>NZ_JBTGUT010000001.1:0-5570854 GCF_054343995.1 Pseudomonas sp. GNP013 | reverse complement strand
CTAGACACCTAAGGCCTAGTTCACCTTGGCGTTCAACTCACCCTTCAAATACCGCTGATACATTGCTTCCAACGAAATCGGTTTGATCTTCGAAGCATTACCCGCCGTACCAAAGGCTTCATAGCGAGCGATACATACATCGCGCATCGCGGTCACGGTGGCGCCGAAGAACTTACGCGGGTCGAACTCGCTCGGGTTGGTGGCCATCAGGCGACGCATTGCGCCGGTGGAGGCCAGGCGCAGGTCGGTGTCGATGTTGACCTTGCGCACGCCGTGCTTGATGCCTTCGACAATTTCTTCAACCGGCACGCCGTAGGTTTCTTTAATGTCGCCGCCGTACTGGTTGATGATCGCCAGCCACTCCTGCGGCACGGAGGAAGAACCGTGCATCACCAGGTGGGTGTTGGGGATGCGCTTGTGGATTTCCTTGATGCGGTCGATGGCCAATACGTCGCCGGTCGGCGGCTTGGTGAACTTGTAGGCGCCGTGGCTGGTGCCGATGGCGATGGCCAGGGCGTCGACCTGGGTCTTTTTCACGAAATCAGCGGCTTCTTCCGGGTCGGTCAGCATCTGGCTGTGATCCAGTACGCCTTCGGCGCCGATGCCGTCTTCTTCGCCGGCCATGCCGGTTTCAAGCGAACCCAGGCAACCCAGCTCGCCTTCCACCGAAACACCGCAGGCGTGAGCCATGGCCACGGTTTGCTGGGTGACGCGTACGTTGTACTCGTAGTCAGTGGGGGTCTTGCCGTCTTCGCCGAGGGAGCCGTCCATCATGACCGAGCTGAAGCCCAGTTGGATGGAGCGCTGGCACACGTCAGGGCTGGTGCCGTGGTCCTGGTGCATGCACACCGGGATGTGCGGGAATTCTTCGATGGCGGCGAGGATCAGGTGACGCAGGAAAGGCGCACCGGCGTATTTGCGGGCACCGGCCGAAGCCTGGACGATCACGGGGGAGTCGGTCTTGTCAGCGGCTTCCATGATGGCGCGCATCTGCTCGAGGTTGTTGACGTTAAAGGCTGGGACGCCGTAGCCGAACTCGGCTGCGTGGTCCAGCATTTGACGCATGCTGATAAGTGCCATTGTGTTGTCTCTCCCGGTAGAGGGTCGTTAATCGTGCAAGCCTGCCGTAGCGGCGGCTGCTATTCAAGTTATTGCAGATCAAGGGGTTAAGCCTGGCCTGCTGAATCGTTATAGCTGTCGGATTCAGTTGGATTTGCAGCCCCTTCCGATCAAATCATCGGTGGCGACCCAGTAAACCAGGCCTTCCTCACCCTTGGTATGAAACGCCAATTGGCCGTCGCTATACAGAACACCCGAGGCGGCAACCTCTTGCTTGAGGCGATAAACCTGGTCCGAACCGCCAAGGCGCACATCCACTTCGGAACGGGCTGCATTGGCAAAGCGCCAGTTGACCTCGGCTTTGCTGTCGCAGGTCCAGGTGGTCCATTTGTCTGCCGGCTCTGGCGCCTTGTTGAACATGTTCATGCTGCTGCAACCGGCCAACAAGGCCAGGGCTGCCAGGGCGAATACGCCTTTCATTACCACTCCTCGAACGACGGCCCAAGGGCCGCCACTGCTGTCGGTTAGTTGATCAGACCCGTCATGGGCAACCCTGTTCCTGACCGTTGGGCGCGGCGTCGTATTGTTCCAGCCGTTCATTGCCGATGCGCTTGTTGATCACCGGCATGGTTTCGGCTTGCCAGTCGGCCTGGTAGCAGCTTTTTTTCGGCGCAGCCCCAGGCTTTTCTGCCTCGGGCGCAACGCTTGGCGTGCTGCCGCAGCCGGCCAACAGGCCCGCTGCGATCACCAGTGCCAACGACTTGATCATGGGAATGCTCCTTTTCCGGATCATGGCAGGCCTCAGCCCTTGGCCCGGGTTTCCAGCACTTCGACGGCCGGCAGGACTTTGCCCTCGACGAACTCGAGGAACGCGCCGCCACCGGTAGAAATGTAGGAGATCTGATCAGCAACGCCATATTTATCGATGGCGGCCAGGGTGTCACCGCCACCGGCGATGGAGAATGCCGAGCTTTCGGCAATCGCCTTGGCCAGCACTTTGGTGCCGTTGCCGAACTGGTCGAACTCGAACACGCCGACCGGGCCGTTCCACAGAATGGTCCGGGACGCCTTCAGCAGTTCAGCGAAGTTGGCCGCGGTTTGCGGGCCGATATCCAGAATCATGTCGTCATCGGCCACGTCGGCGATGAGTTTGACGGTGGCTTCGGCGCTTTCGGCGAACTCCCTGGCAACGACCACGTCGACCGGCAACGGCACGCTGACCTTGGCAGCAATGGCGCGGGCGGTATCCAGCAGGTCCGGTTCGTACAGCGACTTGCCCACCGGGTGGCCAGCGGCGGCGAGGAAGGTGTTGGCAATGCCGCCGCCGACGATCAACTGGTTGCAGATCTGGCTCAGGCTGTTGAGTACGTCCAGCTTGGTGGACACTTTGGAGCCGGCGACGATGGCGGCCATCGGTTGTGCCGGAGCGCCCAGCGCCTTGCCCAGTGCGTCCAGCTCAGCGGCCAGCAACGGGCCAGCCGCGGCAACCTTGGCGAACTTGGCCACGCCGTGGGTCGACCCTTCTGCGCGGTGAGCGGTGCCGAAGGCGTCCATCACAAACACATCACACAGCGCCGCATATTGCCGGGCCAGTTCGTCGCTGTTCTTTTTCTCGCCCTTGTTGAAGCGCACGTTTTCGAACAGCACGATGTCGCCGGCTTTAACGTCGACACCGTCCAGGTAGTCAGCCACCAGCGGCACGTCACGGCCCAGGGCCTTGCTCAGGTATTGCGCCACCGGCTTGAGGCTGTTTTCAGCCGAGAACTCACCTTCGGTCGGGCGACCCAGGTGGGAGCAGACCATCACGGCCGCGCCTTTTTCCAGAGCCAGCTTGATGGTCGGCAGCGAGGCCAGGATTCGCGCATCGCTGGTGACCACACCGTCCTTGACGGGGACGTTGAGGTCTTCGCGAATCAGTACGCGCTTACCTTGCAGATCGAGGTCGGTCATCTTCAACACGGTCATGGGTCGCAGTTCCTGAATTACTGTTGAGGTTGTTGGGGTGAGGCCACTTGCAGGTAGTGCTGGGCAACGTCGAGCATGCGATTGGCAAAGCCCCATTCGTTGTCGAACCAGGCCAGGATATTCACCAGCCGAGGGCCGGAGACGCGGGTCTGGCTGGCGTCGACGATTGCCGAATGCGGGTCGTGGTTGAAATCACAACTGGCGTGGGGCAACTCGGTATAGGCCAGCAGGCCTTTGAGCGGGCCGCGGGTGGCAGCGTCGCGCAGTATCCGATTGACCTCCGCGGCATCGGTGTCGCTGATGCTCTGCAGGGTGATGTCCAGGCAAGACACGTTTACCGTCGGCACCCGTACGGCTTTGGCCTGGATTCGCCCGGCAAGTTCCGGCAGCAATCGCTCGATGCCACGGGCCAGGCCGGTGGACACCGGGATCACCGACTGGAACGCCGAGCGCGTGCGACGCAGGTCTTCATGGTGGTAGGCATCGATCACCGGCTGGTCGTTCATCGCCGAGTGAATGGTGGTGATCGACACGTAATCGATGCCAATCGACCGGTCCAGCAGGCGCAACAGCGGCACGCTGCAGTTGGTGGTACAGGACGCGTTGGACACCAGCAACTCGGCGCCGGTCAGGCAGTCCTGGTTAATGCCGTAGACGATGGTGGCGTCGACATCCGCCTCGCTGGCCATCGGCTGGGAAAACAGCACACGCGGCGCGCCGGCGTCGAGAAAACGCTGGCCGTCGGCGCGGGTGTTATAGACACCGGAACATTCCAGCACCAGGTCGACACCCAGTGCCTTCCAGTCGATGCCTTCGGGGGTGGCACTGCGCAATACCTGCACGCAGTTGCCATTGATATGCAGACAGTCGTCTTCAACCCGCACTTCGCCGGGAAAGCGGCCGTGGGTGGAGTCAAAGCGTGTCAGGTATTCGATGCTGGCCATGTCGGCCAGATCGTTGATCGCGACAATCTCGAACCCGGCTGCCGCCCCTCGCTCGAACAGCGCACGCAAGACGCAACGACCAATACGGCCGTAGCCGTTGAGTGCAACTTTGTAGGGACGCGGTTGGGGCATGGGGTTCTCGATCAACTTGGGTGAAGGGGTGAATGTGCCGCCGCCTTCGCGAGCAAGCCCGCTCCCACATTTTGATCGGGTTCACACAATGGAACTGTGAACCCATTCAAGTGTGGGAGCGGGCTTGCTCGCGAAGAGGCCAGCACAGCCACCTCAATCTACAGCCTTAGTCTTCCAGCAGCTCTTCAGCCTGACCCAGGATGTTTTCCAGAGTGAAACCGAACTCTTCGAACAACGCTGGCGCCGGCGCCGACTCACCGTAGGTGGTCATGCCGATCACGCGGCCTTCCAGGCCCACGTACTTGTACCAGTAGTCGGCGTGTGCCGCTTCAACGGCGATACGCGCGCTGACCTGCAACGGCAATACCGATTGCTTGTAGCCAGCGTCCTGGGCTTCGAACACGCTGGTGCACGGCATGGACACAACACGTACGTTGCGGCCTTGCGCGGTCAGCTTGTCGTAGGCCTGCACAGTCAGCCCCACTTCGGAACCGGTGGAGATCAGGATCAGCTCTGGCTCACCGATGCAGTCCTTGAGCACGTAGCCACCACGGCTGATGTCGGCGATCTGTGCGTCGGTACGCACCTGATGCTGCAGGTTCTGACGCGAGAAGATCAGCGCCGAAGGGCCGTCCTTGCGCTCGATGGCATGCTTCCAGGCCACCGCAGATTCCACCGCGTCGGCCGGGCGCCAGCAATCCAGGTTCGGCGTGGTCCGCAGGCTGGTCAGTTGCTCGACCGGCTGGTGCGTCGGGCCGTCTTCGCCCAGACCGATGGAGTCGTGGGTGTACACATGGATCACGCGTTTTTTCATCAGCGCGGCCATGCGCACAGCGTTACGCGCGTATTCCATGAACATCAGGAAGGTCGCGCCGTAAGGCACCAGCCCGCCGTGCAGGGACACGCCGTTCATGATGGCGCTCATGCCGAACTCGCGCACGCCGTAGTACATGTAGTTGCCGCTGGCGTCTTCGGCCGACACGCCTTTGCAGCCTTTCCACAGGGTCAGGTTGGAACCGGCCAGGTCGGCCGAGCCGCCGAGGATTTCGGGCAGCAGCGGACCAAAGGCGTTCAGGGTGTTCTGGCTGGCTTTACGGCTGGCGATGGTCTCGCCCTTGGCCGCAACTTCGGCGATGTAGGCCGAGGCTTTTTCCGAGAAGTCGGCCGGCAGGTCACCGGCCAGACGACGTACCAGTTCGTTGGCCAATTCCGGGAATTCGGCGGAGTAGGCGGCAAAACGCTGGTCCCACTCGGCTTCAGCTGCCAGGCCTTTTTCCCTGGCGTCCCATTCGGCGGCGATATCGGCCGGAATTTCGAACGGGCCGTAGTTCCACTTCAGCGCTTCGCGGGTCAGGGCGATTTCCGCGTCACCCAGCGGCGCACCGTGGCAGTCTTCCTTGCCCTGCTTGTTCGGCGAGCCGAAACCAATGGTGGTTTTGCAGCAGATCAGGGTCGGTTGCACGCTCTTGCGCGCGGTGTCGATGGCGGTCTTGATCTCTTCCGGATCGTGGCCGTCGACGTTGCGGATCACCTGCCAGTTGTAGGCTTCAAAACGCTTCGGGGTGTCATCGGTGAACCAGCCTTCGACTTCGCCGTCGATGGAGATGCCGTTGTCATCGTAGAAGGCAATCAGCTTGCCCAGGCCCAGGGTGCCGGCCAGGGAGGCGACTTCATGGGAAATGCCTTCCATCATGCAGCCATCACCCAGGAACACATAGGTGTGGTGGTCGACGATGTCATGGCCGGGACGGTTGAACTGCGCGCCCAGGACTTTTTCAGCCAGCGCAAAACCCACGGCGTTGGCCAGGCCCTGGCCCAGGGGACCGGTAGTGGTCTCGACGCCCGGGGTGTAGCCGAATTCCGGGTGACCCGGGGTGCGGCTGTGCAGCTGGCGGAAGCTCTTGAGGTCGTCAATGGTGACGTCGTAGCCGGTCAGGTGCAGCAGCGAATAGATCAGCATCGAACCGTGGCCGTTGGACAGCACGAAGCGGTCACGGTCGGCGAAGGAGGGATTGCTCGGGTTGTGCTTCAGGTAATCACGCCAAAGGACCTCGGCGATATCCGCCATGCCCATCGGGGCACCGGGATGGCCGCTGTTGGCTTTTTGCACGGCATCCATGCTGAGGGCACGAATGGCGTTGGCACGCTCACGACGGCTGGGCATCGCTGTTCTCCTGAGGATTCTGAATAGTGAGTGATTAAAAGAAACGCAAAAAAGGACCGGCATTTTCCCTCAGCCACCGCCTGTGGGCAATGACCGATACTCACATGAGGCCGTTTTTCCTGTGGTTGGCGCGCCAATGCCCTGTAGAACCGCGCCACCCGCTCGTCCAGAAGATAGAGCGGCTGCTTATAACCGCCACTTATCGTTCAATATCAAAACTTTTTGATATTGGCCTTGCGATGACTCCACCCCGTCACTAGACTGCTGGCCTTATGAACCTGACCGTGCCTTCCCTGCGTCCCGACGATAGCGATGAGCTGGCCGCCCTGTGCAAGGCCGCCGGTGACCCGTTGCGCCTGAACGTACTGCGCGCGCTGGCCAACGATTCGTTTGGCGTATTGGAGCTGTCGCGGATCTTCGCCATCGGTCAGTCCGGCATGAGCCACCATCTGAAGGTACTGGCTCAGGCCGACCTGGTGGCCACCCGCCGCGAAGGCAACGCCATTTTTTACCGGCGCGCCCTGCCCCACACCGAGTTGCTCGGCGGCAAACTGCACGGCGCCCTGCTCGAAGAAGTCGACAACCTGAGCCTGCCCGGCGACGTGCAGACACGCATCAGCGAGGTGCACGGGCAACGCGCAGCCGCCAGCCAGGATTTTTTCTCACGGGTGGCCGAAAAGTTTCGCGCCCAGCAGGACTTGATTGCCGGCCTGCCTCAGTACCGCGAAAGCGTATTGGCGCTGCTCGACAAGTTAAGCTTCAGTAACAAGGCCACCGCACTGGAAGTAGGCCCCGGCGACGGCGGTTTCCTGCCGGACCTGGCGCGGCGTTTTGTGCAGGTTACGGCGCTGGACAACAGCCCGGCGATGCTGGAGCTGGCCCGCCAGCTGTGTGAGCGCGAGGCGCTGGGCAATGTCACCCTGCAACTGGCTGATGCGTTGAGCGACACGCCCTTGCAGGCCGACTGCGTGGTGCTGAACATGGTCCTGCACCATTTCGCCGCCCCGGCAGACGCCCTCAAACAAATGGCCGGGTTGCTGCACCCCGGCGGTAGCCTGCTGGTTACGGATTTATGCAGCCACAACCAGAATTGGGCCAGGGAGGCCTGCGGTGATCTCTGGTTGGGTTTTGAACAGGACGATCTGGCCCGTTGGGCCACCGCTGCGGGACTCGTTCCCGGGGAAAGCCTCTATGTAGGTTTACGTAATGGTTTCCAGATCCAGGTCCGCCACTTTCAGCGACCGGCTGGCGACACTCACCATCGGTAAATATCAGGAAATCATCGAGATGAGCGAATACTCCCTTTTCACCTCCGAGTCCGTGTCTGAAGGGCATCCGGACAAAATCGCCGACCAGATTTCCGATGCGGTGCTGGACGCCATCATTGCTGAAGACAAATTCGCCCGCGTGGCGTGCGAGACGCTGGTGAAAACCGGTGTAGCAATCATCGCCGGTGAAGTGACCACCACCGCCTGGGTCGACCTGGAGCAGATCGTTCGTGACGTGATCACCGACATTGGCTACAACAGCTCCGACGTCGGCTTCGACGGCGCCACCTGCGGCGTGATGAACATCATCGGCAAGCAGTCCCCGGACATCAACCAGGGTGTGGACCGCGCCAAGCCGGAAGACCAGGGCGCCGGCGACCAGGGCCTGATGTTCGGCTACGCCAGCAACGAAACCGACGTGCTGATGCCGGCACCGATCACCTTCTCGCACCAGTTGGTGCAGCGTCAGGCCGAAGCCCGCAAAACCGGCCTGCTGCCGTGGCTGCGTCCGGACGCCAAGTCCCAGGTGACCTGCCGTTACGAAGGCGGCAAAGTCGTGGGTATCGACGCCGTTGTACTGTCGACCCAGCACAATCCGGACGTTTCCTACGCCGACCTGCGCGAAGGCGTGATGGAGCTGATCGTCAAACACGTGCTGCCGGCCGAGTTGCTGAGCAAAGACACCCAGTTCCACATCAACCCGACCGGCCAGTTCATCATCGGTGGCCCGGTGGGTGACTGCGGCCTCACCGGTCGCAAGATCATCGTCGACAGCTACGGCGGCATGGCCCGTCACGGCGGCGGCGCGTTCTCGGGTAAAGACCCGTCCAAGGTTGACCGTTCGGCGGCCTACGCCGGTCGTTATGTGGCCAAGAACATCGTGGCCGCCGGCCTGGCAGAGCGCTGCGAGATTCAGGTTTCCTACGCGATCGGCGTGGCCCAGCCTACGTCGATCTCGCTGAATACCTTCGGCACCGGCAAGATCAGCGACGACAAGATCGTCAAGCTGGTGCGTGAGATCTTTGACCTGCGCCCGTACGCAATCACCACCATGCTCGACCTGCTGCACCCGATGTACCAGGAAACCGCAGCCTACGGGCACTTCGGTCGTACGCCTGCGCAGAAAACCGTCGGCGACGACACCTTCACTACCTTCACCTGGGAAAAAACCGACCGCGCCAACGACCTGCGCACCGCCGCCGGCCTGTAACTTCGGCAAGCGGAAATACCCGGTAAAAAGCCCCGCCCTGTCGGGGCTTTTTTGTGCCCGCGGGAATCATTTAGGCTGAGGACCCTTTTCGAGCAAGGATGCTCATGATGCGTCTGGTGATTGTTCTCTTACTTTGTACCCTGGCCTGTCGAACATGGGCCGAAGACTGCCCCCCACAAGCGCAAACTCAGGTTGGCACCCTGGCCGAACAGATCCGATTGTGGGACGACAGCTACCACCGCCTCGGCCAGTCGCCCGTCAGCGATGAGCTCTATGACCAGGCCCGCCAGCGTTTGGCCAACTGGCGCCAGTGTTTCCCCCGGACCACGGCGGTGGCTGACCAGCCATTGGCCAGCGCGCGGGGCACGTTGCGCCATCCGGTCGCCCATACCGGCCTGGAAAAGCTCGCCGACGAAGTGGCCGTCGCCGCCTGGCTGGGCAACCGGCACGACGTGTGGGTCCAGCCCAAAGTCGACGGCGTCGCCGTCACGCTGCGGTACCGCAAAGGCCGCCTGACGCAGGTGATCAGCCGCGGCGATGGCCAGTTCGGCCAGGACTGGTCGGCGTCTGCGCGCAGGATTCCCGGCGTCGTCCAGCAACTGCCGGAGCCCCTCGACCTGCTGCTGCAAGGCGAACTCTACTGGCGTCTCGACGACCACGTGCAATCGGCGCAGGGCGGGCTCAACAATCGCGGCAAGGTGGCCGGCCTGATGAACCGCCGCCAGTTGAGCAACGCCGAGGCCGCCGGTATCGGCCTGTTCGTCTGGGCCTGGCCGGAAGGCCCGGCATCCTTCGTCGAACGCCTGGCCAGCCTTGAGCGGTGGGGCTTCGGGGATACCCGGCGCTACAGCCAGCCCGTCCGGAACATCACCGACGCCGCATACTGGCGCGTCTATTGGTACAACCAGCCCCTGCCCTTCGCCAGCGACGGCGTGGTGCTGCACCAGGCGCAGCGCGCACCCGCCGAGCGCTGGAAAGCCAGCCCGCCCTACTGGGCGGCCGCCTGGAAATACCCGGCAGCCAAAGCCCTGGCGCTGGTGCGTGACGTCCAGTTCAAGATCGGGCGCACCGGGCGCATCACACCCATACTGGAACTGGAGCCGGTGCGGCTGGACGACCGGCAGATCAGTCGGGTGAGTGCCGGCTCGCTGAGGCGCTGGCAGGCCATGGACATCCGCCCTGGCGACCAGGTGTCGATCACCCTGGCCGGGCAGATCATCCCGCACCTGGACCAGGTCATCCTGCGCAGCACCCACAGGGAGGACCTGGCCGTACCCGACCCGCGTCACTATCACGCCTTGAGTTGCTGGAAACTGGATCCGGGGTGCGATGAGCAGTTGCTCGCACGCCTGACCTGGCTGAGTGGCAGCCAGGGGCTCGCACTGCCCCATGTGGGCCGCGAAACCTGGAGCCTGTTGATCGAGGCCGGCCTGATCGCAAGCCTGCTCGATTGGTTGACCCTGGAAGCGACAGAGCTTGCTAACATTGACGGCTTCGGTGATCGCAGCCGCGCGCGGGTAATTGACAGCCTGCGCAGCGCCCGGCAACGGCCGTTCGCACAATGGCTCAAAGCCTTGGGTGTACCGCCTGCGGCACGCAACAATCTGGACGGCGACTGGCAGACGCTGGTCGCCAGAGACCACCAGGCCTGGCTCGCCATCGATGGCATCGGCCCGGGTCGCGCGGCGCAACTGAGCGCTTTTTTTCGCGATCCGCACGTGCTGAGCCTGGCCGAAACACTACGCGTGGCCGGTATAGACGGGTTTTGAACCGTGCCCGGCCCCTTCGATTGCGACCCTGGAGTAACCCATGAAATTTCTAGCCCCTTTCGCGCTGTTTACCGTCGCCAGTTTCATGACCATGCCGCTACTGGCCGCTGAAGAAGCCGACCCACTCACCGGCTGCGCCGCCAAGCGCCAGGCCATCAGCACCCAGATCGAGCAGGCCAGGGCCCAGGGTAACGGCGCACAACAGGCGGGCCTGGAAAAAGCCTTGAGTGAAGTCACCGCCAACTGCACCGACGCATCCCTGAAAAAGGAGCGTGAAAACAAGGTGCTCGACGCCAAGCACGAAGTCAGCCGCCGTCAGGCCGACCTCGACAAGGCGATGAAAAAGGGTGACGCCGACAAGATCAACAAGCGCAAGGACAAGCTCGCCGAGTCGCGCAAAGAGTTGCAGGACGCGGTGGAAGAGCTCGACCAATAACGGCCGCCAGTGATCGCAAAATTGTTTTCAGGAAGTGCATGCATGAATGTCACCGTTAAACCCTGGGGCCACCGCCTGGCGTGGGCCCTACCGATGATCGCGCTGCTGGCCGGCTGCGACATGGGCAAAGACACCGGCAACGTCGCCGTTGAACCGCAGCCTGCCAAGCCCCATGCCATCGCCACGTATGTCGACGCGCCGTGGGAAGCCTTGCCGGCCGTGTCCGACAGCGACCTGCTGGCCGGGTTCGAGTCCTGGCGCAGCGCCTGCCAACGCCTCAAGGCCGACCCGGTATGGGGCACTACCTGCGCCGCAGCGGCCAGCGTGCCCACCGATGCCGTGGCAGTACGCGGTTTTCTCAAGGAGCGTCTGGACGTGTTCGGCCTGCGCTCGGCGGACGACAGCGCGAACGGCTTGATCACCGGCTATTACGAGCCGGTCTACCCCGGCAGCCTGACCGAAACCGCCAGCGCCCACGTGCCGGTGTACGGCGTGCCGGACGACCTGATCATCGTCAATCTGGAGAGCATCTACCCCGAACTCAAGGGCAAACGCCTGCGTGGGCGCCTCGAAGGCCGCGTGCTCAAGCCCTATGACGATGCAGCCACCGTCAACAGCCAGGGCTCCACGGCCAAGCCGATTGCCTGGCTGACCAACCCCATGGACCTGCAATTCCTGCAGATCCAGGGCTCCGGCCGTATTCAACTGGCCGATGGGCGCCAACTGCGCGTCGGCTATGGTGACCAGAACGGCTACCCCTACCGCCCCATTGGCCGTTGGCTGGTGGAGCAGGGCGAGCTGAAAAAAGAAGACGTGACCATGGGCGCCATCAGCGCCTGGGCCAAGGCCAACCCGCAACGCATACCCGAACTGCTGGCGAGCAATCCCAGCTACGTCTTCTTCAGCGCCCGCCCCGACAGCAACGAAGGCCCACGCGGCTCGCTCAATGTGCCCCTGACCGCCGGCTACAGCGTGGCGGTGGACCGCAAGGTCATCCCGCTGGGCAGTCTGCTGTGGCTGTCGACCACCAAACCGGACGGCTCACCCATCGCCCGACCGGTGGCCGCGCAGGACACCGGTGGCGCGATCACCGGCGAAGTGCGTGCGGACCTGTTCTGGGGCACCGGCGAGGCGGCGGGTGAACTGGCAGGAAACATGAAGCAGCAGGGACAAATCTGGATGCTCTGGCCCAAAGGCGTAGCGTTGCCGCATGTACCGGATGCGCCGACCGGGACCTGACAACGCTATCGCCCAGCAAACTGAGGCTTGTGGAGAGCGGGTCTGTCGGGGCTTGCCCTAATGCCGTTCAGTTAAGCGCAGATTCCCTGTGGCGAGCAGGCTTGTCCTGCACTGGGCTGCGCAGCAGCCCCAAAGCCAGGCGCTGAGCCGTATCAGGTACACCGCGTTTTGCTCGATGGGGGGCGCTTCGCACCCCAACGCGGGGCAAGCCCGCTCGCCACAGATCAGCCCCGCTAACACAGGCAGGCTTGCATCAGGCTTCAGATCGAGACGAAGAAGAAACTCGCGATCAGCGCCATACCCACCACCCACACCAGCGAACGCAGCATCGCCCAGTCCGCCAGGTAGCAAATGATGTACAGCAGACGACTGGTGATAAACAGCACCGCCAGCACATTGATGGTCACCAGTTCGGCCGTGCCGGCCAGGTGCGCGATGATCACCGCCGCGGCGAACGCCGGAGTCACTTCAAAGCTGTTGAGTTGCGCACTGTGGGCGCGCTTGGCAAACCCATCGAGGGTTTCCAGGTAGGCGCGGGGGTCGTGGTTCTGCCGTGGGCCAAACTTGCCGCCGCTGAACTTGGCCACCCCCGTGCACAGGTAAGGCAGGAAAATTGCGATCAATACACACCAGAAAGCTACCGTCATCACTGAATTCCTTTTGTCGTTTTATGCAGCAATTAGAGTTCTAGCACTAAAAACGCCCAATCGCACCTAACCGCTTAGGTGCCATGGCACACACAAAGGTTCTATCGCGCTTTCGCCACCACGGCCTGCAACATCATGTTGATATTGCTGTCCATGCCCCATCAATCACTTTGCCTGTCTTCCAAGGACCCCGGATGCTTGAACTTGTCGCCGCCTTCATTTGCCTCACCACCCTGCTCACCTATGTGAACTACCGGTTTATCGGCCTGCCGCCCACCATCGGCGTGATGGTCACTGCGCTGCTGTTTTCCCTGATTCTGCAAGGCCTGAGCTTTCTCGGTTTTCCTGGCCTGGAGGAACGCATCCAGCAGCTCATCGGCCAGATCGACTTCGGCGACCTGCTGATGAACTGGATGCTCTCGTTCCTGCTGTTCGCCGGCGCCCTGCACGTCAACCTCAACGACCTGCGCAGCTACCGCTGGCCCATCGGCCTGCTGGCGACCTTCGGTGTGCTGATCGCCACCGTGGTGATCGGCAGTCTGGCGTATTACATTTTTGCCCTGTTCGGCTGGCACGTCAGCTTCCTGTACTGCCTGCTCTTCGGCGCGTTGATTTCGCCCACCGACCCGATTGCGGTGTTGGGCGTTCTGCGTACCGCCAACGCCTCGAAACCGCTGAAGACCACCATCGTCGGCGAGTCGTTGTTCAACGACGGCACGGCGGTGGTGGTGTTTACCGTGCTGCTGGGCATCGCGCAGTTGGGAGAAACCCCAACAGTCGGCGCCACCGCGATGCTGTTCGCCCATGAGGCGATTGGCGGTGTGGTGTTCGGCGGGCTGATCGGCTACCTCGTGTACCTGATGATCAAGAGCATCGAGCAGCACCAGATCGAAGTGATGCTGACCCTGGCGCTGGTGATCGGTGGCTCGGCGATGGCGTCCGAATTGCACGTCAGCGCGCCGATTGCGATGGTGGTGGCCGGCCTGATCATCGGCAACCTGGGGCGCAAACTGGCCATGAACGACATGACCCGACGCTACCTGGACGGCTTCTGGGAATTGCTCGACGACATGCTCAACGCACTGCTGTTTGCGCTGATCGGTATGGAACTGCTGCTGTTGCCGTTCAACTGGCTGCACGTATTTGCGGCCAGTTTGCTGGCGGTGGCCATCCTGCTCTCGCGCCTGCTCACCGTGGCGCCGGCAATTCTGCTGCTGCGGCGCTGGCGCACGGTGCCACGCGGCACCATTCGCATCCTCACCTGGGGCGGTCTGCGCGGCGGCGTTTCGGTGGCATTGGCCCTGGCGTTGCCGTTGGGCCCGGAGCGCGACCTACTGCTGAGCATCACCTACATCGTGGTGCTGTCGTCGATCCTGTTGCAGGGTTTGAGCATCGGCAAACTGGTCAAGCGCGTGACCCGGGGCGAACCCGAGGCCACGCCCGACGCTCACTGATCCTTCTTGACCTGCTGCGGATGCCTGGGGTCCGCAGCCTGTTTGCCGGGCAGGCTGCCTTCGCTGCGGATCTGCGCATGGCTGATCAAGGCAAAGATAAAACTGCCGCCGATGATATTGCCGGCCAGCGTCGGCCCGGCGAACACCAGCCAGAAGTCGTGCCACGACAGCTCACCGGCAAACACCAGGTAGGACACCTCCGCCGAGCCGACGACGATGTGGGTGAAGTCACCCAGCGCCATCAGGTAGGTGATGAGGATGATGATCCACATCTTGGCGCTTTCCATCGACGGGATCATCCACACCATGGTGGCGATCATCCAGCCCGAGACGATGCCCTTGGCAAACATCTGGCCGGCGTCGTTTTCCATGATCTTGCGGCCAATCTCGAGGAAGGCCATGTCGGTCTTGGCGTCGAAGATCGGCAGGTGCAGCATCACGTAGGCCACCAGCAAGGTGCCGCACAGGTTGCCCACCAGCACCACCGACCACAGGCGCAACAGCCGACCGACATTGGCCAGCGTCGGCTTGCTCATCACTGGCAGCACGGCGGTCAGGGTGTTTTCGGTAAAGAGTTGCTGGCGCGCGAGGATCACCGCCAGGAAGCCTGCGCAATAACCGAAGCTGGCGATGACCTTAAAGGCCTCACCATCCGGCAGCCGTGAGTTGAGCAACCCCATGGCCATCAGCGACAGCCCCATGGTCAACCCGGCAGCCAGTGCCGACCACCAGAGTGCGGCGACATTGCGCTCCAGTTCCTGATCGCCCTGGGTGCGGATGATCTCGTGCAGTACCGCCGCGCGGGGCGGCTGGTTCTCGTCTACGTCCTGCTGCTCTTCCTGCGACAGGTTGGGAGTCTTGCCGTCTGCTTGCGTGGCCATGGTGATACCTGAACGGGGGGGCGATGTTCAGGTACGACCTATGGCCAATCAATAGCGTTCACTGGCCCCGGCAGTATTATTCGCTGAGGCCGTCTTCCTGGAACTGGTCCTTCACGTACTTGATCTCGGTACGCCCGTGGGGCGCGGGCAAACCGTCCTCACCGAGGTTCACGAAGACCATTTTCTCGACGGTCAGGATGCTCTTGCGGGTGATCTTGTTGCGCACCTCACAGGTGAGCGTGATGGAGGTGCGGCCGAACTCGGTGGCGGTGATGCCCAGCTCGATGATGTCGCCCTGGCGCGAGGCGCTGACGAAGTTGATTTCGGAGATATATTTGGTAACGACGCGCTGGTTGCCCAGTTGGACAATCGCGTAGATTGCCGCTTCTTCGTCGATCCAGCGCAACAGGCTGCCGCCGAACAGGGTGCCGTTGGGGTTGAGGTCTTCGGGTTTAACCCATTTGCGGGTGTGGAAGTTCATGGTCACTCCAAAGCGTCTGGCCAAATGATGGGCAGCATCATGGCAGAGCCCGCGTCCAAGCTCTATGCACCAGTGCCTATCGCGCCCATGAGCGATCTGCATGCCGCCGACGGAAAGGCTTGGGAAGTGCCACGTACACCGCTATAATCCCCACCGATTCAAAACGGTCATCTCACCTTGATACCGTTCTCCCGCCACCTGTCCGAGGGGCGCTGCAGCAGGTTCACCCTGTCAGGCTCGGATGGGGCGTTGCCCGGCCTGGTTTCACGGCTGGATACTAAACGCACAACGGCGCCCATTCGCACACTACGAATGGAGGCTCTCTATGAGCGCTGTAATCACGCCTGCAGAATTCAACGACTACAAAGTCGCCGACATGTCCCTCGCCGCCTGGGGCCGTCGCGAAACCTTTATCGCCGAATCCGAAATGCCTGCCCTGATGGGCCTGCGTCGCAAGTACGCCGCTGAGCAGCCGCTCAAGGGCGCGAAGATTCTCGGCTGCATCCACATGACCATCCAGACCGCCGTGCTGATCGAAACCCTGGTTGCCCTCGGTGCCGAAGTGCGTTGGTCATCCTGCAACATTTTCTCGACTCAGGACCAGGCCGCCGCTGCCATCGCCGCCGCCGGCATCCCGGTATTTGCCTGGAAAGGCGAGACCGAAGAAGAGTACGAGTGGTGCCTGGAGCAGACCATCCTCAAGGATGGCGCGCCATGGGATGCCAACATGATCCTCGACGACGGCGGCGACCTGACCGAGTTGCTGCACAAGAAGTACCCGGCCATCCTCGACCGCGTCCACGGCGTGACCGAAGAAACCACCACCGGCGTGCATCGCCTGCTGGACATGCTGGCCAAGGGCGAGCTGAAAATCCCGGCCATCAACGTCAATGACTCGGTGACCAAGAGCAAGAACGATAACAAGTACGGCTGCCGTCACAGCCTCAACGATGCCATCAAGCGCGGCACCGACCACCTTTTGTCGGGCAAGCAGGCCCTGGTGATCGGCTACGGTGACGTGGGCAAGGGTTCGTCCCAGTCCCTGCGTCAGGAAGGCATGATCGTCAAGGTTTCCGAAGTCGATCCAATCTGCGCCATGCAAGCCTGCATGGACGGTTTCGAAGTGGTTTCGCCGTTCATCGATGGCGTCAATGACGGCACCGAAGCCAGCATCGACAAGGCCCTGCTGGGCAAGATCGACCTGATCGTGACCACCACCGGCAACGTGAATGTGTGTGACGCGAACATGCTCAAGGCCCTGAAAAAGCGCGCCGTGGTGTGCAACATCGGTCACTTCGACAACGAGATCGACACCGCTTTCATGCGCAAGAACTGGGCATGGGAAGAAGTGAAGCCGCAGGTGCACAAGGTTCACCGCACCGGCGCTGGCGCTTTCGATCCACAGAACGACGACTACCTGATCCTGCTGGCCGAAGGCCGTCTGGTAAACCTGGGTAACGCCACTGGCCACCCAAGCCGCATCATGGATGGCTCGTTCGCCAACCAGGTACTGGCGCAGATTTTCCTGTTCGAACAGAAGTACGCCGACCTGTCGCCCGCCCAGAAAGCCGAGCGTCTGACCGTGGAAGTACTGCCGAAGAAACTCGACGAAGAAGTGGCCCTGGAAATGGTCCGCGGCTTCGGCGGCGTGGTGACCCAACTGACCAAAACCCAGGCCGACTACATCGGCGTGACGGTTGAAGGCCCGTTCAAGCCGCACGCTTACCGGTACTGACAGCAGCAGCAAGCTTTTTAGCTACAAGCGGCAAGTGAAGGCGCTTGCGGCGAGGGCTTGCTACTTCCTTACTCTTTAAGCAGCCATGAGCGGTGAGCTTCAAGCGACAAGAACAGGCGCACCGCCCCTCTTGCAACTTGAAGCTTGCAACTTGCAGCTGGAGCCCTCCCCCATGTCCCAAGACCGTCGCTACAGCTTCGAGTTCTTCCCGACGAAGACCGATGCTGGGCATGAAAAATTGATGGCGACTGCCAAGCAGTTGGCCAGCTTCAACCCCGACTTCTTCTCCTGCACCTACGGCGCCGGCGGTTCGACCCGCGATCGCACGATCAACACCGTGTTGCAGCTGGAAAGTGAAATCAAGGTTCCCGCCGCACCGCACTTGTCGTGCGTGGGCGACAGCAAGGCCGACCTGCGCAGCCTGCTGACCCAATACAAAGCCGCCGGCATCAAGCGCATCGTCGCCTTGCGTGGCGACCTGCCGTCCGGCATGGGCATGGCCAGCGGCGAGCTGCGCTACGCCAATGAGCTGGTGAGCTTCATTCGCGAGGAAAGCGGCGATCACTTCCACATCGAAGTGGCGGCTTACCCGGAAATGCATCCCCAGGCGCGCAACTTCGAAGACGATCTGCAGAATTTCGTGCGCAAGGCCAACGCCGGCGCCGACAGCGCGATCACCCAGTACTTCTTCAACGCCGACAGCTACTTCTACTTTGTCGAGCGTGTTCAAGCCATGGGCGTGAACATCCCGATCGTCCCGGGCATCATGCCGATCACCAACTACAGCAAGCTGGCGCGTTTTTCCGACGCCTGCGGGGCCGAGATCCCACGCTGGGTGCGCAAGCAACTGGAAGCCTACGGCGACGACGTCAAGAGCATCCAGGCGTTCGGCGAGCAGGTCATCACCCAGATGTGTGAACAGTTGTTGCAAGGTGGCGCGCCAGGGTTGCACTTCTATACCCTGAACCAGACCGAGCCCAGCCTGGCCATCTGGAACAACCTCAAGCTGCCGCGCTGAAGGTTGCCCGACCGTGCCAAGGCCCTCGTCTTTACGAGGGCCTTTGACGTTTTACCTGCCCACGGAACCCCGTCGTCCATGAATACAGCGTCCCCGTCTTCCCGCCCGCAACTGGTGTACCTGGTCTTCGGCTCCGAGACCTACCACCAGGAAGCCGTCTTCAGCATCGCCAGCGCGCTGGCGTTTCTGCAGGCCACCCCGGACGCCGTGGATATCCAGGTATTCAGCGACAACCCCGAGCCCTATCGCCTGCTGCCGGTGCGCGTGCGTCCGCTGGACGACGCCACGCGCAAACGCTGGAGCGAGCCTCACGGCTACCACTTTCGCACCAAGCACGTGGTATTGCGCCAGGTGCTCGAAGAGTCGCCGGTGGCGATGCTGATCGACACCGACACCTTCTTCCACCATTCGCCCCTGGCCCTGTTCGAACGCGTGCAGCCCGGCACCCTGCTGTGCAACGCCTTCTACACCCGATACGGCGACAACCACGAAAGCATTCTCTACACCGCCCTGCACCAGCGTCTGCTGGAGATGGGCGTGGCGGACGATGACATGATGACCCTCAACTCCGGGGTCATGGGCCTGACCCGGCAGGACGCGGCGGTGCTGGATCGCTCGATTGAACTGATGGACGAGCTGTTCCCCCACGCCCAGGGCGCCTACACCCTGGAAGAGTTTTGCCTGTCGATTGCCGCCTACCGCACCGTGAATGTGCGCGAGTGCCCCGACCTCATCCACCATTACTGGAGCCGCAAACAACTGTTCCGGGCCAAGGTCAAGGCGTGGATTGCCAAGCACGCAGCGGCGCCCACCAGTGCCCAGGCGCTGGCCGACACGCGCCAGGTGTCCGCCCACCTGCCACGCCCGCCACGCCTGCAACGCCTGATGTACAAGTTGATCACGCTGGTGCTGCCCAAGCATCAGCAACAGTTCATCCGCGAAATTCTCTACGGTTGCTACGAACACGAGAATGAATTCGACCAGGCGTGTGGCCCGGTTTGGTGGGACAAGGCGCGGCAGAATCAGGAAGAGCGCCAGAAACGCCCGATTGACGCCCACCAGCTTGAACACTGGTTCGCCAACCCTGTGGTGCGCCTGATTCTGGGCGAGCGGCGTTCGGCAATCTATCAACACCTGATGACGACACCCGGCAAATAGCCCTCGCCGCAAATGCCCGTGCCAGCGCTTTTCTTTAGCGCTGGAGCATCGTAACCTCAGGCCATGCCTGTCCTTTTCAAGCTGTTGAGCGCTGCCCTTCTTACTTGCCTGAGCCTGGCCGCTTACGGCGAGACACTGCGCATTGTCACCGAGCCCTGGGCGCCCTATGTGTACGACGACAAGGGCACCATGCGCGGGCTCGACTACGAAACCACGGTGATTGTGTTCGAGCGCCTGGGCGTGGAAGTGCAGTGGCAATTCCTGCCGTGGAAGCGCTGCCTGGCGATGCTCGAGCAGGGCCACGCCGACGGCGTGCTGGATATTTTTCGCAATCATGCGCGCGACGCCCAACTGCTCTACCCCAGCGAACCGCTGTCGACCGTGGAGTTCGTGTTGTTCTATGCCAACGACCGCCCGCACCCCGCCAACTCCCTGAATGATCTCGCCGGGCTGACGGTGGGTACGTCGCCGGGTTATCTCTACGCGGACAGCTTCAACGACGCCCCGCAGTTCAACCGCGAGCCCGCCGCAAGCCATGAAGCCAACTTCGGCAAACTGCTGCTCGGGCGCATCGACCTGGCAATCACCGACCGCCGCGTAGGACAACACCTGATCAAGAATCTTGCGTTGCAGGACAAGGTCAGCCAGGCACCGCTGGTGGTCAACCGCCAGCCACAGTTTCTCGCCGTGCGCCGTGGCGCGGGCATGGACCTGCTGGTACAGCGCTTCGCCGCCGAGCTCAAACGCTTCAAACAGGAGCCCGCCTACGCCGCCCTGAGCGCCAAATATGCCGGAGTTCAGGCTATTTCGGCAGCGCAAGGCACCGTTGAGCAGCAGGAAAGCGGCGTAAAGTGATTGCTCTGTTATACTCCGGCCTTCCCGCCAGGCTTACGCCCGGCCGCTGAGGTCTTGAAAAAGGCACCCAACCCCGCTACAGCGCAGCTTTGCAGCCCGCGCGAGCCGGTGGAGTGCCCGCCAGACGCAGCAGGACCGGACGGGATTACGCTCCCCTAAGCGCCATTCACGCCCGGCAAGATTATCCCTTTGGGCCAAGCCCTAACTAAAACAGGATTACTCATGTCCTTTGCTTCCCTCGGTCTCTCCGAGGCTTTAGTCCGCGCCATCGAGGCAGCGGGCTATACCGAGCCTACTCCGGTGCAACAGCGGGCCATTCCCGCCGTGTTGCAAGGTCGCGACCTGATGGTTGCGGCGCAGACAGGTACTGGTAAAACCGGCGGTTTCGCCCTCCCGATTCTGGAGCGGTTGTTCCCCAACGGTCACCCGGACAAATCCCAGCGTCACGGCCCGCGCCAACCGCGCGTACTGGTCCTGACCCCCACCCGCGAACTCGCCGCCCAGGTGCACGACAGCTTCAAGCTGTATGCCCGCGACCTGAAGTTCGTCAGCGCCTGCATCTTCGGCGGCGTCGGCATGAACCCGCAGGTTCAGGCCATGTCCCGTGGCGTTGACGTGCTGGTTGCCTGCCCGGGTCGCTTGCTCGACCTGTGCGGCCAAGGCAGCGTCGACCTGTCCCACGTGGAAATCCTCGTGCTGGACGAAGCCGACCGCATGCTCGACATGGGCTTTGTCCATGACGTGAAAAAGGTCCTCGCCCGCCTGCCGGCCAAACGTCAGAACCTGCTGTTCTCGGCGACGTTCTCCAACGACATCACCGCCCTGGCCGGCAAGCTGCTGCACAACCCGGAACGCATCGAAGTCACGCCGCCCAACACCACGGTCGAGCGTATCGAGCAACGCGTCTTCCGCCTGGCCGCCAGCCACAAGCGCTCGCTGCTGGCGCACCTGATCACCCACGGCGCGTGGGAACAGGTGCTGGTGTTCACCCGCACCAAGCATGGCGCCAACCGCCTGGCCGAGTACCTGGACAAGCACGGCCTCACCGCCGTCGCCATCCACGGCAACAAGAGCCAGAACGCGCGCACCAAAGCCCTGGCCGACTTCAAGGCCGGTGAAGTGCGCATCCTGGTGGCCACCGATATCGCCGCGCGCGGCCTGGACATCGACCAGTTGCCGCACGTGGTCAACTTCGAGCTGCCAAACGTCGACGAAGACTATGTGCACCGTATCGGCCGTACCGGCCGCGCCGGTCGTTCGGGCGAGGCCATCTCGCTGGTTGCACCGGACGAAGAAAAACTGCTGAAAAGCATCGAGCGCATGACCAAGCAGAAAATCGCCGACGGCGACCTGATGGGCTTCGACTCGAGCGCCGTAGAGGCCGAAAAACCAGAAGTGCGCGAGCGTCCGGACGTGCGTAATCCACGCAACCCACGCGGTCCCAAGGGCGATGGCCCGAACGGTGGCGGTGGCGGCGGTGGTCGTCGCGACAAGGGCAAGGACAAGGGCGGCAAGGACAAAGCGCCTGCCAATGCCCGTGGCGAACGCCCGGCCCGTGAGCAGAAGCCTCGTGAAGGCACGCCGGCACGCGAACAGCGTCAGCCGAGCCAGCCGCCACGCGCCGCGTCGGACCGCGCCCCGGACGAGTTCCTGGACGATGACGTGGACAACTTCGGTAACCGCGTCGACTACGTGCCCCAGGCCAAACCGGCCCAGGGCCGTGGCCGTCGTCCGGGTGCGCCGGCACAAGGCGCCGGCGCTGGCGCCTCTGCTCCCCGTGGCGGTCAGCCGCAGGGCGCTCGCCAGAACGGCCCGCGCAACAGCAGCGGCGGCACCACCGGCACTCCGCCGGCCAAACGCAGCGGCCCGCGCAACGGCGCACCGCGTGACGGCCAGGCGCGCCGCGAAGACTCGCGCAGCAACAACCGCCGCCCGGCCCGTGACGAGCCACAACGCTCCTCCGAGCCAGCCGTGCAGAACCCGCGCAGCGGCCCGGCGCCGAAGATTATCCACAAGGAGTCCAAAGCCGACCGCTTTCCGACACCCGAGCAGTTGGATCAACTGCCAGGCCGTCCTCGTGGTGAAAAACCAGCGCTGCTGACCCGCAACCGCTAAGTTTCAAAAAGCCATAAAAAATGCCCCGGCTCTTTGGAGACGGGGCATTTTTTTGCCTGTGATACAGATCAAAAATGTGGGAGGGGGCTTGCCCCCTCCCACACTGAACGCATTCAGGCGAGAAAATTACTTCTGCTTCACGCCTTCCAGCGAGATGTCCAGGTCGACAGTCTGCGACGTCGGGCCTGGGCCCTTGATGCCGAAGTCGGTCAGGTTAAGCGTCGTGGTGGCGTTGAAGCCGGCGCGTTCGCCGCCCCATGGATCCTTGCCTTCACCGTTGAAGGTGGCCTTGAATACCACGGGCTTGGTCACGCCGTGGAAGGTCAGGTCGCCGGTCACGTCAGCGGTTTTCTCGCCGGTGGATTTGACGGCAGTGGACACGAACTTGGCATCGGCAAACTTGGCGACGTCCAGGAAGTCCTTGCTGGAGATGTGCTTGTCACGCTCGGCGTGGTTGGACCACAGGCTCGCGGTCTTCACGTCGACGGCGATTTTGCTGGCTTCAGGCTTGGCGGCATCCCAGCTGAAGGAGCCATCCCAGTCCTTGAAGGTACCGTGGATGTAGCTGTAGCCCAGGTGGCTGATTTTCCAGTCGATGAAGGCGTGCTGGCCTTCCTTGTCGATCTTGTAGTCAGCGGCCA
This sequence comes from Pseudomonas sp. GNP013, assembly GCF_054343995.1. Taxonomy (NCBI): domain Bacteria; kingdom Pseudomonadati; phylum Pseudomonadota; class Gammaproteobacteria; order Pseudomonadales; family Pseudomonadaceae; genus Pseudomonas; species Pseudomonas sp. GNP013. The sequence goes on along the minus strand of NZ_JBTGUT010000001.1, from coordinate 5,547,683 downwards.
TTACCTGGCCTGCGGACAACAGCGCAGTACCGATTGCCAGAGCAGCGAGGGTCTTTTTCAACATGCTTTCTATTCCTTGTGAGTCGAGGTTGAACATCAGGCTTTGCGCCCCAGCATTCGCAGCAGGGTCACATCACGATCGATAAAGTGGTGTTTCAACGCAGCCACGCCATGCAAGCCGGCGAAGACCACCAACACCCAGGCCAGGTACAGGTGCACCCAGCCGGCGGTGTCTGCCTGGTCCGGTAGACCGGAAACCAGCGCAGGAATTTCAAACAGGCCAAACACCGGGATACCGACACCGTCTGCGGTGGAAATCAGGTAACCGGCAATCATCACCGCAAACAGACCCACGTATAAAAATGCGTGGCCGAAGGCGGCACCGATACGGGTCATACGGCTGTAGCTGGCCAGCGCCGGCGGCGGCGGGCTGAGCAGGCGCCACACCACGCGCAGCAGCATGATGGCGAACAGCGTGATACCAATGCTCTTGTGCAGGTCCGGCGCCTCTTTGCGCCACGCGCTGTAATAGTCCAGGCCGACCATCCACAGTCCCAGCGCGAACAGACTGAACACCACCAGGGCCACGCCCCAGTGCAGAACCATGCTGACCCAACCGTAACGGGCCGGAGAATTGCGTAACTGCATGTACTTAATCCCGTAAGTGCTGTGCCCAAGACTAGCGATTTATCTATCGAATTAAAGCCGAAAATTTTGCTTTGAAATATCGAAAAATGCGATCTGGAGGGTATGAACAGTAAATTAACATCGGATTAAGGACTATCCCGAATAAACGTGACACACCGTCCTGCGTTTACTGCCAATTCATCCGTAATGGGTTGTGACACAGCCGCCCATTGCATAGGCTTGCGCGACTGTTTCGCCTGCGCCCGGCGCAGGACCGCTTCGAGGAGATCACCGATGGGCCTGAATAACCAGTGGATGCAGCGCGACCTCGCGGTGCTGTGGCATCCCTGCACCCAGATGAAAGACCACCAGCAACTGCCGCTGATCCCGATCAAGCGCGGCGAAGGCGTGTGGCTGGAAGACTTCGAAGGCAAGCGCTACCTCGACGCCGTCAGTTCATGGTGGGTCAACGTGTTCGGTCACGCCAACCCGCGCATCAACCAGCGCATCAAGGACCAGGTCGATCAGCTGGAACACGTGATCCTCGCCGGCTTCAGCCACCAGCCGGTGATCGAGCTGTCCGAGCGCCTGGTGGCGATGACGCCCGAGGGCCTGACCCGCTGCTTCTACGCCGACAACGGTTCGTCATGCATCGAAGTCGCCTTGAAGATGAGCTTTCACTACTGGCTCAACCGCGGCCTGCCGAATAAAAAGCGCTTCGTCACCCTCACCAACAGCTACCACGGCGAAACCATTGCGGCGATGTCGGTGGGCGACGTGCCGCTGTTTACCGAAACCTACAAGGCGCTGCTGCTCGACACCCTCAAAGTGCCGAGCCCGGACTGCTACCTGCGCCCCGAGGGCGTGAGCTGGGAAGAACACTCGCGCACGATGTTCCTGGCCATGGAACAGACCCTGGCCGAGCACCACGACACCGTCGCCGCCGTGATCGTCGAACCGCTGATCCAGGGCGCCGGCGGCATGCGCATGTACCACCCGGTCTACCTCAAGCTGCTGCGCGAAGCGTGCGATCGCTACGGCGTGCACCTGATCCACGATGAAATCGCCGTGGGCTTTGGCCGCACCGGCAGCATGTTCGCCTGTGAGCAGGCCGGCATCCGTCCGGACTTCCTGTGCCTGTCCAAGGCCCTCACCGGCGGCTACCTGCCGTTGGCGGCGGTGGTCACCACGGATGATGTCTACGACGCCTTCTACGACGACTACCCGACCCTGCGCGCCTTCCTGCATTCCCACAGCTACACCGGCAACCCGCTGGCCTGCGCTGCGGCCCTGGCAACCCTGGATATTTTCGAAGAAGACAACGTCATCGAAAACAACAAGGCCCTGGCCCAGCGGATGGCCACGGCCACCGCGCACCTGGTGGACCACCCCCACGTCTCGGAAGTGCGCCAGACCGGCATGGTATTGGCCATCGAAATGGTCCAGGACAAAGCCACCAAAACCGCCTACCCGTGGCAGGAACGCCGTGGCCTCAAGGTCTTCGAGCACGCCCTGGAGCGCGGCGCGCTGTTGCGGCCGCTGGGCAGCGTGGTGTATTTCCTGCCACCGTATGTGATTACACCGGAGCAGATCGACTTCCTGGCCGAAGTGGCCAGCGAAGGCATCGACATCGCGACCAACAGCAAAGTCAGCGTGGCGGTGCCAACCGATTTTCACCCGGGCTTCCGCGATCCGGGCTGATTGCCTTCACACCTTTTCCAGAGAACAGAAATGAGACTGTCCCGCTTTTTCACCGACGCGCCGCTGAGCCTTGGCGAGCATGAACTGCCCGAAGCCCAGGCGCACTACATCAGCCGTGTGTTGCGCATGGGCGAAGGCGACGCCGTGCAATTGTTCGACGGCTCCGGCCAGGAGTTCCTGGGCAGCCTGCTGGAAGTGGGTAAAAAGCGCGTCACTGTGCAACTCACCGAAAGCGTCGCTGGCCAGGCTGAATCGCCCCTGCACATCCACCTCGGCCAGGGGCTCTCGCGTGGCGAGCGGATGGACTGGGCAATCCAGAAAGCCACCGAGCTGGGCGTCAACGCCATCACGCCGATTTTCAGCGAGCGCTGCGAAGTGCGCCTTAAAGACGAACGCGCCGACAAACGCCTGCTGCACTGGCGGCAGGTGGCGATCAGCGCGTGTGAGCAATGCGGGCGTTCGACGGTGCCGGTGATTCATCCGCCGTTGTTGCTGGCCGATTGGCTGAAACAGACAGAGGCCGAGTTGAAGCTGGTGCTGCACCCGGTGGCCGAGCCGATGGTCAGCCATGCGAGGCCTGCGAGCCTGGCCTTCCTGATCGGGCCTGAGGGTGGGCTGACGGATGGAGAAGTCGAAACCGCGCAAGGCGCCGGCTTCCACGCCGCCCGCCTCGGCCCGCGGGTATTGCGCACCGAAACGGCACCGGTGGTGGCACTGGCCGTTGCCCAGCAATTATGGGGCGACTTCTAACCTGCCTTGCAAACTCAATCAAGCCCGCTCCCACATTGGGATTGGGTTATCACTCCACCGGGTCACTCACCGGTTTGGCAATAATCGCCTTCAACTCGCGGGTCATCGGGAATTCCAGGTTCAGGCCCTTCGGCGGGATCGGCTGTTCGAACCAGCGCTGGTATATCCCGTTGATCTCGCCACTGCGGTACAGGTCGCCGAGCGCCTCGTTGACCACCGCGAGAAACTGCGGGTCGTCCTTGCGCACCATGCAGCTGTAGATCTCTCGCGACTGCTCCTCGCCCACCACCACCCAGTTATGCGGGTCCCTGGCCTTGGCACGCTCGCCGTAGAGCAACGCATCGTCCATATAGAACGCCACGGCGCGGCCTGTCTCGAGCATCTTGAACGCTTCGCCGTGGTCCTTGGCGCTGATGACAAACATATTGGCCTCGTGCTCGGCGTTGTAACTCTTGAGAAAGCGCTCGTTGGTGGTGCCAGCGGTGGTGACCACGTTCTTGCCAGCGAGGTCAGAAAACCCCTTGATTCCGCTGTCTTTGGCCGTCAGCAACTGGCCTTTCACGTAGATAAACCCGTAGGAAAACGCCACCTGTTTCTGCCGGTCGGCGGTCACCCCCGTGGAGCCGCACTCCAGGTCGACAGTGCCGTTCTGCACCAGCGGAATACGTGTTTGCGAGGTCACCAGGTTGTATTTCACCTTAAGGTCGGCCCCGCCGATTTTCTGCTGGATACGCTCGACGATCTTGCTTGCCAGGTCTACCGAATAGCCCATGGGCTTGCCGCTGTTATCCCCCACATAGGAAAACGGTACCGACGCATCGCGATAACCCAGGGTGATGGATCGGGCATTGGCGATCTTGCTTAGCGTGCCGTCCAAAGGGATTTGAGTCGCATAGGCCTGCGGGCCAAACAAAAGCCCCAGGGTGCAACCGGTCAACAGGATTCTTTTCATTGTTATGCTCCGTTGGTCTTTGAGTTATTTACGTACGGCAATCACGCTGATTTCCACCAGCACAGTCGGCCGCGCCAGCTCCGCTTGCAGGGTGGTGCGTGTAGGCGCCAGCCCCGGCGACAGCCATGCGGACCACACCTCGTTCATCGGCGCAAAACCGCTGCCAATGTCTTTCAGGTAAATCGTCGCGTTCAGCAGGTGATCCTTATCGCTGCCCGCCTCGGCCAACAGCGCATCGATTTTGGCCAGCACTTCGCGGGTTTGCGTCATCACGTCCTGCCCTTCCCCCGGCACCTGGCCCGAGAGGAACACCAGGTCCTTGAAAGTGACTGCGCCACTGAGACGCTCATTGCTGCTGATTCGGTTGATGGTCATGGGGCATCCTCAAGCGGCGCGGGGCGTCAGGCCCTGCATGTCAATGGAAGGAACCTGTTGGTTGATCAGTTCAGCCAACAGTTGGGCGCTGCCGCTGGCCAAGGTAAAACCGAGGGCGCCGTGACCGAGGTTCAGCCACAGGTTGCGATAAACACTGGCACCAATCAGCGGCACGCCGGTCGGGGTGGCTGGACGCATGCCGGCCCATTCGACCGCGTGGGCGTAGTCGCCGGCCAGCGGAAACGTCTCCAGAGCCTGGCGTTTCATCAGGGCCAGCCGTTTGGGCTCAAGGCTGGTATCAAAACCGACGATATCCACCATGGCAGCTATGCGCAGTTGCTCACCGATGCGCGCGTAGACGATCTTGCGCTCATAGTCGGTGATGCTCACATTCGGCGCCTGGTGCTGCGCGCCAATCGGCACGCTCAGGCTGTAGCCCTTGAGCGGATACAACGGCAGTGATAATCCCGGCAAGCCCAATTGCGCGCTGCGATGCCCTGCCGCCAGCACCACATGCTCGGTCGGCATCACCTCATCACCCAACTCGAGGGTGTGCACCGCCCCGTGGGTGTGACGAATGCCGGTGACCCTGCGCCCCAACAAAAACGTGCAACGCCCCGATGCCTCAAGCCGCGCCGCCAATTGCTGGCAAAAGGCATGACAATCCGCGACTTCCTCGTCGGGCGTATAGATCCCGCCGACAAAATCATCACCCGCGAGCGCCGGTTCCAGGCGCGTGCAATCGGTAGCGGACAGCACCTGCTGCTGCAGGCCATCCGTGACCCTGCTGCGTGCATGCGCGAAGGTCGCGGCGCGGCGAAAGGTCACCAGCTTGCCGTTGCGCCGCCAGTCGAAATCGCCCAGGCGATCCTCCTCGCGCCATTGCTGCAAGGTGCCTTGGCTCAAGGTCGCCAGGCGCAGCAAGTGGGCGGCGTTGCGCGTGTTCACCGAGCCCCGGCAGGCGCCGATAAAAGCCGCCATCCAGCGCCATTGCTGTGGATCAAGCCGGGGGCGCAACTTCAGGGGTGAGTCACCACGCAATAACCAGCCAATCGCCTGCAGCGGTACCCCGGCATCAGCCAGGGGTGCGACATAGCGGTAGGACAACTGCCCGCCATTGGCGAAGCTGGTTTCGCTGCCCAGGCTGTCGCGTGCATCGATCACGGTCACTTCATGGCCGGCACGCACCAGCGCATACGCGCTCGCCAAGCCAATGACCCCACCTCCGATGATGCAAACCTGCCTGGCCATACCGCCCCCCCAGCCGTTGATTAAGAGCGCTCAAGCCTAGGGGCAGGTGACAGGCTGACGACAATGAATAAAGATGGTCCACCTATAAACAAAGGTTATGGACTTGCCATGCGCTTGCGTCATATCGAAATCTTCCAGGCCATCCGCCAGACCGGCTCCGTCAGCGCCGCCGCACAGTTGCTGCACGTCTCGCAACCGGCGGTGACCAAAGTCTTGCAGCACGCCGAGTTGCAATTGGGTTTTCCGCTGTTCCTGCGGGTTCGCGGCAAATTGCAGCCCACGCCGGAGGCGCTGGCGCTGGAAAGCGAAGTCGAGAAAGTCACCGCGAGCCTGCAAGGCGTGCGGCGCCTGGCCAAGAGTTTGCGCCGCGCGCCGGGACACAGCGTGCGTATCGGCGCGATCCCGGCACTGGCGTTGTCGTTGTTGCCGCCGGCAGTGTTGGAATGGAGACGCGACTACCCGGACATCGCCTGCGAGCTGTCCAGCGACCACAGCCGCGAGCTGGTGCAGAAGCTGTTGATGCGCGAGATTGACCTGGCGCTGACGCTGAATTTTTCCGGCCATCCGGGGCTTACCACCCAGGTACTCGCCAACGGCGTGCTGGTGGCGCTGGCGTCCAAGGGTTATTGGCCCGACGCCGAGCTGAACCAGCCATTGCCCCTGGCCGACCTGGCGGGCGCTCCGCTGATCGGCCTTTCCAGCGCCGACCCACTGGCGACCAAGCTCGACAGTTACCTGGAAAATGTCGACCCGCCGCCGCGCGTGACGATATCGGTGCAGACTTACTCCCTGGCCCGCGCCATGGTCGAGTCCGGTGCCGGCCTGACCGTTATCGACCCCTTTACCGCGCTTGGCGCATCCACCGCCACCACCTGCATCCGCACACTCACCCCGCCGCTGCCGATCACCCTTTACGCCCTGACCCGGGCCGACGAGCCGCCGCCGCATATGCTGGCGAAGTTGCTGAGCATCGCCAGCCAATGGGCGCAAAAACAGTTGGCGACGCTATAACGGCAGAAGCGCGCTTGCTCCTGCCGTCTATGGATCAGAGCACGTAATGCATGATCGCCACGAAATGCAGCAGGCTCCCGCCGATCACGAACAGGTGCCAGATCCCATGGGAATGCCGCAGCCGGTCCTCCAGGGCAAAAAAGATAATGCCCACGGTGTACAGCACCCCGCCCGACGCCAGCCATGCAAACCCCGCCGTGCCCAGCGCGGCGAGCAGCGGCTTGACCGCCACCAGCACGATCCAGCCCATCACGGCATAGATCACAATCGACAGGATCCGTGCTTCGGAGCGCGGCTTGATCTCCTGCAGGATGCCGATCACCGCCAGCCCCCACACAATCCCGAACAGCGTCCAGCCCCACGGCCCGCGCAGCGTCACCAGGCAAAACGGCGTGTAGCTGCCGGCGATCAATAAATAGATCGAAAAGTGATCAACCTTTTGCATGATCTCTTTTCGCCGGCCCTGCACGCTGTGGTACACCGCCGAGGCGCTGTACAGCACCATCAACGTAAAGCCATAAATCGCCACGCTGACGATCTTCCAGGGGCTGCCGTCCAGGCTCGCCACCACCAACATCCACACAGCGCCAATACACGCCGCGACCGCACCAAGCAAATGGCTCCAGGCGTTGAATCGTTCTCCGTGGTACATCTGTCGTAAACCTCCCGTCAGCCAAAAGAACAGGCTGGCAAGCGTCCAGCCTTGCGCATCAGAGTGCAAGTGCTGTGTGTTGTTCCTGGCTGGGAGCGCTGCGCTTTTGCAGGCACAATCGAGGGCATTCGAACCCGAGCCACGGCCATGCTGATCGACGAAGAATTCACCCTCAAGAAGCTGGAAATCTTCCTGGCGTTCATGCGCACCGGCAACCTGGCCCGCGCCGCCGCCGAGCTGCACACCAGCAACGTCAGCGTGCACCGCGCCATTCACTCCCTGGAAAACGCCCTGCGCTGCCCGCTGTTCAAGCACGAGGGGCGCAACCTTACGCCGCTGGAAAGTGCCTACGTACTCGAAGAGCGCGCACAAAAACTGGTGGCCGACGTGGTCGACAGCGTGCGCCTGACTCGCGAAGCCGCCGGTTTCTCCGCCGAGCGTTTCAAGCTGGGCTCGCTCTACTCGCTGACCGTAAAGACCGTGCCGCAACTGATCATGGGCCTGAAAATCCGCCGCAGCGAACTCAACATCGACCTGATCCTGGGCTCCAACTTCGACCTGCTCTACAAGCTCAAGAACATGGAGGTGGACGCGATCCTCATCTCCCTCGACGAACACGCCAACGACCCCGACTGCGAGCAGATCGCGCTGTTTTCCGACGACATTTTCCTCGCCACGCCCGCGGATTCACCCTTCGACCGCGAGCAGGAGATCGACCTGGCCGATGTGCGCGACGCCACTTTCATCACCCTCACCCAGGGCTTCGCCACCCACCAGGATGGCAACCGGGTGTTCAAGCAGGCGGGGTTCGAGCCGAAGGTGGCGATGCAGGTCAACGACATCTTCACCTTGCTGAGCATGGTCAGTTCCGGCGTGGGTTATGCCCTGCTGCCCGGGCGGATTGCGGCGGTGTACGAGAACCGCGTGAAGCTGATACCGCTGCAACCCAGGTACCGGTTGCAGCAGCAGATTGGGGTGGTGTTCTTGAAGGCCAAGGAGCGCGATCCGAACTTGCTCGCCCTGCTGGCGGAGTGTCGGATGTATGCCAATCGGCAGCTGCCAGCCTGAGACACCGCTATCGGGAGCAAGCCCCCTCCCACAGGTTGACCGCGTACTCGTGCTGGAATGCAGTCAAGTATGGGAGGGGGCTTGCTCCCGATAGCGCCAGACCAGCCACCACCCACCTCGAATTCAGCCCACCAACCCCCGCACAATGAAGTACAACAACGACGGCCCCAGCAAACACCCAAGCCCGGTATGGAACGTCGCGGTCAACGCCCCATACGGCACCAACCGCCGATCCGTCGCCGCCAGCCCCGCCGTCACCCCGCTGACCGTGCCGGCCAGCCCACCAAACACCATCGCCGACCGCGGGTTGTCCAGCCCCATCCAGCGCGCCGCCACCGGCGTGCCCACCATCACCAGAATCGCCTTGATCAACCCGGTGGCAATCGACAGCGCCATCACATCCGAGGTCGCGCCAATCGCCGCGCCGGTGACCGGGCCGACGATGTAAGTCACGGCGCCCGCGCCAATGGTGGTCATGCTGACCGCATCGCGATAGCCGAACACCCAGGCCATGCTCGCACCGACGATAAACGGCAGGATCGTGCCCAGCAGCAGCGCGATCACACCGATCATCCCGGCCTTGCGCGCTTCGGTGGCCTGCACCTCAAACGCGGTGGCGACGATGGCGAAATCGCGCAGCATTGCGCCGCCCATCAGGCCGATGCCGGAGAACAACGCCAGGTCCGCCAGGCCCTTCTGCCCGCCGGTCAACGTGCCGCCCACCCAGGCCAGCACCAGGCCGATGACGATAGCAATCGCCGAACCATGAATGCGCCCGAACGTGAGGCGTTTGGACAGCACCACGGAAATCCACATGACCACGCCGACGAAGGCAAACGCGGTAATCAGACCGTTGTGTTCCAGGCCTTTCTCGATGAGGTCCCACATGTCAGCGACCTCCCGCAGCGAGGATCAACGGCTCTTCGGGCGGCAACGGCTCGCCCTTGTGCGTGCGGCTGATCAGGGCGATGGTACATCCGCACACCACCACGGAACCGATGGCCGCGAGCACCGCCACCGGCCCGCCATGCAGGGCGGTGACCACGTTCTGCTGCGCTGCCATCGCCACCACCACGGGGATGTACATGGCGCCCCAGAAACCCACGCCCATCTCGCAATCCTTGGTCATGCCGCCGCGCTTTTGCATCCACAATCGCGCGCAGATCAGCAGGATCATCGCGATCCCCACTCCGCCCACATTGGATTTGACGCCCAGCAACACGCCCAGCATGTCGCCCATGATCACGCCCGCCAGCGTGCAGATCGCCAGCAATGCCACACCGTAGATAATCATTGTTGTTGTCCTCAAAGTGCTCGTTCGAAAGTTTTTGTTGTTGTGCTTCGAAAGCCTTGGGTAGTGCTTTATCGGTGGCGGCGTTCCTCCTCTTGCAGCAGGGCCTGCAGGGTGTCCAGGCGCGCGCCTTCGCAGGCGATCACCGTGCCCTGGTCAAACACGCGGCGTGACAGGCCGGTGAGCACGGCGCCGGGGGGCAGTTCGATCTGCAGGCGCACGCCGCGCTCGTAGGCGCTTTGCACGGTGCCGCGCCAGTCGACGATGCGGCACATGTTGAAAGCCAGGTCGTCGCGCAACTGCTCGGGGTTGTGGATCGGCCGCGCGCGGGTGCTGCTCAGGTAGGTGATGCGCGGTCTGTTCAGTGGCACGAACGCCTGCGCCAACGCCTGGGCCGGTTGTTCAAGCAGCGCGCAGTGGGACGGCACGCTGACGGCCAGGCGCCTGGCCACGCCGTTGCCCTTGATGCGCTGGGCGACGCGCTGCATGGCCTCGTCACTGCCGGCGATGACGGTCTGGTTATCGGCATTGATATTGGCCAGGTACACCGGTGTTTCGGCGCTGTGAATCTCGGCCAGCAGGGTTTCGACGGTGGATAACTCGGGGCCGATCAGCGCGGTCATGCCGTAGCCCTGTGGATAAGCGTTCTGCATCAGTTCGCCGCGCAGGGCCACCAGCCTGAGCGCATCGGCAAAGTCCAGCGCCCCGGCGATCACCGCTGCCGGATAGGCGCCAATGGACAGGCCCGCCACGTAATCCGGCGTGTGCTGCAACCGCCGTGCGTGGGCGACGCCTGCGATCAACAGGCACAGCTGAACGGCGCGGGTCGACGCCAGGGCCTGCGCCGAATCGAGTTGGCGCACCTCTTCACCCAGGGCGGCGCTGGCCTCGTCCAGCACAGCGGCGGGCAGTTGCTCAAGCATGCGTGGCCGTTGCGCGCCCTGCCCCGGAAACACCAGCAGGCTGCTCATGCCACGGCCTGCCAGGGGTCGGCAACCAACTGCGCACCGCCGCAGGTTTTGAGCAGCACGCGGCGCGATCTGCCAGCCCATTCGCGCAGGGCCACCGCACCGAACGGGGTTTGCAGTTGCAGGTCCACGGCACATACCGCCGTGTCGAGGACGGCCAGTAGGCGCTGTGCATCGCCGCGTTCAAGCCGCTCGGGGCTGCGCAGAATCAAATCCAGATCGCTGTGGGCATGCAGCGCTTCAATGCCGGTCGCCAATTCAAACCCGGCGCTGCCGGCGACGCCCCAGGCGTGCTGACCCAACAGTGGGCGCAGGTGCTCGAGCGCACGCAGCGCGGGGAGATCCCGCGGCGAAACCACGGCGCCGAGCGCTTCCGGCACCACCCGCCGGGTCACCTGCGCAAGGGGCATCACCGTGGCAAAACGCTGCTCACGCAAACGCCCGCGCACCCCGACCGCCACATGGCCCGGCGCGACGAGCGCGCGGCGCACCACCACCGGATGGCCGGCGCTGATGGCTTCCACCGCCCAGGCCGGGGCGTCCGCGGGCAACTGCGCCGGGGTCATGCCCCAGAGCAGGTCGTGGGCGTTCACCATTGCTCCCGCAGCAACTGGCGCACATGGCTGGAAGCGGCGCGATTGCTGGCGCCCAGACGACCGCTCAAGTCACGGCCGTCTACATCCCTGATGGCCTTGAGCAGGCAGTCGCCGACCCGCGCCACATCGTCCGCCGTGGGCTGTTCGATTTGGCTGACCGACAGAGTCTCCCACAGCAAGCCAAGGCTGGCGAAGCTGTCGATGTCGTAAGCCATGGGCGGCACACTGGCGGCCAGGGCTTCGAGTTCTTCGACGCTGCGCAACGTCACTCGCGCGGCCGAAGCCTTGCCCATCGCATGCACCATCACGCCCGGATCGCGCAGGGCAATCAGCCGGTTGGCCTGGTAGCCGTGGGCGAGAAACGCGCCGGACATGGCTTTGCCCACCAGCAGCCCGATCACCGGGTGCCCGGCCAGGCGTGCGCGGGCATAACTGTCGGCGGCGGCGGCCAGGGCCTGGTGAATGCCGAGGGCTTCTTCGCGGCGGCCATAGGCCTGGCTCGGCACATCGACGATGGCGATGATCGGGCGCTGGTCACCACGGGCGATGGCATCGTCCACCGCCTTGGCCAGGCCCCAGCCTTCCAGCAGGCCGACCTCGCCATTGCGTGCACGGGGGAAGCGGTTATCCGGGTCGGTGACCACGGCAATAAAGCGCACCGGCTGCCCACCCAACACGCCGTCAGCGACTTTCAGCGAGGCCGGCAAGCCTTCGACCACTGTTGCGCCCGTGCTCAGTGCGTTAAACCATTGCAACCCTCTCATGAGCGCTCTCCCTGATACAGCGCGCGAACCGTCGCCGGCTCGATTTGCGGGGTGGCGTCCAGCGCGTTCAAGCGCGCCAGGTAATGCTCGGCCTGTCGGCTGCGTTGTTGCGCGGGCACGCCTTGCTGCAACAGCGCGGTGACGGTCTGCTGGATCTGCGCCACATCGTCGGCCACATAACGGTCGGCCAGGCCGCTGTTGAAACGCTGCTCGCCGCCGGTCAGGCTCCAGATAAACGGACGGTCGCGGGAATCGTATTCCTCCAGGCCCGCTTCCTGTTCGATCACTTGCGGGCCATTCAGGCCCAGGCGTGCTTCGCGGGTGACCACCAGGTAGCTGCACAACCCGGCCGCGATGGACATGCCGCCGAAACAGCCGACACTGCCCGCCACCACGCCGATCACCGGCTGGTACTGGCGCAGGTCGACAATCGCCGCGTGAATATCGGCAATCGCGGCCAGGCCCAGGTTGGCTTCCTGCAGACGCACGCCACCGGTTTCCAGCAGCAATACGGCGCGGGTCTCGATGCCCTTGCGGTTGTCTTCAGCCGCCAGCTCCAGCGCCCCGGCGATTTTGGCACCGCCCACTTCACCGAGGCTGCCGCCCTGAAAATTGCCTTCAATGGCGGCGATCACCACCGGCAGACCGGCGATGCGGCCCTTGGCGATCACCACGCCGTCATCGGCCTGGGGCACCACGCCCTGCCGGCTGAGCCACGGGGACATGACGCGCTGAAACGGATCGATCAGTTCTCGGAACGTGCCGCTGTCGAGCAGCGCCCTGGCGCGCTGCCGGGCGCCGAGTTCGACGAAGCTGTGCTTGTTGAGCAGGTCAGTCATGGCCGATCTCCTCGAAGCCCTGCTCCAGACGCAGGCGCACCACGCCCGGGGTGGCGCCGAAATCGTGGATATCGATGTTCAACGCCGGCGGCGTGTGTTCCTGAAAGATGCGTTCGAACAGGTGCTGCCAACGCAGCTGCGCGCCGTTCACCGAGGTCTGCACCTGGATGTTCAGCGTGCCGGGCGTGCCCGGTTCCAGCAGCACTTCCAGATCGCCCGAGCCGACGCAGCCCACCAGTGCACGGCCTTTGGGCGGCTGCCCGGCGGGGAATTCAAAGGACAAGGTTTCCATCACAGTGCTCCGTCGAGGCGGTCGATAAACAGGCAGGCGGCCAGCAGGTCGGCGGCGCCGCCGGGGGAGGCGTTCAGCGCCAGCAGTTGCTGGTCGAGTGCGTGCAACTGGCGGCGCCCGGCGAGGCTGGCGCTGCCGCCGGCGTCGAGCACGGCCTGGGCGCCCTGCTGCATCGCCTGCAGGCCTTCAAGGCCGGCGCGGTAGAGCACGCAGGTGTCGCCAAGGTCCGTCATGATCGCGAGCAAGGCATCCAGACGCGCGTTCTGTTCGCCGGTGTTCTGCTGGCGGCTTTTGCGCAGTTGCGGCAGGCCGCGTTGCATCACCGAGGGGAAGCCGAGCTGGGCTTCTTCACGGGCGCCGCGTGCGCCGTAGCGCTGAGCAACCAAGGCGCCGTGGCTTGCGGTGTGCGGCGCGTAGCGGTCGTTGAGCAGGGCCAGTCGGGCGGCGTTCAGCGTGAGGGCGCGTGGCTCCAGCGCGGCGGCAGCGGTGAGCAGGCCGAGCGCCCAGATCGCCCCGCGATGGGTGTTCACGCCATCGGTGGTGACGAGCATCGCCTGCTCGCCTTCGCGGCCGATACGGCCGAGGGCTTCGCGCAGCGGCACGCCGACCTCGCCGCACTCCAGCGCCGCTTCAGCCATGGCCTTGAACATCGGCCACAGCGACAACGCCGAAGCATGCATCAGGCCCAGGTGCAGATCGCGGTGAGCGCCGTTGCCACGACGGTCCACCAGTGCGGGTTTGGGCGACAGGTCGGCTTCATCGATCAGCGCATCGACGGCCAGATCGGCCAGGCGATCGGCCAGGCTCAGTTCATGCAGTTTGAGGGCGCGCATTTACCAGCTCCTGAATTTGGCGGGCGGGTTGTACAGGCCACCGGACCAGTCCACCAGGTCGGCCACGCTCTTGGCGGCCAACAGCTCGCGGGTGGCGTCGGTGCGGCGGATACCGAGGTCTTCGGGCAACGCGATCAAGCCTTCGCGGCGCATGCGCGCGGTGTCTTTGGGGTTATGGCGCAGGCCGATGACGGTGACCCCGGCAACGGCAGCGATCATCGCCTGGCGCTCTTCGAGGGAGCGCGCCTTGTACAGGTAGGCGATGCCTTCTTCGGTGAGCAAGTGGGTGACGTCATCGCCGTAGATCATGATCGGCGCCAGGGGCATGCCGCTTTTGCGCGCCACGTCCACCGCGTCGAGGGTGTCGACGAAGGTGGGTTTGCCGCCTTCCTGAAAGGTCTCGACCATTTGCACCACGAGTTTTTTGCCGCGTTCAAGCAACGCTTCGGGCGCGTCGCCGTGGCGCATGTCCAGCCACGCCGGAGTGCCGTGGCGACGACCGCGCGGGTCGTGGCCCATGTTCGGCGCACCACCGAAACCGGCGAGGCGGCCACGGGTGACGGTGCTGGAATGGCCGTCGCCGTCCACTTGCAGGGTGGCGCCGATGAACAGGTCCACCGCGTATTGGCCGGCAAGCTGGCTGAACATCCGGTTGGAGCGCATCGAGCCGTCGCGGCCGGTGAAGAACACATCCGGGCGGGCGGCGATGTAGTTTTCCATGCCCAGCTCGGTACCGAAGCAGTGCACACTTTCCACCCAGCCGCTTTCGATGGCGGGGATCAGCGTGGGGTGCGGGTTGAGGGTCCAGTTGCGGCAGATCTTGCCCTTCAGGCCCAGGGATTCACCGTAGGTGGGCAGGATCAACTCAATAGCGGCGGTGTTGAAACCGATGCCGTGGTTGAGCGACTGCACGTTGTGTTTTTCGTAAATGCCACGGATCGCCATCATCGCCATCAGCACATGCACCGGCTTGATGTGGCGCGGGTCGCGGGTGAACAGCGGTTCGATGTAGAACGGTTTGTCGGCCACCACCACGAAATCCACCCAACTGGCGGGGATGTCGACACGGGGCAGATCGGTGACGTCATCCACCAACTGATTGACCTGCACGATGACGATGCCATCGCTGAACGCGGCGGGCTCGATCAGCGCCGGGGTGTCTTCGGTGCTGGCGCCGGTGTAGATGTTGCCGGCGCGGTCGGCCATGAACCCGGCCGAGAGCACCACGTTGGGGATCAGGTCCACCACCAGGCGCGCGTAGAGTTCGATGTAGGTGTGGATCGCGCCGATTTCCAGCAGGCCGTCTTCGAGCAACTGGCTGATGCGCAGGGACTGGGTGCCGGCGAAGGAGAAATCCAGCTTGCGGGCGATGCCTTTTTCGAAGAGGTCCAGGTGCTCGGAACGGCCGACACTGGGCATGATCATGTGCAAATCGTGGAGCTTGGCGGGGTCGACCTTGGCCAGCGAGCGGGAGAGGAAATCGGCTTGCTTCTGGTTATTGCCCTCCAGCACCACGCGGTCGCCGGGCAGGATCAGTGCTTCGAGTGCTTCGACGATCCTGTCGCCGGGCAACACAGCCCCGTCTGCGTAGTGCGAAACCAGCCCGAGCCGCCGCTGTTTCTCGTCGCGACGCCGCGTCCAGCGCGCGTTCGGGGTGCTTGTTGTTGTCATGGTTGCTCCACGGGTTTGCTGTCGTGGGCTTACCTTAGGAGTGAATGGGAGGGCTATCAATCAAGCTGGGCGGCGGATCGTTACGGCTGGAGTAATGGAGTATCAGCAAATGCTGAGTTGGGCTGAGTGAAGGAGAAACATGTGAGAGGGGGCTTGCTCCCTCCCACATTTGCTCGGTGGTGTTCAGTGGATAGCGGTCGCAGGAAAGGCGCGTTATGTCCATTTATGACCAGCAAGAAGCTCTTCCACTTTCGTCAACAGCGCCATTGCGGCGCTCATCAATTGACTTAGCAGCGCCTCGTCTTCATCCATGTAGCCCTCATATTCCGCCAGATTTCGGCGCTCATGGCACAGCACCAATAACCTCACCTCCACCTTGTTCGCTTCGGTGGTGTGTACCAGACATTGAAAGACCAGATAGCGTTTGTCGGAGCGATACCCTTGCAGACGCAGGGCTGTAAGCGCCATGGCATGAGCGGCGTTGTAGGCCAGGTCGAAACAACTGGCGAACGATAGCGGCGCGGTTGCGGCGTCTTTCAACCGGTCACGGGCCGAGCGCATCAGCCCATCACATTCCTTGCGATCCGGCGGCTCGGCTTTCAAGCCACCCCTACGTTGCAGATTCTCCAGGTTTGCCTTGCTGTCCATCCATGGATTCCAGGGGATTTCCCCCAATCAGATTGATCTTGTCCTGCTGTACGACCCGTTGCACAAAGCTGTTGCCGGCATTCCATTTGCCGATCCAGTCTTGAGGGGTGTAAAGCGTCGGGTTGATGGTGCGGCCCAGTTGCTCTTCCAGCGGTATGAGCTGTTCCATGACTTCACTGTAGTTGAGGCTTTTGCCGATCAGCATGAGATCTATGTCACTGGATGAGTGCGCCTCGCCCTTGGCGATGGAGCCGTAAACAAACGCCCAGGTGATCTGCGCGGCGAACGGTGCCAGTGCGTTGCGCAATGGCTCATCCAGGCCAAGCGTCTTGCGCACGATAGCCAGCATCTCCGAGTAGATCGGGCACAGAGGGTTGGCCTGGTAATGGGTCTGGTTGCCCTGGCGCGTTACGCTCAGGATGCCGGCCAGCTGCAAACGCGTCAGCTCGCGGGTGAGACTACCCTTACCCACCTGGGCCCAGCGCGCGATTTCATTGGTGAAGAAACTTTTCTCGGGCTTGCCGAACAGCAGGCCAAGCACTTTCTGCTGGGTGACGGTGAAAAGCGCGGAACTGAGCGATAAGGTTTGCATGGTGAAGGCCGGAGAGTCCCAATAAGGGAACGATAGGTCCCTTTATGGGAACGATCAAGCACAAAATGTGCGAGGGAGTCTGCTCCCGATAGCAGGCGGTCAGTTGATGAACAGGCAACTGACCGCCTGCTATCGGGAGCAAGCCCCCTCCCTCATTTGCTCGGTGGCGTGGTTTAGATAGGCGAAGGACTGACTTGCTCCAGTGCTCTGTCGACCAGCAATTGGCCGAGCTCGGCCAGCTGTTGAATGCCGAGCATGATCGCGCGCTGGGAAGCGTCCAGGTCGAAGGCCAGCGTGCAAGTGAGTGCGTTGAGGGAGGACAGGGTTTCGCTGGCATTGACCAGCAGGGTTTCGGTGGTTTGCTGGGGGGTTACGGTGAAGAGGGGTGAACTCGGGGTGGGTTTGACCATGATTTACAGCTCCGATATGTGATGGAGGCTGCGCCCTTTCCGCTTGCACGCGAATAAGGGTGGCAGCTGTGCGCAGGTGTGCAAGACCGGGCATATCGGACCCCGGCAGACCTCGAAAGATCTCCCGCGCGCAGCTGCCATAACAAGTACAGCAGGCATAAAAAACGCCCGCTGAATGGCTATGGGCGTTTATGCGCCGACATGTAACCGGACTTGCACGTCCGTGTCACCGTTTTTTGCGATGACGGGACGAAGACTAGGCGCGCGGGCCGTGCTCAACAAGTTCATGCTCAGCCCAAAATCCTGCAGGAAAATTCCGAGAGCCGTATTCGAGCGCGTTCTCCCGACAGACGGTAAGGAATGCTCCGACAGGCTTTTCAGGTTGTTGGTCGGAACCCGCCTCTTTAGCCTTTCAGCTCGAATCGTGCCACGGGCAGACACCATGAATCCGACCAAAAACCCCGGTACAAGGCCCTTGCAGAGCGTGATGCATCACATCACAATCACACCATGATCGTCAGTTGGAAACATAAGGGGCTCAGAGCCTTTTATGAGAACGGTTCAACCAAAGGTATCAACGCCAATCATGCAAAGCGCCTGCGCCGCGTTCTGTTCATTCTGGATAAGGCCGAACACCCAGAAGCTTTGAATCTGCCCGGATGGCGCTTTCATCGATTGAAGGGCGATCTGATCGACTACTGGTCCGTCAGTATCAGTGGTAACTGGCGCATTATTTTTCGGATGCTCGATGATCAGGTCGAACTGATTGATTATCTTGATTACCACTGAGTAGAGGTATCTATATGGGCATGCACAACCCACCTCACCCAGGCGAAATTTTGCTTGAGGATGTGATCCCTGCCGTAGGCATCACCATCACTGAAATGGCAAGGCGCCTGGGCTTCGCCCGTGAGACGTTTTCCAGGATCTTGCATGGCCATGCCCCAATCAGCCCGGACCTTGCCGTCAGGTTGGAGCGCGCCGGTGTGAGTACCGCACAGCTATGGTTGTCGATGCAAAGCGCCTACGACCTGTGGCAGGCAGAGCACCGTGAGCAACCAGTGATTGAGCGGTTTGCGCGGATCGATTGAGGCCTGAAGCCGAGCGCGACTCACTGTGGGAGGGGGCTTGCTCCCGATAGCAGGCGGTCAGTTGATGAACAGGCAACTGACCCATCGCTATCGGGAGCAAGCCCCCTCCCTCATTTGCTCGGTGGCGTGGTTTAGATAGGCGAAGGACTGACTTGCTCCAGTGCTCTGTCGACCAGCAATTGGCCGAGCTCGGCCAGTTGTTGAATGCCGAGCATGATCGCGCGCTGGGAAGCGTCCAGGTCGAAGGCCAGCGTGCAAGTGAGTGCGTTGAGGGAGGACAGGGTTTCGCTGGCATTGACCAGCAGGGTTTCGGTGGTTTGCTGGGGGGTTACGGTGAAGAGGGGTGAACTCGGGGTGGGTTGACCATGATGAAACTCCTAAACAGTTAGTAAGGAGCGCCACCGTTCGCTTGCACGCGAATGAGGGTGGCGACCGTGCGCAGGTGTGCAAGACCGGGCCTGTTTAGGACACCCAGCAGGTCCGAGGACCTCCTGCGCGCGGCCGCCATAAAGCAGCGAGCACAAAAAACGCCCGAGGCTGGGCGTTTATACGCCTAAACAGTTTCGTCGGACTTGCACGTCCGTGTCACCGTTTTTCGCGATGACGGGACGAAGACTAGGCGCGCTGGCCGTGCTCAACAAGTTCATGCACAGCCCAAAATCCTGCAGGAAAATTCCGAGAGCCGTATTCGAGCGCGATTGAGTGTCGCAGGCCCCTTTCGCGCAGCAAACTGGAGCTTCTGTGGCGAGCGGGCTTGCCCCGCGTTGGGGTGCGAAGCGCCCCCAATCGAGCAAAAACGCGGTGTACGTGATACGGCTCAGCGCCTGGCTTTGGGGCTGCTGCGCAGCCCAACGCAGGACAAGCCTGCTCGCCACAGGGGAGCTGCGCTTAACTGAACGGCATTAGGGCAAGCCCGCTCGCCACAGGAAAGTGGCTGCCTGAAATTTCAGGCTTTAAATCAAAAAGTTATCTTATGTTTGATAAGAGCGGGTTTGCTCGCGAATGCGGTATATCAGCCATGTTTCAGTGACTGACCCAGCGCCTTCGCAGGCAAGCCAGCTCCCACATTTGGATCTTCACAGGAATATGAACAGGTGGGTCATCAGGCCAGGCCGGACTCGACCAGCAGCGCTTCAAGCCCCATCAAGTCCGGCACTCTCGCCACATGCTCGCCCACCTGCACCGCCGCCAGCTCCAGCGGGCACAGCGGCACGTCGACGTAGCTCAATTCGCTGTCGAGTTTGTACGAGCGGGGAATGCCCTGAATCACCAGCGCAATGAACTTCAGCGTTGGCCGCCCGCCGAGGGCGTTCAGCACCACGATGCGCGAACGCTCGCCGGTCAGGCTGGCTTCGCCGCACACCGCTTCAAAGCTGATCAACGGAATCTGCCGATCACGCCAGGTCACTTGCCGCAGATACCACGGCGGCGCATCACTGGCCGGCTCTCCACGCTGAAAGTCGATCAACTCGGCAATGGCGACGTTAGGCAACACCAGGTGCCGATCAGCCAGGGGCAGCAGCAGGCCGGTGAGTTGGCTGGCGCGGTGGTCAAGCATGGGACTTGCTCCAATAGGCGATGCTTTCCAGCAGCACCGACTCCTGGTACGGCTTGCCCAGGTAGTCGTTGACGCCGATGGCCATGGCGCGGTCGCGGTGTTTCTGGCCGGTGCGCGAGGTGATCATGATGATCGGCAGGCGCATCAGCCGTGGGTCGTTGCGCACCTGGATCGCCACTTCGAAGCCGTCCATGCGCGGCATTTCGATGTCGAGCAGCATCAGGTCCGGGGTGTGCTCCTCAAGCACGGCCAGGGCGTCGATGCCGTCCTTGGCGGTGAGCACGTTCATGCCGTTGCGCTCCAGCAGGCGGCTGGTGACTTTGCGCACGGTGACCGAATCGTCCACCACCAGCACCAGCAGCGGACGCTTTTTCAGCGGGTCGTTGAGCACCAGCGGCACGTCCAGCGCCTGCGCCGGCAAGGCCGGTTGCCGCACGCGGATATGCGCCAGCAGGTCGATGATCAACACCACGCGGCCATCGCCCAGGATCGTTGCACCGGACAGCCCCTGCACCCCGGCAAACTGCGGCCCCAAGCCCTTGACCACAATCTCGCGTGTGCCCGCCATGGCATCCACATGCACCGCCACGCGGCGCTCATTGCAGTGCACCAGCAACACCGGTACCGGTTGGTACTCGCCCAGCAGTTTTGGGCGGCCGACGGTGTGCAACAGGTCGCCCAGGTAGAACAGCTCATAGCGCTGGCCGGCGTATTCGTAACACGGCGGGTCCTGCTGATAATGCCCGGCCAGTTCATGGGGGGGCACGCGCACCAGGCCTTCAATGGTGTTAAGCGGGATCGCGTATTGATCGTCCGCGCACTGCACCATCAACGCCCGGTTGACCGACACGGTGAACGGCAGGCGAATGCGAAAGTGCACGCCCGCTCCCGAGGTCGAATCGATCACCATCGAGCCGCCCAGCTGGCGCACCTCTTCATGCACCACGTCCATGCCCACGCCACGCCCGGAAATCTGCGTGATTTTCTCGGCGGTAGAAAACCCCGGCTGCAGGATGAACTGCAACACGTCGCGGTCGCTCATCTCCTGATCGGGCTTGAGCAGCCCGCGCTTGATCGCCTTGCGCCGCACCGCGTCGAGGGGCACGCCGGCGCCGTCGTCGCGCATGTCGAACACGATGTCGCCGCCTTCGTGGGTCAGGTCCAGGGTGATGCGGCCCGTCTCGGGCTTGCCCGCCAACAGGCGCGCCTCACGCGATTCCAGGCCATGGTCGACGGCGTTGCGCAGCATATGCTCGAGCGGCGCAACCATGCGCTCCAGCACGTTGCGGTCCATCTCGCCCTCGGCATTGCCGACCACGAACTCCACGTCCTTGCCCAACTCTTGCGCCACCTGGCGCACGATGCGCTTGAGGCGTGGCAGCATGCGTTCGAATGGCACCATACGGGTGCGCATCAGGCCTTCCTGCAAGGCGGTGTTGATGCGCGCCTGTTGCTGCAACAGGTCATGGGCATCCTGGTTGCGACGCTCAAGGGTTTCCTTGAGATCCAGCAGGTCGCTGGCCGACTCGGACAGCGCGCGGGACAACTGCTGCAACTGTGAATGGCGGTCCATTTCCAGCGGATCGAATTCTTCATAGCCCAGGCGCTCGGCCTCGGCCTGCTGGCGGCTGAGCAGGCGGCCCTGGGTTTCGCTGTCGAGCCGGCGCAGTTGGTCGCGCATGCGCTCGATGGTGGTTTCCACCTCGCTCAACGCGGCGCGCGCGTCGTTGACCTGCTGTTCGATGCGGCCCCGGAAGATCGAGGTTTCGCCGGCCAAATTGACCAAATCGTCGAGCAGGTCGGCGGAGATCTTCACCATGTCGGCGTTGGGATCGACGGCCGTTTCGGTCTTGCCCGCCGGCAACGCCACCGGCCCCAGCGGTTCCGCGCTGGGCTGCACCAGGCTTCTGATGCGCGTGATCAGTTTGTCCACCGAGCCCACCGGCAGGCCATCGGCGACCGCGTCGATCATCTGCGCCAGGCGGTCGTGGCAGCCTTGCAGCAAAGCGAACAGCTCGGCCGACGGCGCAAGCAACCCGGCCGACAGCCCTTCGTAGAGAAATTCCAGCTCATGGGCCAGGTCGCCAATCGGCGCGATCTCGACCATGCGCGCGCCGCCCTTGAGGGTGTGCAGGTCGCGCAGCAGGGTTTCCACTTCCTGGCGACCGCCCGGCTCGGCCTGCCAGCGCAGCAGCGCGGCGCCGGAACTGTCGAGGATATCGGCCGCTTCTTCGAGGAAGATATCCAGCAGCTCGGGGTCGGCACTGGCGGCCTGCGGTGCGGCAACCGGTGCAGCCGGCGTACTGCCCTGGCGAAACGCACGCAGCGTGTCGATCAGTTCGCGGCTGTCGCCCAACGGCTGATGGTCGTGCAGCTCTTCCAACTGCAAGGCCAACTGCTCGTGACTGGCCATCAGCAGGCGCGACAGTTCGGCCGAGTAGCTGTAGCGGCGGTCCACCAGGCCTTCGTACAAGCACTCAAGTTCCTGGGCGAGGTCGCCCACCGGCTCGATTTCGGCCATGCGCGCGCCACCCTTGAGGGTGTGCAGGTCGCGTTGCAGGGAGGACAGCGGCGCGGCGTTTTCCGGGTCCAGCAGCCAGCGTTTAAGCGACTGGCCGGCACTGTCGAGAATGTCCACCGCCTCTTCGAGGAAGATCTCGACGATCTCGTCGTCCATCACCGTTGCCTGCTCCAACTGCGCCGTGGCGGCGCCCAGTTCGGCGATGTTCGGGGCGTTGTGGCCGTCGCGGGTGATCAGCCCGGTGGCGGACGGGTCGAGTGCATCGTCAAGCAGCTCGCGCAGGGCCTGCAAACGGGCCGGTGCCGGGCTGATTTCCTGGCCGGCGGCCAACTGGTCGAGCATGTTGATCAATGCTTCGTGGGCCTGTTCGGCCTCATGAAAAAACCGCGCGCTGACCGCCAGGCTGCTTTCTTCCACCGCGCCATACAGGTCGAGCAAGGCTTCACACAGGGCATCGATGGGGTGCAGGTCAGCGAGGTGCGCGCCCTCCCCCAGGGTGGTCAATTCGTCCAGCAGCGCGCTCAGCTCCTGGCGCTCGCCGGGGTGCTGCTGCCAGCGGCGCAGCAGGCTTTCGGCATCCAGCAAAATGTCCATGCCCTGGGCCAGGAAGTTGCTGATCAACTGCGGGTCGCGCTTGATGCGCAGGCCCGTGCCGGGGGCGTCGAGCAAGGCTTGAAGCTGCTGGTCGAGCAGCGCCTGGGTGCGGTTGATCAGCGCTGCCGCGCCTTTGATCGGCGCCAGCGGGTCGCGGTGCAACTGGCGCAGGCCTTGCTGGAACAGGCCTTCGGCTTCCAGCAGCAATTCCACTTCGTCCAGGTCCAGCGGCAGGCGGTGGGCCTTGTATTCACGGGTCAGGTGATCGAGCGGACGCGCCAGTTCGGCGATGGGCAACACACCGGCCATGTAGGCGCTGCCCTTGAGGGTGTGCAGCGCGCGTTGCAGGGCGTCGCTGACGTGCAGCGGAACGTGCTCGGCGGCCTGGTGCAGAAAGTGATTGAGGCTCTCGAGGTGGCTCTGGGCTTCGTTGCGGAAAATCTCCAGCAGCATCGGGTCGTGGGGTTCGACCGCGTGGGTCGGCGTGCCGCTGGCCAAGGCGTGGGCACGCGCAGCCAGGGCGTCGACTTCATCGCGCTGGCGCTGGTCGCCGCTGGCAAAATCGGCGATCAGTTCCGGCAGCAGGGCCACGGTTTCATCCAGCACCTCTTGCACGTCGGCGCCGAGGACCACGCTGCGCTCCAGCACGCGGTTGAGCAGGTTTTCCACCGCCCAGGCCAGCTCGGCCAGTACCAGCGCCCGCACCATGCGGCCGCTGCCCTTGAGGGTGTGAAAGGCGCGGCGCATTTCGGCCTGGGCGGTTTTGTCGGCACTGTTGGGCAGGTCACGGTGCAGCACCTCGAGGACTTCGTCGGTTTCTCCGAGGAAGACTTCGCGCAGTTCGTCGTCGATGGGGGCTTCGTCGGCCGGCGGCGGCAACAGGCTGCCGGGGCGTTGTCGGGCCGGCGGGTTCAGGCGTGAGGTGGGGCTGGCCAGGGCGTCGAACTGCGACTGGCTCGGCGCCTCATCGCTCGAAAGCGCACCCTCCGGCGCCACCAGCGCCTGGCGCCAGGGTTTGGCCGCAGGCAGGTAACCCAGCGCGGTCAGGCCCTGGGTGGCCATCTCCAGCACCCGTTCGCCGTCGGCGTCGGGGTCCTGGAGCATGCGTTCGAGGTAGTACTCCAGGCCGCTGATCACCTCGGCGAAATGCTCCAGCTGCACCTCGGACGGTGCGCCATCGTTGACCATCAGCTGTTCATTCACGTAGTCGGCGCAGCCGCGCATCAGGCTCGCCGCGCGGGGCAAAGGGATCATGGCCAGCGCGCCACGCACCTGGCTCAGCAGCTCCGGCAGCGACTCCAGGTGCTGGCGGTCCCAATCGGCTTCGAGGCAATCGATCACCAGCTCTCTGGCCTGCTTGAGGCACTGGCAGGATTCGCGGATCACCAACTGGTGAATCTGGGTCAGGTCGGTGGTGGGCAGGCGGCTCTCCTCGCGGCCCTGCGCCTCCACGGTGCCGACCATGCCCGCCAGCGTGGCTTCGACGTAGAGCAACGCGCCTGCCACGTCCATCAGCACCGGATCACTGGGCTCGCGCTGACCCTGGGCCAGGCTCTGCACCACGGCCAACTGGTCGATGATCACTTTGCGCGGCTGACCGAAGCCCAGTACCGCCAGGGTGTCGGCGATCTGGCGCAGCGGCGCCAGCAGCGCGTCGAGATCGCCGATGTGCTGGCGGTCGCTGCGCACGAACAGGTCCAGCCGCTCCTTGACCCGCACCAGCTCTTCACACAACGCACCGAGCACCGACCCCATGGCATTGCGGTCCGGCCCGGCCAGGCGCGCACGCTCGGCATCCACCAGCGCGCTGTCGGGCAAGGCGTCATCCAGGCCGTAGCGTTCCTTCAAACTCTGCATGCGCGGGGTTGGCCGGGTGACCTTGGCCACATAAAACAACAGGCTCTTGAGCAAGCCATCCGGTGCGGGCTGGTTGATGCCGCCAATGCCCTGGGCGAGCAGGCGCTTGAGTTGTTTGCCACTGGCCTTGAGCAGGCTGCGCAACGCTGGGCTGTTGGCGATCACGCCGGTGAGCATGCCCTCGACCAGCGCCGAGGTGACTTGCCACAAGGGCAACAGCGGCGCGCCCTGGCACAGCGCTTCGAGGCGCGCGAACACCCGCGCCATGTCTTCCAGGTTGCTCGGGCCGTGGTCCTCGCGCAGCAACCCGGCCAGCGCCTGCTGCAACCATTGCTGCCACTGGCGCAATTGCTCGTGAAGCTCGGGCTGATCGCGCTGGGCCAGGGCGTCGTCGGGCAGCGGCGCAATCGACAGCAACTGCGGGCTGAACAGGCTGGTTTCCGACAGCAGGCTTTCGCCACGGGCGCTGCGCAGGTCGTTGAGCAACGGCAGCACCACCAGCGGCAAATCGCGGCGGGCGCTGTGCACGCGGTCCAGGTACAGCGGCAGCTGGCCGAGGGCCTGTTGCAGCAGGCGGAGGCTTTCGTCGCGCTGGCTGACGCGCTCGGCCTGCAGCGCCAGGGCCAGTTCCTCGATCTCTTCGGCGAGCAGCGCCGCGCCGTAGAACTCGACCATTTGCAGCGCGCCATGCACTTGATGGATGCACGCCAGGCACTCGCCCAGGGCGTCGGCGTCGCGGGTTTCGACAAACGCGTCCAGCGCCGAACGGGCCTGTTTCAGGGTTTCGGCAATGTCGCCCTTGACCCATTCGAGGGCCACGTAGTCGTGCCGATCAACCATAACTGCTCCGCTTAGAATTCGTGGGTTGCTGGTGTTGCCAAGATCTCGACAGTAAAGGAGATCCCAGGTGGCAGGGGGCTTGCTCCCGATGGCGGTGGGTCAGGCACCTGATTCATTGACTGATGTACCGCTATCGGGAGCAAGCCCCCTCTCACCTTTGAATCGCATTTCAATCGTCGACCGGTTTGGGCGGCGGAAGAGTGAATCCCGACACCGAACGCCGCAACTGGCTGGCCATTTTTGCCAGGTTGCCGATGCTCTCGGCGGTCGCCGTCGAGCCCGAGGAGGTCTGGGTGGTGATCTGCTGAATCACGTTCATGGTCAGGGAGATCTGCCCCGCCGACGACGTCTGTTGCTGCGCCGCATTGGAAATACTCTGGATCAGCGCCGCCAGGGTCTTGGACACCCCTTCGATCTCCTCCAGCGCCACGCCGGCGTCCTGGGCCAATCGCGCACCACGCACCACTTCGGTGGTGGTCTGCTCCATGGAAATCACGGCTTCGTTGGTGTCGGCCTGGATCGCCCGCACCAGGGTTTCAATCTGCCGGGTGGCCGCCGATGAGCGCTCGGCCAGGCGCTGCACTTCATCGGCCACCACGGCGAACCCGCGCCCGGCGTCACCGGCCATGCTCGCCTGGATCGCGGCGTTCAGGGCGAGGATGTTGGTCTGGTCGGCGATGTCGTCAATCAGGCTGACGATATCGCCGATTTCCTGGGACGACTCGCCCAGGCGCTTGATGCGTTTGGCGGTGTCCTGGATCTGTTCGCGAATGTTGTCCATGCCGTGGATGGTGTTGTGCACCACCTCGTTACCCTTGTTGGCGATCTCCACCGAGCGCTCGGCCACCGCCGAGGATTCGGCGGCGTTGGCCGAGACGTGGTCGATGGACTGGGCCATCTGGCTGATGGCGGTGGAGGCTTCGGCGATCTGCTGGGCCTGATGCTCCGAGGCCTGCGCCAGGTGCATGGCGGTGGCCTGGGTCTCTTGCACGGCACCGGCCACCTGGCCCGCCGTGAGGTTGATGGTGGCGACCAGATCGCGCAATTGATCCACGGAATAGTTGATCGAGTCGGCAATGGTGCCGGTGAAGTCCTCGGTCACCGAGGCCGTTACGGTGAGGTCGCCATCGGCCAGGTCTTCGATCTCATCGAGCAGGCGCATGATCGCGTTCTGATTGCGCTCGTTCTTCTCGGCGGTTTCACGCAGTTGACGGTTGGTTTCGCGCACCATCACCAGGCCGATCAGGATGATCGAGGTCAGCGCCAGCAAGCCCAGCATGTAGCCGCCGAGGGTGTCGAAGCTGCGTCCGCTGGCGAGGTTT
Source organism: Pseudomonas sp. GNP013 (assembly GCF_054343995.1). Classification (NCBI taxonomy): domain Bacteria; kingdom Pseudomonadati; phylum Pseudomonadota; class Gammaproteobacteria; order Pseudomonadales; family Pseudomonadaceae; genus Pseudomonas; species Pseudomonas sp. GNP013. Next base: position 5,520,609 of record NZ_JBTGUT010000001.1, on the reverse strand, counting down.
TCGAAACCGATGGCCAGGTGCGAGGCTTCATCGAGCAGGGTCTGCGACAGGTTGAAGATATTGCTCGCCGAGGCGCGCACCTGGAACAGTTGCGGCGAGGTCTCGAGGATTTCATCCACCGAGCCGGACACGAACTCGAACAGCTCGGCGATTTCTGTCAGCCGCGCGCGGGCGTCACGGTCTTCGACCTGGGTGATGCGCAGCCCGGGATTGCCGTTGAGCATACCATTGAGCACCACGCCAAAGCGGTTGGCGTCGCGGCCGAAGGCATCGGCGGCCTGCACAGCGGTTTCGTCGCCGGCCAGCACGGTGTTGACCGCACCCAGGATGCGTTCGGCCAGCAACGACTGACGCTGGGCCAGGGCCACCTGGCTGGCCGGGGCGCCGCGCTGCAGCAGGATGTCGACGACCTTTTCCGATTCCATCTGCAATTGCGGCACGGTTTCGGCCAGGGTCGCGGCCACCTGATGCAGGGACAGCACCGTCTGTTCGCTGGCGAGGATTGCGTCGGTGTTTTTCAGCAGCGCTTCCCAGTCGGTCTGCACCGCGCGCATTTCGTTGCGCACGGCGCTGGGCGCGGCGGGCAGGCCGGTGTCGCGGTCGCCTTTTTTCAGGTAGCCCCAGCGCTGCGCGAAGTCGTTGCGCGCTTCGGCGAGCAGCTTGAACGCCGCCGCCTTGCCGGCAGCGGCTTCGGTCGCGTTCTTGGCGATGCGCTGGGACAGCACGCGCAGCTCGCCGGCGTGGCCGATGTACTGTTTGTCGTAGGTGGACTGGGTGTTGAGGTACGCGAAGTTGGCGAACAGCAGCATGATGAACACGATCAACGCGATGAACAGCACGATGATCTGTGAACGGCTGCGCGACGCGGCCTGTGGCCTGGGCGTGGTCGGGGTGGTCATGCGGCAACATCCATAAAGCCCGGGGCCTCGGCCAGGGCGAAGGGGCTGAACACCTGCCATTGCGGCTCGCCGTCGAAGCGGCCCTGGATATACGGCGCGTCGGGGCGGGCATCGCTCACCCGCGCGTCTTGTGCGAAATGCTGCATCCCCACCACCTCATCCACCAGCAGACCGACAAACAGCTCGTTGACCTCCACCACCAATACCCGCCGCTGCTTGCGCACCCTGGACAGCGGCAGGCCGAGGAACCCGCCCAGGTCCATCACCGGCAACAGTCGCCCGCGCAGGTTGGCCACGCCCTTGACCCAGGGTTTCACGCCGGGCATCAAGGTGCAGCGCGGTTCATGCAGCACCTCGGCGACTTCGCCGATGGGTGCCACGTACCAGTGCTGCCCCAGGCGAAAGCCGATGCCGCTCCAGCGTTGCAGGCGGGTTTCCTGGGACGGCAGGTCGGCGGCCAGCAGGCGACAGCGGCGGTCGATGTCCAGCAGCAGCTCGAAGGCAGTATGCGACTCGGTCATGATGGCGTGCCGTCAGCCGGCCAGCACCTTGTTGAGGGTGGCAATCAGGGTGTCTTCGTCGACCGGCTTGGTCAGGTAATCCTTGGCGCCCTGGCGCGCGCCCCAAATCTTGTCGGTTTCCTGGTCTTTGGTGGTGATGATGATGATCGGGATGCCGTTGGTTTCCGGCTCCTTGGACAGTTGGCGCGTGGCCTGAAAGCCGTTGAGGCCAGGCATCACGATGTCCATCAGCACGGCGTCGGGTTTTTCCTGACGGGCCAGGGCCACGCCGTCCGCGCCGTTCTCGGCTTTCAGCACCTGATGGCCGTGCTTTTCCAGCATGCCGGTGAGTTTGTACATTTCGGTCGGCGAATCGTCGACGATCAGAACACGTGCCATGGTTTTCCCCACTACATTGGTCGGCGCCGGCCCACGGGGGCGGCGTCAGTGTGCTTGTTCTACTGCGGCGAACCCGGGCACGCAGGCCTTGATCGCGCCCAGCAGTTCTTCCTTGCTGAACGGCTTGGTCAAAAACTGATCGACCCCCACGATGCGCCCCTTGGCCTTGTCGAACAGACCGTCCTTGGACGACAGCATGATCACCGGGATCGCCTTGAACGCCGGGTTGTTCTTCACCAGCGCGCAGGTCTGGTAGCCATCCAGGCGCGGCATCATGATGTCGACGAAAATAATGTGCGGGTGATGATCGACAATCCGGGCCAGGGCATCGAAACCGTCGATGGCCGTGATCACGTCGCAGCCCACGTTCTTCAACAGGGTTTCGGCGGTGCGGCGGATCGTTTTCGAATCGTCGATCACCATCACTCTCAAGGCGTTGGAATGCTGTTCCATAGTTGCTCTACCATCGCCACAGCGAATCGGTTTTTCGTGCGTGCTGCCTGATGACGCACAGCATGAGCGCCGCAAGCCTTGGAATTCAAGGGCTGGTGCGCCGTGGCAGTCTTTTTAGCACAGTCTCGGGGTGCAATCTATCGAGGCACCCGCGCGGTGGTTTTTCCTTGACCCACAACAGCCGCAGCGCCACTCTGACGCCACTTTTTATGCGCCTATCTGCAGAGGAAATCCCCCATGAGCGTTCGCGTCGGCATTGTCATGGACCCTATCGCCAGCATCTCCTATAAAAAGGACAGCTCGCTGGCCATGCTGCTGGCCGCCCAGGCACGCGGCTGGACGCTGTTCTATATGGAGCAGCGCGACCTTTACCAGGGCGACGGCGAGGCCCGTGCGCGCATGCGCCCGCTGCAGGTGTTCGCCAACCCCGGGAAGTGGTTCGAGCTGCAAGACGAAATCGACAGCCCGCTGAGCGATCTGGACGTGATCCTGATGCGCAAGGACCCGCCGTTCGACATGGAATTCGTCTATTCCACCTACCTGCTGGAGCAGGCCGAGCGCGCCGGCGTGCTGATCGTCAACAAGCCGCAGAGCCTGCGCGACTGCAACGAAAAACTGTTTGCCACGCTGTTCCCGCAGTGCACGCCGCCCACCGTGGTCAGCCGCCGTGCCGATGTGCTGCGTGAATTTGCCGCCAAACATGGGGATGTGATTCTCAAGCCGCTGGACGGCATGGGCGGCACCTCGATTTTCCGTCACCGCGCCGGCGACCCCAACCTGTCGGTGATCCTGGAGACCCTGACCGTGCTGGGCACCCAGCAGATCATGGGTCAGGCCTACCTGCCGGCGATCAAGGACGGCGACAAGCGCATCCTGATGATCGACGGCGAGCCGGTGGATTACTGCCTGGCGCGGATTCCGGCGGCGGGCGAGACCCGCGGCAACCTGGCGGCGGGTGGCCGTGGTGAAGCGCGTCCGCTGTCGGACAAGGATCGCTGGATTGCAGAACAGGTCGGCCCGACCCTGCGCGAGAAGGGCCTGCTGTTTGTCGGCCTGGACGTGATCGGTGAGAACCTCACCGAAATCAACGTGACCAGCCCGACCTGTATTCGCGAGATCGATAATGCATTTGGCACGAACATCGGCGAAATGCTGATGGCTGCGATTGAGCGCAAGCTGCAATCCAAGTGACATAGACAGCCGGACACACACCAACATTGCGTTATCATGCCCCACCTGTGAAACGCGCGATGTTGGTTTTTTTGTCATGACGCTCCCGCCCGAACTGCCCCCAGAACTCTCCCACAGCGGCGTGCGCCCGGCTGATCGGCTCGGCTTTACCCTGTTTATGGCAGCGTTGATTCACCTGGCATTGATCCTCGGTGTGGGCTTTACCATGGTCGAGCCCAGACAGATCACCCAGACGCTGGAAATCACCCTCGCCACGTTCAAGAGCGAAAAGGCGCCCGAGAAGGCCGATTTTCTCGCCCAGGAAAACCAGCAGGGCAGCGGCACGCTCGACAAGAAAGCCGTGCCCAAGACCACTGAAGTGGCGCCCTTCCAGGACAACAAGGTCAATAAGGTCTCCCCGCCGCCGGCGCCAAAGCCCGAGGTCAGGCAGGCCGCGCCCAAGCCTGCGGTGACTACCGTCGCGCCCAAACCGCAGAAAGCGCCGGTGCAGCGCGAAAAGACCAAAACCGACCCGCAGCCCGAACCGGCAAAGCCGGCACCGACGTTCGACAGCTCGACCCTGTCCGACGAGATTTCCAGCCTGGAAGCCGAACTGGCGCACGAACAACAGCTGTACGCCAAGCGCCCGCGTATCTACCGGCTCAACGCTGCTTCGACCATGCGCGACAAAGGTGCCTGGTATAAGGACGAGTGGCGCAAAAAGGTCGAGCGCATCGGCAACCTGAACTACCCGGAAGAAGCGCGGCGTCAGCAGATTTACGGGAATTTGCGTCTATTGGTGTCAATCAACCGTGATGGCACACTGTATGAAGTGCAGGTGCTGGAGTCCTCCGGCCAGCCGCTGCTGGACCAGGCCGCCCAGCGCATCGTGCGCCTGGCCGCGCCTTTTGCGCCGTTTTCCGGCGACCTGAACGACGTGGACCGCCTGGAAATCATCCGCACCTGGAAATTCGCCAAGGGTGATCGGCTGTACAGCAACTGATGACAATTGCCCTGTGCAATTCATCCCCGGCTTGTCAGGTCGCCCCTCCACCGCCACACTACCGGACATGAAAAATGTCAGCCCGACCTACCTCAAGCACCACTTCCTGATCGCCATGCCCCACATGGCCGACCCGAACTTTGCGCAGACCTTGACCTACATCGTCGAGCACACCGCCAATGGTGCCATGGGGTTGGTGGTGAACCGCCCGCAGGAACTGAACCTGGCCGATATCCTTGAGCAACTGCGCCCGGACATCGACGCGCCCGCCCGTTGCCAGGACGTGCCGATCTACATCGGCGGGCCGGTGCAGACCGATCGCGGCTTCGTGCTGCATCCGACCGGGCCGACGTTCCAGGCCACGGTGGACCTGGACGGTGTGTCGCTGTCCACCTCCCAGGACGTGCTGTTCGCCATCGCCGACGGCGTGGGCCCGGAGCAAAGCGTGATCACCCTGGGCTACGCCGGCTGGGAAGCCGGGCAACTGGAGGCGGAGCTGGCGAGCAACGCCTGGCTGACCTGCCCGTTCGACGCCGACATCCTGTTCAACACCGCCAGCGAACTGCGCCTGGAAGCGGCCGCCGCCAAGCTGCGGGTCAACCTCAATCTGCTGACCAGCCAGGCGGGGCACGCCTGATGGCCTTGCGCTTGATCCTCGGGTTTGACTACGGCACCAAACAGATCGGCGTGGCCGTCGGCCAGGTGATCACCGGCCAGGCACGCGAGCTGTGCACCTTGAAGGCCCAGAACGGCGTACCGGACTGGAATCAGGTCGAAGCCCTGATCAATGAATGGAAGCCCGACGCGGTGGTGGTCGGCCTGCCCTTGAACATGGACGGCACCCCCAGCGAAATGTGCCTGCGCGCCGAAAAATTCGCGCGCCGCCTCAATGGTCGCTACAACCTGCCCTTCTATACCCACGATGAACGCCTGACCACCTTTGAAGCCAAGGGTGAACGCCGCGACCGTGGTGGGCAGAAGGGCAGCTACCGCGACAACCCGGTAGACGCCATCGCCGCCGCCCTGTTGTTGCAGGGCTGGCTGGATGAAAACACGGCTTTATTTGCATCCTGACTGACGCGGCATGCCGCGTCTTTTTACGTTTGAGCCCGGACCTTGCCTGCGCGAGGCCTACCAAGGAGCCCCCATGAGCCTGCCCAATCCCGCCGAACTGATCACCCAGATGGCGACATGCCTCACGGCCCACCTGGAACACCGTGGCATCAGCGAACCGCGCTTCATCGGCATTCGCACCGGCGGCGTGTGGGTGGCCCAGGCGTTGCTGACCGAGCTGGGCAGCGAGTCGCCGCTGGGCACTCTGGACGTGTCGTTCTACCGCGACGACTTCAGCCAGAACGGCCTGCACCCGCAAGTGCAACCTTCGGCGCTGCCGTTTGAGGTGGACGGCCAGCACCTGGTGCTGATCGACGACGTGCTGATGAGCGGCCGCACCATTCGCGCGGCCCTCAACGAGCTGTTCGACTACGGGCGCCCGGCCAGCGTGACGCTGGTGTGCCTGCTGGACCTGGACGCCGGCGAATTGCCGATCAGCCCGGACGTGGTCGGCGCGACACTGTCTTTGGCTGCCCACCAGCGGGTAAAATTGTCCGGTCCCACGCCGCTCGAACTCGAACTGCAAGACCTCGCCCTTTAAACCGCCTTGTAAAGAGTCCCCGCGATGACGCCTCTAGATGCCAAGCGCCCGCTGCAGCTCAATGCTCAGGGTCAGTTGCAACATTTCTTGTCCCTCGACGGTTTGCCCCGCGAACTGCTCACCGAAATCCTCGACACCGCCGACTCGTTCCTCGAAGTAGGCGGACGCGCGGTGAAGAAGGTCCCGCTGCTGCGCGGCAAGACCATCTGCAATGTGTTCTTCGAGAACTCCACGCGCACCCGCACCACCTTTGAACTGGCGGCCCAGCGTCTGTCGGCCGACGTGATCACGCTGAACGTGTCCACCTCGTCGGCGAGCAAGGGCGAAACCCTGCTCGACACCCTGCGCAACCTCGAAGCCATGGCCGCCGACATGTTCGTGGTGCGCCACGGCGACTCCGGCGCCGCGCACTTCATCGCCGAGCACGTGTGCCCGCAGGTGGCGATCATCAACGGCGGCGACGGCCGTCACGCCCACCCGACCCAGGGCATGCTCGACATGCTCACCATCCGGCGGCACAAGGGCAGCTTTGAAAACCTTTCGGTGGCCATCGTCGGCGACATCCTGCACTCGCGGGTGGCGCGCTCGAACATGCTGGCCCTCAAAGCCCTGGGCTGCCCGGATATCCGCGTGATTGCGCCCAAGACCCTGCTGCCGATCGGCATCGAGCAATACGGCGTCAAGGTCTACACCAACATGACAGAAGGCCTCAAGGACGTGGACGTGGTGATCATGCTGCGCCTGCAACGCGAACGCATGTCCGGTGGCCTGCTGCCGAGCGAGGGCGAGTTCTACCGCCTGTTCGGCCTGACCACCGCACGCCTGGCCGGCGCGAAACCGGATGCCATCGTGATGCACCCGGGCCCGATCAACCGGGGCGTGGAGATCGAGTCGGCGGTGGCCGACGGCAACCAGTCGGTGATTCTCAACCAGGTGACCTACGGCATCGCCGTGCGCATGGCGGTGATGTCCATGGCCATGAGCGGGCAAACCGCGCAACGTCAATTCGAGCAGGAGAACGCCCAGTGAAGCTCAGCATTCTTGGCGCGCGCGTAATCGACCCGGCCAGTGGCCGGGATCACGTCACCGATCTGCATCTGGAAGCCGGCAAGATCATTGCCATCGGCGCCGCCCCCGGCGGCTTCAGCCCCAGCCAAACCATCGACGCCAACGGCCTGGTGGCCGCGCCGGGCCTGGTGGACCTGAACGTGGCCCTGCGCGAGCCGGGCTACAGCCGCAAGGGCAGCATCGCCAGCGAAACCCGCGCCGCCGCTGCCGGCGGGGTGACCAGCCTGTGCTGCCCGCCGCACACCAAGCCAGTGCTGGACACCTCGGCGGTGACCGAGCTGATCCTCGACCGCGCCCGCGAGGCCGGCAATTGCAAGGTGTTCCCCATCGGCGCGCTGAGCAAAGGCCTGGACGGCGAGCAGCTTGCAGAGCTGATCGCCCTGCGCGACGCCGGTTGCGTGGCCTTCGGCAACGGCCTGGAGAGCTTTCGCAGCACCCGCACCCTGTGCCGTGCCCTGGAATACGCGGCCACGTTCGACCTGACGGTGATCTTCCATTCCCAGGACCGCGACTTGGCCGAAGGCGGCCTGGCCCATGAGGGCGCCGTGGCCAGCTTCCTCGGCCTGCCCGGCATCCCGGAAACCGCCGAGACCGTGGCCCTGGCGCGCGACTTGCTGCTGGTGGAACAAAGCGGCGTGCGCGCGCATTTCAGCCAGCTGACCAGCGCACGCGGGGTTGCCCTGATCGCCCAGGCCCAGGCCCGTGGCTTGCCGGTGACGGCGGACGTGGCGCTGTACCAGTTGATCCTCACGGATGAAGCGCTGATCGACTTCTCCAGCCTGTACCACGTGCAGCCGCCACTGCGCACATTGACCGACCGCGAGGGTTTGCGGGCGGCGGTCAAATCCGGCGTGGTCTCGGCGATTTCCAGCCATCACCAGCCCCACGAACGCGACGCCAAGCTGGCGCCGTTTGGCGCGACCGAGCCGGGTATCAGCAGCGTTGAGCTGTTGCTGCCCCTGGCGATGACCCTGGTGGAAGACGGCTTGCTGGACTTGCCGACGTTACTGGCACGCCTGAGCAGCGGCCCGGCCGAGGCCTTGCGCCTGCCGGCGGGCAAACTGGCAGTGGGTGCGGCGGCGGACCTGGTGCTCTTTGACCCGGCCAGCTCGACGATTGCCGGGGAGCATTGGTTGTCCAAGGGTGAGAATTGCCCGTTTATCGGGCATAGCCTGCCGGCGACGGTGCGTTATACCTTGGTCGACGGCCGCATCAGCTACCAGGCCTAAGCCTATCTGCAGTGGGCACAGTAAATGTGGGAGGGGGCTTGCTCCCGATTGCAGTGGGTCAGCAACAGATGAGCTGACGGGTCCACCGCTATCGGGAGCAAGCCCCCTCCCACATTTGAGCTCCATCAGGCTTATGAGCGCCATCAGGGTTACGCGATTTATCGGCCGCTGTTGCGCTCGGCATTGCGGATCGAAATCTGCGTATTCAAGGTCCAGAAGTCATACAAAACCCCTACCAGGAACAACCCGCCGGTCAGCAGGTAGATCAGGCCGGTGATCCATTTGCCCTGGTACATGCGGTGCACACCGAACACGCCCAGAAACGCCAGCAGAATCCACGCAATGTTGTATTCGACAGGCCCGGCGGTAAAACGCAGGTCGGCTTCACGGTCCATGGCCGGGATCAGGAAGAAGTCGATCAGCCAGCCGATACCCAGTAAGCCCAGGGTGAAAAACCAGATCGTTCCGGTCACGGGTTTGCCGTAATAAAAGCGATGGGCGCCGGTAAAGCCGAAAATCCACAGCAGGTAACCGATCACCTTGCTGTGGGTGTCTTGCTGCTGGCCAATCTGTTGATAGGTGTTCATCGCGTACCTCATTTGCCTCGATAGATAAATTTTTTCACTTTCTTTGTGACTTTTTTACAGGCGCCCGACGTACGGCAAATGGTATCTTCCCTGCCCTGAAAGCCTTATGCCACCTGACTTGTGTCCGACAATGGCCGTCAATCGTCGCCGTTTTCCTGATTTTGCCGTCAAGGTCCAGTCGACAAACGGCCTGAGATCGACACAAAAAGCTGTTATAAAGTTGCGCGCTAACCCATATGAGCCACGCCGAATGCGACCTTTCTTCAAGACATGGCTAACCATCTGCCTATTAATGCCACTGGCCGCCCACGCCACCAATCGTGAGCAACGTCTTCCCAACGTTAACGGTTTCACCCCTAAAGTTCATAGCACCCCAGTCAACGCCAAATCAGCCAAGCTGACCGTCAAGCGCCCGACTCAACTGAGCAAGGCACACGGTAAAGCCACTCCAGCGCTGATGGCCGGCAACGCCAAACAGAGCAGCACCGTTCTCAGCCGCGCCGTGAATGTGCTCGGTACTCCTTATCGTTGGGGCGGCAGCAGCCCAAGTAAAGGGTTCGACTGCAGCGGCTTGGTGAAATATGCCTTCAATGACGTCAAGGCGGTGGATTTGCCGCGTACCTCCAACGCCATGGCCGCCGGCCACGGGCAGAAGGTTGACCGCAAGGACCTGAAGCCGGGCGACCTGCTGTTCTTCAAGCTGAAGAGCCGCCAGGTTAACCACGTTGCCATTTACCTGGGCAACGACCGCTTCATCCACGCACCACGCCGTGGCAAGTCGGTGAGCATCGACACGCTGAAAAAGCCGTTCTGGGACAAGAACTACGTGATCGCCAAGCGCGTGCTGCCCAAAGAGCAGAACAACAACCTGCGGATCGTGCAGCGCTGATTTTCCAGGCTCATAGGCAGTAAATGTGGGAGGGGGCTTGCTCCCGATGGCAGTGGGTCAGCTAAAGATGAGCTGACTGGTACACCGCTATCGGGGGCAAGCCCCCTCCCACATTTGGGTTTCATTGTCCTTGAGACCTATATATCCCCAGGCACCGTTGCCTTCTCGCGTGCGTCCTCCCGGCTGATCAGCCCCTCGCTCACCAGCGCCTTCAGGCTCATGTCCAGCGTCTTCATCCCCACCGCCCCGCCGGTCTGAATCGCCGAAACCATCTGCGCCACCTTGTCCTCGCGGATCAGATTACGAATGGCCGGCGTGCACAGCATGATTTCATGGGCCGCCACGCGCCCACCGCCGGGTTTCCTGACCAGCACCTGTGACACCACTGCCTGCAGCGATTCCGCCAGCATCGAGCGCACCATGGCCTTTTCCCCCGCCGGGAACACATCCACCAGCCGGTTCACGCTCTTGGCCGCCGAGGTGGTGTGCAGGGTGCCGAACACCAGGTGCCCGGTCTCCGCCGCCGTCAACGCCAGGCGAATGGTTTCAAGGTCGCGCAGTTCGCCGATCAGGATCACGTCCGGGTCTTCGCGCAGCGCCGAGCGCAGGGCCGTCGAGAAGCTGTGGGTATCGCGGTGCATCTGGCGCTGGCTGATCAAGGCCATGTTCGGCCGGTGGATAAACTCGATGGGGTCCTCCAGCGTAAGGATGTGCTGGCGCCGATGCCGATTGAGGTCATCGATCATCGCCGCCAGCGTGGTGGACTTGCCCGAGCCTGTGGGCCCGGTCACCAGCACCAGGCCGCGCGGCAAGCGGGCGATGCGCTGGAAGACTTCGCCCAGCCCCAAACTTTGCAGGCTCCGGACCTCGCAGGGAATGGTGCGAAACACCGCCCCCACGCCACGCGACTGCTGGAATACGTTTACCCGGAACCGCGCCACGCCCGGCAGCTCGAACGCAAAATCCGTTTCAAGAGATGTTTCGAAATCCTTTTGCTGGTGTTGATTGAGCAAAGGGCTCAACAAGTCCGCTACTTGCGGTGGTGAAAGCACCGGCCAATCCAATGGCCATACCTCGCCATCAATACGCAACATCGGCACCAGACCCGCCGACAGATGCAGGTCGGAGGCGCCACGGCGCACGCTGGCCGCCAGCAATTGAGTGATATCCATAGGGCTTTCCATTTCCAGTAGAATGCCGCGGACTCCATATCCACGGGTGCATCTTGAATGTCGACGATAGCAGACAACATCGGCCAGGTTAGCCAGCGCATCCGCGCCGCCGCCGAGGCCGTGCAACGTGACCCGAGCAGCATCCACCTGCTGGCCGTGAGCAAGACCAAACCCGCCGAGGCCGTGCGCGAGGCCTATGCCGCCGGGGTGCGCGACTTCGGCGAGAACTACCTGCAGGAAGCGCTGGGCAAACAGGCGCAATTGTCCGACCTGCCCTTGAGTTGGCACTTCATCGGCCCCATTCAATCGAACAAGACGCGCGCGATCGCCGAAAACTTCGCCTGGGTGCATTCCGTGGACCGCCTGAAAATCGCACAACGCCTGTCCGAACAACGCCCGGCCGACCTGCCGCCGCTCAATATCTGCATCCAGGTCAACGTCAGTGGCGAAGCCAGCAAGTCCGGCTGCACGCCCGCCGACCTGCCGGCCCTGGCGAACGCCATCAGCGCCCTGCCGCACCTGACGCTGCGAGGCCTGATGGCGATCCCTGAGCCGACTGAAGATCGCGCCGCACAGGACGCCGCGTTCGCCAGCGTGCGCGAGTTGCAAGCCAGCCTGAATCTGGCGCTGGACACACTTTCCATGGGCATGAGCCACGACCTCGCGTCGGCCATCGCCCAGGGCGCCACCTGGGTGCGGGTCGGTACCGCGCTGTTTGGCGCCCGCGACTACGGCCAGCCGTTACATGGCTGACGTTCATTTAGCTAAGGACCTGTCATGAAAGACACGCGTATTGCCTTTATCGGTGCCGGTAACATGGCGGCCAGCCTGATCGGCGGCCTGCGGGCCAAGGGCCTGGACGCCGCGCAGATCCGCGCCAGCGACCCGGGCGAAGAGACCCGCGCGCGCGTCAGCGCCGAGCACGGTATCGAGACCTTCGCCGACAATGCCGAGGCCATCCAAGGCGTCGATGTCATCGTGCTGGCGGTCAAGCCACAGGCCATGAAGGCGGTGTGCGAAAGCCTGCGGCCAAGCCTGCAGCCGCATCAGCTTGTGGTATCGATTGCCGCCGGTATCACCTGTGCCAGCATGCACCACTGGCTCGGCGCCCAGCCGATCGTGCGTTGCATGCCCAATACCCCGTCGCTGCTGCGCCAGGGCGTGAGCGGCCTGTACGCCACCGCCGAAGTCAGCGCCACACAGCGCGACCAGGCCCAGGCGTTGCTGTCTGCCGTGGGCATCGCCGTATGGCTTGCGCAAGAGCAGCAACTGGATGCGGTCACCGCCGTGTCCGGCAGCGGCCCGGCGTACTTTTTCCTGCTGATCGAAGCCATGACCGCCGCCGGCGTCAAACTGGGCCTGCCCCATGACGTGGCAGAACAGCTGGCCGAGCAAACAGCGCTGGGCGCGGCAAAAATGGCTGTCGCCAGCGAGGTGGACGCCGCCGAACTGCGCCGTCGCGTGACCTCGCCGGGCGGCACCACGCAAGCGGCCATCGAATCGTTCCAGGCCGGGGGCTTTGAAGCCCTGGTTGAAACAGCACTGAGTGCTGCGGCACATCGTTCGGCCGAGATGGCCGAGCAACTGGGCAAATAGTCGTCCCTTACCAAGGTAATCAAACATGCTCGGAATCAATGACGCTGCCATCTTCATCATCCAGACCCTGGGCAGCCTGTACCTGCTGATCGTGCTGATGCGCTTTATCCTGCAACTGGTGCGGGCGAACTTCTACAACCCGCTGTGCCAGTTCGTGGTCAAGGCCACGCAGCCGCTGCTCAAGCCACTGCGCCGGGTGATCCCGAGCCTGTTCGGCCTGGACATGTCGTCGCTGGTGCTTGCGCTGCTGCTGCAAATGCTGCTGTTCGTGGTGATCCTGATGCTCAGTGGCTATCAGGCCTTTACACCGCTGCTGTTGCCGTGGGCGCTGATCGGGGTGTTCTCGCTGTTTTTGAAGATCATTTTCTGGTCGATGATCATCAGCGTGATCCTCTCGTGGGTTGCACCGGGTAGCCGCAGCCCGGGCGCGGAGTTGGTGTACCAGATCACCGAGCCGGTGCTCGCGCCGTTCCGTCGCCTGATTCCCAACCTGGGCGGCCTGGATATTTCGCCGATCTTTGCGTTTATCGCCATCCAGCTGCTGCAAAGCTGGGTGATTCCGCGCCTGGCGTTCTATGCGTTCATGCCAAAAGAGCTGTTCGGTCTGATCTGACAATGCGGTAAAAAATGTGGGAGGGGGCTTGCTCCCGATTGCGATGCATCAGTCAAATACATGCTGACTGACCCACCGCAATCGGGAGCAAGCCCCCTCCCACATTTGTATCTGTGGACTGGCGCAGGCCTTTGCTTGCCGCTGGCCCCCCCGCTCTTTAGACTTACGCCTCATTTAAACGAGAGCAGGGTCGATGTCAGCTGCCTTCCCCCCCGATTCTGTTGGACTGGTCGTGCCCCAAGTGGCGCACTTCAGCGAACCGCTGGCCCTTGCCTGCGGCCGGTCGCTGCCGGCCTATGACCTGATCTATGAAACCTACGGCCAGCTGAATGCCACGGCGAGCAACGCCGTGCTGATCTGCCACGCCCTGTCCGGCCATCACCACGCCGCCGGCTTCCACAGCGCCGACGAGCGCAAGCCGGGCTGGTGGGACAGCTGCATCGGCCCCGGCAAGCCCATCGATACCCATAAGTTCTTCGTGGTGAGCCTCAACAACCTCGGCGGCTGCAACGGATCCACCGGCCCGAGCAGCCTCAACCCGGAAACCGGCAAGCCGTTCGGCGCCGACTTTCCGGTGCTCACCGTGGAAGACTGGGTGCACAGCCAGGCGCGCCTGGCCGACCTGCTCGGCATCAAGCAGTGGGCAGCGGTCATCGGCGGCAGCCTGGGCGGCATGCAGGCCCTGCAATGGACCATCACTTACCCGGATCGCGTGCGCCACTGCCTGGCTATCGCCTCGGCGCCAAAGCTGTCGGCGCAGAACATCGCCTTCAACGAAGTGGCACGCCAGGCGATCCTCACCGACCCCGAATTCCACGGTGGTTCGTTCCAGGAAGCCGGCGTGATTCCCAAGCGCGGCCTGATGCTGGCGCGTATGGTCGGGCACATCACTTACCTGTCCGATGACTCCATGGGCGAGAAATTCGGCCGGGGTCTCAAGAGCGAAAAGCTCAACTACGACTTCCACAGCGTCGAGTTCCAGGTGGAAAGCTACCTGCGTTATCAGGGCGAGGAGTTCTCCGGACGCTTTGACGCCAACACCTACCTGCTGATGACCAAGGCCCTGGACTACTTCGACCCGGCGGCCAACCATGACGATGACCTGGCGAAAACCTTCGAGCACGTCACCGCCAGCTTCTGCGTGATGTCGTTCACCACCGACTGGCGCTTCTCGCCGGCACGCTCACGCGAGCTGGTGGACGCCTTGATGGCCGCCAAAAAGAATGTCTGCTACCTGGAGATCGACGCACCGCAAGGCCATGACGCCTTCCTGATCCCGATCCCGCGTTACTTGCAGGCCTTCAGCAATTACATGAACCGCATCATTTTGTGAGAACGCCATGAGAGCCGACCTGGACATCATCCAAGACTGGATCCCCGCCGGCAGCCGCGTGCTCGACCTGGGCTGCGGCGATGGCGAACTGCTGAGCTGGCTGCGCGACCACAAGCAAGTCACCGGCTACGGCCTGGAAAACGACCCGGACAACATCGCCCAGTGCGTGGCCAAGGGCATCAACGTGATCGAGCAGGACCTGGACAAGGGCCTGGGCAACTTTGCCAGCAACAGCTTCGACATCGTGGTGATGACCCAGGCCCTGCAAGCGGTGCACTACCCGGACCGCATCCTCGACGAAATGCTGCGGGTCGGTCGCCAGTGCATCATCACCTTCCCCAACTTCGGCCACTGGCGCTGCCGCTGGTACCTGGCCACCAAGGGCCGCATGCCGGTCTCGGATTTCCTGCCCTACACCTGGTACAACACGCCGAACATCCACTTCTGCACCTTCGAAGACTTCGAAGCCCTGTGCGGCGAGCGTGAAGCCAAGGTGATCAACCGCCTTGCCGTCGATCAACAGCACCGCCACGGCTGGGCGAGCAAGCTATGGCCCAACCTGCTGGGCGAAATTGGTATCTACCGGGTCAGCAGTCCTGGCCTGACCGACCACAAGATTGCCGTCTAATCATTTTCAAGAGGAACGCTCATGAGTCGCCTGGCTGTTTTTCTATTGACCGCATGCCTGGGCGCCAGCGCCATGGCCGCCGACGTTATCGATCCCAACCGCACCAAGGAATTCGGCGATATCACCGTGCGTTACAACACCTTCACCTCCAGCTTCCTGCAACCTGAAACCGCCCAGGCCGTGGGTGTGGTACGCAGCAAGAACAAGGGTTTGATCAACGTGTCGGTGTTCAAGGGCGTGACCCCGGTGACGGCGCAGGTGACGGGCACCCTCAAGGACTTGAGCGGCAAGAGCGAAGTGCTGACGTTCAAGCAGATCACCGAAAAGGGCGCGACCAACTACCTCGCGCCCTACTCGGTGCCGCAACAGGAATACAAGACTTTCACGATCAACGTTGAAACCGGCGGCAAGGCCCACAGTTTCAACTTTGTCCAAGAACTTTTCCCGGCCGAATGATGAACCTCACCCAACTCGTACTGGCCAGCCATAACGCCGGCAAACTCAAAGAACTCCAGGCCATGCTCGGTGAATCCGTGCAACTGCGCTCGGTTGGCGAATTCAGCCAGGTCGAGCCGGAAGAGACCGGCCTGTCATTCGTCGAGAATGCCATCCTCAAGGCACGCAACGCGGCACGCCTCTCGGGCCTGCCGGCGCTGGCGGATGATTCGGGGCTGGCGGTGGATTTCCTCGGCGGCGCGCCGGGCATCTACTCGGCGCGCTATGCCGACGGCAAGGGCGACGCGGCCAACAACGCCAAGCTGCTGGACGCCCTCAAGGACGTGCCGGACGCGATGCGTGGCGCGCAGTTCGTCTGCGTGCTGGCGCTGGTGCGCCATGCCGATGACCCGTTGCCGATTCTGTGTGAAGGCCTGTGGCACGGGCGTATCCTGCACGCCGCCAGCGGTGAGCATGGTTTTGGTTATGACCCGCTGTTCTGGGTGCCGGAGCGCAATGTCTCCAGCGCCGAGCTGAGCCCGGCCGACAAGAACCAGATCAGCCATCGCGCCCGCGCCATGGTGTTGCTGCGTCAGCGCCTGGGCTTGAAATGACGCAGAACACCTCTGCGCAGCCGCTGATCCACGGCGGCGCGCAAACACCCCGGGCGGCCTTGCCGGTGCTACCGCCCCTGGCGCTGTACATCCACATTCCGTGGTGCGTGCGCAAATGCCCGTATTGCGATTTCAACTCCCACACCGCGAGCGCCGTGCTACCGGAAGAGGAGTACGTGGACGCGCTGCTGGCCGACCTCGACCAGGACCTGCACGCCGTTTACGGCCGGGAACTGAGTTCGATCTTCTTCGGCGGCGGCACGCCCAGCCTGTTCAGCGCGGCGGCGCTGGGACGCCTGCTCGAAGGCGTGCAGGCGCGCATCCCGTTTGCCAGCGATATCGAGATCACCCTGGAAGCCAACCCCGGCACGTTCGAGCAAGAGAAGTTCGTGGCGTACCGCAAACTGGGGATCAATCGCCTGTCCATCGGCATCCAGAGCTTCCAGCAGCAAAAACTCGAGGCCCTGGGCCGCATCCATAATGGCGACGAAGCGGTCCGCGCGGCGGGTATGGCGCGCCAGGCCGGGTTCGACAACTTCAACCTGGACCTGATGCACGGCCTGCCGGACCAGTCCCTGGACGATGCGTTGAGCGACCTGCGCCAGGCCATTGCGCTGAAGCCGACGCACCTGTCCTGGTACCAGTTGACCCTGGAACCCAACACCGTGTTCTGGAACCAGCCGCCCGCGTTGCCGGAAGACGACACGCTGTGGGATATCCAGGAAGCCGGTCAGGCGCTGCTCGCCGAGCACGGTTATGCGCAATATGAAGTGTCGGCCTATGCCCAACCGGGCCGCCCGGCGCGGCATAACCTCAATTACTGGAGCTTTGGCGACTTTATCGGCATCGGTGCCGGCGCCCACGGCAAGCTCAGCCACCCGGACGGGCGCATCGTGCGCACCTGGAAAACCCGCGCGCCGAAGGACTACCTCAACCCGGCCAAAAGCTTCCAGGCCGGGGCGAAAGAGCTGACTAACGACGAGCTGCCGTTCGAGTTCCTGATGAACGCCCTGCGCCTCACCGAAGGTGTCGACGCCCGGCTCTACGCCGAACGCACCGGCCTCGACCTGGCCAGCCTCGACGCGGCGCGCCGCGACGCAGAACAAAGTGGCTTAATGCAGGTCGAACCGTCACGCCTGGCGGCGACCGACCGCGGGCAACTCTTTCTCAATGACCTGCTGCAGAAATTTCTGAGCTGACGCTTCTTAAGGAAATCGAATGGATCTGGTACTCGACCTGCTCGCCACCGCATCCCGCTGGAGCCGCAGCAACCTGTCGGAAATCTCACTGGCCCTTGTGGGCTGCTTGCTGGTGCTGTTCGGCGCCGACATCAAAGGCTGGGTGGAAGGCCGCCTGGGCAGCATCGCCGGCGCCTTGCGCGTGCCCTTGATGGCGTTGCTGTGCCTGATCGGCAGCGGCGCCGCACTGATCTACGCCACGCCGTGGATTGTGCGCGGGCTGGGCCAGTTCAATAACTACAGCCTGGCGCCGGTGCTGGTGGTGGTGCTGGTGTTGATTGGGGTTGTGGCGGACCGTCGCTGACCTCCAACTCAGCACAAAGATACAAGCGGGAGGGGGCTTGTTCCCGATAGCGGTACATCAGTCACTTCAATGTCGACTGACACTCTGCTATCGGGATCAAGCCCCCTCCCACATTGGATTGCATTTCAAGTCAGGGCCGGCGGGTCAAGCCAGCTTTTCGAACTTCAAATCCCACACTCCATGCCCCAACCGCTCGCCGCGACGTTCGAACTTGGTGATCGGCCGCTCGGCCGGGCGGGGTACGCATTTGCCGTCTTCAGCGAGGTTGCGATAGCCCGGCGCGACGTTCATCACTTCCAGCATGTATTCGGCATAGGGCTCCCAGTCGGTGGCCATGTGCAGGATGCCGCCGACTTTCAGCTTGCTGCGCACCAGTTCCGCGAAGGAAGCCTGGACGATGCGGCGCTTGTGGTGACGGGCTTTGTGCCATGGGTCGGGGAAAAACAGCATCAGGCGGTCGAGGCTGTTGTCGGCGATGCAGCGGTTGAGCACTTCAATCGCGTCGCAGTCATAGACTCGCAGGTTGGTCAGGCCCTGGGTGAGCACGCCATTGAGCAGCGCGCCGACACCTGGGCGATGCACTTCCACACCGATGAAGTCCTGCTCCGGCGCGGCGGCGGCCATTTCCAGCAGGGAGTGACCCATGCCGAAACCGATTTCCAGGGAACGCGGGGCCGAGCGGCCGAACACCTGGTCGTAGTCCACCGGCGCGTCGGCCAAGGGCAGCACGAACAAAGGCGTGCCCTGCTCCAGGCCCTTCTGCTGGCCTTCGGTCATGCGGCCGGCGCGCATCACGAAGCTCTTGATGCGGCGGTGTTTGGAGTCGTCGGCAGCGTCCACGGTGTTCGGCGTTTCGTTTGATTCAGTCATCAATGGCTCTTACTTGATCAGACCATCCAGCGGCGAAGAGGCGCTGGCGTAGAGTTTTTTCGGCATGCGCCCGGCGAGGTAAGCCAGACGGCCCGCGACGATGGCGTGTTTCATGGCTTCGGCCATCATGATCGGTTGCTGGGCATTGGCGATGGCCGAGTTCATCAGCACCGCTTCGCAGCCCAGCTCCATGGCGATGGTGGCGTCGGAGGCGGTGCCCACGCCGGCATCCACCAGCACCGGAATGTTCGCTTCTTCGAGGATGATCTGCAGGTTGTACGGATTGCAGATCCCCAGGCCCGTGCCGATCAGGCCGGCCAGCGGCATCACGGCGATGCAGCCGATTTCGGCGAGTTGGCGGGCGATGATCGGGTCGTCGCTGGTGTAGACCATCACGTCGAAGCCTTCCTTGACCAGGGTCTCGGCGGCCTTGAGGGTTTCGATCACGTTGGGAAACAGGGTTTTCTGGTCGGCCAGCACTTCCAGCTTCACCAGGTTGTGGCCGTCCAGCAGCTCGCGGGCCAGGCGGCAGGTGCGCACGGCTTCGATTGCGTCGTAGCAACCGGCGGTGTTGGGCAGGATGGTGTAGCGATCCGGCGGCAGGATATCCAGCAGGTTCGGTTCGCCCGGGTTCTGGCCGATATTGGTGCGGCGCACGGCAACAGTCACGATTTCGGCGCCCGAGGCTTCGATGGCCAGGCGGGTTTCTTCCATGTCGCGGTATTTGCCGGTGCCGACCAGCAGGCGGGACTGGTAGGTACGACCGGCCAGGACGAAGGGCTTGTCGCTACGAACGATGCTCATGGGAAATCCTCGTGATGGGGTGAGGTTCTGCAGAATGCGAGGTGGCGACTAGCCGCCGCCGATGGCGTGGACCACTTCGACCTGGTCACCGTCGGCGAGCGCAGTGGCGGCGTGCTGACTGCGCGGGACGATATCCTGATTGAGCTCCACTGCGACACGGCGCCCGGTCAGTTCCAGGCGGGTCAGCAGGGCCTCGACGGAGGCGCCGTCGGGCAGTTCAAAGGGGTCGCCGTTCAACTGAATGCGCATGCCAGGGGCCGCCATCGTTTTTAGGGGCCAGCATTCTAGCTTGATTGGCGTTGCCGGCCCAAGCCCCTCGGTCAGATCGCCTGCAAGCGCCACGCCGCCAGACCGAGGAAGAACCAGCCAAGCAGGAATGCCAGCCCGCCGAACGGGGTGATGATGCCGAGCTTGCTGATGCCGGTCAGGGTCAGTGCGTACAGGCTGCCGGAAAACAGCAGGATGCCGACCACAAACGCGATGCCCGCCCAGGTCACCATGCGGCCGGGGATATGCGCGGCCAGCAGCGCCACGCCGAACAGCGCCAGGGCGTGCACCAGCTGGTAGGTCACGCCGGTCTGGAAAATCGCCAGGTACTCGGCGCTCAGGCGGTTTTTCAGGCCATGGGCGGCAAAAGCTCCCAGGGCCACGCCGGTAAAGCCGAAAAAGGCAGCCAACATCAGAAAGCTACGCAGCATGTGGAACTCCAATCAGACGCATCGGGCAGGGTCTGTATAATGGCCCGCTCAACGGGTTCGGCCAAGCCATCTCTATGCTGCGTGTCCTCTTCAGTCGTTTTCTCAAAGTCGTGAAATGGTTTGCCATCGGCAGCGTTTTGCTGGTGCTGCTGCTGCGCGTCGTGCCGCCGCCGTTTACGGCGCTGATGGTGGAGCGCAAGGTCGAGTCGTGGTTCGACGGCGAATCCATTGACCTGCAACGCAGCTGGGTGCCGTGGGATGACATTTCCGACGACCTCAAGCTGGCGGTGATGGCCGGTGAAGACCAGCGCTTCCCGCAGCATTGGGGGTTCGATTTCGGCGCGATCCAGGCGGCCATCGTGCACAACGAGCGCGGTGGGTCGATTCGCGGTGCCAGCACGCTGAGCCAGCAGGTGTCGAAGAACCTGTTTCTGTGGTCTGGCCGCAGTTATCTGCGCAAGGGCCTGGAGGCCTGGTTTACCGGCCTGATCGAGGTGCTGTGGCCCAAGCAACGGATTCTTGAGGTGTACCTCAACAGCGTGGAATGGGATGACGGCGTGTTTGGCGCAGAGGCGGCGGCGCGGCATCATTTTGGGGTGAGAGCCAAGGGGCTTTCGCGGCAGCAGGCCAGCTATCTGGCGGCGGTGTTGCCCAACCCACGGGTGTGGAGCGCCAGCCATCCAACGGCGTATGTGGCGCGGCGGGCGGCGTGGATTCGTCAGCAGATGAATCAACTCGGTGGCGATAGCTACCTGCTTGAGCTGAACAACTCCCGCAAGGCACCCTGGTCCGACTGACACAACACCTGAACCAATGTGAGAGGGGGCTTGCTCCCGATAGCGGTGGATCAGTCAGCTTATCTGTAGCTGACCCACTGCAACCGGGAGCAAGCCCCCTCCCACCTATTTAAGCGGCGATCGACAGCTTCAGCTTGTTCATCGCGCTTTTCTCAAGCTGACGAATCCGCTCGGCCGACACGTTGTACTTCTGCGCCAGGTCGTGCAGCGTGGCTTTTTCTTCCGCCAGCCAGCGCTGGTAGAGGATGTCACGGCTGCGGTCGTCCAGCACTTCCAGCGCTTCGTGCAGGTTGTGATTGGCGTTGTCGCTCCAGTCGGCGTCTTCCAGTTGACGCGCCGGGTCGTACCGGTGGTCTTCCAGGTAGTTGGCCGGCGATTGAAAAGCGCTGTCGTCGTCCGCTTCCGCGGCCGGGTCGAAGGCCATGTCATGGCCCGTCAGGCGGCTTTCCATCTCGCGCACTTCACGGGGCTCCACACCAAGGCTTTCAGCCACGCGGTGGACTTCCTCGTTGTTCAGCCACGCCAGGCGCTTTTTCTGGCTGCGCAGGTTGAAGAACAGCTTGCGCTGGGCCTTGGTGGTCGCGACTTTCACGATGCGCCAGTTGCGCAGGATGAACTCGTGGATTTCCGCCTTGATCCAGTGCACGGCAAACGACACCAGGCGCACACCCATTTCGGGGTTGAAACGCTTGACCGCCTTCATCAGGCCCACATTGCCTTCCTGAATCAGGTCAGCCTGGGCCAGCCCGTAGCCGCTATAGCTACGGGCGATATGTACGACAAAACGCAGGTGGGCGAGCACCATCTGCCGAGCCGCCCCCAAATCCTGCTCATAGTAGAGACTCTCGGCCAGTTCACGCTCCTGCTCGGGCGTCAGCAATGGAATGCTGTTGACCGTGTGCACATAGGCTTCCAGGTTTCCACCGGGAACCAGGGCATACGCAGGTTGCAAAGAAGTGGTCATACGAAAAAACCTCCGACTCACATAACTCGTGCAGTTCAGCACTGCGAAAATTGACCGGGGAACCGTAGGACAAGTTCCCTAAACCGCTGATACGGTCAATAGAAACGAAACCACATTAATCCGGCATTAACTACTTGGGCGCCAGCTCACGTAAATGCCGCGCCACGGCAATCCAGGCACCGATATAACCCAACAATACCGCGCCAAGCAAGAGCGAGAGACCATCGGCCACCGGCACCCCGGCCAGGGCAAAATCACTGCCGTACAAGCCGGCAAGCCCTGTTACCGCGTCGTTCAGCCAGTCCAGGCCAAAAGCCAGCACGCCCCAGGACAAAAACCCGGCACCCAGGCCATAAAGCGCGCCCATGTACAGAAAAGGACGACGCACATAGCTGTCTGTGCCGCCGACCAGTTTAATCACTTCTATCTCGGTGCGACGGTTTTCAATATGAAGACGAATGGTATTGCCTATCACCAAAAGTAATGCAGACACCAACAACACCGTCAACCCGAACACAAAGCGGTCACCCAGCTTGAGGATCGCGGCCAGCCGCTCTACCCAGACCAGATCAAGTTGCGCCTGTTGCACTTTGGGCATCTGCGCCAGTTTCTGGCGCAGGGCCTCCAGGGTCGGCTTGTCGACTTCATCGGGCGTCACCAGCACCACGCCCGGCAGCGGGTTCTGCGGCAGCTCCTTGAGCGCCTCGCCCAGGCCGGACTGCTGCTGGAATTCTTCAAGGGCCTGGTCGCGGCTGACGTACTCGGCATCCGCTACGCCCGGCATATTCTTGATTTCATCGCGCAACGCTTCACCCTGCTGGGTGCTGGCATCCAGATTCAGGTACAGCGAAATCTGCGCCGCACGCTGCCACGAACCGCCCAGGCGCTCCACGTTATTGAGCAGCAGC
Source organism: Pseudomonas sp. GNP013 (assembly GCF_054343995.1). Lineage (NCBI taxonomy): Bacteria > Pseudomonadati > Pseudomonadota > Gammaproteobacteria > Pseudomonadales > Pseudomonadaceae > Pseudomonas > Pseudomonas sp. GNP013. The sequence goes on along the minus strand of NZ_JBTGUT010000001.1, from coordinate 5,497,784 downwards.
GACAAGCCCATCGGCAGGCTGAGGGCCACGGCCATCACCAGGCAGGTAAAAAAGCTGCCAACCGGCTGCTTGCCCAGCCGGCGCAAGCTGTCGAGCAGGCTGGCGCGATGGCTTTCGATCCAGGCGTGCAGCAGGGTGCTGAAGTCCGGGCCGTCATCGTCGTCGCGTTTTTTCTTGCTCGGTTGCGGATCGGCCGGTTTCGGCGCCACGCGTTCGGATACTTTTGGACTGCGTGTAGCACTCATACGCCTGCCTCCCCATCACCAATCAGGCGACCGCGCTGCAACGTAAGCATGCGGTGGCGCATGCGCGCGATCAGCGCCAGGTCGTGGCTGGCGATCAGCACGCTGGTGCCCAGGCGGTTGATGTCTTCGAACACGCCCATGATCTCGGCCGCCAGGCGCGGGTCGAGGTTACCGGTAGGTTCGTCCGCCAGCAGCAGGGCCGGACGGTGCACGATGGCGCGGGCGATGCCGACGCGCTGTTGCTGACCGGTGGAGAGATCGCCGGGGTACAGGTCGGTCTTGTCCGACAGCGCCACGCGCTCCAGGGCCGAATCCACGCGTTTGATGATCTCGGCCTTGGACAGCCCAAGAATCTGCAATGGCAGGGCAACGTTGTTGAACACCGTGCGATCGAACAGCAACTGGTGATTCTGGAACACTACGCCGATCTGGCGGCGCAGAAACGGGATCTGCGCATTGCTGATGGTGGCCAGGTCCTGGCCGGCCAGCAGCAGTTTGCCGGTGGTCGGGCGCTCCATGGCCAGCAGCAGACGCAATAACGTACTTTTACCGGCACCGGAGTGACCGGTGACGAAAAGAAACTCGCCGCGCCGCACCCGAAAGCTCAGCTCATGCAAGCCCACATGCCCGTTGGCATAGCGTTTACCGACTTGCTCGAATCGAATCATGAACGCTCCCGCTCGGCAAACAGTGCCTGTACAAAGGGTTCGGCTTCAAAGGTGCGCAGGTCGTCGATGCCCTCACCGACGCCGATATAACGAATCGGCAACCCGAACTGCTTGGCCAGGGCAAAAATCACACCGCCCTTGGCCGTGCCGTCGAGCTTGGTCAGGGCCAGGCCGGTCAGTTGCACCGTCTGATTGAATTGCTTGGCCTGGCTGATGGCGTTCTGACCGGTCCCGGCGTCGAGCACCAGCAGCACTTCATGGGGGGCGTCGGCATCCAGCTTGGCGATCACGCGGCGCACCTTCTTCAGCTCTTCCATCAGGTTGTCTTTGGTGTGCAGGCGACCGGCGGTGTCGGCGATCAACACGTCGATATTGCGCGCCTTGGCGGCCTGCACAGCGTCGAAAATCACCGAGGCGGAATCGGCGCCGGTGTGCTGGGCAATCACCGGGATCTTGTTGCGCTCGCCCCACACCTGCAACTGCTCCACCGCAGCGGCACGGAAGGTGTCGCCAGCGGCCAGCATGACTTTCTTGCCTTCGAGCTGCAGCTTTTTGGCCAGCTTGCCGATGGTGGTGGTCTTGCCGGCGCCGTTGACGCCCACCACGAGAATCACGAACGGTTTGTTCGGGGTGATCACCAGCGGCGCTTCCACGGGCTTGAGCATCGCGGCCAGTTCGGCCTGCAAGGACTTGTACAGCGCGTCGGCGTCGGTAAGTTGCTTGCGCGCGACCTTCTGGGTCAGGCTCTGGATGATTACCGCTGTGGCTTCAACGCCCACGTCGGCGGTGAGCAGACGGGTTTCGATGTCTTCCAGCAGTTCGTCATCGATGGTCTTGCGACCCAGGAACAGGCTGGCCATGCCTTCGCCGATGCTGGCGCTGGTCTTGCTCAGGCCTTGCTTGAGGCGGGCGAAAAAGCCGGTCTTGCCGGCTTCGACGGCAACGGGTTCCGGCGCGATGACTGCAGGCACGGCGGCGTCGAAGACGGGCGCGGGCTCAGGTACCGGTTCAGCCACCACGGGAATCGGCGGCGCAACGTGCTCAGCAAGCACGTCTTCAACCAGCGCCACGGGCTCTTCGGCCACGGGCAGTTCGGGCCACGGCTCGGGTTCGGGTTCCGGCTCGGGTTCCGGCGCCACCTCGGCCACCGGCTGCAACACCGGCTCAACGATAGGCAACACCACCGGCGCCGGCGTCTGGGCAACCGGCTCGGCTTCTACTATAGGTTCGGGGATCGGTTCAGCGTGAACCTGCGGCTGCGGTTCGACGGTATCCTGCGGTTTCTTACGCAGCCAGCCGAACAGGCCTTTCTTCTCGCCAGCCGCAGCTGGGGTCTTCTTGTCGTCGTTGGAACCAAACATGGAGACGGCTATCTCAAGGTAGCGATGCGCCAGGGGGCACGTCGGTAAATAAAATTCGATGCGTAACAGACTGTTTTTCAGCCAGCTCGTTCATGCGCAACATTTTGTAAGGCCTAAATAGGGCCTTAACGGTACCGCCGCAGTGGCCGTCCGCAAATCCGACCAGTATCCTAGCACCTCCTCGCCCGCCGACGCTAAGACCAAGCGGGTAGCCCAACAGGTTTAAAAACGAATGAATGCTCTAGCCCGCCGCGCCGCAGGCCTGCTGTTCGGTACAGTTTGTCTGCCTCTTTCAGCTTTGGCTGCCGATCCACAACCCACCCATGAATTCACCCTCGACAATGGCCTCAAAGTGGTCGTGCGCGAAGACCATCGCGCGCCGGTGGTGGTTTCCCAGGTCTGGTACAAGGTTGGCTCGAGCTACGAAACCCCGGGGCAGACCGGTTTGTCCCACGCCCTGGAACACATGATGTTCAAAGGCAGTGCCAAAGTGGGCCCGGGCGAAGCTTCGCTGATCCTGCGCGACCTGGGCGCTGAAGAAAATGCGTTCACCAGCGATGACTACACCGCGTATTACCAGGTGCTGGCCCGCGACCGCCTGGGCGTCGCCTTCGAGCTGGAGGCCGACCGCATGGCCAGCCTGCGCCTGCCGGCCGACGAGTTCAGCCGCGAGATCGAGGTCATCAAGGAGGAACGCCGCCTGCGCACCGACGACAACCCCATGTCCAAGGCCTTCGAGCGCTTCAAGGCCATGGCTTTTCCGGCCAGCGGCTACCACACGCCGACCATCGGCTGGATGGCCGACCTGGACCGCATGAAGGTCGAGGAGCTGCGCCACTGGTACCAATCCTGGTACGTGCCCAACAACGCCACCCTGGTGGTGGTCGGCGACGTGACCCCGGACGAGGTGAAGACCCTGGCCCAGCGCTACTTCGGCCCGATCCCCAAGCGTGACGTACCACCTGCCAAAATCCCGCTGGAGCTGGCTGAACCCGGCGAGCGCCTGCTGACCCTGCGCGTGCAGACCCAACTGCCGAGCGTGATCCTCGGTTTTAACGTGCCTGGCCTTGCCACTGCCGAAGACAAGCGCTCCGTGCAAGCCCTGCGCCTGATCTCGGCCCTGCTCGACGGCGGCTACAGCGCGCGTATCTCGGAACAACTGGAGCGTGGTGAAGAGCTGGTGTCCGCCGCCTCCACCCGCTACGACGCCTACAGCCGTGGCGACACCCTGTTCATCCTGTCGGCCACGCCCAACCAGCAGAAGAAAAAGACCATTGCCCAAGCCGAAGCCGGCCTGTGGCGGCTGCTGGAAGACTTGAAAGCCAAGCCACCGACCGCCGAAGAGCTGGAGCGAATTCGCGCCCAGGTCATCGCCGGCCTGGTGTACCAGCGTGACTCCATCACCAGCCAGGCCACGGCCATTGGTTCCCTGGAAACCGTGGGCCTGTCCTGGCAGCTCATGGACACTGAGCTTGCCGACCTGCAAAGCGTGACCCCGGAAGATATCCAGAAGGCTGCACGTACCTATTTCACCCGCGGACGTCTGAGCGTCGCCCATGTTTTGCCTGAGGAGACCGCTCATGAGTGATCGCAAAAGCCTGATCCTGCCCGGCCTGATCGCCGTCACCCTGATGGCGGCCACTGCCGTGTACTTCCTGCGCCCGAGTGAATCGGTGGCCAGCCCAGCGCTGGAAAAAGCCCAGTCCGCCAACAAGCTGCAGTCGCTGGCCGAGCTGGACGGCAAGGCGCCGACCAACCGCAAGCTTGACGTGCAAAGCTGGACCACCGCCGAAGGCGCCAAGGTGCTGTTCGTCGAAGCCCATGAGCTGCCGATGTTCGACATGCGCATCCTGTTCGCCGCCGGCAGCAGCCAGGACGGCGACGTGCCGGGCCTGGCGCTGATGACCAACGCCATGCTCAACGAAGGCGTGCCGGGCAAGGACGTCAGCCAGATCGCCAGCGGTTTTGAAGGCCTGGGCGCCGGCTTTGGCAATGGCACCTACCGCGACATGGCGCTGGTGTCCCTGCGCAGCCTGAGCGCCAGCGACAAGCGCGATGCAGCGCTGGCGCTGTTCGACGACGTGATCGGCAAGCCGACCTTCCCCGCCGATTCCCTGGCGCGGATCAAGAACCAGATCCTCGCCGGCTTCGAATACGAGAAGCAGAATCCCGCCAAACTGGCGAGTCTTGAGCTGTTCAAGCGACTGTATGGTGACCACCCTTACGCGCATCCGAGCGAAGGCAACGCCGACAGCGTGCCAAAGATCAGCCAGGCGCAATTGCAGGCGTTCCATGCCAAGGCCTATGCGGCGGGCAACGCAGTGATTGCAGTGGTGGGCGACATGACCCGTGCCGAAGCCGAGGCCATGACCGCCAAGGTGTCTGCCTCGCTGCCCAAGGGCCCGGCGCTGGCGAAGATCGCCCAGCCGACCGAACCGAAGGCGGGCCTGAGCCATATCGAGTTTCCGTCCAAGCAGACGCACCTGCTGTTCGCCCAATTGGGCATCGACCGGGCCGACCCGGACTACGCGGCCTTGTCTCTGGGCAACCAGATCCTCGGGGGCGGTGGCTTTGGCACTCGCCTGATGAGCGAAGTACGCGAGAAACGCGGCCTCACTTACGGCGTGTACTCGGGCTTCTCGCCGATGCAGGTGCGCGGTCCGTTCATGATCAACCTGCAGACCCGCGCCGAAATGAGCGGCGGCACCCTGCGCCTGGTCGAGCAAGTGCTGGCTGATTACCTCAAGACCGGCCCGACGCAAAAGGAGCTCGATGACGCCAAGCGCCAACTGGCCGGCAGCTTCCCGCTGTCCACCGCGAGCAACCTCGATATCGTCGGCCAGCTGGGCGCTATGGGTTTCTACAACCTGCCGCTGAGCTATCTGGAAGATTTCATGAAACAATCCCAGGCCCTGACCGTAGAGCAGGTCAAGGCGGCCATGAACAAACACTTGAGCGCCGACAAGATGGTCATCGTGACCGCCGGCCCGACGATTGCGCAAAAGCCACTACCGCCCCCCACTGATAAACCCGCCGAGCAGCCGCTCGGGGTTCCGGAGCACTAATGGCCAGTTCATCTCGCCCGAAAAAGCCTGTCCACAACGTGCATAACGGTGTAGGCCAACTGCGCATCATTGGCGGTGAATGGGGCAGCCGCAAGCTGAGCTTCCCCGACGTCGTGGGCCTGCGCCCGACGCCTGACCGCGTGCGTGAAACCCTGTTCAACTGGCTTGCGCCGTACATCGCGGGCGCCAGGGTGCTGGACCCGTTTGCCGGCAGCGGCGCGCTGTTTCTGGAGGCGCTGTCCCGTGGCGCGTCCCAGGCCCAGGCGCTGGACGCGAGCAACGTGGCGGTCTCCAGCCTCAAGGAACACCTGGGCACCCTGCGCTGCACCAACGGCCAGGTGCAGACCGCCGATGCGCTGCGCTACCTGGAAACCCAGGTGGCCAGCGCATACGACGTGGTGTTCCTCGACCCGCCGTTCAACCAGAACCTGCTGCCGACGGTGTGCACGCTGCTCGAAGATCGCCAATGGCTGGCGCCGGATGCGTGGATCTACACCGAGAGCGAAACCGCACCGTCCACCCTCGGCCTGCCGGGCAGTTGGCGCCTGCACCGGGAGCAGAAGTCCGGCCGGGTGTATTACGCGCTGTGGCATCGGTTGGTCGATAGCGCGGTCTGAGCCGGCGGCTACTTTTTGTGGCTGGTGGGCTTGCCCTGACGAGCGGGCTGTTGTGGCGAGCGGGCTTGCCCCGCCTTGGGCTGCGCAGCAGCCCCAGTCACTAACACCGCGGTTATTCTGTCAAAACACTGTTGCAGGTTTTGGGGCTGCTTCGCAGCCCAACGCGGGGCAAGCCCGCTCGCCACAGTAAGCCTGCTCGCCACAACAGGCTTGTACGCCAAAGAGAGTGCAATGACTCCCTCCACCGACCTGTTCAAACCCGCTTTCGGCCTCGGCAACCCCCACCTGCAAACCTTGTGGGGACCGCTGTGGCGCCCCACTACGCACCTCGAACGCCGACGCGAACGCCTGTGGCTGGACGACGGTGATTTTCTCGATATTGACTGGCACGGACCTCACGACGCCAAGGCACCGCTGGTGCTGGTATTGCACGGGCTCACCGGTTCGTCCAACTCGCCCTACGTCGCCGGCCTGCAAAAGGTCCTCGCCGCCCAGGGCTGGGCCAGTGCCGCGCTGAACTGGCGCGGCTGTTCCGGCGAGCCGAACCTGTTGGCGCGCAGCTATCACTCCGGGGCCAGCGAGGATCTGGCGGCAGCGATTGCCCATCTGCAGGCCAAGCGGCCGTTGGCGCCGCTGTACGCGGTGGGCTATTCGCTGGGCGGCAATGTGCTGCTCAAGCATCTGGGGGAAACCGGCGCGGCGTCAGGGTTGCAAGGCGCCGCGGCGGTGTCGGTGCCGTTTCGCCTGGACCAGTGCGCCGACCGCATCGGCCTGGGTTTTTCGCGGGTCTATCAGAAGCACTTCATGCGCGAAATGCTGGCGTATATCCGCGTCAAGCAAAGCCGCTTCACGCAGGATGGCCGCACGGACGGCCTGAAAACCCTGGAAGCCCTGGGTTCCCTGGAAAAGATGCGCACGTTCTGGGACTTCGATGGACGGGTGACTGCGCCGCTGCATGGTTTCATCAGCGCCGAGGATTACTACCGCAAGGCGTCGAGTCGCTATTACCTGGGCGGTATCCGAACGCCGACCCTGATTATCCAGGCGGCGGACGATCCGTTCGTGTTTGCCCATAGCCTGCCCGAGGCCAGCGAGTTATCGGATTGCACCGAGTTCGAATTGCTGGCCAAGGGCGGGCATGTGGGCTTCGTGGACGGTTCGCTCAAGCGCCCGACCTATTACCTCGAACGCCGCATCCCCCAATGGCTGCTGACACAACAGCAATAAAAATGTGGGAGGGGGCTTGCTCCCTCCCACAATTGCTTGGGTTTACAGGCCAGGCCGCTCAGTCGCCCGTGGCAATGGCCCGCGCGGGATCCGTGATCCACTCACTCCACGACCCCGCATATAACTGGCCCAACGGGTAACCCGCCAAACCCAGGGCGAACAGGTTATGGCAGGCGGTGACGCCGGAACCGCAATACGCCACCAGTTCCTTGGGCGACCGCCCCTGCAACTGCGCGGCAAACCGCTGCTTGAGCTGCTCGACCGGCAGAAACCGCCCATCACTGCCCAGGTTCTCGTTGAATGCCGCGCACTGCGCCCCGGGAATGTGCCCGGCAATCGGGTCGATGGGCTCAACGTCGCCACGAAACCGCGCCGGGGCCCGCGCATCAATCAGGGTCAGGCCCGGCTGGCCCAGGCGTTTTTGCAGATGCTCGGCATCCAGCACCAGGCCATGATCGGGCGTGCCGGTAAAGTCGCCCGGCTCGATCACCGGCGCGTCCAGGCTCAAGGGGAAGCCGGCGGCATGCCAGGCCTTCAAGCCACCGTCCAGGATAAACACGCCGTCCCGCTTGCCCAGCCACACCAGCAACCACCAGGCGCGGGCGGCAAAGGCGCCAGGGCCGTCGTCATACAGCACCACCTCGGTATCGGCACTGATGCCCCACGCGCGCAGTTGTTCAGCGAGGGTCTGCGCCTGCGGCAGTGGGTGACGCCCGGTCACGCCTTTGGTCACCGGGCCGCTGAGATGGCGTTCAAGGTCAGCATATTGCGCGCCTTCGATATGCCCTTCGGCATAGCTGCAACGCCCGTAATCCGGGTCTTCCAGGGCAAAACGGCAATCGAGGATTACCAACGCGCCACGCGTTTGGCGCTCGGCCAGGTGCTGGGGGCTGATCAGTTGGGCAAGCGGCATGACAGACTCCTGTAAACAGATTCGGGAAAGGTCCTATTTCACTTCATCCAGCGCCTGATTCAACGGCACGTAAAACTCCTTGAACAGCCCATCCACCGCTTCTTTGGCCTGGGGCGTGACAAACCCCGCCTCCAGCACCAGCACCTGATACACCCCGCGCTTGATCGCTTCGGCACTCAAATGGGTGGAGTTTTCGTTGGTGGTGCACAAAAAGCGCACCCAAGAGGTGAGGATGATCCAGGCGTTGAGGGTCAGGGCTTCGGTCTGGATCGGGTCCATATTGAGGATGCCGGCATCGACAAACCCCTGATAGATGGCCCCGCCCTGGGTCAGGCAGCGCTGGGAAAATCGCCGGTAGCCGGTGGCCATTTCGGGGTCGCTTTCCAGCAGGTGTTCGAGGTCGCGGTGCAGGAAACGGTAGCGCCACATGCCGGCCAGCACGGCCTGCAGGTAAAAGCGCTTATCTTCCACACGCATCGCGCGGCCCTGGGGCGGGCGCAGGAAACTGTCCACCAGCGCTTCGTATTCGCGGAACAGCACGGCGATGATCGCCTGCTTGTTGGGGAAGTGGTAGTACAGGTTGCCCGGCGAAATTTCCATATGGGCGGCGATGTGGTTGGTGCTGACACTGCGCTCGCCCTGCTGATTAAAAAGCTCCAGGCTGGTGTGCACAATGCGTTCGCTGGTCTTTACTCGTGGTGCCATGGGGGATCAGCTTCCATACACGGAATGGGGCATCTTACGGCCTAACCGTGCCGGGATAAATCCGCATAGGGCTGCAATGTTATTTGACAATTTAGAGCAATGACTCTAAAAATCCAGGCAGACCAATAACAATCGGGGCTGCACCATGTCTGCCACTGTTGCCTACCTGCAGGACTCCCAGGCGCTGGACCAGCTTCAGCCGCTGTTCGACGCCCAGCGCCGCGCCTACGCCGCCAACCCGATGCCGCCTGCTGCGCAGCGCCAGCAATGGCTCAAGGCCTTGCGCGAATTGCTCAGCGATGAACGCCAGGCGTTGATCCGCGCGATCAGCGAGGATTTCAGCCACCGCAGCGCAGACGAAACCCTGTTCGCCGAGCTGATGCCCAGCCTGCATGGCATCCACTACGCCAGCAAACACCTCAAGGGCTGGATGAAACCGTCGCGCCGCGCCGTAGGCATTGCCTTCCAGCCCGCGTCAGCCAAAGTCATCTACCAACCGCTCGGCGTGGTCGGGGTGATCGTGCCCTGGAATTACCCGCTGTACCTGGCCATCGGCCCGCTGGTCGGAGCGCTGGCGGCCGGTAATCGGGTGATGTTGAAGCTCAGCGAGTCCACCCCCGCCACCGGCGAGCTGCTCAAAACGCTGCTGGCGAAGATCTTCCCCGAAGACCTGGTGTGCGTGGTGCTGGGCGAAGCCGATGTGGGCGTGGCGTTTTCCAGGCTGCGCTTCGACCACCTGCTGTTCACCGGCGCCACCAGCATTGGCAAGCATGTGATGCGCGCGGCCGCCGAGCACCTCACGCCAGTCACGCTGGAGCTGGGCGGCAAGTCGCCGGCGATTGTCTCCGCCGATGTGCCGCTCAAGGATGCCGCCGAGCGCATCGCTTTCGGCAAAGCCTTGAATGCCGGACAAACCTGTGTGGCGCCGGACTACGTGCTGGTGCCGGAACACCGCGTGGACGCTTTCGTGGAGGCCTACCGCAAGGCGGTTCGCGGGTTCTATCCGACGCTGGTCGACAACCCGGACTACACCGCGATCATCAACGAACGACAGTTGGCGCGGCTCACTGCCTATGTAAAGGACGCCACCGACAAGGGCGCCACGCTGGTCCCGCTGTATGACCAGAGCCAGGCACGGCGCATGGCCCACAGCCTGCTGCTGAATGTCAGCGACGACATGACGGTGATGCAGGACGAAATCTTCGGCCCGGTATTGCCCGTCGTGCCCTATCGCGACATCGACCAGGCCTTTGCCTACATCAACCAACGCCCTCGCCCGCTGGCGCTGTATTACTTCGGCTACAACAAGCGCGAACAAGACCGAGTGCTGCACGAAACCCATTCGGGCGGCGTCTGCCTGAACGACACCCTGCTGCACGTGGCCCAGGACGACCTGCCGTTTGGCGGCATCGGCCCATCGGGCATGGGCCACTACCACGGCCACGAAGGCTTTCTCACCTTCAGCAAAGCCAAGGGTGTGTTGGTCAAGCAACGCCTGAACGCGGCGAAGCTGATCTACCCGCCCTACGGCAAATCGATCCAGAAGCTGATTCAGAAGCTGTTTGTTCGCTGATTCCGCCACCCACGGGACAACAATAACAATGAACCCCAGCCTGACTGATTCCCCCGCGCTGTCACGGCGTGGCATCCTGAAAATCGGCCTGTGCGCCAGTGCTTTCCTGGCTACCGCAGGGCTAGGCGCCAGCCTCAGCGGCTGCTCCGCCAGCACCCCGGCCAGCGGCTTTGCGATGCTGCGCAGCAGCGACCTGCCATTTTTGCGGGCGGTGATGCCGGTGTTGCTCGACGGTGTTGCCAGCGTTCAGGAGGTCGCCGCCGGGATTGAAGACGCGCTCAAAAAGCTCGATTACAGCCTGCAATACCTGTCGCCGGAGATGTTCAAGCTCACCCAGCAGTTGTTCGACGTCCTCGCCATGGGCATTACCCGCGGCCCGCTGACCGGCATCTGGGGCAGTTGGGAAAACGCCAGCAGCGAGCAGATCCGTCACTTCCTGCTGCGCTGGGAGAACAGCTACCTCAACCTGCTGCGCATGGGCCAGGGCTCGTTGCTCAAGCTGGTGATCATGGCCTGGTATTTCCGGCCGGCGTCCTGGGCCCATTGCGGCTACCCCGGCCCGCCTCACCTCTGACAGTGACCGCAATTTCGCACAACAAAAACAAGAGTGCCCACCTATGCCCGTACCCGATCTGTTCCGCGACGGCCTGGCCCGTGGCTGGAAAACCCACAACGGCGCCGCCCTCGACCGCGACCTGAGCCTGGAAGCCGACGTCGCGATCATCGGCAGCGGCGCCGGTGGCGGCACCACCGCCGAGATCCTCAGCGCCGCAGGCTACAAGGTGCTGCTGATCGAGGAAGGCCCACTCAAGACCAGCAGCGACTTCAAGCTGCTGGAGGACGAGGCCTACGCCAACCTGTATCAGGAGGGCATCGGACGCATGAGCAAGGACGGCGCCATCACCATCCTGCAAGGCCGGGCCGTGGGCGGGACCACGCTGATCAATTGGACCTCCAGCTTTCGCACGCCGGACGCCACCCTCGCCCACTGGGCCAGCGAATACTCGGTGACGGGCCACAGCAGCAGCGAGATGGCGCCCTGGTTCGAAAAAATGGAGCAGCGCCTGGGCATTGCGCCCTGGGCACTGCCGCCGAACGCCAACAACGATGTGATCCGCAAGGGCTGTGAAAAACTCGGCTACAGCTGGCACGTGATCCCGCGCAACGTGCGTGGTTGTTTCAACCTGGGCTACTGCGGCATGGGCTGCCCGGTGAATGCCAAGCAGTCGATGCTGGTGACCACCATTCCCTCCACCCTGGAGCAAGGCGGCGAGCTGCTCTACCTCGCTCGCGCCGAGCAGTTCAACTACAGCGGCGATGCCATCAGCAGCCTGGAATGCGTGGCCATGGACGAGCGTTGCGTGGCGCCGACCGGGCGCAGGATCACGGTGAAAGCCAGGCATTACGTGCTGTCGGGCGGCGGCATCAACAGCCCGGCGCTGCTGATGCGCTCCAACGCGCCGGACCCGCATTCGCGGCTCGGCAAGCGCACCTTTCTGCACCTGGTGAACTTCTCTGCGGGGCTATTTGATGAGGTGATCAACCCGTTCTACGGCGCGCCGCAGTCGATTTATTCCGACCATTTCCAATGGCAGGATGGCGTTACCGGCAAAATGTCCTACAAACTGGAAGCGCCACCCCTGCACCCCGGATTGGCCAGCACACTGTTTGGCGGCTACGGCAGCGCGAACGCGCTGGACATGGGCCAGTTACCCAACACCCACGCCATGCTTGCGCTGTTGCGCGACGGGTTTCACCCCGACAGCCCGGGAGGCACCGTCGGTTTACGCGGTGATGGCACGCCGGTGCTCGACTATCAGGTCTCGCCCTACGCCTGGGACGGCCTGCGCCGCGCGTTTCACAGCATGGCCGAGATTCAGTTCGCGGCGGGCGCCAGGTCGGTCAAGCCGCTGCACCATGACGCGCGCTACGTGAACAGCCTGGCCGACGCCCGCCGCATGATTGACGAACTGAGCCTGGAACTGCACCGGACAACCCTGGGCAGCGCCCATGTGATGGGCGGGTGTGCCATGGGCGAAGACCCGAAAAACGCGGTGGCCGACAGCCTCGGACGCCATCACCAGTTGCGCAATCTGTCGATCCACGATGGCTCGCTGTTCCCCACCAGCATTGGCGCCAACCCGCAATTATCGGTGTACGGCTTGAGCGCCAAACTGGCGACGGCGTTGGCCGAACGTCTGAAAACGGCATGAAAATACCGCCGATCAGCGGTATGTATCTACATAAGTTGACTTTCCCGACCGGGATGGCTGCGATACCATCCGGTTCCCCAACGGACTCCGCCAGGACGACGCGATGAACCGAGTGTTGTATCCAGGAACCTTCGACCCGATTACCAAAGGCCATGGCGATCTGGTCGAGCGCGCCTCTCGCCTGTTCGACCATGTGATCATCGCGGTCGCTGCCAGCCCCAAGAAAAACCCGCTGTTTCCCCTGGAGCAGCGCGTGGAACTGGCGCGTGAGGTCACCCGGCACCTGCCCAACGTCGAAGTGGTGGGCTTTTCGACGTTACTGGCGCATTTCGCCAAGGAGCAGAACGCCAATGTGTTCCTGCGAGGCCTGCGCGCGGTGTCGGATTTCGAATACGAATTCCAGCTGGCCAACATGAACCGCCAACTGGCACCGGACGTCGAGAGCCTGTTCCTCACGCCTTCGGAGCGTTACTCGTTCATTTCGTCGACGCTGGTGCGGGAAATCGCCGCGCTGGGCGGAGATATCACCAAGTTCGTTCACCCCGCCGTGGCGGATGCGCTGACACTGCGCTTCAAGAAGTAGGGGCTGCCAGGCGTCTCTCGCCTATTGCCGCAGGTCATGTGCGCTCGCACTGCGGGCGCCAATGCGGCACAATTGCGCGCATTAGTCGTTTTCAGTTGCCTTGGCTGACAGCCCTGGCAGGAGTTTCCATGTCCCTGATCATCACCGACGATTGCATCAATTGCGACGTCTGCGAACCCGAGTGCCCGAACGCTGCGATTTCCCAGGGCGAAGAGATCTACGTGATCGACCCCAACCTGTGCACCCAGTGCGTCGGCCACTACGACGAGCCGCAGTGCCAGCAGGTGTGCCCGGTGGATTGCATTCCGCTGGATGAGGCCCACCCTGAAACTGAAGAGCAGTTGATGGAGAAGTACCGGTTGATTACCGGCAAGGCCTGAACAGTTGGGTTGCCCTGCTGGGCCTCATCGGGAGCAAGCCGCCTCCCACACTGGACCGAGTTGAAGGCGACCCAATGTGGGAGGGGGCTTGCTCCCGATGGCAATCTCAGCCATCACCCGGCAATCAGCGCTGACACCTGGGGCAAAACACACTCGCCCGCTGCCCCAGCAGCACATTGCGCAACTCGGTCCCGCACACCTTGCACGCCTCGCCGCCCCGGCCGTAGGCGAACAGCTCCTGCTGGAAATACCCCGGCTGCCCGTCACCGCCAATAAAGTCGCGCAACGTGGTGCCGCCGCGCTCGATGGCAGCCGCCAGCACCCGCTTGATCTCGATCGCCAGCTTCAAATAACGCGCCCGCGAAATACCGCCCACCGCCCGACGCGGCTCGATCCCGGCCGCAAACAGCGCTTCGGTCGCATAGATATTGCCCACGCCCACCACCACCGCGTTGTCCATGATGAACGGTTTGATCGCCATCGACCGCCCACGGGACATCTGGAACAGCCGCTCGCCGTCAAACAGGTCGGTCAACGGCTCCGGCCCCAGGCTCAGCAGCAACGCGTGGTTGTGCGGGTCCTGGCTCCAGAGCATGGCGCCGAAACGGCGCGGGTCGGTGTAGCGCAGCGCCAGGCCCGATTCCAGCTCGATATCCACATGCTCATGCTTGGCCGCCGGCAGCCCGATTTCAACCATGCGCAGGTTGCCCGACATGCCCAGATGGCTGATCAGCGTGCCCACTTCGGCATTGATCAACAGGTACTTGGCCCGCCGCTCCACCCCCACGATGCGCTGCCCGGACAGGCGCACATCCAGGTCCTCCGGGATCGGCCAGCGCAGGCGCCGTTCGCGCACCACCACGCGACTGACGCGCTGGCCTTCCAGGTGCGGCGCAATCCCGCGACGGGTGGTTTCGACTTCGGGTAACTCGGGCATGTGTACCTCTTGGCTGACGGGTCAGTTCGCGCCCAGCTCGCGGATCGACAACTTCATGCTTTCAAAGTCGTAGTCCGACAGGCCGACGTAATCGAGCACCAGGTGACCGATGGCATTCCACTCATGGTCTTCTGCCTGACCGCCCAGCACGCGGTGAGAGGAACAGATGTGCTCGGCCATCTTCAGGATCGCCAGCAGGTTTTTAAGCTGCGGAGTGCGCGACGACTCATCGCTGAAAATCGCCAGGGCGTTATGGTGATTGGCGATAGCGTCGGTCACATGCTCCGGCAAGCGCCAGGACTTGGCGGTGTAGTAGCCGACCACCGCATGGTTGGTGTTGAACGCGTTGTTCTCGGTGTCGACCACCCGACAGTCGGGGCCGGCATTGGCGTAGGCCTGCTCGAGCACCGTCATGTAGTCGGGGAAGCGCTTGAGCATCAGCGGCACGCCGCAATCGTGAAACAAGCCCAGGGCGTAGGCTTCATCGACGGTCTGCGAGCCGGTGCGCTTGGCCAGGGTGAGGCAGGTCATGGCCACGTCCTGGGCGGTGTCCCAGAAGCGATTGAGGGTGACGATGGTGTCATCGCTCATCTCGCCCTTGATCGACTGCGCATTGATCAGGTTGATGATCGAGCGGCTGCCCAGCAGGTTCACCGCGCGCTGGATCGAGGCGATCTTGTTGCTCAGGCCGTAATACGGCGAGTTGACGATTTTCAGCAACGCGCCGGACAGGCCAGGGTCCTGGGCGATCAACCGGGCGATGACGCCCAGGTCCGGATCGGGCATGTACTGCTCCATCTGCAAATCCACCATGATCTGCGGTTGGGGCGGTACGCTGATACCTTGCAGGGCCTGCTGGATCTGCTCGGCGGAAAGCTCTTGGGACATAAGTACATACTCTGGGCTAGGCGGCGATTCTAACCTTTATGAAGACTTCGCCGACACCCAAATACCGAACTGAAACCGCTCCCACATATCCGGCGGCGGGGCGAGTTCCTACACAACACGGTATACTCCCGCTCTTTTTTCCGGAGCGACGTCATGTCCCTGCCAAGCCTGCGTCTCAAAGCCAACGCCGATCGTCGTTTGCGCAACGGCCACCTGTGGGTCTACAGCAACGAAATCGACGTGGCCGCCACCCCACTCAACGGCTTCCAGGCAGGCGACCAGGCCATCCTCGAAGCGGCCGGCGGCAAGACCCTGGGCATCGTGGCCATGAGCCCCAACAACCTGATCTGCGCCCGCCTGCTGTCCCGTGACATCAAGTTGCCTTTGGACAAATCCCTGCTGGTGCACCGCATCAACGTCGCCCTGTCCCTGCGTGATCGCCTGTTCGACAAGCCGTTTTACCGCCTGGTCTACGGCGATTCCGACCTGCTGCCAGGTTTGGTGGTCGACCGTTTCGGCGACATTCTGGTGGTGCAGATCGCGTCAGCGACCATGGAAGCCCACAAAGAAGACGTAATTGCCGCGCTGACCCAAGTGCTCAAGCCCAGCGGCATCCTGTTCAAGAACGACTCCGCCGCGCGCGACGCCGAAGGCCTTAACCGCTACGTCGAAACCGTGTTCGGCCTGGTGCCGGAGTGGGTGGCGCTGGAAGAAAACGGCGTGAAATTCGAAGCCCCGGTAATCCAGGGCCAGAAGACCGGCTGGTTCTACGACCACCGCATGAACCGCGCGCGCCTGGCCCCGTATGCCAAGGGCAAACGCGTGCTCGACCTGTACAGCTACATCGGCGGCTGGGGCGTGCAAGCGGCCGCGTTCGGCGCCAGCGAAGTGTTCTGCGTCGACGCTTCGTCTTTCGCCCTCGACGGCGTGGAGCGCAACGCTGCGCTGAACGGCGTTGCCGAGAAGATGACCTGCATCGAAGGCGACGTCTTTGAGGCGTTGAAAGAACTCAAAGCCAGCGAAGAACGCTTCGACGTAATCGTCGCCGACCCACCGGCCTTCATCAAACGCAAAAAAGACATGAAAAACGGCGAAGGCGCCTACCGCCGCCTGAACGAGCAAGCCATGCGCCTGCTCAGCAAGGACGGCATCCTCGTCAGCGCCTCGTGCTCCATGCACCTGCCGGAAGACGACCTGCAAAACATCCTGCTCACCAGCGCCCGCCACCTGGACCGCAACATCCAGATGCTCGAACGCGGCGGCCAGGGCCCGGACCACCCGGTGCACCCGGCGATTGTCGAGACGCGGTATATCAAGAGCATTACGTGCCGGTTGCTGCCTAACAGCTGATAGAACGCAGATCAAATGTGGGAGCAAACCGCTCCCACATCTGCTTATGTGGCGCCATGAAGATTTTTCTTACGGCTGCGCACTACGCGAATCAGGGAAGCTTCCCACCCGGTTTTGATTGAATTCGATTTTTCGCAGACTACTATCGGTCTCTGGTTTTAAACCGGAAAACCCCCATGTCTGCACTCGCATCAACTACGCAAAAAACATCCTTCGTCACGCTACTGATGACCATGACACTGCTCGCGGTCTTCCCACTCGACGTGGTACTCCCCTCCTTCCCCGCGCTGTCCAGTCAATTTCACACAACACCTTCCGAGGTTGCTCAATCAGTGAGCATTTTCGCCCTGGGCCTGGCCGTTTCGCTGCTGTTGATCGGGCCGTTGTCCGACATGTTCGGTCGCAAAAAACTGTTGTTGATCGGCATCGCTGTGTCAGCAGCCGGCGCAGTGGGTTGCTTGCTGGCCCCGACGTTCGGCTGGTTTGTCGGCTTTCGCGTGCTTCAAGCGGTGGGATGCGGGGCGTTCGCCTTGTCGCAGGCGCTGATCCAGGACGTGTTTGCGGGCCGGGAGCTGGAGCGAATTCGAATATGGATGACCACCGCCGGCGGGATTTTCATCTCCAGCTCGCCGCTGATGGGCACCTGGCTACAACTTTACGGCGGCTGGGAGGCGAGTTTTTATGTCTTCATCATGCTCGCCACTGCGGTATGGCTCTGGTCTGCACGCCTGATGCACGACTCGCGCAGCACTCATCGCCCTTCATTGCGGCAGTTTTTCAGCGGCTATTGGCTGCTGTTTTCCGACTTTCGTTTCGTCGGCTATTGGCTGATTTCCGCCCTGGCTTTTGCCTGCCATTTCTCGTTTATCGTCATGTCACCCGTGATCTTCATGGAGCGCCTGAACCTCTCGGCCTATCAGTTCGCCTGGGCACTACTGCTGTACGGCGCGGCTTACGTATTGGGCGGCGTCATGGCCAGCATCCTGCACCGCAGGATGACCGGCGACAGGCAGATCACCGCAGGCCTGTTGCTGATCGCTTTTTCGGGACTGGTCATGCTCTGGCTGGCCTGGCAATGGGGCCTGTCTGCCGCCGCCGTTTTAATCCCCATGCTGATCTGCACCGCCGGCACTACCATTTGTCGCCCCATCGCCAACTCCAGGGCCATGACGCTCTACCCGCAGCTCGCCGGCACAGCGACCTCCGCCGGCAGCCTGCTGATTTTCATGTGCGGCGGCCTGATCAGCCTGGTGGTCAACCTGGCCAGCGCCAACCTGACCACGGCCCTCGCCCTCTGCTTCTTAATCCTCAGCGCCGTCGGGCTCGGCTTGAACGCGCTGATCCGTGATCGTCCGCACGTCCTGTAGCCGCTATCTTCACATCCGGGCCATTCCCTCAAACCCCCAGCGGTGTAGAATCGGCGCTATTCATCGCCAGTCATCCCCCGGCGGGTTTATGAGCTCAAGGCCCAGCCTGCGGCGATCCCGCAACGCGAGAGGCAACTTTTGCGCACACAGCCATTTTCTGAGTGTGTCAGACGTCCATAGAAGCTCACTCCCCTCAAGAACCTGATTAGCCGCCCGGAGTGCTCCATGCCAGATTACCGCTCGAAAACATCCACCCATGGCCGCAACATGGCCGGCGCGCGCGCACTGTGGCGTGCCACGGGGATGAAGGATGACGACTTCAAGAAGCCGATCATCGCGATTGCCAACTCCTTTACCCAGTTCGTGCCCGGCCACGTGCACCTCAAGGACCTGGGCCAATTGGTCGCCCGCGAAATCGAACGCGCCGGCGGTGTAGCGAAAGAATTCAACACCATCGCCGTGGACGACGGCATCGCCATGGGCCATGACGGCATGCTCTATTCGCTGCCGAGCCGCGAGATCATCGCCGACTCCGTCGAATACATGGTCAACGCCCACTGCGCAGACGCCATCGTGTGCATCTCCAACTGCGACAAGATCACCCCTGGCATGCTGATGGCCGCCCTGCGCCTCAACATTCCGGTGATCTTTGTGTCCGGCGGCCCGATGGAAGCCGGCAAGACCAAACTCGCCTCCCACGGCCTCGACCTGGTGGACGCCATGGTCATCGCCGCCGATTCCAGCGCCTCTGACGAGAAGGTCGCGGAATACGAACGCAGTGCCTGCCCGACTTGCGGTTCGTGCTCTGGCATGTTCACCGCCAACTCGATGAACTGTCTGGTCGAAGCCCTGGGCCTGGCCTTGCCGGGCAACGGTTCGACACTGGCCACCCACAGCGACCGCGAGCAGTTGTTCCTGCAGGCCGGCCGTACCATCGTCGAGCTGTGCAAGCGTTACTACACCGAGAACGATGAGTCGGTATTGCCGCGCAACATCGCCAACTTCAAGGCGTTCGAAAACGCCATGACCCTGGATATCGCCATGGGCGGTTCCACCAACACCATCCTGCACTTGCTGGCCGCCGCTCAAGAGGCCGAGATCGATTTCGACCTGCGCGACATCGACCGTCTGTCCCGCCACGTGCCGCAGTTGTGCAAGGTCGCGCCGAACATCCAGAAGTACCACATGGAAGACGTGCACCGCGCCGGCGGGATCTTTTCGATCCTCGGCTCCCTGGCCCGTGGCGGCCTGCTGCACACCGACCTGCCGACCGTGCACAGCAAATCCCTGGCCGAAGGCATCGCCAAATGGGACATCACCCAGACGGACGACGAAGCGGTGCATCACTTCTTCAAGGCCGGCCCGGCGGGTATCCCCACGCAGACCGCGTTCAGCCAGTCGACCCGTTGGGACACCCTGGACGACGACCGTGAAAACGGCTGCATTCGCAGCGTCGAGCACGCCTATTCCCAGGAAGGCGGCCTGGCCGTGCTGTACGGCAACATCGCCGTCGACGGATGCGTGGTGAAAACCGCCGGCGTGGATGAGTCGATCCATGTGTTCGAAGGTCGCGCCAGGATCTACGAAAGCCAGGACAGCTCGGTACGTGGCATCCTCGCTGACGAAGTGAAGGAAGGCGATATCGTGATCATCCGCTACGAAGGCCCGAAAGGCGGCCCAGGCATGCAGGAGATGCTCTACCCCACGTCCTATCTGAAATCAAAGGGCCTGGGCAAAGCCTGCGCCCTGCTCACCGACGGCCGTTTCTCCGGCGGCACCTCGGGCCTGTCCATCGGCCACGCTTCACCGGAAGCTGCTGCCGGCGGCGCGATTGGCCTGGTGCAGGATGGCGACAAGGTGCTGATCGACATTCCGAACCGCTCGATCAACCTGTTGGTCAGCGATGAAGAACTGGCGGCACGCCGGGTCGAGCAGGACAAGAAGGGTTGGAAGCCGGTGGAGAAGCGTCCGCGCAAAGTCACCACCGCCTTGAAGGCTTACGCGCTGTTGGCCACCAGTGCCGACAAGGGCGCGGTGCGTAACAAGGCGATGCTCGACGGCCTGTAAGCTCGCCCAAAAAAATGCCCCGCCAGCTGCGGGGCATTTTTTTGCCTGGAGAAAGTCCCCGGGCAATGAGGATCAAACATGTGGGAGGGGGCTTGCTCCCTCCCACAGTTGCCTGTGTACACCCGGAGTTACTGAATCTCGTCAGGCTTGACGATCACCCAGTTCTTGTCTGCCGTCACCGGCAACCCTTCCTTGGCCTGCGCCGCTGCGTGCTTGGCCATCATGCCGTTCAGTTGGGTCATGTATTTGTCCTTGCGGTTGATCCACAGGTGGATGCCGCCCTTGGCCACGTCCACGTCGTGAAACAGCATGTAGCCATCGCTGGTCGGTGTGTCGCCGCCGACGATCACCGGTTTTTTCCATTCGTCGATGTAGGTGAGGATCGCCGCGTGCTTGCCGGCCATCCAGGTCGCCGGGGTCCACAGGTAAGGGGTGAGTTGCAGGCCAAGGTTGGCCTTCTCGTCATACTTGCCGGCGGCGATCTGTTTACGTGCGGTGGTCAGCTCGCCGGTCTTGCGGTCCTTGAGCAGGGTGCTCACGCCGATGACGTTTTCGGGTTTGACGTTGTAGCCGTACTTCGGATCGGCCGCGACCATGCGCACCAGCTCCTCGGACGCGGCAGTCATCACGTACACCTCGATGCCGTTTTCCATCAGCTTGTTGTACAGCTCGGCCTGGCCGGTGAAGACCTTCGGCGGCTGCACCTCGGATTTCTTCACCACGTCGCCTTCGAAATAGCTGACCGGCACCGGTTTGCCGGACGCCATCAGCTCATCCACCTGCACCTTCAGCTCCTTGAGGGTGAAGCCGGAGAACACCTGGGCCACCCACGGGTAGCAGACCATGTCGTCCACTTCGCACAGACGATAGTAGTAACTGAACAGGCTTTCCTTGTGCTCGGCGGTGTCTTTGAACGGCATCAGCTTGAGCGAGGGGTCGAGACTGTCACGCGTAATCAGCCCCTTGTTTTCCATGTAGGGCAGCAGGGACTCTTCGAGGTCGTAGCGGTAGCTGGTGTTGTCCATGTCGAAGACCGCGTAGTTACCCTTGTTGGCGTTGGCCGCGATCATTTCATTCAATTGCTTGGCGGCCGGCGCAGGCCAGTGTTTCAACTCGGTGGCGGCGAACGCCTGACTGGCGAGACCGAGGCAAAGTGCGGCGGCAAGAAGTTTCGGCGCGAGCTTCATAGGCGTTGGTTCCCTGAGTGAAAGACACCGACCCTAACAAATCCCTGTGACAGTTCCCATGTCGTGCACGACCGTGCACATCGTGATTGCGGCAGACACATACGCCTGAACGTCACATGCTTATTCCAAAAACGACAGTCACCATTCCATATCGGTATTAAATCAATATATTTCAAGGTGTTAGCCTTCCCGGTTCGCAATCGCAGGCTCTCGCGATTGGCTGCCTTCTCATTGGAGCTTCAATGAATCTGCCCCTGATCCTCAACTTGCTGGTGTTCGTGGCCCTGCTGCTGGGCCTGGCACAAACCCGTCGCACGAACTGGAGCCTGGCGAAAAAGGTGCTGTTTGCCTTGGCGCTCGGCGTTGCGTTCGGTGTGGTATTGCACGCCATCTACGGCGCCGGGCACCCTGTGCTCAAGGCCTCGATCGGCTGGTTCGACCTGGTCGGCAACGGCTACGTGCAACTGCTGCAAATGATCGTGATCCCGCTGGTGTTCGCCTCGATCCTCAGTGCCGTGGCGCGCCTGCATAACGCTTCGTCCCTGGGCAAGATCAGCTTCCTGACCATCGGTACGCTGCTGTTCACCACGGCAATTGCGGCATTGATCGGCATCGGCCTGACCAACCTGTTCGGCCTCACCGCCCAAGGGCTGGTGGCCGGCACCCAGGAAATGGCGCGCCTGCAAGTGATCCAGAGCGATTACGCGGGCAAGGTCGCCGACCTGAATATCCCGCAATTGCTGTTGTCGTTCGTGCCGGCCAACCCGTTCGCCGACCTGGCCCGGGCCAAGCCAACGTCGATCATCAGTGTGGTGATCTTCGCCGCGTTCCTCGGGGTTGCCGCGCTGCAACTGCTCAAGGACGACGTGGAAAAAGGCCGCAAGGTCGTCAACGCCATCGACACCCTGCAAGCCTGGGTGATGCGCCTGGTGCGCCTGGTGATGAAACTGACGCCGTATGGTGTATTGGCGCTGATGACCAAGGTGGTCGCCGGCTCCAACCTGCAGGACATCATCAAGCTCGGCAGCTTCGTCGTGGTGTCGTACCTGGCCCTGGGCCTGATGTTTGTGGTGCACGGCGTGCTGCTGTCGCTGGCCGGGGTCAACCCGCTGCGGTTTTTCCGCAAGGTGTGGCCGGTGCTGACCTTTGCCTTCACCAGCCGCTCCAGCGCGGCGGCGATTCCGCTGAGCATTGAAGCGCAGACCCGTCGCCTGGGCATCCCGCAATCCATCGCCGGCTTCGCCGCCTCGTTCGGCGCGACCATCGGCCAGAACGGCTGCGCCGGTCTCTACCCGGCGATGCTGGCGGTAATGGTTGCGCCAACCGTGGGCATCAACCCGCTGGACCCGCTGTGGATCGCAACCCTGGTGGCGATTGTGACCTTGAGTTCGGCCGGTGTGGCTGGCGTGGGCGGCGGCGCGACCTTTGCCGCGTTGATCGTATTGCCGGCGATGGGCTTGCCGGTGTCACTGGTGGCGCTGCTGATTTCCGTGGAACCGCTGATCGACATGGGCCGCACGGCGCTGAACGTGAACGGCTCAATGACGGCCGGCGCGATTACCAGCCAGATCATGGGGCAGACGGATAAGGCCTTGCTGGAGGCCGATGAGCATGCGGAGTTAGCGCAGGCCTGACGAAATAAGCTGGCAGGGAGTTCACTCCCTGCTAGCTCAAACGATCAGCCGCTTTTCGGTAAACCTCATCACGCTCACGCCTATCTACAGCCACCACGAACACCGTGATCTCCCGATCTATCACTTGATAGACCAATCGATAGCCGCTGCTGCGGAGCTTGATTTTGTAGCAATCGGGCAAACCATGCAGACGGCTGGCCTCAATGCGTGGATTGATCAATATTTCAACCAACTTCTTTTTAAACTGTTGACGAACGGTATCGCCCAGTTTGTGCCACTCCTTCAAAGCGCGTGCATCAAACTCGAGTTCATAGGTCATCCAACGAAACCTTTACTCGCTGCGGTACTGCCAGCCGCTCCCGAACGGTTGCCAATAATGCTTCATCCTCTTCAGTCATAAGGACTGGTTTGAACGGTAATTGGCCTCGCTCTGCTACGTACTGCAAGGCTTGACGGATTAATTCCGATGGGGTGACGCCGAGCTTTTCCAGCTCGTGATAAGCACGCGCCTTCAGTTCGTCATCGATACGTACGTTGATAGAGGCCATCAGGCAGCCCTCACTGTAAAGACATTAGTCATTACGGTGGCGCAAGAAGCCTTTTTTTGCAAGTCAGGCTTATCGCCCCCAGGTCAGGCTTTTTCCCACACTTCGAAGTTGTACGCCGGCTTTTCCCCCTCGGCCGCATTCTCGACAGTCGACACCAGCGTCCACTGGCTGCGATCAAACTCGGGAAACCACGCATCCCCCTCAGGGCTCAGCGCCACTCGCGTCAGATAAAGCCG
Organism: Pseudomonas sp. GNP013; assembly: GCF_054343995.1. Classification (NCBI taxonomy): domain Bacteria; kingdom Pseudomonadati; phylum Pseudomonadota; class Gammaproteobacteria; order Pseudomonadales; family Pseudomonadaceae; genus Pseudomonas; species Pseudomonas sp. GNP013. Next base: position 5,474,020 of record NZ_JBTGUT010000001.1, on the reverse strand, counting down.
ATCCGCCTGTTCCAGCCCCTGCGCATACAATTGCGCGCCGCCGATCAGCATCAGCTCGTCCACACCTTGCGCCAGCGCCCATTGTTCAGCGCACTGCACCGCCGCTTCCAGCGACGGAAAAACTTGCGCACCTTCGAGCGCCAAGTCGGTCTGACGGCTGACCACCAGGTTCAAGCGCCCCGGCAACGGTCGGCCCAGGGAATCCCAGGTCTTGCGCCCCATGATGATCGGCTTGCCCAGCGTGGTGGCCTTGAAATATTTGAAATCCCCCGGCAAATGCCAGGGCATGCTGTTGTCGACGCCGATCACGCGGTTTTCACCGAGGGCTGCGATCAGGCTTAAAGGGAGAGTTTTTTTCATGGCGACGAGAATACCAGACCCGCCAGACTGCGGTTATGCTCCAGGCTCACTTGTTCAACAGGACCGCGCGTGACAGCACTGCCCCCCCTGCAAAAACTTTGGCTGACGGAAGCCGTGCGCCTGCGCGAAGAACACGCCGGCCCCCTGGAAGACCTCGAAGCCAACCGCCTGGCCCGCGCGGCCGGTGGCGACCTGCCGACACGTATTGTGCACCGCGCCCTGCACCTGGCCGAGCGCGACGGGCTGAGCGCCGCCCTCACCCGCTGGCTGCAAGGCGCGCGTCTGGCGCTGGTGTTGCTGGCCATCGTGGCCGTGATCAGCGGCGCCGGCCTGGGGTTTGCAGCGCTGGGTAACGGCCTTGTACCCGTGAATGTGTTTTGGGCCCTGGGCAGCCTGCTCGGCTTGAACCTGATCCTGTTGATGAGCTGGGCACTGGGCCTTTTGTTTGCCGGCGAACACAGCGCCAGCCTCGGGCGCCTGTGGCTGTGGCTCAGCGAAAAACTTGCACGCGATGCCAGGGCCGCCCAACTGGCGCCCGCCTTGTTGCTGCTGTTGCAACGCCGCAAACTCAATCGCTGGGCAGTCGGCGTGCTGGTCAACAGCCTGTGGCTGCTGGCCCTGCTCAGCGCCCTGGTGATTGTGCTGACACTGCTCGCCACTCGCCGCTACGGCTTCGTGTGGGAAACCACCATCCTCAGTGCCGACAGCTTTGTCGCCGTGACCCAGGCCCTTGGCGCCGCGCCCGCCGCGCTCGGTTTCAACGTACCGAACGTCGAGATGATCCGCGCCAGCGGCGACGCCGCGCTGAATATCGAAAGCGCCCGCCAGGCCTGGGCTGCCTGGCTGGTCGGTGTGTTGCTGGTGTACGGCGTGCTGCCAAGACTGGTCCTCGCTTTGCTGTGCCTGTGGCGCTGGAAACACGGGCGCGCCGCCCTGAGCCTGGACCTCAACCTGCCCGGCTACAGTCAACTGCGCGAGCGGCTGATGCCGAGCAGCGAGCGCCTTGGGGTCAACGATGCCGCGCCGCAACAGCTGCATCACATCACCGGCGGCATCAGCGACCTGGCGAGCGACGGCGCGCTGCTGGTGGCCATCGAACTGGACGATCAGCGCAGCTGGCCGCCGAAACTGCCCGCCAACGTAAAGCACGCTGGCATCCTCGACAGCCGCGAATCGCGCAACACGCTGTTGGAACAACTCACGCGCTTTCCGCCCGCACGCCTGGCCATCGCCTGCGACCCGCGCCGCTCGCCGGATCGCGGTAGCCTGGCGCTGATCGCTGAACTGGCGCGCAGTGCCACCGCCACCCGCGTGTGGCTGCTGCAAGCGCCGCCCGGCCAGGCGTTGGACGCCGAGCGCCTGGGCGATTGGCACAGCGCGCTGCAACAGCTGGAACTGCCCTTCGCCGACAGCGCGCCACTGAACTGGCTGGAGACCGGTCATGACTAAACCGCTGACACTCGCCGTGGTCGGCCACACCAACGTGGGCAAGACCTCGCTGCTGCGCACCCTCACCCGTGACGTGGGGTTCGGCGAGGTCTCCCATCGCCCCAGCACCACGCGGCATGTGGAAGGCGCGCGCCTGTCGGTGGATGGCGAAGCCTTGCTGGAGCTGTACGACACGCCTGGCCTGGAAGATGCCATCGCCCTGCTCGACTATCTGGAACGCCTCGATCGCCCCGGCGAACGCCTCGATGGCCCGGCGCATCTGGCCCGCTTCCTCGACGGCAGCGAAGCGCGCCAGCGTTTCGAACAGGAGGCCAAGGTGCTGCGCCAACTGCTGGCCTCGGACGCTGGCCTGTATGTGATTGACGCCCGCGAGCCGGTGCTGGCCAAGTACCGCGATGAGCTGCAGGTGCTGGCCAGTTGCGGCAAACCGTTGCTGCCGGTGCTCAATTTTGTCAGCAGCAGCGAGCACCGCGAGCCCGACTGGCGCGAAGCCCTGGCGCGCCTCGGCCTGCATGCGCTGGTGCGTTTCGACAGCGTGGCGCCGCCCGAAGACGGTGAACGCCGCCTGTACGAAAGCCTGGCCCTGCTGCTGGAAAACGCTCGACCACAACTGGAACGCTTGATTCTCGACCAGGACGCCCAACGCCAGGCCCGCCAGCAAAGCGCCGCCCGCTTGATCGCCGAGCTGTTGATTGATTGCGCCGCATGCCGACGCAGCGTGGTGACCGAAGATGAGCAGCAAGCCGTCGGCGATCTGCGCAAAGCCGTGCGCCAGCGCGAACAAAAATGCGTGGAGGCGTTGCTCAAGCTGTTCGGCTTCCGCCCCCAGGACGCCGCCGCCAGCGACCTGCCACTGCTGGACGGGCGCTGGGGTGATGACCTGTTCAACCCGCAAACCCTCAAGCAATTGGGCGTGCGCGTCGGCGGCGGGATCGCTGCCGGCGCAGCAGCGGGTGCTGGCGTGGATTTACTGGTCGGTGGCCTGACCCTCGGCGCCGCCGCGCTTGCCGGCGCAATTGCCGGCGGCGCGCTGCAAACCGCACGCAGCTACGGCAGCCGCCTGCTGGGCAAGATCAAGGGCCAGCGCGAACTGACCGTCGACGACAGCGTGCTGCGTCTACTCGCGTTGCGCCAGCGCCAGTTGCTCAAGGCCCTGAACCTGCGCGGCCATGCGGCGATGCACAGCATCAAGGTCGACACGCCCCAGGACAAAACCTGGCGCGAAGGCAAGCTGCCGGACGCACTGCACAAGGCCCGCGCCTACCCGCAATGGTCGTCCCTCAACCCCGGCGCAAGACTGAGCCAGGCCGAACGCCACGAACAGGTCGAAGCCCTGGCAGGGCGACTGGACGAGCCCTAGCCCGCCAACACCTGCCGTGCCTTGACCTTGAGCAGGTCGAGGTCGAGTACCGGCACCTGCACGGCTTTAGCCTGCTCGTCCCAATGACGCAGGCGCAGGCTAACCGCGCAGAGCGGGTCCTGTTCAAAGGCCAGCGCCTCTTCGGCGCTCATCACGCCGCCCTGATAAGCCAGGGTGCGCCGGCTGGCTTCGCTTAGCCGCGCGTAATAACCCGGCTGACTGAAGGTGAGGTAACGCTTGGCCTGCACGTGGTATTCCACCAGCCGGGCCAGGCGTTCGCTGAAACCGGCACGGCGCAGGTAGTCCGCGCCCAGTCGCTCATGGCTGAGCACGCCATAACCGCCCATGTTCTCGCCGCCCTGCCCGCACAAGTGGCCGATATCGTGGAAGAACGCCGCCAGCACCACTTCATCGTCAAAACCCTCGGCCATCGCCAGTTGCGCGGCCTGGGACATGTGCTCGAGCTGCGACACCGGCTCGCCGATGTAATCCGCCGTGCCGTGCTGCTCGTACAGGCCGAATACCTCGGCTATCGCCTGCTCCCGGTCCATCACGCCTCCCCCCACAACGTGGTGATATTGCGCTCGCCAAGCGCCGGGCCCACGCTCATGCCCACGCCGGTGTGCATCAATGCCGCGCTTACGCCCGGTGCCGTGCGCAGGAATGAAAACGGACCCGGCCCCCGCGAGCCATAGACGCCCTGCCAACGTTCGATCACCTGGACCTTGCAGCCCAGGGTCTGCTCGGCCAGCTCGATCAGCCAGTCGTCGACCTGCTCGGCATTGAACGGCGAGGCATCGCTGCCGTAGTCGTGGGAGTCGCCGATGATCAGTTCGCCATGGGGCGTAGGGCTGATCAGCAGGTGAATGCCGTGTTCATGCAGGTGCGGCGCCTCGCGCAGTATCTGCGCCTGCACCGGCGCGGCTTCGGGCAAGTCGGCAAACGCGCCGTAGTGCACACAACTGAGGCCCGTGAGCAAGGCATGTTGCAGGTTCAGATTGCGCGCAGGCCGGGCGCGCAGCATTTGCAGGCGGCAGATATGCGGGTTGAGTTGGGCGATCGGCTCGGCCAACAGGGTCTGGTAGTCGTGGCCGGAGCAGACAATGATCTGCTCACCGCGAAAACTCCCCGCCGTGCTGTGCAACTGGCCGGGTTCGACGTCGCGCACCAGCGTGGAAAAATAAAACTCCACGTTCAGCGCCTGGCGGAGGTAGTGGATCAGCGCCGGGATCGCTTCGCGCGAATATAGCTGCTGATCGTCCTTGCCATGCAGCGCGGCGCGGTGATGGCGGAACTGGCCGTCGTACAGGCCGCGCATCGCAGCGCCCTGCAACAGCTCGACGTTGTAGCCGTATTCACGGGCACGCCCGGCGCAGAAGGCTTCGAGCAGGTGCTCTTCGGCTTCGGTGCGGGCGAACAGGTACGCGCCATTGCGCTTGAGTTGCAGCCCGGCAACCTCGGCCCAGTGGCCCCAGATGGCGCGGCTTTCGCGCGCCAGGTCAAGCATCGTGCCTGGCGGCTGCCCGGTGACCAGGGCCTGGCCGAAGTTGCGCACCGAGGCGCCCAACGGCGTGGCGCTGCGCTCGAACACCTTGACCTTGAGGCCGCGCTTGGCGGCGGCGTAGGCGTGGGACAGGCCGAGGATGCCGGCGCCGACGATTAACAGATCACTGTGTTGTGTCATGGAGTGATGCCCTGAATGTGAGACCGCTATCGGGAGCAAGCCCCCTGCCACAGTTGCTGTGCGAACACATTCAAATGTGGGAGGGGGCTTGCTCCCGATGAGGCCATCAGCCTTAAAGAAAACCTTACTGGCCCGCCACCTTCTCCGACTTGCCGTCATAGCGCTTGCGCCACTCGGTGAGGATGCTGTCGCGGTTCTTCGACGCCCACGCAAAGTCATTCTTGATCAGGCGCTGCTCGTAGTCCGCCGGCAATTCGGTCTGCGGTTTGGCGATGCCCGGTTGGGCGAGCACGGCAAAGTTGTCCTTGTACAGGTCCATCGCCGCCGGGCTGGCGGAGAAGTCGGCGAGCTTTTTGGCCGCGTCGGCGTGGGCGGTGCCCTTCATCACAGCGGTGGCTTCAATGTCCCAGCCCAGGCCTTCCTTGGGCAGGATGATGTCCAGCGGCGCGCCCTGGCGTTTCAACTGCACGGCCGGGTATTCAAACGAGATACCAATCGGGAATTCCCCGGAAGCGGCCAGCTTGCACGGCTTGGAGCCGGAGTGAACGTATTGGCCGATGTTCTGGTGCAGGTCGTCCATGTACTGCCAGCCCTGCTTCTCGCCGAAAGTTTGCAGCCAGGCGCTGACGTCGAGGAAGCCAGTGCCGGACGATGCCGGGTTAGGCATCACGATCTTGCCCCTGTACTCGGGCTTGGTCAGGTCCTGCCAGCTCACCGGTTTGGTCAGGCCCTGTTTCTCGGCTTCAACGGTGTTGAAGCAAATGGTCGCCGCCCACACGTCCATGCCGACCCAGGCCGGTGGGTTGGCGGCGTCGCGGTAGTTTTTGCCGATCTTGTCCAGATCCTTCGGCGCGTAGTTTTCAAGCATGCCCTGCTGATCGAGGATCGCCAGGCTCGATGCCGCCAGTCCCCACACCACGTCAGCCTGCGGGCGGGCTTTTTCGGCCAGCAGCTTGGCGGTGATGATGCCGGTGGAGTCGCGCACCCATTTGATCTCGACGTCAGGGTTGGCTTTTTCGAAGGCTTGTTTGTAGGTCTTCAACTGCTCGGCTTCGAGGGCCGTGTACACGGTCAGTTCGGTCTTGGCGAAGGCATTCAGGCTGAATGCGGTGAGGACGGCAGCGACCAGCGTCAGGGGCTTGAACATGGAACACCTCCTTCAAGGATTATTGGCCGGGCGCGCTTTGGCGCCAGGCTTGGGAGCGGCGCAACGCGCCACGTGAGGCCCACGCCAGCAACAGCGAGACGCTGCCTGAGGTGAACAGAATCAGGGTCGACATCGCCGCCGCGCCGCCCACATTGCCGGCGTCGTCCATGTTCAACACGGCGACGGCGGCGAGGATGGTGTCGGGGCTGTAGAGGAAGATGGCGGCGGACACGGTGGTCATCGCCGACACAAACAGGTAGCGCACGATGTCCAGCAGCGCCGGCAGGCAGATCGGCACGGTTACGCGCAAATAATGGCGGTACAGCGGCGCCTTGAGGGACAGCGCAGCGGCTTCGAACTCGGCGTCCAACTGGCGCAGCGCAGTGGTGGCGGTCATCTGCGCGGTGGTCAGATAATGCGCAATGGTGCACACCACCAGCAGGGTCATGGTCCCGTAGAACACATGCAGCGGGTTGCCGTTGAGATTGAAAAAGAACACGTAGCCCAGGCCCAAAACCAGACCCGGCACCGCCATCGGCACAAAGCTGAGCAGGCGCAGGGCCAGGTTCAGGCCCTTCTGCCCCCTGGTTTTTTCCATCAGGTAAGCGCCGGTGAAGATCAGCACGCTGCCGATCAATGCGCTGCACAGCGCCAGGATCAGGCTGTTGCGATAGGCCAGCCAGCCGCCGCCGGCGGTGTCTTCGAACTGGTAGTGACTGAGCGACAGCGACAGGTTGTACGGCCAGAATTTCACCAGCGAGGAGTACACCGCCATGCCGAAGACCAGCAACAGCACGGCGCAGATCAGCACCACGATGGCCAGGTAGCAGGCGTCCCGTGCCCGCGATGGCGCCGGCCGGAAGACTTGGGCGCGGCCGCTCATGGCGTCGCCATGGCGACGGCGCAACCAGGTATCCACGCCAAAGCTGAACAGCGCCGGCAGCAGCAACACCATGCCGATCAACGCGCCGCGCCCAAACTGTTGCTGGCCGACCACCGCTTTGTAGGCTTCCAGCGCCAGCACCTGATAATCACCGCCCACCACCACCGGCACGCCGAAGTCGGTGATGGTCAGGGTAAACACCAGGCAGAACGCCGCGAACACTGCCTGGCGCGTGGCTGGCCAGGTGATGCTGCGAAACGCCCGGGCGGGGCTGGCGCCCATGCTGGATGCGGCATCGAACAGCCGCGCATCCGCCAGCGAGAGCGCCGAGAGCAGAATCATCAGGGCGTGTGGGAAGGTATAGATCACCTCCCCCAGCACGATCCCCCAGAAGCCGTAGATATTGTCCGCGAGCAAGCCGCGCAGCAGGCCCTGGTTGCCGAACAGGTAGACCAGCGCAATCCCCGGCAGCATCGACGGGGCCATCAGCGGCAGCAACGACAGGCCGCGCCAGATCGGCTTGGCGGGGATCAACGTGCGTTGCAGGGCGTAGGCAAACAGGTAGGCCAGCGGTACGACAATCGCCGCCACGCTGAGGGAGACTTTCAGGCTATTGCCCAGCAACCAGTGGAAGTTGTCGCTGGTGACCAGTTCCCGCGCCGCTACCAGCCCGCCGCCCTGCCCGGCCTCGCTGCTGAAGCCGCGCCAGAAGATCGCCAGCAATGGCAGCAGGACCGCAACGCCCAGCAGCAGCAACCACACCAGCTTGCCGCCGAGCACGAACAGGCGGTCGCCCATTTCAGCGCGGGACACCTGGCGCGGTAACGTCATGACCGCCGCCATCTTAGGCGAACACCTGCAGGCTGCGCGGTGGCAGGGCCACCCAAATGTGCTGGGCGCCCAGGCGCGGCATGGCTTCCGGGGCCAGTTCGGCCAGCAGCGGGTGGCCGGGCAAGTGCTCCAGCTCGAAGCTCATGCGGCAGCGGTTGCCGAGGAACGTGATCTCGCGCACCTTGGCCGGAAACAGGTTTTCTTCATGCACAGGCGGGTTGACGCTGATGGCTTCCGGGCGGCAGAACAGCCGCCCGGAGGTGGCCACGCCCGCGTCGTCGGCCAGGCGCATGTTCAGCCCGCCGACCTGAGCGTGGCTGGCACTGTTGCGGCTGAACGGCAGCCAGTTGCCCTGGCCGACAAACTCGGCCACGAACGGCGTGGCCGGACGGTCGTAGATCGCCTGAGGTGTGGCGTATTGCTCGACCTTGCCGTTGTTCATCACGGCAATACGGTCGGCCATCAACATGGCTTCGTCCTGGTTATGGGTGACCATCAGCGTGGTGACGCCCAGCCGCCGTTGCAGTTGGCGCAGCTCGGTGCACAGGTGCTCGCGCACCCGGGCGTCGAGGGCCGACATGGGTTCGTCCAGCAACAGCAACGACGGCGCCGGGGCCAGGGCGCGGGCCAGGGCCACGCGTTGTTGCTGGCCGCCGGAGAGTTGCCCGGGGTATTTCTTTTCACTGCCGACCAGGTCCACCAGTTCGAGCATCTGGCCGACGCGCTGGCGCACTTCATCGCGGCCGCTGCCGGTGAGGCCGTAGCCGATGTTCGCTTCGACGGTGAGGTTGGGAAACAGCGCGTAGGACTGGAACAGAATGCCGTAGTCCCGTGCCTGGGGCGGCAACAGCGATACGTCGCGCTCGCCCAGGTAAAGCTCACCGCTGTCCTGGCGCTCAAGGCCGGCGATGCAGCGCAGCAAGGTGGTCTTGCCGCAACCGGACGGGCCCAGCAGGCACACCAGCTCGCCGGCGGCGACGTCCAGGGACACGTTGTCCAGCGCGGTGAAGGCACCGAAGCGTTTCTGGATACCGCGCACGCGCATCGGCGCACCGGGGTTGTTCAGGGCTGTGTTCATGGGGGCACCTCATCAAACGGATGAAGGCCATGCTAGGGGGGCAATGCGTCGCGGGTGTGGCAGGAAGGCAAAACCCGGTGATAGTGGTATTGGTGGGTTTGGGTAGGCCTTAAGGAATGAGTTGTCTGGGCCACCACAAAACCTCAGAGCGGCGACATTTCCTGCGCCAACCCCAGAAACGCCGCCGGCAAGCGCGCGCCCTTCCTCTCCTTGAGGCAGTACAGATACTCCGGAATCTGCGGCGCATTCTCGATGGTCAGCACGCGCAATTGCGGGTCATGGGGCACTTCCTGTCGCGCAATGATGCTGATACCGATATTGCGCAGCACCGCCTCGCGGATCGATTCGCGGCTGCCGATTTCCAGCAGCGGGCCGTAACTCACGCCAGCGCCCTGCAACATTTCTTCGGTCAGTCGGCGCGTGGTGGAGCCTGCTTCGCGCATCAACAAGGTGTGCCCGGCCAGCGCCGTCAGCGGCACATGATCGAGCGCAGCCAGCGGATGATTGCGATGCACCGCCAGAACCAGCGGGTCGCTGCCCAATACGCGACGAATCAGCCGTGGGTCTTCCAGCAGCTGCGAAGACGCGGCGACGTCGACGCGGTAGTCATCCAGCGCTTCAAGCACCTGCTGCGAGTTGCCGATTTCCACCGACACGTCCACCAGCGGCAGGCGCTCGCGGAAGGCTTTGACCAGGTCAAGAATGTAGTACGGCGCCGTGGCGGCAATTCTCAGCGCGCCCTGCACCTGGCCGTTGTTGCGCAGGAAAAACTCGATATCCGCTTCCTGCTGCAACAGCGCCTTGACCATCGGCAGCATCCGCGCGCCGTCGTCGCTGACCGTCAGGCGGCGCCCGCCACGGTAGAACAGCTCAATGCCGTACTGGCTTTCCAGATGACGGATCTGGGTGGTGACGGTGGGCTGGCTCAGGCCGAGCTTTTTTGCCGCCTGGGTGATGCTGCCCAGGCGGGCGACCATGAAAAACGCTTTCAGCTCGGCACTCAGCACACCCGCCCCTCATCGTTTATTTGCGCAACAGGCGCAGGCCATTGAACACCACCAGCAGGCTCACGCCCATGTCGGCGAACACCGCCATCCACATGGTGGCCATGCCGAGGAAGGTGACGGCCAGGAAGATCGCCTTGATCACCAGCGCCAGGGCGATGTTCTGCTTGAGGATACGCGAGGTTTGTCGCGACAAACGAATGAATGCCGGGATTTTGCGCAAGTCATCGTCCATCAGCGCGACGTCGGCGGTTTCGATGGCGGTGTCGGTGCCGGCCGCCGCCATGGCAAAGCCGATTTCGGCGCGGGCCAGGGCCGGGGCGTCGTTGATGCCGTCGCCGACCATGCCGACGCGGTGGCCCTGCTGGTAGAGGGTTTCGATGGCTTGCAGCTTGTCGGTGGGCAACAGGTCGCCCTGGGCCTGGTCGATCCCGACCTGGGCGGCAATCGCCTGCGCTGTGTAGGTGTTGTCGCCGGTGAGCATCAGGGTCTTGATGCCCAGCTCGTGCAATTGCCGGATGGCTTCGCGGCTGCTGTCTTTCACCGTATCGGCCACGGCGAACAGCGCAAGCGGGCCGGACGCGTCGAGCAGCAGCACCACGGACTTGCCTTGTTTCTCCAGGGCGAACAGCTTTTCTTCCAGTTCGGGCGAGCACAGGCCCAGGTCTTCCACCAGGCGATGGTTGCCCAGGTGGTAGGTCTGGCCATTGATATCGCCGCGCACCCCGCGACCGGCCAGAGCTTCGAAGTTATCCACAACGTGCACCGGCAGTTTCTTATCCACAGCCGCATTGGCGATTGCCAGCGACACCGGGTGATCGGAACGCCCGGCCAGGCTGGCGGCAAGCGCGGGGGCGCTGTCTTCGACGGTGGGGAACAGCGCCAGGTAATCGGTTTGCACCGGCTTGCCGTGGGTAATGGTGCCGGTCTTGTCCAGGGCCAGGTAGTCGAGTTTGTAACCGCCCTCCAGGTACACGCCGCCCTTGATCAGGATGCCCTTGCGCGCCGCCGCCGCCAGGCCACTGACGATGGTCACCGGGGTGGAAATCACCAGCGCGCAGGGGCAGGCCACCACCAGCAGCACCAGGGCACGGTAGATCCAGTCCACCCAGACGCCGGCCATGAACAACGGCGGGATGATCGCCACGCCCAGGGCAAACAGGAACACCACGGGGGTGTAGATCTTCGAAAAGCTGTCGACAAAGCGTTGGGTCGGCGCGCGGGCGCCCTGGGCCTGTTCCACGGCGTGGATGATCCGCGCCAGCGTGGAGTTGTTGGCCGCGGCCGTCACCTTGTATTCCAGAGAGCCGGCCTGATTGATGGTGCCGGCGAAGACCTTGTCGCCCACGGTCTTTTCAATGGGCAGGCTTTCACCAGTGATCGGTGCCTGGTCGATAGTAGACTGGCCGGCGGTGACTTCACCGTCCAGGCCAATGCGCTCGCCGGGTTTAACCCGCACGATGGCGCCGAGATCGATACCTTTGACTTCCTTTTCGACCCAGCTGCCGTCCGCCTGCTGCACCGTCGCCTGCTCCGGCGTCATCTGCATCAAGCCGCTGATGGCATTGCGCGCACGGTCCAGAGACTTGGCTTCGATCAACTCGGCCACGGTGAACAGGAACATCACCATCGCCGCTTCCGGCCACTGACCGATCAACACGGCGCCGGTCACCGCGATGCTCATCAGCGCGTTGATGTTGAGGTTGAGGTTCTTCAGGGCGATCCAGCCCTTTTTGTAGGTGGTGAGGCCGCCGCTGAGGATCGAAACCAGTGCCACCAGCGCAATCAGCCAGGTCGGCGCCACGCCGGAAAAATGCAGCACCTCGGCGCCCAGCGCACCGACGCCGGACAACGCCAGCGGCCACCAGTGTTTTTTCGCCGGCGGCTCGGCGGCCGGCGTGCCCTCTTCAATCGGATCGGCCTGCATCCCCAGGGACTTGATCGCCTCGACGATCGGCGCGGTGCTCGGCAGGTCATGGGTGACGCCGAGGATACGGTTGATCAGGTTGAATTCCAGCTGCTGCACGCCGGCCAGCTTGCCCAGTTTGTTCTGGATCAGCGTCTGCTCGGTGGGGCAGTCCATCGCTTCGATACGAAAGGTGCTCAGGCGCGAGCCCGCCGTGGGTGCCTCGCTCAGTTGCACCCGCGCCGGCGCCGGCTCACTGGAACAGCAGGCGCCGCCATGGTTGTGCACGGGCGTGAGTTTTTTGGGTGCATGATCGTGGGTGTGCAGAGAATCGCTCATTCTGTCGCGTCCTTATAAGGTGCCTGTTGCCAAGTAAAGACCCTGTAGCCACTATAGGGTCAAGCACCCATTTGGAGATTGCTGCAATGAAGATCGGCGAATTGGCCAAACACACCGACTGCGCGGTGGAAACTATCCGCTACTACGAGAAGGAAGGCCTGCTGCCGCCCCCGGCGCGCACCGATGCCAACTACCGCGTATACACCCAGGCGCACACCGAGCGGCTGATCTTCATCCGCAACTGCCGCAGCCTGGACATGACCCTCGAAGAAATCCGCAGCCTGCTTGGCCTGCGCGACAGCCCCCAGGATCAGTGCGAAAACGTGAATGCGTTGATTGATGAGCACATCCACCATGTGAAAGCACGGATCGACGGGCTGCTGGCGTTGCAGGAACAGCTGCTCGACCTGCGCCAGCGCTGTGGCGGCGGCCCGGAATGCGGGATTTTGCAGCGGCTGGAGGTAAGCGGGAGTGTGCAGGCCAGCGAAGCGGAGCCTTCACACGTGGGCCGCAGCCACGGGCACTGATACCGCCAGGGTTAACACCAGATCCAAATGTGGGAGGGGCTTGCTCCCGATTGCAGAGCGTCAGTCAACAGATGCTTGAATGACACACCGCTATCGGGAGCAAGCCCCCTCCCACACTTGACCGAGAACGACGCTTAGATCGCGACGTCAGCCTTGATGCTCGGATCGGCGTCGTAGCCCACGATCTCGAAATCTTCAAACCTGTAATCGTAGATCGACGCAGGCTTGCGCTTGATCACCAGCTCCGGCAGCTTCTTCGGCGTGCGCGCCAGCTGAGTGCGGATCTGCTCCATGTGGTTGCTGTAGGCATGAGTGTCGCCGGTGGTGACGATGATCTCGTGAGGGATCAGGTCGCACTGCTGGGCCAGCATGTGGGTGAGCAACGCCAGCGCGGCGGTGTTGTACGGCAGGCCGAATGGCTTCATGCGACTCACATAATGCACACTACGATTAAGATCTTTAGCAAAAACCCGAGCATCTTAGAGTGCATGATTATAATTGCACATTACGCCTGTAAAAACAAGAGCTTACCCCCCCACTAATGAATATTTTCTCTAGGCCTTTCCCTATAAGCCTCGGATGAAATGGGCAGCTCCGGCCAACGTTCACTGCTAGCGTGAAGCCCCGCTATTTCCATCATATTGTCCCAAGCGAAAGCAGAGGCCCTCGTGGGCAAGCCGCTCCGGATTCGCCTGGAAACCTATACAATCGGCATAGGCAATCTGCCATTACGACTATCACTTCTCGCAACGGACGCAACATGGATTACAGACGCATCAGAGGCATGGATTCAGGACAGCGCCTCGCCTTTGAAGAACTCGTTTGCCAGCTTGCACGACGAGAGGCACCAGCCGCTGACGCTGAATTTAGGCGAATAGAGGGTGCCGGCGGGGATGGCGGTATCGAAGCTTACTGGTTGCTCAGTGATGGGAGCGAAATCGGTTACCAGGCAAAATACTATCTAAAAGCAGGTGACATTGATTGGGCCAATATTGACGACTCTGTCAAACGCGCCCTGCAGTCACATCCATCGTTAACCAAATATGTTGTTGCGTTAGCGTGCGATCTGACTGATAGGAGCGGCAAACAAGCTAGCGGGAAAAGAGGCTGGGAACATTGGGAGGCTCATAAGGCAACATGGACGTCTTATCTTCCTTTGGGCCATAAAGTCGAATTTATTCCCTGGACAGCTTCAGACCTGACTGCCCGACTGTCGCTCTCAAATGCCGAAGGATTAAAAAGGTATTGGTTCGGGGACATTGAGTTTTCACCGAAATGGCTTTCAGAAAAGGTCGAATGGGCAATTAAATCCCTCGATGAAAGATATCATCCTGAAGATCATGTTGAAGTCGGTATTGAAAAGTTATTTCAGATAATTTTACGAGATCAGAGCATCATTTCGGAACTTCAGGAAAAGATCGACAAACTCTCTGCGCTGGCCAAGATCAATGATGTAGAGAGCCTGCTAGGAAGCGGTAGCACTGCTCTGATAGAACGCGTTACATTCCAGGTGAAAACGCTTGTCGACCTGAGACAGAAGCTCACATCTGATGCTTGGACAACTTGGCCGCTGGCAGAGTGTCTTACGTATATTGAAGAAATCTCGGACGACGTCCATTCCCTTGAAAGCCTTACTTGGAAAGCCAAGGAAGAGAGGCGCAAGGATAGAAACTCAAGCGACCAATCTTTAGAATACTTACAACATCGCTTGAGTGAACTTAGTAACGCATCGTATGCATTCAGATCTTCTCTTCAAGACAGATATTTTTCTGCAGCGTTTAGTCGTAGCTTTTTTCTGTTCGGAAAAGCCGGCACCGGAAAGTCTCACTTACTCGGTAATATTGCTCAGCAAGCCATACTAGACGGCAGGGTCGCCATCCTGATATTGGGCCAACACTTGAACAATGAGAGTGTCTGGAGCCAAGTCACTAACCGGCTAGGCCTTGGCGATATCGATCCTGACGCCTTCCTTCAAGCCTTGAGTGCTGCTGCTGAGGTTACGGGCAAGCGCGGTTTGATTTTGATCGATGCTTTGAATGAGGGGTCAGGTATAACTCTTTGGCGTAAGGAGCTTGCAGAGTTTATCGGAAGAATCGAAAAGCATAAAAACCTGCTCGTCGTGTTCAGTTGCAGAACGGAATATACGCCGTACGTCATACCTGCGACTCTCAAAGAACAAATTCCATCATTTCAGGTTCGCGGATTCGTGACCAATGACGAGCAGACCCGCGCCGCACGCATCTATCTTGGAAAACGAGGGATTTCCCAACCCAACACTCCTTGGTTAGCTGCCGAATTCGTCAATCCGTTATTCCTTCGAAGTGCCTGTACTGCACTCGAGAGAGAGAATCAAAAATGGTTCCCCAGAGGTTTAACAGGTACGAAACAAGTCTTTTCGTTTTATCTTAGAAGTATTGCTCGAAACCTAGGCGCGGGCAGGGATGGCAGTGATGATCTTGTCAAACCTACCAATCAGGCACTGTCTGTAATTGCTACGGATATGGCGTCGAAACAACATGACTATGTTCAGCACTCCGATGCCATACGAATCGTCGCTGAAAAATTTCACGCTTTTCCAGCTCCATCAGGAACAACCTGGTTTGAGGTACTTCAGCGAAATGGCTTGTTTCGGATGGATCCAGACCCGAAGAGTCGGGATGCTGATCCGTTCGATGCACCAGAGGACATTGTTCGCTTCAGCTTCCAAAGGTTACAAGACTACTTGATGGCTTCGGGGCTTTTGGGCGAAGTTGAAGATCCAGCTGAAGCATTGAAAAGCGGTTCACTTCAATTCATTCACAATGGTAAACGGCTTCACGGTAAGTGGGCCGGACTGACGGAAGCACTCTCCGTACAACTACCTGAACGCTTCCAAAAGGAGCTCCTAGACGTCATGCCTGGTGGCGTAGATCGCTGGGCAAACGAGCACTCTGTTCGCAGTGCATTTATCGAGAGTATCCGGTGGCGAGCCAACGAATCCTTCAGCAACCGTACACTTGAGCTCTTCAATTTTTTTCTATCCGAAAGCGAAGAGCATTTCGACATTATTCTCCAGGTGAGTGCAAGCGCTGACCATCCATGGAATGCGAAATCCCTGCACTGCCGGCTAGCTGCTCAGAGCATGGCCAAACGTGATGCTTCATGGACTATTCAGCTTAACAGCCTGCCCATGGACGAGGAAAATACTGCCCAGCGATTGATTGAGTGGAGTGCCTTTGAGCAGAGCGAACAAACAGATCCAGGGATTCAGCATCTCTGCGCTATAACCCTGACTTGGTTTTTCGCTAGCTCCAATCGTGAACTACGAGATAAAGCCACCAAGGCGCTCACGTCGCTCATGATTTGGAACCCCACCTTGTATGGGATGCTGTGCACGGACTTTTCCGGCGTGGACGATCTCTACGTCCTTGAACGCCTGCACACAGCGGCATACGGAGCATGCTGCATCGATCCAGACCAGCATCGACTACACGCCTATTCTGAGATCGCAAATACAGTGGTTTTTGACAGAGAGGATGTTCCGCTTTCGATTATTCTCAGGGACAGCGCATTGGGCATTATTGAGCTCGCGCGGCTAAAAGGTCACCTGCCTGAACAGGTTGATATCATGAAGGCGATGCCTCCTTATCACTCACAAACCGTCAGACTTTCCGTGTCCGAGGACGCCCTCGAAAAGGTTGCAAAGCGGGCTGGAGACTCCCAGATTCTGGATTCTTGCACTGGCTGGGGAGGCGATTTCGCGAGCTATCAAATCCAACCTAGGGTCAGCTCATTTTTGAACGTACCACTGGTTTCGCCTGAGCCACTTAGCGCTACCGAAATGTATGAGAGGTTCGAGGATGAGGTCATTAACCACTGCGAGCTGAGGACTCGCGTCCTAAAATTGATGCATGATTTTAGCCCTAATCCCTTCAGAGACCTCAGGCTCGGTCTTTCTGAACAAGACGTTGAAGAAAGCTCAAAAAACTTCAAGATGGCTGAAAGCCTTCTGCTGGAGTCCTTAAGCTCTGGAGAGCGGATTAGGTATAAAAAAGAATATAAAAAACGCTTCAAGTTGCCTAGAAATGCTCGTGAACAGCTTCCTCACATCGACATAAATTCGGCAAAGCGCTGGGTCGCCAAACGAGCCTATAACTTCGGCTGGACGAAAAAGTTGTTCCCACATGATCGTAGCCTTCGGCATGACTACAGTCGTGATCGGCCATTAGTTGAGCGCATAGGAAAAAAATACCAATGGCTTGCTCTCGATGAGCTTCTCTGCAGCCTAGCCGACAACAGATGGTTATCGGAAAGGACTGAGCAGGGATCGCGTCGGTATGCCTACCCTTTGGACATCGGTACTCATCGAGAAATCGATCCAACCATTTTGCTTGCTGACGAGCGCAGTCGCCCCCAAAGGCAATACCCTTCGGTTGAGAAATTTGAGATATCAATTCGAGAGACTCTCGAAGCGGATGTGGGGAAATGGCCTTTTGAAGAGGAACCTTCAGCCGGCATAACGAACCTAGTTGGCCGTGAAGATTTAACCGGTGGGACGTGGGTAGTCCTGCACGAACATCGCTCAGTAACCGAGCGATACGAAGAGAAGCAAGGTCGGGAGCATGGCTCCAGGCAATCACAGTGGCGCTTCCTGTTACCGGTAGTCGTGAGAAAGGAAGACGAACAGCAACTTCTTGATTACATCCGGATAAAGCAAAAATTGGACGTAGACTCTTGGACTGCCCGTGACTTCACTAACGATGGTTATCTCAGAGAAGCGCCATGGCGCTCGACATGGGAACAAGAGCAGTGGTCAACATACGAATTTTACGAATTGGGTGAGATAGAGGTCGCCTATCCCTGCTTCCGTCACTACTGGGAACCACACCTGGATGTCTCAATGCCCGAAGGTGCTCAAGCTTTGATACCAGCGCCGTGGCTCGCCCAGCGGCTAAACCTAAAGCCCCATCCTGAGGATGCGACTATCTATGTGGATCACATAGGGGAAACGCGCTTCGTTTGCGGAAGAAGCCCAGATGATGGGTCGCACGCGTTCATTGACCAGCAGCTGTTCCAAACATTCCTGAAAGAAGATGGGCTCGCTTGCGTATGGATATTTATCACGGATAGGAGCGCATGGCCGGGCGGTGAAAACGAAAATGCATCCCGACGACGCTCAGAGGGTGTGGTGTGGTACGAGCACGGCAAACCACAGATGACTCATTGGAGCGATGATTGGGCTAGGGGAGATTCAAAGCAGCATGTGCCAGCAAAAGTGTAGTTAACCAGATCACATCGGTAGTTCAGCTAGCCAGCTTGAACATCGTACCTGCTTACCCGGCTCTGCCCCCCAGAGCTGGCTAACCTTCGTCGTGACGTTCTAGCTAATCAGGTCTAGGCGCATCACCTTTCCAGGTGACGAATTACTCGATAAATAGCGAGAACGTAGATCCGGTGAGGAGGCTGTCCAGCGCTTACGCTTTTCGACACGCGACCACCCAGAGCTCCTGACGGCCACATCTTGCAATCATTATGCTCGCTAAATAATCGCAAAAAGCCAGTTAAAGCCTACGCTCAGGAATTCTTCTGTGAAATGAGCGCACCATGACGAAGATTGAGGCAGGGCCAGTTGTAGCTGATGATTTTGAGACGTGGCTGAATGGGCGCCCCAAATGGTTGCAGACTGCAGCTCGAATGCTTATTGACTCGAAGCGGCAGCTGAACCAGGACGAAATCCAAGAGCTGTCCAGGCTTTGCAAGGTCGAAGCCAAGGGTGAGGCTGATAAAGGATTTCTAAGCGTTACGCCCGGCACGTTATCGCAGGTCGCCAATAGACCCATGCTTCGGATTGAAGAGATCCTGGATGTGCATGGGTTGAACGCCATCAAGCCTGGCGCCAACCTCCCCTTCGGCAAGAGTAACCTGTCTGTTATCTACGGACAGAATGGAACCGGCAAAAGCGGGTTTGCAAGGTTGCTCAAGCAGATCTGCGGATCACGTTCCAAAGACGATATTCACGGAAATGTCTTCGATCCAGCACCGACTCCGTGTCGTGCACAGTTCAAGGTGTCAATCGACGGTAAGCCGGTTGATGTTCACTGGGACATTCCCAGTGGGCCTCACAAAGCTCTGCGGCATGCACAGGTGTTCGATACCAAGGCTGCTCAGCAGTACATGACCAGGACTGAGGCTTGCTATGAGCCAAGCCGGATGAAATTTGTGTCCGCGCTGATCGCCACCGCAGATGCCGTTAGCGCGGAGCTTGCAAGAGAAAAGGCGTTGCTCAGCAAAGCACTACCCGCCATGGCTCAGAGCCTGAGTCAAACAGTCGAAGCGAAATGGCTTTCCGCCTTGAAGAGCACGACTGCGCCCGCGAGCATTGATAAGGAATGTCTGTATACCGACCAACTTGATCGGGAGCGTATAGAAAGCGAAGCCTTGCTTGCAGAGAAGGACATCGCCGGTCGTCTTTTGGCTATCAACAATGAAAAAACTGCCCTGAAAAGTATCGAGACAGCGATGTCGACACTTCAGTTGGGCTTGAACGACGCGACGGCGGGTGAACTGGAAAACCTGAAGAATACCGCCGTCAAAACGAGGAGCACCTGCGAAGAGGCAGCGGCAGCTATTTTCGGGAAGGCAGAGCTTGAGGGTGTTGGCTCAGCGACCTGGCAGAAAATGTGGGAGCAAGCACGTGCCTATTCCACCGGCACAGCCTACGTCGATATAGCGTTCCCTAACGTCTCAGCTGACTCACGTTGCGTACTTTGCCACCAAAGCCTCAGCGAGGACGCCAAAGCCCGACTGACAGGGTTTGAGAAGTTCGTGACCGACGGCCTCGAAACAACCGCCAAGACGGCTGAAAATGGATTTGCTGATCGCAAAAAGCGGCTGCCAATTCTTCCCGGACAAGCTGACTGGATTGTCCACATGTCCACTCTAGGTTTTGAAGAGGCCGATGGGGTCAGCTGGCTTGGCTTGTTGAAAGCACGGTTTGATCAAATTGCACTGGGCAGCCCTGTAGGCACCCTGCAACCTTTCGACTGGTCGGGCATAAACGAGGCGGCAAAGACGAAGTCTGCAAAACTCATCGAAGAGGAGCTGAGCCTGTCAGCCTTGTTGAAAGATGAACATCGCCAAGCCGTGCAGAGCCGAGTTCAGCAACTCCAAGCCAAGCAGTGGCTCTCTCAAAACAAAGCGTCAATTGTTGCAGAAAGGGCTAGGTTGATCGCCGTTGCAGCGATTGATAAAGCTTCGCGCTCAGCCGCCACCAATGCCCTGACTACGAAGAAAAACGAGCTGGCGAAGACCGAGCTTGATGCCGGCTATCAATCTCGATTCCTGGATGAGTTGAAGCGCCTCGGCGGCCACCGTCTTCCAATCGCGCCGCAAAGTAAATCCGGGGGCAAAGGCAAGATCACCTTCGGCTTGAACCTGGTGGGTGCAAATGGCACCCATGGCCTGGACTATATCTTGAGCGAAGGAGAGACCAGGATCGCTGCGCTTGCAGCGTTCCTTGCGGACACCACAGGCTCAAACCAACTGGCCCCGTTCATTTTTGATGACCCGATTTCTTCGCTGGATCAGGACTTCGAAGAAAAAGTAGTCGAGCGTCTCGTGGCCCTATCTCAGACGAGGCAGGTCATCATTTTCACTCACCGACTTTCTCTGGTAGCTCAGGTAGAAGCTGTTACCAAGAAGTGGGAGCAGACCCCTGGGATGCCCTCCATCAAGCCAACGCTGACGTCACTTCAACGGTTAGCGAAAACTGCCGGCATTGTCGCGACTGCAAGCGCTCGAGACCTAAAGCCGGAAAGCTCGGTGCGCGGATTGATCGATAACGCTATTACACGCCTAAAGAAGCACCAGGAAAACGCTGAGGTCGAAGCTTACGAGGCGCTTGGCAAGAGCGCGTGCAGTGACTTCAGGATCATCGTTGAAAAGACGATTGAGTTCATCCTGCTGGCAGATGTCGTAGGACGTTTCAGGCGTGCAATCAACACCCAAGGCAAACTGCACAAGGTCGCCAAGGTGAAAAATGAAGACTGCGTATTCATTGATGACCTGATGACACGCTACTCAGTGTTTGAGCATGCCCAGTCGGACGAGTTGCCCAGCAGCGCGCTCGAGCTGGATGTCTTTGAGGCCGACGTCTTGGCTCTGCAAAAGTGGATAGCCGAATTCGGATCGAGATCCAGCTAACCTGAATCATATAGCGAAGGCCAGGATCATAATGAGTCTCCTGATGCTGGGCCGCGCCTAAACTGATATGAACATCTGCGATGATGCACTCACACACCGGACAGAGCCCTCCTACTCTAGCCTCTTAAGATGACCCTGCTAAAGCAGAGTCCGACCGCAGAGGCCAAGGCGCCGGCGAGCTGATCAGCTTAGAAGACCAATAGCTCTTCCGCTCTAGGAGTCAATCGGCCAGTCAATCCAAGTTCCTGTCCATCTATATCAATGACACTGTGGTTCCGCACACCGGAAGCAGGTGACGAGATATCACCTGTAGCTGCGCCATTCTCCATTTTTGATAACACGTAGAAGTCACTATCCTGATAAATATATTGATGAGCCGAAAGCTCTATATTTCTCCCATCTACCTGAAGCAGTACACGAGATGGCTCAGAACTAAAACTCCCTACTAAAACCTCTATGGAAATTTTTTCCCCCAATTTTCTCGAAGTCTGCAGCCCAACATGGAGGCCCTCGATAATTGAAAATACAGTGTTCACCCTACTCGAGCCATTCTCTCGAACGATTGAAGGCTGTGCGATGATAAACCCGTCAAAACCAATATCACCAGACGCTTCTTGTGCGAGCAACTCCTTCACTACCACAGATATCAACCCCACATCCGCGCTGGAGTGAACCCTCATCCAGACGAATCGGCAAGAGTTAGATGACGGAGAAACGTGCTTCTTCAGATTCTCTGCTGCCTTGAGTATTCGAGACTTCTGATTGGCCAACTCATTTCTATGGAACCCACTAATAACCATTAAATCGCTAGAAAAAAAGCTTTCTGCCAATGGCCGTTCTTCTGTTGAATGCAGCTCAGAAAAGAAGACTCTTACAGCTCCCCCTTGGCATTCGTAAGATCCAGGCGCTTCCATTTTCTTGGAAACCCACGCTACCAGTGTATCGAGAGAAGCTGGCTCAATAAATTGTTCCGAAGCAATCCTCAGGGCGCCATGAATTCGCAGTTCATTCATCTTCTTCTGAAAAGCGGCTTTGAGAACAGCACATTTCTCTCTAAACACCCCTTCATGTTCCGATATGTCATGATTTTTTATAGAAATTTGGTACTTGAATTGGGAGGGCATCGTCAACGTTAAATCGAACCCTTTATTCCCCTTTGACGCAGGAAGGACTATGCCGCCAGGAGCTGATAGAGAAGCGCAGACTATTATTTCGGCCAGATATCCATGAGCATTTTTTGGTTGTCTTATGATGTCATTTGCCACCCGCTTCAGCCAGAGCGAGTGATCAGGAGTCAGTATCTCGATTGCACGCCCTAGCGCAAAGAGCTCTGTGCTAGACAACATGTCTTTTCTCGTCCATAGCTTCTGAAGCCGATGGCCGCCGTTCGTGGATAACCACTCCTTACAAAACAGATCTTCCACAAAAGCCAAAGGCTTTTCACTTTTGGCAAAATCCCCTTGATCTAAGTGCCTCATTAATCGGCCAAAGCTATTTGCACCTTTAGCAGCCATTCCCTTGTCTCTCCTACCTGTAATCTATCTTTAAAAAACTGACCAGTGTCGCTCTCAATCTGTAAATGTGTCTTTCAAGGCATGGACACCGCCAAATACCCAGGCATACCTAGACGCGCTGCAGATTCGCATGCTAGCTTCGCCGCATCCCTGATCTCCCTGGATCAAACGGTCGGCTCGTGAAGGCTCTAGTGCCACAGGTTGCAACACCTCTTTATCGCACGCATTTCGACGATAGTCAGCGGGCAGCCGACACCCTGACGCTACCGGAGAATTGCTATGCGCGTCCCAGTCTATCCACAAGACTTGATCCGTAATCGTGGCTTCAAAAGCCTGTCCAAGCAGTTGCAAGAGGAATGGCCTAGCTCAGCCCCAATCTCGCTGGCAGACGCTCAAAAAGCGCTTGCGCAGGGACTGGGATATCAGAGCTTCCATGATCTCAGCGAGACCTCAAAAGTCTGCCCGCCAGATGAGCCTGTGCCGCATGAAGCCGATGTCAGGAAGGCAATTGGTTCAGCCATCAAAGCTACCCTGCAGGCAGAAACATCGCCGCCTGTGGATCGACAGAGGCTGGAACGGCTCGTGAACGATCTCTCCCTGAAAAAACTCGTAGCCTTTAAACGTGTGCAGGTTTCTCCCGCTGCTGGTCATGGCCTACTACCCAAATTGGTTATCCAGACTCAGCAAGGGTTGCTCAAAGAACATGTTCAGACCTTGGAAAAGATCCTTGCCGAATCGGGCGACTTGAGAGATCGGGCGCTGTTTGCATGCATGCTGGGTGGGCTGCGGGCAAACGAGTTCCTATCGGCGAGGATGCAACAGGGTGCTGCGGTGTATAGCGTGAAAAGCCGTGATACCAAGCATGTACTCGATGCGATTCCTGATAGGTACAGGTCGATACTTAAGGAGTACATCAAGGTCTCAAGGCTGTCAGACGGAGATTATCTTTTCCGTGCGGGTAATGCCTCTGGGCGTCCGCTGTCGGTTATAACTCTGAGAAAGATCTGTTTCTCCTGGACTCGCAAAGGGAATATTGATGCGAGCTTGCTGACACCTTATGGCATCCGCAAAACCACGGACAATTACGCCGACTTTTTGCGCGAAATGGGCGTGCGGATGGGCCACAACTCAGTGAATACGTCCTTGGCATATGGAGTCGGATTGCCGAAAACCAGTAGCACTGTTCACTAGGCCTAACCTCGGGAGTGGTTTCGCGACTAATTTGCGAGGCCATTGAGTATTCCTGTTTTGGGCCAGCCCCCTGTTGGGGTACGGTTGTCGTGAACCCAATCTTGGCTTCGCTAAGGTTGGGCCCTGCGGGCGTCCATCCTCAGGCCTTTGGCCCACACTGGGCCGGCGCGCTCCGCTTACGGTCGCGACCGATAACCAAGGTCTGAGCGCTCCACTGCCCGCCAAGCGATGAGTTTTAGCATCGCTCATTCGACGGCAGCAATTTTGAACACAACCTCTTCTCTCGCCGTGCTCGTGGTCTACGCTCAGAAACGGCGCTGTGGATTTTCGAGATGCCTGCGACACAAGAAATGTTCATGGTTGAGCCATCTTTCACCGTGTAGGTAACCAAGGATGACAGCATGACCGATAGACGACCCTTGAATCCAAACGTAACAGTTCCGAAGCCGGGAGGTGGCGTCCAGCCTCGCTCTCGGAATCAAGATGGCCAAGTCCGCGATAAGCGTGATGACGCGGGAAAGCCTAGGAAGAAATAGTCAACCGCGATGAATCGCAGGTTACTCGCGAAAGGGAGTGACCTGTCTCAACGCGCTAGGTGATCGACTCATACCTGAATCCATCGGCAAATGAGGCTTCTCCTGGTTTATCGATTACCTCCTCTGACTTGCGCGCTCCATCCAACTGACTGAGATCATTAGATGGCCTAATGCAGGTGGCAGTCTCAGTTCGTCGCTGTGGTAGTGCCTGGAGCGGGGCCTTCGCTGAACGTGTAGTTGATGACCACATCATTGCGGATCAGGACATCAAGCGTTTTCTGTGTGCCAGTAGTCGTCACCTTCATTGTGACCACGTAGCTTTGGGCATGGGCTGAGCCATTGGTGTAGGTGTATATCCACTTCTCGTCAGTCTCGCTGACAGCACTCTTGGCGTAGGGCTCACCAAACAGAGACTTCAACTCAGTAGTCGTCGTTTTGCCTTTGGTGATGCTCGCTACACTGGCCGACGAAAAGTCTCGTCCTGCGGTGTAGTGGGACGTAGCGCAACCGCCTAGTGCGACACAGATCCCCATTACTGCGATGAGCTTTTTCATATCCTTCCTTGATCGTAGAAAGCTCCAAATCTAGCTGGCATCGAGGCTAAAAGCCATCATCAAGGTGATCAGCTACTTTCGTGCATTCGCAGATAAGGCCTTGCACATGTAGCAAGCCGATCCAGGGCAAAGCCCCCTGAACTGCTCCGTCTGAGAAATCAGAGGCGGCGCAGAGCCTCGTTGATTTACTGCATAGCCCTGCTGCTTAAAAAAGCCTGAAGCAGTTGTTGTCAGCAAATGAAATCGAGCGATTCCCTGCTCGGCAGCTATTGCTTCAATGACTCGAAGCACTTCAGCCCCAACCGCTTTCGATCTGTACGCCGGTTCTACGACCATGGAGCGCAGCAATCCATCTGTCCCATGCGTTTCAAACCCTCCCCATCCAACAGTCTCACCATCCCGTGAGAACTCAAAAAAGGTTCGGCCTGGAAGATCAATATCGTCTGCTGGAAGGTCAGCAGATTTCAGCGCATCGCGAAAGCGCTGCCACTGTCCTCCGGCTATTTCCTTTGCCTGGATCATCATCTTCCCCTCCATCCTCTCATCTCCGTTATGCCGACACGCATGGAACGTTAGGGCACATGCCAAACAGCAGACATCATATTCGCTTTACCGAATATCTGCCAAAGCGTATATTCGATTTTCCATATGCATCGAGTTCAACCATTATCCCTGCTATCAAAGTGCTTTTCGTGTGCGTTGCCAACTCAGCCCGCTCCCAGCTTGCAGAGGCTTTGCTGCGGCACACCGACCTGCGTTTCGAGGCCTTCAGCGGAGGATCCCAACCGTCTGAGGTTGATCCGCGCACGACTCAGGCATTGGAGGCAGTTGGAGTCGATGCAACGGGCCTGCGCAGCAAGTCCCTCAGCGAGTTTCAAGCTGATCGATTCGATTACGTAATCACTCTTTGTGATAAATCCGCAAGCGAGTGCCTACCAATGCCCAGTGCAGGTGAAGTCATTACCTGGGATTTTCCTGACCCAGTAACCAGCGATGATCCTGGCGCATTTCGCCACACGCTCCACGACATCCACGAGCGCATCAAGCTCTTCGTTTTGCTCAAGACCAAACACCTGGAGGATCTGTGACAGAACCCATGAACCCCACCACCTTATTCAAGTGCCTGGCGGATGACACCCGAGCAAAAATTTCGCTGCTTGTCGTGAGTGAAGGTGAGCTGTGTGTTTGCGAGCTAACGGCAGCACTCGACCTGAGTCAGCCAAAGATTTCTCGTCATTTGGCGCTGCTGCGCTCTGCCGGTTTGCTGTTGGATCGTCGCCAAGGCCAATGGGTGTACTACCGGCTGAATCCTGATTTGCCCACGTGGGTGACTGCAGTTTTGAAGGAAGTGGTAGACGCCAATCAGCAATGGCTGGAAACCGAGGCTAAGCGCCTCTGCGGCATGAACGACCGTCCGATCAACCAAGCCGTGTGTAGCTGATTCACGCCCAACCGGATTAATGAAATGCTGATTGCCGTATTGATCTTTATCGCCACCATCGTCCTTGTCATCTGGCAGCCCAAGGGGCTTGGGGTTGGCTGGAGTGCGATGTTCGGTGCCATCGTGGCGTTGCTGGCAGGTGTCGTTACCCTTGCCGACATACCAGAGGTTTGGCGCATTGTCTGGAATGCCACTGGGACTTTCATCGCGGTCATCATCATTAGTCTGCTGCTTGATGAGGCAGGTTTTTTCAAGTGGGCTGCGCTGCATGTGGCCCGATGGGGAGGCGGGAGCACCCGCAAGCTGTTCGCATTTATCGTCCTGCTGGGCGCAGCGGTGTCGGCCCTGTTCGCCAATGACGGTGCAGCATTGATCCTCACACCCATTGTGATCGCGATGTTGTTGGCGTTGCGTTTTTCTCCTGCGGCTACTTTGGCATTCGTCATGGCAGCCGGTTTTATCGCCGATACGGCGAGCTTACCGCTGGTGGTTTCCAACCTGGTCAACATCGTTTCTGCCGACTACTTCGATATCGGCTTCAACGAATATGCATCGATCATGGTGCCGGTAAACATCGTCAGCGTGGCAGCGACGTTAGCCATGCTGCTGTGGTTTTTCCGCAAAGATTTACCAAAGACCTATGACCTCAACCAACTGGACAATCCGGACGAGGCAATCCACGACCGGGCCACTTTTGTAGCCGGTTGGTGGGTGCTGGCACTACTGCTGATCGGCTTCTTTGTCATTGAGCCATTGGGGGTGCCAATCAGCGCCATTGCAGCGGTCTGTGCATTCATTCTTTACGTCATCGCGGCTCGTGGTCACGCCATCAACACAGGCAAGGTGCTCAAAGAGGCGCCATGGCAGGTGGTGATTTTTTCTTTGGGTATGTACCTGGTTGTTTATGGCCTGAAGAACGCCGGCCTGACCGACCACATCGCGCAAATCCTGAACGTGTTCGCCGGTTATGGCGTTTGGGGCGCGTCCCTAGGTACAGGGCTGCTAACAGCCTTGCTGTCATCGATCATGAACAACATGCCCACCGTTCTGGTAGGCGCCTTATCCATTCATGCCGCCGAAGTCGATGGTGTAGTCCAGCAAGCGATGGTTTACGCCAACATCATCGGCTGCGACCTGGGCCCGAAGATCACCCCAATTGGGAGCTTGGCCACTCTGTTGTGGCTGCACGTGCTAGCCCGGAAAAACATAACGATCAGTTGGGGTTACTACTTCAAGACCGGGATCGTGCTGACCGTGCCCATCCTCGTCGCCACATTGTCCGCCCTGGCACTGCGCCTCAGTTTCTGAATCAAGGAATCGTCTGATGAAAGTCTTGTTCATGTGCACCCACAACAGCTGCCGCAGCATTCTGTCCGAGGCGCTTTTCAACCACTTGGCGCCCAAGGGTGTAGAAGCCGTCAGTTCAGGAAGCTTTCCCAGTGGCCGGGTGAATCAACGGGCATTACAAACGCTGGAGGCGGCGGGTATTTCCACGGTGGGCTTGAGCAGCAAGGCTTCGGATGCCTTTGAAGGCTCGCCTCCAGACATCGTGATCACTGTCTGCGACCGCGCAGCGGGTGAAGCATGCCCAATCTTCTTTGGGCCAGCTTTGAAGGCGCATTGGGGGCTGGCCGACCCGTCTGAGGCTAACGGGTCGGAAGCCGAGATCACCGCAGCGTTTGAAGCCACACTGGCCAAAATTCACGAGCGCGTGAGCGCATTTCTTGCGCTGCCACTGAAGACCATCAGCGCTGAACAGTTGAAAGCTGAACTGAACCGCATCGGTTCGCTTTAAAGATCAACCGAGGCGGCACCCAACCAGGCGCCGCCGTAGGAGTTTATATGCAAGACACATTGCCGAACGTACACGCCGACCTGATCGACATTCCGTCGCTGGAGCAACTGTCGCCTCGCACGCCCTCGCTCCATAAACCTCGCATTCTTCTGCTGTATGGATCAACGCGAGAGCGCTCATTCAGCCGGTTAGTCACGCAAGAGGCGGCACGCCTGCTGAATGAGTTTGGCGCTGAAACCAAGATCTTTGACCCATCGGGTCTGCCGCTTCCGGATGACGCTGCCGATACACATCCCAAGGTCGCTGAGCTGCGCGAGCTGATGAAATGGTCTGAGGGGCAGGTGTGGTGCTCCCCTGAGCGTCACGGCTCCATGAGTGCAGTATTCAAAGCCCAAATTGACTGGGTTCCGCTGGCGATAGGTGCTGTACGACCTACGCAAGGAAAGACCCTTGCAGTGATGCAGGTCTGCGGTGGCTCGCAATCTTTCAACGTGGTTAATCAGCTGCGCGTACTGGGCCGATGGATGCGGATGTTCACCATCCCAAACCAATCTTCGGTTGCCAAGGCATTTACCGAGTTCGACGAGGCAGGTCGTATGAAACCGTCCTCGTATTACGACCGACTGGTGGACGTGATGGAGGAGTTGATGAAGTTCACGCTGCTCCTGCGGGATCGCCAGGACTATTTAGTTGATCGGTACTCCGAGCGTAAAGAGTCAGCCGAAGAGCTGTCCAAACGCGTCAACCAGCGCTCCATCTAACGTCAGCACGAGGAAGCGATATGAGCCAGATCACGATCTACCACAACCCCGAATGCGGCACCTCTCGCAACACCTTGGAGTTGATCCGCAACAGCGGAGAAGAGCCGGTTGTTATCGAGTACCTACAGACCCCACCTGACCGCACCACGCTTGTCAGGTTGATCAAGGATATGGGTATCGAGGTGCGGGCCCTGCTTCGTATCAAAGGCACTCCCTACGAGGAGTTGGGACTCGGCGATACGTCACTTACTGATGATAAGCTCATCGATGCCATGATGGCTCATCCCATCCTGATCAATCGCCCCATCGTCGTGACGCCCTTGGGTACACGCTTGTGTCGTCCGTCAGAGGCAGTCCTCGACCTTCTGCCGCACGAGCAGCGCGGCAGCTTCGTCAAAGAAGACGGACAAGTCGTCATTGATGAGCACGGTCGCAGAGTCTGATACGACGACGGTGAGGTGCCGCGATTGAGCCTGGAGGATGCTAGTGGGTCAGAATTCGAAACTTGATGTTGTTGTCATTGGCGGTGGTCAATCCGCGCTGACAGTCGCTTATTTTTTGAAGCGGTCAGGCTTGTCTTACGTGCTGCTCGATGCGGAGTCGGCACCAGGAGGAGCCTGGCGGCATGGCTGGGACTCGCTGCGACTCTTCTCTCCATCGGCATGGAGCTCGATTGCGGGCTGGCCGATGCCTGCCGTATCAGAGGAAACGCCTCACCGTGATGATGTTATCGACTATCTGACTCTGTACGAGCGTCGATATGACTTCCCCATCATCCGATCCACCAGGGTGACTCGTGTCGAAAAAATCGAAGAAGGATTACGGGTTGTCTCCGGGGATAGAAACTGGGATGCCAAAGCGGTTATCAGTGCAACAGGCACCTGGAGCCGCCCATTTACCCCGAGCTATCCCGGACAGGAGTTGTTCGTAGGGCAGCAGCTTCATTCCGCTCATTACGTTGGGCCGAATGAGTTTGAGGGCAAAACCGTCCTTGTCGTGGGTGGTGGCAACTCGGGAGCCCAGATTTACGCCGAGGTATCTAAAGTGGCTCAGGCAACCTGGGTAACTCAAGGGGCACCAAAGTTTCTACCTGATGAGGTTGATGGGCGCGTCCTGTTCGAACGAGCTACTGCTCGATTGAAGGCGCAACAGGTTGGTGTGGAGCCCGAACAACCCGCTGGAGGGCTGGGCGATATCGTAATGGTGCCATCGGTGAAGGACGCTCGTGAACGCGGTGTATTGAGCGCAGTACGGCCATTCACGCACTTCACTTCAACAGGCGTTCTCTGGTCATCAGGAGACGAAACAGCGGTGGATGTCGTGATCTGGTGCACGGGGTTTTCTCCAGCGCTCGACCACCTAAACAGCCTGGGTATCGTTGGCGATGACGGCAAAGTCGC
The DNA here is from genome assembly GCF_054343995.1 of Pseudomonas sp. GNP013. Lineage (NCBI taxonomy): Bacteria > Pseudomonadati > Pseudomonadota > Gammaproteobacteria > Pseudomonadales > Pseudomonadaceae > Pseudomonas > Pseudomonas sp. GNP013. The sequence continues at coordinate 5,444,079 of NZ_JBTGUT010000001.1, read as the reverse complement.
CGTGAATGAAAACCGGAGTGTTGCTTCACCTAGTCTGTGGCTGGTGGGTTACGGCGATTGGACAGGGCTAGCCTCTGCGACATTGATCGGAGTAACCCGCACCGCTCGAGATGTAGTCAAGCAAGTGCAAAGCTATCTCACTGAGTTGGACTGATAACTACCGCCGCCCCGACGATAATGTGCGGAATCCCCCCACTTGACCATCCATTTGCATCGCTGCTGACCACTTGTTTAATTCGTCTTGACCAGTCATTTTCATTCGCGATGTGCGGACTTGCTGGCAGATTAATTCGTCACGGTTTAATTAGTGCTGACAAGCAAGTCTCATGCATGGACGACACCTGGAACAACAAACTGGTCATTGCGTCGAACTCCTATGCTCATGCACTGCCGGGGCTGGCATTTTTCAGTTATGGCGCCAAACCTTCACCGAGGAGATCAGCAAAATGCCGGCCAGCAACGGGAGCAAGTAAGCCGTTGGTATCAGCCCTAGCAACTGCCCGCCAATGAACGTCCCGATAATGGAGCCCACTGCCATGACCAAGATGAAGGGCCGTTGAGCGCGGATTATTGAAAAGCTTTGGTCGCGGCTGTATCGCGTGAAACCCACAATCATTGTGGGTAGGCTTACAGCAAGTGAAAGACTGCCAGCGAGCTTGATGTCAGCACCGAATAGAAGAACAATTGTCGGGATCAGCAGTTCGCCGCCGGCGACCCCCATCAGAGCAGCAACCACTCCGATACCGAAACCGACCACGATCCCGACGATAGCCAGTGTCACGCCATGAAACAGGGCCACGCCGGTAGAAGTTGTTTCATGTCCGAACAGCAAAGCACCAGCAATACCTACGAGCAGCACTGCCAAAATACGGTAAAGAGTTTTACTTTTAAGCTTCGTCGCCCATCCTGCACCGAACCAGGCGCCTGCAAGGCTCCCAGCGAGAAGCGTGACAATAATGTCCCATCGCTCAAAGACTGCCGCGTAGGGAACACTGAACGCACGGAATGGAAGGGCTGTGGCTACCACTACAAGGCTCATGGCCTTATTGAGGATGATTGCCTCCAACGCGCCAAAGCCAAACAAGCCAATGAGCAGCGGCAGCCTGAACTCTGCGCCCCCCAATCCAATCAGCCCACCTAATGCCCCGATGAGAGTACCGCTACCGAATACTGTTGCTTTGTTGTTTTCTCGATGCGAGGTCATAGCTCGACGTTCGTCCCTATTTATCAAAGATGCATCACCTGATTACTTAAAAGAGCAACCAGAAATCTGCGCGAAAACTGCGCTTCTTAGAGACCGGACAATCCCAACCCGACCGAGCCCTTCAGGAAAATCTCAAGTTTACGCATCCTGAGATTGCGGTTTCTTTCTCTCGACCTGAGCCATCAGGTGAATGGTCTCATGTCCATACCGCTGCACGTTCATCAGTAGCTCAGCTCATAGGCAGCACTCCCCGAGTGCTCTACTTTGAGTCCACTGCAAGCTGGGGGAAGAGAATTGGCTCCGACGGAGGAGTTGCTTGGCAGAGCCCGAGCCGCCAGTAGCCGACGTCGTGCCATTTTCCAAGCTTGAATCCTACCTCCGGGTATGTCCCGATATGGGTGAATCCTAGCGCCTCATGCAGGCTCACGCTGCCTTCATTGGGTTGCGCAATTCCAGCGTAAGCGGCGCGAAACCGCTGTTTCTCAAGTATTGGAAGCAGAGTCTCGTAGAGCTTGCGGCCAACACCCTGGCGGCGAGCTGATTCAGCTATGTACACCGTCACGTCAACAGCCCATCGGTAGGCTGCACGTGCACGATGCTGGCTTGCGTATGCATATCCCTTGATCTCACCACCGTCTTCAGCCACAAGGTAGGGATAGGTCTGAAGTGTCGTCGCTATCCGCTGAGCAATCTCCCCAACGCTTGGCGGGGTCTCTTCGAATGAGATCGCCGTGTTCGAAACTATCGGGGCATAAATGCGCTGGATGGCTTCTGCATCTGATGCCACTGCCGTACGAATTTTCAAAGCCATAGGGTCACCCCTGATTCAATTTAGTGTTTCTCTGCGGCGAGAAATTTCAGCCCGACAATCCCGGCCAAAATGAGAAAGAAGCAGAAGATTCGCATTGCACTGCGATCTTCGCCCAGTATGGTAATCCCATAGACTGCTGTACCTAGCGCACCGATCCCAACCCACACCGCGTAGGCCGTACCGACAGGAATAGTGCGCGTGGCCAGTGACAACAGATACATGCTTAGGCAAATGAACACTGCACAAAAGATGCTTGGCCACAATCGAGTAAACGCGTCAGTTCGCGGCATCGCGGCTGCATAGAAAATCTCACAAACACCGGCGAGCAACAAAAAAATCCATCCCACAAAAACCATCCTTACTGAAATTATGTCCTCGTCTGTCTGACGAACCGCAAGCATCCAAAGATGCTCTAAGAAGTGAAGGCCATTTTCGTGCCTATTGGTTCAAAACGTTGAATGCCTGAGAATCTAGTCAGGGTTTCTTGGCAATGACCAGCAGACCTGCCACGATCAGGCCTGCTCCGGCAATCATGCGCAGCGTGATGACCTCCCGAAGCACCAGGCCGGCGAGCAACATAGCAACGACCACGCTACCTTTATCGATCAGTGCCACCGTGGCGACATCCCCTACCTTCAGAGCCTTGTAGTAAAAGATCCACGACAAGGCAGTGGTGACTCCAGACAGACCAAGCCAAGACAGATTCCGGCTCGTGATGTTGGCCACTTCTTGTGTCGGAACGGCCCATGCCGCGAATACGAGTACAAAAGCACACACGAACAAGGTACGGATTGTCAGACCAAGCTCGCCTGAGATACCTGCGAGGCCCATCTTGGCGATCACAGACGTGAACCCGGCAAAAAACATTGAGATGAAGGCATAAGCCATCCATTTTTCCATGTGTGTGTTCCCCAGGACATTTGATGTTCCGAACGACTGAGAGGCCAATCACAAGTCACTTGCCCCTCAGTACCTACTCCCGGCTAACGGATTCAATCTGGCGTAAGACCTATGTGGGGGTATACGCAGCTACTGACTTGCGAATCTCTTCCCGCGCTTCATCTGCACTACCCCAGCGGCCCATCTTCACCCACTTACCCGGTTCCAATGCCTTGTAGTTTTCGAAGAAGTGCTGGATCTGTGCGAGCAGCAATGCAGGGAGGTCAGAGCACTCCTTCACGTTGCTGTACATAGAGCTCAGCTTGTCATGGGGTACTGCGATCACCTTGGCATCGGCACCAGCTTCGTCCGTCATGTACATCACACCGACTGGGCGACTGCGGATGACAACGCCTGGAGATACCGGGTATGGGCAAATGACCAGGACGTCCAAAGGATCGCCGTCATCGCTGAGGGTATTTGGAATGAACCCGTAGTTAGCCGGGTAGAACATCGGCGTGCTGAGGAAGCGGTCGACGAAGATCTGCCCACTTGGCTTGTCCACTTCGTATTTGATCGGAGAGTGGTTTGCAGGAATCTCGATAACGGTGAAAAAGTCATCGGGGATCGCCTCACCAGCATGAATGTCCGCGTAGCTCATGTTCATACCTCCGATGTTGTAGAAGTGGTTGCGTCAGACGGGGCTCTCCCAAGGGTGCCCATCTCGATTGGCGTCTTAGTGAAAAACACCGATATTTCCTCGGAGTCCAGTCGTGTGAACAACCGCTCTGCCTCATCTTCCGTGATTGCCAAGCGAATTTCCGTGGGTTGATCCGCCAACTCAAAAAAGTGCGATGAGTGCAGCTTTCCGGTGTGTCCAAACCCTTCTATTCCAGTGCAAAGCGTGGCGCCGCGTAACCCCATTTCTTTAGCCACGTCGACTATCCATTCGCCCAGCATCTTTCCCTGATAGCGACGGTTTTGTTGAGTAAAGAAAACGACCATAAAGCCTTTCATTTCTAACTCCTCAGCGAGTACCAATCATTTGGTAGGAAAGAAGCCCGGCAGCGGTCATCGCTAACGAACCTAAGACGTGCAACGAAATTGAGCCGAGCGCCCATAGCAGTCTGCCTTCCTGAATCAAGGCGACCGTTTCGGCTGAAAATGTGGAGAAGGTGGTAAGGCCGCCACAGAAACCCGTGATGATCAGGAGACGCCACTCTGGACTAAGGGTAGGAGAAGCGGCCAAGAAGGCGATGGCCAGGCCAATGATGTAACCCCCAACCATGTTCGCGACCACAGTACCTGGAGGAATCGTCGGGAACAGAGCATTCAGCTTCATGCCCAAAATCCAGCGCAACCAGGCTCCCAGTGAGGCACCAATGGCAATGACGATTAATGACTTAAACACAGCAAGCTCTCCTCATCAGACCTGTGTGGTTTGACAGGTAGAGGGATGCATGAAAAGTGGGAGGGAAACAGCGGAGTAAAATCATAGCCTGTCCTAAATTGGAGGACAGGGAGGCACACCTACGCACCCTGTCCAGGGTTCACGTAGGCATCATCAGCACAAGGCGGTTTAAGGAGGAATGCCATCTCCTAACCTGAGCCTACCGCATCTGAGCAATCGGCATCAATATCCTTTTTAGGGTTCGCAGAGCAGCTCTCGCTTGCGGTCAAGCGGCGCGTTAGTTGACGGTGGTTTGAGAACGTCCAATGCCGTTTCTGATGTGACTGCTTGGTTCGATATCGAACGACTGTAACTCCTTGATCACGAGCAGCACCTGGAACGTGTCCCTGCTGCGGGTTCGAACAAGGACTCAACAATAGTGCAATCAGAGGTGCTTGAGCCCAGGCAGGTTGTCTCACAAGCGCCTGCCATGGCAAGCAGCTCAATTCGAATCTGCTGGAGTTTGGCTACTTTCACCTCTACTTCTGCCAAATGCTTCTTGACCACCGACAGCGCGTCAGCACACGGACGATCAGCATCTGCTGCGAGCGCGATGAGTTCTCGTATATCGTCGAGGGGAAATCCTAACTCACGATTCTGACGGATGAACACGAGTCTTGAACGATGCTTCTCTGTGTAGATTCGGTGCCTGCCGGTCGACCGCAGGGCCGGCGGTAAAAGGCCTATTTTCTCGTAGTAGCGAATCGTCTCAATGTGGCAACCCGTTGATTTAGACAACGCCCCAATTCCTGACATGCGAATCCCCAAGCATTTTCTTGAACCTGTAGTGGCTACAGATATTACCCTGCTCAATCGAAAATTGATTTCACGCGTTTAAGGGCATTTCGTGGACAGAGAACAGCTAGAGAAGAACCAGATTCCCGTCTACTTCGTCGCGGTCATTGTCGCTGCTATCGGAGGTCTGCTCGCAACTAATGCTTCTCAAGCGTTAGGTGCGTTGGTGACACCAGCTATCGCTGTGCTGATGTACGCCATGTTTCTACAGATCCCATTCCTGGATCTCCGTGAAGGGCTCGCAAACAAGCGTTTCATGACGGCGCTGCTCACAGCCAACTTCGTCGCCATCCCCCTGTTGGTTTGGGCGTTGACCATGGGCCTAACGGATCACCCCGCGATTCTGGTGGGTGCACTGTTGGTCTTGCTGACGCCTTGTATCGACTATGTGGTGGTGTTTACCCATATCGGTAAGGGCGACTCCAAACTGACTCTGGCGGCAACGCCATTACTACTCTTGCTACAGCTTGTTCTACTGCCCCTGTATCTGGCCTTCATGCTGGGTAATGACTCGGCAGTGGTTATATCTGTCGGCCCATTTGTTGAGGCCTTCGTAGTGCTGATCGCTTTGCCCTTGGTCTTGGCGGTAGCAACAGCTGCCGGTGCAAAAAGGTCACGCGTCGTTGAGGGTTGGAACAATGCTTGGGCTTGGATGCCTGTGCCGGCTATGGCGGCTGTACTGGTCGTAGTGATCGGCTCTCAGATTTCAGCGGTGGTCAGAGACATGGACAAGCTGCTGCCCGTCATTCCTGTCTACATTGGTTTCATGCTCTTGGCACCAGTGGTTGGTGCGCTGGTTGCGCGAGCATTCAAATTGCCGGCCATCACTGCAAGATCAGTAGCGTTCAGTAGCTCGACACGGAACTCGTTGGTGGTTCTGCCCTTGGCACTTGCTCTACCCGAAGAAATCAGAGGGCTAGCTGCGGCAACAGTCATCACCCAAACGCTGATTGAATTGGTCAGCGAGCTAATTTACATCCGGGTAATTCCCGCATTGGTTTGGCGAAAAGCGTAGCGTCAACCACCACTTGGTGGGGGCGAAGTGGGCCGAGATACCGCCGACTAGCGCCCCAAGAAGCCCTCCTGTGCCATTTTTTAGACAGCCACTGATCATTAAAAATCACGGCTGTTCGGGTTTGGTGGTTTTCAAATACCAAAGAACAGTCGCTTCAGAAAGTTTTAACCTTCTACCCCTCGGGTTCTACGGTGACTTGTCGGCGGACGATCTGAAAATACATTGCACTTGTCCGACCTAAACTTGAGGCGTTTGCTACATCGATTTAACGGATTCCACTTCCACGTACTTGTACTTTTTCCTAGCAGCCTTTACAGCCTCCTGCTCAGCGAGCAACGAGCTCAACGTGTCGGCCTCGTGAATCAACTCGACCATTTTTCCTTCAAACTCGTTTCCAACGCGTAACGTGACCCTCAGCCTAGGCGTAAAGGCTTTCGCCGCTTTCTTCTTAACTATTGGAGCCTCTGCTGGCTTTGTTAAAACGATCTCTGGCACAGGCTCCTGCACTAGCGGAGTAGAAACTTGCTCCTCTGGCTGAGGCGTACCAAAAAGGGCACGACGCATTTCTTCTTCAGTTAAATCAGAGTTCATAGAACATCTCACAGGGACGCATTTCGCTGGGCAAGTTTTAATAAGATTGTTGCTGACTGGTGTTCGAGGAGCCTGCGCGGACGTCAAATCCCCAGTTCGATTTCAAGACAAGAGCCTCGTAAGGCTTGCGAAAGCTTCACCTTTGGCAGCAGTGTAATGAGCCCATCAACTAAGTTGCTAGCGTGACGCGCGTACAGCGTGACTGTGCCTGCATCAGGCGTTCGACCTGGCACGATGGCACCTACCCGCTGCTGGGCAATTTTCAGTATGCTCAAGACGTCCTGACTCACCTCATTGGTGGACAGGTGTTCAACCAATGGTCTTGGTGGAGGGGCGGCGCGGCTCCACATTTCTATGACCGCTTGGAGGAGTCCGTCTGAGCCAAGATGCTCGAGGGCCATTTCCCATAGCTGACCTTCCTGCGCCATATCCAGGCGAGCCCTAGTCATTACGGAGTTCTAACAAGTGAGGCTCTTTCTTGATTGCGAGTTTTCCCAGCTCTCGGCGGCTGCGAAGCTGATATCACTCGCATTGGTGGCTGAGGATGGGCGCGAATTCTACGTGGAATTGCTCGATGCTTGGCAAGAAGAAGACTGCAGTGATTTCGTTAAGGAAATCGTGCTTCCGCAGCTGTGGGGTGGGAGCTACGCATTGCCCATTGTTGAAGCCAGGATGTCGCTGCTCAGGTTTCTGACGTCGTTCAAAAAGGAGGTCGAGATCGTCAATGATGCTCCCCAGTACGACTGGGAGCTTTTTTGCGATCTGGTCTATGACGGCGGGCGATGGCCCAGAATCGTTCGTAATTTCCCTACTGACGCAACGACACTTACTCCGACTAGCGAGGGCGAGGAGCTGCCCCATCATGCTTTGCTCGACGCCAGGATTATCGCTGGCATGTTTGCTCAGTGATGCCAGGGTACTGTTGCGGGTCGCTAACCTTTACGACGGTGAAGTGACGTCTAAACCTCTAGTTCAGTGCAGGAATTCGTTGAGGTTACGCTTCATGGGCTGGTCATGGTGGTGAATCAGCGTGGGGGTAGCTCAGTGAAGCGAAGTCTGGGATAGATCCTCTGTTCAACCGCGCACTCGGAAATTTGCCAAAATGCCGAAAGGAGTGCCTGCTCTGAGGGACAGTGCCTCGTCATAACCTCGAACTCGTTGTAATCAAATGCCAACACACGCACACCTACATCGTCCATGAAATCCAAAATCATGGCCCCGTACTCTTCATAGGTGTCGCTAAACAGCTCTTTTACCACCACGACTCCTACAAGGGGACGTGCTGCAAGATCGATTTTGAGGGGAGTACCATCAACAAGCCGCAGCGCGGGATTTCCCTCACGCTCGATAGTTGAAACTGCGCCACGTAGCTGCGATAGGCCTCCTTTCAACTGACTCAGGGCCTTCTTACGCTTTCGTTCAAGCTTTGTCCCCATCATCTCAGCTGTGTTTGGGCTGTCCTTAGCCTGTAGTAAAAGCGTGACCTCCGTCCCCAAAACAACAGCATCGGTCAGCTCTTCCCCATCGGAGACTTTCACTGGCCCATGGATGATTTGCTCCGCCGAGTAAGCACGCTGGAGCAGATAGATGATATCCAGCTCCTGTAGGTGTCCTGGCTCCGGTCGCTCAAGGTGAGTATTTGAGAAACCTCTGGAGCCCTGGAAGCCTTGGCGAGTGAGGTCGGTGATCAGGAAGTCGCTTGGAAATAGATCCTCCAAAAGCGTCAACGTTACTGCTCGGCTGTCGTCTTCCCTAGTCGTAAAGCTGAACCAGTCATCTGCCTGCTCCATCATGAGATGCCAGTGCTCCTTCCCCAAGGGATTGACACCCTTTGCATGCTTTCGGAGCTCTTCAAGGCTAGCGTGCGCTGTACTACTAAGAAGCTCGCGATTGTGCTCATCAAAAAAACAGACGCTAAAATGGTCAGGAAGGCTTTTCAGCCCCTCTGTAAAAGGATCGCTACCCATCAGGGGTGTTTTAATAGTCAGCGGACTAATCGGGTCATCAAAGCAGGCCGTCAACAGCGTCAGGCCTTGCGCCTCATCAGACTCGTATGGCGCAAGATAGAACTTCAGCTCGCGCTTCTCACGTGCGGCGAGGATAAATTCTTTGCCCGCTTTGACCACGAGCACTGGGCCGTCAGGGCCATCTACAATCCAAAGACCACGACCGAGCGATGCAACGTCCTGAAGCACTTCGGGCTTCATGATGGTTAGGTACATTGGAGCCCCTGATGAAATTTCCCTTCGCGTTGCCGCATGGGCTTAGAACAATTTATCCAAAGGTACGAATACTGAACCTGTCTCAGCAGCCGCCCGCACTTTGCGATCTATGACATCCGCGAATGGGATGTGCCTCTCTAAAGCATGGTTGATATCTTTTCCCGAAATGCATATCAGGCTCTTGCCGCGTCCGAATGCCTCCAGCCCAACGTCAGTGAATCCGTAGTAACTGATAAAAACACCTCGTGTCCAAGCTGCCTTTTGGCTGATCTTGCCTTGAAAGATGTGCAGCTCCCCTGCACCAACAGGGTTCACTACCCACTTCGCCTCAACAAGGTAGATGTCCCCTCGGCATTGGAAGCTTCCATCTATCTGCTCCCCCGTATTCCGAAATGGTGCGCGAGGTTGGAGGTTGGATGCCTCAAACAGCTGCTGGAGGAACGTCTCGAATGCGTAGCCACGTGCTTGAGGAGCGAGCTTATGAATGTCCAACAGGGCCCTCTTCAACTGAGCCGCCTGATCAACATTTACCTGACGCACAGCTGCGAACGGATCGCCCTTGATGACGTCGGCAGATGAGCCGGACTCCAAGCCTTGAATCAAAGTCAGGAAGCGCCCCTCGGCGTTAACCACAGGTTCATCTTTGCGTTGGTTGGCCAGCGCAGCCTGACGATATTGCCAGAGTGCTTTGAGCGCTCGCACGCAAGTCGGTGTATCGGCAAGCGTGAGGAAGCTCCGCAGGCGCCTAGCTTTGGATGTGCCATCCGCAGTGAACAGCGGATCATCAATATCGATCTCCAGCTCTCCGAGGAAGAACTGGGACATGGTGCGGTCTGAGAAGTCCAACACGTAACCCCCTTCCATCTCGAAAAGAAGGTCGATTAGCTTCATATCCAGTGGTTTGATCTTCGGCATGCCACACGTCCTTGGCTAAGCATAGGGAACCGAGCATACGATATCGCTGAAAGTGTCCAATAACTATCTGCTCCCGAGGAAGCGTTAAAAACCTCGGAGACCGGATTCAAAGGCCAACAGTTAGGGAATCGAGCAGGCACCATTGTGCTGGCGTCCGAAATGGCAAGCGGAGCGCTTAGGCCCAAGCAGGGCTGGAGACTTGAGGATGGAAGCCCGAAGAGGCCAAGTCCCGCAACAGCGAGATTGGTAAACGACAGCCATCCCCGAGGCGGGGCAGGCCCAAAACAACGACCTCAGTGCTACTGGAGGCGATCAGGCGTTGGCAGATACCTGTCTCCCGCTATGCGCATGAACTCACGCAAGCTACGCCGTCCGACGTCCCGCCTGAACGTCGCAATGACGTACTTCGAGTTGACCGTATTGATCACCCAAAACCTGCCTTCCTTCGTTACGGACTGAATGTCGGATGTCCGAATCAGCCGACCATCTGCAAATCGTTGGTACGGCCCAGGGCAAATGTGACTGAACACCACGCCAACGGCACTGCACGCATGAATGTGGACATTTACTAGGTAGGCCGTCACCAGCCAGTCGTAGTCTTGATTCACTGCTTTGGCGATGCGAAGAAGGTCGAAGTCCGAGTAGCGCTTTTCGTGTAAATCGACTGCGACGGTATTGATGTCGTCCATAGCTACAGAGCCTCCGACGCTGAGGCCACGCCGGCGGTTGGAGCACTGCGCCGATATAGCTCCCTGACCCCAACCAAGGCATCGACATCCAGGTCGCGTTGATGGGTATTGACGTACACATCACCACTCTCGACCTGCAGAACACAGATTGGCACTTCTGCCTGGTTGAACCCCATGGAAAGTGATTTCAGCATTTCCATCTTCCAGCCTGACCCTTTGTTCATCCATGCCGGGGTAACGACCTGGACATCTTGAATGACCATGCTCTCGTCTTGGGAGACCAGCAGCTCTACCAAGCGAGGCTCATCGTTCAGCATCTCTTCATAAGCTACGAATCGCCCCTCATGCCGGCGCTTGAGGCTCACGTGATACCAATGAGTAACCAAGGATCGCGACATGGCGTGGAAGTGAGCGAGACCGTCCCCGAACATACCCACCGGGCCGGCCTGGTCTTGCATGCTAATCCTGAACATCGTGCATCTCGTGTGGAGCAGGCCTGCTTAGCGCCTGCGATTAACATAAGCCGAATATTGTCTTGAGCGATGCGGTCATCTCGCGCCCTTTGCCTATCAAGGCGTACACCGTATTCCGGGTCTCGAACAGGCAAACGCCGTCGAACGACTTACACAGGGTCGAGCGTACCCAGCCCCCTGGAGGGAACCGGCCCTGGCTGTCGTAGGTCACGCAATGGGAATAAAGGAACATTGTCTGCAGGCCTATGGCGCGCACCCTGGCGAGCGATTCAGGAGGCTCGTCCACATGAAAGATCAGCCAATCCTCGACCAAACAGTAGGGTTTCCGACCGAAACGATCCGCCACCAATGCCTCTATTTCGGCTTGAGGCAGCTCTGTTCCAAAGGACGATATCTCTCCCTCGCGGAGCAACTCATGCTCCGAAGAATTACCCATAAATTGATGATCCTCATGGTGCGAACCCAAAAATCAGGCTCTGCGAACACGCAAAATACTGGGCAACAAGCCAGAAATCCCAACGATATGATTATATGCATTTGTGTGGGATCTATCAAACGCGTCATACCGTCTCTTTTTAGGAGAGGTAGGTTGGATGTCCCTGCGGAAGGCTTATGCGGCGACGCTACAGTGGCTGAGGATTCGAAATGGCTTATCGCAAGCAGACCTCCAGCATCAAGCTGACCAGGCTCACATAAGCCGCTTGGAGGCTGCGACGACGACACCGACTATTGATCTGAGTGCGGATCTGGCGCATGCGCTGGGCCTAACGCCTTTGTCGCTGCTCACTCTGGTGGCCGCAGCCGATGAGGGGAAGACAGCACGCTCTGTCTTGAATGAATCGATGATAGAACTCATGCGGTTAGGAGTTCTTGATGAAGCGCTGCCTGCCGAGCCGCAGAAGATCACCACACCACAGAGAATCGCAGCCGCAGAAAGGCTCGAGGCAGTACGCAAACTAAAGGCAGAAGGTCTTTCTCAGGCAGAGGTCTGCCGGCATCTGGAATTACCCAGAAGCACTGTTGGGCGCCTGTGGCACGTTGATGATTAAAAGCCCCCCTTGGCTCAAATGACAGAGGCACGGGTGTCACTGATCAATAAGCCAAACTTCTGGCCATTCTTACGATGCTTTCCTGTATCCATTGCTCCACGATGGGCCGTGTGGCAGGGATGAAAAGTCGTGACTCACTAACGAGCTTTTCACGGCGCATAGGCATCGAATAGCTGCTGGGGGCAGTCGCTGGCGGCTCCTCTATCTTCGCCATGTCTAAATTCTTCAAGGTAATGCGATACCATCCGCTGTTGAACCCGGACACCGCGAAGCAGGACATAATTAGCTTTGATAGGTTGGTCGGAGACACGAAATAGAGACCAGCCGTAAGCCCCTCGACTGGCACACTTGCGTCAGTTTCCAAAAGGACGAGCCCGTCGTCAAAAACGCGCCAAGACGTATCTCCGGACTTCAGTCCTGTGAACAACTTGTCATCCCAGTCTTCGTAACCTTGCTTGAACTTCGCCAAGCCCAGGTTATGGAAGCTATGGAAAATCTCATCACGGCGTTGGGCCGCTCCGTGCACAGCGTGCTGCTCAATGGGTTGTGGCAGAAACGCGAACTCAAGCTGTGGCGCATAGGAGTGACCGCCGTAGGAGCGAGAGCTTGATGCCTCTGTAATGCGCTCGTGAAAGGCGTTCTCAGAAATTGCGCTTTTGGATTTCTCCATTCTACTCAGGCCCTGGACAATAGCTTTCAAGAGCTCTTGGGGGTCTGAGAATGAGGCTCTGAAAAAACCTTGTTTGTAGTCAGACACCTCGTTGACGAACACTGTCTGCTTCGCGTCAAAGTCAGTCTGCTGGATGAAGACCAAAATCGGTTTACGCTTGCTCACTGCCTGGTGGAATTCTTGCTGCGTAACCGAGAGACCTGGCTGAGGTTCATAGCCGTAGTTAGCGCCAAGAATCAGGATATAAACGTCGCACTGGTCGACCTCTGTCAGGCAGGCGTGCTCCGAGGAATAGGTTCGCGCTCCGAAGTGCTCGCTCATGACCGGCTTCATGTCCAGTGTCTCCACCGCGTCTTTGGCGGCGGCTCTGAACTGCTCGAATCCTCTTACTACGGAGCTTATGAACACCTTCATCAGTGCATCCTCTGAACGCTGGCATATGTGTCCGTTTGGACTGTAACTAGGTGTGATCGTTGCAGATTGTCTCAATGGTGAACAGCAGTTCAGACACCGTAACGTTTGTTACCGCCAGAGGTAATGCAATATCGACCACCGCGAGGCCCGATACACACGTTCCCAGAGGAACAGGGGCAGGATGAACCGTAAGCTGGGGTCTGTTGGCGAGCAGGCTGTTTCGGCTGAATCGCTGGCCTTGGCCTTAAGACGACGTAGCAGTCTGAGCCGCTGCACAGGCTTTTGGAAGAAAGCCACTTTGAAGGTTGACCATCAATGCTGATCCGCGCCCAATCCTTTCGGGTCTCAAAAACTTGAACCTTCTCCCCGCGCTTCAATTTTGAGATGACCTTTCCGCCTGGTTGATCCCGGACATTGAGGTTATCAGCGCTCACGAATTGCTCAGTTGCTGAGGTTGGCGTGGGTGGGGGTGGAGACGTCGGCGTGGTTGATACTAGCGTGCTCAGAGTGCTCGGCTCTACCGGGGTTTGAGGCGTGTCTTTTTTCCCCATTGCCCACAGGATGGCAAAAAGAATCAGGAGAGGGATAAACCACGACTGGGACTTTTTGCGCATATCCATTGCTCCCGCTTAAGACGCAATACGCCCGCTGCCATGCAGACCTGTCGTTGGACTACTGCGAGCTTAGCCAAGCTTCCAATTTTTTCAGCCTATCAAAATCTAAAAGTTTGAGCCTTCCCGAATTCAGGATTTCAAAAAGCCGCTGCTTCGTTTCGGAAGAGGGAAACCAATCAGCGACCTCGACGTTGCAGTGCTTAGAATCACTTAGCACCCATTTTATCACCATGTCAGCTGCAGCTCTGTAGTGATCCGCCATGAACAGCCTTTTGCCGTCTTCTGACCAGCCTCGCATCGCAAGCTTGTCGGTTACGTCGATGACTCCAGCGTCTCCAAAGAAATCGGTCGTATCTGGATAATGAATACCTGCCAAGGACACTTTCGCTACGCCCGAATCGCGGTCGAAGTAGGACAGGAAATGCCACCCACCTGTAGTGCTTCCAGCGTGCGGAAAATTGATGGCGGCTTTACCAGTTATGTAGTGCTCGCGTGACACACGTTTGAGATCAAAATCGAAAAGCGGCTGGGTCATGGGAGTTTTTTGAGCCGGGCCAGCCCCTGTTTGATATGACCAGCGTTCTCACCAATTGTGTAAAGCGCACCACGGACGTTGTCCCCGACTTCCGCATGTCCCTTGGCTTCCACCTGGAGGGTCAGCTCCATGAGCGCAGCTTCGAGAGCGAGCTGATTTTGGTAAATCCTTTCCAGCACATCCGACAACGAGTATTCCTTTGGCATTGATGTGGCCTCCTTCAGGGAAACTCAGCATAGCGCAGCACAAGGAATGAATACGTATCTAGACAAGGCGAGCTGTCAGACTACTAGCAGTGGATGGGCAAATGGCCTTAGAAAATATGGGTAGAGCCACGATAGCCTAGAAAGCTATCGCGGTTGTTCTGCGTTTTAGCGGTTAGCGTCGGCCAAGCCAGCCTCGATGAAGCGAACGGAACTCTCCATAGCCTGCCGACCTTCTGGAAGCATGGTGGCGTAGAAGTGCCAGGCGTGGAACATCGCTGGCCATACTTCCAGGTTCACGCGAACGCGGTTATCAGCCAGGTGAGTTGCAAGGCGCATTGCATCACTCAACATCAGCTCGTTCTCGCCGATCTGCACCAGAATTGGCGGAAGCCCGGTGACATCCGCGAACACAGGAGAGGCCAGAGGATGATTGGCCAATGTGTCGCCTAGGAACGCTCTGGCGAGGATGTCCAGCACAGGCTTGGAGTTCAGAGGATCCAGACCTTCACGGTTGCTCATGGAAGCACCGGTGTGTTCAAGGTTCGCCCATGGCGAGATGGAGGAGCCAACAGCAGGCAATGGAAGGCCCTTCGATTTAGCCGCAACCATGACGCTGACAACCATCGCGCCGCCAGCCGACTCGCCAGAGAATGCAATTTTGTTAGCCGGGATTTTCTGCTCAAGCAACCATTCGTAAGCGCGCAATGTGTCGTCAATAGATGCTGGAAACTTGTGCTCCGGAGCGAGGCGGTAGTCCGGCATGTACACACGAGCACCGAGCATTTTCGCGTAGTTGCCGCCGATACCGTGGTAGCCGTCTGGACGTCCTACAATGTACGCGCCGCCGTGGATGTACATCACGACCGCGTCCGTTTTGATCTCGTCCGGAGTAACCAATGTGCCGGGTACGCCACCCATTTCGACTGCTTCGAATTTAACGCCAGCTGGCGCTGGATTTTGCGCGAGCATTTTTGCGTAAGAGTCGCGGATGTCGCTCATTTTTGTGGTGGTATCGATTCCCTTAAGAACGGGTACCAGATCGCTAAGGCTATTGGCCCAGGTTTGGACGGCTGCTTGGACTTTGGTGTTCATAATGACCTCAATTGATCGTTGGGAGTGGATTAGCTAATTGAGATACTATGCTTAGTATTGGGGAATGGGGTTCCCCATAACAGGTGCTAAGCCGCCCGAACGTTGAGACCACCGAGGCCTTATGGAACTCCATAACCTGAATGATATTGCCGCGTTTGTGAGCTCGGTAAACGCTGGAAGCTTCACTGCGGCGGCAAAACAGCTTGGCCTTACGCGCTCTGCAGTGGGGAAGTCGATAGTCAGGCTCGAGGCTCGTTTACAGGTACGTTTACTGAATCGCACTACGCGTAGCTTGAGCATGACGGATGACGGCCAGGTTCTGTATGAGCGCTGTGTGGGCGTTCTTCAGGATCTGGATGACGTGGAGGATGCCCTTGCGTTTCGTCGTTCGACACCCAGTGGGCGACTTCGGATGAGTCTGCCGGTTGCGTTGGGGAGACTTCATGTCCTTCAGCACATTGAATGCTGTCTTAAGGACTGGCCCTCCTTGAGCGTGGATGTCACATTTTCTGACAGGCTGGTCGACCTGATTGACGAGGGATTTGATTTGGCCATGCGCATTGGCCCTCCCAAGGAGGACTCTCGGTTGCTCACGCGCACTGTGGCCTACCAACAAATGATTACCTGTGCTTCACCCAAGTATTTGGCTGAACATGCAGAGCCTAAAACGCCTGAGGATTTATCCGAGCACCAGTGCCTGCATTTTGTGAGCGGCGGCAGACTGCTTCCTTGGAATTTCCGAGTAAACGGGCGATCTGTGCCCGTTACTCATGGTGGAAGACTCCAGATGGACAGTGCTGAGTCATTACACCAGTCAGCTGTAGCTGGCCTGGGCATCGCGACTCTTCCTTCCTACGTGGTAAACGACGATTTGAGGAGCGGCAAGCTCGTTCAATTGCTCGCTGGGTATGCAGAGGCCGCAGAGCCTATTCGGGTGATCTACCCTAGCAAGCGGCACCTATCTCCAAAAATTCGACTCTTTATCGATAAACTCGTGGAGGCTTGGTCACCATGCCCACCATGGGAGCAGCATTTTGCCGAGGGCATTCACACTGCCTGACCCGTGAGCGAGGCGCAAACACCAAGCAAGCGGAGCGCGCAGGCGTGAGGGATGCGGGCCCGCAGGGGCGAGACGCGCCTTGGCGGGGCTCGATTCACGGCAGCCTGACGCCGCAGGCGGCACGCCATCAGCGCCACTTCGCTCAAGCAAGAGGTAACCCCTATGCCCGACGATGAACTCCGCGAACTGGAAGCCAAGAGACGAAAGGCTTTGTGGATGCTTGCGAACACATCTCCTGGCGATTCGAAGGCGTTCGATGCCTTATCCATCCTTGATGACCTTGACCTTCAAGAACGGAAATACTTCCCCAATGCTGACAAGACACTTGAGCTCAACCAGCTTCGGGATTGTGTCACGGTGCAGCATCACCACTCCGGAATCGACATCATTTTGGAGCAGACTATCCCCCAGCCCTGGAGGGAGCGCTTCAATCAGGCGAGTATCGGGTCGACCAGATTGTTAGATGGGCCTTACGCTGCGAACTGGGATAAATTTTTGGTTGAATGGGAGCGTGAGATGCAGCATCTGCAAGACCATCGACTTGCAAAGGCTGCTAACAGCTAGAACGGCTGGCTCGAGCGATGGCGGCGCAAACACAAGCAGTCGGTGTTGCCGCTGAAAATCGCAACCTCAAACAGGAGCAGCAAGGTGGGACGGCCTTCGTTTTTTGTTGATTTTGAAGCTTCTGGAATAGCTCCTGATAGCTATCCCATTGAGGTCGCCGTCGTGTCGAGTGAGACCTCGTTCAGTTCCTTGATAAGGCCAGCCCGTTACTGGACACACTGGTCGTTCGATGCGCAAGACATGCATGGTCTCACTCAGGATCATTTGCTTCAGGAAGGTGATACCCCACACACCGTGGCGGAACGAATGAATCAGCTGTTTTCAGGACATGTGCTATGCAGCGACTCACCTCAAGACGTATTTTGGTTCGACGTCCTTTATGAGGCAGCAGATCTGATACCTACCTTCGAGTTGAAGCCTTTGGAAGTGTTTGTGGGCAGGGAGGCTGCCAGTGAGATCTACCGGCGACTGCCTACAACCAAGCACCACCGAGCTCTAAATGACGCAATTGCTTTAATGAACGCCTGCCGTGCTTTTTTCGAAGCTTGAATTACAGAGGGGTGGATACCTACCCTCAGCTATGCGAAAGCGGTGAGTCCATTGAGGTATGGATGTAGCACAGCTTGTGCGACCGCTCGAACCGAAGTCAGGTGATCACGTGCCTGGTAGGCATGGCAAGCGGAGCGCGCAGGCGTGTGGGATGGAAGCCCGAAGGGCCGAGACGCTGGCGCTTGCGCCATAGCTCGGTTTACGACAGCCCGTCCCCAAAGGGGCACGGCCCAACATTAGGTCGTAGGAATATAAGACCAAGACCAGGCCTGGTGTAGCCCTCAGAGCTCCGCATCCCATGCATCCATAGCCTCGCTAACAGTCGCGTACCACTCGAGCTCACCGAGCTGTAGAGCATTCGCGATTTGTCTGTTGGTATTTCCGTCGACCCAAGTCGGGAGACTCTCTATGGCTCTTGTGAACAGACTGGCTGTCGCCACAGTGAATCGCCCCGTACCTGTGCACTGGAGGCACACGTAGCGCACAGCAGCGCCAGTCTGCAACCGACGCCAGGCCACCACCTCGATACAGTCCATGGCGCTCACCGGAGCCTCTAGGGTTGGACTCACTAACGGTTCCACCTGGACATCTCCCGCTGCTCTGAATGATCGGTTAGGCGCTTCTGGCCTGTGGACAAGATGCTTCAGCTGCTCACGCGACGCGACTATCTGGTCGCGGAACTCTTCGGGGTCTATAGACATGCCGCCCCGGTCGGTGACCGAAAGAGTCTTTAACCCGTTCGCTGCAGCGATGAAATCACGCTCTCGCGCCTTCTCCCAGTCAGGCCGGCGGTCGGGATTGATGAGATTCCAGAG
The DNA here is from genome assembly GCF_054343995.1 of Pseudomonas sp. GNP013. NCBI lineage: Bacteria > Pseudomonadati > Pseudomonadota > Gammaproteobacteria > Pseudomonadales > Pseudomonadaceae > Pseudomonas > Pseudomonas sp. GNP013. The sequence goes on along the minus strand of NZ_JBTGUT010000001.1, from coordinate 5,425,467 downwards.
GCTTGTGAGGAGCTTCAAGAGATTATCCTACGGTGAGGTAGCGTCTGCAGTTACTCCGATCATACGGCAGGCCCAAGCGAATGGGATCAACGCCCGGTGGCTGCGATAGTTTAGCCAAGCAGAAAAGGAAAAACCGACCCTAAGGCCGGTCTCATCACTCGATGCCGCTGAATATCAAATCGATACAGGTGCGGAGATATGCGGGTGCGGGTCGTAGCCCACCACCTCGAAATCTTCGAACTTGTAGTCGTAGATGGATGCAGGCTTACGAAGCAGCTTCAGCTCAGGCAACTGACGTGGCTCACGAGCGATCTGGGTCTTCACCTGCTCCATGTGGTTGGAGTAGATGTGGACGTCGCTGAGTGAGATCACGATTTCACCAACGTCGAGATCACACTGCTGGGCGAGCATGTGAGTAAGGCACGCCAGGGATGCCGTGTTGTATGGGAGCCCCAAGAAGGTGTCGGACGACCTGATGAAGAGGTGCGCCGACAGCTTGTTGTCCACAACATAGAACTGGTACAGCAGGTGGCACGGAGGCAGCGCCATCTTGCCTTGACGGGCATTTTCCTGAGGGCTCACCTTCTCGTCCGGCAGGTACTCCACGTTCCACCCATGGAACAGGATCCGTCGGCTATTAGGGTTGGTCTTCAGGGCGTTGACGACATAGTCGATCTGATTGATCGTCCCGCCATCTTTGGTAGGCCAGGCTGTCCACTGCTTGCCGTAGACTGGCCCAAGGTCACCTTCTTCGGTAGCCCACTCATTCCAGATCTTCACGCCATTTTCATTAAGCCACTTAACGTTAGTATCACCGCCAAGAAACCAAATAAGCTCATTAACAATACTTTTAAAGTGCAACTTCTTTGTTGTGAGCAAAGGAAAGCCTTTCGACAGGTCATGGCGGAACTGCCTGCCGAATACACTTATTGTACCAGTACCAGTACGGTCGCCTTTCTGAGCGCCGTTTTCGAGTACATCACCCAGTAGATCCAGGTAGCTTTTCATGCATTTTTCTCCACCTGGGCAGCTTCCAGGATGCTGATTACCTGCTTGAGTTTATCAATGTCTCGCTGAGACTCCAAGAGACGTTTATTGGCATCAGCCAAAAGGCTTTTATAGGTATCTCTCGAACTCACCATACCTTGATATTTATTTTCGTTGGTCTGAGCTATATCGTGAGCGACCTTAGCCTCAGTAAACCAATGAAGCACTTCAATCCGAGCCGACTCTAACTTCTCAGTTAAAACCACCATAGGATCAGCCGGCTTCTTATTCGAAACCTTCTTGCGCAAAACTTCAATACGGCGGTTCTCCTTGATAATCTCAAGGCGTTCTAAAGGCCAAACACGTTGCCGGATAGTATTGCGGTGCATTCCAGTGATACGGCTAAGTTCGGCAACAGTTGCCTTCAAAGAATCGTTCGCACCAATGTCAAGAAGTGCCTGAGCCAACAACTCTGTGTACTGATCAAAGTCTTCCTTGTTCTTCTGGTCGAACGCACGTGGATCACCCATTTCAGAGCTCCTCTTCCAGCAGCTGAAGGACGCCATAAGCTTCCTCCATCGCAGCTTTGTTCTGCGCGTGCGTATGAGCGTACTCGGGATTCCCAAGCATCGCTTTGTTCTGGTAATACACGTCTCGCCAAGCCGGCGCGTTGGCCTTGCTGACGACGGCATTTTTGCACTGGTTGGGGTTACAACGAAGCCCACCAATACAGGGTAGGGAGCTGTCAAATTCGTCCGCCCCCCCGCCATAGCAGAAGCCAGAGCCCACATTGATGACCGCAATGTGCTGACCAAGCATGGCCTCAAAAATATCGTCCTTTGTGTGCCCAGAGGCCATATAACCCCTGAACACCTTTCTAAGATTTTCCTTGTGGGCCTCGGCATTCACACCAGCATAGCTGCCATCAGGGTCGAAACGCTGATGAATGCTCTCAAGCTCCGCATCCTGACGAAGCGACCTTCCTTTCGTCTTCCGGGCACCACCCCCCTTGGAAATCCTGTCCGCAATTTCGCCATACAGCAGGGTGGTCTTGCTGAACCCACGATCAGAATGCCCAACACCCACGATCTCACCGAAGTGCTTGAGCTGGTGAGAAATAAACGGAAGCCCCAGGTCGGCACGATACAGCTGATAGGCCAAGGTATGACGCATCATATAGGCGTTGAAGTCTAGGCTGGCAAAGGTCTCTGGCGGCAAGATGCGCTCGAAAAATTTCTCCAGCGTAAGCTTCGTGCCGCTGGCAGAGAACGGCTGTCCTTGCTCCCCAAACGCGACCGTATCTACGTTCGAAAAGATATAGTCGTTGTTCTTGTATTTGCTGATCAACTGACACACCCTAACAGCATCACGCACAATAGGAATGGCTAGCCAGAAATCATCAAACAACTCAACAAGATTGTCTTGATGCTTGCTCACATTGCTCGCCAAAACCCAGTAACGGCCATCAGGTCGGAGGCTCGAGCTTGCGAGCAGTTCAGCATATTCCGAAGGACGCATCCCGGTGTATTGACCGATAATGTAAAGGCACGAGTAGTTAACAAAGTTCAGGTAGAGCCTGAACTGATCATCAAGAGCTGAGCCTGTATCTTTTTCATATTGTTTAACAGCGTAGGGAGCTATCACAGAAAAAAGTCGACTAGAGTTCATTACATCGCTGCCCAGAACCTTAGCAACCTCATCCTTCGAGAAGCCCTTATTAGCAAGACGCTTGTATACATACAAGTTGAACTTGAGCGGATCCAACCCAACCTGTTGCGAAGGAAAGTATTCCTTAGCGTTGCGGCGTTTGAGGCTAGCGCTATCAACAACCTCCTCTCCCATAGCATCCAGAAAATCGACAATGGACAGCGAGGCCATCTGGGAGGAAATTTCGAAGACGCTGTTTGGTAAGATCTGCGACTTCTTTTCCGCATCCTCCGCAGGCCTTTTTTTACCACCCAGGACTTTCCATTTCAGCTTGGAAAAGTCGACGAATGGCAGGCTCGCACCGAACACGTTCGCTTGCAGGTAGCCTGACTTCAGTAGCTTGAAAAGCTTCTCGGTATGTTCATCGTATACGTAGTCGAAATCTTCGGCGGCTACGGCATAGAAATGTGCAGGCAAGCATTGGATTGAGATCAGCTCACGATCCACATGCTCCCTTCCAAGCTCAATGGCCGCGACGGAATAAACCTTATCCAAAAAACGAAGCCCGCTCTCATAGTCACTGATCAGAGTATTGGGCTTGAGCGGCTTCTTGCTAACTCGGGTGGATTTCCCGTCCGCCGGGATCCCGCTCAGAGCCTTAAGGATAATCATGAATGCGGCTTTGAGCTCGAGAATCGCCAGCTCTGGAATGTTGGGGTACTTCGTGAAATCGATGCGAAGCTTGGCTCCGCGAATGTAGCGCGAGGCGTTCGGATAATCCGCATTGAAGTCCCAGACCCCGTCTAAGAATGCAGAGCTCTGAGACACTTGTAGTGTGTTGAGATAGGCCAGAAAAGCCAAGGCCTCCTGCTGTTCGCTCTCCGCTTCAAGAACCGAAGCCTGGCCCTGCAACTGCGAAAGGCTCGAACGAAACCTTGAGAAGGTCAAAAGGGTTGAAAAATTAATCTGCTCCATCATCACATCGCCACCCCATCCACCAGCACAGTCGTATCCACGAACTCGGAAAGACGACGGCCCTCGGCCAACTCCTCAGATGTGAAATCAGATTTGGAATGCAGAATGCCATCCAGAAGCGCCAGGTTCTCGCGTACCACGCGTCCATACGGTGTATCCATGATGCGAGAAGACTCCTTGAGCGTGAGGTAGTCCCGCTCCATCGCGAACAGCTCTGGCAGGTTCGACGCAGTGAGCAAAACGTTCTCGCATCCAAGGCACATGTTGTACAACGCACAAGGGCTACCGGGCACATAGGAGCTCAGTTTCTTGATGAACTCAGGTGGGTTGAAAATGTTCCGGCAGCTCGCCAGCGGAGTTTTGAAAACAACCTGTGGCCCATCGAGATTGACGACCCCGATAAGGTTGGCTTCAGCCTCGCTGTTCGAGCGATTATCGGCCAATTCGGCTGCTGACTCATGAAGCTCCCTGAGAGCCACATCCAGTTTGGAGCGTGCGATGTGGTTGAAGTCCATACGATCCAAGTAAGCCAGCGTCGTGTCGATATGCTTGTGCCCCAAAATCAACTGGATCTCACGGATGGGGACGTCACGCTCCACGAGCTCGCTGATGAAGCTCGGGCGGAGACGGGAAGGAGTGAGGCTCAATTGTTGCCCAGCGCTATCCAGGAGCCCTTTACGTTTAGCATAAGCAGCAAAGGCCACCCACAGAGCACTCTCCTTACCAGTTGCGAAGGATTTGATCTCCATGAAGCTTTTAGGAGCACTCGATTGCCAAATGAATAGCTTATCTCGCATAACTGGGGGTGCTGATACGCGGATTTTGGCTGTCAGTGCCTTGATGTCCTCAAAAATCTGAGCGACAGCATACGATTGAGACGTGGTGAGCCAGGTGATGTCAGCTTCGAAAATATCGAGATGCATCAGCTTTTCACCGTCAGAACGCTCTTTCCAGTACCGGAGGCAAGGACGCCCAGTGAGCGGATGCTTAGGCTCGTAGTCATCCACATCAAGCAGCTTGATTGAGTCAGCGTTCAGTCCGGTGACTTGAGCCAGCTTGATCGCGTAAGGCGTAATCACCTGGGCGTCGACCAGATAGTGAACGCCCCAACCCTCTACAATTTCCCGCAGCCCGATGCCTGAACGACTCACGATACGCAGGAAAGCCCTGACATGAGGATCTTCACTGTCCTTCTGATCATGACCAACATGCGCGCAGCCGAGCTTGTTCTCGAAAATCCAGCGAGCATTTTCCAGAGTGTTGCGGCCTGGCTTCAGGCCACCTTTCTCATCGAGAGGATCTTCACCAATACCGCTCCGTTGATAGGGCTTCGCAAGGGTGTTGTAGTGCTCGATATCCTCGTTCACGCTCGCAGAGATTCGAACACGCTCAGCGCTTGAGTAGGGACGGTACGAGTCAGTGACACGATCAGGATCAAACCCCTGACAGTTGATGAAATCTGATCCCGCGTAACCCTTGATGTTTTTGATGGTCGTCAGGGTGGTACGGACGGCACTGACCAAGGTAGTCGCGGTAATCGGAGAAAGGGTGCCCTCAACAATGTGGCGCTCGAGATATGAACGGAACGACGGGAGGCTGAACGGATCGAGAACCTCAGTCAGCGGCTCCATGCCGTTGAAGCCTTGCCCAGCAAGGAGCTTTGCGAACCATTTAAACCCCTCATGGTAATTGCTTGCCCCGGAGTCACTGGTCGTGCCCAGCGAGGCGGTCGCAAACGCATGTTTCAGATCGTTGAATGGCCTACCTTCAGATGATTTTTCAAGACCGTCTAGGGCAGCGAAATCAAGCATCTGTAGTCGTTTGAAATCCACAAGAGCATTCTCCTGCGGCACAAACTCCTCCTTCGACTCAACCCGCTCCTTAACGGTCATATAGTCCGCAGAGGCGACCCCGAGAGACTGAAGATCAAGGTTGATCTCCTGGTAGGCGAGCCGAACACTTTCATGCCTGCTGTAGCCGTATTTGATCGCCTCCAGTGCAGAAGCCGGCACAACTGATTTGGAGAGCTTTAACTTGTTGCCAAAAATCGGTAGCGCGAGTTTCTCTTCTTGAGAGAGCGATTTATACCAGCCCAAAAGCTTCAAACGCCAGTTACAGCCAGCAGCGGTTTCCCCCTGGTGAATGACGCCGTCAATAAGCATATTCAGGATGAGCTTCTGCTCTGCAAGCTCGAACATCTTGATTGATGGGTCGAGATCCTTACTCGCAACATATGAGTCGCTCAGCATCAATGGCGCATAAGCACCACTAGAATTGTCGCTAAGCTCAACTTGGTAATATTGAAGAGGGTTCTCCTCCAGATCTCTAAGCCACCTGAATATTTTGGCACTCTCAAATGCGTGCTCTGAAAAATTCATTTCTTATCTCCCAACATGATTTTCAACGTCGTCTGAGCAGCAAGATCCGCCATGCTTTTCGCTTTAGTCGCGACCTCGCCCGTGTTCGGACAGACCAGATGAAAGATGTCCTGTGGCAACTTGGTATAAATCCCTGTAGTGGATGTGTCTTCGTGGCCGAGCGACTTCTGGGCAATCAGGAGTTTGTCGAGATAGTTATCGCCAAAATCCGGACTTGTCAAAATCGCATATGCGTGTCCATGCCGAAGCTTATGAGGCGATACCATACGTTCAAGTCGCTTGCTCTTTACTGCCCGTTTGGAGAGTCGTTCGAGCAGCTTGCTAACAGCGTCCGGGTTAAAAGGTTTTCCCTCCGAATTGAAAAAGCACGGAGTTACATCGGCAGTTTCATAACGGCGAGCGTGCTTCTTAAACAGAGGAGAAGCGTGATAACGCTTGATGCGTTCGAGCACAGCTCGGCTCACGATTGAGTATCGTGGCTTAAACTCATTTCCACGTGCTTTACTGCCATCAATGTAAAGAGGACAGTAATCAGGATGCACCCAATCAAGATCTCCATCCGCAACAAAGTTAGCTTGAGCAAACCCCAAAGCCTTATTCACGGCACCCAGGGTGACCCTGCCAACTTCACTTCGGCGCAAACCTACATCAAAGATAGCCTGAACCAGGCAGCGCTCCCTTTCGCTGCTCGCAGACTCAATAAGCGCTTTGAGTTCCTGTAATGAACAGGGATAGACTAAGTCCTTCTTTGGAGGGGGCGAAAGAAATCCACCAGCATAAGGATTGTCCTCACGTAATGCCCCCCTGTGCTTCCCGCCAATGCACAGGAAGTCATTGAACAGGGCCATATAACAAGCATCCCTGTTACGGATGGTAGTTGAGGTCAAACCATCCACTTCGCGCAGGTGGGTAAAGTACCGTTGGATACCGTGTTTAGTTACGGCAAGAAGGATTTCGTCATAAGACGAACTTTTGAAAGTTGGCGTGCCTTTCAGGTGTTCTAGTAAGTAACCAATGTTACGCCCATATGTCTCGGCTGACAGGGCCGCTAACTCGGCGCTGCGAACTGCGAAGGTCAGGTACTCGCTTACAAGCGGAACGATCCTCTCTTCTGAATCGAACAGCCCCACCGCCGTCACAGACACCTGGCCTGCCACTGTGAGCCCATCCTCGTTGAGCAACGACCTCCCCAGGTCGAGCATCTGCTTCTCTTTGACTACAACCTTCACCGACAACCCCTTTTTGAAGGCCGCCCATCCTATGCAGAATGTGCAGCTTGTCAAGGTCAAGATAAAGTCGCATGAAAGATAAATTTTTTTAGGCGAGGAGTGCGTACTGTGCGCTTTTTCCTACGTCCGATAAAAGGAACACGTCGGAGCTGCGGATATACAACTGCATCGACAGGTGGCCGTCATGCACGAATGCCTGGTACAGCAGGTGGCACGGCGGCAGGGCCTGCTTGCCGTTGCGCGCGTTTTCCTGAGGGCTTTGGGTTTCGTCGGGCAGGTACTCGACGTTCCAGCCGTGAAACAGGATGCGGCGGCTGTTGGGGTTGGTCTTGAGCGTGTGCACCATGTAGTCGATCTGGTTGATGGTGCCGCCGTCTTTGGTCGGCCAGGCGGTCCACTGCTCGCCGTACACCGGGCCGAGGTCGCCGTCTTCGGTGGCCCATTCGTCCCAGATTTTTACGCCGTTTTCATTGAGCCACTTGATGTTGGTGTTGCCGCTCAACATCCAGATCAGTTCGTTGGCGATGCTTTTGAAGTGCAGCTTCTTGGTGGTCAGCAGCGGGAAGCCGTCGGCCAGGTTATGCCGATACTGACGGGCGAACACGGCTTTGGTGCCGGTGCCGGTGCGGTCGCCCTTGGTCAGGCCATTGGTCACGACGTCGTTCAGCAGTTCGAGATATTGCTTCATGTGCTTACCTGTATCGTTGAAGCCGAGGCGCGCCTCGGCATTCGTATTTAAAGCGCGGCGTTCTTGATGCCTTGCGGGCGGTTGTAGGCCCACCACAGCATGCCCAGGCCGGCGATGATCATCGGCAGGCTCAGCACTTGCCCCATGGTCAACCAGCCCCACGCCAGGTAGCCCAACTGGGCGTCCGGCACCCGCACGAACTCGACGATGAAGCGGAAGATCCCGTAGAACAGCGCGAACATCCCCGAAACGGCCATGGTCGGGCGTGGCTTGCGCGAGAAGATATAAAGGATAAGGAACAGTGCCACACCTTCCAACGCGAACTGGTACAACTGCGACGGGTGGCGCGGCAGTTGCGCCGGGTCACTGAACGGCGGGAACACCATGGCCCACGGCACGTCGGTCGGCTTGCCCCACAATTCGGCGTTGATGAAGTTACCGATACGCCCGGCGCCCAGGCCAATCGGCACCATCGGCGCGACGAAGTCCATCAGTTGGAAAAACGACTTGCCGTTGCGGCGGCCAAACCACCAGGCGGCGATCATCACGCCGATAAAGCCGCCGTGGAACGCCATGCCGCCCTTCCACACCTCGAAGATCAGCGTCGGGTTGGCGACGTACGCCGGCAGATCGTAGAACAACACGTAGCCCAGTCGCCCGCCGACGATCACGCCCATCGACAACCAGAAGATCAGGTCGGAGAGCTTTTCCTTGGTCCAGGTCGGGTCGAAGCGGTTCAAGCGCCGGGACGCCAGGAACCAGGCACCGCCGATGCCGACGAGGTACATCAACCCGTACCAGTGGATTTTCAGCGGACCAATGGCCAGGGCCACCGGGTCGATCTGCGGGTAAGGCAGCATTGCGACTCCTCGTTAAATACAGTTAGTCATGACGCACCGGACCATGCCGATGCGCGATTAAGCCTGCGTTACAGCGGCCAGATCAAATCAGGAAGTTCACATACACGCCCAACAGCCCGGCATGTTAACGGATGGAAGGTGCGCGGCCCAACTGCGTTGTCATGGAACGCCTGCGGTTGTGTGGGTAGAGTGGCCAAAAACACAACAGGGAATCACCCGATGTGCCTGATTGTCTTCGCCTGGCGGCCGGGCCATGCCCAGCCGCTGATCGTCGCGGCCAACCGCGATGAATTCTACGCCCGCCCCACTCTGCCGCTGGCCCAATGGCCGGACGCGCCTGATGTTTACGCCGGCCGTGACCAGGAAGCCGGCGGCACCTGGCTGGGAATCAGTGCCGACGGGCGCTTTGCCGCCCTGACCAATATCCGCGAGCCGCACCAGCCGCCGGCACGCACCTCACGCGGTGAGCTGGTGGCACGGTTTCTCAGTGGTTCGCAGCCCATTGACCGATATTTGGCCGAAGTTAATCGCCGTTCGATTGAATATGCCGGGTTTAACCTGCTGCTGGGTACGCGGGACGAGATGTGGCACTACAACGCCAACGAGAGCCAGCCGACCCGCTTGAAGCCTGGGGTTTATGGTTTGTCCAATGCCGGCCTGGACACACCCTGGCCGAAGTTGCTCAAGGCCAGAGCGGCGCTGCGCGAGTTGCTGGAAGACCCACAGCCGCAAGCCTTGCTGGCGATCATGAGCGACCCGCAGACCGCACCGTTTGCGCAGTTGCCGGATACCGGCGTGGGGTTGGCCACCGAGAGTCTGTTATCCAGCGTGTTTATCGCCAGCGCCAGTTACGGAACGCGGGTGAGTACAGCGCTGATTGTGAATGCCGACGGTACGCGGCGCATGGTGGAGCGCAGTTTCGGCCCGCAGGGTGGGCGGTTGGGTGAAATCGAACTCAACCTCTAATCCCAAAACAGATTCAATGTGGGAGGGGGCTTGCTCCCGATAGCGGTCTATCAGTCAAGTAGTGGTTGACTGACACTCAGCTATCGGGAGCAAGCCCCCTCTCACATTTGGATCGTCTGCAGCATTCAGAGCGTCTTGGCAGAACCCGGGTTGATCATCCGCGTCAGCCCCAGGTTTTTCAGCGCCAGTTGCAGCGAGCTGTGGATAACTTGCGGATTGTCGATGGTCATCAACTCGGCCAGCAGCTCTTTGGCCATGCCCAGTTCCACCTGACGCAGCATCCACTTCACCTTCGGCAAGTTGGTGGCGTTCATCGACAGGCTGTCAAAACCCATCGCCATCAACAGCACCGCCGCTGCCGGGTCGCCGGCCATTTCGCCGCAGATGCTCACCGGCTTGCCCTCGGCATGGGCGTCGCGCACCACATGTTGCAGGGCTTGCAGCACCGCCGGGTGCAGGTAGTCGTAGAGGTCGGCCACGCGCGGGTTGTTGCGGTCCACGGCCAGCAGGTATTGGGTAAGGTCGTTGGAGCCGACCGACAGGAAGTCCACCTGCCGCGCCAGCTCCTTGGCCTGGTACACCGCCGCCGGGATTTCGATCATCACGCCAATCGGCGGCATCGGCACGTCCGAGCCTTCGTCGCGCACTTCGCCCCAGGCGCGGTGGATGAGGTGCAGCGCCTCTTCCAGCTCGTGGGTGCCGGAGATCATCGGCAGCAGGATGCGCAGGTTGTTCAGGCCTTCGCTGGCCTTGAGCATGGCGCGCGTCTGCACCAGGAAAATTTCCGGGTGGTCGAGGGTCACGCGGATGCCGCGCCAACCGAGGAAGGGGTTGTCTTCCTTGATCGGGAAATACGACAGGGATTTATCGCCGCCGATATCGAGGCTGCGCATGGTCACCGGCAACGGGTGAAACGCTTGCAGTTGCTCGCGGTAGATCGCCAGCTGTTCCTTCTCGCTCGGGAATCGCTGGTTGATCATGAACGGCACTTCGGTACGGTACAGCCCAACGCCTTCGGCACCGCGCTGTTGCGCGCGGGCAACGTCGGCCAGCAGGCCGGTGTTCACCAGCAGCGGCACGCGGTGGCCGTCGAGGGTCACGCACGGCAGTTCGCGCAGCGAATCGAGGCCCAGCGCCAGTTGTTTCTCTTCTTCCACCACTTCGGCGTACTGCTTGCGCAGCAGCTCACTGGGGTTGGTGAAGACTTCACCGCGATGGCCATCGACGATCATGTCAATGCCGTCGACCTTGGAATACGGCAACTCCACCAGGCCCATCACCGTCGGGATGCCCATGGCCCGGGCCAGGATCGCGACGTGGGAGTTACCCGAACCCAGTACCGACACCAGGCCCACCAACTTGCCCTCCGGCACTTCGCCGAGCATGGTGGCGGTCAGTTCTTCACTGATCAGGATGGTGTTGTCGGGGTAGACCAGATTGGTGGTGCGGTCTTCCTGCAGGTAGGCCAGCAGACGGCGACCGAGGTCGCGCACATCCGAAGCGCGTTCGCGCAGGTAGGCGTCGTCCATCAATTCGAAACGGTTGACGTGATCGGTGACCACCTGGCGCAGTGCGCCCTGGGCCCACTGGCCGGTCTTGATCACGGTCTTGACTTCGTTACCCAGGGACGCGTCGTCGAGCATCATCTGGTACACGTCAAACAGCGCACGCTCTTCGGGGCGCAGTTGGGTGGCCAGCTTGGTCGACAGGTTGCGCATGTCGGCGCGCACGCCTTCCAGGGCGGTCTTGAACAGTTTGATTTCGGCGTCAATGTCCTTGACGGTCTTGTCCGGCACCACATCGAGGTCGGCCGGCGGCAACATGACCACGGCCGTACCGACCGCTGCGCCCGGCGAACCCGGCACGCCAATGAACTTGGCCTCCTGGATACCCTTGCCCTCACGGCCCAGGCCGCGAATCGAGCCCGTCGCCTCGGCGTGGGCGATAACCCCGGCGAGCTGCGCGCTCATGGTCACGAGGAAGGCTTCTTCCCCTTCATCGAACTGACGACGTTCCTTTTGCTGGATAACCAACACGCCGACGACGCGGCGGTGGTGAATGATCGGTGCGCCGAGGAAGGACGCGTAGCGCTCTTCGCCGGTTTCGGCAAAGTAGCGGTAACGGGGGTGATCGGCTGCGTGCTCAAGGTTGAGGGGTTCTTCACGCGTCCCCACCAGGCCCACCAGACCCTCGTTGGGCGCCATGCTGACCTTGCCGATGGAGCGCTTGTTCAGGCCCTCGGTGGCCATCAGCACAAACCGGTTGGTCTCGGGGTCCAGCAGGTAGACCGAGCAGACCTGGCTGCCCATGGCTTCCTTGACGCGCAACACAATAATCCCCAACGCCGCCTTGAGATCCTTGGCGGAGTTAACTTCCTGGACGATCTTGCGCAGCGTATTGAGCATGGCTCGGGGTCGAACTCCGTCGTCAGTCGCGCGATAAAAGGCGCGGGGCAAGCTCTTTGAGCGCGCGACGATACACTTCGCGCTTGAATGTCACCACCTGGCCCAACGGGTACCAATAGCTGACCCAGCGCCAGCCATCGAACTCAGGTTTACCGGTCAAATCCATCCGCACCCGTTGCTCGTTGGAGATCAGGCGCAAAAGAAACCATTTCTGCTTCTGGCCGATGCACAGCGGTTGGCTGTGGGTACGCACCAGGCGTTGCGGCAAACGATAGCGCAACCAGCCACGGGTGCAGGCCAGAATTTGCACATCTTCGCGTTCAAGGCCCACTTCTTCGTTCAACTCACGGTACAAGGCGTCTTCAGGGGATTCGTCGGGGTTGATTCCGCCTTGAGGAAACTGCCAGGCATCCTGGTTGATTCGGCGAGCCCATAGCACCTGTCCGGCATCATTCGTAAGAATAATCCCGACATTAGGACGGAAACCATCGGGGTCGATCACGGCAACAACCTCGCAAACGCATGTCGCCGCATTGTTCCACAAAGGTTGATCAAGCGGCAACGAGGCTTCTTAGCTTATGTGCACTCTTGTGAAAAGTCCGTATTCTGGACGCCTTTTTACAGACTTTTCAGCGAGTAACTGCAATGCGCCTGGCTTTATTCGACTTGGACAACACGCTTCTCGGCGGTGACAGCGACCACGCCTGGGGCGATTACCTCTGCGAGCGCGGGATTCTCGACGCGGTGGCCTACAAGGCGCGTAACGATGAGTTCTATCAGGACTACCTGGCCGGCCGGCTCGACAATGCCGCCTACCTCAACTTCAGCCTGGAAATCCTCGGCCGTACCGAGCGGGCCCAGTTGGATGAATGGCATCGCGACTTCATGCGCGACTGCATCACGCCACTGATGCTGCCGCTGGCGGAACAGCTGCTGGCCAGGCACCGCGCCGCTGGCGACAAGCTGGTGATCATCACCGCGACCAACCGCTTCGTCACCGCGCCGATTGCCGAACTGCTGGGGGTCGAGACGCTGATCGCTACTGAATGCGAAGAGGTTGATGGGCGTTACACCGGGCGCAGCACCGACGTACCGTGCTTTCGCGAAGGCAAGGTGACGCGCTTGAACCGTTGGCTGGAAGAGACGGGCTACAGCCTGGAAGACAGCTATTTCTACAGTGATTCGATGAATGATTTGCCGCTGCTGGAGCAGGTGACACACCCGGTGGCGGTGGACCCGGACCCGAATCTGCGGGCTGAGGCCGAGAAGCGTGGCTGGCCGGTAATTACCCTGCGCAGCTGATATTGCTCCTGTGGCGAGCGGGCTTGCCCCGCGTTGGGGTGCGAAGCGCCCCCAATCAAGCAAAACGCGGTGTACCTGATACGGCTCAGCGTCTGGCTTTGGGGCTGCTGCGCAGCCCAACGCAGGACAAGCCTGCTCGCCACAGGGAGTCTGCGCTTAACTGAACGGCATTAGGGCAAGCCCGCTCGCCACAAAAAATCTCAAACCGGCTTGGCCCCCATCAACCCGGCAATCACCACAAACCCCACCAGGCTGACCACCGCCAGCACCCGCGTGAAGTTCAGGCTGCCACCCTCGCCCCTGCGCAGGCGATTGAGCCGCGCCACCAGCCAGAACCAGGCCAGCGCGGCCACGGTATACACAATACTCGAGCCCAGGATCCAGGTTTGCCCCAGCGGCCAGCCCGTCAGGTGTGCCAGCCACCAGCCGGTGAACGGCATGCTCACCACGCACACACCCATCAATAACCATACAAACACCCACGGGCGTTGCAGGGTCACCGCCGGGCCTGCGCTGCGTTTGCGCCAGGCCAGCAGCGCCAGGCCAATACCGCTGAGCAACAGCAATACCGTGGCAGCAATGTGGATAACTTTCAGGGTGATCAGGGTTTCCATCGCTCGTATTCCTTAAAAGGTTGCGCCTGCAGCGTAGTCGCTAACCGAGGAAGAGTGTGTAGGCCGGGTTCTCGCTTTCATCCCAGTACGGGTAGCCAATCGCCTCAAGGGCCGCCGGCACCAGGTGACGCTCGTCCGCCGGCACTTGCAGGCCGGCGACCACACGGCCGTCTGCCGCACCGTGGTTACGGTAGTGAAACATCGAGATGTTCCAGCGCCCGCCCAGTTTATTAAGGAAGTTGAACAAGGCCCCCGGCCGCTCCGGGAACTCGAAACGGAACACCAATTCATTGCTGACGTGCGCCGCATGCCCGCCGACCATATGGCGAATGTGCAATTTGGCCAGTTCGTTTTCGGTCAGGTCCACCACCGGGAAACCCTGCTGGGTGAGGCTGGCGATCAGTGCGCTGCGCGGGTCGTTGTCCGGGTGCGTCTGCACGCCGACAAAGATGTGCGCCTCGCTGCCGGAGTGGTAGCGGTAGTTGAACTCGGTGATCTGGCGCTTGCCCACAGCCTCGCAGAACGCCTTGAAGCTGCCCGGCCGTTCGGGGATGGTCACGGCGATGATGGCTTCGCGGCCCTCGCCGAGTTCGGCGCGCTCGGCTACATGGCGCAGGCGGTCGAAGTTGACGTTGGCGCCGGAGTCGATGGCAACGAACGTCTGCCCGCTGACGCCGCGGGTCTCCACGTATTTCTTGATGCCGGCCACACCCAACGCGCCGGCCGGCTCGGTGATGGAGCGGGTGTCGTCGTAGATGTCCTTGATCGCCGCGCAGATTTCATCGGTGCTGACGGTGATCACTTCATCCACATAATCCTTGCAGATCTCGAAGGTGTAATGGCCGATCTGCGCCACCGCCACGCCATCGGCAAACAGGCCCACGGTCGGCAGCACCACGCGTTCGCCGGCGGCCATGGCCTCTTGCAGGCAGTTGGAATCGTCCGGCTCGACGCCGATGACCTTGATCTCCGGGCGCAGGTATTTCACGTACGCCGCGATGCCGGCGATCAGCCCGCCGCCGCCCACCGGCACGAAAATCGCGTCCAAAGGCCCAGGGTGCTGGCGCAGGATTTCCATCGCCACGGTGCCCTGCCCGGCAATGGTGTGCGGATCATCGTAGGGGTGGATGTAGACGTAGCCTTGTTCGTCGACCAGCTTGAGCGAGTAGGCCAGCGCCTCCGGGAAGGAGTCGCCGTGCAGCACCACGATGCCGCCCCGGGAGCGCACGCCTTCGACCTTGATCTCGGGCGTAGTCTTGGGCATCACGATAGTGGCTTTGACCCCCAGCACCTTGGCCGCCAGGGCCAGGCCCTGGGCGTGGTTGCCCGCCGACGCGGTGACCACGCCGCGCGCGCGCTCCTCGCTGCCGAGCTGGGTGAGCTTGTTGTAGGCGCCGCGAATCTTGAACGAGAACACCGGCTGCAAGTCTTCGCGTTTGAGCCAGACCTTGTTGTCCAGGCGTTCGCAAAGCTGCGGGGCGATCTGCAACGGGGTTTCTACGGCAACGTCGTAAACGCGCGAGGTGAGGATCTTTTTGACGTAGTCTTCAAGCATCGGCGGCAATCACTGGGCGAGTGGGACAGGACCGATGAGTCTAACCCGGCCTTTGGCCGTACGACCACACGAATCCCGAGGTTTTGTTGGGTTATACTCGCCGCCCTCGATAACTCCCCGCCCGTTCCGGAGCCCGCATGACCCAGGATCAACTCAAACAGGCAGTGGCCCAGGCCGCCGTCGATTTAATCCTTCCCAGACTCGACGACAAAAGCGTCGTCGGTGTCGGCACCGGCTCCACCGCCAACTGCTTTATCGATGCGCTGGCCCTGCACAAGGGCGCGTTCGACGGCGCCGTGGCCAGCTCCGAAGCCACCGCCGCGCGCCTCAAGGGCCATGGCATTCCTGTGTACGAGCTCAACACCGTTAGCGACCTGGAGTTCTACATCGACGGCGCCGATGAGAGCGACGAGCACCTGAACCTGATCAAGGGCGGCGGCGCAGCCCTGACCCGCGAGAAAATCGTCGCGGCCGTGGCCAAAACCTTTATCTGCATCGCCGATGCCAGCAAGCTGGTGCCGGTGCTCGGCGCTTTCCCGCTGCCGGTGGAGGTGATCCCCATGGCCCGCAGCCACGTGGCCCGCGAGCTGGTGAAGCTGGGCGGCGACCCGGTGTACCGCGAAGGCGTGCTGACCGACAACGGCAACATCATCATTGACGTGTTCAATATGCAGATCACTGATCCGGTGGGGCTGGAAACGCAGATCAATGCCATTGTCGGCGTGGTTACCAACGGCCTGTTCGCTGCTCGCCCGGCGGATGTGTTGTTGCTGGGCACTCCTGAAGGCGTGAAAACCCTCAAAGCCTGACACAGTCGCTAAATGTGGGAGAGGGCTTGCCCCCTCCCACATTGGATCTTCAGCGGTTCAAGCGTCCGGTTTCTTGAATACATAAAACAGGTTCGGTTCGCTCACCAGGTACAGGCTGCCCTGGTCGTCCATGGCGATCCCTTCGGCCTGGGGCACGCGTTTCTTCAATCCATGGCGTCCATTGAGCAACGACAAGGTGCTCAATGGGCGACCGTCGATATCCAGCTCCAACACCAGAAACGACTCATCCGACAGCGCCAGCAAATGGCCGCTGCGCTCGTCGTACTGCAGGCTCGACAGGTCGCGCACGAACAGCCCGGCGTCGCGCTTGGGGTTATTGATCACGTGCACCGAGTAGGTTTTTTCCGCTTTGAAATGGGGAAACCCGTGGACCTCGTAGATCAGCATCGGGTCGCGCTCCTTGGCGACGAACAGGCGCTTGCCCACCGAGTCGTAGGCCAGGCCTTCAAAGCCCTTGTTGCTGCCCATGTGCACGCCCAGGGTCATTTGCTCGGCGTCGGCCGCGTCGAGAAATTGCGTGTCATCGTCCACGTGCACCTTGATCAGCCGTTGCTGGCGCTCATCGCTGATCACGTAGATGTTGTCGCTGATGAACTCCACCGCCTCGGCATCGCCAAACCCTACCAGCGCAATACGCCGCAGGATCCTGCCGTCCAGGGACAGCTCGATCAGTTCGGCGTTTTTGTTGGTCACGGTAAACAGGCTTTTGCGCACCGGGTCGTAGGTGAGCGCCGAGACATCGTCGTCCAGGCCCTCGATTTTCTGCGCTTCGAGGGTGACCTGGTAGTCGTTCAGGCCGATGGAGCGCTGGTCGGCCGGCTGGCGCCACACTTGCCAGTTGAACCAGGCCCGTTCGAACAGGCGAAACTGCTGGGCGACGACCACGCCGGCCACCAGGGCGATCAACAACAGGATGAGAAAAGCAGGTTTGGGACGGGCAAGTCGACGCATCGGGGCGGGCTCGGAGAAAAAAACTGGCGAATAGATATCAAGTTCGCCTGAATTTAAACTTAAACGCGCCCGGCTGTCTGGCGAATGCCGTTTACAGGGATCAAACCGACGCAATCCGCCGGTTATTGATGCTTTTCGAAACGGTAGAACAGGTTGGGCTCACTGACCATGTAGAGGTTGCCCTCGTCATCCATGGTCACCCCTTCGGCACGGGGAATGGTGTTCTTCAGGCCGTTGAAACCACCGAGCAGGGTCATGAAGCTGACTTGCTTGCCATGCTCGTCCAGCTCCAGCAGCAGGTGCGAGTCGGCTGACAGCACCAGCAGGTGGCCGGTACGCGGGTCGACCGCCAGGGCCGAGAGGTTGCGTACATCCAGTTCGTTGCTGCTCAGCTTCTGCTTGGCGCCGACCAGGGTCTGGCTGCCATCGCTTTTCCAGGTGAACAGCGCAGGCGGGCGCTCTTCGCCGAGCACCAGTTGCTGGTTGCGCGGGTCCCAGGCGACGGCTTCAAAGGCCTTGTTCTGGTCCTTGGACGGGCCCAGGTCATAACTGGGGAAATCGGCTTTGTTCAGCGCAGTGGTACCCGCATCGATCCTGACGATGGTAAGGCTGTGCTGACGCTCGTCGACCACGGCGATCAGGCCGTTTTCCATCACCGTCACGGCTTCCGGGTTGTTCCAGCCATTGAGCGGCATCTTGCGCAGAACGTCGCCTTGCAGGCTCAGCTCGACCAGAAACGGGTTCTTGCCCATCACCGAAAACAGCGTTTTGCTGTGCGGATTGTAGGAGACGTCCGACGCCTCATCCCCTTCCATCCCGGGCAGCAATTTGGCGTCGACCACCGCGTGATAGTCCGGCAGCCAGATGCTTTGCTGGCGTTCTGCCGGGGATTCGAAGCGTTCCAGCACCCACAGCACGCCCCGGTCGTCCCAATGCATGGCCCAGGCCACGCCATACAGCACCGCAGCGGCCAGGAATACCCAGGAATACCAGCGCATGAAACGGCGGGGGCGAAGCGTGGATTTGGAGGTAGGCAGAGGCACGGCCATGGGTCGCTTTTCCGGAAAGTCAGCGGTAGGGAATAGCACAGGATGCGAAGGGCTGCGCGTTAGAAGCGAGGATTATCCAGACGGCGTGTGAAAAAAATGCAAAGACGGTAATGCTGTGGCGAGCGGGCTTGCCCCGCGTTGGGCTGCGCAGCAGCCCCAAAACTATGCGCTGCGCAGTGTCAGGTGTACCGCGCTTTTGTTGATTGGGGGCGCTTCGCACCCCAACGCGGGGCAAGCCCGCTCGCCACAACAAGCGCGCTTGTCACAACGGGCGCGCTTGCTACAGAGGCTCCGGTTTGCTGCACGACAGCGTTAAGGCGAAGATTTGCGGAGCCTCCCACAGGTTTTGACCAAGCTTTTAGCGAACGACGCTTTCGAAGCGGGTGCCGCCCGCCAGTTCCAGCACCAGTTCATCGCCCACATTCAGCGGGCCCACGCCGGCGGGAGTGCCGGTGAGGATGACGTCGCCAGCCTGCAGCGAGAAGCAGCCGGCCATGTGCTGGATCATCGGGATGATCGGGTTGAGCATCAGCGCGCTGTTGCCGTCCTGGCGCACTTCGCCATTGATGGTCAGGCGGATGCCGATGTCGGTGACGTCCGGGTACGTGCTGCTTACCACGAAGGGGGCAATCACCGCCGCGCCGTCGAACGACTTGGCGATTTCCCAGGGCAAACCCTGGGATTTGAGTTCGGCCTGCTTGTCGCGAAGCGTCAGGTCCAGGGCCGGGGCGAAGCCGGAGATGGCGTCCAGCACTTCTTCACGGTTGGGGTTGTTGGACAGGGGCTTGCCGATCAGCACCGCGATTTCCGCCTCGTAGTGCACCGAGCCGCGCTCGGTGGGGATGGCGAAACCGCCCTCCAGCCCGACCACGCAACTGCCCGGTTTGATGAACAGCAGCGGTTCGGTGGGCACCGGGTTGTTCAGTTCCTTGGCATGTTCGGCGTAGTTACGCCCGATGCACACCACTTTGCCCAACGGGAAGTGGATATTGGTGCCGTCGATATACTTGTGCTGGTAGCTCATGGAACGACTCCTTCAGGTGCGTTTAAACAGCGAAGATCTTGCCGGGGTTCATGATCCCGTTCGGGTCGAATACCGCTTTCACGGCCTTCATGTATTCGATTTCAACCGGTGAGCGGCTGTAGGCCAGGTAATCGCGCTTGGTCATGCCCACGCCGTGTTCGGCGGAGATCGAGCCGTTGTACTTCTGCACGGTTTCGAACACCCACTTGTTCACGGTGGCGCACTTGGCGAAGAACTCATCCTTGCTCAGGTTTTCCGGCTTGAGGATGTTCAGGTGCAGATTGCCGTCGCCGATGTGGCCGAACCAGACGATTTCGAAGTCGGGGTAGTGCTCGCCAACGATCGCATCGATTTCCTTGAGGAAGGCCGGGACCTTGGAGACCGTCACCGAGATGTCGTTCTTGTACGGCGTCCAGTGGGAAATGGTCTCGGAGATGTACTCGCGCAGTTTCCACAGGTTATGCAGTTGGGTGTCGCTCTGGCTCATCACGCCGTCCAGCACCCAGCCCTGCTCCACGCAGTGCTCGAAGGTTTCCAAAGCATGGTTGGCGACGTCTTCGGTGGTGGCTTCGAATTCCAGCAACGCGTAGAACGGGCAATCGGTCTCGAATGGGGCGGGCACGTCGCCACGGCCCATGACCTTGGCCAGGGCCTTGTCGGAAAAGAACTCGAAGGCGGTCAGGTCCAGCTTGCCCTGGAAGGCGTGCAGCACCGGCATGATCGAGTCGAAGTCGGTGGTGCCCAGGACCATGGCCGTGAGGTTTTTGGGCGCTCGGTCCAGGCGCATGGTGGCCTCGACCACAAACCCCAGGGTACCTTCGGCGCCGATGAACAGCTGGCGCATGTCATAGCCGGTGGCGTTCTTGATCAGGTCGCGGTTCAGTTCCAGCACATCGCCCTTGCCGGTGACGACCTTCATGCCGGCCACCCAGTTGCGGGTCATGCCGTAGCGAATCACCTTGATTCCGCCGGCATTGGTGCCGATGTTGCCGCCAATCTGGCTGGAACCGGACGAGGCGAAGTCCACCGGGTAATACAGGCCGTTTTCCTCGGCGACGTTCTGCAATTGCTTGGTGACCACGCCCGGCTGGCAGACGGCGGTGCGGTCGGTGAGGTTCACGTCGAGAATCTGGTTCATGTAGTCGAACGACACCACCACCTCGCCATTGGCCGCCACCGCCGCCGCCGACAGCCCGGTACGCCCGCCGGACGGCACCAGCGCGACCTTGCGCTCATTGGCCCAACGAACGATGGCCTGCACCTGTTCGATGGTCTTGGGAAAGACGATGGCGGTGGGCGCCGGGGCGAAATGCTTGGTCCAGTCCTTGCCGTAGGTTTCCAGGGAGTCGGCATCGGTCAGCACCTTGCCGGGCTCAACCAGGGTCTTCAGCTCATCAATCAGGGCAACCTGGGTCATCGACAGAACTCTCGAACAATTCATGGTCATCCTGAGAACGCTTCACGTCGCAGGAATAGGTGTTTAGCGGGGTGCGTATGCTAGCATACCGCCCCCGCAGGACAGACCCAAAGGGCGTTTCTGCGGTGACGGCTTTCCTGCCGTCCGGGTCAGCTCTGTGCCCTGATTTACCAATACGTTTCTGTTTGGCGAGTGGCTGTTGTCGTCAGGCAAGGCGCCGCGACGACTCATAGCTGGCTATGGGGAGGAGCGGCAACGCAGCATGACGGCAACAGACGCCGTCAAACGGGAACAGTATTGGTGAATCAGGGCATATCCGGCTATTCGATTCCCTGCCATTTTTCTCCGGGATACAGGTTTACGCAGATGAGCAAGACTTCTCTCGATAAGAGCAAGATCAAGTTCCTTCTTCTGGAAGGCGTCCACCCATCGGCCGTCGACGTCCTGAAGGCCGCCGGGTACACCAGCATTGAGTACATCACCAGTTCTCTGCCGGAAGCCCAACTGAAGGAAAAGATCGCCGACGCGCACTTTATCGGCATTCGCTCCCGCACTCAGCTGACCGAAGAGATCTTCGATCACGCCAAGAAACTCGTGGCGGTCGGCTGTTTCTGCATCGGCACCAACCAGGTGGATCTGAACGCTGCGCGCGAGCGCGGCATCGCGGTGTTCAACGCACCGTACTCCAACACCCGTTCCGTTGCGGAGCTGGTGCTGGCCGAGGCCATCCTGCTGTTGCGCGGTATCCCCGAGAAGAACGCTTCCTGCCACCGTGGCGGCTGGATCAAGAGCGCGGCCAACTCCTTCGAGATCCGTGGCAAGAAGCTGGGCATCATCGGCTACGGCTCGATTGGTACGCAGCTGTCGGTGCTGGCCGAAGGCCTGGGCATGCAGGTGTTCTTCTACGACACCCTGACCAAGCTGCCATTGGGCAACGCCACTCAGGTGTCGAGCCTGAACGAGCTGCTGGGCATGTCCGATATCGTCACCCTGCACGTACCGGAAACGTCCGAGACCCAGTGGATGATGGGCGAGAAGGAAATCCGCGCAATCAAGAAAGGCGGGATCCTGATCAACGCCGCGCGCGGCACTGTGGTCAAGCTGGACGCCCTGGCCGACGCGATCAAGGACAAGCACCTGATCGGCGCCGCCATCGACGTGTTCCCGGTGGAGCCGCGCTCCAACGACGACGTCTTCGAAAGCCCGCTGCGTGGCCTGGACAACGTGATCCTGACCCCGCACATCGGCGGTTCCACCGCCGAAGCCCAGGCCAACATCGGTCTGGAAGTGGCCGAGAAGCTGGTCAAGTACAGCGACAACGGTACCTCGGTGTCGTCGGTGAACTTCCCGGAAGTGGCCCTGCCGGCTCACCCTGGCAAGCACCGCCTGCTGCACATCCACCAGAACATTCCAGGTGTGATGATGGAGATCAACAAGGTGTTTGCAGAAAACGGCATCAACATCTCCGGTCAGTTCCTGCAGACCAACGAGAAGGTCGGCTACGTGGTGATCGACGTCGATGCCGAGTACTCGGACCTGGCGCAGGAGAAGCTGCAGCACATCTCCGGCACTATCCGCAGTCGCGTATTGTTCTGACGTTTCACGCCGCACAAAAAATGGGAGACCCGCAGGGGTCTCCCATTTTTTTTAGCCGAACAACGCTTACTTGACGTTAACGGTGATGACCTTGGACACCACGGTCGGGTTGAACTGCATGTGCAGCTTGTCGCCCGCCACCAGTTGCAAGGTGTGCTTGCCCGGGGTGAGGGTCAGTTCGGTTTCGGTCTGGGCCTTGCCGTAATGGATCACGGTGTCGGTGGCCGGGATCGGCAGCTTGGCGTCCGGCAATTCCTTCTGATCGATCAGCAGGTGATGGTGACCGGTGCCGGCGGCCTGCTCGGTGGCCGGGGCCAGCGTCAAGCCTTCCATGCCGAACTTGACGGTGAAGGTCTTGTCGACGGTGGCGCCGTCCTTGGGCGAGACGATAAACACCTTGGCACCCTCAGGTGGAGCGCTGCGCGGGATGCCGTCAGCGGCGCCAGCCAACATCGATGCACCCAGCAGCAGGCTGGCCAGGGCGGTACGAGACATAAGGGCTTTCATTCGCTTCTCCAGTTTTGTATGAAATCTGTAGGTTCAGGACAACTTCGCGACATATTGCTGTCCAAGGCACTCGACACCCTGACAAAGCGATGCTGATCGGCGCCTCGCACATTCGAATCTAGGAGTGACCATGCGCTTCTCGCCTGGCCTGTTACTGTTGCTACCCCTCTTGAGTCCCTTGGCTCACGCCGAGTTGATCGACGATATCAACGATCGCGGTGAACTGCGCATCGTCCTGCAAGCCAATACGCCGCCTTACAACTTCAAGGACGGCGACAAGCTCACCGGTTTTGAAGTGGAGCTGGGCGAACAACTGGCCAAGGAGATGGACCTGCGCCCCTCGTTCATCACCACCGATGACGCCGACATGCTGTCGGGCGTGGAAACCGGCAAGTACGACGTGGCCATCAACCATATCGCTATGACTGCCGAGCTTGAGGATCGTTTCGATTTCAGCGAGGCGTACAGCGAGAAACCCGAGCTGGCGATTCCGTTTCAGAAGGGCAACCCGGCGTTCAAGGTGAGCCTGGACAACGCGTTGCATCGGGTGAAGGCCGATGGCCGGTTGAAGGCGATGTGGCAGAAATGGTTAAAGCCTGAGTAACACACGGTGAATGTGCAAGGCGCTGGAGCCTCTGTGGCGAGCGGGCTTGTTGTGGCGAGCGGGCTTGCCCCGCGTTGGGGTGCGCAGCGCCGCCAATCAAGGAAAACGCGGTGTGCCTGACACTGCACTGTGCATGATTTTGGGGCTGCTGCGCAGCCCAACGCGGGGCAAGCCCGCTCGCCACAAAGCCCGCTCGCCACAAAGATGTGGTTACCTGAAATTTCAAGTTTTGAATCAGCACATTATTTTTTGATAAGCGCTGGGTCCCGGCCGAGTCAATGCTTAGAAAGGCTCATTGCCCCGCCGGCGAAACCAGCCCGTAAGCGACAGCCGTTCGCGCGTGGCGGGCAACACTTCGTGGGGCACTTCGCCCGACAGGAACACCACCAGGCTGCCGCCGGTGGGCACCACATCGTGTTCGGTGCCGCCCTTGAGGTACATGCGCAACTGGCCGCCGTGCTCGGGCAGCCAGGCGTCATTCAGGTAGATAACGGCCGATACCATGCGCCGATCATCGTCGCGAAAACGGTCTACATGCCTGAGATAAAACGCGCCGGGCGGGTACATCGCAAAATGGCTTTCGAAATCTTCCAGGCCCAGGAACAGGCCACGGTTCATGGCCAGGCGCAGGCTGTCCATCACGGCCATGTAAGTGTCGCAGACGGCGGCGTCGCCCTCCTCCAGCCACTGGATATGGTCACCGCGAATCCCCTCACGAATCTCCTGCGTCGGGCCTCGCCCCACGGCCGCAGGCGCCAGCTCACCTTCGGCCGCACGTTTACGGCACTCAGCCGCCAACTCCAGGGTCAGAACCTCGGGCAGGAAAGCGTGCTGCTGCGACCAGCCTTTTTCGGCCAGGTCGTCGACAATGCGTTGCAGCAAGGGGTGATCGAGGGGTATTTGCATGGCGCGCATAGTATCCATACGCCTGGGAATTCGACAGCGCCGTCGAGCGACTGAACACACTTTAGTCAGGTGACTGATAGGACTTCTCGACAAATCCTACGCCCGACACGGACAATAGTGGCCGACTGACAGGAGTCCTTATGCGTCGTTTGTTTTTTTCCTTGCTGATGTTCTGCGTGTTGCCCGCCTGGGCAGACAGCCATGACCAGTTGTACAAGGTTGCCGGCTGGGCCGAACAACGTGCGCATTTCAATGACGCCCTCAGCGCCGCCCAGCAGCGCTACCGCAACAGCCTGCCGCCGGCGGTGTACCAGGCGCTGGTGGACAACAGCAACAAACGCTTCGCCGCCCAGGCCATGGACCAGCGGGCCGAGGCGCAATTGCGCAAGCACCTGGCCGACCCGCAACCGGCGCTGAGTTTTTTCCAGTCGCCGCTGGGCCGCAAGATCGTCGCCGCCGAGTTGCTCGCCACGCGCCGTGACCAACTGGCGAAAAACGCCCAGGGCCTGCCGAAAATCCAGGCCGACGCCACCCGCAGCCTGATCATCGGCCACCTGGCCCAGGCGTTGCCCGCCCGTGAAGCCGGTGCGGAAGTCAGCCTGGCGATTGCCGGCGTGGCGGCCGACAGCCTCAGCCAAATGATCCCCGGCTTGCTCGGCGGCGGGCAGGCCCAGGGCATGTTGAACGGCCAACGCGAACGGCTGATGCAGCAGATCGATAAGGACCTGTACAACACCTTGCTCTACGTCTATCGGGATTTGTCCGACCCGGAGCTGGAAGAATTCGCGACCTTTGCAGAGTCACCGCAGGGCAAGGCGTATTACCAGGCGGCGCTGGCGGCGATCCGGGCAGGATTGGCGGTGGGCCAAAGCACTTCAAGCCTGGCACCGTAAAAAATGTGGGAGGGGGCTTGCTCCCGATAACAGAGTGCCAGTCGACACCAAGGCGACTGATGCACCGCTATCGGGAGCAAGCCCCCTCCCACATTGCGAGCTGGATTACTTCAGGTGGTCCGTCAAATAGCGGAAGTACGCTTCGCGAATCGGCGCAATCTCATTGGCCAGGTGATGCCTCCCCTTGGCCAGCATCAGCACCTCGGGTTGCTCGAACTTGCTGCGCAGCACCTGCAGGTTGTGCTGCCAGTCTACCGTCATGTCTTCCTCGCCCTGCACAATCACCACTCGCCTTGCGCTGCGTGGCGCCGCTTCGATGCGCTTGATCCATTGCACCAGCGCTCCCACCCAGGCGGTGGGCAGTTGCCGGGGTTGCAGCGGATCGGCTTCAAGAAACGGTTTGAATTCGGGGTCGTGGGTGTTCTCGCTGAACCGCCGCGCGATGCCTTTGACGAATGGCCGCAGCAGGTAATAGCTGAGCTGCGACCAGCCCCAGGCGCGCGGGCGCACCAACGGGGACAGCAGCAGGACCTTGCCCTGGGCCGGACTGTCGGCGCCGTGGCTGAGCAAGTGGTCCACCACCACCGCGCCGCCGGTGCTTTGCCCGAACAGATGCCAGGGCTGCGGCAAGTGCAACGCCTGGGCCTGCTCGAACAACCCATGCACGACGTGCTGATACACCGCGAAATCATCGATGCTGGCACGCGTGCCGCTGGACAGACCGTGCCCGGGCAGGTCGCAGGCGATCACCACAAAACCCTGTTCCAGCGCCCAGTCCACCACATGCCGATACAGCCCCATGTGGTCATAGAAGCCATGAAACAAAAACATCGTCGCCACCGGCACCGGCGGCCACCATACCTGCGCCACCACCTCGAAGCCGTCCACCTCGAAGCGCCCCAGACGGCTCACCACCTTGCGCGAAGGCAAGTCGAGCCCGTAGAAACGCTGGTACACCCGCGCCTCGGCTGACAGCGGTTGCGCATCCACCAGCGGGCGCAGACTCGCGCGCAGGTGATCGGGGTCAAAGGTGACAGGCATAAAGGGTTCCAGACTCACGGTGAAGATGAAGATCGAGCTGCGATATTCATCTGTCGAGGCAGGCATGGCAAGCTACGCGACCCTTGAGGATCGATCCGAATGCGACAGCCCTACCGTTCCGCCCTGTTTGCCGGCCTGTTGCTGGTCCTCTGCACCGGCGTGCTGTGGGCGGCGTATGCCTGGTTTCAGGGCCGCTACCTGCGCGCCTTCAGCGCACACACGGCGGTATTCTCTGGCGATGCGCTGCGCCTGCCCGCCGAACTTGCCGGCCCCGGCCCGATTCGCCTGGTGCACTTCTGGGACCCGGCCTGCCCGTGCACGGTCGGCAACCAGCAGCACCTGGGCGACCTGATCGAGCACTACGCGCCCAGGGGCCGTGCAAAAGCCCGGCAGCCATGGCCAGTTGCCCGCCAACCTGCTGGCGCTCAAAGCCCTCGACGCGCTGCCCGGCGCCGAGCAGATACCGGCCAGCCCGGCCGTGGGTATCTGGGACCGCAGCGGCAAGCTCGCCTATTTCGGGCCGTACAGCGAAGGGCTCACGTGCAACGCCAGTAACAGTTTTATCGAACCGATCCTGCAGGCGCTGGAGGACGGCCGCGAGGTCAACGCCACCCACACCCTCGCGGTGGGCTGCTATTGCTCGTGGAGTTCGGCCCCTGTTGCGCCCTGAACAGGCAACCTGAACGTAGGCTGTTGCGCCGGCGAACTTCGAAAACCGCGGCGTCCGGCTGCGGTATGTTGGCCGCTCCCAGACCACCGCACAGACCCCATGAGCCAACTGACTTTCATCCTCTGGATTCTCAACGTCATCGTTGATACGTCCGGCCAACTGGCCTTCAAGGCCGCCGCCACCCACAGCGCGGAATTTTCCGGCATGGCCCACTGGCGCCACATGCTGGCGCGCCACTGGTTCTGGATCGGCATCGGCCTCTACGTGATCGAGTTCGTGCTGTGGCTGGCCTTTCTGTCGCTGGTGCCGTTGTCGGTGGCGGTGATGCTGGGCTCGTTCAATATCGTGGTGATCATGATTGCCGGTCGCCTGTGGTTCAAAGAAAGCCTGACCAAATGGCGCTTGATCGGCATCCTGCTGATCGCCCTGGGCACTGTCGTTGTGGGGTTCGGCTGATGAAACGTTTTTATATCCTTGGTTTTCTCTCGCTGATCTTTTTCGACACCCTGGCCCAGGTCAGTTTCAAGTACGCCTCGATCCACGCCGAACCCCTGGCGATGGATGTGGCCTGGCTGGTCCGCGTGTTTGGTCACCCCTGGATCTACGGCGCGTTTGTCGGCTATATCGGTGCGTTCTTCACCTGGATGACCTTGATGAAACACGCGCCCATCGGCCCGGCGTTCGCGGCGTCCTACCTGGAGCTGATCAGCGTGACGCTGGTGTCGGTGTGGCTGTTCAACGACACGCTGACCCTTCCCAAGGTCATCGGCGGCCTGCTGATCGTGGCGGGCATTCTGTGTCTGGCGCGCCAGGAAAGCCCCGAGGCCAAGACGGGCGAGACGGCGCTGGAAACCTCGCCCTCCTGAGGGTTACCGCGCAGCCCAACCTTGATGAATCTGCCGGACCAGCCGCGCATTCAGCGCGTTCTGTTGCTGTTGCCAGATCCGCACCTGGTCCGGCGGTAGCGCCACCTGGCCGTCCGACGCACTCAACCAACGCTTGAACGCACTCTGATAATGGTATTCGGACACGTCGCCAGTGATGTCGGCGCCGATAATCCGGCCCTGACAGACCTCGATCAATGCCGCCAGGTGATGCTCCAGAAACTCACCCTGATCCCAATTGGTGTTCACCACGTCCGGGCTCAGCACGTCCTTGTCGATGGACAGGTACACCGGCAGCGCTCGATCAAACTGCGCCAGAAACGCGCTCATCAGCGCATCGGCATGGCTGAAGGCGCGATTGCCGCGGCCACAGCCCACCCAGTTCATCCAGCGCGTATCGACGTTGACGTTCCAGTAGGTCAGCTTGCCCTTGAGCAGCGGCGACCAGTGATTTTCCCAGGCGTGCCCCAGGCCAATGTCCTGCGAGCCGATACCCAGTACATGCACATGCTCGACCTGCGGCAGACGGCTGGCCCAGTACACCCATGAACCGCAGTGGATGCCGAACGGGTAGCGCATGTTGTCAGGGTGGTTGTCGCAGATGATCAGCTGGAATTTCTGCTGCGTGGGCAGGCGCTTGAGCAGCAGATGACTGAGGTGGTGATAGTCGCCGCTGCCGGTGAACACACAGCCATGCTCGTCGGGCATTCGCGTATCGAGGGCTTTTTCCAGCGCGTGGAATTGCCTCCAGCGGCAGCCGAAGCGGATGGTTTCCTGCCAGGCCTGCAACGGCAGGTGCACCGCGTCGGAAATGTCACTCACGGCCCCGTCAAAATCGAGGATCAGCGGTGCGAGGGCCTTCATGACGTGTGTTCCTGATGCCATTGGGTGTCGCTTTCAAAGTGATGACGCCAGCGGTTGCCCAGCTTGCGCAGCAGCGGGTTGCGCACCCACACCAGATGGCGGGTGAAGGTGAAGCTGGCGCCGAGGCTGGCCTTGACCTCAGGGTCGGTCCAGCCCGCCACGTAAAAATCCAGGCCCTGGGCAATGGCGTATTCAAGGTTCACGAACCAGCTGACCACGTACAGGTTGAAGTCCAGCGCCAGCGGGTAGTTGAGGCCGATGTACTTGTCGAGCAGCTTGCCGTCCTGCACGTAGCACAGGTTGTAGCCGACCAGTTCGTCGCAGTGCCAGTAACAGAACACACGCCCATGGCTGTGGGCGTCGCGCAGCAGTTCGGTAAAGAACGCAGGGGTGAGCAGGTCAAAATGGATCTCGCTCTGGTCGTATACCGCGCGGTACAGCCCGTAGAGGCGCGCCAGCCAGGCGTCGTCGTTGAAGCGCGCGTCGCCGGTTTGCAGCACTTCGATGTGCAGCGCCTCACGGCTGCGCAGTTTGCGTCGGATATTGCGGCGACGGCTGTAGGACAGACGCGCGAGGTAGTCGTCGACGCTGCTGAAGTTGATCGGCACATACGCCAGCGCCTGGCCTTCCAGACTGATGAAGCCGCGACGTGTGCAGTCATCGATCAGGAGTTGCGCGTAGTGGTTGTCGGCCTCGCTCAGCAGCGGCGATTGGCACGGCACGTCCTTGACGATGGTGAGCGCACGTTGCGGCGCGCATTCATGCTGCAACCATTGGGCAAGGTCCTGGGGCGACACGCCCTGGGGGAACGGCGCATATTCGCTGACGGTGGTGCCCACAAAGCAGCTGTCGATCCGCAACCAGGCATGCCAGAGCCCGTAGCCTGGCCAGCCGCGCACACGTTCCACGAAGCTGTCGTCGGCGGTGGTCAGCAGGTCGAAGGGGGTGAAGAAGTACGGCAGGCCCTGATGGGAAACCTGCGCGTCAAAACCCACCGGCGGGTGCCGCAAAAAACCTGCAATCAGCGAGGGTGCTTCCAGGCAGCCGGTATAGGCAACCTCGGGACGCAGCGGGGCGGGTAACGGTTGCAGGGCGCAGGTCATGGCAAAAAAGCTCGAAAGTATCCCGCGCCATAGTGCCCCAGCGGGGCGCGGGCCACTTGAACCTCGGCTGTCGAGGCGGCAATCGGCATTTCATCGCCAAACCCATTAGACTTCGATGACCTTTGAAGGCGACTGACCAAGGACCGTCCATGAAACGCAGCCTGATCGTGCTTGCCCTGCTGATCGTCGCCGTCATGGCCGGCGTTGGCGGCTATGTCTACAGCAAACAACCGACCCGCCAGGGCACGCAGACGCTGGCCAACCTGCAAGGCTCGGTCACGGTGCGCTATGACGAGCGTGGCGTGCCGCACATTCGCGCCGGCAACGAGGCCGATCTGTATCGCGCCCTCGGCTATGTGCAGGCCCAGGACCGGCTGTTCCAGATGGAGATGATGCGGCGCCTGGCCCGTGGCGAACTGGCCGAGGTGCTGGGGCCCAAACTGCTGGAGACCGACAAGCTGTTTCGCAGCCTGCGCATTCGCGAGCGCGCCGCTGACTACGTGGCGCACATGGACCACGAGTCCGCGACCTGGAAAGCCCTGCAAGCCTACCTCGACGGCATCAACCAGTATCAGGCCGGCCACCCCAGCCCCCTGGAGTTCGACGTGCTGGGCATTGCCAAGCGGCCGTTCACCGCCGAGGACAGCGTCAGTGTTGCCGGGTACATGGCCTACAGCTTTGCCGCCGCGTTTCGTACCGAGCCGTTGCTGACCTATATCCACGACCGGTTGGGCAGCGACTACCTGAAGGTCTTCGACCTCGACTGGCAGCCCAGGGGCGCCCTGAACCTGGCAGACAGCGACTGGCAACACCTCGGCGCCCTTGCCCGGTTGAGCGATCAGGCCCTGGCCGACAATGGTTTGCCGCAGTTCGAAGGCAGCAACGCCTGGGCCATCAGTGGCAGCCGCACCCAGAGCGGCAAGCCGTTGCTGGCGGGCGACCCGCATATTCGTTTTTCGGTGCCGGCGGTGTGGTACGAGGCGCAGCTGTCGGCGCCGGGCTTTGAGCTGTACGGCTACCACAACGCGCTGTCGCCGATGGCGTTTCTGGGGCACAACCTGGACTTCGGCTGGAGCCTGACCATGTTCCAGAACGATGACCTCGACCTGATCGCCGAGAAGACCAACCCGGACAACCCCAACCAGGTCTGGTACCACGGCCAATGGGTCGACATGACCCGCAGCGAACAGCAGATTGCAGTCAAGGGCCAGGAGCCGGTCACCCTCACCCTGCGCCGCTCGCCCCACGGCCCGATCATCAACAGTGTGCTCGGCGATAACAGCGGCACGACGCCGATTGCCATGTGGTGGGCGTTTCTCGACACCGACAACCGCAGCCTCGAAGGCTTCTACGAACTCAACCGCGCCGACACCCTGGCCAAGGCGCGCGCGGCGTCTTCCAAAGTGTCGGCGCCGGGCCTGAACATCGTGTGGGCCAATGCCAAGGGCGACATCGGCTGGTGGGCGGCGGCGCAATTGCCGATGCGGCCGCCGGGCGTGAATGCCGGGATGATCCTCGACGGCAGCACACCGGAAGGCGACAAACTGGGCTTCTACCCGTTCAGTGCCAACCCGCAGGAAGAGAACCCGGCGCGGGGTTACGTGGTGTCCGCCAATGCCCAGCCGGTATCGCCCACCGGCATGGAAATCCCTGGTTATTACAACCTGCCCGACCGTGGCCAGCAGTTGAATGCGCAGTTGAGCGACAACAGCGTGAAGTGGAACGTCACCAACAGCCAGGCTCTGCAACTGGGCACCACCACGGCGTTCGGCCCGCGCCTGCTGGCGCCGTTGTTGCCGGTGCTGCGCGAGGTGGTCAAGGACCCGGCCCAGTTGCAGCTGGTGGAGCAACTGGCGGCGTGGAAAGGCGATTATCCGCTCGATTCCACCAGTGCCACGCTGTTCAACCAGTTCCTGTTCAACCTGGCTGAGGCGGCCTTCCACCCCAAACTTGGCGACGCACTGTTCAAGACCCTGCTCAGCACCCGCGTGATCGACGCCGCGCTGCCGCGCCTGGCTGCGTCCGTGGACTCGCCCTGGTGGGACGGCAAGCGCGCCGACACCGTCAAGCGCGCGTGGGACAACAGCCTGAGCCATCTCAAGGCTACATTCGGCGACGACCCGACGCAGTGGCAATGGGGCAAGGCGCACACCCTGACCCACGGCCATCCGCTGGGCTCGCAACAGCCGCTGGACCAGATCGTTAACGTCGGCCCGTTCGCCGCGCCCGGCACCCACGAAGTACCGAACAACCAGTCAGCCAATATCGGCCCGGCGCCCTGGCCCGTCACCTACGGCCCCTCCACCCGCCGCCTGATCGACTTCGCCGACGCCGCCCACGCCCTCACCATCAACCCGGTCGGGCAAAGCGGCGTGCCGTTCGACGCGCATTACAGCGACCAGGCACAAACCTACATCGAGGGCGGTTACGAACAGGCGCACTTCACCGACGAGGAAGTCACCGCCAACACGCGCGGCACGCTCAAGCTACTGCCAGCGCGATAGGCATTGGTCGAGGGGCACTCTCAAACCGGCGCCTCACACCGGTGCGGCGAAGTTGAGCCTGAACCGCTGCGGCGTCACCCCCAGCCGGCGGCTGAACACGCTGCGCATGTGCTGTGCATCGCGAAAGCCGCACTGATAAGCCACCGTCTTGAGCGGCGCGCGGGTGCTTTCGAGCATCACCCGCGCGGCATCCACGCGTGCACGCTCGACGAACTCCGCCGGGGTGATGTGCGCTTCACGGGCGAACACCCGGGAGAAATTGCGCGCACTCATGCTGGCCGCCCTGGCCAGATCGGCGATGGTCAAATCCCCGGTTAAATTGGCCAACACATACAACTGCACCCGAGCCACCGCCGAGGAGGTGTCGGCATGGGGTGTGAGAAATGGGCTGAACTGCGACTGCCCGCCCGAACGCTGGGTGAACACCACAAGGCGCTTGGCAACGCTCAAGGCCACCTCCGGCCCGTGATCCTGGGCCAGCAGGTACAACGACAAATCGATACCCGCCGTCACACCGGCCGAGGTGTAGAGGTTGCCGTCCTGCACGTAAAGACGGTCGGCCTCGACCCGCGCCGAGGGGCACAGGCGCGCCAGGTCAGCGGCATCGTTCCAATGCGTTGTCACGGTTTTCCCGCCCAGCAAACCGGCACGCGCGAGCATGAACGCGCCGTTGCAGATCGACCCGAAGCGCTGCGACCGGGCCGCTGCGCCGCGCAACCAATCATAGAACTGCGCGCCGAAGTCCTCGAAGGGCAACTGCGGGCCGCCGGCGACCAGCAGCAGATCACAGGTTTGCAGAGCTTCGCTGTAGTGCTTGTGGGCTTGCAGCGACAACCCATTGGAAGCGGCCATCACGCCGTGACCCACACCGATCACTTCCAGTTGGTAATGGTCCTCGGGCGCCAGGAATCGGTTCGCCTCGCAGAACACATCCATGGGTCCGCTCACGTCCAGCGACTGGACGCCAGGGAAGATCAGGATGGCGACGGTTCTATGCATGACGACACCTTTATAGGGCTGACCCGACACCCCTGTGGGAGCTGACTTGCCTGCGATGCAGACACCTCGGTGTATCAGGTATATCGAGGTGATGCTATCAGGCAAGCCACCGCCCCCATTCGACCGAGTACACCCCTGGCACGATGTGTCGGCATATTGGCCGCAATTGCACCCTCGCCGCGATGGCCGCCCGGCAGGTGCGCGACCAGACTGGGTGCTTCCCACAGGAGAACAACCATGACCACGACCATCGCCGGCATCAAGATCCCCGACAGCGCCCTGGCCAGGGCCGCTACCGACTACATCCGCGACATCGAGTCCGACCTGCTCTACCACCACTCGCGCCGGGTGTTCCTGTTTGGCGCATTGAGCGGTGAACGCAAGCAGTTGGCGTACAACCCTGAGTTGCTGTACGTCGGCGCGATGTTCCATGACCTGGGCTTGATGGAAGGCCATCGCAGCGACGACAAGCGCTTCGAAGTGGACGGCGCCAATGCGGCGGCGAAGTTTCTCAAGCCTTACGGGCTGAGCGATGACGATATCGAGCAGGTATGGCTGTCCATCGCCCTGCACACAACCCCGGGGGTGCCGCAGCATCTGCGCCCCACGGTGGCGCTGGTAACCGCCGGTGTGGAAATGGACGTGCTGGGCATGGACTACGCCGCGTTCAGCAGCGCGCAACGCGAGGCTGTGGTGCATGCGCATCCACGCGGTGAGGGGTTCAAGGAGTGCATCATCTGTGCATTTGCCGACGGCTTGCGCCATCGTCCGCAGACCACGTTTGGTAACGTAAAGACCGATGTTCTGCTGGACCAGGTGCCGGGGTTCAAGCCGACGAATTTTGTACAGGTGATTCGCACCTCGCCGTGGGCAGCGTAATCAACTTGAAATGCAATTAAAGGTGGGAGGGGGCTTGCTCCCGATAGCAGTGGGTCAGTCTCACTTCAATTGACTGACACCCTGCTCTCGGGAGCAAGCCCCACCCCCACACTTTAAACCGGCGCCGGCGCGCGGCGCTTGTCGGGCTGTTTCCAGCCTTCGGCGGCGGCTTCTTCGATGGCTTGCTGGATCGCCTTCTTGCGATGCTCTTCGGCACGCCGGCTGAAGAACCACACCAGAAACGTCACCAGCGACACCGCCAACAGAATCAGACTCGCCACGGCGTTGATCTCGGGTTTGACCCCCAGGCGCACCGCCGAGAACACTTCCATCGGCAAGGTGGTCGAACCCGGCCCCGACACGAAGCTGGCCAGTACCAGGTCGTCCAGCGACAGCGCAAACGACATCATGCCGCCCGCCGCCAGCGACGGCGCGATCATCGGGATGGTGATCAGGAAGAACACCTTCCACGGCCGCGCGCCCAGGTCCATCGCCGCTTCTTCAATCGACAGGTCCAGCTCACGCAGGCGCGCCGATACCACCACCGCCACGTACGCCGCGCAGAAGGTGGTGTGGGCGATCCAGATGGTGACGATGCCACGTTCCTGGGGCCAGCCGATCAACTGCGCCATTGCCACGAACAGCAGCAACAGCGACAGACCGGTGATCACTTCGGGCATCACCAGCGGCGCGGTGACCAGGCCGCCGAACAGCGTGCGGCCCTTGAACTGGCTGATGCGCGTCAGCACGAAGGCCGCCAGCGTACCCAGCGCCACCGCCGCCACCGCCGTGTAGCAGGCGATTTCCAGCGAGCGCGCCACCGAGCCCATCAACTGGGTGTTGTCCAGCAGGCCCACGTACCATTTGATCGACCAACCGCCCCACACCGTCACCAGCTTGGATTCGTTGAACGAGTAGATCACCAGGATCAGCATCGGCAAGTAGATGAACAACAAGCCTGCGACCAGCATGAAGCTGGAGAAACGAAAGCGTTTCATATCTTGCCCTCCAGCTCTTTGGCCTGGCTGCGGTTGAACAGGATGATTGGCACGATCAGGATCGCCAGCATCACCACCGCCAGGGCGGACGCCACCGGCCAGTCACGGTTATTGAAGAATTCCTGCCACAGCACTTTACCGATCATCAGGGTTTCCGGGCCGCCGAGCAGTTCGGGGATCACGAACTCGCCCACCACCGGGATAAACACCAGCATGCAACCGGCAATGATGCCGTTCTTGGACAGCGGCACGGTGATTTTCCAGAAGCTGTTGAAGGTGCTCGAACCCAGATCGGATGCGGCTTCCAGCAGGCTCTGATCGTGCTTCACCAGGTTGGCGTACAGCGGCAGGATCATGAACGGCAGGTACGAATAGACCACGCCGATGTACACCGCAATGTTGGTGTTGAGGATCTGCAGCGGCTCGCTGATCAGCCCCATGGACATCAGGAAGCCATTGAGCAGACCGTTGTTGCTGAGGATGCCCATCCACGCATACACGCGGATCAGGATCGCGGTCCAGGTCGGCATCATGATCAGCAGCACCAGCACGGTCTGCATCTCTTTGCGCGCGGTGGCGATGGCGTAGGCCATCGGGTAACCGACCAGCAGGCACAGCAGCGTGCTGAAAAACGCCATTTTCAGCGAGCCGAGGTAGGCGGCGATGTACAGCTCGTCCCCCGCCAGCAGGCTGTAGTTGGCCAGGTTCAGCACCACTTGCAGCTTCTGCTCAACGTAGGTGTAGATCTCGGTGTACGGCGGGATCGCCACATCGGCTTCGGCAAAGCTGATTTTCAACACGATGAAAAACGGCAGTGCGAAAAACAGGAACAGCCACAGGAACGGAATCCCGATGACCACCTGCTTGCCACTGGGGACGAGGCGGTTCAAGCGCCGCTTGAGTTTTTTTGTGTTCATGAGCGCAGTACCACGCCGCTGTCGTCTTCCCACCACACGTACACCTGATCACCCCAGGTAGGGCGCTGGCCACGGCGCTCGGCGTTGGCGACGAAGGACTGCACCAGCTTGCCGCTCGGCAGCTCCACGTAGAACACCGAGTGACCGCCCAGGTAAGCGATGTCGTGCACCTTGCCGCTGGACCAGTTGTGCTCGCAGGTCGGCATCTCTGAGGTGACCAACAGTTTTTCCGGGCGGATGGCGTAGGTCACCGACTTGTCTTCCACCGCAGTGGCGATGCCGTAGCCCACGTAGATATCGCGGTCCAGGTCCGGGCATTTGAGCACCGCGTGGCCTTCGGCGTCGTCCACCACCTGGGTTTCGAAGATGTTGACGTTGCCGATAAATTCGCACACCAGACGGCTGGTAGGCGTCTCGTAGATATCGATCGGGCTGCCGATCTGCGCGATCCAGCCCAGGTGCATGATCGCGATGCGCTCGGCCATGGTCATGGCCTCTTCCTGGTCGTGGGTGACCATCACGCAGGTCACGCCGACGCGCTCGATGATCTCCACCAGCTCGAGCTGCATCTGCGAGCGCAGTTTCTTGTCCAGCGCGCCCATCGGCTCATCGAGCAGCAGCAGTTTCGGGCGCTTGGCCAGGGAGCGGGCCAGGGCCACGCGCTGGCGCTGACCGCCGGACAACTGGTGCGGCTTGCGCTTGGCGTACTGGCTCATCTGCACCAGCTTGAGCATCTCGGCCACGCGGGCGTCGACTTCGGCCTTGGGGATCTTGTCCTGCTGCAGGCCGAAGGCGATGTTCTGCGCCACGGTCATGTGCGGGAACAGCGCGTAGGACTGGAACATCATGTTGATCGGCCGCTCGTAGGGCGGCATGTCGGTGATGTCGACACCGTCGAGGTAGATGCGGCCTTCGGTCGGGCGCTCGAAACCTGCAAGCATGCGCAGCAGGGTGGACTTGCCCGATCCCGAACCGCCGAGCAGGGCGAAAATCTCGCCTTTCTTGATTTCCAGGGACACATCGTCCACGGCAATCGTCTCGTCGAACTTCTTCGTGACCCGGTCGATTTTGACCAGCACCTTCTTCGGTGTCTGGTCGCCCTCGAGGGCTTTCTTGTAGGCGCCGGAGGCAACAGCCATTTACGAAACTCCCAAAAAAAGAGTGCAGTTCGCCCAATGCGGGCGAACCCTGGATAGTTTGAGCGCTACTTGCCCGTCTTGACCTTGGTCCAGCTACGGGTCATCAAGCGTTGCACCTTCGGGGGTAGCTCGAAGTTGACGAATGTCCGGTCGAGAACCGCCTGCGGTGGGTAAACCGCTGCGTCGGTGCGTATCGATTGCTCCATCAGTGTGTCCGACCCTGGGTTAGGGTTGGCGTAGCCGACGTAATCACTGACCTGGGCGATCACCTCAGGTTGCAGCAAATAGTTGATGAAGGCGTGGGCTTCCTTGACGTTGGTGGCGTCCTTGGGAATCGCCAGTACGTCGAACCACAGGTTGCCGCCTTCCTTGGGAATCGCGTAGGCGATGTTCACGCCCTTGCCTGCTTCGGCCGCACGGGCCTTAGCCTGGAACACATCGCCGGAGAAACCGGCCGCCACGCAGATATTGCCGTTGGCCAGGTCCGAGATGTATTTGGAGGAATGGAAGTAGGTCACGTAGGGCCGTACTTTGAGCAGCTTCTCTTCGGCCTTCTTGTAGTCGGCCGGGTTGGTGCTGTTGGGATCCAGGCCCATGTAGTTGAGCACCGCCGGCAGCATCTCATCGGCCGAGTCCATGAACGACACGCCGCAGCTGGCGAGCTTCTTCATGTTTTCCGGCTCGAACAGCACCGCCCAGGAGTCGATATGGTCGACGCCCAGCACCTCTTTCACTTTATCGACGTTGTAACCGATGCCGTTGGTGCCCCACAGGTACGGCACAGAATACTGGTTACCCGGATCGTTCTTTTCCAGACGCTTGAGCAACGCCGGGTCAAGATTGGAATAATTAGTCAGCAATGACTTGTCGAGCTTCTGGAACGCCCCAGCCTTGATCTGCTTGCCGAGAAAGTGGTTGGACGGCACTACCACGTCGTAGCCGGTGCGCCCGGCCAGCAGCTTGCCTTCCAGGGTTTCGTTGGAATCAAACACGTCGTACACGGGCTTGATGCCGGTGGCCTTTTCGAAGTTGGCCAGGGTGTCGGGGCCGATGTAGTCCGACCAGTTATAAATATGCACCGTCGGTGCAGCCTGCACGCTGACAGCCAGCGTGATACCTGCACCCACCAGCAAGGCTTTGCGAAATAAAGAAATTGGCAAGTGGAGGTCCTCTTCAATAGTTGGCCCTGAAGTTGTTGCCCGGCAACAAAACCGGCGCGCAACTTACCTTCGATAAACCGATCCGGCAAAACTTTCTTTCATTTAATTAATGTGTGGGAGGGCGTTTGCGCCCTCCCACGGGTAGCAGGGCTTACTTGCCCGACTTGATCTTGGTCCAGCTGCGCGTCATCTCGCGCTGGGTAGCGGCCGGAAGGTCGGCAATTGCATACAGCTTGGCTTGCACGTCCGCTGGCGGGTAGATGCCCGGGTCGCTGGTGATGTCTTTATCGACCAGTGCGGTAGCCTTCTCGTTACCGTTCGGGAAACGCACGCTGTTGGTGATCGACGCCATCACTTCCGGCTTGAGCAGGTAGTTCATGAACTTATAGGCGGCATCGACGTTTTCGGCATCCTTGGGAATGGCGACCATGTCGAAGAAGCTGCCCGCGCCTTCCTTGGGAATGTCGTAGGCCACCTTGACCTTGCCGCCGGCTTCGGCCGCGCGGGACTTGGCCTGCTGGATGTCACCCGAGTAACCCACGGCTACGCAGATGTTGCCGTTGGCCAGGTCCGAGATGTACTTGGACGAGTGGAAGTAGCCGATCGAAGGACGGATTTTCAGGAACAGCGCTTCAGCTTGCTTGAGGTCGTCTTTCTTCTGGCTGTCGGTTGGCAGGCCCAGGTAATGCAGGGCAATCGGCAGCATTTCGGTGGGCGAATCGAGGAAGCTCACGCCGCAGCTTTTCAGCTTGGCGATGTTCTCGGGCTGGAGCAGCACGTCCCACGAGTCGATCTTGTCCACGCCCAGCGCAGCCTTGACCTTCTCCGGGTTGTAGCCGATGCCGATGGAGCCCCACATGTACGGGAACGCGTGCTTGTTGCCCGGGTCGCTGACCGACACGGCTTTGAGCAGGGATTTGTTCAGGTTGCTGTAGTTGGGCAACTTGGACGTGTCCAGTTCCTGGTACACACCGGCCTTGATCTGCTTGGCGAGGAAATTGTTCGACGGCACGACGATGTCGTAACCGGACTTGCCCGCCAGCAACTTGGCTTCCAGGGTTTCGTTGCTGTCGAACACGTCGTACACCACTTTGATGCCTGACTCTTTTTCAAAGTTGGCGATGGTGTCCGGTGCAATGTAGTCGGACCAGTTGTACACGTGCAGCACTTTACTGTCTGCCTGGGCCGCGCCCGCCATTGCGCCCATCAGGGACAAGGCGAGGAGGGTCTTGCCAGCGTTTTTCAAACCTGATGCCTTCATTATGGTGATGCTCCGATTTTTTCTTTATTAGCCACAGCCTGCGTTATTTGATGCGTGCTGAGACTAGCACTTAGCCCTGCAATTGGGCCAAGGTCAGGTCCAGGCAGGTACGCGCCTTGGTCACCAGTTCGTCAATTTCCGCGTGGCTGATCACAAGCGGCGGAGAAATGATCATGGTATCGCCCACGGCACGCATGATCAGGCCGTTGTTGAAGCAAAAGTTACGACAGATCATGCCTGCGCCACGGCCTTCATAACGCTTGCGCGTGGCCTTGTCCTGCACCAGCTCAATCGCACCCAGCAAGCCAACACCGCGTACTTCGCCCACCAACGGATGATCCGCAAGCTCGCGCAGACGTTTCTGCAAATAGGGTGCCGTTTCATCCTGCACACGCTGGATGATTTTCTCGTCGCGCAGAATGCGGATGTTTTCCAGCGCCACCGCCGCCGCCACCGGATGCCCGGAGTAGGTGAAGCCGTGGTTGAAATCACCGCCTTCATTGAGCACGGCCACCACGTCGTCGTGCACGATCAACCCGCCCATGGGGATGTAGCCCGAGGTCAGGCCCTTGGCGATGGTCATCATGTGCGGCTTGAGCCCGTAGAAGTCGCTGCCGAACCACTCACCGGTTCGGCCGAAGCCGCAGATCACTTCGTCGGCGACAAACAGAATGTCGTACTTCGCAAGAATTTCCTTGATGCGCGGCCAGTAGGTCGCAGGCGGCACGATCACGCCACCCGCGCCCTGGATCGGCTCGGCAATAAAGGCGCCGACGTTGTCCACGCCCAGTTCCAGGATCTTGGCTTCCAGCTGGTCGGCGGCCCACACGCCGAACGCCTCCGGGCTCATGTCGCCGCCTTCGCCAAACCAGTACGGCTGAGCGATGTGGGTAATGCCAGGGATCGGCAGGTCGCCCTGCTCGTGCATATAAGTCATGCCGCCCAGGCTGGCGCCGGCCACGGTGGAGCCGTGGTAGCCATTTTTGCGGCTGATGATGGTTTTCTTGTTCGGCTGGCCTTTGATCGCCCAATAGTGGCGGACCATGCGCAACATGGTGTCGTTGCCTTCGGAGCCGGAGCCGGCGAAAAACACGTGATTCATGCCGGCGGGCGCGACGTCGGCGATAGCCTTGGCCAATTCCAGGGCCGGCGGGTGGGCGGTCTGGAAGAACAGGTTGTAGTACGGCAGGGCTTTCATCTGTTTGGCGGCGGCATCGGCCAGCTCATCGCGGCCGTAGCCGATGGCCACGCACCACAGGCCGGCCATGCCGTCGAGGATCTTGTTGCCTTCGCTGTCCCACAGGTAAACACCGTGGGCCTTGGTGATGATCCTCGGGCCTTTCTCTTTCAATTGCTTGAAGTCGCTGAACGGCGCCAGGTGGTGATCGTTGCTCAAGGCTTGCCATTCACGGGTTTGCGGGTTGTTGCTGGACATACAGGTCTCCTGGTTCGGTGAAGGGCGCGCCGTCTGCACAGCGCGCCCGGCGCATCAGACGGCGAAGAGCAGGAATTCCCGCTCCCACGAACTGATCACGCGCTTGAAGTTTTCATGCTCGGCCCGCTTGACCGCGACATAGCCGGTGATGAATTTCTGCCCGAGGTATTTCTCGATGGTCTTGCTGTTTTCCATGCGTTCCAGGGCGTCTTCGATGGTCAACGGCAGGCGCAGGTTGCGTCGCTCGTAGCCTCGGCCCACCACTGGCGCACTGGGGTTGTGCTGCTCGACCATGCCGATGTAGCCACACAGCAGGCTGGCGGCAATCGCCAGGTACGGGTTGGCGTCGGCGCCTGGCAGGCGGTTTTCGACACGACGGTTCTGCGGGCCGGCATCCGGTACACGCAGGCCGACGGTGCGGTTCTCTTCGCCCCACTCCACGTTCACCGGCGCCGAGGTGTCGGGCAGGAAGCGGCGGAACGAGTTCACGTTGGGTGCAAACAGCGGCAGCAGTTCGGGGATGAATTTCTGCAGGCCGCCGATGTGATTGAGGAACAGCTGGCTCATGGTCCCGTCTTCGTTGGAGAAGACGTTCTTGCCGGTGGCGATGTCGATGATGCTCTGGTGCAGGTGCATCGCGCTGCCCGGCTCGCCGGTCATGGGTTTGGCCATGAAGGTGGCGGCCACGTTGTGCTTGAGCGCGGCTTCGCGCATGGTGCGTTTGAACACCAGAATCTGGTCGGCCAGGGACAGCGCGTCGCCGTGACGGAAGTTGATTTCCATCTGCGCGGTGCCGTCTTCGTGGATCAGGGTGTCGAGGTCCAGCTCCTGCAATTCGCACCAGTCGTAGACGTCTTCGAACAGCGGGTCGAATTCGTTGGCCGCTTCGATGGAGAAGGACTGGCGACCGGTCTCCGGGCGCCCGGAACGGCCAATTGGCGGTTGCAGCGGGAAGTCCGGGTCTTCGCAGCGTTTGGTCAGGTAGAACTCCATCTCCGGCGCCACGATGGGCTGCCAGCCTTTGTCGGCGTAGAGCTTGAGGACTTTCTTGAGCACGTTGCGCGGCGACAGCTCGATGGGGTTGCCTTGCTTGTCGTAGGTGTCGTGGATCACCTGGGCGGTGGGCTCGATGGCCCAGGGCACGAGGAACACGGCGTTCTGGTCGGGGCGGCAGATCATGTCGATGTCGGCCGGGTCGAGCAGTTCGTAATAGATGTCGTCTTCGACATAGTCGCCGGTCACGGTCTGCAACAGCACGCTCTCGGGCAGGCGCATGCCTTTTTCGGCGATGAACTTGTTGGTCGGCGAGATCTTGCCTCGGGTGATACCGGTGAGGTCGCCAATCATGCATTCGACTTCTGTGATCTTGTGGTCTTTCAACCAATCGGTGAGCTGGTCGAGGTTGTTACTCATAAATGCCTCTGGGCTGGGTTTCCTGGCGTCCATTAAAGGCCAGGCGTTGGTTGACGCAGCATCCGCGTCGTTTTTTCGTTCAGGGTAGGAGCTTACCTGCCATTTGCTGCAACGTTGCATTCCTCAGGCCAACCTTGTGCGTAATTTTGATCGGCGCGGCGGTCATCTGCGGCGTGATCGCAATCGAGGAGGCAAAAAAGAGGAAGACCCGGGCGTCAAGAATATTGGCCGGTGCGCGGTGCTTGGCGAGGCATAAATGGAGAGATGACAGGACTTGTCTGATACAGGTCAAGACGCCAACTGGCGGAAGGCGAGACATGAAGCACCCCGGTATTATTGCTGTTATGGGTTTGAATCGAGC
Organism: Pseudomonas sp. GNP013; assembly: GCF_054343995.1. Classification (NCBI taxonomy): domain Bacteria; kingdom Pseudomonadati; phylum Pseudomonadota; class Gammaproteobacteria; order Pseudomonadales; family Pseudomonadaceae; genus Pseudomonas; species Pseudomonas sp. GNP013. Next base: position 5,382,456 of record NZ_JBTGUT010000001.1, on the reverse strand, counting down.
TTAGCCTTGTTCATTTTTTTACACAACACCCCCGTAAAAAATACAACACGGCCCGCTTTAGGCTGCGACTCCCCAGCCGCGCAAACCCAAAAAAGCGCCGCAAAAAGCCCCAAAAAAGGCCACGCGGCGCTTTTTCAGGGCAAAAAAGGCCTCGCTTGACTTCGGCATGCCGTTCGGGTTGACTGAAACCAGAAAAGATCAATGATTGATATTTTTAACAACAAAGGTGTTGCATCATGTCGGTACCCCCGCGTGCCGTTCAGCTTAACGAAGCGAACGCGTTCCTTAAGGATCATCCTGAGGTTCTGTACGTAGACCTTCTAATTGCGGATATGAATGGTGTGGTGCGCGGCAAGCGCATCGAACGCACCAGCCTCCACAAGGTTTACGAGAAGGGCATTAACCTGCCTGCCTCTTTATTTGCCCTGGATATCAACGGCTCGACGGTGGAAAGCACCGGCCTGGGTCTGGACATCGGCGATGCTGACCGAATCTGTTATCCGATCCCCGACACCCTGTGCAATGAACCCTGGCAAAAGCGCCCGACCGCGCAATTGCTGATGACCATGCACGAACTGGAAGGTGAACCTTTCTTCGCCGATCCTCGCGAAGTGCTGCGCCAGGTGGTAAGCAAGTTCGACGATCTTGGCCTGACCATCTGCGCCGCCTTCGAGCTTGAGTTCTACCTGATCGACCAGGAGAACGTGAACGGCCGCCCCCAACCGCCCCGCTCGCCGATCTCCGGCAAACGTCCGCACTCGACACAGGTCTACCTGATCGACGACCTCGACGAGTACGTCGACTGCCTCCAGGACATTCTGGAAGGTGCCAAAGAGCAAGGCATCCCGGCCGACGCCATCGTCAAGGAAAGTGCCCCGGCGCAGTTCGAAGTGAACCTGCACCACGTTGCCGACCCGATCAAGGCCTGCGACTACGCGGTACTGCTCAAGCGACTGATCAAGAACATCGCCTACGACCATGAGATGGACACCACCTTCATGGCCAAGCCCTATCCGGGCCAGGCTGGCAACGGTTTGCACGTACACATTTCGATCCTGGACAAAGACGGCAAAAACATCTTTGCCAGCGAGGATCCCGAGCAGAACGCCGCATTGCGTCACGCGATCGGCGGTGTGCTCGAGACCCTGCCCGCCCAGATGGCGTTCCTGTGCCCGAACGTCAACTCCTACCGTCGTTTCGGCGCACAGTTCTACGTGCCGAACTCGCCGTGCTGGGGCCTGGACAACCGCACCGTGGCGATTCGCGTGCCCACCGGCTCGTCCGATGCAGTGCGTATCGAACACCGCGTGGCCGGCGCCGATGCCAACCCTTACCTGCTGATGGCTTCGGTTCTGGCGGGCGTGCACCACGGTCTGACCAACAAGATCGAGCCGAATGCACCGGTGGAAGGCAACAGCTACGAGCAGAACGAACAAAGCCTGCCGAACAACCTGCGCGATGCCTTGCGCGAGCTGGACGACAGTGAAGTGATGGCGCGGTACATCGATCCCAAATACATCGATATTTTCGTCGCCTGCAAGGAAAGCGAGCTGGAAGAGTTTGAACACTCCATCTCCGACCTTGAGTACAACTGGTACCTGCATACCGTTTAAGCGGTTGCGGTAGTTGAAAAGACGCTGCTGACTTCGGTCAGTGGCGTTTTTTTTGGGTTTATTCGGGGAGACCGAGGTGGATTCATCGGGGGCAAGCCCCCTCCCACACTGGATCTGTGACCACATTCAAAATGTGGGAGGGGGCTTGCCCCCGATAGCGGTCTGGCAGACAACACACCTTCCTACTCATACAATGCCTGCTGCCTTGTAGGAGACTTCCATGTCCACCCGCCCCACCGTCACTCGCAAACCCCGCGCCCGCAGCCAGGCGCGGATCGACACGATCCTGGATGCCGCCCGCGCGTTGCTGGCCGCCGAAGGCGTGGCCGGTTTGTCGATCTACAGTGTGGCCAAGCGCGCGCAGATTCCGGCGGCGTCGGTGTACCACTTTTTTGCCAGTGTGCCGGCGTTGCTGCAAGCGTTGACGGCGGATGTGCACGCGGCCTTCCGTGCGGCCATCGAGGCCCCCATCGAGCATGACTCGCTCAAGCAATGGCGCGACCTGTCCGCTGTCGTCGAGCAGCGCATGCTTAGCATCTACGCGCATGATGCTGTCGCGCGCCAGTTGATCCTCACCCAGCACGGGCTCACTGAAGTGACCCAGGCCGACCGTCAGCATGATCTAGAGTTGGGGGATTTGATGCTGGCCGTGTTCAACCGCCACTTCGAGGTGCCGACGCTACCCAACGATGTGGACGTGTTTGCATTGGCGCTGGAGTTGAGCGACCGCGTGTATGCGCGCTCGGTGCATCAGCATGGGCGGATTACGCCGCGCATGGCGGAGGAAGGGATGCGGGTATTTGATGCGTATGTGGGGCTCTACTTGCCGGCGTACTTGCCCAAGCGGTAAGGGTGGCAGGGCGCGCCTCATCGGGGGCAAGCCCCCTCCCACACGTTGACCTGTGAACACATTCAAAATGTGGGAGGAGGCTTGCCCCCGATGACGGCCTCAAGAGCACTCACAACTTGGCAATCGACACCTCAGTGGATTTCACAAAGGCGATCACTTCACTGCCGATCACCAGTTCCAGCTCTTTGACCGAGCGCGTGGTGATCACCGACGTGACGATGCCCGAGGCGGTCTGCACGTCGATCTCCGACAAAACGTCGCCGACCACGATTTCCTTGATGGTGCCCTTGAACTGGTTGCGCACGTTGATGGCTTTGATAGTCATGGTGTTTTTCCTGTGTGGGTTATTGAGCCCAACGCAATTGCGTCGGCAGCGGTGAAACAGGTTCGGGTTCCGGCGGCACGCCGGGCAAGGACAGCACGCGGTTGAGCACTTCGGCTTCCAGTGCGGCCAGACGATGTGAACCACGGGCACGCGGGCGCGGCAGGTCGACGGTGAGGTCCAGGCCGATTTCGCCGTCTTCGATCAGGATCACCCGGTCGGCAATCGCCACGGCTTCGCTGACGTCGTGGGTGACCAGCAACACGGTGAAGCCGTGCTTTTGCCAGAGGTTTTCGATCAGTTGCTGCATCTCAATACGGGTCAGGGCATCCAGTGCGCCCAGGGGCTCGTCGAGCAGCAGCAGGCGCGGTTGGTGGATCAGCGCGCGGGCCAGCGCCACCCGTTGCTTCTGCCCGCCGGACAACGCCGCCGGCCATTCATCGGCACGCTCGGCCAGGCCCACCGCCTCCAGCGCGTCCAACGCCCGGGGGCGCCAGTTGCCCTTGAGGCCCAGGCCCACGTTGTCGATGATCTTTTTCCATGGCAGCAGGCGCGCTTCCTGAAACATCAGCCGCGTGTCTTCGATCGCCTCGTCGAGCGGCGCAGACCCGGCCAGCAACTGGCCGCCGCTGGCTTTATCCAGGCCCGCCAGCAGGCGCAGCAAGGTGCTTTTACCGCAGCCACTGCGACCGACCACGGCGACGAACTGACCGGCAGGGATATGCAGATCGATCTCTTTGAGTACTTCCCGCGCACCAAAGGACTTGCGCAATTTGCGCACCGCGAGCGGGATGCCCTTGAGCAGGCGCGGAGGTTGTTGAGCAGTCATGCCGCACCTCCCTTATGCACTTGATAGGCCGGGTGCCAGCGCAACCAGACCCGTTCCAGGCCACGCGCGGCCAGGTCGGCCAGTTTGCCGAGGATCGCGTACAACACGATGGCCAGCACCACCACGTCGGTTTGTAGAAATTCCCGCGCGTTCATCGCCAGGTAGCCGATGCCAGAGCTGGCCGAGATGGTTTCCGCCACGATCAGCGTCAACCACATGAAGCCCAGGGCAAAGCGCACGCCCACCAGGATCGACGGCAACGCGCCGGGCAGAATCACCTGCCAGAACAGACTGAAACCGGACAAGCCATAGCTGCGCGACATTTCCACCAGTGCCGGGTCGACGTTGCGGATGCCGTGATAGGTATTGAGGTAGATCGGGAACAGCGTGCCGAGGGCGACCAGGAAAATCTTCGCCGTCTCATCAATGCCGAACCACAGGATCACCAACGGAATCAGCGCCAGGTGCGGTACGTTGCGGATCATCTGCACCGAGCTGTCCAGCAAACGCTCGCCCCAGGTCGACAGACCGGTGATAAAGCCCAGCGCCAGGCCGATGCCACCGCCGATCACGAAGCCCAGGCCGGCCCGCCAGCCACTGATGGCCAGGTGCGTCCAGATTTCGCCGCTGCGCACCAGGTTGACCCCGGCCTCAATCACTGCGCTGGGCGCCGGCAGAATGCGCGTCGACAACCAGCCCGCCGACACCGACAACTGCCACACCGCCAGCAACAGAATCGGCAGCACCCAGGGCGCCACGCGATGGCTCAATTTTTCAACATTCATGGCGTCCCCTCAGCTCTGTGACGCGGCTTTGGGAAGAATGTCGTTGGCGACCATTTCGCCGAACGGGCTGACATAGCCGGTGCTTTTCGGCTGCTCGGCCCGTTCGATATCCAGGTGCGGGAACAGCAGCTCAGCCACGCGATACGACTCTTCCAGGTGCGGGTACCCGGAGAAGATAAAGGTGTCGATGCCCAGGTCCGCGTATTCCTTGACCCGCGCCGCAACCGTCGGGCCATCGCCCACCAGCGCAGTGCCCGCACCGCCACGCACCAGGCCGACGCCGGCCCACAGGTTGGGGCTGACTTCGAGGTTGTCGCGGCTGCCACCGTGCAAGGCGGCCATGCGCTGCTGACCCACCGAGTCGAAGCGCGCCAGGGAGGCCTGGGCGCGGGCGATGGTTGCGTCGTCCAGGTGGGAGATCAGTTTGTCGGCGGCTTTCCACGCCTCTTCGTTGGTTTCGCGCACGATCACATGCAGGCGAATGCCGAAGCGCACGGTGCGCCCGTGCTTGGCGGCCTTGGCGCGAACTTGCTCGATCTTTTCTGCCACTGCGGCCGGCGGCTCGCCCCAGGTCAGCACCATCTCCACTTGTTCGGCGGCCAGGTCCTGGGCGGCTTCGGAAGACCCGCCGAAGTACAGCGGCGGGCGCGGTTGCTGGATCGGCGGGTAGAGCAGCTTGGCGCCTTTGACGCTGATGTGCTCGCCGTCGTAATCCACGGTTTCGCCTTCCAGCACACGGCGCCAGATGCGAGTGAACTCCACCGAGGCCTGGTAGCGCTCTTCGTGGCTCAAGAACAGGCCGTCGCCGGCCAGCTCTTCCGGGTCGCCACCGGTCACCAGGTTGAACAACGCACGGCCGCCGGACAGACGATCCAGGGTTGCGGCCTGACGCGCGGCCACCGTCGGCGAAATGATGCCGGGGCGCAGAGCGACGAGAAATTTCAAGCGCTGGGTCACCGGGATCAGCGAGGCGGCTACCAGCCATGAGTCTTCGCAGGAACGTCCGGTGGGAATAAGCACCCCGCCGAACCCGAGGCGGTCAGCAGCCTGGGCGACTTGCTGCAGGTAGCCGTGGTCGACGGCACGCGCGCCTTCGGCGGTGCCAAGGTAATGGCCGTCGCCGTGGGTAGGCAGGAACCAGAAAATATTGAGGCTCATGGAGTTGTCTCCTGAAGAAATCGAATTACGGCGCTGTGGCCACGGTGGCGGGCGGTGTCCAGATCACGTCCTTGATGCTCAAGGGCTTGGGAATCAATTTGAGCTGGTAGAAGGTGTCGGCGATTTTCTGCTGGGCGGCGACCACTTCCGGGGTCAGGAACAGCGCACCGTAGCCCTGGCGTTTCACCGAGGTCAGGGTGATGTCGGCCGGCAGGCCAAGCAGCGGCGCCACCTGAGCGGTGACTTCCTGCGGGTTGGCCTTGGACCATTCGCCGACTGCGCGCACTTCTTCCACCAGCGCCTTGATCACCTCCGGGTGCTGTTGCGCGTAGGGTTTGGTGGCAAGGTAGAACTGGTGGTTGTCGGCGATGCCGGTGCCGTCACGCAGGGTGCGCGCCTGCAGCTGTTTCTCGGCGGCGGCCTGGTACGGATCCCAGATGACCCAGGCGTCGACACTGCCCCGCTCGAACGCCGCGCGGGCATCGGCGGGCGGCAGGAATACGGTCTGCACATCGGTGTATTTGAGCCCGGCATCTTCCAGGGCACGCACCAGCAGGTAGTGCACGTTGGAGCCTTTGTTGAGCACGACTTTTTTGCCCTTGAGCTCGGCCACCGACTTGATCGTGGAATCCTTGGGCACCAGGATCGCTTCGCTGGTAGGCGCCGGCGGCTCGTAGGCCACGTAGAGCAGATCGGCACCGGCCGCCTGGGCGAACACTGGCGGGGTTTCGCCGGTAACGCCGAAGTCGATGGCGCCGACATTCAGGCCTTCAAGCAGCTGCGGACCGCCGGGAAATTCCGTCCATTGCACCTGCACGCCTTGGGCAGCCAGGCGTTTTTCCAGGCTGCCCTTGGCCTTGAGCAGCACCAGGGTGCCGTATTTCTGATAGCCGATCCGCAAAGTTTCGGCGGCCTGGGCGTTAACAATGACGCCGAAGGACACAGCCGCAGCAAACAGTGCGACCAGACCACGACGCAAGATGACAGTGCGCATGGCGCTCTCTCCAAATAGTGCGATGAGGGGGTTGGCTGCACCTGCTTGGCCGATGGCGGCTGAGTAAGGTGAGTGTTACCGGATGTCGGGGTGAGGCTTAAATGCTCCAGCGAGCACTCAACAAACGTTCATTCAACACGTCCGGATCCAGCGGTTTTGGGCGGCGGGCCATGGCGCTGTAGAGCTGCTCAACGGCTTCGCGCAGTCGCGCCTCAAGCACCGGCACCAGTTGCGCCTGGACACTGCCCTCGCCGTAGGCGATCTGGCTGTCCTCAGCGAAAATGCCGTGCAGCAACTCCTGAGCCTTGAGCGCCGACAGCACTGGCTTCAAGGCGTAGTCCACCGCCAGCATGTGGGCGATGCTGCCGCCTGTGGCCATCGGCAGTACTACCTTGTGCGCCAGGGCGCGTTCGGGCAGCAGGTCGAGCACGGTTTTCAGCGCGCCGGAGAACGAGGCCTTGTACACCGGCGTGGCGATCACCAGGCCGTCGGCATTGGCCACCTGTTGCAACAGGTCGATCACCTTGGGGCTGTCGAAGCGCGCATGCAGCAAGTCTTCGGCCGGGAAGTCCCGTACCTGGTAACTCACCACTTCGACGCCTTTGTCTTGCAACCACTGACGGGTTTTTTCCAGCAGCACCCCGGAGCGGGAACGCTGACTGGGACTGCCTCCGAGTGTTACGACCAACATGCAGGAATTCCTTTGAGCAAGTGCCGGCGTTCGCTGTGTGGCGATGGCGCCAAGATGGGACAGACCTTAGCAGCAGATTTATATATCTATAAATCTTATTTTTTCATTTGTTTATTCCATAAATACATATGCAATTTATGGAAAGCCAGGCGAAAAAAAAGGCCGTCGAAACGGCCTGAAAAACCCCTGCTTTGTGAGCTGTGAAATGCGGCAAAAACTGTGGGAGGTGGCTTGCTCCCTCCCCATTGGGTTGTGTGTCAGCGGTTGGGTTGCGGGGTCAGGCGCAGGTACGGTTTCACGGTGCGGTAGCCTTTGGGAAAGCGCTTCTGGATCTCTTCCTCATCCTTGAGCGACGGCACGATCACCACTTCATCACCATCCTGCCAGTTGGCCGGGGTGGCGACCTTGTGGTTATCGGTCAACTGCAACGAGTCGATGACCCGCAGGATTTCATGGAAATTGCGGCCGGTGCTGGCCGGATAAGTAATGGTCAGGCGGATTTTCTTGTTCGGGTCGATCACGAACAGCGAGCGCACGGTGAGGGTATCGCTGGCGTTCGGGTGGATCAGGTCGTAGAGGTCCGAGACCTTGCGGTCGGCGTCGGCCAGGATCGGGAAGTTGACCACGGTGTGCTGGGTTTCGTTGATGTCTTCGATCCACTTGTGGTGGGAGTCCACCGGGTCTACGGACAGGGCAATGGCCTTGACGCCGCGCTTGGCGAATTCGTCCTTGAGCTTGGCGGTGAAGCCCAGCTCAGTGGTGCACACTGGCGTGAAGTCGGCCGGGTGCGAGAACAACACACCCCAGCTGTCGCCCAGCCATTCATGGAAATGAATGTTACCGGCGCTGGAATCCTGTTCGAAATCGGGGGCGATATCGCCCAGTCTGAGACTCATGGCATGGCTCCTGGTGAGTGCTTATGGCGCCCACTGTGCATGCTTCGGCATTTATTTAAAAAGAATAAATAACGATTTATCCAGACGATAAAAGAATATTAAAAATCTGTTCACTGGACGCTGAGGCACGCGGGGATCAACATCGATTTCAAGGTTCGAGAAGGCCTTGAGACGCTGCAAAGAGGGATTCAGGAAGGGCTTGCGGGGGTTGAGCCCGACTTGAAGCAACACACCTTGCCCGGCATTGCGCCGGGCAAGGCTTTACGCTGTTACTTGAATGCGTAGCTGTAGCTGACGATTACACGGTTTTCGTCCTGATCGCGCGCTGCGGCAACATCGTTGCGCCACATAGCGTTTTTCCAGGCGACGCCGAGGTTTTTCAGCGGGCCTTCCGGGATCACGTAGGCAACGGTGATGTCACGTTCCCACTCGGACTGACCGGTGAACTCGGCACGGCTGCCGTTGACGGTGTCGATGTCGGTACCTTTGAGGTAGACGATACCGGCGGTCAGGCCAGGCACGCCAACCTTGGCGAAGTCATACGCGTAGCGAGCCTGCCAGGTACGTTCGCCAGCACGGGCGAACTTGGCGATCTGCATGTCAGTGGTCAGGTAAGCCGACGAACCGTCGCCCTGGTTCAACCAAGGGAAGTCGCTGTTACCGTTGCTGACCTGATAACCACCACCGAAGGTGTGACCGGCAATGGTGTACAGGAACAGGCCGCTGTACAGGTTGTTGTCAACCTTGCCACGACCGGAGTTCACGCCGCTGTAGTTGCCCGACGAGAAGTAGGCCGCTTCGCTGCCGTTCTTGCCGTCATCGGAGCTGTGGAAGTAACGCAGGTCAGACTTCAATACGCCCGGGCCGATTGCCCAGTTGTGGGTCAGACCCAGGAAGTGCTGCTTGTAGAAATCTTCCAGGTTGCCGTAGTAGTACTGGGCAGTCAGGTCTTTGGTGATCTTGTAGTCACCACCGGCGTAGTAGAACTTGTTGCTGTCACGCCAGTTCACGCCACGGGTGTTGGCACCAGCGATCGACAGGTTGTCGACGTTGCTGGAGTTACGACCCTTGGCCTTTTCGATCTGACCGGCAACCAGCGTCAGGTCCTTGATGTCATTGGTGGTGATCTGGCCACCCTGGAAGGTCTGCGGCAGCAGACGACCGTCGTTGGTCACGATAACCGGCAGCTTGGGTTGCAGCGTACCCAGCTTCAGTTCGGTCTGGGAGATCTTGGCTTTGGCAGTCAGGCCCAGGCTCGAGTAGTTATCAACGGCTTCGCCATTGGACTTGCTCGGGAACACGGTGCCGCCGTACGAACCAGGGCTGGTAGCGGTCGCCGGGCTCGCGCCGTTGGTGCCGCCGCCCGAATCCAGGCGAATGCCCAGCAGGCCGATGGCATCAAGACCGAAGCCTACGGTGCCTTGGGTGTAGCCGGAGATGAAGCGCAGATCGAAGCCCTGGCCCCATTCTTCCTGCTTGCTCTGTACACCAGCGGCCTTGTTGGCAGCACTGCCGGCAGCCGCGTCGCGGTTGTCGGTGTTGATGTAAAAGTTACGCACACCCAGCGTTACTTTACTGTCATCGATGAAACCGGCAGCGCCTGCTTGCTGGGCGATTGCGCCCAAAGCTACAGCCACAGCCAAGGTGGACTTCTTCATGTACCGCTCCTCTCGTTTCTAATTTTTGTGTTTCTTTGGTCGCGGGTCTGACGCCCTCGATCCACAGATGCGCGATTAGCACCGGTTAGTGACTGACAAGTCAATCGTAACCTTGTGTGTCTACTACCTTCGTCTAATCACAGTTGATTTGGTCCGTGCAGGGTAATGAGTTTCTCATACACCCAAAAAGAATTATTTCATCCTTTTTCATACGATTCAGGAATAAGACTTTGCAGGGCAGCGAACCGGTCAGAGTAGACGAGTTGCCGCGCAACCTAATTCCTAAAGGGTATTATTCAGAGCTTTTTTAGATCGTTTAGGACACTGCAGACGTCATTCACGACCAGAAAGGCGGCGCCATCATGGCTAAGCGCTATCCTGGCGTCAATTTGTTACAGTTTTTGTGTCACTAATAATTTCTTTGGTTGTCCAAGCGGCCGATTTGATCGCTGGCAATTGTTGTATCGGCGCGCTTTCACGGTTCTGAAGTATTGAAACAAATGTGGGGGCTTGCTCCCGACGGCATTCGATCAGTCAACACATCAGTGACTGAGCTAAGGCCATCGGGAGCAAGCCACCTCCCACATTTTTGATGTGTGCTGTCTTTACAGCGCCTTTTCGAAGATCTTGGAATTGCGCTGATAGTTGTACAGCGACGCCCGCGCCGAAGGCAGGCGGTCTACGCTGCTGGGTTCAAAGCCGCGCTCGCGGAACCAGTGCGCGGTGCGCGTGGTAAGCACGAACAAGGTCTTCAAGCCCTGGGCCCTGGCACGGCCCTCGATACGCTCGAGCAACACATCACCGCGCGCGCCATGGCGGTATTCCGGGTTCACCGCCAGGCAGGCCAGCTCACCGGCGTCGGAATCGGCGATCTGGTACAGCGCGGCGCAGGCGATGATCATGCCTTCGCGTTCCACCACGCTGAACTGCTCGATCTCGCGCTCCAGCACTTCCCGCGAACGGCGTACCAGAATGCCCTGCTCTTCCAGCGGGCTGATCAGGTCAAGCAAACCGCCGACGTCTTCAATTGCCGCCTCGCGTACCAGTTCGAATTGCTCCTGGGCCACCAGCGTGCCGCCGCCGTCGCGGGTAAACAGCTCGGTGAGCAAAGCGCCGTTCTCGGCGTAGCTGACGATATGGCTGCGCCCCACGCCGCCGCGGCAAGCCTGGGCGGCAGCGTCGAGCAGTTCAGCCTGATAATTGCTGCCCAACCGCTGCAGGTGCGCCGGCACTTGCTGTGGACGCAACTCACGCACCAGGCGACCATTTTCGTCGATCAGACCAAGGTCGGCGCCAAACAGCAGCAGTTTGTCGGCAGCCAGGTCGATGGCGGCGCGGGTGGCCACATCTTCACAGGCCAGGTTGAAGATCTCGCCGGTGGGCGAGTACCCCAGCGGCGACAGCAGCACGATGGAGCGTTCGTCGAGCAGGCGATTGATGCCCTTGCGGTCGACCCGGCGCACTTCGCCGGTGTGGTGATAGTCCACGCCGTCGAGCACGCCGATGGGCCGCGCGGTGACCAGATTGCCACTGGCCACGCGCAGGCGTGAACCCTGCATGGGCGATGAGGCCATGTCCATGGACAGGCGCGCCTCGATGGCGATACGCAAGTGCCCGACCGCATCGATCACACATTCCAGGGTGGCAGCATCGGTGATGCGCATGCCTTCGTGATAAGCCGACGTAAGGCCACGCGCCTCAAGGCGGGTTTCAATTTGCGGACGCGAGCCATGCACCAGCACCAGCCGCACACCCAGGCTGTGCAGCAGCACCAGGTCGTGGACGATATTGCCGAAGTTGGGGTGGTCCACACCGTCGCCAGGCAACATGACCACAAAGGTGCAATCGCGGTGGGCGTTGATGTAAGGGGAAGCGTGACGAAGCCAATTGACGTATTCGGGCATAACACCTGGGCCTGTAATAAAAAGCAGCCGAAAAAGGAAGGATCGTGGAAGCGCACGGCGGGCTGATGGTTATCGTCGGAACAGGCTTGGCGACACGCTCACTCTCCTTCTATGGACGTACAGGCAGGGGTTAATTTATGCAGGTTTGAGGCAGTAATGTTCGATCAGTTCGCGCAATAACTGCACTGTAGGCGTCAAGCGTGACATTTCGAGGTACTCGCCCGGCTGGTGCGCACAGGCGATATCACCAGGGCCGAGCACCAGGGTTTCGCAACCAAGGCGCTGAAGATAAGGCGCTTCGGTGCCAAACGCCACTGCTTCGGCACGATGGCCGGTCAAACGCTCCGCAACCCGCACCAGTTCGGCGTCTTCGGGCTGTTCGAACGGTGGCACTTCGGGAAACAGCGGCGCGTAGTCGATTTGGACGTGATGGCGCTCGGCCAGAGGTGCGAGTTTCTGCCGGATAGCGGCACGCAGCACTTCAGGGTCCATGCCCGGCAATGGCCGCAGGTCGAACTCCAGGGAGCACTGGCCGCAAATGCGGTTGGGGTTGTCGCCGCCGTGGATGCAGCCCAGGTTCAGGGTGGGCTGCGGCACGCTGAATTGCGGGTTGCGGTATTCGCGCTGCCAGGCCAGGCGCAGGCCGCGCAGTTCGCCGATGGCATCGTGCATGGCTTCAAGGGCGCTGTGGCCCAGGCTCGGGTCCGACGAATGGCCGCTGCGGCCGAGGATGTCGATGCGCTCCATCATCACGCCCTTGTGCAGGCGGATCGGCCTCAGGCCAGTGGGCTCGCCGATCACCGCTGCGCGGCCCAGCGGACGGCCCGCTTCGGCCAACGCCCGGGCGCCGGACATGGAGCTCTCTTCATCGCAGGTGGCGAGAATCAGCAACGGCTGTTTGAACGGCTGGTCGAGCAGCGGCAACACCGCTTCGATGGCCAGGGCGAAAAAACCCTTCATGTCGCAGCTGCCCAATCCTACCCAGCGGCCGTCAACTTCCGTCAGCTTGAGCGGATCGGTCTGCCACAAGGCGTCATCATACGGCACCGTGTCGCTGTGCCCGGCCAGCACCAGCCCGCCGGGACCGCTGCCGAAGGTGGCCAGCAGGTTGAACTTGCCGGGGCTGACCTGCTGGATGTCGATGGCAAAGCCCAGATCGCCCAGCCAACTGGCGAGCAGATCGATCACCGGACGGTTGGTCTGGTCCAGAGACGCCTGCGTGCAACTGACCGATGGCGCGGCAATCAGCGCGGCGAATTGCTCTTTCAGGGTAGGTAACGGCATGCGCGGCCTCTCGACTTCACGGATGGGGCCCACTATAGAGCCATCTGCACGACACAATAAACCGTTGCGGCGCGTTGCCGGGCTCAGTCCTGTACACTGCACGGCCTTGGCAGCCACTCTTTTCCCCGGCTGCGCTCCCGATCCTGGATTTTCCGGCCATGCAGAAAGAAACCGAAATCAAGCTCCGCGTCAGCCGCGAAACCCTCGCTGCGCTGCGTGAGCACCCGCTACTGAAAAAACGCAACAAAAGTGGCTGGGAACGCCGTGAGTTGATGAACCAGTATTTCGACACCCCCGAGCGCGACCTGGCCCAGGCCAAGGTTGCCCTGCGCCTGCGCAAGGACGGTGACGAGATTATCCAGACCCTCAAGACCCGTGGCCAAAGCATCGCCGGCCTGTCGGAACGCAACGAGTACAACTGGAACCTGCCCAAAGCCAAGCTCGACGTGAAGAAACTCGACGGCGAATGCTGGCCCGAGCAACTGGCCGAGCTGGACAAAAAGACCCTCAAGCCGATCTTCACTACCGATTTTGTGCGCGAGCGCGCCGAAATCGCCTGGGGCCGTGGCAAAGCCAAGGTGGTGATCGAAGCCGCCCTGGACCTGGGCCACGTGGTGGTCGGCAAGCAGAAAGAAGAAATCTGCGAGCTGGAACTGGAGCTGCGCGAAGGCGAACCGGCGGCCCTGCTGGAACTCGCCGCCGAGCTGGCCGCCACGCTGGCGCTGATGCCGTGTGACATCAGCAAGGCCGAGCGCGGCTACCGCCTGTACGACGCCGGCAGCTACTCTCTGAGCCTGCCGGCGCCGCAGATCCACGCCGAAATGCCGCTGGACGACGCCTTCGCCGCGATCATGTGGCACCTGCTGGGCAGCAGCCAGCGTCTGGCCGAGCAATACCGGTTCAACGGCCATTGGCGCCTGTTGCAGGACTGGGTAGATCACCTCGGCGAACTGCGCGCCCTGATCGGCAGCCTTGGTCAGGCGGCGCCACGCCAGTCCACCAGCGAACTGCGCAGCGCACTCGATGCCCTGCTCGAAGACTGGCGCCCGCTGGTACAGGCCGGTGACGACGACGAAGACATTCGCAAAGCCGCGCCGGAGCAATTCGCCGAAGAGCTCGAAGACGTGCGCTGGGGCCTGTTCTCATTGAACACCTCGCGCTGGCTGCTGGCCCGCACCTGGACCGCCGAGCGCACCGTGCGCGGCAACCGCCAGGGCGCAGCGCAACTCACCAACTGGCTGCCGCGCCTGCTGGCCGACGATGCCGTCGCCCTGCAACTGCCGCGCTACCAGCAGCAACCCGAAGACCTGGCCGAGCAGCTGCCGCGCATCGAGCGCATCCAGGCCTGGCTGCATCACGCACGTCAGGTGGTGGACATTGCCGAGCTGGACCGCCTGTACGGCGAGCTGAACAAGTTGGTGCAACTGGCCAACCAGCCAATCACCGATGAGTCGCTGGACGCGCGGATGCATCAGGCGATTGCGGTGTATCAGAACCGGGCGTGGAAAACGTTGCTGCGTCTGTAATACCAAACCACGGCCCTGTGGCGAGCGGGCTCGCCCCGCGTTGGGGCGCGAAGCGCCCCCACTCAAGGAAAACGCGGTGTACCTGATATGGCTCAGCGCCTGGCTTTGGGGCTGCTGCGCAGCCCAACGCAGGACAAGCCTGCTCGCCACAGGGAATCTGCGCTTAACTGAACGGCATTAGGGCAAGCCCGCTCGCCACGGGGATGTGGCTGCCTTCCCGTTGTTCAGCGTAAAAGCCTGCAATACACCCTGAGAGGCAAAAATACAGCACCTGACTAGCCTGAGGAGACGTCCAGCGCTTCTCAGGTAAATCTGCATGTCTGTTGATCACCGTTTGCAATTGCACGCGTTGCTGCCGCCTCTGGTCGAGGCCGGGCTGGTCGCAGCCGACGTCGCACAGCGCCTGTCGACATTGCCCGCCGGCAACCGGCATCCGCTGGAACTCATCGCGGCCCAGGGCGCCGACCTGGAAGCGCTGACGCAATGGCTCGCCCGGCAGGCCGGACAACCTTATCTGCGCATCGACCCGCTGAAGATCGACGTGGCGACGGTGGTGCCGCTGATGTCCCACGCATTCGCCCAACGTCACGCGATCCTCGCTGTGGCCGTGGATGCACACACCGTCACCGTCGCCAGTGCCCAGCCCTATGTCACCGAGTGGGAAGCCGGCCTGGCGCAGGTGCTCAAACGCTCGATAAAGCGCGTGGTCGCCAACCCCCAGGCAATCGAGCACTGCATGGGCGAGTTCTACCGCGTGGCGAAGTCGGTGCGCGGCGCGGATCAGAAAATCGCGGCGCCTGCCAATGTCGAACTGCTCAACCTCGGCGGCAGCGATCAGGAGCCGGATGCCAACGACGCGCATATCGTCACGATCGTCGACTGGCTGTTGCAGTACGCCTTCGGCCAGCGTGCCAGCGATATCCACATCGAACCTTGCCTGGACCAGGGCCGCGTGCGCTTTCGCATCGATGGGCTGCTGCATGATGTCTATCAATTCCCGCCCCAGGTCACGATGGCAGTGGTCAGCCGCCTGAAAAGCCTGGGCCGGATGAACGTGGCGGAAAAACGCAAACCCCAGGACGGCCGCCTCAAGACCAGAAGCCCTGCGGGCGCCGAGGTGGAGTTGCGTCTGTCGACCTTGCCCACGGCCTTTGGCGAGAAACTGGTGATGCGGATTTTCGACCCCCAGGTGCTGCTCAAGGACTTCGACCAGCTCGGCCTGTCGCCCGAAGACCAGCAGCGCTGGCACGCCATGACCAGCAAGGCCCATGGCATCATCCTGGTCACCGGACCGACCGGTTCCGGCAAGACCAGCACCCTCTACACCACGCTCAAGCGACTGGCGACCCGCGAGGTCAACCTGTGCACGGTGGAGGACCCGGTCGAAATGGTCGAGCCTGCGTTCAACCAGATGCAGGTGCAGCACAATATCGACCTGACCTTCGCCAGCGGCATTCGCGCCCTGCTGCGCCAGGACCCGGACATCATCATGATCGGCGAGATACGCGACCAGGAAACCGCCGAAATGGCGATCCAGGCCGCGCTTACCGGGCACCTCGTGCTGTCGACCCTGCACACCAACGATGCGCCCAGCGCCATCAGCCGCTTGCAGGAGCTGGGGATTGCTCATTATTTGATCAAAGCCACCTTGCTGGGGGTCATGGCCCAGCGTCTGGTACGCCTGCTGTGCCCCGCCTGCAAGCGCGTTGCGGGCGATAGCTGCGAGGCCGTGGGGTGCGCAGAGTGCCGTGACAGCGGTTACCGAGGCCGAGCCGGCGTCTACGAAATCATGGTGATGGATGAGGCGCTCACGACACTGATCACGCCCGGCACCGATGTGCAGGCATTGCGCAAGGCGGCGTTGCGGCAAGACATGCACAGCCTGCGGATGGCCGGGTTGCTGAAGGTACAGGCCGGGCTGACCACCCTGGCCGAAGTGCTGCGGGTCACCCCTGGAGATTCAGAAATAATCCTTTGATTGTCGGACAATGAAACCGTCTTATCGGCGACAACCCCGTTACAATCGGCCGAACGTCGTTTTACCGACACCATCAGATAGGGAATCGCAATGCAGATCGGAACCGTACTGCTTCTTTTCGTGGGTTTGGCCATCGCCATTCTTTTCATGGGCTTCAAGGTGGTGCCCCAGGGCTACCAGTGGACGGTCGAGCGTTTTGGCCGCTACACCAACACCCTCAAGCCTGGCCTCAATATCATCATTCCGGTCATGGACCGCATCGGTCGCAAGATCAACGTGATGGAAAGCGTGCTGGATATCCCGCCCCAGGAAGTGATCACCGCCGACAACGCCACTGTGCAGATCGACGCCGTGTGCTTCTTCCAGGTGGTAAACACCGCCCAGGCGGCCTACGAGGTCAACAACCTCGAACACGCCATCCGCAACCTGCTGCAAACCAATATCCGTACCGTGCTCGGTTCCATGGAACTGGACGCCATGCTCAGCCAGCGTGACGGCATCAACGAAAAGCTACTGCGCACCGTCGACGAAGCCACGGCGCCGTGGGGCATCAAGATCACGCGTATCGAAATCAAGGACATCAGCCCGCCGGCAGACCTGATGGCTGCCATGTCCGGGCAGATGAAGGCCGAGCGAATCAAGCGTGCGCAGATTCTCGAAGCCGAAGGCCTGCGCGCTTCGGCGATCCTGACCGCCGAGGGCAAGAAGCAGGCGCAGATCCTCGAGGCCGAGGGTAGCCGACAGGCCGCATTCCTGGAGTCTGAAGCCCGTGAGCGTCAGGCCGAAGCGGAAGCCCGCGCCACGCAAGTGGTGTCGGAAGCAATCGCGTCGGGCAACGTGCAGGCGGTCAACTATTTTGTCGCGCAAAAGTACATCGACGCCCTGGGCAAGCTGGCGTCGGCCAACAACAGCAAGGTGATCCTCATGCCGCTGGAAGCCAGCCAGGTGATCGGCGCCATCGGTGGTATCGGCGAGATCGTCAAGGCAACGTTCGACAACAAGAAAGGCTGAGACCATCGCCATGTGGGAATTCCTTCAGCATCTGTCGTTCTGGGACTGGTTGGCACTGGGTACCGTGTTGTTGATTCTCGAGGTGTTCGGGGCCGGCGGGTATCTGCTGTGGATGGGCATCGCGGCCGCTGCGGTGGGCGTAATCAAGTTCGTGGTGCCATCGCTGGGGCTGGAATGGCAACTGCTGCTGTTCGCCCTGCTGTCGATTCTGACGGCGGTGTACTGGTGGAAGCGTCAGCGCAGCAGCGCCAAGGCGAGCGATCAGCCGGGTCTGAACGAGCGGGGCTCGGAGCTGATCGGCCGCACCTTTGTTGTGCATCAAGCCATTGTGGATGGCCGGGGCAAGGTGAAAGTCGGCGACGGTGTATGGATGGTGACCGGCCCGGATACGCCTGCAGGCGCTCAAGTGCGGGTGATCGGCCAGGACGGCGTGGTATTGAAAGTCGAAACTGTTTAGTCATGATTGAACTCGATTGGTCTGATTACAATCAAACCCAACAGACAACCACCGGAGTCACCTACCATGCGTCTTAAATATGCTGTCGCAACCCTCGCTGTGCTATCCCTCCCAGTCGGTTCAGCCATGGCCGACAGCTTCTGGCGCAATGTCATCTCGTCGGGTGCCACGACCGGCTCCACGTACCTGACCTTCAAGGACCACAAGATGGTGGTTGCCGCTCAAGACGACGCAGGCAGCTTCGTTGCCAGCGACGGCGGCATCCGCGGCCCTTACCTGGAAGCCGCCATGCAGAAGGTCCGCGCCGACAACCCTGGCCTGCAGGCCACGGACATGCAACTGGCCAACGCCATTCTCGCGAAGAATGCCGTTACCGAGTGATACCTGCTCTAAAGGATGCCGCTTTTTCAAGCGGCATTTTTTTGCCTGCCAGATGACAATTCGTTCACCGGCGACAGGCTATATTCAGTCGAACCGTGCAACCATGCCGGGCACTCACAGCCTTTATTCGTCGCCACTCTGAAACGGATGCCTTCCTCGTCATGAGCCAACAGCCCTTCCTGCCGTTTTCCAAACCCACCATCGATGAAGCCACTATCTCGGCGGTCGGCGATGTGCTGCGCTCCGGCTGGATCACCAGCGGGCCGAAAGTGCAGGCATTCGAAGCACAGCTGTCGGAATATTTCGGCGGGCGCCCGGTACGCACGTTCAACTCGGGCACCTGCACCATGGAGATTGCCTTGCGCATCGCCGGTATCGGGCCGGGCGATGAAGTCATTACCACGCCAATCTCGTGGGTCGCTACAGCCAACGTGATTCTGGAAGTGGGTGCAACGCCGGTGTTTGCCGATATCGATCCGGTCACCCGCAATATCGATCTGACGCAGGTGGAAGCGGCCATTACCCCGCGTACCAAGGCGATCATTCCGGTATACCTGGCCGGTTTGCCGCTGGATATGCCAATGCTTTATGCACTGGCCAACAAGTACAACCTGCGCATCATTGAAGACGCCGCCCAGGCCCTGGGCTCCAGCTGGGATGGCGAGCGAATCGGCGCCACCGGCGACTTCGTTTCCTTCAGTTTCCAGGCGAATAAAAACATCACCTCGTCCGAGGGCGGTTGCCTGGTATTGAACAACGCCGAGGAAGCACGCCTGGCGGAAAAATACCGCCTGCAGGGTGTTACCCGCACCGGCTTTGACGGCCTGGACGTGGATGTGTTGGGTGGCAAGTTCAACATGACTGATATCGCCGCTGCCATCGGCCTGGGCCAGTTCGCCCATATCGAAAAAATCACCGCCCACCGCCAAAATCTGGCGCGGCATTACTTCCAGTGCTTCGGCAGTGATTTTGAACAGGCATACGGCGCGCAATTACCGCCAGCGGACTTCGAAAACAGCAACTGGCACCTGTTCCAACTGGTGCTGCCGGAACGCCAGGACGGCTTGCCCGCCCGCGCGACGTTCATGGAGCAGATGCAGGCCCATGGCGTCGGCATCGGTTACCACTACCCACCGATCCACCTGCTGAGCCTTTATCGGGCACAGGGTTTCAAGGAAGGCATGTTCCCGGTGGCGGAAAAAGTCGGCCGTTTGATTGTGTCGTTGCCGATGTTTACGGCAATGACCAAGGCGGATGTGGAACGAGCGGTAGCGGCGGTCAAAGCGGTACTGAACGCGAACTGAAAAATCCGGCTCACCTCAACCCAATGTGGGCGCTGGCTTGCCTGCGATGACATCACTGCGGTGTAACTGATACACCAAGGTGTCTGCATCGCGGGCAAGCCAGCGCCCACACTGGTTTGTGCTGTTCAACGCTTTGCGTTTACTCGCCGATAGCAGCCTTGTAGCCGGCGGCGTCCAGCAGTTTATCCAGGTCAGCCGGGTTGCTTGGCTTGAGCTTGAAGATCCACGCGCCGTAAGGGTCGGAGTTCAGCAGCTCGGGGCTGCCACTCAGCTCTTCGTTCACAGCGATCACTTCGCCAGCCACTGGCGCGTAGATATCCGAGGCGGCCTTCACCGACTCAACCACCCCCGCCTGCCCTTCGGCTTCAAACGTGGCGCCCACTTCGGCCAACTCAACAAACACCACATCCCCCAGCGCTTCCTGGGCATGGTCGGAAATCCCGACGGTCACCGTGCCGTCGGCTTCCAGACGGGCCCATTCGTGACTTTCGGCAAAACGCAGTTCGGCAGGGATAGTGCTCATATTCTGTGCCCTCTAGAAGGAATGTCAGCGGCCAAATGGCCTGCCGGAAATAGTTAGATCAGTGTCTTGCCATGGCGCACGAAGGTCGGTTTGACCACTCGAACCGGGTACCACTTGCCGCGGATTTCCACCTCGGCCCGGTCGGCCGTCGCCGTCGGTACACGCGCCAGGGCAATGGATTTGCTCAGCGTAGGGGAGAAACTACCACTGGTGATCTCTCCTTCGCCAACATTGGCGATACGAACCACCTGATGAGCGCGTAAAACGCCGCGTTCTTCCAGGACCAAACCCACCAGCTTGAACTGCACACCCGCCGCCAGTTCGGCTTCCAGCGCCGCGCGCCCGATGAAGTCGCGCTCCGCCGGCTCCCAGGCAATGCTCCAGGCCATATTGGCCGCCAGGGGCGAAACGTCCTGATGAATATCCTGACCATACAGGTTCATGCCCGCTTCCAGGCGCAGGGTATCGCGGGCGCCGAGGCCGATGGGGGAAATACCGGCACCGACCAGGTCGTTGAAAAATCCCGGAGCCTGCTCGGCTGGCAGGACAATTTCCAGGCCGTCTTCGCCGGTGTAGCCGGTGCGAGCGATAAACCAGTCGCCGTCGGCCTGGCCTTCAAAGGGCTTGAGCTGGTGGATCAGGGTGCTGCGGGACTGGGTCACCAGCTCGGCGATTTTCTGTCGGGCATGGGGGCCTTGAATGGCGAGCATCGCCAGTTCCGTGCGCTCATGCAGTTGCACCTGGTAGTCACCAAGCTGCGCCTGCATCCAGGCCAGGTCCTGGTCACGGGTGGCGGCGTTGAACACCAGCCGGTAACCGGTCTGGGTGCGATAGACGATCATGTCGTCCACCACGCCGCCCTGCTCATTGAGCATGGCGCTGTAAAGCGCACGGCCGCAGCCATGCAAACGATCGACGTCATTGGCCAGCAGGCGCTGAAGCCACTCCCTGGCCTGAAGGCCTGTGACATCGACCACGGTCATGTGGGACACATCGAACACCCCGCAGTCGCGTCGCACCTGATGGTGCTCCTCAACTTGCGAGCCGTAGTGCAGAGGCATATCCCAACCGCCAAAATCGACCATTTTCGCGCCCAGGGCGAGATGCAGGTCATACAGAGGCGTACGCTGTCCCATGGGTTTCTCCTTCCGGGCTTGGCGAAGATGCGCAGGCTTGCCATATGCGCTGGACACCTTTTAATCACAAGGCCTGCAGCCACGCACAGCGACCCGATCCGAAAGACGGCGCGCACCGAATGCCGCGCATTGTAGCCGCAAGCTGTAGGACTGGCACCTAGCCGATTGGCCGGGCCGAGCGACGAATCAGGCCGATGACGGGCAACAGGCCGACACATACCAGCGTCAAAGCCGGCAGCGACGCCCTTGCCCACTCGCCTTCGCTGGTCATTTCAAAGATCCGCACCGCCAGTGTGTCCCAGCCAAACGGGCGCATCAGCAGGGTCGCGGGCATTTCCTTGAGCACATCGACGAACACCAGCAGCGCCGCGCTCAGGGTGCCCGGCAGCAACAGCGGCAGATACACTTTGCAAAACAGTCGTGGCCCACTGACCCCCAGACTGCGCCCCGCTTCAGGCAATGACGGGCGGATGCGCGCCAGGCTGTTTTCCAGCGGCCCGTAGGCCACCGCAAGGAACCGCACCAGATACGCCAGCACCAGCGCCAACAGGCTGCCCAGCAGCAACGGCTTGCCCGCACCGCCCAGCCAGCCGGACAGCGGCACCACCAGCACGCGGTCCAGATAGCTGAACGCCAACATGATCGACACCGCCAGCACCGACCCCGGCAACGCGTAACCGACGTTGGCCAGGCTGACGCCGGAGCGAATCGCCCGGGTCGGCGCCAGACGGTTGGCGAACGCCAGCAGCAGCGCCACGCTGACGGTGATGAGCGCCGCGATACCGCCCAGATAAAGGGTGTGCACGATCAGCCCCGTGTAACGTTCATCCAGATCGAAGCGGCCACGCTGCCAGAACCACACCACCAACTGCAGCATCGGAATCACAAAGGCACAGGCGAACACCAGACCACACCAGGCAGTGGCCACCGCCGCCTTGACCCCGCGCAAGTGATACAGCGCCTTGCCCCGTGGCCGATCATTGCCGGGTCGGCTGGCGCCCCGTGCGCGCCGCTCGCCGTACAGCACCAGCATCACCACCAGCAGCAACAGGCTGGCCAGTTGAGCCGCGCTGGACAGGCTGAAAAAACCGTACCAGGTCTTGTAGATCGCGGTGGTAAACGTGTCGAAGTTGAACACCGAGACCGCGCCAAAATCCGCCAGGGTCTCCATCAACGCCAACGCCACGCCCGCACCGATCGCCGGCCTGGCCATCGGCAACGCGACGCGCCAGAACGCCTGCCACGGCGATTGCCCGAGTATCCGCGCCGCCTCCATCAGGCCTTTGCCCTGGGCCAGGAATGCGCTGCGCGCGAGCAGATACACGTAAGGGTAGAACACCAGCACCAGCACGATGATCACGCCGCCGGTGGAGCGCACGCGCGGCAGGCGCAAGCCGCTGCCGAACCCTTCGCGCAGCAGGCTCTGCACCGGGCCTGCAAAATCCAGCAGGCCGACAAAGACAAAGGCCAGTACATACGCCGGAATCGCAAAAGGCAGCATCAACGCCCAGTCGAGCCAGCGCCGTCCGGGGAACTCGCAGAGGCTGGTCAACCAGGCCAGGCTGACGCCCAACAAGGTCACACCGACGCCAACGCCAAGCACCAGCGTGAGCGTATTGCCCAGCAGGCGTGGCATTTGGGTATCCCACAGGTGGGCCCAGATGTGTGCATCAACACTTTGCCAAGACAGCAACAGCACGCTCAGTGGCAATAGCACCAGGGCGGCGACGGTGAACACCGGCAGGTACCAGCGGCGTTGGGCGGGGTGGGCCAAGAGCAAACTTCCTGCGAATGACGATCCAAAGGCAAAACACAGTGTGGGAGGGGGCTTGCTCCCGATAGCGGGTTGTCAGTCTACTCATGAGTAACTGATCCACTGCTATCGGGAGCAAGCCCCCTCCCACATTTTGATCTGCGGCGTTTTACACGTTCAGTTCCAGCCAGCGCGATCCATCAGGCGAATCGCCTCAGCCTGACGCTTGCCCGCCACTTCCACCGGCAAGGTATCGGCCACGAACTTGCCCCAGGTCGCCACTTCGGCAGAAGGCGGCACCGCCGGGTTGGCCGGGAACTCCTGGTTCACATCCGCAAAGATCTTCTGCGCCTCAGGCGTGGTCATCCACTCCACCAGCGCCTTGGCGGCTTCCGGGTGCGGCGCGTACCTGGTCAGGCCGATGCCCGACAGGTTGACGTGCACGCCACGGTCGCCCTGGTTCGGCCAGAACAGCTTCACCGCCAACTCCGGCTTCTGCTTGTGCAGGCGACCGTAGTAGTAGGTGTTGACGATGCCCACGTCGCATTGCCCGGCGTTGATCGCCTCCAGGACCGCAATGTCGTCGGAAAACACGTCGGTGGACAGGTTGTTGACCCAGCCCTTGACGATTTCCTCGGTCCTGGCCGCGCCGTGGGTTTCGATCAGGGTGGCGGTCAGCGATTGGTTATAGACCTTCTTCGCCGTGCGCAGACACAGGCGGCCTTCCCATTGTTTGTCGGCGAGGGCTTCGTAAGTGGTCAGGTCGCCCGGTTTCACCCGGTCGGTGGAATAGGCGATGGTACGCGCGCGCAGGCTCAAGCCGGTCCAGGCGTGAGCGGATGAGCGATATTGCAACGGGATGTTCTTGTTGATGACCGCCGAGGTGAACGGTTGCAGGATGCCCATGTGCTCGGCCTGCCAGAGGTTGCCGGCGTCGACGGTGAGCAGCAGGTCGGCGGTAGCGTTTTCGCCCTCGCCCTTGATGCGCTGCATCAGCGGCGCTTCCTTGTCGGTGATGAACTTCACCTGCACGCCGGTCTTTTGGGTGTAGGCGTCGAACACCGGCTTGATCAGTTCGTCGATGCGCGAGGAGTAGACCACGACTTCGTCGGCTGCCTGGGCGCTGCTGCAGCCGATCAGGGTGAGTGCCAGGGCAGTCAGGAGGCGCTTGGGTGCCGACATGGGGGCGGTCGCTCATTTGCAAAAAGAGGGCAAATGATAAGGACTCACATTTGGTAACGCTTGGTGGAGGCGTTACCAGATGTTGCACGGCAGTGTCAGGGTTTCGCCAACTCCGGCAGATCCCCGGTCAGCCCCAACGCCTGGCGAACGAACACAGCCTTGGCTTCAGGCATCCGATTGACCACCTTCAACCCGGTATTACGCAACCAGCGCAACGGCAGCTGATCGGCCTGGAACAGGCGCTCGAAGCCTTCCATCGCCGCCATCAACGCCAGGTTGTGCGGCATGCGCCGACGCTCGTAGCGGCTCAGGACTTTTACCTCGGCCAGGCGTTCACCGCGCTCGCTCGCCGCCCGCAGCACCTCGGCCAGCACCGCAGCATCGAGCAACCCCAGGTTAACGCCCTGCCCCGCCAGCGGATGAATCGCGTGGGCCGCATCGCCGATCAGTGCCAGGCCTTCGGCCACGTAGCGCTTGGCATGACGCTGGCGCAAGGGCACGCAGACGCGAGGGTCGGCGCTGACCACCGTTCCCAGCCGCCCTTCGAATGCGCGCTCCAGCTCACGGCAGAAGCGTTCATCATCCAGCGCCATCAAGCGTTCGGACTCAGCCGGAGTGGTCGACCACACAATCGAACACCATTCCTGCTGCCCGTCCCGATCCAGCGGCAGAAATGCCAGCGGGCCGGTATCGGTGAAGCGCTGCCACGCCGTACGCTGGTGCGGCTGGCTACTGCGCACGCTGGTGACGATGGCGTTGTGCAGGTAATCCCATTCGCGGGTGGCGGTGCCGGTCAGGCGGCGCACGGCGGAGTTGGCGCCATCGGCGGCCACCACCAATGGCGTACGCAGCTTGCGGCCATCTGCCAGGGTCAGCAGCCAGTCGTCGCCGGAACGACGCATCTGCTCCAGGCGTGCATTGGCCAGCAAGCCCAGGTCGCAGTCGTGCAGGCGATCGAGCAAGGCGTCCTGCACCACACGGTTTTCAACGATATGCCCGAGCACGTCGGCGTGCACACTGGCCGCCGAAAAGTGGATCTGCCCGGTGCCGCTGCCGTCCCACACCTGCATTTCGCCATATGGGCTGGCGCGGCGCGCCACGATGCCATCCCACACGCCAAGCCGTTCGAGGATGCGCTGGCTGGCGGCCGACAAGGCGCTCACCCGCGGCTCGAACGCTGCGTCTGGGTCAAACGGTTTGACGCTCAGCGGGCTGCCATCGAGCAGCAGCACCTGCAGGCCACTGCCCTGCAACGCCAGCGCCAGGGCGCTTCCGACCATTCCGGCCCCGACAATCAGCACATCTGCGCGCATGTCCATGCTTTAAACCTGCCTCGCTGGCGGCCTGCGCCGCACGTAAAGGGTTTTGCCGACGCACCTGATCAAGCAAGGCATCGTCGATAAAGAATTCACTCACACATCCGAGCGCGTGCCCAGGCCCATGGCCTGACGGGCGAACCAGCGCTTGGCCGGCGGCAACAGGTCCAGGCCCAGCAGGCCGAGGTTACGGCCCAATGCCACCAACGGCTGGCCGCTGCCAAACAGGCGCGTCACCTGGTCGGAGAAGCCCACGGTCAGTTGCTGATCGCCACGCTGACGGTCGCGATAAGCCTGCAAGGTCGCGAGGTCGCCCGGCACTTGCGGACCTGCCAGCAGGGCTTCGGCCAGGGCATCCGTATCGCGCAGGGACAGGTTGAAGCCCTGCCCGGCAATCGGATGCAGGCTATGGGCCGCATTGCCAAGGATCGCCAGGTGCGAGCGCACTTGTTCTTCAGCCTCCACCAGAGTCAGCGGGTACAAATGACGCGCGCCGACTTGCTTGAACGTGCCCAGGCGGTAGCCGAACACGCTCTGCAGTTCGCTGAGGAAGCTGCGCTCATCGAGGTCGACCAGGCGCTGGGCATCCATGCCGATGCGGGTCCAGATCAGCGCGCAGCGGTTGTCCGGCAGCGGCAGCAAGGCCATCGGGCCGTCATCGGTAAAACGCTCGAAAGCCTCGCCGTTGTGGGCTTCGCTCGGGGTCACATTGGCGATCAGCGCGCTCTGGTTATACGGCCGGGTTTTGACACCGATGCCGAGCTGTTCACGCAAGCTGGAACGGCCACCATCGGCCAGCACCGCAAGGTCGCAAGACAGCACCGTTTCATCGTTGAGGGTCAGGCGATAGCCGTCCGGCAACGGCTCCATACGCGTGACTTCCGCCGGACAGCGCCAGCTCACCACGTCTTTATCAAGGCTCTGCCACAGGCATTGGCCGAGCCAGGCGTTTTCCACCACATAGCCCAGGGCCGGCACGCCTTCCTCCAGAGCGGACAGGCGCGCGGTGGAGAAACGGCCACGGTCAGACACGTGAATCTGCTTGATCGGCTCGGCTCGGCGGGAAATGTCCTGCCAGACGCCCAGCCGCTGATAGATCTGCCGCGCGCCGAATGACAGCGCCGAGGACCTCGCATCGTAGCTTGGCTGGTAGCTGTCGCCCGGGGCGAAGGGTTCGATCAGCATGATCTTCCAGCCCCGCGCCTTGGCGCCGGCCTGCAATGCCAGCGCCAGGCTCGCGCCCACCAGACCGCCGCCGACAATCGCCAGGTTGACCCGGCTCATCGCGCAGCCGCCATCAGCGCTTCGATTTCGGCCACGGTCTTGGGCACGCCGCCGGTCAGGATTTCACAGCCCTTCTTGGTCACCACCACGTCGTCCTCAATGCGCACGCCAATGCCACGCCATTTCTTTGCCACGTTCTGATTATCCGGGGAAATATAGATACCCGGCTCCACGGTCAATACCATGCCCACTTCCAGCACACGCCACTCGCCACCGACCCGGTACTCACCGACATCGTGCACGTCCATGCCCAGCCAGTGGCCGGCGCGGTGCATGTAAAACGCGCGGTAGGCTTCGCTGGCGATCAACTCGTCGACATCGCCCTGCAGCAGCCCGAGGCTCACCAGCCCGGCGGTGATCACGCGCACGGTCGCCTCGTGGGCCTGGTTCCAATGTTTGTTCGGCGCGATCTCGGCAAAGGCGGCTTCCTGGGACGCCAGCACGATCTCATAGATCGCCTTTTGCTCGGCCGAGAACCTGCCGTTGACCGGCCAGGTGCGCGTGATGTCGCTGGCGTAGCAGTCGATCTCGCAACCGGCGTCGATCAGCACCAGATCGCCGTCCTTGAGCAGCGCGTCATTCTGCTGGTAATGCAGGATGCAGCTGTTGCGCCCGGCGGCAACGATGGAGCCATAGGCCGGCATTTTCGCCCCACCCTGGCGAAACACGTAATCCAGCTCGGCTTCGAGGCTGAACTCATGCAGACCGGCGCGACTGGCCTGCATCGCCCGCACATGGGCCGCGCAGGAAATGCGCGCGGCCTCGCGCATCACCCTGAGCTCTGCCGCCGACTTGTACAGACGCATGTCGTGCAACAGATGATCCAGGGCCACGAACTCTTTGGGCGGCTGGGCGCCCAGGTGGGCTTTGGAGCGGATCACGTTGATCCACTCCATCACATGGCGGTCGAACTCGGCATTGCTGCCCATGGCCGAATACACCCGGTCGCGGCCTTCGATCAGGCCGGGCAGGATGTCGTCGATATCGGTGATGGGGAAAGCGTCGTCAGCGCCAAAGTCGCGGATCGCGCCTTCGGTGCCGGCGCGCAGGCCGTCCCACAGTTCGCGCTCGGCGTTGCGCTCGCGGCAGAACAGCACGTACTCGCCGTGCTGGCGACCGGGCATCAGCACGATCACCGCCTGCGGTTCAGGGAAGCCGCTCAGGTACTGGAAATCGCTGTCCTGGCGGTAGACATGCTCGACATCACGATTACGAATGGCCACCGCAGCGGCCGGCAGAATCGCGATGCTGTTGGGTTCCATCTGCGCCATGAGCGCCTTGCGGCGCCGGGTGTATTCCGCTTTGGGGATATGGATCATGGGCAGAGGGGCTTCCTTTTTAGTGCAACGACGGCTTGGGTGCAGCGGGCTCAGCGGACTTTTTGGTCTCGGTGAACAGCAGCAGCGGCGCCACGCGCAGGTATTCCATGACCTCCATGTAATCGCCTTCGCCGTCTTCGGATTCTTCCAGGGCATCTTGCACCTGGGAGATGGCGGCGAGGTCCTGCAGCACTTCCCTGGCGTCGGTGCTCAGCTCCAGGCCGCCTGCGTTCACGCCGAAACCGTGGAGGAAGCCCTGGCACCACTGGCCCAGCGCAGCGGCGCGGTCGGCCAGCGGTGCGTCGTCGGAAGGCAGCAGCAGGACGACGGTGACGTCATCGCCGGTCAGCTCGCCTTTGACCATCTCTTGCAGGCCGATCAACGCGTTGCGTACGTTATCGGTGGGTTCGGTCTCCAGCAGCTCGGCCACATCGGCCAGCCAGTTGTCGGCATCGAAGCCGACACCGGTGCAACTGCGGCCCAACAGCACGCCATGCAGTTCGGCAGGCGAGCAGGGGTGGCCGCTGGTGCTCAGCAGTTTGGAAAAGGCATCGTACGGGGAGTTCTGAATAGGCATGGTGAGCTAGGCGCCAGACGGCGCAATGTCTAGAATGGAGCGCTGTATCCTAGCACCGGCAGACGTACCAAGACTATCGAGGGCGTCAGATCGTTTATCCTGCAGTTGCCATTCATCAGACAAATCCAGTGGAACCCAATGGAAGACACCGACCTGCAAGCGCTGATGGCCAGACTCGAATTGCTAATTGATCGGGTCGAGCAACTTAAGAGTCAAAACGGACTCCTACTAGCTCAGGAAAAAACCTGGCGCGAGGAACGCGCTCACCTCATTGAAAAAAACGAAATCGCCCGGCGTAAGGTCGAATCGATGATTTCGCGCCTGAAGGCCCTGGAGCAAGACTCATGAGTTCAAGCAATAGCGTTACCGTGCAGATCCTCGACAAAGAATATTCGATCATCTGCCCCCAGGAAGAACGCAACAACCTGGTGAGCGCTGCCCGCTACCTGGACGGCAAGATGCGTGAAATCCGCAGCAGCGGCAAAGTGATCGGCGCCGACCGCATCGCCGTGATGGCCGCGCTGAACATCACCCACGACCTGCTGCACAAGCAGGAACGCCCCGATGTGCAGGCCAGCGGCTCGACCCGCGAGCAAGTGCGCGACCTGCTCGACCGCGTCGATCTGGCGCTGTCCAGCGATTCGGACGCAGCCAAGGGCTGATTGCCAAGTCTGTTTAAGGTATACTCGCCCCACTCCCTGGCGTGCTTGCCAGTCGGCGATGTCCCGGAGCCGATTCGCACTACCCTGGAAGTTGCACGTTGGGCTGGTGTGCATGTCCGCTAGACGGAAAGCCTTAAAGCCTACTGCTTCTTCCACCTTGAACTTTCGGGTTCAAGGGCTTAGTCGACAGCGGTTCTGTCGGGGAGCCTGAATTCCCAAACTCAATGCCAGTCTTCGGACTGGCATTGTTTTATGAGCCGAAAACCCATGACCGAACCTGCGCCGCTTTCCCGTCCGCAACTTCGACGCATGTTGCGCAAGGCCCGTCGCGCCCTCACGCCGAGCGAGCAGCGCCAGGCCGCCCTGGGCCTGTATCGGCAACTGGCACAGCACCCGCTGTTTCGCCGGGCCAAACATATTTCCCTGTATCTGCCGACGGACGGTGAAATCGATCCGCGCCTGCTGCTGCGTGCGGCCCAGCGCCGGGGCAAGGCCACCTACCTGCCGGTGCTGAGCGCATGGCCGCGAACCAAGATGGTGTTCCAGCGCGTGCGTCCTGGGGAGGCATTACGGCCCAACCGCTTTCGCATTCTGGAGCCAAGGGTGAATGCCCGCCGCCAGCGCAAGGTGTGGGCGCTGGACCTGGTGCTGCTGCCGCTGGTGGGGTTCGATGATGTTGGCGGACGCCTGGGCATGGGTGGCGGATTCTATGACCGCAGCCTGGCCTACCTCGCCCGCCGCAGGCACTGGCGCAAGCCTACGCTGCTGGGCCTGGCCCATGAATGTCAGAAGGTTGATCGTCTGGCGCAGGCCAGTTGGGATGTGCCGTTGGCAGGCACCGTCACTGACAGGCAATGGTATATCGCAGGAGCGCCACTGGAATCAGCGGCGCCTTGAAGCGGGGTTAACGCTTGTACTGTTGCTGCACGGGAGAGAGCTGAGCCGGCGCATCGGTCTTGTTTGTCCACAAGCTTTGCGCATACCCGGTGGTCACGACGCCCAGACCAAATAAAATCACCAAAATCCATAGTAAATCCGGTTTACGTTGCATCGATTGCCCCCCTTCAGGCATCTCGTACACGATGACAACAACGTTCCAAAGTAGTCCGTTGCAGCTGCGTCAAGCTTAAAAGCCGGCATTCTGCGGTAACGTGAACCAACACGCAAACCTTGGCGCCAACCGACTGTCGGTTTGTCATGGAATTGCCCGACAGCTCGCCCAACGCCTTTTTCAGGAACCCGACAATGGCCTACTGGCTGATGAAATCCGAGCCCGACGAACTCTCCATCGACGGCCTGCAAAAGCTCGGCGAAGCCCGCTGGGACGGAGTGCGTAATTACCAGGCGCGCAACTTTCTGCGCGCCATGGCCGTGGGCGATGAATTCTTTTTTTACCATTCCAGCTGCCCAGAGCCCGGCATTGCCGGCCTCGGCAAAATCATCAAGGCCGCCTACCCGGACCCGACCGCGCTGGAGCCAGAAAGCCACTACTTCGACGCCAAGGCCAGCGCCGATAAAAATCCGTGGAGTGCGATCGATGTGGCGCATGTGCAGACGTTTCCCAAGGTGCTGGGCCTGGGTTACCTGAAACAGCAAGCCGCGCTCGCCGAGTTGCCACTGGTGCAAAAAGGCAGCCGTTTGTCGGTGATGCCGGTCACGGCTGAGCAATGGGCAACCGTGTTGGCGCTGCGCTGAGCGCACGCAACACCTGGACGCATACCTGTCCGAACGGCTAGTCGCGGCGGACCACAGGGTTTGGCAGAATCGTCCACCCCGTTGTCCAGGAAGGAAGATCCCGTGACGCGTTCCACCTGTGCTTACCTACCCGCCATCGACGGCATGCGCGCCATAGCCGTGCTCAGCGTGATCATTTTCCACCTGGATTTTCTCGACCTGCTGCCCGGCGGATTCACCGGCGTCGACCTGTTTTTCGTCATCTCAGGCTATGTGATCAGCCAATCCCTGTGGGAGCGCCGTGACCTGACTCTGGGCGCGTACCTGAAAGACTTCTACCGTCGCCGCCTGCTGCGCATCATGCCGGCGTTGCTGGCGGTACTCTCTGTGAGCTTCATGCTGTCGGCGATGTTCACGCCGCAGTTCTGGCTCAGCGAACTGATCGACCGTACGGGCCTCGCGGCGTTCTTTGGCCTGAGCAACTTCGTGCTGGCCTGGAATACCGACACCTATTTCTCCCCCACTGCCGAACTCAACCCTTACCTGCACACCTGGTCGCTGGGGGTTGAAGAGCAGTTCTACCTGATCTTTCCGGCATTGTTTTTTATCTGGTTACGCTACCGGCAACGCGTTGCGATCGTGTGGGCCGTGCTGCCGTTGATGGCCGCTGCTTCGTTGATCGTCGGGGCCTATCAGGTCAACGCCGCGCCGCTGTCGGCGTTCTACCTGCTGCCCGGGCGCTTTTGGGAACTGGCTTCGGGAGCGCTGCTGTTCCAGCTCATCGGCACGGTGCCGCGCTTCAACCGGTGGGCTCCTGCCATGTTGGCCGCCGGTCTGGGTTTGGTCATCGTCGGTTTGCTGTTCGCCAACCCCGGTCAATTCCCGTTCCCCTGGGCGATGGTCAGCGTGGCGGGCGCGCTCTCGATGCTCGCCGGAATCGTGCTGCAAGCCGATCAACCACCCGGTGCGCTGCAACGCCTGCTGCAAAACCGGGTGGTGACCTACCTCGGCCGACTGTCGTATTCGCTGTACCTGTGGCATTGGCCGGTCGCGGTGTTCCTGCGCTGGACCACCGGGCTCGAGCTGCTTGCGGTGCAACTGCTTTACCCGGTGCTGGTACTCGCCCTCGCGGCAGCGTCCTACCACTGGATCGAGATGCCGATTCGCACCGGCCGCTCCGTGGTGCAACGCCAGGCATGGCCTGCGATTGCCAGTGTTGCGGGCGTCACCGGGCTGCTGTGGCTGGGGGCGCAGTGGGTATCGACGAACGCATCGACCCTGTCACTCAGCCAGACCCGCGACAGTTACACCTGGTATGCCTACAAACATTATCCACAGGAAGACTTTGAAACCCTCGATGACCCGCGTGTGCAGGGACGCCAGCTGTTCGTCATGGGGGACTCGCATACGGCGGCCTACCGCACCTTGTTGAAGTTGATCTCGCTCAAGCTCGGGGTGACGGTGGTGGAATATGAACAAGGGGGTTGCGCTGTCGCCAGCTTGATCGGGCCGGACCCCGTGCGCTGCGCCCCGTCGCGCGAAGCCCAGCTCAAGCAGATCGAGGCCCGCGCCAAGCCGGGTGACGTGGTGTTCCTGGCCTCCCTGCGCATGCCTGAACTCACCGCCCGCCCGTGGCGCGAAGGTGAGTCAGCGATAATCGATGAAGCCTTGAAAGAGCTGACTGACGAGAACATGGAAGCGGCGCGAACCGATGCCGAGCGATTATTGCAACGCCTGCAGGCGGCGCAGCTCAACATCCTGATCGACGCCCCCAAACCTGTGTTCAAGGCCGCGCCCAATCGTTGCGCGGACTGGTTCAATCGCATGAACCCGGTGTGCGAGCCGGGCCTGACAATGGAGCGCAATCAGCTTGAGCGGCTGCGCGCGCCGCAGATGCAATTGCTGCGACAACTGGAGACGCGTTATCCGGCCTTGCATACCTGGGATCCATTGCCGCTGTTATGCCCCGGTGCCACCTGTTCGGCCTACGAGGAAAACGCCAAACCGTTGTTCTTCGACTCCAACCACCTCAGTGGCCATGGCAACCGCGTACTGGAGCCCGCGTTTACCGCAGCCTTGCTGAAGATATGGGAGGTGCCGCCGGTTACTGAATGATCAGGTTGTTGAACAACAGGTCTTCCACCATCGGCTTGCCGGTCTCATCGTTCATGACCTGCTGGGTTTGCTTCAGAGCTTCCTGACGCAGTTTTTCCTTGCCTTCGACGGTGCTCATGGCTTCGTTGGTCTGTTGGGTAAACAGCGCCACCAACTGATTACGGATCAGCGGGTCATTGGCCTTGACCGCCGCAGCCGCTTCGGTACCGGTGACACGCAGGGCAATATCGGCTTTGAACACCTTGAGTTTCGCCGTGCCATCGAGGCCATAGTTGCCCACGAACGGCGGGGTCAGGCTGATATAACTGACCTTCGGCGCCTCACCTTCCTTGGCCTCTTCAGCCTGAGCCGCCATCGGCAAGGTCAGGGCCAGCATCAACAGGATCCACGCTTTCACAATTCATTCCTCACATTTGGTTGCCAAGCAGCATAACGCCAGCGAGGCAGAGCACAAGCTTATGGCGACTCATCAGGCCCGGGCATGCTCGTTGACCCACGGGCGTTCCCTCCTACACTTATCGGCCAAGACGCCAAAAGGAATAGTCCGATGAAAGCTGTGCTGTGCAAAGCCTTCGGCCCCGCCGAAACCCTGGTGCTGGAAGAGATCGAAAGCCCGGCGTTCAAAAAGAACGAAGTGCTGCTGGACGTGCACGCGGCCGGGGTGAATTTCCCGGACACTCTTATTATCGAGGGCAAGTACCAGTTCAAGCCGCCCTTCCCGTTCTCACCGGGCGGCGAAGCGGCCGGGGTGGTCAGCGCAGTCGGCGAAAAAGTCAGCCACCTGAAAGTCGGCGACCGCGTGATGGCTCTGACGGGCTGGGGCAGCTTTGCCGAACAGGTCGCCGTTCCCGGCTACAACGTACTGCCGATCCCGCCGAGCATGGACTTCAACATCGCCGCCGCCTTCAGCATGACTTACGGCACCTCGATGCACGCGCTCAAGCAACGGGCCAACCTGCAACCCGGCGAGACTCTGCTGGTACTCGGCGCTTCCGGGGGCGTGGGCCTGGCCGCCGTGGAAATCGGCAAGGCCATGGGCGCGCGGGTGATCGCCGCCGCCAGCAGCGCCGACAAACTCGCCGTGGCCAAGGCGGCCGGCGCCGATGAACTGATCAACTACAGCGACGCCAGCCTCAAGGACGAGGTCAAGCGCCTGACCGACGGCAATGGCGCCGATGTGATCTACGACCCAGTGGGTGGCGACCTGTTTGACCAGGCCATCCGCGCCATTGCCTGGAACGGCCGCTTGCTGGTGGTCGGTTTTGCCAGCGGACGCATTCCCGAACTGCCGGTGAATCTGGCACTGCTCAAGGGGGCGGCGGTGGTCGGCGTGTTCTGGGGCTCTTTCGCGCAGCGTCAGCCGCAGGACAATGCGGCGAACTTTCAGCAGTTGTTCACCTGGTATGGCGAAGGCCGGTTAAAACCGCTGGTGTCGAAAATGTATCCGCTGGATCAGGCGGCCCAGGCGATCAACGACCTGGGGCAGCGCAAGGCTGTCGGCAAAGTGGTCGTCCAAACTCGCTGAATGCAGTGAAATGCAATCACTGCGGGAAGGGGCTCGCTCCCGATTGCTGACCCACCGCTATCGGGAGCAAGCCCCCCCGCCCACATCTGCAGCGCTGATGTGCCCTGGCGCGCAATCACGACTCGCACTTATCCATTTACGACGTGTTCGGATTTCTTGTGTTTGCCCATGAGAGGCGGTGCTATTTTCGGTAACGAAACTGTAACATTCGCATCCGCAGTCAAAACAAGAAATCTGGAGCTCTTGAATGTTTGCTTTCTTTCGTCCTGCCGCGCACCAGGCGCCCCTGCCTGAAGAAAAGATCGACAGTACCTATCGACGACTGCGCTGGCAGATCTTCGCCGGTATTTTCATCGGTTACGCCGGTTACTACCTGCTGCGCAAAAACTTCTCCCTGGCCATGCCCTACCTGATCGACGAGGGTTATACCCGTGGTCAACTGGGCCTGGCGATGTCGGCGATCGCGATTGCCTACGGCCTGTCCAAGTTCCTCATGGGCCTGGTGTCCGACCGCTCCAACCCGCGCTACTTCCTGCCCTTCGGCCTGCTGGTGTCGGCGGGTGTGATGTTCATTTTCGGTTTCGCACCTTGGGCAACGTCCAGCGTGACCATGATGTTCATCCTGCTGTTCATCAATGGCTGGGCCCAGGGCATGGGCTGGCCGCCAAGCGGGCGGACCATGGTGCACTGGTGGTCGCAGAAAGAGCGCGGCGGCGTGGTGTCGGTGTGGAACGTGGCGCACAACGTCGGTGGCGGCCTGATCGGTCCGCTGTTCCTGCTGGGCATGGCCTGGTTCAACGACTGGCATGCAGCCTTCTACGTGCCGGCGACCGTGGCGTTGCTGGTGGCGGCGTTTGCCTTTATCACCATGCGTGACACGCCGCAATCGGTGGGCCTGCCGCCCATCGAGCAATACAAGAACGATTACCCGGAAGGCTACGATGCCAGCCACGAAGAAGAATTCAGCGCCAAGGAAATCTTCGTCAAGTATGTGCTGCGCAACAAAATGCTGTGGTACATCGCGCTTGCCAACGTCTTCGTTTACCTGCTGCGCTACGGCGTGCTGGATTGGGCACCAACGTACCTCAAGGAAGCCAAACACTTTACCGTCGACAAGTCATCGTGGGCCTACTTCTTCTACGAGTGGGCAGGTATTCCGGGCACGCTGCTGTGCGGCTGGATGTCGGACAAGATCTTCCGCGGCAACCGTGGCCTGACCGGCATTGTGTTCATGGCCCTGGTGACCGTGGCGACTCTGGTGTACTGGCTCAACCCACCGGGCAACCCGACTGTCGATATGATCGCCCTGGTGTCGATCGGCTTCCTGATCTACGGCCCGGTGATGCTGATCGGCCTGCAGGCGCTGGAACTGGCGCCGAAAAAGGCCGCCGGCACCGCTGCAGGCTTCACCGGTCTGTTCGGTTACCTGGGTGGTTCGGTGGCCGCAAGTGCCGCCATGGGCTACACCGTGGACCATTTCGGCTGGGACGGTGGCTTTGTGTTGCTGATCGGCGCGTGCCTGCTGGCGATTGCGTTCCTGATCCCGACCCTGTGGCACACCAACAGTGTCAGCTCGGCGCGTTAATCCGCCGCGCAATCCTTGATACAACGCTTGAGCCGCGCCTCCAGGTTTTTATCTGGCATGGCGTGGCTGCGCAGGGCGTTGACGGTCTGCTCGACATAATCGCGAGTGGTGCCGTAACGCCCGCAAGCGCTCTGCAGTACGTGATTGAGCACGATATCGGGCAAGTTGCCGGCATAGCTGGGCAAGTGTCGCTCCAAGACAAATCCCAGCGCCTGAACCTGACTGCCATCTTCCAGACGGCAGCTGAGCCAGTGCGGTTTATAGGAGGGGTAAGGCATCTCGCGCTGCCACAAGGCGTAAAGCGACGCCTCCAGTTGATCTTCCGGCAAGCGATAGGCGAACCCGCTGCACGAGCCGCCGCGATCAAGCCCGAATACCAGCCCCGGCAACTCCGGCGTACCCCGGTGCTCGTGGGACCACAGGTACAGCCCGCGATGATAGCCATGCACCCGTGCCCGCACGCGTTCGGTCGACGAACATTCAGGGCGCCAGATTAACGAACCGTAAGCAAACAGCCACACCGGCCCACCCTTGTGCCGCGCCATGGTGGCCTGCATCGAGCTCATCAATTGTTCGTGAGTGAGTTGCGGCCCCAGATCGAGTCGCGGAGGGTAAGCCAATTGCAGAAGATCGGTTTCTATGGCGGTCATGGCGAAAAGCGGTGCGCCTCCTGTGTATTACCAGTTGTGAGGGACTTTACCGCAATAGAACGCAGCGCTGTAAGCGCATGGCCCACCTTTGGTCAGGATTGAGCCCGGCACTTCCGCTACTTTCAGCCCCGGTTCAGCCTTGTAACGCGTCCCGGCGCCAAAATGGCGCACACGTTACGGCCCGTTGTCCGCTCCTCACACTGACTACCGAGGTCGCCTCCATGAAAAAGATCCGACTGCCAGGCCTGCTGTTTCTGGCCCAAGCCACCACCGCTTTCGCTGCAGAAGTGCCACCGGCCGAAGACGACAAAGGCTTCTGGTATGCGCAGACCAGCGTGTATACCCGGCACTTTTCGCCCGACCCTGACCACAACAACAAACAGAATCTGATCGGCCTGGAACGCAATGAGGCCTCAGGTTTTGTGTATGGCGGGGCGACGTTTCGCAACTCGTTCGGCCAGCGTTCGTACTACGCCTACGCAGGCCAGCGCTATGACATGGCGAATTACCCCGTCTACCTGAAGATCACGGGCGGGGCGATCCAGGGCTATCGCGGTAAATACCGCGACAAGATCCCACTGAACCGGCTTGGCGTGGCGCCGGTGGTTATCCCGTCGGTGGGCACGTATTACGGGCCGGTGGCGGCGGAGGTGGTGTTGCTCGGCTTCAATGCAGTGATGCTGACCACGGGCGTGCGATTCTAGGTCCGAGACCCGGCTCACCGCCGTGCATAGGGGTTTTGAGGCGAGCGGCACGCGGTGCGTCTCGAACATTGTCCACGCTGCCAAGCCTCAGGGGCGTGGGGCGTAGGCGAACACGTCGGCGCGCATCTGGTGGGCGTCCATGCCTGCTTCGACCAGCGCATCAAGGGTGCCGTAGATCATGGCGGGTGAACCGCTGGCGTAGACGTGCACCGCCGTAAGGTCGGTGATGTCTTCGCACACGGCTTCATGCAGCAATCCGCAGCGCCCTTCCCAGCCGCACAGGTCGCTGACCACCTTGTGCAGAAACAGGTTGGGCAATTGCAGCCACTGGTCCCAGTGTTCGATTTCGTAGAAGTCTTCCGGGCGCCGCACGCCCCAGTACAGGTGCACCGGGTGTTTGAAGCCCGACGCGCGGCAGTGCTCGATCAGGCTGTTCATCTGTGCCATACCGGTGCCGGCGGCGATCAGCACCAGCGGACCGTCCGGCAGCTCGGCCAGGTGCGTATCGCCAAACGGCAATTCGACGCGGGCCATCCGGTCTCGCTGCAATTGTTCGAGCAAGTCGCGGGCGCTGTCCTCGCGCACCAGCACATGCAGTTCCAGCTCGCGCCCGGAATGGGGCGCCGACGCCAGGGAAAACGCCGACTTTTTCTCGCCATTGTCCCGCTCGATCATCAGGTACTGCCCGGCGTGGTAACGCACCGCCTTGCCGGCCGGTGCAAGCAGGCGCACGCGCCATACATCGCCACCGACCTCGACGCATTCACTCAATTGGCACGCCAATTTGCGCAACGGCAACTCTCCCGGCGCCAGCACGCCATCCCACAACACAATGCAATCTTCCAGCGGCTCGGCGATGCAGGTGTAGAACTCACCATGGTCGAGCACCTCGCCATTTTGTTGCACGCGCCCTTCCACCAGCAGCGCCACGCACACATGGCACACGCCATTGCGACACGCCTGGGGGCATTCGTAGCCCAGGCGGCGTGCGCCTTCGAGGATTCGCTCGCCGGGGACAAGCTCCAATACAGCGCCGGAAGGTTGCAGGGTTACACGCATCAATCTATTCCCAATTCTTTCCAGATCGCATCGACACGTGCCGTGACAGCTTCATCCTTGACGATCACCCTGCCCCACTCGCGGGTGGTTTCGCCCGGCCATTTGTGCGTGGCATCCAGGCCCATTTTCGAACCCAGGCCCGACACCGGCGAGGCGAAGTCAAGGTAGTCGATCGGCGTGTTATCGATCATCACCGTGTCGCGCTTGGGGTCCATGCGCGTGGTGATGGCCCAGATCACGTCATTCCAGTCGCGGGCATTGATGTCGTCGTCGGTGACGATAACGAACTTGGTGTACATGAACTGTCGCAAAAACGACCACACACCCAGCATTACCCGCTTGGCATGGCCCGGGTACGACTTCTTCATGGTCACGATGGCCATCCGGTACGAACAGCCTTCGGGCGGCAGATAGAAGTCGGTGATTTCCGGGAACTGCTTTTGCAGAATCGGCACGAACACTTCGTTGAGCGCCACGCCGAGAATGGCGGGCTCATCGGGCGGCCGGCCGGTGTAGGTGCTGTGATAGATCGGCTTGATGCGATGGGTGATGCGCTCCACGGTAAACACCGGGAAGCTGTCGACTTCGTTGTAGTAGCCGGTGTGGTCGCCGTAGGGGCCTTCATCGGCCATTTCGCCCGGATGAATCACGCCTTCAAGGATGATTTCGGCAGTGGCCGGCACTTGCAGGTCGTTGCCACGGCATTTCACCAGCTCGGTGCGGTTACCCCGCAACAGGCCGGCGAACGCGTATTCGGAGAGGCTGTCGGGCACCGGGGTCACGGCACCCAGGATCGTGGCGGGGTCGGCACCCAGCGCCACGGAGACCGGGAACGGCTG
Source organism: Pseudomonas sp. GNP013 (assembly GCF_054343995.1). Taxonomy (NCBI): domain Bacteria; kingdom Pseudomonadati; phylum Pseudomonadota; class Gammaproteobacteria; order Pseudomonadales; family Pseudomonadaceae; genus Pseudomonas; species Pseudomonas sp. GNP013. Next base: position 5,342,912 of record NZ_JBTGUT010000001.1, on the reverse strand, counting down.
CCCGGGATGCTTTTCGCACCACTCGCGGAAATCCAGGGCGCCGCCACGGTGGCTCAGCCAGCGCATGATCACCTTGTTGCGGCCGATCACTTGCTGACGGTAAATGCCGAGGTTCTGGCGATCCTTGTTCGGGCCTTTGGTGACGGTCAGCCCCCAGGTGATCAGCGGGCCGACGTCACCGGGCCAGCAGGTCTGCACAGGGAGCATGGCCAGGTCCACGTCATCGCCTTCGATGACCACTTCCTGGCACACCGCGTCCTTGACCACCTTGGGCGCCATGGCAATGATCTTGCGAAAGATCGGCAGCTTCGACCAGGCATCCTTCAAACCCTTGGGCGGCTCGGGCTCCTTGAGGAAGGCCAACAGCTTGCCGATCTCGCGCAGCTCGCTGACGGACTCGGCGCCCATGCCAAAGGCCACGCGCTCGGGTGTGCCGAACAGGTTGCCGAGCACCGGGATATCAAAGCCGGTCGGGTTCTCGAACAGCAGCGCCGGGCCCTTGCTGCGCAAGGTGCGGTCGCAAATCTCAGTCATTTCCAGCACCGGGGAAATCGGCATCTGGATGCGTTTCAACTCTCCGCGCTGCTCAAGTTGCTGCACGAAATCCCGAAGATCCTTGAATTTCATTAACCCTGCCACCCGTAAAATAGGCTTACATCCTACCTGCTCTGAGGACGGCTGGCAGCTTAATTGGCCGTCAGCCCCCGTGATTGGAGCGAACTGAACAAGGGCTCCAGGAACGCCTCGATGTGCCGCGCGCCCACGTCGGACAGGTGATTATCGTCGGTGTACAGCGCGCGCCCATTGAGTTCTACCCGGCACAGGCCATCGGCGCCACACAGCTGTGGCGCCGGGTCCAGCACCCTTACACCGCTGTCGGCGGCGGCCAATTCGTCGAACAGGTTGGCGATGAATGCCTCGCGCGCCAGGTGCTTGGCGATCGGCAGTCCTTCACGGTCCACCGGCCGGTGCATCATGGCCAGGCGGCTGAGGCGATACGGCACGATGATTTCCTGCAGCGGCACCTCCTTGACCAGCCACACACGGTGCCCCGCCGCACGCAGGCCCTTGATGCGCGCGCGCATGCCGTCGGCGAAGCGTTGTTCAGCTACCGCGCGTACGTACTGGCCGGTGCTCGGGTCTTTGAGCGCATGCTCCTTGTCACCGGACATCTGCCCATACAGATACAGGCTCCAGCGTGCCGCCAGCACCACATCGCTGATCGGCCGTTCGCTCATGGCTTTCTCGACGCGTCGATTGAAATGCGCGCAGCGGGCAATGTTTTCCAGGCCATCCAGCGGCACACAACCGGCGAAACTGGCCTCCATCAAGCTGATGTCGTGCTTCTTCGCGCCGATTTCGAGCGCCGGGATCAACGCAGTGGCATGGCTGTCGCCCCACACCAACGCAGACACCGCCGGATTTTTCGGACCGAAGTGACAGAACAGGCGCTCATCGGGCGTGTCCTTGTCTGCCATGCAGGCCATCAACTCGGGGCTCCACTTCTTCGCCTGGGCATACCGCAGCGCCTGCTCGGACAAGCGCGACGGCACCCCATCGGCCTTGCGCAGCGCCACGCCCGTGAGGCCGATGGACAGGATGCCAACCGCTGCCGCAACGAGAATCGCCTTGCGTGTTGCCAGCAGACGCTTCTCCCTGAAGGGGGTTTCCACAAAGCGCCAGGACAGATAGCCCAACACCAGGCTCAGCAGCATCAGAGCGCCCAGTTCCGTGGCGCTCAAGCCATCGACCGCCGCGTAGTTGGCGTACACGAATACCGGCCAGTGCCAGAGGTACCAGGAGTACGAGATAAGCCCCAGGCCCACCATCACCTTCGAGCTCAGCAGGCGGCCCACCCAGGTGTATTGCTGCCCGTTGGCCCAGATCAGTCCGACCACGCCGAGCACCGGCAGCAGAGCGGCGGCGCCGGGGAAGGCTGTCTGTGAATCGAAGCCGAATACGGCAATCAGGATCAACCCCATCGCCCCCAGGCTGACCCACTGGGCCAGGGCCGGTGAGGCGCGCCACTCACGTGCGGGCAGCACCGCCAGCATGGCGCCGGCGAGCAATTCCCAGGCGCGCAAATGCAACAGGAAGAAGGCTTTTTGCGGTTCATGCTCCACCGCCCAGACGCTCATGCCGAACGACACCAGCAGCACGCCGAACAGGGCCAGGCGCCAGTGCTTCAAGCGGCTTGAAAGCAGGGTCAGTAGCAAGGGAAAGAGGATATAGAACTGTTCTTCGACCGCCAGCGACCAGGTGTGCAGCAGCGGCTTGATGTCGGACGCCGCCTCGAAATAGCCGTGCTGGCGCGCAAACAGCAGGTTGGAGGTGAAGATCACCTGATAGTGCGCCGCCCGCCCCAGCTCCTCATAGTCTTTGGGCGCCAGCAGGAACCAGCCCGCCACCAGCGTCGCCACGATCATCACGAACAGCGCCGGCAGAATGCGCCGGGCACGCCGCGCCCAGAACTCCACAAAACTGAAGCGCCCGGCCTGGCGTTCGCGCCAGATGATCGAGGTGATCAGGAAACCCGAAATCACGAAGAACACATCAACGCCAACAAAGCCGCCGGTGACGCCCGGCACGCCAAAGTGAAACAACACAACAGCCAGAACCGCGATAGCACGCAGGCCATCAATGTCTCTTCGGTAAGCAAGAACAGTCATAAATCAATGTCAGCCAGATACGAATGGGGATGAGCGTAGACGCACTCGTGTTTTTTTGTGTCTCAACTGACACGTATGCCGCGAACCGCTCATTTGTGACACAAAAAAATGGCGCCCCAAAGGGCGCCATTCTCACGGACCTGAAGTGTTATTTACGCTTCATCGACAAGAAAAACTCGTCGTTGGTCTTGGTGGTTTTCAGCTTGTCGATCAAAAACTCGATGGCAGCGACTTCATCCATCGGGTGCAGCAGCTTGCGCAGGATCCACATGCGCTGCAGTTCGTCGTCAGCCGTCAGCAACTCTTCGCGGCGGGTGCCGGAACGGTTGATGTTGATGGCCGGGAACACGCGTTTTTCAGCGATGCGACGGTCCAGGGGCAGTTCCATGTTGCCGGTACCCTTGAACTCTTCGTAGATCACTTCATCCATCTTCGAGCCGGTTTCAACCAGCGCGGTGGCGATGATGGTCAGCGAGCCGCCTTCTTCGATGTTGCGCGCGGCGCCGAAGAAACGTTTCGGTTTCTCCAGAGCGTGGGCGTCGACACCACCGGTGAGTACCTTGCCGGAGCTCGGTATCACGGTGTTGTAGGCACGCGCCAGACGGGTGATGGAGTCGAGCAGGATCACCACGTCCTTCTTGTGCTCGACCAGGCGCTTGGCCTTTTCGATCACCATTTCGGCAACCTGCACGTGGCGGGTTGGCGGCTCGTCGAACGTCGAGGCAACCACTTCGCCGCGCACGGTGCGCTGCATTTCGGTCACTTCTTCCGGACGCTCATCGATCAGCAATACGATCAGGTGAACTTCAGGATTGTTACGCGCGATGTTTGCGGCAATGTTCTGCAGCATGATCGTTTTACCGGCTTTCGGCGGGGCGACGATCAGGCCGCGCTGGCCCTTGCCGATGGGCGCACACAGGTCGATCACGCGACCGGTCAAGTCTTCGGTGGAACCGTTGCCGGCTTCCATCTTCATGCGCACGGTCGGGAACAGCGGGGTCAGGTTCTCGAAGAGAATCTTGTTTTTCGCGTTCTCGGGACGATCGAAGTTGATCGTGTCGACCTTGAGCAGGGCGAAATAACGCTCGCCTTCCTTCGGAGGGCGGATCTTGCCGACGATGGTGTCACCGGTGCGCAAGTTGAAGCGACGGATCTGGCTCGGCGAGACGTAGATATCGTCCGGGCCGGCGAGATAGGAAGCGTCTGCAGAGCGGAGGAAGCCGAAGCCGTCCTGGAGAATCTCCAGCACGCCATCACCGGAGATTTCCTCGCCGCTTTTTGCGTGCTTTTTGAGCAGGGAGAAAATCACGTCCTGCTTGCGCGAACGGGCCATATTTTCTATGCCCATTTCTTCGGCCAGTTGGAGCAGGTCGGTAATCGGCTTTTGCTTGAGTTCAGTCAGATTCATATAGGAATGACGTAATCATTTATGGAGGGGGGAAATTAAGCTTTTGGCTTAATGAGGCCGCGCCGCAGAGAAGGCGACAGGATCGCGTACTAATCGAAAAGGAATGCGTCGGCGACGGCTTGCAGGGGGCAGTGGAGAAACCAGTGCGGGGCCGAATGTACCACCTGAATTTCGGAGCGTCCAGCCCTGTTTCACGAAAAAGCCCCGCGATTTGCGGGGCTTTTTTGACGACGCTTAGATGTTGGCGTCGAGGAAAGCTTGCAGTTGGGACTTCGACAGCGCGCCAACCTTGGTGGCCTCAACGTTGCCGTTCTTGAACAGCATCAACGTAGGGATACCACGCACGCCATGCTTGGCCGGGGTTTCCTGGTTCTCGTCGATGTTCAGCTTGGCAATGGTCAGCTTGCCTGCATACGTGGTTGCAATGTCGTCCAGGACCGGGGCGATCATTTTGCAAGGACCGCACCACTCTGCCCAGTAATCAACCAGTACAGGGCCGGTAGCCTTGAGTACATCAGCTTCGAAGCTAGCGTCGCTAACGTGTTTGATAAGATCGCTGCTCATGGAAGTCTCCAGGTTGTAAGCAAAAAAACGTCGCCCATCATAGCCGCCCTTCCCCCGTTCAGGAAGTCGCCTCTGATTGAGTGTTGCTATGGCGGCGCATGAGTTTGGGTATGAGCCACTCAGGGCGACACGGGGGTCACGAAGGCAATCCCGGTGCGCAACGCTGCATTGCGTACGTGTTCCTGCATGGCTTTCTGCGCCGCCGCGCTCGCGCGCCGGGCCAGGGCGCGCAGGATCCTGCGGTGTTCCTGCCAGGTCTCCATCGCCCTCTCCGGCCGGATGAACGGTAGCTTCTGGCTTTCCAGGAACACCTCGGCGCTGGCACTGAGGATGCTCACCATCGCCTGGTTACCGCTGGCGAGCAGGATGCGTTGGTGAAAGTCGAAGTCCAGCCGCGCCGCCGCTTCGAAATCGCCGGCCCTGAGCACCTTGCGCATCGCCTCGACATTGTCTTCCAGGCCATCGAGTTCATCGAGGGTCAACGTCATCGCCGCCAAACCGGCGGCGAACCCTTCAAGGGCATAGCGCAATTGAAAGATATCCAGCGGCGTGGCCTGCGCTGCAAACGGCCAGGCGAACCCGGGCGACTCCTGCGCCGCCTGCACGAACACGCCTTTGCCCGGCTGCACACTGACCACGCCCAAGGCACTCAGGGACGACAACGCCTCGCGCAACGACGCGCGGCTCACCCCCAACTGCAGCGCCAGGTCACGCTGGGACGGCAGTGCATCGCCCGCGCAGAAGCCTTGCTCCTTGATCAGTTTGCGGATGGCCTGCAAGGCCGCTTCCGGTACGGCTTGGGCGATGGAATGCATAAAAAACTCAAGGTTCCAGTCAACTGAGCGGCTAGTTGTAAAGCTATTCCGGGCCGTCGGCAAGCCACGCCCCAAAGGGGCTCGTGCGGTTTTGGCGACGCTCGAAAAAGGTGCGAAAAGCCCGCGAACTGTTCAGACCAGTAAGACCACCGGAACTCAGCAAATTCCGGCCCCGCAGACGATTCAGGGAAGGCTGGCATGGGCTGTGCAATCACGCACAGCAGTCAAATTCAGAAAATCCCTTCGCCCTTCCCGGAGAGTTGCCATGACCAAGCGCTACAGCGCCCTGCTCACTGCCCTGTTTGCCAGCCTGATGCTGAGCCAGGCGCCCGCCCAGGCCAACGGTCTGGACGATATCGTCGCCCGTGGCACCCTGAAGGTCGCCGTGCCCCAGGACTTCCCGCCGTTCGGTTCGGTCGGCCCCGACATGAAGCCGCGCGGCCTGGACATCGACACTGCCAAGCTGCTGGCCGACCAGCTCAAGGTCAAACTGGAACTGACGCCGGTCAATAGCACCAACCGCATCCCGTTCCTCACCACCGGCAAGGTCGACCTGGTGATCTCCAGCCTGGGCAAGAACCCCGAGCGCGAGAAGGTCATCGACTTCTCCCGGGCCTACGCGCCGTTCTACCTGGCCGTATTCGGCCCGCCTGACGCCGCCGTCAGCACCACCGACGACCTCAAGGGCAAGACCATCAGCGTCACCCGCGGCGCCATCGAAGACATCGAGCTGAGCGCCGTGGCGCCCAAGGAAGCGACCATCAAGCGCTTCGAAGACAACAACTCGACCATCGCTGCCTACCTCGCCGGCCAGGTCGACCTGATCGCCAGCGGCAACGTGGTGATGGTGGCAATCAGCGAGCGCAACCCCAAACGCGTGCCGGCGCTGAAAGTGAAACTAAAGGATTCGCCGGTGTACGTGGGCGTGAACAAGAACGAGCCGGCACTGCTGGAGAAGGTCAACCAGATCCTGGCGGCGGCCAAGGCCGATGGCAGCCTGGAAAAGAACGCACTGCAGTGGCTTAAAGAGCCATTGCCTGCCGACCTCTGATACCACGGAGCTGAGTTATGGCGTATCAATTTGACTTCGTGCCGGTGCTGGCCAACACCGACCTGCTGTTACGCGGCGCGCTGTTCACCCTTGAGCTGACGGCCATCGGCGCGATCCTGGGGGTGGCCCTGGGCATCGTCGGGGCGGTGGTGCGCGCATGGAAGATCCAGCCATTCGCCTGGTGCTTCGGCGTCTATGTCGAGTTGATCCGCAACACGCCGTTTCTGGTGCAGTTGTTCTTCATCTTCTTCGGCTTGCCGTCCCTGGGGCTGAAAATCACCGAATGGCAGGCCGCCGTGCTGGCGATGGTGATCAACCTTGGGGCCTATTCCACCGAGATCATCCGCGCCGGCATCCAGGCTATCCCGCGTGGGCAACTGGAAGCCGCGGCGGCGCTGGCGATGACGCGCGTCGAAGCGTTCCGCCACGTGGTGCTGCTGCCTGCGCTGGGCAAGGTGTGGCCGGCATTGAGCAGCCAGATCATCATCGTGATGCTCGGTTCGGCGGTGTGTTCGCAGATCGCCACCGAAGAACTCAGCTTTGCCGCCAACTTCATCCAGTCGCGCAATTTCCGTGCGTTTGAAACCTATGCCCTGACCACCCTGGTGTACCTGTGCATGGCGCTGATGATTCGTCAGTTGCTCAACTGGATCGGGCGCCGCTTTGTGATGAGGAACGCCCAATGAGTGATTTTTCGTTCTGGGACATCGTGCGCAACCTGCTCACCGGCCTGCAATGGACGCTGTTGCTGTCGCTGGTGGCCTTCGTCGGCGGCGGCGTGATAGGCCTGCTGGTGATGACGATGCGCATCAGCCGCAAGGCCTTTGCGCGCAATGTGGCGCGCGGCTATATCGAACTGTTCCAGGGCACGCCGCTGCTGATGCAGCTGTTCCTGGTGTTTTTCGGTGTGGCCCTGCTCGGCGTGGATATCTCGCCCTGGCTCGCCGCCGCGATTGCCTTGACCCTGTTTACCAGCGCCTACCTGGCCGAAATCTGGCGCGGCTGCGTCGATTCCATCGCCAATGGGCAGTGGGAAGCCTCGGCCAGCCTGGCGCTCAACCCGCTTGAGCAACTGCGCTACGTGATCCTGCCCCAGGCGCTGCGCATTGCCGTGGCACCCACCGTGGGTTTCTCGGTGCAGGTGGTCAAAGGCACCGCCGTGACCTCGATCATCGGTTTCACCGAACTGACCAAGACCGGCGGCATGCTCGCCAACGCCACCTTCGAACCCTTCATGGTCTACGGCCTGGTGGCCCTTGGTTACTTTCTGCTCTGCTACCCCTTGTCCCTCAGTGCGCGCTACCTGGAAAGGAGACTGCATGCCTCTGCTTAGAATTTCCGCCCTGCATAAGTATTACGGCGATCACCACGTCCTCAAGGGCATCGACCTGACCGTTGAAGAAGGCCAGGTGGTGGCGATCATCGGCCGCAGTGGCTCGGGTAAATCCACCCTGCTGCGCACCCTCAACGGCCTCGAATCGATCAACGACGGCGTGATCGAAGTCGATGGCGAATACATCGATGCGGCACGCGCCGACCTGCGCAGCTTGCGGCAGAAAGTCGGCATGGTGTTCCAGCAGTTCAACCTGTTCCCGCACCTTACCGTTGGCGAAAACGTGATGCTCGCGCCCCAGGTGGTGCAGAAAGTGCCCAAGGCCAAAGCCGCGCAGCTCGCCAGGCAGATGCTGGAGCGCGTGGGGCTCGGGGAAAAGTTCGACGCTTTCCCCGATCGCCTGTCCGGCGGCCAGCAGCAGCGCGTCGCCATTGCCCGCGCGCTGGCCATGTCGCCCAAGGTGCTGCTGTGCGACGAAATCACCTCGGCGCTGGACCCGGAACTGGTCAACGAAGTGCTCAGCGTGGTGCGTCAACTGGCCAGGGACGGCATGACGCTGATCATGGTCACCCACGAAATGCGCTTCGCCCGCGAGGTCGGCGACAAGCTGGTGTTCATGCACCAGGGCAAGGTGCATGAAGTGGGTGATCCGAAGGTGTTGTTCGCCAACCCGCAAACGGCGGAACTGGCCAACTTCATTGGTTCGGTGGAGCAGCCGGGCTGACCAGTTCGAAACTGCCCTGCCCTTGCAGCAATGTCCGGTAGCGCACCTGCAAGGCGTCGGCGGGCAGTTCGGCGTCGATCTCGACCTGAGCCGTCAATCGTCGACCTGTGGCCTGCGCCAGCAAGGTCTTGCCAGGCAGCAAGCGGCCATCGTCGGGTTCGCCTGACGACTGCGCTGCACGCCATTGCACAGGCCGCCCATCCACCTGCGCATGTTTGAGACTCAGGCGAAAACGCCCCTCGCGCCCAAAGCGATAGCCCTGCCCGTCAGCCGCCGCGCCATTGAAGCGCACACCGATGGCCGCGGGCGCAAGACACAGGATGTTCAAGTGCAGCGTGCGCGTTCCGAGGGCGACGGTGGCGCGGTCATCGAGGCTTTCGCGGTGAACCACGCCGTACTCGACCTGGGGCTGGCTGAGGGACAGTCGGCAGTTGTCGGCCCGCGCGGCATGGCTCATCACGCCGCCCCAGAGCATCAGGCACAGGGCCATGGGTTTAAAGCGCATGACACACCGCCGTCGTGGTTTCATATAGTTTCTCGTCGTCAGGCTTGCTGTCGGTTTCAAGGCGCAGCACGCAGGTGGAGGCATTCGGCAGCGTCACGCGCAGGCTTTGCGGCCCCTGAACGTCGCTCAGGTAGATCATGCCGTCGCCGACCACGCTGGTCAGGAAGCGATTGTCCTTGCCGAATACCGGCGATCCTTGAGTCAACGGCTTGCCCTGGTTGTCCTGCGCCTGGACCAGCACACGGCGCACCTTGACAACCTCGAAATCCACCGTACTGACGGAGCCACGCCCGGCGGTGAGGACCTGGGTGCCGTTTTTGAGGTCGACGCGTTTGGGCAGCGAGCGGGTCTGCACTTCGACACGGCTGTGGGTGTAAGCGGGCAATCCGGCAATCACCGCCTGCCCGGTAAAGTCGGTCCATACCGGCCCCTGGGGGGTATCGACCCTGGCCGAGCCAATGTCGCCCACCGACACGATGCCGAAGGTGTCCTGTACGGTATACGGCGAAAACGTCACGCCGCGCTTGTGGGCCACCACGCCTCCGCGCAGCTGCCCCGAGTAGGTGGCGCCCTGTGGGTCGCGGCTGACGCCCAGGCCGGCCTGGGTATAGCGCGGCAACATGTTCAACTGGCCGCGAACCGATTGCTCGCGCGCCGAAACATCGCGCTCAACCGCCACCTCGTAGTTCACCGATTCGATGACCCGTTCACTGAGGGCCGTGCCTGCATTGAGCTGTTGCCCGCGACGGCTGACGTAGCTGCTCAAGCGGCGGTCATCGCCCAACGGCACGCTGACCTGCAAGCGCACCGAAAGGTCGTTGTCCAGCCCCCGATCCCGGCGGTTCTCCAGCGCCGCCGTATGCTCACGTGCCTGCCTGCCGCCCACTCGGGAGTCGGCGATCAGGGTCACGTCGGCGCCGCTGAACGTTTTGTTCCACGACGCAAATACGTGCTCGAGCGATTGCCCGTCAAATTGTGCGCTGCGGCTGTATCCCACGCTGAAACCACCCAGTGCCGGATCAACCCAGGTCATGCCCGCCGTGTACTGGTTTTTGAAGCGAGAATCCAGGGTATCCAGCCGTGAGGATCGTCCGGCTTCAAGAACCTCGCGATAACCAAGGCTTTGAGTGGTGGCGCTGAGGGTGACGTCAAGGTCGGCATACACCGGACTGCTCAACGACAAGGTGCTGCGCGCTCCGGACACCGCGTCGCGTGTGTCGCGGGACAGGTTATGCCGGGTGCTCACGGAAACTTTCTGGAAGAACACGCTACCCAGGCTCGCCCCGACGGCGCCGTAATCCTCGCTGCCCAACACACCCAGGCCCGCCGATGTGGAGCCGCCCAGGCCCCAGGTGCCGCTGCCCATGACAACCGAAGGCGTCTGGTTTTCGCCGGGTGCCGATTCACGCACCTTGCCCACCGACAGGTAGTAACCCGGCGCCGCCTGCGCAGCCCCCTGGAACGAGGCCGCCGGCACGACAAAACTGCGCCTGGCCCCGCGCACATCAATGACGCTCACCTCCAGGTCGCTGGTGCCGTTGAGCAACGGCAAACCGGTCAGCCGGAAAGGCCCCTCGGGCACCAGTGTGGTGTGGATCAACACCCCGGATTGGCGCACCTCGATTCGCGACTGACTTTGGGCCAGCCCCTCAACCACCGCATTATTGCTGCCCGCTGGCGTGCGTGACTGACCGTCGGGCGCCAACTGGAAACCGGAAAACTGAACACCGCCAAACACTGGACTGTTGCTGGACAACTGCCCCGCCTGAAACGTGGAATGCAGCGCTGCTATATCTCGCTGGGCGTAGGCGTACAGATGCTCGGTGCGCGCCTTGCCATCGTCGGACACATAGAACTGGCGACTGCGCACGATCCAGTCGCCCAGGTTGAAACCGGCCTCGGTATAGGCCGACACATACCGGCTGGACCCACTGCGCGAGCGGCTGTCAAAGCCCAGCACGTCATAATTGAACAACGCCGCCGCACCGCCGCTGGAAAAACCCGTGGCCTCCCATTCAGGCGCACGCAGTGACTGGGTCGGCACGACCAGCGTGACTTCGTCCGAGCCGGGGCGCAATCGCACCATGGTCGCTGGGAAGGCGCCCAGGAAGTCATGGCAGGCCTGGTCCGGCGTCGCACCTTCGCGCAGCACCCCGGCGGGCTTTACCAGCCCGGCCTTGGCCAGAAGCCCTGGGGTAAAGCACAGCTGGCCGCTGGAATCGAATTGCGCATCCACCAACCCCAACGGGTTGCCGTTGACGCGCAAGCCCACCACCTGAGAGCCCTCGCGAAAACGCGCGGCATTGCGAAAATAGTCGGAGACCCTGGGGTCGATGCCATGGGCGTTCAGGGCCACGAGATCAAAGCCTTCTCCCACCTCCAGCGCCGATGCGAAGCCGGGCAGGCCGCACAGCGTCGCCAGTCCAACAAGTATCGTGGGTTGGCGTTTGGGTCTGCTCATACGCCGATCAACCCCCGCTGGCATTGATCGTGGTCCGGTAGTTATCCACCGAGAAGCCATAGACCGTTGCCGGTTGAATCTCGACGGTGGACACGCCGGCCATACCGCCTTCGACCGTGGCGCGCAGGGTCTCCCCCGGCAGAATGTAAGTGCGCGGTAACGTCGCCACGCCCGTTTTGGGAAGCAGACGCACTTCGGGTGCCAGGCGCACCACGTAGGCGCTGTCGTTTTGCACCGACAGATGTTCGCCAACCCGCGTCCACTTGAGTAACTCCCATGGCGATTCATGCCGAGGCAAACCCTTGGGGTGCAGGATCAGTGGCAGGTTCTGGCGCAACGTGATGCCAATGGTCGCGCCGCCCGCCGCGCGCGCCTGGGGAATGCCCTCGAATGACACGCGCTTGAGCCGCTGGGTCTTGAGCGGCGTTTTCAGGGTGCTGATGAACCGCACCAATTGAATATCGCCCGCCTCCACCCGCGTGACAGGCGGCGTGACAATGACCAACGGCTCGTGATCCTCGGGCACGTTCTCCACCACCGAATGAAGAAGCGCCGGTCCGTCATCGGTGTTGATGATATTGATCGTGGCTTCGCCGTCTTCCTCATACAGCATGACCAACGTGCTTTCAGGTCGCATGCCACCCGCCACTGCGACCGTCGACAAACAGATACATACACTTGCACTCCAAAGAAGTGCCTTGCTTATTATTGAAAGACCACGCACGTGAGTTCCCCATGACTTGCAAAGCCACTGCCGATAATTAAGCACCCATATAAAAACAGCCGACAAGAAATGAATCGCTTCTTTATCGGCTGCACACTGTTACTTAGAGGTAACTCAGCACCAGCGTGGCGCGACCGTCGATAGTGACGTCACTGCTCAAGTTCAGGTCCTGTGCCTTGTTGATAACCGCCTTGACGGCAATGGTGCCGGTCATTTGAGTCACCGATACCGGGCTGAGAGATGAACTGTTGCGCCACGAATACTGGCTGGGCACCTGGGCAACGTTGCCGTCGCTGGTTTGCCAGGCACCGCTGCTGCTGGTTCGCATGATGGGATAGAGAGTTGTGGCCGAAGACCTCAGGTCTTTCAGGGTGATCGAGTAGCCACCGGTTCGCCTGCTGGCGACAGAGCCGAGGCCATAGTTCTGCGCTTCGGTGAAGCCTGCGCCCAGGATACCAGGGACCTTGCTGCCGGCTTGCAGGTCGGTAAACGCCAGCCCGAACCTGGCGGGTGTGGAACCGCAGTTGATCGACAGCGAGGTGGTGCGCTCTTCACGCGGATTGAACGCCGTTTGCGACAACTCGCCGGAACGAATGACGCCGTAATCGATGGTACCGCTCCCCGTCAAACTGAGGTTGCAGGAGGCCGGTGTGATCGTCCCCCTGACAGACAACTGGGCACTGGTGGAGGCCTGGGCATTGACCGCAGCCGCCAGACACGCAATAACAAATGTCATTCCAACAATGTTTTTCATAATCATCCTGTCACTGAGAGTTATCAGGTGCATTTACTGTTTTTGAATTCCAAAAGCATAAATAAATAACACCACGGCAAAATCGCCGAGTGACAGTCTGTCGCTTTGTCAGCCCGCAAAAGAATAAGACAACACGTCAATTACTGTGGGAACCATTAAAACCAACTGCCGTTTTAAACGCCCTGCGGCTGTAAGCAAACTCAAAACACAGATGAGAACTTAATCGTTGCAGTTGTAGCCGGAATCGCCGTCAGCTTTACAACAGCGCAAGGTCAAAAATTCCTACATAGTCATCCGCAACTTTCAACATAGGTACAGAGCAACAGCCTAAATTTCCTGCAACACCCCTCTGCAAAAGGCCTCAGGAAAATTACCGCAGCACTACGCGTTGGCGCCAGCGGTCGATCGTGGCACGATGGCAAGGTTATCGACCGAGAGCCCCAAACCATGCCGCAATCCCAAGCCAAGAATCTGTCCCTGATCGCTGCCATAGACCTGGGCTCCAACAGCTTTCACATGGTCGTGGCCAAGGCCCAGAACGGAGAGATCCGCATCCTTGAGCGGCTCGGCGAAAAAGTGCAGTTGGCGGCCGGCATCGACGACGCGCGCCAGCTCAACGAAGAATCCATGCAGCGCGGGCTCGATTGCCTCAAGCGCTTTGCCCAACTGATCAACGGCATGCCACTGGGCGCGGTGCGCATCGTCGGCACCAACGCCCTGCGTGAAGCGCGCAACCGGGGCGAATTCATCCGCCGCGCCGAAGAGATCCTCGGTCACCCGGTGGAAGTCATCTCCGGCCGTGAAGAAGCGCGCCTGATCTACCTCGGCGTGTCCCACACCCTCGCAGACACCCCCGGCAAGCGTCTGGTGGCGGACATCGGCGGCGGCAGTACCGAGTTCATCATCGGTCAGCGATTCGAGCCACTGCTGCGTGAAAGCCTGCAGATGGGCTGCGTCAGCTACACCCAGCGTTATTTCAAGGACGGCAAGATCACCCCGGCGCGCTATGCCCAGGCCTACACCGCCGCGCGGCTGGAGATCATGAGCATCGAGCATGCCCTGCACCGCCTCACCTGGGATGAGGCCATTGGCTCCTCCGGCACCATCCGCGCCATCGGCCTGGCCCTGAAGGCCGGCGGCCATGGCACCGGCGAAGTGAATGCCGAAGGGCTGGCGTGGCTCAAGCGCAAACTGTTCAAGCTGGGCGATATCGAGAAAATCGACTTCGACGGCATCAAGCCCGACCGCCGCGCCATCTTCCCGGCCGGCCTTGCGATTCTCGAAGCGATCTTCGACGCCCTCGAGCTGCAACGCATGGACCACTGCGACGGCGCCCTGCGTGAAGGCGTGCTGTACGACCTGCTGGGCCGTCATCACCACGAAGACGTGCGCGAGCGCACCCTCACCTCGTTGATGGAGCGTTATCACGTCGACCAGGAACAGGCCGCCCGCGTGGAGCGCAAGGCGCTGCATGCGTTCGACCAGGTGGCCGCCGACTGGGACCTGGAAGACGGCGTCTGGCGCGAACTGCTGGGCTGGGCCGCCAAGGTGCATGAGGTGGGCCTGGACATCGCCCACTACCATTACCACAAGCACGGCGCCTACCTGATCGAGCACTCGGACCTCGCCGGCTTTTCCCGGGAAGACCAGCAAATGCTTGCGCTGCTGGTGCGCGGCCATCGCCGTAACATTCCCAAGGACAAGTTCGCCGAGTTCGGCGACGACGGCATCAAGCTGATCCGCCTGTGTGCGCTGCTGCGCTTTGCGATCCTGTTCCACCACATCCGTGGCACCCAGGAAATGCCCCAGGTCACCCTGCGCGCCAACGGCGACAGCCTGGACGTGGTGTTCCCCGAAGGCTGGCTGGACGAGAACCAACTGACCCAGGCGGACTTCGCCCAGGAAGCCGAGTGGCTGACGCGGGTGGGGTTCAGCCTGAACCTGCGCTAAAGCACACCACAAAACAAATGTGGGAGGGCCTTGCTCCCGATAGCGGAGTGTCAGTACCAGATTCATTGGCTGACCCCCCGCTATCGGGAGCAAGCACCCTCCCACATTTTCAGACCCTATTGTCTGTTAGTTCACCGACAAAATCGGGCTACCCAGCTTCTCCAGCAACGTCGCTTGCGCACTGCGCGGGTTCTGGTTGCCGGTTGGCGTGTTGCGCACGTAGCGGCCGTCCGACTGCAGGCTCCAGCTGTGGGTGTTATCGGTGAGATAACTTTCCAGCTCCTTCTTGACCCGCATGATCAGCTTCTTGCCCTCTACCGGGAAGCAGGTCTCCACGCGCTTGTCGAGGTTGCGCTCCATCCAGTCGGCACTGGAGAGGAACATCTGCTCTTCACCGCCGTTGAGGAAGTAGAACACCCGTGTGTGCTCCAGGAAGCGGCCGATGATCGAGCGCACGTGGATGTTGTGCGACACCCCGACGATGCCCGGACGCAGGCAGCACATGCCGCGCACCACCAGATCGATGCGTACGCCGGACTGGCTGGCCTTGTACAGCGCGCGGATGATCTTCGGATCGGTCAGCGAGTTGAACTTGGCAATGATGTGCGCCGGTTTGCCGTCGAGGGCGAACTGGGTCTCGCGGGCAATCATGTCGAGCATGCCCTTCTTGAGCGTGAACGGCGCGTGCAGCAGCTTCTTCATGCGCAAGGTCTTGCCCATGCCGATCAACTGGCTGAACAACTTGCCGACGTCTTCACACAACGCGTCGTCGGAGGTCAGCAGGCTGTAGTCGGTGTAGAGCTTGGCGTTGCCGGCGTGGTAGTTGCCGGTACCCAAGTGCGCGTAACGCACGATCTCACCGGCCTCGCGGCGCAGGATCAGCATCATCTTGGCATGGGTCTTGAAGCCGACCACGCCGTAGATCACCACCGCGCCGGCCGCCTGCAGGCGGCTGGCCAGTTGCAGGTTGGACTCTTCGTCAAAGCGCGCACGCAGCTCGATCACCGCCGTGACTTCCTTGCCGTTGCGCGCGGCGTCGACCAGGGCGTCGACGATTTCCGAGTTGGCGCCGGAACGGTAGAGGGTCTGGCGCACAGCCAGCACATGCGGGTCCTTGGCAGCCTGACGCAGCAGGTCGACCACTGGCGTGAACGACTCGAACGGGTGCAGCAGCAGGATGTCCTGCTTGCTCACCACGCTGAAAATGTTCTCGCTGTTTTGCAGCAGCTTGGGGATCTGCGGGGTGAACGGCGTGTATTGCAGCTCCGGGTGACTGTCCAGGCCGGTGATGCTGAACAGCCGCGTGAGGTTGACCGGGCCATTGACCTGGTACAGCTCGGACTCGGCGAGGTTGAACTGCTTGAGCAGGTAGTCCGACAGGTGTTTGGGGCAGGTGTCGGCCACTTCCAGGCGCACGGCATCGCCGTAGCGTCGCGAAAACAGCTCGCCACGCAGAGCGCGGGCCAGGTCTTCGACGTCTTCGGAATCCAGCGCCAGGTCGGCGTTACGGGTCAGGCGGAACTGGTAGCAGCCCTTGACCTTCATGCCCTGGAACAGGTCATCGGCGTGCGCGTGGATCATCGACGACAGGAATACATAATTGTCGCCAGCGCCCCCCACCTCTTCCGGTACCTTGATGATGCGTGGCAACAGGCGCGGCGCCGGGATGATCGCCAGGCCCGAGTCGCGGCCGAACGCATCGATGCCTTCCAGCTCGACGATGAAGTTGAGGCTCTTGTTCACCAGCAACGGGAACGGGTGCGTCGGGTCGAGGCCGATGGGGGTGATGATCGGCGAAATCTCGTCGCGGAAATAGCGACGCACCCAGGTCTTGATCTTGGTGGTCCACTGACGACGACGGATAAAGCGAACCTGATGCTTCTCCAGCTCCGGCAGCAGGATGTCGTTGAGGATTGCGTACTGGCGGTCCACATGGCCGTGCACCAGCTCGCTGATGCGCGCCAGTGCCTGGTGCGGCTGCAGGCCGTCGGCGCCGGCCTGTTCACGGGCGAAGGTGATCTGCTTCTTGAGGCCAGCCACGCGGATCTCGAAGAACTCGTCCAGGTTGCTGGAGAAGATCAGCAGGAACTTGAGCCGCTCCAGCAGCGGGTAGGACTCATCCAGCGCCTGCTCCAGCACGCGGATGTTGAATTGCAGCTGTGACAGCTCGCGGTGGATGTACAGGCTGCTGTCATCCAGGTTGGTCACCGCGACCACCGGGGCCGGCGCAGGCACATCGGCGACCACGGCAGGCGGGGCCTGCTCAAGCTCCGGCGGGGTCTCGGCGACTTGTTCAACCACCGGGTGAGCGTCTTTTACGGCAACGTCGGTAAGTCCTTCGGTATTCATCGAGTGTTCCTGTGAGGGCTATTGTTGCTCTCTAAGCAATTGGGCTGCGCGGGCGGCAAAATAGGTCAGGATGCCATCGGCCCCGGCACGTTTAAAGGCAGTCAGGGATTCCAGGATTACCCCTTCACTCAACCAGCCATTCTGTATTGCCGCCATGTGCATGGCGTATTCGCCGCTGACCTGATAGACAAAGGTCGGCACCTTGAATTCCTGTTTGACCCGGTAAAGGATGTCCAGGTACGGCATACCGGGCTTGACCATCACCATGTCGGCGCCTTCGGCCAGGTCGGCCGCCACTTCGTGCAGGGCCTCATGGCTGTTGGCCGGGTCCATCTGGTACGAGGCCTTGTCGGCCTTGCCCAGGTTAAGCGCCGAGCCCACCGCATCGCGGAACGGGCCGTAATAGGCGCTGGCGTACTTGGCCGAATAGGCCATGATCCGCACATTGACGTGGCCGGCCAGCTCCAGGGCTTCGCGGATCGCCTGGATGCGACCGTCCATCATGTCCGACGGCGCCACCACCTGGGCGCCTGCGGCGGCATGGGACAACGCCTGTTTGACCAGCGCATCGACGGTGATGTCGTTCTCGACATAACCGTCCTGATCCAGAATGCCGTCCTGGCCATGGGTGGTGAACGGGTCTAGCGCCACGTCGGTGATGATACCCAGTTGCGGGAAGCGCTCGCGCAGGGCGCGGGTAGCGCGCTGCGCAATGCCTTGCGGGTTCCAGGCTTCGGCGGCATCCAGAGACTTGAGCGCAGGCGGCGTCACGGGAAACAGCGCCAGCGCCGGGATCCCCAGTTCAACCCACTGCGCCGCTTCTTCAAGCAGCAGATCAAGGGTCAAGCGCTCCACACCCGGCATCGACGCCACCGCTTCCCGGCGATTTTCACCGTCGAGCACAAACACCGGCAGGATCAGGTCATTCGTCGTCAGCACATGTTCACGCACCAGGCGGCGAGAAAAATCATCACGACGATTGCGACGCAGACGAGTGGCGGGGAACAGGCGATTGGCAGGGGTAAAGCTCACGACAGACTCCTGAGCCCGCGTTTCACGGGCGAGCGTTGCAGTTATAAGCGGCCATTATGACGAAGGAATGACAGTTGTGCTTATCGGCGCGACCTGTAGGCACATTCGTCATTCACGTAGGAATTGTTCACTTCGTGACACATCTCGATACTTTCATGAATCTTCGTGAAGGCGTAGGCTGCGCGTTCATTTCGCCAGCACCCAGACCATGCTTCAACAATTTCTGCATGACTTCGGCTACTTTGCCCTCTTCCTCGGCACGTTCTTCGAAGGTGAGACCATTCTGGTACTCGCAGGCTTCCTGGCGTTCCGTGAATACATGGACATCAACCTGGTGGTGGTGGTGGCCTTTTTCGGCAGCTACGCCGGCGACCAGCTTTGGTATTACATGGGCCGCAAGCACGGCCGCAAATTGCTGGCGCGCAAGCCGCGCTGGCAATTGATGGGTGACAAGGCCCTGGAGCACATCCGCAAGCACCCGGATATCTGGGTGCTGAGCTTCCGCTTCGTCTACGGATTGCGCACGGTGATGCCCGTGGCAATCGGCCTGTCGGGGTACCCGCCGCTGCGCTATCTGGTCCTCAACGGCATTGGCGCTGCGATCTGGGCAGCAGCGTTGGGCGCAGCGGCCTATCACTTTGGCGCTGTGCTTGAAGGCATGCTGGGCAGCGTGAAGAAATACGAGCTGTGGGTGCTCGGCGCCCTGATCCTGCTGGGCTTTGTGCTGTGGCTGCGGCGCCGCTTCAAGAATGCGCGGATTGCCCGCGAAGAATGCGCCCAGGCCAGGGCCCGAGAGGCGGCCGACCGCGTTGCGGCCGAAACGCCTGTCGAGCAAACCGACCGCAAATAATGAACACCCCGCCGCCGTTGCGATCCATCTAGAGAGCGTTCCATGCGCGGGGTGCCGGTTACCCGTCAATCGCCATCCCACGCCATCAACCAGGAGAAATGCCCATGAGCAAAAAAATTGCAGTGATCCTTTCCGGCTGTGGCGTGTACGACGGTGCAGAAATCCAGGAATGCGTGATCACCCTGCTGCGCCTGGATCAGCGCGGTGCTCAGGTCCAATGCTTTGCTCCGGATATGGCGCAGTTGCACGTGATCAATCACCTCACGGGCGAAGAGATGCCCGAGTCGCGCAATGTGCTGGTGGAGTCGGCGCGCATCGCCCGTGGTGAGGTCAAGGACATTGCTGAAGCCAGCGCCGCCGACTTTGACGCGCTGATCGTACCGGGCGGGTTTGGCGCGGCGAAGAACCTGTCGAATTTCGCCGTGCAAGGTGCCGCTTGCAGTGTCAACCCGCAGGTACTGGCGCTGGCCGAAGCCTTTGCCGAAGCCGGCAAGCCAGTGGGCCTGATCTGCATCTCGCCAGCCCTGGCCGCGAAGATCTACGGCCCGGGCGTGACCTGCACCATCGGCAACTGCGCCGACACCGCCGCCGCCCTCGACAAGATGGGCGCCACGCATCAGGAATGCGCGGTGGAGGATATTGTCGAGGACTACGCGCGCAAGCTAGTGAGTACGCCGGCCTACATGCTGGGAAAGAACATCAGTGAGGTGGCTTCGGGCATCAATAAGCTGGTAGATCGCGTGCTGGAACTGACTCACGAGAACGACTGAGGGTCAGGACTGGCGCATCAATTGGGTCAGAATACGGTCCAGTGAGTTGGCGAACGCCTGTTTGTCCTTCTCGCCATGGGGCGGCGGCCCGCCACCCATCTGACCTTGTTCACGCAGGTCGGTGAACAGGTTGCGCACCGCCAGCCGTTCGCTCATGTTGGCCGGGCTGAATTCCTTGCCACGCGGGTCAAGGGCGGTGACGCCCTTTTTCACCAGGCGATCGGCCAGAGGCACATCGCTGCAAATCACCAACTCGCCGGGCGTGGCGTGTTCCACCAGGTAATCGTCCGCCGCATCCGGCCCGCTGGGCACCACGATCAGCTTCACGCAGGCAAAGCCTGGCTTGATCTGACTCTGCCCGGCTACCAGAACCACTTCGAACCGGCGCTTGAGGGCGAACTTCACCACCTGATCCTTGGCCGCCCGAGGGCAGGCGTCGGCATCGATCCATACGCGCATACAGCATCTCCACACATGCAATTGTGGGAGCAAGCCCCCTCTTATCAAACACAAAATAGCGTGCTGATTTCAAACCCTGAAATTTCAGGCAGCCACAAAGGCTCCAGTTTGCTGCGCGACAGCGCTAAGCCGAAGACCCGGCGGAGCCTCCCACATTTTTTACCGGCTGCGGCGGTACAACACCACAATCGCCAGGATAGCCACCGCCTGCGCGCTTAACGAATACGCGTCGGCGTGAATCCCCAGCCAGTCGAACTCAAAGAACGCCACCGGCCGTGTGCCAAAGACACCGGCCTCCTGCAGGGCCTTGACGCCATGCCCGGCGAACACCACCGACAGCGCGCACAGCAGCGCTGCGTTGATGCCGAAGAACAGTGCCAGCGGCAACCTCGCCGAGCCGCGCAGAATCACCCAGGCCAGGCCCACCAACAACACCAGCGCCGTGGCGCCACCGGCCAGTACCGCGTTGTGCCCGGCCGGGCCGGCTTGCAGCCACAGGGTTTCGTAGAACAGGATCACCTCGAACAGCTCGCGGTACACCGAGAAGAACGCCAGCAGCGCAAAGCCGAACCGCCCGCCGCCGCCCACCAGGCTGCTCTTGATGTAGTCCTGCCAGGCCGCCGCATGACGGCGGTTGTGCATCCACACGCCAAGCCACAGCACCATCACGCTGGCGAACAGCGCCGTGCAGCCTTCGAGCAGTTCGCGCTGGGCACCGCTGACGTCGATCACGTACGCCGCCAATGCCCAGGTCGCGAGGCCGGCCACCAGCGCCAGGCCCCAGCCCACATTGACACTGCGCACCGCCGATTGCTGGCCGGTATTGCGCAGGAACGCAAGGATCGCCGCCAGCACCAGAATCGCCTCCAGGCCTTCGCGCAGCAGAATCAACAGGCCGGAGATATAGCTCAGCGACCAGCTCAAGCCGTCGCTGCCGAGCAGGTCGGCGGACTCGCCGAGCTTGCCCTTGGCCACGTCCAGGCGCTGCTGCACCTGTTCCAGCGGCAGGCCGTCCTGCAGCGACTGCCGATAGGCCATCAGGGCTTTCTCGGTGTCCTTGCGCACGTTGGCGTCGACGTTGTCCAGCGAGCTTTCCACCAGCTCGAAGCCTTCCAGGTAGGCCGCAACGGATAAGTCGTAGGCCTGCTCGTGGTCACCGTTACGGAACGCGGCGATGCTTTTGTCCAGCGTGGTGGCGGTGTATTCAAGCAATTGCGCGGGGCCGCGCGTGACCTGCGGTGGCTGCGCACGCTGGGCGCGGAAGGTCGCGGCGGCGGCCGGGCCGCTGGTGGTCAGCACCTCATTGGGGGTCTGGCGGGCCAGGTCAGCGAGGTTGAAGGGCTGCCCGCTCCTGGCCGCGGCCGGGTCGGCGGTGAAGCCCGCGAGGTAGGTGGCCAGGTCCCAACGCTGACGTTCGTCCAACTGATCGGCGAACGATGGCATATCGCTGCCTTCGATGCCCAGGCCAAGGGTGTTGTAGATCGCGTAGAGGCTCAGGCGGTCGAAACGCGCCGCGTCGCGCAGGTCACCAGGCGCAGGCTCCATGCCCAGCGCGGCCGGGCCGTCTCCGGCGCCGGTGGCGCCATGGCACACCGAGCAATGCTGAGCGTAGAGCGGCGCACCGCGCGCCGGGTCCGGCGTGATGGCCGGTGCCTGGCTGACTTCATAGGCCACCGCCAGCCTGGCGCCCAATTGCCGGGCCTGGCGGGCCACTGTGGCGGCGTCCGCACGGGCGCTGACAGCGGCCAGCAACTGATCGACGCCTGTAACCAATTCGGCGCGTTCAGGCTTTTCCGGCAACTGCGCGACCAGCCCCTGCAATGCGCCGATAGACTCCACTTGCTCGCGGTAGCGCGATGGATCCACCACCTCGCCCGCCGCCACGGTCGGTGGGTAGTCGGCGCTAACGTAGTCCAGCAGATGCAAGGCTTGTGGGGCACCTTCGGCGGTGGCGGCCAGCAGATTGAGGCTGCACGACATCAACCCCGGCAACAGCAGCCAGGCGAGAAAACGGAAGGGGGCGGTCATGAATGAATCTCAGGGGGAAATACGAAGTAACACTATTGTTCAGCTTTAACCGATTGGACTCAAGCTTATTTGACACCGCCACACACCACTGTGGGGGGACTTGCTCCCTCCCACAGGTTGATCTGTGTTCAGTGCACGTTATGCCGTGGCGCGGTGCAGGCTGGCGAGGAAACCTGCTGCCCCCACGAACAACCCGGCGAACGTGCGGTTCACGCGCTTCTGCTGCGTGGGCGTGCGCAACAGGCGCAGGACTTTGGAGGCCAGCCCGGTGTAACCGGCCATCACGATCATGTCGACGCTGATCATGGTCGCGCCGATGATCAGGTACTGGATCGCCAGCGGCGCCTGCGGATTCACGAACTGCGGCAACACCGCCAGCATGAACACCAAGGCCTTTGGGTTGCTGGCATTGACCAGGAAACCGCGAAACATCATGGCCATCGGCTTGCCGATCTGGCGCGGAGTGGCGTCATCGGTGAGGTCCATGGGCAAGGCGCGCCATTGCTTGATGGCCAGGTACACGAGATACGCCACGCCAAACCATTTGATCGCATAGAACGCGGTGGACGACGTCGCCAGAATGGCACCCAGCCCCCCCGCCACCACGGCAATCTGCATCGCCAGGCCCAGTTGCAGGCCAATGGCGTTCCAGTAGCCACGCGCAAAACCGTATTGCAGGCCGCTGGACATCGAGGCGATAGCGCCCGCGCCAGGGGACAGGGAGATGATCCAACTGGCGAGGAAAAACGCCAGCCATGTGTCGAGTGCCATTGCACACCTCAAGGGGGAGTTTGCTGTTGTGCCCTAAGCTAACGCCGCCGAATGAAGGCTGGCTATCAGTTTTTTACAGCGGCGAGATATTGCCGGGCCAGCGCCGCACCGAACGCTGGAAGAACAGGCTGTTGGGCACCTGCACAATGGCACTGTTGGTGCCGGCCTCTTCCACTTCGATCAACGTGGTGTAAAGCAGGTTGATCGCGACCACGCGCCCCTTAACGCCGGGCTTGTCGACGGTGTCCACCAGTTCGACGATGTCACCCAGGCGAAACGGCCCGACGGTAAAGATCAAAATCGCGCACAGCAGGTTGGACAACACCGACCACATGGCGAAAAACGCCACCGCCGCCACCGCCACGAACCCTGACAACGCCGTCCACAACACCGTGGCGGACACGCCCAGGCGGCCCAGCACGAAGATCAACGCACTGCCCATGATCAGCCAGCGCAGCCCACCGCGCAGGGGCATCAGCAACTGGGGCGGGAACGGGTAGCGCTCACCCAGGCGAGTCAGGCCCTTGGCAACGAAGCGTTGGGCAAAATAGCCGGCCAGCAGGATGAGCAGGATCTGCACACCGATCCAGATCGGCGCCACCCATTGCGCCGGCAGTGGCAGTTGCAGCGCTTCCATCAGGACAGCGCCTCCAGCTCCGCTTGCAGGGATTCCAGCAGTTCGAGGGCTTCCATCCAGGTTTCCTCCAACTGGCCTTCACGCACCTTGAGTCTGGCCTGCTCGGCCAGCAGGTCGCGCAACTCATCCTTGCGTGCGGCCTCGTACACGGCGCTGTCACCCAGGCTGGCTTCGATGCTGGCCAGGCGCTCGTGCACCTTGCCCAACTCAGCTTCCAGCTTGTCGGCTTCGCGCTTGTGCGGCGCCAACTGCTGGCGCAAGGCGGCAGCGGCCTGGCGCTGGGCCTTCTTGTCGGTCTTGTCCGGGTTGACTGGCGTGTTGCTGGCCGGCGCGTTGCGCAGACGGTAATCGGTCAGCCAGCGCGCGTAGTCATCCAGGTCGCCATCGAACTCTTCGACTTTGCCGTCAGCCACCAGCAGGAAGTTGTCGGTGGTGCTCTTGAGCAAGTGACGATCGTGAGACACCACCAGAACCGCGCCGCTGAACTCCTGCAGGGCCATGGTCAGCGCCAGGCGCATTTCCAGGTCCAGGTGGTTGGTCGGTTCGTCGAGCAGCAGCAGGTTCGGCCGGTCCCAGGCGATCAAAGCCAGGGCCAGGCGGGCCTTTTCGCCACCGGAAAAGTTCAGCACCGGTTCATCGATGCGCGCGCCACGGAAGTCGAAACCGCCGAGGAAATCGCGCAGGACCTGTTCACGTTCGGTCGGCGCCAGCCGCTGCAGGTGCAGCAACGGGCTGGCCTTGGAATCGAGCGAGTCGAGCTGGTGCTGGGCGAAGTAGCCCACCACAGTGTTTTCGCCGCGGGTGAGGCGGCCGGCCAGCGGCGAAAGCTCACCGGACAGGTTCTTGATCAGCGTCGACTTGCCCGCGCCGTTGGGGCCGAGCAAACCAATGCGCGCGCCCGGCGTAAGCTGCAGCCGGACCTTCTCCAGGATGGTCTTGTCGCCGTAACCCAGGCGCGCATCCGAGAGGTCCAGCAACGGGCTGGAGATTTTCACCGACTCGCGGAACACGAAGTCGAACGGCGAATCCACGTGGGCCGCCGACAGTTCTTCCATGCGCTCCAGGGCCTTGATGCGGCTCTGTGCCTGGCGCGCCTTGGTGGCCTGGGCCTTGAACCTTGCGATGTAGCTTTCCATGTGCGCCCGCTGCGCCTGTTGTTTCTCGAACGCCTGTTGCTGCTGGGCCAGGCGTTCGGCGCGCGCGCGCTCGAAGGCGGTGTAGCCGCCACGGTAGAGGGTGATTTTCTTCTGTTCGACGTGGGCGATGTTGTCGACCACGGCGTCAAGGAAATCCCGGTCGTGGGAAATCAGCAGCAAGGTGCCCTGGTAGTTCTTGAGGAAGTCTTCCAGCCACAGGATCGCATCGAGGTCCAGGTGGTTGGTCGGCTCATCGAGCAGCAGCAGGTCGGAGGGGCACATCAGCGCCTGGGCCAGGTTGAGGCGCATGCGCCAGCCGCCGGAGAAGTCGGCGACCGGACGGTCCATCTGTTCGTTGGCAAACCCCAGGCCGGCGAGCATTTTGCGCGCGCGGGCGTCGGCGGTGTAGCCATCGGCGCTGTCCAGCTCGGCGTGCAGGCGGGCCTGGGCGGCGCCGTCCTGGGCTTTCTCGGCCTCGGCGAGGTCGTGTTGCACCTGACGCAGACGCAGGTCGCCATCGAGCACGTAGTCGATCGCGATGCGGTCCAGGGTGTCGATCTCCTGGCGCATATGGGCGATGCGCCAGTCGGCCGGCAGCAGGCAGTCTCCGGAATCCGGGGTCAGCTCACCGAGCAACAAGGCGAACAACGTGGATTTTCCGGCGCCATTGGCACCGATCAGGCCGGCTTTGTGACCGGCGTGCAGGGTCAGCTCGGCATCTTCAAGAAGACGTTGCGGGCCACGCTGTAATGTTAGGCTTTGAAGTCGGATCATAATGGCGGCGGAGTCTACCAGCTTCGTTGGCCGCTGGCTTGGGTGTGAATATGTGCGCTGACCTGTGGAGCTTTGCCCTATCGACCTACGCCCGTCCCGGCGTCGAAGCCGCGTGCCTGCGCTTGCAGGAAACTGGCGCGGATGTGTGCCTCTTACTGTGTGGCGCCTGGCTGGAGGCGCGGGGCGTAGCGCCGAAGGCCGAACGTCTGGAGGCGTTGCAGCAGCTTGCTCGTCCGTGGCGCGAACAGGTTGTCGAGCCGTTGCGAGCGCTACGCGTGCAATGGCGTGAATTGGCGCAGCAGGAGGGTCAACTGGAGCCGTTACGCACGGCGGTCAAGGCGCTGGAACTGGAAGCGGAACGGGCGCTGTTGACTCGCCTGGAACAACTGGCGCAGGGCTGGCCGCAGGATGAGGCGAAGGGTCACTACGGATGGCTTGAAGGCCTGGCGACCGAAGTCGCCAACCTTGACCACAACGCGCTCCAGCAACTGCGCGTCGTGGTTGCCAGCACTTAGGAAGCGCTGGTTGGCGTGGTGCCTGGTGCTGCCGGTGCAGAGGTGCTGCTGGCCGGTGCGGTTGGAGCGGTGGATGCTGTCGAAGTAGCGGTCGATGCAGCAGGCTTGGCCGGTGCTGGTTTTGCAGCAGCAGGTTTGGCAGCTGGCTTGGCGGCCGGTTTTGCAGCAGCTGGTTTAGCAACTGGCTTGGCGGCCGGTTTCGCAGCGGCTGTTTTAGCAACTGGCTTGGCAGCTGGTTTTGCAGTAGCTGTTTTAGCAACCGGCTTGGCAGCTGGTTTTGCAGCAGCTGTTTTAGCAACCGGCTTGGCAGCAGGTTTTGCAGCAGCTGTTTTAGCAACCGGCTTGGCAGCTGGTTTTGCAGCAGCTGTTTTGGCAACTGGCTTGGCGGCCGGTTTTGCAGCAGCTGTTTTGGCAACTGGCTTGGCAGCTGGTTTCGCAGCGGCTGTTTTAGCAACTGGCTTGGCAGCTGGTTTTGCAGCAGCTGTTTTAGCAACCGGCTTGGCAGCTGGTTTCGCAGCGGCTGTTTTAGCAACTGGCTTGGCAGCTGGTTTTGCAGCAGCTGTTTTAGCAACCGGCTTGGCAGCTGGTTTCGCAGCGGCTGTTTTAGCAACTGGCTTGGCAGCTGGTTTTGCAGCGGCTGTTTTAGCAACTGGCTTGGCAGCGGCTTTAGCCGGAGCCTTCGCTGCAGCGGCCTTGCTCGCAGGCTTTTTAGCCGTGCTTGCCGCGACCGCTTTGGCTGGCGTACGCGCGCCCAGGGCCTTGGCGACGGCCTCTTTCACACGACCAACGCCCTGGGCCAGCTTCAGGCTTTCCTGAGCGTCTTTTTTCAGTTGGGCAATATAAGTGCGGGTCTCAGACTGGCGATCTTTGAGAGCGTCCAGCAAGTCTTCGAGTTCTTTGACTGCGTCTTTGGCCTTGGCTTGTGCCTTGGACTTGCCTGCAGTGGCGGCGTCTTGCAGTTTGGTGCGGGATTTGTGCAGCTTTTCCTGCGCTTTGCCGCGTTGTTTTTCCAGTTTGGCGAGCAGTTTTTCTGCATCGGCCAAGGCCTGGGCACAAGCGCTTTCCAGATGTTCGAGCAGGCTGCCCGACAGTTGTTGGAGCAAATGCAACGGGGTATTAACAGGCTTCTGTTTGGCCGACATGGTTTACCTCCTGACTGACGTGGGTGCGGCTCATACTAGCCCTCTGCTCTTACCGCCGCTAGCGCATGTTGACAGTATCGATTGACTTGCGTTGCGCCCTGCGAAAATTCTTATCGGCCTGACCGGAATCCACGACACTTTTTACCCTTCCACACTGGCATAATCCGTCGCACTTTCGGCGGGAGCATGCCCATGTCGCGTTACCTTTTTCTTGTGCTTGGCTTGAGTGTTTGCGTCGCTGACGCGAGCGAACAATCGCCGTCCAGCGCGGCTACCCAAGACCAGCATGACCTCGCGTACAGCCTGGGCGCCAGTCTTGGTGAACGGCTGCGCCAGGAAGTCCCCGACCTGCAGATCCAGGCCCTGATCGACGGACTCAAACAAGCCTATCAAGGCAAGCCGTTGGCGCTGGACAGCGCGCGTATCGAAAAACTGCTTGCCCAGCACGAGGCACAGACTGAGGCCGATGCACAGGCGCCCCAAAGTGAAAAGGCACTGGCCGCCGAGCAACACTTTCTCGCCAAGGAAAAAGCCGCGCCCGGTGTGCGCGAATTGGCCGATGGAATCCTGCTCACGGAGCTGACGCCGGGTAACGGCAACAAGCCGGCAGCCAGTGATCAGGTTCAAGTCAAATACGTGGGTCGGTTGCCGGACGGCACGGTGTTCGATCAGAGCACGCAACCGCAGTGGTTTCGCCTGGACAGCGTGATCAGCGGCTGGCGCAGTGCGTTGCAGCAGATGCCGGTGGGCGCAAAATGGCGCCTGGTGATTCCATCGGCGCAGGCCTATGGCGCAGACGGCGCGGGAGAGTTGATCCCGTCCTACACACCGCTGGTGTTTGAGATCGAATTGCTGGGCACGCGTCATTGAGCCAAAAAAAACGGTGCGACATGCGCACCGTTTTTTGTACCGCCAAGGGTCAGGCCTGGGTCACAGCCTCGTCCTTGTGAGCGTTGTGCAGCACTTCGATCAGGCAATCTTCCAGTTCGAAACGCTCATGCAACAATGCACCCAACTCTTTGAATTTTTCAGCAACACATTTGCCCGCATCACACAGGTCGTTGAAGGCAACGAGCTTCTCAGTGATCGCGTCGAGGCGAGGATAAAGCGTATCTGCCAACTCCAACCCACGCTCATCACCGAAGGCTTCTGCTTCCTTGGTCAATTGATCGTAGACGCCGAAATGGCCGGCTGACACGTAGTCCATCAGCACACCGCAGAAGTCCTGCAGCAATTCGCCGTTTTCGGCCAGCGCTTCGGGCTTGGCGCCTAGCGCATCGAAGGACCGAATCAGTTCGTGACGTGCCTTCAACCAGCTGTCTATCAGCTTGTGCACCCCACCCCAGCGTTCCTGGGCATTCCGGCAACTTTCCAACATGATGATCTCTCTTCCCTAGGGGATGCGTTCGCCTTGTGCCGCGCAACACTCAACGGTGAAGCGCCAGCCGCACGAAGCTGCAACTGACAATCGGTTTCAATGACGCGTGCGGGCCAGATTATGCCCGCATGACTATGGCTTCAAGGTACGCAGGACAGAAAGTTCATACAAGCGTTTAATCCCGTCCTACGAATAGCCTTGCACAGTCATTGCCTCGCAACGGCCGCTCGGCGACCGGACAACAGCGGTGAAAACTGCAGGATGCCCAGTATCAGCATCGCTACGAAAAACAACAGGCTCCACTCTGGAAGGCTCAGGTCAAACAGTGTCCAGTTGATCTCGACGCAATCGGCGGTGCCCCTGAACGTCATTTGCAGCGCCTGCCATGGCGACAGGTTTTCAATCATGTATTGCAGGTTCGGCCAGCAGTCGCCTGTCTGCTCCGGAGCGGCATTCTGCAACAGCACTTGGCGCGCGGCCGTAACGGCACCGAGTAATGCGCAGCCCATGCTCGCCAGACCGTAAAAGTAGCTGGCCGAACGTTTTGGATTATGGAGGGCGGCGAGAAGATTGATCAGCACGAAGGTGGCAATCAGGATGCGTTGCACCTGGCACAGGAAACAAGGCCGTAACAACGCACCGTACTCAAGATAAAAAGACGCACCCAACGTCAGCGCACCGGCCACGAAGGCCAGAAGAAACAAGGAGCGTGAAGGGGCCAAAGACATTGTTATCCGTACCGCAAGAGATAGGTCGTTACGGTAGAGGAAAGTCCTGCCGCCTTTCAATACGCGCAGGGGCAGACAATTCCGCGAGAACACAGGGATATGCCGTCAGACCCTGGATGACTTCAAGAAGCTGTCGGTAGGAATTTACTACGCGGCGACCTGAACCAGGTGTTACGCGGTAATTGATGGGTTGACCCTCAGAATCGTCCGAGCCAACCCACATCACTTTTCCTACTTCAAACCCGTGCGGGGACCGGCAAGGGAGACGCCAGAAGCCGGCTGTCCAACAAGCCCAGGCCTTCCTGGAACAACTGGTTGCTGCGCTCGGTATCGCCCAATTGAGCCAACAGGCGTGCCAGTTCAGCACAGGCCTCAGGATTGCGCTGCACCCGCAGGCTGCTTTCCAGGTAGTCACGCGCCTTGCCCCACAGACTATTCTGCAGGCACAGGCGGCCCAGAGTCAGCAACAGGCTGGCATCGCCAGGGTGGTCCTTGAGCCAGCCTTCGGCAAATTTCAGCTGCCGCGCCGGATCGCTGCCGCGCAGCAAACCGTAGAGTCGGATCAGGTGACTGTCGTAGCCGCGCTTGATAGCACCGCGCAGGGCTTCCTCGGCTTGCGCATCCGCCCCCAATTGGCGCAGTTGCTCAGCGTAGGCCAGTACCAGTTGCGGCTCCTGACGCTGTGCGGATGTCAGCTGCTGCCAAGCCCGCTCCAGCGACTGCAACCCCGCTTCGCCCTGTTCTTCGCGCTGTACGGCCAGACCGAGATTTTCACCCCAGGCGCGGCGCTCCAGTTCAGCCAGCTCGGCGGCAGGCAGCACCTTGTCCTTGCGCAACTCGGGCAGCAATCGGATCACCGACGACCAATCGCCACGCTGCTGATGCAGACGTTGCAACTGGCGCAGCACCTGCGCGTTATGAGGATGACGTGCATGCATGGCCTGCAGGGTGGTCAACGCGCCGTCGGTATCGCCGCGATCCATCTGCAACTGTGCATGACTCAAGGCGACCGCCAGTTCGGCCTGGGGCTGACGCTCCAGCGCGCGCTCCAACAGGCTGTCGCACTCCTCGTAACGCCCTTGCTCGTTGGCGGCGCGGGCGGCGCCGAGGTAGTAAAGCAAAGGCTGACGCTCCGCCTCGGCAGCGCGGTGCAGATGGCGCTCGGCGCTGGCCCAACGGCCTTCGGCGAGGTCCATCTGGCCTTGTTCGATTGCGATCTGCACGCGACGGCTGCGATTGCGCCGCGACCACGGGTTGACCACACCACCGGAGGTCATCACCAGACTCAGCAATACCCGCAGCAGGTAGATCACCAGGCCGATCACAAAGATCGCGACCAGCGTCGCCCAAAGGCTCGACTCATAATGCAGCAGGTGCGGATAGGTAATCAGCACGTAGCCGGTGTGTTTCGAAATGCCCACAGCCAGAGTCAGAGCAATGACAATCGCCAGCACCAGGATCACATAGAAACGCTTCATCGGCTCTACTCCTGGGTCGTCGGCTTGCTTGCCGACGCCTTGGCCTCATCGGCAGACAAATGACGACGCTCGAGGTAGGCCTGCACAGCAGCCAGGCTCGCGGCGAGGTCCGGCGTCACCACCGAAACGGCCTTGGGCTCAAGCTCGGCGATACGTGCCAGCATGGCCTTGCTCTGCGGATTGTCCTGATTGAAGTTGTCCTGCAACACACTGCGCGCCTCACCCAGCGAGCGGCTGTACACCGCCGATTCGCCATTGAGCGCCGCCCACTGCGCCTGCTCCAGGGCCAGGCTGAGGGCCAGGCGCACCTGATTCAGGCCCTGGCCTGCCAGCAATGGGCGAATCGTGTCGTCAGGGTTGAAGTTGATGCGGAAGTAACGGGAAATCTGTTCCCACCACTGGCTCAGGCGGTTTTGCGTATCGTCGGTAGGGCGCCCCTGGGACGCGGGCTCGGTGAGTGAATACTCCGGCGCGATAGCCGACAGTTGCACCACCTGATCACGCAGGGCCGCCAATTGCAGGTACAACCCGGTGCGGTCCGGCTGCTCGGTGCTGCGCAGCGCCGCCAGGCTCTTGGCCAATTGTTCACGGGCGGCGTAAGCGCCAGGATCGCTCTGTTCGCGAAGGATCTCGTCGGCACCCTGGACCAGCGACTGGGCACTGTTGATGTCCTGCAGGGCAGACAGGCGCAGGCTCGCCAGGCGGATCAGGTGCTCGGCCTCAGCCAGACGCCAATCCTTGCGGCTGGCGCCCAGCACGGTTTCCAGGCGCTGGTTCAGTCGCTGCTGGTCACCCTGCAATTGGGCAACCAGGCGCCGACGCTCTTCCAGTTCATCCGCAGCCGGCAGTTGCGCCAGACGCGCGGCCAGTTGCTGCTGGCTCTGCTTGAGGCTCTGGGACTGGTCGTCGAGGGTCTGCACCTGGCCCAGCTGTTGCTGGCTGCTGGCTTGCAGCGCACGCACCTGCCACACCCCCCAACCGCCAACGGCAACGCCTGCGGCGCCGAGCAGCAAGGCGACGATTGCCAGGCCATTACCACGGCGTGGCGCGGTAACCGGTGTCTCGTCCGGCGCATCGAGCGCGGGCTGAGTCTCATCTTTAGGCAAGGCTGTTTCGCTCACGTATCCGTCCTTTGCGTATCAGAGAGTGGGAACGGGATAACTCCGTAACGCCACTAACAAAGCCGCGGCACTCGCACCGCGACAATCCACAACTTTTTCTGCGCCGGCAGCCTGCGCCATCTCACAGACTCGCGGGCTGGGCACGAACAATGGCAACTGTGCCACCAGCGGCCAATCGGCGCCCGCCAGGGCCTGCAGGTGTGTAAAACCCTGCCCACTGCTGACCACCAGCCCGTTCAAGCGTTCCAACTGGATGCGTTGTACCAGCACCCGCGAATCATAGGTCGGAAGAAAACGCCGATACAATTCCAGATAGTCGACACTAGCACCTCTGGCGCGCAAACACTGCGCAAGCAACTCCCGTCCGCCTTCGCCGCGCAGGATCAGCACCCTTGCACCGGAACGTGAGACGGCCTCCTGCAGAGCGGGCAATGCGAGCAACGCCTCGCTGTCATCGCCGGTTTGCGGGCAGTGAACCTTGAGGCCCTGATCGGCCAATACCTGCGCCGTCGCGGCCCCCACGCTGAACCACGGCACTTGCCGCCAATGGGGTTGCATCTGTTGCAGGGCCGCGCGGGCGGCCGGCTTGCTCACGACGATGACTGCGCAATAGCGGCCCAGGTCACGGAACACCGCCTGCTGCTCGGGGGTGACGGGCAACGGTTCGATGTCCAGCAAGGGCAGGCTGCTGCTGAAAATACCGGCGTCGGCCAGCGACGCCGCCAGGGCCGTCGACTCCTCGGCCGGCCGCGTCAGCAGCACCCGCCAGCCGCTCACTGCGGTCCGGCCTCGCCGTAAACTTTTTGCAGAATGGCGCCGGCGCCTTTTTCCAGCAATGCTTCGGCCACCTGGATGCCCAGTGCCGTCGCTTCACGCTGTGGCCCGCGCGTCTCGGCGGTGAGCAGCAAACCACCGTCCGGGTCGCCAACCAGCCCGCGCAGCCACAGGTTTTCGCCCTCAAGCACCGCGTAGCAGGCAATGGGCACCTGGCAGCCGCCGTTGAGGTGTTTGTTCAGGGCGCGCTCGGCGGTGACCCGCACCTCGGTGTCCTGGTGATCCAGCGGCTTGAGCAACGCGTGGATTTCACTGTCGACGGTGCGGCATTCGATGCCTACCGCGCCCTGCCCGCCGGCGGGCAAGCTGTCTTCGACGCTGATCGCCGAGGTGATACGGTCTTCGAAGCCCAGGCGGATCAAACCGGCGGCGGCCAGAATGATCGCGTCATATTCACCGGCATCCAGCTTGGCCAGGCGGGTGTTGACGTTGCCCCGCAGAAAGCGGATTTGCAGGTCCGGACGACGCGTGAGCAACTGGGCCTGACGGCGCAGGCTCGACGTGCCGACGATGCTGCCAAGGGGCAGCTCATCCAGGGATGCGTAAGTATTGGAGACAAAGGCATCACGTGGGTCTTCACGCTCGCAGATACAAAAAAGGCCCAGGCCTTCAGGGAAGTCCATGGGCACATCTTTCATCGAGTGCACGGCGATGTCGGCGTGGTTTTCCAGCAGTGCGGTTTCCAGTTCCTTGACGAACAGACCCTTGCCGCCAATCTTGGACAGTGGCGAGTCGAGCAGCTTGTCGCCGCGACTGACCATGGGCACCAGACTCACCTTGAGGCCCGGATGGGCCAGCTCAAGACGAGCCTTGACGTATTCGGCCTGCCACAAGGCCAAGGCACTTTTACGGGTGGCGATGCGGATTTCGCGAAGAGACATTGAACGATCCGTACTGGGTAGATACGGCAGATAATAACAGCTCAGGCCAGTGCGCCTTGACTTGAATCAGCACGGGCAGCACCCCATCCGTGGGGCTAAAGCTGCTGCATCATCTTGCGCACGCCGGCGACATGGCGCCGACTCACGATCAACGCATCGCCATTGAGCCCTTTGAGAAATAACTGAAAGTGTCCCAGCGGCGTGCGCTGCAAACGTTCGATACGCTCACGGGCCACCAGCGCATTGCGATGGATGCGCACGAAGCGCTCGCCAAACTCATCCTCAAGCGCCTTGAGCGGCTCGTCGAGCAACACTTCGCCGGCCTCGTGACGCAAGGTCACGTACTTGTGATCAGCAATAAAATAGACCACCTGATCCAGTGGGATAAGCTCGATGCCTTTGCGGGTACGCGCGCTGATATGGCTGCGCGGCCCGTTACCGCTTTGGGCGGCAGGCTGAGTCAGGGCGGCCAGTTGCAGGCGGTTCGGGCGCTCGGCTTTTTTCAGGGCCTTGAGCAGACCTTCGCCGGCCACCGGTTTGGTCAGAAAGCTCACACCGCTGTCTTCCAGGGTCTGCGCAGAAAATTCTTCCTCTGCCGCACACAGCACCACCGCCGGCGGGGATTCGCGCTCGCTCAGGCGGGCTGCGACTTGCAGGCCATCGAGGCCCGGCATGCGAATATCGAGCAGCACTACGTCGGGCTTGAGGCTGTCGATCAGCGTCAACGCCTCTTCGCCGGTGGTGGCACTCGGTTCCAGGACTGTATAACCCTCGAGCTCTTTGACCAGACGGCTCAGACGCTCGCGGGCTTGGGGTTCGTCATCAACGATCAGGACATTCATATTGCGCTGGATTCCTGCGTGAGTCTCGCACAAGGATAGCGTAGACAGGTGCGGTGACTTGCGTCACAGCGATCCACGCTAAGACTGGTACGAACGGCAAAAAGTGCCCCGGCAGCGGCACCCATGTTTACCCGGACCTGTTCATTAGCGCCCAGGACCTGCTGCCTCCGGGCATCTTCGTAGGGTTTGCTGATACACAATCCGAATACCCCCTTTTTCAATGGACAGTCAGCCTCTGACCGCATTACCCGACTTTGGTGCGTTCATACACTGTCAGTCCAACTGTAGACGCTCGCCAGAACGATATTGCTCAATCGTCAAATATCGTATCAATAAGCCCGCGCTTGCAGTCTCGTCTCGGACGCGGCCGGCGGCAAGGCGCTTGGCCACCTCTGGCACAAATAAATTGCCGATCACCCGCAGCAGCGCCTCCAAGGGCAACCCTGTTATTATCGGCGCCACATTCCACGCCTCTTTCAAGCAGACCACGAGCGAATCCATGAGCACCGACAAGACCAACCAGTCCTGGGGCGGCCGCTTCAGTGAACCCGTCGACGCCTTCGTCGCCCGCTTCACCGCCTCCGTTAATTTCGACCAGCGCCTGTACCGCCACGACATCATGGGCTCCATCGCCCACGCTACGATGCTGGCCAAGGTCGGCGTGCTGACCGATGCCGAGCGCGACAGCATCATCGACGGTCTGACCACCATTGGCGGTGAGATCGAAGCCGGCACGTTCGACTGGCGCGTCGATCTGGAAGACGTGCACATGAATATCGAGGCGCGCCTTACGGACCGCATCGGCGTAACCGGCAAGAAGCTGCACACCGGTCGCAGCCGTAACGACCAGGTGGCCACCGATATCCGCCTGTGGCTGCGCGATGAAATCGACCTGATCCTGGCCGAAATCACACGCCTGCAAAAGGGTTTGCTGGAGCAGGCCGAGCGTGAATCGGACACCATCATGCCAGGGTTCACCCACCTGCAGACCGCGCAGCCAGTGACTTTCGGCCATCATTTGCTGGCCTGGTTCGAAATGCTCAGCCGCGACTACGAGCGCCTGGTGGACTGCCGCAAGCGCGCCAACCGCATGCCCCTGGGCAGCGCCGCACTGGCCGGCACCACGTACCCGATCGACCGCGAATACACCGCGCAACTCCTGGGCTTTGATGCCGTGGGCGGCAACTCCCTGGACGGCGTGTCGGACCGTGACTTCGCCATCGAATTCTGCGCTGCCGCCAGCATCGCCATGATGCACCTGTCGCGGTTCTCCGAAGAGCTGGTGCTGTGGACCAGCGCGCAATTCCAGTTCATCGACCTGCCGGACCGCTTCTGCACCGGCAGCTCGATCATGCCGCAAAAGAAAAACCCCGACGTGCCCGAGCTGGTTCGCGGTAAGAGCGGCCGCGTATTCGGCGCGCTGATGGGCCTGCTGACCCTGATGAAAGGCCAGCCGCTGGCCTACAACAAGGACAACCAGGAAGACAAGGAACCGCTGTTCGACGCCGCCGACACCCTGCGCGACTCGCTGCGCGCGTTCGCCGACATGATCCCGGCGATCAAGCCCAAACACGCGATCATGCGTGAAGCGGCCTTGCGTGGTTTCTCCACCGCGACAGACCTGGCCGACTACCTGGTGCGCCGTGGCCTGCCGTTCCGCGACTGCCACGAAATCGTCGGGCATGCGGTGAAGTACGGCGTGGACAGCGGCAAGGACCTGGCAGAAATGAGCCTGGAAGAACTGCGCCAGTTCAGCGACCAGATCGAGCAGGACGTGTTCGCTGTACTGACCCTGGAAGGCTCGGTGAATGCCCGCAATCACATCGGCGGCACTGCACCGGCACAGGTGAAAGCTGCGGTCGCGCGCGGCCAGGCGCTGCTCGCCAGCCGCTGAAACCATTGCAGGCGAGCAGCTCCCCCGCTGGAATGCATTCCAACGGTGGGAGTGGACTTGCTCCCGATAGCGCAGAGTCAGCCAACACATGTGCTGACTGACATACTGCTATCGGGAGCAAGCCCCCTCTCACACTGGCTTACTTTTTCGCCGCAATCATCGCCCGAAACGCCGGCATCGCCGCCTGCCGGTCCGCCTCGACCTTACGTGCGTTCGGCATGTCATTCAAACGCTCGAGCAACGCCCTCGCCTTCGGCAACTCAGCCAGCAAATCCAGGCCAAACAGCTTCTCGCCCACGCCACACGCCAGGTTCAAGCTGTACATGAAGTACAGGTCGGCAATCGTGAAGCTCTCCCCCGCCACATACGGCGCAAACTTGCCGTGACGCCCCAGGGAACCAACGCCCAACAGCAACTCGGCGCGGGACTTTTCCTTGATCGCCTCCGGCACCGACAGGCCAAAAAATGCCTCGGCGAAACACGCGCGGGCGGGCAACTCGATGTACAGCTCGATTTCCCGGCACAGCGCCAGCACCTGGGCCCGCGCGAAGGGGTCGCCCGGCAACAGCGCCGGCCCTTCCTGGGTTTGCTCGATGTATTCGAGGATCACACTGGTTTCGTTGATGAAACCCTGTTTTACCTCCAGCACGGGCACTTTGCCGCGCGGGCTGATCGTCAGGGTTTCCTGAGTTTGTCCGGCATAAAAAGGCACCTCTTCAAAGGGCAGCCCCTTTTCCAGCAGCGCCAGCTTGACCATGTTGTAGTAGTTGCTGACCGAAAATCCGTAAAGCTTGAGCATCGCAAAGCCTCCAGGCCGTGTGCGGGGTTGGCTGCAAGCGTTATAGATCCTCGCGACCTGCCTGACCAGCAGCATCACCCACCTGAATGGAGGTAGACTGGCGCCCTTTCCTTGAGGAGCCTGCCATGAGCGAGCCAACCGACATCGACAACGACGAAGAAGAATTCACTGAAAACACGCTGATCGAAGCAATCGAAAATCAGATCGAAAGCGACAACCCGCCGGCTGCCAAAGCTGTGTTCAACAAGCTGACGCTGGTGGGTTACGAGCGCGAAGACATCCTGAATTTGATGGCCCATGTGCTGGCGTTCGAGATCGACGCGATGCTCGACGAAGACCGCCCCTTCGATAC
The DNA here is from genome assembly GCF_054343995.1 of Pseudomonas sp. GNP013. Lineage (NCBI taxonomy): Bacteria > Pseudomonadati > Pseudomonadota > Gammaproteobacteria > Pseudomonadales > Pseudomonadaceae > Pseudomonas > Pseudomonas sp. GNP013. The sequence goes on along the minus strand of NZ_JBTGUT010000001.1, from coordinate 5,305,184 downwards.
CCACTGGTACGAAACAGCGTTGCGGGCACTGCCTGAGCTGCCACCGGAAAAGGAATAAGCCCGGCACGCAGCAACACGCTGGACAGTTCGGCAAAGTGCGTTCACCTTATGGCCTGCTAGCCTCTAATAAATTTAGAAAGTCTGGAGTCCTTATGTCGTATACCCCTGAGTTGGTTGCCGAACTGGAAATCCTTGCACTCTTCAACCTGGACAGCTCCCAGGAAGGCCTGAAAGTCCATCAGACCGCCGCCCCCACTGCCGTTGCCGCCGCCAGGCGCCTGTTTGACAAAGAACTGATTACCCAGCCCGATGGTGGCTATCTGACCAGCCTTGGTCGCGATGCTGCCGAACACGCCCAAGGGCTGCTGACCATCCTGAGCACCACCCAAAAAGAAGCCGCCTGACACCTGATACCGCCCATGGAGTCCGCTGCCTGCGGATTCCGCGGGCGTTGCTGTGGGTGAGCGAAAAATTCCGACACTAAACACCACTCCCCTCTAAAACTCCTGCGCATCTGACTGTAGACTCCTACACGGCCGCCCGCGTCGGGCTCTGCGAGCCACCGAGTTCGACATGACCCGCACCCATGAAATACGCCCTGACCTGGACGAGGGCATCGACCGCAAGGTGCTGGCCCAACTGCGTGGGCGCTTCATGGCGCTCAACGAAGGTCGCATGGCCCGTGCCGTCGAAGGGCTGACGCCGCGCCAGCACAGCGTATTGACGCTGCTTCCGCTGTTTTTCCACGTCAACCATCCGCTGTTGCCCGGCTACGTATCGGGCAGCACGCCGGCCGGACTGTCGAATTTCGAACCCGATGCCCAGGCCCTGGCCGAAGCCCAGCGGCTGACCCGCTCGTTCTCCTACAAGCCGCGCCCCGGCAACCAGCCCAGGCCGATCCACGGCCTGTTTCTGATGGGCAGCCTGGGCACTCTGGCCCAGGCGGACCAGAGCGACATGGACGTGTGGGTGTGTCATGCCGCAGACCTTGGCGACATCGAACTGGCCGAACTGCGTAAAAAATGTCAGTTGCTGGAAGCCTGGGCGCTGACCCTGGGCGCCGAGGCGCATTTCTTCCTGATCGAGCCGACGCGGTTTGTGCTGGGGGAGCGCGATACGCAACTGAGTTCCGACGATTGCGGCACCACTCAGCACTACCTGCTGCTGGACGAGTTCTACCGCACCGCCATCTGGCTGGCCGGTCGCACCCCGATCTGGTGGCTGGTGCCGGTGTACGAAGAATCGCGATATGCCGAGTTCACCCACACGCTGATTGCCAAGCGTTTTATCCGCGCCGATGAAACCCTCGACCTCGGCCACCTGGCACGCATTCCCCCGGGCGAATTCATTGGCGCCGGGCTCTGGCAACTGTTCAAAGGTATCGAGTCACCCTACAAGTCGCTGCTCAAGCTGTTGCTGACCGAGGTCTACGCCAGCGAACACCCGAACGTGGACTGCCTGAGCCTGCGCTTCAAACGCGCCGTGTTCGCCGACCGTATGGACCTGGATGAGCTGGATCCATACATCGTGGTGTACCGCCGTATCGAGGAATACCTCAACGCGCGCAACGAACCCGAGCGCCTGGAGCTGGTACGACGTGCACTGTACCTGAAGGTCAACTGCAAGCTCAGCGCCGGCCAGCGCACCGCTAGTTGGCAACGTTTGCTGCTCGAACGCCTGGCCGATGAGTGGGGCTGGGACCCGCGCCAACTGGCCCTGCTGGACAGCCGCAGCCAGTGGAAAGTGCGCCAGGTGGCGGCCGAGCGCCGCGCCCTGGTCAGCGAGCTCAATTACAGTTACCGGTTCCTGACCCAGTTCGCCCGCACCGAACAGACCGTCAGCCTGATCAACAGGCGCGACCTCAATGTACTGGGCCGGCGCTTGTACGCAGCGTTCGAGCGCAAGGCCGGCAAGGTCGAATTCATCAACCCCGGCATTGCCCCGGACCTGGCCGAAGACACGCTGACGCTGGTGCAGTCGCCTAACCGCAAGGAGCCCGACCAGCACCACTGGGGCCTGTACAACGGCAGCCTCACCGCCTTGGAGTGGGAGCACTTTGCACCGATCAAGCGCAGCCGTGACCTGCTCGAAATGCTCACCTGGTGCCACCGCAACGGCGTGATCGACAGCAGCACACGCCTGGCCCTGCACCCGGGGACCAGCGACATGACCGAGTTCGAACTGTTCAACCTGCTGGGCAGCCTGCAGCAAACCCTCCCCCTGCCCTTGCCCAGCGTCGATGAAACCCGCCTGCTGCGCTCGGCGGTGCCCGACGAGGTGTTGCTGCTGATCAACGTCGGCGTCGATCCGCTCAAGCACCACCGCGACCTGAATATCCTGATGACCACCGAGCGCACCGACTCCCTGAGTTACGCCGGTGTGCGCGACAACCTGGTGCTGACCCTGGACCAGGTCACCCTCAACAGCTGGAACGAGGTGATGGTCAGCCGTTACGACGGGCACCACGCGCTACTCGATTGCCTGCGCGACTACCTCAACCAGTTGCCTCTCGACCATCTGCCGCGCCTGCGCGTGCGCTGCTTCTGCCACAACCGTGCGCCGTTCATTGCCCAGCGCGTGGAGGAGATTTTCGACACCGCGCAACACTTGATGCTGGGGCAATCCAACCACCGTTACCTGCTGCAGGTACAACAGCACTATCACGTAATGGAATTGACGCCGGGTCAGGCCAACCATGTGTCGCTGCCGACTCAGCAAGCACTGATCGCCTACCTCGGCGAAGAACTGGCCAGTTACAGTCCCTGGCACCTGGATGCCATGGCCCTGGAAGGTCACGACCTGGCGCTGTTGCTGCCGATGGGCCTGGCCGATTGCGTGCAGGTGTTCTACCGGGTCAATGAAGGCTTCGCCGAGCTGTATGTGCTGGATGAGTTCAATGCGCTCTGGCAACAGCGCTTGCCGTTTCACGACGAGCAGAGCCTGCTGGCGCCGTTGCAGCGTTTTCTGCAATCGATCATCTATCGGCGTGACGCGTTATCGCCGCTTGACCCACAGCAACCGCAGGGCGCAGTCCACGTCCTGTATTACCAACTGCTGCCTTCGGGCAGCACCCGCGCGCGCGGGGTCGAGCCGCGTCCGGCGCCTTCGACGCCGGCCAACACGCCCTTTTATGAGGTGCAGGCAATCATCGCCAGGGCGGCGCCAGGCCAGGTGGGCATTACCCTGTACTGCAATCAGCGGGAGTTTTGCGAACTGGAATTCGGCGACCAGCTGTTCACCGTGGTCGCCCGGGAAATCGTCGGGCAACGCCGGGAAACCGAGCGCTACCGCTGCTACATCACCGACCTCGACCTGTCCGGCCTGCTCGGTGATGTGCAAAGTCCGAGCAACCTGTACCTGCGCTACAAGGCCGAACTGGAAGTGTCGCTGAACGAGGCACTCAGCCAGATTTAAAGCGGAAAGGCGCCGCCGTCCTTTGGCTGGCCTTCGACGCTGAGCAACTCCAGCTTGAGAGTCTTGCCGCCGGGCGCCGGCCAGTCGATGTGCTGGCCAACCTGCAGGCCGAGCAGCGCGCTGCCGACCGGCGCCAGGATCGAAACCTTGCCTTCGTCGGCATTCGCGTGCTTTGGGTACACCAGGGTCAGGTGGTAGTCCTTGCCGCTGCCTTGCTCGCGGCAATGCACGCTGGAGTTCATGGTCACGACACCCGCAGGCACTTCATCGTGGCCAACCACGTCGGCGCGGTCGAGTTCGGCTTGCAACGCTTCGACACCGGGAAACTCGTCGCCCAGGCGGTCGATCAGTTGCTCCAGACGCTGCACGTCAAGACGGGTGAGGATGATGGACGGTGCGGTGGTCATGATTCAGGCAGACTCCTTTTTTCTGCACAAAAAAGCAAAACCCCGCCAGGAAAGGCGGGGTTCTCACGGGCCTCGATGGGTTGAGGCGTAGTCGGACACTACCACAGCGTCACAAATAAACAAGACGACCTCAGGCGAGTGCCCGGCGCTGCTCGGCCTCGGCACAGATAGTGCGCCGCCGGGCATCGTCGGCGGAGCGCCATTCGCGGATGTCTTCCACGTGACGGAAGCAGCCACGGCAGACTTTCTCATCGTCCAGGCGACACAAACTGATACAAGGTGACGGCACCGCCGGGCTCACATTACTGAACAGCGGCTTGGGCGGACGCGTGGGGGCAGGCTGGCTCACGGTCAAATCTCGTCGAAATCCAGCTCGGCGCCGGATTGTTCCAGAACCAGACGGGTCAGCATCTCGCTGAGCAGCTCATCGCTGGTATCGCACTGCCAGTTGTTGTCTTCTTCGTTGTAGTCGAAGTGAAAACCACCGGAACGTGCCGCCAGCCACAACTGCCGCAACGGTTCCTGCCGGCTGAAGATCAACTGAGTGCCGTTCTCGAACTTGACCGTCAACACGCCGGCCGAGTTTTCCAGGTCCACGTCCAGGCCGCTGTCGTCGAAAATATCCTCCAGCGCCTGCTGGGTAGAATCCACCAGATCGTGAAAACGGGCTTCGGTCAAACTCATTGTGGCAACCTCAAAAGTGTCGGGTTCTGCTCAAGCGCCGCACGATACGGAGGCGCCTGCGTGAATGCAACGGATACCGATTTCATTACCGATGACGGTACGAATTATCACCGGCCAGCGTAGCTCTATTCCCGAACAAGTCGGCAAACCCCCGCCGGACGGGTATTTCGGCGCATAGGCAAGCTGCCGGGTGGTCGGTATACTCGGGCGCAATTAATGCATATTCAAGGATTTCGCCATGAAGCGCCTGATCTCTTCCCTTGCTGCGCTCGTCGCGGTCGCTTGCCTCGTTAGTGCTTGTGGACAAAAAGGCCCACTGTACCTGCCCGATGACAGCAAAGACCCCAACGAACAGGCGCAATCGTCGCAGAAGCCTTCAAAAGCGCACAAGCACGACACTTACTAAGGGAACACCATGGACGCTTTTAACTACCGGGACGGTGAACTGTTCGCGGAAGGCGTGGCGTTGTCGGCAATTGCCGAGCGCTTTGGCACCCCGACCTACGTGTACTCGCGTGCGCACATCGAGGCGCAGTACCGCTCCTTCACCGACCCGCTGAACGGCGTGCCGCACCTGGTGTGCTACGCAGTCAAGGCCAACTCCAACCTGGGCGTACTCAATGTCCTGGCGCGTCTGGGCGCCGGTTTCGACATCGTGTCCCGTGGCGAGCTGGAGCGCGTGCTCGCCGCCGGCGGCCAGGCTGACAAGATTGTGTTCTCCGGTGTCGGCAAGAGCCGCGACGACATGCGCCGCGCCCTGGAAGTAGGCGTGCACTGCTTCAACGTCGAATCCACCGACGAGCTGGAGCGCCTGCAGGTGGTGGCCGCCGAGCTGGGCGTTCGCGCGCCGATCTCGCTGCGCGTCAACCCGGACGTCGACGCCGGCACCCACCCGTACATTTCCACCGGTCTCAAAGAGAACAAGTTCGGCATCGCCATTGCCGACGCCGAAGACGTGTACATCCGCGCCGCCCAACTGCCGAACCTGGACGTGCTGGGCGTCGACTGCCACATCGGCTCGCAACTGACCAGCCTGCCACCGTTCCTCGATGCCCTCGACCGCCTGCTGGCGCTGGTCGACCGCCTCGGCGACTGCGGCATCTACCTGCGCCATATCGACCTCGGTGGCGGTGTGGGGGTGCGTTATCGCGACGAAGAGCCGCCGCTGATCGCCGACTACATCCAGGCTGTGCGCGAGCGTATCGAAGGCCGCGACCTGGCGCTGTTGTTCGAGCCAGGCCGCTACATCGTCGCCAATGCCGGCGTGCTGCTGACTCAGGTCGAGTACCTCAAGCACACCGAACACAAGGATTTCGCCATCGTCGATGCGGCGATGAACGACCTGATCCGCCCGGCGCTGTACCAGGCATGGATGAATGTCACCGCCGTGGCCCCTCGCGACAGCGAAGCGCGCGCCTACGATATCGTCGGGCCGATCTGCGAGACCGGCGACTTCCTGGCCAAGGATCGTCAACTGGCGCTCGCCGAAGGCGATCTGCTGGCCATTCATTCGGCCGGCGCCTATGGGTTTGTCATGAGTTCCAACTACAACACGCGCGGGCGTACCGCCGAGGTGCTGGTGGACGGTGATCAAGCATTTGAAGTGCGTCGCCGCGAGACGGTAGCCGAGTTGTATGCTGGCGAAAGCCTGCTGCCGGAGTAAGCCATGCTGCTGCGTTTTACCAAGATGCACGGGCTGGGTAACGATTTCATGGTCCTCGACCTGGTCAGCCAGCACGCGCACATCCTGCCCAAGCACGCCAAACAATGGGGCGACCGGCACACCGGCATTGGTTTCGACCAGTTGCTGATCGTCGAGGCGCCGAGCAATCCGGAGGTGGATTTCCGCTACCGGATCTTCAACGCCGACGGCACCGAAGTGGAACAGTGCGGCAACGGCGCCCGCTGCTTCGCGCGCTTTGTGCTGGACAAGCGCCTGACCGCCAAGCGCCAGATCCGCGTCGAGACCAAGGGCGGCGTGATCGAGCTGGATATCCGCAATGACGGCCAGATCAGCGTCAACATGGGCGCGCCGCGCCTGGTGCCGGCGGACATCCCGTTCCAGGCCGACGCACAGGCCGCAAGCTACCCGTTGGACGTGGACGGCAACAGCGTCGAGATCGCCGCCGTGTCCATGGGCAATCCCCATGCGGTGCTGCGGGTCAATGACATCAACAACGCGCCGGTGCATGAACTGGGGCCGAAGATCGAGCATCATCCGCGCTTTCCGGCGCGGGTGAACGTGGGCTTCATGCAGGTGATCGACCGCTCCCGCGCGCGACTGCGTGTGTGGGAACGCGGCGTCGGCGAAACACAGGCCTGCGGCACCGGTGCCTGCGCCGCCGCCGTGGCCGCGATCAGCCAGGGCTGGATGGATTCGCCGCTGCTGATCGACCTGCCCGGTGGACGCCTGTCCATCGAATGGGCAGGCCCGGGCCACCCGGTACTGATGACCGGGCCGGCCTCGCGCGTCTACGAAGGACAGGTCCGTCTATGAGTGAGCCAAGCCAATGACCGATAAACCTCGAGTACCCGCACACGCTACCCCGAGCGAAAGTCTGGAGGCCGCTGCAGTAGCGGCGTACCTTGAGGCTAATCCGGACTTCTTCGTCGAACACGAAGAGCTGCTGCCGGCCCTTCGTATTCCGCACCAGCGCGGCGATACCGTGTCGCTGGTGGAGCGGCAGATGAAGATCCTGCGCGAGCGCAACATCGAAATGCGCCATCGGCTCTCGCACCTGATGGACGTGGCTCGTGATAATGATCGCCTGTTCGACAAGACCCGTCGCCTGATCCTGACCCTGATGGACGCCGCCAGCCTGGAAGAAACGGTAATGGCCGTCGAGGACAGCCTGCGTGAGGACTTCCAGGTGCCTTTTGTCAGCCTGATCCTGTTCAGCGAAAACCCGATGCCGGTAGGGCGCTGGGTCAGTGGCAGCGACGCACAGACCGCCATCGGCGGCCTGTTGTCCGAAGGCAAGAGCATCAGCGGCACCTTGCGTGAACACGAGCTGGACTTTCTGTTCGGTGCCGAACAGCGCAAGCAGATCGGCTCCACCGCCGTGGTCGCCCTTAGTCACCAGGGTCTGCACGGCGTACTGGCCATCGCCAGTCGTGACCCGCAGCACTACAAAAGTTCGGTAGGCACGCTGTTTCTGACCTACATCGCCGAAGTGCTGGGCCGCGTGTTGCCGCGCTACACCACCGCCCTGCGCGCGGTGCGCTAGCCATGCAAGGGCAACTGGACGCTTATTGCGCGCACCTGCGCAACGAGCGCCAGGTGTCGCCGCACACCCTGGAAGCCTACCGGCGCGACTTGAACAAGGTGCTGGCCTGGTGCGAAAAGCAGCACGTCACCAGCTGGAAGGCCCTGGACATCCAGGCACTGCGCAGCCTGATCGCCAGGCTGCACCAGCAAGGCCAGTCGTCGCGCAGCCTGTCGCGCCTGCTGTCGGCGGTGCGCGGCCTTTACCATTTCCTGAACCGCGAAGGCTTGTGCGACCACGATCCGGCCAATGGCCTGTCGCCGCCCAAGGGCGAACGGCGCCTGCCCAAGACCCTCGACACGGACCGCGCCCTGCAATTGCTCGATGGCGCGGTGGAGGATGATTTCCTCGCCCATCGCGATCAGGCGATTCTGGAGCTCTTCTACTCCTCGGGGCTGCGCCTCTCGGAGCTGACCGGCCTGAACCTCGACCAACTGGACCTCGCGGATGGTCTGGTGCAGGTGCTGGGCAAAGGCAGCAAGACCCGCGTCCTGCCGGTCGGTAGAAAGGCCCGCGAGGCCCTGCAACTGTGGTTGCCGTTGCGGGCACTGGCCAATCCGGTGGACGACGCAGTATTCATCAGCCAGCAAGGCCGGCGACTGGGGCCGCGAGCCATCCAGGTGCGGGTCAAGGCGGCGGGCGAGCGTGAGCTGGGGCAGAACCTGCACCCGCACATGCTGCGGCACTCTTTTGCCAGCCATCTGCTCGAATCCTCCCAGGACCTGCGCGCGGTCCAGGAACTGCTCGGCCACGCCGACATCAAGACCACGCAGATCTACACCCACCTGGACTTCCAGCACCTGGCAACGGTGTACGACAGCGCCCATCCACGGGCCAAACGCATCAAGGGCGGCGACTCATGAGTATCAAGCTGATCACCTTCGACCTGGACGACACGCTCTGGGACAACGTACCCGTCATCATCAGCGCCGAAGCATCGATGCGCGAATGGCTGGCGCTCAATGCATCCAAAGTCGGCGACCTGCCCCTGGAGCATTTCGCCAGCCTGCGCCAGCAAGTGCTGCAGCGCCATCCGGAGCTCAAACACCGTATCAGCGTGCTGCGCCACCGCGTGCTGATGCTGGCCTTCGAGGAAGCGGGCTACCCACAGCCTGAAGCCACGCAAATGGCCGACATCTGCTACGAGGCGTTCATCCACGCACGGCATCAGCTCACCGTGTTCCCCGACGCCGAGCCCATGCTCAAGGCACTGCGCCAGCACTTCCTGCTCGGCGTAATCACCAACGGCAACGCCGACGTGCAGCGTGTGGGCCTGGCGGATTATTTTCACTTTGCGCTGCGCGCCGAAGACATCGGCATCGCCAAGCCGGACTCGCGATTGTTTGAGGAGGCGCTGCAACGTGGCGGCGTGGCGGCCAGTGAGGCGGTGCATGTGGGCGATCATCCCGGGGATGATATTGCCGGCGCGCAGCAGGCCGGGTTGCGTGCGGTGTGGTTCAACCCGACGGGCAAGGCGTGGGAGGCGGACAAGCACCCGGATGCCGAGATTCGCAGCCTGACGGAGTTGCCGGGGTTGCTCACAGGCTGGAAGTGACGCGCTTGCTGCAACACTGAGTATCAATTGTGGGAGGGGGCTTGCTCCCGATAGCGGGCTGTCAGCCCATACACCTGTTGGCTGACCCACTGCTATCGGGAGCAAGCCCCCTCCCACATTGCCTTGTGTTGATTTATAAATTTGTATCAGGCATGAAAAAGCCCGCAGCGACGGCGGGCTTTTTCCTACAGGCAGGTAGCTGACCTCAGATAGGTCGGCTGCCGTACTTGTTATCCGGTTTTTTCGGCGGATCCGCTACGACATTGGGCTCGACCTCGACCACTTTGCCGCCTTTGGCGAGGAACTCTTCCATCGCACGGGCCAGGGCATCGCGCTCTTTGTTCTTGGCTTCAACGCTCGGCAACTCGTCTACCGACACGGCAGCCTTGGCTTTGCCTTTGGCCTTGGGCGCCGCATCATCGCCACCGCCATCATCGGCCTCGTCGGCAACGTCTTCAGCCGCTGCCTCAAGACCTTCTTCGGTGTCGTCTTCATCACCTACTTCGAGGTCGTCTTGTTCCAGATCATCGTCGCTCATGTTCTACCTCATGACTTGCGAAAAGCAGATTAGTTATAGCCCAGCTTTATCCTCTGTCGAGGTCGCCGGAAAAAAATCACATCCACCGGATAACCAGTGGCTTACGCCTCGTCACCGTACAACGTGGCGAGGACTTTTCGAGCACCGCCTTGATCACGGTGCTCGCCCAGATAAACACCTTGCCAGGTCCCCATCGCCAAGCGGCCGGCGCTTACCGGCAGACTCAACTGGCAGCCCAGCAGACTGGCCTTGAAGTGCGCAGGCAGATCATCCGGTCCTTCGTCATTGTGTTCGAACCCGGAACGACCTTGCGGCACCAGCGAGTTGAAAAACCGTTCGAAGTCACGACGTACCGCCGGGTCGGCATTCTCGTTGACCGTCAACGAGGCCGAGGTGTGCTGCAGCCACAGATGCAACAGGCCCACGCGACACGACTTCAGCTCAGGCAAGCCGGCAAGCAGCTCGTCGGTCACCAGGTGAAAGCCCCGAGGCTTGGCCCGCAGGGTAATCAGGGTCTGTTGCCACATACAGTTCTCCGCCCATCGGCGCGCATTCTAGCGCGCTCTGGGAAAAAACAAAGTGCCGAATACGCCTACATGCCTGTAAGACTTTCGCACCCTTGAAAGCACCGAGTGCGCCCCATTACAAACTCGGCGCAAAAACCGGTACAGCATGTTATGACTGACAAACGCCAGACAAAAAAATGCCCGGCAAGCCGGGCAGTTTTTTTCGCATGCTTACAAGTTGTAACCACGCTCGTTGTGTTGCGCCAGGTCAAGGCCCACCGCCTCTTCTTCTTCGGTAACCCGCAGGCCCATGACCATGTCGAGTACCTTGAGGATGACGAAGGTCACAATGGCTGTGTAGATCACCGTGAAACCGACGCCTTTGCACTGAATCCAGACCTGTGCAGCGATGTCGGTCACAGTGCCGAAGCCGCCCAATGCAGGGGCTGCGAATACACCGGTGAGGATCGCACCAACGATACCGCCGATACCGTGCACGCCGAAGGCGTCCAGGGAGTCGTCGTAGCCCAGTTTGCGCTTGAGCGTGGTGGCGCAGAAGAAGCAGATGACACCGGCCGCCAGGCCGATGATCAGCGCGCCCATCGGGCCCACGGTACCGGCAGCCGGCGTAACGGCAACCAGACCGGCGACAACACCCGAGGCAATACCCAGTGCGCTTGGCTTACCGTGCGCGATCCACTCGGCGAACATCCAGCCCAGCGCCGCGGCAGCGGTAGCGATCTGGGTCACCAGCATCGCCATGCCAGCGGTGCCATTGGCCGCAGCCGCGGAACCGGCGTTGAAACCGAACCAGCCGATCCACAGCATCGCCGCGCCCACCAGCGTGTAACCCAGGTTGTGCGGAGCCATCGGGGTGGTCGGGAAACCTTTACGCTTGCCGAGCACGATGCACGCCACCAGGCCAGCCACACCGGCGTTGATGTGCACCACGGTGCCGCCGGCGAAGTCCAGCACGCCCCAGTCCCACAGCAGGCCGCCATTACCACTCCAGACCATGTGCGCAATCGGCGCATAGACCAGGGTGAACCAGATGGCCATGAAGATCAGCATCGCGGAGAATTTCATGCGCTCGGCGAATGCACCGACGATCAGCGCCGGGGTGATGATGGCGAAGGTCATCTGGAAGGTGATGAACACTGCTTCGGGGAACAGCGCCGCAGGCCCGGTGATGCTGGCCGGGGTCACGCCCGCCAGGAACGCCTTGCCCATGCCGCCGAAGAAGGAGTTGAAGTTGACCACGCCCTGTTCCATACCGGTGGTATCGAACGCGATGCTGTAGCCGTAGACGACCCACAGGATGCTGATCAGGCCAGTGATGGCAAAGCACTGCATCATCACCGACAGAATATTTTTGGAGCGGACCATGCCGCCGTAGAACAGCGCAAGGCCCGGGATGGTCATGAACAGCACCAGGGCGGTGGCGGTCAGCATCCAGGCGGTGTCGCCGGAGTTGAGGACTGGAGCCGCCACTTCGTCTGCCGCCATGGCCAGGCTTGGCATTACGATGGACAACAGGGCTCCGAGCCCTGCGAGTTTACGCAGAGTCATATTGTTTTCTCCTGGGGCGTTGGGGTTTGGCGGCTTAGATTGCGTCGGTATCGGTTTCGCCGGTACGGATGCGAATAGCCTGTTCCAGATTGACCACGAAGATCTTGCCGTCACCGATCTTGCCGGTGTTGGCGGCCTTGGTTATCGCTTCGATAACCCGGTCAAGATCCTTGTCGTCAATGGCGACATCAATCTTCACCTTCGGCAGGAAATCCACCACGTATTCCGCGCCGCGATACAGCTCGGTGTGACCCTTCTGCCGACCGAAGCCTTTGACCTCAGTAACGGTAATGCCCTGCACGCCGATCTCGGACAATGACTCGCGGACATCGTCCAACTTGAACGGCTTGATGATGGCAGTGACTAGCTTCATGAAAACTCTCTCCCGAATTGGTGGACTTGCCCCAGGAAAACAAACCCGACTCAAGTCTAAGCGCAGTGCCTGGCTTTGTAACGCATCGTTGCCTCGGCATTCACCGTTGCAACGCAAGCAAACCACTGGTGACGAAACCTGTACCCCTGATCCATCGGCGCACTGCATTCGTCACAACGACTGCATCAGTGCATGGGTCATGATCGACTAAGCAGAAACCTTGCCAGCTCCGTAAAAACCACTTAAATCAGCCATTTGCCCGTTTATGCCGCAACGCACGTGAGCCTGGCGGTCGCAATGCGCACAAAAACAGTGCGCAGCCGCCCGGCGCGATGCGCGAAAAGCGTGCGTCTGCGCGTTTGAAAAAGACTATAGACGCTGCGTGATACACTGCCGGCCAACAGTTATTCCGGAATATTTCCCATGCTCGCGCCCAAAGACTTCCTCGACGCCCTGAGCGGCCACGCCTCTCGCCTGTTCAGCGGCGACACCCCGCTGCCCCGCAATGAAATCGAAAGCCAGTTCAAGGCATTGCTGCAAAGTGGCTTCAGCAAACTCGACCTGGTAAGCCGCGAAGAATTTGACAGCCAGATGGTGGTATTGGCCCGCACGCGTGCGCGGTTGGAGAGCCTGGAGGCGAAGGTGGCGGAGCTGGAGGCGCGGCTGACACCCACTGCCGCTGAATAACCGCGAAAATTGTGGGAGGGGGCTTGCTCCCGATATCGGCGTGTCATACACCCCATAGACGCCTGACACACTGCCATCGGGAGCCAGCCCCCTCCCACATTTATCCTGTGTCGTGCACCGGATACGTTCTGTAAAACCTCCTCGCCTCGCTCTGTCCAGTCTCGTCTACCCTTGAAAAACCCGCACAAAGCGGCCCTCCATTTCAAGGAACGAGCATGTCCCTCGCCATCGTCCACAGCCGCGCCCAGGTTGGCGTCGAAGCGCCCGCCGTCACCGTCGAGGTGCATATGGCCAATGGTTTGCCGTCCCTGACGCTGGTGGGGTTGCCCGAAACCGCCGTCAAGGAAAGCAAGGACCGCGTACGCAGCGCCATTCTCAATTCGGCCCTGCAATACCCGTCGCGCCGCATCACCCTCAACCTCGCGCCCGCCGACCTGCCCAAGGACGGCGGGCGTTTTGATTTAGCGATTGCGCTGGGCATTCTGGCGGCCAGTGTGCAGGTGCCGACGTTGATGCTCGATGACGTGGAGTGCCTCGGGGAATTGGCGTTGTCCGGCGAGGTGCGCGCCGTCAAAGGCGTGCTGCCGGCGGCGCTGGCTGCGCGCAAGGCCGGGCGCACCTTGATAGTGCCGCGGGCGAATGCCGAGGAGGCCTGCCTGGCGTCGGGGTTGAAGGTCATAGCGGTGGATCACCTGCTGCAGGTGGTCGCGCACCTGAATGGGCATGTGCCGATTGAGCCCTACAAGTCAGACGGCTTGCAGTACCTGAACACGCCGTATCCTGACCTGAGCGAAGTGCAGGGCCAGCTCTCGGCCAAGCGCGCCTTGCTGATCGCGGCGGCGGGCGCGCATAACCTGCTGCTCAGCGGCCCGCCCGGCACCGGCAAGACCTTGCTCGCCAGTCGCCTGCCCGGTCTGTTACCCCCGCTGAGTGAGCAGGAGGCGCTGGAAGTCGCGGCGATTCAATCGGTCGTCAGCCTGGCGCCCTTGAGCCACTGGCCCAATCGGCCGTTTCGCCAACCCCATCACTCTGCATCCGGCCCGGCGCTGGTGGGCGGTGGGTCAAAACCGCAACCGGGTGAAATCACCCTGGCGCACCATGGCGTGCTGTTCCTCGATGAATTGCCGGAGTTTGATCGCAAGGTGCTGGAGGTGCTGCGCGAACCTTTGGAGTCGGGACACATCGTGATCTCCCGTGCCCGCGACCGCGTGAGCTTCCCGGCGCGCTTTCAACTGGTGGCGGCGATGAACCCGTGCCCCTGCGGGTATATGGGTGAGCCCAGTGGTCGCTGTCGCTGTACGCCGGAACAGGTTCAGCGCTATCGCAACAAGCTCTCCGGACCGTTGCTGGACCGGATCGACCTGCACCTGACCGTGGCACGGGAGACCACAGCGCTCAACCCCATTCAACACGGCGGTGACACAACAGCCACCGCCTCGGCGCGAGTAGCCGAGGCCCGTGAGCGTCAACAGCAACGCCAGGGGTGTGCAAATGCCTTTCTGGACCTGCCGGGATTGCGCGAGCATTGCACGCTGGCAAAGGTCGACGAGCGCTGGCTGGAGACGGCCTGCGAACGGCTGACGTTGTCCCTGCGTGCGGCGCATCGGCTGCTCAAAGTCGCCCGTACTCTGGCGGACCTGGAGCAGGTCAGTGCAATCCGCCGCGAACACTTGGCAGAGGCCCTGCAATATCGCGCGGCGAGCCCTTCTATATAGACCTTCACACCTCTGCGCAAAACCAGCTATCGCACCGAATAATTGCCAGATTGACGGCGGCATCAAATTGACATTAAGGTCGCCATCTAAATCAGGGAGCGGTTACAGGCATCACGCCTGTCATTGTGCGCGAATGAGCATATGGAGTCTGGATGCGCGGGGCATTATTACGCAGCGGTAAAAGCGGGTCTTTCACTGCCCTGGGCGAAACCGGTCAACCGGTATATCGCGCAGCCCTGCAGTTGCGCGAAGCAATTCGCCGTAAAGATCCGGAACTGGTCAAGCACCTGGCCGTGCCGCAGAGCGATGAACTCGGCAATCAGATTGACTGGTACAGCGATATCGACGGCGACGTCATTCCCTGGAGTAGCGCGACAGAGCAAGAGCGTGCGCCCGCACGCGAACAGCTCGAAAGGCTGAAAACCTCCCTCCAGGAACTCAGCCAGCGTTTTATCGGCTCCGAGGGCGACGCACACACCGGCGATAAAGCAGTGTTCGGCAAGCTGCTCAAGCGCGTCATCCATTTCCCTGACGAAAATTTCGTGTACCTGGTTCAAGGCAAACCCGTACTGACCTTTTGGGGGTTCGAGCATGCAAATGCCGACGCCAATCGCGACCCGCTGACATGCCTTTACCCCAAGCCAGCGGCGCCGCTGGTCTTCCAACTGCCGCCGGACGAGCCGGTCGTCGCAGCTCCGCTGCCGCCGGTCATCGCGCGTCCCTGGTGGCGTCGCTGGTGGTGGCTCTTGCTGCTGCCGTTGCTGCTGCTTCTTTTATGGCTGCTGCTCGGCCTGCGCGGGTGCGTTCCCGGTATAGCGCTGCCACTTGCGGGTATCACCTCGACTGAGCCTCAAACAACAGAAGTCAGGGGCCAGATACCCGTTGTCACTGGCACCAGCAGTACCGGTGCCACAACTGTCGGCGGCGGCGTGCCCGTCAATGGTGGCTCTATCGAGGCCCCGGCAGCCAGTGCGGAGCAGGACGCGCAGCAACCGCAGGCCGAATCACCCACGCCAGCGGCCCAAGAAGCCCCTGAAACTGCCGTCGAGCCTCAGACGCCCCCTGCAACAGCGCCAGCCCCTGTCACTTCCCAGCCTTCCAGTGCCGGGCTTAGCATTCCGCCAGCAGCACCCGACGGTACGGCCGACTTTCTCAATGGCCAGTATCGCGCCGGTGCCGGCATTCAGGACCGCAAGACCGGCAAGCCACTGCGCCTGGAATACAAGTTCAACAACGGCAAAGGCGAAGTCACCGTGCACCGCGCCAACGGCGTCAACTGCACCGGGCCGGTTTCGGCGGCGATGAAAGGCGGCAGCCTGTCGATCGACAGCCAGGGCCAGGCAGTCTGCGGCGACGGAAGTCACTACGACATGCCAAAGGTCGATTGTCGACAAGGCGCGACCAGTATCGCGGACTGCACCGGCGGTTATGGAACTGAAAAATTCCCAATGTCCATGCGCCAGATGGGCGAATAAGACTGGAAGACCTACCAATGCTGCCTGAAGTCACGCAATTCGAAGACACCGTCACTCTTGTCAGTGATACCGGTATCCAGTTCATGGATTTCGCTCTGCGCCTGGATCCCCGCAAGGAACCGGCCGGCGAGTTCGCCCCTATGAACCTGGGTATCTGCCGCCTGCTGTACAACGAAGAGAAAGACTTCTACTTCTACGAACCGGCACCTGGAAAGATCGAAAAAGCCAAACCGGTGTTCAGCCTGGACATGAAAAGCAGCCTCGATCTGCTGGATGGCATTTGGCTGCCAATCCCGTTCTTCCGTTTCATGCCGCCGTATCGTTTCGATAACGGCCCGGTCAACTGGTCACGCTTGCGTCTGGTCAAGCTGCCCACCCCGGACATCGACGGCAACACGCACCGTCTGACCCTGGCGTTCGACAGCCGCATCATGCACAAGCGCAGCGGTACAGCCTACCTCGCGCCGAACGAGGAGGACGTCAGCTCCGGAGTGGCCTTCAAACTGGCGGTCAACCCGGCCGAGGTGCAGGAGTTCCTTGCCCTGCCGTGGGTCAACGAATGGCTGCAGGAGCTGTTCAACGAAGGCAACATGCAGCGCACGCGCGATGAGTTGGACGCCGATGTGCGCGCCCATCATCACCTGGCCCACTACCTCAACGTGCTGAGTCTGCTTGCGAAACCGTCTGCATCGCAGCAAAGCAACCTCAAGGCCAAGGTAGAGATCCCGGAAGTCAAAGTGATCGCCAATGACCCCGATGGTCTGGTCAAGCCGATCCTGGTAGACCTGGTGCTGGACGTCGGCAACTCGCGCACCTGTGGCATCCTGATCGAAAACCACGGCCAGGCCGGTTCCGGGCTCAAGCAAAACTATGTGCTCGAACTGCGCGACCTGATCACCCCGGAACATACCTACAACGAGCCCTTTGAGAGTCGTGTCGAATTTGCCCAGGCGTATTTCGGCAAAGACCACTGCTCGGTCAAAAGTGGCCGTCACGACGCGTTCCAGTGGGCGACTATCGCCAGGGTCGGCAGTGAAGCCGGGCGCCTTGCCAGCCGTCGTCGCGGCACCGAAGGGTCCACTGGGCTGTCGAGCCCCAAGCGCTACCTGTGGGATGAAAACCCTTACGGTCACGGCTGGCGCTTCAATGCCGCTTACGTCAAGACCGACAACGAACCCTATGCCACCGCGGCACCGTTTTCGCACCTGATCAACGAAACCGGCGAGGCGCTCTACAGCCTCGACGAAGATGATCGTTTGCCCGTATTCATGCCGCGCTACTCGCGCAGTTCGTTGATGACGTTCATGCTCGCCGAAGTCATTGCACAGGCCCTTTCGCAGATCAACAGCCCCGCCCAACGCTCGCGTCAGGGCCATACTCGCAAACCGCGTCAGCTCAACAGCATCACCTTGACCGTGCCGCCTGGCATGCCCCAGGCAGAGCGCAGCATTCTCAATGAGCGCCTATTGCAAGCCATCGGCCTGGTGTGGAAGAGCCTGGGTTGGCACGACAGCGAAGACAGCCCCCACGAAGATGGCGCGACCAAGCCCACCACGCCGATCCCGAGTATCCGTGTGGAGTGGGATGAAGCATCGTGCGGCCAGTTGGTGTACCTGTACACCGAGGTCAACGAAAACTTTGCCGGGCATCCCGAAGAGTTCTTCGCCACCCTCGCACGTCCGGACAAGTCAGACCGTGAGCGCATCACCCTGGCGACCATCGACATCGGCGGCGGCACCACCGACCTTGTGATCACCGATTACCGCCTGGACCGCGCGGGCAACACCAGCACCGGCAGCAACGTGCATATCGTGCCGGAGCAGCGTTTTCGTGACGGTTTCAAAGTGGCTGGCGACGATATCGTGCTGGACGTGATCCAGGACTTCATCCTGCCAAGCTTTGAAAAGGCCTTGCAGGCGGCCGGGGTCAAGTCTGCCGACTCACTCATGTCGAGGTTGTGCGGTGCCGAAAATATCGACGCCAAAGACGTCATCCTGCGCCAACAGCTGAACCTGCAAGTGTTCACCCCATTGGCCCTCGCGCTGCTCAAGGAATACGAGCATTACGACCCGCAGACTCAGGTTGAACTCAATACCCGCACCTACCGCGAACTGCTGGGTGACAGCGCCATCAGCCACAACGTACTGGAATACGTCCACAGCGCCGTGCGCCGTGATATCGGCACCCAGAGCGGGTTCGACTTGTACGCGACGCCCATCAGCTTCGACCTGCAAAAGCTCCATGCCGCGTTCCTCAACGACCAGATCAACATCACCAAAGTCCTCGGAGCCCTGTGCGAAGTAGTCGCGCACTATCCCTGTGACGTGTTGTTGCTGACCGGGCGGCCATCGCGCCTGCCGGGTATTCAAGCCTTCATTCGCAAGGTCTTGCCGCTGCCACCAGGACGCATCCTGGCGCTGCAGAATTACCGCACGGGCGGCTGGTACCCGTTCCACAAAAACGGCCGTATCGACGACCCGAAAAGCACCGCATCGGTGGGGGCAATGCTCTGCCTGCTGTGCGCCAACCACAGCGTGCCGAACTTCTATTTCCGCGCCTCGGCGCTCAAGCCGTACTCGACGGTCAAGCACATCGGAGTCATCGACAAGAACAATGTGATCAAAGAGGCCGACGTGCTTTACCGCGACATCGAAACCGAACCCGAAAGCTACAAGATCAAGCTGCCCGTGATCGGCGTTGGTGACGATGCTGACACGCCACAACTGGAAATGCGCGGCGACTTGCGCCTGGGTTTTCGCCAACTGACGGCCGACCGTTGGGCCGCCTCGCCGCTGTATACCCTGAGCTTCACCCATGCCGGGCGTGAAAAATTCTCCCGCGCGGTCGGCGAAGACGGCGCCGCGCCGCTGCTCAAGGTTCGGTTTGAAGTCAAAGCGGGCGACAGGCACACGCGCAAGCAGGGGCTGGTCAGTGACAGGCTCGTGGTTCAAGGCATCGAATCCAATAGCAGTAATGTCAGCTTCAACCCGCGCAGCGATCTTGAGCTGGAACTCAACACCATGCTCGACGTGGGTCTTAGCGAGACCAAATACTGGCTCGACAGTGGAAGTGTGAAACGCAAATGAATGACCTGACCCCCGAGCAAACTCAGCTTTCTGCCAGTTGGGCCGCTGTTTATGAAGGTGCCGGTCAGGCACTGGAATGGATCAGCCAGACCCGCATCAATGCGCCGCGCCTGGACAGCGAAGCAGATAACCTCAACCTGCGCCTGCACCGTGCGCGCAACCTGGCTCACAGCCTGGGCCGCGTAGCGACCACGCCGATGACCATCGGTTTTTTCGGCCTGTCGCAGGCTGGCAAGTCATACCTGATCTCGGCACTCGCAGCCGGCGAGAACGGCAAGCTGGAAACCCGGCTGGGCGAGCGCCGCCTGGACTTTATCAAGCACATCAACCCCGTCGGCGGCGGCAAGGAAGCCACCGGCCTGGTGACACGCTTCAGCCGCCGCGCCAAGCCCGGCGAAGACCCTCAGTTCCCCATCGAGCTTAAGCTGTTCGGTGAAATCGAGCTGGCGAAAATTCTCGCCAACTCCTGGTTCAAGGACTTCGACCTCGAGCGCATTAACTACCAGATTGACGAAGAGCGCATTCAACGTGCGCTCCAGCCGTTCGAAGGGCGTGAAAACGGCCCGCTGCAACAAGGCGTCAGCGCCGACGACATCGTCTCGCTCTGGGACTACATGCGCGAAACCGCACCCAACTCGGTGAAAAAACTCGAACACGCGTACTGGCCAAAAGTGCTGCAATTGGCACCACGCCTGAACTTCCAGGAGCGCGCCGAACTGTTGTCAATCCTCTGGGGCGAGCAGCGCGAGCTGACACGCGCCTATCAGCAACTGGTCGGCACGCTGCACAAGATCGGCCTGGCGCAAACCGTCTTCGCGCCGCTGGAAGCGCTAATCAGCTTCAACGGCGAGGCGTATCACCAGCGCGACAACATCATGAACGTCGATATCCTCGAGCGTTTCGGCACGCCTCAGGACTTGCCGATCAACGTGCGACCACAGGTCGACGGACGCCTGCAGGGCAGCCAGAGCATTCCGGTTGCGCAACTGGCGGCGCTGACGGCAGAAATGATCTTCGTGCTGCTGGAAGCGCCGGTGGACGAACTGGTCAACCAGGTCGATCTGCTGGACTTCCCAGGCTATCGCGGGCGCAAGAACCTGCTGGACATCGCCGACTCCAGTGACCCGCAATCAAGCACCAAGGATAACTCCGTGGCGCAGTTGATTCTGCGGGGCAAGGTCGCCTACCTGTTCGAGCGCTACACCGATACCCAGGAAATGAATGCCCTGGTGGTGTGCACCAGCTCCACCAAGCAAAGTGATGTGAACGATGTCGGCCCGGTGCTCACCCGCTGGATCGACAAGACCCAGGGCCCCACTCCGGCCTCGCGCAGCAAGCGTGAGGCCGGGCTGATCTGGGCGCTTACCATGCTCGACCTGCGCGTTGCCAATGGCCTGAATCAAGAGCCCGACCAGGACGATGAAGGCTGGAATGGCATGGTCAAGCTGACCATGCTCGAACGCTTCGGCAGCCTGCCGTGGATGACCGACTGGGCCGGCACGCCGTTCCAGAACACCTACCTGGTGCGCAAGCCGCGCATGAATGCCGGGTTTGTTCGCCAGGATAAAAACGGCCCGGAAATCGAGATCAATTCCGACAACCAGGCGCGCCTCGACAGCCTTGGCGCGAGCTTTGCCAAAAACGCGCTGGTTGGGCGGCACATCAAGAACCCGGGCAAGGCCTGGACTGAAATGCTGCGCCTGGACGACGGCGGCATCGGCTATTTCGCCAGCAGCTTCAACGGCGTCGCCAATATCGAGTTCAAGCTGGCGCGCATTCGCGAACAACTCGAAGAGTGCATCGAGAGCCTCACCGTTCATGGCCTGAGCAGTTGGTACCACGCCGATGGTGACGGTGCCGCAGCCGCCAAAAAGATCCAAGCGCAAACCATCCTTACCGGCCTGGGCCGACGCGCCACGGTATTGGGCGAATTTATCCACCAGCTCGATATGCCCGGCGAACATATTCGCGATCTTTACTTGAGCGGTGTTTACGAAGACGCGCAAGCAACGAAAGCGGATGAAAGCCAGCCCGCCAGCGCAGCACCCGCCACCAGCCTGTACAGCGACAGTGCCGGGTTCGACTTCGACTTCAGCGACAGCTTCAATGACGAAGCGCCAACAGCCAGCAGCCACACAAGCGTCGCACCGGTGCAGGAGCAGCAAAGCAACGAACACCGTTTCGCCAAAGCCGCCTTCAAAGCCTGGATCGCCCATCTGCGAGAGCTGACTACACGCCAGAACCTGATGAGCTTGCTGGGCCTTGAACGTTCGCTGATCGAAGCGGTGGTCGACGAGTTGATTACCGCTGGTTATCGCCACGACCTCCCGGGCCAGCTCAGCCGCGCCGTACTCAAACGGGCGCAGAGTGGTGCACGTCGTGACCAACTGGTGGAGCGCCAAGTGCTCGAAGTGCAACTGGTGCTGCGTGACTTCGTGTCGTGGTTCGGCTACCTCCAGAAGTCTGTCAGTGAGCGCCCGAACAGCCGCGCCGGTGCCAAGGCACCGCTGTTTTCGTTCTACGCCGATGTTGCACCGGGCCAATTGCCGCAGCTGCCGCCACAACCGGCGAACCAGGCGCAGCGGTTTCTCGGCGACTGGCTCTCGGGCCTGGCTTATATCACCGTGGAAAACGCCGGCCATGGCGCCGGTCGCGAAATCACCATTGAACAGAATGAACGGCTGGGCCTCGTGCTCACTGCCTTCACAGCGAGATAAGCAATGCCCATTCGTGTAGATCTGCTTGCGTTAGAACCCAATGTGCCGGGTCAGGCGCGGCTGTCGGTAAAAAAGTGGAACGGTGCCAGTGAGCAGCTGGAGTTTTCCATCCAGCGCAATCAGGATCATTTCTACCTGCAAGACCGCCAGCAGTGGAGCAACAACCCGTTCTGGTTCAAGGTCAGTCAATTCAGCACAGCCGATGATGCGCTGGAAACGCTGGTGGGCCCGGATGTGGTGAACCCACTACTGGAAGGAAGCGGTAATTCAAACTTCCAGATCGAACTGCGTGAACAGAGCCTGGGCCATAGTGACCGGGGCGTCGTGCGCCCGGGCCTGGGTCTGCTTTCGTCGACTGCCGGTGGTCAAACCCGCTCCACCTATGATGCAACCACACTGGACGTGCCCGAAGCAGAGCCGCAAATCCCCGAGTTACCGGAGCTGGTACTGGAGCTGCCGCCCCAAGAGCCCGCGCCCGAGCCCATCGTCGCTGCGCGCGAACCGGAACCGGTGCCTGTCACACCGGCCAAGCGCAGCAACAACGTATTGATCGGCGTGATGGTAGCGCTGCTCATCGCCCTGCTGGCTGCCGTAGCTGCCTGGCTGTGGCTGGGTGATTCAGCGCCGGCACGCGCGCCTGACGTGCCAGCCCCGGCGCCGGTCGCCCAGGCACTGCCCTGCGACGCGGCCAGCATGAACAGCCAGCCGGAACTGGCGTTCGTTCAAGCCTGCGTCAAGGCCGCTCCGGCCAGCGCACAACTGTTGGAAATCATTGAGGCCGCCAAGGCGAACAAGCACTGTGGCGTAGCTCAGCGCTTGTATGCCAACCGCGCCCAGGGTGGCGACATGTTGATCGCCAAGGCTTACGCCCGCGAATACGACCCCAAATACCTGAAAGCCAGCGAATGTTTCCCCAAACCGGACAACGCCACCGCAGCGTACTGGTACGAAACCATTCTGGGTCACGAACCGGATAACACCGAAGCCAAGCAGCGCCTGGGGGAATTGCAACCGTGAGCCATCCTACTTCGCTCAAGCGCTGGACGCTGAGTACCGTCGCCGTGCTGGCACTGAGCATGGGTTCGCTGGCCAGTGCCGACGACAAGCCACTGATCCAGGAAGGCAAAAAAACCCTCTTTCAACGCGTCTTGACCACCCCCGGCTGCAAGCTCAGCCCTGCGGCCGGCGGCGCCCCGGGCGCTACACAACCGACCTTCAGCCGTTTCTACGTGTATGAGCGCGCGCAGGCCGCCAACGCCGAATGGCTGAAAGTCGGCCCCGACAGCTATGGCAAAACCATTGGCTGGTTGCCGGCGGCGTGTACCACTGACTGGAAAATGCAGCTGACCCTGGCGTTCACCAACCCGGCGAACCGCGACCGATTACTGTTTTTCAAAGAGCGCGCCACGGTCGAAGGCATCCTGGATGCGCCAGACCCGGTCAGCAAGGTCGCACCGCTGCGCGCAGCACTCAAACAAGGCAAAACGGCGCCCGGCGTGCTGGCTGAAGAACCGGCCTACTTTGTCGACCTGCAGAAGCAATTCTATTTACTGCCGGTGCTCAGCGGCGAAGAAGTAATGACTGAGGGCGGTTTCCGCACGCGGTTGCTCAACGTCGCCTCAGTCAGCAAAGCCGATGAGGCTGGCAGCAAAGATACAGGTGCCGCAGGCAGTACCGACCCAGCGGCAGCCGAGGCCAACGCCAGCCGCCAGTTGAAGGAATTCAGCGCGGCGGTGGTGTTTGTCATCGACTCGACTATTTCCATGGACCCGTACATCGACCGTACGCGGGAGGCGATTCGCAAGGTCTACCAGCAGATAGAAGCGCAGAACCTCGGTAAACAGGTGAAGTTCGGTCTGGTGGCATTCCGCTCCAGCACCAAGGCGGTGCCGGGGCTGGACTATGTCAGCAAAATGTACGCAGACCCGAACCAGGTCAAAGACAGCACCGACTTTTTGGCCAAAGTCGCGGACCTGAAACAGGCCAAGGTCTCCAGCAGCAGCTTTGATGAAGATGCATTTGCCGGTGTGATGCACAGCATCGACAAGATCGACTGGAGCCAGTTCGGCGCGCGCTACGTGGTGCTGATTACCGATGCAGGGGCCATCGAGGGCGATAACAAGCTTTCACAAACCGGCCTCAGCGCTTCGCAGGTGCGCCTTGAAGCGGCTAACCCCGGCGTAGCGATTTACACCCTGCACCTGAAAACCCCGGCGGGCATCAAAGACCACAGCAAAGCTGAGGCCCAGTACCAAAACCTGTCGACCTACCCTGGCACCAACACTTCGCTGTACTACCCGGTGAACGCAGGCGACGTGCAAGAGTTCGGGCGCAAGGTCGACTCCCTGGCTGCCGCCATCACCTCGCAGGTCAAAGCTGCCTATATGGGCGACGATGCCATCGGCAGTGCGCTGAACGCCAAGGCAGAACCTGGCGAGAAAAAAATGCTCGAAGACGCCGCGCTCATTGGCCATGCGATGCAGCTGGCGTATTTGGGCGAAAAAACCAACAGCAAAGCGCCTCCGGTGTTCCAGGCCTGGATTACTGACCGCGACCTGATCAAGCAAAACATTCCAACCACCGATGTACGGGTGTTACTGACCAAAGCCCAGCTCAGCGACTTGAGCGCAGTGATGAAGCAGATTCTCGACGCCGCCAATGAAGGCCTGATTTCGCCCACCGAGATGTTTGATCGCTTGCGCTCAGTGGCCGCGACCATGGGCGCCGACCCCAACCAGCTCAAGCAGAACAGTAACGCCAAGCTGGCGGACATGGGTGTACTGGGTGAGTACCTCGAAGGCCTGCCCTATCAGAGTGAGGTGCTGAACCTTGATGAAGAAACCTGGAAGAGCTGGGATGGGCTGGCACAGGAAAAATTCATCCGCACGCTGAACACCAAACTGCGCCATTACCAACGCTATAACGCCGATGTCGACCGTTGGGTCGGCCTGGCTGAAAACAGCGACGCGCGGGATTACGTGTACCCCGTACCACTGGAAATGATGCCCTAAGCTCATGCCCATTCTTGATATCGATAACCTGCTGGTGCGCCGTGGCGACGGAGCACAGGCGCATCAGGTGCGCCTGCCGCGCCTGCTGGTAAGCGCCGGGCAAATCCTTGCGATTACCGGCGAAAGCGGCTGCGGCAAGAGCACCTTGCTGGAAGCGCTGGGCCTGCTGCTGGCGCCGGTGGAACTCGGGCGTTTTTTGCTGAGCCCCAGTGCAGAGGGCGGGCATCCTCAGGATATCGCGCAGTTGCTGGCCAACAATGATCAACCAGCACTGGCCACCGTGCGCTCGCGGCACTTGGGGTTCATCTTGCAGAGCGGCGGCTTACTGCCATTTCTCAGCGTGCGCGACAACATCAACCTGCCACGCCGTATGCTCGGCATGCCGCTGCACAGTGCGCACATCGACCATGCGGTCGAGGTGCTGCGCCTCAATGCGCTGCTCGACAAACGCCCTCAAGCGTTATCAATCGGCGAGCGGCAACGGGTCGCCTGCGTACGCGCCATTGCCCATGAGCCGCAGCTGTTACTGGCCGACGAGCCCACCGCTGCACTGGACCCACACAGTGCCCGGCGTTTGTTTGAACTGCTGCTGAGCCTGGTGGCGAACCTGGGTTTGAGCGCGCTGGTGGTGTCCCATGACTGGGCGCTGCTGAAAGATTTTGGCTTGCCACGCCTGGGCGCGGTGAGCCGTCAGGGAGAGACACGGTTTGAACCGATGGATTGACCGGCTGCACCTGCTCGGCAAGCTCGCGCTCGAAGACCTCTGGCACGACCGTAAAGTGTCGCTGTGCATTGCCGCCTCGCTGGTGGCGGTGATCGCGCCGTTGCTGCTGCTGTTCGGCCTCAAACATGGCGTG
Organism: Pseudomonas sp. GNP013; assembly: GCF_054343995.1. NCBI lineage: Bacteria > Pseudomonadati > Pseudomonadota > Gammaproteobacteria > Pseudomonadales > Pseudomonadaceae > Pseudomonas > Pseudomonas sp. GNP013. The sequence goes on along the minus strand of NZ_JBTGUT010000001.1, from coordinate 5,279,324 downwards.
GTCAGCCAGTTGCAGGACGATCTGCTGCGGGACCCGCGCAACCTCGAAATCAAAATGCTCAGCAGCGGCAACTATGACAGTGCCTGGATCAGCGCCTTGCGCCAGCGCCCGCAAACCGGTTTTGCGATTGGCCAGACCCGCACGCTGAACACCCAGGCCGATCTGTTTGTGGGCATGCAGCGGTTTGTCGAAGGTGCCGAGATCCTTCCCACTGAAGCGGGTGACCCACAACTGGGCCTGGGCACGCTGACACCCACTGGCCAGCAAGTCATTCTCAGCGAACGCGCCGCACAGCGCCTGCAGGTGAAAGCCGGCGACAGCGTACGCCTGCGTGCCGAGCGCCGCCTTGAGGGGCGTAACGAGCGCGGTGAGCTGAACCTTACGGTGCTGGCGGTATTGGACGGTGCGCGCTTCGGGCGCGCCGCAGGTTTTGTCGCGCCGCCTTTGCTACTGAGCCTGGAATATTTTCGTGACGGCTATCAGGTCAGCGCCTTTGGCGTAGACACCGGCAAACCCCTGGGCGATCTGCAACCCGTTTATGCCCGCGCCAGGGTATATGCCCGCGATATCGATCAGGTCGCGCCGCTTGAGCGCTGGCTGAACGAGCAACGCATCGAGACGTCGAGCCGGCTGGCCGACATCAATAACGTCAAGGCCATCAATCACGTGCTCGGCCTGATTTTCAGCGTGATCGCCATGGCGGCGTTGATTGGCTGCGTGGCGTCGATGGTCGGTGCGTTCCTGGCCAATATCGACCGCAAGCGCAAAAGCCTTGCGGTGTTGCGCCTGCTGGGCTTCAACCGTCCGGCGGTGGCCGGCTTTGTGGTGCTGCAAGCCTTGTTGCTTAGCCTGGCGGGTTATCTCGGCGGGTTGTTGTTCTATCTGATCGGCAGCCGACTGTTCGACCACTTGCTGGGCAGCAGCCAGGCGACCGATACGTTTGTCTGCCATATCACTATTGGGCATGGCCTTGCGGCCCTGCTGTTGACCTTTTTGGTCGCGGGACTGGTGGCCGTTATCGGCGCCGTGCGTGCGATCAGTATCGAACCTGCGGAGAGTCTGCGTGAGCTATAAACGGTGTGCCTGGCTATTGCCCTTGAGCCTGGGCTGCGCGCTCGAAGTATCAGCGGCGGGCTGGGACGAGAAATATTACAACCCGATGCCCGCGGACAACGACGTGGTGCTGCCGATGCCGTGCGAAGGCTCGATGGTGTTTCGCAAGGTGTTCATTCCTCTTGCCGGGCCGCTGGATGATTACCCGATCAACATCGGCCAGGACGGCGCCGAATACGGCTACGTCGAGCAGACGCGTCCGGCGTTCATTGCCGGCAGTTTCACGGCGGCCAAGGGCGACAAGTCGCGCTATTACCTGCTGGCCAAGTACGAAATGAGCGAGCTGCAATATGCCGCGCTCACCGACGCGACCTGCCCCACCGCGGCGACCAAAATGCGCCTGCCGCAGGTCTCGATCAGTTGGGTACAGGCCGTCGAAGCGGCCGATAAATACAACCTGTGGCTGCGTAAAAACGCTGCCGACTCGTTGCCCAAAGAAGACGGCGCGCAGGGCTTTCTGCGCCTGCCTACCGAGACTGAATGGGAGTTCGCGGCTCGCGGTGGGCTGGAAGTCGGCACCGCCGAGTTTCGCGACAGCCACTACCCGATGCCGGAAGGGCTGAACGCCTATGAGTGGTTTGCCGGGGCGCAGTCATCCAACGGCAAGCTGCAACTGGCTGGCCTGCAAAAGCCCAACCCGCTGGGCCTCCACGACATGCTCGGCAACGCCAGTGAAATGATGTTCGAACCGTTTCGCCTGAACAAACTTGACCGCCAGCACGGCCAGGCGGGCGGCTATGTGGTGCGCGGCGGTAACTACCTGACGGCACAGGCCGACATGCGCACCGCCCAGCGCAAGGAAGAGTCGTATTACAACGCTGAAGGCCAGGTAAAAAACAAAACCACCGGAGTGCGTCTGGCGCTGGTATCTCCCACCCTGACCTCCCGTGAACGTGTTGCCAGCATCGAAAGCAGTTGGAAGAAACTCGGCTCCGGCAGCACCGCGCAGGCATCTGCGGCACCGGGTACCGCACAGGCGTTGAGCACATTGGCCTCGGGCGTCGAAGACAAAGCCCTCAAGGAAAAGCTTCAGGCCCTGGAAAACCAGCTACGCGCCAGCAACCAGCAGCAGGAAGAGACTCGCGACCAGGCGATTCGCGCCAGCCTCAACCTTGGCGCCTTTCTATGTACCAAGATGCTTGATGACGGCCAGTACGTGGACTTTCTGCAAAAGAACTACGCGCTCAATTGCGAAGCCGCCGAGAAAGATCCCAGCTGCGACATGCGCAAAGGCAAGCTCGACGAGCAGAAAGACCGACTGCACAAGCTCAGCCGCTACTACGCCAGCAGCCTGGTGGAGTCCGGCACGCTGTACGGCCAGCCACTGCTCGAAGCTCAAGTACCGGTGATGGAAGAAATCATCTCGCGCAACAAACAACTGCAGGACCTCAAGCCTTACCTGCGCACCCACTGGGCCAATCAGAAGACCTTCCTGCAAAAACAGAAGATCGACACTGAAGCCTGGTTGAAAAGCTGCAAGTCTGTGACTCAATAACCGTCACTCAATAACAAATGACCCACCCCGTCATCAGGAGCAACACCATGTCACGCAGCGTATGGACTCGTTTCAAGCTACAGGTCGCCGTCATCCTCACGGGCAGCCTGTTGCTGGGCGGTTGTGCGAGTACCGGCAGTTCGATGCTCGATACCGGCAAGACCGACCCCCGCCTGACCCAGGGCAATGACGCGCAGTTCTTCAGCAAGTCCGGCTACCAGGCGTGCGCCGTGGGCGCGGGTGTTGGCATCCTCACTTGCGCGTTGTCCAACAGCAGCAACAAGGCGGTATGCGCCGTGGCGGCCGGTATCACCGCGTGCGGCGTGGCCATGGGCGCCAACTATTACCTGGACCAGCGCCGCAGCGAATACGCCGATACTGGCCAGCGCTTGAGCAAGATGAACAGCGAAGTGCAGCAGGACACCCAGAACGTCATTGCGCGTACCGCGACCGCACAACAAGTGATCAACGATGATCAGGTGCGCATTGCCCAGATCAAGCAGGCCATGGCCAGCAAGAAGCTCAATGCCGAAAAGGCCAAAACCGACCTGGCCGAGATCGACAACAATATCGCGATCATGCGCAAGGACCTGACCAATATGCGCAACAAGGCCACCGAGTACGCCAAGGTTGCTCAACGGGAGCGCCAGGACGGCGCCGGCGTAGAGATCAAGCAGGTCGACGCAAGCATCGCGAAAATGAACCAGAAAGTCGCCGCGCTGCAAAAAGAAGTCGACGGTCTTTACAACCAGCGCTCCGCAATCACCCTGGGCTGAGAACTTCACCATGATTACGTTTAAACACTCACTCGGGCTGGCGGCCATTCTGGCCCTCGCCGGTTGTGCGACACCGCCCGGCAGCTGCGATGCCGGCAACCGTGACAGCAGCATGCTGACCAAAATGAATTGCGACTATTCGGGTGGCTACAGCGATCAGGTCAAGCAGAAAGAAGCTGCCCTGACCGCCTCGCGCGAAGAGAACGCGATTTTCCATCAGGTCTACGAAAATATCGCCGCGCAGCAGGCTAACACCCGCCGCGACCTCGCGACCCAGCAGCAGTCCCAGGCGCAGTTGAACCAGTCCCTGGCGCAATTGCTCGGCACCCTGAAAAAACGCCGCGCCAATCAGGGCGACGTGCAAAAGCAGGTCGCCAGCCTTGAGCAGCAGTTGAAGGCCAACCAGGCCCAGGCGTCCGGCGGTTCAGCCACGCCCCAGCAGTTGGCGGCCAAGCAGGAACAGTTGAAAACCTTGCAGAAAAAGGTCAACCAACTGCAGTTCAGCCTCGGCTACGAAGAGTAAAACCGGGCCTCTGCCACTTTGCAGGCCTCTGACGGGTGCCTGCTTCATTTTCAGGAATTGCCTTCATGCAACGGGTCATCAGGGACGCGCAAGCCGTTCTGGACGGAACAAGTGCACTGCAGAACAAGGTTGCGCTGATCCAGAAACACCTTCCGCCGGTGACTGCGAGCCTGTTTGCGATTCCGCGCACCGGCGCCGACGGCGTCCTCGAGTGGTGGACGGAACTTGGCGGCCAGCCGACGCCTTACGCCGACCTGGACAAGGACAGCCAGCAACGTCTGCTGCAAACCTATCAGCAACGTCAGGACGCCCTCAGCCAGCTCGCCGATGAGTTGAAAAAACGCGACCAGCAAGGCGCCGCCCATGAGCTGGAATCGCTGATTGGCGAACCCACACTGACCGACCTCTACAGCCTCAATGGCGAGCCTTTGGTGATTCGCTGGAACACACCACGGCCGGCCAAAGTGCTGCCGCCGCCAGTGATAGCGCCCGCCGCGGTCGCCCCGGTCGCTGCTGCCGTCGCCACCAGCAAAGGCTGGCGCCTGGCTGCGCTGCTGCTCGGTTTACTGCTGTTATTACTGTTGTTGCTTGCACTATGGGCGTGGTGGTTCTGGCGCCCGTTGCCAGTGGTCGAGCCAGTGGCGCAAGCGCCCATCGTCACCCCTGCGCCCGTGGTCGCGCCGGCACCTGAGCCCGCCCCCGAACCCGAGCCTGTGGTGGTCCCGGAGCCGGAACCTGCGCGGGTACCAGAACCCGTGCAGGCACCGCCCCCCAAGCCGAAACCCGTGCCCGTGGCCAAGCCTGCGCCACCGCCCTCGCTGGACAATTACGCCTGCCGCAAGGACGCACCCGCAGTAGAAACGCCGCAGTTTGTGGTGGTGCTCGACACCTCAGGCTCCATGATGCTCAACATCAACGCCGCGAAGGCTGACGAAGACTGGTTCTTCGGCGACCCCGCCAACCGTTACCGCAACCCAAACCGTGTGCAGCAGATCTTTCAATCGCCCAACCGCATGGAGGTGGCCGCCGACTCGCTCAATGCCACGATCAAGGCGCTGGATTCGAAAATCGATATCCGCCTGATTACCTTCGCCGGTTGCAACGCCACGCCGGATCACGGCGTGTTTCGTTTTGATCAGCGTCCACGCCTCATGGCAGGCATTCGCGGGCTGGTGGGCAACGATGGCACGCCCTTGGCCGCCAGCCTGCAAAAAGCCGCCGGCACCGTGGACGGGCGCAACCGTGACGCGATGATCGTGATGTTCATCGACGGGGAAGACGGCTGCGATCAGGACGCCTGTGCTGTGTCACGTCAGATCGCCCAACAGCAACCGCGGCTGCGGGTCAATGTAGTGAACATCGGGGCTGGCGGCGCCTCGCGTTGCATCGCTGAAAATACCGGCGGACGCACCTACGCCAGCAACAATGCTACCGAGTTGGCCAAGGCCATGAAGCTGGCGACCAAGGAAGTCTCCAGCAGCGCGAATTGCAAATAACCGCTCGCCTTCGGCTCAGCGGAACCGGTCCACTTCATGGCGCAAGCCTGCCGCCAACGTCTCCAGCTCCTTGGCGGTAATCGCCAGGTTCGACACCACTTCGCGCTGCTCGCTGTTGGCCATCGCAATGCTCTGCAGGTTGCTGCTGAGCAGCGTCGCAGTGCTGCTCTGCTCTTGGGTAGCCGTGGTGATGGCGGCAAACTGCTGACCGGCCGAGCGGCTTTGCTCGTCGATACGCGCCAGGGCCGAGGCCACGTCGGCGTTGCGCGACAGGCCTTCCTGCATCAGGACATTGCCTTGTTCCATGGTGCTGATGGCGTTACCGGTTTCCTGCTGGATGCTCTGGATCATCACGGAAATTTCATCGGTGGCCTGGCGGGTGCGCGAGGCCAGGTTGCGCACCTCGTCGGCGACCACGGCGAAGCCACGGCCTTGCTCACCGGCGCGGGCAGCTTCGATGGCCGCGTTGAGCGCCAGCAGGTTGGTCTGTTCGGCGATGGCGGTGATCACACCGACAATGCCGCCGATTTCCTCGGAGCGCTGGCCGAGGGTATTGATCACCGTGGCGGTGCTGTTCAGGGCGGTGGCGATATGTTCCAGAGACGACGACGCCTCTTGCATCGAGGTACGGCCGATGCGGGTTTGCTGGGCGTTTTCCTGGGCGAGACGCTCGGTGTTGCCCATGTTGTCGGCGATGTTCAGGGAGGTGGCGCTGAACTCCTCCACCGCGCCGGCCATGCTGGTGATCTCACCCGACTGCTGCTCCATGCCTTCATAGGCACTGCCCGACAACCCGGACAACGCCTGGGCACGGCTGTTGACCTCTTCGGCCGCCTTGCGGATCTGCGACACCATGGTCGACAGCGCTTCGCCCATCTGGTTGAAGCTGCGCGCCAACTGGCCGATCTCGTCATGGCTGGAGACGTTGAGGCGTGCGCTCAAATCGCCCGCACCCAAGGCTTCAGCCTGACGCACCAGGTCGCTCAGCGGCGCCAGCTTGCTGCGCAACAGCCACACGATTGCGCCCACCGCCAGCAACATCGCCAGCACACTGCCGATCACCAGCCGCATGCCGACTTCCCAGGTCACGGCACGAATTTCGGCTTTCGGCATGCTCGCCACCACGGCCCAGGGGCCGCCCTCGAAGGGCACCGACACGCTGTAGAAATCTTCGTTTTTGTCACTCCAGAAGCGGCCTGCGCCAGGCTTTTTCGCCAGGTCCAGCATCACCGGCACGGCTTGATCCGGCGCCTGCACGCCAGCGGGCGGCACCAGCCAGTGCTTCTGTTCGTCGAGCAAGGCCAGGGAACCGGTCTGGCCGATGCGGAAGCGCTTGAGGTTTTCGAACTGCGCGGCCTGCGCATCGGTGTAGTCAAAGCCGATGAACAGCACGGCGATGACCTTGCCGCTGCTGTCGCGCACCGGGCTGTACTGAGTCATGTAGGAGCGGTCGAACAACACGGCGCGGCCGATATAGACCTGGCCATTGAGCACGCGCTGATAGGCCGGGCCCTGGCGGTCCAGCACGGTGCCGATGGCGCGGCTGCCGTCCTGCTTGGTCAGGGAGGTGCTGACGCGGATGAAGTCGTCGCCGCTGCGCACGAACACCGTGGCCACACCGCCGGACATCTGCTTGAACTCATCCACTTCCGTGAAGTTGTTGTTGAGCACATCGCTGCCCAGCAACAGGCTCGGGGTCTGCACGCCGCCCACGGCGATCATCTGATCGGCGCGCACGCTCAACCCGGCGCTGAAGCGCTGTTCAAACAGGCCGGTGAGGCGCTGCGTGCTCTCGCGCAGGGTGCTGTGGAAGGTATTGAGCTGATCGGCGAGTAATCGCGCCTCGCTGGCCAGATGCTCCTCGCGGGTGGCAAGGTTGGCGGAGTCGAGAGAACGCAAGGCGAAAACGGTACTGCCGCCGATGGCGACAGCCAGAATCACGGCCAATGCGAGACCTAACTGTGAGGCAATCCGGGCGCGAGGTTGAGACATGACAGCTCCTGACCGAGGCCAGGATCATCCTGATCTCATAGCGATGCTCGGCAAATTATCTAGTGGGAAACGTCGGGGTGAAGGTCCGACACACCTACTTCGGCGGGGTTTGCCAATACTTGAGAGAATCAAGGGGGCATTACGCAAACGATTGCATTCATCTCTTTTTACAATTGCGCGCAAAGCACCGAGAATCCCCCTTCGCCATCCTTCCGCCTTTTCGAGTGTGATGATCATGCAGCCTGCGGCACGTACCGAACTCTGGGCCATTCTGCGGCTGTCAGGGCCGTTGATCGCCTCACAGCTGGCGCACATGCTGATGGTGCTGACCGACACCTTGATGATGGCCCGCCTGAGCCCGGAAGCCCTGGCCGGTGGTGGCCTGGGCGCGGCGACTTATTCGTTCGTGGCGATTTTCTGCATCGGCGTGATTGCGGCGGTGGGCACGCTGGTCGCCATTCGTCATGGTGCAGGGGATATCGAAGGCGCCACCCGCCTGACCCAGGCCGGGCTGTGGCTCGCCTGGTTGATGGCTCTGGCGGCGGCCTTGCTGTTGTGGAACCTCAAGCCGGTGCTGCTGATGTTCGGCCAGACCGAAACCAACGTGCATTCGGCGGGGCAGTTCCTGACCCTGCTGCCGTTCGCCCTGCCCGGCTACCTGAGCTTCATGGCCTTGCGCGGCTTCACCAGCGCCATCGGCAAGGCGACGCCCGTGATGGTGATCAGCCTGGGCGGCACGGTGGTCAACTACCTGCTCAACCATGCATTGATCGAAGGCATGTTCGGCCTGCCCAAGCTCGGCCTGATGGGCATCGGCCTGGTGACTGCCATTGTCGCCAATGGCATGGCGCTGGCCCTGATGGCGTACATCCGCAGCAACCGAGTCTATGCCGCCTACCCGCTGAGCACCGGCCTGCTGCGCCTCAATACCCATTACCTGCGCGAGCTATGGCGCCTGGGCCTGCCGATTGGCGGCACCTATGCGGTGGAGGTCGGGCTGTTCGCCTTTGCGGCGCTGTGCATGGGCACCATGGGCAGCACGCAGTTGGCGGCGCATCAGATTGCCCTGCAGATCGTCTCGGTGGCGTTCATGGTCCCGGCGGGTATGTCCTACGCGGTGACCATGCGCATCGGCCAGCACTACGGCGCCGGGCAATTGCTGAAGGTGCGTACGGCCGGGCGCGTAGGCATGGGCTTTGGCGGCGTGGTGATGCTGGGGTTTGCCGGGGTTTTGTGGCTGTATTCCGACCCGCTGATTGGTCTGTTTCTCGACCACAACGACCCGGCGTTCCACGATGTGATCGTACTGGCCGTCAGCCTGCTGGCCGTGGCGGCCTGGTTCGAACTGTTCGACGGTGTGCAAACCATCGCCATGGGCTGCATCCGTGGGCTCAAGGACGCCAAGACCACCTTTCTGGTGGGGCTCGGTTGCTACTGGCTGATCGGCGCGCCGTCGGCGTGGTTGATGGCGTTCACCTTTGGCTGGGGGCCGACAGGGGTGTGGTGGGGGCTGGCGCTGGGATTGGCGTGTGCGGCGGTGAGCCTGACCTGGGCGTTTGAAGCGAAGATAAAGCGGATGATTCGGCAGGCGGCACTGCCTGGTTAAAACGGTGGGAAGCGGCTTGCTCTCTCCCACCGTTTATGGGGTTTGCACGTCAGCCCAGTTGCGCCTGCTGGCCCTTGCCGTGAGTCAAATACTGCACCAACTCCGGCAACGGCAACGGCTTGCTGATCAGGTAGCCCTGGGCCTGGTCGCAGCCGAACAGGCGCAGCAACGCCAGTTGCTCCGGCGTTTCCACGCCTTCGGCCACCACTTCCAGGTTGAGGTTGTGGGCCAGGTTGATCATGGCGTGGACCAGCTTGCGGTTCTCTTCGCGCTCCTCCATGCCGCCGACAAAGCTCTTGTCGACCTTCAGCAAGGCAATCGGCAGGCTGTTGAGGTGCACGAACGACGAAAAGCCAGTGCCAAAGTCGTCCAGGGAAAACCGCACGCCGAGGCGGCCGAGGGCGTCCATGGTCTGCTTGACCAGGTCGCTGCGGCGCATCACGGCGGTTTCGGTCAGCTCGAACTCCAGCCATTGCGCTTCCACGCCACGCTCGGTGATCAGCCGACTGAGGGTGGACAGCAACTGGCTGTCCTGGAACTGGCGAAACGACAGGTTGACCGCCATGTGCAGCGGCGGCAGGCCGCGTTCGCGCAGGTCCTGCATGTCGCGCAGGGCGCGGGAGATCACCCAGTAACCCAGCGGCACGATCAGGCCGCTCTGTTCGGCCAGGGGCACGAATTCGCTGGGCGCCAGCAGCCCGCGCTCGCCGTGGCGCCAGCGCACCAGGGCTTCGAGGCCGACGATACGGCCGTCGCCCAGGTCCAGGCGCGGCTGGTAATGCAGTTCCAGCTCGTCACGGCGCAAGGCGCGGCGCAGTTCGCTTTCGAGGTCGGCAAGGCTGCGCGCATTGCGGTTGATGCGCTCGTTGAAGATATGAAAGGTGCAGCCCTGGGTGCTCTTGGCTTGCTGCATGGCGATGTGCGCATGCCACATCAACGGGTCGGCGCCAGCGCGCGCGCGGGCATGGGCCACGCCCAGGCTGCAGCCGATCAGCAGGCTTTCACCGTCTACCCAGTAAGGCTCGGCCATGACCTCGGTGATGCGCTCGGCCATCCATTCGGCGCGCTGAGGGGCGCGGCGGGTGTCGATCAACAGGGCGAATTCGTCGCTGCCCAAGCGTGCCAACTGGTCGCCGGCTTCGAGTTGGCTCTTGAGCCGTGAGACCACTTGCAGGATCAGCCGATCGCCGGCCTGATGGCCGAGGGCGTCGTTGGCATGGCGGAAGTTGTCGAGGTCCAGGTGACCGAGCGCCAGGCCGCGTCCTTCATTGTCGGCCAGCCGCGCCGCCAGCAGGGTCTGGAAGCCCTGGCGGTTGGCGATCCCGGTGAGCGGGTCCTGCTCGGCCAGACGCTGCAGCGTGTGTTCGAGCACGCCACGTTCACGCACATGACGCAGGCAACGGCGCACCGTGCCGGCGTCCAGTGCATCACGCACCAGCCAGTCACTGACCCCCAGCGGTGAAACCAGCGGCTCCTGCTCCAGCAGCAATACGCACGGCAGGCTGCAGCGGCCTGGCCCGGGTTGCAGGCCGGGGGTGGTCAACAACACGGCGCTGTGGTCGTCATCGAACAGACGGCTCACCGAGTCCCAGTTGGGCGCGCTGATCAACACAGCTGCGTCGCCCATCGGCGCCAGGCACTCGCGCAACAAGGCTGCCCACTCAGGCGCATCGGACAGCAGCAGCAAACGCAAGGGTTCGACAGGCGTAGCCAAGCTAGCTCCCTAGACTCTGCAAAATTTCGTTGGCGGCGGGCATTATGACGTGCGGCCTGATAATCACCAATGATAGGGGTTATCAAATACGCAAGTTGTCAGAAAAAGTCCTGAAAACGCGTCACATCCTGCGGCAAAGTAACAAAACCGGCAAATTTAGATCGAGTGGTACGTCACACCGTCGATCCAGAGCAGCAGAATCTTGCCAGCCTGTTAAAATGCCCGCCCTTTTGAACAACGACTCCCCGAATTCTGTATGTCCCGACTCAATCCCCGGCAGCAAGAAGCCGTGAACTACGTCGGCGGCCCTCTATTGGTGCTCGCCGGCGCGGGCTCCGGCAAGACCAGCGTGATCACCCGCAAGATCGCGCACCTGATCCAGAACTGCGGCATCCGTGCCCAGTACATCGTCGCCATGACCTTTACCAACAAGGCGGCGCGGGAAATGAAAGAGCGCGTCGGCACCCTGCTCAAGGGTGGCGAAGGCCGTGGGCTCACCGTGTGTACGTTCCACAACCTGGGGCTGAACATCATCCGCAAGGAGCATGCGCGGCTGGGCTACAAGCCGGGCTTTTCGATCTTCGACGAGACCGACGTCAAGTCGCTGATGACCGACATCATGCAGAAGGAATACGCGGGCGACGACGGCGTCGACGAGATCAAGAACATGATCGGGTCGTGGAAAAACGACCTGATCCTGCCTGCCGAGGCGCTGGAAGCGGCGCGCAATCCCAAGGAGCAGACCGCCGCCATCGTCTACACCCACTACCAGCGCACGCTCAAGGCGTTCAACGCGGTGGACTTCGACGACTTGATCCTGCTGCCGGTAAAGCTGTTCCAGGAACACAAGGACATCCTCGAAAAGTGGCAGAACAAGGTGCGCTACCTGCTGGTGGACGAATACCAGGACACCAACGCCAGCCAGTACTTGCTGGTGAAGCTGCTGATCGGCACGCGCAACCAGTTCACCGTGGTCGGCGACGATGACCAGTCGATCTACGCCTGGCGCGGCGCCCGCCCGGAAAACCTGATGCTGCTCAAGGACGACTACCCGTCGTTGAAAGTCGTCATGCTGGAGCAGAACTACCGCTCCACCAGCCGCATCCTGCGGTGCGCCAACGTGCTGATCTCCAACAACCCTCACGCGTTTGAAAAACAGCTGTGGAGCGAGATGGGCCATGGCGACGAGATCCGCGTGATCCGCTGCCGCAACGAAGACGCCGAAGCCGAGCGCGTGGCGGTTGAACTGCTCACGCTGCACCTGCGGACCGACCGGCCCTACAGCGATTTCGCCATCCTGTATCGCGGCAACTACCAGGCCAAACTGATCGAGTTGAAGCTGCAGCACCATCAGATTCCCTATCGCCTGTCGGGCGGCAACAGCTTCTTCGGGCGCCAGGAAGTCAAAGACCTGATGGCCTACTTCCGGCTGATCGTGAACTCCGATGACGACAATGCCTTCCTGCGCGTGATCAACGTCCCACGCCGGGAAATTGGCTCGACTACGCTGGAAAAGCTCGGTAACTACGCCACCGAACGCAAGATCTCGATGTACGCCGCCACCGATGAAATCGGCCTGGGCGAGCACCTGGACACGCGCTTCACCGATCGCCTGGCGCGCTTCAAGCGCTTCATGGACAAGGTGCGTGAACAATGCGCCGGCGAAGACCCGATCAGCGCCCTGCGCAGCATGGTCATGGACATTGATTACGAGAACTGGCTGCGTACCAACAGCTCCAGCGACAAGGCCGCGGATTACCGCATGGGCAACGTCTGGTTCCTGATCGACGCGCTGAAGAACACCCTGGAAAAAGACGAAGACGGCGAAATGACCGTAGAGGACGCCATCGGCAAGCTGGTGCTGCGCGACATGCTCGAGCGCCAGCAGGAAGAGGAAGACGGCGCCGAAGGCGTGCAGATGATGACCTTGCATGCCTCCAAAGGCCTGGAATTTCCCTATGTGTTCATCATGGGCATGGAGGAGGAAATTCTCCCGCACCGTTCCAGCATCGAAGCCGACACCATTGAGGAAGAACGCCGACTGGCCTATGTGGGCATTACCCGCGCACGTCAGACGCTGGCCTTCACCTTTGCCGCCAAGCGCAAGCAATACGGCGAAATCATCGATTGCGCCCCCAGCCGGTTCCTGGACGAACTGCCGCCGGACGATCTGGCCTGGGAAGGCAACGACGACACCCCGACCGAGGTCAAGGCCGTTCGCGGCAACACTGCCCTGGCCGACATACGCGCGATGTTAAAGCGCTAGAATCGACTACTTTTTAATCTACTTTCGGCGCAGACCGCGCCATTAGAGGAAGCTTTCCGTGGAAGCACTGCACAAGAAAATTCGCGAAGAAGGCATCGTGCTTTCCGATCAGGTTCTCAAGGTCGACGCCTTCTTGAACCACCAGATCGATCCGGCGCTGATGAAACTGATCGGCGACGAGTTCGCCGCGCTGTTCAAGGATTCGGGCATTACCAAGATCGTCACCATCGAAGCCTCGGGCATCGCGCCGGCGATCATGACCGGCCTGAACCTCGGCGTGCCGGTGATTTTCGCCCGCAAGCAGCAGTCCCTGACCCTGACTGAAAATCTGCTGTCGGCGACCGTGTATTCCTTCACCAAGAAGACCGAAAGCACCGTGGCCATTTCGCCGCGCCACTTGACCAGCAGCGACCGCGTACTGGTGATCGATGACTTTTTGGCCAATGGCAAGGCCTCCCAGGCACTGATCTCGATCATCAAGCAGGCCGGCGCGACCGTTGCCGGGCTGGGCATCGTGATCGAGAAGTCGTTCCAGGGCGGCCGTGCGGAACTCGATGCGCAGGGTTATCGGGTTGAATCGCTGGCGCGGGTGAAATCCCTGGCCGGTGGTGTCGTCACGTTCATCTGAGCCAACACCGCTCTAAAAAGTGGGAGGGGGCTTGCTCCCGATAGCAGGGTGTCAGTCGCCGGATGTACGACTGATACACCGCCATCGGGAGCAAGCCCCCTCGCACATTTGGTTTTGTGTGAGTCTTTCAGTGTGCCGTGGCCTGGAGGCCCGCGAGCAGCAGGCGCTGATACAGGTCTTCTTTTAACCCCTCGGGCTTGTTCAGGCGCATCCGCTCCAGGTGCCTGGGAAAGGCCTCCGGCTCCGGCGCATCCAGCGCCGCACGGCCCAACTCAAGAATCTCCGTCAGCTTGAATTTGCTCTTGAGCCAATTCAGCGCGCGCAACAGATCCCGTTCTTCGTCGGTAAAATCCGTGCCCAGCGGGTACTCAGGGAACAACCGGCCATGCCGTGCCTGAATCGCTTTCAAGCGCTCCGGCGTGTTGTCACGAAAGCGCGGATCCAGCTGGAAATCCCTGGGCAACTTGCCGGCCTTTTGCGCGCGCTCGATCAGGTCACCCTGGAACCGTGAGTCGGTGATATTGAGCAGCGCCTCGATCACCTGGGCATCGGTCTGACCCCGCAGGTCGGCGATACCGTACTCGGTGATGACGATATCGCGCAGGTGCCGAGGAATGGTGCAGTGGCCATATTCCCAGACGATATTGGAGCTGACCTCCCCCGCCGACTCGCGCCAGCTGCGCAGGATCAGGATCGAGCGTGCACCTTCCAGCGCATGCCCTTGGGCGACGAAGTTGTACTGCCCGCCGACGCCGCTGAGTACCCGGCCATCTTCAAGCTGGTCAGCCACGCCGGCGCCGAGCAGGGTCACCATGATCGCGCTGTTGATGAACCGCGCATCCAGGCGTTGCAAGCGCTTGAGTTCTTCCTGGCCATACAGTTCGTTGATGTAGCTGATGCGCGTCATGTTGAATTCAAGGCGCTTGGCGTGCGTCATTTCCTGCAGGCGCTGGTAAAAACTGCGGGGCCCCAGGAAGAAGCCGCCGTGAACCGACACGCCGTCGGGTTGCGCTGCATCATCGAGCAGGCCGGCGTTGGCCTGCTCCTGAGTCGCCACATCCGGGTAGACCTTGCGCCGTATGATTCCGGCATCCGCCAGCACCAGCAGGCCGTTGACGAACATTTCGCTGCAGCCGTAGAGGCCACGGACGAAGGGATCGACACCGCCTTCACGGCTGATCAGGCGCGCCCACTGGTACACATTCAGGTCGGTAAGCAGCAGACGGTAGGCCTCGTTATCGGCCTGGCGCGCGAGCAAGGCGGCGGTCAATGCGTCGCCCATGGAGCCGATGCCGATCTGCAGGGTGCCGCCATCGCGCACCAGGGTGCTGGCATGCACGCCGATAAAGTGGTCCTGGAAGCCCACCGGCATATTGGGCGTGGAGAACAGCGTGGTGTTGTCTTTCTCGTCGAGCAGGTAATCGAAGGCGTCCATGCCCAGCTCGGCATCGCCGGGCATGTAGGGCAAATCGCTGTGCACTTGGCCGACGACGAGAATGGTTTCCCCGGCTTCGCGGCGCTTGGCGATCATTGGCAACAGGTCGAGGGAAATATCCGGGTTGCAGCTCAGGCTCAGGCGGTCGGGATGCTCAGGGCTGCTGGCGACCAGTTGCGCCACCAGGTTCAGCCCGGCGGCGTTGATATCGCGCGCCGCGTGGCTGTAGTTGCTGCTGACGTAATCCTGCTGCGCGGCCGCACTGTGCAGCAGGCTGCCGGGCTGCATGAAAAACTGCTGCACACGGATGTTCTTCGGCAGGCTGTCCTTGTTCAGGTCAGCGAGGAAATCCAGCTCGGGGTAATCGCCAAACACGCGCTCGATGAAGGGTTCGAGGAAGCGTTTCTGCAAGCCGTCGCCCATCGTCGGGCGACCCAGGCTAAGTGCGGTGTAGACAGTCAAGGCGCGGTCCGGCAGCGTGGCGATGCGCCGGTAAAGCGCATTGACGAACTGATTGGGTTTGCCCAGACCCAGGGGGATGCCCAGGTGGATATGCGCCGGCAACCGCGCCAGTACGTCGTCAACTGCTTGCTCGATTGAACACAACTGCACCATCCGACCCTCCTGACATTCCATGATGTGGGGTTGGACCGAGATTGCCGGGTCTTTGCTGCAATGAACAGCGTCGAAACAAAAATGACGCCCACAAAAAAGCCGCGGGGCAGCGGCTTTTTGACAAAGATCGGACTATTTCAGCCCAGACATTTTCTCGATGGCGCCCTTGAGTTCGTCATCCGAGCAATCCCCGCAGGTGCCCTTGGGCGGCATGGCATTGATACCGGTGATGGCTTTGGCAAGCAAGCCATCAAGACCTCCCTGCTCCTGGGCGCGTTTACCCCAGTCTGCCGCATCGCCAATTTTCGGCGCGTTCAACAGGCCGACGCTGTGACATGCGGTGCAATGCTGGGCGATCACCTCATCCGGCGTTCTCGCACTGGCGCCGCCCGCAGTTACGGCAACGTCCGTGCCTGTGCAGGCCTTACCCTGAACGCACACCTGTCCTACAGGCTCCAGGCGCTTGGCAATGTCGTCGTCGGTTGCCGCCTGGGCGCTGAACGCCCACAGGGCCAATAAAGTGGCTGGTGCAGCCAGCATTCTGCTGATCCGGTTCACGCGTTCACCCTCATGGTGGCTGTTCACGCCTGCGGCCAGGGTTTCGCAGGCAGCGCGCCTCGTTGCTTAAAAATTCGCGGGGGTGGCTGCGCTGATCAGTCGCGCCGGCACGTCGAACGGGTTGCGAAAACGATGAGGTCTGCTGCTCTCGAAGTAGTAGCTATCGCCCGCTTCGAGCACAAACGTTTCAAGACCGACCACCAACTCCAGACGCCCTTCCACCAGGATCCCGGTTTCTTCGCCTTCGTGGGTGAGCATTTCTTCGCCCGTGTCGGCGCCCGGCGGGTAGATCTCGTTGAGAAACGCAATCGCCCGGCTGGGGTGCGCCCGGCCGACCAGCTTCATGGTGACGGCGCCGTCGGAAATGTCGATCAGCTCGTGGGCCTTGTAGACGATCTGCGTGGGGACTTCCTGGAGAATCTCCTCGGAAAAGAACTCAACCATGGACATGGGGATGCCGCCCAGCACCTTGCGCAAGGAGCTGATCGAGGGGCTGACGCTGTTTTTTTCGATCATCGAAATGGTGCTATTGGTGACACCCGCGCGCTTGGCAAGCTCACGCTGGGAAAGACCTTTGAGTTTACGGATGGATTGCAGTCGTTCGCCGACGTCCAATGCTGGTGCCTCCTGGGATTCAGGCTTTGTTGTAGTTGAGCGTTATCATGGCGACAGCGTTCAGTATTTACAACACTTGGGCCTGAATCCCGGACGGCCGTCTCGCTCGCTTGCGATCAAGCGCCGCAATAGAGCCTTGGCACGCGGCGCAGATTGCAGAAGATCTGATAGGGGATGGTCTCGGCGGCAGCGGCTACGTCACTGGCAAGAATGTGTTTGCCCCATAGCTCCACGGTGGAACCGAGGCCGGCGTGCGGGATATCCGTGAGATCGACGCACAGCATGTCCATGGACACACGCCCCAACAACTGGCTGCGCTGGCCCGCCACCAGCACCGGCGTGCCGGTAGGTGCATGGCGCGGGTAGCCATCGGCGTAACCCATGGCAACCACGCCGACGCGCATCGGCCTGGGCGTGATGAACCTGGCGCCGTAACCCACCGGCTCGCCAGCCGGCAGTTCACGCACGCAAATCACCTTCGACTCCAGGGTCATCACCGGCTGCAGGCGCGCGGCGATGGCCTGGTCTTCGCCAAACGGGGTGGCGCCGTACAGCATGATGCCGGGGCGTACCCAGTCGCTGGACACCTGTGGCCAGCCCATCACCGACGGTGAATTGCGCAGGCTGACCTCGGCCGACAAGCCCTGGCGCGCCGCCTCGAACACCGCCACCTGTTCATCACTGCGCACGCAGTCGAGTTCATCGGCACGGGCGAAGTGGCTCATGAGTACGATCTTCGCCGCCTTGCCACTGGCCAGCAGGCGCTGATAAGCCGACGGGTAATCCTCGGGATGCAGGCCGACGCGGTGCATGCCCGAGTCGAGCTTGAGCCAGACGGTCAGCGGTTTGCTCAAGGGGGCCTGTTCGATGGCCTCCAGTTGCCACAGCGAATGCACCACGCACCAGAAATCATGCTCGATGATCAGCGGCAGTTCGTCGGCTTCGAAAAACCCTTCCAGCAGCAGCACCGGCGCACGAATGCCGGCCGCTCGCAGTTCCAGCGCTTCCTCGATGCACGCCACGGCAAACCCGTCGGCTTCGGCTTCCAGCGCCTGGGCCACGCGCACGGCGCCGTGGCCATAGGCGTCGGCCTTGACCACCGCAAGGGCCTTGGCTCCCGCAACCTCACGGGCCAATTGGTAGTTGTGGCGCAGGGCCTGGAGATCAATGAGGGCACGGGCAGGACGCATGGCGGCGGGCTTCTATCCAGTAGGCGGCAAGGTGAAAAAAAAACGGCGCCGACTGAACGCGTCGGCGCTGGATCGGTAGTTATGGCAACGCAGCCACGACGGACAGCTCTACCAGAATGTCCGGTTCGCACAGCCTGGCCTCAACCGTGGCGCGAGCCGGGGCGACACCCTTGGGCAGCCACTGGTCCCACACCGCGTTCATGCCGGCAAAATCAGCGTCGATATCCTTGAGGTAGATGGTCACCGACAGCAACCGGGTTTTGTCGGTGCCGGCGAGGTCCAGCAAACGCTCGATGTTGACCAGGGTTTCACGGGTCTGCTGCGCAATACCGGCGCTCATGTCGTCGCCGACCTGCCCCGCCAGATATACAGTGCCGCTGTGGACCACAATCTGACTCATGCGCTCATTGGTGAGCTGGCGCTGGATGGACATGTTTTGCGGACTCCTGGTGACTACCGTAACGGGAAATATCGAGGCCTTCGGCGCTGATCTGCGGAGTTTTACGCGCGATCAGGTCGGCCAGCAAGCGACCGGAGCCACAGGCCATGGTCCAGCCGAGGGTGCCATGGCCGGTATTGAGGAACAGGTTCCTGAACGGGGTGGCACCCACAATCGGCGTGCCATCCGGCGTGGTCGGGCGCAGGCCGGTCCAGAAATTCGCCTGGGCCAGATCGCCGCCCTGAGGATAAAGGTCGTTGACGATCATCTCCAGGGTTTCGCGTCGACGCGGGTTCAGCGACAGGTCAAAACCGGCTATTTCGGCCATGCCGCCGACGCGGATGCGGTTGTCGAAACGGGTGATCGCGACCTTGTAGGTCTCGTCGAGAATGGTCGACGTTGGCGCCATCGCCGGGTTGGTGATCGGCACGGTCAACGAGTAACCCTTGAGCGGGTACACCGGCGCCTTGATGCCCAGCGGTTTGAGCAGCTTGGGCGAGTAACTGCCCAAGGCCAGTACGTAGCGGTCGGCGGTTTCCAGCTTGCCGTCGACCCACACGCCATTGACGCGGTCGCCGGCCCAGTCGAGGCGCTGGATATCCTGTTCGAAGCGGAACTCCACACCCAACTGCCTGCACATGTCAGCCAGGCGCGTGGTGAACAGCTGGCAATCGCCGGTCTGGTCGTTCGGCAGGCGCAGGGCGCCGGCAAGAATATCAGTGACACTGGCCAGGGCCGGCTCAACGCGGGCGATGCCGGCGCGGTCGAGCAACTCGAACGGCACACCCGACGCCTGCAGCACGGCGATGTCCTTGGCAGCGCCGTCGAGCTGCGCCTGGGTGCGGAACAACTGCGTCGTTCCCAGGCTGCGGCCTTCGTAGGCAATGCCGGTTTCGGCGCGCAATTCGTCGAGGCAATCGCGGCTGTACTCGGACAGGCGCACCATGCGCTCCTTGTTCACCGCATAGCGGCTGGCCGTGCAGTTGCGCAGCATCTGCGCCATCCACAGGTATTGGTCGATATCGGCAGTGGCCTTGATCGCCAGCGGCGCGTGGCGTTGCAGCAACCACTTGATCGCCTTGAGCGGCACACCCGGCGCGGCCCATGGCGAGGCATAACCTGGCGACACCTGGCCGGCGTTGGCGAAGCTGGTTTCCATGGCAGCGGCAGGCTGACGGTCGACCACAACCACCTCATAGCCGGCCCGTGCCAAATAGTAGGCACTGGTCACACCAATGACGCCGCTACCCAAAACCAGAACGCGCATTTTTTATCCTCATCGCGGGCTCAGCCGCTGACGTGTGTTATTGGAGCAATGATGGGCGCAGTGTAAAAAAGAATCTCCAGTGCATTTCACTATATAAGTGCCTATATTTGGCGACAATTCTCGGCAAAAACCCTTTTCACAGAGGCGTATCCCCTATGCGTACCAACACCCAGACCAAGCGGGAGCTGGACAAGATCGACCGCAATATCCTGCGCATCCTGCAAGCCGATGGGCGTATTTCGTTCACGGAGCTGGGGGAAAAGGTCGGGCTGTCGACCACGCCCTGTACCGAGCGGGTGCGGCGCCTGGAGCGGGAGGGGATCATCATGGGCTATAACGCGCGGCTCAATCCGCAGCATTTGAAGGGGAGTTTGCTGGTATTTGTCGAGATCAGCCTGGATTACAAGTCGGGCGACACCTTTGAGGAGTTCCGCCGCGCGGTGCTGAAACTGCCCCATGTGCTGGAGTGCCACCTGGTGTCAGGCGACTTCGATTACCTGGTGAAAGCGCGGATTTCCGAGATGGCGTCGTACCGCAAATTGCTCGGCGACATCCTGCTCAAGCTGCCCCATGTGCGCGAATCCAAGAGCTATATCGTGATGGAAGAGGTGAAGGAGAGCCTGAACCTGCCGATTCCGGACTAACCGCGCGCATTCAATTGCTAGACCAGCACCTGGCGAGTGCTGGCCATGTAGGCGTGAATCTGCTTTTCCACCCGTGGATGGATCAACTCCACCGGCCGCCGCCCATTGGGGCAAGGCAGGGTTTTGGTTGTGCCAAACAGCCTGCAAATCAGCGGGCGCTCGTCATACACGGTGCAGCCGTTGGGGCCCAGGTGCACACAGTTCAGCTCATCCATTGCCGCGTCCTGTTCGGCAGCCGTCTTGCGCGGCAGGCGTGACATTTCCTCGGGCGAGGTGGTCACCGGCCCACAGCAATCATGGCAGCCGGGGACGCACTCGAACGAAGGAATCTGCTTGCGCAGTGCGCTGATTTTCTGGCTGTTGCAACTCATCGAAACCCATACCAAACGGCGAACAGGCGTGGATTCTGCCGCAAAACGCCGCCCACAGACAGCTCCGCCCGACCGTTGTATCCTGCGTCAAATTTTCCACACAGGGAGGCTCCCATGACCACCAGCGCCCGGCACACCACGTCCTACTACGCCGCCAGCAGCGTGCCGCAGCCCGATTACCCGGCGCTTGCAGGCGACGCGAGCGCCGACGTGTGCGTGATCGGCGGCGGTTATTCGGGGCTCAACACGGCGCTGGAGCTGGCCGAGCGCGGCTTCAGCGTGGTGTTGCTGGAAGCGCGCAAAATCGGCTGGGGCGCCAGCGGGCGCAACGGCGGTCAGCTGATTCGCGGCGTCGGCCATGGCCTGGACCAGTTCGCCAATGTGATCGGCAGCGACGGCGTGCGCCAGATGAAACTCATGGGTCTGGAAGCGGTGGAAATCGTGCGTGAGCGCGTCGAGCGCTTTCAGATCCCCTGCGATCTCACCTGGGGCTATTGCGACCTGGCCAACAAGCCCCGCGACCTGCAAGGCCTGGCCGAAGACGCCGAAGAACTGCGCAGCCTCGGCTATCGCCACGAAGTGCGCCTGCTGCAAGCCTCAGAGATGGGCAGTGTGATCGGCTCCGAGCGCTATGTGGGCGGCATGATCGACATGGGTTCCGGCCACCTGCACCCGTTGAACCTGGCGCTGGGCGAAGCGAACGCCGCGCAGCAACTGGGGGTGCGACTGTTCGAACAATCCGAGGTCACGGGCATCGACTACGGCCCCGAGGTCACCGTGCACACCGCCCACGGCCAGGTACGCGCCAAGACCCTGGTGCTGGCCTGCAACGCCTACCTGAACGGGCTCAACCCGCACTTGAGCGGCAAGGTGCTGCCCGCCGGCAGCTACATCATCGCCACCGAACCGTTGGACGAGGCGCAGGCTGCCAGGCTGTTGCCGCAGAACATGGCTGTATGCGATCAACGGGTGACAGTGGATTACTTCCGCCTGTCTGCCGACCGCCGCCTGCTGTTCGGCGGTGCCTGCCACTATTCCGGGCGTGATCCCCAGGATATCGGTGCCTACATGCGGCCCAAGATGCTGAAGGTGTTCCCGCAACTGGCCAACGTGAAGATCGACTACCAATGGGGCGGCATGATTGGCATCGGCGCCAACCGTCTGCCGCAGATCGGCCGGCTGGCGGACCAACCCAATGTGTATTACGCCCAGGCCTACGCGGGGCACGGCCTTAATGCCACGCACCTGGCCGGCAGGCTGCTGGCCGAAGCCATCAGCGGCCAGCAACAGGGGCGCTTCGACCTGTTCGCCCAGGTGCCGCACATGACCTTCCCCGGCGGCAAGCATTTGCGCTCACCGCTGCTGGCCCTTGGCATGCTCTGGCATCGTCTCAAAGAACTGGTGTGATCAGTCGCGCCAGAACGGCTTGAGTCCTTCCTCGCGCGCCTGTTCTTCGGTCAGGCCGATGTCACGCAATTGCTCGCGGGTCAGCGTCAGCAGGGCCTTGCGGGTATGGCGACGCAGCCAGAACAAATCCCAGCGCTCGCGGGCAGGCGCCGACCGCACGCGCCGCTGCCCGGCTTCCAGTTCCTGACCCTGTAGCGCCAGCCGCACATCACAGATCCCGTTCATATTGCTGCCCCTTTGTTGGCTCGCTGCCTTGAGTGACAAGCATGGGCGTTGCGGCAAAACCAATACAGATCCAACACAGCTTTATTAAATCCATACAGACGCTGCCTATTTGTGGCTGAATCCTGTATTTTTCGCCTATCTGTATTGGTCCCAGGGAATGACCGTCATGACGCTTTACGTCAATCTTGCCGAATTGCTCGGCACTCGGATCGAACAGGGCTTCTACCGCCCCGGCGACCGTCTTCCTTCAGTGCGGGCTTTGAGCGTGGAGCACGGCGTCAGCCTGAGCACCGTGCAACAGGCTTATCGCGTGCTGGAAGACAGCGGCCTGGCGACGCCCAGGCCCAAGTCGGGCTACTTCGTACCGGTGAGCCGTGAGCTGCCGGCGCTGCCCGAAGTGGGCCGCCCGGCGCAGCGGCCGGTTGAGATCTCGCAGTGGGATCAGGTGCTGGAACTGATCCGCACAGTGCCGCGCAAGGATGTCATACAGCTAGGTCGCGGCATGCCGGATGTATTGTCGCCCACCCTCAAACCGCTGCTGCGCAGCCTCGCCCGCGTGAGTCGGCGCCAGGACCTGCCGGGCCTGTATTACGACACGATCCTCGGCTGTATGGAGCTGCGTGAGCAAATTGCGCGGCTGTCACTGGACTCCGGCTGCCAGTTGACCGCCGACGACATTGTGATCACCACCGGCTGCCACGAAGCGCTGTCGGCCAGCATCCACGCGATTTGCGAACCCGGCGATATCGTGGCGGTGGACTCGCCCAGCTTTCACGGCGCCATGCAGACCCTCAAGGGCCTGGGCATGAAAGCCCTGGAAATTC
Organism: Pseudomonas sp. GNP013; assembly: GCF_054343995.1. Classification (NCBI taxonomy): domain Bacteria; kingdom Pseudomonadati; phylum Pseudomonadota; class Gammaproteobacteria; order Pseudomonadales; family Pseudomonadaceae; genus Pseudomonas; species Pseudomonas sp. GNP013. The sequence goes on along the minus strand of NZ_JBTGUT010000001.1, from coordinate 5,256,125 downwards.
CCACCGACCCGCTCACCGGTATCAGCCTGGAAGCGCTTGAGCTGGCCCTGGAACAGTGGCCGATCAAAGTCATTCAACTGACCCCAAACTGCAACAACCCGCTGGGCTACATCATGCCCGAGGCACGCAAGCGCGCACTGCTGACCCTGGCCCAGCGCTTTGACGTCGCGATCATCGAAGACGACGTATATGGCGAACTGGCCTACAGCTACCCGCGCCCGCGCACCATCAAGTCCTTCGACGAAGACGGTCGCGTGCTGCTGTGCAGTTCGTTCTCCAAAACCCTGGCGCCGGGCCTGCGTATTGGCTGGGTGGCGCCGGGCCGTTACCTGGAGCGGGTGCTGCACATGAAATACATCAGCACAGGTTCTACCGCCACCCAGCCGCAGATTGCGATTGCCGAATTTCTCAAGGGCGGGTATTTCGAACCGCACGTGCGGCGCATGCGCGCGCAATATCAGCGCCAGCGCGACCTGATGCTCGACTGGGTCAGCCGCTATTTCCCCGCTGGCACCCGCGCCAGCCGGCCGCAGGGCAGCTTCATGCTGTGGATAGAGTTGCCGGAGGGCTTCGACACCTTGAAGCTCAACCGCGTCCTCGTCGAACAAGGCGTGCAGGTAGCGGTGGGCAGCATCTTTTCTGCGTCGGGCAAGTACCGCAATTGCCTGCGCATGAACTACGCTGCCAGGCCGACGCCGCAGATTGAAGAAGCCGTGCGCAAGGTCGGCGCCGCCGCGATCACCCTGCTGGCCGAGGCGGCGCACTGACCTTTCCCGTAAACTCGCCGTCAGATGTCGACAACCGCCCTGATCTGGAAACCACGCCCTTGATGATTCGACGGCTTTTACCGTTTTGCCTGTTGGGCGCCCTGGCGCTGGGCGGTTGCGCCACCACGAGTGCACCGCGTATCCCCAGCGACGCGCTGCCCGCCGCGCAATCGTCATTCGGCCGCTCGATCCAGGCTCAGGCGGCGCCGCATCAGGGTCAGTCGGGCTTTCGGCTGCTGCCCAACAGCAGCGAAGCGTTCATGGCCCGCGCCGAGCTGATCCGCAATGCCCAGAGCAGCCTCGACCTGCAGTACTACATCGTTCACGACGGCATCAGCACGCGCATGCTGGTGGATGAGCTGCTCAAGGCCGCCGACCGTGGCGTGCGCATCCGCATTCTGCTGGATGACACCACCAGCGATGGCCTCGATCAGATCATCGCCACCCTCGCCGCCCATCCCAAAATCGACATTCGCCTGTTCAACCCGCTGCACCTGGGGCGCAGCACCGGCGTCACCCGGGCCATGGGCCGCCTGTTCAACCTGTCGCTGCAACACCGGCGCATGCACAACAAGCTATGGCTGGCGGACAACAGCGTGGCCATCGTGGGCGGTCGCAATCTGGGGGACGAGTACTTCGACGCCGAGCCGAACCTGAATTTCACCGACATCGACATGCTCAGCGTTGGACCTGTGGCCGAGCAACTGGGCCACAGTTTCGATCAGTACTGGAACAGCGCCCTGAGCAAACCCATCGATGAGTTTGTCTCCAACGTGCCCACCAAAGGCGACCTGGCGGTTGCGCGCAAGCGGCTGGAGGCCTCGCTGGCCGAGTCACGCCAGCAGAATCACGTGCTGTACAACCGCTTGCGCACCTACCAGACCCAACCGCGCATGGACATCTGGCGGCGCGAACTGATCTGGGCCTGGAACCAGGCGCTGTGGGACGCGCCGAGCAAGGTCCTGGCCAAGGCCGACCCGGACCCGCGCCTGCTGCTGACCACTCAATTGGCGCCGGAGCTGGAGGGCGTCAAGCAAGAGCTGATGATGATCTCGGCGTACTTCGTGCCCGGCCAGCCGGGCCTGGTGTACCTGACCGGACGCGCCGACGCCGGCGTGTCGGTGAGCCTGCTGACCAACTCGCTGGAAGCCACCGACGTGCCGGCCGTGCACGGCGGCTACGCGCCCTATCGCAAGGCGTTGCTGGAACACGGCGTGAAACTCTATGAGTTGCGTCGCCAGCCCGGCGACCCCAGTGCCGGCAGCGGGCCGCACCTGTTCCGGCGCGGCAGTTTCCGGGGCTCGGACTCCAGCCTGCACAGCAAGGCGATGATCTTTGATCGGGAAAAGTCGTTTATCGGCTCATTCAACTTCGACCCGCGCTCGGTGCTGTGGAACACCGAAGTGGGCGTACTGGTCGACAGCTCGGAGCTGGCCGAACACGTGCGCAACCTGGCGCTGCAAGGCATGGCGCCAGCGTTGAGTTATGAGGCAAAACTGCAGGATGGCAACGTGGTGTGGGTGACCGAGGATGACGGCCAGATGCACACCCTGACCCGCGAGCCGGGCAACTGGTGGCGGCGCTTCAATGCCTGGTTTGCCACCAGCGTTGGCCTGGAACGCATGCTCTAAAAGCAATACAGATCAGGCGGGTTGGGCGGTGCCGAATGCGCCTTGGCGCAGCAAAAGTATGACCAACCCCAGCGCCCCTGCCGCCATCAGCAACGGCAGCGCATGCCCACTGATCCACTGGCTGCCCGCACCGGCCACCAGCGGCCCGATCAGGCAACCGATGCCCCACAACTGGGCCACGTGGGCGTTGGCACGCACCAGCGCATCATCGCGATACCGTTCGCCGATCAGGATCAGCGACAGCGTAAACAACCCACCCGCACTCGCACCGAACAGCACCCACACCGGCCAGATCAGCGGCGTATGCATCACCAAGGGAATCGCCAGGCTCGATGCCAGCAACAGCACCGCACAACTCAGGAACAAGGTGCGCCGTGGCAGGTAATCCGCCAGGGCGCCGATGGGCAATTGCAGCAGCGCATCGCCGACCACCACCGTGCTGACCATCGCCAGCGCGACCTCGGCGGTGAAGCCTTGCTGCAGGCAATACACCGGCAGCAGCGTCAGAATCATCGCCTCGAACGCGGCGAACAGCGCCACCGCCCAGGCAATCGCAGGCAGGCTCAGGCAGAAGCGCCACAAGTCGCCGAAGGTCACGCTGAAAGCATCCGCCGTCGGCGCGCCGGAGCGGCCCAGCAGTAACAGCGGCGCCACCAGCAGCAGGCCCACGCCCACCCAGAAACCATAGTCATGCCCGGTGCCGATCACGCCCAACAGCAGCGGCCCCGACAATTGGCTCAGCGCATAACTACAGCCATACAGCGCCACCAGCCGGCCGCGCCACTGTTCCACCACCAGTTGGTTGATCCAGCTTTCGCCGAGGATAAACACGATGGTCAGGATCACCCCGATCATCAGCCTCAGCACCAGCCACACCGGGTAGCTGGGCAGAATCGCCAGCAGGCCGATGGACACGGCCCCTGCCCACAGGCACAGGCGCATCAGATTGGCGGTGCCGAGCCACGCCGCCAGCCGGCTGGACACCTTGGCGCCAAGCAGCACGCCAAACGCCGGCATCGCCGCCATCACGCCAATGGCGAAACTGCCGTAGCCCCAGCCTTCAAGGCGCAGGGACACCAGCGGCATGCTCACGCCCAACGCCAGGCCGACGCTGAGTACCGAGGCCAACACGGCGAAGTAGGTCGCCCAACGCATTGCCATGCTCCAGTGGATAATTCTTGAGTACACACAAAACAGTGCGGGAGGGGGCTTGTCCCCCGATAGCGGTGAATCAGCCAGCACTTGTGGTGCCTGACACACTGCTATCGGGGCAAGCCCCCTCCCACATTTGTACTGCTGTGCTGGTTAGAGCTTGATCCAGGTCGACTTCAGTTCGGTGTATTTGTCGAACGCATGCAGCGACTTGTCGCGACCATTACCCGACTGCTTGAAACCACCAAACGGCGCGGTCATGTCGCCGCCGTCGTACTGGTTGACCCACACACTGCCCGCACGCAGCGCCTTGGCGGTCAGGTGAGCCTTGGAGATATCGGCGGTCCACACCGCGGCGGCCAGGCCGTAGACGGTGTCGTTGGCGATCCTGACCGCCTCTTCAGCACTGTCGAAGGTGATCACCGACAACACCGGGCCGAAGATCTCTTCCTGGGCGATTTTCATGGCATTGGTCACGCCATCGAAGATCGTCGGCTCGACATAGGTGCCACCGGTTTCCTCAAGGATCCGCTTGCCGCCAACGACCAGCTTGGCGCCGTCCGCATGGCCGGCTTCGATGTACGACAGCACAGTGTTCATCTGCTGGGTGTCCACCAGCGCGCCGACGGTGGTTGCCGGGTCCAGCGGGTTGCCTGGCTTCCAGCCTTTGAGGGCTTCGATCACCAGGGGCAGGAAGCTGTCCTTGATTGAACGCTCGACCAGCAGGCGCGAACCGGCGGTGCAGACTTCGCCCTGGTTGAAGGCGATGGCGCTGGCGGCGGATTTGGCGGCGGCCTGCAGGTCCGGCGCATCGGCGAACACGATGTTCGGGCTCTTGCCGCCGGCTTCCAGCCACACGCGCTTCATGTTCGATTCGCCGGAGCGGATCAGCAGTTGCTTGGCAATTTTGGTCGAACCGGTGAACACCAGGGTGTCGACGTCCATGTGCAGCGCCAGCGCATTCCCCACGGTGTGGCCGTAGCCCGGCAGCACGTTGAACACGCCTTTGGGAATACCGGCTTCAACGGCCAGGGCGGCGATGCGGATGGCGGTCAGCGGGGATTTTTCGGACGGCTTGAGGATCACCGAGTTACCGGTGGACAGCGCAGGGCCGAGTTTCCAGCAGGCCATCATCAGCGGAAAGTTCCACGGCACAATAGCGCCAACCACGCCGACCGGCTCGCGGGTGACCAGACCCAATTGATCGTGCGGGGTGGCGGCGACTTCATCGTAGATCTTGTCGATCGCCTCGCCACTCCAGCTCAGCGCATTGGCGGCGCCGGGCACGTCGATGTTCAGGGAGTCGCTGATCGGCTTGCCCATGTCCAGGGTCTCAAGCAGCGCCAGCTCTTCGGCATTGGCCTTGAGCAGCGCGGCGAAGCGGATCATGGTGGCTTTGCGCTTGGCCGGCGCCAGGCGCGACCAGACACCGGAATTGAAGGTAGCGCGGGCGTTTTCGACGGCGCGCTGGGCGTCGGCGACGTCGCAGCTGGCGATAGTGGCCAGCAGGCGGCCGTCGACCGGGCTGATGCATTCGAAGGTGTCACCGGAAACGGCATCGGTGTATTCGCCATTGATGTAGGCGCGACCTTCAATCTTCAGGTCCTTGGCGCGTTGTTCCCAGTCGGCACGGGTCAGGGTGGTCATGCGAGTGTCCTCCTCTTATGAATACAAGGGCCGGGCTATGCCCGGCGGCCTTAAAGAATGCGTGCCCGGCCAGCCTGCTGTTCGGCTCAAGGCAGCTGCCACCCTAAACCAGCGGCTGGTGATGTTTCAATATATTTGACATAACGCCGAAAAACGCCCTTGCGATGTTCATTTTAATAAACATAGACTTTGGGCTCTCCTACCGCAGGCCAGACGGGACACGCACATGAGCATCCAGGATATCGTCGACTTCAGCCAAGCCAGCACCGCCCCCGAACGCTATCGCCCTGCCGCCGAAAAAATCCTCAAAGGCGATCCCGAACAGACTCTCTACAACCACTACAACAGTCCGTGCGGCCAGATGAACGCCGGGGTGTGGGAAGGTGAAGTCGGGCAGTGGAAGGTCAACTACACCGAGCACGAGTACTGCGAGATTGTGCAGGGTGTGTCGGTATTGCGCGATGGCGACGGCAACGCCAAAACCCTGCGCGCCGGCGACCGCTTCGTCATACCGGCCGGCTTCAGCGGCACCTGGGAAGTGCTGGAGGCGTGCCGCAAGATCTACGTGGTGTTCGAACAGAAGGCATAGTCTGCGGGGCGCGGGTTACCACGCAGCGCGCAGATACCCTCCATAAAAAAGCCTGCGCAAGGCAGGCTGATTTATTCGGCGGTGCAATACGTGTGCGGCTGTCAGTGCTAGTCCACGACTTCCCAGATCAGGTTATCGTCGTCGATCATGACCTTCACGATCAGTGTTTCAGGGCCATCCGGGCCTTCGAACTCAACGAGCCCGCGGTACTTGTTTTCCCCGCGCTTGATCAGCGTCAGCTCTTTGATCCTGTTTTCGCCGGGCGAGGTGTCGCTGTCCCACTGCTCCTGGATGCTTTCCCGCACTACTTGAGCAAGCTCTTCATTGGCAGCGTTCGCACTGCCGACGCAAAACAGGTACGCGGCGAACACCAATACGGTCCTGAATCTTGCTGTTGCACGGCTCATTTGAGTGTCCTTGAAGGAGTAGTCCCGGGCGCAGCCTGCGCCCGTCTTGATTTCAGGCCTGCTGGGGTTGTTGAGTTTGCTGGGCCTGGCCGCGCAGGATGTTTTGCTTGCGCTGCTGTTCGGGCAGGTCGTTGATGCAGTAGTTGATGTAGAAGATATGGAAGAGGAAGGTGTAGAAACCGTTCATCCGCAGGTCGATTTTGAACTCGCTGAGAGCGTATTCCGACAGGGCTTTTTTGGCCTTGAATGCCCAGACGATGTAAAGGGCGCTGGAGGCGATCATCAGAACAAAGGACAGCAGGGCCGTAGACGGCGTAGCGCTGTTTGAAAGGAGCCCGCCCAGGCCCAGGCACACCGCCAGCCAAATGATGTAGGTGTCGTCGACCAGGCGAATTTTGATGGTGTCGCTGATGATTTTATTGTTTCGGGACAGCCACAACAGCGCGTAAAGACCTGCGGTCGCCATGCACAGCAATACCGCATTCAAGGTTTTGGTGTTGATCTTGTCTTTCAATTCGTTGATGTCGGACATAACTCTTCCATGTCGATAAATGTCGAGGGGGGACGCAACAAGGGGGTATTGAGGGTGAGTGACGGAGTCACCTGGCCTGTTTTGGTTTTGAATGCCAAAGGCCGACTGGATACGCGAGGGATGCATCCGCGTGATGTTGCTCGCCTGCCATGGCATTCAGCCAAATCATATCATAATGCTACTAGCCTTCAACACGGCGCATGCGTGCAAGGCAGCACCAAATCCCAGGCAAAAAAAAGCCCGACTCGTGAGAGACGGGCTTTTTTCACAAGGAGGAAGACCAATTACTTGATTTTGCCTTCTTTGTAGATCACGTGCTTGCGAACGCGCGGGTCGAACATTTTCTTTTCGAGCTTGTCCGGGGTAGTACGCTTGTTCTTGTCGGTAGTGTAGAAGTGACCAGTACCGGCGCTAGAGATCATTCGAATCAATTCACGCATGATAGAGCTCCTTAGATCTTGCCGGCGGCGCGGATTTCGGCCAGCACGACAGTGATGCCACGCTTGTCGATGATACGCATGCCTTTGGCAGATACACGCAGGCGAACAAAACGTTTCTCTTCTTCAACCCAGAAGCGGTGATGCTGCAGGTTCGGCAGGAAACGACGACGGGTTTTGTTATTTGCGTGGGAAATGTTATTCCCAGTCACCGGACCCTTACCGGTAACTTGACAGACTCTCGACATGCCTCAGCCCTCTAAAACCACATGCCCAACCCGGCATGGGTTGGCCGCTTAATCTCTCAGTCATTTGGCGCCAGGCGCCGCGTTTCTTTAAGGGTCTTACCGGCTACACCTACAGTGAAGGAACCGGGCCCCTAGAAAAGAGCGCTGCTTTATACCAGAAAGACCCTGGCGCAACAACAGCCCGTATGTTTTTACCGGAGTAAATCTGCGCCGTTGTCGCCTGAACCGTTGCCAGGAGGGGCCGCTGTCACAGCCGACCGCTCGTCGCACAGAATGATTTCCAGCGCTCTCTCGCACCGCAAAGGGCAGCGCGAAACCATCTGAGGCGCCATCAAAACAGCATTTGCGGCAAAAGCACAGGCAAAAATGGGCTAGTCATTTATTCATCAGACCACTACGGTAGGACTTTTCCAGACTGCACTCGCAGATGGGCCTTCGATCTGCAAAGGAAACCGACTATGCGCCTCGCTGCCCTACCGCTCCTGCTAGCCCCTTTCTTCATCGCCCCGCTGGCGTCTGCTGCCACCAACCTGAGCGTATGCACCGAGGCCAGTCCCGAAGGGTTCGATGTGGTGCAGTACAACTCGCTGACCACCACCAATGCCTCGGCCGATGTGCTGATGAACCGCCTGGTGGACTATGACGCAGCCAGCGGCAAGCTGGTGCCGAGCCTGGCGGACAGCTGGGACGTCTCGCCGGACGGCCTGACCTACACCTTCAAGCTGCACCCTGACGTGAAATTCCATCGCACCGCATATTTCACGCCGAGCCGCACCCTCACGGCGGAAGACGTGCGCTTCAGCTTCGAACGCATGCTCGATCCGGCCAACCCATGGCACAAGATCGCCCAGAGCGGCTTCCCCCACGCGCAATCCCTGCAGTTGCCCACGCTGGTCAAGAAGATCGATGCCCTCGACCCGCTGACGGTGCGCTTTACCCTGGATCACGCCGACTCGACCTTCCTCGCGGCGCTGAGCATGGGCTTTGCCTCGATCTACCCGGCCGAATACGCCGACAAACTGCTCAAGGCCGGCACCCCGGAGAAGCTCAACAGCCAGCCCATCGGCACCGGCCCATTCATCTTCACGCGCTTCCAGAAGGACGCCGTGGTGCGTTACAAGGCCAACCCGGAATACTTCGCCGGTAAACCGGCGGTGGACAACCTGATCTTTGCCATTACCCCGGACGCCAACGTGCGCCTGCAGAAACTGCACCGTGACGAATGCCAGATCGCCCTGTCGCCCAAGCCGCTGGATGTGGGCGAAGCCGAGAAAGACCCGGCGCTCAAGGTGGAAAAAACCGCAGCGTTCATGACCGCTTTCGTTGCCATCAACAGCCAGCATCCACCGCTGGACAAACCGGAAGTGCGCCAGGCCATCAACTTGGCCTTCGACAAGGACAGCTACCTTAAAGCGGTGTTTGAAGGCACTGCCGAAGCAGCCAACGGTCCGTTCCCGCCCAACACTTGGAGCTACGCCAAGGATTTGCCGGGTTATCCACAGGACCTCACCAAGGCCAGGGCCCTGCTGGCGCGTGCCGGGCTCAAGGACGGGTTCAAAACCACTATCTGGACGCGCCCCACCGGTAGCCTGCTGAACCCCAACCCTAATCTGGGCGCACAACTGTTGCAGGCGGACCTGGCCAAGGTCGGCATTCAGGCCGAAATCCGCGTGATCGAATGGGGCGAACTGATCCGCCGCGCCAAGGCCGGTGAGCATGACCTGCTGTTCATGGGCTGGGCGGGTGACAATGGCGACCCGGATAACTTCCTGACCCCGCAATTTTCCTGCGCGGCAGTCAAATCCGGCACCAACTTCGCCCGCTATTGCGACCCTGCGCTGGACAAACTCATCAGCGCCGGCAAGACCACCAGCGAGCAAGGGGTGCGCAGCAAGCTGTATCAGCAGGCCCAGGCGCAGATCCAGCAGCAGGCGCTGTGGTTGCCGTTGGCACATCCGACAGCGTTTGCCCTGACGCGCAAGAATGTCGAGGGGTACCAGGTGAGTCCGTTTGGCCGGCAGGATTTCTCCAGGGTCAACGTCAAACCGTAATCGCTGCAGCGGGTGGCATTACATCCACCCGTACTCCGCCATCGACAGTGGATCACCGTCACCCACGATGATGTGATCCAGCACCCGCACATCCACCATTTCCAGGGCATCTTGCAAGGTCCTGGTCAATTTTCGATCAGCCGCGCTGGGCTCGACACTGCCCGAAGGATGGTTGTGGCACAGGATCAACGCCGCCGCGTTGTAGGCCAGTGCACGCTTGACCACCTGCCGGGGATAAACCTGCGCCTTGTCGATGGTGCCTTGGGACAAGGCCTCGAAACCCAGCACGCGGTGCCTTGAATCGAGAAACAGGCAGCCAAAAATCTCGTGAGGCTCATGACGCAGCAGCGCCTTGAGGTAATCACGCACGGCTTCGGGGCTTTCCAGCACCGAATAATGACGCAGCCCCTCGGCCATGTGGCGCCGGGCGATTTCCAGCACCGCCTGCAATTGGGCGTATTTTGCCGGGCCCAGGCCCAATTGCTGATTAAACAGGGTCTGACTGGCCTCCAGCAGCGGGCGCAGGCCGCCAAAGCGCGTCAACAAATGGCGCGCCAGGTCCACCGCGCTCAGGCCGCAAACCCCGGTACGCAGGAAGATTGCCAGCAATTCGGCGTCGGACAGGCTCGCCGCGCCCCATTCCAGAAGCCTCTCTCGCGGCCGTTCAGCGGCTGGCCAATCGCGAATACTCATGTCACGTCCCTCTCCATATGCACCCTGCGCGCCGCTGTTGCCAGACGGGCGCTGTGTTATCGTAGGCCCTCTTTTTGCCTGCGATTTCACCTGGGGAGCAGGCATCGCAGGCGTCACTGAACTGGCTTCACTGAACTGGAAAGGCAAACCAATGCAGCGTCTGTATCGGAAACGCATCGTTCTCGGCGTCGGCGGCGGCATTGCCGCCTACAAGAGCGCAGAGCTGGTTCGCAGGCTCCTGGACCAGGGCGCCGAAGTGCGCGTGGTCATGACCCGCGGCGGCAGCGAATTCATCACGCCGCTGACCATGCAGGCCCTGTCCGGCCACCCGGTTCACCTGGACCTGCTGGACCCGGCCGCCGAAGCCGCCATGGGTCATATCGAACTGGCCAAATGGGCCGACCTGGTGCTGATCGCCCCGGCCACCGCTGACCTGATCGCCCGCCTGGCCCAGGGCATTGCCGATGACCTGCTGACCACCCTGGTACTGGCCACCGACGCCACCGTCGCCATCGCCCCGGCGATGAACCAGGCCATGTGGCGCGACCCGGCCACCCAGGCCAACACCCAACTCCTGCAAAGCCGTGGCCTGAAGGTGTTCGGCCCGGCGTCCGGCAGCCAGGCCTGCGGCGACGTCGGCATGGGCCGCATGCTCGAAGCCAACGACCTGGCGCTGTGCGCCGCCGAGTGCTTCCAGCACCTGGCCCTGACCGGCAAACACGTGCTGATCACCGCCGGCCCGACCCAGGAAAACATCGACCCGGTGCGCTACATCACCAACCATAGCTCAGGGAAAATGGGCTTTGCGCTGGCAGAAGCGGCGGTCGAGGCAGGCGCACGCGTCACCCTGATCACCGGTCCGGTGCATTTGCCGACCCCCGATCGCGTCACGCGAATCGACGTAGTCAGCGCCCGGGACATGCTGGCGGCCTGTGAAGCCGCGATTCCGTGCGACCTGTTTATCGCCTCGGCAGCGGTTGCGGATTACCGCCCGGAAGTCATCGCCCCGCAAAAGCTCAAGAAAGACCCTACGAGCGGTGACGGCCTGCTCCTGCAAATGGTGCGCAACCCGGACATCCTGGCCACCATCGCCACCCGCCCGGACCGCCCTTTCAGCGTCGGCTTCGCCGCCGAGACCGAGCACCTGCTCGACTACGCCGCTCGCAAACTGAAAGACAAAAACCTCGACCTGATCGTTGCCAATGATGTCGCCAACCCCAGCATCGGCTTCAACAGCGAGGAAAACGCCTGCAGCGTGATTGACCGCGAGCTGCATGCCACCCTTTTCGCCCAGACCAGCAAGGGCAAAATTGCCCGCCAACTGATCTCCTTTATCGCCCAACGGCTGAACCAGGTTTAATCTCCATGCACGCTTTGCAAGCCAAGATCCTCGATCCCCGCATCGGCACCGACTTCCCGCTGCCCGCCTACGCCACTCCCGGTTCAGCCGGCCTGGACCTCTGCGCCATGCTCAAGCAGGACACTGTTCTCGAGCCTGGCCAGACCATCCTGATTCCTACCGGCCTGTCGATCTACGTAGGCGACCCAGGCCTGGCCGCGCTGATCCTGCCGCGCTCGGGTCTTGGCCACAAACACGGCATCGTGCTGGGCAACCTGGTGGGCCTGATCGACTCCGACTACCAGGGCGAACTGATGGTGTCGTGCTGGAACCGCGGCCAGACCGCGTTCAACATCGCCGTAGGCGAGCGCATCGCCCAACTGGTGCTGGTACCGGTGGTGCAGGCGCAATTCGAACTGGTCGAGGAATTTGACGAAACACAACGCGGCGCAGGTGGTTTTGGGCATTCCGGCAGCCACTGACTAAGCTGAACCTGGCCGGATGCGTTTATCCGGCCAGACGCCACCGCATGGCTTTTCAGGAAGAAGAATGCGCGGTTTTAATCAGCGAGATTTTCACAGCAAAATCAAAGCATTACGCTTTAACAAGGCAGGCACCGACGCGCCGATGGCCTTTTTGCACTACGAACTCCCCGCCGAAAACGCCGTCATACCCTTCAGTTTGAGCCTGCCGGTCAGTCAGTTAAAGGCCAGCCTTGCCCCTTTCCAATGGAGATTCCCCCCGCGATGAGTACCGCACCCCGCGTCGCCCCGACCTTTCCCGACAGCATCTTCCGCGCCTACGACATTCGTGGCGTTGTGCCCAAGACCCTGACCGCCGAAACCGCCTATTGGATCGGCCGCGCCATCGGCGCCCAGAGCCTGGCCCAGGGCGAGCCGAACGTGTCGGTAGGCCGCGATGGACGCTTGTCCGGCCCGGAGCTGGTGGAGCAGCTGATCCAGGGCCTGGCCGACAGCGGCTGTCATGTGAGTGACGTCGGCCTGGTGCCCACACCAGCGCTGTACTACGCGGCCAACGTACTGGCCGGCAAATCCGGCGTGATGCTGACCGGCAGCCACAACCCGTCCGACTACAACGGCTTCAAGATTGTCATTGCCGGCGACACCCTGGCCAACGAACAGATCCAGGCCCTGCACACGCGCCTGAAGACCAATGACCTGACCAGCGGCCAGGGCAGCATCACCCGGGTCGACATCCTGCAGCGCTACTCCGATGAAATCACCCGTGACGTCAAACTCGCACGCCGCCTCAAGGTGGTGGTGGACTGCGGCAACGGCGCGGCCGGCGTAATCGCCCCGCAACTGCTCGAAGCGCTGAACTGCGAAGTGATCCCGCTGTTCTGCGACGTCGATGGCCACTTCCCCAACCATCACCCGGACCCGGGCAAGCCTGAAAACCTGGTGGACCTGATCGCCAAGGTCAAGGAAGTCGGCGCCGATGTGGGCCTGGCCTTTGACGGTGACGGCGACCGTGTCGGTGTGGTGACTGAAACCGGCGAGATCGTGTTTCCAGACCGCCTGCTGATGCTGTTCGCCCGCGACGTGGTGGCGCGCAACCCTGGCGCCGAGATCATCTTCGACGTCAAATGCACCCGCCGCCTGACGCCGTTGATCAAGGAGTACGGCGGTCGTCCGCTAATGTGGAAGACCGGTCATTCGTTGATCAAAAAGAAAATGAAGGAAACCGGCGCTCTGCTCGCCGGCGAAATGAGTGGCCATGTGTTCTTCAAGGAGCGCTGGTTCGGGTTCGACGACGGCATCTACAGCGCTGCGCGTCTGCTGGAGATCCTCAGCAAGGAAAAATCCACCTGCGAAGAGCTGTTTCAGACCTTCCCGAATGATATTTCCACGCCAGAGATCAATATCCATGTGACCGAGGAGAGCAAATTCAGCATCATTGACACATTGCACGATGCACAATGGGGCGAAGGTGCCAACCTGACCACCATTGATGGTGTGCGAGTCGATTACGCCAAAGGCTGGGGCCTGGTTCGCGCGTCCAACACCACGCCGGTGCTGGTCCTGCGTTTCGAGGCGGATACCGAGGCTGAGTTGCAGCGCATCAAGGACGTGTTCCACGCCCAGTTGAAACGTGTTGCCCCTGATCTCCAATTACCGTTCTGATTTTTTGCCCGGAGCCCTGAATGACCCTCGAACGCGAAGCCGCTGCCAATACCGCCAAGGTCCTGTCCGAAGCGTTGCCCTACATTCGACGCTACGTCGGCAAGACGCTGGTGATCAAATACGGCGGCAATGCCATGGAAAGCGAGGAGCTGAAAACCGGCTTTGCCCGCGACATCGTGATGATGAAGGCCGTGGGCATCAACCCGGTGGTGGTACACGGCGGCGGCCCGCAGATCGGCGACCTGCTCAAGCGCTTGTCGATCGAGAGTCATTTCATTGATGGCATGCGCGTCACTGACGCGCAGACCATGGACGTGGTGGAGATGGTCCTTGGCGGCCAGGTCAACAAGGACATCGTCAACCTGATCAACCGCCACGGCGGCAGCGCCATCGGCCTGACCGGTAAAGACGCGGAGCTGATCCGGGCAAAAAAAATGACCGTGACCCGGCAGACGCCGGAGATGACTCAGCCGGAAATCATCGACATCGGCCAGGTGGGCGAAGTGATCGGCATCAACACCGATTTGCTGAACCTGCTGGTCAAGGGCGATTTTATCCCGGTGATCGCGCCCATCGGCGTGGGCGCAAACGGTGAGTCCTACAACATCAACGCCGACCTGGTGGCGGGCAAGGTGGCTGAAGCGTTGAAGGCTGAAAAGCTGATGCTGCTGACCAACATCGCCGGCTTGATGGATAAGGAAGGCAAGGTGCTGACCGGTCTGACCACGCAACAGGTAGACGATCTGATCGCCGACGGCACCATCTACGGCGGCATGCTGCCGAAGATTCGTTGTGCGCTGGAAGCCGTGCAGGGCGGCGTTGGCAGCTCGCTGATCCTGGATGGCCGCGTGCCGAATGCGATCCTGCTGGAAATCTTCACCGATACCGGTGTGGGCACCCTGATCAGTAATCGCAAGCGTCCCTGAACAACGCCGTAATCAAAATGTGGGAGGGGGCTTGCTCCCGATGGCGATGGGTCAGTCACCGAAGATGTTGACTGATACACCGCCATCGGGAGCAAGCCCCCTCCCACATTGTCTTTCTGATACAGAGCTATCGGTGTCAGACGCCGAATTGCTCGCGGTATGCACGCACCGCCGGCAAATGCTGCTTGAGCTGCGGATCATCTTCCAGGAACTGCAACACCTGGTTCAGCGACACGATGCTCACCACCGGAATACCGAAATCGCGCTCCACTTCCTGGATGGCCGACAACTCGCCGTTGCCGCGCTCCTGGCGGTTCAGCGCGATGAGCACGCCGGCGGCTTTGGCGCCGTCCTGGGAAGCGATGATCTGCATCACTTCGCGGATTGCGGTGCCGGCGGTGATCACGTCGTCGATGATCAGCACGTCGCCGGTCAGCGGTGCGCCCACCAGGCTGCCACCTTCACCGTGGGCTTTGGCTTCCTTGCGGTTGAAACACCAAGGCAGATCCTGTCCGTGGTGTTCGGCGAGGGCCACAGCGGTCGCGGCGGCCAGGGGGATGCCCTTGTAGGCCGGGCCGAACAGCACGTCAAAGGAAATCCCGCTTTCAACGATGGCCGCCGCATAGAAACGACCCAACTGAGCCAGGGCCGAACCCGAGTTGAACAAGCCTGCATTGAAGAAGTAGGGGCTGGTGCGCCCGGACTTCAGGGTGAACTCACCGAAGCGCAAAACGCCGCGATCGATGGCAAAACGAATGAAATCGCGTTGATACGCCTGCATGAAAAAAGCCTCAGATACCACGGATTTAGCTAATTAGGTAGACGGCGTGTATCATACACGCACGCGATTTTTGGGGCCATTTATGCGGATCATCAGTGTGAACGTCAATGGTATTCAGGCTGCAGTCGAGCGTGGTTTGCTCAGTTGGCTGCAAGCACAGAATGCCGACGTCATCTGCCTGCAGGACACCCGCGCCTCCGCCTTTGAACTGGACGACCCAGCCTTCCAACTGGATGGCTACTTCCTTTATGCCTGCGATGCCGAAGTGCCCACCCAAGGTGGCGTGGCTTTGTACTCGCGGTTGCAACCCAAGGCGGTCATCAGCGGCCTGGGCTTTGAGACAGCCGACCGCTACGGGCGCTACCTGCAAGCCGATTTCGACAAGGTCAGCATCGCGACCTTGCTGCTCCCTTCGGGGCAGAACGGCGATGAAGACTTGAACCAGAAGTTCAAGCTAATGGACGATTTCGCCCGTTATCTGGATAAACAGCGACGCAAACGTCGCGAGTACATTTACTGTGGCTCGCTGTACGTGGCGCAACAGAAGCTGGATATCAAGAACTGGCGCGACAGCCAGCAATCCCCGGGTTTCCTGGCGCCGGAACGGGCCTGGATGGACGAGATTGTCGGCAACATGGGCTATGTGGATGCCCTGCGCGAAGTCAGCCGTGAAGGCGACCAGTACAGCTGGTGGCCGGATAACGAACAGGCCGAGATGCTCAACCTGGGCTGGCGTTTCGACTACCAGTTGCTGACCCCGGGGCTGCGCCGGTTCGTTCGCAGCGCACGCCTGCCCCGTCAGCCGCGCTTCTCGCAGCACGCGCCGCTGATCGTGGACTACGACTGGACCCTGACCATCTGAGGTCTTTTCCAGGCACAAAAAAACCGACATCGCTGTCGGTTTTTTTGTGGGCGCTCATTATTTGACCAGTCGCCAGGTCAAGGGATAGCGATAAGCGATGCCCTTGTTGGCCTTGATCGAACCGATGATCGTCAGCACCACGCTGGCGATGGCCAGGGCGGTCATCAGGAAAAACCCGATGACTGCAAACGCCAGCACGATGCAGACGATCCAGGCGATGGCCACGGTGATCTGGAAATTCAAGGCTTCCTTGCCCTGATCATCAATGAACGGGTCCACTTCCTTCTTCATCTGCCACAGGATCAGCGGCCCCACGACGCTGCCGAAGGGGAAAACGAACCCCAGAAACGCCGCGAGATGGCACAACATTGCTGCTTGGCGCACTTCGTACGAAGGCGTGGGCACCGGTAGTTGCTGGTCATTCATGGCGCTTCTCCTTGAGGCGGATTTCAGTCAGCCAGGGCGGCGTTCTGCAGTGCGAAAATCTCGGTCATGCCTTTCTGGGCCAGGGCCAGCATGGCATTCAGTTCGGCCGGCTGGAATGGCGCGCCTTCAGCGGTGCCCTGTACTTCGATAAAGCCACCGGTACTGGTCATCACCACGTTGAGGTCGGTCTCGGCGGCCGAGTCTTCCAGGTAGTCCAGGTCCAGCACAGGCTCGCCCTGGTACATGCCCACCGACACGGCGGCGATCATCTGCTTGAGCGGGTCACCGCCCTTGAGGCCACCGCGCTTCTTGATGACTTTGAGCGCATCCACCAGGGCCACCATGGCGCCGGTGATGGACGCGGTGCGCGTACCGCCGTCGGCCTGGATCACGTCGCAGTCGACGTACAGGGTCACATCGCCCAGCTTGGACATGTCCAGAGCCGCGCGCAGGGAGCGGCCGATCAGGCGCTGGATTTCCAGGGTACGGCCGCCCTGCTTGCCACGGCTGGCTTCACGCTGGTTACGCTCGCCGGTAGCGCGCGGCAGCATGCCGTACTCGGCGGTCAACCAGCCCTGGCCCTGGCCCTTGAGGAAACGCGGCACGCCGTTCTCGACGCTGACGGTGCAGATCACCTTGGTATCGCCAAACTCGACCAGTACGGATCCCTCGGCGTGTTTGGTGTAGTTGCGGGTGATGCGGATCGAGCGGAGCTGATCGGCAGCGCGACCACTTGGACGTTTCATAGGGAATTCCTGTACTGAGGACGAAAAACTGCCGAGCATTATAGAGCCGCGAACCGATTCGGGGCACTTCTTAAAATCCGGTTACGAATGCTCGGGTTTGGGCGCATCCGCCCCACTGCGCTACAATCCTGCGCCTTCTTAACCATCAGCCCGTGTGTGCGGGCTGCAACGCGAGGTACCTCCATGGTGCACAGCATGACCGCCTTCGCCCGCGTCGAACAAGCCGGCGCCCAGGGCACCCTGAGCTGGGAGCTGCGCTCGGTCAACAGCCGCTACCTGGAGCCGCACCTGCGTCTGCCGGAATCGTTCCGCGACCTCGAAGGCGCCGTGCGTGAAGCCCTGCGCCAGGGCATCTCCCGGGGCAAGCTGGAATGCACCCTGCGTTTTACCGAAGAAACCACCGGCAAGCCGCTGCAAGTGGACCGCGAGCGCGCCGCGCAACTGGTCGCCGCCGCCGAAACCATCGCCGGCCTGATCAAGCAGCCGGCGGCATTGAACCCGCTTGAAGTATTGGCCTGGCCCGGCGTGCTGGTGGCCGACGCCAGCGACCCGCAGGCCCTCAACGCCCAAGCCCTCGCGCTGTTCACCCAGGGCTTGAAGGAGCTCAAGGCCGGCCGCGAACGCGAAGGCGCCGAGCTGGCGCGGTTGATCAGCGAGCGCCTGACCTCCATCGAAGCCGACGTGATCATCCTGCGCGAGTTGGTGCCGCAGATGCTCGCCACCCAGCGCCAGAAGGTGCTCGACCGCTTCACCGACATGAAGGCCGACCTCGACCCCGTGCGCCTGGAGCAGGAAATGGTGCTGCTGGCGCAGAAAAGCGACGTCGCCGAAGAACTCGACCGTCTCAGCACCCACATCCTCGAAGTGCGCCGCGTGCTCAAGTCCGGCGGCGCCGCCGGTCGGCGCCTGGACTTCCTGATGCAGGAACTCAACCGCGAAGCCAATACACTCGGCTCCAAGGCGTTTGACCCGCGCAGCACCACCGCCGCGGTCAACCTCAAAGTGTTGATCGAGCAGATGCGCGAACAAGTACAGAATATTGAGTAAGGCAACCTTCATGACCCACAGCACCGGCACCCTTTACATCATTTCCGCGCCTTCGGGCGCGGGCAAGAGCAGCCTGGTCAAAGCCTTGACCGACGCTGACCAGCAGATCCGCATTTCGGTCTCGCACACCACCCGCGCCATGCGCCCGGGCGAAGTGAACGGCGTGCACTATCACTTCGTCGAGCGTACCGAGTTCGTCAGGATGATCGAACACGGCGACTTTCTGGAGCGCGCCGAAGTGTTCGGCAACCTCTACGGCACCTCGCAAAGTCACCTGCAGCAGACCCTGGACGAAGGCCATGACCTGATCCTGGAAATCGACTGGCAGGGCGCCGAGCAAGTACGCCAATTGATGCCCAAGGCACGTTCGATCTTCATTCTGCCGCCCTCGCTCGAAGCCTTGCACCAGCGCCTGACCAACCGTGGCCAGGACAGCGACGCGATCATCGAAGGCCGCATGCGCGAAGCCGTCAGCGAAATGAGCCACTACGTCGACTACGACTACCTGATCATCAATGACGATTTTGCCCACGCGCTGGACGACTTGAAGGCGATTTTCCGTGCCAATCAGCTCCAGCAAAAGCGCCAGCAGCAACGTTTCGGCAAGTTACTGGCCGAACTGCTCGGCTGATTGACGCTTCCCAAAACCGCCGCAAGGGCCTTACATTGGCACTTGCAGCGGTTTTGCGAAGGTGTCGCGAAAATCAGCGCTTCCCTAAACGCTGGTGTTTTTTTAAACTGCTCAGTCCGCTCGCCCAGCCGGGCAGCGCGCATCTTGCATTCGCTCCGAGGAATACCATGGCCCGCGTAACCGTTGAAGACTGCCTAGAACACGTGGATAACCGTTTTGAGCTGGTCATGCTCTCTACCAAGCGTGCCCGTCAACTGGCCACTGGCGGCAAAGAGCCTCTGGTCCAGTGGGAAAACGACAAGCCCACCGTTGTAGCCCTGCGCGAAATCGCCGAAGGCCTGATGAGCTACGAGTTCATCGCCAACGCCGAAATCGTTGAAGACGAACCGCTGTTCGCAGCGTTCGAGGACGAGTCCAACGAGGCCGTCTAAGCCTATGCCTGGTCGACGTAGCACGGCGCGGGGTCACAGCCTTCGGCAGGAGTTCACACTTTGCCGAGCATAGACGCCCTCGCCGATCGCTTATCGGCCTACCTCGGTCCAGACCAGGTCAACCTGGTCCGCCGGGCGTATTTCTACGCCGAACAAGCCCACGACGGCCAACGCCGCCGCAGTGGCGAGGCGTATGTCACCCATCCTCTTGCGGTGGCCAATATTCTTGCCGACATGCACATGGACCATCAGAGCCTGATGGCCGCGATGCTGCATGACGTGATCGAAGACACCGGCATTGCCAAGGAAGCGCTCAATGCGCAATTTGGCGAAACCGTGGCCGAACTGGTCGACGGGGTCAGCAAACTGACCCAGATGAACTTCGAGACCAAGGCCGAAGCCCAGGCGGAGAACTTCCAGAAAATGGCCATGGCCATGGCCCGCGACATTCGGGTCATCCTGGTGAAGCTGGCAGACCGGCTGCACAACATGCGCACGCTGGAAGTGCTGTCCGGCGAAAAACGCCGGCGCATCGCCAAGGAAACCCTGGAAATCTACGCGCCCATCGCCAACCGGCTGGGCATGCACGCCATTCGTATCGAATTCGAAGACCTCGGCTTCAAGGCCATGCACCCGATGCGTTCGGCACGCATCTACCAGGCGGTCAAGCGCGCCCGGGGCAACCGCAAGGAAATCGTCAACAAGATCGAAGAGTCCCTCAGCCATTGCCTGGCAATCGACGAAATTGAGGGCGAGGTCAGCGGGCGGCAAAAGCACATCTACGGCATCTACAAGAAGATGCGCGGCAAGCGTCGGGCCTTCAACGAGATCATGGACGTGTACGCGTTCCGCATCATCGTTGACAAGGTCGACACCTGCTACCGCGTGCTCGGCGCTGTACATAATTTGTACAAACCCCTGCCGGGCCGCTTCAAGGACTACATCGCAATTCCCAAGGCCAACGGCTACCAATCGCTGCATACCACGTTGTTCGGTATGCATGGCGTGCCGATCGAGATCCAGATCCGCACCCGCGAAATGGAAGAAATGGCCAATAACGGCATCGCCGCCCACTGGCTGTACAAATCCAGCGGCGACGAGCAGCCCAAAGGCACCCATGCCCGCGCCCGCCAGTGGGTCAAGGGCGTGCTCGAAATGCAGCAACGGGCCGGCAACTCCCTGGAATTCATCGAAAGCGTGAAGATCGACCTGTTCCCGGACGAGGTCTACGTGTTCACGCCCAAAGGCCGCATCATGGAGCTGCCCAAAGGCTCCACGGCGGTCGATTTTGCCTACGCGGTGCACACCGACGTCGGCAACAGTTGCATTGCCTGTCGGATCAATCGCCGTCTCGCGCCGCTGTCCGAGCCGCTGCAAAGTGGCTCCACGGTGGAGATCGTCAGCGCACCGGGCGCCCGCCCGAACCCCGCCTGGCTCAATTTCGTGGTCACCGGCAAGGCACGCACGCACATCCGCCATGCGCTGAAACTGCAGCGCCGTTCCGAATCGATCAGCCTGGGCGAACGCTTGCTGAACAAGGTGCTAAACGGTTTCGACAGTGCTCTGGACAAGATCGCGCAGGAGCGTGTGAAAGCGATGCTCCACGAGTATCGCCAGGAAACCATCGAAGACCTGCTGGAAGACATCGGCCTGGGCAATCGCATGGCCTATGTGGTGGCGCGTCGCCTGCTCGGCGAAGGCGAACAACTGCCGAGTCCGGAAGGCCCGCTGGCGATTCGCGGCACCGAGGGCCTGGTGCTCAGCTATGCCAAGTGCTGCACACCGATCCCCGGCGACCCGATTGTCGGGCATCTGTCGGCAGGCAAGGGCATGGTGGTGCACCTGGACAACTGCCGCAACATCACCGAAATCCGCCACAACCCGGAAAAATGCATCCAGCTCTCGTGGGCCAAGGATGTCACCGGCGAATTCAACGTCGAGCTGCGCGTGGAGCTGGAACACCAGCGTGGCCTGATCGCCCTGCTGGCCAGCAGCGTCAACGCGGCCGACGGCAATATCGAAAAAATCAGCATGGACGAGCGCGATGGTCGCATCAGCGTGGTCCAGCTGGTGGTCAGCGTGCACGACCGCGTGCACCTGGCCCGCGTGATCAAAAAGCTGCGCGCTTTGATCGGGGTTATCCGCATCACCCGTATGCGTGCCTAACCCACCTCTAACAAGGAGTCACACATGACCAAGACCGTAATCACCAGCGACAAAGCCCCGGCCGCCATCGGTACCTACTCCCAGGCGATCAAGGCGGGCAATACCGTCTACATGTCGGGTCAGATCCCGCTGGACCCAAAGACCATGGAACTGGTTGAAGGCTTCGAAGCACAGACCGTACAGGTGTTCGAAAACCTCAAGTCCGTGGCCGAAGCTGCAGGCGGTTCGTTCAAGGACATCGTCAAACTGAACATCTTCCTTACCGACCTGAGCCACTTCGCCAAGGTCAACGAGATCATGGGCAAATATTTCGAACAGCCCTACCCGGCACGCGCGGCCATCGGCGTTGCTGCTCTGCCAAAGGGCGCGCAGGTCGAAATGGACGCGATCCTGGTCATCGAATAAAACACCCGGCGCAGCCTTCTCAAGAGGCCGCGCCGACTTTGTTTCAGAAGGATTTCATGATGCGCAAAGCGCTTGTAGCCTCTTCGTTGCTCGCCCTGTTGCTCGGCGGCTGTGCCAGCAACCCTGCCGACCGGGATGTAAGCGGCACCTGGATCAATCAGGTCGCCATCGACGCGGCAGCCAAGGGCGGTCCTTTGCGTGAAGCATTGCAACGCTTTGGCCCGAACCTCGAATGGGAGGTCAACACCAAGGCCGCGCAGGCGCGTTATTACAACGGCTTTGAAGTGGCCGAAGGCAAGCTGACCGGCGAGAAATCCGGCGCCTGGAGCGTGGACTTCTACGGCAGCTCCGCCACCGAACTCAAGCGCAAAGGCCGGCAACTGCTGCAAGTGGCCAATGACAACGAGCCCGAGCAGCTGTTTGCCCGCGCCAAGGACCCTGCGCCGGAAGGCGCGCCACTGGGCGCCAACTTCGAACGCGCCCTGTACGGGGCCTATATGGGCGGCGACTGGAAAATCACCGACGGCTTCGGCGACGGCGCCACGGTGCAGTTCCAGGCGGACGGCAAGGTCGCCGGCTTGCCCGGCGTAGATCGCTACTCGCTGTGCCTGGCAGGCGACTGCGCCTCGATGAGCGGCGGCTACGACAGCATCTGGCTACAACTGAACGGCCAGGGCAACCCGTGGATTTTTGCGCGCAAGGGCAAGCAGCTGGAGATTTTTCAGGCGGTGAATACTGCACAGGCGGACGAAGTGCCGTCGTTTACCCCTGGCCCTCGTCAATGGTTGCTTGAAAAGTAACAAGCACCCAAGCTCGGATCAACATGTGGGAGGGGGCTTGCTCCCGATAGCGGTGTATCAGTCACAGATGGTTTGACTGACACACTGCCATCGGAAGCAAGCCCCCTCCCACATTTTTTGACCGTGTTTTTCAGCCTTTGAGGATCGCGGCATAACCTTCACGATAAGTCGGGTAGGTCGGCTCCCATCCCAACGCCTTGACCCGCTTATTGCTGCACCGCTTGCTGCCCGCGCGCCGCACACTGGCGTCCTCGGACCACTCGGTCACTCCCAGATACTCACGCAACCAGCCCACCACATCGGCCAGCGGCGCAGGCTCGTTGTCCACGCCGATATAGACCTTGTCCAGCGAACCGCCCTGCTCCACATGGCGCAATAAAAACGCCAGCAAACCGGCCGCGTCGTCCGCGTGGATGCGGTTGCCATATAAAGGTGGATCGGTCGCCACGCGATAACCTTTGCGCACCTGAGTCAGCAGCCACTCACGGCCCGGGCCATAAATGCCGGTCAAGCGCACGACGCTCGCCGGGATGGCGCTGTTGAGTGCCACCTGCTCGGCTTCCAGCATCACCTGACCGGAATAGCCCTGCGCCTGGGTGTCGGACGTTTCGTCGACCCACTCACCATGCTGCTGACCGTAAACGCTGCTGCTGGAGACAAACAGCAGATGCCTGGGCTGCTGGCCATAGTCATCCAGCCACTCCAGCACATGCTGCAAACCGTGCACGTAAGCCGCACGATAGCCGGCCTCGTCGTGGTCGGTCGCGGCGGCGCAGTACACCAGGTAATCCACCCCGCCAATCGGCCAGGTGTCCGGACAATCCTTTTTGAACAGATCGCCGGCGATGCCAATGACGCCCTCGGGCAGGCGCGAAATATCGCGCCGCAGGCCATGAACCTCCCATCCCGAGGCCAGCAATTGGCTAGCCAGCCGACTACCCACATCGCCGCAACCGGCAATCACAACAGAAGGCGCAGACATCACAAAACTCCATTCTCAAAGGCGCAGGTTAGCTGCGCTCGGGGTTCAGCGGCCAGTAAAAATAGAAATAAAGTAACACTGGCACTTTAGTTAACAAGAATTACTTGCAATAATGACCGCCCATTTGTCCTCGGCCCGCGACGGGTCTGGAAGGACGATCACTCCATTTTTTCTTCTCATCAGGTCCGGCCAGCATGACACGTATTACAACCCCCGCTTCGCCAACCAAGCTGCACAGCCCATCCCGCGCCTGGCGCGCGATTGCTGCGTTGCTGTTCAGCGTAATGCTGGCACCGACCGCCGCATTCGCTGATGCCAGCGCTCCCGCAGCGCCCGCCGCTGCCGAGCAAAATGCCGCGAACCCGGCCGCACCCGCGCCGGCAGCAACCGACCCTGCTGCGCCAGCCCCCGCCGATGGCACCGGCGTCGTACTGGAAGAAGACAACACCCTGGGCATGGCCCACGACCTGTCCCCATGGGGCATGTACCAGAACGCCGACGTAGTGGTGAAGGCCGTGATGATCGGCCTGGCCATCGCCTCCATCATTACCTGGACCATCTGGATCGCCAAAGGCTTCGAGCTGCTGGGTGCCAAACGTCGTCTGCGCACTGAAATCGTCCACCTGAAAAAAGCCACCACCCTCAAGGAAGCCAGTGAAACGGCGACCAAAAAGGGCACCCTGGCCAACACGCTGGTGCACGACGCGCTCGAAGAAATGCGCCTGTCAGCCAACGCCCGCGAAAAAGAAGGCATCAAGGAACGCGTGGCCTTCCGCCTCGAGCGCCTGGTAGCCGCCTGCGGCCGCAACATGAGCAGCGGCACCGGCGTGCTGGCGACCATCGGTTCCACCGCGCCCTTCGTCGGCCTGTTCGGCACCGTGTGGGGCATCATGAACAGCTTCATCGGCATCGCCAAAACCCAGACCACCAACCTCGCCGTCGTTGCCCCCGGCATCGCCGAAGCCCTGCTGGCCACGGCCCTGGGCCTGGTTGCGGCAATCCCTGCGGTGGTGATCTACAACGTCTTCGCCCGTTCGATTGCCGGCTACAAGGCCCAGGTATCGGACGCATCGGCAGAAGTCCTGCTGCTGGTCAGCCGCGACCTCGATCACCTGCCTCCCGAGCGCAGCTCGCAACCGCAGATGGTAAAAGTGGGGTAATCGGCCATGGGCCTGCATTTGAATCAAGGCGACGACGAGCTCGTCGAAAACCACGAAATCAACGTCACGCCGTTTATCGACGTGATGCTGGTGCTGCTGATCATCTTCATGGTCGCGGCGCCTCTGGCCACCGTGGATATCAAGGTTGACCTGCCCGCGTCCAGCGCCAAGCCGGCACCGCGCCCGGAGAAGCCGATTTTCCTCAGCGTCAAGGCAGACCAGCGTCTGTTTCTGGGCGAAGAAGAGGTCAAGCCTGAGTCCCTGGGTCCGGTGCTCGACGCCAAGACCCAGGGCAAGAAAGACACGACGATCTTCTTCCAGGCCGACAAGGGCGTGGACTACGGCGACTTGATGAGCGTGATGGATGCCCTGCGGGCAGCCGGCTACCTCAAGGTAGGTCTGGTCGGACTTGAGACGGCAGCCAAAAAATGATCACGACGCGCCACAAACTGACGCGTTATGGCACCAGCCTCGCCGTCGTACTGGGCGTGCATGCCGTCGCGATTGCCATCGCGCTCCATTGGTCGGCCCCGCGTACGGTAGTGCTGCCGCCAGCAGCCATGGTCATCGACCTGGCGCCTGCGCCTGCGCCGCCGCCACCACCGGCACCGCCAAAAGTGGTAACGCCGCCACCGGCACCGGTGGAAGAACCGCCGCTGCCGAAACTGGCCGAAGCGCCCAAGCCGACCATCCAGGTGCCCAAGCCGGTCAAGCCCAAACCCAAACCGCAGCCGCCCAAGCCGGTGGAGAAAAAGCCCGAGCCGCCCAAGGAGAAACCTTCCGATCAGCCGCCGAGTGACGCGCCGCAGAACAACGCCCCGGTTGAAAAATCGGCGCAGCCGACACCCGGCCCATCGCCGCAACAGTTGGCGGCCAAGGCTTCCTGGGAAGGCACGCTGCTGGCGCATTTGCAGAAGTACAAGAAGTACCCGCCAGGCGCCCAGGCCCGTGGCAAGGAAGGCCTGAACCGCTTGCGCTTCGTGGTCGATGGCGAAGGCAACGTGCTGTCCTATGAGTTGGTAGGCCGCTCCGGCAACGCCGACCTGGACCGCGCGACCCTGGACATGATCCGTCGTGCCCAGCCGCTGCCCAAACCGCCGGCCGACATGTTGAAAGGCGGTAGCGTCGAAATCGTCGCGCCGTTTGTCTACAACATCGAAAAGCGTCGCCGGTAAGCGATGCTTTTGTGGGAGGGGGCTTGCTCCCTCCCACATTGTTTTTCAGCACATCTCTGACAGTCCTCGCTCAATCCCCAACAAACTTCTGATAACGTGCGTCTATCGATTGCAGTCGGTATGCTTGGCCCGCAACTTCATGGACGCCCGCTATGACTCTTACAGAATTACGCTACATCGTGACCCTCGCCCAGGAGCAACACTTCGGCCATGCGGCCGAGCGTTGCCACGTCAGCCAGCCGACGCTGTCGGTGGGCGTGAAAAAGCTTGAAGACGAACTCGGTGTGCTGATTTTCGAGCGCAGCAAAAGCGCCGTGCGCCTCACGCCGGTAGGCGAAGGCATCGTCGCCCAGGCCCAGAAGGTGCTGGAGCAGGCGCAAAGCATTCGCGAACTGGCCCAGGCCGGCAAGAACCAGCTGACCGCACCGCTCAAGGTCGGCGCCATCTACACCGTCGGCCCGTACCTGTTCCCCCACCTGATTCCGCAACTGCACCGCGTCGCGCCGCAGATGCCGCTGTACATCGAAGAAAACTTCACCCACGTGCTGCGCGACAAACTGCGCAACGGCGAGCTGGACGCGATCATCATCGCCCTGCCGTTCAATGAAGCCGATGTACTGACCCTGCCGCTCTACGACGAGCCGTTCTATGTGCTGATGCCGGCTTCCCACCCCTGGACGCAGAAGGCCACCATCGACGCCGGCCTGCTCAACGACAAGAGCCTGTTGCTGCTCGGCGAAGGCCACTGCTTCCGCGATCAGGTGCTCGAAGCCTGCCCGACCCTGACCAAGGGCAACGACGGCGCCAAGCACACCACGGTTGAATCCAGCTCCCTGGAGACCATTCGCCATATGGTCGCGTCCGGCCTGGGTATCTCGATCCTGCCGCTGTCGGCGGTGGACAGCCATCACTACGCCCCCGGCGTGATCGAAGTGCGTCCACTCACGCCGCCGGTGCCGTTCCGCACCGTGGCGATCGCCTGGCGTGCCAGCTTTCCACGGCCAAAAGCCATTGAGATCCTCGCCGACTCGATCCGCCTGTGTTCGGTGGCCAAGCCGCCCGCAGCGAGCTAAGCAGACGTATGACTGAGCTGTCGCAGGTGTCGGTGACGGCACTCAAGGGTGTCGGTGAGGCCATGGCCGAGAAACTGGCCAAGGTCGGCCTGGAAAACCTCCAGGATGTGCTGTTCCACCTGCCCCTGCGTTATCAGGACCGCACCCGCGTCGTGCCCATCGGCCACCTGCGCCCCGGGCAGGACGCGGTGGTCGAAGGCACCGTCAGCGGCGCCGATGTGGTGATGGGCAAGCGCCGCAGCCTGGTGGTGCGCCTGCAGGACGGCACTGGCGGCCTGAGCCTGCGCTTCTATCACTTCAGCAATGCACAAAAGGAAGGCCTCAAGCGCGGCACCCGCGTGCGCTGCTACGGCGAAGCGCGCCCTGGCGCCTCCGGGCTGGAAATCTATCACCCGGAATACCGCGCCATTACCGGCGACGAACCACCGCCGGTGGACACCACCCTCACGCCCATCTACCCGCTCACCGAAGGCCTCACCCAACAGCGCCTGCGCCAGTTGTGCATGCAGACGCTGACGATGCTCGGTCCCCAGAGCCTGCCCGACTGGCTGCCCCTGGAGCTGGCCCGCGACTATCAACTGGCGCCATTGGCCGATGCGATTCGCTACCTGCATCACCCACCGGCCGATGCCGATGTCGACGAACTCGCCCTCGGCCACCACTGGGCCCAGCATCGCCTGGCCTTTGAAGAACTGCTGACCCACCAACTGTCCCAGCAACGCCTGCGCGAAAGTATGCGCTCCCTGCGCGCGCCAGCGATGCCCAAGGCCACGCGCCTGCCTGCGCAATACCTGGCCAACCTGGGCTTTGCGCCGACCGGTGCGCAACAGCGCGTGGGCAATGAAATCGCCTACGACCTCAGCCAGCACGAACCCATGCTGCGCCTGATCCAGGGTGACGTGGGCGCGGGCAAAACCGTGGTTGCCGCCCTCGCCGCCCTGCAGGCGCTGGAAGCCGGTTATCAGGTGGCGCTGATGGCGCCCACCGAGATCCTCGCCGAACAACACTTCATTACCTTCAAGCGCTGGCTCGAACCCCTGGGCCTGGAAGTTGCCTGGCTGGCCGGCAAGCTCAAGGGCAAGGTGCGCGCAGCCGCGCTGGAGCAGATTGCCAATGGCGCCCCGATGGTGGTCGGCACCCACGCGCTGTTCCAGGACGAAGTGCAGTTCAAGAACCTCGCCCTGGTGATCATCGACGAACAACACCGCTTCGGCGTGCAGCAACGCCTGGCACTGCGTCAGAAAGGCGTGGGCGGGCGCATGAACCCGCACCAGTTGATCATGACCGCCACGCCGATTCCACGCACGCTGGCCATGAGCGCCTACGCCGACCTCGACACCTCGATCCTAGACGAACTGCCGCCCGGCCGTACGCCGGTCAACACCGTGCTGGTCACCGACACGCGGCGCGTCGAAGTGATCGAACGCGTGCGCGGCGCCTGCGCCGAAGGGCGCCAGGCCTATTGGGTGTGCACGCTGATTGAAGAGTCCGAAGAGCTGACCTGCCAGGCCGCCGAAACCACCTTCGAGGACCTCACCAGCGCCCTCGGTGAGCTCAAGGTCGGGCTGATCCACGGGCGCATGAAGCCCGTGGAAAAGGCCGCGGTCATGGCTGAGTTCAAGGCCGGCAACCTGCAACTGCTGGTCGCCACCACCGTGATCGAGGTGGGTGTGGACGTGCCCAACGCCAGCCTGATGATCATCGAAAACCCCGAGCGCCTGGGCCTGGCGCAACTGCACCAGCTGCGCGGACGCGTGGGCCGCGGCAGCGCCGCCAGCCATTGCGTGCTGCTGTACCACCCGCCGCTGTCGCAGATCGGCCGCCAGCGCCTGGGGATCATGCGCGAGACCAACGACGGTTTTGTGATTGCCGAAAAAGACCTCGAACTGCGCGGTCCCGGCGAAATGCTCGGCACCCGCCAGACCGGCCTGCTGCAATTCAAGGTCGCCGACCTGATGCGCGACGCCGACTTGCTGCCCGCCGTGCGCGATGCGGCGCAAGCGCTGCTGGAGCGCTGGCCCGAGCACGTCAGCCCGCTGCTGGATCGCTGGTTGCGGCATGGGCAGCAATACGGCCAAGTGTGACGGCTGGCGCAGTTATCCAACCCTCACCCGTAACAAGCTGGTTATACTTCGGTGACTGTACGAATTTGGATCAGGCCATGTCAGAAGTCGCCCTCGCCTCCGCCCCACTGACCGCCCCGTCGGTTATTCAGGCGCTGCTCGCAAAACTCGCCATCCCCTACACGGAAGTCGCCGAACACGCGGGCCTGAACCCAGCGCGAAAGGTCCAGGCAGTCTTGTTGGAAGACGCGGTAGGCGCCCTGATGGTGCTGTTCCCCCAGAACCAGTTGCTCGACCTCAACCGCCTCGCCGAACTCACCGGCCGGCGCCTTACGGCCGTAGCGCCGGACCGCGTCAAGCGCATGCTCAGCAAACACGACCTGAACCTGCTGCCGGGCCTGCCGCCACTGACCAGTTCGCCGTGCCTGTATGAAGGCAGCCTGCTGAACGAGCCCAGCCTGCTGGTGCATTCGGGCGAAGCCGGTCTGCTGCTGGACATCCCCACCGACGCCTTCAAGACCCTGCTGACCAAAGCCAGCGCCGCGCAGTTCGGCGAGCCGCTGCGCAATATCCGTCCCAACCTCGACCGCCCCAATGACGACCGCGAGGAAATCACCCAGGCGATGCAGGCGTTCACCGCCCGCCGTATCCAGCAACGCCTGGAAGCGACCATCGAAATCCCGCCGCTGGCCGACACCGCGCAGAAGATCATCAAGCTGCGTGTCGACCCCAATGCAACCATTGATGACATCACCGGCGTAGTCGAAACCGACCCGGCCCTGGCCGCCCAGGTCGTCAGCTGGGCCGCGTCGCCGTACTACGCCTCGCCGGGCAAGATTCGCTCGGTGGAAGACGCCATCGTGCGCGTGCTGGGCTTTGACCTGGTGATCAACCTGGCGCTGGGCCTGGCCCTGGGCAAGACCCTCAGCCTGCCCAAGGACAACCCACACCAGGCCACGCCGTACTGGCACCAGTCGATCTACACCGCCGCCGTCATCGAAGGTCTGACCCGCGCCATGCCGCGCGCCCAGCGACCGGAAGCCGGCCTGACGTATCTGGCCGGCCTGCTGCACAACTTCGGTTACCTGCTGCTGGCGCACGTGTTCCCGCCGCATTTCTCACTGATCTGCCGGCACCTGGAAGTCAACCCGCACCTGTGCCACAGCTATGTGGAGCAACACTTGCTGGGCATCAGCCGCGAACAGATCGGCGCCTGGCTGATGCGCTTCTGGGACATGCCGGACGAACTGTCCACCGCGCTGCGCTTTCAGCACGATCCAGCCTATGACGGTCAGTACGCCGAATACCCGAACCTGGTGTGCCTGGCCGTGCGCCTGCTGCGCAGCCGGGGCGTAGGCTCCGGGCCGGATGAAGCGATTCCGGATGCGCTGCTGGCGCGGCTCGGGCTGAGCCGCGAAAAGGCGGAAGAGGTGGTGGGCAAGGTGCTGGATGCCGAGGTGCTGCTGCGTGAGCTGGCATCCCAGTTCAGCCAGGGATAACTCTGCCGACTTTCAGATAGCTATCGGGAGCAAGCCCCCTCCCACAGTCGACCGGGTTCCAGCTTTGGAATACGGCCCCCTGTGGGAGCTGGCTTGCCTGCGATGAATTCAACTCGATCTGTCCGAAACCCTACTTCTTTTTCTTCGGCCTCAAATACTTGGTCAGCCCCTGAAACCAGATCACCAGCGCCGGGTTGCCCTTGATCTGGATCGACTTGTCCTGAATCCCCGTCATAAACGCCAGCTGCTTGTTCTTCGCCTGCATCGTGGCAAAGCCGTAGGCGGCATCCTTGAACGCAATCGCAAACGCCGGCGCGGGGTGCACGCCCGAGCGGCTGGTGATGCGCTGGTCTTTGACGATGAAGTGACGGGCAACCTTGCCGTCGAGGGTTTGCAACTGGAAGGCCAGGTCTTTATCGCCCAGCTGTTGCTGGAAGGCAGGATTGGTGCGGCTGGCTTTGCCCATCATCAGGCCCAGCACCCACAGCAGGAGACGAAATTTCATGCACACGGCCTCGGTGTAATTATTGAGTGGCCGCAGCAGTTTAACGAATTGGCGGGAGAACGCTACAAAACTTGCGCTTTGGCAGGAGATCGGTCGATTTTTAACGGTGATAGCAACTTATTGCCCAGTTTCGAAAATGCGCGAAAAAACAACCACTAGCTACAAAGCGATACAATTCTTCTCATTGTCTACCACCACTCATCAGCATTTTCATTTGTTTGCACAGCGCATCGGCGGTTAGAGTTTCCGCCACTTAGACATGGAGGTCGAAAAATGAGCATTTGCCGTTTTACAGGGAGTTACAACACTGATGAATTTGACCCACGTTTTCGCACCTCAAAACCGACGCCTGATCAAGCTCATCACCGCCGTCAACGAGGAGCAGACACTGCTGCTGGAGCACTTCAGCGGAAGTGAAGCACTCTCCACGCTGTTCAGCTTTGAGCTGTCGCTGATCTGTCAGGACGCCCGGCGCGAACTCAAATCCCTGATCGGCCACCCCGCCCACCTCGAAATCGAACTGACCGACGGCGGCGTGCGCTATATCCATGGCCACATCACCCATTTCAGCCTGCTGGGCAGTGACGGTGGCCTGGCCCGCTACCGTGCGACATTGAGCCCCTGGCTGTGGATGCTGACGCGTCGGTTCGACTCGCGGATCTTTCAGGAGCAGACCATAGAAACGGTCATTCGCACGGTGTTCGACCACTACGGCGGGTTGGCCGCGTTCGAATTTCGCCTGCAGGCGCCACTCAAGTCCCACAGCTACATCACCCAATACCGCGAAACCGATCTGAGTTTTGTAATGCGCTTGCTGGAGCAGGACGGGTTGTTCTTCTACTTCGATCACACCCAAGACGGTCACCGCCTGATCATCACCGATCAATCGCAATCGTTGGAGGCGCTGGCAGAGCAACCGCAGATCCGCTACCACAGCGCCTCCGTCACCGAGACCGACGATTCAATCACTCAGTGGCACGGTCACCGGGTGCTGCAATCGGGCAAGATGACCACTCAAACCTTTGACTACAAACAGCCGAGAAACCCGCTGCCCATTCACATGGCCAGCCTGAACCAACAGGGCGATACACCGCCTTACGAGGTCTACGATTTTTTCGGCGCCTACAGCCATGGCCTGCCGGAGCAAGGCGAGGGGGCTGGTTCGTCAACGCCTCGAAGCCATGGAAGTGCAGGGCAAAACCTTCATCGGCAACAGCAACTGCCGAGCCATGCGCCCAGGCTTTACGTTTGAACTGACCCAGCACTTTGACCACGACGCCGGCTCCGCAGAGGATCGCCAGTTCCTGCTGATGTCGGTCGAGCATCAGGGCCGCAACAACTACCTGTCGGATGAGCCCGCGGGTTACACCAACGAGTTCGTCTGCATTCGCCGCAAAATCCCCTACCGCCACCCACTCACAGTGCCCCGTCCCACCATCGGCGGGCCACTCAGCGCGATCGTCATCGGGCCCGAGGGCGAAGAGGTATTTACCGATGAGATGGCGCGCATCCAGGTCAGGTTTCACTGGCAGCGCGGCGATGCCCAACCTCAGGGCACCACCTGGGTACGGGTGGCAATGCCCAGCGCCGGCAGTGGGTTTGGTCATCAGTTTTTGCCGCGAATCGGGCAGGAAGTGTTGGTGACTTTCCTGGCGGGCGATATCGATCGCCCCGTGGTGACGTCGGTGCTCTACAACGCCGACCAAACGCCGCCGCGTTTTAGCAAGGCCTCGGGTTTGCCGGGCAATCGCGCACTCTCGGGGATTCAGACCCAGGAGCACAAGGGCCGTGGGTTCAATGAACTGTTGTTCGACGACACGCCGGGGGCCTTGCGTGCGCGTGTCGCCACGACCCATAACGCGACGGCCCTCAACCTGGGCAAGCTCACTGAGCCGCGCACCGACGGCCAGGCCCAGCCCCGCGGCAACGGCGCGGAACTGCGCACCGATGCCGCGATTGCCCTGCGCGCCGCCCAGGGCATGTTGCTGACCACCTACGCGCGGCAGGACGCCAGCGGTTCACAGCTGGACCGTGAAGAACTGCTCAAGCTGCTGGACGAGTGTGGCGAGCTGTTTAAAAACCTCGGGCAAACCGCCGCCGCACGTGGCGGCGCAGCGTTAAACAACCAGGGCATCGACGCTCTGCGCCAGTCCCTTAACCAGTGGCCGGCCCCAGGCAGCAACAGCGCTGGCGACCCACTGCTGGCGACGGCGGCGCAGGCTGGCATCACCAGCGCAACGCCGCGTTCGCAACTGCATTACGCCGGGGCGAACCACGACACCACCGCCCAGGACCATCTGCAACTGACCAGCGGCGCCGCCATGCGCCTGCAAGCCGGCAAGGGCATCAGTGCCTTCGCCCAGGACGACGGCATCAGCGCCATTGCCAATCGCGGCAAGGTGCTGGTCCAGGCGCAGGAAGACGACATCACCCTCAACGCGAAGAAAAACCTGCACCTTTCGGCAGCCGAGGGCGAGGTGGTGATCACTGCGCCAACCATTCGCCTGGTGGCCGATGACGGCAGTTACATCAAGATCGGCGGCGGCGTCGAAATAGGCAGCCAGGGCAAAGTGATGGTGCATGCCAGCGACCATGACTGGGTCGGCCCCAAAACCGACAGCGCGCAGGTCCCGGCATTCAACCGTGACCCAGCGGCCCAGCGCCTGGTCTTCCACTACCCTGGGCACGCCGACGACAACGCCCGAATGGCAGTCGACCACGCCTACCAGATAAAGCTGGAAGACGGCAGCACCGTGCAAGGCCTCACCGACGCCAGCGGCCTGACCGAGCGCGTCGAACGCGAGGCCATGCACCAGGCGCGAATCGCCGCGAAACGCGACCCGAAAGGAGGCAGCCAATGAGTGGTGATCAATACACCGTGGCAGAAAGCGTGACCCGGCTGATACCCAACTTCAGCACCGACCGCAAAATGGAAGTCCCCGCCGACCTGCCAGGGGTGGTGATTTTTCTGCATGGGGTGAATGACCCGGGGGCGTCTTATGAGTCAGTGGAGACGGGGTTGTGTCAGGGGGTGAATGAGCGGTTGGATCGGCCGGATTTGAAGGCGGGAAGGTATGGGGCCGCTTATGCCGAAGCTAAAAAAATGCCGAAAGAAGACCTGCAGGACTGGCAGGTTGACACGCTGAATGACCCAGATACCTATCTTTACCAGCGTGACACCGAAGCACCCAAAACTCGCAGCCTGATGATCCCGTTCTACTGGGGCTACCGCGCCGAGCCAGGCGAGATAAAGCGGGATAAAAACAACGACCCCACCAAGCTGCGCGATCAATACCAGGACGCGTTCGAAAACCGTCTGGACCGACACTTCGCCAAGGGTGGCGGTTTCTTCGCCAACGCCACCAATAACTTGCTGGAAATGTACAGGGAA
This sequence comes from Pseudomonas sp. GNP013, assembly GCF_054343995.1. Taxonomy (NCBI): domain Bacteria; kingdom Pseudomonadati; phylum Pseudomonadota; class Gammaproteobacteria; order Pseudomonadales; family Pseudomonadaceae; genus Pseudomonas; species Pseudomonas sp. GNP013. Next base: position 5,221,419 of record NZ_JBTGUT010000001.1, on the reverse strand, counting down.
GGGTTCAACAATTGGATGCGCCATGGTGCCCAACTCACCCTGAAAAAAACTCAGTACATGGGCCGGGGGCCTCATCGGCGTTATTACGTACTCGCAGCAACCCGGTTGGCCATGCTGATCAGCGAAATTCGACGCGTCTCGCCCGATGAAACCATCACCATCATGGGTCACAGTCAAGGCACCTTGATCACCCTGCTGGCCCAAGCCTTGTTGATCGATAAAGCCCAGCGATGCGCCGACACCGTCATCATGGTGGACTCGCCGTACAGCCTGATGCCCGGCGCCACCCCCAAAGGCCATGACACCCTCGCCACGCTGATCGGCATCGTCACTGCCATTACCGGAACGCCTCACGCGCAGCCACCACTGTCTGCCCTGCGAGAGACTAAAACCTATGGCGGTCGCACGGGCCCCAAATGGTCACCGACCCAGGGCACCCGCAAAAACAAAGTCGGCAACCTCACGGTTTTTCCCGAGCGGGACAATCGCGGCAAGGTCTATCTGTACTTCTGCCCCGATGACACCACGGTCGCCCTCGACACGGTGAAGGGTATCGGTACTTTTGGCGTACCAGACGTTGTGCCGGATTTCGGTCGGCCCGCCATGATGGCCCTGCAGTTTTTACGTTTTTATCAACGAATGTGGACAAAACGTGAACGCGACGGTGAACCGTTCACGATAGGGAAAGCCCCTCAACCAGACTTTCTCCGCGCAGGGGGCGAACCCCGTTACTCAGGGGACGACCAGTTCGTTGGGGTTATCTCGCGAACGGGCACTGCGGAGCGCGAAGAGCGCCTGATCAATGGCGAACCTCTAAACCCCCTGCACATACCGCAAATGTTCGGTGGTGAGGCCGTACCTGGAACCCGCAACACGGCAGGCCTGGACAAACCGGACGATGTCGCTATCGAGTCCGCGCTGGGCAACCCCCATGCACAATTCAATCGGCTAAAGATCGATGAACGTACGACAGCGTTCGATCTGGAGCAGGAAGCCAGCCGATGGAACGAGGGAAAGGAGACCGGCGATCACGCGCGCATGAGTCAAGTTAAAATCCCGAACGCGCGCATGGACGGGTCGTTATACATCCTCCTCAGGGAAGAGACCGCAAACGAGATTCGTGCCCGACTGAGGGATAAACCTGAATTGGAGCCCAACAGTTATCACTCTGCGATTTTACGCAGCCCCGAAAATCAGCGCTGGGTGACAGCGATGGATATTGCGGTGGGTCAGGCTCATTGCCTTGACGACCCGGTTATGCGGGAGGTGTTGGTGGCGATTGCGGATTGGAGGATGGATGAAAAACTGTTTAGGGCTACGAGCGAACTACCAGGCTGGTCGCGATTGAGTGAGGAGTCTCAGACATTGGTTGAGGCGTGCTCTCAGTATTATGAAATAGGAACATTCCCTCCTGCGGAGTTGGTATCGCTGACACCTCCCTCTCTTGTAACCAGCCCCGATAAAAAAGAAGCAGGCCAATGAGCGACCAGCAAAAGTCCATGCGAACGCTGCCCAAATTAAAACTCTATCTTTGGAGTGTCGGAGTGCTGCTTGTGCTTTGGCTCGGATTTATCTGGATTCTCCAAATCAAAGCACAGGAACTCAACATGGTACTTCGTGATATGAAACCCGTCATGGCCTGGGGCATCGCTGCCATTGTAGGCCCGTTGTTATTGATCTTTAGCATTCACTGGTGGGCCAACGCCATCGCTGGCGAGAAAGCGGAAATTGCTGCTTATCAAAACAGGATGGAAGCCAGAGACGCTGAACAACGGGCCGCTCGGACTCGAACCTACGGCTTGGAAATACGGGGAATAGGGCTTGCAGTAGATGGTTGGCAGCAATCCACAATCTGGAAGTTGATCAAAAAGAAAAACGATAACTTTGCTTCCATATACTCACAGAATTCGGACGATTACAGAGCGTCTCGAATCGTCAGAGAGAATATTCAGAGAATTAATACCCGCGCGGCCTTCAAACACTCGGCAAGCGAATCGGTAGCCTACTGGCCAATCCCCACCTTTGCTCTGGGTCCGCCCGATCCTTACGAAAAAGGCTACAAATCTGCAAGCCTTATCAACTCTGGGCGTAACGCCGCTACCTTGGGCGTTACACAATTTCTCTGGCAAGCAGATGAAAATACCAGTCATGCCCAAGGCATGATCGAGCGACTGTTTAAGTTTTTTGACGATAACCCCAAGGTGCCACAAGCTCTCATCGTTAGCGAAGACGGCGATGTGACTCGCGATATCTATCGCGAGCCAGGCACTCCCGGATTACGAAGTGCACAGGTCGTACCCACGATCTACGAGAGCATGACTGGCCTGCTAGTGACTCGTTCAGATCGTGTCGACCGTTACATTCGCCCTTTTGTCACTCAGGAGCCTGAGGACAATCAAAATAAAAATACCGATATGGGCAAATTGTGGGCTTTTTATTGGGACCGTAGTAAAGGCTTTAACAGCTGGTACAAGGCTACAGAACAAGCAAAAGGCGTAAAAAAAGTTTCAAACCCCAACACCATGTCCACCGCCTACTGGCAATCCCAGCTCCCCACCTTCTGGAAAACCATCAGCAACCGCGGCCCCGGTTATTTCGAGCCTTCCCCCTGGCTGCCCATCCGTTGGGCCGACCATCAGCTCAAGGAGTTCGATACTGCGCCAGTGCTGGGCTATCTGCACCGCCCCATCAAAGTCCCCCTGCAGGACGAAAGCGGCAAACGCTTCAAACCTGCCCTGCAAGTCAAAGCCCTGCAAGCTGGCTGGCTCAAAGCCCTGGACACCCTGCCTGACGGACAAAAGCCGGTGCGCGTGTTTTACGACACCACCGACAACCTCGAAGCAGAAATCGCCCTGACCAATGCCTTGCACAGCCTCAATACCGACGGCCATGGCCTGGAAGTAGGCAACGTTGAGGAGGGTTATGACATCGGCCGGCGCCTGGGCAACACGGGTGTGAGTGGCGCACTGGTGCAAATCAACCTGGCCACCATCGCCAGCTACCTCGACGGCGGCGCCAGCGCCGTGGTCTACGCCGGCAGCGACGGCAGCCTGACCGTGCAAATGATCAGCCCACCCAATGATGCACAGAAGGCGAAGAACCAACAGTACCGTGGCGCCGATCCCTTCAAGTTCGGTTCCCCAACAGGCGGGGCACCCAAAACATGAGCCATCCCATCTGCTTCGGCGACCCCACCAGCAGCGGCGGCAGCGTGGTGTCGTGCCAACTGGCCGGCACCCATACGCTCAACGGCAAAACCCCGGCAGTCAAAGGTGACAAAGCCTCCTGCCCGTTACACGGGGGCCTGTTTGCGTTTATCGAGGGGCATCCCCATCGACGCATGAACGCAATACCGGTGGTACTGCAAGGGCATCGGCTGGCCTGCGGCTGTCATGGCGTGGCGAGCCATGCGCTGAATGTGCGCGTGGTGTAAATGCGAGCAGAACATTGGAAACCAATAGGGTTCTTCGCGATATGAAACCCGTAATGGCCTGGGGCATTGCCGCGATTGTCGGCCCGCTGTTATTGATATTCAGCATTCACTGGTGGGGCAATGCCATTGCTGGTGAGAAAGCGGAAATTGCTGCTTATCAAAGCAGGATGGAAGCCAGAGACGCCGAACAGCGGGCCACTCGAGTGCGGACCTATGCGCTGGAAATACAGGGAGTGGGTCTTGCTGTAGATGGTTGGCAGCAATCCACAATTTGGAAATTGATCAAAAAGAAGAACGATAATTTTGCCTCGATATATTCGCAGAATCCGAATGATTACAGAGCGTCTGTAACCATCAGACAGAACATCCAGAGAATCAATACCCGCGCAGCATTCAAATACTCAGCAAGCGAATCAGTTGCCTACTGGCCCATCCCAGCGTTCTCTATAGGCCCACCCAAACAACCCTCAGACACAGGCGCAGCGGACAGCATCCTCAACGGTCGCAATGCCGCAACCTTGGGCGTCACACTTTTCCTGTGGCAAGACGCCGAGAATACAACTCATGCGCAGGGCATGATTGAGCGGCTGTTCAAGTTCTTTGATGACAACCCTAAAGTACCGCAAGCGTTGATGGTCAGTGAAGACGGCGACGTGACTCGAAACGGCTTACGTGTAGCGGGAACTCCCGGACTGCAAAGTGCCCAAGTCGTACCCACGATCTACGAAAGCATGACCGGACTTCTTGTCACTCGCTCGGATCGCGTGGACCGTTACATACGCCCATTCGCCACTCACGAGCCTGAGGACAATCAAAATAAAAATACCGACATGGGCAAGCTCTGGGACTTTTACTGGAAGCAATCGCCCAAGTTCATCGACATATACGAGAACGCAGAACGCGCCAAAGGCGCCAAGGACCCCTTGGCCCCTGGCACCATGTCCACCGCCTACTGGCAGTCCCAGCTCCCCACCTTCTGGAAAACCATCAGCAACCGCGGCCCCGGTTATTTCGAGCCCTCCCCTTGGCTGCCCATTCGTTGGGCCGACCATCAGCTCAAGGAATTCGATACTGCGCCAGTGCTGGGCTATCTGCACCGTCCCATCAAGGTCCCTCTGCAGGACGAAAACGGCAAACGCCTCAAACCTGCCCTGCAAGTCAAAGCCCTGCAGGCTGGCTGGCTCAAAGCCCTGGACACGCTGCCTGACGGACAAAAGCCGGTACGCGTGTTCTACGACACCACCGACAACCTCGAAGCAGAAATCGCCCTGACCAATGCCTTGCACAGCCTCAATACCGACGGCCATGGCCTGGAAGTGGGCAACGTTGAGGAGGGTTATGACATCGGCCGGCGCCTGGGCAATACGGGCGTGAGTGGCGCACTGGTGCAAATCAACCTGGCCACCATCGCCAGCTATCTCGACGGCGACGCCAGCGCCGTGGTCTATGCCGGCAGCGACGGCAGCCTGACCGTGCAAATGATCAGCCCACCCAGTGATGCGCAGAAGGCGAAAAACCAACAGTACCGAGGTGCCGACCCCTTCAAGTTCGGTTCCCCAACAGGCGGGGCACCCAAAAAATGAGCTATCCCATCTGCTTCGGCGACCCCACCAGCAGCAGCGGCAGCGTGGTGTCGTGCCAACTACCCACAAAAAATGGGCACCCGACCCAGTCGGCATGCCCATTTTTTTCGTAACGCCCCGCCTCCCTTCGAGGCAGTGCCGCCCCTTACGGATTAACGCTGTCCTTCAACGACTTGCCCGGCTTGAACGCAACGGTGTTGCTCGCCTTGATTTTCACCGGCTCGCCGGTCTGCGGGTTTTTGCCGGTGCGGGCGCCGCGGTGGCGTTGCAGGAAGGTGCCGAAACCAACGAGGGTGACGCTGTCCTTGCGGTGCAGGGCGCCGGTGATTTCTTCGAGGACGGCGTTGAGCACGCGGTTGGCCTGTTCTTTGGTCAGGTCCGCTTTTTCAGCGATGGCGGCTGCGAGTTCTGGTTTACGCATAGATGAAGCCTCTTTGACGGTTTTTTGTTGTTATGTCCGTGCCACTCTCTGGCGGAACGGCGCCCAAAGCGCCGCAGGCTCTACTCTGCGGCAGACGGGAGTGAGGATGGCATGCTCACAGACGCCGCGCCAGCCTCGCGGCGACCTTTCTCTAGGCAAAAACGTGCTTATTCCGACAGAACGACAGGCATTTACGCCAGCAAAGGTGGGAGTTCCTTGTTGAGCGCCAGTTTTTCCATCACGGCGCTGCCGGTCAGCGCGTAACCCAGCAGGCGGCCACTGGCGTCGCGGCACAGGGCCTTGATGTTGGCGCCCTCGCCTTCGACACTCCACACGCCTTCGGTACCCCGTGGCGGTGGCGACACCACCAGTGGGCAAACCGGGGTTTTCACCGTAACCGGCATTGGCCCATAGCTGACCGCCGTGGCATTGCCGGCCAGGGTCTGGGCCAGGGCGCGGGCGCAGGTCATGAGGGGCATCACGTACAGCAGGTTCAGGCCATCGACCTCGGCGCAGTCGCCCAGGGCGTAGATATTGGCATGGGAGGTCTTGAGGTGGCGGTCCACCATGATTCCACGGTTGATCTGCAGGCCGGCGGCGGCGGCGAGGTCGACGCGCGGGCGCAGGCCGATGGCCGAGACCACCAGGTCGCACGGGATCACCTTGCCGTCCGACAAGTGGGCCTCAAGACCATCCGCCGTGCGTTGCAGGCGGTTGAGCACCGGGCCCAGGTGGAAACGCGCGCCCAGGCCTTCCAGGCCGGCCTGTACCGCAGCGGCCGCCGCAGGGTGCAGCAAAGTCGGCATGACTTGTTCGCACGGCGCCACCAGGTCGATTTCATAGCCACCGAGGATCAGGTCGTTGGCGAATTCACAGCCAATCAGGCCGGCGCCGAGCACCAGCACGCGACGTTTGCCCGCAGCGGCGGCGCGAAAGCGGGCGTAGTCTTCGAGGTCGTTGATCGGAAAAATCAGCTCAGCCGCATCGCCTTCAACCGGCACGCGTACGGTTTCGGCGCCCCAGGCCAGGATCAGGTCGCGGTAGGTCACCGCTTCCTCGCCGATCCACAGGCGTTTGTGGCCGGGGTCAATGCCGCTGATGCGGGTGTGGGTGCGCACTTCGGCCTTGAGTTGCTCGGCCATGGCGCCCGGTTCAGCCATGCTCAGGCCATCGGCTTCCTTGTTCTTGCCAAAGCCGGTGGAGAGCATGGGCTTGGAGTAGGAGCGCCCGTCATCTGCGGTGATCAGCAGCAACGGGGTTTCGCTGTCGAGCTTGCGAAACTCCCGGGCCACGTTGTAACCGGCCAGTCCTGTGCCGATGATCACGACAGGTGCGTTCATTCCTTTCTCCTTGTAATACGTTTCTCAAACTTCGAATCAGCCGATTTCGATCATCTCGAAATCCATCTTGCCCACGCCGCAGTCCGGGCACAGCCAGTCTTCCGGGACGTCCTGCCACAGGGTGCCCGGCGCGATTCCGTCATCCGGCCAGCCGTCCTTTTCGTCGTAGATCAGGCCGCAGACTACACATTGCCACTTCTTCATTACTTGCTTCCTCAGGGTCCAGGCATTTTGGCCGGCGGTCCATATTCTGCATTGCCGCACGGCTCAGGGCGTTTTGTACTGACAGGGGCCGCCGGATGCAAGCACGTTCGGCGCAAACGGCCGGTTCAGCCCGGCAAAAGGTCGGGACGCCATGATAAGCTCGGCGCCTCTTTTACTGCCCATACTGACTCGCCGTGCCGCACTCAATCGCCCTTTCCGATGCTTGCCAATGGCTGCCCCAGAGCCTTCTGCGCCCGACACCCGCGCCCCTGATCCTCGATTGGCTGTTCGACGAAGGCTCGCTCACGCGCCGGCTGACAGGGTTGTCCAACGACACGTTCAGCGTGACGCCGCTGGTCGAAGGCTGGCAAGCGCTGCGGGACGACGAATGCGCGGCGCTGGGCCTGCCGCCAGCCACGCTCGGCTGGGTGCGGGAGGTGTACCTGCGCGGGCACGGCCAGCCGTGGGTATTTGCCCGCAGCGTGGCGTCGCGCAGTGCGTTGCAGGGTGACGGCTTGCACATGGACGCACTGGGCAGCCGCTCGCTGGGTGAGTTGTTGTTCTGTGACCACGCGTTTACCCGCCAGGCCATTGAGGTCTGCCATTACCCACGCCAGTGGCTGCCCACGCCGGACCAGGCCGACAGGCTGTGGGCACGCCGCTCGCGCTTTGATCGCGGGGCATTGAGCGTGCTGGTGGCGGAAACCTTCCTGCCCGGCTTCTGGCAGGCGCTGCATGACCATCCGGAGAGTTGCTGATGTATCAACGTGTGCTCAAGTCCCTGAATCGCCTGAACCCCAGGGCCTGGGATTTTATTCAGTTGACGCGCATGGACAAGCCCATCGGCATCTACCTGCTGCTGTGGCCGACACTGTGGGCGCTGTGGATCGCCGGCAAGGGCGCGCCGTCGCTGCTCAATATCGTGATTTTCGTGCTCGGCGTGGTGCTCACCCGTGCGGGCGGCTGCGTGATCAACGACTGGGCCGACCGCAAGGTCGACGGCCACGTGAAACGCACCGAACAACGCCCGCTGGTCAGCGGCAGGATCAGCTCGAAAGAGGCACTGGTGTTTTTTGCGCTGCTGATGGGCATCAGTTTCCTGCTGGTGCTGCTGACCAATGCCAGCACCATCCTGCTGTCCCTCGGCGGCCTGGCGCTGGCGGCAAGCTATCCGTTCATGAAGCGCTACACCTATTACCCGCAGGTGGTGCTGGGCGCGGCGTTTTCCTGGGGCATGCCGATGGCGTTTACCGCCGAAACCGGCCACCTGCCGGCCACTGCCTGGCTGCTGTATATCGCCAACCTGCTGTGGACGGTGGGGTATGACACCTATTACGCAATGACCGACCGCGACGACGATGTGAGGATCGGGGTGAAATCCACGGCGATTCTGTTTGGCGATGCCGATCGGGTGATTATTCTCACCCTGCAGGGCCTGTCGCTGGTGTGCCTGTTGCTGGCCGGCGCGCGGTTCGAACTGGGCGGCTGGTTCCAGTTGGGGCTGCTGGCGGCGGCGGGCTGTTTTGTGTGGGAGTTCTGGTACACGCGGGACAGGGACCGCATGAAATGCTTCAAGGCGTTTTTGCACAACCACTGGGCGGGGTTGGCGATTTTTGTGGGGATTGTGCTGGATTACGCGGTTCGCTGAGGTGTTTGCGGCGACGGTTCGGAGGCCATCGCGAGCAAGCCTCCTTCCACATTTGAATGCATTCACAGATCAAAATGTGGGAGGGGGCTTGCTCCCGATGCGCTCACCAGCGGCGCAGTCTCAAGGTTTGATGACGTGCCAGACGCCACCCTTGCCATCACCGGTCTTTTCCCCGGCCTTGGTGTCACCCTTGAACGTGTACACCGGCTTGCCTTTGTAGGCCCACTGGCTGGTCTGATCGTCACGGGTGATGACGGTCCAGTCGCCGGTCTTGGTGTCGGTGGATTCCGCCTTCAACGGCGGCCAGTTGATTGCGCACTGGTCCTTGCACGCGGATTTGCCATCGGCATCCTTGTCGAAGGTGTAGAGGGTCAGGCCCTTGTGGTCCACCAGCAGACCGTCTTTGGTCATTGCAGGCTCTGCTGCGGATGCCAGGCCAGGCAGCGCCAGTGCAGCCGATACCAGCAGGGCTTTCCAGAAAACAGTGCGGTACGTCATCGGAACCTTCCTCTTGTGGTTGTCAGGATTCGGACCCAAAGGGTAGTCCAGAGTGCCGTGAATTGCCCAGGCGAAGAAATTACTGTCACACGACTGCAATAATTCCGTTATCTAATGCGGCGCAAGACAGTTAAATGACAAGAGGATTTTCGAGCATGGTTGGCAGGAGCATTCTGATCGTCGACGACGAAGCGCCCATCCGCGAGATGATCGCCGTTGCGTTGGAAATGGCCGGCTACGACTGCCTGGAGGCGGAAAACTCCCAGCAGGCCCATGCCATTATCGTCGACCGCAAGCCGGACCTGATCCTGCTGGACTGGATGCTGCCCGGTACCTCCGGCATCGAACTGGCCCGCCGCCTCAAGCGTGACGAGCTGACCGGTGACATCCCGATCATCATGCTCACCGCCAAGGGCGAAGAGGACAACAAGATCCAGGGCCTGGAAGTGGGCGCGGATGACTACATCACCAAGCCGTTTTCCCCACGCGAGCTGGTCGCGCGCCTGAAGGCCGTACTGCGTCGCGCCGGGCCGACCGATGGTGAAGCGCCAATCGAAGTCGGCGGCCTTATCCTGGACCCGATCAGCCACCGGGTGACCATCGACGGCACACCGGCGGAGATGGGGCCCACCGAATACCGCCTGCTGCAGTTCTTCATGACGCACCAGGAACGCGCCTACACCCGTGGCCAGTTGCTGGACCAGGTGTGGGGCGGCAATGTGTACGTGGAAGAGCGTACCGTGGACGTGCATATCCGCCGCCTGCGCAAAGCCTTGGGCGATGCCTACGAGAATCTGGTACAAACCGTGCGCGGTACCGGCTATCGGTTTTCCACCAAGGGCTGAGCCCCGCCTCTGACTTAAGCGCCTGACTTAACCGCTGACAAGGACGCATGTTCAAGTGAATCAAAACTGGCATGGCACCCTGATCCGCCACATGCTGCTGCTGATCACCGCCTGCCTGCTGGTGGGCCTGATCAGCGGTTATTACGGCTGGAGCCTGGCGGTGGGTATCGCCCTGTATCTGGGCTGGACCCTCAAGCAATTGCTGCGTCTGCACGAATGGCTGCGCCAGCACAAACCCGACGAAGCGCCCCCCGACGGCTACGGCCTGTGGGGTGAGGTGTTCGACAGCATCTACCACCTGCAACGCCGCGACCAACGGGTGCGCGGACGCCTGCAGGCGGTGATCGACCGAGTGCAGGAGTCCACCGCCGCGCTCAAGGATGCGGTGATCATGCTCGACAGCGACGGCAACCTGGAATGGTGGAACCGCGCCGCCGAGACCCTGCTGGGCCTCAAGACGCCCCAGGACAGCGGTCAGCCGGTCACCAACCTGGTGCGCCACCCGCGCTTCAAGGAATACTTCGAGCAGGACAACTTCGAAGAAGCCTTGGAAATCCCCTCGCCCACCAACGACCGGGTGCGCATCCAGCTGTACCTGACGCGTTACGGCAACAATGAACACCTGATGCTGGTGCGCGATGTCACGCGCATCCACCAGATGGAACAGATGCGCAAGGACTTCGTCGCCAACGTTTCCCACGAACTGCGCACGCCGTTGACGGTGATCTGCGGCTACCTGGAGACGCTGCTGGACAACGTCGACGGGATCAACCCGCGCTGGACCCGCGCCTTGCAACAGATGCAGCAGCAGGGCTCGCGCATGCAGACCCTGCTCAACGATTTGCTGTTGCTGGCCAAGCTGGAAGCCACCGACTACCCCTCGGATAACCATCCGGTGGCGGTGAAAAGCCTGTTGCACACCATCAAGAACGACGCCCAGGCCCTCTCCGGCGAGCGCGGGCAGCAGATCAGCCTGGAAGCCGACCCGTCGATCCTGCTCAAGGGCAGCGAAGGCGAGTTGCGCAGTGCATTTTCCAACCTGGTGTTCAACGCCGTGAAGTACACCCAGGACAAGGGCAACATCCGCGTCCGCTGGTGGGCTGACGAACACGGCGCGCACCTGAGCGTGCAGGACTCCGGCATCGGCATCGACGCCAAGCACCTGCCGCGCCTGACCGAGCGCTTCTACCGCGTCGACTCCAGCCGCAACTCCAATACCGGCGGCACCGGCCTGGGCCTGGCCATCGTCAAGCATGTGCTGCTGCGCCATCGCGCACGCCTGGAAATCAGCAGCGTGCTGGGGCATGGCAGTACGTTCACCTGCCATTTTCCGCCGACGCAGGTGACGCGTTCGCCCCTGGTCGACGAAGACCTGTAACCCAAGAACACTGTAGATCCCCTGTGGGAGGGAGCTTGCTCCCGATAGCGGTGGATCAGCCAGCCTGTGTGGCTCTGACCCACCGCTATCGGGAGCAAGCCCCCTCCCACATTGGAATTGTGTTGACCTGGAAGCGGTATTCCAGAGCCCGCGCGCCAGCGGGTACTAGGCAAGCGCCCCGCCAGCCGCTACATTGGCCGCCTTGCGCCTGCCTTTCGGGGCCTGCCTGCCATCCCTAATTGAACACACGGAACCCGCAAAACCCCATCATGGACCCTTCCCCTGGTATCACCTTCGCCACACTCTTCGCCGATTTCGGCATGATTCTTTTTGCACTGGTCCTGGTACTGCTCAACGGTTTCTTCGTTGCCGCGGAATTTGCCATGGTCAAGCTGCGCTCCACCCGGGTGGAGGCCATCGCCCACACCAACGGCTGGCGCGGGCAGATCCTGCGCACCGTGCACAGCCAGCTCGACGCCTACCTGTCGGCCTGTCAGCTGGGTATCACCCTCGCCTCCCTCGGCCTGGGCTGGGTCGGTGAGCCGGCGTTTGCGCATATCCTCGAGCCCTTGCTGGGTGCCGCAGGCGTCGAATCGCCGGAAGTGATCAAGGGTGTGTCGTTCTTTGCCGCCTTCTTTGTGATTTCCTACCTGCACATCGTGGTCGGCGAGCTGGCGCCCAAATCCTGGGCGATTCGCAAGCCCGAGCTGCTGTCGTTGTGGACGGCAGTGCCGCTCTACCTGTTCTACTGGGCGATGTACCCGGCGATCTACCTGCTCAACGCCAGCGCCAACGCTATCTTGCGTATCGCAGGCCAGGGCGAGCCTGGCCCGCACCATGAGCACCATTACAGCCGTGAAGAACTCAAGCTGATCCTGCACTCCAGCCGTGGCCAGGACCCAAGCGACCAAGGCATGCGCGTACTGGCCTCGGCCGTGGAGATGGGCGAGCTGGAGGTGGTCGACTGGGCCAACTCCCGGGAAGACCTGGTAACCCTGGACTTCAATGCCCCGCTCAAGGAAATCCTCGCGCTGTTTCGCCGCCACAAATTCAGCCGCTACCCGGTGTATGACGCCGAGCGCAATGAATTCGTCGGCCTGCTGCACATCAAGGACCTGCTGCTGGAGCTGGCGGCGCTCGATCACATCCCCGAGTCATTCAACCTGGCCGAGCTGACGCGTCCGCTGGAGCGCGTGTCGCGACACATGCCGTTGTCGCAGTTGCTGGAGCAGTTCCGCAAGGGCGGCGCGCACTTTGCCCTGGTGGAAGAAGCCGACGGCAACATTATCGGCTACCTCACCATGGAGGATGTGCTGGAAGTGCTGGTGGGCGATATCCAGGATGAACACCGCAAGGCCGAGCGCGGCATCCTGGCCTACCAGCCGGGCAAACTGCTGGTGCGCGGCGACACCCCGCTGTTCAAGGTCGAACGTCTGCTGGGCGTGGACCTGGACCACATCGAAGCCGAAACCCTGGCCGGCCTGATCTACGACACCTTGAAACGGGTGCCGGAAGAAGAAGAAGTGCTGGAGGTGGAAGGCCTGCGGATCATCATCAAGAAGATGAAAGGGCCGAAGATCGTGCTGGCCAAGGTTGTGATGCTGGATTGAATCTTGTGTGGCGAGCCCGCTTGTTGTGGCGAGCGGGCTTGCCCTAATGCCGTTCAGTTAAGCGCAGATTCCCTGTGGCGAGCAGGCTTGTCCTGCGTTGGGCTGCGCAGCAGCCCCAAAATCAGGCGCTGAGCCGTATCAGGTACACCGCGTTTTGCTCGATGGGGGGCGCTTCGCACCCCAACGCGGGGCAAGCCCGCTCGCCACAATAAGCCCACACATTTTCCTTAACTGAACGGCATTAGGGCTTGCCACAGAGAGGTGGTCGGCTGGAAATACTCATGCGCGGCGCTTGATGATGAGAGAGAGCAAGCCCCTCCCACATGGGAAGATCAGGCACCCGGCACAAAATGCTTCTGCGCCGTGCCGCGCGCGATCAGGCGGGAGATGTAGTCGAGCTTCTGCGCGTCCTGGTCGATGAACCGGAAGGTCAGTTGCAGCCAGTCGCTGTCGGGCCTGGGCTCGAAGGCGGCGATGGCGTGCAGGTAGCCGTTGAGGCGCGCGACTTCGGCGTTGTCGCCCTGCTCAAGGTCGAGCACGGCGCTTTCCAGCACCTGGGGCAGTACTTCGCCGCGACGCACCACCAGCAGCGCCTCCTTAATGCTCAGGGCCTTGATCACGCACTGCTGGGTGCCGCTGGACAGACGCAACTGGCCCTGGCCACGACCGCTGGCAGGCGAAGCAGCCGGGGCGGACGGCGGTGGGATGTTGAGCAGGCCTTTGCTCGGCGCCGCCACCGGAGCCGCCCGGACGGCTTCGGGCTTGCCGCCGGTGAGAGCACTCAGGGAATCGTTGCCGAAGGCCGAGCTCATCCTGGTCGGTGCGCTGGCGATCAGCGCGTCGAGGCGGCCCACTTTGTGCAGCGCCTGACGCACCTTGCTCAGCAACTGTTCGTTGGTAAACGGCTTGCTGACGTAGCCGGAAACACCGGCCTGGATCGCCTGCACCACGTTTTCCTTGTCGCCACGGCTGGTCACCATCACGAAGGGCATGGCCTTCAGGTGTTCCTGTTCGCGGCACCAGGTCAGCAACTCCAGGCCGGACATCTCCGGCATTTCCCAGTCGCACAACACCAGGTCGTAGGCTTCGCGCATCAGGATGGATTGCGCCTTTTTGCCGTTTACCGCGTCTTCAAGCTTGATCCCCGGGAAGTAATTGCGCAGGCACTTCTTCACCAGGTCGCGAATAAACGAGGCGTCATCCACCACCAATACACTGACTTTACTCATCGACCCTTCATCCTTTAAAAACCTTGGCTGGCAGCACGCCTGACTGATGGCATTTTGCCAAAACTCTGCAATTACGTTCGGACTTTATTTCGCCTTTGGCGCAATAACATTCAACTGGCCCCAAACGAAAACGCCCGGCCAATGGCCGGGCGTTAATTTCACGGGCAACCTTACTTATCGTCAGGTTCGCCCGGAACATTAGGCATTTGATCGGCAGTGCCCTCAACTTCGGCTTTCATGCGCTTGAGGCCCATGTGCCGTACGTCGGTGCCGCGCACCAGGTAAATCACCAATTCAGAGATATTGCGCGCGTGATCGCCGATGCGTTCCAGCGAACGCAGCACCCAGATAATGTTCAGGACCCGCGAGATAGAGCGTGGGTCTTCCATCATGTAGGTGGCCAGCTCGCGCAGGGCCGTCTTGTATTCGCGGTCGATGATCTTGTCGTACTGCGCCACCGACAGCGCCAGATCGGCATCGAAGCGGGCAAATGCGTCGAGGGCATCGCGCACCATGTTGCGCACCTGATCGCCAATGTGGCGCACTTCCACGTAGCCGCGCGGCGCTTCGCCTTCTTCGCACAGCTGGATGGCCCGGCGCGCGATCTTGGTGGCTTCGTCGCCGATGCGCTCAAGGTCGATCACCGACTTGGAAATACTGATGATCAGACGCAGGTCGGAGGCCGCCGGCTGGCGACGGGCGAGAATGCGCAGGCATTCCTCGTCGATATTGCGTTCCATCTGGTTGATCTGGTCGTCGATCTCGCGCACTTGCTGGGCCAGGCCCGAGTCGGCCTCGATCAGCGCGGTGACCGCATCGTTGACTTGCTTCTCCACCAGCCCGCCCATCGCCAGGAGGTGACTGCGCACTTCCTCAAGCTCGGCGTTGAACTGCGCGGAGATGTGGTGGGTAAGGCCTTCCTTTGAAATCATGGTTTTGCTCCGCAAACGCTGTAAGCCGCAAGCTACAAGCTGCAAGTTGATAGGTGTCGTTGCATTGAACTGCTCTTACTTGCCGCTTGAAGCTTGCGGCTCGCAGCTGCTCCAACTAGCCATACCGCCCCGTAATATAGTCCTCGGTCTGCTTCTTCGCCGGATTGGTGAACAGGGTGTCGGTGTCGCCGAATTCCACCAGCTTGCCCATGTACATGAACGCGGTGTAGTCGGAAACCCGTGCCGCCTGCTGCATGTTGTGGGTCACGATGACGATGGTGAATTTGGATTTGAGTTCGTAGATCAGCTCTTCGACTTTCAGCGTGGAGATCGGGTCGAGGGCCGAGCAGGGTTCGTCGAGCAGCAGCACTTCCGGCTCCACGGCGATGGTACGTGCGATCACCAGACGCTGCTGCTGGCCGCCGGACAAGCCGAGTGCCGATTCGTGCAGGCGGTCCTTGACCTCGTCCCACAGTGCCGCGCCCTTGAGCGCCCACTCCACCGCTTCGTCGAGGACGCGCTTCTTGTTGATGCCCTGGATGCGCAGGCCGTACACCACGTTTTCGTAGATGGTCTTGGGAAACGGGTTGGGCTTCTGGAACACCATGCCGACGCGACGACGCAGCTCGGCCACGTCTTCGCCCTTGCGATAGATGTTGGTGCCGTAGAGGTTGATCGCGCCTTCCACACGGCAGCCGTCCACCAGGTCGTTCATGCGGTTGAAGGTGCGCAGCAGCGTGGACTTGCCGCAGCCGGACGGGCCGATGAAGGCGGTCACGCGCTGCTTGGGGATGTTCATGCTGACGTCGAACAGCGCCTGCTTTTCACCGTAGTACAGGCTCAGGCCAGGCACTTCGATGGCCACGGTTTCCTGGGCCAGGCTCAGGCTCTGCTTGTCGCGACCCAGGGCGGACATGTTGATGCCGTGGGATTGGGTTTCATGTTGCATGGTCTCACTCCGTTCGTAGCTGCCAGCGTCTAGCTGCAAGCTGCAAGATTTGAGCAAAAGCGGCTTGTAGCTTGCCGCTTGTGGCTAATGGCTTTAGCTGTCCAACGCTTTGTACTTCTCGCGCAGGTGGTTACGGATCCACACCGCCGACAGGTTGAGCGTGGCGATCACCAGCACCAGCAACAGCGCAGTGGCGTACACCAGCGGGCGTGCCGCTTCGACGTTGGGGCTCTGGAAGCCAACGTCGTAGATATGAAAGCCCAGGTGCATGATCTTCTGGTCCAGGTGCAGGTACGGGTAGTTGCCGTCCACCGGCAGCGACGGCGCCAGTTTCACTACGCCCACCAGCATCAGCGGCGCCACTTCGCCAGCGGCGCGGGCCACGGCGAGGATCATGCCGGTCATCATGGCCGGGCTGGCCATTGGCAGCACGATCTTCCACAGCGTTTCCGCCTTGGTTGCACCCAGCGCCAGGGAGCCTTCACGCACGGTGCGCGGTATGCGCGCCAAGCCTTCTTCAGTGGCCACGATCACCACCGGCACTGCCAGCAGCGCCAGGGTCAGCGAGGCCCACAGCAGGCCCGGCGTGCCGAAGGTGGGTGCCGGCAGGGCTTCGGCGAAGAACAGGCGGTCCACCGAGCCACCCAGCACATACACGAAGAAGCCCAGGCCGAACACGCCATAGACGATGGCCGGGACGCCCGCCAGGTTGTTCACGGCGATGCGGATAACCCGCGTCAGGGTGTTCTGCTTGGCATATTCGCGCAGGTACACCGCCGCCAGTACGCCGAACGGCGTCACGATCATCGCCATGATCAGCGTCATCATCACGGTGCCGAAAATCGCCGGGAAGATCCCGCCTTCAGTGTTGGCTTCCCGTGGGTCATCGCTCAGAAATTCCCAGACCTTGCTGAAGTAGAAGCCGATCTTGGTCAGCGTGCCCATCGCGTTCGGCTGGTAGGCGTGCACCACCTTGCCGATGCCAATTTCAAGTTCCTTGCCATTGCCGTCGCGCGCCGTCAGCGCATCGCGGTTGAACTGGGCATGCAGGTCAGCCAGACGCGCCTCGATATCCTGATAACGCGCGTTCAGCTCAGCGCGGTCAGCCTCCATGTCGGCCTGGGCGGCGGCGTCGAGCTTGCCTTCCAGTTCCAGCTTGCGACCGTGCAGGCGGATGCGTTCGAGACCGGCGTTGATCGCACCAATGTCGGATTTCTCCAGCGTCTTGAGCTGAGCGGCCAGTGCGTTCACACGGTCGACGCGGGCTTGCAGCTCCGGCCACGCAGCCTCGCCTTCGGCGATCACCTTGCCGTCCTGTTTGACGTTGACCAGAGTGCCGTAGAAATTGCCCCACTCACGACGCTCGATGGTCATGAGGTTCTTCGGCGTGGTCTGGTCCTTCAACCATTCGCCGACAATCCAGGTGAAGTCATTGCCGTTGAGGTCACGGTTGCCGACCTTGATCAGCTCGCGGGTCATGAACTCCGGGCCCGCATCGGGCACCGGCAGGCCCGCGCTTTTCAGGCGTTCGCGCGGTACTTCTTCCTTCTGCACCACTTCGCCGATGACGATATGGTTTTCCTGGCCCGGCACGTTGTAGCTGGCCTGGATCAGGTCGGCCGGCCAGAAGTGGCCCAGGCCACGCACCGCAATCACGGCCAGCAAACCCAGGGTCATGATGACCGCGATGGACACCGCGCCACCGCTGATCCAGACGCCGGGGGCGCCGCTCTTGAACCATCCGTTCAGGGAGTTCTGTTTCACAGACTTCTACCTTTCTTAAAGCGACGAGTATTTCTTGCGCAGACGCTGACGGATCAGCTCGGCGAGGGTGTTCATGACGAAGGTGAACAGCAGCAGCACCAGCGCCGAGAGGAACAGCACGCGGTAGTGACTGCCGCCGACTTCCGACTCCGGCATTTCTACCGCGACGTTGGCCGCCAGCGTGCGCAGGCCTTCGAACAGGTTCATCTCCATCACCGGGGTGTTGCCGGTGGCCATCAGCACGATCATGGTCTCGCCCACGGCGCGGCCCATGCCGATCATCAGCGCCGAGAAAATCCCCGGGCTGGCGGTCAGGATCACCACGCGTGTCATGGTCTGCCACGGCGTGGCGCCCAGCGCCAGCGAGCCCAGGGTCAGGCCGCGCGGCACGCTGAACACGGCGTCTTCGGCGATGGAGTAGATGTTCGGGATCACCGCAAAACCCATCGCCAGGCCCACCACCAGCGCGTTGCGCTGGTCGTAGGTAATGCCCAGGTCGTGGGAGATCCACATGCGCATGTCGCCGCCGAAAAACCAGGTTTCCAGGTACGGGCTCATGTACAGCGACAGCCAGCCCACAAACAGAATCACCGGGATCAGGATCGCGCTTTCCCAGCCATCGGGAACCCGCAGGCGGATCGACTCAGGCAGGCGGCTGAACACGAAACCGGCCACCAGGATGCCAATCGGCAGCAGCATCAGCAGGCTGAAAATCCCCGGCAGATGCCCCTCCACATACGGCGCGAGAAACAGACCGGCGAAAAAGCCAAGGATCACCGTCGGCATGGCTTCCATCAACTCGATCACCGGCTTGACCTTGCGGCGCAGGCTCGGCGCCATGAAGTAGGCGGTGTAGATCGCTGCGGCCACCGCCAGCGGCGCGGCCAGCAGCATGGCGTAGAACGCTGCCTTCAGGGTGCCGAAGGTCAGCGGTGCGAGGCTCATCTTGGGTTCGAAATCGGTATTGGCGGCGGTCGATTGCCAGACGTATTTGGGCTCGTCGTAGTTCTCGTACCAGACCTTGCTCCACAGCGCGCTCCATGAAACCTCGGGGTGCGGGTTGTCGAGTAGCAACGGTTGCAGCTTGCCACCGGCCTCGACGATCACCCGGTTGGCCCGAGGCGACAGGCCGTACACGCCCTGGCCGTCGACCACCGGATCGACCAGCAGGGTGCGGTGCGCGGTGCTGTGGAATACGCCGAACTGGCCGGACGCATCCAGTGCGGTGAAGCCCTTGCGACGCTCTTCGGCGCTGATTTCCACAATGGGCGAGGTGCCCATCTGGAACGTGCGGATCTGCTTCAGGCGCTGCTCGCCATCCGGGTCGCGGGCCATGAACCACTGGGCCAGGCCACCCTTGGAGTTACCGACGATCAGCGAGATACCGCCTACCAGCTGAGTGCTGGCGGTGATTTCGGCGTTGCCGTCTTCGAGCAATTTGTAGCGACCGTTGAGGTTTTTGTCGCGCAGGCTGAACACATCGGCCAGGGCGCGGCCGTTAATCACGTACAGCCATTGCTGGCGCGGGTCGATGAAGATCGCCTTCACCGGCTCGGTCATCTGCGGCAGCTCGATGCGCTTCTGCTCGCTGGTGACTTCGCCGGTCATCATGTTTTCTTCGCGGCTCAGGGACAGCACGTTCAGGAACGAGCCGGCGGAACCGGCCAGCACCAGCGTGGAGTCGGTGGCGTTGAGGGCCACGTGCTCCAGCGGGCGACCGGCGTCATCCAATACGATCGGCGTTTCGCCGTACGGGTATTCGATGGCAGGGCTGATGGTTTTCTTGCCGTCCGGGTAGGACACCTTATAGGTGTGGCGGAACACCAGAGACTGACCGTTGGACAGGCCGAGCACCACCAGCGGGCTGCCGGGCTGGTCTTCACCGATGGATACCACGCTGGCACCGGCCGGCAGCGGCAGGTCGACACGCTTGAGTTCTGCGCCGGTGGTGATGTCAAAGAACAGCGCCTGGCCCTTGTCGGAAACCCGCATGGCCACCTGGTTCTGTTCCTCAAGGGAAATCATCAGCGGCTTGCCCGCGTCCTGGATCCAGGCCGGGGTGAGTGCGTCTTCTCTGGTCAGCGAGGCGCCCTGGAACAGCGGTGCCACTACATAGGCAAGAAAGAAGAAAATCAGCGTGATGGCGCCGAGGACGGCGAGACCGCCGACCAACACGTACCAGCGGGTCAGGCGGTCCTTGAGCGCGCGAATGCGGCGCTTGCGTTGCAGCTCAGGCGTATTGAAATCAATGCGCTTGGGGGGGGAAGTCGTCGTCATGGTGGAATTGGCCAGATCATTCATGCGCACACCCTAGCGGTCCTGTATGACAGAAAGATGACAATGCGGTGACGCAGGAAATCCGCCGCGCAGCGAGGCTGGCAGCGGATAAAAGAATTTTTGGTGCAGGCCGCTTGTGTGGGAGCCGGGCTTGCCCGCGATGGCATCAACACGGTTCAACGTTAAACCGCGTCGCCAGCATCGCGGGCAGCCCGCTCCCACAGAGAAGCGTGCATCTACACCCGGTATTACGGGCTTAGTTGCCTTCTTTCAGACCCAGGTCAGCCAGTGCCTTGGCGGCAACCTTGGCTGGCAGTGGGATGTAGCCGTCTTTCACGACAACTTCCTGGCCCTGTTTCGACAGTACCAGCTTCACGAACTCGGCTTCCAGCGGTGCCAGCGGCTTGTTCGGGGCTTTGTTGACGTAAACGTAGAGGAAACGCGACAGCGGGTACTTGCCGTTCAGGGCGTTTTCTTCGGTGTCTTCGATGAAGTCCGTGCTGCCCTTCTTGGCCAGAGCCACGGTTTTCACGCTGGCGGTCTTGTAGCCGATGCCCGAGTAACCGATGCCGTTGAGCGAAGAGCTGATCGACTGCACAACCGAAGCCGAGCCAGGCTGTTCGTTCACGTTAGGCTTGTAGTCGCCTTTGCACAGGGCTTCTTCCTTGAAGTAGCCGTAGGTGCCGGAGACCGAGTTACGACCGAACAGTTGCACCGGCTTGTTGGCCAGGTCGCCGGTCACACCCAGGTCGCCCCAGGTTTTCACGTCGGCTTTGGCACCGCACAGGCGAGTCGACGAGAAGATAGCGTCGACCTGTTCCATGGTCAGGTGCTGGATCGGGTTGTCCTTGTGCACGAACACAGCCAGGGCATCCACGGCCACCGGAATAGCGGTGGGCTTGTAGCCGTACTTCTGCTCGAAGGCAGCCAGCTCGGTGTCCTTCATCTTGCGGCTCATCGGGCCCAGGTTGGAGGTGCCTTCAGTCAGCGCAGGGGGTGCAGTGGCGGAGCCGGCAGCTTGAATCTGGATGTTGACGTTCGGGTATTCCTTCTTATAACCCTCGGCCCACAGGGTCATCAGGTTAGCCAGGGTATCGGAACCGACGCTGGACAGGTTGCCCGACACACCAGTGGTCTTAACATAAGCCGGGATTGCCGGGTCAACACCAGCGGCCACCGCGTTGGCGGTCGCAACGCCAGCAGCGACAAAAGTCATTGCCGCCATCAAACGCTTCAGTTTCATGCCTTGCTCCTAGCAGATAGGGATAGTTGGATCGGGGCCAAGTATCGAGAGGCCGTGTGAACACTCTATGTCGAGAATATGACAGTTAGATGAAAGGCCACTATCGCAAGCAAGGGGGACTTGAGCGTCCCAAGGAGATTCCCACGCAAGCGTGGGACCCATCAATCAGCGTCCACGCTTCCAGAGGTACCCGCCCACCAGCGCGCCCATCACACACAGCGCGGCAACATAGTAGGCAGGACCCATCGGGCTTTCCTTCATCAGCAACGACACCGCCAGCGGCGTCAGCCCGCCGAAGATGGCGTAGGCCACGTTGTAGGAAAACGACAACCCGCTGAAACGCACCACCGGCGGGAAGGCTTTGACCATGACGTAAGGCACCACACCGATCACGCCGACAAACAGGCCGGTCAGGGTGTACAGCGGGAAGAGCCAGTTCGGGTGCTCGATGAGGCTGTGGTACAGCGTCCACGACGTCGCCAGCAGCAGCAGACAACCGCTGACCAGCACGCGCCCGGCACCGAAGCGGTCGGCCAGTGCGCCGGAAGCGATGCAACCCAGGCTCAGAGTCACGATGGCCAGGCTGTTGGCCTGCAGCGCTACTGTCGGGCTGAAGTGGTAGACGGTTTGCAGCACGGTCGGGGTCATCAGGATAACCACCACGACGCCGGCCGACAGCAACCAGGTCAGCAGCATCGACAGCACGATGGCGCCACGGTGGTCGCGCAGTACCGCACGCAACGGCAGCTCGGCGGCCAGGGCCTTGCGTTGCTGCATCTCGGCGAAGATCGGCGTTTCATGCAGCCAGCGCCGCAGGTACACCGACAGTAGACCGAACACCCCACCAAGCAGGAACGGGATACGCCAGGCGTAATCCGAGACCTGCTCGGGGCTATAAAGCGTGTTGATGGCGGTGGCCACCAGCGATCCCAACAGGATGCCGGCGGTGAGGCCGCTGGTCAGGGTGCCGCAGGCGTAGCCAATGTGGCGCGGCGGAACGTGTTCGGAGACGAACACCCAGGCGCCGGGCACTTCGCCGCCAATGGCCGCGCCCTGGATGACGCGCATCAACAGCAATAACAGCGGCGCCCACAGGCCGATCTGCGCGTAGGTTGGCAGCAGGCCCATGATCAGCGTCGGCACGGCCATCATGAAGATGCTCAGGGTAAACATCTTCTTGCGGCCCAGCAGGTCGCCGAAGTGCGCCATGATGATGCCGCCCAGCGGGCGCGCCAGGTAGCCGGCCGCAAAGATGCCGAAGGTCTGCATCATGCGCAGCCATTCGGGCATGTCGACGGGAAAGAACAGTTTTCCGACCACGGTGGCGAAAAACACGAAGATGATGAAGTCGTAGAATTCCAGCGCCCCGCCCAAGGCAGACAGCGACAGGGTTTTATAGTCGTTGCGGGTCAGCGGGCGCGAAGGTGGCGCACTGCTTGCGGGCACGGAGGACATGGCAAGGCTTCTCTTATAGTAATCAGCGTAATGAAGGACACACGCCGTGACGGGCGGCGGCTTGGCAAGATAGCAAATCGCTTGTAAAAGCACAGCGCCAGGAGAACAGTTGCGCGCAAAAGCCGCCGTACAGCGCTTGATTAGTGACCAAATGAGCCCCCGGAGGTCGTAGTGACGCCAACCTGTGGATATACTCGGCCCTTGCAAGTGCAAGACCCGCAGTCTTGACGGGCTGCTGTGCCAAAACGCCGTTGGGTGCCATCCAGCCGATTTGGCAGAGTTTCCCTTCAGTACGCCTTACGAGAAACGCATCGAGCGGTGTATGTTGGTGCTGAAACGTTTTTCCGCAAGACGGCTATCCATTTGAAATACCCATGAAGCGTCACGGGTCAGAGGCACCCTCGGCATGATCGAACTCGAACAAGAAGATCCAATCCCGCAAGGCGATCTCGCCCTGCAAATCACCGCGCTCCCCCGTGAAACCAACGGTTTTGGCGATATCTTCGGCGGCTGGCTGGTTGCGCAGATGGACCTGGCTGGCACGGCAATGGCCAGCAAGGTCGCCGGTGGTCGCGTGGCCACCGTGGCGATTGATCGCATGGCCTTTCTGGTACCGGTGGCGGTGGGCGCGCAGTTGTCCTTCTATACCCAGGCCCTGGAAATCGGCCGCAGCTCGATCCAGATGATGGTCGAAGTGTGGAGCGACGACCCGCTGTCCAGTGAATGGCGCAAGGTGACCGAGGCGGTCTTCGTGTTCGTCGCCATCGATGGCAGTGGTCGCACCCGCTCGGTGCCGTCACGCGCGCGTTAAACCTCGCGCGGTTTTGACGGTCCATTGCCCCATTGCCTGCCATTGAGAGAGCTGTGACATGCCGACGCCCCACGTTGAAACCGTAAAGATCGACGAGCTGGACTGCTGGCGTATTCGCCACAACGGCGCCGAACTGATGGTGGCCCAACAGGGCGCGCATATCTTCAGCTATCAGCGTCAAGGCGAGCAGCCGCTGATATGGCCGAACCCCGACGCGGTGTTCAAGCAAGGCAAAGGCATTCGTACCGGTGTGCCGGTCTGCTGGCCATGGTTTGGCGTGTTCGACCGCAACCCGCAGAGCGTGAAGGCGATGCGCCAGAGCGAACAGCCGGCCGGTGCCCATGGCTTTGTGCGAACTGCGATCTGGGAATTGGCTGCGACCGAACTCGAAGGTGAAGCACTGCGTGTGGACCTGGTCCTGCCAGCGCCTGTCGGCGGCTTTCCTGGCTGGCCCCATCAGGTCGACCTGAAGCTGAGCCTGCTGCTGGACGACCAACTGCACATCCGCCTGACCAGCCACAACCGTGACGACCACACCGTGACACTCAGTCAGGCGCTGCACACCTATTTCGCGGTCAGCGATGTGCGCAATGTGCAGGTTGAGGGTCTGGATGGCCTGACGTATCTCGATACCGCCGATGGCTGGACCGAGAAACAGCAGTCCGGCCTACTACCGTTCGCCGCCGAGACCGACCGTATCTATCTCGACACTCCGACGCAGCTCAACATCGTCGACAAAGACTGGCAGCGCCGCATCCAGCTCACAAGCCAGGGCTCCCACTCCACCGTCATCTGGAACCCCTGGACCGAACGCGCCAAAGCCTTCGACGACATGGCCAACGATGGCTGGACGGGCATGTTGTGCATCGAGACGGCGAATGTGCTGGATGATGTGGTGGCATTGGCCCCGGGCGAAAGCCACACCCTGGCCGTGAGCATCACAGCCCTCCCCCTGTAAACCCGATTCAACTGTGGGAGCTGGCTTGCCTACGATAGCATCACCTCGATATTACTGACACACCGAGGCGTCTGCATCGCAGGCAAGCCAGCTCCCGCACGGGCAGGTTTCTTACAGGTCGGATTCCTTCACTACGCGGACCTTGCCCGCATCCAGCGCATACGCCGCATCCGCCAGATCGTTATTCACCTTCTCCACCTTCAACGTTCCCGTGACCCACAGCGGCGTGTAGATATCATCCAGCTTCAGCCCCTTGGGATAGCGCACCAGCACCAGCTGGTTGGGCGGCGGTGGCGGCACGTGGATACAGGCGCCCGGGTATGGCACCAGGAAGAACAGCGTGCTGCGACCCTTTGCATCGGTTTCCAGCGGCACCGGGTAGCCGCCGATGCGGATGTTCTTGCCGTTCATGGCGGCCACCGTCTTGGTGGAATACATCACCGCCGGCAACCCCTTGCTTTGCTTGAGGCCACCCTTGTCGGTGAACGTGCCTTGGGCTTCGGGGGAGTTATGGTCGATCTCGGGCATGGCTTCGAGGGCTTTCTGGTCCGACAGGGGCATCAGGTCGAGCCAGTCGGTTTCCGGCAGTTCACCGGCGTGCGCCAGGCCTGAGCCCAGCAAGAGGAATGTCAACAGTAGACGGCGCATGGAGAAGCTCGGCAAATTCAAGTGCCGAGTATTCTAGCCCTCTGCGCCTGCGCAGCGCAGAGGACTTTGTCGGCTGATTACTTCCTTTTGATCAGGCCGTAGATCACCAGCAGTACGATGGCACCGACCAGTGCGCCGATGAAGCCTGCGCCTTGACCGGCCTGGTAGATACCCAGCGCCTGACCACCGTAGGTCGCGGCCAGGGAGCCGGCGATACCCAGCAGGATGGTCATGATCCAGCCCATGCTGTCGTCGCCGGGCTTGAGGAAGCGCGCCAGCAGGCCGACGATCAAGCCGATAAAGATGGTTCCGATGATACCCATGGCATTTCCCTCTGATTGGTGTGAGTCATGCCAAAGCCTGGTCAGGCTTTGCCATCCTGCAATCAGAGGGACGGCGGCAACCAATGGTTCCCGTCATGACCAGGCTTATTGTTCGGCGATCAGCGCTTCGACCTTGAGGATCTGCGCCTGCAGCGTCGCACGGTCCTTGCAACGCAGGTTGGCGTGGCCGACCTTGCGCCCGGCCTTGAAGGCCTTGCCGTAGTGATGCAGGTGGCAATCATCGATGGCGATCACACGCTCCACGGGCGGCACCGAACCGATGAAATTGAGCATGGCGCTCTCGCCGACTTTGGCCGTGGAGCCCAGCGGCAAGCCCGCCACCGCCCGCAGGTGGTTTTCGAACTGGCTGCACTCGGCGCCTTCGGTGGTCCAGTGCCCGGAGTTGTGCACCCGTGGTGCGATTTCGTTGGCCTTGAGGCCACCGTCCACTTCAAAGAACTCGAAGGCCATCACCCCGACGTAGTCCAGCTGCTTGAGCACGCGGCTGGAATAGTCTTCGGCCAGGGCCTGCAACGGGTGATCGGTACTGGCCACGGACAGCTTGAGGATGCCGCTGTCGTGGGTGTTGTGCACCAGCGGGTAGAAACGGGTTTCGCCATCGCGGGCACGCACGGCGATCAGCGATACTTCGCCGGTGAACGGCACGAAGCCTTCCAGCAGGCAGGCGACGCTGCCCAGCTCGGCGAAGGTGCCCACCACGTCGGCCTCGGTGCGCAGCACTTTCTGGCCCTTGCCGTCGTAACCCAGGGTGCGGGTCTTGAGCACCGCCGGCAGGCCGATGCGGGCGACGGCGGCGTCCAGGTCCGCCTGGGACTGAATGTCGGCGAAGTCCGGGGTCGGAATACCCAGGTCCTTGAACATGCTCTTTTCGAACCAGCGGTCGCGCGCAATGCGCAGTGCTTCGGCGCTCGGGTACACCGGCACGAATTGCGACAGGAACGCCACCGTTTCAGCCGGGACACTTTCGAACTCGAAGGTCACCAGATCGACTTCCTCGGCCAGTTGGCGCAGGTGATCCGGGTCACTGTAGTCAGCGCGCAGGTGTTCACCCAGGGCCGCCGCGCAGGCATCCGGCGCAGGGTCCAGGAAAGCGAAGTTCATCCCCAGCGGGGTGCCCGCCAGAGCCAGCATACGACCCAGTTGGCCGCCACCGATTACACCGATTTTCATCAATAACAACCTCAGGCGATGCGTGGGTCTGGATTGTCCAGCACGCTGTCTGTCTGCTCGGCACGGAATTTTTTCAGCACCGCGTGGAACTGCGGGTGCTTGGCGCCGAGGATGCTGGCCGCCAGCAAGGCGGCGTTGATCGCGCCGGCCTTGCCGATCGCCAGGGTCGCCACCGGGATGCCGGCGGGCATCTGCACGATGGACAACAGCGAGTCCACGCCCGAGAGCATCGACGACTGCACTGGCACCCCAAGCACAGGCAGGTGGGTCTTGGCCGCACACATGCCTGGCAAATGCGCCGCACCGCCGGCACCGGCGATGATCACCTCGATGCCACGGGATTCTGCCTCATCGGCATACTGGAACAGCAGGTCCGGAGTGCGGTGGGCGGAGACCACCTTCACTTCGTACGCAATGCCGAGTTTTTCCAGCATATCGGCGGTGTGGCTAAGGGTGGACCAATCGGACTTGGAGCCCATGATCACGCCAACCAATGCACTCATCGTCGTGCCTCTTCTCTCTGGGCGCCCGCAGGCGCGTCAAAAAACAACAAGCCACGCAGGAAATCCGGCGTGGCTTGGTGTACGAAATAAGGCCGGTTGGACCGGCCGAAGGCCGCGCAGTATACCGTAATAATCGGGATAAACAGCCCCTTGGATGACCATCTGTCCAGCGGTGCAAAGTAGCGGTTTTATTGACTTAAGAGTCAGTCCAAAGCACCGCGAAATAATGTGGGAGAGGGCTTGCCCCCTCCCACATTTTGCTCTGTGTTGGGCCCGAGATTGAACTCAGGTGTTTTGCGCGGCGCCACCTTCGAGCTTGCGCCACAACAACCGCACATTCGCCTTGCGCACCAACGCGCAGCGATACAGGCGAATCTCCAGCGGCACATGCCATTGCGGCCCGCCACACACCACCAACTCGCCTCGGGCCAATTCTGCCCGTACGCTCAGTTGCGGCACCCAGGCAATGCCCAGGCCTTCCAGCGCCATACTCTTGAGGCTGTCGGCCATCGCGGTTTCGTACACGGTGGTAAAACGCAGCGCGCGCTGGCGCAGCAGCAGGTGCACCGAACGGCCGAGGAATGCGCCGGCGCTGTAGGCCAGCAGCGGCACGCTGCCCTCGCCTTCGAGGTCGAACAGCGGCTTGCCGTCGGCATCGGCGGCGCACACCGGGAGCATTTCGGTGTTACCCAGGTGCAGCGACGGGAAGATTTCGGCGTCCATCTGCATCGCGGCATCCGGGTCGTAGAACGCCAGCATCAGGTCGCAACCGCCTTCGCGCAGGGCGTGCACCGCGTCGCCGACGTTGGTGGCGACCAGCCGCGTGGCGATGTTCAAACCTTCGTTGCGCAGTTGGGCGATCCAGCGCGGGAAGAACCCCAGCGCCAATGAGTGGGCGGCGGCCACTTGCATGACTTCGCCCTGCCCGCCTTCCAGATGATGCAAATGGCGCAGCACTTCGCCCAACTGTTCGACCACCGTACGCGCGGTAACCAGAAACAGTTGCCCCGCCGCCGTCAGTTCCACCGGTGTGCGCGAACGGTTGACCAGCGTCAGGCCCAGCGCGGCCTCCAGGCTGCGGATACGCCGACTGAACGCCGGCTGGGTGACGAACCGCCGCTCCGCCGCCTGGGAAAAGCTGCGCGTCGCCGCCAGGGCGCTGAAGTCTTCCAGCCATTTGCTCTCAAGGTTCATCACTGCCTCCCAAGGCCACGCACCCATTTGGCACACACGCCCGTCATGATAGCCGGGTCACGCCGACATTATGCCGTTTGTGCATAGCCCAGTGTTTAACAGCATTGGCCCAAAAACGTCCACACGCCTAGCATTCGCAGCGTTCCGGCCTGTTCCGGGTCCCTATCGAGATGATTTCCGTCATGTCCTCCGCTGCATCATTCCGCACAGAAAAAGACCTGCTTGGCGTACTCGACGTACCCGCTCAAGCGTACTACGGCATCCAGACCCTGCGAGCGGTGAACAACTTCCGCCTCTCGGGCGTTCCGATTTCGCATTACCCGAAATTGGTGGTCGGTCTGGCAATGGTCAAGCAAGCGGCAGCGGATGCCAACCGCGAGTTGGGTCAGCTCAGCGAAGCCAAGCACGCGGCCATCAGCGAAGCCTGTGCCCGCTTGATCCGCGGCGATTTCCACGAAGAGTTCGTGGTGGACATGATTCAAGGCGGCGCCGGCACTTCAACCAACATGAATGCCAACGAAGTCATCGCCAATATCGCGCTGGAGGCCATGGGTCACCAGAAGGGCGAATACCAGTACTTGCATCCCAACAACGACGTGAACATGGCGCAGTCGACCAACGACGCCTACCCGACCGCGATCCGCCTGGGTCTGCTGCTGGGCCATGACGCGCTGCTGGCCAGCCTCGACAGCCTGATCCAGGCCTTCGCCGCCAAGGGTGTGGAATTCGGCCATGTGCTGAAAATGGGCCGCACCCAGTTGCAGGACGCCGTGCCGATGACCCTTGGCCAGGAATTCCGCGCCTTCGCCACCACCCTCGGTGAAGACCTGGCCCGCCTGAAAACCCTGGCGCCAGAGCTGTTGACCGAAGTGAACCTGGGCGGCACCGCCATCGGTACTGGCATCAACGCCGACCCGCGTTATCAGGCCCTGGCCGTACAACGCCTGGCCGTTATCAGTGGCCAGCCAGTAGTCCCGGCCGCGGACCTGATTGAAGCCACTTCCGACATGGGCGCCTTCGTACTGTTCTCCGGCATGCTCAAGCGTACCGCCGTGAAGCTGTCGAAGATCTGCAACGACCTGCGCCTGCTGTCCAGCGGCCCACGCACCGGCATCAACGAGATCAACCTGCCGGCCCGCCAGCCAGGTAGCTCGATCATGCCCGGCAAGGTCAACCCGGTGATCCCGGAAGCGGTCAACCAGGTGGCATTCCAGGTCATCGGCAACGACCTGGCGCTGACCATGGCTGCCGAAGGCGGCCAACTGCAGCTGAACGTGATGGAGCCGCTGATCGCCTTCAAGATCTTCGACTCGATCCGCCTGCTGCAACGCGCCATGGACATGCTGCGCGAACACTGCATCGTCGGCATCACCGCCAACGAAGCGCGCTGCCGCGAACTGGTGGAACACTCCATCGGCCTGGTCACCGCGCTGAACCCCTACATCGGCTATGAAAACGCCACCCGCATTGCGCGAATCGCCCTTGAAAGCGGTCGCGGCGTGCTGGAACTGGTGCGCGAAGAAGGCTTGCTCGACGACGCCATGCTCGACGACATCCTGCGCCCCGAAAACATGATCGCTCCACGTCTGGTCCCGTTGAAGGCCTGATGTCCGTTGCACTGCTCACCAGGTTGAGGGACTAGACACCTCTCACCTTTTGAGGGCCTGAAGGCTCGTTCTTCAGGCCCTTTTTTTTGCCTTGAGGTTGCGAAATGACGCCTATAAAAAATCCAACATCGCCCTGCAAACCCGACCTGTCCGATTCAGTGCTGCTGAAACCTTTAATCGGCCCGTGCAGACGGATCACGCGCGCCTAGGTATAGTGCCGCCCCTCATCGCGTCTGCGGCCATCGGTAACGAGGCCCGCAACAACGCGAAAGCGCATGAATAACAACACCCGCAAAAGGATTGGGGTCGAAGCATCGTGCACTGCCTGGTGCCGAGCGATGCATCGAACCGTCCTGCGTTTGCCATTAAAAAATCAGCGAGGAACACTCCATGCTCGAAGTCATCAACGACTTCCTCTCAGGGAAAGTACTGATCGTGCTCATTGTCGGGCTCGGTGGTTATTTCACGATTCGCTCGCGTTTCGTGCAGTTGCGCCACTTTTTCCACATGTTCTCGGTATTCAAAGACAGCCTGAAGAGCAGCTCCGGCCAACTCAGCTCGTTCCAGGCGCTGATGCTCAGCCTGGCGGGCCGCGTCGGTGCCGGTAACATCGCCGGCGTCGGCATTGCCGTGACCCTGGGTGGCCCGGGCGCCGTGTTCTGGATGTGGGTCACCGCGCTGGTGGGCATGTCGTCGAGCTTTATCGAATGCTCCCTGGGCCAGTTGTACAAGCGCACCGACGCTGACGGCGCCTACCGTGGCGGCCCGGCTTATTACATCCAGCACGGTCTGCACAAACGCTGGCTGGGCATGGTCATGGCGTTCCTGCTGCTGGTGACCTTCGGCTTCGCCTTCAACGGCCTGCAAGCCCACGCCGTGACCCACTCGCTGAACAATGCCTTCGGCCTCGACACCACCTACACCGGCCTTGCGCTGGCGGTGTTGCTGGGCCTGGTGTTCATCGGCGGGATCAAGCGCATCGCCTCGATCGCCGACCTGCTGGTGCCGGTCAAGACCCTCGTGTACATCGCCGTAACCCTTTACGTGATCGTGCTGCAGTTCGACCACGTACCGGCCATGCTCGCGACCATCGTCAAGAGCGCGTTCGGCCTCGACCAGGCCTTCGGTGGCCTGGTGGGCAGTGCGATCATCATGGGCGTAAAACGCGGCGTGTTCGCCAACGAAGCAGGTCTGGGCAGTGCGCCCAACGTGGCCGCCGTCGCTTCGGTAGAGCACCCGATTGCCCAGGGCGTGGTGCAGGCGTTCAGCGTGTTCCTCGACACCTTCGTGATCTGCACCTGCACCGCGTTGCTGATCCTGCTCTCCGGCTTCTACACCCCGGGCTTTGAAGGCGACGGCATTGCCCTGACCCAGAACTCCCTGGCCGCCGTGGTCGGTGACTGGGGCCGCATGTTCATCTCGGTGGCCCTGGCGTTGTTCGTGTTCACCTCGATCATGTACAACTACTACCTGGGCGAGAGCAACCTGCGCTTTCTGGTCGGCAATAACCGCAAGGTGTTGATGGGCTATCGCGCGCTGGTGCTGGTGCTGATCTTCTGGGGTTCGATCGAGAACCTGAGCACCGTATTCGCCTTCGCCGACATCACCATGACCCTGCTCGCGTTCGTCAACCTGTTCGCCCTGGCGTTCCTGTTCAAGATCGCCATGCGCATCCTGAACGACTACGACAACCAGCGCGCAGCGGGCATCAAGACGCCGGTGTTCGACTCCAGCCAGTTCCCGGACCTGGACCTGGATCGCAGCGCCTGGCCGGCCAATCCTGTGACGCCGCAGCAAGCGCCAGCGGCTGAACTGAGCGCGCACCCACAGCGCTGAGCCTAGATAGATGACACGCCGCCCGGCCTTGGGCATGCTCGAGGCCCGGCGGCGTTTTTCGTTCAGGAGACTCTTTGATGCAATCAGCCAACAACGTGATGGTGCTCTACACCGGCGGCACCATCGGCATGCAGGCCAGCGCCAACGGCCTGGCACCTGCTTCGGGCTTTGAAGCGCGCATGCGTGAGCAGCTTGCCGAGGCGCAAGTACCCGCGTGGTGCTTTCAGGAAATGGCGCCGCTGATCGACAGCGCCAACATGACCCCAGCCTACTGGCAGCGCCTGCGCTGCGCAGTGATCGAAGCGACGGACGCCGGTTGCGACGCCGTGCTGATCCTGCACGGCACCGACACCCTGGCCTACAGCGCCGCCGCCATGAGCTTCCAATTGCTGGGCCTGCCGGTGCCGGTGGTGTTCACTGGCTCGATGCTGCCGGCGGGCGTGCCCGACAGCGATGCCTGGGAGAACGTCAGCGGCGCCCTGGCCGCCCTCGGTACAGGCCTGGCGCCGGGTGTGCACCTGCACTTTCACGGCGCGCTGCTGGCCCCCACCGCGTGCGCGAAAGTCCGCAGTTTCGGGCGCAATCCCTTTGCCGCCCTCAAGCGTCAGGGCGGCGTGGCACGCGCTACTGCTCTCCCGGCGGCGCTGGATTATCGCCAGCCGAAAACCCTGGCCAGCGTCGGCGTGCTGCCGCTGGTGCCGGGCATCGGCGCAGCGCAGTTGGACGGCCTGATCGACAGCGGCATTCACGGGCTGATTCTCGAATGCTTCGGCAGCGGTACCGGCCCCAGCGACAACCCCGACTTCCTCGCCAGCCTCCAGCGTGCGCAGGACAAGGGAATTGCCGTGGTCGCGATCACCCAATGCCATGAAGGCGGCGTGGAACTGGACATCTACGAAGCCGGCAGCCGCCTGCGCGGTGTGGGCGTGTTGTCCGGAGGCGGCATGACCCGCGAAGCGGCGTTCGGCAAGCTCAACGCGCTGCTCGGCGCCGGGCTGGATCACGCCGAAGTGCGGCGCCTGGTGGAAGCCAACCTGTGCGGCGAATTGGGCTGAGGCCCGCCCTTACATAATCACCGCCCTTTCTGACCGAGCGGTTCCTAGTATGGAAACCCCCCAGTTTCCATACTCAGGCTCGTCAGGAGTTTTCCATGGCTTCAACGCTTCCTCCACGCCCCAACCTCGCCGCCACGCTGCTGGCGCAACTGTCGGTCGGCCCCTCGTTTCGAGACGTCGCCGCCGTGTTGCTGCGCGAGCAACTGCGCGAGCGTTACCCGACACTGGACATCGACCCCGAAAACACACTGGTCGGCACCCCCGTGTGGGAAATCATCGAAGACCAGGTGGTGGCCCGCCCGCCACAGTTCCAGGCACTGACCAATGTACTGGCCAGGCAGGCGGTGCTGGCGGTACCGGCGCTCTACATCGAAGGCGAACACTTCCTCACCCGGCAACCCGTGGCCGACCCGCCCGTGCACTTGCCGGTGCGCATCGACGAAATCGCCGGCCTGATCAATGTGCTGGCGCCCGTGATGATCAGTGGCTACCAGGACCAGCAACTTGCGTACTGGAACGCCGACAACGGCAACAGCACGCCCCACTGGCAGCAACTGGCCAACACCCTGCGGCAAATGTGGAACGTGGATTGCGTCGTTGGCTGGGCTGAATCGGACTGCATCATGGCCCGCCAGCTGTTCCGCGCCCCGGACCTGACGACCAGGAGCGCCCAGGCCCCCTACGGCACACGCGCCTACCTGATAGAAATGGAAGACATCGATGAGCAGGGCCAGGCTCGACACCTCTACCAACACCTGATCACGGTACTGGTCGGCACCCAGGACAGTAAAACGGTGATTCTCACCCACTCGCTGCTCGATGGCTTTGATCGGTTCACGTCCTTCGATCAACTGGGCGCCGCGCTGCCAACCACCCTGCATACGTCGACCGCCCACGACAAGATGCAGTGGCGACTGGTGGAACCGGCCGGCAATTATTTCGATTACCTGGCGTGCGCGTTGATTGCGGTGCAGATCGAAGCCATCGACGCGCTGGATTTTTCCGATGTACGCGGCGACCACGCCAGCGCCGCGCCGCTCGCAGTGCCGCCCAGCGCTGCAGTGGCCGGTGCAGACGCCGACCTGCAGCATTACGAGCAAGCCCTGCCCGACTGGTTGAGGTCGGCCAGCATCTCGGACCTGAATGCCGGCTCGCGTCATCTCAAGGACCTGGCGACCCTGCATCGTCTCAATGAGGGCAGGACCCACCTGGACGGGATCGCGCCGATTCAGGCCTATGCCCTCAACCAACTGAACGCCGATATGCTCAGGGACCATCCCGACACCAGCCAACACCTGCTGGAAAAGGTCGAACTGGTGGTCAAGAGTCCGGTGGTGTGGGGCGCCTTTACCCTGCCAGGGCAGGTGGACACGACAGTGTTCAGCCTCACGGAGCTGGCCCTGCAAAACCTGATCGCCGTACCCCTGGGCAACAAGACCGTGCGGCGCACCAATGGCGGCGGGCTGCCGGCCTGGCTCACCGTCGACTATGTGGAAAGCCTGGTCAAACGCGCCGATATCGGCAGCACTTACCCGGCCCTGATCAACCGCCTGTTGTTGCAGGATGCCGATGAATCCAGGCGCCGCCGCATGCTCTACAACCAGCACCTGAAAGTGCAACTGCCGCTGCTGGCCCTGCAATGCAAAATACGCGGGGAACACGGCATCGATGAGCGCGGGTACCGCTATGTAGCCACGCTGATGCAAGCCCGGGCTACGGAGGGCCTGGTGGACGAGCAACCCATCGTGATCCGTGAATTGGCGTTTGCGCCGCAACGTCGCACCGACGCTGCGCCGGACAAGGTGACCAACATGTACATCATCGGGCCCAGGGATCCCGGCGCCGGCCCCTGCCTGCTCTACCGGCCGCTGCTTGACCCGCCGCTGATCCAGTATCCGTCAGCGGCCAACGCGCTGTATGCCATCCAGCAATCGTCGCAGTTGCGTGAATCGGTGCTGGCCTGGTTACCCGACGACGTGCGCGCGGACTACAGCCGCTACGTATTCCCCGGCGCGCTGCCATCGCCCTGGGCAGTAGCGGACTTCCTGGTCGAACCGCTCAAACTGTGGATCCTGAGTGGGCCCATGGCACTGGGAGGGCACGCCCTTGATGGCGATATCTTCGCCACCCTGTACACCGCCAACGCCACGGCACTGTTGACCCTGGCCGAACACCAGTCGGTGTCCAACGCTCAGGCACGCTGGGAAACCTTCAAGCGCGCCGGCTGGCTGATCTTCAACGCCGCCTTGCCGTTCATGGGCTCCACCGTTGGCGCCGCCGCGTGGATCTGGCAAATCATGGACCAACTGCAAGCGGTGGTTGACGCCCAGGCACACCGCCAGTCGCCCTGGGCCGCCTTCAGTGACTTGCTGCTCAACCTCGGCATGGCCATCTCATTGCTCGTCGTCACCCGCTCGACGCCACAGCGACGCGCAGCAACCAAAGGCCCTGCGCCGCCATCCAGGCCCTCACCGCCCAGGCCTGTGCAGATCAAGCAACTGGCAAATATCTCTGCCGACAGCCCGAGCGCCGTTTCCATCCGACCGTTGCTGGCCGCTGGCGCCATCAACCGCACCAAGCCTCGCCTGAGTGAGGTGCTCGACAGTTTCAAAGTCGCCAAGCCCGGTGACCTGGGAGAGCCGATCAGTACCCAAGGCCCGTATTTGAATCTCTACACCAATGGCGACGGCTACTACGCCCCGGTCGGCGAGCGCTGGTTCCAGGTACAGGTGGACGAGGGCGACGCGGTGCGGATCGTCGACCCCGCCTCCCCTGAGCGCAACGGCCCACCGTTGATCGGCAACCGCCAGGGTGCCTGGTTTATCGACACCCGGCTGCGCCTGCGTGGCGGCGGGCCAAAAGCACAGATCCGCAAAGCCAAGGCGCTGGCGCAAAAACGCGCCGAGGAACTGCGTCAACAGTTGAGTGCGTTCGAAAAGGACAAGAAAAACGCCCAGACCGAACTGCAGCAAGCTCGCCAGGCCATGGACGAGGCGCCCTCCACTTCCGCCGAGGCCCGGCGCCAGGCGTACCAGCAAACCCTCACCACCCAGCGCGACGCCTATGAAACTGCCCTGCAGAAACTCAAGGAGCTGAACGTGCACGCGCCCACCCCGGATTATGCCCAAAAGGCGCTCAACTACCTCAAGGCGCAAACCGAACTCAGTTGCGAGGATATCCGCGAAGCCATGACCCGCTTCACGCCCAGGCTGCGCAGCGTGCTTGATCAAATAGAGCGAGAGGATGTCGAGCCGCAGCAACGCTACATCGCCGAGGCACAGGAAATGAGTGAGTTGAACCGGCAGATGATCCAGCGCCTGGACTATATGCAGGGACGCTTTGACGAGCTGCGCGGACTGCAACGTGACGGCATACGCCTGATCGCCACGATCAAGGGCTCGTTGCCGGTCTTCAAAAGCGACTACCTCAAGGCCTTGCAGGTGCTGCTCGGCCGTGACCTGTGCCTGTCAGCCGACACCCGGCATACCCTGCCGGATGCCTGGAAGACCCTGGGTAGCATCGTCGACAGCGCCGAAGTTGCGATCCAGTGCCTGCGCGACACTCTGGACGAACGCAGTGAAGGCCGCCTCGACGAGCGCTTTGATACCCTGAGTAGCCTGATTGAGCAATTTGAGCTGATAAACGAGCGCCTGCAGGATTTCCACGCGCAGCACACCTTGCATATCGAGGTTGAACCGTTCGACAACCTGCGCCGCCAACTGAAGGAGTTCAACCAGCGCGCCATCACACAGCTTGCTGTGCTGAGTGCCGAGAGGGAAGCCCTCAGAAAACGCCCCATCCCGCCCGTAACACCGCCACGGCCGAAGAAGAAGTTCATTCGTACACGCTTCGACGGGATGCTGATCGGCGAGCCGCGCTTGAGTGATATCGGCCTCGATACAGGCATGGTGGACATCCTGTCGCCGTTCACCCATAAAGTCGTCGCCACCTACCATGAAAAAACATCGGGTGTGTGGGTCAAGCATCTGACTCCCACGCGGGTCAGCCCGGCCTTGATCGATGCCCAAACCAGTATCCGCGCCGGCCAGGCACTGCTCGATGAACTGCCGACATTCCGAGAGCGCATGCAGAGCCTTGTGCAACAGCCAGAACGCAGTCCCCTCGGTATCGAATGGGCCTACAACCAGCAGGCCAAGAGGCTCAGGGAGGCCAACAGTGCCATCAAGCGCGCGTTGACCCAAAGCAATGCCACCGATTTGGCATCGCTGCCCGCCAGTACGGTCAACAAGGCGCTGACTGAAGCGGTGCCTGAGCTTTATCGTCAGAGCAACGAGCAGGTGCTGACGATGTTCAAGCGGCGTCCGCCCACCCCCTCCGCTGTGGAATGGCTTAAACGCCATAACGCGATCACCATCAAGAAAACCCTGAACCGACGCCGCCTCAAACGCCTGCAGCCCGACTATCTGGACGAATACACCATCACCGACCGCGGCACCCGCCAGGTGCTCTGGTACGCGCATTTTCATTACAGCGCCAGTTGGACTCCGGCGCGTTCCTACCTCTCGGCGCGCTTGAAAACCGTGGAAGAACAACGCCTGGATGCCGCCGCCGATACCCTGAGCAATGAGTCGAGCCAGGCACAAAGGCTAGCGCTTTACCGCAGTGAAATCACCTTTGAACAAGCCCGGCAGCTGTTCTTCAACTGATAAAGCGCACGCCAACTGCTTACTTTTTCAACAGGCCAAGGAGTGCCTTTATGAACGACCTCGTATTGACCGACAGCGAAACGCTGCTGACGCAATTGACCACCCATCCATCCCTGCGTGAAGTGGCATCAATCGTCTTGAAAACGGCACTGCACGAGCTGTACCCCACACTGGATATCGACCCGAATCTGGCCATCGTCAGGACCCCGAGATGGACGGTGGTGAATGGCGAGCTCATTCCCCAGAAGCCATTTGGAGAGACCCTCACCGGCGCCGGTGGCATCGACTTTTTCGCCACTCAAACACCCACCCTGCTGCCCACGCATAACCTGAATACGCAGGCGACCGGCGCAGTGATCAGCCCGTCGAAGATCGATAACATACGCAGCCCGATCACTGTTTTTTACCCCACCCGTTGCAGGAGCGGGGGCGCTCGCGAAAGCCTTCAAGGCAACGCATTGAATCGGGATGCACGCGTTATCGTTAACGTTCTTCGCGAGCAAGCTCGCTCCTACGGGGATTTAGCCACCCCATGCCTGGCGCAGACGCGCCAGGGCTAGCGCGATCTGCGCCGGGGGCACCGCGGCAAATCCAAGCACCAGCCCGGCGCGTTGGTCGGACGGGGTGCTGGAATCCGGTAACCAGTATTTGCTCAGGCCGGTGATCTCAACCCCAACCGCCTCGGCCTGCGTCAGCAATTGCTGTTCACGGGCGACGCTGTCCACCCGCACGCTCAGGTGCAGGCCGGCGGCGACCGTGGGCAGGCAGCTCACGCCTGGCAATGGGCCCGGCCAGCCGCTGAGCAGCGCATCACGGCGGCTGAGTGCGGCGCGGCGCATGCGCCGGATGTGCCGCTGGAAATGCCCTGCCGCCATGAACTCGGCCATCACCACTTGGGTGCTGACCTCCGAGTGGCGCATGTCGACGGCACGGCGTCGGGAGAACGGTTGCACCAGACCCGGCGGCAGCACCAGGTAGCCCAGACGCAATGCCGGGAAGGCCACCTTGCCGAAGGTGCCGACATAGAGCACACGCCCGCTGCGGTCCAACGCCGCCAACGGCGCCAGGGGTGCGCCGCTGTAGCGGTATTCGCCATCGTAGTCGTCCTCGATCACCCAACCGCCGGTACGCTCGGCCCAGGCCAGCAGTTCCAGGCGTCGCGCCAGACTCATCACCACGCCCAGCGGATATTGATGGGCCGGGGTGACATAGACCAGGCGGCAATGCTCAAGGGCATTGAGCGCACCACAGTCGATACCTTCGCTGTCCACCGCCACGCCGTGCAATCGGCCACCGGCCACGGCAAACGCACGGGCGGCGGCCTGGTACCCCGGATTTTCGATGGCAACCGAGGCACCCGGCTCCACCAGCAGCTGTGCACAAAGGCTGATGGCCTGCTGCGCGCCATTGGTGATCACTATTTGCTCAGCCGTGCAGTGCAAGCCACGGGCGCTGCGCAGGTAGGCGGCGATCAAGCCGCGTAAACGCAAATCCCCTGCCGGATCGCCATAGCAGAGCTGTTGCAGGTCCGGCCTGCGCCAGAAAGCCGCGCTCAGCTTGGCCCACACTTCAAAAGGAAACAGATCGAATGCCGGCACACCCACGCGAAACGCACGTGGCGGGCCACCGGGCGGGTGTGCCAGAGGGTGGTTTTGCACGCGTTCCAAGGCGCTGCTGTGGATAACTTGCGCGCAGGCAGCAGACGCTGAATCTGCACAATTTGTGGATAAAGCTGTGGGTAAGCCTGTTGATAAGCCTGTGGACAGTTTTGTGGATAGTTTTTTTGCCGGCGTGGCTGCACGCGG
Organism: Pseudomonas sp. GNP013; assembly: GCF_054343995.1. Classification (NCBI taxonomy): domain Bacteria; kingdom Pseudomonadati; phylum Pseudomonadota; class Gammaproteobacteria; order Pseudomonadales; family Pseudomonadaceae; genus Pseudomonas; species Pseudomonas sp. GNP013. Next base: position 5,182,012 of record NZ_JBTGUT010000001.1, on the reverse strand, counting down.
TAACCGGGCCACGTAGGTGCCGTCTCCGACCCGCGTTTCGATGAAGCCTTCGGCATACAACTGGTCGTAAGCGCGCACCACGCTGTTGCGGGAAATCGCGAACACTGCCGCCAGGTCGCGACTGGCCGGCAGCCGCGTGCCGCTGACCAGGCGTCCATCCAGCACTCGCTGGCGCAGGGCCTGATACAACTGGCGCGTCAGGCCCTGGCGACGGTCCAGTTCGATACCGATGGGGTTGAACGACAGGGGCGGCTCGATGGCGGGCATGGCATTGGACCTATCAAATGGGCCGGAGATGGCTCTTACAACGAACCATTAGCCTGCCTAGGATGCAGGCATTCGCCAAGGAAAACTTCCATGTACACACCCCGCGCCTTCGCCGTCGATGATCTGCCCGAACTCCAGCAATGGATCCGCCAAACCCGCCTGGCCCAGTTGGTGACGTTCGGTGAGCAAGGTCTGCTGGCCAGCCACCTGCCGCTGCTGCTCAACGCCGATGAGAGCCCCAATGGCACGCTCTACGGGCATTTGGCCAGGGCCAATCCACAGTGGCGCGACCTGCAAAATGGCGCCGAGGCTCTAGTGATTTTTGCCGGTGCCGAGGCCTATATCAGTCCGTCGCTCTATCCGGCCAAGGCCGAGCACGGCAAAGTAGTACCGACCTGGAACTACCTGGCGGTGCACGCTTACGGCAAAGCCGAGGTGTTCAGCGATGCGGCGCGCCTGCTCAATGTGGTCACGGCCTTGACTGATCGCCACGAGGCCCGGCGTGAGCAGCCATGGCAAGTCAGCGACGCGCCGGCCGACTATATTGACGGCATGCTCAAGGCCATCGTCGGCTTCACGCTGCCCATCGAACGCCTGATCGGCAAACGCAAACTCAGCCAAAACCGCAGCCCGGCCGACATCGCTGGCGTACGCGAGGGCCTGGCGGCCAGCGACGAAGTGCGTGACCAGGCCGTGTCCCGCCTTATTCCCCAGGGAGTCTCAGAATGAGCCCGATCGATATCCGCCTCGTCACTGCCGCCGACCACGGCGCCTGGCTGCCGCTATGGCAGGCGTACCTGAAGTTCTACAACACCGAGCTGCCGCAGGCCGTCAGTCACAGCACCTGGCAACGCCTGATCGACCCCGGCGAACCGACTCATTCAGCGTTGGCCTGGCAGGATGACGAGGCCGTGGGCATGGTCAACTTCATCTACCATCGGTCCAACTGGAGCATCGAAAATGCCTGCTACCTGCAGGACCTGCTGGTGGCGCCGTCCCAACGCGGCACCGGCGTGGGTCGCAAGCTGATCGAGTTCGTGTATGCCACCGCCAGGGCCGACGGCTGTGCCAAGGTGCACTGGTTGACCCATGAGACCAATGCCACGGCGATCCAACTCTACGAACGTATCGCCGAACGCCCAGGCCTCATCCAATTTCGCCAAGCCCTTTAAGGAGCGCCGCATGTCCACTTCCCTCCCCGACTGGAAAGGCGTCCCGGCGCCTGCCGTGCAACGACTCGAAGGGCGTTTCATCCACCTGGAAAAACTCGACCCGGCGCAGCATGGCGACGACCTGTTCGACGCGCTGCAAGGCCCCGGCGCCGACCCCAGGCTGTGGGATTACTTGCCCTACGGCCCGTTCCCCGAGCGCGGCGCCTTCAACGCCTGGCTGGACAATCATGCCGCGCACAGCGACCCGTATTTTTTCGCTGTGATCGACCGCGCGAGCGGCCGCGCCCAAGGCATCCTCAGCCTGATGTCCATCGTGCCCGAACACGGGCGCATCGAAATCGGCCACGTCACCTTTGGCGCACCGATGCAACGCTCGCCCAAAAGCACCGAGGCGGTGTACCTGCTCGCCAGGCACGCGTTCGACCTGGGCTATCGCCGGCTGGAATGGAAATGCAACAACGCCAACGACCGCTCCCGCTACGCAGCCGAACGGTTGGGATTCAGTTTTGAGGGGGTGTTCCGCCAGCACTCCGTGATCAAGGGCCACAACCGCGATACAGCGTGGTATTCGATCATCGACTCGGAGTGGCCGACGGTGGGTGCAGGATTTGAAGCGTGGTTGTCAGAGGCCAACCAGTCAGGCGCCAGCCAACTGAAAACCCTGGCAGAGTGCCGTGCCTGAACACAACACGGGAGGGGGCCTGCGCCCTCTTGTTAGACACAAAATAACGTGTCGATTTTAGCCTGGAGTTTCAGGCAGCCACACGCCTGTGGCGAGCGGGCTTGCCCCGCGTTGGGGTGCGAAGCGCCCCCAATCAAGCAAAACGCGGTGTACCTGATACGGCTCAGCGTCTGGTTTTGGGGCTGCTGCGCAGCCCAACGCAGGACAAGCCTGCTCGCCACAGGGAATCTGCGCTTAACTGAACGGCATTATGGCTTGCCCGCTCGCCACAAAAATTAGCCCGCTCGTCACGCAGCCTCCTGGATTTTCAGCCTGTGGTGAATCAGCGATTCAGTTGCTCGGCCAACACCGCAATATGCTCCGGCCCAATCCCGCAGCAGCCGCCCAGGTGGCTCGCGCCCCGCGCCTGCCAATCGGCGGCCCAGTGCAGGTAGCCCGGTGGGTCGAGGTCGTCGCGCAACGGGTCCAGGCCGTCATTGGCCGTGGCTTCCTTGGGTTGCGGCGGGAAAGCATTGGCGTAGGCGCCGATCTGGATCGCCACCCCCAGGCGCTCGAAGGTGTGCCGGGCGGCATCAATCGCTGCGCCGATCACTTCCGGTTGGCTGCAGTTGAACAGCAGCACCTGCACGCCCAACTGCGCCGCCGCTTCGGCCGCCTCCGTCACCGGCTCGCCGGAGCGCAGGCGCGGGACGTCGTCGGTGTCTTCATCCTTCAAGGTAAACGACAGCCAGAACGGCTTGCCGTCCTGCGGCAAACCGGCATGAATCGCCCGCGCCTCGACGATTGAACTCTGAGTTTCCGCCAGCCAAAGATCCACATGGGGCGCCAGACCCCGCACCAACGGGCTCAGCAGTTCGTTCACACGCTCGGCCTGGAACAGATCCGGGCGGTAAGACCCGAACAGCGGCGGCAGCGAGCCCGCCACGCGCACAGCCTTGCCCGAAGCGTCCACCGCCCGCCGTGCCAGTTCTCCGGCGAGGGAAGCCAGTGCCTGGCCTTCTTCGGCAAACCGCGCTTCACCGATATGAAACGGCACCACGGCGTAGCTGTTGCTGGTAATCACGTTGGCGCCGCTGTCGATATACGCCGCGTGCACCGCCTCTACCGCTTGCGGCGCCTCGCTCAAGGCCAATGCCGACCACTCCGGCTGGCGAAACGGCGCGCCACGGCGTTGCAGTTCGCGGCCCATGCCGCCGTCAAGAATTACTGTGCTTGCTGCGCCCATATGCTTTTTACTCATATGCTTATGAAAATAACTCACTATGAGAGTCGTTCTTATAACTATTTAATGCGTACCATCCGATTAATAACAACCTCTTTTTTATTCAGGTGTTCAATTTTGAAAATCAAACCGCTGCTGGCCCTGGGCCTGACACTGCTGGCTGCCTCCACCCAAGCCTTTGGCGGCGCCACACTGGACCGCATCGAGCAAAAGAAGGAACTGGTCGGCGTGCTGATGGAAAGCTACCCGCCGTTTTCGTTCCTCAATGACCAGAATCAGCTCGACGGTTTCGACGTGGACGTGGCCAAGGCCGTGGCGCAGAAATTGGGCGTGAAACTGCGTCTGGAAACCCCCTCGTGGGACGTGATCGCCGCCGGCCGCTGGAGCGGTCGCTATGACATTTGCATCTGCTCCATGACCCCGAGCAAGGCACGCGCCGAGGTGTTCGACTTCCCGGTGGAGTACTACGCATCGCCTGCGGTGATCGTGGTCAATGCCCAGGATGACCGCATCCACGAGGCCAAGGACCTGAGCGGCAAGAAAGTCGGCCTCACCAGCGCCTCCAGCTACGAAAGCTACCTGAACAAGAACCTGGTGATCGAAGGCGCCGAAGACACGCAGCTGCAATACCCGTTCGAAGACGTGCAGATCGCACCGTACGATACCGACAACGTAGCCTTCCAGGACCTGGGCCTGGGCGCCGGTGTGCGCCTGGATGCGATCCTCACCAACCTGGTCACTGCACAGCCGCGCCTGAGCCAGGACAAACGCTTCAAACTGGCCGGCGCGCCGTTGTATTCGGAGCCCAACTCGGTGGCCATCGAGAAAGGCGACCCGCAGTGGGACAGCAAGGTGCGTGAGGTCTTCGCCCAGCTCAAACAGGACGGCACCTTGAGCAAGCTGTCGCAAAAATGGATCGGCGCCGACATCAGCCAATGAGTTTTCGCACACGGCTTTACCTGACCTGGGCAGCGCTGTTCGTCCTGTTTGCGAGTTTTTTCCTGAGCTTCGACCTGAAGTTTTCGATCATCCTCGACAAGCTGCCCAACCTGATCGGCCTGCATCTGGCGCCCAACGGGTTCCTGCAAGGCGCCGCACTCACGCTTTTCCTGTGCCTGTGCTCAATGCTGGCATCGTCGGTGCTGGGTTTCGTCACGGCCCTGGGGCGCCTGTCGAAAAGCGCGGTGGCATTTGGCATCGCCAGTTTCTACGCGTCGTTCTTTCGCGGCACGCCGCTGCTGATCCAGATTTTGCTGATCTACCTGGGTCTGCCGCAACTGGGCCTGGTGCCGGGCGCCATCGTTGCCGGGATCATTGCGCTGTCGCTCAACTATGGCGCCTACCTGAGCGAGATTTTCCGCGCCGGCATCCTCGGCGTGCCCCACGGACAACGCGAGGCCGCACTGGCCCTGGGCATGCGCGACAGTGCGATTTTCTGGCACGTCACCCTGCCCCAGGCCATGCGCACCATCATCCCGCCGGCGACCAACCAGTTCATCTCGATGCTCAAGGACTCGTCGCTGATCTCGGTGATGGGGGTGTGGGAAGTGATGTTCCTCGCGCAGTCCTACGGCCGCTCCAGCTATCGCTACATCGAGATGCTCACCACTGCGGCGATCATCTACTGGGTGATGTCCCTGGCACTGGAGTTGATCCAGGCGCGCATGGAGCGGCACTTCGGCAAGGGGTATATGCGGCGCGGTTGAAGCGCTTCAGTAGTTGCGGCGTATCCTGACTACGCCCATCTGCATACCGAAGGGGCGAAACACCGCGTTCAGCGATTTGAGGGTCTGATTGCCCTCGCCATGCTCGATATGCACAAGGGTGCGCACCGAGATTTTGCACATCTTGGCAAACTGGTTCTGGTGCAGCCCGGTGACCTCAGTGCGCAGGCGGCGTACGGCTTCGCCTATCTGCAGTGAACCGTCGGCAAGGCCTTGTTCAATGCTTTGCAGCAACAAGGCACGGGCATCCATGCTGGTCGTCATCTGAGCCCCCACTGCTTGAGCCGCAGGTCCAGTTTGCCCAGTGGGATACTGGGGTGATTCAAGGTCACGGCAGGCAGTCCTCCAGCCGCGAGCATGTCCGGTAACGCACGCAACTGTTCGGCGTCCTGGCGCAGTCGTTCAAACGCCAGTTCGGGATCGAGAATGTCGCCCAGCGCATCGCAGACACCCCGCCAATTGATGTCGCCCGCCACTTCCAGGGGTTTGGGCCACTTGGTCGTTCGGGTGACGCCCTCGTCATCCATCACCATGGGCGCCAGGTCATAAATGGGTGCCAGGCGAAGGGCGTCGCGTTCACGGATAATTGAGGTATTTCGCCCGTGGTTATCCGAGTTACCCAGCACTTTATTGAGCAAGTCCCGACGTAGATACTCGGCAACCAGCTCAGCTATCTGAGAGTGCTGGCCCACAGCGCGCCATTGCTCAACCAGCAGATTGATGACTTCCAGGTGATCCATATAGCTGCCTGGCGTGGTCACGCCCGCCAGGGAGTAAATCGATTCGACAGCCAGGCGTTCCACGCCGTTTTTTCCGACTCTGCGGTCAAAACGATGCATCCACAGGCTGGGTTTGGTGGCCTCTTCCAGTGCCAGGCCATCGGCAGCGACGGTGTTTATGCCAAGTGCCTGAAGCGCTTTGTAGTAGTGATATTCGCTTCTAAGGATGACCTGGTCATGCTGTGTAGCCTGGTTGCGAGCGAACTTGATGAACCAGTGTTGAGTCACGTCATCGTCATTCAGCACAGCATCTGGATACAGCAAGCCGTCCCTGCCTTGGGTCATCAACAGTTTCGGCGCCTCGCCGCCTGCTCCGGTAGCACCGCCGATCGTTGCACCCTGCTCATAGGCATATTCTAAAAAACTGTTATCGCGAGCGACCACCTCATGCCGGGGAAAACCAACTGGCACTTCGCCGTCCACCGCTTGCACCGATTCCTTGATACGCATGTTGCCGATGGGTGCCGGTGTGCTGCGCCACAGTAGAAACAGATCGGCATTCAAGTCCTGCGGTTTTTCGTGGCCTATGCGTTTCATCAAGGAACGTCTGGCCGCACCGGATGGGACGATATCGTGCAAAAAGGCGGGCGCTGATGAAAGCCCCGCAACATCCCAGGTCAGTGGAAACCGTGCGCTGACGGACCTGGAAAAAGGTTGTTGGATGGCCTCAATGTTGTCGACGAGATAATCCTGTCGGTAGTGAAACCTGCAGGCCCCCTCCAGCCCCTTTTGAGGCTCAGAGAACTCGAGGACCATAGCGTCACGCCAATGACCGTCGGTGAAAATCTGCAACATTAAAAGGTAAGTGTTTTCCATCTGCAATTTGGTGCACCTGCCTGGCAAATTACACAGCGTCACTGCAATATAGTGCATTTATAGAGTAGATAGCGGCCATATTTACGCATTAAAATGCACTTTTTTTGCAAAAGCTCGTAAAAAACGCAATTTAATGCAAACGAGCATCTAGGGCTTGAAGTGTTTTTAATCGCCGCCAAGTAAAGACAACTCCCGCGAAACAGCAGTCGCCAGCCTGACATTTATAACCAGCCCATCTCGCTAAATTCCCGGCCTCATTTATCAGAGGTTGGGATTACATGCTTCATACACCCCACAGATTTGCCCTGGTCATGGCCCTCGCGATCAGCACGGTCAGCCTTTCACCCGCCTATGCACAAGGTGAGTTCGACTACTTGCACCACCACTCGCAACCCGACGACACAGAGGATGCCGAGTGGTATGAAGTGCCTGAGGTCGACACGCCGCTGGTGGACGGTTATCTGATCCAAAAGGCCACCTCTTACAACGGTTTGCAGCTCGCTGCCGTGCTCGATCCCGCGCTCACCAAGCTGATGGACGCCGAACTGACATCGGAGGAGGAAGAAGAACTGGAAAAAATCGCTGACGCCCTCACCCGGGACCCCGGAGGAATGGGTGCCGCCCTTGAACAACTGGCCGGCAGTCAGAACGCCAACCTCGCCGCCGCCACTCAAAACACTACGCAGCAGCTTGGCAGCCAGCTGCTTTCAACCCTGCAGGCATTGCCCGACACCGATGAGGGCCACTTCTGGACCAAAGGCGTGCGCAACGAAGGTCGCCTGGCCAGGCAAGGCGGCAGCGCCGGCGTAAGCACCGACACCCAAGGCTTGATGCTGGGTGCCGACTGGGCCCTGGACCAAGCCTGGCGCGTGGGTGTGATGGGCGCAAAGACCAGCAGCCGCTTCGATGCCCAGCGATTCGACGCCGACCTCGACAGTTGGCACCTGGGTGGCTACGCAGTCCGGCAGGACGGGCCCTTGGCGCTGCGCCTGGGAGGCATCTACAGCCGCCATGCCGGCACCAACAAGCGCCGCATTCAACTGCTCGACTATGAGGAACAACTCAAGGGGAGCTACGACGCCCAGAGCCAAACCCTCTTCTCTGAGCTGGGCTACCGGTTGGGCAGCGCGGATGTCAGCGCCGAGCCGTTCATCGGGCTGGGCTACCAGCGCTATCATCGCGACAGCTTCAAGGAGCGCGGCGGGCTGGCCGCGCTGAACGTCGGCTCGCAAACCCAGCAAAACCTGAACAGCACCGTTGGCCTGCGTCTGGCGACGGAGTATCGGTTCGATCACCAGGTCAGCCTCACTCCCCACCTCAGCACCCGCTGGAAACACCTCTACGGCGCGGTCGACAGCCAGGTGCGTCAGTCCTATCGCCACACCCCGGGGCTGATTGACGATTTCACCATCACCGGCACCTCACTCGACCGCGACAGCCTGGAATTGCAAGCCGGCCTCGACCTTGCGCTGTCCGCGCAACACACCGTCGGCCTCAGCTACAGCGGCCAGGCCGGTACCCACAGCCGCAACCAGGGCCTGATGGGGCAGTGGATGATGAGTTTTTAAGCGCCGCGGCCGCCAAATTACAGGCAAAAAAAAGGGGAGCACCTGCTCCCCCGAGGATTAAACGGTAGCGGTCGAAGGCTGTGTGTCAGCCTTCGATTTCAATCAGAATTTCGCCCGGATTGACCCGGTCGCCCTTGGCCACATGAACAGCGCTCACCTTGCCGGCAATCGATGCCTGCACTTCGGTTTCCATCTTCATCGCTTCGGTAATCAGCACCGCCTGGCCGGCCTTGACCACGTCGCCTTCCTTGACCAGCACATCGACGATATTGCCCGGCATTGCCGTGCTGACGTGCCCTGGCTCGGTGGCGTGCTTGCGCTTGCTGCCGCCGCTGCTGACAAAGTCGTTGAGCGGTTCGAACACCACTTCTTCGGGCATGCCGTCGATGGACAGGTAAAAGTGCCGCTTGCCCTCGGCCTTCACGCCCACACCGGTGATGTCCACGCGGTAGCTTTCGCCGTGCACGTCGATCACGAACTCGGTCGGCACGCCCTCACCGCCTGCGCGGGCCACGCCGCCGGCTTCAGGGATCGGCAGCAGCACTTCCGGCGCCAGGGTGCCGGCGTCGCGCTCTTCGAGGAACTTGCGACCGATATCCGGGAACATGGCGTAGGTCAGCACGTCTTCTTCGGACTTGGCCAACGCCCCGATTTCGCCGCGCAGCTTGGTCATTTCCGGTTTGAGCAAATCGGCCGGGCGTACATCGATCACGTCTTCGCTGCCGATGGCCTGGCGGCGCAGCTTCTCGTTCACGGTGCCGGGCGCCTTGCCGTAGCCGCCTTGCAGGTAGAGCTTCACTTCGTTGGTGATGGTCTTGTAGCGCTCGCCGGCCAGCACGTTGAAGAACGCCTGGGTGCCGACGATCTGCGAGGTCGGCGTGACCAGCGGCGGGAAGCCGAGGTCTTCACGCACACGCGGGATTTCGGCCAGCACTTCGCTCATGCGGTTGAGGGCGCCCTGCTCTTTCAACTGGTTGGCCAGGTTGGAAATCATCCCGCCCGGCACCTGGTTGACCTGCACGCGGGTATCGACGGCGGTGAATTCGCTTTCGAACTGGTGGTACTTCTTGCGCACCGCATAGAAATACAGGCCGATTTCCTGCAGCAGCTCCAGGCTCAGGCCGGTGTCGAATTCGCTGCCTTTAAGCGCGGCGACCATCGACTCGGTGCCCGGATGGCTGGTGCCCCAGGCGAAGCTGGAGATCGCAGTGTCGATGTGGTCGGCACCGTTTTCGATGGCCTTGAGCTGGCACATCGCAGCCAGGCCGGCGGTGTCGTGGGAGTGGATGAAAATCGGCAGGTTCTGCTCGGCTTTCAGCGCCTTGACCAGTTCGCCGGTGGCGTAGGGGGTCAGCAGGCCAGCCATGTCCTTGATCGCAATCGAGTCGCAACCCATGGATTCCAGCTGCCGGGCCTGGGCCACGAACGCTTCGACGGTGTGCACCGGGCTGGTGGTGTAGGCGATGGTGCCCTGGGCGTGTTTGCCGGCGGCTTTGACTGCTTCGATGGCCACGCGCAGGTTACGCACGTCATTCATTGCGTCGAAGATGCGGAATACATCGATGCCGTTGACGGCAGCCTTGGCGACAAACGCCCTCACCACGTCGTCGCTGTAATGGCGATAGCCCAAGAGGTTTTGCCCGCGCAACAGCATCTGCAGGCGCGTATTGGGCAACGCGGCGCGCAGTTGGCGCAGGCGCTCCCACGGGTCTTCCTTCAAAAAGCGCACGCAGGCGTCGAAGGTCGCGCCGCCCCAGACTTCCAGGGACCAGTAGCCGACTTTATCGAGCTTGTCGCAGATCGGCAGCATGTCTTCGGTGCGCATGCGCGTGGCCAGCAACGATTGGTGGGCGTCGCGCAGGATGGTGTCGGTTACAAAGATTTTCTTGGACATTGTTGTATTCCTCACAGGCCTGCGTGGGCGGCGATGGCGGCGGCGATGGCCAGGGCCAGCTCTTCGGGTTTGCGCTTGATCGAGTAGTTGGTCAGCTCAGGGTGGCTTTCCACAAAGCTTGTATTGAACTGGCCGCTGCGGAATTCCGGATTACGCAGGATTTCCTGGTAATAGGCGGCGGTGGTCTTCACGCCCTGCAGGCGCATGTCGTCCAGGGCACGCAGGCCGCGGTCCATGGCTTCTTCCCAGGTGAGCGCCCACACCACCAGTTTCAGACACATGGAGTCGTAGAACGGCGGGATGGTGTAGCCGGTGTAGATCGCCGTGTCGGTGCGCACGCCAGGGCCGCCGGGTGCGTAATAACGAGTGATCTTGCCGAAGCTGGGCAGGAAGTTGTTCTTCGGGTCTTCGGCGTTGATGCGAAACTGCAACGCGAAACCACGGTGCTGGATATCTTCCTGCTTCACCGACAGCGGCAGGCCCGAGGCGATGCGGATCTGCTCGCGGACGATATCGATGCCGGTAATTTCTTCGGTGATGGTGTGTTCCACCTGCACCCGGGTGTTCATCTCCATGAAATACACTTCGCCCTCGGCGAGCAAAAACTCCACGGTGCCGGCGTTCTCGTAGCCCACGGCTTTGGCGGCGCGTACCGACAGGTCGCCGATGTAGGCGCGCTGTTCAGGGGTGAGTTGAGGGCTGGGGGCAATTTCGATGAGCTTTTGGTTGCGGCGCTGGATCGAGCAATCGCGCTCGAACAGGTGCACCACGTTGCCAAAGCTGTCACCGAGGATCTGCGCCTCAATGTGCTTGGGATTGACGATGCATTTTTCCAGAAACACGTGCGCCGAACCGAAAGCCTTGGTGGCCTCGGAGATCACGCGGGGGAAGGCTTGTTCGAGTTCTTCACGGCTGTTGCACCGACGAATGCCGCGCCCGCCGCCGCCGGACGTGGCCTTGAGCATCACCGGGTAACCAATGCGGTCGCCTTCGATAAGGGCTTCATGGATATCGGCGACATTGCCTTCGGTGCCGGGGGTAACCGGCACGCCGGCCTTGATCATGCTGCGGCGCGCTTCGGTCTTGTCACCCATGCGGCGGATAACTTCAGCCGAAGGGCCAATGAACTTGATGCCACGTTCGGCGCAGATGTCGGCCAGTTCGGCATTTTCCGACAGGAAGCCGTAGCCGGGGTGCAGCGCGTCGCAACCGGTCTCCACGGCCAGGTTCACCAGCTTGCGCGGGTTGAGATAACCGGCCAGAGGGTCGGCACCAATGCTGTGGGCTTCGTCGGCACGTTTGACGTGCAGCGCATGACGGTCGGCATCGGAAAACACCGCGACCGAGCGAATACCCATCTCGGCACAGGCACGCACGATGCGGACGGCAATTTCCCCACGGTTGGCGATCAGGATCTTTTTTATCACTTGGAAATTCCCTTGAGCCGATTGCTGCGTCATCGACCCGATGAAGCGGGGTCGGCGCGTGACAAAATGTTTCATGACAGTCGCGAGACACACACTAAGCCGCTGGAGGGATTAACAAAAATCAATAATTATTGGGCTGTGTATAAGCAAAGACTTATAGTCACTGCATCAGGGTTGGCCGGGGTGCTTTAAAAATGCGTAAGTCATTGATGCGCCTGACATTGCGTCAGCTGCAAATCTTCAATGAGGTGTGTGATCTGCGGTCCTACAGCCGCGCAGCCGAGGAAATGTCCCTCACACAACCGGCCGTCAGCCTGCAAATTCGTCAGATTGAGGAGCTGATCGGTCAGCCGCTGTTCGATTATGTCGGCAAAAAGCTCTACATGACCGAGGCCGCCGAAGCGCTGCAGCGGGCCAGCCGCGATATTTTCGGGCGCCTGGAAAACCTCGACATGCAGCTGTCGGACATGCAGGGGTCGCTGCAGGGCCAACTGAAACTGGCGGTGGAGTCCAGCGCCAAGTATTTCGTGCCGCACCTGTTTGCCGCCTTCAAGCGCCAGCATCCGGAAGTGCAACTGCACCTCACGGTGGTCAACCGCGCGCAGGTCATTCGCAGGCTGTCGGACAACCGCGACGACCTGGTGATCATGTCCATGGTGCCTCAGGACATGGGCCTGGAATTCCTGCCCTTCCTCAACAACCCGATTGTGGCGGTGGCGCCACCGGATCATCCGTTGAGCCTCAAGGGCCCGCTGCGCCTGCAGGACCTGGAACCTTACACGCTGCTACTGCGCGAACCGGGCTCCGGCACCCGGATGGCCTGTGAGGAATACTTCAAGGAAAAACGCGTGCACTTCACCCAGACGGTGGAAGTGGCTTCGGCCGAGGCGCAACGCGAATGCGTGTGCGCCGGGCTCGGCGTGGCGCTGCTGACGCGCCATGCGGTCAACATGGAACTGGCCACCGGCGGGCTCAGGGAGCTGCCGGTGGAGGAACTGCCGCTGTACCGCAGTTGGTGCCTGGTGCAGGCCAAGGCCAAGCGCCTGTCACCGGTAGCCCATGCCTTCCTGGGCTTTATCCGCAGCGAGCGGTTGCAGATCAGCGCGCTGGCTGAGCGTTTCGCTGGGCGGCCGCGGGTGCCTGCCAATGCAGTTCCGGGTAGTCACTGATGCTCTGCAGCAGTTGACGCTGGTCACAACGGTCTTCGATCGCGCGACGGAACGCCATGCGGCGCTGGTCTTCCTGCTGACGACGGGTTTTGACGGAGCTGCTGCTTTCTTCGTAGTGCCGGGCCATTTCGAGTCTCCCAATGCGAGTACGGGAGCTCAGGATGGTCCTGGGGGATGACACGACTGTGACAGCTCGGTGAAGATTCTAAAAACACTGGAGATCAAAATATGGGAGGGGACTTGCCCCCGATGGCAGTGTGTCAGTCACTGAATGTTTTGACTGATACACCGCCATCGGGGGCAAGCCCCCTCCCACATTTGGAATGGGTTTGAACTGAGGTCAGTCGTCCAGGGCTTTGACCGACTTGGGCGATAACCGCAGGCTGCGCAAGCTGCGCTTCACGCTCTTGAGGTGGTTGACCAGGCTCGGTCCGCGCGCCATGGCAACGCCCATGGCCAGTACGTCGATCACCACCAGGTGGGCGATACGCGAGGTCAGCGGCGTGTAGATTTCGGTGTCTTCGTGCACATCGATCGCCAGGTTGACCGTGGACAGTTCCGCCAATGGCGTCTGGCTCGGGCACAGGGTGATCAGCGAGGCGCCGCTTTCGCGCACCAGGTTGGCGGTGATCAGCAGGTCTTTGGAGCGGCCGGACTGGGAAATGCAGATGGCCACGTCGGTAGGCTTCAAGGTCACCGCCGACATCGCCTGCATGTGCGGGTCGCTGTAGGCAGCTGCGGTGAGCAGCAAGCGGAAGAACTTGTGCTGGGCGTCGGCCGCCACCGCACCCGAGGCGCCAAAACCGTAGAACTCCACGCGCTGGGCCTGGGACATGGCGGTCACGGCCTTTTGCAGCTCCACCGGGTCGAGCTTCTCGCGCACTTCCATCAGGGTATGCAGAGTGGTGTCAAAAATCTTAAGGCTGTAGTCGGCGACCGAATCGTCTTCGTGGATCGCAAACTGACCAAAACTCGCACCGGCAGCCAGGCTCTGGGCCAGCTTGAGTTTCAGGTCCTGGAACCCCGAGCAACCGATGGCGCGGCAGAAGCGCACGATGGTCGGCTCGCTGATGCCCACGCTGTGGGCCAGGTCGGCCATGGAACTGTGCATCACGGCCGCGGGGTCAAGCAGCACGTGATCGGCAACCTTGAGTTCCGATTTGCGTAACAGGTGGCGCGACTGGGCGATATGTTGCAGCAGATTCACAGGGCAGGACTCTTGTTATTGGCAGGCGCCAGGGATGTAGCAAGCTTGTAGTTATACTACAGGAATTGTCGTTTTGCCCGTTTGATCCTTCACTAAATCGCCCCCTTCCCCTGTGAATCTGAGGCCACACATCATGTAGCACCAGGGGCGGACCCGACGTCGTTAAGGAAAATCTGCATTCTCGCGTAACAATTGCGCGAACTGTTCAGCCGGGATCGGCCGGCTGATCAGGTAGCCCTGCACCTCGTCGCACTGTTGCGCGCGCAGGAAATCCAGTTGCTGCTGATCTTCCACGCCCTCGGCCACCACCTTGAGCGCCAGGCCGTGGGCCATGGCGATGATTGCGCGGGTGATGGCCGCGTCTTCGCGCCCCTGCCCCAGCCCACGAATAAAGGTCTGGTCGATCTTCACGTAGTCCACGGGGATGCGTTTGAGGTAGCTCAGGGACGAATAGCCGGTGCCAAAATCGTCGATGGCCAGCTTCACCCCCAGGTCGCGCAGTTGCTGGAAGGTGGCGATGATGTGCTCGACGCTGTCGAGCAACTGGCTTTCCGTCAGCTCCAGCTCCAGGTATTGCGGGTCCAGGCCGGTTTCTTCGAGTACCTGGCGCACCAGACTGACCAGCTTGCCCTGGCGCAACTGATGCACCGACAGGTTCACCGACACCCGGATCGGCGCCAGCCCCTGGCGCTGCCACTCACAGGCTTGCCAGCAGGCCTGGCGCAGCACGAACTCGCCCAGCGGCACAATCAGGCCGGTCTCTTCGGCCAGGCCGATAAAATCCCCCGGCGGCACCATGCCCCACTGCGGATGCTCCCAGCGCACCAGCGCTTCGGCCGCATTGAGCGTGCCGCTGGCCAGGCACAGCTTGGGTTGGTAGAACACCGTGAGCTGACGCTCTTCGATGGCCTTGCGCAGGTGGTTTTCCAGCTGCAGACGCTCCAGGGTGCTGGCTTGCAGGCTGTCGGTGTAGAACTGGAAGTTATTGCCGCCCAGGTGCTTGGCGTGTTGCATGGCCATGTTCGATTGGCTGACCAGCTCGGAAATTTCCCGCGCGTTATCCGGCAACAGGCTGACCCCCATAGAGGCGCTGACCACCAATTCATGCCCCTCAACGGTCACCGGCACGCGCAGCTTGGCCAACAATCGCGTGGCCACCCGGGCCAGGCTGGAGAGGTTGCCGTAGGCGTCAAACAGCACGGCGAATTCGTCACCGGACAGGCGCGCGATGGTATCGGCCTCGGGCAAGGCATTGATCAGGCGCCTCGCCATCTTTTGCAACAACTGGTCGGCCACTTCATGGCCCAGGCTATCGTTGAGCAATTTGAAGCGGTCCAGGTTGATATGCAGCAACGCCAGGCTGCGGCCGCCCTGACGCACCCGCTGATGAGCCTCGCGCAGGCGCTCGCGAAACAGCGAGCGGTTGGCCAGCCCGGTCAATTCGTCGTAGTGAGTGAGGTAGCGCATGCGCTCCTCCGATTCACGCCTGGCGGAAAGATCGGCGAAGAAGCCCACGATATGGCTGACCTTGCCGCGAATATCGCGCACCACGTTCAGTTGCAGCCATTGCGGGTACAACTCGCCGTTCTTGCGCGTTTCCACCAGTTCACCTTGCCAGGTGCCATGGCTGAGCAGCGCCTGATGGATCAGCGGGAAGTGGCGTCGAGCGTCGCGGCTGCAGGGCAGCTCCACGACGTTGCGGCCGAGCATGTCGTCGATATCGAAGCCGGTGACCCGGCTGAAGGCCTGGTTGACAGCGATCAGCGCGTAATTCGGGTCAAGAATCACGATGCCTTCGCTGGCCGCCTCGAACACCGTCGAGGCCAGCCGCTGCTGCTCCTCCAAGACCTTGTCGGCGCTGATATCACGGCGCGTGCCGAGCATGCGGATCACGCGCCCGCTGGGTGAATGTTCCACCGCGCGGCCACGGTCTTCGATCCACACCCAGTGGCCATCGCCGTGGCGCACGCGGTATTGCACCTGATAGTCCTCGCTGCGGCCCTTGAGGTGATCCACCAGCGCACGCTTGAGCAGCGGCACATCCTCGGGGTGCAGGCGCGGCTTGAGATGGCTGAGCATGGCCGTGATGTACTCGGGTTCCAGGCCGAACAATTCCTTGAGGTGGGAGTGGTGGACTTCGTCGGTCTGCAGGTTCCAGTCCCACAGGCCCAGTTCGCTGGCTTGCAGGGCCATGGCCAGGCGCTCTTCGCTCTTATTCAGGGCGAGGCTGGCGGCATCCAGTTCCTGGCTGCGTTGCGCCACACGGTCCTGCAGGCCGATTTGCGCCTCGCGCAGGTCCTGTTCGACCTTGCGCCGCTGCTCGACTTCGCGCACCAGGTCCTGATTGAGCTGCTCGCTGCGCTGCTGGGCCTGTTGCAGGTGTTCGATCAAGGCCTGGTTCTGGAAGCGCCGCACCAGCCCGCGCTGGATCAGGCGGTTGACCTGCCAGGCGACCAGGCTGAGCGATGCCAGCAGAATTAGCCCGAGCACGGCCCAGCCACGTTGCTGCGCTGCGCCGTCCCAGAACAGATAGGCAATGGCCGGTACCAGGCACGGCAAGGCAAACGACAGGAATGCCGACAGACTCACGGCGTAGGCCACACTGGCCGACAAGGTGGCCGCCCCGAGCAGGCCGAACACCCAGGCCTGCTGCATGAAGCTGTCTTTGGGCACCAGGGCGATGGCGGCGATGGCCAGGGTCAGGCCGCTGACCGCCGAGCCGAGCATGAACATGCGCCGCCATACCGGTTGCGCCTGCCGACTGGGCATCGCCGAATCAAACGCCGCCACCTGAATCACGCGCATCGCCACCAGGGCAAGCAACCAGACCATCCACAGACTGTCGAGCAGGTATTGCCGGGGGTTCCACAGCAGCCAGGCACAGACCAGACCGTTCACCAACATCAATAGGGTCGGTAGCAGCGAGCCCTGATAAAGCAGGCGTGTGCGCTCGACCGCCATCTCGGTGGCGTAGTGCTTGCGGATAACCTGCGCGGGCGCGGCCGTGAGGCCAGACAGGTCAGTGCTGAGGGTCATAGGCGATGTTCTTATAATGGTGAGCCCGAACGTTCGCGGAGCATACACAAGCAAGTGCCCGGGCCAAACCGCCCTGTGCGATAAAAATCACCTGTCAAAGGCACGCAAAGCTGGGTCCAGAGGCCTTCAGCGAGACGCAGCGCGGGCTGTGGCCATGACTTACCGGTCATCCCATGCGAAAGAATGTTTACCGGACCACAGCGCGCCGCAGGTTTTCCGTCGACCGAGCGGCATTGGGATTTGCCCGACTCCCCCCGGCACCCTAGAATGCGTCGATGCGCGATGATCTCTCCCTTCTGCTGAACTCCCTCAACGATGCCCAACGCCAGGCCGTAGCCGCCCCCGTTGGCCGTCAGTTGGTCCTGGCCGGTGCTGGCTCCGGTAAAACCCGAGTGCTGGTGCACCGTATCGCCTGGTTGATCCAGGTCGAGAACGCGTCGCCGCACTCTATCCTGTCGGTGACTTTCACCAACAAGGCGGCTGCCGAGATGCGCCACCGCATCGAGCAGTTGATGGGCATCAGCCCGGCCGGCATGTGGGTGGGCACCTTCCACGGTTTGGCGCACCGCCTGTTGCGCGCGCACTGGCAGGAAGCGGGCCTGAGCCAGACCTTCCAGATCCTCGACAGCGACGACCAGCAACGCCTGGTCAAGCGGGTGATGCGCGAGCTGGGCCTGGACGAACAGCGCTGGCCCGCGCGCCAGGCGCAGTGGTTTATCAACGGCCAGAAAGACGAAGGCCTGCGCCCGCAGCATATTCAAGCCAGCGGCGATCTGTTCCTGGCCACCATGCGCAGCGTTTATGAAGCCTACGAGGCCGCCTGCCTGCGTGCCGGCGTGATCGACTTCTCCGAATTGCTGTTGCGCGCCCTCGACCTGTGGCGCGACAACCCGGGCCTGCTGGCGCATTACCAGAAACGCTTTCGCCACATTCTGGTGGATGAGTTCCAGGACACCAACGCCGTGCAGTACGCCTGGTTGCGCCTGCTGGCCAAGGGCGGTGACAGCCTGATGGTAGTGGGCGACGACGATCAGTCGATCTATGGCTGGCGCGGCGCGAAAATCGAGAACATCTACCAGTATTCCGATGACTTCCCGGACGCGGCCACCATCCGCCTGGAGCAGAACTACCGCTCCACCGCCGGTATCCTCAAAGCCGCCAATGCATTGATCGCCAACAACACCGGGCGCCTGGGCAAAGAGCTGTGGACAGACGGCGGCGAAGGCGAAGCGATCAACCTGTACGCCGCGTTCAACGAGCACGATGAAGCGCGCTACGTGGTGGAAACCATCGAAAGCGCGCTGAAAACCGGCCTGGCGCGCAGCGACATCGCCATTCTCTATCGCTCCAACGCCCAGTCGCGGGTGCTGGAAGAAGCCTTGCTGCGCGAACGTATCCCGTACCGCATCTATGGCGGCCAGCGCTTCTTCGAGCGCGCGGAAATCAAGAACGCCATGGCCTACCTGCGTCTGCTGGAAGGCCGTGGCAACGATGCGGCGCTGGAGCGGGTGATCAATATCCCGACGCGTGGCATCGGTGAAAAAACCGTTGAAGCGATCCGCGACCATGCGCGCCACGCCGATGTATCGATGTGGGAAGCCATGCGCTTGCTGATCGCCAATAAAGGCCTGACCGGCCGTGCGGCCGGGGCATTGGGCGGGTTTGTCGAGCTGATCGAGACCCTCGCCGCCAAGTGCATGGAAATGCCCCTGCACCTGATGACCCAGACCGTGATCGAACAGTCCGGGCTGATCGCCTATCACGAAGCGGAAAAAGGCGAGAAAGGCCAGGCCCGGGTAGAAAACCTTGAGGAACTGGTCAGCGCCGCGCGGGCGTTCGAAAATGCCGAGACCGAAGAAGACCTTACACCGCTCGCCGCGTTCCTCGGTCATGCCTCATTGGAGGCCGGCGACACGCAGGCCGACGAGCATGAAGACAGCGTCCAGCTGATGACCTTGCACAGCGCCAAGGGTCTGGAGTTTCCGTATGTGTTCCTGGTGGGCATGGAAGAGGGTCTGTTCCCGCACAAGATGAGCCTGGAAGAGCCGGGCCGCCTTGAGGAGGAGCGCCGTCTGGCCTATGTGGGCATCACCCGGGCGATGCAGAACCTGGTGATGACCTACGCCGAGACCCGGCGCCTGTATGGCAGCGAGACCTACAACAAGGTGTCGCGCTTCGTACGTGAAGTGCCGAAGGGGCTGATTCAGGAAGTGCGCCTGTCCAACAGCGTCAGCCGCCCGTTCGGCGGTGGCCAGCAACAGAACAGCAGCACCCTGTTTGCAGGGTCCGAGATTCCCGAAACCCAGTTCAGTCTGGGCCAGCAGGTGCGGCATTCGATTTTCGGCGAAGGGGTGATCCTCAACTTCGAAGGCGCCGGCGCCCAGGCTCGGGTGCAGGTGAACTTCGCCGAAGGCAGCAAGTGGCTGATGATGGGTTATGCCAAGCTCGAGGCGGTCTGACACATTTGCCTACATGAAGGCTGTTGGTCCGCCCTTGTTTTTAACGAGCGCGGGCCAATATCTGTAATTAGTCCTACAGACCCTTCGGAATAGGTCCTACGCAAAAGCCCGAAACACTCTGCCGCTAGCCACTGCCACAACACCTGTGCAACATGGCGCGCGTGCAATCCACAAATGGGAATTCCCTTTATGAAACGTTTTCTTAGCATCGCCATGGCGTTGTGCATCGGTTTGACGATGAGCATCGACGCCAACGCCAAACGCTTCGGTGGCGGCAAAAGCATGGGCTCGGCACCGACTCACCAAACCAGCCAAATGGCTCCTTCCGCGGGTGCCGGCGGTGCTGCAGCTACCGCAGGTGCAGCCGGTGCTGCTGGCGCTGCTGCCAAAGCCGGCGGTGCGTCGCGCTGGCTCGGCCCTCTGGCCGGCATCGCAGCCGGTGGCCTGCTGGCCTCCATGTTCATGGGCGGCGGCTTCCAGGGCATGCAGATTTTCGACATCCTGATCCTGGCGGTCATCGCCTTTGTGATCTTCCGCTTCATCGCCGCCCGTCGCCGCAAGCAGCAGGAGCATATGGCCCCGGCCGGCGCGCCGATGCAGCGTGAAGTCTTCGAGCAGAAGCCTGCGGCAATGGGTTCGATCTTCGGTGGTTCGGCAGCACAGGCTCCCGCTCGTCCGGTGATCAATGCACCGGCCTGGTTCAACGAGGAGCGTTTCGTCGAAGCGGCCCGCAGCCACTTCCAGTCCCTGCAACAGCACTGGGACGCCAACGAAATGGACAAGATCGCCGAGTTCGTGACCCCGCAACTGCTGGAGTTCCTCAAGCGCGAACGTGCCGAGATTGGCGACGCGTTCCAGTCGACCTACATCGACGACCTGCGCGTCCAGCTGGACGGTGTGGATGATCGCGCCGACAAGACCATCGCCACCCTGACCTTCAGCGGTGTGTCGAAGACCTCGCGCTTCGACCAGGGCGAAGCGTTCAGCGAAAGCTGGAACATGGAACGTCCGCAGGGCGAGAACCAGCCATGGCTGGTCGCCGGTATCCGCCAGAACAGCTGATACCCGCACGCTTGAGCATGCGGTAATAAAAAACCCCGGACTTGTCCGGGGTTTTCTATTTCACGGTTGCACTTATAGCGAGCTACTGTATAAAACGCCCCTATTAACCGCGCCATCTAGCAAGAGGATCCCGGCCGTGGAAGAAATCATCGAACAATTGCGTGAAGCCAACGAGCCCGTACCGGTTCCTCTGGAACTGCCTGACGAAGACCAACTGGTGGAAATCGAGGAACAACTGTTCATCGACATCCCGTTCGTCTTCCGCGAATTCCTGCTCACCGTCAGCGACGTGGTGTACGGCAGCCTGGAGCCGGTGACCGTCACCGACCCCCAATCGCACACCTACCTGCCGGAAGTGGCGGCCAACGCCTGGGATGCCGGCGTGGACCGCAGCCTGATCCCGATCTGTCAGGACGGCGACGACTATTACTGCGTCGAGGAAGACGGCACTGTGGTGCTGTGGTCCGCTGAAGAAGAACTGGTCCAGGAAGAAACCTGGGAATCGGTGTGGCACTGGGCGCGGGACGTCTGGCTGGAAAGCTGATCGCGACTGCATGGGCACAGCCAAGCCGATTCAAATGTGGGAGGGGGCCTGCTCCCGATAGCGGTGGATCAGTCAACACCCTCAGTGACTGACACACGACATCGGGAGCAAGCCCCCTCCCACATTGGATACTCAGCGCATCCTCAGTGCTCCGACGTATCCTTATGGTTATCCAGCGTCTCCAGCAACGCCACCTGCATCCGCGTATGCACGCGGATGAACCAGCGCCAGAGCACCGCCGCCACCGCCGCCGTCACCACGGCAATCAACACCAGCAACTTGTTGGTCGGCAAAATGCTGGCTGACAAAGCTGCCAGCAGCACGAAAATCACCAGCAGCGACAGAATCGGAATCAGCTCCGCGATCACCCGTCGCACACGCTGGGTATGCCGCCCGGCCATCTCCGGCTTCACGCTCATCTCGGCCAGCAACATCGACAGTGCCTTGAGCTTGCGGTACGCCGCAATCAGAAACGGCAGCGACAGCAGCAACGCCCCACCCCAGATCAGAGCCTTCTGCCAGCTTGGATCGCTGATCCAGCCTTCCAGATAACCTCCGATGCGCGCCGCAAAAAAACTGCCGGTGAAGAAAATCGCAATCACCAGCGCCAGGTTCACCCCCACCTGCAGGATGATCTTGCGGATCATCGACGCCAGCATCGCGCCCTCGCCTTGCGGCTGGATACTGCGCAACCACTCGCCGTACAGGCCAAACACCCGGCTCAAGCGCGTGGGCATTACGGCGGCAATCTTCAGTGACAGCGGGTCGGCACTGCGAATCAGGTAGGGCGTGAGCAAGGTGGTGATCACCGAGACGGCCACCGCCACCGGGTAAAGAAAGTCGCTGGTTACCTGCAACGTCATCCCCAGCGCGGCGATGATGAAGGAAAACTCACCAATCTGTGACAGCCCCATGCCCACGCGCAGTGAGGTGCGGCCGTCATTGCCGGCAATAAACGCCCCGAGGCCGCAGGACAACATCTTCCCCAGCACCACCGCCACGGTGATCACCGCGATCGGCCAGGCGTATTGGAGCAGGATCTGCGGGTCGATCATCAAGCCGATCGCTACGAAGAAGATAGCGCTGAACATGTCGCGAACCGGCTCGATCAGGCGCTCGATCTTAATCAACTGGCGGGACTCGGCCATGATCGCGCCAATCAGGAACGCCCCCAGCACCATGCTGTATTCCAGCTTGACCACCAGCAGGCAGAAGCCGAAACACAGGCCCAACACGGTGATCAGCAGCATTTCGTTACTTTCGAACCTCGCCACATAGGCCAGCAAGCGCGGCACCAGCAGAATGCCGATCACCAGCGCCACAATCATGAACAGCGAGAGCTTGCCGACCGTGGAAAACACCTCGCCGGAGCTGACCGTGCCACTGACGGCGATGCTCGACAGCAAGGCGATGATGCCGATACCCAGGATGTCCTCGACGATCAACACGCCGAAAATCAGCTGGGCAAAGCGCTGGTTCTTCATCTTCAGGTCATTGAGCGCCTTGACGATGATGGTGGTCGAGGAAATGGCCAGGATTGCCCCGAGGAACAGCGAGTCCATGGTGTTCCAGTCGAACCACTGACCGATCTCGTAGCCGATCCAGATCATCAGGATGATTTCGAGGAACGCCGCGATAAACGCCGTGGCGCCCACCTTGAACAACTTGCGCAGGCTGAATTCCAGGCCCAGGCAGAACATCAGGAAGATCACCCCCAGCTCGGCGAGGGTCTTGATGGTGTCTTCGTCATGGATCAGACCGAACGGCGGGGTGTGCGGGCCGATGATGAAGCCGGCGACGATGTAACCGAGTACCACCGGCTGCTTGAGTCGGTGAAACAAGATGGTGACCACCCCTGCCACCAGCATGATCACGGCCAGGTCCTGAATAAAGCTGATGGCGTGCATGGCGAGGGGCTCCTTGAGGGTACTGGCGCTTTTCCCACTTCCGCTCGCGCCGCTGAGCAGTCGCCAAGAGCGGAAGGAAAAGTCTACCTTGAACGTAAGAAATGCCCTGAGATGGGCGTTTGAAGGTTAACACCGCGACTTCCAGTGAAAAGCCGGTGCAATATATGGAAACAATCGCTGCGGGGCGTGACGGCAAGCCGCCCGTCGGCGTCCCGTTACCGATAGCGCTGCAAATGATTCCAGCACCCGCAGAGGTGCCTCCCCAACCAATGCCTACAACCGTGAGTGTGCTATGGAACCCGGAAACGCCCAACTGTCGATGACGGTATTGATGACCCCAGACATGGCCAACTTCTCAGGCAATGTCCACGGCGGCACATTGCTCAAGTACCTCGACGAAGTGGCCTACGCTTGTGCCAGCCGTTATGCCGGCCGTTATGTAGTCACCTTGTCGGTCGACCAGGTGATTTTTCGCGAACCGATTCATGTCGGCGAACTGGTGACCTTCCTCGCGTCAGTCAACTACACCGGCAATACCTCGATGGAAGTGGGCATCAAGGTGGTGACCGAGAACATCCGCGAACGCTCGGTGCGCCACACCAACAGTTGCTTCTTCACCATGGTGGCAGTGGACGACCAGCGCAAACCCGCCGCCGTGCCGCCGCTGCAACCGCAGAACAGCGAAGACAAGCGCCGCTTCGTGCAGGCCCAGCAGCGCCGGCAGATTCGCCAGGAGTTGGAAAAGCGCTATCAGGAAATCAAAGGCTGACAGGCTCACCGAATCAAAATATGGAAGGGGACTTGCCCCCTCCCACATTTTTCTGCGTGCTTATAGACCGATCGGCGTGGCCTCAAACCGCACGCGCGGGTGGGCGATTCGATCCTGGGCCCGCACCAGCTCCAACTCGTAACTGGCGCAGGCCTGGGTTTCCAGCAGCACCTCATGCACCGCCGCAGCGGTGAATTCGAACGCCGCCAGCAAGCTGTCGCCCAGCAGCACCCGCGCCAGGAACAGCCCCGAGGTCAGGTCGCCCACGCCCACCGGTTGGCGCGGGAATGCCAGCAGCGGCCGACGCAAGTGCCAACTGCCGTCGGCGGTCACCAGCAGCATCTCGAAGCCGTCCGGCAACTTGCCCGGGTAATCGAGGTGCTTGACCAACACCGCCTTTGGCCCCCGCGCCAGCAAGGCCTTGGCCATCGCCAGGCAATCGAACAATGACTGCGGCTTGCGCCCGGCAAAGCTGTCCAGCTCGAGCTGGTTGGGGCAGAGAAAATCGGCCATGGCGGCAGCTTCATCCAGCAAGAAATCACTGACCTCCTGAGGCACGACGCAGCCTTTCTCCGCATGGCCCATCACCGGGTCGCACAGGTACAGGGCTTTGGGGTTGATCGCCTTGATGCGCGCCACGCCGGTGAGGATCGCGCGGCCCTGAGCGGCGCTGCCCAGGTAGCCAGAAAGAATGGCGTCGCAGTTGCCCAGTTCGCCAATCGCCGCAATGCCTTCCACCAGCGCAGGAATCTGCTGCGGCGCCAGCACCTCGCCGGCCCACTGACCATACTGGGTGTGGTTGGAGAACTGCACCGTGTTGAGCGGCCAGACATTCACCCCGACCCGCTGCATGGGGAATACGGCGGCGCTGTTTCCGGCGTGGCCAAAGACCACATGAGACTGGATCGCAAGCAGATGGGGTGTACGTTTCATGCAGGAAATGTCCATAAAGCCGTTGAAATTCCGGCCGCGCAGTATGCGACTAAACGCAGCCTGTACGACAGACCGGCGACACAGTTAAGCTGCTCTCACTTTGTTGGAGTTCATCGCATGCTGACCCTGGGAAACATCTTCGTGTTGATGCTGCTGGCGACCGGCGCCGCCTGGGTCTGGCACAACCACGGCTTGCGCGAGCGTGCGCTGGCGCGGGTCAAGCAGCATTGCGCCCGGCTCGACATCGAACTGCTCGATGGCGCGGTGGCGCTCAAGCGCATCGGTTTTGTGAAGGACGCCAACGGTCGACGGCGCCTGGCGCGGATCTACAATTTTGAATTCACCGTGACCGGCGAAACCCGCCACGCCGGTGTCATCACGCAGTTCGGCGCTCACAGCGCGCAAATCGAGCTGGCGCCCTACCCGTTCGAAGCCAAAGAGCCATTGCCCAGTGCAGAGGTGATCGAGCTGAGCCAATGGCGCCAGGATCATCCGGCCAAGAACCGTCAATAACGGCAGGCGGCAAGTGCAGTCTGCAACGCGGCGACTGCCTGTGGTTCGCTGAAGATCAATTCGATACGCGAGTCCCGCCGCCATTCGCTGGTCTGCAAGACGAGCACGCTGTTATCCACAGCGTTGGCCGAGACCCAGCCTTGGGTGCTGTGGATAACCAGCTTGGCGCGGCGCCAATCCAAACCTGACAGCCAGTGCTGCAGGCGCTCAACGTCAAAGCGCTGGCTCGGATGCCAGCGCCAACCGATGCTCCAGCCGCCCTCCTGGCCCTGGCTCAAGCAGATGGGCAGTGCGGGATCGCTCCAGATCGCCGGCAGTTGCGCCAACCCCTTGGGCACTTCGACGTTATCCACAGCCGCTTCGGCCTGCGTGTTCAAACCGGGCAGATACTCAATCGGCAGTTGCGCCTGGCGCGTCCAATACACTTCACAATCGGGTAATTGCCGCTCGATGGCCTGGCGCTGTTCGGTTTCCAGCCCCTCATCCTTGTTCAACACCAACAGACCCGCGCTGGCCAATGCCTCCTGCTGCGCAGGCGGCAGGGGTTTGCCCGACGCCAGCGCCTGGGCATCCAGCACCAGCACACAAGGCTGAACCGCCAGCACGTCCTGCCACGGCGTCTCGCGCAGTTGTTTGAGCAACTGCGCCGGGTGGCCCAAGCCTGAGGGCTCGATAAACAACCGGTCCGGCCTGGCCTTGCGCAACAGGCGGCCAAGGCCTACCTGAAACGGCGCACCATTGACGCAACACAGGCAGCCGCCCGCCACTTCGCCCAAGGCGATACCGTCGTCGTCCTGGGTGAGCAAGGCAGCGTCCAGGCCGATCTGCCCGAACTCGTTGATCAGCACCGCCCAGCGCTCATTGGCCGGGCGCTGGGCGAGCAGCTGCTTGATCAGGCTGGTCTTGCCGGCGCCCAGGGGGCCGGCGATCACGTGGGTAGGAATGTTCTGCAGCATCGTGGGCATCGTTCAGGCCGTGTAGAGCGCTTGATCCTACGCGGTTATGCCAGCCAATCCAGCGTCAGGATCAATCGGCGCTCGCCGGCTTTGAGGGCGGGCGAGCGATGAATCAGACCGTGCGCGTCGTTGCCATGCCATTGGGTGCCTTTGAGCAGGGCCACTTCGCCGCACTGGACCTGTTCGATGCGCTCGCTGGGTTCGGCCTCCGGCTGGCCGAGTGCGCGCCGGTCCATCACGCCCTCGCGCACCCATTGGCTGCCGATACCGGCGTAGGTGGTGATCAGCCGCACCGGCACATGGTCCACGTGAAAGCGCGGGCACATGGCTTTGTCCAGCAGCCGCAGGCGCACGCCGATACGTTTGGCCCCGAGCAGGCAGGCAAACGCGCTGACCAGCCATGACACATCGGCGATGAAGCCCTCATATCCTTCAAGATCGCTGCAACTGGACGCCAAACCCTGCAAATTCGGCATCGCGTCTTCATCATTGAGTTCGATGACCATGGCGTCGGCCAGCGGCTCATCGAGCGCCACCAGCAACTGGCCGAATTCAGCAATATGCAGCGGCAGCTGACGCTGCCACAGCGCCAGGTTCACGCCGTCTTCGAGGATGTCGGACAGCGCCAGCGGGGTTTCTCCGCGCGTCTGGCGCACTACGGGACGCAGTTGGATGATCGGCGCAAGCATCAGGCGGCCTCTTCATACCAGGGGCCAAATGGATCGGCCAACACGCGCCATCCTTCGACGCCCAGGGCCATTTCTTCGTCGGTGAGCAAACAGGCATCCAGCTCGGCACGCATCAGTGCGAAATCGATGTTCTGCCCAATGAACACCAGCTCCTGACGGCAGTCGCCGGTGCTCAGCTGCCAGTTGCCCATGATCGCTGCGACGCTTTCCTTGTCCTCGGGCCACTGGCTTTTCGGCACGAAGCGCCACCAGCGTCCGGCAAAACCGTGACGCATCAAGCCACCGGCCTGGGACCAACTGCCCGCATCCTGATGCTTGCTGGCCAACCAGAAAAAACCCTTGGAGCGCAGCAGCTTGCCGTTGACCCAGGGACGGTCGATAAAGTCGAAAAAGCGCTGCGGGTGAAACGGGCGACGCGCGCGGTAAGCGGTGGACGCGATGCCGTACTCTTCGGTTTCCGGCACATGCTCGCCGCGCAACTCCTGCAGCCAGCCTGGGGCCTGGGCTGCGCGTTCGAAGTCAAAGCGGCCGGTGTTGAGGATCTTGTTCAGCGGCACGTCGCCCATGACCATCGGGATGATTTCGGCCTGGGCGTTCAGACGTTCGAGGATGGCCATCAGCTCTTCGCGTTCGTGGCTGCTGATCAGGTCGATCTTGCTGATCAGGATGACGTCGGCGAATTCGATCTGTTCGATCAACAGGTCGGTGATGGAGCGCTCGTCGTCTTCGCCCAGGGTTTCGCCGCGTGAGGCCAGGCTTTCAGCCGCCTGGTAATCGAGCAGGAAGTTCATGCCATCAACCACGGTGACCATGGTGTCCAGCCGCGCGATATCCGCCAGGCTTTGGTCGTTTTCATCGCGAAAAGTGAAGGTTTCAGCCACCGGCAGCGGTTCGGAAATGCCGGTGGACTCGATCAGCAGGTAATCGAACCGGCCCTCTTTGGCGAGCTTGGTGACTTCTTCGAGCAGGTCTTCACGCAAGGTGCAGCAGATGCAGCCATTGCTCATCTCCACCAGCTTTTCTTCGGAACGGTTGAGGGTGACGTCGCGCTGCACTTCGCTGCCGTCGATGTTGATTTCGCTCATGTCGTTGACGATCACCGCCACCCGCAGGTTTTCGCGGTTGCGCAGGACATGGTTGAGCAGCGTGCTTTTACCGGCGCCGAGAAAGCCGGACAACACGGTCACGGGGAGACGATTGGGCATCAGGTTTTCCTCATCAGGGTTGGCCGGTCAAACAGCCCGTTTATGGCGTTCGCGCAGCTCTTCACGTTCTTTGGCTTCGATACACAGGGTGGCGGTGGGGCGCAGCAGCAAGCGTTGCAGGCCGATCGGTTCACCGGTTTCCCGGCACCAGCCGTATTCGCCACGCGCCAGCAACTCGAGGGCGTCGTCGATCTTGTCCAGCAGCTTCTTTTCCCGCTCCAGCAGGCGCAGTTGCCATTGGCGCTGTTCTTCGGCACTGCCCACATCGGCGGGGTCGCTGTTGGTTTCCTGCTCGCGCAGCACCAAAAATTCGGCTTCGATGCGCACTTGCAACGCCTTGCGTTGGGCCATCAACAACGCACGGAAGAAGCTTTGCTGGGCTTCATTCATGTAATCGTCAGGCGATTGGGCCAGGAGTTCTTGTTCAGTCATGGGCAGCGGTTCACGGGTGGGGCTGGCTTTTAATGTTATAGTATAACAACACAAATAAGCCAATCCCCTTGTCTGCGGCGACGAAGGGCGCAATGCTTGCCCACTGTTCACTCCCGAGAAACCTTATGAAATACCTGGTGTGCGCCCTGTTATTGGCAACGGCAGGACCGGCCTGTGCCGAGGTTCCGAACCTGCTGGCCAACTGCACGCGCAGCGCCACCCTGCTGGCCTGCGTCGATCCGCTGGGCAATGCCTACAGCGTGGCCACGGTGGGCAGCACCACGTATCTGCGCGGGTTCGAGGTGATCGGCAAACGTTACTGGGCACAGACCAACAGCCGTTACGGGCAACTGACGTTCTTTACCGGGCTGGCCTCCGATGGCGAGGCGTGGGTGGGCTACACGCGGCGCGTGGGCTGGACGACGATCAACCGGTTTTCCAGTTCAGGTGGGGCCAGCGCTAAATTCACCTGCAGCCGGATAACCGGCTGCTAGACCTGGCCGTTCTTCTGTTCCTGGGCCCACGCCATGTAGCTGTTCATGGGCGGGTTCTTCTGGAAATATCTTTTCAGGCCCTCGAACAACCCATCCGCCACCGCCTGTTGATGACGCGCCGTGACCAGCCGCGCACTGTCCCGTGCGTTGGAGATGAACCCGGTTTCCACCAGGATCGATGGCACGTCAGGTGACTTGAGCACCGCAAACCCGGCCTGTTCCACGCGCTTTTGATGCAGGCTGGTAATACCCTCCAGGCTGCCCAGGATCGAGTGGCCCAGTTGCAGGCTGGACGCGATGGTGGCGTTCATCGACATGTCGAGAATCACCCCGGCCAGCATCGGGTCCTTGTCCTTGAGGTTCAGCAGGCTGGTGGCGCCCAGCAGGTCGGCACCGTTTTCCCGCTGCGCCATGAACCGCGCGGTGGCGGACGTGGCGCCGCCTTCGGACAACGCATACACCGAGGCGCCCGACGCGGTGATACGCGGCGCCGCATCCGCATGCACCGAGATAAACATGTCGGCATTGTGTTTGTGCGCAATCTCCACGCGCTTGCGCAGGGGCACGAAAAAGTCGTCGTTGCGCACCAGCTTCACGTCAAAGCCCTTCTCGCGCTTCAAGCGTTTGGCCAGCAGTTGGGCAATCGACAACACCACGTCTTTTTCGCGCTGGCCCTTGGAGCCCACGGCGCCCGGGTCCTTGCCGCCATGGCCGGGGTCGACCACCACAATGATGTCGCGCCGGGGGTGGGTTTTATCCACAGGCGCCACCAACGGTGCGGGTTCGGCGGCGATCTGCCGCGGTGCATGGGTAATGCCGCTGAGGTCCAGCACCAGGCGATGGCCCTGGCCGTCCTGAGGCGGTAACAGGAAGCTGTTGAGCTGCATCGGTGAGGCCAGGTCCAACACGATCCGTGTGTCGTTGGTGCCGAAGTGCCCCGAGCGAATCGAGGTAATCCCACTGTTCTTCAGCATCAGCTGAGAGAAATCACCCGTCAGACCGGCGCCGCTCAAGTCGATGATCACGCGCTCCGGGGCAGTCAGGGAAAAGGTCTTGTATTGCACCGGCCCGCTGAGATCGAACACCAGCCGCAGCTTGTCTGCCGAGCGCCACAAGCGGGCGTTGCGAATCTGCGTAGCGTGGGCCGCGAACGGCAGGGTAAATAACGGGCTGACCAGGAGCAGGTTGAGGAGCTGACGTCTGTGCATGACCTATACCGCAAATAAAGGAGCGTCCCTGCTCGACATGACTGAGCAAAACCTGGAGCAGAAAATTAATCGTCGACCTTGTCGTTATACTATAACATGTCTAAATATTTCCAACGACGGACCTGCTCATGAATGCGCTGACTCTGCCGGATATCGCCGCGCAGGCTTCACGCCAGGCCATGCCACTGGACTGGGTGGGCATGTGCGGCATCGCCCTGCCCATCCTGTTCGACGGCCAACGTCTGCCTGCCACCGCCGACGCCGGCGTGAGCCTGGATGACGGCGCCACCCGTGGCATTCACATGTCACGCCTGTACCTGGCGCTGGAGCTGCTCGACCAGCAAACCCTCACGCCTGCACTTCTGCGCAATGTACTGCAGCGCTTTCTCGACAGTCATGAAGATTTATCTAAGAACGCCTACCTGCGCATCCACACCGATTTGCTGCTCAAACGCCCGGCCCTGGTCAGCCCTCTGGCAGGCTGGAAAAGCTATCCGGTGAGCATCGAAGCGCGTCTGGAAAATCAGATGTTCCACGTGGAACTAAAAATTGACGTGAGTTACTCCTCAACCTGCCCTTGCTCCGCTGCCCTCGCCAGGCAGTTGATTCAACGGCAATTTCTCGATGACTTCGGTGACAAGCCGCTGCAGCACGAAGCCGTAATGACCTGGCTCGGCAGCGCCAATGGCATCGTTGCCACGCCCCACAGCCAACGCAGCAGTGCGCAACTGCATGTCGAACTGCAAGGCGAGCACCTGCCATTGGTCGACCTGATCAACGGCGCCGAAGCCGCCCTTGGCACCGCCGTACAAACCGCCGTAAAGCGTGCAGACGAACAAGCCTTCGCCCTGGCCAATGGGCAGAACCTGATGTTCTGCGAAGACGCCGCCCGCCGCCTGAACCTCGCCTTGAAACGCTCGGACGCCGTCAAAGCCTTCCACCTCAAAGTGATCCACGCCGAAAGCCTGCACGCGCACGATGCCGTGGCCGAAAGCCGCTGGACGAGAAACCCTGCATGATCACCTGCACTGCCCTGCGCTGGGGCGCCCCCGGCCAACCGCTCACACCCGCCATCGATTTCACCCTGGAAAAAGGCAGCCTCACCGGCGTCATAGGCCCCAATGGCTGCGGCAAGAGCAGCCTGCTCAAAGTCATCGCCGGCTTGCAGAAACCGCTGGCCGGGAAAGTCGTCGTGGAAGTGCCACGTCGTGGCGGCCTGGCGTTCCTGCCCCAGCAGCAACAGCTCGACCGCCAGTTCCCGATCAACTTGCAGGAACTGGTCGCCGCCGGTTTCTGGGGCGCGCGGCTTTCTGCTGCGCAGCGCAGCGAACGCCTGCAAGCGGTGCTCGAAGACTGGTGCCTCAGCGGCCTGGAGCTGCGCCCGTTGATGGCGTTGTCCGGCGGCCAATTGCAACGTGCCCTGCTTGCCCGCATGAGCCTGGCCGACTCGCCCGTGCTGCTGCTCGACGAGCCCCACGCCGCCCTCGACGAAGAAGGCCAGGCGCTGTGCTGGAATCACATTCACGCCTGGCATGCCGAAGGTCGCACGGTGGTGGTCGTTTGCCACGACCTGGCCTCGGTGCGTCATCACACCCAGAAGGTGCTGCAGATCAAAAGCAACGGCTGCGTGTTCGGCTCAAGCAAAGAGCTGATTCGCGCGCAACCTCAGATGCAGGTGGCCTGATGCATTTTGCCGCTCACCTGTGGATGCCGTTTCTCGATTTTGTGTTCATGCGTCGCGCCCTCATCGGCGGCCTGGTACTGGCCTGCAGCACTGCGCCACTGGGGGTGTTCCTGATCCTGCGGCGTATGAGCCTGATCGGTGACGCCGTCGCCCACGGCATCCTGCCCGGCGCGGCACTGGGCTTCTGGTTCGCCGGGCTGAGCCTGCCCGCGCTGACCATCGGCGGTCTCGGCGCCGGCCTGAGCATGGCCGGCCTGTCGGCGTGGATCACCCGTCGCACCGGCCTGCGCGAAGACGCCAGCCTGGCCGCCATCTACCCCATCTCCCTCGCCGCCGGCGTGCTGATCCTCGGCATCGCCGGCAAACGCCTGGACCTGCTGCACCTGCTGTTCGGCTCCGCCCTGGCGGTGGACGAAACCACCCTCACCGGCATGCTCTGGGTCTCCAGCTTCAGCCTGCTCGCCATGGCACTGATCTACAAACCGCTGCTGCTGGACACGCTGGATCCGCTGTTCCTGCAAACCGTCAGCCGCCTGGGGCCACTGGCCCACGGCTTATTCCTGACCCTGGTGGTGCTGAACCTGGTGATCGGCTTCCAGGCCATCGGCGCATTGATGGTGGTGGGCCTGATGATGCTGCCGGCCATCGCCTCACGTTTCTGGAGCCGGCGCCTGCCGGTGTTGATCGCAATATCGGCGGTGCTGGGATGCCTGTCGGTATGGCTTGGCTTGTTGCTGTCGTTTTACTACTCGCTGCCCAGCGGCCCGGCCATCGTGCTGGTGGCTGGCGGCGGGTATCTGCTGTCCGTGGTCTTTGGTCCGGTGCACGGCCTGCTGCGCCGCCCGCCCTTGCTTACATCCCAATGAGGTGTTTCCCGATGCGCGCTCTACTCGTGCTGTTCAGCCTGCTGCTGCCGCTGTCGATGGCCCATGCCGCCGACAAACTCCAGGTGGTCACCAGCTTCAGTATTCTCGATGACATCACCCACCAGATCGGTGGCGATCACATCCAGATCAGCAACATGGTCGGCCCCGACGCCGACGCCCACACCTACGAACCCACGCCGGATGATGCCAAGGCGCTGCTCAAGGCCAAACTGATCATCAAGAACGGCCTGGGCTTCGAGCCGTGGCTGGACCGCCTGATCACCAGCACCGAAACCAAGGCCACGGTGGTCACTGCCAGCAAAGGCGTGATTTCCCACACCATGGACGAAGACGGCGAAACCATTCCCGACCCGCACGCCTGGCACAACCTGGCCAATGCCGAAATCTACGTGAACAACATCACCAAGGCCCTGATCGCTGCCGACCCGGCCAACCAGGCCGACTACCAGCGCAACAGCCAGGCCTACCTGAAAGAAATCTACCGCCTGCTGGCTGAAGCCAAGGCCAAGTTCGGCGCACTGCCTGCGGGTAACCGCCGCATCGTCACTTCCCATGACGCCTTTGGTTACCTGGGCCAGGCCTACGGTATTCAGTTCCTCGCGCCCCAGGGCTTGTCCACCGAGCGTGAACCGTCCGCCACCGAAGTGGCTGCGCTGATCACGCAGATCCGCAAAGACAAGGTCAAGGCCGTGTTCATGGAAAACATCAAGGATTCGCGCCTGCTCAAGCAGATCGCTGACGAAAGCGGTGCGCAGATCGGCGGCACGCTGTACTCAGACGCCTTGGCCGCCGAAGGCCCTGCCAGCACCTTCACCGGGTTGTTCGAATACAACCTCAACACGCTTTGTGCAGCGTTGAGCAAACCATGATCCGTAAAAATCCCTCGGGCGACCTGCCGGTCATTGCCGAATCGGCCTACGTCGATAAGACCGCAATCATCTGCGGCAAAGTCATCATCGGCGAGAACGTGTTCGTCGGCCCCTACGCCGTGATCCGCGCCGACGAAGTCGACGCCAGCGGCGCCATGGACCCCATCACCATTGGCGCCAACTCCAACATCCAGGACGGCGTGGTCATCCACTCCAAATCCGGTGCGGCGGTGACCATCGGCGAGTTCACGTCCATCGCGCACCGCTCCATCGTCCACGGCCCCTGCACGGTGGGTGACCGCGTGTTTATCGGCTTCAACAGCGTGCTGTTCAATTGCGTCGTCGGCGACGGCTGCGTGGTGCGCCACAACTCGGTGGTCGACGGTCGCGATTTGCCCGACGCGTTCTACGTGCCCTCCACTACCCGCATCGGGCCGAATACCGACCTGTCGCAATTCCCGCCGGTGAGTGTCAGCGCCTCGGAGTTTTCCGAAGACGTGGCCCGTACCAACGTCGACCTGGTGCGAGGTTATAAAGCCCTGCAAAACGAGTTCTGAACCATGACCCGCCTGTTGATCCGCAACGCCCGCCTGGTGAACGAAGGCCAGGCATTCGACGCTGATGTATGGGTCGCCAATGGCCGCATCGAGAAAATCGCCAGCAGCATCGAGGATTGTAAGGCGCCCCTGGCGATTGACGCTCAGGGTCAATGGCTGCTGCCGGGCATGATTGACGATCAGGTGCACTTTCGTGAACCTGGCGCGCCGGAAAAAGGCAGCTTCTACAGCGAATCAAGGGCAGCGGTGGCCGGTGGCATCACCAGCTTCATGGACATGCCCAATACCCGTCCGGCCACGCTGACCCTCGAAGCGCTGGCCGACAAGAAACGCCGCGCCGGCCTGCATTCGGTGGCCAACTATGGTTTTCACTTTGGCGTCAGCAACGACAACCTCGACACCGTGGCGGCTCTGGACCCGCGCGAAGTGGCCGGGGTCAAGGTGTTCATGGGCGCGTCCACCGGCAATATGCTGGTGGACGACCCACGGATACTGGAGCGCCTGTTCGCCGAAGTGCCGACTATTCTGCTGGCCCACTGCGAACACACCCCCAGCATCCTGATCAACGAGCAGCGCCTGCACGAGCGCTTCGGTGACCACATCCCGGCCGTCGCCCACCCGCTGATTCGCGACGCCGAGGCCTGTTATCGCTCATCGTCCCTGGCGGTGGAGCTGGCCCGGCGGCATGGCACGCGCCTGCACGTATTGCACCTCACCAGCGCCCGCGAGCTGGCGCTGTTTGAAGACAAACCCCTGGCCGATAAACGCATCACCGCCGAAGTGTGCGTGCATCACCTGCTGTTCGATGACCGCGACTATGCGCGGCTGGGCCATCAAATTAAATGCAACCCGGCGATCAAGAGCCGTGCCGACCGCGACGCGCTGCGCCAGGCCTTGCTGAGTGATCGTCTGGATGTGATCGGCACCGACCACGCGCCCCATACCTGGGCGCAAAAACAGTTGGGCTATCGCGAAGCGCCGTCGGGCTTGCCGCTGGTGCAGCATGCGCTGCCGGCGTTGATGGAGTTGGTGGCCGACGGCCTGCTGCCCATCACCACGCTGGTCGCCAAGACCAGCCACCGGGTAGCCGACCTGTTCGCTATCCCGGATCGCGGCTATCTGCGCGAGGGTTACTGGGCCGACCTGGTGCTGATCAAACCAGAGCCAGAGGGCAAGCCGGTGAGTGACGAGCCGATTCTGGCACGCTGCGGCTGGACGCCATTCGCCGAGCGCCGCTTTCGCCACAGCGTCAGCACCACCCTGGTCTCCGGTCACCTGGCGTGGCACAACGGCCAGGTGGTCGAGAGCTGCCAGGGTTTACCGCTGCACTTCCTGAGGTAGGCTGAGGTAGGCGCAGCCGGTTATGCGCGAGGCTTGACGGTGCCGCAGTCATTGCCCAGCCATTGGGCGTGGCTGTCCAGGCTGCCTTTTTGCTGGATGCCGGTGGCATTGAAGGTGCCGTTGACCGTGGTGGTGAAGGCCTTCTGGCTCTGGAAGGTCGCCACGCCAGAGCCTTGGGCTTTCGGGCAACTGAAGCGGAATTTCCACTGGTTGCCGGTCTTCTCGGTGATTTGCTGCTTGCAACCCGATTGTGGGTCGGTCAGCGGGATGGAGTCGGTCGCCACCTGGGCGGGCGTGAGACACACCTGCACGCCTTTACCGGCCATGGTAATGCCCTGCTTTTCGAGCATGGCGCGCTGTTCGGGGGTCATCTGTTGCTTGAGCTGACCGAGGATCAGCGACAGGTCCGGCAGGTCCTGGTTATCGACCTTCATATTGCTGGTGGTCAATTCCCACAAGCCCGGCGCCAGCATCTGCGCCTGTGCCGCCACCGGCAGCGCTAAACCAACAACCATGGACAAACACAGCAGACGAGCCTTCATCGGGTAACTCCTGGGTAATTGTGGGCGTTAGACGCCGCGGACGTGCCAGTGTTGCACGGCAAATAAAATAGCGACATTCGTGGCCGAACATGGTCTGTTACGCACTGCACTGGATTGTCTGGAGTATCGCCGTTCATGGATTTTTTTGGCCCGCACCTGCTCGCCTACTTCATCGCCACGCTGCATTTTTTCGGGACACTCGCCGCGATCCACGCGGTGCTGACGGTGCGCACCGCCCAAGGCTCGATCGCCTGGGCGCTGTCGCTGATGTTCATGCCGTACCTCACGCTTGTCCCCTACCTGATCTTTGGCCGCAGCACGTTCGATGCGTACATCCAGGCGCGTCGCCAGGCCAACCAGGAAATGCACACCGCCATCAATGAGCTGAACTGGCGCCCGTGGGTCGAGGAAGCCCTGGCCGCGCGCAATTCCGCCGCCTACACCTCCCTGCGTGCGATGCCCAAACTGGGACGCATGCCGTGCCTGGCCAATAACCAGGTGCGCCTGCTGATCAACGGCGAGGCTACCTTCAGCGCGATTTTCGACGCCATTCGCGGCGCAAAATCCGCCGTGCTGTTCCAGTTCTTCATCATTCACGACGATGCGCTGGGCCGCCAACTGCACGCCCTGCTCAAGGCGAAGGCCGCCGAAGGGGTCGATATCCATGTGCTCTATGACCGCATCGGTAGCCACGCCCTGCCCCATCGCTACGTGCAGTCGCTGCGTGACGCCGGAGTGAAGGTCAAGGCGTTCGCCACCCGCAGCGGCTGGCTCAATCGCTTCCAGGTCAACTTCCGTAACCACCGCAAAATCGTGGTAGTGGATGGCGTTACCGGGTTTGTGGGCGGGCATAACGTGGGTGATGAATACCTCGGCAAAAAGCCGCCGCTGGCGCCCTGGCGCGATACTCACGTGCAGGTTGTCGGCCCGGTGGTAGCGTGCCTGCAGGAGTCATTCGCCGAAGACTGGTTCTGGGCCGCGCGGGAGTTGCCACCCCTGATCCTGCCGGACACCTACCCCGAAGACGGCGTGCTCTGCCAACTGCTCGCCAGTGGCCCGGCAGACCCCTATGAAACCTGCTCGCTGTTCTTCGTCGAAGCCATCCATGCCGCCACCGAACGGGTCTGGATCACCACCCCGTATTTCATCCCCGACGAAGCCGTGTTCGCTGCGCTGCGCCTGGCGGTACTGCGCGGCGTCGATGTGCGCATCCTGCTGCCATCGCGCCCCGACCATCGCATCGTGTATGCCGCGTCCAGCCTGTACGCCATCGAAGCGGTGCGCGCCGGCGTGCGGGTGTTTCGCTACACGCCCGGTTTTCTGCACCAGAAAGTAGTGCTGGTGGACGGCGAAATCAGCGCCATCGGCAGCGCGAACATGGACAACCGTTCTTTCCGGCTGAATTTCGAGGTGATGTTGCTCACGGTTGACGAGGCCTTCGCCAAACAGGTGGAGCAGATGCTGCTGGAAGATTTCACCCAGGCCCATGAGATGAGCCTGGCGGAAAGCCGCGAGACCCGGCGCCTGCAGCAACTGGGCATGCGGATCGCGCGGCTTATTTCACCGATTCTCTAACCGCCAACACAACGTCCTGTGGGAGAGAGCCTGAAATGTCAGGCAACCACACCCTGTGGCAAGCGGGCTGTCGTGGCGAGCGGGCTTGTTGTGGCGAGCGGGCTTGCCCCGCGTTGGGGTGCGAAGCGCCCCCCAATCAAGCAAAACGCGGTGTACCTGATACGGCTCAGCGCCTGGCTTTGGGGCTGCTGCGCAGCCCAACGCAGGACAAGCCTGCTCGCCACAGGGAATCTGCGCTTAACTGAACGGCATTAGGGCAAGCCCGCTCGCCACAATAAGCACACCCGCCACAGAGGCGGTTTAGAATCAGGCCGTCTCCCTCGATAAGGAACGCAGACCATGCAAGACAACGCTGTCACGATCCCTGTGGAACTGGGTGCGCCCACTTACAAAATCGATTTGCTCTACGCCGTGCTCTACGAAGCCAAACCGTTCACGGACGCAGTGCTGCTTCTCTACGATAACGGCGTGTACAAAATACTCTCGCCTGGCGAAAACCATTACGGCGTCTACGTCACAAAGGGGCACGTGGACGGCGGCACCTGGGAGATGACCTTCATCTCGCTGCCCCATGCCGACTGGTACGACAACGTCGCGCTGCACACGCTCACCTTCGACAAACCCGCGACGACGTTCGGGCAGCAAGCCTACCTGCCTTCAGACCCGAACATTCCCAAGCAGCACGGCACCTTCCAGATACACCCGAATGACATCGTCGACCCACGCGATATCTCGTGGGACGACCTGCCTCATCCTCGATAAATATCGTCACGCGTCCACGGCAGTTCATGGCTGCCGTCCGCATGGGGCTTGAGCGCAAGAATCTGATGCAGATTGATCCAACCCCGTGCAAACGCGTATGCGCATCCGGCCAGGTACAAGCGCCAGATGCGCAGCGCCTGCTCCGGCACCATCCGCGCCGCCGCTTCCAGGTTGTCTTCCAGGCGTTCGCTCCAGTGGTCCAGGGTGCGCGCGTAGTGCAGACGCAGGCTTTCGACGTCGACCACTTCCAGCCCAGCGTCACTGATCTCGGCGGTCATCATCGCCAAATGCGGCAGCTCACCGTTGGGGAACACATAACGCCCGATAAACTCACCGGCGCCACGCCCCACCGGGCGACCGTCGGTGTGCTTGGCGGTGATGCCATGGTTCATCACCAGGCCACCTTCGCGCACCGCGCCAAACAGCGTCTTGCAGTATTGCGTGAGGTTGGCATGGCCGACGTGTTCGAACATGCCCACGCTCACCACCTTGTCAAAACGCCCGTCCTGGGGCAGGTCGCGGTAATCGAGCAGTTGCAGGTCGACCTGGTCTTCCAGTCCTTCGGCTTTCACCCGCTCACGCGCCAGGGCCAATTGCGCCTTGCTCAGGGTGATGCCCAACACGTTCACCCCGAACTCACGCGCGGCATACCGTGCCAGTCCGCCCCAGCCGCACCCTACGTCCAGCAGGTATTCGCCGGGCTGCAAGCGCAACTTGCGGCACAGGTGGCGAAATTTGTCCTGCTGGGCCTGGTCGATGGATTCGCTGCCGGTTTCGAAATAGCCGCAGGAGTACGCCATGTCCTGATCCAGCCACAGCTGGTAGAACTCATTGGAGAGGTCGTAATGGTAGGAAATGGCCGCCGCATCGGTGGCCTTGTCGTGAATCGAGCGCACCGGGCGAGTGTCCTCGTCATCGTCGATCAGGGCGTGACTCAGCTCGTCACACACCCGGATGACGTCGGTGATGGAGCCTTCCAGCTCGAGCTTGCCCTCGACGAACGCT
This sequence comes from Pseudomonas sp. GNP013, assembly GCF_054343995.1. Lineage (NCBI taxonomy): Bacteria > Pseudomonadati > Pseudomonadota > Gammaproteobacteria > Pseudomonadales > Pseudomonadaceae > Pseudomonas > Pseudomonas sp. GNP013. Next base: position 5,142,656 of record NZ_JBTGUT010000001.1, on the reverse strand, counting down.
TCGCCCAGCGAGTCGAGCGTGGGGTGGGTCAGCTGTGTAACGACGGTGGGGTCCTTCACCACAATGGTCACACTGGGCTCGGGGCCCAGGTTGAATTCATGGCCATCCCAGAGTCGCAGACGCAGCGGAAGCTGAAGATTCTGTAAGGCCGGTGGAAGTTGCGCGAGCATGAGTAGTCCCCCCTTGTTCAGAAGTCCGAATTGAGGGTAGACCATCCGCAGACAAAGTAGGAGGCTATCTATCTGCCAACGGACTACCGGCAACCTCTTCGAGCTTCAACAGTGGCTCCTGAAAACGCAGCAAACGCCCCGCGTTGCCCAGCACCAGCAAGGTGCTGAGGTTATGCAGCACCGCCGCAATCATGGCGCCTGCAGCGCCCAGCCAGCCAAACGCGGCGAACACCACAATGGCAAGCGTCCAGCCCAGACCGATGATCACATTGACCTGCAACGTGCGCCGGCATTGGCGACTCAGCCGCACGCAGGTGCCGAGGCGACGCAGGTCGCTGCCGATCAGCACCACGTCCGCCGAGGCCAGGGCGATATCCGCGCCCCCCGCGCCCATCGCCACGCCGACCACACCCGCCTTGAGCGCCAGCGAGTCGTTGATGCCGTCGCCCACAACCATCGGCCGAAAGCCGCTGCCGATTTCGCCCAGCACACGGTTGAGCTTGTCTTCCGGCAGGGCCTGGGCTTGCACGTCGCTGATGCCCACCTGCGCCGCCAGGCTGTCGGCCACGCTCTGGCGGTCGCCGGTGAGCAGCAATTGCCGGCCCAGGCCCAGCTCGCGCAGTTCCTGCAGGGCCTGGCGCGCTTCCGGCTTGACGCTGTCGGCCAGCAGCAGCCAGGCCAGGAACCGCCCGTTCAGCGCCAGCCCGGCAATCGGGCCATCGTGACGGGGAACCGGCGTGGTCACGATGCCCAACTGCTCGAACAATTCCGGCCGCCCCAGCGCGGCTTCGCCCTCCCCGGTCTGTGCAACCACACCGAGGCCCTGACGCTCGCGAATATCGGTCAGCGCCGGCAACTGCGTGCCCAGCCCCGCCAACGCACGGCTGACCGGGTGACTGCTGGCCGAACCGAGGCTGGCCGCCAGGTTGAGCACCGCCGCGCGGTCCGTAGATGCGCCCTCGATGGACTGCAACCGCAGGGTGCCAAAGGTCAGCGTGCCGGTCTTGTCGACCACCAATGAGGTGAGATCGGCCAATTCCTCCAGAAACGCCGAGCTGCGAATCAGAATGCCATGGCGCGCCGCCACCGCAATGCCGGCAATCGCCGTGGCCGGCGCCGACAGCACCAGGGCGCAGGGGCACGCCGCCACCAGCACCGCGAGCATCGCCTGGGCGTCGTTGGTCACAAACCAGGTCACGGCCGCCAGCAACAGCACCAGCACCATATAGCTGCCGGCGTAACGCTCCAGCAACCGAGTGATCGGCGGCTTGGCGCGCTCGGCGTTCTGCATCAGGGCGATGACTTTGCCCAGGGTCGACTCATCGCCGGTGCGCGTTACTTCCAGGCGCAGCAGGCCGTCGAGGTTGATCGCACCGCCAAACACCTGCACCCCGGCCGAAGCCTCCATGGGCACCGACTCGCCGGTAATCGGCGCCGTGTCCAGGCTGGCCTGGCCCGACAGCACCACGCCATCGGCAGGCACGCGGTCGCCGGCGCGCACTTCAACGATATCGCCGGTATTGAGCGTGCCGTTATCCACTTCCACGATGCTGCCATCGGCCTGCACCCGGCGCGCCTGGCTGCGGGTGAGCTTGCCCAGGGCATGAATCGCCTCCTGGGAGCCGATCACGCTGCGCTCTTCCAGCACATGCCCGAAAATCATGATGATCGGCAGCAGCGCGGCGGTCAGCAGATCGCCCGTGGCCCAGGCGCCGAGCATGGCCAGGGCGATCAATTGGTCAGTGATGCCGTGCAGGCTGGGGAAGCGCAGGCTGTACCAGGCCGAACGCATCACCGGCACAGCCACCAGCAGCGAGGCCACGCCCAGCAGCAGTTGGCTGACACCGCTCTGGTCGGGGGCCAGCCAGCGCCAGACCAGACCCAATATCAGCAAGCCCAAAGCCAGCATCGCCAGGGTCAATTGCCGTGCGGCGCTGCGCTGCTCGGCGGACGTCAGCATCGAATCGCTCATTTCTCGGCGCCCTGAATGATCAAGCGGGAGTCGTCCCTGGGATCGACCGTGGTCACGGAACCGGCCTGGCCGAGGATCTTCGGCAAGCGTTCGCGGTACAGGCGCAGCATCAACCCAGGGTCTTTGACCTGGGCCAGGCTGGCGACGGTGGCGGTTTGCGCCTGGGCGCTGGCCAGACGTTCGCTGGCCTGGGCGTGGGCGACCTGCACCACGCGGTCGGCCTGCTGGTTGGCGGCCTGGGTCAGTTTTTCCGCGTCGGTGCGCGCATTGGCCACGGCCTTGTCAGCTTGCTGGCTGGCGGTGAGTACCGCGTTGAAGGCGTTTACCGCCGGGCCCGGCAGGCTGGACTGCACGTCGACACGGGTCACTTCGATGCCCAGGCCCAGGCCGCTGGCGGCCAACTCGGCCAAGCGCTTGTTGATGCCTTGCACCAGGTCACCGCGCAGCCGCTCGCGGCGTTCGGCGGCGCCGTTATCGCTGCCGATCAGTTCCGGGCGCGCCACCAGGATGGTGTCCAGGTCGCGCGCGGCGGTCAGGGCCACGGCGCTGCGCGTCACCAGCCGATCCAGCGCGGGCAGCACATGATCGCCCTGCAACACGAACGCATAGGGTTCGCTGACCTTGTAGAACACCCGCACATCCAGCTGCACCACGCCGGCATCGCCGGTCAACAGATAGCCGGAGCCGGCCAGGGCGTCACTCAAGGGCGTGGCAAAACTGGCCACGCGGTCGGCCTGCAGCGCCGCATCCGAACGCAGCAGGTTGTCCACCCGGCGCTCGATCACGCGGTCGGCGGCCGGCAGCAGCACCACCTGCTCGAAGGGTTGCGGCCACGCCAACAACAGGCCGGCGTTCTGAATGCGGTCCAGGGCGCCAAAGTGCAGCACCACGGCGCGGTTCTGCGGGTCGATCTGGCGCACATTGGAAAATGCCCAGGCCAATGCCGCCAACACCGTCACCGCGTACAGCGCAAAAAAGGTCAGGCGCCCGGCCTGGACCCATGGGCCGTCCGGGCCGTCACGCTCGCTCATGGTTGAACGTCCCTGGGCCCATCGACCAGCGCACGAAACGGCGCCGCGTCGGTGCGCAGGATGATTTTGGTGCCCGGTGTCACCACCGTGCCCAAGGTATCCAGCGAGCGCAGCAGGTTGTACAGCTGGGGATTGCCGGCATAGGCGCGGCCGTAGATCTGTGCGGCTTCAACCCGCGATTGCGCTTCGATGTCAGCGGCTTTCACCGTGGCATCGGCCTGCATGATGCGTGCGTCGCGCTCGGCCGCCGAGCGAATCTGCGCGGCCTCGCGCTTGCCCACGGCGGTGCGCTCGGTGGCGATGGTTTCGCGTTCGGCGCGCATGCGGTCGACGGTGGCGGTGAGGGTCACCGAGGGCAACGTCAGCCGTTCGATGCCGACCTGCGCCACGCGCACGCCGTAGGTGGTGAGCAATTGTTGATCGATCTGCTGGCGCAACTGCGCCTCGAATTCGGCGATGCGCACTTGGCCGGCGTCAGTGTTGATCAGGCTGGACAGGTCAAAACTGGCGGCCGTGGTTTCCAGCGCCGAGCCGACAAAGGTGCGAATCTGCCGCGCCGCTTCATCGGGCTGGTTCTGCACCGCGCGCATGAAGCGCTGCACGTTGTCGGCATCGCCCTGCACCTGCCACGCCACGTAGGCCTGCACGATAATGCGCAGGCCATCGCGGGTGCCCACGTCCTGCAGGCCGCTGGAGGTGGTACGCAAGCGCAGATCCACCGGAATGGCTGCCTCGAACGGCGCTGGCCAGCGCCAGCCCAGGCCCGGCGCCAGCAGCACCCGCGACGGGTTGCCGAAGCGGGTGATCACCGTGGCCTCGCCGGAGCGCACCTGTACCAGGCTCGCCGCCGCCACGGCAAACAGCACCAGCAGCGCGGCCCAGGCCATGCGCCGCCACGGAAACGGGCCCGCCGCCTGCTCATCGCCGTGATGAGGGTGCTGGTGATGGCCGTGATGATGATCGTGAGAATGAGCGCCCAACAGACACACTCCTTATTGAACGGCTTTACGCGGCGCCACTGGATCGGCCGGCAAGGTAAAAGAACGCAGATCGATCGTCGGAGCGCCGTCGGCACCCAGGCGGTGATCCAGAATCAGCAGGTTGGCGTGGGCCAGGCCCTGGCTGAGTTGGCCGAGGTACTGTTCCAGCACGAAGGCCCGGCCAGCGCTGGCGTAGGCTTTTTGTTCGGCGTCAAAGCGCAGGTTTGCGGCCTGGGCGCCGGCATTCACTTCGCGGGCGCTGGCCACGGCCTGGTCATGGGCGGTGCTGGCTTGCAACAAGGCCTGGTTGGTTTGTTCGCTGGCGGCGCCGCGCTCGCGGGCGATCAAGGCCTGGGCGCCAATCTGCGCGGCCTGCACGCCGTGATAGGCGTTAGCCGCACCGGCCGGCGGGTGGATGGCTTCCACCACCGTGGCAAGAATTTCCACGCCGCTGTCGAGTTTCTGCAGGTCGGCCTGCACGCTGCGGCCGATCTCGTCGGCCAGCCGCGTGCGTTGTTCGCCGAGCAGTTCGTCAAGGGTGCGCGAGGCGAAGTCGTGCACCAGGATGCGGCTGGCGGTGCTGCGAATCAGGGTCGGTACGTCGGCGCTGTTGTAGGTGGCGGCCAGTGCGGCCTGATCGCCGAGGCCGATGCGGTAGACGAAACGCACATCCATATTGACGATCTGGAAGCCTTGCTTGTCGCCGCTGCTGCTGGCAATGACCTGGGATTTGTCATTCACATGGCTGGCGTCCCACAGACGGTTGGCGATGGCTGGCGGTGGGCCTTCAGCCGGCGCCGGTTCGGGTGGGCCGGCTTGGCTGACGCTGGTGGCCAGCTCGTGCACCACGCCGTTTTCCACGTTGATGACACGGCCCAACGGCCATGGCAGCCCGCTATGCAGACCGGGCCCGAACACCTGCACCGGCTTGCCGAAGCGCTCGTAAATCCCACGACCTTGCAGGGGCACTTCATGCACGCCGGTCAGCACCCAGCCTACGGCCAACACCACCAACAGCACCGGCAAAAATGCCCGGCGCATGTAGGTGAACGCCCAGATCTGACGCAGGTCGATGCCGTAGCGGTTTTGCAGTTCGTGCTGCAAGGCGAGCAAGGGCTGGGGTGGCCAGCGCAGCAGGTCAGCAATGAAGCTTTGCGCCATCAGGCGCGGTTCGAGGCGCGGCTGGCGCGGGCTGAACAGTGACAGCACGCCCCTGATCAAAAACTCCAGTGCCACCAGCGCGGGCAATACGCCCATCAGCACGGCCAGGCGCACCGGCCACACCGATTCGGCGTTCGCAAACAGCAGGCAGATCGAGCTCACCAGCAAACAACCGATGGCCACGCGGCACAACTGGGCCAGGGATGAAGCCTCAGGCCATTGCGTGTCGCTTTCCTGAGCCAGGCGACGTTCGAACACCAGCAAGCCAAACGCCAGGGCCAACCCCAGCGCAGCACCGAAGCTGGCGGACTGGCCAATAGCGGCCGCAGGCAGGGCCAGGTTCCAGAATTCGATGATGCTGATCAGCGCCAGCAACGCCCAACCGCACAGCCACAAGACCGGTGTGCCGATCTGCGCGATAAAGCGCTCCATCAAGCGCGCGTAGCGGCCCGTTTCTTCAGCCGGCACGTCAACCGGCGGTGCTTCCAGTGCCTGGGCGCGCCAGTCGGCCACCCACCACGCCGACTGCAAGCCGGCCACCAGCAGCAGCAAGGCCGAGGCGCAATTGATCAACACCACCGGCCAGATCGACAGCGGCGCAAACAGCGCGACAAACAACGCCAACACCCAACCACTGACACCCACGGCGGTGAGGCTGATACCGGCTTGCCTCAATCGACGGGCATGGAACAGCCCTTGCTGAAAACGCGGCAGGCTTTCAGCCCGCACGCCGTCAGCTTCCAGATCCACTTGCATCCACTCAACGCCCGATAACACACAGTTCGTTACGATATAACACGGGGCGTGAAATATTTGTTTGTTTAACACCGAAAAATCAATGTGGGAGGGGGCTTGCTCCCGATAGCGGTGGGTCAGTGAGCACATGACTGACTGGCCCACCGCTATCGGGAGCAAGCCCCCTCCCACAGTTGAGCGTTATCGCACTCACGATGGCACTACCCCCCTATAAACAGGAGACATCACTGGTAGGGGCTACAAATAATCGGCACACTCCAGCACAGCTTTTCACGGGTTCACGGACAAGGAAGCGTCATCTCCCATGATTTCGATCTATCAGCTCAAGCCACGCTTTCAGAACCTGCTGCGCCCGCTGGTGCAGCGCCTCTACGACAATGGCACCACCGCCAACCAGATCACCGTGCTGGCCGGGGTGATTTCCCTGTTGGTGGGCCTGCTGATTGGCGGGTTCGCCCAGCACCTGTGGCTGTTTGCGCTGATCCCGTTGTGGATGATCGTGCGCATGGCCCTCAACGCCATCGACGGCATGCTCGCCCGCGAATTCGGCCAGCAATCGCGCCTGGGCGCCTACCTCAATGAACTGTGCGACGTGATCGCCGACAGCGCGCTGATCCTGCCGTTTGCACTGATCCCCGAGGTGAGCCTGGCGCCAGTGCTGCTGGTGACGCTGCTCGCGGTGTTCAGCGAATACGCAGGGGTGTTGGGGCCGATGGTCGGTGCCTCGCGGCGCTATGACGGGCCGATGGGCAAGAGCGATCGCGCCTTCGTCCTCGGCGTGCTGGCCACGGGCGTGGCGCTGGGCTGGCTGGGCGCTGCCTGGGTGAGCACGGTGATGTGGCTGGTCGCCGCCCTGCTCGCCTATACCCTGGTCAACCGGGTGCGCCAGGGCCTCAAGGAACACTCCGCCACTTCACCGATTGCATAAGGATTTTTGCGATGCGCGAACAGCAGGCACAAACATTCAGTACCCATGATGGCGTCGAGCTTTTCTATCGGCACTGGCCGGCCACCGCTGCAACGGATGGCGAACCGCGCAAGGCGATCCTGCTGTTTCATCGCGGCCATGAGCATTCCGGGCGTATCGCCCATCTGGTGGATGAACTGGACCTGCCCGGTTTCGATTTCTTCGCCTGGGACGCCCGTGGCCACGGCCAATCACCCGGCGCACGCGGTGACAGCCCGAGCTTCGCCACCAGCGCCCGCGACGTGCAGACCTTCTGCGAACATATCGAAGCCACGTTTGGCATCGAGGCGCAAAACCTTGCGGTGATCGCCCAAAGCGTCGGCGCGGTGATTGCGGCCACCTGGGTGCACGACTATGCCCCCAACATACGCGCCCTGGTGCTGGCCTCCCCGGCGTTCAAGGTCAAGCTGTACGTGCCTTTCGCCCGCCCGGGCCTGGCCTTGATGCGCCGGTTTCGCGGCAACTTTTTCGTCAACAGTTACGTCAAGGCCAGGTTTCTCAGCCATGACCCCGAGCGGGTGGCGTCCTACGACAGCGACCCGCTGATCACCAAGGCCATTTCGGTGAATGTGCTGCTGGGCCTGTACGAAGCGGCCGACCGCGTTGTCGCCGATGCCCAGGCGATCCAGGTGCCGACCCAACTGCTGGTGTCCGGTTCCGACTTCGTGGTGCACCGCAAGCCTCAGCAGCAGTTCTTCGACCGCCTGGGCAGCCTGAAAAAAGAGCTGCATATTCTCCCCGGTTTCTTTCACGACACCCTTGGCGAACGTGATCGCGCGGTGGCGCTGAGCAGCGCCAGGCGTTTTATCCTGCAGAACTTCAGCCACCCGCTGGACCGCGCCTCGCTGCTGGACGCCGACAGGCTGGGCGCCACCTGCGCCGAATCCGAATCTATGGCCGCGCCGCTGCCGCGCAATTCCCTGCGCGACCTTTACTGGCGCATGACCCGCGCCAGCATGGGCCTGGGCCAACGCCTGTCGGCCGGCGTGAAGCTGGGTTTCGATACCGGTTTCGACTCCGGCAGCACCCTGGACTACGTCTACCGCAACACGCCCACCGGCAAGGGCGGTGTGGGACGGATGATCGACACCCACTACCTCAACTCCATCGGCTGGCGCGGCATTCGCCAGCGCAAAGTGAACGTCGAGGAATTGCTGCGCCTGGCCATGGCCAGATTGCGCGATGAGCAGCGCGAAGTGCGCATCGTCGACATCGCCGCCGGCCATGGCCGTTACATTCTCGAAGCCCTGCAGGGCGTCTCACCGTTACCGGAATCGATCCTGCTGCGTGACTACAGCGACATCAACGTGCGTGAAGGTGGCGCGCTGATTCGCGAGAAAGGCCTGGGGGATATCGCGCAGTTCGTCAAAGGCGACGCGTTTGACCGGGCCGACCTGGCAGCGCTTGCGCCCAGGCCGACCCTGGCGGTGGTGTCCGGGCTGTATGAATTGTTCGCCGATAACGGCAGGGTCGGTGATTCGCTGGCCGGCTTGGCCGAGGCAGTGGAGCCCGGTGGTTACCTGGTGTACACCGGTCAGCCGTGGCACCCGCAGTTGGAACTGATCGCCCGCGCGCTCACCAGCCATCGCCAGGGCCAGGCCTGGGTGATGCGCCGTCGCAGTCAGGCGGAAATGGATCAGCTGGTGGCAGCGGCAGGCTTTCGCAAGATCACCCAACGTGTGGATGAATGGGGCATTTTCACCGTGTCCCTGGCGCAGAAGCTCTGAACATGCGCGAACCCGGTTTATTCAAGCCAGCGCTGTTATGGCTGCTGCTGTTGGCACCGCTGTTCTTCAGCACCTACGGCTTCGCCACCTGGGTCACGGCTCAGCGCAGCGACGTGGGCACGCTGGTGTTCGGCTGGGAAACCCATATGCCGTTCTGGGCCTGGACCATCGTGCCCTACTGGTCCATCGACCTGCTTTACGGGTTCTCGCTGCTGCTGCCCAACACCCGCCATGAACTCAAGCAGCACGCGCTGCGCCTGCTGACTGCGCAGGCGATCGCCGTGAGCTGCTTTCTGATCTGGCCGTTGCGGTTTACTTTCGAACGGCCCGCGCTGGATGGCATGTTCGGCTGGCTGTTCGCGGTGCTGGCGGGGTTCGACAAACCGTTCAACCAGGCGCCGTCGCTGCACATCGCGTTACTGGTGATTCTGTGGCTCATGTTCCAGCGGCACACCCAGGGCATGTGGCGTTGGCTGGTCCATGGCTGGTTCGCCTTGATCGGTATTTCGGTGCTGACCACTTATCAACATCACTTTATTGACTTACCCACAGGCGCCCTCGCGGGATGGCTGTGTGTGTGGCTATGGCCTGTGGAGCATCCGAGTCCCCTGTTGCATAGTCGACTGGCGCGCGAGCCCAAGCGTTGGTGGTTGGCTATGCGTTATGCCGTAGGGGCCCTCGTGCTGTTCAGCCTGGCGCTGCTGTTGGGCGGTTGGTGGCTGTGGCTGGCGTGGCCCGCGGTGTCGCTGGCGTTGGTCACGTTGAATTACTGCGTGCTTGGCGCAGAGGGTTTTCAGAAGCGCGCGGATGGCCGGTTAACAGCCGCCGCACGCTGGCTGTACGCGCCGTATCTGGCCGGAGCCTGGATCAATTCACGGCTGTGGACGCGCAGGCATCCACAGGCCGATCTGATTGTGGATAACGTCTGGCTGGGCCGAATTCCCACGGCCGCTGAGCAAGGCTCGTTCAGTGCAGTGGTCGATCTGTGTGCAGAGTTGCCGATTAACCCACAGGGTCGAGCCTACCAGTGCGTCCCCGTGCTGAACCTGATCGCCCCCACGTCCGCCGAATGCCGACACGCCGCCGAGGCCATCGAACGCCTGCGCGTCAGCGGACCCTTGCTGGTGTGTTGCGCGCTGGGCTATTCGCGCAGCGCCAGCGCCGTCGCCGCGTGGCTGCTGCACAGCGGGCGCGCCGCCACGGTGGATCAGGCGCTGGCTATCATTCGTACAGCACGGGCCGAAGTGGTCCTGCACCCCGCTCACCGAGAAGCTTTGGAGGGTTTGCCCCATGCCCGCTGATATGGAACTCCAGGTCGTCGCCAGTCTGCTGCGACGTGGTCGCTCACTGGACCAGTTATCCACAGGCCTGACACTGCTGGGCGTGCTGTTCGGGCTGGCGCAAGTGCTGATGGCGAGCATTTCGCCGATCTGCCTGCTGCTCAGCCTGTGGATGGTTATCTTCGGGTTGCTGCAAAAATACTGGGCACTGCGCGTGGCCTTCGATGCCGACCTGTTCGCCCTGCTGGCTCGGGATACCGGACGCACCGCCGACCTCGACCAGGCCCTGCAAGCCCTTGGCCTGCAATCGGCCAGGCGCGCCGGACGGCCCTGGCTCGAGCGCCGCCGGGGCGCGCTGAAACTGCTGCGCAAACAAGCCTGGCTGCTGAGCGCGCAAGCGCTGCTGACCCTGGGCGTCATCCTCGCCAGCCCCTGGCTGCCTTTCGCCGGATAAGGAATTCCCATGTTCGAACCCGTGGTCGCCACGCTGATTACGTCGATGGCCCGCACCGTCACCGGCGCCCGCAGTCTGTGGCTCGGTTGCGCGCCCGTGCCGGTGCAGCGTATCTACTTCGCCAACCACAGCAGCCACGGCGACTTCGTGCTGCTGTGGGCCTCGCTGCCGCAGAACCTGCGCAAATTCACGCGCCCGGTAGCGGGCAGCGACTACTGGAACAAAAGTGCACTGCGCCGCTACATCATCAACCGCGTGTTCAACGGCGTGCTGATCGACCGCGAGCGCAAGGACCCTGTGGATAACCCCCTGACGCCCATGCTCGCCGCGCTGCAAGGCGGCGACTCGCTGATCATCTTCCCGGAAGGTACGCGCAATCTTGAGGATGGCCTGCTGCCCTTCAAGAGCGGCCTGTATCACCTGGCAAAAAGTTACCCACAGGCCGAGTTGATTCCGGTGTGGATTGCCAACCTAAACCGGGTCATGCCCAAGGGCCGCGTCCTGCCGCTGCCCCTGCTGTGCACCACCAGCTTCGGCGCCCCGCTGCAACTGGAAGACGGCGAAGACAAGGCGCTGTTTCTTGCGCGCACCCGCGACGCCCTGCTGGCCCTTGCCCCGGAGCATGTCTGACATGGATAGCCAAACCCTGATGCTGTTCGGCGGAATCGGCGCGATCCTGGTGCTGGCCTCGCTGATCGGCCTGATCCTCAAGCTGCGCACCCGTGGCACCCCGAATGCGGTAGTGGAAAACCTCAACGCGCGCATCAACGCGTGGTGGGTGATGGTGGTGGTGATCGGCATCGCCTTCTGGCTCGGCACCGCTGCCGTGATCCTGCTGTTCTACGCGGTGTCGTTCTACGCCCTGCGCGAATTTCTCACCCTCACCCCAACCCGGCGTAGCGACTACCCGGCGCTGGTGGCCGCGTTCTACCTGGCACTGCCGCTGCAATACGTACTGATCTACGCCGACTGGTACGGGCTGTTCTCGATCTTCATCCCGGTCTACGTGTTCCTGCTGCTGCCGATACTCGCCTCCCTGGGCGGCGACAGCACCCACTTCCTGGAACGCGCATCCAAGGTGCAATGGGGACTGATGATCGCGGTGTTCTGCGTATCCTTCGTGCCCGCCCTGCTCACGTTGGATATTCCCGGCTACGAAGGCCGCAACCTGCTGTTGATCGCCTACCTGGTGATCGTGGTGCAACTGTCGGATGTGCTCCAGTACGTCTGTGGGAAATTGTTCGGCAAACACAAGATAGCGCCTAACCTCTCACCCTCGAAAACCGTGGAAGGCTTTGTTGGCGGGATCCTGCTGTCCTCGCTGATCGGCGCAGCACTGTGGTGGACCACGCCGTTCAACCCGTGGCAGTCGTTCCTGATTGCGCTGCTGATCAACCTGCTGGGCTTCGCTGGCGGGATAGTGATGTCGGCGATCAAGCGCGACCGGGGTGTAAAGGATTGGGGGCACATGATCGAAGGCCACGGCGGGATGCTGGATCGGCTGGATTCGGTGTGCTTTGCGGCGCCGATTTTCTTTCATTTGGTGCGGTACTGGTGGACCTGACCTCACCGTCTCCAACTCAAACGAAGATCAAAAAATGTGGGAGTGGGCTTGCTCGCGAAGGTGGTGTATCAGTCGAAGGGTTATCCGACTGACCCACCGCCTTCGCGAGCAAGCCCGCTCCCACATTGGGTTGTGTGGTGCTTTCAGGGTTTAAGCAACGTGTGAAACCTGCGTTCCGGCCTACCTCATCCCTTTTTTATCCCGAATCCAGGCATCAGCTTCGAAGACGCACAGGTCTACGGCCTCCAGGCACGCGGCTTATTACTCCACCGTCACCGACTTGGCCAGGTTACGCGGCTGGTCAACGTCGGTGCCTTTAAGCACGGCCACGTAGTACGACAGCAACTGCAGCGGGATGGTGTAGAGGATCGGCGACAGGGTGTCGTGGATGTGCGGCATGTTGATGACGTGGGTGCCTTCGCCATTGGTCATGCCGGCTTTTTCGTCGGCGAACACGATCAGTTGGCCGCCACGGGCACGTACTTCCTGCAGGTTGGATTTGAGCTTTTCCAGCAGTTCGTTGTTCGGCGCGACGGTGACCACCGGCATGTCGTCATCCACCAGGGCCAGCGGGCCGTGCTTCAGCTCGCCGGCTGGGTAGGCTTCGGCGTGGATGTAGGAGATTTCCTTGAGCTTGAGGGAGCCTTCCATCGCCACCGGGTATTGCGCGCCACGGCCGAGGAACAGGGTGTGGTTTTTGTCGGCAAACAGCTCGGCGACTTTTTCCACGGTGCTGTCCATCGCGAGGGCTTCGCCCAGGCGGGTTGGCAGGCGGCGCAGTTCTTCTACCAGCGTGGCTTCGACGCCTTCGGCAAGGGTGCCGCGCACCTGACCCAGGGACAGGGTCAGCAGCAGCAGGCCGACCAGCTGCGTGGTGAACGCCTTGGTGGAGGCTACGCCGATTTCGCGACCGGCCTGGGTCAGCAGGGTGAGGTCGGATTCACGCACCAGGGAGCTGATGCTGACGTTGCAGATCGCCAGGCTGGCAAGGAAGCCCAGCTCTTTGGCGTTGCGCAGGGCGGCCAGGGTGTCGGCAGTTTCGCCGGACTGGGAGATGGTCACGAACAGGGTGTCGGGCTGCACCACCACCTTGCGGTAGCGGAACTCGCTGGCGACTTCGACCTGGCACGGGATGCCGGCCAGCTCTTCCAGCCAGTAACGCGCAACCATGCCGGCGTGGTAGCTGGTACCGCAGGCGACGATCTGCACGTTGCGCACCTTGGCGAACAGCTCGGCGGCTTGCGGGCCGAAGGCGTTGACCAGCACCTGGTTCTGGCTGAGGCGACCTTCGAGGGTGCGTTGCACCACGGAAGGCTGCTCGTGGATTTCCTTGAGCATGAAGTGGCGGAATTCGCCCTTGTCGGCGGCTTCGGCGCCGTCGCGGTATTGCACGGCTTCGCGCTCGACAGAGTTGCCGTCCACGTCCCAGATCGCCACGCTTTCACGACGGATGTCGGCGATATCGCCTTCTTCCAGGTACATGAAGCGGTCGGTAACCTGACGCAGGGCCAGTTGGTCGGAGGCGAGGAAGTTCTCGCCCAGACCCAGGCCGATCACCAGCGGGCTGCCGCTGCGGGCGGCGACCACGCGGTCGGGTTGGCTGGCGCTGATCACCGCCAGACCGTAGGCGCCATGCAGTTCCTTGACCGTGGCCTTGAGGGCGGTGGTCAGGTCGCTGTGGTCCTTGAGCTTGTGGTTGAGCAGGTGGGCGATGACTTCGGTGTCGGTGTCCGAGGTGAACACGTAGCCCAGGCCCTTGAGCTGTTCGCGCAGTGCTTCGTGGTTCTCGATGATGCCGTTGTGCACCACAGCGAGGTCGCCGGAGAAATGCGGGTGGGCGTTGCGCTCGCACGGCGCGCCGTGGGTGGCCCAACGGGTGTGGGCGATGCCCAGACGGCCGACCAGCGGCTCACCGGCCAGGGCCTGATCCAATTCACTGACCTTGCCGGGCCGGCGCATGCGCTCCAGCTTGCCGCCGTTGGTGAAAACCGCCACACCGGCGCTGTCATAGCCGCGGTATTCGAGGCGCTTGAGGCCTTCGATGAGGATGGCGGTAACGTTACGTTCGGCGACGGCGCCTACAATTCCACACATGGTATGTCTCCTAGATGATTGCCGCGCATATCAGCGTGATGCCGCGGGCTTGTATCTGGTCGCGGGCCTCGAGCGGCAGGCGATCATCGGTGATCAGGGTATGGACGCTGCTCCAGGGCAGCTCCAGGTTGGGAATCTTGCGGCCGATCTTGTCGGACTCGACCATTACCACCACTTCCCGGGCGACCTCGGCCATTACCCGGCTCAGCCCCAGCAGCTCGTTGAAGGTGGTGGTGCCGCGCTCCAGATCAATGCCGTCGGCACCGATGAACAACTGGTCAAAGTCATAGGAGCGCAAAACGTGCTCGGCGACCTGCCCCTGGAACGAGTCCGAGTGCGGGTCCCAGGTGCCGCCGGTCATCAACAACACCGGCTCATGTTCCAGTTCGCTCAAGGCGCGGGCGACGTGCAGGGAGTTGGTCATCACCACCAGACCCGGCTGGTGACCCAGCTCGGGGATCATCGCGGCAGTGGTGCTGCCGCTGTCGATGATGATGCGGGCGTGTTCGCGTAAACGCATTACGGCGGCACGCGCGATAGCGCGTTTGTGGGCCGAGATGGGTTGGGCTGCATCGCCGACCAGTTCCTGGGGCATGGTGATTGCGCCACCGTAACGGCGCAGCAGCAGGCCGTTACTTTCGAGGGCGGCGAGGTCCTTGCGGATGGTGACTTCCGAGGTTTCGAAACGCTTGGCCAACTCGTCCACGCTGACTTCGCCCTGCTCATTGAGCAAGGTGAGGATGTTGTGGCGACGTTGAGGGGTATTTCGTTTCGACATGGTGATGATAAGTTTCGGTTCGAAAGATAACGAAGGCAATCAAAACCTATTGGTGAAAGTTCGTCAAGTGCATTTTTGAATGCGACGACGAGACGATTGTGGGAGAGGGCTTGCTCCCGATAGCGCTGTTTCAGTCGATGCATCAGTGACTGAATGACTGCTATCGGGAGCAAGCCCCCTCCTACATTGGGTTTTATGTTGCTGTTGACACTGTGGATAACTCAGTTCTTGGGGAGTTTGACCGGGCGTTTCCAGCCATCGATGTTGCGTTGGCGGGCGCGGGCTACTGCCAGTTGGGACTTATCCACATTCTGGTTGATGGTTGAGCCCGCCGCCGTGTTGGAACCGTCGTCAATGGTGACGGGTGCGACCAGCGAGTTATTGGAGCCGATGAATACGTCCTCACCAATCGTCGTCTGGTATTTGTTGGCGCCATCGTAATTGCAGGTGATGGCGCCAGCACCAATGTTGCTGCGAGCACCGATCACAGCGTCCCCCAGGTAGGCCAGGTGGCCAGCCTTGGCATCGTCGCCCATCACGGCGTTTTTCAGCTCGACGAAGTTACCCACATGCGCCCTGGCGCCCAGCACACTGCCCGGACGTAACCGCGCAAACGGGCCTGCATCGCTGCCCTCGCCCATCACGGCGCCTTCGATATGGCTGTTGGCCTTGACCACCACGCCCTTGCGCAGGGTGCTGTCCTTGATCACGCAATTGGGCCCAATTACCACGTCGTCTTCGATGACCACACGGCCTTCGAGGATCACGTTGATGTCGATCAGCACGTCGCGGCCGACGGTGACTTTACCGCGTACATCGAAACGGGCCGGGTCGCGCAGGGTGACGCCTTGAGCCATGAGGCGGCGGCCTTCGCGCAACTGATAGTGACGCTCCAGCTCTGCCAATTGCTTGCGATCGTTGGCGCCCTGCACTTCCATCGGGTCATGGGGCTGCTCGGTGGCAACTACCAGGTTGTCGCTCACCGCCATCTCGATGACGTCGGTGAGGTAGTACTCGCCCTGGGCGTTGTTGTTGGACAGGCGGCTCATCCAGTCCGCCAGGCGATTGGCCGGCACGGCCATGATCCCGGTGTTGCCTTCGGTGATGGCGCGCTGGGCTTCGCTGGCGTCCTTGTGTTCAACGATGGCGGCGACCTTGCCGTCAGCGTTGCGCACGATGCGTCCGTAGCCGGTGGGGTCGTCCAGCTCAACGGTAAGCAGGCCCATCTGGCCAGGCACTACGTGCTTGAGCAGGCGTTGCAGGGTTTCGACTTCGATCAGCGGCACATCGCCGTAGAGGATCAGCACAGTGTCGGCGGTGATGAACGGCACTGCCTGGGCAGTGGCGTGGCCGGTGCCGAGTTGTTTGTCTTGCAACACGAAATTGAGGTCATCCGCCGCCAGGCGCTCGCGCACAGCATCGGCACCGTGGCCGATCACTACATGGATGCGTTGCGGGTCCAACTGCCGGGCACTGTGGATAACATGGCCGAGCATGGAGTTGCCCGCGACCGGATGCAGCACCTTGGGCAGGGCCGAACGCATGCGTGTGCCCTGGCCTGCGGCGAGAATGACGATTTCAAGAGACATGAATGGCTACCAATCCTGGGCGGTCCGGGTTCAGACCAGAGAAGTGTTTTGCAAAAAAAGAAAAAGGGTAGCCGAGGCTACCCTTTTTAATCAATCGCGCATAAGCATTACGGCGTGGCCGCTTACTTCCTGCGGATCTGCTGGAGCGTCCGCAGCTGGGCTGCGGCTTCGGCCAGACGGACTGCAGCAGCGCTGTAGTCGAAGTCTGCGCCTTTTTCGTTCAGCGCCTTCTCGGCAGCCTTGACGGCTTCCTGAGCGGAGGCTTCATCCAGGTCGCCAGCACGTTGCACAGTGTCGGCAAGTACTTTGACCATGTTCGGCTGAACCTCGAGGAAACCACCCGAGATGTAAAACACCTCACGTTCCCCGCCTTGCTTGGTCAGTGTGATCGGACCTGGCTTCAAGCTGGTGATCAACGGCGCGTGGCCCATGGCAATACCCAGGTCACCGAGTTCGCCGTGTGCAATCACCATTTCTACCAGACCGGAGAAGATTTCCCCTTCCGCGCTGACGATATCGCAATGGACTGTCATAGCCATCTGATTGCCTCAACCTGATGAGCGCCCGTCGCCGGGCGCCAGGATTACAGTTTCTTGGCTTTCTCGATCGCTTCTTCGATGCCGCCGACCATGTAGAACGCTTGTTCTGGCAGGTGGTCGTAGTCACCGTTGAGGATGCCTTTGAAGCCAGCAATGGTGTCTTTCAGGGAAACGTATTTACCCGAGGCACCGGTGAAGACTTCAGCCACGAAGAACGGCTGCGACAAGAAACGCTGGATCTTACGAGCACGGTTTACCAACTGCTTGTCGGTTTCCGACAGCTCGTCCATACCCAGGATCGCAATGATGTCCTTCAGTTCCTTGTAACGCTGCAGCACGTACTGAACGCCGCGAGCGGTGTCGTAGTGCTCCTGGCCGATCACGTTCGGATCCAGCTGGCGCGAAGTCGAGTCGAGTGGATCGACCGCCGGGTAGATACCCAGGGAAGCGATGTCACGGGACAGAACGACGGTGGCGTCCAAGTGGGCGAAGGTGGTGGCAGGCGACGGGTCGGTCAAGTCATCCGCAGG
The DNA here is from genome assembly GCF_054343995.1 of Pseudomonas sp. GNP013. Lineage (NCBI taxonomy): Bacteria > Pseudomonadati > Pseudomonadota > Gammaproteobacteria > Pseudomonadales > Pseudomonadaceae > Pseudomonas > Pseudomonas sp. GNP013. The sequence goes on along the minus strand of NZ_JBTGUT010000001.1, from coordinate 5,125,064 downwards.
TACGTATACCGCCTGGATCGAGGTGATCGAACCTTCCTTGGTCGAAGTGATACGTTCCTGCAGAACGCCCATCTCTTCAGCCAGGGTCGGCTGGTAACCTACTGCCGAAGGCATACGGCCCAGCAGTGCGGATACTTCGGTACCGGCCAGGGTGTAACGGTAGATGTTGTCGACGAACAGCAGAACGTCGTTACCTTCGTCACGGAACTTCTCGGCCATGGTCAGGCCAGTCAGGGCTACGCGCAGACGGTTACCCGGCGGCTCGTTCATCTGACCGTAAACCAGTGCCACTTTGTCCAGAACGTTGGAGTCCTTCATCTCGTGGTAGAAGTCGTTACCCTCACGGGTACGCTCACCCACACCGGCGAACACGGAATAACCGCTGTGCTCGATGGCGATGTTACGGATCAGTTCCATCATGTTGACGGTCTTGCCTACACCGGCACCACCGAACAGACCGACTTTACCGCCCTTGGCGAACGGGCAAACCAGGTCGATAACCTTGATGCCGGTTTCCAGCAGGTCGTTGCCGCCCGCTTGTTCGGCGAACGAAGGTGCTGGACGGTGAATGCCCCAGCGCTCTTCGGTGTCGATCGGACCAGCTTCGTCGATTGGGTTACCCAATACGTCCATGATCCGGCCCAGGGTCGCTTTACCGACCGGTACGGAGATGGCTGCGCCAGAGTCGATAACGTCCAGACCGCGCTTCAAGCCTTCGGTGGAACCCATCGCAATGGTACGAACCACGCCGTCGCCCAGCTGCTGCTGAACTTCCAGGGTGGTTTCCGCGCCTTGTACTTTCAGCGCGTTGTAGATGCTCGGTACGCTGTCGCGTGGGAATTCCACGTCGATAACGGCGCCGATGATTTGAACGATACGTCCGCTACTCATAGCTGGATCCTCTGAATATTTGAACCGTTAAACCGCGGCAGCGCCGCCGACGATTTCCGAGATCTCTTGGGTGATCGCAGCCTGACGCGCCTTGTTGTAGATCAGCTGCAAATCGCTGATCAGATCACCGGCGTTATCGGTAGCGTTTTTCATCGCGATCATCCGCGCCGCTTGTTCAGCTGCGTTGTTCTCGACCACCGCCTGGTACACCTGCGACTCCACGTAGCGCACCATCAAGCCGTCAAGCAGCTCTTTGGCGTCCGGTTCGTAGAGGTAGTCCCAGTGGTGCTTGAGTTCCTGATCCGGAGTCGCCACCAGTGGAATCAATTGCTCCACGGTCGGCTGCTGGGTCATGGTGTTGATGAACTTGTTGGACACCACGGAGAGGCGGTCAATCCGGCCTTCCAGGTATGCATCGAGCATCACCTTCACACTGCCGATCAAATCGTTGATCGACGGCTCTTCACCCAGGTGGCTGATAGCTGCAACGACGTTACCGCCGAAGTTGCGGAAAAAGGCCGCACCCTTGCTACCCACCACACACAGATCGATCTCGACGCCGTTTTCGCGGTTTACCGCCATGTCCTTGACCAGGGCCTTGAACAGGTTGGTATTCAGACCACCGCACAAACCACGGTCACTGCTCACTACCACATAACCCACACGCTTTACGGCGCGGTCGATCATGAACGGGTGGCGGTATTCCGGGTTGGCGTTGGCCAGATGCCCAATTACCTGGCGGATACGCTCCGCATAAGGACGGCTGGCAGCCATGCGCATTTGTGCCTTGCGCATTTTGCTCACCGCCACTTTTTCCATGGCGCTGGTAATCTTTTGCGTGCTTTTGATGCTCGCAATCTTACTGCGAATCTCTTTTGCGCCTGCCATGTAACACCTATCAGGTTAGCAAGCGGGAACCTTGCGGCTCCCGCTGCGGCTTACCAGGTTTGGGTGGCCTTGAACTTCTCGATACCGGCTTTCATGCCAGCGTCGATATCGTCATTGAAGTCACCCTTCACGTTGATCTTCGCCATCAATTCGGCGTGATCGCGGTTGAAGTAAGCAATCAGCGCTTGTTCAAAGCTGCCGACCTTGGCGATTTCAACGTCGGTCAGGAACCCACGCTCAGCGGCATACAGCGACAACGCCATGTCAGCGATCGACATAGGGGCGTATTGCTTCTGCTTCATCAGCTCGGTAACGCGCTGACCATGCTCAAGTTGCTTACGGGTCGCTTCGTCCAGGTCAGACGCGAACTGGGCGAATGCCGCCAGTTCACGGTACTGAGCCAGAGCGGTACGGATACCACCGGAGAGCTTCTTGATGATCTTGGTCTGAGCGGCACCACCCACACGGGATACCGAAACACCGGCGTTCACAGCAGGACGGATCCCGGAGTTGAACATGGCCGATTCCAGGAAGATCTGACCGTCGGTGATGGAAATCACGTTGGTCGGAACGAACGCGGAAACGTCGCCAGCCTGGGTTTCGATGATCGGCAGTGCGGTCAGGGAACCGGTTTTGCCGGTCACTGCGCCGTTGGTGAACTTCTCTACGTACTCTTCGGAAACGCGGGATGCGCGCTCCAGCAGACGGGAGTGGAGATAGAACACGTCGCCTGGGTAGGCTTCACGGCCTGGTGGACGGCGCAGCAGCAGGGAAATCTGGCGGTAAGCCACTGCTTGCTTGGACAAATCGTCATAAACGATCAGCGCGTCTTCACCGCGGTCGCGGAAGAATTCACCCATGGTGCAACCGGAGTACGGTGCCAGGAATTGCAGCGCAGGAGATTCCGAAGCACTGGCAGCCACGATGATCGTGTTGGCCAGGGCGCCGTTTTCTTCCAGCTTGCGAACCACGTTGGCGATGGTCGATTGCTTCTGACCGATGGCTACGTAGACGCAGAAAATGCCGCTGTTCTTCTGGTTGATGATCGCGTCGATCGCCAGAGCGGTTTTACCGATCTGACGGTCACCGATGATCAGCTCACGCTGGCCACGGCCGACCGGGATCATGGCATCGACAGCCTTGTAGCCAGTCTGTACAGGCTGGTCTACCGACTTACGCCAGATCACGCCTGGAGCAACTTTCTCGACCGCGTCGGTCAAGGTGTTGCCCAGTGGACCTTTGCCGTCAACAGGGTTACCCAGTGCGTCGACTACGCGACCCAGCAGTTCCTTACCAACCGGAACTTCGAGGATGCGGCCTGTGCACTTGGCGCTCATGCCTTCGGCCAGACTGGTGTACGCGCCCAATACAACGGCACCTACGGAGTCTTGCTCCAGGTTGAGGGCCATACCGTAGACGCCGCCCGGAAACTCGATCATCTCGCCGTACATGACGTCGGCCAGACCGTGAATCCGCACGATGCCGTCAGATACGCTGACGACAGTGCCTTCGTTACGGGCTTGGGAGGTCACATCGAGCTTGTCGATGCGGCCCTTGATAATTTCACTTATTTCGGAAGGATTGAGTTGCTGCATTGCTCTGCTGCCCCTTCAAACTCAAGATTTCAATGCTTCGGCAAGGCTCGCGAGTTTGCCGCGAACCGAGCCATCGATAACCAGGTCGCCGGCGCGAATGACAATGCCCCCAATGAGGGACCTGTCTTCCGCAACTTGCAGGCGCACTTCCCGGTCGAGTCGTGCACTGAGAACCTTGGCGAGTTTGTCTTGCTGTTCTTGGTTCAATGCGAAAGCACTGGTGACTTCAACGTCTACCGACTTCTCTTGTTCGGCCTTGTACAGGTCGAACAGAGCGGCAATCTCCGGCAGAAGCGGGAGACGGTCGTTTTCGGCAACGACGTTGATGAAGTTCTGCACTTTCACATCAAACTTGTCGCCGCACACTTCAATAAAAGTGGCGGCCTTGTCTGCGCTCGTCAGGCGCGGGGCCTTGAGCACACGCTGCATGGTGTCATCTTGCGACACTGCTGCAGCCAGGCCGAGCATGGCTGACCAAGAGGCCAGTTGCTGGTGGGCCTGGGCGTGCTCGAAGGCTGCCTTAGCGTAAGGTCGAGCCAACGTGGTCAGTTCTGCCATGATCGCCCTCGCTTAAATTTCAGCAGCCAGTTTGTTAACCAGCTCCGCGTGCGCGTTTTGATCGATTGTGGCACCGAGGATCTTCTCCGCACCGCCGACCGCCAGAGCACCCAGTTGGGCACGCAGCGCGTCTTTGACGCCGTTCAGTTCCTGTTCGATCTCGGCATGAGCCGAAGCCTTCACACGGTCAGCTTCGACGCGGGCTTTTTCAACAGCCTCTTCGACGATCTGGTTACCGCGCTTCTTGGCTTGCTCAATGATTTCAGCTGCCTGTGCTTTAGCTTCGCGCAGTTGATGACCCACTTTCTCTTGGGCCAACTCCAGGTCGCGAGCTGCACGGCTGGCAGCGTCCAAACCATCCGCGATCTTCTTCTGACGTTCGTGCAAAGCCGCGATGACCGGAGGCCACACGAACTTCATGCAAAACACTACAAAAATGAAGAACGCAACGGATTGGCCAATCAGGGTTGCATTAATGTTCACGCCAACACCTCGCTCATTCGTTGTCCATCACTCCAATCACTCGAAAAGTCGAGTGATCAGCCAGCGAGTTGACCAACGAAGGGGTTCGCGAAGGTGAAGAACAGAGCGATACCAACGCCGATCATGGTCACGGCGTCGAGCAGGCCGGCGACGATGAACATTTTAACTTGCAGCATTGGGACCATTTCTGGCTGACGCGCTGCGCCTTCCAGGAATTTGCCGCCCAGCAGGCCGAAACCAATGGCAGTACCCAGGGCGCCCAGGCCGATCAACAGTGCAACAGCGATAGCGGTTAGACCAACTACAGTTTCCATCTTTCCTCCCGACTTTTACGTCGTATGGTTTAGGTTTTTTAGATTTTAAAGCGGTAAAACAAATCGTTTCATAGCCCCTGGGGGCCACCTTCCCGTTTAACCGGGAAGGACATCAGACTGGCCGAGGCTGGTCTTAATGGTTCTCTTCGTGCGCCATCGACAGATAGACGATGGTCAGCATCATGAAGATAAACGCCTGCAGGGTAATGATCAGGATGTGGAACACAGCCCACGCCCACTGCAGAACAACGCCCAGGCCGCTAAGCCAGAGCAGACCACTGCCGAACATCACAGCGATCAGAATGAACACCAACTCGCCGGCATACATGTTGCCGAACAGTCGCAGCGCCAGGGAAATCGGCTTGGCGATCAGGGTGACGAATTCCAGCAGGAAGTTCACCGGGATCAGCAGGGCTTGAACGAAGATGTTCTTGCTGCCGAACGGGTGCAGGGTCAGCTCGCCGATGAAGCCGCCGATGCCCTTGACCTTGATGCTGTAGAAAATGATCAACGCGAACACCGACAGGGCCATGCCCAGGGTAGCGTTCGGGTCTGTGGTGGAAACGGCGCGGAATGGAATGTGCGCATCACCGGTGATCAGGATGGCCAACTGAGGAATCCAGTCGACCGGGATCAGGTCGATGGCGTTCATCAGGAACACCCACACGAAGATGGTCAGCGCCAACGGTGCAATCACCGGGCTACGGCCATGGAAGCTGTCTTTCACGCTGCCATCGACGAACTGGACCAATACTTCAACGAAGTTCTGCAAGGCACCTGGCTGACCGGAAGTCGCCTTTTTTGCCGCCATGCGGAAAATCAGGACAAAGATCAGACCCAGTGCGACCGACCAGCCGAGCGTATCGACGTGGAAAGCCCAGAAACCCATCTCTTTGGCTTCTGCTGCGGTGTGGGCGAAGCCCCAGCCGCCGTTGGGAAGCTGACCGAAGGTCAGGTTCTGCAAGTGGTGCTGGATATAGCCCGAAGCGGTTGTTTCTGCCATGGTTGCCTCAAACGCCCTAAGGTTTCGAAAGTCTTGTTTTCATTAGCAGGGGAGCGAACCAGCTGACCAGTTGGGTCAACACGAAGACGCCGAATACAGCCAGCGGCGCCAATGGCTTCACACCTGCAAAGGTCAGTGCGAACAGCACTGCCGTCAAAATCAGTTTGCCCGCCTCGCCGGCATAAAAGGACCGGACGATAGCCTGGGCTGCTCGGGCGCCGGAAAACCGAAAGGCCCTGTGAGCAAAATACATATTGGGCAGCAAGGCTATCAGGCCTCCGCAAAGTCCTGAATACCCGGCTACGACTCCATGCCCATACCAAAGCGCCAATGCGGCGATCAGCAGGATGACAAATTGAGCCAATAAAACCGGAAAAACGGCCAAGCGATGGAACGGCAACGTGTTTGGCGTGCGGGTTTCCATCACTCTTGCTCCTCAATGGTCGGCTGCCGCAAATCAATAACTTGGCATAATTTGTGCCGACAAAATGCGCGCAGAGTATAGGGGCGGTTCTGCCCCTATTCAACTGCCGGGTAGTGATTTCCGATCACACGCTACATGAGTAAATGTTTCAGCGAATGTGGGCAAGGACGCCTTGAAGCTCATCGAGCGAGTTATATCCTATAACCAATTGCCCTTTGCCCTTCTTGCCATGTCGAATCTGTACCGCAGAGCCCAGGCGCTCGGCCAGGCGCTGCTCGAGCCGCGCGATATCCGGGTCGGCCTTCGGCGTCTCGACCGGTGCCGGTTTGCCGCTGAGCCATTGGCGAACCAGGGCTTCGGTCTGACGCACCGTCAGGCCTCGTGCGACAACGTGTCGCGCCCCTTCAACCTGTTGATTTTCCGGCAAACCGAGCAAGGCACGGGCATGACCCATTTCCAGGTCGCCGTGAGACAGCATGGTCTTGATCACTTCCGGCAGCGCAATCAGGCGCAACAGGTTGGACACGGTCACGCGGGATTTACCCACTGCCTCGGCCACTTGCTGCTGGGTCAGCTGGAACTCCTGCTGCAAACGCTGCAAGGCGATCGCTTCTTCGATCGGATTGAGGTCTTCACGCTGGATGTTCTCGATCAATGCCATGGCGATGGCGGTTTCATCCGGCACATCGCGCACCATCGCCGGGATGGTGTCCTTGCCGGCCTGCTGGCTGGCACGCCAGCGACGTTCGCCGGCGATGATTTCAAAGCGGCCGCCGCCAATCGGGCGCACCACGATCGGCTGCATCACACCCTGGGCCTTGATCGAGTTCGCCAGTTCTTCCAGCGCCTGCGGGTCCATGTCGCGCCGTGGCTGATATTTGCCGCGCTGGATCAGGTCCAGGGGCAGGTGCTGCAGCTCACGCTCGTCGGCCTGCACCGCTTGTTCTTCAAGCGATGTGACGGTCGGACCACTCAGGAGTGCATCCAGTCCACGTCCGAGACCTCGTTTCTTGACGGCCATGGGGATTCCTTAAGTTGGCTGGGCAACAGCGGTGCGTGGGTTGCGGCGTTGACGGCGGACCATCTCGCCGGCCAGGGCCAGGTAGGCAATGGCACCGCGCGATGATTTGTCATACGCCAGCGCCGGCATGCCGTAGCTAGGGGCTTCGGCCAAGCGGATGTTACGCGGGATCACCGTGTCGTACAGCTGCTCGCCAAAGTGTTCCTTGAGCTGGGCCGACACATCGTTCATCAGGCTCAGGCGCGGGTCGAACATGGTGCGCAGCAGCCCTTCGATCTGCAGGTTTGGATTGAGCAACTCGGCGATACGCTTGATGTTATCCACAAGGTCGCTCAATCCTTCCAGCGCGTAGTACTCGCACTGCATGGGGATAATCACCCCGTCAGCCGCCACCAGCGCGTTGAGCGTGAGCATCGACAGCGACGGTGGGCAGTCGATCAGAATGTAATCGTAGTTCTCGCGAATCGGCGCCAGGGCGCTGCGCAGACGGCTTTCTTTCATCTGCATTTCCAGCAGCACCACTTCCGCTGCGGTCAAATCGCGGTTGGCCGGCAGCAGTTGATAACCGCCGTGCTCGGAATAGTGCATGGCCTGGGTCAAGTCACACTCGCCAATCAGCAAGTCGTAGACCGAGTTTTCCAGGCCGTGTTTATCCACACCGCTACCCATGGTGGCGTTGCCCTGTGGATCGAGATCGATCAACAGCACGCGGCGCTTGGTCGCGACCAGCGATGCTGCGAGGTTGATGCAGGTGGTGGTCTTACCCACGCCACCTTTCTGGTTCGCTATCGCGAATACCTTAGCCATTCTTGCTTGTGTTCCCAATCATGCCGTGCGGCGCAGTATCAGCAGATGGCGTTGGCCTTGGCAACCGGGTACGGCCAGGGCGTGTTCGCTATCGAGGTGGAAGTCCGCCGGCAATGCTAACAGCTCATCGCTTGGATGGACGCCCTTCATTGCCAGCCAGCGCGTATCGAGGTCGCCCAAATGGCGGGTCCAGTTGCTGAAGTTCTCCATGCTGCTGAATGCCCGGGAAACAATTCCGTTGAATGGCTGTTCAGGCGTGAAGGCTTCGACGCGGCTGTGGATAACCTGCAGGTTATCCAGCTTGAGTTCGAGTTTGACCTGGGTGAGGAAGCGGGTCTTCTTGCCATTGCTGTCCAGGCAGGTGACCTGCGACTCGGGAAACAGGATGGCCAGCGGAATGCCTGGCATACCGCCGCCACTGCCTACATCGAGCCAGCGCCCATTCTTGATGAATGGCATCACACTCAGACTGTCGAGCAAATGACGCGAGACCATTTCGTCAGGATCACGTACTGCCGTGAGGTTGTACGCCTTGTTCCATTTGATCAACAGGGCCAGGTAGCCCAGCAGCAAGTCGTGCTGGGCCGGGGTCAGGTCAACGCCCAACTGGCGAGCACCTGTGGATAACTCTTCGGCGTGTTGCGAGGTGACCAACGAACTCAAGCGCTTTGCTCCAACTGACGGCCCGCGCCGCGTTTTTTCAAATGAATCATCAACAGCGAAATGGCTGCCGGGGTGACACCGGGAATGCGTGACGCCTGGCCGAGGGTTTCCGGCCGAGTTATCCCCAGTTTGCCTTGAATTTCCTTGGACAGCCCGGAAATCCCGGTGTAGTCGATATCCACAGGCAGTCTGGTGTTCTCACTGGCGCGCAGACGAGCGATCTCGTCCTGCTGACGATCGATGTAACCGGCGTACTTGGTCTTGATCTCGACCTGCTCGGCAACCTGCGGATCTTCTGCGCCCTGGCCGGTCACTTCGACCAGGCCGGCGTAGTCGATTTCCGGACGTGACAGCAGGTTGAGCAAGTTGTATTCGTGGGTCAAAGGCGTGCCGAATTTTTCGGCGATCGCATCGCCCTGCTCGGTACCCGGGCGAACCCAGGTGCTTTTCAGCCGTTGTTCTTCGAGCGCGATGCTTTCGCGTTTCTTGCAGAACGCGACCCAACGCGCATCATCGACCAGGCCCAGCTCGCGGCCTTTCTCGGTCAGGCGCAGATCTGCGTTGTCTTCACGCAGGATCAGGCGGTATTCGGCCCGAGAAGTAAACATCCGGTACGGTTCCTGGGTGCCCAGGGTAATCAGGTCGTCAACCAGCACGCCGATATACGCCTCATCGCGACGCGGGCACCAGCTGTCTTTGCCCTGTGCACGCAGCGCAGCGTTGGTCCCTGCCAGCAAACCCTGGGCGCCGGCTTCTTCGTAACCGGTGGTGCCGTTGATTTGCCCGGCGAAAAACAGCCCGCCGATCACTTTGGTTTCCAGGCTGTATTTCAAATCGCGCGGGTCGAAGTAGTCGTACTCGATGGCGTAGCCGGGGCGCACGATGTGCGCGTTCTCCATGCCGCGAATCGACTGCACGATCTGGATTTGCACATCGAACGGCAGGGAAGTGGAAATCCCGTTGGGGTACAGCTCGTGTGTGGTCAAGCCTTCGGGCTCGATGAAGACCTGGTGGCTTTCCTTGTCGGCAAAGCGGTGGATCTTGTCTTCGATCGACGGGCAATACCGCGGACCGATGCCTTCGATCACACCGGAGTACATCGGCGAGCGATCAAGGTTGGCTGCGATGATTTCGTGGGTGCGCGCATTGGTGTGAGTGATCCAGCAGCTCACCTGCTTGGGGTGCTGCTCCTTGGAGCCCATGAACGACATCACCGGAATCGGTGTATCGCCAGCCTGTTCGGTCATCACCGAGAAATCCACGGAGCGCCCGTCGATACGCGGCGGGGTTCCGGTTTTAAGGCGACCGACCCGCAGCGGCAATTCACGCAGGCGTTTTGCCAGGGCAATCGAGGGAGGATCACCCGCGCGTCCACCGGAATAGTTCTGCATACCGATGTGGATAAGTCCGCCGAGGAACGTCCCGGTGGTCAGCACCACGGACTCTGCGAAGAAACGCAGGCCCATTTGGGTGACAACCCCTTTCACCACGTCCTGCTCGACGATCAGGTCATCGGCGGCCTGTTGAAATATCCACAGGTTCGGCTGGTTTTCCAGGGTTTCACGTACTGCCGCCTTGTACAGGATGCGGTCAGCTTGTGCCCGGGTGGCACGCACGGCAGGGCCCTTGCGGCTGTTGAGCACGCGAAATTGAATACCACCCTTGTCGGTAGCCATGGCCATGACGCCACCCAGGGCATCGATTTCCTTGACCAGATGGCTTTTGCCAATCCCGCCAATGGCGGGGTTGCAACTCATGGCGCCGAGGGTTTCCACGTTGTGCGTGAGCAGCAGGGTTTTAACACCCATGCGTGCTGACGCCAGTGCTGCCTCGGTACCGGCATGACCGCCGCCGATGACGATCACTTCAAAACGGGAAGGGAAATCCACCACGCACCTCGTGCCTGCTTATGTAGGTAATCAGGAATTGTTGGTTGAAAGAGTTTTTGAGCTTGGCGGCAAGTATAGGGACTTAGCCTTCCCTAAAGAACCCTTTGCACAAAATTTAACCAGCTGTGGATGAATCACGGACAATAGAAATTAAAAGAGAGAAATTTATTAAATCTTTGTTTTTATGTTTATTTCTACTGAGCATGTTTTCTGTGGATAGATCTCTACAGCCCTTTATTCACTTTGTGTACAGCGATTCAAAAGTCTGTGGTCAGGTGCCAATGAGGCCCTTGGATAACTGCGCTAAGCCTGTGGATTAAACAGCTGGTTATCCACAGCCGCCTTTATATGCAGTTTTTGAGCCCTGTTATCAACTGGGCACAGGTAGGGTTATTCACAGGGCTTAATCCACAGAAAAGCAGCGCAAAGCGCAAATAGCGCCCACGAAAATGCCGTGCCTATCGATAGAAATTCAGGTTTTGAGATGGAGTGCTCTGAAACGAGCGCAGCAGACAGGCACGAATGGCCTGTCTGGAATCGGCGTAAGGTTTATTTACCGATGCAGAAGCTGGAGAAAATCCGTCCGAGTAAGTCATCGGAGCTGAACGCGCCGGTGATCTCACCCAACAGCTGCTGCGCTTGACGCAAATCCTCCGCCAATAGCTCACCGGCGCCCGCCAGGGTCAGCTGTGCCCGGCCGTGCTCCAACGCCGCGCTGGCATGGCGCAGCGCCTCCAGGTGCCTGCGGCGAGCGCTGAAGCTGCTTTCCGAGGTCTGTTCGTAGCCCATGCAGGCTTTGAGGTGGTCACGTAGCAGTTCCAGCCCCTCACCCGCTGATTTCGCACTCAGGCTGATCGTGACGTGGCCATCCTCGCTGGTCTCCATTGCGATGGCTTCGCCCGTGAGGTCTGCCTTGTTCCGGATCAAGGTGACCTTGGCTGGGTCCGGTCGTTGTTCGAGGAACTCGGGCCACAAGGCAAAAGGATCCACAGCTTCCGGCGCCGTGGCGTCCACGACCAGCAGCACGCGATCCGCTTCGCCGATTGCCTTGAGCGCCCGTTCCACACCAATTTTTTCCACCTGGTCGTCGGTGTCGCGCAGCCCGGCGGTGTCAACCACGTGTAATGGCATGCCATCGATGTGGATATGTTCGCGCAGAATATCCCGCGTAGTGCCGGCAATCTCGGTAACGATGGCAGCTTCACGCCCTGCAAGTGCATTGAGCAGGCTCGACTTGCCGGCATTCGGGCGCCCGGCAATTACCACCGTCATGCCATCGCGCAGCAAGGCGCCCTGCCCCGCTTCGCGCATTACTGTGGATAACTCGTCACGAACCTTATCGAGCATCGCTAGAACATGGCCGTCGGCAAGGAAGTCGATTTCTTCTTCCGGGAAATCAATTGCTGCTTCAACGTAGATACGCAGGCTGATCAGTTGCTCAGTCAAGTTATGCACGCGCAGCGAGAAAGCACCCTGCAACGAGCGCAAAGCGTTCCGGGCAGCTTGTGCGGAACTGGCCTCGATCAGGTCGGCAATCGCTTCAGCCTGGGCCAAGTCTAGTTTGTCGTTGAGAAAGGCACGTTCGCTGAACTCGCCCGGGCGAGCCAGACGACAACCCAGCTGCAGGCAACGTTGCAACAGCATATCCAGTACCACCGGACCGCCGTGTCCCTGCAGCTCCAGGACATCTTCACCGGTGAATGAGTTGGGCCCCGGGAAATAGAGGGCAAGGCCTTCATCCAGCACGCTGTTGTCGGCGTCGAGGAAGGGACCGTAATGGGCATAGCGTGGCTTCAGCTCGCGGCCGCTGATTGCCTGTGCCGCCCTGCCGGCGAGCGGCCCGGAAATTCGAACGATACCGACACCGCCGCGACCTTGAGCGGTCGCAACGGCAGCGATGGTTTCACGAGGTGCGCTCATCAGCAGGTTCCAGAACAAAAATGACGGAAAGCAAAACGCCCCACTAGGGGGCGTCTTGAGTGGTTACCCACACAGTAAATTACGCTTCGGCTTTTTTGGTAGCCGCTTCGATTTTACGCGTGATGTACCACTGTTGAGAGATCGACAACACGTTGTTGACCACCCAGTACAGCACCAGACCAGCTGGGAACCAGAGGAAGAAGAAGGTGAAGATGATAGGCATCATTTTCATTACCTTCGCCTGCATCGGGTCCGGCGGAGTCGGGTTCAAGCGCTGCTGGATAAACATGGTCGCGCCCATGATGATCGGCAGGATAAAGAACGGGTCCTTGATCGACAGGTCAGTTATCCACAGCATGAACGGCGCCTGGCGCATTTCGACGCTTTCCAGGAGTACCCAATACAGCGACAGGAATACAGGCATCTGCACCAGAATCGGCAAGCATCCACCCAGCGGGTTGATCTTCTCTTTCTTGTACAGCTCCATCATGGCCTGCGACATTTTCTGCCGGTCATCACCATGTTGCTCTTTCAGAGCAGCCAGCTTCGGCGCCACGGCACGCATGCGCGCCATCGACTTGTAGCTGGCGGCCGACAGAGGGAAGAAAATCCCTTTGATCAGCATGGTCAGGAAGATGATCGAGAAGCCCCAGTTACCCACAATGCTGTGGATATGTTGCAGCAGCCAGAAGATTGGCTGAGCAATGAACCACAGAATGCCGTAGTCCACGGTCAGTTCCAGACCTGGGGACAACTCTTTGAGCACTGCCTGGCTTTTCGGACCGGCGTACAGGGTAGCGCTGGTTTCAGCCTTGGCACCTGGCGCTACGGTCAACGCCGGGCCGGTAAAACCAATGATGTAATTACCCTGGCTGTCCTTACGCGTCTGAACCAGATTGGCTTCAGCCTTGTTCGGAATCCAGGCGGTCACGAAGTAGTGTTGCAGCCAGGCTACCCAGCCACCCTGAACATTTTCTTTCAGTGCGCCCTTGTCGATATCTTTCATCGACACTTTTTTGTACGGCTCGCCACTTGTCCACAGGGCTGCGCCCAGGTAAGTCGCGGTGCCGGTGGCGGTGCTGGAAGAAGGATCGGAGCTGCCATCACGCTTGAGCTGGGCAAACAGGTTGCCGGTCCACGGTTTGGCACTTTCGTTGTCGATCAGGTAAGTGACCTTCAAGTCGTACAGGCCGCGGGTAAAGCTGAAGCGCTTGATGTAGTTGACGCCATCGAGGCTGAATTTCAGGTCGACATTCAACTGATTCTGGCCATCGGCCAGTTGATAACTCTTCTGTTCGGTCGAATAAACCGGACGACCGGTAGCACGTGCATCCGGACCATTGGTGCCGGTCAGGCCGCTTTGTGCCAGATACGTGCGCTCACCACCGTTATCGAACAGTTGGAACGGCACATCCGGATGGTCCTGGCGACGTGGATACAGCGGCAGTTTCAACTGCGCGATATCACCACCTTGTGGATCGATAGCCAGGTCGAGCACATCCGTTTTCACGTGGATGAGGTCTTTGTTGGTGACCACTGGCGTTTCAAGAGGTGCGGCAGTCTCGCCATTCGCGCTGGGAACATCGGCACTCGCGGACGCATTGTTACCCAGCGGGGTGTCCGGAATAGCCGGCGCAGCCTGATTGGTAGCAACATTCTGAGTCGGCAGGGCAGCCTGGCCATAGTCCTGGTTCCACTTAAGGACCATGACGTAGGACACGATTGCCAGGGCGACGATCAGGATCGTGCGTTTAATATCCATGATTACTCGGCCATCGAAGAAGAACGGGAGGTAGGGATAGGTGGAACCGGGTCATAACCACCGGCATTCCACGGATGACAGCGACCTAAACGACGAAAGGTCAGCCAGCCACCGCGCAGAAGACCATGATTTTCTATGGCCTCTAACGCGTAGCAGGAACAGCTGGGGTAGAAACGACAGTGGTTGGCCATCAGAGGACTAATGGCATAGCGGTAAAACTGGATCGGAACGATGGCCAGTTTACGCATCAAGGCTGTCTACCCCTACAGTTTCGACGACTGCTGGTGCTGGTTTGTGGGTACGCGCCAGACGCTTCCATAGCTTGCCGAAATGCTGAATCAATTCGGGGTTTTCTACATCCCCCAAGCCTTTGCGCGCGACGATAACAATATCCCAACCAACCAGAGTGTCCTGGTGGAGGCGAAACGATTCGCGCATCAGACGCTTGAGGCGATTGCGCTCAACGGAGAGCTTTACGCTCTTCTTGCCGATCACCAACCCGAGACGTGGGTGATCAAGATCGTTGTTACGCGCAAGGAGCAGGAGATTTTTCCCCGGAACCTTGCCGGTGGGGGAGTCAAAGACTGCCTTGAAGTGCCGGGGGGTAAGCAGACGCTTTTCCCGACTGAAGTCCTGACTCACCACCAGTACCGGATTATCAAACTGCCAGACGCGCACGACCTTTAGCGCGGCGACGCGACAGGACAGCACGGCCGTTCTTGGTAGCCATGCGAGCACGGAAACCGTGAGTGCGGGCGCGTTTGATGGTGCTTGGTTGGAAAGTACGTTTCATGGCGTTGTTACCTGGTTCGTCCACAACGGGCCGGAATGGCCCCCGTTTTAAGAGACCGGCGATTCTAGAGAAAGCAAGGCTCTAGGTCAATTTCCAACCAGCTTTTCCTTTAATTAGATCTCGTCAGCCCGTTTGGGCTTTTCCGTGTGAGTGGCGTCGACGAGCAGTGGCATAGATATAAATATAAAGAAGGAAGTTATTTAAAGCTTTTCTGTAAAGCTTATAAAAGCTAGGCGGGCGTCTATCTGTGGATAACTGCCCCAAGCCCATATTTCACGTGATGTACAGAGGATGACAACTACAGGGGAAAACGGTGTCCTTCCTGTGCTGCGCTGTCGGATAAGCTGTGGGTGGAACACGGTTTTATCCACAGGCCAGTTACCCACAGACTTTCACCCCCACTTGTACAACGGGCTCACGGGCGCTTATCCACAGAGCTTATGCACAGACCATCTGTCTTCTTTTTTACAGATAACGCGTTGATTTTGGGTCGTCTGTGAGCAACCTACATGTGGATAAGTGGGCGGCTGGCCGCTACAATGGCGGCTGTTTTTGCCTCACCGGCTTTCAACTTAGGGGATATCCGTGTCAGTGGAACTTTGGCAGCAGTGCGTAGAGCTTTTGCGCGAAGAGCTGCCTGCCCAGCAATTCAACACCTGGATCCGTCCACTACAGGTCGAAGCCGAAGGCGACGAGTTGCGTGTCTATGCGCCTAATCGTTTTGTTCTCGACTGGGTCAACGAAAAGTACCTGGGCCGTGTGCTCGAGTTGCTCGACGAACACGGCAACGGTATCGCGCCCGTGCTCTCCTTATTGATAGGCAGCAAACGCAGCTCTGTACCTCGTGCTGCACCGAATGCTCCGCTCGCGGCGAGTGCTTCGCAGGCTCAGGCCGCTGCGGCCCCTGTTAATAACTTGGCGGCACCGGTTGCGCAGGCGGCTTCAAAACCCGCGTCGCAGAAAAACGCGCCCATAAATGAAGAGCCGTCTCGCGACAGCTTCGACCCGATGGCTGGCGCCGCTTCCCAGCAAGCGCCGGTACGTGCCGAACAGCGCACGGTGCAGGTCGAAGGTGCGCTCAAGCACACCAGCTACCTCAACCGTACCTTCACCTTCGAGAACTTCGTTGAAGGCAAGTCCAACCAGTTGGCCCGCGCGGCCGCCTGGCAGGTCGCGGATAATCCCAAGCACGGCTATAACCCGCTTTTTCTGTATGGCGGGGTTGGTTTGGGTAAGACCCACTTGATGCATGCAGTGGGCAACCATCTGTTAAAGAAGAACCCGAATGCCAAGGTTGTATACCTGCACTCGGAGCGCTTCGTGGCCGACATGGTCAAGGCTTTGCAGCTCAATGCAATCAACGAGTTCAAGCGCTTCTATCGCTCCGTTGACGCTTTGCTGATCGATGACATTCAATTCTTTGCGCGCAAGGAACGTTCTCAGGAAGAGTTTTTCCATACCTTCAACGCCCTGCTCGAAGGCGGTCAGCAGGTCATCCTGACCAGCGACCGTTATCCGAAGGAGATCGAAGGTCTGGAAGAACGCTTGAAGTCGCGATTCGGCTGGGGCCTGACCGTTGCAGTTGAGCCGCCGGAGCTGGAAACCCGTGTGGCGATCCTGATGAAAAAGGCCGATCAGGCAAAAGTTGATCTACCCCACGATGCGGCCTTCTTCATCGCCCAGCGTATCCGCTCCAACGTGCGTGAACTCGAAGGCGCGCTCAAGCGGGTCATCGCGCACTCGCACTTCATGGGCCGCGATATCACCATCGAGCTGATCCGCGAGTCCCTGAAAGACCTGTTGGCATTGCAGGACAAACTGGTGAGTGTGGATAACATTCAGCGCACTGTGGCCGAGTACTACAAGATCAAGATTTCCGACCTGCTGTCCAAGCGCCGTTCGCGCTCTGTGGCGCGCCCGCGTCAGGTGGCCATGGCCCTCTCCAAGGAGTTGACCAACCACAGCCTGCCGGAAATCGGTGATGTGTTTGGCGGTCGCGACCACACGACCGTCCTGCACGCCTGCCGAAAGATCAATGAACTTAAGGAATCCGACGCGGATATTCGCGAGGACTACAAGAACCTGCTGCGTACGCTCACGACGTGATGTCACCAGCGCAGCTTATTAAGGCAAGGGACTAGACCATGCATTTCACCATTCAACGCGAAGCCCTGTTGAAACCCCTGCAACTGGTCGCAGGCGTCGTCGAGCGCCGACAGACCTTGCCGGTGCTCTCCAACGTATTGCTGGTGGTCGAAGGCCAGCAATTGTCCCTGACCGGTACCGACCTGGAAGTCGAACTGGTTGGGCGCGTGCAGCTCGAAGAGCCTGCCGAACCTGGCGAGATCACCGTGCCGGCACGCAAGCTGATGGACATCTGCAAAAGCCTGCCGAACGATGCGCTGATCGATATCAAGGTCGATGAGCAGAAGCTGGTGGTCAAGGCCGGCCGCAGCCGCTTTACTCTGTCGACGTTGCCAGCCAATGACTTCCCTACCGTGGAAGAAGGCCCGGGCTCGCTGACCTGCAGTCTGGAGCAGAGCAAGCTGCGTCGTTTGATCGAACGCACCAGCTTCGCCATGGCCCAGCAGGACGTACGCTACTACCTCAACGGTATGCTGCTGGAAGTCTCGGAAGGTATCATCCGCGCCGTGGCCACCGACGGACACCGCCTGGCAATGTGCTCGATGCGTGCCGATATCGGTCAGCCGGATCGCCACCAGGTGATCGTGCCGCGTAAAGGTATCCTGGAGTTGGCGCGCCTGCTGACCGAGCCGGACGGTATCGTCAGCATCGTTCTCGGTCAGCACCATATCCGCGCCACCACTGGCGAATTCACCTTTACCTCCAAGCTGGTCGACGGCAAGTTCCCGGACTACGAGCGCGTACTGCCTAAGGGGGGTGACAAGCTGGTACTCGGTGACCGTCAGGCCCTGCGTGAAGCTTTCAGCCGCACGGCGATTCTGTCGAACGAGAAGTACCGCGGCATCCGGCTGCAGTTGGCCAACGGCCAATTGAAGATCCAGGCGAATAACCCGGAGCAGGAAGAAGCGGAAGAGGAAGTGGGCGTTGACTACAACGGTGGCTCGCTCGAGATAGGTTTCAACGTGAGCTACCTGCTGGACGTGCTGGGTGTGATGACTACTGAACAGGTTCGCCTGATCCTGTCGGACTCCAACAGCAGCGCCCTGGTACAAGAATCCGATAACGACGACTCGGCTTACGTTGTTATGCCGATGCGTCTGTAATCATGCTCAGCGCAAGCTAGATGTCCCTCAGTCGTGTCTCGGTCACCGCGGTGCGCAATCTGCACCCGGTGACCTTCTCTCCCTCCCCTCGCATCAATATCCTCCATGGCGCCAACGGCAGTGGCAAAACCAGCGTGCTGGAAGCTATTCACTTGCTGGGGCTCGCCCGTTCGTTTCGCAGTGCGCGACTGCTGCCGGTGATCCAATACGAGCAATTGGCGTGCACCGTGTTTGGCCAGGTCGAATTGGCGGAAGGTGGACATAGCGCCTTGGGGATCTCCCGTGATCGGGGCGGCGACTTTCAAATTCGCATCGATGGGCAGAATGCACGCAGTGCCGCGCAACTTGCCGAAATCCTGCCATTGCAATTGATCAATCCCGACAGCTTCCGGTTATTGGAGGGCGCACCAAAAATCCGCCGACAGTTCCTCGACTGGGGCGTGTTCCACGTGGAACCACGGTTTATGGCCACGTGGCAGCGTCTGCAGAAGGCCCTGCGGCAGCGGAACTCATGGCTGCGGCATGGTACACTTGACGCCGCTTCGCAGGCGGCTTGGGACCGTGAACTGTGCCTGGCCAGCGACGAAATCGATGAATACCGCCGCGCCTATATCAAAGCCTTGAAACCAGTCTTTGAGCAGACCTTGAGTGAGTTGCTGGAACTCGAGGGGCTGACGCTGAGCTACTACCGTGGTTGGGACAAAGAGCGTGAGCTGAGTGCAGTGCTTGCAACCTCCCTGCAACGTGATCAGCAAATTGGCCACACCCAGGCCGGCCCACAACGCGCTGACTTGCGCCTTAGATTAGGTGCACACAATGCCGCAGACATACTGTCGCGGGGTCAGCAGAAGTTGGTGGTGTGCGCACTGCGTATTGCTCAGGGGCACTTGGTCAGCCAGGCCCGACGCGGGCAGTGTATTTATCTGGTGGATGACTTGCCGTCCGAACTCGACGAGCAACATCGCCGCGCGCTATGCCGCTTGTTGGAAGACTTACGCTGCCAGGTGTTTATCACCTGTGTAGACCACGAATTATTGAGGGAAGGCTGGCAGACGGAAACGCCAGTCGCTTTGTTCCACGTGGAACAAGGCCGTATCACCCAGACCCACGACCATCGGGAGTGAAGGCATGAGCGAAGAAAGAACGTACGACTCGACCAGCATCAAAGTGCTGAAAGGTTTGGATGCCGTACGCAAACGTCCCGGTATGTACATTGGCGACACCGATGATGGCAGCGGTTTGCACCACATGGTGTTCGAGGTGGTCGACAACTCCATCGACGAAGCTCTGGCCGGTCACTGCGACGACATCAGCATCATCATCCATCCGGATGAATCCATCACCGTGCGCGACAATGGTCGCGGTATTCCGGTCGATGTGCATAAAGAAGAAGGCGTATCGGCAGCCGAGGTCATCATGACCGTGCTGCATGCTGGCGGTAAGTTCGACGACAACTCCTATAAGGTTTCCGGCGGTTTGCACGGTGTAGGCGTGTCAGTAGTGAACGCGCTGTCCGAAGAGCTGATCCTGACAGTACGCCGCAGTGGCAAAATCTGGGAGCAGACCTACGTCCATGGTGTTCCACAGGAGCCGATGAAAATCGTTGGCGACAGTGAAACCACGGGTACTCAGATCCACTTCAAACCGTCTGATGAAACCTTTAAAAACATCCATTTCAGCTGGGACATCCTGGCCAAGCGGATTCGCGAACTGTCGTTCTTGAACTCCGGTGTGGGTATCGTCCTCAAGGATGAGCGCAGCGGTAAGGAAGAGCTGTTCAAGTACGAAGGCGGCCTGCGTGCATTCGTTGAATACCTGAACACCAACAAGACTGCGGTCAACCAGGTATTTCACTTCAACATCCAGCGCGACGACGGCATCGGCGTGGAAATCGCCCTGCAGTGGAACGACAGTTTCAACGAGAACCTGTTGTGTTTCACCAACAACATTCCACAGCGCGATGGCGGTACTCACCTGGTAGGTTTCCGCTCGGCACTGACGCGTAACCTCAACACTTATATCGAAGCTGAAGGTTTGGCCAAGAAGCATAAAGTCGCCACCACTGGCGACGATGCGCGTGAAGGCCTGACTGCAATCATCTCGGTAAAAGTGCCGGACCCCAAGTTCAGCTCCCAGACCAAAGACAAGCTGGTATCTTCCGAAGTGAAGACCGCCGTGGAACAGGAGATGGGCAAGTACTTCTCCGACTTCCTGCTGGAAAACCCGAACGAAGCCAAGCTGGTTGTCGGCAAAATGATCGACGCTGCGCGGGCCCGTGAAGCGGCGCGTAAAGCCCGTGAGATGACCCGTCGCAAAGGCGCACTGGATATCGCCGGACTGCCCGGCAAACTGGCTGACTGCCAGGAGAAGGACCCTGCTCTCTCCGAGCTGTACCTGGTGGAAGGTGACTCTGCTGGCGGTTCCGCCAAGCAGGGCCGTAACCGTCGCACCCAGGCCATCCTGCCGTTGAAGGGCAAGATCCTCAACGTCGAGAAGGCGCGCTTCGACAAGATGATTTCCTCACAGGAAGTCGGCACCCTGATCACGGCGCTGGGTTGCGGTATTGGCCGCGATGAATACAACATCGACAAGCTGCGCTACCACAACATCATCATCATGACCGATGCCGACGTCGACGGTTCGCACATCCGTACCCTGCTGCTGACCTTCTTCTTCCGTCAGTTGCCGGAGCTGATCGAGCGCGGCTACATCTACATCGCCCAGCCGCCGCTGTATAAGGTCAAGAAGGGCAAGCAAGAGCAATACATCAAAGACGACGACGCCATGGAAGAGTACATGACGCAGTCGGCGCTGGAAGATGCGAGCCTGCACTTGAACGACGAAGCACCGGGCATCTCCGGTGAGTCGCTGGAGCGCCTGGTAAACGACTTCCGCATGGTGATGAAGACGCTCAAGCGCTTGTCGCGTCTGTACCCTCAGGAACTGACCGAGCACTTCATCTACCTGCCATCGGTCAGCCTGGAGCAGCTGGGCGATCACGCACACATGCAGGCGTGGTTGGCGCAGTACGAAGCCCGCCTGCGCACCGTCGAGAAGTCTGGCCTGGTGTACAAAGCCAGCTTGCGTGAGGACCGTGAACGTAACGTCTGGCTGCCGGAGGTCGAACTGATCTCCCATGGGCTGTCGAACTACGTCACGTTCAACCGCGACTTCTTCGGTAGTAACGACTACAAGACTGTGGTCACTCTGGGCGCGCAACTGAGCACTCTGCTGGACGATGGCGCTTACATTCAGCGTGGTGAGCGCAAGAAAGCCGTCAAGGAGTTCAAGGAAGCCTTGGACTGGTTGATGACTGAAAGCACCAAACGCCACACTATCCAGCGCTACAAAGGTCTGGGCGAAATGAACCCGGATCAATTGTGGGAAACCACCATGGACCCGGCTCAGCGTCGCATGCTGCGCGTAACCATCGAGGACGCCATTGGCGCGGATCAAATCTTCAACACCCTGATGGGTGATGCGGTTGAACCTCGTCGTGATTTCATCGAAAGCAATGCTCTGGCGGTTTCCAACCTGGATTTCTGATCAGGCAAACCCGTACGTAAAAGGCCAACGCTCAGCGTTGGCCTTTTTTATTACCTCGTCTTTACCAAATGCTCCACGTGGAACATCCCGATTTTTACCCTTCAGACGCCACGCCCACACTCTCCAACCGATACCCATACCCGTAGATCGTCAACAGTTGCCACCCGCGATCCGCCGTCAGCCCCAGCTTGTTTCTCAGGCGATAGATGTGTGTGTCCAATGGCCGTGACGACACCATCTCTTCATGCGTCCAGAACCGCTCATACAAGTATTCGCGGGATAACGGCCGTGCCAGGTTAGCGAACAAGCAGTTGGCCAGACGGTACTCACGTTCGGTCAGGTTGATGGGCTTACCCGCTCGGGTCACGGTGAGTTGGGCGTCGTCAAAAGTCAGGTCGTTAAAGCTTTGCACCTCAGGCGTCGCGGATTTTTGCAGGCCATGGCGGCGCAGCACGGCGGTGACTCGAGCTTTAAGCTCATTGGGGCGAAAGGGCTTGCTCAGGTAGTCATCGGCACCGCTGTTTAGCGCGGCGACGATATCGCTCTCGGCATCGCGGCTGGTAAGCATGATTACCGCAGGCGGTGATTCCATGTGTTCACGGGTCCAGCGCAGCAGTGCAATACCGGTGATATCGGGCAATTGCCAGTCGAGTATCAACAGATCGAAGTTTTCCCGACGCAGTTGGCGCAGCAGGTCTTCTCCCCGCTCGAAGCAATGCACAGACCACGGCTGGTCCGATGGCCGGGGGATCTGTCGCAGTGTCTGTTCCACCCGGCGTAACTCAGCGGGCTCGTCATCCAATATCGCGACACGCATGGTGTGGGTCCCTTCACAAGAAATACAGCAACTGACGGCCCCACACAAACAGGGGCACATACTGCGCAGATACCGGACGTTGAATCTGAATAATTGTGGTCAGATTGAACGGCCCTCAGCTTCTGGCGATACGCTGCTTCAAGGACTAAATCCTCGAGCGCGTGTAGGAAAGATACCGACTACTGCTGGCAAGTAAAAGGTTAGGCCGACACATTATCGGGAGGGTTCGATACGCCCGTATCGAATAGCCTATTCAGTGAACTGGAAATACGTTTCACTGGGTTCAAATCACGCCCACTTGTTGGCTTGCGACGAGCATGGCCTGGAAGGAGAAACCGAGGTCTATGACATTCCTTATCACACGCCTGCCATCTATATGTCGGCCTGCGGTGGCCAACCGATGAAGCTATGGGGCCAGCCGGAAAAGCGCCAACCCACCCAAGCCCAACGCATGTTCAACGGCCTGGTTCGCGAGTGGCTTTGGATAGGCCTACTGTTGTTGCCTCTCACAGCCTATCTATCCCTTAACCCATTCCTTGCCCTCGACAATCCGTTGTATGACGGCCTTCGCAGGCTCGCCGCGCTGTCCTCTGCCGACATGCAGATTCAGGCCGACGTACTGGGTGGTCTGCTGCGTGGGCGCACTATCGTGCAGGTGCCCGGTTGGCTGGCAGCACTGATGTCGACCTCGCTGGTGGCCTTGCTGCTCGGTCTATTGCTCTACCGGCCGCGATACGCGTCGTGGATGACGCTGGGTTGCATGGCCACTGCAGTGCTTGGCTCATTGGCCCTGTTGCGCATGGGCCATTGGTGGTCGCCTGGCGCCTGCCTGATTGGATTGCTGCTCAGCTACCTGATCTGGAATTGGCGCCGTTTGAGTGCGGTGCTCGCCTATTTCGGCTGGGAGCTGGCGCGCCTGGATGATGAACCCAAAGTGCTGCCGGAACGTCGCCGTGCGCCTGCCAGTAAGGGGGATGTGTTGCAGGGACGGATCTTTGCGCTCGAGCAGGCCGTCAGCCGTACGCGTGACACCCGCCGCTTCATGGCCGATGGCCTGGAATGTTTGCCGGTGGCGACACTGATTACTGATCCGCGCGGCAGTATCCTGCTGGCCAACCGGATTGCCCGGGAAGTATTCGGCAATGAGCTGGTGAGCCACAATTTGCTTGAGCAACTGGCGGACCTGGGTTACCCGCCCCTGCACAATGGCGTGCGCCCTGCCCTCTCGGCGCTCGAGCTCGTTGAGTTTCGCGATATCCACCAACGCAGCTTGCGCATGGAGATTGCGCCTTTGCTACCTGCAGAAGGTGATGTCGCCCTGGGCTGGTTGCTGAGCCTGACCGACCTGAGCAAAGAACGCGAGGCCCAGCAGCACCGGGAAACCATGCTGCGCTTCCTGTCCCATGACCTGCGTGCGCCCCATTCGGCGATTCTTGCGCTGCTGGATATACACAGCGGTGGTTCCCCGGTATTCGCCCAGATCGAGCAACAGGTGCGACGCGCCCTGAACCTCACTGAGTCATTTGTTCAGTTGGCCAAAGCCGAGGCCGATGGTTATCACTTCCAGCCGACCCTGTTCGCGATGCTGGTGATGGATGCGTTCGATCAAGTGGCAGTGATCGCTCAACTCAAGGGCATCCACCTGCTCCATGACCTGGACGAGGCTGACGACGGCATGGTGTCAGCCGATCAATCGCTGCTTACCCGGGCGTTGTTCAACGTGCTGGAGAACGCGATCAAATATTCTCCTTCCGGCACCACCGTAAGATTGCGCCACAGTAGCACTCTAGGCTGGCTGGAATGCCATATCAGCGATCAGGGTGCAGGTATCGCGGCCGAAGATTTGCCCGAGCTGTTCAGCCAGTACCGGCGCTTCGAGTCCGCTCAGGGCAGTGAGGGCCTCGGTTTGGGACTGACCATGGTCAGGGCGGTCGTTGAACGGCATAAAGGGCATATCAGTTGCGAAAGTACCCTTGGCAAAGGCACTACCTTCAGTCTGCGCCTTCCCCTGCTGGATGACTTCTGAGACAGCTTTTGTCCTGTGCATAAAAAACCGGTCACAAGGACCGGTTTTTTAATGCCGAAAAAACTTATGCACGTTTTTCGCTTTTTTATTGGCTGATGAAATATGTATATAAATCAGATATTTATATGCATAAAAAGCCGATTAGCCAACAAACCGTACACAGGTTATCCACAGAACCTCATATCACTGGCGTATCCACCACGATGGGCTCGGGTGGCAACGAACCCATTGCCCTCTGTTGCGCCTGGTTCCACGCCTGCGCACGCTCATTCAGCGCCGCAATGGCACGCGGGCCCTCGCCTTCGGCATACATCGGTTCACCGATCACTACGGTGATAGTGCCTGGGCGTTTGGCCCAGCCAGTTTTCGGCCAGAACTTGCCGGCGTTATGCGCAATCGGCAGCACCGGCAGGTTGGCGTTGACCGCCAGCGCGGTACCACCTCGTGAAAATTTGCCCACGGTGCCATAGGGCACGCGAGTGCCTTCGGGGAAGATCAGCACCCACACACCGTCCTTGAGCAGCTCATCACCTTTTTTGGCCACATGTTTGAGCGCGGCCTTGGGATTGTCGCGATCGATGGCGATCGGACGCAGCATCGCCATCGCCCACCCAAAGAACGGTACGTAGAGCAACTCACGCTTGAGCACCTGACTCAACGGCGAGAAGTACGCCGACAGGAAGAAAGTCTCCCAGGTGCTCTGGTGGTTCGACAGAATCACGCAAGGCTGATCCGGCACATTCTCTGCGCCCTTGACCTCGAAACGGATGTTCAGGAACACCTTGGACAGCCACAACGCGCAGCGGCACCAGTAGACGTTGATGAAGCGGTAGCGCGCCTTGAATGGCAGGAAAGGCGCGATAAAAAAGCTCAGGGTGCACCAGAGAAAGGAACTGGTGCCCAACAGCAGGTAAAAGAAAAAGGTTCTGATGGCCTGCAAAATCGACATGGCGGCATTTACCGTTGCGGGACACGGCCCGCCTGTTTAAAGCGCACTCCCGAACAGTCCTTGGCCAGGAAGTCGAGGGCTGCTGCTAGTTGTTGATAAGTTCTGCGGCAACCGCCGCCAGATCGTCAAAAATCAAGGTGCCTACCGGCAGGTTTTTCGCCTGGGTCTTTTCGCCTTTCCCGGTCTTCACCAAAACTGGCTGAGAGTCGACGGCCTTGGCCGCCTCCAGGTCACCGAGGCTGTCCCCGACGAACCATATCCCAGCCAACGGTACCTTGTAATGTTCTGCAATGATTTTCAACATGCCAGGCTTGGGTTTGCGGCAATCGCAGCCCTCGTCCGGCCCGTGGGGGCAGTACACCACCAGCCCCACCTCACCGCCCTGCTCGGCCACCAACGTGCGCAGGCGCGCGTGCATGGCGTCCAGGGTGGCAATGTCGTAATAGCCGCGGGCGATGCCGGACTGGTTGGTGGCGATTGCCACCGTCCAGCCGGCCTTGCTCAACTGCGCGATGGCCTCGATCGAGCCGGGCAGTGGTATCCATTCAGCCACCGATTTGATGTAAGCGTCGGAGTCGTAATTGATCACCCCGTCCCGATCGAGAATCAGCAGTTTCAACATGATCAGCCCAGTACGGAAATGTCAGCGATGTTGATAAACAGTCCACGCAGACGCGCCAGCATGGCGTAGCGGTTTTTCCGCACGCCGGCATCTTCGGCATTGATCATCACCGCTTCGAAGAACGCATCCACCGGCTCACGCAGGGTGGCCAGGCGCGCAAGCGCTTCGGCGTAGTTGCGTTCGGCGATCAGCGGCTTCACCGCGTTTTCTGCCTTGGCGATGGCCGAGTTCAGCGAAAACTCCTTGGCATCGGCAA
The DNA here is from genome assembly GCF_054343995.1 of Pseudomonas sp. GNP013. Taxonomy (NCBI): domain Bacteria; kingdom Pseudomonadati; phylum Pseudomonadota; class Gammaproteobacteria; order Pseudomonadales; family Pseudomonadaceae; genus Pseudomonas; species Pseudomonas sp. GNP013. The sequence goes on along the minus strand of NZ_JBTGUT010000001.1, from coordinate 5,098,589 downwards.
ACAGGCCCGGGTCGACTTCGGCGGTGCCGAGGTGGTCGGCCTTGCCCAGTAGATTGGACACACGCTTGTTCACGGCGGCCAGGGCATTGGCTTCGGGCAACTTGCGGAAGGCCTGTACGGCTTGCACACGCTGATCGAAGTCCAGTGCCGAACCTGGTTGAAGGGCACGCACCGACAGGTACACGGAAACGTCCACGCCTTCGTCTTCGTAACGCGCACGCAGGCGGTCGAACACGAACTCCAGCACTTGCTCGGCCAGACCAGCCTGCTTGACCTTGGCGCCGAACTGGCCGACAGCAAACACCACGGCCTGAGTCAGGTCGAGGTCCAGCTTCTTGTCGATCAGGATACGCAGCACGCCCAGGGCAGCACGGCGCAGGGCATACGGGTCTTTGCTGCCGGTGGGCAGCATGCCGATACCGAAGATACCGACGAGGGTGTCCAGCTTATCGGCGATGGCCACGGCCGCACCGGTGAGGGTGGTTGGCAGTTCGGCGCCAGCACCGCGCGGCATGTACTGCTCGTTCAGTGCCAGCGCCACATCGCCCGGCTCGCCGTCGTTGAGGGCGTAGTAGTAACCCGCCACGCCTTGCATCTCAGGGAACTCGCCGACCATCTCGGTGGCCAGGTCGCACTTGGACAGCAGGCCGGCACGCGCGGCCCAGGCTGCATCGCCGCCAATGCGCTGGGCAATGTAGGCCGCCAGTTTGGAAACGCGCACGGCCTTGTCGTAGACGCTGCCGAGTTTTTCCTGGAACACCACGTTCTGCAGGCGCAGGTTGAAGTCTTCGAGCTTCTGCTTCTTGTCTTGCTTGAAGAAGAATTCGGCGTCGGTCAGGCGCGGGCGGACGACTTTCTCGTTGCCGGCGATGATCTGCTGCGGGTCCGTACTTTCGATGTTGGCTACGGTGATAAAGCGCGGCAGCAATTTGCCGTCCGCATCCAGCAGGCAGAAATACTTCTGGTTGTCCTGCATGGTGGTGATCAGCGCTTCCTGTGGCACATCGAGGAAACGTTCCTCGAAAGAGCACACCAGCGGCACCGGCCATTCCACCAGCGCGGTCACTTCGTCGAGCAGGCCTGGCGGCACGATGGCGGTGCCTTCCTGCAGGCGGGCCAGCTCTTCGGTGCGTTTGCTGATCAGTTCGCGACGCTCATTGGCGTCTGCCAGCACGTAGGCGGCACGCAGGTCAGTGGCGTAGTTGGCCGGTGAGGTGATGCGCACGGCTTCAGGATGGTGGAAGCGATGACCACGGGAATCACGGCCTGCCTTCTGGGCGAGGATCGTGCAGTCGATGACCTGGTCACCGAGCAGCATCACCAGCCACTGGGTTGGGCGCACGAACTCTTCCTTGCGCGCCCCCCAGCGCATGCGCTTGGGAATCGGCAGGTCATTCAGGGAATCTTCAACGATGGTCGGTAACAGGCTGGCGGTCGGCTTGCCGGTGATCACCTGGCTGAACCGCAGTTTCGGGCCGCTCTGGTCGATCTCGCTCAGCTCGACGCCACACTTCTTGGCAAACCCGAGGGCCGCTTGAGTCGGATTGCCTTCAGCATCGAAAGCGGCCTGACGCGGTGGGCCGTCGAGGTTGATGCTGCGGTCCGGCTGCTGGGTTTCCAGCGCGGTCAGCAGCACGGCCAGACGGCGCGGCGCGGCGTAGACTTTCTTCGCTTCAAACTTCAGGCCGGCGCTTTGCAAGCCTTTCTCGATACCGGCCAGGAACGCATCGGCCAGGGTGTTGAGTGCCTTGGGTGGCAGCTCTTCGGTGCCCAGTTCAACCAAAAAATCTTGAGCACTCATTGTGCAGCCTCCAGCTTAGCCAACACTTCATCACGCAAATCCTCGGTTGCCATCGGGAAGCCCAGCTTGGCGCGAGCCAGCAGGTAGGCTTGGGCGACGGAACGCGCCAGGGTGCGCACACGCAGGATGTATTGCTGGCGCGCGGTCACCGAGATGGCACGGCGGGCGTCCAGCAGGTTGAAGGTGTGGGACGCCTTCAACACCATTTCATAGCTCGGCAACGGCAGCGGTTGGTCGAGTTCGATCAGGCGCTTGGCTTCGCTTTCGTAGAAGTCGAACAGTTCGAACAGCTTGTCGACGTTGGCGTGTTCGAAGTTGTAAGTGGACTGCTCCACTTCGTTCTGGTGGAACACGTCGCCGTAGGTCACCTTGCCGAACGGGCCGTCTGCCCACACCAGGTCGTAGACCGAGTCCACGCCTTGCAGGTACATGGCCAGGCGCTCGAGGCCGTAGGTGATTTCGCCGGTGACCGGGTAGCATTCGATGCCGCCGGCCTGCTGGAAGTAGGTGAACTGCGTCACTTCCATGCCGTTGAGCCAGACTTCCCAGCCCAGGCCCCAGGCGCCCAGGGTTGGCGACTCCCAGTTGTCTTCGACGAAACGGATGTCGTGCACCAGTGGGTCCAGGCCCACATGCTTGAGCGAGCCCAGGTACAGTTCCTGAAAGTTGTCCGGGTTCGGCTTCAACACCACCTGGAACTGGTAGTAGTGCTGCAGACGGTTCGGATTTTCGCCGTAGCGGCCGTCAGTCGGGCGACGACTGGGCTGCACATAAGCGGCGTTCCAGGTTTCCGGGCCAATGGCCCGCAGGAAGGTGGCGGTGTGGAAAGTGCCGGCGCCTACTTCCATATCGTAGGGCTGAAGTACCACACAACCTTGCTCGGCCCAGTATTGCTGGAGGGCGAGGATCAAGTCTTGGAAGGTACGCACGGCTGGCGTAGGCTGGCTCACGAAATTCACCTGTTACTTGGGCTGCGATTTAAAGAGCGGGAGTATACCCGATTCGGCCGCGCCACCATCCCCTGGAGCCTTATGCCACGCTGCTTTTGGTGTTCTGAAGATCCGCTGTACATGGCTTATCACGATCAGGAGTGGGGAACGCCGCTGCGCGATGCGCAGGGCTTGTTCGAGTTGCTTTTGCTCGAAGGGTTCCAGGCAGGCCTGTCCTGGATCACGGTTTTACGCAAGCGTGAACACTACCGAAAGGTGTTGTTCGGCTTTGACGCGCAGCGCTTGGCGCAGTTGAGCGATGCTGAAATCGACACGCTGATGCTCGACCCGGGCATTGTGCGCAACCGTCTCAAGCTCAACGCCACCCGGCGCAATGCCGCGGCCTGGCTGGCGCTGGAAGACCCGGTGCAGTGGTTGTGGTCGTTTGTCGACGGCGCGCCCAAGGTCAATCATTTCAAGGACCGCAGTGAGGTCCCGGCGATTACGCCGCAGGCCGAAGCCATGAGCAAAGCCTTGAAGAAAGCCGGTTTCACCTTTGTCGGCCCGACCATCTGCTACGCGTTCATGCAGGCCTCGGGCATGGTCATGGACCACACCGTGGACTGCGACCGTTACGCGGACCTGGCCAACGCCGGTTAGAATGCCGGCTTTGCGCACCACACACGATCAGGAGTGACCTGTGGAAAAGTTTAAAGGCGCCTTGCTGGTAGGCGCTCTGCGATTGTTTGCCCTGCTGCCCTGGCGCGCTGTCCAGGCTGTCGGCACGGCCATTGGCTGGATCATGTGGAAAACCCCCAACCGCTCCCGCGACACGGTGCGGATCAACCTCGCCAAGTGCTTCCCGGCCATGGACCCCGCCGAGCGCGAGCAACTGGTGGGTCGCAGCCTCATGGACATCGGCAAGTCCCTCACCGAAAGTGCCTGCGCCTGGATCTGGCCGGCGCAGCGCTCCATCGATCTGGTGCGGGAGGTCGAGGGCCTGGAGGTGCTGCACCAGGCGCTGGCGTCGGGCAAAGGCGTGGTCGGCATCACCAGCCACCTGGGCAACTGGGAAGTGCTCAATCACTTCTATTGCAGCCAATGCAAACCGATCATTTTCTATCGTCCGCCCAAGCTCAAGGCGGTGGATGAACTGCTACGCAAACAGCGCGTACAGCTGGGCAACCGCGTGGCGGCGTCGACCAAGGAAGGCATTCTCAGCGTGATCAAGGAAGTGCGTAAAGGCGGCCAGGTGGGCATCCCTGCGGACCCTGAGCCGGCGGAATCGGCCGGGATTTTCGTGCCGTTCTTCGCCACCCAGGCGCTGACCAGCAAGTTCGTGCCGAACATGCTGGCAGGCCACAAAGCGGTGGGCGTGTTCCTGCACGCCCTGCGCCTGCCGGATGGCTCGGGCTACAAAGTGATCCTGGAAGCGGCGCCCGAAGACATGTACAGCACCGACACCGCCACGTCCTGCGCGGCGATGAGCAAAGTGGTGGAGCGTTATGTCGGCGCCTACCCGAGCCAGTACATGTGGAGCATGAAGCGCTTCAAGAAACGCCCGCCGGGTGAAGCGCGCTGGTATTGACTCAAGGTAGGTACAAAACCAGTGTGGGAGGGGGCTTGCTCCCGATGGCGGTCTGTCAGCTAGCCATAGATTGGCTGACACCCCGCTATCGGGAGCAAGCCCCCTCCCACATTGGGTTCAGGTTAAATCTGGCGGTCGAGTTTCTTCAGGAACACCGTCATCTCTTTTTCGGCCTGCTTGTCGCCATGGGCCTGGGCCGCTTCGATGCCCTTCTCCCACGCCAGCCGCGCTGCAGCGCTATCACCCAAGCCTGCATGGGCCTTGCCCAACAACTTCCACGCCGCTGAATACTTTGGATCGAACTCAACGCATTTATGCAGATGCTCAGCCGCGCGGGCGTTGTCCTTCAAGTCCAGATAACCCTTGCCCAAGCCAAAGCGCAGCAGTGAATTATCCACGCCCTTGGCGAGCATTTTTTCCAGGGATTCGAGCATCGCAGCCACTCCGTTCGATCAGAAAAAACTCAAGCCCACGTGGAACAGCTTCTCCACGTCACGGATATGTTTTTTATCCACAAGGAAAAGGATGACGTGGTCGCCGCTGGCAATCACCGTGTCGTCGTGGGCAATCAGCACTTCCTCGTCGCGAATGATCGCGCCAATGGTGGTGCCCGGCGGCAGGCCGATATCGCGGATGGCCTTGCCGATCACCTTGCTGGACTTCGAATCACCGTGGGCAATCGCCTCGATGGCCTCTGCCGCGCCACGGCGCAGGGAGTGCACGCTGACGATGTCGCCACGGCGCACATGGGCCAGCAAGGTGCCAATGGTTGCCAGTTGCGGGCTGATCGCAATGTCGATATCGCCGCCCTGAATCAGGTCGACATACGCTGGGTTGTTGATGATGGTCATCACCTTCTTGGCGCCCAGCCGCTTGGCCAGCAGCGAAGACATGATGTTGGCCTCGTCATCGTTGGTCAGTGCCAGGAAGATATCGGCGTCGGCGATGTTCTCTTCCATCAGCAGGTCTCGGTCCGAGGCGCTGCCTTGCAGCACGACGGTGCTGTCGAGGGTGTCGGACAAATGCCGGCAGCGCGCCGGGCTCATCTCGATGATTTTGACCTGGTAGCGGCTCTCGATGGCCTCGGCCAGGCGCTCACCAATCTGCCCGCCACCGGCAATCACGATGCGCTTGTAGGTCTCATCCAGCCGCCGCATTTCGCTCATCACGGCACGAATATTCGCCTTGGCCGCGATGAAAAACACCTCGTCGTCGGCTTCGATCACGGTGTCCCCCTGGGGCAGAATCGGTCGGTCGCGGCGGAAAATCGCGGCCACGCGGGTGTCCACATTGGGCATGTGCTCGCGTAACTGGCGCAGTTGCTGGCCGACCAGCGGCCCGCCGTAGTAGGCCTTCACGGCTACCAGCTGCGCCTTGCCGCCGGCGAAGTCGATCACCTGCAGGGCGCCGGGAATTTCGATCAGACGCTTGATGTAGTGGGTGACCACCTGTTCCGGACTGATCAGCACGTCTACCGGAATCGCGTCATTGTCGAACAGGCCGGCGCGGGTCAGGTAGGCCGCTTCGCGCACGCGGGCGATCTTGGTTGGCGTGTGGAACAGGGTGTGGGCGACCTGGCAGGCGACCATATTGGTTTCGTCGCTGTTGGTCACGGCCACGAGCATGTCGGCATCGTCGGCACCGGCCTGACGCAGCACCGTCGGGAACGACGCACGCCCTTGCACCGTGCGAATGTCCAGGCGGTCGCCGAGGTTGCGCAGGCGCTCGGCGTCGGTGTCGACCACGGTGATGTCGTTGGCTTCGCTGGCCAAATGTTCGGCCAGGCTGCCACCCACCTGCCCTGCCCCGAGGATGATGATTTTCATCCGGTCACTCCCTTAAAACCGTTCAGCCGCGCGCGGCGGCGATCTTGATCAGTTTGGCGTAGTAGAAACCATCGTGTCCGCCTTCCTGCGCGAGCAGTTGACGGCCGTGGGGCTGCTTGATGCCGGCCGTGGTGGCCAGGTCCAGCTCGCGCGCACCGCTGGTGCGCGCGAGGAAGGCCTGGATGACCTCGGTGTTTTCGGTCGGCAACGTGGAGCATGTGGCGTAGAGCAGAATGCCGCCCACTTCCAGGGTCGGCCACAGCGCGTCGAGCAATTGGCCTTGCAGCACGGCCAGGGCAGCAATGTCGTCAGCTTGGCGGGTGAGCTTGATATCCGGGTGACGGCGGATCACACCGGTGGCCGAGCATGGCGCATCGAGCAGGATGCGCTGGAACGGCTTGCCGTCCCACCAGGTGGCGGTGTCACGGCCATCGGCGGCGATCAGCTCGGCGCTCAGGCCCAGACGCGCGAGGTTTTCCCGCACGCGCACCAGGCGCTTGGCTTCGAGGTCCACCGCGACGACACCGGCCAGGTCTTTTTCAACTTCCAGGATGTGACAGGTCTTGCCGCCGGGGGCGCAACAGGCGTCGAGCACGCGTTGGCCGGGGGCGAGGTCGAGCAGGTCGGCGGCCAGTTGCGCGGCTTCATCCTGCACGCTGATCCAGCCTTCGGCGAAGCCCGGCAGGCTGCGTACATCGGCAGCCGCTTCGAGCACGATGCCATCGATGCTGTACACACAGGCGGCGGCTGCAATGCCGGCATCGGTCAGCAACTGCAAATAGGCGTCACGGCGGTGATGGCGACGGTTAACCCGCAGGATCATCGGCGGGTGTGCATTGTTGGCGGCGCAAATGGCTTCCCAGTGCTCGGGCCAGAACGCCTTGAGGGATTTTTGCAGCCAGCGCGGGTGGGCGGTGCGCACCACCGGGTCGTGCTCAAGCTCGGCCAGCAGCGTTTCGCTTTCACGCTGGGCGCGGCGCAGCACGGCGTTGAGCAGCGCCTTGGCCCAGGGTTTTTTCAGCTTGTCGGCGCAACCGACGGTTTCGCCGATGGCGGCGTGGGCCGGCACACGGGTGTACAGCAGTTGATAAAGGCCCACCAACAGCAGCGCCTCCACGTCCGCATCGGCAGCCTTGAACGGCTTTTGCAGCAGTCTGGCTGCCAACGCCGACAAACGCGGCTGCCAGCGGGCGGTGCCAAAGGCCAGGTCCTGGGTGAAGCCGCGGTCGCGGTCTTCCACCTTGTCCAACTGGGGCGGCAGAGAACTGTTCAGCGAAGCCTTGCCGTTGAGGACGGCGGCCAGGGCCTTGGCGGCGGCCAGACGTGGGTTCATTGCGCGGCCACCCCAAGGAGGGTGCCCAGGGAAAATTTCTCACGGCGGCTGTTGAACAAATCACTGAAGTTCAGCGCCTTGCCACCGGGCAGTTGCAGACGGTTCAGGCACAGCGCCTGTTCACCGCACGCGACCACCAGACCGTCCTTGCTGGCGCCGATGATTTCACCCGGCGCGCCCTCGCCTTCGGCCAGGGAAGCGGCCAGCACTTTCAACGCCTCGCCATTGAGCGTGCTGTGGCAGATCGGCCACGGGTTGAACGCACGCACCAGGCGCTCCAGTTCCACGGCCGGGCGGCTCCAGTCGATGCGCGCTTCGTCTTTGTTCAGCTTGTGGGCGTAGGTGGCCAGGCTGTCGTCCTGCACGTCGCCTTGCAGGCTGCCGTCGGCGAGGCCGGCGATGGCCTGGATCACGGCGGGCGGGCCCAGTTCGGCGAGGCGGTCGTGCAGGCTGCCACCGGTGTCTTCGCCGGTGATGGGGGTGGTGACCTTGAGCAGCATCGGGCCGGTGTCCAGGCCTGCCTCCATGCGCATCACGGTGACGCCGCTTTCGCTGTCACCGGCTTCTACGGCGCGCTGGATCGGCGCCGCACCGCGCCAGCGTGGCAGCAGCGACGCGTGGCTGTTGATGCAGCCCAGGCGTGGGATATCCAGCACGATCTGCGGCAGGATCAGGCCGTAGGCCACGACCACCAGCAGGTCGGGCTTGAGCGCGGCCAGTTCGGCCTGAGCCTCGGCGTTGCGCAAAGTCGGCGGCTGCAGCACGGGAATGTTGTGCTCAAGTGCCAGTTGCTTGACCGGGCTCGGCATCAGTTTTTGCCCGCGACCGGCCGGGCGATCCGGCTGGGTGTACACCGCGACGATCGCGTGAGGGCTGGCAAGCAGCGCCTTCAAGTGTTCGGCGGCAAATTCGGGTGTACCGGCAAAAACAATGCGCAGTGGCTCGGTCATGGGAGGTCTCGGTTAAAAACAGTCACAAAAGAAAAAGGCTTGCCGCAGCAAGCCTTTGGAAGGAGGCATCAAGCTTGCTGGCGATGCTTTTTTTCCAGCTTCTTCTTGATCCGATCACGCTTGAGCGTGGACAGATAATCGACAAACAGCTTGCCGTTGAGGTGGTCGCATTCGTGCTGGATGCACACCGCCAGCAGGCCTTCGGCAATCAGTTCGAAGGGCTTGCCGTCGCGGTCCAGGGCCTTGATCTTCACGCGCAGCGGGCGCTCGACGCTCTCGTAGAACTCCGGCACCGACAGGCAGCCTTCCTGGTACTCGCCCATCTCGTCGGTCAGCGGCTCGAACTCGGGGTTGATGTACACCTTCGGCTCGCTGCGGTCTTCGGACAGGTCCATGACCACCACGCGCAGGTGAACATTGACCTGGGTCGCGGCGAGACCGATGCCCGGCGCTTCATACATTGTTTCAAACATGTCATCGACCAACTGACGAACCTTGTCGTCCACTACGGCCACCGGCTTGGCGATCGTGCGCAGGCGCGAGTCGGGAAATTCGAGGATGTTCAAAATAGCCATAAGCGTAATTGCTGCACATGTGAGGTAGAGGCAAATCGGCGGTGGGATGGACCCAGGCAGCCGGTGTGAAACGTTCGAAAGCCGCGAAGGCGCTGACGTTTCACGCGAACGCACATAATAAAGGAGATTCACCCCATGAGGAAATCGCTACTCGTCTTGCTGCTCTGGGCCCCGTTTGCCACGGCCCTGATCCCCCCGCCTGGCCCACGCCTGGATCACACCACGCAACAGGCCATCCAGCGGTTTTTGTTGCACAACCGCATTTTTGACTCACCCCAGGACCTGGACAATGCACCCTACATCATCGCGGCGGGCGCCGGCCGTGTGCTGGGCGCCAACGATGAGCGCGTGCATGCCAGAGGCAACCTGGACCCTTCCCAGCCCATTTACGGAATATTCCGACGCGGCAAGTCCTACACCGATCCTCGAACCCAGGAGTTGTTGGGCGTCAACGCCGACGACATCGGCACTGCGCGGTTTATAACCGCCGGCGACCTCAGCACGCTTGCCGTTCAGCGGATCACTCAGGAGATACGTCCTGGCGACCGCCTGCTCCGCGCACCGTCGCCGATTGCGCTGAAACGCCTGGACGCTGCGCAGCCTGGGCCTTTCATCGAAGGCACGATCATCGATATCCCCAAGGGTGTGACCCAGATCGGCGTACTTGACGCCGTGACCCTGAACAAGGGGCGCCGGGACGGCCTGATCGAAGGCCAGGTGCTCAGCGTAATCAAAGCCGGCGCCAGCGTGCGCGACGTTCTTACCGGCGCGTTGGTGACCCTTCCCGATGCACGCGCGGGCACCCTGCTGGTGTTTCGCACTTACGAAAAACTCAGCTACGGCCTGGTGCTCAAGGCCTCCCAACCGCTGGCCGTACAGGACCGCTTTGAGACAGCCGTCAAACACAATGAATAGGTTGCTAAATAAGTTACCAACAGAGTTATCCACAAGTTGTTCCGGTCAAGGATGATCCTATGCTCGCGATAAACCGCAACGAAATATCCCCATCAGAACTGGAAGCAAGGCTGCGCCTGCACCGGCTGCCGGAACTGGGCCCGAAGCGTTTTCAGCTGCTGATCGAAGCGTTCGGCTCGGCCTCCAGCGCCATCAGTGCGCCGGCCAGTGCCTGGCGTTCACTCGGGTTGCCGGCCAGCAGCGCCGACGCTCGGCGCAGCCCCGAAGTCCGTGAGGGCGCCGCTGTGGCATTGGCCTGGCTTGAGCGTGCGGGCCAGCATTTACTGATGTGGGACCAACCCGAGTACCCCGCCTTGCTTGCCGAGATCGATAGCGCGCCACCGCTGTTATTCGTCGCCGGCGACCCGCTGATCCTGGAAAAACCACAACTGGCGATGGTCGGCAGCCGTCGTGCTTCGCGTCCCGGCATGGACACCGCTGCCGCGTTTTCCCGCAGCCTGGCGAGCGCCGGTTTTGTCATCACCAGCGGCCTCGCTCTGGGAATCGATGGCGCTGCGCATCAGGCCGCATTGGACGTGGGAGGCCAGACAATCGGCGTGCTCGGCACCGGCCTGGAAAATCTTTATCCACAGCGCCACCGGCGGCTCGCCGCCGCGATGATTGACCAGGGCAGCGCCGTGGTTTCCGAGTTCCCGCTGGACGCCGCGCCCCAGGCCGGCAACTTCCCGCGGCGCAATCGCATCATCAGTGGCCTGTCCCTGGGGGTGCTGGTGGTGGAAGCGAGCATGGCCAGCGGTTCGCTGATCACGGCGAAACTGGCGGCCGAGCAAGGGCGCGAGGTCTATGCGATTCCGGGGTCCATCCATCATCCCGGGGCCAAGGGCTGTCATCAGTTGATCCGCGATGGCGCGATGCTGGTGGAAACCATCGAGCATATCCTCGAAGGATTGCGCGGCTGGCAGGCCTTGTCACGCCCTGCGCCGCTGCCGGTCACTCATCCGCTGGTAGCGTTGCTGCATGCCGCGCCGCACACCAGCGAGGCTTTGGCGATTGCCAGCGGACGACCGTTGTCCCAGGTACTTGCCACCCTCACGGAACTGGAGCTCGAAGGTCAGGTGATCAGCGAGAGCGGGCGTTGGCTTGCGCGCTGCCAGGCTTTGTAGCTGGGTTTTGTAAGGAAGATCGGTAAACTGCGCAGAGCTTTTGTCTGGAGAGTGAGCAAATGGTCAACAGGTGGCGTGTGCTGGAAACCGCACGGGAAATTCGCGCAGGCGCGGTGATTGCCTATCCAACCGAAGCCGTCTGGGGCCTGGGCTGTGACCCGTGGAACGAAGAAGCGGTGGACCGCCTGCTGGCGATCAAGAACCGCTCGGTGGACAAGGGCCTGATTCTGGTGGCGGACACGATTCGCCAGTTCGACTTTCTGTTCGAAGACTTCCCGCAGGATTGGATCGACCGCATGGCCAGCACCTGGCCAGGGCCGAACACCTGGCTGGTGCCTCATCAGGATTTATTGCCGGAATGGGTGACCGGTGTGCACGACACGGTGGCGCTGCGGGTCACCGATCACCCGCTGGTGCGGGACCTGTGCTCGCTGGTGGGCCCGTTGATTTCCACCTCGGCCAACCCCCAGGGCCGCCCGGCCGCCCGCTCGCGGATTCGCGTGGAGCAGTATTTTCGTGGGCAGGTGGATCGGGTGTTGGGGGGCGCGTTGGGTGGGCGCAAGAACCCGAGCCTGATTCGCAACCTGGTCACGGGTGAGGTGGTGCGGCCTTCCTGAGACCGCGTCGCGCCTATCGTGGGCAAGCCCGCTCCCACACTTGATCGCATTCCAACTCGGTCAACAGGTGGGAGCGGGCTGGCCCGCGATGAGGCCCTCAAGGCAACAAAATAGTCGACCCTGTAGTCCGCCGCCCCGACAGCTCTGTCTGCGCCTTCGCCGCCTCCGCCAGCGAATAGCGCTGGTTGATATCAATGCGCACCTTGCCGCTCTTGATCATCGAAAACAGGTCATCGGCCATCACCTGCAAGTCCTTCGCGTTGCCGGCATAAGTCGCCAGCGTCGGCCGGGTGACATACAGCGAGCCCTTCGCCGACAGAATCCCCAGGTTCACCCCGTCCACGGCACCCGACGCATTGCCGAAGCTCACCACCAGACCCCGTGGCGCCACGCTGTCCAGAGACGTCAGCCAGGTGTCCTTGCCCACGCCGTCGTACACCACCGGCACCTTTTTGCCGTCGGTCAATTCCAGCACACGCTGTGCGACGTTTTCCTTGCTGTAATCGATGGTTGCCCAGGCGCCGAGGGATTTGGCCAGCGCGGCCTTTTCCGGCGAGCTGACCGTGCCGATCAGCTTCGCGCCCAGCGCCTTGGCCCACTGACAGGCCAGGGAGCCCACGCCACCGGCGGCTGCGTGGAACAGAATGGTGTCGCCTGCCTGCACCTCATAGGTCTGGCGCAACAGGTATTGCACGGTGAGGCCCTTGAGCATCGCGCCGGCCGCCTGTTCGAAGCTGATGTCGTCCGGCAGGTGCACCAGGTTGGCGGCCGGCAGCACATGCAGTTCGCTGTAGGCGCCGAGCGGCCCGCTGCCGTAGGCCACGCGGTCGCCCACCTTGAATTGGCTGACTTCGCTGCCCACCGCGTCGACCACGCCCGCACCTTCTGCACCCAGGCCCGATGGCAAGGCCGGCGGTGCGTAGAGGCCGCTGCGGAAATAGGTGTCGATGAAGTTCAGGCCGATGGCCTCATTGCGCACCCGTACCTGTTGTGGGCCGGGCTCTGCGGGCGTGTAGTCCACGTACTCGAGCACGTCGGGGCCGCCATGGGCGCTGAACTGGATACGTTTGGCCATCTGCACATCTCCTCAGGTTCGAATTCGCGTAGCCTCCTATCGGACTCCTAAGCTTGACCTTCGTCAACTGCGGCGGCGGCAGGTGCAGTGTTATCCTGTGCGCCCATTTGCCGCCGACGCCCCATGGCTTCGCGCTGCTTTGCCCGATTCAAGGTGACCTCATGACTACCCGCACCGAGGCTGTCAAAGCCTACCTGCTCGATCTGCAAGACCGCATCTGCAGCGCTCTGGAAGCTTTCGAGACGGACACTCGCTTTATCGAAGACGCCTGGACCCGGCCTGCCGGCGGCGGCGGGCGCACCCGTGTGATCGAGAACGGTACGGTGATCGAAAAAGGCGGCGTCAACTTTTCCCACGTATTCGGCAGCGGTTTGCCGCCCTCCGCCAGTGCCCACCGCCCGGAGCTTGCCGGGCGCGGCTTCGAGGCGCTGGGGGTGTCGCTGGTGATCCACCCGCACAACCCGCATGTGCCGACGTCCCACGCCAACGTGCGCTTTTTCATTGCTGAAAAAGAAGGCGAAGAGCCGGTGTGGTGGTTCGGTGGCGGCTTCGACCTCACGCCCTACTACGGCGTTGAGGAAGACTGCATCCACTGGCACCGCGTGGCCGAAGAAGCCTGCGCGCGGTTCGGCCCGGACGTGTACCCGCGCTACAAGGCCTGGTGCGACACCTACTTCCACATCAAGCATCGCAACGAGCCGCGCGGCATCGGCGGGCTGTTCTTCGATGACTTGAACGAGTGGGATTTCGACACCTGCTTTGCGTTCATGCAGGCCATCGGCAATGCCTACATCGACGCCTACCTGCCGATTCTGCAGCGCCGCAAGGCCATGGCGTACACCGAGCAGCAGCGCCAATTCCAGGAATTCCGCCGGGGCCGTTATGTCGAGTTCAACCTGGTCTACGACCGTGGCACCCTGTTCGGCCTGCAATCGGGCGGGCGTACGGAGTCGATCCTGATGTCGCTGCCGCCGCAAGTGCGCTGGAGCTACGACTGGAAGGCCGAGGCCGGCAGTGAAGAAGCGCGCCTCACCGACTACTTCCTGCAGGACCGCGACTGGCTGGGTATTGCGCCGCCCAAGGCAGCACAGTGATGGACCGTTATGTGGTGTTCGGCAATCCCATCGGCCACAGCAAGTCGCCGTTGATTCACCGTATGTTCGCCGAGCAGACCGGCGAGCAGTTGGACTACAGCACCCTGCTTGCGCCACTGGAGGATTTCGCCGGCTGTGCCCGTGAGTTTTTCCTGCAGGGGCGGGGCGCCAATGTCACCGTGCCGTTCAAGGAAGAGGCGTTCCGCCTGGCCAGCAGCCTGACCGAGCGGGCGCGGCGCGCCGGTGCGGTCAACACCCTGAGCCAACTGGGCGATGGCACCTTGCTGGGCGACAACACCGATGGCGCCGGCCTGGTGCGCGACCTCGTGGTCAACGCCGGGCTGACGCTGGAAGGCAAACGCATCCTGTTGCTGGGCGCCGGTGGCGCGGTGCGTGGTGCGCTGGAGCCATTGCTGGCCGAGCGACCCGCGTCGCTGATCATCGCCAACCGCACCGTGGAGAAAGCCGAATCACTGGCCGAGTTGTTCGACGACTTGGGCCCGGTGTCGGCCAGCGGTTTCGATTGGCTGCGTGAGCCGGTGGACGTGATCATCAACGCCACCTCGGCCAGCCTGTCAGGCGATGTACCGCCGATTGCGGGCAGCCTGATCGACCCGGGCAGGACATTCTGCTACGACATGATGTATGCCCAGCAGCCTACTGCGTTCTGTCGCTGGGCCAGCGAACACGACGCGGCGATCGCGATGGATGGCCTGGGCATGCTGGTTGAGCAAGCGGCCGAAGCATTCTTCCTGTGGCGCGGTGTGCGCCCGGATTCGGCGCCGGTGCTGGCTGAACTGCGCCGACAGTTGGCCTGACACCCATCCTATTATGGGAGGGGCTCAGTCTTCGAAATGGATGGGGCAACGGTCGGCGCCTTCCAGCTTTCTCAGCTCCTCTACCACCTGGGGCCGAGCCCGGCGCAAGGTCAGGCTGCGTCCCAACCCCTGCAACCGCCGTGCTTCCTGGTGCAGCATCTCCACCCCCGAATAGTCGATGAAATTGATCTGTTGCGCCTCGATCACCACCCGTTTCCCCGCGAGTCGTTGCAGGCGCACCTGCAGGTAATGGCTGGCGCCAAAAAAGATCGAGCCGCCCACCCGCAGCACATCATCTTCACCGTCGCGCCAGTGCTGGACGCTGGGTTGTGACGTGCGCTTGAGGTAGAAAAACAGCGAGGCCAGCACCCCCGCATAAATTGCCGTCTGCAACTCCAGCAGCAAAGTCGCCAACAGCGTCAGGCTCATCACCACGAATTCCGCGCGACTGACCCGGAACAACGCGCCAATAGCGCGACGGTCCACCAGGCCCCAGCAAATCAGCAGAATGCTCGCCGCCATGCTCGGGATCGGGATCCGGGCGATCAACGCCGCGCCAAACAACGCGAACAACGCCACCCACAGCGCCGAAAATACCCCGGCCAGTGGTGAGCAGGCGCCCGCCTCAAGGTTGAGGCCCGAGCGCGTGAAGGAACCGGCCGACAAATAGCCGGAAAAAAATCCGCCGACCATATTGGATAAACCCTGCGCACGAACTTCCTGGTTGGCATCGAGCAATTGCTGCGAGCGCGCCGACAAGGCGCGCGCAATCGACAGGCTGGTCACCAGCCCCAGCATGCCCACCGCCACGGCGCCGGGCAGCAGGCGCAGAATCACGTCCAGGTCCATCGGCAACGGGCTGAACGGCGGCAGCTTGCCGACAAACCCACTCACCCGCGCTACGTGCCCGAACATCGCCGGCCACAGCCACGCGGCCAGGCTGCTCAGGGTCAGGGCGATCAACAGCGTCGGCCAGCGCGGCACCCGGTACTTGAGCAACGCGCCCAGCAGCAAGGTGCCGAGGCCCAGGATGAGCGAGGCGTGGTCCCACTCGCCGCGATGTTCGATCAGTGCCAGCAGGCTGTTGAGGGCGGTGGTCTGGCTCGGCAGTTCAAGCCCCAGCAGGTTGGGCAACTGCCCCAATGCGATGACCACGGCGGCGCCGAGGGTGAAGCCGAGTACCACGGAGTGCGAGACGAAATTCACCAGCGCACCGAAGCGCAGCAGGCCGAGCAGCCACTGGAACACGCCAGCCAGGAACGTCAGCAGCAGGATCAGGCTGATGTAGTCCCGCGAGCCCGGCACGGCCAATGGGCTGACGCTGGCGTAGAGGACGATGGAAATCGCCGCCGTAGGCCCGCAGATCAGGTGCCAGGACGAACCCCACAGGCAGGCGATCAGCACCGGGATGATGGCTGCGTACAGGCCGTATTCGGGGGGCAGGCCGGCGATCAGCGCGTAGGCAATCGACTGTGGCAGGGCAAGTACGGCGCCGCTGAGACCGACCAGTGCGTCCCGTCCGACGCTCGCGCGGGTTTGATTCGCCAGCCAGGCGAGGAAGGGAAAGAGTGTGTAGCGAGTGGGCCGGGGCATCTGTAACTCGGCTTGAAAGATTTGACTCAAGATTATCAGCACCCACACGCCCCTGTGGGAGCTGGCTTGTGTGGGAGCTGGCCCATTCCCACAAAGGGCAGCGGTGGGGCTTTAGAGCTGGGCTTTGACTGCCGCCAATGCGTCCTTGCCATCCACGGTCTTCACCCCATCAAGCCACTTGTCGAGCACCGCAGGGTTGGCCTTGATCCACGTCTTCGCGGCCTCGGCGTTGCTGACCTTGTCGTTGGCCACCTGCGCCATGATGCTGTTCTCCATGTCCTGGGTAAAACTCAGGTTGGTCAGCAGTTTCCCCACGTTCGGGCAGGCCTGCGCATAACCCTTGCGGGTCAGGGTGTAGACGCTGCCGGTATCGCCAAAGTACTGCTCGCCGCCCTTGAGGTAATGCATCTTCAACTGCACGTTCATCGGGTGCGGCGTCCAGCCAAGGAAGGTGACGAAGCGCTGCTTCTTCACCGCCCGCGACACTTCGGCGAGCATCGCCTGTTCGCTCGACTCGATCAGTTTCCACTGGCCCAGGTTGAAGTCGTTCTTCTTGATGATCTCCTGCAGCGAGATATTGGCCGGCGCGCCGGAGCCGATGCCGTAAATCTTCTTGTCGAACTTGTCGGCGAATGTGTTCAGGTCGGCAAAATCATGCACCCCCGCATCCCACACATAATCCGGCACGGCCAGTGTGAACTCGGTGCCGTCGAGGTTCTTCGCCAGTTGCACCACATCGCCATTGGCCACGAACTTGTCGTAAAAGCCTTGCTGCGCCGGCATCCAGTTGCCGAGGAACACATCCACTTTGCCGTCCTTGAGCCCGCCAAAAGTAATCGGCACCGCCAGGGTGTCGACCTTGGGTGTGTAGCCCATGCCCGTCAGCAAGAAACCGGTAATGGCGTTGGTTGCGGCAATGTCGCTCCAGCCCGGGTCAGCCATTTTTACCGTTTCGCAACGTGTGTCTGCGTACGCATTGGCGCTGGCCAGCGCCAGAATGCTCAGTATCACCGTCAACTTTTGCATGACCTTCCCTCTGTCTGTTTATTGGTTCTGGCAGGGTTGTGGATAACGTGCCTTGCGCTCCAGATCGTCGAGGTCGATGTGGTTGCGCATGTATTGCTGGCTGGCGTCCACCAGCGGCTGGTGGTCCCAGCTCTTGAGCGTGCCCTGGGTCAGTGCCTCGAACACCAGGCGACGACGGCGTTGGCTGGCGAGCACCTGCTGGTGGATCGCCGGGATGTCCCATTTGGCCCGCGCCTCTGTCAAAAACGCCTCGAACAGCGGCCGGTGTTCCGGTGACTGGCTGAGGTCTTCCCGCTCGTGCGGGTCGTTGTGCACATCGAACAGCAGACACGGATCGTCTTCGCTGTAGATGAATTTCCAGGCGCCCCGGCGAATCATCATCAAGGGGCTGATGGTGCCTTCGGCCATGTATTCGCCAAACACTTCGTCGTGCCCGCCCTGCCCTTGCAAGTGCGACACCAGCGAGCGGCCGTCCAGCGGCAGGCGCGGGTCGAGTGCGCCGCCGGCCAGTTCCACCAGGGTGGGCAGCAGGTCGGCGGTGGACACGGCCGACGTGACGCGGCCGGCGGCGAACTGCCCTGGCGCACTCACCAGCAACGGCACGCGGGCAGCCATTTCAAACCAGTGCATTTTGTACCAGAGGCCGCGCTCGCCGAGCATGTCGCCGTGATCGCCCGAAAAGATGATGATCGTGTCGTCGGCCAGGCCGGTGTCTTCCAGGGTTTGCAGGAGCTTGCCGACGTTGCTGTCAATGTAGCTGCAGGCGCCGAAGTAGGCGCGGCGCGCATCGCGGATCTTGTCGACCGGCAGCGGCTTGTCCCACAGGTCATACACCTTGAGCAGCCGTTGGGAATGCGGGTCGAGGTCGCTCTGCGCAGGCGTCACGGGCAACGGGATGTCGCTGTCGTCGTAGAGGTCCCAGAACGGTTTGGGAATGGTGTACGGGTCGTGAGGGTGGGTCATCGACACGGTGAGGCAGAACGGCCGGTCGCCGTCCTCGCGAATGTGGTCGAACAGGTACTGCTGGGCCTTGAACACCACCTCCTCGTCGAAATCCAGCTGGTTGGTGCGCACGCACGGGCCGGCCTGCAGCACCGATGACATGTTGTGAAACCAGCTGGGGCGCACATCCGGTTCGTCCCAGTTCACTGCCCAGCCGTAATCGGCGGGGTAGATATCGCTGGTCAGGCGTTCTTCAAAACCGTGTAACTGGTCGGGGCCGCAAAAGTGCATCTTGCCCGACAGCGCGGTGCGGTAGCCCAGGCGGCGCAGGTAGTGGGCGTAGGTCGGCACATCGGCGGGAAAGTCCGCCGCGTTGTCGTAGGCGCCGATCTTGCTCGGCAGCTGGCCGCTGACCAGCGTGAAGCGCGACGGTGCGCACAGCGGGCTGTTGCAATAGGCGGCGTCGAACACCACGCCCTGGGCGGCAAGACGGCTCAGGTTGGGCAGCTTGATTGGGGAAGGTCCGTAGAACGGCAGCATCGGCGCGGCCATTTGATCGGCCATGATGAAAAGAATGTTCTTGCGCTTCATGATCTATCGGCATTCCATAGGCGGTGTTTATGCCAGTGAGCATGCAGCCCAGGAAAAGTGGGGTAAAGCCCATGAAAAGCAATGTCTAGGATAAGCACAGCTTATGTATGAAGCCCTCGGCGACCTGTCCCTCGACCTGCTGCGCGCCTTCGAAGCCGCTGCGCGCCACCGCAGCTTTACGGCGGCGGCGATGGAGCTGGGCGCCACCCAACCGGCGATCAGCCAGCAGATCAAACGCCTCGAAGAACAGCTGGCGATCCGCCTGTTTGATCGCATCTACCGCGGCATTGAACTGACTGACGCCGGCGCGCTGTTGTTCGAGCATGTGCAGGGCGGCTTGCAGGGCATCAATCAGGGCCTCAGCGCGATCACCCAGCAGGACCAGCACGAAGTGCTGCAGGTGGCCACCGACTTTGCCTTCGCCGCCTACTGGCTGATGCCGCGCCTGCACCGTTTTCATGAGGCCTACCCGCAGGTGGACGTGAGCCTGGTGACCAGCGAACGCAACCACGCCAGCCTGCGCAGCGACATCGACGTGGCGGTGCTGTTTGGCGACGGCCGCTTCAAGCAGGGCGACAGCCTGTGGCTATTCAACGAGGAAGTATTCCCGGTGTGCAGCCCCCAGTGGCTCAAGGATCAGGCCCGGCCACTGAGCGTGCAGACCTTGCCCGAGTACCCGCTGCTGCACCTGCGTCAGGAGACCAACAGCCAATGGTTCAATTGGGCTGGCGTGTTCCGCGAGCTGGGGATCGCCGTAGCGCCCACGCCCGGCCAGTTGCGTTTCGACAACTACACCCTGCTGATCCAGGCGGCGATTGCCGGCCAGGGCGTGGCCATCGGCTGGCGGCACCTGGTGGATAACCTGCTCGAGCAGAACTGGCTGTGCCGGCCGATCAGCGACACGGTGATCTCGCGCTTCGGCTACTACGTGGTGCAGCCACAACGTAAACGACGCGGGCAACTGGTCGAGCGATTTGTCGACTGGTTGCTGGCGGAGCAGGCCAGCAGCGCGCAATCGCTGACCGGACTGGCCCTGCCCTCGATTGCCGTCTAGCATTTGGCGCACATCCGCTGCGGAGGCCGCCATGCAACGCATCAAGGGCTATCACGCCCATATCTACTTCGACGCCGACACCCTCGATCAGGCCCGCACGTTGTGTGAAGACGCCGCCGCACTGTTCCCGCTGCGCATGGGGCGCATGCACCAACGGCCGGTGGGCCCGCACCCGGACTGGAGCTGTCAGCTGGCGTTCGACGTCGAATACATCGGTGTGGTGCTGCCCTGGCTGGTGATCCATCGCAATGGCCTGGTGGTGTTCCTGCATCCGGACACCGGTGACGACCTCAAGGACCACACCGACTACGCGATCTGGATGGGGGCGATGCGGGAGCTGAACCTGAGCGCATTTAAATAAATAGCCGTTGATTCCCTATATATGGGACAGATATTTATATATTGAGATTCGCGCCGCCTTGGGTTTATATTCGCCCATCCGCTCAGAACACTCAGGTGAAGCGATGCAGGCGCAATTGATCGCGCTCGATTGGGGGACCAGCTCCCTTCGTGCTTACAAACTCGGCCCCGCAGGCGTGGTGCTGGAACAGCGCGCGCTGGCGTCGGGCATCATGCATTTGCCCACCGAGGCCCGCGCTATCGCCGGTGTGCGCTGCACCGATGGCTTCGAGCTGGCCTTTGACGCGGCCTGTGGCGACTGGCTCGACGCTGCGCCCCATCTGCCGGTGATCGCCTGCGGCATGGTCGGCAGCGCCCAGGGCTGGAGCGAAGCGGCCTATCGCGCTACACCCGTCGACGTCTCCAGCCTGGGCCAGGCCTTGCACCGGGTGCGCAGCCTGCGCGGTGTGGAGGTGCACATCGTGCCCGGTGTGATCGAGCCGGACGGCTTGCCCAATGTGATGCGCGGCGAAGAAACCCAGGTGCTGGGCGTGCTGCAAAGCCTGCCGGCGGGCGCTGACGTATTGATCGGCCTGCCCGGCAGCCATTGCAAATGGGTCAAGGTGGTCGATGGCCGCATCACCCATTTCGACACTTTCATGACCGGTGAGCTGTTCGCGATATTGAGCAAACACAGCATTCTGGGGCGTACCCAACAGCCCTGTGAGCAGTTCCAGGCCCAAGCCTTTGACCGAGGCGTACACGTGGCGCTGTCGGCCGATGGCCAGCGCGGTTTGCTGTCCACCCTGTTCAGCGCCCGTACCCTGGGCCTCACCGCCGAACTCTCGGCCGAGCAACAAGCGGATTATCTTTCCGGCCTGATGATCGGCCATGAACTCGCCGGCCTGCCAGGCAGCGCAAAACACCAGCCGATCATCCTGGTCGGCGCCGCTGCTCTTTGCACCCGCTATCAACGCGCCCTCGCCCTTTGCGGCTTCGCCCATGTCAGCCTGGCGCAGGAAGCCACCGAGCGCGGCCTGTGGCAATTGGCCGTGGCGGCCGGGCTCACTCAACCAGCAACGGAGGCCTGACATGCTCAAGCACGCACTGGCACAAAACGGTTTGATCGCGATCCTGCGCGGCGTACGCCCGGACGAAGCCCTGGCCATCGGACTGGTGTTGTACGACGCCGGTTTTCGCGTGATCGAAGTGCCGCTCAATTCGCCCGACCCCTACACCAGCATCCGCACCCTGCGCGACACCTTGCCCGCCGATTGCCTGATCGGTGCCGGCACGGTGTTGACGCCGGAACAGGTCGAGCAGGTCAAGGCGGCCGGCGGCCAGGTGATCGTCATGCCCCACAGCGATGCCAAGGTACTGCGTGCGGCAAAAGCGGCCGGCCTGTACCTGTCGCCGGGTGTGGCGACGCCCACCGAAGCGTTCGCGGCATTGGCCGAAGGCGCCGATGTGCTGAAGCTGTTTCCGTCCGAGCAAATGGGCCCGGCGGTGATCAAGGCGTGGCTCGCGGTATTGCCGGCGGGCACCCTGCTGCTGCCGGTGGGCGGCATCACCCCGGACAACATGCAGGTGTTCAGCGACGCCGGCGCCAAGGGTTTCGGGTTGGGTTCCGGGTTGTTCAAACCGGGTATGACAGTGGATCAGGTCGCGAGCCGCGCCCAGGCGTATGTCGCCGCCTGGAAAGCCCTGAGCTGATATCAAGTTCCGCGCCCGCAGGCGCCGCATCGATAAGAGAGATAACAGATGAAAATCACCAAACTGACGACCTTTATCGTCCCGCCGCGCTGGTGCTTCCTCAAGGTCGAGACCGACCAGGGTGTGACCGGCTGGGGTGAGCCGGTGGTCGAGGGCCGCGCCCACACGGTGGCGGCTGCCGTTGAAGAACTGTCCGACTACCTGATCGGCAAAGACCCACGCAATATCGAAGACATCTGGACCGTGCTCTATCGCGGCGGCTTCTACCGTGGCGGTGCCGTGCACATGAGTGCCCTGGCCGGTATCGACCAGGCGCTGTGGGACATCAAGGGCAAGGCCCTCGGCGTGTCTGTGAGCGACCTGCTCGGCGGGCAGGTGCGCGACAAGATTCGCGTGTATTCGTGGATCGGCGGCGACCGTCCGGCTGACACCGCGCGTGCCGCCAAAGAGGCCGTGGCCCGTGGCTTTACCGCCGTGAAAATGAACGGCACCGAAGAACTGCAGTTCGTCGACAGCTTCGACAAAGTCGACCTGGCCCTGGCCAACGTGGCGGCCGTGCGTGATGCAGTCGGCCCCAACGTGGGCATCGGCGTCGACTTCCATGGCCGCGTGCACAAGCCGATGGCCAAGGTGCTGATGAAGGAGCTGGACCCGTACAAGCTGATGTTTATCGAAGAGCCGGTGCTCAGCGAAAACTATGAAGCGCTGAAAGAGCTGGCGCCGCTGACCAGCACGCCGATTGCCCTGGGCGAGCGCCTGTTCTCGCGCTGGGACTTCAAGCGCGTGCTCAGCGAGGGCTACGTCGACATCATCCAGCCGGATGCCTCCCACGCGGGCGGCATCACCGAGACGCGCAAGATCGCCAACATGGCCGAAGCCTACGACGTGGCGCTGGCTCTGCACTGTCCGCTGGGCCCGATTGCCCTGGCGGCCTGCCTGCAACTGGACGCGGTCTGCTACAACGCGTTTATCCAGGAACAAAGCCTGGGCATTCACTACAACGAGAGCAACGACCTGCTCGACTACGTGCGCGACCCGGGCGTGTTCGACTATGACCAGGGCTTTGTGAAGATCCCCAACGGCCCGGGCCTGGGCATCGAGATCAACGAGGAATACGTGATCGAACGCGCGGCCATCGGCCATCGCTGGCGCAACCCGATCTGGCGCCATGCCGACGGCAGCTTTGCCGAGTGGTAAGCACGCTCTGACTGAAAGAATGCGGTTAAACAGGTGGGAGGGGGCCTGCTCCCGATAGCTGGGTGTCAGTCGACATTTTCAGTGGCTGATTCACCGCTATCGGGAGCCAGCCCCCTCCCACCCAGTCCTCAATAAACATAAAAAGAGGCACTCCCCATGCAACCTGAATCCCACACCGGACAGGCTTCTCTCGTCACGCCTAGCCGAAAGCGCTACTTCATCGGCCTGCTGCTGTTCATCACCGTGGTGATCAACTACCTGGACCGCAGCAACCTGTCGATTGCCGCGCCAGCTTTGACCAGCGACCTGGGGATCGACCCGGTGCATGTCGGGCTGATCTTCTCCGCGTTCGGCTGGACCTACGCGGCCATGCAGATTCCCGGCGGCTGGCTGGTCGACCGGGTGCCACCGCGCATCCTCTACACCGCCGCCTTGCTGTTGTGGTCGATTGCCACGGTGATGCTGGGCTTTGCCGCCAGCTTTATCGCGCTGTTTGTGTTGCGCATGGCGGTCGGCGCACTGGAGGCCCCGGCCTATCCGATCAACAGCCGTGTGGTGACCACCTGGTTTCCCGAGCGCGAACGTGCCACGGCGATTGGCTTTTATACCTCGGGGCAGTTCGTCGGGCTGGCGTTTCTGACGCCGGTGCTGGCCTGGCTGCAACACCGGTTCGGCTGGCACATGGTGTTTGTCGCCACGGGCGGCGTGGGCATCCTGTGGGCGCTGATCTGGTACGCGGTGTACCGCGAGCCGAAGGATTTCAAAGGCGCCAATGCGGCGGAAATTCAACTGATCCGCGACGGCGGCGGCCTGGTGGACATGCAGGCGCAGACCAAAAAGGCGCCGTTCAGTTGGGTCGACCTGGGCATTGTGCTGAGCAAGCGCAAACTCTGGGGCATCTACCTGGGCCAGTTCTGCCTGAACTCCACGCTGTGGTTTTTCCTGACGTGGTTCCCCACTTACCTGGTGAAATACCGTGGCATGGATTTCATCAAGTCCGGCCTGCTGGCCTCGCTGCCCTTTCTCGCGGCGTTTGTCGGTGTGCTGTGTTCCGGGATCTTTTCCGACTGGCTGATCCGCCGGGGAGCGTCGGTGGGCTTTGCACGCAAGTTGCCGATCATCAGCGGGCTACTGATTTCCACTGCGATAATCGGCGCCAACTACGTGGACTCGACGGCGTGGGTGATTGCCTTCCTGGCGCTGGCGTTCTTCGGCAATGGCCTGGCATCGATCACCTGGTCGCTGGTGTCGACCCTGGCCCCCGCGCGTTTGCTGGGATTGACGGGCGGGGTGTTCAACTTCATCGGTAACCTGTCGGCGATTGCCACGCCAATCGTGATCGGCTTTCTGGCCAGCGGCGACTCGTTTGCGCCGGCAATAACCTACATCGCCGTGCTGGCGCTGCTTGGCGCGTTGTCCTACGTGCTGCTGGTGGGCAAGGTCGAGCGGATCGAGTTGTAAACCCTGACCCGCCTGTGGTGGCGGGCGGGCTTCTGTGGCTAGCAGGCTTTTTGTGTTGTGGCGAGCGGGCTTGCTTGTGGCGAGCGGGCTTGCCCCGCGTTGGGGTGCGAAGCGCCCCCAATCAGGCAAAACGCGGTGTACCTGATACGACTCAGCGTCTGGTTTTGGGGCTGCTGCGCAGCCCAACGCAGGACAAGCCTGCTCGCCACAAGCAAGCCCGCTCGCCACAAAAAACCTGCTTAGTTAAGTACGTTGGCAAGGATCTCGTAGACGATGCCGGTGCCCACTGCAATCAACACCACGTCCGGGCCGGAGCGGCGCCATTCGTAACCGTCGTAGCGCGGCAGGCGCTCCAGTTCGCGGGGGCCGAGGCGCTCGCCGTAGTAGCCGGGGGGCAATGGTCGGCCGCGTTCCAGGCGCACGTCCGGTGGCGGTGGCGCGCCGCGTGCGAACTGGTCGTGGTGGTCGTGGATGATCTGGCGCACCGGGCCGAAATCCCGGGGTGGGCCGCCTCGGCGGTCGTCCTGCGGGCCACGTTGCTCATGGGGCCCCGGCGGGCCGTCACGACCCGGGCCTTCGCCGCGCGGGTCGGGCGGCGCGGCGTGCACCAAGGCGCTGGCGCCGAGTACCAGCACGCCGAGACCTGCAATCACGGATTTGGGCATTTTCATCGGGGATTCCTCAGGGCACACACAAAAAAGGGATTTCGAACGAGGTTCGAAATCCCTGGGTCTTGCTGTTTAGGCCGTGCCCGCGCCGGTTGATTCCTCTGTATCAGGAACTTTACCTAGCGCTGACGGGACGCTTACTTACGCGCGTTACGCACGCCTTCGGCCAGCGCCGCGCAATGGCTCAATACCCCATCGATAGCGTGCTCGTGGCTGCTGGCGTTGGCGATGTGGTCGATCAATGCCGAGCCCACCACGACACCGTCCGCCAGGCGAGCGATGGCAGCGGCCTGTTCCGGCGTGCGGATACCAAAACCGATGCTGATCGGCAGGTCGGTATGGCGGCGCAGGCGCGTCACGGCTTCTTCGACGTGTTCCAGGGTGGCGGCGCCGGCACCGGTCACACCGGCCACCGACACGTAGTACACAAAGCCGGAACTGCCGTTGAGCACGGTAGGCAGACGCACATCGTCGGTGGTCGGCGTGGTCAGGCGGATAAAGTCGATGCCGGCGGCCTGGGCCGGGTCGCACAGCTCAGCGTTATGCTCGGGCGGCATGTCGACCACGATCAGGCCATCGACTCCGGCGTCCTTGGCGTCGCTGATGAACGTCGGCACGCCGTATTTGTGGATCGGGTTGAAGTAACCCATCAACACCAGCGGCGTGTCGTTATTGTCCTTGCGGAACTCGCGCACCATCTGCAGGGTTTTCGCCAGGTTCTGTTTGGCTTCCAGCGCGCGGATGTTCGCCAGCTGGATCGCCGGGCCGTCGGCCATCGGGTCGGTGAAGGGCATGCCCAGCTCGATCACATCGGCGCCGGCCGCAGGCAGGCCTTTGAGGATCGCCAGCGAAGCGTCATACCCCGGGTCGCCGGCGGTGACGAAGGTCACCAGGGCGGCGCGGTTTTGTTCTTTCAACTGCGCAAAGCGGGTTTGCAGGCGGCTCATCAGTGTGTCTCCTGCTTGGCATGCTCTGGTTGAGCATGTCCCATGTGGTGCATCACGGTCTGCATGTCCTTGTCGCCACGGCCCGACAGGTTGATGACCATCAGGTGATCCTTGGGCAGGTTCGGTGCGCGCTTGAACACTTCGGCCAGGGCATGGGCGCTTTCCAGCGCAGGAATAATCCCTTCCAGGCGGCAGCATTTGTGGAACGCCTCGAGGGCTTCGTCGTCGGTCACCGAGGTGTACTGGACGCGGCCGATGTCATGCAACCACGCGTGTTCCGGGCCGATGCCGGGGTAGTCCAGGCCTGCGGAAATCGAGTGGGCGTCGATGATCTGACCATCGTCGTCCTGCAGCAGGAAGGTGCGGTTACCGTGCAGTACGCCTGGTACGCCGCCGTTGAGGCTGGCGGCGTGTTTGCCGGTCTCGATGCCGTGGCCGGCCGCTTCGACGCCGATGATGTCCACGCTCTTGTCATCCAGGAACGGGTGGAACAGGCCCATCGCGTTCGAACCGCCGCCGATGCACGCCACCAGGCTGTCCGGCAGGCGGCCTTCCTGGGCTTGCATCTGGTCGCGGGTTTCCTTGCCGATCACGGCCTGGAAGTCACGCACCATGGCAGGGTAAGGGTGCGGGCCGGCCACGGTGCCGATCAGGTAAAAGGTGTCGTCGACATTGGTCACCCAGTCGCGCAGCGCTTCGTTCATCGCGTCCTTCAGCGTGCCGGTGCCGGCCACCACGGGGATGACTTCAGCGCCCAGCAATTTCATGCGGAACACGTTGGCCTGTTGGCGCTCGATGTCGGTGGTGCCCATATAGATCACGCATTGCAGGCCGAAGCGCGCCGCCACGGTGGCGGTGGCCACGCCGTGCATGCCGGCGCCGGTCTCGGCGATGATGCGTTTTTTGCCCATGCGCCGCGCCAGCAGAATCTGGCCGATGCAGTTGTTGATCTTGTGCGCGCCGGTGTGGTTGAGCTCTTCGCGCTTGAGGTAGATCTTGGCGCCGCCGCAGAATTCGGTCAGGCGTTCGGCGAAGTACAGCGGGCTCGGGCGTCCGACGTAGTCGCGCTGGAAGTAGGCCAGTTCCTTATTGAAAGCCGGATCGATCTTGGCCGCTTCGTATTCGCGGGCCAGGTCGAGGATCAACGGCATCAGGGTTTCTGCAACGTAGCGGCCGCCAAAGCCGCCAAACAGGCCGTTAAGGTCCGGGCCGTTGCGCAGGTCGGTCTGGGACTCAATCATGGGACGCTCCAGGGAATAGGGGGTGAGAGATGCAATGAGGTCCACTCTACCCCTCACGCTCCAGGCTGAAAACCGATAAGATCGCCGCAACCTGTCAGGAAAACTCACAGATGAGCCGAGACCTCCCACCGCTCAATGCCTTGCGCGCGTTTGAAGCCGCAGCGCGGCTAAACAGCGTCAGCCAGGCAGCCGAGCAGCTGCATGTGACCCACGGTGCGGTGAGTCGCCAGCTCAAAGTGCTCGAAGAACACCTGGGCGTCAGCCTGTTCGTCAAGGAAGGTCGTGGCCTTAAACTCACAGATGCAGGCGTACGGCTGCGTGATGTGAGTGCCGAGGCCTTCGAACGGCTCAGGGATGTGTGCAACGAATTGACCCGCCACAGCGCCGACGCACCCTTCGTGCTGGGTTGTTCGGGCAGCTTGCTCGCGCGCTGGCTGATCCCGCGCCTGGGCCGCTTGAATGCCGATCTGCCAGACCTGCGTCTGCACCTCTCGGCGGGTGATGGCGATCTCGATCCGCGTCGACCGGGTCTCGACGCCCTGCTGGTGTTTGCCGAACCACCATGGCCGGCCGACATGCAGGTGTTCGAGCTGGCCAGCGAACGCATCGGGCCGGTCATGAGCCCGCGTTTCGCCGGTTACGAAAGACTGCGCCAGGCCCCGGCTTCTGCCTTGTGTGGCGAACCGCTGTTGCACACCACCTCGCGCCCGCAAGCCTGGCCCAGTTGGGCGCAGCCACACGGCATCGAGCCCGGCACGTTGAAACTCGGCCAGGGGTTTGAGCATTTGTATTATTTGCTGGAAGCAGCAGTGGCGGGACTTGGGGTGGCGATTGCACCGCAGCCGCTGGTGGCAGAGGACCTGCGTGCGGGTCGGCTGGTGGCGCCATGGGGTTTCAGTGAAACCCCGGCGCACCTGGCGTTGTGGCTGCCCAAGCGCGCCGCAGACGGGCGCGCAGGGCAATTGGCGCAGTGGCTCAAGGCTGAGCTGGCGCGCCAGACCACGTATTAGTCACCGCGTTTGCACAGCAGGTAGGCTGCCAGCAGGCCCAGTGCACCGACGGCAACACCGGCAGTAGTCCATGGGTGCTCTTGTGCGTAGTCACGGGTAGCAACGCCGGTTTCGCGCAGTTTGACCTTGCTTTCTTCGTAGGCATCGGTGATCAGGTGGCGAGAGTGCTTGAGGGCGTTCTCGGCATTGCTTTTCAAGGCCTTCAGTGTTTTGCGCGACTCATCGGACGCGTCATCCTTGAGGCTCTCAAGGGATTTGAGCAGGCTCGAAATCTCGGCTTCCATGCTTTCCAGCGACGCTTTGCGTAAAGAAGTGTTGGCCATGTGAACTCTCCTGAAAGTGATTGAGTGGCGTGTGTAGATACCGACTGCGCCCGTTTCAGAAAGTGCAGTAATTCTGAACTTTCTCCTGCGAATGGTCGCCTGAAGCAGTAAGAACATTCACTGCTAGTCTTGATTGACGACCTTTAGGAGAAACGCCATGAGTAATCACACCTACAAGAAAGTCGAACTGGTGGGTTCGTCCACCACCAGCATTGAAGATGCGATCAACAACGCATTGGCTGAAGCCAGCAAAAGCCTGACGCACTTGGAGTGGTTCGAGGTGACTGAAACCCGTGGTCATATCGAGAACGGCAAGGTTGCCCATTATCAGGTCACCCTCAAGGTGGGATTCCGTATTGCCAGTAGTTAATCGGGTGAGTTGAACTTTGCTCGCTGGCCGATTGCCATAACCTGCGCTACACACATTGGGTGCCGACGCCATAGGCGTCGGCACGCTCAATTTGATCAGCGCAAGGAAGTAACGGATGAAAAAGTTTCTGTTGGCAGTAGGTTTGTTGAGCATTGCAGGCACAGCTCTGGCGGCGGGCAAGCCTTGTGATGAGCTGAAAAGCGAACTCGCAGCGAAGCTTGACGCTAAAGGCGTTCAGCATTACTCGCTGGATGTCGTCGAGAAAGGCGCAGCGGCCGATGCCAAAGTGATTGGCAGCTGTGAAGGCGGCACCAAGGAAATCGTCTACAAGCGCGGTTAATCCCGTGCTCCAGACATAAAAAACCGACGCAGGTGCGTCGGTTTTTTTATGCCTGAGGTTCAGCCCTTCATCACTTGCGCCAGCAGCTCGAAGGAATGAATCCGATCGGCATGCTCGTACAGGTCGCTGGTGAAGATCAGCTCGTCGGCGCCGGTCTGCTCGATCAGCACCTCCAGCCTGGCGCGGATTTTCGCCGGGCCGCCGACCATGGCCAGGCCGAGGAAGCTGCCGACCGCGTCTTTTTCGTGGGGCAGCCACAGGCCATCCATGGTGTTTACCGGTGCGCGCTGCACCAGGCTCTGCCCGCGCATCAACGCGAGGATGCGTTGATACATCGAGGTGGCCAGGTACTCGGCCTGTTCGTCGGTGTCAGCAGCCACCAGCGGAATGCCGAGCATCACGTAGGGCTTGTCCAGCACGGCTGAAGGCTGGAAGTGATTGCGGTAGACGCGCACCGCCTCGTGCATCAGGCGCGGTGCGAAATGGGAGGCGAAGGCGTAGGGCAAACCGCGCTCACCGGCCAGTTGTGCGCTGAACAGGCTTGAACCAAGCAGCCATACCGGCACATGGGTGCCGGTGCCGGGCACGGCGATCACGCGCTGATCGGGGGTGCGTGGGCCGAGGTAGGCCATCAGTTCGGCCACGTCCTGCGGGAAGTCATCCGCACTGCCGGAGCGCTCACGGCGCAGGGCGCGGGCGGTCATCTGGTCGGAGCCGGGCGCGCGGCCCAGGCCCAGATCGATGCGGCCAGGGTAGAGGCTTTCGAGGGTGCCGAACTGTTCGGCGATCACCAGCGGTGCGTGGTTGGGCAGCATCACGCCGCCGGAGCCGACGCGGATGGTCGAGGTGCCCCCGGCCAGGTAGCCGAGCAATACCGAGGTGGCCGAGCTGGCGATGCCGTCCATGTTGTGGTGCTCGGCCACCCAGAAACGGTTGTAGCCGAATTTTTCCACGTGCTGGGCCAAGTCCAGCGAATTGCGCAGCGACTGCGCCGGGCTGCCATCGGCGCGCACGGGTACCAGGTCGAGGGTCGAAAACTTTACGTCGGACAGCGATTTCATAAGCCTGCTTCTCCAATAGGGGCGCAGGCTTTCAAGACGAACCAAACCTGCCGCTTCATGTGCATGCTCTGTGAAATGAGGGCATATACCCGAGATTCAATAGCAGGCTAGGAAATTTCCTACTAATTCGCTAGGTTTTTCCGACAAGATGAACTTTGCCGCGCCGTCTAACCTCAGAATCCTTGACGACGTAAAACCACCGTTCGAGGAGACCGCTATGAGTATCGTTAAAAAAGCATCCGCGCATTGGGAAGGTGATCTGAAGACTGGCCTGGGTTCCATCTCCACGGAAACCGGCGTACTTCGCGAAGCGCCCTACGGCTTCAAGGCCCGTTTCGAAGGCGGCAAGGGCACCAACCCTGAAGAACTGATCGGTGCCGCCCACGCCGGCTGTTTCTCCATGGCGTTTTCCATGATTCTTGGCGACGCCGGCCTCAAGGCTGACAGCATCGACACCCAGGCAGAAGTGACCCTGGATCAGGTTGAAGGCGGCTTCGCCATTACTGCGGTGCACTTGGTGCTGAAGGCCAAAATCCCCGGCGCCAGCCAGGCGCAGTTTGATGAGCTGAGCAAGAAGGCCAAGGAAGGGTGCCCGGTGTCGAAGCTGTTGAACGCCACCATTACCCTGGACGGCACGCTCGTTAACTGATGCAGCCGCTTCAATGTGGGAGGGGCAAGCCCTCCCTCATTTTTTCCACACGTTCAGTTGTGCGTTAAATCAGAACTCCCGTTTCGCAAATGTGGTCCTATAGCCATATGCAGCCTAGGCGCACACCCGTGCGCATGCATTCAGGGAGCTACACACATGAAACGTTTTGCCTTGGCAATCATCTGCGGTGCGTTGGCCACGTCGGCTGTGGCCGCACCAAAAGATTGTGAAGAGCTTAGAAAAGAGATCGAAGTGAATATCCAGGCCAAGGCGATTCCGTCCTACACCCTGGAAATCATCACTGCCGAAGAAGCCAGGAATCACGACAGCGCCATGATTGTCGGTTCGTGCGAAAACGGCACCAAGCGCATCCTCTATCAGAAAAACAACGACTGATCAGAGGCAGTTCACGCTGCGCTCTTCGGCCAGCAACTGACGTGCCGGGTCATACAGGCGGATGTTTGGCGTGAACGCCAGCGAGCGCCCTTCCAGCACGTAGCGCTGGCCGGCCTGGAAGTGGTCGTACTGCAGCGTTATGAAACACGTGCGGTACATCATCTGGCTGAGGCCGCCCAATCCGCCACCGGCGGGCACTTCAAAATCAAAGCGCACCATCAGCTCGTGAGGGCCGGGGGGCATTTGGAAAAAGCGACCGTCATTGAGTTTCTCCCCGTCCAGACGCTCCGCCATCACCAGTTTGGCGCCGGGCGTGGGCGTGGTGAAATCGACCCAGGCCTGCTGCGGGTCGACGGCCGGCAAGGGCGTCAACGCGCAGGCGCTGAGCAACAGGGCGGCGGCGGGAATCAGAAGCTGGCGCATGGCAGGAACTCAACGCGGGACGAAGTTTGAGTATAAACACGTCATCGCGTGGAAAAATCACCTTCAAGCGCGATAGTCTGGCGGCCCCACTTCCAGGAGCAGCCACCGCATGGTCAGGCGTTTATTTCCCGCAGTGCTGCTCGTATTGCTCGGTGGTTGCTCCAGCGTTGGTTATTACAGCCAATTGGCCGACGGCCAGTGGCAATTGCTGCGCGCACGGGAGCCGGTGGCCGCCGTGATTGCCGACCCGTCCCGACCCCAGGTCTTGCGTGACCACCTCGCTCAATCCCAGAAAGCGCGCACATTTGCCAGCGAGCACCTGCACCTGCCGGACAATCAGAGTTACCGGCTGTACGCCGACATCCACCGACCGTATGTGGTGTGGAATGTCTTCGCCACGCAGGAATTTTCCCTGTCACCGCAGAACCATTGCTTCCCTATCGCCGGGTGCGTGGCCTATCGCGGCTACTACAACCAGGGCGCGGCGCGCGGCGAGGCGGCGTTGTTGCGGCAACAGGGCCTGGATGTCGCCATCGGTGGCGTCGAGGCCTATTCCACCCTGGGCTGGTTCAATGACCCGATCATGAGTTCGATGATGAGCTGGGGCGACGAGCGCCTGGCCACGTTGATCTTCCATGAACTGGCGCACCAGCGTTTCTATGTGAAGGACGACACCGAATTCAACGAGTCATTTGCCACCTTCGTCGAGCAGGAAGGCACCCGCCAATGGCGTGCCGCCAGAGGGCTGGCGCCGCTCAGCCAGGCGGCGTCGCAGCAGCGTGACCAGTTTATCCGGTTGGTTCTCGACACCCGCACGCGCCTGGAAACGCTCTACACACAGCCCCTGGCCGTCGATGCGATGCGCCGGGCCAAGGCGGCGGAGTTCGAGCGTTTGCGCAGCCAGTATCGGCAGATGCGCGACAGCCAATGGGCAGGCGACAAGCGTTATGACGCGTGGATCGACCAGCCGCTGAACAACGCGCGGTTGCTGCCCTTCGGCCTGTATGACCAGTGGGTGCCGGCGTTTGCCGGGTTGTTCAGGCAGCAAGGTGGGGACTGGGTGAAGTTTTATGCGGCGGTCGAGAGGCTGGGTGGGTTGCCGGTGGCGCAGCGCAAGGCGGCGTTCAGGCAGTTGGAGGGTGTTGCCAGTGCTGGCCTCATCGGGAGCAAGCCCCCTGCCACATTTTGACCTGTGAGCGCCGGGCTAATGTGAGAGGGGGCTTGCTCCCGATAGCGGCTCAAAAGCGCTGCAAAAACCCCTGATGCATCTCATCCAGCGTCTCGAAATGCCAGGTCGGCGCCTCGGCATTCAGCTCTTCAAAACTGCCGAACCCATACCCCACCGCTGCCGAATCCAGCCCGTTGCGGCGCGCGCCAATCAGGTCATGTTTGCGATCACCGATCATCAGGGTTGCCGCCGGGTCCAGGCTTTCTTCGCGCATCAGGTGCGCAATCAGCTCGACCTTGTCGGTGCGCGTGCCGTCCAGCTCGCTGCCGTAGATCACCTTGAAGTGCCTGGCAAAGTCGAAGTGTCGCGCAATTTCCCGGGCAAATTCCCACGGTTTGGAGGTGGCCACGTAAAGCTGGCGTCCCTGCTGGTTCAGCGCTTCCAGCAACGGCATCACGCCGTCAAATACGCGATTTTCATACAGCCCGGTGACCTTGAAGCGCTCGCGGTAGAAATTCACCGCCTGCCAGGCCTTGGCTTCGTCGAAGCCGTAGAACTGCATGAACGCCTGCAGCAACGGCGGGCCGATGAAGTGTTCAAGCCGGGTCAGGTCCGGCTCATCAATCCCCAGTTTGCCAAGGGCATATTGAATCGAGCGCGTGATGCCTTCGCGCGGGTCGGTGAGGGTGCCGTCGAGATCGAACAGTACGGTGGAGTAACGCAGGCTCACTGGTCGAACCCCTCTGCCAGGTGCAGGTCCTTGAGCTTCACGTAGTTGGCGGCGCTGTAGGTGAAAAACGCGCGCTCCTTGTCCGTCAACACGCGGACCTGTTTGACCGGGCTGCCCACGTACAAAAAGCCACTGTCGAGGGTCTTGCCCGGCGGCACCAGGCTGCCGGCGCCGATGATCACGTCGTCCTCCACCACGGCGCCATCCATCACGATGCTGCCCATG
Source organism: Pseudomonas sp. GNP013 (assembly GCF_054343995.1). Taxonomy (NCBI): domain Bacteria; kingdom Pseudomonadati; phylum Pseudomonadota; class Gammaproteobacteria; order Pseudomonadales; family Pseudomonadaceae; genus Pseudomonas; species Pseudomonas sp. GNP013. The sequence continues at coordinate 5,064,438 of NZ_JBTGUT010000001.1, read as the reverse complement.
CCGATCAACACCCGGTTGCCGACGCGGCAGCCATGCAGCATGACTTTGTGGGCGACGGTCACATCGTCGCCGATCAGCAACGGGAAGCCGTCCGGGTTGAACGGCCCGGCGTGGGTGATGTGCAGCACACAGCCGTCCTGCACGCTGGTGCGCGCGCCGATGCGGATGCGGTGCATGTCGCCGCGAATCACGGTCAGCGGCCAGACCGAGCTGTCGGTGCCGATTTCGACATCGCCGATCACCACCGCCGAAATATCGACAAAAGCCCCGGCGCCGAGGGTTGGCGTGTGGTTCTGATAGGTGCGAAGGGTCACGATAGCCTCTCTCTTGTGTGCTGATAGCTGCGGTGGGTGTTGATTGTAATTAAGATGGCCCCATCTTTGTCTTATCCGTTTTCTTCAGCCAAGGTGCCCACCGTGAGCGCGAACAACCCGCTTCTGCAGTCCTACGACCTGCCGCCGTTCTCAGCGATCCGTGCCGAGCACGTGCAACCGGCCATCGAACAGATCCTCGCCGACAACCGCGTTGCCATCGAAGGCATCCTGCAAAGCCAGGGTAAAAACCCTACCTGGGCAGGCCTGGTCCTGGCGATGGACGAACTGAATGACCGCCTGGGCGCCGCCTGGAGCCCGGTCAGCCACCTGAACGCCGTGTGCAACAGCGCCGAGCTGCGCGAAGCATACGAAAGCTGCCTGCCGGCGTTGAGCGCTTATTCCACCGAGATGGGCCAGAACCGCGCGCTGTTCCAGGCGTTTGAAGCCCTGGCCAACAGCCCGGAAGCCGCCGGTTTCGACGTGGCACAAAAAACCATTCTGGAGCATTCCCTGCGCGATTTCCGCCTGTCGGGTATCGACCTGCCGCCAGAACAGCAGAAGCGCTACGCCGAGGTGCAAAGCAAGCTCTCGGAGCTGGGCAGCAAGTTTTCCAACCAACTGTTGGACGCCACCCAGGCCTGGACCAAGCACGTTACCGATGAAGCCACCCTCGCCGGCCTGACCGACTCGGCCAAGGCGCAAATGGCCGCCGCTGCCCAGGCCAAAGGCCTCGACGGCTGGTTGATCACCCTGGAATTTCCCAGTTATTACGCGGTAATGACTTACGCCCACGACCGCGCCCTGCGCGAAGAAGTCTACGCCGCGTACTGCACGCGGGCGTCGGACCAGGGCCCGAATGCCGGTCAGAACGATAACGGCCCGGTGATGGAACAGATCCTCGATCTGCGTCAGGAACTGGCCCAGCTGTTGGGTTTTGCGTCGTTCGCCGAGCTGAGCCTGGCCACCAAGATGGCCGAGTCCAGCGACCAGGTGCTGAGCTTCCTGCGGGACCTGGCCAAGCGCAGTAAACCGTTTGCCGCCCTGGATCTGCAACAGCTCAAGGCTTACGCCGCCGAACAGGGCTGCGCCGACCTGCAAAGCTGGGACAGCGGTTTCTACGGCGAAAAACTGCGCGAGCAACGCTACAGCGTGTCCCAGGAAGCCCTGCGCGCCTACTTCCCGATCGACAAGGTGCTGAGCGGCCTGTTTGCCATTGTGCAGCGCCTGTATGGCATCGAGATCGCCGAGCAGAAAGGCTTCGACACCTGGCACCCGGACGTGCGCCTGTTCGAAATCAAGGAAAACGGCCAGCACGTCGGGCGTTTCTTCTTCGACCTGTACGCCCGCGCCAACAAGCGTGGCGGCGCCTGGATGGACGGCGCGCGCGACCGTCGCCGCACCCTCGACGGCGTGCTGCAAAGCCCGGTGGCCAACCTGGTGTGCAATTTCACCCCGGCCGACAGCGGCAAGCCTGCGCTGCTGACCCACGATGAAGTCACCACCCTGTTCCACGAATTCGGCCATGGCCTGCACCACTTGCTGACCCGTGTCGAGCATGCTGGCGTGTCCGGCATCAACGGCGTGGCCTGGGATGCGGTGGAGTTGCCGAGCCAATTCATGGAGAACTGGTGCTGGGAGCCCGAAGGCCTGGCGCTGATCTCCGGTCATTACGAGACCGGCGAGCCGCTGCCTCAGGACCTGCTGGAAAAAATGCTGGCGGCGAAGAACTTCCAATCCGGCCTGATGATGGTGCGTCAGCTGGAGTTCTCGCTGTTCGACTTCGAAATGCACGCTACCCACGGCGATGGCCGCAGTGTCGCGCAGGTGCTCGAAGGTGTGCGTGACGAGGTCTCGGTGATGCGTCCGCCGGCCTACAACCGTTTCCCCAATAGCTTTGCGCACATCTTCGCCGGCGGTTACGCGGCGGGGTACTACAGCTACAAGTGGGCTGAAGTGCTGTCGGCGGATGCGTTCTCCAAATTCGAAGAAGACGGCGTGCTCAACGCCGACACCGGACGCGCCTTCCGCGAGGCGATCCTGGCGCGCGGTGGTTCCCAGGCACCGATGGTGCTGTTCGTCGACTTCCGTGGGCGCGCGCCGACCATCGATGCGCTCCTGCGCCACAGCGGCCTGAGTGAGGACGCGGCAGCATGACGGTGATCACCAAGAAGCAGTTTATCGCCGGGGCGGTCTGCCCGGCGTGCAGCGAGCCGGACAAGCTGAAAATGTGGACCGAAGACGACGTGCCGCACCGCGAATGCGTGGCCTGCGGGTATACCGACACGTTGAATGACCAGGGCTTGTCGGTGCCCAGGGAATTGGGCACGCGGGTCAATACCTCGGCGCTCAAAGCGCCGGCCGACCCCAAGGTGCAGGCGGTGCAGTTCTTTCCCAACCCCAAGTTGAAGAAAGACTAAAACCCTCGTACCCGACTCAACCTGTGGGAGGCGGCTTGCCCCCGATGGCGGTGGATCAGCTGAAAGACAGGCTGACTGACACGACGCTATCGGGAGCAAGCCCCCTCCCACATTTTTTTGTTCGGCGCTTAACGAGGTCTACGGATGCTTAGCCTGCTATCATTTGTAACCAATGATTGCCCGAGCCGCTCTCCAGAAGCGGTGGCCAAACCCGTGACCACATGATGAGGTGCACCCATGTCTGATCAAGATCAAGACAACCCCCGGCGTGATTTTTTGCGCAAATCCTTGACCTTGATCCCGGTGGTCACGGTTGCCAGTACCGGCCTTGGCGGCTCGATGCTGATGGCCACGCCCGAGCCCGTGCAGGCCGCGTCTGCCAAGTCTGTAGCCAGCGATAAAGCCTACGAGCCGAGTTATTTCACGGCCGAAGAGTGGGCGTTTATCAACGCCGCCGTCGAGCGCCTGATTCCCGCCGATGCGCAGGGTCCAGGTGCTTTGGAAGCCGGTGCGCCGGAATACATCGACCGCCAGATGAACACGCCTTACGCCAGCGGAGCCCTGTGGTTCATGCAAGGCCCATTCAATGCCGACGCCGCGCCGGAGATGGGCTGGCAGAGCAAGTTGGTGCCCCGGGAGATCTATCGCCTGGGCATTGCCGCCACGGATGCCTGGTCGAAGGCGTTCAACGGTAAAGCTTTTGCTGCGCAAGACAGCGCTACCCGAGACGATATGCTTCGGCGCCTCGAAGCAGGCGGCGGTGAAGTGTCTGCGCATTTTGAGGCGGTGCCGCCAAAGATGTTCTTCAACCTGCTGCTGCAAAACACCAAGGAAGGGTTTTTCTGCGACCCGATCCACGGCGGCAATAAAGGCATGGTCGGCTGGACCATGATCGGCTTCCCCGGCGCCCGCGCCGACTTCATGGATTGGGTGGAACGCAACGAGCAATACCCCTTCCCGGCTGTTTCCATCCGTGGCGAGAGGGCATAAACGTGGCGACCATCATGAAGAAAGTCGATGCAGTGATCGTCGGCTTCGGCTGGACCGGTGCAATCATGGCCAAGGAACTGACGGAAGCGGGCCTGAACGTGGTAGCGCTGGAGCGCGGCCCGATGCAGGACACTTACCCGGACGGCAACTATCCCCAGGTCATCGACGAACTGACCTACAGCGTGCGTAAAAAACTCTTCCAGGACATTTCCAAGGAGACGGTGACCATTCGCCACAGCGTGAATGACGTCGCCCTGCCCAACCGCCAGCTTGGCGCCTTCCTGCCAGGCAACGGCGTCGGCGGTGCGGGCCTGCACTGGTCGGGCGTGCATTTTCGCGTCGACCCCATCGAGTTGCGCATGCGCAGCCATTACGAGGAGCGCTACGGCAAACACTTCATTCCCAAGGACATGACCATCCAGGATTTCGGCGTCAGCTACGAAGAGCTGGAGCCGTTTTTCGATTATGCGGAGAAAGTCTTCGGCACCTCCGGCCAGGCCTGGACCGTCAACGGTCAGTTGGTGGGCGAAGGGCGTGGCGGCAACCCGTATGCGCCGGACCGCTCCAATCCGTTCCCGTTGCAATCGCAGAAAAACACCGTCTCCGCACAGCTGTTTCAGAAAGCGGCTGCCGAGGTCGGTTACAAGCCCTACAACCTGCCGTCGGCCAATACCTCGGGGCCTTACACCAACCCCTACGGCGCGCAGATGGGGCCGTGCAACTTCTGCGGATTCTGTAGCGGCTACGTCTGCTACATGTATTCCAAGGCATCGCCAAACGTGAACATCCTGCCGGCGTTGCGCCAGGTGCCCAACTTCGAGCTGCGGCCCAATTCCCACGTGCTCAAGGTCAATCTCGACAGCACCAAAAGCAAAGCCACCGGCGTGACCTACATCGACGCCCAGGGCCGCGAATGCGAGCAGCCGGCGGACCTGGTGATCCTCGGCGCCTTCCAGTTCCACAACGTGCGGCTGATGCTGCTGTCGGGCATCGGCAAGCCCTACGACCCGATCACCAACGAGGGCGTGGTGGGCCGCAACTTCGCCTACCAGAACATGGCCACCATCAAGGCGTTTTTCGACAAGGACACCCACACCAATAACTTTATCGGTGCGGGTGGCAATGGCGTGGCCATTGATGATTTCAACGCGGACAACTTCGACCATGGCCCCCATGGTTTTGTCGGCGGCTCGCCGATGTGGGTCAACCAGGCGGGCAGCCGGCCGATTGCCGGCACGTCCAACCCCCCGGGCACTCCGGCCTGGGGCAGTGCGTGGAAGCGCGCTACCGCCGATTACTATACCCATCAGGTGTCGATGGATGCTCACGGCGCCCATCAATCCTACCGAGGCAACTACCTCGATCTGGACCCGGTGTACCGCGATGCCTACGGCCTGCCCTTGCTGCGGATGACGTTCGACTGGCAGGAAAACGACATCAAGATGAACCGCTTCATGGTCGAGAAAATGAGCAAGGTCGCCGAAGCGATGAACCCCAAGTCGATTGCCCTGCTCGGCAAGAAAGTCGGCGAGCATTTCAATACGGCGGCCTACCAGACCACCCACCTCAACGGCGGCGCGATCATGGGCACCGACCCGAAGACCAGCGCGTTGAACCGCTATTTGCAGAGCTGGGATGTACACAATGTGTTTGTCCCCGGTGCGTCCGCTTTCCCACAAGGTCTGGGCTACAACCCTACCGGCCTGGTGGCCGCGTTGACCTACTGGTCGGCCCGGGCGATCCGCGAGCAGTACCTGAAAAACCCCGGCCCGTTGGTTCAGGCATAAGGAGCGATGACCATGAAAGCATTTGTTATCGCGACCCTGGCGCTGTTCAGCAGTTGCTCGGTGAGCGCTGCCGAAACCGATCTGATCAAGCAGGGCGAATACCTGGCCCGTGCCGGTGACTGCGTGGCCTGCCACACCGCCAGGGACGGCAAGCCGTTCGCCGGCGGGCTGCCGATGGAAACGCCCATCGGCATGATCTATTCCACCAACATCACCCCGGATAAAACAGGCCTGGGCGACTACAGCTTCGAAGACTTCGACAAGGCCGTACGCCATGGCGTCGCCAAGAGCGGTAGTACGCTGTACCCGGCGATGCCCTACCCGTCTTACGCGCGTGTCAGCGAAAGCGACATGCAGGCGTTGTACGCGTATTTCATGAAAGGCGTGGAGCCGGTGGCCCAGGAAAACCGCGACAGCGACATTCCCTGGCCCCTGAGCATGCGCTGGCCATTGGCGGCGTGGCGCTGGATGTTTGCGCCTGAGGTGGCGGATTACCAGGCGCCGGCGGGTGCCGATCCGGTGATCAGCCGTGGCGCCTATCTGGTGGAAGGCCTCGGCCACTGCGGCGCGTGCCATACGCCGCGTGCGCTGACCATGCAGGAAAAAGCCCTGAGCGCTGCCGATGGCAACGCGTTCCTGTCCGGCAGCGCGCCGCTGGAAGGCTGGATCGCCAAGAGCCTGCGCGGCGATCACAAGGACGGCCTCGGCAGCTGGAGCGAAGAGCAACTGGTGCAGTTTCTCAAGACCGGTCGCAGTGACCGCAGCGCGGTGTTTGGCGGCATGAGTGACGTTGTCGTCCACAGCATGCAGTACATGTCTGAAGACGACCTGACCGCTATCGCCCGTTACCTCAAGAGCCTGCCTGCGGTCGATCCCAAGGACCAGCCGCATCAGTACGATAAACAGGTGGCCGAGGCGCTGTGGAAGGGCGATGACAGTAAGCCGGGCGCGTCGGTGTACATCGACAATTGCGCGGCTTGCCACCGTACCGATGGCCATGGCTACACGCGGGTGTTCCCTGCGCTGGCAGGCAATCCGGTGCTGCAGACGGCGGATGCCACGTCGTTGATCAACATCGTGTTGAACGGCGGTACGTTGCCAGCCACCCACGCGGCGCCATCGACCTTCACCATGCCGGCGTTTGCCTGGCGTTTGTCGGATCAGGAAGTGGCGGACGTTGTCAGTTTCATTCGTGGCAGCTGGGGCAATAAAGGCACGCCGATCAGCGCCAGCGAGGTGGCCGACCTGCGCAAGAGCGATATGCGCAGCACCTCGGGCGATGACCTGGGGCAGGTCACGCAAAAGCACTGACCGCCGGACGGCACTGGTCATAACGCTTGTGTCTCGATACTGTACATAAAAACAGTATCGAGGCATTTTCATGACGACTGCGCTGCCACCCCGTGGCCGGGGCACGGCCACCAATCTGCACAACCGCTTTGCGCCCACCGTCAGCGTGGCTGAAGACGACGGCTGGCATCAGGAAGTGCCGCAGACCCAGGGCACCGAAGTGCGCATCGAAACGGCCAAAACCATCATCACGCGCAACAACTCGCCGGATCTGCCGTTTGATCGTTCGATCAACCCGTATCGCGGCTGCGAGCATGGCTGCATCTACTGCTATGCGCGGCCCAGCCATGCCTATTGGGACATGTCGCCGGGGCTGGATTTCGAAACCCGCCTGATCGCCAAGAGCAATGCCGCCGAGGTACTCGAGCAGCAACTGTCCAGGCCCGGCTATATGTGTGCGCCGATCAACCTGGGTTCCAATACCGACCCGTACCAACCCATCGAGCGCGAGTACAAAATCACCCGGCAAACCCTGGAAGTGCTGCTGCGCTATCGGCACCCGGTGACCATCATCACCAAAGGCTCACTGATACTGCGCGACCTCGACCTGCTCACCGAACTGGCCCGGCAACGGCTGGTGGCGGTGATGATCAGCCTCACCAGTCTGGACGACGAACTCAAGCGCATCCTCGAACCGCGCGCGGCGGCGCCCAAGGCGCGTTTGCGGGCCATTCGCGTGATGCGTGAGGCAGGCATTCCGGTGGGTGTGCTGTGCTCGCCGATGATTCCGATGATCAACGACAGCGAGCTGGAAAACCTGCTCACCGAAGCCCACGCTGCCGGGGCGCAAAGTGCGGCCTACATGATGCTGCGCCTGCCGCTGGAGGTGGCGCCGCTGTTCGAGGAGTGGCTGGCGGCACATTACCCGCAGCGCGCGGCCCACGTGATGAGCCTGGTGCGCCAGGTGCGCGGGGGTGAGGTGTACGACAGTCGGTTCGGCGTGCGCATGCGTGGCGAGGGGCCCTTTGCAGACCTGTTGGCACAGCGGTTCAGCAAGGCGCTCAAGCGCCTGGGCCTGGATCGTCGGGAGGGGTATAACCTCGATTGCACGGCGTTCTGTCCACCGGGTAGACAGATGGCACTGTTATAGACTGATCCGGTGAGGTACATCGTTACTGTAGGAATAGTCGCGTTTTGATATCAATGAAACCCTTGATCTAGAGCGGTTCATTCAGCTTGAGTTAAGTTTCGATGGTTACCTTGTTCAGCGAGTGACCAATGAGTCGGTGACCTGGTTTGTGGCAATTGCACAACTATTTCACGGCTCTGGCGTCGAACTGAGCTGAACCCTGCCCCTGCATAAAGTATGAGGATGAATCATGAGTGATAACGATAAACAGCCGTTGGCTGCGTCGGCTTCAGCCCCTCAAGTGGCGGAGTCCGCCGATGCAGCGCTGCAGCACATCGTTGATGGTTTTTTGCATTTCCATCACGACGTCTTCCCCCAGCAGGAAGAATTGTTCAAGAAACTCGCCACGGCCCAGAGCCCACGTGCGATGTTCATTACCTGTGCCGATTCGCGCATCGTGCCCGAGCTGATTACCCAAAGCTCCCCTGGCGACCTGTTCGTGACCCGTAACGTCGGCAACGTGGTTCCGCCCTATGGCCAGATGAACGGCGGCGTATCCACCGCCATCGAGTACGCGGTACTCGCCCTGGGCGTGCAGCACATCATCGTGTGCGGCCACTCCGACTGCGGCGCCATGCGCGCAGTGCTCAACCCCCAGAGCCTGGAGAAGATGCCGACGGTCAAGGCCTGGCTGCGGCATGCCGAGGTCGCCAAGACCATGGTCCATGACAACTGCGACTGCGCCAATGAAGGCGAAAGCATGCAGGTGCTGACCGAAGAAAACGTCATCGCCCAGTTGCAGCATTTGCGCACCCACCCGTCCGTGGCTTCGCGCATGGCCAATGGCCAATTGTTTATCCACGGCTGGATCTACAACATCGAGACCAGCGAGATCCGCGCCTACGACGCGGATCAGTCGGCATTCCGACCGTTGGGCGGTGAAGGTCCGATTCCGTCCGCGACGCCTAAAGCGCGCTTCTAACACACTTCCCTGCCGGGTAAAGCGGTGGCTGCCATGGATGCAGCCAGGCTTTACCGCGCCCGGCGAATGCCTCGGGAGAGTCATCATGCGTGCTGCTCAATTGAAAGCTGTATTGCCACGGGAGCTGCTCGCTTCCGTGGTTGTGTTTCTGGTCGCCCTGCCCCTGTGCATGGGGATCGCGATCGCGTCCGGCATGCCGCCGGCCAAGGGCCTGATCACCGGGATCATCGGCGGGTTGGTGGTGGGCTGGCTGGCGGGGTCGCCGCTGCAGGTCAGCGGCCCGGCGGCGGGCCTTGCGGTGTTGGTGTTCGAGTTGGTGCGTCAGCACGGCATGCTGATGCTCGGGCCGATTCTGCTGCTGGCGGGCTTCCTGCAATTGGTGGCCGGGCGTTTACGCCTGGGCTGCTGGTTCCGCGTGACGGCGCCTGCAGTGGTGTACGGCATGCTCGCGGGTATCGGCGTATTGATTGTGCTGTCGCAGGTGCATGTGATGCTCGACGGTGCGCCCAAGCCTTCCGGGCTGGACAACCTCACGGGCTTCCCGGCGGCGCTGGTCGAAGCGATCCCGACGCTGGGCGGCGGCCTTGGCTGGCAGGCCGGTCTGCTGGGGCTGTCGACCATGCTGGTGATGTACCTGTGGGACAAATTGCGCCCGCAGAAACTGCGCTTTGTGCCCGGCGCTCTGCTCGGTGTGGGCCTGGCGACCGTGACCAGCCTGGTGCTGGCGTTGCAGGTCAAGCGCGTGGAAGTACCGGAAAACCTGGCGGACGCCATCGATTGGCTACGTCCCAGCGACCTGCTCAACCTGGCCGATCCGCAGCTGTTGATCGCGGCGTTCGCCGTGGCGTTCATCGCCAGCGCTGAGACCCTGCTGTCCGCCGCCGCGGTTGACCGTATGCACAGTGGGCAGCGCTCGGACTTCGACAAGGAATTGTCTGCTCAAGGTGTAGGCAACATGCTCTGCGGTCTGGTCGGCGCCCTGCCGATGACCGGCGTGATCGTGCGCAGCTCGGCCAACGTCCAGGCCGGCGCCACCACGCGGCTGTCGGCGATGTTCCATGGCCTGTGGCTACTGGGCTTCGTGCTGCTGCTGTCGAGCGTGCTGCAAAGTATTCCCGTGGCGAGCTTGGCCGGCGTGCTGGTATACACCGGGATCAAGCTGGTGGACATCAAGGCGTTCAAGGCGTTGGGGCGCTATGGGCGGATGCCGATGTTCACCTACGCGGCCACGGCCCTGGCGATCATTTTCACCGACTTGCTGACGGGCGTGCTGGTGGGCTTCGGTCTGACATTGCTCAAGCTCGCGTTCAAGGCCTCACGCTTGAAAGTCAGCCTGATCGACCTGCCGCAGGACGCCGAGATGGAGCTGCGCCTGACCGGTGCGGCGACCTTCCTGAAGGTACCGGCGCTGACCCAGGTGCTGTCGACGGTACCGGCGGGGACCACCGTGCATGTGCCGCTCAATAACCTGAGCTACATCGACCATTCATGCCTGGAGTTGCTGGAGGAATGGGGCCGCGCAAATGCGGCGAAGGGCTCGAAGCTGGTGATTGAGGCGCGAGGGCTGAAGCGTCGTCTGGAAGGGCGGATAAGGACCACAACCGGGATTGGATCCGCCCCGGCTTGAACACCTGGGTGGCTCCGCCAAGGTGAGAGGGCTTGTTGTGGCAAGCCCTAATCCCGTTCAGTTAAGGAAAATGTGTGGGCTTATTGTGGCGAGCGGGCTTGCCCCGCGTTGGGGTGCGAAGCGCCCCCAATCGAGCAAAACGCGGTGTACCTGATACGGCTCAGCGCCTGGCTTTGGGGCTGCTGCGCAGCCCAACGCAGGACAAGCCTGCTCGCCACAAGGGTGTGGTTGACTGCTCATGGGCAGTGTGAAATTTCAGGCTTTAACATCAACACGTTATTTTTGTTTGCTTAGAAGGCGTTTGCGCCCTCCCGCATTTGATCTTTTGGCTGTGCAGATCAGGCAGGCTGATCCAAGGCCAGTTCAACGCCCAACTGCCGTGAAAGGCACGGCCAGCGCTTCCACGCAGCTTCGGTGTTCGGGCTTCTCAGCTTTTCCCGGTAGCGCTCTACCGACTCCAGCGCAAAACTCTCTTCGTTGAGCATTTCATCCACCGCCAGGTGTACCGCCTCGTCCAACTGGTTGGCGAAGGCTTCGCCGATCAATTGGTGGGCAATCAGGTTGGCCACGGTGGTATCCGCCGGTATCAACGGCTGACCGAAATGCTTGATATACAGATCGTTTACTTCTTCCACCAGGCGATGCGCCAGGTAGGCCTCATCGAGCAAACTTTCCAGGCCCTCGTGCCCGGCGAGGATTGACGGTGGCTGCAGGAAAAAATGCTCGGCGATCTTCAGTACCGGTTTGATCTGGCTTTCGATACCGGCTGCGCGGGCCACGTCATTGGCGGCGTCCAGCAGGTCCGGGACGAGGTCGATGTAGGCCGTGACGAAGCGTGTCATGACCCCGTTGCGATCACGTTCAGCCAGGGAAATGGCCGAGTGCAGGTGCGGCAATTGTTTTTCCAGTTGCAGGGCCAGTTGGCCCGTGCTGGCTTCGTGGTGATGGGCACGGGAAATCTGCTCGCGCAATGCGGCGGTGTTCATGGTGGCTCCAGTCAAGCAGGTGTAGGAAAGAGGAGAAGTTAGCCCGTTTATCCGAGCGCCTAAGATGCATTTGTCATAATTACTTCATGGTTATGCGCGTGCGCTATATCCCAGCGCAAATTTTAGTCGCAAAAACGTTTCCGCTCCTGACTTTATCGGGTGGGACTGATCGTTTTTCACTGATTTTCCCGGCTACATCACGAGTTTACGAACGCTGCCTATACTCGACGGTGTCCTGGACTGTGTGGCCCTTGCGGATACTGGGTGGGTGTTATGGCTGAATCTGTTCCGCTCAAACGGTTTATTGCGCGCGTGCTAATCCTCGCGGTGGCGATGTTCGCTTTCAGCTTTGCTCTGGTGCCCATCTACGATGCGCTGTCCAGCGCGTTCGGCCTCAACGACGGGACCACCGGGCAATACAGGGGATCGCAGGTGGTGGACTCGATGCGCCAGGTGCGGGTGCAGTTTCAGTCCACCAATGCCGCCAATATGGCGTGGGATTTTCATGCCAAGGCCAGTGAGGTCGTGGTCCATCCAGGCGCCGTCAGCGAGATGCTGTTCGTGGCCTACAACCCCACCGACAAACCCATGACCGCCCAGGCGGTGCCGAGCATTTCCCCGGCGCAAGCCGCGCCGTACTTCCACAAGACCGAGTGCTTCTGTTTCACCCAGCAAGTGCTGCAACCCGGCGAGCGCATAGAAATGCCGGTACGTTTCATCGTCGACCGCGACATGCCCCGGGATGTGACGCATATAACGCTGGCTTACACGTTGTTCGATATCACTGCTCACTCATCGCCTGTAGCCCTGCGTGGCGAGGGCTAGCTACTGTTTGCCCCCTCCATAACGGAGGCCAATACATGCTCAATCATGATACGTACTACATAACCTGAAGCAGCATTACACCCAGCTGCTTCTCCTGCTTTACACTCCGGCACCTGTTGCTGTCGTTTATCGCCCTGCTCATAAACCACTCCTACTGTTGACCCTATGACTCGAACTCAAAAAACTGTCTTCATGCTGATTGCCCTGGTGGCGTTGATCCTGGGCCTGATCGTTAACAAGGCGATCTCGGGAAGGGGTCAGGTTGACTCTGTGGCGTTGATCGACGCAGGCATCATCCTGCTGCCGCAAAGCCGCCCACTGCCGCCAGTGACCCTGCAAGATCAGAACGGCCAGCCAGTGGTGATCAACGAGTTGAAAGGCAAGTGGAGCCTGCTGTTCTTCGGCTACACCTTCTGCCCGGATATCTGCCCCACTACCCTCGCCCAGTTACGCCAAATCAAGAGTGAGTTGCCCAGGGAGGCTGTGGATAAGTTGCAGGTGATTCTGGTCAGTGTCGACCCGCATCGCGACATTCCGGCGCAGCTCAAGCAGTATTTGGGTTACTTCGATCCGCAGTTCCGCGGCCTGACCGGTGCGACTGTGGATGATGTTCAGAAGGTGTCGAATGCCGTGAGCATCCCCTTCATACCAGCTGACACCAGCAAGCCCAACTACACCGTCGACCACAGTGGCAACCTCGCGATTATCGGGCCGGACGGCACCCAGCGCGGGTTTATCCGCGCGCCGTTGAACAACCAGAAGCTGGTGGCACAGTTGCCGGGATTATTGCTGCGCAAGTAAGGCCGGCACAAAAAAAGTGGGAGGGGGCTTGCTGCCGATAGCGGTGAGTCAGTCGACCTATCAGTTGACTGAAGCGCTGCTATCGGGAGCAAGCCCCCTCCCACTTTTTTGACCTCCATCAGGTTGGAGGTCGCAGATTTACGGACGAATCAGAACGCTGGCTTGATCGCACCCTTGTATTTCTCTTCGATGAATTGCTTCACTTCAGGGGTGTGCAACGCGGCTACCAGCTTTTTCACGGCGTCCGAGTCCTTGTTGTCTTCGCGGGTCACCAGGATGTTCACGTAAGGCGAGTCGCTGCCTTCGATCACCAGCGCGTCCTTGGAAGGGTCCAGCTTGGCTTCCAGGGCGTAGTTGGTGTTGATCAGCGCCAGGTCAACCTGGGTCAGCACGCGCGGCAGGGTGGCGGCTTCGAGTTCGCGGAATTTCAGGTTTTTCGGGTTGCCGGTGATGTCCTTGATGGTCGACAGGATGTTGGTCGGGTCCTTCAGGGTAATCAGGCCGTTTTTGGCCAGCAGCAACAGGGCGCGGCCGCCGTTGGTGGCGTCGTTGGGGATGACCACGTTGGCGCCGTCCGGCAGCTCGTCGAGCTTCTTGTACTTGCTGGAGTATGCGCCCAGAGGTTCCAGGTGCACGCCGCCAACGCTCACCAGGTGAGTGCCCTTGGCCTTGTTGAACTCATCCAGGTACGGCTGGTGCTGGAAGAAGTTGGCGTCCAGGCGTTTTTCTGCCACCTGCACGTTGGGCTGCACGTAGTCGGTGAAGACCTTGACCTGCAGGTCCACGCCTTCTTTGGCCAGGGCAGGCTTCACGAACTCGAGGATTTCCGCGTGTGGCACCGGCGAGGCTGCAACGGTGAGGGTTTCGGCGTGGGCGGAAAACGCCGCAACGGCGGCAAAAGCGACCAGTAGTTTTTTCATGCAGCAAGCTCCTTGTTCGGTTAATTGCCGGCTTCTGGCCGGCAATGGCCGTTATTTTCGAGAAAAATGCACCACCAGTCGATCGCCGACGGTTTGCAGGATTTGCACCAGAATCAACAGCATTACCACGGTGACCACCATCACGTCGGTCTGGAAGCGCTGGTAACCAAAACGGATCGCCAGGTCACCCAGGCCACCGGCCCCGACCACACCGGCCATGGCCGTGTAGGACACCAGTGTAATCGCCGTCACCGTAATCGCTGCAAAGATGCCGGGCCGTGCCTCGGGCAGCAATGCGTTGGTGATGATCTGGCGAGTGCTGGCGCCCATGGACTGGGTGGCTTCGATGATGCCGCGGTCCACTTCACGCAGGGCGGTTTCCACCAGCCGCGCGAAGAACGGCGTGGCACCGACCACCAGCGGCGGGATCGCACCCGCCACGCCCAGGGACGTGCCCGTGATCAACACGGTGAACGGAATCATCACGATCAACAAAATGATAAAGGGCAGCGAGCGCAGCATGTTCACGATCAACGACAGCAGCGCGTACAGGCCTTTCTGCTCGAACAGCTGACGCGGGCTGGTCAGGAACAGCAGCACGCCCAGCGGCAGGCCCAGCAGCACGGTAAAGAACAGCGAACCGAACAGCATGGTCATGGTGTCGCCCGTGGCGAGCCAGATCTCGGACCAGTCGATATTGGCGAAGAAACTCAGGAAAACGTCCATCAGCGCAGCACCTCCATATGGACATCGGCAGCGGTAAATCGCGCAAATGCCGCGTCCATGTCACCGCCGGTGACGGCCAGGGTCAGTTGCCCGTAAGGGATATCTTTGATGCGGTCGATCCGACCGGCGAGGATGCTGTAGTCCACCCCCGTTTCGCGGGCGACGGTGCCCAGCAATGGCGCGTAGGTCGCTTCGCCCTGGAATGTCAGGCGCACGATGCGGCCTGGCACGTGGGCGAAATCATCGCGCTGCTCGCTTTCGTCGATCTGGTCGGCTTCCTGCACGAAACGCTTGGTGGTCGGGTGCTTGGGGTGCAGGAACACCTCGGCCACCGAGCCTTGTTCGACGATGACGCCGGCGTCCATTACGGCCACCTGGTCGCACACGCGCCGGATCACGTCCATTTCATGGGTGATCAGCACGATGGTCAGCTTCAGCTCGCGGTTGATCTCGGCCAGCAGTTGCAACACCGACGCCGTGGTTTGCGGGTCGAGGGCGCTGGTGGCTTCGTCGCACAGCAGAATTTTTGGCTTGGTCGCCAGGGCGCGGGCGATGCCGACGCGCTGTTTCTGGCCGCCGGACAGCTGCGCCGGGTATTTTTTGGCGTGGTCCGACAGGCCCACGCGGGCAAGCAACTCGGCCACGCGCAGGTCGATGGCCTTGCGCGACAACTCGCCGGCCAGGGTCAGCGGCAGTGCCACGTTGTCGGCGACGGTCTTGGACGCCAGCAGGTTGAAGTGCTGGAAAATCATCCCGACCTGCTGACGGAAGCGGCGCAGGCCGTTGGCATCCAGTGCGGTGACTTCTTCGCCGTCGACCGTGATCTGCCCGCCACTCGGTTCTTCGAGGCGGTTGATCAGGCGCAGCAGCGTACTTTTACCCGCACCCGAATGGCCGATGAGGCCGAACACCTGGCCGTTTTCGACGCGCAGGCTGGTGGGGTGCAGGGCGGGGATATCCCTACCGGCGACGCGGTAGGTTTTATGGACGTTTTGAAACTCGATCACGTAGCGAACCTTGTGGGGCGCATGGAAAAGGGATCAGCGGTTAGCCGGGCGCGCATTTTAGCCTGTCCGTATAGTCTTTCTTAGCATTTATTTCGCATTCAACCAGCGATTTGGCAATAACGCGATCAAAGGTCATAAAAAAGGAACGGCCCAAAACCTCATCAGTCACTACTTAAGCAACTCGATTTCCCAGGTGCCGTGCCTGGGGTTTTGCTCAAAAGAGCCGGGGAACGCTCTGGCCACTTTGAATAAGGAGTTTTGACTGATGAGTAACAAGAAGCCAGCCACCCCGCCGAAGAGTGAACTCGCGGGCACCGATACCCTTGACCGTGGCAACACCAACGCCAAATTGCAGGCCCTGGAAGAATTCCGTTCCGACGCGACCGGCCAGGCGCTGCGCACCAACCAGGGCGTGAAAATTTCCGACAACCAGAACAGCTTGAAGGTGGGCGCTCGCGGCCCCTCGCTGCTCGAAGATTTCATCATGCGTGAAAAGATCACGCACTTTGACCATGAGCGCATTCCAGAGCGCATCGTGCATGCCCGTGGTACCGGCGCCCATGGTTACTTCCAGACTTACGAAGACCACTCTGCGCTTAGCAAGGCTGGTTTCCTGCGTATGCCGGAGCATAAAACGCCGGTATTCGCGCGCTTCTCCACCGTGCAGGGCCCGCGCGGCTCCGGCGATACGGTGCGTGACGTGCGTGGTTTTGCCGTGAAGTTCTTCACCGAGGAAGGCAACTTCGATTTGGTGGGCAACAACATGCCGGTGTTTTTCATTCAGGACGCGATCAAATTTCCTGACTTTGTGCATGCCGTAAAACCTGAGCCGCACAACGAGATTCCTACTGGCGGTTCGGCCCACGATACCTTTTGGGACTTCGTGTCGCTGCAACCGGAATCGGCGCACATGGTGATCTGGGCCATGTCCGACCGTGCGATTCCAAAAAGCCTGCGTGCCATGCAGGGTTTTGGCGTGCACACCTTCCGTTTGATCAACACCGAAGGCAAGTCGAGCTTCGTCAAGTTTCACTGGCGGCCAAAGGTTGGCACCTGCTCCCTGGTGTGGGACGAAGCGCAGAAGTTGGCCGGTAAAGACACCGACTACCACCGTCGCGACCTGTGGGAAGCGATTGAGAGCGGCGACTACCCTGAGTGGGAGCTGGGCGTTCAGATCGTTGCAGAAGAAGACGAGCATAACTTCGACTTCGACCTGCTTGACCCGACCAAGATCATCCCCGAAGAGCTGGTGCCGATCACCCCGCTCGGCAAGATGGTGCTTAACCGCAACCCGGACAACTTCTTCGCCGAGGTCGAGCAGGTTGCGTTCTGCCCAGGCCACATCGTGCCGGGTATCGATTTCACCAACGACCCGCTGCTGCAAGGCCGTCTGTTTTCCTACACGGATACGCAGATCAGCCGACTGGGCGGACCGAACTTTCACGAGATCCCGATCAACCGTCCGGTTGCGCCGTTCCATAATGGCCAGCGCGACGCGCAGCACCGCACCGTGATCGACAAGGGCCGCGCCGCCTACGAGCCGAACTCCATCGACGGCGGCTGGCCGAAAGAAACACCGGCAGGCCCGACTGACGGTGGTTTCGAAACCTATTACGAGCGTGTCGACGCCAACAAGGTGCGTGAGCGCAGTGAGTCGTTCGGCGATCACTTCTCCCAGGCCACCCTGTTTTTCAACAGCATGAGCCACCACGAGAAAGAGCACATCATCGCGGCCTACAGCTTCGAGTTGGGCAAGGTCGAGCGCGAGTACATCCGTGCCCGTCAGGTCAACGAGATCCTCGCCAACATCGACCTGGAACTGGCCAAGCGCGTTGCGCAGAACCTGGGCCTGCCGGCGCCGGCCAAAGGCACCGTGCCTGTGCGTGAGACCTCGGTGAAAAAATCGCCGGCCTTGAGCCAGGTGAACCTGCTGTCGGGTGATATCAAGACGCGCAAAGTGGCGATTCTGGCGGCCAATGGTGTGGACGGCGCAGCGATTGATGCGATGAAAAAAGCGCTGGAGGCAGAAGGTGCCCACGCCAAGTTGCTGGGGCCGACTTCGGCGCCGGTGACGACGGCAGATGGCAAGGCGCTGCCGGTGGATGCGTCGATGGAAGGCATGCCGTCGATTGCCTTTGACGCGGTGTTTATCCCGGGCGGTAAAGCTTCGGTGGACGCGCTGAGCGGTGACGGTGTGGCGCTGCACTATGTGTTGGAGGCGTACAAGCACCTGAAGGCGATTGCGGTCGCCAATGACGTGAAGCCGCTGTTGGATCTGCTGAAGCTGGAGGCGGACGAGGGGCTGATCGTGGGCGCGGATGCGAAGGCGTTCAAGGCGTTCTTTGCGGCGATTGCCGAGCATCGGGTCTGGGATCGTGAGGCCAAGGCCAAGGCAATTCCGGCTTAACTTATTGGTTGTTTCTTAAACCGCAATCGGGAGCAAGCCCCCTCCCACCCCTGGAATGCGTTCCAGGGGTGGGAGGGGGCTTGCTCCCGATTTGCGTTAGTCCGCCTTGCGCGGAATCAGCACAACCTGCGCCGGAATGTGTTTCAGGATCTGGCGGTGGATCTTCAGCTCATACCCCGAATCAATCCGCTTCACCCGTTTGGTCAGTAATGTGGCCAGCCACGGGTAATCCTCGGTGCGCGGCGCCTGGATGCTCACGTCGCACTGGTAATTCACCACATCGGTGGCAATCGCATCCAGTTGATGGCGCAGGGCTTCGATATCGGTGAGGTTCAACGCCACCGTGGTGCTGGGCGCCGCCGGGTCGATGACCTTGGCGGGCGGCTTGGCTTCGGCGGCTTTCAAGGCGGCCTCGGCTTTGTCCAGCTCGGCTTTGCGCGCATGGCTGATCGCACTGTTGACGCCGCCGGTGAGGGCCGGCGCCTTGGGCATCAGCGCACGGGCACGGCTCAGGGCGGTGGCGGCAGCGTTGACGTCGCCCTTTTGCAGGACGATCTGGCTGCGCTGCAGGTAGGCTTCGGCCAACTGGCGTTGGTAAGCCTCCAGCGCCGGGTCATTGGGTGTTTGTGCCTGCAAGGCCGCCAGTTGGTCCTCGGCGGTTGCCAGCTCGCTGCTGGCCAGGTTTTGCTCCAGCTGCGCGATGGCCGCAGCGCGAGCGTCCGGCGTCGCGAGGGCGGCGGGCGGTGTGCTTTGACAGGCGCCCAGCAGCAGGGAAAATGCGGCAAGGAGCAGATAACGGGAGGTGAACGGCTTCATTCCTGCGACTCTCTAATTGCGCAAAAAGCGAGCAAGTCTACACCCCTCGACGGGGCAGGACAAAACTCAGCAGAAACAGGGCCGCGGCCGCGACCACAATCGATGGCCCGGCCGGCGTGTCCTTGAACCAGGACAACGCCAGGCCCCCACAGACGGCAAGCATCCCCAACAGGCTGGCGCCGATTGCCATCTGCTCCGGAGAGCGGGCGTGGCGCTGGGCGGCGGCGGCGGGAATGATCAGCAGCGAGGTGATCAACAATACGCCGACAATCTTCATCGCGACAGCAATCACCACCGCGATCAACAACATCAGGGCCATGCGCAGGGCCGGCACCGGCAAGCCTTCGACCTTGGCCAGCTCCTCGTGCACGGTAATCGCCAGCAGCGGGCGCCACAGCGTCACCAGGAGCATCAGCACGGCAGCGCTGCCGCCGAGGATCCACGCAAGGTCGGTCGGGCTGATCGCCAGCAGGTCGCCGAACAGGTAGGCCATCAGGTCGATGCGCACTTCATGCATGAAGCTCAGCACCACCAGGCCCAGGGACAAGGTGCTCGGCGCCAGGATGCCCAGCAGGGTGTCGGAGGCCAGCGGCTGGCGCTGTTGCAGGGTTACCAGCAGCACCGCCAGCAGCAGGCAGCCCACGGTGACGGCGATGGTCGGGCTCACATCCAGCAAAAAGCCCATGGCCACGCCGAGTAGGGCGGCGTGGGACAAGGTGTCGCCAAAATACGCCATGCGCCGCCACACCACGAACGAGCCCAGCGGGCCCGCCACCAATGCCAGAGCCAAGCCTGCCAGCAGGGCGTAGAGCAGAAAATCAGCCATGCTTGCAGCTATCTCCGTGAACATGCACGTGGGGTGCAGAAGGGTCGTCGACCACGGCGCCATGCAGGTCGTGGGCGTGGTCGTGATGGTGGTGATAGATCGCCAGGCTCTGCGCGTTCTTGCCGAACAGCTCGACAAAGGCCGGGTCGCCGCTGACCTGTTCCGGGTGGCCGGAGCAGCACACGTGGCGGTTGAGGCACACCACCTGGTCGGTGGTGCTCATCACCAGATGCAGGTCGTGGGACACCATCAGCACGCCGCAGCCATGGCGGTCGCGCAGGCGGGTGATCAGGCTGTACAGCTCGGCCTGGCCGGCCACGTCGACGCCTTGCACGGGCTCATCGAGCACCAGCAGTTCGGGCTCGCGCAGCAGGGCGCGGGCCAGCAGCACGCGCTGCATTTCGCCGCCGGAGATGCTTTGCACCGGGCTGTCGATCACCTGCTCGGCGCCGACTTCCTTGAGCGCCGCCTGGGCGCGGGCGCGGTCAACGCCGGGCACCAGGCGCAAAAAGCGCAGCACGGATAACGGCAAGGTCGGATCGACGTGCAATTTTTGCGGCATGTAGCCCACGCGCAGCTTGGGCTTGCGCCACACGCTACCGGTGTCGGGCTTGAGCAGGCCGAGCACGGCGCGCACCAGGGTGGTCTTGCCGGCGCCGTTGGGGCCGATCAGGGTGACGATCTGCCGTGGCTGGACACTCAGGGCGATGTTATCCAGCACGGTTTGCCCGGCGAACGTGACCCCGACCTGCTCCAGGCGGATTAACGCGTTGCTCATCAAGCCCCCTGGCAGCCCGAGCACAGGCCGACCACTTCGACCGTTTGCCCTTCGACCTGAAAGCCCACCTCGGCAGAACTCTTGATGATCGCGTCGCTGATGCTTTTTTGTTCAAGCTCGATGGCGGCGTGGCACTCGCGGCAGATCAGGAACTGGCCCTGGTGCGCGTGTTCGGGGTGGTTGCAGCCGACGAAGGCGTTGAGCGAGGCGATGCGGTGCACCAGGCCGTTTTCCAGCAGGAAATCCAGCGCGCGATACACGGTAGGCGGCGCGGCGCGACGGCCGTCCTGTTCGCTAAGCACGCCGAGAATGTCGTAGGCGCCCAGCGGCTTGTGGCTTTGCCACACCAGTTCCAGCACGCGGCGACGCAGGGCAGTCAGGCGCAAACCCTTTTGCGCGCACAGGGTGTCGGCTTCCGCCAGTGCGGTGTGCACGCAGTGAGAATGGTCGTGGGGACGGCTGGCAAGCGGTGTTTTAGGCATGAGCGGCGACAGACATTTGATAGAGACGTTATTATGTTACCCGTTCCTACGCCATTGAGTGGTCATCGTGTCCCGACTTTTTCCAGTTTTTGTCATATTTATCGCCAGTTTTTTCGTTGCGGGGGCCGCTCAGGCCGAGGTCAAGGTGCTGACCAGCATCAAGCCGTTGCAGCTGATTGCCGCCGCTGTGCAGGACGGCGTGGCGGTCCCCGAGGTGTTGTTGCCGCCGGGTGCGTCGCCGCATAACTTCGCGTTGCGCCCATCCGACGTACGGCGCGTGCAGTCGGTGGACCTGCTGTATTGGATCGGTCCGGACATGGAAAGCTTCCTGCCGCGCGTGCTCAAGGGCCGCAGCGCGCCAACGGTGGCGGTGCAGGACCTGCCTGGCATGAAACTGCGTCGCTTCGCCGAAGATAGCCACTCTCACGCCGACGATGCCGACGAGCATGACCACGATCACCGTCCGGGCAGCCTGGATGCGCACGTGTGGCTGTCCACGGTCAATGCGCGAGTGATCGCAGCGCGCATGGCGGCGGACCTGAGTGCCGCCGACCCGCAGAACGCTGGCCGTTATGAGAGCAACATGAAGGCTTTCGACGAGCGTCTGGACGCACTGGATGCGCGCCTGAAAAAGCGCGTGGCAGGGATCGCCGGCAAACCTTATTTCGTGTTCCACGAAGCCTTCGATTACTTCGAAGAGGCTTACGGGCTCAAGCATGCCGGCGTGTTCAGCGTTGCCGCCGAAGTGCAACCGGGCGCCCAGCATGTCGCGGCAATGCGCACGCGTCTGCAGGAAGTGGGCAAGACCTGTGTGTTCAGCGAGCCGCCGCTGCGCCCGCGTCTGGCTGAAACCCTGGTGGCGGGTCTGCCGGTAAAACTGGCGGAGCTGGATGCGCTGGGCGGTTATACACCGGCCACCGCTAATGGCTACGAGCAAGTGCTGGACAAGCTGGGTAACGACCTGGCGGGCTGCCTGGAGTCGCTCTAAGACCAAGCGAAGATCAAGTGTGAGAGGGGGCTTGCTCCCGATGACAGTGTGCCAGGCATGCATAAGTTGCCTGATACGCCGCTATCGGGAGCAAGCCCCCTCCCACATTTTTTGATCCGGTAAGGCTTCAGAGGGCGAACGGCAGGTGGACGCTGACCCGCTGGCGTTGCGCCAGGCGGTGTTCGAACTCCGCTGGATCGTGAATCAGCACATCCTGCCCGGCAAACGACTCAGCAGCAATCAGGCGCGACAGCCAGAACCGTACGCACGCCACCCGCAGCATCGTCGGCCACAGTTCGGCTTCCTTCGCGGTAAACGGTCGTAGCCCCGCGTAGGCGCCCAGCAACGCACGGGCCCGCGGCCCATCGATTGCGCCTTCTGCGTTCGAGCACCAGTCATTCAGCGCAATCGCGACGTCATACAGCATCGGCCCGGAGCAGGCGTTGTAGAAGTCGATCAGGCCGGTCAGGTGGGTGCCTTCGAACATCGCGTTGTCGCGGAACAGGTCGCCATGGAGGTTGGCGCGCGGCAGGGCCAGGATGTCGGCCTTGTGCGCCTGGATCTCGGCCAGCGCGTCCTGCAGCAGGCTTTGCTGCGCGGCGTTCAAGTGCGAAACAATCTGTGCACCTTCACCGAGCATCCAGTCCAGCCCGCGGTCGGTCTTGCGTTCCAGCACCTTGTCGCCCTGGGTGGCCTGGTGCAGATGGCCGAGCAGTTCGCCGACCTGGGCGCAATGCTGCGCATTGGCGTGCGTGATGTGCTTGCCGGCCAGGCGCGGTTGCAGCAGCGCCGGTTTGCCGGCCAGCTCGCGCAAGGCGACGCCGTCGGTGGTGCGCAGCGCGTAGGGCACCGGCAGGTCGGCGTCGTGCAGTACGTCGAGCAGCTCGATGAAAAACGGCATTTCTGCCACAGGGCCGCGCTCAACCAGGGTCAGGACGAACTCGCCCTGTTCCAGGCTGATGAAGAAATTGGTGTTTTCGCTACCAGCGGCAATCCCCTGGAAGTCGAGCAGGCGGCCGAGCCCGTAGGGCGCGAGAAAGGTTTCCAGCTCGGGCCGAGCCAGGGGGGTAAACACAGACATGGGTAAACTGCCGTTACGGACGCTGCGAATTGCAGCGTCGATTAAAGTGGGGAAATCATTTCCATTCGAAGATCTTCCATGACGGAATCAGCATATCCGGCTGGTCAGAGCGGATGAAGTTCGCGTCGGTTCCGTCCGCGCGCACCAGAAAATACGGCGGTGCACCTTTGGGCGTGACCTTGATCGCATACAGAAAGCCATTCTGGCGGTACTCCTGGATGGTCTTGTCGCCTTCCGTGCGAATGGTCACTTCCGGGTCGGCCGACGGCGCATCGTCTGCCGCCATGGCAGCCATCGGAGCGAGTGCAATCAGGCCAGTCAACAGCAGGCGATTGAATGTACGCATGATAACCTTGTCCCTTTGTTTTCATTGGTCCGGCTATTCTAGCGCCTGACCCGCCGAAAAGGTTGATCCTGCTCATGAGCCAAGCGCCCCTCGTCCTGGTGGACGGTTCTTCTTATCTGTACCGCGCCTTCCATGCACTGCCACCGCTGACCACCTCCAAAGGCCTGCCGACCGGCGCGGTCAAGGGCGTGCTGAACATGCTCAAGAGTCTGCGCCGGCAGTACCCGGACAGCCCGTTCGCGGTGGTTTTCGACGCCAAGGGTGGGACTTTTCGCGATGACATGTATGCCGATTACAAGGCCAATCGTCCGAGCATGCCCGATGACATGCGTCTGCAGATCGAGCCGCTGCACCAGAGTGTGATCGCTCTGGGCTTTCCGTTGCTGTGCGTCGAAGGCGTCGAAGCCGATGACGTGATCGGCACCCTCGCCCGCAGCAGCGCGGCCGCCAGCCGGCCGGTGGTGATTTCCACCGGTGACAAGGACATGGCGCAGTTGGTCGACGGGCACATTACCCTGGTCAACACCATGACCGGTAGCGCGATGGACGTAGAGGGCGTGAAGGAGAAATTTGGCGTCGCTCCGGAGCAGATCATCGACTATCTGGCATTGATGGGCGATTCGTCCGACAACATTCCCGGCGTGCCGGGTATTGGTCCCAAGACTGCCTCCGGCTTGTTGGTGGGCGTCAATGGCGGCCTCAAAGAGCTTTATGAGCAGTTGGACATTGTGCCGAGCCTGCCGATTCGCGGCGCCAAGACCCTGCGCGCCAAGCTGGAAGAGCACCGCGAGATGGCGTTCCTGTCGTACCGGTTGGCCACGATCAAGATCGATGTGCCGCTGGATATCGGCCTGGACGACCTGCACCTGATCGAACCGGACCGTGAAAAGCTGCTTGAGCTGTACACCCTGCTCGAGTTCAAGAGCTGGTACGACGAGATTCAGCGCGATGCCAAGCGCGTCGAGCTGAGCGCGGCGCCCGTGGCGGTCGAGGTGGTCGAGGCTGCACCCACGGCTCCCCTGGAAACGGCCTACACCACTATCCTCGACCAGCCGACCTTCGAGCTATGGTTGAAGAAGCTCCAGGATGCACCGTTGTTCGCGTTCGACACCGAAACCACCGGCATCGACGCGCAAAAAGCGCAATTGGTCGGGGTGTCCTTCGCCGTGCAGTCCCATGAAGCGGCCTACATCCCGCTGACCCACTCCTACATCGGCGTGCCGGACCAACTGGACCGTGACACCGTGCTGCTTGCCTTGAAACCGCTGCTGGAAGACCCGGCCAAACTCAAGGTCGGCCAGCACGCCAAGTTCGACATGAACATCCTCGCCAACTGCGCCATCGGCGGCGACCCGGCGCAAGGCATCACCGTGCGCGGCATTGCTTTCGACACCATGCTTGAGTCCTATGTGCTCAATGCCACCGTCACCCGGCACGACATGGACAGCCTGGCGAAGAAGTACCTGGACTACGACACCGTCAGTTTCCAGGACATCGCCGGTAAGGGCGCCAAGCAACTGACCTTTGACCAGATCGCACTGGAACAGGCCGGCCCGTACGCAGCCGAAGATGCCGACGTGACCTTGCGTCTGCACCAGGCGCTGCACGCGCAATTGGCCGCGATCCCGAGCCTGGCCAGCGTGCTGTCGGATATCGAAATTCCGTTGGTACCGGTGCTGGCGCGCATCGAGCGTCAGGGCGCGCTGGTGGACAAGGAGTTGCTGGGTATCCAGAGCATCGAATTGGGCCACAAGATGGTCGAACTGGAGCGCCAGGCATTCGAGATCGCCGGTGAGGAATTCAACCTGGGTTCTCCCAAACAGCTCGGCTCGATTCTCTACGACAAGCTCGGCATGCCGGTGCTGAAAAAGACCGGCAAGGGGCAGGCCTCGACGGCGGAAGAAGTGCTGGCCAAACTGGCCGAGGATGACTATCCGCTGCCCAAGGTGCTGATGCAGTACCGCAGCATGAGCAAGCTCAAAAGCACCTATACCGACCGCCTGCCGGAACAGATCAACCCGCGCACCGGGCGTATCCACACGTCTTATCACCAGGCGGTGACCGCGACCGGGCGCCTGTCTTCCAGCGACCCGAACCTGCAGAACATCCCGGTGCGCACCGCTGAGGGGCGGCGCATCCGCCAGGCGTTTGTCGCGCCCAAAGGTTACAAGCTGCTGGCAGCGGACTATTCGCAGATCGAGCTGCGCATCATGGCGCACCTGTCCAGGGACGAAGGCTTGATGAATGCCTTCCGTCACAATCTGGATGTGCACACCGCCACCGCGGCCGAGGTGTTCAAGGTGGAGTTGGGCGAGGTCACCTCCGACCAGCGCCGCAGTGCCAAGGCGATCAACTTCGGCCTGATCTATGGCATGGGCGCGCAGAAGCTGGGCAAGGACATTGGCGTCGATACCAAGACCGCCAAGGCCTATATCGACGTGTATTTCGCCCGCTATCCCGGGGTCCGCGAGTACATGGAGCGCACCCGCGCCCAGGCTGCCGACCAGGGCTACGTGGAAACTTTCTTCGGCCGCCGCCTGTATGTGCCGGATATCAATTCCAACAGACCCCAGGAACGCGCCGCCGCCGAGCGCACGGCGATCAACGCGCCGATGCAGGGCACCGCCGCCGATATCATCAAGAAAGCCATGGTGCGCGTGGATAACTGGCTGACCGACTCGGGTCTGGATGCCAAGGTGATTCTGCAGGTACACGATGAATTGGTGCTGGAGGTGCGTGAGGATCTGGTCGCCGAAGTCAGCGAGAGGATTCGTGAGCACATGAGCGCTGCCGCGCAACTGGACGTGCCCCTGCTGGTGGAAGTGGGTGTGGGCAACAACTGGGACGAAGCGCACTGACGGCGGGCGTTCGCCACCGGCAACGGGCGGTGGCACAGCGTTTGACGTGGGAAATAGCCTTCAGGTGTTTCACAGTTTTTCGAGCGGGCCGGAACTTAACCTGTGAATTGCTACTCAGAGTCTCTGAATGGGTGGTGAAGCCCTTCAAAGCTCCTATGTTGTGTTAAGTGTTGGCAGATATCCGGACTCCGCCCTAGCGGTCCGGAACTTGAACCCCGAACTTCCCCTCCCCATACGAAGTCCGGGGTTTTTTTTGCCTGCAGAAAAGCTATTCGGCGATTTCTGCGCCCTTGTCTGCCAATTCCATCCAGCCGGCCAGCACGGTGTAGGCGTCTTCCAGGCCCATGCGCTTTGGCGCCGAGAACAGCTGGATGGTGATGGTGTCACCCCAGCCCTTGCGGATTTCGGCCTGCACCTTGAGCAAGGTGTTCTTGGCCGCGCCGTAGGTGAGCTTGTCGGCCTTCGTCAGCAGGATATGCATCGGCATGCCGCTGGCGACAGCCCAGTCGAGCATCAGCAGGTCGAAGTCGGTCATTGGATGACGGATGTCCATCATCAGGATCAACCCTTTCAAACTCTCGCGGCCACCCAGATAGGCCTCCAGGTGACGCTGCCAGTGCAGCTTCAGCGGGATGGGTACTTTCGCGTAACCGTAGCCTGGCAGGTCGACCAGACGACGCTCGTCGTCCAGCTTGAAGAAGTTGAGCAGTTGCGTGCGGCCCGGGGTCTTCGAGGTGCGCGCCAGGCTGGCGTGGGTCAGGGTGTTCAGTGCGCTGGACTTGCCAGCGTTGGAGCGGCCGGCAAAGGCGACTTCAAAGCCTTCGTCATCGGGGCATTGGTCCACTTTGGCGGCGCTGAGCATGAAGGTGGACTGTTGGCACAGACCGAGGATGGGATTCTTGAGTTGCATGAGATTTCCGATGTGAGCGGTGCCGAAAAAGGGGGCGGCAAGCGGTGTCGTTTCCGTTTAAGTAGCGCGAGTATATGATGCCGCAGATTTTGTGTGTGCTTTCATGGCGCTCAGGCTACACAGGAACCCCAGGCGCTGTACAACCGAGTTTGTGTTCAAAGGCAATACCGCGCGTGGTTTTATGCAGGGCCGCAAGGCTGGAGATCACCAGGTCGTCGATCCGTTGATGATGAGTAAACCCGGTAGATAACGTTTAAAACTTCTGGCCGCAGTTGGATGAGTAGTTGGATTAGCTGATGAATAAACTGATCGTGAGTCTGCTGTTGGCCCTGGGCATCACCGGTGTTGCCCAGGCTGCGGGTGACGCCAAGGCGGGCCAGACCAAAATTGCCGTATGTGGGGCCTGCCACGGGCCCGATGGCAACAGCCCGGTGCCGAATTTTCCCAAGTTGGCAGGTCAGGGCGAGCGCTACCTGGCCAAGCAGATGCACGATATCAAGGACGGCAAGCGTACGGTGCTGGAAATGACCGGCTTGCTGGCCAACTCCAGCGACCAGGACATCGCCGACCTCGCGGCATACTTTGCCGCCCAGAAAGGCAGCGTGGGCGCCGCTGACCCCAAGCTGGTCGCCCGTGGCGAAAAGCTGTTCCGCGGCGGTGACCTGAGCAAGGGCCTGCCGGCCTGCACCGGTTGCCACGCGCCCGATGGCACGGGCAATGCTGCTGCGGGCTTTCCGCAGTTGAGCGGTCAGTACGCGCAGTACACCGCCAAACAACTGACTGATTTTCGCAAGGAAGACGCAGGCCGGGCCAACGATGGCGAGGCGATGACCATGCGCACCATCGCCCGCAAGCTCAGCGATGAGGACATTGCGGCCCTCTCCAGTTACATCGAGGGTCTGCACTGATGGGCCGCGACGTTAACACTCGATTAATCCCGCGATGCAAGCATAAAAAGGGTGGCCCGGGCCGCCCTTTTTTGTGGCCGCTGCCGTTACACTAACGAACTCATGTCCGCGTAGACCTGTCACAACTAAAGGTCGCGTGAGGCGACTTTATTTGTCCAGGAGTAAAGCATGCGTAATCTGATCCTCAGCGCCGCTCTCGTCACTGCCAGTCTTTTCGGCATGACCGCACAGGCCGCCGATGTGCCGCTTGAAGCGGGTAAAACCTACGTCGAGCTGGCTAACCCGGTGCCGGTTTCGGTACCAGGCAAGATCGAGGTGGTGGAGCTGTTCTGGTATGGCTGCCCGCATTGCTACGCATTTGAACCGACCATCAATCCCTGGGTCGAGAAACTGCCCAAAGACGTGAACTTCAAACGCATCCCGGCCATGTTCGGCGGCCCTTGGGATGCCCACGGCCAATTGTTCCTGACCCTGGAAGCCATGGGTGTCGAGCACAAGGTGCATAACGCCGTATTCAACGCCATCCAGAAGGAAGGCAAGCGTCTGACCAAGCCGGACGAAATGGCTGACTTCGTGGCCACCCAGGGTGTCGACAAAGAAAAATTCCTCGCTACCTTCAACTCCTTCGCCATCAAGGGCCAGATCAAGCAGGCCAAGGAACTCGCGCAGAAGTACGGGGTGCAAGGCGTGCCTACCATGATCGTCAACGGCAAATACCGTTTCGACCTGGGCTCCACTGGTGGTCCTGAAGCGACCCTCAATGTCGCTGACCAACTGATCGCCAAAGAGCGTGCAGCCAAGTAAGGGGCTCGTCATGCGCCGCTGGGGAACCGAACGTGGCATTGGCCTGCACGAACCGCAGGTCAATGAACATCACCTGGAGTCAACGGGCCTGCCGGCGGACAGCCGTCTGCGCTTGCTCAGCTTCAATATCCAGGTGGGCAACAGTACCGAGAAGTATCGGCACTACCTGACCCGTGGCTGGCAGCACCTGCTGCCCCACAAAGGGCGCACCGGTAACCTGCAGAAGATCGGCACCCTGCTCAATGACTTTGATCTGGTCGCGTTGCAGGAAGCTGACGGCGGCAGTCTGCGCTCGGGCTATATCAACCAGGTGGAACACCTGGCCCAGCTCGGCGGCTTCCCCTACTGGTACCAGCAACTCAATCGAAACCTCGGGCGTCTGGCGCAGCACAGCAATGGTGTGCTCAGCCGCCTGAAGCCGACGGCCATCGAGGATCACCCGCTTCCAGGCCCGAAGGGGCGCGGCGCAATCCTCGTGCGATTCGGCGAAGGCCCGGAAGCGCTGGTAGTGGTGATGATGCACCTTGCCCTCGGCGGGCGGACGCGCAACCTGCAACTGGCCTACGTGCGCGAGCTGATCGGCAACTACAAGCACCAGGTGTTGATGGGGGACATGAACACCCACGCCAACGACCTGCTTCTGAATTCACCGTTGCGTGACCTCGGGCTACTGGCGCCGCAGGTCGAAGCGACGTTTCCCAGCTGGCGCCCGCAGCGCTGCCTGGACCATATCCTGCTCAGCCCGACCCTCACGCTGGAAAGTGTGCAGGTCCTGGCGCAGCCCATTTCCGATCACCTGCCCGTCGCGGTAGAGATTCGTCTGCCGGGTTCGCTCACGGTTGATGCATTGCCCGCGTTGAGCACCAGCCCTCGCGGGCCCCTTGCATGAGCGACGACGCCGAGCGCTGGAAAGAAAAATACCTGTTAAGCATCGAGCAGCAGGACAAGCTCGAACGCCGTTGGGCCGCCCGCCTCGACCTGCTGCGCCGGGGCCTGGTGCGCAGTACGCTGGCCGCTGAGGGCACCGACCGCGCCGTCGACCAATGCATGAAGGAAATGCGCGATGTGGTGCGCACCGACGACATGGACGCCGCCCTCGCCGCCTTGCTGCCGCGCCTGGAAAAAGCCGTGCTCGATTCAGAGCAGCGCCGCGAGACCCGTGTCGACCAGATCAGCACCGCGCTCACCGCCCTGGTCGCCCAGCTGCAGCAATTGCCACTGCCGCGCGAGGTGGCGCGCCCGCTCAAAGCCTTCGCCAAGCAACTGGACAGTCGCGTGGGCCAGGCTCGTGAGATTCCGCTGCTGCTCAGCGAATTGAGCAGCCTGCAGGGGCAGGCGTTGAATAATCTGGAGGCTGACGGCGAAACTCCACGGCCTGGTCCAGGTTTGCTGCAACGCTTGTTCGGGAGCGCCAAGGAGGTCGCTCCCGAAACGGTGGCTGATGAGCCTCCGGTAAAGCCGACGTCAAAACCGGTTGCTCCAGAGCCTGTGACTGAAGAGCAGGCCGCTGCACCTGCCGAACCGCCACCCCAAGTCTTGCCGACCCCTGCGCCATTGCCGCAGTCGCTGACAGCAGCGCCTGCGGTTGAAGTCGCCGCGCAACCCAGGGTCGAAGCGGCACTTGCAGAAACCGCCGTCGCCGAACCTGCCGCTGATCCTGAACCCGAACCCGAACCTGAAGCCGAAGAGCCGCCCAACGAAAGCGCGCTCGCGGCCTTTATTGAAACCCCCGAAGTGCTGGTTGATACACCGGAGGAGACCAGCATCGGCAGCTTGTCGCTGCCGCCCGTTCTTGAGCACGAAGAAACCGACGAGCAGCCCGGGGAAAGCGGCTATGCCCTGCCCGACTCGCCGGAGCCTTCCTACAGCTCCGTGGCCCGGCATATCGAAAGCACCTTGCTCGGCCTGCTGGAAGACCTGAGCCTCCCAGAGCGCCACCGGCCCCAGGCCGAAGCCATGCGCGAGCGCCTGGCCAATGGCTTGAACTGGTACGAGTTGCTGCCGATTCTCGATGACCTGGCGGTGCTGATGCTGGCGGTCACCGACAGCGGCCAGCATGAGTTCGAGGCTTATCTCAAGCACCTCAACGAGCGTCTTGAAGCGTTCCAGGGCCATCTGCAGGTGGCCAGCGATGACCACCTCGACAGCCGCTCCGCCGCCCGCCAGCTTGACACGCAGATACGCGAACAGGTCGACGGCTTGCAAAGCAGCGTGCAGGAAGCGGCCGACCTGGACAGCCTCAAGCAGGTATTGGAAAGCCATATCGAAGGCTTGCTCGGCACCATGGACGAGCACCGCCAGCAACGGGACCAGCGCGAAGAGGAAGTGGCAGCGCGGCTCCAGGGGCTGGCCGAACGCGTCGCCCACATGGAGCAGGAAGCGCTGGGCTATCGCGAACATATGGAGGTGCAGCGTCAGAAGGCGTTGATTGACCCGCTGACCCGCCTGCCCAACCGCGCGGCGTGGAGCGAGCGTCTGGACCACGAGGTCAACGCCTGGCATCAGCGCGGCAACAGCCTGTCGCTGGCGATGCTGGACCTGGATCACTTCAAGCGCGTCAACGACGGCTACGGCCATCTGGCCGGCGACAAGGTGTTGAAGATCATCGCCAACGTGCTGCGCAAGCACCTGCATGGCCGCGACTTTATTGCGCGCTTTGGCGGCGAAGAGTTTGTGTTGCTGATGCCCGACACTTCACTCACTCAGGCGCTGGCTGTGGGCGAAGTGCTGCGGTCGGCCATCGAGGCCTGCCCCTTCCACTTCAAGGGCGAGCCGGTGACGATCACGCTGTCCATGGGCGTGGCGCAGTTCCAGCCGGGGGAGCGCAGCGACGTGGCGCTCAAACGCGCCGACGAGGCGTTGTATCGCGCCAAGGCCGCTGGGCGCAATCAGGTGCAGGCGGCGTAAAAATGTTCCATTTCATGATTTGAGCGCTGTGTCACACACCTTACGTTACACTGTTGCATTACCGTCTTCAGCGTGACGTCACTCCCTATGAAAACCCTGTACTTCGCCTTCCTGTTCATTCTGCTCGCCGGCTGCGCCAGTGGTCCGCGCATTGACACCAACCATCCCTCGGTCAACCACGACAATCGCGTGCAGTTCGTGATCGTCCACTACACCTCCACCAACCTTGAGCGCTCGCTGGCCTTGCTCACCCACGGCCAGGTCAGCAGCCACTACCTGATCGGCGACGACGCCAGCGCCACCATCTACAAGCTGGTGGATGAGAGCCAGCGCGCCTGGCATGCCGGGGAAAGCCAGTGGGCGGGCCGCACGTGGCTCAACTCCAGCTCCATCGGTATTGAAATCGTCAACCCCGGGTACACGGACACGCCGACCGGTCGCCTGTGGTACCCCTATTCAGAGGCCCAGGTGAAGTCCCTGGTGGTGTTGCTCAAGGACATCAGTAAACGCAACGGCATCGATCCCAAGAACATCATTGGTCACAGCGACATCGCGCCGCTGCGCAAACTCGACCCTGGTCCATTGTTCCCCTGGAAGCGTCTGGCCGACGAAGGCCTGGGCCAGTGGCCCGACGCCCAGGCGGTCGCCCGCTTCCGGCAGCAGTACGCAACGCAGCTGCCGAGCATCACCTGGTTCCAGGAAGAGTTGGCGAAGTTGGGCTACCCGACGCCGCAGACCGGCGAACTGGACGTGGCCACGCGGCATGTGATCGCGGCGTTTCAGATGCACTTCCGTGCGTCGCTGTTCGACGGCACGCCAGACGCCGAAAGCGCCGCGATCCTGAGTGCTCTGAACCAACGCTAAACCCCAGGCAGGCGCGTGGCGAGCGACCTTTATGGTGAGCGGCATCTGTGGCAGCGGCTCCCGACGAAGCCTGCGAACTACAGGGGCAACGCCATATAAAACTGCGTGCCCTGCCCCGGCCGCGAGTACACGCCCATGCGTCCGCCGTGCAATTGCACGATTTCCTTGCACAGTGCCAGCCCCAGGCCTGCGCCACCTTTCTTGCGCCCCACCTGCACAAAAGGTTCGAAGATGCGCCCTTGCTGGCCATAGGCAATGCCTTCGCCATTGTCTTCGACGCTGACAATCACCCGCTCGCCATGGCGTCGCGCCTGCAGGTGGATTTGCCCGCCCTCGGCGGTATGACGCAGCGCGTTGGCCAGCAGGTTGTCGAGCACCCGCTCCAGTTGCGCCTGATCGGCGTACAGCCGTGGCACGTCGGCCTGGGCTTCCACCAGCAATTCAATATGTTGCGCGTTTGCCGTCTCGGCAAAGCGGGCGCGCGCATGCTCGAGCAGGTCCGTCACGTCGCATGGCCCCAGCGTGAGTTTCTGCAGGCCATTCTGGTAGCGCGAGAAGTTGAGCAAGTCGTTGATCAACTGCATCAGGCGCTGCATCTCTTCGTTGACCGTATCCAGCAGGTCTGCCTCACGGGACTCTGCCGGAAACTTCGCGCGCTCGCGAAAAAGACCAAACGCCATGTGCATGCCGGTCACCGGCGTGCGCAACTCGTGTGAGGCGCGCAATACGAACTCGCTGCGCACCCGCTCGAAGGCACGCTGCTCGGTGACGTCATGCAGCACCATCACCGCGCCGAGGATATGCCCCTGGGTATGACTCACCGGCGTAAGACTGTAGGTCAGCAGGCGCAATTCGCCTTCGACTTCCACTTCCAGATCGTCCGGCGCCCGCTCCAGGTTGCCGCCGCGCAGCACCAACTGCAATTGTTCATCCAGTTCCGGGCGCACCAGCGCTTCGCCCAGTCCCTGCCCCAGGCGCTCCTCGTCCCAGCCCAGTTGACGCTGTGCCACAGGGTTGAGGTGCTCAAGGCGGCCTTGGCGATCGATCATCAGCAGGCCGTCGTCGATGCTGTCGAGCACCGCCTGCAGGCGCTGCTGGCCGGCCAGAAGTTCGTCGACATTGGTTGCCTGATGCTGGCGCAGCGCCTCGGCCATGATGCCGAAGCGCCGGGTCAGCTGGTTCATTTCCGCCGCTGACGAGATCGGCAGCGTCACCTCGAAATCGCCCTGCCCGATCTTGTCGGCCGCCTTGGCCAGGGCTTCGATCGGCCCACCAAAGCGTCGTGCGATGCCATGGGCGGTGATGAAGCCGATAATCAGCACGGCAAGTCCAACCACCCCCAGCGCCGCAGCGATCAATAATGCACGGTTGCGCGACTTGTGTTCGCTGGCGTTGATGTTTTCCAGGGCTTGTTTGTGTTCGGCGATCAGGCCATTGCGCAAGGCGTTGAAGCT
The DNA here is from genome assembly GCF_054343995.1 of Pseudomonas sp. GNP013. NCBI lineage: Bacteria > Pseudomonadati > Pseudomonadota > Gammaproteobacteria > Pseudomonadales > Pseudomonadaceae > Pseudomonas > Pseudomonas sp. GNP013. The sequence goes on along the minus strand of NZ_JBTGUT010000001.1, from coordinate 5,030,208 downwards.
ATCGGTCAGTTTCTGATTTTTTTTGTTCGCCAGTGGCGATCGCTGGGCTTCGTCGAACGCTTTCAGAAAGTCCAGGTAGTCGATGCGCGCCTGGCTGAAACCGTTGATTCGTCCATCACGCTTTTCATGGGCGATACCTTCGTCCAGCAACGCAAAATATTGCTGCTTGGACGTCTCCAGGGCCTTGGCGTCGGGTTGCTCTTCCAGCATCAGGATCAACTGGTCCCCCAGGCTCTGACGCAGCTTGAGCCCCAGGTCCAGGGTGATGAAGTTGCTGCGGATCAGCGATTCCTGGCTCTTTGCCATTTGCATCACGCTGACCAGCCCCAGCACCAGGCCCAACAGGGCCACGGTGATCAGTGCGGAGATGCTCAGGAATAACCGAGTGCGCAGTTTCATCGCAAGCTTCATAAGGTAAAGCTCACAGGTTGTACTGTTTGCGTTTGCGGTACAGCGTCGAGGCGTCGATACCCAGTGTACGGGCCGCCTGATCCAGGGTGTCGCTGGTGGCCAGTACCGCGCCGATGTGGGCTTTTTCCAGCTCATCCAGGCTCAACGCCGCACCGATGCGCGGCGCATTGTTGGTCGGCTGTTCCGCCATCCCCAGGTGGCTGATCTCGACTTTTTCCTGGGGGCAGATAATGCTCGCGCGTTCCACGACGTTGCGCAGTTCGCGGATATTGCCCGGCCAGCGGTAGTTGAGCAGTGCTTCGCGGGCCTGGTCGCTGAAACCTCGCGCCGGTCGTGCGTAGTCCTTGACGAAGCGCGCCAGGAAACGGTCCGCCAGGGTCAGGATGTCTTCACTGCGTTCGCGCAACGGCGGCAGGTGCAAGGTGATGACGTTGAGACGGTACAGCAGGTCTTCACGGAAGCGGCCGTCACGCACCATGTCTTCCAGGTTCAGGTTGGTGGCCGCGAGGATGCGCACATCGGCGCGGCGGGTCACCGGATCGCCGACGCGTTCGTATTCCTTGTCCTGGATAAAGCGCAGCAACTTGGGCTGCAGGGTCAGCGGAAAGTCACCGATCTCATCGAGAAACAGCGTGCCGCCGTCCGCCTGGTTGACCCGACCCAGCGTGCTCTCGCTGGCCCCGGTGAAGGCGCCGCGGCTGTGGCCGAACAACTCGCTCTCCATCAGTTCCGCCGTGAGAGACGGGCAGTTGATGGTGACGCAGGATTTCTTGGTGCGCTTGCTCCAGCCATGAATGGCCCGCGCCAGCTCACCCTTACCGGTGCCGGATTCGCCCAGGATCAGGATGTTGGCGTCGGTGCCGGCCACCTGGCGTGCGGTTTCGAGTACCACCATCATCGCCGGGCTATGGGAATCGAGGCCGTCCTTGGGTTTGCGCACTTCGCCCTCCAGCGCCTCCAGGCGCGCGGAGAGCTGGCGCACTTCCAGCTGTTTGGCGGTGGCCAGACGCAATTGGTCCGGGCTGCACGGCTTGACCAGATAATCGGCCGCGCCGGCCTGGATCGCATCCACGGCGGTGTCGACGGCCGAATGCGCGGTGACGATCACCACGCGCATCCACGGCGCCTGAATGCGCATCTGCGCCAGCACGTCCAGGCCATTGTCTTCGCCCAGGCGCAGGTCGAGGAAGCACAGGTCGAACACCTGACGCTGCATCAGGGCATCGGCCTGGGCGGCGCTGTTGGCGGTAGCTACGGTGTAGCCTTCGTCTTCCAGGCAGTAACGGAAGGTGCGGAGGATCGCGGATTCGTCATCCACTAAAAGAATGCGGCCTTGAAGTTCCTTGGCTGATTCCATCTGTCCCGCGCTCCTTAACTTTAAATGATGATGGTGATTAGTCCCGGAATAATCGGGCAAGTTGCATGGTTTATTCTGATCGATAAAAGGCGACTTCGCGCAGCTATCTGCGCACCTTCTTACAGCACCCCAGGCTAGTGGCGTTTTTAGCCCTTCGTGCCACTTCGGCAACCGCTGCGGCGGGTTCTATCCCTTGACCCGACCACTGGCCATCGTGCATTTCGCACGGCCTGCAAGGGGGCATCGTGCAGGATGCTGGGGCGTTTGTATTGGGTTCAATCTTAAATCATTGATTTTATTAATATTTATTTTGAAAAAAAGCTGGCATGCGCTCTGCAATACATCTCCCAAGAGTGTCATGAACCAATAACCAGAATGCGGGAGAAATGCAGCATGACTCGCCAAAGCCTCAGCCAATTGCGTGTATCGCCACTGCGCCTGCAACAGGGTCTGTTTGCCAGCCTGGCACTGATGATCACGTTGATTGGCGGCCAGCAGTTGCAGCACTGGCAACAGAGTCAGCAGCAAGTCCCGCAATTCGACCGTCCGGCCATGACGCAAAACCATTTTCGTTCCATCGCCAGCGCGACTGTCGATGTGACTGCCCCGCAATTGCGTGTGGTCGACCAGGATTCCACCCTGGACGCGCTGCCTACGCAAGAGCGCTGGGTGTTCTAGGCAATAAATCGGGCGCCGTACTGAGCGACCGCACTGCACTACAGCTGTTACCCCCTATGAAAGCGTAAGGAGAATCACCATGTTGAGTTGGGCAATCACGTTTCTGATCATCGCCATTGTGGCTGCAGTCCTCGGCTTCGGTGGCATCGCCGGCACCGCCACAGGTATCGCCAAGATCCTGTTCGTTGTCTTCCTGGTGATGTTCATCGCTTCGTTCTTCTTTGGTCGTAAAGGCCGAGGCTGAAGATGACCACTCTTTCTTTTAAAGCCATTACTGTCGCCCTGTTGTTGGGCGGCAGCGGTTTGGCGATGGCCGCCAATGACGGTCAGACCCGAGCCAACGAATTGCTCAGTGCGGACCCGCAGTACCGTGAAACCTGGCGAGACGTGGTGAAGAAAGAAGAGCGCCTGCCGGAATGGGTGATGAACCTGTCCGGCTCGGCCGAACAACAGATGACCGCAGTTGAAGAAGATGGCGACAAGTACCTGGTCGGGCCGCTTTGCGAGACTGCAGACACCTGCCTGAACAAGCGTCTGATCGTAGCCGTCAGCTTTGACAAGGAAGATGCCTACGCCCTGTTGGTGGAAGTTCCGGCCGGTTTGCCGAAGGACAAATCGCCGACGCGGCACGCCGATTACCGGTTTATCGGTAAGCCGGACGAAGGCATGCAAAAGCTGTTGATGGAACAGCTCAAGAAAGATCCGAATTGGTACTAGGTTCCGTTTGACGCACTCAGCGTCTGCGGGGCCGGCGTCCATAGAAAGAAGCCCGTCGCTTTTTTCTGTCTGCATCGCTCGCCAAGGGCGATGCATGACCAGGGGGCCGGGTTGCTCTGATCAATCGAGATCGGCGTGACCTACGGGTACAGGGAGTGCCTGCGCAAGGGCCGGGTCAGGTGAAAAGCTGCGACGCAAGTTCACAAGTCCTCAAGCTTGCTGAACTTGCGGCGGGCTCGTTGCTCTGATGGGCTGCTTCCCATACCGGCCTTAGCCGAATATTTCGTTTTCGCTCTTTACCAACCATTACTGGTTGTGTCGTCGCGACCACCTATCGAGAAAGTTTTGCCCCCTCCATAGGGTATTTCTGACGCGTACTCCGTTAATTTACGGGTGTTTGTGCCAGCCCTTCAGCGCGCGTCTGTCTCTCTGAGCAAGCCTGTATTGGCAGGTTCACGGCATGTTTGCCCGTCAGATTGGCGTAATCGAACTGACCGTTCGGACAGTTATTTCCCAAAAAAGCCATGCCGATTCGGCATAGGGTAGGCGTTTACGGCATTAGACGTTGCGCCCTTGCATGGGAATAGTTGCGCCTTTTTTCGCCTGCCAGTAAGCCATTTCGGCCATGCGGCGGTGACCTTCCATGGAGGCTTGTGCACACACTTTTTCGCTCTCGAGCGTTGCGGCTGGCGCATTCGCCTTAAGTTCACGTGAAGTAAGGGTAATGACATGAAGAAGGCAAAACTAAGCCTCGCCTGGCAGATCCTCATCGGTCTGGTCCTGGGGATTGCAATCGGTGCGGTGCTCAACCATTTCAGTGCTGAAAAGGCCTGGTGGATCAGCAACGTCTTGCAGCCGGCAGGCGATATCTTTATCCGCCTGATCAAGATGATCGTGATCCCAATTGTGATTTCTTCGCTGATCGTCGGCATTGCCGGGGTCGGTGACGCGAAAAAGCTGGGTCGGATCGGTGTCAAAACCATTCTTTACTTCGAAATCGTCACCACCATTGCCATTGTTGTCGGCCTGTTGCTGGCCAACCTGTTCCATCCGGGCGCAGGCATCGACATGAGTACCCTGGGCACTGTCGATATCTCCAAGTACCAGGCGACTGCCGCCGAGGTGCAGCATGAACATGCGTTCATCGAGACCATCCTCAACCTGATCCCCTCGAATATCTTCGCCGCCGTCGCCCGTGGCGAGATGCTGCCGATCATTTTCTTCTCGGTGCTGTTCGGCCTCGGCTTGTCGAGCCTCAAGCCCGAGCTGCGCGAGCCGCTGGTGACCATGTTCCAGGGCGTGTCCGAGAGCATGTTCAAAGTCACCCATATGATCATGAAGTACGCCCCCATCGGTGTCTTCGCGCTGATCGCGGTGACCGTCGCCAACTTCGGCTTCGCTTCCCTGCTGCCGCTGGCCAAGCTGGTGATCCTGGTTTACGTCGCCATCCTGTTCTTCGCCTTTGTGGTGCTGGGCCTGATCGCTCGCCTGTTCGGCTTCTCGGTGATCAAGCTGATGCGCATCTTCAAGGATGAACTGGTGCTGGCCTACTCCACCGCCAGTTCCGAGACCGTGCTGCCGCGCGTGATCGAGAAGATGGAAGCCTACGGCGCGCCGAAGGCGATCTGCAGCTTTGTGGTGCCAACCGGTTACTCATTCAACCTCGACGGCTCGACCCTGTACCAGAGCATCGCCGCCATCTTTATCGCCCAGTTGTATGGCATCGACCTGTCGATCGGCCAGCAACTGATGCTGGTGCTGACCCTGATGGTCACCTCCAAAGGGATTGCCGGCGTGCCGGGCGTGTCCTTCGTGGTGCTGCTGGCCACCCTGGGCAGCGTGGGTATTCCGCTGGAGGGCCTGGCCTTCATCGCCGGTGTCGACCGCATCATGGACATGGCGCGTACCGCGCTCAACGTGATCGGCAATGCCCTCGCCGTGCTGGTGATTTCTCGTTGGGAAGGCATGTACGACGATGCCAAAGGCGAGCGCTACTGGAACTCGCTGCCGCACTGGCGCACCCGCACAGCAGTGCCGACCGCCCAGGCCACTCGCGGCTGATCGCCCTCAGGCGCTGAAACAAACCCCGGAAAATTCCGGGGTTTGTCGTTTCTGTCAGCCCCGTTATCATTCGCCCCATCTTTCGGGGGATTTAACTGATGCTCAATGGCCTGTGGCTTGGCTTCTTTGTCGTGGCAATGGTGTCAGCACTGGCGCAATGGCTGGTGGGCGGTAACGCCGGAATTTTCGCGGCGATGGTCGAAAGCATTTTCGCCATGGCCAAATTGTCGGTGGAAGTCATGGTGCTGCTGTTCGGCACCCTGACCTTATGGCTGGGCTTTTTGCGCATCGCCGAAAAAGCCGGGATCGTCGACTGGCTGGCCAAGGCCCTCGGGCCGCTGTTTCGCCGGCTGATGCCCGAAGTGCCCGCCGGCCACCCGGCCATCGGCCTGATCACCCTCAATTTCGCCGCCAATGGCCTGGGCCTGGACAACGCCGCGACGCCCATCGGCCTGAAGGCCATGAAGGCGCTGCAGGAACTCAACCCCATCCCCAACACCGCCAGTAACGCGCAGATCCTGTTTCTGGTGCTCAACGCCTCGTCGCTGACGCTGTTGCCGGTGACCATCTTCATGTACCGCGCCCAGCAAGGCGCCGCCGACCCGACGCTGGTCTTCCTGCCGATCCTGCTGGCCACCAGCGCCTCGACCCTGGTGGGCCTGCTGTCGGTAGCGGTGATGCAGCGCCTGCGGTTGTGGGACCCGGTGGTGCTGGCCTACCTGATTCCCGGTGCGCTGGTGCTGGGTGGTTTCATGGCGTTGCTGGCCACCCTGTCTGCCACGGCGCTGGCCGCGCTGTCGTCGATCCTCGGCAACCTGACGCTGTTTGGGTTGATCATGCTGTTTCTGCTGATCGGTGCGCTGCGCAAGGTCAAGGTATACGAGGCGTTTGTCGAAGGGGCCAAGGAAGGCTTCGATGTGGCGAAAAACCTGCTGCCCTATCTGGTGGCGATGCTCTGCGCAGTCGGTGTGCTGCGTGCTTCCGGGGCGCTGGACTTCGGCCTGGAAGGCATCCGTCACCTGGTGGCGTGGACCGGCATGGACACGCGGTTTGTCGATGCCTTGCCGACCGCGATGGTCAAGCCGTTCTCAGGCAGCGCGGCGCGGGCGATGCTGATCGAGACCATGCAGACCCAGGGCGTGGACAGCTTCCCCGCGTTGGTGGCGGCGACGATTCAGGGCAGCACCGAGACCACGTTTTATGTGTTGGCGGTGTACTTTGGGTCGGTGGGGATTCAGCGGGCAAGGCATGCCGTGGGGTGTGCGTTGCTGGCGGAGTTTGCCGGTGTGGTTGCGGCGATTGCGGTGTGTTACTGGTTCTTTGGCTGAGGCTGAAGTCGCTATCGGGAGCAAGCCCCCCTCCCACATTTTGAAAGCGTCCACAGGTCAAAATGTGGGAGGGGGCTTGCTCCCGATGAGGCCCTCAGCGATTCGTTGCTCTACTGCCCTGCTCAACCACCCAATCCACCACCTGCCTGTTCAACTGATCACCCGCCAATCCAAACCCGGCGACTACCGCCGGCACCTTGGTATCGGCCACCGGCTGCCTTACCTCAAACCGCCGGCTGGCAATAATCCGCTGATCACTGCCCCGCACCACCCGCGCATCCAACCGAATCACCACCTGCAGCGCACTGCCCTGGTATTCGCTCTGAAACGCCTGCAGCTGTCCGCCCAGCTCATAGTCGGCTTGCAGGTTGGTCTCGTCGGTGCTCAGCAGCGTCACCCGCCCATCGCGCTGGAAGCCGTCGAGCAGGCGATTGCGCAGCAGCACCGGCGACGGGTCGCTCCAGCGCGCGTGGGCATAGCTGCTGATCAGGTTGCCATTGGGCACCACGGCAATGCGCGGGCTGTCGAGGAACTCGCTGGTCTGGGGTTTGGTCACGCGCAGCGACCAGCTCAGCGGGGTGCCTTGTGTGGCGGCGGGCGTTGCCGTCAGGCGATACACGTCCGAAGGGTCCGCTTTGGGCAGGATCGAGCACGCGCTCAGCAGTGCCAGGGCCAGTGGACCGATCAGTTGGCAAGCACGCTTCATGGCGTGAACTCCTTGTTTTTGTCGCTGCCCAGCAGGTAGCCGCTGGGGTTGGCTTCCAGGCGCCGGGAAATGGCGCGCAGCGACGCGAGGGTTTCGCGCAGCTCGCGCACGGCCGGCGCCAGTTCGTTGAGGCCCTGCATGCCGCTGTTCACCGAATCCTTATTTGTGGTGAGCAAGGTGTTGATGGTGGCGGTGCTTTGCTGCAGGGATTTCATTGCCTGCTCGGCGCTGCCGAACGCCTGTCTGCCCTGATCGTTGAGCAAGCCATTGGCGTTGCGCATCAGCACGGTGGTCTGTTCGAGCGCAGCGGTGGCCTGCTTGCTTACCTGCATCAGTTGTTGCATCACCACCTTGATATCGCCGCGCTGATCGGCAATGGCGCCAGTGGTTTGCTGCAGGTTGTCGAGGGTCTTGCTCAGGCGGTCGACGTTCTGCGAAGAAAACATATTGTTGGCGTTGTGCAGCAGCAGGTTGATGCCGGTCATCAGGTCATTGCTGTTATTGAGCAGCCGCGCGATGGGCGACGGTGAGGCGATGATCAGCGGCAGCTCGCCATCCTTGCCCTTGAGTTCGGGGCTTTGCGGCGTGCCGCCGCTGAGCTGGATGATCGAGGTGCCGGTGATGCCGGTCAGCGCGAGCTTGGCCTGGGTGTCTTCCTTGATCGGTGTCTGCCCGGCCAGGCGGATGCGCGCCAGCACGCGGCGCGGGTCTTTCGGGTCCAGGCGCAGGCTGGTGACGTCGCCCACCTTGATCCCGCTGTACTGCACCGAGCTGCCCTGAGACAGGCCGCTGACCGCCTCGTTGAAGATCACTTCGTAATCCTGGAAGGCGCTGTCGACGCTGGATTTGGCCAGCCACAGGCCAAACAGCATCGCGCCGACCACCACGATCACGCTGAACAGACCGATCATCACATGATGGGCGCGGGTTTCCATGTCATACCTCGTTGAGCGGTTGAGCGGCATCCAATGCCGCGCGGCCCCGTGGGCCGTGGAAATAGTCGTGAATCCAGGGGTCGTCGGTTTCCGAGACGACATCGATGGCGTCGGCCACCAGCACTTTCTTCTGCGCCAGCACCGCCACGCGGTCGGTGATGGTGTACAGCGTGTCCAGGTCGTGTGTGACCAGAAACACGCTCAGGCCCAGCGCGTCGCGCAGGGTCAGGATCAGTTGGTCGAATTGCGCCGCACCAATCGGGTCGAGGCCGGCAGTGGGTTCGTCGAGAAACAGGATATCCGGGTCCAGTGCCAGGGCACGGGCCAGGGCCGCGCGCTTGATCATGCCGCCGGACAGCGATGCCGGGTATTTGTCGGCGGCCGACAGCGGCAAGCCGGCCAGGGCCAGCTTGACCGCCGCCAGGTGCTCGGCGTCGGCGCGGCTGAGGCCGGCGTGTTCGATCAGCGGCAGGGCGACGTTCTCGGTGACGGTGAGTGACGAAAACAGCGCGCCCTTCTGGAACAGCACGCCAAAGCGGCGTTCCACCAGGGAGCGTTCGTGCTCGGGCAGGTTCGGCAGGTTCTGGCCGAACACACGCACCTCGCCGGCGCTGGGCCGGCGCAGGCCGACGATACTGCGCAACAGCACCGACTTGCCGCTGCCGGAGCCGCCGACCACGGCGAGGATCTCGCCTTTGTACACATCCAGGTCGAGGTGTTCGTGCACGCTCTGGCTGCCAAAGCGATTGCACAAACCACGCACTTCAATCACCGCATCGGCGGGTGCACGCAGTGGACGGCTCACCAGCCCATCTCCATAAAGAACAGTGCGGCGACCGCATCCAGCACGATCACCACGAAAATCGACTGCACCACGCTGGAGGTGGTGTGGGCACCCACCGACTCGGCACTGCCGCTGACCTTGAAACCTTCCAGGCAGCCAATGGCCGCGATCAGAAACGCGAACACCGGCGCCTTCACCAGGCCCACCAGAAAATGCTGCACGCCGATGTCCGATTGCAGCAGCGACAGAAACATTGCCGGCGAGATATCCAGGGCAACGGCACACACCACGCCACCGCCGACAATGCCCGAGAGCATCGCCAGAAACGTCAGCATCGGCAGCGCCACCAGCAGCGCCATGACGCGCGGCAACACCAGCAGCTCCATCGGGTCCAGGCCCAGGGTGCGGATGGCGTCGATTTCTTCATTGGCCTTCATCGAGCCGATCTGCGCGGTAAAGGCGCTGGCCGTGCGGCCGGCGATCAGGATGGCGGTGAGCAATACGCCGAATTCACGCAGAAAAGAGAACGCCACCAGGTCCACGGTAAAAATCGTCGCGCCGAAGCTCTTGAGCACCGTGGCGCCCAGAAACGCCACCACTGCGCCCACCAGGAAGGTCAGCAGGGCGACAATGGGCGCCGCGTCGAGGCCGACCTGCTCCAGGTGCGCGACCATCGGCGTGAGGCGCCAGCGTTTGGGGCGCAGCATGCCGCGGGCGAAGGTTTCAAGGATCAGGCCGATAAAGCCCAGCAGCTGTTTGCTGTCCTGCCACACGGTGTCCACCGCCCGGCCGATACGCGCCAGCAACTGGACGCTGGTGGCCTCTTCCGGGCCTTTATCGGGCACGCAGAAATCGTTGAGGGAGCGGTAGACGGTCTTGAGCAACGCGCGGTCGGCGGCGGACAAACTGCAATCGGTCTGTTCGGCCGATTGCTCGATGCGGGTGGGGCCGAGCAATTCCACAAGCAGCGACGCGCCGGCAGTGTCCAGCGCGCCAAGGCCGTTGAGGTCGATGCGTGCGGCGGCGTCGTACTGTCCGTCGAGCCTGGCTGACAGTGTGCGCAGGCTTGCGTAGTGGGCCAGTGTCCAGTCCCCCGTAATCCGCAACTGTGGCGGCGAGATGGACGTATCGAGGTGGGCTGCGCCGGGCGTGGGACTGCTGGTCATAAGCTCCGAGCTTGTCTGCTATTTCGCAATGGCTACGTAATAGCACACTACCGTCTACGTTGGGTTGTCCGTTTGTGCGGTGTCCGTCACTTTGAAGCGCAGCACGCCGATCACCTGCCCGTCTTCGGTGAGCACCTGCACCTGCCAGCGCCCTACGGCGTCGCCGGGGAAGTTCTGTTTGTGGGTCCAGGCGCGGTAGCCTTCCTTGCGTCCGCCATGGATATCGAGGGCGATGCGGTCGACTTCTTTCCCGTTGAATTTCCACACATGGTAGATCCGCTCATCGAGCCCGCGCGGCGCGTTGATGGCGGTGTAGGCGTAAAGCCCGCCGCTGCGCAACTGGGCAGCGTTGACTTCCTTGAGGTCGTCACCGGGCGTGCGATCCTGCATTTGCGTGCTGATGGCCACTTCGGTCATCCACAGCGTGGCGGGCGGCACCCAGCTGCGCAGGAACCAGCCAGCGCAGCCGATGGCGGCCGTGACCCCCAGCAGCATCGCCCAGCCCCTGAGGCTACGCAGCGGCAGGCTCAACGCCAGGCTGGGAATTGACAGCGCCATGGCCACGCCGAGCGCCAGCTTGTAACTCTCGGCGGTGGTCAGGTGCAGGATGATCGGCAGCGCGGTGAGCAGCGCGGCAAACAGTGTCAGGGTGTGCAGGGCCAGGAACAGCGAGCGCTTGGGCGCCAGCCATTTGTAGTACAGCGGGTCGATGATCGACACCAGCGCCGCCGCGCCCAGCAGGCCGGTAAACACCGATTGGCCGCTGTTCCAGGCGGTGGTGACGAAGAAAAACGGCAGCACGAAAAACAAGCTTTCCTGGTGAATCATCTGGGTGGCATAGCGCAACAGCGGTTCGGGGATTTCCCGCTTGAACAGCTTGGCGAACAGTTGGGTGAAACTGTTTTCCAGCATCAGCCACAACCAGCTCACCAGCATGATCACCGCGATCCAGCTGGCCATGCCCTGCTGGCGGTCCACCAGAATGAAGCTGCCCACACCCGAGATGAAGCCGCCGAGTGCGATCACCCCTGGGTAGCGCTTCATCAGTTCGAGGATGCGCTGGATTACGTGACTCAGGTTTGGCATTCGGCGATTCGCAGTAGGTGTAGGAAAAGATCCCGGACAGAATAGCGTCTCGGTACGCGTGTGCGGTGACTCACTGCGCGATCCGTTTGCGATAACCGCGCACGCCGATCAACACAATCGCGATCAGCCCGAGCACGCCGGCGCCGATCCAGTTCAGAGCGTCGTAGCTGAGCAGCGGTTTTTCGATGCGCCAGTAGCCCGGTTGCTTGAACACCTGGCGCATGGCCTGGTTGGTCTGTTCCAGGCTGACCGCTTTGATGCGCTTGACCGGGTCGCTGAAGCGCCCGTTGGCGTACTCGCCGGACGCGCTCCAATAATAGTCGGCCAAGGCGCTGTTGCCCTGCACGGCCCAGGCCTGGCGGGCGACGGCGGCCTGTTGCAGGCGGGCGAAGGCGGCCGGATCGAGGCCGTCCTTGAGCAGCCTGGCTGTGAGGTCTTGCAGCACCTGTTGGGCCTCGGGGAGGTCTTCGCGTTCAAGATCGGCATTCAGGCTGAGGAAGCCGACACCGCCGAGTACTTCGCGCTCACTCCAGGGGCCGTAGGATAAACCGTGCCTGAGGCGCAGTTCGCGATACAACGCCCAGTCGAGGTAATCCTTGAGCAGGTCGTAGGTTTCGTCGTGCTGATCGTCCAGCATCGGCTCGGGAAACAGCCAGTGCAGCTTGGCGCCGTCGCCGACCCAGCCGCGCATCAGGTCGCGACGATGAGCGGCGGCGTGCTGGATTTCGGGCAGGGCCAGGTGGTCGGTCGGCTCGACCGGGTCGAGTTCGCCGTAGGTGCGCTCAAGGTAGGCCGGCAGCAGTTTGTCGAGGTCGCCGACGATAATCAGGGTCATGTTGTTGGGGGCGTACCAGTTTTTGCGCAGTGCCTCCAATTGATCGCGCGTAAGTTGACCGACCTCGGCCCGTTCGGCGCACTTGAGGCCCAGCTCGACCGCCAGTTGATTGCTGGCGGTGTGGCCCAGGTCCTGGCGGTCGAGCAGGCGCTGCAGGTGCGAGTAATGCCCGCCGTCCTCGCGCTCGACGACGCGCTTGGCGGCATTGATATTGGCGTCGGTCAGTTCGGTGCGGGTGAGGATGGCCAGCAGCAGGTCGAGCACCTTGCGCTGGTTGTGTGCCGGTGCCTCGATCACAAAGGTGGTGTCGGCATTGCTGGTGTAGGCGTTCCACTCGCCGCCCAGGGCTTGCATGCGGTCTTCGAGATCACCTTCGCCGCCACCGTCAATGCCGCTGAACAACAGGTGTTCGAGCAGGTGCGGCAGCTCTTTTTGCTCACAACTGAAGTCATCCAGGCCCACGCCAACCACCAGGCGAATCGCCACATGCCCGCGTTCGGTGCCTGGCTTGAGCAGCACTTGCAGGCCGTTGGGCAAGGTGTAGCCCTCGACTTGCAAACGGTCAAAAGCAAAGGCATGGGCAGAGCCCATGAGCAGGCAGGCGAACAACAGGCGACGCATAACAAGCTTCCTGGCGAGTGAGGTCAGCTTTAACTGACTTCACGGGCCACCATCCGTTCAGGGTGAATGCGTGATGTCGGCAATATCGTCGGAGGAGAGTGCGCCGGTGTCGGACGTTTCCAGCACGACATAGGCGCTGCTGCAAAACAGCGAGTTGAGGCGCTTCATGTCGGCAATCAGCTCCAGGTGCAGGGAGCTGGTCTCCAGGCTCTGTACGATCTTGTGTTGCAGCCGGCTGACATGGGCGTGAGCCAGGCGACGCTCCTGGGCGCGGAAGCGGCGTTTCTCGCGCAGTAACTGGCGGGCGCTTTCCGGGTCGGCACTCAGGAACACCGACAGCCCCAGGCGCAGGTTGGCGATCAACTGGCTGTGCAGGCCCGAAAGCTCCTCCAGGCCGACCTCGGAAAACTGGCGGCGCTGCGAGGTCTTCTGCTGCTGCACCTTGCGCAGCATGCGCTCGATCAGGTCGCCGGCCAGCTTCAGGTTGATCGACAGCTCGATGATCTCGGCCCAGCGCCGGCTGTCGTGTTCGCCCAGGTCTTCGCGCGGCATCTGCGCCAGGTAAAGCTTGATCGCGCTGTACAGCGCCTCGACGTCGTCGCTGAGACTGCGCATTTCCTGGGTGATGGCGGTTTGTTTGCCGCGCAGCACTTCCTGCATGGCCATCAGCATGTTGTCGATCAGGTCACCCAGGCGCAGGGTTTCCCGCGCAGCGTTGGCCAGGGCGAGGCTCGGTGTGGCGAGGGCGGCTGGGTCCAGGTGGCGCGGCTTGGCCTTGCCGTTGACCTCTTCGCGCTCCGGCAGCAACCACTCGCACAGCCGCGCCATCGGGCCGATGGTGGGCAGCAGGATCAGGCAGCGGCTGACGTTGTAGAGCAGGTGGAAGCTGATGACCATGCCTTGGGCGCTGTAGTCCAGGCTGTCCATCCACAGCACCAGCGGGTCGAGCACCGGGATGATCAGCAGCAGGCCGATCAGTTTGTAGAGCAGGCTGCCCAGCGCCACCTGGCGCCCGGCGGCGTTCTGCATGCTGGTGCTGAGGAAGGCCAGTATGCCGCTGCCGATATTGGCGCCGATCACCAGGCCGATGGCCACATGCAGGCCGATCACGCCGGCACCGGCCAGGGTGGCGGTAAGCAGCACGGCGGCCAGGCTGGAGTAGGAAATCATGGCGAACAGCGCGCCGATCAGGGCGTCGAGCAGGATGTCGCCGGTCAGCGAGGCGAAGATCACTTTGACGCCCTGAGCATGGGTGATCGGTCCGGCGGCTTCGACGATCAATTGCAGGGCGAGGATGATCAGGCCGAGGCCGATGCCCACGCGGCCCAGTTGGCCGGCGCGCGTCTGTTTGCGCGACAGGAAAAAAATAACACCGAGGAAAATCAGCAGCGGTGACAACCAGGACAGGTCGAAGGTCAGCACCCGCGCCATCAGCGCCGTACCGACGTCGGCACCGAGCATGGTCGCCAGTGCGGGCACCAGCCCCATGAGGCCTTGGCCGACAAAGGACGTCACCAGCATCGCGGTGGCGTTGCTGCTTTGCACCATGGCCGTCACCAGAATACCGGCGACGAAGGCCAGCCAGCGTTTGGACATGTTCTGCCCGATGACTTGGCGCAAGTTGGAACCGTAGACCCGCAGAATGCCGGTACGGACGATGTGCGTGCCCCAGATAAGCAGGGTCACGGCGGAAAGCAGATTGAGCAAGGTCAGCATGCTCGGCCCCCCGTGTGGGTGTGCTCCATGAAGAGCGAAGGAAAGGTGCCGCGTGCCGTTCTACGTCTTGTACTTAAGCTGTAGTTGGCGAATAGGCTCCGCGCCAGCATCGCATAGCTACATCAGGGATTGAAACAAAACTGTCATGAGGAGCGCTCCCACGCGGAGTGTGGGAGCGTTCAGCAGCGGCTCGGGGATTATTGACCCGGAACATCCTTGCGCAGTTTCACTGGGTCCTGCTGTTTCTTCTTTTTCGCGATGGCGGTACGCATCTTGATGTTGACCGCTTCCACCGCCAGTGAGAACGCCATGGCGAAGTAGACGTAGCCTTTTGGCACGTGCACGTCGAAGGATTCGGCGATCAGCACGGTACCCACCACCAGCAGGAACGACAGCGCCAGCATCTTCAGCGACGGGTGCTTGTCGATGAACGCGCTGATGGTGCCGGCCGCCAGCATCATCACCAGCACCGCGACCACAATCGCCGCGACCATCACCGGCACATGGGAGACCATGCCGACGGCGGTGATCACCGAGTCCAGGGAGAACACGATGTCGATGATCGCGATCTGGATGATGGTGTAGATGAACTTGCCACCCTTGCCACCGGGTTCGTCCTGGGATTCGTCTTCACCTTCGAGGGCGTGGTACATCTCCTGGGAGCTTTTCCACAGCAGGAACAGGCCACCGAAGAACAGGATCAGGTCGCGACCGGAAATACCCTGGCCGAACACCACGAACAGGTCGGCCGTGAGCTGCATGACCCAGGTGATCGACAGCAGCAACAGGATGCGCGTGACCATGGCCAGGGCCAGGCCGAAGATCCGGGTGCGCGCCTGCATGTGCTTGGGCATGCGACTGACCAGGATCGAAATCATGATGATGTTATCGATGCCCAGGACGATCTCGAGGGCCGTCAGGGTGAAGAAGGCAATCCAGATTTCCGGATTGGTCAGCCATTCCATGTGTATTCCTTTGAGCAAATGTTAAACCGCGCAAGCTGCAGCGCCGCGCGGTGAGTGAGTCGGTAGGATTATAGAGTGCTGAACAGCGGAAAAATCCCCATCAGCAATGCGGCGAACATTATGCACAGGCATACCAGCACTGCCCACTTCAGGGTAAAGCGCTGGTGATCGCCGAATTCGATACCGGCCAGAGCCACCAGCAGGTACGTCGAAGGCACCAGCGGGCTGAGCAAGTGCACCGGTTGGCCAACGATCGAGGCGCGGGCCATTTCCACGGCGGTGATGCCGTAGTGGCTGGCGGCTTCGGCCAGTACGGGCAGCACGCCATAGTAGAACGCGTCGTTGGACATGAAGAACGTGAACGGCATACTCACCAGCGCGGTGATCACCGCCAGGTAAGGACCCAGGGCTTCCGGGATGACCGCCAGCAGGCTCTTGGACATGGCGTCGACCATGCCGGTGCCTGACAGGATGCCGGTGAAGATACCGGCGGCGAAGATCAACCCGACCACCGCCAATACGCTGCCGGCATGGGCGGCGACGCGGTCTTTCTGTTGTTGCAGGCACGGGTAGTTGACGATCATGGCGATACTGAACGCCACCATGAACAGCACCGGCAGCGGCAACAGGCCGGCGATCAGTGTGCACATCAGGCCCAGGGTCAGCGCGCCGTTGAACCAGATCAGCTTGGGACGACGGGCGTCGGGGAATTGCGACACGCTGATGTCGCTGTGGTCGATGTCGTCGCCCTGCAGGTGCAGCTCACCCAGGCGTGCACGTTCGCGCTTGCCGTACATATAGGCGATCACCAGGATCGCCACTATGCCGGCAGCCATGGCCGGAATCATGGGTACGAAGATGTCGGACGGGTCCACATGCAGCGCGCTGGCGGCACGGGCGGTCGGGCCACCCCAGGGGGTCATGTTCATCACGCCACCGGCGAGGATGATCAGGCCGGCCATGATCCGCGGGCTCATGCCGATGCGTTTGTACAGCGGCAGCATGGCCGCCACGCAGATCATGTAGGTGGTGGCGCCGTCACCGTCGAGTGACACAACCAACGCCAGCACGGCGGTGCCCACGGACACTTTCAGCGGGTCGCCCTTGACCATCTTGAGGATCTTGCGCACGGCCGGGTCGAACAGGCCGGAATCGATCATCAGGGCAAAGTAGAGGATGGCGAACATCAGCATCACGCCGGTCGGCGCAAGCTTGGTGATGCCTTCGAGCATCATCGGGCCGATCTTCGGTGCGAAACCGCCGAACAGCGCGAACAGGATCGGCACGATGATCAAGGCGATCAGCGCGGACAGGCGCTTGGTCATGATCAGGAACATGAACGTGATGACCATGGCAAAGCCAAGGAAAGTCAGCATAGGGATACTCCAGGCGTAGCGCGGCTAGGGAATGGCGAACCGGTTGGGGTCAGCGCAGAACGAAAGGCACGAGGCGTACGGGGGGAGTGAGGGCAAGCAGGCGGTTACTAGCGGACATCAGGGATCACCATTGTTGTTGTTAACAGTCGGTCTGTTGCCGACAGTGAGGGCGATCCTAGACGCGTAAGCTTTCAGCCAGCTTTCGCCGGGGAAACGGGGGACACACGGTAAAAAATTTCACACTGCTTGAATTTATATAGCCTGGCTTTATGTGGGAGGGAGCAAGCCCGCTCCCAGATCTGGATTGTGGTGCAACACAGGGTCTACGGCAGTTCAAGGCCGCCAGCGGCTTTATGGAGGCTGCGCAGGTGCTCGCCGACTTGCTTGAGATTCGCCTCGCACGCGGCGATCTCGGCGGCGCGGGATGGCTCCAGCAGCGCCCTCACCTCTTTATCCAGCTCGCCAGTCAGCGATTGCAGTTGTTTCTGGCGTTCGGCGCTCTCCGATTCAAGACGCTTGGCTTCCGACGGCTGCGGCAGACCGTAACCGCTGCTGCCAAGCAGCTCCGCCGGGCGGCTGAGGAAGCCGCTGTTGGCGAGGATCTGTTGCAGCGTGGCGTTGGCCTTCTCCATGCCACCGTTCTTCAACTCGCGGGCACCGAGGTAGCGTTGTTTGACTTCGTCCTGCGCCAGCATCAACTGTCTGCGAAAGCTGGCCTGCTCCAGCAGCAGCAACGCGGCGCTGGTGCGCAGGTCGGCCTGGTCGAACCATTGACGGCGCTCCTGGGCACTCAGCGACAGCCAGTCTTCGACCTCGGTCTGCTTGATCGGCAGGTATTTGCGCAGCACATCGAACATCGCCTGGTAGCGCTCACGGAACGAGTCGAAGTGGTAACCCAGGCGCAATGCCTTGCGTTTGTCGTCCAGTACGCTGGTGTCCGCCAGGCCCCGGGCTTGCAGCACTTCGAGCAGGCCGTTGGGGGTGATGTTGTCCAGCCCGGTCAGTTGCGGGTTGGCGCTGCCGCTGCGCAACAGCTTGAGGCTTTCGACGGCGCAGTTGTTGGAGATGAAGAAATAGTTGCCGTCGTAGCTCCAGTGCATCTCGGCGGCGTGTTCGACGGTGTCGTTGATCTCCTGGCGCGACAGCTTCAACGGTACGGAGGCCAGGCCGCGCAGCTCGGTCTTGGTGTACTCGTCGATCACCTGGGCCAGCGGCAGCACGAACAGGCGTGACGGGTACTTGCCCACCAGGCCGTCCCAGCTCGACAGTTGTACGTCACCGACGAATGCGCGGTAGGACAACACCAGATGCTGGTCCAGGTCCAGCCGACAATCCGGGCCACGAGGGCGCCCGGGGGCGCAGATCACCAGACGCAACATGCTATGACCCCAGCGGCTGACCAAATTCTGGTTGGCTTCGGCGAGCAGGTAGTCGATTTCGTAGACGCGCTCGGGATCGACGTGGCCCAGTGGCGTTTTGGCAAAGTCATTGCCGGCGTTGAGGAAGGCGTAGGTCTTTTCGCAGGCGTCCTGCTGGGGGGGCGCCCAGCCGAAGTGTTCTTTGTAATAGCGGAACAGCGAAGGGCGACGGCAGGCGTAGCTTGGGTCGAGGAGGAAGTACTCCATGTTGACCGCCACGAACTCCAGCGGGCTGGTGGTTTCGTAGATGTCCGGGCTGCGCGCGATCTGGCGGTTGTGTTGTTCGCGTTCGCCGCGACGGCCCACATATTGCGGCCAGCCAGCGATGTCCAGCAGGCGTGGATCATCGCTGAGGGTGAAGCGGCGGTTGTTCTGACCCCGGCATTGGTCGGGCAGGCCGATCAGGCCGGTGATGCTGTTCTGGCGGCTGCAGCGGTTGATCAGCGCGCGCTCGTCTTTGGACCACAGGCGCGCACGGTCGTAGATGTGGGTCAGTTCATGCAGCACGGTGGCGAGCATTTCCCGGCGCACGGTGCCGTGGGGGCGATGGGTCTTCCGGGTGGCAGCGCTGCCGTCGGTGAGGCTGGCGAGCAGGTTGCGGTTGAGGTCGAGCTCGGACACCAGCGAGGCCTGGCCGTAAGCGTTTTCGGGCATCTGGTCGGTCCAGCCGACATCGATGCGGCGGTCCAGTTGCTCGATAAAACGGGGCGGCAAGGCGCGCATCGCTTCATCGAGCAGCGCCTGGCTGGCCTGCTGTTCGGCGGGGCTCAGGCCTTCGGTCTTGAGCCGCAGTTGCAGGCTGGCCTGGGCTGCGCCGCTACACAGCAGCACAGTCCCGGCCAGGAGCCAGGCGAGCAGGCGCCTCACAGAGCGAGAATAGCTTCGGCGAGAGTCTGGTCAGTGGCATCGCGGGCTTCGGGCACGCGGGTGCGCAGGGTGTCGAAGGCAGCTTCGAGTTGTGCGCCGCGGATCTCGCCATGGGTGGCGACGAAACTGGCAGCATCATCGTGGGCTTCACGCACGACTTTGGAGTCGCGGATGGAGGTGGTGGTGTCCGAGGTGAAGTCGATGGTGCGCGCTGAGGCACGGACGACGATGTTACTGGTGGCCTTGAGGGTTTGCGCCTGGGCGACATCCGCCAGGAACAGCAGGCCGAGGACGGCGACGATCAGCGGGCTACGCATGGAATGGCTCCAGAATATTAAGATGATGATTGGACGAGAATTGCCTGCGCCAGTTCAAGGTCGCTTGCATGAAGTTTTGGCCGGGTGCGGCGCAGGTAATCCAGCGCAGACTCCAGGCGTGCGCCCCGCCATTGGCCGTCAGTGGCAATGAAAGCGGCAGCATCATCCCGTGCGGCCAGTACTCTTTTTCTGTCGAAGGGGGCGGACGTCACCTTGCTGGTGGCGTACACGCTGACGACGGTGCTCTGCACGGTCACGTCAAAGGCCGAAGCCAACGGTGACCAGCCAGCGCACATCAACGCGGCAACAGTGAACAGTCGGTAAGAAAAAGCCATGGGACTCGACGCTTGAAAACGAGCGCCAAGGCTAGCGCAATGCCCCGGCGAGAGCCAGCGCAGCGGCGTTTGGGAGCGGCTGGCGCTCCCTTTTCCTACACCGCGGTTATCAGATGGCCAGGATCGCCTGAGCCAGTTGTGCATCGGTTGCGGTATTGAGCTGCGGCGCCTGTTGGCGGATCTGCGCCAGGGCGCTCTCCAGCTTCACGCCACGGATAGTACCTTCACTGGCGACAAAACTGGCGGCGTCGTCACGGGCGGCGCGTACGACTTTGTTGTCGCGCAGGGAGGACGTGGCGTCGGAGGTTGCATCGGATGTGGCTTTCAGCGCGCCGACGATGGAATCGGTGGTGACGATAAAGCTGCTGGCGTGAGCATTGGCGGCCACAACGAGAAGCGTGGCAGCGCTCAACAGACGAAGACGGGACATGGGGTGACTCCTGTGGATGAACAATCAAGGTGGCGCAGGACCTCTGCGCTGTGGGCGATGTTGCCATTGAGCAATCAGACGTCAGCTCTGCACGGTTCGCCACGTAGTAGCGGGATATTAGGCTGCCGCTTGAGTGTTCGGGTAATTTTATATCGCTGCTTTAATTGTACTGGTGCTTTTTTAGTTTATAAGAACTGTACTGTTTTCGAAGTAAATCGTTTTCAGATCCAAACGCCGAATACAACAAAACCCGCCTCCGGTCTCCCGGGGCGGGCTTTGTTTTGACAAATCAGATTGCTGGCGTTGGACCCGGAAGGTCAGGGCCAGCGAGCGCCAATCAGCGCCAGAACGGCTTGCTCAGCTCTTCGTAGCGTTGAGCTTCGCTGATACCGGCGTCAGCCAGCAGACGCGAATCCAGGCGAGCCAGTTGATGGCGGCTGGAGATGCGGCGCTGCCACAACATCAGGTTGGCCAGAACGCGCAAAGGCATGGAAGCCTGGTTATTTACAGCTTTTTCTTCGAAGAACAGTTCGGAACTGAGTGTACGTTCCATGATTGCATCCTTCCGCTTATGGCGGGATTAGGTAGTGGTTTAACTGATGCCAATGATCCTCCTCGGGCGCAAGACTCTCCAGATACAGTTCACCTGTATTGTGAGGGCCCAGTTAACTGTTTAAAGGTGCTGTACTGTACGGAAATGGGGCAACTGTACCTGTCCGCACTGAAACAGTGCGAAATAAGTAATTTCGAGCTGAGGCGTAGGATATTTCCGTAAGAAATGACCAGTACAGCAGTACAGTTTTTTACATAACTGCGGGCGTTGGCTGCGAGCTGAGCAAACTGTGTTTGCATCAGCTCGAATCTGTATCCATCACGCCTTGAGCATATGCCCGGTTTCTTCCAGGTTAATGTGCCAGCTCAGTGCTTCGCGCAGGATGTGCGGCGTATGCCCGCCGATAGCGCAGGCAGCTTCAAAGTAACGGTTGAGGGCATCGCGGTACGCCGGGTGCACGCAGTTGTCGATGATCACCCGCGCCCGTTCCCGTGGCGCCAGGCCGCGCAGGTCGGCCAGGCCGACTTCGGTCACGAGGATATCGACGTCATGCTCGGTGTGGTCCACATGGCTGACCATCGGCACCACACTGGAAATCGCGCCATCCTTGGCAATCGACTTGGTGACGAAGATCGCCAGATGCGCATTGCGCGCGAAGTCGCCGGAGCCGCCGATGCCGTTCATCATGCGCGTGCCGCAAACGTGGGTGGAGTTGACGTTGCCGTAGATGTCGAACTCCAGCGCCGTGTTGATACCGATAATACCCAGGCGCCGCACCACTTCAGGGTGATTGGAAATCTCCTGTGGGCGCAGTATCAGCTTGTCCTTGTAGTGTTCCAGGTTGCCGAATACGTCTGCATTGCGACGTTCCGACAAAGTGATGGAGCTGCCGGAGGCGAAGCTCAGCTTGCCGGCGTCGATCAGGTCGAATGTCGAATCCTGCAACACTTCCGAATACATGGTCAGGTCTTCGAACGGCGATTCGATCAGGCCGCACATCACCGCGTTGGCGATATTGCCGATGCCGGCCTGCAGCGGGCCGAGCCTGTTGGTCATGCGCCCGGCGGCGACTTCCT
Organism: Pseudomonas sp. GNP013; assembly: GCF_054343995.1. Classification (NCBI taxonomy): domain Bacteria; kingdom Pseudomonadati; phylum Pseudomonadota; class Gammaproteobacteria; order Pseudomonadales; family Pseudomonadaceae; genus Pseudomonas; species Pseudomonas sp. GNP013. Next base: position 5,008,470 of record NZ_JBTGUT010000001.1, on the reverse strand, counting down.
GCTTGAGGAAGTTGATCAGGTGATCGGCGATGCCCTGGGTGTCGCTGTCCGGTGGCGTCACGGTCGAAGCCGAATCCGCCTGGTTGGTGATGACGATGGCGACGATCTTTTCCGGTGGAATCGGAATCGCGGTACTGCCGATGCGATCGTCGACATTCACCAGCGGGATCGGTGTGCGGGTCGGTCGGTAAGTCGGGATATAGATGTCGTGCAACCCTTCCAGATTCGGGTTGTGCGCCAGGTTGATTTCGACGATTACCTGTTTGGCGAAAATCGCAAAGCTGGCCGAGTTGCCCACCGACGTGGTGGGCACGATATGCCCCTGCTCGGTGATGGCGATCGCTTCGATCACGGCAATGTCCGGCAATTTGAGCTGGTTGTTGCGTAATTGCTCGACGGTTTCCGACAGGTGCTGATCGATGAACATCACTTGGCCGGCGTTGATCGCCTTGCGCAGGGTGCTGTCGACCTGGAACGGCATGCGGCGGGACAGCACACCGGCTTCGGTCAATTGCTTGTCCAGGTCGTTGCCCAGGCTGGCGCCGGTCATCAGGGTGATTTTCAGCGGTGAAATTCTGGCGCGTTCGGCCAGGGCGTGGGGCACGGCCTTGGCTTCGCCGGCGCGGGTGAAGCCGCTCATGCCGACGGTCATGCCGTCCTCGATCAGTGCGGCGGCGTCGGCCGCGCTCATGACCTTGTTCATCAATGAAGGCAAGCGGATACGATCACGGTACATGGATAGTTATCTCGGGCTACGGAGGCAAGGTGCGCAGTTTAGTCATTTCAAAAAGTTTCGGCGCGCTACCATGGTCGCATGCCAACGCTTGATGTAGAGCCTTTGGTCGGTTTTACCCGCGCATTAAAAAACCCCAGCCTACGACAGGCCGGGGTTTGGTGTGTTGCGCTGGAGCAGGTTATTCGACGGCCTTCACCATATCTTCAATGACTTTTTTGGCATCACCAAAGACCATCATGGTTTTGTCGAGGTAGAACAGTTCGTTGTCCAGCCCGGCATAGCCGCTGGCCATCGAGCGCTTGTTGACGATGATGGTTTTGGCCTTGAATGCCTCGAGGATTGGCATGCCGGCAATCGGCGAGTTCGGGTCGTTCTTGGCGGCCGGGTTGACCACGTCGTTTGCGCCCAGCACCAGCACCACGTCGGCCTGGCCGAACTCGGAGTTGATGTCCTCCATCTCGAACACCTGGTCGTAAGGCACTTCCGCCTCGGCCAGCAGTACGTTCATGTGCCCTGGCATACGGCCGGCCACGGGGTGGATCGCGTACTTCACGGTGACGCCGCGGTGGGTGAGCTTCTCGGTCAGTTCCTTGAGCGCATGCTGCGCGCGTGCCACGGCCAGGCCGTAGCCTGGGACGATGATCACGGTGTCGGCATTGGTCAGCAGGAAAGTCGCGTCGTCGGCCGAGCCGGACTTCACCGGGCGCGCTTCTTTCGACCCTGCCGCCGCACCGGCATCCGGCGCATTGCCGAAACCGCCGAGCAGCACATTAAAGAAGGAACGGTTCATGGCCTTGCACATGATGTACGACAGGATCGCGCCGCTGGAGCCGACCAGCGAGCCGGCGATGATCAGCATCGAGTTGTTCAGCGAAAAGCCGATACCTGCCGCCGCCCAGCCGGAATAGCTGTTGAGCATCGACACCACCACCGGCATGTCAGCGCCGCCGATGGGGATGATGATCAGCACGCCCAGTACAAACGCCAGGGCCAGCATCAGCGCGAAAGCTGTGAGGTTGCCGGTGAGCATGAACAGCAGGCCCAGGCCCAGTGTTGTCAGACCGAGCACCAGATTCAGCTTATGCTGACCGGCGAACTGTACCGGCGCGCCCTGGAACAGGCGGAATTTGTACTTGCCCGACAGCTTGCCGAAGGCAATCACCGAACCGGAGAAGGTGATGGCGCCGATGGCTGCGCCGAGGAACAGTTCCAGGCGGTTACCGGCAGGAATCGCGTCACCCAGTTGTTTGACGATACCCAGCGATTGCGGCTCGACCACAGCGGCAATTGCAATAAATACCGCAGCCAGGCCAATCATGCTGTGCATGAACGCCACCAGCTCTGGCATCTTGGTCATTTCCACGCGCTTGGCCATGATCGAGCCGGCGGTGCCGCCGATCAGCAGGCCGACGATCACATAGCCGATGCCGGCCGTCGCGAGTTCAGCGCCGAGCTTATAGATGAGGCCCACGGTAGTGAGTACCGCCAGCGCCATGCCGAGCATGCCGAACAGGTTGCCGCGTCGTGACGTGGTGGGGTGCGACAGGCCTTTGAGGGCCTGGATGAAACAGATCGACGCGATCAGGTAGAGCGTCGTCACCAGATTCATGCTCATTATTTCTGCACCTCTTCTTTAACCTTGGGCGCTTTCTTCTTGAACATCTCAAGCATCCTACGAGTCACCAGGAAACCACCGAACACGTTCACCGCCGCCAGGGCCACGGCCAGGGTGCCCATGGTCTTGCCCAGCGGCGTCACCGTGAGGGCGGCGGCCAGCATGGCGCCGACGATCACGATTGCCGAGATCGCGTTGGTCACCGCCATCAATGGCGTGTGCAGCGCGGGTGTAACGTTCCAGACCACGTGGTAACCGACATAAATCGCCAGCACAAAGATGATCAGGTTGTAGATACCCGGGGAGATAAGCTCTTCCATTGTCTGAATCCCTGCTTAGGCGTTTTTGCGGATGACTTGGCCGTCGCGGCACATCAGGCACGCGGCGACGATGTCGTCTTCGAGGTTGATTTCAAACTGCCCTTCCTTGGTGAACACCAGCTTCAGGAAGTCCAGCAGGTTGCGCGCGTACAGGGCCGAGGCGTCGGCGGCCACGGCGCCGGCGAGGTTGGTCGGGCCGCAGATGATCACGCCGTTTTCCACGACGACCTGATCGGCGACGGTCAGTGGGCAGTTGCCACCCTGGGCGGCGGCGAGGTCGATAACCACCGAGCCAGGCTTCATCTGCGCAACGGTCTCGGCGCTGAGCAGGGTTGGCGCCTTGCGGCCGGGGATCAGGGCGGTGGTGATGACGATATCGGCCTGTTTGGCGCGTTCATGCACGGCCAGGGCCTGACGCTGCATCCAACTGGCGGGCATCGGGCGTGCGTAACCGCCGACACCGACCGCGCATTCGCGTTCTTCATCAGTTTCGTAGGGCACGTCAACGAACTTGGCACCGAGGGACTCGATTTGTTCTTTTACTGCCGGACGCACGTCGGACGCTTCGATCACCGCACCCAGGCGTTTCGCTGTCGCGATGGCCTGCAGGCCTGCGACGCCGGCGCCAAGGATCAACACGCGCGCCGCTTTCACGGTGCCTGCGGCGGTCATCAGCATCGGCATGAAGCGCGGGTAGTGGTGCGCGGCCAGCAACACGGCCTTGTAACCGGCGATGTTGGCCTGGGAGGACAGCACGTCGAGGCTTTGGGCGCGTGATGTACGCGGCGCCGCTTCGAGGGCGAAGGCAGTGATGCCGTGCCCGGCGAGCCTGGCGATGGTTTCGTTGCTGAACGGGTTGAGCATGCCCACCAGGACGGTGCCACTTTTGATCAGCGCCAGTTCGCTGTCGCTGGGTGCCACGACCTTGAGAATCAGCTCGGCGCCAAAGGCATCGTTGGCACTGCCAATGGTTGCGCCGGCCGTTTCATAGGCGCTGTCGACGATGCTGGCCTTGGCGCCTGCTCCGCTTTGCACCGTGACCTTGTGGCCCTGGCCGATCAGCTTCTTGATGGTTTCCGGGGTGGCAGCCACCCGCGTTTCACCGGTCTGGGTTTCGAGAGGAACACCAATGTGCACGTCAAATCTCCTGCATGATCTTTTTGCTTTTGATCTTTTTGTAAAAAGGCCAGTGCACCGCGAGTGGCGCAACTGGGGCGGCCGATCAGCACGACCCCGCAGAAATGACAGCGGGGCGCGGCATTTTGCAGGCGAACTTTACGGCCTTCAAGGGATTATGACGGGTGACGAATAATTAACTACAAGTCACCGTGTGACTGATTGTCGCAATATGATGGATTAACCTGTTCAACATCATATAGTTAGACGGGTAACTGTGTTTATAGCGTGTTTTGTCAGGGCTGCTATGAAACGTCGTGGATTGAACATTGAGAGTCGCTGCAACCCTTGAAAATAATGAGGTTGAAGCTTTTTTTGGATGGGGAATACAGTCGGCTTAATTGCGACATATAAATATATCTGTAGGGCTTTACAGTATTTGACTACAAGGTCAGTAAATTACTGTTTTCCTTTAAATGCTGGGGCTGTAGCGCCGTGACTGCTCAATCAGCCAGTCTCTGAAAGCATGTAATGAGGCGGATCCGACCTTTCTCTCGGGAATCATGAGGAAATAGGCTTTGGTGCTGGCCAGCGCTTCAGGGTTGGCGATCACCAATCGCTGTTCTTCAAGCTCTCGCTGGATAAGGAAGGGCGGAATCAGGGCGATGCCCATGTCATGCATGGCTGCCTGGGACAGCATCGAGAACAGCTCGTAACGGGGGCCTGTCATGTCGCGAGGTACATTCAGCTGTTGGGCGTTGAACCACTGGCGCCAGGCATAAGGGCGCGTGGTCTGTTGCAGCAGCGGCCGTTCCGCTATTTCCTGCGGGCTGAAACATTTGCGCGTGCCGAGCAGTCCTGGACTGCAGACCGGCACGGGGTTTTCGCCCATCAGCCTGTGGGATTCGGTACCGGACCAGTCGGCGTCGCCAAAGTAGATGGCCGCGTCGAATTCCGTGTCGGCAAACAGGAACGGGCGCGTGCGGTTGGTCAGGTTGACGGTGACTTCCGGGTGCTGGTGCTGAAAGTCCTTCAGGCGGGGGATCAGCCATTGCGTACCAAAAGTCGGCACCACGGCCAGCTCGATGACATTGGTGCCCTGCTGGCCCATCACCGACAAAGTGTCGCGTTCTACGGCATCCAGTTGCGTGGCAACTCTGCGGCTATAGGACAGCCCGGCTTCCGTTAACTTGACGCCGCGTCGCGAGCGACGAAACAGCTCGACACTCAAAAACTCTTCAAGGCTGGCAATCTGTCGACAAATGGCGCCCTGAGTAATGGAAAGCTCGTAGGCCGCCTTGGTAAAGCTCTCGTGACGGGCCGCGGCTTCGAAACTGACGAGGGCGGTGGTGCTGGGGATTTTTCTGCGCATGTACCGTGCTCTCACATCAAAGGCGCGTCTGCGGCGATCTTGAGTATTACGAAGTGACAAATTATCACAAGGCTATGCGGAAACCTCGTTTGCCGTCTCCTCTTGCCCGACCTACGCTGCATGCACGACTTCTGAATCTCTCACCGAGGACTTATTCATGGCTGGCAAGGCAAGCTTCAACTGGATCGATCCGCTTCTGCTGGATCAACAGCTCACCGAAGAGGAACGCATGGTGCGCGACACGGCCGAGCAATTCGCGCAGGACAAGCTGGCGCCGCGCGTTCTTGAAGCCTTCCGCCATGAAAAGACCGACCCTGCCATCTTCCGTGAAATGGGCGAGACCGGATTGCTCGGTGCAATGATTCCCGAGCAGTACGGTGGCAGCGGTTTGAATTACGTCAGCTACGGGTTGATTGCTCGCGAAGTGGAGCGTGTCGATTCGGGTTATCGCTCGATGATGAGTGTGCAATCGTCACTGGTCATGGTGCCGATCAATGAGTTCGGCACCGAGGCGCAGAAACAGAAGTACCTGCCGAGGCTGGCGTCCGGCGAGTGGATCGGCTGTTTTGGCCTGACGGAACCTGACCATGGTTCCGACCCTGGCGCGATGATTACCCGTGCACGCAAAGTGGAAGGCGGCTACAGCCTGACCGGCGCCAAGATGTGGATCACCAATAGCCCGATCGCGGATGTGTTCGTGGTGTGGGGCAAGGACGATGCCGGTGATATCCGTGGATTTGTATTGGAGAAAGGCTGGAAGGGCCTGAGTGCTCCGGCGATTCACGGCAAGGTGGGGCTTCGGGCTTCCATCACCGGTGAGATCGTGATGGAAAACGTATTTGTGCCGGAAGAGAACATTTTTCCCGACGTGCGCGGTTTGAAAGGGCCTTTTACGTGCCTCAACTCGGCGCGTTACGGCATTTCGTGGGGCGCATTGGGTGCCGCGGAATTCTGTTGGCACACCGCTCGCCAATACACCCTTGATCGCCAGCAGTTCGGGCGACCGTTGGCCGCCACCCAGTTGATTCAGAAGAAGCTGGCCGACATGCAGACCGAAATCACCCTGGCCTTGCAAGGCTGCCTGCGTCTGGGGCGGATGAAAGACGAGGGCACGGCTGCGGTCGAGATCACATCGATCATGAAGCGCAACTCGTGCGGCAAGTCCCTGGATATCGCGCGTATGGCGCGGGATATGTTGGGCGGCAACGGGATCTCCGATGAGTTCGGGGTGGCGCGTCACCTGGTCAATCTTGAGGTGGTCAACACCTATGAAGGCACCCACGATGTGCACGCTCTGATTCTTGGGCGTGCGCAAACCGGTCTCCAGGCTTTCTATTAATAGGAGCATGGGCATGGGCGCGCTTTCGCATTTACGGGTACTGGATTTATCGCGAGTGCTTGCAGGCCCTTGGGCTGGGCAGATTCTTGCGGACCTTGGGGCTGAGGTGATCAAGGTTGAGCGGCCGGGTAAGGGTGATGACACCCGCGCGTGGGGGCCTCCGTTCCTTAAGGACGCATACGGCGAGAATACGAGTGAGGCGGCGTATTACCTGTCGGCTAACCGCAATAAGGAGTCGGTGACCATCGACTTCACCCGGCCGGAGGGGCAGAAGCTGGTACGTGAGCTGGCGGCCAAGTCCGACATTCTGATCGAGAATTTCAAGGTGGGTGGTCTCGCCGCGTATGGGCTGGACTATGAGTCGCTCAAGGCGATCAACCCGGAGCTGATTTATTGCTCAATTACGGGGTTTGGTCAGACGGGGCCGTATGCGTCGCGCGCGGGCTATGACTTCATGATCCAGGGGTTGGGTGGGCTCATGAGCCTGACCGGCCGGTCGGAGGATGATGAGGGGGCGGGGCCGGTGAAGGTTGGGGTGGCGTTGACGGACATTCTGACGGGCCTTTACTCAAGCGTGGCGATCCTGGCGGCGCTGGCGCACCGCGACCACGACGGTGGGGGACAACATATCGATATGGCGTTACTGGATGTGCAGGTGGCTTGCCTGGCCAACCAGGCGATGAATTATCTGACCACAGGTGTTTCGCCCAAACGCCTGGGTAATGCTCATCCGAACATCGTGCCGTATCAGGACTTCCCCACGGCCGACGGCGATTTTATCCTGACGGTGGGTAATGACGCGCAGTTTCGCAAGTTCGCTGAAGCTGCCGGGCAGTCGCAGTGGGCGGATGATGCGCGTTTCGCCACCAACCAGATGCGGGTGGCCAACCGAGCGCAGTTGATCCCGTTGATTCGCCAGGTCACCGTTTTCAAGACGACAGCCGAGTGGGTGTCATCGCTGGAGCGTGTCGGTGTGCCGTGTGGGCCGATCAATGATCTTGCGCAGGTGTTTGCCGATCCGCAGGTCAAGTCGCGTGGTCTGGCGATGGAGCTGCCTCATGTACTGGCCGGGAGAGTGCCTCAGGTTGCCAGCCCGATGCGGCTGTCCAAGACGCCTGTTGAATATCGCAGCCCCCCTCCTCTATTAGGGGAGCATACGGCCCAGGTGCTGCAGGCTTTGTTGGGGATGAGTCCTGAGAAAGTCGCTGTTCTGAAAGAGGCTGGCGTTATCTGACCTTTCTCTTCTATATAGAGGAGTGGGTAATTGATGATTTTTTAATCAACCTCAACTAATTGATAGGGAATGCAAATTTAGGGGTTGACGGCAGATTCTGGACGTCTATAATTCGCCCCACTTCCGGCGCAGTCGAAACGGAAAACTCCTTGGTAAACAAGTAGTTATGCAAGATTCGACAGCGAGTTGCTTCAGTTCATCGAGGCCCTGAAGGAGTTGATAGTGCGGTGTTGTCTGGCGCTATTAACGTTTCGATCTTCTCGGTCTAAAGCGGAGAAAAAGAGGTGTTGACAGCAGCGTGTAACGCTGTAGAATTCGCCTCCCGCTAACGAGAGATCGGAAGCGCAAGTGGTTGAAGTTGTTGAAGAATTCTTCGAAAGCTTCTGAAAATAATCACTTGACAGCAAATGAGGCTGCTGTAGAATGCGCGCCTCGGTTGAGACGAAAGATCTTAACCAACCGCTCTTTAACAACTGAATCAAGCAATTCGTGTGGGTGCTTGTGGAGTCAGACTGATAGTCAACAAGATTATCAGCATCACAAGTTACTCCGCGAGAAATCAAAGAATAACCAACGATTGCTGAGCCAAGTTTAGGGTTTCTTAAAAACCCAAAGATGTTTGAACTGAAGAGTTTGATCATGGCTCAGATTGAACGCTGGCGGCAGGCCTAACACATGCAAGTCGAGCGGTAGAGAGAAGCTTGCTTCTCTTGAGAGCGGCGGACGGGTGAGTAATGCCTAGGAATCTGCCTGGTAGTGGGGGATAACGTTCGGAAACGGACGCTAATACCGCATACGTCCTACGGGAGAAAGCAGGGGACCTTCGGGCCTTGCGCTATCAGATGAGCCTAGGTCGGATTAGCTAGTTGGTGGGGTAATGGCTCACCAAGGCGACGATCCGTAACTGGTCTGAGAGGATGATCAGTCACACTGGAACTGAGACACGGTCCAGACTCCTACGGGAGGCAGCAGTGGGGAATATTGGACAATGGGCGAAAGCCTGATCCAGCCATGCCGCGTGTGTGAAGAAGGTCTTCGGATTGTAAAGCACTTTAAGTTGGGAGGAAGGGCAGTTACCTAATACGTGATTGTTTTGACGTTACCGACAGAATAAGCACCGGCTAACTCTGTGCCAGCAGCCGCGGTAATACAGAGGGTGCAAGCGTTAATCGGAATTACTGGGCGTAAAGCGCGCGTAGGTGGTTTGTTAAGTTGGATGTGAAATCCCCGGGCTCAACCTGGGAACTGCATTCAAAACTGACTGACTAGAGTATGGTAGAGGGTGGTGGAATTTCCTGTGTAGCGGTGAAATGCGTAGATATAGGAAGGAACACCAGTGGCGAAGGCGACCACCTGGACTAATACTGACACTGAGGTGCGAAAGCGTGGGGAGCAAACAGGATTAGATACCCTGGTAGTCCACGCCGTAAACGATGTCAACTAGCCGTTGGAAGCCTTGAGCTTTTAGTGGCGCAGCTAACGCATTAAGTTGACCGCCTGGGGAGTACGGCCGCAAGGTTAAAACTCAAATGAATTGACGGGGGCCCGCACAAGCGGTGGAGCATGTGGTTTAATTCGAAGCAACGCGAAGAACCTTACCAGGCCTTGACATCCAATGAACTTTCTAGAGATAGATTGGTGCCTTCGGGAACATTGAGACAGGTGCTGCATGGCTGTCGTCAGCTCGTGTCGTGAGATGTTGGGTTAAGTCCCGTAACGAGCGCAACCCTTGTCCTTAGTTACCAGCACGTAATGGTGGGCACTCTAAGGAGACTGCCGGTGACAAACCGGAGGAAGGTGGGGATGACGTCAAGTCATCATGGCCCTTACGGCCTGGGCTACACACGTGCTACAATGGTCGGTACAGAGGGTTGCCAAGCCGCGAGGTGGAGCTAATCCCACAAAACCGATCGTAGTCCGGATCGCAGTCTGCAACTCGACTGCGTGAAGTCGGAATCGCTAGTAATCGCGAATCAGAATGTCGCGGTGAATACGTTCCCGGGCCTTGTACACACCGCCCGTCACACCATGGGAGTGGGTTGCACCAGAAGTAGCTAGTCTAACCTTCGGGAGGACGGTTACCACGGTGTGATTCATGACTGGGGTGAAGTCGTAACAAGGTAGCCGTAGGGGAACCTGCGGCTGGATCACCTCCTTAATCGACGACATCAGCTGCTCCATAAGTTCCCACACGAATTGCTTGATTCATTGAAGAAGACGATAAGAAGCAGCCCGAAATTGGGTCTGTAGCTCAGTTGGTTAGAGCGCACCCCTGATAAGGGTGAGGTCGGCAGTTCGAATCTGCCCAGACCCACCAATTTTGTGTGGGAAACGCCTGTAGAAATACGGGGCCATAGCTCAGCTGGGAGAGCGCCTGCCTTGCACGCAGGAGGTCAACGGTTCGATCCCGTTTGGCTCCACCACTACTGCTTCTGTTGTATGAAAGCTTAGAAATGAGCATTCCATTGTGATGATGGTGAATGTTGATTTCTAGTCTTTGATTAGATCGTTCTTTAAAAATTTGGGTATGTGATAGAAAGATAGACTGAACGTTACTTTCACTGGTAACGGATCAGGCTAAGGTAAAATTTGTGAGTTCTCTTAACTGAGAAATTCGAATTTTCGGCGAATGTTGTCTTCACAGTATAACCAGATTGCTTGGGGTTATATGGTCAAGTGAAGAAGCGCATACGGTGGATGCCTTGGCAGTCAGAGGCGATGAAAGACGTGGTAGCCTGCGAAAAGCTTCGGGGAGTCGGCAAACAGACTTTGATCCGGAGATGTCTGAATGGGGGAACCCAGCCATCATAAGATGGTTATCTTACGCTGAATACATAGGCGTAAGAGGCGAACCAGGGGAACTGAAACATCTAAGTACCCTGAGGAAAAGAAATCAACCGAGATTCCCTTAGTAGTGGCGAGCGAACGGGGACTAGCCCTTAAGTGGCTTTGAGATTAGCGGAACGCTCTGGAAAGTGCGGCCATAGTGGGTGATAGCCCTGTACGCGAAAATCTCTTAGTCATGAAATCGAGTAGGACGGAGCACGAGAAACTTTGTCTGAATATGGGGGGACCATCCTCCAAGGCTAAATACTACTGACTGACCGATAGTGAACTAGTACCGTGAGGGAAAGGCGAAAAGAACCCCGGAGAGGGGAGTGAAATAGATCCTGAAACCGTATGCGTACAAGCAGTGGGAGCCCACTTTGTTGGGTGACTGCGTACCTTTTGTATAATGGGTCAGCGACTTATTTTCAGTGGCGAGCTTAACCGAATAGGGGAGGCGTAGCGAAAGCGAGTCTTAATAGGGCGTCTAGTCGCTGGGAATAGACCCGAAACCGGGCGATCTATCCATGGGCAGGTTGAAGGTTGGGTAACACTAACTGGAGGACCGAACCGACTACCGTTGAAAAGTTAGCGGATGACCTGTGGATCGGAGTGAAAGGCTAATCAAGCTCGGAGATAGCTGGTTCTCCTCGAAAGCTATTTAGGTAGCGCCTCATGTATCACTGTAGGGGGTAGAGCACTGTTTCGGCTAGGGGGTCATCCCGACTTACCAAACCGATGCAAACTCCGAATACCTACAAGTGCCGAGCATGGGAGACACACGGCGGGTGCTAACGTCCGTCGTGAAAAGGGAAACAACCCAGACCGTCAGCTAAGGTCCCAAAGTTATGGTTAAGTGGGAAACGATGTGGGAAGGCTTAGACAGCTAGGAGGTTGGCTTAGAAGCAGCCACCCTTTAAAGAAAGCGTAATAGCTCACTAGTCGAGTCGGCCTGCGCGGAAGATGTAACGGGGCTCAAACCATACACCGAAGCTACGGGTATCACGTAAGTGATGCGGTAGAGGAGCGTTCTGTAAGCCTGTGAAGGTGAGTTGAGAAGCTTGCTGGAGGTATCAGAAGTGCGAATGCTGACATGAGTAACGACAATGGGTGTGAAAAACACCCACGCCGAAAGACCAAGGTTTCCTGCGCAACGTTAATCGACGCAGGGTTAGTCGGTCCCTAAGGCGAGGCTGAAAAGCGTAGTCGATGGAAAACAGGTTAATATTCCTGTACTTCTGGTTATTGCGATGGAGGGACGGAGAAGGCTAGGCCAGCTTGGCGTTGGTTGTCCAAGTTTAAGGTGGTAGGCTGAGATCTTAGGTAAATCCGGGATCTTAAGGCCGAGAGCTGATGACGAGTGTTCTTTTAGAACACGAAGTGGTTGATGCCATGCTTCCAAGAAAAGCTTCTAAGCTTCAGGTAACCAGGAACCGTACCCCAAACCGACACAGGTGGTTGGGTAGAGAATACCAAGGCGCTTGAGAGAACTCGGGTGAAGGAACTAGGCAAAATGGCACCGTAACTTCGGGAGAAGGTGCGCCGGTGAGGGTGAAGGACTTGCTCCGTAAGCTCATGCCGGTCGAAGATACCAGGCCGCTGCGACTGTTTATTAAAAACACAGCACTCTGCAAACACGAAAGTGGACGTATAGGGTGTGACGCCTGCCCGGTGCCGGAAGGTTAATTGATGGGGTTAGCTAACGCGAAGCTCTTGATCGAAGCCCCGGTAAACGGCGGCCGTAACTATAACGGTCCTAAGGTAGCGAAATTCCTTGTCGGGTAAGTTCCGACCTGCACGAATGGCGTAACGATGGCGGCGCTGTCTCCACCCGAGACTCAGTGAAATTGAAATCGCTGTGAAGATGCAGTGTATCCGCGGCTAGACGGAAAGACCCCGTGAACCTTTACTATAGCTTTGCACTGGACTTTGAATTTGCTTGTGTAGGATAGGTGGGAGGCTTTGAAGCGTGGACGCCAGTCTGCGTGGAGCCAACCTTGAAATACCACCCTGGCAACTTTGAGGTTCTAACTCAGGTCCGTTATCCGGATCGAGGACAGTGTATGGTGGGTAGTTTGACTGGGGCGGTCTCCTCCTAAAGAGTAACGGAGGAGTACGAAGGTGCGCTCAGACCGGTCGGAAATCGGTCGTAGAGTATAAAGGCAAAAGCGCGCTTGACTGCGAGACAGACACGTCGAGCAGGTACGAAAGTAGGTCTTAGTGATCCGGTGGTTCTGTATGGAAGGGCCATCGCTCAACGGATAAAAGGTACTCCGGGGATAACAGGCTGATACCGCCCAAGAGTTCATATCGACGGCGGTGTTTGGCACCTCGATGTCGGCTCATCACATCCTGGGGCTGAAGCCGGTCCCAAGGGTATGGCTGTTCGCCATTTAAAGTGGTACGCGAGCTGGGTTTAGAACGTCGTGAGACAGTTCGGTCCCTATCTGCCGTGGACGTTTGAGATTTGAGAGGGGCTGCTCCTAGTACGAGAGGACCGGAGTGGACGAACCTCTGGTGTTCCGGTTGTCACGCCAGTGGCATTGCCGGGTAGCTATGTTCGGAATAGATAACCGCTGAAAGCATCTAAGCGGGAAACTAGCCTCAAGATGAGATCTCACTGGAACCTTGAGTTCCCTGAAGGGCCGTCGAAGACTACGACGTTGATAGGTTGGGTGTGTAAGCGCTGTGAGGCGTTGAGCTAACCAATACTAATTGCCCGTGAGGCTTGACCATATAACACCCAAGCAATTTGAGTACTCGAAAGAGCATCAGATTGCGGTGTGTGAAGACGAGATGAACCGAAAGTTCGACGCTCACAAAACACCGACAGCTGTCACATACCCAATTTGCTGAAGCGAGGCCATCTGGTCACGACTCAGTACCCGAATTTCTTGACGACCATAGAGCATTGGAACCACCTGATCCCATCCCGAACTCAGTAGTGAAACGATGCATCGCCGATGGTAGTGTGGGGTTTCCCCATGTGAGAGTAGGTCATCGTCAAGATTAAATTCCGAAACCCCATTTGCGAAAGCAGATGGGGTTTTGTTTTTGTAGAAGTCCATGAATTTTCACCGGCGTGTTGTTTGAACAACGCTCTGGTATACAGAATTTCTTGACGACCATAGAGCATTGGAACCACCTGATCCCATCCCGAACTCAGCAGTGAAACGATGCATCGCCGATGGTAGTGTGGGGTTTCCCCATGTGAGAGTAGGTCATCGTCAAGATTGAATTCCAGAACCCCTGTCTGCTAGCGCAGACAGGGGTTTTGTCGTTTAGGGACTTGGACAGGGTGCTCGCCTTACCTGGTCCCATATCACGCTTACATGCTTGCACTTGTACGATAACCATTGGTCGGCTGCCCTGTAGGGGATGAGAATACATCTCAAGATTTCCGCACTCCCTGCCGAAAGCCTGACGAGCCACGCGTGCCCCGAGATAGAGCGGCCGAAGAGCCTGCTTATAGCGCTACATGGAATGTTCCACGCGGCACGCTCATCCCCTTTGGCAAAAGAAGTCGACGAAATGAATCTGAAGTTCAGTCATAAAATCCTGCTGGCCGCGTCAGGCGTCGTTGTCCTGGCCTTCGCGTTATTCACGCTCTACAACGACTACCTGCAGCGCAGCACGATCAAGCAAAATCTGGAGTCGTCCATCCAGCAGTCAGGTGAACTCACCGCCAGCAGTGTGCAGAACTGGCTAAGTGGCCGCGTACTGGTCCTCGAGAACCTGGCACAGAACATCGCACACCAAGGGGCAACTGCCGACCTTCCGGGTCTGGTTGATCAGCCTGCGCTCACTTCAAATTTTCAATTCACCTACGTTGGCCAAACCAACGGCGTGTTCACGCAGCGCCCCGACGCCAAGATGCCCGATGGCTACGACCCGCGTCAGCGTCCCTGGTACAAACAAGCCGTCGCTGCCGATAAGCCCATGCTTACACCGCCCTACATGGCCGCAGTAGGTGGGCAGATCGTTACCATCGCCATGCCGGTCAAGAAGAACGGTGAGCTGCTGGGTGTCGTCGGTGGAGACCTGAGCCTGCAAACCCTGGTGAAGATCATCAATGCCGTGGACTTCGGCGGCATTGGTCACGGGTTTCTGGTCAGCGGCGATGGCCAGGTCATCGTTAGTCCGGACGAGGACCAGGTGATGAAGAACCTCAAGGATATCTATCCAGGCATCAGCCTGCGTATCGACAAGGTCAACCAGGATGTCGTCCTCAACGGTCAGGAGCGCATCCTGTCGTTCACGCCTATCAGCGGCTTGCCAGGCGCGGATTGGTATATCGGTCTGTCGATCGACAAAGACAAAGCCTACGCACCACTGGGTAAATTCCGCACTTCAGCGCTGATTGCCATGCTGATCGCTGTGGTAGCGATTGCCGTGCTCTTGAGCCTGCTGATTCAAGTATTGCTGCGGCCCTTGACCACCATGGGTGCGGCGATGAAGGACATTGCCCAAGGTGAAGGCGACCTTACTCGTCGCCTCAATGTGACCAGCAAGGACGAATTTGGCGAAGTGGGCAGTGCTTTCAACCAATTCGTCGAGCGAATCCACGCGTCCATTTCCGAAGTGTCCTCGGCGACGCGCCAGGTACACGATCTGTCCCAGCGAGTGATGGCCTCGTCCAATGCCTCCATCGTTGGCTCCGACGAGCAGAGCGCGCGCACCAACAGCGTAGCCGCCGCTATCAACGAGCTGGGCGCCGCCACCCAGGAAATTGCACGTAACGCAGCCGACGCCTCGCAGCATGCCAGCGGTGCCAGCGAGCAAGCGGATGGCGGACGCAAAGTGGTTGAGCAAACCATCCTGGCAATGTCGGAGCTGTCGCAAAAAATCAGCCTGTCCTGCACCCAGATCGAAACGCTGAATGCCAGTACCGACAACATCGGCCACATTCTCGATGTGATCAAAGGTATCTCTCAGCAAACCAACCTGCTCGCGCTCAATGCCGCGATCGAAGCGGCACGGGCCGGCGAGGCAGGTCGTGGCTTTGCAGTGGTCGCTGACGAAGTGCGCAACCTCGCTCACCGCACCCAGGAGTCGGCTGAAGAGATCCATAAAATGATCACCTCGCTGCAAGTGGGCTCGCGTGAAGCGGTAACTACCATGAACGCCAGCCAGGCCTCCAGCGAAGAGAGCGTTGAAGTGGCCAACCAGGCCGGCGAGCGCCTGATCAGCGTGACGCAGCGGATTGTCGAGATCGACGGCATGAACCAATCGGTGGCTGCCGCTACCGAGGAGCAGACTGCCGTGGTTGAGAGCCTCAACGTGGATATCAACCAGATCAACCTGCTGAACCAGCAAGGCGTGGTCAACCTCAATGAAACGCTGAGAGACTGCGATGCGCTCTCCCAGCAGGCCAGTCGATTGAAGCAGCTGGTTGACAGCTTCAAGCTCTGACTTTTGAGTGCAAAGCAGGAGCGAGCACGCTCGCTCCTGCGTTCAGCCAAGCATCCGGCGCACATTCTCCAGCGCACTGTCGGCAAACGCTTGTGCAAACGCATCAAATTCCACCTGGGTGTCTCCGACAGGTTCGCCGATGATCGTCCAGGTCGCCCTGGCACGGCCGGCGTCAACCGCCTCAACACTCATCGCCGCCCACAGGCGCGCCACGCCCAAGGTGTTGTAGACCGTAGTCCAGGTCATGCACATGGCGTCTTCATCCCGGCTGTTGAGTTGTTCCACCACGCAGTGACCATCGTGGAAGAACTTGGTACGCAAGGCTCCAACACCCGTGCCGGTCATTTCGATATGTGACAGGGCCGGAATGAACGCATCAAAGCCTGCAAAGTGACCGACTACGGCCCACAAGCGAGCCGCTTCGCACTCGACAACGACACAGGCCTGCACCGGTGCGGTACAGGGATTGCGAATCAGCGTATCGGGTTGCAGTGGTTTCATGAGAAAGGTCCTTAAAAGCAGTTCAAAGAAAGCCCACAGCCTTCAGGTAGTCGCAGCCCTGACGCAACAAGGCGGGACTTTTCTCGGGGTAGTGCGTGCCCATTTGTTCCACGCCATGACGTGCGTTGTCGAAACGGATCATTGAGGTGTCGCCGATGTCTTCGCCCGGCCCATCCATGTAAAACCCGAGTACCCCGAACAACGCGTTGTCGCGATCAACTGTGCGCAAGGCCTGTTGCCACTGCACAACAGTGACGCGGTCGAAGGCATGCCCCGCCTGGCTGAACGCATTAAGGTAGTCGTCCCAACTCAGCGGCTGCGGGTTGTGCAGGTTGAAAACGCTGCGCTCGCTGTCGAACTGGCCACAGTGAAAAGCGAGAAAGCGTGCAAAAAAGTCCACCGGCATCAGGTCGAAGTTCACCTCCTGACGGGGCATCAGACCCAATTGCAGCGATCCCTTGAGCATCAGCATCAGGCGATTTTTCCGGGGTTGGCAAACACCGTTGCGGCTGTTGAAACTGATGTTGCCCGGACGCAGGATATTGACCCACGCGCCTTGCGCCACCGCACGTCCCAACAGCCGCTCGGCCACCCACTTGGAGAGGTTGTAGCCATTCTTGATGTAGATCGGCAGTGTCGCCGCGGCCGGTAACTCCAGAACGTAGCCTTCGGCATCAATGCTGCTGCAGGCGGACAGCGTCGAGATGAAGTTCAGAACCTTTTTGCAGTGGGTCTCGCACAGGCGCAAACATTCCCGCACGGGGTCGACGTTGTCCGGCACCAGCGACCCATAGTCCATCACATGATTGACCTGTGCAGCGTTGTGCACCAGCACGCCAAAGTCCCTCGCGAGCGCGTCATACACCTCGCACGCCAGCCCCAGGCGTGGCTGGCTGACATCGGCCGGATACACCCGCACCCGGCTCGTGTCCAGATGTTCCAGGCGGTACTCCTTCAGTGCCTCGCTGAACCTGCTGGCTGCCGGCTGACCCGGCAACTCACGCACCAGACACGCTACCGCTGTTGCACCGCCTGCCAGTAATGCCTCGACGGCATGTACGCCGATAAAACTGTTGGCCCCCGTCACAATCACCTTGCGTCGATCACCAGCTCGAGTCTCGGGCAGCACCCTCAGTGCCTGTTCACGCTGAGCATCGCGCACGGCCTGGCCGTACGCTGCGTCTGGCAGCGCACTGTCCTGCATCAGCAAGGCGAGCGTACTGATCGTCGGCCTCTCGAAGAAGTGGTTCAGCGGTACACTGCGGCCGAACTGTTCACGAATGCTCAGCAACAAAGTCGACAGCAAAATGGAGTGCCCACCGAGGTTGAAGAAGCTGTCGTCCAGCCTCAAATCATCCACAGGCACGCGCAACAATTCACTCCATAGCCGCGCCAGTTGCCGTTGAAGGGGCGTATGCGCAGTGCGGCCATTGCCAGCCAGTGAGGCTTGAATCGGCAATGCCAGCAAGGCCTGACGGTCAATCTTCCCGCTGCCGGAGCAGGGCAGGGCAGACAGTTCGGCCCACACCTGTGGTTGCAGGTAATCAGGCAACCACTGCCGCGCGTGTTGCTTGAGATCGACCAGCGTAGCACCGGCCTCCGGATAGGCGACCACCCCCCGAATCTTGCCGTCACGCTCGATCACCACCGCAACCTGACGAAACAGCCGACTGTCGCGCAGGCACTGCTCGATCTCCTGCGGCTCGATCCGCACCCCGCGGATCTTTACCTGGTCATCACGGCGCCCACCGAGTTCTATACCGTCGTCCGTCCATTTCGCGAGGTCGCCACTGCGGTAGGCCCTGACAACCTGACCGTCTGGCAGTGTCAGCTCGACAAAGGGACTGTCGAGTACCGGCGCGGTGCTCAAGTATCCCAGACTCACCCCAGGCCCGACGATATACAACTCCCCCATCACCTGCTCATCCACCGGCTGCATGTCCTCGTCGAGGATCAGCACCTGACTGTTGGCGATTGGCCGGCCCACCCGGGTGTTGCCATCTTTGCGCTGCAGCAGGCGATGCGTCACCAGTACCGTGGCTTCGGTGGGGCCGTAGAGGTTGTGCAGGTGGCATTGGCCGGCCAGACGTTCGATGACATGGGGTTCGCACGCTTCGCCACCGGTTAGCAGGTGAGTCAGGCCCAGCGGCTCATCCAGCGGCAGGATACCGAGCAGCGCCGGTGGCAGGAACGCGTGGGTGATGTGCTGTTGGCGAATCAACTCCACCAATTGCTGCGGGTCACGTCGCTGCGCCTCGCCGGGAATGATCAACTGCGCGCCGGCAATCAGACTCGGGAAAATATCCATCAGCGAAGCATCAAAGTTCAATGCGGCGAACTGCAGCACGCGGCTCTGTTCACTCAATTCCATGCAGCCACCGAACCAGGCAGTAAAGTGCGCCAGGTTGCCCTGGCTGAGCCGCACGCCTTTTGGTCTGCCACTGGTGCCGGACGTGAAGAGCACGACGCACGGTGCGCTCGGGTCTGGCCGAGGGTGCGGCAGCGGTTGCGAGACGTCTTGCCGATCGGCACCACGCACATCCAGCGCCATGAAGCGTTCACGCAGCGGGTGGCTGCCCTCATCCAGTAAAACACGGGCGCCTGCGCTTTCCAGCATGACCTGCTGGCGCCGAAGAGGAAGCTGCGCAGCCAGTGGCAGGTAGACTGCGCCGCAGCCGAGAATCGCCAGGATGCTCGCGTACAGCGCGGCAGACTTTTCCAGGCAGACCCCGACGATCGCTGAACCTTCAACACCCTCCAGCACTGCCGCCAGTCGTTGCTGGATCGCCCAGGCGTGCGTCTGCAGTTGCCGGTAAGTGACAACCTCGCCCGCTACATTCAGCGCCGGTCGCTCAGCGAAGGTGATGAGGCTGGTCTGCAGTCGCTCGATAATCGGCACTTGCGCCGCCCGCAGCAGTTCCGGATCTGCCGTGCAATTGAACCGATGCAGGTAGGCCAGCGCATCCAGGCTTTGCAAGTCCAGGTCAGGCCAGTCGTTGGCAAAGGTAGGCGATACACATAACTGCGGGTCGCGTGCAAAGCGACTCACCTGCAGAGCCACCCACTCCACCAGCGCGCGTGTCGCCCGGCGGCACAAGTGTTGGCCGTTCCCGCTGGGTTCTTCAGCCACGTCCAGCACGTCCACCAGGCGATGGTCATGGTTATAGCTGCGCAATTGCAGCACAGGCAATCCGGACTCGGTCGCTGAGCCGATCCCCAGTCGCAGGCTCAGGCGCGGCGTGCAGGCCCAACGCATCGGCAGTGGCTGGCTGCCGTCGTCGATCACCAGATCAGCGCCCTCGTCTGCGCACCGATGACCATATGCTTCGAGCTCCGTCCGCACTTCGGTCAGCGCCTTGCTCGTGCCGACCCATCCCACTGTCAGGCACCTCATGCCGCTCTCCCCGCCGGCGACAGATAGTCATTCATGGCCGCTGCCACGCTTGGCGTCTGGAGCAAACCGCTGTGCTGCAAAAACTTCATGATGTTGCCAATCAGTGGGTGCTGGCGGGTGATGGGAAACGCCAGTGCCTCCACCTCGTCTCTCAAGGCCTCACGGATGCGCGCGCTTACGCCCAGGTGTTCGATCAATTGCAGGTCGAAGGTTTTTTGCAGATCGTTGGTCAGGTAGTGCATCAGAAACGTCGGCAGCACCTGAGCGATGCTGTCGCGATCTGCCGGGCTGGCCGCCTGCCAATACAGATGCACCAGACTTGTCCAGAAACGGGCATGGCGGCCTTCGTCAAACAGGTGATCGGCCATCATGCCGCGAATGGACGACTTGACACTGTCGTCCCTGGAAAACGCCGCCACCTCATGGGTCACGGTGTTTTCGGCAATCGCCACGCCAATCAGCTCCACGGCATCGCGCAGATGAGTGGGCGCCTGTGCCTGCGCTGCCGGCAGCGCGCGGCTGAGTTCGATCTGCCTGGGCAGGTCGAGGGGCTGGATGCCGGTCATGCTCACCGTCTGATGCAGGAAGTCCAACGCCACCATTGCGTGGTAATCCTCGTCCACCACGACGGACATTGCGTCGTAGCGACAGGCAAGGGGGAAGGGCAGTGTGAAGCGGTTCTTGGCAATGCTGCGGGCGGTCCTGTCGACAATTTCGGTCTCGAAAATCACCACGTCATTAATGTATTTGTAAAAGCTTTGTACCAGCACAAAGTCTCGCCATTGCGCACAGTGTTCGACAAACGTCGCACTCAATACCAGCGGCTGGCGGCACAGCGGGAAGATCAATTTGTCATCGTCTTCCAGCAGACGGCGCGGGCGCGTGCGGATGGTTGCGCGGCGCTCCCAGTCGTCGGCGATGGAGCAGTAATCCGTGATGCTCATGGGTGCACCTCCTGCAGCGAGGCTCGCAGGTCGTCCCAGAAATGGATGCGCTGTTCAACCGCGCTCAAGGCGAACGCGTTAGCCTGTTGCCGGCGATGCACGTCCCCATCGATCAGGCGCTCGAGCATCGCCCGCGCGCCGGGTTCATGGTCCTCGGCGTCCAATTGAATGTGTCGGTTGAAGTAATGGCGCAGCATCGGCGCCTGGCCGATCCACGCTGCGCTGCCTTGCAACAGGCGTTCAAACATGGTCGGTATGACGCTCTCACGGCCGTGCAGGAAGGCCGCCGCAACACAGTGGGTAGGTGCGTCGAGTACGGTGTGCAGCGTGCTGCCGACAAACCGTGCCGTGCCGGGCAGACTCTCTAACGTTTGCAACGCTACCTGAGCGTCTACCCCCTGGCGTTGCAGCATGACGAACCGATCGATGGCGACAGTACTGGCACCTGTTTCAAGCATGCCCCCACGGTACAGCTCGAAATGGCTGCAATGACCACCCCCTGGACGTTCATCCGACTCCTCACACAGCACGATCTCATTGATCAACCGAGCGGCCTGAGGATCGGTTGGGGGGAGCCAGGGCACCTGTGTGCCGGCCAGGTCCCGTTGCAGGCGTTTGGTGAGACTCATGAAGTCCCACACAGCAAATACATGGCTCTGCATAAAAAGTTGTAACTTGCTGAGTGAAGTTATTTCATTAAATAAAGGATGACTGCACAGTTGCAGTTTTTTCTGCTCTAGTAAAGTTTGATGCATGGTTGATGCCTATAAGTTTGTTGCGACTGCGCTGAAGACAGAAGGACTGTTATTAAGCTTGAAATGGACAGTCAGGATTTTTGCCGGGCCGAGCGTGTAGCCGCACTTGGGCAAGGGATTGCGCGGCCGGTTTGAGTGTCTGGTTTAGTGGCGCAGGATAATAAGCGGATTAAACGTTTGGATGAGCTTGCAAATGTATTAAAAGTTTTTCGAGAAAATACATGTTGTGAGTAAGTTAATTGCTTAAGTGTGGGAAGTTTCTTTAACCTGCGCAGGCTCAATCAAGTTGTATCGGCGCGGGGGCTTCCCCCTGATAAAAAGGAGGCCCCGAACGGCATGAGGTTTACTTGCCGGCCGCTTCAAGGCCGTTGAGATAGGCAGATATCACTTCCATCCCGCGCGTGAGGTGATTGCGCAGGGTGAGAATGCTCTCATCGGTCTTCTTCTGCGCCACCAGGCTCAGCAGTGTGCGGTGATCTTCCTGGGACGTCTCGCCGAGCCCCATCGCCTCCAGGTTGAAGCGCAGGAAGCGCTCTTCTTCATTCAGGCCATGTTCGACCAGCTTGAGCAGCCTTTGATTGGGCGCCTTGTCATACAGCGCCATGTGGAACAGGCGGTTCAGGCGTCCGATCTCGGTATAGTCTTTTTCCCGCTCCAGGGCATTGATCAATGTCTCGGCCTCGGCGATGTCGGCCTCGGTGAGCAAGGGGATCGACAGGCGCAGGGCTTCGGACTCCAGCAGTATGCGCAAGGCGTAGGTTTCAGCCGAGTTGTCCTCGATCAGGGGCGCCACCACGGCGCCCTTGTGCGTCACCACATGCAGCAATGACTGCGCTTCCAACTGGCGCAAGGCCTCACGCACCGGCATGCGGCTGACGCCGAACAGGCTGGCCAGTTCCTGCTGGCGCATGGCGGTGCCGCAGGGCAACCGGCCATCGAGAATGGCGTTGCGCAAGGTTTCTTCAATTACGGAACGAGCAAGATGAGCGGGGATAGGTCCGCTGACCTTAATGCTGTTCAACAGGTTCGGCTTCTGCGTCACGGCTACGCTCTCCTCCCTTTTTAAAATAAGTATGGCTAATTGGATCCAAAGCACACTAGAGACAGCTCAAAAGCTTGTCAAACGAACAAGGTTTTCGGCTTGTAAGTGCTTAAACACGGGGTTCTCCAGGCCCACACCGTGGTTTTGCGACGTCTTACACGCCAGCAACAACTGAATGATTCGCCACCTTTCCTTACTCGCTCAGCGTAGCCGGTCCAGCCTCTTGATGAACACATTAACGTCTATAGATATTCACTAATGGTATTTAAACTGACCTTCTTATGTCTATAAAGTTACTCTCCTGTCCGACCGGGAGTCACTTCATGTCCGCCGCCTCTACTGTTCCAACAGCGACCGCTACCCCACAAGCATTCGAGATTCGCCCATTATCCGGCAGCGTCGGTGCCGAGGTTATTGGCCTGGACCTGTCCCGCCCGGTCAGCGACGAAGAGTTTGCGCGCATTCACCGCGCGCACCTGGACTATCACGTCGTGGTGTTCCGCGACCAGCGCATCACCCCTGCACAGCAGATCGCCTTCAGCCGCCGTTTCGGCGTGTTGCAGATTCACGTGCTCAAACAGTTTCTGCTGACCAATCACCCGGAAATCCTGATCGTCTCCAACATCCTGGAAAACGGTCAATCCATCGGCCTCGGAGATGCGGGTAAATTCTGGCATTCGGACCTCTCCTACAAGGAACTGCCGAGCCTGGGTTCGATGCTGCATGCCCAGGAGCTGCCCTCCGAGGGCGGCGACACCCTGTTCGCTGACATGCATAAAGCCTGGGACCAGTTGCCCGAGCACCTGCGCAAAGCCGTGCAAGGCCGCAGCGCCGCGCACTCCTACACGGCGCGCTACAGCGAAACCAAATTCGAAGGTAACTGGCGCCCGACGCTCACCCCGGAGCAGCTGGCCCAGGTAGCCGAAGTGGTTCATCCCATCGTGCGCACCCACCCGGAAAACGGCCGCAAGGCGCTGTTCGTCAGTGAAGGTTTCACCACCCGCATCGTCGGCCTGCCCGAAGACGAAAGCCGCGACCTGCTGGCCCAGCTCTATGCCCACAGCGTGCTGCCGGAAAACATCTACCGCCACCAATGGCAACCCCACGACATGGTGTTCTGGGACAACCGCTCGCTGATTCATCTCGCCGCCGGTTGCCCCAGCCATCTGCGGCGCAAATTGTTCCGCACCACCATCCAGGGCGATGCGCCTTTCTGAACCCTATCGCAAGAGAGTTGAAATGAACGCGCCTTTGCCAGGCCACGCGGCCAGCAACCTGAGCACCGCCCAACCGTTGCTGGCGGTGGACAACGTCAGCCTTGAGTACCGCACCCCCGAACGAGTAGTACGCGCCACCCACCAGGTCAGCTTCGAGATCGACCCGGCCGACCGCTACGTGTTGCTCGGCCCGTCGGGCTGCGGCAAATCCACGTTGCTCAAGTCCATCGCCGGGTTTATCAAGCCCAGTGAAGGGGAGATTCGCCTGCTGGGGCAAAAGGTCGAACAACCTGGCCCGGATCGCATCGTGGTGTTCCAGGAGTTCGACCAGTTGCCGCCCTGGAAAACCGTCAAGCAGAACGTCATGTTCCCCCTGCTGGCGTCCAAAACCCTCAAGCGCCGCGAAGCCGAAGAACGCGCGCTGCACTACCTCGACAAAGTCGGCCTCAGTGCCTTCGCCGATGCCTACCCGCACACCTTGTCCGGCGGCATGAAAGCTCGCGTGGCCATCGCCCGCGCCCTGGCCATGCAGCCCAAAATTCTGCTGATGGACGAACCCTTCGCCGCCCTGGACGCCCTCACCCGACGCAAGATGCAGGAAGAGCTGCTGCTGCTCTGGGAAGAAGTGCGCTTCACCCTGCTGTTCGTCACCCATTCCATCGAAGAGGCGCTGGTGGTCGGCAACCGCATCCTCCTGCTGTCGCCCCACCCGGGGCGCGTGCGCGCAGAAATCCACAGCCATCAATACGACCTGCACAGCCTCGGCGGTGTGGACTTCCAGGCCTCGGCGCGGCGCATCCATCGCCTGCTGTTCGATGAAGCCCCCGAGGCCGAACGTGAGTTGGGTTTCGCCGACATTCGCATCGCTTACTAAAGGGTCGCCCCATGCGCCAGGAATACGAAATAACCCTCGAACCGCTGCTCAGCGTGCCGGTGGAACGCGAACTGCCGCTGCGTCAGCGCCTGTGGCAACAAGGCTGGCTGCGCAAAGGCCTGATCCTGATCGTGCTGGGAGTCATTTGGGAGTCGGTGGCGCGCTATCAGAACAACGACCTGCTGCTGCCGAGCTTTTTGCAGACCTTCCACGCGCTCTACGACGGCCTGCTCAGCGGCGAACTGCTGAGCAAGGTCAGCATCTCCCTGGCCGTGCTGATCAAGGGCTACCTGATCGGCATCGTGCTGGCCTTTGCCCTGACCACGCTTGCCGTCTCGACCCAACTGGGCCGCGACTTGTTGAGCACGCTGACCTCGATGTTCAACCCGCTGCCGGCGATTGCGTTGCTGCCGCTGGCGCTGCTGTGGTTCGGCCTGGGCCAGAACAGCCTGATCTTTGTGCTGGTGCATTCGGTGCTGTGGGCGCTGGCGCTCAATACCTATTCGGGGTTCCTTGGCGTGTCCGAAACCCTGCGCATGGCCGGTCGCAACTATGGCCTCAAGGGCATGCGCTTCGTGCTGTTCATTCTGATCCCGGCTGCGCTGCCGTCGATTCTCGCCGGCCTTAAAATCGGCTGGGCTTTTGCCTGGCGTACCTTGATCGCCGCCGAGCTGGTCTTTGGCGCCACCAGCGGCAAGGGCGGGCTGGGCTGGTACATCTTCCAGAACCGCAACGAGCTGTACACCGACAAGGTATTCGCCGGCCTGGCCGTGGTGATTCTGATCGGCCTGCTGGTGGAGAACCTGGTGTTCGACACCTTCGAGCGGCTCACGGTGAAACGCTGGGGCATGCAGCGCTAGGCCGGCCATCCCTGTTAGGATTGCGGCCAATTCACGCTTTTACGACCGCGAGTGCCTGGCATGCAATTACCGGACATGAACCTGCTGGTCGCCCTCGACGCTTTGCTCGATGAAGGCAGCGTGGTCGGCGCCGCACGGCGGATGAACCTCAGCCCGGCGGCCATGAGCCGCACCCTCACGCGTATCCGCGAGGCGGTGGGCGACCCGATTCTGGTGCGCGCCGGACGCGGCCTGGTGCCCACGCCCAAGGCGATGCAACTGCAAGGCCAAGTGCGTAATGTCGTGGAGCAGGCCGCGCTGCTGTTTCGCTCGGCCGACCAGGTGGACTTGAGCACCTTGCGGCGTCGCTTCAGCGTGCGCGCCAACGACTTCTTCATCGGCGTGTATGGCGGCCGGCTGTTCGACACCATGGAGCGCATGGCGCCACTGTGCGAGCTGTACTTCGTGCCCGAAGGCGACACCGACGACGAAGCCCTGCGCGAAGGGCGCCTGGATCTGCGGGTGAGCAACACGCTGCCCGTCACCCCTGAGGTAAAGGTGCAGAACCTGTTCTCCACCACCTTCGTCGGGCTGGCGCGCGAAGGCCACCCGTTGTTCGACGGGGAAATCACCGCCGCACGGTTTGCCGGTTATTCCCATATCAGCATCTCGCGCCGTGGCATCGCGCGCGGGCCCATCGACACTGCTTTGAACGCCCAGGGCCTGGAGCGCCGCGTCGCGATGATCGCCCCTGGGTTTCACGGCGCAATGTTCATGCTGCCCGACTCCGACCTGCTGTTGCCGGTGCCCAAGGAAGCCCTCCTGAGTGTCAAGCGTCTGAAACTGCCGCTGCGCGCCTTCGCCCTACCGATCTCGTTGCCGACCCTGATGCTGACCCAATCCTGGCACCCGCGTTTCGACAAGGACCCGGCGCACAAATGGCTGCGCGAAACCTTTCGCGAAAGCTGCCAGGCCACCTGGCTCGAAGCCCAGCCCACCTGAGCATTTCACAATCAACTGTGGGAGGGGGCTTGCTGCCACATAGATTGCGTTGCGTGCACTTATACCCTGCCAATAAGTAACTTTTTGTCATGTGTGTAGCTGCTTAAACTGCTCGGGTATCTATCATTCCGAGTTACCCGTACATGACCTCCCTCGCTGCCCCCGCCCTGCAGGCCGCAGCCAAACCTGTCGCGCTCAATCCGCCGGTGTTCGGCCTGCGCATCATCATCGGCCTGGTCGGTGTGCTGCTGGCGGTGCTGGTGTCCGGCCTTAACGACATGGTCACCAAAATCGCCCTCGCCGATATCCGCGGCGCGCTGTTCATCGGCTATGACGAAGGCACCTGGCTGGTCGCGGCCTACACCGCCACCTCCGTGGCGGCCATGGCCTTCGCGCCCTGGTGTGCGGTGACTTTCTCCCTGCGCCGTTTCACCCTGTGCGCCATCGGCCTGTTCACCCTGCTGGGCATCCTCTGCCCGTTTGCGCCCAATTACCAAAGCCTGCTGCTGCTGCGCACCGCGCAAGGCCTGGCTGGCGGCGCATTGCCGCCGATGCTGATGTCGGTGGCGCTGCGCTTTCTGCCGGCCAACATCAAGCTGTATGGCCTGGCCGGCTACGCGCTCACCGCCACCTTTGGCCCGAGCCTCGGTACGCCGCTGGCGGCGCTGTGGACCGAGTACGTGGGCTGGCAGTGGGCGTTCTGGCAGATCGTCGCGCCGTGCCTGCTGGCCATGGCGGCGGTGGCCTACGGTTTGCCGCAGGACCCGCTGCGCCTGGAGCGCTTCAGGCAGTTCAACTGGCGCGGCCTGCTGCTGGGCTTTCCGGCGATCTGCATGTTGGTGATCGGCCTGCTGCAAGGCAACCGCCTGGACTGGTTCGAGTCCGGCCTGATCACTTTCCTGCTCAGCGGCGGCACCCTGTTGCTGGTGCTGTTCCTGCTCAATGAGTGGTCACAGCCGCTGCCGTTTTTCAACGTGCAGATGCTCGGTCTGCGCAACCTGGCGTTTGCCCTGATCGTACTGGCCGGCGTGCTGATGGTGCTGACCTCGGTGATCATCATCCCGTCGAGCTTCCTCGCCCAGGTGCAGGGCTACAGGCCGCTGCAGACCGCGCCGGTGATGTTGCTGATGGCCCTGCCGCAATTGATCGCGCTGCCGCTGGTGGCGGCGCTGTGCAACCTGCGCCGGGTCGATTGCCGTTGGGTGCTGGGGCTCGGCTTGAGTTTGCTGGTGCTCAGTTGCCTGGGCAGTTCGCAGCTGACCTCGGCGTGGATTCGCGACGATTTCTATGGCTGGTACCTGCTGCAAATCATCGGGCAACCGATGGCGGTTCTGCCGTTGCTGATGCTGTCCACCGGCAGCATCCAGCCCGTTGACGGGCCGTTCGCTTCGGCCTGGTTCAACACCATCAAAGGCCTGTCTGCGGTGATCGCCGCCGCAGTGCTCGAAACCCTGACCACCCGCCGTGAACACTTCCACTCCACCATGCTGGTGGATCGCCTGGGCAACTCACCCCTGGCCGACGGCGATGCGCCGGGCCTGGCCCACCGCCTGCACGAACAGGCCGTGGTGCTCACCTCGTCGGATCTGTATGTCGTCATGGCCGGTGTCGCGGTGGCGTTGATCCTGCTGATTTTCTGGATGCCCACGCGGATTTATCCGCCTCGCGCACCGACATAGCCTCAAGGACTCCCCATGAAACGCAAAGACAAAATTGCCGTCTCCGTTATCGCTGTATTTGCCGTTGGCGTGCTGGTGTATCTGGTCACGCCGGGCCTGTTGGGCAACGCGCGTCAGACCACCAACGATGCCTTCGTCGCCGCCGACTTCACCCTGATCGCCCCGCGTGTGGCCGGCTTTATCAAAGAGGTGCTGGTGGAAGACAACCAGCAGGTCAAGGCCGGCCAACTGCTGGCGCTGATCGACGACCGCGATTTTCGCGCCGCCGCCCAGGCCGCCGATGCCGATGCGTTGGTCGCCCAAGCCCAGCTTAAAAACGCCGGCGCCACCCTGGAGCGCCAAAGCTCGGTGATCGCCCAGGCCCAGGCCACCGTGGCGGCAGACCGCGCCGAAGTGGCGTTCGCCGAGCACGAGCTGAACCGCTACAACCACCTCGCCGGCGTGGGCGCGGGCACCGTGCAGAACGCCCAGCAAGCCAAAACCCGCATCGACCAGGCCACCGCGCGCCTGGCCAAATCCACCGCGGTGCTGGCGGCCGAACGCAAGCAGGTAGAAATCCTCAGTGCCCAGCGCGATGCGGCCGAAGGCGGGCTCAAGCGCGCGCAGGCGGCGTTGGAAATGGCCAGCTATCAACTGTCCTATACGCGCATCGTCGCGCCGGTGGACGGCATGGTCGGTGAGCGCGCGGTGCGGGTCGGCGCCTACGTGACGCCGGGCAGCAAGCTGCTCGCTGTGGTGCCGCTGAGCGAGGCCTATGTGGTGGCCAATTTCCAGGAAACCCAGCTGTCGCACATGCATGCCGGCCAACCCGTGCAGGTGCGCGTCGACAGCCTCGACGGCGAGTTGCTCAACGGTCATCTGGAGAGCCTGGCGCCGGCCACCGGTGTGACGTTCGCCTCGATCAAGCCGGACAACGCCACCGGCAACTTCACCAAGGTGGTGCAGCGCATCCCGGTGAAGATCATCCTCGAACCCGGCCAGCCCCTCACCGAACGTCTGCGGGTGGGCATGTCGGTGGAGGCCAGCGTCGACACCCAGCCCGTCGCGCAGCCGCGTGAGGTGGCCCAGCAATGATACGTTTTGCCTGGCTCGCCTTGAGCGTCATCAGCCTGAGTGCCTGCACCGTCGGCCCGGACTTTCACACGCCCCAGGGGCCGCACGTCGAGCGTTGGCGCGAACCTCAGGGCCGTCAGGCCGACAGCCGCGCCGTGGCCGATCCGCTGCAGGAGCGCTGGTGGGACGTGTTCCATGACGCGCAACTGTCAGCCCTCACACGCCGCGCCCTCACCGACAACCTCGACCTGAAACTGGCCGGCAGCCGCCTGCAACAAAGCCGAGCCGTGCGCCAGGTGACCACGGCGGGGCGTTACCCCAACCTCGCGGCAGGCGGTGGCTACCAGCGCAAGCGCAACAGTGGCGAAGGCCTGAACGACCCCTCCGGAGAAAACGGCCGCTCGGCCTTCAACCAATGGGACACGGACTTCTCCGCCGCCTGGGAGCTGGACTTCTGGGGCCGCGTCAAGCGCGAGACCGAGGCCGCCGACGCCACCCTGCAAGTCGCCGAAGACGACCGCCGCGCCGTGCTGCTGTCGGTACTGGCCGAGACCGCCCAGGACTACATCCAACTGCGCGGCGTGCAGAACACCCGCAACGTCACCGAGCAGAACCTCGACGTCGCCCGGCACAGCCTGAAGCTCTCGCAACTGCGCCTCGCCGATGGCGTTGCCACCGACCTGGACGTGGCCGAAGCCGCCGCCCAGGTCGCCACCATCGAAGCACGCCTGCCGGAGCTGCAACAACGTCAGGATCAGTTGATCAACGCCCTCAGCCTGCTCATGGGCGAGCCGCCCCAGGCCCTGCACGCCCAACTGTGCAAAGACGCCGCCGTACCGCAAACCCCGCGCCAGGTCGCCATTGGCCTGCCGTCACAGTTGGCCGAACGCCGCCCGGATATCCGCCAGGCCGAGGCGCGCCTGCATGCCGCTACCGCCAACATCGGCGTGGCCAAGGGCGATTTCTACCCGCGTATCACCCTGTCCGGCAGCCTCGGCTCCCAGGCACTGCAACTGGCGGATTTCGGCTCCTGGGGCTCGCGCGCGTTTGCCTTCGGCCCGCAGTTCAGCCTGCCGCTGTTCAACGGCGGACGCCTGCAAGGCATGTTGACGCTGCGCGAAGCCCAGCAGCAGGAGGCAGCGCTGGCCTATCAGCACACCGTGCTGCGTGCCTGGCACGAGATCGACGATCAGTTGACCCGCTACAACGCCAGCCAGCTGCGCCGCGACAGCCTCGCCGAAGCCGTGCGCCAGAACCAGATCGCCCTGACCACCGCGCAACACCAGTACGTCGAAGGCGTGGCGGATTTCGTCAACGTCCTCACCGTGCAGAGCGCGTTGCTGGCGACCCAGGAGCAATGGGTGCAAAGCTCCACCGACGTGTCGCTGGCCATGGTCGGTTTGTACAAGGCGCTGGGTGGCGGGTGGGCGTCGGTGTATCCGGTGCAAACAGCCGAGCGCTGAGCCTTGGCGCGCCTTGTGACTATTGCGGTGCGCAGGCTTTTTTGTGGTGTGCAGGTTTTTTTGTGGTGACCAGGCTTGTCGTGGCGAGCGGGCTTGCCCCGCGTGGGGGTGCGAAGCGCCCCCAATCGAGCAAAACGCGGTGAACCTGATACGGCTCAGCGCCTGGTTTTGGGGCTGCTGCGCAGCCCAACGCAGGACAAGCCTGCTCGCCACAGGGAATCTGCGCTTAACTGAACGGCATTAGGGCTCGCCACAATACACTCGCTTGCCACAGGAATGAGGGTGTCTGAAATACCCCATTTGCGGCGCTAAGGATTGCGCAAAAACACCACATACCCGCCAAACCACTCGTTCTCGCGCAAGTACGCCGGCGCCTGCCACTCGCCACCCTGAATCAAGCCTACCTTGAACGGCACCCCCATCCGACTCACCCTCGGCAGATACGCCGCGTAATCCGGGATGCTGTGCCGTCCCTGGTACGTCTGCACCACCACTTCATCCACCACGCCTTTGAGTTGGGCGATGGCAGCGGGATCGGCGTTGCTGCCCCAGTCCAGCAGGCCGGTGATGCTCAGACGCAGGTCGGCCGGCAGGCGCTGGCGCAGGTCGCGCAGAAACTCCGCGTATTCGTGCAGGTATTGGGTGCGGGCGTCGAAGTCGATCTGTATGCCGACCACCGGATTGCCCGCGTCGCGCCAGCGTTGCACCTGGCCGAGCAATTGGGCGTAGACCCGCTCCGGCCAGTGCAGGGTGTGGGCGCGGTAGACGATCCAGACCTCGCCCTGGGTGATACGCGGCACGCTCATGCCCTGGGCGATCAAACGCACGGTGGGCGTGCGGCGGGTGGAGTTGATCTGGCCCTGAAGGATGTACAGCGTCTTCGCCTGTTTGAGTACCGGCTGCGGCGTGACGCCGCTCCACAGCCAGAAGGCGTCATAGTCGCGGGCGTCGACGGCGCCGAAGGCCGGGCTTGCCAGCAACAGCAGGCCCAGCCACAGGTGTTTCACCAGTAGTACTGCAAGGCGTTGCCCCACTGGGTGTCACCAAAGCCTGTCTTCAGCTGGCGGAACCAGGCTTTGCGCACGGCCGGCGCGACGTCTTCGCCGCCGCAGCTGTTGTAGCCGGCGGGCGCGTAGCAGTTGATGGCGCGAAACAGCGCGTAGGCCTTGTCGGTTTTCGGCGCCTTGGGGTTGGCGATCACCTGTTTGTAGCCGTCCAGACGCGAGAAGGTTTCACCGCTGAAGTTCGACGCGCTGCTGCCCAGGCTGCCGGCGGCGCGGGCTTGCTCGAGTGGCATGCCGTCCAGGCTGTTGCGCAGGATGAACTCACCGAAGCAATTGAGCGCCTGCGGGTTTTTCGCGTCGTTCTGCAGGGTCGCGGCGGTTTGCGCGATGCTCGGGCAGGTGTAGCCGGACGCGGCTTTGTCGCCGTTCCACTGGAACAGTTTCAAGGTTTGCCCGCCGCCATAGGTGTAGCCAAGGCTGGTGTCGAGTTTGTCTTCAGGCGGCGTGGCCGGCAGTTGCTTGAGGTCGTCGGCGAAGGTGGCGAACTGGCTGCGCAGCAGGTCCTTGTAGAGCAGCACGAATTGCGCGGTGTGGCGCTCCACCGGGTCGCTGGCCTTGGCGATCTGCTGGCGCAGCAGGTCGGGGCCGGCGACGCTGCGCAGCAGCAGGTAGCGCACGTTGTTGGCGCTGATCGGCGAGTCCGCCGCGAACACCTTGGCCAACTCGCCGCTGCGTTCGTAGTTCATCGCCAGGGCCAGCTCCAGCTGGTCGCGTTGCAGAGGCTGTTTGGCCAGCGGCAATAGTTGCAGCCACAGGGCTTGCGCCGCTTTCCAATTCTGCCCGGCTTCCAGGGCCAGGCCGCGCAGGGTCTGCTGACTGAAGGCGAAGTAATCCAGGCCCGACGGCACATCCTTGGGCAGCAGTTTCAGGGCGGCCTCGGGCTGATGCTCGACGTACAACGCAAACGCCGCTTGCAGGTAGGCGTACAGCGCCGGCTCGTCGGCAAACGTGGCCTTCTGTTTGTCGAGGTCGGCGCGGGTCAGTTTGGGCGGCGTCTCGGCGCGCATCAGCATCAGGTCGTTGACCGCCTGCAGCATCGGGTTCTCAAGGCTGCCGTTGCTGTCGATCAACAGCTTGAGATCAGCCTCTTGCACCAGGTCATCGAGGGACACATTGCGCTGCTCGGCGGTGGCTTCGGTCATTTGCCAGGCGAAGTCCTCGGCGAGCTTGCCATCGTCATTGGCCAGCCAATGCACGCGGCGCAACAGGCCCCGAGCGGAAGTCGCGTACTGGCCCTGTGGATAAGTGTTCAGATAGCCGAGCAAGCCCTTTTCGGCATTGCCCAGCGCGGACTTATCCACATGCTCGCGCTGCGGCATGCCGTATTCGTCGAACGCTTCGGCCTGGGCCTGATTCAGCGCGGTGCGCGCGGTCATGTACAGCGCGGTTTCCTGCAGCCACGGCAGGGTTGAGCCGCTGGCGGCGGCAAAACCGCGTTCGGCCTCACTGAAGCGCCCGCTGTAGAAGTCGGCGGCGGCTTGCAGGTAGGTGCGCAGCAGGCGGCCGTTCGAGGACTCGATTTCGCCGGTGACCACCGCGCCCTCCCAACTGCAGGCGGTGAGCAATTGCAGGCGCGCCCTGGCCAGCAGCACGCGTTCGGTATCCGGCATATCGGCCTTGATCACCTGGCTGACAAACGCCGTGGCGCTGTCATCGTCGTTGCTGCGGCAGCGGCTGCCTTCGCCGCTCAAAAACGCTTCGCCGGCGGTTTTGTAGTTCTCGCGCTTGATGCCCAGGGTCTTGAGCAGCGTGTCCAGTTCAGCGGTGCGCGAGTCGTCGGGCTTGTCGTCGGGTTCGTCGTCACTGGCAGGCGCAGGGCTCAGGCGATACACCGCAAACGGCACCTGGCCGAATCCCTCGGCCCGGTCGGTGTCGTCCAGGGCATTGGGGGCCAGCGGTGCGACCTTTTTGTCGGACAGCAGCAGGCGCAGGTTGACCCGGCTGTCGTTGCCCGGGCTCAGAAAGGGCAGGTTGTTGCACGGGTCCAGGCTGTCACGCGACACCCGCCAGTCCGGGTAGCACGAGTCGTCCGAGCTGGCCAACGCCTGCTGGGAAATACCGGCGAGCAGTGCCAGTGCCAGGGGTGACAGAAAACCGATGCGCATGAGGTGTCCTTGAGCCTGAGTCCTTGGAGGAGGGCAATCATAGCGTGATCCGACCAGCGCTTCGGTGAAGTCCTGCGCAATTGGCCGATTTGTCCGATTGCACAAGCGAATCAGGGGCATTTGTCCTAAAGTGGCGTTGGTTTGCGTGTCGGCAATCAGAGCAGTGGCAGGGGAATCAAGGTGCGTCGGTCTGTGGTAGAGCAAAACGAAAAAGTCGCGGCATTGCCCGCGCTCAACCGACTGGGCTGGGAACGTGCCGGCTGGATCAGCCAGCTTTGGTGGGTACCGCTCCTGGCGCTGGCGATGGCCCTGCGGTTCTACAACCTGACGGCGTCGGCCATCTGGGGCGATGAGGGCTCAAGCCTGTTGCTCAGCGAATACGCCGTGGACGACCTGTGGTTTCACGCGGCCCATGACGTACACCCGCCGCTGTACTTCTTCCTGCTGCGCGGCTGGATCGAACTGTTCGGCGACAGCATCGGCTCGATCAGGGCCATGAGCGCCATCCCGGGCGCGCTCGCCGTGGGCCTGGGCATCTGGCTCACGCGGCAGTTGTCCACCCGGCGCGCGGCGGTACTGGCCGGCGTACTGCTGGCGCTGCTGCCGACCGCGGTGCGGTACAGTCAGGAAGTGCGCATGTATTCGCTGTTGGGCGTCTGGCTGCTGGGCGCCACGCTGGCGCTGGTGTACTGGGTGCGCCAACCCGAACGCACGCGCTATCTGGTGGCCTATGGGCTGCTGATGACCGCAGGTTTCTACACCCATTACTTCACCGCACTCTGCGTGCTGGTGCATTGGGCGTATCTGGGGGTGCTGGGCACCTGCGGTCAGCGGCTGATCACGCGTCGGGCATGGTGGGCGACCAACGTCGCGATTGTGCTGGCGTACCTGCCCTGGTTGCCAGGCCTGCTGGACCTGGTGCAGCACGTCGACCAGCTCAAGGTGGGCGGTGACATTGGCTGGGAAGATCCGGTCAATGCGCTGTCTGTGCCATCGATGGTCTGGCAATTCATGTTGCAGGATGAAGGCCTGGCGCTATGGCGACCGCTGTTCTGGGGGTTCCCCCTGCTATTGATTGCGCTGGTTGGCATCAGCGTCTGGCGTGATCGCCAACCCTATCGACCTGCCAGCCTGCTGGCGCTGTTTTTCCTGCTGCCGCTGCTGCTGGTCTACGCCGTGTCGTTTATCTCGCCGGTGTTCATTGAGCGCTATCTCACAGTGTATGCCCTGGGCTTGCCGATCCTGCTGGCGCTGCTCATCGACCGCGGCTCGTGGTGCGGCGCGGCGTTGTTCGTGTTGCTGGTGGGGGTGGAACTGGTTGGGCTGAAAAACAACTTCACGGTAGACGAGCAGGACCAATTCAACGTGCCGGTGGAGTTCGTCAATCGCAACTACCAGGAAGACGATCGCATCGTGCTCAGCGACATGCTGTGGTACCTCAGCTATGTCTATTACGACCAGACCGACGCCCAACTGCAGCTCTATACCCCGCCCAGGCCCGACGGTACGTCAACGCGCCCGAACGCCTACGGCTTCGGCACCCTGGTGGATCAAGACGGCGGGCGCATCTACCTCGACCACCTCTCGTCACTGCCCGCCGGCACCCGGCGCGTATGGCTGATCAGCAGCAACGAAGCGCCGGACGAATTCGCGCCACTGCCCCAGGGCTGGCACGAACTCAGTCGCCAGGACGGCGGGGGTGCCAGGGCACGCTTGTTTGTGTTGTGCAATGTGCCGTCGATGTTGCCCGAGGGCTGTCCCTAGACTGGGCTTGGGCTTCGACGCGCCAGCCCCGGAGCCAAGACTGATCCAAATGTGGGAGGGGGCTTGCTCACGATGGCAGTGTGTCAGTCAGCTCATCCGACACTGACCCAGCGCCATCGGGAGCAAGCCCCTCCCACATTTTTGCCACCACCCATCCGCCAAATTGTTTCAAAACTTGACGCTCAAGCCAGCTTCCACCATATTGATAGTTAGCAAACTAACTGTATGCGATCAATCCTGTGTCCCAATCCCTTGAACACCTTCAGATGAACCTCAGCAGCAGCATGGTGGTGGGCGCCCGCAACTGGCGCAAAATCTGCCAGGCCACGCTGGTGAGTTATGGCATCTCCGAAGCCTGCGCCGTGCCGCTGTTGATGATCGGCCGCCTGGGCGACGGCGTGCATCAGGTCAAGGTGGCCCAGGCCTCCGGCATGGAAAGCCCGTCGCTGGTGCGCCTGCTCGACCAGCTGTGCAGCGGCGGCTATGTGTGCCGTACCGAAGACGTCCACGACCGCCGTGCCAAGGCCTTGAGCCTCACCGAGCGCGGCCGTAAGCTGGTGCAGGCGGTGGAAGCGCAACTGGTGCGCCTGCGCCGCGAAGTGCTGGCCGACATTCCGCGCAACGACCTCGAAGCCGCGTTGCGCGTGCTGCGCGCCTTCGAAGCGGCGGGGGCGGTGGCGCCTTGAACGGATTTTTTACCGGCATGCCGCCGGCCCGCGACTGGTTTTACGGCGTGCGCACCTTCGCGGCGTCGATGATCGCGCTGTACATCGCCATGCTCATGCAAATGCCGCGTCCGTATTGGGCGATGGCCACCGTGTACATCGTCTCCAGCCCGTTTGTCGGCCCTACCAGTTCCAAGGCGCTGTACCGCGCCATCGGCACCCTGATGGGCGCGGCGGCGGCGGTGTTGTTCGTGCCGATGTTCGTGCAGTCGCCCTACATCCTGGTGGTGGTGATTGCACTGTGGACCGGCACCTTGCTGTTCCTCTCCATGCACCTGCGCACCGCCAACAACTATGCCCTGATGCTCGCCGGCTACACGCTGCCGCTGATCGCGCTGCCCGTGGTGGATAACCCCCTGGCAGTGTGGGACGTGGCCGAAGCGCGCACCGAAGAAATCTTCCTCGGCATCGTCGTGGCCGCCGTGGTCGGCGCGATGTTCTGGCCGCGTCGCCTGATGCCGGTGTTCGACGGTTCGGTGGCCAAGTGGTTTGCCGACGCGCAGGTCTACAGCCAGCGCTTTCTCACGCGCAACGTCGACACCGAGGAAGTCAGCAACCTGCGTGGCGGCATGGTCGCCACCTTCAACACCCTCGAACTGATGATCGGCCAGTTGCCCCATGAAGGCGCGCGGCCACAGACGGTGCGCAACACCAAGGAACTGCGCGGGCGCATGATTCACCTGCTGCCGGTGATCGACGCGCTGGACGACGCGGTGTTCGCCATCGAACATCGCGCCCCCGAGTTTCTCGAGCGCCTCATGCCCTTGCTGCAAGCGGCCGACGCCTGGCTGCAAGGCACCACCGACACCGCGCCCCTCGAACGCTGGCGCTTGTTGCGCGACCAGATCGACGCCGCGCAACCCCAGGGCGACGCGCTCAACGACCGCCACACGTTGCTGTTCTCCAACGCGCTCTATCGCCTGGCCGAGTGGGTCGACCTGTGGCAGGACTGCCGCAGCCTGCAAGCCGCCATCCAGTGCGAAAGCCAGGACACCTGGCGCGCCGTGTACCGTCACTGGCGCCTGGGCCGACTCACGCCGTTCCTCGACCGGGGCCTGATGTTCTACTCGGCGTTTTCCACCGTCAGCGCGATCATCGTCGCCTCGGTGCTGTGGATTCTGCTGGGCTGGACCGACGGCGGCAGCGCGGTGATCCTCGCCGCCGTTGCATGCAGCTTCTTCGCCACGATGGACGACCCGGCGCCGCAGATTTACCGGTTCTTTTTCTGGACCGCCATGTCGGTGCTGTTCGCCAGCCTGTACCTGTTTCTGGTGCTGCCCAACCTGCATGACTTCCCGATGCTGGTGCTGGCCTTCGCCGTGCCGTTCATCTGCATCGGCACCCTCACGGTCCAGCCGCGTTTCTACCTGGGCATGCTGCTGACGCTGGTCAACACCTCGTCATTCATCAGCATCCAGGGCGCCTACGACGCCGATTTTCTCAACTTCGCCAACGTCAATCTGGCCGGGCCCGTGGGCCTGCTGTTTGCCTTTGTGTGGACGCTGATCGCGCGGCCCTTCGGCGCCGAGCTGGCGGCCAAGCGCCTGACCCGGTTCAGCTGGCGCGACATCGTCAGCCTCACCGAACCCGCCACCCTCGCCGAGCACCGGCACATGGCCGCGCAGATGCTCGACCGCCTGATGCAACACCTGCCGCGCCTGGCCCTCACCGGGCAGGACACCGGCATCGCCCTGCGCGACTTGCGCGTGGCGCTGAACCTGCTCGACCTGCTGGCCTACTCGCCGCGCATCCTCGGCGTGCCGCGGGTGCTGCTCAACCAGGTGGTGGAAGGCGTGGGCGGCTACTTCAAGGCCTGCCTCAAGGCGGGTGAACGCTTGCCCGCGCCTGGCGGTCTGCTGATGACACTCGACCGCACCCGTCGCGCCCTCAACGGGCAGGGCCTGCAGGACACCGACGACACCCGCCTGCATCTACTGCACGCCCTGGCCGGCCTGCGGCTGGCGCTGCTGCCGGGGGTTGAATTCATTGGTGGCACGGAGCTGGAAGCGCCGCTGCCGGATGGAGCACCTTTATGATCGGTGATCTGGATATCAGCGGGGTGTTCCTGCCCACGCTGCTGGTGCTGATGGGCATTACGTACCTGTTGTTTCTGGTGGTGCACGGGCTGTTGACGCGCATGCACTTCTATCGCCTGGTCTGGCACCGGGCATTGTTCAATGTGGGGCTCTACGCGCTGATGCTGGGCGCGGTGGACTCACTCAGTCGATACCTGATGACATGAAAAAACCTTTTTTGACCATCGGCCGTGTGGTCCTCACGCTGTTGATCGTGACGTTTGCGGTCGTCGTCGTGTGGCGCATGGTCATGTACTACATGTTTGCCCCCTGGACCCGCGACGGGCACATCCGTGCCGACATCGTGCAGATTGCGCCGGACGTGTCCGGGCTGATCCAGCGCGTGGACGTTCACGACAATCAGCCAGTGACCAAGGGCCAGGTGCTGTTCGCCGTCGACCAGGACCGTTTCAAACTCGCCCTGCGCCAGGCCCGTGCCGCCGTGGCCGACCGCCAGGAAACCCTGGCCCAGGCCCAGCGCGAGTACAAGCGTAACCGTGGCCTGGGCAACCTCGTGCCCAGCGAGCAACTCGAAGAAAGCCAGTCCCGTGTGGCCCGCGCCCAGTCGGCCCTGGCCGAAGCGCAAGTAACGGTGGACGCGGCTCAGTTGAACCTGGATCGCTCGGTGATCCGCAGCCCGGTGGATGGCTACGTCAACGACCGCGCGCCGCGCAGCCAGGAATTCGTCACCGCCGGGCGCCCGGTGCTGTCGGTGGTGGACAGCAACTCCTTTCACATCGACGGTTATTTCGAAGAGACCAAGCTCGACGGCATCCACGTCGGCATGGCCGTGGACATCCGTGTGATCGGCGATAACGCCCGCCTGCGCGGCCATGTGCAGAGCATCGTCGCCGGCATCGAAGACCGCGACCGCAGCAGCGGCTCCAACCTGCTGCCCAACGTCAACCCGGCGTTCAGCTGGGTGCGCCTGGCCCAGCGGATTCCGGTACGCATCGCCTTCGACGACGTGCCGGCCGACTTTCGCATGATCGCCGGGCGCACGGCCACGGTGTCGATCATCGGCGACAAGGTTAACGACGGGGAGCAACCATGAAACGGCTTCTGGCCACGTCCGCGCTGGGGTTGCTGCTGTCGGCCTGCCAGGTGGTGGGCCCGGATTACTCGCTGCCGGACACGTCCGCCGTCAACCGCAAAGACCTGCAAGGGCCGATAGCGGGCGAGGGCGACAACATGGTGTCGGCGCCGGTGCCGGCCGACTGGTGGAAGCTGTATAAGGACCCGCGCCTGAATGAACTGGTGCGCCAGGCCATGGCCTCCAACACCGACCTGCGCGTGGCCGCCGCCAACCTGCAGCGCGCGCGTTTCCAGAGCCAGCAGGCCGAGTCCGCCGGCGGCTGGAGTGCCGGCGCCAAGGCCGAAGCCCAGCGCCTGCAGGAGTCTGGCGAGGCGTTCCTGCAGCCCGAGAAGGTCCCGGTGGACAACATCGGCAGCGTGGGCATTACCACCTCCTACCAATTCGACCTGTTCGGCACCTTGCAACGTGGCATCGAAAGCGCTCAGGCCAATGCCGACGCAGCCCAGGCCGCGGCCGATATCGCCCGCATCACCCTGGTGGCCGATGTGGTGCGCTCGTACACGCGGGTCTGCGCAGCCAACGAGGAACTGGCGATTGCCCACGAGTCCCTTGACCTGCAAGGCCAGAGCACCCGGCTCACTCAGCGCCTGCGCGATGCCGGTCGCGGTGATGAAACCCAGGTGACCCGCTCGCAGACCCAATACAAATCCTTGCGCGCCGACATGCCGCGCTATGAAGCCGCACGCCAGGCCGGGTTGTTCCGCCTGTCGATGCTGCTGGCCAGGCCGCTGGATCAATTACCGGCCGGCACCGCCAGTTGCGCCGAGCTGCCACACATTGCCCAGTTGCTGCCGGTGGGCGACGGCGCCGCCCTGCTCAAACGCCGCCCCGACGTACGCCAGGCCGAACGCCAGCTGGCCGCCGCCACCGCGCGCATTGGCGTGGCCACCGGCGCGTTGTACCCGGACATCGCCATCGGCGCCTCTGTCGGCACCGTGGGCCTGCTCGACGACCTCGGCACGCCGGCGACCAACCGCTGGGGCTTCGGCCCGATGATCAGCTGGACCGTCCCCACCAACGGCGCCCGCGCCCGTATCCATGAAGCCGAGGCGGCCACTCAGGGCGCCCTGGCGCATTTCGACGGGGTGGTGCTCAATGCCATCCGCGAAACCCAGACCGGCCTTGCGCAATACACCGCCATGTTGCAGCGCCGCGACGCGCTGGCCGAAGCCGGCGAGTCCGCCAGGGAAGCGGCGGGGCAGACCCATCGTTTCTTCCAGGCCGGTCGCGCGTCGTTCCTGGCCGACCTGCAAGCCACGCGCACCTACACCGATGTACGCGCGCA
The DNA here is from genome assembly GCF_054343995.1 of Pseudomonas sp. GNP013. Taxonomy (NCBI): domain Bacteria; kingdom Pseudomonadati; phylum Pseudomonadota; class Gammaproteobacteria; order Pseudomonadales; family Pseudomonadaceae; genus Pseudomonas; species Pseudomonas sp. GNP013. The sequence goes on along the minus strand of NZ_JBTGUT010000001.1, from coordinate 4,967,623 downwards.
ACTGGCGGCCGCCAACACCCAGGTTGCCATGAGCCAGATCGACCTGTTCCTGGCGCTGGGTGGCGGCTGGGAAAACGCACGAACGCAAGCATCCCAGGCCCCGGCAACGCCTTGACACACCTTGAGTTCGGGGCGCTGGCGTGCAGCGGGACGGCCCGTCTGTCGTCCACCGTATGAGATTGATAGGGCGTCCGCGTGAACTCCCGCTGGCCAAGCCCCTCTGAAAGGCTGGGCCGTTCGTGGCCGCCAGTGCTAATCTTCCCCCGTTTTCGGCGGGCTTGAGCCAACCCCTACAGGGTTCAAGGAAGACAGCCCACTTCTCACAGGATTTGATCAGGTCACTTCATGAATAAGCCAGCAGTTGTTCTTTTGGGTTTTGTGGTCGCCGTTGGCGTCGTCAGTGCAGGCGGCGCCTGGTACACCGGTAAGCAACTGGAGCCGGTGCTGCAAACCGCAATCCAGAACGCCAACAAGGAACTGCAGACCTCCATGGCCGGCGTCGATGGCAAGGTCTCCCTGGAGCTGGTCTCGCTCGACCGTGGCGTGTTCAGCAGCACCGCCCACTACCGCCTCAAGGCACAGGGCGCGGTCTTCGGTGAAGACAACCCCAACCCCGAGTTGCTGTTCGTCGACCATATCGAACACGGCCCGCTGCCGTTCTCGCGCCTGGTCACGCTGAAATGGCTGCCGGTGATGGCCACCAGTCACTTTGAGCTGGAAAAGAACCCCACCAGCGAAAAATGGTTCGCCGCCGCCAAAGATGTGTCGCCGCTCAAAGGCGTGACCAATATCGGCTACACCCGCTCGGTCAACGGCAACGTCGAACTGCTGCCCCTGGAGTTCAAGGACGACAAGTCGTCGGCGAGCTTCTCCGGCCTCAACCTCAACTTCGACAGCACCGCCGAAGGCAAGAAGGTCAAGCTCGACGGTTACATGAACAGCCTCAAGGTGGCGGCAGTGGACGCCAACGGCACGCCGCTCGCAGCGGATCTGGCCGGCCTGACCGTGGCCAGCAACCTGGAGAAGTCCACCTTTGACTTCTACACCGGGCAAAACACCGTGGAGCTGACCGACGCCAAGTTCACCTTTGGCCCGCAGCAAAGCGTGCTCACCCTCAAGGGTTTCGAGCAGAAAGATTCGAGCAACATCAAGGACAACAACCTGGCCGGCCGCGTCGATTACAAGATCGACGAGATCGGTTACCAGGGCAAACCCGTGGGTTCGGCCGCCATGGCCGTGAGCATGAAGGATGTCGACATCCCGTCGATGGTGGTGCTCACCAAGCTCTATCAGGAAAAAATGCAACCCGTGCAAGCGGCCGCCGCTGCGGGCGAGCCGGCGCCGGAGCTGCAGCTGACTGAAGCCGAACAGACCCTGGCCGAGGCCAACGTCAACCAACTGTTGGCCGCCAAGCCGCAAGTGGCGGTAGAGAACCTGTCGCTGAAAACCACCCATGGCGAAAGCAAGTTCAACCTCGTGCTGGACCTGGCCAAACCCGCCAGCATGGAACTGCCGCCGGTTGAACTGGGCAAGCAGATGGTGTCGCTGCTGGACGCCAACCTCACGCTGTCCAAGCCAATGATCGCCGACGTCGCCGCTCTGCAGGCGCAGCTCGGCGGCGTGACCGACCCTAAAGCCATCGAGCAGCAAGCGCAGATGGCGTCGCAGATGATCAGCGGCATGGCGGTCGGCACGCAGCTGGCCACAGTGGTCGGGACTGACGTGGTGTCCAAGCTGCATTACGCCAACAACGAAGTGACCTTCAACGGCCAGAAGATGACCGTCGAGCAATTCATCGGCTTCGTGATGGGCAAAGTCGGCGCAGTCAGCCGCGCTCAGTAAGGATCAACGCAGCCAAGACGTTTCAGGCAATCACATTCCTCTGGCGAGCCCGCTTGTTGTGGCGAGCGGGCTTGCCCTAATGCCGTTCAGTTAAGCGCAGATTCCCTGTGGCGAGCAGGCTTGTCCTGCGTTGGGCTGCGCAGCAGCCCCAAAGCCAGGCGCTGAGCCGTATCAGGTACACCGCGTTTTGCTCAATGGGGGGCGCTTCGCACCCCAACGCGGGGCAAGCCCGCTCGCCACGACAAGCCCGCTCGCCACAGAGGCTCCAGTTTGCTGCCCGACGGAGCCCAATTCTGAACAATTGTTCCGATTTGGCCATCACCCCGTTTTCCTGAGCGATAGTTCGCCCAGGAAAGCTAGGCCGCGTCAGTGGACGCCGCACCCTGAAGCGCTTTGCTCAGGACACCTATCGTTACGCTTTCCGTGTGTAAGGAAGCTCACGATATGTTGCGAAACCTACCACTCAGTGCCTCAGGCCGGTTGCGTCTGCTGATCGGGGTCGCCTTGTGCAGCCAATTACTGATGCCCGCCTTTGCCTCGGCCGACCCGGCCTATGACGCGCTGATCATTCAGGCACGCAATGGCAACTTCACCCCCGCCCTGACCCAGCTGCGCCAGTTGTCCGCCGAACGCCAGACGCCCGGCCAGGTCAGCGATCACCTGATCATCGCCGGGTGGGCCGGCCAGGATGCCGAAGTGCTCAAGGTGTACGAAGCCCAGGGCAAAAATCGCAACCTCAGTACCCAGGCACTTGCCACGGTGGCGCGTACCTACCGCAACCAGAAGCAATGGGCCCAGGCCGAGGCGGTGTATCGCCAGGCGTTGCTGCGCGAGCCGAACAACATCGACCTGCAACTGGGCCTGGCCCTCACCCAGGCCGACGGCGGCAAAGCCACCGAAGCCGTGCAGCGCACCCGCGCGCTGGTGGCGGCCAAGCCCGAAGACCCGAACCGGCGCATGGCCCTGGGCTACGCGCTGGCCCGCGCCGGTTTGAACTACGACGCCCTGTTCGAATTCGACCAGGCCTTCACCCGCGCCGGCGACAAACCTGAAGTCGCCCGCGAATACCTCATCGCCCTGCAACAGGCGCGCCTGCCAGAGGCTGCGTTGCGCCTGTCGGCCCAGCGTCCCGGCCTGGTGGACGCGGTCACCCAGCGCCGCCTCGAAGGCGACCTCGCCGCCGAGCGCGTGCGCCTGGCCGAGTACGCCACGCGCTCTGAGAAAGAGCGCTACGTGGTGGCCGACCGCGCGCTGCAGGACTACGACCGACTGATCACCCGCTGGGCCCCGGACGCCAGCGCCCGCGAAGACGTGGTGCGCTGGCGCATCGACCGCCTGGGCGCGCTCAAGGCCCGCGCGCGCACCGCCGACGTGGTGCGCGAGTACGAAACCCTCACCGCTGAAGGCGTGCAATTGCCCACCTATGCCCTGCGCTGGGTAGCCGGTGCCTACCTCGAACAGCGCCAGCCCGAACGCGCCCAGACCCTGTATCGCCAGGTACTGACCGCGCCGGATGCCGACGCCAGTTACCGCGTCGACGACAGCACCGCATTGTTCTATGCCTTGCTGGAAAGTGACCAGGTGCAGCAGGCGCGCGACGTCGCCGCGCAATTGGCCAACGAACAGCAACCACGGGTTGAACTCAAGGGCCTGCCCATCGGCAACCCCAACGACAACTGGATGGACGCGCAGCAACTCTCCGCCCAGGCCGGCACGTATGGCGGCGACCTGCCGGGCAGCGAAAGCGGTCTGGAGACCCTGGTGGCCAAGGCCCCCGGCAACGTCGGCCTGCGCCTGGCCCAGGCCGACATGTACCGCGCCCGTGATTTGCCTCGGCGCGCCGAAAGCGTCCTCAAGGAAACCGAGGCCCAGGCCCCGCGCGATATCGGCCTGGAAGTGTCCCAGGCCTACACCGCGATGGATCTGCAGGAGTGGCGCCAGCTCGATGTGCTCACCGACGATGTGCTCGCGCGCAACCCGGACAACCGTCAGGTGCAGCGCCTCAGCCGCCTGCGGGACGTGCACGACATGGCCGAACTGCGCGTGGAGGCCTACACCGGCAAAAGCTTCGGCGGTGGTCCCAATGAAGACGCCGGCGCCGCCACCGGCAGCCGCGACTGGGGCATCGAAAGCGTGATCTACACGCCGCCCATCGACGAAGACTGGCGCCTGTTCGCCGGCGCCGGTTATGCCACCGCAGACTTCACCGAAGGCACCGGCCAGCATCGCTGGCAGCGCGTGGGCGTGGAGCGGCGTACCCGCGACATGACCATCGAGGCCGAGGTGTCCAACCATTCCTATGGCGATGGTGCCAAGCAAGGCGCCGCCGTGTCGATTGCGCGCGACATCAACGACAACTGGCAATACGGCGGCAGCCTCGGCTACCTGCTCAGCACCACGCCGCTGCGCGCACTCAACGACGGGGTCACGGCCAACGGCGGCAGTGGTTTTATCCGCTGGCGCGCCAATGAAAGCCGCGAGTGGAAACTGACCCTCAGCCCGTCCCATTTCAGCGATGGCAACGACCGTTTCGAAGCCTTGCTCAGCGGCCGTCAGGGCCTCTACAGCGCGCCGCACGTGCAAGTGGACCTGGGCCTGGAAGTGGGCGCCAGCCGCAACAGCAAGCAGGACGTGGTGTATTTCAACCCCCGGTCCGACCTCACGGTGCTGCCCGTGCTCAACATCAACCATGTGCTCTATCACCGCTACGAGACGCAGTGGAGCCAGCAGTTCCAGATCGGCGCAGGCACCTACAGCCAGCGCGATTACTCCACCGGCGGGGTGGGGCTGGTCGGCTACGGCCAACGCTTTCGCTGGAACGACGTGCTGGACGTCGGCGCCAACCTGAGCCTGATCAGCCGCCCCTACGACGGTGATCGCGAACGCGATCTGCGCCTGCTCGTCGACCTTACCTACCGTTTCTAAAAGAGCCCGACCATGACCGTCCTCAGCCGTTGCTTGTTGGTCCTGGGTGTAGTGCTGGCCAGTGCCTGCGCCCAGCAACCCGCGCCATTCACTCCACCCGCCGAGCGGCCGACACCGGCCAACGAAGCGCCGTGGCCGAAAAACCATTTCCTGGGCATCGCCTACCACGACGTCAGTGACCGCGATCCCGACCAGACCGTGGTGGCGGTGCGCACCGAGCGCCTGATCGAGCAACTGGCCTGGCTGCGCGAGAACGGCTACCAGGCGGTCAGCGTCGATCAGATTCTGGCCGCGCGCCGTGGCGGGCCGGCCTTGCCGCCCAAAGCCATCATGCTCAGCTTCGATGATGGTTACGCCAGCTTCTACACCCGGGTGATGCCGATTCTGCGCGCTTACCATTGGCCGGCGTTGCTGGCGCCGGTGGGCTATTGGATCGATACGCCGCTCGACAAGCCGGTGGACTTTGCCGGCGCGCCACGACCGCGGGGTGAATTCCTCACCTGGCAGCAGATCCGCGAAGTGTCCCAGTCGGGCCTGGTGGAAATCGCCGCGCACACCGACAACAATCACAAAGGCATCCTGGCCAACCCCCAGGGCAACCTGGAACCGGCGGCGACGTCGATGCGCTACGACCCGGCGACCGGCCGCTACGAAACCGATGCCCAGTTTCAGACACGGATGCGCGCTGACGTCGCGGCCATCAGCCAGAAAATCCGCAGCGTGACCGGCAAGGCGCCACGGGTGTGGGTATGGCCTTATGGCGCGGCCAAGGGCACGTCCCTGGCGGTGGTCGGCGAACAGGGCTACCAGATGGCCCTGACCCTGGAAGACGGCCTCGACAGCCTGGGCAACCTGATGGACAGCCCGCGCTTTCTGGTGGCCTCCGACCCGGACGGCGAGCACTTCGCCAACAGCATTGTCGCCGTGCAGGCCAAGGCGCCGATGCGCGTGCTGCATGTGGACCTGGACAACGTCTACGACCCGGACCCGGCCCAGCAGGCGCGCAATCTCGACCAGTTGGTGCAGCGCGTGGTGGACATGGGCGCAGGCACCGTGTTCCTGCAAGCCTTCGCCGACCCCAAGGGCGATGGCCTGGTGCATTCGCTGTACTTCCCCAACCGCCACCTGCCGGTGCGCGCCGACCTGTTCAACCGCGTCGCCTGGCAACTGCGCACCCGCGCCCATGCCAGCGTGTATGCGTGGATGCCGGTGCTGAGTTTCGCCCTCGACCCCAAGCTGCCGCGTGTTACGCGGTGGGATCCGCACACCGGCCAGGTGGCCACGGACGCCGATCAATACAAACGCCTGTCGCCGTTCGACCCGCAGGTACGCAGGCTCATCGGTGAAATCTACGAGGACCTGGCGCGCAACAGTGCCATCGACGGCGTGCTCTACCACGACGACGCGGTGCTGACGGATTTCGAAGACGCCAGCCCCGCCGCGCTCAAGGTCTACGCCGCCAACGGCTTGCCCGGCAACATCGCCGCGTTGCGTGCCGACCCGGCCGTGATGCAACGCTGGACCCGCTTCAAGAGCCGCTACCTGATCGACTTCACCCAGGAGTTGACCGCCAGGGTGCGCGCCATCGGCGGCCCGCAGGTGCAGACCGCGCGCAATATCTTCGCTGAGCCGATGCTCAACCCCGACAGCGAAGCGTGGTTCGCGCAGAACCTCGACGATTTCCTCCAGGCCTACGACTGGACCGCACCCATGGCCATGCCGTTGATGGAAGGCCAGACGCTGAAGCAATCCAATGCCTGGCTGGAGAAATTGGTGGCCACCGTCAAGGCCCGTCCGGGTGCGCTTGAACGCACCGTGTTCGAGCTGCAGGCCAAAGACTGGCGGACCCAGGCCGCGCCGGATATCGACGGCGCACAGATGGCGCAATGGATGGGCGTGCTCAAGCGCCAGGGCGTCACCAGCTTCGGCTACTACCCGGACAACTTTCTGGAAAATTCCCCGGACTTGAACACGGTACGTCCGGCCCTTTCCAACCAATGGAACCCTTGACCATGTTCGACAGAATCCTGGCTTTATTCGTGCTGGCGCTGGTGCTGGGCGTGCCCCTGGGCCTGATCTTCCTGGTCACCGGGCAGTTCCTGATGGACTTCGTGTTTTTCTACCCGCTGTTCATGTCGGCGCTGTGGATCGCCGGCGGTCTGTACTTCTGGCTGCACTGGGAGCGCCACTGGCCATGGGAAGAAGACACCCCCGCGCCGACGCTGGCCGGCAACCCGCTGATCTCGATCATCATCCCTTGCTACAACGAGGGCGATAACGTTGGCGAGACCATCCACGCCGCGCTGGACCAGCTGTACCCGAACATCGAAGTGATCGCGGTCAACGACGGCTCCAAGGACAACACCGCTGCGCTGCTCGACGCGCTGGCCCTGCAACACCCGCGTTTGCGCGTGCTGCACCTGGCGCAGAACCAGGGCAAGGCCGTGGCCCTGCGCATGGGCGCAGTGGCTGCGCGCAGCGAATACCTGGTGTGCATCGACGGCGATGCGCTGCTCGACAAAAACGCGGCGGCTTACCTGGTCGCGCCGATGCTCGACAACCCGCGCCTGGGCGCCGTCACCGGCAACCCGCGCATTCGCACCCGCTCGACCCTGATCGGCCGCGTGCAGGTGGGCGAGTTCTCGTCGATCATCGGCTTGATCAAGCGCACCCAGCGGGTGTTCGGCCGGATCTTCACGGTATCGGGAGTGGTAGTGGCGTTTCGCAAGAAGGCGCTGGACCGCATCGATTACTGGAGCACCGACATGATCACCGAGGACATCGACGTCAGCTGGAAGCTGCAACTCGATCACTGGGCGATCTTCTACGAGCCGCGTGCACTGTGCTGGATTCTGATGCCCGAGACCGTCGGCGGCCTGTGGAAGCAGCGCCTGCGCTGGGCCCAGGGCGGCGCCGAAGTGCTGTTCAAGAACATTCGTGGCATCTGGCAATGGCGCCATCGCTACCTGTGGCCGCTGCTGTTCGAATACTGCCTGTCCACCGGGTGGGCCTTCACCTTCATGCTCTCAGTGATCTTCTGGGGTGTGGGCAAATTCATCCCGCTGCCCCAGGCCATCGCGGTCGACTCCCTGATGCCGCCGGCGTTTACCGGGCTGGTGCTGGCGATGGTATGCCTGCTGCAGTTCGCCGTGAGCATCCTGATCGACCGGCGTTACGAAAAGGACCTGTGGAAAACCCTGTTCTGGACCGTGTGGTACCCGATGGTGTTCTGGCTGGTCAGCCTGTTTACCACGCTGGTCAGCTTTCCCAAGGTGCTGTTCAACCAGCACCAGAAACGCGCGCGCTGGGTGAGCCCGGACCGTGGCATCAAACCAATTGAATAAGGAGGCGTGACATGAAACTTGTCAGAACTCGCCAGCATGCCGTGATGTGGCTCATCGATGTGGCGCTGACCCTGCTTGCGTGGGGCGGCCTGGTCTGGCTGCTGGCGCGCGGCATCGACGCCATGCTGGAAACCCATGGCGGACCGCGCATCGAAGCGCCGATCTTCGCCGCGCTCAATACCCTGCAGATCTACCTGTGGATCGCCGTGTTCAACGCGTTGATCCTGGTCAGTTGGGCGCGTTACCAGCAACGCAAGGGCCGCAAGTTCGCCCAACGCCGCGCCCAGGCCAATGCGCTGAGCGACCAGCACCTGAGTGAAAGCTTCAACCTGGCCGAGGGCGACCTCGAGCAACTGCGCAGGCCGGGCGTGCTGGTGATTCACAACGACGAAGAGGGCGGTGTGGGCGAAGTGAAATCCCACGTCTCCCGTGACGTGGAGCGCGCGCCGCCGACGCTGGTGCCGGGGCAGGTATCGACCAAGCGCAGCTCACTGTAGGCGCCAGCTTGCTCGCGACTGTTGTGCCCCGGTATTGCGGGTTTTGCGTGGTCCGGTCCGCGACCATCAGGACTTCGTGTCCTTGGTCCCCAGCACATCACGAATACCGTCAATGACGTTGCCGTCCTTGATCACGTCGCTCAACCATCCCTCAAGCGGCATGTTGCCCCACTTGATGGCGCGTTCGATCAGGTAGGGTACGGGGCTGTGAGGTTCTGTAGTTTTGAAGAACTGCGCCACGCTTGCCAGCAGGGTGAACGCTTCGTCCCGTGTGGTGGGGGTGGTACGCAGCGGGGTGGACGATGGGGTCTGCTGTGGTGAGGGCATTGCAGCACCTGCCTGCGGGGTGGCCAGTTCGGGAATGCCGGGGGCGGTCGGTTCGACGGGCACCGGGTTAAGTTCGATGCCGCGGTCCTTCAACAACTTTTCGACCAGTTGCGCGGCGCGTGACAGGATGTCGTCCAGTGCGGCAAAGCTCGGCGCGTCGCGTCCGAACAAGTTGTCGCAGGTTGCCTGGAGTTGGCGGCAGGCATTAAGGCTGGCAGCAATTTCCGTGGCTTTGAGGCGAAGGTGATCGGTGTCGGTGAGCACCACCGAGCGCTGGAAGATTTCCGCGTTGATCTTGCCTTCATCCACAGCGTCCCGCATGGCCTGGGGGTTTTGCAAGGCGAGGTTTTCGATATGTCGGGATTCGTCATACCGCAGCAGGCCGAAGTTATCACCCTGAGTGATCGGCAACCCGCCCACCACGTCCACCAGCGAGGCTTTGAGCCAGCTCAGCCGGGCATTGCGCTCTTCCATGCCGTCTTCAAGGGTCGGGTATAGATCGTCCCAGAACGTCTGCAAAATACGTTCGGCCAGCGTCAGGCCGAAGTCGATGCCAATAAATTGGTACTGATACGCGAGGCCTTCTGCAAGCCAGGCAACCAGCATCAGGTCCTTGCTCTGTTGAGCCAGGCCTTGTGCGGCAAGGGTGACGGTCAACTCCCAATCCGAGGATTTGAGTTCGGTTTGCCAGTCACCCTGGGTCAGGTAGTCGGGATCTGCTCGGCGCGCTTCTTTGATTTGATCGAACAGGGTGGAAAAACTCAGGTCTGCGCCACTTCCCCCATCGATGGGGGCGGTCAGCTCGGCCATAGAAAGGCCGTTGAGAAATTCAGGCATAGGAAACTCTGCTCAGAAAAAAACGCCGTGCCTGCAAGCAGGCACGGTGTGAAGTACGGGATGCAGGCGCATCCCGAAATCGCCGGTACTTAAGCGAAAACTTTGTTCGCGGTACGGTCCCAGCCACCGGTGACGTTACCGCCGCCCTGGCCGTCGGAACGGCTCTGTTGGGTGTAGGTGGTCTTGATGCGTGCGAAGTTGAAGCTCACTTCTTCAATCGGCAGGTCGCTGACTGCCTTGTCTTCGCCGTCCTGGTTGCCGCCGGCAATGGCCTTGACGGAGGACACGACAACTTCTTCCAGGTTGATGGTCAGGTAGGTCAGCTTGTCGCCGCCCGCACGGTTGACGTTCAACTGGATCTTGGCAATGTGAGTGCCCTTGCAGCAGGCTTCAAACAGTTTGGCCGAGGCCTTGTCCACGGATTTTCGGATGCTGAAGTCGCTCAGCGCCACGCGCTCGGACGAGGCGCCGCCCGAGGAACTGGCAGTGGCAGAAGTAGCTTGAGTAGCACCGTACTCGTAACCCAGCACTTCGATCCAGTCCTTGTGCTTCTCGTCCTTCACTTCGCCTGGGATGCCATCGATTTGGATATATGCGTCAAATGCCATTTCTAATATCTCCTTTCACTGTTTAAGAGCTGAATGAACCCGCCGTGGGGTCTCAACTCTTGTTTGAACCGTCCTGAAAAATCAGGACAGGCTTCTCGTTGCGCCGCCCCGGCATCAGCCCGGACAGCGCTACTCGGTCAGCGCACGCGGCTCAGTTGAGCGCGCGCACTTCGATTTCTACCCGCCGGTTGGGCTCAAGGCACTGAATCAGCGCAGCGCGGGGCAGTTGCATGTCACATTTGACCAACGGTTTCTCGCTGCCTTCGCCCACTACATCTACCAGCTCGGCCGGTACGCCTTTGCCCACCAGATAGGTCTTGATAGTTTGCGCGCGCTGTTTTGAGACTGCCAGATTGCCCTGGCGATCCCCCAACTGGTCGGCATGCCCGGCGATGATGATCTTGCCGATGTTGGGCGTGCTCAACAGCTTGCCGGCGATGGCGCTTAACTGTGCCTGGCCTTCGTTTTTGAGGCTCTGGAAATCGGCACGGCCAAAGGCGAACAAGGTGTCGGACTCCAGCGTGATCGTCTCGATCGAGCGCAGCGACTGGGTCAGCAGGCTGTTGATGTAGTTGCGCGAGCTGGAGGTGAGGAACGCGTTGTCGAGGATGCGGGGTACGTCCGGCTCATGAATCTGATCGCTGTAGAAATTGATCTGGCGGCTGGCGTATTCGTAATCCTGCGCGGCACCTGAGCCATCCTTCTGGCCGATGGTCACGCCGGTCTGGCGGGCAATGGCCGGGTACCAGTAGTCCGGCATCTTCGCCTTGAGGAAGGCCGGGTCAGCCTTGTCCCGCTGGGCTCGCGACAACATGATGTAGGTGTCGAGCGTCGCGGTGCCGAAGTTGGCGATCGATTGGGCGCGGTTGTCCACCGGCAGCGCCTTGGGCTCAACACTGTCGATACCGGTTACCGGCAGCAGGTCCTTGGCATTGCGCTGGTATACCTTGATGGTGGTCAGCAGGTACAGGGAGCGGGTGAGATTGTCGGCCGTTGGCTTGAGCATCACTGTCTCCAGCCTTGCGAAATAGCGGCTACGCAGCAACGGTTCGATTTTATAACCCTGGTAAAGGCCCATGCGCATGCGCAGTGGTACGCCGTCCTCGTGGTGCTGGCTGTAATAGTGCGCAGTCCACGAACGCATGCTGTCCAGCGTACGCCATGCAGTGTATTGGCCGGTGGCGGTGCGGTCGCCATCAGAGGCCTGGGCCAGCTCGGCAGACAAGTTCTGGATGGCGTTTTTGTTGTTCCAGTAAGACCAGCCCCACACACCGCACAGCAGCAGGGCGAGGGCGCCGAAACCACCGATCCAGGCCGCCTTGCGCCTGCGTTCGCGGTGGTTGGTGGTGTACAGGGCCACCAGGTGCTGGTCGGGAATGATCACCTTGCGAAACAGGCTATTGATGAACAGCGCACTCGGTTGCGCCTGGCCGCTGGTCGCTTCCTGAGCGCTTTCCAGTGAGAAACGCTCAGTGACCTGGCGGGCGTGGCCACCTAACTCAGGCTGGTCGGCATCCAGCGCACTGGTGAAGTAGAAACCGCGTAGCAGTTCTGCGTTTTGATACGGGTTGGCCCGCAGCAAGGCATCCACGAACAGTTGCAGGCGTGGCTTGAGCGCCTCCAGTTCCAGCGGGAAACGGTAGACCGCCGAGTTCTGGCGGGTCACCTGAATGTCCTGCAGCACCAGTTGCCGGCTGGCCACGTCCTGCCAATAGGTGATCAGCTCATCCATGGCCACGCCGAAGCGCCTGCCCCAGTCAGCCTGCTCAAACCCCTTGTGGGAGAAGGTCTTGCCCATCACTTCGCCGCGTGCCACGTCATCGAGCTGGCTGTAGAAGGGGGCAAACCCCGGCACCAGGTCGCACTTGGTGAACACCAGATACACCGGCAACCGCACCTCCAGCAGTGCGTGAGTTTCCTGGATGCGTTCGCGCAAGCGTTTGGCGATGCGTTCCTGGTCTTCGAGCGAGGCTTGCAGAATGTCGTGGATGCTCACCGCAACGATTAACCCATTGAGCGGGCGACGTTGGCGATGCTGGCGCAGCAGCTGCAAAAAAGCGCGCCATTTGCCGGCCTCTTCCGGGTTGTCCATGTAACGGCCGGCGGTGTCCAGCAGCACCGCTTCCGAGCTGAAGAACCAGTCGCAATTGCGTGTACCACCGAGGCCCGCGACCCTTGCGCCTTCACGTTCGGCATAGGGAAAATTCAGTCCGGACTGATACAGCATGGTGCTCTTGCCGGCGGCCGGCTGGCCGATCACCAGATACCAGGGCAGGGCATATAGCGCATCCTTGGCCTGGGTGCCACGGGGTTTGTTACTGCTCAGACGCTCGATGCTTTGTAACAGGCGCTCGCGCAACAGGCTGACTTCTTCACGGTCCGCGGGACTTGCATTCAATACGGCCTGATCGGCGTCTTCGCGCAGCAGGCCTTCGAGGTTGTGATGCCGGGAGACACCGCGATACAGCAACAGCACATAGCCGGACGACAGCAGCAGGAACACGCCGATTCCGGTCAGCAGGCTATTGAGCGAGGTGAAGTTGAGCGCACGACCGATGCCCCACACGATAAAGATCGTCAGGAAGAACAGCACACCAAGAAGGTAGGGTTGGTAGCGCAAAAAGTAGTATTTGATCTTGTTCATACGGACTTCAAATCCAGAGCATCGACAAAACGGTCGATAACGTCATAAAGAGGGCAGTCGATTGCAGGAAAGGCGTGTACACGATGGTGCTCGTCGAAGGCATCAAACGGCGCCAGAACATCATAATTGTCCAGGCGTTCGCTGGTGCCGGTGAGCACCCGGTACAGGGCATTGCTGTTGCGCGAAGCAAAGCACAGCAGCTTGGGCCGCATGAAGTCGTCCATCAGCATGCTGATCTGCGGTACGGTGTCGGCGCTCTTCATGCGTGTGAGCCAGTCGATCCACAGATCGGCAGTTGGGTTCTTTAAACCGCGCTCCGCCGGCAGCGGCAGGGAAATCGCCATGCTGTTTTTATGCAGCATCGGTTGTTGCAGGGCCAGCAGTCGGGTGAGCACGGCATTGCTGACGAACTCAGGGTACGAGTCTTCCAGTGAGCGCGTGATGTCGCGCAGATTGAAATTCATCAGAAACTTGTGGTGCACGCGGCGGAACAGTTCAAAGTCCTGGGCCTGCAACGGGCGCAGGGCCTTGATGCGTTCAAACAGCACGGCGCTGCTTTCGCCCTGTGCCGCCATGTGCAGCAACGGCTTGATCTGCGCACAGAACAATTCGCTCAGGGTGAACGGGTTCACCAGCGGCTGCACATCGCTTGCCTTGAGCGTCTGGAAGATGAAGAACGGGTAGCGCCGTGCACTGGAGTCCCTTGAGCTGATCATGCCACCCAACAGGCAGTTGCCGTTGCGCGCACGATAACTGAACAGGCACACCGGCAAACGATCGAACAGCTCGCGCCAGTCTTCGCGGTGTTGCATGGCCGAGAGGGCTCCCTGCAACCACGTGTCGAACTCGCAGACTTCCTCCGCCGCACCGTGCAGGCTGACGAAATCTGCGCTGGCAGGCACTTTGCCAAAACACCCGATCACCGGCGGTCCTCCTGATGCATGCGTTGAATCCTCACTTGGCGCGTCCGTCGCCGCCGTTCAATGCGCTCAGCGCTTTGACATTGGCCAGGTCGGTGAGCTTGACGCCGCCATAGTTGCGCACGGTCAGACTGACCGGCCCGCTGGCGGTGTTCCAGCTGAAACGCTGCTGAATGCCGTCGAGGTCGTTGACCCGTGCACTGTCGTTCATGCGCAGCAGGCCCCAGCGTCCCGGATAGTCGAACACCGTAACGCGCTCGCCGCTCAGCGTCACGACATCAAGACGTGCGCCCGGGGCAGTGGTGGTGCCCGGCCACGAGAACCGACTCCAACTGGTCTTGCCGTTACGGTAGTGCTGCACCTGGCCGTCCAGGGTGAAGACGATGTCGGTGAAGTAGGCCGACGGTTCCAGCATGATCTCGAAGCCGTTGTCGCGGTCGGACAGGCTGGCAATCACTTCACCCAACGAACTGGCCTTGTCGATGCTGTTGACCATGCCCGGATTGACCAGGGGGGTGCTTTTTGCGCCGCTGCTCATGCCCAGGCCTTCGCCTCCGGCGAGGTTGCCGATTTCGTTACGTTTGAAGTTCGGCAACAAGCCCGATTGAGGGTCGACAAAGCGTTGCAGATCCTTGACCGACGCCTCGTTGCGGCTGCCGGCGGCAATCGGGTAGCGATGGGCCATGACCTGCTCCCACGGTTTGGCAATCTGCTGTGCCCAGGCCTTGGCAATTTGTTCGCCGGCTGGATCACGCAGGGTTTCCCAGGTGTACTGAATCGGCAGGCTGAACAGGCTTTGCAGCGAATTCGACAGGCCGCCCTGGCTGGTGTCGATCGTGGTCTCCACATAGTTGCGCACATTGGTGACCTCGCTCGGCTGGCCTTCCAGCGTCTCGCTGATCAGTTGTTTGCTGCTTTTGCCGACGTCCTGCGAGCGCTGGATGTTGTTGACCCGCACTTTGAGTTTACGCAGCGCGGCCAGGTAGCGGTCCATGATCGTACTGTCAGCCCCTTCGGCGTTCTGTGCGGCAAACACCCGTGATACAGGCTCGAACCGGGCGGCCAGGCTGCCGTCATTTACCGCAGGCAGTGGCGACACCAGCGTGCCCGGCGAGACGGTGGGGGAGTCGAAGATGCCGCTGACCTTGCTCCAGAAACTGTCTTCATGCTTGGTGCCCGGTTGCTGCGCCTCGTGCGACTCGGGCAGGTCCCAGCGGGTGTTGTCATTGACCGCCGACAGCAAGCGTTTGACGGGGGAGTTCTGTACGTCACTGAGCAGCGAGAGCTGTTGGGTGGCGTTGGCCATATCGGTGAAGTGACGCACGCCGACGCTGCCGACCAGGGTGTACCAGGCCTGGGTGTAATCACGTTTGTAGCGCGCCATGAACTCACGGATGAAGTTGGCCTTTTGCACCACGCTGTCACCGCCTTCGCCATCCAGCACCCAGTCGGTTTCGTTGTGCAGGTTACTCGACACCAGCTTGATCAGCTCCGGTTTGACGAATTCGTCCCAGCCCTGGCGGGTGAAAATTGCCGGCACCACTTCGCTGCCGTACAGCAGTTGGCGGCCTGGCAGCGGCACCAGGTCGCTCAAACCAATCGCCGGGAACTGGCGGCTGGATTCGAGTTGCAGGCGCAGGTATTCACGGTCGACCAGAGAGCTGGAGATCATGAACGACTTCAGGCTTTTTTGCGTTTCGCTGATCAGTTGCTCGTTACGTGCCAGCGTCGGAGCCTGGCCGTTCTTTAGCATCTGTATATAGACCGGCACGTTGTCCTCAATCACCTGGTCGCTGACCGGGTTGTCCTGGCCCAGCGTGTTTGCCCAGGCGACCGGCAACGCGGCGCCGACAAACTCGGCCTCCGGGTGCCCCGCAGGTTGCGTGAGGATCAGGTACAGCTTCAGCGTGTTGTACGACTCGATGATTGACGCTACCTGACGCTCATCCAGACGTCCCAGCATCTCTTCCGACAGTGACAGCCCGCCAGTGGTCGCCGACAGGTCCGCCGCATCACTGGCGGTGGCCGGGTTGCGCAGGGCGGCGAGGGCATTGTCACGCGCCTGCCGGGCCGAACCCTTGGCTGCGCCGGTCAGCCGTTGGCTGACATCGCTGGCACTTCGTGGAATGCTGGCAAGGGTAGGCTTCGCCCCGGCACGTGCGGCCAACTGTCGTGCGTTGCTGGCGGCAGCGCCCTTGCGTGCGCCCTTGGCAGGCTGCACCGCTGTGACACTCTGCGGGTCCATGGTTTTTGCGAAGTCATTGAACTCACGCAGATGCCGTTGCAGATTGAGCGTAATCGGCTCCAGTGCCTGGGTACGCAGTTGCTGCAAATACGCGCTCTGGGTGGCCAGATAAATATCATCGCCCCGGTACAGGCCGCCACTCAGGCGCAGCGGTACGCCGTGGTCGCGATAGCGCTCGATGGTCGTCATCTGGTTACGCAACAACTCCAGGCCCTGACCTGAGGCAAGCAACTGCTCGCGGTCCGGGGATTGCTCCAGCTCGCTCAGTTGCTGACGCATGGAGGCCAGCCACTCTCGGTTGTTCTTGAACGACAGGCCTTGCCAACCGATGAACACCACCCCGGCGAAAAGCGCCAGGCCGATCACCAGCGGGTTCAGCGCTGACTTGCGTCCCGATCGCGACTGATACAGCGACAGGTCGCGGTCAGCGAAAATCACGCGGCGGAAGGTATCGGTAATGAAGTAGCTGCGATCCCCGATTTTCCGGTTGCCGGCGTCAGCCGCCAGTGCCGGGTCGTCTTGTGGACGCAAGGCGAACGACTCGGCCAGGTCGTCTTCGAACACCGGGCTCAACTGCCGGTCGGTCTGCAGCGCACTGGTGAAATAGAGGCCGCGCAGCAGTAGCGGGTTGGCCTGATGCGCGTGCGGGGCGAAGTGCTGGAGGAACTGCTCGAGTACGCCCGTCAGTTCAGCGAAGTAGTTCGGGAAATTCAGCAGCGCGCTGCTGGCATCGGCGCCGAGGGCGATCATCTGCGCATCGACGTGACGGCGAATATGCCCCTGCAGGTTGGCCAGTTTGGTGTCGAGCACGCTGCGCAAACCCTGGTTGCGAATCTCCGACAAACCAAAAGTCATGCCCAGCGGTTGCTGACGCTCGTTGAGGTCCAGGCCTTCGAAGGCCTGGCTGAAGCCGGGCAGTTGGTCGGTCTTGCTGAGCATCAAGTAGATCGGCGGGTTCACGCCCAGGCAGTCAACGTACTCTTCAATCCGCGTCACCAGTTGCGCCGCAAGCGCATCGCGCTCATCGGTGGTGGCGGCCAGCAGTTCCGGCAGGCTCACCACCAGCACCAACCCATTGACCGCCGCCTTGTTGCGCTGCTTTTTGAGCATGCGCAGGAAGTCGGCAAATTCGCTGGCCGATTGATCGTCGCGCAGATAACGCCCGGCGGTGTCGATCATTACGGCGTCGGGGCTGAAGTACCAGTCGCAGTGCTGGGTGCCGCTTTCGCTGTCATTGGCGCTGGTGGCAATGCGGGCAGACAGGCCCGAGCGACTGAGCAGCGAGGTCTTGCCCGCCGCCGACATGCCTATCACCAGGTACCACGGCAAGTCGTACAACGCCGAAGAACCACCGCCACCGGCCGCACGGTCGGTACGCAGCATGGCGATGGCGTGCTTCAGGCGTTCGCGCAGTACTTGCTGGTCGCGGAACTCGCCGGCGGAGTCGAGCGAGCGATCAACTTCGCGCTGTACCAGGTTCTCAAGGTTGTGCTCGGTGCGAATACGCCTGTATTGGCGCAACACAATAATGAGCACATAAAAAGCGCTGATCAGAATCAGTGCTTCCGGTAAATGGCTCTGCAACCGCGGTACACGCGGTGCGGCAATCCAGCATGCCAGCAGGCTCGCAACCCACAGTACGGGGATGAGGAACCAGAAACTTTTCAACAAGCGCAGTAATGTCTTCATGTCTTCCTGACCCGGTTACCTGATCTGTGCTCAGGCACTGAACAGTTGGCTGATTTGTTCTGCCAACGCAGCGACGTCCTTACCCAACAGCCAGTCCAGCGTCAGGTAAACCGCAACGCAGAGCAGGGCAATGAGCACCAGATACAGCCACACGGGAACTTCGTGACGAAGCATTTGCGAGACCTGATCGGGCAGCGCCCAGTCCGGCGATAGCGCTTTTGGTGTCTTGCGGTAACGTGCGATGTCCTGCCCGAGGGTGTTGGCCAGGTAACGCAACTGGTCTTTCTGGCCGAGACTGAATTTGCCCTCGAAACCCAGCGCCAGGCACAGGTGGTACACCTCCAGCACATCCAGGTTGGCTTTCACGTCGCTGCGCAACGACTCGATCTTTTCAAAGAACCCTTCACCGGCCAGGTGTACGCCGAAGTAGCGGAACTGCAACGGCTGTAACTCGAAATGATTGCGCAGGGCGTTTTCGCCCGAGCGCAGCACGCTTTCGTCGAGGAATGCGCACAGGGCGTACTGGGTGTCCTTGACTTCGTCGACGCTGTAATCGGCGCTGCGTGCATCGTGCTCCAGCGTTTTGAAGAAGCTGTCGACACTGGCTTCAAAGGCATCCACCGATGTGACCTGCCGGCCACGGCGCACGATCAGCGCCATGCTGATGAAGTCCTGAACCAGGTCTTTGAGGGTAGGCTTTTCATGCGCCGCGGCTACGGCGCCTTGCATCACGGCTTCAGTCATTTGAGTACCGCCATCAGTTCAAGCTTGAGATTGGTAAAAGCGCTGGGCGCATAGAAGGAGATGGCTTGGGCGCTCATCATTCGCTCGTACACCCGGCCATGCGGCTCGATGGAGAAATAGTGGTTGTCCAGACGCACCGGAATGGCGTTGGGCAAACGAGTCGAATGGTTCAACGTGACGCCGGGCATGGCGCTGTTGACCACCACTTCGATGTCTTCCGGCGAGCCCACCTTGATGGCGCGCGGCACCAGTTCCAGCAGGCTGGAACCTGGCATGTCGGCATGCACCGAAAGATAGAAGTCGGCCTCGGTCAAGCGAGCGTCGAGCAACTGGCCCTGCCAATAAGACGGCTTGGTCTGTGTCAGGTTGATGACAATGCACTGGTTGGGGATCACGTTGTCGAGCAGCACCCGGATCATCTCGTCGAGTTTGACCAGCGAGGCCGCCGGGTCATGGTGGTCGTACTCGGGAATGTCGTTGAGCTGGGTGTCGAGGGAAAACGTCAGCAAGCCGCCGGCAAGCTCCGCGAGGAACAGATACAGGCGCTCCGGATGCAGGCGCGGATGGGCCAGCAAGTGCGCGAGGTTGGGGTAGGCACGGTTGACGGTGTTCAGCAGCCAGAACAGTGTTACGTCGCTGGAACCGAACTCGGCAATCTGGTCGGCGCGTTCACGACGACGACCGGAAAGCGCCTTGCTCTTGGAATGCAACGCACCGAGCAGGCGCTTGCCCAGGCCCACCAGGGTTTCATGGGTGCCGACGTGCAGCGTCGGGTGCACAAAGTGCGCATCCAGGTTGAACCCGCCGATGTTATTACGCGACAGCCGCGCAATCGGGCAATAGCTGTAGCCGTCGAGGTTGTCGCCGTCGATCAGCATCACCACGTTCAGGCGCAGACTGGTGATTTCGTTTTCCAGGTCGCCTTCGTTAAGGTCGGGCAAGGTATCGAACTGCTTGCGAAAGCGTCGCGCGCTTTTTTGTTCCTGGCCGTCTTCCACGTAATTGAGGCCAAACGGCTCCGGCAACTTGAGCGCCGCGTACACCTTGAGGTCATTGCCCTTGAGCAAGTCCTTCAAGTCGCGGGCGGCCGGCAGCGGGTCGTGCTGGGGCGCGTCATACAGGCTACCGTCGGGAAACACCAGCTTGAGCCGAATCAGACGCAGAGTGCCGGTGGCCAGGGCCTCCTCGTCAATCTTCAAGGTTTGCACGCCCCAGTGGAAGGGTGTGCTGCGCAGGGTCGACTCGTTCAACTGATGTTGATGAAACTCATCCTGATACTGGAAATGCTGCGGCAAAAGGAACATGCCTTCTGACCACATCACACGGCTTTGCTTACTCATTTAGCGCCTTCCAATAAAGAATTCGTTTGCGCATCGGCGGCCTTTTTCACGGCACCGTTGGCCATGTCCATTGATTGCTTCTGCGCCATGTCGCTGATCGGCTGGGGGATTGCCGGGGCCTTGGCGGTGTCCGTCGACGGTGCGGCGGTTTTCGCTGTGTTCAGCACATCAACGCCACCCACCGCCTGCACTGTGTAGAAGTCGGCCAGCACGCGCACGCCGTCGGAGGAGAACCAGATGCCATCCTTGCGCAGCGAGTTGGCATCAAAGGCGATCTTCCATTGGCTGTCTTCATCGCTGCGGAAGAACCCGGCAACGCCCACGTAGCGAGTGGCCTTGTTCAGCGGCCACGTGTCGGTCTGGCCCATGCCGGGGAGCAGGACAATCTCGCGCTCATCGATCAGCGTGTTGCCCAGCGCCTGCTTGGGCGTGGCGGACAAATCGTCGGCGGACACCGCCGCAAAGCGCTCCAGCGCGCTCAACTGATACACATGCAGCACCAACGACAACGGCTTGCCGTCGGCGTCCAGATTGAGCTGGTTACCGGCGTAGGTATTGAGAATCACCTTTTCGTTGTCGCCGTAAAACATGTCGCCCATCCAGGTATCGTCGGCGCGCTTGCCGATGCGCTCGGTGACGCCGCATCCGCTGAGCATCGCGGTCATTACCAGGGCTGCCACGCAGGTCGCATAAGCCGATATTCGTGTCTTGTCCATAACTGCTATCCGTAGTGGTCGATCAGGCCAGGCTGTAGGTGAAATCACCGTCGCTGCCCAGGCCGATGGTCAGGCTTTCAATCGGTTTGTCCTGCGCCATCCGCTCCAGAACGCGCTGCGCCAATTCGGGCATCAGCGTTTTGGAGAGGATGTTGTCGATGTTGCGAGCACCGCTGTCCACCTCGGTGCAGCGCGCGGCAATGGCCTTGACCAGCGCTTCGTCGTAACTGAGCAGCGCGTGGTGATTGCGCTCGAAACGCTTGCGGATATGCGCCAGTTTCAGTGCGACGATGCGCTCCAGAATCGCGTCCTTGACCGGGTAGTACGGCACCACGGTCAGGCGGCCGAGGAAGGCCGGCTTGAATACCTGGTTCAGCTCGTCACGCAGGCCTTCGACCAGTTGTTCCGGGGTCGGCTGCTCGTCTGTGTTCAGGCACCACTGCATGATGCGGTCGGTGCCGGTGTTGGAGGTGAGCAGGATCACCGTGTTGCGAAAGTTGATCTCGCGGCCTTCGCCGTCATCCAGCACGCCCTTGTCGAAGACCTGGAAGAACAGCTCCAGCACGTCCGGGTGCGCTTTTTCCACTTCGTCCAGCAGTACGACGCTGTAAGGCTTGCGCCGCACCGCTTCGGTCAGCACGCCGCCTTCGCCATAACCGACATAACCCGGCGGCGAGCCTTTGAGGCTGGAAACCGTGTGGGCTTCCTGGTACTCGGACATGTTGATGGTGATCACGTTGCGCTCGCCGCCGTACAAGGTGTCGGCCAATGCCAGGGCAGTTTCGGTCTTGCCGACGCCGCTCGGGCCGAGTAGCAGGAACACGCCGATGGGCTTGTTCGGGTCTTCCATGCGCGCACGGGAGATCTTGATGCGTTTGCCGATCTCGATCAGTGCGTGATCCTGGCCCAGCACCCGCTCGCCCAGCAGTGCCGGCAGGCGTTGCACGGTGTCGATCTCGTCGCGCAGCATCTTGCCCAGCGGGATGCCGGTCCAGCCGGAAATCACTTCGCCAATGGTGCCGCCGTCGACCAGCGCGTGTACCAGCGGCTGCTCGCCCTGCACGCTGGCAAGTTCGGCGCGCACCGTCGCGATCTCGGCGGCATCCGGTGTGCCGCTTTTGGGGGCGCTCAATGCGCCGAGTTTTTCCACCAGTTCCAGCTCGCGCTTCCACTGCAGCTCCAACGCTTCACGCGTGGTCTGCTCGGCCTGCAGTTGCTCGGTCAGGGCGCTCAAGCGGCGCGCATGGTCGCTGCCTTTGGCGGCTTCCTGCTCCAGCACGGTTATTTCGGCCTGGAGGTTGTCGATCTGGCGTTTGCAGTCTTCCAGCGGCCCGGGTTGCGACGACTGGCCCAGAGCGACACGGGCGCAGGCGGTGTCGAGCACGCTGACGGCCTTGTCCGGCAATTGGCGACCGGTGATGTAGCGGTTGGACAGACGCACAGCTTGCACCAGCGCCTCGTCCATCACGGTGACTTTATGGTGCTCCTGCATTTTGGCGAGCAGGCCACGCAGCATGTGGATGGCCTTGTCCTCGTCGGGCTCTTCCACTTTGACCACCTGGAAGCGGCGGGCAAGGGCGGCGTCTTTTTCGAAGTATTTTTTGTATTCGGCCCAGGTGGTGGCGGCAATGGTGCGCAACTCGCCACGCGCCAGTGCCGGCTTGAGCAGGTTGGCGGCATCGTTCTGCCCGGCCTGGCCACCGGAGCCGATCAGCGTATGGGCTTCATCGATAAACAGGATGATCGGGTGCAGGCTGCGCTTGGTTTCTTCGATGACTGACTTGAGGCGGTTTTCGAACTCGCCTTTCACGCCCGCACCGGCTTGCAGCAAGCCCAGGTCGAGGGTGTGCAGGGCCACGTCCTTGAGGACGTTCGGCACATCGCCCTGCACGATACGCAAGGCCAGGCCTTCGACCACGGCGGTTTTCCCCACGCCGGCCTCGCCTGTCAGGATCGGGTTGTTCTGGCGTCGACGGGTCAGGATGTCGACCATCTGGCGCACTTCGAACTCGCGACCGAGCACCGGGTCAATGCGGCCGTCGCGCGCACTTTGGGTGAGGTTGATGGTGTATTGGTCCAGCGCCGGGGTCTTGCCGTTGCCCTTCACCGGGCTGCCATCGCCGTTGCTTGCGCCGGCCAGGGGTTTGGCGAGCCTGGACTCGACACTGCTTTCGACCAGCGCATTGAAATGCAGGCGCAGGTCATCGGCGTTGATTTTTTCCAGCTCGGGCGCAGAACCGATGACCACCCGGCGCAGCTCGGCATCATCGAGCAGTGCCTGCAACAGGTAGCCGGTGCGAATCTGCGCCTGGCCGAATTCGATGGATGCCAGCACCCAGGCCTGTTCGATCATCCGCGTGATATGCGGCGACAGCGCAGGGGTGCGGGTGTTGCCTTTTTTGAACGTGCCCAGGGCCGTCATCAACTGCGCTTGCAGGCGATCCGGCACCACATCGTAGTGGCGCAGGATGGCCGGCAGGTCGTTGTCGCTGGTATCGAGCAATTGCAGCAGCAAGTGCTCGACTTCGACGTCGTAATGGTTTTCCGAGAGACACAGGGCGGCGGCGCCTTCGGTGGCGGCGCGGCTGTTGTCGTTCAACTTGGCAAACAGGGACTTCAGGTTCACAGGCAGACCCCATCAAAAGGAATGTGAAAGAGGGCGCAACGGGAGGGTTCCACGTCGACGCCGGGGCGTTTGAGCCAGCCAAGCCGGCCCAGGGAAACGTTGCCTTTACGGCCAAGACTGGCAACCGGTACCGCTTCGCGCTTGAGCGTGGGGGCCAGTTGAAAGTCCAGCTCGGCGCCGACGTAAAAGCGCACCAGCTCGACCAGCTTCTGGTAATCCACCTTGCCTGGCTGGAAGCGCTGGTAGTCGGTCAGCTCCAAAGGGCCGAGTTCGATGCGTACGCACGACTGGTAGTCCCAGACCCGGTTGCCGGCCACGGCGCTTTGCCCGAGCATGGCGTTCTTGCGGCCCAGTTGCGTGCACTGGCTGGCGTCCAGGCGCAGCCAGCGGCCGGCAAAGGACTTGACCTTGAACGGCAGCGAAAAGTAGAAGCTCAACATCACTTGCAGGTTCAGCGCGTTGCGCGGCTTTTGCGCGAACATGCCCGAGAAGTAGCTGAACAGTTCGCGGCGCAGCGGCGACTCACCCTTGTCGAACTTCTGCTTCTGCGCCTGCGGCCCGAAGCCCACCAGGTTGAGCAGGTAGCGATCAAACCCGGACGTGCCGTTGCGCTCGTATTCGATATAAAACTTGTACTTCTGCCAGGCTTCGTAAAACAGCGTGGTCATGCGGTGCGAGAAAATATCCAGGAACGCATGCGCCGCGTCGTCGCGGTACTGGATGTGGCGTTCCATCAACAGTTCGGTGTATGGACGCGGCAGCACCCCGGACGGCCCCACCAGACCCATGAACGTCACCTGCACTTCGGTCAGCGGCAGGCCTGCCGCCGACACATTGCGCGCGTGCTCAAAGCGCAGGTCGCTGACTTCACTGGCGGGGAAGTTGAGCGACAGCTGCGAGCGAAAGCGCAACGGGTCTTCGTGCGGCCGCGTTTGCAGGTCCATACGCCCGGTTTTGCTGTAATGCAGGCGCAGCAGACGCACCAATTGAAAGAACTCGAATCGGTGCGGCTCGGCCCTGGCCTGGTCGATCAGACCAGGGGTTGATCGCCGGTTCGCGGGGGCCATTGGACCACTCTCTTTTCGCGCTGCAGGGTGCGAAGGGTTAGTTGGGTAAAGCTGTTCATCGTGCAGTACTGACCGAAGAAATGGTCGAGCACCATGCCGAACAAAAACACACCACTGCCGGTGTATTGGCTTTCGTCGAATTTAAGAGTGATGCCAACGCCGCGTACGAAGTTGGGGCGCGGGTGACCGATACGCGCCACCACCGGCTCGCTGGTGATCGAGACGATGCCGTTGATCTGTTTGCGGATTGCCGACAGGTTGCGGTAGTTATAGAGCGAGAGCAGCTCCAGCAGCACTTCGCGGCCGTTGGAAACCAGCGACATGTGGTTGAGCGAGAGGTGCGAGATCAAGCGCCAGATCACCCCGTTGCCCAAGGGCACACGCACGGTGGCGGTGGGCTTGCGCAGGCAGCGGATGTCTTTGATCACCGAGTTGGCCGGGATATTGAAATCCCCGCGCTCACCACCAAACGGCAGCATCAACGGCAGGTCGCGGTTGCTGCAGGTGAGGCGGATGCTCAGGGTGTCGTTGTTTGAATCAATCATCTCCAGGTTGCGGTCCACCACCCGGATAAACATGTTCGAGCCGTCGCGTTGCTGGGTTTGCACAGCACGACGGCGCGCAATCCAGAAGCTGCTGCCGGGGCCTTGATCGCCACGCGGTTCGAAGAACGGGTGGCAGGTGCCGACCTGATCGGTGCCGCCGACTTTTTTCACGCGGCGCACGCGGTCAATCGACACCACTTCCGACGCGCTTTGCAGGCGCACATCCGGCGTCACGGCGTACTCATGCTGGGCATGGGTCAACTTGATCGGCTCGGCCTGCTGGCGGAACAGGTTGATGATCGGCGTGCAGTTGAGCTTGAAGTTGTTGCGGCCGATATTTTGCGTCAGACGGACCAGACGGTCAGTGAGGTCGTAATCGGAAAAGTAGAAATTGATCTCGACGTTCTCGACTTCCTTGCCCGCCAGAATGCGCGCAAAACCCGAGAGGTCGAAGAACATGAATTTGTCGGGGAAGGTGAAGTATTCGTGGAGCAAGCGGTAGCCCAGGAACGAGCGCTCGGAGTAGTCCACCAGGCCTTCATCCAACTGATAGCCGACTGCTTTCAGTGCGCCGGGGGGCAGGGCCACTTCGCGGGTGCGCTCTTCGTCCTTGAACGACAGCGTGGCCTTGGCCAGGTTGTTGAACAGCAACTCGTACAGCTGCAGCATCAGCGTGCTTTCACCGTCGAGGAAGAACCGCAGGCTGTCCAGTTCCATCTTGCCGAACGGCACGTCCGAGGTGGCCACCAGGCCAATGCGCAGGCGCGCGACCAGGTCGGCGCTGTGGCCGTTGAACGCCGAGCGTTCCATCTCGATGAACGAGGCTTCCTGCACCGCCACGGGCCACAGTTCGACCGGGTAGCAGGTGCGGAACTTGCACACCACGCCGTCGATGGGGTTGGCATGCAGCTCGGTGTGGCGGGCCACACGGTAGGACTCTGTGACCTTCTCCTGCTTGCCGAGGTTGAACTCCACAATCGACATCGACGGCGTGGGTCGCAGGTAGTGGGGGTACAGCACTTCCAGAAAGGCTTCGACGATTTCGGGAAACTCGTCGTCGAGTTTTTTGTGCACGCGCGCCGACAGGAACGAGAACGCCTCGATCAACCGTTCGGTATGCGGGTCTTCGCAGTTATCGCCCTCGATGAGCAACCGCGAAGCGATCTTCGGATACTGGCTCGCGAACTCCTGGCCCAAAAAGCGCAGGTGCGAGAGTTCCTTTTCGTAATAGGGCAGCAGATCGTCGAGCATCAGTTGAGATTCTGCACTTTGTATTCCTGGGTGTTGACTTGCAGCACCGCATCGAAGGAGACCTGGCGCGAAATGTCCTGCAGACGCAAAACTGCATCCACACGAAACGTCAGCATGCGTTGGCCGGTTTGTTGTGCGAGCAGTTGTACTTTCACGCTGCGAAAGCGTCGGTCACCGACCGTGATGGCTTTTTCCAACTGACGTTGAATCAGCAACCGATCCTGTGGATCGAGCACGCTTCTGCTGGTGAAATCGGGCATGCCGTAGTCGAGGATGGTGCCGCTCAGATTGGCGAAACCGTCCAGGTCGCCTGCGACCAGGGACTGGCGAGTGTTCACCAGCACCTCCAGGTCGCGCACGATGCTGGCCTTGTAATCGGCCAGCGAACACAGGCGTTGCGAGGCTGCTTCAACGGATTGATGCGGACGATCGTCCAGCAATCGATCCAGCAACGAAGGCAACAACCTGTGCTGACTACTCATGACGGCCTCCCTGGCTGAGTGTGATTAACCGCGCGTCGAAGCTGGCAGTTCTGCGACCAGGCGCAGCGATGCAGTCAGTTCGTCCAATTGGTAGTGCGGACGCAGGTACGTCACGGCCTTGTAGACCCCCGGCTTGCCCGGTACTTCAAACACTTCGGCACGGGCTTCGCGCAGCGGGAACTTGGCCTTGGCTTCCTGGCCTGCGGTGTCATCGAGCAGCACATAGCTGGACAGCCATTTGTTGAGGAACAGCTCGACGTCTTTGCGCGAGGCGAAGCTACCGATCTTGTCGCGCATGATCGCCTTCATGTAGTGAGCGATACGCGAGGTGGCGAAGATGTACTGCAACTGCGCCGACAGACGTGCGTTGGCGTTGGCAATGTCGGTGTTGTAATGCTTCTGCTTCTGCGCCGACTGGGTGCCGAAGAACGCGGCGTAGTCGGTGCCTTTGCAGTGCACCAGGGGGATGAAACCCAGGTCCGACAGCTCTTTTTCACGGCGGTCGGTGATTGCGATTTCAGTCGGGCATTTGAGCGCGATTTCGCCATCGTCGGTGCTGAAGGTGTGGGTGGGCAGACCTTCAACCAGGCCACCGCCTTCCACGCCGCGAATCGCCACGCACCAGCCGTAGCGCGAGAACGCGTCGGTGACACGAGTGCCCAGCGCGTAGGCCGCGTTCATCCACAGGTATTTGTTGTGGTCGCGACCATCGACGCTTTCGACGAAGTTGAATTCTTCCACCGGCGTGGTATCCGGGCCGTACGGCAGGCGACCGAGCACGTGAGGCAGGGTCAGGCCAACGTAGCGCGAATCTTCGGAGGCGCGGAACGACTTCCACTTGGCGTATTCGACGGTGTCGAAGATCTTCGCCAGGTCACGCGGGCCGGACATGTCGGTGAAGGAGTCCCAACCGAACAGCTCAGGCGACGCCGCCGAGATGAACGGGGCGTGTGCGGCGGCGGCAACGTGGGAGATCTCTTCGAGCAGGTACATGTCTTCCGGGCTGCGGTTGAACTCGTAGTCGCCCAGCAGCATGCCGAATGGCGCGCCGCCGAAGGTGCCGTATTCTTCTTCGTAGATCTTCTTGAACAGCGCGCTCTGGTCGAATTCGGACGAGGCCTTGAGGTCGCGCACCAAGTCTTTTTTCGAGGCGTTGAGCAGCTGGATTTTCAGCGTGGTGCTGGTCTCGGTCTGGTCAACCTGGTATTTCAGGCCGCGCCACGAAGCTTCCAGAGCCTGGAATTCACGGGCGTGCATGATTTCATTCATTTGCTCGGAGAGCATCGCGTCGATTTCCGCAATGCGCGCGTCGAGCACGGCGATCAGGTCCTTGCTCGGCGTCATTTCGCCTTCCAGGACCTGCCCGACCAGTTCACCGATCAGGTCACGGGTGCGGGTGCGCTCGGTTTCGGAGCGTGCCACGCGGCTTTCGGAAATGATGCTGTCCAGAAGAGACGACTGCGGAGCGAAGTTTTCCACTTCCACCAGTTCGTTGTCCTGCTGAGTCACGGGTTGCTTGTCGGTCATCATCAGGCTCCTGCTTACGCTTTAGGGTCGGTGGAGGGAACGGCGCCTTCGCGGCCAAATTCCTTGCCCAGGGTTTTCAGCTTCTCGGTGTTCTGCAGCACGTCCATCAGCAGTTCTTCGAGTTTGTCGTTGCCGCCCATTTTGTTGCGCAGGTCAGCCAGCTT
This sequence comes from Pseudomonas sp. GNP013, assembly GCF_054343995.1. Taxonomy (NCBI): domain Bacteria; kingdom Pseudomonadati; phylum Pseudomonadota; class Gammaproteobacteria; order Pseudomonadales; family Pseudomonadaceae; genus Pseudomonas; species Pseudomonas sp. GNP013. Next base: position 4,939,283 of record NZ_JBTGUT010000001.1, on the reverse strand, counting down.
GTTACGCACTTCCAGCAGTTTGCGCAGCGGCTCCACCTGGCGAACCACGTTCTGTGGCTCGAAATCTTCCAGGGTGTTGAAGTTCAGCTCCACGCCCAATTGGGTGCCGTTTTTGACCAGCGTGTTGTCGACGCGATAGGTCAGGCGCGGCTTGATGCCTTTGAGCACACCGTTGAAGTTGTCGCGGTCGATGAAGATGAACTTGCGATCCTTGAGCTTGGGCAAAGGCTCAAGCGGATTGCCGGAGAAATCGCCCAGCACGCCGACGACAAAGGGCAGCTCTTTCTTTTCCTGCGCGTCGCCAATGTCCACGTCGTAGGTGATGTGGACTCGGGGCGCACGAACGCGGTCGAGTTTATGCTGGGTACTTTCCTTCTTCGCCATCGTGATCTCCTGTGCGAGCAACTCGCTGAAAGTTATTTTCGCCTCGGCGATTATTGGCCGAGAGCGTTACAGTCCATCGACCGTCAGCAGCAGGCGCTGACGGATCTCATCATCCATTTCCAAAATATTTTCGCGTCCCACCAGCTCTTCGAAGGTGGTGTTGCCGGCAATCTGTGTGCTGTTGCGGATAACGGTGTCGTCCGGCAGCGCAGAACGCACCGGCGAACTGATGATGCAGAACGGCAGCTCGCCAAAATCCTTCAAGCGCTCGAAGCTCAGCGGAAAACGCAAACCGCCCATCAAGCGGCTCAAGCCGGGCGATTTGCTCAGGCAATAGAACAACACCAGGTAATGCACCACATAGCGGTACAGCTCGGCGTTACTGCGATTGGGGTCTTTGATGATCTGGCGAAAGTGCGCAAGGTCGAACGAACTGAAACCCACCACCCAGCGCACGGGGCTGGTGATGCGGATGGTCTGCCCGCTGTCCGACAGGACCTTGTCGTACTCCAGCGCAAACAATTGAGGTGTGGTGCTGATGAGATTGAGCGGGACTTCCAGCTCATTGACCAGTTGAAAGGGCGCCGCCGAACCAATGCGGTCGTACAGCGCCTTGAGCTCTTTGAAGTGATGCTGCGTTTCGCGCCCGCTGCTGCGCTGGGCGCCTTGCAGGTATTCGCCGAAAAAGGTTTGCGGGCGAATCAATAAAGCCAGCGTCGACAGATAGTCGGACGCCTGGGATTTGAGCACGTCAGAAATCGCCCGGGTCTGGCTGCGCAGCTTTATCAGTGCTTCAACATCAAAGGTCTGAGTCATCAGTACATCGTCCTTGAACTCATCTCTGCATCCCGTCGTGATCGTCGGGGAGGACATGAGTTACGAAATTCTCGACTGCAAGCCGGTTCACGTCGTGCCGTTGGCGAACCGCGGCGCCATTCTAGGCGCGCCTGACAGTCTACGATAACGAAGATGCTGGCGCGTTGATATTCATAAGCCATCATTTGTGCGTTATGGCAACCGCTCACCCGGTTTAGTTCCATGAGCAGGTATATTTTCTTGTTTCTGCTATAAGTAGCAATAATGGCTTTGAGCCACTTTTTTCGGAGTGTAGGTCTTAAGAAACTGTAAAACCCCGGAAATCAAGGGGAGGATTCCGATTTCTGTAGGGTTATTCTTTTCAAATGAAGTAGAAAAATGCGAAGACAGTCGTGTTTTTCTGATTTCGAATGACAGCCGGATGGGTGAGGAGCTGTGAGCATTAGCAGTGGATGATGGCACCCCCGCCATGCGGACGGGGGGGGCTAAGGCTTTATCGCTGCTTAGAAGCGCATACCCTTGAACGGATTCCAGCCCTGTTCGCCCTTCACCTCTTTGAGGTAGTACGCGTAGTTAGTGAGGATCGCGTACAGGAACGAAAATCCGAAGCCGATGCCGTTGTCGAGCGCACGTGGGAACTCCATGCCCAGTATGGCCAGGACGATCGATATCACCGCATAGACGGCAAACATGATGCCGATCAACGCCAGGTTTTTCTTCCACAGGCCCAGCACGAACAGATAGATAGGGCCAAAGAAGAAGGCAATGACATTTGCGTTGATCAGAACCTTTTTGCCGAAGGTCGGCAACGCCTTGAGGGCAGGCTTATAGCGCGGGTCGTTCGGTGCGCCATAGGTGTCAAAAAAATCGAAGCGCTCTTGCCATTTAGGTTTGTGTGTACTCGGTACTTGCAGCTGTTCCGTAGTGCTCATCATTGCGTCCTTGTGGTTGTCGACGGGTGGGTGCTCCACCCCCTGTGCATTCATATGAATGCAGCGGGCCTGCGTCTTTGCGGGTTTTCGATTGTGGTGTGAAAACGGGCAGCGTGCTGGGTGTGACGCTTATAAACGATTCGTTTAATGGTGTCGATAAATCATGGATTTTTTGCCGAGCTGTTCACGGTTTACTGATTCAGTCCCTCTATATAGAGCTTCTAGTAAGCCGTTGCGGCGCTCAGTCGCTCGCTCAGGAAGTTATTTACATGCCCGAGTGAATTCGGAATCCCGGCCGATTCAACAAGGTAAGACGCTCGTTTGGTCTTGGTAGATAACTCCTTCAGTAAAACGTTCGCCTTTGTTAATTCCCATTGGTTCTCTTGCTCAGCGTGTTGAAAATCGGAGTCAACCAGTCGCACTGGTGTAGCTTGGTAGCTTCACTTGCAATAACCAGGTGCCAGTGTGATTTCAGCGATAGGCGCGGACGCCTCGCTCACGTACTGATAGGTAATCTTGTTGCCAAGCGCCAACATCAGCAGATAAGCCGTCTGGGCGCATAATGATTTTTCGATCTGTTGAGTCAAAAAGCTTTGGTAGTAGGCCTGCTCGCCAGGCTGGCCCTTATAGCCACTTAGTGTAATGGTGTAGCGCACGTTGTGATCAGTGTAGGCAATAGCGTCCACTCGCGTGGCGGGGTCCAACATGATGGGCAGTTGCTGCTGCTGTTGGGCAATCACAGCGTTGAGGACTTGTTCGCTGTCTTGAGCGTGCAGGGCGCCCGAGCAGAAAGCCGCCGCACAGCAGATAGCACCCAGAAAGACTCTATTCAAAATCAACGCTCCGTGTTTTTTATCGAGGGTCCGCGAAGCTGTCAGGTCGTCAGCTTCAATCCGGAAGTTTTATTTTCAGCCCGCGCGCGGATTGTACGGCTACATAGTAGGCATCGGCCAAAGCGCTTGCCAACTCGGGATCGTTCTCTTCAAATTCTTTCGACGCAATCGCGCCGATGCTCAGCTGATGCAGCCTGGATTTGTCGGTTTGCGAACCCTCAAACACAGCCTTCACGTAGTGCAACTGATCTAGCAGCAGGTCGTAAACCGGAAACTGTGGGCAATCGTCACGGCGGCTGATCGTTAGCTCAATGGCTTTTTGAACATAGGCGAGTGGAGTGGCTGGTTTCATGGGGTACACCAGGGTCAGTAATTTAAAGAATTTTTGCGATGTTAATGTCTATGAGACTCATAAAAAAAGGTTAATACACTCGTGGTTTTATGTTTGTTGAATTTTGCTTTGAGTATCTTGTGTTGATGTTCATCATTTCCCAAGTTTGTTGGCGGGTGCAACGGTCGCGAAAAAAAGCTCAGTATCTGCATATTGGAAAGTCCCTATTTTTAAAAAGTTGCATCCTTTTTGAGCGTTGGCTCGTATGATATTTTGGCGCGCGGGCCGAAATGTCGTGATCAAGGATGAAGAGGTCAGCAGGTACATTTGGATATGTCGACCCGATTTGGGAGGCTCGCAGCCGTTGACTGACGAGCAGGTAGTTGAACTGGCTGATTTAGCGGTGGTATCAAGATGACACAGAGAGCATCCAGGAAAATACGGCGGACGAATCCATCACCTGGTGATGTAGCCCATAAAAGACTAAAAGAGATGGATTTCTGGGTAGGGTTTGTCTATTTGGTAACGCCATTGTTATTGGGTTTTCTAGGTGGGCTGGAAATGATGCAGTTAGTAATATTTTTCTATCCGCTCATAAGTATTGTCTTTTTCATTGTGCGTCATCGCTATTTGAAAACTTTGAACGCTGAACAGCAAAGGCAGGTTGTTCCATACAGCTATATTTATACCGGGTACGCTATATCAATGGTTATTTTGGTTTTGGCTATTGTTTCATGTGTTGTGGCGTTTTTTAATTATTGAACATCAGTAGATTTTATTCGGTCGGCTAGATTTTTCAGCTATGACCATTCTCGGTTAGCGAGCAGTTTGTAAGGTTGAAATCCAGGAGTTTTACTATTGCTCAATTTATAATGATCGTTTCGTTCAAGGTGTCAAAGGTATTTTAGTCATTGGCCTTAGCTTGGTTGCAGACCATTCACTATGGTTGGGAGTCAGATACTTGAGCGCTCCACCTCGCTCGCCCAATGCTACCGCCAAAGTCAGCGGCCGGTGCAACTTTGCTCACGGAGACTTCGGTCGTGTTCAGGGGAGTCATCTCGAATATCGAGTACTTTGGAGCGTCACTGGTCAATAGCAGGCCCAAGACATCTCCGAGTTCGATAACCCGATGGTTTTTAGAGCGGTTGCGCCATCCTAATAGGTAAGGGTGTAACAGATTTCAATGTCGGCTTTCGCACCCCTTAAAGTCAGAAAAGTTGGGCAGCATACACTAGGTATAAGTTTATCTAACTTTACTTTTTGTAGATTTAACTATGCCTGCCTCTTTTTCATCCTATATAGCCTATCAAGAAAAAAACCATAGCTGAGCTATTGGAATTATCAAATTGCCGTCCCTCTATTCGACCCGGGTTTTACAATCAAAAATTTGTCAAATCTTCGTTGGCGGCATTTTGTCGCAAAGGCTTGGGCCAGTTCAGGGGTTTTAAGAAAGGCTTCGAAGCGAGAAGGACTGATTTCATAGTATTCCTCATAGTCCACAAGACCATTACTTACTGGGATGGATAAGTAATTACGCCCTGTAGCTTCCTCGATTCCGAGGGAGAACATATGTTCTCGACTAACAAAAATGTCTTTAAACTTCATAACGGCCTCTAAAATAATGGGGTTGTGTGGAATATACCTGTCGCCGTCGCTCCAGCATCAATTACTGCTTCGCTATTGCCGTTAGGTAGCTTTCCTCTAGGAAGCCAAAACTCGTTAGCGCCTGCTTCGTTACCGGATGTAATTCGTAGGTTCAAGTCTTTAGGCGCAGGAATGTCTACGCGTACCAGGGTTTTACTTTCTAGAAAGCTTTCAGGCAGGCCAAACGCTTTTTCCAATGCTCGTTTGTCAGCGCCAGCCCTACTCAGTAGTTCGCTTGCCTCGTGGCTTGGCATTATGAACGAAGTGCCATCCCTCTGAGCGACTCCATACTTATCGAGGTTGGATTGTGTCATGAGGCGTGAGGCACCTTTTTCAAACTGTGCCAAATGGTCGGACACGTAGGCTGGATCTAGATAGGTCGCTGCATCTGGTCTTGTGCCTTTCGGTATCGCGAGAATATCCGCGTCGGTGAAGCCGGGTTTAAACTTGGGTGTTCCCCCTCCCTCGCCGGACTTGGTAGCGGGCTGTTTCACAGGCTGCTCATGCAACGGCTCTGGCTCTGCCCGTTGCAGCGGCGCAGGATCTTTCACCTGCAACTCCGGCTGCGCCAGCATCTTCTGCTCATTCCTCGCCAGCCACGCCGCAAACTGCTTGTTCGAAATATCCGCCTGCAACTTGGCACTTCGCGCCGCGATGCTGTCCATGCTGGTCATGACCCCGGACTTGATCTGCCCACGGGTCAGGTAGGTCACAATAGCCGTCAGCAACAGCAATACCAGCTGCTCCTGACCACGTGCGAGTTGCCGGGCCGCACGTTCGGTGCGTTCCTGAACTTGCGCCGCAGAGCCGCCAGTAGGATCAAGCCCCTCCGGCTTGACGCCGTCTGCCGCGAACCATGCGGTGGCGAGCCCTTCCTGCAAGGTTGAAAGGCAAGCGGGTAAACCTTGATAGAAATACTCAGCGATGGCCGACAGGCCCAGGGCCATCAGGATGAGATTGCCGACCTGCAAACCGATACCCGCTCCGGCAATGGCTGCTGACGCGGCGCCGACACCGAATGCAAATGCTCCGGCCGCACCGCCGACAATGGTACCCACCGCCACGCTGGCGCCGAGGATCATCGATACTTCCTTGACCAGTTGCAGCAGCACGGGAAGGATTTGTTCGATTTCGATCGAAGCCCATTTGTGCTTCAGGTTCGATTGGATGATCCGGTAGGACAGCGCTAAGGCCAGGCGAACGTTGTCGATGCGGTTTCCGCCCATGTAGCCATAGGCTTGGCGGGCACCATTGCTGACGCGCCGAGTAAAGCCATTCCAGCTGTCATGAGTGCTCTGCAAGCCCTCGTTGACACTCTGGTTCAACTCACCGAATTTCTGATCGAGGTTTCGCTCGATATCGTCCCAGCTGGGGATATTGGCTAAAAGACCCATTTACACGTCACTGTCCTTGGTGGAATGCGGGTGCCGAGAGTGTCCTTCGAAAATGCATTGGGCCTTAAATGCGTCCAAACAATGGCTGTTCATTAGCTCAATTTTCAGGCCGTAGGATGTTAGTTGGGTGTAAGGTGTAGAGTGTTTTAGTTGAGCATCTAATGTAATATCCAAACTCATACTCAGGACTGATTTGCTCACCGGAACCTCTATTGTGGTCCCGTGTAACTATCAAATCTGGATGCCAACTGTTGTGTATGAAAAATATTGCGTCACATTTTTATCGACCGGTTTAGTCAGTCTGACTTGGGTTCTTTTTTTGAAATTTCTCCCATCTTTTCCTTCAGCTTGCGCAGTGTTGGAGACTCACCACCAATCAACTCAATTCGAAACTCAGCAAAGGCATGTTCCAGTTTTGAATATTGCTGCAGTCCCTCTTCGGTAAAGAGGTAACGGCCAGGAATATCACGCCATTCCATCGGCGTGTGGATCAGCCCACGCTCAGCTCTGGTCATCAGCGGTTCAAGCTCAATGCCTAACTTCTCCACAGCAGGATCCTTAGCCTTTAGTGCGTCGATGGCGGCACGTAGCTTCAGTGTTTTTTCTTTCAAATTTTCAATATTCATGGGTCACCTAATTCGAAATGGTACCGGTCAGCTTGGGTACTTCCCATTCGCTTCTAGTGTGGCATACATGTCCGCCACCCGTCTGCTGGGTGAGGTGAGTTTTGTGTCTGTGCTTCTAGGGTTGTCCCCTGTCATTACAGTTTCGGTGATATTTTTGTTTATTTTTTTTAGTAAGTCTAATTTTTTTCCTTTTCTATGCTCGGGTAATAGAGTTGTTCCGCGGTCTAAAGGAGGTACTACTAAGACTTACAGCCTTGGATTGATTTCAGGAGTGTCTACGCTTGCGGCAGGAATATTTCTGAAATCTGCCGGTATCTTAACGAGTAGCGTGGTAGGTGCTTTAGTATGTACGGGGTGTTCAATTGTCGTGCTGATCCTTCTACGCCACACTATCCGGGGCCTGCGCACTCTTCTTACTCAGGAGCGTAGCATGTCCATTCCTTACACCTTCATGCAAATTGAAGAAATACGTGATGCTCGTAGCCGCTGGTGGCTAGGTAGACTTTTTAGGTGGCTTGCTTCCATTTGCAAGTCCGAGAGTGTCTAACGTTTGCCGTTAGTGGAATGATCAACTTGCTAGATAGATGAATACTGATTCCCGGAGTTATTACTGACCATGGACCTTTCATCTCTGTTTACAGCGCAAAACCAGCGGTAAAGGGCACAAGGGGACAGATTTATGTGCGCCAGGCAAAGCTTGGTCGCCTGGAATTGACGGCGCAAGCCGTCATGAAATGGCGTAAGAAACCCAGCGGGTACTAACCCCGTCCGGCAAGGACCAGCCATCCACCGGTAGCGAGTCTTGCGTGGTGCTCGGGTAACCGGTATTGCGAAGCGTAGACAGCGAGTGTATAGGCCGTGTGATAGAGCCCCGAAATGTCCGCAGCGTGGAAGCCGACGCCTTATAAATAGCGGAAGGCAATATTGAAATACCGAAATGGCTTGGTATTGAAATTCCACCGGGGTCAGAGAACAGGGCATGTACGCATGAGGGTTTCCCAGGAACCTAGCTATCCATCGCATCAATATAGAGTTTTTGATAGCTAATCATTGCCACTCCAAGCCGCTCCTTCAGGTAGCCATTCACGTGTCCGAGCGCGCTCAGAATCTGCGCAGATTCTACGAGGTAAGACGCTCTTTTCGCTTTTGTCCAAATAGGCGGCGCTGACTGAAGATTGGTAATTCGGTCGCAAAGCTTCACGGCCGCAGCTTCCCGTGAGTGGCTGGCTATGCCTTGGAGATAAAGAGCTTCTGAGAAAGGCGCAATCATATTCTTGCTCAAGCTCCCGACGGTTGATGCCACTTGAACACCAAATACTGCGGCCAGTTCATCTTGTGTCACGTCGGTATCTTCAAGCACGTCATGCAGCAGCGCGGCGGGTAGCGCGACGTCGAATGCCCCTACAGACTCTTCGCGATCCGCAAAAATCAGTTCGTTTGCAACCATCGCCACGTGGGTGGAGTAGGGGAGGTCTGATCCCTTCATTTTCTGCCCAGCATGAGCTTGGCAGGCGAACAACCAAGCTTTGTTGTAGAGATGTTGCGGGTCTGCGGTGCTCATTGGTCGTGTCCAGGGCAGCTGCTCTAAGTGGCATAATAGCTTTAAGTGTCCGCCCAGCATTGGCATTTCAGTGTTTGTGATGCCTGATACTGATAGGCTTAGCTGAAGTTGGGGAATGTTAAGGCGCAATGCATCTTGAATGAAATTCGATGTTCTAACCAGATTGTGAGCTTTTAGAAGTTCTTGACCTGTAGCAATACATCAGACGCGATGGCGGCCCCGGAAATATTCTTCTCGGGTTATTTCATCGCCAAAGCGCAGGGCCTCGTTGAATAAGTGGTTGTCGTGCGGAACAGGATTTTGACTTTCTTCATTTCCGTAAAAACGTACAAAAATTTGCTTTGACAAATGGTCCCAACGATACGTGACCTCTTCGTAGGGATAGTCAATAAAGATATCCCCTTCAGCGAAACGCTCGCCTTTATTAATTCCCATTGGCGCTCCTAACGGCGTTGTAGTAAGCCTTGCTCTTTTCTGCTATTGATTTAGCACTGGATGTAGTTGGATCCATCATACGCCAATCTTCGTAGAAGCTATGTCCCAACCCGCCCGGGACGCCGGCTTTTGCTGAGACGGCGTCGTAAGTTTCACTTCCCAGAAGATTCCTGGCCAACGCTTCAGGCTCCTTCGCAAAAATCATTTGAGGGGAGTTGACCTGAATCTCTCCGGGTATGCCTGCTTTTGTCATGAGTGACGAGTTCACTCCGCTATAACCCATCGGGTCAAGGCTGCCATCAATGATTTTCACCGATGCGCCTCGCTTCGCCAGCTCTGACGCTACAGCATTTACTTTATCTGCATCTACGATGATGGTGTTACGCGCTAGATCCTTGATTCGACTGGCATCACCGCCATAGTCATTCATCACTTTTTGCAGTGCGCGCTCACGAGACTTTATAGGTGCCTTAGCCACATTTCCGCCGTACTGGGCGGCGATGTCATCCGCCAAGGCATCAATTTCCACCTTCGCGGCTTTAGCTTTTGCATAGACCTCTTCAAAAGTATTTATTTTTTTACCGGGGGGCTCAGGGTTCTTTTCTTGTGCTGTCGGCTCTGCCCGTTTCAACGGTGCAGGATCCTTCACCTGCAACTCCGGCTGCGCCAGCATCTTCTGCTCATTCCTCGCCAGCCACGCCGCAAACTGCTTGTTCGAAATTTCCGCCTGCAACTTGGCACTGCGCGCCGCGATGCTGTCCATGCTGGTCATGACCCCGGACTTGATCTGTCCACGGGTCAGGTAGGTCACAATAGCCGTCAGCAACAGCAATACCAGCTGCTCCTGACCACGTGCGAGTTGCCGGGCCGCACGTTCGGTGCGTTCCTGAACTTGCGCCCAGAGCCGCCAGTAGGATCAAGCCCCTCCGGCTTGACGCCGTCTGCCGCGAACCATGCGGTGGCGAGCCCTTCCTGCAAGGTTGAAAGGCAAGCGGGTAAACCTTGATAGAAATACTCAGCGATGGCCGACAGGCCCAGGGCCATCAGGATGAGATTGCCGACCTGCAAACCGATACCCGCTCCGGCAATGGCTGCTGACGCGGCGCCGACACCGAATGCAAATGCTCCGGCCGCACCGCCGACAATGGTACCCACCGCCACGCTGGCGCCGAGGATCATCGATACTTCCTTGACCAGTTGCAGCAGCACGGGAAGGATTTGTTCGATTTCGATCGAAGCCCATTTGTGCTTCAGGTTCGATTGGATGATCGGGTAGGACAGCGCCAAGGCCAGGCGAACGTTGTCGATGCGGTTTCCGCCCATGTAGCCATAGGCTTGGCGGGCACCATTGCTGACGCGCCGAGTAAAGCCATTCCAGCTGTCGTGAGTGCTCTGCAAGCCCTCGTTGACACTCTGGTTCAACTCACCGAATTTCTGATCGAGGTTTCGCTCGATATCGTCCCAGCTGGGATGTTAGCTAAAAAATCTATTTACACGCCACTGTCCTTGGAGGCAGTCCGAGGCTTTCTGACGGGAGGTTGATGGCTTCATTGTTTATTCATTTTGGCCTCAAGCATTTTATAAGCATCGGACTGACGCGCGTCAGTTAGCTCTATGTAAAAACTTGTATAGGCGGCCTCAAGATCTTTATATGACTGCAAGTTTGTTTCGGTAAAAAGACGGTATCCCGGAATGTCCCTAGCCTCTACTGGAGTATGAATATGGCCTAGTTCCGCGCTCAGAAGCAGCCCTTGAAGATCGGTTAGTAGTAACAATGCCGTAGGATCTTTGAGTTTGTAATATTCCAGCTTTTCCCGTAGGTGTTGAGCTGCAGCCTGCAAGGCATCCATATCCATAATTTTTCCTAATTGTCTATTGTGCCGATTAGCTTGGTTGCAGACCATTCATTGCGGTTGGGAGTCAGATATTGGAGCGCTCCACCTCCTCCCCCAATACTACCGCCAAATTCAGAGGTCGGTGCAACTTTACTCACGAAGACCTCGGTCGTATTCAGAGGGGTCATCTCGAATATCGAGTACTTTGGAGCCTCACTGGTCAATGGCAGGCCGAAGCTGTCCGCGAGTGTGCGACTACTTTGGGTGGCATTATGCAACTCGTCAGCCGTGGTGAAGAAGGGTGAATATTTACTGGTTTCTTGTCCTAATGGAACGATCTTCACTAAAGGCGAATTTATAATTTTCACTTCTGGAATTGTACTTCCCGATGCGAGCTGACCCATTCCTCGTTTGATGATCTCATCACCAGATACGTTGGGAGCCGCAGCGCGCAATTGTCAAGGTACAACTGCCCATCCTTGGTCGCGAGATAGTTCATTATTTGCGTGTTGGAAAGACCTTGTGCTTCAAATGTTGCAGCCTGCTTAAGCTGGTCCTCGTATGGCACAAAGTCCGAATCCTGCTTAGCATAGTACTCCCGCATCGTCTCTGATTCCCTGTAAAGGGGACAGATTTATTTGATTTTCCTTTATTGCGAGATTTCAATAAATCTGCTGCTTTGTATTTTTTATTTCCTCCTTTTGTAGTTTTTAGCCCGGTTGTTCAAGAGTTTTTCATTTTAGCTGCGAGCAGCCTGTAAGCCTCAGACTGTCGAGCGTCAATTAACTCGACGTAAAAATTCGAGTAAGCTACGCTAAGATCTCTGTATGACTGTAAGTCGGTTTCGGCGAATAGCCGGTAGCCAGGAATGTCTCTCGGCTCTACTGGAGCGTGAATAAGTCCGCGCTCTGCGTCCTGGAGTAGCCCTTCAAGGTCAGTCAGCAGTAACAATGCAGCTGGCTCTTTTAGTTTGTAATGCTCAAGCTTTGTTCGAAGGTCTTGAGCAGTCGCTTTCAAGGCGTCGATATCCATAGTTTCTCCTAATTGCTAATTTCACCGATTAGCTTGGTTGCAGAAAACTCACTACGATTTGGCGTTAGAAATTGGATCGCTTCTCCCGATCGTCCAATACTACCGGCAAACTCAGTGGTCGGCGCAACTTTACTTACGAAAACTTCGGTTGGTTTTAAAGGGACCATCTCGAATATTGAATATTTTGGTGCCTCACTGACCAATGGCAGACCAAAGACATCTGCGAGTGTACGGTTACTCTTGGCCGCATTCTGCAGCTCTTCCATTGTCGTGAAAAAAGGTGAGTATTTGCTAGCTTCTTGACCTATTGGGACGATTTTGATCAAAGGCGAATTTATAACCCTTACCTCCGGAATTGTACTCCCGGATGCGATCTGACCTACTGCTCGAGTAACGATTTCGTTAAGAGAGGCACCAGGGTCTGCCGCTTGCAATTTACTAAGGTATAACTGCCCTTCCTTGGTTCCCAAGTAATCCATAACTTTTGCTCGCGAGAGGCCAAGTGTTTCAAAGGTTTTTGCCTTATTGAGCTGTTCCTCATATGGTACAAAGCTTTGATCTTGCTTGGCGTAGTACTCCCGCATTGTCTCTGGCTCGACCTTCTTCAGCGGCGCAGGATCCTTCACCTGCAACTCCGGCTGCGCCAGCATCTTCTGCTCATTCCTCGCCAGCCACGCCGCAAACTGCTTGTTCGAAATCTCCGCCTGCAACTTGGCACTTCGCGCCGCGATGCCGTCCATGCTGGCCATGACGCCCGATTTGATCTGGCCACGGGTCAGGTAGGTCACGATGGCGGTGAGCAACAGCAATACCAGCTGTTCTTGACCGCGTGCCAATTGCCGGGCCGCACGTTCGGTGCGTTCCTGAACTTGCGCCGCAGAGCCGCCAGTAGGATCAAGCCCCTCCGGCTTGACGCCGTCTGCCGCGAACCATGCGGTGGCGAGCCCTTCCTGCAAGGTTGAAAGGCAAGCGGGTAAACCTTGATAGAAATACTCAGCGATGGCCGACAGGCCCAGGGCCATTAGGATGAGATTACCCACCTGCAAGCCGATACCCGCTCCGGCAATGGCTGCTGGTGCGGCGCCGACACCGAATGCAAATGCTCCTGCCGCACCGCCGACAATGGTACCCACCGCCACGCTGGCGCCAAGGATCATCGAGACCTCCTTGACCAGTTGCAGCAGCACAGGAAGGATCTGCTCGATTTCGATCGAGGCCCACTTGCGTTTCAGGTCTGACTGGATAATCGGGTAGGACAACGTCATGGCGTGGCGGACGTTATCAATCCGGTTGCCGCCCATGTAGCCATAGGCGTGGCTGGCTCCATCACCGACGCGCCGCGTGAAGCCATTCCAGCTGTCGTTGGCGCTCTGCAAGCCCTCATTGACACCCTGGTTCAGCTCACCGAATTTCTGATCGAGGTTTCGCTCGATGTCGTCCCAACTGGGGATATTGGCTAAAAGGTCCATTTACACGTCACTGTCCTTGTATGGGATGCGAATGCGAAAAAGTCTCTTTCGAAGCAGAGGCGCCGAGTTAGCTCATCCGGATAATGGGTGGCCATTGGCCGCAATCTCTAATCTCAGTATGCCAGCGAAATTTCACCACGCGGGCATTCTTCTTATAGGAGTACGTTTCTGCAATGATGGCATAAGGGCTCTATCTGCTATTTATTTGCGGCTGAGACAGCTCTGTACTGGGTGTTGCGCGGGTTTGCGTGTTATCCCCTCATCAAAAACAAGCTCTTAATAATTTTGTAAGCGATGAGCCGCTTCACGTTACGCCCTTCTCAAAAAAAATACCTCGGGTTGACACGACGATACCCTTCGGTGTCTCCTTTCCCACGCTCATAAAATCGGCACTTTTACCTGGCGCTGTGGTCCGACCGTCCAGAGTGATAGCGCGTTGGTTATCCATCCAGTGATGGCCGTTTGGCCATCTTTGTAGCCTGGGTGGAGCTGCGCTTGGGCATAACCCAGTTGTCTGTTCGTAACCAGCAGTTGCCGAGTACCGGCAGTCGCTTACTATCATGCTTCCAGGGAGATACACATGTTGACGGACCTTGCCGGGTTGCTTTCGACCCAGAACCGGCGCCTTTTCAAGTTCAAGAACCTTGCCAATCCTGAGCAAGAGTTACTGCTTGAGTCTTTCAAGGGCGTGGAAGGTCTGTCGCGTGCCTATAACTTCGAACTGCTACTGGTGTGCCAGGACTCCGGTGTTGAACTGAAGTCCATGATGGGCCAACACGTGGTCATCGAGATCGAGCTGGCCGAGGGTGCGCCGCGCTATATCGCAGGCTACCTCACACGTTTTGCCAGCATTGGCAGTGACGGCGGAATGGCGCGTTATACCGCAACGATGAACCCGTGGTTCTCGATGCTCAAGAATCGCTTTGATACGCGGGTCTTTCAGGGCAATACCGTCGAAGAAGTCGTCACTCAGGTGTTTGCGCTGTGCACGGCGTTTTCTCGCCACGAGTTCCGTCTGACCCGCCCGCAGAAGCGCTACACCTACATCACCCAGTACCGTGAAAGCGACTTCAACTTCGTCCAGCGCCTGTTGGAAGAGGAGGGGATGTTCTACTACTTCGAGCACACCGCCGAAACCCACACCATGATCATCTGCGACGACTCCACCACCCTGGTGCCGTTGTCGGAACAACCTCAAATTCGTTTCCACACCGCCTCTGTTACCGAGACGGCCGACTCCATCACCCAGTGGAGCGGAAACCGCCAGTTGCAGTCCGGCAAGATCGCCGTTCAGACCTTCGACTATCGCCAACCCGGCAACCGCCTGCCAGTGGCGATGAAGAGCCTGAACAAGCAAGGCGATGTGGATGATTTCGAGATCTATGACTTCCCTGGTCAATACACCCACGGCACTTACGACGAAGGCGAAGCGCTGGTGCGCTTGCGTGTCGAAGCATTGGAACTCAAAGGCAAAAGCTTCCAGGGCGCGAGCAACTGCCGGGCGATGAAACCGGGCTACACGTTCGAACTTTTGCAGCATTACGACCACGATCAGGGCTCACCCGACGACCGCCAGTTCCTGCTGATGAGCGTCGAAAGCGAAGGCCACAACAATTACCTCAATGGGCACCAGGCGAGCTACTTCAACACCTTCGCCTGCGTGCGCAAAAAGATAGTCTTCCGCCCGCAACTCACCACGCCACGCCCAACCATTTCCGGCCCACAGACGGCGATCATCGTGGGGCCTGTGGGTGAGGAAATCTTTACCGATGAACTGGGTCGAGTGAAAGTGCAGTTTCACTGGGACCGTAAGGGCGAACACAACGACAAAAGCTCTTGCTGGGTCCGCGTCGCCCAAACCGGCGCGAGCGGTGGCTTCGGCAGCATCCAGATCCCGCGAGTCGGCGACGAAGTGGTGGTGGTGTTCCTCGACGGCAATCCCGACCGACCTTTGGTCATGGGCAGCCTGTACAACAGCCAGAACACCCCGCCCTGGTCGTTGCCGGCGAACAAGACGCAGAGTGGTTTTTTAACGCGGTCGATGAAAGGCAAGGGCGCCAATGCCAACTTCTTTCGCTTTGAAGACAAGGCCGGTGCCGAGCAAGTCAGCCTTCATGCCGAGCGTAATCTGGACACCGAGATTGAAGCTGACGAAAGCCACACCGTTGGCGGTAACCGTGAGTTGAAAGTCGACGGCAAGCATACAGAAACGATCAAACTGGAAACGAGCATCGCGGTGACGGAAGGGTCTTACTACGTCACGGTAGATAGCGGCGAGGTGAAGATCACCTCAGCGACCTCAATCACACTCGAAGTCGGTGCCAGCAAACTGGTTATGAAGTCTGACGGCACTATTACGCTGAGCGGCGTGACCATTGATGCGCTTGGCAGCACCAAAATCAACCTTAACTAGCTCGACGGACAAGGAACAGCCGTATGCGACGTAATATCTATGACCGTCTCTCTGAACGCCGTCTCCGTGAGCAGGAGGCGGCTCGTGTGGAACAGGCTATTGCTGATGCTGTACCGCCGCCTCCCGAGCGCTTCCATACCAATGAACTGAGCTTTGTACGGTCGCCTGGCTTCAAGGACAAAACTTTTCACGTATTCACCCTCACCGATATCGGCCCTAGCCCTTTCTCTCTCGTGGTGGGCCGCTCCCAGGTTGAGCGCAACGCTGATCTTGAAACCGTTGCGCAGCAACTTCTCGGAGAACTTAAAAAGTCACTGACGCATCTTGAGTGGATCGAGCCTGTAACCCCTACCGAGGTCGCGGGAGTTGACGCGCGTCGGGTGGAGTTTCGCTGGCGACAGCAGGGGCAACCGGTTCATCAACTGCAATTAATTTTTCTGCATCACGATGAACACCTGCAGCCGTTGCTCATGCAGATCACCGGCACCAGCAACAATCCCAAAGGCATGACGTTTGAGGAGCGTGCTCAGTTTGACGCCCTGGTGCAAACGCTGGAGCTGCGTCACCCACCCGCGACAGACGAGGAGGAGAGCGGCGACCAGGACCTGCTCTCATGAGCGAAGCAGCGGCTCGCGTTGACGACCCGATTGAACACTCCAGTGCGCTGGGAGGCCTGCTGGCTGGTCTTGCGATTGGCGCAGGTGCGGTGTTGGTCGGAATCGCCATCGTTGGCACCGGCGGGCTCGGCGCGGTGGCCTTGTGTGCGATGGTCGGCGCGGGCGCTGCCACTGGCGCGGGGATAGGGCAATTGCTGGGGAGCCTTTCATTTGCCTGCCACGATACCGGGCACATCAAGACCGGCTCCGAGAATGTCTTTACCAATGGCAAGCGCGCGGCCAGAGCGCATGTGGATACCGCCGTATGTGATAACCACGCTTCCACACCGCAGACTCTGGCTGAGGGCAGTAATTCGGTTTATATCAACGGCCTGCCCGCGGCTCGCGTGGGCGACAGAACGGTGTGTGATGCCAAGATCAGCGCTGGGTCCGGCAACGTGTTTATCGGGGGCGGCACCGAAACAACAGACATCATTAGCCCAGAGGTGCCGGGTTGGTTGGAGCGGGCAGTGTTGGTGGTGGGTTTGGGCAGCGCCTTTGTGCTGGCCAGCCCGGTCGTTGTGATTGCCGGGCTGGTGGGCGGTATTGCAGGTGGCCTTGGAGGGAACTGGGCAGGCGGCAAGCTGTTTGGTGAAGGCTCTGATGGTCAGAAGTTGATGGCTTTTGGCGGTGCGCTGCTGGGGGGCGGGTTGGGTAGTAAGGGCGGGAAGTGGTTTGATGCACGATATGAGGTTAAGGTTCAGGGGCTTGGGTCGAATTTAGGAAATGTTAAAATTCAGCGCCGAGCTGTACCCACAGACGAAACGGTAAAGGTTCCCACTCACAAAGTTCCGTATTCTCCAGTGACCAAGACACAAAGGGCTGCTCTAAAGACGAAGCTGGAAAACCGAACGCTATCAAAGGATGAGTATAAGCGTCTTGATTGGGATAGAAGATTTGCTAATAAACGAGCAAAAGGCGTTTCGAGGTTTTGGTCTGATGAACGTACCAAGCTCAAGCTGGGAGAATCTGGAACTCGGAAATGGTCCCCGGAACAAAAAGCAGATATTTTATCTGGTAAAACACCAAAATATAATGGTGAATCTATTCAAGGTCATCATAAATACAATGCGTTGGATCATCCGCAACTTGCTAGCGATCCGAAAAATATTTATCCTGCTACTCGAACGGAGCACTTTGAGAGATGGCATGGGGGCAGTTGGAGAAATGATTCGTTTGGAGAGCCTGTTAACTTTAAATATCCGGAGGAATTCTAATGTCTGTTATAGCAATAATTTTAGATTTTAACTCTGTGAGCACTCAAGCGGTTGTGAAGCTGCACCGCGCGCTCGGGATCTCTATACAGTCTATAAAGGATACTTGGGCTGCGGGACTACCTATATTGGAAGTGGAAATATTTGAGGGGGATTATCAAGCTAATGCTCAGGCGATACGTTCTGTTCTGAAGGTAATAAAAGAGAATAGCCTGGTGGCGAAGTTTTATGAGCTTCCTTATGGAGAGCAATATGAGGGTAGTTCAAGTGTTGGCACTTGGGAAATTAGCGCTGAGGTTGTAGCCAACATATTGAATACCGCAGACGAAGAAGTTGAACGTCAGCTTGATAGCTAATGCTGTCATAAATATTGGCGGCAGATACTGGCCTGTTCTTTAGTAACTCATATTTGAGTGTGATTGTGAGATAGCTGCAGCCACCTGTTTCCAGTACGTGAAAGCCACGTCTGAAGACTATAAAACTACTTTTTTAAAGCGAATCTACCGGGCACATCAAGACTGGGTCCGAGAATGTCTTTACCAATGGCAAGCGCGCGGCCAGAGCGCATGTGGATACCTCCGTATGTGATAACCATGCTTCCACACCGCAGACTCTGGCTCAGGGCAGTAATTCGGTTTACATCAACGGCCTGCCCGCGGCTCGCGTGGGTGACAGAACGGTGTGTGATGCCAAGATCAGCGCTGGATCCGGCAACGTGTTTATCGGGGGCGGCACCGAAACAACAGACATCATTAGCCCAGAGGTGCCGGGTTGGCTGGAGCGGGCAGTGTTGGTGGTGGGTTTGGGCAGCGCCTTTGTGCTGGCCAGCCCGGTCGTTGTGATTGCCGGGCTGGTGGGCGGTATTGCAGGTGGCCTTGGAGGGAACTGGGCAGGCGGCAAGCTGTTTGGTGAAGGCTCTGATGGTCAGAAGTTGATGGCCTTTGGCGGTGCGCTGCTGGGGGGCGGGTTGGGTGGTAAGGGCGGGAAGTGGTTTGATGCGCGGTATGAGGTTAAGGTCCAGGGGTTGGGGTCGAATTTTGGGAATTTGAAGATTGTTCCGAAAGGTGCAACTAGGGTTTCTAACATTGCTGAGTCAGACGCCGCATTAGGTCGTGCGTCTCAAGCAAAAGCAGAACTACCACAGGGTAAAGAATATAAGGTAAAAACCGTTTCCTCCAATGATAAAAAAACCTTAAGTGGATGGGGGGATAAAAAGCCACAAGGATATGAAAGGGTTTCTGCAGAACAAGTGAAAGCTAAGTCTCTAGAAATTGGTCACGAGGTAAAGCCTCATCCATATGATAGAGATTATGAAGGTCAGCATTTTTCGTCTCACGCAGAAAAGCAAATGTCTTTAGCTAGCCCAGATCATCCAATAGGCGTATCCAAGCATATGTGTAATGATTGTCAAGGTTGTTTTTCAAAGCTCGCGCAATTTAAAAATGCAGAACAGACGGTTGCCGATCCCAAAGCCATTCGAATTTTTAAACCTGATGGTACCGTTGAAACAATATTGAGGTCAGAATGAACGAGAAGTCTTTAGCACTGATTAAAGCTTTGTTGAGTGAGGTAACGGCGGCTGCATCCGGGGAGTTACTGTTACCATTAAGAAAGCTTCTTTGGGAGACGATCACCGAGGATCAATCTGAAGAAGAGCGGCGCCTCACTCTTACAAAGCTCGATGTTATTTGCGTAGAATATGGTTCATCTTTTTGGGTTAAAAAATTTGGGGATGTTGAAGAGCTGTCCAGTATATTGTCGATGGCTCTCGCTCTGGCAAATGGAGTAATTCCCGAAGAAAAAGCTATGAGTGTGCGGGATGAATTTTATGTGGCGGTAGTTGAGGATCAAAGTTATTCATTTAATGAATATCCTGCGATGTTTGTTGGGCATGCAGCTGCGAATACTGTGATCACAGCAGCAAGCGAATATGATTTTGACCCAGCAGATCGACGAAGTGATCGGGATCTAGATCCCGCAGCGTTTGAGCCTAGTTATCTGGTGGCATCAGCGTTCGCCGGAGGTCTGGCAGAAAACGGTGACCCTGAGTCACGCCGAAAATTTTGGCAATGGTATCTGACTGATGCAGTTCGGCAAGTGCTTTAGTTCGGTACAACTGATATAGGCAGTGCGTGATTCTTATGAGTTTGTTGAGCTGCCAGCTTCCAAAATCTTATGTGCGACCTATACACGACATCGGTCTCAGCCCTCTCGCTCGTGGTGGGCCGCTCTCAGGTTGAGCGCAACGCTGATCTTGAAACCGTTGCGCAGCAACTTCTCGGAGAACTTAAAAAGTCACTGACGCATCTTGAGTGGATCGAGCCTGTAACCCCTACCGAGGTCGCGGGAGTTGACGCGCGTCGGGTGGAGTTTCGCTGGCGACAGCAGGGGCAACCGGTTCATCAACTGCAATTAATTTTTCTGCATCACGATGAACACCTGCAGCCGTTGCTCATGCAGATCACCTGCATCAGTAACTTGATCGGTGGCATGGTGGTAACTGGCTTTCATAGAAGAGTTTGGGGGATGCATTTGACGATCTTTTTTCAGAGCAGCAGATAAACGCGCTCGATAGCAGCAGAGCGTCCGTAAGCTTCACTTGATCACACAGCGATTAATATCTATTAAGAGTTATAGTTGATTTTATTGAAAGCTCCTGCCGCCCCTTGGTCATGGGTATCTTGTATAAAAAATAAAGGAAAATATGTCGGGAAAATGTTAACGGTACATGAAGATAAAGGCTTTGCGCCGCTAATAGTTCTGATGGCGCGAAGGTGATGCATGATGGTATAAGATATAGGTAAGTACTGTTTGAGTTGTGACTCATGGAGGTTTTATGAATATCGAAAACTTGCTTAAGGATGAGTATGGCGAAGTAGTAAAGAAAGAGTCTGACATGTTCTTTTTTCAGGACGAAACCAAAACCTATGTTATTAATTATTGGCTAAAGTCACGAGCAGAAGGCGTCAAGTTACTTGTCATCTCTCAGGACTTTGTCGACGACGCTTTGGCTAGGATTGTTTTTGACTCGGTTCCTGTTTTTTCTTCAACAGGTAAGCCAATCGTTTTTTCGATTTCCGCTGGTAAGCGCTCTTCAAGTTTATTTACTCATGTAATACTCTTTCCGCAAAACTATCATGGGCATATGAAAGATACAGGTATAGATCGAAATGATCTGTATTTGTGTGTTCCTATTTTTCGCTGTGAATTTTCTGGCGAGGAGAGTGCCGAAGAATTTATGGATATGCGCGTACACTTTGTACCCGTTCTCGATTGGAAGCGTACCGTTTGTCCTAAAGTTAAAGTTTATTTTGATAATCCCAAAACTGGCGCAGGCACCAACGAAGCGCGAGTTTTGGTCAACTATTCGGCTCTGCTTCTAGAGGTTGACAATTTGGAAGGCGTTTCTAATGGCTTTATCGAGTTGGAAAACTATAAGGGCGATATAGTAGAGATTTTATCTCCTGAGAAGAAGGAGTTTATTCTTACCCTAAATAGGGAGGATGAAACTGTTATGTCTAAAGATATATTAAGAGCCTATTTGGATGATTTTGTAATGGGTTGAGTAAATTTTTACATTGAGGACTAATAACGCCGGTTCCGTTAACCGTGCGGCAAATACTCTTCCA
The DNA here is from genome assembly GCF_054343995.1 of Pseudomonas sp. GNP013. Lineage (NCBI taxonomy): Bacteria > Pseudomonadati > Pseudomonadota > Gammaproteobacteria > Pseudomonadales > Pseudomonadaceae > Pseudomonas > Pseudomonas sp. GNP013. The sequence continues at coordinate 4,918,079 of NZ_JBTGUT010000001.1, read as the reverse complement.
TATAGCATGGGGCACAGAGCCGGCCGACACTTTAAGCCAATATTTACCAGCGACGCTCGATCGTTTCCATGCCAATGAACTGGGCTTTGTACGGTCGCCTGGCTTCAAGGACAAAACTTTTGTAAGCGCTCCATGAGCCCCACATTCAAAGCACTCAATTGATACCGGAAGATGTGTTCCCGATTTTCCAAGAGCCCATCCGCCATGACGCGAACCGACTCCAACATCGAAAAGTCCACTTCCACCCAAGCCGGTCTACTTCCGAAAGTCCATCGACGGCCTACACGTACTCACGAGGATGACGAATTCTCGCCGCCGTGGACTGCGAATCTCTCACCACTTAACGCGCTGTTCGCCGTTGGCTGGGTGTGTTTATCGAGCGGTTACTAATGTCTTCGCCTTCATTGCCGACACACTGGCGATGACTAAACGCATCACCCCGCCACGCCGGTAATCGCTGGCGCTCCCAATTCCGTTTTACCGCTGCACACAAGGAAGAAGTACATGATCAAGCTGTTCGGCAAAGCTGCTGTTGTGTTGTCTCTGGTCACGCTGTTTGGCTGTTCCTCGACGCCTTCCGTCGAGAAAATGCAGGCTGATGTGGCGAACTATTCGTTGCCCAAGGCTGCCGTCGCCGACAAAGGCCTGGTGTATGTGGTGCGTCCAAGCAACGTTGGGATGTTGGTACGGTTCAATGTATTCCTGGATGACAAGGAAGCTGCTTCGGAGATGGGTTACAACCGGGGTAATCAATACATTTATTTCTTCGTGACGCCGGGCAAGCATGTGATCAGTTCCAAAGCCGAGAACTGGGCTGACTTGCAGATCAGCGTGAAGGCGGGTGAGGTTGTTTACCTTAAGCAGGAAGTCGAAATGGGCTTCGCCGTGGCGCGCAACGGCCTCAAGTCGCTGAGCGATCTGGAAGGTCGTTATCTGGTCAAGGATGCATCCCTGGGTACCGTCATAAAAGAAAGCAAGTGATCTGAGCGCGCTTGAAGCAGCCGGGACCTGAGCCCGGCCGCTTTTCATCTTCTTATCCCAAAACACCAAGGGACTGCCGTGAAAAACCTTCTCCTCATTCTCCTCACCACCCTCATCCTCGGCGGCTGCGTCAGCCATCCGCTCACACCGGAAAATCGCGCGCAGGTCAAAACGGTGAAAGTGCTGCCCGTGAAGTGGGGCAAGAACATGGTGTATTTCGGTCGTGAACAGGCCTGGGGCGCGGCGCTGGGAGCCGGGCTGGGTGCCGGCGTGGGCATGGCGAGCGGGGCGTCGAAGGTGGGGACCGCGGCGTTGAGCGGTGCCGGGTTTGCCGCCGGCATGAAGCTTGGGCAGTTGGCTGAAATGTCGACGCCGGCAGCGATATTGACGGTGATGGACGCCGAAAACATCGACGTGGGTGTATTGCTCAAGCAGGGCTTTGTCGATGCGTTGGGCAAGACGTCAACGCTCAAGGTGGTGGGTGACGATGAGCCCGCCGACGCGCAGATTCAGCTGACGGTGACCGAGTGGGGGTTTCGCCTGACCCAGGGGTTCAGCAGCGTGATCTACCCGACCATTTCGGTGATTGCGCAGATGGACCGTGGCGACCAGATGATCTGGCGCACGTTTGAGACGATCACGCCGTTCAATGGCCAGAATGTGTATGGCTACACGCCGCTGACCTACCGCACCGACCCCGAGGCCTTGCGCCGGGCGCTGACTGGGATCACGCAGATCTCCGGCCAGTATCTGGTGAAGGAGCTCAAGTAAGCCTAGTGGATCTTCATGTTCTGCAGGGTTCACATATCCGCGCGAAACAACTTGAGAACCCCCCTTAACTCCGTAAAATGCGCCAGCCGTTGCGGCACTACAGGTTCAGGGACGAATGCAGACGCACGTGTTACTCCTCCCGGAATCGCCGCAGGCCTCAGCTCTGCCGATTTTCCATTTCAGGAGCAACACGTGAAGACACTCTCCAAAATCCTGCTGTCTGGCCTCACCGCCGCAGCGCTGTTGACCGTGGCCGGTTGCGCCACCGAGAGCAACCGCGCGATGCCGGTGGAGCAGGTCGCCAGCGCCAAGATCGCCTATTCCGGCGTGCGCGTGCCGATTGCTGTGGGCAAGTTCGATAACCGCTCCAGCTACATGCGCGGCATTTTCTCCGATGGCGTCGACCGCCTCGGTGGCCAGGCCAAGACCATCCTCATCACCCACCTGCAGCAGACCAACCGCTTCAACGTGCTGGACCGCGACAACATGGGCGAAATCTCCCAGGAAGCCGCGATCAAAGGCACTGTGCAGAAGCTCAAGGGCGCCGACTACGTAGTGACCGGCGATGTAACCGAGTTCGGTCGCAAAGAGACCGGCGACCGCCAACTGTTCGGCATTCTTGGCCGTGGCAAAACCCAGGTGGCCTACGCCAAAGTCGCTCTGAATATCGTCAACATCAGCACGTCCGAAGTGGTGTATTCCACCCAGGGCGCCGGTGAGTACGCGCTGTCCAATCGTGAAGTGATCGGCTTCGGCGGCACCGCCAGCTACGACTCCACCCTCAATGGCAAGGTGCTGGACCTGGCCATGCGCGAAGCGATCAACCGCCTGGTCGACGGCATCAACGCCGGCGCCTGGAACCCGCGCAACTGATCAGCCACACCACAAGGAGCAGTACACGGATGAGCAAGGCAGTGAAGTTGGCGTTGATGCTGACAGCAATCGCAGCGGTCGCCGGGTGCCAGACGGCGCCCCAGCCCCTGTATCAATGGGAAAGCTATCAGCCGCAGGTTTACGAGTACTTCAAGGGCGAGCCCAAGGAGGCGCAAGTCGAGGCACTCGAGCGCGATCTGCAGAAGATCAACGCCAGTGGCCGCAAGGCGCCGCCGGGTTACCACGCGCATTTGGGCATGCTGTACATGAGCATGGGCAAGGATGACCAGATGGTGCAGGAGCTGCGTACCGAGAAGGCCTTGTTCCCTGAGTCCGCCGCTTACATGGACTTTCTGCTGAAAAACGCCAAGGCCGGAGTCGCCCTCAAATGAACCTCTTGAAACTCACCGGCGCCTTGCTGGCCCTGGCTTTGCTCGGCGGTTGCGCGGCGCCCAAGACCATTGATTACACGGCCTACAAACAGGCGCGGCCCAAGTCGATCCTGGTGCTGCCGCCGATCAATGAGTCGCCAGAAGTGCAGGCCTCCTACAGCCTGGTGTCGCAGGTGACCTACCCGTTGGCCGAAGCCGGCTACTACGTGTTGCCGATCGCGCTGGTGGACGAAACCTTCCGCCAGAACGGCCTGACCACCGCCAACGATATCCAGGCCGTGCCGCCCACCAAACTGCATGACATCTTTGGTGCCGACGCAGCGCTGTACATCACGGTCAGCGAGTACGGCACCAAGTACATGCTGATCTCCAGCGACACCTCCGTGACGGCTTCGGCCAAACTGGTCGACCTGCGTACCGGCACCACCCTGTGGACCGGCGCGGCGCGTGCGTCCAGCGAGGAAGGCAACAACAACGGCGGCGGCCTGGTGGGCATGCTGATCACGGCGGCGGTCAAGCAGGTGATCAACAGCTCCACCGATGCGGCGCACCCGATTGCCGGGATTACCAGCGCTCGCCTGCTGTCGGCAGGGCAACGCACCGGCATTCTGTACGGCCCGCGTAATCCGAAATACGGCACCGACTGACGTGTTTTAAAAGCCCTGCCTGGCCGCCCGGTCAGCGCAGGCTTTTGCTGTTCAGTTCACCAGGATGTCCTTGGGCTTGATCAATTGCGTGCTGTTCACCCGGAACCCTGGCTTGCCTGTGCCGGTCAGGTCAATGGCGACGAAATAGCGATGGATAGCCGGGTCGAAACTGACGATGGTTTCGCCGGCGCGCCCGGTGAAGGCAGTGACGAGTTTGAGGTGTGTATTGGCCTCGTTCTCGAGGCTGCGCAGGTCCATTTTGTCGACGCCGGTAGTGAGGTCCATGATTTCATCCGGTGACTCAGGCGTGGAATCGCTGGCGCGTTCATAGACAAACGTATCGGCGCCTCGGCCGCCGCGCAGCCGGTCCGCACCGCTCCGGCCCGTGAGCCGGTTAGCAGCGTCGTTACCGATCAAGGTGTCATGGCCGGAACCACCGACGGCATTTTCAATGGTGCAGTCGCGCGCGATGGATATATTGCCTCGCAAGCCCCCCACATCGGAGAACGAACCCGCCCTGAGGTTGATGACCTGGTCGTTGCCGTAACCCGAGACATCCAGCGTGTCGTTGCCCCCGCCGTCCCAGACGCAGAACGCGGCGCTGTCCCGGTAATTTCGAAGGGAGTAGTAATCCCTGCCGCTATTGGAATTGAAGCCGTAGGTGTTGTCTTCCCGACGAATGTGATGATTGGCCCCGTACCTTTTTTGCACGGCGCTGATGTCGTCCATCATTGGTGCTTTCGGCTTTTCTCCAAGCTGTTTGCCGCAGTGTTCGGCGCCGAAGTAACTCATGACGCTATGAGCTCTGGAGTCCTGTACGTGGCGAGGCGCCTTTGCCCCGCTCCAACCGTCGTAATGACCCGGATGAGTCAGCCCTAAGGTGTGACCAATTTCGTGTGTTAGATCGTGGCGTGTCACTCGGCGTGGGTTGTAAAGCGTATTGCCGCTGTTCCAGAAGTGCCCGGGGAAAAAGCCCACTGCAGTGCCGACGTGTCTGGAAATGCCGAAGCTCAATCGACCTTCTGTCTGGCAATCGCTCTGAGTGAACTCCAGGTTGGCGACATCACTCCAGGATTGCATGGAGCGCCGGGCGTCCTGCTTTTGAGCTTCGTTGAACCGTCGCGCATGGGTGTTGAAGGTATAGGCAATTTCAGTCTTGCCGTTCCGATCCCGGTCATCCCACTTTTCCGTTTTCCGGGTGAGTTGCTCAACGGCTTGCTGCTTGTCGAGCGAGCGCTTGTGGATCCTGGCCGCGTGCGGATCGTCCCGGCGCAGGGTCTGGTCGTAGTTGGCGTTGTGAGTACTGTTGGTTGGAGGGTGCGGGCGGTGATTCGGCTGCACATAAGGCAGTGGCGGCTTGCGCACATAGCGGTGCGGAATAAACGGCTGCATAAATGGCCGAAAGAGTGTTCCAAGCCACCGATTGAAAGGTCGCAGAGCGGGTTGAACGTACGGTTGATAGGCATAAAAGGGCGCGCTGAAATGTATTCTCACGATGGTATTTTCCGCTGGGTGCTGTCACCTTTCCTTACTTGAACGACGCCGCAGACTCCCTGTGCAGGGGGTAAAACTGCCAGCCCGGGAAAGAGTTTCCAAAGGTGGTTATGTGTCCGAACAAGACTTTTTTGGACGGTTGGACAGAGGGCAAAGTGTTTATGCAATATTCAAATTCAACCCTCGACCCCGTCGCTGCTGGCCGTGCCGCCCAGTCCGTGGAATCTATCCAGATTGACCGGCGAATGAACCTACCGGGTGAATTGCTACGTCTCACCCAAGTGAGTGAATCATTCACACACTCGTTTAAGCCAATACCCCGGCCCTCCACAATCCAGTGTGGGAGGGGGCTTGCGCCCGATAGCGGTATGCCATTCACTGAATTGTCTGACTGACACGCCGCGACCAACAGGAGCCCGCCCCTCACATGCCCACCCCGGCTGCCTCACCCAGCGACGAATCGCTGCTGGTCCGCTATCGAACCGGTGACGCCGCTGCGTTCGAAGCGCTCTACGCACGTCACCGCCAGGGCCTCTACCGATTTCTCGTGGCCCTGTGCAACAAGGCCGAACTGGCCGAAGAGATCTATCAGGAAACCTGGCTGAGCCTGATCCGCAGCACCACCCAGCCACAGGGCCGCGCGAGTTTTCGCACCTGGCTGTTCCAGATTGCCCGCAACCGCCTGATCGATCATTGGCGCAAGCACGGCATCCACAGCCCACTGCACGACAGCTACGACGAACAACTGCACGCCCAGCCCGACCATGACGCCGGCCCCGAGCAGCAACTGAGCCTGAGCCGCGACCAGGCCCGCCTCGACGCCGCCCTGCAAGGCCTGCCCGACGACCAGCGCGAAGTCTTCCTGCTGCGCCTGCACGGCGACCTCGACGTACCGCAAATCGCCGCCCTCACCAACGCCCCGCTGGAAACCGTCAAAAGCCGCCTGCGCTACGCCCAGCAGAAACTGCGCCGCCTGCTGGCCGAGGAGATCACCGCATGACCGACAAACGCGCCACACCGGATCCCGATGACACGCTGCAGCACTATCGCCAACACAGCCCGGGCGAACCGCCTGCAGCCCTCGACGCCTTCCTCCTCGACACCGCCCGACGTGAGGCCCCAACGCCGCAGATGAGCGTGTGGCAACGCTGGCGCAACGTCTGTAAACAACCGCGCTGGCAAATGGCATTCGCCACCGTGGCCGGGCTGGCGTTGATGGTGGGGGTGGTGATGCGTGAGCCGGTGGCGCATAACGAGATATCCACTGCGACGTTTTCTGTGCAGGCACCGATGGCTCGGATTGCGATGGCGCCTAGGGATGAGAGTGCAATGGTGGGTCAATCTGCAGTCCGACAGCTCAGCAAGCACGCGCCGGTGGCGGGGCCTACGTTGGAGGAGGGGTTGCGCGAGATTGTCGCGCTACGTGAGGCGGGAGCAAGCAGAGCGGCGGATGAGAAGCTGCTGGCGTTGCATGAGCGGTTTCCGCAGGAGGATTTGCCGGGGTTGTTGGAGGGGTTGCGAGGGCGTTGAATCGCCTGGCGGTGAGCGAGGCGTTATGAAAAATGCGACTTTGTGAGGGACTCTTGATTCTTGTATTTCAGGCAGCAGAAATTAATAACCACCAAGATAAATTGTAAGTTTTGGGGCTAAGAAAATAACGAAAGCGATTATTAATGGCAGAACAACCATGTGCAAATGCTTGCCTTGAATGTTGCGATCATACTTTTCATTTATTAACGAGGCAGCGCCTTTTGCTGCGAGCGCCAAAATCACAGCGCTTATTAGCGAGAAAATAATCAGCATATAACTACCTGAATCTTCAATAAATCAGCATCGCACCAAACGACAATAAGGTGGCGTATGTCAAGCGCTAACCTGCAACAAATTAAGCGTTTAACGGGCGGGTTCTAGCGGAACAAGCAATGCGCTTGCGACGACCGGGTCTCAAGGGTGGCCTGCGTACGGCTCTAATCACCCAGGAGTTGCGACCTTTCTTTGAGTACTGGGATAGCACCCACAAAAAAGCCCCAGACCTTTCGACCTGGGGCTTCTTCATCTATATCTGGTGCACCCGGCGGGATTCGAACCCACGACCCCTGCCTTCGGAGGGCAGTACTCTATCCAGCTGAGCTACGGATGCTTGTGCGGGCGCCATCATACCCATGTCGACCTTGGGCGTCCATGCTGGGTTTGGCCGCTGGATCGTAGGAAACCCTCCCGCCAGGGCTCTGCGGCGGGGGCCGGTGGTCGATGGGGTGGAACGCTGTTCTCACACGCTGATCAGACTCACCGGACACGCGGGTGCTTTTCGTTCTTTTTTTCGAACAGACTATTGCCCTGTACCCCCATTGCTCCTAGGATTCGTTTGAGATTTCAAACGCTCTGTCTCCCGTGCGCCGTTTCACTCACGTTGCGCGCTGGGGCTGATTTCCCTGACGGCAGCCCACAAGGCGCCTTTCTACAACTCTAATTCGCTCCGCGTGCGCGCGGTGCTGTTAAGGAAAGCCGACATGCAGCTCAAAGATACCCAGTTGTTCCGCCAGCAAGCCTTTATCGATGGGGCTTGGGTCGACGCGGACAACGGTCAAACCATCAAGGTCAATAACCCGGCCACGGGCGAGATTCTCGGCACCGTGCCGAAGATGGGCGCCGCGGAAACCCGCCGTGCCATCGAGGCCGCCGACAAGGCGCTGCCGGCCTGGCGTGCCCTTACCGCCAAGGAGCGCGCGAACAAGCTGCGCCGCTGGTTCGAGCTGCTGATCGAAAATCAGGACGACCTCGCTCGCCTGATGACCCTGGAGCAGGGCAAGCCGCTGGCCGAGGCCAAGGGCGAGATCGTTTACGCCGCGTCTTTTATCGAGTGGTTTGCCGAAGAGGCCAAGCGCATCTATGGCGATGTGATTCCCGGCCACCAGCCCGACAAGCGCCTGATCGTGATCAAGCAGCCTATCGGCGTAACCGCTGCCATTACCCCGTGGAACTTCCCGGCCGCGATGATCACCCGTAAAGCCGGCCCGGCCCTGGCCGCCGGTTGCACCATGGTGATCAAGCCGGCGTCGCAAACGCCGTTCTCGGCCCTGGCTCTGGTTGAGCTGGCGCACCGTGCCGGTATCCCGAACGGTGTGCTGAGTGTGGTCACCGGCAGCGCCGGCGACATCGGCGGTGAGCTGACCAGCAACCCGATCGTGCGTAAATTGTCGTTCACCGGCTCCACCGAAATCGGTCGCCAGCTGATGGCCGAATGCGCCAAGGACATCAAGAAAGTGTCCCTGGAGCTGGGCGGCAACGCACCGTTTATCGTGTTCGATGACGCTGACCTGGATAAGGCCGTCGAAGGCGCGATCATCTCCAAGTACCGCAACAATGGGCAGACCTGTGTCTGTGCCAACCGCCTGTACATTCAGGATTCGGTGTACGACGCGTTCGCCGAAAAACTTAAAGTGGCCGTGGCCAAATTGAAGATCGGCAACGGTCTGGAAGACGGCACTACCACCGGCCCGCTGATCGACGAAAAAGCCGTGGCCAAGGTCAAGGAACACATCGCTGATGCCCTGAGCAAAGGCGCGAAGCTGTTGGCCGGTGGCAAGGCGATGGAAGGCAACTTCTTCGAGCCAACCATTCTGGTCGATGTGCCGAAGAATGCCGCCGTGGCGAAGGAAGAAACCTTCGGCCCGCTGGCGCCGCTGTTCCGCTTCAAAGACGAAGCCGAAGTGATCGCGATGTCCAACGACACCGAGTTCGGCCTGGCGTCCTACTTCTATGCCCGCGACCTGGGCCGTGTGTTCCGCGTGGCTGAAGCGCTGGAATACGGCATGGTCGGCGTCAACACCGGGTTGATCTCCAACGAAGTGGCGCCGTTCGGCGGCATCAAGGCGTCGGGCCTGGGCCGTGAAGGCTCCAAGTACGGGATCGAGGATTACCTGGAAATCAAATACCTCTGCCTGGGCATCTAAGCCCCGGTTTGGCATTGCAGTAAACGCAAAGGGCACGAGAGCGCTGACTCTTTGCGTGTTTCACACCGTTATTCGCAGTGGCCGGGAACGCTGTGGCAGTCGATCATCGCATGCTGCCGCAGTGGCTTCCCCGCCACGTATTTCCTTGCACAGCGCCACCCGATGAGTGGCGAATGAGGACTTTATGAGCAAGACCAACGCTTCCCTGATGAAACGCCGCGAAGCCGCTGTACCGCGCGGTGTTGGCCAGATTCACCCGATCTTCGCCGAGTCCGCGAAGAATGCCACCGTGACCGACGTTGAAGGTCGCGAGTTCATCGACTTCGCCGGCGGTATCGCCGTGCTGAACACCGGCCACGTGCACCCGAAAATCATCGCCGCTGTGACCGAGCAACTGAACAAGCTGACGCACACCTGCTTCCAGGTATTGGCGTACGAGCCGTACGTGGAGCTGTGTGAAAAAATCAACGCCAAGGTGCCGGGGGATTTCGCCAAGAAAACCCTGTTGGTCACTACCGGTTCCGAAGCCGTTGAGAACGCCGTGAAGATCGCCCGCGCCGCCACCGGCCGTGCCGGCGTGATCGCCTTCACCGGTGCTTACCACGGCCGCACCATGATGACCCTGGGCCTCACCGGCAAAGTCGTGCCGTACTCGGCCGGTATGGGCCTGATGCCCGGCGGCGTGTTCCGCGCGTTGTTCCCGAACGAACTGCACGGTGTGAGCGACGACGACGCCATCGCCAGCATCGAGCGCATCTTCAAGAACGATGCCGAGCCGCGTGATATCGCCGCCATCATCATCGAGCCGGTGCAGGGCGAGGGCGGTTTCTATGTTGCGCCCAAGTCCTTCATGAAGCGCCTGCGCGAACTGTGCGACAAGCACGGCATCCTGCTGATCGCCGACGAAGTGCAAACCGGCGCTGGCCGTACCGGTACCTTCTTTGCCATGGAACAGATGGGCGTTGCCGCCGACCTGACCACCTTCGCCAAGTCCATCGCCGGCGGTTTCCCGCTGGCCGGTGTGTGCGGCAAGGCTGAATACATGGACGCCATCGCCCCGGGCGGTTTGGGCGGCACCTACGCCGGCAGCCCGATTGCCTGCGCGGCTGCGCTGGCGGTAATGGACGTGTTCGAGGAAGAGCACCTGCTGGACCGTTGCAAAGCGGTGGGTGAGCGTTTGGTGACCGGCCTCAAGGCGATTCAGGCCAAGTACCCGGTGATCGGTGAAGTGCGCGCCCTGGGCGCGATGATCGCGCTGGAACTGTTCGAAGACGGCGACAGCCACAAGCCGAACGCTGCAGCGGTCGCCGCCGTGGTGGCCAAGGCGCGGGACAAGGGCTTGATCCTGCTGTCCTGCGGCACCTACGGCAACGTGTTGCGCGTGCTGGTACCGCTGACCTCGCCGGACGAGCAACTGGACAAGGGCCTGGCGATCATCGAAGAGTGTTTCTCCGAGCTCTAAGCATCTGATTACACAGATGAACCCTTGTGGGAGGGGGCTTGCTCCCGATAGCGGTGTGTCAGCCCTCTATTTGTTGGCTGATAGACCGCTATCGGGAGCAAGCCCCCTCCCACATTTATTTTGTGCCTGGCATCACATCAGTCGGCGATCACGCGGTTTTTGCCCAGGCGCTTGGCCTCGTACATGGCCGCGTCGGCGCGGGCGAACAGGCTGTCGAGGGTCGAGTCGCTTGCGCGCAGGCTCGCCAGGCCCTGGCTGACCGTCACGTTGAAAGCGCGGCCGTCATAACTGAAGCTCAGCGCCTGGATCTCTCTGCCCAGGCGCTGCGCCACCTGCAGCGCCATCTCCGGTGCGCAACCAGGCAGCACGGCGGCGAACTCTTCGCCGCCAATGCGTCCGAACAGGTCGCCACGGCGCAATACTCCTCGGCCGCTTTCGGCGATACGCCGCAGCACCTGATCGCCCTCCAGGTGGCCGTACGTGTCGTTGATGTCCTTGAAGTCATCGATGTCCAGCAACAGGAACGCCAGCGGCGCGCCCTGGGCACAAGCGACGTCGAAGGCCTGGTTGGCGCATTCGAAAAAGTGCCGGCGGTTGCTGCTCTGGGTCAGTACGTCGGTAGTGGCCAGGCGGTGCAACTCCAGCTCCAACTGCTTCTTTTCGGTGATGTCCTCGGCGATGCCCACCACGATCAGCGGTTTATCGGGATCGGCCTGCTGATTGATGTAGCACTTGTCGCAGAGCCAGCGAATTTGCCCGTCGGCGGTGATGATGCGGTATTCACGGTCTTCCACGGCGCCAGTGGTCAGCACGCGGGACAGGCTCTGTTCGGCGTAGTCGAGGTCTTCGGGGTGAATGCTGTTGCGCCATTCGCGGTGGTCGGCGAGCAGCAGGCTTGCCGCTCTTCCAAAAACACGCTCGTAGGCCGGGCTCACATAGAGCACGCGACGTGTTTCCCAGTCGACAGCCCACAGCACCGCATTCACGCTCACCAGCAGTGAGCTCAGCAACTTCTCGCGCTCACTCAGACGCTCGACTTCACCCTGCGCATGCATCAGCGCAAGCAGGGTGGCAGCCGCCGCCGGGCGGGGCGGTTCAGCGGTTGGAAGGTCAGGCGAAAGGGGCTTTTCGTGAACCATCGGCACAACTCTCTCTGGGCGCGCCGCAAGGTGGAACAGCGGTCACAACAAGGGGCCACCATGATGGCGAAGTGTTCTTTGAGAGAGGGTAAATGCGTCGAAGTTCCATGAACGGCACGGATTGTCGGTGCCCGGAAAATGACGTCAGAAACAGGATAAGTGGGAGGGCGGACCCTCCCACGGTACCGTCAGACCGTCGCGGGACGCAGCGAGTAGGTTTTCAATTGGTGGGCAAAATCGCGCAGCGACTGGATACCGCTGGCCTCGGCCTCGTGCACCCATTCCTTGATCGCCGCCAGCATGTCATGACCGTTCGAGCTGGTCTTGAGCCAGATCTGTTGCAGCGCCAGACGCTTCTCGTAGATCACTTTCAGGGCCTGGCTGTGTTCCAGCAGGCTCTGGATGCGCAGGTGATGGCGATCGTCCAGCAGGCTGGTTTCACGGGACAGCAGGCGCTTGGCGCGATGGAATTGGTGGCGCACCGAATGGTCGACCCTCGCCAGCTCCTGCTTGACCAGCGGGCCGATCACCAGCTTGCGGTACTGGGCCATGATCTGGAAGCGGTTGTTGAGGATCGCCATGGCGGTGTCCATGTCCAGATGGCCCTTGCCTTCGACGCGATGGGCAATCGGCGCAACCCGCTGCACCTTGGCCAGACGCAGGAAGCTGAACACCTTGATCCAGGCCCAGCCCATGTCGAACTCCCACTTTTTCACCGACAGCTTGGCGGAGTTGGGGTAGGTGTGATGGTTGTTATGCAGCTCTTCGCCGCCAACGATGATGCCCCATGGCACAAGGTTGGTGGCGGCGTCGCGGCATTCGAAGTTGCGATAGCCCACGGCGTGACCCAGACCGTTGATGACGCCGGCGGCCCAGAACGGAATCCACATCATCTGGATCGCCCAGATGGTAATGCCGATGGTGCCGAACAGCAGCAGGTCGATCACGCCCATGATCGCCACGCCCAGCAGCGGGTAGGGCGTGTAGAGCTTGCGTTCGATCCAGTCGTCCGGGCAGTTCTTGCCGTAGATGCGCAGGGTTTCCGGGTTTTCCGCTTCGGCGCGGTACAGCTCGGCGCCCTTGCGCATGACGGTGGACAGGCCCTTGATCACCGGGCTGTGCGGGTCATCGACGGTTTCGCACTTGGCGTGGTGCTTGCGGTGGATGGCGGTCCACTCGCGGGTGTTCTGCGCCGTGGTCAGCCACAGCCAGAGACGGAAGAAGTGTTTCAGGCCGGCATTGAGCTCCAGGGAGCGATGGGCTGAATAGCGATGCAGATAAACCGTGACCCCGACAATGGTCACGTGGGTCATCAACAGGGTGACTGCCACCAGTTGCCAGGCTGACAGATCGAGAAAACCGTTGTACCACATAGGCTGTATGGCCCTCAGATAAAGAAAAGAACAGCTCACGCATTATCACTAAGCCTACACAGAAAACCAGACACCCTTTCAGATAGGAGTGACTGGATGTTTCTTATTCTATAATCCGTAACCTTTGTAGGGCGATGCTGTTTTTTGGGTAAGGATTACTGGGCATATGCTGTTTTCGTACCGAGGTGCCCTGCTGACGGGGCTGGTCTACCTGTTGGTTTCCATCGCGTGGCTGCTGTTCAGCCCCCTTTTATTGATCAACTTTCTCGATGAACCACCGGCATTGCAGTACGGTTTTCCGGTGAGCGGCTCTATATGGGTGGCGCTGAGTGCGCTGCTGATCTGCCTGATCTGCGCCCGCGCTGCCCGTACCAACCGTCTGCTGCGCCCCTTGAAGGAAAACCGCGAGCGTCTGCGCCAGGCTGCCGCTGTGTTCGATTGCACCCGTGAAGGCGTGTTGGTCACCGATAGCGCGGGCCAGATCGTGCATGTCAATCGCGCCTTTATCACCATCACCGGCTACCGCCGCGAAGAGGTGCTGGGGCGGCAACCGAGCCTGTTCAAGTCCGGGCGCCATTCGTCGAATTTTTACCGGCAGATGTTCGAGACCCTCGAACTAGAGGGTGAATGGAGCGGCGAAATCTGGAACCGGCGCAAAAGCGGCGAGATTTATCCACAGTGGCAAACCATCCGGGTCATCCATGACGACGACGGCCATGTCAGCCATTACGTCGCGGTGTTTTCCGATATCAGTGCCATCAAGGACTCTGAGCAAGAACTGGCGCACCTGGCCCATCACGACCCGCTGACCGACCTGCCCAATCGCCTGCTGTTCAGCGACCGCGCCGAACAGGCGCTGGCGTCGGCGCAGGTGCACAAACGTGGCTGTGCGTTACTGCTGCTAGACCTGGACCACTTCAAGATCATCAACGACAGCCTTGGCCACAACGTCGGTGACCAGTTGCTCAAGCACGTGGGCGAGCGCCTGGCGGGCCTGTTCGGCCCCGGCGTGACCCTGGCGCGTCTGGGCGGGGATGAGTTCGCCGTGCTGGCGGAAAACTGTCCACAGGTGACCCAGGCGGCAGCCCTGGCGCACCGCATGCTCGCGGCGATGAAGGATCCGTTCGTGTTCGATGGCAACCAGCTGTTTATCAGCGCCAGCATTGGCATCAGCCTGTTCCCCGGCGATGCCCTGAGCGCCGAACAACTGCTGCGCAACGCCGATTCGGCGCTGTTCAAGGCCAAGAGCGCGGGTCGCGAAGGCTTCGCGCTGTACACCGAAGAGCTCACCGCACACGCGCAAAGCCGGGTGGAAATCGCCGGCGAGTTGCGGCGCGCCCTCGACCGCGACGAACTGCGCGTCTACTACCAGCCGGTGCACAACCTGCAGGACGGCCGCCTGATCGGTGTCGAAGCGCTGGTGCGCTGGCAACACCCGGAGCGCGGCCTGGTGCCGCCCGGCGAATTCATCCCCATCGCCGAGCGTACCGGGCTGATTGCCGATATCGACGGGTGGGTGATGCTCCAGGCCTGTCGGCAGATGTGCCGATGGCTGGCCGAGGGCAAGCCGCTGGGGTTCATGGCGGTCAACGTCTCCAGCCGGCTGTTCGCCCGGCGCGAGCTGTACGAACACGTGGCGCGGGTGCTGCACGACACCGGCCTGGACCCGGCTTTCCTGGAGTTGGAGGTCACCGAAAGTGCGGTAATGGACGACCCCGACATGGCCCTGGAACAGCTGCACCGTCTGCGCGAACTGGGTCTGCGCCTGGCCATCGATGACTTCGGCACCGGATATTCCTCCCTGCTGCGCCTCAAGCGCCTGCCGGTGCACAAACTCAAGATCGACCAGGGTTTCGTCGCCGGGTTGCCGGAGGATGAAGATGACGTTGCCATCGTACGCGTGGTGATCGCCCTGGCCAAAAGCATGGGCATGCAGGTGCACGCCGAAGGCATCGAGCAGGTGGAGCAGGCCCGCTTCCTGCTGGACCAGGAATGCGACATGGGGCAGGGGTACTGGTTTGGAAAGCCCAAGCCGGCCACAGACATTGAATGGTCAAACTCCCGCGCGATTCGAACTTGAAACCCAGTCGACTGTGGGAGGGGGCTTGCTCCCGATTGCGGTTTACCAGTTGGCACATTGATCAGCTGATCCGCCGCCATCGGAAGCAAGCCCCCTCCCACAATTGCATCTTCGTTCGAATTGAATTTTTAGTTATATAAACATTCTTAAATAGTATTTTTAAGAATATCCGCGCTTATCTACTATCGCTCCCACGCCGCAAGCAGTTCCGCGACTGCCAGGCACTATTCATTTCAGGAGCGAGACCATGAGCGCATCTCTTCGTAGCGTCGACGGCCAGGACGAAGCAGCCATTTTGCGTGAGATCCAGAGCGCGCTGCGCGACCTGCGGTTCGGCGCGGTGGAAATCACTGTGCACAACGCACAGGTGGTACAGATCGAACGTAAAGAGAAATTCCGTTTGCAGAACCCGGGTAACAAACCGAGCTAGGCAGCCACGGCGATTCGCAACACCCGCAACCATAAGAAAAAGCCAACACCCAGAATTCTAGGAGCTTCCATGTCGTCGATTCGTCGTTATGCCCTGGCCGCGCTGGCCAGTGCCGTGTTTGCCGGTTCCGCCGTTGCCAAGGACTACGAGTTGCTCAACGTCTCGTACGACCCTACCCGTGAGCTGTACCAGGACTACAACGCGGAGTTCACCAACTTCTGGAAGCAGTCCCACCCCGGCGACACCGTCAAGATCCAGCAATCCCACGGCGGTTCGGGCAAGCAGGGCCGTGCTGTGATCGACGGCCTGCGCGCCGACGTGGTGACCCTGGCCCTGGCCGGCGACATCGACGAAATTGCAAAATTGGGCAAAACCCTGCCGGAAAACTGGCAGACCCGCCTGCCGGACGCGAGCACGCCGTACACCTCGACCATCGTGTTCCTGGTGCGCAAGGGCAATCCCAAGGGCATCAAGGACTGGGGCGACCTGATCAAGAAAGACGTGTCGGTGATCACGCCGAACCCGAAAACCTCCGGCGGTGCGCGCTGGAACTTCCTCGCCGCCTGGGCCTATGGCCTCAAGGCCGGTGGCAGCGAAGCCAAGGCCCAGGAATACGTGAAGGAACTGTTCAAACACGTGCCGATCCTCGACACCGGGGCGCGTGGCTCGACCATCACCTTCGTCAACAACGGTCAGGGTGACGTGTTGCTGGCCTGGGAAAACGAAGCGTTCCTGGCGCTGAAAGAAGACGGCGGCGCCGACAAGTTCGACATCGTCGTGCCGTCCCTGTCGATCCTCGCCGAACCACCGGTGGCTGTGGTCGACAAGAACGCCGAGAAAAAGGGCAACACCGAGATCGCCACCGAATACCTCAAGCACCTGTACAGCCCGGCTGGTCAGGAGATTGCGGCGAAGAACTTCTACCGCCCACGCGATGAAAAAGTCGCCGCCCAATACGCCAAGCAGTTCCCCAAACTGGACCTGGTGACTATCGACAAAGACTTCGGCGGCTGGAAAACTGCCCAACCGAAATTCTTCAACGACGGTGGCGTGTTCGACCAGATCTACACGGCGCAATAAACATACCGGCCTCCCTGTGGAATGCGGCCTGCTCCCACAAAAACTCATTCCTGCAGTGGTATCTACCCTTTAACCAAGGACTCTCATGTCGCGTCGTATCTCCCCCGTCATACCCGGCTTCGGGCTGACGCTGGGCTACACCGTGGTGTACCTCAGCCTGATTGTGCTCATCCCCCTGGCGGCGATGTTCGTCCACGCCGCTCAACTCACCTGGGATCAGTTCTGGGCCATCATCTCCGCTCCGCGCGTGCTGGCGGCGTTGAAACTGAGCTTCAGCACCGCGCTCTACGCCGCGCTGATCAACGGTGTGATCGGCACGCTGCTGGCTTGGGTGCTGGTGCGTTACACCTTCCCCGGTCGCAAGATCATCGATGCGATGATCGACTTGCCGTTCGCCCTGCCCACCGCCGTGGCCGGTATCGCGCTCACCGCGCTGTACACGCCGACCGGCCTGGTCGGGCAGTTCGCTGCCGACCTGGGCTTCAAGATCGCCTACACGCCCCTGGGCATCACCCTGGCGCTGACCTTCGTCACCCTGCCCTTCGTGGTGCGCACGGTGCAGCCGGTACTCGCCGACATCCCCCGGGAGATCGAAGAAGCCGCCGCCTGCCTGGGCGCCAAGCCGCTGCAGGTGTTCCGCTACATCCTCGTGCCCGCGCTGCTGCCGGCCTGGCTTACCGGCTTTGCGCTGGCGTTTGCCCGAGGCGTGGGTGAGTACGGTTCGGTGATCTTCATCGCCGGCAACATGCCGATGAAGACCGAAATCCTGCCGCTGCTGATCATGGTCAAGCTCGACCAGTACGACTACCGCGGTGCCACCTCCATCGGTGTGCTGATGCTGGTGGTTTCCTTTGTGTTGCTGCTGCTGATCAACTTGCTGCAGCGGCGCATCGAACGTCCATAAGGAGGCGCGGAACATGTCCCAATCGTCTATTTCCGCCGCGTCCTCGGCCAATGCGGCCCGGCGTGGCAGCGCGGTGTCGCGGCGTATCCTGATCGGCCTTGGCTGGCTGGTGTTTGCGCTGTTTTTGCTGTTGCCGCTGTTTATCGTGGTGTCCCAGGGCCTGAAGAACGGCCTCGGCGCGTTCTTCGCGGCCATCCTCGAACCCGACGCGCTGTCGGCGCTGAAACTCACGGTGATCGCCGTGGCGATTTCGGTGCCGCTCAACGTGGTGTTCGGCGTCAGCGCGGCCTGGTGCGTGAGCAAGTACTCGTTCCGTGGCAAGAGCATCCTGGTGACGCTGATCGACTTGCCGTTCTCGGTATCGCCGGTGATCGCGGGCCTCGTCTACGTGCTGATGTTCGGCGCCCAGGGCTTCTTCGGGCCGTGGTTGCAGGAGCACGATATTCAGATCGTGTTCGCCTTGCCCGGCATCGTGCTGGCGACCATTTTTGTCACGGTGCCGTTCGTGGCCCGTGAGCTGATCCCGCTGATGCAGGAGCAGGGCACCCAGGAAGAGGAGGCCGCGCGCCTGCTCGGCGCCAATGGCTGGCAGATGTTCTGGCACGTGACCGTGCCGAACATCAAATGGGGCCTGATCTACGGCGTGGTGCTGTGTACTGCGCGGGCCATGGGCGAATTCGGCGCGGTGTCGGTGGTGTCCGGGCACATTCGCGGTGTCACCAACACCCTGCCGCTGCACGTCGAGATTCTCTACAACGAATACAACCACGTTGCCGCGTTTGCGGTGGCCAGCCTGTTGCTGATCCTGGCGCTCTTCATCCTGCTGCTCAAGCAGTGGAGCGAGAACCGTATCAACCGCCTGCGCAACAGCGCCGGTGAGGAATAAGTCATGTCGATCGAAGTCCGTAATGTCAGCAAGAACTTCAACGCCTTCAAGGCCCT
Source organism: Pseudomonas sp. GNP013 (assembly GCF_054343995.1). NCBI lineage: Bacteria > Pseudomonadati > Pseudomonadota > Gammaproteobacteria > Pseudomonadales > Pseudomonadaceae > Pseudomonas > Pseudomonas sp. GNP013. The sequence continues at coordinate 4,899,558 of NZ_JBTGUT010000001.1, read as the reverse complement.
GAACAGCATCAATCTGGACATCCAGAGTGGCGAGCTGGTGGCGTTGCTGGGCCCGTCCGGCTGCGGCAAGACCACCTTGCTGCGCATCATTGCCGGGCTGGAAACCCCGGATGACGGCAGCATCGTGTTCCACGGCGAAGACGTCTCCGGCCACGATGTGCGCGATCGCAACGTCGGCTTTGTGTTCCAGCACTACGCGCTGTTCCGCCACATGACCGTGTTCGACAACGTCGCCTTCGGCCTGCGCATGAAACCGAAAAACCAGCGCCCGAATGAAAGCCAGATCGCCGCCAAGGTTCACGAGCTGCTGAACATGGTGCAGCTCGATTGGCTGTCGGATCGCTACCCGGAACAACTCTCCGGCGGCCAGCGCCAGCGCATCGCCCTGGCGCGCGCGTTGGCGGTCGAGCCCAAGGTGCTGCTGCTGGATGAGCCGTTCGGCGCCCTCGACGCCAAGGTACGTAAAGAGCTGCGCCGCTGGCTGGCGCGCCTGCACGAAGACATCAACCTGACCTCGGTGTTCGTGACCCACGACCAGGAAGAGGCGATGGAAGTCGCCGACCGCATCGTGGTGATGAACAAGGGCGTGATCGAGCAGATCGGCTCACCGGGTGAAGTCTACGAAAATCCGGCCAGCGATTTTGTGTATCACTTCCTTGGTGACTCCAACCGCCTGCACCTGGGCGAAGACCAGCACGTGCTGTTCCGCCCGCATGAGGTGTCGCTGTCACGCCATGAGCTGGAGGATCACCACGCGGCCGAGGTGCGCGATATTCGCCCGCTGGGCGCGACTACGCGGGTGACGTTGAAGGTCGAAGGCCAGAGCGAGCTGATCGAAGCCGAAGTGGTGAAAGACCACGACAGCCTCACCGGCCTGGCCCGTGGCGAGACGTTATTCTTCAAACCCAAGGTCTGGCAAAAAGCCTGACAACCCCGCCATACCCAATGTGAAAATCGGGCCAATGTGGGAGGGGGCTTGCTCCCGATAGCGGTGTATCAGCCACCTGTTCAGCAGCTGACCCACTGCCATCGGGAGCAAGCCCGCTCCCACATTCAGATTTCGCTCGGTTTTAGATCACGGCGTGCCATTGGCCCGGAGCGCGCTTCGATCTGCTGTTTCAGCTCGCGTCGCAACCCCAGCAAAAACGCCGCCTCCGCCACCACGAACAACGGCCCCACAATCAGCCCCGACACATCATCCACAAACGCGGGCTTGCGGCCTTCGTAGTAGTGCCCGACAAACTGAATCACCCAGCCCACCACGAACAGACCGATGCCGCTGCTCAGCCACACCAGCGTGCTCTGCGCGGCCAGCGCGTGCCCGGCCCACACCGACAAGCCCATCAGCACCGTCATCAGCACGCCCAGGGCCAGTTCCAGGCGCAGGTAAAACCACGCCGAAAACAACGCCACGATCACCGCGGGTGAAATCCACAGACCGCCGACTGTCCATTCGGGGCGCGACAGCAGTACGGCCACCGCCACCACAATCAACGGAATACCGATGAAGTGGCTGGCGATATTGCGTGGGTCACGGTGATAGGCGGCGTATTGGCTGAGGTGGTCGACGAGGCTTTTCATTGTTGTTCCTCCTGTTGGATGCTTGAGCATAACCTACGAGCCGCGATAGGTAGAGAACCCGTAAGGGCTCAGCAACAGCGGGATGTGGTAATGCTGGTCGGCCTGCTTGACCTGGAAAATCACCGGGACTTCCGGGAAAAACGTCTCGCGGTTGGCCTTTTTGTAATAGTCGCCAGTCTTGAATACCACGCGGTATTCACCCGGCGTCATGCTGCGGTTGGCGGGGAACAGTTCGGCGATGCGCCCTTGCGGGTTGGTGACGCCCGCAGACAGCGATTGCCATTGATCGCCCACGTGCTGCTCCAGAGTGACGTTCACGCCGGCACTCGGCAGGCCGTTTTCCAGGTTGAGCACATGTACGCTCAACGGGTTGCCGTCGGCCTGGGCCAGGGTGCACAGGCCGCTGAGGCTGAGGGCGGCGAGGGTCATGCTGAGGGTTTTCATCGAGAAGTCCTTTTGAGGGAGTTGGAATCAGAGGGAGGTTTTCAGGCCCAGTTGCTCGGCGGCCTGTAGTGCGCAGGACTCGTCCTGGGCTGCGCCGCCGGCACCGGCAACGCCCAGCGCGCCGACCAGCTCAGCGTCGGCGAACAACGGCACGCCGCCACCGAGCAACAGCAACTCGGGCAAGCTGTTAAGGTTGGCGGCTTCGGGGTTGTTGCGCGCCCGTTCGGCAAACAGCCGGGTCGGCGTTTTGGTCGACAACGCGGTGTACGCCTTGCGCTGGCTGGCGAGGCTGTTGTGCGGCCCGACGCCGTCCGCCCGCAGACCCAGCAGCAGGTTGCCGCCACGGTCGAGTACGGTCAGCGCGGCGCTGCAATGGGTGAGGCTCGCATCGGCCAGTTGGCGCGCGGTGTGCAAATCCAGCGTGGCGTAGCGGGGCAGTTGCGGCGTCGCCAGGGCTGCGGTGCAGACGGCGAGGCTGAGGAACAGGGCAGTGCGATGCATGGTGATGGCTCCAGAAAGCAGGCCGTCACGGTAGCCAGTGAACGTGGTCAGAAGCCGCACAATTTGATGACAGGTTTGTAATCAAACCCAGAGGTAAGGCATGCAGGTGTTGTTAGTGGAAGACCAGCCCGAGCTGGCGCAGCGTATGGCCCAGGGCTTGAGCGAAGCGGGCTTCGGCGTGGAAGTCGCGGCCAACGGCATGGCGGCGCAGCGGTTTGTGGAAAGCACCGTGTACGACCTGGTGATCCTGGATGTGATGCTGCCCGGGCTGAACGCCTGGAAGCTGCAACAGGCCATTCGGCAGCGCGGCGACACGCCGGTACTGTTCCTGACCACGCCGGGCGGGATCGAAGATCGCCTGCGCGGGTTGGAGTTGCATGAGGATGACTACCTGCTCAAACCGTTCGAGGCCAGGACGTTGGTGGCGCGGGTGAGGAAGCTGTTGCGGCGTGATCGCGGGCGGTGAATGCCTGGGCCATGGCTATCGGGAGCAAGCCCCCTCCCACATTTGACTGTATTCACAAAGCTGAACAGGGGAAAACTTGCTCCCCACTTGAATGTGTTCACAGATCACACTGTGGGAGGGGGCTTGCTCCCGATGAGGCCCCCAAAAACACCCCACATCCCCCTACCGCAACCCATCCCTGAACTGCCCCGGCGTGATCCCCGTCCAGCGCTTGAACGCCCGGCTGAAACTGCTGGTGTCGGCAAACCCCAGCAGATGACTGATCTCAGCCAATGAGCACTGCGGATCGCGCAAATGCTGCAGCGCCAGATTCTCCCGGCATTCATTGAGCAGCGCATCAAAGCGACACCCCTCATCCGCCAGATGCCGCTGCAGGCTGCGCAGGCTCAAGTGCAGCGCCTGGGCAATGCGCTCGGCGCCCGGCTCGCCGTCGGGCAACTGCGCCTCGATGGCGGCGCGTACCTTGCGTTCCCAGGTCAGCGGTTGCAGTTGCGCCAGGGTGCGCTTTAGCACGGTTTCGTTGTGTTCGGCCAGCTCCGGGTTGGCGTCGTCCAGGTGGCTGTCGAAATCGTGGGCGGCGAACTCCAGACGGTCCTCCTCAGCGCCAAAAAACACGGGTGCGCGGAACACCGTGTGCCACGGGCCGGCATCGGCCGGTTCGGCACGGCGCAGGTACACGGCCAACGGCGCATAGTCGCGGCCCAGACGGTTGCGGCAGGTGCGCACATAGATCGCCGCAAACGCATCGATGGCTTCCGGTGCCGGTGCCGGGCTGCCTTCGGGTTGCAGCAGACGAAAGCTGTAGTGATCGCCGTGACGGGTCAGCTCCAGGCTCAGCGCATCGCTGACCACCTGGTGATAACGCACGATACGCTCGAACACCTCACGCAGACTGCCGCTGGCCACCAGTGCGTAACCCAGCGCGTGAAACGTGGTGGGACTGACAAACCGCGACACCCGCAAACCAATCGCCGGGTCACCGCTGGCCTGCACCGCCAGCGCCCACAGGCGCGTGGTGGCCGACAGCGGATAACGCGCATTGGGGTCGTCCATCTGCTGCGGGTCGAGCCCGGCCTGCATGCACAGCGCGGCGCTGTCGAGGCCCAGGGCATCGAGCTGCTTGCGCAGGGCGCGGGTCCAACTGGCGAGGGACGTGGGTTCGGTCATGGCGATTGGCGCTTGCGGTCAACAGGTTGGCGTGTGGGGCTGATGCCCTGACGTACCGCGTGAGTCAGGATACATCCATCAATAAACAGAGGATGGGAGCATGGACGGTACTTCTGCAAGCCCCCGGCAGATGAACGCGCAACAGCGTGCCGCGCATATCCGTGAAGTGGTGCTGGCCGAAGGCGTGCGTCTGCGCCGGCAGCACCCCTGGCTGTCGCATCAGGACGCCCTCGGCGCGGGCATCCTGGCCTTCGCTTTGCTGGGCATGATCGGTTCGGCGGCGCTGTATATCACCGGGTATATGGCCTGGTGGGCGTGCCTGCTGCTCAATGCGTTTCTGGCCTCGTTGACCCACGAGCTGGAACATGACCTGATCCACAGCATGTACTTTCGCAAGCAGCGTGTGCCCCACAACCTGATGATGGGCCTGGTGTGGCTGGCGCGCCCGAGCACCATCAACCCGTGGATACGCCGGCACCTGCACCTCAACCATCACAAGTTCTCCGGCACCGAAGCCGATATGGAAGAGCGCGCCATCACCAATGGCGAGCCTTGGGGCTTTGCGCGTTTGCTGATGGTGGGCGATAACCTGATGTCGGCGTTGATCCGCCTGCTGCGCGCCAACACCTGGGGCCACAAGTTCAAGATCCTCAAGCGCGTTGTGTGGGTCTACGCGCCGCTGGCGCTGCTGCATTGGGGCGCGTGGTATGTCTTCCTCGGCTTCCATGCCGCCAATGGCATCGCCAGCCTGTTGGGCGCGCCGATCGACTGGTCGGCCGGCACCTTGCAGATGATGCAGGTGATCGACATTGCTGCTGTGGTGATCATCGGTCCCAACGTGCTTCGCACGTTCTGCCTGCACTTTGTCAGCTCCAACATGCACTACTACGGCGATGTGGAGCTGGGCAATGTGCTCCAGCAGACCCAGGTGCTCAACCCCTGGTGGCTATGGCCGATGCAGGCGTTCTGCTTCAATTTCGGCAGCACCCACGGGATTCACCATTTTGTAGTGAAGGAGCCGTTTTACATCCGCCAGATGACCGCCAAGGTGGGGCATAAGGTGATGGCCGAGATGGGTGTGCGCTTCAATGATTTCGGCACGTTTGCGCGGGCCAATCGGCTGGAGCCGACTGCGCACGCTTGAAAGAATTATTGCCGAAATGCAGGTGTGGCGAGCCCTAATGCCGTTCAGTTAAGCGCAGATTCCCTGTGGCGAGCAGGCTTGTCCTGCGTTGGGCTGCGCAGCAGCCCCAAAACCAGACGCTGAGCCGTATCAGGTACACCGCGTTTTGCTTGATTGGGGGCGCTTCGCACCCCAACGCGGGGCAAGCCCGCTCGCCACAGTAAGCCCACAAGAGCCCTCTTGATCGTTCCCACGCGTGGGAACGATCAAAATTTCCTTAACTGAACGGTATTATGGCGAGCCCGCTCGCCACTGGAAGATCAGTTGGACGTTAAAGGTCCATCCGCACAGCTCGCCGGGCTGAACAGCCGCGTCACCAGCAGCATCGCCAGCACCGTCACGGTCAGCACGATCCAGGCGCTGACAAAATGGCCGGTGAGTTCGCGCAGCCAACCGGTCAGCCACGGCGAAATCGCATTGATCAAAAAGCCCACACCCTGCACGAACGCGGCCAGTTGCCCAGCCTGGCGCGGGTCGCGGTGGTGGTCGAGGGTCAGCAGCAGGCTCAGGGCAAAACACGCGCCCAGGCCGAAGCCGCACAGCGCTACCCACAGGTGCGGCAGGGTCTGCGGCGCGAGGATCAATCCCAGATAACCGATGGCCTGCGCCGACAGGCTGATGCCGAGCAGCGGGCGACGGTCGCTGCCACGTTGCGCGAGCACCGGCATCAGCAGCGCGGCGAGCACCTGGAAGATCGTCATGTACGCCAGCAGCGAACCGCTGGGCAGCACGTCCCAGCCCAGTTGCTGATAGTACGCGGGCAGCCAGGCCACCAGACTCATATAGCCACAATTGACCAAACCGAAATACAGCGCCAGCAGCCACGCGCGACGATTACGCAGCCCTTTGAACACCGGTGCCACTTGCGCATTTCTCGCCGCGCCCAGGGGCAACCATGCCCACAACAGCAACGCCCCCAGCGCGGGCAGCAGCCATACGCCAAGCCCCGCCTGCCACTGCTGGAAATGCGTGGCCACCACGGGGCTGAGCAACGCTGCCAGCCCGCCGCCGGCCATCAGCGAGGCCGAGTACACGCCCATCGCCACCGGCACGCGCTGGTGAAATTCACGCTTGATCATTGCCGGCACCAGCGTCTGGATCAGCGCCACCCCCGCGCCGCCCAGCAGCGCCGTCACCAGCAGCGCCGATGCCTGGCCCAGCAGCCAGCGCGCCAGGCATGCCAGCAGAATCATCATCAGGCCCAGGGCGATGCCACGGCGCTCACCCAAGCGCGCCTCCACACGCACCCCCACCAGTGCCACCAGGCCCATGCACACCACCGGCAAACTGGTGAGCAGGGCGCTGCTCTGAAAACTCAGGCCCGTCGCCTGGCGAATCTCACCGAGCAATGGGCTGATGGAACTGAGGATCGGCCGCAGGTTAAGACCCAGCACCACCAGCAGGCCCCAGCCAGCAAGTCGGCCCACGAGTGAAGAATTAAGTGCCATGCAGATCCGTCCCTGAACATCAAAAACACCCAGTATGAAGAGCCCGACCCCAACTTGCAGCTTGCAGCTAAAAACTTGATGCTGTCTTTTAGTTATTAATAAATAGCTTCTTATTCCTTAGCGGATATAAACCCCGTCCCTATACTGTCCACCAACGCTAAACGCTGCAGGAGGGCACACCCATGCACAGCGAGTCGATTCGTTACCTGATCGTGCCGGGCTGGCAAGGATCGCCAGAAGATCATTGGCAAAGTCACTGGCAGAACAGCCTGCCCAACAGCGCGCGCGTGGAGCAGGCCGACTGGCTGAACCCGCGCCGCGAAGACTGGGTGGCCGCGCTGGCCGAGGCTATCGCGGCCGACAGCACGCCGGTGATCCTGATCGCCCACAGCCTGGGCTGCATCACCGTCGCTCACTGGGCGGCCACCGCGCCGGTGCACTTTTTGCGGCAGGTGCGCGGTGCCCTGCTGGTGGCGCCGGCCGATGTAGAGCGCCCGGCTTGCGCCCCGGCCCTGCGCAACTTCGCGCCGATTCCGACCGACTTGCTGCCGTTTCCCAGCCAGGTGGTCAGTTCCGACAACGACAGTGCCGTCAGCGCCCCGCGTGCCCTGGAACTGGCCCGCAACTGGGGGGCCGAAGCGGGCATCTTGTCCGGTGCCGGGCATATCAATGTGAAGTCTGGTCACCGGCGCTGGGAGCAGGGCTTCGCCTACCTCTATCGCCTGCAAAGTCGCCTTGAGCACCACGCCCGGCGTAGCGCATAAATTTTTCAACGCCCCGTCCCTGAGTGGATTGGGGCGGGAGCCTGCCATGAGTCTGCATGAAACCTTCGGCCAGCCACTGCTGACCTTCCCCGACGCCGAAAAGAGCCCGCTGAGCATCCGCGCCAAGGCACTGGTGTTTGTCGACCCACGTTCGCGGCAATTGCGCGAAGACCTCGAAAGCCTGGCCCCACGCGCCTTGCCCGTGTTGATTCGCGGCGAGACCGGCAGCGGCAAGGAGCTGCTGGCGCGGCATATCCACCGAGGCAGTGATCGCAGCGGGCTGTTTGTGTCGGTCAACTGCGGCGCGATCAGCCCCACCTACGCCGATGCCGAATTGTTCGGTTATGCCGCCGGCAGCCACAGCGGCGCGGTGAGCAGCCGCGCTGGCTGGTTTGGCTCGGCCAATGGCGGCACCTTGTACCTGGATGAGATCGGCGACCTGCCGCTGCCGATCCAGGTCAAGTTGCTTGCGGCCCTGGAAAACCATGAAGTCACCCGCGTCGGTGCCCAGCAGCCAAGCCCGGTGGACGTGCGCCTGGTGGCGGCAACCAGCATCGACCTGGCCCAGGCCGTGGCGGCCGGAAAATTCAATGAGCGGCTGTTTCATTACCTGAGCGAAGGCAAGCTGGAGTTGCCGGCGCTGCGCGAGCGGGTGGGCGACATCCTGTCCCTGGCCGAATATTTCCTCGGCATCTACAGTCAACGCCTGGAGTTGCCGGTGCCGCTGATCAGCGAAGCGGCCCAGCGCGTGCTGGAGCAGCACAGCTGGCCCGGCAATACCCGTGAGCTGGAAAACGTTATTCACTTCGCGTTACTGGTGAGCAGCGGCGATGAGATCCTGCCGGAGCATTTGAACCTGCCGGTGGCCGGTTCTGCGCTGGAACAAGTACGACGGATTTACCAGAGCGCCAGCCCTGCCGAGCAGGAAACCCTGCTGAAATTCCTGCATGAGCAAAATGGAATATCAACGTGAATAAAAGATATTGTTCGGGAATAAAAAATATCGGTATTGTCCGCTTCATGCCGCGATAGCACATCGCTGGCACCTTACATAAAAACGGTCGTCAGAGACGCCCCGCACTTTCGATTAAGGACACTGCATGAAAAAGGTTTTGCTGTTTACCGCATTGGCGGCTGCCCTGACTGCCGGCTTCGCCCAGGCCAACGAGAAACTGGTGGTGGCCGCGACGCCGGTGCCGCACGCCGAGATCCTCGAGCTGGTCAAGCCGACCCTGGCCAAGGAAGGCGTGGACCTGCAGGTCAAGGTCTTCACCGACTACGTACAGCCCAACGTGCAAGTGGCCGAGAAGCGTCTGGACGCCAACTACTTCCAGACCCTGCCGTACCTGGAAAACTTCAACAAGGGCAAGGGCACCAACCTGGTCACCGTGATCGGCGTGCACGTTGAACCCTTCGGCGCTTACTCGAAAAAGATCCAGAAAATCGAAGACCTCAAGGACGGCGCCACCGTTGCCATCCCGAACGAGGGCTCCAACAGCGGCCGTGCCCTGCTGCTGCTGCAAAAGAACGGCGTGATCACCCTGAAAGACCCGACCAATGCGCTGTCCACGCCAAAAGATATCGCCAGCAACCCGAAACACCTGAAGTTCCGCGAGCTGGAATCGGCACTGCTGCCACGCATGCTCGACCAGGTTGACCTGGCGCTGATCAACACCAACTACGCTCTGGAAGCCGGCCTCAACCCGGCCAAGGACGCGCTGATCATCGAAGACGCCAAGTCGCCGTACGTGAACTTCCTGGTAGCCCGTCCGGACAACAAGGACAGCGACGCCATCCAGAAACTGGCCAAGGCGCTGACCAGCCCGGAAGTGAAAGCCTTCATCGAGAAAAAATACGGCGGCGCGGTCGTGCCGGCGTTCTGATGTAACGCAAAACCCCTTCAAGGTTTCAACGCCGACGGCTTCTACAGCGTCGGCGTTTTTTTGTTTAAGACCCAATCAAAACTGTGGGAGGGGGCTTGCTCCCGATAGCGGCGTTCCAGTCACTCAAGTAATAACCGAGACACCGTCATCGGGAGCGAGCCCCCTCCCGCTTTTATCCTCGGCACCCTGCCAACGTTTCTCAAAGCCGTGGGCGTGACGTTGCAAGTGGGCCTGATCGCCATTGCCACTTCCCTGCTGGTAGCGCTGATCAACGCCGCGCTGCTGGTGTTTCGCACGCCGTATCTGGCGCGCCTGGTTGCGTGGTATGTGGAGCTGGCGCGCAACACGCCGCTGCTGATCCAGCTGTTTTTTGTGTACTTCGCGCTGCCGGCCGGGCGTGGCGATGCGTATGCCCAGGACAACCTGGTGCTGTTCAGCTGGGCCAAGCAGAACCCGGGCTACCGCGTGCTGGACGAGAAACTCGGTGATGAAGCGCCGATTGCACCGGCGGTGAAGAAGGGCAATATCGAACTGCGTGACTGGGTGAATGTGGAGTTGGCCAAGCTGGGCGAGGAGAAGTTTTTGCTCAAGCTGTACGACCAATATGTGCGCAAGGAATTGAGCGATGACACCAAGCCTGAGAGTGTGATTGTCGAAGGCGGCAAGTGGCAGGGCTGATTATTCATTGATGGTCATGGCCCCATCGGGGGCAAGCCCCCTCCCACATTTGACGGTATTCACACATCAGAATCTGTGAACCCGATCCAGTGTGGGAGGGGGCTTGCCCCCGATAAGGCCGGTGCATGCCAAGACTAGTCCGGCCAATGCCACGCCGGTGCATCCAGCATCCCTTGCCCGACAATTTGCGTCTGCCCCATCACCTTCTCCAGCACAATCGAGTTACACCCCTCATCCTGCTCCAGTGCGGCAATCAACCGGCTGGCATGGGACACCACCCACACCTGGCACTGCTGCGATGCCTGAATGATCAGGCGCGCCAACGCCGGCAGCAAATCCGGGTGCAGGCTGGTTTCCGGCTCGTTCAGCACCATCATGCTCGGCGGCCTGGGTGTCAGCAGCGCGGCGATCAGCAGCAGATAGCGCAAGGTGCCGTCGGACAACTCAGCCGCCGACAATGGCCGCAGCAACCCTTCCTGATAAAACTCGATGGCGAAGCGTCCACCCTGTAACGGCTCGATATTCAGCCGCGCACCGGGAAATGCATCACTGATCGCGTGCTGCAACGCCTCGGGGTCGCCGATCTCGCGAATGGTCTGCAACGCGGCCGCCAGATCGCGCCCGTCGTGATGCAGCACCGGTGTCCGCGTGCCCAGTTGCGGCTGGCGTACCGGCGCATCCACGTCACTGCGAAAGTGATCATAAAAACGCCAGCCGCGAATACTCTCGCGCAGCAGCAACACCTCCGGCGAGCCGCGCAAATTACCGACCTGGTCGAACAGGCTCTGGTAATTCGGCGTGTGCTGGGCCAGCACATCCCAGGCGCGGCCGTCACGGGCGCGCACCATTGGCCCAGAGCGCTGCACCAGCAGGCTGGCCGGGCGGTAAATATGCCCGGCCCAGATGCATTCCTTTTTCACTTGCGGGTCCAGCGAGAAATACGACGCGCTGGGTTCAGGCAACCCTAACGAGATGGCATAGCTGAAGTCCTCGGCGGCAAAGCCCAGGCGCAGGCGTTTGACGCCCTGGCGCACGGTGGGCTCGACCGCCACCTCGCCATTGCGCATGCGCCGGCTGATAGTCTGCGGCCCGGCCCAGAATGTGGAATCCAGCCCACCCTCGCGGGCCAGTGCATTGATCACCCCGCCCTGGGCGGTTTCGGCCAGCAGGCGCAACGCTCGATAGAGGTTGGATTTGCCGCTGCCATTGGCCCCGGTGATCAGGTTCAAGCGATCAAGCGGCACCACCAATTTATTGATCGAGCGGTAATTGGCCACCGCGAGGGTCTTGAGCATGGGGATTCATTCGGCTTGGGAACCATCGGAGTATGTAAGCCTCCATGCAGATAAGGAACCCTGAACTACGCTCACAGTCGCATACTCACTGGCAAGTCGGCATCACGCAAAAGGAGCCTGCATGGGCGGTCGTATTTCCACCTGTATTTTCGGATTTGGCCTACTGGCGCTACTGAGCGGCTGTAGTGAAGAAAACGCCGAGCCCAAGCAGCATTCCCGGGTCTTTGTGCAAACCGTTGCGCCGGCGGATTTCGCCGCAGCGGTGACCCTGACCGGTGATATCCAGGCCCGTGTACAGACCGACCTGTCCTTTCGCGTCGGCGGCAAGATCATCCAGCGCATGGTCGATGTGGGCGATCGCGTCACGGCCAAACAAGTGCTGGCCAGGCTCGATCCCAAGGATCTGCAGACCAACGTCGATTCGGCCCAGGCCCAGGTGGTCGCCGAGCAGGCGCGGGTCAAGCAGACCGCCGCCGCCTTCGTGCGCCAGGAAAAACTGCTGCCCAAGGGCTACACCAGCCGCAGTGAATACGATTCGGCCCAGGCCGCCTTGCGCAGCAGCCAAAGCGCATTGGCCGCCGCCCAGGCGCAGTTGGCCAACGCCCGCGAACAACTGGGCTACACCGCGCTGATAGCTGACGCCCCCGGTGTGATTACCGCGCGCCAGGCCGAGGTGGGCCAGGTGGTGCAGGCCACCATGCCGATTTTCAGCCTGGCCACCGATGGCGAGCGCGATGCCGTGTTCAACGTCTATGAGTCGCTGCTGGGGCAGCCGGCGCCACAGACGCCGATCACCGTGAGCCTGCTCGACAACCCGAGCATTCAGGCAGTGGGCAAAGTGCGTGAAGTCACCCCCGCCGTGGCTGCCAACACTGGCACCGTGCAGGTCAAGATTGCCCTGCAAAGCCTGCCCAAGGGCATGCAACTGGGTTCGGTGGTGAGCGCGACCGCCAAGGGCAAGGCCGCGCCCAGTGTCGAGCTGCCCTGGTCGGCCCTGACCAAAGACATCAACGACCCCGCCGTATGGCTGGTCGACGGCGACGGCAAGGCGCAGTTGCACAAGGTCAGCGTGGCGCGCTACCTCACCGGCAAAGTGATCATCGGTGACGGCCTCAAGGGCGGCGAAAAAGTCGTGGTGGCGGGTGGGCAGTTGCTGCATCCCGGCATGCTTGTCGAGATTGCCCAGCCAGGAGCGCAGCCATGAAGCGCCTGACCGCTCTGCTGGCCGCCAGCCTGTTGCTGACGGCCTGTTCCAAGGAAGAAGCGCCGCCCGAGCCGGTGCGCCCGGTGCTGTCGATGCAAGTGAAGGCTGAAGACCAGGAAACCTTCGGCCGCTTCGCCGGCACCATCCAGGCCCGCTATGAAAGCAACCTCGGCTTTCGCGTGCCCGGCCGCATTGCGCGGCGCGCCGTGGACGTGGGCGCCGAAGTGGAGAAGGGCGCCCTGCTCGCCGTGCTCGACCCCACCGATCAGCAAAACCAGCTGCGCGCCGCCCAGGGCGACCTCGCCCGCGTGCAGGCGCAGTACATCAACGCCCAGGCCAACGCCCGTCGGCAGCAGGAACTGTTCAACCGCGGCGTCGGCGCCCAGGCCCAGTTGGACGTGGCGCAGACCGACCTGAAAACCACCCGCGCCACCCTTGAGCAAGCCCAGGCCTCGGTCAACCAGGCCAGGGACCAGCTCAACTACGCCGAACTGCGCACCGACCACGCCGGTATCGTCACGGCCTGGAACGCCGAGGCTGGCCAGGTGGTGACGGCCGGCCAGCAAGTGGTGACCCTGGCCCGCCCGGACATCAAGGAAGCGGTGATCGACCTGCCGGCGGGCCTCGCCGAGCGTCTGCCGGCAGACGTGGTGTTTCTGGTGGCCGGGCAGCTCGACCCCGGCGTCAATACCACCGCCGTCGTGCGCGAGATCGAACCCCAGGCCCAAAGCGCCACGCGCACCCGTCGCGCGCGCCTGACCCTGGCCGAGACACCGCCCGCCTTTCGCCTGGGCACGGCGATCAGCGTCACATTGAGCAGCGCCATTGCGCCGCGTATCGAGCTGCCCCTGAGTGCCTTGCAGGAGGTCGACGGCACCACCCGCATCTGGCTGCTCGACACCCAGAGCCAGACGGTGCAGCCGCGCGATGTCACGGTGCTCAGCCGTGACAGCGACAGCGTCTTGCTCAAGGGCGGGGTCAAGCCCGGCGAGCGCGTCGTCACCGCCGGCGTGAACAGCCTGAAACCCGGGCAGAAAGTCAAAATCGACAAGGACAGCCCGCGATGAAACGCAGCTTCAACTTATCCGACTGGGCCCTCAAGCATCAGTCCTTCGTCTGGTACCTGATGTTCGTCGCGCTGCTGATGGGCGTGTTCTCGTACATGAACCTGGGGCGTGAGGAAGACCCCTCGTTCACCATCAAGACCATGGTGATCCAGACCCGCTGGCCGGGCGCGACCCAGGAAGAAACCCTCAAGCAGGTCACCGACCGCATCGAGAAAAAACTCGAAGAACTCGATGCCCTCGACTACGTGAAAAGCTACACGCGACCGGGCGAGTCCACGGTGTTCGTGTTCCTCAAGGACACCACCAGCGCCAGGGACATCCCGGACACCTGGTACCAGGTGCGCAAGAAGATCGACGACATTCGCGGCAGCTTCCCCCAGGGCTTGCAGGGGCCTTCGTTCAACGACGAGTTCGGTGACGTGTTCGGTTCGGTGTATGCCTTTACCGGCGACGGCCTGTCGATGCGCCAGCTGCGCGACTATGTGGAGCAGGTGCGTGCCGAGATTCGTTCGGTGCCGGGGCTGGGCAAGGTCGAGATGATCGGCCAGCAGGACGAAGTGATCTACCTCAATTTTTCCACGCGCAAACTGGCCGCCCTCGGGGTTGATCAGCGCCAGGTGGTGCAAAGCCTGCAATCGCAGAACGCGGTGACCCCCGCCGGGGTGATCGAGGCCGGGCCGGAGCGGATTTCCGTGCGCACCTCCGGGCAGTTCGCCTCGGAAAAGGACCTGGCCAACGTCAACCTGCGCCTCAATGACCGCTTCTACCGTTTGGCCGATATCGCCGAGATCAGCCGTGGCTACGTCGACCCCGCGCGGCCGATGTTCCGCTTCAACGGTAAACCGGCAATCGGCCTGGCGATTGCCATGCAGAAGGGCGGCAATATCCAGTCGTTCGGCAAGGCGCTGCACACGCGCATGGACGAACTGACCGCCGACCTGCCGGTGGGCGTGGGCGTACACAAGGTGTCCGACCAGGCTGAGGTAGTGGAAGAAGCCGTCGGCGGTTTCACCAGCGCGTTGTTCGAAGCGGTGATCATCGTGCTGGTGGTGAGCTTCATCAGCCTGGGCATGCGCGCGGGCCTGGTGGTGGCGTGTTCGATTCCGCTGGTGCTGGCGCTGGTGTTCGTGTTCATGGAATACAGCGGCATCACCATGCAGCGCGTGTCCCTGGGCGCGCTGATCATCGCCCTCGGCCTGCTGGTGGACGACGCGATGATCACCGTGGAAATGATGATCACGCGTCTGGAAAAAGGCGAAACCAAGGAGCAGGCGGCGACCTACGCCTACACCTCCACTGCCTTCCCGATGCTCACCGGTACGCTGGTGACCGTGGCCGGCTTTGTGCCTATCGGCCTCAACGCCAGTTCGGCAGGGGAATACACCTTCACGCTGTTCGCGGTGATTGCCGTGGCCATGCTGGTGTCGTGGGTGGTGGCGGTGCTGTTTGCGCCGGTGATCGGCGTGCATATCCTCAGCGCCAATGTGAAACCGCACAACGGTGAGCCGGGACGCATTGGCCGTGCCTTCAACGGCGGCATGCTGTGGGCGATGCGTAATCGCTGGTGGGCCATCGGTATCACTGTGGGGCTGTTCGTGGCGTCGGTGTTTTCCATGCAGTTCGTGCAGAACCAGTTTTTCCCGTCGTCGGACCGCCCGGAAGTGCTCGTCGACCTGAACCTGCCGCAAAACGCCTCGATCAACGAAACCCGCAAGACCGTCGACCGCCTCGAAGCGATCATCAAGGACGACCCGGATATCGCGCGCTGGAGCACCTACATCGGGCAGGGCGCGATCCGTTTCTACCTGCCCCTCGACCAGCAACTGGAAAATCCGTACTACGCGCAGTTGGTGATTGTCAGCAAAGGCCTGGAAGAACGTGGCGCGTTGATCGCGCGTCTGCAAAAGCGCCTGCGCGATGACTTTGTCGGTATCGGCAGCTATGTGCAGCCGCTGGAAATGGGCCCGCCGGTAGGGCGGCCGGTGCAGTATCGCGTGTCGGGCAATGACACCGACCAGGTGCGCAAGCACGCCATCGAACTGGCGACCCTGCTTGACCAGAACGATCACCTGGGCGAGATCATCTACGACTGGAACGAGCCGGGCAAAGTGCTGCGTGTCGACATTGCTCAGGACAAGGCGCGGCAACTGGGGTTGTCGTCGGAAGACGTGGCGCAGTTGATGAACAGCGTGGTCAGCGGTGCCTCGGTGACCCAGGTGCACGACGACATCTACCTGATCAACGTGGTCGGCCGCGCCGAAGACGCCGAACGCGGCACGCCGGAAACCCTGCAGAACCTGCAGATTGTCACGCCCAACGGCACCTCGATTCCGCTGCTGGCGTTCGCCACCGTGCGCTACGAGCTGGAGCAGCCGCTGGTGTGGCGCCGCGACCGCAAGCCGACCATCACGGTCAAGGCCTCGGTACGCGATGAGATACAGCCCACCGACCTGGTCAAGCAGCTCAAACCCGAGATCGACACGTTCAGCGCCGGCCTGCCGGTGGGCTACAAGGTCGCCACCGGCGGCACCGTGGAAGAAAGCGGCAAGGCCCAGGGCCCGATTGCCCGCGTGGTGCCGCTGATGCTGTTCCTGATGGCGACCTTCCTGATGATTCAGTTGCACAGCGTGCAGAAGATGTTCCTGGTGGCCAGTGTGGCCCCTCTGGGGCTGATCGGCGTGGTGCTGGCGTTGATTCCCACCGGCACGCCCATGGGCTTTGTGGCGATCCTCGGCATTCTGGCGCTGATCGGTATCATCATCCGCAACTCGGTGATTCTGGTGACGCAGATTCACGAATATGAAGTGGCCGGCTACACGCCATGGGATGCGGTGGTGGAAGCCACCGAGCACCGGCGCCGGCCGATCCTGCTCACCGCTGCGGCAGCCAGCCTGGGCATGATCCCGATTGCGCGGGAAGTGTTCTGGGGGCCGATGGCTTACGCGATGATTGGCGGGATTATCATTGCCACGCTGCTGACGCTGCTGTTTTTGCCGGCGCTGTATGTGGCCTGGTACAAGATCCGTGAGCCGAAGCAGGACCAGCAGGAAAAACGCGGTTAAAAATGTGGGAGGGGGCTTGCGCCCGATAGCAGTGGGTCAGCCACCCGATTATTTGGCTGACCCACTGCTATCGGGAGCAAGCCCCCTCCCACAGTTTCAATCGGCGGAGAGTTTGCAGCCAGTGTTCATCCTGGATTCCACGACCATGAAGCAACGCTGACCTCAAACCATATGGGCAACCCAATGTGGGAGGGGTGGTCTTAAGGCTTGCGCCAGACACTCGCCAGCCACGGTTGCTGATCGCGGGGTAGCCCGGCCGGGCGGTAGTAATGCTCCAGTTCCACAAACCCGGCTGTGGTCAGCAACGATTGCCACGCCTCCAGGTCGTGGTAGGCACCATAGCGCGGCCCATTCCAGCCTTCACGGTTGTCCCCGCGTGGATTGGAGCTGAACAACACACCGCCCGGTTTCAACGCAGCCTGCAATTGCTTGAGTACGCGCGGTAATTCCTGCTTGGGGATATGAAACAGCACCGCGTTGGCGAAGATCCCGTCGAAGCGTGCGGCGGGCAGGTCGAGCTTGAGGAAATCCTGCTGGTAGACCTCGCAGCCACTGTCCTCGCGCGCCATCTGCGCAAAGCGCTCGGAGCCGTCCAGGCCTACGGCGACATGCCCCATGCGCGTAAACGTCTGCAGATCGCGCCCCGGCCCGCAGCCGAAATCCAGCACGGTAAACGGCGCCTCGCCCTGAATATGGCGCAGCAGCGCATCGATGTTCTGGCTCACATCGTGGTCGCGGGTGCCTTCGCGAAAGTCCTCGGCCACCTGGTTGTAGTGGCCCAGGGTGGTGGAGGTGATCTGGTTGAGGTCTTCGGGCTTGAGGGGCATGAGCGGCGGTACCGGGTGCTGAGAGGCCTCGACTATACCTCACCGCTTGTTGAGCACCCGCGCCAACCGGTCCCCACCCAACTGAATCACCGCCACCAGCACCACCAGCAGCACAATCACCGTGAGCATGATCTGCGTGTCAAAGCGCTGATACCCATAGCGGTAGGCAATGTCGCCCAGGCCACCGGCGCCAATCGCCCCGGCCATGGCCGATGAGTTGATCATCGTCACCAGGGTAATCGTGAACCCGCCGACGATACCCGGCAGCGCCTCCGGCAACAGCACATGGCGGATGATGTGCCAGCGCCGGCAACCCATGGCCTGTGCGGCTTCGATCAGCCCGTGATCGACCTCACGCAGACTCACTTCAGCGATGCGTGCAAAGAACGGCGTGGCGGCGATGGTCAGCGGCACCACGGCCGCCCAGACGCCGTAGGTGGTGCCCACGATCAGGCGGGTGAAGGGGATCAGCGCCACCATCAGGATCAGAAACGGAATCGAACGGAACAGATTGACGAACGCCCCCAGCACGCGGTTCAACGCCGGGGCCTGATAGATGCCGCCCTTGTCGCTGGTCACCAGGAACACCGCCAGCGGAATGCCTACCAGCAAGGCGATCAGCGACGACACGCCGACCATCAACAAGGTGTCGATGGCGCCCTGCACCAAACGATCAAACCACATAGCCCAGCACCTCCACCTGTTGCGCCCAGTTCGCGGCGCGGTTGCGCAGTTCTTCGGCGCTATGGGCCGAGCCATTCACCGCCAGTAGCAATTGCCCCAGGGCATGCCCCTGGATCCGTTCCACGCCGCCCTGCAGCAAGCGCACGCGCCCGCCGAGGGCGCTGAACAGCGCGGCCAAGTCGGGTTCGTCGGTGGCGCTGCCGGTGAACTGCAAGCGCAGCACCACAGCCGCGTCAGCCGCTACCCGCGTCGGCTGCAAGCGACTTTGCAGCTCTGGCGCCAAGTCATGCTGCAACGGCGCCAGCAGGGTCTGGCTCACCGCATGTTGCGGGTTGCCAAACACTTGCCACACCGGGCCTTGCTCGACGATTTTGCCGTGTTCGAGCACCACTACGCGGTCGCAGATGTCGCGGATTACCGCCATTTCGTGGGTGATCAGCACGATGGTCAGGCCCAGGCGCCGGTTGATCTCACGCAGCAGGGCGAGGATCGACTGGGTGGTTTCCGGGTCGAGGGCCGAGGTGGCCTCGTCGCACAACAGAATCTCGGGGTCGTGCACCAGCGAACGGGCGATGCCCACGCGCTGCTTTTGCCCGCCGGAGAGTTGCGCCGGGTAGGCCTTGTGCTTGTCCTGCAAACCCACCAGTTCGAGTAGCTCGCGCACCTTTTGCTCGCGCTGCGGCCTGGGGATGCCCGCCACTTTGAGTGGCAATTCGACGTTCTGCCACACGGTCTTGGCCGACATCAGGTTGAAGTGCTGGAAGATCATGCCGATGCGCCTGCGCAGCGCCACCAGGCGGTCTTCGTCGAAGTCGCCGATGTCCACCTGATCGATCAGCACGCGCCCGCTGCTGGGCTGTTCCAGACGATTGATGGTGCGGATCAGCGAGGATTTACCGGCGCCGCTGCGACCGATGATGCCGAACACTTCACCGCGCTGGATCGCCAGGTCGATGCCGTGCAGGGCCTGCACCGTGCCGTCGTAGGTCTTGCCCAGGTTGATGAATCGCACATGGGCGCGGTTCAGTTCAGGGTGCAACTGGGTCTGTTCGGCGTCCCTGAGCGGTGTGCCCAGGTCGCGAAGTCGGGCATTGGCGGCGCTCATTTTTTACCTTCCCAGCCTACCTGGTAGAGCGTGCCGAGGGATTTATCCAGGGCGGCGCGCACCACCGGCGAGTGTTGGTAAATGTCGACGAACTTGATCACGCGCGGGTCGGTTTTGCTCTTGGGCTGGATCACGAACTGGATCACGTATTCCGGATGGTCCAGGCCGTCGAACAGCAACGCCGACTCGGCATCGAAGGTCTTCGAGAGGCGGATATATGCCGGGTAGCCCTGCACCAGGTCGGCGTCGTCATAGGCGCGCACCAGTTGCACTGCTTCCACTTGCAGGATCTTCAGCTTTTTCGGATTGCTGACGATGTCTTCTTCGGTGGCCTTGTAGCCTACGCCCGGATTGAGGGTGATCAGCCCGGCCTTGGCCAGCAGTTGCAGGCCACGTCCGCTGTTGATCGGGTCGTTGGCAATCGCCACGCTGGCGCCCTCGGGCAGGTCCGCAATGGCTTTGTATTTTTTCGAATACAGCCCGACGTTGTTGATGATGCCCGGCGCGTACGGCACCAGGTCAAAACCGGCGGCGGCCTTGGCGTTTTCCAGGAAGGGGATGTGCTGGAAGTAGTTCACGTCGATATCGCCGGCGGCCAGGCTGACGTTGGGCGCGATCCAGTCGGTGAATTCCACCAGCTCGACGTTCAGGCCCTGCTTGCCGGCTTCGGCGACGGCGGCTTCCAGAGGAATGGCGAAGGCGGCGGTGGTGCCGACTTTCAGTGGCGCATCGGCGGCGAACACCGACGAGCTGAACACACCGAGGGCAAGGGCCAGTGCTTTGACTGGGTGGGAGAGCAGTGTTTTTTTCATGGTCGATTTCCAGTCATAAGGTGCAGGTGCAAACAATGAAGTTCCACTGTGGGAGGGGACTTGCTCCGATGACGGTGGGTCAGTCACAGGATGGGTTCACTGACACTCCGCTATCGGGAGTAAGCCCCCTCCCACATTTCTAATTCAATGGCGGTAGGTGGAGCCGGTGTGTTGCGCTGGCAGCAGCGCGGTGCCGAACACTTTTTCGCGCAGCGTGCCGGTCTCGTATTCGGTCTTGTACGAACCGCGCTTTTGCAGTTCCGGTATCACCAGGTCGATAAAGTCCACGTAGCTCTCCGGCGTCACAATGCGCGTCAGGTTGAAACCATCCAGCCCGGTTTCGCCGATCCACAATTCCAGTTCATCGGCGACCTGTTCGGGCGAACCCACCAGGGTGATATAGCGACCGCCCAAGGCGTGCTGCTCCAGTAACTTGCGCCGGGTCCAATCGTTGTTCTGCAGGTTTTTGGTGGCCGACTGGATGGCGTTGCTCTTCACGTACTGGATCGGTTCGTCCAATGCGTATGCGGCAAAATCAATCGCGGTGGACGCGGCGAAATGCGCCACGCCGGCCTCCGCGCTGGCGTAGCTCAGGTACTCGACGTGCTTGGCCCAGGCCAGTTCCTCGGTGGCGCCGACGATCACATTGAGGCCCATGAACACCTTGATGTCGTGCGCATTGCGCCCGGCCTCCACGGCACTGGCGCGCACCTTGTCCACCTGCACTTTGGTTGCGGCCCTGGTCTGGCCGCTGATGAACACACACTCGGCGTGGCGCCCGGCGAACAGCAGGCCACGGTCCGAACTGCCGGCCTGGAACAACACCGGCGTGCGCTGCGGCGACGGCTCGCACAGGTGATAACCCTCCACCTGATAGAACTCGCCGTGGTGCTCGACCTTGTGCACCTTGCCCGGCTGCGCGTAGATCCGTTGCGCCGGATCGTTGAGCACGGCGTCGTCTTCCCAGCTGCCTTCCCACAGTTTGTAGAGCACCTGCAGGTACTCGTCGGCCTGGTCGTAGCGCCGGTCATGCTCGACCTGCTCAGTCAGGCCCATGGCCTTGGCCGCGCTGTCGAGGTAGCCGGTCACGATGTTCCAGCCCACGCGGCCACGGCTCAGGTGATCCAGCGTCGACATGCGCCGGGCGAACAGGTACGGCGGCTCGTAGGTGAGGTTGGCGGTGAGGCCGAAGCCGAGGTTTCGGGTGACCGCCGCCATCGCCGACACCAGCAGCAACGGGTCGTTGACCGGCAACTGGATCGACTCCTTGAGCGGTACATCGACGGAATTCTGGTAGACGTCGTACACGCCGACGATATCGGCGATGAACAGTCCGTCGAACAGACCGCGTTCCAGGGTTTTTGCCAGGTCGGTCCAGTACTCAATGGTTTTGTACTGGGTGGAGGTGTCCCGTGGGTGGGTCCACAGGCCGTGGTTGATATGGCCAATGCAGTTCATGTTGAAGGCATTGAGCAGGATCTTTTTCTTCGCCATCAGAGGGTCCCCCGCAGCGGCGGGTTTTCGTCGTTGAGGTAGTAATTGCCTACTGCGTGATACTTCCAGCGCACCGGGTCATGCAGGGTGTGCACCCGTGCGTTGCGCCAGTGACGGTCCAGTCCATGCTCGGCCAGGGTGGCCTGGCTGCCGGCGAGTTCGAACAGGGTGCTGCCGGCGGCCAGAGAAATCTCCGTGCTCAGGGCGCGCGCTTCGGCCACCGCAATCGAGGCGGCGGCAACCGTCTCGGCATTGCTGTCGGCCTGGGCGCGGTCGAGGAATTCGCCGGCCCGTTCAAGCAGTGCCTCGGCCGCGTGCAGGCGGATGCTCAGGTGGCCGAAGCTCTTCAAGGTCAGTGGGTCTTCGCTGGCTTTGTCGTTGCCGGCGTCGATCCACGGGCGGGTCCTGGTGCGCACAAAGTGCAGCGCATCTTCAAAGGCGGCGCGGGCGATGCCGGTGTCGATGGCGGCGTGAAGGATCTGCGCCAGCGGGCCGACGGTGGTCGGGCGTTCGAAGGCGCTCTGGAAAGGGATGACGTCACGGGCGGCGACCCACACGTTATCGAACACCACCGAGCCGCTGCCGGTGGTGCGCTGGCCGAAGCCGCTCCAGTCATCGATCACGCTGAGACCCTGGCTGTCACGCGGCACAAAGGCCAATTGCTGCACGCCGTGTTCATCCACCACCGAGGTGGGGATGCGCTGGGCGTAAAGTGCGCCGGTTGAGTAAAACTTACGGCCGGTAATACGGAATCCGTCGCCGTCGCGGGTGAGCCGGGTGACGCGATCATGGGCGGTTTTGGTGCCCAGTTCGGCCAGCGCATTGCCGAAGCGCTGGCCGGCCAGCACCTCGGCGTACAGGCGTTGTTGCTGCTCGGGGTTGCCATTCACGCGCAGCACTTGCAGCGCATAGAAGTGGTTTTGCGGAATCTGGCCCAGGGAGGCATCGGCCTGGGCGATCAGTGCAATGACCTTGGCCAGGGTGACGTTGGACACGCCTGCGCCGCCGTATTCGCGGGGCACGCTGATGCCCCACAGGCCCGAGCGCGAAAATGCATCCAGCTCGGGCAGCGGCAGGCGGCGTTCGCGGTCGCGCAGGGCGCTGTCGCGGCGAAAGTCTTCGGCCAGGTCGCTGGCGATAATCAGGGCGTGCTCGTCGCTGGTGATGACCGCGACGTGATGAGAAAGGTTCATGGTCAAATCCAGGAATGGCGAGCTGGCAGGGTGCCGTTCAGGCGATAGGCACCGACGGCGTGGTACTTCCAGCGCACCGGGTCGTGCAGGGTGTGCACCCGGGCGTTGCGCCAGTGGCGGTCGAGGTTGAATTCGGCCAGCGTCGCGCGGCTGCCGGCCAGTTCGAAGAGCTTTTCGCTGACCAGCAACGCCACTTCGGTGGTGAGCACCTTGGCCTCGGCCACCGCGATGGACGCGCGTGCCGCGGACTGCGCGGTGATCGGTGCCGCGCTGACGTCATCCAGCACCCGGCCAGCCTTGCGCAGCAGGGCTTCGGCGGCGTGCAGCTCGATCTTCAGCTTGCCGATATCGGCGATCACGTACAGGTCGTCACTGGCGCGTTCGACCTTGGCGTCGATCCACGGCCGCGAGCGTTCGCGCACGAAGGCGAGGGTGTCGTCGAGCGCCCCCCGGGCGATGCCCGCATCGATGGCGGCCTGGATCAGTTGCGAGACCGCGCCCTGGATATTCGGGCTTTCGCCGATGCGCCAGTTGTCGATGATCAGCTCGGCGTCGACTGCCACCTCGTCCAGCAGCACGGTGCCGCTGGCGGTGGTGCGCTGGCCAAAGCCGGACCAGTCATCGACGATGCGCAGCCCTTCGCTGCCACGGCGCACGAGCGCCAGGACCTGTTTGCCGTCATCGTTGAGCGCCTTGATCGCGACCCAGTGCGCAAACAGCGCGCCGGTGGAGTAGAACTTCTGCCCGCTGACTACGTAGCCGTCTCCCTTGGCGGTGATGCGTGCCTTGAGTTCAAGGGTGTTTTTGGTGCCGCGTTCCGGGCCGCCGTTACCGATGCGCCAGCCGTCGAGGACGCTTTGGAACAGCTGCTTTTTCTGGCGTTCGGTGGCGGTGCCCTGCACCAGGTGCAGGATGCCGAAATGGTTCTGCGGGATCTGCCCGAGGGCCGGGTCCGCCGCGCTGATGATGGCGAACACCTCGGCCAGGGTCACGAAGGACACCTGGGGCCCGCCGTATTCGCGGGGAATGGAAATACTGCCCAGACCGCTGCGGGTGAACTGCTCGAGCTGCGCCCACGGTAACTTGCGCTGCTGGTCACGCTTGGCGGCGTGCAGCCGCGCCGCCTGAGCCAGCGTGTGGGCGGCGCTCAGCGCCTCTGCATCGTTGCGCAGCACGGCGGCCGGCAACAGCAGGGGGGCTTCGTCCAGATCACTTTGGGGGGGTGTTGCAGCCACGTTAGGCATCAGCGCCGCTCCTTGGCTGCACGTAATGCCCTGGCGTTATGCACCGGGGTAATTTTGATCATACCGACCTCGCATTCAATGAAATAAAAACAGAAAAATCAGGAATGTCCGGTGGTCCGGTGCATATACCCTAAGCGTGTTAAATATTTAAATAAACTAACTTTTGGGAATATGCATAGAAGGGCGATCACCCAGGTTTGCAGGGTTAGCCGAGCGGACGGGGTTGGTAGACCGGCGTGGCTGTCGCCGGACGGCTGGGCAGCAGCGCTGCAATGCGCACGGTGCGGGTGGGCGCCCAGCGCGAATTGTTGCCGACGCGGTCCAGCACGCAGTAGGTCACGTCCAGCCGGCAGTCATCGCCGCCTTCGACAATCACGCTCGACGGCACCCACACCTGCACGGCCAGGCCGACGCCGCTGGCGGTGATTTTTGGCAGGTCCATGCGCACGTCACCCCAGCGCAGGGTGATCGCATCGCCGCTGCTCATGTTCGGGTAGGGCTCGATGGTCAAGGGAATGCCGCGTTGCACCTGGCGGCTGTTGACACCCTGGCGACGGATCGTCTCGGGCAGGCCAACCGGAGCAAGGTTCTGGTTTTCGTCGCTGTACAGGTTGGGCGGCTGTCCGCCCGGGCAGTCGGTTTTGACGCGTACCTGGGTGGTGGCCGAGCGTGCCGGGCCGTGGCCGATCTGCATGACCTGGTAATGCACGCGCGCGGGGCCATCGAGCACGAAACTTTGCGGGATACGCAGGTGGGTCGGCTGGCCGATGCGGCACGCGGTTATCCGTCGTGAGGCAGCGAAGCAGTTGTTCCAGAACAGCTCGATCAGGTCACCTTCCTCCATGCCGGGGTAGGGGGCGATATCGACCTGCAAGTGGGCGGCGGCGTGGGCATTGATGCCGTTTCCAAGGGCCTGGGGCAGGGTTGGGGCGGTCAGCATGGCCGGGGTTGCAGTGCGCGTCATAAGTCATCTCCTTGATGCAGCCAGCAGCGCTCGTTCCGAGCCATTGGCGCGGGTGCGCAAGCGGTCCGAAAGGAACGATTCAGTAAATAGCCGGGATAGGATCCAATCCTCTGGACGTTAGATAAGAGGGTTGGCCAGGGTCAGTCAATGGCGGCAAAAGGCTAAACGGTGTGGCGGTGCAGATTCAGAAGGGTCTGACCGGGAGGGGGATTTTTGCGTGGGCGCGGCGGGGTGTTTTACCGAGAGGAATGTGGACGCGCTGTAGGGTGGGAGGCTGCGTCAATGTGGCGAGCGGGCTTGCCCCGCGTTGGGGTGCGAAGCGCCCCCATCAAGGAACATGCGGTGTACCTGACACTGCGCAGAGGATGGTTTTGGGGCTGCTGCGCAGCCCAACGCGGGGCAAGCCCGCTCGCCACAGCAAGCCTGCTCGCCATAGGGAGGGATTGATTGAGCGTGTCAGTGGGCGAGGAATTTGCTCAGGAACTGGCGGGTGCGTTCTTCCCTTGGGTTGGCAAACAGCGCCTTGGCTTCGCCCTGTTCGACGATGACGCCCTTGTCGAAAAAGATCACCCGGTTGGCCACATCGCGGGCAAAGCTCATTTCGTGGGTGACGATGACCAGGGTGCGGTTTTCTTCGGCGAGGCTGCGAATGGTCGCCAACACTTCACCCACCAGTTCGGGGTCGAGGGCCGAGGTAGGTTCGTCGAACAGAATCACCTCCGGTTCCATGGCCAGCGCCCGTGCAATCGCCACACGCTGTTGCTGACCACCGGACAGGCGCCGTGGGTAGGCGTCTTCCTTGCCCGCCAGGCCGACTTTGGCCAATAGCTTGCGACCCAGCTCGGTGGCGGCTTCGCGTGGCATCTTCTTGACCACGATGGGGCCTTCGATGACGTTTTCCAGCGCCGTGCGGTGGGGGAACAGGTTGAAGTTCTGGAACACGAAGCCCACGTGCTGGCGCAGACGTCGCACCAGGCCCTGTTGCTGGTTGAGCGGTTTGCTGCCGTCGATCTCGACGTCGCCCACCTTGATACGGCCGCTGGTGGGTTCTTCGAGGAAGTTCAGGCAGCGCAGGAAGGTGGTCTTGCCCGAACCGCTGGGGCCGATGATCGCGACGACTTCGCCGGCCTTGACCTCAAGGTCGATGCCGTTGAGCACCACCTGACCGTTGAATTGTTTGGTCAGCTTTTCAACCACGATCATGCTTCAAGACTCCAGGTCATGCCGGTTGACCCGGTCTTCCAGGCGATTCTGAAAATGCGCCAGGATGCTGGCCAGTATCCAGTAGATCAGCGCAGCGGACAGGTACATGGTGAAGATTTCGAAGGTGCGCGCCGACACCAACTGCGCCTGGCGAAACAGCTCGGGCACCTGGATGGTGGCGGCCAGCGCGGTGTCCTTGACCAGCGAAATAAAGCTGTTGCCCAACGGCGGCAAGGCGGTCCGCATCGCCTGCGGCAGAATGGCCCGGCGCAGGGTCTGCGCGCGGGTCATGCCGATGCTGGCAGCGGCTTCCCACTGGCCCCGCTCGATGGACGCAATGGCGGCCCGCAGGATTTCACAGGCGTAAGCGGCCATGTTCAGCGAAAAGCCGATCATGGCCGCCGGGATCGGATCCAGCTCGATGCCCACTTGCGGCAAGCCGTAGTAGATCAGAAACAGCTGCACCAGCAAGGGCGTGCCGCGAAAGAACGACACGTAGACGCGGGCGGTCCAACTGAGCAGCTTGAAGCGCGACAGGCGCATCAAGGCCAGGCCGAAGCCCAGCAGCAAACCGAAGAACATCCCGCCCAGGCTGAGAATGACCGTGTAGTACGCGCCCTTGAGCAGAAAGGGCGCGGAGTCCAGCGCGAGTTGGAAGCCTGCTTCCATTATTGAGTGACGTCAGCGTTGAAGTACTTCTCGGACAGCTTTTTCAAGGTGCCGTCGGCGCGCAGCTTGTCGAGGGCAGTGTTCACGGCGTCGAGCAGTTCAGGCTCGCCTTTGCGCAGGGCAATGCCCGACTCCTGGCGCGAGAACGCATTACCGGCAGCGGCGGTGTCCGGGGCTTTCTTGGCGTATTCCAGCGCAGCCAGACGGTCGATCAGGATTGCGTCGATGCGGCCGATGCGCAGGTCCTGGAACTTGGTCGGGTCATCGTTGTAAGTCTTGATGATGGCTTTGGGTTGGTTGTCCTTGAGCCACTGTTCGTAGTTGGTGCCCAGGCCCACACCGACTTTCTTGCCGGCCAGGTCGTCGGCGGTCTTGATCTCGCCGGCGTTCTTCTTCAGCACCAGCGCCTGGATACCGGAAATGGTGTAGGGCTTGGAGAAATCGTATTTTTTCCTGCGCTCTTCGGAGATGGTCACCTGGTTGACCACGGCGTCCAGGCGTTTGGATTCCAGGGCGGCAAGGATGCCATCCCAGGGTGTGGCCTGCAGCTTGACCTTCACGCCCAGCTCTTTGGCCAGGGCTTCGGACAGTTCCACCTCGAAACCGGTGAGCTTGCCGCTTTCATCGACAAAACTGAACGGCGGGTAGGTGCCTTCCAGGCCGATCTTGATCTCGCCCGCCTTCTTGATGTTGCTCAATTGCTCACCGGCAACGGCCTGGCCAAGCAGACCGGCGCCCAGCGCCAGGCCCAAGGTGCCAACCAGTAATGTGCGACGCAATGCAGAAATAGTCATGAAGAGCCCCTGTGTTTTTATGGTGAGCGAAGCAGGTGACGCAGTGGTCGTATCCTGCCTTAAAGCGCGCGACTATAAGGCCGGTTTTTAAGACTTGAAAATAATATAAATTCAGCCTGATATTCTATTTTTGAATATAGGAAGTTTCAAGGTGAGAGGGGGCTTGCTCCCGATCGTGAGGTGTCAGCCAGCTCATCTGTGACTGATACACCGCCATCGGGAGCAAGTCCCCTCTCACATGGGTCCGTACGGACTCAGTTAAATACGGAGTCATAGGCAAACAGCGCCGGTGCCCCGCCGGTATGCAGGAAGATAATCGGCCCGTCCTCAAACCGCTGGCGCCCGATGCCGTCCAGCAAGCCAGCCATGGCCTTGCCGGTGTACACCGGGTCCAGCAACAGACCTTCCTGGCTGGCCAAAAGTTTGATCGCCGACAAAGTGCCCGCATTCGGCTCGCCGTAGCGCGGGCCGAAATATTCGTCCCACAGGATCACCTTGAACGCGTCCGGGAGGGCCACGCCCAGCAACTCGGCGGTGCGTTCGGCCAGGCCCTGCACTTTCGGGCGTTGGGCCTCGTCGGTGCGCGACACGGTCACGCCCACCACGGGCAGGTCGGGCAAGGCTTCGCTCAAGGCCAACGCCAGGCCGCTGTGGGTGCCGGCGCTGCCGGAGGCCAGCACCACGGCAGCGAAGTCGATGCCGCTGGCGTCGATCTGCGCGGCCAGTTCCAGGCCGGCCCGTACGTAGCCCAGCGCACCCAGCGCATTGGAGCCGCCGATGGGCACCAGGTACGGCTTCTTGCCATTGCTGCGCAGGCGGTCGGCGAGGGCATTGAGTTGGTCGTCGACGTTATCGAGGTTTTCCACCCGCTCCACTTTGGCGTCGAACAACTCGAGCAGCAGGCGGTTGCCGTTGCCGAGGTAGTTGGGGTCTTCGGTGCCGATGGGGTTTTCCAGCAGCGCGACGCAGCCCAGGCCGAGCCTGGCGGCCAGCGCAGCGGTCTGGCGCACGTGGTTGGACTGGATGGCGCCGGCGGTCACGAGGGTGTCGGCGCCCTGGGCGATGGCATCGGCGGCGAGGTATTCAAGCTTGCGCAGTTTGTTGCCGCCCATGGCCAGCGGCGTGGTGTCGTCGCGCTTGACGTAGACGTCGCGACCCAGCCATGTCGACAGCCGTTCGAGTTTTTCCAGGGCGGTGGCGCCGCCCAGCAGGTCCAGGCGGTTAAAGCGGTCGAGCTGTTGCTTGATCATGGTTGCGCACGGTTGCTGAGGAATGGGCCGACTATAGGCAGGCCCTTTTGCGCAGGCAACCGCCAATCGCTTATAGCCGATAGTGCTTGGCATCACACCATTGGTTCTTAAGGGCGGCCGGGGTGCATACCGTAAAGTGGCGGCCATTACGTCAGGAGTAAAGACCGTGAGTGAGCGTTCCAGTCATTGGCAATTACAGACCATCGTCAGCCAGCTGCGCAGCGCCCGCGATCAGTGGCGCACGCGCAATGGCCGTTTGAGCGGCGAGCATGGCGGGCGTGAACTGCCGTCGCGCGAGGCGGTGGCGCAGATCCTCGAAGCCTTGTGTGGTGCGCTGTTTCCGATGCGCCTGGGGCCGGTGGACCTGCGTGAGGAAAGTGAAGATTTCTACGTCGGCCACACTCTGGATGTCGCGCTGAACGCCTTGCTTGCCCAGGCGCGCCTGGAGCTTCGTTATGCCGCGCGCCAGGGCGGCCAGGACGACAGCCAGATCGATGCCCATGCCATCCGCCTGATCCAGGGTTTCGCCCTGGCCTTGCCATCCCTGCGCAGCCTCTTGGATACCGATGTGCTGGCCGCCTACCACGGCGACCCGGCTGCGCGCAGCGTCGACGAAGTGCTGCTGTGCTACCCCGGCATTCTGGCGGTGATTCACCATCGCCTGGCCCATCACCTGTACCGCGCGGGCTTGCCGTTGCTGGCACGGATCAGCGCAGAAATCGCCCACTCGGCCACCGGCATCGACATCCACCCCGGCGCGCAGATCGGCCCGAGCTTCTTTATCGATCACGGCACGGGTGTGGTGATTGGTGAAACCGCGATCATCGGTGAGCGCGTGCGTATCTACCAGGCGGTGACGCTGGGCGCCAAGCGCTTTCCGGCGGACGAAGACGGACAGTTGCAGAAGGGGCATCCACGGCATCCGATCGTGGAAGACGATGTGGTGATCTATGCCGGGGCGACCATTCTGGGGCGCATCACCATCGGCAAGGGCTCGACCATTGGCGGCAATGTGTGGCTGACGCGCAGCGTGCCGGCGGGGGTGAACATCACTCAGGCCAATCTGCAGCATGAGGATGGCGCGCAAAAATAGCCCCAGCGCCGAACACCTTTCAATTGTGGGAGCTGGCTTGCCAGCTCCCACAGTTTGATCCGTGTCTCACACATGAGCTGTTTATCGCTGAACGTTTTGTGATCCTTATCCGTCATACAAGGCCTTGGCTTGACGTAGGAATTGTCTACCACTCGGCCCTGCGATTAGTCCCCGAACGCCTATTCATGTTTAAATTGAACGCTCGTTCAAGTTAAACCGGTGGTTCGCTGCCCGCTCACAACAGGAGGCTTACCTTTGCTGAGTCCGTTATTTACAGCCACATACCCAACCCTCGGGGTGCATCGTTCATGAGTGCATCGTCCACCCCTTCCAGCGGCCTGGTGCGCATGAATGCGCCCGTTTTCTACTTTGCCGCAACCTTCATTCTGCTGTTTGGCATCACCGTTATCGCGATCCCGCAACAGGCCGGTGCCTGGCTGCTGGCTGCGCAAAACTGGGCGGCCAATACGGTCGGCTGGTACTACATGCTGGCGATGACCCTGTATCTGGTCTTCGTGGTGGTCACCGCGCTATCGGGCTACGGCAAGATAAAGCTCGGTGCCGACCACGACGAGCCCGAATTCAGTTACCTGTCCTGGGCGGGGATGCTGTTCGCCGCCGGCATCAGCATCACGCTGTTCTTCTTTTGCGTGTCCGAGCCGCTGACGCACCTGGTGCAACCGCCCCAGGGCGCGCCGCTGAACGCCGATGCAGCGCGCCAGGCCATGCAGATTTTGTTTCTGCACTGGGGCCTGCATGGTTGGGGCGTGTTCGCCTTTGTCGGCATGGCCCTGGCGTACTTCGCCTACCGGCATAACCTGCCGCTGGCGTTGCGTTCGGCGCTGTACCCGCTGATCGGCAAGCGCATCAACGGCCCCATCGGCTACGCGGTGGACGGCTTCGGCATCATCGCCACGGTGTTCGGCCTGGGAGCCGACATGGGCTTTGGTGTGCTGCACCTCAACTCCGGGCTGGACTACCTGTTCGGCATTGCCCATACGCAGTGGATTCAGGTCGGCCTGATCACCCTGATGATGGGCGCGGCGATTCTTGTGGCCGTGGCCGGCGTCGACAAGGGTGTGCGGGTGATGTCCGACATCAACATGCTGCTGGCCTGTGCGCTGCTGCTGTTCGTGTTGTTCGCCGGTCCCACCCAGCATTTGCTCAACACCCTGATCCAGAACATCGGCGACTACCTTGGCGCCTTGCCGACCAAGAGTTTCGATGTGTACGCCTACGACAAGCCCAGCGACTGGCTGGGCGGTTGGACGGTGTTCTACTGGGCCTGGTGGATCGCGTGGTCGCCGTTCGTGGGCCTGTTCATCGCACGGATTTCCCGTGGCCGCACCATCCGCGAATTCGTGTTCGGTGTGCTGCTGATCCCGCTGGGCTTTACCCTGGCGTGGATGTCGATTTTCGGCAACAGTGCCATCGATCAGGTGCTCAACCACGGCATGACCGCGCTCGGTCAGTCGGCCATCGATGACCCGTCGATGAGCCTGTACCTGCTGCTGGAAACCTATCCGTGGAGCAAGACGGTGATCGCCGTCACGGTGTTCATCAGCTTCGTGTTCTTCGTCACCTCCGCCGACTCCGGCACCGTGGTGCTGTCGACGCTGTCGTCCAAGGGCGGCAACGCCGATGAAGACGGGCCGAAGTGGCTGCGGGTGTTCTGGGGCGCGATGACCGCGCTGGTCACCAGTGCCTTGTTGTTTGCCGGCAGCATCGATTCGCTGAAATCGGCGGTGGTGCTCACCTCGTTGCCGTTCTCGATGATTCTGCTGTTGATGATGTGGGGGCTGCACAAGGCGTTCCATCTGGAATCACAAAAGCAGATCGCGCAATTGCATTCGCTGGCGCCGGTGTCGGCTTCACGCAAGGGCAAAGGCGGCTGGCGCCAGCGCTTGAGCCAGGCGGTGCACTTCCCGTCGCGGGACGAGGTATACCGCTTCCTCGAGTCGACGGTGCGCCCGGCGATTGAAGAAGTGACGGCGGTGTTTGTCGAGAAGGGCCTTTCGGTGGTCACCCAGCCGGACCCGGCCAACGACAGCGTCAGCCTCGAGATCGGCCATGGCGAGGAACACCCGTTCATCTACCAGGTGCAGATGCGCGGTTACTTCACACCGTCGTTCGCCCGTGGCGGCATGGGCTCCAAACAGATCAACAACCGTCGCTACTATCGCGCGGAAGTGCACTTGAGCGAGGGCAGCCAGGACTACGATCTGGTGGGCTACACCAAGGAGCAGATCATCAACGACATCCTCGATCAGTACGAGCGGCATTTGCAGTTCCTGCATCTGGTGCGCTGAGCCCTGTGATCGTTCCCACGCTCGGCGTGGGAACGATCATCTGCGCGTCCACTCTGGGAGTAAATTGCTGTAAAAGGGAAACCACACCCAACAGCCCAGAGAGGATTCGATGACGTACATTGCTGCCGAAAACCGCTATGAATCTATCCCGTATCGCCGCACAGGCCGCAGTGGCCTGGTGCTGCCCGCCCTGTCCCTGGGGCTGTGGCACAACTTTGGCGACAGCACCCCGATCGACACTCAGCGCGCCCTGCTGCGCACCGCGTTCGACCTGGGGATCAACCACTTCGACCTGGCCAACAACTATGGCCCGCCCTATGGCAGTGCCGAGATCAACTTCGGCCGTCTGCTGCGCGAAGACTTCAAGCACTACCGCGACGAACTGATCATCTCCAGCAAGGCCGGTTGGGACATGTGGCCCGGCCCATACGGCCAGGGCGGCGGCTCGCGCAAATACGTGCTGGCCAGTCTCGATCAGAGCCTGCAGCGCATGGGGCTCGACTACGTGGATATTTTCTACTCGCACCGTTTCGATGCCGACACGCCGCTGGAAGAAACCGCCAGCGCCCTGGCCACTGCCGTGCAGCAGGGCAAGGCGTTGTATATCGGTATTTCGTCGTACTCCGGGGTGAAAACCCGTGAAATGGCAGCGCTGCTCAAAGAATGGAAAGTGCCATTGCTGATTCACCAGCCGGCCTACAACCTGCTCAATCGCTGGGTGGAGAAAGACCTGCTCGACACCACCGAAGAACTCGGCGTCGGCGTGATCGCGTTCACACCACTGGCCCAGGGTCTGCTCACCGACAAGTACCTCAACGGCGTGCCGGCCGACGCACGGGTCAACCGCCCGGGCGGTGGTTCGCTGCAGGCGGGGCACCTGTCCGAAGCCAACCTCGCCCACGTGCGCGCCCTCAACGAAATCGCCCAGCGACGCGGCCAAAGCCTGGCCCAACTGGCATTGGCCTGGACGTTGCGTGACCCACGGGTGACCAGCGCACTGATCGGCGCAAGCCGGCCGGAGCAGATCATTGAGAACGTTGGGGCGTTGAAAAATCTGAGCTTCAGCGCAGAGGAACTGGCGCAGATTGATCGATTTGCGCAGGAAGGCGGGATCAACCTGTGGGAAAAGCCTTCTACCGCTGAATAGCATCGGACAAAGAGCCCTACCCAAGGGGTAGGGCCTGTCATTGGGACACTCCGATGATGACGCTATTTTTTGCTCGGAAACCCGAGTATTTCTGCGGTTTCAGAGAAAAAGGTTTCGCGTGCAGATCTCTTTCTCAGCTGTATATCTATCACCTGTGATTTGTCCGGAAGGTTGAAGTAACCTTCATCCAAGCTGCAGAGATTTTCCATGATATGCAGTGGTAATCCGAGTAGTTGCCTTACCTGAGATCGCGAGAGCACATCGTTTTCGACGAGCATTTTGACTCCGCGAGCGATTAGCTGAGGTTTTTCGAAGCCAAAATCACTGTCCATTGGTTCTCCCTTTACCCAGCCTCTCGCAGATCTTGCTTTCCATAGTCTTGTAGTTGTGGTGTCGTTGATGATTTCCAAATCTAAGCAACGTCTTACCATCGCAGCTACTGAGACTTTCCAGCGTGGTTTCAGAGCTAGCAATGTGTCCAGCGTGGGCCAACGAACTTCTCGCAAAAAGCTTTCTGCGGGTAGTAAAAAGGCGCTTGCAAAACGGTGCGCTTGAGCCTCAAGGAGCGCGTAATGCGAGTCGTACTGTTCTTTGGAAATGTATCTGTGCAGAACGACATGCCCAAGCTCATGAGCCGCATCAAAGCGATTTCTAATTCCGTTGGCCTTATCTGCGACAAGCAAAACATATGGGCGCTGGTCCAGCTCGTACCAGTTTGATACGCCATCCATCTTCAGGTGGCCGAGTGTGGTTCGAGCACAGACAACGCCGGCATTTTCCAATACTTGAACCACATTGGAGATCGGGGCTATTCCTAACCCCCAGGTTTGACGACATAGGCTTGCCATCTGCTCGATCTCCTCATCAGAGATCAGCTCGCAGTGTCGTTCTTCTAAGTGAGGTACATTGACTTCGATGAACTCAAGGCTTTCTTGAAGCTTGTAGGAGACCTCCTGTAACCACCCCAAGCGCACTTCCGCTATTTCACGAGCGCTGGTCGTAGCACTGACCTGCGAGCGGAAGAAAAAGGGAGTGTTCTCGTCAGTCCTGAATTGCTCTTCAAGTAGCCAGTTTTCACTGACTCCAAAAACCTCGCACAGACGTTGGAAGGCGTCAGCTTCTGGTACCTGAAGGCCATTTTCCCATTTTGAGATATTGCCAGAGGCGCGCCCCACCATTTCGGCGAGAGTGGTTTGGGTCATACCAAACGCAAGGCGCAACTGCTTGAGGCGCTCTGACTGAAAGCCCGCGACTCCTGTTCTCATGGTTTACCTCTTGGCTTTTTGCTCTTCATCAGCATGGTCTTCGATTTCTTCAGCGCGGCGCATCTTATCTCGCAATTTCACCAATTCAATGGGTTTCCGCTGAACCGCGTCACTATCAGAGTAGCTTTGAAGTAAATCGTCAAAAGTACAATTCATGTGAAAGCCCTTACCATTGAAATACGGTACGGCCATCATGATTGCGCGCGGTTCTGATTGATCTCCAGAGCGCGAAGGAGGTGCATGGACTACGACAAGCGCATGAATCAATTGTTCGGCTACGGTATGTTTGAGCCCGTCGATCCAGTCCATCTGGGTCTCTGCAAGTGACTCATTGAGCGTTTTTAGCTCACTTCGGTGTTTTGCACCGCGAATCTCTTTCTGCCAGGGAAGCACTACCGCTGTGATCCTTAAGGAGCCCAGTTCCAGCAGCACATAATTGTGCCCTTTTGGATCTGTTGTCTTGACGATCGGGTTCCATCGCTTCATTCCAGCCAGGGACTCTTGGACTAAAGAGTGCCGTAAATGCCCTCGTAAATCCTCGTGAGGGGTGTGAATCAGTAGCTCTTGAGTTTCCTTCAAGGCTTTTTGAAAGGTTTGAGGGAGCAAAACCCCCAACTCCTCAAAAAATTCTTTGTTTACTTGCGCGCGAATGAAGCCCTGGACGTCTTGTTTTGTGACCACGTAATCACCACTCACTATTCGGTAAGCGGATTTTTACGCCATTTTTCTTCGTTATGGAAGTGGTATTACTGGTTTTTTATCCAGGCGGTACCCTTCTTTTGCTGTTTGATTGCCCTATTGTTATGAGTTTTCAGAACGGCACATCCCCCAAAATCGTCGCCCGATGCATCACTCGCCGCTGCGGCCGGTAGTCATCCACCGCGTAATGCTGGGTCACGCGATTGTCCCAGAACGCCACATCGTTCTCCTGCCAGCGCCAGCGAATGGTGAATTCGGGGCGGGTCGCGTGGGCGAACAGCAGCTTCAAAATCGCTTCGCTTTCGGCTGGCTCCAGCCCATTGATCTTGGTGGTAAACCCATCACTGACAAACAGCGACTTGCGCCCACTCACTGGATGCGTACGCACGACCGGGTGTGACAGCGGAGGGTTTGTCTTGCGGGTTGCTTCCCAGCGCGCCAGGTCTTCGGCAGCGTTGCCGAAGCGCTCCAGCGGAAAGGACTTGGTGAAATCGTGTGTCGCCGTCAGGCCATCGAGCAGGCGCTTGAGGGGCTCGGACAGCGCCTCATACGCCGCAATGCCACTGGACCACAAGGTGTCGCCACCAAACGCCGGCAGCAGCTTGGCGCTGAGCACCGCGCCGAGGGCCGGGGTGGGCAGGAAGGTCACGTCGGTGTGCCATACGGCGTTGTCGCGCACGTCGGTGACGGCGGTGTCGAGGATCAGCACTTCAGGCTGTTCCGGCACGTTGGGGTAGATCGGGTGGATGTGCAGCTCACCGAAATTCGCCGCAAACAGCGCCTGTTGCTGCGGGGTGATCGGCTGACCACGGAAGAACAGCACCGAATGCGTGAGCAAAGCCTGTTCGATGGCGTCACGCTGTTCGGCGGGCAGCGGTCTGGTGATGTCGACGCCACTGATCTCGGCGCCCAGGGCGGTACTTAGTGGGGTAATGGTCAGGCTGCTCATACTGTTCTCACTCAGCGTGCCTGCCCATGCCACGGCACCCATTTACGCTGCAGGGCGCGCAGGCCCATTTCCATGGCGAAGGCGATCAGCGCGATGACCAGAATCCCCAGCACCACCACGTCGGTGACCAGGAACTGCGCCGCCGACTGCACCATGAAACCCAGGCCACTGGTGGCCGCGATCAGCTCGGCCGCAACCAACGTCGACCAGCCAACCCCCAGGCCGATGCGCACGCCGGTGAGGATGTCGGGCAGGGCGCTCGGCAGGATCACATGGCGAATCAGCTGGGCACGCGTCGCCCCCAACGACTGCGCGGCCCGCAGCTTGGCCGGGTCAACGGTGCGCACGCCGGTCGCCGTGGCGATGGCGATCGGTGCAAAGATCGCCAGGTAAATCAGCAGCACTTTGGACAGCTCGCCGATGCCGCACCAGATCACGATCAATGGCAGGTAGGCCAGCGGCGGGATTGGACGGTAAAACTCGATCAGCGGGTCGAGGATGCCACGCGCAATGCGGTTCGAACCGATGGCAATCCCCACCGGAACGGCGGTCAGCACGGCAAAGCCCAGGCCCAGGCCGATACGACTGAGGCTCGCGCTTAGGTGCTGCCACAAGGTGGAATCCATATAGCCCGTGGTCGCCAGCAGCCAGCTTTTTTGCAGCACGGCGGAGGGTGGCGGCAGGAACAGCGGTTCGATCAGGCCGGTGGCGGTCACGGCCCACCAGATCGCCAGCAAGGCGACCAGCGTGAGCAGGCTGATCCAGCGCGTGCTCAAGCTGCGGCGCACCGGGATAACCGCGTGTGCCACCGGCTTGGCGGCGCTGGCGGGTAGTTCATAGCTGCTCATGCGCTCACCTGCCGTTGCGAAAAGACTTTGCCCAGCACGTGTTCGCGGGTTTCGATAAAGCGCGGGTCGGACTTGATCGCCCGCGCCGACTCACCGGCGGCGTAGCGTTGGCCGAAGTCCAGGTGCAGGCGTTCGACGATCTGGCCGGGGTTGGGCGCCAGCAGGATCAAGTCAGTGGCGAGAAATACCGCTTCTTCGATGTCGTGGGTAATCAGGAAGACCGGCTTGGCCGTGCGCCGCCAGACTTGCAGCAGCAGCTCCTGCATCTGTTCGCGGGTAAAGGCATCGAGGGCGCCGAAGGGTTCGTCCATCAGTAACACGCGTGGGTCGGCGGCCAGGGCGCGGGCCAGGCCGACGCGTTGCTTCTGGCCGCCTGAAAGCTGCCAGATACGACGCTTGTCGAAACCGGCCAGGTCCACCAACGCGAGCATTTCGCGGGCGCGCACTTCACGTTGCGCCCTGGGCACACCAGCCAGCTCCAGGCCGAAGCCGACGTTGGCCAACACGTCCTGCCAGGGCAGCAGGGCGTCGTCCTGGAACACCACGCCACGTTCGGCGCTCGGGCCTTGGACCGGCACGCCATCGAGGCTGATGCGCCCTGCAGACGGTTCGACAAAGCCGGCAATCAGGTTCAACAGCGAAGTTTTGCCACTGCCGGACGGGCCGAGGGCCACCAGCAATTGCTGGGGCCCAAGCTCGAGTGAAATATCCGCCAGCACCGGTTCCGCAGCACCCGGGTACTGTGCGCTGATGCGCTCCAGCTTGAGCAAGGTCATCGCACTTAACTCCTTATTGAGTGATGAACCTGGCGCTGACATAAGGCGCGTAGTCCGGCAGCACGGCGTCGACCTTGCCCTGTTCCTTGAGGAACGCAGCGGTGTCGGTGATCGCCTGGGTGGTCGGTGCGCCCAGCAGGGTCACCTGGTCTGCGGCCAGCGGGTAGACGTTGCCTTGCAGCAGCAATGGAATGTCACTGGCCTTGGCGCCGGAGAGCTTCACCAGCTTCGCGATGTTGCTCGCGTCGGCCAGCCACGCTTGCGGGTCCTTGCGGTACGCGGCGTAGGCATTCAGGGTGACCTTGGCGAAAGCCGTGACGATTTGCGGGTGCTTCTCGGCAAAATCCTTACGCACGATCCACGCATCGAAGGTCGGCGCGCCGAACTTGGCCAGCTCGCCGGAGGTAATCAGCACCTTGCCGTTTTCCTTGGCCACGCCCAGGGCCGGGTCCCACACGTAGGTGGCGTCGATATCGCCACGCTTCCAGGCCGCGATAATGGCCGGCGGTGCGAGGTTGAGGATGGTGACTTTCGACGGGTCGATGTTCCAGTGCTTCAACGCGGCCAGCAGGCTGTAGTGGCCGGTGGACACGAACGGCACGGCGACTTTCTTGCCGATCAGGTCCTGCGGGCGGTTGATCCCCGCACCGTTGCGCGCTACCAGGGCTTCGGCACCGCCGATCTGGGTGGCGACGAGGAAGGTTTCCACCGGAACCTTGCGCGTGATCGCAGCGGTCAGTGGGCTGGAACCGAGGTAGCCGATCTGCACGTCGCCGGAAGCGAGGGCGGCGATGATATCGGCGCCATTGTCGAATTTGCGCCAGTCGATTTTGGCGTTGGTGGCTTTTTCATAAGCGCCGTCGGCCTGGGCGACTTTGGCCGGGTCGACGGTGGTCTGGTAAGCGATGGTCACATCCGCCGCCTGGGCAAACAGGCTGGCACCGGCCAGGGACAATGCGGCCAGGAGGCGCAGAGGGGTCAGCAGTTTCAAGGGGGAAGCTCCTCAATCAGGCGGCCGGAGGTCGGCGTGTGAGGAGACTAAATGATCTAATAATCCGAAAATAAATAACGTTTTCGAATTAGCTTATTAGAAGAGAAGCGAACGCCAATCTTCAGTCTGGTGCAGGCAAATGTGGGAGGGGCTTGCCCCCGATGGCGGTGGATCAGTCAGCTTATCTGTAGCTGACCCACAGCTATCGGGGGCAAGCCCCCTCCCACAGTGGACAGAGTAGGTCCTTAATTACTGATGGCGAGGATGCTCGCCTGGTACGACCCGACAAACACATCGAAGTCGCCCACTTCGGTTTGCTCCAGCTCCGCCTGTTGCGCCAGCGACTTGCGCGCCAGTTCTTCAAAGCGCGCCTGTTCGTCAGCTGCCAGCGGCTCCTTGCGGAAATACTCGGCATGCAACTGGCTCTGGTGCAGGGAGAACTGCGCAAAGCTCTCTTTGCGCTCGGCCATCGCTGCCAGTACCTGGGCCGACGGGGTCAGCGACGGGTCCTGGATTTTCGCCAACTGGGCATCCAGTGCCTGGCTGTGTTCGCTGATGCCGTGGCTCTCGTCGAGCAGGGCGGCCAGCGGCGCGATCTGTTCCAGCAGCTCGGTGGCCCATTGCTTCATGTCCACCGCCGCGCCATCGCGCTGCAGCTCCAGGCCCGGACGACGACCCTCCTTGACCACGCTGAGGAAGTTGGAGGTGGCGTTGCCGCATTCGTTGTTGGCGAACAGCGGGCTGTCGTTGAGTGCGCAATACAGCAGGAACGCGTCGAGAAAGCGCGATTCCGGCAGGTCGATGCCCATTGGCAGGAACGGGTTGATGTCCAGGCAGCGTACTTCGATGTACTGGATGCCACGGGCCACCAGCGCCTGGATCGGCCGCTCGCCGGTGTAGGTCACGCGCTTGGGGCGGATGTTGGAGTAGTACTCGTTTTCGATCTGCAGGATGTTGGTGTTGAGCTGCACCCACTCACCGTCCTTGTGCGTGCCGACTTCGACGTACGGCGCGTAGGGCGTTGCCACCGCTTCGCGCAGGCTGTCGGTGTAGCTGCTCAAGTCGTTGTAGCACGGCGTGAGGCCGGCCTGGGCGTTGCTCTGGTAACCCAGGTCGCTCATGCGCAGGCTGGTGGCATAGGGCAGGTACAGCGTGTCGGCGTCCAGCACTTCGAGCTGGTGCGAGCGCCCGCGTAGAAACCCGGCGTCCAGGGCCGGCGAGGCACCGAACAGGTACATCAGCAGCCAGCTGTAACGGCGGAAGTTGCGGATCAGCGCGATGTAGGCCGTGGACTGATAGTCACGCTCGGTGCCGACAAAGCCCTCGGTGTCCTTGAGCAGCGGCCACAGCTGTTCCGGCAGGGAAAAGTTGTAGTGGATACCGGCGATGCACTGCATGGTCTTGCCGTAACGCAGGGCCAGGCCCTTGCGGTACACGTACTTGAGCTGTCCGATGTTGGAGGTGCCGTAATAGGCAATCGGAATGTCTTCCTCGGCCGGCAACGGGCACGGCATCGATGGGCTCCACAGGTATTCACTGCCGAGCTTGGTGTAGGCAAAGCGGTGGATCCTGTCCAGGCTGCTCAAGGTATCGGCCGGGTTGGGCAGCGCCGGGGTGATGAACTCCAGCAGCGATTCCGAGTAGTCGGTGGTGATCAATTCGTTGGTCAGTGCAGCGCCCAGAGCTTCGGGGTGCGGCGTTTGCGCCAGGCGACCCTCACCGGTGACGCGCAGGCATTCCCGCTCGATGCCGTGCAAGCATTGCTCCAGCAGGGAGAGGTGTTCGCGCTTGCCGAGCAGGGCCAGGCGGCGGTTGAGAAGTTCGCTCAAGTTGGATTCCTTCACGCGTCAGTCGCCCCAATATGGGGGTGGGCAGGACGGTCTACAAGGGTGAAGTGGAAACTGGCGTTATCGCCTGGTTTTGAGTCGAGAAGACTCGCATTGAAAAAGCCTCCTTCACTCCATGAATTGGGCTACAGCGCATCAAGAAAATTCCGACGCTGTGATTGCAGCGCCGAAATTAACTCAAATCGAGGGTGGGGAGCTATAGGGCAGCGAAGGTGCCCTGCGCTTTTACGACATGTTTTGCATGCAGTTACCTACAAGACGTTGATTTGACCCTCACCGCTTTTTCAACTGCTTGGCGTTGGCGAACAGCGACGCCATGGCGTTGTTGGCTGGCGCTGCCGTCGCGGTTTCCTTGCGCGGTTGGCTGTTTTCCGAGCGGTTCTGCGACTGACGCGGTGCCGAACCCGGGCGTGCGCCACGGGCACCGTCGACTTTCTCGCCGGGGGTATCGCTCATGCGCATCGACAGGCCCACGCGTTTGCGCGGGATATCGACTTCCATGACCTTGACCTTGACCACGTCACCGGCCTTGACCGCTTCGCGCGGGTCCTTGATGAATTTCTCCGACAGCGCGGAGATATGCACCAGGCCGTCCTGATGTACACCAATGTCCACGAACGCGCCGAAGTTGGTCACGTTGGTCACCACGCCTTCGAGGATCATGCCCGGTTGCAGGTCCTTGAGGTCCTCGACGCCGTCCTGGAACTCGGC
This sequence comes from Pseudomonas sp. GNP013, assembly GCF_054343995.1. Taxonomy (NCBI): domain Bacteria; kingdom Pseudomonadati; phylum Pseudomonadota; class Gammaproteobacteria; order Pseudomonadales; family Pseudomonadaceae; genus Pseudomonas; species Pseudomonas sp. GNP013. Next base: position 4,857,941 of record NZ_JBTGUT010000001.1, on the reverse strand, counting down.
GGTCTTGAACTCGGGACGCGGGTCTCGGCCGGGTTTTTCCAGCTCTTGCAGGATGTCGGTGATGGTCGGCACGCCGAAGGTTTCGTCGGTGTATTTCTTCGGGTCCAGGCGCTTGAGGAACGCGGCGTCGCCAATCAGCGAGCGAATATCGCGATCGGTTTCGGCGGCGATGCGTTGCACCAGTGGGTAGGCTTCCGGGTGGACGGCGGACGAATCCAGCGGGTTGTCGCCATTCATCACGCGCAGAAAACCGGCGGCCTGTTCGAAGGTTTTTTCACCCAGGCGTGCGACTTTTTTCAGCGCGGCGCGGGTCTTGAACGCGCCGTTTTCGTCGCGGTGAGTCACGATATTTTGTGCCAGGGTGGTGTTCAGGCCGGAGATACGCGCCAACAGCGCGACCGAGGCAGTGTTCACATCCACGCCGACCTTGTTCACGCAGTCTTCCACCACCGCATCCAGGCCACGCGCCAGTTTCAGCTGCGACACGTCGTGCTGGTACTGGCCGACACCGATGGATTTGGGGTCGATCTTCACCAGTTCGGCCAGCGGATCCTGCAGGCGACGGGCGATGGACACTGCGCCTCGGATCGACACGTCGAGGTCCGGGAATTCCCTGGACGCCAGTTCCGACGCCGAGTACACCGAAGCGCCGGCCTCGGAGACCATGACCTTGGTCATCTTCATCGCTGGGTATTTTTTGATCAGTTCGGCGGCCAGCTTGTCGGTCTCACGGCTGGCGGTACCGTTGCCGATGGCGATCAGGTCCACCGAGTGCTTGGCGCACAGGGCGGCCAGGATTGCGAGGGTCTGGTCCCACTTGTTATGCGGAACGTGGGGGTACACGGTGGCGTGGTCCAGCAGCTTGCCGGTGGCGTCGACGACCGCGACCTTGCAACCGGTGCGCAGGCCGGGGTCCAGGCCCAGGGTGGCGCGCGGGCCGGCGGGGGCGGCCAGCAGCAGGTCGTGCAGGTTGTGGGCGAACACGTTGATCGCTTCGGTTTCGGCGCCGTCACGCAGTTCGCCCAGCAGGTCGGTTTCCAGGTGGGTGTAGAGCTTGACCTTCCAGGTCCAGCGCACGACTTCACCTAGCCACTTGTCCGCAGGACGGTTCTGATTCTGGATGCCGAATTGTTGCCCGATCATGCCTTCGCACGGGTGCATGGTGCCCGGCAGTTCGTCGCCGACTTTGAGCGCCGAGCTCAGAATGCCTTCGTTGCGCCCGCGGAAAATCGCCAGCGCACGGTGGGACGGCATGCTCTTGAGCGGTTCGTCGTGCTCGAAGTAATCGCGGAACTTGGCGCCTTCTTCCTCTTTGCCGGCGATGACGCGCGCGCTGAGCACGGCTTCCTGCTTGAGGTAATTGCGCAGTTTTTCCAGCAGGTTGGCGTTTTCGGCGAAGCGCTCCATGAGGATGTATTTGGCGCCTTCGAGGGCGGCCTTGACGTCGGCGACGCCCTTGTCGGCATCGATGAAGCGTGCGGCTTCGGTTTCCGGGCTTAGCGACGGGTCGTTGAACAGACCATCGGCCAGCTCGCCAAGGCCGGCTTCCAGGGCGATCTGGCCCTTGGTGCGGCGCTTTTGCTTGTAGGGCAGGTAGAGGTCTTCGAGGCGGGTCTTGGTGTCGGCGAGCTTGATGTCGCGTTCGAGTTGCGGGGTGAGCTTGCCCTGTTCCTCGATGCTGGCGAGGATGCTGATGCGCCGTTCGTCGAGTTCTCGCAGGTAGCGCAGGCGTTCTTCCAGGTGCCGAAGCTGGATATCGTCGAGGCTGCCGGTCACTTCCTTACGGTAGCGGGCGATGAAAGGCACCGTGGAGCCTTCATCCAGTAGAGCGACGGCCGCTTCGACCTGTTGGGGGCGTACGCCGAGTTCTTCGGCGATGCGGCTGTTGATGCTGTCCATAAAACCACCTGAAATTCTGAAAAGCAGCTCGCGGGCCCGCAGAACAAGGCCCGGAAAGACTGGTTGAGCGGCCCGACCGGCACCGCTGCCTGGGTCAAGAGGCAGCCAATTGACCCTCGAAATCGAAAAAGTCGCGTCAAGCGGGTAAAAAAAGCCGGCAGTAAACGGAAACGATCTGACGTTGCCCTGCAAGACGGCGCCGCATTATAACCAGCGTTCTGTCCTTGAGGGGTACTGCGCCAGTGGTTGTAGGACGCAGGTCTGCTGGTGGTCGAGGAAAAATCTGCTAACAATGCACACGGTGCGTATAACGGCAGCTAGGCCATAATGCGCGCCGAGATAAGAGGAGCATCCAATGAGCAGCACTGCACAAACTGCTGAAGGCGAAAAAATTCTCATCGTTGACGACGATCCGGGGCTGAGCAGCCTGCTGGAGCGCTTCTTCAACTCCAAGGGCTACCGTGCCCGCGCGGTGCCGAACACCGAGCAGATGGACCGTCTGCTGGGGCGCGAAGTATTCAACCTGGTCGTACTTGACCTGATGCTGCCCGGCGAAGACGGCCTCACCGCCTGCAAACGCCTGCGTGGCGCGAACAACCAGATTCCGATCATCATGCTCACCGCCAAGGGCGATGAGCTGAGTCGCATCAAGGGCCTTGAACTGGGCGCTGATGATTACCTGGCCAAGCCGTTCAACCCTGACGAACTGATGGCCCGGGTCAAGGCCGTATTGCGTCGCCAGGCAGCCCCGGTACCGGGCGCGCCAGGCAGCGAAGACGAAAGCGTTACCTTTGGCGACTACGAGCTGTCGCTGGCGACCCGTGAACTCAAGCGTGGCGACGAAGTACACATGCTCACCACCGGCGAGTTCGCGGTACTCAAGGCCCTGGTGATGAACGCACGCCAGCCGCTGACCCGCGACAAGCTGATGAACCTGGCCCGTGGTCGGGAATGGGACGCGCTGGAGCGCTCCATCGACGTGCAGATATCCCGTCTGCGCCGGATGATCGAGCCGGACCCGTCCAAGCCTCGCTATATCCAGACAGTCTGGGGTGTGGGTTACGTGTTTGTGCCGGATGGCACAGCGACCAAGTGACCGATGACTTGCAGGTACGGGTATCCCGGCGTTTGACCCCTTGAGGGTCGACGGGATGCTCGGCGTCTGCAATTCTGCGAGCGCTGCTTTTTCCTGCCAGGTGTCCAGCTGTCTTTTATGAAAACCCCATTGTGGTTCCCACAAAGTTTCTTCTCGCGCACCCTTTGGCTGGTGTTGATCGTCGTTCTGTTTTCCAAGGCACTCACACTGGTTTATCTGCTGATGAACGAGGACGTGCTGGTGGACCGGCAATACAGCCACGGCGTCGCGCTGACGCTGCGTGCCTATTGGGCGGCCGACCCCGAAAACCGCGAGAAGATCGCCAAGGCCGCCACGCTGGTGCGTGTTGCCGGTGCAGGCGTGCCGGAGGGTGAGCAGCATTGGCCCTACAGCGAAATCTATCAGCGCCAGATGCAGGCCGAGCTCGGTGAAGACACCGAGGTGCGCTTGCGCATGCATGTGTCGCCTGCCTTGTGGGTGCGTGCGCCGAGTCTGGGTGAAGACTGGCTGAAAGTGCCGCTGTATCCGCACCCGTTGCGCGGCCAGAAGATCTGGAACGTGCTTGGCTGGTTTCTGGCGATCGGTTTGCTCTCCACCGCCTCCGCGTGGATTTTTGTGCGTCAGCTCAACCAGCCGCTTAAGCGCCTGGTATTCGCCGCCCGCCAACTCGGCCAGGGACGCAGTGTGCGGCTACCGGTGAGTGACACACCCAGCGAAATGACCGAGGTGTACGGTGCGTTCAACCAGATGGCGGAAGACGTCGAACAGGCCGGGCGCGAGCGGGAACTGATGCTGGCGGGGGTGTCCCATGACCTGCGAACGCCGCTGACGCGCTTGCGGCTGTCGCTGGAATTGATGGGCAATCACAGCGACCTGACGGACGACATGGTTCGCGACATCGAGGACATGGATGCGATTCTGGATCAGTTTCTGGCGTTTATCCGCGACGGCCGTGATGAACTGGTTGAAGAAGTCGACCTGACGGACCTGGTACGTGAAGTCGTGGCGCCCTACAACCAGAACGGCGAACAGGTGCGCACGCGCCTGGAGCCGATCCAGCCGTTTGCTTTGCGCAGGGTTTCGATGAAGCGCCTGCTGAACAATCTGATCGGCAACGCCTTGCACCATGCCGGTTCCGATGTGGAGGTGGCGGCCTATGTGTCCGGGGACAGTACGGCACCCTATGTGGTGCTGAGCGTGATGGACCGTGGCGCCGGTATCGATCCCGCCGAACTGGAAGGCATTTTCAACCCCTTCACCCGTGGTGACCGTGCCCGTGGCGGCAAAGGCACGGGGCTGGGACTGGCGATTGTGCGGCGGATTGCGTCGATGCATGGCGGCAATGTTGAACTGCGCAACCGTGAGGACGGTGGGTTGGAGGCGCGGGTGCGCTTGCCGCTTGGTTTGATGCTGCCCCGAGATGCGGTCTAACCAACAACACTCATTGAAACGTGGGAGGGGGCTTGCTCCCGATAGCGATGTCTCAGTCAAAAATGTTTGACTGACACTCTGCTGTCGGGAGCAAGCCCCCTCCCACATTTGGTTTTATGGTGTGTCAGAGGAGGAAGGGTTTCAGCCCTTGCCCTTGGTCCTGGTCATGTTCGGGCCACCATTCTTTTCCAGGTGCTGAATGATGATCCCCGCCACGTCCTTGCCTGTGGTGGTCTCGATCCCCTCCAGCCCTGGCGATGAGTTCACCTCCATCACCAGCGGGCCATGGTTGGAGCGCAGGATATCCACACCCGCCACGGCCAGCCCCATCACCTTGGCTGCGCGTAATGCGGTCATGCGTTCTTCCGGGGTGATCTTGATCAGGCTGGCGCTGCCGCCACGGTGCAGATTGGAGCGGAATTCGCCCGGTTTGGCCTGGCGCTTCATTGCGGCAATCACCTTGTCACCCACCACGAAGCAGCGAATATCCGCGCCGCCGGCCTCCTTGATGTATTCCTGCACCATGATGTTCTGCTTGAGGCCCATGAACGCCTCGATCACCGACTCGGCGGCAGTCGCCGTTTCACACAGCACCACGCCGATGCCCTGGGTCCCCTCCAGCACCTTGATCACCAGCGGTGCACCGTTGACCATTTCGATCAGGTCCGGGATGTCGTCGGGTGAGTGGGCAAAACCGGTGACCGGCAGGCCGATGCCACGGCGCGACAGCAGTTGCAGCGAGCGTAACTTGTCCCGCGAGCGGGCAATGGCCACGGACTCATTGAGGGGGAACACCCCCATCATTTCAAACTGGCGCAGCACCGCGCAGCCGTAAAAGGTCACCGATGCGCCGATGCGCGGGATCACTGCATCAAACCCTTCCAGCGGCTTGCCCCGGTAGTGGATCTGCGGCTTGTGGCTGGCAATGTTCATATAGGCACGCAACGTGTCGATCACCACCATTTCGTGGCCACGTTCGGTGCCGGCCTCAACCAGGCGGCGGGTGGAATACAGACGCGGGTTTCGCGACAGCACAGCAATCTTCATGCAGCACCTGGGGCAGAAATAGTAGAGACCGGGAACACCGGCTTGTCTTGAACGTACTTGACGCCGGGACTGACCACCAATTGGCCGTCAATCAGCGCCTTGGAGCCTAGCAACAGGCGGTAACGCATGGCTTTGCGGCAAGCCAGGGTGAACTCCACGCGCCACACCCGATCACCCAACGCCAGCGTGGTGCTGATCACATAGCGCACCTGCGCGTGACCGTTGGAGCTCTTGATGGTCTTCATGGTCACCAGCGGCGCCTCGCAGCGGCGATGACGCAGTTGCACGACGGTGCCCAGGTGTGCGGTAAAGCGTACCCACTGCGCACCATCGCGCTCAAACGGCTCGATATCGGTGGCGTGCAGGCTCGAGGTACTGGCCCCGGTGTCGATCTTCGCGCGCAGGCCCGCCACCCCCAGATCGGGAAGGGCCACCCATTCACGCAGACCCACAACGGTCAAATGGTCAAATGTCTTCAATATAGATAACCGGTCAATTCGCCCAGGCTTGAGGAGCAACCTTGGCCAGGGCGTTGAATGCGGGCCTGGCAAACCAGTAGCCCTGCATCAGAAATATTCCACAGTCGGACAGGAAATCGCGCTCGCCGGCACTTTCGATGCCCTCGGCGATGACAGTAACCCCCAACTGCTCACAGATTGTGACAATCCCCCGGACGATCACCTGACGGACACGGTCCTTGTCGATATCGCGGATCAGCGCCATGTCGAGTTTGATCAGGTCAGGTTGGAAATCGGCCAGCAGATTCAGCCCCGAATAGCCCGCGCCGAAATCGTCGATGGCGGTCTTGAAGCCGAATTCGCGGTATTCACGCAGAATATTGGTCAAATGGCGATAGTTATCGACGTACTCGCTTTCCAGCGTCTCGAAAATCAGCCGGTTCAGCGGAAAATTGTGTGCCCGCGCCGCTTCCAGGGTACTGCGGATACACAGCTCCGGCCGATACACCGCGTTGGGCATGAAGTTGATTGAGAGATGGCTCTGCATGTCCAGCGCCGCCGCGCGGGCGATGGCCTGGGTGCGGCAGCGCTGGTCGAAGCGGTAGCGGTTGCCGTCATTGACCTGGTTCAGCACCGAGAGCGCGCCTTCACCGTCAGGGCCTCGCACCAGCGCCTCGTGGGCAAAAATGGAATGATCGCGCAGGTCTACGATAGGCTGGTAGGCGAAGGCAAAGTCGAATTTCAGCGGCTCGCTTTGCTGGCAACCCACGCAACGCTGATTGGGCGAGGTGAGTGAAGTGGGGAAGTCGGTCACAGCGTATCCTCGCGAAAACAGGGTGCTACCCGGCGTATCTTAGGTGAGCCTTGGGGTTTATGCGTCGAAGGGTTTCGACGGTAAGGTTGCGACATTTTTCAGAGCGAGGAATTCAAGTGGCTCAGAAGCAGGAAGAGGAAGAAAAGGTCCGTTTGGACAAGTGGCTGTGGGCGGCGCGGTTCTATAAAACCCGTGCCCTGGCCAAGGCTGCCATCGAGAGCGGCAAGGTGCACCATCGCGGCGAACGCTGCAAGCCGGGCAAGGAACCGCGTGTCGGTGACGAGTTTCAGATTCGTACAGGGTTTGATGAAAAAACCATCGTGGTGCAGGCGCTTTCCATCGTGCGCCGTGGCGCTCCCGAGGCGCAGGCACTGTACGCCGAGACCGAGGCGAGCATCGCCAAACGTGAAAACGCTGCGGCCATGCGCAAGGCCGGGGCGTCAGGCCTGACCACGGATGGCAAGCCGAGCAAGAAGCAGCGTCGCGATCTGTTCAAGTTTCGCGGCAGCGGCAATGACGACTGATCGCGCTGATCTCGCGGTTCAAATGTGGGAGGGGGCTTGCTCCCGACTGCGGTGTATCAGTCACCTTTGCATGCCCTGACACTCCCTCATCGGGAGCAAGCCCATCCCACATTACAGGCTCGGCGTTACGCAGTTTGTCGTATGACACTCAATCGCCCAATCACCGGCAGCTTACCCAGCAACCCGAAGACCGGCGCCGTCACGCGCAGCAACGCCCCCGACACCTTCGCCGCAAAAGGCGTGTAATACCCCCATCCCAATGCGAGCAATGCCAGCAAAACGCCACCGATATAATCGTCCTGCCCCCAATGTGCGCCCGCCACCAGGCGCGGCATCATGAACAGCAGCGCCAGGCCCCAGATCACCAGCACCTGGCCGATGTTACGGGCAAACACCGTCATGAACATGCCCCAGATCAGCAGCACCGAAGCATGATCCCCTGGGAAACTCTGGCTCGAACGGTCCTTCAGCTCCCAGGTTTTCTCAAGCCCGGGGAAGTAGTCGCTCATCTGCACGGCACCGCCGATCACCATCGACGGGCTGCTGTGTTGCCAGCCCATGTGCGCGGCGAGTTTGGAAAACAGCATGCGGATAAACAGCAGCAACAGCAGAATACCGAGAAAACCAAAGAAAGCCTGGCGTACCTGTACCGTCTTGAACACCCAGTCACCGCGAACCAGCAGCGCCAGCAAAATCACGCCAACCACCGCATCAAAAGGGCGCAGACTGGCCACGGCCCACATGTGCAGCCAGATTGCGCTGGTCGCCAGTGGGTCATTGAGCAGGTGAAACAGCCATTCGTCGAAAATCACACACAGCATCTGGCCCGTGGGCCACAGCCAAAAACACAGCAGTCCGATAGCGAGTAGATTGCAAAGAGCCCATCGCCGGAGGTTCCACTTGGCTTGGAACAAACCCGGATTGTTCATAAACTGTCCCTCTTCGCTCTAGTAAGTTCTCTGTTTCCAGGAGAAAACCGCACCAAGATGGTGCTAAAGCGTTTAATTTTATAAACGTTGTAATCATTTTGTCATCAATTCAGATACCCAGACCTATGACTGATCTACCGGATACCGACTTCACCCAACGCTTCATCTTCGACGAGAACGACGCCCGCGGCGAACTGGTCTCGCTGGAGCGCAGCTATGCCGAAGTCCTCGCCAAACACGCCTATCCGGAGCCGGTCGCGCAATTGCTCGGTGAGTTGATGGCGGCTGCGGCGCTGCTGGTGGGCACCATGAAGTTCGATGGTTTGCTGATTTTGCAGGCCCGCTCCGAAGGCCCGATTCCCTTGCTGATGATCGAGTGTTCCAGCGAACGCGACATCCGTGGCCTGGCCCGTTACGACGCCGACCTGATCGCCCCTGACGCCACGTTGAGCGACCTGATGCCCAACGGCGTGCTGGCGCTGACGGTCGATCCCACGGTCGGCCAGCGCTATCAAGGCATTGTCGACCTCGACGGCGACACCCTGTCGGACTGCTTCACCAACTATTTCGTGATGTCCCAGCAGGTCGGCACCAGGTTCTGGCTCAACGCCGACGGCAAGCGCGCCCGTGGCCTGCTGCTGCAACAACTGCCGGCGGACCGCATCAAGGACGACGATGACCGCGCCGAAAGCTGGCGCAACCTCACCGCCCTGGCCGGCACTCTCACGGCGGAAGAGCTGCTGGGCCTGGATAACCCGACCATCCTGCACCGCCTTTACCACGAAGAAGCCGTGCGCCTGTTCGACCCGCAAACCCTGCGCTTCCACTGCAGCTGCTCGCGCGAGCGTTCCGGCAACGCGCTGGTCAGCCTGGGACTGGAAGATGCACAGAATCTGGTAGTCGAACACGGCGGCCATATCGAGATCGATTGCCAGTTCTGCAACCAGCGCTACCTGTTCGATGCGGCCGATGTTGCTCAATTATTCGCCGGCGCAGGCATCGATACCCCTTCCGACACCCGCCACTAAAACGTTTAAGCACAGGTAAATCACCTGAGAAATGCCGAGATAGCGCTGTTCTGACGGGAGGGCCCTACTCTTTTTGGGCTTTTCTGGCATAATCCGGCCCACTTTTTTCGCGGTAGTAGTGCGCAACTTTCTACTACAAAACGTTTGGAGCACTCGGCCATAGGCCGACGGGGAACCTCATGACGCAAGCCAACAACGCCGTATACACCGATCTGAGTGTTGACGATCTGGTTAAAGAAGCCCTGCAGCGCGGTGAAGGCGTGCTTGCCGATACTGGCGCACTGGTCGTTGAAACCGGTCACCGTACCGGCCGTTCGCCGGTCGACCGTTTCATCGTTGAAGAGCCTTCCACTCAGGCTTCCATCGCCTGGGGCCCGATCAACCGCAAGTTCCCGGCCGACAAGTTCGATGCCCTGTGGGCTCGCGTCGAGGCATTCAACAACGCGCAAGAGCACTTCGTTTCCCACGTTCACGTAGGGGCCGCAGAAGACCACTACCTGGCCGTGAAAATGACCACCCAGACGGCCTGGCAGAACCTGTTCGGTCGCTGCCTGTTCATCAACCCGGCCCAGTACAACCCGGCCGGCCGTGAAGAGTGGCAAGTGCTCAACGTGGCCAACTTCGAGTGCGTGCCTGAGCGTGACGGCACCAACTCCGACGGTTGCGTGATCCTCAATTTCGCACAGAAAAAAGTGCTGATCGCCGGCATGCGCTACGCCGGTGAAATGAAGAAAGCCATGTTCTCGGTGCAGAACTTCCTGCTGCCGGCCTCCGACGTGCTGCCGATGCACTGCGCCGCCAACATTGGCGAAGCAGGCGACGTGACGCTGTTCTTCGGCCTGTCGGGCACCGGCAAGACCACCCTGTCCGCCGACGAAAGCCGTTACCTGATCGGTGACGACGAACACGGCTGGGGCGAGGGCGTGGTGTTCAACATCGAAGGCGGTTGCTATGCCAAGTGCATCGACCTCTCCGAGAAGAACGAGCCGGTGATCTGGAAAGCCATCAAGCACGGCGCCGTGCTGGAAAACGTCGTCATCGACGAGGCCGGGCACGCCGACTACACCAACGTCAGCCTGACCCAGAACAGCCGCGCGGCCTACCCACTGGAGCACGTAGCCAAGCGTTCCGAAAAGAACCTGGGCGGCGAGCCAAACGCGGTGATCTTCCTGACCTGCGACCTGACCGGCGTACTGCCGCCCGTGTCGATCCTCAGCGAAGAACAAGCGGCCTATCACTTCCTGTCCGGCTACACCGCTCTGGTGGGCTCGACCGAAATGGGCTCCGGCGGCGGCATCAAGTCGACCTTCTCCACCTGCTTCGGCGCGCCGTTCTTCCCGCGCCCGGCCGGCGAGTACGCGGAGCTGCTGATCAAGCGCATCCGCGGCTTCGGCTCCAAGGTCTACCTGGTCAACACCGGCTGGACCGGCGGCGGCTACGGCGTCGGCAAACGTTTCAACATCCCGACCACTCGCGGCGTGATCGCCGCCATCCAGAGCGGCGCGTTGATCGGTGCCGAGACCGAGCACCTGGACACCATCAACCTGGACGTGCCATTGGCGGTGCCGGGTGTCGAGACCGGTTTGTTGAACCCGCGTAATACCTGGGCCGACAAGGCTGCTTATGACGAAGCGGCGAAGGCGCTGGCCGGATTGTTTGTCGAGAACTTCAAGAAGTTTGAAGTGAGTGATGCGATCAAGGCGGCGGGTCCCAAGTTGTAAGACTCGATCGTTATGAAAAAGCCGCCCTCATTGGGCGGCTTTTTTGTGCGTGCTGTCCCGTCCTGAATAAGGTTTACACCTTCTGACCTTTCTTCAGGAGGACTCAATGGATACGGGAAAAAGGCGCAGCCAACGCGATTACACGCTAGCTTTTAAATTGTCGGTCGTAGACCAAGTCGAAAAAGGCGAGTTGAGTTATAAAGAGGCTCAACGGCGCTTTGGCATTCAGGGCCGGTCCACGGTACTGGTTTGGCTACGCAAGCATGGCCGACAGGACTGGAGCCAAGGCGCCTCAATCCGAGCGCCGCGGAGCAGGCCGATGACCGACCCCAACCTCCCGCTGACACCCGAGCAGCGGATTAAAGAGCTTGAAGAACAGTTGGCGCTGAGCAATCAAAAGGCCCAGTTCTTTGAAGCTGTCGTGAACGTCTTGAAAAATGATTACGGTGTGTCCATCGTAAAAAAGCGACCCGGCAAGTCCTCTCGCAAGGGCAAATCCAAGACCTGAGCATTACCAGGGCTTGCCTGTTCATGGGAATTTCGCGCCAAGCGTATTACAAACGTAACCGAGCCGTTGATGCGAGAGCTCACCAAGACCAGCAAGTAGTGGACTTTGTTCTGGAAAAGCGGCGTCGCCAGCCGAGGTTAGGCACGCGCAAGCTGCATTATCTGATGAGCACTGAGGCTCAAGTGCAGGTAATTGTTGGTCGAGACCGTCTTTTTTCCATCTTGCGCGAAGCGCGAGAGCTGGTTCCTCGAAAGCGTGCTTATCATAAAACTACGCATAGCCATCATCGGTTCCGCCGCCATCCCAACCTGCTCAAAGCAGGCCCGGAACAAGTTGTCGCTGGCAGGCCCGAGCAGGTTTGGGTTGCAGATATTACCTATCTGCCCACGCGGGAAAGTGTTGTTTACGTCAGCCTGATAACAGACGCGTACTCACGCAAGATCGTGGGTCATCATGTGCATGACAGCTTGCATACGGAGTCGGTGGTCAAAGCATTGCAGAAAGCTGTTAGCCAGCGAAAATCCAAGCAATCGCTGATCCATCACTCGGATCGCGGGGCCCAATACTGCTCCGACCTGTACCAGCAAATGCACGCCAAGCATGGGATCAAGTGCTCAATGACGGACGGCTACGATTGCTATCAGAACGCGATGGCAGAGCGGGTAAACGGGATTTTGAAAACTGAGTTTTTGCTGCACCGGCCCAAAGATTTGGCGGATGCCGTAAAAATGGTGGATGAGTCGGTGCTGATCTACAACGGGGAGCGGCCGCACTTATCCCTGAAATACAAAACGCCCGATGCGGTGCATCAGGCGTTTTGAGACTGAAACAGGTGTAAACCTATTTCAGGACTAGACATGCTCGCCAGGTCAATATGGATTCAGTGGCAGGAGGGAGCACGCCCCCTCCCACAGTTTGCATCTGTGATGCACTTAACTCAGGTTTTCCAGTGTCTGCGTGTCCCAGCTGTGGGTCTTGATGGCCAGGTAGAGCATGCCGATGGTCAGCGGGATCTTTTCACCACGGCCTTTGGCGCGGTGTTTGAGGAAGACGTCAAAAACCGGCGGCTGGAAGTAACGGTAGGCATCGTAGTCGCCCAGGTCGACGGCGAAATCCTGCTCCAGCGCCTCCATCAGTTGCCTGGCGTCGCCGCCGTCGCAGCCCAGGTCGAGATTGATCGCGGTTTGCAGGCGAAGGGTTTTATGTTGCGGCAATCCAATTTCTTCGTGCAGCAGTTGCAGGAGTTGCTGCATGTCGGAGTCTTCGGGGAAGTTGGGAGCCAGGTTCATGGTGTGGGTTCGCAGCAGTGGATGAGCATTACGTCGTTGGCGGTATCTATTTCGGGTGATCAGGGCAGAAATAACTAGGAAGAGAGTCAGACTGATCCAGAAGATATATTCAGTCATTGAAGTGACCGCCCTGGCGTTGTCGGATTGTTCTTGAAGGGCGAATCACGGCAAATTTGAAACCGCAACGGTCGCTGTGTTGAGTCCTTTCGATGTTCACGGGCTTTACCGAGAAAGTGGAGAGGACGTTAGTTTCGGTCAGTAAGAGGGATATTCAATAGAGGGGTAAGCAGGTGTTTTTTGCAATTTGGGAAGCGGATTGCGCGGTATTTCGTCTTTTCCTACAGTGATTATCGGCATCTTCAGCTTGGCGTCGATCTTTCGGCCGCAACTGCCCAACTATGGGAGCGATCAGGATCTTGCAGGTGTGCTTATGCAGCGCTTGAAAATCGTTTCCAGCCCCCTGTAATCACACGCCACCGCGTCGATGTTCGCAGGTATCCACGCTACGTCTTTTACCAGCCACCAGTTCACCGAGAACCCCGCATTTACGATGATTTGTTCAAACAGGATCCGTTGTGCCCGGCCATTGCCTTCGCGAAAAGGGTGGATGACGTTGAGGTCGCCATAAACTTCAGCGATTTGAGTCACCAGTTCAGCCTGGGGGGCGCCGACAAACCAGTTCGCCTCTTCCATATGCCGAATAATCTTCTCCGCTTCCGGAAGGATACGCTCGGGCGTGCAGAACAGCGTGTCGCCTTTCTGGATATTGACGCTGCGCAGTTCGCCGGCCCAGTCGTAAATATCGCCAAATAAAGTGCGGTGGATGTTTTGCAGGCGATCAAGGTCGTAGGGCGGCGGGAAGAGGGGAAGATTGCCTATGGCGATTTCGGACAGTTCCCGCTCGGCTTCATGCAAGCGTGCTTCATCGAGCAAATCGAGGCGGTTGCGCAGGACGCTGCTACCGGGATAGCAGTAAGGATCCTGGCCCACCCCGTATTTGTCGAGCATCAGCGCGGGGTATTGCGGTACTTGGCAAGGACGGTTTCGCGAGTGGGCAGCGGTTTGTCGACGTCCGCCGGCTGGGTGTCGAACCCCTCCAGGCGCAAGCTGGCCAAGTAATTGGAACGGCGGATCTTGTGGTAATGATCCTGTTTTTGCTCAAACGTCAGTTCGCTCATCGCAGCGTACTCCTAGGTAGCAAGGCTTGATTGTAGCGCAATGCGTCTGCGCGAAGGCAGTCTTTGGATAGGCAAGATATGGTAGTTGTTCCTACAAGCTTGCGCGAATAGTCCTGCTTTCCACCACGCTGTGTATCATCCTGTCTCTTTTTTACACGCGACCTTTCTCGATTCGCTGACCCGGGTGAGCTACGTTTCTAAGCCACCCTCAGCGGTCAATGGAGTGACAGCCTATGCACGACACCCTCCAGCAGGTCTTTGGTTATCCACAGTTTCGTTCGGGCCAGGAAGAAGTGGTCAGCGCCGTGCTGGCCGGGCGCTCGGCGGCTGCTATTTTCCCCACCGGCTCCGGTAAATCCCTGTGCTATCAGCTGTCGGCGGTTTTGCTCCCGCACCTGACGCTGGTGGTTTCACCGCTGCTGGCGTTGATGCAGGATCAGTTGGGCTTTCTGCAGCGCCACGGGATTTCAGCCGGCAGCATCGATTCGGCGCAAAGTCGCGAGGACGCCAATGAGGTGATGGCGCGTGCGCGCTCCGGTGAGCTGAAGATCCTGATGATTTCCGTGGAGCGCCTGAAGAACGAGCGCTTTCGTAACTTCCTGCAAAGCGTGCCGATTTCATTGTTGGTGGTGGACGAAGCCCACTGTATTTCCGAGTGGGGCCACAACTTTCGTCCGGACTACCTGAAGCTGCCGGACTACCAACGCCAGTTCAATATCCCGCAAGCCCTTCTGCTGACGGCTACGGCAACGCCCAAGGTGATTGCCGACATGCAGGCCAAGTTCGCCATTGCGCCCGGCGATGTGATCACCACCGGCTTCTATCGGCCCAACCTCAACCTGCTGGTGGAGCCGGTGAGCGGCGCGAACAAACGCCGGCGCCTGGTGCAGTGGATGAGCGAGCGGCCCAACCAGCCGAGCATCGTCTATGTCACCCTGCAAAAAACCGCCGAGCAGATCGCCGAGCACCTGAACCGCAACGGCATCCAGGCCGAGGCGTATCACGCCGGCTTGCCGCACGATAAACGCGAGGGCATCCAGCAGCGATTCATGGGCGGGCGCTCCAATTGCATCGTCGCGACCATCGCGTTCGGCATGGGTATCGACAAGAGTGATATCCGCAACGTGGTGCACTTCGACCTGCCCAAGTCCATCGAGAATTACAGCCAGGAAATCGGCCGCGCAGGACGTGACGGGCAGCCATCGGACTGCCTGGTGTTGGCCAACCGTGACAGCCTCAACGTACTGGAAAATTTCGTGTACGGTGACACGCCGGAGCAGGAGGGCATCCGCCGTGTGCTGGACGAGTTGCACGCGTCACGCAGCGAGGGGCAGTGGGAGTTTTTGCTGCGCTCGCTGTCGGACCACAGCAATATCCGCGAGTTGCCGCTCAAGACCTTGCTGGTACAACTCGAACTCAAGGGCGTGATCGCGCCGCGCTATGCGTTTTATGCCGAGTACCGTTTCAAATACCTGATTGAGCCCGAGGCCTTGCTGGCGCGTTTTTCCGGCGAGCGACAGCAGTTTGTCGCGGCAATCATCCAGGTGTGCAAGCGCGCCAAAACCTGGGCGACGGTGGATTTCGATGCGCTTTATCAACAGCATGGCGCTGAGCGCAATCGGGTGGTGAAGGCCCTGGATTACTTCCAGGAGCAGGGGCTGATCGAGCTGGAGAGCAAGCAGATGACCGAGGTCTACAGTTTGCTGAATACGGATTTCGACCCGCAGGTATTGAGCGCCGAGTTATACACAGGCTTCAAGCAACACGAGGTGACGGAAGTGGCGCGTATTCACGCCATGCTTGATCTGTTCGCCACCGAACACTGCCTGGGGCAACGTCTGGCACAGTATTTCGGCGATGACCAGGCGCCGCAGCGTTGTGGACATTGCTCGGTGTGCCACGGCCATATCGCGCACCTTCCACCGCCGCCTGGCCTGGCGCCGCTTGTGGATAAAAACTTCATGGGCCTGAGCGGTGATTTTATCCACAGGCATCATGAACACACCGGCGATTTGCCGGGCGCCGAACGGCTTACGCGTTTTCTCGGCGGCATCAGCGTGCCGTTGTTTACCCGGTTGAAGGCGCGCAGCATTCCCGGGTTTGCCGCGCTGGAGGAGTATCCCTACGCAGAGGTTCGCGAGTGGGCCGATGCCCATTTGCAGGACCTGTAAACACACACCTTGAAGAGATTTGCCAATGCCTGACTCAGTGCCGCAACGCGCCGACTACGCTCATTTCCAGCCGATCATCACACGCTGGCACGACAATGATGTGTATGGCCATGTGAACAACGTCACCTACTACAGCTTTTTCGATACGGCGGTGAATACCTACCTGATCGAGCAAGGCGGGTTGGACATTCATGACGGCGAGGTGGTGGGCTTTGTGGTGAGTTCGGCGTGTGATTATTTTGCGTCGATTGCCTTTCCCGAGCGCATCGACGTCGGCCTGCGCGTGGGCAAGTTGGGCAACAGTTCGGTGCAGTATGAGGTGGCGGTGTTCAAGGCCGGCGAGGAAGAGGCCTGTGCGGCGGGGCGGTTTGTGCATGTATTCGTGGATCGGGCTTCGAACCGACCTGTGACGATCGCGCAGAAGTTGCGCGATGCGCTGCAGCGATTGGTTATTTAGCCGCAACACCACCGATCCAGATGTGGGAGGGAGCAAGCCCCTCCCACCCTGGATGTGCTGTGGTCTTCAGACCTCAGCGGTGACGATGGTGATGCTTGCGATGCCCATAGGCATGGCCACGGCCGCGATGGTCATCACGGTCATAACGGCGATTGTCGCGCCCACGGTAGCGGCGATCATCGTCATCACTCTTGTTGCCCATGTAGTTGCCCAGCGCGCCGCCAGCACCGCCGCCGGCGGCTGCGCCAACCAGGCTGCCGGTGTTGCCGCCAACGCTGCGACCTACCACGTTGCCACCGGCCGCGCCCAACGCACCGCCGATGGCGGCTTCGCCACGGCTGCGTTTGTCGGCGCCCACCGCGCTGCCGCCCGCGCCACCCAGGGCTGCGCCGATGGCCGAACCTGTGTTGCCGCCGATCTGCTGGCCTACAACCGAACCCAGAACCCCACCCAATGCGCCGCCCACACCGGCTTCGGTGGTGCCACCTGCCATGGCTGCGCCGCTGGCGAGGCTAAAGGACAGCAAAAGAATCGAGGAGAACTTCATAGGGAGACCTCAAGAGGATGACGCCGCGATCCTGAGGTCGTGGGAGAGTGCTGACAATCGAAATCCGACCAGTGGCTATAGTTGTATACAATTCGCTAACTTGCTGTTTTGTATAGGGAACTTAAGTCGTTTTAGCCAGTCTCTATTGACTTCGGAACGGCCGCTTTTATACAAAAGCGGCCTTTTTTGTGCCTATGATTTATGCGGTGCGGGCCATGATCAAGCCGTTGTCACTCGCCGCTTCCAGGCGGATCGCCACGAACTTCGAGGTTGGCGTATGGCTGCCATCCCCGGTGCTTTCCAGCGGCACCAGCGGGTTCACTTCCGGGTAGTACGCGGCGGCCTGGCCGGCCGGAATATCAAAGGCCAGCAGGGTGAAGCCCTTTACGCGGCGCTCACGGCCGTCTTCCCACAGCGACACGATGTCGGCCTTCTGCCCCGGCTTGAAGCCCAGGCGGATGATGTCCGCTTCGTTGACGAACAGCACGTCACGTTGGCCTTTCACTCCACGATAACGGTCGTCCAGGCCATAAATGGTGGTGTTGTACTGATCGTGGGAGCGCATCGATTGCATGATCAGGTCTGGCACCCGGCCCGTGGCGTGGGTGCGTTCGTGGATCAGGTCCTTGGGCAGGATGTTCGCACGGAAGTTGGCGCGGCCCAGCGGGGTGTTCCAGCGACGCGCGCCGGCCGAGTTGCCGAGGTAGAAACCGCCGGGGTGCTTGATGCGTTCGTTGAAGTCCTTGAAGCCTGGGATGGTGTCGGCGATCAGGTCGCGAATGCGCCCGTAGTCGGCCACCAGCCAGTTCCAGTCCACCGGCTTGCTGCCCAGAGTGGCGGCGGCGATGCCGGCGATAATCGCTGGCTCCGATTTCATCAGCTTCGACAGCGGTTGCAGCTGGCCATTGGAGCCGTGAACCATGCTGAACGAATCCTCTACCGTTACCGCCTGCGGGCCGTCGGCCTGGATGTCGATGTCGGTACGGCCCAGGCACGGCAAAATCAGGGCGTCCTTACCATGCATCAGGTGGCTGCGGTTGAGCTTGGTGCTGATCTGCACGGTCAGGTCGCAATTGCGCAGCGCTTCGAAGGTGCGCGAACTGTCCGGCGTGGCCTGGGCGAAGTTACCGCCCAGGGCGATGAAGACTTTGGAGCGGCCTTCGAGCATGGCGTGAATCGCTTCCACCACGTTGTGGCCGTTGGTGCGTGGCACCTGGAACTGGAAGCGCCGCTCCAGGGAATCCAGAAACGCCACCGGTGGGCGCTCGTTGATGCCCATGGTGCGGTCGCCCTGCACGTTGCTGTGGCCACGCACCGGGCACAAGCCAGCGCCGGGGCGGCCAATGTTGCCGCGTAGCAGCATCAGGTTGGCGATTTCCTGGATGGTCGGCACCGAATGGCGATGCTGGGTGATGCCCATCGCCCAGCACATGATCACGTTCTTGCCCTTGGCGTACATGCGCGCGGCCTGCTCGATCTCGACCAGGGGGAGGCCGGACTGTTCGACGATTTCATCCCACGAGGTGTCGTCGATTCTGGCCAGGTAATCGAGCACGTTGGCGGTGTGTTCGTTGAGGAAGTCGTGGTCGAACACCGCTTCCTTGCCTTCGGCCTGGGCCTGGCGTTCCCACAGCAGCAGGAACTTGGCCATGCCGCGCAGGATGGCCATGTCGCCGCCCAGCGCCGGACGGAAGTAGGCGGTGTTGGTAGGTTTGTCACCGTTGGTAAGCATTTCCAGCGGATGCTGCGGGTGCTGGAAGCGTTCCAGACCGCGCTCTTTGAGCGGGTTGATGCACACCACCTGGGCGCCGCGTTTAACCGCTTCACGCAGCGGTTCGAGCATGCGCGGGTGGTTGGTGCCGGGGTTCTGGCCCCACACGAAGATCGCATCGGCATGTTCGAAGTCATCAAAGGTCACGGTGCCTTTGCCGACGCCCACGCTTTGCGCCAGGGCTACGCCACTGGCCTCGTGGCACATGTTCGAGCAATCCGGAAAGTTGTTGGTACCGTAGGCGCGCACGAACAGCTGATACAGGTACGCCGCTTCGTTGCTGGCGCGGCCCGAGGTGTAGAACTCGGCCATGTCCGGGCTGGGCAAAGCATTGAGATGCTTGCCAATCAGGTCGAATGCCGCTTCCCAGCTCACCGGCTGATAGCGGTCGGTTTCGGCGTTATAACGCATCGGCTCAGTCAGGCGGCCCTGGTACTCGAGCCAGTAGTCGCTCTGTTCCAGCAGCGCGGTGACGCTGTGCTTGGCAAAGAATGCCGCATCGACCCGGCGCTTGGTGGCTTCCCAGTTGACCGCCTTGGCGCCGTTTTCGCAGAACTTGACCATGCCGCTTTCCGGCGAGTCACCCCAGGCGCAGCCCGGGCAGTCGAATCCGCCGTTCTGGTTGGTCTTGAGCATCATGCGCAGGTTTTTCAGCGCATTGTCGCTGGTCAACCACGCCTGGGCCACGCTGATCAGTGCGCCCCAGCCGCCGGCCGGGCCTTTGTAGGGCTTGTAGCGCGGGGTCGGGGTTTGGTCGGCTTGATGATGATTGCTCACGGCTGGTTCTCCATCGCGGGGCTGTAGACCCGCGGCGCACTTTTCTGCGGCAGGTGGATGAGATTGAGGTTGTGCCGGCGCGCCCATTGCAGGGCCAGGCCGGTGGGCGACGACAGGCTGACCAGAGTCTGGATGCCCGCGCGCAGGACTTTCTGAATCAATTCGAGGCTGCAACGGCTGGTGACAATCGCCAGGCCGCCGTCGGTGGGGATCTTTTGGCGAATCAATGCACCGATCAACTTGTCGAGGGCGTTATGCCGGCCGATGTCTTCGCGGCCCAGCAGCAACTCGCCCTGGCCGTTCATGAACACCGCTGCGTGCACGGCGCCGCTGTGCTGGCCCAACGGCTGAAATGCGCTGATGCGTTGACGCAGACCGTTCAGCCAGTCAGCAGGCGGCAACGGCGCGCCGGGCAGTACGTTGAGGTCCGGCAAGGCTTGTTCCACCGCTTCGACGCCGCACAACCCACAGCCGCTGGTGCCTGCCAGTTGGCGGCGCTGCTGCTTGAGGTTCCAGAACGCACGGCTGGAAATCTGCACCTGAGCGTACTGCGCCGAACCGGAACCACTGAGTTTGAGGTCATAAATGTCGCTGACGTCGGCAATGATGCCGCTGCCCAGGCTGAAGCCGACGATAAAGTCTTCCAGGTCCGTTGGCGTCACCAGCATGACGGCCTGGCTGATGTCGTTGTAGGCAATCGCCAACGCCACTTCTTCGGCTAGCGCGGTGCTGGCGACTTCAGTGTGTTCAAGATTGCAGAACTGGTAGCTCTGGCTGGCCGCGGGCGCAGGTGTGTCGAGAGCGGGCGCCGCGCAGACCGGGTGCTTGGCGTTCATGGGGCAGTACCATCGGCGGATTGGTCAGTGCTTAGACTAGGCGCGACAAAGCGTCGCGTCTAATCGCCAGTACTGATCTGCCGATAGATGACGTCGATCAAGAGGCCGTCGGCGATTTCTGAAGCAGTGCGAAGCAGGCCTCCGCCAGGGCCGAGCGCGGTGCGCTGCGGCGCATGATCAACCCCAGGCGCGCGAGGGTGTGGGCATCTTCGATGGGTTGCAGGCGCAGATGCTCGGTGAGCGCATCCAGGCCGCCCTCCAGTGGCATCACTGCACAACACAGCCCGCCGTGCACCGCTTGAAGCAACTGATGAACGGCGTCGGTCTGTAACAACGGCTGTGGGTTGAGGCCACGGCTGTGGAAGTTGTGGTCGATGGACTGGCGAAAGTGCATGCCGCTGGTGAGCATGCCCAGGGGCAGCTCAATCAGCGACTCCCAGCTCAACGGCGTATCGCCGAAGCTGAAGAAGCGTTGATCGTAGAGCAGACCCATGCGCGTTTCGCCAAGGACCAGGGAGTCGAAGCGTTCGTTGTCCAGGCGCTCCAGGTACGAAACGCCAAGGTCCAGCCGGTTGCTCGACAGTTGTTCCAGAATCTGTTCGGAGCTGAGGGCCGACAATTCAAAGCGAAGGCTGGGGTGCTCCTTGTGCAGTTGCTGCATCAGCGCCAATGGGTCAAAGCTCGACAGCGGTACCACGCCCAGGCGCAGCGTACCCACCAGATTGCCGCGACAGGCGGCCGCCTCGGCCTGTAAGCCGTCATACGCCGCCAGCACGGTACGGGCCCAGGCCAGCACGCGTTCGCCGGGGGCGGTGAAGCCTTCGAAACGTTGGCCGCGATTGACCAGCGGCAGGTCCAGCTCTTCTTCCAGGCTGCGTAGGCGCATCGACAGCGTCGGCTGGGTGATGTGGCAACGCGCCGCCGCCTGGCCGAAGTGACGGGTTTCGTCGAGGGCGATGAGGAATTTCAACTGTTTGATGTCCATCTTCGCTCCGGGGCTTATTCCAATGGCAGGGGATTCTAGCGCGTTTGGGTCTGTGCTCGGGCCGGAACCCATCCAGGTGTGGACGGGTCTAGTCTTGAGCAATCTGGAACACAACTACCAAGGAGAGCGCACCATGAGTCTTTTGAGTTTTGTCAAGGAAGCAGGCGAGAAGCTGATCGACCTGCTCACACCGGGTAATGCCAATGCCAGCGATGATTTGAAAAAACACATCGAGCAGGTCGGGTTGGGCAATCCGGACGTGCACGCCACTGTCGAGGGTGACAAGGTCACGCTGACGGGAACCGTTGCCAGTCAGGAAGAGAAGGAGAAAGTCCTTCTGGCTGCCGGCAATATTGCAGGCGTTGCGAGCGTCGATGATCAGATCACCGTATCCGGCCCGGCTGTGGCTGCCGCCCGTTTCGTGGTGGTGAAAAAAGGCGACACCCTCAGCGCGATTTCCCTGGCGGTGTACGGTAACGCCAACCAGTACAACAAAATCTTCGAGGCCAACAAGCCGCTGTTGTCGCATCCGGACAAAATCTATCCGGGCCAGACACTGCGTATTCCCGAGTAATACGCAAATCAAAAATGTGGGAGGGGGCTTGTTCCCGATAGCACAGTGTCAGTCACCGAGGTGATTCTGATGCACCGCTATCGGGAGCAAGCCCCCTCCCGCTGTGGTCAGAGCCCGGCAATGAGATCGCGGTAGTCGTCGACCGCGGTAAATTCAGCGGTGTCCTTGGGTCCCTTCCTGCTGTCCGGCTCTTTCACCGCCAGCAAATGCCCCACGCCGAAATCCCGCGCACTGCGCAGAATCGGCAAGGTGTCATCGATAAACAGACTGCGTGCGGGGTCGAAGCCGATATCGGCCTGCAGGGCATCCCAGAACTGTGGGTTTTCCTTGGCGAAACCATAGTCGTGGGAACTGATCAATCGCTCGAAATACGGCGCCAGTTCAATGCGTTCCAGCTTCAGCGACAACGAGTCACGATGGGCGTTGGTGATCATGATCACCCGCTTGCCGGCCTGTTTGATCGCCGCCATAAACGTGTCGGCATCCGGTCGCAGGGCGATCAGGTCGGCGGTTTCCAGCTTGAGTTCGCGCACCGGTAGTTTCAGTTCGGTGCTCCAGAAGTCCAGGCAATACCATTGCAATTGTCCGGCGTTACGCTCGAACAGCGGCTGCAGCTCCATCTCGGCCATGGCCCGACTCACCCCGTGCAGGTCAGCGTAGCGTTGGGGCAGGTGCTCCATCCAGAAGTGATTGTCGTAATGCAGGTCGAGCAGGGTGCCGTCCATGTCCAGCAGGACGGTGTCGATGGCGTGCCAGGGCAAAGCGGGCATGGGGCGGTCTCATGTAAGTAAAGATATCCGACACAGACAATCGGAAAAGCCACGGTATAGTAACCCGATCACGCCAAGGAGCCTCTCATGCGCCAGAAACCCACCGTCCTCGCCCGCGAAATCGTCGCCAGTAGCCGTTTGTTCCGCGTGGAGGAAGTGCAACTGCGCTTTTCCAATGGCGTTGAACGGACCTACGAGCGTCTGGTTGGACGCGGCGCCGGTTATGGCGCGGTGATGATCGTGGCGATGATCGATGCGGA
This sequence comes from Pseudomonas sp. GNP013, assembly GCF_054343995.1. Taxonomy (NCBI): domain Bacteria; kingdom Pseudomonadati; phylum Pseudomonadota; class Gammaproteobacteria; order Pseudomonadales; family Pseudomonadaceae; genus Pseudomonas; species Pseudomonas sp. GNP013. The sequence continues at coordinate 4,834,871 of NZ_JBTGUT010000001.1, read as the reverse complement.
CCACGCGCTGCTGATCGAGGAATACTGTGGCGGGATCGACGAGTATGAGCTTTCCTTGCCAAAGGGGTTGATCGAGCCTGGCGAGGACGTACTGGCGGCGGCAAACCGCGAGCTCAAGGAGGAAGCGGGCTTCGGCGCGCGGCAGTTGGAGCACATTACCGAGCTGTCGTTGTCGCCTGGCTACATGAGCCAGAAAATTCAGGTGGTACTGGCCACCGAGCTGTACGAAGAACGCCTGGAAGGCGATGAACCCGAGCCGATGCGTGTAGACAGGGTCAACCTGCGCGAGCTGTCGCAACTGGCGCAAAACGAGCAGTTCAGCGAAGGCCGTGCATTGGCTGCGCTGTACCTGGTACGAGACCTGTTGACCCAGCGAGGAGCGTTCAGCGCATGAGCGAACTGTTTTTAGGCCACCCGTTGATCGCCCCCGTGATTGAGTTGGCACGCCAGGCCGGTGAAGTGATCCTGCCGTATTGGCGCGCCGATGTGGCGGTCACCGCCAAGGCAGATGATTCGCCGGTGACGGCGGCGGACCTGGCCGCTCACCACCTTATCCTCGCCGGCCTGACTGCACTGGACCCGAGTATTCCCGTGTTGTCCGAAGAGGACGCCGATATCGACCAGAGCGTGCGCGCCGGTTGGCAACGCTGGTGGCTGGTGGACCCGCTGGATGGCACCAAGGAGTTCATCAGCGGCAGTGAAGAATTTACCGTCAACGTGGCGTTGATCGAACAGGGCCGCGTGGTGTTTGGCGTGGTGTCGATGCCCACCAGCGGTCGTTGCTACTTCGGTGGTGCAGGCCTGGGCGCGTGGCGTTCGGATGTAAACGAAGCGCCCCGGCAGATCCAGGTACGCAAGACCCCGGCTGCAGGCGAAGCGTTTACCGTCGTCGCCAGCCGCCGCCACAGCAGTCCCGAGCAGGAGCGCTTGCTGGACGGCTTGAGCCAGGGCCTGGGTGAGTTGAAGCTGGCGAATATCGGCAGCTCACTGAAGTTCTGCCTGTTGGCTGAAGGCAGCGCCGATTGTTACCCACGCCTGGCGCCCACGTCGCAGTGGGATACGGCGGCGGCCCAGGGTGTACTGGAAGGCGCGGGCGGTGAGGTGTTGGAGTTGAACGGCGAGCGGTTCAGTTATCCGGCGCGGGAATCGTTGCTCAACCCTTTCTTTCTGGCGTTACCGGCGAAGGCGGCGTGGCGCGATCGCCTGTTGAGCCTGGCCAGGTCTTAAGACCTGCGCAAATTAAAAATGTGGGAGGGGGCAAGCCTCCTCCCACATTTGCTTTGTGTAATAGCGACTAGCGGTGCAGGACGTATTGGCCGGTAAAAGTCACTGCGCGGTCTTCGCTGCCCTCATTCACAATCCATGTGTCCAGCGTCAACCGCGCCCGGCCATGGCGTTTGTAGGTCGCCACGAAACGCTTCCACACCTTCTCCTCCGGCGCCGCGCAAATCACCGTGGCATCCTGCGTTACCGGCAATGGATAACTGATCTGTCCTTCCTGAATCACGATGTGCCCGTCTTCAATGCCGTGTTCGCGCAGTCTCAGGTGCAACCAACCCCAGCCTGCCAGGACGGCGCCGCAGTAGAGGCTGCCGCCAAACATGGTGCTCTTGTGGTTGATATTGGCTGGCAAGGGAAGATGCAGTTGCAGCTGGTGGTGTTGCCAGTCGAGCACCTTGAGCCCCATTTCCCGAGTGAGGGGGATGTCGTGATGAAGGATGGATTCCAGGTAACGGCTGTCGCGGCTCATGGCAGTCTCTTGGCAGGTGGACGGGGTCATTCGTCGTCAGTGCTGTGGCTGGCGCTGTCGGCGAAGTTCAGGCCGTGCTTGCGCAGTTTGTCGTGCAAGGTCTTGCGCGGTACGCCCAGCGCTTCGGCAAGGCTGCGCAGGGAACTGTGAGGGCGGGTGAGTTCGGCGGCGATCAGGCTTTTTTCGAACTGCTCGACCTGTTCGCTCAAGCCGCCCGATGTGGACGTCAGCACGCTGGCGCCAGGATTGCCCGGCGTGCTGTCCAGCGCCAGTTCCAGGCCCAGGGCGAAGCGCTCGGCGGCGTTCTGCAGTTCGCGCACGTTGCCTGGCCAGCTATGGCGCAACAGCAACGCGCGTTGGCCCGGTTGCAGTTCGTGCAGCGGCAGGCCATGGCGGCTGCTGGCCTCGTCGGCAAAGTGCTGGAACAGCATCAACGCATCCTCACCGCGCTCGCGCAGCGGCGGAATGCGCAGCGGCGCGACGTTGAGGCGGTAATACAAGTCGGCCCGAAAGCGCCCCTGGTCGGCGGCCTGGCGCAGGTCTTCCTTGGTGGCCGCGATGATGCGGATGTCCAGCGGGATCAACTGGTTGCCGCCCAGGCGCTCGACCACGCGCTCCTGCAACAGGCGCAGCAGCTTGACCTGCACATCCAGGCTCATGCTTTCGATTTCATCCAGAAACAGCGTGCCGCCGTTGGCGAACTCGAACTTGCCGATCCGACGTTTCTGCGCGCCAGTGAACGCGCCCGGTTCGTGGCCGAACAGTTCGCTTTCGACCACCGATTCGGCCAGTGCCCCGGCGTTGATCGCCACGAACGGCCCGCTGCGCCGGCTCGACAGATCATGCAGCGCACGCGCCACAACCTCCTTGCCGGCGCCGGTTTCGCCGAGGATCAACACGTCGGCACGGGTCGCGGCCAGGGCACCGATCTGTTCGCGCAGGCGCAGCATCTGCGGCGAATGGCCGACCAGGCGCGTGCTCAACTGCTGACGGTCACTGAGGGCCAGGCGCAGGCTGCGGTTGTCCAGCACCAGCCGGCGCAGGGCCAGGGCGCGGCGCACACTGTCGAGCAGGGCGTCGCTGGCGAAGGGTTTTTCGAGGAAGTCATAGGCGCCCGCGCGCATGGCCTGCACGGCCAGCGGCACGTCGCCGTGGCCGGTGATCAGCAGCACCGGCAGGTCCGGGTCCTGGCCGTGCAATTCGGCGAGCAGCTCCAGGCCATCCATGCCGGGCATGCGGATATCGCTGACCACCACGCCTGGCCAATCGCGGGACAGGCGCGCGGTGAGGCCATTGGCTTCGCCCAGGGGCAGGACGTTCAACCCGGCCAGGTCCAGGGTCTGGCACAGGGCCTGACGCAAGTGTGGATCGTCGTCGATCAACACCACCTGGATCTGGTTATCGATACTCATACACTGCGGTCCTCGGACGGTTGCAGACTCACGCCCGGCGAGCCGGCGCGCAATTTCAGGGTTAACAGCGCGCCGCCTTCCCTGTGGTTGGCGAACAGCAGTTCGCCGCCAAAGGCACGCATCAAGGTTTCGCAGATCGCCAGGCCCAGGCCGAGCCCTTGAGTACGCGTCTTGGTGGTATAGAACGGCTCACTGGCGCGGCCCAGGGCTTCCATGCAAAAGCCCGGACCGTTGTCGCGGATGTACAGGTTGACGCCTTGCGCAGTGGTTTCGGCACTCAGCCACAGTTTGCGCGGCGGGCCTTTTTCGGTGAGGGCGTCGAGGGCATTGGCCAGCAGGTTGCCCAGCACCTGGCGCAAGCGGGTTTCGCCGGCCTGCACCCACAAGGTGGCTTCCGGCAAGTCGCGGATCAGCTCCACCTCCATCGACCGACGCCGCTTGGCCAGCAACGCCAACGCGTCGTCGAGCGCCGGCTGCAGCGCCACGCTCTCCGGCGCGTGACGGTCGCGACGAGCGAACGCGCGCAAGTGGGCAATGATCGAGGCCATGCGCCCGGTCAGTTCGCTGATCAGCTTGAGGTTGCCACGGGCATCGCTGGTGCGTTCATGATCAAGCAGGATTTCGGCGTTTTCCGCGTAGCTGCGAATCGCCGCCAACGGCTGGTTGAGTTCATGGCTGATACTCGCCGACATGGTGCCCAGTGCCGAGAGCTTGCCGGCCTGCACCAGGTCATCCTGGGCGCGCACCAGTTCCTGCTGGGCGTGTTCGCGTTCCAGCACCTCCTGTTTGAGGCGCCGGTTGAGGCCTTCAAGGTCGCTGGTACGCTCGACCACGCGCATTTCCAGCTCGCGGCGCGCCTTCGCTTCGAAGGCGATGCGCTCCAGATAATGGCGACGGCGCTGCATCAGCAGCCCAAGCAGCAGCATCAGCACCAGCAGCGTGGCACCGCCGACTGCCACCACGGTGCGTACCGGGCGGTTGATCAAGGATTGTGGCGCGAGGATTTCCACGTTCCAGCCGGTCTCGGCGATGGCCGTGGACTGACGCAGCCAGGCCGTATTGCTGAGGCTCAGCGGCTGCGGGTCGCGAGTGGGGTAGGGCTGAATGGCACTGATGGCCTGGCGCTCTTCGGCGCTCAGGGGCCGCGTGGCGCGAAAGCGCCATTGCGGGCGCGACGTGAGGATCACCACGCCATTGTGGTCGGTCACCAGCAGTTGTTCCGGGGTATTGCCCCACAGGCTTTCGGTGTGGTCCAGGTCGACCTTGACCACCAGCACGCCAATGATTTTGTCGTGGTCGCGCACGGCGGCAGCGAAGAAGTAGCCGCGCTTGGCCGAGGTGGTGCCCAGGCCGAAGAAGCGTCCCAGGTGCCCGGCCATGGCCTCACTGAAATACGGGCGGAACGAGAAGTTGCGTCCGACGAAACTGTCCTGTTTGTCCCAGTTGGACGCGGCGAGCGTCTTGCCGGACGTGTCCATCAGGTACATCACTTCTGCCCCGGCCTGGGCGGCGACGTCCTTGAGCAGCAGGTTGGCGCCGACCAGGTTGGTGCTGACCTGCGGCGCCTCCAACGCGGTACGCAAGGCTGGCAAGTCGCCGAGGATCTGCGGCAGCACCTCGTAGCGATGCAGCGTACCGAGCAGGTTGGCGACGTAGAGGTCGAGGGTCTGACGGTTCTGCCCGGCCAGTTCGTTGCGGTAATAACGCTCGGCGAGGTGCTCCAGCGGCCACAACAGCGGTGCCAGGCACAACGCAAGCAGCGCCAGGCTGCGCCAGCGGGGTCTTCGCGGAAGGGGTGGAGTCATGGGGACCGTGCGCCTGTGGGTACAGGCGCATTATGCCTAGTGCTGACCGGCAAGACACTCGCGCAATGCATCCTGCCACTGCGGTTGGCTGACCTGCCACTGTTGCTGCAGACGGCTGCAATCCAGGCGCGAGTTCAACGGGCGCCTGGCGGGCGTCGGGTAGGCGCTGGAGGGAATCCCTTCCAGTTCGGCGCAGGGTTTGCCGGCGGCCCGCAACTGCTCGCCAATGGCCTGGGCAAAGCCGAACCACGATGTTTCGCCCTGTGCCGTCAGGTGATACACGCCCCAATCGCCCGCCTGGCCGGCCTGCCAGCGCTCGACTAGCATGCGGGTGCTGCTGGCGATGGTCCCGGCCCAGGTCGGCGCGCCGATCTGGTCGGCGACGATGCGCATGTGCGGTTTCTCTTGCAGCAGCCGCTGCATGGTCAGCAGGAAGTTTTTACCGGTGGTGGAATAAACCCAGCTGGTACGCAGCACCAGGTACTCACCGCCCACGGCCGCGATTGCCTGCTCTCCAGCCAATTTGCTCTGGCCGTAGACACCCAGCGGGTTGGTCGCGTCCGCCTCGGTGTAGGGCGCAGGCTTGCTGCCGTCGAACACGTAGTCAGTGGAGTAGTGAATCAGCGGGATGCCCAGCGCCTTGGCTTCCTCGGCAAGCACACCGGGCGCGATGGCATTGATGGCAAAGGCCGCATCCGGCTCGCTTTCAGCCTGATCGACGGCCGTGTGTGCGGCTGCGTTGATAATCAGGTTGGGGCGGTGGGCGCGTACTTGCTGGCGGATCTGGTCAGCGTTGGCCAGGTCCAACTGATCGCGGCCTAACACGATGAGTTCGCCCAGGCCCCCCAACTGCTGTTGCAGCGCCTGGGTAACCTGGCCATGCTGGCCGGTGATCAGAATTTTGAGAGCGCCGCTCATGGGAACACGTCAGCGTCTTTCAGACTTTTGCCGTTCTGGTCTTTGGCGGACAAGGTCGGTGCACCGCTCATTTGCCAGTCGATGCCCAGCTCGGCGTCGTCCCAGCGAATGCAGCGTTCTGCCGACGGAGTGTAGTAGTCCGTAGTTTTGTACAGAAACTCCGCGTAGTCGCTGAGAACCACAAAGCCATGGGCGAACCCTGGTGGAATCCACAGTTGTCGGCTGTTGTCGGCTGATAACCGCACACTGGCCCACTTGCCGAAATTGGGCGAGCTGCGACGGATATCCACTGCCACATCCAGCACTTCGCCCGCCGTCACGCGCACCAGTTTCCCCTGGGCATGTTCGATCTGATAGTGCAGACCGCGCAACACGCCTTTTTGCGAGCGCGAGTGGTTGTCCTGCACAAATTGCTGTTCCAGTCCTGCGACTTGAGCGAAGTCGCGCGCATTGAAACTTTCGTAAAAGAAACCGCGCTCATCGCCAAAAACCTTGGGCTCGATGATCAATACACCCGGCAGCTCAGTAGCGGTCACATTCATTCATTGTCCCCGGCGAGTTTGTACAAGTATTGACCATAGCCGGTTTTGCCAAAATATTTTGCGCGCTCAAGCAAATAGTCACGATTGATCCAGCCATTTTCGTAGGCGATTTCTTCGAGGCACGCCACTTTTAGGCCCTGACGGTGCTCGATGGTCTGCACGTACGTCGAGGCTTCAAGCAGGCTGTCGTGGGTGCCGGTGTCCAGCCAGGCAAAGCCACGGCCAAAGCGCTCAACATGCAGATCGCCACGCTTGAGGTAAGCGTTGTTGACGTCGGTGATTTCCAGCTCTCCACGTGGAGAAAGCTCGACAGCCTTGGCGATCTCGATCACGTCGTTGTCATAGAAATACAGGCCAGTCACCGCGTAAGACGACTTGGGTTTGGCCGGTTTCTCTTCGATGGACAGGGCGCGGCCTTCCTTGTCGAAGTCGATCACGCCGAAACGCTCCGGGTCCTTGACCCAATAGCCGAACACGGTAGCGCCGGACGGACGCTCGGCAGCCGCACGCAGTTGCTCACCGAAATGCTGGCCGTGGAAGATGTTGTCGCCCAGGATCAGGCAAACCGGGTCTTTGCCGATGAATTCTTCACCGATGATGAACGCCTGAGCCAAACCGTCCGGTTTGGGCTGTTCGGCGTAGGTGAAGCGCACGCCAAACTGGCTGCCATCGCCCAGCAGGTTGCGGTATTGCGGCAAATCGACCGGCGTTGAGATGATCAGAATGTCCTTGATCCCCGCCAGCATCAGCACCGAGATCGGGTAGTAGATCATCGGCTTGTCATACACCGGCAGCAGTTGCTTGGACACGCCAAGCGTGATCGGGTGCAAACGGGTGCCGGAGCCGCCGGCCAATACGATTCCCTTCATCATGCGATCAAATCCTTCACGTCGGTGTTGCCCAATCGTTCACCCTGATAACTGCCGTCCTGGACCCTGCGGCACCATTGCAGATTATCGAGGTACCACTGCACGGTTTTGCGCAGCCCTGTTTCAAAGGTTTCTTCCGGGGTCCAGCCCAGTTCACGTTCGATCTTGCCGGCGTCGATGGCGTAGCGCTGGTCGTGGCCGGGGCGATCCTTGACGAAGGTGATCAGGTCGGTGAATTGCTCTACGCCGGCCGGGCGCTGTGGCGCCAGTTCTTCGAGCAGGCCGCAGATGCCGCGAACCACGTCGATGTTCTTTTGCTCGTTGTGTCCGCCGATGTTGTAGGTCTCGCCTACCACGCCTTCGGTCACCACTTTGAGCAGCGCGCGTGCGTGATCTTCGACGAACAGCCAGTCGCGAACCTGCAACCCGTCGCCATACACCGGCAATGGCTTGCCTGCGAGGGCGTTGAGAATCACCAGCGGGATCAGTTTTTCGGGGAAGTGGAACGGCCCGTAGTTGTTCGAGCAGTTGGTCAGCAGCACCGGCAGGCCGTAGGTGCGCTGCCAGGCGCGAACCAGGTGGTCGGACGCGGCCTTGCTGGCCGAATAGGGCGAGCTTGGGGCGTAGGGCGTGGTTTCGGTGAACAGGTCGTCCACGCCGTGCAGGTCGCCATACACTTCATCGGTGGAAATGTGATGGAAACGGAACGCGCTCCTGGCAGGCTCCGCCAGCTTCTGCCAGTAGGCGCGGGTGGCTTCCAGCAGACTATAGGTGCCGACGATGTTGGTCTGGATGAAATCCGACGGGCCGTCAATCGAGCGGTCGACATGGGACTCGGCCGCCAGGTGCATGATGGCCTGCGGCTCGAAACGCGCCAGCACCGCGCTGACGGCGTCCTGATCGACGATATCGGCCTGCACGAACTCATAGCGGCTGTTGGAGGCGATGCTGGTCAGCGACTCCAGGTTGCCGGCGTAGGTGAGTTTGTCCAGGTTGAGCACTTCGTGCTCGGTGTGTTGAATCAGGTGACGAATCAGGGCGGAGCCAATAAAACCGGCGCCGCCGGTAACGAGAATGCGCATGTCGGGGGCCTTTTCCTTAGACGGACATTAAGCGGATGAAGCATAGCTTGAGTGGTGGCGTCAGGTGGCGCAAGCGCGACGTGCGCACAGGGGTTGCCTTACCCCCCTCAACAATGGCGATATACATGCCTGAAAATGCCGGGGTCGTCACAGTACTGCTTGCCACGTTGATCCCGATTGTTATCGGTTATTTTCCGTCATATTTTTCGTCTACCCTCTTTGATTTCTGTTAAAGCCGATTTTTATCCGTTATAAAGTCGGCCTTCACCCCATTCGGAGCCATGATTGCCATGACCACCCTGCACAGCACACCTCGCGCCGATGGCTTCCATATGCCCGCCGAATGGGCGCCACAGACCCAGACCTGGATGATCTGGCCCGAACGCCCGGACAACTGGCGCCTGGGTGGCAAGCCGGTGCAGGCGGCTCACGTGGCCGTGGCCAAGGCTATCGCACGGTTTGAGCCGGTGACGGTGGCCGTGTCTGCCGGCCAGTACGAGAACGCCCGCGCCCGCCTGGATGTGCCGAATATTCGTGTGGTGGAAATGTCCAGCGACGACGCCTGGGTTCGCGACACCGGCCCTACATTTGTCATTAATGACAGTGGCGAAGTGCGCGGCGTGAACTGGGATTTCAATGCCTGGGGCGGGTTTGACGGCGGTCTGTATGCGCCGTGGAACCGCGACGCGCAGGTGGGCGGCAAGATTCTCGAGATCGAGCGCATGTCCCGTTACCGCACCGAAGGCTTCGTGCTGGAAGGCGGCTCCATTCACGTCGACGGCGAAGGCACGCTGATTACCACCGAAGAATGCCTGCTGAACCGCAATCGCAATCCGCACCTCGACCGCGCGGCGATCGAGGCGGTGCTCAGCGATCACCTGGCTGTGGACAAGATCATCTGGCTGCCGGACGGCCTGTTCAACGACGAAACCGACGGCCATGTGGATAACTTTTGCTGCTACGTAGGCCCAGGTGAAGTGTTGCTGGCCTGGACCGACGACCCGCAAGACCCCAACTACGCACGCTGCCATGCCGCCATGGATGTGCTGCAAAGCAGCACTGACGCCAAGGGCCGCGCGTTTATCGTGCACAAAATGCCGATTCCGGGGCCGCTGTATGCCACCGAGGACGAGTGCGCCGGTGTGGATCCGGTGGATGGCAGCCAGGAACGCAACCCGAGCGTGCGGTTGGCCGGCTCCTACGTGAACTTCCTGATCGTCAACGGCGGCATCATCGCCCCCAGCTTCGACGACCCGCTGGACAGCCAGGCCAGGGACATTCTTCAGGGCCTGTTCCCGCAGCACGAAGTGGTGATGGTACCGGGGCGTGAACTGTTACTGGGCGGCGGTAATATCCACTGTCTGACCCAACAGCAACCGGCTCCGCACAAAAACTGAGTGCAGTTGTAACAGCGTTGCGAGTAGTGGCTTGAAGCCATGTTTTCGCAGCGTTTCAGCAAGCCCGCGACCTGGCAGGGTCGCGGGCTTTTTTGTGTCTGGATGCCTGTGCGCCGGGGACATTGGCATAGCTCTTGTATCGCGGTTGTAACGGTGGCTCAAGGTGGATGACGGTGCTGTTCTGTCATAAACCTTGAGTAAGTTAGCCGCTCACGCAGTAGGGAGAGCGTAGAAATGAATGCCGAGAGCAATTCGATTAAGACGTTTACGCATCACCCGGCGCGGGTGAATAGCGATGCAATTCATGCGCTGGCACAGTGGTTGAAGGCAAACGACTCGCGCCAGCCCGACCTGCGCAGCCTGATGAATGACCGCTACCCGGCGGGGCTATTCAGCGAGGACGAGATGAAGGCGCTGTGCGAGCTGGCACGTAACTGAAGAAAACACCAGGATCAAAAAAATGTGGGAGGGGGCTTGCTCCCGATTGCGGTGGCTCAGTTGGCTTGTTTGTAACTGACGCCCCGCTATCGGGAGCAAGCCCCCTCTCAGATTTGAAGGGTGGTGGCTCAAAGTCCGCGGCTTAGAATCTTTTCGTCTGAACTCAGAACATTCACGAAATTGACACAAAGTTCAACGCGCGACTAGGATTGCGCCCAACGCCTGTGGCTAACCGCCATGACTCATCCAATAAAAAAAGGCCCGCGGCAGTTCAGTCGTCCGCGGGCCTTCTTTTTTTTGGAACAAAGTCGACACCAGAAAAAGCGATACGGGGCCTGGTGTCACAGCGCGTACTCAAACGGTAATAAGGAATATAAAAAATGTTGAAGCAACGGATGAGTCTGATCGCTCTGGGGATTTTGAGCGCATCGGCAGCCATGGCAAACGACCAGGAGCAATCCAAGGGTTTTGTCGAAGACAGCCACCTGAACATCGCCGCACGTAACGCCTACATCAGCCGTGACTATAAAAACGGCAAGCAGGACAAAGCCGAATGGGGCCAGGGCTTTATCGGCAAGCTGGAATCGGGTTTCACCCAAGGCACCGTGGGTGTGGGTGTGGACGTGATCGGCCAGTACGCCATTCGTCTGGATGGCGGTAAAGGTCGCGCCGGCGCCGGCGGTATCGACTTCTTCAAACAGGGTAACGGCACCACCGATAACCCGGGCTCCGCACCCCACGACCTGGCCAAGGGCGGCGCGGCGGTGAAGTTCCGTGTGTCCAACACCGTGCTCAAGTACGGGGACCAGTTCCCGGCCGTGCCGGTATTGCAGTACGACAATTCGCGCCTGTTGTCGGAAACCTACACCGGTACTTCCATCGTTTCCAAAGAGATCGCGGGCCTGCAACTGGACGCCGGTCACTTCACCAAGGAAGCGCGCAAGAGTGCCGAAGGCACCGACAGCGGCCGCCTCAAGAACATCGACTATATCGGTGGCAGCTACAAATTCACCGAAAGCCTGTCGGCCGCGCTGTATGCGTCCCACATGCAGGACGTGCTGAAGAAGCAATACGTCAACGTCAACTACGTGCTGGCCCTGCCAGAGAAGCAGTCGCTGACCTTTGACTTCAACGGCTACAAAACCAAGCTGGACCGCAGCTTCGCCCTGGAAAACCAGAAAGACGCTGACGCCCGCGACAACAAGATCTGGAGCCTGGGCGCGACCTGGGCCGTTGGCGCGCACAGCTTCACCGTCGCTCACCAGCGCAGCACCGGCGACACAGGCTACCTGTACGGCGGTTATCGCAACGCAGGCGGCATCGGCGATGGCGGCAACACCATCCTGCTCGCCAACTCCTACTGGTCCGACTTCAACGGCAAGGACGAGCGCTCGTGGCAAGTCGGCTACGGTATCGACTTCACCACCTTTGGTGTACCTGGCCTGACCTACAACGTTGCCTACGTGCGCGGTACCAACATCGACGACGGCACTGGCCGTGGCGATGGCACCGAGCGCGAGATCTGGAACCAGTTCAAGTACGTGGTCCAGAGCGGCCCGGCCAAAGACCTCAGCCTGCGTGCGCGTGCGTCCTGGTTGCGGGTGTCGAACAACGCCGATCAGTACAACGTGGGCGGTAATGAAATCCGGTTGTTTGCTGATTACCCGATCAATGTTTTCTGATTGATTGGGCGTAGTGCTTGATTCAAGGCGATAAAAACCCCCGACTGGTTCGGGGTTTTTTATGGCTGTTGTCTGCACGCTGGGGCGGTTTGCTGATTACCCGGTGTGAAAGCGTAATTTCTGGCTCGTGCCCCGACGTGGGGTTATGCGGACATCTTCGAAACATGCTTAAGCGCGAAGAAGATGACTATCGCTGGGCTCACTATGGTCATGACCGTCCATATTCCCATCGCAATCATCACTGTCTGATTGAGTAGAAAAAAACCTGTGTAGGTATAGACGGCCCACTTTTTCATTTTCCATAGGCCAATAAAACACGCAAGTCCAACGACAGAGCAGAAGCCCAGGTAGGGTGCAAACCATGGGCCGATCTGTTGGGTAACGTTCGAAAAAATAAGAGCGATTGAGATAAGTACGCTCAGCATTCCCAGTACGCAGATAATCGTAATGGATATTGGACGCTTTGCGTTTTCGGGGGGTTGGTTCATGGTTTGGTTTGCCTGAGTTAATGGTGTGCCGATTGTGTTAAGGGGGCGCGGTGTTTAATGAGTATTCTGTTGAGTCTAAGAGGCGTGAGTTTAGTTCAACGTGGCGTCTTTGTGCTGATGTTGGAGTCTCGGTGATCATTTAATTTATTAGGCGTAATCGTTCTGAAATGACCGGGTTTAAAAAATGGATGCTAAAAAGTGATGCCATTATCCTTGCCCAACTCGCGAGCCACACCCATGGGTCGACCCCGGTACCAGGAAACGCGGCGGCATTCTCTACCAATGCCGGTAAGGTCGCCTCAGTGGTTGTAAGGCTCAAACCTATTACAATGTGAGGTCTCGTCTTGCCGATTGGGAGTCTTTGGCAACACCCTGCTATTGCTGGGTTTGCCTTCACTCCCCTGAGTCGCCCCCATAAAATTTTTTGGCTAAAAGTATTAATAATGAAAAAGCAAGTACGAAACCACCTATCCAGAATGGAGACAGAAACAAAAGCCTTAAACGCGGTGGGAAATTTTTAACTTCAATAATATTAACCAGCCCTCTACGTTCACACAGGGAAGGAATCCATAGCATTATGGTTATACAATTGAATCTGAAAAACTTACCAACCCATCCTAAATTCGAATACATAGATTTATTTGTAATTACCCATGCGCAGTTTTCTAAAAGACCTTCTGCTGCGTCAAGTTTTTTATAACATGCATATACAATTAAAATTACACCAATAAGGGCCATTAGTAAAATTATGCCGGAGCAGATTCCTATCACTAGCTCGAAGGTACTCACTCGAACCCCTTATATAGTATATTTCCAACACCCTCGCCGATACCTTCACCAGCAGCACCGCCAGCTACCCCTCCTAATGCGCCACCAACTAAACCACATGCAAAAGCGCCAGGGCCAGTTGCAAGCCCTAAAACAACGAGGCAGGCACTACCAGCCAGCGCCGCACCAAATGCTCCTCCGATAGTACCAACTAAGATACTTCCTCCAGCCTTACTGGTTTCTACATACTTGGCTTTTGTACATTCTAATTCCCGTCCACTGGAACACGCCTTATGAATAGATAGCCCTGCAGCACCAATATCTAAACCTACGCCTAGGTATGTTCCTTTTTTTATGAGTTCAGAGGCTTTTGCAACACCGCTGATCGTGTTTGCGTATCCACGAATCACCCCCTTATCCAGAAAGCTTTTGGTTGAAATGCCTAGCGTTTTCTTGATGGGGCCTTGATTGCGCAAGCCAGATCCATAAGCTGCAAAAGTTTTAAGTTGCCCATCGAGCTTTTCAAATAAAACCTTTCTTTTTCCATAAAATACATCTCGGCTTGACGGTGTGCCACTTGCTAAATGGGTTTTATGAATTGAATCGATTTCCTCAAGCGTTCCCTTAATGCCGGCAAGATGCTTACTCCAAGCATCCCCGACAGTACCAATGCCGAGCGATGCATATCCCAGTGTATGTGTTAACAACTGATGGTTTTCAACTAAAAAACCATCGCTTTGGGCCCCATTTTCCATTAGGGCTATATGGGTATTAGAAGCAATTTTCATATAAAAGGCTTCGTCAGCTGTACATGATGGCGTCGAGTTATCCCCAACAATAATTATTTCACCTGGCAGCACGACTCTGTTAATGATATGGGCATTCAATACATCAAATTTTGCCCTGGAGTTCTTGCCCAGTTGTAGTTTGGACTTGAGGTACGAGTAGGTTTGCATCTGTGGGTTTATAAAAGTGGGTACCTGTGACATGGGTTATGCCCTCAGGAGTATTGCTTGTTGTTAATTCGATCCCACCCACCCGTCACATTACCGCCGCCGCTGCCGTCACCCCGCTTTTGCTGGGTGTACGTGGTTTTTATCCGCCCGTAATTGAGGCTGATGGTTTCAGTGGGGACGCCATCTGCCGCTGAGTGTGAATAGTCGGAAATGATGACTTCTTCCAGGGTGATCTCAAAATATTTGAGCTTTTCACCCCCTGCGCGATGCAGTGTCAAAACTACTTCTTTTAGGTGTTGACCTGCACAGCTGGCCTCTATGAGCTTGCAGCTGGCTTTGTCCAGTGCTTTGGTGAACGAAAAATCGCTGACTGTTGTTCGCCCGGATGAGGCTCCGCCTGAGGAGCTGGCTGTAGCGGATGTACTTTGGTGAGTGCCGAAGTGGTAACCCGTGATTTCTATCCAATCCTTGTGTTGGTCATCTAGGGCTTCGCCTGGGATACCTTCGATTTTGATGTACGCGTCAAATGCCATGATCATTCGTCCTTGCTCAATGGTTATTTTGCAAAATAAATCATTTTATCTTCTGGTGCTACCCATGGCCCTCAGCAGAGGACACATGCACCTTTTTGCAAATCTAATCTCAAAAGAAAAAACAGCTGAAGAAGCACTTATCCCCCTCCCGCCGACGGGGTTTTCGTCCTTTTTTTGTGCAAACCTGGATGTAGTGCAAACGAACCGGCAGCCCAGGCGGGCCGGGGCGCTCTGCGGGCGATCGGTAGTTTCACAGATTGCAAAGTTTTGAAGAGAAATGCAGTGCGGTTGCACAGCGGTGCAGCAGACGACTACGAAAGGATCAGGGCTGGAGGCCCCGGTTTCATTGGGTCGAAAATTTTAAAACATTCGAACCAGGCGGTTTTCAGAATCGCAATCGGTCGAAAGTGCACGTCATTGCAGGTACAGGCGTGTCTCAGGATATGCAGGGAGTTGCCCGCCGGCTGGGCCTGGCAGGCTTATTACATGTGGGAGAGGGGTTTCAAACTTTTACAGCGGCGTCGCGTACATGAGGAAGGGCGCCGAGGCGTTCCAGGCGGGCGAATTCCGCTTCTACCAACGGGACCAGCAACTGGTTCAATGAGCCATAAAGTGTGCCGGCCTGATTTTGAGTCAATCGTTTTACAGTGCCGGTCACACCGCTGGCGCAGCACACGCAATCGGGATCAATCCCGAGGATGTCCAGCGCACCATCTATATAGCCTCGCAGGTAGTCAGCACGGTTGAACAGAATCAGGCTGGCCGGTCCTTCCTGGTAGTCCCAATGGACTTCCCACAGGGCGCCTTTCTTGACGACTTCAATTTTTGGAATGGGAGCGACGGAGCTGTGCTTTGTCATGGTGTTCTCCGGATTAAAGTCACGAGGCGAGAGCAATCTGGCGGGGCGTGTCTGAACGGCTGCTGAAAACTTTTTCCAGGTACACCCCCTCCTGACACGTAAGTGGCGTCAGCGGGTGGATAAACGCCTGAAAAGCCCCGGATTCATTGGGGGGCGTCACTTACAGTCACATCTTCAAAAAGTGTAAGTCAGGAAAGAGTCTTAAAAAACCTTTTAAAACAGTAGGTTGCTGAACCTCTCACTTACAGTGACGAACTGTTCGGCGCCGACACTGATCTGACAGTCTACTTACGCTTTAGAAATGGTTCTAAGCTGTTGAAATATAAGGGGTAGAGATAGATAAAAAATCTCACTTACGCTTCTTACGCACTTTTGATGGGTGCACCGGAAAAAATATTCCCGTGTATAGGATACGTGAGACCCATGCGTTGCTTATCCCCGTGACGCCCAGAATTAGAGGGTGTCACTGCCTTCCACCCTCCGACCAGGATGGTCACCGGGTGTAACGGGGGCCTATCTCGGGTCATCAGGTTTTCAGATTTCCAAGGCTCCGCGCTCCGCCTCAGAAAGTAACTCGCGCTTCCGCAGCTCCAACGAAACCATTAGCAGCGCATTCATCCCTCCGCATAGGAAGGAAAGGCTCTCGTTGAGCGTGGCTGTCCCAGATAAGGACATCAGTGCTTTGCGACACTTATC
Source organism: Pseudomonas sp. GNP013 (assembly GCF_054343995.1). Taxonomy (NCBI): domain Bacteria; kingdom Pseudomonadati; phylum Pseudomonadota; class Gammaproteobacteria; order Pseudomonadales; family Pseudomonadaceae; genus Pseudomonas; species Pseudomonas sp. GNP013. The sequence goes on along the minus strand of NZ_JBTGUT010000001.1, from coordinate 4,818,676 downwards.
TTGCTTAACTTGGTCTGGCTCCAATTCATGAGCCATCAGATTTCTTAGCTTATTGAGCTGGTCTGTCATGTCCCAGAGACTATTGCTCGCTGCCCCTTTAATAACCATGAGCGATCGAGCTATGCCGACTACTTGCTGAAAGGTGAGCCGTATTCCTCGCAGATGCTCTGGGTTCTGAACTGAGCGGTAGTTGAAGTCACGGATGACGCCCTCTATCAGGAGGTGAGCTTTCAGTACGGCGGACTGTTCATCCAGCTTATGCGAGAAATGCTTATCGAAAAGGTCCCCATGCGTTTGCATCAGGCGCGCTATTTCAGGGGGTTCGGTGGGAGTCGTTGACATAGAAGCAGCCCTCAAGTTGGAGCTAAGCGCCCACGGAGGTCGCCTAGATAAGCGGCTTGTTACGTGTCTTGTTACGTTTCGCACAAAAAAAAGGCCTGCATCGCTGCAAGCCTTTGATTTTAAATGGTGCGGCACCAGGAGTCGAACAGATGCGTAACCACCTGTATTATTTGGATATTTGCTTTTGGTTACTAGATCGTATCTCTAAATATACCCTTTTGGGTATCGGTCGCTTAAATATGTTTGTGTCCTATGGGTTACACAAAAGATACAGCTCAATCATTTGTGCTTAAATATTTTTATTGCTTTTGATTCAGATTGCAAAATGAGCGATCCAAATTTATAGCGATGGTCTGGAGCAGGTCTGAAAGCCCCTAGCCAGGGCTTTCAGATGATTTTTCTAGTAAAGAAAAATTCTGATGTACATGCTCCTGAACTTTTAACTGTTCAGTGTTGTTTAGTTGATGGAATCTTTGCCTTTAGCCATTAATAGTAATCCCAGCAGCGATGATTGCTTTTCCTTATGAAGGCCGATGGATTCGTTTAGCAATATAGTCGTATCATCCCGAGTTAGTTTCAGTGTACCTGTTGCCAGCGCTGCGGCGAATTCCAAGGATGCGTCGCCATACTGTTTGTCCCATCGCGAGAATACTTTGAGTAGCATCTCCTTCATCAGTTTGCTCAACTCGGGGCTGGCTGAGTAGTCTAGTTCTGATGGTAGACAGGATCGGAGGAAGCATGCCTGAAGAATATTGTCGTTAAATCGCTGAAAGCACTCTGGAGAAAGTACGGCTGATTCATAACCAGTCGGTCTCAACATTAGTCCGTGCTCGTTATGTTCTCGTGCGCATTGCAGGACAGCAGCAATAGTTAAATACACTGCGCTTTGTGAAACTTCAGCATACCTTTCAGAGATCTCACTGTCGGCTTCGAAGAAGAGGAAGCCATGAGACAATGATAGATCCTTACCATCTTTCGTGGGCAAGAGGCTGTGCCTATATTTTTCAATAAGCTCCGCTGCAAGTTCTAGAGCACCGTTACGTACCTCTTGCGGTACGTCAGCCTCGAATCCTTCGATGACCATTTCGGCTTTCGTTCCAACATTTGTTAGCCGAGTCCAAGCATTTTCCTTGCTATCACTGCCTATGGGTAGGCACAGCCAGTTAGAAAAACCATATTCTCTTGGTGAAGGGTTTTTCGTTAAAAAACTTTTAAGTTGCCCCCAAGCTTTGCGGCTTTCAGGGATACCTATCGGAGCGAGGAAACGTCTTGGAGTTTTCGCATCTATATAAGCTCTAAGGTCGCGACTAATTTCGCGTAGTATTCCCCCGTCCCGGGCGACCACTGTAACAACCAAAACACCGGTGATGCTTTCAAACTTTTGGATGTCTAGCCCTGAGCAGGGTTCAATTCTTATCGGTTTATCCACTAACCGTTTTTGAAGCCTCTCATGAACCATCTTTGCCAGCTTAACAGAGCCAGGGTCATCAGAGTGTATGATCAGGTTAGTGGCCATTGATACCGACCAATCGATTTCAGCGTCTAGCCAATCGCAGAATTCTTTATCAGCTAGCATTTGCTCGGGGTCTAAAAATAGCAGCTTATTAGAGCCCTTGTCATCATAGAAGCCGAGGATGCGCCCTAGGCCAAAGTGACTATGAACTTGAGGCAAGTTTTCTGGGCAGTGTTTCAATGCAATCACAACCGACTTAGGCGGTTTGGATTTTGCGGAAAAGTTTTCTCCGATGATTTCGATTAGGGTATTTCCGTCATCTTCCTTTACTTCAATTTTTATTCCTATTTTGTCTAGTGGTAATAAAATGCTGCCGAGGCGACCTGCCTCAGTTCTGTCAATCAAAGTAGAGATGCATTCCTCGCGAAACCTTCGCGTGGTCATTTTTTTTGCCATTCCGCCAGAAGTTGAGGCTGACACTACACAGAAGTAATCCTCCATCGGTGGGTTCATTTTTTCGAGTTGAGCGTAAGAGTGAAAGTTAACTATTTCTGCCTTGCTACCTACGCGCATTAGGGCATTTTTTACAAACGTGTGGATGCCCATAGTGTCAATATAGACTTTTGATGCCTTCTTTAGTTTCTCCGAATACTCTAGGGCAAGTGCATAACCGACTAAGCATAGCTCCGCTTCATCACTAGCCAATTCGCGTGCTTGGATGAAGATACTGTTCAAGGTTCCAGATGGGTGCTTGAATGAGTGGCCTGAGGGTGCTGTGCTGATGACGTTATTTTTTAGAACTAATGCTTTTAAGCCATCTCGGAGCAGTTTCTTTGCCGAGAATTTATATTCTAATTTGCCTCCGTCAAGAGTGTGGCTAATAAAGTCATTGTCGCGCCATTCAAGAAATACATACTGATCTATACGTACGCATTCATTCTTTACACCTCTTTTCAGTAAATCCAGCAATCTATGCTGATGGGGCTCCCAAGCTTCCTTGAATACTGATAGCTGTGAACTACTCCCAACTATGTACACGCAATCTGGTAGATGTCGCGAGTATTTTAATGCTTTTTCTATGTCAGAATAAACTTGAGTTGGCGAAAGCTCGCAGTCGTTATAGCAAACGACCAAAGCTTCTTCGCTACCACCGCCAGAGCCGCTGGATATTGAATTCCATTGAAAATAACGCTCCATTCACACGGCCCTCAACGGTATTAAAATTGCTACAACAGAACCTACAACTGGCGCTAGCGGTTCGCTGCTCCAATCTTTGAAGTCTAATAAATTGCGCGAGGTGTCATTTTTCTTGAATTGGTTATAAATTGACATTCGGCCTGTTCTGATTCTTATTAGGCCTCCGATCTTTTGGAGTTCCCTGAGTACCATTTGAAGTCCCTGGCCGGCGGCGTCTTCAAATTTTGTAGTGGTACGGGCACTCAAACACTGGGTAAGATATTCTCTTTCTTCTTCCAGGTTCATCTGCTTGATACTCTTCCCACTTATTCGAGAAGCAAAGCCCGGCCCAGAATCGAAGAAACTTATTTGGAATGCGCGGAGGCTTGTCTTATTATTTTCCGTGGTAGATAGTTCCCGATCCCAATATTCTCTTAGCTCTTGATTTCCTTCAAAGTCAGAAGAAAAAATATCTTCGTCAAGACGGGTCCAACCTAGCATCAGACCCTCTACATGAGCATGATACTTATTTCCTAGATGGTCTGATGTGGCGTGATCCTGAGTGTTTCCTACAAGCTCGCTACAAAATAATCCTAAACTTTCTATTAAGGTTTCCGGCATTCCCTGCGAACTCTGCTTATTGACAAAGTCGATAAGCTCTCTAATTGACTTTGTCATATCAGGCGGAGTTTTTACCACTCCGTCAGCACTGAACAGTGGCCGCAAATATTGAATTTTAGAACCAGCGACGCAAATTAAATCTATAATTCTGCCGCGAATGACTTTTTCGTATTCTGCAGCGTCAGCTGCTTGCATCCTCTCAACTGCGGCCTTAAGTACGTCTCTTCTACTGAAAGTTTTATCGCCAATGCGAATTCCTTTTGAAAGGCGCACGGCGGCTACACCTGGAGAATAATTGGCAATGTTGTCTATTAAAGACTCAGGATTAACGCTTTTGCTAAAGTCTAAGAAATCTCCATTTAATTCTTGGCGAGCCAGCGTGATTATAAGTTGAAGACGAGAGGCGTCATGCAAAGCGCCACGTCGAGCGCTGAGAAAGTCCGCAGGAATGACAAACTTCTCATCTTTATTCGAAAGAATCTCCCAATATGCCGCTTCAATATCTTGAAGTGTCTGGCACTTGTCCATGCTAACAATGCTCAATTAAGGCTCCTTTATGGCCAAGGATCTTAGTCTTCTTTATGCTTCAAAAGAAGGGCTTCAATTTTTGGCTCGGGCTTCCAGTAGTTTGGACCTTTTAAGAATTTACCGTTTTCATCGTAAATTGGCTTGCCATCGGCGCCTAATTTGCTTTCATTGCTGTCCATTATGATTTTAAGTACATCTTCAAGTGGTAGTCCATACTTCAAGGCTTCAGATCTGCAGTATACGATTATGTCACCAAGTAGGTCAGCTATGGCGACTTTAGTATCAATATCTGGTTGCCCGTTTTTTATTCCTTCAATGATTTCGTCAATTTCGCTTACCTCGTCAATTAAGGTTGTTTTAAATTTTTTAAGTTTGTCGGCGGGGTCCGGCAGGAGAGTCGGAGTGGTATTGATTGGGAGTTTATACATCTCATTCATTTCCTGAATGCGCTTATCGAATGGCTTGCTCACAGAGACTCCTTAGTTATGGGGCGTAATTGAATTTTGTCTGAGTTTAATTGGTGGTTTCGGGGGCTCAGGTTTGCCAGTTCCGCATAACAACATGCTTTTGGAGTATGGCCAAGATCTTATTGAGAGGTTTCTTCTACTTCCAATGCTAGACCTGTTGCACTGCATCGAAGATGAGTGCGGTTCTGATATACTTTCAGTATTGTAGGCGTTAGAACACACTACTTGGTTAAGCGTAGGGGGTTCTGAGTTTAGATTTGTACTTGCGCAAGGCTGAGTGAGGCCATTGGAAGCGCTCAGCATTGGCTTTCCGGGTTGTACACCCTCAGAACACGTGATCAGTAATACCTTCTCCACGATTAGATCCCTGTATTTAGAGGGGTACACGCTTTCACCAGCATACCTCATGCCACAGTAGAATGTACTCGCTCCTCAGTGAATCACACCTCGTCAGTATGAGAGACGTATCCTCTCGATATCACCCTTTAGCCCTTCCCTCAGTAGTACCTTATGAGTTTCCCCACGTCATCCCGCCAAGGATGTTGAGTGTTATCAGGGATCAAGGCCCCTGCGACCTATGGGGAATGTCCTCTTCGCGGGACTGGCGGCTCCTTACGTCCGGGAGCAAGGGCATCTCATGATCTGGCCTCCTGAACACCGTTACCGGTGGGCGGGTGGAGGCAGCACTGGCTGACGAGACCAGCGCTTGAAGATCCTGAGCCTGGTGCAAGCAGCAATGCGATGACCGGGGCATGCCTGACTGTCAGTCAGGTGCAGTCCATTCCCTGGTCTGCGGCACCATCATCTACAGCGCTGTTGCTGGTGACATCGGCGTTTGTCACGCCGATTGTCACGAGGGGGCATGCCGCAAAGCCATGTGCGACCAGGGCTGCAGCAGTGTCAGAAGTGCCCGTCTCTTTCCAGAAGAAAGAGACGGGCGCAGGTTGGCGCAAGGAAAATGGCCAAGCGGATAGGTTGCTGCAGGCAGCTACGAAGGGGTGTGAGTTGCCGCAGTGGGCACACTGGTAGAAGTAGGCATCCATCACATCGCTGTGACCGTGCGAGCCGCCGGACGCTAATCGCACTTTGGGAGAACCACCACGGTGTGGCGTAGCCTTAAAGGCTACCTGGGTTGCTGTCAACGACAGCGCTTTGCCCGATCTTTTCTACGCCTGTGGATAATTTGGGTCAAGGCTCGAATTTTCGGGGATTCTGCGGCTGTGGATGAAATTATCCACCGGTGGAAATCAGTGGTTTTCCACAGACAATTTGCGTGGGCTTTAGATTTTTTAAATGAGGTCCATCCAAGCAGGGCGGCTTTGCAGCCCCGCTTGGATGGACCCGCGTGGAAGGGCGGACTGCGGCGATCTCATTGGCTTACCCGCGTTTGGATGCGCCACGGCTATTTTGTAGGGCGGTGATGTTGTTGCCGACTGGGTGAGCGAATTCGTGAGGCGTTACATGGCCGCTGCGATTGGCATCAATGTAGTTGCTCCACCACGCCATGATCAGCCGGCGCTGCTCCAGAAATTCAGCTTTGTGGATATACGCGGCGCGCACGCGGTTGCGTTCCTTGTGGCTCATTTGTCTTTCGATGGCTGCGTCGGATCCATAATCCGGACTCCAGCAGAGCACTACAGGCCATGGTCCTGAAGCCGTGGCCGCACACGTCCTTGCTGGTGTCATAGCCGACGTTGCGGAGCATGGTGTTCACCGTGTTCTCGGACATGGGCTTCCAGTACTTGTGGTCGCCCGGTAGCACCAACTCTGAAAAGCGACTGAGGCTGCGCAGGCGCTCCAGTATTTCGATGACCTGCGGCGATAGCGGAACCATTTGAATATCGCCGTTCATCTTGGTCCCGCGTGTGGAGTTGCGTACCCCTTCAATCGGTGCGCGGGTATCGGGGATTTCCCACATGGCGCGTTGGAGGTCGAACTCACTCCATCGAGCGAAGCGCAACTCGCTGGAGCGGACGAACACATGGAGAGTCAGCAGCACGGCAAGGCGCGTCAGCTCGCGGCCGTTGTAGTTGTCGATACGGTGTAGCAGTTCGGGTAGGCGGTTGAGGGAGAGGGCCGGGCGATGGACTGTGCGCAGCGCGTGAATCGAGCCTGCCAGATCCAGTGCAGGATTCATGGTGATCTGCCGAGCCCTTTTGGCCCCGCGCATGATGGTGGATAAGTAGTTCTGTACCCGTAACGCCACATCCATGGTGCCGCGTTCCTTGATGCGTTGGGTGATCTCTAACAGATCATGGGTATCGAGTTCAGCGATGGGGCGTTGGCCGATCAGCGGGAAGACGTGAGTACGCAGTCGGCTCGTCACGGTTTTTGCGTGTCCTTCGGTCCAGCGACGGGACATATCGGCGTGCCACTCCAGGGCAACGGTTTCGAAAAGCAGTGCCGCCCGCTGGGCTACGATCTTGGCCTTCTTCTTTTCTTCCATTGGGTCGAGGTTGTCGAGCAGCAACGCCTTGGCTTCGTCTCGCTTACGTCGTGCGACGGAAAGGGTAACGATGGGGTAATTGCCGATGATGAGCGTACCTTCCTTGCCGCTGGGCTTGGTGTACTTCAAGCGCCAGGTCTTCACGCCATTGGGTTTGACGAAAAGGTACATGCCGCCGCCGTCGAACAGTTTGTAGGCGCGTTCGCGGGTTTTGGCCGTGCGCATTGCAGGTCGCTGAGGGGGATCGCTAGACGTGGCATAGGGGTACGCGCTCCTGACCGGGAAATCGCAGTACCCCTAACATACCCTCGGGGAAGGGGGATTTTGTTGGATCCCGACAGAGGGTCCTGGAACGAAAAAACCCGCCAAAGGGCGGGTTTTCGGGGCTTCCAGAGCATTCAGTGGAATGCAATGGATCCTAATGTGGTGCCGGCACCAGGAGTCGAACCCGGGACCTACTGATTACAAGTCAGTTGCTCTACCAACTGAGCTATACCGGCGTGTTAGGGCGACGATTATAGCGATTGGCGAGATCCTGTAAACCCCTGAAAACTGACTATTTTTGCGAAATCCTCAGTTTTCTCCAATTCCCTACGCACACCGCGTAAATCCAAAGCCATCAACGCTCGTGCAATGCCTCGGCCCGTGACTTGATGATCGGCTTGAGCAGGTAGCTCAGCACGCTTTTCTTGCCGGTAATGATGTCCACCGACGCCACCATGCCCGGGATGATCAGCAGCGGTTTCTCATCGGTGCCCAGGTGGCTGCGTTCGGTGCGCAGTTTGATGACGTAGAAGGTGTTTTTCTTCTCTTCATCCTGCACGGTGTCGGCGCCGATCTGTTCGAGTTTGCCTTTGAGGCCGCCGTAGATGGTGTAGTCGTAGGCGGTGAACTTGATCATGGCTTCCTGGCCCGGGTGCAGGAAGGCAATATCCTGCGGACGGATGCGTGCTTCCACCAGCAGGGTGTCGTCCAGAGGCACCACTTCGGCGATGTCGCTGCCGGGCTGGATCACGCCGCCCACGGTGTTCACCAGCATCTGCTTGACGATGCCGCGCACCGGCGAGGTGACCATGGTGCGGCTCACGCGGTCTTCCAGGCCTTTGGAGGTGGCCTGGGCCTTGCTCAGGTTGGTGCGTGCTTCGTTGAGCTGGGCCAGGGCTTCGCTGCGGAATTTGCCGCGGGTTTCGTTGATCTTTTGCTGCACTTCGTTGATGGCCGCCTGGGCACGCGGGATGGCCAGGGTGGTGCCGTCGAGCATGCCACGCGTTTCAACTTCCGAACGTTTTAAGCGCAGCACTTCCACTGGCGAAATAGCACCCTGCTGCACCAGCGGTTCGGACATGCCGATCTCCTGGCGCAGCAGGCTCAGGCTGTTGCGGTACTGCTCCTGCTTGGAGCTGAATTCACGCAGCTCCTGCTGACGCTGCAGCAATTGCTGTTGCAGCCCGCCAATCTCGTCGGCCAGTTGCTGGCGCCGGCTCAGGTACAGCGACTCTTCGTTCGAGGCCTGGTTGGGCACGGCCTTGCGGGCATCTTCGGTGATGTTCAGTGGGCGGTTTTCCACTTCCGCGCTCAGGCGCTCCACGCGCAGTTCCATGGCCACGCGGTCGGCTTCGGTTTCGCCGACGTTGGAGGCAAAGCGCGTGTCGTCCAGGCGCACCAGCGGCGCGCCGGGTTCGACGATCTGGCCTTCGTGCACGTAGATCTGCGCGACGATGCCGCCTTCAAGGTTCTGGATTTTCTGGATGCGCGATGACGGGATGGCCTTGCCTTCGCCCTTGGTCACTTCATCGATGATCGCGAAGTGCGCCCACAGCACGAGGAATACGAAGAAGCCGATCACGCCCCAGATGGTCAGGCGCACGATGCGCGGTGCGTCGTCGACCAGGGCTTTTTCCACTTCGGGCAAGGGCTGGTCGTCGAGGGAGTCGGTGCCTCTGAAATAACCGACGATGACGTCTTTGAGGCGACGTGGTCCGGATTTAAGCGACACTGATCTGCCCCTTTTTCAGCGCTTCCATAACGGCCGCTTTCGGGCCGTCCGCGAGGATCTGCCCGCGGTCGATCACCAGCAGGCGGTCGACCAGGCTCAGCAGCGAAGCACGGTGGGTGACGAGAATCACCGTCTTGTTTTCGATCACCGACTGCAGGCGCTGCTTGAGGCGCTCTTCGCCGGTGTTGTCCATGGCGCTGGTCGGCTCGTCCAGCAACAAAATCGGCGGGTTGAGCAGCAGCGCACGGGCCAGGGCAACGTTCTGGCGCTGGCCGCCGGACAGGTTTTGCCCGCGCTCGCCCACTTGCAGCTCGTAGCCTTGCGGATGCAGCCGGGCAAACTCATGCACGCCGGCCAGCTCGGCTGCCTGCAAGACCATTTCATCGTCGACATAGCGCGCACCCGACACCAGGTTGTCGCGCAGCGTGCCGGCCAGCAATTGAATGTCCTGGGCCACGTAGCCGATGTTGTGGCGCAGTTCGCTGACGTCGATCTGGCGGATGTCCACGCCGTCCACCAGCAAGGAGCCGGCGTCCGGCTGATACAGGCCGACCAGCAGTTTGGCCAGCGAGCTTTTGCCCGAGCCGCTGCGGCCGATGATGCCGATCTTCTCGCCGGGGCGGATATTCAGGTTGATACCGCGCAGCGCCAGGGTCTGCTGGTTCGGGTAGGTAAAGTCGACTTCACGGAACGCCATCGCGCCTTGCAGCGCTTTACGGCTGAGCGGGCGCTCGTCGTAATTGCGCTCCTGCGGCAGCTCCATCATCTCGTCCACCGACACCATCGTCACCTTGGCCTGCTGGTAACGGGTCAACAGCCCGGACAGTTGGGCCAGCGGCCCCAGCGCGCGGCCGCTGAGCATGTAGCACGCCACCAGGCCGCCCATGCTGAGGTTGCCGTCGATGATCTGGTACACACCGAAAATGATCATCGCCACGCCCGCCACTTGCTGGATCAGCAAGGTGATGTTCATGGCCAGGCCCGACAGCACTTTCACTCGCAGTTCGAGCCGGCTGAGGGTGCCGATGGTCTGTTCCCACTGGTACTGGCGCTCGCTCTCGGCGTTGTTGACCTTCACCGCATCGAGCCCGGCGAGGGTTTCGATCAGGCTCGACTGGCGCTCGGCGCCCAGCGCCATGGTGCGTTGCAGGGTCGCCGTCAGCGGCTTCTGCAACATATGGCCGATACCCAGCGCCAACGGGAAGGCGATGATCGGGATCCACACCAGGTGGCCGCCGAGCAGGGCGATCACCAGCAGGATGATCAGGGTAAACGGCAGGTCGATCAGGCTGGTGAGGGTCAGGGACGTGAGGAAGTCGCGCATCCCCTGAAACTCATGGATATTTTGCGCGTAACTGCCCACCCGTGCCGGACGCACTTTCATCGCCATGCCCACGATGCGCTCGAACAGCGTCGCGGAAATGATCAGGTCGGTTTTCTTGCCCGCCAGGTCCAGGCACAAACTGCGCAGGCTCTTGAGCAGCAGGTCGAACAGGTAGGCGCCACAGATACCGATGGCCAGTACCCACAGGGTGGCGGTGGCCTGGTTCGGCACCACGCGGTCGTACACGTTCATCACGAACAGCGGCGCGGCCAGGGCGATCAGGTTGATCACCAGGCTCGCGGCGATGGCGTCGGCGTACAGCCAGCGTGAGCGTTTTAGAGTGTCACGAAACCACGAGCGCGCACGCGGGATCAGCGTGCCGTTGGTGACATCGAACTTGTGCTGCGGCTGAGCGAAGAACACCCGGCCGCTGTAGTCCTGGCTCAACAGCTCACGGCTGACATGAACCTCACCGCCGTCGCTTTCGCTCAGCAGCAGGCGCGCCGTGTCCCCGTCCCAGCCCAGCAGCACCGCACTGCGCCCCTCCTTGAGCAGCAGCATGGCCGGCAGGGCAATCGTCGGAATCTGTTCCAGCTTGCGTTGCAGCAACCGCCCCTGCAAACCTGCGCGGGCGGCTGCGCGTGGCAGCAGCTCGGCGCTCAGGCGTTGCGCGGCCAGGGGCAGGCCGGTGGTCAGCATGGCCCGGCTGGCGGGTTTGTAATGGAGGGAACAGAGGGTCAGCAGACCATCCAGTAGAGGATCGTCGTGCTGACTGCGCGGGTCATGGTTGAGCTGCGCCACATCGATATCAGAATTCAAGCTGACTCTCTCTTAATGCGTTGAGTGCTCCAACTCCGTAAAAAATCAGTTCATCCCTGGCAGGTTCACTTTCGTTTTGACTTCGTTTTGCACGACCGAGGCCAGCGGGGCGACGATGCCCTGGCTTCTCAGCAGTTGGCCCATGTCGGCCTTGATGCGGTATTGCGTGTACAACTGCAGGTTCTTGATCTGCGCCAGACGCTGCGACGCGGTGAACAGTTCGTTCTCGCTGTCGAGCAGGTCGAGCAGTGTACGCTCACCGAGGCTGAACTGCTGCTGGTAAGAGGTGCGCACGCGGGTGCTGCGGTCCACGTACTCCTGGGCGATCGGCACCTGCGCCGTGGCATTGTTGTAGGCGTTCCACGCCAGGCTCAATTCCTGGTTCAATTCGCGCAGGGCGTTGTTGCGGATATCCAGCGCCTGGGACGCCTGGGAGGCCTTGGACTGCAGGTCGGCCTTGTTGCTGCCGCCGGAGTACAGGTTGAACTGCATGCGCAGCATGGCGGAGTAGCCATTGTCATGGCCTTCTTCGCCGCCGACATTGTTGTTGGCCGAGCGCTGCAGTTCGGCATCAAAGCGCGGGTAGAAGGTCGACTTGGCGGCTTCGTACTGCTTTTCGGCGGCGGCGATGTCCGATTCGGCCGAGCGCAATACCGGGCTGCTCTCCACCATCTGGCGGCGCGCTTCTTCAAGGTTGGCCGGCATCAGGGCGACAAAGCCCTGCGGTCGTTCCAGTTGATCGGGCTCCTGGCCGACGGCGCTGATGTAGTTGGCCTTGGCGTCTTCCAGGTTGGTCTGCTCGGTGAGCAGGTTGTTACGCGCTTGAGCCAGTCGGGCTTCGGCCTGGTCCATGTCCGCCATTCTTCCGACGCCACGGCTGGTGCGCAGTTTGATCTGGTCAAAAATGCGTTCGTGGCTTTTCAGGTTGTCTTCTGCCAGTTGCACCATCTCGCGACGGGTCAGCACATCCAGATAAACCTGGGCGACCGTCAGGGCAGTGCGCTCGGTGGTGTTGAGCAACGCATAGCCACGGGAATTGGCAGTGGCTTGCTGGCGGCTGACTTCATTTTGCGTGCCGAAGCCCTGGAACAGGTTCTGTTGCAGGCGAATGCTCGACTCACCCCGGTTCAGGGTTTTCCAGTCATGGCTGTTGCTGGCGGCGCGGGTGTTGATGTTGTCGGAGCTTTCACGGCCATAACCGCCCAGCAAGTCCACTTTAGGCAGGTAGCCGCCCTGGGCCGCTCGCACTTGATAGTCGGCAGCGATGCGCGCGTTCACGCCAGCCTGGATCTCCGGGTGCACGTCCACTGCCTTTTGCATGGCCTCAGGGAGGGTTTGTGCCTGCACGAAACTGGCGGCGAGAGCGAACGGCACGGCGATGAAAAAGTGCAAACGCATTCTGATGTTTCCCCGGAGATCTGGTTGCCTGCAAAGCTGCAACAAAATTGGAATATTGCATGGGAGTGGCAACTCGAAATGCCCGTTTTTATTGGGCGCCGGAGGGCGCAAACAGAAAGTCGCGAGGCCGCTTAAATATCAATGTGACATTACGGGGCGGATTGTTTAGGATGGCGCCCAATAGGTCAATACCTTGACGGAAAAGTAATTCTTCCGGAAAAACATCAAAATATTGACGCCAAAATTTTTACGCAGAAATTCAAGTACTCCAGCTATTGAATCGGCACCAGCGGTAGGGCCGGTCTCCTTGATGGATGCCCCCTGAACGGTATTTCGGAGATTTTTTATGAGCAGCGTTGCGGTCGTCAAAAGCATTGTCGGTCAAGTGTTTGCGGTATCCCCGGAAGGGATTCGTCGCCTGCTTGTAGAAGGTGATCGCCTGTTCGCCGGGGAGCAGGTCGATACCGGCCCCGCTGGCGCCGTGTCGCTGGAGCTTACCGATGGCCGCGTGATCGACCTGGGCCGCGACAGCCAGTGGAGCGCCGACGCGCCTGACTCGTCCACTGACCTGAGCGCCGCCACTGCCCAGGCCGCACCGTCCGTTGCCGAGCTGCAGCAAGCCATCGCCGCCGGCGCCGACCCGACCCAGGACCTCGAAGCCACCGCCGCCGGCCCGAGCGCGGCCGGTGCAGACGGCGCTGTCGGGGGCGGGCACAGCTTCGTGGTGCTGGACGCGACCGCAGGTGTGGTCGACCCTACCATCGGCTATCCGACCAACGGCCTGAACGCTGCGGATGCCGGCGCTGCGCCGCTTACCGCCGGCAACACTAACAACGGCGCCACTGCGCAAAACGTCACCGTCACCCTGACCGCCACGCCGACCATCACCGAAGCCGGCGGCGTGGTGGTTTACACCGCATTCGCCACCCAGGCGCCGACCAGCGACCTCACCGTTACCTTGTCCAACGGCTTGGCCGTAGTGATCGCGGCCGGCCAGACCTCCGGCGCGCTGAACGTCACCTTCGCCGGCAATGACACGCCGTACCTGGATGCCTCGTCGATCTCCGCCACCATCGCCGGCACTTCCGGCGGCGGCAACGTGGTCGTCACCACGGATCCGACGCCTGCGGTGACGCAAGTCAACGACACCATCGACACCACCACCGTGACCCTCACCTCCGCCGCCTCGGTGGATGAGGGCGGCAAGATCGTCTACACCGCCACGGTGACCAACGCCGCGCAGACCGACGTCACCGTCACCCTGTCCAACAACACCACCATCACCATTGAAGCCGGCAAAACCACCGGCACCGTCAGCGTCGACACCCCGGCGAACCTGGCCGATGGCAAGGACCTGACCGTCAGCGCGAGCATCACGGCCGCCAGCGGTGGCAACTACGAGAACCTCGCGATCAACCCGCAAGCGGCGACCACCACAGTGATCGCTGTGGATAACCCGAGCGTGCTGGTGGCCGACACCGCCACCCTCGCCGAAGACGGCGTTGCGACCGGTAATGTGCTGAGCAACGACAGCGATATCGACAATGTGCTGTCGGTTGCCACCTTCAACGTGGGCGGCACCACCTTCAATGCCGGCCAGACCGCGACCATTGCCGGCGTGGGCAGCATCACCATCGGCGCCGATGGCGCGTACACCTTCACCCCGGTCAAGGACTTCAACGGTGATGTGCCGCAGATCGGCTACACCACCAACACCGGTTCGACCAGCACGCTGAATGTGAACGTGGTGGCGGTCGACGACGCGAGCGTGTTGAAAGCGGACACCAGCACGGTGCAGGAAGATAACGTTGCCACTGGCAATGTGCTTTCGAATGATGTCGACGTCGACAACGTATTGAGCGTCGCGACTTTCAGCGTCAACGGCACCACTTACAACGCCGGCCAGACCGCGACTATTGTTGGCGTCGGCTCGATTACTATCGGCGCTGACGGCGCGTACGCCTTCACGCCGGTCAAAGACTTCAACGGTGATGTGCCGCAAATCGGTTACACCACCAACACGGGTTCGAGCAGCACGCTGGACGTGAAAATCGACGCTGTAGATGACGCGAGCGTCCTCAAGGCAGACACCGGTAGTGCGCTGGAAGATAACGTTGCCACCGGCAACGTGCTCTCAAATGACGTCGATGTGGATAACGTCTTAAGCGTTGCGACCTTCAACGTCGGCGGCACCACATATACCGCAGGTCAAACCGCGACCATCGCGGGCGTTGGTTCAATCACCATCGGCGCCGACGGCGCCTACGCCTTCACCCCGGTCAAAGACTTCAACGGCGATGTGCCGCAAATCGGCTACACCACCAACACCGGATCCAGCAGCACGCTGGATGTGAAGATCGACGCGGTTGATGACGCGAGCGTTCTCAAATCAGATATCGGTAGCGCCCTGGAAGACAATGTCGCCACTGGCAATGTCCTTTCGAATGACGTTGACGTAGATAGCGTACTGACCGTTGCGACCTTCAACGTCGGTGGTACCACTTATACCGCAGGCCAAACCGCTGTTATCGCAGGCGTGGGTAGCATCACTATCGGTACTGATGGCGCGTATGCCTTCACGCCAGTCAAAGACTTCAACGGCGACGTACCGCAAATCGGCTACACGACCAACACAGGTTCGAGCAGCACGCTGGACGTGAAAATCGACGCGGTTGATGACGCGAGCGTGTTGAAAGCCGATACCGGCAGCGCGCTGGAAGACAACGTTGCCACCGGCAACGTCCTTTCGAATGACGTCGATGTAGACAACACACTGACTGTTGCCACGTTCAACGTCGGTGGCACCAGTTACGCCGCCGGCCAGACCGCAATCATCGCAGGCGTTGGCTCGATCACCATCGCTGCAGACGGTGCCTACGCCTTCACCCCGGTCAAAGACTTCAACGGCGACGTACCGCAAATCGGCTACACCACCAACACCGGCTCCAGCAGCACGCTGGACGTGAAGATCGACGCGGTTGATGACGCAAGCGTCCTCAAAGCGGACACCGGCAGCGCCTTGGAAGACAGCGTTGCCACCGGCAACGTGTTGAGCAACGACGTCGATGTCGACAACGTACTGACTGTTGCCACGTTCAACGTCGGTGGCACCAGTTACGCCGCCGGCCAGACCGCAATCATCGCAGGCGTGGGCGCTATCACCATCGCTGCAGACGGTGCCTACGCCTTCACCCCGGTCAAAGACTTCAACGGCGACGTACCGCAAATCGGCTACACCACCAACACGGGCTCCAGCAGCACCCTGGACGTGAAGATCGACGCGGTTGATGACGCGAGCGTCCTCAAAGCGGACACCGGCAGCGCCCTGGAAGACAACGTTGCCACCGGCAACGTCCTTTCGAATGACATCGATGTCGACAACGTACTGACTGTTGCCACGTTCAACGTCGGTGGCACCAGTTACGCCGCCGGCCAGACCGCAATCATCGCAGGCGTTGGCTCGATCACCATCGCTGCAGACGGTGCCTACGCCTTCACCCCCGTCAAAGACTTCAACGGCGACGTACCGCAAATCGGCTACACCACCAACACCGGCTCCAGCAGCACGCTGGACGTGAAGATCGACGCGGTTGATGACGCAAGCGTCCTCAAAGCGGACACCGGTAGCGCATTGGAAGACAACGTCGCCACCGGCAACGTGCTGAGCAACGATGTCGACGTCGACAACGTGTTGAGCGTTGCGACCTTCAGCGTCAACGGCACAAGCTATAACGCAGGCCAGATCGCGACCATTGCTGGCGTTGGCTCAATCACCATCGGTGCAGGCGGCGCCTACGTCTTCACGCCGGTCAAAGACTTCAACGGTGACGTGCCGCAAATTGGCTACACCACTAACACGGGGTCGAGCAGTACGCTGGACGTGAAGATCGACGCCGTAGATGACGCAAGCGTCCTCAAAGCGGACGCAGGTAGCGCGTTGGAGGACAACGTTGCCACTGGTAACGTGTTGAGCAACGACGTTGATGTGGACAACGTGTTGAGCGTTGCGACTTTCAACGTAGGTGGCACCAGTTACAACGCCGGCCAAACGGCCGTGATTGCGGGTGTGGGCAGCATCACTATTGGTGCTGATGGCGCCTATGCCTTTACGCCGGTTAAAGACTTCAACGGCGACGTGCCGCAAATCGGTTACACCACCAACACCGGTTCCAGCAGCACGCTTGATGTGAAGATCGATGCTGTTGATGACGCGAGCGTTCTCAAGGCAGACACCGGTAGTGCCCTGGAAGACAACGTTGCCACCGGTAACGTGCTTAGCAACGATGTCGATGTGGATAACGTCTTAAGCGTTGCGACCTTCAACGTCGGCGGCACCACATATACCGCAGGTCAAACCGCGACCATCGCGGGCGTTGGTTCAATCACCATCGGCGCCGACGGCGCCTACGCCTTCACCCCGGTCAAAGACTTCAACGGCGACGTACCGCAAATCGGCTACACCACCAACACCGGCTCCAGCAGCACGCTGGACGTGAAGATCGACGCGGTTGATGACGCAAGCGTCCTCAAAGCGGACACCGGCAGCGCTCTGGAAGATAATGTTGCCACTGGTAACGTCCTCTCGAATGACATCGATGTCGACAACGTACTGACTGTTGCCACGTTCAACGTCGGTGGCACTAGTTACGCCGCCGGCCAGACGGCAATCATCGCAGGCGTTGGCTCGATCACCATCGCTGCAGACGGTGCCTACGCCTTCACACCGGTCAAAGACTTCAACGGCGACGTGCCGCAAATCGGTTACACCACCAACACCGGTTCCAGCAGCACGCTGGATGTGAAGATCGACGCTGTAGATGACGCGAGCGTCCTCAAAGCGGACACCGGCAGCGCCCTGGAAGATAACGTTGCCACCGGCAACGTCCTTTCGAATGACGTCGACGTAGACAACACACTGACTGTTGCGACCTTCAATGTGGGCGGCACCACCTATACCGCTGGCCAGACCGCAACCATCGCAGGTGTTGGAGCTATCACCATCGGTGCTGACGGCGCGTACAGCTTCACCCCGGTCAAAGACTTCAACGGTGACGTGCCTCAAATCGGCTACACAACCAACACCGGTTCGAGCAGCACGCTGGACGTGAAGATCGACGCAGTTGATGACGCGAGTGTGTTGAAAGCCGACACCGGCAGCGCGCTTGAAGACAACGTTGCCACTGGCAATGTGCTGAGCAACGACGTTGACGTCGACAACGTGTTGAGCGTCGCGACCTTCAACGTAGGTGGCACCAGTTACGCCGCCGGCCAGACGGCGGTGATTGCAGGCGTCGGCAGCATTACTATCGCTGCCGACGGCGCCTATGCCTTTACGCCAGTCAAAGATTTCAACGGCGATGTGCCGCAAATCGGCTATACCACCAACACCGGATCCAGCAGCACGCTGGATGTGAAGATCGACGCGGTTGATGACGCGAGCGTGTTGAAAGCCGATACCGGCAGCGCCCTGGAAGACAACGTTGCCACCGGCAACGTGCTTAGCAACGACGTTGACGTCGACAACGTGTTGAGCGTTGCGACCTTCAACGTAGGCGGCACCACGTATACCGCAGGTCAAACCGCGACCATCGCAGGCGTTGGCTCGATCACCATCGCTGCAGACGGTGCCTACGCCTTCACCCCGGTCAAAGACTTCAACGGCGACGTACCGCAAATCGGCTACACCACCAACACGGGCTCCAGCAGCACCCTGGACGTGAAGATCGACGCGGTTGATGACGCGAGCGTCCTCAAAGCGGACACCGGCAGCGCCCTGGAAGACAACGTTGCCACCGGCAACGTCCTTTCGAATGACATCGATGTCGACAACGTACTGACTGTTGCCACGTTCAACGTCGGTGGCACTAGTTACGCCGCCGGCCAGACGGCCGTGATCGCGGGCGTGGGCAGCATCACCATCGGCGCTGACGGCGCGTACGCCTTCACCCCCGTTAAAGACTTCAACGGCGACGTGCCACAAATTGGTTACACCACTAACACGGGTTCGAGCAGCACGCTGGACGTGAAGATCGACGCTGTTGATGACGCGAGTGTGTTGAAAGCCGACACCGGCAGCGCGCTTGAAGACAACGTTGCCACTGGCAATGTGTTGAGCAACGACGTGGATGTAGACAACACCCTGACTGTTGCCACGTTCAACGTGGGTGGAACCAGTTACACCGCCGGCCAGACGGCCGTTATTGCAGGCGTTGGCTCAATCACCATTGGCACCGACGGCGCCTACGCCTTCACCCCAGTCAAAGACTTCAACGGCGACGTTCCACAAATTGGCTACACCACCAACACCGGTTCGAGCAGCACGCTGGATGTGAAGATCGACGCTGTAGATGACGCGAGCGTTCTCAAAGCGGACACCGGCAGCGCCTTGGAAGACAACGTTGCCACCGGTAACGTGCTGAGCAACGACGTTGACGTCGATAACGTGTTGAGCGTTGCGACCTTCAACGTTAATGGCACCACTTACAACGCCGGCCAGACCGCGACTATCGCAGGTGTTGGCTCAATCACGATTGGTACTGATGGCGCCTACGCGTTCACGCCTGTTAAAGACTTCAATGGTGACGTGCCACAAATCGGTTACACCACCAACACCGGTTCGAGCAGCACGCTGGACGTGAAGATCGATGCGGTTGATGACGCGAGCGTCCTCAAAGCGGACACCAGCAGCGCCCTGGAAGATAACGTTGCTACTGGTAATGTGTTGAGCAACGACGTCGATGTGGACAACACACTGACTGTTGCTACGTTCAATGTCGGTGGAACCACTTACAACGCCGGCCAGACCGCTGTTATCGCGGGTGTTGGCTCAATCACCATCGGTGCCGACGGCGCCTACGCCTTCACCCCGGTCAAAGACTTCAACGGTGACGTGCCTCAAATCGGCTACACAACCAACACCGGTTCCAGCAGCACCCTGGATGTGAAGATCGACGCGGTTGATGACGCCAGCGTCCTCAAAGCGGACACAGGTAGTGCTCTGGAGGATAACGTTGCCACTGGTAACGTCCTTTCGAATGACGTCGACGTCGACAACGTGCTGACTGTCGCCACGTTCAACGTCGGTGGCACTAGTTACGCCGCCGGCCAGACGGCCGTGATCGCGGGCGTGGGCAGCATCACCATCGGCGCTGACGGCGCGTACGCCTTCACCCCCGTTAAAGACTTCAACGGCGACGTGCCACAAATTGGTTACACCACTAACACGGGTTCGAGCAGCACGCTGGACGTGAAGATCGACGCAGTTGATGACGCAAGCGTCCTCAAAGCTGATATCGGTAGTGCGTTGGAAGATAACGTTGCCACTGGCAACGTGCTGAGCAACGACGTCGATGTGGACAATGTGTTGAGCGTTGCGACCTTCAACGTCGGCGGCACCACATATACCGCAGGTCAAACCGCGACCATCGCGGGCGTTGGTTCAATCACCATCGGTACCGACGGCAACTACGCCTTTACGCCGGTCAAAGATTTCAACGGTGACGTGCCGCAAATCGGTTACACCACCAACACCGGTTCCAGCAGCACGCTGGATGTGAAGATCGACGCTGTAGATGACGCGAGCGTCCTCAAAGCAGACACCGGCAGCGCCCTGGAAGATAGCGTTGCCACCGGCAACGTGCTTTCGAATGACGTCGACGTAGACAACACACTGACTGTTGCCACCTTCAATGTGGGCGGCACCACCTATACCGCTGGCCAGACCGCGACTATCGCAGGTGTTGGCTCTATCACCATCGCTGCGGACGGTGCCTACGCCTTTACGCCGGTCAAAGATTTCAACGGTGACGTGCCGCAAATCGGTTACACCACCAACACCGGTTCCAGCAGCACGCTGGATGTGAAGATCGACGCTGTAGATGACGCGAGCGTCCTCAAAGCAGACACCGGTAGTGCGCTGGAAGACAACGTTGCCACCGGCAACGTGCTAAGCAACGATGTCGACGTAGACAACACACTGACCGTCGCCACCTTCAATGTGGGTGGTACTACATATACCGCAGGTCAAACCGCTGTTATCGCGGGCGTCGGCTCAATCATCATCGGTACTGACGGCGCCTACGCCTTCACCCCCGTCAAAGACTTCAACGGCGACGTACCGCAAATCGGCTACACGACCAACACAGGTTCGAGCAGCACGCTGGACGTGAAAATCGACGCGGTTGATGACGCGAGCGTGTTGAAAGCCGATACCGGCAGCGCCCTGGAAGACAACGTTGCTACCGGCAACGTGTTGAGCAACGACGTCGATGTCGACAACGTGTTGAGCGTTGCGACCTTCAACGTTAATGGCACCACTTACAACGCAGGCCAGACCGCGACTATCGCAGGTGTTGGCTCTATCACCATCGCTGCGGACGGTGCCTACGCCTTTACGCCGGTCAAAGATTTCAACGGTGACGTGCCGCAAATCGGTTACACCACCAACACCGGTTCCAGCAGCACGCTGGATGTGAAGATCGACGCTGTAGATGACGCGAGCGTCCTCAAGGCCGACACCGGTAGCGCGTTGGAGGACAACGTTGCCACTGGTAACGTGTTGAGCAACGACGTTGATGTGGACAACGTGTTGAGCGTTGCGACTTTCAACGTAGGTGGCACCAGTTACAACGCCGGCCAAACGGCCGTGATTGCGGGTGTGGGCAGCATCACTATTGGTGCTGATGGCGCCTATGCCTTTACGCCAGTCAAAGACTTCAACGGCGACGTGCCGCAAATTGGCTACACGACCAACACCGGTTCGAGCAGCACGCTGGACGTAAAAATCGACGCAGTTGATGACGCGAGCGTCCTCAAGGCTGACACCGGCAGCGCCTTGGAAGATCACGTTGCCACTGGCAACGTGCTGAGCAACGACGTCGATGTGGACAACGTGTTGAGCGTCGCGACTTTCAGCGTCAACGGCACCAGTTACAACGCCGGCCAGACCGCTGTGATCGCAGGTGTGGGTAGCATCACCATCGGTACTGACGGCGCCTACGCCTTCACACCGGTCAAAGACTTCAACGGCGACGTACCGCAAATCGGCTACACCACCAACACCGGCTCCAGCAGCACGCTGGACGTAAAAATCGACGCAGTTGATGACGCGAGCGTCCTCAAAGCGGACACCGGCAGCGCCTTGGAAGATCACGTTGCCACTGGCAACGTGCTGAGCAACGACGTCGATGTGGACAACGTGTTGAGCGTCGCGACTTTCAGCGTCAACGGCACCAGTTACACCGCCGGCCAGACCGCGACTATCGCAGGTGTTGGCTCAATCACGATTGGTACTGATGGCGCCTACGCGTTCACGCCTGTTAAAGACTTCAACGGTGACGTGCCACAAATCGGTTACACCACCAACACCGGTTCGAGCAGCACGCTGGACGTGAAGATCGATGCGGTTGATGACGCGAGCGTCCTCAAGGCCGATACCGGCAGTGCGCTGGAAGACAACGTTGCCACCGGCAAT
Organism: Pseudomonas sp. GNP013; assembly: GCF_054343995.1. Classification (NCBI taxonomy): domain Bacteria; kingdom Pseudomonadati; phylum Pseudomonadota; class Gammaproteobacteria; order Pseudomonadales; family Pseudomonadaceae; genus Pseudomonas; species Pseudomonas sp. GNP013. Next base: position 4,796,634 of record NZ_JBTGUT010000001.1, on the reverse strand, counting down.
GTCCTTTCGAATGACGTTGACGTAGACAACGTACTGACTGTTGCCACGTTCAACGTGGGTGGAACCAGTTACACCGCCGGCCAGACGGCCGTTATTGCGGGCGTTGGCTCAATCACCATTGGCACCGACGGCGCCTACGCCTTCACACCGGTCAAAGACTTCAACGGCGACGTGCCGCAAATTGGCTACACGACCAACACCGGTTCGAGCAGCACGCTGGACGTAAAAATCGACGCAGTTGATGACGCAAGCGTCCTCAAAGCGGACACCGGCAGCGCCTTGGAAGATCACGTTGCCACTGGCAACGTGCTGAGCAACGACGTCGATGTGGACAACGTGTTGAACGTTGCGACTTTCAGCGTCAACGGCACCAGTTACAACGCCGGCCAGACCGCTGTTATCGCGGGTGTTGGCTCAATCACCATCGGTGCCGACGGCGCCTATGCTTTCACGCCAGTCAAAGACTTCAACGGTGACGTGCCGCAAATCGGCTACACCACCAACACCGGTTCGAGCAGCACGCTGGACGTGAAGATCGACGCGGTTGATGACGCCAGCGTCCTCAAAGCCGACACCGGCAGTGCCCTGGAAGATCACGTTGCCACTGGCAACGTGCTGAGCAACGACGTGGATGTGGACAACGTGTTGAACGTTGCGACTTTCAGCGTCAACGGCACCAGTTACAACGCCGGCCAGACCGCTGTTATCGCGGGTGTTGGCTCAATCACCATCGGTGCCGACGGCGCCTATGCCTTCACCCCGGTCAAAGACTTCAACGGCGACGTGCCGCAAATCGGTTACACCACCAACACCGGCTCCAGCAGCACGCTGGACGTGAAGATCGACGCGGTTGATGACGCGAGCGTCCTCAAGGCCGATACCGGCAGCGCCCTGGAAGATAACGTTGCCACCGGCAATGTCCTTTCGAATGACGTTGACGTCGACAACGTACTGACTGTCGCCACGTTCAACGTCGGTGGCACCAGTTACGCCGCCGGCCAGACGGCCGTTATTGCGGGCGTTGGCTCAATCACCATCGGCGCAGACGGTGCCTACGCCTTCACACCGGTCAAAGACTTCAACGGTGATGTACCGCAAATCGGCTACACCACCAACACCGGCTCCAGCAGCACGCTGAACGTGAATATCGTGGCGGTCAACGACGCACCCATTGCCACCAATGGCAACATTGCCAGCAACGAAGACACCTCGGTCGAACTGACCTGGTCGACCTTCGGCGTCAAGGATGTGGATTCGGCCAGCCCAGGGGTGGTGTTCACCAGCCTGCCTGCCGGTGCCATCGAGTACAAAGTCAACGGCGTGTGGACGCAACTGACCACCGCTGACCTGAAAACCGATACCTCGGCCGGCAAGGCGTTCAGCCAGGCCGACTTCGACAACCACAATGTGCGCTATACCCCGGCGGCCAACGAGTCGGGCGACAACAGCTTTGGCGGCAGCGGTGTGGGCAACAAGCAAAGCGATTACACCGAGCTGAAGTTCCAGGCCACCGACGGCAGCGCTTACAGCGACACTAAAACCATCACCGTGGATATCCACCCGGTGACGGACGTGCCGGTTGTGAGCCTTGGCCAATACAGCGCGGTGCCGACCGGTTTGACCCTGCAGACCTGGACCGGCGGCACGCTGGCCAAGGACCTGGGCACCAGCGGTAACGGCGTTGCGCAGTCCAGCGACCTGATCCGGGTGATCAACGCCAAGACCGCTGACAGCGCAGCCTTCACCGGTGTGGTCAGCAACGTCAGCAACACTAACGTGGTGGATGGCACGGCGACCAAAGTGTCCGGCCTGATTTACCTGGAAGCCGGCAAGAGCTACAGCTTCACCGGCACTGCCGATGACAGCCTGGCGGTAACGGTGGGCGGTCAGGTCGTGTCGACCGAGACCTGGAGCAAGGGCAGCGCGATTACTGCGACGCCTTTCACGCCGACCGAGTCGGGTTACTACACGCTCGACGTCTATCACTACAACCAGAACGGCCCGGGCAATTACGACATCAATGTGTCGATCAACAACGGCCCGTCCATGGCGCTGGGCAGCAGCGGCGTGCAGACCTACACCAGCGTGGACGCCTTGAAAGCCTCCGGCGCAGTGCTGGGCGACAGCCATGTGGTCAATGGTGAAGGCTATTACACCGGCTATGTCTACAACCATGGCCTGGAAGACGGCAGCATCAAGGTCAGCCCGATCACTACCACGTTTGTCGATAACGATGGCTCGGAATCCCACAAGGTAGAAGTCAGCGGCCTGCCGGCAGGCACCGTGATCACCGACGGCACCAACGGCCACAGTTTCACCTCGACCGGCGCGAACACGCTTTACGACGTCAGCACCTGGAACCTGAAAACCCTGACGGTCACCCCGTTCAAGGACTCGACGGCCAGTTTCGACCTGACCGTGAAAGCCACGGCCACCGAGCTGAGTACAGGCGTTGCAGAAGTCACCACCGGCAAAGTGAGCATTGTGGTCACTGCGGTCAACGACGCGCCGGTTGCCATTGCAACCACTGCGACCGGTGCCGAAGACCCAACCAGCGGCATCGCGGTCAAGCTGAGCGCGACCGACGTAGACGGTCTAGCCAACGTGAAATCGTTCTCCGTTGGCACGCCAAGCAACGGCACCTTCTACACCGACGCGGCCATGACCACCAAGGTGACCGGCCCGATCACTGCCAGCAATGGCGAGGCGACCGTTTACTTCAAGCCGGCTACCGACTTCAACGGCACGGTGAACTTCACCTACACCGCCACCGACAGCGGCAACGCTGACGGCAGCAATGTGCTGACCTCGCCAGCCGTCAACGGCACCATCACCGTGACTCCGGTCAACGATGCGCCGGTCGCCATTGCAACCACCGCGACCGGTGCCGAAGACAGCGGCATCGCGGTCAAGCTGAGCGCTACCGACGTAGACGGCCTGGCGAACGTGAAATCGTTCTCCGTTGGCACGCCGAGCAATGGCACCTTCTACACCGATGCCGCGATGACCACCAAAGTGACCGGCCCGATCACCGCCAGCAATGGCGAGGCGACCGTTTACTTCAAGCCGGCTACCGACTTCAACGGCACGGTGAACTTCACGTATACCGCGACCGACAGCGGCAACGCTGACGGCAGCAACGTGCTGACCTCGCCAGCCGTCAACGGCACCATCACCGTGACCCCGGTCAACGATGCGCCGGTCGCCATTGCAACCACTGCGACCGGTGCCGAAGACAGCGGCATCGCCGTCAAGTTGAGTGCTACCGACGTAGACGGCCTGGCGAACGTGAAATCCTTCAGCGTGGGCACACCGAGCAACGGCACGTTCTACACCGATGCAGCGATGACCACGAAGGTGACCGGCCCGATCACCGCCAGCAATGGCGAGGCCACCGTCTACTTCAAGCCGGCTACCGACTTCAACGGCACGGTGAACTTCACCTACACCGCCACCGACAGCGGCAACGCTGACGGCAGCAATGTGCTGACCTCACCAGCGGTCAACGGCACCATCGCCGTGACCCCGGTCAACGACGCACCGGTCGCCATTGCAACCACCGCGACCGGTGCCGAAGACCCAACCAGTGGCATCGCGGTCAAGCTGAGCGCGACCGACGTAGACGGCCTGGCGAACGTGAAGTCCTTCAGCGTGGGCACGCCAAGCAACGGCACCTTCTACACCGATGCCGCGATGACCACCAAAGTGACCGGCCCGATCACCGCCAGCAATGGCGAGGCGACTGTCTACTTCAAACCGGCCACCGACTTCAACGGCACGGTGAACTTCACGTATACCGCGACCGACAGCGGCAACGCTGACGGCAGTAACGTGCTGACCTCGCCAGCCGTCAACGGCACCATCACCGTGACTCCGGTCAACGATGCGCCGGTCGCCATTGCAACCACCGCAACCGGTGCCGAAGACAGTGGCATCGCGGTCAAGTTGAGTGCTACCGACGTAGACGGCCTGGCGAACGTGAAATCCTTCAGCGTGGGCACACCGAGCAACGGCACGTTCTACACCGATGCAGCGATGACCACGAAGGTGACCGGCCCGATCACCGCCAGCAATGGCGAGGCCACCGTTTACTTCAAGCCGGCTACCGACTTCAACGGCACGGTGAACTTCACCTACACCGCCACCGACAGCGGCAACGCTGACGGCAGCAATGTGCTGACCTCGCCAGCCGTCAACGGCACCATCACCGTGACTCCGGTCAACGATGCGCCGGTCGCCATTGCTACAACCGCAACCGGTGCCGAAGACAACGGCATCGCGGTCAAGCTGAGCGCTACCGACGTAGACGGCCTGGCGAACGTGAAATCGTTCTCCGTTGGCACGCCAAGCAACGGCACCTTCTACACCGACGCGGCCATGACCACCAAGGTGACCGGCCCGATCACTGCCAGCAATGGCGAGGCGACCGTTTACTTCAAGCCGGCCACCGACTTCAACGGCACGGTGAACTTCACCTACACCGCCACCGACAGCGGCAACGCTGACGGCAGCAACGTGCTGACCTCACCGGCTGTCAACGGCACCATCACCGTGACTCCGGTCAACGATGCGCCGGTCGCCATTGCTACAACCGCAACCGGTGCCGAAGACCCAACCAGTGGCATCGCGGTCAAGCTGAGCGCGACCGACGTAGACGGCCTGGCGAACGTGAAATCCTTTAGCGTGGGCACGCCAAGCAACGGCACCTTCTACACCGATGCCGCGATGACCACCAAAGTGACCGGCCCGATCACCGCCAGCAATGGCGAGGCGACTGTCTACTTCAAACCGGCCACCGACTTCAACGGCACGGTGAACTTCACCTACACCGCCACCGACAGCGGCAACGCTGACGGCAGCAACGTGCTGACCTCACCGGCTGTCAACGGCACCATCACCATTACGCCGGTCAACGACGCGCCCACGGCTACCAACGGCAACATCGCCAGCAACGAAGACACCTCGGTCGAACTGACCTGGGCCACCTTTGGCGTCAACGATGTGGACTCCGCCAACCCGAAAGTGGTGTTCACCAGCCTGCCTGCCGGCGCCATCGAGTACAAAGTCAACGGCGTGTGGACGCAACTGACCACCGCTGACCTGAAAACCGATACCTCGGCCGGCAAGGCGTTCAGCCAGGCTGACTTCGACAGCCACAACGTGCGCTACACCCCGGCGGCCAACGAGTCGGGCGATAACAGCTTCGGCGGCACCGGTGTGGGCAACAAGCAAAGCGACTACACCCAGCTGAAGTTCCAGGCCTACGACGGCAGCGCCTACAGCGACACCAAAATCATCACCGTGGATATTCACCCGGTGACGGACGTGCCGGTGGTAGGTGTCAGCCAATACGGCGCGGTGCCAACCGGTTTGACCCTGCAGACCTGGACCGGCGGCACGCTGGCCAAGGACCTGGGCAACAGCGGCAACGGCGTTGCGCTGTCCAGCGACCTGATCCGCGTGATCGACGCCAAGACCGCTGCCAGCGCGATCTCCACAGGTGTGGTCAGCAGCGTCAGCAACAGTAATGTGGCGGAGGGGACGGCAACCAAAGTCTCCGGCCTGATCTACCTGGAAGCCGGCAAGAGCTACAGCTTCACCGGCACTGCCGATGACAGCCTGGCAATCACCGTGGGCGGCAAGCTGGTGGCCAGCGAGACCTGGAGTAAACAGGGCGGCACGATTACCGGCACGGCGTACACGCCGACCGAGTCGGGTTACTACACCCTCGACATCTACCACTACAACCAGGCCGCCGCAGGCAACTACGACATCAATGTGTCGATCAACAACGGCCCGTCGATGTCGCTGGGTAACAGCGGCGTGCAGACCTACACCGGCGTGGACGCCTTGAAGGCCGCAGGTGCGGTGCTGGGCGACAGCCATGTGGTCAATGGCGAAGGCTACTACACCGGCTACGTCTACAACCGTGGGCTGGAAGACACCACTATCAAGGTCGCGCCGATCACCACCACGTTCGTCGACAACGACGGCTCGGAATCCCACAAGGTGGAAATCAGCGGCTTGCCGGCCGGCACCGTGATCACCGACGGCACCAGCGGTCACAGCTTCACCTCGACTGGCGCTACCGCGTTCTACGATGTGAGCACCTGGAACCTGAAAACCCTGACGGTCACCCCGTTCAAGGACTCGACGGCCAGCTTCGACCTGACCGTGAAAGCCACGGCCACCGAACTGAGTACCGGCGTTGCGCAAGTCACCACCGGCAAAGTGAGCATCGTGGTCACTGCGGTCAACGACGCCCCGACCCTGGACCTGAGCACGGCCGACGGCGCGGTCGCCACCGGCTTCGCCGCCACCTACAACGAACGCAGCACCAGCGGCGTGGCGATTACCGGCAGCGTGGCCATCGGCGACGTCGACAGCAGCCAGATGCAGAGCGCGAGCATCACCCTCAAAAACGCCAGTGCCGGGGATCAACTGACCTCCAGCCTGGTGACGGTGGGCGGCACCTACAAAGGCATTACCCTGACCAGCGTCGGCACTGACGTCAGCGGCAAGATCATGCTGAGCCTGTCGGGCGCGGCGGATGCGGCGACCTACAAGGCGCTGCTGGAATCGTTCCAATATTCCAGCACCAGCAAGTACCCGGCTACCGGCGACCGCACCATCGAGGTCTCGGTGATGGACAACGAAGGCGGCAACAGCCTGAGTTCCAGCATCGCCACCAGCACCATCACGGTAACGCCGCAGGCCTACCTGGTGACTGAAGGCACTGGCGTGGCCGATGTCATCAACTTGAGCAGCTCGTCGGTCAACAACGTGGTGGTCGGCGACAAGGCCGGCGTGGTCACCCAGGGCAGCAACTACAACATTGCCTTCCTGGTCGACACCTCGGGCAGCATCGGCACCAGTGCGATGGACTCGATCAAGAGCCAGCTGAGCAGCGTGTTCAATACATTGATTGCCAATGCCGGCAATAAAGACTCGGGCGTGGTGAAAGTGCTGCTGGTCGATTTCGACACGCGTATCGAATCTCAGGTCTCGGTCAATCTGGCCGACAAGGACGCTGCCAAGGCGGCCTTGCAGGCGGTCTTGACCCAGATGACTTCCAACTCCAGCGACATGACCAACTATCAGGATGCGTTCGACGCGGCCACCAACTGGTTCAAGAGCAGCGACGCCACCAGTAACAAGGGCGCGACCAACCTCACGTACTTCATTACCGACGGTTCGCCGAACGTATTTACCGAGGTGCACGGCAACCCTTACCTGGGCACGACCAGCACGTTCTGGGGCTCGAACGTTTACTTCGACAGCGTGGTCAACAGCTCCAACTACGTGTTGGGCCAGGGCAGCGCGGTCTACACCACCATCAACGGCTGGTCGCGGATGATTGTCGACGGCGATGGCAAGGTTTACTCCTACAACGGCTGGGGCCAGGCGATCTATGAAGGCACCGTGGTCGCCAACGCCAAGGGCGGCTTTGACGTGGCGGCGGTCTATCAGGACTCCGACACCGCCCTGGCCAGCGCCAAGGCGGCCTACGCCAACCTGGTCAACGCGGTGGACAGCAAGGTCACGGTCGAGGCCATCGGCCTGGGGTCGAGCATCGATACCACGGTGCTCAAGCAGTTCGACACCGACAAGGTGGTTGCCACCATCGACACGGCGAAGCTGGCCGATGCCATCACCGGCCACACCGCCGATGCGGGCGCCGACAACCTCACCGGCGGTTCGGCCAACGACATTCTGTTCGGCGACCTGATCACCTACAAAGGCCAGGAAGGCAGCGCTGCGCTCAAGTCCTTCGCCGCCGAGAAACTGGCCACCACCGTCGACCACATCGACGACCGCACCTTGCACCAGTACATCACCGAACACGTGCAGGACATCGGCGCACTGGCCAACGCGTCGAACATCTACGGCACCAAGGATGGCAACGACACGCTGATCGGCAACGCCGGCAACGACATTCTGTTCGGCCAGGGCGGCAACGACAGCCTCTCCGGCGGCGCCGGCAACGACATTCTGGTGGGCGGCAAGGGCGATGATGTGCTCAGCGGCGGTGCGGGTGCCGATACCTTCGTGTGGCTCAAAGGCGACACCAACACCAGCGGCGGCTTCGATCGCATCACCGACTTCAAGCACGGCGAAGGCGACAAGCTGGACCTGTCCGACTTGCTGCAAGGCAATAACGACAACAACCTGTCCAACTACCTGAAGCTGACCACCGATGCGTCGGGCACCTCGACGCTGAGCGTCAGCAGCGCGGGCACGTTCACTGCCTCGGGCGGCGGCACGGCCGATGTCACGATCAAGGTCGACGGCGCCAGCTGGGGCAGTGGCAGCGCCGCGATCAATAACCTGATCGCCGGTGGCGACCTGACCGTCAAGCATCACGACTGATCACCCAGGCGGCACCCATCCATAAGGATTGGCGCCGCCGGGCATCAGCTTCGGGAAAATCTGTGTAATCTCTGTGGGCGCCGTGCGCGATGCCTGCAGGGATTTTTTATTGGGAGAACGCTGATGTTCTACGTGCAACGCGATCAATACAACGCGCTGGTTCGCGTCGAGGCACAGGCTTTTAGCGAGGCCACCGAGACACTGCCGGCCGACCACCATGAGATCCAGGCATGGTTTGCCGGTGATGCGGTGGACAACAGCCTCAAGCAGCTCAAGCAAAGTGACCTTGAGATGATTCGAGTGCTGGATGACTTGATTCAGGTGCTGATCACCAAGAACGTGATGAGCATCACCGACCTGCCGCCGGCGGCGCAGGTCAAGTTCCTTGAGCGCACCCAGGCGCGGGCCGCGCTGGGCGGCTTGAGTGAGCTGATCAACGACGATGAAACCGGCTTGATCTGACCCCGGCCACCTCCTTTACGGGGTGACCGTCAAGGAGGTTCCAGGTGTCAGCGCTTCACTTCCAGGGCGCGGGTTCACCGACCAGTCGGCCTTGCACCCCTTCGATGCCCATCTCCCGGATCACCCGCAACTCACCTTCGGTTTCCACGCGCTCGGCAATCAACGGCAGGTCGATGCTGTGGGCGGCGCGCTGAATGGCTTCGATGAAAAAGCGCTTGTGGCTTTCGTGGTCAATGGCGCGGATGTAGCTGCCGTCGATTTTCAGGTAGGCCAGCCCCAGGTTCGCCAGGTTGCCGATCATGCTGAAGCGCCCGCCGAAACGCTGCAGGCCGAGGCTGAAGCCCAGGTTGCGCATGCGCCGGGTCAGGCGCTCCAGTTCGGTCTGTTCGGGCACTTGCTCCTCGCCGATCTCCAGCGTCAGCTGTGCGCCCAGCGTTGGGTGCTGGGACAGGCGTTCGAATACCCGCTCCAGGGCTTGAGGGTCCTGCAGGGTCGCGGCCGACAGGTTCAAGGCCGCCGAGACGGGGTGCTGGCTCAGGTGTTTGATCACCAGGTCCAGCATCAGGTGGTCGAGCCGCGCGGTCCAGCCGAAGCGTTCCAGCCAGGGCAGGAAGTGGCCAGCCGCGATGGTCTGGTTCTGGTTGTCGAGCAGGCGCGACAGCACCTTGTAATGCAGCACCTGCCGGGTGTCGCCGCTGCTGACCACCGGCTGGAAAAACAACTGGAAGCGGCCTTGCTTCAGCGCGTCATCGAGCAAGGTGTGCCAGCTGTGCGGGTCATCGCTGACGGTGCCAGTGACCTGATGTTCCAGGCACACCCAGCTCTGGCCGCCGCTGGCTTCGGCCTGGGTCAGCGCCTGGTCGGCCAGCATCAGCAGGTCGGCGGAGGCGTCGCCCGGGTTGTACGGCGCCAGGCCGATGAAGGCCACGGTCGGCATGTCGGTGGCGCCGGTTTCGTGCAGGCTTTGCAGGGTCGCCTCCAGCGCCTGGGCCAACTGCAGGGCTTCGTCGCGCACCAGCCCCGGGGCCAGCACTGCGAATTCGCCGCCACGGCTGCGGGTGATGAGGTTGTGGGTTTCCGGGTACTTGGCGCAGGTGCGCACCAGTTGCTGGCTGACCGCCTGCAGCAACTGGTCGGTACGTTGCCCGCCCAGGCGCTGGTTGAGGCCGCTCAGGTCGTTGACGCGCAGCATCAGCAGGTAGCCGGAGCTGGATTCCTCCAGGTTGCTGACCCGCGATTGCAGCTGCATCTCGAAATAGCGACGGTTGGCAAGGCCGGTGAGGCTGTCCTGGTAGGACTCCACGCGCAGCTTCTCGCTGCGCTCGGTCTGCTCATGGAACAGGGCCTTGAGCTTCTCCACCATCTGGTTCATCGCCTGCACGACGCGGCGCAGCTCCGGGGTGCGCGGCAGGTCGGGCAGGCTCAGGAATTCACGACGGGCAATCGCATGGGACTGCTCGACCATGTAGTCCAGCGGCTTCAACTGCCGGCGCAGCAGCAGGGCGCCGAGCACCGCGCTCACCGCCCCGCACACCAGCAACCAACCGAGGCTGCCCAGGGCGCTCTGCCAGAGTTTGGCCAGGGCAAACATCGGGTGGCTGACCACCTCGACCCGTGCTGCCTGCTGCCAGCCGCGGCTGACGATGGCATCACCGCCGGCCGGTTCCAGGCCGATCATCTTCACGAACCACGCCGGTACGTTGCTGGCATCCGGCTCGGCGGCGCGCTCCACCAGTACCTGGTTATTGCTCAGGTCCACCACGCGGATGCTGGCGTAGTAGCCGCTGTCGAAGATCGAGCTGACCATCAGCTCGGTCATCGCCGGGTCATCGATGTTCGGGGTCAGCGACAGGGCCAGCGCGGTGGCCGCGTCCTGAGCGTGGGAGCGCAGCTGGTTGACGTACTGGGTACGCGAGCTCTCCAGGCTGACCATGAAGCTACCGCTGAACGCGACTATCAGGAACACGCAGATAGCGATCAGCAATTGTTTGAACAGTGACATCGTAGCTCCTGTTAATTGTCCGAACTGGCCGGAAACCCTTCAGCGGTCATTTTTTTCAACACATCCTGCCAGCGTGACAGGCGTTTGGTGTCACCGACTTTCTTGTTGCCCGCCGCGCCGGTCAGCCACAGGCCTTCGCCGTTGAAGGCATACACGGGGAGCAAATCCTGGCGTTGGCTGGCAGGCAGAATCGCGTCCATCAGGCTGTCGAGCACCAGGGGCATGGCCTCTGGGCTCGCATAATACGTCAGCACCATGTGCGCACGGTTCTGACGCAGCGCCTTGACGTAGGTAATGCGCAATTTCTCGGCCGGCACGCCGAGGTGGCGCAGGCTGAAGTACTTGGCGATGGCGTAGTCTTCACAGTCGCCCGCGCCTTTCCACAGCGACTGAATGGGGGTGGCCCAGTAATCGACCTCGTGCCACAGGTCGATGTCTTCCTCGTAGTGCAACTGCCGATTGAAGAAGAGGTTGACCACCTTGAGCTGCTCGGCCTCGCTTACCTGTTTCTGGGTGGACAGCAACTGTTGCCACGCATCGATGCGCTGGCGCCCGGCGCCAAGTGGACCGTACAGCGTTTCGGCGCGTCGGCTGATCTGGCTGAAATCCCAATCGGCCAGCAAATCGCCCAGCAGCCCGCCCGCCAACAGCAGCGTGACGGCGAAACCGTAGAGGACCCGAGGGAGTTTGAAGCGTAACGCCACTGCGATTACCCAGGCATGCAGCATGGAAGGTGCGGCAATGGTGAGGCGATACCCTGCAAAAGACAATGGCACAGTGGAATCACTTTTGATGAATTGCAGAAAGTGTTCGTCATTTAATTGGCTATTTTCCACTCGTCCGAAAGAATGCTGGCAATTTGATCAAAATAATGACACTTGCGCTTCGCTGTCGGAGAATGAGCCATCAAAATGCCTACAAGAAGACCTGCGGTGAAGCCAGTATCTTGCCGACCTTTCACGTCTTTACACGGCGCTGTTAAGGAGTTCCGGCCATGAGCCGCACCGATTATCTATTTGCCCTGTTCGGCAAGAGCGTTTCCCGCGACCCTGAGGGAAGAAACGCTCGGCTGCACTTCTTCGGCACCGTGCCGTTTGACGATGGCACGCGGGTGAACCAGAGAGACGGCTCGCATTACCGTAGTCATCCTCAGGAGCGATTCCAGCCGGGCGAGCAGCAGGTTGCCCGCCCAACGGTGGTGGCGGTGGTGTCGATCAACGGCGGCGTGGGGCGCAGCACCCTGGTCACGGCGTTGAGCAGCGGCCTGCAACGACTCGGCGAGTCGGTGATGGCCCTGGATCTGGACCCGCAGAACGCGCTGCGCCACCACTTCGGCGTAGAGGCCGAGCAACCTGGCCTGGGCCGTGCCAGCCTGCTTAATGCACCGTGGACGAGCGTCGTGCAATCCGGGTTTGCCGGGTGCCAGGTCATCCCGTTTGGCGACACCGACAGCCATCAGAAGGAAAGCCTGCAGCGCTGGCTTACGCGTGAGCCCAAGTGGCTGGCGCAGCGCTTGTCGGCACTGGCGCTGGATGAGCGCGGCCTGGTGATCATCGATACCCCGGCAGGCAATAACGTCTATTTGCAGCAGGCATTGAGCGTGGCCGATATCGTGCTGGTGGTCACGCAGCCCAATGCCGCCTGCCTCGGCACACTGGATCAAGTGGATGCATTGCTGGCGCCGTGCCTTGAGCGTGCGCCGCGTTGCCACATTGTGATCAATCAAATGGATGATAAGTCGGCGTTCAGCCTGGAGATGTTCGAGGCTTTCAAGCAACGTCTGGGTGACAGATCCGTTCATGTGATCCACCACGATTCATCCATCAGCGAAGCCTTGGCGTTCGCCTCCGACCCGCTGGATAACATACGCGTGAGCCTGGCTGGCGACGATATCAACGGCCTGTGCCGGCTGTTGATTGCCCGTAAAAAACGTCCATAAGTCGCGGTTTATACGCGTAACGCCAGATGCTTATGCACAATCGTTCGGTGCCACCTGTCACAAAACAGCCATGGTGCGGCGTTGTTCGCGTTACGTTGCAACTGCCTGTTTTGCGTGCGTTTTATTATGTGAACAAAAAATGACCAGCACCGCTTGCGTGCTGTAGCGTAGGTGGCTACAGCCTCTGTAAAGATTTCATCAACAGAGTTATCCACAGGGCGTGCGGGTAAATGCTGCCCCTTAATCGCGCTCGGCCAGTAGCATCAGGTTACGCGGCGTCAGCGAGGGTTCGCAGAAGGTGCCCAGTTCAACGGCGTAGCCTTGTTCCTGCAAAAACAGCGCGCGATCCAGCACCAGCCATACTTCCAATGGCCGGCGAAACAGCCCACGCAGCAACTCGAGGTTTCTGACTTCGGCCAGACGACGCCAGCCGTACGCCTCCAGCGTTTCCCACGGTTGCTCTCCTGTGGATAAACCCTTGAGGCGTGCCAGCTCCTTGCAGTAGTCGGCGTAGGGTTTGTCCAGCCAACTGGCAGGCAACGAGGGAGTGGCGAGGTAGTCGTCGACGCCGCGCAGTTGCCGTTGCAGAGGGTCGAAGCCCAGGCGCCAGGCCATGGAGCGGTCGAGCCGCTGGCGCACGCGCTTGCCGGCGGTCACGGTCTCGGTGAGGGGCAAGCTGAGATCATCCACCGAAAGGTGCAGTGCCGAGGCTCGAGCTGCGCCCGAGAGTGGCTGATAGCGATCGGCATTGATGCGGTTATAGCAGCAGGGCGACAGCGCCAATTGCCTGCAGCCAGCGGCGCTGGCCACTTGCAGCAGACGCACATGCAGGTCACCGCAGGCGTGCAGGGCGACGGGCGTGTGCTCGGGGCCGATTGCCACGTCTGCCATCACGTCCTGCAGACGATGGGCGGCGGGCAGCCGATGGTGATCGCTCAGGGCTTGCCCGGCCGCGATCAGGTTCGGGTCGTATTCGAGGCACGTCAGCGTTTGCCCGGTGTGCAGCAGGCGGCGGCCAAGGTGACCTTTGCCCGCGCACCAGTCCAGCCAATGCCTGGGCGTGTCGGCAAAGTGCAGGGCTGCGCCGAAGGCTTCGATCTGTTGCCATTTGCGGCCCGGTACGTCGACGTTCAGACGAGGTCGGGCAGGTGCCAGGGTGTGGGCTGGTAATTTATCCACAGCGCTCAGTTGCAATGCTTGTCGCGCGAGCTGTGGAAACGGCGCCGGTGCGGGTAAATCGTGGGGTTGGTTGTGGCTGTCTTGCGCCTCGCCCAGGGTGCGTTGGCGCAGCCAGGCGGCGAGTTGCGGGTGCTCGGTTTCCCAAGGCAAATGGCGATGAACAAAGGGCCGTGGTCGCCACAGCCCCTGGTGCTCGATCAGGAACGCATCCAGCGCGTGGAAGCGCGCCTCAACGTCCCTGGCAGGCATCGACGCGTAGCCAGCGTTCCAGCAGTTTGAAGCCGCGTACCAGGATGTAGGCCATCAGCAGGTAGAACAGCCCGGCAGCGAAGAAGATCTCCACCGGCAAATAGGTGCGCGCGATGATGGTACGGGCCATGCCGGTCAGTTCCAGCAGGGTCACCGTGCTGGCCAGGGCGCTGGCCTTGAGCATCAGGATCACCTCGTTGCTGTACGCCGGCAGGCCGATGCGCGAGGCGCGCGGCAGGATGATATAGAACAGCGTCTTTGGCCTGGACATGCCCAGGGCGCGCGCCGCTTCGATCTCGCCGGGCGGGATCGCCTGGATCGCGCCGCGCAGGATCTCGGCGATATAAGCAGCGGTGTGCAGGGTCATGGTGGCGGTGGCGCACCAGAACGGATCGCGCAGGTACGGCCACATGAAGCTGTGGCGCACTGAGTCGAACTGCGCCAGGCCGTAGTACACCAGAAACAACTGCACCAGCAGCGGCGTGCCACGGAAGAAAAAGATGTAGCCGTAGGGCAGGGCACGCACGTACCACAGGCGCGATGAGCGGGCGATCCCGAGCGGGATCGCCAGCAGCAGGCCGGCGATGACCGCAATGGCCACCAGCTCCAGGGTGAGGGTGGCGCCCTGTGCCAGTTTGGGCAGCCACTTGATGATCACCGCCCAGTTCAGGCCCAGGTCGAAATGCGCCAGCCAGCTGTAGTCGCCGCTCATTGGGTGCTCCTTGCAAAGCCGCGGGCGGCGCGTTTTTCCAGGAAGTACATGCCGCTCATGGCCAGCACCGTGAGGCCCAGGTACATGAGTGCCGCGACCATGAAGAAGGTGAACGGTTGCTTGGTGACGGTCACGCCGATCTGCGCGTGGCGCATGATTTCTTCAAGGCCGATCACCGACACCAGCGCAGTGTCCTTCATCAGGATCATGAACAGGTTGCCCAGGCCCGGCAGGGCGATGCGCCACATCTGCGGCATGATCAATCGGGTAAAAATCCGCAACCGGGACAGCCCCAACGCCACACCGGCTTCGCGGTGGCCCTTGGGAATAGCGAGTATCGCGCCACGGAACACTTCCGTGGCGTAGGCGCCAAAGCACAGGCCCAGGGCGATGACGCCAGCGGCGAACGCGCTGAGTGACAGATCGGGGATACCGAAGGTCTCGCCCAGGCTACGCATCAGGTTGACCGTGCCGAAATAAATCAGCAGCACCCACAGCAGTTCGGGAATCCCGCGAACGAGGGTCGAGTAGGCTCCGCCCAGCCATTGCAACGGCTTGTAGGGGGACGTCTTGCCCAGGGCGCCGGCAAGGCCCAGCACCAGCCCCAGACACAGGGCGGTGAGCGCCAGTTTGACGGTCATCAGCGCACCAGCGGCAAGCGCGGGGCCGAATCCGTAGAGATCGAAATTCATGGTGTTTTCATATCGTGGCAGGCAATGCAAAAGCCGGCGCGCTCACGTGAGCGCGCCGGGCAGGCCGTTCAGGTCATTCGATGCTGAACGGGAAGTACTTGTCGTTGATTTTCTTGTAGGTGCCGTCGGCCTTGATCTCTGCCAGGGCTTTGTTCAGGCGCTCGCGCAGCGGGTCGCCCTTGCGTACGGCGATACCGATCTTGTCGCTTTCCACCACCGGGTCGCCCTTGAACTCATAGGCCGAACCGTCTTTGCTCTTGAGCCATTCGTATTGCACGTACTTGTCGGCAAGAATGCCGTCCAGACGACCGGACGTCAGGTCGAGATAGGCGTTTTCCTGGGTGTCGTACAGCTTGGCTTCGGTGTCCGGCAGTTTGTCTTCAAGGTAGGTACCGGCCAGCGTTGCGCGCTGTGCACCGATGATCTTGCCCTTGAGGTAGTCGGCATCGGGCTTGAAGTCGGTAGTGGCTTTCGGCGCGATGAACTGCAGCTTGTTGGAGTAGTACGGGTCGGTGAAGTCGACGGCCTGCTTGCGCTCATCGGTGATCGACAGCGAAGACACCAGGAAGTCGAACTTCTTGGCGTTCAGGGCCGGGATGATGCCGTCCCAGTCGGACACGTAAACTTCGCACTTCTCGACTTTCATCTTGGCGCACAGGGCGTCGCCGATGTCCTTGTCAAAGCCCACCACGTTGCCGCTGGCGTCTTTATTGTTGAACGGCGGGTAGGCCGCTTCGATCCCCATTTTCAAGGTTTCCGCCATGGCCGTGGCGCTGAACGCCATCGAGACGGCCGCGGCCAGAAGGAATTTTTTATAGTTCTGCATGCAGGTTGCTCCGTTAGCGGTTGCTGGACATGAATTGTTTGCAGCGCGCCGAAAGCGGGTTTTCAAACACCTGCTGTGGCGATCCTTGCTCTTCGACCAGGCCCTGGTGCAGAAACACCACTTCGCTGGACACCTGACGGGCAAACCCCATTTCATGGGTGACCAGCAGCATGGTACGGCCTTCTTCGGCCAGTGCGCGGATCACATTAAGTACTTCCTGGACCATTTCCGGGTCAAGCGCGGAAGTGGGCTCGTCAAACAGAATGACTTTGGGCTGCATCGCCAGGGTGCGCGCGATGGCCGCGCGTTGTTGCTGGCCACCGGACAATTGCGCAGGGTAGGCGTGGCGCTTGTCGGCGATGCCGACCTTGGCCAGCAGGGCTTCGGCCACTTCGATCGCTTCGGCCTTGCTCTGGCCGCGCACGCGGCGTGGCGCCTCGATGATGTTGTCGAGGATGCTCATGTGCGGCCACAGATTAAAGTTCTGAAACACAAAACCGATTTCGCTGCGCAGGCGGTTGATCTGCTTGCCGTCGGCAGCTTGCAGCTCGCCGTTTTTTGCGGCCTTGAGCTTGAGCTCTTCGCCGGCCACCAGGATCTGGCCCTGGTGCGGGTTTTCCAGCAGGTTGATGCAGCGCAGGAGTGTGGATTTGCCGGAACCGGAAGAACCCAGGATCGAGATCACGTCGCCGTCGCGGGCGGTCAGCGAGATACCCTTGAGCACCTCCAGCTCGCCATAGCGTTTATGCAGGTTGCGGATTTCAAGCGCGGGCGTGGCCTCGGCCATGGGGGGTCCTCATTGTGTTCGTTGCATGCGGCGCTGCGGGGCCACCTTCTGGCGAGGCGCCAAGCTAGCATAGCGTCTGGATGACAGCCAACAGCGCTGCGGGCGGTTAAACGGTGGTCTGCGGCAGGGTGTCGCATCGGCACAGCGGCGTGTCGCGCCATCAACAACCGAACAACCGTTTGCCCCGGAATATGCGCAGGCTTTGCGTAAAAAGGGCGCGATGGTGCCAGCTTTGGCCAAGTGTTGGAAGGGTAAAACCGGCAAACGGTGCATACTCAGCCCTTTAATAGGGCGTCACGCACTTTTTGTGTGTGTTTTTGGTGCGCTCAAACGTCTTGAATATGGGGTGCACGGTAACGCTATAGCGAAATGCCATTGTTCTCAATGACTTGCGATTTATGCGGAAGCGTCCTACAGGCCGCGCCGGCTGTGGATTCGTAACATTTTGGCGCAAATCTTGCGTAAAAAATAAAGAACGCCCCTGTTGGTTTCTTTTCACGAGAAAGCATCCAGGCCGGGCGGACCGTTTTCGCAATTCCTCGCAAAGGTGTGTCAATGAGTAGTACGCAAAGCTCCAATGACCTCGAACAGGGGCTCAAACCGCGTCACGTCACCATGCTGTCAATTGCCGGCGTCATCGGTGCCGGGTTGTTCGTCGGCTCCGGCCACGCGATTGCTGCCGCTGGCCCTGCCGTACTGCTGGCGTATGCCGCGGCGGGCACGCTGGTGGTATTGGTGATGCGCATGCTCGCCGAAATGGCCGTAGCGTCGCCGGACACCGGTTCGTTCTCCACTTACGCCGACCGTGCGATCGGGCACTGGGCCGGCTTTACCATCGGCTGGTTGTACTGGTGGTTCTGGGTGCTGGTGATTCCACTGGAGGCCAACGCGGCGGCGACCATCCTGCATGCGTGGTTCCCCGACGTGGCCATCTGGGCCTTTACCCTGATCATCACCTTGCTGCTGACGGCGACCAACCTGTTCAGCGTGAAGAACTACGGCGAGTTCGAGTTCTGGTTTGCGTTGATCAAGGTTGTGGCGATCGTGGCCTTCGTCATCCTCGGCCTGGCGGCGATTTTCGGCGTGTTGCCCACCAGCCAGGTCAGCGGCGTGTCGCACCTGTTCGATACCCAAGGTTTCATGCCCAACGGCATGGGCGCGGTGCTGGCGGCCATCCTCACCACCATGTTCTCGTTCATGGGCACCGAGATCGTCACCATTGCGGCGGCTGAATCGAAGAATCCCGGCCAGCAAATCACCAAGGCCACCAACTCGGTGATCTGGCGGATCGGTTTGTTCTACCTGTTGTCGATTTTCATCGTGGTGTCGCTGGTGCCGTGGAACGATCCGACCCTGGCGGCGGTAGGTTCCTACCAGACCGTGCTGGAGCGCATGGGCATCCCGAATGCCAAGCTGATCGTCGACCTGGTGGTGCTGGTGGCGGTGACCAGTTGCCTGAATTCGGCGCTGTACACCGCGTCGCGCATGCTGTTCTCCCTGGGCCGTCGCGGTGATGCCCCGGCTGTGGCCAAGCGCACCAACAAGAGCGGCACGCCTTATTGGGCGGTGTTGCTGTCGACGGGGGCTGCGTTCCTGGCGGTATTCGCCAACTACGTGGCACCGGCGGCGGTGTTTGAATTCCTGCTGGCCAGCTCCGGCGCTATCGCGTTGCTGGTGTATCTGGTGATCGCGGTGTCGCAACTGCGCATGCGTCAGAAGCGTGTGGCGGCGGGTGAGAAGCTCGAATTCAAGATGTGGCTGTTCCCTGGCCTCACTTATGCGGTGATGGTGTTTATCGTGGGTACCTTGACCATCATGCTGTTCCAGGAAGCGCACCGGGTCGAGATCATCGCGACTGGCGTGTTGAGCTTGCTGGTGGTGGCTGCGGGGCTCGTTGTTGCGAGCCGGCGCAAGGCTCAGCGGGCGAGTGCTGCCGTGCTTAACTGATGGTTGAGTGGATGTAGTTCAGGTGTGGGAGGGGGCTTGCTCCCGATAGCGGTGTGTCAGCATCAGGTGTGCTGACTGACAGGCTGCTATCGGGAGCGAGCCCCCTCCCACATTTGTTTTGCGTCAGTCCTGGGAATTCACCAGTGACTGTGACGCCGCCACGTAATCGGCCTGGAACTCTGCAGATTCAATCCACGCCAGCGCCGCCGCTTCATCGTCACTGTCCGTGGTCCATTGCCGATACTCGATCAGCGCGGCCAGGATAAAGTCGGTGGCTTCTTCTTCGCCTTCCTGCTCCAGCACCAGCGCCAGCAACGGGTGCGCCAGGAACGCTGCACACATTGCTTGTTGGCTGACTTCGCTGGCAACGCGCATCTCCAGGAACAATTCGGTCAAATCCACCGACTCAAGGTCGATACGGTCGTCGTCACCGGCAAACGCATCCGGCTTGGCCGCCACGGCGCGCTGGGTGCGGTTTTGCTTGGCTTTGGCCTTGGCCCGATGGGCACGTTTCTGCTGCTTGTTCGGCGAGGCCATGGGTCGGCTTCCTTGGGTTTGGGGGGGTATTGAAGCGCAGGTTGGGGTAAATCCCAAGGGGTTGTGTGGAAGGGGCGATTCGCGGTGCTGCTATTGCTCCTTGTTTGTGCTGCTAATACGCTCGCGTCTTTGGATCGGCCTAGAGCGTCTTCATGACCCGCGAAACCCTCGAACACAAGCAGATCCCCCTCTACTTCGTCGCGGTCCTTCTTGCTGCCACGCTGGGCCTGTTCGCGCCTTCGCTGGGGCATGGCCTCGCCGCTCTGGTCACGCCCGCTATCGCCGTGCTGATGTATGCGATGTTCCTGCAGATCCCGTTTCTGGAGCTGCGTCAGGGGGTGGGCAGCAAGCGCTTTATGGCGGCGCTGCTGCTGGCCAATTTCATTCTTGTGCCGTTGCTGGTCTGGGCACTGACCCGAGGCCTTGTGGAGCGCCCGGCACTGCTGGTGGGGGCGTTGCTGGTGTTGCTGACGCCGTGCATCGATTATGTGGTGGTGTTCACCCATATCGGCAAGGGCGATTCGCGGTTGATGCTGGCGGCGACGCCGGTGTTGCTGCTGTTGCAGTTGGCGCTGTTGCCGGTGTACATGGGGTTGATGTTGGGCACGCAGTCTGAGGTGGTGGTTGAGGTCGGGCCATTTGTCGCGGCGTTTGTGTGGTTGATTGTGGTGCCGATGCTGCTGGCGGTACTGACGACGTCCCTGGCGCGACGATCTGCTGTCATCAGTGCGTGGAACAGCGCCTGGGCCTGGTTGCCGGTGCCGGCGATGGCGCTGGTGCTGTTTGTGGTGATCGGTTCGCAGATCACCTCGGTGGTGCGCGATCTCAACCTGCTGCTGCCGGTGATTCCGGTCTATCTGGGTTTCGTGTTGCTGGCGCCATTGCTGGGGATGCTGGCCGCGCGATTGTTCGCGTTGCCGGCGGGGGCGGCGCGTGCGGTGACCTTCAGTGCCGCCACGCGTAACTCGCTGGTGGTGCTGCCGTTGGCACTGGCGCTGCCGGAAGACGTGCGCGGGTTGGCGGCAACGGCGGTGATCCTGCAGACCCTGGTCGAGTTGGTTGCCCAGTTGTTCTACGTGCGCCTGATTCGCGCAGTGGTGTGGCGCAAAAATCGGTAAACGCATGAAGTTTCAGGTCTGTTCAGGCGCTATTCAGGGGTGCGTTGTGCACCATGAGCGGCGCCTTACACCTGACAGGTCAACCGATGGATCACCGCAACCGTTTTCGCCTGGAATCCCTGGGCCTGTTTCTGATCGCCCTGTTGTTGTTCACCTTGGGTATCTGGGACCAGCAGCCCCAAGGCTTTGACGGTCGCTGGGCGCTGTTCCTGCAGGAAATGTTTCGCCATGGCGCGAGTCTTTTCCCTACTACCTACGGCCAGCCCTACGCGGACTACCCCGGCACTGCGACGTTCTTCAGTTTTGTGTTTGCCCGAGTCTTCGGTGCGCCCAATCACTTGGCGAATATCTTGCCCACCGCGCTGGCATCCGCCGGGGTGATTGCCGTGATCTACCGGCTGTTGGCCCCTCGCAGCCGGCAATGGGCGCTGCTCACTGTGCTGTTGACCTTGCTCACCACACAACTGCTGGAAAAGTCCCGCTCGGTCTGCCTTGATCAGATGGTCGCGCTGCTCTGCGTGGGCAGCTTCTATCTGCTGCACAGTGGTGAGCGCCTGGGTTCGCGCTGGCGGCAACTGGCGGTGTTTCCGTTGTTCACCCTGGCGTTTGCGATTCGCGGCCCGTTGGGGCTGATCGAGGTCTGCGGCGTGGCATGCGTTTACTGTGCGCTCGGCCGTCCCGGCGAACGGGTCAGGCAGGTGCTGATTCACGGTGTGGTCGGCCTGGTGCTGTTGGCGGCCTGCTGGTGGCTGCTGATGAAGCTGGCGCGGATCAGCGGAGGCGATGCGTTTGCCGACGAGGTATTCAAGATGCAGGTGGGTGGGCGCCTCGATGAAAACGGTGAGCCGTTCTATTTCTACTTCCAGTTGAGTTTGTACCGTTACTTTCCCGTGGTGCCGCTGGCCCTGGCGACCCTGTTTGCGCTGCGCCATCGCTGGGCGCTACGACGGACCGAGGAAGACGTGCAAATGGTGGTGCGTCTCGGTGCGTGCGGCTTGATGATTCTGCTCGGCCTGTCGGTGCCGCATTTCAAGCGCGCCTATTACATCCTGCCGATGGTGCCGATGTTTGCCGCTGTCGCCGCCTATGGGCTACTGCAGTCGCAGGGCTGGCTCGCTGGCGTGCGCCGATGCTACGAAGGCCTTGTCGCGGCGCTGCCAACGCTGTGCGCGATCGCCGTGCTGGTGTGTCGGCACGCGTGGCAGAAGCATGGCTACTGGCCGGATGTATCGTTGCCGCTATTGTTCAGCGTATTGGTGTTGCTGCAGGTGGCGGTGCTGTTCGCCTGGCATCGGGCGGCGCGCCTGGTGTGGCTCAGTCTGATCGCACTGGCGGCGCAATGGCTGCTGCTGGTGGCGGTGGTAGAGCCGTCCAAGGACCTGCAATTCGACACCCGCACGTTTGTCGGTCAGGTCGAATCGCTACGCGCCGTCACCCCTGGACCGTTGGTGTTCGTCGATCTTGGCCAGGACACCTGGGGCGTGCGCTACATGATGAACCTGGATCACGACGAGCGACCGTTGTTCGTAGGGCGCCATGAACTGGAGAAATTGAACGCGCTGCCAAGGCCGTCCTGGGTGATTGTGGAACGCACGCAAACGGTCTTGCTGAAGGGCTCGCCGGTGGAGCATCTGGCTCCGGCGTTCAACGGGCGATTGAATGACAATCCGTTGATGGTGTTTTTGTTGAAGTGAGTGCGACCTTGTCTGGATAAGTCTTCATGCGTAAGGCCTGTCCAACTGCTCAGGGATGAATCCTTCCTCGCGTAGTGACTTGATAACGCCTCTGATCAGGTAGTTGTTGGAGAACCCGATGGTGTAATGCCGTGCACCTGGGTTAACGGGAAGAAGCATGCCCTGATCGACCAGTTTTTTTATCTGGTAGGTTCTTTGTGCGGCGGACAGGCTTGGCAGTACATCGGCAATGTCGCTTGATTTGACGACCTTCAGTTGAACCGCCGTGGTCAGAATTTTTTCCTCAATTGGCGTGATCCATTCTCGCTCTTTTGCCATGGCTATGGTGGGCGCCAGGACGTGCCTGGTCAGATAGCCATAATCAGTCAGTCTGCTTACTTTCTCCAGTTCGTCTTTGATCCCCGCGAGAACGTAGATGCACCATGCTTCGAGTCCCTCCTTGGTGCCTGTATCGGCACTGGAGAGCATTGAATAGTACTTTTCCCGATCAATGCAGAACACAGCCGTAGGGTTCAGGACTCGACCGCCCGCGCTGACGTTGAAGCCGTACTTCATTAACAGTGCGTAGGTGAGAAGACGTACGACACGGCCATTGCCGTTGCCGAAGGGATGAATCCAGCCGAATCGGTGGTGGGCCAGGGCGACCTTCATCAGGTCATATTTGGGCGCATCCGGCTTATTCACGAAGGCAATCAGTTCTTGCATATACCCCTGTACCAGCACGGCATCGGGAGGCAAGTGGTCTGATTGGGCTATACGTACTCCAGCTTCACGGTATGCGCCTGGCGTGCGATCACCTTCGCGCGTCAGTCCTTGAACCGTGATCGAATGAAGTTCCCGGATTGCAAACTCGGAGAGGTCTACGCCAGGCTTCACGATGCTTTCAACGTAGTCCATGGCTTTTTCGATATTTGCGATCTCTCGCAATTGATCTGAGTCTTCTGCTTTTCCATCGACTTTACTTTCGATGTAGTCCGCGAGGGTCGTATGGTTGCCCTCAATACGAGCGGAACCGAGGCTCTCCAGCGTGTGAAACAGGTCCTTAAGCTGGAAAAAAACGGCAGGTGGCGTATCGCCCCCCAGTTCCAGGCGGCGCAGATGTTCCAGTTCACTCAGAACGTCAACCAGACCTGAGTCGAATGAAGGGTTCAGAAGCTCAAGATCGTGGTGAAAAAACTCTGCCATGTCGAAAAATATCTCTAATCGATTTTTTATTATCTCAAAAAATGAGCGCTCTGATGCCCGTAAAACGCGGGTTCAGGGCCTGAATAGGGACTACGTTATCTCAAAAACACAATTCAGATAAGTGAAAAGCTTGAGGGGCGCAAGTGGGTTTGGCCAGATGATCCTTCGTCAGCGGGCCTGTGCCTGAGGGGCGGTATAGGGCCTGCTCAAATCGCAGGCAACAAAAAACCCGCACAAGGCGGGTTTTTTGTGTGTTTCGGATGATAGTTGCACCACCTGAAACTGATTAGTGGTGCCCAGAGACGGAATCGAACCGCCGACACGGGGATTTTCAATCCCCTGCTCTACCGACTGAGCTATCTGGGCAACGGGGCGCATTAAACGGGTTTTTCAGGGGGTCGTCAAGCAAGTTTTAGAAAAATATTTAATTATTACCGTCGCTTACGTGCTGACCCCGATTTTTGCTCAATTATTGAGCAGGTGGTACGTAGCCCTCGGCCTGGGCGTATTCCTCGCCGGAAAAGAACTTGTCCATTTCGCCCGCCAGGTATTTGCGGTCTTCGGCGTTCATCATGTTCAGGCGTTTTTCGTTGATCAGCAGGGTCTGGTGTTTAAGCCAGTCGCCCCAGGCTTTGGCGGAGACATTGTCGTGAATGTCCTGGCCCTTGGCGCCCGGGTACGGAGGGCGGTCCAGAGCTGGCAATTCTTCTTTGTACTTGCGGCACATTACGGTGCGGGTCATGACGACACTCCTGCATTCAATACGTCGGCCGCGCGCTTCAGCAGTTTCTTGACCGGGGCGGCAAGGCCCAGGCGCGGCGGGGTGGCGAGGTTATACCAGAGCCAGTCGGCCTCGGCCACGTGATGGGCCGATTCCTCGACCTGTACCAGCCAGGGTTCGATGGCCAGCTGGAAGTGGCTGAAGGTGTGGATCAGCCCCGGCAATTCCTGATGCTTGCCCAGTTCGAGCGCGTGTTGCTCGGCCAGGTGTTCGAGGTCGCCAAGGTCATCCAGCTCCGGCAGGCTCCACAACCCGCCCCACAGTCCGGTGGAGGGGCGGCGATAAAGCAGAATGGCGCCTTCGGTGTTGGCCAGCATTGGCATCAGTGTGCGTTTCTGCGGGATGGTCTTGCGCGGCTT
Organism: Pseudomonas sp. GNP013; assembly: GCF_054343995.1. NCBI lineage: Bacteria > Pseudomonadati > Pseudomonadota > Gammaproteobacteria > Pseudomonadales > Pseudomonadaceae > Pseudomonas > Pseudomonas sp. GNP013. The sequence goes on along the minus strand of NZ_JBTGUT010000001.1, from coordinate 4,771,795 downwards.
GGGGATCGGGTAGCGCGTCTCCAGGCCGAGCATGTGGGCCTCGCAGCCTTTTTCCAGCGGGCACAGCAGGCAACTGGGTTTGCTGCGGGTGCAAAGGGTCGCGCCCATGTCCATCATTGCCTGGGTATAGGCGTTGACGCGTTCATGGGGCGTGAAGCGCTCTGCGGTGGCCCATAGCTGCTTGGCCACCTTGGGCTCGCCCGGGTAGCCCTCCTGCGCGGTAAAGCGCGCCAGCACGCGTTTGACGTTGCCATCGAGGATCGGCGCACGCAGGCCCATGCTCAGGCTGGCGATGGCGCCCGCGGTGGACAGGCCGATGCCGGGCAGTTCGGTGAGTTTTTCGACATCCCTGGGAAACTCGCCACCGTACTCGGCCACCACGATCTTCGCGGTCTTTTGCAGGTTGCGCGCCCGGGTGTAGTAGCCCAGGCCGGTCCACAGGTGCAGCACTTCGTCTTCCGGCGCGGCGGCCAGGGCTTCGACCGTCGGCAGCGAGGCCATGAACCGGTCGAAGTAATTGAGCACGGTGCTCACCTGGGTCTGTTGCAGCATGATCTCCGAGACCCACACCCGGTAAGGCGTGATGCCCTGTTGCCAGGGCAGGTCGTGGCGACCATGGCGGTCGTACCAGTCGAGTACGGCCTCTGAAAACTGCTCGTTTCTCATCGTTTGAACAGGCCTTTCAAAGCATCTTTGAGCTGCGGGTTGACCTTGTCGAGCTTCTCTTCCAGTTTCTCGTTGAGGCGATTGCCGGCGGCCTTGATGGCGACCTGGCCGAGGCCGTCCTTGTCCAGGCGGCAGGCCTTGGCACCCAGCTCCAGCGGGCCGCGGCAGCGCAGCGGCACTTCGATGTTCTGGAAGTTGGCACCGACCTGGCACGCCGGGTCCGGCACTTCGCGCTGATCGCCTTCGACAATGATGCCGACGCGGTAGTCCATGCCCAGTACGCGCAGGTCGACGTCACCGTTGCCGTTGACGGTCAGGCCCGGGATGCGCACTTTCAGGTCGGGGTTGCTGGCTACGCCATTGCGGAACGTGAGGTTGCCGCGCAGTTCCTCGAACGGCGTGTCCTTGCCCGGTGGCGTGCTGCTCAGGGTCTTGCGGTTGAGCAGGGCGATGCCGGTGCACACTTGTTGCTCAATATTGGCGTTGAGCAGCACGCCGTTGTTGATCACGAAGCTGGCGGTGCCGTTGAGACTGTCGATCAGCGCTTTCTGGCTGTTGCCGCGGCCGCTGAGGTTGCTGTCGAGGGTGACCTGGCCTTTCACCGGCGGGGTTTGCCCCTGGGCTTGCAGGATGCGTTCGACCGGCACTTGCCTGATATGGCTTTGCAACGCGAGCAGCGGAATATCCTGGCGCACGTCGAGCGTGCCGTTGGCCTGGAAGGTGCCGTTGTAGAGGCCGCCGCTGAGGGCGTCGAGCTTGAGCTGGCCGTCGATGCCGGAGGCTTTCAGCACGGCGTTCTGGATTGGCAGTTTGCTCAAGGTCAACTGACTAAAGGCAAGGTCGGCATTCACGTCGAGGGTACGCAGGCGGGTGAGCGGCAGCAGCTTGTCGGTGCTCCAGGCGCTTTTGGTCGGCGCGTCGGGCAGCGGCGTGGTGCCACCGGCAGCCATGGCCCCGGCTTCGCTGTTTTGCACTTCGGCCTGGCGGGCGGCGGTGGCGCCCTTGGCGGACTCGGACTTGGCCGGCAAATAGTTGTCGGCGTTGAAGGTGTCGCCCTTGAGCTGCATGCGCAGCGACTGTTTGGCGAAATCTTCCACGGCGATGCGGCCGGTGAAGGTGCTGCCGTCGAGCTTCAGGTTCAGGTCTTCGAGCGCCACGCTGGTGGGCGTGCCCTTCAGACGGCTGACCAGCTCGACCTTGCTCAGGCTGCCGTCGGCCATCGGCGGCAGCGGGTGGCCGACGCTGTCGAGGAATTTGGCGAGGTCGAATTGGGCGATGGACAGGGCGCCGCTGAGTTGCGGGGTCTTGTCCAGGTCGTTGACCTTCAGTTCGCCCAGCGCGCGCAGTTGGTTGGCCGACAGTTTCAGGTTGGTCCATTCGGCGATGTTCGCCGCCTGGTCCACCAGCAACTGGCCCTGGGTGGAGAAGGTCACGGTCTTGCCCTGCAGCGGCTCGCCGGTGGCTTCCCCGGAGATCTTCATGTCTTCGAACTGGTAGCGCTTGAGGGCGCGCTGGATGCGCAGGTTGCCGTTGAGCTCGGTCTTGACGCGCATCACCGGCTGGTTGCTGCCGAAGAACGCGGTGAGCTTCACCGGAATGCTTGCGCCTTCATGCACGGCGCCGGCGCTCAGCTGGATACTCTCGGCGCTGAACTGCTTGCCGGTCTGCTCATCGTTGTATTCGACGCGCGCGTTGTTGACGGTCAGGCTGTCGATGTCCAGGCGAATCGGCTTGGCCGGTTTCTCCGGTTCGGCCTCGGCCGCTTGTTCCGCCGGAGCAGGGGTGCCGGTGGTGGTCGCCACCGTCACGTTCTTGCCGATATCTTCCCAGTTGCCATGGCCCTGCTTGTCGCGGTTCAGGCGCAGGTTCAGGCCTTCGACCCGCACATCGCTCATCTGCACTTCGCGGCGCAGCAGGGGCAGCACGCGCACCGACAGGCCGAGCATCTGCAGATCGGCGAATGGCTGGGTCGGGGTGGTCAGGGTTGCCACGCTGGCGTCATGCAGTTCAAGACCGAGCCAGGGGAACAGGCTCCAGCCGATATCGCCATTGAGCGTCAGCTCGATGTGGGCCTTGTCGCGGGCAATCTGGCGAATCTCTTCCTTGTAGTCGTTGGGATCGAAGAGGTGGGTCAGGGCAAAGCCGAGAGCCACAATGATCAGCAACAGCCCGAGGAGTACCAGACCCAGGATTTTGCCGAACGCTTTCATGGGCGAGTCCTTGTATGTCGATTTCAAAATTTAGCCGCAGAGTATAACGCCCGGCGGCCTGAGTCAGTTCAGCGATCGTTACATTGTATCCAGATCGAGAAGAACAGGAATTTGGCGTCAGAAAAAACGAATTTCCTGAAAAAGTGATATCAGTTTGGTTTTTCTTGTCTCTACAGGTGCTAATCTCTGCGCGTTCGTCCGCCTTCTGCGACCTATCGTCGCGCCAAAATGGAGCTTTACTCGACCACCACGGCCACGCTTTGCGTGCAATGCCGAGGGGGAGAGCGCCTGACGGACACACACTAACAACTGGGGGAAACACCAATGAGCACAAAGCCTGCGTTCCTGTCCAAGGAGCGCATTATCGCCAAACCGGGGTTCAACCGCTGGCTGGTTCCACCGGCCGCCCTGGCCATCCACCTGTGCATCGGCATGGCCTACGGCTTCTCGGTGTTCTGGCTGCCGCTGTCCAAAGCGCTGGGTATTACTGCGCCGGTCGCGTGTGCACCGGACATGAGCTTTATCACGCAGGTCTTTTCGTCCCAGTGTGACTGGCCCATCTCCATGCTGGGCTGGATCTACACCCTGTTTTTCATTTTCCTGGGCTGCTCGGCAGCGATCTGGGGCGGCTGGCTGGAACACGCCGGGCCGCGCAAGGCTGGCGTTGTATCGGCCCTGTGCTGGTGCGGCGGCCTGTTGATTTCGGCGTTGGGTATCTATACCCACCAGATCTGGCTGATGTGGATCGGTTCCGGCGTGATTGGCGGTATCGGTCTGGGCCTGGGCTATATCTCGCCCGTTTCGACCCTGATCAAGTGGTTCCCGGACAAGCGCGGCATGGCCACCGGCATGGCGATCATGGGCTTCGGCGGCGGCGCGATGGTCGGTGCACCTCTGGCCGCAGCGCTGATGGGTCACTTCGCTTCGCCAACCAGCGTGGGCGTGTGGCAGAGCTTCCTGGTGATGGCTGCGATCTACTTCGTGTTCATGATCGGCGGCGCACTGTCCTACCGCGTACCGCCGACCGGCTGGAAGCCTGAGGGCTGGACGGCACCGGCGAAAAAAGCCAGCAATGCGATGATCACCCACCGTCACGTGCACGTGAACGTGGCCTGGAAAACCCCGCAATTCCGTCTGGTGTGGCTGGTGCTGTGCCTGAACGTTTCCGCCGGTATCGGCATCCTGGGCATGGCTTCGCCGCTGCTGCAGGAAGTGTTCGGCGGCAAGTTGCTGGGCGTGAATGTGCCGTTTGGCCAGTTGGATGCCGGGCAACTGGCGTCGATTGCTGCGATTGCGGCGGGCTTTACCGGTCTGTTGAGCCTGTTCAACATCGGCGGCCGGTTCTTCTGGGCGTCGTTCTCTGACTACCTGGGCCGCAAAAACACCTACTTCGTGTTCTTCGCCCTGGGCTTTGCCCTGTACGCGCTGATCCCGAACCTGGGGCACCTGGGCAACGTGGCGCTGTTCGTGGCGGCGTTCTGCGTGATCCTGTCGATGTACGGCGGCGGCTTCGCCACCGTGCCGGCTTACCTGGCTGACCTGTTCGGTACGCAAATGGTCGGTGCGATCCACGGTCGCCTGCTGACCGCCTGGGCTGCGGCCGGCGTGCTGGGCCCGGTGCTGGTGAACTACCTGCGTGAATATCAATTGAGCATTGGCGTTGAACGCGCTGCGGCCTATGACATCACCTTGTACATCCTCGCCGGTCTGTTGGTGCTGGGCTTCATCTGCAACCTGCTGGTGCGCCCGGTGGCCGACAAGTACTTCATGAGCGACGCCGAACTGGCTGCCGAACAGGCGCTGGGCCATGACAAGGGCGCTGATGCGTCCACCGTGCTGGAGTGGAAAGCCTCCCCTGGCAGCAAGCCGCTGGCGATTGCCGCCTGGCTGGTGGTGGGTATTCCGTTGGCGTGGGGTGTGTGGGTAACCCTGCAGAAGACGGCGGTACTGTTCCACTGATAACGCCGCAATAACTTGTGGGAGGGGGCTTGCTCCCGATGGCGATGGGTCAGTTGCCTATTTGCAGGCTGATCCGCCGCTATCGGGAGCAAGCCCCCTGCCACATTGGGGGTGCCGAGTTCGCATCAGCGGGTTCCAGTTGTATGCACATGTCTATCCCCGACACTCCATCAGTCTTATCCCCTCCGATGTTTCTGTTTGCCGCCCGCACCCCTATAATGGCCACCTTTTTCGCCCAATGATTTGCGGAGCTGGTGATGGTCGAACGTATGGCGTCCGTCGAGCGCGACACTCTGGAAACCCAGATCAAAGCCTCGATCAACCTGGATGGCACCGGAAAGGCCCGATTTGATATCGGTGTCCCCTTCCTTGAGCACATGCTGGACCAGATCGCCCGTCACGGGCTGATCGACCTGGATATCGTCAGCAAGGGCGACCTGCACATCGACGACCACCACACGGTGGAAGACGTGGGCATCACCCTCGGCCAGGCCTTTGCCAAGGCCATCGGCGACAAAAAAGGCATCCGTCGCTACGGCCATGCCTATGTGCCGCTGGATGAAGCGCTGTCGCGCGTGGTCATCGACTTCTCCGGTCGCCCGGGCCTGCAGATGCACGTGCCCTACACCCGCGCCACCGTAGGCGGCTTCGACGTCGACCTGTTCCAGGAATTCTTCCAGGGGTTCGTCAACCACGCACTCGTCAGCCTGCACATCGACAACCTGCGCGGCACCAACACCCACCACCAGATCGAAACCGTGTTCAAGGCCTTCGGCCGCGCGCTGCGCATGGCGGTGGAGCTGGACGACCGCATGGCCGGGCAGATGCCGTCGACCAAGGGCGTCCTGTAATGCAGACGGTCGCGGTTATCGACTACGGCATGGGCAACCTGCATTCGGTGGCCAAGGCCCTCGAACACGTGGGTGCCGGCAAGGTGCTGATCACCAGCGATGCCGATGTGATTCGCGAAGCCGACCGCGTGGTGTTCCCCGGTGTGGGCGCGATTCGCGACTGCATGGCCGAGATTCGTCGCCTGGGCTTTGACAGCCTGGTGCGTGAAGTCAGCCAGGATCGTCCTTTCCTCGGTATCTGCGTGGGCATGCAAGCCCTGCTGGATCGCAGTGAAGAGAACAATGGCGTCGACTGCATCGGCCTGTTCCCCGGCGATGTGAAGTTCTTCGGCAAAGACCTGCACGAAGACGGCGCCCACTTGAAAGTCCCGCACATGGGCTGGAACGAAGTGCGCCAGACGCTGGATCACCCGTTGTGGCATGAGGTGCCGGACATGGCGCGCTTTTACTTCGTGCACAGCTACTACATCGCCGCCGGTAAAGCCGGCCAGGTGGCAGGCGGCGGGCATTACGGCGTCGACTTCGCCGCCGCGCTGGCCGAAGGCTCGCGTTTTGCCGTGCAGTTCCACCCGGAAAAAAGCCATACCCATGGCCTGCAATTGCTGCAGAACTTCGCCGCGTGGGATGGCCGCTGGTAATGGCCAGGAAGGCCAAAGCACCGATCTTGACCCTCACGCCCGAGCAGGAGCGTGAGGCCACCGACAAGATCAAGCGCTTCATGCAGGACCGTTTCGAGCTCACGCTGGGCTCGTTCGAAGTGGCCGAGATTCTTGAGCTGTTCACCCTTGAGGTGGCGCCGCACTATTACAACAGGGCGATTTTCGACACGCAGACGCTCCTTAAAGAAAGGTTCGAAAGCCTCGAAAGCGACTTGTGGTCGCTTGAGAAACCCTGATTTCCCAAGCATTGCTGAATATCGAATAAGGTTTGCCAGATGCTGATTATCCCCGCTATCGATCTCAAGGACGGCGCTTGCGTACGTCTGCGCCAGGGCCGCATGGAAGACTCCACCGTGTTCTCCGATGACCCGGTGAGCATGGCCGCCAAGTGGGTGGAAGGGGGCTGCCGTCGCCTGCATCTGGTGGACCTGAACGGCGCCTTCGAAGGCCAGCCGGTCAATGGTGAGGTGGTCACCGCCATCGCCAAACGCTACCCCAACCTGCCGATCCAGATCGGTGGCGGTATCCGTTCCCTGGAAACCATCGAGCACTACGTCAAGGCGGGCGTGAGCTACGTGATCATCGGCACCAAGGCCGTGAAAGACCCTGCCTTCGTCGCCGAGGCCTGCCGCGCGTTCCCCGGTAAGGTGATCGTGGGCCTGGATGCCAAGGACGGTTTCGTCGCCACCGACGGCTGGGCTGAAATCAGCACCGTGCAGGTGATCGATCTGGCCAAGCAGTTCGAAGCCGACGGCGTCTCCGCCATCGTTTATACCGACATCGCCAAGGACGGCATGATGCAGGGCTGCAACGTGCCGTTTACAGCTGCGCTGGCCGCCGCGACGAAGATTCCGGTGATTGCTTCCGGCGGCATCCATAACCTGGGCGATATCAAGTCGCTGCTGGACGCCCGTGCGCCCGGCATCATCGGCGCCATCACCGGCCGTGCGATTTATGAGGGCACCCTGGATGTGTCCGAAGCTCAGGCCCTGTGTGATGGCTATGAGGCCAGCTTCAAGTTGTAAGCTGCAAGCTGCAAGTAAAAGCAGACCCGCTTCTACTTGCAGCTTGCAGCTCAAAGCTTGCAACTCTTATCGGAGATAAGCCCATGGCGCTGGCCAAACGCATCATCCCTTGCCTGGACGTCGACAACGGTCGCGTGGTCAAGGGTGTCAAGTTCGAGAACATCCGGGATGCCGGCGACCCGGTGGAAATCGCCCGTCGCTACGATGAGCAGGGTGCCGACGAGATTACCTTTCTCGACATCACCGCCAGCGTCGACGGCCGCGACACCACGCTGCATACCGTCGAGCGCATGGCCAGCCAGGTGTTCATCCCGCTGACCGTGGGCGGTGGCGTACGCACCGTGCAGGATATTCGCAACCTGCTCAACGCCGGTGCCGACAAGGTCTCGATCAACACCGCCGCAGTGTTCAATCCGGAGTTCGTCGGCGAGGCTGCGCAGCACTTCGGCTCGCAGTGCATCGTAGTCGCTATCGACGCCAAGAAAGTCTCGGGCCCCGGCGAAACCCCGCGCTGGGAGATCTTCACCCACGGCGGGCGCAAGCCGACCGGCCTGGACGCGGTGGAGTGGGCGATGAAGATGGAAGGCCTGGGTGCGGGCGAAATCCTGCTGACCAGCATGGACCAGGACGGCATGAAAAACGGCTTCGACCTGGGCGTGACCCGCGCCATCAGCGACGCGCTCGGCATCCCGGTGATCGCCTCCGGCGGCGTCGGCAACCTGCAGCACCTGGCCGATGGCGTGATCGAAGGCCACGCCAGCGCAGTGCTGGCGGCGAGCATTTTCCACTTCGGCGAATACACCGTTCCCGAGGCCAAGGCCTACATGGCCGCGCGCGGTATCGTGGTGCGCTAAACGCTGCTGGACAGCATGGCAGGCGCGCGGCACTCTCTGCGCTTGCCATGGATTCCGGTAGCCTACATGTTCAAACAACTCCTGCTTGCCACGTCCCTGCTGTTGGCTGGTGCGGCCCACGCCGACGAACCCTCTGACGCCGCGCTGGTGTTGCTGACGGAAAATTTTCCGCCCTACAACATGGCAAAAAACGGCAAGAACTTCGCCAGGGACGAGAACATCGAAGGCATCGCCGCAGATATCGTGCGCGAGACCTTCAAGCGTGCCGGCATTGCCTACAACCTTACCCTGCGGTTCCCCTGGGAGCGCATCTATAAACTCACCCTGGAAAAACCCGGCTACGGCGTTTTCGTGATGGCGCGCCTGCCCGAGCGTGAAGCGCTGTTCAAATGGGTCGGCCCCATCGGCCCGGATGATTGGGTGCTGCTGGCCAAGGCCGACAGCAGGATTGAGCTCAGCAGCCTCGAGCAGGCGCGCCGCTATAAAATCGGTGCCTACAAGGGCGATGCCATTGCCCAGACCCTGGACAGGCAAGGCCTAAAGCCGCTGGTTGTGCTGCGCGATCAGGACAATGCGCAACGACTCATGGACGGCCAGATCGACCTCTGGGCCACCGGCGATCCCGCCGGGCGTTATCTGGCGCGTCAGGTGGGCGTGACGGGGCTCAAGACCGTGTTGCGCTTCAATAGCGCTCAACTCTACCTCGCGTTGAACAAGAACGTGTCGGATGAACTGGTGGCGAAGCTTCAGGCCACGCTGGATCAATTGCGTAAAGACGGCGTGGTCGACGAGATCATGGCGCGCTACCTTTAACCTGCAGTCACCAGCTCCCACGACTGCAGCACGGCAATCAGCGGGACAAACACGGTCAAAAATGTGGGAGGCTCCGCCAAGTCTTCGACTTAGCGCTGTCGCGCAGCAAACTGGGGCCTCTGTGGCGAGCGGGCTTGCCCCGCGTTGGGGTGCGAAGCGCCCCCAATCAAGCAAAACGCGGTGTACCTGATACGGCTCAGCGCCTGGTTTTGGGGCTGCTGCGCAGCCCAACGCAGGACAAGCCTGCTCGCCACAGGGAATCTGCGCTTGACTGAACGGCATTGGGGCAAGCCCGCTCGCCACAGGAATGTGGCTGACTGAAACTTCAGGTTTTAAAATCAATACGTTATTTTGTGTTTGATAAGAGCTGGCTTGCCTGCGAAGGCGTCGGCCCGGTAAACATGGATGCTGACTGACGCACCGCTTTCGCAGGCCAGGCACACCGCCGCTCACATAGGGGTCTGCTCTTAACTGAATAGCATTAGGGCAATCCTGCTCCCACAGTGGTATGTCGCCATCTTGTCTAACGGTACTGGCCGTTCTTGCCATGGCCGCCCATGGCCTGATTGCTGCGCAGGCTGATCATCGATTTGATATCGATCCATTCGACGCCTTGTGCCTTGAGCCGGGGCAGTTCACGCTCCAGCACCGCCAGGGTTTGTGGATAAGGGTGGCCGATCATCACCACCGATCCCTGCTTGTGCGCCAGCTTGATCGCGGTTTGCAGTTGGGTGGTGATGGCCGCTTCGGTGCGTTCGTCATCCAGAAACACATCCCGCGAGACACTGGCCAGGCCAATCTTTTGCGCCTCGGCGGCGGCAACGGTCTGCGCGCTGGTGCGGCTGTCGACAAAGAACTTGTGACGACGCTGCAGCTCGCCCATCAGCCAGGCCATCGCCTGCGGCTGGGCGGTCATGCGGCTGCCCATGTGATTGTTGATGCCGGCGGTGAAAGGCACGGCTTCGAAGGCGGCGTCCAGGCGCTTGCCGAGTTCTTCGATGGGCAATTCAGGGTGCCAGGCGAACGGGCCGGTGGCCGGGTCCATGGGCATGTGCAGGATCACGATCTTGCCGGCCTTGTGGGCTTCGCGGGCGAATTCGGCGGCGTGGGGCGTGTCGGGCATGATCGCGGTGGTGACCGGCCCAGGCAGGGCCAGCACACGCCGATCCCGTGGCAGGTTTTGCCCCAGGTCGTCGATGATCAGGGTCAGGTAGGCCTTTTGAGATTCGCCGGCAGGCGTCGCGTGGGCGACACCTGCCAGGCTGCACAGCACGGCGATAATCAGGGCAAGGCGCATATCAACGGTTGCGCGTGATGCTCAGGCCCTTGAGCAGGCTCAACGCCTGGGCCAACTGGTAGTCGTCGTCCTGTGGCATCGGCTTGGCTTTGGCGCCGCTGCCGGTAGGCTGGTCGGCGCCGCCGTTGCCATTGCCCAGGTGACCTTGCAGGTCGGCCTCCTTGTAATACTCGCTGTCGATCTCGTTGGTGATCTTGGCCTTGCGCACCTCAATGTCCGGCACGATGCCCTGGGCCTGGATCGAGCGCCCGTTCGGCGTGTAGTACAGCGCAGTGGTGATTTTCAGGGCGCGCTCGTTGTTCAGCGGCAACACGGTTTGCACCGAGCCCTTGCCGAAGCTGGTGGTGCCCATCAGCACGCCGCGCTTCTGGTCCTGCAGGGCACCGGCGACGATTTCCGAGGCCGAGGCGCTGCCGCCGTTGATCAGCACGGCCAGTGGCACGTTTTCGCTGAGGTCGTTACCGGTGGCCGAGAAACGCAGCTCGGAATTGGCGATGCGGCCCTTGGTGTAGACGATCAGGCCCTTGGTGATGAAGTGGTCGACCACTTCCACCGCCGATTGCAGCACGCCGCCCGGGTTGTTACGCAGGTCGAGCACGATGCCGTTGAGTTTCTTGCCGTTGTCCTTGCGCAGCTTGGCCAGGGCCTTGGCCACTTCGTCGCCGGTCTTGACCTGGAACTGAGTGATCCGGATGTAGCCGTAACCCGACTCCAGCAATTGGCTCTTCACGCTCTTGACCGTGATGGTCGCGCGGGCCAGGGTCACGTCAAACGGGTTGCCGCCGTCGCGCACCAGGGTCAGGGTGATTTTCTGGCCAAGCTTGCCGCGCATCTTGTCGACGGCTTCGGTCATGGTCTGGCCGCGGGTGGGCTGGCCGTTGATCTTGACGATCAAGTCGCCGGCCTGGATGCCGGCCTTGGACGCCGGGGTGTCGTCGATTGGCGAGACCACTTTGATCTGGCCGTCTTCAGCGCCCACCTCAATGCCCAGGCCACCGAACTCACCGCTGGTGCTTTCCTGCAGCTCGGCGAAATCTTCCGGACCAAGGTACGCAGAGTGCGGGTCGAGGTTGCTGAGCATGCCCTTGATGGCATTTTCCAGCAGGGTCTTGTCGTCTACCGGTTCGACATAGGCTGCCTTGATGCGGTCCATGACCTCGGCAAAGGTGCGCAGCTCGTCCAGCGGCAACGGCGCCTTGGTGGTCGCGGCAGAGGTCGCGGCTGTGGCGGCGGGTGCGGCCGCAGCGGCCTGATCGGCGAAAGCCAGCGGCGCGCCGGTCACCAGGGCGATCGTCAGGGCCAGCGAAGTGAGGCGGGACAAATGCAGCATGTCGAACGAACTCCTAATGTAGGTACGGCCCTATCCTTGGGAACGGCACCATTGTGCAGGGTCGCTCGGGCGGCCCTGCTGACGAATAGCGAAGTACAGCGCCGGGGTGTCCTGGCCACCACTGTTACCCACAGTGGAGATGGATTCACCGGCTTTTACAACATCACCTGCCGACTTGAGTAATGTCTGATTGTGGCCGTAAAGGCTCAAATAGCCATTGCCGTGGTCAAGAATCACCAGCAGGCCAGCGCCGCGCAGCCAATCGGCGAACACCACGCGCCCACCGTGAACGGCGTGGACCTGGCTGCCGGCAGCGGCGCTGATCATCACGCCATCCCACTTGGCGCGGGTGTCATCGCCACGGGTTTCACCAAAGCGTGCCAGTAATCGACCATCAACCGGCCATGGAAGTTTGCCGCGTGCTGAAGCAAAAGGGCCGCCGAACGACTCGCCGGTGCTGGAAACCAGCGGGCCGGGCGCTGCACGCGCCGGTTTACGCGGCGCTGGCGCGTCGGTGGTGGCCGCCTGTTCGGCCTCACGCTGGCGCTTTTTTTCGGCTTCCTGCTGGGCGATCAGCGCTTTTTGCCGCGCCTCTTCAGCCTCGCGAGCCTGGCGGGCCAGGGTTTCCTCGATGGTTTTGAGCACCTTGGCCAGGTCGGCCTGGTCCTGCACGCGGGCCTGCAACTTGGCGTCGCGGGCCTTGACGTCGTCGTTGAGTTTGGCAAGGGCCAGCTGGCGTTCCTTGCGTACCTTGTCGAGCTGGTCACGCTGGGTATCGAGGACGGTTTTCTGGTCGAGCAGCTGCGATTGCTGGTCGGCGATTTCCTGTTCGACATTGGCCAATTGGCGCAGGGTTTCGTTGAACCCTTTCAATTGCTCCAGCCGCGCTTTGCTCAGGTAATCGTAATAGGTCAGGGTGCGTGCGAATTTCTCGGGGTTCTGCTGATTGAGCAGCAGCTTGAGGTATTCCTGGCGGCCGCTCTGGTAAGCGGCGCGGGCCTGGATCGCAATCAGGCGTTGCTGTTCAACGCGTGCGCTCTGGAGTTTTTTTTTCTCAGCGTCGAGTCGCTCCAGTTCCGACTCGCTCTTCTTTAGTTCTTTTTGCAGCTCCTGGACTTGCTTCTCCAGCTTGCCCATCTCGGTTTCCGTACCGCGCAGGTCTTTCTGCACCCCGGATTTTTCTTCCTGGAGTTTGCCGAGCAGTTTTTTCAGCTCGGTAATGTCCTGACGCGTAGCGTCCAACTGTTGTTGGGTTTGTGCGCGCTCATCGGCAAACGCCGGTTGGAGCAGGCAGACAAGAGCAAGGGTAATCAAGGCGCGAAGCATAGAGGCGGGCGACACCAGGGAAATGGACGGCCTAGTATGCCCGCCAAGCGCGGCAAAAAAAACGCCCAATTCGGGCTGGAAGGCAAGATAGGTTCCGAGTGGCGCCGGTATGGCAATAGGACATCTTCTAAACACTGGAGATCCAATGTGGGAGGGGGCTTGCTCCCGATGGCGGTGTGTCAGCTAAATATAGGCTGGCTGAGCCACTGCTATCGGGGGCAAGCCCCCTCCCACATTGTTTCGCGGCGCTTTTTAGATCAAACCAGGATCGAAGTCCCGGTCATCTCCACCGGCTTCTCCAGCCCCATCAGCATCAGCATGGTCGGCGCCACATCTGCCAGTACGCCGCCGTAACGCACCTTGAAATCGCGCTTGCCCACATAGATGAACGGCACCGGCTCGGTGGTGTGGGCGGTGTGGGCTTGACCGGTAGATTCGTCGGACATCTGCTCGCAATTGCCGTGGTCGGCGGTGATCAGGGCTTCGCCGCCGACCTTTTCCAGCGCATCCACAATGCGACCCACGCACAGGTCCAGGCATTCCACGGCCTTGGTCGCCGCTTGCAGGTTGCCGCTGTGGCCGACCATGTCGCCGTTGGCGTAGTTGACCACGATCACGTCATAACGCTGGTGCTCGATGGCATCGACGATTTTGTCGGTCACCTCAGGCGCGCTCATTTCCGGCTGCAGGTCGTAGGTGGCCACTTTTGGCGATGGGATCAGGATGCGTTCTTCGCCCGGGAATGGTTCTTCACGCCCACCGGAGAAAAAGAAAGTTACGTGGGCGTACTTCTCGGTCTCGGCGATGCGCAGCTGGGTCTTGCCATTTTTGGCCAGGTAATCGCCCAGCACGTTGTCCAGGCTGCTCGCGGCAAAGGCGGCGGGGGCCGGGATGCTGGCGGCGTATTGGGTCAGGCCCACGTACTGGACTTTGGGCTGGCGCGCGCGCTCGAACTCCTTGAAGCCATCTTCGACGAACACGCGGCTCAGCTCGCGGGCGCGGTCGGCGCGGAAGTTCATGAATACCACGGCGTCGCCGTCTTCGACCTTCACCGGCTCGCCGATGGTGGTGGCCTTGACGAACTCGTCGCTCTCGCCACGCGCATAGGCAGCTTCAAGACCTTGCTGGGCGGTGGCGGCATTGAATTCGGCCTGGCCGTCGACGATCAGGTTGTAGGCCTGGGCGACGCGGTCCCAGCGGTTGTCGCGGTCCATGGCGAAGTAGCGCCCGACCAGGCTGGCAATGCGGCCCTTGCCCAGGGCGGCGAAGGTGGCGTCCAGCAGTTCGATGGACGATTGCGCGCTTTTTGGCGGAGTGTCGCGGCCATCGAGGAAGGCGTGCAGGTAGATCTTCTCGGCGCCGCGCTTGAAGGCAAGCTCGGCCATGGCGACCAAGTGGTCCTGATGGCTGTGTACGCCGCCGTCGGACAGCAGGCCCATGAAGTGCACGGCCTTGCCGGCGGCCACTGCTTTATCGACCGCTGCGCAGATGGTCGGGTTCTCGAAGAACTCGCCGTCGCGGATCGCTTTGGTGACGCGCGTGAAGTCCTGGTATACCACTCGTCCGGCGCCGAGGTTCATGTGGCCCACTTCCGAGTTGCCCATCTGGCCGTCCGGCAGGCCCACGTCCATGCCCGATCCGGAGATCAGGCCGTTGGGCACAGTGGCGGTCAGGCGGTCCAGCACCGGCTTGCGCGCCGCGTATACCGCGTTGTCGTGGTGGCTTTCACTGTGTCCGAAGCCATCGAGAATTATCAGGACCAAAGGTTTAGGCGTGGTAGTCATAGATCCTCTCGCGGCGGTAATAAAGGAAGGCGTTTGAAAAGTGAGTGGCAGTTTAAAGCGAAGTTCAGACTGAGTCACCGCTTTACAGGGGTTGGCCCCCCCTGACGGCTGTGTATACTTACCGCCATTTTAACGCCCTGGAACCTCCTTGATGGTTGATCACCTGATTGCATTTGCCACTGCCCACTATCTGCTCGTGGGTGCTTTCGTCATCCTGCTGGCGCTGCTGATCGCTCACGAGATGAGCCGTGGTGGCCGCAGCCTGAGCACGTCGGAGCTGACCTCGCTGGTCAACAAGGACGAGGCCGTCGTGGTGGACATTCGCCCGGCCAAGGATTTCGCCGCCGGCCACATCGTCGGTGCCCTGAACATTCCTCAGGACAAGCTGATCGCGCGCCTGCCCGAGCTGGAAAAGCACAAGGCCAAGACCATCATTCTGGTCGATGCCCAAGGCCAGCACGCCGGCACCCACGCTCGCGAAATGCTCAAGCTTGGTTTCACCGCCGCCAAGCTGTCTGGCGGTATCGGCAGCTGGAAGGCCGATAACCTGCCGCTGGTGAAGTGATATGAGCCAGGTTGTCGTGTATTCCAGCGATTGGTGCCCTTACTGCATGCGGGCCAAGGCCTTGCTGGAGAAGAAGGGCGTTGCCTTCGAAGAGATCAAGGTCGACGGCAAACCCCAGGTGCGCGCCGAAATGGCCCAGAAGGCGGGGCGCACGTCCGTGCCGCAGATATGGATCGGCGCCAAGCACATCGGTGGTTGCGACGACCTGTTTGCCCTTGAGCGCGGCGGCAAGCTCGATGCGCTGCTCGCCTGACTCCCAACCCCTAACAGCCCCAAGATCAAGGACCTGCGATGACTGACCAACAGAACACCGAAGCAGCAGAAGCCCAAGGCCCACAATTTTCGCTGCAGCGCATCTACGTGCGTGACCTGTCGTTCGAAGCGCCGAAAAGCCCGGCCATCTTCCGTCAGGAATGGACCCCAAGCGTTGCGCTGGACCTGAACACCCGTCAAAAGGCGCTGGAAGGTGACTTCCATGAAGTCGTGCTGACCCTGTCGGTTACCGTCAAGAACGGTGAAGAAGTGGCCTTCATCGCTGAAGTGCAACAGGCCGGTATCTTCCTGATCCAGGGCCTGGACGAAGCGTCCATGAGCCACACCCTGGGCGCGTTCTGCCCGAACATCCTGTTCCCGTATGCCCGTGAGACCCTGGACAGCCTGGTTACCCGTGGCTCGTTCCCGGCGCTGATGCTGGCTCCGGTGAACTTCGATGCGCTGTACGCGCAAGAGCTGCAGCGCATGCAACAGGAAGGCACGTCGACCGTTCAATAAGTCGATGCTGTAAAAATGTGGGAGGGGGCTTGCCTCCGATTGCAGTGGGTCAGCTACAGATAAGCTGGCTGATCCACAGCTATCGGGGGCAAGCCCCCTCCCACATTTGTTATGTGTGTTATTTGAAACCGAGTTGGCGCCAGCCTTCGTACACGGCGACGGCTACGGTGTTGGACAGGTTCAGGCTGCGGCAGCCCTCGCGCATCGGCAGGCGCAGGCGATGACCCTCGGGCAGCGCGTCGAGCACCTCGGCCGGCAGGCCACGGCTTTCCGGGCCGAACAGGAACGCGTCGCCGTCGGCAAAGCTGGCATCATGGAAGGGCCGCGAACCCTTGGTGGTGAACGCGAACAGCCGGGGGTGGCCCAGGCTTTCCAGGCAACTGGCAAGGTCGGCATGGCGCTTGAGCGTGGCGTACTCGTGGTAGTCCAGCCCGGCGCGGCGCAGGCGCTTGTCGTCCATGTCGAAGCCCAGAGGCTCGATCAAATGCAGGTGGCAGCCACTGTTGGCGCACAGCCTGATAACGTTGCCGGTATTCGGCGGAATTTCTGGTTGAAAAAGGATGACGTGAAACATGCACGGCTCCGAAGGCAAAGATGCGCTGCATTCTACCCCTGAAGACGATCCGAGGCCGAAGCTATTGCCGCGTGTGATGGGCTCTTTGGCCATTGTCGGCCTGATGGTGGGGTTGATGATTGGTCGCCTGACCATTCCGGATCCGGTGGAGTTGCTGCGGGTGGAGACTGTCGCTGACGGCGTCGTGGTGTGGTTCAACCGCGAACCCAAGCTGCATGGCGAACACATCGACGGCACCGTGGCACTGCTGTTCGGCGCGCGGGGCAAGTCTGCCGGAGGACAGTTGCAGGTCAATGAAAGTCTGGTGAACTGGCGCGTGCGCAAGACCGATGGTGGCCTGCTGCTGAACCTGGTGTCGGCTCGGCCGTTGCGCGGGGAGTGGAAGGGCGAGTCGTTCGACGACCGCTGGCGGTTGGAGGTCCATCTCCAGGAGCAATAAAAGAGGGAGTTCCCGGCCTGCCTGTACCAGGGCTCCCAAAACAGGGTGAAGCCATAGGCTTCGGTGTTAAAGAGGGGATTCTCGGCCTGCCTGTACCAAGGTCCCCGAAACTGGGTTGTACAAGGGTTATTGCAGGGCGCGTGCCAGAGTTTGCATGGTTTGCTAAAAACGTTCGCCATAAAGCGCAAAGCCCCGGAATACGGGGCTTTGGTGTTTTCAGCTTTAAACTTTTTTTCAATGGGTCTGGTTTTTGGGCGCGGTGTTCATGCCCGATGCCGGTTCATGGTGCATTGAAGCGGTGCACGTTCCGAATGTGTATGCAGATCCAAGTGTGGGAGGGGGCTTGCTCCCGATTGCGGTGTGTCAGCTAAAGATAAGCTGACAGAAACACTGCCATCGGGAGCAAGCCCCCTCCCACACTTGAACGGTGATGGATGCTGAAAAGTATCAGGCGTCATCGCCCTCGTCGTCGTCTCCACCGTCCACCTTCATGCCCAGTTCCTTGATCTTGCGCGTCAGGGTATTGCGTCCCCAACCCAGTAACACCGCCGCGTCGCGACGACGCCCAGCCGTATGCTTGAGCGCGGTTTCGATCATGATCCGCTCGAACGCCGGCACCGCACTGTCCAACAGGTTCGACTGGCCGCGTGCCAGCGCCTGGTCGGCCCATTGGCGCAGGGCCTGTTCCCAGTTGGTCACCGGGGCCGAATCCTGCGGCAGGCTCAGCAATTCCGGCGGCAGGTCGCTGATATGCACTTCGCGCCCGGACGCCATCACCGTGATCCAGCGGCAGGTGTTTTCCAGCTGGCGCACGTTGCCCGGCCACGGCAGGTTCTTGAGGTATTCCTCGGTCTCGGTTTTCAGCAACTTCGGCTCAACCGCCAGCTCAAGGGCAGCGCGGCTGAGGAAGTGGCGCGCGAGGGTGGGGATGTCTTCGCGACGGTCCGACATGCGCGGAATATGGATGCGGATCACATTGAGGCGGTGGAACAAGTCCTCACGGAATTTGCCCGCATGCACCAGGGTTTCCAGGTTCTGGTGGGTCGCAGCGATGATGCGCACATCCACCTTGACCGGCGTGTGTCCGCCAACCCGGTAGAACTCGCCGTCCGCCAGTACGCGCAGCAGGCGGGTCTGGGTATCGGCCGGCATGTCGCCGATCTCATCGAGGAACAGCGTACCGCCGTCAGCCTGTTCGAAGCGTCCGCGACGCAAGTTGGCCGCGCCGGTGAACGCGCCTTTCTCGTGGCCGAACAGTTCGGATTCCATCAGGTCCTTGGGAATGGCGGCCATGTTCAATGCAATGAACGGCGACGCTGCCCGTGGGCTGTGACGGTGCAGGGCGTGGGCCACCAGTTCCTTGCCGGTGCCCGACTCGCCGTTGATCAGCACGGTGATGTTGGAATGGCTCAAGCGGCCGATGGCGCGAAACACTTCCTGCATCGCTGGCGCTTCGCCGATGATTTCCGGGGTGCGGGTCAGGGCCGGTGGCGCTTCCTGATTCTGCTGTTCCTGGGCGTGCTGGTTGGCGCGTTTGACCAGCGCCACCGCCTCGTCCACGTCGAACGGCTTGGGCAGGTATTCAAAAGCCCCGCCCTGATAGGAGGCGACAGCGCTGTCCAGGTCCGAATGCGCGGTCATGATGATCACCGGCAGGCGCGGGTGCTGCTCACGAATCCGCGCCAGCAGGTCCAGGCCACTGGCGCCGGGCATGCGGATGTCGGAGATGATCACGTCGGGCTGCTGACGCGCCAGGCGGCTCATGACGCCGTCGGCGCTGTCGAAGCTCTGGGTGGTCATGCCTTCCTGTTGCAGGGCTTTCTCCAGGACCCAGCGGATAGAACGGTCGTCATCGACGATCCAGACAGTTTCACTACGGCTCATGTCGATGGGGCTCCTTGTTCCAGTGGCAGAAAGATCGAGAACGTGGTGTGGCCGGGATGGCTCTCACATTCGATCAGGCCCTGATGCTGGCTGATGATGTTCTGGGTAATGGCCAGGCCCAGTCCGGTACCGTCCGGACGGCCGCTGACCATGGGAAAGAAAATGGTGTCCTGCAGGTCCGCAGGAATGCCCGGGCCGTTGTCGATGATCTCGACCTTGGTGACCAGGCGATGGCGTATGTGGCCAATGGTGAACTGGCGCAACGCGCGGGTGCGCAGGCTGATGCGGCCCAGGCGCAACTCGTTCTGGCTGCTGATGGCCTGCATGGCATTGCGCACGATATTGAGTACCGCCTGGATCATCTGTTCGCGGTCGATCAATACGTCGGGAATGCTCGGGTCGTAGTCGCGCACCAGCGTAATGCAGCCCTGGCTTTCGGCCTCGACCAGTTGGCAGACGCGTTCGAGCACTTCGTGCACGTTGGTCATCGCCAGGGACGGCAGCTTGTTGGAACCGAGCATGCGGTCCACCAGATTGCGCAGGCGGTCGGCCTCTTCAATGATGACGTTGGTGTAGTCCTTGAGATGCTCCTCGGGCAGCTCGCGCGCGAGCAACTGCGCCGCGCCGCGAATACCGCCGAGGGGGTTCTTGATCTCATGGGCCAGGCCGCGCACCAGCATCTTGCTGGTTTCCTGCTTGGACAGCTGGGCTTCTTCCTTGGTGATGCGCAGCAAGCGATCACGCGGGTGCACTTCCAGCAGCAGCAGCGTGGCGCCGTTGCTCAGGATGGGGGTTACGGCGTAGTCGACGGTCAGCGTCTGGCCGGTGAGGGCGGTGAGCATCGCTTCGCGCTTGGTAAACGGGTGTGCCTGCTCGACCGCCTGGCGCAACGAGCTCAGGGCTTCGGCGGACTCGGTGAACAATTCGCTGATGAACTGCCCATGGCTGCGCTGGCCGCTGATGGCCAGGAGCATCTCCGCCGCGGGGTTCATGTACTCAAGGCGCAAGTCGGCATTGAGCAGGATGGTCGCGGTGGTCAGGTTGTCGAGTAACAAACGGTGCAGTGCATCGCTGATGGTCATCAGGACCTCTTTTGGAGCAGGGCGCAGGCTTGAGGCACACGCTGATACAAGGAAAATGCAAAAACCAAACCAAGGCTCCGAAAAGAAGCGCGCAGGCCCTGAAATAGGGGGTTCAGGCGCGAAACTGTGGCGTTCTGCCAGCTTGAACGGGAAGTTTCGAACCAAAATGGGGTCGGCGAATGGGTAGGGTGCAAACTGTCGCACTAATATAGTGCGATTTTGTGAAGGTTGTTCAGGAAGGTGTCAGAGAGGGTCCTGAATGCATACAGTCCAATGTGGGAGGGGCAAGCCCCCTCCCACATTTTTAATCGGGTTACAGGCCTAGCCTTTGTAGATGCACAACTCGGCCGTGGCGCGGATCATCGCCAACTGGCGCAGCGGGTCGTTGAGCGGTTCATGCACGGCTTCGGCCAGCCATTGCGGGCACTGCGGATCCGTGCGCTGAGGGGTGAAATCAGCCAGTTGCTTGAGCAGGGTCTTTTGCAGCTCATCCAATTGCGGGCGGATTTGCTTGACCAGGTCAGGGCGCGGATCGTCGGGCGCCTTGCCCTGGAACTGCCAGTCGGACAAGTGGGTGTACTGCACCAGTTTGTTCGCTTCGATCTGTGCCGAGAAGAACTGCTCGGCGGCGGCAGGGTCGAGTTTGTAGCTCGGTGCCTGGGCGACAACGCTGGCGATCACTTCCTGCTCGCGCTTCCTGTCTTCCACAGGCTTGTGGCTGTCCCACTTGCTCAGGGCTACCTGGTCGGCGATCTCCAGACGCTCGGCGATGCTGTTGAGCAGCGGCTCAAGGGTGGGCGGCGCGGCACTGGCGGTGGCGCTGGCAAACATCAAGGCAAACAAAAAACGTACTTTCAAAGGTGATCTCCTTGTGGGAGGGGGGCCTGCTCCCGATGGCGGTGGGTCAGGTTATACAGGTATTGCCTGACACTCTGCCATCGGGGTATGCCCCGTCCCGCATTCTTCATGCTCAGGCAAAAAAAAGACCTCCGGAGGAGGTCTTTTTTCATCACGCCGCCTTAGGCGGCGCTACCGGATCAGCAGCTGTAGTACAGCTCGTATTCCAGTGGGTGTACGAAGGTGCGCACCTTGATTTCTTCAGCGCTCTTGAGCTCGATGTAGGCATCGATGAAGTCGTCGCTGAACACGCCGCCTTTGGTCAGGAACGAACGGCCCTTGTCCAGCTCTTCCAGGGCCTCTTTCAGGCTGCCGCACACTTGCGGGATTTCCTTGGCCTCTTCAGGCGGCAGGTCGTACAGGTTTTTGTCGGCGGCGTCGCCAGGGTGGATCTTGTTCTGGATGCCGTCCAGGCCAGCCATGACCAGCGCAGCGAAGGCCAGGTACGGGTTGGCTGCCGGATCCGGGAAACGTGCTTCGATACGGCGAGCGCGCGGGCTGGACACGTAAGGAATACGGATCGAGGCCGAACGGTTACGGGCCGAGTAGGCCAGCATGACCGGCGCTTCGAAACCTGGGACCAGACGCTTGTAGGAGTTGGTCGACGGGTTGGTGAAGCCGTTCAGGGCCTTGCCGTGCTTGATGATGCCGCCGATGAAGTACAGGGCGGTGTCGGACAGGCCGGCATAGCCTTCGCCGGCGAAGGTGTTCTTGCCATCTTTGGCGATGGACAGGTGAACGTGCATGCCCGAACCGTTATCGCCGTACAGAGGCTTTGGCATGAAGGTCGCGGTACGGCCGTAGGCAACGGCGGTGTTGTGTACGCAGTATTTCAGGGTCTGAACTTCGTCAGCCTTGGCTACCAGGGTGTTGAACTTCACACCGATTTCGTTCTGGCCGGCAGTGGCCACTTCGTGGTGATGCACTTCGATGACCAGGCCCATGTCTTCCATGGCGTTGCACATGGAGGTACGGATTTCGTGGTCGTGGTCGAACGGTGGCACCGGGAAGTAGCCGCCTTTGATGCCTGGACGGTGGCCATGGTTGCCGCCTTCCACGTCCTGGTCGGACATCCAGGAGCCCTGCTCGGAGTAGATTTTGAACATGGAACCGGAGATGTCGGACTTGAACTTCACTTGGTCGAAGATGAAGAACTCTGGCTCCGGGCCCACGAATACGGTGTCACCGATACCGGTCGACTTCAGGTATTCCTCGGCACGCTTGGCGATCGCACGTGGGTCGCGGTCGTAGCCTTGCATGGTCGAAGGCTCGATCACGTCGCATACCAGGATCAGGGTAGGCTCTTCGGTGAACGGGTCGAGGACGGCAGTGCTGTCGTCCGGCATCAGGATCATGTCGGAAGCTTCGATGCCTTTCCAGCCAGCAATGGAGGAACCGTCGAACATTTTGCCTTCTTCGAAGAAAGCATCATCCAGCGCGTCGCGAGCCGGCATGGTCACGTGGTGCTGAGTGCCTTTTGTGTCCGTGAAGCGCAGATCAATCCATTTAACGTCATGATCTTTGATGAGTTGAACCGACTTCGACATGGTGTCCTCCGGGTGGCTTCGGGCTGGGGTAGTGGAATTAGCCCTTAGAATGTGGGTGATGCCGGCGCGGATAGTCCGCCATGGCAACCTGCCTCACAAGAGAGCAAATTGCATGCCAGTGCGCCAACATGGGTTTTGTGCTCCAAATGCGACCCTATAAAGGTGCATAACGACAAATGGCAAAAAGGTGCGCACTGCAATGTAGCGTTGCCAAGTGAAAATGCACGCATTTAGTGCGTTGCAAGTGCGGTGCATATTAACTGGTTAAACCTTGAGCGATTTCCGCTATAATCCGCGCCCCCCTTTTTCAGCAGGCCCGGCACGCGCTGTTTCCATGAAATTAATCGTAAAAGTCTTCCCTGAAATCACCATCAAGAGCCGACCGGTACGGATGCGCTTCATCCGTCAGTTGGCCAAGAACATCCGTGCCGTGCTCCGCGATCTGGACCCGGCTGTGGTGGTCAACGGTGTGTGGGACAACCTCGAGCTGGAAACCCGCCTGACCGACGCCAAAGCCCTGAAGGACATGACCGAGCGCCTGAGCTGCATGCCGGGCATCGCGCATTTTCTGCAGGTGGACGAGTACCCGCTGGGCGACTTCGATGACATCACCGAGAAGTGCAAACTGCACTTTGGCGATGAGCTGGAAGGCAGGATTTTTTCGGTACGCTGCAAGCGCGCCGGCAAACATCCGTTCAGCTCCATGGATGTGGAGAAATACGTCGGCAGCAAGCTGCGTCGCGAGTGCGGCGCGGCCGGAATCTCCCTCAAAGCGCCGCAAATTGAAGTGCGCATGGAGATTCGCGACCAACGGTTGTTTGTGATCCACAGCCAGCACAACAGCATCGGCGGCTACCCGCTGGGCGCCCTGGAACAGACCCTGGTGCTCATGTCCGGTGGTTTCGACTCCACGGTGGCGGCCTACCAGATCATGCGCCGCGGCCTGATGAGCCACTTCTGCTTCTTTAACCTGGGCGGGCGTGCACACGAATTGGGCGTGATGGAAGTCGCGCACTTTATCTGGAAGAAGTACGGCAGCTCCCAGCGCGTGCTGTTTGTGAGCGTGCCGTTTGAGGAAGTGCTGGGCGAAATTCTCGCTAAAGTCGATAACAGTCATATGGGCGTGGTTTTGAAGCGTATGATGTTGCGCGCTGCGTCCCGCATTGCCGATCAGTTGCAGATCGACGCGCTGGTGACCGGCGAAGCGATCTCCCAGGTGGCCAGCCAGACGCTGCCCAACCTGTCGCTGATCGACTGCGTGACCGAGAAGCTGGTGTTGCGCCCGCTGATCGCCAGCCACAAGCAGGACATCATCGACCTGGCCGAAGAAATCGGCACCGCCGATTTCGCCAAGCATATGCCGGAATACTGCGGGGTCATCTCGGTGAACCCCAAGACCCACGCCAAGCGCAACCGCGTGGAGTATGAAGAACAACAGTTTGATATGGCGGTTCTGGAGCGTGCGCTCGAGAACGCCAAACTGGTCCCGATCGATCGCGTGATCGACGAGTTGGGCCAGGATGTGCAGATCGAAGAAGTCAGCGAAGCCCTGGCCGGTCAGATCGTCGTCGATATCCGTCACCCGGATGCCGCCGAGGATGAGCCGCTGGAAATCGCCGGCATCGACGTACAAACGCTGCCGTTCTATGCATTGAACGCGCGTTTCAAGGAACTGGATAACAGCCGTCAGTACCTGCTGTATTGCGACAAAGGCGTGATGAGTCGCCTGCATGCCCACCATTTGCTCAGTGAGGGGCATGCCAATGTGCGCGTTTATCGACCGAGCTAAGAGCCCGGGGCTGTTTGCCTGTGGCCTGCGTCACCGGCCCCCCGACTCTGCCGTCAAGCTGTAACGGCAAGGCCTGACTCTACTGTTAATCGCTGCCACGACCTGTCAGCACACCGAATCCTCTGATCGAGATACACAAGTGATCGAAAATCTACGTAACATCGCCATCATTGCTCACGTTGACCACGGTAAAACCACCCTGGTAGACAAACTCCTGCGCCAATCCGGCACCCTGGAGCGCAACGAGCTCAACGACGAGCGCGTGATGGACTCCAACGACCAGGAAAAAGAGCGCGGTATTACCATCCTGGCGAAAAACACCGCCATCAACTGGAACGGCTACCACATCAACATCGTGGACACCCCGGGCCACGCCGACTTCGGCGGCGAAGTAGAACGCGTAATGTCGATGGTCGACTCCGTGCTGCTGCTGGTTGACGCTCAAGACGGCCCTATGCCGCAAACCCGTTTCGTGACCAAGAAGGCGTTCGAAGCCGGCCTGCGTCCGATCGTGTGCATCAACAAGGTTGACCGTCCAGGCGCGCGTCCGGACTGGGTTCTGGACCAGATCTTCGACCTGTTCGACAACCTGGGCGCCACCGAAGAACAGCTCGATTTCCAGGTGATCTACGCCTCGGCCCTGAACGGTATTGCTGGTCTTGACCACACCGACATGGCTGAAGACATGACCCCGCTGTACCAGTCGATCGTCGACAACGTACCGCCGCCGAAAGTTGACCGTGAAGGCCCGTTCCAGATGCAAATCTCGGCACTGGACTACAACAGCTTCCTGGGTGTTATCGGCGTTGGCCGTATTGCCCGTGGCAGCGTCAAGCCGAACACCCCGGTTGTGGCTATCGGCGCCGACGGCAAGAAGCGTAACGGTCGTATCCTGAAGCTGATGGGCCACCACGGTCTGCACCGCATCGACGTTGAAGAAGCATTTGCCGGCGACATCGTGTGCGTCAGCGGCATGGACTCGCTGTTCATCTCCGACACCCTGTGCCAGCCGGACACTGTCGAGGCGATGAAGCCTCTGACCGTTGACGAGCCAACCGTTTCGATGACCTTCCAGGTGAACGACTCGCCGTTCTGCGGCAAGGAAGGCAAGTTCGTGACCTCCCGTAACATCAAGGAGCGTCTGGACAAAGAGCTGCTGTACAACGTTGCACTGCGCGTTGAAGAAGGCGACTCGGCTGACAAGTTCAAAGTCTCCGGCCGTGGTGAGCTGCACCTCTCCGTACTGATCGAAACCATGCGTCGCGAAGGCTTCGAAATGGGTGTTGGTCGTCCGGAAGTGATCATCCGTCAGGTTGACGGCGTGAAGCAGGAACCGTTCGAAAACGTCACCATCGACACCCCTGAAGAATCCCAGGGCAAGGTCATGGAAGAGATGGGCCTGCGTAAGGGCGACCTGACCAACATGGTGCCGGATGGCAAGGGCCGTGTACGTCTGGAATACAACATCCCTGCTCGTGGTCTGATCGGTTTCCGTAACCAGTTCCTGACCCTGACCAACGGCGCTGGCATCCTGACCTCGATCTTCGATCGCTACGACACCATGAAGTCCGGCGACATGTCCGGTCGTCAGAACGGTGTTCTGGTATCGGTAGAAACCGGCAAGGCGCTGACCTACTCCCTGGAAACCCTCCAGGCGCGTGGCAAGCTGTTCGTTGAACACGGTCAAGAGATCTACAACGGTCAGATCGTTGGTCTGAACAGCCGTGACAACGACATGGGCGTCAACCCAACCAAAGGCAAGAAGCTCGACAACATGCGTGCTTCGGGCAAAGACGAAACCATCGCTCTGGTCCCACCTGTTCGCTTCACCCTGGAACAGGCACTGGAATTCATCCAGGACGACGAGCTGTGCGAAGTGACGCCTAAGTCGATCCGCCTGCGTAAAAAGATCCTGGACGAAGGCGAGCGTACCCGCGCTGCCAAGAAATCCAAGAACTGAGTTAACTCAGGCTGAATAAAAACGCCCCCGGTCGAAAGGCCGGGGGCGTTTTTTTATGCCTGCAGTTTTGGTGGTGGCTGTACTGGCCTCATCGGGGGCAAGCCTCTTCCCACCTTTGAATGTGTTCACAGATCAAAATGTGGGAGGGGGCTTGCCCCCGATAGGGCCCTCAACAGCCCCACAAAACCCGAATCAGAACTTATCGAGGGTCTTGAACTTGGTCTCGCGCACCACTTCCTTCGGCTTGTACGCGCAGTATCCCGGCCGCGGTCCGATTTTCGGGTGGTTGCGGCAGGTATCCGGGCGCTTGTCATAAATAGTGCAGAAGCGCGTCTTACGATCCAGGTACAGGCAATCGTTGTTGCTCATGCGCTGCAGGGTAAAGATCTCGGATTTGTTGTTGTAGCGCTCCACGATGCCTTCCTTCTGCAACCGCTTGGCGATGTTCTTCGGCGGGTCACCGCGCTCGAATTCGTCGACGATGCCAATGCGGATCAGGTCCTTGATCTTCACCTCGACCGGCAGCGTGCAGCAGCTGGACACGCAGCCGCCGCACATGTGGGCGGAATATTTCTGCCAGGTTTCCAGACGGTCGAGTTCCGCGGCGGCGATCAGTTGAGGCTTCATCAGGGTTCCAGGGTGGGGCGGTAGCAGGGCGCGCGATCATACCGGGATTGGTGGTTTTTTGAACAATATTTTGCGGATTTCAGCCAAAAGGCACGCCTGAGCCAAAAGCGGGCACGGCGCCTGCATCAAATTCACCAAACCGTTAATGAGTTAAAAAACTGACGAACCGCAGCCGCTACCGTCTGTCAGACGGTCTAGGCTCTAGCAACTCCTTCTATCTCGCCCGAGGTCGCAATTGATGTCTCAGGAACCACTTGCACGAGAAGCAGAGGTAGCCGCATTTCGCGATGCCGTCTTGACCAAACTCACTTACGCGGTGGGCAAGGACCCGGATCACGCCTTCGACCACGACTGGTTCGAAGCCATTGCCCTGGCCGCCCGCGACCAGATGGTCGACCACTGGATGGACCACACGCGGCGTATCTACCGCAAAGGCCAGAAGCGGGTGTATTACCTCTCGCTGGAATTTCTTATTGGCCGCTTGCTCTACGACAGCTTGAGCAATCTGGGCGTGCTGGAGATCGCGCGCGACGCACTGGCTGAGCTGGGCGTCGACCTTGAGCGCATTCGTCTGCTGGAGCCCGATGCGGCGCTCGGCAACGGTGGCCTGGGGCGTCTGGCCGCGTGCTTCATGGAAAGCATGTCCACCCTCGGCATCGCCGGGCATGGTTACGGCATCCGCTACGAGCACGGCTTGTTCCGCCAGGCGATTGTCGATGGCTGGCAACAGGAGCAGACCGAACGCTGGCTGGATTTCGGCAACCCATGGGAATTCGAACGCGCCGAAGTGATTTACCCGATTGGTTTTGGCGGCAGCGTCGAAACCCTGCCGGATGCGTCCGGCAAGATGATCCAGGTGTGGACGCCCGGCGAAACCGTGCGCGCGGTTGCCTACGACACGCCGGTGGTCGGCTGGCGCGGTGCCAGCGTCAATACCCTGCGCCTGTGGCGTGCGCGCGCCGTTGAGGACTTGCACCTGGAGCGCTTCAACGCCGGTGACCACTTGGGCGCCGTCGCCGAAGTGGCCCGCGCCGAAAGTATTTCCCGCGTGCTTTACCCGGCCGACAGCACCGAAGCCGGGCAGGAACTGCGCCTGCGCCAGGAGTACTTCTTCGTCTCCGCTTCGTTGCAGGATCTGCTGCGCCGCCACAAGAACATGCACGGCTCGGTCCTGAGCCTGGGCGAACACGCCGCGATCCAGCTCAACGACACTCACCCGTCCATCGCCGTGGCCGAACTGATGCGTCAACTGGTGGACCTGCACGACATTCCCTGGGAAGCTGCGTGGGACGTGACCGTCGAAACGCTGTCCTACACCAACCACACCCTGCTGCCTGAAGCCCTGGAAACCTGGCCGGTCGGCTTGATGGAGCGCATGTTGCCCCGGCACATGCAGATCATCTACCTGATCAATGCCCAGCACATCGACTCGCTGCGCGCCAAAGGCATCCACGATTTCGATGTGCTGCGCGCCGTTTCGCTGATCGAAGAAGACAACGGCCGCCGCGTGCGCATGGGCAACCTGGCGTTCCTCGGTTCCCACAGCGTCAACGGCGTATCCGGCCTGCACACCCAGTTGATGCGCAGCACCGTGTTCTCCGAACTGCACAAGCTCTACCCGGAACGCATCAACAACAAAACCAACGGCATTACCTTCCGCCGCTGGCTGTACCAGGCCAACCCCAAGCTCACGCAGATGCTGGTGGAAGCGCTGGGGCCGGACATTCTCGACACCATGGAAACCCGCCTGACGGAGCTTGAAACCTTCGCCGAGAAACAGGCCTTCCGCAAAGCCTTCGCCGACCAGCGCCTGCACAGCAAGCGTGCGCTGGCCGAGATCATCCATGAGCGCCTGGGCATTTCGGTCAACCCGGCGGCGATGTTCGACGTACAGGTCAAGCGTATCCACGAGTACAAGCGCCAACTGCTGAACCTGCTGCACACCGTGGCGCTGTACCAGGCGATCCGTGCCGAGCCGGGCACCGACTGGGTGCCGCGGGTGAAGATCTTCGCGGGCAAGGCGGCGGCGAGCTATCACCAGGCCAAGCTGATCATCAAGCTGACCAACGACATCGCGCGCACCGTGAACAACGACCCGACCGTACGTGGTCTGCTCAAGGTGGTGTTCCTGCCCAACTACAACGTGAGCCTGGCAGAAAGCATCATCCCGGCGGCGGACTTGTCGGAGCAGATTTCCACCGCCGGCTTCGAGGCCTCGGGCACCAGCAACATGAAGTTCGGCCTCAACGGTGCGCTCACCATCGGCACCATGGATGGCGCGAATGTGGAGATGCACGAGCAGGTCGGCGCCGAGCACATGTTCATCTTCGGCCTCAGCGCGCAGCAGGTGGAAGCCCGCAAGCACGCCGGTGAATTCAGCGCCGGGCCGGACATTGCTGCATCCCATCGTCTCAACGACGTGCTGCAGGCCATCCGCGGCGGGGTGTTCTCGCCGGATGATCCGGGCCGCTACGTGGGCCTGATCGACGGGCTGATCGACTACGACCGCTTCCTGGTGTGCGCCGACTTCGATTCCTACTGGGACGCCCAGGCACGGGTCGAAGCGCATTGGCACGACTCCAAGGCGTGGTGGCGTTCGGCGGTGCTCAACACCGCGCGCATGGGCTGGTTCAGCTCGGACCGCACCATCCGCGAGTACGCCACCGAAATCTGGAAAGCGCTCGACTAAACGCTGCAATGCACAGTGCGGGAGGGGGCTTGCTCCCTCCCGCATTGGATCTGTTGCCAGACCATGAACTCTATTGCGCTTAAATCCTCTGATGAGAGGATTTAAGCCCCGACTCGCGCTAAACTGCGCGGGTTTTCAGCCCCCCATTGTCCGGAGCCTTACATGTCCCGCGTTACCTTGAGTCGCTATTTGATCGAGCAGACCCGCAGCAATAACACGCCTGCCGATCTGCGCTTCCTTATCGAAGTGGTGGCGCGTGCCTGCAAGGAAATCAGCCACGCCGTGTCCAAAGGCGCATTGGGGGGTGTCCTGGGCAGCATGGGCACTGAAAACGTGCAGGGCGAAGTGCAGAAGAAGCTCGACGTGATCTCCAACGAGATCCTGCTCGAAGCCAACGAGTGGGGCGGTCACCTGGCCGGCATGGCGTCCGAGGAAATGGACAATGCCTACCAGATTCCGGGCAAATACCCGAAGGGCGCCTATCTGCTGGTATTCGACCCATTGGACGGCTCGTCCAACATCGACATCAACGCACCGGTCGGCACCATCTTCTCGGTACTGCGTTGCCCCAACGAATACCTGAGCCAGAACGAAGCGCTGAACGAAAAGGCCTTTCTGCAGCCAGGCACCGAGCAGGTGGCTGCAGGCTACGCGATCTACGGCCCGCAGACCATGCTGGTGCTGACCCTGGGCGACGGCGTAAAAGGCTTCACCCTGGACCGCGAAATGGGCAGCTTCGTACTCACCCACGAAGACATCACCATTCCTGCGTCCACCCAGGAATTTGCGATCAACATGTCCAACCAGCGTCACTGGGAAGAGCCGGTGACCCGCTATGTTGGCGAGCTGATGGCTGGCGAAGAAGGCCCGCTGAAGAAAAACTTCAACATGCGCTGGGTGGCTGCAATGGTGGCCGACGTGCACCGTATCCTCACCCGTGGTGGCTTGTTCATGTACCCACGCGACAGCCGCGAGCCGTCCAAACCGGGCAAGTTGCGCCTGATGTACGAAGCCAACCCGATGTCGTTCCTGGTTGAGCAGGCTGGCGGCGCGTCCACCGACGGTCACCAGCGCATCCTCGACATCCAGCCTGAAGGCCTGCACCAGCGTGTGGCGGTGTTCCTGGGTTCGAAGGAAGAAGTTGAGCGCGTGACGTCGTATCACAAGAAGTAAGCGCGTGCGATAAACAATCCGCCGTGTTGTGAGGCGGATCACCGTTGAAGAAGCCCCGAAACGTTTCAGCGTTTTCGGGGCTTTTTTTGTTTTTGCGCGTCGGGAACCAGACCCCCCTTTTCCCTTCTAAGGTTCTGGCAGATACCCACGCTGCTTCGCCCTTCCAGGAGTTTATCCATGTCGTTACGTCGTCTCGCCTTGCTGACTTTTTGCGTGCTGCTGGCCGCTTGCAGCAAGGTCAATCAAGAGAATTACGCAAAGTTGTCGGCCGGGATGCCCAAGGCTGAGGTGGAGTCGTTGCTGGGCACGCCGACTGACTGTTCCGGCGCACTGGGCATGTCCAGCTGCACCTGGGGCGATAAAAACAGTTTTATCAGCGTTCAATATGCCGGTGACAAGGTTGTGTTGTTTTCCGGGCAAGGCCTGAAGTAAACCGGGGCGCAAGCCTGCGGGAGAAGAAGAATGATGCGTTTTGTTTTGTTCCTTTGCGCCAGCCTGTTTTTGGCAGGCTGCGCCAGCCATTCTGGCGATGATCTGCAACCCAAGACCGCGAGCAACGTCAACCTCAAACGTTACCAGGGCACCTGGTACGAGTTGGCTCGATTGCCGATGTACTTCCAGCGCAACTGCGCGCAGTCGGAAGCCCGCTACAACCTGCTGCCGGATGGCGACATGTCGGTGTTCAATCGCTGCCTGACCACCGAGTGGAAGTGGGAAGAAGCCAAGGGCACCGCCACACCGCAAGTGCCGGGCAAGACCGACAAGCTCTGGGTGGAATTCAATAACTGGTTTACTGCGCTGCTGCCGGGCGTTGCCAAGGGCGACTACTGGGTGTTGTACGTCAGCGATGACTACAAGACCGCCATCGTGGGCAGCCCGAGCCGTCGCTACATGTGGATCCTGTCGCGTACACCAACGGTGAGCGCTGAAACTCGTGAAGACCTGCTCAGCAGGGCGCGGCAACAGGGCTATGACACCACGCGCCTGATCTTCCGCACCTCGGACAAGCAGATGGCCAAGACCTCGCAATAACCTCGACAACACCCTGAACCCAATGTGGGAGGGGGCTTGCTCCCGATAGCCGTGCATCAGTCACCCTATTCATGACTGACATGCCGCAATCGGGAGCAAGCCCCCTCCCACATTTTTTATCCGAGTAGAGTCCTCAACACCTGCGTGAAGGCCCTCGCGCTTTCCTCTTCGTCGGCATGATGCCCCTCGCGCACCACCCATTTGCCGTTCACCAGCACATCACGCACCTGCCGATCTCCTCCGGCGAACAGCCAGCGATTGAGAATCCCATCTCCGCTCGCCGTGGCCAGGTACGGATCATTACCGTCAAGCACGATCCAGTCCGCCCGCTTGCCCACTTCCAATCGACCCACCGGTTGCCCCAGCGCCTGGGCCCCACCGTCCAGCGCGGCATCAAACAGCGTGCGGCCAACCATCGGCTGATCGGAGCGATACAGACGATTGCGCCGCTGATCCCGCAACCGCTGGCCATATTCCAGCCAGCGCAATTCCTCCACCACGCTCAGCGACACATGGCTGTCGGAGCCGATGCCCATGCGCCCACCCTGGGCGAGAAAATCCACCGCCGGGAAAATCCCGTCACCCAGATTCGCCTCAGTGGTCAGACACAACCCTGCAATCGCACGGCTTCTGGCCATGCGCGCGACTTCGTCCGCATCGGCATGGGTGGCGTGCACCAGGCACCAGCGCTCATCGACCTCAACGTTGTCATACAGCCATTGCAGGGGGCGCTTGCCGCTCCAGGCCAGGCAATCGTCGACTTCTTTCTGCTGCTCGGCGATGTGGATATGCACGGGGCACGCCTTGTCGCCGGCTGCCAGCACGTCGTGGATCTGCTGCGGGGTGACCGCGCGCAGCGAGTGGAAACACAGCCCCAGCTGCTGCGCCGGTTGTGCCGCCAGCATCGGACGCAAGCGGGCCTGCAGGTCCAGGTAACTGTCGGTGCTGTTGATAAACCGCCGCTGGCCCTCGTTCGGCGCCTGGCCACCAAACCCCGAGTGGGTGTAGAGCACCGGCACCAGCGTCAGGCCGATACCGCTGTGGGCGGCCGCCTGGCTGATCTGCCGCGACAGCTCGGCGCGGTCGGCGTAAGGCTGGCCGCTGACATCGTGATGCACGTAATGAAACTCGGCCACCGAGGTGTAGCCGGCCTTGAGCATTTCGATGTACAGCTGGCGCGCGATCACCTGCAACTGGTCCGGGCTGATCTTGCCGACCATGCGGTACATCAGCTCGCGCCAGGTCCAGAAACTGTCATTCGGGTTGCCCGCCACTTCCGCCAGGCCGGCCATGGCGCGCTGGAAGGCATGGGAATGCAGGTTCGGCATGCCGGCCAACAGCGGGCCTCTGAGCCGCTCGGCGCCGTCTGCGTCGGCATTGGCCTCGACCCGAGTCAGCAGTCCGTCGACGCCCAACTCAAGGCGTACATCGTTGGCCCATCCATCAGGCAGCAGCGCGCGTTCGGCAAAGAATGCGGACATGATCAGAAGACTCCGGTCGTGTGTTTATTTGTATATACATATACAGACGTTTGCCTGCTCGGTAAACTCCGGCAATCTATGCTTCTTTTTTCCCTGCAAGGATTCCCTGTGCCGACTCCGCCTGCCAAGTCTTCGCTGGCTGCCCACATGGACGAAAGTCCGGCGCCCTTGTATGCCCGCGTCAAACAGATGATCAGCCAGCAGATTCTCAACGGTAACTGGCCGCCCCATTACCGCGTGCCGTCGGAAAGCGAACTGGTCAGCCAGTTGGGCTTCAGCCGCATGACCATCAACCGCGCCCTGCGCGAACTCACCGCCGAAGGGTTGCTGGTGCGCATGCAGGGCGTGGGCACATTCGTCGCTGAACCCAAGAGCCAGTCGGCACTGTTCGAAGTGCACAACATTGCCGATGAGATTGCCTCGCGCGGCCATCGTCATACCTGCCAGGTCATCCACCTGTGCGAAGAGGCTGCCGGTTCCGAGCGCGCCGTTGCGCTGGAAATGCGTGAAGGCGGGCGGGTGTTCCACTCGCTGATCGTGCACTACGAAAACGATATACCCGTGCAGATCGAAGACCGCTTCGTCAACGCCGCAGTCGCGCCCGACTACCTGCAGCAGGACTTCACCCAGCAAACCCCCTACGCGTACCTCAACCAGGTGGCACCGCTCACCGAAGGCGAGCACGTGGTCGAAGCGATTCTCGCTGACGCCGCCGAATGCAAACTGCTGCAGATCGAGCCGAGCGAACCCTGCCTGTTGATTCGCCGGCGCACCTGGTCGGGCCGTCAGCCGGTAACCGCCGCACGCTTGATCCACCCCGGTTCCCGGCACAGCCTCGAAGGGCGTTTCAGCAAATGAGTGAAGTCAGCGTGTGGCGCGCCACCGACTATGTGCGCATGCCCTGGAAAAATGGCGGCGGCAGCACCGAAGAAATCACCCGTGATGCAGGCGAAGGCCTGGAGGGGTTTGGCTGGCGTCTGTCGATTGCCGATATTGCCGAATCGGGCGGTTTCTCCACCTTCGCCGGCTACCAGCGCGTGATCACCGTGATCAAGGGCGCAGGCATGGTGCTGACCGTGGACGGCGAGGAGCAGCGCGGCCTCTTGCCGCTGCAACCTTTCGCC
This sequence comes from Pseudomonas sp. GNP013, assembly GCF_054343995.1. NCBI lineage: Bacteria > Pseudomonadati > Pseudomonadota > Gammaproteobacteria > Pseudomonadales > Pseudomonadaceae > Pseudomonas > Pseudomonas sp. GNP013. Next base: position 4,737,387 of record NZ_JBTGUT010000001.1, on the reverse strand, counting down.
TTCAGTGGCGACAGTCAGGTGTCCTGCCGCCTGATCACCGGGCCGATTCGCGATTTCAACCTGATCTATTCGCCCCAGCGTTACCACGCGCGTTTGCAATGGGTGGACGGCGTGCAGCGCTTTTTCAGCACCGCGCAGACGGTGCTGGTGTTCAGCGTGGCGGATGAAGTGAAGGTGCTGGACCAGAAGTTGGGCCATCACGATTGCCTGCAAGTGGAGGGTAATACCGGCTTGCTGGATATTTCCGTGGCAGGCCGTAGCTGCATTATCGAACTGACCGCGCGCGGTTAAAAAATGTGGGAGGGGGCTTGCTCCCTCCCACATTTCTCGGCGGTGTTTACAAAACGGTGCACCAATTTGTTACCGAATGCCCCAGCGTGATGCAACTCCAGTGTTTCGCCCTCGTTGAAAACACCCACCCAGGAAATTTCACAAAGCCCCCAAAGCCTTAATTCTCAAGGCTCCCGTGTATTCGATAAAAAATTCCCCCTGACCGACTCATCAAGTTGGCCGCTCGATTGCATATGCTTGTACATACAAGTAAAGGTGTGTGCGTAAGACTCTTCTTCCCCACGCACCTGTTCGCGCATCGATCGCCCAGGAGTCAGCGTTGTGACCAAGCCTACCCAGTTCCGTGATGTCGAAATCCGTGCCGCCCGCGGTAACAAGCTCACCGCTAAAAGCTGGCTGACCGAAGCGCCGCTGCGCATGTTGATGAACAACCTCGACCCGCAAGTGGCCGAGAACCCGAAAGAACTGGTGGTGTACGGCGGCATCGGCCGTGCGGCGCGCAATTGGGAGTGCTACGACCAGATCGTCGAGAGCCTCACCCATCTGAACGACGACGAAACCCTGCTGGTGCAGTCGGGCAAGCCGGTCGGCGTGTTCAAAACTCACAGCAACGCGCCACGCGTGCTCATCGCCAACTCCAACCTGGTGCCGCACTGGGCCAGTTGGGAACACTTCAACGAACTGGATGCCAAGGGCCTGGCCATGTACGGCCAGATGACCGCTGGCAGCTGGATCTACATCGGCAGCCAGGGCATCGTCCAGGGCACTTACGAAACCTTCGTCGAAGCCGGTCGCCAACATTACGACAGCAACCTCAAGGGCCGCTGGGTGCTCACCGCCGGCCTCGGCGGCATGGGTGGCGCGCAGCCACTCGCGGCCACGCTGGCCGGTGCGTGCTCGCTGAACATCGAATGCCAGCAGGTCAGCATCGATTTCCGTCTGGCCAGCCGCTATGTCGACGAGCAGGCCACCGACCTCGACGACGCCCTGGCCCGTATCGCCAAATACACCCAGGAAGGCAAGGCCATTTCCATCGCCCTGCTGGGTAATGCCGCCGAAATTCTGCCGGAGCTGGTCAAGCGCGGCGTGCGCCCGGACATGGTCACCGACCAGACCAGCGCCCACGACCCGCTCAACGGCTACCTGCCGGCCGGCTGGACCTGGGACGAATACCGCGCCCGCGCCAAAACCGAGCCGGCCGTCGTGATCCAGGCCGCCAAGCAGTCGATGGCCGTGCATGTAAAAGCCATGCTCGAATTCCAGAAACAGGGCATCCCGACGTTCGACTACGGCAACAACATCCGCCAGATGGCCCAGGAAGTCGGCGTGGAAAACGCCTTTGATTTTCCGGGCTTCGTGCCGGCCTATATCCGCCCGCTGTTCTGCCGTGGCATCGGCCCGTTCCGCTGGGCTGCGCTGTCGGGCGACCCGCAGGACATCTACAAGACCGACGCCAAAGTCAAAGCGCTGATCCCGGACGACGCCCACCTGCACAACTGGCTGGACATGGCGCGTGAACGCATCAGCTTCCAGGGCCTGCCGGCGCGTATCTGCTGGGTCGGCCTGGGCCAGCGCGCGAAGCTGGGCCTGGCGTTCAACGAAATGGTCCGCAGCGGCGAGCTGTCGGCGCCGGTGGTGATTGGCCGGGACCACCTCGACTCCGGCTCGGTCGCCAGCCCCAACCGCGAAACCGAATCCATGCAGGATGGCTCCGACGCCGTGTCCGACTGGCCGCTGCTCAACGCCTTGCTCAACACCGCGAGCGGCGCGACCTGGGTCTCGCTGCACCACGGCGGTGGCGTGGGCATGGGCTTCTCCCAGCATTCGGGCATGGTCATCGTCTGCGACGGCACCGATGAAGCGGCCGAACGCATCGCGCGGGTATTGCACAACGACCCGGCCACCGGGGTGATGCGGCATGCGGACGCCGGCTACCAGATCGCGATCGACTGTGCCAAAGAGCAGGGCCTGAACCTGCCGATGATCAAATAAAGACCGGCTCGGTTGTTGTGGGAGCCGGGCTTGCCCGCGATGCAGGCGACTCGGTTTGTCAGTAAGACCGAGGTGATGCCATCGCAGGCAAGCCAGCTCCCACAGAAGAGCAATGCGCATGCAGAACAATCCATCAGAGGTTGAACAACAATGGCTGTAAATGACGCTCGTGCAAGCAGCACCCCGCTGATCGAAAAACGTTCGATCGACTACATCCCGGAAGCGGAAAGACACGGTCGTCTCTTGAGCCAGTTCACCCTGTGGCTCGGCGCCAACCTGCAGATCACCGCCATCGTCACCGGGGCCCTGGCCGTGGTGCTGGGCGGTGATGTGTTCTGGTCGTTGATCGGTCTGTTGATCGGCCAACTGATCGGCGGCGGCGTCATGGCCCTGCATGCGGCGCAAGGGCCCAAGCTCGGCCTGCCGCAGATGATCTCCAGCCGTGTGCAGTTCGGGGTGTACGGCGCGGCCATCCCGATTGTGCTGGTGTGCCTGATGTACCTGGGCTTCACCGCCACCGGCACCGTGCTGTCCGGCCAGGCGCTGGGCCAGCTGTTCGGCGTCAGTGACAGCACCGGTATCCTGATGTTCGCCAGTGTCATCGTGCTGGTCACGGTGCTAGGCTATCGGGTGATCCATTTCATCGGCCGCGTCGCCAGCGTCATTGGGGTGGTGGCGTTTGTCTATCTGTTCAGCCGCCTGATGAGCCAGGCCGACGTTGGCGCGCTCCTGCAAATCCGTCACTTCAGCTGGAGCAGTTTCCTGCTGGCGGTGTCGCTCGCGGCCTCCTGGCAGATCGCGTTCGGCCCGTATGTGGCGGACTATTCACGCTACCTGCCGAGCCGTACGTCATCACTGAAAACCTTCCTCGCCGCCGGTGCCGGTTCGGTGATCGGCGCGCAGGTGGCGATGATCCTCGGTGTGTTCGCCGCCGCGTTGTCCAACGGGCAATTCGCCGGTCACGAAGTGGCCTACATCGTTGGCCTGGGCGGCACGGGGGCTACCGCTGCGTTGCTGTATTTCAGCATCGCGTTCGGCAAGGTCACGATTTCCACCCTGAACTCCTACGGCAGCTTCATGTGCATCGCGACCATCATCAGCGGCTTTCGCGGTCGCCTCGAAGTCACGCGCTGGCAGCGTCTGGGGTTCGTGCTGGTCATCGTCGGCGCGGCAACCCTGATCGCGCTGCTCGGCCAGCACTCGTTCCTCGGTGCGTTCAAGTCGTTCATCCTGTTTCTGCTGGCGTTCTTCACGCCGTGGAGCGCGATCAACCTGGTCGACTATTACTGCATCACCCGCGAGCGCTATGACGTGCCGGCCCTGGCCGATCCGAACGGACGCTACGGGCGTTGGAACCTGCTGGGCATCAGCGTCTATGCGTTTGGCGTGCTGGTGCAGTTGCCGTTCATTTCCACCCAGTTCTACACCGGCCCGCTGGTGGCCGCCCTCGGTGACGTGGATATCTCCTGGATCATCGGCCTGGTGCTGCCCGCCGGCCTGTATTACCTGTGCGCAAAAAAATGGCACAGCGCGGTACCTGACCACCTGATCCTGCCGCCAGAGCAGGGCGCTGCGCCAATAAAAACCAGGCCGGTTGCACAGGCCTGATGGGACGTGGACAGGGCAGGACGCCTACTGACTGCCGTAATCCATTTCAAGATTGGGAGCGTCACCACAATGAAAATACATAAGACCCTGCTGGCCACTCTGTTTCTGGCAAGCGCCGGCGCCCAGGCGGCCGGTTGGTGCGAATCCGGCAAGCCGGTGAAGTTCGCAGGCCTCAACTGGGAAAGCGGCATGCTGCTGACCGATATCCTGCAAACCGTGTTGGAAAAAGGCTACGACTGCAAAACCGACAGCCTGCCGGGCAACTCCATCACCATGGAAAACGCCCTGGGCAGTAACGACATTCAGGTGTTCGCCGAAGAGTGGGTGGGCCGCAGCGAAGTCTGGAACAAGGCCGAGAAGGCCGGCAAGGTCGTGGGCGTCGGCGCGCCTATCGTCGGTGCGATCGAGGGCTGGTACGTGCCGCGTTACGTGATCGAAGGCGACGCCAAGCGCAAGCTTGTCGCCAAGGCGCCGGACCTGAAGAACATCGCAGATCTGGCCAAGTACGCCCAGGTGTTCAAGGACCCGGAAGAACCGTCCAAGGGCCGCTTCTACAACTGCCCGGCCGGCTGGACCTGTGAGCTGGACAACAGCGAAATGCTGAAAAGCTACGGCCTGGAGAACACCTACACCAACTTCCGCCCGGGCACCGGCCCGGCGCTGGATGCGGCGGTGCTGTCGAGTTACAAGCGTGGCGAGCCGATCCTGTTCTACTACTGGTCGCCGACGCCGCTGATGGGCCAGGTCGACCTGGTCAAGCTGCAGGAAAAACCCGGCGTGGATAAAAGCGTGAGCATCAAGGTCGGCCTGTCCAAGGCATTCCATGAACAGGCGCCGGAACTGGTGGCCGTGCTGGAAAAGGTCAACCTGCCCATCGACCTGCTCAACCAGAACCTGGGCCGTATGGCCAAGGAGCGCATCGAATCGCCGAAACTGGCGAAAATATTCCTCAAGGAACATCCTGAGGTCTGGCACGCCTGGGTCAGCGACGAGGCCGCCAAAAAAATCGACGCGGCCTTGTAGGTCAAGCGCGTCCGGCTACCCTGAAGGGCTGGCCGGGCGCCTGGCCACACCCCATTGGATCGAGAGCACGCTATGTTTCCTGAGAGTTTTACGTTTTCCATCGCCGACTGGGTCAACGAGTGGGTGGACGCATTGGTCACCAACTACGGCGATGTGTTCCGGCACATCTCCGACACCCTGCTGTGGGCCATCGTCAACCTGGAAGGCCTGCTGCGCGCCGCGCCCTGGTGGCTGATGCTGGCGATTGTCGGCGCCATTGCCTGGCACGCCACGCGCAAGGTGGTGACCACCGCCGTGATCGTCGGTTTGCTGTTTCTGGTGGGCGCCGTGGGCCTGTGGGACAAGCTGATGCAAACCCTGGCGCTGATGATGGTCGCTACGGTGATCTCGGTGCTGATCGGCATTCCGCTGGGCATCCTGTCGGCGCGCAGCAATCGCCTGCGGTCGGTGCTGATGCCGCTGCTCGACATCATGCAGACCATGCCCAGCTTCGTGTACCTGATCCCGGTGCTGATGCTGTTCGGCCTGGGCAAGGTGCCGGCGATCTTCGCCACGGTGATCTACGCCGCGCCACCGCTGATTCGCCTCACTGACCTGGGTATTCGCCAGGTTGACGGCGAAGTCATGGAAGCCATCAACGCCTTCGGCGCCAACCGCTGGCAGCAACTGTTCGGCGTGCAATTGCCGCTGGCCCTGCCGAGCATCATGGCCGGCATCAACCAGACCACCATGATGGCGCTGTCGATGGTGGTGATCGCCTCGATGATCGGTGCCCGTGGCCTGGGTGAAGACGTACTGGTCGGCATCCAGACCCTCAACGTTGGCCGTGGCCTTGAAGCCGGCCTTGCGATTGTGATTCTCGCGGTGGTCATCGACCGCATTACCCAGGCCTATGGTCGTCCACGGCATGAGGCGAGCAAATGACGAGCGTCAGCAAAATCGAAGTGCGCAACGTATTCAAGATTTTCGGCAACCGCTCCAGGGAGGCCCTGGCGCTGATCGGCCAGGGCAAGACCAAGGACCAGGTGCTGGCCGAGACCGGCTGCGTGGTCGGGGTCAATGACCTGTCCCTGAGCATCGCCACCGGCGAGATCTTCGTGATCATGGGCCTGTCGGGTTCCGGCAAGTCGACCCTGGTGCGCCATTTCAACCGTCTGATCGACCCCACCAGCGGCGCGATCCTAGTGGACGGCGAAGACATTCTGCAGCTGGACATGGAAGCGCTGCGCCAATTGCGTCGCCACAAGATCAGCATGGTGTTCCAGAGCTTCGGCCTGCTGCCGCACAAGAGCGTGCTCGACAACGTCGCCTATGGCCTCAAGGTGCGCGGCGAAAGCAGGCAGGTGTGCGCCGAACGTGCAGCGCACTGGGTCGACACCGTAGGCCTCAAGGGCTACGAAAACAAATACCCGCACCAGCTTTCCGGCGGCATGCGCCAGCGCGTCGGCCTGGCCCGCGCGTTGGCGGCCGACACCGACATCATCCTGATGGACGAAGCCTTCAGCGCCCTCGACCCGCTGATCCGCGCCGAGATGCAGGACCAGTTGCTCGAGCTGCAAAAGACCCTGCACAAGACCATCGTGTTCATCACCCACGATCTGGATGAGGCCGTGCGCATCGGCAACCGCATTGCGATCCTCAAGGACGGCAAGCTGATCCAGGTCGGCACGCCGCGCGAGATTCTGCACTCGCCGGCCGATGAGTATGTGGACCGGTTTGTTCAGCGGCGGGCGGCGGTGGTCTGATCAGGGTTTTGTGGTGAGGCGACTGGCCTCATCGGGAGCAAGCCCCCTCTCACATTTGAAATGCGCTTCCCTGTGGGAGGGGGCTTGCTCCCGATAGGGCCGGCAACGCTGCACAAACATTGAAGAAGGTACAAAGATGCCCCAGCCAGCAACAATCCTCATCGCCGACGCTCCCCTGCGCTGGCAGGACGTGGTCGCCGTCGCCCGCCACGGCGCCGTGCTCGAACTGTCGGGCCAGGCCTGGGCGCGCATCGACAATGCCCAGGCCATCGTGCAGCGCATCGTCACCAGCGGCGAGCGCGCCTATGGCGTCAACACCGGGCTGGGGGCGCTGTGCAATGTCTCGCTTGAGGGCGAACAGCTCAGCCAGCTGTCGCGCAACACCCTGCTGAGCCACGCCTGCGGCGTCGGCCCGGCGCTGAGTGACGAGCAGACCCGCGCGATCATCTGCGCCGCCATCATCAACTACAGCCACGGCCATTCCGGCCTGCATCGGCAGGTGGTGCAAGCGCTGCTGGCGTTGCTCAACCACGGCATCACCCCGCAAGTGCCGTCCCAGGGATCGGTGGGTTACCTGACCCATATGGCCCATGTCGGCGTGGCGTTGCTGGGAATTGGCGACGTCAGCTATCGCGGCCGGATCGTCCCGGCGCAGGACGCACTGAAAGCAGAAGATTTGCAGCCCGTGATGCTCGGCGCCAAGGATGGTTTGTGCCTGGTCAACGGCACGCCGTGCATGACCGGCCTGAGCTGCCTGGCCCTGGCCGACGCGCATCACCTGCTGCAATGGGCCGACGTGATCGGCGCCATGAGCTTCGAGGCCCAGCGCGGCCAGCTCGATGCGTTTGACGAAGAGATCCTCGCCCTCAAGCGCCACCCCGGTATGCAGCGCGTCGGCAGCAACCTGCGCGCGCTGCTCGCCGGCAGTGAAGTGATCGCCGGCAGCAGGGGCATCCGCACCCAGGACGCCCTGAGCCTGCGCTCGATCCCGCAGATCCACGGCGCCTCGCGCGATCAGGTGGAGCACGCGACCCGCCAGATCGAAACCGAGCTCAACGGCGCCACCGACAACCCGCTGCTGCTTGGCACGCCGGACCATTACCGCGTGGTGTCCCAGGCCAACCCCCACGGTCAGTCCGTGGCCATGGCCGCCGACCTGCTCGCCATCGCCATGGCCGAAATCGGCGCGGTGGCCGAGCGGCGCCTGGACCGCCTGATCAACCCGCACGTCAGCGGCCTGCCGGCCTTTCTGGTGAGTAACCCCGGGGTGAACTCCGGGATGATGATCGTGCAATACGTCGCCGCGTCGCTGTGCGGCCAGAACCGCCAGCTGGCGCAACCGGCGGTGCTCGACAACTTCGTCACCTCGGGCCTGCAGGAAGACCACCTGAGCATGGGCACCAACGCCGCGCTCAAGCTGCACCAGCTGCTGGCCAACGTGACGCGGATTCTGGCCATCGAATACCTGCTGGCAGCCCAGGCGTTCGAGTTTCTCAAGGACCAGCGCTTCGGCGCAGGTACCGATCGCGCCTGGCGTCTGTTGCGCGAGGTGGTCGCCGCGTATGAGCAGGACCGCTGGCTGGCGCCGGACATTGAAGCCGCCGCCAGGGTGCTCACCGACACTGCATTACCGAATTTGCATTGAAATCAAAAAATAATTCACAAGGAGCATGAACGTGACTGCACTCAACCTGATTCCAGGCCAACTGAGCCTTGCCCAACTGCGCACCGTCTACCAGCAGTCGGTCACCCTCAGCCTGGATGACAGTGCATCGAACCAGATCGAAGCCAGCGTCGCCTGCGTGGAACAGATTCTCGCCGAGAACCGCACCGCCTACGGCATCAACACCGGGTTCGGCCTGCTGGCCTCGACCCGCATCGCCAGCGAAGACCTGGAAAACCTGCAGCGCTCGCTGGTGCTGTCCCACGCCGCCGGCGTCGGCGAACCCATCAGCGACGCGCTGGTGCGGCTGGTCATGGTGCTCAAGGTCAACAGCCTGAGCCGCGGGTTTTCCGGGATCCGTCGCCAGGTGATCGACGCGCTGATCGCGCTGATCAACGCCGAGGTCTACCCGCACATTCCGCTCAAGGGTTCGGTGGGTGCCTCCGGCGACCTCGCGCCCCTGGCGCACATGTCCCTGGTGCTGCTGGGCGAGGGCAAGGCGCGCTACAAAGGCGAATGGCTGACGGCCGTGGACGCGCTGAAAATCGCCGGCCTCACGCCGCTGACCCTCGCCGCCAAGGAAGGCCTGGCGCTGCTCAACGGCACCCAGGTGTCCACCGCCTACGCCTTGCGCGGGCTGTTCGAAGGCGAAGACCTGTTTGCCGGCGCGCTTGTCTGCGGCAGCCTCACGGTTGAAGCGGTACTGGGCTCGCGCTCACCGTTCGACGCGCGAATCCACGCCGCGCGCGGCCAGCGTGGGCAGATCGATGCGGCGGCGGCTTACCGAACGCTGCTCGGTGACAGCAGCCAGGTGTCGCAGTCGCACCAGAACTGCGACAAGGTGCAGGACCCTTATTCCCTGCGCTGCCAGCCGCAAGTGATGGGCGCCTGCCTGACCCAGTTGCGCCAGGCGGCCGAGGTGCTGGCGGTCGAAGCCAACGCGGTGTCGGACAACCCGCTGGTGTTCGCCGTCGAAGGTGATGTGATCTCCGGCGGCAACTTCCACGCCGAGCCGGTGGCGATGGCCGCCGACAACATGGCGCTGGCGCTGGCTGAGATCGGCGCGCTGAGCGAACGGCGCATCTCGCTGATGATGGACAAGCACATGTCGCAATTGCCGCCGTTTCTGGTGGGCAATGGCGGGGTCAACTCAGGCTTTATGATCGCTCAGGTCACAGCCGCCGCGCTGGCCAGCGAGAACAAAGCCCTCGCTCATCCCCACAGTGTCGACAGCCTGCCCACCTCCGCCAACCAGGAAGATCACGTATCGATGGCCCCGGCCGCCGGCAAGCGTCTGTGGGAAATGGCCGAGAACACCCGAGGCATCCTCGCCGTGGAATGGCTGGCAGCCTGCCAGGGCCTGGACCTGCGCGACGGCCTCAACACCTCGCCGGTACTTGAACAGGCCCGAGGCTTGCTGCGCGATAAAGTGGCGTTCTACGACAAGGACCGCTTCTTCGCCCCGGACATCATCGCCGCCAGCGAACTGCTTGCCGGTCGCTGCCTGAACGAGCTGGTGCCGGCGCAGTTGCTGCCGAGCCTGTAACGAGGAGGTTGGATGAAAACCCTTTGGCAACACTGTCACGTCGCAACCATGGCTGACGGCACCTACTCGATCATCGAGGATGCCGCGCTGGTCACCGCCGATTCGCTGATCGAATGGATCGGCCCGCGCAGCCAGTTGCCGGCGGCGGACTACGCTCAGGTGCATGACCTGCGAGGCGCCTGGGTCACCCCCGGGCTGATCGACTGCCATACCCACACCGTGTTCGGCGGCAACCGCAGCGGCGAATTCGAGCAGCGCCTTCAGGGCGTGAGCTATGCCGAGATCGCCGCTCAGGGCGGCGGCATTGCCAGCACCGTGCGCGCCACGCGTGCCGCCAGCGAAGACGAGCTGTTCGCCAGCGCCCACAAGCGTCTGCGCAGCCTGTTGAGAGACGGCGTGACCACGGTGGAGATCAAGTCCGGCTACGGCCTGGACCTGGCCAACGAACGCAAGATGCTGCGCGTGGCCCGTCGCCTCGGTGACGCGCTGCCGGTGAGCGTGCGCGCCACGTGCCTGGCCGCACACGCACTGCCGCCGGAGTACAAGGACCGTGCCGACGATTACATCGAGCACATCTGCAACGAGATGCTGCCGGCCCTGGCGGCAGAGGGGCTGGTGGATGCGGTCGACGCGTTCTGCGAGTACCTGGCGTTTTCCACCGAGCAGGTGGAGCGCGTGTTCAAGGTTGCCCGGCAGCTTGGCTTACCGGTGAAGCTGCACGCCGAGCAATTGTCGTCGCTGCACGGCTCCAGCCTGGCGGCACGCTACCACGCGCTGTCGGCCGATCATCTGGAGTTCATGACCGAGGAAGACGCCCTCGCCATGGCCGCCTCTGGCACTGTCGCGGTATTGCTGCCGGGCGCGTTCTACTTCCTGCGCGAAACCCAGCTGCCGCCGATGGACGCCCTGCGCAAACACGGCGTGAAAATCGCCATCGCCAGCGACCTCAACCCCGGGACCTCGCCGGCACTGTCGGTGCGCCTGATGCTGAATATGGCGTGCACCCTGTTCCGCATGACGCCCGAAGAAGCCCTGGCCGGCGCCACCCGGCATGCGGCCACCGCGCTGGGCATGGGCGACACCCATGGTTCACTGGAAGTGGGCAAGGTCGCCGATTTTGTCGCCTGGCAGATTGATCGCCCCGCCGACCTGGCCTACTGGCTGGGCGGCGACCTGGACAAACGCGTGGTGCGCCACGGCGTCGACGTCACTGTGTAAGGAGCATTGCTGTGGATAAGGTTCTGAACTTCAAACAAGGCCGCACGCCGCTGCTGATCAGCATGCCCCACGTCGGCCTGCGTCTCACGCCCGCCGTCGAGGCGGGGCTGATTCCCGAGGCACAAAGCCTGCCGGACACCGACTGGCACATCCCCACGCTGTACGACTTTGCCGAGGCGTTGGGAGCCAGCACCCTCTCGGCGGAGTACTCGCGGTTTGTCATCGATCTGAACCGGCCGTCGGACGACAAGCCGCTCTACGCCGGCGCTACCACCGGGCTGTATCCGGCAACATTGTTCGATGGCGTGCCATTGTTCCGTGAAGGCCTGGAGCCGAGCGAGGCAGAGCGCGCCAGCTACCTGCAAAAGATCTGGGGGCCGTATCACCGCGCGCTGCAAGAGGAACTGGTACGACTCAAGGCCGAGTTCGGCTACGCGCTGCTGTTCGATGCGCACTCGATCCGCTCGGTGATCCCGCACCTGTTCGACGGCAAACTCCCGGACTTCAACCTCGGCACCTTCAACGGCGCCGCCTGCGACCCCGAACTGGCCAGCCAGCTGGAAGCCATCTGCGCCAGGCATCCGCAATACAGCCACGTGCTGAACGGGCGTTTCAAGGGCGGGCATATCACCCGGTATTACGGCGACCCGGCGCAGGATATCCACGCGGTGCAACTGGAGCTGTGCCAGAGCGCTTATATGGAAGAGGTTGAACCGTTCCGCTATCGCCCTGACCTGGCGGAACCGACGCGGGTGGTGCTCAGGCAGTTGCTTGAGCAGATGCTGGCCTGGGGTCAGGCGCGCTATGCATAGACACAACACAGAACGCCTGTGGAAGGGAGAAAGCCCGCTAACGTTGACTTTCAGGTAACCACATCCCTGTGGCGAGCGGGCTTGTCCCGCGTTGGGCTGCGCAGCAGCCCTGAAACCATGCTCTGCGAAGGGTCAGGTACACCGCGTTTTCCTTGATAGGGGGCGCTTCGCACCCCAACGCGGGGCAAGCCCGCTCGCCACAGAGGCTCCAGTTTGCGCCGTGGCAGCGCTAAGTGCCCCAGATTGCAGGGTATTCACAGCGTTGCCTGCTCAAGGACATGCTCATTGCACAATTCGGGTTTATAGTGCCAGACGGCAAAATAAAAGACGTCCCCCCAGGGATGAACCCGACCCCCTACGGAGCGCGCAATGCAGACTTGGTACCCGCAGATCAAACCCTACGCCCGGCACGATCTGGCCGTCGATGACACCCATACCTTGTATGTCGATGAAAGTGGCTCCCCCGAAGGCTTGCCTGTGGTGTTCATTCACGGCGGCCCGGGCTCCGGTTGCGATGCGCAGAGCCGCTGCTATTTCGATCCGAACCTGTACCGCATCGTCACCTTCGACCAGCGCGGCTGCGGGCGCTCCACCCCCCGCGCGAGCCTGGAAAACAACACCACCTGGGACCTGGTCGCCGACCTTGAGCGCATCCGCGAGCACCTGGGCATCGACAAATGGGTGCTGTTCGGCGGTTCCTGGGGCTCGACGTTGTCGCTGGCCTACGCCCAGACCCACCCCGAGCGCGTGCATGGGCTGATCGTTCGCGGCATTTTCCTGGCGCGCCCGCAGGACATTCACTGGTTTTACCAGGAAGGCGCCAGCCGCCTGTTCCCCGACTACTGGCAGGACTACCTCGCGCCGATCCCGGCGGACGAGCGCCACGACATGATTGCGGCCTACCACAAGCGCCTTACCGGCAACGACCAGATCGCCCAGATGCACGCGGCCAAGGCCTGGTCCGGCTGGGAAGGGCGCATGCTCGGCCTGTGCCCGAGCCCACAACATGTGGAGCGGTTCTCCGAGCCGCAGCGGGCGCTGTCCATCGCGCGTATCGAATGTCACTATTTCACCAACAATTCCTTCCTGGAACCCAACCAGCTGATTCGCGACATGCACAAGATCGCCCATCTGCCTGGCGTCATCATTCACGGTCGCTACGACATGATCTGCCCGCTGGATAACGCCTGGGAGCTGCATCAGGCCTGGCCCAACAGCGAGCTGCAAGTGATCCGCGAAGCCGGGCATGCGGCCTCCGAGCCCGGCATCACCGATGCTCTGGTGCGCGCGACCGGCGAGATGGCACGGCGCCTGCTTGATCTGCCGCCAGAAGAAGCATGAAAGGGCTGCTGCAACGGGTGCGTGGCGCCCGGGTCGAAGTGGCCGGTGAAGTCGTAGGGGCCATTGACCAGGGTTTGCTGGTGCTGGTGGCGGTCGAGCCTTCAGATACGCCGCAAAGCGCCGACAAATTGCTGCACAAGCTGCTTAACTACAGGGTGTTCAGCGACGACGAGGGCAAGATGAACCTGTCGTTGAAGGACGTTGACGGCGGCTTGCTGCTGGTGTCGCAGTTCACCCTGGCGGCGGATACCAAAAGCGGGTTGCGGCCAAGCTTCACCACGGCGGCACCGCCTGCCCTGGGCGCGGCGCTTTTTGATCACTTGTTGTTACAAGCGCAACAATTGCATGGCAGGGTGGCTTCAGGGCGTTTCGGCGCCGATATGCAGGTGCATCTGGTCAATGATGGCCCTGTGACCTTCCTGTTACAGACGTGAATGTACTAAAAACGACTTCAAGGCCAAAAATCGTGGGGTTTCGCTATAAATACTTTGTTGTCCCTGATGCGTTGTCTCGCGGGCTACTAGATAATCGCGCGCTACGGGGATCAGCGTGGTTTGGTCCAATTTTGACTTAGGTAGAGACTTGTCTGACCACCAGCGGGGAATCATTTTGCCCCATGGGAGTCGGAACAATGCTCGCCAACCTGGCATTTAGATAGCTGGCCGTTGGTTTTTTGATCTGTTTTCGGCGAGGGTTGCTCGTGATTGTTAGTCCCTGTAATGCACCAAAATTGTCTGCCAAACGGTTACGAAACGCACTGGTAACGGGCTCTGCCCTGTTTTGCCTGTTCGGCGCGGGTCAACTGTGGGCATTCAGTCTGGACGATGTGTCGGCCAAGGCTAAAGAGCTGGCTGGGCAGAAATACGAAGCTCCGCGCAGCAATCTGCCGAACGAATTCCGTGAAATGAAATTTGCGGACTACCAGAAAATTCGTTTCCGCAACGAGAAAGCCGAATGGGCCGATCAGAACACCCCGTTCAAGCTGTCCTTCTATCACCAGGGTATGCACTTCGATACACCGGTGAAGATCAACGAAGTGACCGCCGACAGCGTTCAGGAAATCAAATACGACCCGACGCGCTTCGATTTCGGCGACGTCAAGTTTGATCCCAAGGCCACCGAACAACTGGGTTACGCCGGTTTCCGTGTGCTGTACCCGATCAACCAGAACGACAAGCAAGACGAAATCATGACCATGCTCGGCGCGAGCTATTTCCGCGTCGTCGGCAAGGGCCAGACCTACGGCCTGTCCGCGCGTGGCATGGCGATCGATACTGCCCTGCCGTCCGGCGAAGAGTTCCCGCGCTTCACCGAATTCTGGGTCGAACGCCCCAAGCCCGGTGAAAAACAACTGGTCATCTATGCGCTGCTCGACTCGCCACGCGCCACCGGCGCTTACCGCCTGACTCTGCGCCCTGGCAGCGACACCATTGTCGACGTCAAATCGCAGATGTTCCTGCGTGACAAGGTCAGCAAGCTCGGCGTTGCGCCGTTGACCAGCATGTTCCTGTTCGGTGCCAATCAGCCGTCCAAGGTGCTCAACTACCGCCGCGAGCTGCATGATTCCAGCGGCCTGTCGATCCATGCCGGCAACGGCGAGTGGATCTGGCGCCCGCTGAACAATCCAAAACACTTGTCGGTCAGCAACTTCGGCGTCGAGAACCCGCGTGGTTTCGGCCTGCTGCAACGTGGCCGCGACTTCAGCCACTATGAAGACCTCGACGACAACTATGACAAGCGCCCAAGCGCCTGGATCGAGCCTGAAGGCGACTGGGGCAAAGGCACCGTCGACCTGGTAGAGATCCCGACCGCTGACGAGACCAACGACAACATCGTTGCGTTCTGGAGCCCGGCCGAGCTGCCGAAAGTCGGCGAGCCGCTGGACGTTTCCTATCGCCTGCACTGGACCATGGACGAAAAAGCCCTGCACCCGACCGACAGCGCCTGGGTCAAGCAGACCTTGCGTTCGACCGGCGACGTCAAGCAGTCCAACCTGATCCGTCAGCCGGATGGCACCGTGGCCTACCTGGTGGACTTCGAGGGTCCGTCCCTGAAGAACCTGCCGCCCGATGCTCCGGTGCGCAGCCAGGTGAGCGTTGGCGACAACGCCGAACTGGTTGAAAACAGCGTGCGCTACAACGAGCACACCAAAGGCTGGCGTTTGACCCTGCGCATGAAGATCAAGGACGCAGGCAAGCCGACCGAAATGCGTGCCGCACTGGTGCAGGATGTTGCCCCGCCTGCCCCCGAGCAGGACACCAGTCACGTGCTCAAGGCTGACAAAGTGCTGGCCAAGCAACACGAAAAACAGGCTAAAAAGGACGCCAAGGAAGCGAAAGACAAGGAAGCCAAGCAGCCGGACGCCGCCCCAGTCACACCAGAGCCGATCAAGACCGAACAAGTCCTGAGCGAGACCTGGAGCTACCAGTTGCCAGCCGATGAGTAATTCTCAAGCCAAGCCAGAGACGTTGTCCGAGTACCTGGCGCACCTGCCGATGACCGCTGAGCAACGGGCCGAACTGGCCGGTTGCTCATCCTTCAGCGAGCTGCACGAACGCCTGTCGTCCGCCACCTTCGACGCACCGGTCGACGCCGCCCAGGCGTCGGTTGGCCGGCGCCTGACGCTCAACAGCGCCGAAGAGCTGCAGGACGCGGAAATGCTCGCGCTCGATGCCAGCGGTCGCGTGTGCCTCAAGGCCACGCCGCCGATCCGGCGCACCAAGGTCGTGCCGGAGCCATGGCGCACCAATATCCTGGTGCGCGGCTGGCGCCGTATCACCGGTCGCTCCAACCCGCCCGCGCCACCCAAGGACGAGCGCGTATTGCCGGCCGCGCGCTGGCGTACCGTGGGTTCGATCCGCCGCTATATCCTGCTGGTGCTGATGCTCGGCCAGACCATCGTGGCCGGCTGGTACATGAAAGGCATCATGCCGTACCAGGGCTGGTCGCTGGTCGACTTCGACGAGATCCGCAACCAGACCCTGCTGCAAACCGCCACCCAGGTCCTGCCTTACGCCTTGCAAACCAGCATCCTGATCATGTTCGGGATTCTGTTCTGCTGGGTGTCGGCGGGTTTCTGGACCGCGTTGATGGGCTTCCTCGAATTGCTGACCGGCCACGACAAATACCGGATCTCCGGTAAAAGCGCCGGCGACGAGCCCATTCCGAAAGACGCCCGCACTGCGCTGGTGATGCCGATCTGCAACGAAGACGTGCCGCGTGTATTCGCGGGTTTGCGCGCCACGTTCGAATCGGTGGCCGCCACCGGTGACCTGGATCGCTTCGACTTCTTCGTGCTCAGCGACAGTAACGAAGCCGACATCTGCATCGCCGAACAGCAAGCCTGGCTCGACGTGTGCCGCGAAGCCGGCGGTTTCGGCAAGATTTTCTATCGCCGTCGTCGTCGTCGCGTCAAGCGCAAGAGCGGCAACCTCGACGACTTCTGCCGTCGCTGGGGCGGTGAATACAAGTACATGGTGGTGCTCGACGCCGACAGCGTGATGAGCGGCGAATGCCTGACCAGCCTGGTGCGCCTGATGGAAGCCACGCCGGATGCCGGGATTATCCAGACCGCGCCGCGTGCGTCGGGCATGGACACCCTGTATGCGCGCATGCAGCAGTTCGCTACCCGTGTTTATGGCCCGCTGTTCACCGCCGGCCTGCACTTCTGGCAGTTGGGTGAATCCCACTACTGGGGTCACAACGCGATCATCCGCATGAAGCCGTTTATCGAGCATTGCGCCCTGGCGCCATTGCCGGGCAAAGGCGCGTTCGCCGGTTCCATTCTGTCTCACGACTTCGTTGAAGCCGCGCTGATGCGCCGTGCCGGTTGGGGCGTGTGGATTGCCTACGACCTGCCGGGCAGCTACGAAGAACTGCCGCCTAACCTGCTCGACGAACTCAAGCGTGACCGTCGCTGGTGCCACGGCAACCTGATGAACTTCCGCCTGTTTCTGGTCAAGGGCATGCACCCGGTGCACCGTGCGGTATTCCTCACCGGCGTGATGTCTTACCTGTCGGCGCCGCTGTGGTTCCTGTTCCTGGTGCTGTCCACCGCGTTGCTGGCGGTAAACACGCTGATGGAGCCGCAATACTTCATGGCGCCGCGCCAGTTGTATCCGCTGTGGCCGCAATGGCATCCGGACAAGGCGGTGGCGCTGTTCTCCACCACCATCGTGCTGCTGTTCCTGCCTAAACTGCTGAGCATCATCCTGATCTGGGCCAAGGGCGCGAAAGAGTTCGGTGGCAAGTTCAAGGTGACCCTGTCGATGCTGCTGGAGATGCTGTTCTCCATGCTGCTGGCGCCGGTGCGCATGATCTTCCACACCCGCTTCGTGCTCGCCGCGTTCCTCGGCTGGGCTGCGACCTGGAATTCGCCGCAGCGTGACGACGACTCCACACCCTGGAGCGAAGCGGTCAAGCGCCACGGTCCGCAAACCGTGCTCGGCTTCCTGTGGGCACTGCTGGTGGTGTGGTTGAACCCAAGCTTCCTGTGGTGGCTGGTGCCGATTGTCGGGTCGCTGATGCTGTCGATTCCGGTGTCGGTGATATCCAGCCGGGTCAACCTGGGTCTCAAATCCCGCGACGAGAGCCTGTTCCTCATCCCAGAGGAATACAACCCGCCGCAGGCGCTGCTGTCGACCGAGAAGTACACCCACGAAAACCGCTGGCACGCCCTCAATGACGGGTTCGTGCGTTCGGTGGTCGACCCGCAGCAGAACGCCCTGGCCTGTGCCCTGGCGACCTCGCGGCACCGTGAAGCGGAGCCGATCGAGTACCTGCGCGTCGAGCGTGTGCGCCATGCGTTGAAAGTCGGCCCTGCCGGCCTGACCAACGCCGAGCGTGTGGCCTTGCTCAGCGACCCGGTCGCCCTGGCTCGCCTGCATGAACAGGTATGGAGCGAAGGGCATGCCGAGTGGCTTGACGCCTGGCGTGCCTCGATCAAGGCTGATCCGCACGCGCCTTTGCTGCCACTGCAGCCACAAGTGTCGCGGGCCCAACCGGCCTGATTCAGACGCCCCCGAGGGTTCTTCTCGGGGGCGTTTCCAGCGCGGATCCTACAGCGTTTCCGGCTTCTTCCTTTAAGCATTAACCCCTTGTTATTTCGAAACAAAAGACCTTTGTTCGAGACGTATTGCGGCGCCTGTGGCTGGGGTAGCATCGCCCCCCACATTCAATGCGCCACGGGGCACTCATGATCAAAAGGTTTTGTTCGGCACTGCTGATCGGCGCTGTCGCATTGACGCACGCCGGCGTGTCGGCGGCTGGTGCGCTGGACGACGCGGTGCGCCGTGGCGTGCTCAAAGTAGGCACCACGCCCACTTACACCCCTTTCGAAATGAAGGACAGGCAGGGACGCATTGTCGGTTTCGAGATCGACCTGCTGCGCACCATGAGCCGAGCCCTGGGTGTCGAGCTGGAGCTGGTCGTGGTGCCGTATACAGAGTTGGTGCCGGGGCTGATGGCGAAGAAATTCGACCTCATCGGCAGCGGCATGACCGTCACCCAGGAGCGCAACCTCGCGCTCAACTTCAGCGACTCCTTTATCGTGGTGGGCCAGACCGTGTTGCTGCATCCGCGCCTGGCCGGCAAGGTGTCCAGCATCGAAGACCTCGACGAGGCGGGTTATCACATCGCTGTCAATCAGGGCACCACCGGCGAGGCTGCCGCGCGACGTTTTTTGCGCACGCCCCGGTTCAGCAGTTTCGTCACCCCCGAGGAAGGTGTGCGGCAGGTGGTGGAGGGCAAGGCCGATGCGTTCATTCACGATGCGCCCTACAACCTGATTGCCATGGCGCGTCCGGAAAACGCCACGTTGCTGGCCCTGGAGCAGCCCTTCACCTTTGAGCCGCTGGCGTTCGGCCTCAAAAAGGGCGATTACGACAGCGTCAACTGGATCAACCACTTTCTCAATCAGGTGGCCCAGGACGGCACCTACGATCACCTGCACGACAAGTGGTTCAAGGACACTGACTGGATGGCGGACGTCGAGTGAAGGTCATGACGCCGACAAGATTTACCCGTGAAACCTTTGTGACAGGCAGCGAGTGAGTTAGGATCGCACCCCGAAATGGTGCAGCCCTTTTTGCGCGCCGACCTTACAAGAATGGTTCAGGGGACTTGATGATGAAAAAGTATCTGTCGATGCTGATGCTCGGCGTCACTGCGCTGGTAGCCGCCACGGCGGCCCAGGCCGGCGCCATCGATGATGCGGTCAAGCGCGGCACGCTCAAGGTCGGCATGGACCCGACCTACATGCCGTTCGAAATGACCGACAAGCGCGGTGAAATCATCGGTTTCGAAGTCGATATCCTCAAGGCCATGGCCAAGTCCATGGGCGTCAAGCTGGAGCTGGTGTCCACCGGCTACGACGGCATCATCCCGGCCTTCCTCACCGGCAAGTTCGACATGATCGGCAGCGGCATGACCCTGACCCAGGAGCGCAACCTGCGCCTGAACTTCAGCGAACCCTTCATCGTGGTCGGCCAGACGCTGCTGATTCGCAAGGAGCTGGAAGGCACCATCAAGTCCTACAAAGACCTCAACGACGAGAAGTACCGCCTGACCTCCAAGCTCGGCACCACCGGTGAGATGGTCGCCAAAAAGCTGATCGCCAAAGCCAAGTACCACGGCTACGACAACGAACAGGAAGGCGTGCTGGACGTGGTCAATGGCAAGGCCGACGCGTTCGTCTACGACGCACCGTACAACGTGGTCGCCGAGAAAAAGGTCGGCAACGGCAAGCTGGTGTTCCTTGACGAACCCTTCACCTTTGAACCCCTGGCGTTCGGCCTGAAGAAGGGCGACTACGACAGTCTCAACTACATCAACAATTTTCTGCACCAGATCCGCAACGACGGCACCTACGATCGCATCCATGACAAGTGGTTCAAGAGCGCCGAGTGGCTCAAGGACATGGAATAAGCCTGGCTGAGCACCGCGTCGCGGCCTTCGCGAGCAAGCCCGCTGCCACACTTGGAACGCACTCCAACGGTGGGAGCGGGCTTGCTCGCGAAGACGGCATCACAGGCGAAAAATCTTTCGGAAAGTGAAATGAAACAGAAAAAAGCCCAATGGCCCTGGCACCTGTTGACCGTGGTCGTGCTGGTCGGCCTGGCTGGCGCGTTGTATTACGCCACCTCGCTGATGGCCTACGAGTGGCGCTGGAACCGCGTGCCGCAGTACTTCGCCTATCAGGCCGAAGAAGCCCAGCGCGCTGCCGACATCTCCACCGTTATCGACCTGGTGCGCAAGGGCGACATCGCTGAAGTGACCCTGCGCAATGACGCCGGCGCCGAGCAACGCGTGAGCGTGGCAGACAACAGCCTGCAAGTGGCGCGCGGCGATGATGTGGCCGAAGGCGATGTGATTGGGGTGAACCGCCATTGGGCACTCGGCCCGCTGATGTGGGGCTTGTGGACAACCTTGTGGCTGTCGGTGGTCTCCGGGGTCCTCGGGTTGGCGATTGGCCTGGCGACCGGCCTGTGCCGACTGTCCAGCAACCCCACCTTGCGCGACCTGTCGACGCTCTACGTCGAACTGGTGCGTGGCACGCCGCTGCTGGTGCAGATCTTCATCTTCTATTTCTTCATCGGCACCGTGCTCAACCTGTCCCGGGAGTTCGCCGGGATCGCCGCACTGTCGTTGTTCACCGGCGCCTATGTAGCGGAAATCGTGCGGGCCGGCGTGCAGTCCATCACCCGTGGCCAGGACGAGGCCGCGCGTTCCCTGGGCCTGAGTGCCAGCCAGTCGATGCGTCACGTGGTACTGCCGCAGGCCTTCAAGCGCGTACTGCCGCCTCTGGCCGGACAATTTATCAGCCTGGTGAAAGACACGTCGCTGGTCTCGGTCATCGCCATCACCGAACTGCTCAAAAGCGGCCGTGAGGTGATCACCACCTCGTTTTCGCCGTTTGAAATCCTGTTCTGCGTCGCAGGCCTGTACCTGCTGATCAACCTGCCGCTGTCGAAAATGGCCAGCCGGCTTGAGCGGAGGCTCGCGCAAAGTGATTGAAGTCCGCGATCTGGTAAAAGTCTTTGATACCCGTGGGCAGGTGGTGCGTGCGGTCGATCACGTCACCACCCAGGTGGCCAGGGGCGAGGTGCTGGTAGTGATCGGTCCGTCCGGTTCCGGCAAGTCCACCTTCCTGCGCTGCCTTAACGGCCTGGAAGTCTTCGACTCGGGCTCGGTGAGCATTGACGGCCTGCAACTGGCCGACCCCAAGACCGATGTGAACGCCTACCGCCGCGAGGTCGGTATGGTGTTCCAGCACTTCAACCTGTTCCCCCACATGACCGTGCTGGAAAACCTCTGCCTGGCGCAAAAAGTGGTGCGCAAGCGCGGTAAAAAGGAGCGCGAAGCCAAGGCCCTGGCGCTGCTGGAAAAGGTCGGCATTGCGCAGAAAGCCAATGAGTTTCCCTCACGCCTCTCCGGCGGGCAGCAACAGCGGGTGGCGATTGCCCGCGCCCTGGCCATGGAGCCCAAGGTGATGCTGTTCGACGAGCCCACCTCGGCGCTGGACCCGGAAATGGTCGGCGAAGTGCTGGACGTGATGAAGACCCTGGCCCTGGAAGGCATGACCATGGTCTGCGTCACCCACGAAATGGGTTTTGCCCGTGAAGTGGCGGACCGGGTGCTGTTCTTCGACCACGGCAAGTTGCTCGAAGACGCGGCCCCGGCCGAATTCTTCGCCGCGCCCAGGGACCCGCGTGCCCAGGCGTTTCTGCGTCAGGTCCTGTAGCGGTCAGACCTTGAACTGCTCGACGCACTGCTGCAGGCTCACGCCCAGCCGTGCCAGTTCAACACTCGCCGCTGCCGTCTGTTCGCTGGCGGTGGCGGTCTGCTCCGAAGCGTCGCGCACTTTCAACACGCTGCGATTGATCTCTTCGGCCACCGCGCTCTGCTGTTCGGCCGCTGCCGCAATCTGCGGATTCATGTCCTGGATAACCGCGACGGTGCGGGCAATCTCCGTCAGCGCATCGCCAGCGTTGCGCGCCAGGCCGACGCTGCTGTCGGTGAGGGTGCGGCTGTGGTCCATGATGTCGGCCACTTGTTGCGTGCCACTGTGCAGGCCGCTGATCAGCCCTTCGATTTCCTCGGCGGACTGCTGGGTGCGCCGGGCCAGTGTGCGGACTTCGTCGGCCACCACCGCAAACCCCTGACCGGCTTGGCCGGCGCGTGCCGCTTCAATGGCGGCGTTGAGCGCCAGCAGGTTGGTCTGCTGCGAGACGGACTTGATCACGTCCAGCACGCTGCCGATTTTCTGGCTTTCCCGTTGCAGCGCCAGCATGGCCTGGCTTGAGCGCGCCATTTCATGGGCCAGGTGTTCGATTTGCGCCACGACATCGGTCACCACCTGATCGCCGATTTCGGTCTGTTGATTGGCTGCACTGGCAGCAATTGAAGCCTGTTCGGCATGCCGCGCGACCTCCTGGGCAGTCGCCAGCATCTGGTTCATGGCGGTCGCCACCTGCTCGGTTTCCGCGCGCTGATGGTTCACCCCGGCGCGTGTTTGTTCGGTGACCGTGGACAGCTCCTCGGCCGCGCTGGCGACTTGTCGTGCGTTGTCGCTGATGTTGCCAATCAGCCCGCGTAAATTCGCCGTCATCTGGTTCATGCTGCGTTGCAACTGCCCCAGCTCATCCTTGCGTCGGGTTTGCAGGTCGTCGCTGAGGTCGCCCTGGGCAATGCGGTTGGCCATCGACAGTGCCTTGCGCAACGGCTTGACGATTTGCCCGGCAATCAGCCACGCCGCCAGCGCGCCGAACAGCAAGGCGGCAGCGGTGATGAGCAAGGTATGGGTGCGCGCCTGCTCGGCCTCGCCGTCGCGGCGCTGGGTCTGGTCCTGGCTTAGCAGATCACTTTGCGCGAGCAATTGGTCCAGCAGCTGCTCCAACTGGTTTTGCCGGGCTTCGGTGCTCAGTTGCGTGTCCTTGAGCCGTGTGAGATGGGTGCGGATGCCCAGCACGGTGGTGTTCAACAGGTTGCTGTTGACCGGCAACTTCGCCACGGCGGCCTGAGCCTGTTCCAGGTCGCGTTCGGCATCGCTGACCGATTGCGCGTAGGTCTCCAGTGAGCTGGCGGCCCAGGCCGGGCTTTGCGCACGGTCGTCGGCCTGTTCGATGGCCTGACGCAGGTCTTCCACGGCATCCAGGGCTTTTTGATCGTCCTGATCGGGCAGGTCGCTGGCCAGTTGCGTCAGCACGTCGCCGGTCTGCGTGGAATTTTCCTTGAGCTTCGCGCGGGCGGTCTCGCGCTGCTCAACCAGTGCCGGCACCTCCTTGAGGCGGGTTTTGAAGGTGCCGGAAATACGGGTAATCTCCTGCTGGTACTCGGCCGCCTTGGGCGCCTTGAGTCGGCTGGGAAGCTGCCTCAGCAGGTCATCGACTTTCTGCATGCCGGTGCCCAACTTGTTGAGGCTGTCGGCATCGTTCAGGGTTCGGTAAACAATGCGGTCCGCGCGCAATTCTTCACCGGCCACCGCCAGTTGCGACAGCAGCGTTAGCGTCTGCGAGCGGTAGAGAGACGCCTCCAGGGCTTGCCAGCCCGTCGTGGCAATCACGAGGCTCAGGGCGAGTACCAGGGAAAACCCCAGGATCAGTTTGAAGGTGACACTCAGGTCACCCAGCAGATGAGTCATTCGACGAAGCATGATCGACCTCCAACGGGAACGTAACCGGCGTGGTTAAACGCTAGCCCCATTGATGGTCAGGCGGGCCTGATAAACGCGTAGGAAATTTCAGAGGTGGCCGGCGGCGACCGAGATCCGGTCGCCGCACAGGCAAGTGCGTCAGACCCGGAAGCGGCTGACCAATGCTTGCAGATGGGTGCCCAGGCGTGCCAGTTCGGTGCTCGAAGCGGCGGTTTCTTCGCTGGCCGCAGCGGTCTGCTCCGAGATGTCGCGCACGTTCAGCACGCTGCGGTTGATCTCTTCAGCCACGGCGCTTTGCTGCTCGGCGGCGGTGGCGATCTGCGAGTTCATCGCCTGGATGGTCGACACCGTCAGCGTGATGCTCGACAGCGCAGTGCCGGCGCGACGGGTCAGCTCGACGCTGCTGTCGGTCAGACCACGGCTGTTGTCCATGATGGTTGCCACCTGCTGGGTGCCGCTCTGCAGGCCGACGATCAGCTCGGCGATCTCCTCGGTGGACTTCTGGGTACGCTGCGCCAGGCTGCGCACTTCGTCGGCGACCACGGCAAAACCGCGTCCGGCCTCGCCCGCCCGCGCGGCCTCGATGGCGGCGTTGAGCGCGAGCAGGTTGGTCTGCTGGGCCACGGATTTGATCACGTCGAGCACGCTGCCGATCTTGTCGCTTTCGCGCTGCAGATGGCCCATGGCCTCGGTGGAACTGCCCACCTCGGCGGCCAGGCGTTCGATCTGGGCGATGGCTTGCGCTACCACCTTGTCGCCTTCACGGGCCTGTTGGTCGGCGGCCACAGCGGCTTCCGAAGCCTCTTCGGCGTTGCGCGCCACTTCCTGCACGGTGGCGGCCATTTCGTTCATGGCGGTGGCCACCTGGTCGGTCTCGACCTTCTGGCTGTTGACCCCTGCACTGGTCTGTTCGGTAACCGCCGACAACTGCTCGGCCGCGCTGGCGATCTGGGTCACGCCGTCGCTGATGCCGCCGATCAACTCACGCAGCCCCAGGGTCATGCTTTGCATGGCCCGTTGCAGTTGGCCCAGTTCGTCCTTGCGGCCGGACTCGAGGTTGTGGCTCAAATCGCCCGAGGCCACGCGCTCGGCGACCTGCAGGGTCTGGTTGAGCGGGATGATGATCTGGCGCGTGATCGCCCAGGCGGCGAACAGGCCCACGATCAATGCCAGCGCAGCGGCCAGTAGCAGCAGGTATTTGGCTTGCGCGGCATCGCGGTCGCGCACGGCGGTCTGTGAAACCGTGAGTTTTTCGCTGTGCCCCATCAGGATCTCGCCCTGGGCGTTGATGGTCTTCAGCGCAGCGGCGGCGGCCGTCTGGGAGTCACGGTACTGGCTGACGGCGGCACGGTAGGCCTGCAGCGACACGCCGGCCTGTTGCAGGTTGGTCAGGTACTGCGCCGGCAGTTGGCCTTCGAGTTCGCTGGCTTTCTTGAGCGCGTTGTCGATGGCGTCCAGCGCGGGCTGTTCGGCCTCGACCTTGCCGCTGTAGGTGTAGCCGCGTACCTGAAAGCGTGCCTGCTGAATCAGTTTGCTCAGGCTCACCACGCTGTTGAACTGGCTGACGCTGTCGCCTTGCAGCAGCGCGGCTTCGATCTCGTTGATTTTGGCCACGGCGTTGTCGGCAGTATCGCCCAGCTTGCTGCGCGCGCCTTCACGCTTGAGCCCGGCCTGGACTATGGCGGCGAAGGCCTTTTTGTACTGGCTCAAGGCTTCCTGCTGCTGTTCGACCAGGGCCTTGTCGTCGGGTTGCTCGATCAACTGCGCGGCTTTTTTCAGGCCGTCGTCCAATTGTGCGATCAGGCTGTCGACCGCGCCGGTGCCTTGCTCGCCGCGGCGCATTTCGAAGTCCAGGCGCGCCAGACGCAGGTCTTTGGTCACGCCGTTGAGGCTGGAGATGTAACCCAGCTTGTCACCCCGACCAATCACATCGCCCAAGCTGGTCCAGCCGGTGAAGGTGATCATTAATGTCAGCACCAATACCAGGCCAAAACCCACGGCCAGCTTGGTTTTGACGCTGACATTACCCAGCTTTTCGGCTAACTGACGATACATGTTGCAAACTCCCCTGGAACAAGGCTTGGACTTATTCAGGGGCTATCGGCAGGGGCTCGGGATTCTGTAGCCGTGCATACCCGCTGTCGCAGGGTTTTTTCAGAAAAGGCGGGCGAGCAGGGCGGTGACGGCAGTCTCGACGCGCAGGATGCGCGCGCCCAGTTGCACCGGTTGCAGGCCAGCCCTGGTCAGCAGGTCCACCTCGTAGGGGATCCAACCGCCTTCGGGGCCGATGGCCAGCGTGACGGGCTCGTCGAGGCCGCGTGGGCAGGGCGGGTAGTCGCCGGGGTGGCCGATCAGGCCGAGGGTGCCTTCGGTCATGGCCGGCAGGCGATCCTCGACGAACGGCTTGAAGCGCTTCTCGATGATGATCTGCGGCAGTACCGTGTCGCGGGACTGTTCCAGGCCGAGAATCAGCTGCTCACGTACCGCCTCTGGCTCCAGGAAAGGCGTCTGCCAAAAGCTTTTTTCCACCCGATAGCTGTTGAGCAGCACCACCCTCGGCACACCCATGGCCGCCACGGTTTGCAGCACGCGGCGCAGCATCTTCGGGCGGGGCAGGGCCAGCAGCAGGGTCAGCGGCAGTTTGGCCGGCGGCGGCTGGTCGAAGCTGACGTGCAGCTCTGCCTCGGCGGCTTCCAGGCGCAGCAGTTGCGCGTTGCCCATCAGCCCGCCGATGCGGCCAACGCGCAGGTTGTCGCCAACGGCGGCGCGGTGGACGTCTTGCATGTGCACCAGGCGCCGGTCACGCAGCACCACGCGGTCGGCCGCGATGAAGTCGGCCTCCTCGAGCAGCAGCAGGTTCACGGCTGGGTCGCTGGCGGCTGTTCGTCGTCGGCGGGCTGGTCGTCCGGATGTTCGCCGCGCTTGCGGATCAGGCCGCTGAACAGGATGCCGATCTCGAACAGCATCCACATCGGCACGGCCAGCAGGGTCTGGGAGAAAATGTCCGGCGGCGTGAGGATCATGCCCACCACAAAGCAGCCGATGATCACATACGGGCGGATCTTCTTCAGGTACTTCACGTCGACCACACCGATCCACACCAGCAGCACCACGGCCACCGGGATCTCGAAAGCCACGCCGAAGGCGAAGAACAGCGTCATTACAAAGTCGAGGTAGCTGGTGATGTCGGTCATCATTTCCACCCCGGCCGGAGTGGCGGCGGCGAAGAACTTGAAGATCAGCGGGAACACCAGAAAGTACGCAAACGCCATGCCGGTGTAGAACAGCAGGATGCTCGACACCAGCAACGGCACCGCAATGCGCTTCTCGTGCTTGTACAGGCCCGGCGCGATAAAGCCCCAGATCTGATGCAGGATGACCGGGATCGCGAGGAACAGCGAGACCATCATGGTCAGCTTCAACGGCGTGAGGAACGGCGACGACACATCGGTGGCGATCATTGTCGCGCCCACCGGCAGGTACTGGCGCAGAGGCGTGGAGACGAAGGTGTAGATCTGCTGGGTGAAGGCGAACAGCCCGGCAAAGATGATGAAGATCGCCGCCACGCAACGCAGCAGGCGGGTACGCAGCTCGGTGAGGTGCGAGACCAGCGGCATGTGCTGGTCGGTTTCCGGTTTATCAGCGCTCATGGGGCTCGCGGCGGCAATGTAGGGTCATGGGGAGCGGGCGCTGCAACAGGCGCCGGCGCGGGTTCTGTGGGAACGGTCGGCGGCGCAGGCGGGTTTTCAACCACCGGTGCGATGCTGTTGGCCGCAGGCTCCGCCGGTTTGGCGGGCTCCTGCACCGGCGTCAGAATCTTGCGCGCCTCCTGCTCCAGCGACAGGATGTGTTCGTTGTGCAACTGGCGGCGGATTTCATCAGCGCCGATTTCCCGCTCAACTTCCTGTTTGATCGCATTGAAACTGCGTTTCAGGCGACCGATCCACAGGCCCGCCGTGCGTGCTGCACCGGGCAACCGTTCCGGCCCCAGCACCAGCAAGGCAACCAGGCCGACGAGGAGCAGTTCAGAGAAGCTGATACCAAACATTAGTCAGTACTCACAGGTCTTTGCGGGTCGGCTCTTCGACTTTCTCAGCCTGCACGTCGAAGGTGCGACGCTCGGTGATCGGCTGGGTGGCCTGCGGGTGCACGGGTTGGGCCGGCGGCACAGGATTGACCACAGGGTCGGCGGGCTTTTCATCGTCGTTCATGGCCTTGCGAAAGCCCTTGATCGACTCGCCGACATCGGTGCCGAGGTTTTTGAGTTTTTTGGTACCGAATACCAACACCACCACCACTAGAATGACGATCCAGTGTTTCCAGTCAAAAATGCCCATGCTGCAAATCCTCCAGTCTTAGTTATTCAAGCGGACGGGCGCGAGGCCTTTTCGGCGTGCCCGGACAAGCCGAAGCGGCGGTCCAGTTCATCCAGCACGGCCTGTGGATGCTGCCCCAATTGGGCGAGCATGACCAGGCTATGGAACCACAGGTCTGCGGTTTCATAGATGACATCGCTGCAATCACCGCTGATCTGCGCATCCTTGGCGGCAATGATCGTCTCGACGGACTCTTCGCCGAGCTTCTCCAGAATCTTGTTCAGGCCTTTGTGATAGAGGCTGGCAACATAGGAACTGTCGGCGTCCGCGCCTTTGCGCGCTTCCAGCACCTGGGCCACACGGTTGAGGGTATCGCTCATGTTCAGTGTCCTGCCGAGTAGATGGCGTGCGGGTCTTTGAGCACCGGCTCCACCACTTTCCACTCGCCGTTCTCGAACACGCGGTAGAAGCAGCTGTGACGCCCGGTGTGGCAGGCGATGCCGCCGATCTGCTCGACCTTGAGGATCACCACGTCGCCGTCGCAGTCCAGGCGCAGCTCGTGCAGGGTTTGCACATGCCCGGACTCTTCGCCCTTGCGCCACAGTTTGCCACGCGAGCGTGACCAGTAAATGGCGCGCTGCTCGGCGGCAGTCAGGCTCAGGGCCTCGCGGTTCATCCAGGCCATCATCAATACGCGCCCGGTCTTGTAGTCCTGGGCAATGGCCGGCACCAGGCCGTCACTGTCCCACTTGATCTCGTCCAGCCAGTCTTTCATGTTCGGCTCCGGCAATTTGCGACAGTGTATAACCGGATTGGCTATCGACGCACGATCAGATAGATACCCACGGCCACCATGACCCCGGCCGGCCAGAAGCCCAGCTCGTTCAACGGCCCGCCGATGGCGAGCATCACGCCCCCCACCAGGTGCGCGGCACCGAGCAGGCGCAGGAACCAGTCGTCCTTGCGCTTGCGCCATGGCGGCTCCGGGTCCTTGGCATGGGGCTGGGACATGCGCTCCAGCAGGTCACGGGTCATGTTGGCCAGATGGGGCAGTTGCTCCATCTGGCTGTACATGTTGCCGATCATGGTTTTCGGACTCATGCGCTCGCGCATCCAGCGTTCCAGGAACGGTTGGGCGGTGTTCCACAGGTCCAGGTCCGGGTACAGCTGGCGGCCCAGGCCTTCGATGTTGAGCAGGGTTTTTTGCAGCAAGACCAACTGCGGCTGCACTTCCATATTGAAGCGCCGCGCGGTCTGGAACAGGCGCATCAGCACCTGACCGAAGGAAATATCTTTTAACGGTTTTTCAAAGATCGGCTCGCACACCGTGCGAATCGCCGCTTCGAATTCGTTGAGCTTGGTTTCCGCCGGCACCCAGCCCGAGTCGATGTGCAACTGCGCCACGCGGCGGTAGTCGCGCTTGAAGAAGGCGAACAGGTTGCGCGCCAGGTAGTCCTGGTCTTCCGGGGTGAGGCTGCCGACGATGCCGCAGTCGATCGCAATGTACTGCGGGCTCCATGGGGTGACGGTGCTGACGAAGATATTGCCGGGGTGCATGTCGGCGTGGAAGAAACTGTCGCGAAATACCTGGGTGAAGAAGATCTCCACGCCGCGCTCGGCGAGCATTTTCATGTCGGTGCGCTGGTCGGCCAGGGCAGCGAGGTCGGTGACCTGAAGGCCGTAGATGCGCTCCATCACCAGCACCTTGGGGCGGCACCAGTCCCAATACACTTGCGGCACATACAGCAACTGCGAGCCTTCGAAATTGCGTCGCAGCTGGCTGGCGTTGGCCGCTTCGCGCAGCAGGTCGAGCTCGTCGTAGATGGTTTTTTCGTAGTCGGCAACCACGTCCACCGGGTGCAGCAGGCGCGCATCGGCAGAGAAGCGTTCGGCGGCGCGGGCGAGGACGAACAGCCATGCCAGGTCCTGGCCGATGATCGGCTTGAGGCCCGGGCGAATCACTTTCACCACCACTTCTTCGCCGGTCTTGAGCTGCGCGGCGTGCACTTGCGCGACCGAGGCCGAGGCCAGCGGCTCGACGTCGAAACGCCGGAACACTTCGCTGATCTTCTTGCCCAGCTGGGCTTCGATCAGCGCCATCGACTGCTGTGAGTCGAACGGCGGTACGCGGTCCTGCAACAGCATCAGTTCGTCGGCGATGTCTTCGGGCAGCAGGTCGCGGCGGGTAGAGAGGATCTGCCCGAACTTGATGAAGATCGGTCCCAGGTCCTGCAATGCCAGACGCAGGCGCGCGCCACGGCTCAGCTTGAGCTTTTTGCGCGGCAGCCAGCGCCACGGCAGCACATAGCGCACCGCCAGCAACAACCAAGGCAGCGGCAAGGCGAACAGCAGGTCATCGAGGCGGTAGCGCATGACCACGCGCTGGATACGAAACAAACGGCGGACGGCGAGCAGCTTCATGCGTTATCGCTTGGATCAAGGGAACGGCTCAGGCGCTCGAAGCGGGCCTCAAGGCGTTCCAGGTCGATTTTGGCCTTGTCGAGTTCACGAAAGCGCGCCTGCGCTTCTCGCTCCCCGACCAGGGTGCGCGCTTCTTCGCTCAGGTATTCGGCGAGGTTCTGGTTGAGGCTGGCAAACCCCTGTTGATACCACTGCGCGCGGCTGCGCAGGTGCCCGCTGATCAATGGGGTGGCCACTGGACCAAGCCAGCGCGACAGCTCGTATTCCCAGTCCAGCTCCAGGTCCTGCAACACGGCGGCGAGGTCCATCAGCACCGCGCTTTCGCCTTCCAGGTGCACCTGCGGGCTGTGCAGGATGGCGGTCTTGTTGCGGCTCAGCGCCAGGTGCAACAGGCTGGAGGCCGGCGCGCGCAGGGTGCAATCGGCGTCGGCCGCCCATTGTGTGGCGAGCAGCAGGCCTTCATCGCTGGGCAGGATGAACAGCTGCAGAGCCGGGCGGGTGCAATCGACGGCAATCACCTTGCCGTTCAAGTGCCCCAGCCGCGCCAGGGCGGTACTGTCCAGGCGCAGTACACGGTTGAGGCCGTGTTCGACGCCGGCAAGAAGGCCCGCGAGCAGCATCAGGGTTTGATGCCGCGGTGCAGGGCGACAATGCCAGAGGTCATGTTGTGATAGGTGACGCGGTCGAAACCGGCTTCCACCATCATCGACTTGAGGGTTTCCTGATCGGGGTGCATGCGGATCGATTCGGCCAGGTAGCGATAGCTCTCGGCATCGTTGGTGATCAGCTTGCCCATCAGCGGCATGAAGGCGAACGAGTAGGTGTCGTAGACCTTGGACATCAGCGCGTTGGTCGGCTTGGAGAACTCCAGCACCAGCAGGCGACCGCCGGGCTTGAGCACGCGCAGCATCGAGCGGATCGCGTCTTCCTTGCGGGTCACGTTGCGCAGGCCGAAGGCGATGGTCACGCAGTCGAAATGGTTGTCCGGGAACGGCAGTTTTTCCGCGTCGGCCTGGACGAACTCGATATTGTCGGCCACGCCCTTGTCCAGCAGGCGATCACGGCCGACCTTGAGCATCGAGCCGTTGATGTCCGCCAGCACCACCTGGCCGGTGGGGCCGACCAGCCTGGAAAACTTGGCCGCCAGATCGCCGGTGCCGCCGGCAATGTCCAGCACGCGGTTGCCGGTGCGTACGCCCGACAACTCGATGGTGAAGCGCTTCCACAGACGGTGCATGCCGCCCGACAGCACGTCGTTCATCAGGTCGTACTTGGCCGCCACGGAGTGGAACACCTCAGCGACCTTTTCCGCTTTCTGGCTTTGCGGGACGTTCTTGAAGCCGAAGTGAGTGGTGGGTTCGGCATCGCTGCCTTTGCGCTGATCAGTCATATCGCTGTCACCAAAAGAGAATGCGGCACATGATAATCCCCAAGGCCTGCTTTGTCTTGGCAAGGCTGCAGGTAAGATAGGTGCTTATCGAGACCTTTTGCCGCATTGAAGGTTTCTCAGCCCCTCTTGAAAGGAGTCATTGGCATGGCCCGTATAACCGTTGAGCGTGAGCATTCCCTGGGTAAGGAAGGGGCGCGGGCGAAGGCCGACACGCTGGCGCAGAAACTCCAGGACAAGTACGGCGTGGCGTCGGTCTGGTCTGGCGATACCTTGAACCTCAAACGCTCGGGGGTTAAGGGCACGGTTCGGGTGGATGAAGACTTGCTGCGTATTGACGTGGAACTGGGACTGTTGATGTCGGCCATGAGCGGCACGCTTAAAACCGAGATCGAAAAGGCACTGGACAAGGCGCTGGCCTGATCGATTGTACTTAGGGTGCCGATTCTAATTTTCCAGCCTACTTTGTGCTCAAGCCCTCAACTCCTGCGGGCCGATTCCCGCCCTGATTGATGTGAGGTGCACCATGGCCAACGTTATGCTGCGAAAAAAAATCGATGTTCAGCCGGCTGTCTTCAGTGACGTTAAACGCTACGCCCGCACGATCTGGCTGGCAGGTCTTGGTGTCTATGCCAAGGTCGGCGGCGAGGGCAGCGAGTACTTCAATGAACTCGTCAAGAGCGGTCAACATGTTGAAAGTAAAAGTAAAAAAGTTGCCGTTGAACAAGTGGCTGCGGCTAACAGTCAGATTGATCAAGTCAAGCGTCATCTCTCAAGCATCAAAGGCCTGGTTGAAGTTCAACTGGATAAAGTTGAACACGCTTTTGACTCGCGTGTTGCAAGTGCCTTGAATCGAATCGGCATTGCGTCTAAACATGATGTTGAGACACTCTCTGCTAAGCTCGAAGCGCTGACGGCATTGCTCGAACGTGTCGCGCGTAAACACTAAGGAGACACCGGAATGGCTGTTAAAAAGACTACTCAGAAAGAAAGCAGCTCGTGGGTCGGGGAAGTTGAAAAATATTCCCGCAAGATCTGGCTTGCTGGTTTAGGCGTGTATTCGAAGGTTAGCAGTGACGGCGGCAAATACTTCGAGACCCTGGTCAAGGACGGCGAAAAAGCCGAGAAGTTGACCAAGACCACGGTGGGTAAAAAAGTCGACGCGGCCAAGGCCAGCGCCGGCTCCGCCAAGTCGAGCATTTCCGACACGTGGAGCAAGTTGGAAGAGACTTTCGACAAGCGCCTTAACAGTGCCATTTCGCGTCTGGGCGTGCCGAGCAAGGCAGAACTCAAGACCCTGCACAGCAAGGTCGATACCTTGACCCGGCAGATTGAAAAACTCACTGGCGCCAAGGCGGCTCCCGTGAAGACAGCGGCGGCCAAGCCTGCTGCCAAGCCGGCGACTGCTAAAACGGCCGCCGCCAAACCTGCTGCGAAAAGCGCGGCCAAGCCTGTCGCCAAGGCCCCGGCCAAGGTGGCTGCCAAGCCTGCTGCAAAAACCGCAGCAGCCAAGCCAGTAACCAAGCCAGCGGCCAAACCGGTGGTGGCCAAAGCAGCGGCCAAGCCGGCAGCGAAGACCGCTGCGAAGTCCGCGACGAAGGCCGCTGCAAAACCTGCTGCCGCCAAACCTGCTGCGAAACCTGCCGCCAGGAAACCAGCCGCTGCGAAGAAACCCGCCGCTGCCAAGCCGGCAACCTCGGCATCAACCGCCTCCGCAGCCAACTCGGTCTCTGCACCGGCGGCAACCTCGACGGCGACGCCGGTCACCCCGACGCCAACCAGTCAGTCCTGATTTTTTTGGGGCACGCAAAAACGCCCGGCCTGCGAAGGTCGGGCGTTTTTTTGTGTTCGAAACACAGCGCTTGAATAAGTGCCCGTTAAACCGGGTCTTGCAGGTAACGCATTGCCAGCCGTTCGGTGGCCTGGCGTGCCGGCGGCAATAGGTGCGGCGCCACCAGCATCATGATCTGGTAGACCACCACCTGCACCTCACCGACTCGGCCGAGAACGCGCTGATAGTCCAGTGAAAACAGCAGGGTCAGGGTGATCTGCTCCACCAGTTGCCCCAGCGCCTGGGTATCGCTTACCAGTTGCCCGTCGGCCTTGAGCCGCGCCAGCAGCGAAGCGAGGGTGCGCTTGAGAGCAGTGAGCAGGTGGCGGATGCCCTTGGCCAGCTTGGGCAGGCGTCCGGCCAGGTTGGACAGGTCCTGGAACAGAAACCGGTAATGCGCCATGCGCTCGACAATCAGGTGCAGGAACAGCCAGTAATCCTGGGGCTCCAGGTGCGCGTCGGCGGGCGGATCGAGCAGCGGCGCCAGTTCGGCCTGAAAACGCTCGAACAGCCCGAGCACCAGCGGCTCCTTGCCATGGAAGTGGTAGTAGAGGTTGCCGGGGCTGATCCCCATTTCGTTGGCCACCTCCATGGTCGACACGTTGGGTTCGCCCTTGTGGTTGAACAACTGCAGGGCACATTCAAGGATACGGTCGCGGGTCTTCATCCGGTCTTCTTGGGTTGATCGTTGAGTAGAGCGCAGGCGCACGCAGGTGGCCGGCAGTGCGTGCTTACACAGCAGGTCGCGGGTGAATCACGGCGCGCAGGCGCTCCTCCTGCAGAAATTTCATGATGATCGGCGCCACGGCTTCGGCCCGGGTGATCAGGAACAGATGGCCGTCATCGATGATGTGCAACTGCGCATTGGGAATGCGCCAGGCCAGCAGGCGCATGTTGATCAGCGGGATCAGCGGGTCGTCGTCGCCGGCCAGCACCAGGGTCGGCTGGCGGATCTTGTGCAGCCAGTGGATGCTGGTCCAGCCCAGCCCCGCGAACAGCTGCCAGTAATACCCCAGCTTGCCCGCCGAGCGCACTTTGCTCGCGTGCTCGGCAGCCAGTCTGGCATCGCGGCGGAACGAGCCGCCGTAGATCATCGGCGCAATACGCACTACGTGGGACGGCTGGATATAGCGGCGCGGGCTTGCCATCAGCCACAGCACCTTGGGTTTGCCCGGTACCATCACCGCACCCGCCGCCGTGGCCGCCAGGATCAGTTTCTTGCAGCGTTCCGGGTAGTCATGGGCGAACTGCTGCGCCAGCGCGCCGCCCCAGGACACGCCTACTGCGTTGACCTGGCCGTAGTCCAGATAATCGAGCATGCGCGCGGTGAGCCTGGCCAGGCCCGGGAAGCGGTAGGGCCGGTTGGGCGTCGAAGAGCCGCCGACGCCGGGCACATCGAAGGCAATCACTTCCAGGTCCGGGTCCAGGGCCTGCACGAACGGAAACACCAGCTCCAGGTTGGCGCCGATGCCATTGAAGATCAGCAGCGGCGTCATGTGCGGCTTGCCCGGGCGCACCGCCGTGCGCAGGGTCTGGCCGCCCAGGTCGATGGTGCGGAAGATGAACGGTTGCGACATGCTCAAGCCCTGTGAAGTCTTACAGCTGGAAGGGGGTCGAACTGTGGGAGGGGGCTTGCTCCCGATGACGGCGTATCAGTGATACAGGTGTTGACTGACACATCGCTATCGGGAGCAAGCCCCCTTCCACAATTGATCTCATCCCATCATAAGAGTGTGTTCTAGCGTTCATGCACATAGGTTCCAGGCGCCGCTTCGGCTGCGGCGTAGGCTTTATTGCCCAGTTTCGCGGGGGCTTTCTTCAGTTTTCCGGCGCGCTCTGCCTGCCACGCCTGCCAGTGCAGCCACCACGAATCGGTGTGCTTGGTCGCATTCTCCTGCCACTCCAGCGGCTTGCCCGCCAGGCCGTCGCTGGTCTGATAGCGCGCCTTGGGGTTGCCCGGCGGGTTGAGGATGCTCTGGATATGCCCGCTGCTCGACAGCACGAACTCCACCTTGCCGCCAAACAACTGCGCTGACTTGTAGCAGGACTGCCACGGCGTGATGTGGTCGTTGGTGCCGGCCAGGGAGTAGATATCGGCGGTGATCTGCTTGAGATCGATGGGCGTGCCGCACACTTCCAGGGCATTGGCGCGCACCAGAGGGTTGTTCTTGAACAGCTCGATCAGGTCGCCGTGGAATGCAGCCGGCAGGCGCGTGGTGTCGTTGTTCCAGAACAGGATATCGAACACCGGCGGCTCATTGCCCAGCAGGTAGTTGTTGACCCAGTAGTTCCAGATCAGGTCGTTGGGGCGCATCCACGCAAACACCTTGGCCATGTCGCGGCCTTCGAGCACGCCGGCCTGGTAGGAATGGCGCTTGGCCGCTTCCAGGGTCTGTTCGTCGACGAACAGCGCCACCTGGGTATCCAGGGTGGTGTCCAGCACGCTCACCAGCAGGGTCAGCGCGTTGACCTTGTTCTCGCCCAGCGCCGCGTAGTGGCCCAGCAGCGCAGTGCAGGTGATGCCGCCGGAGCAGGCGCCGAGCATGTTGATGTCCTTGCTGCCGGTGATCGCGCTGACCACGTCCACCGCTTCCTTGAGCGCTTCGATGTAGGTGGACAGGCCCCACTCGCGCTGGGCCTTGGTCGGGTTGCGCCAACTGACGATAAAGGTCTGCTGGTTATTGCGCAGGCAGAAGCGCGCGAGGCTTTTTTCCGGGCTCAGGTCGAATACGTAGAATTTATTGATCTGCGGCGGTACCACCAGCAGCGGGCGCTCGTGCACCTGTTCGGTGATCGGCTTGTACTGGATCAGCTCCAGCACGTCATTGCGAAACACCACCGCGCCTTCGGTGGTGCCCAGGGTCTTGCCCACTTCGAAGGCGCCCATGTTGACCTGGCTGGGCATGCCGCCGTTGTGCACCATGTCCTTGGCCAGGTGGGACAGGCCGTCGAGCAGGCTTTTGCCGCCGGTCTCGAAGAAACGTTTGACCGCCGCCGGGTTGGCCACGCTGTTGGTGGGGGCCATGGCTTCGGTCATCAGGTTGATCACGAAGTGACCGCGGCTGATGTCCTGGGGCGACAGGCTGCTGTCGTCGATCCAGTCGTGCAGTTCCTTGCGCCACGCCAGATAGGTTTGAAGATAGCGTTTATAGAGCGGGTTCTGGCTCCAGGCCGGGTCGCTGAAGCGACGGTCGTCGTGCTCCGGCACCAACGCGGATTGGCCGAACATCACGCTCTTCAACTCGAGCCCAAGGTGGGCGGCATGTTTGACGCTGTGCAGCGGTTGCCTGATGGCCTGGGTCAGCACCATCTTCGCCGAGGCGAGTAAGTCCTTTTTGCGTAACGCGATGATCGGGTTCAGCCCCAGGGTGTTTTCCGAGGCCTGGCGTTTCAAGTCATCGTTGTTCTTGTCACTCATCTACGACGCTCCATTGTCCGAAAGACGAGTACCAGTCATGCCCGAGCGTCCAGTTTCGATACACGGCACAAACCAGGTACTGCAACTTGGGTGACCGTTGATACCGCATCGTCAAATGCAGGGAACTTGCCAGTTCCATTGGTTACCCGAGTTTAATTTTTTCCGCAAGCGGGCCAATCATTGACCACGCAACAGAGCATTCAAGCAGATGAAATTAGAAAATGCCCTCTAAAGCGCAGGAAGCCTGAGCTAGAGCATCAGCCGCACGACCGACTCGCTTGGGTCGCGGGTTTTGCCGGCGGCCTTGAGTTCGGCCAGGTAGTCGGCCCACAGGTTTTCCTGACGCACGGCCAGTTGGTAGAGGTAATCCCAGGTGAACAGTCCGCTGTCATGGCCGTCGTCAAAGGTCAATTTCAGTGCGTACTGGCCGGCCGGTTCTACCTTGATCAACTTAACGTGGAGCTTGCCGAATTGCAGGATCGGTTTGCCGTGGCCCTGGACCTCGGCGGAAGGCGAGTGCACCCGCAGGAGTTCGGCGGGCAGCTGGTAGGTTTCATCCGGCCCGTAGGTGAGGCCGAGAGTGTTGGAGGTTTTGTGCAGGTTTACAGCGGTAGGGAATTTAGACATTGGCGATATTCCAAAATGTGGGAGGGGGCTTGCTCCCGATAGCGGTGTGTCCGTCAGCTTATCGGATACTGACACACTGCTATCGGGAGCAAGCCCCCTCCCACACTTAGAGCAGGGCGGTCACAGGATGTAGCGCGACAAATCTTCGTTCTGCGCCAGTTCGCCCAAGTGACTGTTGACGTAATCCGGGTCGATCTTGATCACTTCGCCATTTTGCGCACCGGCCAGGTCGCCTGCACTGAACGACACTTCCTCCAGCAAACGCTCAAGCAATGTGTGCAGGCGACGGGCTCCGATGTTCTCGGTCTTCTCGTTGACCTGCCAGGCAATTTCGGCCAGGCGCTTGATACCGTCCGGCTGAAACTCGATGCCCAGGCCCTCGGTTTTCAGCAGTTCACGGTACTGCTCGGTGAGCGAAGCGTGCGGTTCGCTGAGGATGCGCTCGAAGTCACTCGGCGTCAGCGCCTTGAGCTCCACGCGAATCGGCAGGCGGCCTTGCAGCTCCGGCACCAGGTCGCTCGGTTTGCTCAGGTGGAACGCGCCGGAGGCGATAAACAGGATATGGTCGGTCTTGACCATGCCCAGCTTGGTGTTCACGGTGCAGCCTTCGATCAGCGGCAGCAGGTCGCGCTGCACGCCTTCGCGGGACACATCGACGCCACCGGAGTTGCCGCGCTTGGCCACCTTGTCGATCTCGTCGATGAACACAATGCCGTTCTGCTCGACCGCTTCCAGGGCCTTGGCCTTGAGTTCTTCCTCATTGACCAGGCGCCCGGCTTCTTCGTCGCGCACCAGTTTGAGCGCGTCCTTGACCTTGAGCTTGCGGCTTTTCTTCTTGCCCTTGCCCATGTTGGCGAACAGGTTCTGCAACTGGCTGGTCATTTCTTCCATGCCAGGCGGTGCGGAGATGTCGACGCCAGAAACTTCGGCGACTTCGATCTCGATTTCCTTGTCGTCCAGTTGCCCTTCACGCAGACGCTTGCGGAACAGCTGACGCGTATTGGAATCGGTCGACTGCGCCGAGTCTTCGTTGAAACCCATGCGTGCCGGAGGCAGCAGGGCGTCAAGGATGCGTTCTTCGGCGGCGTCTGCGGCGCGATGGCTGACCTTGGTCACTTCCTGTTCGCGCAGCATCTTCAGGGCAGCGTCGGCGAGGTCACGGATGATCGACTCCACATCGCGGCCCACATAGCCCACCTCGGTGAACTTGGTCGCTTCGACCTTGATGAACGGTGCGTTGGCCAGCTTGGCCAGGCGCCGGGCGATTTCGGTTTTACCCACGCCGGTAGGCCCGATCATCAGAATGTTTTTGGGCGTTACTTCAGCGCGCAGTTCTTCGGGCAGTTGCATCCGGCGCCAGCGGTTACGCAGGGCGATGGCGACGGCGCGCTTGGCGTCGTCCTGGCCGATGATATGGCGGTTGAGTTCATGGACGATTTCGCGGGGAGTCATGGACATAGTATTTGGCGGCCTCAAGCGCAAATAAGCCTACGGCTTACTCGGCGAGGTCCTGCTCCTCAATGGTGAAGTTGTGGTTGGTGAACACGCAGATATCGCCGGCGATACCCAGCGCGGTCTCGACGACTTCGCGGGCCGACAGGTCGGTCTTCTTCAGCAGTGCACTGGCCGCCGCCTGGGCGTAGCCACCGCCGGAACCCATGGCGATCAGGCCGTGTTCAGGCTCAACCACATCGCCGTTGCCGGTGATGATCAGGGACGCGTCCTTGTTGGCGACCGCCAGCATGGCTTCGAGGCGGCTGAGGGAGCGGTCGGTGCGCCATTCTTTGGCAAGCTCGACCGCAGCGCGCACGAGGTGGCCCTGGTGTTTTTCCAGCTGGCCTTCGAAACGCTCGAAGAGGGTGAAGGCGTCGGCGGTGGCGCCGGCGAAACCGGCAAGCACCTGGCCGTGGTACAGGCGACGCACTTTCTTGGCGTTGCCTTTCATCACGGTATTACCCAGGGAAACCTGGCCATCGCCGCCCATGACGACTTTGCCGTGGCGACGTACTGAAACGATGGTGGTCAAGGGGAGAGTCTCCACGCAGCGGGGCGAAAATGCCCTGATGGAAACTGATATGGGGGTGGTGGTGGGGATTTCAACTATAAGGGCTTTGTGCGGACAAGCGGCAGTGTCGGACTCATTCTGACGATCAATGAAAATCCAATGTGGGAGGGGGCTTGCTCCCGATGGCGGTGCATCAGTCACTGAATGCTTGACTGAAACACTGCCATCGGGAGCAAACCTCCCACATTTTGATTAGCGTTACGTCTGGATCAGCGGCTCTGGCGTTGTTGTAACAGCAGGTTGCTAAAGCCCGCACCAGCCAGTTGCTTCTGCGCCACGGTCAGTTGCTCACGGTTGCTGAACGGCCCCACCAGCACGCGATACCAGGTTGCTTCCTTCACCGTGCCGGACTCCACCGAAACGGTCTGGCCCAACAGGATGATCTGCGCGCGAACGCGCTCTGCATCCGCCTGTTTCGGGAACGAGCCCGCCTGCAGGAAGAACTTGGTCACCGGTGCTGCCTTGGTTTCGGCAACTGGCGGTGCCGGCGGCGGAGTGATCCCGGCCAGCGCCGCCTGGGCGCGGGCGGTGTCGATTTTTGCAGCTTCCGCCGGGGTCACCGGGGTGGTCGGCACCTGCGGCGTCGGCAGGGTTTTTTCCGGCACGGCATCAGGCGGCACGATCACTTCCGACTCGGGCAGCAGCGTGTAGAAGTCGTATTTCGGCTTCACCGGTGCGGTCGGACTGGGCGCGGTCTTGTTGGCTTCGGCCATCTTGCTGGCCTTCTGCTGTTCCTGCTTGACGCGTTTGACGTCGTCGCCCTGGCCCGGGTCCAGCTTCATCAGGAACACTACAAACGCGCCGACCGTAAGGCCGATCGCCATCCACAGCCAGCCCGGAATCGGCTTCTTTGCCGGGGCCTGATAGCGGCTCGCGCCGCGCTTGGGTGCTGGTTTCTTCTTGGCAGCCAACTTACATACGCTCCAGAGTTTCCAGGCCTAACAGTTCCAAGCCTTGCTTGAGGGTCCGTCCAGCCAGTGCGGCGAGGCGCAGGCGACTGTGCTTCTGGGCGTCGTCGGCGGCGGTGAGGATCGGGCAGTTCTCGTAGAAGCTGGAGAACAACCCGGCCACTTCGTACAGATAGGTGCACAGAATGTGCGGCGTGCCTTTTTCGCCGACGCTGTTCAGCACTTCGCCGAACTGCGCCAGTTTGGCCGCCAGTTCGTGTTCCTGGGGGGCCTGAAGATTGATCTGGCCCTGAACTTCGCTGAAATCCTTGCCCAGCTTGCGGAACACGCCGGCCACGCGGGTGTAGGCGTAGAGAAGGTAAGGCGCGGTGTTGCCTTCGAAGTTGAGCATCAGCTCGAAGTTGAAGCTGTAATCGCTGGTGCGGTGCTTGGACAGGTCGGCGTACTTCACCGCGCCAATGCCGACCACGCGGGCGATGTTGCGCAGGTCGGCCTCGGCCAGCTCCGGGTTCTTTTCCTTCACCAGGGTGTAGGCACGTTCCTGGGCTTCGGTCAGCAGGTCGATCAGCTTCACGGTGCCGCCGTCGCGGGTCTTGAACGGGCGGCCATCGGCGCCGTTCATGGTGCCAAAGCCCATGTGCTCCATGTGCATCGGGTGGGTGACGAAACCTGCACGGCGGGCCACTTCGAACACCTGCTGGAAGTGCAGGGCCTGGCGCTGGTCGACGAAGTACAAGGCGCGATCGGCCTTGAGCACGCCGCTGCGATAGCGCACGGCGGCGAGGTCGGTGGTGGCGTAGAGGTAGCCGCCGTCGGCCTTGACGATGATCACCGGCAGCGG
The DNA here is from genome assembly GCF_054343995.1 of Pseudomonas sp. GNP013. NCBI lineage: Bacteria > Pseudomonadati > Pseudomonadota > Gammaproteobacteria > Pseudomonadales > Pseudomonadaceae > Pseudomonas > Pseudomonas sp. GNP013. Next base: position 4,695,683 of record NZ_JBTGUT010000001.1, on the reverse strand, counting down.
CTCGCCGTCGGCGGTCTTGAATTCTTCGAGGAACACGCACTGCGCGCCGTTGCTCTCCACCAGGAGGCCGGCGGCCTTGAGGTCGTTGACCACGTTGATCAGGTCGTCGTTGTAGGCGCTTTCGCCCATTACGTCGGCCATGGTCAGTTTGACATTGAGCAGCTCGTAGATGTCCTGGCAGTGGGACAGGGAAATTTCACGGAAACGGTTCCACAGTGCCAGGCATTCAGCGTCGCCGGCTTGCAGCTTGACCACCAGGCCACGGGCGCGGTCGGCAAACGCCTCGGACTCGTCGAAGCGTTTTTTGGCCGCGCGGTAGAAGTTCTCGAGGTCGGCCAGCTCGTTGCTGGTGATCGGGTTCTCTTGCAGGTAGGCCATCAGCATGCCGAACTGGGTGCCCCAGTCGCCTACGTGGTTCTGCCGGATCACGGTGTCGCCGAGAAACTCAAGCACCCGCGCCACGCCGTCGCCGATGATGGTCGAGCGCAGGTGCCCGACGTGCATCTCCTTGGCGAGGTTGGGCGCCGACAGGTCGACGACCACGCGCTGGCTGTCGCCCGCTTTGCGTGCACCAATGCGGGCGTCGGCCAGGGCTGCATCCAGGCGCGAGGCCAGGGCCTGGGTGTTCTGGAAGAAGTTGATAAAGCCCGGGCCGGCGATTTCGGCCTTGGTGACGCTGGCGTCGGCGGGCAGCGCGGCGATGATTTTTTCTGCCAGGTCGCGCGGCTTCATGCCGGCCGGCTTGGACAACATCATCGCGATGTTGCTGGCGAAGTCGCCGTGAGTCTTGTCGCGGGTGTTTTCTACTTGGATCGCCGGCGACAGGCCTTCAGGCAACACACCTTCGTTGACGAGTTGGGTGAGGGCTTGCTGGATCAGCTGGCGAATGGTGTCTTTCATGGTGTTCTCTTTCAACCGCAAGCGGCGGCGCGCGATGCGCAGGTGGAAAAACTGGGCATTATCCGTGGCGAGGGCGAGCTTGCCAACCGTTCAGACCGTATGGCGGACCTGCGGGCCTCATCGCGGGCAAGCCCGTTCCTGTATTTAAAGGTATTCACATTTCAACTGTGGGCGCTGGCTTGGCTGCGATAGCGATCTGGCTATCAATACAAATCCACCGGATCCACATCCAGCGACCAGCGCACCTGCCGGCCGCCGGGCATTTGCTCCAGGGCCAGCAACCAGCTGCTCAACAGCCGGTGCAACGGTGCGCGGGAGGTCGCCTGCAACAGCAATTGGGCGCGATAACGCCCGGCGCGGCGCTCCATGGGGGCGGGCACCGGGCCGAGCAGCTCGATGCCGCTCAGACCCAGCTCTGCCAGCAAACGTTCAGCGGCGCTGCAGGCCTCATCGAGAAAGCTTTCGGCCTGCCCCGGTTTATGGGCTTCGGCGCGCAGCAGGGCGAGGTGGGCAAACGGCGGCAGGCCGGCGGAGCGGCGTTCGCTCAGGGCCTGTTCGGCGAAGGCGAAGTAGCCCTGTTCGGTCAGTTGGATCAGCAGCGGGTGGTCGGCCAGGTGTGTCTGGATAATCACCCGGCCCGGCTCTTCGGCGCGCCCGGCGCGGCCGGCGACCTGCACGATCAACTGCGCCATGCGCTCGCTGGCGCGAAAATCCCCGGAGAACAGGCCACCGTCCGCATCGAGGATCGACACCAGGGTGACCCGTGGAAAGTGATGCCCTTTGGCGAGCATCTGCGTGCCCACCAGGATGCACGGTTGGCCTTTCTGGATGGTGGCAAACAGCTGATTCATGGCGTCTTTGCGCGAGGTGCTGTCGCGGTCGACCCGCAGCACCGGGTAATCCGGAAACAGGATGCCCAAGCGCTCTTCGGCGCGCTCGGTGCCCGCGCCGACGGGGCGCAGGTCGACCTTGCCACACTGCGGGCAGTGGCGCGGTACCCGCTCCACATGGCCGCAATGATGGCAGCGCAGCTCGCCGTGGCGCTGGTGCACGGTCATGCGCGCATCGCAACGCTCACATTCGGACATCCAGCCACAGTCGTGGCACAACAGCGTTGGTGCGAAGCCGCGTCGATTGAGAAACACCAGCACCTGCTGGCCGGCGGCGAGGGTCTGGCCGATGGCCTGTTGCATCGGCCCGGAAATGCCGCTGTCCAGCGGACGGCTTTTTACGTCCAGACGCAGGAAGCGTGGCTGTTTGGCGCCGCCGGCGCGCTCGTTCAGGCGCAGCAGGCCATAGCGGCCGGTGTAGGCGTTGTGCAGGCTCTCCAGGGACGGCGTGGCCGAACCCAGCACAATCGGAATGTCCTCTTGGCGCGCGCGCACCAGCGCGAGGTCGCGGGCGTGATAACGCAGGCCTTCCTGCTGTTTATAGGAGCCGTCGTGCTCCTCGTCGATGATGATCAGCCCGGGGTTTTTCATCGGCGTAAACAGCGCCGAACGGGTGCCGATAATAATGTCGGCCTCGCCGTCCCGCGCCGCCAGCCACGACTCCAGGCGCTCACGGTCGTTGACCGCCGAGTGCACCAGAGCGATGCGCGCATTGAAGCGCTGCTCGAAGCGCGCCAGGGTCTGCGGGCCCAGGTTGATCTCGGGGATCAGCACCAGCGCCTGTTTGCCGGCCTGCAGGGTCTCGCGGATCAACTGCAAGTAGACTTCGGTCTTGCCGCTGCCGGTGACGCCGGCCAGCAGGAACGCGTGAAAGCTGTCGAAGCCTGCGCGGATCGCTTCATAGGCGGCGCGTTGCTCGGGGTTCAGCGGCAGCTCCGGCTGGGCCAGCCAGTGTTCATGGCGTGAGTCGGGCGCATGTTTGCGGATTTCGACCTGCACCAGCCCTTTGGCGAGCAGCAGGTCGAGGCTGTCCTTGCTCAGCATCAGCTTGCTTAACAGCTGATGCGCCACGCCATGGGGGTGCTGCGCCAGGGTGGCAAGAGCCTCACGCTGGCGTGGGGCGCGGGCGATGCGCGGGTCGTCGAGGCGCGCGCCGGGCACCGTGGACCAAAAGCGTTCCTGGCGCGCTTCGGCCAGTTCGCCCTGGCGCAGCAGCACCGGCAGCGCCCAGCTCAACGTGTCGCCAAGGCTGTGCTGGTAATACTGGGCGGTCCACAGGCACAGCTTGAACAGCGCCGGTGGCAGTGGCGCGGTGGCGTCGATGATCGCCACTGCGGGCTTGAGCTTTTCGGCCGGGACTTCGCTGTGGTCGGCAATTTCTACCAGGATACCGATCATTTCCCGGCGACCGAACGGCACGCGCACGCGCATGCCCGGCTGCAACTGCGCCCGCAGCACACCGGCCGGCGCGCGGTAATCGAACAGGCGGCGCAGGGGTGAGGGCAGGGCTAGGCGCAAAATGGCGTCGGGCACGCGAGAGGTCTCATCTAAAGGCAGGCGGTGATGCAGGGGCGCGAGCCTAGCAGACAGGGGGAGGCTTGGGGTAGCCGACAGTTTTCTGATGAAAGGGCAGTTCTGGGTTGTCAGCGCCGCTTGCGCGATTTGAAAGGTCTGTTAGAATCCGCGGCCTAATTACGTGCGGTATTCGACAATAGTGTCGAGTGGCGGCACGCTAGCCCGAGGAAGTGCCATGAAAGCCGATATCCATCCAGCGTACGAAACTATCGAAGTCACCTGCAGCTGCGGCAACAAGTTCGAAACCCGTTCGAACCTGTGCAAGCCACTGGGTACTGACGTATGCAACGAGTGCCACCCGTTCTACACCGGTAAGCAGAAAACTCTGGACACCGGCGGCCGTGTACAGCGCTTCGCAGATCGCTTTGGTGCTTTCGGCAAGAAACCTGCTGCTGCCACTCCGGCAGAGTAAGGTTCAAAAGCCTTATGGGCTTTTGCCAGCTGTTGAAAAAGGCGTCCCTTGTGGGCGCCTTTTTTGTGCCCGGAATTTGGCTGTCCGCCGCCCAGGCCGAGGTGTTCTGTCCGGCGCCGGCCTCCGTGGCCCAGGTGCAGGTCAAGCGCGTGGTAGATGGCGACACGGTGCGCCTTACGGATGGCCGCAGCGTGCGCATGATAGGTCTCAATGCACCGGAAACCGCCAGGAAAGGTCGCCCTGACGAGCCCTATGCCGTCGCTGCCCGTCAGCGTTTGCAAGCCTTGGTGCGCGCCAGTGGCGGTCGCGTGGGGCTGGTGCCGGGGCGCGAGCGCAAGGACCACTACGGCCGGACCCTGGCCCATCTGTACGGCGCCGATGGCAACAATCTGGAAGCGCAGTTGCTCGCCGAGGGCCTGGGGTTTCAGGTGGGCGTCGCCCCCAATGTCGATCTCATCGCGTGCCAGCAGGCGGCTGAAAACGTCGCGCGCCAGCGTCGCCTGGGGCTGTGGCGCACATCGCCCGTGCGCAGCGTGGCGCAGGTCAGGCGCGCAGGGTTTGCCCTGATCAGCGGCCGGGTGAAAAAGGTCGAACGCAATCGCGGTGGCATCTGGATTCAACTGCCGGGTTCGCTGGTAGTGCGCATTGCGCCGAATGTGGCCGGGAAGTTCGACGCAGCCACGCTCAGTGGTCTGCAAGGCCAGACTGTCGAAGCGCGTGGCTGGGTGCAGGATCGCGCTCGACGTGGCCGTCTTGAAAACGGCCAGGCGCGCTGGCTGCTGCCGTTGAGCGATCCGGCCATGCTCAAGTCGTCTCGCTGGTAAAAATTGTAGACATTTAAAAGGTGTGATTGTGAACAGTTTCGCCCTTGTATCCCGTGGGCTGCGCCTAAAGTGCTTGATTGCGGGGACTGGAGACCCGTGACTGCCCAGTCTTGTAGGGAAATTGCTTCGCGCGTATCCTCGGCGGTCCGTCGACCAACAGTAAAAGCGGAATGCCGATATGTCTGATTTGAAAACTGCCGCTCTCGAATATCATGCCCATCCTCGTCCAGGAAAGCTGAGTGTAGAGCTCACCAAAGCCACTGCCACTGCTCGCGACCTGTCGCTGGCCTACAGCCCTGGTGTTGCCGAGCCCGTACGTGAAATCGCCCGCGATCCTGAACTGGCGTACAAGTACACCGGCAAAGGCAACCTGGTTGCAGTGATTTCCGATGGCACCGCGATTCTTGGCCTGGGTAACCTCGGCCCGCTGGCGTCCAAGCCCGTCATGGAAGGCAAGGGCGTGCTGTTCAAGCGCTTTGCCGGCATCGACGTGTTCGACATCGAAGTCGACTCCGAGAGCCCGCAGGCGTTCATCGACACGGTCAAGCGCATTTCCATCACCTTCGGTGGCATCAACCTGGAAGACATCAAGGCACCTGAGTGCTTCGAGATCGAAAAGGCGTTGATCGAACAGTGCGACATTCCGGTATTCCACGATGACCAGCACGGCACTGCGATTGTTACCGCAGCCGGCATGATCAACGCTCTGGAAATCGCCGGCAAAACCCTGGCTGAGGCGAAAATCGTCTGCCTGGGCGCCGGCGCCGCCGCCATTTCCTGCATGAAGCTGATCATCAGCATGGGCGCCAGGCTCGAAAACATCTACATGGTCGACAGCAAGGGCGTGATCCAGTCCGAGCGTACCGACCTGAACCAGTACAAGGCGATGTTTGCCCACCCGTCCTCCAAGCGCACCCTGGCTGACGCGCTCAACGGTGCCGACGTGTTCGTTGGCCTGTCTGGCCCGAACCTGCTGAGCGCTGAAGGCCTCAAGTCCATGGCGCCGAACCCGATCGTGTTCGCCTGCTCCAACCCGGACCCCGAGATCGCGCCTGAGCTGGCCCACGCCACCCGCAGCGACGTGATCATGGCCACCGGTCGTTCGGACTACCCGAACCAGGTCAACAACGTACTGGGCTTCCCGTTCATCTTCCGTGGCGCCCTGGACGTTCGTGCCAAGCGCATCAACGAAGAAATGAAAGTCGCCGCCGCCAATGCCCTGCGCGAACTGGCCAAGCTGCCGGTGCCACAGGACGTCTGCGACGCCTACGGTGGTGCTCCGCTGGCGTTCGGTCGTGAGTACATCATTCCGAAACCGATGGACAAGCGTCTGATCACCCTGATCTCCGACGCCGTGGCCAAGGCCGCCATCGAGACCGGTGTGGCAACCCTGCCGTATCCGAAGCACTACCCGCTGCAAAGCGTGGATGATGTGTTCAACGGCTAAGCCGTTGTAGCGTGTCTAGTCCTGAAATAGGTTTACACCTGTTTCAGTCTCAAAACGCCTGATGCACCGCATCGGGCGTTTTGTATTTCAGGGATAAGTGCGGCCGCTCCCCGTTGTAGATCAGCACCGACTCATCCACCATTTTTACGGCATCCGCCAAATCTTTGGGCCGGTGCAGCAAAAACTCAGTTTTCAAAATCCCGTTTACCCGCTCTGCCATCGCGTTCTGATAGCAATCGTAGCCATCCGTCATTGAGCACTTGATCCCATGCTTGGCGTGCATTTGCTGGTACAGGTCGGAGCAGTATTGGGCCCCGCGATCCGAGTGATGGATCAGCGATTGCTTGGATTTTCGCTGGCTAACAGCTTTCTGCAATGCTTTGACCACCGACTCCGTATGCAGGCTGTCATGTACATGATGACCCACGATCTTGCGTGAGTACGCGTCTGTTATCAGGCTGACGTAAACGACACTTTCCCGCGTGGGCAGATAGGTAATATCTGCAACCCAAACCTGCTCGGGCCTGCCAGCGACAACTTGTTCCGGGCCTGCTTTGAGCAGGTTGGGATGGCGGCGGAACCGATGATGGCTATGCGTAGTTTTATGATAAGCACGCTTTCGAGGAACCAGCTCTCGCGCTTCGCGCAAGATGGAAAAAAGACGGTCTCGACCAACAATTACCTGCACTTCAGCCTCAGTGCTCATCAGATAATGCAGCTTGCGCGTGCCTAACCTCGGCTGGCGACGCCGCTTTTCCAGAACAAAGTCCACTACTTGCTGGTCTTGGTGAGCTCTCGCATCAACGGCTCGGTTACGTTTGTAATACGCTTGGCGCGAAATTCCCATGAACAGGCAAGCCCTGGTAATGCTCAGGTCTTGGATTTGCCCTTGCGAGAGGACTTGCCGGGTCGCTTTTTTACGATGGACACACCGTAATCATTTTTCAAGACGTTCACGACAGCTTCAAAGAACTGGGCCTTTTGATTGCTCAGCGCCAACTGTTCTTCAAGCTCTTTAATCCGCTGCTCGGGTGTCAGCGGGAGGTTGGGGTCGGTCATCGGCCTGCTCCGCGGCGCTCGGATTGAGGCGCCTTGGCTCCAGTCCTGTCGGCCATGCTTGCGTAGCCAAACCAGTACCGTGGACCGGCCCTGAATGCCAAAGCGCCGTTGAGCCTCTTTATAACTCAACTCGCCTTTTTCGACTTGGTCTACGACCGACAATTTAAAAGCTAGCGTGTAATCGCGTTGGCTGCGCCTTTTTCCCGTATCCATTGAGTCCTCCTGAAGAAAGGTCAGAAGGTGTAAACCTTATTCAGGACGGGACAGCGCACCAACAAAAAGCCCCGGCTCGGATGAGTCGGGGCTTTTTTGTGACTTGGCGATTAACTTGAGGCCTGTGGAGATCCAAGTGTGGGAGGGGGCTTGCTCCCGATAGCGGTGGATCAGTCAATACATGCAGTGACTGTCGCACTGCCATCGGGAGCAAGCCCCCTCCCACATTGGATCTGTATCAGGCCGCAGATCGGGTTAGAACAAGTCGATCGGTGCTGCCTCATCCGCCGGCAGCGGGCTGCCCGGTGCGACGCCGTTACCCAGTTCGTTGACCGACGGCGGCGTGTCTTCGCTCTTGAACAGTTCAAAGTACGCATTCGGCGTGCTCGGGGATGCGGCGCGGCCACTCACCGGGTCGATCCGCAGGCTGAGGATGCCTTCCGGTTCCGGCTGGGTGTGCAAAGGCTTGTCCTTCAGCGCGGCGCCCATGTAGCTCATCCAGATCGGCAGCGCGACGGTGCCGCCGAACTCGCGGCGACCCAGGCTTTCCGGCTGGTCGTAGCCGGTCCACACGGTGGTCACGTAGTCGCCGTTGTAGCCGGAGAACCAGGCGTCCTTGGATTCGTTGGTGGTGCCGGTCTTGCCCGCGATATCCGCGCGGCCCAGGGCCAGCGCGCGGCGGCCGGTGCCTTTCTTGATCACGTCTTCCAGGATGCTGTTGAGGATATAGGTGGTACGGCCATCGACAATGCGCTCGGCCACCGCAGGTGCCTGGGGTTCGGCCGGGTTGCCGGCATTCGTGGCCGGTGCTGCGCCCGGCGTCGGCTCGATGGTGATGCCGCCGTTGCTCGGCGCGGCCAGGCCATCGGTGGCAGCCACGCCATTGACCACGTCACCCGGCACGCGTGGCGGGTTGGCGGTGAACAGCGTATCGCCATTGCGGCTCTCGATCTTGTCGATCAGGTACGGCGCGATCTTGTAACCGCCGTTGGCAAAGGTGCTCCAGCCGGTGGCGATTTCCATCGGCGTGAGGGTCGCGGTGCCCAGGGCCAGGGACAGGTTGGGCGGCAGGTCCGACTTGGCAAAGCCGAAGCGCGTCATGTAATCGATGGTCTTGCCCACGCCCATTGCCTGCAGCAGTCGGATCGACACCAGGTTGCGCGACTTGTACAGCGCCTCGCGGATGCGGATCGGGCCGAGGAAGGTGTTGGTGTCGTTCTTCGGGCGCCAGACTTTGTCCAGGTACTCGTCGACAAACACGATCGGTGCATCGTTGACCAGGCTGGCGGCGGTGTAGCCGTTATCCAGCGCGGCGCTGTAGATGAACGGCTTGAAGCTTGAGCCGGGCTGACGCTTGGCCTGGGTGGCGCGGTTGTAGTTGCTCTGCTCGAAGGCAAAGCCGCCGACCAGCGCGCGAATCGCGCCGTTCTGCGGGTCCAGGGACACCAGGGCGCCCTGTGCGACCGGTACCTGGCTGAATTTGAGGCTGTCGTCCTTCTGGCGTTGCACGCGGATCAAGTCACCCACCTGCGCCACGTCCGACGGCTGCTTGGGCAGCGCGCCCATGCTGTTGGTGTTCAGGAACGGTCGCGCCCACTTCATGCTGTCCCAGGCCACGTGTGCTTCACCGGTGCGGGTCAGCACCTGCACGCCGTCTTTCTTCACCTGGGTGACAATGGCTGGCTCCAGGCCGCTGATCGTGCGCTGCTTGCCAAGCTCGGTGGTCCAGGCACTGAGGGTCTTGCCCGGCAGGCGCGATTCGGGGCCGCGGTAGCCATGGCGCTGGTCGTAGGCGATCAGGCCGGAGTGCACCGCCTCATTGGCGATGTCCTGCAGGTCGCTCGGCACGGTAGTGGTCACGCGGAAGCCTTCGGTGTACGCCTCGCTGCCATACCGGCCGACCATTTCGGCGCGGGCCATTTCGGCGATATACGGCGCGTTCACTTCCGGCGTCGGCACGTGGTAGCTCGCGTTCAGCGGCTCGGCCACCGCGCTTTCGTAGGCGGCCTGGTCGATCTTGCCCAGTTTGTACATGCGCCCCAGGATCCAGTCGCGGCGCTCTTTGCTGCGCGCCGGATTGGCCAGGGGGTTGAAGCGCGAAGGGGCTTTGGGCAGGCCGGCAATCATCGCCATCTGCGCCAGGCTGGCGTCACGAATCGACTTGCCGTAGTACACCTGCGACGCGGCTTCGATGCCGTAGGCGCGGTTGCCCAGGTAGATCTTGTTGACGTACAGCTCGAGGATCTCGTCCTTGGTCAGCTGACGCTCGATCTGCAAGGCCAGCAGGATCTCGGTGGCCTTGCGCGAAAAACTGCGCTCGCTGGTGAGGAAGAAGTTCTTCGCCACCTGCATGGTGATGGTGCTGCCACCGGATTGAATGTGTCCGCTTTTTACCAGCTGTGTGGCGGCGCGCACCAGGCTGCTGGGGTCCACGCCGTAGTGATTGGCGAAATTATCATCTTCTGCGGACAACAGCGCGCTAATGAAATTGGGCGGAATGTCGGCGAAACGGATCGGTGTGCGGCGCATTTCGCCGAACTCCGCGATCAGTTTTTCATCGCTGCTGTAGACCCGCAAAGGAATCTGCAACTGGATACTTCTGAGTGCCTCTACGGAGGGCAAACCCGGACTAAGGTAGAGATAGGCCCCGCTGAGGACGAGCAGGAGCCCGCAAACGATGGCGACAATGGAGTACCCGAAAAACTTCAGCAGACGAATCAAGGCTTTTGGATTTCCAGAGAAAAGAATGAGTTAGGCGCCGGGGCATGCATGACAAACGATGGATCGACCCGGGCAGCAGATAAAAGCGGAAAAAAACGCTGGGCATTAAAGCATTTTTCGACTTGGGGCGTCATTCGTGCCGGTTCAACAAGTCGACCGAATGCACGGTGCCCGGCGCCAATCAGGCGGTAAGACAGGCAAAGGTTTAGGGAGTTTTATGGGAAAGGGATTTTTCAGGCGAAAAGTCGACACCGTGCTCGGCGTCGACATCAATGACAGCGGGATCAAACTGATTGAACTGAGCCGTTCGGCCAGCGGCTATACCGTCGAAGGCTATGCCACGCAATCGCTGCCGAGCCGGGCGGTGGTCGATGGCAGCCTGCTCGACCTTGAACTGATCGGCCGGGCCCTGCACCAGGCTCTGCCGCGCCTGCGCACCTCGGCCCGGCAGGCGGCGGTGGCGGTGGCGAGCTCCTCGGTTATAACGCGGGTAATCGACCTGCAGGCACGGCTCAGCGAGCAGGAAATGGCCCGGCAGATCCAGTTGGAAGCCGACCAGTACATTCCTTACCCGCTGGACGACGTCGCCATCGACTTTCAAGTGCGCGGCCCTTGTGCCGACAACCCCGAGCGGGTGCAGGTATTACTGGCGGCGTGCCTGAAGGAACAGGTCGAAACCCGCGAGGCAGTTTTGGCCCTGGCGGGGCTGGTGCCGAGGGTGGTGGATGTCGAAGGGTTTGCATTGGAGCGCGCATGCAGTCAGGATTTCGCCAGCTTCACGCCGGGCCGTCGTGTCGATGGCGCACAATGGGCTGCGGATGCCCACGGGATGGGAGTGGCTTGCGGATTGGCCCTGAGGAGTTTCGCTGGATGACACGAATCAATCTTTTGCCCTGGCGCCAGGCGCTGGCGCAGCGTCGGCGCAAGTACTTCCTGGTATTTTTGCTGGCGTTCGCCTGTGTGGCGCTGGCGGCAGTGTGGCTGGCGGATCAGGTCATCGACCAGGCCATCGACCGCCAGGTAACGCGCAACAGCCATGTGGGCAAGGAGGTGGCCGCCCAGGATGCACGGATCAAGACCATCGACGACCTGCAGGAGCAGAGCCAGCAACTGGCCGAGCGCATGAAGGTCGTGCAGGACCTGCACCAATCCCGTTCCGCCGGCACGCAGTTGCTGGACCAGTTGGCCCGCGCCGTGCCCGAGGGCGTGCATCTGCACGAGGTGGTTGCCCGGGGCGATAGCGTGAGCATCAGCGGCAGCGCCGAATCCAGCCAGGATATCGCCCAGTTGATGCGCAGCCTGGAGGCTTCCGCGGGTGCCCACGCTACCCGGCTGCAGCATGTGCGGGCGGAAGGCGCGGATGGCCGCAATGAATTTCAACTGATGGTGCGCCAGGGGGCATCCACCGAGGCCCAGCCATGAGCCTGCCCAGGCTCGATCTTTCTGCACTCACTCACCACGCTGCCAAATGGCCCTTGCCCGGCAAGGTTTTGCTTGGCTGCGCGCTGGCCGGGCTGGTGCTGGCGGTGGGCAACAGTGTGGTCCTGGCGCCGTCCCGCGAGCGGCTGCAGGTGCTCCAGACGCAGGAAGTGGCCTTGCAACAGGCGCTCGCGCAAAACACCGATCTTGCCGCAAACCTTGAACGTCGCAGCGATGAGGCCCAGGCGATGCAGGCGCGGGTTGGCGGGCTGTTCCGGCAATTATCCGCTGAGTCCGATATGCCCGGCCTGCTCGAAGACATCGCCCGGCTGGCCGCCGGTAATGGCCTGCTGGTCGAAGGCGTAAAGGTGTTGGACGAACAGCCTCGGCCGTTTTATATCGAAGCGCCGGTGCAGGTTCGCATGCTTGGCACCTACCATGACCTGGCGACCTTTGTGAGCGGCCTGGGCGGGTTGGCGCGGATCGTCACCGTGCATGATCTTGCGCTTGCGTCTGACGGGGCCTTGCTGCGTCTGGAGCTGTTGGCCAAGACCTACCGCAGTCTGTCGCCCCACGGCGAGCCTGGACCGGTCACGCAGTGGGGGCCGCGCTTTGCCTACAGCGCTGCTGCCCTGCGTGACCCGTTCCAGTCCTCGGCTATGCAGGTCGAGCATGCGCCCGGCAAACCTGCGTCCGCGCCGGACCTTTCACGGCCGCGCGGCGTGCTGGAAAGCCTGGCTGTCGACCAGTTCGAAATGGTCGGCACGCTGTCCCGTGGTGTTCAACGTTTCGTCCTGTTGCGCGCGGCCTCCAGCGTGCACCGCCTGGCGGTCGGCGACTACCTGGGGCCGAACCACGGCCGCGTCACGGCCATCCATGACGGCCACGTCGAGCTGGCCGAGTTGTTTCCCGATGAACAGGGCGCCTGGCTGCAGCGCTCACGAACCCTTGTGTTGAACGTCAACTCATAACGGAATCGAACAATGAAAAGGACTTTCTCGTCCTTCGGTGTGGCGCTATGGATAGCGTTCACGGCACCGATGGCTGCTGCTGTGCCCAATCGTCTAGACCTGATCCAGTTGCCGCCACCCGGTGGCGCAGCGTCGGGCGCCTATACCGGCGACACACTGAACCTCAATTTCCAGAACATCGACCTGCGCGCCGCGTTGCAGCAGATCGCCGACGTGGCGGGTCTCAATCTGGTTGCCAGTGACGAGGTGCAAGGCTCGGTCACCCTGCGCCTGAAGAATGTACCCTGGGACCAGGCGCTGGACCTGGTGCTGCAAAGCAAGGGCCTGGACAAGCGGATGAAAGCCGGCGTGTTGCTGGTGGCGCCCGCCGACGAGCTGGCCGCGCGCGAACTGCTGACCCTGGAGGCGCGAAGGCAGATGGCCGACCTGGCGCCGTTGCGCCGCGAGCTGTTGCAGGTCAACTACGCCAAGGCGGCCGACCTGGCCAAGCTGTTCCAGTCGGTGAACGGCCTCGAAGGCACCCCCGACGAACGCGGCTCGGTGGCGGTGGATGATCGCACCAACAACATCATTGCCTACCAGACCGGTGAACGGCTCGAAGAGCTGCGGCGCATCGTGGCGCAGTTGGACATTCCGGTGCGCCAGGTGATGATCGAGGCGCGGATTGTCGAGGCCAATGTCGACTATGACAAAAGCCTGGGCGTGCGTTGGGGCGGGCGGCTCAGTCGCGGCAACTGGGGCGCCGGCGGTATCCCGAAATCCTTGGCCGAAGGCGCGAAGCCGCCGCAAAGCCCATCCGCCTCACCCTTCGTCGACCTTGGCTCGCTCGCCGGCGCGTCCGGGCTGGGCATCGCCTTCATCACCGATAACTTCCTGCTGGACCTGGAACTGAGCGCCATGGAAAAAACCGGCAATGGCGAAATCGTTTCACAGCCCAAGGTGGTCACCTCCGACAAGGAGACTGCGCGCATTCTCAAGGGCACCGAGATTCCCTATCAGGAGTCCAGTTCCAGCGGTGCCACCTCGGTGTCGTTCAAGGAGGCTTCGCTGTCGCTGGAAGTCACCCCGCAGATCACCCCCGACGACCATGTGATCATGGAAGTGAAAGTCACCAAGGATGAGCCCGACTATTTGAACAAACTCAATGACGTACCGCCGATCAAGAAAAACGAGGTCAACGCCAAGGTGCTGGTTCGGGACGGCGAGACCATCGTCATCGGTGGGGTTTTCTCCAATACCCAGAGCAAAGTGGTAGATAAAGTGCCATTTTTGGGCGATGTGCCGTATCTTGGCCGCCTTTTCCGGCGTGATGTGCTGGCGGAGAAAAAATCCGAGCTGCTGGTATTCCTGACTCCGCGTATCATGAATAACCAGGCGATTGCTGTGAGTCGTTGATTCTGTGCGAAATTTGATTCTTGTAGGGCCGATGGGCGCTGGAAAAAGCACCATCGGCCGTTTGCTGGCCAAAGAGCTGCGCCTGCCGTTCAAAGATTCCGACAAGGAAATTGAATTGCGCACGGGCGCCAATATCCCATGGATCTTCGACAGGGAAGGCGAACTGGGCTTTCGCGACCGCGAGCAGGCGATGATTGCCGAGCTGTGCGATTGCGACGGCGTGGTATTGGCAACCGGTGGTGGCGCGGTGATGCGTGATGAGAATCGTCGAGCACTGCATGCCGGTGGTCGGGTTGTGTATCTGCATGCGTCGGTCGAGCAGCAAGTGGGCCGCACCGCCCGCGACCGTAATCGCCCGTTGTTGCGCACGGCCAACCCGGAAAAAACCCTGCGGGATTTGCTTGCCCTGCGTGATCCGCTGTACCGGGAAATAGCCGATCTGGTGGTGCAAACCGATGAACGGCCGCCGCGGATGGTGGTGGTCGAGATTCTTGAACGCCTGCATCGGCTGCCACCCCGTTAAAGCCTGGCCCGAAATGCGCTATTCTCGGCGGCGCGTCATCACCTTGAGGTGTGGCGTGGAGCCATCAGGCAGCGGACGTTGCCGGTCGTCAATCCATCTCTCACGCGGGGACACATGCAGACACTTAAGGTCGATTTAGGCGAGCGCAGCTACCCGATCCATATTGGTGAAGGCCTGCTGGACCAGCCTGACTTGCTCACGCCGCACATTGCCGGGCGGCAGGTGGCGATCATCTCCAATGAAACGGTCGCGCCGCTGTACCTTGAACGTCTGAGCCGCAGCCTTTCGGCGTACTCGGTAATTTCCGTGGTGCTGCCCGACGGCGAAGCCCACAAGAACTGGGAAACCCTGCAGCTCATCTTTGATGGCCTGCTGTCCGCGCGGCATGACCGCCGCACCACCGTGGTCGCCTTGGGCGGCGGCGTGATCGGCGACATGGCCGGCTTCGCGGCCGCCTGCTACCAGCGCGGCGTGGATTTCATTCAGGTGCCGACCACCTTGCTATCCCAGGTCGATTCGTCGGTGGGCGGCAAGACGGGCATCAACCACCCGCTGGGCAAGAACATGGTCGGCGCGTTCTACCAGCCGCAGGCCGTACTGATCGACACCACGACGCTCAACACCTTGCCGCCGCGCGAGCTGTCGGCGGGGCTGGCGGAAGTCATCAAATACGGGCTGATCTGCGACGAACCGTTCCTCACCTGGCTGGAGGAGCATGTGGACGCTCTGCGCGCCCTCGATCAAGTGGCGCTCACCGAAGCCATTTCGCGCTCCTGCGCGGCCAAGGCGCTGGTGGTCAATGCCGATGAACGAGAGTCCGGCGTGCGCGCCACCCTCAATCTGGGCCACACATTCGGCCATGCGATCGAAACGCACATGGGCTATGGTGTGTGGTTGCATGGAGAGGCTGTCGCGGCTGGCACCGTAATGGCACTGGAGATGTCCCAGCGCCTGGGCTGGATCAGCGCCCAGGAGCGTGATCGCGGTATCCGTCTGTTGCAGCGTGCCGGTTTGCCGGTGATTCCACCCGCGCAGATGACCGAGGCGGACTTCCTCGAACATATGGCGGTAGATAAGAAAGTGATCGACGGTCGACTTCGACTGGTGCTGCTGCGCCGCATGGGCGAAGCGGTGGTGACCGACGATTATCCGAAAGAGATTTTACAGGCCACGCTGGGAGCGGATTACCGCGCCCTGGCCCAGCTTAAAGGTTAATAAGATCGCGATGACTAGTTTGCATGCCGACGAGGCGTTCCTCGGCCACTACCAGTTGAGCCACGACCCCTTCGCTCCACGGGTGCCTGGTTTCAAATTCTTCCCGGCCCAGCGCAAGCCGGTGCTGGGTCAGTTGCATCACCTTGCGCGCTACAGCCAGCTACTGCTGGTGGTGACGGGCCCGCTGGGCAGCGGCAAGACCTTGCTGCGCCAGGCGCTGGTTGCCAGCACCAACAAACAGTCGGTGCAGAGTGTGGTGGTGTCGGCCCGTGGTGCCGGCGATGCGGCGGGTGTGTTGCGTCAGGTCGCCCAGGCGCTGGACGTGGCCAACGCCGAGCCCAATGCCATTCTCAAGCAGGTGGTGCAGTTGGGCCTGACCGGTCAGGAAGTCTACCTGCTGGTGGACGACGCCGAGCAGCTCGACGAATCCGCCCTTGAGGCGCTGCTGGCGCTGGCCGCCGGTACGCCGGAAGGCCGCCCGCATGTGTTCCTGTTTGGTGAGTCGTCGTTGATCGCCGATCTGGAGCAGATCAGCGGCGAACAGGAGCTGTTCCACGTTATCGAGTTGCAGCCCTACGAAGAAGAAGAAACCCGCGAATACCTGGCCCAGCGCCTTGAAGGCGCCGGGGCGGGTATCGAACTTTTCACGGCAAATCAGATCTCTGATATTCACGAAAGCTCCGATGGCTGGCCTGGAAACATCAATCAGGTTGCCCGCGATGCGATGATCGAAGCCATGATTGCCAGCCGCTCCGCGGTCAAGCGTCCAAAGATGGGGTTCACTATGCCTAAGAAGCACGTATTGGCCATTTCCGCTGTTGTCGTGGTCGCCGTTGCCGCCGCCTGGTTGATCCCGGGCCGCAGCAAGGCGCCGACCACGGCCGGCGCGCCAACGGAACAGGCGCAGTTGCCACTGGGCAAGCCCACACCGAACGTCGAGTTCGCCAACTCCGGTCAACCAACCAACCTGCCGATGGTCGGCCAGCCGGTGATGCGCGGTCCGCTCGCCGAAGAAGCCGGTGGCATCTCCGAAGGTGACGACGGCGTGCCGGTGGAAGGCTCCAGCGCCACTCCGCCGACCGTCACCACCACCGCACCGCCAGCCGGCGTACCGGCGGGCAAGCCTGCACCGGCACCTGCCGCAACCCCGACTCCGGCACCGACGGTCGCCACCGCCAAGCCCGCGCCGGTGACCAAGCCGGTCACGCCTGCACCTGCCGCCAAGCCCGCGCCGACCACCGCCGCCAAGCCGGCCGAGAAGCCAGCCACTGTCGCCAAGGCCAGCGCCGCCGGCAGCGGCTGGTACGCCAGCCAGCCTACCGGCAATTTCGTGGTGCAGATCCTGGGCACCAGCTCCGAAGCCAATGCCCAGGCGTTCGTGAAGGAGCAGGGCGGCGAGTACCGTTATTTCAAGAAAGTGCTCAACGGCAAGCCTCTCTACGTGATCACTTACGGCAACTTCACCAGCCGTGCCGCGGCTGATTCCGCGATCAAAACCTTGCCAGCGAAGGTTCAGGCTGGTAAACCTTGGCCTCGCACCGTTGCCAGCGTTCAACAAGAACTGGCAACTGCTCGCTGAAGATCCGGCGGCCTTACCCAGGCCGCCCTCCCGGCACCTCAAAAAAACTACAACAGCGTGCAGCCCTGAAGGCCGCGCGCTTTGTGGTGTCTGCGTCACGGTAGCTTTTGAGTCGTGGCAGTCAAAATTAAAAAAGTTTTGACTAGCACAGCATATCGCTTTAAACCTTTCATAAATGCGACATAGATTTGCGACATTTCGTCGCTAAATTTGTGAGCGTTCGTGTCGGTGTGTACAATGACCTCCCTTTTGCCCCCGCTAAGCCGGCGTACGTTCGGCGTGGAAGGTAACCGGTTGAATTGAAAAGAAATTTGCCTCGGTATAAGAGGCAGCCTGGTGAGAAAGTGTCTATGAAAGCAGGTCTGTACCAACCCGATGAATTCAAGGATAACTGCGGTTTCGGCCTGATAGCCCACATGCAGGGCGAGCCCAGTCATACCCTTTTGCAAACGGCCATCGAGGCCCTGACCTGCATGACCCACCGCGGTGGGATCAACGCCGACGGCAAGACCGGTGACGGTTGCGGCTTGCTGATTCAAAAGCCCGACCTGTTCCTGCGCGCTGTGGCCAAACAGCATTTTTCGGTCGACCTGCCCAAGCAATACGCGGTGGGCATGGTGTTTTTCAACCAGGACCCGGTCAAAGCCGAAGCCGCTCGCGAAAACATGAACCGCGAGATCGTCGCCGCCGGCCTGCAACTGATCGGCTGGCGCAAAGTGCCGATCGACACCAGCGTGCTCGGCCGCCTGGCCAACGAGCGCCTGCCGCAGATCGAACAAGTGTTCATCGCAGGCGACGGTCTGAGCGACCAGGACATGGCGATCAAGCTGTTCACCTCGCGTCGTCGTTCGTCGGTGCTCAACGCCGCCGACACCGATCACTACATCTGCAGCTTTTCCCACAAGACCATCATTTACAAAGGCCTGATGATGCCGGCGGACCTCGCCGCCTTCTATCCGGACCTGAGCGATGAGCGCCTGCAAACCGCAATCTGCGTGTTCCACCAGCGCTTCTCCACCAACACCCTGCCAAAATGGCCGCTGGCTCAGCCATTCCGCTTCCTCGCCCACAACGGCGAGATCAACACCATCACCGGCAACCGCAACTGGGCCGTGGCCCGTCGCACCAAGTTCGCCAACGATCTGATGGACCTCGAAGAGCTCGGCCCGCTGGTCAACCGCGTGGGTTCCGACTCTTCCAGCATGGACAACATGCTCGAACTGATGGTCACCGGCGGCATCGACCTGTTCCGTGGCGTGCGCATGATCATTCCGCCTGCGTGGCAGAACGTCGAAACCATGGACCCGGACCTTCGTGCATTCTACGAGTACAACTCGATGCACATGGAACCGTGGGACGGCCCGGCCGGCGTGGTCATGACCGACGGCCGCTACGCGGTGTGCCTGCTCGACCGTAACGGTCTGCGCCCGGCGCGTTGGGTCACCACCACCAACGGCTTTATCACCCTGGCCTCGGAAATCGGCGTGTGGGACTACAAGCCTGAAGACGTCATCGCCAAAGGCCGCGTGGGCCCTGGCCAGATCCTGGCCGTGGACACCGAAACCGGGCAGATCCTCGACACTGACGCCATCGACAACCGCTTGAAGTCGCGTCACCCCTACAAGCAATGGCTGCGCAAGAACGCCCTGCGCATCCAGGCGACCATGGAAGACAACGACCACGGCTCGGCTTTCTACGACGTAGACCAACTCAAGCAATACATGAAGATGTATCAGGTCACGTTCGAGGAGCGCGATCAGGTGCTGCGCCCGCTCGGCGAGCAAGGCTATGAGGCAGTCGGTTCCATGGGCGATGACACGCCAATGGCCGTGCTGTCCCAGCGTGTGCGCACGCCGTACGACTATTTCCGCCAGCAGTTCGCCCAGGTGACCAACCCGCCGATCGACCCGCTGCGCGAAGCCATCGTGATGTCCCTGGAAGTGTGCCTCGGTGCCGAGCGCAACATCTTCCAGGAATCGCCTGAGCACGCCTCCCGCGTGATCCTCAGCTCGCCGGTGATTTCCCCGGCCAAGTGGCGCTCGCTGATGACCCTGGAGCGTCCGGGCTTCGACCGCCAGATCATCGACCTGAACTACGACGAGAGTGTTGGCCTGGAAGCCGCCGTGCGCAACGTCGCCGATCAGGCCGAAGAAGCCGTGCGTGCCGGGCGTACCCAGATCGTGCTGACCGACCGTCATATCGCGCCGGGCAAGCTGCCGATCCACGCCTCGCTCGCCACGGGTGCGGTGCACCACCGCCTGACCGAAAAAGGCCTTCGTTGCGACTCCAACATCCTCGTCGAAACCGCCACCGCCCGTGACCCGCATCACTTTGCGGTGCTGATCGGCTTCGGCGCTTCGGCGGTGTACCCGTTCCTGGCCTACGAAGTGCTGGGCGACCTGATCCGTACCGGTGAAGTGCTGGGCGACCTCTATGAGGTGTTCAAGAACTACCGTAAAGGCATCACCAAAGGCCTGCTGAAGATCCTGTCGAAGATGGGCATCTCCACCGTCACGTCCTATCGCGGCGCGCAGTTGTTCGAAGCCATTGGCCTGTCCGAAGAAGTCTGCGAGTTGAGCTTCCGTGGTGTGCCGAGCCGCATCAAGGGTGCACGCTTCGTCGACATCGAAGCTGAACAGAAAGCCCTGGCAGCCGAAGCCTGGAGCGCGCGCAAGCCGATCCAGCAAGGCGGCCTGCTCAAGTTCGTGCACGGTGGTGAATACCACGCCTACAACCCGGACGTGGTCAGCACCCTGCAAGCCGCCGTGCAGCAGGGCGACTACGCCAAGTTCAAGCAGTACACGAGCCTGGTGGATAACCGCCCGGTGTCGATGATCCGCGACCTGTTCAAGGTGAAGACCCTGGACACGCCGATGGACATCAGTGAAGTCGAACCGCTGGAATCGATCCTCAAGCGTTTCGACTCCGCCGGTATTTCCCTGGGCGCCCTGTCGCCCGAGGCCCACGAAGCCCTGGCCGAAGCCATGAACCGCCTGGGTGCGCGTTCCAACTCCGGCGAAGGCGGCGAAGACCCGGCGCGCTACGGCACGCTGAAAAGCTCGAAGATCAAGCAGGTGGCGACCGGCCGATTCGGCGTTACCCCGGAATACCTGGTCAACGCCGAAGTGCTGCAGATCAAGGTGGCCCAGGGCGCCAAGCCGGGTGAGGGCGGGCAACTGCCGGGCGGCAAGGTCAACGGCCTGATCGCCAAGCTGCGCTACGCAGTGCCCGGCGTGACGCTGATTTCGCCGCCGCCGCACCACGACATCTATTCGATCGAAGACTTGTCGCAGCTGATTTTCGACCTCAAGCAAGTCAACCCGCAGGCGCTGGTCTCGGTGAAACTGGTGGCGGAAGCCGGCGTGGGTACCATTGCCGCCGGCGTGGCCAAGGCCTATGCCGACCTGATCACCATCTCCGGCTACGACGGCGGCACTGGCGCATCGCCGCTGACCTCCATCAAGTACGCCGGTGCACCGTGGGAGCTGGGTCTGGCTGAAACCCACCAGACCCTGCGCGGCAACGACCTGCGCGGCAAGGTGCGGGTACAGACCGACGGCGGCCTGAAAACCGGCCTCGACGTGATCAAGGCCGCGATCCTCGGCGCCGAGAGCTTCGGCTTCGGCACCGCGCCGATGATCGCCCTGGGCTGCAAATACCTGCGCATCTGCCACCTGAACAACTGCGCCACCGGCGTCGCCACGCAGAACGAAAAACTGCGCAAGGACCACTACATCGGCACCGTCGACATGGTGGTGAATTTCTTCACCTACGTCGCCGAAGAGACCCGTGAGTGGCTGGCCAAGCTGGGCGTGCGCTCGCTGGAAGAACTGATCGGGCGCACCGATCTGCTGGAAATCCTTCAGGGTCAGACCGCCAAGCAACAGCACCTGGACCTCACGCCGCTGTTGGGCAGCGATCACATCCCGGCCGACAAACCGCAGTTCTGCGGCGTGGAGCGTAACCCGCCGTTCGACAAGGGCCTGTTGGCCGAGAAGATGGTCGATATGGCCGGCTCCTCGATCAATGACGCCAGCGGTGGCGAATTCGCTCTGGACATCTGCAACTGCGACCGTTCCATCGGCGCCCGCGTCTCCGGCGAAATCGCGCGCAGGCACGGCAATCAGGGCATGGCGAAAGCGCCGATCACCTTCCGCTTCAAGGGCACCGCAGGCCAGAGTTTCGGCGTGTGGAACGCTGGCGGTCTGCACATGTACCTCGAAGGCGACGCCAACGATTACGTGGGCAAGGGCATGACCGGCGGCAAGCTGGTGATCGTTCCGCCTGCGGGCAGCGTGTACAAGAGCCAGGACAGTGCAATCATCGGCAACACCTGCCTGTACGGCGCTACCGGTGGCAAGCTGTTCGCCGCCGGTACTGCGGGTGAGCGTTTCGCCGTGCGTAACTCCGGTGCCCACACCGTGGTGGAAGGCACTGGCGATCACTGCTGCGAGTACATGACCGGTGGCTTTGTCGCGGTACTGGGCAAGACCGGTTACAACTTCGGTTCGGGCATGACCGGCGGTTTCGCCTACGTGCTCGACCAGGACAACACCTTCGTCGACAAGGTCAACCACGAGTTGGTCGAGATCCAGCGGATCAGCGGCGAAGCCATGGAATCCTACCGGAACCACTTGCAGCACGTGCTGGACGAGTACGTCGAGGAGACCGGCAGCGAATGGGGTCGTAACCTCGCCGAAAACCTCGATGATTTCCTGCGTCGTTTCTGGCTGGTCAAGCCCAAGGCTGCCAACCTGAAATCGTTGCTTTCCAGCATCCGTGCCAACCCGCAGTGATATGCGCCTGAAGAGTTTGATGAGGTTTTAACATGGCTGAACGTCTGAATAACGACTTCCAGTTCATCGATGTCGGGCGCAAAGATCCGAAGAAGAAACTGTTGCGTCAACGCAAGAAAGAGTTCGTGGAAATCTACGAACCCTTCAAACCCCAGCACTCGGCCGACCAGGCCCACCGCTGCCTGGGTTGCGGTAACCCGTATTGCGAATGGAAGTGCCCGGTGCACAACTTCATTCCCAACTGGCTCAAGCTGGTGGCCGAGGGCAACATCCTCGCCGCCGCCGAGCTGTCGCACCAGACCAACACCCTGCCGGAAGTCTGCGGCCGGGTGTGCCCGCAGGACCGTCTGTGCGAGGGTGCCTGCACCCTTAACGATGGTTTTGGCGCGGTGACCATCGGTTCGGTGGAGAAGTACATCACCGACACCGCGTTCGCCATGGGCTGGCGCCCGGACATGTCCAAGGTCAAGCCGACCGGTAAGCGCGTTGCGATCATCGGCGCAGGCCCGGCGGGCCTGGGCTGTGCCGACGTATTGGTGCGCGGCGGCGTGACCCCGGTGGTGTTCGACAAGAACCCGGAAATCGGCGGGCTGCTGACGTTCGGCATTCCCGAATTCAAGCTGGAAAAGACCGTACTGAGCCACCGTCGTGAAGTGTTCACCGGTATGGGTATCGAGTTCCGTCTCAATACCGAGATCGGCAAGGACATCACCATGGAGCAGTTGCTCGCCGAATACGACGCTGTGTTCATGGGCATGGGCACCTACACCTACATGAAGGGCGGTTTTGCCGGTGAGGACCTGCCGGGCGTGTATGACGCGCTCGACTTCCTGATCGCCAACGTCAACCGCAACCTGGGCTTTGAAAAGGCGCCGGAAGATTTCGTCGACATGAAGGGCAAGAAGGTCGTGGTACTCGGCGGTGGCGACACCGCGATGGACTGCAACCGCACCTCGATCCGCCAGGGCGCCAAGTCGGTGACCTGCGCCTATCGCCGTGACGAAGCCAACATGCCGGGCTCGCGCAAAGAGGTGAAGAACGCCAAGGAAGAAGGTGTGAAATTCCTCTACAACCGCCAGCCGATTGCCATCGTCGGTGAAGACCGTGTCGAAGGCGTGAAGGTGGTCGAGACCCGTCTCGGCGAACCGGACGCCCGTGGCCGTCGCAGCCCCGAGCCGATCCCGGGTTCCGAAGAGATCATCCCGGCCGACGCGGTGGTCATCGCCTTCGGTTTCCGCCCAAGCCCGGCGCCGTGGTTCGAGCAGTTCACCATCCAGACCGACAGCCAGGGCCGCGTGGTGGCCCCGGAACAAGGTCAATACAAGCACCAGACCAGCAACCCGAAAATCTTTGCCGGTGGCGATATGGTGCGCGGCTCTGACCTGGTGGTGACGGCGATCTTCGAAGGCCGCAACGCCGCCGAAGGGATCCTGGACTACCTGCAGGTCTGACTCCTGATCCCAAATTGAAACGGGATCAAAATGTGGGAGGGGGCTTGCTCCCGATGGCAGTGTGTCAGCCAATGAGTTTGGTGACTGATACACCGCAATCGGGAGCAAGCCCCCTCCCACATTTGTCTTGCGGTGTATTCAAGCTACCGCGACAAATTGACCCGATAGACAAAAGGCACGGTGCATTCCGTGCCTTTTGCGTCGTGCTCTGAGAAAATGCCCGCACTTTTTTTGCGGATGCCGACATGACTGCCCTCAAGAACGACCGTTTCCTTCGTGCCCTGCTCAAGCAGCCCGTAGACGTCACGCCTGTGTGGATGATGCGTCAAGCCGGTCGTTACCTGCCGGAATACCGGGCCAGTCGCGCCCATGCCGGCGACTTCATGAGCCTGTGCATGAACCCGCAATTCGCCTGCGAAGTCACGATGCAGCCGCTGGATCGCTACCCGCAACTGGACGCGGCCATCCTTTTCTCCGACATCCTCACCATCCCCGACGCCATGGGCCAGGGCCTGTATTTCGAGACCGGCGAAGGCCCGCGCTTCAGGAAAGTCGTCAGCACCCTGGCCGACATCGAGGCCCTGCCGATTCCCGATCCGCACAAGGATCTCGGCTATGTGATGGATGCCGTCAGCACCATCCGCCGCGAACTCAATGGTCGCGTCCCGCTGATCGGCTTCTCCGGCAGCCCCTGGACCCTGGCTACCTACATGGTCGAAGGCGGTTCGTCGAAAGACTTCCGCAAGACCAAGGCCATGCTCTACGACAATCCGCAGGCCATGCACCTGCTGCTGGACAAGCTGGCGCAGTCGGTCACGGCGTACCTCAACGGCCAGATCATGGCCGGTGCCCAGGCCGTACAGATTTTCGACACCTGGGGCGGCAACCTGTCGGCGGCGGCGTACCAGGAATTCT
Organism: Pseudomonas sp. GNP013; assembly: GCF_054343995.1. Lineage (NCBI taxonomy): Bacteria > Pseudomonadati > Pseudomonadota > Gammaproteobacteria > Pseudomonadales > Pseudomonadaceae > Pseudomonas > Pseudomonas sp. GNP013. The sequence goes on along the minus strand of NZ_JBTGUT010000001.1, from coordinate 4,671,378 downwards.
CCCTGGCCTACATGCGCAAGATCGTCAGCGGCCTGATTCGCGAACACGAAGGCCGCAAAGTGCCGGTCATCCTGTTCACCAAGGGCGGCGGCCTGTGGCTGGAAAGCATCGCCGACGCGGGTGCCGACGCCCTGGGCCTGGACTGGACCTGCGATATCGGCGAAGCGCGCCAGCGCGTGGGTAACCGCGTGGCGCTGCAAGGCAACATGGACCCGACCGTGCTGTACGCCAACCCCGAAGCGATCCGCAACGAAGTCGGCCGCATCCTGGCCAGCTACGGCAAGGGCACCGGGCATGTGTTCAACCTGGGCCATGGCATTACGCCGGAAGTGAACCCTGAGCACGCCGGCGCGTTCCTGCGCGCGGTGCATGAACTGTCGGCGCAGTATCACGAATAAAACACAGAGCAAAAATGTGGGAGGGGGCTTGCCCCCGATAGCGGTGTATCAGTCACCAGATTTGTTGGCTGACACACTGCTATCGGGTTCAAGCCCCCTCCCACATTAAAAGCCAGAAACCTTCAGACCTCCCCCAACGGCGGCAACTTCGCCAGCTTTAACGCCACCAGCAGCGCACCGATCAACAACGCCACGATAAACCCGCCGATCCCGTTCCAGCCGCCCAGGTGCCAGAAGAACCCACCTGCCGTCCCGGCAATGCTCGATCCCGCGTAATAGCTGAACAGATACAGCGACGAGGCCTGCCCCTTGGCCTTGACGGCGCGCCGGCCGATCCAGCTGCTGGCGACCGAGTGGGCAGCGAAGAAGCCGAAGGTGAAGATCAGCATGCCGGGCACGATCAGCCACAGCGGGCTGAACAGGGTCAGGACGAAGCCGGCCAGCATCAATACGATAGTGGCCCACAGCACGCGGCGGCGGCCGAGGCGGTCGGCCAGGGAGCCGATTTTCGCCGAGCTGTAGATGCCCGAGAGGTACACCAGTGACAGCAGACCGACCACCGCCTGGCTCAAGTCGTAGGGATCGGCCAGCAGGCGGTAGCCGATGTAGTTGAACAGCGTCACGAAGGCGCCCATCAGCAGAAAGGCCTCAAGGAACAGCCACGGCAGGCCGGCGTCCCTGAAGTGCATGACAAAGCCGTTCATCAGGCTGCGCGGCTTGAGGCTGCTGGCGCGAAAGTTGCGCGATTCGGGGAGGATCTTCCAGAACACGGTTGCCGCGATCAGTGCCAGGGCACCGATGATCAGCATCGCGGTGTGCCAACTGACGAAGTCGATCAATACGCCGATGATCAGACGCCCGCTCATGCCGCCAATCGCGTTGCCGGCAATGTACAGGCCCATCGCCAGGCCGATGTGCTGCGGGTGAATCTCTTCACTGAGGTAAGTCATCGCCACGGCGGCCAGGCCGCTGAGGGACAGGCCCACCAGCGCACGCATCAGCAGGATGCCCTCCCAGCTCGGCATCAGGCCGCTGGCGAACGTCGCCAGGGCCGCGCAAAACAACGCCGCCACCATCACCGGCTTGCGCCCCAGCCGGTCGGATATCGGTCCGGTGATCAGCAGGCCGAACGCAAGCATTCCCGTGGATACCGACAGGATCAGGCTGCTCTGCGCGGCATTGATGGCGAATTCATGGGACAACGCCGGCATCATCGGCTGCACGCAATACAACAAGGCAAACGTGGCGAAGCCACCACAGAACAGCGCCAGCACTGTGCGCATGAACATCGGCGTGCCTTTTTCGATGAACGCCTCAGTGAGTTCGGCTGCCACCTCATCCAAAGCGGTGGTCGGGACTTCCTGGGCGAACGGAGCGACAGCAGATTTCACGGGGACCTCGGTGGGCAAGACTGCCATGGCCAGCAATGCAAAAAAGAATATAGCTGGCTAATGATTCTTTCCAATATATTGTTCGACCTGTTTGATAGCTTCTGCGACTTAATGGTGAAGGGATGGAATTACGTCATTTGCGCTACTTCATTGCCGTCGCCGAGGAACTGCACTTCGGTCGCGCCGCGCAGGTACTGGGCATCTCGCAACCGCCGCTGAGCCAGCAGATTCAGGCGCTGGAACAGCAAGTGGGCGCGCGTTTATTTGAGCGTACCAACCGGCGCGTTGAGCTGAGCGAAGCGGGGCGCTTGTTCCTGCACGAGGCGCGCCTGGTGCTGGCGCAGGTTGACAAGGCGGCGGATGTAGCGCGGCGTGCGCACATGGGGGAGCTGGGTGAGCTGAAGATCGGCTTTACCTCCTCGGCGCCGATCAACGCCAGCATTCCCCAGGCGATCTATGGCTTTCGCCAGGCGTTCCCGGCCGTTCACCTGACGCTGCGGGAAATGAGCAGTACCCAGGTGGCCGAGGCTTTGGTGGACGAATCGATCCAGGTCGGCTTGATGCGGCCGTTGCCGTTGCCCGATTCCCTGAGTGCCGTCGAGCTGATGCGTGAGCCGCTCGTGGCCGTGTTGAACACCGGCCATCCGTTGACGGCAGGCAGTGAACACGGCTTGCACCTGGCGCAACTGGCCGAGGAACCGTTCGTGTTTTTCCCGCGCAGCTACGGCAGCGGCCTGTACGCCCAACTGCTCGACCTGGCCCGCGACGCCGGCTTCAGCCCGCGCTTTGCGCAGGAGGCTGGCGAAGCGATGACCATCATCGGCCTGGTGGCGGCGGGGCTGGGGGTGTCGGTATTGCCAGCGTCGTACCAGCGCATCCGCATCGATGGGGTGGTGTATCGCACCTTGCTGGACCCTGCCGCGGTGTCAGCGGTATGGCTGGTGCAACGCAAGGGTGTGCAGTCGCCGATGGCGAAGGCGTTTGTGGCGTTGCTCACCCTCAGGACAACGCAATAACCCATGTGGGAGGGGGCTTGCTCCCGATGGCGGAGTGACAGTCGACAGCTGCATGACTGACATACCGCTATCGGGAGCAAGCCCCCTCCCACATTTGGATCTCATTGACTCTGAAAATCGTGTTTTTTGACGGCTAGCACCAGCGCCGAAAGATCAGCGAGGTGTTCACCCCGCCGAAGGCAAAGTTGTTGTTCATCACGTAGTCGTGGTGCATCTCGCGAAAGCCTCCTTGCAGGTAATCCAGCTCGCCGCATTGCGGGTCGACGGTGTCCAGGTTGAAGGTGTGCACGTACTGGTCGCGGTTCATCATCTCGATGCTGAACCATGATTCCAGCGCGCCGCACGCGCCCAGGGTATGGCCGAGGAAACTCTTCTGTGAGCTGATGGGCATGCGGCTGCCGAACAGGCTGCTGGTGGCCAGGGTTTCGGCGATGTCGCCCTGGTCGGTGGCGGTGCCGTGACCATTCACGTAGCCGATGGCGGACGGCGCGAGCCCTGCGTCTTCCAGGGCCAGTTCCATGGCGCGGCGCATGGTTTTCTGTTCCGGGCGGGTGGTGTGCTGACCGTCGGCATTGCTGCCGAAGCCGACCAGTTCGGCATGGATATGCGCACCGCGCGCCAGGGCGTGTTCCAGCTCCTCCAGCACCAGCATGCCGCCGCCTTCGCCGATCACCAGGCCGTCACGGCCGCTGTCGTAGGGGCGTGGGCTGGTCTGTGGGGCGTCATTCTTCAAGCTGGTGGCGTAGAGGGCGTCGAACACCATGGCCTCGGTGGGGCACAGCTCTTCGGCGCCGCCGGCGAGCATCAACGGCAGGCGGCCGAACTTGATTGCCTCGTAGGCATACCCGATGCCCTGGCTGCCGCTGGTGCAGGCGCTGGAGGTGGGGATCAGCCGCCCGGTGAGGCCAAAGAAGATGCTGATATTCGCCGCCGTGGTGTGCGGCATCATGCGCACGTAGGAGTTGGCGTTGAGCCCCTCGGCCACCGAGTTCAGCAGCATATTGCCGAACGCCTTGATCTCATCGGTGCTGCCGGTGGACGAGCCGCAGGCCACGCCCATGCGCCCGTCCTTGATGGAGGGATCGCCCAGCAGCCCGGCGTCCTGCAGCGCCTGCTCCGCCGCCCACACCGCCAGGCGCGAGACGCGGCCCATGCTGCGCAATTGCTTGCGCGTCCAGTGCGCGGGCACTACGAAATCATCGATCGGCCCGGCCAGGCGCGTGTTCAGCTCTATAAAACGGTCCCACTCATCCATGCGCCGGATGCCGCTGCGGTTGGCGCGAAAGTTGGCCGCGATGGTCTCCCAGTCGCAACCCAGGGAGGTCATGCCAGCCATGCCGGTGACAACGACGCGTTTCATCAGCACAGGCCTCCGTTCACGGCCAATACCTGGCGCGTGATGTAGCCGGCTTCGGCCGACATCAGAAAGTTCACGGCGCCGGCGACTTCCTCCGGGGTGCCCATGCGCTGCGCCGGGATCATCTTCATCAGTTCTTCCACCGGCACGTTTTCATCGAGCATGGCGGTGTCGATCAAACCGGGGGCGACGCAGTTGACGGTGATCTTGCGCTTGCCCAGCTCGATGGCCAGCGCCTTGGCCGCACCGATCAGCCCGGCCTTGGACGCGCTGTAATTAACCTGCCCACGGTTGCCGATCAGTCCTGAAACGGAAGTGATGCAGACGATACGCCCGGGCGCGCGGCGCCGAATCATTGGCATCATCACCGGGTGCAGCACGTTGTAGAAACCGTCGAGGTTGGTGCGCAGCACCACGTCCCAATCGTCTTCCGAGAGGGCCGGGAACGCACCGTCGCGGGTCAGTCCGGCGTTGAGCACCACGCCGTAATAGGCGCCGTGTTGCTCTACGTCGGCTTCGAGTATTTCGCGGCACGCGGCGCGGTCGGCGACGTCGAATTGCAGCACGCGGGCACTGCGTCCCAACGCCTGGATCTCGACCTGCACCGCATCGGCTTCGGCGCGCCCGCTGCGGCAGTGCAGCACGATGTCATGCCCGGCCTGGGCCAGGCGCAGGGCGATGGCGCGGCCGATGCCTCGGCTGGAGCCGGTGACCAGTACGGATTGAGTCATGACGTTGCGTCCTTCGATTCAGCTAAATAATTGGCCGCCTGGGGCGGTCGAAATACGTTCAGGCGCGCGCTGGCCTGGATGCCGTCGCCGGTCAGGTGGCATTCGAACACGCCCATGCCGTTGTCGTCTTCCAGCGAGCGCCGGCCGTGGATGGTCAGCTCGGCGCCGGCCGGGAAGCCATCCACGTTGCACTCGAACTTGCGTGTGCCGAGCAGGAAGCCCAGTTCCACCGCTTCGCCGTTCTTGCGTGCGCGGCAACCGGCATAGGCGGCGACGCTCTGCGCCATCAGTTCGATGCCGACCCACGCCGGCAGGCTGCCGTCCGCGCGGTTGAACAGGCCGCCGGGCTTTACGGTGAGACAGGTATGAATCTGCTCTTCATCGAACGACAGCACCTGGTCGATCAGGATCATGTCGCCCGCGTGGGGCAGCAGTTCGGCGAGTGGCCAATCAATCATGGGGCCTCTCCGATAATCAGGCTGACATTGTTGCCGCCGAAGGCAAACGAGTTGCTCATCAGGCGGGGGTGTTGCAGGGCGTCACCGCCGCGTGCCCACTGCAACGCGGGCAGTGCCGGGTCGGCCTGGCCGTCCCACACGTGCGGCGGCACCACACCGTGAGCCAGGCTCAGCCAGCAGAACGCCGCCTCCAATGCACCGGCTGCACCGAGGGTGTGACCGCTCATGGGCTTGGTCGACGAACACGCCACGCCGTGCGGGAACAGCTGAGCGACGGCCAGGCTTTCCATGGCATCGTTATGCTGGGTGGCGGTACCGTGCAGGTTCAGGTAACCGATCTGTTCGGGGTTCAATGCGGCACTGCTCAAGGCCTTGCGCATGGCTTGCAACGCGCCTTTGCCGGTGGGTTCCGGCGCGGAAATATGGTGCGCGTCGCTGCTCGCGCCGCTGCCCAGCAGGGCAATGGGCCCTCGCTCGCGCGTCATCAGGAACAGCACCGCCGCTTCGCCGATATTGATGCCGTTGCGGTTCACCGAAAACGGATTGCAGCGCTCGCCCGACACCGCTTCCAGCGAGGTAAAGCCATTGAGGGTCAGCTTGCACAGGCTGTCGACGCCACCGCAGATCACCGCATCGCACACGCCCAGGTCGAGCAGGCGCCGGGCGCTCATCAGCGCCCGGGCACTCGAGGTGCACGCGGTGGAAATCACATAGGCGGGGCCGCTCAGGTGCAGCCAGTCGGCGAGAAAGTTGGCCGGCGCGCTGAGTTCCTGTTGCTGGTAGTCGTAATTGCCGGGGAACTGCCGGTCGCGCAGGTACTGGGCAATACCACGGCTGGCTTCGTCGATGCCCGAGGTGCTGGTGCCCAGCACAACCCCCACCCGCGAGGCGCCATAGGTCTGGATCGCCTGGCGCATCTCGTTCTCTATTTGCAGTGCAGCCTCCAGCAGCAGCTGATTGTTACGGCTGCTTTGCTGGCCCAGTTGCAGCGGGATCGGCGCCAGTTCACCGTGCACGGCGCCCACCGGCAGTACACGCTCCGGCACCCAGCCACTCTCGGCGCGCATGCCGGCGCAGTCGCCGGCAAACAGGCTGCGCGCGACCTCGGCCTGCCCACGGCCGAGGGCACAGATCACGCCCAGGGCATTGAGATAGGCGGTCATCGCTCAACCCCAAGCGGCGTGATGCGATAGCTCAGCGGCTGGCCCGTCATGTTCACGCTGAACACCTCGGAGGACTGATAAACGATTTGCCAATGCCCTGGCAGGGTGCGCGTCAGGTCCCTGGCCTGGGCGCCCGGGTACAGGGCGCGCAGGTCGTCCGCCGAGGCCAGCGCAAACAGCAGGGCGGCGAACAGCTCGCGTGCCTGCGGATTGGGCGGCAGCAAGCCGTCGGCCTGCCACGCGCCATCGAGCAACTTTTGCCGCGCCTGGGGAATGCCCAGCGGGTCCATCATCGACCAGCGAATGGCGGCGCCCTCGCGCTGAATCACCAGCAGCCAGTCCTGGCGCTGGTTGCCTTCCATGCGCTGCACATGCAATTGCAGCGGCAAATTCAGGGCCGGGATTTTTTCCGGCAACGGCGCCTGGCTGGCGCACGCGCTCAGCAGCAACAGACAGCCGATCAGCAGCAGGCGCATCATGGTGCACTGCTCGCCAGCGGCTTGCGCGCCACGCAGTTGACCAGGGTTTCTTCACGCTGGCCCACCGGCGGCGCCTTGCGCAGGCCCAGACGCTCCAGCAGGCCGAAATCCGTGGCACGGCTCCACCACAGATAGGGGTAGGAAACGTTCTGCGGGCCAAATTCAAAGCCCTGCTCGCGGATCATCGCCAGGTACGCCTCGGCGCTTTTCTGCACTTGCATGGGGTGGCGGAACAGCCAGCGAATCACCCAGGTGTCGATATAGGCTTCGGTGGACTCGGCAAACAGCAGGTAGCCGCCGGGCTTGAGCACGCGATAGAACTCTGCAAGGGCGCGATGCTGCTCCACCAGATGGTGGAACGTCTGGTGGCAGAACAGAATATCGACACTGTCGTCCGGCACTTGCAGGGTGGCGCAGTCGCTGCCGATCAGCTCGATGGCCAGGCCCTGGCGCGCCGCTTCGGCCTGGCTCTGGTCGAGGCTGTGGGGGTCGGCATCCAGGCCGATCAGCCGTTCCGGGGCGAACACCTGTTGCAGGTACGCAAAGGATTTGCCCTGGCCGCAGCCGGCGTCCAGCAACACCGGGGCGTGCGGCACAGGCTCGGTGAACAGGCTGCGCAGGTCGTCGATGGCCACGCGCAACACATAGTGTTGCCAGGTGCGGCTGCGCAGAAACCAAAGGCCGAAGCGGGTTTCTTCGACGTAATGTTTACTCAGGTACTGGCTGCTCATACCGGATCACTCGCACAGATTTCCGACAACATCCGCAAGCGTCGCTTGGGCTCGCTGACAAACGGGTTGCGCTCGTCCCAGGCATAACCGGCGAGGATCGCGCTGATCATGCGGCGAATCTCCGGCGAACTGCCCGGGTGGAAAATGACATCCTGGAAGGTCCCGGCGTACCAGCCCTCCACGTAGCAGCGAAAGGTGTCGACGCCGCGCTTGAGCGGTTCGGCGAATTCGGTTTGCCAGTCGACGGGTTCGCCCGTGAGCTGACGATGCAGCACGCCGGCGGCCATGCTCGCCGAACGCATGGCGATGGTCACGCCGGACGAAAACACCGGGTCGAGAAATTCCGCCGCATTGCCCAGCAATGCAAAACCGGGGCCGTGCAGGGTTTTGACGTTGGCCGAGTAGCCGCCGATGCTGCGCGCCGGGGTATCCCACACCGCGTTTTGCAGCACGCCGGACAGGCTTGGGGTTTCAGCGATAAAACCGCGCAGGCAGGCATCGAGGTCGCTGTCGCGGCCGTCGAAATGCGTCTGCGCCGCCACCACGCCCACCGAACAGCGGCCGTTGCTGAACGGGATGGTCCAGAACCAGATGTCGCGCTTTACAGGGTGGGTGGTAATGAGGATTTTGCTACGGTCGAAACCTGGGTGTTCGATGCGATCTTCAACATGGGTGAACACCGCCCGGCGCAGCGGGAAATTCGACGGCGCCTCCAGGTCGAGCAGGCGCGACAGCACGCGGCCGTAACCGCTGGCGTCGAGCACGAATCTGGCCTTGAGGTGATACTCGCTGCCGTTTTGCCGGCGCACATGCAGGTAACGGCATTCGCCGCTGAAATCCGCGCCGACGATGGTTTGGCCATAGCGAATGTCTACGCCCTGCAGCGCCGCCTGATCGGCCAGCAGCTTGTCGAACTCGCCGCGCTGCACCTGGTAGGTGGTCGGCTTGCCGTCGCTGAACGTGTCGCCAAAATCGAACGCGCTGTAGCGCTCGCCCCAGGCGAACGCGGCGCCGGTCTTCACCTGGAACCCGGCTGCCTGCACCGCCTCGAGCATGCCCGCTTCTTCGATAAAATCGATGCAGTGCGACAGCAGGCTTTCGCCAATCGAGAAGCGCGGGAAATGCTCGCGCTCGATGATCACGACGTCATGGCCCTTGCGCTTGAGCAACGCGGCGGCGATGGCACCGGACGGACCGGCACCGATCACCACCACCTGGCGACGTTCCATTTCAACTGTGGGCACTGAGGCTCCTTGCCGCATGGGCGATAATCACATTCATAGGGCGGGTCTGCGCGGCCCGGCCCAGGGCGCCAGCATAAAGCTGAATGCCAGGCCGAGGCTGACCGACAGGCCGAAATTACTCACCGCTGGCGTACTCGATACCGCCAGCAGACCGAACGACAGCCAGGTCGTCAACGCCGCCAGCAACGTGCCCAGCAGGCTGACCGCCGGGCCGCCGATCTGCTCGCGCATCAGGATCGCATAGTCGACGCTGATGGCCGTGACCAGCAACAGGCCGAACAGGCTGAACAGGGTCAGCGGCTGGCCCAGCCAGCCCAGGCTGGCCAGGCTGCACAGCGCGGCCAGCAACGGCAGCGCGACGATGCGCAAGGCCCCGCCGAAGCCGAACGGCACCATCAGCAGCAACACGATCAGCACACACGACAGTAACTTGAGTTCGGCGGCGCTGATCTGTGTGGCGGCGAACACGCGGTTCAGGTCGCCCAGGCGATCCACCAGTTGCACACCAGGCAAGTCCACGGCCTGCACCCGCAGCAGCGCCGGATTGTTCAGGCCCTGCAGGCTGACCATTGCTGCCACGCCGCCGTTGACCGGGCCCAGCCATAGCGTGCGCCAGGGTTCGGCCAGCGGACCTTTGAGGGCGGCGTCGATATCTTCGGTGGGCAGCGCCTGCAACTGCGCCACTTCGGCTTGCAGGGCGCTGGCCGGCACACCGAGGTCCACCAGCGGCTGCCAGTGTTGCGCCAGGTTGCCCAGCGCATCGCGCAGTTGCTGTTGCTCGGCCGGCAAGCTGACCAGTTGGTTGAGCGCCAGGTAACCCTGCAGCTTGTCCATATTCACCAGTTGCTCCAGGCGCTGGCCCAGCGCGGCCTGACGCTCCAGCAACTGTTGCTGGTTGTCTGCGCGCACCAGGAAGAACTGGCTGGTGGGCTGAAAGCCGGTAATCCGTGCCACGGCCTGGGCTTCCTGCAGCAAGTGGGGCGGTGCGCCGATCCACTGGCGAATGTCGTTTTTGCTGTTCAGGTGCCATACACCGCCGGCGCAGAACAGCAGCACCAGCGCCAGCAACAGCGGGCTCGGCACGCGCTGCAGCAACGATTCGCGCAGCCGCCACAGGCCCTCGGCAATCCGCAGCGGCCACTGCGCCGGGCGCAATTCAATGCCCTTGAGCAGCGCCGGCAGCAGGCATACGGCGCACAGGTAGGCGCCCACCAGCCCAGCGGCGGAAAACACGGCAATCTGCGTCAGTGCCGGAAACGGTGTCCAGGCCAGCGCCAGATAACCGATGCAACTGGTCGCCAGGCTCAGGCTCAGCCCCGGCAAGGTCAGGCGCAACGCCGGCCAGCTTTGCCACGGCTTCAGGCTCCAGCTTTTGGACAGGTAATGCAGCGGGTAATCCACCGCCACGCCGATCAGGCTGGAGCCCAGCACCAGGGTCATCACATGCACATGGCCGAACAGCGCCACACAAGCCACCGCACCGAACAGCATGCCTGTGACCACCGGCACGAAGGCGAGCAATACGCGCCAGCGGCGGAAGGCCAGAAGCAGCAACAGCAAAATGCCGACGGTCGCGCCGCCGCCGACCCAGGTGATTTCCCGCGTGGCTTGCTGCTGCCCATTGGCCGCGTAGAGCAGGCCGCTGGCCGCGAGCAGTTGCGCGCCGTGCTCGGCGGCCTCTGCGCGGCTGGCCTGGAGCAGGTCCGCCACTTGCAGCGGCAGGTGCATATCGAAGGCATTGCCGGTGGTGCGCGCGCGCAGCAGCACCCAGCTTTTGCCGTCGGCATCGGCGATCAGCGCGCCGCTGCCGATATCCAGTTGCACCGAGCCATGCTGTGGCTGGCTGTTCTGGATGCGCCCGGTGAGGCCCAGCCAGTCATCCTGGCTCGGCACCAGACTGAAGCCGGTAAAGGGGTCGAACAGCGATTGCACGCGCTGCTGGATAAACGCCTCGGGATGCTCGATGAGTTGCTCGCGGTCCTTGGCCGCGAGCATCGCCAGTCGCCCGCGCAGCAGTTGCTCGCGCAGTGCCGGCAGGTCGGCCTGCAGGTTCCACTGCACCGTTTCAAACAGCCCGCTGGCCTGCCAGCGCGCGCCCAGCTGTTGCGCCACGGCCACCGCCTGCTGACGGTCGGCATGGCCCACCAGCACCAGCATCTCGCGGTTGAGCGGCTCCTGCATGCGTTGTTCGGCTTGCTGTTCCAGCGCATCCGGCGCACTGCCCGGCACCAGCTCCATCAGGTTGGCCGACAGCGGCGCACCCTGGCGCCATTGCCAGCCGGCCAAGGCCAGCACGGCCACCAGCAGGATCAGGAACAGGCGCGGCAGCAGGCGCTCACTGGGCAAAGTCATGTTGCTCCGCGTCGGTCAGGGGCAGGCTCGCGGTGCTGTCCTGCATGCGCAGCACGGTGCTGTCGCCCTGGGTCTCCTGCAGTTCGATGGTGTGCACCAGCGCGCCGCCGTCGATATTGATTTGGTTGAACACCTGCTTGAGCAGCAGCGAACGCGGAGTCAGGGTCAGCTTCCACTGCGTGGACTCACCTTGCAGATGCAGCTCGAAATCACGCTGCAAGCCGCTGCTGTCGCCCTGCAGCACGGCGAGAAACAGACGGTTCTGCTCAGCTCCGGCACTCTTGTTCGGCAGCCATTGCCAGCCATTGCCTTCACGCCGGGCGATGCCCTGGGCGCTGATGCGGTAGTCCTGTTGCAACGGGGTTTTCAGCAACCAGAGCAGGCCGTGGTCCTTGGCAAGCACGAAGGTGCCCTTGCTGACCAGGGGCTGGGGCAGGGCGCGCAGGTGTTTTTCCTGGGTGAAGCTGCCGTGGATCACGGAGGGTTTGGCCAGTTGATCGCTGAGTTGTTGCAGGTCGAAAGCATGGGCGCTGAAACTCAGCAACAGCCCGATCAATGTGGGAGCGGGCTTGCCCACGAAAAACCGGAGGACGCTGCGCAGTGCATGGCGGATCGCATTAACGTTGGCGATTTTCGCGGGCAGGCCCGCTCCCACAGGACATCTCATTTCAAGGCCCTCTCGACGGCGTCGGTGAAGATTGTGGGGGAGGCCAGTTGCATCTCGCGGCTGGCGATTTCCACCGCCACCTGCACGGTGCTGGCGCGGGTCAGGCGCTCGCCGCTGGCGAGGTCGGTGATCAGGTAGTTGATCTTCAAGCGGTTCTCCCACTCCACCAGGCTGGCGCGCACGTTGATCGTCTGGCCGAACACCGCGCCGCGCACGTAGCGCAGTTGCATGTCGATCACCGGCCAGGCGTAGCCCGCCTCGCGCATGGCGCTGTAGTTGTGGCCGATCCTGTCGAGCAAGGCGCAGCGTGCGACTTCCAGGTATTTGACGTAATGGCCGTGCCACACCACATGCATAGTGTCGACGTCGAAAAACGGCACGAGGATTTCAGTGTTGCAGTGCAACACGCCGGGGCTACGCATGCAGCCTCCAGTGCTGCGCGGCGATGCGTTGCAGGCACAGGCGCAATTCGCCTTCCAGGGCACGGTCTTCGATCACGGGCGGAAAGTCTTTGCCCAGCTCGACGTGCATGGCGGCCAGGGCCGGTGGCAGCGGGCGCGCAGCCTCGGCCCGGGCGCGCAGCCACACCCCTTGATTGGCGGCCAGCAGGGCGGCGGCGGCCACTTGTTCGGTCAGCTCCAGCACGCGGATCGCATCGCGGGCGGCGATGGTGCCCATGCTCACCTTGTCCTGGTTATGGCACTCGGTGGAACGCGAGAACACGCTGGCCGGCATGGTGTTTTTCAGGGCTTCGGCGGTCCAGGCACTGGTGCCGATCTGCACGGCCTTGAAGCCATGGTTGATCATCGCGCGTTCGGCCGGTGCGCCGGACAGGTTGCTCGGCAGGCCGTGGTTGTAACGCACGTCCACCAGCAACGCGAGCTGCCGGTCGAGCAGGTCGGCGACGTTGGCCACCAGGGTCTTGAGGCTGTCCATGGCGAAGGCGATATGCCCGCCGTAGAAGTGCCCGCCGTGCAGCACGCGTTCCTGCTCGGCGTCGATGATCGGGTTGTCGTTGGCGCTGTTCAGCTCGATCTCGATGAATGAGCGCAGCCAGTTCAGGCTGTCGGCCAATACGCCGAGAACATGGGGCGCGCAGCGCAGCGAGTAACGGTCCTGCAGGCGGTGCAGCGGCGCGGTCGGCGCGTCGATCGCCAAGTCCTTGCGCAGCCACGCGGCGACCTGCATCTGCCCCGGGTGTGGCTTGGCGGCGAACAGGCGTTCGTCGAAGTGTTCCGGGTTGCCTTGCAGGGCCACCACATTGAGTGCGGTGATGCGCGTGGCGAGTTGCAGCAGGTAATCGGCGCGGGCGAAGGCCAGGCAGGCGAGGCCGGTCATCACCGCAGTGCCGTTCATCAAGGCCAGGGCTTCCTTGGGACGCAACACCAGTGGCGCCCAACCCAGCTCGCGGTGCACGTCGGCGGCCGGGCGCCGTTCGCCGTGGAACAGCACGTCGCGCTCACCGGACAAGGTGGCCGCCACGTAGGACAGCGGCGTCAGGTCACCGCTGGCGCCCACCGAGCCTTCCTCGGGGATCAGCGGCAGCACATCGTGTTCGAGGAAGGCATGCAGGCGCTCGAGCAACTCCACGCGTACCCCGGACACGCCGTGACACAACGATTGCAACCTGGCCGCCAGCACCGCGCGCGTGGCCTGGGCGTCGAGCAGCTTGCCCAGGCCGCAACCGTGGAAGGTGTACAGGTGACGCGGCAGCGCTTCGACGTGCTGCAACGGCACCGCCACCACGCAGGAGTCGCCGTAGCCGGTGGTCACGCCGTAGATCACGCCTTCCTTGTCCAGCAGCGAGTCGAGGAACTGCGCGCCCTTGGCAATGCGCTGGCGATAGGCTGCGTCTTCCTGCAACTGCGTGTGCACCTGACGGTTGGCCAGGGCCAGCACGTCTTCGATGCGCAGGGGGCGTTCGCCAAAGGTGACCGGCTCAGGATGCGGGATCATGGGTCTTCCAGAAGGGGTAAAAGTTGAACCATTGTTGGGGCGCCTGCAGGCAGAACTCGCCCAGGCGTGCGGCGTAACGCGCGGTCCACAGGGCGATTACCTGTTCGCGGGTGCTGCGCTTCCATTCGATCAGTTGCGCGAAGGGCTCGATGGTCAGGCGGTAGCGGCCCTGGTGCTTGAGGCACATCAGCAGGTTGACCCGGCATTGGAGCAGGCCGGCCAGCAGCCACGGGCCTTGGGGGAACGCGGCGGCATGCCCGAGAAAGTCCACGCGCACCGTGCGCCCGCCATGCAGCGGTACACGGTCGCCGGCAATCGCCAGCCATTCGCCATCGTCCAGGCGCTGGCTGAGCAGCAGCATGGTGGCGGGGTCCAGCTCGCTGACCTGGATCAGGCGCAGGTGGGTGGCACCGGCCTCGCCCAGCAGGCGGTTGAAGCGCTCGGCGTGCTTGGTGTGCACCAGCACGTTCATGGTCACCTGTTCGCCGATCTCCGCCAGCGCGCGGCACACCTCGAGGTTGCCCAGGTGTGCGCCCACCAGCATCTGCCCGCGCTCGCCGCGCAATTGCCCGCGCAGTTGCGCCGGGTCGTTGATTTCGATCTGTTCCAGACGCAGTTTGCCGTTCCACACGTCGAGCTTGTCGAGCAGGGAGTCGGCGAAGGCCATGAACTGGCCGAATACCTTGCGCCGGGTGGGGCGCAGCTCATCGCGCCCGCTCCACTGCGCCAGGCGCTGCTGGTATTGCCAGGCGCTCTGGCGCGCGGTGCGGCCGAACAGAAAAAAGTAGAACACGATGCTGTACAGCAATGGGCTCAGCAGGCGTCGGCCGAGCACCCGGGCGGCGACGGCGGTGAATTTCATCAGCCAGAAGCTGCCGCGTTCTTCGCGGTCGGCCCAGTGTTTGGTGTTGTCGGTCATGCCTGCCACCGTCGCCACAGGATCATCGGCGCGCGCACCAGCATGCCGAAAAACAGCCGGGTGTGCATGGCGCTGATGCGCAGGTTGTCGTGGAACAGGCGAAAGTGCGACAGGCCGTCGGCGGGGTAATGCACCTGGGTCGGCAGCCAGCGCATCGGCTGGTTGCGCCAGGCCAGGCGTACGAGGATGTCCGAATCGAAATCCATGCGCGTGCCGATGTAGGCCGAGTCCATCAGCGCCAGCACCGGTGCCAGCGGGTACACGCGAAAACCGCACATCGAATCGCGGATCTGCAGCGAGAGGGTGTTGATCCATACCCATACGTGGGTGAGGTAGCGCGCGTAGAGGCGGCCCTTGGGCACGCTGTCGTCGTATTCGGGGTAGCCGCAGATGATTGCGTCGGGGTGCCGGCGCGAGGTGTCGATAAAGGTCTCGACTTCACGCAGATCATGCTGGCCGTCGGCGTCGACTTGCAGCGCATGGCTGTAGCCCAGGCGTGCGGCCTCGCGGAAGCCGGCCATGACGGCGCCGCCCTTGCCGAGGTTGTGGGGCAGGGTGATCAGGGTGACGTGTTCCAGGGTCGCCAATTGCACCAGCACCGCCGCGCAGGCCGGGCTGCTGCCGTCGTCCACCAGCAGGCAGGGGAGGCCGCTGGCGAGCAGGCTGCGCACCACGGCGGGCACGGCGGCTTCATGGTTGTAGACGGGGATCAGGGCGCAGGGGTTATGCATGGGGCTCCCACCGTGCGGGCAAATGCCCTGTGGCGAGCGGGCTTATTGTGGCGAGCGGGCTTGCCCCGCGTTGGGCTGCGTAGCAGCCCCCATAAGGCCGCCGAGGTGTATCAGGCAGAGCTCCGTCGCCTGTTTTGGGTCTGCTGCGCAGCCCAACGCGGGGCAAGCCCGCTCGCCACAACAAGCCCTTTAGCCATAACAGCTGCGACAGGTTAATCATTCGCCATCTCCAACTGGATCCTGCCGCTGGAGCAGGCGGTGTCGGCATTGCGATAGGCGAAATACAGCTTGCTGCGTTGCGCGTCAAAGCGCAGGTGCAGTTCGATGGAATCGCCAGGGCGCACCAGTTGCTGGAACTTGAGCACTTCCATGCCGGCAAACCGGGTCGGCACGTCCATCAGTTGTTGGCTCAGGTTGAATGCCCACTCTACCTGCACCACGCCCGGCAACACCGGTGTGACCGGGAAGTGACCGCTGAAATAGGCGAGGTCCGGCGGGATGCTCAGTTGCAGGGTCCATTCGCCGTCGGCGTCGACCTGCTCCAGTACGTCGGGCGCTTTGGGCCGGGGCGCCAGTAACAGCGCGTCTATCTCGGCCTGGGGCAGCTTGCCCTGGCTGTTGAGCGGCAGCTGACGCAGCAGGCGCCAACGGCGTGGCAAGGCGAGGGCTTCGCAATGCAGGCTTAAATGCTGGCGCAGGGTTTGAGTCACCGCGCGTCGGCCCTGATTGCGCAGGGCATGCAGGCCTTCGGCGCTCAGTACCACCAGGGCGCCCAGGGAAGCACGGTTTTCCTGGACCACGCCCAAGCGGTTTTCGCTGACCCAGGGGTGAGCCATCAGGGCCTGTTCGAGCATCGGCAGGGAGATGCGTTTTTCTTCCAGCTTGACGATGCGGTCCAGTCGCCCCAGCAGTTCGAAACGGCCATCGGCATGGATGCGTGCGGCGTCGGCGGTGTGTTCGATATGCCCGGCAGGCAAATAAGGCGAGGCGATACGCAGCGCGCCGTCGGCATCCTGGCTCAGCTCAACGCCTGCAAAGGGCTGCCAGGGTTGTGCGCCCTGGCGCCAGGCGATACCGCCGGTTTCCGAACTGCCGAGGATTTCCGTCGGCCATTGCCCCAGGCGATCGTACAGGCTGCCGGCGGCCTCGACGGGCAATGCGCCGCCGGAGGAAAACACCCGCGACACTTGGCTCAGCGCCGGCCAGTCGAGGTTGTCGCCCATGCGCTTGAGCAGCGCGGGGCTGGCGACCCAGGCGAACCGGGGATGTTCGCGGCTGGCGCGCTGCAGGTCTTCGGAAAACGCCAGTTGGGTGCGACCAAAGCTGCGCCCGGCGCACAGCGGCCACAGCACGCGGAACAGCAAGCCGTAAATATGTTGAGTGGCAACGCTGCCGATAATGCAGGCGTCCTTGAGGTCGGCGCCCCACAGGGCTTCCAGCGCGTCGACTTCGTTGGCCAACTGGCGCAGGGTCTTGTCGATGCGCTTGGGTTCACCGCTGGAGCCGGACGTGCACAGGCTCAGTTGACAGGCGTCCAGGTCGAGGGCGGCGCCGGGCAGGGGCGCCTGGTACAACGCGTCGAGGTCCGAAGCCTGGGTCAGCCAGGCATCAACGGATGCGTCCCAGCGTTGGCGCGTGTGCGGTTGCAGGTCGGCGGGCAGCAGCACGCTCACGCCGGCGCGCCAGGCGCCCAGCAGGGCAATCGCCAGCACGCCGGCGTCTTCCAGGTGCACCGCCAGGCGGCGGATACCGCGCGCCTGCAGGCCTGCCGCCAGGCTCAAGGCGTGCGCCCGCAGTTGGGCATGGTGCATCGCAGGCTCGGTGGTGACCAGGCGCTGCTCCAGTGGCTCAAGCAGCAGGTGCTCAAGTTTCAAACCTTTCATACGCGGCCTCGAACCCTTTGTCGTATCAGCCATTCCACGGCAAACAACAGTCCCATCAGCCCGTAGGCGATGAGGCCGTTGTACAACGTCCACCAGCTCAGCGGCGCCCACAGGGTGAGCGCAGCGGCGAGCAAGCCATTACACAGAAAAAACACGCTCCACACCACGGTGACCTGGCGCGTGTACGCAACCACTTTGGGCGCCAGCACAGGCTCGGTGATGCGCGCAATGCGCTCGACCATCGGCGGGCCGTATTTGAGGCTCAGGCCGAACAGCGCCAGCATGAACGCGCTGACCAGGCTTGGGTACCAGCGCAGCAGGTACGGATTGTCAAACCACGCCAGCAACAGGCAAAACAGGATCACCGCCACTGCCATCCAGCGGCTGCCGGGGCGTCGCGCACCGGTAATGGCGCGCAACAGCCACAGGCTGCCCAGCAGCAGGCCGAACTGCCACGGGGCAAAGTGCTCGGTGCCGTAGTACACCGCAAACGGGTACAGCAGCCCCGCCAGCAACAGGCCAAGGCCGATCAACCGGCTCATGCGGCGGGCTGGACCAGGCGGTACACCGCCTCAACCACGTCGTTGACGGTGCGCACCGCCTTGAATTCCTCGGCGGCGATCTTCTTGCCGGTCTGGCGCTTGATATGGTCGATCAGGTCCACGGCATCGATGCTGTCGATTTCCAGGTCCTGATACAGGTTGGCGTCGAGGGTGACGCGCTCCGGCGGCAGTTCAAACAGCTCCACCAGGGCATCGCGCAGGGTGTTGAAAATATCGTCACGAGTTTGCATGGTCCGGTCTCAAGCTGCCTGTCTGGCTGTGACGAACGCCGCAAGGCAGGCCACATTGGTGAAGTGGTTACGGGTGTCCTTGGCGTCGGCATCGATCTTGATGCCGTACTTTTTCTGGATCGCCAGGCCCAGTTCCAGGGCGTCGACCGAATCCAGGCCCAGGCCTTCGCCGAACAGGGTCTGTTCGCTGCCAATGTCGTCGACGCTGATGTCTTCCAGGCCCAGGGCCTCGATGATCAGCATCTTTATGTCGCGCTCAAGGCGTTGTTGGTCGCTCATCTTCGGCGAGCTCCTTAATGAAATAGTGGTGCAGGTAATCGTTGAGCTTGCGCGAGGCCTGGGGCGCGGGCCCCAGTGAGGCGAACGCCTGTGGTTCTATATCGGCACCCACGCGCAAACTGAAGTGAAATCGACGTTTGGGAATGCGATACCAGGGTTCGGCCTTGGTCAGGGTGGTGGGGCTGACCTTGATCACCACGGGAGTGATGACCGATGCGCCCCGCAGCGCGATGGCGGCGGCGCCGCGATGAAAGGCCGGCGGCGCGCCCGGCGTGGTGCGGGTGCCTTCGGGAAAGATGATCAGGGTCTGGCCGGCGCGCAGGGCGTCGGCGGCGGCATCGAGCATGTCGGCGCTGCCGTCGTTGCTCAGGTAGCCGGCATCGCGCACCGGGCCGCGGGTGAACGGATTTTGAAACAGGCTGCGTTTGATCACGCAGTTGGTCTGGCGCATCAGGCCAATCAGGAACACCACATCGATCAGCGACGGGTGGTTGGCGACGATCATCTGGCCGGGGCGTCCGAGTTTTTCTGCGCCTTCGACGCTGTAGGTCAGCACCCCGACGCGCTGCATCAGGCGAATGAAGAACCAGAACAGCCGGCTGATGGTGTGGCGGGCGCGGCGCTGATGCTTCGTCGCGCCGCCGGGCAGGCAACTGAGCAGCGGAAACACCAGCAGGCGCAGGCACAGGCCGCCCAGGCCGAACAGAAAAAAGCTCGCGGCGGTGGCGAACAGGCGCCAGTAGTAGGCGTCTCGGGGTTTGTCGGTCACAGCTTGCGTTGCCAATTCCATACTCGGTTCTTCCAGGCATGTTGGCAGGCCCCCTGTTCGGTGAGCAGGGTGCGCAGCAGGTTCAGCGCGTGGGGCCACTGGGCGGCGGTCGAGGGTTGGACAGTGCTGTCGGTGAGTTCCAGCTGCCACTCGTCGCCCGGGGTCAGCAGCAGGCCGAGGGCATAGGGAAACGGTACGTCGTGGATCCAGCCGGCGTAGGCGGCGGGCGGCTGTTCTTCGGTGATCACCAGCAACACCGCCGGCGCGCCTTCGTTGAGCAGTGCGGCGGCTTCGAGCACACCGTGTTCGAGACCGTCGCCGGCGGCGGCGAGGGCGGTCATTTCGCTGGTCTCATTGCGCAGGATCGACCACAGCCCCACCACTGCGTTGTGCACCGACAGGCTGAACTGGGTGGGCGACAGGGGTTCGTCATTGGCCAGGTCGCTGAGGATGTCGAGGGTGCGCGGGGTTTCGCCATGCCGGGAAATGAACACCAGCGGCAGGTCCTGCAGGCCCTCTGCCAGCGGCCAACCCACGCTGAACGCCATGCGCGCCAGGCGGCTGAGGCGCCGGCGCTGCATGGCCGGTAAAAATGACACGTCAGGGCAAGCTTCGCTGGCGGGCAGCAACACCGGGGCCCGGCACCAGGCGTGCCAGTCGTCCGCGCTGTCGAGGCCCGGAGCCCAGGCGCGCCATTGGGCGATGCTGAAGTTGATCACTGAGAAGTTATCCCGCCCCTGCGGGCTTCCATGTGCCACCGATGCCCCGGTTTTCCGGGACAGCGCAGGGCCGAATGGCGCGCATTATCCCGGTGCTGCGGGGTTCTAGCAAACATTGGTAAATAATTGTTCACGGTTGATTGAATTTTGCATGGGAAGGGTTACGGATTGTGCTTGAGCGCAGACGGAATTGGATTGTCGGACCTTTCTTATTTGCTCATAGGGAGCCGGCTTGCACTGCATTGATCAGCGAGGTAGCTAACAGGCGCTTTTGCCCTCTACACTCGGGCATTCATTGATACCCGGAGGTTTCCCCATGCGGCGTGTGGTGTTCAATCAAAAAGGTGGGGTCGGCAAGTCCAGCATCGCCTGCAACCTGGCGGCGGTCAGCGCCAGCGAAGGCTATCGAACCCTGTTGGTGGACCTCGATGCACAAGCCAACTCCACCCAGTACCTCACCGGGCTGACCGGCAACGATATCCCCATGGGAATCGCCGATTTTTTCAAGCAAACCCTGTCTTCCGGACCGTTTTCCAAGAAGAACAAGGTAGATATCTACGAAACGCCGTTCGACAACCTGCATGTGATTACCGCAACGCCGGAGCTGGCCGATCTGCAACCCAAGCTCGAGGCCAAGCACAAGATCAACAAACTGCGAAAGTTGCTGGACGAACTGAGCGAAGATTACGACCGCATTTACCTCGACACGCCGCCGGCCCTGAACTTCTATGCGGTCTCGGCGCTGATCGCTGCCGATCGTGTGTTGATCCCCTTCGACTGCGACAGCTTTTCGCGCCAGGCCCTCTACGGCCTGCTGGCGGAAATCGAAGAATTGAAGGAAGACCACAATGAAAGCCTCGAAGTGGAAGGCATCGTGGTCAACCAGTTCCAGGCCCGGGCGAGCTTGCCGCAGCAGATGCTGGACGAGTTGATTGCCGAAGGGTTGCCGGTGTTGCCCGTGTACCTGGCCAGCTCGGTGCGCATGCGCGAGTCGCACCAGGAGAGCAAGCCGCTGATTCACCTGGACCCACGGCACAAGCTGACGCAGCAGTTTGTGCAGTTGCATAACTTGCTTGAGAGCACTTGAGGCAAAGTTCAGCTCAAAAAAACTGTGGGAGGGAGCAAGCCCCTCTCACATTGATTTTTACAATGTCATGATTACTTTAATAGCACTCGCGCCCTGAACATTCTCAAGAGCATAACTACTGAATTCATAAATTCTTCCGCGAGTGGATAGATGCAATGTGCCATCTACTATTTGTGCAGAAACGTCTGGATTTTTGGTTATCAAAAAAGGGTTGATTTCTTTTAATGCTTTCAACGCTTGTTCATCATCCTCAACTTCCTTCGAAATATAATAGCGATAAGAAAAGGCTACTGTTGCTCCCCCGCGATTGTCGCGGGCCCCGTAGATTGAGTTACCGTTTCCGAGCGATTGTTTATATACAATCTCGTCTAAGTTTGCTTGTGAGGGAGAAATTAGCCAGCTTGCGCTCAGGTAGAGCAGGCAACCAACCAATAAGATGTTACATATGCCCTGGGTCAATGATTTAAACATTCCTGGTCCTGTCGATTGAGTATGCGAATAACTTAACGAGTGTTTACTTTGTGCGGCGCATTTGGAATCTAGCAAAGATTCCTCAAGCATACCTCACGCCGACTGTCACTTCGTGAGTGATCAAGTTAAGCGCGTTCCTGCGTACGGCACGGTGCATACGTGGAGAATTTTTTTAGAGAAGATTCGTGTTTATTCACAGTTTTCCGCCAAATTAAAGGCCCGCAGAGCCCCACGCTCTTTAGGCTCGCCTTTGCGTTCGGGAATTTTTCTCACAAAGGCTGTAGGACGGCTCTGGCAATAGCGGGCAAGTCTTGTCTCGTTACCTACAACTACGCCAGAATCCGCCGGCTTGTGCGTCTGAATGGGCGTCTCTAAGGTTTGCCGGTCGCTGAATGTTCAGCGATCGGGTTTAGTAGCCCGAAGAGCGGCGTAAAGTGCACAAGCTTCATCCAGCAGATTCTGTCTGTGCTTGATGGTGGCTGTGCGTAGGGCACCTTCGGGTGCGCCGGCTTTGCGTCGTTCCCCCGGTCTACTAACCTGCGTACAGCTGCCGCCCCTTGTTTAGTAGCGAGGTGAGGGCAGCCCAATCCGGGAATGACCATGACAGCTAGCAATCTTTACAGCATCACACCCAACCTCCCCACCGAAACGCTAGTCCTCAACAGCTACGAAACCCTCTCCTCCGTTCGCACGCTACTGCTCAACCTGTCCAACGACCTCACGGGCGAACACCGCGACGTGGCCCTGGCTATCCACCAATTAAGCGAGCTGGGCGTATTGCTGGTCGGCCAGATAATGAGCCGTGAAGCCCCGATATCCGCAAGCTGAAAACGCAGTCAAAATGTGGGAGGGGGCTTGCTCCCGATGGCGGTGGATCAGCTACCGGTGTGCTGACTGACCCACCGTCATCGGGAGCAAGCCCCCTCCCACATTGGCCTGCGCCGGTTTCAAGGGCGGGTTACACCCCTTGGCTTCGCAGCCAGCTCATCAACTGCGGCAATGGAAACGCTCCACTCTGGCGCGCCACTTCCCGGCCATTCCTGAACAGGATCAAGCTCGGAATCGATCGAATCCCCAACTGCGCCGACAGTTGCTGGTTCGCTTCACTGTCCAGCTTGGCCAGCCGGCATTTGCCCTCGAGCTGCCCGGCCGCCTGCTCGAACACCGGCGCAAACGACTTGCACGGCCCACACCACTCGGCCCACACATCCACCAGCAACGGCAAGTCGCCCTTGATCTGGCTGGCGTAATCGCCCTGTTTCAGCTCAAAGGGCTTTTTCAGCAACACCGGTTGTTTGCAGCGCCCGCATTTTGGGGCATCGCTCAGGCGTTCACCGGGGATGCGGTTGAGGCCATTGCAATGAGGGCAGGGGATTACAAGCGGTTCGGACATGGTGGGCTCCTTGAGTGTGGCCAATCCTTCTATTTGGCGTCAGGCGTGGACTTTATCAAGCACGGCTGCGGTGAAGCATATGCTCACAGAATCGTCCGTGTTGATCCTCGCTGGCCTATCTAGGCTAGGAGTGCTTGTTCGAAACAGCACAATTGGTCCGTTTGGCGTTATCGCAAATTGCGATAGTCCGCGTTCGGGCTTAATCTCCATAGCAAGATGCGATAGGGATGTTGCATGCGAGTGATCAGCGAGAAAAGGATCTGGGAAGCAAAGGAACAGTGGCCCCGTTCAGCAACAGCTTTGGATCAGTGGTATCGGGTTATGAAGCGAAACCACCCCAAGGACTTTGCAGCAATGAAGACCATGTTTCCCGCCACTGACAAGGTCGGCGATTTTCATGTGTTTGATAGTGGGGCAACAAGCTGAGATTGATTGCTTGTGTGGACTATCGGGTGCAACGCGTTTACATCAAGCACCTGCTTGATCATCGCGATTATGAGAAAGATAAATGGAAGGAAAAAATCAGATGAGTGCGCTTATGCGGGTCGCTGCCGACCACTGGCAATTTGTCTCACCCGTGCTGCGAAAGCCGGAAAACGAGGCGGACTACGACGCTCTGGTGTGCGGATTAGACGAGTTATTGAGTCTGATCGGCGAGGATGGGGACAGTCCGCTGATGAGCCTGGTGGACATCCTCAGCGATTGGATCGAGGCCTACGATCAAGAGCATCGTCCTATGCCTGTGGCCAGTGGCGTCGATGTTCTGCGCTATATGATGCGCGAGCACAACCTCACTCAGAGCGACTTGCCGGGTGTTGGCGCCCAATCAGTGGTCTCTGAAGTACTGAGCGGCAAACGCCAGCTCAACCTGCGGCAGATCCGCTGGCTGGCGGATCGTTTTGGCGTGTCGGTGGAAACTTTTATCTAGACGCGCCTTTGAACACATACACACAGGTGTCGTCCACCACCCCTGCATTGTCGATCCGCGC
The DNA here is from genome assembly GCF_054343995.1 of Pseudomonas sp. GNP013. Classification (NCBI taxonomy): domain Bacteria; kingdom Pseudomonadati; phylum Pseudomonadota; class Gammaproteobacteria; order Pseudomonadales; family Pseudomonadaceae; genus Pseudomonas; species Pseudomonas sp. GNP013. Next base: position 4,647,402 of record NZ_JBTGUT010000001.1, on the reverse strand, counting down.
ATTGGACAGCACCGCCTCGCATTCGAACCCGCATCGCTCTGCCACGTTGATGCTGCGGGTATTGCGGCGGGCGGTGGTGAGGTCGATTCGTTTGGCATTGAAGAACTCAGCGGCAAGGTCGCGCACCAGGGCGCAGGCTTCGCTGGCGTAGCCTTTGCCCATGCTGTCGGTGCCGATCCAGTAGCCGATTTCCAGGTGCGGGATGCGCAGGTCGCGGATAAACAGGCTGATGCAGCCGACCAGCGCGTCGGAGCTGTTTTCGATAATCAGGAACTTGTATTCGTGCTGATCGGCGTTGAAGTTATCCACAGCCGTTTGCAGGTTGGCGCGGGCATCTTCCAGGCTATTGCGGCCGTTTGCCCACACCAGAAAGTCGGTGTGGGGTTGGGTGAAGTCCTGGATCAGCCGGTGCATCTGCTCTGCTTTGGCGATTGTCGGCGCGGCAAGCTGTAAATGGGTGCTGCGTAACAGTGCTGCCGGTATGTCGGAAAATCTCACCATCCGTCTCCTTACGACGAACAACTAATCTCCAAATGCTTACCCCAATCCGGCGGGCGCTGTGCGTATTGCTCCATCCCGGCCTGCTCTTCAAAAGGCCGGCTCAACACTTCATGCAGCCTGCGCACCTCGCTGTAATCGCCTGACTCGGCGGCGGCGATGGCGTTCTGGGCCAAATAGTTGCGCAAGATATACAGCGGGTTGACCGCGTGCATCCGCTCACGGCGTTGCGCCTGGCTGTACTCGCCATCGCGCGCAACGCGTGCCTTGTACAGCTCGGCCCAGGCATCAAACCCGGCCAGGTCGACAAAATCATCGCGCAACCGCACCACGGCCAGTGCGGCCGACTCATCGCCCAAGCGGCGGAAGAACAACGTGTAATCCACGCCGCTGTTCTGCATCAGCGCGAGCAGCCGCTCCACCAGTTTCTGATCATCCTCTTCGGCGGTCGTGAGCCCCAGTCGGCGGCGCATCAGGTCCAGATAGTGGGCCTGGTACAGCGGCAGGTACAGGCCCAGCGCCTCTTTCAAGGCATCCACGCTGATAAATGGCGTGAGTGCCTGGGCCAGTGCGCTGAGGTTCCATTGGCCGATGGGCACCTGATTGCTGAAGGAGTAGCGCCCTTCGTGATCGGAGTGGTTGCAGATGAAATGCGCATCAAAGTCGTCAAGAAACGCGAACGGGCCAAAGTCGAAGGTGATGCCGAGGATCGACATGTTGTCGGTGTTCATTACGCCATGGCAGAAGCCGTAGGCCTGCCACTTGGCGATCATCTCGGCGTTGCGTTCGACGATTTCGCGGAACATGGCCAGGTACGGCTCGGGCTGCTCGCGGCATTCGGGGTAGTGCAGGTTGAGCACATGTTCGGCCAGTTCGGCCTGCTGCTCGGGCTTTTTGGTGTAGTAGAAGTATTCGAAATGGCCGAAGCGGATATGGCTCGGGGCCAGGCGCAGGACCATCGCGCCGCGTTCCTGTTTTTCGCGCCACACCGGCGTGCTGGAGCCGATCACGCACAGCGCGCGGCTGCTGGGGATGCCCAGGGCATGCAGGGCTTCGGAGGCAAGGAATTCGCGAATCGAGGAGCGCAGCACGGCGCGACCATCGCCCATGCGCGAGTAAGGCGTCATGCCGGCGCCCTTCAAGTGCAGGTCCCAGTGCTCGCCCGCCGCGTTATACACCTCGCCCAGCAGCAGTCCGCGCCCATCGCCCAGTTGCGGGCTGTAGCCGCCGAACTGATGCCCGGAATAAACCATCGCCCGCGGTTCTGCGGCCTCCCACAATTTATGGCCGCTGAACAGTTCGGCGAATACCGGCGTTTGGGCCACGGCCGGGTCGAGGTCGAGCAACGCCATGGCGGCATCGCTCGCCACCACGAGGCGCGGTTCGTCGAGGGGGTCTGGCAGCACGTGGGTTGAGAACGCATCGCCCAGGCGTGCGAAGCGGTTGTCGAAGGTCAGTTCGTCTAGGGCTTTCACCGGCCATCTCCAGCAGAATGTCCGAGCATTCTGCTGGGGAAGGGCGGTTTAGTCGAGTTTGCTCGGCGGCGGTTCCGGTGCGTCCACCACGTTGGCGGCAGGCGGCTCGGGTACTTCAGGCTCCGGAACCGGGCCGACAAGGGTCTTGCGCTCGTCTTCCACGGGCACCAGTTTGTATTCCTGGCCGTGCATGTTTTTCAGGTACACCTCCATCTGGCGGAACGAGATGTTGATGTGCTGCTTTTTGAATTCGCTGTTGATGTAGCGGTTGACCTCGTCCAGCACCGGGTTGCGGTCGCCCAGGTCGCGCACGTGCATGCGCAGCTCGTGGTCGAGGGTGCTTTCGCCGAAGTTGAGGAAGTACACATGAGGTTCCGGGTCTTTCAACACCCGTGGGTTTTCCCGCGCGGCCTTGAGCAGCAATTCCTTCACCAGGTCCAGATCGGAGCCGTAGTCCACGCCCAGCTTCAAGGTGACGCGGGTGATGGTGTCGGTCAGCGACCAGTTGATCAATTGCCCGGTAATGAAGGTTTTGTTCGGGACGATGATGTCCTTGCGGTCGAAGTCGGTGATGGTGGTGGCGCGGATGCGGATCTTGCTCACCGTGCCCGACAGGTTGCCGATGGTGATGGTGTCGCCAATGCGCACCGGACGCTCGAACAGGATCATGATGCCGGAGATGAAGTTGGCGAAGATTTCCTGCATCCCGAAACCGATACCCAGTGACAGCGCCGCGACCAGCCACTGCAACTTGTCCCAGCTCACGCCGAGGGTGGCGAGGGTGGACACAATGCCGAAGCCGGCAATCACGTAGGACAGCAACGTGGTGATGGCGTAGGCGCTGCCCTGGGCCAGCTCCAGCTTGGACAGCACCAGCACTTCCAGCAGGCCGGGCAGGTTGCGCGCCAGGGCGAAGGTGATGCCGACGATGATCAGCGCGCCGAGCAGGTCGCCGATGCTGATGGGCACCATGCTGATGTTGGCGCCGGTGCCGCTGGTGTATTCGTAGAGCGTGACGTTGTCGAGGTAGGAAAATACCGAGATCAGGTCCGACCACACCCAGTACAGCGCGGCGATAAAGCCACCCAGCAGGGCCAGGCGAATCAGGCGCAAGGACTGTTCGTTGACCTTCTCGATGTCCAGGGTCGGCTCTTCAACCACCGCTTCGCCTTCACCGGCTTCCTTGGCGGCCTGGCGTTTGGCCAGGGCCCGCGCGTAGGCAAGGCGCCGCGCGGCCACGCTGAGCCAGCGCACGAACGTGGCTTCGATCACCAGCCACAGCATCAGCAGGTACAGGGTGTTGATCAGGCGGTCGCTGAGCTTGAGCGCGGTGTAGTAATAGCCGAAGCACACCGCGACAAACAGCGCGACGGGCAGGGCGGTAAACAGAATGCCCGCGACCTTGCGAAACAGAGAGGCTTTTTCGTGGGTCGGGCTGTTGAGCAGCAGGCGGCTGAGCAGCCAGGCCATCAAGGCGTAGCAGGTGAGCACCACGCCGATGCCCAGCACATCGTCGGCCAGCGCCGCCGGTTGGTGTTCGGCAATCGCCACCACCGCCACCAGCGCCAGCACCACCAGCCCGAGCTTGCGTACCCAGCCTTGCAGGAATTGAACCTGGGGTTTCTCCCAGCGAAAGTGCAGTTCGGCCACGCCGCCCGGCGCGAGGATGCGATAGGCGGTGTAGAACACCAGCCACGCCTGGGCGAGCTGCAGCAGGGCCGAGCCGAGGTTGGCGTTTTGCCCACGGGCGTCGATCTGCAGCGCATAGCCGCACAGCGCCAGGCCCAGGGACACCGGCATCGCCAGCAGGATATTGATCAGGATGGCCTGCGGCGTGTGCCACTGGCTGTCGCGCTTGAAGTGGCCGATGTCCAGGTGGACCCGGTTCAAGCGGTGGTACAGCGCCTTGCGCCGCCACAACAGCGCGCCGATCAACAGCAGCAACGGCAGAAACAGCAGCGGGCGTTGGGTCAGGCCGTCGTACAGTTCGCTGACGCTGGAGGCCCATGGCAGCGTGGTGACCTGCTTGCTCAGGTGGGCCGGCACGGTTTCCAGCCACTCGGCGTCCAGCGGCTTGTTGCTGGGGATCCAGAACATCTGCTCATCGAGGGTGGCACGCAGGGTGGTGGCGGTGCTCAGCAGTTGTTTCTGGTTCAGTTGCAGGGTGATGGATTCATTGAGCAGGGCGCTCAGCTCGCGGCTCAGGCGTTCGAGCAGGTCGCTACGGGTCACCGCCAGTTCCAGCAGGGTGCGCCGCAGTTGCGGAGTGACATCATCCGGTGGCTGGTTGGCCAGCAGGTTATCCACATAGGCAGTGGGCGAACTGATCAGCTCGCGCTGCTGGTTGACCTCGAACTGATACAGGCGAATGTTGGCGATGTCGTCGGCCAGGTCGCGGTCCACGGTGAGGTGGGGCAGGGCCTGCTTCTGTTTATAGAGAATCTTGGAGAGCAGCAGGCTGCCCTTGAGCACGTTGATCTGCTCGTCCAGCGCCGAATCGCTTTGGGTGACGGTGTCCAGTTGCTGCTTGGTCTGCAGGTTTTTCTGGGTCAGGTCGTTGAGGCGGTCGGTACTTTTGAGCAGGTAGTCGGAGAGCTTCAGGTTCTCGGCGCTTTCGGTCGCGAGGATGCTGCTGCCACCGGCTTTCTGCGCTTCGATGGACTGTTGGGTCACCGTCTGCTGCGACTGGGCCAGGCGTTTCTGGTTGATCAGGGTTTGCAGGTCCTGGATTTCCTGCTCCAGGCGTGCGGTTTTTTCCTGGATCAGGTCGTGCCGGCTGTTGCCCAGGTCCTGCAGTTGGCTGTTGCCGGCCAGCTCCTGGCGGCGCAGGGGGATCAGCGCATTCAGCGCGGCGAGTTCGGCGTTCAGCTGGTTGCGCTGGTCGGCGTTGATCGCCTTGCCGTTGTCCTTGCCGGTCTTGAGGATCGAATTGATCTGCAGGATGCGCGTCTGGCTGCTGCTGATCTCGGTCTGAGCGCGTTCCGGGCGGGTCTGGGCGGCGATGGTCAGGCTGTTGGCGTCGGCCAGGGCCTTTTGCAGATCGCCTTGCTGCGTGGTGCGTTGCACCAGCAGTTGCTCCAGCTGCGACACGGGCTGGTTGGCGTAGCGTTGGGCCACGGGGATCGGCTTGGTGGCCTTGAGGCGCGCCAGCTCGCGCTGATTGTCGATGGTCTCGCGCGGCGCTTCGGCCAGCTGGCGCTTGAGGTCGGCGAGGCGCTGCTCGTAATCCTGCTGGTTGCCCAGGTAGGTCAGGGTCTGTTGCAGGATGCCCTGCAACGCCTTCATGTCGGCGTCGGGCAGCTTGCGGTCGGGCAGCTTGTCCAGGGTTTGCTGGATGGCGTCGGCGCTGGGCGGTTCGGCAGCGTTGACGGTGCCGACACAAAGGGTCAGGCCGAGCAGGGCAGAGGCAAAAAAAGTGCGCAGGGTTGGCATAGAGACCGGTCGTGCTAGGTGAAAAATCGGGGGGCGTCGTGGCCCCGCAGTTTAGAGGAAGAGTCCGGGACCCGGGCGACTTCCTTCGGGGAATTTGACGCCGACTTTTCCGATTCTGTTCCCGTCCATGGCCGCGACTGTCCACAGGGTGTTGTTCCACTCCACCTGGTCGCCCACCACCGGCGCGCCGCCGACCTTTTGCGTGATGAAGCGGCTGAGCGGCATGTCCGGGTCGATGCCGTCGAGCTTGAGCCCGTACAGCGCCGAGACCGCGCCCAGCTGGGCGTCGCCTTCGAGGACGAAGTCGCCGAAGAAGCGCAGGTCGAGGCCCCGTTGCGGCGCCTGGCTGAACAGCTTGCCGAGGGCCGGCAGGTTGTGCTCATGGCCGATTACGCAGAGCAGATCGCCGACTTCCAGCACCGTACTACCCGACGGATGGAGCAGTTGCTGGCCTCTGAACAGCGCGGCAATCCGCGTGCCCTCGGGCATTTTCAGCTCGCGCAGGGCTGCGCCGATGCACCATTTTTCCGCGCCCAGGCGGTAGACGAACAGCTCCCACTCGCTGGTGACGTGTACTTCCAGGGCGGCACGGGAGATAGGCGCGGGGTCCGGCGGAACGGTGACTTTGAGCAGCTTGGCCACCCACGGCAGGCTGGTGCCCTGCACCAGCAGCGACACCAGCACGATAAAGAACGCCAGGTTGAAATACAGCTGCGCATGGGGCAGGCCGGCCATCAGCGGGAACACCGCAAGGATGATCGGCACCGCGCCACGCAGGCCGACCCAGGCGATAAAGGCTTTTTCGCGACCGTGGAAGGCCTTGAACGGCAGCAGGCCGACCATCACTGACAGCGGCCGCGCAAACAGGATCATCCACAGCGCCAGGCCGAGGGCGGGCAGGGCGATCGGCAGCAGGTCGTGGGGGGTGACCAGCAGGCCCAGCACCAGGAACATGCCGATCTGCGCCAGCCAGGCCATGCCGTCGAGCATATGCAAAATGCCATGACGGCTGCGCACCGGCCGGTTGCCGATCACCAGGCCGCACAGGTACACCGCGAGGAAGCCGCTGCCGTGCAGGGCGTTGGTCAGGGCGAACACGAACAGGCCGCCGGCGATTACCAGGATCGGGTACAGGGCCGCCGCCAGGTTGATGCGGTTGACCATCTGCAGCATCAGCCAGCCGCCGCCCAGGCCGATGATGCCGCCGATGCCGAACTCGCGCACCAGGTGTGTCAGCAGGCTCCAGTGCAAGCCGGTCTGGCCGCTGGCGAGCATGTCGATCAGGGTGACGGTGAGAAACACCGCCATCGGGTCGTTGCTGCCGGATTCGATTTCCAGGCTGGCGGTGACCCGCTCGTTCAGGCCCTTGCCGCCCAGCAGCGAAAACACCGCGGCGGCGTCGGTGGAGCCGACAATCGCGCCGATCAGCAAGCCTTGAATGATATTGAGGTCGAACAGCCAGGCCGCCGCCATGCCGGTAAGGCCGGTGGTGATCAGCACTCCCACGGTGGCCAGCGACAATGCCGGCCACAGCGCCACGCGAAAGCTCGCCACCCGCGTGCGCAGGCCGCCGTCGAGGAGGATCACGGCGAGGGCGAGGTTGCCCACCAGGTAGGCGGTCGGGTAGTTATCGAAGATGATGCCGCCGCCGTCGACGCCGGCGACCATGCCCACGGCCAGGATGATCACCAGGATCGGGATGCCCAGGCGGGACGAAAGAGAACTCACCAGAATGCTCGCACTCACCAGCAACGCGCCGATCAAGAACAGGCTGTTGATGGTTGTCGCATTCAAAGGCAGTTACTCCGTGAGCAAAAAGGACAAGGCGCAAACTGACCATGCAGTCTGCGTGCCAGGGATTCTAACCTGTTGAATTGCTGCGCTGTCAAAAAGCTTTTTCTGATTTGCACAGATCAAATGTGGGAGGGTCTTTCTCTCGATAGCGGTGTGTCGGTATCAAATCTACCGACTAACTATTTCAGGAAACCCATATCCCTGTGGCGAGCAGGCTTGCCCTGCGTTGGGCTGCGAAGCGCCCCCAATCAAGCAAAACGCGGTGTACCTGATACGGCTCAGCGCCTGGCTTTGGGGCTGCTGCGCAGCCCAACGCAGGACAAGCCTGCTCGCCACAGGGAATCTGCGCTTGACTGAACGGCATTAGGGCAAGCCCGCTCGCCACCGTTCGAAGATTTTGAGGGCCCCGCATTTTTGAACCGGTGCCGTCAGTCAGAGGCGGAAGCGGCCGACCATCCCGTTCAAGTCCACCGCCAGGCGCGACAGCTCGCTGCTTGCCGCGCTGGTCTGGCTGGCGCCGGTCGCCGATTGCACCGACAGGTCACGGATATTCACCAGGTTGCGGTCCACTTCCCGCGCCACCTGCGCCTGTTCTTCAGCGGCGCTGGCGATCACCAGGTTGCGTTCGTTGATTTCCACAATCGCCGTGTTGATGGTATCGAGCGACAGCCCCGCGCCCTTGGCGATGCTCAAGGTCGATTCGGCGCGTTCGGTGCTGTTGCGCATCGAATCCACCGCGTGCTCGGTGCCGGCCTGAATGCTGCCGATCATGCGTTCGATTTCGCTGGTCGATTGCTGGGTGCGGTGGGCCAGCGCGCGCACTTCGTCGGCCACCACGGCAAAGCCACGCCCGGCTTCGCCGGCACGCGCCGCTTCAATCGCCGCGTTCAGCGCCAGCAGGTTGGTCTGGTCGGCCAGGCCACGGATCACGTCGAGCACCTTGCCGATATCGCGCGATTCATTGGCCAGCTCGCCGATCAAGGTGGCGGTGGCTTGCACATCACCGCTCATGCGCTCGATGGCGCTGACGGTTTCCTGCACCAGATCACGGCCGTCACCGGCGGAGGCGGTCGCGTTGCGCGACGCTTCGGAGGTGCTGACGGCATTGCGCGCGACTTCCTCCACGGCGCTGGTCATCTCGTTGACGGCGGTGGCGGCCTGTTCGATTTCGTTGTTCTGCCGGGTCAGGCCACGGGCGCTTTCGTCGGTCACGACGTTCAGCTCCTCGGCTGCCGACGCAAGCTGGGTGGCGGAGCCGGAAATGCGTTGCAGCGTGTCGCGCAGTTTTTCCTGCATTTTGGCCATGGCCGCCAGTAGGCGACCGGCTTCGTCGTTGCCGTCGACCTTGATTGGACGCGTGAGGTTGCCTTCGGCGATTTCTTCGGCGGCATCCAGGGCCTGGGAGATCGGCGAGGTGATGCTGCGGGTCAGTAGCCAGGCGAACAACACGGTCATCAGGGTGGTGATCGCCAGCAGGCCCACCACCAGATTGAAGGCCGAGCTATACTGGTCCGCAGCCTCCTGATTGGTGGCCAGGGCCATCTTGTTATTGAGGTCGAGCAAGCGCGCCAATACCGCGTTGACCTGCTCGGAGTTGCTCAGCAGCTCGGTGTTGAGCAGCACGCGCAGCTCATCGGTCTGGTTGGCCCGGGACAGGCTCTTCATGCGTTCTTCGATCTGGCGGTACTGGCCGAGCAAGCGCACGTATTCGTCGTAGGCGGCGCGTTCTTCCTGGCCTTCGATCAGCTTTTCGTAAATGCCCTGGGCCGAGCGGATCTGCTGGTTACGCAGTTCGAAGGCTTCCAGGGTTTTCTGCTGCACGTCCGGCTCGCGGTTGGTCAGCAGGCGGTACGACAGCACCCGCAGGCGCAGGGTCAATTGGGTGAAGTCATCCAGGGCGCGAATGCTGGGCACGCTGGCCAGGGTGATGTCTTCGGTGGCCGCGCGGATCTTGCTCATCTGGTTCAGGGCGAACACGCCGAGAAACAACATGAGTGCACCAATCAGCGCAAAGCCCAAAAAGGCGCGCGGCGCGATATTCATATTACGAAGAGACATGCTGGAGTCCTGGGGTGAAGCGCGATCCATGCGGCCATGAGACGGGGTGTGCATGCGCTATCGGCGCAGTGGCCGAAGTCTGAAGCGGGCGTGCGCTTTTGTCGCAGTTGGTCAGGGCGCTGACCGATTCAGGAACCAGATGGGGTAATTGCAGTCACTAAGGCTCGAAAGCGCGGCCCGGCCCCGGAATATCGGGCTGCGCGCCGGGGGATAACCCTGGCATCCGAGGTGAATTTTCTTTATCGTCACCGCCCTCTTAAAAAGCTCGAGAAATCAAAATGTTAGAAGCATCCCTCAGCCAACTGGAACAACTGGTCAGCGACCTGGTACAGCACAATCAAGAGCTGCTGAGCAACAACGAATCCCTCAAGGCCGAACTGGCCAGCGCCAGGGATGAAAACGACAGCCTGCAACTGAGCCTGATGGAGCAGGAAGAAAAGCACGGCGCTACCGCCGCGCGCATCCAGGCACTCGTTGAGCGTGTAAGCGCAGGGCCTGTCAGCGCATGAACGATGGGATAAAGGTCGTTTCGATTCTCGGTGAGGATTACTCGATCAAGGCGCCGGCCGGGGAAGATCAGACCCTGTTGCACGCCGTGACGATGCTCAAGGCATCCCTGGCCACCACCAAGAAAAAGTACCCGACCCTGATCGGTGACAAGTTATTGGTACTGGCCGCGCTCAATCTGTGCGCCGAGCAGATCGAGATGCAGCAGCGTCACCAGCAGGAACTCGACCGTTACCAAGAGCAAGTCAGCGCCACGGTCGAGGTGATTTCCAAGGCGATCCAGTCCTAGAACCACTCATCCTGCATCCCCAGGCACGTGTCATCGCGCGCCTCCAGAATGTCCAGTTCGTGATGGCAACCCGGTACTTCCCAGGTCAGGAAATACCGGGCGGCCTGAAGCTTGCCTTTATAGAAGGCTGCGTCCGCGGCATTGCCTTTGGCCAGCCCTTCCTCGGCGCGAATCGCCTGTTCCAGCCAGCGCCAGCCGATCACCGTGTGCCCGAACACTTTCAGGTACAGCGCCGAGTTCGCCAGGCTGCTGTTGACCTTGCCCTGGCCGAGGTCGGTGAGCAGTCCAAGCGTTACGCCTTGCAGACGGGTGACCAACTGTTCCAGCGGTTCACGCAGCGCGGTCAGTGACGAATGTTCCTGGGCCCGTGCGCCCGTCTCGGCGATCAATCGAATCAGCTGCTTGAGGCCTGCGCCGCCATTCTGCGCGAGCTTGCGCCCCAGCAAGTCCAGCGACTGAATACCGTGGGTGCCCTCGTGGATCGGGTTCAGGCGGTTGTCGCGGTAGTACTGCTCCACCGGGTATTCGCGGGTATAACCGTGGCCGCCGAGGATCTGGATCGCCAGTTCGTTGGCCTTGAGGCAAAACTCCGACGGCCAGGATTTGACGATGGGGGTGAGCAGGTCCAGCAGCTCATGGGCCTGTTTGCGCTCGGTGTCGGTGGCCAGCGTGGTGGTGTCATCGAACAGCCGCGCAGCGTACAGGCCCAGGTCGAAGGCGCCTTCGACGTAGGCTTTCTGGGTGAGCAGCATGCGCTTGATATCGGCGTGCTGGATGATCGACACCGGCGCGGTGCCCGGGTCTTTGCTATCCGGCAGACGACCTTGCGGGCGCGCGCGCGCGTAGTCCAGGGAATACAGATAACCGGCGTAACCAAGCATCACGGCGCCCATGCCCACGCCAATCCGCGCTTCGTTCATCATCTGAAACATACAGCTCAGGCCCTGGTGCGGTTTGCCCACCAGATAACCGACGCAGTTCCCGTTATCGCCGAAGTTGAGCGCGGTTGATGTAGTGCCGCGCCAGCCCATCTTGTGAAACAGCCCGGCCAGCAGCACATCGTTGCGCTCGCCCAGGCTGCCGTCGTCGTTGACCAGGAATTTGGGCACGATAAACAGCGAAATGCCCTTCACCCCGGCCGGCGCATCCGGCAGCTTGGCCAGCACCATGTGCACGATGTTTTCCGACAGCGGGTGGTCGCCGCCGGAGATGAAGATCTTGTTGCCCTTGAGGCGGTAGCTGCCGTCAGCCGCAGGCTCGGCGCGCGTACGAAGATCCGACAGGGACGAACCGGCGTGGGGTTCGGTGAGGGCCATGGTGCCGAAGAAACGCCCGTCGATCATCGGCTGCAGGAAGCGCTGCTTCTGTTCCTCAGTGCCGAAACTCTCGATCAGGTTGGCGGCGCCCATGGTCAGGAACGGGTAGGAGGTGGACGCAGCGTTGGCCGACTGGAAATGCGCGAAACAGGCTTGCGACAGCAGGGTGGGCAGTTGCATGCCGCCCGCTTCGAAACTGCGCGCTGCGTTGAGAAAGCCGGCTTCGAGGAACGCATCCACCGCCGGTTTCACTTCCGGAATCAGGATGGCCTTGCCGTCTTCGTAGCGCGGTTCGTTTTCGTCGTTTTTGCGGTTGTGCGGCGCGAAGTACTTTTCGGCGATGGAGCGCGCGGTGCTGATGGCCGCTTCGAAGGTTTCGCGGTTGTGCTCGGCAAACCGCTCGCGCTGGGTCAGGCCCTCGGCATCGAGGACTTCATACAGCTCGAAAGCCAGATTGCGGGAACTGAGCAGCGTCTCGGACATGGCGGCTTACCTGTGTGGGAATAGGCCGAGTCTAAGTGCGTAAATAGAGGCTGGATAGCAAGATTGATTTGGGTGATAGAGGGGCAGAACGCCACAGGGTAGTTGAGATCACTCCAGCTCTCGTCAATTATCGAAACAACTTCTGATTTTTAAGGATTAACATTTCACGTTCAGGTCTTGAGCGTCAATGAGCTTTCGAGGCGAGCGAATTTTGTGGCGAGCAGGCTTATACCGTATTGGCTGTGTAACCCGCACTTGAATTGGCTCGCCAACAAACCGGCATTTTCCTGCGGTGATAGTTCCCTGCCCCCTGCAACTGTAGGGTGTCAGCGGTGCATGCAGAACTTTATTCTTTGCTATCGTGCGACGGTAAATACTAACGATCTTTGCACGCTAAATCAGACGATAGTGGCAGATAACTCAAGCCATTGCGTGCGGTCGGTCTCACTCAGGCCGAGCCAGCATGAGGCTTCTAATTTTTATGGGGTAAGCGAATGCGTAAATTGACATCTGATGAAATTGAAAAAGTCACAGGAGCGGTTGGGCCGTGGGGGGCCGCTGCAGGAGCTGTAGCGGGAGGGCTGGCATATGTAGGAAGCCAGGCTGGTGCCGGCCAGTCTGCGAATTTGAGTGGTGCTATTGCGGCAATGACAACGGGTGCAGTCGCAGGTTTTTATACGCCGACCACGACAGCCCAGTCTTTAGGCGTTGCTATGAGCAGCCTTTACGCAGGGCTAGCTGGAGGGTATGTCACTAGATTTACTGGTCCAAACAGCGCCGCCTGATATTGGCAGGTGAGTGACCCTTCGCGGTCATGGCGCGAGCTGAAACTTTTATTAATTACCTGATGTTTCGTATTGGCTTGAGAGGCTTTATGGATGGTTTTTCATTTGAAGAGTTCTTTAATGTTTTTTGTTGGGGCCTAGTTGTAGTGGGAGCCGCACGGTTGCTGATTATAGGCTTTGAGAAAATCAAGCGGCACACAATTCCTCAGGCAATAAGGGCAGTCATTCTAATTCCCGTTGCACTGTCCATAGCATTTTATTGTGCAGCTAATTTTCCTTTGCCAATTTAGATTTAAATATGAAGCGAGACCCAATGTGGGAGGGGGCTTGCTCCCGATGGCGGCGTGTCAGTCTCATAAGGATGACTGACACGCTGTCATCGGGAGCAAGCCCCCTCCCACATTTTTAGCGCCTTTCGTCAGTTAGCCGATGGTCATCAGGCTGGCGTTGCCGCCTGCCGCGGCGGTGTTCACGCTCAACGCGCGCTCGATGACCAGGCGTTCCAGGGCAATCGACGTTTCGCCCTGTGACAAGCCATGCACCCCAACAATCGCCCCGCCACGCTGCGCCACTTGCTGGCACACCGCGCGCAGTTGGTCGGAGTCGCCATGGTGCAGGACCGCGTCGAACACCACCTCGTCTTTGGTCCAGTCGGCCACGCGCTTGATCTTTGCCTGAATCTCCTTCGGCAGGCGTGGGAACAAGGCCTTGGTCAGGTCGGTTTCCGGCCATACCGCCGAGCCGCCTACCGCCAATACCGCCGCCAGTTGGGTCAACAGGTCGCCCTCTATTTGCGCCAGGCACAGCACGTGCTCGCGGGGCAGGATGGCGTAGCTGTTGCGTTCGCCGGTCGGGCCAGCCAGTTGGCGGGTGATACCGCTTTGCGATTGCGCGGCGAACTGGGTGCACAGAGCTCTCAGTTCGCTGAAGGTGTGGCTGTCGGCCCAGCTTTTCAGGGCGTTCAGTGGCTGGCTCATGGCATCGCGCAGACGCACGTCCGGGGCGGCCAGGTTGTCGCCGCGCACGAAGGATTGCTCGATGGCATCCGTAGGACGGGTCGACAGCAGGCGGTACAGGTACAGCGGTCCACCGGCTTTCGGACCAGTGCCCGACAAGCCTTCGCCGCCGAACGGCTGCACGCCGACCACGGCACCCACAATGTTGCGGTTGACGTAGACGTTACCGGCATTGACGTTGTCGATCACCTTGGCGATGGTCTCGTCGATGCGGGTGTGCACGCCCAGGGTCAGGCCATAGCCGGACGCATTGATCTGGCCGATGAGCTGGTCGATCTCCTTGCGTTTGTAGCGCACCACGTGCAGCACCGGGCCGAAGATCTCCCGTTGCAGCTCGTCGAAGCTTTCCAGCTCGATCAGGGTAGGCATCACGAAGGTGCCGCGCTTGATCTCTTCGCCGTCGGCAATCGCCACCTGATACACGTTGCGGCCTTTGTCGCGCATGGCCTGGATGTGTTTCTCGATGCCGGCCTTGGCTTCGGCGTCGATCACCGGGCCGATGTCCACCGACAGGCGTTCCGGGTTGCCCAGGCGGCATTCAGCCATGGCGCCCTTGAGCATTTCGATGACACGGTCTGCCGAATCTTCCTGCAGGCACAGCACACGCAGGGCCGAGCAACGCTGGCCGGCGCTGTCGAAGGCCGAGGACACCACGTCGATCACCACTTGTTCGGTGAGCGCCGAAGAGTCAACGATCATCGCGTTCTGGCCGCCGGTTTCGGCGATCAGCGGGATCGGGCGGCCCTGGGCATCGAGGCGACCGGCGACATTGCGTTGCAGCAAGCGTGCGACCTCGGTGGAACCGGTGAACATCACCCCTTTGACGCGCTCATCGCCCACCAGACGGGCACCCACGCTTTCGCCCTGGCCCGGCAGCAGTTGCAGCACGCCTTCAGGTATGCCGGCTTCGAGCAGGATGCGCACGGCTTGGGCGGCGACCAGCGGCGTCTGCTCGGCTGGCTTGGCCAATACCGGGTTGCCGGCGGCCAGTGCGGCAGCGACTTGACCGCTGAAGATCGCCAGCGGGAAGTTCCACGGGCTGATGCACACCACCGGGCCAAGGGGGCGATGGGCGTCGTTGGTGAAATCGTTGCGCGCCTGCACCGCGTAATAACGCAGGAAGTCCACGGCTTCGCGCACTTCGGCGATGGCATTGGCGAAGGTCTTGCCGGCTTCGCGGGCCAGCAGCCCCATCAGCGGCTGGATTTCGCCTTCCATCAGGTCGGCGGCGCGTTCCAGGATCGCAGCACGTTCGGCGGGCGGGGTGGCCTGCCAGATCGGGCCGGCGCTGATGGCGCACTGGATTGCATTGTCGACGTCTTCGACGGTGGCTTCCTGCACATGGCCGACGATGTCACGCAGGTCGGACGGGTTGAGCACCGGCGCCGCCGCCTGATCGCTGGAGGCGCAACCGAGCATCGGCGCGGCTTTCCAGTCGTTGTGGGCCGTGGCGAGCAGGGCGCAGGACAGCGACGCCAGCCGGTGTTCGTTGGCCAGGTCGATACCGGCCGAGTTGGCGCGATCGCCGCCGTACAGGTCGCGCGGCAACGGGATACGCGGGTGCGGCAGGCCGAAGCCGCCTTCCAGCGTGGCCATTTGCTCGATGCTGGCCACCGGGTCGGCCACCAGTTCCTGAATGGAGATGGACTGGTCGGCAATGCGGTTGACGAACGAGGTGTTGGCGCCGTTTTCCAGCAGGCGGCGCACCAGGTAGGCCAGCAACGTTTCGTGGGTGCCGACCGGGGCGTACACGCGGCACGGACGGTTCAGCTTGCCCTCGGAGACCTTGCCCACCACTTGCTCGTACAAAGGCTCGCCCATGCCGTGCAGGCACTGGAACTCGTACTGGCCGGGGTAATAGTTCTGACCGGCGATATGGTAGATGGCCGACAGAGTGTGGGCGTTGTGCGTGGCGAACTGCGGGTAGATGGCTTCCGGTACCGATAGCAGTTTGCGGGCGCAGGCAATGTAGGACACGTCGGTGTACACCTTGCGGGTATACACCGGGTAGCCTTCGAGGCCTTCGACCTGGGCGCGCTTGATCTCGCTGTCCCAGTACGCACCTTTGACCAGGCGGATCATCAGGCGATGGCGGCTGCGGCGCGCCAGGTCGATGACGTAGTCGATCACGTACGGGCAACGCTTCTGATAGGCCTGGATCACAAAGCCGATGCCGTTCCAGCCGGTCAGCTGCGGCTCGAAGCACAGGCGTTCGAGCAGGTCCAGGGACAGCTCCAGACGGTCGGCTTCTTCGGCGTCGATGTTCAGGCCGATGTCGTACTGCTTGGCCAGCAGCGTCAGCGAGAGCAGGCGCGGGTACAACTCTTCCATCACGCGCTCGTACTGCGCACGGCTGTAGCGCGGGTGCAGGGCGGAGAGCTTGATGGAGATGCCCGGGCCTTCATAAATCCCACGGCCGTGGGACGCTTTGCCGATGGAGTGAATGGCTTGCTCGTACGACGCGAGGTACTTCTGCGCATCGTGTTCGGTGAGTGCGGCTTCACCGAGCATGTCGTAGGAATAGCGGAAGCCCTTGGCTTCGAACTTGCTGGCATTGGCCAGGGCTTCGGCGATGGTTTCGCCGGTGACGAACTGTTCGCCCATCAGGCGCATGGCCATGTCGACGCCCTTGCGGATCATCGGCTCGCCGCTCTTGCCGATGATGCGGCTCAGGGACGAGGTCAAACCCGCTTCGTTATGGGTGGCGACCAGCTTGCCGGTCAGCAGCAGGCCCCAGGTGGCAGCATTGACGAACAGCGACGGGCTGTTGCCCAGGTGCGGGTGCCAGTTGCCGGTGCTGATCTTGTCGCGGATCAGCGCGTCGCGGGTGCCCTTGTCCGGGATCCGCAACAACGCTTCGGCCAGGCACATTAGCGCCACGCCTTCCTGAGACGACAGGGAAAACTCCTGCAGCAGTCCCTGAACAATCCCGGCACGACCGCCGGCGCTTTTCTGATTGCGCAGCTTCTCGGCAATCGAAGCGGCCAGCTTATTGGTGGCCTCGGCCATCGACGCCGGCAGGCGTGCCTGTTCGATCAGCATCGGCACCACTTCCGGCTCCGGGCGGCGGTAAGCGGCGGTGATCGAGGCGCGCAGCACGGACTGTGGCAGGATGCTTTCGGCGAACTCGAGGAAGCACTGGTGCGCGTGGTCGGCCTGGACCTCGCCCGCTTCATCGGCGTCCTTACTGCTCAAACCGTTGAGTTCGGTCAGGGTTGCACCACCCTCCAGTTTCTCCAGGTAATTGAAAATCGCCTGCTTGATCAGCCAGTGCGGGGTCCGATCAATGGAGGTCGCGGCAGCCTTGAGGCGTTCGCGGGTCGGGTCGTCGAGTTTGACCCCAAGGGTGGTCGTAGCCATTTTCTTATCCTCATGGGTGCCACTAACCGAGTGGCATCTGCTGGCGGCAAGATTAGCGTTAGCGCAGGCGAAGGTGCAACCGGGTGCAACCCTTTTTATGCATGAAACATTCGACGGTTCATCTGAAAGGCTCACCGGTGTTTCTTGCTGGTGCATTTTGCTTCTGAGGTACGCATTGCTTGCTCCGAAAAGGAGCAAAAACACCGGCTTTGCAGCTGAAACAACATCGAGGTGCAACTTATTCTCAAGAAACTGGTTGCACCTTATTTACTTTGTTGAATAGCATTCGCGGCCAAGGTGCAACCACCTTCGAGGTTCGGTTCATCGGCTGGCGGCTTTCCTGGGGAAACGCCAGTCATAAATGCGCGGCACGCAGGTTCGTCTATCCGCTACACAGTGGGTAGCGTGCGCAACCGTCGCTACATAAAAACAATGCCAGGGCGTCACTCTTATGAGCGTTAGCAATCCTACCCTGATCACGTTCGTGATCTACATCGCAGCAATGGTGCTGATCGGCCTGATGGCCTATCGCTCCACCAACAACCTTTCCGATTACATCCTTGGCGGCCGCAGCCTCGGTAGCGTGGTAACCGCCTTGTCGGCCGGTGCTTCCGATATGAGCGGCTGGTTGTTGATGGGCCTGCCGGGCGCGATCTACATGTCCGGCCTGTCGGAAAGCTGGATCGCCATCGGCCTGATCGTCGGTGCCTACCTCAACTGGCTGTTCGTGGCCGGTCGCCTGCGGGTTCAGACCGAGCACAACGGCGATGCCCTGACCCTGCCGGACTACTTCTCCAGCCGCTTCGAAGACAACAGCGGTCTGCTGCGCATCATCTCTGCGGTGGTGATCCTGGTGTTCTTCACCATTTACTGCGCCTCCGGCATCGTGGCCGGTGCACGCCTGTTCGAAAGCACCTTCGGCATGTCCTACGAGACGGCGTTGTGGGCCGGTGCGGCGGCGACGATTGCCTACACCTTTATCGGTGGTTTCCTGGCGGTGAGCTGGACCGATACCGTGCAGGCCACCCTGATGATCTTCGCGTTGATCCTCACACCGATCATCGTGCTGCTGGCCACCGGCGGTGTCGACACTACATTCCTGGCGATTGAAGCCCAGGACCCGACCAACTTCGACATGCTCAAAAACACCACCTTCATCGGCATCATCTCGCTGATGGGCTGGGGCCTGGGTTACTTCGGCCAACCGCATATCCTGGCGCGCTTCATGGCGGCGGATTCGGTGAAGTCGATCGCCAACGCACGTCGCATCTCCATGACCTGGATGATCCTGTGCCTGGGCGGCACTGTGGCGGTGGGCTTCTTCGGCATTGCCTATTTCTCGGCGCACCCGGAAGTGGCCGCTCCCGTGACCGAAAACCCTGAGCGTGTGTTCATCGAGCTGGCCAAGCTGCTGTTCAACCCGTGGATCGCCGGTGTCCTGCTGTCGGCCATCCTAGCCGCGGTGATGAGCACCCTGAGCTGCCAGCTGCTGGTGTGTTCCAGCGCCCTGACCGAAGACTTCTACAAGGCGTTCCTGCGCAAGGGCGCTTCCCAGCTTGAGCTGGTGTGGGTCGGCCGGATCATGGTGCTGGTGGTGGCGTTGATCGCCATCGCCATGGCCGCCAACCCGGAAAACCGCGTACTCGGGCTGGTGAGCTACGCCTGGGCCGGTTTCGGTGCTGCGTTCGGCCCGGTGGTGCTGATCTCGGTGATCTGGAAAGGCATGACCCGCAACGGCGCACTGGCCGGTATCCTGGTGGGCGCGATCACCGTGATCGTGTGGAAGCACTTCGAACTGCTGGGTCTGTACGAAATCATCCCAGGCTTTATTTTCGCCAGCCTGGCGATCTACTTCGTGAGCAAGATGGGCGCGCCGACCGCTGCGATGGTCGAGCGTTTTGATGCTGCGGAAAAAGACTACAATCTCAACAAGTAATTCGCCGGGCGTTAAGCGTCCGATGAGTTAGCACAAAGGCCCGCATCCTCTGGATGGCGGGCTTTTTTATGTGCGGTTTACCTGGGGTTGGCGAAAATTCACACGTGCCCACGTAGGCTTTTACTGATTTGCCTGGCACGTGTTCGGTGGGGCAGGGCAGTGGTGCAGAATCGCTCGCCTACTCCCTCGCAGAGAAACACCGGATGTTCGCTCTCGCCAATCAAAGTGCATTTACCCTGACCCTCGACGGAGAGCCCAGTGAACTCAAGGTTCAGGGGTTTTCGGGGGATGAATTTATCAGCCTGCCTTTTCGCTTCGACCTCGAACTGGTCTGCGAACAACCTGATCTGGACATTGAAAGCCTGCTGCACCGGCAGGCCTTCCTGGCGTTTGACCCCCAGGGCCGAGGCGTTCACGGCCAGGTATATCGAGTGGCACAAGGTGATTCGGGCAGGCGTATGACTCGCTATCAGATAGCCCTGGTGCCGCAGTTGGCTTATCTGGAGCACAGCACCCACCAGCGTATGTTCCACAAAAAAACCGTGCCGCAGATCATTGCGCTGGTGCTGGAGGCCCAGGCCATCCAGGCTGATAACTTCGTATTCCAGCTGAGCGGGAAGTATCCCGAGCGTGAGTACTGTGTTCAGTTCGATGAAACCGACCTGCAGTTCATCCAGCGCTTGTGCGTCGAGTCGGGTATCCACTATCACTTTCAGCACAGCCCCGAGCGCCATTTGTTGGTGTTTGGCGATGATCAAAGCGTGTTCGCCCAGCCGGATCAAACCACCCCGTACTCGCCGGGTTCCGGAATGGTGGCCGACACGCCTGCAATCAAGCGCTTCATCCTGCAGATGGAGACGCGCACCACGGGTGTGAACTTGCGGGACTACGATTTCCGGAAGCCGAGCCTGGTACTGGAAAGCGCAGCTTCGGGAGAGCAGCGCCCCGACCTGAACGAGCAGGCCTATCCTGGGCATTTTATGGATCGCGATCACGGCAACTACCTGGCGCGACGCCTGTTGGAGCGTCATCGCAGTGATTATCGCCAGGCCAGGGGGTTGAGCGACCAGCCGGCCTTGGTCTGCGGGCAGTTCCTGAAGATGGCCGGGCATCCGCGTGAGGAATGGAATGATCTGTGGCTGATCACCCAGTTGCACCATGAAGGGCATCAGCCGCAAGTGCTGGAGGAGGCTGCGCCTGATGACTATGGCGACGAATCCTCTCAGGGTTACCGTAACGACTTCGTTGTAACACCGTGGGAGGTGATGTTTCGAACACCGCTGATTATGTCGCGGCCGCACATATCCGGCTTCCAGAATGCAGTGGTCACCGGGCCCGTCGACAGCGAGATTCATTGCGATGAATACGGCCGGGTCAAGGTGCAGATGGCCTGGGATCGCGATGGCCAGCATAACGAGCATTCCAGTTGCTGGCTGAGGGTTGCCAGCGGCTGGGCCCATGATCGTTATGGGGCGGTGCTGATTCCTCGGGTTGGCATGGAAGTGCTGGTGGGCTTCGTCAATGGCGATAGTGATATGCCGGTCGTCATGGGCTGCCTGCCCAATGCCGCCACACCCGTGCCCCTCGACCTGCCGGCCGACAAGACCCGCAGCATTTTCCGCAGCCAGAGCAGCCCCGGGGGCGGTGGTTACAACGAACTGCGCATCGAGGACCGCAAGGGCGCCGAGGAAATCTACCTGCGTGCCCAGCGTGACTGGACCCAGCATGTGCTCAATGACCAGCAGGTGCAGGTCGACAATCATCGGCGGGTGAAGGTGGGCGGCGAGTCGCACCACGAGTTGCAGGGCGAAGAACAACGCATCACCCACGGCAACCGGCTCACCGAACTCAAGCAGGATGATCACCTGGTGGTCGGCGGTTCGCAGCAGATGCAGGCTGGGGGCACCATCCGCATTGGCGCAGGGCAAAGCGTGGTCATCGATGCCGGTGCCACGGTCACGATTCAGGCCGCAGGTCAGTCGATCACGCTGTCGGCCGCCGGGATTTTCAGCAGTGTGCCGATTCAGATCGGTGGTGGACCTGCGCCAGGTGCGGCACCGTTACTGCCTGGCTTAAAGGAAAAACTGCAGGCCGTCATGCTGTTACCGCTAAGCCCCGTGCAAGTGGCGAGCCTGAAGCGCAGCGCGCCGTTTTGTGAAGAGTGCGAGCGCTGCAAAAACGGGCAGTGTGACATCGCCGAACATGCCAACGTCGACAGGAAACTCCCCTGATGCCTATCCCTTTGACGCCCAGTGCCTGGCTGGCGCAGTGGCCTTTGCAGGCTGGTGAAACCCTCTATGCGGTGCTGGGCAATGCCAGCGAGGCCAGGCCGCTTGCCGTCTGGCAAGCCAGGGCTGCCGGGCCTGCGCCTCATGCGGTATGGGCAGGGACGGCCTACGCGCAGTGGGGTGAGGTCATGCCTTACGTGGCTATTGTCGAGCCGGGCAGCGCCTTTCTCGATTGGATCGCCGCCAGCGAATCGACGGATTGGGGATGGCTGGCGGTGTCGTGCAGCCCGCTGGACGCCGTGATCGCCCATTTGCAGGGCCTGACCAAGGTGCTGCTGCCCGAGGGGCAGGCTGTGTTTCTGCGCTACTGGGACGGCGCCCGGTTTCTGCCGCTGCTGCAACACCTGGGCGATGGCGCCGCGAAGGTATTGCCGGTGTTTAAGCGTTACCTGATCAATGGCTGCCCGCTTACGGTGATGACGGGTGCGGTGACCGCCGCCAAAACCAGTCCCTGGTGGCAGCTACCGCCGGCGCTGCTTGAGCATCTGGCCGCGCAGTCACCCCAGACCCTGATCGACAACCTGCTGCAATGGCTGGAAGAACAGCGCCCGGACCTGTACGGCGCATTTACCCCGACGACCCTGCAACACAAGCTGTCGTACTTCGTGCGCGGGCCGCAGTTGGACGTTGCGGCACTGATCGACTACCTCAGTACGCAACTGACGCCCTGAGCACCGCCCGGCACACGGCCCTGCACCTTTGCCCGCGCAGAAGGTAAACTTCGCCCCCTGCGCAGGAGCAACCATGAATTATCGTCACGCCTTTCACGCCGGCAACCACGCCGATGTCTTCAAACACCTGACTCTGACCCGCCTCATCGCCCTGATGTCGCGCAAGGAGCAGCCGTTCGCCTACCTCGACACCCATGCCGGCATCGGCCTGTACGACCTGCAAGGTGATCAGGCCAACCGCACGGGTGAGTACCTCGAAGGCATCGCCCGCTTGTGGGGCGCCAGCGACCTGCCGCCACTGACCGCCGACTACATGCGCGTGCTGCATGAGATGAACCCCGATGGCCAGTTGCGTTACTACCCGGGCTCGCCCGAGCTGGCCCGCCGCCTCACGCGAGCGCAGGACCGCGTACTGCTCAACGAAAAACACCCGGAAGACGGGGTGTTGCTCAAGGACAACATGAAGGGCGATCGCCGGGTCAAAGTGCACCTGGGCGAAGGCTGGCATGTGCCGCGTGCCCTGCTGCCGGTACCGGAAAAACGTGCGTTGATGCTGATCGATCCGCCGTTTGAACAGCTCGATGAAATGCAGCGTTGCGCCGCATCCCTCAAGGAAGCAATCGGTCGCATGCGCCAGACGGTCGCGGCGATCTGGTACCCGGTGAAGGATCAGCGCATGTTGCGCCGCTTCTATCAGGACCTGGCCGGCACCGGCGCGCCGAAGTTGCTGCGCGTGGAATTGCTGGTGCATCCGCTGGACACGCCCAACACCCTGACCGGCTCGGGCCTGGCGATTGCCAACCCGCCGTGGGGTTTGGAAGAGGAGTTGCGTGAGCTGCTGCCGTGGCTGTCCAAAAAGCTCGGCCAGACCCAGGGTGGCTGGCAGATGGATTGGCTCATCGCTGAATAATTGGCGCTCAAGCCAGGCACCAAACCAAATGTGCGGCTCTGCCCAGTCTTCGACTTAGCGCTGTCGCGCAGCAAACTGGAGGCTCTGTGGCAAGCGGGCTTGCCCTAATGCCAGTCAGTTAAGCGCAGCTCCCTTGTGAGAGCGGCGGTGCGACGATTCGACTTGCCCGCGAAAGCGGTGGGTCAGTCAACGTCAATGTTTGCTGGGCCGACGCCATCGGGAGCAAGCCCCCTCCCACATTTTGTACAGCGTTCGGGCACACCGAGCCTTGGCGAGGTGCCGAGTGTTGGGGCAAGAGCGTTTTGCTTACTTTTGCGCTTTTCAAAAGTGAGCCGCCGTAAGGGCGGAACCCTAAGTCGTCGTTACCGCAGAAACGGATAGGTACACCGAAAAATCGCACCGCTCATTGCTTCGAGCATCACGCTGGCTTAACTGAACGGCATTAGAGCTTGCCCCGCGTTGGCGCGCGCAGCGCCCCCGGTCAAGGGAAATGCGGTGTACCTGACACTGCCCGTAGCATGGTTTTGGGGCTGCTGCGCAGCCCAACGCAGGACAAGCCTGCTCGCCACAGGACTGTGGCTTCCTGAAATTTCAGTTTTTAAATCGAAAAGTTATTTTGTGTTTGATAAGCGCGGGCTTGCTCGCGAAAGCAGGGTGTCAGTTAACGGATAGGTCGACTGATACACCGCATTCGCGGTCAAGCCCGCTCCTACATTTGAGTTGCGCACGTCTTAGATCGGGCAAGTCACGCCAGTGCCGCCGATGCCGCAATAGCCCTGCGGATTCTTCGCCAGATACTGCTGGTGATACGTCTCGGCGAAATACACCGTCGGCGCCTCTGCAATTTCCGTGGTGATCTCGCCCAGCCCGGCCTTGGTCAGTTCCTGCTGATACGCCTGCGCACTGGCGTGCGCCGCCGCCAGTTGTTCCGGTGTGGTGGCGTAGATGACCGAGCGATACTGGGTGCCGATGTCGTTGCCCTGGCGCATGCCCTGGGTCGGGTTGTGCAATTCCCAGAACATCTTCAGCAAATCTTCGTAGGTCACTTTGGCCTGGTCATACACCACCAGCACCACTTCGCTGTGGCCGGTGAGGCCCGAGCACACTTCTTCGTAGGTCGGGTTGGGCGTGTAGCCGCCGGCGTAACCCACCACGGTGCTGACCACGCCGTCGCGTTCCCAGAACTTGCGCTCTGCGCCCCAGAAACAACCGAGGCCGAAGATTGCAAAACCAACGTCGTCGACGAACGGGCCCAGCAGCGGGTTGCCGTTGACGAAGTGCGTTTCCGGCAGGGTCATTGGCGTTTCACGGCCAGGCAATGCTTGTTCTTGAGTCGGCAGCACGTTTTTGTTCACCAGAATTTCCGAGCGCAAGACCATGATCAGTCCTCTCAGTCAGATTGAGTTGGGTAAGAATCGGACCGCCAGTGTGCCCGAGTGTTACAGCGCTGTCAGGCGATTGGCCCGCGTGGGTAGCGCTTGAGCTTTTCGAGCAGCTCGGAGCCCGGGATCGGCCGGTCGAACAGGTAGCCCTGCCCCACATCGCAACGATGCCGGCGCAGGAACGCCAACTGCTCGGCGGTCTCGATGCCTTCGGCCACCACCTTGAGTTTCAGGTTGTGGGCCATGGCGATCACGGCCGAGGTGATTTCCATGTCGTCCTGGTTGTCCGGGATTTCATGGATAAAACTGCGGTCGATCTTGATGATGTCGATGGGGAATTTTTTCAGGTAGCTCAGCGACGAATAACCGGTGCCGAAGTCGTCCATGGCCAGGGTCAGGCCGAAGCTTTTCAACTGGTCCAGTTGCTGGCGCGTGTCTTCGGTGGCCTCCAGCAGCAGGCCTTCGGTGAGTTCCAGCTCCAGCAGATTGGCCGGCAGTTCTTCTTCCTTGAGGATGCTGGCGATGGAGGCCACCAGGTCCGGGTCGGAGAACTGCTTGGGCGACAGGTTGATTGCCACCTGCAGGTTGCCCATGCCGGCGGCGCTCAGTCGCTTGCTCATGCGGCAGGCCTGGCGCGCGATCCATTTGCCGATAGGGATGATCAAGCCGGTTTCTTCGGCCACGCTGATGAACTGGTCGGGGCGGATCATGCCCTTTTCCGGGTGGTTCCAGCGCAGCAGCGCTTCCATGCCCAGCAGGCGGCCGCTGCGCAGGCACAGCTTGGGCTGATAGAACACGTCCAGCTCGTTTTGCGTCAGCGCGCGGCGCAGGTTGTTTTCCACGAACAGCTTGTAGCTGGCCTCGGCATTCAACGCCTCGGTGAACACCTGTACCTGATGTTTGCCGTTGGCCTTGGCCTTGTGCAAGGCCAGGCCGGCGTTGCGCATCAGGGTCTGCGGGTCGCGGCCATGCAACGGCGCGCAGGCCAGGCCCACGGAGCCAGTGACGCTGATCAATTGGTTGTCGACGAACATCGGCTTGTCGAGCGTGGCCAGCAGTTGGCTGGCGACCTGCTGGCCGCTCTCGAGGTCGGTGTCGTCGAGCAGCACCGCAAATTCGTTACTGGCAAAGCGCGCCAGGCTGCCGCTGCTGCTCAGGCTGTTGCGCAGGCGCCGGGCGAGGCTGATCAGCAGCTTGTCGCCGGTCTGGTGGCCGAGGCTGTCGTTGATGCGCTTGAAGTTGTCGATGTCCACCAGCAGCAGGCTGATCGGGCTGTCGCTGTCGCGGGCAAAGCGCTCATCGAGGTTGCGGATGAACGCCGGACGGTTGCCCAGGTTGGTCAGGTTGTCGGTGTACGCCAGGCGCTCGATACGCTGCTGGGCCAGCTTGGTCTGGGTGATGTCTTCGTAGATGCCGATGTAATGGGTCAGCTCACGGTTGTCGCCGTACACCTTGGAAATCGACAGCTGGCCCCAGTAGGGTTCCAGGTTCTTGCGCCGGCTCTTGAACTCGCCCTGCCAGCTGTTGCTCTTGGCCAGGGCCGAGGGCGCGTCGAACAGCAGCTCACTGAGGTTTTCCAGGGCCGGCAACTGCGCCAGGCGGTGGCCGTGGACCTCTTCGGTGCTGTACTGGGTGATCGCGGTAAAACTGGGGTTGACGTACTCCACCACGCCGTCGCAATTGACCAGCAGGAAGGCATTCGCGCTTTGCTCCACCGCACGCTGGAACAGGTGCAGCGCGCTGGTGGCGGTGCGCCGGTTGTGGTTGTTGATGACCTGGGCGAACTGGTCCGCCAGCTCGCCGGCAAACGCGATTTCATCGGACTGCCAGGCGCGCGGGCTGCCGCCCTGTTCCAGGCACAGCACGCCGACCACCTGGCCGTCCACGCGAATGCTCGCGTCGAGCATGGCGTAGGTGTCATTGGCGCGCAGGGTCTCGGCCATTTCCCGGGTGCGCGGGTCGCGCATGGCGTTGTTGGCGTCGATGGCGCGACTGGTATGCAGGGCCTCCAGGTAGTCGGGGAAGCCGCTGGCGTCAATCGGATCGGGCAGGTGGTGGCGCCCTTCGGCATGGTTGTACGCCGAGATCGGCACCAGGCGCTGGCCTTCGAGGTTCCAGATACTGGCGAAATCGATCTGGTAGATATCGCAGGCGCTGCGGGTGATCAGCTCGGCGGCTTCCTGCAGCGAATTGGGGGTGGTGTAGCGCTGACGGGCCAGCAGCAGGATCAGCTCCTGCTGGGCGCGCACCCGCTCAAGATGTTGCAGCTGTTCCTGTTGCGCGCGCTGGTTGAGTTCCAGGGCGATCTGCAGGCGGCTGTTCTGGCTTTCCAGGTCGACAGTCGGGGCGGTGGAGGGCAGCTCGTTGAACAGGCCGTCCACGACCATCAGGTAGCCGCGCAGCAGGTGGCGGTTGTGCTGTTTGTAGGCCTCGCCCATTTCCAGCAGATTCAGCGGGCCGTCGTTGGTGTGCAGGGTGTAGCGCACCAGGTAGTGAGGGCTCTGACTCAGCTGTTGCTGGATGGCATCGTGCAGTTGATAGCGCGCCTGTGGCTCCATCAGGCTGGCGTAGGGCGTGCCAAGCAGGGCACACAGTTCCACCGCCGACAGGCCGAATTGGCGTTCGCAATTGGGGTCCAGGTACAGCAGGGCCCAGCTTGCCTCATTCAGCCGCTCGAAACGCAGCATACCCAGGCGCGAAGGCACGGGTAATTGCGTCACTACCTCGGCCGCCATACGGGCGGCATCGGGCTGGCTTTTCATGGGGAAGCTCACTTGAAATAACGCACTTGGCGCCGGGCTCACGCCCTCTTGACTGTTGCTTGTGGCAAGGTTGCATCATGCAGCACAGGCTGACAAGAGAGGATGAAGGCTAAGTGCTATAAGGCTGTTATCGGCCGGCTGGGGGATTTCTGCAGTCGGGTTGATCAAAGGTGTACAAACCTGTTCGCAAAGCCATTGCCTGTGCGGCGTACGCGCAAAAAAAGCCCCGCCATGTGGCGGGGTTGAGGTACGAGCGTGGCGCTCGAAAATCGGTGCAACCCGGCCTCCCCGATGAGGGAGAGGCCGGGTGATGCTTACAGCAGGATGGTGCGGATGTCGTTCAGCAACTGGCTCAGACGCTGGGTGAAGCGCGCAGCCGCGGCACCATTGATCACGCGGTGATCGTAGGACAGCGACAGCGGCAGCATCAGTTTCGGCTGGAACGCTTTACCGTCCCACACTGGCTGGATAGTCGCCTTGGATACACCCAGGATCGCCACTTCCGGCGCGTTGACGATTGGCGTGAAGCCAGTGCCGCCAATGTGACCGAGGCTGGAAATGGTGAAGCAGGCGCCTTGCATGTCGTCGGCGGTGAGCTTCTTGTCACGGGCCTTGGCAGCCAGTGCAGCCGCTTCGGCAGCCAGTTGCAGCAGGCTCTTCTGATCAACGTTCTTGATCACAGGCACCAGCAGGCCGTCCGGGGTATCAACCGCAAAACCGACGTTCACGTACTTCTTGCGAATGATCGCCTTGCCGCTTGGCGCCAGCGAACTGTTGAAGTCCGGCAGCTCCTTGAGCAGGTGCGCGCAGGCCTTGAGCAGCAGTGGCAGCACGGTCAGCTTGACGCCGGCCTTCTCGGCCACGGCTTTCTGCGCAACGCGGAAAGCTTCGAGGTCGGTGATATCGGCCTGGTCGAACTGGGTCACGTGCGGGATGTTCAGCCAGCTGCGGTGCAGGCTCGACGCGCCGATTTGCATCAGGCGAGTCATCGGCACTTCTTCGGTCTCGCCGAAGCGGCTGAAGTCCACGACCGGGATCGGCGGAATGCCCGAACCACCGGTGGCAGCGCCGGCAGCCGGAGCTTCCTTGGCCTTCTGCATCATGGATTTGACGTAAACCTGCACGTCTTCCTTCAGCACGCGACCATGCGGGCCAGTGGCCGACACAGCGTTCAGCTCGACACCGAATTCACGGGCCAGTTGGCGAACCGCAGGGCCGGCGTGAACCTTGGCACCGCTTGGCGCAGGTGCGGCAGCAGTCGGGGCCGGTGCGGCCTCGGCTTTTGCAGCCGGTGCCGGGGCGGCAGCGGCCGGAGCAGCTTCAGCCTTTGCAGCAGCCGGAGCGGCGGCGGGTGCTGGAGCGGCAGCCGGTGCAGCGCCTTGTACTTTCAGCTTGAGGATGAAGTCGCCAGTGCCGACTTCGTCTTCCAGCT
The DNA here is from genome assembly GCF_054343995.1 of Pseudomonas sp. GNP013. Classification (NCBI taxonomy): domain Bacteria; kingdom Pseudomonadati; phylum Pseudomonadota; class Gammaproteobacteria; order Pseudomonadales; family Pseudomonadaceae; genus Pseudomonas; species Pseudomonas sp. GNP013. Next base: position 4,619,008 of record NZ_JBTGUT010000001.1, on the reverse strand, counting down.
TGACCGCGATGCTTTCCACTACGCCGGCAGCCGGCGACGGGATTTCCATGGAGGCCTTGTCGGACTCCAGGGTGATCAGCGACTGGTCGGCTTCGACGGTGTCGCCCACCTTGACCAGCAGCTCGATGATCTTGGCCTTGCCCGACGAACCGATGTCCGGGACGTGAATGTCCTGGACCGTGGCTTCTGCGGGTGCAGCAGCCGGGGCCGCAGGGGCCTCGGCAGCGGCAGGTTTTTCAGCGGCCGGCGCGGGGGCGGCGGCCGATTCAGCCTTGGCGGCAGGGGCTGCATCGGCAGCACCTTCGATTTCCAGCTCCAGCAGTTCGTCGCCTTCTTTCAGGCGATCGCCCAGCTTCACTTTCAGGCTCTTGACCACACCGGCCTTGGGCGCAGGGATTTCCATGCTCGCCTTGTCCGACTCGAGGGTCAGGATGCTCTGGTCGGCTTCGACGGTGTCGCCGACCTTCACAAACAGCTCGATTACTTCACCTTCACCGCTGCCGATGTCAGGTACGCGAATGAGTTCGCTCACAAAAAATCTCCTCAGCAGTCCAGTGGGTTGCGTTTTTCCGGGTTGATCCCGAACTTGACGATGGCGTCAGCCACCACCTTGGGTTCGATCTCACCACGGTCAGCCAAGGCTTCCAGGGCTGCCAACACCACGAAGTGACGGTCAACTTCGAAGAAGTGACGCAGCTTCTTGCGGCTGTCACTGCGGCCGAAACCGTCGGTGCCCAGGACTTTGAATTCCTTGGACGGGACCCACTGGCGAATCTGTTCAGCAAACAGCTTCATGTAGTCGGTGGAAGCAATGACCGGACCTTTACGGCCGTTCAGGCATTCTTCGACATAGCTCAGTTGCGGCTTCTGGCCTGGGTGCAGGCGGTTGTTGCGTTCCACGGCCAGGCCGTCGCGACGCAGTTCGTTGAAGCTGGTAACGCTCCACACGTCGGCGCCGACGTTGAATTCGTCACGCAGGATCTTCGCCGCTTCACGCACTTCGCGCAGGATGGTGCCGGAGCCCATCAGTTGCACGTGGTGCGCTGCTTCCTTGGTGTCTTCTTCGAGCAGGTACATGCCCTTGATGATGCCTTCCTCAACACCGGCCGGCATGGCTGGCTGCTGGTAGGACTCGTTCATCACGGTGATGTAGTAGAAAACGTCCTGCTGCTGCTCGGTCATCTTCTTCATGCCGTCCTGGATGATCACCGCCAGCTCGTAGCCGTAGGTTGGATCAAAGGTGCGGCAGTTCGGGATGGTGGCCGCCAGGATGTGGCTGTGACCGTCTTCGTGTTGCAGGCCTTCGCCGTTCAGCGTGGTCCGGCCGGCGGTGCCGCCGATCAGGAAGCCACGGGTACGGCTGTCGCCCGCTGCCCACGCCAGGTCGCCGATACGCTGGAAGCCGAACATCGAGTAGAAGATGTAGAACGGCAGCATTGGCTGGTTGTGGCTGGAGTACGAGGTGCCGGCAGCGATGAAGGAGCTCATGGCGCCCGCTTCGTTGATGCCTTCTTCGAGGATCTGGCCCTTCTTGTCTTCCTTGTAGAACATCACCTGGTCTTTATCGACTGGCTCGTAGAGCTGGCCGACCGAGGAGTAGATGCCCAACTGACGGAACATGCCTTCCATACCGAAGGTACGCGCTTCGTCCGGGATGATCGGCACGATGCGCGAACCGATTTCCTTGTCCTTGACCAGTTGCGCGAGGATGCGCACGAAGGCCATGGTGGTGGAAATTTCACGGTCGCCCGAACCGTCCAGGATCGCCTTGAGGGTATCGAGTGGTGGCGTAGGAATATCGAACGACTTGGCGCGGCGCTGCGGTACGAAACCGCCCAGTGCGGTGCGACGCTCGCTGAGGTAGCGGGCTTCGGCGCTGTTTGGCTCTGGCTTGAAGAACGGCAGGTTTTCCAGCTCTTCGTCCTTGACCGGAATGTCGAAACGGTCGCGGAACAGCTTCAGGCTGTCGACGTCGACTTTCTTGGTGTTGTGCGCAGTGTTCTTCGCTTCGCCGGCACCGGTGCCATAACCCTTGATGGTCTTGGCCAGGATAACGGTCGGCTGCTCTTTGTGGTTGACCGCCTGGTGGTACGCCGCGTAGACCTTGTACGGGTCGTGGCCGCCACGGTTGAGTTTCCAGATCTCGTCGTCGGACAGGTCTGCAACCATTGCCTTGAGTTCAGGCGTGTTGAAGAAGTGTTCACGCACGAACGCGCCGTCTTTGGCCTTGTAGTTCTGGTACTCGCCGTCGATGACTTCGTCCATGCGACGTTGCAGGATACCGTCGACGTCCTTGGCCAGCAGCGGGTCCCAGAAACGGCCCCAGATGACCTTGGTGACGTTCCAGTGAGCGCCACGGAACACGCCTTCGAGTTCCTGGATGATCTTGGCGTTGCCGCGAACCGGGCCGTCGAGGCGCTGCAGGTTGCAGTTGATGACGAAGATCAGGTTGTCGAGCTTCTCGCGGCCGGCCAGGGAGATGGCGCCCAGGGATTCCGGCTCGTCGCACTCGCCGTCGCCCAGGAAACACCAGACTTTCTGTTTGCCTTCCGGGATGAAACCACGGGCTTCCAGGTACTTCATGAAGCGTGCCTGGTAGATCGCCTGGATCGGGCCCAGACCCATGGAAACGGTTGGGAACTGCCAGAAATCGGGCATCAGCCAAGGGTGCGGGTAGGACGACAGGCCCTGACCGTCGACTTCCTGGCGGAAGTTGTTCATTTGTTCTTCGCTGATGCGGCCTTCCATGAACGCACGGGCGTAAACGCCTGGGGAGGTGTGGCCCTGGAAGTAGATCAGGTCGCCGCCGTGTTCGTCGGTCGGGGCCTGGAAGAAGTAGTTGAAGCCGATGTCATACAGGGTTGCGCTGGAAGCGAAGCTGGAGATGTGACCGCCCAGGTCCGAATCTTTCAAGTTCGTGCGCATTACCATCGCCATGGCGTTCCAGCGTACCAGCGAGCGAATGCGGCGTTCCATGAACAGGTCGCCAGGCATGCGTGCTTCGTGGGTAACGGGGATGGTGTTGCGGTATGGCGTGGTGATGGCGTAAGGCAACTGCGAGCCGCTGCGGGTCGCGAGTTCGCCCATACGGGTCATCAGGTAATGAGCACGGTCTTCGCCTTCTTTGTCGAGAACCGATTCCAGGGCGTCCAGCCATTCCTGGGTTTCGACGGGATCGAGGTCTTGCATGGCTTGCTCCAGGGCGGAAAGGCTACCAGAATCGGTTGCCTGAAGTTTGCGACTGGCCTTGTGGGCAGACGACATAAATTCTTGGATGGCCGAAGGTTGCTTCGGCGTCCTGTAGTTTTACTACAAATCGTCGGCCATTTCAGCCTTTCGAATGTATATACGAGTAGTAAAACTACACAAGACCGAGCGTATGGCTCGGTCTGGCTGGTGAGCATAATCGTTAATGTTGATCTTTTGCGAACAAGAAAAGGTTCAAGTTTGATGTTACCTGCCAAGATTAATTTAATTTCAGCTATTTCTAACTTTTGTTCGACAGTTCTTCACCGAGCGCGGTTCTCGCGTTCACCTCTACAGGCCATTTACACGCCGATCAAGGATAGACCATGAGCCTTCCAACGCTGGCCGAACTGCCTGCCATTCTCTTGCCATTTGCCCAGCGGGCCGAGCAGTCATTTCGTGACGCCGTGGCCGCGCTGGACGACGATAATGGACTGTGTGCGTGGACGCCGCAACGGTGGGCAGAGTTTACCCGTGTCTGCGCCGCCAGTGATTTTGTCATTGAACAAAGCGTTCGTGACCCTTTGATGTTGCTTGAGCTGGTGGCCTGGGGCGAGCTGGATCGCGGCTTTGCACCGGGCGAGCTGTGCAGCCAGATCGCCGGTGCCGTGCAACAGGCGCAAACGGAAGATGAACTGGGTCGTCTCTTGCGGCGCCAGCGCACGCGCCAGCAAGTGCGCATCATCTGGCGCGACCTGACCCGCCAGGCCGACCTGGTGCAAACCTGCCGCGACCTCTCCGACATGGCCGACGCCTGCATCGACCAGGCCTATCAATGGCTGTACCAGCGCCACTGCGTGCAGTTCGGCACGCCCACCGGTCGGCGCAGCGGCGAAGCCCAGCACATGGTCATCCTCGGCATGGGCAAGCTCGGTGCGGTGGAGCTCAACCTTTCGTCGGATATCGACCTGATCTTCGCCTACCCCGAAGGCGGCGAGACGGTGGGGGTGAAGCGCTCCCTGGACAATCAGGAATTTTTCATTCGCCTGGGTCAGAAGTTGATCAAGGCGCTGGACCCGATGACCGTCGATGGTTTTGTCTTTCGCGTCGACATGCGCCTGCGCCCCTATGGTTCTGCCGGCGCGCTGGTGCTCAGCTTCAACGCGCTGGAGCAGTATTACCAGGATCAGGGCCGCGACTGGGAACGCTACGCGATGATCAAGGCGCGGGTGGTGGCGGGCGATCAGGTGGCCGGCACGGTGCTGCTGGATATGCTGCGACCGTTCGTCTACCGCCGTTACCTGGATTTTTCGGCCATCGAAGCGCTGCGCACCATGAAGCAGTTGATCCAGCAGGAAGTGCGGCGCAAGGGCATGGCCGAAAACATCAAACTGGGCTCGGGCGGCATTCGCGAAGTGGAATTTATCGCCCAGGCGTTCCAGCTCATCCACGGTGGCCGCGACCTGAGCCTGCAACAACGGCCGCTGCTCAACGTGCTGGGCACCCTCGAAGGCCAGGGCTACCTGCCGTCGGCGGTAATCGCCGAGTTGCGCAATGGTTACGAATTCCTGCGCTACACCGAACACGCGATCCAGGCGATTGCCGACCGCCAGACGCAGATGCTCCCCGACAGCCCGGAAGACCAGGCGCGCATTGCCTTTATGCTCGGGTTTGCCGACTGGACGGCGTTCCATGAGCGCCTGATGCACTGGCGTGGCCGCGTGGACTGGCACTTCCGCCAGGTGATTGCCGATCCGGATGAGGAGGAGGGTGAAGAAAGCGAGTTGGTCGTGGGCGGTGAGTGGCTGCCATTGTGGGAAGAGTCCCAGGATGACGACGCGGCCTGCCGCCAACTGGCCGAAGGCGGTTTCACCGATGCGCCCAAGGCGCTCAAGGCCCTGGCCGGCCTGCGCAGCAGCCCGCAATTGCGGGCCATGCAGCGTCTGGGGCGTGAGCGCCTGGATGCGTTTATTCCGCGCCTGCTGGCGCAGGCCGTGGAGCACGCCAACCCGGACCTGGTGATGGAGCGGGTATTGCCGCTGGTGGAGGCCGTCGCCCGCCGTTCGGCCTACCTGGTGCTGCTCACCGAAAACCCCGACGCCCTGCGCCGCCTGCTGACCCTGTGCGCCGCCAGCCCGTGGATCGCCGAGCAAATCACGCGCTTCCCGCTGCTGCTGGATGAATTGCTCAACGAAGGCCGCCTGTTCAAACCGCCATTGGCGCCGGAATTGGCCGCCGAGCTGCGCGAGCGCCTCACGCGTATCCCCGAGGACGACCTCGAACAGCAGATGGAAGCCCTGCGCCACTTCAAACTGGCTCACCGCCTGCGTGTGGCTGCCTCGGAAATCGTCGGCAGCCTGCCGTTGATGAAAGTCAGCGACTACCTCACCTGGCTCGCCGAAGCCATTCTCGAACAAGTGCTGGCCCTGGCCTGGCGCCAGACCGTCGCGCGCCACGGCTCGCCGCAGCGGCTGGACGGCAGCCTGTGCAATCCGGGGTTCATCATCGTCGGGTACGGCAAGGTCGGCGGTATCGAACTGGGCCATGGCTCGGACCTGGACCTGGTGTTTATCCACGATGGCGACCCCCATGCCGAAACCGACGGCGCCAAGCCGATCGACGGCGCGCAGTTCTTTACCCGCCTGGGCCAGCGCATCATTCACCTGCTGACCACCCAGACCAACTCCGGTCAGTTGTACGAAGTGGACATGCGCCTGCGACCTTCCGGCGCGTCCGGGCTATTGGTCAGTTCGCTGGGGGCATTCGACCGCTATCAACAAAATGAAGCATGGACCTGGGAGCATCAGGCCCTGATCCGCGCGCGCGTGCTGGTGGGCAGCCAGGATGTGGGGCAGGCATTCGAGCAGGTCCGGGCCAAGGTGCTGGGGCGTGAACGCGACCTGGCGAAGCTGCGCCAGGAGGTCAGTGAGATGCGCGCCAAGATGCGTGACAACCTGGGCACCAGGGCCACGACAGCCGGGACCGCTGCCAATGCCTTCGGGGCCACGGCCGTGTTCGACCTCAAGCAGGACGCCGGAGGTATCGTCGATATTGAATTTATGGTGCAATACGCGGCTTTGGCGTGGTCTGCGCAACATCCTGCGTTGCTGCGCTTTACCGACAATATCCGCATTCTGGAGGGCCTGGAGCAGGTCGGGCTGATGCCCGCCGCCGATGCCCATTTGCTGCGCGAGGTGTACAAGGCCTACCGTTCTGCGGCACATCGCCAGGCCTTGCAGAACGAGGCCGGCACCGTGAGCGGGGAGCAGTTTGCCGACGAGCGGCGGCAGGTGATGCGAATCTGGCGTGAGCTGGGTTTAAGCTGATACTCGATTAATTGAGCGATGCCAATTTAATGTGGAAACCGGCTTTATGTGGGAGCGGGCTTGCTCGCGAAGCAGGCGCTGCGATCTGTCTGGCGGACAGCGGTGATGCTTTCGCGAGCAAGCCCGCTCCCACACAAAGCGGTTCCGTGGCTACCGCAACCTAGGGTAATTGTCGATGCGGGGAGGCATAAGCCTCCCCGCATCGTTTGTGGAAACTACATGAATATTCTGATCGTTGGGCCCAGTTGGGTCGGTGACATGGTGATGGCACAGACACTGTTCCAGTGCCTGCGCCAGCGCCATCCAGACTGCCAGATCGACGTGCTCGCCCCCGAGTGGAGCCGGCCGATCCTTGAGCGTATGCCCGAAGTGCGCCAGGCCTTGAGCTTCCCGCTTGGCCACGGCGCGCTTGAGCTTGCGACGCGCCGGCGCATCGGCAAGTCGCTGGCCGGCCAGTACGACCAGGCGATCCTGCTGCCCAACTCGCTCAAGTCGGCGCTGGTGCCCTATTTTGCCGGCATCCCCAAGCGCACCGGCTGGCGCGGCGAGTTTCGCTACGTGCTGCTCAACGACGTGCGCACCCTCGACAAGGCGCGCTACCCGCTGATGATCGAGCGCTTCATGGCCCTGGCCTATGCGCCGGGTGCCGAGCTGCCCACGCGGTATCCACGGCCGAGCCTGCAAATCGACCCGTTGACCCGCGATGCCGCGCTGAGCAAGTTTGGCCTGCAGTTGGATCGGCCGGTGCTGGCGCTGTGCCCAGGCGCGGAGTTTGGCGAGTCCAAGCGCTGGCCGTCGGAGCATTACGCCAAGGTCGCCGAAACGAAGATTCGCGAAGGCTGGCAGGTGTGGCTGTTCGGTTCGAAAAACGATCATTCGGTAGGCGAAGACATTCGCCAGCGCCTGATTCCCGGCCTGCGTGAAGAAGCGGTGAACCTGAGTGGCGAGACCTCGCTGGCCGAGGCGATCGACCTGCTCTCCTGCGCCGATTCGGTGGTGTCCAACGATTCCGGCCTGATGCACGTGGCCGCCGCGCTGAACCGTCCGCTGGTGGCGGTGTACGGCTCTACCTCGCCGGGCTTTACGCCGCCGTTGGCCGACCAGGTCGAAGTGGTGCGCCTGGGGCTGGAGTGCAGCCCGTGTTTTGAGCGCACCTGCCGGTTCGGCCACTACAATTGCCTGCGCCAATTGCTGCCGCAGCCGGTGACCGATGCGTTGCAGCGGTTGCAGGGCGACACGGTCGAGGTTCACTGAGTTGCGGGTACTGGTGATCAAGACCTCATCCCTGGGCGACGTGATCCATGCGTTGCCGGCACTCACCGATGCGGCGCGGGCCATCCCCGGCATCCGGTTCGATTGGGTGGTGGAAGAAGGCTTTGCCGAAATCCCCACCTGGCACCCGGCGGTCGACAAGGTGATTGCGGTGGCTATTCGCCGCTGGCGCAAGAATATTTGGCAAACCATCAAGAGTGGCGAGTGGCGGCGTTTCAAGCAGAGCATCCAGTCGACCAAATACGATCTGGTGATCGACGCCCAGGGCCTGCTCAAAAGCGCCTGGCTGACCCGCTACGTGCGTGCGCCCGTAGCCGGGTTCGACAAAAGCTCGGCCCGCGAACCCATGGCGGCGCGTTTCTATTCGCGGCGCCTGGCCGTGGCCCGTGGGCAGCATGCGGTGGAGCGGCTGCGCCAGCTGTTCGCCGTGGCCCTGGGCTATGACCTGCCCAAAGGCCTGGGCGATTACGGCCTGAGTGTGGAAAAACTGCTTGGCCTGCCGCCGGAAAAGCCCTTTGTGCTGCTGCTGCACGGCACCACCTGGGACACCAAGCACTGGCCCGAAGCCTATTGGCGCGAGCTGGCCGAGCGCATGGGGCGCCTCGGCGTCGACGTTAAGCTGCCGTGGGGCAATGCCGACGAAAAGGCCCGCGCCGAACGCCTGGCCCTAGGCTTGAGCAATGCCCAGGTGCTGCCCAAACTCAACCTGGCCGGCGTCGCCCGCGTATTGGCCGGCGCCCGCGCGTGCGTGGCGGTCGACACCGGCCTCGGTCACCTCGCCGCCGCGCTGGATGTGCCGACCATTTCCCTGTTCGGGCCCACCAACCCGGGCCTGACCGGTGCCTACGGCAAGGGCCAGATTCACCTGGCCAGCGACTGGCCGTGCGCGCCCTGCCTGCAAAAACACTGTACCTATCAACCGACGGCCGACGACCTGCGTCGGTTCGACCTCCAGCGCGAGTCGCCCCTGTGCTTCACGCGCCTGAACCCTGAGCGTGTGGCAAGCCGACTGAGCACGTTGTTACTGGCTGAGGAGCTGCACTGATGCAACTGGCATTTGTTCTGTACAAATATTTCCCTTTCGGTGGCCTGCAGCGCGACTTCATGCGCATCGCCCTGGAGTGCCAGCAGCGCGGCCATCGGATTCGGGTCTACACGCTGATCTGGGAGGGCGATATCCCGCCGGGCTTCGAAGTGCTGGTGGCGCCGGTCAAGGCGTTCCTCAACCATCGGCGCAATGAAAAGCTCAGCGCCTGGATGGAAGCCGACCTGGCCAAACGTCCGGTGGACCGCTTGATCGGCTTCAACAAGATGCCCGGCCTGGACGTGTACTACGCCGCCGACGGCTGCTTTGAAGACAAGGCGCAAAACCTGCGTCATTCGCTGTACCGCTATTTCGGGCGCTACAAGCACTTTGCCGACTATGAGCGCGCCGTGTTCGCCAGGGACGCCAGGACCGAAGTGCTGATGATCTCCGAAGTTCAGCAGCCACTGTTCATCAAGCACTACGACACCCCGCTTGAGCGTTTCCACCTGCTGCCGCCGGGCATTGCCCAGGACCGCCGGGCACCGCCGAACGCGGCCGAGATTCGCGAGGGGTTTCGCCGGGAATTCAACCTCGGCGATGACGACCTGCTGCTGGTGCAGATTGGTTCGGGCTTCAAGACCAAGGGTGTCGACCGCAGCCTCAAGGCTGTGGCCGCATTGCCCGCCGAACTGAAAAAACGCACGCGCCTGTTTGTAATCGGCCAGGACGACCCCAAAGTATTCCAATTGCAGAGCGCCACCCTGGGCCTGGGCGACAATGTGCAGTTTCTCAAGGGGCGCAGCGATATCCCGCGTTTCCTGCTGGGCGCCGACCTGTTGATCCACCCGGCGTACAACGAAAACACCGGTACCGTATTGCTCGAGGCACTGGTGGCCGGTCTGCCGGTGCTGGTGTCGGCGGTGTGTGGCTACGCCCATTACATTGCCGAGGCCGACAGCGGCCTGGTGCTCGATGAGCCGTTTGAACAAACCCAGCTCAACGCGTACCTGGCTCGCATGTTGACCGACTCTGCACAGCGCGCGGCCTGGGGCCGCAATGGGCTGGCCTACGCCGAGACGGCCGACCTCTACAGCATGCCGCAGCACGCGGCGGATGTGATTCTGGCGGAGCCAAAACCATGAAGTTGATGCTTGCCGAACCGTTCAAGACCCTCTGGGCCGGGCGCGATGCGTTCGCCGAAGTGGAGCGTCTGGAGGGCGAGGTGTACCGCGAACTCGAAGCTCGTCGCACGCTGCGCACCGAGGTCGCGGGGCGTGGTTATTTCGTGAAGATTCACCGGGGCATCGGCTGGGGCGAGATCGTCAAGAACCTTGTCACCGTCAAGCTGCCGGTGCTCGGCGCGGGCCAGGAGTGGCTGGCGATCCAGCGCCTGCAGGAAGTCGGCGTGCCAACCATGACCGCCGTCGCCTATGGCGAGCGCGGCAGCAACCCGGCCGACCAGCACTCGTTCATCATCACCGAGGAACTGGCGCCGACCATCAGCCTTGAAGATTTCAGCATCGACTGGGTCAGGCAGCCGCCCGAGCCGCGTCTGAAGCGCGCACTGATCGCGGAAGTGGCGCGCATGACCGGCACGATGCATCGCGGCGGCGTCAACCATCGCGATTGCTACATCTGCCACTTCCTGCTGCACACCGACACGCCGGTGACCGCCGAGCATTTCAAGCTGTCGGTGATCGACCTGCACCGCGCGCAGACCCGCGCCAGAATCAGCCATCGCTGGCGCAACAAGGACCTGGCCGCGCTGTACTTCTCGGCGCTGGACATCGGCCTTACCCGCCGCGACAAATTGCGCTTCCTCAAGGGCTACTTCCAGCAGCCGCTGCGCCGCATCCTGGCCGAAGAAAGCGCCCTGCTGCAGTGGCTGCAGGGCAAGGCCGACAAGTTGTATGCCCGCAAGCAGCGCTACGGGGATGCGCTCTGATGGCGGGTTGGAACCTGGAACCTGCGTACGCCAACCTCGCGGAGGACTTCGGCAGCCTGGAGGCGGTGTTCGACTTGCAGGGCGAACGGCTGACCCGCGACCCGCTGTCGGAAGTGATCCGTGTGGAGCGCGGTGGGGTCAATTACTACGTCAAGCGCTACGTGGGTGCTGGTAAGGGCTTGCGTCGCTACCTGGGCAAGCCCCGGGTGAAGTCCGAGTGGCAGAACCTCAAGCGTTTCGCCAAGTGGGGCATTCCCACCGCCGACGTGGTTGCCTGGGGCCTGGAACGTAACGGCCTGGCCTACGACCGTGGAGCGATGATCACCCGTGAGCTGCCCAGGACCGAAGACCTGTCGGCGCTGGCCGAGCACAAGGACGCGCGCCTCAAGGACCCCCGCTGGGTCAATGCGGTCAGCCGCCAGCTCGCCGAATACACGCGGACCATGCACGAGCACCGGTTTACCCATAACGATTTGAAGTGGCGCAACCTGCTGGTGGACGATCAGGCCACGCTGTACCTGATCGACTGCCCCAATGGTGATTTCTGGCGCGGCTTCTGGCTCAAGTACCGCATCACCAAGGACCTGGCATGCCTGGACAAAGTGGCCAAGTATCACCTGTCGGCCACCCAACGCCTGCGCTTTTACATGCAATATCGCCAACGCACGCACCTGACGGTGTCGGACAAACTGCGGATTCGCCACGTGGTGAAGTTTTTCGAGGGACGCGAATGAGTGACTTCCTGGCGGCCGAGGACCGCGCTCTGCTTGAGCGTAATGGCCTGGCCACTTTCGACGCCCTGTGGGCCAAGCAATTGGACGCGGTGGATGAGCCGAACACCAGCCGTGGCGGCTGGAGCAGCGTGTTTCGCCTGGAGCTCGACGGCCACGGTTACTACCTCAAGCGCCAGAGCAATTACCTGACGCGCACTCTGCACAGCCCGCTGGGCGAGCCGAGCTTTGCCCGCGAGTTTCGCAATATCAGCCGCTATCGAACGCTGGGCATTCCGGCACTGCAAGCGGCGTTTTTTGGTGAGCGCAAGGTCGCGGGCGAACGCCGTGCGATGCTGCTGACCCGCGCGCTGGACGGCTGGAACGACCTGGATTCGTTGCTGGAGCAATGGTCGTCACTGAGCGACGCCCAGCACCACGCGATCCTGCTGGCCTGCGGCCGGCTGGCGCGTCAGCTGCACAGCGTGGGCCAGGTACACGGCTGCTTTTACCCCAAGCATATTTTTTTGCAGGCGACCGGCGACGGCTACGCTGCGCAGTTGATCGACCTGGAGAAAACCCGGCCGTTGCTGTTCGGCTGGCGTGACCGGGTCAAGGATCTGGAGCCGCTGTTGCGCCGCGCACCGCAGTGGTCGCAGGCCCAGGTGCGGCAACTGCTGGCGGCGTATCTCGAGCAGCCGCAGGACAGCGCGCTGGTCGACACCTGGTACCAGCGCCTCACTGCGCGGCGCAGCCATAAGGAGAACCGCTGATGCGTTTGTCCGAACTCAAACAGGCCGGGCGCCGCCCGAGCCTGCCGCTGACCATCGAGCTGGCGGATGCGGCCGGCACCGGCCAGTTGCAACTGCTGAGCCTGTTACGCGTGTTGCCGGGCGAGCGCTATGTGGGCGCGGCGGTCTGGCGCGGGCGCCCGGTGCTGGCCAAGTTGCTGGTGGGCAGTAAGGCTGCGCGGCACTTTCAGCGTGAGTTGAGCGGTGTGCGCCTGCTGGCCGAACAAGGGCTGACCACGCCGCTGCTGCTCGCCGATGGCTTGCAGGAAGGCGAGGGCGGCTGGCTGTTGTTCGAATTTATCGAGGGCGCCCAAAGCCTGGCCGACGCCTGGCGCGCGGTCGAAGGCTTGCCGCCGTTGGCCGACGAGCAGACGGCGGTGCTGGCCCAAGCCCTGGGCGCGATTGCGCAGATGCACGCCAAAGGCGTGTGGCAGCAAGACCTGCACCTGGACAATCTGCTGCGCCAGGGTGACACGCTGTACCTGATCGACGGTGCCGGTGTGCGGGTTGAAGAAGCGGGCAAGCCGTTGTCGCGCAACCGCGTGCTGGAGAACCTCGGGGTGTTTTTTGCCCAACTGCCGAAGAACCTCGAGCCGTTTACCGAAGAATTGCTGGTGTATTACCTGCTGAGCAATGGCGAGCACGCATTGCCGCTGCAGGCGCTGGAAAAACAGGTGCGCAAGGTCAGCGCCTGGCGCCTGAAGGACTTCCTCGGCAAAGTGGGCCGCGAGTGCACGCTGTTCAGCGTGCAACGCGGCGCCTTTGGCTTGCGCGCGATTCGTCGCGAAGAAGAAGCGGCAATGTTGCCCGTGTTGGAGCAGGCCGATGCACTGCTGGACGGGGGCCACCTGTACAAGACCGGCGGCGCGGCCAGCGTGGCCAGGGTCGAAGTGGCCGGCCGGCCGCTGGTGATCAAACGCTACAACATCAAAGGCTTCGCCCATTGGCTCAAGCGCTTCTGGCGCCCGAGCCGCGCCTGGCATTCCTGGCGCGAGGGCAACCGCCTGGCATTCCTCGGCATCGCCACGCCCAAGCCGCTGGCGGTATTGGAAAAACGCTTTTTCTGGCTGCGCAGCCGAGCGTATCTTGTGACGGAGTACCTGCCAGGCCCGGACATCATCGAGCGCTTTGCGCCTTACGTGGAAAAGGGCGACGCCCCCGAAGCCGAGTTGCAGGCGCTGGACCAACTGTTTGCCGAACTGATCCGCGAGCGCATCAGCCATGGGGATTTCAAAGGCCACAACCTGTTCTGGGCCGGGGATCGGTGGTCGCTGATCGACTTGGATGCGATGTGCCAACACACCTCCGATGCCAGCTTTGCGCCGGCGTTTGCCAAGGACCGCGCGCGGTTCATGCGCAACTGGCCGGCGGAAAGTGCCTTGCATCAGCTGATTGATCAGCGCTTACCCACTCGCACGGGCGCATGAGATCCAGGGTGAGAGGTGGCTTGCTCCCGATGAGGATGTGTCAGTCGGTACCTGAGTTGACTGCCCGCCGCTATCGGGAGCGAGGCCCCTTTTTATTAAGCACAAAGACAACGTGTAATTTAAAGCCTGAAGTTCCAGGCAAGCACATTGCTGTGGCGAACGGGCTTGCCCTAATGCCGTTCAGTTAAGCGCAGATTCCCTGTGGCGAGCAGGCTTGTCCTGCGTTGGGCTGCGCAGCGGCCCTGAAACCATGCTCTGCGCAGGGTCAGGGACACCGCGTTTTGCTCGATTGGGGGCGCTTCGCACCCCAACGCGGGGCAAGCCCGCTCGCCACAGAGGCTGCGGTTTGCTGCGCGGCAGCACCAAGTCGAAGATTTGTCGCAGGCTCCTTGACTGGAATGATTCATGTCAGATGGATCCATGTATATGTTGCCTGGGCAACAGCAATGGGGCAGTTGGTGTTGCGCAAGAACAGTCCGCGTTTGCTTTTTTCCTTTATCTCATTGATTTAAATAGATAAAAATCCTGGCACACACTCTGCAATGCCAATCGGTGAACCCATTCACCGGTCGCCTCAGCGGAGCCCTGTATGCCCACCAGCCTTTCCTCGCTTTCCCGTTTGATCTGCCTTGGCGCTGCGCTATTGCTGGGCCAGGTGTGCACGGCTCACGCCGATGATGAGGTGCCGTCGCTTGCCGGCAAGCGCATCGCCGTGAGCATGACCGGCACCAGTCATTATTTCGATATCAAGGCATTCCAGGCACAGGTCGATGAGATCAAGCGCCTGGGCGGTACGCCGATCACCCTGGACGCCGGGCGCAATGACAGGAACCTGGTGACCCAGCTGCAAACCGTGGTCACCCAGAAGCCCGATGCGGTGATCCAGACCCTGGGCACCCTCAGCGTGATCGACCCCTGGCTCAAGCGCATCAGCAAGGCTGGCATCCCGCTGTTCACCATTGATGCGCCGTCGCAGTACAGCCTCAACAACACCACCTCCGATAACGTCGCCACCGGCAAGGCCCTGGCCGATCAGTTGATCAAGGACGCCGGCGGCAAGGGCAAAATTCTGGTGTTCAACGGCTTCTACGGCGTGCCGGTGTGCGCGATTCGTTATGACCAGTTGAAGCTGGCACTCAAGGATTATCCACAGCTGGAAATCATCCAGCCCGAGTTGCGCGATGTGATTCCCAACACCGTGCAGGACGCCTATTCCCAAGTGTCTGCGCTGCTCAACAAATACCCCAAGGGCAGCCTCTCGGCGATCTGGTCGGCGTGGGATATTCCGCAGTTGGGCGCCAGCAAGGCATTGATCGACGCCGGGCGCACCGAGATCAAGACCTACGGCGTCGACGGGACGCCGGAAGTGCTGGCGCTGCTCGGCCAGGACCATTCGCCAGTGGGCGCGGTGGTGGCGCAGCAGCCGGCGCTGATCGGCAAGACCGCCGTGCAGAACGTGGCGCGCTACCTCGCCGGGCAGCGTGACTTGCCCAGGGAAACCCATGTGGCGACGCTGCTGACCACCGCCGCAAACCTGCCGCAGGTCCAACAGTTGCGAGGTGACTGATGCCGGCCCTACACCTGCAGCATATGCACAAACGCTTTGGCGCCACCCTGGCGCTGGATGGCGCGAGCCTCAAGGTCGAGCGCGGTACGGTCCACGGGCTGGTAGGCGAGAACGGCGCGGGCAAGTCGACCCTGATCAAGATCCTGGCCGGTATCCACACCGCCGATGCGGGCCAGGTGAATATCGACGGGCAGTCGTACGACAGGCTGTCGCCGCGTCAGGTGGACGCGCTGGGCGTGCAGTTCATCCATCAGGAGCGGCTCTTGCCGGCCAGTTTCACTGTGGGCGAGGCGCTGTTTTTCGGGCATGAGCTGCGCCGTGGGCCGTTTGTGGATCGGCGCCGCCAGCAACGAGAGGCGCAGCGTTTGCTGGCGGACTATTTCGACCTGCAATTGCCGGCTGACGCCTTGGTGAGCGAGCTGAACAGCGCCGAGCGTCAGGTGTTGCAGATCACCCGTGCGCTGATTCGCCAGCCGAAGATTCTGGTGTTCGACGAGCCCAGCGTGGCGCTGGTCAAGCGCGAGGTCGACCAGCTGTTGCACATCGTCAGGCGTTTACGCGATCAGGGGCTGTCGATTCTGTACATCTCCCATTACCTGCAGGAAATCGACAGCCTGTGCGATGAGGTCACGGTGCTGCGCAATGGGCGCGATGTAGCGGTGGTCGAGCCTCGGCATACCTCGAGTGCCGAGATCGCGCGGCTGATGGTCAATCGGGAGGTGCAGGAGATGTACCCCAAAGTCCGTGTGGCAGTGGGCGAGCCGTTGCTGCAGGTGAAGTCGCTGAGCCTGGCGCGGCGTTATCGTCACATCGACTTGCAGGTGCGGCGCGGAGAAATCGTCGGCCTCACCGGGTTGGTAGGGTCCGGGGCCAAGGAATTGTTCAAGACGCTGTTTGGCATCGAGCAGGCCGACAGCGGCAGTATTCATCTGCAAGGTCGCCTGCTGCGCCTGCGTTCACCGGGCCAGGCGATTGCTGCCGGGATCGCGCTGGTGCCGGAAGAGCGGCGCAGCCAGGGCATTGCGCCGGTATTGTCGGTGCTGGAAAACCTGACGCTGGCCGGGCTGGGTAGGTTCAGTCGCTGGGGCCTGTTGAGCCGCGCCAGGGAGCAGGCGGAAACGGCGCGGCTGATCGATGAGCTGGCGATCAAGGCGCCGGGGCCTCACGCGGCGGTCAGCCAGCTCAGTGGTGGCAACCAGCAGAAGGTTGCACTGGGCAAATGGCTGAGCCGCCGCTCGGCCGTGTACCTGCTCGACGAGCCGTGCGTGGGGGTGGACGTGGGCGCCAAGGTCGAGATCTATCGCTTGATCGGGCGCTTGGTGCAGGAGGGCGCGGCGGTGCTGGTGCTGTCATCGGATTTACCCGAACTGCTGGGGATCAGCGACCGCATTCTGGTACTGCATCGCGGTGAAATCGCCGGTGAGTTTCGTGCCGGCGAGGCCGACAGCGATCGGTTGCTGGCGTGTGCCACCGGAGCGGTGCCCGCCGCAGCGTTGCGGACGCGGGAGGTCGAGCATGCTTGAGGCGCTGCTGCGACGCGGTTCGGTCGGCGTGTTCCTGGCGATCCTGCTGGGGTTTGCCGTGGCCGCGCCGAATTTTCTCTCGGTGGGCAATCTGGCCAATGTGTTCAGTCAGTCGGCGATCCTCGGCGTGCTGGCGTTCGGGTTGACCTGCGTGATCATCGGCGGCGGCTCGAATGTGCTCGCCGGTGGGCTGGACCTGTCATTGGCGGCCAACCTGGGGCTGTGTGCGGCGGTGTTCAGCCGCCTCAACAACGCCGGGCTGGAGCTTTGGCTGACGGTGTCGCTGACCCTGGCGTGCGGCGTTGTGGTCGGCCTGGTCAATGGCCTGGCGGTGGTGCGATTGCGCCTGCCGCCGCTGCTGGCGACCCTGGCGAGCATGAATGTGCTGGCCGGACTCGAGCTGGTGCTGACCGAAAATACCGTGGTGTCCACCGACTCGCCGCTGCTGGACCTGCTCAGCGGCGGCGCCTGGCTGGGGGTGCCGGCGCTGGCCTGGGTATTGCTGGTGACAGCGGGGCTGCTGACCTTGCTGATCCAGCATTCGCCCTACGGGCTGCGTTTGCATGCAGTGGGCGAATACCCGCAGGCCGCCGAGGCAGCGGGGCTGCGCAATGTGCGCTATGTGTTGTCGAGTTATCTGCTGGCTGGGCTGTGCGCCGCTGTTGCTGCGTTGTGTTCGGCGGCGTTTTTCAGCGGCAGCACCACCGGGTCCGGCGACATGCTGCTGTCGGTGGTGGCGATTGCGTTTCTGGGCGTGGTGTTTTCGCGGCGGCTGGTGGCAAGTATCCCCGGCACGCTGTTCGCGGCGTTGTTGATCGGCTTTCTGATCAATGGTTTTCAACTGCTCAACGTATCGAGTTTCTGGGTCAACGGCGTGCAGGGAGTGTTGATCCTGCTGGTGGTGGCCGCGTCCAGCGCGTTGAGTCGAGGTGTCCACTCATGAAGTTGCGTGCCTTGTTGCCATTGACCTTGCCGCTGGTGTTCGTGGTGATTGTGCTGGTGTTTGCCGTGCAGGCGCCGGGGTTCCTCAGCGCCGGCAACCTCAAAAGCCTGGTGCTGAACAATTTTGTGCTGCTGGCGATTGTGTCCATCGGCATGACCTACGCAGTGGCGGCGGGCGGCATCGACCTGTCGGTGGGGACGGCGCTGGACTTCGCCAGTTTCAGCTGTGTGGTGCTGCTCAACGGCGGGCATGGCTGGGCCGTGGCGACTGCGGGCGCATTAGTCGCGGCATTACTGGTGGGGCTGGTGAATGCTGTGCTGATTGGCGGGCTGCGCATCAGCCCGTTCCTGGCCACCCTCGGCACCTTGTTTATCGGCACCAGTGCGCAGCAACTGCTCTCGGACGGAGGGCAGCCGATCTACATAGCCCAGGGATTGAAACCGGGGGTGGCGGGACTCACGCCGTTGCTGATCGTGCTGGGATTGGCGTTGTTTTACGGTCTTTTACTGGCGCGAGGGCGTCTGGGACGGGAATTGCTGGCGCAGGGCTCGCAGCCGTTGCTGGCGTATTACTCGGGGTTGTCGGTGCGACGGATCGTGACCGTGGTGGCGCTGGCCACGGCCTTGGCGTGCGGGGTAGCCGGGGTGTTACTCGCGGCGACGGTGAGCGCGTATGCGCCGTTGTCGGGGAATGCGTTTTTGCTGAATGCGATTGGGGCGGTGTTTATGGGCACGACGTTGAGTCGACAGGGCCGGGCGAATGTGTGTGGGACGTTGCTGGGGGTGCTGTTTATCAACGTGATTGCCAATGGGTTGTTGTTGATTGGCTGGAATTTTTATTGGCAGCAGGTGGCGACGGGGGTGTTGATTTTTGTGGTGTTGACGTTCAGTTTTGCCAGCCGGCGGCTGGTCGAGCGAGTCTGATGCCCACATTTGGGTCCCCATTTGTTTGATGGGTATCACACTGCTTTTGCTTTGCTTTTGCTTTGCTTTTGATCTGCTTTGTTTTTGATCTTGATCTCAGGCGCCCCGTTAACCACGCTGGCCGCACGCAGGCTTGAATCCGTGGGTAACCCGGCAGGACGCCGGGTTAGCCGCACTGGGCCAGGGATGGCCCATTGCGGCGGCCCACGGATTCAAGCCGGAGTGCGGGCACACCGAGCCTAGGCGAGGTGCCGAGTGGTGGGGCAAGAGCGTTTTGCTTACTTTTGCGCTTTTCAAAAGTGAGCCGCTGTAAGAGCGGAACCCCAAGCAGCCGTTACCGAAACAATGGATATGTACACAACCAAACACGCCCAGCACCGCATCGGCATCGGAAAATTCCCACGCTTGCATGCCCTTATTCCGTCTATATCGCACAGGGCCGTAATGCTAGCGTGCGTGACCTACCGGAGGTCACCGAATGAACACTGCACTCAAAATTCTGTTGGCGGCATCAGCACTGAGCCTGTTCGGCTGCGGCACCGTCAACACAGTCATGCGCGAAGACCATGTCGCCGTGCAGGCGCTCAAAAAGCAGAAAACCTATTGCCAGTCCATCACCCGCGTCTACAGCGGGGTCGCCTATGACCTGTGTCAACTGCACGCTCCCCCCTCGACCACCACCGGTGTGTGGGTGAATTTCGTGCCGCTGATTTTCATCGATGTAGTGGCCTCCGGCGTGTTGGATACCCTCGTCCTGCCCTACACGGTCTACCGGCAAAGCACCGACGGCAGCATCGAACTCAGGTAGGCCCCAGTGATGGGCTCTACACCGCCCGCTTTTGCCTTGCCGCTTGCCGCTAACAGCTCCCCACTGCTTTTAAGCTATAATCCCGCCCTTTAGCTGTTTCCTGCCCAGGCAGGAGGCACACTTTTTTCAGGCGCAACCCGCCTGCATGCAGACTAAAAGAGGCTAGACCCCTGTGGCATTGACGATTCTTGGCCTGTCCGGCGCCCTTAGCCATGATCCTTCCGCAGCCCTGTATATCGACGGCAAGCTGATCGCGGCCGCCGAAGAAGAGCGCTTCGTACGCGACAAACATGCAAAGAACCGCATGCCCTACGAGTCGGCGAAGTTCTGCCTGGAACAGGCCGGCATCAAGCCTTGCGACGTTGATGTGGTGGCGATTCCGTTCGCTCCGATCAGCCTGTTCGGCGAGGCGCGCTGGCACTACGCCAAGCGTTACTGGTACGCCCCGGACCGCGCACTCGACGCGATCCTGATGGGCAACCGTCGCTACAAGCGTTATCGCAACAAGATCGTCTGGTGCCTGGAGCAACTGGGCTTCGATCCGAAGAAAATCAGGATCGAGCCGGTTGAACACCACCTGGCCCACGCCTCCAGCGCCTACCACTGCTCGGGCTTCCAGGAAAAAACCGCAATCCTCGGCATCGACGGCAAGGGCGAGTACGCCACCACGTTTTTTGGCTACGGCGAGAACGGCAAGATCCACAAGATCAAGGAATTCTACGACCCTGACTCCCTCGGCGGCCTGTATGGCGCGATCACCGAGTTCCTCGGTTTCGAAATGCTCGACGGCGAGTTCAAGGTCATGGGCATGGCGCCATACGGCGATGCCAGCAAGTACGATTTCTCGCGCCTGGCCTCCTTTGAAAACGGCGAGCTGGTGATCAACACCGACTACGCCAACGTCATCGGCCTGCGCCGCTACAAGGAGAAGGGCAAAGGCTTCTACTTCTCGCCAAAACTGATCGAGTGGCTGGGGCCAAAGCGCGAAGGCGATATTGCCGACGAGCCTTACATCCACTACGCGGCCAGCATGCAGGCGTTGTTCGAGAAGCTGGCCTTGCAGATGATCGACCATTACCTGGGCGACATCCTCAAGGACACTGGCAAGCTGGCCTTCGCGGGCGGTTGCGCGCTGAACGTCAAGCTGAACCAGAAGATCATCGCCCGTGACGACGTGAAAGAGCTGTTCGTACAGCCGGCCTCCGGTGATGCCGGCACTGCCGTTGGCGCTGCTGCTTACGTGTCCCACGCCCGTGGCGTGCCGGTGGAGAAGATGGAACACGTCTACCTCGGCCCGTCCTACAGCAACGAAGACGTGATCGCTGCCTGCGCCAAACACGAGAGCAAGCCGGTGTGGCGCAAGATCGAAAACATGCCCAAGCGCATCGCCAAGATCATGGTCGACGGCAACCCGGTGGCCTGGTTCCAGGGCCGTATGGAGTTTGGCCCGCGTGCGTTGGGCGGTCGTTCGATCATCGGTTGCCCAAGTGCAACCGGCGTGGCCGACCGCATCAACCACCAGATCAAGTTCCGCGAGCGCTGGAGGCCTTTCTGCCCGTCGATGCTCGACACCGTGGCCCCGCAGATGATCAAGGTCGACCACCCGGCGCCGTTCATGACCTTCACCTTTGAAGTGTCGGAAGAATGGAAAACCCGCGTACCGGAAGTGGTGCACGAAGACGGCACCTCCCGCGCCCAGGTGCTCAAGCGCGAGTACAACCCGCGCTACTACGACATGATGAAAGAGCTCGAAGTGCTGACGGGCAATGGCGTGTCCCTGAACACCTCGCTCAACCGCCGTGGCGAAGCGATGATCTGCTCGCCCAAGGACGCGCTGGACATGTTCTTCGGCTCCGACCTGCAGTACCTGATCATGGAAGACATCCTCGTGGTCAAGGACGGTGTGGACCCTTATGACGCCGTGGTCTAAATGCTGAACCGCTTCCAGGGTTGGCGTGAGCGAGGCTGGGTGCCTGTCGAGGCCGAGGCTTACGCTCAAGCCTGGCAGCGATTTGGTGGCAGCGTGGCGACCCATCCTCGGGTCGTCGAGCGTTTGGCCGGCCTGGCGCAGATTCCGGTGCGTTACCTGGGCTGGGAGCAGGACGGCGAACTCAAGGGTGCAATTGCCACCTGGGGGCGCGACCTGGCGCTGTCCAAGGACGTGCTCAAGCGCCACGGCAAGAAGGGCCTGTTTGACCTCGGTAATGCCGAGATCATCCTGCCGATTGCCGCCGATGCGCAGTTGCCGGTGCGCCATCGCGGGCGCTACCTGTCGGCCTTGAACGAAGGGCGCGTGAATACCCTCAAGCCCCAGGCCGAGCAACTGGCCATGGCGCGCACCCCGGAAGACCTGTCAAAGAAGTTTCGCTACAACCAGCGCCGCGAACTGCGCCTGCTGGAAGAGGCGGGCGGCGTGGTGCGGGCGGTGAGTGAGTTTTCCAGTGCGGAGCTGGCGGCGATTTATCGCGACCTGTTCCAGCGTCGCTGGGGCTTTGCCGCCACCGGCGCCGAACGCCTGGCCGAAGTGCTGGCATTGCTCCAGGAGTTTCTGGTGGGTTCGGTGCTGTTTCTCAACGATGCGCCAATTGCCGTGCAGTTGGTGTATCGCGTCGAGGCGCCCGAATGGGTCAGCATCGAATACGTCAACGGCGGCGTCGACCCCGAAACCCGTGCGTTCAGCCCCGGCAGCGTGTTGAGCTTTCTCAACACCCAAAGTGCCTGGGAGCAGGCTCGCACGCTCAACAAGCCACTGCGTTTCTCTTTTGGGCGCGCCGACCGCGAATATAAAGAGCGCTGGTGCAACCCGGTGCCGGTGTTCAGCCTATGAGCCGCAAACAGCAACTGCTCAAGCGCCATCGGCGCAACAAACGCATCGCCTTGCTGGTGGGCTTGTTGCTGTTGATCGCGGTGGGTGTGCTGGTGGCCTGGTGGCTGCCGTTGATCCTCGCAGTGCTGCTGTGGGTGGCCCACGAAGCCTGGTTTGCCGACCATCTGTTCTACTCGCCCAAGGATGACTACCAGTACCGCTTTGCCCCGCACAGCCGTCACGGCGACCTGCGCCTGGAGGCTGGGCGTTTGCTCTCGGACACACCGCTGGAGCTTGCGGGTGATGAAACCCTGATCGTCCAGGTGCAGCTTGAAAGCAGCTGGCTCGGACGTTTCCTGGACCCTGCGGTTGACCTGGTGGGTGATCGCCAGGCCTTCGAGCGCGGTGTTGCTGGCACGCGTTACCTCAACCTCACCGGTGCAGCGGCGGCCCTGGCTGCGGGTGAGGTTCGCGTGCGTGGGCGATTCTGTCGCATTGTCGGTCAGCCGACGCTTTGGGTGTTCCGCCAGCCGGACCCGGCGCGCCAGCGCGTGATGGTGATCGCGCCCCATGCCGACGATGCCGAGCTGGCTGCGTTCGGCCTGTATGCCCAGGCGGATGAAAGCTGGATCGTGACCCTCACCGCCGGTGAGATCGAAGCCGAACATTATCAACAGATGGGCCTGCCGCAAGCCGATGCCGCGCGTCTGAAAGGGCGCCTGCGCGCCTGGGACAGCATTGCCGTGCCGCGCTGGGCCGGGGTGCCCGAGGCGCAGTGCGTGCAACTGGGCTACTTCTGCCTGCAACTGCCGGCCATGCAGGCCGCGCCGGATCAGCCCCAGGCTTCGCGCGAGGCGCAATGCGCCGATACGCGTCTGTTTCGCCAGTTCAACAGGCTTGCGTTGCCCAGCGATGCGGACGGTTTGCCGACCTGGCACAACCTGCTCGCCGACCTGCGCGCGCTGTTGCTCAAGGCACGTCCCGAGGTGATCGTGTTGCCGACGCCGCTGCTCGATCCACACCCGGATCACATCTGCGCCTACAACGCCGTCATCGAGGCCTTGCAGGGCCTTGAGTGGCAGCCGAGCACATTGCTGGGCTACGCCAACCATTTGCACGATAACGACCGCTGGCCCATGGGCGATTCGGGCGCCGGTGTGGCGTTGCCGCCGCAGTTCGATGCCGACCGGGTGCTGCAGCCGTATTGCCGCGTGCTCAGCCACAGCCAGCAAGTGGACAAGGCCATGGCGCTGGGCATGATGCATGACCTGCAACCGAGCGCGCCGTTCAAGCGCCGCGTCCGACGCCTGTTGCAACAACTGCTGGCGGATCGTGGTCCATCGCCCTACGGCGAGAACGAGTTTTTCCGCAAGGCCGTGCGCCGTCACGAACTGCTTTGGGTGCTGAAGCAGGACTGAAATTGACTTTATCGTCGGGCGGCTTGCAGCGGCCCGATTGCCCCATGGAGTGTTATGAAGCCTCGTTTCAAGGTTTTGCAATTACAGCCGGACTACAACGTCAAGCTCAACGATTTTGCCGACCTCGGTGAGCAAATCGTCAAGTCGTTGCCGCCTGAGCGTTTCGAGGTTACCTCGGCATTCCTCAGCGGGCACCCGCAACCGGGCCAGCCGTTGAGCGTCGCCGATCACTCCAAGTATTTTCAATTTCCCGAGAAAGCCCTGAAGGGCATTCGTCTGGGCGCGATGTGGCAAATCTACAAGTATTGCCGTGAGCAGCAGTTCGACGTGGTCATCTGCAACCGCTTCAAGTCGGTGAACATGATGCTGTCGCTCAATCGCTGGCTGAAGATCCCGTTGTGCATCGGCATTTCCCATGGCTTTGGCGAATATGAGCGTGCTTATCGCCGGCGCCAGACGCGCCGTCTGGTCAGCCCGGCGTGGCGGTTTGTCGGGGTTTCGGCGGCAGTGCGTGATTATCTGGTGGGCCTGGGCTGCGGCTTTACCCGCGAGAACACCACCTTCGTCACCAATGCCATCGACATTCCCCAGGCCGAAGCCTTGCAGTTGCCGCGCGAGCAGGCGCGCCAGGCGCTCGGGCTGGCGCCCGACGCGCGGATCATTGGCGCGTTGGGGCGACTGGTGCCGATCAAGGGTCATACGCACCTGTTGCAGGCGTTCGCACGGCTCAAGGACAAATACCCCGACGCGCAACTGGGCATCATTGGCTCCGGCCGCGCGGAAACTGACCTGCGCGCCGACATCGAACGCCTTGGGCTCACCGGCCGCGCGCACCTGCTGGGCTTTCGCGAGGACGGTCTCCAGTACGTGCGCGCCTTCGATATCTGGACCATGCCGTCGCTGCAGGAAGGCCTCGGCCTGGCGTTGCTCGAAGGCATGAGCGGGCACCTGCCGGTGATCGCCTCCAACGTCCCGGCCATGCTGCCGCTGGTGGAAGGGGCGGGTGGCCTGTTCCACGAGCCGGGCAATGTCGAGCAACTCAGCGCGGCCCTGGACACTTACCTGGCCATGAGTGACGAACAGCTGCGCGCCAAGGGCGAGCAGGTGTTTCGCTATCTCGAAGAGCATCACGCCCTGGCAGAATTCCAGCAGAAGTACCTGGACCTTATCGACACCGGTTTGAAACAAGTAGGTAGAGCATGACAACGCAACAACCCCTGGTCTCGGTGATTATCGCGTCCTACAACCACGGCCGGTACATCGAGCAGAGCATCCTCAGCGTGCTCGGTCAGACGTACCCGAATATCGAACTGCTGGTGGTGGATGACGGCTCCAGGGATGACAGCGTCGAGCGCATCCGGCGTCTGCAGGCCGAGCATGGCTTTGACTTCCAGGTGCAGCGGAACCAGGGCCTCACCGCGACCCTCAACGGTGCGATTGCGCGGGCCAAGGGCAGCCTGATCGCACCGTTCGGTTCCGACGACATCATGCTGGCGGACCGTATTGCCACCCAGGTGGCGTATATGGAAGACAAACCGAAGGTGGGCATCTGCGCCGGCAATATCGAGCTGATCGATGGCGACGGCAACCTGCACCCGGAGAAAAAACAGCGCCGCGACGTACCGTTTCGCAGCCTGGATTTCGATGACATGTTCATGGATCGCAAGCCGTTCCCGCCGGCGCCGACCATGCTGATTCGCCGGCATGTGCTGGAGGAGGTCGGTGGCTTCGACCCGCTGATCCCCCTGGAAGACTTGCTCATTCAGTTGAAAGTCACGGCAGCGGGCTACACCATCGACGCCCTTGGCGTGGTGATGGCGCAGTACCGCCAGCATGCGAGCAACACCTACAAGAACCATCGCTACATGATCGAGAACATCCTCAAGACCTATGCCCACTTCAGCCATCACCCGGCCTATGACGCGGTGCGCTACAACTTCCTGAACTCGATGTTCCTCAAGACCGCCGATCGTGACCGACCGCTGGCACGGGAGATTCTCAAGCAGATCCCGCTCAAATTCTGGGGGCGCAAGACCTTGCGTGGCCTGGTGCGGCTCTACCTGACGCCGCTGCGCTCCTAAGCGCTGGGCGCGGCCAGTACGTGCGCGCGGATCTTCGCCGTGGCGCCTGCGCTGGCAACGGTCGCGTAACCCTTGGTCAACTGTTCGAAGTGGGTATCGAACAGCCAGTTGCGATCCTGCGGATAGCGTTGCATATGGCGCAGGTTGCGTTGGCGCAAGGCGTTGCGCAGGGGCGACGGGAAGATGCGCAGGTCGGCAATGTCGATCAGGCCGAACTCGCCGTCGTCCATCAGCAGGACGTTACCCATGTGCAGCGAGCGGAAGTACACGCCGCGCTCATGCAACTGCGCCATGAACTGGCCAAAGCGTTCGATCAATGACTCGCGCAGGCTGCTGTCCAGGCTTTGCAGGGCCTGGCGCAGGGTCAGGCCGGGCAGTGGCGAATAGGTGACGGCGCTGCTGCCCTCTGCGAGGGCGTAGATCGCAAGTATCTGCGGCGTGGGAATGCCCAGGCTGCGCAGTTGTTCGGCGTTGCTGGCGAACCGCTCCGAGTAGGGGTTGAAGCTGCCCGAGGTGTACCAGCGGCGGGCGCGGAACACCTTGAGAAAGCGGCCGTCGACCAGGCGCAGGACTTTCGGGCCCAGGCCATCGGCTTCGATCACCTGGGCATCGCTGCACAGCGCTTCAAAAGCGGCAGGCTTGAGGCTTTGCACGGGCAGGCGCAGCAGGCTGTGGCGGCGTTTGGCAATGCTCAAACCGGCGATCAGCGCCAGCGGAATCCACAACAGGAACCAGTGCTCCTTGGGCCGCGACAGGATGCCGCCGCCTTCGGTCAGGCCCGCGCCGATGCCGTAGGCGAGCAGGGAGGAGGCGAGGATGAACAGCGGTTGCGCGCGCTCCTTGAAGCTTTTGTACAGGCCCCAGCCAAGCATGAATATCCACGGGATGAACCCGATGATGCCGACGTAATACAGCACGCCGAGGGCGAAGCTGTGCGGCTCGCGCAGCACGTAGCCGTCCGCCAGGGTCAGGTACAGCTCCGAATCGTAGCTGTGGCCGATCCACGGATGGGCTGCAATTCGCTCCAGCGACATGCTCCACAGTTCGAACCGAAATGAGCTGCCGCGTTGGGTGATGAGTTCCGGGTACACCAGCAGCAGCCCAATGGCACTCACCACCAGCGCCGCGATCAGCACGGCAGAGCGACGGTTGCGGCTGACAAAACTCATCCACAGGATGGCCAGGGTCATGGCGACCAGGGGTGTACGCGAACCGGTCGCCAGTACCGCCGCCGTCATCACTGTCAGGGCCGGCACGCTGAACCACAGCACATGGGCGCGCCGTGTGGTCATGCACACGTACAGCCAGTACACGCAGAAAAAACCGAATATGTGGGAGCTGAGCAGTGGGTTATCCAGGGCGCCACGGCCGCCGATCATGCGCATGCCGGGTTGGAAACCCTTAGCGAAAGCCACCAGGTTGAACACGCACACCACCATCGCGATCACCGCAGCGGCGAAGAAGATCGGCTTGAACAGGTCGTTGCGATAATGCAGCAGCAGCCCGCAGCCGCCGAACAGCATGAAGGTGTTCAGCGGGCGTTTGAACAGGTCGGTATCGATGCTCGGTTCGGGGCTCCACAGCAGGCTGGTCAGGGCCCAGGCGGCAAACACCAGAAAGGCGATCGCCAGCGGTTCGCGCAGCAGTTCCCGGAACTCCCTGGGGCGCTGGAACAGCATGAACAAGGTCGGCACAGTAAACAGGAGGTAGACGATTCGATGCAGCACATTACGATTGGAGACAAGGAACAGCGCACTCAGCAGCAGCAATAAGCCAATGGGTAAAATCCACATGACCAGAAAGTCGAAAACGCGATTTGAACCATAGTTGAGACGCTTGGAGTGCATACGCAAAAGCCATTCCAGAGAAAGAAAGCCGACCATCGTAAAGCAGGCGTTATTGGTTGTCGTCGGCAGCAAGCGCGGGCGCGCGGGTCATGCCGGGTGCAAGTACAACAGAGAAGCTGTGCTAAAGTCAGCCTCCTTTTTCAAAACGCCGCGTGTTATGACCGATTCCAGTCCGAGCGCAAGCCCTTCGAGCTTGAAAATATACTTCCGTCTACTCAGCTACGTCAGGCCCTACGCGGGGCTGTTTGCACTGAGTATCCTCGGATTTCTGATTTTCGCGTCGACCCAGCCGATGCTGGGGTACATCCTCAAGTACTTCGTCGACGGCCTGTCCAACCCCGAAGCGGTGCTGTTCCCCAGCGTGCCGTTCCTGCGCGACCTGCAGCTGCTGCAGGCCGTGCCGCTGCTGATCATCCTGATCGCGGCATGGCAGGGCCTGGGTTCGTTCCTGGGTAACTACCTGCTGGCCAAGGTGTCCCTGGGCCTGGTCCACGACCTGCGGGTGCAGCTGTTCAACAACCTGCTGACCCTGCCCAACCGTTATTTCGACAACCACAACTCGGGGCACCTGATTTCCCGCATCACCTTCAACGTGACCATGGTCACGGGGGCGGCCACCGATGCGATCAAGGTGGTGATCCGCGAAGGCATGACGGTGATCTTCCTGTTCGCCTCGCTGCTGTACATGAACTGGCGCCTGACGCTGGTGATGATCGCCATCCTGCCGCTGATCGCGGTGATGGTCAGCACGGCCAGCAAGAAATTTCGCAAGCAGAGCAAGAAAATCCAGGTGGCCATGGGCGACGTCACCCATGTGGCCTCGGAAACCATTCAGGGCTACCGCGTGGTGCGCAGCTTCGGCGGCGAGGTCTACGAGGAGAAGCGTTTCCTCAAGGCCAGCCAGAGCAATACCGACAAGCAGTTGCGCATGACCCGCACGGGCGCCATCTACACCCCGGCCCTGCAACTGGTGATCTACACCGCCATGGCCGTGCTGATGTTTCTGGTGC
Organism: Pseudomonas sp. GNP013; assembly: GCF_054343995.1. Classification (NCBI taxonomy): domain Bacteria; kingdom Pseudomonadati; phylum Pseudomonadota; class Gammaproteobacteria; order Pseudomonadales; family Pseudomonadaceae; genus Pseudomonas; species Pseudomonas sp. GNP013. The sequence goes on along the minus strand of NZ_JBTGUT010000001.1, from coordinate 4,590,398 downwards.
TGTACCTGCGTGGCGATGCATCGGCGGGTGACATGGTGGCCTACATCACCCTGGCCGGCCTGTTGCCCAAGCCGATTCGCCAACTGTCGGAAGTCAGCTCCACCATCCAGAAGGGTGTGGCGGGTGCCGAGAGCATTTTCGAGCAACTGGACGAAGACGTCGAAATCGACCACGGCACCATCGAGCGTGACAAGGTCAGCGGTCGTCTGGAAGTGCGCAACCTGAACTTCACCTACCCCGGCACCGAACGCCATGTGCTCAAGGACATCAGCTTTACCGCCGAGCCTGGGCAGATGATCGCCCTGGTGGGCCGTTCGGGCAGCGGCAAGTCGACCCTGGCCAGCCTGATCCCGCGTTTCTATCACCACGAAAGCGGCGAGATCCTGCTCGACGGCGTGGAGATCGAAGACTACAAGCTGCTCAACCTGCGCAAGCACATCGCGCAGGTCACCCAGCATGTGACCCTGTTCAGCGACACCGTGACCAACAACATTGCCTATGGCGACCTGGCCGGCGCGCCGAGGGCCGATGTCGAAGCGGCGGCGACCGATGCCAATGCCAAGGACTTCATCGACCAGTTGCCCAAGGGCTTCGACACCCAGGTCGGTGAAAACGGCGTGCTGCTGTCCGGCGGCCAACGCCAGCGCCTGGCGATTGCCCGGGCGCTGCTGAAGAATTCGCCGCTGCTGATTCTCGACGAGGCCACCTCGGCCCTCGACACCGAGTCCGAGCGCCACATTCAGGCGGCGCTGGACAAGGTCATGCAAGGCCGCACCACCCTGGTGATCGCGCACCGCCTGTCCACCATCGAGAAGGCCGACCTGATCCTGGTGATGGACGATGGCCGTATTGTCGAGCGTGGTACCCACGGCGAGCTGCTGGCGCAGAACGGTTACTACGCCCGCCTGCATGCCATGGGCCTGGATGCCCCGGTGTCGGCCGACATCACCTGATTCGATGGGGGCACACAGGGCGTCTGTGTGAGGCTTGTTGTGGGAGGGGGCCTGCTCCCACATTTGCTTGCGGTGCTCCACAAGCCTTCTATAACCCTGTGCTAATATCGCGCCCCTGTTCATTTTGTAGTGGGTTGCTCCATGAAGTTGTCCATGCCGCGATTCGATCAAGCCCCAGTCTTGGTAGTCGGCGATGTCATGCTCGACCGTTACTGGCATGGCGGAACCTCACGGATTTCCCCTGAGGCGCCAGTGCCGGTCGTCAAGGTCGAGCAAATCGAAGACCGTCCGGGCGGCGCTGCCAACGTTGCCCTCAATATTGCCGCCCTCGGCGCCCCGGCCTCCCTGGTAGGCGTGACCGGCGACGATGAAGCCGCCGACAGCCTGGCCAACAGCCTGCGCGGTGCCGGAGTGCGTGCGCTGTTCCAGCGGATTGCCCATCAGCCGACCACCGTCAAGCTGCGCGTGATGAGCCGTCACCAGCAATTGCTGCGTATCGATTTCGAAGAACCCTTCGCCACCGACGCCCTGGCCCTGAGCGGTCAGGTCGAGGCGCTGCTCGAAGGCATCAAGGTGCTGGTGCTTTCCGACTACGGCAAAGGCGCGTTGCAGAACCATCAGATGCTGATCCAGGCCGCCAAGGCCAGGGGTATCCCGGTGTTGGCCGATCCCAAGGGCAAGGACTTCTCGATCTATCGAGGCGCCAGCCTGATCACGCCGAACCTCAGCGAGTTCGAAGCCATCGTTGGCGGATGCGTCGACGAACACGACCTGGTGACCAAAGGCGCAGCGCTGATGGCCGACCTCGACCTGGGTGCCTTGCTGGTGACCCGTGGCGAGCACGGCATGACCCTGCTGCGCCCCCACCATCCGGCCATGCACTTGCCGGCGCGGGCCCGTGAGGTCTTCGACGTCACCGGCGCGGGCGACACCGTGATTTCCACCCTGGCGGCCTCCATTGCCGCCGGCGAAGAACTGCCCCACGCGGTGGCCCTGGCCAATCTGGCGGCCGGCATCGTCGTCGGCAAACTGGGTACCGCAGCGATCAGCGCACCTGAGCTGCGCCGTGCGATCCAGCGCTCCGAAGGCTCCGAGCGTGGCGTGCTGACCATCGAACAATTGCTGCTGGCCATCGACGATGCGCGCGCGCACAACGAAAGCATTGTGTTCACCAACGGCTGTTTCGACATTTTGCATGCCGGTCACGTGACCTACCTCGAGCAGGCGCGCGCCCAGGGCGATCGTCTGATCGTCGCGGTGAACGACGATGCCTCGGTCAGCCGTCTCAAAGGGCCGGGCCGACCGATCAATAGCGTCGACCGACGCATGGCCGTACTGGCCGGGCTGGGCGCGGTGGACTGGGTGATCAGCTTCTCCGAAGGCACACCGGAAAACCTGCTGGCGCAGGTCAAGCCGGACGTGCTGGTCAAGGGCGGCGACTATTCGGTCGATCAGGTCGTGGGCGCCGATATCGTCAGTGCCTATGGTGGCAAGGTCAAAGTGCTGGGCCTGGTCGAGAACAGCTCGACCACCGCCATTGTCGAGAAGATCCGCAGCCATGAGTGACGCGTGCGTACTGATTACCGGGGGCGCGGGTTTTATTGGCTCGCACCTGGTCGATGCGTTGCTCGCCAAGGGTTACTCGGTGCGGGTGCTGGATGACCTGTCCACCGGTAAGCGCAGTAATCTGCCGCTGGACAACCCACGGGTGCAACTGCTGGAAGGCGATGTGGCCGATGCCAAACAGGTGGCCCAGGCCGCCGTTGGCGTGAGCGCCGTGGTGCACCTGGCCGCGGTGGCCTCGGTGCAGGCTTCGGTGGACGACCCGGTGGGCACGCACCAGAGCAATTTCGTCGGCACGCTGAATCTCTGCGAAGCCATGCGCAAGGCCGGGGTGAAGCGCGTGGTGTTTGCCTCCAGCGCGGCGGTGTACGGCAACAATGGCGAGGGTGCTTCGATTGACGAAGAGACCACCAAGGCGCCGCTGACGCCCTATGCCTCGGACAAGCTGGCCGGTGAACATTACTTTGACTTTTACCGCCGCCAGCATGGCCTGGAGCCGGTGATCTTCCGCTTCTTCAATGTCTTCGGGCCGCGCCAGGATCCGTCATCGCCGTACTCCGGGGTGATCAGCATCTTCAGCGAACGCGTGCAAACGGGCGCACCGATTGCCGTGTTTGGCGATGGCGAGCAAACCCGCGACTTCATGTACGTGGAAGACCTGGTGGATGTGCTGGTGCAGGCCATCGAAGCGCCGCAAGCGCCGTTGGGTGCGATCAATGTGGGGTGGAACCGCACCACCACGCTCAAGCAGGTATTGCAGGCGCTTGAGCAAGTGGTGGGCACGTTGCCAACAGTCACCTACGGCCCGGCGCGCTCCGGGGACATTCGCCATTCGCGAGCCAATAACCAACGGTTGCTGGCCAGCTTCAAGCTGCCCGAACCGACCCCGCTCAAGGTGGGCCTGGAGCGCTTGCTCAACGTCTGACCGCAATCCCTGTGGCCAGCGGGCTTGTTGTGGCGAGCGGGCTTGCCCCGCGTTGGGGTGCGAAGCGCCCCCAATCCAGCAAAACGCGGAGTACCTGATACGGCTCAGCGCCTGGTTTTGGGGCTGCTGCGCAGCCCAACGCAGGACAAGCCTGCTCGCCACAGAGGCTTCAGTTTGCTGGGCGAGAGTGCCAAGTCGAAGAACTGGCGGGGGCTTCCACCTTATTTTTTCTTCGGCACCATCTTGCGCAGCACGCGCTTGGCCAGGCGTTTGAGTTTGGATTCCTTTTCCGGCTCTGCCAGGCCTTGCTGGCGCAGCCAGTCCTTCCAGCGAATCCGCTCGTCGCGTACCAGCCAGCCGTCCTGCTGGGCGAAGCTTTCCGCCAGGTACAGGCCCCGCGTGCTGGCCGGGTACAACTGGTCTTTCTTCAACGTATAGAGCTCGGCCAATGGCTGGCCGTCCTTGAGCGGCATCAGGTACAGATCCGGGCGCTGGCGGTCCAGGCGCGCGACCAGTTGATCGCCTTCCAGCCGCTCATCCACATGGAACAGGCTCAGGGACTTGGCCTCCCTGGGCACTTCCAGGCGCAGGTCGTAGATCAATTGCAGCGAGGCCGTGGGCAAGTGCACATAGGCCCGGGGGCGCTCGATCAACTGCATGGTCGCGCAGCGCACCGGACGGGCCGCGCCGGACAGCGGGCTCAAGCGAAACGGCAGCGCTTCGCGGTAGTGCAGGGCGGCGGAGTAGGGCGCCGGCAGCCAGGTGTCGTTGAAGCGTCCGCCAAGCCAGCCTTCCGGGGTTTCCAGCAGGCATTCCTCGGCGATTTCATGGATGGCGGTGTGCAGCGGCAGGTTCAGTTCGTGGGCGGGCACGTAGCCGGAGATCAGCTTGAGCACCACATCGCCACGGTCCTGGCGACGCTGGCGCACGAGCACCCAGTAGTCCTTGTTTTGCCAGTGCAACGTCAGGCGTACCGACACGCCCAGATTGGCCAGCTCCAGGGCGAAACGCTCGGGGTCGGCCACCTCCACCGGCTTGCGCCGTTGCAGGGTCTGCGCAAAGTTGAGCGGCATGCCGACGCTCTGGTAGCTCAGGCCTTCGGGGCTGGCTTCGACGTGCAGGGGCAGGGTCTTGAAGTTACTCGGGTTTTTTCTTATGAGCGTTCGCGGCATGTCGGCTCCTTCTTGCGACGGGGTCGGCCGCGTCGGCGGCATCAGAGTTGACGAATGACCTGGGCAGCGGTCGCCACGTTATGGGCCAGGTGCAGCGGATTAATGGTCCCGACAATAGCACTGGCGACGCCCGTTTGCGCAAACAACAACATGAAACTGGCACGAATTGGATCCATTCCAGGGTCAAGGCACACATGGCCGCTGGCCAGGGCTTTTTTCACCAGAATGCCCTTGCCGTGGGCCGCCGCATAATCAATGACGGCTTTCTCCGATTGTTCGTTCAGATTGTAAGTGACCATCGCGCAGTCCCCCTGTTCAAGGGCCCTGATGCCACCTTCGACGGTTTTGCCGGAGAAGCCGAAACCGCGAATCTTGCCCTCTTTTTTCAGCGCGGCCAGGGCCTCATACACTTCGCAGTCGTTGAGAATGTGCAAGTCATTGCCGTCGGAATGCACCAACACCAGGTCGATAAAATCCGTTTCAAGGCGTTTCAAACTGCGCTCGATGGACAGCCGTGTGTGGGCGGCGCTGAAGTCGTGGCGGGAGACGCCGTTCTCGAACTCTTCGCCAACCTTGCTCACGATCACCCAGTCCTTGCGCTGATCACGCAGCAGCGGCCCCAGGCGCTCCTCGCTCAAGCCATAGGCCGGCGCGGTGTCGATCAGGTTAATGCCCAACTGGCGCGCCTGGCGCAACAACATCCGCGCCTCCTCGTCATTGGGAATCTGGAAGCCGTTGGGGTACTTCACGCCCTGGTCGCGGCCGAGTTTGACGGTGCCTAGGCCCAGCGGTGAGACCAGCAGGCCGGTGCTGCCGAGGGGGCGGTGCAGGTCGTGCAGGGTTGGCAGGCTCATGGCAACAGTTGCTCCCAGGCGGGTACGCCGATGGCGGGTTTTGGCAGGGCGGGCAGCGGCTCGCCGCCGGCAGGGCGGATGCCGTCACGTTCGAGGCTGTTGATTACGCGATCGGCAAAGTCCGGTGCCAGCGCCAGTTTGGTCGGCCAGCCCACCAGCAGCCGACCCTCTTCGGCGAGGAAGGCATTGTCGGGGCGCACCAGGCCGGACTGCAGCGGTTCGGCGCGGTCGACGCGCAGGGTGGCCCACCGGGTCTGGCTCATGTCGATCCACGGCAGCAGTTGCGCCAGCTCTTTTTGCGCGGTGGCGATCTGTTCCTGTGGGGTGCGCGTCACGCCGTCGGCCTCGGCGATGTCGCCGCCCATGTACCACACCCAATTGCCATCGGCGGCCGGGTGGGTGGTGATGGTGATGCGCGGCTTGGTGCCGCCGCCCAGGCAGTGGGCGTACAGCGGCTTGAGGCCGGGGCCCTTGGCGATGATCATGTGCAGCGGGCGTTTTTGCATGGCCGGTGTGCTCAGGCCCAGGGCCTTCAGCAGCTCAGCGGTACCGCCGCCGGCGCTCAATACGATGCGCTGGGCGCGGATCTCACGGCCATCCACCGTCAGACCCACCAGCGTATTGCCCTCGCGCAGAGGCTCGATCCGTTGCCCGGCGAGCAGCCCGTCACCGGCCAGTTGCGCCAGGCGTTCGATCAGGCTGGGCACGTCGACGACCAGTTCCGCCAGGCGATAGACCCTGCCCTTGAAGCGGCGGTCCTGCAGGGCTGGCGGCAGCTCGTTGCCCTTGACCTGATCGACCCGGCCGCGCACGGCCTTGCTGGCGAAAAAGCTCGTGAGGTTGCCGGCCAGGGTGCCGGGAGACCACAGGTAGTGGGCCTCGGACAGCAGGCGCACGCCGGACAAATCCAGCTCGCCGCTGCCGGCCAGGGCTTCGCGCCAGCGGCGTGGCATATCGGCAATCGCCTCGGAGGCGCCGGTCAGCGCGCCGTGCAGCGCATATTTCGCACCACCGTGAATGATCCCCTGGGATTTCACACTCTGCCCGCCGCCCAGGGTGGCGCTTTCCACCACCACCGTGGAAAAGCCCTGGCGGCGCAGGCGCGCATTCAGCCAGAGGCCGGCAACCCCGGCGCCGACAATCAGGACGTCGGTGGAAATATCGGATGGCATGGGCGACCTCAGTGTTCAAGACAAGGGGCGCAGTATACAGGCTGTAGCGTGGCGGTCAGTGCCCGGCGGTTTTCGAGAACAGCTGGATCACTACCACGCCCAGCACAATCAAGCCCATCCCCAGCATCGCCGGTACATCGAGTTTCTGCCCGTAGATGAACAACGCCGCGATACTCACCATCACAATGCCCATCCCGGCCCACACGGCATACGCCACGCCCACCGGCACCGTGCGTACCACCAGGGTCAGCATCCAGAACGCCACGCCATACCCCACGATCACCAGCAGCAGGGGGATCGGCGTACTCCAGCCCTTGATGGCTTTCATGGACACGGTGGCGATCACTTCCGAGCAGATGGCGATGGCCAGGTAGTAGTAGGCGGCATTCATGGGGAGTCCTCGGCTTGCGGCGGTATCAGGATGGGCATTCTATAGGCTCACTATTGAAAAAGCCGATAAACTCCGCCGCCATGAATAGAACTCTCTACAGCTGTCTGTTTTACCTGGCGCTGCCGTTGGTGGCTTTACGTCTGTGGCTGCGTGCACGCAAGGCTCCGGCCTATGCAAAGCGCGTGGGCGAGCGGTTTTCCCTTGGCTTGCCGGCGATGCAGCCCGGCGGGATCTGGGTGCATGCGGTGTCGGTGGGTGAAAGCATTGCCGCCGCGCCGATGGTGCGTGGGCTGCTGGAGCGTTATCCGCAGTTGCCGATCACGGTCACCTGCATGACACCGACCGGTTCCGAGCGTATCCAGGCGCTGTTCGCCAACGAGCCGCGCATCCAGCATTGCTACCTGCCCTATGACGTGCCGTGCGCGGCAAAGCGCTTTCTTGATCGCGTGCAGCCCAGGCTTGCGGTCATTATGGAAACCGAATTGTGGCCCAACCATATCCACGCCTGCGCTCGGCGCGGCATTCCGGTGGCGTTGGCCAATGCGCGATTGTCGGCGCGCTCGGCCAAGGGCTACGCGCGGTTTGCCAAGCTCACCGCGCCGATGCTGTCAGAGATGAGCCTGTTGGCCGTGCAGACGCAAACCGAAGCCGAGCGCTTCCGAAGCCTCGGCGCGCGAGCGGACACGGTGGAGGTGACCGGCTCGATCAAGTTCGACCTGACCATCGACCCGCAATTACCGGTACGCGCCGCGGCCCTGCGTGAGCAATGGGGCGCCACCCAGCGCCCGGTATGGATCGCCGCCAGCACCCACGAAGGCGAGGATGCGGTGGTGCTCGCGGCTCATCGTCAACTGCTCGACAGCTATCCCAATGCGCTGTTGATTCTGGTGCCGCGCCATCAGGAACGCTTCGGTCCGATGTTCGAGCTGTGCGAGCAACAGGGCTTTGCCACGGTGCGCCGTTCCAGCGGCGAACCCGTCACGGCGCAAACCGCCGTGTTGCTTGGCGATACCATGGGCGAGTTGCTGTTTCTGTATGCATTGGCCGACAGCGCCTTTGTCGGCGGCAGCCTGGTAGCGACCGGTGGGCATAACCCGCTCGAGCCGGCGGCGTTGGGGTTGCCGGTGATCATGGGGCCGCACCTGTTCAACTTTCTGGAGATCACCGCAATGATGCGCGAGGCCGGGGCGTTGCGTGAGGTGGATGATGCTGACGGATTGGCTGAGGCGGTACGCCAGCTGTTCGAACTGCCGCAGGATGCCCGCCGCATGGCGCAGGCGGGGCTTGAAGTGATGCAGGCCAATCAGGGCGCGTTGCAGCGGTTGCTGGACGGCCTTGGCCGACTGATCAACTGACACAGCACCGATAAAACTGTGGCAGGGGGCTCGCTCGCGAATGCGATTTTTCGGTGTACATATCCGTTTCTGCGGTAACGGCGACTTAGGGTTCCGCCCTTACGGCGGCTCACTTTTGGAAAGACCCAAAAGTAAGCAAAAGGTCTTTGCCCTGCGTTCGGCCAGCGTGTTTGACGGGGCGCCTCAGATCAAAAGCAAAAGCGCGGCGGCCTTATAGCCGATCGGTGTAGGGAGTGCGAACGCGGTTAAATGTGGGAGCTGGCTTTGGGGCTGCTGCGCAGCCCAACGCAGGACAAGCCTGCTCGCCACAGGGAATCTGCGCTTAGCTGAACGGCATTGGGGCAAGCCCCCTCTCACATGTTCAGTTACCGGGCCGGGCCTTGAGCTGTTCGGCGGCGGCTTTAGCGAGGTCCGGTGGCAGGAAATCGCGGTCCGGGTTGTAGTCGGCCTTGAGGTAGCGCGTCAGCTCCTGCAGGTCACCCGGGTTCAAGGTGCCCGCTGCCTGCTTCAGGCGCAGGTTGTCGAGAATGTAGTCATAGCGGCTGTTGTTGTAGTTGCGCACCGACGCATAGAGCTGGCGCTGCGAGTCCAGCACGTCGACGATGTTGCGCGTCCCCACCTGGTAACCGATTTCCGTGGCCTCCACCGCGCTCTGGTTGGAGATGATCGACTGGCGGCGCGCCTGCACCTGTTCCACATCGGTGTTCACCGCGCGGTGCAGGTTGCGTGTGTTTTCCACCACCTGGCGGCGCAGGCCCTCGCGCTGTTGCTCGGACTGGTCCAGGCGCGAATAGGATTCGCGCACCTGCGAGCTGGTAAGGCCGCCGCTGTAGAGCGGAATGTTCAGGCGCAGGCCGACGGTGCGTTGGGACACATCGCCGCCGTAAGGAATCGGCAATTGGTTCGGATTGCCGAAGCCCAACGCGTCGTTGTCTCCCTTTTCGTACTGCGCCACCGCGTCGAGCGTGGGCAAGTGGCCGGCCTTACGCTGGCGCAGGGTTTCTTCGGCGGCAGTGACGGCGTAGTTGCTGGCCAGCAGGTTGAGGTTCTGACGGCCGGCAGTTTCGACCCAGGCCTTGGCGTCGTTCGGCATCGGCGGCAGCACCGGCAGGCTGTGGACGATGCCCTGGATTGCGTTGTACTGGCGGTTGGTCAGGGTGATCAGCGCTTCGAAGGCGTCGTCGACCTGGCGCTGGGCGAGGATGCGGTTGGCGCGGGCCGTGTCGTAGCTGGCCTGGGATTGCAGCACGTCGGTCTTGTCCGACAGGCCCACGTCGAAGCGTTCGTTGGACTGGTCCAGCTGACGCCTGAAGGCGTTTTCTTCGGCCTTGGTCGAGGCCAGGTTGTCCTGGGCGCGCAGCACCGCAAAGTAGCTTTCGGCACTTTGCAGGATCAGGTTCTGCTCGGTCGCCGAGAGTTGCAGCGAGGCCTGCTCGTTGACCGCATGGGCGGCCTGCAGCTGGAACCAGCGGTCGGCGCGAAACAGTGGCTGGCTCAGGGTCGCGCGCCAGGAGTGGGCGTCGCGGTTGACGGTGGCCGCCGGCTGGTCGAGCTGGGTGCGCACATTATTGCTGTCGGCACCGGCCGAGAGGTTGGGCAGCAAGCCGGCGCGGGCTTGGGGCACCACTTCCTTTTGCGCGCCATATTGGGCGCGGGCGGCGGCCAGGTCGGCGTTGTTGTTCACCGCCTCCTGGTAGACGCTGACCAGATCGGTATTGACGGACAAGGGCGCTTCAGCTGCCCAGACCCATCCATTGGTCGCACAAGACACGGCAAGGGCCAGTGAGAGTTTGCGCAGCATGAGGCGATCCCTGAATAAATATTACGCTGATAATTAATCGCCCAAGGCTACGGTGGCGCTTGTAGAGCGTCAAGCCTTGAGGCCGCTCTGGAGTGTAGTGGCGCGATCTCGGCACAACAATCCTGCAATCACGCCATTCATCACGCTTGATCCACCGTTATTGGCAATTTGCCCACGCCATGGTCTAGACTGGCCGCGTTCTTGTCGGGGTGCCTTGTTGGAAGGCTGAGATCGGTAAATACCGGATCCCGTTGAACCTGATCAGGTTAACGCCTGCGTAGGGAACAAGATTTCTCGTCACCCGGCGAGTCCTCTTGTGCTTCGTCCGGGATGCTGTTCGACCATCGAACGCCCTCGTGCACAAAGCACAGCACTGCTATCAGTGCGTCCATCCGTCCCAGGTTCGCTCCGACAACAATCCACCGCCTGGATAAGTTGGAGAGCCTGTGATGAGCACTGAACTAAAAAGCCAAAAATCAAAAAATACTGTGCACCTGAGTGAATCGGCCAAGGTCGACTCCGGCTCCGTGCAGCCGTTTACCCGCTCGCAGAAGATCTACGTGCAGGGCTCGCGCCCCGATATCCGCGTGCCCATGCGCCAGATCAGCCTGGACGTGACGCCCACCGAATTCGGCGGCGAAATCAACGCGCCGGTGGTGGTCTACGACACGTCCGGCCCTTACACCGACCCCACTGTCATTATCGACGTGCGCAAAGGCCTGGCCGATGTGCGCTCGCCGTGGATCGAAGAACGCGGCGACACCGAGCGCCTGAGTTGCCTGAGCTCCCGCTACGGCCAGGAGCGCCTGGATAACCCGGAGCTCGCCTACCTGCGCTTCGCCCACCTGCAGAACCCGCGCCGCGCCAAGGCCGGCGCCAACGTCAGCCAGATGCACTACGCGCGCAAGGGCATCATCACGCCGGAGATGGAATACGTCGCCATCCGCGAAAACATGAAGCTCGAAGAAGCCCGCGCCGCCGGCCTGCTCAAGCAGCAGCACGCCGGGCACAGCTTTGGCGCGAGCATTCCGAAGATCATTACCCCTGAGTTCGTGCGCGAGGAAATCGCCCGCGGCCGCGCGATCATCCCGGCCAACATCAACCACACCGAGCTGGAGCCGATGATTATCGGTCGTAACTTCCTGGTGAAGATCAACGGCAATATCGGCAACAGCGCCCTCGGCTCGTCCATCGAGGAAGAAGTGGCGAAGATGACCTGGGGCATTCGCTGGGGCTCGGACAACATCATGGATTTGTCCACCGGCAAGCATATTCACGAAACCCGCGAGTGGATCATCCGCAACTCGCCGGTGCCGATTGGCACTGTGCCGATCTATCAGGCCCTGGAAAAAGTCGACGGCATGGCCGAGGAGCTCACCTGGGAGCTGTTCCGCGACACCCTGATCGAACAGGCCGAGCAAGGCGTCGACTACTTCACCATCCACGCCGGTGTGCTGCTGCGCTACGTGCCGCTGACCGCCAACCGGGTTACCGGCATCGTCAGCCGGGGCGGGGCGATCATGGCCAAGTGGTGCCTGGCGCACCACAAGGAAAACTTCGCCTACACGCACTTCGAAGAAATCTGCGAAATCATGAAGGCCTACGACGTCAGTTTCTCCCTGGGTGACGGCCTGCGCCCGGGCTCGGTGGCCGATGCCAACGACGCCGCGCAATTCGGCGAGCTGGAAACTCTCGGCGAGCTGACCAAGATCGCCTGGAAGCACGACGTGCAAACCATGATCGAAGGCCCCGGTCACGTGCCGATGCAGTTGATCAAGGAGAACATGGACAAACAGCTCGAGTGCTGCGACGAGGCGCCGTTCTACACCCTCGGCCCGCTGACGACCGACATTGCGCCGGGCTACGACCACATCACCTCCGGCATCGGCGCGGCGATGATCGGCTGGTTCGGCTGCGCGATGCTCTGCTACGTCACGCCCAAGGAACACCTGGGCTTGCCGAACAAGGATGACGTGAAAACCGGGATCATTACCTACAAGATCGCGGCGCATGCGGCGGATTTGGCCAAGGGCCATCCGGGCGCGCAGATTCGCGACAACGCCTTGAGCAAGGCGCGCTTCGAGTTCCGCTGGGAAGACCAGTTCAACCTCGGCCTGGACCCGGACACCGCGCGGGCCTTCCATGACGAGACCTTGCCCAAGGAGTCGGCCAAGGTCGCGCATTTCTGCTCGATGTGCGGGCCGAAGTTCTGCTCGATGAAGGTGACCCACGAAGTGCGCGAGTACGCGGCCAACCAGCGCATTGAAGCGGTGGATGTGGACGTGGCCAGAGGCTTGGCGGAGCAGGCGGAGCGGTTCAAGCAGGAAGGCAGTCAGCTGTATAAAAAGGTCTGATTCGGGATTTTAGTGATCTGTACCGGCCTCATCGGGAGCAAGCCCCCTCCCACAGTTGAAATGCATGCCAACTGTGGGAGGGGGCTTGCTCCCGATAACCCTCTTGAACACAACAAGTGCCTCTCAGAGACAATCTCCCTTGAACATTCAACCCAGCACCTATTCCCCCGACATCGCCGTGCCCGCCGACAAACGCGTCTTCGGCGCCCGCGACCTGTTCTCCCTGTGGTTCTCCCTCGGCATCGGCTTGATGGTCCTGCAGACCGGCGCGTTATTGGCGCCTGGCCTCGGTCTGGCGGGATCACTGCTGGCGATCTTCCTCGGCACCCTGGTCGGCGTGTTGCTGCTGGCTGCCGTCGGCGTGATCGGCAGCGACACCGGCCTGTCCGCCATGGCCGCGCTCAAACTCAGCCTCGGCAGCCGAGGCGCGAGCCTGCCGGCGCTGCTCAACCTGTTGCAGTTGATTGGCTGGGGCTCGTTCGAAATCATCGTGATGCGCGACGCCGCCAGCCTGCTGGGCACGCGGGCGTTCAGCGACGGCAGTGTGTTCGCCAGCCCGCTGCTGTGGACCCTGTTCTTCGGCGGCCTGGCGACGCTGCTGGCGGTGAGCGGCCCGCTGACCTTCGTGCGGCAGGTGCTGCGCAAGTGGGGCATCTGGCTGTTGCTCGCCGCCTGCCTGTGGCTGACCTGGAACCTGTTCGCCAGGGCCGACCTTGCCGCGCTCTGGACTCGGCCCGGTGATGGTTCGCTGCCGTTTGCGGTGGGCTTTGATATCGCCATTGCCATGCCGTTGTCGTGGCTGCCGTTGATTGCCGATTACTCACGCTTCGGCAAACGCGCGAAAAGCGTGTTCGGTGGTACGGCGGTGGGGTTCTTTATCGGGAATGTCTGGCTGATGAGCCTGGGCGTGGCCTACACCCTGGCGTTTGCGCCGAGCGGTGAGGTCAATGCATTGCTGTTGGCGTTGGCCGGAGCGGGTCTTGGCATTCCGCTGCTGCTGATCCTGTTGGACGAGTCGGAAAACGCGTTCGCCGATATTCACTCGGCGGCGGTGTCCAGCGCGATGCTGGTGCGTTTGAAGGTCGAGCACCTGGCGCCGGCTATTGGGGTGGTCTGCACCTTGATTGCCTGCGTTGCGCCGTTGGCCCAGTACCAGAACTTCCTGCTGCTGATCGGTTCGGTGTTTGCGCCGCTGTTTGGCGTGGTGCTGGTGGATCACTTCATCCTGCGCCGTCGCGGCCAGGGAGCGGTCGTTGGGCTGCGTTGGCCGGCATTAGTGGCCTGGCTGGGGGGCATTGCCACTTACCACTTGCTGGCCAACCTGTATCCGGACATCGGCGCAACCCTGCCGGCGCTGGTGCTGGCAGGGATGTTGCAATTTGTCCTGGTTCGAGCCTTCAGCGGCGTGCGGGCACCAGCTCAGGCTTGAGGATGCCTTCCAGGCGCGAGTAGGGGATCTGCAACTCGACGTGGCCCAGGGCGTACGGCGCGATGGTGCTGGTGGGGTACTTGAGGATCACACCGCCATAGGTCAGCGCCACGTTCGGGGTTTTCTGGAAAGGGTATTTCTTCACGAACTCCGGCTCCAGGCTCAGGCGCGTGCTGATCAGCCAGCTGTTGTGCGCCACCTGGGCGGCTTTCCAGAAGGCCTCTTCCTTGCCGGGCAACAGCATATCGGTGAGCGAGAGGGCCTTTTGCTGCTGGCGCGAATAGTTGATGAAGGCACGGCCGGGTTCGCCGTGGGTGGCGCCCTGGTCCAGGTAGCTGGACAGTTCGATGATCACCAAGCCGTCATGCTGCTCGCGTACCTTGGCCTGCAAGTACATGCTGTTGCGTGGGGCGGCGGTCTTCAGGAATTGTTCGCGGTAGGTGTCCAGGCTGGTCGGCAGCGGGTCGCTGGCGTTGGTTTGAGTCATTTCCAGCAGGCGCTGTTCGATCAGCGCGTCCAGCTTGGGCTCTTTGGCAAAATGCACGGTGTCGATATTCACCAGCGGGCAATCGGCGCTGGTGCAACCCGGCTTGCTTTGCTCGCTGGTGTCGCGGGTGGCTTCCAGAGGTGTGTGCCACGCGGGCTGAAACAGGCTCTGGCAGGCGCCGAGGGTCAATGCGATACACGCCACGGAGGCGATTTTCAAGAGCGACATGTAAGGTCTTCTTCCGTCGATAAGAGCGAAATTCGTGGAGCTTCGACTACCGGCAAGGCAGTCAGTTCGCCACTAAGCTGATTAGAGTGAGTTTGACGCCAGCCGTCTATCCCGGCAACTGGAAAGGGGCTGCATCCGAGGGCAGGAGCGCGTTAGGATGGCGCCCATTGCGCAGGCTTATCGAGGATGGGACATGACGGACATTGCGAAATCGACGCCGAGCACAATCGAAATCGTTCAGCGCGACAATGCCTATAAAGGCTTCTACAAGCTCGACCGCGTGCAACTGCGCCACGAAAAATTCGATGGCGGCATGAGCCGAGTGATCAACCGCGAAGTGTTCGTGCGTCACGATGCTGTCTGCGTGCTGCCCTACGACCCGCAACGCGATGAAGTGGTGCTGATCGAGCAGTTTCGCGTCGGCGCCATGGGGCGTACCGATAACCCGTGGCTGGTGGAAATGGTTGCCGGGCTGATCGACAAGGACGAAGAACCGGAGGAGGTTGCACACCGCGAAGCCGAGGAGGAAGCTGGGCTGACGTTCTCCGCGCTGTGGCCGATCACCAAGTATTTCCCGTCGCCCGGTGGCAGTACCGAATTTGTGCACCTGTTCCTGGGTCGTTGCGACAGCGCGGGAGCCGGTGGCGTCCATGGACTGGAAGAAGAGGCAGAAGATATCCGCGTCACGGTGTGGGCATTCGAAGACGCCCTGCAAGCCGTGCGCGACGGCAGAATTTCCAACGCAGCCAGCATTATCGCCCTGCAGTGGCTCGCGCTGAACCGCGCGGAAGTGAGGGGGTTATGGCAGTAAAGGCACGGGAACGCTATCGCGTTGATCTGATCGGGTTGCAGGCGGCCTGCGAGGCCAACTATGCGCGGCTGATGCGCCTGCTTCCCGATATGCGCCACGCCCCCGAGGCGCGGCGCATCGGGGTGACCCATGGCGACCAGATGCTCGGCGTGCTGGCCCTGGAAGTCATCGTCAACTGCCCCTACACCACCACCTTGCGTGTGCGCCAGGAGCACAGCCTGCCGTGGCTGCCGGTGCCGCAGCTGGAGGTGCAGGTGTACCACGATGCGCGCATGGCCGAGGTGATCAGCGCCGAACATGCGCGGCGTTTTCGCAGCATCTATCCCTACCCGAATGTGTTCATGCACCAGCCCGATGAGAAAGCACAGCTCAATGTGTTCCTCGGCGAGTGGTTGAGCCATTGCCTGGCCCTGGGCCATGAGTTCGAAGTGGTGCGCTAGACCCCCGCTTCAGCATAATCGCCACACCTATCCATGACTGTGATCGCCAGGGAGAGCGCCTTGCCCCGCGTACCCACTGTGAACCCTGACGCTGCCTTGCTGGTGCAGCTGTCCGACAGCCATCTGTTTGCCGAGAGCGATGGCACGCTGCTGGGCTTGAATACCCGTGACAGCCTGCATCGGGTGATCGCGCTCGTGCGCGAGCGGCAGCCCTGTGTCGATCTGGTGTTGGCCACGGGAGATTTGTCCCAGGACGGCACGCTGGCGTCGTATCAGCAATTTCGCGCTATGACCGCGCCGCTTGGCGCACCGACGCGCTGGATTCCAGGAAACCACGACGAACCACAGTTCATGACCCAGGCCGCCGTGAACAGTGACCTGCTGGAACCGGTGGTCGATGTCGGCAACTGGCGCATTACCCTGCTCGATTCCGCCGTGCCCGGCTCGGTGCCGGGCTACCTGGAGAACCAGCAACTGCAACTGCTGGCCCAGGCCTTGAGCGAAGCGCCTGATCAACATCACCTGGTGTGTTTTCACCATCATCCGGTGCCCATTGGCTGCGCGTGGATGGAGCCCATTGGTTTGCGCAATCCGGAAGCGCTGTTTGCCGTGCTCGACCGCTTCCCCCAGGTGAGGGCGGTGCTGTGGGGGCATGTGCATCAGGAGATCGATCAAGTGCGCAACGGCGTGCGGCTCCTGGCATCGCCGTCCACCTGCATCCAGTTCACGCCGGGCAGCGAGGATTTTGCGGTCAGCGAACAGGCACCGGGTTATCGCTGGCTGTGCCTGCATGCCGACGGGCGGTTGGAGACCGGGGTGGAGCGTGTCACAGACTTTGCGTTTACTGTCGATTACGGCAGCAACGGTTATTAAAAGCTGCAAACACCAAACACATTGGGGGGAGGGGGCTTGCTCCCGATAGCGCTGTATCAGTCGGCACCTGTACGCCCTGATGCAACGCCATCGGGAGCAAGCCCCCTCCCACATTCGATCCTCGTTTGCCCATATTCCCTGTAAACTGCGCCTCTTTGGCTGAGTCACGGAGAGCCCCGGCATGTCCGCTTCGATCTTGTATATCCACGGTTTCAACAGCGCGCCGGTGTCCAACAAGGCCAGCCAGCTGAAAACCGTGATGGACAGCCTCGGCCTGACCGATCAGTTGCGGGTGCCGGCCCTGCATCACCACCCGCGCAAGGCGATTCCTCAATTGGAGGAGGCCATTGCCCAACTGGGGCGGCCACTGCTGGTCGGCAGCTCACTCGGCGGCTACTATGCAACCCATCTTGCCGAACGCCATGGCCTCAAGGCGCTGCTGGTCAACCCGGCGGTCAGCCCCCATCGGATGTTCGACGGTTACCTGGGCACCCAGAAGAACCTCTATACCGATGAAACCTGGGAGCTGACCCACGACCACGTCACGGCGCTGGCCGAACTGGAAGTGCCGGCGCCCCAGGAGGCTGCGCGTTATCAGGTGTGGTTGCAGACCGGGGATGAAACCCTGGATTATCGCCTCGCCCAGCAGTACTACCGGGCCTGCGCCCTGCGCATCCAGGCCGGCGGCGACCATGGTTACCAGGGCTTCGCCCGACAATTGCCGGCCTTGCTCAGCTTTGCCGGCATCGGTGCAGATCAGTATCAATCCTTAGATTTCAGCGCATTGTGAAATCCCAGGGTACTTTTTAATCGCAAGACTCTAGACGAGACCCCATGGCCACTCCCAGCGCTAGCTCTTATAACGCAGACGCCATCGAAGTCCTCTCGGGCCTCGACCCGGTGCGCAAACGCCCCGGCATGTACACCGACACCAGTCGGCCGAACCACCTCGCCCAGGAAGTCATCGACAACAGCGTCGACGAAGCCTTGGCCGGGCACGCCAAGTCGGTGCACGTGATTCTCCACGCCGACCACTCCCTGGAAGTGTCCGACGACGGTCGTGGCATGCCGGTGGACATTCACCCCGAAGAGGGCGTGTCGGGCGTCGAGCTGATCCTCACCAAGCTGCACGCCGGTGGCAAGTTCTCCAACAAGAACTACCAGTTCTCCGGTGGCCTGCACGGCGTGGGTATTTCGGTGGTCAACGCCCTGTCCACGCAGGTCAGGGTCAAGGTCAAGCGCGACGGCAACGAGTACGAAATGACCTTTGCCGATGGCTACAAAGCCACCGAGTTGCAAGTGGTCGGCACCGTCGGCAAGCGCAACACCGGCACCAGCGTGTACTTCGCGCCGGACCCGAAATACTTCGATTCGCCGAAATTCTCCATCAGCCGCCTCAAACACGTGCTCAAGGCCAAGGCCGTGCTGTGCCCGGGCCTGCTGGTCATTTTTGAAGACAAAGGCACCGGCGAGAAGGTCGAATGGCATTACGAAGACGGCCTGCGTTCCTACCTGGAAGATTCCGTCAGCGACTTCGAGCGCCTGCCCAACGAGCCGTTCTGCGGCAGCCTGGCGGGTAATAAGGAAGCGGTCGACTGGGCGCTGCTGTGGCTGCCCGAAGGCGGCGACAGCGTGCAGGAAAGCTACGTCAACCTGATCCCCACGGCCCAGGGCGGCACCCACGTCAACGGGTTGCGCCAGGGTCTGCTCGATGCCATGCGCGAATTCTGCGAGTACCGCAGCCTGCTGCCGCGCGGTGTGAAGCTGGCGCCGGAAGACGTGTGGGAGCGCATCGCGTTCGTGCTGTCGATGAAAATGCAGGAACCGCAGTTTTCCGGGCAGACCAAAGAGCGCCTGTCGTCCCGTGAAGCGGCGGCGTTTGTTTCCGGTGTGGTCAAGGACGCCTTCAGCCTGTGGCTCAACGCACACCCGGAGCTGGGCCTGGCCCTCGCGGAACTGGCGATCAACAACGCCGGCCGTCGCCTCAAGGCCAGCAAGAAAGTCGAGCGCAAGCGCATTACCCAGGGCCCGGCACTGCCCGGCAAGCTGGCCGACTGCGCCGGGCAGGACCCGATGCGCTCCGAGCTGTTTCTGGTGGAGGGTGACTCCGCCGGCGGTTCGGCCAAGCAGGCGCGGGACAAGGAATTCCAGGCGATCCTGCCGTTGCGCGGCAAGATCCTCAACACCTGGGAAGTCGATGGCAGCGAAGTGCTCGCCAGCCAGGAAGTGCACAACATCGCTGTGGCCATCGGCGTCGATCCGGGCGCGGCGGACATGAGCCAGCTGCGCTACGGCAAGATCTGCATCCTCGCCGACGCCGACTCCGATGGCCTGCACATCGCCACCCTGCTATGCGCGCTGTTCGTGCAGCACTTCCGCCCGCTGGTGGATGCCGGTCACGTGTACGTCGCCATGCCGCCGTTGTACCGCATCGACCTGGGCAAGGAAATTTTCTACGCACTGGACGAAGCCGAGCGCGACGGCATCCTCGACCGCCTGGTGGCCGAGAAGAAGCGCGGCAAGCCACAGGTCACGCGATTCAAGGGCCTGGGCGAAATGAACCCGCCGCAACTGCGCGAAACCACCATGGACCCCAACACCCGGCGTCTGGTGCAGTTGACCCTGGAAGACTTCGCCGGCACGTCGGAAATGATGGACATGTTGCTGGCAAAAAAACGCGCTCCGGATCGCAAAGCCTGGCTGGAATCCAAGGGCAACCTGGCCGAGGTGCTGGGCTGATGCGCACAGGCATCGCCCTGGCGATCCTGATGGTGAGCGGGCTAGCCGCCAGCGAAGCACTGGCCGCCCCCGTGGCTGAGCTCAAACTGGTGTCCGAGCACGCCGTGGACGGCATGCGCGGCGGTAACCTGTCGGGCCTGGCGCTGTGCGGCAAGGATTTATGGACGGTGTCCGACCGCGACGACGAGCAGATCTATCGCCTGGATATCAGCGCGCCCGTGTGGCAGGCCGAAACGGTAAAGATCGAGGTGCCGCCGGTGCCCGAGTCCGGTTTGCCCTGGGGCTTGCGCTCGCGCACCACGGCGGCGTCGTTCATTCGCGGCGGCGACCTGGATTTTGAAGGCATCAGCTGTGATGCCGCAGGTAACCGCTACATCGTCAGCGAAGCCCATGCGGCGGTGCTGCAGGTGCCGGTGGAAGGTGCGCCGCAATGGCTGCAGATCGCCCCGCGCATGGTGCGCGAAGCGCGGGCCAGCGGCATGTTGCTGCACTTCAATGCGCTGTTTGAAGGCCTGGCGGTGAACCCCGAGGGCAACCAGATCTGGCTCGCCGCCGAGCGTGAGCGGCGCGGGCTGATGTCCATCAAGCGCCCGCATAGCCTGTGGGACTGTGACGGCGCCTGCGTGTTGCTCAGCGAAGCCGGCCAGGAAGTGCAGCCGGCCCAGTTCACCAACGCGAAGGCGGTGTCCAGGGATTTTGCCGACCTGGCGCTGTTCAAGGGCAAGCTGTTCACCCTTGAGCGCAATGCGTTCCAGATCTGCCGGCGTGACGCGGTTACGGCCAAGGTCGAGCTGTGCTGGTCGTTTGCCGACGAAACCCTCAAGCCCGAGCGGCGCTACGCCCAGCCCTATGGCCTGGCCGAAGCCCTGGTAATTGACGAAGACGGTGCCTGGTTGGGCATCGACAACAACTTCGGCCCGCGCGCCGATGGTGAAAAACGCCCGGTGGTCTACCGTTTTGCCGCCCCGGCCGGTGGCTGGAGTGCCCAGCCATGAACCACCAAACACTTGAATTGACCCGGCGCAGTGGCCTTGCCACCGCGCCTTACCAGACCATGATGAGGCCCGCATGAGTGACATCCTCGCAGACAGCTTAGATGGCGTAGAACGCCGATCGCTGGCTGACTTCACCGAAAATGCCTACCTCAACTACTCCATGTACGTGATCATGGACCGGGCCCTGCCGCATATAGGCGACGGCCTCAAGCCCGTGCAGCGTCGCATCATCTACGCCATGAGTGAGTTGGGCCTGGACGCCGATTCCAAGCACAAGAAGTCGGCGCGTACCGTCGGTGACGTGCTCGGCAAGTTCCACCCCCACGGCGACTCGGCGTGCTATGAAGCGATGGTGCTGATGGCCCAGCCGTTCAGCTACCGCTACACGTTGGTGGACGGCCAGGGCAACTGGGGGGCGCCGGATGATCCCAAGTCCTTCGCGGCCATGCGTTACACCGAAGCGCGCCTGTCGCGCTATTCCGAAGTGCTGCTCAGCGAGTTGGGCCAGGGCACGGCGACCTGGGGTCCGAACTTCGACGGCACCCTCGACGAACCGCTGGTGTTGCCGGCACGTTTGCCGAATATCCTGCTTAATGGCACCACTGGCATCGCGGTCGGCATGGCCACTGACGTGCCACCGCACAACCTGCGCGAAGTCGCCACCGCCTGCGTGCGTCTGCTCGATGAGCCCAAGGCCACGGTCGAACAGCTGTGCGAGCATATTCAGGGCCCGGACTACCCGACCGAAGCGGAAATCATCACGCCGCGCGCCGACCTGCTGAAGATGTACGAGACCGGCAAGGGCTCGGTGCGCATGCGCGCCGTATACCACGTCGAAGACGGCGACATTATTGTCACCGCGCTGCCGCATCAGGTCTCCGGGGCCAAGGTGCTGGAGCAGATTGCCGCGCTGATGCAGGCCAAACCGTCGAAACTGCCGCAGGTTGCCGATCTGCGTGACGAGTCCGACCACGAAAACCCGTGCCGCATCGTGATCATCCCGACCAACAGCCGGGTCGATCATGAAGTGCTGATGCAGCATTTGTTCGCCAGCACCGACCTGGAGTCCAGCTACCGGGTCAACGTCAATATCATCGGCCTGGACGGCAAGCCGCAGCTGAAAAACCTGCGCAACCTGCTGGTGGAATGGTTGGAGTTCCGCGTGCAGACCGTGCGTCGCCGTCTGCAATTCCGCCTCGACAAGGTCGAGCGCCGCCTGCACCTGTTGGACGGTTTGCTGATCGCCTACCTCAACCTGGATGAAGTGATCCATATCATCCGTACCGCCGAGCACCCGAAAGCCGAGCTGATCGCGCGTTTCGAACTGAGCGAGATCCAGGCCGACTACATCCTCGACACCCGCTTGCGCCAGCTGGCGCGACTGGAAGAAATGAAGCTGCGCGACGAGCAGGATGCGCTGCTCAAGGAACAGGCCAAGCTGCAAGCGCTGCTGGGCAGCGAAGCCAAGCTCAAGAAGCTGGTACGCAGCGAGCTGATCAAGGACGCTGAAACCTACGGCGACGACCGCCGCTCGCCGATTGTCGAGCGCGCCGAGGCCAAAGCCCTGACAGAAACCGAGCTGTTGCCGAACGAGAAAATTACCGTCGTTTTGTCGGAAAAGGGCTGGGTTCGTTCCGCCAAGGGGCATGATATCGACGCTACAGGCCTGTCCTACAAGGCCGGCGATGGCTTCAAGACCGCTGCGGCCGGGCGTTCCAACCAGTTTGCGGTGTTTATCGACTCAACCGGGCGCAGCTATTCGGTGCCGGCCCACACCTTGCCGTCTGCACGCGGGCAGGGCGAGCCGCTGACCGGGCGCCTGACGCCGCCGCCGGGGGCGAATTTCGAGTGTGTGCTGCTGCCCGATGACGACTCGCTGTATGTGATCGCGTCCGACGCCGGCTACGGTTTCGTGGTCAAGGGGGAAGACCTGCAGGCCAAGAACAAGGCGGGCAAGGCGCTGCTGAGCCTGCCGAACAACGCCAAGGTGATTCTGCCGCGTCCGGTGGACAATCGCGAAAGCAACTGGCTGGCGTCGGTGACCACCGAAGGGCGTCTGCTGGTGTTCAAGATCAGCGATCTGCCGCAGTTGGGCAAAGGCAAGGGCAACAAGATCATTGGTATTCCAGGGGAGCGGGTGGCCAGTCGCGAAGAATACGTGACCGACATCGCGGTGATCCCTGAAGGTTCCACCCTGGTGCTCCAGGCTGGCAAGCGCACGTTGTCGCTGCGCCCTGACGACCTGGAACATTACAAGGGGGAGCGCGGTCGCCGTGGTAACAAATTGCCACGTGGCTTCCAGCGTGTGGATGCTTTGCTCGTGGAAACGCCCGTTTAACGCGGTTTAGAGCCCTTGATCTACGATTTAACCGGTAGATCGGTGCTTTGGCGCTGGAGTCATGGCGCATATTCACGGATGATATGGCCTTTCCAGCGCCGGCGTGGCCGAGCGTGTTTAGGTTATTTTTAGTATTACATTGTGGTTCGCCTTGTGGCAGCCACCTGGATGGGATGATGACTGCTCCACGCCTTCCTCTATTTTTGATGCTCGCTGGCCTATTGGGGCTGGCGGGTTGCAGCACGCACCAGCCGGTGTCGCTGTACCAGCTGGACAGCGGAAGTCCGGCTCAGCCGGCACAAACTGCTGGCATGGCTGTATTACTGGGTCCGGTGGTGGTTGCCGACTACCTGCAACGCGAAACCCTGCTGCAACGTCAGAGCGACGGCAGCCTGCAAGGTTCCCTGGATGGTCGTTGGGCCGGCAGCCTGTCGTCCGACATCAACCAGTTGATGCTGCGCCAGGTGGCCGGTCAGCTCGACAGCCAGCGTGTGGTACTGGCGCCTGCGCCCACCGGCTTCACCCCGGATGTGCAGGTGCTGTTGACCATTACCCGGCTTGACTCCGGCAAGTCGCAGCCGGCGATCCTCGATGCGCAGTGGCGTTTGATCGACCGCCGTGGTCAGGTGCGCGATAACCGCATCGTGCACCTGCAGGAAGAGCATGCCGGCACCACCGCGTCCCAGGTCCAGGCTCAGGGCGTGTTGTTGCAGCAGTTGGCGCAGCAGTTGTCGGTGGCTCTCAAGCCATTGGCCAACCAGCCGCCGATTGCCGAAGCCACGCGCAGGCAAGCACCCGCGCAGGCCAAGCCGGCCGCGCCGGAAAAGCCGAAGATGCCGATGGCCACGCCGATTCGTACGGATATGGAAGTGTTCAGGTTCTGAGCCAAAACCGCTTCAACAAAAAGGCCCGCTGAGTAAGCGGGCCTTTTGTTTGGCCAGGATTCAAGTCCTGGCACCCAGGCAAATGTGAGAGGGGGCTTGCTCCCGATAGCAGTCGGTCAGTCAACTCATCGGTGACTGATACACCGTTATCGGGAGCAAGCCCCCTCCCACATTCTGGTTTTACCGTGTTGTTCAGGGCTTGCTACGGGTCTCATGCATCCGCGCCAGCTGCCGCTCCAGCATCGATGGGTACGGCTCCATCAACCGCTCCACGCAGCTCGCTCCCTCAGGGCTGGCAATCGGGCGAATGCGCGCGCGCTGGCGGATCAGCCCGTCCTCACTGATCTTGCGTTCCACCAGCAGCAGGTTGCGGCTGTGCTGGGACAGCGCCAGCGCATCCTGGGCGATTTCGGTCAGCAGCAAGTCGATCTGGCTCATGCCGAACAGATCGTCGCCGACCGTCAGGCCCAGCTGCAATTGCAGGGTTATGCCGCTGTCGGCCACTTCGATTTGCAGTTCATGCCCCAGGGCGCGCAGCAGCTCACCGCAGCAAATGGCATTGGTCAGGTAGTCCTCACCGCTGTCTTCGCTGTGGAACAGCATCAGCGTGCTGCCGTCGTTCAGGGTGTGCAGCTCGCTCTGGTACAACGAGGCAGCCTGATCGAGGCAATCGCGGTAGCGTTCCAGCAGTTCGGTCAGGCGTGCGCGGGGCAGGCGGCGCAGTTGCTCCTGAGAGCCCAGTTGCACGGCGAGTACGGCGCTGTGCTGCGGTTCGGTGTTTTTCACCACCGCCGCTTTTGGCGCCACGGCAGGACTGGCAGCCGACGTGTCGCGCAGGTCGGCGAACGGGTCTTCGTCGTCCAGTTCGTCTTCCTGGGCTCTGATCACCTGGCGCGGTGCTGGTTTGGCGCTGGCGACCGGGGCGCTTTCGTCAAAGCCTGGGTCGCGCAGGTCGCGTACTTCAAACTCGGGTTCGTCGTCGTAATCGGTGTCGTCGTATTCGGGCTCGGGTTCAACCTCGGGCACCACCGGTTCCGGCGCAAAGCTTGCGTGGAGCTGGCGCGCGAGGTCGCCGATTTCATCCTGGCGGTCGGTGGCCGGGGTGTGCTCGTCGATATCGCGCAGCCAGATGCGCAGTTGCATCAACGGCGTGGAGATATGCCGCCCCAGGCGCAGGCTCAAGGCCAGCGCCAGCGCCAGCAGAATCGCGCTGAGGATGCCCATGCTTTGCAGGCTGATGGTCATCGGCTGCTGGAATTGCTGCATGTCCAGGCTGATGCGCAACTGGCCGGCCTTCACATCCTGAAACGTGATATTGCTCTGGTACAGACCTTCGGCTTCGCCCAGCAGGCCGTTCTTCGGGCGTTGCCCGGCTTCGGCCATGATCCGGTTGTCCACGCTGTAGATGGCGGCGTGGGCCACCAGCGGGTTCTTGGTCAGGTTGTTGAGCAGCACGTTGAGGCTGAGGATGTCGTTGGACACCAGCAGCTCGGTCGCCGAGGTGGCGGTCTGGGTCGTCAGGCTCTCGCCCAGGGCGTCAGCCTGCTCGTGCATGGCCTGCTTGAACTGCAAGCCCATCACGCAGGCGTAGATCACCAGGGCCAGAGCGACCAGGATCACGTTATGGCTGGCGATGCGTAATGCTATCGGCACACGGCGATGGCGCAGTGCCCGGAAGATCAGCAGGAAGAAGTTATCGGTTTTTACTGGCGTGGGCCGGTTCACTTGCGCTCGGCTCTTGGTCCGTGAAGTTGACGCGCAGTATAGCGACAGGCCCTGTACCGGCAAAGCGCTCGCTGTGCCCGATGGTCACTGAAAGTGGGTAGAATGCGGTTTTTTTCCAGCCTGGGGGTGCGCCTTGCGCGAAATTGTCCTGATAAACATCACCGGCGTTGACCGCCCGGGTCTTACCGCGGCCATTACCGGCGTTCTGGCCCAGGGTGGTGTGAACATTCTCGACATCGGCCAAGCCGTGATTCACGACACCCTGTCGTTCGGCATCCTGGTGGAAATCCCGAGCGAAGAACAGGCTGCGTCCCTGCGTACGCAAATCCTGTCTACCGCGCAAACACTGGATCAACAGGTGCGTTTTACCCCGCTGTCCGAAGCGGACTACCAGCACTGGGTGGAAGGCCAGCGTGATAAGCGCCACATCGTTACGTTGCTGAGCCGCAAGGTCACGGCCGAGCAGTTGCAGCGCGTCAGCGCGATCACCGCCCATCACGCTTTGAATATCGACCATATCGACCGCCTGTCGCGGCGCATGCCCCTGGACACGTCGACCGACCTGGGCAAGGGCTGCATCGAGTTCTCCGTGCGCGGCGAACCGGCCGACCCGCAGGCCCTGCGTGCTGAGTTCCTCAGTGCGGCGCAGGAATTGAATATCGATATCGCCTTCCAGGAAGACTCGCTGTACCGGCGCAACCGCCGTCTGGCGGTGTTCGACATGGACTCCACGCTGATCGAGGCCGAAGTCATCGACGAACTGGCCAAGGCCGCCGGCGTGGGCGAACAGGTCTCGGCCATCACCGAGCGTGCCATGGCCGGCGAGCTGGATTTTCGCGCCAGCTTCAAGGAACGCCTGGCGTTGCTCAAAGGGCTGGATGTCAGCGTACTGGACGCCATCGGCGCTTCGCTGCGCCTGACCGAAGGCGCCGAAATCCTGTTCGCCGAACTCAAGCGACTGGGCTACAAGACCGCGATCCTGTCCGGCGGCTTCACCTACTTTGCCAGGCAATTGCAGGTCAAGCTGGGCATCGACTATGTGTTCGCCAACGAGCTGGAAGTGGAGGACGGCAAAGTGACCGGCGTGGCGGTCGAGCCGATTGTCGACGCGCAGCGCAAGGCTGATTTGCTCAGGGAGTTGGCGCACAAGGAAGGTTTGCGACTGGAACAGACCATCGCGGTGGGCGACGGCGCGAATGACTTGCCGATGCTGGCAATTGCTGGCCTGGGTGTGGCGTTCCGCGCCAAGCCGTTGGTGAAGCAGTCGGCCAAACAGGCGATTTCGACGCTGGGGCTGGATGGGGTGTTGTATCTGCTGGGCTTTCGCGAACGCGATGGGCAGGGTTAAGCGGTTTCCAACTGCAGGCATGCAGTAAAGATGTGGGAGGGGGCTTGCGCCCTCCCACATTCAGAGCGGTGTCAGGCTTTGGGTGAGCCGATACCCTGGCCCATCTGCACCGGCGAGCCGGCCACCAATTCCTGCGCCCACTTCACCTGGTCGGGCCCAAACAGCACAATCGCCGTCGAACCCAGCTTGAAGCGGCCCAATTCAGCGCCTTTCTCCAAATGAATCGGCGCCCGCGCGGCTTCGTCATAACGGAAGGTTTTCAGCTCACGCTTGGGCGGCGTAACCAGGCCTGCCCACACGGTCTCAATCGACGCCACAATCATCGCGCCGACCAGCACTACCGCCATCGGGCCGCGCTCTGTGTCGAAAATGCAGGCAACACGTTCGTTACGCGCAAACAGCTCGGGCACGTTTTCGGCGGTGGTCTGGTTCACCGAGAAGATGCGCCCCGGAATGTAGACCATCTCGCGCAGGGTGCCGGCCAGTGGCATGTGCACCCGGTGGTAGTCCTTGGGCGACAGGTACACGGTGGCGAAGTCACCGCCCATGAACGGCGCAGCCACGGCCGCGTCACCGCCCAGCAGCTCCAGCACGCTGAAGCTGTGGCCCTTGGCCTGGAAGACCCGGCCGTGTTCGATCGGGCCAAGCTGGCTGACCGCGCCGTCGGCCGGGCTCAACACCGCGCCCGGCGTCTGGTCCAGTGGGCGCGCGCCGTCTTTCAAGGCACGCGTGAAGAAGGCGTTGAAGTGCTCGTAAGCCGTCACGTCTTCCACCAGGGCCTGGGACATGTCCACCTGATAGCGCTTGGCGAACCAGGTGGTGAAGGCATTCTTGAACCAGCGCACACGGCACTCGGCAATGCAGCCGGCCAGGCGCGACAGCAAGTGGTGCGGCAGCAAGTACTGGCTGAGGATAAACAACTGCTTTTTCATTAACTGTCCTTAAACCTTAAATCTCAACGGGGGTGTCGGGGTGGTTGCCCCATTCGCCCCAGGAACCGGCATAACCTTTGACTCGCGGATAACCGAGCGCCTTGGCCACCAGGTAGGTGAAGCCAGAGCGGTGGTGAGTCTGGCAGTGGGTGATGATTTCCTTGTCGCGGGTAAGCCCCAGGTCTTCGAGGAGCTGCGGCATGTCGCGGCGAATGCGCAGGTTGCGCGCCTTGTCCATGCCGGCGGTCCATTCGAAGTTGACGGCGCCGGGGATGTGCCCGCCCTTGGCTGCCAGCACCTTTTCGCCGGAATACTCCAGCGGGCCGCGTGCGTCCCAGATGCCCAGATCGGCAGCGCCGAGGCGGCTTTGCAGGTATTCGCGGGTGGCGGTGGGGCCGTCGTGCAGTGTGAGGCTGACCGGGCCGCCAGCCGGGGCGGGTGCCTCGGTGGACAGCGGGTAGTGTGCTTCCAGCCAGGCCAGCAGGCCGCCATCGAGGTAGTGGTACTTCTGGTGGCCGATCACGTCGAGCAGCCAGATGAAGCGCCCGGCCCAACCGCCGCCTTCGTCGTCGTAGACCACGTAGGTGGCGTCCGGGGTGTGGCCCAGTTCGCCGAACAGCTTCTCCAGTTCGGCCTTGTCCGGCAGCAGGCCCGGTGCCGGTGGCTGGCCCAGTTGGGTGCGTTTGGGGTCAACGAAATGCGCGCCGGGAATATGCCCTTCGGCGTAGCGGGCGGCACTGGTGAGGTCCACCACAATCAGGTGCTCGGCATCCAGTTGACCAAGCAGGTCGCTGGACTCGATCACCAGCGGCAAGCCAGAGAAGTCAGGCATGTGAGGTCTCCTGGGCACAAAAGTGGGTGATAAAGGAGGGCGATTGTAGCGCAAGCATCAGGCGCTGCGGTTGGTAAAGCAGTGCAGGGCTTTCTCGACGCATTGGGCGGTTTTGCCGAAGGCCTGCACGGTGGTTTCCGAAAACGGCCCGCCGCCCTGGTCGGCGATCATCAGCATCACCACCTTGCCATTGCAGCTCAGCGAGCGCAGCAGCAGGTGTTCGCCAGCGAACAGGCGGCGCAGGATCGGCGGCAGCAGGGCCGAGAATTGCGCATGGTTGTCGGGCGTAAGGCGCACCTGGGCGGACTTCTCCAGCAAGCGCTGCAGCAGCGTGCTGTTGACCACGTCCAGGCTCAGGTTGGCCGCGTCCCGGGGCAGGCCGTCAACCTGATGCACGCGCAAGGTGCTCTGGGCGCGATCCGTCATCATCAGCATCACCCGCTGCATGCCGCTGGCCACCAGCGCGTCCCGGGCGCAGGTGGTCAGGTGCATGGCGTTGGCGAAGCGGCTCGGCTCCAGCAACAACTCGGTGCAGTGCCTGCGCCACACAGCGAGGGCTTCGGCGGTGGGCGGTGGCGCCGGCAGCAGGCCGCGATGGACCTTCTGCACATGCCACGGCCAGATCAGCGACAGCGCCGGATGCCAGAGGTCGGGCATCAAGGTGGTACGGGCGCTGGTGACGGCCTGCTGGTGAGCCTGTTGCTGCACATCGGCCAGCGGCTGTTGCAGGTACAGCGCGGTGAGGTATTGCCAGCGCTCGGCGTGTGGGCAGGTCCAGGACTCCTGGGCCGACATCGCCAGGCCGTTGGCCAGCAGCACGGTATTGGCCGGCTGGTTGAGCCAGCGACGCAGGTTGGGTTCGGCGTCGAGCAATTGCTGGTGGCGCAGTGCGTCATCCTCGCGGGCGATGCGCAAGGCCTTGACCAGCAGGCGTTTCTCGTTGCGCAGCAAGGTATAACCCTGGGACACCCAGACCGGCAGGTGCCAGGCTTCGGTCAGGCCCAGGCACAGGTCCAGAAGGCGCACGCCGAACACCTGTTGCTCCACCGCGCGGGCGCTCTCGCCTTTATGGATAACCCGCAGCTCCCATTCTTCCAGCAGCTTGGGATAGGCCACGGCCATCGGCCACAGCGGTGACAGAAACAGCAGGCTGCCCCAATGAATGTCCTGCCACAGGCGCGCCAGGCGGCTGGCGAACAAGCCGCTGGCCTGCTGGGACGCGTGCTGGCTCACCAGCAGCAATTGGCGCAAGGCCAGCGGGATGTCCTGGGCGGGCACCGAGGGCAGCCGCGCGAGCAGTTCTTCGGCGCGCTTGAGGCCCAGGCGGTTGAGCGCCACTTCGAGGTTTTCTGCCGGTTCCGTCATGCTGCCCTGGGTGTGGCCGTTGGCTTCGCGCATCACGCTGAGCACCAGCGCCGGGCTGTTCTGCATCAGCTCGGCAATATCTCGCAACGAACTGCGGCTGTCGCGAATGGCCTTGCACACGCGCTCATGGGCGGCCTGCGGCACGGGCAGCAGCACATCGTCCAGGCGCTTGATCCAGGCGGCGAGGGTGGCGGGTTTGGCACTTGGGACGCTGGTTTCATTAGCCATCATTGGGGCGTGATCATCACTTGCGTTCAATACGCCCGGAACGGGCTGAGTTGGCTTTTCGCCTTAACGGGCTATAGTCTGGCGCAGTTTTGCCGATAAGTAGAACAAGAGTTTTCAGCTGCACCCACTATGTCCATGAACCCGACGGCGCAAGTACAGATCCCCTATGGCTAAAATTATCGGCATCATTGTCGTCATCGCAAGTGTGCTCGGTGGGTACGTCTTGTCCCACGGTAAAATTGCCGCGTTGATCCAGCCTTTCGAAGTGCTGATTATCGGCGGTGCTGCGTTTGGCGCATTCCTGCAGGCCAACCCCGGCTACATGACCATGCACGTGATCAAGAAATCGGTGGGCATGTTCGGCTCGCGCTTTTCTCACACCTTCTATCTGGATGTGCTGGGTCTGGTCTACGAGATCCTCAACAAGAGTCGTCGCGAAGGCATGATGGCCATTGAAGGCGATATCGAAGATGCCGCGGCCAGTCCGATTTTCGCCAAGTACCCGACGGTGCTCAAGGACGAGCGCCTGACCGCCTATATCTGTGATTACCTGCGCATCATGTCCTCCGGCAACATGGCTCCCCACGAACTCGAAGGCCTGTTCGACATGGAGCTGTTCAGCCTCAAGGAAGAGCTGGAGCATCCATCCCATGCCGTGACCGGCGTCGCCGACGGCATGCCCGGTTTCGGTATCGTTGCGGCAGTGCTCGGCATCGTGGTGACCATGGCTTCTCTCGGCGAAGGTGACCAGGCGGCCATTGGCATGCACGTCGGCGCGGCGCTGGTGGGCACCTTCTTCGGTATCCTGGCGGCCTACGGCTTCTTCGGCCCGCTCGCCACCTGCCTGGCCCACGACGCCAAGGAAGAAGTGAATCTGTACGAAGCGATCAAGGCCAGCCTGGTGGCGTCGGCGTCCGGCATGCCGCCGTCGCTGGCCGTGGAGTTCGGGCGCAAGGTGCTCTACCCCAAACATCGCCCGAGTTTCTCCGAGCTGGAGCAAGCGGTTCGCGGTCGCTAAGCCATGGAAAACAACCAGCCGATAATCATCAAGCGCGTCAAGCGCTTCGCTGCGGGGCACCATGGTGGCGCCTGGAAGATCGCCTTCGCCGACTTTGCCACGGCGATGATGGCGTTCTTCCTGGTGCTATGGCTGATGTCCACCGCCACGCCGGAACAGAAGATCGCCATTGCCGGTTACTTCAAGGACCCGATCGGCTTCTCGGAAAGCGGCACGCCCTTTGTGATCGACCTGGGTGGATCACCGCAGTTGGCGCCGGAGCGCACCATCAACCCGGAGGTGCAGACCGAGTCGCCGCAGGACAAGATTCCCGTGGAGCGCGATACCGTCGAGAGCATGGCCGAACAGGTCGAGCAGGAACGCCTCGAACTGTTGCTGCAGGAGTTGCAGAACAAGGTTGAAGAAAACCCGCAGTTGCTCAAGTTCAAGGATCAGATTTCGTTCGAAATCACCCCGGAAGGCCTGCGCATCCAGATCACCGACGCCGCCAATCGGCCGATGTTCGACTCCGGCAGCGCACGCCTCAAACCGTACTTTGAAGACATCCTGCTGGCCATGGCCGACACCATCAAGGCGGTGCCGAACAAGATCAGCATCAGCGGCCATACCGACGCCAAGCCCTACGCGGGCCAGGGCGACTTCGGCAACTGGGAGCTGTCGGCCAACCGCGCCAACGCCGCCCGGCGTGCGCTGGTCGCCGGCAGTTATCCGGACCCGCAAGTGGCGCGCGTGGTGGGGTTTGCCTCCTCGCAGCTGTTTGATCACAAGGACCCCTTCAATCCGGTCAACCGCCGCATCGATATCGTCGTACT
The DNA here is from genome assembly GCF_054343995.1 of Pseudomonas sp. GNP013. Lineage (NCBI taxonomy): Bacteria > Pseudomonadati > Pseudomonadota > Gammaproteobacteria > Pseudomonadales > Pseudomonadaceae > Pseudomonas > Pseudomonas sp. GNP013. The sequence continues at coordinate 4,558,374 of NZ_JBTGUT010000001.1, read as the reverse complement.
GACCAAAAAGGCCCAGCGCGCGATTGAAGGCGACCAGCCGCCACCGGCACCCGCCCAGGGTGAAGGCGCACCGGGTGAAGTGCCCACCGACCCGAATGCGATTGCGCCGGGGCAGGAGCCGTTACCGGCCCATGAACTGCGCCAGAAGCTGAATTTGTTCGATGACGGTGGGGTGAAGGATCCGACGGTGCCTGGGACGGGTTCATAGCTAAATAGGCTGTGGCTTATTGTGGCGAGCAGGCTTGTCCTGCGTTTGGCTGCGCAGCAGCCCCAAAGCCTGATGAATCATTTCTGGAATAAATAAGCCGTTTGGATGAGGGCTGCTGCGCAGCCCGGCGCGGGGCAAGCCCGCTCGCCAATACGTTCAGTAACTGCTCTCAGGCAAGCTCGCAATAATCGACCGATAGCTGTTCATCCGCTGCTGCTGCACACGTCCGTCTTCCAGTGCCTTGAGCAACGCACACCCAGGTTCGCGGTCGTGTTTGCAGTCGCGGAAGCGGCAGGTACCGATCAGGTCGTTGAACTCGATAAAACCCGCTTCCACATCGCTGCGGCTAACGTGGCCCAGGCCGAATTCACGAATGCCGGGGGAGTCGATCAACTCGCCGCCGCCCGGGAAGTGGAACAAGCGTGCGGTGGTGGTGGTGTGCGTGCCCTGGCCGGACAGCTCCGACAGCGGGCCGACGCGGGTGTCGACTTCCGGCAGCAGGCTGTTGACCAGCGACGACTTGCCCACGCCCGATTGGCCGACGAACACGCTGATACGCCCGTCCAGCTGCTGTTGCAGTTGTTCCATGCCGTCGCCGTGATGGGCCGACACTTCCAGCACCGGGTAACCCAGGGTGCGGTACACCGCCAGCAGCGCGTTGAGCGCGGGGGCGTTCTGATCGTCGATCAAGTCGAATTTGTTCAGCAGCAGCAGCGGGCGAATGCCGGCATGCTCGGCCGCGACCAGGTAGCGGTCGATCAGGTTGGCATGGGGCTCGGGCAGCGGGGCGAACACGATCACGATCATGTCGACGTTGGCTGCCACAGGCTTGAGCTGACCACGGCTGTCGGGACGGCGCAGCTCGGTGGTGCGCGGCAGTTGCGCGACGATGACGCCGATGCCCTGGTTGCCGGCACGCCACACGACTTTGTCGCCAGTGACCAGCGCCGGCAGGTTGGCGCGCAAGTGGCAACGTGACACTGAGCCGGCGAGTTCGCCTTCCAGCGCCTCCACTTCGACCTGCACACCAAAGTGCGCGATCACCAGGCCCGTCTGTTCCGGGCCGAGGTCGCCACCCTCGAGTGCTTCCACGGCGGAGGATTCACGTTTGGCGGCGCGCGCGGCGCGTTCGCCTTGAATCTTTTCGATGCGCCAGTTTTGGCGACGATTGAGCTGGCGTTTGGCCATTGGTGTTCCGTGTCGATAATGCAAAGATAGGGTGAAACGGTCGCGAGTCTAGCACGCCGCCGCCTGCTAAACTGCTCGGCTACGCCAAGGTGCCAAGAGAATCAAGCCATGCTGAACCCACAGAACCTGATTTGGATCGATCTGGAAATGACCGGTCTGAACCCAGACACCGACGTCATCATCGAGATGGCGACGATTGTCACCGACAGCAACCTCAACACCTTGGCCGAAGGTCCGGTGATCGCCATCCACCACAGCGACGCGGTGCTGGCCACCATGGACGAGTGGAACACCCGCACCCACGGCAACTCCGGGCTGACCCAGCGCGTGCGCGACAGCCGCATCAGCATGGCCGACGCCGAAGCCGAAACCATCGCGTTTCTGGAAAAGTGGGTGCCCAAGGGCAAGTCGCCGATCTGCGGCAACAGCATTTGCCAGGACCGGCGCTTCCTCTATACCCACATGAAGGGGCTGGAGAGTTACTTCCACTATCGCAACCTGGATGTGTCCACCTTGAAGGAGCTGGCCGCGCGCTGGGCGCCCGAGGTTAAAGACAGCTTTCATAAAGGCAGCACGCATCTGGCGCTGGATGACATTCGCGAGTCGATTGCCGAGTTGCAGCATTACCGCAAGCATTTCATCAAGGCTTGAAGAGGTATTGACTGGCCTGGCGCTATCGGGAGCAAGCCCCTCCCACATTGATCTGCGAACGCAGTCAACTGTGGGAGGGGGCTTGCTCCCGATGGACGCGACTCGGTCACCTTTGATGCCCATGCAAGGATCGCCCGCATGCTGCTGATGCTCTACCTCATCGCCATCACCGCCGAAGCCATGACCGGCGCCCTGTCCGCCGGTCGGCGCGGCATGGACTGGTTTGGCGTGGTGCTGATTGCCTGTGTGACGGCACTGGGAGGCGGTTCGGTGCGCGATGTGTTGCTCGGCCACTACCCGCTGACCTGGGTCAAACACCCGGAATACCTGATACTGACTTCGATCGCCGCGCTGGTGACGATCTTCGCCGCACCGCTGATGCGCCGCCTGCGCTCGCTGTTTCTCGCGCTGGATGCCGTGGGGCTGGTGGCTTTTACCCTGATTGGCTGCATGACCGCCCTGGAAATGGGCCATGGCATGTTGGTGGCTTCGGTCAGCGGCGTGATCACCGGGGTGTTCGGCGGCATCCTGCGGGACATTTTCTGCAACGACATCCCGCTGGTGTTCCGCCGTGAGCTTTACGCCAGCGTGTCATTTCTCGCCGCGTGGTTCTACCTGCTGTGCCTTTACCTCGAGTTGCCCAGCGAACAGGCCATTCTGCTGACGCTGTTCAGCGGTTTTCTGTTGCGCCTGCTGGCGATCCGCTTTCATTGGGAAATGCCCAAGTTCGTCTATAACGACGACGTTCACTGACGTCCGGCGTGCTGCTTCAGCGCCCATTCCACGTGCTCGCGCACCAGCTCTGAAGGGTAATCGCGGCGCGCCTGCAACGCCTCCAGCACCGGAATGCTCGATGGCGCATTGCCCAGGCCCACTGCCAGGTTGCGCAGCCAGCGCTCATAACCGGCGCGCCGCAGCGGTGAGCCTTCGGTGCTGCTGAGGAATCTGTCCTCGTCCCACAGAAACAGTTCGGCCAGTTCTGCGTTATCCAGATTGTGCCGTGGCTTGAAATCGCTTTCGGCGGTGGGCCGGGCGAAACGATTCCATGGGCAAACGATCTGACAGTCATCGCAGCCAAACACGCGGTTGCCGATCAGCGGGCGCAGGTCCTCGGGAATGGCGCTCTTGAGTTCGATGGTGAGGTAGGAAATGCAGCGCCGGGCGTCAAGTACGTAGGGGCCGACGAAGGCATTGGTCGGGCAGATATCCAGGCACGCCGTGCAGCGGCCGCAATGTTCGGTGCTGTGGGGCGCATCCACCGGCAGCGGCAGGTCCACGAACAGCTCGCTGAGGAAAAAGTAACTGCCGGCCTTGCGGTTGAGCACCAGGGTGTTTTTACCGATCCAGCCGAGGCCGGCCTGTTCGGCAATGGCTTTTTCCAGCACCGGCGCGCTGTCGACGAAGGCACGAAAGCCGAACGGGCCGATCTGCGCCTGGATGCGGTCGGCCAGTTGCTGCACACGCTTGCGGATCAGCTTGTGGTAATCGCGGCCCAGGGCGTAACGCGAGATGTAGGCTTTTTCCGGCTGTGCCAGCAAGTGAGCCATCTGGGTGTCGCCGGGCAGATAATCCATGCGCAGCGACACCACGCGCAGGGTGCCCGGCACCAGTTGCTCGGGATGGGAGCGTTTGCTGCCATGGGCGCCCATGTAGTCCATCTCGCCGTGATAGCCCGCGTCGAGCCAGCGTTGCAGGTGCTGCTCATGCTCGGCCAGGTCCAGGCCGCTGATGCCCACTTGTTGGAAGCCCAGCTCGCGGCCCCAGTCTTTGATCGATTGGGCAAGCGCGGGCAGATCGGAGGTAATGGCAGGCATGAGACACAAGAAACCACAGGTTAGATGGGTATAATTCTGCCAGACATCGGAGCTTGAAGACGCATGCCTCAGACAAAACACGAAATAACCGACGTTCAGCCACTGTTGCCCGGCAATTTGCCGCAACTGCCTGCACGTTCCCCGGATGCCCATAAAGGCCAGTTTGGCCATCTGCTGGTCATTGGCGGCGACCATGGCTTTGGCGGCGCCGCGCTGCTGAGCACCGAAAGCGCCCTGCGCAGTGGCGCCGGCATGGTTTCCCTGGCGACCCGGCCTGAGCATGTGCCGGCGGCGCTTGCGCGACTGCCGGAGGTCATGGCGCTGGGCGTTAGCTCGGCCAACCAGTTGATGGGCCTGCTGGAAAAAACCTCGGTCATCGTCATGGGTCCTGGCCTGGGCGAATCAGCCTGGGGCAGAAGCCTGTTGTCGGTGGCGGCCAACGCCAAACTGCCGCAGGTGTGGGACGCGGACGCATTGAACCTGCTCGCTGCAGGCCATGTCGACTTGCCGGCCAATTGCGTGATCACCCCCCATCCGGGCGAGGCCGCGCGTTTGCTGGGCATTACCACCGCCGAGGTTCAAGCTGATCGCCTCAATGCGGCACTCGCGCTGAGCCTCACATTAAATGCCGTGGTTATTCTCAAAGGAGCTGGCAGTCTGATTGCAAGCCCCGATGGGGACGTTGCCCGCTGTGATCAGGGCCATCCCGCCATGGCTGCGCCCGGTCTGGGTGATGTATTGGCCGGGTTGGTGGGTGCATTGCTGGCCCAGGGCATGCCGGCTTATGACGCCAGCTGCCTGGCGGTGTGGCTGCACGCTACGGCAGGTGATCGCCAGGGCACCTTCGGTCGGGGGCTGGCGGCCAGCGACCTGATCCCCGCCATTCGTCAATTGCTGGAGGAGCAGTCGCCGTGTCTGACGTAACCCTGTTCCTGGCCGATGAAGATGCCATGGTGGCGCTTGGGAATCGTATCGCCGCCGTCACGGCAGGCGCCGGGCTGATCTTCCTCGAAGGCGACCTCGGCGCGGGCAAGACCACGCTGTCGCGGGGGATTATTCGTGGGCTGGGGCACGCTGGCGCGGTGAAAAGTCCCACGTTTACGCTGGTCGAACCCTACGAGATCGGCGACGTGCGCGCCTTTCACTTCGATCTGTACCGCCTGGTCGACCCCGAAGAGTTGGAATACATGGGCATTCGTGATTACTTCGACGAAGATGCGCTGTGCCTGATCGAGTGGCCAGATAAAGGTGCAGGCTTTTTGCCAAAGCCGGACATGACCATTACCATTACGCCGCATGAAACAGGACGTCAGTTGAAGTTGTTGCCCCAGAGCGCGCGTGGCCAGTCGTGGTGCGCCGCTTTGGCATTGGAATTCAAATAATTGGTGGGGTTAGGTATGCGCTTTCGCGCGTTGGTTGCTGTCGTGGGAGTGTTGCTTGCGGCAATGACTGTCAATGCTCTGGCTGCTTCACAGGTGAAAAGTGTTCGCCTGTGGCGAGCGCCGGATAACACGCGACTGGTGTTTGACCTGTCTGGCCCTGTCCAGCACAGCGTCTTTACCCTGGCGGCGCCTGATCGCCTGGTGATCGATATCAATGGTGCGACCCTGGCCGCACCGCTCAAGGTGTCCACCGCCAACACGCCGATCACCGCCATGCGCTCGGCCCAGCGTACGCCCACCGACTTGCGCGTGGTCATCGACCTGAAAAAGGCCGTGACCCCGAAAAGCTTTTCCCTGGCGCCCAACGCCCAGTACGGCAACCGCCTGGTGGTCGACCTGTTCGACAATGCCGCCGACGCCAACCCGACGCCTGCGCCGACGCCGAGCGTGGCGACCGTGCCCGCGATACCCGTCAACCCATCGCAACCGCAGGTGAAATTGCCGCCGCCGCCGCCCGCGCCGCCGGGCAAGCGCGACATTATTGTGGTGATCGACGCCGGCCACGGCGGTGAAGACCCGGGGGCCTCCGGCTCGCGCGGCCAGCATGAAAAAGACGTGGTGTTGGCCATCGCCCGCGAGCTGCAGCGCCAGGTCAACGGCATGAAAGGCTATCGCGCCGAGCTGACCCGCACCGGTGACTACTTCATTCCGCTGCGCGGCCGTACAGAAATCGCGCGCAAGAAGGGCGCCGACCTGTTCGTTTCGATCCATGCCGACGCTGCGCCGTCCAGCGCCGCCTTCGGTGCCTCGGTGTTTGCCCTGTCCGATCGCGGCGCCACGTCCGAAACGGCGCGCTGGCTGGCCGACAGTGAAAACCGTTCCGACCTGATCGGCGGGGCCGGCAACGTGTCCCTCGACGACAAGGACAAGATGCTCGCCGGCGTACTGCTCGACCTGTCGATGACCGCCTCGCTGACCTCCAGCCTCAACGTCGGCCAGAAAGTCCTGAGCAACATCGGCCGGGTCACCTCGCTGCACAAACAGCGCGTGGAGCAGGCCGGGTTCATGGTGTTGAAATCGCCGGATATCCCGTCGATCCTGGTGGAAACCGGCTTTATCTCCAACGCCAACGAAGCCTCCAAGCTGGCCAGTGCCAGCCATCAGCAGGCCCTGGCGCGTTCCATCAGCGCCGGCGTACGGCAGTTCTTCCAGCAGAATCCGCCGCCGGGTACCTACATTGCCTGGCTGCGTGATTCCGGCAAAATCGCCCAGGGCCCGCGCGACCATCGCGTGCAGCCCGGCGACACCCTGGCCATGCTGGCGGTGCGCTTCCAGGTGTCGCCTGCCACGTTGCGCAGTGCCAACAACCTGAAGAGCGACGAACTGAAAGTCGGCCAGGTGCTGACCATCCCCGGCACTGAATTGGCGGCGCAGTAATGAGCGAGTCCTTGTTGAACAGTGGCTCGCGCATTGAATTGCTCAGCCCGCGCCTGGCCAACCAGATTGCCGCCGGTGAGGTGGTTGAACGCCCGGCGTCGGTGATCAAGGAGCTGCTGGAAAACAGCATCGACTCCGGCGCCAAACGCATCGATGTCGACGTGGAGCAGGGCGGCGTCAAGCTGCTGCGCGTACGCGACGATGGCAGTGGTATCTCCTCGGATGACCTGCCGCTGGCCCTGGCCCGTCACGCCACCAGCAAAATCCGCGACCTCGAAGACCTGGAGCGGGTGATGAGCCTGGGTTTTCGCGGTGAGGCCCTGGCGTCGATCAGCTCCGTGGCGCGCCTGACCCTGACCTCGCGCACCCGCGACGCCGAGCAGGCCTGGCAAGTGGAAACCGAAGGCCGCGACATGGCCCCGCGCGTTCAGCCGGCGGCGCATCCGGTGGGTACGTCGGTGGAAGTGCGCGACCTGTTCTTCAACACCCCGGCCCGGCGCAAATTCCTCAAGGCCGAGAAAACCGAATTCGATCACCTGCAGGAAGTCATCAAGCGCCTGGCCCTGGCACGTTTCGACGTGGCGTTTCACCTGCGTCACAACGGCAAGACCATCCTCAGCCTGCACGAAGCCCATGACGATGCTGCGCGTGCCCGACGGGTGTCGGCGATCTGCGGCGCGGGTTTCCTGGAGCAGGCGCTGCCGATCGAGATCGAGCGCAATGGCCTGCGTCTGTGGGGTTGGGTGGGCCTGCCGACGTTCTCGCGCAGCCAGGCGGACTTGCAGTATTTCTTCGTGAATGGCCGTGCGGTGCGCGACAAACTGGTGGCGCATGCGGTGCGTCAAGCGTATCGCGACGTGTTGTTCAACGGTCGGCATCCGACCTTTGTGTTGTTCTTTGAGGTCGACCCTTCGGTGGTTGACGTCAACGTGCACCCGACCAAGCATGAAGTGCGCTTCCGTGATGGGCGCATGGTGCATGACTTCCTGTATGGCACCTTGCACCGCGCCCTGGGCGATGTGCGTCCGGACGATCAACTGTCGGCGCCGATCGTGACGGCAGTGGTGCGGCCGACCGGCCCCGAGGCCGGTGAGTTCGGGCCGCAGGGCGAAATGAGCCTGGCGGCCAACCTGCTGCAATCGCCGCAGCCACAGCCTTCGTACACCGCGCCGGGCTCGGGTGCTGGCGCGGGCTATCAGTATCAATACACGCCGCGCCCGCAATCGACTGTGCCGGTGGCCGAGGCCCAGGCGGCCTATCGCGAATTTTTCGCGCCGCTGCCGGGTGCCGAGCCGGGCGCCGCCGTTGCGTTGCCCGAAGGTGGCGGTGATATCCCGCCGCTGGGTTATGCGCTGGCCCAGCTCAAGGGGATCTACATCCTCGCGGAAAACGCCCACGGTCTGGTGCTGGTGGACATGCACGCCGCCCACGAGCGAATCATGTACGAGCGCCTCAAGATCGCCATGGCCAGCGAAGGCCTGAGCGGCCAGCCGCTGCTGGTGCCCGAATCCCTGGCCGTCAGTCAGCGGGAAGCCGACTGCGCCGAAGAACACCATGGTGTGTTCCAGAAACTCGGTTTTGAACTGCAACGCCTGGGCCCGGAAACCCTTGCGATCCGTCAGATTCCGGCGCTGCTCAAACAGGCCGAGGCCAACCGCCTGGTGGCCGACGTGCTGGCCGACCTCATGGAGTACGGCACCAGTGACCGTATCCAGGCGCACATCAATGAGCTGCTCGGCACCATGGCCTGCCACGGCGCGATCCGCGCCAATCGCCGTCTGGCCCTGCCGGAAATGAACGGCCTGCTGCGCGACATGGAAAACACCGAGCGCAGTGGCCAGTGTAACCACGGTCGGCCGACCTGGACCCAGATGGGCCTGGACGATCTGGACAAACTGTTCCTGCGCGGCCGCTGATGAGTGCCTTGCCCCCCGCGATCTTTCTGATGGGCCCCACGGCCGCCGGCAAGACTGACCTGGCCATCGAGCTGAGCAAGGTGCTGCCCTGCGAGCTGATCAGCGTCGACTCTGCCCTGGTTTACCGGGACATGGATATCGGCACCGCCAAGCCTTCCAAAGCGCTGCTGGCCGAACATCCCCACCGCCTGATCGACATCCTCGACCCGTCGATGAGCTATTCGGCTGCGGATTTTCGCACTGACGCCCTGGCAGCCATGGCCGACATCACCGCGCGGGGCAATATCCCGCTGCTGGTGGGCGGCACAATGCTCTACTACAAGGCTTTGCAGGAAGGGCTCGCCGACATGCCGCCCGCCGACGCCCAGGTGCGCGCCGAACTTGAGGACGACGCTGCCCGCCTTGGCTGGCAAGCCCTGCACGACCAACTGGCGGCGGTAGACCCGGTGTCTGCCGCGCGTATTCACCCCAACGATCCGCAGCGCCTCACGCGCGCGCTGGAAGTCTGGCGTGTGAGCGGCCAGACCATGACTGAACACAGGCTGAAACAAACTGCGCAAAGTGCTGATGCAGACGCGTCGGGTCAATCACAATTGCCCTATACTGTCGCGAATCTGGCCATTGCCCCGGCAAATCGCCAAGTGCTGCATGAACGAATTGCGCAAAGATTCACGATTATGTTGGAACAGGGGTTTGTGGACGAGGTCGTAGCTTTGCGTTCCCGAGGTGACCTGCATGCCGGGCTGCCTTCGATACGCGCTGTAGGCTACCGTCAAGTCTGGGATTACCTGGATGGCAAGCTGACGTCAGCCGACATGCAGGAGCGCGGCATCATCGCCACGCGCCAATTGGCGAAGCGCCAGTTCACCTGGCTGCGCAGCTGGAGCGATTTGCACTGGCTGGACAGCCTGGACAGCGACAATCTGTCACGCGCCTTGAAATACCTGGGGTCGGTCTCCATATTGAGCTGAGTCCTTGCAATTGCCGTCTATCCTTGGGGGTGTGACGGCCATAAGCTACCCATTTTCCGATTTTTTAATTATTGATCCTTAAAGGAGTGCGACACATGTCAAAAGGGCATTCGCTACAAGACCCTTACTTGAACACTTTACGTAAAGAGAAAGTGGGGGTTTCCATCTACCTGGTCAACGGTATCAAGCTGCAAGGCACGATCGAGTCGTTCGACCAGTTCGTGATCCTGCTGAAAAACACCGTCAGCCAGATGGTCTACAAGCACGCTATCTCGACAGTCGTTCCAGTCCGTCCAATCCGTCTGCCTAGCGCAGCCGGTGATGATGCAGCTGACGCTGAGCCAGGTAACGCCTGATAGGAGTCTCCTTTGTTCTTTGAGCGCCACGGTGGTGGTGAGCGAGTAATCCTCGTTCACTTGGATGGACAGGACCCTGAGGCGCGCGAAGATCCGCAGGAGTTTCAGGAGTTGGCAAATTCGGCCGGCGCCGAGACCGTTGCGTTTTTTAACGTGCCGCGTCATCGGCCAACCGCCAAATACCTGATCGGCAGCGGCAAGGTCGAGGAACTGCGCGACCTGGTCCACGCCGAAGAAGCCGATCTGGTGATCTTCAATCACACCCTCACGCCCAGTCAGGAACGCAACCTCGAACGTGTTTTCGAGTGTCGCGTGATCGACCGTACCGGTCTGATTCTCGATATTTTTGCCCAGCGCGCCCGCACCCATGAAGGCAAGCTCCAGGTCGAACTGGCCCAGCTTGACCACATGAGTACGCGTCTGGTGCGCGGCTGGACTCACCTTGAGCGTCAGGGTGGCGGTATCGGCATGCGGGGTCCGGGTGAAACCCAACTCGAAACCGACCGACGCCTGCTGCGGGTGCGCCTGCGCCAGATCAAGGGGCGCCTGGAGAAGGTACGCAGCCAGCGCGAGCAATCGCGTCGAGGCCGTTCGCGTGCGGATATTCCTACCGTGTCGCTGGTGGGCTATACCAACGCCGGCAAATCCACACTCTTCAATAATGTGACGAAGTCGGACGTGTATGCGGCCGACCAACTGTTCGCCACTCTCGACCCGACCTTGCGCCGCCTTGATATAGGCGACCTGGGGCCGATTGTCCTGGCCGACACGGTAGGTTTCATTCGTCACTTGCCCCACAAGCTGGTCGAGGCCTTTCGGTCTACGCTCGAAGAGTCGAGCAACTCCGACCTGCTGCTGCATGTGATCGATGCGGCCGAACCGGACCGCATGCTGCAGATTGAACAGGTGATGGTGGTACTGGGCGAGATTGGTGCCCAGGACTTGCCGATCCTCGAGGTCTATAACAAACTCGATTTGCTTGAAGGCGTTGAGCCACAAATTCAGCGCGACGAGAACGGCGTACCCCAGCGGGTGTGGCTGTCGGCGCGTGATGGCAGTGGTCTGGAGCTGCTTGAACAAGCGATTGCCGAACTGCTCGGCAGTGATTTGTTCGTCGGCACCTTGCGCTTGCCGCAGCGTTTTGCTCGACTGCGTGCACAGTTTTTCGAACTGGGCGCGGTACAGAAAGAAGAACACGACGAAGAAGGTGTCAGCTTGCTGGCCGTTCGGTTGCCGCGCTCGGAGCTCAATCGGCTGGTCAGCCGCGAGGGTGAGGTGCCAGCGGAGTTCATCGAACAACACACTTTGCAATAAAAGCCTCCCAAAGCGGTTGTGCCGCAATGGCAGGCATTCTGTAGCATTGGTCGGCGCGCCGTGGGCGCGTCTTTGCTTTATCAGATGGAGAGCGCTATGGCTTGGAATGAGCCGGGTGGCAACTCGAATAATCAGGATCCTTGGGGTGGTAAGCGCCGCAATAATGGCGACCGCAAGGGGCCACCAGATCTCGACGAGGCCTTCCGAAAGCTGCAGGAAAGCCTGAATGGGTTGTTCGGTGGTGGGAAAAAACGGGGTGGTGACGACGGCGGTCGCACAAGCAAGGGCGGTGGCTATGGCCTGCTGGGCCTGGGTCTTGTCGTGCTGGCGGCCGTATGGCTGTACAGCGCCGTTTACGTGGTGGACGAGCAGGAGCAAGCCGTGGTGCTGCGCTTCGGCAAGTACTACGAGACGGTCGGGCCGGGCCTGAACATCTACTTCCCGCCGATCGACAAGAAGTACATGGAGAACGTCACACGTGAGCGTTCCTATACCAAGCAGGGCCAGATGCTGACCGAAGACGAAAACATCGTCGAAGTGCCGCTGACCGTGCAGTACAAGATCACCAACCTGCAGGACTTCGTGCTGAACGTCGACCAGCCGGAAATCAGCCTGCAACACGCGACCGAAAGCGCCTTGCGCCATGTGGTGGGTTCCACCGCCATGGATCAGGTGCTGACCGAAGGCCGTGAGTTGATGGCCAGCGAAATCAAGGAGCGTCTGCAACGGTTCCTCGATACCTATCGCACCGGTATCACCGTCACCCAGGTGAACGTGCAGAGCGCAGCGGCACCGCGTGAAGTGCAGGAAGCCTTCGACGACGTGATCCGCGCCCGTGAAGACGAGCAGCGTTCGCGCAACCAGGCTGAAACCTACGCCAACGGCGTCGTGCCGGAAGCCCGTGGTCAGGCCCAGCGCATCCTTGAAGATGCCAACGGCTACCGTGACGAAGTGGTCTCGCGCGCCAAGGGTGAGGCGGATCGCTTTACCAAGCTGGTCGCCGAGTATCGCAAGGCACCCGAGGTCACCCGTGAGCGTCTGTACCTGGACACCATGCAGGAAGTCTTCAGCAACACCAGCAAGGTTCTCGTGACCGGCAGCAAGGGCGGGCAGAACAACCTGCTGTACCTGCCGCTGGACAAGATGATCGAAGGTGGTCGTAGTGGCGCCAGCGCGCCGTCGACCGGTTCGAACGCCGCTGCCAACGAAGCCAGCGCCCGTGCGGCCGCTGACCTGCTGCAACAGCAAACACGTACCAGGGAGAGTCGTTGATGAGCAATAAATCGCTGACCGCCCTGATTGTGGGCGTCGTCGTGGTCATCGCTGCCTGGAACTGCTTCTACATCGTCGCTCAGACCGAGCGCGCGGTGCTGCTGCAATTCGGTCGCGTGGTCCAGGCGGATGTCCAGCCCGGCCTGCATGTGAAGGTTCCTTACGTCAATCAGGTGCGCAAGTTCGACGGTCGCCTGATGACCTTGGATGCACCGACGCAGCGCTTCCTGACCCTGGAAAAGAAAGCCGTGATGGTTGACGCCTACGCCAAGTGGCGCGTCAAGGATGCCGAGCGGTACTACACCGCGACCTCCGGCCAGAAGCAGCTTGCCGATGATCGTTTGTCGCGTCGTCTCGAGTCGGGTCTGCGCGACCAGTTCGGTAAGCGCACCCTGCACGAAGTGGTATCCGGCGAGCGTGATGCGCTGATGGCGGATATCACCCGCTCGCTGAACACCATGGCGGAAAAGGAACTGGGTATCGAAGTGGTCGATGTGCGCGTCAAGGCCATTGATCTGCCCAAGGAAGTGAACCGCAGCGTGTTCGAGCGTATGAGCACCGAGCGTGAGCGTGAGGCACGTGAGCACCGCGCCAAGGGCAACGAACTGGCTGAGGGGATCCGTGCGGATGCCGACCGTCAGCGTCGTGTCCTGCTGGCGGAAGCCTATCGCGAGTCTGAAGAGGCCCGTGGTGATGGCGATGCGCAAGCGGCGGCGATCTACTCCAAGGCCTATGGCCAGGACCAGGAGTTCTACGCGTTCTATCGTAGCCTGCGTGCCTACCGCGAAAGCTTCGCGAACAAAACCGACGTCATGGTGCTGGACCCAAGCAGCGATTTCTTCCGCTACCTGGAAAAAGCCAAGTAATCAGCTCGTCACTCTGCAGGAACCACTCCGTCGGGCGGCTAAAATGCCGGGCGGGGTGATCCTTTCAGAAAACGGGTGTATGATGCGGCAGCCGGGAAATTCCCGGCTTTTTTGCGTCTGCATGTTTGATTGTTGATGGTCGAGCAGGCGCCACCGGTTTTTCGAGGAAAGTGCCCGACGAGGCCATTGACAGGCCGTTCGTCACGTCGCTCTTGCGCGTGGTTTATGCAAGGGGCGGGTGTTTTCTGCTTCACTCAAGGCTCGGCCGAGGGCTGGCCGCCCGGATCAAAGGGGAATGGCGTAATGGCAACGGTAGACCGCTGGCTGCTGCCAGATGGCATCGAAGAAGTACTGCCACCAGAGGCTGCGCGCATTGAAGTAGCGCGTCGCCAGGTGTTGGATCTGTTCCAGAGCTGGGGTTACGAGTTTGTCGTGACTCCCCATATCGAGTACCTGGAATCCCTGCTGACCGGCGCGGGCCAGGACCTGGATCTGCGCACCTTCAAGGTTATCGACCCGCAATCGGGCCGGCAGATGGGCTTTCGTGCCGACATCACGCCACAGGTTGCGCGCATCGACGCGCACACTCTGCGCCGCGAAGGCCCGAGCCGCCTGTGCTACGCCGGCAGTGTGCTGCATGCGCAGCCGCGTGCCCTGTCGTCTTCGCGCAGCCCGATCCAGCTGGGGGCCGAGCTGTATGGCGACGCCAGCCCGAGCAGCGACGTTGAAGTGATCAGCCTGATGCTGGCCATGTTGCAACTGGCTGATGTGCCGGATGTGCACATGGACCTGGGTCACGTGGGTATCTACCGTGGTCTGGCCCGTGCCGCCGGGTTGTCCGGCGAAGTGGAGCAGCAGTTGTTCGATGCCCTGCAACGCAAGGCCATCGATGAAGTCATTGCCCTCACCGAAGGCGTGCCTGCGGACCTGGCCGGCATGCTGCGTGCGCTGGTCAACCTGTGCGGTGGTCGTGAAGTGCTGGTGGCCGCGCGTGAGCGCCTGGCCAATGCGCCGGCGTCGGTATTGGCCGCGCTGGACGACGTGCAGGCCATCGCCGAGCAGTTGTCGGCACGTTTCCCGCAGTTGCCGCTGTACTTTGATCTGGGTGAGTTGCGCGGCTACCACTACCACACGGGTGTGGTGTTCGCCGTATTCGTACCGGGTGTTGGCCAGGCCATCGCCCAGGGCGGTCGTTATGACGATATCGGCGCTGACTTTGGTCGCGCGCGTCCGGCTACCGGCTTTTCCACCGATTTGAAAACCCTGGTGACCCTGGGGCGTGCTGAGGTCGAGCTGCCGTCTGGTGGCATCTGGATGCCCGACAGTACGGACGCAGCACTCTGGCAGCAGGTTTGCCAGTTGCGCAGTGAGGGTCAGCGTGTGGTCCAGGCTTTGCCTGGGCAGCCATTGGCCGCCGCCCGTGAAGCGGACTGCGACCGGCAATTGATTCAGCAGAACGGGCTTTGGCAAGTATCGCCACTGGCTTCTTGAGTTTTCCTGCCGGCCATCGCCGGCACCAAGTTTGCGCGAATGAGGACAAGTGTTATGGGTAAGAATGTCGTAGTCCTGGGCACCCAATGGGGTGATGAGGGCAAAGGCAAGATCGTTGATCTGCTGACCGAACATGCTGCCGCCGTAGTGCGCTACCAGGGCGGCCACAACGCTGGCCACACCCTGGTCATCGATGGCGAAAAAACCGTCTTGCACCTGATCCCGTCGGGCGTGCTGCGCGAAGGTGTGCAGTGCCTGATCGGCAACGGCGTGGTGGTAGCTCCCGACGCCCTGCTGCGCGAGATCACCAAGCTGGAAGAAAAAGGCGTGCCGGTGCGCGAGCGCCTGCGCATCAGCCCGTCCTGCCCGCTGATCCTGTCCTTCCACGTTGCCCTGGATCAGGCCCGTGAAAAGGCGCGTGGCGAGCTGAAGATCGGCACCACCGGTCGCGGCATCGGCCCGGCGTACGAAGACAAGGTTGCCCGTCGTGGCCTGCGTGTGGGCGACCTGCTCAACATGCCGCGCTTTGAAGACAAGCTGCGTGAACTGGTGGATTACCACAACTTCATGCTGGTCGGTTACTACAAAGAGCCGGCCATCGAGTTCGACAAGACCCTGGCCGAGTGCAAGGAATACGCCGAGCTGCTCAAGCCGCTGATGCTGGACGTGACCGCCGAGCTGCACGACCTGCGTCGCGCCGGCAAGGACATCATGTTCGAAGGCGCGCAGGGCTCGCTGCTGGACATCGACCACGGTACCTACCCGTACGTGACCAGCTCCAACACCACTGCCGGCGGCGTTGCCACCGGTTCCGGCGTTGGCCCGATGTTCCTCGACTACATCCTGGGCATCACCAAGGCCTACACCACCCGCGTGGGCTCGGGTCCTTTCCCGACTGAGCTGTTCGACGCGGTGGGCGCGCACCTGGCCAAGCAGGGTCACGAATTCGGCGCCACCACTGGCCGCGCCCGTCGTTGTGGCTGGTTCGACGCCGTTATCCTGCGTCGCGCCATTGATGTGAACAGCATCTCCGGCATCTGCCTGACCAAGCTGGACGTACTCGACGGTCTGGAAGCCATCAACATCTGCATCGGCTACAAGGATGCGCAAGGCAATGACGTCGCACCGACCGACGCTGACAGCTACGTAGGCCTGCAGCCGGTGTACGAAGAAGTGCCGGGCTGGACCGAATCGACCGTGGGCGCCAAGACCCTGGAAGAACTGCCGGCTAACGCCCGTGCCTACATCAAGCGTGTTGAAGCGTTGATCGGTGCGCCGATCGACATTATTTCGACGGGGCCTGACCGCAACGAAACCATCGTTCTGCGCCACCCGTTCGCTTGATAAGCGATTGATGTGAAAAGCAAAGGGCTCCTTCGGGAGCCCTTTTTCATGGGCGTCTGCCAGACGGCACGACACTTGCTGTTATTCTCTCTTTCGCGGTGCTATCAAATTAATGGCACCCGTGGTCGAGGGATTACCGATGTCTGCCGTTCTCTCAGTGTTACAAAGTCGTCTGTTGCGTCCGGTGTTCGTTACTCTGGGTATCGCCCTTTTGGTGCAAGTGCTGGTCGCCGTCGCGCTGACGCGGAGCACGGTCACGGCGTTGGAGGCAGATTTGGCCGCGCGTCTGGGCATCGACAGCCAGAAGCTCTCAGGCGAACTGGCCCAGGCCGGCAAGGAAGTCACGTCGAGTCTGGAGAGCTTGTCCACCAGCACGCGTCAGCGTCTGACTGCAGGGCTTTCAACACGCCTGCAGGAAGAGCAGAAGCAACTGCGTGCGACCCTGGAAAAAGACCTGCAAGACTCCGCCAACGACATGGCGCAATTGCTGGCCTCGGTGGCGCCGCGCGCCATGTGGGACAGCGATGTGCCGACGTTGTCCGAATTCGCCCGGCGCGCCCAGCGCAATCCCAACGTGTTGTTCGTGGTCTACGACGACGCCACCGGTGAGCATCTGACCCGCTACCTCAATCGTGAAAACCCGATCAACCAGGCGCTGCTGGCCAAGGGCGCCGGTGAGCGCGCCCTCGACAAAGTGCTGGATGCGGCCAGGTCCGATCCTGCCGTGTACTACGTCGAAGCGTCCATCAGCCCCAATGGGGTCGAGATCGGCAAGGTGCGCATGGGCGTTTCGACCGCCTCGGTGGAGGCGAATCTGCAAGCCCTCGACAAACGCTTCGCCGCGTTGATCGCCAGCGGCGATCAACTGGTGGGCGACAGCCTCAAGGGCGCAGCCGCTGACAGCGCGTCCGCCATGGGCGCGCGTCTGCAATCGGCCCAGGCCACCGCCAACCAGATGACCGCCAACACCACCGATGCTGTGCAGGATGCGGCGGGCACGCTGCGCTGGCGCATCGGTATGGGGCTCGCCATCGTGGGTTTGGCGGTGTTGCTGCTGATCGCCATCGTGCTGGGGCGGCGCGTGGTCAATCGCCTGAAACTGTTGATTGCCGCCATGGATGACTTGGCGGCGGGCGACGGCGACCTGACCCGGCGCGTGCAAATCAACAGCAAGGACGAAATCGGCGCCATGGCTTCGGCGGTCAATCGCTTTGTGGATAAGTTGCAGCCTATCGTGCGCGAAGCGGGCGATGTGGCCCAGCGCACCGGGGTGGAAATCGGCGCCATGACCCTGCGCAATGCCGGCGCCGATGCCGCGGCCGGCTTGCAGCGCGATGAGGTGGCCGAGAGCCTGCGCGAGCTTTCGCAGATGGCTGATGAAGCCCAGGCCGAAAGCCAGGCGATGCAAGCGGCGTTGCAGCAGGTGGTGGATATTCGTCAGGCCACCGATGAAAACGCGCGCACTTCGGCCGAAGTCGGCAGTTTGATCGAGGCGCTGGCGGGGCAGGTGCAGGCCGGTTCCCAGGTCATCGAGCGGCTGGCGCAGCAAAGCGAGCAGATCGAAGTGGTGCTGACCGTGATTCATGGCATCGCCGAACAGACCAACCTGCTGGCGCTCAACGCGGCCATCGAGGCGGCGCGTGCCGGTGAGACCGGACGCGGCTTTGCGGTAGTGGCGGACGAGGTGCGTGCGCTGGCCAGCAAGACCCAAAGCTCAACCGGTGACATCCAGGCGCATATCGTCGCGTTGCAGCAGGGCGCGCGCGAGGCGGTGGAAACCATCGGCAAGGCCGGGCGCCAGGCCAGCGAAGGTTTGCTGGTGTTGCGTGACAGTGTGCGCTTGCAGCAGACGGTGCAGGCCTCGGTGGAGCAGGTGCACGCGGCCATCGGCCTGGCGACGCGCGCGGCCGAGCATCAGGCCCAGGGGGCGCATGCGGTGCGTGGGCGGGTGGAGGTGATCCATGCCCAGGCCGAGCGCGCGGCGCAGGCGGTGGTGGAGACCACGGCCAGTGGCAAGGTGCTGGATGGGTTGGCGGCGCAGCTTAAGGCCAGCCTGGGACAGTTTCGGGCCTAGTGCTGGCCCTATCGGGAGCAAGCCCCTCCCACATTTTGATGTGTGAAGACCTTCAAATGTGAGAGGGGGCTTGCTCCCGATAGCGATTTCAGCGGCTCAGATACATCCGAGTCGTCAGCCAATACACCGGCAACCCCGACACCAGAATCAACAACGCCGCATAAGGCGCCGCCGCCGCAAATTCTATATTCGAGGTATGCGCCCACACCGCAGTCGCCAGGGTATTCAGCCCGGTCGGACTGAGCAGCAACGTCGCCGTCAACTCCTTCATCGCATCCAGAAACACCAGCGCAAATGCTGCGCCCAGCGCTGGGAAAATAATCGGCAGGGTCACCCGGCAGAACGCACTGAACGACGACGCGCCCAGCGTGCGCGCCGCCTCTTCCAGCTGCGGTGCAGCCTTGTTCAGGGCCGTACGAATCGGCGCCTGGGCCAGCGGTAAAAACAGCAGCGCATAAGCGATCAGCAACAGCGCCGAGGTTTGATACAGCACTGGCACATAATGCAGTGCGAAATACACCAGCGTCAGGGCGATGACCAACCCAGGCAGAGCGTGCAGCAGATAGGGCAGACGCTCGGCCCAGATCGCCAGGCGGCCCTTGTAGCGCACCACCAGCAGCCCAACCGGCACCGCCAGCACCAGGCACAGCGCCGCGCCGCCCAGCGAGAGTGCCAGGGACGACAGCAGCGCCTCGCCAATCTCGGCCAGCGGGAACGCCGCCGACGAACCCACCGCCAGCCAATACCCGAGCATGCCCAGCGGAATGCCGCTGCCGATCACCGCCAGCGCCAGGCAATACAGCTGGCCCAACGGCGCCCACTGGCCCAGCTTCACCTGCCCGGCATGCCGCGCCGCGCCCTGGCCGATGCGCGCGTGTCGGCCCTTGCCGCGCACACGCAGCTCCAGCCACAGCAGGGTCAGGCACATCACCAGCAACACTGCCGACAGCATCGCGGCATTGGCATTGCTGAACTCCAGTTCGAATTGCTGGTAGATCGCCGTGGTGAAGGTCTGCAGGCCGATGATCGAGAGGGCGCCGAACTCCACCAGCATATGCAGCGCGATCAGCAATGCGCCGGCCAGCAGGGACGGCCACAGCAAGGGCAGGGTGACGCGCACGAACACGCCCCAGCGATTGTGTCCCAGCGTGCGCGCCGACTCTTCAAGAGACGGATCCAGGTTGCGCAGGGTTGCCGCCACTGGCAGAAACACCAGCGGGTATTTTGACAGCGTCATCACCAGGATCGCCCCGCCTAGCCCTTCGAAATTGGCGCTCAGCGACACCCAGGTAAAGCTGCTGACAAACGCCGGCACTGCAAACGGCAGGCACAGGATCACGCCCCAGATGCGCCGTCCCGGCAGGTTGCTGCGTTCGAGCAGCCAGGCCAGGGACAGGCCGATCACGCCGCACGCCAGGGTAACGCCGACCATCAGCGCCAAAGTATTGCGCAGCAGGCCGAACACGTAAGGCCGCCACAGCAGGTGCAGGGCCTGCGCCCAGCCCGCCTGCCAGGCTTTGAGCCCAACGTAGACCAACGGCAGCAGGCTCAGGCCAACCAGCAATAACACGGGCAGCAGCAGCCAGATCGACGGACGTTTGCGCCGGGGCATGAACCCCGGCGCCGATAGCGATGGGCTCATCAGTTCAAGCCAACCTCGCGTTCCAGCTCCAGGGCTTCCTCGGCATTGCCAAGGTCGGCAGGCGTGACTTTCGGCGGTTGCAGCTCAGAGAATGGCTTGAGGCCACGGCTCGATTGCATCCCCTTGCGCAGCGGGTATTCGGCTGAGGTGTTGGTGATCACACGCTGGCCGTCTTCGCTGGCCATGAATGCCAGCAACTGCTGGGCTTCTTTCGGGTGTTTGCTGGATTTGAGTGCGGCTGCCGAAGACACGGTGATCAGGCCGCCGGCATCGCCGTCGGTGAAGTAATGCAGTTGCGAATCCAGGTTGGTTTTTTCTTTCTTCAAGGCAAACCAGTAGTAGTTGTTCACCAGCACGGTGGCGACTTCGCCATTTTCCACCGCTTTGAGCGCAACCATATTGTTGCTGTACACCTTGCTAAAGGCGCGCAGGCCGGTCAGCCATTCTTCAGCCGCCTCGCGCCCGTGCAGCTTGAGGATTGCCACGGCCTGTTCCTGGAATGCGCCGCTGGTAGGCACGAAGCCGACTTTGCCTTGCCACTCGGGGCCGGCGAAATCCAGCACCGATTTGGGCAGGTCTTTTTCCGCAATCAGTTTCGGGTTGAAGGCCACCACGCGGGTGCGGGCGGTCACGCCCATCCAGTTGCCGTTGCTGCCCACGTAGTCCTTGGGCAGTACGTCGAGGGTGCTGGCGTCGATGTTGGCCAGCAGGCCTTGCTCGCCCAGTTTATTGAGCGGGGGGGATTCTTCGGTATAGATCACGTCGGCCGGGGAGCGCTCACCTTCTTCGACGACCTGGCTGGCCAGCTGGTTGCTGCTGCCTTTGCGCACGTTGACGTGAATGCCGGTTTTGGCTTCGAAGGCCTTGGCGAGTTCATCGCCGACTTCTTTGTGTTGGCCGTTGTAGAGGGTCAGTGAGACCTTGTCGGCGCTGTGAGCCGAAGGGGAGAGCAGGGTCAGACTGAGTAGGGTGAGCGTCAGGCCACGCAGAAGGGATGTCTTGAGATGGGTAGAGCGGATAGTCATCCGACGGTTTCCTCGCTTGAATGCAACAAATCTTTGCAAGGATAAACGATAAAACTTCTCAAGTACGGGCGAGGGCTGAATCGCCGGGAAGTTTTCAAACCCCGGAAACGAAAAAACCCGCTTTCGCGGGTTTGATCTGAATTTGGTGCCCAGGAGAAGACTCGAACTTCCACGACCTTGCGATCACCAGCACCTGAAGCTGGCGTGTCTACCAATTTCACCACCTGGGCATTATCAAGCAACGTTGCCGCTGTTGATGGGGCGAACTATACGGCGGGCTTTTTAATCTGTAAACCCCTGACTCGAAAAATATAAATCAATTTTTTCGTTAAAAATCAAAGGCCTGAAACGAAAAAACCCGCTTTCGCGGGTTTGATCTGAATTTTGGTGCCCAGGAGAAGACTCGAACTTCCACGACCTTGCGATCACCAGCACCTGAAGCTGGCGTGTCTACCAATTTCACCACCTGGGCAGCATCAACCACGTTGCCGTCGTCGATGGCGCGCACTATACGGAGCCGAATTTACGCTGTAAACCCCCGCTATCAAAAAACTCTGGAAAACTTCGCCAATGGTCGTGCAAGGTGTGCAACCGATGGCACAAAAGGCCTTTTAAGGGCTTGTTGACGCCTGAAATTTCCCGTTTCAATACGCGTATGCCAAACTAACCCCTATATAGACAAGGTGAAAACTCTCTAATGGCCGATTGGCAGTCCCTCGATCCCGAGGCCGCTCGTGAAGCGGAAAAATATGAAAACCCTATTCCTAGCCGCGAACTGATCCTGGCGCACCTCGCCGATCGGGGTTCGCCTGCTAGCCGCGAGCAACTGGTTGAAGAGTTCGGTCTGACCACCGAAGACCAGCTCGAAGCCCTGCGCCGCCGTCTGCGTGCCATGGAACGCGACGCTCAGTTGATCTACACCCGCCGTGGCACCTACGCGCCCGTGGACAAACTCGACCTGATCCTGGGCCGCATTGCCGGTCACCGTGACGGCTTCGGCTTCCTGATCCCGGATGACGGCAGCGATGACCTGTTCATGAGCCCGGCGCAAATGCGCCTGGTGTTCGATGGCGACCGTGCCCTGGCACGTGTTTCCGGGCTGGACCGTCGCGGTCGCCGCGAAGGTGTGATTGTCGAAGTGGTGTCCCGCGCCCACGAGTCCATCGTCGGCCGTTACTTCGAAGAAGGCGGCATCGGCTTTGTTGTCCCGGATAACCCCAAGGTCCAGCAGGAAGTGCTGATCACCCCGGGCCGCAATGGCGCCGCCAAGGTCGGCCAGTTTGTCGAGGTGAAAATCACCCACTGGCCAACGGCGCGCTTCCAGCCTCAGGGCGATATCGTTGAAGTGGTCGGCAACTACATGGCGCCGGGCATGGAGATCGACGTTGCGCTGCGCACCTACGATATTCCTCACGTATGGCCCGAAGCGGTCATCAAGGAAGCGCGCAAGCTCAAGCCGGAAGTGGAAGACAAGGACAAAGAGAAGCGCATCGACCTGCGCCATCTGCCGTTCGTCACCATCGATGGCGAAGACGCCCGCGACTTCGACGATGCGGTCTACTGCGAAGCCAAGCCTGGCAAATTGCGCTTGTTCTCCGGCGGCTGGAAGCTGTATGTCGCGATTGCCGACGTGTCCAGCTACGTGAAAATCGGTTCTGCGCTGGATAACGAAGCCCAGGTGCGCGGCAACTCCGTGTATTTCCCTGAGCGCGTGATCCCGATGCTGCCTGAGCAGCTGTCCAACGGCCTGTGCTCGCTGAATCCGAAAGTCGACCGTTTGGCCATGGTGTGCGAGATGACCATCTCGAAAACCGGTGAAATGACCGACTACCAGTTCTATGAGGCGGTGATTCACTCCCAGGCGCGCCTGACCTACAACAAGGTCAGCACCATCCTGGAAACACCGAAAACCAGCGAAGCCAAGGCCCTGCGTACCGAATACGCCGGCGTGGTACCGCACCTCAAGCAGCTCTACTCGCTCTACAAGGTATTGCTGGGTGCTCGTCATGTGCGTGGCGCGATCGATTTTGAAACCCAGGAAACCCGAATTGTCTTCGGTTCCGAGCGCAAGATCGCCGCAATCACCCCGACCACCCGCAACGATGCGCACAAGCTCATCGAGGAATGCATGCTGGCGGCCAACGTGGCCACCGCTGAATTCCTGAAAAAACACGAGATCCCTGCGCTGTACCGAGTGCATGATGGCCCGCCGCCGGAACGTCTGGAAAAACTGCGCGCGTTCCTCGGTGAGCTTGGTCTGTCTCTGCACAAAGGCAAGGACGGCCCGACGCCGAAGGACTACCAGGCACTGTTGGCCAGCATCAAGGACCGTCCGGATTACCACGTGATCCAGACCGTGATGTTGCGTTCCCTGAGCCAGGCGGTGT
The DNA here is from genome assembly GCF_054343995.1 of Pseudomonas sp. GNP013. Classification (NCBI taxonomy): domain Bacteria; kingdom Pseudomonadati; phylum Pseudomonadota; class Gammaproteobacteria; order Pseudomonadales; family Pseudomonadaceae; genus Pseudomonas; species Pseudomonas sp. GNP013. The sequence continues at coordinate 4,535,036 of NZ_JBTGUT010000001.1, read as the reverse complement.
ACAGCGCCGATAACCAGGGCCACTTCGGCCTCAATTACGAAGCGTACACCCACTTCACGTCGCCGATCCGCCGTTACCCGGACCTGCTCACGCACCGGGCGATCCGCAGCGTGATCCATTCCAGACAGGACACCCCGCACGTCAAGCGCGCCGGTGCCATGAGCATTCCGAAAGCGCGGATTTATCCGTACGACGAAGCCGCCCTGGAACAGCTCGGCGAGCAGTGCTCCATGAGCGAGCGCCGCGCCGATGAGGCCACACGCGATGTGGTGAACTGGCTCAAGTGCGAGTTCATGAAGGACCGCGTGGGCGAATCGTTCCCGGGTGTGATCACCGCCGTGACCGGCTTTGGCCTGTTTGTCGAGCTGACCGACATCTACGTCGAGGGCCTGGTGCACGTCACCGCCTTGCCGGGCGACTATTACCACTTCGATCCTGTGCATCACCGCCTGGCGGGCGAGCGCACCGGTCGCAGCTTCCGTTTGGGCGACACGGTGGAAGTGCAGGTCATGCGCGTCGACCTCGATGAGCGCAAGATCGACTTCGGCATGCCTGACAAGCCGACCGAGCCGACCGGCCGTAAAAAACGCGGCAGCGACACCACAGCGCCCACCTCGAAAGGCAAAGCGGCTGCCACAACCGCGGCGACAGAGTCTGCGCCTGCCAAGTCGGGGCGTCGTTCCTCTGCCAAGGATAAGGCCCCGGAAGCCTATCGCCCGAGCGATGCCGCGGCGAAAAACGCCGAGCTGCGCAAGAGCCGCGAGTTGAAGCAGCAGTTGCTTAACGAAGCCAAAAGCGGTGGTAAAGCGGCGTCTGGGGGAAAGTCCCAAGCGGCGGAAAAAACCTCGAGCAAGACCAGTAAACACCGTAAAGGCCCGTCCAAGACGGGTTCGACCCCTGCCAAAAGCAGCGGGTCGCGCAAACCTAAGGCCAAGTCATGAGTCTGGAAAAAATCTACGGCGTCCACGCCGTAGAAGCGCTGCTGCGTCACCATCCCAAGCGCGTCAAGCAGGTATGGCTGGCCGAAGGGCGCAGCGAGCCACGCGTGCAGGCGCTGGTCGAGCTGGCGACCCAGAATAAAGTCGCCATCGGCCAGGCCGAGCGCCGTGAAATGGATGTGTGGGTCGAAGGTGTGCATCAGGGCGTGGTTGCTGACGTCAGCCCGAGCCAGGTGTGGGGCGAGGCCATGCTCGACGAGCTGCTCGACCGTACCGAAGGTGCGCCGCTGCTGCTGGTGCTGGACGGCGTGACCGACCCGCACAACCTCGGCGCCTGTCTGCGCTCGGCAGATGCCGCCGGCGCCCTGGCGGTGATTGTGCCCAAGGACAAGTCGGCCACCCTGACGCCTGTGGTGCGCAAGGTTGCCTGCGGCGCGGCGGAAGTGATTCCGCTGGTGGCCGTGACCAACCTGGCGCGCACCCTGGAAAAACTCCAGCAGCGCGGCCTGTGGGTCGTGGGCACGGCGGGGGAGGCCGAGGTCAGTATCTATGACCAGGACCTCACCGGCCCGACCATCCTGATCATGGGCGCTGAAGGCAAAGGCATGCGTCGCTTGACGCGTGAGCATTGCGATTACCTGGTGCACCTGCCAATGGCCGGTAGTGTCAGCAGTCTCAATGTGTCGGTCGCGACCGGTGTATGCCTGTTCGAAGCCCGGCGTCAGCGTGGCGCAAAGGCCAAGGCCAAGAAGTAATTTTGGCCTGGCATAGATGCAAATGTGGGAGGCGGTTTGCCCCGATAGCAGTAGGTCGTCGGTAACAGATAATGTTGCTGATCCACCGCAATCGGGAGCAAGCCACCTCCCACAGTTGTTTTGCGGCGATTGGGAGATTGTTCAAATAATCACCAATCACCTTGCGCCTGTTCCTCCCCTTCTCTACAATTGCGCCCCTTGCCCACCCGGCAGGCACGCATGTGCCTCCCCTGCGGCAAGATCCATAAGTGTCATTCACTCCTTGTCTGACCGTTTTTGAGCGGCAGGCTACAACCCGTAAGGAGCATTCATGCGTCATTACGAAATCATCTTTTTGGTCCACCCGGATCAAAGCGAGCAAGTCGGCGGCATGGTTGAGCGTTACACCAAGCTGATCGAAGAAGACGGCGGCAAAATCCACCGTCTGGAAGATTGGGGCCGTCGTCAACTGGCCTATGCAATCAACAATGTTCACAAGGCTCACTACGTGATGCTGAACGTTGAATGCACCGGCAAGGCCCTGGCCGAGCTGGAAGACAACTTCCGCTACAACGATGCAGTGATCCGTAACCTGGTCATCCGTCGCGAAGAAGCCGTTACCGGCCAATCCGAGATGCTCAAGGCTGAAGAAAACCGCAGTGAGCGCCGTGAGCGTCGCGACCGTCCTGAGCACGAAGGCGCTGATAGCGCTGACAGTGATGACAGCGACAACAGCGATAACGCTGACGAGTAATCCACGGACCTTTTAAGGAGCCTATCAAATGGCACGTTTCTTCCGTCGTCGTAAATTCTGCCGCTTCACCGCTGAAGACGTGAAAGAGATCGATTACAAAGATCTCAACACTCTGAAAGCCTACGTATCCGAGACCGGCAAAATCGTTCCAAGCCGTATCACCGGTACCAAAGCACGTTATCAGCGTCAGCTGGCCACCGCTATCAAGCGCGCCCGCTTCCTGGCCCTGCTGGCCTACACCGACAGCCACGGCCGCTGAGACCGGGCAGTCGACAAGTAGTAAGGGATTAAATGCATGCGCGCCTTAGCTGAGTTCATCATGCGCGGTCGTATGCAGGCCACTCTGGTAGTGGCCGGCTGTGCGGCATTGCCGTTGTTGTATTGGTTGGGTGCTGCCGCCGGATGCCTTGTGCTCCTGCGGCGCGGTTTACAGGATGCCATTGGCGTCCTGGCCCTGGGATTGTTGGCCGGCCTTGTCTGGTGGCTGCAATTGGGCGAACCCAAGGTGCTTATGGTGCTGTTGGGTTCGTCGAGCCTTGCGTTGGTTTTGCGCGCAAGTGAGTCCTGGGTCCGCACGCTGCTGGTCAGCGTGGCAGTGGGGTTGGTGTATTCAGTGTTGCTCGGCGCGGCTTTCCACCCGCAAATCGAGGCGCTGGCGCAAGAGATCGTCAAGGTCCTGCCGTCGGCTCTCGGGGAGCTCTACCAGCAATTGTCGGTAGACGAGCGAGCGCGTCTCGCAGCATTGATAGCACCGGCCCTGATCGGCCTGATGGCGGTGGTGTTGCAGGTCGTCAGCCTGCTGAGCCTGATGCTTGGGCGTTATTGGCAGGCGTTGTTGTACAACCCGGGTGGTTTTGGTCGCGAGTTTCGCAGCATCAGAATCCCTGCGGGCCCGGCGATGTTGCTGCTGGCATGCATGGTGGTCGGACCGAACTTCGGTCCACAGGCCGCCCTGTTGTTGCTGTTTTGCAGCGTACCGCTGGTGTTTTCCGGGCTGGCTCTGATTCATGGGCTGGTGGCGCAGAAGCGCCTGGCCAGGTTCTGGCTGGTGGGGTTGTACGTGACGCTGGTGCTGTTCATGCAGCTGATTTATCCGTTACTCGTGGTTTTGGCCATTGTCGACGGCCTGATTGATTTTCGCGGTCGTCTGGCGCCGAAAGACGCCGACAACGCGAACGGTGAAGGTTAAAAGTTAGAGGATTTTCACATGCAACTGATCCTTCTGGAAAAAGTCGCCAACCTGGGCAACCTGGGCGACAAAGTAAATGTTAAGGCCGGTTACGGTCGTAACTACCTGCTGCCATACGGCAAAGCCACCGCTGCAACCGCTGCCAACCTGGCTGCGTTTGAAGAGCGTCGTGCTGAGCTGGAAAAAGCCGCAGCAGACAAAAAAGCCTCGGCCGAAACTCGCGCTGCCCAACTGGCTGAGCTGGAAGTGACTATCACTGCCACTGCCGGTGACGAAGGCAAGCTGTTCGGTTCGATCGGCACCCACGACATCGCTGATGCACTGACCGCCTCCGGCGTTGAAGTGCAGAAGAGCGAAGTTCGTCTGCCGAACGGCACCATCCGCAACGTAGGCGAATTCGACGTAGCCGTGCACCTGCACGCCGAAGTTGAAGCCACCGTACGCGTTGTCGTGGTAGCAGCTTAAGCAGCACCTAACTGGGTGGCACCTCGCGTGCCAGCCGGTTAACATCGGGCACGATCCTGTTTACAGGTCGTGCCTTTTGTTTTTCTACACTCCCCAAATTCCAAGTGGCCATGAACGATATTTCAGCTCCCGAGCAATACGATCTGCAAACCGCTGCCCTGAAGGTGCCGCCGCATTCCATCGAGGCCGAACAGGCCGTGCTCGGTGGCCTGATGCTGGACAACAACGCCTGGGAACGCGTGCTGGATCAAGTCTCGGACGGCGATTTCTATCGGCATGACCACCGCCTGATCTTCCGTGCCATCGCCAAGCTGGCCGACCTGAACTCACCGATCGACGTGGTGACCCTGGCCGAGCAACTCGACAAGGAGGGCCAGACCTCCCAGGTCGGCGGCCTGGGCTACCTCGGTGAGCTGGCGAAAAACACGCCGTCCGTCGCCAACATCAAGGCCTATGCGCAGATCGTTCGCGCCCGGGCCACCTTGCGCCAGTTGATCGGCATCGCCACCGAGATCGCCGACAGCGCCTTCAACCCCGAAGGCCGCACCGCCGAAGAAATCCTCGACGAGGCCGAACGGCAGATCTTCCAGATCGCCGAAGCGCGCCCCAAGACCGGCGGCCCGGTGGGCGTCAACGAGTTGCTGACCAAGGCCATCGACCGTATCGACACCCTGTTCAACACCGACAACGCCATCACCGGCCTCTCCACTGGCTACACCGACCTTGACGGCATGACCAGCGGCCTGCAGCCGGCGGACTTGATCATCGTGGCCGGCCGTCCGTCCATGGGTAAGACCACCTTCGCCATGAACCTGGTGGAAAACGCCGTGCTGCGCAGTGACAAGAGCGTGCTGGTGTACTCCCTGGAGATGCCAGGCGAATCGCTGATCATGCGGATGCTCTCGTCCCTCGGTCGTATCGACCAGACCAAGGTGCGTGCCGGCCGCCTGGAAGACGACGACTGGCCGCGCCTGACGTCGGCGGTCAACCTGCTCAATGACCGCAAACTGTTCATCGATGACACCGCCGGCATCAGCCCCTCGGAAATGCGTGCGCGCACCCGACGCCTGGTGCGTGAGCACGGCGACGTGGCGCTGATCATGATCGACTACCTGCAGCTCATGCAGATCCCGGGCTCCGGCGGCGACAACCGTACCAACGAGATCTCCGAGATTTCCCGCTCCCTGAAAGCCCTGGCCAAGGAATTCAATTGCCCGGTGGTGGCGCTGTCCCAGCTCAACCGCTCCCTGGAACAACGTCCGAACAAACGCCCGATCAACTCCGACCTGCGTGAATCCGGAGCGATCGAGCAGGATGCCGACGTGATCATGTTCGTCTACCGCGATGAGGTGTATCACCCGGAAACCGAACACAAGGGCATCGCCGAAATCATCATCGGCAAGCAGCGTAACGGCCCTATCGGTACGACGCGGCTGGCCTTTATCGGTAAATACACGCGCTTCGAAAACCTTGCGCCTGGCAGTTACAACTTCGACGACGAGTAGTCACCCCGGCGGCAATGGGAACAGTTGCCTGACGGTGGCTTCACTGTATTGATAGTTCCAGCGTAGTTCGGCGCCTGCGGGGACATCCTCGCTGGCAAACATGCCGGTCAGAATCATTTGTTCCTGTGGCGCATCGCCGACCTGGGTATTCACCCGAAAGTGCGCGGCTTCAACGTTGTAGCCCGTACTGGCCTGCCGCACCGGATGGCCTGCCTCGTATTCGAAAATCGTGTTTATCCTCGACAACGCGTTGTCGCCCGACAGGATCGGTTGAGTGTTGACGGCGTAAGGGGAGGCGGGCCGGACTTCTTTAATGGCCATCAGATACGGGTCATGCCGAGCGTGTGCAACGTACAAAGGCAGCACTTCCCCGCCATACACGCCCAAGGCTTCGCCTTTCCTGAGCGGTTTGCGGGTAATGACGGTGGCCTGCCCGATCAGCGCAGATTCCTGCGCAAACTTCTGATGCGCCGCTGTGAAAGGCGTTACTTCGAGCTTGTCCTCGTAAAGGCGCGCGACGTTTTCATAACCTTCCCACTGGATGTAAGGCCGGATCGACGCGCTTGCGTATACCACGTCGGACGTTAACGACTTCCCCTGGATTTGCAGATGCCGGATCCGCATGGGCTGACCTGTCTGGTCACGTAACGGATATCGACCGTTGTTGGCTCGGTCGTAGATGCACCGGTAGTTCCAGCTGTGCTGATAGCCCCGTTCGCTGCGCATGCTGGTCAGTTCCTGTGCGGTGTAAGCCGGCTGCACGCTGTCCCCTTCGGCTGATCCGTAATCGCTGGAAGACTGCGTCGACTCAAACTCGTCGCTGGACTCCATGCCTTGAAGTGACGGTGCAGGTGATGTTCCGCCGCCGAGCAGTAACCCAGTGGCTTGATCAGTTTCCCAGCCTCCTCCGGTTTTTTGACGAACGTAGGGCTGATAGGCGCGGAAACGATTGCGGGCATCGATCAGTCGCCATCCCTGCGGGTCAGCTTTGACTTCGTAATACTTTTGCTGGTCCTGAAGGTAGTAGCGATAACTGCCGTCTGAAGCGGGACGGCTTTGATGAAGGCCGTCCGCGCGCAACGTCAGCCCGGTCGGGGGGCTTGTTTGTGCAAATGATGGATCAAGTGGCAACCCTGGCTCTGTTGGCGCGTGCCTCAAGAGCATGTGGCCCCGATAGGCCGCGGCAGGCTCGGCGATCAGCGACGCGCCGGTCTTGTGCAGCGCGGCTTCGAAGGAAGTGGCGTTTGCCCGGGTCAAGAGCGCAGTGCGTTCGGAGTCGGTGAGCGTGCCCTCGATAGCGCCAAGCAGGTCGGTCGGTGCAGCAGGTTGTTCTGCGTACAGCTCACCTTCACGAACCAGTACGTGGCTGGTGATGCTATCTGGATCGCCGATGCTGCCCAGCAACGGGCCGTCGGGACTGGCGTCGTGTACGCTGATTTTTCGTGCCTTCGGCCAGCCGGGCATTTGCTCCAGGGCATAGAGAACCAATGGCACGCTCTCGGGGCTGCGCCTGGCCTCGAGAAAAATACCGGCCTGCAAACGGGCAGCCTGCGCAGCGTCACTGGTGGCCTTTACCTCCATTTGCAGGGGCGGCGGCAAGCGTTTTTCCATCGTCGTGACCGCTGTTTCACCGGACTCGTCGAGCAAGGAAAGCAGTCGCTGCTTTTTACGCGGAACGTCATCCGCCAGCCGTACTGCCAGATTTTCGATTTTGGTTAAATAATCGACATAGAACGTGGGTAGCAGCTTGTTGAATTCGAGCTGTGGCATCTGCTCTTCCAGCGCATACAGCAGCTCGCCCTTTCTGAAGCGCGCTTCGCTGATTTTTATTTCGACTGTTCCGGTGCCGTGGCTCATCACGACCTGTTGTTGTTCGCCGACAATTTTCAGCACATGGTTGGCTGGCCATTCAGGCAGCGATGTAAGCAGGTGGAATTGAATTTGTGGTGAACAGGGCGTCACCGCTGTGCCTTCGGCGCGCTCCAGGTTGAAGTCGGTCAGTTCCTGGTCCAGGTTGAAGTCCCTGACCGTATCGAGCAGCAGGGGCGGCGGGCGCTGCATATCCTGGTGGACTTCACGCAGCTGGGTCTTGTCCAGGCCGCTGAGCAGGAGGATGGGCTCAACCTTGGGCAGGGTGATAGTGGCGGCGTCAGGCCCCAGGCGCTTGATCAGTTTAAGCTCGTCCCAGTCGTGTGGCGTTTCATGGGCGTGGCGCCAACCGCCGGCTCCATTGCTCAGGAGAGCGGGTTGGTAGGCATCCGGATCGGTGGGGTGTGAAAGCTCCCATTGCTGACCATCGGCGGCGCGTTGTATGGCATGGGCGTGATCGTCCAGTTTCAGGTAGTGCTGCTGCCCATCCTTGTAAATTCCCTGTTTATCGGCCACCACATGGCTGGGCAATGCATCGTGATGGCGGTAGGGTTTGAGGTCGGTGTTCCACAAACGCCAGCCTTTGTTGCGCACCTTGACCTTGACCAGCCGGGTGCTGAAGCCGACGGTGCGCACCGCGCCCGCCGTGGCCACCGCCAGAGCGGCGCTGTCCACCAGGTCGAGCAAGTCATTCAAGGCTTCATCGCTGTCGCCGCGGCTCCAGGCCGCGAACCCTTCATACACGGTGCCGATCACCTGTGCAGCGGTGACGACCAACAACACTTCGCCCACCACGGGAATGAAAGACGCTGCAAAAAACAGCGCGGACTTGCCCAGGTCGAGCCAGCCCTGCAGACGTTTTTGCCGGCTGATCAGGTCGACGTCGGCGGTGGGCACAGCCACGATGCGTGCATCGCTTTTGATCTGGTCGATTCGCTGCCGGGCAATGGCTTTGAAAAGGTCGCCTTCAACTGCCGTGAGGCTAATGGCCGCCTTGAGTGTGGCTGGCAGCTTTTTCTGCAGGGCTGGCGCCTCGGGATGGCGAAGGCGGGCCGCAGTCACTTCCAGCAGATTGCCTTGATGCTGCAACGGCACCAAGTGTTTGAAGAAGGCCTGGTAATCCGGTTTAAGCAGGCGCGTCGCCAGCTCTGCCACAAGCTCAGCCAGGGAGGCGTGTTGACGCAGCGCTGCGTGCGGGTCCTCGGGGGTGTAGAGCAGGAACGGGATACCGATGCTCTCGGCCTTGATCACCAAAACACTGGGCAGTACCACCTCATTGAGGGTCAGGTGGTTGCAGGTTATCTCCAGGTGTTTTCCCGCTTCCTGGAGGACCTGCAATTGCAAATGCTGGCGAGCCATTATCTTCTGGCGCATGTTGCTGCTGTGCAGTGCAACACCGAAGGCATGCCGCGCCTGGGCCCTGAATAGCCCCCGGACCTTGTCGGCAGACGCAGGCTCAAGGACATCGCTGATGTGTTTTAGATACTGGCCGCCGATATCCAGCTTGCGACAAAAGCGTGCGAACGCGGTCGCGCAAACCGCACTCGGCACCTCTCCCGAGTCAGTCGGATTGAAAATCGCCGTGCCGATTTCCATGCCTCCCGCCTCTGCCTCCGAGGCTTCGAAGTTCTGCAGTGCAGCCTCCAGGAGTGTCTGCCGGGTGGTTTTTGCGTGGTTCTTGATCAGACCCAGCAGGTGATGATTCTTCCACTCGCGGGACAGGACGGCGTCTTCGTTCGTAACGAGGCCAAAGAACCAGGATCGGATTTTCTCGCGCAACAACTTGCGTGCAAACGCTTCCGGGCTTTGTATTGCATCGAGCAGGGCGTCAAGGTCGTGCCTGGCCTGGTTGCTGCTGATCAGGCTGCTGCGAAAACTCCGGCGCAACTGCTCCGGCGCTTCGCTCAGCCAGGAGGGCAACTGATTCTTGATGAAGTCCAGGTGGGGCGTCAGGGGCGAGGCGGGTGTGTGCATTGCCGAAACGTGTTGGGGCATGGATCGAGCCCTCATGGGCTGTGGTTGGTCGCTTTCAGGCTATCCATGATTTTTTTGACGGGGCCCTAGCCCGTTAGCCCCAGTTGGGTGTTCATGGAAAAGCCGACCACTGCCGTCGGAATTGGTCAAAATTTGTGCTATATTCCGCGCCCGCGATTTTTCATCTCAACACCGGTTATCGTCATGCAAACAGCCAAGCCGTTATTTGACTATCCCAAGTACTGGGCCGAATGTTTCGGTCCAGCGCCATTCCTGCCGATGAGCAGGGAGGAGATGGATCAGCTTGGCTGGGATTCGTGCGACATCATCATCGTCACGGGTGATGCGTACGTGGACCACCCGTCCTTCGGCATGGCGATCATTGGCCGGCTGCTGGAGTCCCAGGGCTTTCGCGTGGGGATCATTGCCCAGCCGAACTGGCAGTCCAAAGACGACTTCATGAAGCTCGGCGAGCCGAACCTGTTCTTCGGCGTCGCGGCCGGCAACATGGACTCCATGATCAACCGCTACACCGCCGACAAGAAAATCCGTTCCGACGACGCCTACACCCCCGGCGGGATGGCCGGCAAACGCCCGGACCGTGCGAGTCTGGTGTACAGCCAGCGCTGCAAGGAAGCCTACAGGCACGTACCGATCGTGCTCGGCGGCATCGAAGCCTCCCTGCGCCGCATCGCCCACTACGACTACTGGCAGGACCGCGTGCGCAACTCGATCCTGATCGACGCCGCCGCCGATATCCTGCTGTATGGCAACGCCGAGCGGGCCATCGTCGAAGTGGCTCAGCGCCTGTCGTGGGGCCACAAGATCGAAGACATCACCGATGTGCGCGGCACCGCGTTCATTCGCCGCGATACCCCGGCGGGCTGGTACGAAGTGGACTCCACGCGTATCGATCGCCCGGGCAAGGTCGACAAGATCATCAACCCGTACGTCAACACCCAGGACACCCAGGCCTGCGCTATCGAGCAGGAAAAGGGGCCGGTTGAAGACCCGGAAGAGGCCAAGGTCGTACAGATCCTGGCCAGCCCGCGCATGACCCGCGACAAGACCGTGATCCGCCTGCCCTCGGTGGAAAAAGTCCGTGGCGACGCGGTGCTCTACGCTCACGCCAACCGCGTGCTGCACCTGGAAACCAACCCAGGCAACGCCCGCGCCCTGGTGCAAAAGCACGGTGAAGTGGACGTGTGGTTCAACCCGCCGCCCATCCCGATGACCACCGAAGAAATGGACTACGTGTTCGGCATGCCTTACGCGCGTGTGCCGCACCCGGCGTACGGCAAGGAAAAGATCCCGGCCTACGACATGATCCGCTTCTCGGTGAACATCATGCGCGGCTGCTTCGGTGGCTGTACCTTCTGCTCGATCACTGAGCACGAAGGCCGCATCATCCAGAACCGCTCCGAAGAGTCGATCATTCGCGAGATCGAAGAGATCCGCGACAAAGTGCCGGGCTTTACCGGCGTGATCTCCGACCTCGGTGGCCCCACCGCGAACATGTACCGCATCGCCTGCAAGAGCCCGGAGATCGAATCCGCATGCCGCAAGCCGTCCTGCGTGTTTCCCGGTATCTGCCCGAACCTGAACACCGACCACTCCTCCTTGATCCAGCTGTACCGCAGCGCCCGTGCGTTGCCGGGTGTGAAAAAGATCCTGATCGCTTCCGGCCTGCGCTACGACCTGGCCGTCGAGTCGCCGGAATACGTGAAAGAGCTGGTCACCCATCACGTCGGTGGCTACCTCAAGATCGCCCCGGAACACACCGAGGAAGGTCCGCTCAACCAGATGATGAAACCGGGCATCGGCAGCTATGACAAGTTCAAGCGCATGTTCGAGAAGTACACCAAGGAAGCGGGCAAGGAGCAGTACCTGATCCCGTACTTCATCGCCGCCCACCCCGGCACCACCGATGAAGACATGATGAACCTCGCCCTGTGGCTCAAGGGCAACGGCTTCCGTGCCGACCAGGTGCAGGCGTTCTACCCCTCGCCGATGGCCACCGCCACCGCGATGTACCACTCGGGCAAGAACCCGCTGCGCAAGGTCACCTACAAGAGCGACGCGGTGACCATCGTCAAGAGCGAAGAGCAACGCCGTCTGCACAAGGCCTTCCTGCGCTACCACGACCCGAAGGGCTGGCCGATGCTGCGTGAAGCCTTGACCCGCATGGGCCGCGCCGACTTGATCGGGCCGGGCAAGGAACAATTGATTCCGTTGCACCAGCCGAGCACCGACAGCTACCAGAGCGCCCGGCGCAAGAACTCGACGCCGGCCGGCAGCCACAAGGTTGCCAAGGAAACCACTACCAAAATCCTCACCCAGCACACCGGCCTGCCGCCGCGTGGCAGCGACGGCAGCAACCCCTGGGACAAGCGCGAACAGGCCAAGGCTGCCGCGCAAGCGCGCAACAAACAGGCGGCCAAGGAACGCACGGATGCGGCGAAGGGCAAAGGCGGCAAGCCAACGCGCAAGCCGGTAGTGCCGCGTTGATCGCAGCCTGAAATACAAAACGCCAGCCTTAAGGGCTGGCGTTTTGCTTTCTAGGCGATGTGTAGACCGTTTGATAAGGTGGCGGGCATTGGATCGCTATCGGGGGCGAGCCCCTCCCACCGTTTGAATGTATTCACCGTTCAGACTGTGGGAGGGGGCTTGCTCCCGATAGCGTCAGTTCAGTCACCCCCCTTCAAGGAAGAGCACCCCCATGGGCAACCCCCTGGCCGGCATCGGCATGGACTTCAACCGCTCCCAGTTCCTGGCCCGCCAGCGCATCGAAAGCCAACTCAATCTGCCCCGGCTGTTTGCGGCCATCGATGGCGACCCCGGCATCGTCGGCGCGGGTGTCGTGTACATCGACGCTGATTTTAATGTCGTGACGCTGCGCGAATTCAAGCCCATCTGCAGCATCAAGCCCAAGCGCATCATTTTGCGTGAGGCGCAGAAGTACATAGCCCCCGCGCAGTTTGCCGATCAGGTAACCAACAATCCGCGTGAGTCTCGACTCGTGGGGGAGGCCGTCAATACGACATTGTCATGTGCCGGCGCGATTCTGGGTTGGATTGTGGTGTTCAGCGGCACTGTCGCCGTACCGTTCACGGGTGGCGCGAGCTTGGTGGTGGCGGGCCTGGGCGCCACCGCTGCGGCGGCCAGTACCGCGCAGTGCGTGGTGGGAGGCATGAGAACGTTCAACGAACTCAACGACCCGACCGCCAACGACGATATGGACAACGAGGAATGGTATCGCTATGCGATGCCGGTATTGGACGCGGCCTCGCTGTTGGGCGCCGGCGCCTCTACCCTGACGACTGTTCGACTGTTGCAGGCTCGAAAAGCAACGACCGGTAGAAGCTGGTATGAGCTGTCCAAGGGTTTGACCCGCCAGCAACGTAAGGCGCTCACCAAAGAGTTGCTAAGCCTGAAAGACCCAAGCCTGAGCAATAAGCTGCTGAAGTTGCGCCAGCGCTCCGGTGAGTTGGTGAAGCGCTATTCGGCGACCGAGATCAATCACGCGACTATTACGCAGATCAGGGACTCCCTCGGTGCCGCTATTGGTTTCACCGGCAGTACAGTGTCCGGCAACATTCGAACCATCGCAGTAGGGTTGTACGAGGAGCTTGAGTGATGGTGCGCCAAGTCTCGTTAAAAGCTTTTTTGGCTGACTACTTCCCTGCGTTTATTTGTGCATTTTTCCTTGCCTGTTTTTCCCTGTCCGCTGCCATTTCATTGGCATCCAGTACCTTTTTCCGGGGTGAACCAGAGCGAGCGCGTTACTCCTTTGTGGCGGCGGTAGTCTTGGGGCTGCTCTTGGCGGTCAGTCACTTCTTCATGATTCGGGGGAGAGCCTGGGGCGTTTGGGCCATCGTCGCCTTCTACGCGGTGTGTTTTTTGATCGTATTACCAACCTATGGCTATCGGCCCCATATGGCTGCCTATGTCATTGGGTTGCTGTTTCCAATGCTGGGACTGTTGTTGCTCAACAGTAAGCGTCATCGGGCAATGCGCCGTCAGCTACGGGAAATCCGTCACCTGCGTGAAGCCAAGAGCGCCAAGCACAAAGCTGGCTGAATGGGTAGATTCACCCCCCCCAGCCTCGCACGCGCGCCATAAGTATGTGCCGCGCGTGCAACGAATCGCCCATTTGAAGGAAGATCACCCCATGGGCAACCCCCTTGTTCGCGGTCCCGCTGGTGGTCGACAGCTATTTCCCGCGCCTGCCGCTGGAGGATAATCTCCAGTATTCCTTTTTCGGCGGCCTGGTGCTGACGTGGGGTGTGGTGCAGTGCAACTTCATGATCGCGCGCGGTCGGCCGCAGTGGCTACGGCCTCTGGCGACGCTGCTGGTACTCTGCATGTTGGCGGTGCTGCCCACGATCGCTTGCGGTCCACATTGGCTTTCGTTTGGCTTGAGCCTGCTGTTTCCCCTGCTGGGATTGCTGCTGCTCAACAGCAAGCGTCACCGTGAAATGCGCTGCAAACTGGTCGAAGTGCGGCGGCTGCGGCAAGCCATCATCGCCACCCGCAAAGCTCGCTAGTTGGGTAGATTCGCCACTGATCGCCACACGGGCGCCACAAATACGTGCAACGCTCGCACCACTACCCACCCGTTGGCGCCGTTTTGGTGCTGTACTGCACCGGGTCCATTGAGAAAGCGCAATGACCGCCGCGCTGGCATAAGTCTTGCGCGCGTTGTTCCCATGCTCTGGCTCGCAGGAGGCCGCCGTGTCGATTCATGTCGCGTTGCACCACGTTACGCATTACCGCTACGACCGCGCTGTCGAACTCGGCCCGCAGATCGTGCGTTTGCGCCCCACGCCCCACAGCCGCACGCGGATTCTGTCTTACGCGCTCAACGTGCAGCCCGAGCAGCACTTCATCAATTGGCAGCAGGACCCCCAGGGCAATTACCTGGCGCGCCTGGTGTTTCCGGAAAAGACCGCCGAGCTGCGCATCGAGGTCGACCTGGTCGCCGAGATCGCGGTGTTCAACCCGTTCGATTTTTTCCTTGAGCCCTACGCCGAGAACATCCCCTTCAGCTACGCCGCCGATGAGCAGCGCGAGCTGGCGCCGTACCTGGAAACCCTGCCGCTGACGCCAACGTTTGCCGCCTACCTGGCCGGTATCGACCGCACGCCCTTGCCAGCGGTGGATTTTCTGGTGGGCCTCAACCAGCGTCTGGCCGCCGATATCGGTTACCTGATCCGCATGGAACCGGGGGTGCAGACCCCGGAATTCACCCTGCAGAACGCCTCCGGCTCCTGCCGCGATTCGGCCTGGCTGCTGGTGCAGTTGCTGCGCAACCTCGGGCTGGCCGCGCGCTTCGTGTCCGGCTACCTGATCCAGCTCACCGCGGACGTCAAGGCCCTCGACGGCCCGTCCGGCACCGAGGTGGACTTCACCGACCTGCACGCCTGGTGCGAGGTGTATCTGCCCGGCGCGGGCTGGATCGGTCTGGATGCGACGTCCGGCCTGTTCGCCGGTGAAGGCCACATCCCCTTGGCCTGCAGTCCCGATCCATCGTCCGCCGCGCCGATCAGTGGCCTGGTGGAACCGTGCGGCTGCGAATTCACCCACGAGATGTCGGTAGAGCGGATCTGGGAAGCCCCACGGGTGACCAAACCCTACACCGAAGCACAGTGGCAGGAGATCCAGGCCCTGGGCCAACAGATCGATAGCGACCTGCTCAAGCACGACGTGCGCCTGACCATGGGCGGTGAGCCGACCTTCGTGTCCATCGACGACCCTGACGGCGCCGAGTGGAACACCGCCGCCCTGGGCCCGGACAAACGGCGCCTGTCCGCCGAACTGTTCCAGCGCATGCGCCAGCACTATGCGCCGCAGGGCCTGGTGCACTTCGGTCAGGGCAAGTGGTACCCCGGCGAGCAATTGCCGCGCTGGTCGCTCAATGCCTACTGGCGCCGCGATGGCGTGCCGATCTGGCACAACAGCGCGCTGATCGCCGATGAGCAGCAGGACTATGGCGCCGACGGCGAGCTGGCCGGGCGCTTTCTGGCCAGTGTGGCCGAACGTCTGAAATTGCCGGCGCGCTTCGTGTTCCCGGCCTTCGAAGACAACTTCTACTACCTGTGGCGTGAAGGGGCGTTGCCGCAGAACGTCACCGCCCAGGACCCGCGCTTGAGCGATAAGCTGGAACGCGAACGCCTGCGCAAAGTGTTCGCCCAGGGCCTGGATAAAGTCATCGGCCAGGTGCTGCCGCTGGCGCGCACCGCCGCCAATGATCGCTGGCAGAGCGGGCGCTGGTACCTGCGCGACAACCACTGCCGCCTGGTGCCGGGTGATTCGCCATTGGGTTACCGCCTGCCGCTGGCCTCGCAACCCTGGGTGACGGCAGCCGAGTACCCGTTCGTGCACCCCACAGACCCCAATCAGGATCTGCCGGCGTTACCCACCACCACCCAACTGCACCATCACGACGAACCCGCGCCAAGCGATGAGCGCGTGCCCGAGGTGGACGAGTCCGCCGACTGGCTGACCCGCACCGCGCTGTGCGCCGAAGCCCGGGAAGGGCGGCTGTACCTGTTCATGCCGCCGCTGGAGCGGCTCGAGGATTACCTGGAGCTGGTGGCCGCCATCGAAGCCACCGCCGAGGAGTTGCAGTGCCCGGTGCTGCTCGAAGGTTACGAGCCGCCGGCCGATACGCGCCTGAGCAACTTCCGCGTCACACCCGATCCAGGGGTGATCGAGGTCAACGTACAGCCGTCCGCCACCTGGAACGAGTTGGTGGAGCGCACCGAATTCCTCTACGAAGAGGCACGGCAAACCCGCCTGACCACGGAAAAGTTCATGATCGACGGGCGCCACACCGGCACCGGTGGCGGCAACCACTTCGTGCTCGGCGGCGCGACACCCAAGGACTCGCCATTCCTGCGCCGGCCCGACCTGCTGCGCAGCCTGATCAGCTATTGGCACAATCACCCGTCGTTGTCGTACCTGTTTTCCGGGCTGTTCATCGGCCCGACCTCCCAGGCGCCACGGGTGGACGAAGCGCGCAACGACGCGTTGTATGAGCTGGAAATCGCCTTTGCGCAAATGCCCGAACCGGGCGAAGAATGCCCGCCGTGGCTGGTCGACCGTCTGCTGCGCAACCTGCTGATCGACGTGACGGGCAACACCCACCGCGCCGAATTCTGCATCGACAAACTTTACTCACCGGACGGCGCCACCGGACGCTTGGGCCTGCTGGAGCTGCGCGCGTTCGAGATGCCGCCCCATGCGCGCATGAGCCTGACCCAGCAATTGCTGCTGCGCGCCCTGGTCGCGCGTTTCTGGCGTGAGCCTTACGCGCCGGCGAAACTGGCGCGCTGGGGCACCGAGCTGCATGACCGCTTCCTGTTGCCGCATTTTATCGCGCAGGATTTTGCCGACGTGATCGACGAGCTCAACACGGCCGGTTACCCGCTGCGCGCCGAGTGGTTTGCCGCGCACCTGGAGTTCCGTTTCCCCAAAGTCGGCGACTACGCCGTCAGCGGCATCGAGCTGGAGTTGCGCCAGGCCCTGGAGCCCTGGCATGTGCTGGGCGAAGAGGGCGCGGTGGGCGGCACGGTGCGTTATGTGGACTCGTCGCTGGAACGCCTGCAAGTGAAGCTGACCGGCCTGGCGCCGCAGCGCTACCTGCTGACCTGCAACGGCATTCCCGTGCCGCTGCAGCCCACCGGCCGCGTTGGCGAGTTCGTCGCCGGCGTGCGGTATCGCGCGTGGCAACCGGCCAACTGCCTGCAACCGACTATCGCGGTGCATGCGCCGCTGGTGTTCGACCTGCTCGACACCTGGATGCAACGCTCGCTGGGCGGTTGCCAGTACCACGTCGCCCATCCAGGCGGGCGCAACTACGACAGCCTGCCGGTGAATGCCAATGAGGCCGAGAGCCGGCGCATGGCGCGGTTTTTCCGTCTGGGGCACAGCCCTGGGAAGCTCACCGTGCCTACGGTGGTGCTCAACGATGAACTGCCGATGACGCTCGATCTGCGCCGCTTCCCCAATAAAAATGACTGAATGCAATTCAACCTGTGGGAGGGGGCTTGCTCCCGATCGCGGTATATCAGCCGATACATAAGTGACTGATCCGCCGCCGTCGGGAGCAAGCCCCCTCCTACATTGGATTGCGGCAAGTTTGAATTACACTGACCCCCCTTTGCCCTGCCGAGCGTTCCATGTCCGATTTGCTCGACCGTTACCCGCTGACCGCGGGCACCTACCACGAACTGCTGGATGGCAGCGGTGCCGTGCGTGCCCATTGGCGGCGCCTGCTCGACCACCTGCAACGCAGCACGCCCAACCAGTTGGCCCAGCGCCAGGCGCTGCTGACCCGGCAGATCCAGGAAAACGGCGTGACCTACAACGTCTACGCCGACCCCAAGGGCGCCGACCGCCCGTGGGAGCTGGACCTGCTGCCCCATGTGCTGGCTGCCGATGAATGGCAGCACCTGGCGGCCGGTATCGCCCAGCGTGCGCGCCTGCTCAACGCCGTGCTCGCCGACCTGTACGGTCCGCAACGCCTGATTGCCGAAGGCCTGCTGCCGGCCGAGCTGGTGTTCGGGCATAACAACTTCCTGTGGCCGTGCCAGGGCATCCAGCCGCCGGACGGCGCGTTTCTGCACCTGTACGCCGTGGACCTGGCGCGTACGCCGGATGGTCGCTGGTGGGTGACGGCCGACCGCACCCAGGCCCCCTCGGGCGCCGGCTACGCCCTGGAAAACCGCACCATTGTGTCCCGCGCCTTCCCGGACCTGTACCGCGACCTGCAAGTGCAGCACCTCACCGGTTTTTTTCGCACACTCCAGGAAACCCTGGCGCGCCAGGCACCGGGCGACAACCAGCCGCCGCTGATTGTGCTGCTCACCCCGGGGCGCTTCAACGAAAGTTATTTCGAACACCTGTACCTGGCCCGCCAGCTCGGCTACCCGCTGGTGGAAGGCGGCGACCTGACCGTGCGCGACAGCACCGTGTTTCTCAAAACCCTCAGCGGCCTGCGCCGGGTGCACGCGATCATGCGCCGCCTGGACGATGACTTCTGCGACCCGCTGGAGCTGCGCACCGACTCGGCACTCGGCGTGCCCGGCCTGCTCGACGCCGTGCGCCAGGGCAATGTGCTGGTGGCCAATGCCCTGGGCAGCGGTGTGCTGGAGTCCCCTGGGCTGCTGGGCTTTTTGCCGAAGATCAACGAGTTCCTGTTCGGCGAAACACTGATCCTGCCGTCGATTGCCACCTGGTGGTGCGGCGAGGCGCCGGTGCTGGCCAAAGCCCTGGAGAAACTGCCCGAGTTGCTGATCAAACCGGCGTTTCCCTCGCAGAGTTTCGCCCCGGTATTCGGCCGCGACCTCAACCCCGAACAACGCCAGGCCCTCGCCGAGCGCATGCGCGCGCGGCCCTACGCCTACGTCGCCCAAGAGCTGGCGCAATTGTCCCAGGCGCCGGTGTGGCACACCGTCGACGACCACCTGCAACACCGCGCCATCGGCATGCGCGTGTACGCCGTGGCCAGTGAGGACGGTTATCGCGTGCTGCCCGGCGGCCTGACCCGCGTGGCGGCCGATGCCGACGCTGAAGTGGTGTCGATGCAGCGCGGCGGCGCGAGCAAGGACACCTGGGTGCTCGGCGAGCGCGCCGCCGCTGGTGAGCTGTGGCGTGCACAACGCACAATTGGCGCCCATGACCTGGTGCGCCGAGACCCTTATCTGCCCTCGCGCGTGGTGGAAAACCTGTTCTGGTTCGGCCGCTATTGCGAGCGCTGCGATAACAGCGCGCGCTGGTTGCGTATCGTGCTCGCGCGCTATGTCGACGGCGACGACCCGCTGGCCTTGCAGGCGGCGGTGGAGCTGGGAGAAAACCTGCGCCTGCTGCCGGAGGAGGGCGAGTTGCCGGAGCGCCTGCTCGCGGCCTTGCTGGGAGATGACTGGCCGTCGAGCCTGCGCGCCAACCTGCAACGCTTGCAGTGGGCGGCGTCCCAGGTGCGCGGCAAGTTGTCCCGCGAAAACTGGCAGGCGCTGGTGGAGCTGCAGCGCGAAGCCATGGAGTTGGAGCGCGACGCTGCGGATGTGGGCGAGCTGCTGGACTTCCTCAACCGCCTGGTGATGTCCCTGGCGGCGCTGTCCGGCTTTGCCCTGGACGACATGACCCGCGACGAAGGCTGGCGCTTTCTGATGATGGGGCGGCGCATTGAGCGCCTGCAGTTCCTGAGCAGCAGCCTGGCAGCGTTCCTGCGCGGTGTGGCGGTGTTCGATCAGGCCGGGCTTGAGTGGTTGCTGGAGCTGGGCAACAGCAGCATCACCTACCGCTCACGCTACCTGGCAGTGCCGCAGTTGATCCCGGTGCTCGACCTGTTGCTGCTTGATGAGCAGAACCCCCATGCGGTGCTGTTCCAGCTCAAACTGGTGAGCCGTACCTTGCGCCGCTTGAACGACGACTTCGGCGTGCCGCGCGAAACCGGCCTGGCGCCGTTGGTGGAGCGTCTGGCGCGTTTCGACCTGGCGTGCCTGGAGAACCCGCTGTTTGGCGAGCCCGGTGTGCGCGCCGCACTGAACGGTCTGGCCGACCTGTTGCAGGCGGTCGCCGATGAGAGCGGGCAAGTCTCGGATCGCCTGGCCCTGCGCCATTTTGCCCATGTGGATGATGTCAGCCAGCAGACGGTGTCGGTGTAATGAGCGCGCGCTATCAGATTTTTCACGATACCCACTACCACTACGACAGCCCGGTGTCCCTGGCCCAGCAGTTGGCCCACCTGTGGCCCCGGCCTTGCGCCTGGCAACGTTGCAGCTCGCAGCAACTGGACATCAGCCCCGAGCCGTCCTCGCGGCGCGATGAACTGGATGTGTTCGGCAACCCGATCACCCGCCTGGCTTTCGAGCGGCCTCACGATGAATTGCTGGTCAATGCCAGCCTGAGCGTGGAAGTGCTGGCGCGGCCGGCGCTGGATTTTCGGCAGTCGCCGGCCTGGGACCGCACCCGTGACAGCCTGGCCTACAGCAGCCAGCCGCTGTCGCCAGAGCGGATCGAAGCCTGTCGCTACCGGTTCGAATCGCCTTACGTGCACCTCAAACAAACCTTCGTCGAGTTCTCCGCCAGCTGTTTCCCGCCCGGCGCGCCGTTGCTGGTAGGCACGCAGGCATTGATGGAAAAGATCTTCAGCGAGTTCACCTTCGATGCCGAGGCCACTCAGGTCGCCACGCCGCTGGTGGAAGTGCTGGAACGTCGACGCGGCGTGTGCCAGGACTTCGCCCACCTGATGCTCGCCTGCCTGCGCTCGCGTGGCCTGCCGGCGCGCTACATCAGCGGCTACCTGCTCACCCAGCCGCCGCCCGGCCAGCCACGGCTGATCGGCGCCGACGCGTCCCACGCGTGGGTTTCGGTGTTTTGCCCGGTGTCGGGCTGGGTCGATTTTGATCCGACGAATAACGTGCAGCCGGCACTGGAGCACATCACCCTCGCCTGGGGCCGGGATTTCTCCGATGTGTCGCCGTTGCGGGGGGTGATTCTGGGAGGGGGGAGCCATGACCCGGAGGTGCGGGTGACGGTGATGCCGCTGGAATAACTGTGGCAAGCGCGCTTGCCACAGTGTGGGGAATACTTATTCAGCCGGATCTTTTGGTGTTTCGCTCTCGTCGCTCGTTACTTCAGCATCTGCATCCGGGGTCTCGCCACCGGCTTCTTCGTCTGCAGCGGCTTTTTTGCGTTGCAGTTTTTCCTCTTTCTTCTGTTCCTTGGCCAAGTCTCTCTGACGTTTGGCGAAGGAGTAATTAGGTTTGGCCATGGGCGATCCTCTAGGGTCGAAGGGGAGGGGGGCGGCGCGCAGCTGCCTTTGGGTCGCTATGGTAGCAGCTTAGCGGCGCGGTTGGCGGCTGGCAGATTGTGCTGAGCAGTCTGATAGCCTAAAGTTGTATACAATCTGCCGGTGCAGATCATAAGAATTCAAGCCCGTCTGAGGCGCCCTTTGCGGTATTACGCGTTTTTAAAACCTTGCCATGGAGATTTCACATGTTTGCCAAAATCGTTGCTGTTTCCCTGCTGACTCTGGCCAGCGGCCAGTTGCTTGCAGCAGAGTGCGCGGTCACTGTTGATTCCACCGATCAGATGTCCTTCAACACCCAGGAAATCACCATCGACAAGAGCTGCAAGACCTTCACCGTCGAGCTGACTCACTCCGGCAACCTGCCGAAAAACGTTATGGGTCACAACTGGGTGCTGACCAGCGCGGCCGATATGCAACCGGTCGCCAGCGAAGGCATGGCTGCTGGCATCGACAAGAGCTACCTGAAAGAGGGTGATGCGCGCATCATCGCGCACACCAAGATCATCGGTGCCGGTGAGAAGGATTCGGTGACTTTTGATGTGTCGAAGCTGGCTGCGGGTACTGACTACGCGTTTTTCTGCTCGTTCCCGGGGCACATCTCGATGATGAAAGGTACGGTGGTGGTCAAGTAACACCGCGTTATCGTTTATCGGGAGCAAGCCCCCTCCCACACTTGACCGGGTTCCAACATGGGAATGCGGGCAAATGTGGGAGGGGGCTTGCTCCCGATAGCTGTTCAGCAATCAACACAACATTTTCTGACCTGCCTCACGGCGCAAACGGCATCACTCGCTTGTGCTCGGTCTTGCGATACGTCTCGCAGATAATCCGGAACGCCTCTTCGCGCACCGGCTCACCGTGCAGGAACGCATCGATTTCGGCATAGGTCACGCCATGTGACGCTTCATCCGGCTTGCCCGGCGACAAATCTTCCAGGTCCGCCGTCGGCACTTTCTCCACCAGCGACTCCGGCGCGCCGAAGTAACGCGCAATCGCGCGCACCTGGTTTTTCACCAGCCCGCTCAAGGGGGCCAGGTCACAGGCGCCATCGCCGAACTTGGTGAAGAAACCCATCACCGCTTCCGCCGCATGGTCAGTACCGATCACCAGGCCACCGGCCGCGCCGGCGATGGTGTACTGCGCCACCATGCGCATGCGCGCCTTGGTGTTGCCCAGCACAAAGTCGCGGGACGCGGCGGGCTTGTCTTCAAACGCCGACACTTCAGTGGCCAGGGCTTTCACCGCCGGGCCGATGTTCACGGTGTGGCGCTCGTGCGGGTTGATGAAGTCGACCGAAGCCTGGGCATCGAGTTCGTCGAACTGGGTTTCGTAGGGCAGGCGCACCGCGATAAAGCGATAGGCCTCGTCGCCGCTGCTGGCGCGCAGTTCCTGCATCGCGCGCTGGGCCAAAAGGCCTGCGGTGAGGGAGTCGACGCCGCCGCTGATGCCCAGCACCAGGGCCTTGAGTCCGGAATTGCGCAGGCAGTCCTGGATAAACGTTATGCGCCTGACCACTTCGGCCTCAAGGGCCGCCTGGTCGTTGAACGGCGCCTGGACCTTGAGCTGCTGCGCAATTTCACGCTGTACGGCTTGCATGGTTCACTCCTTGCTGGATAGGGCAGGTACTTTGAAAACGTGACGCAAATAGGCGACGAAATTGGGGTCGGTGCAGTGGGTCTTGCCCGCTTCATCGGAAATCTTCGCGACCGGCTGGCCATTGCAGGCGGTCATTTTAAGCACGATGCTCATCGGCTCCACCCCTGGAATGTCGCAGGTCAGGTTGGTGCCGATACCAAAGCTCACATTGATGCGACCGCGCAGCGCACGGAATATCTCCAGCGCCTTGGGCAACGTCAGGCTGTCGGAGAACACCAGGGTCTTGCTCATCGGCTCGATGCCCAGTTTGTGATAGTGGGCGATGGCTTTTTCGGCCCATTGCACCGGGTCGCCGGAGTCGTGGCGCAGGCCGTCGAACAGCTTGGCGAAGTACAGATCGAAGTCGCCGAGGAACGCGTCGGTGGTGATGCAGTCGGTCAGGGCGATGCCGAGCAGGCCACGGTATTCGCGCACCCAGCAGTCGAGCGCGGCGATCTGGCTGTCGATCAGGCGCGGGCCGAGTTGCTGGTGGGCCATGATCCACTCGTGGGCCATGGTGCCCAGCGGCTTCATGTCGAATTCGCGGGCCAGGTGCACGTTGCTGGTGCCCACGAAGCGCCCGGGGAAATCGTGCTTGAGCACGCTCACCACTTCTTCCTGCACGCGGTAGGAAAAGCGTCGGCGCGTGCCGAAATCCGCCACTTGCAGCTCCGCCAGCTCCTCGCTGCTCGCATGGGCGGTCAGCCAGTCGAACTTGCGATACAGCTGCTCGCGCGCCTGTTCGAGGATCACGCTCTGGTAGCGGTAGCGGTTACGCACTTCGCTGACAATCGCCAGCATCGGCACTTCAAACAGGATCACATGCAGCCACGGCCCGCGCAGGCGGATAAACAGCTCGCCGTTTTCGATACCGGTCTGCACGTAGCGCAGGTTGAAGCGGAACAGCCCGAGGAAGCGCAAAAAGTCCGGCTTCATGAAACTGATGCGTTCCAGAAAGCCCAGTTGGTCGGGGCTCAGGCTCAGCTCGGCGAGGCGCTCGATCTGGTAGCGGATTTCCGCCAGGTACGGACGCAGGTCCTCGCTGTTGCGGCAACGAAACTCCCATTCAACGTCCACGTTCGGGTAGTTGTGCAGCACCGCCTGCATCATGGTCAGCTTGTAGAAGTCGGTGTCGAGCAGGTTCTGCACGATGCGATCGGCAAACACACTCTCGCTCATAACGGGAATCTCCAGACGGGTCGGCGATGGGCCGGCCTTTACGCACTATTAAGGGATGGTGCTAGTGGCGCATAGACCTGTGGGGTTTTGCCAGCGATTTTTTTTGCTGAGGCCACTGGCGCTATCGGGAGCAAGCCCCCTCCCACAGTTGACCGCGTACTCATGTGCCAACCCGGTCAAGTGTGGGAGGGGGCTTGCTCCCGATAGCGGTATTCCACGCACTAAATGACTTGCTCCATCATCCACTTCACAAATTCGCGCACCTTGGGCACCTCTGCCGAATGCTCCGGATACGCCAGGTAATACGCATCCTGGCTGGGCATCGCATGCTGCCAGGGAATTACCAGCTTGCCCTCGGCCAGTTCCTCTTCCACCAGAAACCTCGGCAACAAGGCCACGCCACAACCGACCTGCGCGGCACGAATGCACATGTAGAAGGTGTCAAAACGTGGCCCGTGATAGCCGTGTTCGGTATGAAGGCCCTGATCGGCGAACCAGTCATGCCAGCCCTGCGGGCGTGAGGCGTTTTGCAGCAGCACCAGGTCGCTCAATTGTGTGGGGTCGGTGAACGGCGTCGCGGGCAGGCTTTCCGGGGCGCACACCGGCACCAGTTCCTCGCTGAACAGCTTCAGGCTCTCGGTGCCGGGCCGCGAGCCCTGGCCGAAGTAGAAAGCCATATCGGCCTTGCCTTGCAGCAGTTCGTCCGGTTCCTGCTCGTTGCACAGGTCCAGATGAATCTGCGGGTGACGCAAACGCCAGCCCTTGAGGCGCGGCACCAGCCAGCGCGCGCCGAAGGTGTAGGGCGTGGACACGCGCAGCACTTCGGTCTCGCCGCCGTAGGAGCGTAGGTAGTGGGTGGACATCTCCACCTGCGTGAGGATCTTGCGCACTTCCACCAGGTAAAGATCCCCCGCCGGGGTCATCTGCAAGCGGCGGCGCACCCGGCGAAACAACAGGTGTTGCAGCAACTCTTCCAACTGCGCCACCTGCTTGCTCACCGCGCTTTGCGTGAGGTTGAGTTCCTCGGCGGCGCGGGTGAAGCTCAGGTGGCGGGTGGCCGCTTCGAAGCACTGCAGGGCGGTGATCGAGGGCAAATAGCGTTTGTTCAGCACGGCACGCCTCTTTTTATTCTTTGCATGAATAAACGGAATGATATCTCGCCTAATCGTCGTTTGTTGGCAAGTCTTGGGCCAGCTACAAATAGGCCCTGAATTGCCGTGCGTGTGGCGGCGCGATTTTTTGTGTGCAGATTGAAGGAGTGACCCATGGTTGCCGCATTGCTTGATCGTCTCGGGGTGAGCCCGGCGCTGTACCAGGCGGGTAAACAGCCCGTGCATTCGCCGATTGATGGCAGCCTGATCGGCAGTGTGCACTGGGAGGGTGCCGCCGAGGTGGAGCAACAGGTCAGTCGCGCCGAGCATGCATTCGACGCCTGGCGCAACGTGCCGGCACCGCGTCGCGGCGAACTGGTGCGCCAGTTTGGTGATGTGCTGCGCCAATACAAGGCCGACCTGGGCGAACTCGTGTCCTGGGAAGCCGGCAAGATCACCCAGGAAGGCCTGGGCGAAGTGCAGGAGATGATCGACATCTGCGACTTCGCCGTCGGCCTTTCGCGTCAGCTCTACGGGCTGACCATCGCCTCCGAGCGTCCCGGCCACCACATGCGTGAAACCTGGCACCCGCTGGGCGTGGTCGGCGTGATCAGTGCGTTCAACTTTCCGGTGGCCGTGTGGGCGTGGAACACCGCCCTGGCGCTGGTGTGCGGCAATGCGGTGATCTGGAAACCGTCGGAAAAGACCCCGCTCACCGCCCTGGCCTGCCAGGCATTGTTCGAGCGCGTGCTGAAGACCTTCGACGGCGCTCCGGAGTACCTCTGCCAGGTGATCATCGGTGGTCGCGATGCGGGCGCCGCGCTGGTGGATGACCCACGCGTGGCGCTGATCAGCGCCACCGGCAGCACCCGCATGGGCCGCGAAGTGGCGCCGAAGGTCGCCGCACGCTTTGCCCGCAGCATCCTCGAGCTGGGCGGCAACAACGCGATGATCCTCGGCCCCAGCGCCGACCTGGACATGGCGGTGCGCGCCATCCTGTTCAGCGCCGTCGGCACCGCCGGCCAGCGTTGCACCACCCTGCGCCGCCTGATCGCCCATGAGTCGGTCAAGGAGGAAATCGTCACCCGCCTCAAGGCCGCCTATGCCAAGGTGCGCATCGGCCACCCGCTGGAAGGCAACCTGATCGGCCCGCTGATCGACAAACATGGTTTCGATGCCATGCAGGACGCCCTGGAACAGGCGTTGAGCGAAGGCGGCAAGGTGTTCGGCGGCCAGCGCCAGTTGCAGGACAAATTCCCCAATGCGTACTACGTGTCCCCGGCCATTGTGGAAATGCCTGAGCAGAGCGACGTGGTGTGCACCGAAACCTTCGCGCCGATCCTTTATGTGGTCGGCTACAGTGACTTTGCCGAAGCCCTGCGCCTGAACAACGCGGTGCCCCAGGGCCTGTCGTCGTGCATCTTCACCCTTGATGTGCGCGAAGCCGAGCAATTCATGTCGGCGGTGGGCAGCGACTGTGGCATCGCCAACGTCAACATCGGCCCGAGCGGCGCGGAGATCGGCGGCGCGTTCGGCGGCGAGAAAGAAACGGGCGGCGGGCGTGAATCGGGTTCGGATGCCTGGCGCGGGTACATGCGTCGCCAGACCAACACCGTGAACTACTCGCTGGAGCTGCCGCTGGCGCAGGGCATTACCTTCGACTGATTCCCCAAGGCGGAGCGCGGTCAATGTGGGAGGGGGCTTGCTCCCACAGTTGATCGCATTTGCACATCAAGAATGGTTGTTTGTTGGGTCTCATCGGAGTCTGGCAATGGCACTGCGCGAAGCATGTTTGTGGGAACACCTCACCCCCGGCCGGCCCGACCGCGCCGCGCTCAAGGGCGAGGTCAAGGTGGATGTGTGCGTGATCGGCGCCGGCATCACCGGGTTGTCGGCAGCCATTCACCTGCTGGAGCAGGGTAAAAGCGTCGCCGTGCTCGAAGCCCATCGCACCGGCCACGGCGGCTCGGGGCGTAACGTCGGGCTGGTGAATGCGGGCCTGTGGATCCCGCCGGACGAGATCGAAGCCGGTTTTGGCGAAGCGGTGGGCAGCCAGCTCAACCGTATGCTGGGTGCGGCGCCGTCGCTGGTGTTCAGCCTGGTCGACACATACAACATCGATTGCCAATTGCGCCGCGAGGGCACCTTGCACATGGCGCACAACGCCCGGGGCGAGGCGGATTTGCGCAGTCGTGAAGAACAGTGGAAGCGCCGTGGCGCGCCGGTCGAGCTGCTGACCGGTCAGGCCTGTGAACAGGCCACCGGCACCCGCAAAATTTACGCCGCCCTGCTCGACAAGCGCGCCGGCACGTTGAACCCGATGGCGTACACCACGGGGCTGGCGAATGCCGCGGCCGGCCTGGGCGGGCAGATGTTCGACCATTCCCCGGTGACGCAATTGGAACGCCAGGGCGCGAACTGGTCGGTGCAGACGGCCCAGGGTTCGGTACAGGCGGCCCAGGTGGTGATCGCCTCCAATGCCTACACCGAAGGCGAATGGACCGAGTTGCGGCGCAATTTTTTCCCCGGTTATTACTATCAGGTCGCCTCCGCGCCGCTCACCGATGACGCCGCCCGGCAAATCCTCCCCGGCGGCCAGGGGTCATGGGACACCCGTCAGGTGCTCAGCAGCATTCGCCGCGATGCCGATGGCCGCCTGTTGCTCGGTAGCCTGGGCAACGGCAATCAGAAGCCGGGCTGGTTCCTCAAGGCGTGGGCTGATCGGGTGCAACAGCATTACTTCCCGTACCTCAAATCGGTGCAGTGGGAATACACCTGGACCGGCTGCATCGCGTTTACCCCGGATCACCTGATGCGCCTGTTCGAACCGGCGCCGGGCCTGGTCGCCGTCACCGGCTATAACGGGCGCGGCGTCACCACCGGCAGTGTGGTCGGCAAGGCGTTTGCCGATTACCTGTGTCACCAGAATCCCCAGGCCTTGCCGATTCCGTTTGCGCCGATGCAGCCCCTGACCGGCGTGGGCGTGCGCAGCTGTCTGTATGAAGCGGGATTCTCGCTGTATCACGCCGGGCAATGCTTGCGAATCGTGATCTGAACAGCGACCTGGCGTTTAAGAGCCTACCTCTTCCTGGCAGGCTTCCCATCTGTATTGGTGCAAGTCGTAGCAATCGCGCACTGTAAATGTGCAGTTCCGTTACGCCTGTTGTTACAGGTGCAGGCGCTGTCGTTTGCGGGTCCGGTTGCAGGTGCCACCGGGTAGGGTTGTACTTTTTTTGCCTGCTGGTTGCACCTATGCCAGCAAGAGGGTTGCACGTACTGGCAAGCGGCGCCGAAACGCCTGCAATAACAATGACACGGTGTCTTTTTGAAGAATAAAAAAGTAATGGCACGCGGCTTGCTCTGAGCTTTCGGTGAAAGGATGGAATGCAAGTCGTCGTGCCTAAAATCAAAAATACGGAGCACCACTCATGTCCCAGACGTTTTACAAGAAAGGTTTTCTGGCCCTCGCCGTTGCAGCGGCGCTGGGTGTTTCTACGTTTGTTCAAGCTGATGTGAAAATCGGCGTGGCGGGCCCGATGACGGGCGCCAACGCCGCTTTCGGTGAGCAGTACATGAAAGGTGCCCAGGCGGCGGCCGATGTGATCAACAAGGCCGGCGGCATCAACGGCGAAAAAATCGTGCTGGTGGCTGGCGATGACGCATGCGAGCCCAAACAGGCCGTGGCCGTGGCCAACCGCCTGGCCGACCAGGACAAAGTGATCGGCGTGGTCGGGCACTTCTGCTCCTCCAACACCATCCCGGCGTCCGAGGTGTATGACGAGGCCGGCATCATTGCGATCACGCCGGGCTCCACCAACCCGCAAGTCACCGAACGTGGCCTGGGCGCGATGTTCCGCATGTGCGGGCGTGACGACCAGCAGGGCGTCGTCGCCGGCGACTACATCGTCGATGTGCTCAAGGGCAAGAAAGTCGCGGTCATCAACGACAAGGACACCTACGGCAAAGGCCTGGCCGACGCCACCGCTGCCCAGTTGACCAAGCGCGGCGTCAAGCCGGTGCTGGAAGAAGGCCTCACCCGTGGCGAGAAGGACTTCAGCGCCCTGGTCACCAAAATTCGCTCCACCGGCGCCGACGTCGTGTACTTCGGCGGCCTGCACCCCGAAGCCGGCCCTCTGGTGCGCCAGATCCGTGAAGCGGGCCTCAAGGACGTCAAGTTCATGTCCGATGACGGCATCGTCACCGACGAACTGGTCGCCACCGCCGGCGGCAAGCAGTACGTGGACGGCGTGTACATGACCTTCGGTGCCGACCCGCGCAAACTGCCGGACAGCAAGACCGTCGTGGAAGAGTTCCAGAAGAGCGGCTACGAGCCGGAAGGCTACACCCTGTACGCCTACGCGTCGGTCCAGGCGCTGGCGGCCGGCTTCAATGGCGCCAAGTCCAACAAGGGCGAAGACGCTGCCAAGTGGCTCAAGGCTCACCCGGTAAAAACCGTCATGGGCGAAAAAGCCTGGGACTCCAAGGGCGACCTGAAAATCTCCGACTACGTGGTTTACCAGTGGGATAAAGACGGCAAATATCACCAGCTGGAAAAACAGAAGTAAGCCTGAGCACCACAGCTCCACTGTGGGGGGGGCTTGCTCCCGATAGCGGTATGTCAGGCAACACCTGCATGACTGACCCAGCGTCATCGGGAGCAAGCCCCCTCCCACAGGAGATGGGGCTGTTATCGAGATCTGTTTTTTCCTCCAGAAGCGCCGCACACCCACCCGGTGTGCAGGTGCTCACCGCGTGAGATTTGCGTTATGGATGGTATTTTCCTGCAGCAACTGGTCAACGGCCTGACCCTCGGGTCGGTCTACGGCCTGATCGCCATCGGCTACACAATGGTCTACGGCATCATTGGCATGATCAACTTCGCCCACGGCGAGGTTTATATGATCTCCGCGTACCTCGCGGCGATCAGTCTGGCACTGCTGGCTTACTTCGGCATCGAATCCTTCCCGCTGCTCATTCTCGGCACCCTGATCTTCACCGTGGTCGTCACCGGCGTGTACGGCTGGGTGATCGAACGGGTTGCCTACAAACCGCTGCGCAACTCCACCCGACTGGCCCCGCTGATCAGCGCCATCGGGATTTCGCTGATCCTGCAGAACTACGCACAGATCGCCCAGGGCGCCAAGCAACAAGGCATCCCGACCCTGCTGGCCGGCGCCTGGCGCGTCGATATCGGCAGCGGGTTCGTGCAACTCACCTACACCAAAGTGTTCATTCTCGTGGCGGCGTTTGCCGGCATGGCCCTGCTCACCTACATCATCAAGTACACCAAGCTGGGCCGCATGTGCCGCGCGACGCAGCAAGACCGCAAGATGGCCTCGATCCTCGGTATCAACACCGACCGCGTGATCTCCTATGTCTTCGTCATCGGTGCCGCCATGGCTGCGTTGGCCGGCGTGCTGATCACCCTCAACTACGGCACCTTCGACTTCTATGCCGGCTTCATCATCGGCATCAAGGCATTTACCGCAGCGGTGCTCGGCGGCATCGGCTCCCTGCCTGGGGCGATGCTCGGCGGGATCATCCTGGGGATTTCCGAGTCGCTGTTCTCCGGGTTGATCAACTCCGACTACAAAGACGTGTTCAGTTTCTCCCTGCTGGTGGTGATTCTGATTTTCCGTCCCCAGGGCCTGCTGGGTCGCCCACTCGTGGCTAAGGTGTAAACATGTCTGCTGCCAAACCTATCGATATCAAGAAAAGTGTGATCGATACGATCCTTGCCGGGCTGATTTCGTTGATCGTGTTCGGTCCGATCGTCGGCGTGGTCCTCGACGGCTACAGCTTCAATCTGGAACCGGCCCGCGTGGGCCTGCTGGTGGCCATCGTGATGGTCGGCCGCTTTGCCATGAGCCTGTTCCTGCAAACCCCCAGAGGCCTGAAGATCCTGCAGGGCTTCGAAAGCAGCGGCTCCGGCGTGCACGTGCGGGCGCCGGACTATAAATCGCGGCTGCGCTGGATCATCCCGGCGCTGATCGTGATCGCCATCGTGTTCCCGATCTTCGCCAACAAGTACCTGCTCACCGTGGTGATCCTCGGACTGATCTACGTGCTGCTCGGCCTGGGCCTGAACATTGTGGTCGGCCTGGCCGGTCTGCTCGACCTCGGTTACGTGGCGTTCTACGCCATCGGTGCCTACGGCCTGGCATTGGGTTATCAATACCTCGGCCTGGGCTTCTGGACGGTGCTGCCGTTGGCGGCCATCGCGGCGGCGTTAGCGGGGTGCATACTCGGCTTCCCGGTGCTGCGAATGCACGGTGACTACCTGGCCATCGTGACGCTTGGCTTCGGTGAAATCATCCGCCTGGTGCTCAACAACTGGCTGTCGTTTACCGGCGGGCCGAACGGCATGCCCGTGCCGTCGCCGACCTTCCTGGGCCTGGAGTTCGGCCGGCGCGCGAAGGACGGCGGGATACCCTTCCACGAATTTTTCGGCATTGACTACAACCCCAATATCAAATTCCTGTTCATCTACATCGTGCTGTTCCTGGTGGTGCTGGCCGTGCTCTACATCAAGCACCGCCTGACCCGCATGCCGGTCGGCCGCGCCTGGGAAGCCCTGCGTGAAGATGAGATCGCCTGCCGCTCCATGGGCCTGAACCATGTGCTGGTCAAGCTTTCAGCGTTCACCATCGGTGCATCGACTGCCGGCCTGGCCGGGGTGTTCTTTGCCAGCTATCAGGGCTTTGTGAACCCGTCGTCGTTCACCTTCTTCGAGTCGGCGCTGATCCTCGCCATCGTGGTACTGGGCGGCATGGGTTCGACGGTGGGCGTGGTGATCGCGGCGTTCGTATTGACCGTGGCGCCTGAGTTGCTGCGCAGCTTCTCGGAATACCGCGTGCTGCTGTTTGGCGTGTTGATGGTGGTGATGATGATCTGGCGACCACGCGGGTTGATCCGCATCAGCCGAACCGGTGTGACCCCACGCAAAGGAGTGGCGCCATGAGCAAGGAAGTCGTTCTGTCCGTGGAACACCTGATGATGCACTTCGGTGGCATCAAGGCCTTGAGCGATGTGAGCCTCAAGGTCGAACGCAACTCGATCTTCGCCCTGATCGGCCCCAATGGCGCCGGCAAGACCACCGTGTTCAACTGCCTCACCGGCTTCTACAAGGCCAGTGGCGGCAAGATCCAGCTCAACATCCGCGGCAAGCAGACCAACGTGATCCAACTGCTCGGCGAACGCTTCAAGGCCGTCGACTTCGTGTCGCCCAAAAGCTTCTTCAGCCGTGTGTATTACAAGATGTTCGGCGGCACCCACCTGGTCAACCGCGCAGGCCTGGCCCGTACGTTCCAGAACATTCGCCTGTTCAAGGAAATGTCGGTGCTGGAAAACCTGCTGGTGGCCCAGCACATGTGGGTCAACCGCAACATGCTCGCGGGCATCCTCAACACCAGGGGCTACCGCAAGGCCGAGAGCGATGCGCTCGACCACGCCTTCTACTGGCTGGAAGTGGTCGACCTGGTGGACTGCGCCAATCGCCTCGCCGGCGAACTCTCCTATGGCCAGCAGCGCCGCCTGGAGATCGCCCGCGCCATGTGCACGCGGCCGCAGATCATCTGCCTGGACGAACCGGCCGCCGGCCTCAACCCGCAGGAAACCGAAGCCCTCAGCGCGATGATTCGCCTGCTGCGCGACGAACACGACCTCACCGTGGTGCTGATCGAACACGACATGGGCATGGTGATGAGTATTTCCG
This sequence comes from Pseudomonas sp. GNP013, assembly GCF_054343995.1. NCBI lineage: Bacteria > Pseudomonadati > Pseudomonadota > Gammaproteobacteria > Pseudomonadales > Pseudomonadaceae > Pseudomonas > Pseudomonas sp. GNP013. Next base: position 4,502,171 of record NZ_JBTGUT010000001.1, on the reverse strand, counting down.
ACCACATCGTGGTGCTCGACCACGGCAACGTGATCGCTGAAGGCGGGCCGGAAGCGATCCGCAACGACCCGAAAGTGATTGCCGCCTACCTGGGCGCCGACGAAGAGGAGCTGGTATGAGCGGGCCTATCCTCGAAATGAAGGACCTGGATGTGTTCTACGGCCCGATCCAGGCCCTGAAAAAAGTCTCGCTGCACATCAACGAAGGCGAAACCGTGAGCCTGATCGGCTCCAACGGCGCGGGTAAGTCCACGCTGCTGATGTCGATCTTCGGCCAGCCACGGGCAGAATCCGGGCAGATTCTGTACAACGGCGTCGACATTACCCACAAGTCGTCCCACTACATCGCCTCCAATGGCATCGCACAGTCGCCGGAAGGGCGGCGGGTGTTCCCCGACATGACGGTCGAGGAAAACCTGTTGATGGGCACCATCCCGATCGGCGACAAGTTCGCGCAGGAAGACATGCAGCGCATGTTCGAGCTGTTCCCACGGCTCAAGGAGCGGCGCAACCAGCGCGCCATGACCATGTCCGGCGGCGAGCAGCAAATGCTCGCCATCGCCCGTGCGCTGATGAGCCGGCCCAAGCTGCTGCTGCTGGACGAACCGAGCCTGGGCCTGGCACCGATTGTGGTGAAGCAGATCTTCTCCACGCTGCGCGAGCTGGCGGCCACCGGCATGACCATCTTTCTGGTGGAACAGAACGCCAACCACGCGCTGCGCCTGTCCGACCGCGCGTATGTGATGGTTAACGGCGAGATTCGCCTGACGGGCACCGGCAAGGAGTTGCTGGTGAACGAGGACGTGCGCAGCGCCTACCTCGGCGGGCACTGATCGCTGTGGGAGGGGCTTGCTCCCTCCCACACGGGTTTTGTGTGGTCCGCAAGACCCCTTTCGAAATTGTGGAAAACAAATCCAGCCGCCCTCCAAACCGCGACATATAGCCGCCGCAAATCCCTGTTTTGTCACAGTTTTGACTTGTCCCCATTCGCTGTGGAACCGGCTGTGGGTAACGTGGGTGTAGCTGGCTGAAAGCCTTTAACGCCGTGGCTTTCAGCGCGGTGGTCGTTTATTGATCAGCGGTTTTTTCGTGGCCTGTCGAGGGGTTTGTCAACCTGTTTAAAGACACAGGTATATGACCGATTGATGTCGGATCAGCCTGTGGATAAGTCTGTGACTAAACTCTGGAAAGACCTCCGTAGGGGCCGGATTAACTGGCCTGGAGCCATCGTTCGGTTTTTGCCTTTTCACCCAGGCCTACATACGGCCCGGTCCAGGTCAAGCAAAAAACTTTCTAAAATCGCCTGCGGGCCTTGTGTACAGCGGCCTGGAGCCTTTTCGACTTGCCCCCAAAGACTGTGGGCGCAGTTGTGGATAACCTGCGCGCATATGGCTGCAAGCCACGGTTCATAAGGCGTTGAATAAATCGATCAAAAAATGATCAGTTGGTCTGCCTGGCGGTTGCCGCAAGCGCCGCGTACGGGCATTCTGCTGGCAACTTTTTCCCGATGTTCGCAAGGAGACCACCATGTCCGACACGTTGTTTATTACTGGCGCCACCTCAGGTTTCGGCGAAGCCTGTGCCCATCGTTTTGCCGAGGCCGGCTGGAAACTGGTGCTCACCGGTCGCCGTGCCGAACGCTTGAATGCGCTGGTCGAAGAGCTTTCCAAGCAGACCGAAGTACACGGCCTGGTGGTGGACGTGCGTGACCGCAAGGGCATGGAAGAGGCCATCGGCAACCTGCCGCCGTCGTTCGCGACCCTGCGCGGGCTGATCAACAACGCCGGCCTGGCCGTGGGCACCGACCCTGCGCCCAAGTGCAGCCTCGACGATTGGGAGACCATGGTCGACACCAACATCAAGGGCCTGCTGACCACCACCAACCTGCTGCTGCCGCGCCTGATTGCCCATGGGCGAGGCGCGGGCATCATCAACCTGGGCTCCATCGCCGGCAACTACCCTTACCCCGGCAGCCACGTGTATGGCGCGTCCAAGGCGTTCGTGAAGCAGTTCTCGCTGAACCTGCGTTGCGACCTGCAGGGCACCGGCGTGCGCGTGACCAACATCGAGCCGGGCTTGTGTGAGAGCGAGTTTTCGCTGGTGCGCTTCGGTGGTGACCAGGCGCGCTATGACGCCACCTACGCCGGCGCCGAGCCGATCCAGCCGCAGGACATCGCCGACACGATCTTCTGGGTGATGAACACCCCGGCGCACGTCAACATCAACCGCCTGGAGCTGATGCCGGTGAGCCAGACCTGGGCTGGGTTTGCGATTGAACGGGGCGGTAAGTAAGGCTTTAAACCGGGTCGTTGCCATCGGGAGCAAGCCCCCTCCCACACTTGACGGTGTTCACACGTCTGAATGTGAGAACTCAGTCCCCTGTGGGAGCGGGCTTGCCCCCGATGGCGTCAAATCGGCCAAAACAGGCCATAAGGTACACTCCCACCCTGAAAACCCCACCGCACCCGGCGGTTCAAAGGTTTTGACGGGAGGAAATGTGAGTAACCGAGGTGAGCAGGCACTGCTCAAACAATCGACGATTCTGATGTTCGCGGTCGCGATCGCCGGGATTGTCACGGGTGTGATATCCGGCGCCCAGTCCATTCTGTTCGACGGCTTCTTCTCGCTGATCGCCACCGCCATCAAGGTGTTGATGCTGATCACGGCCAAGCTGATCGCCAGGAAAAGCAACGAGCGTTTCCAGTTCGGCTATTGGCATCTGGAGCCGATGGTGTTGTTGATCGAAGGCAGTTTCCTGCTGCTGATCGCCCTCTATGCATTCCTCAACGGGGTCTTCGGCATTATCAACGGCGGGCGCGAGATCGAGTTGGGGCTGGTGATCATCTATGCAGCGGTGTTTACCGTCGTCGAGTTCGCTTACTTCTTCTATGTGCGCTACCGCAATCGCACGCTCAAATCATCGCTGATCCAGTTCGACAACATCAGCTGGCTGGTGGACGCGATGCTGTCGATAGGCTTGCTGTTCAGTTTCCTCGCCGCGCTGTTGCTCAAGTCCCGGGGCTATGGCGAGTGGGCCGTGTATGTCGACCCGGCCATCCTGATCCTGCTGGCCCTGAGCATGCTGGCGCCGGCCTTCAAGATCCTGCGTCCGGCGTTGCGCGAGGTGCTGGGGATCGCTCCGGATCACTTGGACGACAAGGTGCGTGAAGTGATGGACGCGGCCAAGGCCCGGCATGGTTTCGACGACTACGTGTCCTACGTGCAAAAGCACGGGCGCGCGCGGTTTATCGAAATTCATGTGGTGTTGCCGGCGGATTACCCGGTGGAGAACGTGGCCACCTTCGACAGGCTGCGCGAAGAGATATCCACAGGGCTCGGCACGCCGGATGCGGCGCGCTGGCTGACGATCAGCTTTACCGGGGATCGCAAGTGGATTGCATGAGGCCGGTTAGACCGCGGTGAGGCAATCGCAGGCAAGCCAGCTCCCACATTCAGCACAGTCAAGTGTGAGAGGGGGCTTGCCCTAATGCCGTTCAGTTAAGCCAGCGTGTTTGACGGGGCGCCTAAGATCAAGATCAAGATCAAGAGCGCGGCGGCCTGAGAGCCGACCGGAATGGTTTGCGAACTCTGTACAAAATGTGGGAGGGGGCTTGCTCCCGATGGCGTCGGCCCAGCAAACATTGATGTTGACTGACCCACCGCTTTCGCGGGCAAGTCGAATCGTCGCACCGCCGCTCCCATAGGGGAGCTGCGCTTAACTGACTGGCATTAGGGCTTGCCCCCGATGAGGCCCGAAAGGTCAGCGCAGATGCTTGATCAGCCCCTGATAGCAAGTCGCCAAATGATAAGGGGTGGTCGACGGCATATCCCGTCGGCTCACGACACCCTTGGCATCCAGGCATTCATGCCAGCCTTTTGCATGCAGGAAATGGTCTTGCAACGCCAGCAATTGGCGCTGCAACACTGCTTCGCTGCCCGGCCGCAACGTCAGCGCGCGCAGGTATTCGGCCTGGGCCCAGATACGCTGAGTGCCGTCACGCACATTGCCGTCTAGGTCGAGCATGCCGCTCACGGCGCCGCTCAGCTTATCCACACCCTTTTGCTCGGCGTAGACAAACGCCCGGCTGAGCGATGCATGCAGCGGCGTGCCGCGCAGCACCTCGGATGAGTCGAGCAGGAAGAACCATTCGAACTGATGGCCCGGCTCGAACCAGTTGTCCACAGCGCCCAGCGGCTTTTCCAGCATCACGCCGTGCCCCGTGTCGATGAAGCGCTGCTGCATGGCCGTCGCCAGGTTCAGCAGGGCGGTTTGCACGTGTGCGTCTTCACGCACCGCCAGGGTGGCGAGGAACGCTTCGGCCAGGTGCATCAACGGGTTTTGCAGCGGGCCGGACGAGAGTGACGACCAGTCGCGCTCCAGCACCGCGTCGTACAGGCCGTCACCGCTGGCGAACCGCTGGGCGACCACTTCGAGCGCGGCATCGAGGACCGACGCCACCAGCGGCTCGCGCACCTTGGCCGAGTAATGGGCGCAGGCGAAGATGATGAAGGCGTGGGTGTAGAGGTCTTTGCGCGTATCCAGCGGTTGGCCCGCCGGGTCGATGCTGTAGAACCAGCCGCCATGTTCGGCGTCATGGAAGTGCTGTTGCAGGGAGCGGAACAGCGCAGCTGCGCGCGCGTGCGCAAAACCGGCCTCGGGCTCGCCGATCAGGCTGGCAAACAGGTACAACTGACGGGCGCAGGCCATGGCGCGGTAGCGCTGGGGCGGCAAGGGCTGGTGATCGGCGTCCAGTGCCTCGTAAGGCAGCGCCAGCTCGGCATTCCAGCCCGGGCCTTGCCAGAGTGGCACGATCAGATCATGGAAATGGCTGAGCACGGTATTCAAAAGCGGTTGGGAAGCGCTGGGCATCGGCTGGCGTCGTCACGGCAGGGGTGTAGGCGCGCATGGTAGCAGGCTTGGGTGCGGTGGTGTCTGCGCCACCGTTATCGCGGGCAAGCCCGCTGCCACATTTTTGAATGGCGAATCCGCTCAAATGTGGGCGCTGGCTTGTCTGCGATGGGGCCGGCACAGGTGCCGAAATCAGCCCGCGAGCAACCACACGCCAGTCGCCGCCGAAGCCGCCCCAGCCACCCGCACCAACGGCGCCGCCGCGGCCGGCAGCACGCGCACCACGGCATAACCGGCGGCATGCAACAGGGCCGTCGCACCGACAAACCCCGCCGCATACGCCCAGGGGCTGGACATCTCCGGCAGTTCCAGACCATGCGCCACGCCGTGGAACAGCGCAAACAGCGCCGTCGCGCCCACTGCCACAAACAGCGGCGGACGCACCGCCAGCGCCACCGCCAGGCCCAGTGCAAGCACCGAGGCAGCGATGCCGCTTTCCAGCGCCGGCAATGCCAGGCCTTCAAACCCCAGCACGCCGCCGATCAGCATGGTGCCGACGAAGGTGCACGGCAGCGCCCAGCGTGCCGCGCCTTTTTGCTGGGCGGCCCACAGGCCCACCGCGAGCATGGCCAGCAAGTGGTCGATGCCGCCCAGAGGATGGCTGATGCCGGCCACCAGGCCGTTGTCGCCATGGCCCGGATGGGCGAAGGCCAGGGCAGGGGCCAGCAGCAGTGCGGCGGCGGCGAACAGTTTGTTGAGGCTCATAAACAGGCTCCGTAATGGGTTGATCAGGCGGCGGTCAGCAGGCCCTGGCGTTCGATGAAGGCGACGATCTCGTCCAGGCCGACGCCGGTTTTCTGGTTGCTGAACACAAAAGGTTTACCGTTGCGCATGCGCTGGGTGTCGCTGTTCATCAGCTCCAGCGAGGCGCCCACCAGCGGCGCCAGGTCGATCTTGTTGATCACCAGCAGGTCGGATTTGCAAATACCGGGCCCGCCCTTGCGCGGCAGCTTGTCGCCGGCCGACACATCGATCACGTAGATAGTCAGGTCTGACAGTTCCGGGCTGAAGGTGGCCGACAGGTTGTCGCCGCCGGACTCCACCAGGATCAGGTCCAGGCCGGGAAAGCGCCGGTTGAGCTGGTCGACCGCTTCGAGGTTGATCGAGGCGTCTTCGCGGATCGCCGTGTGCGGGCAGCCGCCGGTTTCCACACCGATGATGCGCTCCGGCGCCAGGGCCTGGTTGCGCACCAAAAAGTCGGCGTCTTCGCGGGTATAAATATCGTTGGTGACCACGGCCAGGTTGTAGCGATCGCGCAGCGCCAGGCACAGGGCCAGGGTGAGGGCGGTCTTGCCGGAGCCCACCGGGCCGCCGATGCCGACACGCAGGGGTTGTGAGTTCATGTGCTTCTCCACATCAAGGGAATTTAGGAACGGAACAGGCGGCTGTATTGGCGCTCGTGGGCCATGCACGCCAGAGACAGGCCGAACGCGGCGCTGCCTGTTGAGTTGGGGTCGATGCGTGCGGCGTCCTGCTGGGCCTGCTGCAGCAGCGGCAGCAGTTCACTGGTCAGGCGCTGCGCGGCTTGCTGGCCGAGGGGCAGGGTTTTCATCAGCACCGCCAGCTGGTTTTCCAGCCAGCTCCACAGCCAGGCGGCGAGGGCGTCGTCGGGGCTGATGTGCCAGGCGCGCGCGGCCAGGGCCCAGCCCAGTGCCAGGTGAGGTTCGGCGCGCAGAGCGAGAAAGTCTCGGGCCGCGTCATCCAGTTCGGGCAAGCCATTGAGCAGTTGCTGCAGCGAGTAGCCCATCTGCCGGCTCTCCTGGTACAGCTCGCGGGTCTCACGGCTGGCGCGGTGCTCTTCGCACAGGTGCGCCAGCTGCGACCAGTCATCAACAGCGGCGGCACGGCAGTGGGCGAGCAGCAGCGGCGCTTCGAAGCGCGCCAGGTTAAGCAGCAACTGGTCGCTGATCCAGCGGCGTGCGCTGGCGGCGTCCGGCACGCGGCCGTTGTCCACGGCCATTTCCAGGCCCTGGGAATAGCTGTAGCCGCCAATCGGCAATTGCGGACTGGCCAGGCGCAGCAATGCCCAGGCTGGATTCATGTACGCACGCCGAATTGATGCAGTTTGGGCGGGTAGTTGAAGTCTTCATCGCCATGGCGCGAGTGATGATGGCCGCCGCCGTAGGCACCGTGTTCCGGCTGGAACGGCGCCTCGATGGTTTCGGCCTGCGCGCCCAACTGTTCAAGCATGGCCTTGAGCACGTAGTCATCAAGCAGGCGCAACCAGCCATCGCCGACTTGCAGGGCCACGTGGCGGTTGCCCAGGTGGTAGGCGGCGCGTGTCAGTTCAAACGCGCTGCTGCAGGTGACGTGCAGCAGCTGTTCTGGCCGTGCGCACACGCGTACCACCCGGCCGTCTTCAGCCTGCAGGTATTCGCCGTCATGCAGCGGTGGCTGACCACGCTCCAGAAACAGGCCGACGTCTTCGCCGTCGGCACTGAAACAGCGCAGACGGCTTTTGCTGCGGGCTTCGAAGTTGAGCAGCAGCTCGGCGGCCCATTGGGCCTGGGGGGCGATTCGGCGGTGGATCACCAGCATCAGAGGGCTTCCAGCTATGAGCGATAACGGAGCTAGAGCAAGGGGCTTGCCAACCCAGGGCGGGTTGTAGGAATTGCCTGTCGGCGCGCGCCGTTGTGCCTCCGAATAGGGCGGCGGCTTGTTCAGGGCGTGACTCAATGTGGTGCATTGCGTGTGCTAGGGCACTGGATGAGGGCGTTTTTGCCCGGCGGCCTATTCGGTGCTGCCCAGGCCTTGCCAGTGCTTGAGACCAATAAAGATAAAGCGCAACTGCTGGGTGATTTTCGCCTGGGGCGTGAGGTGTTCAGGCAGGGCGTGGGCGGGCGGGTCGATGATATCGGGCAGGGTGGCGAACACGCTCTTGACGATCAGGTCGGCCATCACGTGCAAACCGTCGGCCTGCAGGTGCGCCAGCTTGGGCATGCGGGTGAGGTCGGCGGCGAGGTCGCGGGTGATGTCTTCGCGCAGGGCCGCGATGGCCTGACGCACGGCGAGGCAGCCGCCGTATTGCTCGCGGGCCAGGAACAGGAATTGCGAACGGTTGGCCGATACCACGTCGAGAAAGATCCGCACCGAGGCATCGATGATGCCGCCCATCACGAATTCGTTGTGGCGTACCAGGCGAATGGTGGCGCGAAAGGTCTGGCCGACCTCGCTGACCAGCACGAGCCCGAGCTGATCCATATCGGCAAAGTGCCGATAGAAACCGGTAGGCACGATCCCGGCGGTTTTGGCCACTTCGCGCAGGCTCAGGCTGCCGAACCCACGGCCGCACTCCATCAGATGGCGGGCTGCGTCCATCAGGGCGAGGCGGGTCTGTTGCTTCTGTTCGGCACGGGGCAGCATGGCGGGTGAGCTTTGTCGGCAAGTACAGCGACGCACTCTAGCAAAAGCGCTTTGCCGGCGTCGAACTTGGCGGTATGAAGCGAGGGCGTTGCGTGAAGTCAGGGGGGGCAGGCGTTAGTGACGTTGGCGAGCAAGCTCGCTCCTACGGATGTCGGAGCGAGCTGTCTGGGCCACCACAGGCTCAGCTCTGTGCTTGATGCAGGTCTTGCAGGCGATCAGCACCACCTTCGGCAACGCCTTCAGTGTAGGCACGCTCGTTGGCTTGCTCGGCGCCGCCTTCAGCCAGGCGTTTTTCTTCCAGGCGGTGACGGCCGTTTTCGCTCAGGCCTTCGGTATAAGCGCGTTTGTTGGCTTGCTCCGAACCGTTTTCGGCAACGCCTTTGGCGTAGTCGCGGTTCTCATCTTCTTGCGAGCCGCTGCGGGCCAGAGTCTGGCTGGACTGAACGGCCTGAGCCTGGTGTTGCGGGATAGTCTGCTCGGCGGCTGGCAGGGCGAAGGCACTGGAAGCCAGGACAGACAACAGGACGGTAGCGAGTACTTGGCGTTTCATGATGGTTGCTCCTTGGGAGGGCGATAAAGTGGGTACAGGACTCATGCTACTCTCGATATATCGATATAAAAGTTCATAAACGCAATGGTAATAATCAACACAATTGATGGTTCAAGCGGAGGGCTCTAGATCGGGCCTCTCAAGCACGCGGTTTTGCACCCAAGTGGGTATTTTCGACACAATGGCGGGTAGCAATGGTGCAGGCGAGCAGGCGAAATCTGTCGGTCCGGTCAGAAAAAAAGCGTTCTGCGGTTAAATCCATCAATGGGTTAAACCCTGCTGAGGTTTGCCAGTCGTACCCTTATGAGCTGTATTCCAGCTATCCGTGTTCAGGAGTTCTGTGCAATGACGCGCACTCGTAAAATCGTCGCCTGGTGCTGCGCCGGCTTCGCCGTATTGATCGCCGTGGTCGTGGTGTTCCTGGTGTTTTTCGACTGGAACCGCATCAAACCGCCGCTCAATGCCAAAGTCTCCGAAGAGCTGCATCGTCCGTTCGCCATTAATGGCAACCTCGCGGTGGTGTGGCAGCGCGAACCCGAGGAAGGCGGTTGGCGCGCCTGGGTGCCGTGGCCCCATGTGATCGCCGAGGACCTGACCCTGGGTAACCCGGACTGGTCGAAGCAGCCGCAGATGGTCACCTTGAAAAAAGTCGAGCTGCGCATTTCGCCGCTGGCCTTGCTGGCGCAGCGCGTAGCGATTCCGCGTATCGACCTCACCGAACCGAGTGCCCAGTTGCAGCGCCTGGCCGATGGCCGCGCCAACTGGACCTTTACGTTCGACCCCAAGGACCCGGACGCCGAGCCGTCCAACTGGGTGGTCGACATCGGCGCCATCAAGTTCGACAAGGGCCACGTGACCCTCGACGACCAGACCCTCAACACCCAGCTCGATGTGATCATTGACCCGCTGGGCCAGCCGATTCCCTTTGCCGAAATCGTCGGCGACGCCGATGCCAAAAAGGCCCTGGAAAAAGGCGCTGCGCCGCAGGATTACGCGTTCGGCCTCAAGGTAAAAGGCCAATACCATGGGCAGAAACTCGATGGCAGCGGCAAGATCGGCGGCCTGCTGGCCCTGCAGGACGCGGCCAAACCGTTTCCCCTGCAAGCCCAGGTCAAGATCGGCGACACCAGCATTGCCGTGGCCGGTACCCTGACCGACCCGCTCAACCTCGGTGCGCTTGACCTGCGCCTCAAACTCGCTGGCGCGAGCCTGGGCAACCTCTACCCGCTCACCGGCGTGACCCTGCCGGATTCGCCGGCCTATTCCACCGACGGTCACCTGATCGCCAAGCTGCATGAAGCCAGCGGTGCGTCGTTCCGCTATGAAAACTTCAACGGCAAGATCGGCAACAGCGATATCCACGGCGACCTGGCCTACGTCGCCAGCCAGCCACGGCCCAAGCTCAGCGGCACCCTGTTGTCCAACCAGTTGCTGATGACCGACCTTGCGCCGCTGATCGGCGCCGACTCCAACGCCAAGCAAAAGGCCCGTGGCGGTGCGAGCAAGCAGCCGGCCACCCGGGTGCTGCCAGTGGAAGAGTTCCGTACCCAGCGCTGGCGTGAAATGGATGCCGATGTGGAATTCACCGGCAAGCGCATCGTGCACAGCGCCGACCTGCCCTTCACCGACCTTTACACCCATGTGGTGCTCAACGATGGCGAACTGAGCCTGGAGCCGCTGCGTTTCGGCGTGGCCGGCGGCAAGCTCGATGCGCAGATTCGCCTCAACGGCCGCATCACGCCGATGGAAGGCCGCGCGAAACTCAGCGCGCGCAACTTCAAGCTCAAGCAGCTGTTCCCGACCTTTGAGCCGATGAAAACCAGCTTTGGCGAACTCAACGGCGATGCCGACATCGCGGGGCGCGGCAACTCGGTCGCAGCCTTGCTGGGCAGTTCCAACGGTGACCTGAAGATGCTGATCAACGACGGCGCCATCAGCCGTGGGCTGATGGAGATCGCCGGGCTCAACGTGGGTAACTACGTGGTTGGCCGCCTGTTCGGCGACAAGGAAGTGAAGATCAACTGTGCGGCGGCGGACTTCGGCATCAAGACGGGCCTGGCGACCACCCGGCTGTTCGTGTTCGATACCGAGAACGCCATCATCTACATCGATGGCACCGCGAACATGGCCACCGAGCAGCTTGATCTCACGATCACCCCGGAATCCAAGGGCTTCCGTCTGTTCTCGCTGCGCTCGCCGCTGTACGTGAACGGGCCGTTTATCAAGCCTAACGCTGGCGTCAAAGCCATCCCGCTGGCCCTGCGTGGCGCGGGGATGGTGGCATTGGGCGTCATCGCAGGTCCGGCCGCCGGCCTGCTCGCGCTGGTGGCGCCGAGCGGCGGCGAGCCCAACGAGTGTGCGCCGTTGCTGCAGCAGATGAAGGAAGGCAAGGCGCCCAAGACCGTTAAATAACTGACGGCGCATGGTCCGATGGGGGAGGGAGCAAGCCCCCTCCCACCGTTTATTTTCGGTGTGGCAAAAAAAGAGGGGAGAGCCGTTTAACCGGCTCTCCCCCCTCTTTTTCGTGCGACTTTTTCGTGCGACGACTTACAGGCTTTCGAGAATGTCCGCCATATCGTCGGCATGCTCTTCTTCCTGAGCCAGAATCTCTTCAAACAGACGGCGGGTGGTTGGATCCTTGTCGCCGATGTACTGGATGATTTCGCGGTAGCTGTCCACGGCAATTCGCTCGGCCACCAGGTCTTCGTAGACCATTTCCTTCAGCGAATTACCCGCCACGTACTGCGCGTGGGAGTTTTTCGACAGCAGGTCAGGGTTGAACTCCGGCTCGCCGCCCAGTTGCACGATGCGCTCGGCAAGTTTGTCGGCGTGTTCGGCTTCCTGGGTCGCGTGCTCGAGGAATTCATCGGCGGCAACGGAGGCCTTGATGCCGCTGGCCATGAAGTAGTGACGCTTGTAGCGCAGCACGCACACCAGCTCAGTGGCCAGCGATGTGTTGAGCAGGCGAATGATCTCTTCGCGGTCGGCGTTGTAGCCTTCGGTCACGGCACCGTTTTCGACGTTCTGGCGGGCGCGGCTGCGCAGGGTCGCAACGTCAGTCAAGTTTGCTTCGGTCATCTCAATCTCCTGGTGCTAATCCGGTTGTACGCCACGCTCTGTCGGCGTGATCGCTACAGGTTGTGAGTCGCGGCCAGGGCAAAAAGTTTTATCGGATTTTACCGGATGTGTCACGAGGGCCTGGCTGACGGTTCTGGCTCACCGGTGTCGTCCAGCGCTCCGACAGGATCACCCCGCCCAGGGTCAGCAAGCCGCCCAGCAGGTGATACAGCGCCAGTTCTTCTTTCAACACCACCGCTGCAATCAGCGCGGTGATCAACGGCAGCAGGTTGAAAAACAGCGTTGTGCGGCTCGGGCCCAGGGTCTTCACCGAATGCATCCACGCCAGCGGCGCCAGCATCGAGGCCAGCAAACAGGCGTACAGCACCAGTGGAATGTTCGCCCAGCCCAACCCTGTTTTGGGCGAGAACAGGAACAGCGGAAACAGCACCACCACCGCCACCAGCACCTGCAAGTACAACAACACCAAAGGCGGCAGGCGCAGTTGCCATTTTTTCAGCAGGGTGCTGTAGACCGCGTAGGCCAGGGTGGCCACCAGCATCATGCCGTCGCCCAGGTTGACCCCGTGTTGCAGCAGCGCGCCCAGGCTGCCGGACGACACCACCACGACCACGCCGCCAAACGACAGCACCGCCCCGGCAAGCGCGCCGTACGTGAGGCGCTGGCCCAGGCTGATAATCGTGGCAGTCAGCGCCATCAACGGCATCAGCGACAGGATGATGCCCATGTTGGTCGCCGAGGTCAGCGTCGCTGCGTAATAGGCCAGGCTCTGATACACCGCCATGCCCAGCACGCCCAGCACGAAGACCTTGCCCAGGTTAGGGCGGATTAACGGCCAGTGGGCAATCACCGGTTTAAGCATGAACGGGGTGAACAGCAGCGCCGCCAGCAACCAGCGGTAAAAGCCGATTTCGGCCGGGAAGATCGAGCCCACCGCCAATTTGTTGATCACGGTGTTGCCGGCCCAGATAAAAATGGCCAGCAGGGGATACGCGTATTGCATGAACATCGCCGTATAGATGGATGGGCGAGGATTATCCACCGTCCGCGCAGGAAGGTGTAACAGGGTTTGACTACACTCTGCCAAGGCCGTGCCCGTCGGCGCGGTAACCGGGAGAAAACTCCATGAAGATGCTGCGTATTCCTTTGCTGATGATGGGACTTTTGCTGTGTTCCCAAGGCTTTGCCGCCACTGCCCAGCAAAACAAGATGACCACCTGCAACGCCGAAGCCACTACCAAGACCCTCAAGGGCGACGAGCGCAAGGCCTTTATGAAGACCTGCCTGTCGGCCCCGGCCGCCAATGACGCCAAGGCTGTCACGCCGCAGCAGCAAAAGATGAAGGACTGCAACGCGTCAGCAAAAACCAAGGCGCTGGCCGGCGATGCGCGCAAGGCCTACATGAGCACCTGCCTCAAGGGCTGACGACGCTTTTGTAGCCACTGGCAATCGAGTGTGGGAGGGGGCTTGCCCCCGATAGCGGGATGTCAGGTAAAAGATGTGCTGGCTGACTGACCGCCATCGGGAGCAAGCCCCCTCCCACACTTGATCGCATCCCCCTCGCTTGATTCCCTCAAGGCTGGCAGACTGCCCATCCTTTTATCGCCGTTCGTTCTGAGGCTGTATGCCAACGTTTTCTCAGCGTCACGTGATATTGCTGGCCAGCTACATCATTATTCTCGGCGGGTTGTTGCTGGTGCTGCCGCTGAAATTGCTGCCCAGCCTGCTGGCAGGCCTGTTGGTCTATGAACTGGTCAACATGCTCACCCCCCAACTGCAGCGGCTGATAGAGGGTCGCCGCGCGCGCTGGCTGGCGGTGGCGTTGCTCGGCACGCTGATCGTCAGCGTGCTGGCGCTGATCTTCGCCGGCGCCATCAGTTTTCTGCTGCACGAAGCGGAAAATCCCGGCGCCTCTCTCGACAAATTCATGGGCGTGGTTGACCGTGCACGCGGCCAGTTGCCGCCGTTCCTCGACGCCTACCTGCCCGCCAGCGCCGCCGAATTTCGCGTGGCCATCGGCGACTGGCTCAGCAAGCACCTGAGCGAACTGCAACTGGTGGGCAAAGACGCTGCGCACATGTTTGTCACCCTGCTGATCGGCATGGTACTCGGCGCCATCATTGCCCTGCAGCGCGTGCCCGACCTGACCAAACGCAAACCCCTGGCCGCCGCGCTGTTCGACCGCCTGCACCTGCTGGTGCAGGCCTTTCGCAACATCGTTTTCGCGCAGATCAAGATCGCTGCGCTCAACACCGCTTTCACTGCGATCTTCCTGGCCGTGGTGCTGCCGCTGTGCGGCATCCACCTGCCCCTGACCAAAACCCTGATCGTGCTGACCTTCCTGCTCGGCCTGCTGCCGGTGATCGGCAACCTCATGTCCAACACCCTGATCACCATCGTCGCGCTGTCGCTGTCGATCTGGGTGGCATTGGCCGCGCTGGGCTACCTGATCGTGATCCACAAGGTCGAATATTTTCTCAATGCCCGCATCGTCGGCGGGCAGATCAGTGCCAAATCGTGGGAATTGCTGCTGGCGATGCTGGTGTTTGAAGCCGCGTTCGGCTTGCCAGGCGTGGTGGCGGGGCCGATTTACTATGCGTACCTCAAGAGTGAGCTGAAGCTGGGTGGGATGGTTTAGAGGGGCGCCGCGGGTCAACTGGCACGCGGCATTATCCAATCCTGAAAAACTAAGTTACTTATGCCAACGGCGTGAAGTTTCAGGTTCGACGGCCTATATAAGGCAACTCTATAATTGTGCATCGCTGTAGTACCTTTCTTACACTTATTTCATGGCGAACTATAGGAACGTTCTAATTAACTGTTTTGCGGCGTTTACCTATGGCGGCAGTTTCTTCGGCTCAGTAAGTTGCTCGACCGAATAACGTTAAGCCGCACATCTGCCAATCCTTATCGTGAGTTAGTTGGTTTCTTCCAACTTAATAAATATCAGGCAGGGCGGACGCTGGAGACAGTGAATGCTTGCATTGTCAGTGCCTTCCTGGTTCGACATAGAATCACGCTTGACCCATGCAATGGGCTATCAATCAGGCGCCAGCTTTCGTAACGCGTACAACGAGTCTCTTCCCTCTCTCGCGTTTAACCTGCGTCGGCTTAAATGCATCAGGACGGCTTTCATCCATGCCGAGTGGGAAGCCGCCGATCTTTTGAGACGACGCTTCGCTGACCTGGACATATCCAGCGTCCTTAACGATTTGATCGACGCCGTCGCTCAAATGGCGATGATTGTGGCCGGGAGCGTTTTAACCGGTGCTGTGATCGGTGCCGGCGTGGGCGTGCTGGGCGCTGGTGCCGGCGCCATTCCGCTGGGCGCCACCGGTGCTGCCCTGGGCTTGCAAGTCGCCGGCGGGATCCTGAGTGTGCTTGGGTTGGCCGCACTGACGGAGTTCTTTGCCGAGGGATTGCCTGCAATTGCCGAGTATTACCTCAGGGGCATTCGCACCGCCTGGGGCGCACCGCGTGGTGAAGAGGGGCTGACGGCCTATAGCCATGACGATTCTTTCGCCATTTATTGCGCCTCCCAGGAAATTGCGAAGGGCCATGTAGAAGCCGTCATCCTGCTGCTGGGCGCCATTGTCAGTTACCTCACGCGCGGTCGCGGCGACGCGCACGCCCTCGCCCAACAAATGCAAGCCAGCGCCAAAGGCAAGCGACTGGGCGCCTGGGTACTGAAACATGAAGAAGCCCTGAAAAATCGTCCGGAACTGCAAACGGCAAAATCGCACACTGGGTCGTATGTGCCTCAGCAGCCTGCTCCGGTAGCCACTCCTGCAAAATCCAGACAGCCGACCGTGGTCAAGCCCGGCAGGATGGCGCTGCATAATGTTGAGTGCTTCAAGGCGGACAAGCTGCCGGTTTACAAGGTGGGAGAATTCAAGCGGCAGTTGAAGGGGCAGGAAGGTGGGCTGAATCGGCTGACGATTGAGGAGTATTTGGAGAATATTGCGAGTCCGGTGAAGCGCAGTGCTAAAGCTGCCAGGCAGGCCCGACGAGACTTGGAGGAAAGGTTGAGCGCGAGATTTCAACTCGACTTCGCAGAATTGAGTCCCACTGATGCGGAGGAAGCTGCAATCAAAAAAGCCAAGGAAACGATGACAAGCCTTGCCGCACTCCATAATCCTGATCTGAGGGCTGGAGGGAAGGATGTCATCGCCGACTTTGGTGATCGGCAAGTCAATTCCAGCATAGGGCCGCAGTGGAAGCCAAAAATTCAAAACCTGAAAGAAGCTGCTGAGAAAATCCCAGAATCACAGCGCAAATCAACTTTTATCAACGTAAAACTGCATAAGTGCTGAACAGGAGGCATCCGTGGACGAAGTGTTTGCAAGGTTTATAGAGAAGCTGGGTGACCCTATCGACCGACAGGAAGTGCCAGCATCAAGCATCGAGCGCTACAGAGGCAAACTGCCTGGCAAGCTGCTGGAGTACTGGGCTGAACACGGCTGGTGCGGATACGGAAACGGAATTTTCTGGCTGGTAAATCCGCAGGAATATGAGGGGGTAGTAGCTTCATGGATTGAGGGGACGAAGCTTGAACAGCACGATACTTACCATTTGATTGCACGCGGTGCATTTGGCGGCCTGTACCTGTGGGGCGAAAGGACCGGATATTCCCTGAAGATAAGCAGCATTGTTTCCCGGTGCGTTATCCACGACTTCGAACCCACACCGGAAATAATGGATCGCAGACTTCAGGACTTTTTACTGTCCATAAGCGTGAAATCCAACGACTTTGGCGATCTCTTCAAACCCGCCAGGAAAAAGCTCGGCACTTTACGCCACGACGAGATGTATGGTTACGTTCCAGCATTGATGCTCGGTGGCCCGGACACGCTTGATCATCTTGAAAAGGTGAAGGCCGTTGAGCACCTTATCTTTCTCTCTCAGCTCGCCGGGCTTGAGCCCTATAGTTTTTCCGATATTCAGTTCTGATCAAATTTGGCGCTACAGGAGCAAATGCCCCATCAGCGCCTGGAGCACTGTGCTGAACAAGGCGGCGCAGCCGCCTCGCACTCAGGACATCAGCTGCCGTAGCGCTTGCTTGCCTCAATCGCCAAACCACTGCCGATACTGCCGAAGATGTTCCCTTCCACATGCCGCGCATTCGGCAGCATCGCGCAGATGCTGTGGCGCAGCGCCGGGATGCCGCTGGAGCCGCCGGTGAAGAACACCGTGTCCACCTGCTCGACGCTCACCGAGGCGTCATTGAGCAACTGCGTGACACTGCCGCGCACACGTTCCAGCAAATTGTCGATGGACGACTCGAACAGAGCCCGGCTCAAGTCCACGCTCAGGCCTTTTTCGATGCGGTCCAGCGCCACATGGCGGCTGTCTTCATGGGTCAGCTGGATCTTGGTTTCTTCCACTTCCATCGCCAGCCAGTGCCCGGCGCGCTGTTCGATCAACTTGAACAGGCGGTCGATGCCGCCGGTGTCTTCAATGTCGTAACGCATGCTGCCCAATGCCAGCTGGGATTTTTGCGAGTACACCGAGTTGATGGTGTGCCAGGTGGCCAGGTTCATGTGGTGACTGGTGGGCATATAGGCGCCGCTTTTCATGCGGCTGCCGTAGCCGAACAGCGGCATCATCCCTTGCAGGCTGAGCTGTTTGTCGAAGTCGGTGCCGCCGATGTGCACGCCGCCGGTGGCGAGGATGTCGCTCTGGCGGTTGTCGTTGTGGCGGCGGTCCGGCGACAGGCGTACCAGCGAGAAGTCCGACGTACCGCCGCCGATGTCGACGATCAGCACCAGTTCTTCCTTCTGGATGGTCGACTCGTAGTCAAACGCCGCCGCAATCGGCTCGTACTGGAACGAAATATCCTTGAACCCGATGGCGCGCGCCACGTCCACCAGGGTGTTTTCCGCTTCCTGGTCGGCCATCGGGTCGTCGTCGACGAAGAACACCGGGCGGCCCAGCACCACTTCCTCGAACTCGCGGCCAGCGGTGGCTTCGGCGCGGCTCTTGAGCTGGCCGATAAACAGCGCCAACAGATCGGTGAACGGCATCGCGGTGCCGAGCACGCTGGTGTCGTGCTTGATCAGCTTGGAACCCAGCAGGCTCTTGAGCGAGCGCATCAGCCGGCCTTCGTAGTTTTCCAGGTATTCGTGCAGGGCCAGGCGGCCGTATACCGGGCGACGCTCCTCGAAGTTGAAGAACACCACCGACGGCAAGGTGATCTTGTCGTCCTCCAGCGCAATGAGCGTCTCCTCGCCGGGGCGGATCCAGCCGACGGTGGAGTTGGACGTGCCGAAGTCGATACCGCAGGCACGGGCTGGGGCTGGGTTTTTCATGTCTATCGGGTTCCGGTTGCAAAACGGCCGCGCAGTGTATGCCAGTCGGGGGCGGATGCGTAGGCCGACCATCCGTTAAATAGTGCTTGAAACGGCGCGATTCGCCCCCACATCTGCTGCATACGGCACGCGCCGATAACACTTTGACGCACCCCCGGCCACACCACTCGACATGTGCAAACCATCGCACGGTGTAGAGCCGGCGGTGCGATCTCGATTTAAGGAAGGTGAACCGCCGATGGATTTCAAAGACTACTACAAGATATTGGGTGTCGAGCCGAGCGCCGATGACAAGGAAATCAAGGCCGCCTATCGCAAGCTCGCACGCAAATATCACCCGGATGTGAGCAAGGAAAAAGACGCCGAAGCCAAATTCAAGGACGCGTCCGAAGCCTATGAAGCGCTCAAGAGCGCCGACAAACGCGCCGAATACGACGAGCTGCGCAAATATGGCCAGCACGGCCAGCCGTTCCAGGGCCCGCCGGGCTGGCAGAGCCGTGGCGGCTTTGGCGGTGGCGGCGCGGGCACGGAGGATTTCTCCGACTTCTTCAGCTCGATCTTCGGCAATCGCGGCGACGGCTTTGGCGGCGGTCAGCGTCGTCCTGCCGGGCGCAAGGGCCAGGACGTGGAGATGCAGCTGACGGTCTCGCTGGAAGAGACACTGGCCACCGAGTCCAAGCAGATCAGCTTCCAGGTGCCGCAATACGACGCCTCCGGTCGCCACGTCAGCAACACCACCAAGAGCCTCAACGTGAAGATCCCCGCCGGCGTGGCCGACGGCGAGCGCATTCGCCTCAAGGCCCAGGGCGCGCCCGGCATCGGTGGCGGTGCCAATGGCGACCTGTACCTGATCATCCGGTTTGCGCCGCATCCAAAATTTGAAGTGGATGGCAACGACCTGATCATCAACCTGCCGCTGGCGCCGTGGGAATTGGCACTGGGCACGGAAGTGGCGGTGCCGACCCTCACCGGCAAAATCAACCTCAAGGTGCCGGCCGGCAGCCAGAACGGCCAGCGCATGCGCGCCAGGGGGCATGGCTTGCTGAACAAGGCCGGCGAGCGTGGCTATCTGTTTGTGCAGCTCAAGGCCGTGATGCCAAAGAGCAGCGACGAAGAGGTCAAGGCGTTGTGGCAGGAGCTGGCCAAAAAAGCGGCGTTCAACCCGCGAGAGCATTTCTGAGCGCCGATAAATAGGTAGGCTTTCCCGCCAGGGCCATTCGATAGGCTGTTTTTTCACAGCCTTCAAGGATGGCCCTTTATGTCACCTCAGCTTGTCACACTCCCCACCCATGGCGTCTTCAATGTCGACCTGCGCGGCGCGCACTACGACTTTCTCAAGGCGCGAGTACCCGATTGGTTCAACCAAGCCAGCACCCGGCGCCAGCAAGAACTCGCCAGCCACGAACTGCACCAGTTGCCCAGTTGGTATCGGGCGGCACTGCCCCAGGCCCGGCGCGTACTGGAGGCCAACCACACCCGCTACCGCGAGGCGCTCAATGCGCTTGAGCAGACGCTGGGCGACATCACCGATATCCAGGCCTTCGCCGAAGAGGCCCTGACAGCGGCGATCAAGCGCACCTTCAACCTCGATCTGGATGTCAAGAACGTCTACTTCGCCAGGAAGTACGCCTATGCAACCGGGCGTACCGACCTGTTTGGTGCATTCACCCTTGAGCGCCAGGACGACCCCGCGCTTGGCTACCGCTACCGTGGTGTTTCATTGCTGGAAGCGGCGCTGGCCAACTTCGAACCCGACGAAGAAATCCCTGCAGCCTGCGACGATTGCCACATTATTACCCGCTACAGCGGGTTTGATGGCGAGGCCAGTCCACCGTTCGAGGCACTCCAGCGCCAGGCCGTGCCCATCACCCCGCATGCCTTCGCCAAACTGTGCCGCACGCTTGACCTGGGCGAGCGTTATCTGGAACACCTCAACAGCGTGCTGCGCCCATCGGTCACGTACGAGCGCGATAAAGTGCAGCAGCGCCTGCAGGATTACTACCGCCAACAACTGGCCGTGAGCGTTGAGATGGCGCACCTGCAAGTGGCCAGCGTACCAGGCAACGGCGAAATCGATTCAGGCGTGAGTGACGAAGCCTACCAAATGCTCAAGCGCGTGCTGTCCGAGACGCCCGGCGCCAACCTGGACGGCCGCCCGGTGACGTTCGCCGCCTTGAAAGTCTTCGATATCCGACTGGTCGGACCCATTCTGATCGGCCCGGATCGCCTGCACAGCGACCGTGGTGAACGGGTGCTGGTGTTTATCCCCAACGACCCGCAGCAGCCCCTCAAGGAATATGCGTCCAGCGCCGATTTCATGGCCGACCTGCGTACGCGCCTGCACAGTGCTTCCTATCGGCGCTTTTTCAGCAGCTTTATACCCAAGCGCGACCAAGGGGCATTTTTTAAACAATTCAACAAACTGTACCAACCTGCCGATAACAGCGCCGCGTCCCTCGACTTCCCGCACCAGCCCGATTCGGAACGCTTGAGCCTGGGCGAGGCGGTCGTTACCGGAACACTGTGGGCGCACCAGGCCAACGCGTTTGTCGACAAGACGCTCAGCGATGCCCGGGCGGTTGCCGTGCCGACAGGCGACGAAGACATCAAGGCGCGCAACGAACGCCTGGAGAGCTATCTGGATGCGGTGGTCAGCTTCTTGAACCTGGCGGCTTTCGTTGTGCCAGGGCTGGGCCCGGTGATGCTGGCCGTGGGTGCTGCGCAAATGTGCGGTGAGGTCTTCGAAGGCATCGAAGCGGCGGAGCAGGGCGAAGTTCGCGAGATGTGGGCACACTTTTCCTCGGTGGCTCTGAATGCGGCGTTCTTTGCTGGCGGCGCCAAAGTACTGCCCCATGTCCAGTACGTGAATGTGCTGGACCGCTACAAACCGGTCACGATGCCCAAGGGCAAGCGGATGTTGTGGAAGGCCGACCTTGAACCCTATGAGTCGCCGATCAAACCGGCACCCGACGTCAAACCCGATGCGCTTGGCCTGCACGTGCACGAGGGCAAGACGTTGCTGTCCATTGAGGGCAAGTCCTATCAGGTAAGCCCGGACGCGCAGACCGGCGAGTACCGCATCCAGCACCCGAAGCGGCCCAAGGCCTACACGCCAAAAGTCGCACGTCACCCTCAGGGCGGCTGGAGCCATGAAGTTGAAGAACCCTTGACCTGGGATGAGCACACGCTGTACCGGCGCCTTGGACTGGAGCATTACGTGGATCAGGTGCGCATCAGCGGCGTCGAAGCGCCCACCCTGCGCGAAACCTTTATGAGCCAAGAGCCGTTGCCGATGGTGCTGGACGAGACGATCCAGCGTTTCCAAATCCATCAGCAACTCAGCACCTTTGTAGAGCAGATGAGCAGCAGCGATCCCCTGGTCTACGCACAGGCAGACCCGGCGCTGCAGCTCGACATCATGCAGCGGCGCGGCATGCTGCCGCAAAGCTCATCCCTGCGGGTGCTCGACCCAAGCGGCAAAGTGCTCTGGGAAAGCGTCGCTCCAGCGTCCGCCGAACGTCGCATTGCGCCGATCAGCCAGGCCGAGCTCGACAGCGGCCAACTGCTCGACGGGGTGCTCTACACCTTGCAAGGTGTTGACCCGTCACTGCTGGAAATACCCGGTACCCCTCAAGATCCGTTGTCGGTGCGCGCGCGCCTGTTGCGCAGGTTCATTGCCCGCACGGTCGGCGAGCTCAAAGGTAACCTGATGGACGAGCGCTACGCAGCTTCCACCCGCTCAAGCGATCCCAACGTTCAACGCGTGCAGGCCGATTACCCGGGGCTTTCCGCCCCAATGGCTGCGCACATGCTCGAAGGCCTGGACGCCGCTGCCCTGGAACACTTTCACGCCACCGGCCGGCTGTCCGGCACCCTCGCCGAGCAGATGCGCTGGTGCGCACAGGAAACCCGTGTGTCCCGCGCCTACGAAGGGCTGCATCTGGACACGCTGAACGTGATCGACAGCCATCGCCTGGCATTGCATACGCTCCAAACCGTGCCAGGATGGACGAGCGGCACGCGTGTGGAACTGCGCCATTATCGGACTGATGGGCCGCTGCTGGATGCCATCGGCGCCGCAGACGCGCCGCTGGGCAAGGCGTTGGTATTGCAGGACGACGGACTGTTTTCAGCGCCGCTGGGCGTGGATTTCTACAGCGCGGCATGGGAGGTATTGCCGCCTGCCCAGTGGCAACAGATGGGGTTGAGCGATGCCTCGCAACTCAAGCTAGCGATCCAGCAATCGCCGTTGCCGCGTGAGCCCCTGCGCCAGGTCCTGTTGAAACATCCGGTGCGCAAACCGGCCTACCATCGTGGTTTGCACTTGCTCGGCGGTGGCCCGGGTTTCCGGCAACTGCTCACAAGGACGGCGCAGGTGCTGCGTTCTCCCGAGGCGAGGGTGCGCCGGCTGTTTCCAACGTTCAGTGAGGCGATGGTCACCGAATTCATTCAGTCGCTGGGTAGCGATGTATCGAGTAGCCTGGCTCGGCGCGAGCTTGAACTGGACACGCTTGAGCGCACGTTGAAGCGTTGGGTCAAGGAAAATACACCGCAACCCACAGGCAGCGGTTTTGCCTCTGTGGTTTCATTAATCGCTGGCGAGGCCTCGGATATTTTGTATTGCTGGCGCCGGGGATGGAGGACAGAGCATCTAAGCCTCAACACACGAGCAGCAAAGTTGCCGGCCATCAGCGGCGACTTCAGCCATGTCCAGACGCTCGATCTCTATAACGTGGGCGCAGGTGGCGGTGTCGACACGTTTTTAAAAAACTTCAATCATCTCAAGCATTTGAAGGTGAGCGGTGCTCTGGCTGATGTCCCTTTGGCCGTCGCCGACATGAAGGCCCTGACCTCGCTGGAACTGGAGGGCAATGACATTCGCCTTACCCCGCAAAGCGCGACGGCGCTGAACTCGCTCACCAGCCTGGAAACGCTCAACCTGGGCCATAATCCGCTGGGCGTACCTCTCGATTTCAGTACGATGCCCGCGCTCAAGCGCGTCACGCTCAATGCTACGCAGATGGAGCGGTGGCCAACCGGCTTGTCGCCCTCGCTGGAACTTCTGGACCTGCGCAACAATAACCTGCGCCAGGTTCCCGAGGCACACGTGAACCCGCCGCCTGAACAGGTCGAAACCATGGCAAGGATCAACCGTGTCACGTTGCTGGACGGCAACCCATTTCCCGTGGACTACTGGCGAGTCTTCGATGCTTACTGGAAGCGTCTGGGTGAGTCCCGTCCCGACTTGGCCGCCGGTGCACTGCACGACGCTTTCGATAGCGGCATGGGCACGGGCAAGTCGATCATGCGCAGGCTCTACCCGAACTACAGCGCCCAGCAGATCAGGGACTTTATCTGGAAGCTGGGGACCGGCGCAGGCACCGAGTTGATCGCGCTGGAGCGCGAGTTCAATCTGCTCGAATCTCAACTGGACGCCTGGACGTTCTCGGGTGTGGGCGCGCAGCAGCGTTATGTCAGGCCGCAGCAATGGCAAATGACTATGGCGGTGCACAGTGGACGCTACGAAGCCCGGCAACGCATTTTGCGCTGCTGGCGCAAGGAAACCCCGCAGATGCTGGCCGCCGATGGCACGCCGATTGGCCTGGAGCTGGACCTCAGCGGCCTGAACCTGCCAAGCCTGCCTGACCTGGAAGCGGACCTTGGCCATGTGGGCTCGCTCAAGTTGAACAACATGAACCTGACCACCTCCCCGGAGGGCTTTCTCTCGCGCTATCGCGGGGTGCGCTGGCTGGATTTGTCGGGCAACCACCTGCGAGAACTACCGCCAGCCCTGGGCCAAATGCACGGCTTGACGCGCTTGTTCCTGCAATTCAACAGTATTCGCCTGAGTCCCGAGGCGGCCGGCATTCTGTCTGAGCGCGTCACCTTGCGCGCCCTGGACCTGAGCTACAACGACCTGGGCTTGACCCCCGACTTCACTCAAATCACCGATATGCGCTCCCTCAACCTGGCGCACACCGGTCTGGAGACCTGGCCGGCGGGTTTGCTTGAGCAACCCTTGCTCGACGGGATAAACCTTTCAGGCAACCGGCTGACGACCATTCCCGCCTCGATCATCGCGCCCTCCGACGAACAACTGGCAACCACCGCGCGGGTCAACAACGTGACGGATGCGAGCGACAACCCCTGGACCGACGCGACCTTGCAGGCCACGCGCGCTTACGGCGAGCGGCTTGAACGCGCGGGCCTGGCTTCGCCGGAGCGCCCGAACCGGCTGGTCGCTACAGCGCCGCGCAGCACGGGGCGAGTGGCGCGGGGTGGGGGCAACGATGCGGTCTTTCGGCGTTGGGCCGTCGGCCTGTCCGAAACCGAGGCGGCCGCCCGCCAGATCCAGTGGCAAGGCCTGCGTGGGCAGACCGGCTCGCAAGGGTTTTTCGACATGCTCCGGGACCTGCAAACCACTGTCGACGGGCAGGAAGACCTGCAGCGCCGCGTCTGGGCGGTGATCGATTCCATCACGGCCAACTCCACCCAGTCGGAAAGCCTGCGCGCGCAAATGTTCGAGTGGGCGGGCAGGGCGGCATGCTGCGACCGGGCGGCGTTGTCGTTCAGTAACCTGGAAGTCATGTCGCTGGTCGACAAGGCCCGGCTCCAGGCGTTGGACGCGACCCAGGGCGTGGCGCTGTCGAGCTTGTCCAGGGGATTGCTGCGCCTGGACGAGGTTGAGCGGATTGCCCTGCGCGATATTGATCAACGTCGCGCCACGATCAATGCCGACCCGGCGTTGACGGCGGCCGAAAAATACACGCGCCTGGCGCTATTGGAGGAGGTTGAAATCAGGTTGGCCTATCGCTACGGCCTCAAGGACCGCCTGCAACTGCCTGGGCAACCCCTGGACGTCAAGTTCACCCAGTTGGGCAACGTAACCCCGGCCATGCTGGACGCTGCCTACACCCGCGTTGTGGCACTGGATAATTCGGCGCAGATGTTCCAGGCCTTGCTGGCCCGGGAATTCTGGCAGGACTACGTGACGCAGAAATATCGGCCCCGGTTCGAGGCACAGAGCAAACCGTATCAGGACCGGATGGCGGCTTTGCACGACAGGTTTTCTGACGGCACCCTGGCCGAAGCGGCCTACGACACGCAGGCCAGGGCGCTGCAAGCCCAACTGGCGATTGATGATGCCGCGCTGATCGACACCCTGACCCGCCAGGAGATCGCCGCGCACCTGCTCCCCAGGGAGCCGCTTCAAACCTTGAACGAACCGGTGTTCAGTCAGCTCACCTTGCAGTTTTCGAACGCCCAGGCCATCGAATTCGAGGGCAAACAGTATTTCATCGCAAGCCTGCCGGACGCCGGGGATGGGCAGCATTATCTGTTGCGCGTGCAACGCTCGGACAATCCTTATGAACTGGCCAACAGCGGCATCATTGCCAAGCCGGATGCGGCGGGGGTGTGGAAGCGCAGGGGCCTCAAAGGCGGGGGCGTTTCCGAGGACGAGTACGAGTCTGCGTCGGAGTCCATGCCGGTCACGCCCTACAGCGCTGACGAACTCGCCTTCATGCGTCAGGCCGTGCACTTTTCGGCTCAGAAGAACGTGCTGGGGCGCTACAACCGGGCCAACAACGGCAAGTATCCTCTCAGGGACCTGCAAGGTCGGCCGATTCGTATCCGCAGCCTGGAGCGAGAGGCCCGGATGGACGCCGGGACGACCTATGCCTCGACCCAGATCAAACCCTACATCCGCTTTGAAGGGTATGAGCGCGTGGCGGCCTTGTATGAAGAGAAACTGCAATGGCGCACGTTCACCGCCGATGACGTGAAAGTGCCCGGAGAAAAAGCCTTGATCGGGCAGTCCATGGTGGTGGCCAACCGGCGGATCGCCAAGGGCGAAATCATCGGCCTGTACGGCGGGGTGGTGATCCCCTACGACATGTCGGTGCGCTCGGAGAGCACGTTCGGCATGGTCGTTGCCTATAAAATGCTCCCGGACGCCGGCGCGTTTCGCGCCGATCCGATCTTTATCATCGGCGACACCATCACCTCCAGGATCAACACGAACTTCGAATACGATGCTCAAGGCACGCCGGTACGCCAGGCCACCGGCGGGTACAACGTCGAGTGCGTGCCGTTCCAGGTGGAAGCCGAGCACGCCACCAGCGCGCCAGGCAAGAGAACGACCTATCGGTTGAATACGATGTTTGCCACGCAAGATATCCCGGCAGGTGTGGAACTGCGGATGGATTACGGTTACACCGAAAACATGATCAAGAACAAATTTGCGTGAGGCATCGGCCCTGAACACCGCCTGGTATTCAGGGTCGCCAAGGCCGAGTCAGAACAGGAAATACCGCTGCGCCATCGGCAGCACCTCGGCCGGCTCGCACCACAGCAGTACGCCGTCCGCCTTGACCTGGTAGGTCTGCGGGTCCACTTCGATGTCCGGCAGGTAATCGTTGTGGATCAGGTCGGTTTTCTGCACGTCACGGCAGCCCTTGACCACCGCAATCTGCTTTTTCAAGCCCAGGGCCTCGGGCAATCCGGCGTCCTGCGCCGCCTGGCTGATAAAGGTCAGGCTGGTGGCGTGCAGCGAACTGCCAAAGCTTGCGAACATCGGGCGATAGTGCACCGGCTGCGGCGTGGGAATCGACGCGTTGGCGTCGCCCATCAGGCTTGAGGCAATCGCGCCGCCCTTGAGAATCAGCGTCGGCTTGATACCGAAAAACGCCGGACGCCACAGCACCAGATCGGCCCACTTGCCCACTTCAATCGAACCGACGATATGGCTCACGCCGTGGGTGATCGCCGGGTTGATGGTGTACTTGGCGATGTAGCGCTTGGCGCGGAAGTTGTCGTTGCCGGGGCCGTCGCCGGGCAGCGGGCCGCGCTGTTTTTTCATCTTGTCGGCGGTCTGCCAGGTGCGTGTGATCACCTCGCCGACCCGGCCCATGGCCTGGCTGTCGGAGCTGATCATCGAGAACGCGCCGAGGTCGTGCAGGATGTCTTCGGCGGCGATGGTCTCGCGGCGGATGCGGCTTTCGGCGAAGGCCACGTCTTCGGCAATGCTCGGGTCGAGGTGATGGCAGACCATCAGCATGTCCAGGTGTTCGTCGATGGTGTTGCGCGTGAACGGTCGCGTCGGGTTGGTGGAGCTGGGCAGCACGTTGGGGAAACCGCAGGCCTTGATGATGTCCGGCGCGTGGCCGCCACCGGCCCCTTCGGTGTGGTAGGTGTGAATGGTGCGGCCCTTGAGCGCGGCCAGGGTGGTTTCGACGAAGCCGGACTCGTTGAGGGTGTCGCTGTGGATCGCCACCTGCACGTCGTATTGGTCGGCGACGCTCAGGCAGTTGTCGATGCTGGCCGGTGTGGTGCCCCAGTCTTCATGCAGCTTCAAACCGATGGCGCCGGCCTTGACCTGTTCGATCAACGGTTCGGGCAGGCTGGCGTTGCCTTTGCCGGTGAAGCCGATGTTCATCGGGAACGAATCGCTGGCCTGGAGCATGCGCGCCAGGTGCCAGGGGCCGGAGGTGCAAGTGGTGGCGTTGGTGCCGGTAGCCGGCCCGGTGCCGCCGCCGATCATGGTGGTGACGCCGCTGGTCAGCGCCTCTTCGATCTGCTGCGGGCAGATGAAATGCACGTGGCTGTCGATGCCGCCGGCGGTGAGGATCATGCCTTCGCCGGCGATCACTTCGGTGCTGGCGCCGATGGCCATGGTCACGCCGGGTTGAATGTCCGGGTTGCCGGCTTTGCCGATAGCGTGGATGCGGCCATTCTTGAGGCCCACATCGGCCTTGACGATGCCCCAGTGGTCGATGATCAGCGCGTTGGTGATCAACGTGTCGACCACTTCGTGGGCGAGCAACTGGCTCTGGCCCTGGCCATCGCGGATCACCTTGCCGCCGCCGAATTTGACCTCTTCGCCGTAGACGGTGAAGTCCTGTTCCACTTCGACGAACAGCTCGGTGTCGGCCAGGCGGACCTTGTCACCGACGGTGGGGCCGTACATGTCGGCGTAGGCTTGGCGGCTGATTTTCATGTGTGTGAACCCTGAAAAAATGTGTTGAATGTGAAACCGCTATCGGGAGCCAGCCCCCTCCCACAGGGAACGTACTTCAACTGTGGGAGGGGGCTGGCTCCCGATGAGGCCCTAAAGATCACCCATGATTCGGCCGGCAAACCCGAACACCCGCCGCCCACCGCTCAAGTCCACCAACTCGATGTCGCGACTCTGCCCCGGCTCAAAGCGCACCGCCGTGCCCGCCGGAATATTCAGGCGCATGCCCCGGCTTGCCGCGCGGTCGAAGGTCAGCGCGTCGTTGGTCTCGAAAAAGTGATAGTGCGAGCCCACCTGAATCGGCCGGTCGCCGCTGTTGGCCACGCTCAGGGTGACGGTGCGGCGGCCGACATTCAGTTCGATCTCGCCAGGCTGGATCTGATATTCACCAGGAATCATGCAGGTTGCCCCAGGGTCTTGAAGTAGATGGCGGTCGGGCTGTAGCGCCCGTCCGGGCTTTGGCAGTAGTCGGGCAGTTCACCGACTTTGGTGTAGTGCAGCGATTGGTAGAAAGCTTCCGCGCCGGAGCCGGCCTCGGTGTCCAGATACAAGAGGCCGCGCCGGTGCTGGCGCGCGGCGAGTTCCAGCGTGTTCATCAACTGCTGGCCCAGGCCATGGCGTCGCGCGCTGCTGTGTACCAGCAGCTTTTGTACTTCGGCGCGGTTGCGCCCGTTGGCTTTCTGGCACAGCGCCAATTGCACGCTGGCGATCACCTGCTCGTCGCGCACCACTACCCACAGCAGCAGGCTCTGGTCTTCGATGCTGGCCTGTACGCCGGTCAGGTAGGCGCGGGCCTGGGCCTCGTCGAAGTCGGCCATGAAGCCGACCGAGGCGCCATGCTGTACCGCGTCCAGCAACAGCTCGATCAACCCCAGGCGGTAGTGGGCAAAACTTTCAGCATTGACTCGACGCAGTTGCGCAGTACTCATCGATGTCACTCCTTGGGCGGTTCGGCGCCCGGGTTCAAGGCCAGTTGCATGAAGGTCAGGTCCAGCCAGCGGCCGAACTTGATGCCCACTTGCGGCATCTGCCCGGTGGTGACGAACCCCAGGCGTTCGTGCAGGCGGATCGAGGCCAGGTTGCCGCTTTCGATGGCCGCGACCATCACGTACTTGCCGCAGGTGCGCGCGCGTTCGATCAGGGTTTCCATCAGCCGTGGGCCCAGGCCTTTGCCGCGCTGGTCGTTGCGCACGTACACCGAGTGTTCGACGCTGTAGCGAAAGCCTTCGAAGGGCCGCCAGTCGCCAAACGAGGCGTAGCCGGTGACCTCGTCGTTTTCGATCGACACCAGAATCGGATAGCCCAGGGCCTGTCGCGCCTGGAACCAGGCCTGGCGGTTGGCCAGATCCACCGGTTGCTCGTTCCAGATCGCCGTGGTGTTGAGCACCGCATCGTTGTAGATGGCGCAGATCGCCGACAGGTCGCTTTCAATGGCATCACGAATCATGGCCGGCCTCTCACGCGATGGGCTGGTGGACGGTGACCAGCTTGGTGCCGTCCGGGAAGGTGGCTTCCACCTGGATATCCGGAATCATCTCCGGGATGCCTTCCATCACCTGTTCGCGGCTGAGCAGGGTGGTGCCGTAGTGCATCAGGTCGGCGACGGTGCGGCCATCGCGCGCGCCTTCCATCAGCGCAGCGGAAATGTAGGCGATGGTTTCCGGGTAGTTGAGCTTCACCCCGCGTGCCAGGCGGCGCTCGGCAACCAGGCCGGCGGTGAAGATCAGCAGTTTGTCTTTTTCCCGTGGGGTCAGATCCATGGTTCAAGGTCCTTCAGACTACATTCATAAAAACACTGGAGATCCCTGTGGGAGGGGGCTTGCTCCCACAGTGTTGATCTTCATGTGCTCCAGATTCTCGGTGCTACCGCTTCCCGTCCCAGCACCGCCGGGCGCAGCAAACGCCATAAATCAATCAACCAGGCCCGCGCCTGCAGCGCTTCACTGGCCAGGCAGCGGGCCACCAGCAGCCCGGGCAGTTGGGTCAGGTCGCCGCGCACCGCATGGGGCAGGGCGCGGCAGGCTTCAAGTAAGTCAGGATCGATGTCGCCGGTGAGCAGCAGGGTGGCGAACACCGGTTGCCCGTCCAGGCCGATGGGTGAGTCGAGCAGGCCATCGGCGCCCACAATGCGCTGGCGCTCATGCCAGAGCAACTGGCCGTCGCGGCGGATATCCAGGTGCGACTGGAAGTGGCCCAGGTCAAAGCGCTCGTCGCTGGCCGGGCGACCGAGGGCGACCACGTCCCAGTAGAACAACCGTGCATCGCCCTGCAGCTCAATGCGTGTGGTCAACTCGGCCTGGGCGGCGCTGAACACGATGGTTTCCTGGGGCAGCCACTCCAGCGTGGCGCCGTCCTGCACCGTCAGTTCGAGCTGTTGATACGCCGGACCATTGGCGCGGTACCACTTGGCGGCGCCGGGGCTGGTCAATTGTGCCCACGCCCCGTCGCCAACGTGGGCGCGGATATCCAGCCGATCACCGCCAGCAATGCCGCCGGGCGGGTGCACGATGATGTGCTGACACACCTCGGGGCCTTCGGCGTAGAGGTGCTTTTGCACGCGCAGCGGGCCGCTGTGCCGGCGCATCACCGGGCGCGTGGTATCGCCGAAACGCGCGTAGCCGAGGTCCAGCGCGGCGTGCCAGCTGGGGGTGAACAGGGCAGGGGAAACGGGCAGGTTCATGGTTTCTGGCTTAGTGTCGGGACGCCACAGGTTAGATGGTTACGAGGCCGCGTACACCCTCGCTTTGCATATTTTCGCCACGGCCCTGCTGCACGATTTCACCCCGCGACATCACCAGGTACTGGTCGGCCAATTCGGCGGCAAAGTCGTAGAACTGCTCCACCAGCAGGATCGCCATGTCGCCGCGAGCCGCGAGTTTTCTGATCACCGCGCCGATCTCCTTGATCACTGACGGCTGGATGCCTTCGGTCGGTTCATCGAGAATCAGCAGGCGCGGACGGCTGGCCAGGGCGCGGCCGATTGCCAATTGCTGTTGCTGCCCGCCGGACAGGTCGCCGCCGCGTCGATGTTTCATCTGCAGCAGCACCGGGAACAGCTCGTAGATGAACGCCGGCACTTCCTTGGCCTCGGCGCCAGGAAAACGCGACAACCCCATCAACAGGTTCTCCTCCACCGTCAATCGAGCGAAAATTTCCCGGCCCTGGGGCACGTAGGCAATGCCGGCGTGCACGCGCTGGTGCGGCTTGTAGCCGGTGATGGCTTTGCCTTCCCAGTTCACTGCGCCTTCCTTGGCCGGCAGCAGGCCCATCAGGCACTTGAGCAGGGTGGTCTTGCCCACGCCGTTGCGTCCGAGCAGGCAGGTGACTTCGCCGATCTTCACGTCAAACGAAAGCCCGCGCAGGATGTGGCTACCGCCGTAGTACTGGTGCAGCTTGTCGACTTGCAGCATGTTCAAATACTCCTCAAATCGTGCGGGTGCCTGGCTTCTGTGGCAAGCAGGTGTGCATACCACGCACTTTTCAGCGACCGAGGTAAACCTCGATCACCCGCTCGTTTTCCTGCACCTGTTCCAGCGACCCTTCGGCCAGCACGCTGCCCTGGTGCAACACGGTCACGTGATCGGCAATCGAACCGACAAAGCCCATGTCGTGCTCCACCACCATCAGCGAATGCTTGCCCGCCAGGCGCTTGAACAGCTCGGCGGTGAACTCGGTTTCGGCGTCGGTCATGCCTGCCACCGGTTCATCCAGCAGCAGCAGTTGCGGGTCCTGCATCAGCAGCATGCCGATTTCCAGAAACTGTTTTTGCCCGTGGGACAGCAACCCGGCCGGGCGCTGCGCCGAGGCGGTCAGGCGAATGGTCTCGAGCACTTCCTCAATGCGGTCCTTCTGCTCGCCACTCAGGCGCGCACGCAGGCTGGCCCATACCGACTTGTCGGTCTTCTGCGCCAGCTCCAGGTTTTCGAACACGCTGAGCGCTTCGAACACCGTGGGCTTCTGGAACTTGCGACCGATGCCGGCCTGGGCGATCTGCACTTCGCTCATGCTGGTCAGGTCCAGGGTTTCGCCGAACCAGGCCTTGCCGTGGCTGGGGCGGGTCTTGCCGGTGATCACGTCCATCAGCGTGGTTTTGCCTGCGCCGTTGGGGCCGATAATGCAGCGCAGTTCGCCGACACCGATGTACAGGTTCAGATCGTTGAGCGCCTTGAAACCATCGAAACTGACGCTGATGTCTTCCAGGGTCAGGATCGTGCCGTGGCGCGTATTGAGGCCCTTGCCTGCGGCCTGGCCGAGGCCGATGGCATCGCGGCCGCTGCCCGCATCGAAGATAGGTTCCAGCATGACGTTCCTCATTTTTTCAGCAGCCCGATCACGCCCTTGGGCAGGTACAGGGTGACGATGATGAACAGCGCCCCAAGAAAGAACAGCCAGTATTCCGGGAAGGCCACGGTGAACCAGCTCTTCATGCCATTGACCACGCCGGCGCCGAGCAGCGGCCCGATCAGCGTGCCGCGTCCGCCCAGCGCCACCCACACGGCGGCTTCGATCGAGTTGGTCGGCGACATTTCGCTGGGGTTGATAATACCCACCTGCGGCACATACAAGGCCCCGGCCAGGCCGCACAACACCGCGCTCAGCACCCACACGAACAGCTTGAAACCGCGCGGGTCGTAGCCGCAGAACATCAGGCGGTTCTCGGCATCGCGCAGGGCGGTGAGTACCCGGCCGAACTTGCTTTGCGCCAGGCGCCAGCCGATGTACAGGCTGGCGATCAGCAGCAGCACGGTGGCAATGAACAGCGCCGCGCGGGTGCCGGGCTCGGTGATGCCGAACCCGAGGATGCTGCGGAAATTGGTGAAGCCGTTATTGCCGCCAAAGCCGGTCTCGTTGCGAAAGAACAGCAGCATTCCAGCGAAGGTCAGCGCCTGGGTCATGATCGAGAAATACACGCCCTTGATCCGCGAGCGAAACGCGAAGAAGCCGAACACCAGAGCGAGCAATCCGGGAGCGAGCACCACCAGGCACAGGGCCCAGAGGAAATGGTCGGTGCCGGCCCAGTACCAGGGCAATTCCGTCCACGACAAAAAGGTCATGAACGCCGGCAGCTCATCGCCGGACGCCTGGCGCATCAGGTACATGCCCATGGCATAACCGCCGAGGGCGAAGAACAGGCCGTGGCCGAGGGACAGCATCCCTGCATAGCCCCACACCAGGTCCAGGGCGAGGGCGACAATCGCATAGCAAAGGATCTTGCCCACCAGCGTCAGGGTGTAGGCGGAAACATGAAAGGCGTTTTCCGGCGGCAACAATGACAGCAGCGGCAGGGCCAGCAGCACCGCGAGGATCACCACGCCCACCGCAATCGTCACCTTGGGGCCGGCCTTTTGCGTGGCCGTGAGCATCAATGGCTGGTTCATCAGTCGATCACCCGTCCTTTCAGTGCGAAGAGTCCCTGCGGACGTTTCTGGATAAACAGAATGATCAGCGCGAGGATCAGGATCTTGCCGAGCACCGCGCCGATCTGCGGCTCCAGAATCTTGTTGGCGATGCCCAGCCCGAACGCGGCCATGACGCTACCGGCCAACTGGCCGACGCCGCCCAACACCACCACCAGGAACGAGTCGATGATGTAGCTCTGGCCTAGGTCCGGGCCGACGTTGCCGATCTGGCTCAGCGCCACGCCGCCCAGGCCTGCGATGCCGGAGCCGAGGCCAAAGGCGAGCATGTCCACGCGCCCGGTGGGTACGCCGCAGCAGGCGGCCATGTTGCGGTTCTGGGTGACGGCGCGCACGTTGAGGCCCAGGCGCGTCTTGTTCAGCAGCAGCCAGGTCAGCACCACCACGAACAGCGCGAAGGCGATGATCACCATGCGGTTGTACGGCAGCACCAGGTTGGGCAGCACTTGAATGCCACCGGACAGCCACGCGGGGTTGGCCACTTCGACGTTCTGCGCGCCGAACACCAGGCGCACCAGTTGGATCAGCATCAGGCTGATGCCCCAGGTGGCGAGCAGGGTTTCCAGTGGGCGGCCATAGAGGTGACGAATCACCGTGCGTTCCAGCGCCATGCCGATGCAGGCAGTCACGAAGAACGCCACCGGCAGTGCGATCAGCGGGTAAAACTCGATGGCGGCGGGCACGTAGCGCTGCATCAGCAGTTGCACCACATAGGTGGAGTAGGCGCCGAGCATCAGCATCTCGCCGTGGGCCATGTTGATCACGCCAAGCAGGCCGAAGGTGATCGCCAGGCCCAGCGCGGCCAGTAGCAGGATCGAGCCCAGGGACATGCCGCTGAACGCCTGGCCGAGGATCTCGCCAAACATCAGCTTGCGTTTGACCTGGGCCAGGCTGGTCTCGGCGGCGGTGCGCACGGCGGCATCGGTTTCCACGCCGGGCGCCAGCAGCGCCTCAAGGCGAGTGCGGGCCAGCGGATCGCCGGTGCCGCCGAGCAGGCGCACGGCGGCCAGGCGCACCAGCGGGTCGCTGTCGACCAGTTGCAGGTTGGCCAGGGCCAGGCTGAGGGCAGTGTGCACGCCCTCGTCGGTCTCGGCGGCGACCTGCTGGTCGAGCAATTTGAGTTGCGCAGGCACGGCGCTTTTTTGCAGGGTGCGGGCGGCCGCCAGGCGCACTTTGGGATCGGCGGCAAGCAGTTGCTGGCTGGCCTGTACGTTATCGATCAGGCTGCGCAGGCGATTGTTCAGGCGTACGGTTTTGGTTTCGCCGTTGAGTGTGAGCTGGCCTTGTTGCAGGGCGTCCACCAGCTCGATGCGCGCCGGGTCAGGCTGGGCGGCCCAGTCCTGCAGCAATTTGGCTTGCTGCGCCGGGTTGGCGGCAAGGAAGTCTTCGGCGTCGCCGGCGTGTGCGGCGAAGGGCAGCAATAGCAGCAGCGTCAGGAGATAGCGTGTGAGGGCAGTGGGCATAAACAAATGTCCTGATCATGCGTGGACAGTGTGGGAGGGGGCTTGCCCCCGATAGCGGAGTGTCAGGTGAAACTTCTGTCACTGATGCACCGCCATCGGGGGCAAGCCCCCTCCCACATTTTTAACCTGTGGTGCGGCTTTAGTTGCTCTTCACCGCATAGTCCGGCTTCTTGTCATTGCCCGGAATGTAAGGGCTCCACGGCTGGGCACGGATCGGCTCTTCGGTCTGCCACACCACCTGAAACTGCCCGTCGGCCTGGATCTCGCCGATCATCACTGGCTTGTGCAGGTGGTGGTTGGTCTTGTCCATGGTCAGGGTGAAGCCGGACGGCGCGGCGAAGGTCTGGCCGGCCAGGGCTTCACGCACTTTGTCGACGTCGGTGGACTTGGCTTTTTCCGCTGCCTGCGCCCACATGTGGATGCCCACGTAGGTGGCTTCCATCGGGTCGTTGGTCACCGCTTTGTCGGCGCCCGGCAGGTTGTGTTTCTTGGCGTAGGCTTTCCAGTCGGCGACGAATTTCTTGTTCACCGGGTTCTCCACCGACTGGAAGTAGTTCCAGGCGGCGAGGTTGCCCACCAGCGGCTTGGTGTCGATGCCGCGCAGTTCCTCTTCGCCCACCGAGAACGCCACCACGGGCACGTCGGTGGCTTTCAGGCCCTGGTTGGCCAGCTCTTTGTAGAACGGCACGTTGGAATCGCCGTTGACGGTGGAGATGACGGCGGTTTTGCCGCCGGCGGAGAACTTCTTGATGTTGGCGACGATGGTCTGGTAATCGGCGTGGCCGAAGGGGGTGTAGACCTCTTCGATGTCCTTGTCCGCCACGCCTTTGGAGTGCAGGAACGAACGCAGAATCTTGTTGGTGGTGCGCGGGTAGACGTAGTCGGTTCCCAGCAGGAAGAAGCGCTTGGCGCTGCCGCCTTCTTCGCTCATCAGGTATTCCACTGCCGGGATCGCCTGCTGGTTGGGCGCCGCACCGGTGTAGAACACGTTTGGCGACATCTCTTCACCTTCGTATTGCACCGGGTAGAACAGCAGGCCGTTGAGCTCTTCGAACACCGGCAATACCGATTTGCGTGACACCGAGGTCCAGCAACCGAACACCACGGCGACCTTGTCCTGGGTCAGCAACTGACGGCCCTTCTCGGCGAACAGCGGCCAGTTCGACGCCGGGTCCACGACCACCGGCTCAAGCATCTTGCCGTTCACACCACCCTTGGCGTTGATCTCGTCGATGGTCATCAGCGCCATGTCTTTAAGGGACGTTTCGGAGATCGCCATCGTGCCGGACAACGAATGCAGGATGCCGACCTTGATGGTCTCTGCGGCCTGTGCGGTCCAGGTCAGGCCCATGGCGACGATGGAGGCGGAAAGAGTGAAAGCCTTGATCAAGCTGCGACGCTTCATGGTGCGATCTCCGAGAACCTGTTGGTGTTGTAAGGGCAGATGCAGGAGGCATTGCAAGGGGTGTGCCTAGTCGGAAAAGAGCACCTGTCGGTCGTTTCGCCAGGGGGCCTGGCGCGATGGCGCACCACAAGCGGGCAGGCGCAATTGATGGTGCGCTGCCAAGCGCCAAAATGACGCGCGTTAGCTATGTTCAAGCCAGGTTTGCAGCAGGACACCGTGGGGTACGAACCGCACAGTGTCAGCGAGAGCAACTATGTAGCGCCCGCGGCGTTGGCGACGGGAGAGGATGAAACGCTTATCCATATTGCGTTTCGAGGTTTATGTCATGGATGCACCCCTCTCCCGGGAAAAGCGCGCCACTCTCGGCACCCTGACCCCCGCTTTTCTCAGCGCCGATGATGCTGCACGCTACGTGCACGAGCGCATCCCGCGCACCGCCGAGCACGAGTACGGCAGCGTGATCCTGCAGCGGCTGTCCGATGATCTGTTTGTCGCCTCGCAACCTGTTGTTGGCCGCGCCAGCACGTTTGACTGGACCCAACTGCTGGATCGCTCCGGACCCACCGCAGACTTCATTGACCCGACCGGCTACCGGATCGTGGCCAGCCTGCATTCCCACCCGGACATCGTTCAGTCCACCAGTCAATTGAACCCGTCGTGGTCGATGCCGCAGGTCAAGGCGTTTCTCAGCTTCTATTCCGAGCCGGATATTATTTTCAACTTCACGGAGCGCGCGCGATTCAGGCTGGCCTATTTGTCTGGCCCGGACGGCGCCTTGCTCAAGTATCAGGTGCACGACGTCAAGGCTGCCGAAGGCCATGTGAATTGGTTGAAGACGCAGGGTCCCTGGACCTCACCTGACGCGCCCGATGGGACCCTGGAAGGCGCGTTCAAAAAGCTCGCCAGTGTGGGCAAATTGACGTTCCTGGTATCCAGCCCGTCATGGGGCGGCTCCGTCGGCGAGGTGCCGCAGGATTGGCAACCGCTCAGACCGTTCGCCAGCGAACCGCTGACCTTGCCCTGCGGGCCGGTGTTTCCCTCGCAGGACCTGGCGCTGAACTACGCTCAACAGCGCATTCAGCGCCAGCCCGCGTTGCAACAACAGGTGGTGATCCTGCAGCAGACGCTCTCGGAGCGTTACATCGCCAGCGAACCCGTCGCGGTCGAGCCGCTGTTCGATCCACTGCCGCCGCTCCCTGCCGGCTGCTACGTACGCGGCTTCTACGTGCAGGCGCGACCGTTGCCGGCCAATTACCCTGAACTGGAAGACTGGCTGTACAAAAACTTCATCAGCCCGATGCAGCTGGCCCGGCACATCGCCCACTACCGACATTTTGCCCTCAGCGTGCAATCAAACCTCGGTGCTTCGCTGTTCATCCGGCTACGTGATGAGGCGATCCTGTACTACCGCTTCTCTGGTTCGGCCGCCGAGTCGAAGCTGTTCGACACGTACAGCGACGGCACAGTCAATGACAACGGGCACCAGGCCAAACTCAAGGCCGGCACCTTGTTGACTCGAGCGTTCGTGCGCCAGGTGGCGCAGGCAGGTGAATTGTCGGTGCAGAAGACCAGTGCGCTGTGGGACCGCCTCGGTGTGGTCGAGGAGACGTGGGAACCCTACGCCGATTTTCCGTTGCCGGGGCTCAGTCGCCGTTTTCTGACGGCCGACGATGCGGTTCGCTACGCTCACGCCAGTATCGGCGGGCGTCGGGACAAGATGTCCGGCGGGCTCGTTTTGCAACGCAGTGACGGTCGCTTTGTGGTCACAGAACCTGTTGAGACGCCTGTGCGGGGATTGCTGCATGACGGCTGGTACCCAAAGGGCCGGTTGGGGAAAATGATTATTCTGCATGCAGGCCATCGCTTGAAAGGGCGCTATGGCGCCTGTCCAGGACTGTCGACGATGGAGACGGCCAATAGCGCCCGGCTCAAGTGGACGCACCAGGAAGCCGAACTGTATGGGCAAATGTTCACCGATCAGGAGGTCGAGGCGATTGTTCAGTCCGGGTTGCCGGGGTATTTGTCAGGGACACAGGACAGCTTGATCAGCTTCCAGCCAGGTCCCGCCCCGGGCAATTGGCGGCAGCAGTGGCAAGCCGATGCAGCCGGCGGGATGAGCCCCATCGCCAGGCAACTCGAAGACGGCAAGATCAAGCCAGCCGACGTGGTCCGCTCCCTTGTCGAGGGGGGCACCTTGCGGGTCATGACCGGCACGGCGCTGTGGGGGCCGGCCGAGAAAGTGGCAGTGGACTGGGGGCCTTTTGTTCGCGTGCTGGAGTTTCAGCGCCCGGTCGAGCTGAGTTACGGTGGGCTATTCGAAACGGCGGATGCGGCCGCGCTGGATGTCTACCATCGTCGGCCTGAGCGGGAGCAGCAGCGCTATGCCGATCAGTACTTCGCCTTTATTTTCAAGCACGAAGAAAAACAGGAGTACCTCGCCAGCGAGCTCGTGGCGACCACGCGCAAGACACCGCTGCTGTCCCTGGCGGACGTATCCGCAAACCCGGTGCCTGAAGGTTTTGGTTGCTGTGGTGTGTACTACTCCCAGCAATGGTCGAATGAAGGCAAGACGAAATGGCTGGAACGTTTTTTTATCGCGCCGCAGGATTTGAGTATTGCGATTACCCAGTTACGTAACGCCCAGTCGCCGTCGACCCGGCAGCCTTCGTTGTATATCGCACCGCCCGAAGGTGTATTGCTACGCTATCGCTCACCCTCTACCAGCGCCTTGTTTGAAGCGCAAAGCGAAGGCGATACGTTTGAGACGGTCCAGGCCAAGCTGGATAGCGGTACCCTCTCTGCACCGGAGTTTGTCCACAAGGTGGCCAATTCGGGTGACCTGCAGGTCATCCGCTACAGTCATTGCTGGGACCGCCTGGGCAAGGTAACGGGGCAGTGGCAGCCCTACGCGCATATTCAGCGTCGCCGCTTGAGCCCCGCTTTCCTGTCGATGGACGATGCTGCGCGGTATGTGCGTCGGCGTGTGCCGGTGACAGCGCGCGTTTGCTACGGCGGTGCGATCCTGCGACGCGACGATGGCTGGTTCCTGGCCACCGAGCCGGTTGTGGTGCTCAATGAAGTGTTCGATATCAAGCAGATTTTTCCTGACAGGTTGGCCGACCTGGGGCTTCATCCTGTTCTCACCTCGGTGGTTGCGCTGTATCACTCAAAGCCTGCGAGGCACATGCCGTTCCTGCTGACAGCCGAGCAGGCAGTGATCTACAGCGCCATGTTTTCCACGCGGGTCCTGGCCCAGGCCATGGCCGCCGTAGCCGATCACAGGCATCACTATTCATTGGGGGCGGACGGATCATTGATCAGCCTGCTGATAACACCTCGCTCCAGGCTGATCAGCCGTCAAAATGTGGTATTGCACCCGCAGGGCCGCCACGATTGGCTGCATGGAGAGCTTGAGCGCAAGCTTCGCTCCGGCGAGTTGACGCCTTTGGAGTATGTGAAACTAGTCGCCGGGACCTACCCATTGCAGGTGGTGGTGGGCAGCCGGATGTGGGGTGAGCCGGGCCAGGTATCGAACTGGTGGCTCCCGTTCGCTTCGGCTGTCAGTACCGATCG
Source organism: Pseudomonas sp. GNP013 (assembly GCF_054343995.1). Taxonomy (NCBI): domain Bacteria; kingdom Pseudomonadati; phylum Pseudomonadota; class Gammaproteobacteria; order Pseudomonadales; family Pseudomonadaceae; genus Pseudomonas; species Pseudomonas sp. GNP013. The sequence goes on along the minus strand of NZ_JBTGUT010000001.1, from coordinate 4,462,091 downwards.
GGGCTACCCCATGGCTCAAACTGATCCGTCCTGTAGCGCGATCTGCGCCCAACCGGACGACGCCGCACTGTGTGTACACCAACAAGTGACGACGCGTGCCGAACTGAGTTTCGGTTACCTGCTCAAGTCCATGAAAAACGGCAACTTCACCGCGACGTTGCCAGTGGCCGACAGGGGCGCCAGGTTTGCTCATCGCCGGGTGTTCAGCGACGTCGGTTACCCCTACCGCTATGAAATGGCCGGGCTGTATTTTTGCGTGCCGCAGCACGCTGACTTTCATCCGGCGGGGTCGTCGGTGGCGGGGGCCAGCCGGTACCTGGGGCTGTTCTCGCCTGCTGATTTGAAAAGTGCGCTTGCGCTTCTGCATGCCACCGCGTCGCGCGCGGCCCTGCCGCTCTATATCTCCTGTGCGGACGGTGCGTTGCTCAAGTTCGTGATACAGGACAGGCAGTTTATCAAGCCCAATGACCTGCTCTTTTTAAGGCTGGGGTTGTTGAGTCCGCGTGATTATATTCGCCGCATGGCGTCGGCCGGGGAGCTGCGGGTGCTCCGCTCCAGCGCAAATTGGCCAGGGCTTGGCGTGGTCGGCGACGACTGGCAACTGGGCCATACACGAGCCGTTGCAGACCCGCGCGACAGCCGTTTGGTGCTGGGACCGATTCATTCCCATGCCGAAGATGCCGCGCACTATATCCATGGACGGGCGGGGACATTCAGCGGCGAACAGTATCTGGGTGCTCAACTGGCGAGCCAGGACGGTCTTTGCTACCTGCCAGTGCTTGCGCAGCCCGACGACGGTTTTCCCTCGGCAGTGGCCGAGCGATTGTTTCCTCAGGCACGCTTTGCGGGCGGACCGAGCCCCTCCCTTGCGTTCTCGCTGCCGCAGTTGCCTCAGGGTTACCAGTTGAATGCTGCTCACCTGGTGTTTCATGCGGGGCTCGACCAGCCTGAAGCGGTCGGTGAAAGTGAGTACAGACAGTACTTCGTCTCCTGGCGTGAGCTGGGGTTCTACCTTCATGAGTTGAAACGCAAGGGGCTGCCTGTAAACCGAGTCTATCTATCGGTGCGCGATGGTGCGTTGTTGAGCTATATGCCGCGGTTCAGCAATGAAGAGGCCACGCTATTCGACACTGCCGCCAAGTGGTCGAAAGACGAGGGCTACTCAGCCGATGCACCAGCCCCTTCCAGGGTTGTCATCGAGCTGGCAGGCATTGGCGAGTTGCAAGTGATTCACCCGGGACGCTTCTGGAGGCTGCAGGGCAAGGTGGAGGCGGATTTCAAGGATGTGAATGGCAGTTTCGTCCCGGACAAGGACGAACTGTGAGCCGTTAGCGCTTGCGCATCAACCCGATGAAAAACAACCCGCCAATCGCCGCCGTGGCCACGCCAATAGGCAGGTCTTCGGGGGCGATCAGGGTGCGAGCGGCCACGTCGACCCACACCAGGAACAAGCTGCCCAGCAGCGCGCACACCGGCAGCAGACGACGATGCTCGGCGCCGACCAGACGCCGCGCGATATGCGGCACCATCAGCCCGACGAAGCCGATGGAGCCGCTGATGGCCACCAGCACGCCAGTCATCAGCGAGGCCACCAGAAACACCTTCAGGCGCACTGCGCGCGCGTTGAGGCCCAGGGTCACGGCGGTCTGTTCGCCGGCCATCAATGCGTTGAGCGGTCGGGCCATACCCAGCAGAATCAGCAAGCCCAGCAGTACCGTGACGGCGGGGATCGCCAGTAATTCCCAGCGCGCCAAACCGAGGCCGCCGAGCATCCAGAACATCACCGCCGACGCCGCGCGATGGTCGCCCATGAACAGCAGCAGGTTGGCGGCGGCCATCATCACGAACGACACCGCCACGCCGCACAGCAACAGGCGATCGCTCTCCAGCCGGCCATTGCGACTGGCCACCGCCAGCACCACCAGCATGCTCGCCAGCGCGCCGATGAATGCGGCGATGGGCAGGGTCAGCAAACCGATGATTTCACCCACATGCAGCACCACGATCACCGCGCCGAGGGTGGCGCCGGATGTGACGCCGAGTAGGTGCGGGTCGGCCAGCGGGTTGCGCGTGACCGCCTGCAACACCGCGCCGATCAGCGCCAGGCCGGCACCGACCAGCGCCCCCAGCAGCATGCGCGGCACGCGGATCAGCCAGACAATATGCGCCTGCCCGGCCGGCCAGTTCACCTCGCCGAATCCAAAGGCCTTGTGCAGCAGGATGCGCCACACCACGTCCACCGGCACCCGCGCCGGGCCAAAACCCAGGGAGATCACGCAGGACACCAGCAACAGCGCACCGAGGGCGGCGAGCAACAGGGCGTAGCGACGACTGATCATTCGCCGTGGAACCCCTTGGCCAGGGTTTCCACCGCCTGCACGTTGTCGATGCCCGGCGTGGCCTGCACATAAGGGATCACGATAAAGCGCTGGTTTTTGATCGCGTCCACCCCTTGCAGCGCGGGGTTGTTGAGCAGGAATTGCTCCTTTTGGTCGGCAGTGATTTCGCTGTAGTCGACGATCACGATCACCTGCGGGTTGCGCTCCACCACGGTTTCCCAGTTGACGCGGGTCCAGCTGGCGTCAATGTCGTCGAGGATATTGCGCCCGCCAGCGGCAGCGATCAGCGCCTGCGGCATGCCCAGGCGCCCGGAGGTCATGGCGCGGTCTTCGCCACTGTCGTAGAGGAACACGCGGGGCTTGTCGGCCGGCAGGTCTTTTTGCACCTCGGCGACTTGCGCCTGCATCTGCGCGATCAGCACATTGGCGCGGTCCTGCACGTCGAAGATCTTGCCCAGGTTGCGCAGGTCGTTGTAAGTGTCGTCCAGGCTCGCGGCCTTGCGCTTCATCACGAACGCGCAGGACTCGGTCAGCTCATACACGTTGATGCCCAGGGGTTGCAGGGTGGCGGGCGTGAGGTCGCCGCCCACGCGCATGCCGTAGTCCCAGCCGGCGAAGAAGAAATCCACGTTGGCGTTGAGCAGGGTTTCCACCGACGGGTACTTGCTCGCCAGTTCCGGCAGGCCGTCGAGGATCGCGGCCATTTCAGGGGTGACCGACTTCCAGCCAGTGACGCCGCTGTAGCCGGCCATGCGCGACTTGAGGCCCAGGGCGAGCATCATCTGGGTCATGTTGATGTCATGGCTGACCGCGTGTTGCGGCGCTTCCTGGAAGGTCACGTTGCGGTTGCAGCTCTTGATGGTCACCGGGTAATGGGTGGCCTCGGCGAACGCCTGGGCGGTGCCGAACAGCAGGGCGAGAGACAGCAGTGAGCGCAGCATCATGGTTGAGTTATCCAGGTGATTCGGGGGTAGCCGGACAAGGGGTGAGTGTCGATCAGTGCCTGCACGCCAAACACGTCGTGCAGCAGTTCGGCAGTGAGGACTTCATGGGGCGTGCCGCTGGCGATGATGCGGCCGTGGTCGATCACATACAGGCGATCACAGAACGCGGCGGCCAGGTTGAGGTCGTGGATGCTGGCCAGTGTGCCGATGTGCAGGCGCTTGACCAGGCGCAGCAGCTCCAGTTGGTAACGCGGGTCGAGGTGGTTGGTCGGCTCGTCTAGGATCAGCAGGTGCGGCTCCTGGGCCAGGGCGCGGGCGAGGATCACACGCTGCTTTTCGCCGCCTGAGAGGGTGGCGAAAGCGTGGTCTTCGAAGCCTTGCATGCCAACTGATTCGAGCATGTTGCACACCAACTGCCGGTCGTGCACGGTGTCGCCATCGAACAGGCCCTTGTGGGGCGTACGGCCCATGGCGACCACTTCATCCACGCGCAGGCCGAAGGCATCGGGGAACTCCTGCAGCACCACGGCGATGCGTTGCGCGCACCATTTGGCGCTTTGCTTCCACACGTTCTGATGTTGCAGCAGTACGTCGCCCTGGTCCGGTTTGCTGAAACGATAAGCGCAGCGCAGCAGGCTGGTCTTGCCGCTGCCATTGGGGCCTATCAGCCCCACGAATTCACCGGCGGCGACGTGCAGGCTGGCGTCACACAGGTGGAACTGGTGATGACAGCTGCCGTGGTCCCGTGGGGTCCAGGTGAGGTGGGTGAGGCTCAGTGCGGTCATCAATTTTCTCAGGTGCAGTGCAGGGTCTAAAGGTGGGAGGGGGCTGTGTAATGCCGGTCAGAAGGTGTAGTCCGCCGTGACGAACAGCGAGCGCGGCTCGCCTAGGATCCACTGTTGGCCGTCGTTGTACTGGCTGACGGCGTAGGTGCGGTCAAACAGGTTGTTCAGTTGCAGGCCCAGGGTGGTGTTGCGCAGGGCCTTCCATGACACGCTGGCGTCCACCACGGTGTAGCTCGGCAGCTCGTTCTGATTGGCCATGTCGGCATAACGTGCATCGACATACCGCACGCCGGCACCGGCGCGGATGCTATCGCTCACGGCCTTGCTCAGCCACAGGTTGGCGGTACGGCGCGGCACGTCCACCGGGCGGTTGCCGTCGCGCGATACCTGCACACCGCCGACGTCCTGCTGGAAGTCGTCGTACTGCGCACGCACGAGGGCGGCGTTGGCGTGCAGCTGCCAGGCATTGGGCAGTTGCAGGTCGAGGCTGGCTTCCAGGCCACTGGAGGATTGCTGGCCGACTTGCTGCTTGAGGTTCGGGTTGCCCGGAACGTCGGTCAGCAGCTTCTTTTTCACAATGTGGTAGGCCGCCAGGGCCCAGTCGCCGCGTCCGCTCCAGAACGCCTGCTTGATGCCGATTTCGCTTTGTCTGGCCGTGGACAGGTCGAACTGCTGCTGGCCCGGGCTCAGCGAGATCAGGCCGCCGACGCCGTCGGTGCTGGTGGCGTACTGGCCATAGAGCGAGGTGTCCGGCGTGATCGCATACACCAGCCCGGCCTTCCAGTTGTTGCCGGTCAGCGTTCTGCTTGTTTGGCTGCCATCGCGCAAATCATCGCGATCGACATGGGCGTAGTCGCGGCGAATGCCGGTAACCAGTGCGAGCTGGTCGGTGAGCTGCAGGCGGTTTTCGGCAAAACCTGCGACGGTTTTGGTGGTGGTGGCGAACAGCGGTTCGAACGGATCGGCGCTGGCAAACGGCCCCGGTTGCGGGTGGTTCACGTCGATGGGCTGGCCGTTGGCAAAGGTGTCGTCAAACGGCGAGTTGCTGGCCAGGCGAAAGCGGATGCGGTTGTACTCAATGCCGGTCACGGTCTGGCTGTCGAGACCGAACAGCGTGTGCTTGAAGGTGACGGTCTGGCGATCACCCACCTGTTGCTGATTGTGCTTGATGCCGAAGTTGCCGCTGCGGGTGAGTTGGCCGTTGGTGAAGTTGTAGTTCTCGGCGTTCTGCCAGCGGCGCTGGTTTTTCAGGTAGAACAACTCGTTGGTGGCGCTGACGCTGTCGTTGATCTGCCACTCGCTGGTCAGGCGCGTCCACTGGTCGTTGTAGTGTTGGGTGTCGTTGCTGACGTTGTAGTTCTTGTCGCGCAGGCCCTTGTGCAACTGGCCGTTGATCAAGGGGGTGCCGAAGTAGTTTTGCGGTTGCTGGTCGCCGTAGTCGCTGGCGAGGGTGAAGCTCAGGGTGTCGGCCGCTTGCCAGCGCAGGGCGCCGCTGACGAAGTCGCTGGCCGAATCGCCACGGTCGATGAAACCGTTGCTGCGCAGGCGATTGAGGTTCAGGCGGTAGCTCAAGGTGTCGCTCAGCGAGCCGCCGCTGTCGAGGGCTTGCTGCTGGCGGTCGTAGGAGCCGTAGCCGAGGCGCACGTGGTTTTCGATTTCGCCTTCGAACGGTTTTTTCGGCACCGTGTTGATCACCGCGCCGGTGGCGCCTTCGCCGTACAGCACCGAAGCCGGGCCGCGCAGCACGTCTACGCGCTCCACCGACCAGGTGTCCACCGGGAAGGTCGAAGTGCCCATGCCCATGTACATGCGGTTGCCGTCGTACAGCTGCATCACCGAACCCTGGCCGGTAAAACCGCGCGCCGACAACGAGGTGCCGCCGTCGCCCGGCGAGCCGGTGCGGCTGATGCCGGTGGCACGGGAGATGGCGTCCTGCACACTGGCATCGCCACGCTGGCGAATCTGCGTGCCGGTCTGGCTTTCGACGCTGCCCGGGGTTTGCAGGGCGCTGAGGTTAAGGCGCGAGCCAGCGGTGGTCGGGGTGTTCAGGTCGACCCGTTCGTCATCCACGGCGGGCGCGGTGACGGGGCTGGCGGGCAGAGTCAGGGCCTGGGCGCTGTTGTGCAAGGCGAGCAGGCACAGGCCGGACGCTAGGTACTTGTTCATCGGTCGATCAGTCTTCCTGGGGTGTGCTCGCCGCAGGGCGCGGCGAGCAACGATAACGCACAAAGTGTTATAAGTTAACACTTATCGGCTGCGTGACTAACGTCCGCGCAGCCTACACAAGCCTTGTGGCGTGGGCATCTCGCCGGTTTCATGCAGAACCTGAGGCGGATTCACCTTGAGCAAAAAGACGCGACAGCACCAGGCGATCGACTGCCCACACGGCGATCAACGAAGCGCCCACCAACGGGAAAATGATCGCCAGGCCGAGCATGATCAGCATCGCGGTTTTCCATTTCGGCAGGTCATGGCGCAGCGGCGGAACGCCCAGCCCGCCCATGGGCCTGCGCTTCCACCAGATCACCACGCCACTGACCGCGCTGAGCAGAATCATCAGGCAGATCAGCAGTACGATCAGCTGGTTGACCCAGCCGAACATCTTGCCCTCGTGCAGCATCACACCGGTCTCGGTGGCGCGTGCCGCCAGGTTGTAATGCTGCCAGCGCACGTCGGCGAGGACCTTGCCGGTGTACTGGTCCACGTGCAGGGTGGCGTCATTGCGCGGGTCGTCGGCGAACACCGAGACGGTGAACACGCCCGTGGCGGTGGTGGGGAAGGTGATGCTGTAGCCGGGTTCGACCTGGCGTGCAGTGGCCAGGTCGACCACCTGTTGCAGGCGCACGCTGGGCGCGGCGGGGCCTGCATGCATGGCGCCGTGGTTCATGTGTTCGGCATGGTCGCCGGACATCGGCATCGGCGTGTTTTCCATCGCCCACGGCACCGTCTGCTGGCTGGCGCTGTTGAGGATGCGCGCCTGCTGGTCGGACTGCGGCACGTTGTTCCACATCGCCGCCGGGAAGGTGTTCCACAGGGCGGCGTATTGCTTGCCCCAGAAGCCGGTCCAGGTCATGCCGCTGAGCAGCATCACCAGCAGGAAGGCCGCGCCCCAGAAGCCGGCGACGGCGTGCAAGTCGCGCCACAGCAGGCGGCCCCTGGCGTTCAGGCGCGGCCACAAGACCCCAGCCGATGACTTGCCACGCGGCCACCACAGGTACAGGCCGGACACCACCAGCATGACCCCCCAGCCGGCGGCGAGCTCCACCAGGCGGTCGCCGGTGGTGCCGATCATCAATTCACCGTGCAGCGCACGGGCGATGGCTTGGAGGTTGTATTTGGCGTCCTGCTCGCCGAGCACGTTGCCGCGATAGGGGTCGACGAACACGGTTATTTCGCGGCCGCTGTTGTGCATGACGAATTGCGCGCTGCGGGTGGCGTCGGTCGGTGGCAGGTACTTGCTGATCGTCGCCTGCGGGTAGGCGGCCCTGGCGCGTTGCAACTGTTCATCGGCGCTGAGGGCGTGTTCGGCGCTTTTTACGTTGAGCAGGTCGGCGTACATCAGCGGGTCGAGCTGGGGTTTGAACAGGTAGATGATGCCGGTGAGGGCCAGCAGCACCATGAACGGGGCCACGAAGAGTCCGGCGTAGAAGTGCCAGCGCCAGGCGAGGTTGTAGAAGGATACTTTTTGGGGGGTCATCAGGGGCTCCGCAAGCCATGAATATTGGATGCCGATTGGGCCGTCATCGGGAGCAAGCCCCCTCCCACACATTTACAGGTGCGAAGGGGGCTAGCTCCCGATGCTTTTTACAAGCACAGGGTGTGAAGGGCCTACGCGGCAGCGGGCGGAGCGCGGCTACGGGCGCCGGGGAAGGTACTTTGCCGGGCATGGCCCAGGCGCGGAGCGGGGGTAAGGGCGGCTATCGGCGGCGGAATGTCGAGGGCGACCCAGGACACGCCGCCGGGCAGGGCAGGGCAACTGAACAGCAGGTCGCAGTAGCCGCATTTTGCCCAGAGTGCGTGATGATCGTCGGGGGCTTGAGGGTGATGGGAGTTGCCGTGGTGTGCCGGCATGTCCATGGACATGCCGACGTGATGGTTCATCGGCATCGCCTGGGAAATCAGCGGACCGATAAAGATCATCAGCATGGCGAACAGGCTGACCCAGCCGCCGCGTGTCAGGCGGTGGCGTGCAGACAACCCGGCGCGAGGGGCGCCCATCGATCAGCGACCTATTGGGCGTGGTTATGCGCGTGGGGCGGTGCCTTTTGTACCGACACCTGCACCTCGACCCTGCCGGCCTTTTCGAAGGTCAGGGTCAGCGGGAAGTGCTTGCCATCGGCCAACAAACTGCGGTCCTTGAGGCCCAGCAGCATCACGTGATATGCCATGGGCGCGAAGGTCAGCTCGCCGTGGGCCGGCACCGCGACGCTGGTCACTTGCTGCATCTTCATCAGGTCGCCCTGCATCACATGCTCATGCAACTCGGCCTTGTCGGCCACGGGGGTTTCGACACCGAGCAGGCGGTCCGGGGTTTTGCCGTCGTTATGGATCACGAAATACGCTGCGACGGTGGGCGCATTCGGTGGCAGCTCCTGGGACCAGGGGTCGCTGACCAGCAGCTCGCCGGCCTTGTAGTCATCGGCATTGGCGGCGCTGAACACGGGCATCAGCAATGCGGCCAGCAGCAGGGAAGATTTGAGCATGACAGTTCTCCAGAACGGTTTTGAACGCAGTTCACGAGCGAAGCAAATCAGACCGTGGGAGAGGCGCGGGGGTTGAGGCTCGGCCATTGACGGCGCGGGTTTGGGGCGTATGGCGACGGCGGTGAAAGGCCCTGGGAGGCTTCAAAACGAGCGACGTACAACTGCGGCACATGCCCCGGCAGCGCCACCCATGGCGTCGAGCCCGAGCAGCACCAGCAATGCTGCATCGTGGAGTGATCGTCCTGCTGCGGCGCCGGGATCTCCAACTGGCCCAGGGCGACGGTCTTGAGGCTTGCGCCAGTGGACGAACAGAACCCGCCCCAGAACAGCTGCTTGACCGGATCGTGCGTTGGCTGCATCGCATTGGCCAGCGGCATGGCAAACGCATTGAACAGCACTGCAAGGCAGGCGATCCAGGCAAGTGCAAAGCGTTGACGGGCCATGGCGGACAATCCGTGGGGGTAAGCGATCAGGCGGGTATTTAGCCTGAACGGGGTGGATAAGTAAAAAGGGCTGGTGTGGTGGGCTGGCGCAGTGCAATCAGATGGCAGTGGCGTGAAGCTTGAGTCCCAGCGCCTTCATGACTTTCATGATAGTCGCGAACTCGGGATTGCCAGTGCTGGAGAGGGCTTTGTATAAACTTTCGCGGCCCAGGCCTGTATCGCGGGCTATCTGGGTCATGCCTTGGGCGCGGGCGATGTTGTTAAGGGCTGAGCGAATAAGCAATCCATCACCGGAATCCTCTTCGAAAGAGGCTTCAAGGTACTCGGCCATATCCTCGGGGGTGTTGAGGTGCTCGGCTATATCGAAATCTTTGAACCTGGTCATGCGTCACTCCGGTTTTTCAAATTCAGCTGCGATGTGTCTCGCGCGTTGTATATCGCGTTTTTGCGTTGATTTATCGCCACCCATCAACAGCAGGTAAATAACTTCATCTATGCGCTTGAAGTACACCCGATATCCAGGACCGTAGTGGATGCGCATTTCTCAGTGAGAGTGGATTGCCTGCAGCACCGCATCCACCGCTGTGAATTCTCGATCCACTCCTGCCAACACTGGCCGCTTCAACACCAGCACCGGCACCCCCAACTCCCGCGCCACTTCCAGCTTCGGCTCGGTGGCCGTGCTGCCACTGTTTTTGCTGATCAGCACATCAATTCGCTGGCGCGCAAACAACTGACGCTCATCCTCCAGCAGAAACGGCCCGCGCGCGCCGATCACTTCGCAGCGCTCATTGCCCGGGTACACCTCCAGCGCGCGCAGGGTCCAGAACTGGTGGTCAGGGATTTCGTCGAGGTGCTGCAACGGCTCGCGGCCCAGGGTGAACAACGGTCGTTTGAACGGTTTCAACGCTTCAACCAACTGCGTCCAGTCACTGACTTCGCGCCAGTCGTCCCCGGGCTGCGGCTGCCAGGCCGGACGCCGCAGCGCCCAGCACGGCACCCCGCAGGCGCGCGCCGCCTGGGCCGCGTTGTGGCTGATCTGCGCCGCATACGGGTGGGTCGCGTCGAGAATCAGGCTGACGCCTTCGGCGCGCACAAACTGCGCCAGGCCGTCCGCACCGCCATAACCGCCCACGCGCACCTGGCAGGTCAGGTCGGTGGGCACGCGCCCAACCCCCGCCAGACTGTAGATATGCTGCGGCCCCAGCGTCCGCGCGATGGCCAGCGCCTCGGTCACGCCGCCCAGCAGCAAAATCCTGTTCATGACGGCTTGACCATGTCCAGCAGGGTGATCGGCAGCGCCTGGCGCCACGTATCGAATTCCCCCAACGGCTGCGCCTGGGCCACGTGGATGCGCGTGAGTTCGCCGCCATGCCGGGCGCGCCAGTTCATCAGGGTCATTTCGCTTTGCAGAGTTACTGCGTTGGCGACCAGCCGCCCGCCTGGGCGCAATTGCTGCCAGCAGGTTTCCAGCACGCCCTCGCGGGTGACGCCGCCGCCGATGAAGATCGCGTCCGGCGCCGCAAGCCCCGCCAGAACCTCGGGTGCCTTGCCGCGAATCAGTTGCAGGCCCGGCACGCCAAGGGCATCACGGTTGTGTTCGATCAGGCCCTGGCGACCAGTATCTGCTTCAATCGCCAACGCGCGGCAGCTCGGGTGCGTGCGCATCCATTCGATGCCGATGGAGCCACTGCCCGCGCCCACGTCCCACAGCAGTTCGCCGGGCAGCGGCGCGAGGCGCGCGAGGGTCATGGCGCGCACGTCACGCTTGGTCAGTTGACCGTCGTGCCGGAACGCCGAATCCGGCAGGCCGGCAAGGCGTGACAGCCCCGGCGTGTCGCTGCAGGCCTGGCAGTCGATGGCGACCAGGTTCAAATCGGCGACCCGGTCCAGCGTCCACGACTGCGCGAGCCCATCGATGCGCTGCTCATCCGCGCCGCCCAGGTGTTCAAACACGCTCAGTCGGCTTGATCCAAATCCGGCCTGTGCCAGCAACGCGGCGATCAACCCAGGGCTGCTGCCGTCGTTGCTTAACACCAGCAAACGCACGCCGCTGGCCAGATGCGCGTTGAGCGCCGCCAGCGGCCGGGCGACCACGGATAACGTCACCACGTCCTGCAACGGCCAACCCAGCCGCGCCGCCGCCAGCGAGACGGACGACGGCGCCGGCAACACCAGCAGTTCGTCAGCCGGCACCTGCCGCGCCAGGCTGGCGCCCACGCCGTAGAACATCGGATCGCCGCTGGCCAGCACGCACACCGGCTCACCGCGCCGTGCCAGCACCGGCGCCAAAGAAAACGGGCTCGGCCACACGTGCCGCTCGCCGCGAATACACACCGGCAGCAGGTCCAACTGGCGCTGACCACCTATAATCCGCGTAGCGCGCAACAGGGCGTGCCGGGCGTTTTTGCCCAGCCCCTTGAAGCCGTCTTCACCGATGCCTACAACCGTCAGCCAGGGCGACATATCCATTCCTTGAGCGACATCCGACGGGCAGGCTTTTCATGCCGCCGGACAAAGCAGGCATAATACCGCGCCTTTACCCGTCAACCGGTAGCCCCGTGAACCCATCGCCCGCCCTGAACACCTTGCGCCCCTCGGCTTGTCCGGGGTTGCTGCGTATCGTCCAGGCGCTGGATGGCGGCATCTGCCGGATCAAACTGGCCGGCGGTTCGATCACCGCCACCCAGGCCCACGCGGTGGCGGACGCGGCCCGGGCCTACGCGGGCGGCGTGATCGAGGCGACCAACCGCGCCAACCTGCAGATTCGCGGGATCGGCGCCGAGCAGGACGCCTTGATCGCGGCCCTGCTGGCTGCAGGCCTTGGGCCGAATAATGCGGCGGGTGACGACGTGCGTAACCTGATGCTCAGCCCCAGTGCCGGCATCGACCCGCAGATGCTGTTCGACACCCGCCCGCTGGCCGCGCAGATCCTCGCCACGCTGGAAAACCATCCGCGCTTTCATGAGCTGTCGGCCAAGTTCGCCGTGCAACTGGACGGCGGCGAGGCCCTGGCGATGCTCGAACACCCGCACGACGTGTGGTTGTCGGCGTTTGAACGCGGCGGCGATACCTTGCTGGCATTCGGCCTGGCCGGCTGCCCGGGGCTGGATGCGCCACTGGCGGCCGTGCGTCTTGAGCAGGGGCATGCCCTGGTGGTCGCCGTGCTGGAAGCGTTTCTGGCGCTGGCGACGCCGCAGCAAACACGCATGCGTCATCTGGCTGTGGATAACCTGGTGAGCCGCCTGAGCCTGCCGCTGTTGCCGGCAGATGGCTTCAAACGCGCGGCCAGTAGCGCCTTGCTGCACCTGGGCAGTTATCCACAACGGCAGAAAAACCGGTGCTATGTCGCCGCCGTGGCGCCGTTGGGTCGTCTGGATTCGACGATGCTCAACGGCGCCGCACAACTGGCCAGCGAGCACGGCGACGGCACCTTGCGCTTCACCCCCTGGCAAGGCGTGCTGCTGCCCAACCTCACACAACCTCAAGCAGTGACTGCAGGTTTGGCGCAACTGGGCTTTCTCTGCTCGGCCGACGCCCCCCTCGCCCGGGTGATCGCCTGCACCGGCTCCAGCGGCTGCGCCAAGGGCCTGGCCGACACCAAGGCCGACGCCCTCGGCCTGCCGCCCGGCCATGACGTGCACCTGTCCGGCTGCTCGCGCTCCTGCGCCGCTGCGCACATCGCGCCAGTCACCTTGCTGGCGGTGAGCCGCGGCCACTACGACCTCTATTTTCGCGATGCAGCCCAGCCGGGTTTCGGCCGGCTGCACGCGCGCAACCTTTCCATTGAAGCGGCGGGCGCCGTGCTGCGCGCTCGTCCACGGAGCAACACCGATGATTGATTACATCCGCGACGGTCAGGAGATCTATCGCAACTCCTTCGCCATCATTCGCGCGGAAGCCAAGCTGGAGCGCATCCCGGCCGACCTGGAAAAACTCGCGGTGCGGGTGATTCATGCGTGCGGCATGGTCGGCGCCATCGACGGCCTGCAGTTCTCCGAAGGTGCGGGCAAGGCCGGGCGCGCTGCGCTGGCGGCCGGCGCGCCGATCCTGTGTGACGCGCGGATGGTCTCCGAAGGCGTGACCCGCACGCGCCTGCCGGCCAACAATCAGGTGATCTGCACCCTGCGTGACGACAGCGTGCCGCAGTTGGCGCGTGACTTGGGCAACACCCGCTCTGCCGCCGCGCTGGAGCTGTGGCGCCCGCACCTGGAAGGCAGTGTGGTGGTGATCGGCAACGCACCGACCGCGCTGTTTTACCTGCTGGAGATGCTCGATGCCGGCGCGCCGAAACCGGCGCTGATCCTCGGCTTCCCTGTCGGCTTCGTCGGCGCCGCCGAATCCAAGGCGATGCTTGCCGCCGACAGCCGTGGCGTGCCCTTCGTGATCATGCAGGGTCGCCTCGGTGGCAGCGCCATGGCTGCCGCCGCCGTCAATGCGCTTGCCACGGAGGTGGAGTGATGCCGGCACGCGGACGCTTGATCGGCCTGGGCGTCGGCCCCGGCGACCCGGAGCTGATCACCGTGAAGGCCCTGCGCCTGCTGCGCGAATCCCCGGTGGTGGCGTACTTCGTGGCCAAGGGCAAGAAAGGCAACGCGTTCAGCATCATCGAGGACCACCTGGTGCCCCAGCAGACCCTGATGCCGCTGGTGTACCCGGTGACCACCGAAGCGTTGCCGGCGCCGCTGTCCTACGAACAGGTGATCAGCGACTTCTACGACACCGCCAGCCTGCACGTGGCCGCGCATCTCGATGCCGGCCGCGATGTGGCGGTGATCTGCGAGGGTGATCCGTTCTTCTACGGCTCCTACATGTACCTGCACGACCGCCTTGCCGAGCGCTACGAAGCACAGGTCATCCCCGGCGTGTGCTCGATGCTCGGTGGCGCTTCGGTGCTCGGTGCGCCGTTGGTGTACCGCAACCAGAGTCTGTCGGTGCTGTCGGGCGTATTGCCCCATGAAGACCTCAAGCGCCGGCTGGCCGATGCCGACGCGGCGGTGATCATGAAGCTGGGCCGCAATTTCCCCAAGGTGCGCCAGGTGCTGGAAGAATTGGGGCTCGCTGAGCGTGCGCTGTACGTGGAGCGCGCAACCATGGCCAATCAGAAAATCGTGCCGCTGGACCAGGTGGTGCCGATGTCGTCGCCGTATTTCTCGCTGATCATCGTGCCCGGTGAACGGTGGCAAGGGTGATCGATCCCGCGATTGTTATCCTTGGCCAGGGCAGCCTCGCCACCGCGCGCGCTATCCAGCAGGTGTACCCCGCTGCATTGATCCACGGCCTGGCCGGACGCGTCGACGGCGCGGACGTAAATTACAGCGAATTCGGCGCCACGTTGCGCCAGCTCTACCAGCAGGGCACGCCGCTGATTGCGCTGTGCGCTGCCGGCATTGTGATTCGCACCCTGGCGCCGCTGTTGTTGGAAAAGGGCGAAGAGCCCGCCGTGCTGGCGGTGGCCGAGGACGGCAGTGCGGTGGTGCCGCTGCTCGGTGGCCTGGGCGGTGTGAATGTCATGGCGCGCGAGATCGCGGCGGCGTTGAACGTGGCGGCGGCGATCACCACCAGTGGCGAGCTGCGTTTCGGCACCTGCCTGCTCAACCCGCCCCAGGGTTATGAACTGGGAGACCTGGCGCTGGGCAAGCGCTTTGTCAGCGATCTGCTGGCCGGTGAACGTGTGCGCATCGAAGGGGCGGCGCCATGGTTGAACGAGGCGAATCTGCCCCAGGATCAACAGGCTCATCTGGCGATTCACGTGGGCAGCGCCGCGCGCGCGCCTGCGGCCAATGAACTGCTGATCTACCCGAAAAATGTGAGCGTCACCTGCAAACCGGGCGCGCAGTTGGCCGAGCGGGTGCGCACCGCGCTGCAACAGGCCGGCATCGCGCTGCAATCGCTGGCCTGTCTGTTGGCCAGTGACACGCAGATGGCGGACGCGTCGTTGCACGAAGCCGCAACGCAGTTGGCGGTGCCGCTGCGGTTCGCCAGCGTCAGCGAGGACGCCGATATCGTGATCGATGTTGCCGAGCAGCCGCTGGAGCTGTCCCTGGTCGGTCGCGCGCGTGGTCGTCTCGCAGTGATCGGTCTTGGCCCCGGCGCCGCCGAGTTGATGGTGCCGGCGGTGAAGGCCGAGCTGGCGCGCTGCACCGATGTGCTGGGCTATGAAACCTATGTGCGCATGGCCGGGCCGTTCCGCGACGATCAGGTGCAGCACTGCACCGACAACCGCGAAGAAATGCAGCGCGCACGGCACGCCTTCGAACTGGCCGTGCAAGGCCGTTCGGTGGTGGTGGTGTCGTCCGGCGACCCGGGCGTATTTGCCATGGCCGCGGCCGTACTCGAGGCGCTGCACGAATCCAGTGACCCCGCGTGGCATCAGGTCGACCTGCAGATTTTGCCGGGGGTGTCCGCCTCGCTGGCGACCGCCGCCCAGGCCGGAGCGCCGCTGGGTCATGACTTCTGCGTGATGTCGCTGTCGGACAACCTCAAGCCCTGGTCGATCATCGAAAAACGCCTGGACCTCGCGTCCCAGGCCGACCTGGCGCTGGCGTTCTACAACCCGATCTCCCGCGCACGGCCGTGGCAACTGGGGCGAGCGCTGAACATCGTCGCACAGCACCGCACGCCCGAAACGCCGGTGGTGCTCGGCCGCGATATCGGGCGACCGGGCCAGACCCTGCGCGTCACCACCCTGGGGCAACTCACGCCCGAGCAGGTGGACATGCGCACCATGGTGCTGATCGGCTCGTCCACCACCTGCACATTTCCGCGTGCCGGTGGCGGTGAGTGGGTGTACACGCCGCGCTGGTACGGCGACAAACCCAACGCCTGATACCGTGGGAAAGCTCCGATTGATTCTCGGGTTATACCGGTGGGTGGTCGGGGCTTTTTCTTTTTTCATCGATGAAACAGGCGCGACCTGACGCTGCGCCCGGCAATTGCTGGGCGGCGTGTTGCGGTGCGCGCAGGCAAGGGATAAGTGTCGTCTGGCAAGCGCGCCCGTCACTGGACTAGGGTGGAGGCAGCCCCAATGTGGGGCACTTGTGGAGAGCTGAACATGGAGCGACATCATAGAAGGATCAACAGTACAAAAAGGCGCAAGTTGATTGCGGCCTACAAGCTTCCGGCGGCGTTCGGTGCGCAGGCTTTGTCGGCGCCCGACCCCGACGACGATTCGAACGCGGCGGTGGTCAATAACAGCGTGATCTCGTTTGCCGAGGGCCTGTCCGGCCTGAGCCGCGAATACATTCGCAAAAGTTATTTGCTGGCCAGCAGTTATGTCAGCGATGTGTTGAAGATTCATCGCGGCACCGAGGCGTGGTATGACGAGTTCATCAAGGTGATGATCAGCCTGGGCTGGCTGCCGATGCGCAGCAGCTTCGAGCGGGTCTCCAGCAGCGGCAAGGGCCTGACGGTGCAACTGGCGGTGCTGAACATGATTGCCGCGATGCTCGCCTCGACCGCACTGGCCGGGCCGGTGCTGGCGGCCTTGCCCAAGCTGGCGGCGGATGCGCTGGAGGCCATGAAGCAGCAACCCGCCTCGTTCGAGTTGTTCAAACGCAACAGTACGCTGCGTCAGGGCGGAGACTTTGGCGTGGCGTCGTGCACCGAAGCCAACGGCGAAGTGATGATGGTGCTGGTGACCTACAGCAGCCAGGGCGTGAGCAAACAGGTAGGGCTGCCGTTTCTGGAATGGGACAGTTCCTCGTTCGAGGCCTTCAGCGGGCAGACCTGCCTGGTGCTCAATACCTCGCTGGTCAACGAAAAGACCATCCAGCTGATGCGCGAGAGCGCGGGAGACAAGGTGCAGTCGGCTATCGCCAGATACCGCATCTGAGGCATTTATCAGGCCTGTGGGACCAACGGTGGGAGGGGCTTGCCCGCGAAGACGATTTTTCGGTGTACATATCCGTTTCTGCGGTAACGGCGACTTGGGGGGCCGCTTTATAGCCGACCGGTTTGGTTTGCCGAACGCTACACAAAATGTGGGAGGCTCCGCCAAGTCTTCGACTTAGCGCTGTCGCGCAGCAAACCGGGGCCTCTGTGGCGAGCGGGCTTGCCCCGCGTTGGGGCGCGAAGCGCCCCCAATCAAAGAACACGCGGTGTACCTGACACTGCGCAGAACATGGTTTTGGGGCTGCTGCGCAGCCCAACGCAGGACAAGCCTGCTCGCCACAGGGAATCTGCACTTAACTGAACGGCATCAGGGCAAGCCCGCTCGCCACAGCGGCTAGAGTTTGCTGCAAGACAACCCCGTTGAAGTCAGGAAGGCGTGTGTTCCGGGCGCTGTTGGCGCTGCGCCACCCAGAACTCCACCAGCTCACGCAACTGCGACAACTCCACCGGCTTGGCCATGTGCCCGTCCATTCCGGCCTGGCGTGCGCGTTCCTTGTGTTCCGAGAGGATATGCGCAGTCAGCGCCACCACCGGCGTGCGGATGCGCTGGTGGCTGACTTCCCACGCGCGCAGTTGCTGGGTGGCGGAGAAGCCATCGAGGATCGGCATTTCGCAGTCCATCAACACCAGATCGTAGCGCTGGGCCTTCATCGCTTGCAGGGCTTCTTCGCCGTTGCTGGCGGTGTCCGGGTTGAGGTTGAGCTTGCCAAGCATGCCGCGAATCACTTTGGTGGAGATGCTGTTGTCTTCGGCCACGAGGATGCGGAAGTCGGCTGGCACGGTAATCGCGGCCGGTGCGCTGAGTTGCGCGCGTGGCTGAGTGTTGCCTTTGTTGCGCTGGGTCAGTTCGTCGGCCAGGGTGGTCTTGAGTGTATAACCGGCCACCGGCTTGGCGAGGATGCGCTTGATCCCGCTGTTGCGCGCGATGATCTTGCTCGGCGCGTTGCTGATGCCGGTGAGCATGATCAGCAGGATGTCGTGGTTCAAGCTCGGGTCTTCCTTGATCTTCGCCGCGAGCTGCATGCCGGTCATGCCGGGCATGTTCTGGTCCAGCAGCACCACGTCGAAGTAATCGCGCAGGTGCGCCTTGGTGCGCAGCAGCGCCAGGGCCTCCTTGCCGGACGACACGGCGCTCACGTTCAGCCCCCAGGCGCTGCATTGCTGCACCAGCACTTTGCGGCAGGTGTCGTTGTCGTCCACCACCAGCACGCGCGCATCTTGCAGCGGGCCGTCGAGGTCGCAGGTCGGGTGTTGCAGGCGCTGCGGGTCCAGCGGCAGGGTCAGCCACAGGGTGCTGCCCTGGTGCGTGCCACTCTTGATGCCGAACTCGCCGTTCATCAACAGGATCAACTGGCGGGCAATCACCAGGCCCAGGTGGCCGCTCAGGCGCGTGGCCGACACGAAGTTCTTGCTGTGCAGTTCGCTGTGCAGCAAGGCGTCACGTTCGGCGGCATCCATCGGCAGGCCGCTGTCCTGCACGGCAATGCGCAGGCGTGGCTGGGTGTTGCGGTCTTCCAGTGCGATCACGATCAGCACTTCACCTTCGTCGGTTTTCTGCAGGGCGTTTTCCAACAGGCTCAGCATCGCCTGGCGCAGGCGCGTGGGGTCGCCGCTGATGACGCGGGGGACCTGAGGCTGGATAAAGCTGATCAGCTCGACGTTCTGCTGTTCGGCCTTGGCGCGGAAGATGCTCAGGCAGTCGTCGATCAGTGCGTTGAGGTCGAACTGCACGTCATCGAGCTCGATCTGCCCGGATTCGAGCTTGGAGATGTCAAGAATCTCGTTGATCAGCGTGAGCAGTTCGTTGCCGGCGCTGTGGATGGTCTGCACATAGTCGCGCTGCTTGACCGACAGCGGCGTGCCCAGCAGCAACTCGGTCATGCCCAGCACGCCGTTCATGGGGGTACGGATTTCATGGCTGATCTTGGCCAGGAACTCGGCCTTGGCGGCGATTTCGGCGTTGCTCGCGGCCAGGTCGCGGCTGAGACTGAAACGGGTTTCGACAATGGCGCGCTGGCGTTCGCCCAGCGCCAGGCTCATCAGCAGACCGCTTAGGCAGATAAAGCCGAGCAATGTCACGATCAGCCCCTGCGGCGCCACCAGCGTCAGGCCGAGCAGGGCGGGCAGGATGATCAGTGTGCCGATGTTGAACACCACCATCGCCGCCACGAACAGGCGCGCCGGGCGGTAGCCTTTTTGCCAGTGATAGGCCGAGACGAACAGCATGCTCAGGCCGGCCAGGGCCACCAGGGCGTAGGTGATGATGTTCAGCGGCAGGGTGTTGACGAACAGCAGCAACAGACCGCAGAGCACGATCACCAGGATATCGGCCATCAACAGCTTGTTCAGCGGGTGCGGGCCCAGCGGCATGAAGAAACGGTAGGCATACATCAGCCCGCAAGGGGCGGTGAGCAGCAGGGCGAGGTAGGCGCCGGGGGTCTGGATCGCGTGCCAGTTGGGCAGCCACGGTCCCACCAGGTTGAGCAGCAGCGCCAGGCTGAGCATCAACAGCACTTCGCAGGCCGCCAGCCACAGGCTGCTGCGCGAGCGGTGATAGGCGAAACGCGTGAGGTTATGCAGGATCAACATCGCCAGTACGCCGAACAGCAGGCCGTAGATCAGCGTCTGGTTCTGGTTGGCGGCGGCCAGTACCGCCGGCTCCAGGGTGATATAGGGGCGCAGTTCGTGTTCCGACACCATGCGCAGGTACACCTCCAGAGGCTTCTGGCTCTGGGGCATCGGCAGCATGAAGTCACTGCTGGGCAGCGGGCGCTCCGATTGCGGCTGGCGGGTGCCGGTGTTCTGCTGTTCGACCAGGGCGTCGCCGTCCAGCACGTACAGGCTCAGGTGCGACAGGTCAGGGGCGAACACCCGCAGCAGTTGCTCGTGCTTGCCGGGTTGCAGCTTGAAGCGTACCCACAATGCACCGTCCGGCGGAGCAGCGGTGATCCGGTCCAGTTCGGTGGGGCTGAATTGATTGGTGTAGCGCGGGGACCGTATGTCGCTCAGTTGCAGGTCGGCCTGTTCGTCGAGCAATATCGCCCAACCACTGCCTTGTGCGGCCGCCTGGGCCGGGAACAAGCAGAGCAATGTCAGCAGGCTGACAGTGAAACCTATGGCGATCCTGAGCCAGCGCAAGGCGAAATCCCTTCGTAGGTTGGTGCACGGGTGAACTATGCGCGGGGAGGCATGAGTACGGCAAGGGCCGCAGGCCCTCACCTAACCGAACGGATAGCGGTTACGCGTTCTCGCCACGTTCACGGGCAATGGCGCGGTAGCCGATGTCCGTACGGTAAAAACAGCCTTTCCAGTCGATCTTCGCCGCCAGCTTGTACGCCTGTTGCTGCGCGGCATCGACACTGGCACCCATCGCGGTGGCGCACAATACGCGGCCACCGGCGGTCACGACCTTGCCATCCTTGAGCGCGGTGCCCGCATGGAACACCTTGCCTTCCAGCGTAGCAGCGTCTTCGAGACCTCCAATCACGTCGCCCTTGGCATAGTCGGCGGGATAACCCCCGGCGGCCAGCACAATCCCGACGCTCGGGCGCGGGTCCCACTGCGCTTCAACCTTGTCCAGCGCCTGGGCCAGGGCGGCTTCCACCAGCAGCACCAGGCTGGACTGCAGGCGCAGCATCACCGGCTGGGTTTCCGGGTCGCCGAAGCGGCAGTTGAACTCGATGACTTTCGGGTTGCCGGCCTTGTCGATCATCAGGCCCGCGTACAGGAAACCGGTATAGACGTTGCCTTCGTCGGCCATGCCGCGCACGGTCGGCCAGATCACCAGGTCCATGACGCGCTGATGCACTTCGCTGGTGACCACGGGGGCAGGGGAGTAGGCGCCCATGCCGCCGGTATTCGGACCGCTGTCGCCGTTGCCGACGCGTTTGTGGTCCTGGCTGGTGGCCATCGGCAGCACGTTCTTGCCGTCGACCATCACGATAAAGCTGGCTTCTTCGCCGTCGAGGAACTCTTCGATCACTACCCTGGAACCTGCGTCACCAAAGGCATTGCCGGCGAGCATGTCGCGTACCGCGTCTTCGGCTTCCTGCAGGGTCATGGCGACGATCACGCCTTTACCGGCGGCCAGACCATCGGCCTTGATCACGATGGGCGCGCCTTTTTCCCGCAGGTAAGCCAGGGCCGGCTCGATTTCGGTGAAGTTCTGATAGTCGGCGGTGGGGATCTTGTGACGCGCCAGGAAATCCTTGGTGAAGGCTTTCGAGCCTTCCAGCTGCGCGGCGCCCGCGGTGGGGCCGAAGCAATCCAGGCCACGGCTGCGGAACAGATCCACCACGCCCGCCACCAGCGGTACTTCCGGGCCGACGATGGTCAGCGAAACGTTCTTTTCGGCAAAGTCGGCCAACTGCTCAAGGGCCAGTACGTCGATGGCGACGTTCTCGCACTTGGCTTCAATGGCGGTACCGGCGTTGCCGGGTGCCACGAAGACTTTCTGGACGCGTGGGTCCTGGGCAACTTTCCAGGCCAGGGCGTGTTCACGGCCACCGCTGCCAATGATCAAAACATTCATTTCAAAAACCTCAAATTCTGTAGGCGCTGCAGGAGCGCTTTTAAATGTGGGAGGGGGCTTGGCCCCCGATAGCGGTGGTTCAGTAGCACATTAGTTGACTGATGCACCGCCATCGGGAGCAAGCCCCCTCCCACACAAGCCCGCTCCCACATTTCGATCAAGTTGGATCAGTGACGGAAGTGGCGCATGCCGGTGAAGACCATGGCAATGCCGGCCTCATCCGCAGCGGCGATCACTTCAGCATCCCGCATCGAGCCGCCCGGCTGGATCACGGCGGTCACGCCTGCCTTGGCGGCGTTATCCAGGCCATCACGGAACGGGAAGAACGCGTCGGAGGCCATCACCGAACCCGCCACCTGCAGACCGGCGTGCTCAGCCTTGATCGCAGCAATGCGCGCCGAGTTCACGCGGCTCATCTGGCCGGCGCCGACACCGATGGTCTGGCGGTTCTTCGCGTAGACGATGGCATTCGATTTAACGTACTTGGCCACTTTCCAGGCGAAGATCAGGTCGTTGATTTCCTGCTCGGTCGGCGCTCGTTGGGTCACGACTTTCAGGTCGTCACTGCCGATCATGCCGATGTCGCGGCTCTGTACCAGCAGGCCGCCATTGACGCGCTTGTAGTCCCAGGCAGCGGCACGCTCGGCCGACCATTCGCCGCAGGCCAGCAGGCGCACGTTGGCTTTGCCTGCCACGATGGCGCGGGCTTCTGCGCTGACGCTTGGGGCGATGATCACTTCGACGAACTGACGCTCGACAATGGCCCTGGCGGTTTCGGCGTCCAGCTCACGGTTGAAGGCAATGATGCCGCCGAAGGCCGACTCGGTGTCGGTGGCGTAGGCCAGTTCGTAGGCCTGGCGAATCCCGCCTTCCGCGTCGGGGCTTACCGCCACGCCGCACGGGTTGGCGTGCTTGACGATCACGCAGGCTGGCTTGACGAAGCTCTTCACGCATTCCAGCGCGGCGTCGGTGTCGGCCACGTTGTTGTAGGACAGCTCTTTACCTTGCAGTTGGGTCGCGGTGGCAATGCCGACTTCGGCAGGCTTGGCTTCCACGTAGAACGCCGCGCTCTGGTGCGGGTTCTCGCCGTAGCGCATTTCCTGAGCCTTGATGAACTGGCTGTTGAAGGTGCGCGGGAATTGACTGCGGCCTTCGGTGCTCAGGGTGTCGGCGGCCTGATTCACAGTGCCCATGTAGTTGGCGATCATGCCGTCGTAGGCGGCAGTGTGTTCGAAGGCCTTGAGCATCAGGTCGAAGCGCTGGGCGTAAGTCAGGCCGCCGGCCTTGAGGCCTTCGAGCACCTGGGCGTAGTCGCCGGCGTTGACCACGATGGCCACGTCTTTGTGGTTCTTGGCCGCCGAGCGGACCATGGTCGGGCCGCCGATGTCGATGTTTTCGATGGCGGTCGGCAGGTCGCAGCCGGGCTTGTTGATGGTGGCTTCGAACGGGTAGAGGTTGACGGCCACCAGGTCGATCGGCTTGATGCCGTGCTCGCTCATGATGGCGTCGTCGATACCGCGACGGCCGAGGATGCCGCCGTGGATTTTCGGGTGCAGGGTCTTGACCCGACCGTCCATCATTTCTGCGAAACCGGTGTAGTCCGCCACTTCCACTGCGGCCACGCCGTTGTCCTGCAGCAGTTTGAAGGTCCCGCCCGTGGAGAGGATTTCCACGCCCAGGGCTTCCAGCTCCCGGGCAAATTCGAGGATCCCGGTCTTGTCGGAAACACTGATCAAGGCGCGGCGGATCGGCAGGCGGGTAGTCTGGTCGGTCATTTCAATTTCCATCAAAAGCAAAGGAGTCAGCAAAAAAGGCGACCGGTTCTACGCGGGCGCCTTTCTGGTTTGATTGAATGCTTACAGCAAATCGTACTGCTTGAGCTTTTTGCGCAAGGTGCCACGGTTGAGGCCGAGCAGCTCACTGGCTTTGGTCTGGTTACCCTTGACGTAGTTCATCACGCTTTCGAGCAGGGGCGCCTCGACTTCGGAAAGCACCAGGTTGTACACGTCCGTGACGGAAGCGCCCTCAAGGTGGGCGAAATAATTGTGCAGCGCCTTCTCCACACTCCCGCGAAGGGTCTGGCCTTCTTCGCTCGGCGTGTTCAGGTGCTGTTTCAAATTGACGTTGTCGCTCACGGGTGCTGTTCCACTCACTAAAGTCTCGGTCATCATCGTCATGCGGCCACCCATTCTCCGTCCCCTGCTCTCAGGCTCTTGTCTCGCTCGGTAAAGAACTCACGAACGGCGGTGACCTGTGCTTGCGTTTCATCCAAACGATTGAACCCGGCGCGAAACTCCCTGGCGCCTGGCAGGGTTGCGAGATACCAACCCACATGCTTGCGAGCAATACGCACGCCCATCACATCGCCGTAAAACGTGTGAAGGGCCGCCAGATGCTCTAGCAGAATACGTTCCACCTCGGGCAACTCCGGTGCCGGCAATACCTCGCCAGTGCGCAGGAAGTGCTCGATCTCACGAAAGATCCATGGCCGCCCCTGGGCGGCCCGGCCAATCAACAGGCCATCGGCGCCGGTGGCGTGCAGCACGCGCCGGGCTTTCTCGGCCGAGTCGATATCGCCATTGGCAAACACCGGCATCGACACCGCCTGCTTGATCGCGGCAATGGTGTCGTACTCGGCAACACCTGTGTACAGATCGGCGCGGGTACGACCATGCACCGCCAGCGCCGTAATGCCTGCCTGTTCAGCGATCTTCGCCACTGTCAGGCCGTTCTTGTTGTCCCGGTCCCAGCCGGTACGGATCTTCAGGGTGACCGGCACATCGACTGCGGCCACAACGGCCTGCAGGATCTCGGCAACCAACTGCTCGTCCTTCAACAGCGCGGATCCGGCGGCCTTGTTGCAGACCTTCTTGGCCGGGCAGCCCATGTTGATATCAATGATCTGTGCACCCAGTTCCACATTGGCCCGGGCCGCGTCCGCCAGCATCTGCGCATCGCCACCGGCGATCTGTACCGAGCGCGGCTCGGGATCACCTTCGTGGATCATGCGCATCCGCGATTTGCGGGTGTTCCACAAGCTCATGTCGCTGGTGACCATTTCCGAGACTACAAGACCCGCACCCAAACGTTTGCACAGCTGACGAAAGGGCTGGTCGGTGACGCCCGCCATCGGGGCGAGGATCAAGCCGTTCTGCAATGTGTATGGGCCGATGCGTACCGCCGACATAGGACTTCCCTGTAGTGGGGCCGGATCATTAGAGTTCGAAAAAGGGTTGGCATGATACCCGCTCTCGATGACTGGATAAAGGCTGAATTGGATAAAATCTGAACAGTTATTTCTTTATCGCCGTCGGTTCGGTAACCGGCGATTCTGGCAGGTATCTGCCACCAAAGCCCCGCAGAGCGGGCCGTTTCACTCGGGCGAATGAAAGCTCAGGCTGTAATTTACGGCTTTGTTGCCGGGGTCGAGGATATCCAGCGAGATGTGGATCGGCGTTTGTGATGGCATTTCGCTCACTCCGGCCAGCTCGCCGCTCAGGTATTCGGCGGGCTTGAAGCGACGACTGGCGATCAGGCCGCCGTTCATGTCGGCAAAGCGCAGTTCCAGCAAGGGAAAAGGCTGGGAGAACGCCGCACGGTTGTAGATGATCGCATCCACCACCAGCGCCCCGGCGAATTCAGGGTGGCTGCGCACCACCAGGTTGCTGCTCTTGATGTGCGCAATATCGACCCGCGATGGCACCTTGCAGCCAAGCACCGGGCACACTTGCTGGAACCACGGGCGGTAGGCGTCCTGGCGCGCGAGGTCGTCGAACTGGTAGGCGATGAACTGACCGGCGAGGCCGGCAGCGGCGATCAGCACCAGCAGAATCCACAGCAGGCGACGGCCCGGTGTCGATGCGCGTTTCTGCGCGTACAAGTGCAGCGGGTCGTCTTCCAGGTCCAGCAGTTGCTCGTCGTGAACACGGGTTTCGGCGCGCGGGCGCTTGCGGCGCAGCGGCGGGCGTTGTTCCTGCGGCTCGGCCGCGTGGGTCAGGAGTGTGAACGGTGGGTCGGGATTTTCATCATCCAGGGCGGGTTCGTCGTCGAGGGCTTCGGCGCGCCGCGACATCGACGGTTCGGTGCGCTGCCGGCCACTGCTCGGCTCCGCGGGCTCGTCGACAACCGGGGCGCGTTCCTGCGGCGGCTCGCTGAACAGGCTGGCGGCCCATTTTTCTTCCTCGGCCTTCACGGTGTTGCGGCTGGCGCTGAGGGCATCGTCCTTTTGGCGACGGTCGGAGCCGGCGTGACGACGCTCCGCGCCCAGCGGTTTTTCGCGCTGCTCCAGCTTGGCCAGCTCTTCGTCCAGGTCCAGGTTGTCCAGGTCCAGCTCTTCAGCGTTCCACTGTTTCTGGCTGATGGCGCGCGGTGATTCGGGCGCCGGTTCAACGGCCACCGGCAGGTCGGCGTCGCCCGCCTCGGCGCGCTGTTCGAGCAGTTGGCGCAGGGCGTTGAAGACCTGAAGGCACGATCCGCAACGCACCACGCCGCGAGCCGCGCTCAATTGAGCGTGGTTGACGCGAAAGCGCGATTGGCAATGCGGGCACTGGGTGACGAAACTGTCGGTCATGCGGCCATCCGATTCAGGCAAGCGCTCATTCTAGCGCCGACGTCCGCTGATGCGTACCCAGCCATCGCGGTTGGCGATCGGATCCAGCTCAAAATCCTTCGCGTAGGCGGCGGCAACGTCTTCGCCCTGCTCGGCGAGGATACCTGACAGCGCCAGGCGCCCGCCCGGTTTGACCAGACTCGACAACTGCGGCGCCAGGGCAACCAGCGGCCCGGCGAGGATATTGGCCACCAGCACATCGGCCTGCACCTGCGGCAGGTCCTGGGGCAGGTACAGCGGGAATTTGCCTTCGGCAATGTGGTTGCGTCCGGCGTTGTCGCGCGACGCTTCCAGTGCCTGCACGTCGATATCGGTGCCCACGGCCTCCCTGGCGCCCAGCAACAGTGCGGCAATGGCCAGGATCCCCGAGCCACAGCCGAAGTCCAGCACATTGCAATCGGTCAGGTCCTGGCCGTCCAGCCATTCCAGGCACAGCGCGGTGGTGGGGTGGGTGCCGGTGCCGAATGCCAGACCCGGATCCAGCAGCAGGTTGACCGCATCGGGTTCTGGCGCGGCATGCCAGCTCGGCACGATCCACAGGCGCTGGCCGAAGCGCATCGGCTGGAAGTTGTCCATCCAGCTGCGCTCCCAGTCCTGGTCTTCGATCACTTCGCTGTGATGCTCGGGCAGCGGGCTGCCGGTGAGCAGTTGCATATGGGCCAGCACGGCGGCGGCATCGGTGCCGTCTTCGAACAGCGCCAGCAAATGGGTGTGGGACCACAGCGGGGTGGTATTGAGTTCGGGTTCGAAGATCGGCTGGTCTTCGGCGTCCATGAAGGTCACCGACACGGCACCCACTTCGAGGAACGCGTCTTCGTAGGTTTCGGCTTGTTCTGGGCTGATGGCGAGACGGACTTGCAGCCAAGGCATGGCGGGCACCTTTGGAAAAATGAGTGTGCAGCGGGGAGGGGGCTGCGAAAGCGCGCAAGTTTACGCGAGCAGCGGGCTTGTGGCGAGCGGGCTTGCCCCGCGTTGGGGCGCGAAGCGGCCCTGAAATCGGCACTCTCGGTTAGGCCGGCAAACCGGGAATGCCCTATTGGGAGTGCTTCGCACTCCAACGCGGGGCAAGCCCGCTCGCTACAACAAGCCCGCTCGGCACAGGTATTTTGCCAACCCTCAAAAACAACAAAGCCGCCCGAAGGCGGCTTTGTTGGTTGGAGCACTTACTGGTTGGCCAGCTTGTGTTCCAGGTAGTGAATGTTCACACCACCTTCGCAGAAGCCTTCATCACGCACCAGATCCCGGTGCAGCGGGATGTTGGTCTTGATGCCGTCGACCACGATTTCGTCCAGAGCGTTACGCATGCGGGCCATGGCCTCGTCGCGGGTGGCGCCCCAGGTGATCAGCTTGCCGATCAGCGAGTCGTAGTTGGACGGAACCTTGTAGCCGCTGTACAGGTGCGAATCCACACGTACGCCGTTGCCGCCGGGCGCGTGGAAATGCTTGACCAGGCCAGGGCTTGGGATAAAGGTTTTCGGGTCTTCGGCGTTGATCCGGCACTCCAGCGAGTGACCGTGCATCTTCACGTCGTCCTGGGTGAAGGACAGCACGTTGCCGGCGGCGATGCTCAGCATCTCCTTGACGATGTCGATACCGGTGACCATCTCCGACACCGGGTGCTCTACCTGCACACGCGTGTTCATCTCGATGAAGTAGAAGCGGCCGTTCTCGTAGAGGAACTCGAAAGTACCGGCGCCACGGTAGTTGATGTCGATGCACGCCTTGACGCAGCGAGCCAGTACTTCCTGGCGGGCTTTTTCGTCCAGGCCGGGTGCCGGGGCTTCTTCCAGTACCTTCTGGTGACGACGTTGCAGCGAGCAATCGCGGTCGCCCAGGTGGATGGCGTGGCCCTGGCCGTCGGACAGTACCTGCACTTCCACGTGACGTGGGTTGGTGAGGTACTTCTCCAGGTAGACCATCGGGTTGCCGAACCAGGCGCCTGCTTCGGAGCGGGTCTGCTTGGCGGCTTCGATCAGGTCTTCTTCCTTGTGCACCACGCGCATGCCGCGACCACCACCACCACCGGCGGCCTTGATGATCACCGGGTAACCGACTTCGCGACCAATGCGCAGGGCGGTTTCCTCGTCTTCCGGCAGCGGGCCGTCGGAGCCTGGAACGGTTGGCACGCCAGCGGCGATCATCGCGTCCTTGGCCGAGACCTTGTCGCCCATCAGGCGAATGGTGTCGGCTTTCGGGCCAATGAAGGCAAACCCGGATTTTTCCACCTGTTCGGCGAAGTCGGCGTTTTCCGCGAGGAAGCCGTAGCCCGGGTGGATGCCATCAGCGCCGGTCACTTCAGCGGCCGCGATGATGTTCGAGACTTTCAGGTACGAGTTCGTGGCCAGCGGCGGGCCGATGCAGATGCTTTCGTCCGCCAGTTTCACGTGCATCAATTCGGTATCGGCCGTCGAGTAAACAGCGACGGTCTTGATGCCCTCTTCCTTACAGGCGCGCAGGATACGCAGCGCGATCTCGCCGCGGTTGGCGATCAGGACTTTTTGCAGTTTCTTCGCAGGTTTCAACATCGAAGGCGCTCCGCGGTTCAAACGATGGTGAACAGCGGCTGGTCGTACTCAACCGGCTGACCGTTTTCTACCAGGATGGATTCAATGACGCCGGCTTTTTCAGCGGTGATGTGGTTCATCATCTTCATCGCTTCAACGATGCAGATGGTGTCGCCCACTTTCACGGTCTTGCCGACTTCAACGAAGGCTGGCGAGGTCGGTGCCGGGGTGCGGTAGAAGGTACCGACCATTGGCGACTTGACCACGAAGCCGTTCAGCACAGGCTCTGCCGGTGCGGCAGGCGCAGCGGCAGCAGGTGCGGCGGCCGGAGCAGCAGCGGCCGGAGCCGGCGCTTGCATTTGCGGCGCGTAGAACTGTTGGGCCGGGGTCTTGCTGTGACGGCTGATCCGTACGGACTCTTCGCCTTCCTTGATTTCCAGCTCGTCGATACCGGATTCTTCCAGCAGTTCGATCAGTTTCTTGACTTTACGGATATCCATGAATCATCAACTCCCAAGGGTCGGTCAGGGGCGCTTGGCCGGTTGTTCAAGTTGTTCCAGGGCGGCCTCCAGGGCCAGCCGGTAACCGCTGGCGCCAAGGCCGCAGATCACACCTACCGCTACATCGGAGAAGTAGGAGTGATGGCGGAAAGCTTCGCGTTTGTGCACGTTCGACAAATGCACTTCGATGAATGGGATGCTCACCGCCAGCAGCGCGTCACGTAATGCAACACTTGTGTGCGTAAAAGCGGCGGGATTGATCAGGATAAAATCCACGCCTTCGCCACGCGCGGCATGGATGCGATCAATCAGTTCGTACTCGGCGTTGCTTTGCAGGTAGAGCAAATGGTGGCCGGCTTCACGGGCCCTGCGTTCCAGGTCGAGGTTGATCTGGTCCAGGGTGACTGCCCCGTAGACGCCCGGTTCGCGGGTGCCAAGCAGGTTCAGGTTGGGTCCGTGAAGAACCAGAAAGGTCGCCATCGGCTGTTCCTTGTTATTGATGTGGGTACGGCAGAACCCGGCGACTATGCCGCAAAGCCTTTGTGACTGTCCAGTTCTATGCAGTAGGCAGCACGATTAGCGAGGATAGCGAAAAATTTGTGACTAAGAGCTTGATTCCAGTCATCGGTAACATTGTCTCCAATTCTGTGGAGATCACATTGGGGGAGGGGCTTGCCCCCGATAGGGGTGTATCAGCTACAGATACTGAGACTGACACACTGCAATCGGGGGCAAGCCCCCTGCCACCTTTTGACCTCCATTGAGTTTTGGATCAGCAGTGGGCAGGTTAGACGCGGAAGGCTTTGACCGCCGTGTTCAGTTGCCCTCCGAGCACCAGCAAGTGCTCGCCCTGGCTGCGGCCCTGGCCGATACGCAGCAGATTGTCCTCACCCAGTTGGTGAATCCGCTCGCTGTTGTCGCGTATCTCGCTCACCGCGCCACTTTGCTGTGCGGTCACGTCGGCAATGCGCACCGCCGTCCCGGAAATGGTCTGGATCGCCTCGACGATCTCATCCAGTGCGCCATCCGCCGCCTGGGCTTGCTGGGCGGTGGCCTCGGCGTGTTCGACCTGCGCGCGCATGCCTTGCACCGACTGATGGGCAGCGGTCTGCAGGCCGGCAATCAGGCTCTGGATCTCGGCAGTGGCGCCGGCGGTGCGTTGGGCCAGCGAGCGCACTTCGTCGGCGACCACGGCAAACCCGCGCCCGGCCTCACCCGCGCGCGCGGCTTCGATGGCCGCGTTGAGCGCCAGCAGGTTGGTCTGGTCGGCAATCGAGCGGATCACCGTGAGCACGCCGCCGATGGTGGCCGATTCTTCCGCGAGTTTCTCGATCATCTGCGCGTTCTGCTGTACCTCGTCCACCAGCGCATGCAGCCCGGTCAGGCTCAGGCCGATCACGCGCTGGCCCTGTTCCACCGCCTGGCCGGCGCTGCGACTGGCGCCGGCGGCCTGGCTGGCATCGTCGGCGACCTGCTGGATGGTTGCCTCCAGTTCGCCCAGCGAATCGCGAATCTGCGCGGTGTCCCCGGCCTGGCGTTCGGCGCCGTCGTGCAGGCCGCTGCTCAGCTCGGCCAGGGTGCGGCTGGTGCCGGCCACCGCTTCGGCATTGCCGCGAATGGTGCCCACCAGCTCCACCAGGTACGTGCGCAGACGGTTGAGAGACGCTTCGATGTCATGCAGTTCGCGGTTGGTCCTGCCCAGGGCAATCGGCTGACTGAAGTCGCCTTCGGCCCAGGTCGACAGGGCCGGTGCCAGGCTGGTCAGTTTGCGCGCCAGATGCCGTTGCAGGGTGTCGATCAGCAGCGCAATCAGCAGGATCAGGCCGATCATCAGCCCTTGCATCAGGCGCACCTCGCCCTGGATCTTGCCGTGCTGGGCGCGCACCACCGGTTCCAGCCCGGCAATGGCCTGCTGCACCGCGGCGATTTTCAGGTGGGTGGCGGCGCTGAGGTCAGTGCGTTGCTGGATCTGTTCGCGGGTGCGCTTGAGTTCGGCGGGGTAGCGGGTGAGCAGGCTGTTGAGTTCACGCTTGAGGTCGACGCCGGTGTCCTGGGTTTCGGTCTTCGTGGTGTTTTCCAAACCCATCATCGCTGAAAAGTCGTCGGTATTGGAGTCGGCGCTGGCCTTGACGCCCAGCAGCGGCAGGTGTTCCAGCACCTCGGCCTGGGTGCGCATATTGCCGACTTCGCGCTCCACATCGTCGGCCAGTTCCGCGCGCCCGCTGCTCACCAATTTGTCGCGGGCCAGGGATAACCGGCCCAGGTGTTGCGACGCTGCCAGCAGCGGCGGCAGGTAGCGTGCGGCATCTGCCGAGTTTATGCCGCTGGCGTACTGGCTGAGCTGGTCAAGGTTGGCGCCCAATTCGC
Source organism: Pseudomonas sp. GNP013 (assembly GCF_054343995.1). Lineage (NCBI taxonomy): Bacteria > Pseudomonadati > Pseudomonadota > Gammaproteobacteria > Pseudomonadales > Pseudomonadaceae > Pseudomonas > Pseudomonas sp. GNP013. Next base: position 4,430,473 of record NZ_JBTGUT010000001.1, on the reverse strand, counting down.
GCTCGGCTTGCAGCAACAGCGCCTGCGGGTCGCCGGCCAGTTTGCCGGCGGCCAGCAGCTCGGTTCTGCTGAAGGCTTCCAGGTTGGTCAGGCTGGGGCGCAGGTTTTGCGCAAGCTCGGCGGGCAATTCGTCGAGCTGTTGCAACAGGGTTTCCAGGCTCTGGCTGGCGCTGCTCAGGCGCAGGGCATCACCGCTGGCCAAGTAGTCGTCGATATTGCGCGCGGCCTGGTTCTGGAACGTCTGTGACAGGCCCAGGTAACGCTCCATGAGCAAATAGGGACGCTCCAGCGCGCGTTGCGACCACCACAGCGTCGCTCCCAGCGCCAGGCACACGGCCAGCAGCAGCAGGGTATTAAGATTGGTCAGCAGCTTCAGGCGCATGCGGGGTTTCTACCGACAGCAAAAGGTAAGCGCCTGAAGTTATTGCGTTTCCATTACATCCTTATGACGGAATCAGTCGATTCCGGTGAAAAGATGGCACTTTGATTCGGTGCGTGCGCGGCATGCACACGATTGCGTCCAGCGTGCTTGGCGCGGTACAGCGCTTCGTCGGCCTGGGCGGCCATCATCAGGCTGTCGGAATCATCGCACAGCTCCACCAGCCCGGCGCTGAAGGTGCACCACAAATCCTGCGGCTTGGCCGGGTAGTGGATTTCGGCGAAGCGCTCGCGAATTTCATCCAGCACTTTGCTGGCCGATTCCAGGTCGGTGTCGGGCATCACGATGGCAAACTCTTCGCCGCCGTAGCGCCCGATGTAGTCGGTCTTGCGCAGGCGCTGCTTGAGAAACAGCGCCAGGCTCTTGATCACGCGGTCGCCCATGGGGTGGCCGTGGCTGTCGTTGACCCGCTTGAAGTGGTCGATGTCGAGCATGGCAAAGCTCAGCGGCTTGTTCTCGCGGCGCGCGCGAAAGCTGCAGTCTTCGAGCAATTGCAGGATATGGGTGTGGTTGTACAGCCCGGTCAGGCTGTCGCGCACCATCCTCGCCTTGAGGTTACGGGCGCGGGCGGCGCGGTTGCGCACGGTGGTGATCAGGTGGCGCGGCTTGATCGGCTTGGTGAGAAAGTCGTCGCCGCCTTCGCTCATGGCGTCCAGCTGCTTGTCCAGGTCGTCTTCGGCCGACAGGTAGATGATCGGCACGCTCACGTAGCGGTCGTTGTGGCGGATGACCTTGGCCAGTTCGGTGCCGGTGCAGGCGGGCATGTACATGTCGAGGATGATCAGGTCGGGCTGGAAATCGGCCAGCTCGGCCATGGCCTGGATCGGCTCGATCAGCGTGCGGGTGACGATGCCGGCGCTGTTGAGCAGCCGCTCGGTGTGCAGCGCCTGGGCCCGCGAGTCGTCGATGATCAACACTTTATAGGGCTCGTACTGGGCGACGCAGGTGAGCACCTCGATCTTTTCCAGCAGGCTCGATGCTTCGAGGGTGCCGGTAAGGAATTCCTGGCCGCCGGCACGCACCGCCGCCAGGCGCGTCGGGGTGTCGGTTTCATGCAGGCTGAAAAACAGCAGCGGCAGTTTCTGCTCCAGTCCCTCCTGGGCTTCGGCGGCGAGCTTGAGGCCCAGGCCTGCGCCGCAGAAGTCCACGTCCATCACCAGCGCCGATGGCAGGCGCTCGGCCATGGACGAGCGAAACGCCGCCACGCTGTCCAGGGATTGCGCGCTCAGGCCAAAGAATTCCAGCTGCTTGGCCAGGCGCTCAGCGCGGTCGTGATCGGCCAGCATCACGTAGATCGGCTTGCGCATCGGCGGCAGGAACGTCTGCTCCAGTTGGTCGCCCTGGCGCAGGCCGGTGCGCGACAGGCGCTGCATCAGGCGGTTGAGATCGGTGATCAGGTGGCTGCTCAGGCGGCCGCGATTTTCGTCCACCGCTTTCAGCGATTCACCGATATGCCGCGCCAACTGGCAGTGCTCGGGCTGTTCGAAGCGCTCGGCAAAGCGCAGCAGGCGCAGGTTGGCCTCGCTGAGTTCGCAAAAGTCAGCCTCGGACCATTCGCTGCGTTGCAGGCGCTGCCAGATCTCGAGAATTTGACGCGCCTGATGAATTACCCGCTGGGCAAAATGCTGCTTGAGGCGTTCACGGCTGGGGTCTTCTGACTCGGTCATATCCTGACTACTAGTTAGGCTGCATGCTGAGGTCGACTGATGGCGCTATGCTAGCACCTCTTTCGGTCGGATGAGTGTTGTATGTCAATAAACTGCGCGCCGCTGATATTCAGTCACGGTCCTGCTCGTCGCGTCGCGCAAAAAAAAGCGTGCATCCTTTATAGTCGACTGCCCGGCAACCGCCAGTTTGCGCAAAGCCTGCGCACTGACGGGCACGATGGGTTAGGGTTGTGGTCGGAATATTTGAACGCACGCCGCCTTTTGAAGTGCATGAACTCAAGTGATTGAAAGGATATCGCCATGCTGGATTGGAAAAACCGCGCAGGCAGTGCCAAAGGCCCCGCCCCTGAGCCCAAGTCGACCCAACGCGGCTATTTGCGCAGCGTACTGATGAGCCGCGCCGTGCTCGCTGTGCTCGGCTTGTACCTGCTGGTCACCGGTGCCCTGGGCTGGTATTGGAGCGAAGAACCTGCGCTGTTTCCGGTGCAGCAGAATGCCCAGCTTGCCGCCGAGCAGGAAGGCAAGCAGATGGTGATCGGTTACACCACCGTCGAAACCCTCAAGACCGTTGTCGGCACCTTGCTGAACAAGCCAGGTGGCTACATTTCCAACGACCGCTTCCCGCCCGGCCTGTGGATGGACAACATGCCGAGCTGGGAATACGGCGTGCTGGTGCAGGTGCGTGACCTGACCCGTGCCCTGCGTAAGGATTTTGCCCGCTCCCAGTCGCAATCGGCCGAAGACGCTGACCTGGCCAAGGCCGAGCCACGCTTCAACTTCGACAACAAGAGCTGGGTGCTGCCCTCCAGCGAGTCGGAATACCAGCAAGGCATCAACTCCCTGAGCCGCTACGAAGCGCGTCTGTCCGACCCGAACCAGCGCGGCGCGCTGTTTTATGCGCGTGCCGACAACCTCAACAACTGGCTGGGCGATGTTGCTACGCGCCTGGGCTCGCTGTCGCAACGCCTGTCGGCCAGCGTGGGCCGGGTGAAACTCAACACCGCGCTGAAAACCGAGGCGCTGGCGCCAGGTGAAGTGCCGCAGGTCGACGAAGAAGTGGTGGAAACCCCATGGATGCAGATCGATAACGTGTTCTACGAAGCGCGCGGCCAGGCCTGGGCCCTGTCCCACCTGCTGCGTGCCATCGAAGTCGATTTTGCCGACGTGCTGGCCAAGAAAAACGCCACCGTCAGCGTGCGCCAGATCATTCGTGAGCTGGAGGCCTCGCAGGAACCGGTGTGGAGTCCGATGATTCTTAACGGCAGTGGCTTCGGGGTACTGGCGAATCATTCGCTGGTGATGGCCAACTATATTTCCCGAGCAAACGCTGCAGTGATCGATTTGCGTCAGCTCCTCAATCAGGGTTGATGATGGACGCTATTCAAAAAGAGGCCGCACACCGAGCGGCCTCGGATGCTGAATTGATCTGCTGGGTGGACGAGCAGGACAACCTGCTCGGCCACCTTGTACGTTCCGACCTTCGCCAGCGCGGCCTGATCGGCCGTTGCACCTTCATCTTTTTGTTCAATGCCAAAGGCGAGCTGTGTGTGCATCGGCGCACCCTCAGCAAGGCGCTGTATCCCGGGTTCTGGGACACGGCAGCCGGCGGCATGGTGGCGGCAGGGGAGAGCTACGCCGTGTCGGCGGCCCGCGAGCTTGCAGAAGAGCTTGGGGTGAGCGGGGTCGAACTGGTCGAACATGACCACTTCTACTTCGAAGACGGCGACAGCCGCCTGTGGTGCACATCCTATTCCGCCATCTGGGACGGACCGCTGTTGCTGCAGCCAGAAGAGGTCATGGAAGCGCGCTTTCTGCCCCTGGAAACCGTGCTCGCAGAGGCTGAGCAAAAGCCTTACTGCCCGGACGCCCAGGAGGGCTTGCGACGCTATCTGGCTTCACGTCGCTAAAGCGGCATGAATTGGCGCCATTTGGCCCTTAGCAAGCTGCGTTTTTGCCGTTACACTGCGCGCCTTTTCACCCGAACCGCCTTGGCGATTCGGTAGCGCTGCCCCTGCCTGAGTGGGGCTTCGCGGTCGATATTCGCCCTGTGCTAACGTCGATCAGTCTCCATCCTCCCAAGAGGATTGCCGGTGGCCAAAAAAGCCGCATCCTTCGCCGCCCTCGGTGGCCTGGTATTTTCCACCGACGCAGGTCGACACTGCCCGGACTGTCGCCAGCCCGTGGACGCCTGCCTCTGCAAACAAACCCTGATCCCCGAAGGTGACGGCATTGCCCGCGTGCGCCGCGAAAGCAAAGGCCGTGGCGGCAAGACGGTGACCACCATCACCGGCGTGCCCCTGGCCGAAGACGCGCTCAAGGAGCTGGCCACCACGCTGAAAAAGCGCTGTGGCACCGGCGGCGCATTGAAGGACGGGGTCATCGAGATCCAGGGCGATCACGTCGAACTGCTGTTGGCCGAGCTGATCAAGCTCGGTTACAAGGCCAGGAAGTCCGGCGGCTGAAGGCCGCTTGCCAACCTGTGTCTAAACTCTGCCCCGCAGGCGAGGTCTCACCTGCTTACAGGCAAATCGTCATTTTCATTCTTTAGACTGCGCCAGCCTCCGCTTGAGGTGGCGCTTTCGCCTTCATTTATAGGGGACTTCGATGTCCGTACGACGCACACGCAAAGACGATGGCAGCCAATGGACCGTTGCGGACAGCCGCAGCGTTTACGGGATTCGCCATTGGGGGGCCGGGTATTTCGCGATCAATGAAGCCGGTCGCGTCGAAGTCCGTCCGAACGGCCCGAACAGCACCCCCGTCGACCTCTACGAGCAGGTCGACCAACTGCGCAAAAGCGGCCTGTCGCTGCCGTTGCTGGTGCGCTTCCCCGATATTCTGCAAGACCGCGTGCGCCAGCTGACCGGTGCCTTCGATGCGAACATCGAGCGCCTGGAATACCAGAGCAAATACACCGCGCTGTACCCGATCAAGGTGAACCAGCAGGAAGCGGTGATCGAAAACATCATCGCTACCCAAAATGTGTCCATCGGCCTGGAAGCCGGTTCCAAGCCGGAGCTGCTGGCCGTGCTGGCCCTGGCGCCAAAAGGCGGCACCATCGTCTGCAACGGCTACAAGGACCGCGAGTTCATCCGCCTGGCGCTGATGGGCCAGAAGCTCGGTCACAACGTGTTTATCGTGATCGAGAAAGAATCCGAAGTTGAGCTGGTGATCGAAGAGGCCGCGTCGCTGAAGGTCAAGCCACAGGTGGGCCTGCGCGTGCGCCTGTCGTCCCTGGCGTCGAGCAAGTGGGCGGACACCGGTGGCGAGAAGTCCAAGTTCGGTCTGTCGGCGGCGCAATTGCTGTCGGTGGTCGAGCGCTTCCGCGCGGCCGGCCTGGACCAGGGCATCCGCCTGCTGCACTTTCACATGGGCTCGCAGATCGCCAACCTGGCCGACTACCAGCACGGGTTCAAGGAAGCCATTCGTTACTACGGCGAACTGCGCAACCTCGGCCTGCCGGTGGACCACATCGACGTCGGCGGTGGCCTGGGCGTGGACTACGACGGTACCCACTCGCGCAACGCCAGCTCGATCAACTATGACATGGATGACTACGCCGGCGTGGTGGTGGGCATGCTCAAGGAGTTCTGCGACGCGCAGAGCCTGCCGCACCCGAACATCTTCTCCGAAAGCGGCCGCTCGCTGACCGCCCACCACGCCATGCTGGTGGTGCAGGTCACCGACGTCGAGAAACACAACGACGAAATCCCGACCATCGAAAACAAGGAAAGCCTGCCGGAAACCGTGCAATGGCTGGTGGACCTGCTGGGGCCGACCGACATCGAGATGGTCACCGAGACCTACTGGCGCGCCACCCACTACATGAGCGACGTGGCCACCCAGTACGCCGACGGCAAACTGACCCTGGCCGAAAAAGCCCTGGCCGAACAATGCTACTTCGCCGTGTGCCGCCGCCTGCACAACTCGCTCAAGGCGCGTCAGCGTTCCCACCGCCAGGTGCTGGACGAACTCAACGACAAGCTGGCCGACAAGTACATCTGCAACTTCTCGGTCTTCCAGAGCCTGCCGGACACCTGGGCCATCGGCCAGGTGCTGCCGATCCTGCCGTTGCACCGCCTCGACGAAGAGCCGCTGCGCCGCGCGGTGCTGCAGGACCTGACCTGCGACTCCGACGGCAAGATCAAGCAGTACGTCGACGAGCAGAGCATCGAAACCAGCCTGCCGGTGCACGCCCTCAACGAAGGCGAAGACTACCTGCTGGGTATCTTCCTGGTGGGCGCATACCAGGAAATTCTGGGCGACATGCACAACCTGTTCGGTGACACCGACTCGGTGAACATCTACCAGCGCGAAGACGGTTCGGTGTACAGCGCCGGCATCGAGACCCACGACACCATCGAAGACATGCTGCGTTATGTGCATTTGTCGCCGGAGGAGTTGATGACCCACTACCGCGACAAGTGCGCGAGCGCGAAGATCTCCGCGTCGGAACGCACGCAGTTCCTGGACGCGTTGCGTTTGGGCCTGACGCGCTCTTCGTACCTGTCCTCGTAACCCATGCGGGAGGGGGCTTGCTCCCGATTGCGGTTTGTCAGTTGATGCATGTGTTGACTGACACACTGCCATCGGGAACAAGCCCCCTCCCACATTTGAAGCACTGCTGATCCTGAAATTTTGTGGGGGCTGAGCAATGTCGCGCAAATGGCTGCAAATGTTCACCCTGGCGATGGCTGCCTTCATGGCCGCCTGCTCGCCCATCAAAGTGCTCAACGCACTCACGCCCTCCAGCACCTTCACCAAAACACTCGCAATCGCCTATGGCAGCGACCCCCGGCAGAAGCTCGATGTCTACCGGCCACTCCCGGCCGTCTCGAATGCCCCCGTGGTGGTGTTTTTCTACGGCGGCAGCTGGAACAGTGGCTCCAGAGAAGATTACGGTTTTGTCGGCGAAGCCCTGGCTTCGCGCGGCATTGTGGTGGTGATTGCCGATTACCGGCTTTACCCGCAGGTGCGTTACCCCGCGTTTCTTCAGGACGGCGCCAAGGCAGTGGCCTGGGCCGTTCAGCACAGCGCGGACAACGGCGCCGACCCTAGGCGCCTCTACGTGATGGGCCACAGCTCCGGCGCCTACAACGCTTCGATGCTGGCGCTGGATGCACGCTGGCTTAAAGAGGTGGGCCTGGCACCGTCGGTATTCAAAGGCTGGATTGGCCTGGCCGGGCCTTATGACTTTCTGCCGATTGAAAATCCGGACGTGAAACCGGTGTTTTTCTTCCCTGATTCACCGCCGGATTCGCAGCCGATCAACCATGTCAGCGCTGCGGCGCCGCCCAGCCTGTTGATTGCTTCCAACGATGACAACCTGGTCAATCCCACGCGCAATACCGGTGGGCTGGCTGAACGACTGGCGGCGGCAGGCGTGCCGGTGCAGACGTTTTACTTCGGTCGCACCAACCACCAGACGCTGGTGGCGGCCCTGTCCAAACCCCTGCGTTGGCTGGCGCCGGTGCTGGAGCGCGTCACGGCATTCATCCAAGCCAGCGACCCTGTCGATTCAAGCGCCAGGCAATTGCCCACAAGGTAAGGCTGCGCACGGCCATGAACAGCAGGAAGCTGATCCACAGGCCGTGGTTGCCGTAACCCTGCAACAGCCAGGCGATGGGCAGCAGGATCAACACCGTCAGCAGCATGCCGTTGCGCATCTCCCGCGCGCGGGTGGCGCCGATAAACAGCCCGTCGAGTACGTAACTCCACACCGCAATCAGCGGCAGCACGGCCAGATAGGGCAGGTAGCGGTCGGCGGTGTCGCGCACGCTGGGGATGTCGGTCTGCATGGCGATAAACAGATGGCCGGCGAAGGTGAACAGCAGGGCGAACCCGACGCTGGCGATCAGTGACCAGCCGCAGGCGACGATCAGTGAGCGGCGCAGGGCCTGGCGGTCGTGGGCGCCGATGGCGTGACCGCACAGGGCTTCCACCGCGTGGGCCAGGCCGTCCAGCGCGTGGGCGGTCAGCAACAGGCCATTGAGCAGCAGCGCATTGGCCGCCACCGTGGCATCGCCCAAGCGCGCGCCTTGCACGGTGATCATGAAAAACACCGACTGCAAGGCCAGGCTGCGGATAAAAATATCGCGGTTGACCGCCAGCAGCGGGCGCCAGTTCTGCCACACCTTGAGCGCGGCCCAGGCGATCTGTCCGGGGTAGGCGCGCAGGGCTTTTTGCGTCAGGGCCAGGCCCAGCAGGGCGCCGGTCCATTCGGCGATCACCGACGCGCGGGCGGAGCCGACCACGCCCCAATCCAGGCCGAGCACGAACCACAGGTTGAGTGCGATGTTCACCAGGTTGGTGGTCAGCAGAATCGCCAGCGGTGCACGGGCGTTCTGCGTGCCGAGAAACCAGCCGACCAGGGCGTAGCTGGCCAGCGCGGCAGGCAGGCCGAACAGGCGGGTGTGGAAAAACTCGCGGGTGAGCTGGCCCAGTTCGGGCGAGGGCTGCATCCATTCCAGCGCCAGATGGCTGAGGGGTATGCCCACGGTGCCGAGCAGCATCGCCAGGCCCAGCGCCAGCAGCAGACCCTGCAGCAGAATTTGCCGCAACGCCGCGCCGTCATTGCGCCCGGCAGCCTGGGCGGCAAAGCCGGTGGAGCCCATGCGCAGAAAGCCCATGGCCCAGGCGAGGAAGGTATACAGCGTGGCCCCGACCGCGACGGCGCCCAACTGATGGGCGTGAGGCAAGTGGCCGATGACCATGCTGTCCACCAGCGCCACCAGCGGCACGGAAATATTCGAAAGAATCATCGGCGCCGCCAGCGCCCAGACACGGCGATGAGTGGGGCGGTCGCGCCAGTCGTTCAGTAAGGTCGGCATGGGGACTCCTTCGGGGAGCGGCATTGTAACCTCGTATTAACCACACCAAGGAACCAATGTGGGAGGCAGTGTCGCGCAGCAAACAGAGTCTCTGTGGCAAGCCCTAATGCCGTTCAGTTAAGGAAAATGTGTGGGCTTATTGTGGCGAGCGGGCTTGCCCCGCGTTGGGATGCGAAGCGCCCCCAATCGAGCAAAACGCGGTGTACCTGATACGGCTCAGCGCCTGGCTTTGGGGCTGCTGCGCAGCCCAACGCAGGACAAGCCTGCTCGCCACAGGGAGTCTGCGCTTAACTGAACGGCATTATGGCAAGCCCGCTCGCCACAGGAGTGGGCTTGCCTGACGTTTCAGGTTTTAAAATCAACCCGTTATTTTGTGTTTGATAAAAGGTCTCTCCACCTTTTGATCTCCAGCGGCAGTCTCGCTACGGCTGATATATAGTTCACACCCGGTTCCCTCTCACTACGAGTGCCCCATGCTTAACAAAGGATTGTTCCTGGCCTGTGCGCTGGCCCTGCTGAGCGCCTGCGATTCCTCCGATAAACCGGCTGCACCGTCTGCGCCCAGCGCGGCGGCGGTGCCCAAGTCGGCCAAGGCGGCGCCGGATGTGGCGGCGTTGAAGCAACGCTACGCCGGGCGCGAGTTGAGCGTGGTGGACGTGTCCGAAGTACAGCTGGACGGGGCCAGTACCTTGTCGGTGAGCTTTTCCATCCCGTTGGATCCGGACCAGAAATTCGCCGACAAGCTGCATCTGGTCGACAGCAAGTCCGGCAAGGTCGATGGCGCCTGGGAGCTGTCCGACAACCTCATGGAACTGCGCCTGCGTCATCTTGAGCCGCAGCGCAAACTGGTGCTCACCGTCGACCCCGGTGTGAAGGCGGTGAACAACAATCTGCTGCCCGCCGAATACAGCGCGCGCCTGGAAACCCGTGACCTGCAGGCCACCGTCGGCTTCGCCAGCCGCGGCACTCTGTTGCCCACGCGTCTGGCCGAAGGTTTGCCGGTGATCGCGCTGAATGTCGACAAGATCGATGTGGAGTTCTTCCGCATCAAGCCCGAATCCCTGCCCACGTTCCTCGCGCAATGGGGGCGCAACACCAGCCTGCAAAGCTATGAATCCCAGGAACTGCTGCCCCTGGCCGACCTGGTCTACGGCGGCCGCTTCGACCTGAACCCGGCGCGCAACACCCGTGAAACCCTGTTGTTGCCGATCGCCGGCCTCAAGCAATTGCAGCAGCCAGGCGTGTACCTGGCGGTGATGCGCGCGTCGGGCACCTACAACTATTCGCAACCGGCCACGCTGTTCACCTTGAGTGATATCGGCCTGTCGGTGCACCGCTACGCCAATCGCCTGGATGTGTTCACCCAGGCGCTGGAAGGCGGCAAGGCGCTGGAGGGCGTCGAGCTTGAAGTGCTGGACGCCGAGGGCCGCGTATTGGGTCAGGGCAAGACCGAACAGGGCGGCCACGCCGAGTTGCCGCTGCCGAAAAAGGCCCAGGTGCTGCTGGCCAAACAGGGCGAGCAAACCAGCCTGTTGCGTCTGGACAGCGCGGCGTTGGACCTGGCCGAATTCGATATCGGCGGGCAACCGTCACACCCGTTGCAGTTTTTTGTGTTTGGCCCGCGCGACCTGTATCGCCCCGGCGAAACCGTGCTGCTCAATGCCCTGCTGCGCGACAAGGACGGCAACGCCGTCAAGCCGCAGCCGGTGAGCGTCGAGGTGCGCCGCCCGGACGAACAGGTGAGCCGCAAATTCGTGTGGGAGGCCGATGCCTCTGGCCTCTATCAATACCCCTTGCAACTGGCCGGCGAAGCGCCGACCGGGCGCTGGCAACTGGTGTTCGACCTGGGCGACGGCAAACCGCAGTTGTATGAATTTCTCGTCGAGGATTTCCTGCCCGAGCGGTTGGCGCTGGAACTCAAGGGCAGCGACACCGCGCTGAGCCCGGCGGACAACCCGGTCATCCAGGTAAATGGGCGCTACCTGTACGGCGCCCCGGCGTCGGGCAATCGGGTCAGCGGCCAGGTCTACGTGCGCCCGCTGCGCGAAGCGGTCAAGTCGCTGCCGGGTTACCAGTTCGGCTCGGTCACCGAAGAAGAGCTGAGCCAGGATTTCGAGCTGGACGAAAGCGTGCTCGACGCCAAGGGCCAGCAGGCGTTGACCCTGGAAAGCAAATGGGCCGAGGCCAAATCACCGCTGCAGCTGATCGTGCAGGCCAGCCTGCAGGAGTCCGGCGGACGCCCGATCACCCGGCGTCTGGTGCAGCCGATCTGGCCGGCCGAGCAGCTGCCGGGCCTGCGCGGGCTGTTTGACGGCAAGGAAACCAATGGTGACGGCCCGGCGGAATTCGAAGTGCTGGTGGCCAACCAGGCGGGGCAGAAACTTGCCGCGCAGAACCTCAAGGTGCGCCTGGTGCGCGAGCGTCGTGACTACTACTGGAACTACTCCGACAACGACGGCTGGAGCTATCACTTCAACGAAAAATTCCTCAACCTCGACGAGCAGACCCTCAATATCAAGGCCGGCGATACCGCCAGGGTCAGCTTCCAGGTCGAGTGGGGCCCTTACCGCGTCGAGGTTGAAGACCCACAGACCGGGCTGGTCAGCAGCCTGCGGTTCTGGGCCGGCTACCAGTCCCAGGACAACACTGAAGGCGGCGCCGTGCGGCCGGATCAGGTCAAGCTGGCGCTGGATAAACCCGCCTATGGCGACGGCGACACCGCCAACGTCACGGTGACGCCGCCGGCGGCCGGTAAGGGCTACCTGCTGGTGGAATCCGCCGAAGGGCCGTTGTGGTGGCAGGAAATCGACGTGCCGGCCGAAGGCAAAAGCTTCGCCGTTAAACTCGACCCGACATGGGCGCGGCATGACCTGTACGTCAGCGCCCTGGTGGTTCGTCCCGGCGAGCGCAAGGCCAATATCACCCCCAAGCGCGCCGTGGGCCTGCTGCACCTGCCGCTGGATCGCACCCAGCGCAAACTCGGCCTGACCCTCACAGCGCCGGAAAAAATGCGCCCCAAACAACCGCTGACGGTGAAAATTGCCGCCAAAAATGCCGACGGCAGCGTACCCAGGCAGGTGCATGTGCTGCTGGCGGCGGTGGACGTGGGCATCCTCAATATCACCGAATACCCGACGCCCGACCCGTACTCCAGCCTGTTCGGCCGCAAGGCCTACGGGGTCGATCAGTTCGACATCTACGGCCAGTTGATCGAAGCCGGGCAGGGCCGTCTGGCCAGCCTGGCGTTCGGTGGCGACGCCGCGCTGGCCAAGGGCGGCAAGCGCCCGGACACCAGCGTGACCATCGTCGCCCTGCAAAGCGCGCCGGTCACCTTGAACGAGCAGGGTGAGGGCGAAGTCAGCGTCAATATCCCCGACTTCAACGGCGAACTGCGCCTGATGGCCCAGGCCTGGAGCGATGACCGCTACGGCATGGCCGAGGGCAAGACGGTGATCGCCGCACCGCTGATCGCTGAATTGTCGGCGCCGCGCTTTCTGGCCGGTGGCGACCAGACCACCCTGGCGCTGGACCTGTCCAACCTGTCAGGCAAGGCGCAGAAACTGGAAGTGCAGTTGAGCGCCGAAGGGCAACTGGAGCTGGTCAATGGCGGTGCGCAAACCGTCGAGTTGAAACAGGGCCAGCGCACCACGTTGCACATTCCGGTGAAAGCCTGGGGCGGCCTGGGGCAGGGCAAGGTCAAGGTGAGCGTCAATGGCCTGGACTTGCCGGGCGAAAACCTGCCGCCGTTCAGCCGCGAATGGACCCTGGGCGTGCGCCCGGCCTACCCGGCGTTGCTCAAACACTACCGTGCGGTGCTCAAGGACCAGCCGTGGAGCCTGCCGGCGGGTGCGCTGGATCAGTTCGATGCCTCCGGGCGTGAGGCGCTGTTGAGCCTGTCGAGCCGGCCGCCGTTGAACCTGGGCGCGCAAATCGCGGCGCTCAAGGCGTATCCCTACGGTTGCCTGGAGCAAACCGCCAGCGGTCTGTACCCGTCGCTGTATGCCGATGAGGCGTTGCTCAAGCGCCTGAGCATCAAGGGCGAACCGGACGCCGAGCGCAAGCGCAAGATCGAGCTGGGCATCGAGCGTCTGCTGGGCATGCAGCGCTATAACGGCAGCTTTGGCCTGTGGGGCGCCGATGGCGAGGAGGAATACTGGCTGACCGCCTACGTCACCGACTTCCTGCTGCGCGCCCGCGACCAGGGTTTTGCCGTGCCGCCTGACGCCTTGAAAAAAGCCAGTGAGCGCCTGCTGCGCTATGTGCAGGAGCGCAACCTGATCGAGGTGGACTACAGCGACAACGCCGAACACACCCGCTTTGCCGTGCAGGCTTACGCCGGCATGGTGCTGGCGCGCAGTCAGCAGGCGCCGTTGGGCGCATTGCGCAGCATTTTCGAGCGACGCAGCGACGCGCGCTCCGGGTTGCCGCTGGTGCAATTGTCCATCGCTTTGCAGAAGATGGGCGACCAGCCACGTGCCGATCAGGCATTGCAGGCAGGGCTCGCCGCCCAGCGCAGCGCCAAGGAATGGCTGGCCGACTACGGCAGCCCGCTGCGCGATCAGGCGATGATCCTGGCGTTGCTGGAGGAAAATGACTTGGCCAAGGGTACGCGTGAAGAGCGCCTGTTCAGCTTGTCGGACCAGTTGGCGGCCAGTCCGTACCTGTCGACCCAGGAGCGCAATTCACTGTTCCTGGCCGGGCGGCTCGGGTTTGCCCAGCCCGAGGCGAACTGGCAGGTCGCCTTGACCGGCAGCGGCGGTGCGCAGGCACTGAACAACCAGCACTCGACTGTGCAACTGGATGACAAGTCGCTGTCGGGCGACCTCAGCCTGAGCAATGGGGGTGAAACGCCGGTGTATCAGCAACTGACGATCTCGGGTTATCCACAAGTGCCACCGGCGCCGGGCGGCGACAACCTGAATATCCGCCGCGAATACCTGGGCATGAACGGCCAGCCGTTGAACCTGCGTAACCTCAACAGCGGCGACCTGGTGCTGGTGCACTTGACGGTCGGTGCCAAACAGCGCGTGCCGGATGCGCTGGTGGTGGACCTGCTGCCGGCCGGTCTGGAGCTGGAAAACCAGAACCTGGCGCAAAGCGCCGCCAGCCTTGAGAACGCCAGCAGCCAGGTGAAGGAATGGCGCGAGTCGATGCAGAACGCATCGCTCAAACATCAGGAGTTCCGCGATGACCGCTATGTGGCGGCGCTGAGCCTGGACGGCTACGGCGCCACGCACCTGCTGTACCTGGCGCGTGCGGTCACCCCGGGCACCTACCGTGTGCCGCCGCCGCAGGTGGAGTCGATGTACCGGCCGAACTGGCAGGCGGTGGGCGAGACTCCGGCAGACATGGTGATCAAGGGCCGCTGACGGCCCGATGTGTAAGGGGGCAAATGTGGGAGGGAGCCAGCGCTCTCCCACAGGGGATCAGTGCACCACCCAGCTGAGCAACCACAACCCCAGCATCAGCCAGATGATCCCCATGATGATCGAGGCGCGCATGAACGCACGTACCGCCGAGTACAGCAGCATCAGGCCGATGATCAGGGTGATGATGCTGATGATCGAGGTGTCCATGCCCAGGGTGCGCGACAGGCCTTCGACAAAGTTGCCGCCGGCATGGGTCAAGGCCCCGAACAGGCCGCTGAGGCCGTCGACGATAAACCGGATCACCGAACCCAGTGCCTGGCCCAACCATTCGAAGAAGCTTTCTACCTGCATGTGTGTGTCCTGATGAGAAGGTGGGCGTGTTTGTGCCTTTGGTTGCCGATAACGCGGGCTAGTTCCCTGCAAGCATAGAGGTTTGGCGGTTTGAGTTTTCGATTAATCATGCAATTCAACGTGGGAGGGGGCTTGCTCCCGATAGCGGTGTGTCAGCGGTGAATAAGTTGGCTGGAAGGTCGCCATCGGGAGCAAGCCCCCTCCCACAGGTGCTGCGCTGGGCCTTTGCGATTGTGTTGTTGGTGATAGCGCTGCTATGGCTGGCCGACCGCCTCTGGCCCTTGCCGCTGCCCCGCGATGACCTCGCCCGTGTGGTGCTGGCCGAGGATGGCACGCCCTTGTGGCGCTTTGCCGATGCCAACGGTGTATGGCGTTACCCCGTACAAACCGGTGAAGTCTCACCGTATTACCTCGATGCACTGCTCACCTACGAAGACCGCTGGTTCTACGAGCACCCCGGCGTAAACCCGCTGGCGCTGGTGCGCGCCACCTGGCAGAACCTTACCGGCGCACGGGTGGTGTCGGGCGGCAGCACCCTGTCGATGCAGGTGGCGCGCCTGCTCGACCCGCATTCGCGCACTTGGCACGGCAAGTTGCGTCAGCTGTGGCGCACCGCGCAGCTGGAGTGGCACCTGTCCAAGGAGCAGATTCTTAACCTCTATCTCAACCGCGCGCCGTTCGGCGGTACCTTGCAGGGCGTGGCGGCGGCCAGTTGGGCGTACCTGGGCAAGTCTCCGGCGCAGCTCACCCGTGCCGAAGCCGCCTTGCTCGCGGTATTGCCCCAGGCGCCCAGCCGCCTGCGCCCGGACCGCCACCCACAGCGTGCCCAGCAGGCCCGGGACAAAGTGCTGCGCCGCCTCGCCGAGTTCCAGGTGTGGCCGCAGGCGGCGGTCGATGAGGCCCTGGAAGAACCGTTGCTGCTGGCGCCGCGCCTGGAACCGAGCCTGGCGCCGTTGCTCGCGCGTCGCCTTAACCGCCCGGACAGCCCGCCGCTGATCCGCACCACGCTGGATGCCACCCTGCAGCGCCGTCTCGAAGACCTGTTGCTGGGCTGGCGCGCGCGCCTGCCCGAGCACACCTCGGCCGCGATTCTGGTGGTGGAGGAAGAAACCATGGCCGTGCGCGCTTACCTGGGCTCGGTGGACATCAACGACGCCAGGCGCTTCGGCCATGTGGACATGATCAGCGCCCTGCGCTCGCCCGGCTCGACCTTGAAACCGTTTCTGTACGGCATGGCCCTGGACGAGGGGCTGATTCATTCCGAATCGCTGTTGCAGGACGTGCCCCGGCGCTATGGCGATTATCGCCCGGGCAATTTTTCCATGGGCTTTACCGGCGCGGTGCCGGCCAGTACCGCGCTGTCCAGTTCGTTGAATCTGCCGGCGGTGCAGTTGCTGGAAGCCTACGGGCCCAAGCGGTTTGCCGCGCAGATGCGCATCGGCGGCGTGCCCCTGGCATTGCCGGCGCTGGCCGAGCCAAACCTGGCGCTGATCCTCGGCGGCGCGGGCAGTCGCCTTGAGGATTTAGTGAGTGGCTACAGTGCGTTTGCCCGCGACGGCAAAAGCGCGACCCTCCGTTTGCAGCCGGACGACGTCTTGCGCGAGCGTCCGTTGCTGTCGCCGGGGGCCGCCTGGATTGTGCGGCGCATCCTCAGCGGCCAGGCGCGGCCCGACCGTGACCCGCGTGCCGAACTGGTGCAACGCCCGACGCTGGCCTGGAAGACTGGCACCAGCTATGGCTTTCGCGATGCCTGGGCGATTGGCGTGGGGCCGCGCTATCTGATCGGCGTGTGGATCGGCCGGCCGGACGGCACGCCGGTGCCGGGGCAGTTCGGCCTGGCGTCGGCGGCGCCGTTGATGTTGCAGGTGCACGATGTGCTGGCCAACCGCGACAGCCAGCGCGGCATCAGTGCGCCGGTCAAACCGGTGCCGGCCAATGTCGGGGTCGCGGCGATCTGCTGGCCGCTGGGCCAGCCCATGAGCCGCAGCGACCCCAATTGTCGGCGCCAGCGCTTTGCCTGGACGCTGGACAACACCACGCCGCCGACCCTGCAGGCGCTGGACCAGCCGCTGAGCGTGGGCCTCAAGGAAAGCGTGTGGGTCAACGCCAAGGGCTTGCGCGTCGACGCCCATTGCCCCGGCGCGGTCGCCCGGGACATTGCCCTGTGGCCCGCGCCGCTGGAACCGTGGCTGCCGAAGGTGGAGCGCCGTGAAGCGCGGATTCCGGCGGCGGACCCGGATTGCCCGCCGCCGGCACTGGCGGCGGCGTCGCCGTTGTCGATTGTCGGCGTGCGCGAAGGTGACCAGCTGCGCCTGCCGGCCGCCAGCCAGCAGGCGCTGCGCCTGAAGCTATCGGCGCTGGGGGGCAGTGGTCGGCGCTGGTGGTTCCTCAACGGTGCGCCGCTGGGGGACAGTGCCAACCAGGACAGCATCAATGCCAGCTTTGATCGGCTCGGGCGTTATCAGCTCAGTGTGCTGGATGAGGCCGGGCAGACGGCCAGGATTGAGTTCAGCGTTGTTGATTAAGGCCTCATCGGGAGCAAGCCCCCTCCCACATTGTGTGGTGTGAATACCTTCAACTGTGGGAGGGGGCTTGCTCCCGATAGCGTCCTGAAGGCCAGCGCAGGCTATTCACTTGCCTTCAAGCTCCATCCCCCTGAAGCTATACCCCTTCAGGAGCCCAGCATGAACCTCGAACACCTCACCGAACGCCTGCACCGCATCCGCGATACCAACGACTGGAAGCAGTTCCACAGCCCGAAAAACCTGGCCATGGCTGCCAGTGTGGAAATGGCCGAGCTGGTGGAAATCTTCCAATGGCTCAGCGAAGACCAGTCGCGCCAGCTACCGCCGGAAAAGCTCGCCCATGCCGGGCAGGAAGTCGGCGATATCGTGTTGTACCTGCTGCTGCTGTGCAGCGAACTGGGCCTGGACATGGACGCGGTGGTGCGCGCCAAGCTGGCCGACAGCGAACGGCGGTTTGCCCATGAGTGACCGCCACTTCGACCAGTTGGCCACGCGCTTCGCCGAGAAGATCTACGGCGGCGCCAAAGGCGCCATCCGCCTGGCGGTGCTCCAGGCCGACCTCGCCGAGGCCTTGCCGCAGCGCCCATTGCGGGTGCTGGACATCGGCGCGGGGCTGGGCCACATGTCGCTGTGGCTGGCCGAACGCGGCCACACGGTGACGCTGGCCGAACCCGCCGCGCCAATGCTCGACGGCGCGCGCCAGCGTTTCGCCGAGGCCGGGCAGAGCGCAACCTTCATTCATGCGCCCTGGCAGGATCTGCCCGGCCAGCTCACCGAGCGCTACGACCTGGTGCTGTGCCACGCCGTGCTGGAGTGGCTGGCCGAACCTCACGCGATCCTGCCGGTGCTGCACCAGTTGACCGTGCCGGGTGGCTGGCTGTCGCTGGCGTTCTACAATCGCGATGCGCTGATCTACCGCAACCTGCTCAAGGGCCACTTTCGCAAGATGCGCAACAATGACATGGCCGGTGAGAAGCAGAGCCTCACCCCCCAGCAACCCCTCGATCCACGGGAACTGGCGGCGCAACTCGCCGGCGCGTGGCAGGTCGAAAGCCAAAGCGGTGTCAGAGTGTTTCACGATTACATGCCGGTGGAATTCCAGGCCCGCGCCCAGTTGCAGGACCTGGTCGAGATGGAGCTCGCTCATCGTCGTCACCCAGCCTTTGCCGGACTTGGGCGCTATTTGCACTGGATGTGCCGTCCGGTTTAAGCACGCCAGTGTGCGGAGGTCCAAATGCGTCGTCTCGGTTTGATCCTGTTATCCCTGGGGTTGGGCGCCTGTTCCAGCCCCAACCCTTACGTGGCCAGTTCGGCGCCGATGCCGCCGGCACCTGCGCAGGCGGCCAACGTGTTCGATGCCAGCGCGTATCCGGCGCCCGTGCGCGACTACGGCGCCTACCGCAATTGGGCCTGGCGCAACGGCCAGCTCCCGGCGGGCAGTGCCTGGGCGGATTCGGCGCAGATTGCCGAGGCGGTCAGCGGTGCGCTGGACCAGCGTGGCTTGCGCCCGCTGCATGATAACCGTGCGCCGGACCTGTTGGTCAGCGCCGACGTGCACACGGAAAGGCGCCTGCGGCAGGTGCGCGATGATTATGAATACGGCGGGGGTTACGGCGGCGGCTACGGCGGTTACAACCGCTATGGCAATCGCTACGGCATGTACAACTCGGCACCGCTGGTGCGCACCTATGAAGTGCAGGTGGTTGTGGTGCGGGTCGACCTGTTCGACGCGCGCAGCGGCCAGCCGGTGTGGAGTGCCAGCGCGGAGACCGGCAGCTCGGGCAGCCTGGGCGAGCGCGCCGATGCGTTGCGCCAGGCGGTGCAAAAGGCGCTGACGGCGTATCCTCCGCATTAACGCTAGGGTCTGGGAGAATCACCATGTTTGGACGTATCGCTGTGCTTGCCGTTGTCCTGCTGCTGGGCGGTTGCCAGAGCGGCCAGGTCAACCACGATTTTGACGCCAGCCGAGACTTCGGCGCCTACCGCAGCTGGGCCTGGAAAGACCCGGCCCTGCAATACAGCCCGGATGATCCGCGCATCAAGAGCGACCTCACCGAACAGCGCATCCGCCAGGCCGTGGGCGAGCAACTGGACCAGCGCGGCCTGCGCGCTGCCGCGCCAGGCGCGCGGGCCGACCTGCGTGTGCAGGCCTACCTGATCGTCGAAGATCGCCAGCAACAAGTCACCACTAATTACGGCGGCCCGTGGGGCAACCCGTGGAACGGCTACTGGGGCGCGCCGATGTACAACGAAACGCGCAACCTCACCTACAAGGTGGCGACCCTGCAGATCGATCTGCTCGACGGCAAGGACGGCAAGCTGGTGTGGCGCGGCAGCGACGAGCAACTGATGGCCAGCTCGCCCAACCCGCAGGATCGCGACAAAGCCATACGCACCACGGTGGCGCGAATCCTCTCCAGCTACCCGCCCCGTTAAAGACACCCCAGCTCCAGTATGTGAATGGGGTTCATGTGGGAGGGAGCAAGCCCCCTCCCACATTCAAGCAATGGGTCGCCAGGTGCCGACCATGTGTTCGATATCACCCGCACCTTTGAGCTGCAATTCACCGCTGGCCCCCGGTGCGCTGGCAGATAGCGTCACTTCGCCGGGCAGACGCACCGGCTTTTTGAACGCCACGTCGATCTCCACATTCGCCGCAGGCAAGTGCTCTCCCAGCGCGGCAAGCAGGCGCGCCTTGTTCCACAAGCCATGGGCGATGGCCTGGGGGAAGCCGAACAGTTTGGCGGTGAGCGCGCTCAGGTGGATCGGGTTGTAGTCGCCGGACACCCGTGCATAGCGTCGACCTATGTCGGCCGGAGCTTTCCAGCGGGTCAGTTCGCTGACGTCCACGGGCGCGGGCCGCGTGTCATCCGGCGCTTCACCGTCGAGCTTGACGCCTCGGCACAGCATGCGGCTCTCGGCTTGCCACAGCAGGCCGAGGGCATCGTGGGCGGTGGTCACCAGATCGAAAGTGGCACCCTTGGCGTGGGGCTGGAGATTTTCGGCATGCACCGCCAGGGTCAGCTCGCTGACACTGCCCAGGGGCCGATGCAGGCGAATGCGATTACTCAGGTGGATCAGCCCCAGCAAGGGAAACGGGAACTGCCGGTCGGTGAGCAGTTGCATTTGCAGGCCGAACGCGAGGATATGCGGGTAAGTCGCCGGCAATATCGGCCCGTCGGCAAAACCGCAGACCTTGCGATACGCCGCCACGTGCCGTGGCTCAAGGCTGACCCGGCAGCGCAGGCCCTTGTCGGGCAGCGTGCTGCCGCTGATCTTGCGCTTGAGCGCCGCGCGCCAGTACAGCGGCGGAAGAAACGGCGGGCTGTCCAGTGTTTGCCAATCCATGCTTACGCTCCCAGAAGACTTTGCCCACAGACCCGCAGGGCCTGGCCGGTGACCGCGCCGGACCCCGGCTGGCCAAGCCATGCCACGGCTTCGGCGACATCCTGGGGCAGGCCGCCCTGGCCCAGTGAACTCATGCGTCGCCCGGCCTCACGCAGGCCGAACGGAATATGCGCGGTCATCTGGGTTTCGATAAACCCCGGCGCCACGGCATTGATGCTGATGCCTCGTTGTTGCAACAGCGGTGCCCAGGCCTGGGCCAGGCCGATCAGGCCGGCCTTGCTCGCGGCGTAGTTGGTCTGCCCGCGGTTGCCGGCGATGCCGCTGATGGAGGCCAGCAGCACCACGCGCGCGTTGTCGTGCAGGGTGCCGCTGTCGAGCAGGGCCTTGGTCAGCACCTGCGGCGCATTGAGATTGACCGCCAGCACGGCGTCCCAGTATTCCGGGGTCATGTTGGCCAGGGTCTTGTCGCGGGTGATGCCGGCGTTGTGCACCAGGATGTCGAGGCCGTCGGGCAGGTGTTCGATCAGTTGGGCGGCGGCGTCTTCGGCGCAGATATCCAGGGTGATGGTGCGCGCGCTCAGGCGCGCGGCCAGGGCGTCGAGGTCGGCCTTGGCCTGGGGCACGTCCAGCAGGATCACCTCGGCGCCATCGCGGGCCAGGGTTTCGGCGATGGAGGCGCCAATCCCGCGTGCGGCGCCGGTGACCAGTGCCTTGCGCCCGGCCAGTGGGCGCGTCCAGTCCTCCACTGGCGTTGCGCAGGCTTGCAGGCGCAGCACCTGGCCCGAGATGTAGGCGCTTTTGGGCGAGAGGAAAAACCTCAGCGCACCTTCCAACTGGTCTTCAGCCCCCGCGCCGACATACAGCAACTGCAGCACACCGCCGCTGCGCAACTCCTTGGCCAGGGAACGGCTGAACCCTTCGAGGGCGCGCTGGGCGCTGGCGGCAAACGGATCGTCGAGGCTTTCCGGCGCGCGACCGAGGATCACCAGGTGGGCGCTGTGGTCGAGGTTCTTCAGCAGCGGCTGGAAGAACTCGCGCAGTTGCTTGAGCTGATCGGTGTGCTGCAAGCCGCTGGCGTCGAACACCACTGCCTTGAGTTTGGGACCGTGGCCGGGAATCCAGGTCGAGGCCTCGGTGCCATAGCGGTAAGTGGCGTCGGTAAATTTGTGGGCAAACGCCTGCACCTTGTCGGCCAGCGCGCCGCCGCTCAGCAACAGCGCACCCTCCACCGGGCGCAGGCGCCCGGCTTGCCAGCGTTCCAGGCGCACCGGTGACGGCAGGCCAATGGCGGCGACCAGGCGATGGCCGAGGCTTGAGTTGGCGAAGTCGATATAACGGTCAGACATGGAACGCTCTCCGAAGGCTGGGGTTCAAAAGGTTGACCATTCCAGGGTAGCAGTCGTTCGACTAGGCTCAGTGATCCAGCCCGCAACCGACAGAGGGAGCTTCTTATGACTCAATTGCGCCGTGTGGCGATCATTGGCGGTAACCGCATTCCGTTCGCCCGCTCCAATGGCCCTTACGCCACGGCGAGCAACCAGGCGATGCTGACCGCTGCGCTGGAAGGCCTGATCGAACGCTACGACCTGCACGGCCAGCGCATTGGCGAAGTGGTTGCCGGCGCTGTGCTCAAGCATTCGCGCGACTTCAACCTCACCCGCGAGTGCGTGCTGGGCTCGCGGCTGTCGCCGCAGACGCCGGCCTATGACATCCAGCAGGCCTGCGGCACGGGGCTGGAGGCGGCGTTGCTGGTGGCCAACAAGATCGCTCTGGGCCAGATCGAGTGCGGTATTGCCGGCGGCGTCGACACTACTTCGGACGCGCCGATTGGCGTGAATGAAGGGCTGCGCAAGATCCTGCTGCAGGCCAATCGCGCCAGGTCCATGGCGGATAAATTAAAAGTCCTGTTACAACTTCGCCCGCAGCACCTCAAGCCCGAGCTGCCGCGCAATGGCGAACCGCGCACCAAAATGTCGATGGGCCAGCACTGTGAATTGATGGCGCAGACCTGGCAGATCCCCCGCGCCGAGCAGGACCAACTGGCCCTTGAGAGTCATCGCAAAATGGCCGCCGCCTATGCCGAAGGCTGGCACAACGATTTGCTCACACCGTTTATGGGGCTCACCCGTGATAACAACCTGCGCCCCGACCTGACCCTGGAAAAACTCGCCGCGCTCAAGCCTGCCTTCGAGCGCAGTGAAAAAGGCACGCTCACCGCCGGCAACTCCACGCCGCTCACCGATGGTGCGTCCCTGGTGTTGCTGGGCAGCGAAGCCTGGGCCCGTGAGCGCGGCTTGCCGATTCTGGCGTACCTGCGCGACGGCGAAGCGGCGGCGGTGGATTTCGTCAACGGCGCCGAAGGCCTGTTGATGGCGCCGGTGTACGCGGTGCCGCGGCTGTTGGCGAGGAATGGTCTGACGCTGCAGGACTTTGATTACTACGAAATCCACGAAGCGTTCGCCGCCCAGGTACTGTGCACGCTCAAGGCCTGGGAAGACGCCGACTATTGCCGGACGCACCTGGGGCTGGACACGCCGCTGGGGGCTATCGACCGCAGCCGGCTGAACGTCAAGGGCAGCTCCCTGGCCGCCGGGCACCCGTTTGCGGCCACCGGTGGGCGGATCGTCGCCAACCTGGCCAAGTTGCTCGACGCGGCGGGCAAGGGGCGCGGCTTGATTTCGATCTGCGCCGCAGGTGGGCAGGGGGTAACTGCCATCATTGAACGCTGATGGGCAGTGAAATTGGCACACAGGATGCATTCTTGGGTGGTCAAAGGTCGGTCGCCTCTCCCACCGGCGCGCCGATTGCCGTATAACGAGTGCCATACGCGTATTTGGTAATAAAGGACCCACAATAAAAGCTGATGAAGACTCCTAAACGCATTGAACCCCTGATCGAAGACGGTCTGGTCGACGAAGTGCTGCGCCCTCTGATGAGTGGTAAAGAAGCAGCTGTTTATGTGGTGCGCTGCGGCAACGAATTGCGTTGCGCCAAGGTTTACAAGGAGGCGAATAAACGAAGTTTTCGTCAGGCGTCCGAATACCAGGAGGGCCGCAAGGTCCGCAACAGCCGCCAGGCCCGGGCCATGGCCAAGGGCTCCAAGTTCGGCAAGAAAGAAACCGAAGACGCCTGGCAGAACGCGGAAGTGGCGGCATTGTTCCGTCTGGCCGGTGCGGGCGTTCGCGTGCCCAAGCCGTACGACTTCCTCGAAGGCGTGCTGTTGATGGAACTGGTGGCCGATGAATACGGTGATGCGGCGCCGCGTCTGAACGACGTGACCCTGGACCCGGATCAGGCGCGCGAATACCACGCCTTCCTGATCTCCCAGATCGTACTGATGCTGTGTACCGGCCTGGTGCACGGTGACCTGTCCGAGTTCAACGTACTGCTCACGCCGACGGGCCCGGTGATCATCGACCTGCCCCAGGCGGTGGATGCGGCGGGCAACAACCACGCGTTCAGCATGCTCGAGCGCGATGTAGGCAACATGGCGTCCTACTTCGGGCGCTTTGCCCCGGAGTTGAAGGCGACCAAATACGCCAAGGAAATGTGGGCGTTGTACGAAGCCGGCACCCTGCACCCGGCCAGTGTATTGACCGGTGAGTTCGACGAGCCGGAAGAGCTGGCGGACGTGGGCGGTGTGATCCGCGAGATCGAAGCGGCGCGGCTGGATGAAGCGCGCAAGCAGGCGATTCGGGCGGCGGATGATGCGCCACCGAGCAAGGGATCCGACGAGCCACCGCCGCCGCCCTGGATGCAGTGATCTTCAGATAAATGAAGATTAAAAATGTGGGAGGGAGCAAGCCCCCTCCTACATTGGTTCGTGGTGTGTCATTAAGATCTTCAGGCGCAACAGCTTCCGGACGCCAATTCCTTGAGGATCGGGCAGTCCGGCCTGTGGTCGCCCTGGCAGTGATCCATCAGGTCCTGCAGGGTGTCGCGCAGTTGCCCAAGCTCCAGAATCTTCTGGTTCAACGCCTCGATATGCTGACGCGCCAGTGCCTTTACATCGGCGCTGGCGCGTTGCCGGTCCTGCCACAGGGTCAGCAACTTGCCGACCTCTTCCAATGAAAACCCAAGGTCCCGCGAGCGTTTGATGAACGCCAGGGTGTGCAGGTCCTGCGCGCCGTATACGCGGTAACCACTGTCGGTGCGCTGGGCGGCTTCGAGCAGGCCGATGGCTTCGTAGTAGCGAATCATCTTTGCGCTCAGGCCACTGTGGCGAGCGGCTTGGCCGATGTTCATGGGTGTTTGTCCTCCAGGTGCTGCGGTTTCCAGGTGTTCAACAGTAGCGCATTGCTCACCACGCTGACGCTGGACAAGGCCATCGCCGCGCCGGCAATCACCGGGTTGAGCAGGCCGAATGCCGCCAGCGGAATGCCGATTACGTTAAACACAAAGGCCCAGAACAGGTTCTGGCGGATTTTTGCACAGGTTTTGCGGCAGATTTGCAGCGCCGCCGGCACCAGGCGCGGGTCGCCGCGCATCAGGGTGATACCGGCGGCGTGCATGGCCACATCGGTGCCACCGCCCATGGCAATGCCGATATCGGCAGCGGCCAGGGCCGGGGCGTCGTTGATGCCGTCGCCGATCATGGCCACTACGCCGGTTTTTTTCAGTTGCGCGATGATGGCGGCCTTCTCGGCGGGCAGCACCTGTGCGTACACGTCCTCAATGCCCAGCGCCTGGGCCACGGCCTGCGCGCTGCCGCGATTGTCGCCGGTGAGCAAGTGGCAGCCGATGTGTTGCGCTTTGAGCGCCTGCACCGCCGCCAGCGCGCCGGGCTTGAGCGTATCGCCAAAGGCGAACAGCCCGAGCACGCGCGGTTGCGCACCTTGCTCGATCAGCCAGGACAGGGTGCGGCCTTCGGCTTCCCAAGCGCTGGCGCGGGTTGCCAGTTCGCCTGCGCTCAAGCCGTGTTCCTGCAGCATGCGCGTGTTGCCCAACGCCAGTTGCCGACCGTCAACGGTGCCGGTCATGCCGCGCCCGGTGAGGGATTGGCTGGCACTCGCGTCGGCGACGGGCAGTCCCTGTTCGTTGCAGGCATCCAGTACCGCCCTGGCCAACGGGTGCTGGCTGCCACGTTGCAACGCGCCGGCCTGTTGCAGCAGCTGTGACGCGTTGCCCACCACCGCCACCAGGTGCGCGATGGTTGGCGCGCCGCTGGTGAGGGTGCCGGTCTTGTCGAACACCACAGTGCTTACGGCATGGGCGCGCTCCAGCGCTTCGGCGTCCTTGATCAGAATGCCGTGATGCGCGGCGACGCCGGTGCCGGCCATGATCGCGGTGGGCGTGGCCAACCCCAGGGCGCAGGGGCAGGCGATCACCAGCACGGCGACCGCATTGATGATCGCGGTTTCCAGCGGCGCGCCGTACAGCCACCAGCCCACCAGGGTGACCAACGCCAGCGCCAGCACCGCCGGGACGAACACCTGGCTGACTTTATCCACCTGTTTCTGGATGGGTGCCTTCGCCGCCTGGGCGTCTTCCACCAGGCGAATGATCCGCGCCAGCACGCTTTCTGCGCCAATGGCCAGGGTGCGCACCAGCAGGCGGCCTTCGCCGTTGATGGCGCCGCCGGTAACCGGGTCGCCCGGCTGTTTGGGCACCGGCAGGCTTTCGCCGCTGATCAGTGCTTCGTCGGCGTGGCTGTGGCCGTCCACCACTTCACCGTCCACCGGGAAGCGCTCGCCGGGTTTGACCATGACCAGGTCGTGGCGCTTGAGCTGGTGGATGGCGACGCTTTCTTCACGTCCGTCCCGCACGCGCACCGCCCGCTCCGGGCGCAGCGCCTCCAGGGCACGGATGGCGCTGGCAGTCTGGCGCTTGGCGCGGCTTTCCAGGTGTTTGCCGAGCAGCACCAGGGCGATCACCACCGCAGATGCTTCGAAATACAAGTGCGGCGCGGTGGCGCTCAGCCACTGATGAATGCTCAGGCCATACGCGGCGCTGGTGCCAATGGCCACCAGCAGGTCCATGTTGCCGCTGCCGGCCCGCACGGCCTTCCAGGCGGCGCTGTAAAAACGCGCGCCGAGGATGAACTGCACCGGCGTGGCCAGGGCGAACTGTGCCCAGGCCGGGAGCATCCAGTGCAGGCCGAAGGGTTGCACCAGCATCGGCAGCACCAGGGGCAACGCCAGCGCAATCGCCAGCAGCAACGCCCAACGCTCGCGGTGCTGGCGCCGGGCCTGGTCGGCCTGAGTATCAATGTCGGATTGGGGCAGGGTGGCGGTGTAGCCGGCCTTGTCGATGGCGGCGATCAATACGCCAGGGTCCATTGGGCCGAGTACTTGGACATGGGCGCGTTCGTTGGCCAGGTTGACGCTGACGCTGTGCACCCCCGGCACCTGGCCCAGCGCGCGTTCGACCCGGCCGGCACAACTGGCGCAACTCATGCCGCTGATGGGCAGGTCGAAGGTGGTGGATCGGTTCATGGGGCAAGTCCTCCAAGGGAAGTTGCCCCCAAGCATCAACCTTGACCTGTGGGGAAGGTCAAGGTTGATGTTTCAGTAATCGAGTTCGGCCGCCTTGAGGTACATGCCGTCCGGCCCCTGGGCAATACGCAACTTGCGTATGTCGCCGGCCTTGAGCGTGATGTTCTGCGCGGGCGGCGCAAGCAGGCCCGGCAGGCAACCCGGGGTCTGGCCCGGCAGCAGCTTGAGGCGCAGCGACACGTCGCCCGGCGGCAGGTTGAACGAGGTGGACTCTTCCTGGAACAGGCGGCCGGCCAGTTGGTCCTGGATGTAGAGGCCGATTTCGCAGGTGGTCGGCACTTCCAGGCGTTCACGGGAAATGATCAGCACTGCGTAATCCTGTGCGGCACTGGCCAGGGGCGCAGCGGTAGGCAGGCTCAGCAGGCCGGCAACGGCGAAATACGACCAGCGCATGGCGAATGCTCCGTGGTTCAGATGCAAAGAGAGGTGCAGCTTGGCCGACCGCGCGTGCAAATACCAGCCCGGCCGATGTTGCTGGAACTTGATGGGAAGAAGGCGACAGGGGCATCTGAACTTCAATAGTTAGCGAGCTATCGTTCTATCCAAGAAACCCACCCGCAGCTAGACTATCGGGCTGCCGACTCACTTGGGTGTCTGATGAACCTTCGCATAATCCTGATCCTGGGCGCCTTGAGCGCCTTCGCGCCGTTGTCGATCGATTTTTACCTGCCGGGCTTTCCGGCGATGGCCACGGCGTTTGCCACCGATGAAAAGCATATCCAGCTGACCCTGGCGGTGTATTTCGCAGGCCTGGCCATTGGTCAATTGATCTACGGCCCGCTGGCCGACCGCTTCGGGCGCCGGGTGCCGCTGCTCAGCGGCGTGATTCTGTTTACCCTCGCGTCTTGCGCCTGTGCGTATGCGCCGTCCCTGGAATGGCTGATTGGCGCGCGCTTCGTGCAGGCCCTGGGCGGGTGCGCGGGCATGGTGATTTCCCGCGCGGTGGTCAGTGACAAGTGCGATGCCATAGGCTCGGCCAAGGTGTATTCGCAACTGATGCTGGTGACCGGCCTGGCGCCGATCCTGGCGCCGTTGGCGGGCGGGGTCATGGTCGGCTTGTGGGGCTGGCAGTCGATCTTTCTGGCGTTGTCGCTGTTCAGCGCACTGGCCGCCATCGCGGTGGCGGTGGGGTTGCCGGAAACCTTCCCGGCCCATCAAGCGCGCCAACCGTTGTCCGGATCGTTGCGTCGTTACGCCGCGCTGCTCTCGGACCGTGTCTACCTCGGTTACGCGCTGACCGGCGGTATCTCGATTGCCGGGATGTTTGCCTACATCGCCGGGTCGCCTTTCGTCTTCATCAAGCTCTATGGCGTGGCGCCCGAGCACTACGGCTGGCTGTTCGGCTCCAATGCGGCGGGCTTTATCCTGATGGCGCAGGTGAATGCGCGGCTGCTGGCCAAGCGTGGGCCGGCGTTCCTGCTGTCGCGTACCGTATGGTTGTATGCGTTGGCGGCGCTGACGCTGTTGGGCATCGCCGCGTTGCGCACCGAGGCGCTGTGGCCGTTGCTGGTGCCGCTGTTTATCTGCATCGCCAGCCTGGGCTGTATTTTGCCGAACACCTCGGCCTGTGCCATGACCGGGCAGGGCGCCCGGGCCGGCAGTGCTTCGGCGTTGCTGGGGTGCATTCAGTTCGGCGTGGCGGCGGGGGCCGCGTCGTTGGTGGGGGTGTTGCACGATGGCACCGCGCTGCCGATGGCGATGGTCATCAGCCTGTGCGGTGTACTCGCGGTGACCATTGCCGTGTCGACCCAGCGCCTGCAACGGGCGCGGGCCGAGCAGGCGCAGGTCTGACCGATCAGAACCCTTCGAGCACGATCTTGCCCTTGGCCTTGCCGCTTTCGAGCAACGCGTGGGCGCGGCGCAGGTTGTCGGCGTTGATCACGCCGAAGTGCTCGCCCAGTGTGGTTTTCAGGGTGCCGTCGTCGATCAGGTCGGCGACGCGGTTGAGCAGGTTGTGTTGCTCGATCATGTCCGGTGTTTCGAACATCGAGCGGGTGTACATGAACTCCCAGTGCAGCGACAGGCTCTTGCGCTTGAGCGTGCTCACGTCCAGCGCCTTGGGGTCGTCGATCAGCGCCAGTTTGCCCTGGGGCTGCAGCGCTTCCACCAGTTGCGCCAGGTGATGCTCGGTCTGGGTCAGGCTGGCGACGTGGGTCACCTGCGGGTGGCCGGCCTGTTGCAGGGCCTGGCTCAGCGGTTGGCTATGGTCGATCACCAGGTGGGCGCCGAGGTCTTTGGCGCAGGCCTGGGTTTCCGGGCGCGAGGCGGTGCCGATCACTTTCAGTGCGGTAAGCCGGCTGGCCAACTGGGTGAGGATCGAGCCCACGCCCCCGGCGGCGCCGACGATCAGCAGGCTCTGGCCTTCATCTGTTTGACCTTCACGCACCTGCAGGCGCTCGAACAGCAGTTCCCAGGCGGTGATGGCGGTCAGGGGCAGGGCGGCCGCTTCGGCGAAACTCAGGCGTTTGGGCATGTGCCCGACGATGCGTTCGTCGACGGTGTGCAGCTCGCTGTTGCCGCCCGGGCGCACCAGGGAGCCGGCGTAGAACACCTTGTCACCGGGCTTGAACAGCGTCACGTCGCTGCCGACCGCCTTGACCACGCCCGCCACGTCCCAGCCCAGCACCTTGGCGGCGCCGTCCTGCGGGGTGACGTTCTGGCGGATCTTGGTATCGACCGGGTTGACCGAGATGGCTTTGACTTCCACCAGCAGGTCGCGCGGGCCGGCGACGGGTTCGGGCAGTTCGATGTCCTGCAGGGATTTTGGATCGTTGATCGGCAGTGAAGCGTAATAGGCGATGGCTTTCATGGGGGCTCCGCAAAAGGATGATGGGAAGGTGCGGTGATCAGGCGAGCAATGTCAGGCGCTTGAGTTCGAAATGTTCGATCACATCGGCGGCCTTGGCGCGAAAGCTCTGGATATGTGCGCTCTGGTCGTGGTCGGCCAGGGCGGCGTCGTCGCTCCAGCGTTCGAGCATGTAGAAGGTCTGCGGGTGTTGCAGGTCCTGGTGCAGGTCGTATTGCTCGCAACCGGCTTCAAGGCGGGTGGGCTCCAACAGCTCGCGCAGGAGTTTTTCCAGGGTGTCCTGCTGGTCGGGCTTGGCGATCAGCGTGGCAATGACGTTAAAGGCGGTGGACATGGTCGACTCCAGATACGTGATGAGCGGGATGCACAGATGATTGGCTATTTGCAGGGCGGATAAAAGCCGCTAAAACAGAGGTCTGTTTCAATATAATTTTGATAATGGGTGGGTTTGATGCTGCGTTTTGATGATTTGCAGCTGTTTGTACGCGCCGCGGACCTGGGCAGTCTGTCGGCGGCGGCGCGGGTGATGGACCTGTCACCGGCAGTGGCGAGTGCCGCCCTCAAGCGCATCGAGCAGCAACTGGGCGCGCGCTTGCTGGCGCGTTCCACCCGCAGCCTGCGCCTGACGGCCGAGGGTGAGGGCTTTCTGGACTACGCGCGCACCGCGTTGGGTGCGCTGGAGGACGGACGGCGTCATCTGGCCAGCGGCCAGGACCACGTCAGCGGTGTGCTGCAACTGTCGGCGCCTTCGGATTTCGGCCGCAACCTGCTGTTGCCGTGGCTGGATGAGTTCCAGCGCGAGCACCCGCAACTGAATATCCGTCTGCTGCTGGGCGACCGTATTGCCGACCTGTTTCGCCAGCCGGTGGACA
Organism: Pseudomonas sp. GNP013; assembly: GCF_054343995.1. Lineage (NCBI taxonomy): Bacteria > Pseudomonadati > Pseudomonadota > Gammaproteobacteria > Pseudomonadales > Pseudomonadaceae > Pseudomonas > Pseudomonas sp. GNP013. Next base: position 4,399,772 of record NZ_JBTGUT010000001.1, on the reverse strand, counting down.
TTGCCCTGCGTTATGGCGAGCCCGAGGATTCCAGCCTGGTCGCGCTGCCTGTTGCGCCGGACAATATCCGCGTGCTTTGCGCCGCGCCCAGCTATCTCGCGCGGCATGGCGAGCCGCAGCATCTGGAGCAACTGGCCCAGCACAATTGCCTGCTGTATATGCTCGGCACCCGCGTGCACGATCAATGGGGCTTTCACGACGGCAAGCGCAAGGTCGGCCTGACGGTTACGGGCGATCGCTTCAGTGACGACGCCGATGTGGTGCGGCGCTGGGCAGTGGCGGGCATGGGCATTGCCTACAAGTCCTGGCTGGATGTGAGCGCCGAGGTGCTGACCGGGCGCCTGCGCCTGATTCTGCCGGCGCTGCGCGGCGAGGGCACGCCCCTCAATCTGCTGTGCGCACACCGTGCGCAATTGAGCAAGCCCATCAACCTGCTGCGGGAAATGCTCGTGTCCCGCTGTGCGACATTGACGGCGCAAATGCCCGGATGAATGCGTGCGACGTAAAACCTTCCATCAATGTCGGAAATTTCACTCAGCTTATGTCCCTATCCATACTGTAAGACCCCATGGAACCGGCACTTTGGGTGCCTGTACTCTGGCGGCAACCGCATCAGAAAAATGCGTCAACAGGGAGTGGATAGATGGAACAGGCACCATGCATCAGTCGTATTGCCAGCTTGCTGGCCGAGCCCAAGCGCACCGCCATGCTCTGGGCATTGATGGACGGTTCGGCGAGGTCGTCGGAGGAATTGGCGACGCTGGCGGGCGTGTCGTCGACCTCGGCCAATGCGCACCTGGCGCGACTGACCGGCAGCGGCCTGCTGCGGGTCGAGGTGCGGCGTGGCCGGCGCCTCTTCCGCGTTGCCGCCGCCGACGTCAGCCTGGCCATCGACGCCCTGGCCAGCACCACCATGGCCAGTGCCGCGCGTTGTTCACCCCAGGTGGCGCCCGTGTCGTTGGCAGCGCCGGCGCTGTTACGCCACGCGCGTTTGTGTCACGGCCATCTGGGCGGTGAACTGGCGGCGCAGTTGTACCAACGGATGATAGCGGCGGGGTGGATCGAGCGCTGTGAGCAGCGCGTCGAAGTCACGCCCAAGGGCGCGCAGCAACTGGCCGGCCTGGGGATTTTCACCCAGGCGCTGAGCACGCCGCTGGTGTGCGATTGTTTCGATTGGAGTCAGCAGCAACCGCACCTGGGCGGCGCGTTGGGGGCGGGGCTGATGCAGCTGTTTTTGCAGTCGAACTGGATCCGCGCCACGCATGAGTCGCGCGGCCTGTTGGTAAGCCCCATGGGGCTGCTGGAAATCGCCCGCCTGGCCGAACCGGCCCAGGCCTGAGACGGTTGGCGTCGTTCAGGGTTTCAGTCAGGTCGCATCCAGCAATAGCCCGCCAATACGATGCCGCACACTCGCCGAGGGGAATTTCACACGGTGGGGTGCAGCATGGGCAGGCAAGGCTATAGCGCGGCGGAACGGCTGGAACGGTTACCTTTGAGCGGCTATCACCGCGTCATCTTTATCATCATCGCCCTGGCGTTTTTCTTCGACTCCATGGACCTGGCGATGATGACCTTTCTGTTGGGCTCGATCAAAACCGAGTTTGGCCTGAGCACGGCCCAGGCCGGGTTGCTCGCCAGCTCGAGTTTTTTTGGCATGGTGGTGGGCGCGTCCCTGTCCGGCATGCTGGCGGACCGCTTCGGCCGCAAGCCAGTGTTCCAGTGGAGCATCGTGCTGTGGGGCCTGGCCAGCTACCTGTGTTCCACAGCGCAGACGGTGGAGGCGCTGACCTTGTTCCGTGTGCTGCTGGGCATCGGCATGGGCATGGAGTTTCCGATTGCCCAGTCGATGCTGTCGGAGCTGATTCCCGCCAAGCGGCGCGGGCGCTACATCGCCTTGATGGACGGCTTCTGGCCGCTGGGTTTTGTGGCTGCCGGGGTGCTGTCTTACTTCCTGTTGCCGGTGATTGGCTGGCGCGACATCTTCCTGGTGCTGGCGGTGCCGGCGGTGTTTGTCCTGGCGATCCGCTTCTTTATACCGGAATCGCCGCGCTGGCTGGAGCAGGCCGGGCGGCATGCGGCGGCGGACAAGGTGCTGCTGGGGATCGAGCAGAAGGTGCGCGATTCGCTGGGCCGCGCGGACTTGCCCGAACCGATTGCATTGCCACGGGTTGAGAGTGCGCCGGGCACGTTCTTCTCTGCGTTCCACCAGCTGTGGTCGGCGCAGTACCGTCAGCGCACGATGATGATCTGGAGCGTGTGGTTCTTTGCCCTGCTCGGGTTCTACGGGTTGACCTCGTGGCTGAGCGCGCTGCTGCAACAGTCGGGGTTTGCGGTGACACAGTCGGTGTATTACACGGTGATCATTTCCCTGGGCGGAATTCCCGGCTTCCTGATGGCGGCCTGGCTGGTGGAGCGCTGGGGGCGCAAACCGGTGTGCGTGGTGACGCTGCTCGGCGGCGGGGTGATGGCGTTTCTCTACGGACAAAGCGCGGTGTTTGGCGGCAACGTCGGCCTGCTGATCACCTCGGGTCTGCTGATGCAGTTCTTCCTGTTTGGCATGTGGGCGGTGCTGTACACCTACACGCCGGAGCTTTACCCCACGTCGGCGCGTGCAACAGGCTCCGGATTTGCCTCGGCCATAGGCCGGGTCGGCTCGCTGCTCGGGCCGTTGGTGACCGGGCTGGTATTCCCGATAACCGGGCAAGGCGGGGTGTTTGCCCTCGGCGCGCTGTGCTTTGCCGTGGCGGCACTGGTGGTGTGGGTGTTCGGAATGGAGACGAAGGGCAAGACCCTGGAAGAACTCACCGAAGCATGAAGAACACTGCAAACCAAATGTGGGAGGGGCAAGCCCCTCCCACATTTGGTTTTATTGATTAAGTTATGGCTTGATCAACCGCGCATCCAGGCTGTTCTGCGCCAGGCGTTTGGCCTGGTCCTGGGTCATGCCCAGGCTGGTGTACAGCGCATGGAAGTTCTCGGTGACATAACCGCCGAAGTACGCCGGGTCATCGGAGTTCACCGTCACTTTCACACCGCGCTCGAGCATGTCGAGGATGTTGTGCTGGGCCATGTCGTCGAATACGCAGAGCTTGGTGTTGGACAACGGGCACACGGTCAGCGGGATCTGTTCGTCGATGATGCGCTGCATCAGGCGCTCGTCTTCGATGGCGCGCACGCCATGGTCGATGCGCTGGATTTTCAACAGGTCGATGGCTTCCCAGATGTACTCGGGCGGGCCTTCTTCGCCGGCGTGGGCCACGGTGAGGAAGCCTTCGCCACGGGCGCGGTCGAACACGCGCTGGAACTTGCTCGGCGGGTGACCCATTTCCGAACTGTCCAGGCCTACGGCCACGAATGCGTCACGGAACGGCAGCGCCTGGTCGAGGGTTTTTTCGGCTTCGGCTTCGCTCAGGTGGCGCAGGAAGCTGAGGATCAGGCCGCTGGTGATGCCCAGTTGCTGCTCGCCGTCCTTGAGTGCGGCGGCGATGCCGTTGAGCACCACTTCAAAGGGAATGCCACGGTCGGTATGGGTTTGCGGGTCGAAGAACGGTTCGGTGTGGATCACGTTCTGGGCCTTGCAGCGCAGCAGGTAGGCCCAGGTCAGGTCGTAGAAGTCCTGGGAGGTGCGCAGCACATCGGCGCCCTTGTAATACAGGTCGAGAAACTCCTGCAGGTTGTTGAAAGCGTAGGCCTTGCGCAGGGCTTCGACGTCGTTCCACGGCAACGCAATCTTGTTGCGTTCGGCCAGGGCGAACAGCAGCTCAGGCTCCAGCGAGCCCTCCAGGTGCAGGTGCAATTCGGCCTTGGGCAGGGCGTTGAGCCAATCGTACATAGTCAAATTCTCATCAGGTGCAATGGCGGCATTCTACAGGCCATGGCAGAAATAATCGGCAAAACCTGACCGGCAGGAGAGTATTCCTATTATTCGCGCAAGGGCGACTTGAATTAAGGTGTAACGAAACGTTAGCGGCGCGATGCAGTCTGTACCCCATCAATGACTGATTTGCCCTACCAGAAGGCCCGCAATGCTTACCTCACTCAAGCAAGAAAAATTCATGCTGCTGGCGCTGATTGCCGCCATCGCCGCCTACCCGCTGGAGCACTGGATGCTGCACAGCGGGCAGGTCGTGGCGCTGGTGGCGGGCGTGGTGTTGATCGGCTTTATCGTCATGGCCTCGATGCGCGTCGCCCACCATGCCGAGCAATTGGCGGAGAAGGTCGGCGACCCCTACGGCACCATGATCCTGACGCTGGCCGCCGTGCTGGTGGAAGTGGTGATCCTGGCCATCATGATGAGCAACGAACCTTCGCCCACCTTGGTGCGCGACACCATTTACTCGGCGGTGATGCTGGACATCAACGGCATCCTCGGCCTGGCCGCGCTGATGGGCGGCATCAAGCACGGTGAGCAGTCCTACAACGATGATTCGGCGCGCACCTACAGCGTGATGATCCTGACCGCCATGGGCGTGTCGATGGTGGTGCCGGAATTTATTCCCCAGGCCGACTGGAAGATTTACTCGGCGTTCACCATCGGCGCGATGGTGGTGCTCTACACCTTGTTTCTGCGCATGCAGGTCGGGCCGCACAGTTATTTCTTCAGCTACAGCTACCCGGAAAAACGCCGCAAGAAACTGCCGGAAGCCGAACATGAGGCGCCGGTGAGCCTGGCGTTTTCCATCGGCACCCTGGTGTTCGGTGTGATCGTGATTGGCGCGCTGGCCGAAGTGATGTCCAAGACCCTCGACCTGGGCCTGGAAGGCACCGGCGCACCGCCGGTGATCACGGCGATTGTGGTAGCGGCCATTTCCGCGGCGCCGGAGATCCTGACCGCATTGCGTGCGGCGCTGGCCAATCGCATGCAGTCGGTGGTGAACATTGCCCTGGGTGCCTCGTTGTCGACGGTGATTCTGACCGTACCGGTGATGGAAGCCATGGCGCTCTACAGCGGCCAGCCGTTCCAGATGGCGATGACCCCGGTGCAGACAGTGATGGTGTTTATCACGCTGATCGTGAGTGCGATCAACCTCAACGATGGCGAAACCAATGCCATCGAAGGGATGACGCACTTTGTGCTGTTTGCGACGTTCATCATGTTGTCGCTGCTCGGACTTTAAGCACCGCATAACGAATGTGGGAGGGGGCTTGCTCCCGATGGCGGTGTGTCAGCTACAGATAAGCTGACTGATCCACTGCTATCGGGAGCAAGCCCCCTCCCACATTTTGAACAGTGTCTGGCTCAGGTCCCGGCGATCAATTGCCGCGCGGCCTGGGTGTGATCGGCGATCAGGCCCTTGAGGTCGAGGCCTTCGATCTGACCGTCGATGACGCGCCACTTGCCGCCCACCATCACCCGATCGGCCCGGTCGGCACCGCACAGCAGCAGCGCCGAAATCGGGTCATGGCTGCCGGAAAAGCGCAGTTCATCAAGTTTGAACAGCGCCAGGTCTGCCTGTTTGCCTACGGCCAATTCGCCGATATCCGTACGTCCCAATAACTGCGCCGAGCCTTTGGTCGCCCAACCAAGCACACCTTCGGCGGTGATTTTTTCGGCGCCGTAGCGCAGGCGCTGGATATACAACGCCTGGCGCGTCTCGAGGATCATGTTCGACGCATCGTTGGACGCCGAGCCGTCCACGCCAAGGCCAATCGGCGCGCCAGCGGCGAGCAGGTCGAGGGTGGGGCAGATGCCGGACGCCAGGCGCATGTTCGAGCTGGGGCAATGGCAGATACCGGTGCCGGCCGCGCCCAGGCGTGCGATTTCATCCGGGTTGAAGTGAATGCCATGGGCCAGCCACGTGCGCGGGCCAAGCCAGCCGACGCTGTCGAGGTAATCCACGGTGCGCAGGCCGAAGCGTTGCAGGCAGAAATCTTCTTCGTCGAGGGTTTCCGCCAGGTGCGTGTGCAGGCGTACATCGAGTTGACTGGCCAACTCGGCGCTGGCTTGCATGATTTCGCGGGTGACGGAGAACGGTGAGCAGGGCGCCAGGGCAATCTGGATCTGCGCGCCGTCGCCGCGTTCGTGGTAGTCGCGGATCAGGCGCTGGCTGTCGTCGAGAATCACCTGGCCTTGTTGCACGGTCTGTTGCGGCGGCAGGCCGCCGTCGGCTTCGCCCAGGCTCATGGAACCGCGAGTGAGCATGGCGCGCATGCCCAGTTCGCGCACGCTTTGCACTTGCACGTCAATCGCGTGCTCCAGGCCGTCGGGAAACAGGTAATGGTGATCGGCGGCGGTGGTACAGCCGGAGAGCAGCAATTCGGCGAGGGCGACCTTGGATGCCAGCGCGAGCTTTTGCGGCGTCAGCCGCGCCCACACCGGGTAGAGGGTTTTCAGCCAGGGGAACAACGGCTGGTTGACCACCGGTGCCCAGGCGCGGGTCAGGGTCTGGTAGAAGTGGTGATGGGTGTTGATCAGGCCCGGCAGGATCACGTGCTCGCGGGCGTCGAACACCTGTGTGCAGGGATGTGCGGGCGCCTGGCCGTGGGCCAGTACTTCGCTGATCACACCGTCTTGCAGCACCAGGCCGCCACGGGCATCGAGGCCATTGGCGGTGAATATCGCGAGGGGGTTTTTTAACCAGATACGGGTCGCAGGCATTGGCCGGCTCCTCTGAATGATGGGTTCAGGTTTGCCAGCTCAGTGTTGCCCTGTCTGCTGATCCAGGGTCGCCGGGGAGGGCGAGGTGCTGGAGCGAGCAAGCTCGCTCCAGGCGGGAAGATTACCAGGCGATGGTGTCGCCCTTGTAGTCCACGAAGTGATGACCGCCTTTGCCGGTGTAGGCATTTACCTGGTCCACCAGGCCGCGCACGCTGGTGTCGACATCGATGTGCGCGTTCTCACCGCCCATGTCGGTCTTCACCCAACCCGGATGCAACGACAGTACGGTGAGTTTTTTTCCGCCCAGTTGGGTGACGAAACTGTTGGTCATGGAGTTGAGCGCGGCCTTGCTGGCTTTGTACAGCGCCATATCCGAACCGTCGGGGATGGTCACGCTGCCCAGCACCGAACTCATGAACGCCAGCACACCGCTGTCCTTGCGGATTTGCCCGACAAAGCGCTGGGCCAGGTTGATCGGCGCCACGGCGTTGGTAAAAAACAGCTGGCCGACCTGCGCCAGGGTAGCGTGGCCCGGTTCCTGGTTGTCCGGGCCCTTGACGCCGGCGTTGACGAACAGCAGGTCGAAGGTGCGGTCCTTGAGACGCTGGCTCAGGGCGATCACGGCTTGTTGATCGTCCATGTCCAGTTTTTCGATCTGTACCGGGCCGACGGCCTTCAGGGCATCGGCCTTGCTCGGGTCGCGCACGGTGGCGGTGACGTCCCAGCCGTCCTGCAGCAATTGCTTGACCAGGCCAAGGCCCAGGCCGCGCGAGGCGCCGATGATCAGTGCGGTTTTTTGCGTAGACATGAAAAGCTTCCTTTGCAGTAGCGGTTCAGGGTGCAGTGGGCAACAGTAGCAGGTTCAACGTTGCAGCAGGATACGGCCACGGCTCAGATCGGCCAGTTGGGTCTGCAGGGTGTCGATGTGCGCTTCGCCCAGGGCCAGTTGCAGCTCGACACCATTGGCGGTGAAATTTTCTTCCACGATCAGCCCGTCCAGTTCGGCCACGCGCAGCTTGACCAGGTTCAGTTCGGAGAAGCCGCAGGCGCAACTCAGCGCCACACGGCTGATCAGCTCGATGCGTTCGGCCGTTTGCAGGCACTTGTTGGCGCCGCCGCCATAGGCGCGGGCCAGCCCGCCGGTGCCCAGTTGAATGCCGCCGTACCAGCGGATCACCAGCACCGCGACCTGATCGAACCCTTGCGCCTCGATGGCAGCGAGTATCGGGCGCCCGGCGGTGCCACCGGGTTCGCCGTCGTCGTTGCTGCGGTATTGATCGGCCAGTTTCCAGGCCCAGCAGTTGTGGGTGGCGTTGAGGTCACTGTGGTGCTCGATAAACGCCTGAGCGTCCTGCGCAGTGGTGATCGGCGCGGCCAGGGTAATAAAGCGGCTTTTGCGTATTTCTTCGCGAAATTCGCAAAGGCCGGTCAGCGTGTAAGGCATAAGTCGCTTCGTTTATTGGGCTGGCTTGATGCCACAGCCTTTGAGAATGATGTGGATCAGGTTGGTGCCGGCCTCTTCCATGTCCTGCTTGGTCAGCCGGGTGCGACCGGTGACGCGGCAGATCTGGGTAGCGAAGTCGGCGTAGTGCTGGGTGCTGCCCCACAGCAGGAAGATCAGGTGCACGGGGTCGATCGGGTCCATTTTGCCGGCGTCGATCCAGGCCTGGAACACCGCCGCACGGCCGCTGAACCAGGCGCGGTAGTCCTGGCTGAAATATTCGGTGAGGCATTCGCCGCCGCTGATGATCTCCATCGCGAAGATCCGCGAGGCCTGGGGCTGGCGCCGAGAGAACTCCATCTTGGTGCGGATGTAACGACTGAGCGCCACGGCGGGGTCGTCCTCGGCGGTCAGCGCGTTGAAGGTGCTGTCCCACAGTTCGAGGATATTGCTGAGCACTGCGATATACAGGCCCAGCTTGTTGGTGAAGTAGTAATGCAGGTTGGCTTTGGGCAGTCTGGCACTGGCCGCGATGGTGTTCATGCTCGTGCCTTTGTAGCCATGGCGCGCGAACTCATCTTCAGCAGCCCGCAGAATCGCTTGTTCGTTCTTTTGCCGAATGCGGCTGGCAGGTTTACCGGCGTGGTTGCTGTGGGCAGGAACTTCGAGGCTCATGGAGGTTTCCGTGCTGATCGATAGAGACGACGTGTGCACAGATAACCCACCCTCAAGCCTCAGACAAGTCCTGATGCAATAAAACCGTCAAAGCGGTTCCAGGGTGTCGCTTTCGGTTGCCGGGTTTGCGCTAACCGGGCTCGCCTTGGCTTCGGGCAACAGCAGGCACAGCACGATAGCGGTCAAGCCGCCGCTGGTGATGGCCGAGTCGAACAGGTTCTGCACCAGGGTGGGCATCAGGTGCAGCAGATTGGGCTGGGCGGCGATGCCCAGGCCGACGCCGAACGAGGTGGCGATGATCAGCATGCTGCGCCGGTCCAGCGGGGCCTGGGCGAGGATGCGCACGCCGGCGGCGGCCACGCTGCCGAACATCACCAGGGTCGCGCCGCCCAGCACCGGTTTGGGGATTTGCTGCAGCACGGCGCCAATCAGCGGAAACAATCCGAGGCAAAACAGCAGCACGCCTATATATAAGCCGACGTAACGGCTGGCCACACCGGTGAGTTGGATCACGCCGTTGTTTTGCGCAAAGGTGGTGTTGGGAAAGGCGCTGAAGGTGGCGGCGATCATGCAGCTCACGCCGTCGCCCAGTACGCCGCCTTTGAGTCGGCTTATATAGGAAGGGCCGCTGATGGGTTGGCGGGCGATCATGCAGTTGGCGGTGAGGTCGCCCACGGTTTCGATGCTGCTGATCAGATAAATCAGCGCGATTGGCAGGAAGGCGCTCCAGTCGAAGTTGAATCCGAAGCGAAACGGGGTCGGCACGCTGACCCAGGGCAAGTCCGGCAGCGCCTGGGGGACGAGTTTGCCGCTGAACCAGGCGGCCAGGCTGCCCAGGGCCAGGCCGATGATGATGGCCGAGAGGCGCACCCACGGCGTAGCGGAGCGGTTGAGCAAGATGATGGTGAGCACCACGAACAGGCCGAGCGCCAAATTGGTGGGCGCGCCGAAGTCGGGCGCGTTGAAGCCGCCGCCCAGGTCGGTGATGCCGACCTTGATCAGGCTGATGCCGATCAACGTGATCACGATGCCGGTCACCAGCGGGGTGATCACCCGACGCAGTTGGCCGATGAAGCGGCTGAGCACGATCTGCACCGCGGCACCGAAGAAACACACACCGAAGATCATCGCCATGATGTCCTCCGGGCTGCCGCCGCGTTGCTTCACCAGAAAACCCGCCGACAGCACTGCGCCGAGAAACGCAAAGCTGGTGCCTTGCAGGCAGATCATGCCGGCTCCGATACCAAACGGCCTGCGCGCCTGGATGAACGTGCCTGCGCCGGAAACCATCAATGCCATGCTGATCAGGTAGGGCAAGTAGGCGCTGAGACCCAGCGTGGAACCGATGATCAGTGGCGGGGTGATGATGCCGACGAAGGCGGCCAGCACATGTTGCAGGGCGGCGAGCATAGCCGGTGCGGGTTTCGGGCGGTCGTCGAGGCCGTAGATCAGGTCGCTGGGGCTCAAGGATTCTGGGGGCATGGTGGGTCAACTCAAGGCGGACGGTTCAAGGTAGTTGCGTCCTTGCAAAAAACTGTCCAGTTGCTCAGCTTTTTGCTTGAGACCCGAGTCAGCGGGTTGCGGCGAGGCTTTCGAGAAAGCTTTCCAGCACCAAATGAGGGCGACGGCCTTTGCGCGTGACCGATGCCAGGCTCAAATCGTAAAAACGTGTAGCCGATTTCAGCGCGCGCAGTCGGCCTTGTTGCACCCACAGGCTGGCGTAGTGGTCGGGCAAATAACCGATATAGCGCCCGGTGAGGATCAGGAACGCCATGCCTTCACGGTCGGAGGCGCTGGCCGTGCAGCGCAGGGCCTGGTAGTGCGCCTGGATCTCGGCGGGCAGACGGAAGGTGGGCGCGATGGCGTCCTGGCTGTCGATGCGGGCATCGTCCAGCTGTTTGTCGTCGGAGTAGAACAGCGGGTGGCCGACCGCGCAATAGAGCAGTGAGCGTTCGCTGTACAGCGGCTGGTATTCAAGGCCGGACAATGCACTGGCCTGGGGTACGACGCCGACATGCAGGCGGCCGTCGAGTACGCCTTGTTCCACTTCGTTGGGGGCGATCATGCGGATCTGGATCTGCACGTCCGGGCCGCGTTCTTTCAATTGCGCCAGGGCGTGGGTAATGCGCATGTGGGGCAGGGTGACCAGGTTGTCGGTGAGGCCGATGATCAACTCGCCGCGCAGGTGCTGGTGCAGTCCGTTGACCTCGGTGCGAAAACTTTCCAGCGCGCTCAACAGTTGCAGGGCGGATTGGTAGACCTCGCGACCTTCTTCGGTCAGCGAGAATCCGGCGCGTCCACGTTGGCAGAGTCTCAGCCCGAGGCGTTGCTCCAGGTCGCTCATTTGCTGGCTGATGGCCGAGCGGCCAATGCCGAGTACGGTCTCCGCCGCCGAAAAGCCGCCACATTCGACCACGCTGCGAAAGATGCGCAGCAGGCGGATATCGAAGTCGCTGACTTGAGCGAGGGGATCTGGCCTGCGACTGCTCATAGTTTAGTGAAGGCCTGACTGAAGGTTAGAAAAGTTGGATTTCATTGACTTTATCGCCATGGCAATTTACTCGCAACTACGCTTTATCGATCCCGACGCTGCCGTTTGCCCTGCGAGGTTTTGCTGATGAACATGCCCGAAAACGCCCCATCGTCCCTTGCCAGCCAGTTGAAGCTGGATGCGCATTGGATGCCGTATACCGCCAATCGCAGTTTCCAGCGTGACCCGCGCCTGATCGTGGCAGCGCAAGGTAGCTGGTTGACGGATGACAAGGGGCGCCAGGTGTATGACTCCCTGTCGGGCCTGTGGACCTGCGGCGCCGGGCATACGCGCAAGGAAATCCAGGAAGCGGTGACCAAACAATTGGGCACGTTGGACTACTCGCCGGGCTTTCAATACGGTCATCCGTTGTCCTTCCAGTTGGCGGAAAAGATTACCGAGCTGACCCCGGGCAACCTGAACCATGTGTTCTTCACCGATTCGGGCTCCGAGTGCGCCGATACCGCGGTGAAGATGGTACGTGCCTACTGGCGCCTGAAAGGCCAGGCGACCAAGACCAAGATGATCGGCCGCGCCCGTGGTTATCACGGTGTGAATATTGCCGGTACCAGCCTGGGTGGGGTTAATGGCAACCGAAAGATGTTTGGTCAGGCCATGATGGATGTTGACCATCTGCCTCACACGTTGCTGGCGAGCAATGCGTTCTCCCGCGGTATGCCGGAGCAGGGCGGCGTTGCGTTGGCCGATGAGTTGCTCAAGTTGATCGAGTTGCACGACGCCTCGAATATCGCCGCCGTATTTGTCGAGCCGATGGCAGGTTCAGCCGGTGTGCTGGTGCCGCCACAGGGGTACCTCAAGCGTCTGCGCGAGATCTGCGATCAGCACAATATCCTGCTGGTGTTCGATGAAGTGATCACCGGTTTCGGCCGTACCGGCTCAATGTTCGGCGCCGACAGTTTCGGCGTGACGCCGGACCTGATGTGTATCGCCAAACAAGTTACCAACGGCGCAATCCCTATGGGAGCGGTGGTCGCCAGCAGTGAGATCTATCAAACCTTCATGAACCAGGCGACGCCGGAGTACGCGGTGGAGTTTCCCCACGGCTACACCTACTCGGCCCATCCCGTGGCCTGCGCGGCGGGCCTGGCGGCACTCGACCTGTTGCAGAAGGAAAACCTGGTGCAGAGCGTGGCCGACATCGCACCTCACTTCGAGAATGCGCTGCATGGTTTGAAGGGCAGCAAGAACGTGGTCGACATCCGCAACTATGGCCTGGCCGGTGCCATCCAGATTGCGCCGCGTGATGGTGATGCGATTGTGCGTCCCTTCGAGGCGGGTATCGCGTTATGGAAGGCCGGTTTCTATGTGCGCTTTGGCGGAGACACCTTGCAGTTCGGGCCAATGTTCAACAGCAAGGCGCAGGACCTGGACCGCTTGTTTGATGCCGTTGGCGAAGTGCTGCGCAAGATCGATTGATTTTCTCCTTCTCTATAGAACAATTTTTCAGGAGTCCTGCATGAGCGTTATCCAGCATTTGATCAACGGTGAATGGGTCAGCGACAGCAGCCGTACGGCTGATGTGTACAACCCGTCCACCGGCCAGGTCATCCACCAGGTGCCGTTGGCCAGTCGCGAAACCATTCAAAGTGCGATTGACGCCGCCAAGGCCGCTTTCCCGGCCTGGCGCAATACGCCGGCCGCCAAGCGGGCGCAGGTGATGTTTCGTTTCAAGCAATTGCTGGAGCAGAACGAGGCGCGTATCGCGCAGTTGATCAGCGAGGAGCATGGCAAGACGCTGGAAGACGCCGCCGGTGAGTTGAAGCGCGGGATCGAGAACGTGGAGTACGCGTGTTCGGCGCCGGAGATTCTCAAGGGCGAGTACAGCCGCAACGTGGGGCCGAATATTGATGCCTGGTCGGATTTCCAGCCGTTGGGCGTGGTGGCCGGTATTACGCCGTTCAACTTTCCGGCGATGGTGCCGTTGTGGATGTACCCGCTGGCGATCGTGTGCGGTAACTGTTTCATCCTCAAACCGTCGGAGCGTGATCCGAGCTCAACGCTGTTGATCGCGCAATTGCTGCAGGAAGCCGGCTTGCCCAAGGGCGTGCTCAGTGTGGTGCACGGCGACAAAGGGGCGGTGGATGCCTTGATTGAAGCGCCGGAGGTCAAGGCGCTGAGCTTTGTGGGTTCGACGCCGATTGCCGAGTACATTTATGCCGAGGCGACCAGACGCGGTAAACGCGTGCAGGCGCTGGGCGGGGCGAAGAACCATGCGGTGCTGATGCCGGACGCGGATCTGGACAACGCCGTCAGTGCCCTGATGGGCGCTGCCTATGGTTCGTGCGGTGAGCGGTGCATGGCGATCTCGGTGGCGGTGTGCGTGGGCGACCAGGTGGCGGATGCGTTGATCGCCAAGCTGGTGCCGCAGGTCAAGGCGCTGAAGATTGGTGCGGGCACTACGTGCGGCCTGGATATGGGCCCATTGGTGACGGGGCAGGCACGGGACAAGGTCAGCGGCTATATAGAAGACGGCGTGGCGTCGGGTGCTGAGTTGGTGGTGGATGGGCGCGGCTTGAGCATTGCCGGGAATGAGCAGGGCTTCTTTTTGGGCGGCAGTTTGTTTGACCGTGTGACACCCGAGATGCGTATCTATAAGGAAGAGATCTTCGGGCCGGTGCTGTGCGTAGTGCGCGTGAGCAGCCTGGAAGCGGCGATGCAACTGATCAACGATCACGAGTATGGCAACGGTACGTGCATCTTTACCCGTGACGGGGAGGCGGCGCGTTTGTTCTGTGACGAAATTGAGGTGGGCATGGTGGGTGTGAACGTTCCACTGCCGGTGCCGGTGGCCTATCACAGCTTTGGTGGCTGGAAGCGTTCGCTGTTTGGTGACTTGCACGCCTATGGGCCCGACGGGGTGCGCTTTTATACGCGTCGCAAGGCGATCACCCAGCGCTGGCCGCAGCGGGCCAGTCATGAAGCGTCGCAGTTTGCTTTCCCTAGTTTGTAGGATGCGATGAAAGCCGGCCCCTTTGGGCCGGCTTTTTTTGTTTTTGGGGTTTATGACAGAAAGATGAAAATAGGTATTGACGGCAGATTCTGGACGTCTATAATTCGCCCCACTTCCGGCGCAGTCGAAACGGAAAACTCCTTGGTAAACAAGTAGTTATGCAGGATTCGACAGCGAGTTGCTTCAGTTCATCGAAGTCCAGAAGAAGTTGATAGTGTGGTGTTGTTTGGCGCTATTAACGTTTCGATCTTCTCGGTCGAAAGCGGAGAAAAAGAGGTGTTGACAGCAGCGTGTAACGCTGTAGAATTCGCCTCCCGCTGACGAGAGATCGGAAGCGCAAGTGGTTGAAGTTGTTGAAGAATTCTTCGAAAGCTTCTGAAAATAATCACTTGACAGCAAATGAGGCTGCTGTAGAATGCGCGCCTCGGTTGAGACGAAACATCTTAACCAACCGCTCTTTAACAACTGAATCAAGCAATTCGTGTGGGTGCTTGTGGAGTCAGACTGATAGTCAACAAGATTATCAGCATCACAAGTTACTCCGCGAGAAATCAAAGAATAACCAACGATTGCTGAGCCAAGTTTAGGGTTTCTTAAAAACCCAAAGATGTTTGAACTGAAGAGTTTGATCATGGCTCAGATTGAACGCTGGCGGCAGGCCTAACACATGCAAGTCGAGCGGTAGAGAGAAGCTTGCTTCTCTTGAGAGCGGCGGACGGGTGAGTAATGCCTAGGAATCTGCCTGGTAGTGGGGGATAACGTTCGGAAACGGACGCTAATACCGCATACGTCCTACGGGAGAAAGCAGGGGACCTTCGGGCCTTGCGCTATCAGATGAGCCTAGGTCGGATTAGCTAGTTGGTGGGGTAATGGCTCACCAAGGCGACGATCCGTAACTGGTCTGAGAGGATGATCAGTCACACTGGAACTGAGACACGGTCCAGACTCCTACGGGAGGCAGCAGTGGGGAATATTGGACAATGGGCGAAAGCCTGATCCAGCCATGCCGCGTGTGTGAAGAAGGTCTTCGGATTGTAAAGCACTTTAAGTTGGGAGGAAGGGCAGTTACCTAATACGTGATTGTTTTGACGTTACCGACAGAATAAGCACCGGCTAACTCTGTGCCAGCAGCCGCGGTAATACAGAGGGTGCAAGCGTTAATCGGAATTACTGGGCGTAAAGCGCGCGTAGGTGGTTTGTTAAGTTGGATGTGAAATCCCCGGGCTCAACCTGGGAACTGCATTCAAAACTGACTGACTAGAGTATGGTAGAGGGTGGTGGAATTTCCTGTGTAGCGGTGAAATGCGTAGATATAGGAAGGAACACCAGTGGCGAAGGCGACCACCTGGACTAATACTGACACTGAGGTGCGAAAGCGTGGGGAGCAAACAGGATTAGATACCCTGGTAGTCCACGCCGTAAACGATGTCAACTAGCCGTTGGAAGCCTTGAGCTTTTAGTGGCGCAGCTAACGCATTAAGTTGACCGCCTGGGGAGTACGGCCGCAAGGTTAAAACTCAAATGAATTGACGGGGGCCCGCACAAGCGGTGGAGCATGTGGTTTAATTCGAAGCAACGCGAAGAACCTTACCAGGCCTTGACATCCAATGAACTTTCTAGAGATAGATTGGTGCCTTCGGGAACATTGAGACAGGTGCTGCATGGCTGTCGTCAGCTCGTGTCGTGAGATGTTGGGTTAAGTCCCGTAACGAGCGCAACCCTTGTCCTTAGTTACCAGCACGTAATGGTGGGCACTCTAAGGAGACTGCCGGTGACAAACCGGAGGAAGGTGGGGATGACGTCAAGTCATCATGGCCCTTACGGCCTGGGCTACACACGTGCTACAATGGTCGGTACAGAGGGTTGCCAAGCCGCGAGGTGGAGCTAATCCCACAAAACCGATCGTAGTCCGGATCGCAGTCTGCAACTCGACTGCGTGAAGTCGGAATCGCTAGTAATCGCGAATCAGAATGTCGCGGTGAATACGTTCCCGGGCCTTGTACACACCGCCCGTCACACCATGGGAGTGGGTTGCACCAGAAGTAGCTAGTCTAACCTTCGGGAGGACGGTTACCACGGTGTGATTCATGACTGGGGTGAAGTCGTAACAAGGTAGCCGTAGGGGAACCTGCGGCTGGATCACCTCCTTAATCGACGACATCAGCTGCTCCATAAGTTCCCACACGAATTGCTTGATTCATTGAAGAAGACGATAAGAAGCAGCCCGAAATTGGGTCTGTAGCTCAGTTGGTTAGAGCGCACCCCTGATAAGGGTGAGGTCGGCAGTTCGAATCTGCCCAGACCCACCAATTTTGTGTGGGAAACGCCTGTAGAAATACGGGGCCATAGCTCAGCTGGGAGAGCGCCTGCCTTGCACGCAGGAGGTCAACGGTTCGATCCCGTTTGGCTCCACCACTACTGCTTCTGTTGTATGAAAGCTTAGAAATGAGCATTCCATTGTGATGATGGTGAATGTTGATTTCTAGTCTTTGATTAGATCGTTCTTTAAAAATTTGGGTATGTGATAGAAAGATAGACTGAACGTTACTTTCACTGGTAACGGATCAGGCTAAGGTAAAATTTGTGAGTTCTCTTAACTGAGAAATTCGAATTTTCGGCGAATGTTGTCTTCACAGTATAACCAGATTGCTTGGGGTTATATGGTCAAGTGAAGAAGCGCATACGGTGGATGCCTTGGCAGTCAGAGGCGATGAAAGACGTGGTAGCCTGCGAAAAGCTTCGGGGAGTCGGCAAACAGACTTTGATCCGGAGATGTCTGAATGGGGGAACCCAGCCATCATAAGATGGTTATCTTACGCTGAATACATAGGCGTAAGAGGCGAACCAGGGGAACTGAAACATCTAAGTACCCTGAGGAAAAGAAATCAACCGAGATTCCCTTAGTAGTGGCGAGCGAACGGGGACTAGCCCTTAAGTGGCTTTGAGATTAGCGGAACGCTCTGGAAAGTGCGGCCATAGTGGGTGATAGCCCTGTACGCGAAAATCTCTTAGTCATGAAATCGAGTAGGACGGAGCACGAGAAACTTTGTCTGAATATGGGGGGACCATCCTCCAAGGCTAAATACTACTGACTGACCGATAGTGAACTAGTACCGTGAGGGAAAGGCGAAAAGAACCCCGGAGAGGGGAGTGAAATAGATCCTGAAACCGTATGCGTACAAGCAGTGGGAGCCCACTTTGTTGGGTGACTGCGTACCTTTTGTATAATGGGTCAGCGACTTATTTTCAGTGGCGAGCTTAACCGAATAGGGGAGGCGTAGCGAAAGCGAGTCTTAATAGGGCGTCTAGTCGCTGGGAATAGACCCGAAACCGGGCGATCTATCCATGGGCAGGTTGAAGGTTGGGTAACACTAACTGGAGGACCGAACCGACTACCGTTGAAAAGTTAGCGGATGACCTGTGGATCGGAGTGAAAGGCTAATCAAGCTCGGAGATAGCTGGTTCTCCTCGAAAGCTATTTAGGTAGCGCCTCATGTATCACTGTAGGGGGTAGAGCACTGTTTCGGCTAGGGGGTCATCCCGACTTACCAAACCGATGCAAACTCCGAATACCTACAAGTGCCGAGCATGGGAGACACACGGCGGGTGCTAACGTCCGTCGTGAAAAGGGAAACAACCCAGACCGTCAGCTAAGGTCCCAAAGTTATGGTTAAGTGGGAAACGATGTGGGAAGGCTTAGACAGCTAGGAGGTTGGCTTAGAAGCAGCCACCCTTTAAAGAAAGCGTAATAGCTCACTAGTCGAGTCGGCCTGCGCGGAAGATGTAACGGGGCTCAAACCATACACCGAAGCTACGGGTATCACGTAAGTGATGCGGTAGAGGAGCGTTCTGTAAGCCTGTGAAGGTGAGTTGAGAAGCTTGCTGGAGGTATCAGAAGTGCGAATGCTGACATGAGTAACGACAATGGGTGTGAAAAACACCCACGCCGAAAGACCAAGGTTTCCTGCGCAACGTTAATCGACGCAGGGTTAGTCGGTCCCTAAGGCGAGGCTGAAAAGCGTAGTCGATGGAAAACAGGTTAATATTCCTGTACTTCTGGTTATTGCGATGGAGGGACGGAGAAGGCTAGGCCAGCTTGGCGTTGGTTGTCCAAGTTTAAGGTGGTAGGCTGAGATCTTAGGTAAATCCGGGATCTTAAGGCCGAGAGCTGATGACGAGTGTTCTTTTAGAACACGAAGTGGTTGATGCCATGCTTCCAAGAAAAGCTTCTAAGCTTCAGGTAACCAGGAACCGTACCCCAAACCGACACAGGTGGTTGGGTAGAGAATACCAAGGCGCTTGAGAGAACTCGGGTGAAGGAACTAGGCAAAATGGCACCGTAACTTCGGGAGAAGGTGCGCCGGTGAGGGTGAAGGACTTGCTCCGTAAGCTCATGCCGGTCGAAGATACCAGGCCGCTGCGACTGTTTATTAAAAACACAGCACTCTGCAAACACGAAAGTGGACGTATAGGGTGTGACGCCTGCCCGGTGCCGGAAGGTTAATTGATGGGGTTAGCTAACGCGAAGCTCTTGATCGAAGCCCCGGTAAACGGCGGCCGTAACTATAACGGTCCTAAGGTAGCGAAATTCCTTGTCGGGTAAGTTCCGACCTGCACGAATGGCGTAACGATGGCGGCGCTGTCTCCACCCGAGACTCAGTGAAATTGAAATCGCTGTGAAGATGCAGTGTATCCGCGGCTAGACGGAAAGACCCCGTGAACCTTTACTATAGCTTTGCACTGGACTTTGAATTTGCTTGTGTAGGATAGGTGGGAGGCTTTGAAGCGTGGACGCCAGTCTGCGTGGAGCCAACCTTGAAATACCACCCTGGCAACTTTGAGGTTCTAACTCAGGTCCGTTATCCGGATCGAGGACAGTGTATGGTGGGTAGTTTGACTGGGGCGGTCTCCTCCTAAAGAGTAACGGAGGAGTACGAAGGTGCGCTCAGACCGGTCGGAAATCGGTCGTAGAGTATAAAGGCAAAAGCGCGCTTGACTGCGAGACAGACACGTCGAGCAGGTACGAAAGTAGGTCTTAGTGATCCGGTGGTTCTGTATGGAAGGGCCATCGCTCAACGGATAAAAGGTACTCCGGGGATAACAGGCTGATACCGCCCAAGAGTTCATATCGACGGCGGTGTTTGGCACCTCGATGTCGGCTCATCACATCCTGGGGCTGAAGCCGGTCCCAAGGGTATGGCTGTTCGCCATTTAAAGTGGTACGCGAGCTGGGTTTAGAACGTCGTGAGACAGTTCGGTCCCTATCTGCCGTGGACGTTTGAGATTTGAGAGGGGCTGCTCCTAGTACGAGAGGACCGGAGTGGACGAACCTCTGGTGTTCCGGTTGTCACGCCAGTGGCATTGCCGGGTAGCTATGTTCGGAATAGATAACCGCTGAAAGCATCTAAGCGGGAAACTAGCCTCAAGATGAGATCTCACTGGAACCTTGAGTTCCCTGAAGGGCCGTCGAAGACTACGACGTTGATAGGTTGGGTGTGTAAGCGCTGTGAGGCGTTGAGCTAACCAATACTAATTGCCCGTGAGGCTTGACCATATAACACCCAAGCAATTTGAGTACTCCTGACTTGGAAACAAGTAGAAGCATCAGATTGCGGTGTGTGAAGACGAGATGAACCGAAAGTTCGACGCTCACAAAACACCAAAAGCTGTCACATACCCAATTTGCTGAAGCGAGGCCATCTGGCCGCGACTCAGTACCCGAATTTCTTGACGACCATAGAGCATTGGAACCACCTGATCCCATCCCGAACTCAGTAGTGAAACGATGCATCGCCGATGGTAGTGTGGGGTTTCCCCATGTGAGAGTAGGTCATCGTCAAGATTAAATTCCGAAACCCCATTTGCGAAAGCAGATGGGGTTTTGTTTTGGGCGGTTGGAAAGTCAAGTAAGCCTTCGCCTATAAAATTGCACAGTTATTTCTGAACCAGACCACTAGAATAGGCGCCTAACCTTTTTTAGAGTAAGAGCCCTATCCATGCCCGAGCCGGTTGATGCCCCACAGGTGGCCGACTTACCACTGGACGATCTGGTGGCATGCCATGAATGCGACTTACTGATGCGTAAGCCTGTGCTCGCACGAGGTGAAAAGGCAGAATGCCCACGTTGCGGTTATGAGCTGTACGCTCACCGCCACAATGTCATTGAGCGCAGCCTCGCTTTGGTGATTGCTGCGCTATTGCTGTACATCCCCGCGAACTTTCTGCCCATCATGCAGCTCAATCTACTCGGGCAGACGTCAGAGGACACAGTGTGGACCGGCGTCGTCGGCCTGTTCGATACGGGCATGCAAGGCGTCGCAATTGTGGTGTTCCTGTGCAGCATGGGTATTCCGTTGCTCAAGCTGCTCTGCCAATTGGCCGTGCTGCTCAGCATTCGCTGGAAGATCGGCCGTAATTACGGGCTGCTGCTATACCGCATCTACCATCACATGAAAGATTGGGGGATGTTGGAGGTCTATCTGATGGGCGTGCTGGTCGCGATCGTCAAGCTCGCCGACATGGCTTCCATCACGGTGGGTGTGGGTCTCGTTTGTTTCATCAGTCTATTAGTGGTTCAGGTTCTGCTTGAGGTGGTGATGTCGCCCCACCAGATCTGGCAGGCGTTGTCAGGAGAGGATGATCATGCGGGCGATTGATGCAGGCATTCTGGTGTGTACCGAATGTCACGAGCTGAATACGCAAGAGCCGGATACCGATGAACAAACGTGCACCCGCTGTGGTGCGTTGATTCATCCGCGTCGGCCCGACAGCCTAACCCGCACATGGGCACTGCTGATCACTGCGGCGATCCTCTATATCCCCGCCAACCTATTGCCCATTATGACCGTCAACTCACTCGGCCAGGGCGAGCCCAGTACCATCATGGCCGGTGTGATCCAGCTGGTGCAGCATGGGATGTTTCCTATTGCTGCCGTGGTGTTCATCGCCAGTATTCTGGTGCCGACGTTCAAGTTGGTGGGCATTGGTCTGCTACTGTTCTCGGTGCAGCGTCACCAACCGCTGTCCGCACAACAACGCATTGTCATGTACCGCTTTATCGAATTCATTGGCCGCTGGTCCATGCTGGATATCTTCGTGATCGCCATCCTGGTGGCGGTCGTAAACTTTGGGCGGCTCGCCAGCGTTGAGGCCAATCTCGGCGCTGCGGCATTCGCCAGTGTGGTGATCTTGACGATGCTCGCCGCAGTAACTTTCGATCCCCGACTGATTTGGGATAACACGGAGTCGGACGACGACCATGAGTGATTTGCCTAAAGCTAAAACCCGCCCAGCCTCCAACTGGTCAGCCATTTGGGTGTTGCCCCTGATTGCGCTGATCATCGGCGGCTGGCTCGGATGGCGCGCCTATTCCCAGCAGGGCATCGAGATCCAGGTGCGCTTTGAAAGCGGTGAAGGCATCCAGGTCAACAAGACCGAGGTTGTGTACAAAGGCATGCCCGTGGGCAAGGTCAAAGCCTTGGCGCTCGACGACGAGGGCAACAATCGGGGGGTAATTGCCACCATCGAGATGGGCAAGGACGTTGAGCAATACCTTAAGACCAATACCCGCTTCTGGCTGGTCAAGCCCAGCGTAACGCTGGCCGGCATCACTGGCCTGGAAACCCTTGTGTCGGGTAACTACATCGCCGCCAGCCCTGGCGACGGCGAGCCCACCCGCAAATTCAAGGCGCTCTCCGAAGAGCCGCCGCTGTCCGACGCCAAGCCCGGCTTGCACATCACCGTCAAGGCCGATCGCCTCGGCTCGCTCAACCGTGGCAGCCCGGTGTTCTACAAGCAGATCCAGGTCGGCCAGGTTAAAAGCTACCTGTTGTCCGAAGACCAGAGCACCGTCGAGATCAAGCTCTATATCGAACCGACCTACGCCCACCTGGTGCGTAAACATACGCGCTTCTGGAACGCCAGCGGCATCAGCATCGACGCCAACCTGTCCGGCGTGAAGGTGCGCAGCGAGTCGTTGTCCAGCATCGTCGCCGGTGGTATTGCCTTTGCCACCCCCGAGAATCGCAAGGACAGCCCGCCCACCGATCCCAGCCTGCCATTCCGTCTGTACGAAGATTTCGACGCCGCCGCCGCCGGCATCCGAGTCAAGGTCAAGCTCAGCGACTTCGAAGGCCTGCAGGCCGGCCGCACGCCGGTGATGTACAAAGGCATCCAGGTCGGCAGCCTGAAAACCCTGAAGATCGACCCGGACCTGTCCAGTGCCAGCGCCGAACTGACCCTCGACCCATTGGCCGAAGACTATCTGGTCCAGGACACCCAATTCTGGGTGGTCAAGCCATCCATCTCCCTCGCGGGGATCACCGGCCTGGAAGCCCTGGTCAAAGGTAACTACATCGCCATCCGCCCAGGCGACAAAGGTACTGCGCCACAGCGCGAGTATGTCGCCCGTGCGAAGGCGCCTCCGCTGGATCTGCGTTCCCCTGGTTTGCACATGGTGTTGTTTACCGACAACCTCGGCTCCCTGGATGTCGGCAGCCCGATTCTCTACAAGCAGGTCAAGGTCGGCTCGGTGCAGAGCTACCAGTTCTCGCGCAAGAACAAGCAACTGGTGATTGGCGTACATATCGAGAAAGAATACGAGAACCTGGTCAACGGCTCGACGCGTTTCTGGAATGCCAGCGGCGTCACCCTGACCGGTGGCCTCACTGGCGGCATCCAGGTCAAGAGTGAATCCCTGGCGAGTCTGATGGCCGGCGGTATCGCGTTCGAAACGCCTGAGCCGAATGTGCCACTGAAAAAACACATTCCGCGCTTCCGTCTGTACCCTGACCGCGAAGCCGCCAATCAACACGGCACTCTGGTGACTATCAAGGTTGATCGCGCCGATGGCCTGCGCCCCGGCACGGCGGTGCGTTTCAAAGGGCTGGACGTGGGCAAGATCGAAAGTGTCAATCTGAGTGCGGACATGCAATCGGTGCTGCTCGGCGCACGCATCACCCAGGTGGCCGACCGCATCGCACGTGCCGGCAGCCAGTTCTGGGTGGTCAAGCCGGAACTGGGCCTGATGAAAACCGCCAACCTGGAAACCCTGGTGACCGGGCAATACATCGAAGTGCAGCCTGCGACGAAAAACGCAGGCCCGCAGAAAAACTTCGTCGCCCTGGCCCAGCCGCCCGAGGCCGTGCGCCAGGAGCAAGGCTTGAGTCTGGTGCTCAGTGCCGCGCGTCGTGGCTCACTGAAGGAAGGCGTACCGGTGACCTACCGCGAAGTCACCGTGGGCAAGGTCACCGGCTACGAGCTGGGCCAGACTGCCGACCGCGTGCTGGTGCACATCCTGATCGAGCCCAAGTACGCACCGTTGGTTCGCAGCGGCAGCCGCTTCTGGAACACCAGTGGTTTTGGCGTGGACTTCGGCTTGTTCAAGGGCGCGACGGTGCGCACCGAATCCCTGGAGACGTTGGTCGCCGGCGGTATTGCCTTCGCCACGCCGGATGGCGAGCGGATGGGCAATGCGGCGCGGCCGCAGCAGACCTTCCCGTTGTTCGACAAATTTGAGGATGAGTGGCTGACCTGGGCGCCCAAGATTCCATTGGGCAAATAAACCGAGGCGCGGTTATCGGGAGCAAGCCCCCTCCCACATTTGACGGTGTTCACAGTTCAAAGTGTGGGAAGGGGCTTGCCCCCGATGAGGCCCTCTGCAGCACCACAAAAAAAGGCCGCGATCCATAGATCGCGGCCTTTTTTGCATTTCAACGCACGACGTCAGACCTCATCCAACTCCGCCTGCGCAATCACCGTCGCCTTCACCTCATCATGACGCCGGATGTACTTCCAATCTGCTTCATCAATGTAGATCCCGTTCGGCCCGCTGCCGCCTTCCAGGTCGATGGCCACCTGGGCGGACACCTGCGGCTTCACACTCGCCAGGAGCGGCACGAAGCCCAATTGCAAACTGGTCTCCAGCAACGCCGCCTGGTTCTTCTCGTCGATATCGGCTGCCTCGTCGAGGTAGTACGGCAAGCGCACGCGCCCGGCCTGGTCGCGGTCCATCAAGTGCAGCAACAGGTACATGTTGGTCAGCGCCTTGATGGTCATGGTGGTGCCATTGGACGCGGCGCCATCAATGTCGGTGTGAATCACCGGCTGGCCGTTCACCTTGGTGATCTCGAACGCGAGTTCGAACAGGTCCTTGAGGCCCAACTGGTTATGGTTGGCCGCCACCAGGCGCGCCAGGTATTCCTTGGCCTCTTCGTTCTTGTTGTCCTGCTCTGCGCTTTGGCTGAGGTCGAACACCGACAACGTTTCGCCTTCTTCATACTGACCGGCACTGTGGATGATCTGGTCGATATGCTTGAGGGCTTCCTTGTTCGGCGCCAGCACGATGCGAAAGCTTTGCAGGTTGGACACTTGGCGCTTGTTGATCTCGCGGTTGAACAAGGCCAACTGATGCTCAAGGCTGTCGTAGTCACTGCGGATATTGCGCAAGGTCCGCGCAATATCGGTAACCGCCGCACGGCGCGCCTTGCCGAGGGTCAGGGCTTCATCGGTGCGGTGCGCGTACGCGTTGATCAGCAATTGCAAACGACGCTCTACGTCATCCTCGCTGTCGAACTTGGCCACGCCCTTGAGCCGCACCTGAGCGTACAACGCTTCAATCTGGCCATCGGCACGCAGCAAGCCCTGCCAGCTGTCCTGATAGTCATTGAGCAGCGGCAGCAGGTTGTCCATGGAATCGTCGACCGGGTCCATGAACGGCGTGCCGAACGGCAAGTCCGCCGGCAACAGCTGGCGACGGCGCAAGGCGTCATCCAGGGTGCGCTGTTTGGCTTCCATATCGCCAATCTGGCGGCCGACCAGTTGCAGCTTGGCCGACAATTGCTGGACACGCTCGGTGAACGCATCGCTGGAACGCTTCAACTCATCCTGCGCCGCCTCCATCTGCGCCAGCTGTTCGAGCTTCTCGCCTTCTTCGGCGCTCAGAGTCTGCGCGCGACGGAAATCTTCCAGGGCTTTTTGCGCATCCAGCACCTGCTGGTACAGCGCCTCGGTCTGGGTCTTGCTGGCTGCGCGATCGGAGGCCACAGCCTGCTGAGTCTTGAGTTGCTTGAGTTCTTTTTCCAGACGCTCTTTTTGATCACGCAGTGCCGCGCGATCCGCTAAGGCCTGCAACGCGGGTGGTTCGATGTGCGAGATGTCGATGGACAGCCCCGGCACCTCAAAGCGCTCGCCCTTGAAGCCATCGAGGATCCGCTCCAGGGATTTGACCCACTGGCCGTCTTCATCCAGCGTGATGCCCTGTTCACCCAATGGCAGGCTGAACAGCGAACTGTTGAACAGCCGCATCAGACGCTCGACGTCCTGCTGTGAGAATTCTTCGCGCAGCTTGGCGTAGCTGTTGTTGTCCGCGTGATCAAGCTGCTGCTTGACCGACTTCAGGCGTTTTTCCAGGTCGCGCAGACGCTCGTCCAGATCCTCGGCGCTGAACTGCCGCGACTGCGCCAGCGCACCCGCCAATTCATCGTGAGCATCCTTGGCCGCGAGCAACTGCTGCTCCAGCATCTTCACGTCATCCACCAGCGCAAAGCGATGCTTGAGCACCGACAGCTCGCCCAGCCAGCGCTGGATGCCGCTGATCTCCCGCTCCAGGCGCATCAGCTCCTGGGTGCCGCCGCGCTGGTCATGTTGCAGTGCATCCTGTTCATTGCGGTAGTGCTCGGCCTGGATGGTCAGCTCTTCCTTGCGCGCACTGGCGTAGTCCGACCAGGTGCCCAGCAGCGAATCCAGCAGCGGTGACAGACGATGCAACTTGCCGCGCAACACATCGCGTTGCCGCACGCCATTGGCCAGCGCCTCGACCAATGGCCCGGCAGCCACCAGCGAGTTGTAGTCCTGCTCCATGCGTCGTACGTCGCGGAAGGCCTCTTCACACGCCGCGATGTAATCCACGCTGCCGGAACGCAGGCTGTGTTCGAAGGCATCAAGGAACAGTTGCTTGAGTTTGGCCGCGGTGATTTCGCGCATGTGCAGCAGGTTGATAAACAGCGCGCGGAAAGTCTTCAGGCTCTGCTCACTGGTGGAGCGCAGCGGGATCAGCGTCAGGTCCAGCGGGATCGATGTGTGACCGCCCACCAGCAAACGCCGCAGTTCATCCGGCTTGAGTTCGTAGGCCTTGAGGCCCTCTTTCTCAAGGTTGGTGAACAGCTCTTTCTGCCGCAGGCAGGTGTCGTTCTTCTGGTAGTGCGCCAGGTCCAGCTTGCCGGCATAGGCGAAGAACTGGTGACCGAAACCGCCACCCGGGCCGCGCCCGACCACGCCGATCACATGGGGGCCGTGGGGCAGCGAGACTTCCACGAGGATGTAGCTGGTGTCAGTGGCGAAGTAGAAGCGCCGCGATTGCTCGAGGGTGTACTTGCCGAAACTCATGTCCGACATGCGCGCCAGAATCGGAAACTGCAGGGCGTTGATCGAGGCGGATTTGCCCAGGTTGTTCGCGCCGTATACCGACAGCGGCTCTTCCAGCGGGAACAGGCCCAGGCTGTAACCGGCGGTGTTCAATAGGGCGAAGCGGCGGATGCCGTAGCGTTGCTTGCTCATGCATCGGTCTCCTGTTCTTCGGCAATGGCACGCGCCAGGGCGTCTTCGTCGCTTTCTTCCTCGAAGTCGCTCAAGTCCAGCGGGTCATCGGTCTTCAGCAGTTTTTCATCGCTGTCTTCGTCAATGATTACCGGCGCTGGCAATGGCAACACGCTGTGCACGCTGGCGGCAAGGTCGCGGTCCTGCTGCACCGACAGGCACACGTCGAGGAAACGGTGCATCGGCGGCAGGAAGCGATAGATGCCGTTGTCTTCGCTGGCAAAACCCAGCTGGGTCATGCGGCGCATTATTTTTTCTTCAAGTTCTTCCTGAGTCTGCACTTCGGCCTGGATAAACAGATCGCGGTATTTATCCAGCAGCGACGGCAGTTCATCACGGCCCAGGCTGCCGCCGTCGAGCACGGCGATCGGGTCGCGGCCCTGGTCGGCCAGGTGTTCGACGATGATGAAGGTGAACAGCGCCAGACGCTGGGCGGTCTTGTTGACCTGCGCACTGGCGATGGCGGAGTCGGGCACGAAGTAATAAAAACCACGGGTGTCGCACACCAGCTCAAAGCCCAGGGCCTTGAACAGCGTGCGGTACTGGTCCTGGAAGTTCGACAGTTGCGCGTACAGCTCCGGGTCGCGGCGGCTGACGTGGTAACCCTTGAACAGCTCGCGAAAGATCGGCGCCAGTTGGGACAGTTCGGATAGATCAAGATGCATAAGGTGTACTCGCAGGTTGCTCGGCGGCGTCTGTGCCGGCCGGGAGCAGGGCGAATGAGCGCAGGCTGACCTGGTGCTCGTGTGTGTGGTAATCGCGGCGTTCCAGGCGTTCGCGCTTGAAGCGTTTTTCGCGCGAGAGGCGGGAGAACCAGTACAGTAATTCGTCGGTGGCGCCGTCCGGTTCCTGCTCCAGCAGCCAGGTCATCAGGTCAGGCATCGGCAGCGCGTCTTCGCAGCGTTCGAGCATTTCCTTGACCGTGCGCGGCGCGCGTTGGGCCTGGCCCTTTTGGGATGTGTGCGCCTTGGGGAAACGCGCCGGTTTCGGCTCGAAATTCGCCAGGGCATACACGTAGGCCTCGACCTGGCTGGCACTGCCCAGAAAGGTGCTTTGCGGCCGGGTGAACAGCGGCATCGCTGCCTGCGGCACCGCGTCCAGACCTTTGCGGCGGATCGCCGACAGGGCCAGCGCTGCGCCACGGGTCACCGCGTTGTGCCGGCGCGCTTCCTCACGCAACGGCAACAGCAGTTCGCGGGCGTGACGCAGGGTCAACTGGGCGCTGGTCTGCATTTCGAGGATGCGTGCGTGGGTACGCAGCAGCATGTCGTCGTCCACCAAGTGGCCGAGGCGCTGTTGCTCGGTGAGCATGCGCAGCAGCACATTCTCGACCTTGCGCACGCCTTGCTCGAAGGCGCCGTCGGCGTTCACCAACTGGATCATCGGTTCGACGTATTCATCCCAGGTCGCCAAGACCTCGGCGTAACGCTGGCGCAACGGGATCTGCCGGTCGCTGGTCTTGGCGCGGTCGGCCACGGCCGCCAGGGCTTGTTCGTCGTTGGCGAGTTTTTTCAGCACGTCGCGCACGCGCATGTCCAGCAGGCGCAATTGCCGGGCCAGGTCGTGGCCGTCACGGATGTCAAAGGCGTCCTGGATATAGCCGGCCAGACGCTCGAGGTGGCGCAGGTAGGCTTCGATTTCCAGGCACAGGCCAAGCCGGTGCTCTTTGCGCAAATAGGCGAGGAAGTCGTGGATCTGTGCGTTGAGCTCGAAACGGTTCGGGCTCTTGGCCACAGGCACCAGGATGTCCAGGCGAATCCACACATCCAGCAGGCTGGTGATGTCCTGGGGCGTGCTGTCCAGTTGTTGGGCAGCCAATTGCGCGCGCAGCTCGCCCAGGCTCAGGGTGCCTTGGTCGAAGTGTTCGCACAGTGGCTCAAGCAAGGCCCAGTGTTCGGCGAGGGCGCGCAGGACGCGCTTGGGTTCGATCATGGGAAAGGCCGGCTGGTTGGCGATTAAAGGTCGCGATTGTACTGCATCGGGAGTGGGATTTATCCACAGCCGGTCAGCGCGCAGTGGGCGATTGTTGCCGAACAGCGGTAGAATCCCCGCTCTTTACTTATCCACAAGTGGCCGAGCTGTGCTTATCGAGTCCCGACGTCGCGCTTACTTGACCGCCATGCAGGTGGTCAACTGGCTGCCCCGCACCGAACTGCCGTTTGCCGCACCGTCGCGGCCCGCGTTGTTGCAGGCGCCTGAGCCCTATGAGGCGTTCGACGCCTCGGGCGAGGAGGCCGCTGCGCCGGTTGCGGTGGTCAAGCCTGTGCCCGAGGTGCGGCCGGTGGTCGAACGGGCCAAAATCGAAGTGCCGCGCCCCTCGCCAGTGACCAAACCGATGGTGGCCGAAGACACGACGTCGGTGGCCAGGGCGCCAGTGGTGCCGCCGCCGCGTTTTGCCCTGCAACTGCTGCGAGCCGGGCGTTGCCTGCTGCTGGTGGAACTGCCCACCGGCGAGCGCTTCCAGACCCGCGACCCGGCCTACATGCTGCTCAAGGATATGCTGCGCGCCGCCGGCCTGCCCGACAGCCCGCAGATCGTCGGCGACCCGGTGCGCTGGCCGTTGCTGGTGCGCGGCACCATGGATCAGGGCCCGGACGCCGCGCGGGATTTTGTGCAAGGTTTTGTCTCGGCACGCCTGGAAGACGAACCCTGCGTGTGCCTGTGGCTGATCGGCCTGCCCGCCGTGCGCTTTGCCGGCGAGGCCAACGCCGAAGCCTGGTACCGCGAACTGCAGGTCGAAGGCCTGGGCTCGGTGTGGGCCCTGCCGGGCCTGGAATTATTAATGGAAGAGCCACAGCGTAAGGCTGATGTCTGGCAAGCCATGCGCCGGCTGATGGCGCGCTGGAAAACAACCGATGAGTGAGGCTTTATCCTTCCGCCCGATGACCGAGGCCGACCTCGACGCCGTGCTGAAAATCGAATACGCGGCGTTCAGCCATCCCTGGACGCGCGGCATCTTTCTCGATGGGCTGGGCAAGTACCAGATCTGGCTGATGTTCGAGGGTGAGCAGCAGGTGGGGCACGGTGTGGTGCAGATCATTCTGGATGAAGCCCATTTGCTCAATATCACCGTCAAACCGGAGAACCAGGGGCGTGGCCTGGGCCTGGCGTTGCTGGAGCACTTGATGTCCCGCGCGTATGCCGCCAGTGCGCGAGAGTGTTTCCTGGAGGTGCGCGACAGCAATACCGGGGCGTTCCGGTTGTATGAGCGTTATGGCTTCAATGAGATTGGACGTCGGCGCGATTACTACCCGGCTGTCGGCGGCCGCGAAGACGCAGTCGTTATGGCCTGCACGCTCGTCGACTGAACACATGGATCAGTG
This sequence comes from Pseudomonas sp. GNP013, assembly GCF_054343995.1. Lineage (NCBI taxonomy): Bacteria > Pseudomonadati > Pseudomonadota > Gammaproteobacteria > Pseudomonadales > Pseudomonadaceae > Pseudomonas > Pseudomonas sp. GNP013. The sequence goes on along the minus strand of NZ_JBTGUT010000001.1, from coordinate 4,369,640 downwards.
TGGGAGGGGGCTTGCTCCCGATGGCGGTGTATCAGCGACTTATCAAGTAACTGACACCCTGCTATCGCGGGCAAGCCCCCCTCTCACATGGCTAACAGTGTCGTATCAGCGGTTGCCGTCGACCGGATCGATATCCGCCAGCTCCGCTTCATCCAGGCCATTGCCGCCTCCGATCTCATCTTCATCCACAATGCTGAGGTCGAAGTCGGCAGGGTTGTCTTCCCCGGCCTCTCGCGCATCCCGCGCCCCGTCCTCATGGATCAGGGTTTCCGGGCTCATATCATCGTCAGTCGACTCATGGTCATCCGTCGAAGCCCCGGTCATCCCAGCCGCGCGCACCCGCTCATCGGGCATCAGGTGTTCGCGCTCGCCGCGCGGGATTTCATCGCCGATTTCCGCCGTCTGGTCTTCCTGGTCAAAGTCCAGCTCGCGCATCGAACCCATGCGGTCTTCGTTATCGTCAATCGGTTCGGGCTGCGTAGCGCCGTAGGGACGTCGTGATTCAGTCATGGCCAATCCTCATACTGTGGGGCTTATAGTGTGTGGACAGGCTCTGCACCGCAAAGATTCAAGCTAATTTGCGCCAGGCGTGACCCGGACGAGGGGTTGTCAGTCACACAGCTGCGCATCATTCCCGAGGCTTTCCCTGATGAACGAACTACAAGACCTGCTTGATAACAACGAACGCTGGGCGGATGCGATCAAACAGGAAGATCCCGAATTCTTCGCCAAGCTCGCCCGCCAGCAAACCCCGGAATACCTGTGGATCGGCTGTTCCGATGCGCGCGTACCGGCCAACGAGATCGTCGGCATGCTGCCAGGCGATCTGTTCGTGCACCGCAACGTGGCCAACGTGGTGCTGCACACCGACCTCAATTGCCTGTCGGTGATCCAGTACGCGGTCGATGTGCTCAAGGTCAAACACATCCTCGTCACCGGGCACTACGGCTGCGGCGGCGTGCGTGCGTCGATGCAGGACCGCCAGTTCGGCCTGATCGATGGCTGGCTGCGCACCATTCGTGATCTCTACTACGAAAACCGCGAAGTGCTGGCGCAGCTGCCCACCGAAGAAGAACAGGTCGACCGCCTGTGCGAGCTGAACGTGATTCAGCAGGTGGCCAACGTCGGCCACACCAGCATTGTGCAAAACGCCTGGCACCGTGGGCAGAGCCTGTCGATCCACGGCTGCATCTACGGCATCAAGGATGGTCGCTGGAAAAGCCTGAACACCACCATCAGCGGCTTCGAGCAACTGCCGCCGCAATATCGCCTGCGCCCGCTGGGTGACGCCTAAGGTCGCTCGGCGCGCTCGCGCTGCTCCAGGAACAGCCGGCCTTCTGCGCTGAGTTGTTCCTGCGAGCCTTTGATCCAGCCCCGGCAGTCCGGTGCTCCGCAGGTGCAGGCAAACTGTCGGGGCAGGGTGTCGCCGGTGGTGGCGTGATCGATGGTCAGCCAGGTACCGGCTGCGATGGGCATCACTGACCAAAGCTCCAGGTAGGACGTGTCGAAATACGTATTGGGGTGGCAGGCATGGTGCAGTTGACCGCACACCCACGGGTCATATAGCCAGATACGCCCCGAGATCTGAAACGTGTGCTGGCGGCATTCGCCCAAGGCATAGCCGAATACGCGAGCGATGAGGGTGCGGCTGTCGAACGCGACGCGGGATTTGACACCCATGATTTCGCCGGCTTTGTCGTAAACCATTTCAAATTGCCGGTTGGAGGGGTAGCCATACTCCGCCAACGTCGTCGTAAAGGGATACAGACAGTCGTCGTCAGAATTCGCGCGAATCGCCTTATCCATGGCACGAGTTTTCATCACGTTCCTTGAATGGGCTGCATCGACCTGCAGGTGATGTCTGACTGCCAGTCTTGCAGCGAATGGGCCCGGCTCAAGGTTCGCCGATGGGCTGGCTGATATCTACTGTCAAATTTGACAGTAGATATCAGCCAGCCCTGTGTGCTCTCTACAGGCTGGGCGCAGGCAGGAGAGTCGCTGGCGCGGGGTTCTTCAGCTGTTTCAACTGCGCCTTGATCGGTGCAGTGGCGCATTTGGCATTTGCCTGTTCCGGGGTCAGCGAGCGTACCGAGGTGTAGAACAATTCGCAGGTCTGTTCCTTGCGCGTCACTTGCCAAGTGGTGTTGCACGCCTGGAGCAACACGTTGGGGTCACTGGCCGGCTTGCGGCCCATGCCGGCTTGCCAGCAGGCCGCGCTCAAATCCTGCCCCATCACCTTTAGGCCGGCCTCGTCGGCTTTCTGTTCGTTACCGCCATAGCTTGCCGGGTCCGCCGCGTACCAGATGTAACTGGGGTGGTTGGCGCCCAGTACCGATACGCTTTTGCCGGCCACCGGGCTGATCTGCGCCAGGCCCATTACGTCAACGGTCTGCCCGTATTGCTGCTTGATCCAGCTGCGCACCGGCGCGCCGAAGGCCACCATGGGCAGTGCACCGTCGGGCCGCAGGCTCAGTTCACTGACCATGCGTGTCTGGTAGTCGGTGAAATAGCCGTAGACGTTTTCCAGGTCCTTGCCCGCATTGGACGGTGCGGCAATCGGGGCGATATCGATGATGGTCTGGTAGGCCGGGGTTTCGCTGGCCGGCACGCCGTTGTCGGTGAGCAGGGCGGCCCAGCGGTCGGTGGTGGCCGATTCCAGGTAGTCCTGGAAGTGGGTCAACGAATAATCCGGCGGAAAGTGCAACAGCTCGACGCTTTTGCGGTTTTCCAGGGCCATGCCCAGCGGCAGGAACAGGTACCAGTTGTAGGCCCATTTACCGTCGCTGTTCAGCTTGCTGGCGCCCTGGTAGGCCAGATCGGCGGTATTGAGCAATTGGGTGAGAGGCTGGCCGTAGGTATCCGGTACCCCGCTGAATGTGGCGGTCAGTTGGTCGCCGTCGGTTTTGACACTTACCTTGGCGCGACTGTAGCCGTCACGTTGCAGGCTCTGGTTGAGGTAGTGCTCGGCAGTCTGTTCCAGCGTCCACGGCTTGAAGCAGATCACGTTGCAGTTATTGGGGAAGGCGAATAATTGCGTGACGCGCTGGGTGTTCCCCAGCGGTACGTTGATGTCGGCCTGTACGACCGCACTGGCCAGCAGTGCGATCAGGGTGCAGGACAGCCTGGTCTGTTTAAACATAGTCGATTCCTTGTCAGCGAAAGCCCGTCTGCGCGGGTGAAAAGCCCACCTGCACACAGTAGCGGCTGGCCAGGAAAATCGCGTGCTAAATCGCTGCCGGTGTCGCTATTGGATAAGCGCCTTAGAGGTCGAAGCGCAATGCATTGCTCAGATCCCCCATCGGCTTCTGGCCCCGGGCACTCATTGCGTCATCGCGCTGCTTGAGGCCGTCCAGTGTTTCCAGTTGGAATACCCGCGTGATCAGCCGCAGGATCGAGGCCGTGTCGTACACCGTATGGTCGACCATGCCCTTGCGCGCAAACGGCGACACCACCAGCGCCGGCACCCGCGTGCCGGGGCCCCAGCGGTCGCCCTTGGGCGGCGCCACGTGGTCCCACCAGCCGCCGTTTTCATCGACGGTTACCACCACCACCATGTTTTTCCATTGCGGGCTTTCCTGCAGCACCTTCAAGGCGCGGGCGATATGACGGTCGCCCGAGGCCACGTCGGCATAACCGGCGTGCATGTTGAGGTTGCCCTGGGGCTTGTAGAAGGTCACGGCAGGCAGTTTGCCCGCCTCGGCATCGGCAAAGAATTTATTGGTGCTGGACTCATCGCCCAGGCCGCCGTCGCGCAGGCGCTTGTCGCGTTCGGCGCGATTTTCCGGCCCCTGTTGCTTGAAGTAGTTGAAGGGCTGGTGGTGATACTGGAAGTTCGGGATTTTCGGGATACCGCCCGAGTCCTTGAACTGATCCAGGGTCGCCTGCCACGCGCCGGCGTACCAGGCCCAGTCGACGTTCTTCTTCGACAGCTTGTCACCAATGTGCTCGTGGGTTTGCGGCACCAGCACATTGGGCAGGTCGGGCTTGGAGTAGTCCGGGTTCTGCGGGTCGCGGATCCAGGTTGGCCAATACGGCGGGGCCAGGGTGTTTACGCCGTAGCCGTCCGGGGTCAGGGCGCTGGGGCCGAACTGCGGCGGGCCGGTCATGGCGCTGGCCGGGGATGCATCCAGCGGTTTGAGGCGCGGGTCGGCAGGGTCATCGCTCTGCAACGTGGCGATCTGTGCCTTGGCCACCGATTGGGCAGCGTTCGGATAAAACGGCGCGGTGGCGCTGATCAGGTATTGATGGTTGAGGAACGAGCCACCAAACGCGCCCTGGAAGAAGTTATCGCAGAGCACGAACTCCTTGGCCACGTCCCACAGACGCAGGGCATAACGGCTCTGGGCGTAATGGCCCATCACCAGGCCGCCTGAGTCGGCCCAGGCGACAAAACCGTCGTTCTTGCCGCCGTTGATCTGCATCTGGTTTTGGTAGAACACGTGCCACAGGTCGCGGGTGACCAGGCTCAAAGGCAGGTCCGCGCCATTCGGGCCCTTGAGGGCGAAGGGTGCGTTGGGCAGGTTCTCCTGGAATTGCACTTCGCTGGGATAGGTCACGCCGTCCACGCTTTGCGGGCCGACCTGCAACACACCGCCCCAGGTCGGCGGCAGGCTGTTCAACACACTGCCGTCGCGGTCGAGCTGCCGGGTCTGGGCAGCGGACAGTGCGGACAGCGGTTTCTCCACGCCGGGGAAATCCGCAAACAGGTTATTGAAACTGCGGTTTTCGGCGTAGATCACCACCACAGTCTTCACCTGGTCGCGCAATGCCTTGTCCAATTCCTGTGGCGTGAGCGGTCGATCCGCCGGTTTGCCCGGCGCTTCGCTGGTATTGCCGCAGGCACTCAAGGTGGCGCCCACCCCCAGCACCGCCGCGCCTCCCAGGAAACGTCGCCGGCTGGTATCGACCGGCGGTTGTGCAACGGAATCGGGGGAAGGGCGGTCTTCGTGCTCGTCACTCATTGCGGGAGTCCCTGTCGATATGTTGCAAGATATTTCGCAGGACGGTAGCAATGCAATGTGACGGCATTAAGGCAGCTGCTGGCTCCTGGCTCCAAGCTTGAAGCTAAAAACTTGCAACTTATAACTGCTCCTATGGCATCACCGGCGGCACATACGCCAATGTCGTCCCCAACGCCCACAGCAAAAACAGCACCAGCGGCGTGTGCACCAGCAACTGCACAAACGAAAAACCGATCAAGTCCCGTGCCTTCAGGCCCAGCACCCCCAGCAGCGGCAGCATGTAGAACGGGTTGATCAGGTTCGGCAGCGCTTCGGCCGCGTTGTAGATCTGCACCGCCCAGCCCAGGTGGTATTGCAGGTCATTGGCCACTTGCATCACGTAAGGCGCTTCAATGATCCACTTGCCGCCGCCCGACGGGATAAAGAAACCCAGCACCGCCGAATACACGCCCATCAACAGCGCGTAGGTGTCGTGGGACGCGATGGAGGTGAAGAACAGCGAGATATGGTGCGCCAGGGTCTGACCGTCGCCACCCTTGACCAGCGTCATCAGCGCGGCGATCGAGCCGTACAGCGGAAACTGGATCAACACGCCGGTGGTGGTCGGCACGGCGCGGGCCACTGCATCCAGGAAGCTGCGCGGGCGCCAGTGCAACAGCGCACCGACCATGATGAACAGGAAGTTATAGGTATTGAGCCCCGAGATCGCGCTGATTGCAGGCTTGGTCGAGAACTCGTGGAACAGCCAACCGGCCGCCAGCAGCGCCAGCAGGATGGTCAGCAGCGGACTGTGTTCCAGCCATTCGCCGGGGCGGGTCGGCGCCTGGACCTTGGGCAGGTTGAACGCCGGGTCGACGCCGCAGGCCTTGGCATCGCGTGCGCTGTTCGGGCCGGGCGCGGTGGCGTAGGCGATGATCAGCGACACCACGATCAGCGCCAGCAGCAGCACGCCCGATTGCCACAGAAAAATGGTCTCGGTGAACGGGATCATTCCGGTGATCGCCAGAATCGACGGCGGCAGACTGCCCGGGTTGGCCTGCAACTGCGCGGCCGACGACGACAGCCCCAGCGCCCAGACCGCACCAAGCCCCAGATAAGCCGCAGCACCGGCCGCGCGGTAGTCCATGCGCAAATCCGTGCGCCGGGCCAATGCCCGCACCAGCAAACCGCCGAACACCAGGGACAGGCCCCAGTTGAGCAACGACGCGACCATGGAAATCAAGGCCACCCAGGCTACGGCCGAGCGGCAGTTTTTGGGAATGCGCGCCAGGCGGTCGATCAGCTTGACCGCCGGCGGCGAACTGGCGACCACATAACCGCCGATCACCACGAAGGCCATCTGCATGGTGAACGGAATCAGGCTCCAGAACCCATCGCCAAAGGCCTTCGCGGCGTCGGTCGGCGCGGCGCCCATGCCCAGGGTCGCGACGGTGACGACAATCACTGCAAGCGCGGCAAACACCCAGGAGTCCGGAAACCAGCGTTCGGCGAAGTTGGAACAGCGCAGGGCAAAACGGGCATAGCGGCTTTCTTCAATGGCATCGGCCATGGGGGCTTCCTCTTGTAGTTATTATGGCGGCGGCAGCTTTCCGGCATGTTGCTCCACGGCCATTGATTTGGGAATGCAGTTATCTTCATCGATCAATGAGCAAAACAAATGTATCTGTCGTGATTGCCATGATCCGGTTCAGCTCCTAACCTGCACGCCATTTTGTCTGTCTGCCGAGCTTGCACATGACTGCCACCTTTCCTGCACAGGCGCAGCGTTTTTCCCGCTCCGATTACAAAACCCTGGGCCTGGCCGCTCTGGGCGGGGCCCTGGAAATCTACGACTTCATCATCTTCGTGTTTTTCGCGCTGACCCTCAGCCAGTTGTTCTTCCCGCCGGAAATGCCTGAGTGGCTGCGCCTGCTGCAGAGCTTCGGCATTTTCGTCACCGGCTACCTCGCGCGCCCGTTGGGCGGCATCCTGATGGCGCACTTTGCCGATCATCTGGGGCGCAAGCGCGTGTTCAGTCTGAGCATCCTGATGATGGCCTTACCCTGTCTGCTGATCGGGATCATGCCCACCTACGCGCAAATCGGCTATTTCGCACCGCTGATTCTGCTGGCACTGCGCGTGCTGCAAGGCGCGGCCGTGGGCGGTGAAGTGCCCAGTGCCTGGACCTTCGTCGCCGAGCATGCGCCGCCTGCTCATCGCGGCTATGCCCTGGGTTTCCTGCAGGCCGGCCTGACCTTCGGCTACCTGCTCGGCGCGCTCACCGCGACGCTGCTGGCGCAGGTCTTCACGCCGGCAGAAATCCTCGATTACGCCTGGCGTTTGCCCTTTTTGCTTGGCGGCGTCTTCGGCGTGATCGGTGTGTGGCTGCGCCGCTGGCTCAATGAAACCCCGGTGTTCCTCGACATGCAGGCGCGCCGCCAGGCCGCTGCCGAACTGCCGCTGCGCACCGTGCTGCGCGAGCACCGCGCCGTGTTGCTGCCGGCGATGATCCTCACTTGCGTACTCACCTCGGCGGTGGTGGTGCTGGTGGTCATCACGCCAACGATGATGCAGAAAACCTTCGGCATGAGCCCCGGCCACACGTTCGCCCTCAGCGCGCTGGGCATCGTGTTTCTGAACATCGGCTGCGTATTGGCGGGCCTGCTGGTCGACCGCATCGGCGCTTGGCGTGCGGTGCTGGTGTACAGCCTGTTGCTGCCGGCGGGAATCGCGATTTTGTACACCAGCCTGATCAACGGCGGCCTCTGGCTCGGCGCGGCGTATGCGTTGGCGGGCCTGTGCTGCGGCGTGGTGGGCGCGGTGCCTTCGGTGATGGTCGGGCTGTTTCCGGCGCCGGTGCGGGTGTCGGGGATTTCCTTCACCTACAACATCGCCTATGCACTGTGGGCGAGTACCACGCCGCTGTTGCTGATCGCGCTGATGCCGACCAGCCCGTGGGTGTGCGTGGGGTATGGCGTGGTGATGGGGGCTGTGGGCGTGGCGAGTGTGGCGTTGTTTGGCAAGCGCCACACGCTGGCGGGCTGAGGCTCAGGTCAAAAAGTGCCAAAGCACCAACGTACCGACCAACCCCACCACCGAAACAATCGTCTGCAGCACCGACCACACCCAGATCGTCTGCTTTAACTGCAAGCCGAAATACTCGCGCACCATCCAGAAGCCGGCGTCGTTGACGTGGCAGAAGAACACCGAGCCTGCGCCAATCGCCAGCGCTACCAGTGAGCTTTGTGTGGCCGCCAGTCCCGCCATCATCGGCGCGAGGATGCCGGCCGTGGTGGTGGTCGCGACCGTCGCCGAACCGGTGGCCTGACGCAGCGCTACGGCGATCAGCCACGCCAGCAGCAGATAGGGCATGTGCGCGCCTTCGGCGACCTTGCTGATGGTCTGGCTCACGCCCGCGTCGAGCAGGGTCTGCTTGAGGCCGCCACCGGCGCCGATGGTCAGCAACAGCACCGCGATGGGGGCGATGGCTTTGCGCAAGGTGTTGCCGACGTCGGCGCGAGGCATGCCGGCGGCCCAGCCCAGGCAGATCACCGCGGCGATTACCGCCAGGGCGAGGGCGATCAGCGGCTCGCCGAGGAACTTCAACGTCAGGCCCAGGCTACTTTCCGTCGGCAGGGCGACCTTGGCCAGCGTGCTGCCCAGCATCAGAATCACCGGCAACAGAATGATCAGCAACGACACCGCAAAGCCGGGTTGGCGCGGTGCCTTGGGCGGTGCGCTGAACAACGCGCCGATGTCGGCCGGTGCATCCACGTGCAGGCGCCTGGACAGCCAGTTGCCATAGATCGGACCGGCAAGTATCACCGCAGGCACGGCCAGGCAAAAACCCAGCAACATGGTCAGGCCCAGGTCGGCGTGCAGCGCACCCACTGCGATCAGCGGTCCCGGATGCGGTGGCATCAGGGCGTGCAGGGTGGTCATGCCGGCCAGGGCCGGAATGGCGATTTTCAGCAGCGGCTGGTTCGAGCGTTTGGCCATCACCAAGATGATCGGCACCATCATCACCAGGCCCACTTCGAAGAACAGCGGCAAGCCGATCACCATCGCCACCAGCGCCATCACCCACGGCAGTGACTTGCCTTTGCCCAGCCCGAGCAGGGTGGTGGCGATACGGTCGGCCGCGCCGGATTCGGCCATCAACGCGCCGAGCATCGCGCCCAGCGCAATGATGATCCCGGCCTCGCCAAGAATCGCCCCGGCGCCTTTGCTGAAGGCCTTGGCAACCTCCTCCGGCGGCAGGCCGGCGCCGACGCCGGCGATAAAGGTGCCGATCAGAATCGACAGGAACGGCGGCAGCCTGGTCGCGCTGATCAGCACGATAATGCTGGCGATGGCGAGCAGGACGCAGAGCATGAGGCGTGTGTCGTGGAACATCCACGCGGCAGTCGATAACTCCAAAACGGGACTCCTTGGCGAACGGCTTGGCTGATATGTTTCTTTATGTTTCTGATGGCGAGCATACCTTATAAGGCGGCCGCTATCGGTTTCCGGGTGTGGCCGCGCGAACAGTTGATATTTCCCACGCCACCTTGCAGGTCGAAAGCACGTGGCCCATTACGATGAACATGACTACGTGTATGCCCGACCGCTTGCCTGTCAGGTTTGTAATCCTGCCTCCACCCCCCTGATAAGTCGCGATAGCTACATTGCCCTCGCTGGGAACCCTCAGCGACTTCATGGGCGTGGAACTGTCGTTATGTACATTACCGTTGGAACATTGTTGGGGGCTGCTGCGTTGTGGATAACCGCAAGTGTTGCCCAGGCGCAAACCCTCACCCTCGATGCAGCGCTGCAGACCGCCTTTGCCAACAATCCGGACCTGGCAGCTGCGCAATGGGAAATCGATATCGCCCGCGGCGGTCGCCAGCAGGCCGGGTTGATCCCCAATCCGGTTGCCTCCTGGGACGTCGAAGACACGCGCCGTAATGCCCGTACCACCACCGTCAAGCTCAGCCAGACCCTTGAACTGGGCGGCAAGCGCGGTGCGCGGATTGACCTGGCGACCCAGGCCCAGGTCGCTGCGGCGCTGACGTTGGAGCAGCAGCGCAACAGCCTGCGCGCCGATGTAATCGACCGCTACTACGGCGCCCTGCGTGCCCAGGAACGGCTGGATCTGGCGCAACGCTCCCTGGCGCTTGCCGAGCGCGGGCTGGTGATTGCAAACGGCCGGGTTACCGCCGGCAAGTCGTCGCCGGTGGAAGCCACCCGAGCACAGGTGCAATTGTCGGAGATTCGCCTGGAGCTGAATCGTGCGCAGGTCGGTCTCAACGATGCCTACCGCCAACTCGCCGCCAGCACCGGCAGCGCCGCCCCGGACTTCGACGCTGTCGCCGCGCAAAACCGGCCCGTGCCGTCGCTGCCGCCCCGCGCACAACTGCTGGCACGGGTCGAGCAAACTGCGCAATTGCGACTGGCCGAACTGCGTATCCGCGAGGGCGAAGCCAGCGTGACGCTGGAGAAAGCCCAGCGTATTCCCGATTTGGATGTGTCCATTGGCAGCCAGTACGACGCCAGCACGCGCGAGCGCGTAAATCTCGTTGGCGTCTCGATGCCGATCCCCGTGTTCAACCGCAACCAGGGCAACGTGCTCGCCGCCAACCGCCGCGCCGACCAGGCGCGCGACCTGCGCAACGCCGTCGAACTGCGGCTGCGCGCCGAAACCCTTCAGGCCCTGGCCTTGTGGCAAACCGCCAATACCGAAGTGCACACCTTCAACCAACAAATCCTGCCCGCCGCGCAAAGCGCCGTGGACAGCGCGACCCGTGGCTTCGAGATGGGCAAGTTCAACTTCCTCGACGTGCTCGACGCCCAGCGCACCTTGATTGCCGCCCGTACCCAGTACCTGACGGCCACCGCCCAGGCGATCGACGCCTGGGTGCGCCTCGAACGGATATACGGCGATCTCGTCCAGTTTTGATTTTTCAGGAGCAACCCATGAACAAACCACACGGTGTGGCGCTTGCCATCGCCCTGATACTGGCCTGGCCGGTAGCCGGCTTTGCCGATGGCGACGAGGAGGAGGGCACGCTTGAACTCACCGAACAGCAGGTCCAGGCCGCCGGTATTCAGCTTGCCAGGGCCCAGTCCCGTCCGATCAGTACGCTGCTGACACTGCCGGGCGAAGTGCGTTTTGACGAAGACCGTACCTCGCACATTATTCCGCGCGCGGCGGGTGTGGTGGAGTCGGTGAGCGTCAACCTTGGCCAATCGGTGAAGCAGGGGCAGTTGCTGGCGGTGATTGCCAGCCAGCAGATTTCCGATCAACGCAGCGAGCTGGCCGCCAGTGAGCGGCGGGTCGAGCTGGCGCGCATAACCTTCCAGCGCGAACGTCAGTTGTGGCAGGACAAAATCTCTGCCGAGCAGGACTACCTGCTCGCACGCCAGACGTTGGCGGAGGCCGAGATCGCGCGCAATAACGCCCGCCAGAAGATGACCGCCCTCAGCGGCAACGCGGGCTCGGCCGGCGGCAATCGCTATGAACTGCGCGCCCCGTTCGCCGGGGTGGTGGTGGAAAAACATCTGGGTGTCGGCGAAGTGGTCAGTGAGACCAGCAACGCCTTCACCCTCTCGGACCTGTCCCAGGTGTGGGTCACGTTCGGGGTCTTTCCAAAGGACTTGAACAAGGTCCGCGCTGGCAAGCCGGTGATCGTCAGCTCCACGGAAATGGACACTCGGGTGCAAGGCACCGTGGCCTATGTGGGCAACCTGCTGGGCGAACAGACGCGTACCGCCACTGTGCGTGTCAGCGTGCCCAACCCTGACGGCGCGTGGCGCCCGGGCCTGTTTGTGAGCGTGCAATTGGCCACCGACACCACGCAGGCCAGCGTCACCGTGCCACAGGAGGCGATCCAGACGGTCGAGGACAAACCTTCGGTATTCGAGCGTACCCCGAGCGGCTTCATCACCCGCCATGTGGAGCTGGGCATGCGCGAGAACGGCTACGTCGAAGTGCGCCAGGGGCTCGACGCAGGCGCGCAGGTGGCGACGGTCGGCAGCTTTATCCTCAAGTCCGAACTGGGCAAAGGTTCGGCCGAACACGGCCATTGATTCCGCGAGTGATTTTTCATGTTTGAGCGCCTTATTCAATTCGCCATCGAGCAGCGCATCATTGTGCTGCTGGCGGTACTGTTGATGGCCGGTGTCGGCATCGCCAGCTATCAGAAATTACCCATCGACGCCGTGCCCGACATCACCAATGTGCAGGTGCAGATCAACTCGGCGGCGGCGGGCTTCTCGCCGCTGGAAACCGAGCAGCGCATCACCTTTCCCATTGAAACCGCCATGGCCGGGTTGCCGGGCCTGCAGCAGACGCGTTCGTTGTCGCGTTCGGGGTTGTCGCAGGTGACGGTGATTTTCAAGGACGGCACCGACCTGTTCTTTGCCCGGCAATTGGTCAACGAGCGTCTGCAAGTGGCCCGCGATCAATTGCCCGAAGGCATCGAGAGCACCATGGGGCCGATTTCCACCGGGCTTGGGGAGATTTTCCTGTGGACCGTGGAGGCCGAGGAGGGCGCCCGCAAGGAGGACGGCACGCCCTACACGCCGACGGACCTGCGCGTGATCCAGGACTGGATCATCAAGCCGCAACTGCGCAACGTGCCGGGCGTGGCGGAGATCAATACGATTGGCGGGTTCGCCAAGGAATACCAGATCGCCCCGGACCCCAAGCGCCTGGCGGCCTACAACCTGACATTGAACGACCTGGTCACGGCGCTGGAGCGCAACAATGCCAACGTCGGCGCCGGCTATATCGAACGCAGTGGCGAGCAGTTGCTGATCCGCGCACCGGGGCAGGTGGCGTCCATCGAGGATATTGCCAATATCGTCATCACCTCGACGGAGGGCACGCCGATTCGCGTGCGCAATGTGGCGCAGGTCGAGATCGGCCGCGAACTGCGCACCGGCGCAGCCACCGAGAACGGCCGCGAAGCGGTGCTGGGCACGGTGTTCATGTTGATCGGCGAGAACAGTCGCAGTGTGTCCCAGGCGGTGGCGAAGAAACTCGAGGAGATCAACCGTTCGCTGCCCGCAGGCGTGGTGGCGGTTACCGTCTACGACCGTACCAACCTTGTCGAAAAAGCCATTGCCACGGTCAAGCGCAACCTCTTCGAAGGGGCGCTGCTGGTGGTCGCGGTGCTGTTTCTGTTTCTGGGCAATATCCGCGCGGCGCTGATCACTGCGATGGTCATTCCGCTGGCGATGCTGTTCACGTTCACCGGCATGTTCACCTACAAAGTCAGCGCCAACCTCATGAGCCTTGGCGCGCTGGATTTCGGCATTATCGTCGACGGCGCAGTGGTGATCGTCGAGAACTCGATCCGCCGCCTGGCCCATGCGCAACATCGACACGGCCGCCTGCTGACCCGCAGCGAGCGCCTGCACGAGGTATTCGCCGCCGCGAAGGAAGCGCGGCGGGCGCTGATCTACGGGCAACTGATCATCATGGTGGTGTACCTGCCGATCTTTGCCCTCACCGGCGTGGCCGGGAAGATGTTCCACCCGATGGCGTTCACTGTGGTCATCGCCCTGTTGGGCGCGATGATCCTGTCGGTGACCTTCGTGCCGGCGGCGATTGCGCTGTTTGTCACCGGCAAGGTCAAGGAAGAGGAAAATCTGGTGATGCGCAGCGCGCGTCGGGTGTACGCGCCGGTGCTGGACTGGGTGATGGCGCGTCGGCCGCTGGTCTTCGCACTGGCGGCGCTGACCATTGTCGGCACCGGTCTGGTGGCCAGCCGGATGGGCAGCGAGTTTATCCCCAGTCTCAGCGAAGGCGATTTCGCCCAGCAGGCCTTGCGCGTGCCCGGCACCAGCCTCACGCAATCGGTGCAGATGCAGCAGCAACTGGAAAAGACCTTGCTGGCACAAGTGCCGGAAATCGAGCGGGTGTTCGCGCGTACGGGCACGGCTGAGATTGCGTCCGACCCGATGCCGCCGAATATTTCCGACAGTTACCTGATGCTCAAGCCAAAGGAGCAATGGCCCGACCCCAACAAATCCCGTGAGGCACTGATCGCCGATATTCAGCGCGCCAGTGAAATAGTGCCGGGCAGCGCGTATGAACTCTCGCAACCGATCCAGCTGCGTTTCAACGAGCTGATCTCAGGCGTGCGCAGCGATGTAGCGGTGAAGGTATTTGGCGATGACATGGCGGTGCTCAACAGCACCGCCGGCGCGATCGCCGGGACCCTGCGCGGGATTGATGGCGCTTCGGAAGTCAAAGTAGAGCAGACATCCGGCCTGCCGGTGCTGACGATCAATATCGACCGCGAAAAGGCGGCGCGTTTTGGCCTCAATACCGGTGATGTGCAGGACACCATTGCCGTCGCAGTCGGTGGTCGCAAGGCCGGTACGCTGTACGAAGGTGACCGCCGATTTGACATGGTCGTGCGCTTGTCCGACACGCTGCGCACCGATATCGACGGGCTGTCACGCCTGTTGATCCCGGTGCCGGCGTTGGCGGGCAGCCCTTCCGGGCAACTGGGATTTATCGCGTTGTCACAGGTGGCCAGCCTCGACCTGGTACTGGGCCCCAATCAGGTAAGTCGCGAGAACGGCAAGCGCCTGGTAATCGTCAGTGCCAACGTGCGCGGGCGCGATATCGGTTCGTTTGTGGAAGAAGCCGAGGCCGCAATCAGCGGCGAGGTGAAAGTGCCCGCAGGTTACTGGACCTCCTGGGGCGGCCAGTTCGAGCAACTGAAGGAGGCCTCCGAGCGGCTGCGCATCGTGGTGCCGGTGGCATTGCTGCTGGTGTTCGGCCTGTTGTTCATGATGTTCAACAACATCAAGGACGGCTTGCTGGTGTTCACCGGGATTCCGTTTGCGCTGACCGGCGGGATCATGGCCCTGTGGCTGCGCGATATCCCGCTATCGATCTCGGCGGGCGTGGGATTTATCGCGTTGTCTGGCGTGGCGGTGCTCAATGGCCTGGTGATGATCGCCTTTATCCGCAATCTGCGCGAAGAAGGGTATTCGCTGGCGCTAGCGATCAACGAAGGTGCGCTGACGCGCCTGCGCCCGGTATTGATGACTGCGCTGGTGGCGTCTCTTGGGTTCATCCCCATGGCCCTGGCCACCGGCACCGGTGCCGAGGTGCAGCGGCCGTTGGCCACGGTGGTGATCGGCGGGATCATTTCATCAACGTTGCTGACATTATTGGTGCTGCCGGCGCTGTATCAGTGGGCGCACCGCAAGGACGAGGAAACACCAGTCGAAACTGCGTAAATCCACTTGGCTGGCTGTGTACGTCGGCCTGCCCCTGGTGCAGGGTCATGATCGACTGCACGATGGCCAGGCCCAGGCCAGTGCCGCCCTCGGTGCGCGCGCGGCTGCTGTCGGCGCGGTAGAAACGCTCGAACACATGCGGCAGGTGATGGGCTTCGATGCCTGCCCCCGCGTTGCTAACCAATACGCAGATGCTGTCGGCGCCTGCTTCTACGCTCAGAGGCACGTACCCACCCTCCGGGCTATGGCGAATTGCGTTGGACAGCAGGTTCGAGAGCGCACGTTGAATCATCAGGCGGTCACCCTGTACCTGGGCATTTCCGCTCAGGGAGAGGCTCAGCTGCTTTTCTTCGGCGCTGAAGGCGAACAGTTCCATTACCCGCTCGGCTTCCTGCGCCAGCGACACCGTGGTGAACGACGCGCGGGCGGACGGATGGCTGACTTGCGCCAGAAACAGCATGTCGTAGACGATGCGTGCCAGGCGCTCCAGCTCTTCCACGCTGGACTCCAGCGCCGCTTTGTAGGCCTCTGGCACTCGCGGGCGCGAGAGGGTTACCTGGGCCTTGCCCATCAGGTTGGTGAGCGGCGCGCGCAATTCGTGGGCAAGGTCGTCGGAAAACTGCGACAGCTGCTGCACCCCCGCGTCCAGCCGGTCGAGCATTACGTTGAACGCCTGCGCCAGCTCCTTTGGCAGGTTGTCCACCGCCAGACGATGCGTGAGGTCCTGGGTGGTAACTTTGGCCGCGACGTGGCTGAACTGCTTCAAGGGTGCCAACCCGCGCTGTACCAGCCACCACGCACCCAGGCCGATCAGCACCAGCAGCAACGGCAGCACGAACAGGGTGGAGCGCAGATAGGCACTGAGCAGCGCTTGGTCATCGGCACGGTCTCGCGTCAGCAGCACCCGCACATTTTCGCCGCTGCGCAGGCGCATCAGGCGTGAGGCACCGAGCTGCTGGTTGCCGCGCCCGTCGGCCCATGTCAGGTAGCCAAGGGTTTCACTGGCAGTAAAGTCTGTCATCAAGGGTGCCTGAACCCTGGTGCCAACACTGAGCAACACGTCGGCGGTCGGCAATGGCCCGACGATGGTCAGGTAGAAATTATCGTGGCCCATCACCAGGTCCGGCAGAGGATGGTTGCGCGTTGCAATCTCGCGCGTGTTGAGATTCATGGTCAGGCTGTGCTGAATCAGCTCCATCTTGTTTTCCAGACTCTTGCGCGCCATTTTTTCCAGTTCGTGATCGAGCACCAGAAAGGCCAGAGTCGCCAGCAGCAGCACCAGGCCCGCGCCCATCAGGCTGACCATCAGCCCCAGACGCGTCGACAAGCTGCTGGTTTTCATTGGCGTGCCTCCAGCACATAGCCCACGCCGCGAATGGTATGAATCAGCCTGACCTCGCTCTGGTCATCGACCTTGGCGCGCAGGCGGCTGATGGACACTTCCACCACGTTAGTGTCGCAATCGAAATTCATGTCCCACACCAGGGAAATGATCTGCGTGCGGGTCATCACCTCGCCGGTCTGGCGCATCAATACATGCAGCAGGGCGAACTCCTTGGTGGTCAGGTCGATACGTCGGTTGCCGCGGTACGCTCGATGCCTTCGCGGGTCCAGCTCCAGGTCCGAGACGCGCAGCACCTCCGGCAGCGGGATGTGTTCGCTGCGGCGCAACAAGGTGCGCACACGGGCCAGTAATTCAGGAAATTCAAAGGGCTTGACCAGGTAGTCGTCGGCGCCCATGTCCAGGCCCTTGATCTTGTCTGCCAGACGCCCGCGTGCCGTCAGCATCATCACTCGCTGGTTGCCGTCGCGGCGTAATTGCTCAAGCACGCCCCAACCATCGGTGTTGGGCAAATTGACATCGAGGATCACCAGTTCGTAGCTGTGTTGCCGCGCCAGGTGCAAGCCATCGATGCCGCTGGCGGCGCAGTCGACGACGTAACCGCTTTCGGTCAGGCCTTGCTGCAGGTAGTCGGCGGTTTTCTGCTCGTCCTCAACAACCAGGATGCGCATAGGGATTTTCCTTCAAGAATAGGGAAATGATATGGCCTCACAAAAGGCTCTGAGTAAGCTGTAGGGGAAGTCTCAAACGTGAAGAGGCTTTAGGGTCAAGCGATGTAAGGCAGGTGTGACATTTGGCCGCTGAAGTTCAACGCAAAAAAAACGCCCCGGCGGGGGCGTAAATATTCATCTCTGTTCCAAAGGAGCTATACAAAAGCCGCAGAGATGAAGGATGTCGAGTAAGCGAGTTTAAAAATTACAACTTAACGAGAAGGTGAGTCCGATATTACAGTTCTGACAGACTTGAGCGCGTCAGCAGATATAGGGCATCGGTAAATGAATGTAAGGCGCCGGTTCAAAGTATGGCTAATGGGTATTCGACGATAAGGCGAACTTCTTCCAGGTCTGCGTCGAACGCACTTGAACGGATGGTGGCCTGACGCAGCCTGAGGGATAAATCCCTCAAATTGCCGGTTTGCACCACGTACCTGGCTTCCACATCCCGTTCCCAACGGCTTTGCCCGGTCAGCGGGTTGCCTGCCGCATCATTGCGCACATAGACCGAATTGGCGTTGCTATAGTCGGCGCCCGAGCCTCTGCCGTAGCGGGTCATGAACGACAGGCCGGGGATGCCGAAGGGTTGCATGTCCAGGTCGTAGCGCACCATCCATGAGCGCTCCTTGGGCGAGTTGAAGTCGCTGTACTGCATGGAGTTTTCGAGGATGTTGGAATCCGACTGACGCAGGTAATCGAAGTCGTTGTCGCCGTTGTTGCGCTGGTGAGAAACGGTCACACGATGGGCGCCGACCCTCACCCCCAGGCGCGCGCTCCAGATGTTGTTGTTCAGTTCCCCTCGCAGTTTGCGGCCTTCGTCTTTCACGTTGTAATAGTTGAAATTGCCAAACAGCGACACGTCCTCGCCCAGTGGATAGCTGGCGGTAGTGCCGAAGTAGTACTGGTCCCAGGCATCCTTCAGGCGACTGCCATAGACGCTCGCGCTCAGGTGCGGATTGAACTGGTAATCGCCGCCGAAATAGCCAACCCAGGGTGAATCGACCTTGCCCGCGTAAAACGTGGCGAACTCTTTGTTCCGGCCGCTCTGGGAGGGCTGGCTCATGCCACTCAATTGCCCGCCCTGCAGGCTCAGGCCTTCAATACTTGTGTTCTGTACGGTGACGCCGCGAAAGCTTTCCGGCAACACGCGCGAGTCGCCGGCCGCCACGACGGGCGTGGCGGGGAACACATCGCCGGCCTTGATCACGGTGTCCAGAAAGCGCAGTTTCGCCGCACCACCCACCTTGTTGTAGGTGCTTTCCGGGCGGTTGCTACTGTCTACCGGCATTACGCTGAATGAGCCCTTGCCGCCACTGCGGCCCCTGCCCGAATCGAGCCTGAGGCCATGCATGGCAAACGCGTCCAGGCCAAAGCCCACGGTGCCCTGGGTAAAGCCGGATTCGAATTTGCCGATCAGGCCCTGGGCCCAGGCTTCGGAATAACCATTGCCGGTAGGGCTGGATCGACCATTGCGATCATCGCGGTTGAAGTAAAAATTACGCATCAACAGCTTGACGCTGCTGCCTTCGATAAAGCCTTCGGGATGCTCCTGTGCCGCTACCGCTGCCAGCGGCAACGCGGCGCATAACGAAAGAGGCAGAGTCATGTTGAGGATATTCATGTTCGCTCCTGGGTCTGGCAATAACCAGCTTCTTATTTATGAGAGTGGGCGTTGTAGTGCCCAGAGCGATAGTTGCAAACGACGAATAACGACTGAGTGGCGCAAACATTACGATCCTGGAAAGTTACTGTTATCTATCAAATAAGTAATCTTGCAGCGAACCTGTCGCAAGGGTGATCTGGATAGTCTCGACGCTGAACTTTTCAGTCGAGGGACGTGTGATGAACTTACAGACAGTTGGCCTGGGATTGCTCTTTGCAATGCTGTCATTTGGCGCAGTGGCGGACGGCAAGCGCACTTATGCGTTGCTTCTGGAAGGTAACGAGGACGCCATGGCGGCTTACGCTGAGAAAAGAGGCCTGCCGGCACCTCAGGTGCAGGTGTACCGCTACGGCATGAATCTGGATATTGCCAAGGTGGTCAACATCTCGCCGCCAATTCGCTCGTGCAACGCGGTGCCGTCGCGCATGACCTATTGGGATTCGGTCGGCAAGCTCAATACCCTGGAGTATCAAGTGATGGGCGTATGCCGCATGAAGTGATGCCGCTTGAGTCTCAGCGGCCCAGCATCTTCACCCAGCGCGACGGCGGCATGCCGTAGGTGCTGCGAAATTGTCGGGTCATGTGGCTCTGGTCGGTGAAGCCTGCCGTCAGCGCCGCATCCACCAGCGACTGGCCCTGGGCAAGCAGGTTACGCAGCAGATCGAGTCGACGCATGGTCAGGTAGCGATAGGGGCTGGTACCGAACAGCAGGCGAAAATCCCGCGACAGGGCCCAGCGGTCGCGGCCGGCATGGTCGGCCATTTCATCCAGGGTAATGCTGCGGCCCAGGGCCCCGTGGATAAATTCCCGGGCCCGCTCGGCGGCGACATAGTCGAAGGATTTGCGGCTGATGATCGCGCCCGACGCAGCGCTCAGCGCATGTGCCAGGTCGAACAGGGCATCCTGCTCCTGCATCGGGCCAATCGGGCAGTCCAGGCCTTGCAGCAGCACTTCGCTGGCACGCAACAGACGCGGATCAGTCGACAGGCCGCTGTGGATAAACGGCAGTGGCCGGCCGCCGAGAATCTGCTGGATCAGCGCAGGCTCCACGTAAATCATGCGGTACTTGAAACCTTCCACACTGCTGGCGCGGCCGTCATGGGTTTCATCGGGATGAATCACCATGGTTGTGCCCGGCAGGCTGTGGATCATGCAGCCGCGGTAGTGATAACTCTGCACGCCAAACAAGGTACGCCCGATGGCGTAGGTGTCATGGCGATGCGGGTCGAACGCAAAGCCGGCAAAGTATGCCTCGATACGGTCCAGGCCGCTGGCGTGCGGCGCGCGGTGAAGCCAGTCAAGGGGGGCGGTTGATTTACCCATGATGATTGCCACGAGAAGAGATGGAATGACGTTAACCCAGTCTGCCGCTGCTTGTCTGTGCGGGTCTTGAACGATTGTGCAGGGGCAGAGCCCATGGTAAGAAGCCCTACGTTCAACACTGAGGCCGGGTCATGAGCAAGTTGCGGGTAGGTATTATTTTTGGTGGCCGATCGGCTGAGCATGAAGTGTCGCTGCAATCGGCGCGCAACATCGTCGATGCCCTGGACCGGTCGCGCTTCGAGCCGATCCTCATTGGGATCGACAAGGCCGGGCACTGGCACCTGAACGACACCTCGGACTTTCTGATCAATCAGGAAAACCCGGCCCTGATCGCCCTCAACCAATCCAATCGTGAGCTGGCGGTCGTGCCTGGCAAGGCCAGCCAGCAAGTGGTGGAAACCTCCGGCCAGGGGCTGCTGGCACCTATCGATGTGATTTTCCCCATCGTCCACGGCACCCTTGGCGAAGATGGCTGCCTGCAAGGCTTGTTGCGCATGGCGGACCTGCCCTTCGTCGGCGCCGACGTGCTTGGCTCGGCGGTGTGCATGGACAAGGACATCAGCAAGCGTCTGCTGCGTGACGCCGGCATTGCCGTCACCCCGTTCATCACGCTGACCCGGCGCACCGCGGCGCGTACATCCTTTGCCACGGCGGTGAACACACTCGGCCTGCCGATGTTCGTCAAGCCCGCCAACCAGGGCTCGTCGGTGGGCGTCAGCAAAGTTGCCGACGAAGCCGAGTACCACGCCGCGGTAGAACTGGCGCTCGGGTTTGATGAAAAAGTGCTGGTGGAATCCGCCGTCAGTGGCCGTGAAATCGAATGCGCGGTGCTGGGTAACGAACACCCGATTGCCAGCGGTTGCGGCGAGATCGTGGTGAGCAGCGGCTTCTACTCCTACGACAGTAAATACATCGACGAGCATGCCGCGCAGGTGGTGGTGCCGGCGGATATCAGCGTTGAAGCCTGCGAGCGCATTCGCAGCCTGGCGGTCGAGGCGTTCGAGGTGCTGGGTTGCGCCGGGCTGGCGCGGGTTGACGTGTTTCTCACGGACGACGGCGAAGTACTGATCAACGAAGTCAACTCACTGCCCGGCTTCACCCGCATCAGTATGTACCCCAAGCTGTGGCAGGCTGCCGGGATGAGTTACAGCGAACTGGTGAGCCGGCTGATCGACCTGGCGCTGGAGCGGCATGCGGGACGCAAGGGCTTGAAGATCAGTCGCTGACAGCTGTGTGGCGAGCGGGCTTGCCCTAATGCCGTTCAGTTAAGCGCAGATTCCCTATGGCGAGCAGGCTTGTCCTGCGTTGGGCTGCGCAGCAGCCCCAAAGCCAGGCGCTGAGCCGTATCGGGTACACCGCGTTTTGCTCGATTGGGGGCGCTTCGCACCCCAACGCAGGACAAGCCTGCTCGCCACATGGGGGAGCAGGTTTTGCACAGTTTATGGCCTTAGCTCAGTCACCCAAGGCTTCACCCTCACGCCGAGGGTCCGCGCCGCCGCTCAGCGACACTTTTCCCTGGGCATCGCGCGCGCGAACAATCGCCTGCACGCCGCTGGTCATGTCGATCTCGCTCAGTGCATGGCCTTTTTCCTTCAATGCCTTTTTCGTGCCTGGGCTGAACAATCCGGCCTCCAGTTCCGTCGCGCCATTGCGGCTGCCGAAATTGGGCAGGTTAATGGCGGCTTGCGGGTCAAGGTTCCAGTCGAGCATTGCCACCAGCGTCTTGCTCACATATTCGATGATCTGCGAGCCGCCTGGCGAGCCCAGCGTGGCCAGCAATTCACCGCTCTGGCGGTCGAATACAAGTGTGGGCGCCATGGCCGAGCGCGGACGTTTGCCAGGCTGCACACGGTTGGCAACCGGCTGACCGTGCTCTTCGGGGATGAACGAAAAGTCGGTCATCTGGTTATTCAGCAAGAAGCCCTGGACCATCACATGGGAGCCAAAGGCCGCTTCCACCGTGGTGGTCATCGATACGGCGCCGCCCAGGTCATCCACGGCCACCACCTGTGAGGTGGAAATGCGCAGCGGCGACCGGTCCGGCGCGTAGGCCACCTGGATGCCCGCCGGCTGTCCCGGTTTGGCGATCCCCATGCTGCGCTCACCGATCAGGTCGGCACGCCGCGCCAGATAATCCGGCGCAACGAGACCGGCAACCGGCACCGGCACAAAGTCCGCATCGGCCACATACTGCGCGCGGTCGGCAAACGCCAGGCGGCCGGCCTCGGCAAGCAGGTGCACGGCCTGCGGCGTGGGTTCGAACCCGGCCGGGGTGGCAAGCTTGACCGGGGTCATCGGCGCGAGGGCCTGGCGCGGGTCGCGGGTTTCCAGCGCCTGCAAGGTGCCGAGGATCTGCGCCACCGCAATCGCGCCAGACGACGGCGGCGGCATGCCACAGATTTTCCAGCGCTTGTAGTCGGTGCACAGCGGCGCCCGCTCCCTGGCGACGTAACCCGCGAGGTCGGACTTGGACAAGCCACCTGCATTACGGTGGCTCTGCACCTTGCGCGCAATTTCTTCGGCAATCGGACCACGGTACAGCGCGTCCGGGCCTTCCTTGGCGATGCGTTTGAACACAGCGGCCAGCGCCGGGTTTTTCAGCACAGTGCCGGTATCTTTCGGCGTGCCATCCGCCTTCAGGAAATAGGCGGCCATGTCCGGCGACTGCGCAATAAAACGGTCGGCCGCGATCAGGCTGTGCAACCGTGGGGAAATCGCAAAACCCTGTTCCGACAAACGAATGGCCGGCTCGAACAGTTTGGCCCATTGCAGGTGCCCGGTCTTTTTGTGCGCCATCTCCAATGCGCGCAACACACCGGGTGTGCCGACGGAGCGCCCGCCGATCTGGGCATCGGTGAAAGCCATCGGGGTGCCATCGGCGTTCAGAAAAAGACGCTCGGTCGCTGCGGCTGGCGCGGTTTCGCGACCGTCATAGGCGTGCACGTTTTCGCCGTCCCACAGCATGATGAATGCGCCGCCGCCGATGCCGGACGACTGCGGCTCCACCAGGGTCAGTACGGCTTGCATGGCAATCGCCGCGTCAATCGCCGAGCCGCCCTGGCGCAGCATCTCCCGCCCGGCTTCGGCGGCCAGCGGGTTCGCGGCGGCCGCCATGTGGCGTTCGGCATGGCGCAGGGTGAGGTCGTTGCGATAACCCGATCCCGACTCCGGTGCGGGAGGCGGTTCGTTGAGCGCGGTGTGACAGGCCGACAGGGCGAAGGCTGCGGCGATGATCGACAAAGGGCGGCGGGAAATTGAAAACACGTGTTGAACTCCGTTTACGTTGAGAATGCTCGACCGTCCTTTGGGTCGTGCGTTTTACAGGTAAATCGTGCCTTGCATGTACAGCACCGCCTTGCCGGAAATAATCACGCGCTCACCCTCAAGCTCGCAGCGCAACTGGCCCTTGCGCGCACCGCCCTGCTCGGCAGTCAATTGCGATTTGCCCAGGCGTGCCGCCCAGAATGGCGCCAGTGACGTGTGCGCGGAACCCGTGACGGGGTCTTCATTGACGCCCACATTCGGCCCGAACCAGCGCGAGATGAAATCAAACCCCGTGCTTTTGGCGGTCACGGCAATGCCGCGCTTGGGCAAGCCCTTGAGGCTTGCAAAATCCGGCGTCAGTGCAGCGACTTGAGCCTCGTCGCTCACCAGCACAATGTAGTCATCGGTGCTGAATACCTCGGCGTGCTCAATCCCCAACGCGCTCAGCAGTCCGGCGGGCGGCTCACAGCGTTCGGGTTGCCGGGCCGGGAAGTCCATTGCCAGTTCTTCGCCCTGGCGCGTCACCCGTAGCTCGCCGCTGCGAGTGGCGAAGCGCAGCACCTGCGGCGCATCCGCCAGCACATGGAACAATACCCAGGCTGCCGCCAGCGTGGCATGGCCGCACAGGTCGACTTCAACTGAAGGGGTAAACCAGCGCAACTCATAGTGCTCGCCACGGGGCACGAAATACGCGGTTTCCGAGAGGTTGTTCTCAGCGGCAATGTTCTGCAGTTGCTCGTCGGGCAGCCATTCGGTGAGCGGGCAGACGGCTGCGGGGTTGCCGCCGAACGGATGCTGGCTGAAGGCGTCGACTTGGTAGATGTCCAGTTTCACCGTGGGGCGCTCCATGTGGGGGAGGCAGGACACTAACAGTGGGGTTGGAGGGCGTCAAAATACAGTTGGGAAGTTTTTGTGCGCTTCAGGCACTTTTCTCAAGGCATAAAAAAACGGCCTACCTTTCGGTAAGCCGTTTTTAGTACTTGGTGGCTACGCAGGGACTTGAACCCCGGACCCCAGCATTATGAATGCTATGCTCTAACCAACTGAGCTACGTAGCCAAGTGGCGCGCATTATTCGCGCAGAACGAGAATGCGTCAAGCACTTTTGTTGAGATTTTTTCTACGCTTTCAATTGTTTAACCGGAGCTGGCGCCGCTGAAGACGGGCGATCAGGTGTGCGCGGCGATCGAGCAGGGCGGCTGACGCGCTTTGATTGGCCGGTAGTTTCGAGTTGGGCATCTTTGAAGACGAGGCGAGAGAGGGGATCGTTGCAGAGGCGTTATTAAAGAAATTCGTTTTACATTCGGTTGGGCAGATATCCCTGCCGCCCAACGCTTGCTCCCAGGCGCTTACGGTTGCAGCGGGTTATACGTGACGCGTTTAAGGTGTTCGCGCGCCCGAGACAGGCGTGAACGAACGGTACCGATGGGGATGTCCAACGCGTTGGCAGTGTCCTGATAGCTGCCGTCGGTCTCCAGTGAGGCGTACAGCGTCTTGCGCATTTCTGCAGGCAGGTGGTCGATGGCGCTCAGGGTTTTCTCCAGTCTGCGGTTGATTTCGAACTCCCAATCCAGGTTTTTGTTTTCCTCCTGTCCATGCCACAGCGACTCATCGAATTCGCAATGCACCGGTTTGGCATAGAGGCGTCGGAAGTGGTTGCGGACCAGGTTCTGCGCAATGCCACACATCCAGGTGCTGAGGCTCGCCTGACCACTGAATCGTTCCCTGTTGCGCCATGCCTCCAGGTAGGTGAGTTGCAGGATATCGTCGGCATCTTCGGGGTTAAGCACGCGTTTGTGAATAAAACGTCGGAGTTTTTTCTGCTGTTCGTCCGTCAGTTGGAGCATGAATTGAGGCGAGTTACCAACGAGCTGCGCTAAAGCTTCAATAGGGATATTCACGATTTTTTCCTCAGGGTAAACGCGATCGAAAAAATTTCGATGGAAACCCCTTTAGCACTGGCTGTGCCAAACGGAAAAAACATGCAACCTCATGATTTTGATAGATAAATATATTGAAATGTCGCGTTTTTACGCAGCAACTTGCAAAAAGTACCGATGGCGCGTGCCAGTCTTGTCAAACGCATCGATAGACGCGTTTTGATGGAACTGCATCGGCGGGCGTAACCACACACGAAGCACACTCTTCCTGTATTGGCATGCCCATGAAAGTCGAATCTCCCAACGATGCGTCATCTGCCCGGCATCTGGATCAGTCCGCCACTTCGCTTGTCTCCGCGTCCGCGCTGGCGAAAGTCGATGAGCTTGTCCAGATCTTCAACCATGAGGTTCTTGCCGTTAACCAGGCCCAGCAGGCCATGGCGATACGCATACCTCCCTCCGCGCAGTTGACGCAGCTTTACGATCAGCTGGGTTATCCGGCCCAGGAGTCGTTGGCAGCCATTTCGCGGCGGTTCAGGCAGCAGTTGCAGCACAACGTCAGTGTCGACAAGTGGGTGGAACTTGCCGAGGGGGATCCCGCGCGTGCGTTCGTGGTGCTCAAGCATCTGGAAGTGCATTTGGACAGTGAGGCACGCCCCTCCGAAGCTGCGAGGGCGCGGGAGGCCATTGCCCTGTTGTCGGTGGGTTTCAAGGGGGAAATCCAGGCGGGCCTTACATTCGCCGGTGCGCTGCTGAAGGCAGGTGGCGATCCGCAAGAGCGCCAGGCGCTGCGTACTCTCTATTATGCCAGCATCTCCACGCGCCAATCCCTGGCGACGATAATGCAGGCCTTGCTGGGCGAGTACGGTGGCGACACGTTTTCCGCCAGGCTCGGCAACATGCGCAAGGCTTTGGCTGACGACATCGCGACCCTGGTTTCGGCAATGACCACGCCCCGATTGCGCACCTTGTTACTGGCACTGCAAAGTTGTGGACAATTAGGCACGGTATTAGCCAGTTGCAATGCGGTGATCGAGCGGCTGGGCCTCGATTGCGACGGCGTAAGTCTTCTGCAGCGCCTGCTGGGATATGCCGGCAGCGGTATCGATGCAGGTGAAATCCTGCGGCTTGGGCATGATCTGGGAGGTCATCCGACGCTTCGGCAAGTGGTGCTTCTCAACGCACTTTATCCGCTGATGCGCGATTTGCCCCTGGCGTTGTGGCCGGACAGTCGAGTGCGGCAGGACGCCCTGGACTGCTTCCTGGCGGTAATGGGCGAACTGGAACGCAGTGAGCGCAAACCCTCGCGCTTTGCCGGTGACCTGGGGGCGCTGGCGTGACGGTACTGTCTACCATCAACCTGGCGTTGCTCAAAGTGGCACAGCGTGCCGAAGTGCTGGGCGCCGTGGTGGTCCTGGGCATTGTATTCATTTTTATCGTGCCGCTGCCGACCTGGCTGGTAGACATCCTGATTGCAATCAACATCTGCATATCATGCCTGTTGATCGTACTGGCGCTGTATTTGCCAGGGCCTTTGGCGTTCTCCTCGTTTCCTTCGATTTTGCTGCTGACCACGATGTTTCGCTTGGCGTTGTCGATTGCCACGACGCGTCTGATTTTGCTGGAGCAGGACGCCGGCCATATCGTCGAGGCGTTCGGCAACTTCGTGGTGGGGGGGAATCTGGCCGTCGGCATGGTGATCTTTCTGATCCTCACCCTGGTCAACTTTCTGGTGATCACCAAGGGCTCGGAGCGGGTCGCCGCGCGGTTCAGTCTGGATGCGATGCCGGGTAAGCAGATGTCCATCGACAGTGACCTGCGTGCCGGTCTGATCGACGGTATGCAGGCACGCGATAAACGCGAGCAGTTGTCCCGCGAGAGCCAGTTGTTCGGTGCCATGGACGGAGCCATGAAGTTCGTCAAGGGGGATGCCATCGCCGGTTTGATCATCGTTGTGGTCAACCTGCTGGGCGGCTTCACCACGGGTATGTTTCAACACGACCTGAGCGCGGCCGAATCGATACAGCTGTATTCGGTACTGACCATCGGCGACGGCCTGATTGCGCAGATTCCAGCCCTGCTGATCTCCCTGACGGCCGGCATGATCATCACCCGTGTGGCGCCGGACGGACGCAACGGTACGAGCAATATGGGCGCTGAAATCGCCCGGCAAATGACCAGTGAACCCAAGAGCTGGATGATTGCATCGGTCGGCATGCTCGCGTTTGCAGTGGTGCCCGGCATGCCTACCCTGGTGTTTATCCTGATCTCGGCGGCCACCGGCTCCCTGGGCTATTTCCTGATGCGTCAGCGTCAACGCGAAGAAAAGCCCAAGGAGGACGTTGCCAATGTCGTGCGCCCCGAAGAGAACGGTAATGAGGACTTGCGTGGGTTCGATCCATCGCGGCCTTATCTGTTGCAGTTTCCTCCGTCCTTACGGGGGACGCCTGAGGTTACGGACCTTATTCACGGGATCCGCCAGGCACGAAATTCGCTGGTCGCCAATATTGGCCTGACCTTGCCGCCGTTCGAAGTCGAGCTCGACGACTCGCTGGCCGCCGATGAAATGCGTTTTTGTGTGCATGAGGTACCGATGGTCAAGGCCTCGGTGGTCACGCTCGTTGCCGTTGAACGTAAGGCGCTGGCGGTCGAGCCGGAGCACGCGATACCAGGACTGGCCGAGCGTGATGAGCAGGATTGGCTCTGGTTGCCACCTGATGATCCGCTGCTTGCCGACCCCGCGCTTGAACGCTTTACCGCGACAAGCCTGATTCTTGATCGCATGAGGCAGGCAATGATGCTCAGCGGACCGCAGTTCCTGGGTATTCAGGAGAGCAAGGCGATCCTCAGCTGGCTTGAGCACAACCAGTCGGAGCTGGTGCAGGAGCTGCAACGCATCATGCCGCTGTCGCGGTTTTCGGCGGTTTTGCAGCGCCTGGCCAGTGAGGGCGTGCCGCTGCGTGCGGTGCGGCTGATTGTCGAGTCGCTGATCGAGCATGGCCAGCATGAGCGCGAACCCGACGCGCTCGCCGACTATGCGCGCATTGCCCTCAAGGCGCAGATCTTCCAGCAGTACAGCGAGGACGATGGTCTGCATGCCTGGTTGTTGTCTCCCCATACCGAGAACATCCTGCGCGAGGCGTTGCGCCAGACCCAGACCGGGGTGTTCTTTGCGCTTGATAACGAAAGCAGCGCCGCGTTGGTCAACCTCCTCAACCAGGCATTTACCGTGCGCGCCAGGAGCAAGAGCGTGATGTTGGTGGCGCAGGACCTGCGCAGCCCTCTACGTGCCTTGTTGCTGGAGGAGTTCAACCACGTACCTGTGTTGTCGTTTGCCGAGTTGGCAAGCACGTCCAAGGTAAAGGTCCTGGGGCGTTTTGATCTGGGGCAGGACGAATTGATGCGCGGTGCGGCGGCATGATTTTTCACCCGGGTTCAACGCACGGGAGGGCTCGATGATGTTTGAGCTGCGAGTGCTTAATGGTCAGCGCCAGGGGGCTGCGTTACCGCTATTTGGCGAGCAGTGGAGCATCGGTGCTCACCCTGATGCCGACCTGATGCTCAACGACCCCGGTATCGCCGAGCAGCATGCGCGGCTGCGGTTGGCTGACTCGCAATGGTCGGTGCAGGCTGAAGCCGGACTGCTGCACGACGCCCAGGGGCAAGTGCTGGCACAGATTGCGAGCCTGGCGTTGAACGTCCCTTTTTCGGTAGGGGCCATTCGACTCTACGTCAGCCTGGCCGATCAACCCTGGCCTGAAACACCCGCCCCGGCCCCTGCGCCCGCGCCGCGAGCAAGCGAGGCATCACCGACGCTGCAGTTGTCCTCCATCTCCAACAGGCAGCAAAAACGCCTGATCAGCGCGGTGCTGTTGGTGGCGGTCATCGGTGTGGTGGTCAGCATGGTGTCCTCCGGAGAACGTGATGCGCAGGCTTCCCTGATGCCTCCCGTGGCGGTTAAACAACAACTGGCCTCGCCGTTTGAAGTCCGTCAGCAATTATTGAAAATGCTCAGCGAGCGTGAGTTGAGCCAAAGGGTCAGCCTGGAGGTGATCAATGGCCAGATCGCGCTCAATGGCGTTGTATCCCCGGACGATATGGAACTGGTCGCGCGCATGCTCAGCCGTTTTGGCGAGCTGTTCGACAGTGCGGTCCCGGTGATCAGTCGTGTACGCGCCCGCGATGGGGCGCTGCCGTTCAAGATCGTGCAGATCGTCGGCGGGCCGAACGGCCACGTCGTTCTTGAGGAAGGCAGCCGGCTGTTCGTGGGGGACGAGGTGGATGGTTTGCGCCTGGTGTTGATCGACAACACCAAGGTGGTTTTCGATGGCGCGCAGCGCTATGAGGTGCGCTGGTGAGTACGGAACTGCAGGCGCGTCTGGCGGCCTGGGAGCAGCGCCAGACGCGGTCGCTGGCCAACTTCACGCCGGTGACGATGCGCGGTCGAGTGCAGCGCGTGAATGGCATGCTGTTGCAATGTCGTTTGCCCGACGCGCGTATCGGTGACCTGTGCCAGGTAGAAAAGTCCGTCGACGACTACATGCTGGCTGAGATCATCGGTTTTGATCAGCAGGACGCCGTACTCAGCGCCCTTGGCAATCTTGAAGGGATACGTGTGGGCGCCAGCGTACAGCGCCTGGGGGTGTCGCACCGGGTGCTGGTCAGTGATGAGTTGCTGGGCCAGGTGCTCGATGGTTTCGGCCGGCCGATCAGTGGCGTTGGCCCCAGTGCGTTTGTCGAGGCCGACAGTCCCGATGCAAGCATGGTGTTGTGTGAGGCGCCGCTGCCGACCGAACGTCCCAGGATCCATCGCGCATTGGCGACCGGAGTGCGCTCGATCGATGGCTTGCTGACGCTTGGCGAGGGCCAGCGTGTGGGGCTGTTTGCCGGCGCTGGCTGCGGCAAGACCACCTTGCTGGCGGAGATTGCCCGTAACGTCGAGTGCGATGTGATTGTGTTTGGCCTGATCGGCGAGCGCGGACGCGAACTGCGCGAGTTTCTCGATCACGAACTGGATGACCAATTGCGCGCCAAGGCCGTGCTGGTGTGCGCGACGTCCGATCGTTCAAGCATGGAGCGCGCCCGCGCGGCCTTCACGGCGACGGCCCTGGCAGAGGGCTATCGCCGCAAGGGCAAGCGCGTGCTGCTGCTGATCGACTCCCTGACGCGGTTTGCGCGCGCCCAGCGCGAAATCGGTCTGGCAGCCGGTGAACCGCTGGGACGAGGCGGCCTGCCGCCCTCGGTTTACAGCCTGCTGCCGCGATTAGTGGAGCGCGCCGGCTTGACCCAGGACGGCGTTATCACGGCGATCTACACCGTGCTTATCGAACAGGACTCCATGAGCGACCCCGTGGCTGACGAAGTTCGCTCGCTGCTCGATGGCCACATTGTGCTGTCCCGCAAGCTGGCCGAGCGAGGTCACTACCCGGCGGTTGACGTACTGGCCAGTCTGTCGCGAATTTTGAGCAACGTCGCCACGCCCGAGCATATTCGGGCCGGTACGGCACTGCGTCGTCTGTTGTCGGCGTACCAGCAGATCGAGCTGATGCTGAAGTTGGGTGAGTACCAGCCTGGCAGTGACGCCCTGACCGACATGGCGGTGGACAGCCGTTCGCGCGTGGACGGTTTTCTGCGCCAGGACTTGCGCGAGCCCGCGCTGATGGACTCGACCCTGGATCAACTGACGGAGCTTACCGCCCATGTCCCTTTCTGAATTGGAAACCTTGCGGCGTCTGCGCAAGCATCGGGCGGACCGGGCCGAGCGTGTATTGGGCAAGGCCAAAAGGCATCAGCGAGCCCTGCAATTGCAAGTTGAGCAGGCACAGCAAGTCCTCGAGCAAACCCGCCTGCAGGAAGCCCAGGCGGGTGCACAGCTTCTGAGCCAGCATCAAGGACAGGTGATCTCGTTTCAGGCGCTCAAGTCGTGGAATAACCAGGAGCGCTCATTGTCCGCCACGACGCAGCGCGAAGAAGCCCAATTGCAAGGATTGCACGGACAGCAGGAGCAGCAAGTGACCGAGGTCGACCTTGCGCAGAAGCAGGTCACCCAATGTTTGCGTGAGGTTGAAAAAATTCTGGAATTGTCCCGTTTACTGGCGCAGGAAGAGACATGAAAGAAATACCTGCAAGCAAGCCCGAGCGGCCGCGTGCGCGCGAGTACGGACGAGAAGACGAATCGGCTATCGAAGGTGTGTTGCCCCTGAACTACGCAAGTCTGTTCACCCACCTGTTTACCTACGAGCAAGGCGAAGGCGGTTATGTTTCCGGCCTGCCAGGCTCAATCGTGTCGACGAATAAATTGATGCTCGAAGCCCTGGCTGGGCAGTTGGCGTCGCGAATACAGGCAACTGCGCAATGGCCCTTGCTGGCAGTGCTTTACCTGCCGCGTCGAGGGCGGATCAACGCCCGTGTGCAGAGATCGCCGGGTAGCTGGGACATCGAGTTGCAAGCCGAAGAGGCGCACACGACGCAGTGGCTCGGTACGGTGCAGAAAAGCCTTCAGAGCAGGCTGGTCGAGGCGTTGGGGCAGCCTGTCGACGTTCAGCTCGCGCGCGTGAGCCCGGCATGATCATGTCGGCGTTGACATTGCCAAGGGTCGAGGCGGGAAGGGCGGCAGCGCTGCATCGGCTGGGGCGCGGCTTGCGCCTGTCGTTCCAGGTGGGTGATCAGCGTGGTGCTTTTTTGCTTGAGCCCGGCCTCACGCCCGTAGGGGTGAACCCGTTGTGTTTCGAGAGCGCTCTGGGCGTGCTGGCGTTTTCTGACCCGGAAGCGATGTTCAGCTTGATGGGGGAATGCCCGGTCACCCTGGCGCAGGTTGGCAACGATCCCAAATCCTGGTTCTGGGAATTGTTCCAGCTTCACCTCGCCCCGCAGGTGTCGTCGTTGTTTGGCTATCTGCGCTTGCTGCCCGCACCCAGAAAGCTGGACTTTGGTTGTCGCTTTACCGTGACGCTGGGGCTCTCCAGGGTTGCAGGTCACCTGTGGCTGGCCCCCGAAAGTTTGCTGGCTGCCTATGCGGCCGGCCCCTGGGAGCAGATGGCCGCTGCGCTGCCCGTGTCTTTTCCATTGGCAATCAGCGTGAAGCTGGGCGGCTTGAGCCTGCCCGTCGCACAAGTGCGCGATCTGCGAGCGGGTGATGTGTTGATGCTCGAACAGGCCTTTTTCGATGTGCAGGGCCTTGGCCACTTGCCTGTTGGGAGTCGTTTGTTGCAAGGGCGTATTGAAGATGAATCCGGGCGGTTATGCCTGAACCTTATTGCGATCAAGGAAGCGTCCGTGGACGAAGAGTTTGTCATACAAGAATACCCGGGGCCTGAGCTTGACCACCCGGTGGAGGATGCCTTCGGCCGGGAGCCCTTTGACGAGTTGAGCATGGCGTTGACCGTGCGCTGTGGTGTCCTCACGCTGACCCTGGGCGAATTGCGCAACCTGGCTCCCGGTACCGTGGTGGGCATTACCGGGTACGCCCCCGGCGTCGCCGGCCTGTATTACGGTGACCGTCCCATTGGGCAAGGGCAGTTGGTGGAAGTGGAAGGTCGACTCGGCTTGCAATTGACGCGCGTGGTGTTCTCCCGATGATGTTCCAGGGCGTTGATCCCGTTGTACTCGCGCTGTTCTTCGGTGCAATGTCGGTGCTGCCGATGCTGTTGGTCGTCTGTACGGCGTTTCTCAAGATTGTCATTGTGCTGATGATTACGCGTAACGCCATCGGCGTGCAGCAGGTGCCTCCGAGCATGGCGATCAATGGTATAGCGTTGGCTGCCACGCTCTTTGTCATGGCCCCGGTGGGCTATCAGATCGCCGAGAACCTCAAGACATCCCCGCTGGACATGAGCAATGTACAGACGCTTCAGGCAACGGGCCTTGTGGCAATAGAGCCGTTGCGCACTTTCATGAAGCGCAATACCGACCCGGATGTGCTCACCCATCTGCAGGAGAACAGCGCGCGCATGTGGCCGCCGGAAATGGTGCAAAGCACCCAGCGCGAAGACCTGGTGCTGTTGATTCCGGCGTTTGTGGTGTCGCAGTTGCAGGCCGGGTTCGAGATCGGCTTCCTGATCTATATCCCGTTTATCGTCATCGATTTGATCGTGTCCAACCTGCTGCTGGCGCTGGGCATGCAAATGGTTTCGCCCATGACCATTTCCCTGCCACTCAAGCTGCTGCTGTTCGTCATGGTTTCCGGCTGGTCGCGGTTGCTCGACAGCCTTTTCCTTTCTTACCTCTGAGTACCCTATGGAACCGATCGTGCTGTTCAAGCAGGGCATGCTGCTGGTCGTGGTGTTGACGGCACCGCCACTGATCGTGGCAGTGGTGGTCGGCGTATTGACGTCGCTGGTTCAGGCGCTGATGCAGATCCAGGATCAGACCCTGCCCTTTGGCATCAAGCTGGTTGCGGTGGGTATCACACTGATATTGACGGGACGCTGGATCGGCGTGGAGTTGATTCAACTGATCAACCTGATGTTCGACATGATCGCTCGCTCGGCATTGAACTGAGGGCATGTCCGTGGTGCTTTATCTCGATTTACTAACGAGCCTGTTGATTGGCATGGCGCGTATCTATCCCTGTGCCATTCTGGTGCCGGCGTTCTGTTTCCAGCACATACGCGGCTTGCCCCGTCACGCCGTCGTGATGGTCATGGCCTTCATTCCGGCGCCGGGTATCCATGCCGTACTCGCGGGCCAGGACTACTCGGCGCTGATGATCATCGGGCTGATAGGCAAAGAGGCGGCCCTGGGTATTTTGCTGGGTGTCCTGTTGGCGATGCCCTTCTGGATGTTCGAGTCGGTCGGTGCCCTGCTGGACAACCAGCGCGGCGCCCTGGCCGGTGGTCAGCTCAACCCTTCGCTGGGGCCGGACGCAACGCCCGTCGGGCATTTGTTCAAGCAACTGGTGATCTACCTGCTGATCGCTGTGCTGGGGCTGAGTGTCCTCATGCAAGTGATTTGGGACAGCTATCGAATCTGGC
The DNA here is from genome assembly GCF_054343995.1 of Pseudomonas sp. GNP013. Taxonomy (NCBI): domain Bacteria; kingdom Pseudomonadati; phylum Pseudomonadota; class Gammaproteobacteria; order Pseudomonadales; family Pseudomonadaceae; genus Pseudomonas; species Pseudomonas sp. GNP013. The sequence continues at coordinate 4,335,302 of NZ_JBTGUT010000001.1, read as the reverse complement.
CGGCCACGGCCTGGATACCGCTGCCGGCAGTCAACGGATTCGGCGTGTTCCTGGGGATACTCGGCGATACCTTTACCCACATGATGCTCTACGCCGCGCCTTTTATTGCGGTGCTGTTGTTTATGGAGTTCGGCATTGCGCTGCTCGGGGTTTACAGTCAGCAACTACAGGTGAGCACGCTGGCGCCACCGGTAAAGTGCCTCGCAGGCATTGGCATTTTGTTGCTGTACTTTGCGTTGCTGCAGGACTTGATGGTCGGGCGCCTTAACCTGTTGAGCGATCTCAAGCATTCACTCGGGCTGATGTTCCAGGTCTCGACGCCATGAGCGACTCAGGTGAAAAGAAACACCCCGCGTCAGCCAAAAAACTGCGCGATCAGCGCAAGAAAGGCCAGGTTTCCCAGAGTCAGGACATCGGCAAGCTGATGGCGTTGGCTGCCATCAGCGAGATTGCGTTGTTCACTGCCGAAGCCAGTTTGCAACGCTTCCAGCAACTGATCAGTTTGCCCATGTCGAGCATGGCCCAGCCTTTCACGCGGGCGCTGGAGGAAGTGCTGTTCGAGGGGCTGACGGTGTTTTTCTCGTTCGCCCTGCTGATGGTCGCGACGGCCATTCTCATGAAGCTGATCAGCAGCTGGATGCAGTTCGGATTGTTGTTCGCGCCGGAGACGTTGAAGCTCGACTTCAACCGCGTCAACCCGCTCAATCAACTCAAGCAGATGTTCTCCGCTCAATCGGTCATGAATCTGTTGATGAGCATCGCCAAGGCGCTGCTGCTGGGCTTGGTTGTGTATCTGGTGATCAGACCCTCATTGGGTGCGCTGATCAACCTGGCCAACAGTGACCTGCAAACCTACATCCTGGCGTTGATCGTGCTGTTCCGCTACTTGCTGCACGCCTGCCTGGCGCTGCTGCTGGTGCTGGCACTCATTGACCTGGTTCTGCAAAAGCACTTTTTCGCCAAACGCATGCGCATGACCCAGGTCGAGGTCGTCAAAGAGTACAAGGACATGGAAGGCGATCCGCATGTAAAGGGCAAGCGCCGCGCGTTGGCACAGCAGTTGGCCCAGGAGGAACCGAAGGTCAAGCTGCCCAAGCTCGAGGAGTCCGACATGCTTGTGGTCAACCCGACGCACTTTGCTGTGGCCCTGTATTACCGCCCTGGCAAAACGCCGCTGCCGGTGCTGGTCAACAAGGGGACGGACGACGAGGCCCGCGAGTTGATCCGCCAGGCGAAGGCGGCCGAGGTGCCGGTGATCCAGTGTGTCTGGCTGGCCCGTACACTCTATACACACAAACTGGGCGCTGGTATTCCCCGCGAGACCTTGCAGGCGGTGGCCTTGATCTACCGCACCTTGCGCGAGCTTGACGATGACGCCAAGCGCGAAACCCTGGAGTTGCCGGCGCTGGAGTTGCGCTGATCAGCGCCTTGCGCGCCGTCAGGCGACGCTCTTATCCATCTGCAGATCAGACGCCCGGTAACACCGGGCGTTGATCACTGAGCTTATCGTTCCAGCGAGATCGTCTGGTAGTCCGCGCGTTCGCCGGACGGGCCGGGCTCGACGCGCATCTGCGGTGGCCACCAGATCACCAGCGTGTCTTTGGTCGATTGCGGACGCGAGCAGGAGTCGCCTTTACACGTGGGGCTGCAGCCGGTGATGAGCAGCACTGCGCTGATCAGAGTGACGCACAACAAGCGGTGTTTCATGGCGTGGCCTTTTTAGCTGGAGTGAGCAAGGAGGGGCGCGGCACGCTCAGGTGTTCATCTTTAACCACCGGGCGCATGGCAATGAATACCTCGGCTTCTTCACCTGGTTTGAGCCAGGCTCGCGGCCACACGGTCACGGCCAGGGTTTGCGAGGTGCTGCATTCCTTTTCGTCGATACGCACATTGCGCTTGAGCTGATTGCGCAGCACGACCACGGCCACATTGAACTGCGGGCCGGCGTACCACTGGCTGCGTTCGGTATTCATGGCCAGTAAGTCGCGGGTGCTGCACAAGGTGTCCAGGCCCAGGGGCATTGGGGCCGGCTTGAAGGCCAGGGGCACTCGCCCGGTCACCAAATTCGCCAGCGTGCTGGTGATGTCACTGCGGTTGATGACGGGCGCGTGTTCGGCATAACGCCTGGCCAGCGGCTTGAGGGCTGCCTGCAGTTCGGCCTGGTCGTCCTGCGGCAGGTAACGTGAGGGATCGGCCTGATCACCGATCACGCGCGGGGTCAGGATGAACAGGCGTTCGCGACGATTGTTCTTGCGTTCGCTGGAGGAGAACAACACCTTGCCCAGTAGCGGTATATCCCCCAGCAAAGGGATCTTGTTGCGCCTGTCGGTGCTTTCGGTGACATGGAATCCACCGACCACCAGCGAGCGTTTTTCCGCCATCACCGCCTGCGTGCTGACATTGCCCCGGCGCACATCGGGGCCCAGGCGATTGGGGTCCGACTCGTCGAAGTTGCCGTCCTCGATGTCCACCAGCAGGTGAACCTGATGAGTGCCGCGGGTGGTAATCACCCTCGGCACCACTTGCAGGCTGGTGCCCACAGTAATGGGCAGTATAGTCGCGACCTCGGTGCCTGCTGTCAGGTACTGGGTGCGATTGAAGTCAATCACCGAAGGCTGGTTTTCCAGGGTGAGGACCGAGGGGTTGGAGACCATGGTTGCCAGGCCGCGTTGCTCCAACGCCCGTATTTTGGCAAAGAAACGGTCACGGTTTTCGATCGACAGCTGCGATGAACTTCCCGGTGCCAGCCTCATGTCGCTGCTGAAACGACTGTTGCCCCAGTTGACCCCGAATTCGCGCAATTGACTGCGTTCTATGTCCAGGATGATGGCGTCGATTTCCACCATTTTTCGCGCGACGTCGAGCTGGGAAATCAGCTCGCGGTACATCGCTTGCCGCTCCGGCAGGTCATAGATCAGCACGGCGTTGTTACGCACATCGGCTTCGACGCGGATTCGGCCGGACGACACGGGGGCTCGCGGGGTAAGCGTTGCGCCGGTCTCCAACGGCCCGCCGTTCGCTGTCTGGCCGAGCATCTGCCCCAGCATCGGATTGTTCAACCTTGGATAACTCGGCGTGATGGGCGACGGCTTGGATGAAGAGGACCGTGGACTCATCGTCGACAGTGTGGAAGGCGACCGAGGCTCCAACAACCCGCGCAGCATGCTGGCGACGCCAGGAATGGATATTTTCTCGCCGCGATAATCTATCTGGCGATCTCCTGCGTTGGCGAATTTCAGCGGATAGCTGAGCACGCTCTGTTTTTCGTCGGCTGATTTACGCTGGCTACTGAATTGCTTGATCTGGTCGATGTAACGCTTGGGACCGGAGACCAGCACCACGCCGTCATCGGGCAGTTCGCCCCAGCCGAAACGGCTGTCGAGCAGGCCGATATCGGTCAGGGCTCGCTTGAGGTCGGCGACGGTTTCGGCGGAGACTTCAAGGCGTGCGGACTCTTGCAGGTCCAGCGTGCTGATATAAAGCGTGTTGTTGTAGAGGTACCACTGGAAGCGGTGTTCCACCCCCAGTCTGTCGAGTAATGACTGCGGGGTATTGGCGCGTATCTTGCCATTTACGATGCCGTCCAGTAGGCCATCGATCTGCAACTGTGTGCCAAATGTCTGAGCGAAATCTTCCAGCACATCCCGCAGGGGCTTATGTTCGGCCTCGTAGGCGTAAGCGGTGTTTTTCCAGTCGGAGGGAATAGCGGCGACGGCGCTGTGAAGCGGTGCCAATAAAAAGGGCAGCGCGAGCAGGAGGCGCCATTGAGTGCGCTTAGCCTGGTGTGCGGGCGAATTTAAACGCAAGCGGGTGTGCTTGTGGGTCTTGCTATGCATGACAGGGTCTCTGTTTCAGTGCGCGAGCGCACTTGATGAAGTGAGCGTTGATTCGCACCCGGCCTTCGTCAGGCGCGCCGTTACGCTGCGCCAGGTCTCGTCTGGGTTGCATTGCGATTAAAGGGGGTTCAACCGCTGCAGCTGACTGCAATCGCGTAGCAGGGATTGCAGCAAGCAGAGGTGACCGGCGCCCGGCGAAAAGCCCGACGCGCCGTGCGGGGGGCCCGGGCTGAACTGCCCTGGAGGCTCCCGTGACGTTGCTGCCAGTCACTAGGCGACGTTGATGGCGTTTTTCAGGGTTTCGTGTTTGTAATTGACATAGACCGAGGTCACGGCGTAGCTATTGGCAACGACGATCTTCTCCTGCATAAGCTGGTCGAAGACTCTTGAGAGTTCCTCGTCGTCACCTCCAGCGGAAATATCCTCGTCGATCTGTCCAAAAGCCTTATCGGAGCGGCTCCGCTGGCGGTAGAGGCTATCAAGTATGCGGGCGTCATTATTCATTGCTTTAACTCCGGTGGGGGTCTACTCCTGTGTGGCAACTGATAGGTGTCCAGTTCCTTCGGCGGATTAATGTGTTAACAAAAAAGCAGAACAGAGTGATCATTTGATTTGGCCCTGGGGCGGGATCGGCACCAGGCTGTCCACCGCATCCGTCCAGTTGATGTGATACCCGCCATCGTCTGTTTCAACAATCAGCGACTGGGCGGCAAGCCCGGCTTCAACCCGAAGCGTCCAGGGCACATCACAGTGTTGGATGAGCCAGTGCTCGACGGATTCGCGGTCCTGCGGATTGCACAGCAAGTTGGCCTCGACCGGCGGCAATCCGGCTGCCAGTAATTTATCGAGCAGTGCACTGATGCGTTGGGCAGGTGGAGCCTCATCGAGCAAGCTTCTAATGGCCGTATTGATGACTGAGGTGGCAACGTGCTCAAGACTCTCGGCCATTGCCAGGCGTTCTGACTCCCAACGATGAAGTTGGGCATTGGCGCGCTGCCAGAACTCACTGCTGGCGTTGTCCAGCAGCTGTTGGCACTTGGCTTGGGCCTGATTTATGAGCGCCTGTGCCTGAGCTTCGGCCTGTTCAAGCATCTGACGGGCGTGGGTATGTTCGACGAGCATTTCCCTGGATATCAGCGCTGTCGGCAGGTCGTCGGGGCGGGTGTGCAGCTCAATCTTGCGGGCGCAAAACATGCTTGGCGTTCTCCGGGGGTGCGTGTAGCGCATCAACGGTGGGGGTCGAGGTCGCACGCCAAATGGCGGCTTGCCATAAAATACCCAGCCGGCCTTGAGTGTCCTCAAGCTTTGGGTATTGCTCCAGCTCAAGCACCCTCTGACAGGCAAAGCTCAGGCGCAGCCGCTGCCACACCGACGGTGAAACCCACGCCCGCAGGTAGTGCAGCGGGTCGTCGATGGTTGCCGGTGTCGGGTCAGGCGGCAGTGCCTTGGCCAGGCGCTGGCACCAAAGCAGCTGTTCCTGATTGAGCCGACTGTGGTGAGGTGCGTTGTAGACCTCATTGACGAGTAGGAGTATGAGATCTCGTGATTGCGCGTCGATTTGCGCCAGTTGCAGCAGGGCCGGACTCATGGGTGGAGGAAGCTCGGGTTGGATATCGAACATCCTGCTCACCCGACCATGGTGGCTGCGTGAAAGCGCTGCTGTGTCCACAAAACCGGTTTGCGTGAGCCAGTCGATGTGGGCTTGCTGCCACGGGAAGGCCCACCACCTGACCCAATTGAGATCGTCACTCATGAGTGCGTGTTATCGCAGGGCCGTACCTTGTCTTTCGTCGCCACAGCAACCAGGCGACACCGCCCGACACGAGGACGACCAGCGGCATGAACAGGCTTATACGCCAGAATGCGAGATCGTGCTCGGGTAGCAGGAAAGGGCCGAGGTAGGCGAGTTGTTGTGTTTCCTTGTAAGCCGTGGCCGGTACGAAAACGACGGTAAGCTTTACCGTATTGTCTATCGCTGAGGCCATGCCGGGGAGGCTGCTGGCCACCATCCTGCGCACGCGCGCATTGATGTTGTCAGGGTCCAGCCGAGGGTCGTGCTTGATGAATACTGAGGCGGATGCCGGTTGTACGGGCTCGCCTGGCGCTATGCGTTCAGGCAACACCACATGCACCCGTGCGACGACTACACCGTCGATGTTCGACAAGGTCGCCTCCAGCTCCTGAGACAGCGCATAGATGTAGCGTGCGCGTTCTTCCAGTGGGGTAGAGATGACGCCTTCCTTGCGAAAGATCTGCCCCAGGGTCGAGCGTGCCACCTTGGGAAGTCCCACAGCGTCCAGTGTCCGAACCGCGCGATTGATGTCACTTGCTTTGACACGAACGGCGACGCCGTCTTTTCCCTGAATCTTTTGAGCCCGGATTTGTTTATCCGCCAGTTCAGCAATGATTTCATTGGCCTCCTGTTCGGAAATATTGCGATGAAGTTCGACGCTTTCACCGCAGCCCGTCAGCATCAGCGCCAATGAAAGAAATAACAGGGTGCTTAGACGGCGGAACATACCTCTACCCCATGCTTGAAATTTTGTCGCAGGCTTTTGCGATGGCGCCAACGACCTTGATCTGGGACATCACGTTTACCTGCGACTCGGCAAGAAGTTGGGGAAACTTGCTCGCGTCCGTTGTCTGCTTGTTCTGGCTTGCGTCACGAAACCCTTTGGACAGTTGTCTCGCTATCGTCGTCGACCCCGTAGCGGCCCACGTGGAGTCGGAAGAGGCGACGGCGTGCACGGTTCGTTTATCGATTTTGTCGGTCTGGTGTATTTCAGAGAGAAAAAAATTAATGTCAGACGCACGATCGTTCAGAGCAGGCGTGTCCGAGCGAGTGGTGATTTTTTCGCTTGTTGTAAACGCTGAGGGGGTGATGAACATTCGTTTCTCTCTTGTGGGTGTCGAGTGCGGCAAGCACAATTGGGAGGAAAGTCCCCTCAACGGTTGAGTTGAGAGGACCGCACCGCTTAAAAACGAATAGATTTGATATTGGTTATCGCGGCAGAGAATTTTTCATTCTCGGCGCCTTCTTTCGCCTTTTTCACTGCTTCCCATTTCTTTTGCTCTTCGATGCCTTTTGCTGCGACATCTTGTGGGCTTGTACCCAGGCCACCTACAGACATAGTTCACCTCTTGAATAGTAATAAAGTCTGATAGTTTTTTTCACTATCTCATTTTTTTGAGCGATTTTTTAAGTGCTCATTTCATTCGTGGTGGGAAAGAAGTGAAGCGTTCCAATTTGTCTCGGAGGTGATGCGTCTAAAATTATTTCGGCGTAATGGATTACGATTGGAAAACTAAAAATTACCGCGAGGAGGGAAATTCCTTACGCTGATTTAGATAGCGAGTTGCTTCATCCGGTGGTAGAGCGTGCGCTTGGCAATGCCCATCTCAATGGCCACGCGATCCACGCAGCGGTCGTTGCGCAGCAATGACTCTTCGATCAGTGCTTTTTCGATTTCCTGCAGACGCGCTTTCAGGCTCATTTCATGGCCTTGCGGCTTGCTCAGGGGCAGCGAGAGCGGTGGCAGGCCCAGTACGAATCGCTTGGCCGTCGAGCGTAGTTCACGGATATTGCCCAACCAGCCTTGGCACAACAGCTGTTGCAACAGCTCGGCGGTAGGTGTCGGAGCAGCGCATTCGAAAAGCTCGGCTTCTTGCTGGACCATCTGCAGGAATAACGGGACGATCCTTTCTCGCTTGTCCCGCAGGGCCGGAAGCTGAATATTGACGACATTCAGGCGAAAGAACAGGTCACGCCTGAAAGTGCCCTGTTCGACCATCTCGTGCAGCGAACTCTGGGCCGAGGCGATGACTCGCATGTCCACGGGGATGAAGCGCGTCGAGCCCAGGCGTTCCACACCGCGCGACTCCAGCACACGCAGCAGTTTGGCCTGCAGGCTCAAAGGCATGCTGTCGATCTCATCGAGGTAAAGAGTGCCCAGATGGGCGGCCTCTACAAAGCCGGCCCGGGACTGCATCGCCCCGGTAAAGGCACCGCTGTTGACTCCAAACAGTTGGCTTTCTGCGAGACTTTCGGGAATGGCCGCACAGTTCACGGCAACGAAGTTACCTCGTCGCCCCGACAAGTAATGCACTCGTTGCGCCAGCGTGTCTTTGCCTGTGCCGGTTTCTCCGAGTAACAGGATATCTATATTGAGTGGCGCAGTACGATGAAGCGTGCTTTCAATGTCTGAGCCTTCCAGGAATGAAAAATCGTTTTCAATTTCCCCAGGAAAGGAGTCCGGCATCGAAAGAGTGCTCCATTATTTATATGCAATTAAGAAAGCAGTCATCAACTGCTGGTCTGTGGCGTGCAAATTATAGATTCCGCGCGTGAGTCTTAAAGTAGGAACTTGCGCGAGTGATGTAGGATAAATTAGATAGGGGGATGTTTTATTTTTACCCGATGCTTACACATTAAACGTTTACCTGAAGAGCCGCCCACAAAAAAGCCGATGCAGTGCATCGGCTTTTTTATTTGCGGTCAACGCCGCAGGCAATCTTTAGACGTTGAAACGGAAGTGCATCACGTCGCCATCTTTGACGATGTATTCCTTGCCTTCCAGGCGCCATTTACCGGCCTCCTTGGTACCCGCCTCGCCCTTGTACTGAATGAAGTCGTTGTAGGCGATCACTTCGGCGCGGATAAAGCCTTTTTCGAAGTCGGTGTGGATCACGCCGGCAGCCTGTGGCGCGGTAGCGCCAACCTTGACGGTCCACGCGCGGACTTCTTCAACGCCAGCGGTGAAGTAGGTCTGCAGGTTGAGCATTTCGTAGCCGGCACGGATTACACGGTTCAGGCCAGGCTCTTCCAGGCCCAGGGCCTCGAGGAACATGTCTTTTTCTTCGCCGTCATCGAGTTCGGCGATTTCTGCTTCGATTTTGTTGCACACCGGAACGACAATGGCGCCTTCTTCGTCGGCAATGGCCTTGACCACGTCGAGCAGCGGGTTGTTCTCAAAGCCGTCTTCGGCGACGTTGGCGATGTACATTACCGGCTTGGTGGTCAGCAGGTGGAAACCCTTGATCACCGCCTTCTCGTCGACGCCCATTTTTTTCATCAGGCTGCGTGCCGGCTTGCCTTCGGTGAAGTGTGCGATCAACTGTTCCAGCAGGCCTTTCTGGACCACGGCGTCCTTGTCCCCACCCTTGGCATTGCGCGCGACTTTCTGCAGTTGCTTCTCGCAGCTGTCGAGGTCGGCAAAGATCAGCTCCAGGTCGATGATCTCGATGTCGCGTTTCGGGTCGACGCTGTTGGAGACGTGAATCACGTTCTCGTCTTCAAAGCAGCGGACCACGTGGGCGATGGCATCGGTTTCACGGATGTTGGCCAAAAACTTGTTGCCCAGGCCTTCACCTTTCGACGCGCCGGCCACCAGGCCTGCGATGTCGACGAACTCCATGGTGGTCGGCAGGACGCGCTTGGGGTTGACGATAGCCGCCAGGGCGTCCAGGCGCGGGTCCGGCATCGGTACGATACCGCTGTTGGGTTCGATGGTGCAGAAGGGGAAGTTCTCCGCCGCAATACCGGACTTGGTCAAAGCGTTGAACAAGGTGGATTTGCCGACGTTGGGCAGGCCGACGATGCCGCAATTGAATCCCATGGTGTTTCCCCTCGGTAAGAGTCAGGCCTTCTGGCTGTGCAGGTTTTTCATCGCGCGGTTCCATTCACCGGCGAAGATATCCGGCAGCACGCCGAGGGCAAAGTCGATGCTGGCATCGAGTTTTTCCTGTTCGGCGCGTGGCGCACGACCCAGGACGAAATTTGAAACCATACTGGCAACGCCCGGGTGGCCAATGCCAAGCCGCAGGCGGTAGAAATTATTCTGATTACCCAACTGCGCGATGATGTCGCGCAGACCATTGTGCCCGCCATGCCCGCCGCCCAGCTTGAGCTTGGCGACGCCGGGTGGCAGGTCCAGTTCGTCATGGGCCACCAGGATCTCTTCGGGTTTGATCCGGAAGAATCCCGCAAGCGCCGCGACAGCCTGGCCGCTGCGGTTCATGTAGGTGGTGGGAATCAGCAGACGAACATCCTGACCCTGGTGCGAGAAGCGCCCGGTCAGGCCAAAATATTTGCGGTCGGCCGCAAGGTTTACGCCTTGGGCGTGGGCAATACGCTCAACAAAAAGGGCCCCCGCGTTATGCCGGGTCTGTTCGTATTCGGCGCCTGGATTTCCCAGGCCAACGATCAGTTTGATGGCAGTCACGACAGGGGCCCTTCCTTTGGAGTTGTGGATAACATCGCCGCGCCAGGTGTGCGGCGAAAGGGGACGACAGGAGCTCACTTATCCAGAGATAAACTTCGCGTTATCGCCCGCTTTCTCGCTACGTTCCGGTCCGCGATGTTTCCTCAAGCTCCGACGTTACAGAGTGCATCACTCTGCAGCGGTTTCGCCTTCAGCAGCATCATCTTCTTCTACAACACGTGGCGCGTGGACGTTGGCAACAGCCTTGTCGTCGTTGTGAGCCAGTGCAACGAACTCAACGCCTTTAGGGGCCTTGAGGTCGGACAAGTGAATGATGGTGCCGATTTCAGCAGCCGACAGGTCGACTTCGATGAACTCAGGCAGGTCTTTCGGCAGGCAGGTCACTTCCAGTTCGGTAGTGGTGTGCGATACAACGCCGCCTTTCTTGACCGGAGCTTCTTCACCGATGAAGTGCACAGGCACGATAGCGGTCAGTTTCTGGCCGGCTACAACGCGGATGAAGTCAGCGTGCAGGACGTGACCCTTGGACGGGTGGCGCTGCAGAGCTTTGATGATAACGTTCTGCTTCTTGCCGCCAACGTTCAGTTCGATAACGTGGCTGTAGGCAGCATCGTTTTCGAGCAGTTTGGCAACTTCTTTGGCCAGCATGCTGATGGACTCAGGGGCTTTGTCGCCACCGTAGACTACAGCTGGAACCAGGCTTGCGAGACGACGCAGGCGGCGGCTCGCACCTTTCCCCAGGTCGGAACGCAGTTCAGCATTCAAAGTAAAATCGTTCATGTTGTATCTCCAAATTAACCACATTCGCCCCAGCGTTTGCGACCAGCGCTAAAGGCGATATGGGCAAAAAAGCCCCGCCCCAACAGAATGCTGGGGCGGGGCGCTTTTCGTCAGGTTGATGTCGCCAAGGCCTGAGCCTTAACGGAACATCGCGCTGATCGATTCTTCGTTGCTGATACGGCGAACCGCTTCGGCAACGACCGGTGCGATATCCAGTTGACGGATACGCGCACAGGCTTGAGCAGCGGCGGACAACGGGATGGTGTTGGTCACCACCAGTTCGTCCAGCACGGAATTCTCGATGTTCTCGATCGCTCGGCCCGACAGCACAGGGTGTGTGCAATAGGCGAAGACTTTGGCCGCACCGTGCTCTTTCAAGGCTTTTGCCGCATGGCACAGGGTGCCGGCGGTGTCGACCATGTCATCAACCAGAATACAGGTACGCCCTTCGACATCACCGATGATATGCATCACTTCAGAGTGATTGGCTTTCTCGCGGCGTTTGTCGATGATCCCGAGATCAACGCCCAGGGATTTGGCAACAGCCCGTGCACGCACGACGCCGCCAATGTCCGGGGACACGATCATCAGGTTTTCAAAGCGCTGGTCTTCGATGTCATCCACCAGAACGGGGGAGCCGTAGATGTTATCTACCGGAATATCGAAGAACCCCTGGATCTGGTCAGCGTGCAGGTCAACTGTAAGCACACGGTCGATGCCTACCACGGTCAGCATGTCAGCAACGACTTTCGCGCTGATGGCCACACGTGCGGAGCGCGGACGGCGATCCTGACGGGCATAACCAAAGTAAGGGATTACAGCTGTGATTCGAGTTGCTGAGGAGCGGCGGAAGGCATCAGCCATCACGACGAGTTCCATCAGGTTATCGTTGGTCGGAGCGCAGGTCGGCTGAATAATGAAGACGTCTTTACCGCGAACGTTTTCATTGATCTCGGCTGTAATTTCGCCGTCGGAGAATTTACCGACAGAGATGTCACCGAGAGGGATATGCAGCTGACGTACGACACGTCGAGCCAGATCGGGGTTGGCGTTCCCCGTAAAGACCATCATCTTGGACACGCGCAGTACCTAGAGGCTGAGGGTAACCTGGATGAGTATAGGAAAATGGCAGGGGCGGCTGGATTCGAACCAACGCATGGCAGGATCAAAACCTGCTGCCTTACCGCTTGGCGACGCCCCTGTATCTGTTGCAACGAGTACCCAGTACTCGATTCCTTTTAGAGCAGACTTTGCAGCTTGCGATGCAACATCGAAACGTTGCTTCCCTTTGCTACAAACCCTGTAAGGGTCTCTGTAAGAAGGGCCGAGACTTTATCAGCTTCAGCTTTGCTTGGGAAGCCCCCAAACACACAACTTCCAGTGCCGGTTAATTTTGCTTCGGTAAATTTACCTAACAAATTCAAAGCGTTACGTACTTCTGGATAACGCCTTGCCACAACCGGCAAGCAGTCATTTCGACTGTTTCCCTTGGGAACGGGGCGCACTTTAATGGGAGGAGAGTTACGTGTCAACAGCGGATCTGAAAAAATTTCTGCTGTACTTACAGATACTTGCGGAACAAGCACAACATACCAAGGCTCTTCGGGGTATTCGGGGCTGAGTTTCTCGCCCACGCCCTCGGCAAAAGCCGCGTGCCCGCGCACGAAAACCGGAACGTCGGCACCCAGTGTCAGGCCCAAGGCTGCCAGGCGATCCGGGTCCCAGCCCAGTTGCCACAGGTGATTGAGACCCAGCAGGGTGGTCGCCGCATTCGAACTGCCGCCACCGATACCGCCGCCCATGGGCAGGATCTTGTCGATCCAGATATCGATGCCCAATGTGCAGCCGGATTGCGCTTGAAGTCTGCGGGCTGCCTTCACGATCAGATTGCTGTCGTGAGGTACGCCTTCAAATTCCGTGTGCAGTCGAATCACGCCGTCGTCGCGCAGGGCAAAGGTGAGTTCATCGCCATAGTCGAGAAATTGAAACAGCGTCTGCAACTCGTGGTAGCCGTCTTCACGGCGACCCAGAATGTGCAGCATCAGGTTGAGCTTGGCCGGGGAGGGCAGGGTCAGGCGTTCGCTCACGTCACTGCCCCAGCTTGCGCGGTTGCCAGTCCTTGATCACCAGCGTGACGTCAAGGTCGGTGCCATGCAGCTTGATGCGTTCGGGCAGCCAGTAGCCGCCTTGCTGTACATAACTCAAATACTCGACCTTCCAGCCATCCTGCTCCAGCGTGGCCAGACGGCTGTCGCCGTTGAGGCTCAGGCGACTCTTGCTGTCCGGTGCCGGCAGCCCGCGCACCCACCAGACCAGATGCGACACGGGCAACTTCCAGCCGATCTGCTGCTCCAGCAATGCTTCCGGAGACGTCGCCTCGTAGCGGCCCTGGTTGGCGACTTCCAGGCTCACCTGCCCCGGGCGGCCGGTCAGGCGTGCCGCGCCGCGGCCCAGCGGACCGGACAGGCGAATGTCGTAGTAATCCTGACGTTGCAGCCAGAACAGGGTGCCGCTGCCGGAATCTTTCGGCGCGCGCACCCCGACCTTGCCTTCGATCTGCCAGCCGTCGATGCTGCCGAGCTGGTCCTTGTGCTGTTGCCATTGCGCCGGTTTGCCCTGGCCTTCAACGGATTCGCGGCTGCCTGTGCCCGCGCAACCGGCGAGCAGGGCGATAAGACTGAATACAACAATGTGGCGCAGGAACATAAGCTTAAAGGGTCTCGGATCCGGTCAGGCGCTTGATGGTGCCGCGCAAAAGAGGGCTTTCGGGTTGTTCCTTGAGGAATTTTTCCCAGACTTGCCGGGCTTCGCGCTGCTTGCCATTGGCCCACAGCACTTCACCCAGGTGGGCAGCGACTTCCTGATCGGGAAAACGCTCCAGCGCCTGGCGCAGCAGGCGTTCGGCCTCGTCCAGGTTGCCCAGGCGATAATTTACCCAGCCCAGGCTGTCGAGCACGGCCGGGTCTTCCGGATTGAGCTTGTGGGCCTGCTCGATCAGGGCCTTGGCCTCGGCATAGCGCGTGGTGCGGTCGGACAGGGTGTAGCCCAGAGCGTTGAGGGCCATGGCATTGTCCGGGTCGCGCTTGATGATCAGGCGCAGGTCTTTTTCCATCTGCGCCAGGTCATTGCGTTTTTCTGCCTGCATGGCGCGGGTATACAGCAGGTTCAGGTCGTCGGGGTATTGCAGCAAGGCTTGTTGCAGCAATTTCCAGGCGCGTTCGCCCTGCTTGTTGGCCGACAGTGTCTCGGCCTGGATCAGGTACAGCTGGATGGCGTAGTCCGGCTCGGCATCGCGCGCCGCCGCCAGGCGTTTTTCCGCCTCGTCGGTACGACCGTTGCTCATCAGGATATCGGCCTGGCGCAGCTGAGCCGGCAGGTAGTCATTGCCCGGGCCGACCAGGGCATATTCGAGCAGGGCGGCCTGCGGGTCGTTGCGCTCTTCAGCGATGCGACCAAGGTTCAGGTGAGCCGAATCAACGTGGCTCTCACGCTGGATCAGTTCTTCCAGATACCCCTTGGCTTCCTCCCACGCCTTGGCTTCCAGGCACACCAGTGCCAGGGAGTAACGCAATTCGTCATCGTCGGGGTATTGCTGGACGAGGTTGGCGAACTGCACTTTGGCGTCCGCCATGCGGTCCTGTTCCACCAGCATGCGCGCGTAAGTCAGGCGCAGGCGCTTGTCTTCCGGGTATCGCTTGATGCTTTTTTCCAGCAATGGAATCGCTTCCTTGCCGCGATTGAGGTTCTGCAGCAGGCGCGCGCGCAGCAGGATCGGCGCGATTTCGCCGTCTTCCGGCGGGTTCTGTTCCAGCAGCTTGAGGGCGGCTTCGGCTTCATCATCCTGTTGCAGCAGCAAGGCCTTGCCAAAAATCAGCTGGCTGTTCTTCGGATGCTTTTGCAGCAGGCGGTCGAAGCTCTTCATCAGGCCATTGCGCGTGTCCTGGTCGGTGTCGGCGGCCGACAGCGCGAGGAAATCGAAGTGCGTGTCGCCCTTGCCCTGCAGGACTTTTTCCATATACACCATGGAATCGTCGTAGCGCCCGGCGCGCGCCAGTTGGACAGCCGCGGCCCGTTGCGCTTCGAGGTCATCCGGCGCGTTTTTCGCCCAGATCAGCGACGTGTCCAGCGCCGCCTGATCGGCTCCGAGGTACTCGGCGATGCGAAACGCCCGCTCGGAAATACCCGGGTCCTGGGTGTTGATGGCCTGAGTCACGTAGTTATCCAGCGCAATATCGAAGCGATTGCGCTGCCCGGCCAGTTCAGCGCTCAGCAGGCTGAACACCGTTTCCTCACTGAACGAGGAGTAAACCTTGGGCTTTTCAGGCGCGGGGGCGGTGTCTTCTGCCGGCGGCGTATCGCCCGGCGAAACGGGTGCCATGGCCTGGCAGCCGCTGAGGAAGACAAAAGCTAGGAGCAACGCGGAGGATCTATTCATATAGGAAGAGGACGACTAACCTGCGGTCGGATCATCATGACACAAGCCTTCGGCCAAACATAACCGAGTCTCAGTGGGCGCCTTTATAGGCACAAGCTACTAGGACAATAGACGACGGTGGTTGTTCTGGATCTTTCGAAGTAGGACAATTGCCGGCTTCCCGACCTCATCAGCGATATTGAATGGCCTTCCTCGCGCTCGGTATTAACCACAAGACTGCCTCAGTCGACGTGCGCGAGCGCGTGGCGTTTACGCCGGAGCAGTTGGTTGAGGCCTTGCAACAGCTCTGCCGGCTCACCGACAGCCGCGAAGCTGCAATCCTTTCGACCTGCAATCGCAGCGAGCTCTATATAGAGCAGGAACATCTGTCAGCGGATGTAGTGCTGCGCTGGCTCGCCGATTATCACCATTTGAGCCTCGACGACCTGCGCGCCAGCGCGTATGTGCACGAAGAGGATGCGGCCGTTCGTCACATGATGCGCGTCGCCTCCGGGCTTGATTCGCTGGTACTGGGCGAACCGCAGATCCTTGGTCAGATGAAGTCCGCCTATGCCGTCGCGCGCGAGGCCGGCACGGTCGGCCCGCTGTTGGGCCGTCTGTTCCAGGCCACGTTCAATTCTGCCAAGCAGGTGCGCACCGACACGGCCATCGGCGAAAACCCGGTGTCCGTCGCTTTTGCGGCGGTCAGCCTGGCCAAACAGATTTTCAGCGATTTGCAACGCAGCCAGGCCCTGCTGATCGGCGCCGGCGAGACCATCACCCTGGTCGCCCGCCATCTGCACGAGCTGGGTGTGCAGCGCATCGTCGTCGCGAACCGCACCCTGGAACGCGCCAGCAGCCTGGCCGAACAGTTCGGTGCCCACGCGGTGTTGCTGTCGGATATTCCGGCCGAACTGGTGCGCAGTGATATCGTGATCAGCTCCACCGCCAGTCAATTGCCGATACTGGGCAAAGGCGCGGTAGAAAGTGCACTGAAGCTGCGCAAGCACAAGCCGATCTTCATGGTGGACATTGCCGTTCCACGGGATATCGAACCCGAAGTCGGCGAGTTGGACGACGTTTACCTCTACAGCGTCGATGACCTGCACGAAGTGGTCGCCGAAAACCTCAAGAGCCGCCAGGGCGCCGCCCAGGCCGCCGAGGAGATGGTCAGCGTCGGCGCCGAAGATTTCATGGTGCGCCTGCGCGAACTGGCGGCGGTGGACGTGCTCAAGGCCTATCGTCAACAGGGCGAACGCCTGCGTGACGAGGAGTTGATCAAGGCCCAGCGTCTGCTTGCCAACGGCAGCAGCGCCGAAGAGGTGCTGATGCAGCTGGCGCGTGGCCTGACCAACAAACTGCTCCACGCGCCCAGCGTACAGCTAAAAAAATTGACTGCCGAAGGCCGCCTCGATGCGCTGGCCATGGCCCAGGAACTCTTTGCCCTCGGTGAGGGCGCGTCAGACAGCTCTTCGGATAAAAAACCGCAATGAAAGCCTCACTGCTCAATAAACTGGACGTGCTCCAGGACCGTTTCGAAGAACTGACCGCCTTGCTTGGCGATGGCGAAGTCATTTCCGATCAGACCAAATTCCGCGCCTATTCCAAGGAATACGCCGAAGTTGAGCCTGTGGTCGCCACTTACAAAAATTTGCTGAAAGTGCAGGCCGACCTCGAAGGCGCCCAGGCGCTGCTCAAGGACAACGACCCGGACATGCGCGAAATGGCCGTGGAAGAAGTCCGCGAAACCAAGGAAAAGCTGACTGAGCTGGAAGGCGACCTGCAACGCATGCTGCTGCCCAGGGACCCCAACGACGGGCGCAACGTATTTCTCGAAATCCGTGCCGGCACCGGCGGCGACGAAGCGGCCATTTTCTCCGGCGACCTGTTCCGCATGTATTCGCGCTACGCCGAGCGGCGCGGGTGGCGGGTGGAGATCCTGTCGGAAAACGAAGGCGAGCATGGTGGCTATAAAGAAGTCATCGCGCGGGTCGAGGGCGACAACGTCTACGGCAAGCTCAAGTTCGAGTCCGGCGCACATCGCGTGCAGCGGGTGCCGGCGACCGAGTCACAGGGCCGTATCCATACCTCGGCCTGCACCGTGGCGGTGTTGCCCGAGCCGGACGAGCAGGAAACCATCGAGATCAACCCGGCGGATCTGCGCGTCGACACCTACCGCTCCTCGGGCGCCGGTGGTCAGCACGTGAACAAGACCGACTCGGCGATCCGCATCACCCACTTGCCGTCGGGCATCGTGGTGGAATGCCAGGAAGAACGCTCCCAGCACAAGAACCGTGCGCGGGCCATGTCCTGGCTGTCGGCCAAGCTCAACGACCAGCAGACCAGCGCCGCCGCCAACGCCATTGCCAGCGAGCGCAAGCTGCTGGTGGGCTCGGGCGATCGCTCCGAGCGTATCCGCACCTACAATTTTGCCCAAGGCCGCGTCACCGACCACCGCGTCAACCTCACCCTTTATTCGCTCGACGAAATTCTTGCCGGCGGCGTGGACGCGGTGATCGAGCCGTTGCTGGCCGAATACCAGGCCGATCAACTCGCAGCCATTGGTGAATAAATGACCATCATCGCCAGCCTGTTGCGCGCCGCCGACCTGCCAGACTCGCCCACCGCGCGTCTGGATGTGGAGCTGCTGCTGGCGGCTGCGCTGGGCAAGTCGCGCAGCTACCTGCACACCTGGCCGGAAAAAATCGTCAGCAGCGAAGCGGCGCTCACGTTTGCCGGTTACCTGCAACGGCGCCGAGCCGGCGAGCCGGTGGCCTATATCCTCGGCCAGCAGGGCTTCTGGAAACTGGACCTGGAAGTGGCGCCGCACACGCTGATCCCGCGCCCGGACACCGAACTGCTGGTGGAGGCCGCACTGGAATTGCTGCCGGCCACGCCCGCTACGGTGCTCGACCTGGGCACCGGCAGCGGCGCCATTGCCCTGGCCCTGGCCAGCGAGCGCCCGGCCTGGCAGGTGACCGCCGTTGATCGCGTGTTGGAGGCCGTGGCCCTGGCCGAGCGCAATCGCCAGCGGCTGCACCTTGATAACGCCACGGTGCTGAGCAGTCACTGGTTCAGCGCCCTGGGCGGTCGTACATTTGATCTGATCATCAGCAACCCGCCCTACATTGCCGACAACGACCCGCACCTGGTGGCGGGCGATGTGCGTTTCGAGCCGGCCAGCGCGCTGGTGGCAGGCCGCGATGGCCTGGACGATCTGCGCTTGATCATCCAGCAGGCCGGGACTCACCTGAATGCCGGAGGCCGGCTATTGCTCGAGCACGGTTACGACCAGGCGCTGGCCGTGCGCGATCTGCTGCTGAGCCAGGGGTTCGAGGACGTTCACAGCCGCATCGACCTCGGCGGCCACGAACGCATCAGCCTGGGGCAACGGCCGTGCTGACCGACCAAGAGCTGTTGCGCTACAGCCGGCAGATTCTGTTGCAGCAGGTGGACATCGCAGGCCAGTTGCGCCTGAAAAACAGCCGCGCATTGATCGTCGGCCTGGGTGGCCTGGGCGCGCCGGTGGCGCTTTACCTCGCCGCAGCCGGCGTGGGCGAGCTGCACCTGGCCGACTTCGATACGGTCGACCTGACCAACCTGCAACGCCAGATCATCCACGACACCGACAGCGTCGGGCAGACCAAGGTCGACTCGGCCGTGCGCCGCCTGACCGCCGTCAATCCTGAGGTCAGGCTGGTTACCCACCGCAGCGCGCTGGACGCCGGCTCCCTGGCCGCCGCCGTGGCGGCCGTAGACGTGGTGCTCGATTGCAGCGACAACTTCTCCACCCGCGAAGCGGTCAATGCGGCCTGCGTGGCCGCCGCCAGGCCATTGGTCAGCGGCGCAGCGATTCGCCTGGAAGGGCAATTGTCGGTGTTCGACCCGCGCCGCGCCAACAGCCCCTGCTATCACTGTTTATACGGGCACGGCAGCGATACCGAACTCACCTGCAGCGAAGCCGGCGTGATCGGCCCGCTGGTGGGACTGGTTGGCAGCCTGCAAGCCCTGGAGGCGCTGAAACTGCTGGCCGGGTTCGGTGAGCCGCTGGTGGGCCGTTTGCTGCTGATCGATGCCTTGACCACGCGTTTTCGTGAGTTGCGCGTCAAGCGCGATCCCGCTTGCAGCGTATGCGGGGCGCCGCATGCTTAAGGATGCGCCAATCGGCGTGTTCGACTCCGGCGTCGGCGGCCTGTCGGTGTTGGACGAAATCCAGCAGTTACTGCCCCACGAATCACTGCTGTATGTGGCCGACTGCGGGCATATTCCCTATGGCGAGAAAACCCCCGCGTTCATTCTCGAACGCTCGCGCCTGGTGGCCGAGTTTTTCCGCAGTCAAGGCGCCAAGGCCTTCGTGATTGCCTGCAACACTGCGACAGTGGCGGCCGTGGCCGACCTGCGTCTGGACTTCCCGGACTGGCCGTTGGTGGGCATGGAGCCCGCCGTCAAGCCTGCCGCCGCCGCCACCCGCAGCGGGGTCGTCGGAGTGCTTGCCACCACCGGCACCCTGCAAAGCGCCAAGTTCGCCGCCTTGCTTGATCGGTTCGCCACCGATGTGCGGGTGATCACGCAGCCGTGCCCGGGTCTGGTGGAGTTGATTGAAACCGGCGACTTGACCAGCCCGGCCCTGCGCCAGCTGTTGCAGGGCTATATCGAGCCGTTGCTCAACGCGGGCTGCGACACCATTATTCTCGGCTGCACCCACTATCCCTTTCTCAAACCGCTGCTGGCGCAGATGCTCCCACCCAGCGTCATCCTCATCGATACCGGCGCCGCCGTGGCCCGTCAGCTCAAGCATTTACTGGGCCAGCGCGACCTTTTAGCGACGGGCAACCCGAGTCCGGCCCAGTTCTGGACCAGCGGTGATCTGTATCACCTAAGAAATATCCTACCGACACTATGGAAATATCCGAGCGTTGTGCGAATATTTGGCGCGTGAAAAATTCGTGAAATAGCTCGCTATTGGTGTGGAACTTCCGTCTATGTGCCAGCTTCTATAGCGAGATAGCCTGTACAACACTCTATAACTTCGTTTGGAAAGGATGTTTCTTATGAAGCGCTTGTTCTGTTTGGCCGCGATTGTGGCCGCTGTGGTAGGACACTCTGTTTCGGCCAATGCTGCCGGCCTGGAATTTGGAGTGGGGGGAACGAGCGATTCAACCATGACCTATCGGCTTGGCTTGACCTCCGATTGGGACAAAAGCTGGTGGCAGAGCGACGTGGGTCGGCTGACCGGCTACTGGAGCGGCGCCTACACCTACTGGGACGGCGACAAGACTGCCGGTGCCAGCAGCCTGTCGTTCTCGCCAGTGTTTGTGTATGAGTTTGCCGGGCAGTCGGTCAAGCCTTACATCGAAGCGGGCATCGGCCTGGCCGTGTTCTCGCGCACTCAGTTGGAAGACAACAACATCGGCCAGGCCTTCCAGTTCGAAGACCGTATCGGCTTTGGTCTGCGCTTTGCCGGCGGGCATGAAGTGGGCATTCGTGCCACGCACTATTCCAATGCCGGCATGAGCAGCAACAACGATGGTGTGGAAAGCTACGCGGTGCACTACACCCTGCCGCTGTAATGCTTGAAGTGTGGGAGGGGGCAAGCCCTTCCCACATGGCGACTTTCGATCAAGCCTCAGCGATACGCCGTCGCAATACCCTGGCGCTCTTCAAGGCACTCCGGTGCACCCATCTCGAACTCCCGACAGATCAGCGGGCGTCGCTCGTAGATCGTGCACATCATCGTGTCGCGGTCCAGCGCTGCACACCAGCCGTCATCCAGGCGCAGCATCACTTCGCCGCCCCAGTCATCGGTGTCGATGTAGCGTTCCGGCACGCCGGTGTCGGTGATCAGCAGCACTTCCAGCTGACAGCAACAGGCCGCGCACGTCGAGCAGGTGACGGCGGGTTCGTTGAGCTGTATGTGAGGGATGGTGGTCATGGGGGCAGCTTCCAGCTTTAAGCGGCAAGCTGCAAGTAGAAGCCGACCGGCTTCATCTTTTGCTTGCCGCTTGAAACTTGTCGCTGGTGGCTGCTGCGGTCAGCAGCGTGAACACAAACGCCCACAGCACCGCCAACCCGGCCATCGTCGGGCCTGTGGCGTAACCGAACTGCACGCCGGCCAATTGGCTCCCCGCGTAGTAGGACGCCGGGCCGCCCATCGCCCCCAGCAATGCCGCGCGCCACCATGGCCGCGCGCTCCAGGCCAGGCAATGGTGCAGCGTGGTTGCCAGCAGAGCCCACAGCAACATCAACCAGAACGGAATCAGTGGGCCCGGCTCGTTGAAGTGAAACACGCCAAGGGCACGTAACGCCGTGTCCAACAGCGTGCCCACCAGCGTGACGCTGATGATCAGCACGCCATCCTCGGCCGACGAACTGATCCACAGCAGGTGAATGGCCAGTACCGCCAGCCCCACCAGCAACCACAGGCTGTCACCGCCCAGCACGCAGGCGAACCAGCCGCACTGGAACAGCGCCGCGTTGGCCAACGATTTAAGCATCGAAGCGCCCGAGCAATGGCGGGTTGATCGCCGCCGGCTTGGCCAACAGCAACTGCGCCGTGCCAATGGTGCGTTCCATGAAGCCGCCTTCGCAGTAGCACAGATAAAATTCCCACAGGCGCAGGAAATATTCGTCGTAGCCCAATTCCGCAAGACGGCCATGAGCACGGCGAAAGTTCTCGTGCCACAGGCGCAGGGTGCGCGCGTAGTGCAGGCCGAAATCCTCCATGTGCAGCAGGTTCATGTCGGTGTCGCGGCTGACGATGTGCAACATGTTCTGCACGCTGGGCAGCGCCCCACCGGGGAAAATGTAGCGCTGGATGAAATCGACGCTGTTCCTGGCCTGCTCGAAGCGTTGCTCGCGAATCGTGATGGCCTGCAGCAGCATCAGCCCGTCGGGCTTGAGCAGGTGCGCGCATT
This sequence comes from Pseudomonas sp. GNP013, assembly GCF_054343995.1. Lineage (NCBI taxonomy): Bacteria > Pseudomonadati > Pseudomonadota > Gammaproteobacteria > Pseudomonadales > Pseudomonadaceae > Pseudomonas > Pseudomonas sp. GNP013. Next base: position 4,313,137 of record NZ_JBTGUT010000001.1, on the reverse strand, counting down.
GCTTGAAGTAGGTCGGCAGGAAGCGGTGGCCTACCGCTTCGATCATCTCGATGGACACCAGCTTGTCAAACTGGCCGGTGAGGTCGCGGTAGTCCCTCAGCAGCAGTGTCACCTGGTCCTGCAAACCCAGGGCGGCAATGCGCTGTTCGGTGTAGGCGAACTGTTCCTTGGACAAGGTGGTAGTGGTGACCTTGCAGCCGTAATGCTGCGCCGCGTACAGCGCCATGCTGCCCCAGCCAGTGCCGATTTCCAGCAGGTGGTCGCCGGGCTTGAGCGACAGTTTCTGACAGATGCGTTCCAGCTTGTTCAGTTGCGCCTGTTCCAGGGTGTCGTCGGCCTTAAGAAACTGCGCCGCCGAGTACATCATGGTTGGGTCGAGGAATTCCTCGAACAGGTCGTTGCCCAGGTCGTAATGCGCCGCGATGTTTTTCTGCGAGCCCTTGCGCGTATTGCGGTTGAGCCAGTGCAGGCCCTGGGTGAACGGCCGTGCGAGGCGCGCCAGACCGCCTTCCATCGCATCGAGCACGTCGAGGTTGCTGACCATCACGCGCACCACGGCGGTGAGGTCGGGGCTGGTCCAATAACCGTGGATAAATGCCTCACCCGCACCGATAGAGCCGTTGGCCGCCACCAGGCCCCACACGGCGGCGTCGAGGATATGGATCTCCCCCAACAGATGCGCTTCCCGTGCGCCAAATACGTGGCGCTCGCCGTCCTCGATCAGCACCAACTGGCCGTGGCGCAATTGGCTGAGCTGACGCAGCACGCCCTTGCGCAGCAGCGCACTGGTCATGCCATTGACGTTCAGGCGGGTGGCCTTGACCGATACATTAGGGGATTTCATGGCGGCGATCCTTGGTATACCCAACTGCAGTGCGAGAGGCGCCATCGGCGGCTCGGTGGGGGAAAATCGGTGTGCGTTTGAGCAACAGGCGCACGGCCTGCCAGTAAATGGCCAGGCAGGTCTTGGCGGTCATCCACGGGAAGCGCCGCAGGTAACGGTGCAGGCTGGCGCGGGTGAGCGGCTCTTTTTGCAGGCTCAACGTGGCGTCGAAGACTTTGAGTTCGCCTTGCCAGTCGGCCATGTGCACGCCCAGCCGGTCGGCGGGCGGGCTGAAGCTCATGCGGTATTCGAGGTCGGGCGGCAAAAATGGCGACACATGGAACGCCTTGGCCACCGCGAAGTGCTGATGTTCGCCTGCGCCAAGGGCCAGGGCCGGCAGCACATAATGATAGCGTTCGCGCCACGGGGTGTTGGTGACTTCACACAAAATCGCGGCCAGCTCCCCACCTGCCTCGTAGCAGTAGAAGAAACTCACCGGGTTGAACGCCAGGCCCCAACTGCGGGCCTGGGTCAGCAGGCAGATCGCGCCCTGGGGCGTGCGCCCCAGCGCCTTGCCCACCTCAAGACGCACCGCATCGGTGAGGCTCATGCCGTGGCGGGTCAAGGTGCGCAGGTAGTCCTGCTGGCGAAAGCCGAACGGTGCCAGGCGATGGGTGCCGGCCAGGGGCGAGAGCGCGAGCACCTGGTCCTGCTCGCTTAAGTCCAGGTACAGCAGGCCGATGCGGTAGCGAAAGGCGTGGGCCCTGGGCGCAAACCGGCGATGGGCGATCCAGCCGCTGTACAGGGCGCTGTTCACAGGGTTTCCCCGAAGGCCTGGGCCACGCGCAGCGCGCTGACCACGCCGTCCTCATGAAAGCCGTTGGCCCAGTAGGCACCGCAGTAGAAGGTATTGCGCGCGCCGTTCAACTCTTCCCAGCGTTCCTGCGCGGCCACCGCCGCCAGGCTGTATTGCGGATGGGCGTAGGTGAAGCGCGCAAGAATTTTGCGCGGATCAATCATTGGCGTCTGGTTGAGGCTGACGCAAAACGTGGTGGCGCTGTCGATGCCTTGCAGGATGTTCATGTCGTAGGTGACGGCGGCCTGGGTATCAGCGCTGCCGGTGAGGCGGTAATTCCAGCTGGCCCAGGCCAGTTTGCGCGTGGGCAGCAGGCGGGTGTCGGTGTGCAGCACCACGTCGTTGTCGGCGTAGGGCAGGGCGCCAAGGATGGCTTGCTCGGCCTCGCTCGGGTCGGCCAGCAGGGCCAGGGCCTGGTCGCTGTGGCAGGCGAACACCACGCGGTCGAATGTCTCGCTGCCAGCGGCGCTGTGGATCACCACGCCATCAGCGCTGCGCTCGACTTTGTGCACAGGGCAATCGAGACGAATTTTTTCGCGAAAGCCGCGGGTCAGCGGTTCGATGTAGGCGCTGGAGCCCCCTTCGATCACGCACCATTGCGGGCGGTTGTTCACCGACAGCAGGCCGTGATTCTTGAAGAAACGCACAAAGAACTGCAACGGAAAACCGAGCATGTCCGCCAGGGACATCGACCAGATCGCCGCGCCCATCGGCACGATGTAATGCCGGATGAATCGCGGGCCGTAGCCGCCGGCTGCCAGGTAGTCGCCCAGGGTCATGTCGGCGCTGATGCGTTGCTGTTCAAGGTCCAGCGGCGCCTGGCGGTTGAACCGCAGAATGTCGCGCAACATGCCCCAGAACCCCGGCGAGAGAATATTGCGGCGCTGGGCGAACAGGCTGTTGAGGTTATTGCCGTTGTATTCGAAGCCACTGCGCTGGTCGTTCACCGAAAAACTCATTTCAGTGGGTTTGAATGTCACGCCGATCTGCCCCAGCAACCGGATGAAATTGGGGTAGGTCCAGTCGTTGAACACGATAAAACCGGTGTCCACCGCGTAAGGCTGGCCGTCGACCGTCACATGCGCGGTATGGGTATGCCCGCCGATGCAGGCGTTGGCTTCGAAGACGCTGATGTCGTGGCGACGGCTGAGCAGGTAGGCGCTGGTCAGGCCGGCGATGCCGCTGCCGATGATGGCGATCTTCACAGGTCGTCCTTCTGCGGCGGCGGGCTGCGCAGCATGCGCTTGCCGATGATCAGTTGCGCGCGGTTCGGCAGTTTCGACAGCGGCCACAGGGCGGCGATGAACATGGCCGGGAACGCGATCTCCAGCGGGCGTTTGTCCAGCTTGGCGAAAATGTGCCGTGCCGCTTTGTCGGCCGGCCAGCTCAAGGGCATCGGGAAATCATTGCGTTCGGTCAGCGGTGTATCGACAAAGCCCGGGCTGATCACGGTGACGTCGATATGCTCCGGCGACAGGCTGATGCGCAGGGATTCGAACAGATAACGCAAGCCGGCCTTGGACGCGCCATAGGCTTCGGCCCGTGGCATCGGCAAGTAGGTCACGGCGCTGGCGACGCCCACCAGGTGCGGCGTGCGCCCGGCGCGCAGCAGCGGCAGGGCGGCTTCGATGCAGTAGCTGCTGGCCAACAGGTTGGTGCGCACCACGTGTTCGACGATGGAGGAATCAAACTGACGCGCATCCACGTATTCGCAGGTGCCGGCATTGAGAATCACGGTGTCCAGCGCGCCCCAGGCTTCGCCGATGCGCTCGCCGATTTCGCGCACGGTCTGGCTGTTGGTCAGGTCGCCGGCCACCACCAGCACCTGGCCGGGGTAGCGCCGGGCTAGCGCGTCCAGCGGGCCTTGGGAGCGCGAGCTGACGGCCACGTGGGCGCCGCTGTCGAGCAGCTCCAGGGCCAGGGCGGCACCGATGCCACTGCTGGCACCGGTCAACCAGTAACGGCGGGGCGAGGTCAGGCTCATGCGATTCTCCTTTTCAGCCAGCTTATGGCTCGGCCGACTACCGGCAGGTGTTCATAGAGCATGGCGCCGGCATCGAAATAGTCGCGATGGCGGTACACCTTGTTGTCGCGCCACATCAGGTGCGAGCAGCCTTCCACTCGGATGACCTTGCCGCCGTTGAGGCGCGGGTGGCAAAAACTCATTTTCCAGCGCAGGTAGCCTTCGCCTTCGGCCACCTCATCGAAACCCTGATAGTCGAAACGCAGCTGGCTGATCTGGCTGTACAGCTCGCTGAAGTAGCGGCGCAGTTCAGGCAGGCCATGCACCTGATGCAGCGGGTCGGCGAAGGCGATGTCCTGGCTGTACAGGCTGTCGAGCAGGTGCAGGTTGTGCTTGTCCAGCGTGGCAAAGGCCTGGGCGAAGCGGCGCAGAAAGTCACTCATGCGCGGCCACCGCTTGACGGGACGGCAGGCTGCGGAAGGCGGCAAGGGCGCGCTCGCGGGATTTTTTCAGGTCGACGATCGAACGCGGGTAGTCCGCCACGCCGAACAGTCCACCGGCGGCCTCGGGGTTGTGCACGTCCTTTTTGTTCAGCGCCCCCAACTGCGGCAGCCAGTGCTTGATGAACACGCCCTCGCCGTCGAATTTTTCCGACTGGCTCAGCGGGCTGAAAATGCGGAAATAGGGCGCCGAGTCGGTGCCGGTGGAAGAACTCCACTGCCAGCCGCCGTTGTTGGCAGCCAGGTCGCCGTCGATCAAGTGGCGCATGAAAAAACGCTCGCCCTCGCGCCAGTCGATCAGCAGATTCTTGGTCAGGAACATCGCCACCACCATGCGCAGGCGGTTGTGCATCCAGCCGGTCTCCAGCAACTGACGCATGGCCGCGTCGATGATCGGCAGGCCGGTGCGCGCTTCCTGCCACGCCGCCAGGTCCTCGGGCGCGTGGCGCCAGGCGACGGCTTCGGTCTCGGGCCGGAATGCGCGGTGGCGCGATACCCGTGGGTAGCCGACCAGAATATGTTTGTAGAACTCACGCCACAGCAATTCGTTGATCCAGGTGACGGCGCCAACGTTGCCCGTTTCGAACTCGCCGCTGTTGCTCTGCAACGCCGCGTGCAGGCACTGACGCGGCGACACCACACCGGCGGCGAGGTAGGCGGAGAGCTGGCTGGTGCCCGGTTTGGCCGGGTAGTCGCGCTCGTCCTTGTAATAGCCGATCTGCTGGTCGGTGAAGGCGTCGAGGCGGCGTCGGGCTTCGTCTTCGCCGGCCGGCCAGAGTGCGCGCAGGCTGTCGCTGGGCGTTTCGAAGCCGGGCACGCTGTGCGGAATCGGGTCGCTGGCGAACGGCAGTTTTTGCTGGGCTTTCGGCGTTGCCACCAAGCGCGGCAGCGCGCTGTGCAAGCGGCTGTAACACACCTTGCGAAACTGGCTGAAGACCTGGAAGTAGGTGCCGGTCTTGGTCAGCACACTGCCGGGTTGAAAAAACAGTTGGTCGAGGTAGCGGTGGAACGTCACGCCGCAGGCTTCCAGTGCTTGGGCCACGGCCTGGTCGCGACGGCTTTCGTGGATGCCGTATTCCTCGTTGATGTGCACCGATTCCACCGACAGTTCCTGGCACAGCGTGCTCAGCACGGCGGGTGCCTGGTGCCAGGTCGGGGCGGTGCGGATCAGTAAGGGAATGTTGAGTGTGCCCAGCGCCTGGCTCAGGGACTGCAGGTTGCGCAGCCAGAAGTCGACCTTGCACGCGGCATCGTCGTGGGCCAGCCATTGCTTGGGCGTGATCAGGTACACGGCGGCCATCGGGCCGCGCTGGCTCGCGGCGGCCAGGGCGGTGTTGTCGTGCAGGCGCAAGTCGGTGCGCAGCCAGATCAAATGCATTTAGACAATTCCACGCTCAATCAGTATCTGATGGGCCGCCAAGGGGTCTTCGGCGACGAACAGGTCAGGGATGTCCTGGGTTAGTACGGCCAGTTCGGCGTGGTGGATGCACACCGTTGGTCCGGCGAGCAAAATTGGGCAACTGACGCCGCCCAATAGTTTGGTCAACGCCGGCACATTGAGGGCCTTGCTCGAATACAGCAACACCGCGCGCGGTTGCAGGTGTTCTACCGCGAGGGCCAGTTCGCCGGCAGGCAGCGGCCAGTCGAAGACTTCCACCGGGCAGTCGGCGCTGCTGGCCAACCACGCGCTGAGCCACAGGTGCGGCTCCAGGTGCAGGTCGGAGTGATTGACCAGCAGCAGTGGCGCGCCCTGTAACTGGCGATTGGTGTGGTAGATGCGTGCACCGAACTTGCTGCGCAGCCAGGACAGGAAAAATACCCGCTCCATCTGCGCGCCGAACTGGCCCTGCCAGCGTTGCTCCAGCGCCTGCAACAGCGGCAACATTAATTGCGCGCAGAGCGTGCGCGGCGGGTACAGCGCCATGGCCTGGTTGAAGGCGTCGTCGACCCGGCGCTCGGCCAGTTCGCTGATGGCGGTCAGCAGGTTCTGGTGCAGCGCGTGCCATTCGTTTTCCACGGCGTCCGGCCCGGTCTGCGCAGAGTCGATCAGGTTTTTCACTTGGCTGACCGGCACGCCTCGATTGAGCCACGTAAGGATGGTGTGGATGCGTTGCACATGGACATCGCTAAATAGCCGATGCCCCTTGGGCGTACGCTGCGGCACGATCAGGCCGTAGCGCCGCTCCCAGGCGCGCAGGGTGACCGCGTTGACGCCGGTCTGGCGCGCCACCTCGCGAATCGGCAGCCAGCCGTCTTCGAGGGCTTGGGCGATGTCATCGGGTTCGTCTAGCAGGGCGGCTTTCATGGCTTAGATCGCATTTCGCAGGCTGAGGTTTTCCGGGTGCGGTTGCAGGTAGGCCTGCTGCGCGATGTAGCGATCCGGGTGTTGGCGAAAGTGGTGCTTGAGCAGGGTCAGTGGCACCACCAGCGGCACGATGCCGTGGCGGTATTGGTCGATGACGGTCTGCATTTCCTGCTTGTCGTCGCTGCTGATGGCCTGCTTGAGGTAGCCACTGATGTGCTGCAGCACGTTGGTGTGGGTGCCGCGGGTGGCGCATTTTTTCAGGCCGGTCATCAGGTCGCTGAAATAACAGTCGGCCAACTCCGAGAGGTTATCGCCCTTGCTCATGCTGCCCAGCAGGTTACCCAGGCTTTTGTAATGCGCCGGGCTGTGGGCCATCAGCAAATATTTGTAGCGCGCATGGAAGGACAGCAAGCGATGACGCGTCAGGCCTTCGGCCAGCAGCTGTTGCCAGCTGTCGTAAACGAACACACGGGTGAGGAAATTTTCCCGCAGCACCGGATCGTTCAGCCGGCCGTCTTCTTCCACCGGCAGGTTGGGGTGGCGCGCGCAGAATGCCTGGGCGTAGATGCCGCGCCCGCCGCCGTCGACCGGGGCGCCGTTGTCACGGTACACCTTGACCCGTTCCAGGCCGCAGGACGGCGACTTCTGCATGAAGATGTAGCCGCACAGGTCGGTGTGTTCACGCGCCATCTGCTGGCCGTATTCGTCGAGAGGCTGGGTGACGTTCAGCTCACGGTGCACGGTGCCCACCGCCTGCGGGTTGGTGGCGTCGCCGACCAGGCGGATGGTTTCACGCGGGATACCCAGGCCGATGGCGACTTCGGGGCACAGCGGCACGAAGTCGAAGTAATCGGCGAGCGTCTCGCTGCACAGCTGGGATTGTTTGTGTCCGCCGTTGAAGCGCACGTTCTCGCCCAGCAAGCAGGCGCTGATGCCAATCCTGGGTTTTGCGGTGCTGGGCATGGGCAAACCTCGGCAAAAAAATCCTGTACAGGCTTAAGGCTCTGTACAACTAATCTCATCATAGGTTTGATGGTGTACAAGTCAAATATTTTGTATAGGTTTTGCTGCGGGGGTTACTTCCAGCCCATGGTCCAGTGGTCAGCGTCTTGCAGGGTTTGCCACGCAAGGCGTTGGGTGCGCCGGGTCATTACTGCCTGAAGTTCGATTTCCAGTACGGTGTTTTCCTCGTCACGAAACAGCTCGGTGACGAGGAAATGCTTTTCCTTGTTCTTCGGCGCGGTCGCGGTCCATTTCGACAGCAGCAGCTTGGCCGGATTGATGCGGTTCATTGCAGATGCTCGATCAGGCGTCGCGCCGCTTCCTGGCCGCTGAGCCATGCGCCTTCGACACGGCCGGACAAGCACCAGTCACCGCACACGAACAGGCCCAGGTCGGCGTCGGCCAGTACGCCGAACTCGTGGCTGCCGGACGGGCGGGCATAGAGCCAGCGGTGAGCCAGGCTGAACGACGGCGCCGGCATGGCGCAGTGCAGCAACTCGGCGAAGGCGCCGTGCAGGTGTTCGATCACGGCTTCCCTGGACAGGTCCAGGTGCGCCTTGCTCCAGGCGCTGGTGGCGTGCAGCACCCAGGTGTCGAGGGTGGTGTCACGCCCGGGCTTGCTGCGGTTGCGCGCGAGCCAGTCCAGCGGGCTGTCTTGCACGAAACAGCCTTGCATCGGCGTATCCAGAGGTTTGTCGAAGGCCAGGGCGATGGCCCAGGTCGGGTCCATCTTCACGCCGGCAGCGGCACTCGCCAGCTTGGGCGCGGCCGCCAGCAGCGCAGTGGCCTGGGGAGCGGGCGTGGCGATGATGACGTGGCTGAACGGGCCATGGTTGCCGCCGTCGGCGTCCAGCAGGTTCCAGTGTTGTTCGCCCTGGAATACGTCGGTGATGCGGCAACCGAATGTCACCGGCAGGTCGTCGAGCAGCGCACGGGTGATGGCGCTCATGCGCGGTGTGCCGACCCAGCGGATCTGCTCGTCGGGGGAGGGCGTGAGCTGGCCGGCCTTGGAGTTGTACAACTGCGGCTTCCACTGCTCGGCCCAACCGTTGCTCTGCCAGCGCTGTACTTCGTTGACGAAGCGGCGGTCGCGGGCGGTGAAGTATTGCGCGCCCATGTCCAGCGCGCCGGCATCGCTGCGCTTGCTGGACATGCGGCCGCCGCTGCCGCGGCTTTTATCGAAAAGGTGTACGACCTGCCCCGCGTCTCGTAACGCTCGGGCAGCGGACAAGCCGGCGATGCCGGTGCCGATGATTGCGATGGGAACACTCATGGGAGGCCTCGTTTTACCGTTGGGTACAGCCTACGCCGACACCAATAGCTGTACAATCTCGTTTTTTGGTATAAGTTTTGGCGTGCCTGATTGTGTGGCGTGACCTATGGTTAACGTCGGTGACTTAACCAACGTTACGTCCGAATTCAACATTGTCCCTAATTAGTAAAATAGACCAGTGACGGGCGGTGAACGTTACATGAGGAAGATCCCATGCATATTTTGCTGACCGGCGGTACAGGTTTGATCGGCCGCCAACTGTGTCGCCACTGGCTTGCCCAGGGCCATCGCCTGACTGTCTTGAGCCGTCAGCCGGAAACAGTGGCCAGGTTGTGTGGCGCCCAGGTACTGGGCGTTGGCCGTTTGCAGGACGTGATCGGCGAGGTGGACGCGGTGGTCAACCTTGCCGGCGCGCCGATCGCCGACCGTCCGTGGACGCACAAGCGCAAGGCGTTGCTGTGGAGCAGTCGCATCAGCCTCACCGAAAGCCTGCTGGCGTGGATCGAAGGCCTGGCGCAGAAACCGGCGGTGTTGATTTCCGGTTCGGCGGTGGGCTGGTACGGCGACGGTGGTGAGCGCGAATTGACCGAAGCCAGTGGCCCGGTGCAGGACGATTTCCCCAGCCAGCTGTGCATCGCCTGGGAAGAAACCGCCCAGCGCGCCGAAGCCCTCGGGGTGCGCGTGGTGCTGGTGCGCACTGGCCTGGTGCTGGCGGCCGAGGGCGGCTTTTTGTCGCGCCTGCTGCTGCCGTTCAAACTGGCGCTGGGGGGCCCTATCGGCAATGGGCGGCAGTGGATGCCGTGGGTGCACATCAAGGACCAAATCGCCCTGATTGATTTTCTTCTGCACAAGGAAGGCGCCAGCGGTCCTTATAATGCCTGCGCGCCACACCCGGTGCGCAACCGCGAGTTTGCCAGGACCCTGGGCCAGGTGCTGCATCGCCCGGCCTTCATGCCGATGCCGGCGTTTGCGTTGAAGGTGGGGTTGGGCGAGTTGTCGGGATTGCTGCTGGGCGGGCAGAAGGCCGTGCCTGAACGGCTGCTGGCCGCCGGTTTTACATTTCAGTTCACGCAGTTGCATGCGGCCCTGGACGATTTGTCCAGCCGCCTTTAAGCCATAGGAAGTTGCATGACGGATCACGCGTTGTTACTGGTCAACCTGGGTTCTCCCGCGTCCACTTCGGTGGCCGATGTGCGCAGCTACCTCAACCAGTTTTTGATGGACCCTTATGTGATCGACCTGCCGTGGCCGGTGCGGCGCCTGCTGGTGTCGCTGATCCTGATCAAGCGCCCCGAGCAGTCGGCGCATGCCTACGCCTCCATCTGGTGGGACGAGGGCTCGCCCCTGGTGGTGCTCAGCCGTCGCCTGCAAGAGCAGATGACCCGGCAATGGACCCAGGGCCCGGTCGAACTGGCGATGCGTTACGGTGAGCCGTCTCTGGAAACCACGCTGACGCGCCTGGCCGCGCAGGGCATCCAAAAGGTAACGCTGGCGCCGTTGTACCCGCAGTTTGCCGACAGCACGGTCACCACCGTGATTGAAGAGGCCTGGCGGGTGATACGTGAGAAGCAGCTGAAGGTGCAACTCTCGATCCTGCAGCCGTTCTACGATCAGCCGGAATACCTCGACGCCCTGGCGCAGAGCGCGCGGGCGTATGTGGAGCAGGATTACGATCACCTGTTGCTCAGTTTTCACGGGCTGCCCGAGCGCCATTTGACCAAACTCGACCCCACTGGCCAGCATTGCTTCAAGGACGCCGATTGCTGCAGGAATGCTTCGCCTGCGGTGCTCGCCACCTGTTATCGCGCGCAATGCTTCAGCGTTGCGCGTAATTTTGCCGAGCGGCTGGGGTTGCCGGACGGCAAGTGGTCGGTGGCGTTCCAGTCGCGCCTGGGCCGCGCCAAGTGGATCGAGCCCTACACCGAAGCGCGCCTGGAAGCGCTGGCCCAGCAGGGTGTGAAAAAGCTGCTGGTGATGTGCCCGGCATTTGTGGCCGACTGCATCGAGACGCTGGAAGAGATCGGCGATCGCGGGCGCGAGCAGTTTTGCGCAGCGGGGGGCGAGGAATTGGTGCTGGTGCCGTGTCTCAACGATGACCCGCAATGGGCGGCGGCGCTCAACACGCTCTGCGAGCGCGCGCCGGTGTCACTGTAATCGAAACCGGCACAGCTCCAAATGTGGGAGGGGGCTTGCTCCCGATTGCGGGGTGTCAGTCACGGCATCTGGTGACTGATCCACTGCTATCGGGAGCAAGCCCCCTCTTATCAAACACAAAATAACTTATTGATTTTAAAGCCTGAAGTTTCAGGCAGCCACATTCCTGTGGCGAGCGGGCTTGCCCCGCGTTGGGGTGCGAAGCGCCCCCAATCAAGCAAAACGCGGTGTACCTGATACGGCTCAGCGTCTGGTTTTGGGGCTGCTGCGCAGCCCAACGCAGGACAAGCCTGCTCGCCACAGAGGCCCCAGTTTGCTGCGCGACAGCGCTAAGTCGAAGACTTGGCGGAGCCTCGCACATATTTGCTCTGTGTTTACAGGTTGAGGGTCAGGCTGACCGTGAGGTTGCGCGGCTCGCCCGGATTCACCCAGTAAGTGCTGTAGGACCGTTCGTAATACTTTTCATCGAACAGGTTGTTCAGGTTCAAACCCACGGTCACGTTTTTGCTGGCCTTGTAGTGGGCCAGCAAATCCACGGTGTGATAGGCGGGCAATTCAAAGCGGGTACCCGCCTCGCCGGAGCGATCGCCCACGTAGGTAAACGCCGCGCCCAGGTCTGATCCGCGCAGCGCGCCATCCTGGAATTCATACACCCCCAGCAGACTGCCGCTGTGCCTGGCCACGCCGAGAATGCGGCTGCCGGCTGGAATGGTAGCGTCGCCCTTGGTCACTTCGGCATCGATGTAGGCGTAGGCGCCGATCACCCGCACGGCGTCGGTCAGTTGCCCGCTCAGTTGCAGGTCAACGCCCTGGCTGCGAGCCTTGCCCATGGCGCGGTTGGTGTTGGTGGCCGGGTCCAGGGCGAGCACGTTTTCCTTCTCGATATGGAACGCGGCGACGGTGGCGCTCAGGCGGTCTTCGAACAGCTCAGTCTTGATCCCCACCTCGTAACCCACGCCTTCTTCCGGCTTGAACGTGTTGCCGCCGGCATCCAGCCCGCTGTTGGGCTTGAACGAGGTGGATGCGTTGGCGAACACTCCGACTTCAGGCGTGAGCTGATACAGCAGGCCGGCGCGCTGGGTGAGGGCGTCGTGGGTCTGCTGGCTGGTGACGTTGCGGGTGAAATCGTCGGTGCTCTGCTCGAAATGCTCAACACGCGCGCCCACCATGCCGCGCAGGCGGTCGGTGAAGATGATCTGGTCCTGCAGGTTCAGCGCGTGGCTTTTGGTCTGTTCGAAAAAATCGGTACCGGAGCGCAGGCCATTGGGCTTGGGCTGGCCGTAGACAGGGTTGTAGAGGTCGATGGCGTAATTGCTGCCGCCGATGGCGGTCACGCGTTCCTTCTTGCGGTAGTCCTCGTATTCGGTGCCGATCAGCACCTCATGCTGCCAACTGCCAATGTCGAACAGGCCGCGCAACTCCAGCTGGGTGATGCTGTCGTGCCAACCCATGGAGCGTTCGCGGTAACGACGGTTGAGGGTGTGGCCGTCGGGATTCAGCGCGCGGTTTTCCGACGCATCGCCCCACAGGCTGCCCTGTTTGTAATGGCTGGCCAGGCGCAGTTTCCAGGCGTCATTGAGGTGGTGTTCGAGGGTGGCCTGGATACGGTTGTTGTGGTTGTCGATGTCACCGTCATTGGGCTCGCCGAGGAAGGTGGAACGCGAAACACCGGGGGCGGCGACGATGCCACGGTCGAAGGTGGAGCTGTGGCGCACGAATTCACTTTCCACCAGCAGGCTGGTGTCCGGGTCCAGCTGCCAGCTGAACGAGGGCGCGACGAACACGCGCTTGCTCTCGACGTGATCGCGAAAGCTGTGGTTGTCCTCCACGGCCAGGTTGACCCGTGACAGCACCTTGCCTTCGGCGTCGAGCGGAGTGTTGACGTCCAGCGCGGTGCGATAGCGGTCCCAGCTGCCAGCGCTGGTTTGCAGGGTGGTGAAGGCTTCGGGCTGGGGCTTTTTGGTGACGATGTTCACTGTGCCGCCGGGATCGCCACGCCCATAGAGGCTGGCGGCGGGGCCCTTGAGCACTTCGATGCGTTCGATATTGGCCGCATCCGGTGTGCTCGGGTAGCCGCGGTTGGCGCTGAAACCGTCCTGGTAGAACTCCGAGGTGGTGAAACCGCGCACGCTGTATTCGTAGAGGGTCAGGCCGCCGAAGTTGTTCTGCTTGGACACGCCGCCGGCAAATTCCAGCGCGCGTTCCACGCTGGTGCTGCCCAGGTCCTTGAGCACTGTGGCGGGGATCACGCTGATCGATTGCGGGATGTCGCGCAGGGCTGTGTCGGTTTTCGTCGCGCTGGCAGAGCGGCTGGCGCGGTAGCCAGTGACCGGGCTGGTGGCGGACTCATAGGTATCACCGGTGACGCTGATGGTGTCCAGTTCCACGGTGTTTTCTTCGGCGTAGGCGGGATCGAGCAGCAAACCCAGGGCGAGGCCGGCCAGGGGGGCAAACTTTCGAGACGACATGAGAGAGCGTTCCAAGGACTATATTGAAACAATATAACATGCCAATAGAGAGGTTTTTGCTGCGAAACATAAAGTTACAGGTGCTCGCGAAAGGAGCACCTGAACGGCTTATTCCTCTTCTTTCACCGGCGCAGGCGGCGGACGCAGGCCGACTTCCGCCATCAGCTTGATCTCCTTGCCATTGCGCATTACCTGGATCGCCACCTTGTCGGTCGGCTTGATGCGCGCCACCTGGTTCATCGACTTGCGCCCGTCGCCTGCAGGTGCGCCGTCGATGCTGAGGATCACGTCGCCCAACTGCAGGCCGGCTTTCTGTGCCGGGCCGTCGCGGAAAATCCCGGCTACCACGATCCCCGGGCGCCCGGTGAGGCCGAACGATTCCGCCAACTCCTTGGTCAACGGCTGCACTTCGATACCCAGCCAGCCGCGAATCACCTGGCCGTGCTCGATGATCGACTTCATCACTTCCATCGCCAGCTTCACCGGGATCGCAAAACCGATGCCCTGGGAGCCGCCGGACTTGGAGAAAATCGCCGTGTTGATCCCGGTCAGGTTGCCATTGGCGTCCACCAGCGCGCCGCCTGAGTTGCCGGGGTTGATGGCGGCGTCGGTCTGGATGAAATCTTCGTAGCTGTTAAGACCCAGCTGATTACGCCCGGTGGCGCTGATGATGCCCATGGTCACGGTCTGGCCCACGCCGAACGGGTTACCGATGGCCAGCGCCACGTCGCCCACGCGCAGGCCGTCGGAGCGGCCGAGGGTGATCGCGGGGAGGTTTTTCAAGTCGATTTTCAACACCGCGAGGTCGGTTTCCGGGTCGCTGCCCACTACGCGCGCCAGGGTTTCGCGGCCGTCACGCAGGGCTACCACAATCTGGTCGGCGCCGGTGGTCACGTGGTTGTTGGTAAGGATGTAGCCTTCGGGGCTCATGATCACCCCGGAACCGAGGCTCGATTCCATACGGCGTTTCTTGGGCCCGTTGTCGCCGAAGTAGCGACGAAATTGCGGGTCTTCAAACAGCGGATGGGCCGGCTTGTTGATGACCTTGGTGGTGTACAGGTTGACCACCGCCGGAGCGGCGATGACGACCGCGTCTGCATACGTCACCGGGCCTTGCACCACGGTGGTGGCTTGCGGCGCCTGCTGCAGGTTTACGTCAAGGCTTGGCAGGCCCACCCACTGGGGGAAACGCTGAATGATCAGCGTCGCGATCAGCACGCCAGCCAGCAATGGCCATCCAAAAAAACGCAGTGCCTTGAGCATCAAGTAAGTCCTGACAGGTTGCAGGGGGCGGGGGAGCGCCCATAATGTCGCGCATTATACGAGGCTGCGAGCGCCTCGGAACCGGATATTTAGGAGTCTTTTATGGCCGTCCCCCTTACTACCCTCGTCGAGGAAGCGGACCGCTACCTCGCCAGCGCAAAAATTGCCGATTACTGCCCCAATGGCCTGCAGGTGGAAGGGCGCCCGCAGGTGATGCGCATCGTCAGCGGCGTCACCGCCAGCCAGGCCCTGCTGGACGCGGCGGTCGACGCGCGCGCTGACCTGGTGCTGGTGCACCACGGGTATTTCTGGAAGGGCGAAAACCCATGCATCACCGGCATGAAGCAGCGCCGCCTGAAAACCCTGCTCCAGCACGACATCAGCCTGCTGGCCTACCACCTGCCGCTGGACCTGCACGCCGATGTCGGCAATAACGTGCAACTGGCGCGGCAGCTGGATATCACGGTCGAAGGCCCGCTGGACCCGGGCAACCCCAAGGTAGTCGGCCTGGTCGGCTCCCTGGCCGAGCCATTGTCGCCCCGCGACTTCGCCCGTCGTGTGCAGGACGTGATGGGCCGCGAGCCGTTGCTGATCGAAGGCAGCCCGATGATCCGCCGTATCGGCTGGTGCACCGGGGGTGGCCAGGGCTACATCGACCAGGCGATTGCCGCAGGTGTCGACCTGTACCTGAGCGGAGAAGCCTCCGAGCAAACCTTCCACAGCGCGCGGGAAAACGACATCAGCTTCATCGCCGCCGGCCATCACGCCACCGAACGCTATGGCGTGCAGGCGCTGGGCGATTACCTGGCGCGGCGCTTCGCCCTGGAACACCTGTTCATCGACTGCCCCAATCCAATCTAAGCCACTAATTTGCGGCAAATGTGGGAGCGAGCCCCCTCCCACATTGACTGCATTGCACTGCCAAACTCGGCGGCATATTCATATACCGTTTCGATCTAGCTGGCTCCCTGAATAGAAGAAGTCGCTGTGCTAGCATGCCCCGCTCGAACACGGCCCGCAGGCCGTCCATAAGATCGTTTTTCCGTGAGTAACCATGGTCGACAAACTGACGCATCTGAAACAGCTGGAGGCGGAAAGCATCCACATCATCCGCGAGGTCGCCGCCGAGTTCGACAACCCGGTGATGCTCTACTCGATCGGTAAAGACTCCGCCGTGATGCTGCATCTGGCACGCAAGGCCTTCTTCCCGGGCAAACTGCCGTTTCCGGTGATGCACGTCGACACCCGCTGGAAATTCCAGGAAATGTACAAGTTCCGCGACCAGATGGTTGAAGAACTGGGCCTGGACCTGATCACCCACATCAATCCGGACGGCGTGGCGCAAGGCATCAACCCCTTCACCCACGGCAGCGCCAAGCACACCGATATCATGAAGACCGAGGGCCTCAAGCAGGCCCTGGACAAGCATGGTTTCGACGCAGCGTTCGGCGGTGCCCGTCGCGATGAAGAGAAATCCCGTGCCAAAGAGCGCGTGTACTCGTTCCGCGACAGCAAGCACCGCTGGGATCCGAAAAACCAGCGCCCCGAGCTGTGGAACGTTTACAACGGCAACGTCAACAAGGGCGAGTCGATCCGTGTGTTCCCGCTGTCCAACTGGACCGAGCTGGACATCTGGCAGTACATCTACCTGGAAGGCATCCCGATCGTACCGCTGTACTTCGCCGCCGAGCGCGACGTGATCGAGAAGAACGGCACGTTGATCATGATCGACGACGACCGCATCCTCGAGCACCTGTCCGACGAAGACAAAGCCCGCATCGTCAAAAAGAAAGTACGTTTCCGTACCCTTGGCTGCTACCCGTTGACGGGCGCGGTGGAGTCCGAAGCCGAGACGCTGACGGACATCATTCAGGAAATGCTCCTGACGCGAACTTCCGAGCGCCAGGGCCGGGTCATCGACCACGATGGCGCCGGCTCCATGGAAGATAAAAAACGGCAAGGGTATTTCTAAGCTTTGAGTTACAAGCGGCAAGCTGCAAGTTAAAGGCGGTATGCGTAGCTTTGTGGTTTGGTGCTTGCAGCCGGTTGTTGCGAGCCGCGATTGAGTGACTCGTAATGGACTTCGAGAAGTTGCTTGTTTGGCAAAGAAGCAAGGGTTTGGCGGTGGGAATCTATCGAGAGTTTGCGCGATGCAAGGATTTTGGCTTCAAAGACCAGATTACTCGCTCGGCACTCTCAATACCCTCCAATATTGCCGAAGGCATGGAGCGTTGCAGTGCCAAAGAAAAGATCCGTTTTCTTTGGATTGCTAAGGCTTCCTGTGGAGAGTTACGGACACAAATTCTCATTGGTAGTGACGTTGCTTACATCGCCCAGCCGCTGGCTGACAACTGGATTACAGAAACTCGCGAGCTGTCAAAAATGCTCTGCGGCCTGATCAACAAAATTTCTGACTAGCTGTACGCCGACAAGCTTGCCGCTTGAAGCTTACAGCTTGGAGCTTGAACCCAATGAGCCATCAATCTGATTTGATCAGCGAGGACATCCTCGCTTACCTGGGCCAGCACGAGCGCAAAGAGATGTTGCGCTTCCTGACCTGCGGCAACGTCGACGACGGCAAGAGCACCCTGATCGGGCGCCTGCTGCACGACTCCAAGATGATCTACGAAGATCACCTGGAAGCCATCACCCGCGATTCGAAGAAGTCTGGCACCACCGGCGATGACATCGACCTGGCCTTGCTGGTCGACGGCTTGCAGGCCGAGCGCGAGCAGGGCATCACCATCGATGTTGCCTACCGCTACTTCTCCACCGCCAAGCGCAAATTCATCATTGCCGACACCCCGGGGCATGAGCAGTACACCCGCAACATGGCCACCGGTGCCTCCACCTGTGACCTGGCGATCATCCTGATCGATGCCCGCTATGGCGTGCAGACCCAGACCCGTCGCCACAGCTTCATCGCCTCGTTACTGGGCATCAAACACATCGTGGTGGCCGTCAACAAGATGGACATCAATGGCTTCGACCAAAGCGTATTCGAGCAGATCAAGGCCGATTACCTGAAGTTCGCCGACGGTATCGCCTTCAAGCCCAGCACCCTGGCTTTCGTGCCAATGTCGGCGCTCAAGGGCGACAACGTGGTGAACAAGAGCGAGCGTTCGCCCTGGTACACCGGGCAGTCGCTGATGGAGATTCTCGAAACCGTCGAGATCGCCAACGATCGCAACTACACCGACCTGCGTTTCCCGGTGCAGTACGTCAACCGTCCAAACCTGAACTTCCGTGGTTTCGCCGGCACCCTGGCCAGCGGCATCGTGCACAAGGGTGACGAGATCGTGGTGCTGCCGTCCGGTAAAAGCAGCCGCGTCAAATCCATCGTCACCTTTGAGGGTGAACTGGAGCAGGCAGGCCCCGGCCAGGCCGTGACGCTGACCATGGAAGACGAAATCGATATCTCCCGTGGCGACCTGCTGGTACACGCCGGCAACGTGCCGCAAGTGACCGACGCCTTCGACGCCATGCTGGTGTGGATGGCCGAAGAGCCGATGCTGCCGGGCAAGAAATACGACATCAAGCGCGCCACCAGCTACGTGCCGGGTTCCATCACCAGCATCGTGCACCGTGTGGACGTGAACACACTGGCCGAAGGCCCGGCCAGTTCCCTGCAGTTGAACGAGATTGGCCGGGTCAAGGTCAGCCTCGACGCCGCCATCGCCCTGGACGGTTACGACAGCAACCGCACCACCGGCGCGTTTATCGTTATCGACCGCTTGACCAACGGCACCGTGGCGGCGGGCATGATCATCGCGCCACCGGTCGGTCATGGCGGCGCGGCGCAACACGGCAGCCTCGCCCACGTGGGCACCGAAGAACGCGCCCAGCGCTTCGGCCAGCAGCCGGCCACCGTGTTGTTCAGCGGCCTCTCCGGCGCCGGCAAGAGCACGCTGGCCTATGCGGTCGAGCGCAAGCTGTTCGACATGGGGCGCGCGGTGTTCGTGCTGGATGGCCAGAACCTGCGTCACGACCTGAACAAGGGCTTGCCGCAGGACCGCGCCGGTCGCACCGAGAACTGGCGTCGCGCCGCCCATGTGGCGCGCCAGTTCAACGAAGCCGGTCTGCTGACCCTGGCCGCGTTTGTCGCCCCGGATGCCGAAGGCCGTGAACAGGCCAAGGCGCTGATCGGCAGTGACCGCTTGCTGACCGTGTATGTACAGGCGTCGCCGCTGGTGTGTGCCGAGCGTGATCCGCAAGGCTTGTACGCGGCGGGCGGGGACAACATCCCCGGTGAGTCCTTCCCGTACGACGTGCCGTTGAACGCCGATCTGGTGATCGACACCCAGGCCGTGTCACTGGAAGACAGCGTCAAGCAGGTGCTGGAGCTGTTGCGTCAGCGCGGCGCGATCTAAAAATGTGGGAGGGGGCTTGCTCCCGATGGCGGTGTGTCAGGCAGTACATCTGTCACTGATCCACTGCTATCGTGAGCAAGCCCCCTCCCACATTTTGGTCATCTTTTAGCTGGGAAATCGGTGTGCAGCCTGTCCAGCAGCGCATCCTTGTCTTCCCACAGCTGGTTGATCCACCCTTGGAACGCCAGCCGATACTCGCCATCCTGCTCATAATTCTTGCCGATAAACCCGGCCGGGATCTGCACCTCTTCAAAGTGCACAACAACATCCTTCACATTCCCGCACAGCAAATCCCAATACCCCGGACGCCCGCCAGGATAATGAATAGTCACATTGACCAGTGACTTGAGCTGTTCACCCATCGCATCCAGCACAAACGCGATCCCGCCAGCCTTGGGCTTGAGCAGATAGCGAAACGGCGATTTCTGCTGGGCATGCTTGCCCGGTGTAAACCGCGTGCCTTCGGCAAAATTGAAAATCCCCACCGGATTGTGACGAAACTTCGCACAGGTCCTGCGGGTGGTTTCCAGGTCCTTGCCTTTCTTCTCCGGGTGCTTTTCCAGGTAAGCCTTGGTGTAGCGCTTCATGAACGGAAAGCCCAGTGCCCACCAGGCCAGACCAATCACCGGCACCCAGATCAGCTCCTGCTTGAGAAAGAACTTCAGCGGGCGAATCCGCCGATTCAACACGTATTGCAGCACCATGATATCGACCCAGCTCTGGTGGTTGCTGGTCACCAGGTACGAGTGCTGGTAGTCCAGGCCCTCAAGGCCGCTCAGGTGCCAGCGCGTGCGGCGCACCAGGTTCATCCAGCCCTTGTTGTTGGTCACCCAGGCTTCATGCGTGTGGTTCATCAGCCATTCGCTGAAACGCTTGGCGAAGGGCAGCGCTTTGAACAGCGCGACGATAAACAGGAACGAACACAACAGGATCGTATTCAACGCCAGCAGCAGGGAAGCAATCACCCCGCGCACGGCAGCAGGCAGAAAATCCAGCATTCAGATATCCATAGGTCGGTTGGCGGCTTGGATCGCAGTCAGTGCGATGGTGTACACGATATCGTCCACCTGCGCGCCGCGCGGCAGATCGTTGACCGGTTTGCGCAGGCCCTGAAGCATCGGCCCCAGGCTCACGCAATCAGCGCTGCGTTGCACGGCCTTGTGGGTGGTGTTGCCGGTATTCAGGTCAGGGAACACGAACACCGTGGCCTTGCCGGCCACCTGGCTGTTGGGCGCCAGTTGCCGGGCCACCGCTTCGTTGGCGGCGGCGTCATATTGCAGCGGGCCGTCGATCAGCAGCGCGCTTTGCTGTTCTTGGGCGAGCAGGGTGGCTTCGCGGACTTTCTCCACTTCTTCGCCGCTGGCCGAGTCGCCGCTGGAGTAGCTGATCATCGCCACTCGCGGGGTAATGCCGAACGCGGCCGCCGAGTCGGCGCTTTGCAGGGCGATTTCCGCCAGCTCCGCCGCACTTGGGTGCGGGTTCATCACGCAGTCGCCGTACACCAGCACCTGCTCGGGAAACAGCATGAAGAACACCGACGACACCAGCGTGCAGCCCGGTGCGGTTTTGATCAACTGCAGGGCGGGACGGATGGTGTTGGCGGTGGAGTGAATCACGCCGGAGACCAGGCCGTCGACTTCATCCAGCGCGAGCATCATGGTGGCGATCACCACGGTGTCTTCCAGTTGCTGCTCGGCCATCGGTGCGTTCAGGCTCTTGCTCTTGCGCAGCTTCACCATCGGTTCGACATAGCGTTGGCGAATCAGGTCCGGGTCGAGAATCTCGAGGCCGGCGGGCAGTTCGATGCCCTGGGCACGAGCCACCGCTTCCACATCCGCAGGTTTGGCCAGCAACACGCAGCGGGCGATGCCCCGCGCCTGGCAGATGGCGGCGGCCTGCACGGTCAGTGGCTCGCTGCCTTCGGGCAATACGATGCGCTTGTTGGCGGCCTGGGCGCGCTGGATCAACTGGTAGCGGAACACCGCCGGCGACAGGCGCATCTCCCGTGGCGTGCCGCACCGTTGGTGCAGCCAGCGCGCATCGAGGTGGCTGGCGACGAAATCGGTGATGATCTCGGCGCGCTCGCGGTCGTCGATGGGGATTTCCTTGTTCAAGCTGTTGAGCTGGTTGGCCGTGTCGTAGGAGCCGGTGCTCACCGACAGCACCGGCAGCCCGGCCTGCAAGGCGCCCCGGCACAAATCCATGATGCGTGGGTCGGGCAGGGTGTCGCTGGTCAGCAGCAAGCCGGCCAGCGGCACGCCGTTGATGGCGGCCAGGCTCACCGCGAGGATGATGTCGTCGCGATCACCGGGGGTCACCACCAGCACGCCGGGCTTGAGCAGCTCCACGGTGTTACGCATGGTGCGGGCGCAGATGATGATCTTGGTCATGCGCCGGGTTTCGTAATCGCCGGCGTTGAGCACCTGCGCGCCCATCAGGTCGGCCACGTCGCGGGTACGCGGGGCGTTGAGTTCGGGTTGGTAGGGAATGCAGCCCAGAAGGCGGAAATCACCGCTGCGTAATAAAGGCGAGTGCTCTTTAAGGCGCGCCGAGAAGGCTTCCATGCTTTCATCGGTGCGCACCTTGTTGAGGATCACGCCGAGCACTTTCGGGTCTTTCGGCCCGCCAAACAGCTGGGCCTGCAATTCGACGCGGCCGGAGAGTTCGGTGAGCACTTCGTTTTCCGGGGCCGACACCAGGATCACTTCGGCATCCAGGCTCTTGGCCAGGTGCAGGTTGACCCGCGCCGCGTAACTGGCGCTACGGGTCGGCACCATGCCTTCGACAATCAGCACGTCCTTGCCCACGGCAGCCTGCTGGTAAAGGGTGATGATTTCTTCGAGCAGCTCATCCAGCTGACCGTCGCCGAGCATGCGTTCCACATGGGCCAGGCCCAGCGGTTGCGGTGGTTTCAGGCCATGGGTGCGGGCGACCAGCTCGGTGGAGCGTTCAGGGCCGGTGTCGCCCGGGTGCGGCTGGGCGATCGGCTTGAAGAAGCCGACTTTGAGCCCGGCCCGCTCGAGGGTGCGCACCAGCCCGAGGCTGATGGAGGTCAGACCCACACCAAAATCGGTGGGCGCGATAAAAAAAGTCTGCATGCGAATTCTCTGGAGGTGCATGGCTTGGGTGGCGCTTTATGCGTGAGCGTCTACCGTAAATCAGGTGCCAAGGTTATCGTTATTCGGTCCCGTCCGTCCGGGTTCTGTTCGCTTTCGGGCAAATCCTTGTTTAGACTTGTCCGTTCTTCATTCTTCTGCAAAAGGTCTCGCCCCATGCCGATCGCCGCCAACAAGGCTGTCTCCATTGACTATACCCTGACCAACGACGCTGGTGAGGTCATCGACAGCTCCGCCGGCGGCGCGCCGCTGGTCTACCTGCAAGGCGCAGGTAACATCATCCCAGGCCTGGAAAAGGCTCTGGAAGGCAAAGAGGTGGGTGATGAGCTGACCGTTGCCGTAGAACCTGAAGATGCCTACGGCGAATACTCCGCCGAACTGGTCAGCACCCTGAGCCGCAGCATGTTCGAAGGTGTCGACGAGCTGGAAGTGGGTATGCAGTTCCACGCTTCAGCGCCGGATGGCCAGATGCAGATCGTCACCATCCGCGACCTGGACGGCGATGACGTCACCGTCGACGGTAACCACCCGCTGGCTGGCCAGCGTCTGAATTTCCAGGTGAAGATCGTGGCCATCCGCGACGCTTCCCAGGAAGAAGTGGCTCACGGCCACGTTCACGGCGAAGGCGGTCACCAGCACTGATTGATGCGTTAATCAGCTGGCAGCAAAAACGCCCCGACTGGTTCGGGGCGTTTTTTTTGTCCTGAGAATGTACGCGATCCAAATGTGGGAGGGGGCTTGCTCCCGATTGCGGAGGGTCAGTCAGCGCATCTGGTGACTGATCCTCCGGCATCGGGAGCAAGCCACCTCTCACAGGTGGAGCTGTGGTGATTTTCAGGCACACACAAAAATGCCCCGGACCTTTCGATACGGGGCATTTTCTAACTGTTACGCAACTGACGTCGCGTGTGCAGTTGTTACCACTCAGGCTGCAGCAGGAACGCTCAGAGCCTTGATGTGGCCATTCAGGCGGCTCTTGTGGCGAGCGGCCTTGTTCTTGTGGATGATGCCTTTATCAGCCATACGGTCGATAACCGGCACAGCCAGAACGTAGGCTGCTTGAGCTTTTTCAGCGTCTTTGGTGTCGATGGCTTTAACTACATTCTTGATGTAGGTACGAACCATGGAACGCAGGCTGGCGTTGTGGCTGCGACGCTTCTCAGCCTGTTTTGCACGTTTTTTGGCGGAAGGTGTGTTGGCCACCGTCGAGCTCCTCGAAAGACTTTTTAGGAAATAGCAAACAAAATAGGCCGCGAATCATGCCGATGACTTGACGGGTTGTCAAGGGCGGCTGATGCGAACTGCTGAGTGGTCGATCTGAAGAGGCGGGTGATTTATTTCCGGCGCTTGACCTGTAAACTCGCGAGCTTTGGCGCTGTGCTGTTGCAGGCGCGCAGTATCGCATAAGTAGGCGCTTAGTTCGCCTGCTCTTTATCTATAGGCGCAAACTCTTTCAATGAATCTGCTCAAATCGTTGGCTGCCGTCAGCTCTATCACGATGATCTCCCGGGTTTTGGGGTTTGTGCGCGACACCCTGCTGGCGCGCATTTTCGGCGCCAGCATGGCCACGGATGCGTTCTTCATCGCCTTTAAACTGCCCAACCTGCTGCGACGGATCTTTGCCGAGGGTGCATTTTCCCAGGCGTTCGTGCCGATCCTGGCCGAATACAAAACCCAGCAGGGCGAGGAGGCCACCCGCACCTTTATTGCCTACGTCTCAGGCCTGCTGACCCTCGTGCTGATGCTGGTAACGATCCTGGGCATGCTCGCCGCGCCCTGGGTGATCTGGGCCACGGCCCCCGGCTTTGCCAATACCCCGGAAAAATTCGCGCTGACCACCGATCTGCTGCGCGTGACCTTTCCTTATATATTGCTGATCTCGCTGTCGTCCCTGGCCGGCGCTATCCTCAACACCTGGAACCGCTTTTCGGTGCCGGCGTTCGTGCCGACCCTGCTCAACGTCAGCATGATTATTTTCGCGCTGTTCCTCACGCCCTACTTCGACCCGCCGGTCATGGCGCTCGGCTGGGCTGTCCTCGCCGGTGGCCTGGCGCAGCTGCTTTACCAGCTGCCGCACCTGAAAAAAATCGGCATGCTCGTGCTGCCGCGCCTGAATCTCAAGGACACCGGCGTCTGGCGCGTCATGCGCAATATGCTGCCGGCGATCCTTGGCGTGTCGGTGAGCCAGATCTCTCTGATCATCAACACCGCGTTCGCCTCGCTGCTGGTCTCGGGCTCGGTGTCATGGATGTACTACGCCGATCGTCTGATGGAGCTTCCCTCCGGCGTGCTCGGCGTGGCGCTGGGCACGATTCTGTTGCCGACCCTGGCGCGCACTTACGCCAGCAAGGATCGCCAGGAGTACTCGCGCATTCTCGATTGGGGCCTGCGCCTGTGTTTCGTGCTGGTGCTGCCGTGCTCCCTGGCCCTGGGAATCCTGGCCGAACCATTGACCGTCTCACTGTTCCAGTACGGCCAATTCGACGCGCATGACGCCTTGATGACCCAGCGCGCACTGATCGCCTATTCGGTGGGCCTGCTCGGCATCATCGTGATCAAGGTGCTGGCACCAGGCTTCTATGCCCAGCAGAATATCCGCACGCCGGTGAAAATCGCCATCTTCACGCTGGTCGTCACGCAACTGCTCAACCTGGTGTTTATCGGCCCGCTGGCCCATGCCGGCCTGGCCCTGGCCATCAGCGCAGGTGCCTGCATCAACGCAGGCCTGTTGTTCTACCAGTTGCGCAAGCAGCAGATGTATCAGCCGCAACCGGGCTGGGGCCTGTTTGCGCTCAAGCTGCTGGTGGCGGTGGTGGTGATGTCGGCGGTGCTGCTCGGGCTGATGCACTTCATGCCGGCGTGGGACCAGGGCTTCATGCTGGAGCGCTTCATGCGCCTTGGCGTATTGGTGGTGGCCGGGGTGGTGGTGTACTTCGGGATGTTGCTGCTGCAGGGTTTCCGCTTGCGCGATTTCAATCGCAAGTCCCTGCAATAGAGAGTTTGCCGCGATAAAACAGCTGTTTTATCGATTCGACCCATTTGGCCTGCGCTGTTGCCTGTCGTCCGGGGCCGGGTGTGGTTATAATCGACCACTTTATGAGCAAGAAGCGCGTTATGCAGCTGGTTCGAGGTCTCCACAACCTGCGCCCCGAGCATCGGGGCTGCGTCGCCACTATTGGCAACTTTGACGGTGTTCACCGTGGTCACCAGGCTATCCTGGCCCGGCTGCGTGAGCGTGCTGTCGAGCTGGGCGTGCCCAGCTGCGTGGTGATTTTTGAACCACAGCCGCGGGAGTTCTTCAGCCCCGATACAGCGCCTGCGCGTCTGGCGCGTTTGCGCGACAAGCTGCAGTTGCTGGCCGAAGAAGGCGTCGACCGCGTGCTCTGCCTGGCCTTCAATCAGCGCTTGCAAAGCCTCAGCGCTGCTGAATTCGTCGACCGTATCCTCGTCGACGGCCTGGGCGTGCAGCACCTGGAGGTCGGCGACGACTTCCGTTTTGGCTGCGACCGCGTGGGCGATTTCGATTTCCTGCAACACGCCGGCGTCAATCAGGGATTCACCGTTGAAGCCGCGCAAACCGTCGAACTGGACGGCCTGCGCGTGAGCAGCACCCAGGTGCGTAACGCCCTGGCCGCTGCCGACTTTGCCCTCGCCGAGCGTTTGCTCGGTCGCCCGTTCCGCATTGCCGGGCGGGTCCTGCACGGTCAGAAGCTGGCGCGCCAACTGGGCACGCCAACGGCCAACGTGCAACTCAAGCGCCGCCGTGTGCCGCTGACCGGGGTCTATCTGGTTGGCGTGGACATCGACGGCCAATCGTGGCCGGGAGTCGCCAACATAGGCGTCAGGCCCACGGTTGCAGGTGATGGCAAGGCCCACCTGGAAGTTCATCTGCTGGATTTTGCCGGCGATTTATACGACCGGCGCATTACGGTGGTTTTCCACCAGAAGCTGCGTGAAGAGCAGCGCTTCGCCTCGCTTGAGGCATTGAAAACGGCGATCAATGCGGATGTCGCCGCCGCCCGTGCACTAGCCGCACCTAGCGCCCATCGCTAACCGAAGAGCCTTAAATGACCGACTATAAAGCCACGCTAAACCTTCCGGACACCGCCTTCCCAATGAAGGCCGGCCTGCCACAGCGCGAACCGCAGATCCTGCAGCGCTGGGACAGTATTGGCCTGTACGGTAAGTTGCGCGAAATTGGCAAGGATCGTCCGAAATTCGTCCTGCACGACGGCCCTCCTTATGCCAACGGCACGATTCACATCGGTCATGCGCTGAACAAGATTCTCAAGGACATGATCCTGCGCTCCAAGACCCTGTCGGGCTTCGATGCGCCGTATGTCCCGGGTTGGGACTGCCACGGCCTGCCGATCGAACACAAGGTCGAAGTGACCCACGGCAAGAACCTGGGCGCCGATAAAACCCGCGAGCTGTGCCGTGCCTATGCCACCGAGCAGATCGAAGGGCAGAAGTCCGAATTCATCCGCCTGGGGGTACTGGCCGAGTGGGACAACCCCTACAAGACCATGAACTTCAAGAACGAGGCCGGTGAAATTCGCGCCTTGGCCGAAATCGTCAAGGGCGGTTTCGTGTTCAAGGGCCTCAAGCCCGTGAACTGGTGCTTCGACTGCGGTTCGGCGCTGGCCGAAGCGGAAGTCGAGTACGAAGAGAAGAAGTCTTCGACCATCGACGTGGCCTTCCCGATCGCCGATGAAGCCAAACTGGCCCAGGCGTTCGGCCTGGCGAGCCTCAGCAAGCCGGCGGCCATCGTGATCTGGACCACCACCCCGTGGACCATCCCGGCCAACCAGGCGTTGAACGTTCACCCGGAGTTCACCTATGCCCTGGTGGATGTGGGTGATCGCCTGCTGGTGCTGGCCGAGGAAATGGTCGAGGCGTGCCTGGCGCGCTACGAACTGCAAGGGTCGGTGATCGCCACCGCCACCGGCTCCGCGCTGGAGCTGATCAATTTCCGCCATCCGTTCTATGACCGCCTGTCGCCGGTGTATCTGGCCGAGTATGTCGAGCTGGGTTCGGGTACTGGCGTGGTGCACTCCGCGCCGGCTTACGGCGTGGACGACTTCGTGACCTGCAAGGCTTATGGCATGGTCAACGACGAGATCCTCAACCCGGTACAGAGCAACGGCGTCTATGCGCCGTCCCTGGAGTTCTTCGGCGGCCAGTTCATCTTCAAGGCCAACGAACCGATCATCGAAAAACTGACGGAAGTCGGTGCGCTGCTGCACACTGAAACCATCAAGCACAGCTACATGCACTGCTGGCGCCACAAGACCCCGCTGATCTACCGCGCCACCGCGCAGTGGTTTATCGGCATGGATAAAGAGCCTGTCAGCGGCGACACCCTGCGCAAGCGCGCAATCAGCGCCATCGAAGACACCCAGTTTGTCCCCGCCTGGGGCCAGGCGCGTCTGCACTCGATGATCGCCAACCGTCCGGACTGGTGCATCTCCCGCCAGCGCAACTGGGGCGTGCCGATCCCGTTCTTCCTCAACAAGGAAAGCGGCGAACTGCACCCGCGCACCGTCGAACTGATGGAAGTCGTGGCCCAGCGCGTCGAACAGGAAGGCATCGAAGCCTGGTTCAAGATGGACGCTGCCGAGCTGTTGGGCGACGAAGCGCCGCTGTACGACAAGATCAGCGACACTCTCGACGTGTGGTTCGATTCCGGCACCACCCACTGGCACGTGCTGCGCGGTTCGCACCCGATGGGCCACGAGACCGGCCCGCGTGCCGACCTGTACCTGGAAGGTTCCGACCAGCACCGTGGCTGGTTCCACTCGTCATTGCTGACCGGTTGCGCCATCGACAACCACGCGCCGTACCGCGAGCTGCTGACCCACGGCTTCACCGTCGACGAGACGGGCCGCAAGATGTCCAAGTCGCTCAAAAACGTGATCGAGCCGAAAAAGATCAACGACACCCTGGGCGCCGACATCATGCGTCTGTGGGTAGCGTCGACCGACTACTCGGGCGAGATCGCTGTTTCCGAGCAGATCCTGGCGCGCAGCGCCGATGCCTACCGGCGCATCCGCAATACCGCACGGTTCATGCTGTCCAACCTGACCGGCTTCAACCCGGCCACCGACCTGCTGCCGGCCGAGGACATGCTGGCCCTGGACCGTTGGGCTGTGGACCGTACCCTGTTGCTGCAGCGCGAGTTGCAGGAACACTACGGCGAATACCGTTTCTGGAACGTCTACTCGAAGATCCACAACTTCTGCGTGCAGGAGCTGGGTGGTTTCTACCTCGACATCATCAAGGACCGCCAGTACACCACCGCCGCCAACAGCACGGCGCGCCGCTCGGCGCAGACTGCGCTGTACCACATCAGCGAAGCGCTGGTGCGCTGGATCGCGCCGATCCTTGCGTTCACCGCCGACGAACTGTGGGAATACCTGCCGGGCGAGCGTAACGAGTCCGTGATGCTCAACATCTGGTACGAAGGCCTGACCGAACTGCCGGCCGACTTCGAACTGGGCCGCGAGTACTGGGAAGGCGTGATGGCCGTCAAGGTCGCGGTGAACAAGGAGCTGGAAGTCCAGCGTGCGGCCAAGGCCGTCGGTGGCAACCTGCAAGCCGAAGTCACCCTGTTTGCCGAGGAAGGCCTGACCGCCGACCTGAGCAAGCTGAGCAACGAACTGCGCTTCGTGCTGATCACTTCCACCGCGAGCCTGGCACCGTTCGCCCAGGCCCCGGCAGACGCGGTCCCCACCGAAGTGCCGGGCCTCAAGCTCAAAGTGGTCAAGTCGGCCTTCCCCAAGTGCGCCCGTTGCTGGCACTGCCGCGAAGATGTCGGCGTGAATCCGGAGCATCCGGAAATCTGCGGTCGTTGCGTCGACAACATCACAGGCAGTGGCGAGGTACGCCACTATGCCTGAGGCAACCAGCCGTTTCGGACGCCTGGGCTGGCTCGTATTGAGCTTGCTGGTGCTGGTCATCGACCAGGTCAGCAAAGCTCATTTCGAAGGCTCCCTGGAAATGTTCCAGCAAATCGTGGTGATCCCGGATTACTTCAGCTGGACCCTGGCCTACAACACCGGCGCCGCCTTCAGCTTCCTGGCTGACAGCGGCGGTTGGCAACGCTGGCTGTTCGCCCTGATCGCCGTGGTGGTCAGTGCGGTGCTGGTAGTGTGGCTCAAGCGTCTGGGCCGTGATGACACCTGGCTGGCCGTCGCCCTGGCGCTGGTGCTGGGTGGCGCGCTGGGCAATCTGTACGACCGCATTGCCCTCGGCCATGTGATCGACTTTATCCTGGTGCATTGGCAGAACCGCCACTATTTCCCGGCGTTCAACTTTGCTGACAGCGCCATCACCGTCGGTGCCATCATGCTCGCGCTGGATATGTTCAAGAGCAAGAAGACCGGGGAGCCCGTCAATGACTGATCAACGCATCGGCCAGAACACCCAAGTTACCTTGCACTTCGCACTGCGCCTGGAAAATGGCGACACCGTCGACAGCACCTTCGACAAGGCCCCGGCGACCTTCAAGGTCGGCGACGGCAACCTGCTGCCGGGTTTTGAAGCGGCCCTGTTCGGGTTCAAGGCCGGCGACAAGCGCACCCTGCAGATCCTGCCGGAAAACGCCTTTGGCCAGCCCAACCCGCAAAACCTGCAGATCATCCCGCGTTCGCAGTTCCAGGACATGGACCTGTCGGAAGGTTTGCTGGTGATCTTCAATGATGCGGCCAATACCGAATTGCCCGGCGTGGTCAAAACCTTCGATGACGCGCAAGTGACCATCGACTTCAACCACCCGTTGGCCGGTAAAACCTTGACGTTCGACGTTGAAATCATCGACGTTAAAGCGCTGTAACTAAATGTGGGAGGGGGCTTGCTCCCGATAGTGGTGGGTCAGGTATGAAAAAATTGACTGACGCACCGCCATCGGGAGCAAGCCCCCTCCCACCTTTGATCTCCACAGGCAGTTCGGCCAGCGTCAACACCTGACTCAAACTGGCTGCAAGACACGAGGCACAGCATGCAAATCAAACTCGCCAACCCCCGTGGCTTCTGTGCCGGCGTGGACCGGGCGATCGAAATCGTCAACCGCGCCCTGGAAGTCTTCGGGCCACCGATTTACGTGCGTCATGAGGTCGTCCACAACAAATTCGTGGTCGAAGACCTGCGCGCACGCGGTGCCATTTTTGTCGAAGAGCTTGACCAGGTGCCGGACGACGTAATCGTCATCTTCAGCGCCCACGGGGTTTCCCAGGCCGTGCGCACCGAAGCGGCGGGGCGGGGCCTTAAAGTATTCGACGCCACCTGCCCGCTGGTCACCAAGGTGCACATCGAGGTGGCGCGCTACAGCCGCGACGGCCGTGAATGCATCCTGATCGGCCATGCCGGTCACCCGGAAGTCGAAGGCACCATGGGCCAGTATGA
This sequence comes from Pseudomonas sp. GNP013, assembly GCF_054343995.1. Lineage (NCBI taxonomy): Bacteria > Pseudomonadati > Pseudomonadota > Gammaproteobacteria > Pseudomonadales > Pseudomonadaceae > Pseudomonas > Pseudomonas sp. GNP013. The sequence goes on along the minus strand of NZ_JBTGUT010000001.1, from coordinate 4,282,641 downwards.
CGCCACTAACGGCGGCTCCATTTATCTGGTGGAAGACGAAAAAGACGTCGCCAGCTTGCAGGTGCAGAATCCCGAGCGTTTGGCTTTCGTGACCCAGACAACGTTGTCCATGGACGACACCAGCCGTGTGATCGATGCCTTGCGCACCCGCTTCCCGGCCATTGGCGGCCCGCGCAAGGACGACATCTGCTACGCCACGCAGAACCGCCAGGATGCGGTCAAGCAACTGGCCGACGAATGCGATGTGGTATTGGTGGTCGGCAGCCCCAACAGCTCCAACTCCAACCGCTTGCGCGAGCTGGCTGAGCGCATGGCGACACCGGCGTATCTGATCGACGGCGCCGAAGACCTGCAGCGCAGCTGGTTCGACGGTGTCGAGCGCATCGGCATCACCGCTGGCGCCTCGGCTCCGGAAGTGCTGGTGCGCGGCGTGATCCAGCAACTGCACGCCTGGGGTGCCACCGGTGCCGACGAGTTGGCCGGTCGTGAAGAAAACATCACTTTCTCCATGCCCAAGGAGCTGCGGGTTCGCTCGCTGCTCTGATTGCCAGGGTGCCGGAGCCACTCCGGCACAACGCCTGCTCGGCCCTGTCGCTGCGCAGGCTGATGCGTCCGCTGGGCGCCAGCACCACCTGATACAGGCTCAGCGCCTGATCCGCGTCGCATACATGCACAGTGCCAGCACGAAATCCCCCGCCGGCGAAGACCGGCTCGCCCATCCCACTGAAACGCACCTGGCTTCTGACCGGGCTGTTACCTACCATCGGCACGCGTGCGCCGTCCTGGCGTACCCGCAGCACCGGATTATCGTCGTCCTTATAGCCGCGTCCGCTCATGTCCACTACCACGCGCCATCCACGGCTCCAGTCGTCGTCCACGGCGTGAATGATCACTGGCCGATTCCGTGCGATGGCCTCGGTGCGCGCGTAGCGCATGCCGCTGGCCAGGGATTGCGCGGCGTCCTGGCGGTGCCGGGACTCCAGCAAGCCCTTGAAGCTCGGCACGGCCAAATGCGCCAGGATGCCGCTCATGATTAACCCGAGCAGCAGTTCGATCAGGGTAAAGCCTCGCTGTTTCATAAGTCGTCCCTCCGTGGACGCGATGGGTAGTGAGGTTGCCTGTTCAGGTATAGCGCGCCAGTCCGTGCGCTGAATGATGGCCTTCATGTCCAAAGTATTTCCCTTTGTTCCGGCAGCGGCGGGGTTCGAAAAGCGCCGCTAGTCTTGGGTCGCACCGCAGGATCTTCCTGCTTGTTTTCGGCCCTCGACATGGATAACGACGGTAAATGCCTGGCTGCCCAACTCCCTTTTGCCCCAAGTGCCAAGCGGGCATGACCTTGATCGAAGTGCTGGTGGCGATGCTCATACTCGCCGTCGGCCTGCTGGGCGCGGCGGTGGTCCAGCTCAACGCGCTCAAGTACACCGACAGTGCACGCATGATCAGTCAGGCCAGCTTTATCGCCTACGACATGCTGGACCGCATGCGCGCCAATGCCGGGGCTGATTACGCATGGGCGCGCACCGAGCACGCGCCACCGGCCAGCTCGAGCGCCAGTGTGCGTGACCTCGACTTGCATGATTTCGACGCCAACATCACCGAGTTTGCCGGTGAAAGTGCCAAAGGCGCGGTCGCCATTCGCGGTAGCGATGTGACCGTCAGTCTCAGTTGGGATGACACGCGGGGCTCGAACATCCAGGGGGCACGGCAAACCTTCACCCTGACCAGCCGCATCAGCGGCGACGCGGACGTGACCCGATGAATCGCGCTGTTCGAGGTTTCAGCCTGGTGGAGATGCTGCTGGCGTTGGCAGTCGGCCTGCTGCTGACCCTGGGTGTCAGCCATGTGGCGATCAGTGCTCGAGCGTCCCAGGCCAGCCAGCAGGCGGCAATGCTGCTGCAGGATGATGCACGCTTCGTGCTCGGCAAAATGATTCAGGATATTCGGCAGGTGGGCATGTTTGGCTGCCAGGCCACGGCGTTTGTCGACAATGCGCCGGTGGCGTTTGATCGGCCGATCAGTTGGCGTGCGACGGGAGGCTCGAAGTCGCTGACGTTGGTGACGGCCGATGTGGGAGAGGGCAACGGCCTGCCGGATTGGACGGTGCTGTCCGACTGTTCCGGCCATGCGCAAGCCTTTGCCGGTGCACCGCCTTCGTTAGCCCCAGGGCAGATACGTTTCGCGATACGGCAATTGACCTACACCTTTGAGTCGAGCCAATTGAAGGTCAGCACCCCGGCGGCTCCGGCGAAAACGGTGCTGGTGGATAACGTGCAGGCGTTCGACTTGAGCTTTGGCGTGGCCGCTCGATCCGAGTCGCGCCATGTTGTGCGTTATGAACAGAGCCCGGCGGACGAGTCGTTGATCCGTAGCGTGCGTATCCGCCTGACACTGCAGGACCCCACCGGGCGCGTGAAAAACCAGACCTACAGCGTCGTTGCGGCGCTGCGTAATCGGCTGGGATAGGGGGCGTATGTGCGCAATTGATCATCGGCAGAAGGGCATGGCGTTAATGATCAGCCTGGTATTCCTGCTGCTGTTGTCACTGGCCGGCCTGTCGTCGATGCAGGACGCTGTGTCGCAGCAGAAAAGCGCGGGCAGTGCGTGGCATCGCAATCAATCGCTGCAAAGTGCCGAAAGCGGCCTGAGAGTGGGTGAGTCGAGCCTGCGTCGAGCCGCTGCCGCGTTGCCGGTGTGCGCATCGGTCATCACCTGTGGGCCACCGCGTGAGTCGGCTTCAGTGACGGGGCCTGGGACCCATCCTGTTTCGGCAGTGAAGTGGCTTGCCATGACGAACGGTTTCTATGGGGTTCAGTCGCTTGGGCCGGCAACGGGGTTGCCGCATCTGCTGCCCCAGGCCGCGGCGCCGCTGTATCGGGTCACGGCCGTGGGGATCAGTGGACAGGTGCGTACCGTGCTGGAGGCCATGTACGCGCAGGTGGGAGAGGGGGAGGACGCGCAGTATCGGCGGGTCCTGTGGCGGCAATTGCACTAGGGAGCGTGTAAATGGGCATGGATAGCAGGGGGTTTACCCTGATCGAGTTACTGATCGCCGTGGCGATCATCGCGTTGCTGGCCGGTATTGCCTATCCCGGCTACACCAGCCATGTAAAAAAGGCATACCGTGCAGAAATCGTCGTGTTGTTGACGCAGCAGGCGCAGCATCTCGAGCGCTTTTACAGCCGAAACGGCACCTTTATTGATGCGAGCGGCGTCAGTGATGGCAATGATCGCTATAGAATCACGGCTGCATTGGATCTATACGCATTTAGCCTGCTCGCGACGCCTGTCGCCGATTCGGTGATGGCGGCTGATCCCTGCGGGACATTCGGTCTCGCCAGCACGGGAGAGCGCACCAACCCGGGGGCGACTCCCGACATGTCGCGCAAGACATGCTGGGGGCAGTGATGAGCGTGCAGGAAGAATGGGCGCCGGGCGCGCCTTTCCCCTTTTATTGGCTGGATCAAATAATGGCTAAGCAACAGCAAGTGGTGATTGTCGGCGGCGGTGTAATTGGATTGCTGACGGCGTTCAACCTTGCCACTCAAGGGCTGGCAGTGGTTCTGTTGGACCGCGCCGGCCTTGGCCAGGAGTCTTCGTGGGCGGGTGGCGGGATCGTTTCGCCGCTGTACCCTTGGCGCTACAGCCCGGCAGTCACTGCACTGGCCCATTGGTCCCAGGATTTTTATCCACAGCTGGCAGCGCAATTATTTGCTGCAACCGGCGTCGATCCAGAGGTGTACACCACCGGTTTGTACTGGCTGGACCTGGATGACGAAGACGCAGCGCTGGCCTGGGCAGCCCGCGAAGGGCGACCGTTGAGCAAAGTCGATGTTTCGGCGGCGCACGATGCCGTTCCCGTATTGGGCGGCGGTTACGCCCAGGCCATCTACATGGCAAACGTGGCCAATGTGCGCAATCCGCGCCTGGTCAAATCCCTCAAGGCCGCGTTGTTGGCATTGCCGGGTGTGACCATTCAAGAGCAGTGCGAGGTCGATGGGTTCGTTCTGGACGGTGACACCGTGGTGGGGGTGAACACGCCAGCGGGGCCGATCCTGGGTGATCAGGTGGTGCTCGCGGCCGGCGCCTGGAGCGGGGAGCTACTGGCCAAACTGGGCTTGTCGCTGCCCGTGGAGCCGGTCAAGGGTCAGATGATTCTGTACAGCTGTGCGCCTGACTTTTTATCGAGCATGGTGTTGGCCAAGGGGCGTTATGCGATTCCCCGACGCGACGGTCACATTCTGATCGGCAGCACCCTGGAGCACGCAGGGTTCGACAAGACGCCAACCCGGTTCGCGCTGGACAGTCTCAAGGCGTCGGCTGTGGAGTTGATACCCGGGTTGGCGGATGCCGAAGTGGTTGGCCATTGGGCGGGTTTGCGCCCAGGCTCGCCGGAGGGCATTCCGTATATCGGCGAGGTGCCTGGCTTCAAGGGGCTGTGGCTCAACTGCGGGCATTACCGTAATGGCCTGGTGCTTGCCCCGGCATCCTGTCAGTTGTTTGCGGACTTGCTGCTTGAGCAGGTGCCGATCATCGACCCTGCGCCCTATGCGCCGGCAGGTCGGCTCAACGCTGGATAGATTTCGGCCCCTGCTCCAGGTGCGCCTGGGTGCAATACCAGTCCTGGTGCGAACTGATGGCGCGATCCTGCGGCAAATGCACGCCACAGTGGGCGCAGCGCACCATCAGCGCCGCGCCGGGCTCGCCGGGGCGTTGCTGCCGAGCTGCCGGGCTTTTGAACGTGCGCCATAACCATACCGCGGCAGCAATGACGGCAATCCAGAACAGTAGACGAACCATGATGGGCAGTTTCTCGACAGGGAATGCGGCAGTTTAGCCAAGGACGCGACGGGCGCACAGTGCATAAATACGCGCCCATGAAAAAGGGAGCTCCCGAGAGCTCCCTTTTGCGTTGCGTTGGACAGGTCAGTCGAACACGCCGAAGGTCATGTAGCTGAACCACGAGCGGTCCTGGTTATTGCCCAGGGCCTGTGGCTCCTGCTCCTCGATCACGTCACCGTTTTCGTCATGGGGCTTGAGCTCGGAAGGAATGGCATCCTTGGCGTCCTGGTACTGCTTGATCACGTCCTGGTTGGCGCGGGTTTCACCCGGCGGCAGCGGTGGACGGGAGTCGATCAGGCCCAGGGTGTACTTGCTCAGCCACGAACGATTGTCGGCTTCAGCCACCTGAGGCACGAACTGACCGTCTTTCAGGCTTGGGTGATCAGGGTAGTTGAGCTTCAGGGTTTCCAGGCTGGTGTTGGCCAGCTCGTCCAGGTGCAGACGCTGGTAGGCCTCGGTCATTACCGCCAGGCCGTCACCCACCGAAGGGGTCTCCTGGAAGTTTTCCACTACATAGCGACCACGGTTGGCCGCCGCTACATAAGCCTGACGGGTCAGGTAGTAGTGGGCGACGTGGATCTCGTAGGACGCCAGCAGGTTGCGCAGGTAAATCATGCGCTGCTTGGCGTCCGGCGCGTAGCGGCTGTTGGGGTAGCGGCTGGTCAGCTGGGCGAACTCGTTGTAGGAGTCGCGGGCAGCGCCCGGGTCACGCTTGGTCATGTCCAGCGGCAGGAAGCGCGCCAGCAGGCCTACGTCCTGATCGAACGAGGTCAGGCCCTTGAGGTAGTAGGCATAGTCTACGTTCGGGTGCTGTGGGTGCAGGCGGATGAACCGCTCTGCAGCGGACTTGGCAGCTTCCGGCTCGGCGTTCTTGTAGTTCGCGTAGATGAGCTCGAGCTGCGCCTGGTCGGCGTAGCGCCCGAACGGATAACGCGACTCCAGGGCCTTCAGCTTGGCTGTGGCGCTGGTGTAGCTATTATTGTCCAGGTCTTTTTGAGCTTGCTGGTACAGCTCGACTTCGCTCAGGTTTTCGTCGACGACGTCCTTTGTTGACGAGCAAGCAGCAGTCATGGCGAGGATGGCGATCAGCAGCAGGTGTTTCACTTGCATGGCGGCTTGCGTCCCTATGACGGCCGCTGTCTTGGGCGGGGCCGTCCTGTTATGATGAGCGCCCCGTTGAAAGCCTCGGGGCAAAAGACGCCGTATTTAACCACAAGCGCGCAGCCGAAACCAAAGGCTGTGCCACGCCTAGTCTGAGCATGTCCGATAAAATTGAACTTCGCGCAGAGGTGCCGTCCGAATTGGGCGGCCAACGCCTCGATCAAGTCGCCGCACAATTATTCGCTGAGCACTCGCGCTCGCGCCTTTCCGCCTGGATCAAAGACGGCCGCCTGACTGTGGATGGAGCGGTTATCCGCCCGCGAGACATAGTCCATGGCGGTGCGATTCTTGAGCTGACTGCCGAGCAGGAAGCCCAGGGAGAATGGGTCGCCCAGGACATCGAGCTGGATATCGTCTATGAAGATGACGACATCCTGGTCATCAACAAACCCGCAGGCCTGGTGGTTCATCCGGCCGCCGGGCACGCTGATGGCACCTTGCTCAATGCCTTGCTGCACCACGTGCCGGACATCGTCAACGTCCCGCGCTGCGGCATCGTGCACCGCCTGGACAAGGACACCACCGGCCTGATGGTGGTGGCCAAGACCATCCAGGCGCAGACGCAGCTTGTTACTCAATTGCAGAGCCGCAGCGTCAGCCGGATCTACGAATGCATTGTGATCGGTGTGGTGGTGGCGGGCGGCAAGATCAACGCGCCCATCGGTCGCCACGGCCAGCAGCGCCAGCGCATGGCGGTCATGGAAGGCGGCAAGCAGGCCGTCAGCCACTACCGCGTGCTGGAGCGTTTCCGCTCCCACACCCATGTGCGGGTGAAGCTGGAAACCGGGCGTACCCACCAGATTCGCGTGCATATGGCCCATATCAACTTCCCGTTGGTCGGTGATCCGGCCTACGGCGGTCGCTTCCGCATCCCTCCTGCGGCGAGCCAGACCATGGTTGAATCGCTGAAAACTTTCCCGCGCCAGGCACTGCATGCCCGCTTCCTGGAGCTGGATCATCCGACGAGCGGTAAGCGGATGAGCTGGGAATCGCCGCTTCCAGACGATCTGGTCTGGTTGTTGTCGTTGCTCAAGCAGGATCGCGAGGCCTTTGTCGGATGAGTGACTGGCTGATTCCTGACTGGCCTGCGCCGTCTCAGGTTAAAGCCTGCGTTACCACCCGGGCGGGCGGCGTCAGTCTGGCGCCGTTCGACAGCCTCAATCTGGGCGATCATGTCGACGACGTTTTAGAGGCCGTGCTGGAAAATCGGCGGCGCCTTACCGATGCCTTCGCTATCGAGCCGGCCTGGTTACGCCAGGTCCATGGGGTTAGCGTGGTCGAGGCAGACCCTGGTCGCATTGCCGAAGCCGATGGCAGTTGGACCAGCACGCCGGGTATCGCCTGCACGGCCATGACCGCCGACTGCTTGCCGGCGTTGTTGTGCAATCGCGCCGGCACCCGTGTCGCGGCGGCCCACGCCGGTTGGCGTGGCTTGGCGGCTGGCGTGTTGGAGGCGGCGGTCGAAAGCCTGGCCACCGAGCCGGCCGACGTATTGGTCTGGCTCGGCCCGGCAATCGGCCCGCAAGCCTTTGAAGTGGGGCCGGAGGTGCGCGAAGCGTTCATGCACCAACTGCCGATCACCGAACGAGCCTTTGTACCCAGTCGCAATCCCGGCAAGTTCATGGCCGACATCTACGAACTGGCCCGCCTGCGCCTTGCTGCTCGGGGCGTAACAGCGGTCTACGGCGGCGGTTTTTGCACCGTGACCGACCCGCGTTTCTTCTCCTACCGTCGCAGCCCTCGCACCGGCCGATTTGCCTCCCTTATCTGGCTTGAACGCTAGACTCTCCTGATCCACGTCACGTGTCGCCCGCTTGAATCTTCCAGAATCCACCCCATCTATAAGGGTATCTGGCAGGTTTCTTCATTCAGGATGTGTTTACAGCTCCGGCCTGCTCAAAAGGAAGGTGACTAATGCGTATTGATCGTTTAACCAGCAAATTACAGTTGGCTTTATCGGACTCCCAATCTCTGGCGGTCGGCCTCGACCATCCGGCGATTGAGCCTGCTCATTTGATGCAGGCACTCCTGGAACAACAAGGTGGTTCTATCAAGCCCTTGTTGATGCAGGTGGGCTTTGACGTCAACAGCCTGCGCAAGGAGCTGAGCAAAGAGCTCGACCAACTGCCAAAAATCCAGAATCCCACTGGTGACGTGAATATGTCCCAGGACCTGGCACGCCTGCTCAACCAGGCCGATCGCCTGGCCCAGCAGAAAGGCGACCAGTTCATCTCCAGCGAACTGGTGCTGCTCGCCGCCATGGACGAGAACAGCAAGCTCGGCAAGTTGTTGCTGGGGCAGGGCGTGAGCAAGAAGGCCCTGGAAAATGCCATCAACAACCTGCGTGGCGGCGATGCGGTCAACGACCCCAATCATGAGGAGTCGCGTCAGGCCCTGGACAAATACACTGTCGACCTGACCAAGCGCGCCGAAGAGGGCAAGCTCGACCCAGTGATCGGCCGTGATGACGAGATCCGTCGCACCATTCAGGTCTTGCAACGCCGCACCAAGAACAACCCGGTGCTGATCGGCGAACCTGGCGTGGGTAAAACCGCGATTGCCGAAGGCCTGGCCCAGCGCATCATCAATGGCGAAGTGCCGGACGGCCTCAAGGGCAAGCGCCTGCTGTCGCTGGACATGGGCTCGCTGATCGCCGGCGCCAAGTTCCGTGGCGAGTTCGAAGAGCGCCTGAAATCCCTGCTCAACGAACTGTCGAAGCAGGAAGGGCAGATCATTCTGTTTATCGACGAACTGCACACCATGGTCGGCGCCGGTAAGGGCGAGGGCTCCATGGACGCCGGCAACATGCTCAAGCCGGCGTTGGCGCGCGGCGAGTTGCACTGCGTCGGGGCAACCACGCTCAACGAATACCGCCAGTACATTGAAAAGGACGCGGCCCTTGAGCGGCGTTTCCAGAAAGTGCTGGTGGAGGAGCCGAGCGAAGAGGACACCATCGCAATCCTGCGTGGCCTTAAAGAGCGTTACGAGGTGCACCACAAGGTGGCGATCACCGACGGCGCGATCATTGCGGCGGCCAAGTTGAGCCATCGCTATATCACCGACCGGCAGTTGCCGGACAAGGCCATCGACCTGATCGATGAAGCGGCCAGCCGCATTCGCATGGAGATCGACTCCAAGCCGGAAGTACTCGACCGTCTGGACCGGCGCCTGATTCAACTGAAAGTCGAATCCCAGGCCCTGAAGAAAGAAGAAGACGACGCTGCGAAGAAACGCCTGGAAAAACTCCAGGAAGAAATCCATCGCCTGGAGCGCGAGTATTCAGACCTCGAAGAAATCTGGACCTCGGAAAAAGCCGAAGTGCAGGGCTCTGCGCAGATCCAGCAAAAGATCGAGCAGTCACGCCAGGAACTGGAAGCTGCGCGCCGCAAAGGCGACCTGAACCGCATGGCCGAGTTGCAGTACGGGGTGATCCCGGACCTGGAGCGCAGCCTGCAGATGGTCGACCAGCACGGCAAGTCCGAGAACCAGTTGCTGCGCAGCAAGGTGACCGAGGAAGAAATCGCTGAAGTCGTCTCGAAGTGGACCGGTATCCCGGTATCGAAAATGCTCGAAGGCGAGCGCGACAAGTTGCTGAAGATGGAGCACCTGTTGCACCAGCGCGTCATCGGTCAGGACGAGGCGGTGGTGGCGGTCTCCAACGCGGTACGGCGTTCGCGCGCCGGGTTGTCCGATCCGAACCGTCCGAGCGGCTCATTCATGTTCCTGGGCCCGACCGGTGTGGGCAAGACCGAGCTGTGCAAGGCGCTGGCGGAGTTCCTGTTCGATACCGAAGAGGCCATGGTGCGTATCGACATGTCCGAGTTCATGGAGAAACATTCGGTGGCGCGCCTGATCGGCGCACCGCCAGGCTATGTCGGCTATGAAGAGGGCGGTTACCTGACCGAAGCCGTGCGGCGCAAGCCTTACTCGGTGATCCTGCTGGATGAGGTCGAGAAGGCGCATCCGGATGTGTTCAACATCTTGCTGCAAGTGCTCGAAGACGGTCGCCTGACCGACAGTCATGGGCGTACCGTGGACTTTCGCAACACGGTGATCGTGATGACCTCCAACCTGGGCTCGGCGCAGATCCAGGAATTGGTGGGTGATCGCGAAGCCCAGCGTGCGGCGGTCATGGATGCGTTGACCACACACTTCCGTCCGGAATTTATCAACCGGGTCGATGAGGTGGTGATCTTCGAGCCATTGGCGCGGGATCAGATCGCGGGCATTACCGAGATCCAACTGGGGCGCCTGCGTGGACGTCTGGCCGAGCGAGAACTGTCGCTGGAGCTGAGCCGAGAGGCGTTGGACAAGCTGATCGCGGTCGGTTACGACCCCGTGTATGGCGCGCGGCCGCTCAAACGCGCCATCCAGCGCTGGATCGAGAACCCGCTGGCGCAGTTGATCCTGTCGGGCAGCTTCATGCCGGGCACCAGCGTCGAGGCGACGGTGGAGAACGACGAAATCGTTTTCCATTAAGCCCGGTCTGTACGCAAATAAAGAGAGGCCCCGCATTGCGGGGCCTTTTTTTTCGATAGGGCGTTGAACTGTAAGGCAAAGGCTTGTAAAGTGCGCCCCGCAGCAATGTCAGCCCACGGGTTTCTTCCCCCCAGGAAGAAATCAGAAAGAAGCGCAAATCCTTGTCTTGAAAGCAATTTAAAGGGTTGACAGAGGTTTTTAAGATTGTAGAATAGCGCGCCTCAGAGGCACTAACGTAGCGATACGGACGGGGCTGAAGAGGAAGTTACACCGCAGTAAAATTTGAAATATTCAGTTCCGTGATAGCTCAGTCGGTAGAGCAAATGACTGTTAATCATTGGGTCCCAGGTTCGAGTCCTGGTCACGGAGCCAATTTCAAACCGGGGTATAGCGCAGTCCGGTAGCGCGCCTGCTTTGGGAGCAGGATGTCGGGAGTTCGAATCCCCCTACCCCGACCATATTTGGGTCGTTAGCTCAGTTGGTAGAGCAGTTGGCTTTTAACCAATTGGTCGTAGGTTCGAATCCCACACGACCCACCATTTTTGAGACCAGTCAGCGCTGGAATCGAATCTTAAGATCAGAGGCCAAAAGCGCTGATCGAAGAAGGCGACTGAAAGGTCGCCTTTTTTTTACCGGGGTATAGCGCAGTCCGGTAGCGCGCCTGCTTTGGGAGCAGGATGTCAGGAGTTCGAATCCCCTTACCCCGACCATATTCAGAAAAAAGGCGCCTCCATGAGGCGCCTTTTTTTTGCTCTGAATCTGGCAGTTGGGAATTGATGCTGCCAGGGTTTTCTATTCAGGCATCAAGCCGTTCAACTCCCCATACGTGAAACCCTTCAGTGCCTGCGTATCCAGCCTGCCGCGTTCCTGAAATGAGCGCGCGAGTCCTTCCATTGCTCCGTATAGAAATTCCGCGATGCTTGAGCCTGCACTCAAGCGCCTGACGCCCAGACGCGCCAGCTCATCCGGCGCGGGCAGGGCGTCACGCGCCAAAAGATTCACGGGCAGCCTCGATTCTTTGCACAGGATCCCTATCTCGGCCGGGTCGAGCATCCCGACGGCGAACAAGCCATTGGCGCCCGCTTCTGCATAAAGCGCAGCACGCCTGATGATCTCTTCGAGCTTTCGATCATTGGGCAAAAGGTTTTTCAGGTAAACATCGCTGCGCGCATTCACAAACAAGTTAACGCCGCGTTTTTCGGCTACCTCCCTGGCGACATTTATTTTGCGCACCAGTTGCTCGGGCGGCCCAACGCCATCTTCAATATTGATCCCCACCGCACCTGCCGCCACAACGGCATCGATGACGTGTGCAACGTGTTGCAGGTCGTCGGAGTATCCGCCTTCGATGTCCACGGTCAGCGGCACACGCAGCACCCGCGTCATGGACTCAACGTTGGCGGCCAACAGTGCCAGAGGGAGCTGATTGCCGTCTGCGTAGCCATTCGACCATGCCATACCGGCACTGGTGGTGGCGATTGCTGCAGCGCCCAGTGACTCCACAATCCGTGCGCCACCTGCGTCGCTTACGTTGGCCAGAATCAGTAGGCCCTGGTTGTGCAAATCATGAAAAACAGTGTCCAGTGACGTCATGTTATGTACCTCCGTGCAGCTTTACGGGTCATTGGTGTTGGCGGCGCGGGTGGACGCGGGCGCTGTCCTTGCGTCCGCCGCACCGGTGAGGATCAAGCCTTTATCACCTCGGCAGACCAGCCCAGCACGCGCTTGGCTTTCTCGTTGCTGACGGTTGGATTGTCCTCAGTAATGTTGAAAATACCCCCTTCCTCTGTCTGCAAGGCCAGCAAGGCGGCGCGCGCTGCGGCGTTTACATGCACGGGACTTGCACCGCTGGGCTCATCCGTGCCGGTGCCGGGCCCGTACAGTTGGCCATAACGCAGAACCGTGCCATGCAGTGTGGGTTCGCTCAGTACCTGATGTTCCAATGCTGCCACGCCTCCCACACTTATGCGGCGGGCACCCTCGGCCTCTACGTCCAGGGGATGGGTTTCCAGATAGGGCGTTTCGCCTGGGCAGTAGGCCCAGGCAATGCTTTGGGCGACCAGGCGACTGGCACCCGCGGCCTTTGCCGCAGCCACCAGATTGTGCGTCCCTTCGGTGCGGATGCGTGCGTTGTTTTCCACGGCCTTGGCCATCAGCTCGGGACTCAGCCCGCGTGGCAGATCCGTAAGTTGATGCACGACCCCCCAGGGCTGTATGCCAATCAACGCTTCCTCCAGGCGTTTCGCGTCGTAAACGTCAACGACCACCGCCGTTGCACCTGCCGCTTCGATGTCCTTCACTTTCTCGCTGTGACGCGTGGTGCCGTACACCTCGAATTGCGCCTCGACCAACAACTTGATCAAGGCGGTACCGATGACACCGGATGCGCCTGCGACCAGAACTTTACGCGACATTGCAATTACCTCTTTGAGCATTCATCGGGAACGAAGCAGGCCTGCGGCCAACACTTCAGAGACAACCATCCTAGCTGCTGTGAGTGATTCTCCTAGGGGCAAAAAACGTAAAACAGCCCATGACAAGAGTTGTCAGTCCCGAGGCTGCGGGCGCCCAGCCTTGTTTCAAATTCGATTTCTTGTCGTGTTCCAGTTGTCGAATCTTGTCCCTTAAACGGCCAGGTAGATCGGCCTACAGTCGCCGCATCGAAGACACCCTGGCGTCTGAATCGGACGACCAGTCAAGAATGAGAAGCTGACATGCCCGTATACCCCTCCTGGAAATTCGCGCTGATCCTTGCCCGTGTCGCATTAGCCAGTGCATTCCTTTCTGCGGTTGCCGATCGATTCGGCCTTTGGGGCGCGATGGGTCAGCCCGGCGTGTCGTGGGGCAGCATGCAAGGCTTTTATCTGCACGTGGCCAAGTTGGTGCCATGGGCACCAGACATGGCCGTGCCCGCGCTGGCCTGGTTCGTCGACATTCTGGAAGCAGTGCTCGGCATTCTTCTGTTGGCAGGCATTCAACTGCGTCGCACCGCATGGGTCAGCGGTGTCCTGTTGCTGGTGTTCGCCATCAGCATGGTGCTGTTCCAAAGCCTGAAGTTGGCCCTGAACTTCAGTGTGCTGACCTGCAGTGCCTGCTCCTTCCTCCTCTATCTGGCCTACGCCGCACCGCGCGACGTCGAGCCTGTGGCTGTACCCCCGAAAGACGTTTGAGCTATTTCACTTCACACGAGAGATCCAAGGATGAACCCGATTACCCAGCAGCAGGCATGGGACACATTGTTCGCAGATCCGGAACTTGGTGCAGGAAACTTCCTGTCCAAGTCGGTAGCAGCCTACGGTCGGCTTGAAGCTGATTTTCTGTTCCTGGAGAAGGCGTTCGTGGGGCCCAGTGGTGAGTCGCACGAGGCATTCTCTCTGGACAGCCTGCACCACCAGGTGAAGCAACTGGCAGGCTGGTACCTGGGCTGCGGGGTGAGTGCAGGGCGTCACGTGTGTCTGTATCTGGGAGATGGCATCCCGTCTTTTCTGCACTTTCTGGCGTTGGGCACGTTGGGTTGCGTTCCCGTGTTGATCAACGGGCATCTGCGCGCCGACATCGCCACGCTGTACGCACAACGTAATCGGTTCGATATATTTGTGTGCGATCAGGAGACCCGCTCGCGCTGGAATCTGACCACAGAACTCGAAGGTCTGACGGTGCTGGATGCCCACTTTCGCGAAGGCTCGCCAGTCGCCTGTCTGCCGGTTCCCGAACAAGGCTGGCCGGTCACGAGAAAAGCTGAAGACATCATCATGGTGTGCCACAGCTCGGGAACCACCGGGATTCCCAAAGCCGTGCTGTTCGGCCATGAACAATTCTTCAATGGCAAGCGCGAGCGCCTGCGCAGCTTCGTGGAAGGCCCCGACGACAAACTGGCCACCGCCATGCCGCCCACTCATGCCGCCGGTATCAGTTACCTGATGACGGCCGTGATGCTGCAGTTGCCAACCCTGTCGCTCAATACTCAAACGGGTTCGGTGCTCGCTCACATGCTGGCGAGCTTTCAGCCCACGATCGTGACAGCGTTTTCGCAGAGTTATGCCTCCCTTGCCGAACTGAATTTGCCTGATGGCTACCTGGGCAGTATTCAACGTTTCTACAACACCGGTGATACCGCACACGAGGCGCATATTCGAGCGTTGTTGCGTCTGGCGCCCGAGGCTCGATTCACTGACATGTTCGGCGCCTCGGAGCTTGGGATGTCGCAGTTTTTCAAGGTGTCTCGTGAGGGCAGCGTCGCGAGCAAGCGTACCGTCGGACATGCCGCCAGCTATGCCCGCTGCGACATTCTTTCAGCGCAGGGCGAATTGTTGCCGGATGGCACCGCGGGCTATTTCGGCGTGCGCTCCCCCACGGTTACACCGGGCTACTACGGTCAACCGCATCTCACGGCGCTGACCGAACTGAACGATTACTGGCTGACAGGCGACGTGGGCTTGCGCATGGCCAATGGCGAATTCGTTCACCTTGACCGCATCGTTGACACCGTGCCGAGCAACCTTGGCGTTTCTGTCTACACCCTGTTGCTCGAAGAGCATTTGCTGGCGCTGCCAGGCGTGTTCGACGTCAGTGTCGTGGGCGTGTCCCGCGGACCTACCCGTGAAGAAGCCGTGCTGATACTGGTTCGTGGGCAGGACGCGGGTGTGGATGCCGATGAGGTGCTGCAGCATGCCATGACCTGCTACCCCTTCCAGGGACGAGGCGAGCTGCCAGGCTACACCCTCTGTGCTGGCATTCTGGCAAACACTTATGCGCTGCCGGCCGGCTCGACCGGAAAGATCCTCAAGCGCCAGATACGTGAGCACTTCTGGAACTGGCAGCGCGACTTTGACGAGGGCGACCGTTCAGTGCTGAGCGACCTGGTCTGGAACCAGTTTCTGCGTGAGCCGCCGTTGGCGACGACGCCGGTCAGCCTGCTGGAATATCTGCAGCCATGAGCACCGTATCGAGTCAGGACAGTGCTGTGTCAGAGGCAGCGTTTGCACAGCGGATCGACCGAGGCGACAAAATCGAGTCCCAGGACTGGATGCCCGAAGGCTACCGGCGCACGTTGCTGCGCCAGATCTCGCAGCATGCCCACTCGGAATACGTGGGCATGTTGCCCGAAGGTTTCTGGCTGACACGTGCGCCCAGCCTGCACCGTAAATGCGTGCTGTTGGCCAAGGTTCAGGACGAGGCCGGTCACGCCCAATATCTTTACAGCGCGCTGGAAAGCCTGGGTGTCGATCGCGACGAGGCGTATCAGGAGCTTCTGGCCGGGCGCGCGAAGTACCTGAACATATTCAATTATCCCGCGCTCACCTGGGCAGACGTTGGCATGATCGGCTGGTTGACCGACGGCGCTGCCATCGTCAATCAGGTCCCGCTGTCTCGCAGCTCTTATGGTCCCTACGCCCGGGCCATGGTGCGCATCTGCCAGGAAGAGAGTTTTCACCATCGCCAGGGTTTTGATTTGGTCCGCAAGCTGGTGGAAGGCACGCCCGAGCAACGGCTGATGGCGCAGCAGGCACTGGATCGCTGGTGGTGGCCGACGCTGATGGTGTTCGGTCCGCCGGATGCGGATTCACCCCATTCCCGGCAATCGATGAAATGGGGCATCAAGCTGTACTCCAACGACACCCTGCGTCAGAAATTCATCGACCAGACGGTCCCGCAGATTCACCACCTGGGCTTGAGCGTGCCCGACCCTGATCTGCACCTGAACCCGCACACGGGCCACTATGAAAGCGGCCCTATCGACTGGTCTGAATTCCGGCGCGTGATTGCGGGTAACGGGCAGTGCAACCGGCATCGCCTCAACAGCCGTCAGCGCTCCTGGGATCAGGGCGCCTGGGTTCGCGAGGCCGCTGCCTGCCATGCCGCCAAACAGGCAGCCCAATCTGCGAACGGGGGTGATGAGCATGCCGAATGAACTGAACACCTGGGAAGTTTTCGTGCGTAGCCAGAACGGTATTGCCCACCGTCATATCGGCAGCGTCCAGGCCAGTGATTCGCAGATGGCCCTGCAGTACGCGCGCGATGTGTACACCCGGCGGGATGCGTTTGTCAGCCTGTGGGTCGTGGCCTCCGAACACGTGATCAGCAGCGCCGGTCAAGACCAGGCTGCCTGGTTCGAAACCGCTCACGACAAGGATTATCGCCAGGCGACCTATTACCCGGTTCCCGACGGAGTGCAGCATCTATGAACCTGTCGGCCTCCTGCGACACCTCGTTGTCGGACTACCTGCTGCGCCTGGGCGACAACGCCCTGATCCTGTCTCAGCAGCTGTGTGGCTGGTGCGGGCACGCACCGACGCTGGAAGAGGACGTCGCACTGAGCAACATCGCGCTCGATCTGCTGGGGCAAGCCAGGCTGTGGCTGGAGTACGCCGGCGCCAGCATGGTTCCCGTTCGCGATGAGGATGACCTGGCCTACCACCGCGACGCCCATCAATTCACACATGTGCTGTTGGTGGAGCAACCCAACGGTAACTTCGCGGACACCCAGGTTCGGCAGTTTCTTTTCGATAGCTGGCATTGCCTGCTTCTGACCGAATTGTCCCGCTCCACGGAGCCGCGCATAAGCGCCATAGCAATCAAGGCGCGCAAGGAAGCCACCTACCATCTTCAGCACAGCAGCCAGTGGATAGTGCGCCTGGGCGATGGTACCGAGCGCAGTCATCGATACGCTCAGCGTGCGCTGGAACAGTGCGTTGACTACGTCGGCGAACTGTTTGCAATGGACGCGGTTGATCACGAGATGGTGCGTCTTGGCATAGGTGCCGACCTGGCCGCACTGCGACCACAGTGGCAGGCCTACGTGGAGCAGGTTCTGGCAGCAGGCAATCTGGTCTACCCGGCGAGTGCGCTCAGCGTTCAAGGTGGCAGACACGGCCAGCACAGCGAATTGCTGGTGGGGCTGCTGATGGAAATGCAGCACCTGGCACGCAGTTATCCGGGGGCTCAATGGTGAACCCTCATCAGGACGCCACGCGGGAGCAGGGCACGTCGGGAATCTGGGCACTGTTAGCTGAGATTCCAGACCCGGAAATGCCCTACATATCCATCGTTGACCTGGGCATTGTCCGCGAAGTGCGCTGGCAACCCGATGCCTTGAACGTGGTGCTGACACCCACCTACAGCGGCTGTCCGGCGCGCCGTGAAATTGAGCAAAGCGTGCGTGATGCGCTGCACCGAAACGGTATTCAGACGCTGTGCATCGAGACTCGCCTGCACCCGGCATGGACCACCGAGTGGGTCACCGCGCTGGGCAGAGAAAAGATGCGCGCTGCGGGTATCGCGCCGCCCCTGGCAGTGCTCGCAGAGTGGCAAACCTTGACGTTCTGGCCCACGTCCAGTGACGCGCCCCGACCGCAGTGCCCCCACTGCGGCGCGGCGCAGATACGGCTGCAAAACCCGTGTTCAGGCAGCCGCTGCAAAGCGCTCTACCACTGCGATGCCTGCCGTAATCCGTTCGAGTATTTCAAGAGCTTTTGACTTTCAAGGGAATGACCATGTCGCAGTTCTTTGCTCTGACGCTCGCCCACGTACGCCGTGATACCCCGGACAGCATGGTGCTCACGCTCAATGTTCCCCACGAGCACCGGGCGCGTTTCGCCCATCGGGCGGGGCAGCACCTGACACTGCGCGCCTGGGTGGATGGGCAGGAGCTGCGCCGCTCCTATTCGCTGTGCAATGTGCAGGGTGATGGGTCCCCACAGTTGGCCATCAAGCGCATCGCCGACGGGCAGTTTTCCCAGTGGGCGCATCGGCATCTGCAGGCGGGCGCGGTGATCGAAGCAATGCCACCGACCGGAAGCTTCGGGCTTGAAAGTCCGTGCGGCGCCCCACGTCATCACGTCGCCTTTGCGGCCGGATCAGGCATTACGCCGATTCTGTCCATTCTGGAAACGGCGCTGCGCGATGAGCCAACCAGTCGCTTTACCCTGGTCTATGGCAATCGCGATCTGGCCTCCGTGCAATTTCGCGAGCGCTTGTGCCAGCTCAAGAACACTTACTTGACCAGGCTTTCCATTTTTCACTTTTTCAGCAATGAACCGCAGGACGTCGAACTGTTCAGTGGTCGCCTGGATGAGCGCCGTTGCGGGTCACTGCTCACCAGTTGCGTGCAAGTGTCCACCATCGACCACGTCTATCTATGTGGTCCGGCCGCCATGATGAAAGGCGTCAGCTCGGCCTTGCTGGCCAAAGGGTTTCCGGCCGGACGAATCCGCCAGGAGCGTTTCGGCACCGATCCCGCCGTGCGGCCGCCTTCGAGTGTGACTGTCTCGGCGTCCGGGGTCCAACTGACCGTTCGCATTGACGGTGCCACGCGACGATTGCGGCTGGCGTCGGGTACCAGCTCCTTGCTCGACAGCATGCTCGCTGCCGGACTGGCGCCGCCTTACAGCTGCAAGGCCGGCGTCTGTGGAACCTGCCGCTGCAAGGTGCTGGAAGGCGAGGTGCAGATGCAATCGCCGCATGCGCTGGGACCTTCGGAAGTCGCTCAGGGCTACGTGCTGGCCTGCATGAGCAGCGTGCAATCCCCGACACTTGAGCTGGCATTCGATTAAGTGACTTTTATCCGCACTCAGGAAGACCGCTCAATGAACTCCGACACATCGATGTCTCGCGGCGTATTGGCCTTGTATTGCCTGGCGACAGGTTTCTCCGTGGCCGCCGTGGTGTATCACCAGTCAATGACTTTTCTGATTGCGGCGTCTTTCGGCCTGCCAGTCGACGCACTGTGGAGCCTTTCGCTGGCGACTCAGTTGGGCTACGGCGCGGGTCTTGTTTTGTGTCTGCCTCTGGGTGATGTGCATCCACCGCGCGTATTGATTCCTGGCGCACTCCTGTTGCTCGGCGTGACATTGCTGCTGCTGTCGGTGGCCCCGACGCTGACGGTGGTGATTGTTCTGTGTGCAGTGGCGGGCGTGCTTTCAGTCGGGGGTCAGCTGTTGATTGCGCATTGCGCCAGGACCTGTCTGCCCACCGAGCGGGCAGCTGTGATCGGCAGTCTGCTGTCTTCCCTCTTTGCCGGATTGCTGCTGGCTCGGGTGTTGGCAGGTTGGGGTGGGGAGGTGGTTGGCTGGCGTGGCATGTATCTGGTGGTGGGCATGCTTACGATGACACTCGGGCTTTTGATCCGTGCGCACCTGCGCATCGTGCCGCCAAGTGAGCCCATCGGCTATGGCGTGATACTGATCCGGCAATATCGACTGTGGATGGCCCATGCCCCGCTGCGCCGACTCGCACTGATCGCGGCCTGCTTCTTTGCGGCGTCCAACGGTATTTGGGCCAACCTGGGTTCGCTCACCCACACCACGCTTCAATGGAGCACCGCGCAGACAGGCTTGCTCGCCTTCACATCACTGGCGGCATTGCGCTCTCCCATGCTGGCCGACTACCTGCAACGCAAGATGCGATGGCAGGCCGTGGTCATGCTGCTGGGCACAGGTCTCATGCTCGTCTCGCTGGCCGGGGCCTTGATGGGCGCGCATGTCGTGATGATCGTCGTATTCCTGGTGGTTGCCGATATTGCCGTTCGGTCGGTGCAGGCCCTGACCCAATCGCGGGTATTGGCGATCAATCCAGCTGCCGCCTCCCGTCTCAACAGCCTTTACATGACCGTGTTTTTTCTCGGGGCGGCCGTTGGCTCATGGCTTGGCGGCGTGGCTGTGCACCACCTTGGCTGGCTGGGCATGTACCTGTTTCCGCTGTTCTGCACGCTGGCAGGTCTTGGGCTTCTGGTGTTCAGCGGGCATGACGAGTCAGACCCCACACTGTCGCCGGTGCTGCCCCAGCAGCCTCGTCCCTGAGATTTTCGATGTGCACATGCACCCAACAAGTTGCTTCCAGCCCCAACCCTGTAGTCCGATTTTTCAAGGAGATCCCCCTGTGCAAGCTATTGCGATCAAACCTCAGGAAGTAACGTCGTTGACAGGCATCAGCCCGCTCTGGTCTGACTGGCTTGTCGAGCAGGACCTGACTCGACTGGTTCAACACCCGCTGCTTGTGGCACTGGCGCGCAATGAGGTCAGTCTCGCGTCCCTCAAGACGATGCTGATCCAGCATAGCCACTACTCGCGCCATTTCACGCGCTACCTGTGTGCCCTGATGGGGCAGCTGGAGCATGCCGAAGATGTGCTGGCGTTGATGGATAACATGCGCGAGGAGATGGGTGTAGACGGTCAGGACCGTATTACCCATGCCGAGCTTTACCAACGTGCATTGCGCGTCCTGGGCGTGTCGACCGCTGATGAAGCGGCGCTGCCCGAGACGGCTGCGATGGCGCGCACCATGCTCGACCATTGCCAGAACAGCGACGCACTGGTGGGCTTGGCCGCCCTGTGCCTGGGGGCCGAAGCCATTGTTCCGCTGATCTATCGCCCCATCCTTCAGGCCCTGGAGCACAAGGGTTACGGCGAAGACGTCACGGAGTTTTTCAAGCTGCACATCGAAGAGGACGAAGATCACGCGCTGACCATGCTGGCGATCATGCAGCGCCTGATTCAGGGCGACGAAAAGCGTCATGCGCTCGCCACGCGCATTGGCCGCGAACTGATCGACTGCCGCATCGCAATGTTCGACGCGATCTGGGCGCAGTCGTTGGTCGTGGCGGTGGCCGAGACCGGGCACCGTGAACAGGCAAGTCGCTTCAGCTCTGCCGATTTCTGGCGCGTTCCCAACCGTTTGCAGGCACGCCTGCCTGAACGGCTCAGCCACAGCCAGGTCATGCAGGCCAGCGATCAACACGACGCAACCTTCTCTTCCCAGCGCAAACACAAGGTGCATATCGTCGATCTGCCGAGCCACAGCATCAGCATGACTTTGGGACGGTTGGACGTGACCGAAGCCACGCGGCTGCACCGACATAACTACGAGACACTGATTTACGTGATCCAGGGCGAGGGTTATTCACGCATTGGCGACCGCAATGTGCCGTGGTGTGCCGGTGATGCGTTTTACGTCCCGGTCTGGGCCGAGCATCAGCATGTCAATACCGGTGGCGGAGAATGCGTGTACCTGGCGTGTGAAAACGCTCCCATGCTGCAAAACCTGGGCGGTATCGCGCTGCGCGAAGAACTGGGTCCGGTCCACGCCTGAAAAACCGTCTGCCGCGTGATTGACTGCGCGCGGCAGTCTCCGCCTCTGAAACTCCACAGGACTGAGATCGACCATGCTGATTTCTCCCTCCGCCAGGCATCCCGATAATGGCAAGGCCGAATATTCGGCAACGGGAAGCAGCGGCCCTGAAGGCACGCTGCCTTTCAGGGCGCAGGCCCCCGCACCCGTGAACCTGGCCGCGCGGCTCATCGCGAGCCGCAGCGACAGCGACCGCCTCTGTTTTCATGGGCCGGGTTTTCAATTGAGCTACCGTCAGTTGGACCAGGCAGTGCGAGTCCAGGCGTTTGAGCTGTGCCAAAAGGGCGCCAGGGTCGATGACCGCATGTTCATCGCACTCGACGATGGTGCTGAACTGGCCATCCTGTTCTTCGCCGCATTGGCAATGGGTGCGCTGCCTGTCTTGCTCAATCCCAGGCTGGACGCGGCCGCTGTTGTTCAGTTGGTAGCGGATGCCCGGCCGACACTGTGTTTTGTCCATTCAGCGGCTGCCGAGCAATGGCGCGGCGCGCCAGGCCTGCATGTGCTGGAAGGCGACGCTTACAGCGGCTGGTTGAGCGCGTACTCGCCGAAGACTCATTGCCAGGCGTTTGCGCTCAAGGACCCCGGAGCGCCGGCCCTGATCCAGTACACCTCCGGCAGTACGGGTCAACCCAAGGGCGTGTTGCACAGTGCCCGTTCCATCCTGGCCTGCTGCGAGGATTTCGCCGTCAGGCAATTGGGGCTGGGCGAAAACGATGTGTTGTATTCAGTGCCCAAAACCTTTTTTGGTTACGGGATGGGCAACAGCCTGTTTTTTCCGCTTTACACAGGCGCCAGTGCGGTGCTGGACAGTGCCTGGCCAAGCGCACAGCGCGTGCGCGCCCTGCTGAATCAATACCGACCCAGCGTATTGTTTGCCGTGCCGACGCTGTACGCAATGTTGCTGGACGAGGCAATAGAGCCGACTGAGCTGGCACTGCGACTGGCCTTCAGCGCAGGCGCACCGCTACCAGCCAATATCGCCCTGCGCTGGCAGCAGCGCTTTGGAATCGGCTTGCACGACGGCATTGGTGCGACCGAGCTGGGTCATGTGTTCGCGACGAGTTACCCGGATGCCCAGCACCCTGGCAAGGTCGGGCGCATGTTGCCGGGCTGGGAATCACGGATTGTGGACGCAGGCGGCCAGAGTGTCGTACCCGGTGAGTGTGGCGTGCTGCTGGTCAAGGCGCCCGGCATGGCCGTGGGCTACTGGGAGCGCCCGGACGATCAGGCAGAGCGCTTCAACGACGGCTGGTACCGCACCGGCGATCTATTCAGCCAGGACCGGCAGGGGCTACTGAGCTTTCATGGCCGAGAAGATGACCGTTTCAAGGTCTTCGGTCGCTGGGTGGTGCCCGTGGAAGTCGAAAATCTGCTGATCAGCCGGCTGCCAGAGCTGCGCGATTGTTATCTGGTGGCGGGTTGCACCGAGGATGAGTGTCGCCCAGTGCTGTTGGTGCGAGCCTCGGGTGCGGTAAACGATCTGACAGGCCGCATCGAAAACATCCTGCAAACGCAGCTGGAGAGCTACAAGCGCCCGGTTCGTATTGCATGGCTTGACGAACTACCTTTGAACCGCAACGGCAAGCCTGACCGCAGGGCGATGGCGCACATGGCCGATCAGTTGCTGCGTAGCGAAGTGGAGACCCCCGCATGTTGAGTCCTGAAGATTTTTTTGCTTACGGCGACGCAGGTTATAGCCACGTTCCACTTTGGCAACAGTTGACTTTGCCGGCAGGCGTTCAGGCGCTTTCGCTGTATGAGGCGCTGGCCAACCGGGGTCAGGATTACCTGTTCGAGACGGGGCAGTGGCAGCAAGGCACGTACGCGCAGACCTGCTCTGTGATCGGCCTGCCTTGCAGGCAGCGTGTAGAACTGGACGAAGGTGTCATGCGTGTTTACAGCGACGGGCAACTGGCTAGCGTCACCGAGTCGCCAGACCCACTGGCAGCGTTCTCTGCGCTGCAGGATGAGTTCCGCATTCCTCAGTGCCCGGGCCTGCCGCCATTCAGCGGCGGCTTCTTCGGCTATTTTGGCTTTGAGACGACGCGGCTTATCGAACCTCGCTTGCGCAACGCGCCTCGCAAACCTTCGGGCTTCGGTCTTCCCGACGTGCTGCAGTTGATCAGCACCGACTTGATCGTACTGGACCATGTCGAGCAGCAGATTTATTGCATCGTGCATGAACGGCCCAGGGCGCTTGGCGACTATCAGGCAGGGCAGGATCGACTCAATCAGCTGGTGGCCCGTGTTCGTCCTCTGCTTGTCCCGAGCGCACCGAGCACGCGGGCAGCGCCCACCCCGCTTTCAGAGGCCGAATCGTCCTTCCCACGGCCAGCCTTCATTGAGGCTGTGACGCGCATCAAGGACTACATTGCGGCGGGCGATGTGATGCAGGTTGTCCTGTCCCAACGCATGAGCCAGCCCTTCGAGCAGGATGCGATCAGTTTGTATCGCTCACTGGCGCAATTGGGGCATACGCCGTATCGCTATCTGCTGAACCTGGGTGATCACCAGGTGGTCGGCGCGTCTCCGGAGATGCTGTTCCGACAAGCCGGCCAACGGGTCACGACCCGGCCAATGGCAGGTACTCGGCGCCGCGGCAATTCGGCGGCCGAAGACGCTCGGCTCAAGGAAGAACTACTGGCCGACCCCAAGGAAGTGGCCGAGCACATGATGCTTGTGGATTTGTCACGCAATGACCTGGGCCGCCTTGCCAGCGTCGGGAGCGTGCAAGTGTCGCAACTATTGGACGTCGAATATTTCTCCCATGTCATGCACATCGTTTCTACGGTTATTGGCGACGTGCCCGACAGTGTCAGCGGCCTGGAACTGCTCAAGAGCCTCTTTCCGGCAGGCACGCTCAGCGGTGCCTCGAAGGTGCGCGCACTGGAAATCATCGCCGAACTTGAACCGCACGCCCGAGGCGTTTATGGGGGAGCGATCGGGTACCTGGACTGGAGCGGCCGGGCCAACCTCGCCATCGCCATTCGAACGGGACTTCTGCATGAGGGGCGTCTTTACGTGCAGGCGGGCGCGGGCGTGGTGCAAGACTCAGTGGCCGAACGGGAATGGCAGGAGACCATTGAAAAAAGCCAGATCATTCGCGTCGCAGCAGCGCGGTGCAAAACGGCCACGCCCTACCAGGAGGTAGCGTATGCACTTAATGATCGATAACTACGATTCTTTTACCTATAACGTTGTGCAATACCTGCGCATGCTCGGCGCCGATATAGACGTGCGCCGTAACGATGATATTTCACTGCAACAGATAGAGGACATGAAGCCCGAGTCGCTGATCATTTCGCCGGGTCCCTGTTCGCCCGCCGAGGCGGGTATATCGCTGTCAGCCATCAAACACTTCGCACAGCGTTTACCGATACTGGGCATCTGCCTGGGGCATCAAAGTATTACCGCAGCTTTTGGCGGCGAAGTGCGCCGTGCCCGCGAGGTGTTACATGGCAAGGTGTCGCGTATCTGTCATGACGGACGCGATTTGTTCGAGGGATTGCCGACAGAGTTGCAAGTGGCGAGGTATCACTCGTTAGTTGCCGGCGAGTTGCCGAGTGAGTTGGTGGCGACGGCACACGTCCTGGATCAGGACGGCAAGCGGGGCGAAATTATGGCGCTGCGTCACAGGGAACTGCCCATTTATGGCCTGCAGTTTCACCCCGAGTCATTGATGACGCCAACCGGCATGACGATGTTGGCAAATTACCTCCAACAGGTTGCGCAGGGTCAGGCCCTTCGCACTGTTGCCTGAACAGACCCCGTGGAACACATCATGGAAAATCCGCATTTCTCCAAAACCTATCTGATCCGTTTTCAACACTGCGACCCGGCAGGCATCGTTTACTTTCCCCAATATCTGGTGTTAACAAACTGGCTTGTGGAGGACTGGTTTACCGAAGGCTTGAACATCGATTTCTCTGACCTTATCGGTAAGCGCCAGTTGGGACTTCCGCTGGTAAAACTGAACTGTGAATTTACAGCGCCCTCGCGTCATGGAGACCAGCTGACATTTGATTTACGCGTTGAGCGCCTGGGTCGAAGCTCGTTGACTGTTGTTATCGAAGGGCATGTCAACGGCGCTTTGCGCATGCGCAGCCAACAAACGATGGTCCAAACCTGCTTGACGGACGGAACGTCCACGCCAATACCGGCAGATATTCGCCGTTCGCTGGGTCACTTTATTCCCGTGGCCGAGGGTGCCTTATGAATATCCTTCAACCACCCGGCTGGGATCGTCCGCGTGGCTACGCAAACGGTATTGTCGCCCGCGGGACGCTGATTTGCCTGTCTGGCCAGTTCGGCTGGGACGCTCAGAGCCGTCTGGTCAGTGATCGGTACGCAGAGCAGGCGATACAGGCGCTGCGTAACATAGTCACGGTGCTGGCAGAGGCGGGCGCTCGTCCGGAGCATCTGGTTCGTCTCACCTGGTATGTCAGTGATCGGGATGCCTATTTTTCCGAAGGTCGTGAAGTAGGGCTCGTTTACAAGACGTTAATAGGGCATTACCCACCCATGAGCGCTTTCCAGGTGCAAGGTTTGATGGTGGAGGGCGCCAAAGTGCAGATTGAGGCCATGGCGGTTATTCCTGACTAACGCGGGTCATCAACGTTGCCGGTGTGGCTCCACACTCAAGCGCAGTTGTCGAGCCAGACTGGCGGCCTGCTCCGGCGTAGCGATATTGGCAAATCCCAATAGCAGCCCTTTTCCACAATCATGTTCGATGCTGCGTGCCGACAATGACGCTATGCCGAACTGGTGGTCACGGGCACGCTGCGCCATCAGTTGGTCGTCGTCTTCCGGAGCGAGCCTGGCCAGGAGATGCAATCCTGTCGCCGGGGCGCTGAACGTTGCTCGCCCGCCAAACTCTGCCGTGAGGCTGTCGATTACCAGGGTTCTTCGTTGTGAGTAAGCCGCTCGCATCTTGCGCAAGTGTCGGGCGAAATAACCATTTTGCATGAATTCGGCGACAACAGCCTGGCTCAACAATGGACAGCCATCGTTGAGTTGATGGCACGCATTTTCAAATACTGAAACCAGCTTTTTGGGAACGACGAGATAACCAAGCCTTAATGACGGACTCAGCACTTTGCTGAATGTACCCAGGTACAGCACCTTGCCATTCGCGTCCAGGCTGGACAGTGCCGGCAGCGGCCGCGCGTCATAGCAATATTCACTGTCATAGTCGTCTTCAATGATGTAGGCGTCGTTGTGAGTGGCCCATGCTAATAGTTCAAATCGCCGTTTAAGGGATAACGTGACGCCGAGCGGACTTTGATGTGCGGGTGTGACCAGTGCGAACTTCGCATGCAGGGCGCGGGCTTTTCCGTCCTCCACTCTGAGGCCCTCTTCGTCCACGCGTACGGGTACAAGTTTGGCGCCCATCTGCGTCAGCAAGTGACGGTTAGGCGGGAAACACGGATCTTCTATCCACACCTCGTCCTCGGGTTTTATCAGCGTGCGGCCTACCAGTCTGAGTGCGCCTTGATAGCCCGCCGTGATGAATACCTGCTCCGGCGAACAATCCACTCCCCTCGATAGTTGAAGGTAGGCGCATACGCTGTCTCTGAGCGGTTGATAGCCTGTCGGGGTTGGATAGTTGAGCATCCTGTTCTGCAGCCGCATTTGCCTGGCGCTCAAACTGGACCACAACTTGTGCGGGAACAGGTCCAGTGCCGGTAAACCCAACTGATAAAAGAGTGGGCTGTCTGGCACTGCCTTTTCATGCCGCGCGCCAGGGCCGGTACTCTTTATGAGTGGCTTTGAAGTTTGGGGGTGTCCCTGCTGGGGTTTTCTTATGGAGGGCGTTGTTGAAACGTAGGTGCCCGCCTGACCGCGGGCTTCCAGATATCCATCGCTCATGAGCATGTTGTAGGCAATTTCAACGGTGTTCCTTGACACGTTCAACTCGCTTGCCAGCGAACGTATGGAGGGAACTCGCTGCCCAGGTCTTAAAGTCTCCTGGTAAATGGATCGGGCGATTCTGGAATAAACTTGTCTATACAGGCTTGGTCTTTCCATGATCTGCCTTATTAACTCTGCCGATTGCCGCCCATGTCCGACCCGTTTCGGGCTCACAAAATCCGCGTGGGCACGGATGTCGAGCGATAACGAAACCCGTGAATTATATCTTATTATTACAATCTAAAGTGCGCAACTTCTGTTTTTTTATAGCTTTATGGAATAAGAATGGCGCTTAAGGCGCATTATTCCCGCCGGTCGTCGCCTGTATTGAACCATTCTAGCCGTCAGCAGGGCATTAGCGGGCAGAGAGCGAGCAAGCTCGCTCCTGTGCGGATAACGTCAGTGCAGCTTCAAGCGCGGCTCCGTGCCCCGCCCGATCTTGCTGCCCAGCATCAACATCGCTGTACGAAAGAACCCATACAGTGCCACCTGGTGCATGCGGTACAGAGACACATAGAACATGCGCGCCAGCCAGCCCTCCAGCATCACGCTGCCGGTCAGGTTGCCCATCAGGTTACCCACCGCCGAAAACCGCGACAGCGAGATCAGCGAACCGTAGTCGGTGTATGTGTAGTGGGGCAGATCCTTGCCTTCGATGCGCAGCTTCAACGATTTGGCCAGCAACGACGCCTGCTGGTGCGCTGCTTGCGCACGGGGCGGCACGTTGCGGTCGGTGCCCGGTTGCGGACAGGCGGCGCAGTCACCGAAGGCGAAGATGTTTTCATCGCGGGTGGTCTGCAAGGTTGGCAATACTTGCAACTGGTTGATGCGGTTGGTCTCCAGCCCATCAATCTCCTTGAGGAAGGCCGGTGCGCGAATGCCGGCTGCCCACACCTTGAGGCTTGCGGGAATCGACTGGCCGCTGCTGGTGATCAATGCGTCAGCGGTCACTTCGCTCACCGCTGCATTGGTCAGCACCGTCACGCCGAGCTTCTCCAGGGTTTTATGCACAGGCGCGCCGATGCGTTCCGGCAGCGCCGGCAACACTCGCGGCCCTGCTTCGATCAGGGTGATGTGCATGTTTTCCGGCTTGATGCGGTCCAGGCCATAGGCGGCCAGTTCATGGGCGGCGTTATGCAGCTCGGCGGCCAGTTCCACTCCCGTGGCGCCGGCGCCAACGATGGCCACGCTGATCTGCTCAACGGCATCGGTCTGCCCGGCATGGGCGCGCAGGTAGTGATTGAGCAACTGCTGGTGGAAACGCTCGGCCTGTTTGCGAGTGTCGAGAAACAAACAGTGCTGCGCCGCGCCCTCGGTGCCGAAATCGTTGGTGGTGCTGCCCACTGCAATCACCAGGCTGTCATAGCCCAGCACCCGTGCCGGCACCAGTTCGCGACCTTCTTCGTCGAGGGTGGCAGCCAGCTGGATTTTCTTTTGCTCACGGTCCAGCCCGCTCATGCGGCCCAGTTGGAACTCGAAGTGATTCCATTTGGCCTGGGCGACGTAATTGAGTTCGTCCTCCGAAGAGTTCAGGGAGCCGGCAGCCACTTCATGCAGCAGCGGTTTCCAGATATGGGTCAGGTTGGTATCCACCAGTGTGACGCTGGCAGTACCGCGCTTGCCCAGAGTCTTACCCAGGCGGGTAGCCAACTCCAGGCCGCCGGCGCCGCCGCCGACGATGATAATACGATGGGTCATGGGGATATCTCGCAAGGCTAAAGGAAATCGGAGCCGTTACCCTCGCGAGCGCCAGGCAGCTCATAGCGTCAGGTAACTCAAAAAGGCGGCTGGGCATACGAGCCTCGTCTGGTAGACGTTGCAAACGGGCGCCACGTTACAGGCGCGGTCTCAGAGGCTGATGCCCACATCGAACACTATGCTGCGCCCCAGATTGTTGCGCAAGAAATCCGGGGCGTTCGGGTGGGCGAACAGCACGCGTGCAAACGTCGGCCCTACCAGCGACAGTGAGCGCCAGCCCTGGCGCAGGTATTCGGTAGGCGGAGGGAAATGGCTATTGAGGTCCAGCACTTCGCGCTTGAGGCTGGTGAACGCGACGATATCCAGTTCGCCCAGGTCCATGCCGCGCTCTTTATAGTTATGCGCTTTTTTGCGCAACGTTGGCGCCAGACGCAGCAGGAACTCATGGGCGGGAATGCGTCGTGGCTTGGCTTCGCGCCGCACCAATTGGCTGAGGGAAAACGCACTGCGCCTGCGCAGCAATTCATCGCGCCACTCATCGTTAAGACGGCGTCCCTCATCGAGCACGAAGAACACCTCGAAACTGGCGTCGCGAAACAGCACGTCCGGCGGTTCCTGCCCGGCGGCGTGAAACTCTTCGGCACGGAAGGGCACATTCAGGCCTTGCAGCAGGCGCTGGCAGACCCAACGCTCACGCTCCCATTTGCGCGCATTGGACAGGAAAGCATTGGCTTGTTCGGCCGCCACGGTGAGCAGGCGCAAATAATCTGAGTCGTCCATGCCTGCAGCTTAGCGTTCAAACGATGACCGCAGGAAGTCCCACCTTTATACGACCTCAGTGTCGCGGCGTCAGATCCTCGGAGAACAGCTCGTCTTCGGCGTCCGGCGCCACCGGAATCTTGTGCTCTTCGGCAGCCCAGGCGCCCAGGTCGATGAGTTTGCAGCGGTCCGAGCAGAACGGCCGGTTGAGGTTGGTCGCTTTCCATTCCACGGGGGCGCCGCAGGTTGGGCAGTCGACGGTCAAGGGTTGGCTCATGATCGGCCTCCACGCAAAGTAAGGTAAAAGTGGTGCAGTCGCTCGACCTCGGCGTGCAGCCAGGCGAGGTCCTGGTCATTGACCAGTACGTCATCGGCATGGTTCAGGCGGTCTTCGCGGCTGGATTGGGCCTTGAGAATCGCCTGCACCTGTTGCTCGCTGATGCCGTCGCGCTGCAGGGTACGCTGAATCTGCAGCGATTGCGGCACGTCGATCACCAGGATGCGCTGGGTCATGCTGTACTGCCCGGATTCGATCAGCAGCGGCGACACCAGGATGGCGTAGGGGGACTGCGCACGCGCCAGGTGGCTGCGGATTTCCTCGGCGATCAGCGGATGCAGCAGGGCTTCCAGCCACAGACGTTGTTCGGGAACCTCAAAGATCAGCGTGCGCAGCGCGGCACGGTCCAGCTTGCCGTCGGGCATCAACACGCCGTCACCAAAGTGTTCTGCGATGCGTGCCAGCGCCGGGCGGCCGGGCTCGACCACCCAGCGGGCGGCGTGGTCGGCGTCGACCAAATCGATGCCCAGGTCGATAAAGTGCTGGGCCGCCGCGCTTTTGCCGCTGCCGATGCCGCCGGTGAGGCCGAGAATCCAGGGTGTTGCGACAGAAGAGGTCATCTGAAACCGACGAACTGCAAATAGAAGTCGGTTATTTGACCACCCCAGAGCAGCGCAATCCAGCCGGCAATTGCCAGATAGGGACCAAACGGTATCGGCGTGGAGGTTTGGGTCTTGTTCAGACGCATCAGGATCAGCCCCGTAATCACGCCCAGTAGCGATGAAAGCAACAGCGTCATTGGCAGGATTTGCCAGCCGCCCCAGGCACCGAGCAGCGCCAACAGCTTGAAGTCGCCGTAGCCCATGCCGTCCTTGCCGGTCATCAGCTTGAACAGCCAGAACACCGTCCACAGACTCATATAACCAAACACTGCGCCCCAGAACGCCTCGGGCAGTGGCACCAGCAGGTCGAAGCTGTTGCCGATCAGTCCCAGCCAGAGCAGGGGGAGCACCAACACATCCGGCAGCAATTGATGATCCACATCAATCAGGCTCATCGCCAGCAATCCCCAGCTCAACAGCATCACGGCGCCGGCCTGCCAACCGAAACCGAAATGCCACGCGACCACGGCCGAGACCACGGCGCATGCCAGCTCGGTAAGCGGATAGCGCGCACTGATCGGTTGATGGCAATGGGCGCAGCGTCCCCTGAGCATGAGGTAGCTGAGCAGCGGAATATTTTCCCAGGGCCGAATTGGCTGAGCGCATTGAGGGCAGCAGGAGTTCGGGTGCATCAGGTTGTACGGCGGCGCGGCGGGCTCCACGGGCAAGCCGAGCATCTCGCGGGCCTGCTCGCGCCAGTCCCGTTCGAGCATCTTTGGCAGGCGCCATACCAGCACATTGAGGAAACTGCCGACGACAAGGCCGAGCACCACCGCCAAGGTGACAAAAGCCCAGGGCTGCCCGATCAATAGCAGGTTCAAAAGGCCGTACCCAACTGGAACACCGGCAGGTACATGGCGATCACCAGCGCCCCGACGATGCCGCCCAGCACCACCATGATCAACGGCTCCATCAGACTGGTGAGGTTGTCCACCCGGTTATCCACGTCGGATTCGTAGTGGCTCGCGACCTTTTCGAGCATGTGCTCCAGGGTGCCGGATTCTTCGCCGATGGCGGTCATCTGGATCGCCATGCGCGGGAATAGCCCGCTGTTTGCCATGGACTGATGCAGTTGCATGCCCGTGGATACATCGTGACGCATATGCTCTATCGCCTGTTTGAACAGCTCATTGCCCACCGCGCCAGCCACGGACTCCAGGGCTTGCACCAACGGCACACCGGCCGCGAAGGTGGTTGAAAGCGTACGGGCGTAGCGGGCGACTGCGGATTTTTTCAGCAGTGTACCTGCCAGGGGCAGTTTCAACACACTGGCGTCCAGCCCATGACGAAAACCTGGTGAGGTGCGGCAGGCGTGGCGCAGCCCAACAACCCCCGCCGCCAGGCCCAGCGCGATGATCCACCAGGCTTGCTGCATGAACGCCGACAGCGCGATGACCTGCTGGGTAAAGCCAGGCAGCGTGCCGCCGACCCCGGCGAACAATTGCTCGAACTGTGGCACCACGTGGATCAGCAGCACGCTGCACACGACGCCGGCGACCACGATGACGGCGATGGGGTACGTCATCGCCTTTTTGACCCTGGCCTTGAGCTGCTCAGTCTTCTCCTGATGGATGGCCACGCGTTCCAGCAGGGTTTCCAGTGCGCCGGCCTGCTCGCCCGCCGCTATCAGATGACAGTACAAATCATCGAAGTGGCGCGGCTGTTTACGCAGCGCCTGCGTCAGGCTGTTACCGGCGGCAACCTGCTGTTTCAAACCTTTGACCAGCGCCTGCATCTGTCGATTCTCAAAGCCTTCGCTGATGATGTCGAAGGCTTGCAACAGCGCAATCCCGGCCTTGAGCAGCGTGGCCAACTGGCGGGTGAACAGCGCTATATCGGATGATTTGATCGGCTGGGTGAGACCTGGCAGCCCTGGGTGCTTTTTACGCACGCGGCCAGGGCTGATCCCCTGCTGGCGCAATTGCGCCTTGAGCAGCGCAGGGTTGTGCGCCGTGGTCTGCCCTGACACCCTGCGGCCTTTGCGATTGATGCCTTCCCAGTCGTACGTCGTTGAAGCGTTGTTCATGTCACGGTTCCGCACACAGGTCGTTGAAGACCTACAGCTTAGTCAGGGGAATGACTCGGGCAGGCTCGCGCTGAGCGGCAAAATGTCAGAATGTGCGACGAAGGCGCGATTGAGCGCCTGCGCATGAGTACACTGGCGCCGTTGCAGACTGCGGGGCGCAGGACGCGCCTTGTCATGGTTCTATTCTGGAGAGTGAATGTGATACGTCAAAAAGGCTTTACCTTGATCGAATTGCTCATCGTCGTGGCAATTATCGGCATCCTGGCCACCATTGGCCTGCCCATGTACACCACGCACCAGGCCAAGGCCAAGTTCACGGCCGGGCTGGCTGAAATCAGCGCGTTGAAGGCCGGCTACGAAGATACCCTCAACCAGGGGACCGTACCCACCGTCGCCTTGATCGGCGGCACCAGCCCCACCGCCAACTGCAGAATCGACGTGACAGGCGATGTCGCCACCGGCATCGGCTCCATCAGTTGCGAAATACTCGACGCCCCGGCGCCAGTGCTGGGCAAGAGCATTACTCTCACGCGCAGTGCCACCGAAGGTTGGAAGTGCGTGACCACCGCCGAGGCGAAATACGTCGCCAAAGGGTGTGGCGTCACAGGGGCATAAAGCGTGTTGCTAACCCGCACTCAGCGCGACAGCCTGTTTCTGATCGCCATGGCGTGCCTGCTGGCGCTGGGCATCTGTGCGCCGTTCAGCGGGCACGACCTGCAAAGGGGCACGCAGATCTGCCTGGGGCTGTGCGCAGTGCTGTACGGGTTGTCGGTCTCTTCACCCGAGCCGCCGGTGAATCGGCATGCCGCTGCCGGCCTGGCACTGATTATGGTAGTGGGCCTGGTGTCGTCGGCGCTTGCGCATCAGCCCCTGTGGGCACTCACCGAAGTGGCGCTGTTCATCTGCAGTGGGGCGATTGCGCTGGCGGTCAACTCGCTCAGGCGCCACGGCGGTGAGTCGATCGATAGCGCGCTGATGTTGATAGTACTGATGTTGTGCGTGATCAAGTCAGTGCAGTACCTGTATGCGCTGATACTCGCGTTCGGCAGTGGTCAGCGCCTGCTCAACCTTGACCTGCTGCTGTCCGGGTTTTCCAACAAGCGCTTCTATGGTCAATTCCAGACGTTCACCCTGCCATTGCTCGCGCTGTCCCTGCTGATCCCCAAGGTCTCCCGCCCGGCCCGTGCGGCCGCGTTGGCGTTATTGTGTGTCTGGTGGTTGATTGCAATCAGCGGCGGCACCCGCGGTACATGGCTCGGCATGGCAGCCGCTGCG
Source organism: Pseudomonas sp. GNP013 (assembly GCF_054343995.1). NCBI lineage: Bacteria > Pseudomonadati > Pseudomonadota > Gammaproteobacteria > Pseudomonadales > Pseudomonadaceae > Pseudomonas > Pseudomonas sp. GNP013. The sequence goes on along the minus strand of NZ_JBTGUT010000001.1, from coordinate 4,248,428 downwards.
GCCGTGCTGATGTGGCTTGGCCCCTGGGGGCGGCGCTGGGTAGCCTGGCAATTGGCGGGCGTGTGCGGTGGGCTGTTGCTGTACGGTTGTTTGTTCATGCTGGTGGCGCACCATTTCGGCAACGAGATTGCCAGTGCCGCCGGTGACCGTCTCACTACGTCGCTGTCGGGACGTGGCCCGATCTGGTGGCAGGGCTGGCAGATGATTGCCGAACGCCCGTGGCTGGGCTTCGGGCCCATGCATTTTGCCGATGTGGCCAACCCCATTGCCGCCCACCCTCACCAGGCCATCTTGCAATGGGCCAGTGAATGGGGAGTGCCGTCGGCAGTGTGCGTGGCCATTCTCACAGGTTGGGGCGGCTGGGCCACTATTGGCCTGATCCGTGAGCGTGCCGTGCTTGCCACGCGTGCCGATCTTCTGCGTTTATGCCTGTTTGCGGCGCTGGTCGGTGCACTGACGCAGTCCATGGTCGATGGCGTGATCGTGATGCCCAACTCGCAGGTGTGGCTGGCGCTGGTGGTGGGCTGGCTGATGGCGCTGCATGTGCGGCGAGCCCCCGAGCCGGCTGCTGTGTCGCTGGCTGTTGGCGCATGGAAAGTAGCAACGGTGCTGGCAGTGGGGCTGTTGGTGTATGTGGTGATCCGCGACGTTCCGCATCTGGAGCAAGCCCGGCAAAGCTATCTGAGCGGGCGTGGTGATCATTTGCAGCCGCGCTTCTGGGCCCAGGGCGTGATTGCTCTGCCAAAGCCCTGAGGCAGCGGTTTTTAAACGTCCCGATAGTACTTGGCCGGTATGCCAAACCACACCTGATTATCGGGCACGTCCTTGCGCACCTGAGAGCACGCACCAATTTCGGCATTTTCCCCAATGGTCACAGACGGCATGATCACGACGCTGGCGCCGAAGCGTGAGCCTTTCTTGAGTGTGCCTACGCATTTTTCGTCATTTTTGGTCAGGTCTGGCGTATCAGTGACCACGAATGCATATTTCATCACCACATCATCTTCAACAATGGTGTTGGCGGAAAGTGTGCCTCGACTGCCCATCAGTACGCGGTTGCCCAACCGACAGTTGTCTCGAATTTCACAGTAGGAGGTGAATGAGCAATCATCGCCAATCACTGCATTCCGACCGATTTTCGTATAGGTGCCGATTTTTGTGTGTTTGCCGATTTTGGCGCCTTTGAGCACCATGGCATAGTCTTCGATCACAGTGCCTTCTTTGATTTCAACATCATCTTCAATGATGCAGAATCGGCCGATCACAACACCGTCGCCTATTACTGCCTTGTCTGAAACGATTGAGTAATTGTTCATTTCGATACTTTTAGTTTTTCAATGATTTTGGGACACCTGACAGATCGTCAGTTGCCGACTTCACCGTTTTGGCTGGCGTACCCATTACTAAAAGTCCGGGCTCGTCGATGTGTTTCACCACTACCGCTCCGGCGCCAACCACTGTGCGCTCGGCTATGCGCGTCTGTGGTCTTACGATAGCACCCGAGCCAAGAAAGCACTGATTTCCGAGCGTGACGTTGCCGGCAATCGATACGTTATTGGCAAAGTGGCACTCGTCGCCGATCAGTGAGCCATGACCAATTTTGCTGCCGTGTGCGATGACGCACCCCTGACCAATGGTGGTTGTCTCGTTGACCGAGCCACGTACCACGGTCACATCCGTGCCGAGGAAGGCGCCTTCCATGATTCGGGTGTAGCCGATCTGCGGCTGAATCACTCTTTGGCGCGTGGCCGGATCCCAGATCCAGGCCGCTCCCGTTGCGCCGACAGTGGAGTGCGATTCAATCGTGACATTTTCTTCGATGGTGCTTCCGCGCATCACGGTCACGTGGGAGTGAAGGTTCGCACCTGCCTTCACAACACAGTCCTCGAGTACACAGAAAGGTCCTATGTAAGCCGCAGGGTCGACTTCGCAATCCTCCCCAATAACGGCGGTAGGGTGGATGCCCTGACGTTTTTTACGGTCTGCCACCATGGCTTCCATCAGGCGATAAAACACAAGCTGTGGATGATCGACCTGGAGTATCACATTGCCTTCCCCGCACGCATCGGCTTCTTCGCGCAGGATAATGGAATGGGTTATGTGCGGCGGATGACCAATGCCTGGCGATAAAAAGTAAATCCCGCCTGGCTCAACCTGACGCAGGCTCTTGAATGCAAAGGCGCTTTGCGCATCTGTGCCGTGGCAGACAAAGGCAACACCCATTTGCCGGAGCTGGTGCTGGACCTGCGCAAGTGAGAAGGTCTTCGGGGCGGCGGGCAAATGCATTCTCCACGTAGGAATCTTGGTTCGATCGTCACTCATGAAACATCAGGTAGTCAACGAACGAATGAGGTTTCGCCAGTCACATTCTGAGGGTGGCGATCTTTCGGCAGAGTGCCTATTATCGATCAGCGTGTCGGGCTGAGCGCCCGACGCGCGAACGGTTTCAACAGCAACACTGTTTTCAGCTGATCCCAGAATGGTTTCTGAAGGCCAGACGAGCAGGTATTGATGCCCGCTCTTTTGTATCTGCGCAACCTTGATGACCCAGATGCATTTCCATTCCCAGATCTGAGAGAACACCATGACCACGACTGAAGTGACCCAGGAAGCCCGGCACGAAGAGGCCCTCAAAAAATACCTTGAGGACACGCCGCAGCTCAAAGAAGAGATCAAGGACCTGAGCGCTGATGATCAGCGCGACCAGATCCAGTGGGCATTCGAGGATGAGGCCGAGAGCCAGAGTCTCCAGCCCTGGGAACTGACCCTCAAGTACACCTCGACATCTGAAGAGTTCGAGACCGCACGCCTGGCTTTGCACAAAGAGGCGGCCGAAGTGCTGGGTGTCGAATGGGACGAGTACTGCGAGATGAACAACCTGGTCGTCTGAACGCGAACCTGCGCAGGAGCGGGCTTGCTCGCTCCTGAATCAAACCGGCGTCAGATACTCAGTCGCATCGACAAATCCACTGCCTTCACATCCTTGGTCATCGCACCAATCGAAATGTAGTCCACTCCGGTTTCGGCGATGGGCAGCAAGGTGCTTTCGTTGATCCCGCCGCTGGCTTCCAGCCTGGCCTTGCCGCCGTTCAGGCGCACCGCTTCACGCATGTCGTCCAGGCTCAATTCATCGAGCATGATGATGTCGGCTCCCGCGTCGAGAGCTTCGCGCAGTTCATCCAGACTTTCCACTTCGATTTCCACCGGCTTGCCCGGCGCGATTCTGTGCGCGGCGGTAACCGCCTGGGCAATGCCGCCGCACGCCGCGATGTGGTTTTCCTTGATCAGGAAGGCGTCGTACAAACCGATGCGGTGGTTATGACAGCCGCCGCAGGTCACCGCGTATTTCTGCGCCAGGCGCAGGCCCGGCAGGGTTTTGCGCGTGTCGAGCAACTTGACCTGGGTGCTGGCGACGAAGTCCGCCAGGTACTGGGCACGCGTGGCAACGCCTGACAGCAGTTGCAGAAAATTCAACGCGCACCGTTCACCGCTGAGCAGCGAGCGGGCCGGACCCTCCAGGTGGAACAGCGCCTGATTGGGACTGACGCGCTCGCCGTCGGCCACCTGCCAATGCACGGCGACTCGCGGGTCCAGTTGGCGAAATACGGCATCCACCCAGGCTGTGCCACTGATAACCGCCGCGTCGCGGGTGATGATCGTGGCTTTGGCCAACCGTTCAGCCGGGATCAACTGCGCGGTGATGTCGCCACTGCCAATGTCTTCCAGCAGTGCGCGGCGCACGTTGGCTTCGATTTCGGCGGTGAGGTCGGCAAGACGGAGATTCGGCATAACAGGCTCCACAAACAATGTGCGCCGATTATAGGGGCACTGCGTGGCCGAACCCACCGCCGCCTGCTCTTTTGCCGGTGAATCTCAGAGTTTGCTGGCGTAACGCCCCCTATTTGCAAGATAATCCCGCGCCTTGCAATTGGCGTCATAGCTTTGACGTCCCGGTGATAATCGGATATCGGCGGTGCCCGCCTGATCGTCCTACCCCCTTACACCGCCGTTTCAGGAGGCCAGGATGCACAATGACGGAAAGGTGGTGCCCATCAACAGGGCACAGGCTACGCCATCGCCGCTCGCGCGCCTGCCGGTGGTGTTGCTGCAGGTTCGCGACAAGGCTGCCCAACAGTTGCAACGCGGCTTGCAGGAGCTGTTTGATAACGCCGACGACACCTTGTTCGAAATGGCCGACAAGGCCCGCAGTAACGCCGATCACCATATCTTTTTTGAGGCCATGCGCGACCTGCGGCTCAAGCGCAAGAATTTCGAACGCGTCTTCATGGCGCAACTGTTCCAGGCCTTTGCCCATCTTGGCCAGGTGGGCAGCGGTGATCCAAGAATGGTGCCGGTGGTGTCCTACGAGTCGCTGCCAGGGACCACTGGCGATGCCCGCGAAAAAGCCGTGGCGCTCGACGCGATGCTCGGTCGGGTGCGGCACCGTGATGGACTGGCCCTCGGGCAGTTGACCGCGCGTCTGAACGCAGTGCTCGGTACGCAGTTGGCCGAGCGCGAGAACCCTTTGGGCCCGGCCCTGTTGTGCGAGTTCTTCCTGCGCGCCGGGCGCAGTCTCGGCGTGGAAATCCGCGTCAAGCTGATCATGCTCAAGCTGTTTGAAAAATACGTGCTCAGCGACGCCGACCTGTTGTACGGCGAGGCCAATCAGTTGCTGGTGGCGACCGGTGTTTTACCCGAACTCAATAGTGTGCCTTCCCGTCGTCGTGCTGGATGCGTGGCGAGTGAGCCTGCCCCCCCAGGCAGCTTGCCAGGAACCGACCAGGCTCTGGATGAAAGCGGCCAGCAGGACTTCGCTGCGCTGCAGCAGTTGCTCGCGGCCGTACGCGGCAGTGTGGCGCCCACCCTGGAAGCCAGCGCCGAACCTCAGCCGATAGCCACCCGCGACCTGCTGCGCCTGCTTTCCCATCTGCAGCAATACGTCCCGGAGCCACAGGCCGAGGATGATTTCGACCTGCGTAATCAGCTTGAGCAACTGTTGACCCGCTTCAGCGTCAAGAGTGGCAAGTCCCGCGTGGTGGAGGGCGCCGACGAAGACGTGATCAACCTGGTCGCCCTGCTGTTCGAATTCATGCTCAATGACCCTGCGGTGCCTGAAGCCTTCAAGGCGTTGATTGCGCGCTTGCAGATCCCAATGCTGAAGGTGGCGTTGCTGGACAAGCGTCTTTTCAGTTGCGCCAGTCATCCCGCGCGGCAGTTGCTCAATGAAATAGCCGCCTCGGCCCTGGGCTGGAACCCGTGCGAGGATTATCTGCGCGACAGCTTGTACCTGCGCATCGAACAGGCCGTGCAGTGCCTGCTCAATGAATACGTCGACGACCCGGCGATTTTTTCCCGGTTGCTGACGCAGTTCAGCACGTTGCGCGCCGAGGAGCAGCGGCGCCGCGAGTTGATCGAGCAACACACCCACGACGCTGAAGACGGGCGTATTCGTGCCGATGCTGCACGCCAGCGTGTGGCTGACGTGCTCAACCGCCGGCTGATGGGCAAGGTGTTGCCGCAGGCCGTGGTGCAGTTTCTGCAACAGGCCTGGAGCCAGGTGTTGTTATTGGCCAGCCTCAACCATGGTGAGCAGTCGGTGCAGTGGCAGGCGGGGCTGCGCACCATGGACGAGTTGATCTGCAGCGTCAGCCTTCAGCAAGACACCGAGGCCGGTCGGCATCTGGTGGAGCACTTGCCGGGGTTGCTCAAGGCATTGCGGGACGGCTTGACCAGCGCAGCGTTCGATCCGTTCAGCACGCGCGATTTCTTTGTGCGCCTGCAGGCGTTGCATCTACCTCCGGCCGAGGGTGTCGAGGCACTGATCGAGGTGCGTGAGCCGCTTGTGCTGGGCCCCGGTGCCGTCGATGCCACCGAAGGCCTGCCGGCGGACGACCCTGATCTGCTCAAGGCGTTGCAACTGCGGATCGGAGGCTGGATCGAATGGCAGGACGAGCGGCCAGCCCCCGTGCGCTGCAAGCTGCTGGCGATCATGGCACCTGCCGGCAGCTACGTGTTCGTCAACCGCTCGGGGCTCAAGGTCATGGAGAAAAGCGTCGGCCAACTGGCGTTGGCATTCAAGCATGACGCTCTGCGCCTGCTGGATGATGGCCCGCTGTTTGAGCGTGCATTGACTGCGGTGACCGGCAAACTGCGCCAACTCAATCGCGGCAAGTGATCGCAACGGCGGGGTGGAACGCGGCATACTGGTCACACTTAGTCACGTTCAAGGATCCTGCATGCAACTGGACCCCGTCAGTGGTTGGTGCCAGGGCATTCGTCACTGCCCTTCGCCCAACTTCAACGAGCGCCCCTCAGGCGAAATCTCACTGTTGGTGGTGCATAACATCAGTTTGCCGCCGGCGCAGTTCGGCACCGGCAAGGTGCAGGAGTTTTTTCAGAATCGCCTGGATGTCACGGAACATGCCTACTTTGAAGGGATTGCCGACCTACGGGTGTCTGCGCATTTTCTGATTGAGCGTGACGGCGCGGTGACGCAGTTTGTGTCCTGCCTCGACCGGGCCTGGCATGCCGGTGTCTCATGCTTTGAGGGGCGTGAGACGTGCAATGACTTTTCCCTGGGCATCGAGCTGGAAGGCACGGACGACCTGCCGTACACCGATGCCCAGTACGCATCGCTGATCAGGCTGACGCGCCAGTTGCTGGCGGCTTACACGGGCATCACCTCTCAACGTATCCGGGGTCACAGCGATATCGCGCCGGGACGCAAGACCGACCCCGGTCCGGCTTTTGATTGGGCGCGCTTTCGCAGCGCCCTGCAGCAAGGAGAACGCACACAATGAGTTTCCTGGTGTTGGTACTGGCGGTATGGATCGAGAAATTCTCGGCCCTGCGTCAGCGGTTGCAGCGCGATGGTGGCTGGCTGCGTGAGCTGGCCAGGCTGGAAGCGAACCCGCGCCTGGGCAAGCAGCCCTGGCTGGTTCTGGTCGTGCTGGTGCTGTTGCCAGTCGCGTTGCTGGCGTTGCTGTTGCTGGTTCTGGAACCAGTGGCATACGGCCTGCTGGCACTGCCGGTGCACTTGCTGGTGCTGATTTACAGCCTCGGGCGTGGCGATCTGCTGGCGGCGCTCGGCCCGTTCCGTGACGCCTGGCGGCGCGGCGATTTGCAGGCCGCCGAACATGTGGCCGAACGTGATTTGAACGTGGGTGCCGACAGTGGCGAGCAGTTGCTGGAGCGCGTCCAGGGCCACCTGCTGTGGCAGGCGTACCAGAGTTTTTTTGCGGTGATTTTCTGGTATTTCCTGCTGGGCCCGGTCGCAGCCCTGGCGTATCGCCTGCTGGCCCTGGCCAGTGAGCACAGCCAGAACCCCCAGGTCGCCGAGCGTGCCGGGCAACTGCGGCATGCGTTTGACTGGGTGCCGGTACGCCTGCTGGCCGCGAGTTTTGCCCTGGTGGGCAACTTCGTCGCGGTTGGCCGGGTGATGCTTCACGAATTGCTGAGCTGGGACATCAGCGCCGCACAGCTGGTGGAAAAAGTCGGCCTGGTCGCCGCCGAAATCCCGCCGCCAGCCGTGGGTGCAGAAGGCATCAACAGCCTCGATCGCCTGTGGGAATTGCTGCTGCGCGCCGCCGTGCTGTGGTATGCCGGCTTCGCCATCTGGACCGTGTTGCCTTGATCAAGCGCCTCTTTTGGTGGGGCATGCGCTGATTCAGTCAACCACAGAGGCTCTGTTTGCTGCGTGACAGAGCCAGGTCGAAAGCTTGGCGGCGCTTTCCATATTTTGTAGGTGAGAGAAGGTTGTAAGCAGTTTCGTCCGGCGTTGTGGTTTATATCCTGATTTCCCCGCGTGGCGCTTTTGGCGACGAGGATGAGTGAGAATTTATATCATTCACTCACGTTCCAATGGAGGCACGACGATGACCGCTGCAATCGGCATCAAGGGGCACTGCGCCCATTGCGACATCACCTTTGAACTCAAGCCCTGGCAAATGAATGCCATCGCCATCCAGGAGCCCTTCGACTGCCCTTACTGTCAGCGCATCCTGCAGTTGAGTTGCCCCAGGCAGTTGCGCCGGTTCAAGGCCCTGGACCACTGGGCGCTGGTGCGGCCGGGCATGATTGTGCTGACCTGTGCCACGCTGATCGCGGCGCTGGTGGCGCAGTGGGTCGGGTTCATCCGCTTCACTGAACAACTGAACCTGTCGTTGGGCGTGGTGCTGGTGCATTTTCTGGTGTTGCGTTATGTCCGTCACCAGCAGCGGATGATCCTGGAGCTGCAAGTGGTCAGCCCGGCCCACGTGCTACCAATTGAACAGCTCGCGCGCATTGCGTGTGCTCGTCTCAGCCAGCACTAGGGGGCTGATGCCCATGCGTTCGGCCAGGGCCGCGCAGATGGCGGGCAAGTGCTGCGGGCTGTTGCGCTGGCCTGGGTACATGGCCGGCGGCATGTCCGGCGAATCCGTCTCCAGCACCACGGCCTCCAGTGGCAGTTGCGCAAGCACCCGATGCATGCGCAGGGCCTGGGGCCAGGTGGCTGCGCCGCCCAGGCCCAGTTTGAAGCCCAGCCTGATGTATTCGCGGGCTTCTTCCAGGCTGCCGGCAAACGCGTGGATGATGCCGCCCCTCGAGAGGCGGATGCGTTTGAGCGTGGCGATGACGGCAGCATGACTGCGGCGCACATGCACCAGCGCTGGCAACTGAAAGTCCACCGCCAACTTCAACTGGGCTTCGAACAGTGGTTGCTGGCGCTTACGGTCCAGCGTCTGAAGAAAGTAATCGAGACCAATCTCGCCCACGGCGCACAGTTGCCGATGGCCTTGCAGGCGCGTCAGCCAGTCACCGAGTTCAGTCAGGTCGGCGGTGCGATGTTGCTCGAGGTACACCGGGTGCAGCCCAAAAGCGGCGAACAGGCCGGCATCGGTCTGCACCATATCCCACACACGCTGCCAGTTCTGCTGATACACCCCGAGCACCACCATGCGCTGCACGCCGAGCTGTCGGCTATGCGCAAGGACGTCACGGCGGTCGCTGTCGAAGTCCGGAAAGTCGAGGTGGGTGTGGGTGTCGATCAGCTCCACGCTCAGGCCTCGATAATGCGCTGCTTGAAGGTGCGGCCAATGGCGTGCACGCCGGGCTGGTAATGTTCCGCTTCAATGGCGGCCAGGGCCAGGCGCAGTGCCGCGTCGGCAATCAACTGATGTTGCTGGGCCATGGCGTTGACCGGCAGCGGCAGGAAGTCCAGCAGTTGCGTGTCACCGAAGGTGCCCAGGCGCAGCGGTTGCGACTTGAGCGGATAATCGTGCAGCGCATCGAACACGCCTTGCAGCAGCACGTAGGACGTCGTCACCAGCGCGTCAGGCAAATGCCCCAGGCGTTGCAGTAATTGCTCCATCAACTGTCGGCCGCATTCACGGCTGAAGGCCTCGCCCTGTTCGATGATCACGTCGCCGGTAAAGCCTTGCAGCGCTTGGTGAAAACCTGCGGCGCGTTCCTGGCTGATGCTCAGCTCGGGCCGCGCGCCGATCAGCGCGATTTGACCGGGCAGCGGTCGCAGCAGGCTGCTGGTCAGTTGCTGGCACGCCTGGCGGTCGTCGCTGACCACCGAACAGAACTGCTCGGCCTCCATCACCCGGTCGATGGCAATCACCGGCAGGCCCTTGGCTTGCAGCTCGCGGTAACTGTCATCGCTGGCCGGCAGGCAACTGGCGACGAACAGCGCGTCGCAGCGCCGCGCACGGAACAGTTGCAGCAACTGGCGCTCGCTGTCGGCGTCATCGTCTGAGCTGGCGATCAGTAACTGATAGCCACGCGCCCGCGCGCCTTGCTCCAGCAGCTTGGCGATGCGTGCGTAACTGGGGTTTTCCAGGTCCGGCAGGATAAAGCCCAAGGTGCGCGTGTGCCGGCTGCGCAACCCGGCGGCCTGAGGGTTAGGAGTAAAGCCATGGGCCTCGACCACGGCACGCACCCGCTCGACCGTCGCACTGCTGATGCGCTGCTGTGTGGCCTTGCCGTTGATGACGTAGCTGGCGGTGGTCACGGAAACACCGGCCAGGCGTGCGATATCGCTGAGTTTCAAAGCGGGATTTCCTTGTTTTTTGGCGCTTGCCCCGACATTTTGTCCAATCGTAACCGATTCCGGCATGCGACCAATGTCCAAGCTCAAGTGCCGAGTGGTCCTTCAAGCTTGCGCAATTAACGCGTAATCTGCCATAAATTCTAGATTAAACGTTTCAGCCAGCGTATTTTTACGACGTTCGCGACTGACTGGCTACTGCCAATTGACCATCAGCCGTTTGGTTCATAAACACGCTTACACTGTTTTATTCAAAACAATACCTAGTGCGTTGCGCGCACTAACTAGGAGATCGGCATGCTTGAGCTCACTGTAGAGCAGATATCCATGGGCCAGGTGGCTGTGGATAAATCTGCTGCCTTGCAACTGCTCGCTGACACACTGGTGACCGACGGCCTGGTCGCCGAGGGCTACCTCAGTGGCCTGCAAGCCCGTGAAGCCCAAGGCTCGACCTTCCTTGGTCAGGGCATCGCCATTCCCCACGGCACCCCGGAAACCCGCGACCAGGTATTTTCCACCGGCGTGCGCCTGCTTCAGTTCCCCGAAGGGGTGGATTGGGGCGACGGCCAGATCGTCTACCTGGCGATCGGCATTGCCGCCAAGTCCGATGAACACCTGCGCCTTCTGCAACTCTTGACCCGCGCCCTCGGTGAAACCGACCTGGGCCAGGCGCTGCGCCGCGCCGAAAGCGCCGAAGCGCTGTTGAAACTGTTGCAAGGCGCGCCACAGGAACTGGCGCTGGACGCCCAGATGATCAGCCTGGGTGTGTCCGCCGATGATTTTGAAGAACTCGTATGGCGCGGTGCCCGGCTGCTGCGCCAGGCCGACTGCGTGAGCAATGGTTTCGCCGCCGTGCTGCAGCAGGTCGAGGCGCTGCCCCTGGGCGATGGCCTGTGGTGGCTGCACAGCGAGCAAACGGTGAAGCGTCCGGGCCTGGCCTTCGTCACCCCGGACAAACCCATGCGCTACCTCGGCCAGCCCCTCAATGGCCTGTTCTGCCTGGCGAGCCTGGGCGAAGCGCATCAGGCCTTGCTCGAACGCCTGTGCGCCTTGTTGATCGAAGGACGCGGCCAGGAATTGGGGCGCGCCACCAGCAGTCGCGCAGTGCTCGAAGTGCTCGGCGGCGAACTGCCGCCAGACTGGCCCAGTGCGCGCATCACCCTGGCCAACGCCCACGGCCTGCATGCGCGCCCGGCGAAGATTCTCGCGCAATTGGCGAAAAGCTTTGACGGCGATATTCGCCTGCGCATTGTCGATGGGGCGGTGGGCGCCGTGTCGGCAAAAAGCTTGAGCAAGCTGCTCAGCCTCGGCGCACGTCGCGGCCAGGTACTGGAATTTGTCGCCGAACCAGGCATTGCCGGCGACGCGTTGCCGGCCTTGCTGGCCGCCGTCGAGCAGGGCCTTGGCGAAGACGTCGAACCGCTGCCGACCGTGAGCGCCGAGCCCGCAATGGTCGATATCGAGCCGGTGATCAGCGCACCTGTTGCCGGCAGTCAGAGCCAGGCTATCGCCGCCGCGCCGGGCATCGCCATCGGTCCTGCGCATATTCAGGTGCAACAGGTGTTTGATTACCCGTTGCGCGGCGAGTCCTGCGCCATCGAGCGCCAGCGCCTGCAGGACGCGCTGGCCGATGTGCGCAGCGATATTCAGGGTCTGATCGAGCGCAGCCAGGCCAAGGCGATTCGCGAGATTTTTATCACCCACCAGGAAATGCTCGACGACCCGGAACTCACCGACGACGTCGACACCCGCCTCAAGCAGGGCGAAAGCGCGCAGGCGGCGTGGATGAGCGTGATCGAAAGCGCCGCCAAACAGCAGGAGTCGCTGCAGGACGCCTTGCTCGCCGAGCGCGCCGCCGACCTGCGTGACATCGGCCGCCGTGTGCTGGCGCAACTGTGCGGCGTCGAAAGCGCCCAGGAGCCGAGCGAGCCTTACATTCTGGTGATGGACGAGGTCGGCCCTTCGGACGTCGCACGTCTGGACCCGACTCGCGTGGCCGGGATCCTCACCGCCCGTGGCGGCGCCACGGCCCACAGCGCCATCGTCGCCCGTGCGCTCGGGATTCCCGCGTTGGTCGGCGCCGGGCCGGCCGTGTTGCTGCTGGCTGCCGGTACGCCGTTGCTGCTTGATGGCCAGCGCGGTCGCCTGCATGTCGACCCCGATGCCGCCACGCTGCAGCGTGCCACCGTGGAGCGCGACACCCGCGAGCAACGCCTGCAAGCCGCCTCGGCCCAGCGCCACGAGCCGGCCTGCACCCGCGACGGTCATTCGGTGGAAGTGTTCGCCAATATCGGCGAAAGCGCCGGCGTGGCCAGCGCGGTGGAGCAGGGCGCCGAAGGCATCGGCCTGCTGCGCACCGAGTTGATTTTCATGGCCCACTCCCAGGCTCCGGACGAAGCCACCCAGGAAGCCGAATACCGCCGCGTGCTGGATGGCCTCGACGGCCGCCCGCTGGTGGTGCGCACCCTGGATGTGGGCGGCGATAAACCGCTGCCGTATTGGCCCATTGCCCAGGAAGAAAACCCCTTCCTCGGCGTGCGCGGCATCCGTCTGACCCTGCAACGGCCGCAGATCATGGAAGCGCAACTGCGCGCTCTGTTGCGTTCGGCGGACAACCGCCCGCTGCGCATCATGTTCCCCATGGTTGGCAGCGTCGATGAGTGGCGCGCGGCCCGCGACATGACCGAGCGCCTGCGCCTGGAAATCCCGGTGGCCGACTTGCAGTTGGGCATCATGATCGAAGTACCGTCGGCCGCGCTGCTGGCACCGGTACTCGCCAAAGAAGTCGACTTCTTCAGCGTCGGCACCAACGACCTCACCCAGTACACCCTGGCCATCGACCGTGGCCACCCGACGTTGTCCGCCCAGGCCGATGGTCTGCACCCGGCCGTTTTGCAACTGATCGACATCACCGTGCGCGCGGCCCATGCCCATGGCAAATGGGTGGGTGTGTGCGGCGAGCTGGCCGCCGACCCGTTGGCCGTGCCGGTACTGGTGGGCCTGGGAGTGGACGAGTTGAGCGTGTCGGCCCGCAGCATTCCCGAAGTGAAAGCGCGGGTGCGTGAATTCAGCCTGAGCGAGGCCCGGAGCCTGGCGCAAAAAGCACTGGCGGTGGGTTCGCCCGCCGAAGTGCGAGCCCTTGTGGAGGCCGTGTAAATGGCGAAGATTTTGACCCTGACGCTGAACCCGGCGTTGGACCTCACGGTACGCCTGCCACGCCTGGCACCGGGCGAAGTCAACCGCAGCGAAAACATGCTCACCCATGCGGCGGGCAAGGGCGTGAACGTTGCCCAGGTGCTCGCCGACCTGGGGCATCAGTTGAGCGTGAGCGGCTTTCTCGGCGACGCCAACCCCCAGGCCTTCGATGCGCTGATCGCCCACCGTGGGTTTGGCGACGCATTCGTGCGCGTGCCGGGCGAAACCCGCAGCAATATCAAGATTGCCGAACACGATGGCCGCGTCACCGACATCAATGCCCCAGGCCCGCTGGTGAGTGAGCAGGCGCAAGCGCAACTGCTCGAGCTGCTCGCAGAGATCGGCCCCCGGTTCGACGCGGTAGTGGTCGCCGGCAGCTTGCCGCGCGGCGTCAGCCCGCAGTGGTTTCAGGCCTTGCTGGAAACGCTCAAGGCGCAAGGCTTGAAAGTCGCTCTGGACACCAGCGGCGAAGCCCTGCGCGCAGGGCTCCAGGCCGGGCCATGGCTGGTCAAACCCAATACCGAAGAGCTGGCCGAAGCGCTGGGCAATGCCCCGGATGCCATCAGCCGTCTGCATCAGCTGGGCGTGCAACATGTGGTGGTTTCCGACGGTGCTGCGGGCGTGAGCTGGTACAGCCCCGGCGCAACCCTGCACGCCACGCCGCCCAACGTAACGGTGGCCAGTACCGTGGGCGCCGGCGATTCGCTGCTGGCCGGAATGCTCCACGGCCTGCTCAGTGGCGATACGCCGGAGCAAACCCTGGGCCGCGCCACGGCGATTGCCGCGATGGCGGTGACGCAGGTCGGTTTCGGCATCGGCGACCACGCACAGCTGGACATTTTGCAGAGCGGCGTCCAAGTGCGCGCGCTGACAGAACAATAAGAGGGTTTGTCATGAAATTAGCCATCGTTACCGCCTGCCCGAACGGCATGGTCACCAGTGTGCTGTGCGCCCGCTTGCTGGACGCCGCCGCGCAGCGCCAGGGGTGGAGCACCAGCGTCGAAGTGATCGATGTGCAGCACCCTGAACGTCAGTTGTCCGAAGCGACCCTCAACGATGCCGAGTGGGTGTTGCTGGTCAGCAGCACGCCGGTGGACATGCAACGGTTCATCGGCAAGCGCGTGTTCCAGAGCACGCCGGCCCAGGCGCTGGCCGATGTCGAGGCGGTATTGCGCCGTGGGGCCGAAGAGGCTCAGGTGTACGTCGCCACGCAGGAAGCGGCCAGTCAGGCGCCGCGTATCGTCGCGATCACCGCCTGCCCTACGGGCGTGGCGCACACCTTCATGGCCGCCGAAGCCTTGCAGCAGACGGCCAAGCGCCTTGGGTACGACCTGCAGGTGGAGACCCAGGGCTCGGTCGGCGCACGGACACCTTTGAGCCCGCAGGCCATCGCCGAGGCCGACGTAGTGTTGCTGGCGGCCGATATCGAAGTCGCCACCGAGCGCTTCGCCGGCAAGAAGATCTATCGCTGCGGCACCGGCATCGCCCTCAAGCAATCGGAAGCGACCCTCAACAAGGCGCTGGCCGAAGGTGCGGTGGAAAGCGCCGCCAGCGGCGCGGTGGCCAGGCAGGAAAAAACCGGGGTCTACAAGCACCTGCTCACCGGGGTGTCGTTCATGTTGCCGATGGTGGTGGCGGGCGGCTTGTTGATCGCGTTGTCCTTTGTGTTCGGCATCCATGCCTTCGAAGAAAAGGGCACCCTGGCGGCGGCCCTCAAGAGCGTCGGCGACCAGGCTTTCATGCTGATGGTGCCGTTGCTCGCAGGCTATATCGCCTACTCGATTGCCGACCGTCCCGGCATCGCGCCCGGCATGATCGGCGGCCTGTTGGCCGGTACGCTGGGGGCGGGATTCATCGGTGGGATTTTCGCCGGTTTCCTCGCCGGTTACTGCGTCAAGCTGATCACTCGCGCGGTGAAGTTGCCCCAGAGCCTGGAAGCGCTCAAGCCGATCCTGATCATTCCGCTGCTGGCCAGTCTGTTCACCGGTCTGGCGATGATTTACCTGGTGGGCCCGCCCGTGGCGCGGCTGCTGACCGGCCTCACGGACTTTCTCAGCACCATGGGCACCACCAACGCCGTGCTGCTCGGCATCCTGCTGGGCGGCATGATGTGCGTCGACCTGGGCGGCCCGATCAACAAGGCCGCGTATGCGTTCTCGGTCGGCCTGCTGGCGGCCTCCAGCGGTGCGCCGATGGCCGCGACCATGGCCGCCGGTATGGTGCCACCGATTGGCATGGGCATCGCCACCTTCCTGGCGCGGCGCAAGTTTGCCCAGACCGAGCGCGAGGCCGGCAAAGCGGCGATGATTCTGGGCATGTGCTTCATCTCTGAGGGCGCGATTCCCTTCGCGGCCAAGGACCCGCTGCGGGTGATCCCGGCCAGCATCGCCGGCGGCGCGTTGACCGGTGCGCTGTCGATGTACTTCGGCTGCAAACTGGCCGCGCCCCATGGCGGATTGTTTGTGCTGATCATTCCGAATGCGATGAATCACGCGTTGCTGTATTTGCTGGCGATTGTGGCCGGCAGTGTGGTGACCGGTGTCGTGTATGCGCTGATCAAACGCCCGGAGGCGGTAGAGCTGGCAGTCGCGCCCGCCTAGAAGATTCGGCAGGGAAGCTTTCTGTGGGAGGGGGCTTGCTTCCGATAGCGGTCTATCAGTCGATGAATATCTGACTGACCCACCGCCATCGGGAGCAAGCCCCCTCCCACATTCAGCGCGTTATTGGCTGTAAGGTCGGTGTCATATCGGCATGGTTTAGTGGCCTCTTTGATACCCAGAGGTCACCCGCATGAGCCACTTCGATCTCGGCCGTCGCCGCGTGATGCAAGTCGTCGGCGCCGGCCTGTTGTTGCCTGGCCTAGCCCCGGCCGTGATCGCGTCGGTCAAGGACCGGCCGCAGCTCACCGAGGGTGTGCAGTCCGGCGACCTGCTGGGCGACCGCGCGATGATCTGGAGCCGCAGCGACCGCCCTGCGCGCATGGTGGTGGAGTGGGACACCCGCAGCGTGTTCAGCAACCCGCGCCGGTTTGTCTCGGCGCTGGCCGACAGCCGCAGCGACTTCACCGCCCGCGTCGAACTCACCGGTCTGCCGGTCGACCAGGCGATTTTCTACCGCGTGCATTTCGAGGACGCCCAGAGCGGCGTCGCCAGCGAACCGTGGTTCGGCCACCTGCGCAGCGTGCCGCAACAACGCCGCGACATTCGCTTTGTGTGGAGCGGCGACACGGTCGGCCAAGGCTTCGGCATCAACCCGGACATCGGCGGCATGCGCATCTACGAGGCCATGCGCCTGCGCCTGCCGGACTTCTTTATCCACAGCGGCGACACCATCTATGCCGACGGCCCGGTGCCGGCGCAACTGCCCACCGAAGGCGGACGCATCTGGCGCAACCTCACCACCGAGTCCAAGAGCAAGGTCGCCGAAACCCTCGACGACTATCGCGGCAATTATCGCTACAACCTGCTGGACGAAAACGTGCGGCGCTTTAACGCCGAGGTGCCGCAGATCTGGCAGTGGGACGACCACGAAGTGGTGAACAACTGGTCGCCCGGCAAGCAGCTCGACGAGCGTTACAAGGTCAAGGACATCAACACCCTGGTCGGCCGTGCACGCCAGGCCTGGCTGGAATATTCGCCGATGCGCAGGCAGGGCGCCGATGCCGGCGGGCGGATTTATCGCAAGCTCGCCTACGGCCCGTTGCTGGACGTGTTCGTGCTCGACATGCGCAGCTATCGCGGCCCCAACGATGACAACCTGGGCGGTGAAAAGCCCTTTCTCGGGCGTGAACAGCTGGACTGGCTCAAGCGCGAACTCAAGGCCTCGACGGCCCAATGGAAAGTCATTGCCGCCGACATGCCCATCGGCCTTGGCGTGCCCGACGGCGAAGTCAGCCCCGGCGTGCCGCGCTGGGAGGCCATCGCCAACAACGACCCGGGCCCGGCGCAGGGACGTGAACTGGAAATCGCCGAGCTGCTCGGGTTTCTGCGGGCGCAGCAGGTGCGCAACCATGTGTGGCTGACGGCGGATGTGCACTATTGCGCCGCGCATCATTACCACCCGGACCGCGCGGCGTTTCAGGATTTTGAACCGTTCTGGGAGTTTGTCGCCGGGCCCTTGAATGCGGGGAGTTTTGGGCCGAATCCAATGGACAAGACCTTTGGCCCCGAGGTGGTGTTCGAGAAGGCGCCGCCAGCGCAGAACACCTCACCGTTTGCCGGGTTTCAGTTTTTTGGTGAGGTGCAGATTGATGGGCAGACGGGGGAGTTGACGGTGGTTTTGCGGGATCTGGATGGGGTTTCTGTGTTTGAGCAGAGGTTGCAGCCTGTTTGATGCGGGGGCATTTTGGGTGCGTATATCCGGTTTCTGGGTGATGGCGGATAGGGGGTCCGCCCTTACGCGGGTCACCTTGGAAAAAAAGCCTCAAAGTGTGATTTCCATCAGACCAATGCACATCCAAATGTGGGAGGGAGCAAGCCCCCCTCCCACATTTTGCACAGCGTTCGGCACATCAATACACATCCCGCCGATAACGCCCTTGCTCAATCAACCGCGCCACGGCCTCACTGCCCAGTATGTCCGCCAGCGCCTGATCCACCCCCGTCGCCATCCCTTGCAAACTCCCGCACACATAGATCGCTGCACCCTCGGCCAGCCATTTGCGCAGCACGTCGGCCGATTCGCGCAGGCGGTCCTGCACGTAGATTTTTTCCGCCTGGTCGCGGGAAAACGCCAGGTCCAGTAGCGCCAGGTCACCACTGGCCAGCCAGCCTTGAAGCTCGTCCTGGCAGAGGAAGTCATGCTGGCGCGTGCGTTCGCCAAACAACAGCCAGTTGCGCTGCTGGCCCTCGGCGATGCGCGCTTTGAGCAAGCTGCGCAGGCCGGCGAGGCCGGTGCCGTTGCCCAGCAGGATCAGCGGCACCGGTACGTCGGGCAGGTGGAAGCCGCTGTTGCGGCGCAGACGCAGGCGGATTGCCGAGCCGATGGCGGCGTGTTCGGTGAGCCAGCCGGAACCCAGGCCCAGGCTGCCGTCGGCGTGGCGTTCCTGGCGCACGATCAGTTCGAGTACACCGTCGCTGGCAATCGAGGCGATGGAATACTCGCGCATGCCCAGCGGCACCAGTGCATCCACCAGCGCCTGGGCGTGCAGGCCGACCATGTGCGCAAGGTTGGCCGGCAACTGGCGTGTGGCCAGCGCTTGGGCAAGTGGTTGCGGCAGGCCGTCGATCAGCACGCCTTCGCTGCCGTTCAGGCCCAGGCCCTGGAGAAACTGTTCGATGGCGTGCTGGCCATTGCACGGCAGGATTTCCACCAGATCACCGGCCAGCCAGGCGTGGGGCGACGCTGAGGTCAAACCCAGCAGGTACACCGGCGCGCTCGCACTGTCGTGGTTCAGCAACGTGCGCTGGCTCAGCGTCCACTGTTCATACTGCGCCACCGGCCAGGCCGCTGGTGGCGCGTGGCCGGTGAGTTGGCCCAGTTGTTGTTGCCAGTCGAGCAGGGCGGCAGTGTCGCCGCTGTCGACTTCCACCGCGGCGAACAGCGGGTTGCCGCCCTGTTGGGTCAGCCAGAACTGCAGGCGCCGCGCAAAGCCGCAGAAGTGTGGGTACTGGCGATCACCCAGGGCCAGTACGGCGTAGTTCAAGCCTGTGAGGGACACGTCCTGGCCCAGGATGCTGCGCTCGAAACCACGGGCGTTGTCGGGGGCTTCGCCATCGCCGAAGGTGCTGATCACGAACAGTGCGTTTTGCGCCTGGCTCAACTCATCCTGGCTGAGACTGCCCAAGGGTTGCACATTCACCGGCAGGCCGGCGGACTGCAGTTGCCCGGCGGTCTGCCAGGCCAGTTGTTCGGCAAAGCCGCTCTGACTGGCGAAGCCGATCAGCCAGGCCGGTGCCTGGCTGTGGTGGGTCGCAAGGCCGCTGCGGGCCTCGCGCACTTGGCGTTTTTTGCGACGGCGGTCGAGGTACAGCAGCCAGCCGGTGATGAAGAATAACGGCATGCACAGCGCGCTGACAGTGAGGATGACCCGCCCCACGACGCCGAAGTAGCTGCCGGTGTGCAGCGCATAAATGCTGGTGAGCAGCTGCGACTTGAGGCTTTTGCCGGCGTAGCGGTCATGGGATTTGACCTCGCCGGTGGCCGGGTCGAGATTGATCTGATTCAGTGCGCGGTCATGGGACGCGTTGCGCAGCAGGTAATACACGATGGCCGGCTGCCCGGCGACGGTCGGCATGCGGATGTTGTAGGCGCTCAAGCCGGGGCCGGCGTTGCTGTAGATGCTGCTCCAGATCGCGGCGTAATTGGCCACAGGCAGGGCGTCTGTAGGCGCCGGGTTACGCGTGCGTACCCGTTCGTTCTGCGGCGCGTCGGACAGCAGTTGGGTCAGGCCCTTGTTGTACCAGTCGTAGGACCAGTACAAGCCGGTGAGCGCCGAGAACAGATAGAACAGCAGGCACCAGGTGCCGAACACCGAGTGCAGGTCCCAGTTGAAGCTGCGGCCCTTTTTGCGCCAGTCCAGGGTCAGCCAGGCGCGCCAGTTCGTCACTTGGCGCGGCCAGCGCAGATACAGGCCGGACAGGCAAAAGAACAGCAGGATCAGCGTGCAGGCGCCGGTGATCTGCCGCCCGGTCTCACCCATGGCGAGGAAGCGGTGCACTTGCAGGATAAAGCCGAACAGCTCCTGGCCCACCGCGTCGCCCATGTAGTCGCCGGTGTAAGGGTCGAAGTAGCGCATCTGGCCACGTCGCTCACCCGGTGGCGCGCTGAAGAACACACGTGCCGCGTTGCCGCTGTCGCTTTCCACCCAGAGCATCGCCACGGTCTTGCCTTCGGTGGCCTGCAGCTTGCGCACCAGTTCGGCGGGTGGCAGCACGCCGGCTTCGCGTTTTTCGACCGTCAATACGCTGGGGTTGAGCGCCCTGAGTATTTCATCCTGAAACGACACCGCTGCCCCGGTAATCCCCATCAGGGCCAGCACCAGCCCGGCCGTGATGCCGAAGAACCAGTGCAACTGGAACAGGGTTTTCTTCAACACGTCGTACGGCCTCGCAAAGCAGGATAGGGATTGACGGCGCTTAGTATGCCGTGGGTTGTCGAGAAACATTCCTTTTTACATGCAAAAAGCCCACGACAAGGCGTGGGCTTTTTGATCGGGCAGAGGTTACACGTAGAACGATTTCAACGGCGGAAAGCCATTGAACTCAACCGCGCTGTAGCTGGTGGTGTAGGCACCGGTCGACAGCCAGTACAGGCGATCACCGATGGCCAGGTTCAGCGGCAGACCGTACTTGTAGTTTTCATACATGATGTCGGCGCTGTCGCAGGTGGGGCCGGCGATGACCACTTCTTCCATCTCGCCTTTCTTCTCGGTCCAGATCGGGAACTTGATGGCTTCGTCCATGGTTTCGATCAGACCGGAGAATTTGCCCACGTCGGTGTACACCCAACGCTCGACGGCGGTGCGCGATTTACGTGCCACCAGTACCACCTCGCTGACCAGGATGCCGGCGTTGGCGATCAGCGAACGGCCGGGTTCGAGGATGATCTCCGGCAGTTCGTCGCCGAAGTCTTCCTTGAGGAAGCGGATGATTTCTTCGGCGTAGGTTTCCAGGCTGTTGGTGCGGGTGATGTAGTTGGCCGGGAAGCCGCCGCCCATGTTGATCAGCTTGAGGTGGATGCCGTCTTCTTCCTTGAGGCGCTCGAAGATCACTTTGACCTTGGCGATGGCTGCGTCCCACACGCTGATGTCGCGCTGCTGCGAACCGACGTGGAAGGAGATGCCGTAAGGCACCAGGCCCAGGTCACGGGCGAGGATCAGCAGGTCCATGGCCATGTCGGTCTGGCAGCCGAATTTGCGCGACAAAGGCCAGTCGGCCGTGGTCGAGCCTTCGGTGAGGATGCGCACGTACACTTTCGAACCCGGTGCGGCCTTGGCGATGTTGCGCAGGTCGGCTTCGGAGTCGGTGGAGAATAGGCGCACGCCTTTCTCGTAGAAGTAGCGAATGTCTTTGGATTTCTTGATGGTGTTGCCGTAGCTGATACGGTCGGCGCTGACGCCGCGGTCCATGACCTTGTCCAGCTCGTAGATCGAGGCGATATCGAAGCTCGAGCCTTTGTCTTTTAACAGGTCGATGATCTCGACGGCAGGGTTGGCCTTGACGGCGTAATAGACTTTGGCGAATTCGAAACCGGCGCGCAGGTCATCGTAGGCCTGGCTGATCATCGCGGTGTCGATCACCACGAACGGGGTTTCCTGTTTGTCGGCGAACGCCTTCATTTTGTCAAAGGTGGCGCGCGCGAAATAATCTTCGACGTTGATCGACATGCTGGGAACTCCTAAGGGCAAACTGATTTGAGCAATGGGTGCAAATGAACGTCCTCCGTATCCCCACTTTGGTTCGCCTACTTCCCAAGGCATGTCGCCGAAAGCAAAAAGGCCATGGGATTTACGCGTCCCTTGGCCTTGCTGTCTCGTCGTCAGTACTTGAGCCGGATGGATCGTTTCCAGCATGGACGTTCGGCGCGAACTTTAGGGCTTGATGGGCGTGGGATCAACTAAAAATGTCGCGTTTTTGCACGCGTTCGTCGCGCGACCGCGTGCAGCTACTTATGTAACCGACCGGTGTGACGGAATGATGTTCCCCGCTGAGTGGTAATCGAGGCGATTTCCCTGACTCACCGAGAGGGAAATGTGAGAGGGGCTTGCTCCCGATAGCGGTGGATCAGTGACAGATGAAGTGACTGACACACCGCCATCGGGAGCAAGCCCCCTCTCACATTTTTAACCGCAGGGTGTCAGATCAGGCCAGGGCAGTCTCGGCAGGCGAAACGATGCTGGTCTTGCCCCCACGGGACTTGCCGGAACTCAGGTACTCGGCAATCGACTCCTGAGTCACTTCACCCAGGAACACCCGCTCCGCGTCCATC
Source organism: Pseudomonas sp. GNP013 (assembly GCF_054343995.1). Lineage (NCBI taxonomy): Bacteria > Pseudomonadati > Pseudomonadota > Gammaproteobacteria > Pseudomonadales > Pseudomonadaceae > Pseudomonas > Pseudomonas sp. GNP013. The sequence continues at coordinate 4,226,275 of NZ_JBTGUT010000001.1, read as the reverse complement.
ACCGGCAGCCATGAGCGGTTGAACTCGTACATGCGCGACAACAGGATGCGCAAGTGCTCGTCATACGCCGCCGTGGCGTTGAATTCGCGCAGGTATTGGCCGCAAGTACCGGCCTGGCGGTGCAGGTCGCGGCGGCGTACATAACCCAGCGCCTTGTTCTCGGCGCAGGTGACCACCACATAACGGCGGTCATGCTCGTCCATCAGTTCCAGCGCATCGGCCACCGGGGTTTCCGGGCTTACCGATGGGGCGTTGTCTGCCGCGTCTTCGGCCTTCACCAGCAGCAGGCGCTTGAGGGTGCTGTCCTGGCCGACGAAGTTGCTCACGAACTCGTCAGCCGGGTGCGCCAGCAGCGTGTCCGGATGATCGATCTGCAGCAGCTTGCCGGCGCGGAAGATCGCGATCTTGTCGCCCAGCTTGATGGCTTCGTCGATGTCATGGCTGACCATGATCACGGTCTTGTTCAGCGCGCGTTGCATCTCGAAGAACTCGTTCTGGATCATCTCGCGGTTGATCGGGTCGACCGCGCCGAACGGTTCGTCCATCAGCAGCAGCGGCGCATCGGCCGCCAGTGCGCGGATCACGCCGATGCGCTGCTGCTGGCCGCCCGACAATTCACGCGGGTAACGGTGCAGGTACTGCTTGGGTTCGAGCTTGATCATGCTCATCAATTCGCGGGCGCGGTCGTGGCATTTCTGCTTGTCCCAGCCCAGCAGTTTGGGCACCACCACGATGTTTTCCTCGATGGTCATGTTCGGGAACAGACCGATCTGCTGGATCACATACCCGATGTTGCGACGCAGGGTCACTTCGTCGAGGTCGGTGGTGTCTTCGCCATTGATCAAAATCTTGCCCGAGGTGGGCTTGATCAGGCGGTTGATCATTTTCAGCGTGGTGCTTTTGCCGCAGCCCGACGGGCCGAGGAATACGCAAATCTCGCCTTCATTGACGGTCAGGCTTACGTCGTTCACGGCGGAGACAGTCTTGCCGTTGCTTTGAAAAGTCTTGGTCAGGTTTTGAAGTTCGATCATTTGAGCAGTCCTTTTGGAGTCAGCGAGCGTTGCAGCCATTGCAGAAGCAGGTCGGCGAAGATGGCCAGGAGACTGACCAGCACGGCGCCGACGATCAGCATCGACATGTCGCTGCGGCTGATGGAAGCCAGAATAAGTACACCCAGACCACCGGCGCCGATGGTGGCGGCAATGGTCATCACACCGATATTCATCACCACGGCGGTGCGCACGCCGGCGAGGATCACCGGCACTGCAATCGGCAACTCGACCATGCGCAGGCGCTGGCCGAAGGTCATGCCGATGCCTTTGGCGGCCTCGCGGATGCCCGGTTCCACGCCGGTGAGGGCGAGGTAGGTGTTACGCATGATCGGCAGCAGCGAGTAGAGGAACACGGCGGTGATCGCCGGCATCGGTCCCAGGCCCTGGCCGAATTTGGAGTAGAACGGCAGCAACAGGCCGAACAGCGCAATCGACGGCACGGTCAGCAGCACCGTGGCGCTGGCCTGCAAGGGGCCGGCGAGCGTCGGGAAGCGCGTCATCAGCACGCCCAGGGGCACGCCAATGAAGATCGCCAGCAGTACGGCAATGCCGACCAGAGTGATGTGCTGCCAGGTCAGTTGCAGCACCTGGGCCCAATCAAGATGGGAAAAGGCGTTTAAAAATTCCATGTCTTCTCCTCGTTAGTTGATGGGATGTTGGCGCAGGAAATCTGCGGCAACGGCGGACGGGCTCTCATGGTCCACGTCGACCCGCGCATTGAGCTGGCGCATGGTTGTATCGTCGAACAGATCGGCCAGTGGCTTGAGCTCGGCGGCCAGTTGCGGATGCTGGTCGAGGTATTCCTGACGGATCACCGGCGCGGCCGTGTAGTCCGGGAAGTAGTGCAGGTCGTCTTCCAGCAGCTTCAATTTGAACGCGTTGAGGCGACCGTCGGTGGTGTAGACCAGCCCTGCAAACACCTGGCCGTTACGCAGTGCGGTGTATACCAGGCCTGCGTCCATCTGCCGGGTGTTCTCGCGGGTCAGGTTCATGTCGTAGAGCTTGACCATGCCGGCGAGGCCGTCGGAGCGGTTGGCGAACTCGGTGTCCAGCGCCACCAGGCGGTGTTCCCGGGTATCTGCCGCCATGGCCTTGGTGAGGTCGCTGATAGTGTTGATTTCGGGATGTTCCCTGGCCACCTTGTCCGGCAGCGCCAAGGCGTAGGTGTTGCTGAAGCGCGACGGCGACAGCCAGGTCAGGCCTTTTTTCGCGTCGAGTTCTTTCACCCGGGCGTAGGACTGTGCGCTGTCGAGTTTCTCGTCGATGTGGTTGTAGGCCACCAGCGACACGCCGGTGTATTCCCAGAGCAGGTCCAGTTGCCCGCTTTCCTGGGCACTGCGCGCCAGGTTGCTGCCCAGGCCGCCAGTGACGCGGGTGTCATAGCCTTTGGTGCGCAGGTATTGGGAGGTGATTTCGGCGAGCAGGGTCTGTTCGGTGAACACCCGGGCGCCGATACGGATGACCGGTTTTTCGGCGGCTTGCGCGATGCCTGCACACAGCAGGACGCAGCTCAATATCAACGTTAGTTTTTTCATGTGAATTCCTTTACCCAGCCTTAAGACGGACGCAGCCCGCGTTCCAGCCAGAGGCGGCTGGCCATGGTCACCAGACCGTCAAGCAGCAACGCCAGCAGCGCGGTGCACGCGGCGCCGAGCAGCAGTTGCGGCTGGTTGTTCAGGGCAATGCCGGGGAAGATCAGGCTGCCCAGGCTGTTGGCGCCGATCAGGAACGCCAGCGGTGCGGTGCCAACGTTGATCGCCAGGGCCACGCGCACGCCGCCGATGATGATCGGCACGGCATTGGGCAATTCCACGCGAAACAGCACCTGGCGCGGGGTCATGCCGATGCCGGTGGCGGCTTCCTTCAGCGAGCCCTGCACATTCTTCAGGCCTTCGTAGGTGTTTCGCACGATGGGCAGCAGGGAGGCGAGAAACAGCGCGAAAATGGCCGGGCCGCTGCCGATGCCGAGGACGCCGAGGGCGATGGCCAGTACGGCCAGGGGAGGGACGGTGTTACCGATATTGAAGATCTGCATGAAGCGCTCGGCGCGCCCGACCATGTTCGGTCGGCTCAGCAGGATGCCGGCAGGGATGCCCACAATCAGGGCGGCCAGCATGGAGACTAAAACCAGAATCAGATGAGCTTGCAGGTAAAACAACAAATCGTCGCGGTACAGTTCGATCGTGTTGATGCCGATCCAGTGGACCAGCAGGGCCAGGAGCGCGACGACAACCGCACCTCCTATCAGCCCTTTGCCATAGCGAATAGCCACAGGCGGACTCCTTTTTTCTTTTGTCGGCGAACACATTCTCCGGCGGCAATGCCATTGCTGGCTGTCGGCGAAAGCGTTCGCGAAAAGCAGCTCGTCGATACCGGCGACGCGGTATGTATCGAGCCATGAGCGCAGCCCCGTCAGGCTAACTTGCTGATTTTTCAGCCCTGTTACGAGTGCGATAACAGGGGAGTGGACGTCTCCACCTTTTAAAAGGTTCCACACTTGGCAGCATTTAGCCACCCCTGATCGGGTGAACGGTGGTCCGACCCGTGGGGTTTGCGCTATACTCGCGCCCCTTTTTTGACTCACCTGCCAGGCGATTTCCCATGACCCACCAGGCCGCCGAAGTCGCGAAACGCCGCACTTTCGCTATTATTTCCCACCCCGATGCCGGTAAGACCACCATCACCGAGAAGCTGTTGCTGATGGGCAAGGCAATCGCAGTGGCCGGCACGGTGAAATCGCGTAAATCCGACCGCCATGCCACCTCCGACTGGATGGAAATGGAAAAACAACGGGGTATCTCCATTACCACGTCGGTCATGCAGTTCCCGTATCGCGACCACATGGTCAACCTGCTTGACACCCCGGGCCACGAAGACTTCTCCGAAGACACCTACCGCACCCTCACGGCGGTGGACTCGGCGTTGATGGTGCTCGACGGCGGTAAGGGCGTCGAGCCACGCACCATCGCGCTGATGGACGTGTGCCGCCTGCGCGACACGCCGATCGTCAGCTTCATCAACAAACTCGACCGCGACATCCGCGACCCGATCGAATTGTTGGATGAAATCGAAGCCGTCCTGAAGATCAAGGCCGCGCCGATCACCTGGCCGATTGGTTGCTACCGCGACTTCAAGGGTGTGTACCACCTGGCCGACGACTACATCATTGTCTACACCGCCGGCCACGGTCATGAACGCACCGATGTGAAAATCATCGAGAAGCTCGATTCCGATGAAGCCCGAGCCCACCTGGGTGACGAGTACGACCGCTTTGTCGACCAGTTGGAACTGGTGCAGGGCGCCTGCCACGCGTTCAACCAGCAGGAATTCCTCGACGGCCAACTGACCCCGGTGTTTTTCGGGACGGCCTTGGGCAACTTCGGTGTCGACCATGTGCTTGATGCCGTGGTGGATTGGGCGCCGAAACCGCTGGCCCGTGTCGCCAACGAGCGCACCGTGGAGCCGGTCGAAGAGAAATTCAGCGGTTTCGTGTTCAAGATCCAGGCGAACATGGACCCCAAGCACCGCGACCGTATTGCCTTCATGCGCATCTGCTCGGGTCGCTACGAAAAAGGCATGAAGATGCGCCACGTGCGCACCGGCAAGGACGTGCGCATCGGCGACGCCCTGACGTTCTTCTCCTCCGAGCGTGAACAACTCGAAGAGGCCTACGCCGGCGACATCATCGGCCTGCACAACCACGGCACCATCCAGATCGGCGACACCTTCACCGAAGGCGAAGCGCTGGGCTTCACCGGCATCCCGCACTTCGCCCCGGAACTGTTCCGTCGCGTACGCCTGCGTGACCCGCTCAAGTCCAAGCAATTGCGCCAGGGTTTGCAGCAGTTGGCGGAAGAGGGGGCTACCCAGGTGTTCTTCCCCGAGCGCAGTAACGACATCATCCTTGGTGCTGTGGGTGTGCTGCAGTTCGACGTGGTCGCCAGCCGTTTGAAAGAGGAATACAAGGTTGAGTGCTCCTATGAGCCGATCACCGTGTATTCGGCGCGCTGGATCGATTGCGCCGATAAGAAGAAGTTGGAAGAGTTCTCCAACAAGGCCGTGGAAAACCTGGCGATTGACGGCGGTGGGCACTTGACCTACCTGGCGCCGACGCGGGTGAACCTGGCGCTGATGGAAGAGCGCTGGCCGGATGTGAAATTCCGCGCGACGCGTGAGCATCACTAAGGTCTGAGCGGTAGATCCAAGGGCGAAGCTGTGATGGCTTCGCCCTTTTTTTAGGGTGGGGTTTACCTATACGTTGCTGCGGTAACGGCTGCAATTGTCTGCCGAAAGCTGTACAAAATGTGGGAGGGGGCTTGCTCCCGATGGCAGTGGGTCAGTCAACTTATGTGTAGCTGACCCACTGCCATCGGGAGCAAGCCCCCTCCCACATTTGGATCTCCATCTGTCTGATAGGTATCACACCGTTTTTGATCTGCTTGGCTCTGGCTCTGGCTCTGGCTTTTGATCTTGATCTTGATCTTAGGCGCCCCGTTAACCACGCTGGCCGAACGCAGGCTTGTGTTCGGGCACACCGAGCCTGAGCGAGGTGCCGAGTGGTGGGGCAAGCGCCCTTTGGTTACTTTGGGGCTTTCCAAAGTGACCCGCCGTAAGGGCGGAACCCATATCCGCTATCACCCGAAAACGGATATGCCCCCGATCCAACCCCCCCCCTCCCGGCCAGCCGGCGATTGGCGCTAACCCCACATCAGGTCTAGCGTCTACCTATCGACTGAAAAGGAGCCCCCCGTGCGAAACCTTCAATACGCAATCCATCTGGCATTGGCCGCGGCCCTGGGACTGACGGCTCTCCCCGCGTCGGCGGACAGAGGAACCCCACAATGGAAAGACACCGGCCCAGTCACCAAGAGAAAGCAGAACGAAGTCAATTCCGGCAGTTGGCAACCCCAAGCCCAACCCCAGCCTCAGGTAGATCCGGAGCAGCCGCTTAACGAAGGGGAAGACAGCGAAACCTACGACGACGGCGACACCTGAGTCGCCAAAAGAAAGCCCCTCCCGCCAGGCTGATGCGCAACCTGACGGGAAGGGCTGTAGAACGCTGTGTAGGGGAGCTGACCTATCCGGGAGTGTCAGTCGCGGCGCTGTCGACTGACCCACCGCCTTCGCGGGCACGCCCTCTCCCACAGGTTACCTAAGCGACGAATTGCTCCGCGTAATGGCAAGCCACCTGCCGATTATCCAGCGGCCGCAGCAGCGGCTCCTCGCTGCTGCACCGTGCGGTCGCGTAAGGGCAGCGCTTGTGGAACGCGCAGCCGGACGGCGGGTTCAGCGGGTTGGGCAGTTCGCCGACGATCTTGATCTTCGGCTTGTTCGGGTCCGGATGGATCGTCGGGGTGGCCGACAGCAGCGCCTGGGTGTAGGGGTGCAGCGGACGCGCGTAGATGTCTTCCTTGGGGCCCACCTCAACCGGGCGGCCGAGGTACATCACCATCACGTCGTCGGCAACGTGCTGTACCACCGCCAGGTTGTGGGAGATGAACACGTAGGCGGTGTTGAATTCCTGCTGCAGATCCATGAACAGGTTGAGCACCTGGGCCTGGATCGACACGTCGAGCGCCGAGGTCGGTTCATCGGCCACCAGCACTTTCGGTTGCAGCATCATCGCGCGGGCCAGGGCGATACGCTGGCGCTGGCCGCCGGAGAACATGTGCGGGTAGCGCTGATAATGCTCGGGGCGCAGGCCCACTTGCTTCATCATCGCCTGCACTTTCTCGCGGCGTTCGGCGGCGGACAGGTTGGTGTTGATCAACAGCGGTTCGCCGAGCTGGTCACCGACTTTCTGGCGCGGGTTCAACGAGGCGTACGGGCTCTGGAACACCATCTGCACGTCTTTGCGCAGTTGCTTGCGCTGGGCCTTGTCGGCGCCGGCGACTTCCTGGCCGGCGATTTTCAGCGAGCCCGAAGACGGCTCTTCGATCAGCGTCAGGGCACGGGCCAGGGTGGACTTGCCGCAACCCGACTCGCCTACTACGGCGAGGGTTTTGCCGGCTTCCAGTTCGAACGACACACCATTGAGCGCGCGTACCAGTGCATGGCCCTTGAACAGGCCACGGGACACTTCGTAGTGACGGGTCAGGTCGCGGGCGGTAAGAACGACGGCCATTACGCCACCTCCTGGTTCAAGGGGTAGAAGCAGCGCGCCAGGCTGTTGGTTTTAGGGTCGAGCGTCGGGCGCTGGGTGCGGCAGTTTTCCTGCACGTACGGGCAGCGTGGCGACAGCAGGCAGCCCTGCGGACGGTCGTAGTGGCCCGGCACGATGCCCGGCAGCGTGGCCAGGCGCGTGGCGCCCAGGCTGTGCTCGGGGATCGCCTTGAGCAGCGCTTCGCTGTAGGGGTGCGCCGGGATGTCGAACAGTTGCGGCACCTGGCCGACTTCCACGGCCTGGCCGGCATACATCACGCAGACGCGCTGGGCGGTTTCGGCCACCACCGCGAGGTCGTGGGTGATCAGCACCAGGCCCATGTTCTGTTCTTTCTGCAGGGCCAGCAGCAGTTCCATGATCTGCGCCTGGATGGTCACGTCCAGCGCGGTGGTCGGTTCGTCGGCGATCAGCAGTTTCGGCTCGCCGGCAATTGCCATGGCGATTGCCACACGCTGGCTCATCCCGCCGGACAGTTGGTGCGGGTAGGCGTCCATACGGCTGGCGGCGCCCGGGATCTCGACTTTTTCCAGCAGCTCGATGGCACGTTTGCGCGCTTGCTTGCCGGACATTTTCAGGTGCAGGCGCAGCACTTCTTCAATCTGGAAACCCACGGTGTAGCTGGGGTTCAGCGCAGTCATCGGGTCCTGGAACACCATCGCCAGGTCTTTGCCGACGATCTGGCGGCGCTGGCGGTTGCTCAGCTTGAGCATGTCCTTGCCGTCGAAGGTCAGCGCATCGGCGGTGACAATGCCTGGATGCTCGATCAGGCCCATCAGCGCCATCATGGTCACGGATTTACCCGAGCCCGACTCGCCAACGATGGCCAGTACTTCGCCTTTGTCGACCGAAATGTCGAGGCCGTCGACCACCGGCACGGCGGTCGAGTCGCCGAAGCGCACATTGAGATTCTTGATTTCTAACAGTGACATGGGAATCTCCTCAGGCGGCGTTCTTGAGTTTCGGGTCCAGCGCATCGCGCAGGCCGTCGCCCATCAAGTTGATTGCCAGCACGCTGAGCAAAATGGTCAGACCCGGCAGGCTCACGACCCACCAGGCGCGTTCGATGTAGTCACGGGCCGAGGCCAGCATGGTGCCCCACTCAGGCGTTGGCGGTTGTACGCCAAGGCCGAGGAAGCCCAGGGCGGCTGCGTCGAGGATCGCCGAGGAGAAGCTCAGCGTGGCCTGCACGATCAGCGGTGCCATGCAGTTGGGCAGCACGGTGATGAACATCAGGCGTGGCAGGCCGGCACCGGCCAGGCGCGCGGCGGTCACGTAGTCGCGGTTCAGTTCGCCCATCACCGCAGCACGGGTCAGACGCACGTAGGACGGCAGCGAGACGATGGCGATGGCGATCACGGTGTTGATCAGGCCAGGGCCGAGGATCGCGACGATGGCAACGGCCAGCAGCAGTGAAGGCAAGGCCAGCATGATGTCCATCAAACGCATGATGGTGGGGCCAAGCAAACGCGGGAAGAACCCGGCGAACAGGCCCAGCAGGATGCCCGGAATCAGCGACATCACCACCGACGACAAGCCGATCAGCAGCGACAGGCGCGAGCCCTGGATCAGGCGCGAGAGCAGATCGCGGCCCAGTTCGTCGGTGCCGAGCAGGAACTGGATCTGCCCGCCTTCGAGCCACGACGGCGGGGTCAGCAGGAAGTCACGGTATTGCTCGCTGGGGTTATGCGGTGCAACCCAGGGGGCGAAGATCGCGCAGAACACGATCAGCAACATGAACGCCAGGCCGGCAACTGCGCCTTTGTTCTTGGAGAAGGCTTGCCAGAATTCTTTGTACGGGGACGGGTACAGCAGGCTTTGATCGACTGCTGACACTGGAGTAGGTGTGGTCATGGTCATGATCTCAGCGCTGGTGACGGATGCGTGGGTTGGCGAAGCCGTAGAGGATATCCACCACGAAGTTCACCAGGATCACCAGGCAGGCGATCAGCAGGATGCCGTTTTGCACCACCGGGTAGTCCCGCGCGCCAATGGCTTCGATCAGCCATTTGCCGATGCCGGGCCAGGAGAAGATGGTTTCGGTCAGGACCGCACCGGCCAGCAGGGTGCCGACTTGCAGGCCGACCACGGTAAGCACCGGGATCAGCGCGTTGCGCAGGCCGTGGACGAATACCACGCGCGCCGGCGACAGGCCCTTGGCCTTGGCGGTACGGATGTAGTCCTCACGCAGCACTTCGAGCATGGACGAACGGGTCATCCGCGCGATCACCGCCAGTGGGATGGTGCCGAGCACGATGGCCGGCAGGATCAGGTGGTGCAGCGCGTCCCAGAACGCGTCCGGCTCGTCAGCCAGCAGCGTGTCGATCAGCATGAAGCCGGTGCGCGGCTCGATGTCGTAGAGCAGGTCGATACGCCCGGACACCGGGGTCCAGCCCAGGCTCACCGAGAAGAACATGATCAGGATCAGGCCCCACCAGAAGATTGGCATCGAATATCCCGCCAGGGAGATGCCCATCACCCCGTGGTCGAACAGGGATCCTCGCTTGAGTGCCGCGATCACCCCGGCCAGAAGGCCCAGGATGCCGGCGAACAACAGGGCGGCCATGGACAGTTCCAGGGTCGCGGGAAAGAGGGCGGTGAACTCGGTCCACACGCTGGTGCGCGTGCGCAGCGATTCGCCAAGGTCGCCCTGGGCGAGCTTGCCGACGTAGTCCAGGTATTGCGCATACAGGGGCTTGTTAAGGCCAAGGCGTTCCATTGCCTGTGCGTGCATCTCGGGGTCGACGCGGCGTTCGCCCATCATGACTTCTACGGGGTCGCCGGGGATCATGCGAATCAACGCAAACGTCAGCAACGTGATGCCGAAGAACGTGGGGATCAATAACCCCAGTCGGCGGGCAATAAAACTAAACATCTTGTCGTTTACCTCAATCAGCCGGTTAGGCAGGTTCGGCACCGTCAATGTCGACGGTGCCGAGCGTTTCTCTTATTTACTTCACCTGGGTGGTGGCGAAGTTATTTGTGGTCAGAGGGCTTTGGATATAACCCTCGACGTTTTTACGCATGGCGGTGAACATTTTCGGGTAGGCCATGGGAATCCACGGTTGATCCTTGTCGAAAACGTCCATGGCTTGTTCATAGAGTGCGGCGCGCTGAGCGGGTTCAGCGATGGCGCGCGCCTTGTCGATCAAGTCTTGAAACTCTTTGTTACACCAACGGGCGTAGTTTTCGCCGTTTTTCGCTGCATCGCAACTCAAGTTAGGCGTGAGGAAGTTATCCGGGTCACCGTTGTCACCGGCCCAGCCGGCGGAAACCATGTCGTGCTCGCCGTTTTTAGCACGCTTGAGCATTTCGCCCCATTCCATAACTTTGATATTCACCTTCAGGCCAATCTGCGCCAGATCCGCCTGCATGCGCTGTGCGCCGAGCATCGGGTTCGGGTTGGTCGGGCCGCCGCCGTTACGGGTGAACAGGGTGAACTCAGTGCCTTCCGGTACGCCGGCTTCCTTGAGCAGGGCGCGGGCCTTGTCGAGGTCACGCGGCGGGTTTTTCAGCTTGTCGCTGAAGCCCAGCAGGGTCGGCGGGTACGGGCCGGTGGCGTCAACGGCGTTGCCTTTGCCATACAGCGATTCGTTGTAGCCCTTTTTGTCGAACGCGATATTGATCGCGTGACGCACCCGCGCGTCGCTCATGTATTTGTGGGTGGTGTTCAGGGCGGTGTAGGCGGTGGTCATCGCCGCGAGTTCAGCGACCTTCAGGTTCGGATCGTTCTTGATGCTGGGCAGGTCATCGGGCTTGGGATACAGCGCGATCTGGCATTCGTTGGCCTTGAGCTTTTGCAGGCGCACGTTGTTGTCGACCGCAATGGCCAGGATCAACGGGTCGGCTGGAGGCTTGCCACGGAAATACTCCGGGTTGGCCTTGAAGCGCACCTGGGCGTCTTTCTGGTAGCGGGTGAAGATGAACGGCCCGGTGCCGATCGGTTTGCTGTTGAGCTCTTCGGTCTTGCCGGCAGCGAGCAGCTTGTCGGCGTATTCGGCGGAGTGGATGGCGGTGAACGGCATCGCAACATCGGCCAGGAACGGTGCTTCAGGGCGCGTTAGCGTGAAGACCACGGTGTGGTCGTCGGTCTTCTCCACGCTCTTGAGCAGATCCTTGAAGCCCATGCTTTCAAAGTACGGGTAGCCCACGTTGGACTTGTTGTGCCATGGGTGTTTCGGGTCCAGCTGGCGCTGGAAGCTCCAAAGCACATCATCGGCATTCATGTTGCGCGTGGGTTTGAAGTAGTCGGTGGTGTGGAACTTGACGTCGTCGCGCAGATGGAACGTGTAGGTCAGGCCGTCCTCACTGATTTCCCAGGAGCTGGCGAGCGCGGGCACGATCTCGGTAGTGCCGGGCTTGAAGTCCACCAGACGGTTGAACATGGTTTCGGCCGCCGCGTCGGCGGTGACGGCGGTGGTGTACAGCACCGGGTCAAAACCTTCCGGGCTGGCTTCGGTGCAGACCACCAGCGGTTTGGCCGAAACGCCGATCGCAACGCTCAACAGCGCAGCAGCAATGGCGGCTTGTAGCGGGAGCATTTTCATTCAGAGCCCTCTGCAATCGATGGGACCAGACAAACGTATACGGCGGGCTCCTGGGAGCCCGCCGTCTACCTGGTGCTAATTAAAGGATGTTGAACGGGATGGTGGTGACCAGGCGGAATTCACGCAGGTTACCGTCAGACTGATTTTCGCTGGCGCGGTGCGTCACGTAGGTGGCGCGAACGGTGGTGGCTTTCAGAGGGCCGCTCTGGATGGCGTACGAGCTGCCAACGCCGTATTCCTGATGCTTCTCGCCGTCCTGGGACTGGATGCCGTTGTAGGCGAAGCCTTTCACGCCACCGTCGCCGGTGTAGTGAGTGCCGTCGATGCCCCAGCCGCGCGCCGAGTAGATGTTGAACTTCAGGCCTGGCACGCCGTATTCGGCCATGTTGATGCCGTAGGCGATCTGGAACGATTTCTCGTTCGGACCGTTGAAGTCGGACGTCAGGGAGTTGGCCAGGTAGATGCCGTTGGTTTCGTGCAGGTAGTCGAAGTACTCGTTACCGTTCACTTGCTGGTACGAGAAGGTCAGGCTGTGAGCCTGGTGGGTCAGGCCGAGCGACAGCGAGTACGTGTCGTTGTCGATCTTGCCCATCAACTTTTTGCCTTCGTCGACGGTCTTGTAGTAGTTCAGGCCGGTGGTCAGGCTCAGTTGCTGGCTGTCACCCAGTTCATGGGTAGCGCCGAAGTAGTACTGGTTCCAGAAATCCTTGACCTGAGCGCCGAATATGCTGGTTTTCAGGCTCTTGAACGGCTGGTAGTTCACGCCTGCGGTGTAGACGTGGTCAGCTTCCTGGCCATTGCCGTATTCGGAACGGAATTTCGACAGGCTCTGCTCGGTACGTGGCGACACGCGGTCGAAGTAAGCGCCCTGGAACGACAGGTTGCTGAACTCTTCGCTGTTGAGGGCGAAGCCTTCAAAGCTCGACGGCAGTGCACGGTTACCGATGGTGTCAACGATGCCGCTGCTGAAGTTCTGACGGCCGGCGGTCAAGGTGGTGTTCGAGACACGGAATTTGACGTTGGCCAGACCCAGTTTGCTCCACTGGTCGACTGCGTCGCCATCGGAGTCGGCCAGGGTACGGTTGGAGCCACCCTTGATGTCACGCTTGCTGCGGTCCAGCACGATTGCGTTGTAGGCCGCCACTTCAGTGGCCACGCCCACGGTGCCCTGAGTAAAGCCCGAGCTCAGGTTGAGAATGGTGCCTTGTACCCAGTTGGTACGGTAGGCGTCGGTGCGTGCCTGGCCGTGCTTCTGGTAGGTGAACTTGCCGCCACGAAACCGTTGTTCGTTGGAGAACCAGTTACGGGTGGTACCGCCCAGGCTTGCGCCGTCGACAAAACCTTTGGCCTCGCTTTGGGCGCTGGTGCCGGCCAGTGTGGTAGGCACGAAGTCCTGGCTCTGCGTGTCAGCGAAAGCAGTTGCCGTGATGCTGCTGATGGCCAGGGCCAGAAGCGCTTTGTTGCTCAGTTTCATGGGTGGAGCTCCTTTGGTTCTCTTTTTAATGCCGGTCTTTTTTGGTGATCCGGCTATTGGGTGTGTAACTCGTTCAAGCTGTTGCAAACGTTTGCTGTAGGAAATTTCCCTACAAAAGGCCGTACGTTTGCGCGAGAGCCCGATTCGCTCTCTGCAATCCGGTTATTTTCTTATGGGGTAATGCTGACGCCCGAGAACACGTTGCGGCCGAAGGGGCTCACTTTGAAGCCTTCGACTTTGGCGCTTAACGGCTGGTTGACCGTCGAGTGGGCGACTGGCGTGATCGGCACCTGCTGCTTGAGCAGTTGCTGCGCCTGTTTGTACAGAACAGTCCGTTGTTCGCGGTCGGTGACGACCTTGGCTTGCTTGATCAGCTTGTCGTACGCCGGGTCGCACCACATGGAGTAGTTGTTCCCGCCGATGGCGTCGCAGCTGTAGAGCGTGCCCAGCCAGTTGTCCGGGTCACCATTGTCACCGGTCCAGCCGATCAGGCTCACATCGTGCTCACCGTTCTTGGTGCGCTTGATGTATTCCCCCCACTCGTAGCTGACGATCTTCACTTTCAGGCCGATCTTGGCCCAATCGTTCTGCAGCATTTCGGCCATCAGCTTGGCGTTGGGGTTGTACGGACGTTGCACCGGCATCGCCCACAGGGTGATCTCGGTGCCTTCCTTCACGCCGGCGGCCTTGAGCAGTTCCCTGGCTTTTTCCGGGTTGTAGGCGGCGTCCTTGATGCTGTCGTCGTAGGACCACTGCGTCGGCGGCATGGCGTTCACCGCCAGTTGCCCCGCGCCCTGGTACACGGCGTTGAGGATGCTCTGCTTGTTCACCGCCATGTCCAGCGCCTGACGCACTTCGAGCTGGTCGAACGGCTTGTGGCGCACGTTGTAGGCGATGTAGCCCAGGTTGAAGCCGGGCTTGGTCAGCAACTGCAGGTTCGGATCGGCCTTGAGCGCGTCGACGTCGGCCGGGCGCGGGTGCAGGGTGACCTGGCATTCGCCGGCCTTGAGCTTCTGCACACGCACCGACGCATCGGTGTTGATGGCGAAGATCAACTGGTCGAGCTTGACCCGGCTCGGGTCCCAATACTGCTTGTTGGCCACATAACGGATCTGCGAATCCTTCTGGTAGCGCTGGAACACAAACGGCCCGGTGCCGATCGGCTTCTGGTTGATGTCGCTGGGCTTGCCGTCCTTCTGCAACTGCTCGGCGTATTCGGCCGAGAGGATGGCGGCAAAGCTCATGGCAATGTTCTGCACGAACGCGGCGTCCACCGTGTTCAGGGTCATCACCACGGTGTACGGGCCGGTTTTCTCGACCTTGGCGATGTTCTTGTTCAGGCTCATCCCGTTGAAGTATGGAAACTCGGTGGGGTAGGCCTTGCGAAACGGGTGGTCGGGGTCAAGCATGCGGTTGAAGGTGAACAGCACGTCGTCGGCATTGAAGTCCCGCGTCGGCTTGAATTCCTTGTTGCTGTGGAATTTCACCCCTTCACGCAGGTGAAAGGTGTAGGTCAGGCCGTCTTCGGAAATATCCCACTTGGTCGCCAGGCCCGGCACAACATTGGTCTCACCTTTTTCAAACTCGACCAGACGGTTGTACAGCGGCTCGGCCGCATCGTTGTCGGTGGCGGTGGTGTATTGCGCAGTGTCGAAGCCTGCCGGGCTGCCCTCGGAGCAGAACACCAGGCTCTTCTTGTCGGCGGCCTGGCCCAGCGTGGCCACAGCCAGCAGGCTGGTGCCGAAAATCGCGGATAGAACGGTGGTATGGCGCATGACGATCCCAATCCTTGTTTGTAGTTATCGATCAGCAAGCAATCAACCGGGCGTCCTGCCAGGAAGACATTACTGATCCCACACACAGCAAGTGCCTTTCCGAACGTGGCATCTCTGCTGTCGTACGACGTTAGGGGTCGCGGACTTTGCAGTAAATGCGCAAAGACGGATGGACCGTGTAGGCAGCGGAAGCACATATCGCAGTCCATTGCTGTAGGACGCAATGGATGCATATGTAGTCTTTTGCCTACGATCCAGGCAGAAACAATAACGGCGACGTTATGAAACGTCGCCGCTATTGATGTTTACTTGCCGCTTACGCTGACGCCGTAGAAGGAGTTCAAGCCAAACGGGCTGATCTTGAAGTCCTGCACGGTGTTGCGCATGGGTTGATACACCGTCGAGTGCGCGATGGGTGTCATCGGTACTGCATCTTTGAGGATATGTTGCGCCTGCTTGTACAGCTCGGTGCGTTTGGCGACATCCGATGTAGCCTTGGCTTCTTTTACGATGCCGTCGAATTTCTTGTCACACCATTTGGAGAAGTTGTTGCCGGCCAGGGAGTCGCAGCCGAACAGCACGTTCAGCCAGTTGTCCGGGTCGCCATTGTCGCCGCTCCAGCCAATGATCATGGCCTGGTTCTCGCCGCCTTTGGAGCGCTTGATGTACTCGCCCCACTCGTAGCTGACGATGTTGACCTTCAGGCCGATCTGTTTCCAGTCGTTCTGCAGCATCTCGGCCATCAGCTTGGCGTTGGGGTTATACGGACGCTGTACCGGCATGGCCCACAGGGTGATCTCGGTGCCTTCCTTGACGCCGGCTTCCTTGAGCAGCTCCTTGGCCTTGGCAGGATCGTACTTGGCATCCTTGATGGTGGTGTCGTAGGACCACTGGGTCGGCGGCATGGCGTTGACGGCCAGTTGGCCGGCGCCCTGGTACACGGAGTCGATGATCTGCTGCTTGTTCACCGACATGTCCAGTGCTTCACGTACGCGCAGGTCGGACAGCGGGTTGGCTGCGGTCTGGCCCTTGAGTACCGGCATGACGTTGTAGGCGATGTAGCCCAGGTTGAAACCGGCCTGGTGCGGCAGTTTCAGGTCCTTGTCTTCGCCCAGCGCCTTGAGGTCGGCCGGACGCGGGAACAGGGTGATCTGGCATTCGTTTTTCTTGAGCTTCTGGATACGCACCGACGGGTCGGTGGTGATGGCGAAGATCAGGTTGTCGATCTTCACGTCTTCAGGTTTCCAGTAGTCCTTGTTGCCGGTGTAGCGAATGTTCGAGTCTTTCTGGTAGCTCTTGAACACGAACGGGCCGGTGCCGATCGGCTTCTGGTTGATGTCGGCAGGTTTGCCTTCCTTCAACAGTTGGGCGGCGTATTCGGCGGACTGGATCGAGGCGAAGCTCATGGCCAGGTTCTGGATGAACGCCGCGTCCACGGTGCCAAGGGTGAACTTGACGGTGTGGTCATCGACTTTCTCGATGTTCTTGATGTTGGTGTCCATCCCCATGTCCGTGAAGTACGGGAACTCGGTGGGGTAGGCCTTACGGAATGGATCGTCTTTGTTGATCATCCGGTTGAAGGTGAACAGTACGTCGTCGGCCGAGAATTCACGAGTCGGCTTGAAGTACGGGGTGGTGTGGAACTTGACGCCTTCGCGCAGGTGGAAGGTGTACGTCAGGCCATCCGGGGACACGTCCCAGCTGGTGGCCAGGCCAGGAACCACGGCGGTGCCGCCACGTTCGAACTGGCTCAGACGGTTGAACATGGTTTCGGCCGAAGCATCGAAGTCTGTTCCGGTGGTGTACTGGCCTGGATCGAAACCGGCCGGGCTCCCTTCGGAGCAGAACACCAGGTTAGTTGCCGCAAGGGCTGCAGGGGCGGCGGCCATTAGGCCCGCGCTCACTAATAACGGAAGGACTGCGTGTTTGAGCATGTTGGCCTCATGATTTGTTGTCATTTTTGGTGGTGAGGGCGACCTCGTGAGTCGGCCTGCGGATACTTATGCAGGCGCCATACCCATTGCAAGATGCTGAACCGCTGCAGGGCTCAAAGTGTGGTACGAACGTACAGGAATGTCGCATTTATGAAAGTTTTGACATAAATGCATATATTTAGAGCGTTTTTTCGGTGCATCGGGCGCACCAGAAACGCCCAGCCGAGGCGCCTGGCGCACCCGGTTGGGGCGGTTGTGTTACTTCTCCAGACTCACGCCGTAGAACGGTGTCAGCCCAAACGGACTGATCTTGAAGTCCTGCACTTCCTTACGCAGCGGCTGGAAAACCGTCGAGTTTGCAATAGGCGTTATAGGCACCTGTTCCTTAAGGATTTTTTGTGCCTGTTGATACCACTTGATGCGCTGCTCGCGGTCATTGCTGACCTTGGCCTGCTGCACCAGCTTGTCGTAGGCCGGGTTACACCACTTGGCGTAGTTGCTGCCCTTGACCGCGGCACAACTGTAGAGCACGCCCAGCCAGTTATCCGGGTCACCGTTGTCGCCGGTCCAGCCGTAGATCATGGCGTCGTGTTCGCCGTTTTTAGCGCGTTTGATGTATTCGCCCCACTCATAGCTGACGATATTGGCCTTGATGCCGACCTTGGCCCAGTCCTGCTGGATCATCTGCGCCGACATGCGCGCGTTGGGGTTGGACGCACGCTGAACGGTCATCGCCCACAGGTTGATCGTAGTGCCGGGGGCAATACCTGCTTCTTTCAGTAGCGCCTTGGCCCTGGTCGGGTCATACGGGGCGTCCTTGATCGTCGGGTCATAAGACCACTGCGCCGGCGGCAGGGCGTTCTGCGCCAATTGTCCGGCGCCCTGATACACGGCTTTGATGATTGCCGGCTTGTCGATGGCCATGTCCAGCGCCTGGCGCACCTTGAGCTGATCCAGCGGCGGGTGGGTCACGTTGTAGGCGAGAAAACCCAGGTTGAACCCGGCCTGCTGCTGCACGCGCAGGTTGGGGTCCTGCTTGATCACTTCAATGTCCTGCGGGCGAGGGTAGCCGCTCACCTGGCATTCACCGGCCTTGAGCTTTTGCAGGCGTGAGGCCGCATCCGGGGTGATCGCGAACACCAGGTTGTCGAGTTTCACATCCTCGGGCTTCCAATACTGTTTATTGGCCACGTAGCGAATCTGCGAGTCCTTCTGGTAACGCTTGAACACAAACGGCCCGGTGCCGACGGGTTTCTGGTTGATGTCTTCGGCCTTGCCTTGCTTGAGCAACTGCGCGGCGTATTCGGCGGACTGGATCGAGGCGAAGCTCATGGCCAGGTTCTGCACGAACGAGGCATCGACGTTGTTCAGGTTGAAACGCACGGTATGCGCGTCGATTTTCTCGACGTTCCTGATCGTGGTGTTCAGGCCCATGTCGGTGAAGTACGGCGATTCGGACGGGTAGGCCTTGCGAAACGGGCTGTCGGCGTCGAGCAGACGATTGAAGGTGAACAGCACGTCATCGGCATTGAAGTCGCGAGTCGGCGTGAAGAAGTCAGTGGTGTGGAACTTCACGCCATCGCGCAGATGGAAGGTGTACGCCAGACCGTCTTTGGAGATATCCCAGCGGGTTGAAAGGCCGGGTTCGACTTCGGTGCCGCCGCGCTTGAACTGGGTCAGGCGGTTGAACACGGTTTCGGCCGAGGCGTCGAAGTCGGTGCCGCTGGTGTATTGGCTGGGGTCGAAACCGGCGGGGCTGGCTTCGGAGCAGTAGACCAGGGTGGTAGCCGCCTGGGCCATGGGCATGCAGGCCATGAGGCTGGCGGCAAGGAGCAGTGGTTTAAAAGCGATTCTTTCCATGGAGTCCCCTGAAGTGGCAGGCTTAAAAGCGGCCCAAACGAAAACGACGGTCACCGAGGTTACCGCCGTTCAGGGTTGTCAGGTAGAGACTGAGGCGCACTTGGGCACAGAATCCTGGTTTTTCGCAGCGTTCTATAGGCTGGAGGCCGCAAAATTCATGCAGCCTTCGCTTCAGGGCCAGGCTGACACAGGTCGTTGTAGTGCTCAGTGGACGTCCGTGAGCGGGCTCTCGATATTACGGTGCGGGGAAGGTCACGGGTTTATACGCAAAGGCCCACCATTTAACAGGATGCCAGTAGGGGTTTTTCTTTGACGGTTTGAGTTTTACGGTTTTAGCCAATTCTCGCGAGACATATTGTTCAGCTTCTGATCTGACCAGCGCCTTATCGGCTGCAGTCAGTGGGGTACTATGGTTGTTTTTCAGGGCTTCCAGATAGACAGCTTCCACTTTAACAATGGCCGCGTTTATATTTTCCGGCGCGAGGTTCGTTGTCAGGGTACCACTGTAGCCTTTGACAGGACGCCCGATGAGTTTCTGAAATTGAGCCGCAAAGGAGGCGTCTCCACCGCTTGCAGAGTCACATGACAACAGCCGCACATTGTCGAACGTTTCCGGATGAATGTCTGCGTCGTGAAGTGTCTGAAGTAACTCTGCCGGCGTATGGAGTTTTTCGTCATATGAAACTTTTGCAATGCCCGTCTCAGGGTCGACACTGCCGTGTACCAATATGTTGAGTCTTTCTTGAGTGCCTTTTTTGTTGAAGTCGGTAAAGGTATAAAGTTTTTTATCTAGGGTGTTTAGTTCGTTGAGTTCTCCACTCAGGATTACGTTTTTTTCAGGCGTGGAGAAAAGCGCTTCGCCAGTCGGCAAACCTTCTATAGAGGTTAGAATTGAAGGTTTATTATCGGGTATTTCGCCGGTCGGATGAGTGCGCTCCACTTCACCGGCCGATGGCGTACCTTGTTCGTTTTGCAGGGTATTGGCGGTGTGCGGCATGTCGCTCTGGTTCGAGGCTTCTACTTTTCGCACGAACTGATGACTTCGGGTGCGCTCATCGTATGTCCAGCCGTATTGTTCGCGGTTTATGGTATTAGGTTTGATTTGTGCTTCACCCAGCCCAGCCTCCGCTGCCGATGGCGCAATTTCGTGTACCAGTTGCAGGCTGGCTATGATGGCTGCGGCCGTACCGCCCATGCGATCATTGGCGGTCATGCCATATATGGAATCATGGACACCGAAAACAATATTGCCTGCGTTGCCCACGATGGGTACGTACCCGAAGGTACGCCCCCACAACTCTTTGGCCTGCTTCCACATTTGCTGTGAGGAACCAAATACTTCAGTTTGGTCAGCCCACGTTGCATTGTTGACGTTTACCTCCTGGTAACTGGCGGCAATACCAGACTTTAAGTCTCCGAATCTCAAGTGGTAAGGATGCTTGCGAGATTGGGTGTAATTAAAGGCCTCTCTGACCGGTACTTGCTTGTCACTGAGCAGATTTCGACGTCCGGGGTAGGTGGCTTGGTTACCTGAAATCAAATTATCGAGCACACTTGTCGCTGAGGGCCAGTGAGCATCGTTTCCACCTTGCCGGTCTCGAGCGTTGAAGCTACGTTGCAACGCTTCACGGTTGTTTTTAGCCCATTGGGCAAAGTCGTCATCGCCTTTTATTTCAGCGACCGTGCCGTTCTTCAGATCAAACATCACGCCTTGATTGGGCCGGGTGTCATAATTGCCGTGATAATTGACGTAAGGGATAAACGCATACCCCGACAGCGGATAGCCGTATATATTCGGGATGACCACATTTCCATTCTTGTCCAGCGTGCGATCGATTGCCTCGCGCGCCTCAGGTGTTAACGTCTTATAAGTGTCTTTGTCGTTACGCAGACCTTGCAAGATACCCTTCACGACATAGGCATCGGCTTTTCCCGAGCGTTTTGCCAATGCGCCTGACGCGTCGCTCATGGGCTTGGCTATTTCATCTTTCCAATGATCTTGCAGCTTCGCACCCAGCGCTTCCAGATCGTTTATCTTGCTCCGGTCCTGTGGCTTGATTTCCAGAGTTTGAAAGTTGAGCAGGCCGCCGCCCGCTGGTCTATCGTGCTTCAGGGCTCCGGCTGCAATTTCCCAGGCAAAATACGTGCGCTTCTCAGTGTCGGTCTTGACTTCCGGTTTCCATTTCCCAACGTATGAATTGAACGTTACGGTGATTTTTTCATGGGGATCGAATCCCGCGGCTAACAATCCACCGCTGAAGTAGCCGGCAGGCTCCAGAAACTGGCGAGTCTTCTGGAACCGGATATTACTTTCGCCTTCCTCGCCACTTTCTATGTTCTTGATTTGCGTTACTACACGACCGGCGTAGGCGTCGATCCGTTGTAGACGCTCCTGTTGCGTATAGCTTGCCGTGGGCGGGGAAACGCTGACTGACCCATAAATGATCCCCTTGGCGACATCAAATTCATGATTGGGGGTTGGGGCGGGGTTCGGTTTTTGTCCCAGACCCAACGCTTCAGCTTCTGAGCGGGTCGGCGTGCCCGGAAGTGTATTTTCCAAGGGCAGCGCAGTGTTAATTGCATGCGTTGGGCGACTGTGTTGAGCAGGCGTTGTAACAGGGAGCTGTAGCAGAGACGAGCGTATATTCATTGTCGGACCTATCTACTTATCAGTGATTAACAATATTTTCCGGGCGCGTGATAGCACCGCTGGCAGTGCGTGCGCCGCGTCATGTCATGATATTAAGAGAAGCGGGTCAGTGTTCTTTCGCCACTGATTAACTCATGTTTTCGGCTTCGTAATTTATATAAGCCACGGGGGATTACTCATCTTTCTGGTGCATCTGTTGATGCTGGCCTGCCTGCTACAGTTTGGAACCTTGCGCATGGAGTTATTTATCATTGGGTGGCTAAATGCGTGCGCAAGGTTCCACGTTATGCCTGTGCCCTGTATGGAAAAAAACGTGCATAAGAAGAGGCCTACAGCGTGTGGGTAAAACTTACCGCTATGGGCATTAGAGACCCGATGATCAAAAAAACGGCGCCAGCCTTCAAGGCTGCGCCGTTTTTTTGAATTGAGAGGCTTACTGCAGAACTTCAATCACTCCATCAGCACTCATGCTTACCTGGCTGGTGCCGGCTTCGACTTCCGGCGTCGGCGCTGAATCAGCCATGGCCGCCTTCATCATCATCGCGCCATTGCGTGCGTAGGGCATCGGGTAGCCATTGGTGTTGAAGTTGAGGTTGACGATCTTGTAGCCCTTGCCACCCAAGGCATCGGTCGCCAATTGCGCACGGGCCTTGAACGCAGCCACTGCGTCCTTGAGCAACGCATCTTCGCTGGTCTTGCGCGTGGTGTCGGCGATGGCGAAGTCCATGTTCTGCATTTTCAGGGTATTCAGCAGCTCGCCGGTGAGCTTGGACAGCGCCGGGAAGTCCGCGCTTTCCAGGCGCAGTTCAGCGCGTTCACGCCAGCCGGTGATCTTCTGGTTCTTGTTGTCGTAGATCGGGTAGCTGTTGCGGCTGTCCTGGCGCAGGGTCACGGCCTTGACTTCACGGGCCTGGCCGAGCGCGGTGTTCATGGTGTTGGTGATGTCGGCGGCGAGCTTGGCCGGGTCGCTGTTCTGCGATTCGGTGTAGAGGGTGACGATCATCTTGTCGCGGGCGACTTCCTGGCTGACTTCGGCGCGCAGGGAAATCTGGTTGTAATGCAGTTCGTCGGCGGCCAGCGCCGGCAGGCTGGCCAGGGTGCTGGCGCCGAGGGTGAGCAGGGCTGCGCTGCGAGTGAAACGAGACATGGAAGCTCCTTGGGACAGTGGTGTTGGTATGACTGTAGACGTTGGTGTCGGGTTCTTCGGGTTTACACATTACCTACAATGCGGCGCATGCCGACGAACGGCGGTCTGTGCGGCCTGCGTCAAAGAGCCACACGCGCCCTGTCTGCGCTGCTGCTTCGTTTATACTCCTGGCGATCCGCCTGCAGCGCTCATCGGGAGAGCCCATGCTCGCCGCCGTAAAACTGACTTCCGCCACCCGCCAGAACCTCTGGCGCCTGACGTTTATCCGCACCCTGGTGCTGGCCGCACAGGCCGGCTCCGTGGGGCTCGCCTATTGGTTCGATCTGCTGCCGCTGCCCTGGCTGCCGCTGGGTGTGACGCTGGGGTTCTCTACGGTGTTGTGCGTGTTTACCGTGATCCGGTTGCGTACCACCTGGCCGGTCACCGAGCTGGAGTATGCGCTGCAGTTGGCCTGCGACCTGTTTATCCACAGTGTGTTGCTTTATTTCTCCGGCGGTTCCACCAACCCGTTCGTTTCCTATTACCTGGTGCCGCTGACCATCGCCGCCGTGACCTTGCCATGGCGCTATTCGGTGGTGCTGTCGGGGATTGCGCTGACCCTCTACACCCTGCTGCTGGCCCAGTTCTATCCGTTGCAAACCTTCCCCATCGCGCGGGAAAACCTGCAGATCTACGGGATGTGGTTGAGCTTTGCGCTGTCGGCGGCGGTCATCACCTTTTTTGCCGCACGCATGGCTGAAGAACTGCGCCGCCAGGAAGAACTGCGTGCCATTCGCCGCGAAGAGGGCCTGCGCGACCAGCAACTGCTGGCCGTCGCCACCCAGGCCGCCGGCGCTGCCCATGAGCTGGGTACGCCGTTGGCGACCATGAGCGTATTGCTCAAGGAAATGACCCAGGATCATCATGACCCGGCCTTGCAGGACGACCTCGGCGTGCTGCAGGAGCAGGTCAAGCAGTGCAAGCTGACCTTGCAGCAACTGGTGCGCGCCGCCGAAGCCAATCGCCGCCTGGCGGTGCAGATGCAGGACGTCACTCAATGGCTCGACGAAGCCCTGAACCGCTGGCACCTGATGCGCCCCGAAGCCAGTTACCGCTTCACCCTGCTGGGCCAGGGCAGCGTGCCGCGCATGGCGCCGCCGCCTGACCTCACCCAGGCGTTGCTCAACCTGTTGAACAACGCCGCCGACGCCTGCCCCGAAGGCCTGGGCGTGCAGTTGGACTGGGACGCGGAACACGTCACCATCAGCATCCGTGACCACGGCGCCGGCGTGCCGCTGGCCATTGCCGAGCAGATCGGCAAACCCTTCTTTACCACCAAGGGCAAAGGCTTCGGCCTGGGCCTGTTTTTGAGCAAGGCCAGCGTGACCCGCGCGGGCGGCTCAGTGAAACTCTACAGTCATGAGGAAGGTGGCACGCTCACCGAGCTGCGCCTGCCCCGTGTCGCACGAGGAGATAGCGATGAGTGACGAGATTCAAGTCGAAGGCGAAGAACTGCCGCACCTGTTGCTGGTAGACGACGACGCCACCTTTACCCGCGTGATGGCGCGCGCCATGAGCCGTCGCGGCTTTCGCGTGAGCACCGCAGGTTCCGCCGAAGAAGGCTTGAGCATCGCCCAGGCCGATCTGCCGGACTACGCCGCACTCGACCTGAAAATGGACGGCGACTCGGGTCTGGTGCTGTTGCCCAAGCTGCTGGAACTCGACCCGGAAATGCGCGTAGTGATCCTCACCGGGTACTCCAGCATCGCCACCGCCGTCGAGGCCATCAAGCGCGGCGCCTGCAACTACCTGTGCAAGCCGGCCGACGCCGACGACGTGCTGGCCGCGCTGCTCTCCGAGCACGCCGACCTCGACACCCTGGTGCCGGAAAACCCGATGTCGGTGGACCGCCTGCAGTGGGAGCATATCCAGCGTGTACTGACCGAGCACGAAGGCAATATCTCGGCCACCGCCCGCGCCCTCGGCATGCATCGCCGTACCTTGCAACGCAAGTTGCAAAAGCGTCCGGTGCGCCGCTGAACCTAAGCTGAACGACCCGTCTCAGGCCGCACGGAGCCTTGAACCGATCCCTTATGATCGGTTCAAACGCCTGCCATTTTTCCTACAGAGCCTGAACGATGAACCAGAACGCAGAGTATTCCGCGGTCAATGACGCCGTGCATGGGCAATTCTTCCGTCGAACCTGGGCGATGATCACGCCGTATTGGCGCAGTGAGGAGAAGGGCAGGGCGTGGTTGTTGCTGGCGGCAGTGATCGCGCTGTCACTGTTCAGCGTGGCGATCTCCGTGTGGATCAACCACTGGTACAAGGATTTCTACAACGCACTGGAGAAGAAGGACACCGCCGCGTTCTGGCAACTGATCGGCTATTTTTGCGGGATCGCGACGGTGGCCATTCTCGGTGCGGTCTACCGCTTGTACCTGACGCAGATGCTGACCATCCGCTGGCGCGCCTGGCTGACCGAAAAACACTTCGCGCGCTGGCTGGCGCACAAGAATTATTACCAACTGGAGCAGGGCGGTTACACCGACAACCCCGACCAGCGGATTTCCGAAGACCTCAACAGCTTCACGTCCAACACCTTGAGCCTGGGTCTGGGACTGCTGCGCAACGTCGTCAGCCTGGTGTCGTTTTCCGTAATCCTGTGGGGCGTGTCGGGCAGCATTGAAGTGTTCGGTTTCACCATCCCCGGGTACATGTTCTGGTGTGCGCTGGTCTACGCCGGGGTCGGCAGCTGGTTGACCCACCTGATCGGGCGTCGCTTGATCGGCTTGAGCAACCAGCAGCAACGCTTCGAAGCCGACTTGCGTTTCTCCATGGTGCGGGTGCGCGAGAATGCCGAGAGCATCGCCCTGTACAACGGCGAGCCCAACGAGAACCAGCGCCTGAAGACGCGCTTCGGCAGGGTATGGCACAACTACTGGGACATCATGAAAGTGTCCAAGCGCCTGACCTTTTTTACCGCCGGTTATGAGCAGATCGCTATCGTGTTCGCGTTTATCGTGGCGGCCCCGCGTTACTTCGCCGGCAAGATCGAGCTGGGCGAGCTGATGCAGATCAACTCGGCGTTCGGCAACGTGCAGGGCAACTTCAGCTGGTTTATCAGTGCCTACACCGACCTCGCCGCCTGGCGCGCCACCAGCGACCGTTTGTTGAGCTTCCAGCAAGCCATGACCGAAAACGAGCAGCGTCCGGCCGCTATTGAGGTGAATGCCGAAGGCGAACGCTTGATGGTGCAGGGCCTGGGCATGAACCTGGCCGATGGCCGTCACTTGCTCACCGATGCGAACATGATTGTCGAGCCGGGCCAGCGCCTGATGCTCAGCGGTCGCTCCGGCAGCGGCAAGAGCACCCTGCTGCGTGCCATGGGCCGCTTGTGGCCGGCGGGTCACGGCAGTATTCGCCTGCCAGCGGCACGTTATCTGTTCCTGCCGCAAAAGCCTTACCTGCCGATCGGCACGTTGAAGGCGGTGTTGAGTTATCCACAGGACGACAGCGCCTACACGGCCGAACGTTATGCACAGGTGCTGGAAACCTGCCGCCTGCCGCAGCTGGTTGCGCGCCTGGACGAGGCCAACCATTGGCAGCGCATGCTTTCGCCCGGCGAGCAGCAGCGTCTGGCTTTTGCCCGCGCCTTGTTGTTCGCGCCGCAGTGGCTGTACATGGACGAGGCGACATCGGCCATGGATGAGGAGGATGAGGCCAGCCTGTATCAAGCCTTGATCGATGAGCTGCCGGGGCTGAGCATCGTCAGCGTCGGCCATCGCAGCAGCCTCAAGCGCTTCCATGGGCGGCATGTGCGGATCGAGGGTGGCTGGTTGCAGGAGCAACCCGTTTCCTGAACCTTGGCTGCGGTCAGGGTGGGAGGGGGCTTGCTCCCGATAGCGGGGTGTCAGTTACAGCTGAGCTGACTGATGCATTGCTATCGGGAGCGAGCCCCCTCCCACATTTGATTTTTGTTGTGTTGGAGAAGCGAGTCTCAAACAAAAAGCCCGGCTGATCATCGATCAGCCGGGCTTTTTGTCGTGCCTGAAAAGACTTACTTCTTCAAGCCGTAATGCTCATCCAGCATGCCGGGGGCGTTCGGCGTTTTTGGCGCGTAGTCCCGTGGTGGCTCCTGGTTTTCCCGGGGTGGGGTCAGGCGTTCCCGTGGCGCTTGCGGTGCATCGGAATGCAGCGCGGCCAGCAGACGCTGGCGGGTGATGTCATCCAGGGCCAGGCGGTTGGCGCCATCGGCCAGATGATCCTGTACATCCTGGTAGCTCTGGGTGAGTTTCTTGACCAGGGTCGCGGTGCTGTTGAAGTGGGTAACAACTTCGTTCTGATAACTGTCAAAACGTTCCTGAATGTCATCCAGCTGACGCTGCGTGCGGTTAGGCGCGGCATTCGGCAGCAGGCGAGCAACCAGGAATCCAATGGCGACACCGGCAACCAGGGCAAGAGTCGGCAACAACCAAACTAAGAGCGAGTGTTCCACGAGTCCTTCCTCTATAAACGGCTTTGCTTTACGTTAACGGCTCGGACCTGCGCTGTATACCGCGATTAAGCTCGCAATGATGCCATGCACAGACTTTTAGCTAGACGAGTCGACCCTTTGAGAGGTCACGGAGTTCATCTCTTGCTCATGCGTGAAACCCCCGTTTTGATCGATGGCCCGGTGGGCCAATTGGAAGCCCTGTACCTGGATCACCCCGAGCCACGCGGCCTGGCGCTGATCTGCCATCCCAACCCGGTGCAGGGCGGGACCATGCTCAATAAAGTCGTTTCGACCCTGCAACGCACTGCACGCGATGCCGGTTTGATTACGCTGCGTTTTAATTACCGTGGCGTCGGCGCCAGTGCTGGCACCCATGACATGGCCTCCGGTGAAGTCGACGATGCCGAAGCGGCCGCCACCTGGCTGCGGGAAAAACACCCTGACCTGCCGATCACCCTGCTCGGCTTTTCGTTCGGCGGTTATGTGGCCGCCAGCCTCGGCGGGCGCCTGGAAGCCAGGGGCGAACAACTCGCGCATTTGTTCATGGTCGCCGCTGCGGTGATGCGCCTACGCGATAACGATGTGCTGCCGTTGGGTTGCCCGCTGACCGTGATCCAGCCGGAAACCGACGAAGTGGTCGACCCGCAACTCGTCTACGACTGGTCCGCTGCCTTGAATCGCCCCCATGAGCTGCTGAAAGTGGCAGAATGCGGGCACTTTTTTCATGGCAAGCTCACCGATCTGAAGGATCTGGTGCTGCCGCGCCTCTCGAATTGACAGCAGTCTGATAAGCGATTACCCATGACGACTCGTACCCGTATCCTCACCGGCATTACCACCACCGGCACGCCGCACCTGGGCAACTACGCCGGTGCGATTCGCCCGGCGATCCTCGCCAGCCAGGACGCCAATGCCGACTCCTTCTATTTCCTGGCCGACTACCACGCCCTGATCAAGTGCGATGACCCGCAGCGCATCCAGCGCTCGCGCATGGAAATCGCCGCGACCTGGCTGGCCGGTGGCCTGGATGTGAACCGGGTGACGTTCTATCGCCAGTCCGACATCCCGGAAATCCCCGAGCTGACCTGGCTGCTGACCTGCGTGGCGGCCAAAGGCCTGCTCAACCGCGCCCACGCGTACAAGGCTTCGGTGGACAAGAACGTGGAGGCCGGCGAGGACCCGGATGCGGGCATCAGCATGGGTCTGTACAGCTACCCGGTGCTGATGGCAGCGGACATCCTGATGTTCAACGCGCACAAGGTGCCGGTCGGTCGCGACCAGATCCAGCACGTGGAGATGGCCCGGGATATCGGCCAGCGTTTCAACCACCTGTTCGGCAAGGGCAAGGAGTTTTTTACCATGCCCGAGGCGCTGATCGAAGAAAGCGTTGCCACCTTGCCGGGCCTGGATGGCCGCAAGATGTCCAAGAGCTACGACAACACCATCCCGTTGTTCACCAGCGCCAAGGACATGAAGGACGCGATCTCGCGCATCGTCACCGATTCCCGCGCACCGGGCGAAGCCAAGGATCCGGACAATTCACACCTGTTCACCCTGTACCAGGCGTTTGCCAGCAAGGCCGAGGAAGAACAGTTCCGCGCTGAGTTATTACAGGGCCTGGGCTGGGGCGAGGCGAAGAACCGCCTGTTCCAACTGCTCGACGGCCAGCTTGGCGAAGCCCGCGAGCGTTATCACACGTTGATGTCGCGCCCGTCGGACATGGAAGACCTGCTGCTGGTGGGCGCGAAGAAGGCCCGTGCCGTGGCCGCACCGTTTCTGGCTGAACTGCGCGAGGCCGTTGGCCTGCGTTCGTTCGTCGAGCAGGCTGCAGCACCGGTCGCCACGAAAAAGAAAGCCGCGAAAACCGCGCGTTTTGTAAGCTTCCGCGAAGACGACAGTTTCCGCTTTCGTCTCCTGGCCGCCGATGGCGAGCAGTTGCTGTTGTCGCGCAACTTCGCCGATGGCAAAGCGGCGGGCGCGGTAACCAAGCAATTGCACAGCGGCGACGCGCTGGACGTGCGCAATGAAGGCTTGGCCTTCAGCGTATGGCTGGACGGCAACCCGGTGGCCGACAGTGCCGAGTTCGCCGACGAAGCGTCACGCGATGCCGCCATCGCCGCCTTGCGCATTGCGTTGACCCCCCTCGAGGATTAACCCGACCAAGGGTTGATTGCCATTATTCAGGGCCGTCGTTACAGTGACGGCCCGTTTTTGTTGCCTTGCTAACGAAATTATGACGCCCCTAGAACGATATCAAGCTGATCTGAAACGCCCTGAATTCTTCCATGATGCGGCGCAGGAAAATGCCGTGCGTCATTTGCAGCGCCTGTACGACGACCTCGTCGCGGCTTCGCAGAACAAGCCCGGGATGCTCAGCAAGCTGTTTGGCAAGAAAGACCAGACGCCGGTCAAGGGCCTGTACTTCTGGGGCGGCGTCGGCCGGGGCAAGACTTACCTGGTGGACACCTTCTTCGAAGCGCTGCCGTTCAAGGAAAAGGTGCGCACGCACTTTCACCGCTTCATGAAGCGCGTGCACGAAGAGATGAAAACCCTGCCGGGCGAGAAAAACCCGCTGACCATCATTGCCAAGCGCTTTTCCGACGAAGCCAAGGTGATCTGCTTCGATGAATTCTTCGTCTCCGACATCACCGACGCGATGATCCTCGGCACCTTGATGGAAGAGTTGTTCAAGAACGGCGTGACCCTGGTCGCCACCTCGAACATCGTGCCCGACGGTTTGTACAAGGACGGCCTGCAGCGTGCACGCTTCCTGCCGGCCATTGCGCTGATCAAGCAGAACACCGAAATCGTCAACGTCGACAGCGGCGTCGACTACCGCCTGCGTCATCTCGAGCAAGCGGAGTTGTTCCACTTCCCGTTGAACGAAGCGGCCCACGAAAGCCTGAAGAAAAGCTTCCGCGCGCTGACGCCGGAATGCACCCAGGCGGTGGAAAACGACAAGCTGATGATCGAGAACCGCGAAATCATCGCCTTGCGTACCTGCGACGACGTGGCCTGGTTCGAATTCCGCCAACTGTGCGACGGCCCCCGCAGCCAGAACGACTACATCGAACTGGGCAAGATCTTCCACGCGGTGATCCTCAGCGGCGTGGAACAGATGAGTGTGACCACCGACGATATTGCGCGGCGGTTCATCAACATGGTCGATGAGTTCTACGACCGTAACGTCAAGCTGATCATCTCGGCGGAAGTCGAGCTCAAGGATCTCTACACCGGCGGTCGCCTTAATTTCGAGTTCCAGCGCACCCTGAGCCGTTTGCTCGAGATGCAGTCCCACGAGTTCCTGTCGCGCGGGCACAAGCCGTAAGCAGTTTCCAGAGCTGTGGAGTTTTAATGTGGGGGGGGCTTGCCCCCGATAGCGGTGAATCAGTCAGTGCATCATTGGCTGACAGACTGCTATCGGGAGCAAGCCCCCTCCCACATTGGTTTTGTGTCTATCCCCAATTAAGCCGCTTGCTGGAATTGCTGGCGGTATTGGTTCGGTGAAAGTTCGGTGTGCTGCCTGAACAACCGCGCGAAGAAGCTCGCATCGTCATACCCCACCTCATAGCTGATGGTCTTGATGCTCTTGCGGCTGCCCGAGAGCAGGCCCTTGGCCGTCTCGATTCGCAGGCGTTGCAGGTAGTGCAGCGGCTTGTCGCCGGTGGCGGTCTGGAAGCGGCGCATGAAGTTGCGAATGCTCATACCGTGTTCGCGGGCCACGTCTTCGAAGCGAAACTTGTCGGCGAAATGCTCTTCGAGCCAGTGCTGGATCTGCAGGATGATCACGTCCTGGTGCAGCTTCTGCCCGCCAAAGCCAATGCGTCCCGGCGAATAATTGCGCTGCACCTCATAGAGGATGTCGCGGGCCACGGCCTGGGCGATATTGGCGCCGCAGAAGCGTTCTATCAGGTAGATGTAGAGGTCGCAGGCCGAGGTGGTGCCGCCGGCGCAATACAGGTTGTCGGCGTCGGTCAGGTGCTTGTCCTGATTGAGGTGCACCTGGGGAAAGCGCTCGCTGAAGGCCGTGAAGAAGCGCCAGTAGGTGGTCGCCTCCTTGCCATCGAGCAGACCGGCTTCGGCCAGCCAGAACACCCCGGTGGCCTCGCCGCAGAGTACGGCGCCGCGTGCGTGTTGTTCGCGCAGCCACGGCAGCACTTGCGGGTAGCGGGTGCACAGGGTCTCGAAGTCGTCCCAGAAGGCCGGCAACACGATGATGTCGGCGTCTTCCAGGCCGCCGTCCACCGGCATGATCACATCGCTGAAGCTGCGCACCGGTTGGCCGTCGGGGCTGACCAGGCGGGTTTCGAAGCCCGGGGTCAGGCCCAGACCCTGCTGTTTGCCGTAGCGCAGGCTGGCGAGGTGAAAGAAATCCTTGGCTTGCATGAGCGTGGACGCGAACACCCGGTCAATGGCCAGGATGCTGACGCGCCGCAACGGCGTGGAGGCTTGGTTGGACATGATTTCATTTATTCTTATAGGGGAAAGTGGTCACCAGACGGCTGGATCGTCTTATTTTTCGTCGTGTGTGTCCAGTGCCCCGTGACGCCATCGAAAGCAGCTCCCCTGCGTGTTCACACATCAAGTGTGGAAGGGGCTTGCTCCCGATGGCGGTCTACTGATCAATCAGGGTGCAGGGTTAGGGTGCTCCTTCTGAATCGCCTCAATCCCTTCCAGCACTTCCTTCGACAGCGTCAGCCCGGCACTGGCAATGTTACTGTCCAGTTGTGCAAGGCTTGTGGCGCCAATGATATTGCTGGTCACGAACGGCTGTTGCGTGACGAACGCCAGGGCCATCTGCGCCGGGTCCAGGCCGTGTTCCCGTGCCAGCGCCACATAGCGGCTGCATGCCGCTTCCGACTGCGGGTTGAAATAGCGGCTGAAGCGGCTGTATTCCGTCAGCCGCGCCTTGGCCGGGCGCGCGCCGTTTTCATATTTGCCGCTGAGCATGCCGAACGCCAGCGGCGAGTAGGCCAGCAAGCCGCACTGTTCGCGAATCGCCACTTCCGCCAAGCCTACTTCAAAGCTGCGGTTGAGCAGGTTGTAGGGGTTCTGGATCGACACCGCGCGCGGCCAGCCGCGGGCTTCGGCCAGGGCCAGGAATTTCATGGTGCCCCATGGGGTTTCGTTGGACAGGCCGATGTGGCGGATCTTGCCGGCCTTGACCTGCTCGTCCAGCGCTTCGAGGGTTTCCTCCAGTGGGGTGATGTCCGGCTGATCCTCGTGCTGGTAGCTCAGCTTGCCGAAGAAGTTGGTGTTGCGCTCCGGCCAGTGCAGTTGATACAGATCGATCCAGTCGGTTTGCAGGCGCTTGAGGCTGGCGTCCAGCGCCTGGACGATGTGGGTGCGGTTGTGTTTGAGGTTACGGTCGCGGATATAGTCGATACCGTTGCCGGGGCCGGCGATCTTGCTGGCGAGGATCCAGTCGGCCCGGTCGCCGCGGCTTTTGAAGTAGTTGCCGATATACCGCTCGGTGGTGGCATAGGTGTCGGCCTTGGGCGGCACCGGGTACATTTCGGCGGTATCGAGGAAGTTGATCCCGGCCGCCTTGGCCCGCTCGATCTGTGCGAAAGCCTCTGCCTCGCTGTTCTGCTCACCCCAGGTCATGGTGCCCAGGGCTATCGCGCTCACGTTCAGATCCGTACGGCCCAGCTGTCGATAATCCATCGGGTACTCCTTGCAGGGAAAACAATCATAAAAGCAGGTTGAATTTTTTTTCGCAATCTGCATAATTGCCCACCTCTTTCTGCAGTGGAAGTGATGCGCCGTCTGCCGAAGAATCTTGCCGTTGAACGGACGCGCCGACCCGAGCCCCCGATAGCGTCTGTATCCGGCTGCCTTTGACTTGTCAAAGTACGCACTATTCAGTAAGATCCGCCGTCTAATTTACAGGGCGGCCCCTGAGGCTATTAAAGAATGACAACTTTTACTGCAAAACCGGAAACAGTTCAGCGCGACTGGTTTGTCGTCGACGCCGCTGGTCAGACCCTGGGTCGTCTGGCCACTGAAGTCGCCAGCCGTCTGCGTGGCAAGCACAAGCCTGAGTACACCCCTCACGTTGATACCGGTGACTACATCGTGATCATCAACGCTGAGCAGGTACGTGTTACCGGCAACAAAGCGCAAGACAAAATGTACTACCGTCACTCCGGTTTCCCAGGCGGTATCAAGTCTTCCAACTTTGAAGGCCTGATCTCCAAGAAGCCTGAAGCCCCGATCGAAATCGCGGTCAAAGGCATGCTGCCGAAGGGCCCACTGGGTCGCGATATGTTTCGCAAGCTGAAAGTCTATGCGGGCGCTGTACACCCTCATGCTGCTCAGCAGCCCCAAGAACTGAAGTTTTAACGGAATAGTTCATTATGTCGGCGACTCAAAATTACGGCACTGGCCGTCGCAAAACCGCAACCGCACGCGTTTTCCTGCGTCCGGGCACTGGTAACATCTCGATCAACAACCGCACTCTGGAAAATTTCTTCGGTCGCGAAACTGCCCGCATGGTAGTTCGTCAGCCGCTGGAACTGACCGAGACCGTTGAAAAGTTCGACATCTACGTCACCGTTATCGGTGGCGGTGTAAGTGGTCAGGCTGGCGCAATCCGCCACGGTATCACTCGCGCTCTGATGCAGTACGACGAAACCCTGCGTGGCGCTCTGCGCAAAGCTGGCTTCGTGACTCGCGATGCCCGTGAAGTTGAACGTAAGAAAGTCGGTCTGCGTAAAGCGCGTAAGCGTCCGCAGTACTCGAAGCGTTAATTCGCTTTACGTTCCACAAAAACGCCCAGTCTCCTCACGGAGCTGGGCGTTTTTTATTGCCCGGATTTTTCGTATTTTTTGCCGTGACAACATGCCGCGTCCTTATACTTCAAGGGCTGCCGGCTGGGCTCAGGGACATTCCCTATTCATCAGTCTGGCTTTTAACTACCATCCGACAACATTTTTACAGACAGACATTCAACACTGAGCAGGTGCCTGATTTAGCAGGCTATAGAGCCGATGGGGAGAGGACTGAATGAGCAATGACGGCGTGAATGCAGGCCGGCGCCGCTTCCTGGTAGCAGCCACCTCCGTGGTGGGCGCTGCAGGAGCGG
Organism: Pseudomonas sp. GNP013; assembly: GCF_054343995.1. Lineage (NCBI taxonomy): Bacteria > Pseudomonadati > Pseudomonadota > Gammaproteobacteria > Pseudomonadales > Pseudomonadaceae > Pseudomonas > Pseudomonas sp. GNP013. The sequence goes on along the minus strand of NZ_JBTGUT010000001.1, from coordinate 4,192,112 downwards.
TCGGTGCTGCGGTTCCGTTCGTGGGGTCATGGTTCCCCAGTGCCAAGGCGAAAGCTGCGGGCGCGCCGGTGAAGGTGAATGTCAGCAAGATCGAGCCAGGGCAGCAGATGATTGCCGAGTGGCGCGGCCAGCCGGTGTTCATTGTGCGCCGTACCGAGGAAATCCTGAGGAACCTGAAAACCCTGGACGGCCGGCTGTCTGACCCCACCTCCGAGCATTCCGACCAGCCCGCCTACGCCAGGAATGAAGTGCGTTCGATCAAGCCCGAGATTCTGCTGCTGGTTGGTCTGTGTACTCACCTGGGTTGCTCACCTTCCTTTCGCCCTGAAGTAGCACCGATCGACCTGGGCAAGGACTGGGTCGGCGGCTACTTCTGTCCGTGTCACGGTTCCCACTACGACCTCGCCGGGCGCGTCTACAAGTCCCAGCCTGCGCCGCTGAACCTGCCCGTGCCGCCGCATTCCTACGAAACGGACGACCTGATTGTCATTGGCCTCGACAAGGAGAATGGGTGATGAGCAAGTTCATGGACTGGATCGACGCGCGCTTCCCCGCCACCAAAATGTGGGAAGACCACCTCAGCAAGTATTACGCGCCGAAAAACTTCAACTTCTTTTACTTCTTCGGCTCCCTGGCGCTGCTGGTGCTGTTCAATCAGATCATCACCGGCGTCTGGCTGACGATGAGCTACACACCCACGGCTGAAGAGGCGTTCGCCTCCGTTGAAGGCATCATGCGTGACGTCAACCACGGAGCCATCATTCGCCTGCTGCATGCCGTGGGCGCTTCGATGTTCTTTATCGTCATCTACCTGCACATGTTCCGTGGCTTGCTCTACGGTTCCTACCAGAAGCCCCGCGAGCTGGTGTGGGTGTTTGGCATGCTGATCTACCTTGCGCTCATGGCCGAAGCCTTTATGGGTTACCTGCTGCCATGGGGGCAGATGTCGTACTGGGGCGCCCAGGTGATCATCTCGCTGTTCGGCGCGATCCCGGTGATTGGCAGCGACCTGGCCCAGTGGATCCGGGGCGACTACCTGGTCTCCGGCATCACCCTGAACCGTTTCTTCGCCCTGCACGTAGTGGCCCTGCCGATCGTGATCCTGGGTCTGGTGGTGCTGCACATTCTGGCGCTGCATGAAGTGGGGTCCAACAACCCGGATGGTGTGGACATCCAGCAGCACAAGGACGAGAACGGCATCCCGCTGGACGGTATTCCGTTTCACCCGTACTACACCGTGAAAGACCTTGTGGGCGTGGTGGTATTCCTGTTCGTGTTCTGCTTGATCGTGTTCTTTTTCCCGGAAATGGGTGGTTATTTCCTCGAGAAGCCCAACTTCGAGCCTGCCAACGCGTTCAAGACGCCTGAGCACATTGCTCCGGTGTGGTACTTCACGCCGTTCTACGCGATCCTGCGCGCCATCCCCGACAAACTCATGGGCGTGATTGCCATGGGCGCGGCCATCGCCGCGTTGTTCGTGCTGCCCTGGCTTGACCGCAGTGCAGTCAAGTCCATGCGCTACAAGGGCTGGCTGAGCAGGATCTGGCTGTGGCTGTTCTGCATTTCCTTCGTGACCCTGGGCGTGCTGGGGCTACTGGCGCCGACGCCTGGGCGCACGGTGCTGGCACAGGTCTGCACCTTTCTGTACTTCGCCTACTTCATGCTGATGCCGTTCTACACCCGGTTCGAGAAAACCAAACCGGTACCGGAAAGGGTGACGGGCCGATGAAAAAACTATTCGTGGCATTGATGGTGGCGGCGCTGCCGCTGCTGGCCTGCGCCACCGAGCAGGGCGCGCCGTTGGAGCACGTCGACATCGACGTGTCCGACAAGGCCGCCATGCAGGACGGCGCGCGCACCTTCGTCAACTATTGCATGGGCTGCCACAGCGCCAAGTACCAGCGCTATGAGCGCGTGGCCGACGACTTGGGCATCCCTCACGCGCTGATGCTGGAGAAGCTGGTGTTCACCGGCGCCAGGATCGGCGACCACATGGACATCGGCATGCAGCCTGCGGACGCCAAGGCCTGGTTTGGCGCGGCACCGCCCGACCTGACCCTGGTGGCCCGGGTTCGTGGCACCGATTGGCTGTACGGCTACCTCACGTCGTTCTACGAAGACACGGCCCGGCCATGGGGCGTGAACAACAAGGTCTCCCCGAATGTGGGCATGCCGAACGTTCTGGTCGGCCTGCAGGGTCGCCAGGTGTTAGGATGCACGCAGGTTCAGGTCGTTGAAGACGGCAAGAAGCACTATGATCCGTTGACCGGCACGCCGCTGACCCACCAAGCGTGTGATCAACTGACCATCGTGCCCAACACCGGTAAGCTGAGTGAAGCGCAGTTTGACGAGAAGGTCAGAAACCTGGTGACCTTCCTGGCCTACTCGGCCAACCCGGTCAAATTGCAGCACCAGCGCATCGGTACGTACGTCTTGCTTTACCTGGCTTTCTTCTTTGTATTCGCCTATCTGCTCAAACGTGAATACTGGAAGGATGTGCATTGATCCAACCGTGAGCAATTGCTGTTAATCTTGCGCGCCCAGCGGCTTCTCTGACTACACGGCGACCCGGTTGAACCGGGTGCTGCAGAGAATCCCCCTGGGCGCGCTCGTTTTTGAGCTTTCGATAATTTCAACAAGCGAGGAGGACCGCCATGGGCGTGACCAACCGGTTGGCCTGTTACTCCGACCCCGCCGACCACTATTCCCACCGAGTACGCATCGTGCTCGCAGAGAAGGGTGTCAGCGCCGAGATCATCAGTGTGGAAGCGGGTCGTCATCCGCCGAAGCTGATCGAAGTGAACCCTTACGGCAGCTTGCCCACCCTGGTCGATCGTGACCTGGCGTTGTGGGAGTCGACCGTGGTGATGGAATACCTGGATGAGCGTTACCCGCATCCGCCTTTGCTGCCGGTGTATCCGGTGGCGCGTGCCAACAGCCGCCTGCTGATTCATCGGATCCAGCGCGATTGGTGCGGGCTGGTGGATGTGATCCTCGATTCGCGCAGCAAAGAGGCCGCCCGTGTCGTGGCGCGCAAGGAATTGCGCGAGAGCCTGACAGGCGTTTCGCCGTTGTTCGCGGATAAACCTTTTTTCCTCAGCGAGGAACAAAGTTTGGTGGATTGCTGCCTATTACCCATACTCTGGCGCTTGCCGATTCTGGGCATTGAACTGCCACGGCCGGCCAAGCCGTTGCTTGATTACATGGAGCGCCAATTTGCGCGTGAGGCTTTCCAGGCGAGTCTGTCTGGTGTCGAACGCGACATGCGCTAAGGCCTAAGGAGCCGTTGATGAACTCCAGTCGACCCTATTTGGTCCGCGCGCTCTACGAGTGGATTGTGGACAATGATTGCACCCCGCACATGCTGGTCAATTCCGAATTCCCCAAGGTGGATGTGCCGCAGGGTTTTGCCAGTGACGGACAAATTGTGCTGAACGTATCACCCAGTGCCGTGCGCCACCTGCACATGGACAACGAAGCCGTGAGCTTCGAAGGGCGTTTCGGCGGTGTGCCGCATACGCTGTTCGTGCCGATTGGCGCCATCCTCGGCATCTACGCCCGGGAAAATGGCCAGGGCATGGTCTTCGATCTGGAATCGCCTTTCGAGGACGAGCCGTCCATCGAAGGCGAGGGCGGTAGTGATCTACCGCCGCCGGATTCGGAACCCCCGCGCCCCAGCGGCCGGCCGAGCTTGAAAGTGGTGAAGTAAAAGGTTTGTCCTTGCGGACGCACTGAATCAATGCCCCGGCGTGTGTCGGGGCATTTTTTTGCGCGCAGGATAGGGGTGAAAGTCGCGCCTGGACGGTGATCGTACAACCACCATGGGCTATGATGCGTGCTCAAGCTCACCGAGAAAGATGATTCATCATGGAAAACGCCAGCACCGCCCCTCGTCTTCCCCGCAAGCGCCGCAGCCTTGCCCAGGAATTGGTCACGGTGTTGTCCGAGCAGATCCGTGACGGCCAGCTCAAGCGCGGTGACAAGTTGCCCACCGAGTCGGCGATCATGGACGCCCATGGCGTCAGCCGCACGGTGGTGCGCGAAGCCATCTCGCGCCTGCAGGCGGCGGGGCAGGTGGAGACCCGCCACGGCATCGGCACGTTTGTGCTGGATACGCCAAGCCCCAGCGGCTTTCGCATTGACCCGGCCACCGTGGTGACCTTGCGTGACGTACTGGCGATCCTCGAGTTGCGTATCAGCCTGGAAGTGGAGTCGGCGGGCCTGGCAGCCTTGCGCCGTAGCGATGAGCAACTGGCGGCCATGCGCGCTGCCCTCGACGCGCTCAACGAGAGCGCCGCCCACGCCGGCGATGCGGTTGCCTCGGACTTTGCGTTTCACCTGGAAATCGCCCTGTCCACCGGCAACCGTTACTTCACCGACATCATGACCCACCTGGGTACCAGCATCATTCCGCGCACCCGCCTGAATTCGGCGCGTCTGGCCCATGACGACCAGCAGCATTACATGGTCCGCCTGAGCCGCGAACACGAAGAAATCTACGACGCCATCGCCCGCCAGGATTCGGACGCAGCACGCGCCGCGATGCGCCTGCACCTGACCAACAGCCGCGAACGCCTGCGCCATGCCCATGAAGAGGCAGAGGCGCAGCGCAACTGAAGCAGAGGTTGCATGCGGTCAAAATGTGGGAGCGGGCTTGCCTGCGATGGCGATTTTTCGGTGTGCATATCCGGTGCTGCGGTAAAGGCGACTTAGGGTTCCGCCCTTACGGCGGCTCACTTTTGAAAAGCGCAAAAGTAAGCAAAACGCTCTTGCCCCAACACTCGGCACCTCGCCCAGGCTCGGTGTGCCCGAACGCAGGCTTTGGAGCGTGGGCCGCCGCGATGGGCCATCCTTGGCCCAGCGCAGCTAACCCGGCGTCCTGCCGGGTTACCCACGCTCCAAAGCCTGCGTTCGGCCAGCGTGTTTGACGGGGCGCTTCCAGATCAAAAGCAAAAGCGCGGCGGCCTGAGAGCCGACCGGAATGGTTTGCGAACGCTGTACAAAATGTGGGAGGGGGCTTGCTCCCGATGGCGTCGGCCCAGCAAACATTGATGTTGAAGACCCACCGCTTTCGCGGGCAAGTCGAATCGTCGCACCGCCGCTCGCACAGGGGATCTGCGCTTAACTGACTGGCATCAGAGCAAGCCCCCTCCCTCATTGACTTCCATTGTCTGGAAAATCCCGCTGCACCCCCGTTGCGATGAATTGCAGTTGACGAATCCTTTTATAGTTGTACGATGACGTACGACATCATCACAACCAACAATAACCTTTCGACAGAAAGTCTTCGCCCAGGGTGTTCGAATAATGAATCCACAAGAACTGAAGTCCATCCTCTCCCACGGTCTGCTGTCTTTCCCGGTGACCGATTTCAACGCCCAGGGTGATTTCCACCAGGCGGGTTACATCAAGCGTCTCGAGTGGCTGGCCCCCTACGGCGCCACGGCCCTGTTCGCCGCCGGCGGCACCGGTGAGTTTTTTTCCCTGGCCGCCAGCGAATACTCCCAGGTGGTGAAAACCGCAGTCGATACCTGCGCCTCCAGCGTGCCGATTCTCGCCGGTGTGGGCGGTGCGACGCGCCAGGCCATCGAATACGCCCAGGAGGCCGAGCGCCTCGGTGCCAAAGGCCTGCTGCTGCTGCCGCATTACCTCACCGAAGCCAGCCAGGACGGGGTTGCCGCCCACGTTGAGGCCGTGTGCAAATCGGTCAAGATCGGCGTCGTGGTGTACAACCGCAACGTCTGCCGCCTGACTGCGCCGCTGCTGGAGCGCCTGGCCGAGCGCTGCCCGAACCTGATCGGCTACAAGGACGGCCTGGGTGACATCGAGTTGATGGTGTCGATCCGCCGTCGTCTGGGCGACCGTTTCAGCTACCTCGGCGGCCTGCCGACTGCAGAGGTTTACGCCGCTGCCTACAAGGCCCTGGGCGTGCCGGTGTACTCCTCGGCGGTGTTCAACTTCATCCCGAAAACCGCGATGGACTTCTACCACGCGATTGCCAAAGACGACCACGCCACCGTTGGCAAAATCATCGACGACTTCTTCCTGCCGTACCTTGATATTCGTAATCGCAAGGCCGGCTACGCCGTGAGCATCGTCAAGGCGGGTGCGAAGATCGCCGGCTACGACGCAGGCCCGGTGCGCACGCCGCTGACCGACCTGCTGCCGGAAGAATACGAGGCCCTGGCCGCGCTGATCGACAAGCAAGGCCCGCAATAACTTATCAACAAGGCCGCTGAGCAATCAGCGGCCTTTTGCGTCAGGAGAAGATTCGTGTCCCAAGCAAAGCGTTTTGAAAACTACATTAATGGCCAATGGGTAGCCGGTGCCGACTATTGCACCAACCTCAACCCGTCGGAGTTGTCCGATGTCATTGGTGAATACGCCAAGGCCGATCTCGCTCAGGTCAATGCGGCCATCGACGCCGCCCGCGCTGCGTTCCCGGCGTGGTCCACCTCCGGCATCCAGGCGCGCCATGATGCGCTGGATAAAGTCGGCAGCGAAATCCTCGCACGCCGTGAAGAACTCGGTACCCTGCTGGCCCGGGAAGAGGGCAAGACCCTGCCCGAGGCCATCGGTGAAGTGACCCGCGCCGGCAATATCTTCAAGTTCTTTGCCGGTGAATGCCTGCGCCTGTCCGGCGACTACGTGCCGTCGGTACGCCCGGGCGTCAACGTTGAAGTGACCCGCGAAGCCCTGGGCGTGGTTGGCCTGATCACCCCGTGGAATTTCCCGATTGCCATCCCCGCCTGGAAAATCGCCCCGGCCCTGGCCTACGGCAACTGCGTGGTGATCAAACCGGCTGAACTGGTACCCGGCTGCGCCTGGGCCCTGGCCGAGATCATCTCGCGCGCGGGCTTCCCTGCCGGTGTGTTCAACCTGGTGATGGGCAGCGGTCGCGTGGTCGGTGACGTGCTGGTCAACAGCCCGAAAGTCGATGGCATCAGCTTCACCGGCTCCGTGGGTGTCGGGCGCCAGATCGCCGTCAGTTGCGTGTCGCGCCAGGCCAAGGTGCAATTGGAAATGGGCGGCAAGAACCCGCAGATCATTCTCGATGACGCCGACCTCAAGCAGGCCGTCGAGCTGTCCGTGCAGAGCGCGTTTTACTCCACCGGCCAGCGCTGCACCGCATCGAGCCGCCTGATCGTCACCGCCGGTATTCACGACCAGTTCGTCGCGGCGATGGCCGAGCGCATGAAGTCGATCAAGGTCGGCCACGCTCTCAAAAGCGGCACCGACATCGGCCCGGTTGTGTCTCAGGCCCAACTGGACCAGGACCTGAAGTACATCGACATCGGCCAGAGCGAAGGTGCGCGGCTGGTGAGCGGTGGCGGTCTGGTGACCTGCGACACTGAAGGCTACTACCTGGCGCCGACGCTGTTTGCCGACAGCGAAGCCGCCATGCGCATCAGCCGTGAAGAAATCTTCGGCCCAGTCGCCAACGTGGTACGTGTGACGGACTACGAAGCGGCACTGGCGATGGCCAACGACACCGAGTTCGGTCTGTCGGCGGGCATTGCGACCACGTCCCTGAAGTACGCCAACCACTTCAAGCGCCACTCCCAGGCCGGGATGGTGATGGTCAACCTGCCAACTGCCGGCGTGGACTATCACGTGCCGTTCGGTGGCCGTAAAGGCTCATCCTATGGTTCACGCGAGCAGGGCCGCTATGCACAAGAGTTCTACACCGTGGTGAAGACCAGCTACATCGGTTCGTAATACGCAACACCTGTGGCGCCTGCCTGGTGTGGGAGCTGGCTTGCCTGCGATAGCATTACCGGAGTGTGCCTGACACACCGCGGTGCCTGTATCGCAGGCAAGCCAGCTCCCACATGAAGCGGTGCACGCAGCACAACTTGATTACCCGCAAAAAAAATAATTAGTGGGAGTACTTCTACATGCAAGCGACCAAGCCGACCCATGTCCGCTATTTGATCCTGCTCATGCTGTTCCTGGTGACCACGATCAACTACGCCGACCGGGCCACCATCGCCATCGCCGGCTCCAGCCTGCAAAAAGACCTCGGCATCGACGCGGTCACCCTCGGTTATATCTTCTCTGCATTCGGTTGGGCCTACGTGGCCGGGCAAATTCCCGGTGGCTGGTTGCTCGACCGGTTTGGCTCGAAGAAAGTCTATGCCTTGAGCATCTTCACCTGGTCGCTGTTCACGGTGCTGCAAGGCTATGTCGGTGAATTCGGTATCTCCACCGCCGTGGTCGCGCTGTTCATGCTGCGTTTCATGGTGGGCCTGGCCGAAGCGCCTTCGTTCCCCGGCAATGCCCGTATCGTGGCGGCGTGGTTTCCCACGGCCGAGCGCGGCACGGCCTCGGCGATCTTCAACTCGGCGCAGTACTTTGCCACGGTGTTATTCGCGCCGCTGATGGGCTGGATCGTCTACAGCTTCGGCTGGCAGCACGTGTTTATCGTGATGGGCGTGATCGGCATCGTCTTCTCGCTGGTCTGGCTGAAAGTGATCCACAGCCCGCGCCAGCACCCGATGATCAACGCCGCCGAGCTCGATTACATTGCGGCCAATGGCGCGATGGTCGACATGGATCAGGACAAGGGCAAAGGCAAGAAAACCGACGGTCCGAAGTGGGACTACATCCGCCAGTTGCTGACCAACCGCATGATGCTCGGCGTGTACCTGGGCCAGTACTGCATCAACGGCATCACCTACTTCTTCCTGACATGGTTTCCGGTGTACCTGGTGCAGGACCGTGGCATGACCATCCTCAAGGCCGGTTTCATCGCCTCGTTGCCGGCCATCTGCGGCTTTATCGGCGGTGTGCTGGGCGGGGTGATTTCCGACTACCTGCTGCGCAAGGGCCACTCGCTGACCTTTGCGCGCAAGGCGCCGATCATTGGCGGCCTGCTGATTTCCAGCAGCATCGTGGCCTGCAACTACGTGGATATCGAATGGATGGTGGTGGGCTTCATGGCCCTGGCCTTCTTCGGCAAAGGCGTTGGCGCACTGGGTTGGGCGGTGGTGTCCGACACCTCGCCCAAACAGATCGCCGGCCTCAGTGGCGGCTTGTTCAACACCTTCGGTAACCTGGCGTCGATCACCACGCCCATCGTGATCGGCTACATCATCAGCACCACCGGCTCGTTCAAATGGGCGCTGGTGTTCGTCGGTGCCAACGCACTGGTGGCGGTGTTCAGCTACCTGGTCATCGTCGGTCCGATCAAGCGTGTAGTCCTCAAAGAGCCCCCAAGCAAGGGGCCAGCGTTGACCAACCTAACCGAAGCGCATTCCTGAGAGGCCCCGTGATGCAATTGATTGAACATGCCGACTCGCCGCGCTCGATCCGTTTGCACGAGCGCGACAACGTGGTGATCGTGGTCAATGACCAGGGCGTCCCGGCCGGGACCGAGTTCCCGGACGGCCTGGTCACCGTGGATTTCATCCCCCAGAGCCACAAGGTGACCCTGGAAGATATTCCCGAAGGCGGTCAGATCATTCGCTATGGCCAGACCATCGGTTACGCCCTGGCGCCGATCCCGCGCGGCAGTTGGGTGCAGGAAGACCAGCTGCGCATGCCCACCGCGCCGCCATTGTACAGCCTGCCACTGTCCACCGAGGTGCCCGAAGCCCAGGCGCCTTTGCAAGGGTTCACGTTCGAGGGCTATCGCAACGCCGACGGTACCGTGGGCACGCGTAATATCCTCGGCATCACCACCACGGTGCAGTGCGTCACCGGTGTACTCGACCACGCGGTCAAGCGCATCAAGGACGAACTGCTGCCCAAGTATCCTCATGTCGATGATGTGGTGGCGCTGACCCATAGCTACGGCTGCGGTGTGGCGATCACGGCGACGGATGCCTACATCCCGATCCGCACCGTGCGCAACCTGGCGCGCAACCCGAACCTGGGCGGCGAAGCGCTGGTGATCAGCCTGGGCTGCGAGAAACTGCAGGCCGGGCAGGTGATGCATGAGAACGACAGCTCGGTCGACCTGAGCGAGCCGTGGCTGTATCGGCTACAGGATTCCAGTCACGGGTTCACCGAAATGATCGAGCAGATCATGGCGCTGGCCGAAACCCGCCTGAAAAAACTCGACCAGCGCCGCCGCGAAACCGTGCCGGCGTCCGAGCTGATCCTGGGTATGCAGTGCGGCGGCAGCGATGCGTTCTCCGGCATCACCGCCAACCCGGCGCTGGGCTATGCCTCGGACCTGCTGTTGCGGGCCGGCGCCACGGTGATGTTTTCCGAAGTGACCGAAGTCCGTGATGCCATCTACCTGCTCACGTCGCGCGCGCAAACGAAGGAAATTGCCCAGGAGCTTGTGCGGGAAATGGACTGGTACGACCGTTACCTGGCCAAGGGCGAGGCCGACCGCAGTGCCAACACCACGCCGGGCAACAAGAAGGGCGGGTTGTCGAACATTGTCGAGAAGTCCCTGGGCTCCATCGTCAAGTCCGGCAGCAGCGCGATCAACGGCGTGCTGGGCCCCGGCGAGCGCTTCAAGAGCAAGGGCCTGATCTTTTGCGCGACGCCGGCCAGCGACTTTGTGTGTGGCACCTTGCAACTGGCGGCGGGCATGAACCTGCACGTGTTCACCACCGGACGCGGCACGCCCTACGGGCTGGCGATGGCGCCGGTGGTCAAGGTGTCGACGCGCACGGAGCTGGCGCAGCGCTGGCCGGACCTGATCGACATCGACGCCGGGCGCATCGCCACCGGGCGTGCGAGCATCGAGGAACTGGGCTGGGAGTTGTTCCACTTCTACCTGGACGTCGCCAGCGGCAAGAAACAGACCTGGGCCGAGCATCACAAGCTGCATAACGACATTACCCTCTTCAACCCGGCGCCGATTACCTGAGACCGCGTCGCCTGCATCGGGAGCAAGCCCCCTCCCACATGTTGAACTGTGAATGCAGTCAAATGTGGGAGGGGGCTTGCTCCCGATAGCGGCCTACCAGACGCCACCGCGCCGCATGGCTTATCATTGACCTTCTGACGACGCTCAAAGGTTCTCCCCGGCATGCTGGCTATCTTCCTCACCACCCTTACCATCACCGCGCCGGTGTTTGCCATGCTGTTTCTCGGTGTGCTGCTCAAGCGCATCAACTGGATCAACGACAACTTTATCCATACCGCTTCCTCCCTGGTGTTCAACGTCACCATGCCGGCGCTGCTGTTTCTCGGCATCCTGCACGCCGACCTGCATGCGGCGCTCCAACCGGGCTTGCTGATCTATTTTGCGGTCGCCACCGTGCTGAGTTTTGCCGTGGCCTGGGGCTGGGCGATTTTTCGCTGCAAGCCGGCAGACCGGGGTATCTATGCCCAAGGCGCGTTTCGCGGCAACAACGGGGTGATCGGCCTGGCGCTGGCCGCCAGCATGTACGGCGACTACGGCATCTCCCTGGGCGCCGTCCTCGCGGCGCTGGTGATCCTGCTCTACAACACGCTGTCGACCATCGTGCTGGCGGTGTACAGCCCGGTGATCAAGTCCGACCCGTGGAGCATCTGCAAGAGTGTGCTGGCCAATCCGCTGATCATCAGCGTGTTCGTCGCCGCGCCGTTCGCCTACTTCCAGCTCGGCGTGCCCGGTTGGCTGGAAAAGTCCATGCAGTACCTGGCCGACACCACGCTGCCGTTGGCGCTGATCTGCATCGGTGGCACCTTGTCCCTGGCGGCGCTGCGCAAGAGTGGCAACATGGCGCTCAGTGCGAGCCTGATGAAGATGGTCTGGCTGCCGATCGTCGCCACCCTTGGGGCCTGGCTGCTGGGCTTTCGCGGGCCCGAACTGGGGATTCTGTTTCTGTACTTCGGTGCGCCCACCGCCGCAGCCAGTTATGTGATGGCCCGCGCGGCCGAGGGTAATCACGAGCTGGCGGCGGCGATTATCGTGATCACCACGCTGATGGCGGCGGTGACCACCAATATCGGGATTTTCGTGTTGCAGGCGGGTGGGTGGATCTGAGGTTGCGGTGGGCTTGCCTGCGATAGCTATCTGAAGATCACCGCTGCTCAGCCTGATACACCTCAATCACCTCCTGCGCCGCCCGGAATGCATCAATCGCCGCCGGCACCCCCGCATACACCGCGCAATGCAGCAGCGCCTCGCGAATCTCTTCCACCGTACAGCCATTGTTCAACGCCCCGCGCACGTGGCCCTTGAGTTCCTGCGGGCACTTGAGCGCGGTGAGGGCGGCGAGGGTAATCAGGCTGCGGGTCTTGAGCGGTAACCCCTCGCGGTTCCATACACTGCCCCAGGCATGGTCGTTGACGAAGTCCTGCAACGGCTGGGTGAATTCAGTGGCATTGCCCAGGGCGCGGTCGACGAACACATCGCCCATCACCTGGCGACGCATGGCTACGCCGGGTTTCTTCTGATCGGTCATTGCGGTTCCCTCTTGTGTTGGCGGCGCCAGGCGCGCAGCGTGCTGAACAACAGAAAAGCCACCAGCGCCGGCAGGACGTAATACAGCATCAGGTGTTCAAGCTTGCCGGCCAGGGGCATGCCCGTAGTAAATGCCATCACATGCAGCCCATACGCCAGGTACAGGCCCAGCATCACCAGGCCTTCGGCGCGGGTCACGCGGTAGCCGCTGTAGAACACTGGCAGGCACAGCACCACCACGCCGAGCATCACCGGCAGGTCGAAGTCCACGGCATTGGGCGACACCGACAGTGGCGTCGGCGCGAGCAGGGCGGTGAGCCCCAGCACGCCGAGCAGGTTGAACAGGTTGCTGCCGATCACGTTGCCCACGGCAATCTCGCGCTCGCCGCGCAGGGCGGCGATCAGCGACGTCGCCAGGCACGGCAGGGAAGTGCCGACGCCAATCAGCGTCAGCCCGACGATACGCTCCGACAGGCCCAGGTCGCTCGCCACGTCCACTGCCGCGCCAAGCAGCAGGTGCCCGGCCAGTACCAGCACCAGCAGCCCGCCAACGATGCGTATCACACTGCTCAGCCATGGCGCCCGGGCCACCGTGTCGAGAGTGCGCGGGCGCCGTGAATGGCGCGTCTGGTAATGCAGCACGCCGAGGTAGGCCAGCAGCGCGATCAGCAATAGCAGGCCGTCGAGGGGTGTCAGTTCCTCATTGGCCGCCAGGGTAAACACCAGCAGCGCGGCGATGATCATCACCGGGATGTCCAGGCGTACCAACTGGCGCGACACCCGCAGCGGAATGATCAGGGCCGCGAGGCCCAGGGTGACGAGGACGTTGAAGATGCTGCTGCCGATCACGCTGCCCACGGCGATATCGGTATTGCCGGCGAGGGTGGCCTGCAGGCTGACGGTCATCTGCGGCGCGCTGCTGCCGAAGGCGACGATGGTCAGGCCGATGATCAGCGGTCGCACCTTGAGGCTGGCGGCCAGGCGCACGGCGGCGCGCACCAGGACTTCGGCGCCGACGATCAGCAGTAGCAGGCCGCTGAACAGTTCGAGCAGGCTCCAGGGCGAGAGGGCTTTTAGTGCGAAAATGGCCTGTGCTCCTTCTTCAGTTGCTCATGGCCTGCACGCGAACCCGCGCAGTGCCGCGGCTCAGCATGCCCAATTGTGCGGCCGCCTGGCGTGAAAGGTCGATCAGGCGCCCACGTGAATGCGGACCGCGATCATTGATGCGCACGATCACCGAGCGGTTATTGTCGAGATTGGTCACCTTGACCTGCGTGCCGAAGGGCAGGCGCCGATGGGCGGCAGTCAGGGCGTTCTGGTTGAAGGGTTCACCGCTGGCGGTGCGGTTGCCATGGTGTTTGGCGCCGTAATAGGAGGCGGTGCCGGTTTCGTCGTAGCCATTGGGGTCGATGAGACCGCTGGCGCAACCGCCCAGCAGGGAAGACAGGGCCAGGAGACCGAGTAGACGCTTCATGTTCGACGTTACCCCCGTATCAACTGTGGAAAAAGAGGGCTGATGTGGGAGGGGCTTGCTCCCGATAGCGGTGTGTCAGACACAGGTGTGCAAGCTGATACACCGCTACCGGGAGCAAGCCCCCTCCCACATGGGGCCGATTCCACAAAGGGTCCGAGTGGGGTGTGAAATCCGCCCGGCCCCGTCACCGCTATCAGCCTTCGAGCTTGCTTTTGAGCAGCTCGTTCACCTGTTGCGGGTTGGCCTTGCCTTTGGACGCTTTCATCGCCTGGCCGACAAAGAAGCCGAACATCTTGCCGCGCTTGGCTTCATCGGCCGCGCGGTATTGTTCGACCTGTTCGGCATTGGCCGCGAGCATTTCATCGAGCACGGCGGAGATGGCGCCGCTGTCGGTGACTTGCTTGAGGCCGCGCTTCTCGATGATCTCGTCAGCGTTGCCTTCGCCTGCCGCCATCGCTTCGAACACCGTCTTGGCAATCTTGCCGGAGATGGTGTTGTCCTTGATGCGCAGCAGCATGCCGCCCAGTTGCGCGGCCGAGACCGGCGCTTCGTCGATTTCCAGGCCTTGTTTGTTCAGCAGGCTGCCCAGCTCGACCATGACCCAGTTGGCCGCAAGCTTGGCGTCACCGGCAATGCTCACGACCTTTTCAAAGTAGTCGGCCTGCTCGCGGCTCGACGCCAGCACGCTGGCATCGTAGACCGACAGGCCGAACTGCGCCTGGAAGCGCTCGCGTTTTTGCGGTGGCAATTCCGGCAGGGTGGCGCGGATGTCGTTGAGGAACGAATCCTCAAGCACTACCGGCAACAGGTCCGGGTCGGGGAAGTAACGGTAGTCGTTGGCTTCCTCCTTGCTGCGCATGGCGCGGGTCTCGTCTTTGTTCGGGTCGTACAGGCGGGTCTGCTGGATGACCTTGCCGCCGTCCTCGATCAGTTCGATCTGGCGACGCACTTCGGTGTTGATCGCCTTTTCGATGAAGCGGAACGAGTTGACGTTCTTGATCTCGCAGCGTGTGCCGTACTCGGTCTGGCCTTTTGGCCGCACCGACACGTTGCAGTCGCAACGCAGGGAGCCTTCGGCCATGTTACCGTCGCAGATGCCGAGGTAACGCACCAGCGCGTGGATCGTCTTGACGTAGGCCACGGCTTCCTTGGCGCTGCGCATGTCCGGCTCGGAGACGATTTCCAGCAGCGGCGTGCCAGCGCGGTTCAGGTCGATGCCGGTGGCGCCGTTGAATTCTTCATGCAAGCTCTTGCCGGCATCTTCTTCCAGGTGCGCACGGGTCACGCCGACGCGCTTGATGGTGCCGTCTTCCAGCGGGATGTCCAGGTAGCCCTTGCCGACGATCGGCAATTCCATCTGGCTGATCTGATAGCCCTTGGGCAGGTCCGGGTAGAAGTAGTTCTTGCGCGCGAACACGTTGTGCTGGCCGATTTCGGCGTCAATCGCCAGGCCGAACATTACCGCCATGCGCACCGCTTCCTGGTTCAGCACCGGCAGCACGCCAGGCATGCCCAGGTCGACGAGGCTGGCCTGGGTATTAGGCCCTGCGCCGAACGTGGTGGCGCTGCCGGAGAAAATCTTCGATTGGGTGGCGAGCTGGGTATGAATCTCCAGCCCGATCACGACTTCCCATTGCATAGTGTTCTCCTCAGAAGCCGGTTGGGGTGCGAGTGTGCCAGTCAGTGTTCAACTGGTACTGGTGCGCCACATTGAGCAGGCGGCCTTCCTGGAAATACGGCGCGAGCAATTGCACGCCCACCGGCAGACCGTCAACGAAACCGGCCGGCATGGACAAGCCCGGCAGGCCTGCGAGGTTGGCGGTGATGGTGTAGAGGTCTTCGAGGTACTCGGCAATCGGATCGCCGGTCTTGGCACCGATCTTCCACGCCGGGTTCGGCGTGGTAGGGCCGAGGATCACGTCGACTTCTTCAAAGGCCGCCATGAAGTCGTTCTTGATCAGGCGACGGATTTTTTGCGCCTTGAGGTAGTACGCGTCGTAGTAGCCGGCCGACAGCGCGTAGGCGCCGACCATGATGCGCCGCTGTACTTCGGCGCCGAAGCCTTCGCCACGGGAGCGTTTGTACAAATCGGAAAGATCTTTGGGGTTTTCGCAGCGGTAGCCGAAGCGCACGCCGTCGAAGCGCGACAGGTTGGAGGACGCTTCGGCCGGCGCGATCACGTAGTAGGCGGGAATCGCATGCTGGTTGTTCGGCAGGCTGATTTCCTTGATCACGGCGCCGAGGCCTTCCAGCGTCTTGACGCTGTTGTGCACACGTTCGGCGATACGCGGGTCGAGGCCGGCGCTGAAGTATTCCTTCGGCACGCCGATGCGCAGGCCCTTGAGCGAGGTGTTGAGGCTGGCGCTGTAGTCCGGCACCGGTTCATCGATGCTGGTGGAGTCCTGTGCATCGAAGCCGGCCATACCTTGCAACAATATTGCGCAGTCTTCTGCAGTGCGGGCCAACGGGCCGCCCTGATCGAGACTCGACGCGTAGGCGATCATGCCCCAGCGCGACACGCGACCGTAGGTCGGCTTCAGGCCGGTAAGGTTGGTGAAGGCGGCGGGCTGGCGGATCGAACCACCGGTGTCGGTGGCCGTGGCGGCCGGCAGCAGGCGCGCGGCAACGGCAGCGGCCGAACCTCCGGACGAGCCGCCGGGCACGTGTTCCAGGTTCCACGGGTTTTTCACTGCCCCGTAGTAGCTCGACTCGTTGGCCGAACCCATGGCGAATTCGTCCATGTTGGTCTTGCCCAGGGTCACGGCCCCGGCGGCGGCGAGTTTGGACACCACAGTGGCGTCGTAGGGGGCTTTAAAGTTGTCGAGCATCTTCGAGCCGCAACTGGTGCGTATGCCCTGGGTGCAGAACAGGTCTTTGTGGGCGATTGGAGCGCCCAGCAGTGCGCCGTTTTCACCGTTGGCGCGACGCACGTCGGCAGCCTTGGCCTGGCTCAGGGCCAGTTCCTCGGTGAGGCTGATGAAGCTGTTGACCTTGGGGTCGAGCTCGGCGATGCGCGCCAGCAGGGTTTTGGTCAATTCTTCAGAAGAAAACTTTTTTTCGGCGAGACCGCGGGCGATCTCGGCCAGAGTCATGTGATGCATGAAAGGCTCTTTCCCTTTAGTCGATGACTTTCGGAACCAGATACAGGCCGTTTTCGACCGCTGGCGCGATGGACTGGTAGGCCTCGCGATTATCGCGTTCGGTCACGACGTCTGCGCGCAGGCGCTGGCTGGCTTCCAGCGGGTGAGCCAGGGGCTCGATGCCGTCGGTATTGACGGCCTGCATCTGGTCGACCAGCCCGAGAATGCTGTTCAGGGCTGCGGTGGTCTGTGGAAGATCGGCGTCATTCAGGCCAAGCGAGGCCAGATGCGCGATTTTTTCCACGTCGGAGCGTTCAAGCGCCATGGGTTTCTCCAGTGGAAAACAGAACGGAGGGCATCCGTGTGTTAGATTGTCGGAACACTACCGCATTTCTACGGTCATAAGGCCGCGATTGTGGGGGTTGGTGCACAGAAAGTCGGCCAATTTAGCACATTGGCGCCTTGCCCAAAATCCCTGTCGTTGTTAGAGTTTGCCGCACTTTTTTACCCACGCGTTGCCTAGGGTCCTTTCCCCATGTTCAAGAAACTGCGTGGCATGTTTTCCAGCGATCTTTCCATTGACCTGGGCACTGCCAACACCCTTATTTACGTGCGCGAGCGCGGTATCGTTCTGAATGAGCCATCAGTTGTGGCCATTCGGACCCATGGTAATCAGAAAAGTGTCGTTGCCGTCGGCACCGAGGCCAAGCGCATGCTCGGCCGAACACCTGGCAATATTGCTGCCATTCGTCCGATGAAGGACGGCGTGATTGCCGACTTCAGCGTCTGCGAGAAGATGCTGCAGTACTTCATCAACAAGGTTCACGAAAACAGTTTCCTGCAGCCCAGCCCTCGTGTGCTGATCTGTGTTCCGTGCAAATCCACGCAGGTGGAGCGCCGTGCCATCCGTGAATCGGCCCTGGGTGCCGGTGCCCGCGAAGTGTTCCTGATCGAAGAGCCGATGGCCGCTGCAATCGGTGCCGGCCTGCCGGTGGAGGAAGCACGCGGTTCGATGGTGGTGGATATCGGTGGCGGTACCACCGAAATCGCCCTCATCTCCCTGAACGGTGTGGTATATGCCGAATCCGTGCGCGTGGGCGGCGACCGCTTCGACGAAGCGATCATCACTTATGTGCGTCGTAACTACGGCAGCCTGATCGGCGAATCCACCGCCGAGCGTATCAAGCAGGAAATCGGTACGGCCTACCCAGGCGGCGAAGTGCGCGAAGTCGATGTTCGCGGTCGCAACCTGGCCGAAGGCGTGCCACGCGCCTTCACCCTGAACTCCAATGAAGTGCTGGAAGCGCTGCAAGAGTCCCTGGCCACCATCGTTCAGGCAGTGAAAAGTGCGCTGGAGCAATCGCCACCGGAGCTGGCTTCCGATATCGCCGAGCGCGGCCTGGTACTGACCGGTGGTGGCGCCTTGCTGCGTGACCTCGACAAGCTGCTGGCCCAGGAAACCGGCCTGCCGGTGATCGTCGCCGAAGACCCGCTGACCTGCGTTGCCCGTGGCGGTGGTCGTGCACTGGAAATGATGGATAAACACACCATGGACCTGCTCTCCAGCGAATAAGATCGGCTGGTTGCGCCATGCTTCGCCCGCAGGCAGCACTTTGCAGTGCTGCCTGTCGGCGTTTATCTTCTTCAATCTGCATCCAGGCCGGTTTGATGCCGTATGAATAAAGAGAACATTTGCCCGGGAGGAGCGGCCTATTAAACCGCTTTTCGCCAAAGGCCCCTCATTGGGCGTGCGCTTGCTGGTGCTGGTCGTGCTTTCGGTCGCGCTGATGGTGGTCGACGCCCGCTTTGCGCTGCTCAAGCCCGTGCGCAGTCAAATGTCGCTGGTGTTGATGCAGACCTACTGGATCACCGACCTGCCGCAACGGCTTTATCAGGGGGTGGCAAGCCAGTTCGGCAGCCGCACCGAGCTTGTCGCCGAAAACGAAAAACTCAAGACTGAAAACCTGCTGCTGCAGGGACGCATGCAAAAGCTGGCGGCCCTCACTGAGCAGAACGTTCGGCTGCGCGAGTTGCTCAATTCTTCCGCGTTGGTCAACGAGAAGGTCGAAGTGGCCGAGCTGATCGGCATGGATCCCAACCCCTTCACCCATCGCATCATCATCAACAAGGGTGAGCGCGACGGTGTGGTGCTCGGCCAGCCGGTGCTCGATGCCCGTGGCCTGATGGGGCAGGTGGTCGAGTTGATGCCCTACACCTCCCGCGTCCTGTTGCTCACCGACACCACCCACAGTATTCCGGTGCAGGTCAACCGCAACGGCCTGCGTGCGATTGCCAGCGGCACCGGCAATCCCGAGCGCCTGGAGTTGCGTCACGTGGCTGACACCGCCGATATCAAGGAGGGCGACCTGCTGGTCAGCTCCGGTCTTGGCCAGCGGTTCCCAGCGGGTTACCCGGTGGCGACGGTCAAGGAAGTGATCCACGATTCCGGTCAGCCGTTCGCCATTGTGCGTGCCGTGCCGACTGCCGCCCTGAACCGCAGCCGTTACCTGCTGCTGGTGTTCAGCGATAACCGCACCCCGGAAGAGCGCGCCAACGATGCCGCGCAGGCCCAGGAAGCGGAAGACAAGCGCAACGGCACCCTGCCGGTCACGCCCGCCATCGTGCCCAAACCGGCCTTTGTAGGGCCACCGGCGCCGGCAAATCTTCCTGCAGCGGCGCCTGTGGCGACACCCGCCAAGCCCGCCACGCACAGCACTCGTCCGGCCAAACCGGCAGCCAGCACCACGCCTGCCGCGAAGCCGCCTGCCGGCGCTGCGACCACTACGCGACAGAGGGAGGAATAATGGCCAGTACTCATTCGCGCAATGGTTGGGTGGTGTGGCTGACGTTCGCCGTCGGCTTGCTGCTCAGCGTATCGCCGCTGCCGCAGTTCATGGAGATCCTGCGCCCGTTGTGGCTGGCCTTGCTGATGGCGTTCTGGGCGTTGCACCTGCCGCACAGGGTGGGCATGGTCACTGCGATGTTCCTGGGCTTGGCGGAAGATGTGCTCTATGGCACCTTGCTTGGCCAGAACGCGCTGATCCTGACCCTGATTACTTTTCTGGTGCTGTCGTTGCAGCAGCGTTTGCGCATGTTCCCGATGTGGCAGCAGTGCCTGGTGATTCTGGTGATCTTCGGCCTGGCGCAGTTGGTGCAACTCTGGCTCAGCGCCTTGACCGGCAACCGCCAGCCAACGCTGGCGCTGGTATTGCCGGCCCTGGTCAGTGCGCTGTTGTGGCCCTGGGTCAGTTTTGGCCTGCGTGGTCTGCGTCGCCGCTACAAAATCAATTGAATGGATTGCGAGGCTCTGCCTGGTTATCGAACCCCACAGGGAGAGTCTGCAATGAATTCGCTTTATCTGGCCTCGGGTTCTCCCCGACGGCGTGAACTGCTGACCCAGATCGGTGTGCCCTTCACTGTGGTCAGCGCCGCCATTGACGAAACACCTCTTACCAATGAATCACCCGTTTCCTACGTCGAGCGTCTTGCGCGCGGCAAG
This sequence comes from Pseudomonas sp. GNP013, assembly GCF_054343995.1. Lineage (NCBI taxonomy): Bacteria > Pseudomonadati > Pseudomonadota > Gammaproteobacteria > Pseudomonadales > Pseudomonadaceae > Pseudomonas > Pseudomonas sp. GNP013. The sequence goes on along the minus strand of NZ_JBTGUT010000001.1, from coordinate 4,171,707 downwards.
GCAACGGCGGGTTTCGCCGTGCTTGAAACACCCTTCAATGCCTGTGTGCTGGGGGCTGACACGGCGGTGATTGTCGATGGCCGGATTCTCGGCAAACCCGTGGACCAGGCCGATGCCCTGGCGATGTTGATGGCCCTCGCGGGAAATGAACACGAGGTGCTGACCGCCGTTGCCCTGACGGAGGGTCAGCGCTGCGAAACCCTATGCGTCAGCAGCCGTGTACGTTTTCGCGAGATTGGCGTCGAAGAGGCCACCGCCTACTGGCACAGTGGCGAACCCCGGGACAAGGCGGGTGGCTATGCTATCCAGGGGCTGGGGTCGGTGTTTGTTGCCGGGCTCAATGGCAGCTATTCCGCCGTGGTCGGGCTGCCGGTGTGCGAAACCGCGCAACTGCTTAGCCGATTCGGCATACCCTGTTGGCAAAACCTTACCGTGCGCTGAACGCCGTATTACAGCGCCAAGCCTTGAGCGATCGGTCACTATTGTGAAAACGCCAGAACGAGACCCAGCCATGAGTGAAGAGATTCTGATCAATATCACGCCGATGGAATCGCGCGTGGCAGTGGTAGAGAACGGTGTTCTGCAAGAAGTGCATGTCGAGCGCACCCAGAAGCGCGGGATCGTCGGCAACATCTATAAAGGCAAGGTGGTGCGCGTGCTGCCGGGGATGCAGGCGGCGTTTATCGACATCGGCCTGGACCGGGCGGCATTTATTCACGCGTCGGAGATTTCTCTGCGCGAAGGGCCCGCGGTGGAGAGCATCAGTGCCCTGGTGCATGAAGGGCAGAGCCTGGTGGTGCAAGTCACCAAGGACCCCATCGGCTCCAAAGGCGCGCGGCTGACGACACAGCTGTCGATTCCTTCGCGTTATCTGGTGTACATGCCGCGTACCGCCCATGTCGGCATTTCCTTGAAGATCGAAGACGAAGGCGAGCGCGAACGCCTGAAAAAAGTGGTCAGCGACTGCGTGGCGGCCGAAGGCATCAAGGAAGCCGGCGGCTTCATCCTGCGCACCGCCGCCGAGGGCGCCGGTGCCGATGAAATCCTCATGGACATCCGCTACCTGCGGCGTCTGTGGGACCAGATCGGCGAGCAGATCAAGACCATCGGCGCGCCCAGCGTCATCTATGAAGACCTCGGCCTGGCGCTGCGTACCCTGCGCGACCTGGTCAGCCCGAAAATCGAAAAAATTCGCATCGACTCGCGCGAAACCTTCCAGCGCACCACCCAATTTGTCGCCGAACTGATGCCGGAAATTGCCGACCGCCTGGAGCATTACCCTGGCGAGCGGCCAATCTTCGACCTGTATGGCGTCGAAGACGAGATCCAGAAAGCCCTTGAGCGCAAGGTGCCGCTCAAGTCCGGCGGCTATCTGGTGGTGGACCCGGCGGAAGCCATGACCACCATCGACGTCAACACGGGGGCCTTTGTCGGCCATCGCAACCTGGAAGAGACCATCTTCAAGACCAACCTTGAAGCGGCCACCGCGATTGCCCGCCAGCTGCGCCTGCGCAACCTGGGCGGGATCATCATCATCGACTTCATCGACATGGAAGATGAAGAGCACCAACGCCAGGTGTTGCGCACCCTTGAGAAGCAATTGGAGCGTGATCACGCCAAGACCAACATCATCGGCATCACCGTGCTGGGCCTGGTGCAGATGACCCGCAAACGCACCCGCGAAAGTCTCGAACAGGTGTTGTGCGAACCCTGCAGCAGTTGCCAGGGGCGCGGAAAATTGAAAACCCCGGAAACGGTTTGCTACGAGATTTTCCGGGAAATCCTGCGCGAGGCACGGGCCTACCAGGCTGAAGGTTATAGAGTGCTGGCTAACCAGAAAGTGGTCGATCGGCTGCTGGACGAAGAGTCCGGCAACGTCGCTGAGCTGGAGGTGTTTATCGGGCGCACGATTCGCTTCCAGGTCGAAACCATGTATTCCCAGGAACAATACGACGTGGTGCTGCTCTGATCCCCAATCGCTTGTTTTCTTCGAGCCCTGCAGACCTTGCTCTGCCGTCCGCCCACCGCTTTGAGGGTCGCCTGACATGGAGCGTCTGATACGCTTTTTTGCCGCTTTGACCCGCTGGGGCCTGGGCCTGTGTGCGCTGCTGCTGGTCTTGGCGGCGGTGTACGTGAGCCTGGGGCGTGAATTGACCCCGTTGGTGGCCGAATACCGTGCCGAGATCGAGGCCAAGGCCCAGTCGGCGGTGGGCATGCCCCTGCGTATCGGCAGCCTGGAAGGGCGCTGGAGCGGCTTTGCTCCCGTGTTGCTGGCTCACGATGTGATGGTCGGCGAGGGCAACAGCGCCTTGCGCCTGGACCAGGTCGAAGTGGTGCCGGATATCTGGGCCAGCCTGATTGCCCGTGAAGTGCACCTTGCCCACCTGCAAGTCAGCGGCCTGCAATTGAGCGTCAAGGAAGACAAGGATGGCCACTGGGCCCTGCAGGGCTTGCCGCTGCCGGACGACCAGCCGCTGGACCCGCAGCAGTTGCTCGAGCGCATGCAGCGGGTCAAGCGGGTGTCGGTGCTCGACAGCCAGGTCACCCTGCAACCCTTCGATCAGGCGCCGGCGACCCTCACCTACGTTGGCCTGAGCCTGCACACCGGCACCGATCGCCAACGCCTGGATGCGCGCCTGACCCTTCCCGATGGCCAGCCGCTGGCCCTCAACCTGCGCACGCGCATCCGTGCCAGCCAATGGCAGGACGGCGAAGTCCAGGCTTACCTGAGCCTGCCCCAGAGCGATTGGGCCAAGTGGATTCCCGCCCGCCTCACTCAGCAATGGACACTCAGCGAGTTCAAGTCCGGCGGAGAATTTTGGCTGACCTGGGCCAAGGGCACCGTGCAAAGCGCTGCGGCGCGTCTCAACGCTCCCGAGATAAAAGGCAGTTATGCCGGGCGCAAGCCGGTGCATATCGAGAATTTTGCCCTGACGGCGTACCTGCAGCGCAGTGACACAGGCCTTAAGGTGCTGTTTGATTCGCTGGCGATGAACCTCGGCGACAACCGCTGGGAATCGCGCCTGCAATTGCAGCAGGCGCTGGCGACCGACAAGGCTCCGGAAACTTGGAAGTTGCAGGCCGATCGTGTGGACCTGACCCCGATTACTCCCCTGTTGAATGCCCTGGCGCCGCTGCCTGAAGGCTTCGCCAAAACCATCGCACACCTCAAGGCCACCGGCCTGCTGCGCAATGTGCTGGTGGATTTCCGCCCGGAGGACAGCACCGACCAGAAACTCAGCTTCGCCGCCAATCTTGAGCGCGTGGGTTTCGATGCCTATTCCGGCGCGCCGGCGGCGCGCAACGTGTCCGGCAGCATCAGCGGCGACCTGGGCCAGGGCGAGTTGCGCATGGACAGCAAGGATTTTTCCCTGCACCTGGACCCGATCTTCGCCAAGCCCTGGCAATACATCCAGGCCAATGCGCGGCTGACCTGGAAGCTGGATAAACAAGGCTTCACCCTGATCGCCCCGTATATCAAGGTGCTGGGCGAAGAAGGCAAGGTGGCCGCCGACTTCCTGATTCGCCTGCATTTCGATCATAGCCAGGAAGACTACATGGACCTGCGGGTGGGCATGGTCGATGGCGATGGGCGCTTTACGCCCAAGTACTTGCCGGCGGTGCTGAGCCCGGCTCTGGATGAGTGGCTGCGCACTGCGATTCTCAAAGGCGCGGTCGACCAGGGTTTCTTCCAGTATCAGGGGTCGTTGAACCATAACGCGTTGCCGGCTTCGCGCAACATCAGTCTGTTCTTCAAGGTGCATGACGCCGAGCTGGCGTTCCAGCCGGGCTGGCCTCATGTCAGCAAGGTCAACGGCGAGGTGTTCGTCGAGGAAAGCGGCGTGCGCATTCTGGCCAGCAAGGGCCAGTTGCTCGACACAAAGGTCAAGGACGTCTACGTCAATATTCCCCATGCCCCTGCGGGCAAGGACAGCCACCTGCTGTTGACCGGTGGTTTTTCCGGCGGCCTGGGCGATGGCCTGAAAATTTTGCAGGAAGCGCCGATTGGTACGGCGTCGACCTTTGCCGGATGGAAAGGCGAGGGCGACCTGCAAGGCAAGCTGGACCTGGATGTGCCACTGGCCAAAGGCACCGAGCCGAAGATCGTGGTGGACTTCCAGACCGACAAGGCCCGCCTGCAGTTGGCCGATCCGACCCTGGACCTCAACCAACTGAAGGGGAATTTCCGTTTCGACAGTGCCAAGGGCTTGAGCGGCGATCAAATCAGCGCCCAGGCGTTCGATCGGCCCATCAGCGCGCAGATCTTCGCCGAAGGCAGGCCGGGTGCTATCAGCACCCGCGTGGTCGCCAAGGGTCAGGTCACGGTCAAGCGGCTGACTGACTGGCTGAACGTTACCCAGCCGCTGCCCGTATCCGGCGATATCCCCTACCAGTTACAAGTCATCCTTAATGGCGCAGACAGTCAGTTGATGGTCAATTCCGACCTCAAGGGTGTGGCGGTGGATCTGCCGGCGCCGTTTGGCATGCCAGCGAGCCAGGGCCGAGACAGCACGTTCCGCATGACCCTGCAGGGCGCCGAACGGCGTTACTGGTTTGATTACGGGGAGCTGGCGAACTTCACCTTTGCCGCACCCCCGGACAACTTCAATGAGGGGCGCGGCGAGTTGTTCCTCGGTGATGGCGATGCAGTGCTGCCGGGTGCGAAAGGCCTGCGCATTCGCGGCGTGCTGTCGGAGCTGGATATCGATCCGTGGAAGAAACTGGTTGGCCGTTACGCCGGTAATGACCCGGGTGGCAGCGCCAAGCAACTGCTCAGTGGCGCGGATTTCAAGGTCGGCAAGCTGACAGGCTTTGGCAAGCAGTTCGATCAGGTCAGCCTGCTGCTGGACCGCAAACCGGCGGCCTGGGGCCTGCAACTCGACAGCCAGCAGGCCAAAGGCTCGGTGAACCTGCCGGATGCGAAGGGCGCGCCCATCGCGATCAACCTGCAGTACGTAAAACTGCCTGCGGTTGACCCGACCGTGCAGGCGGATGAAAACGCGCCGGACCCGCTGGCCGACATCGACCCCAAGGACATTCCCGCGCTGGATATCAACATCGAGCAGTTGTTGCAGGGCCCGGACCTGATCGGTGCGTGGTCGCTGAAAATTCGGCCGACGGCCAAGGGCCTGGCCTTCAACAGCCTGGACCTGGGCCTCAAGGGCTTGCAGCTCAAGGGCGCGGGCGGTTGGGAAGGCACGGCCGGCGACAGCAGCAGTTGGTACAAAGGGCGCCTGGACGGCAAGAATATCGCCGATGTGCTCAAGGGCTGGGGCTTTGCGCCTACCGTGACCAGTCAGGAGTTTCACCTCGATGTGGACGGCCGCTGGCCGGGTTCGCCGGCGTGGGTCGGGCCAAAGCGGTTCTCCGGCATGCTCGATGCCGATTTCCGCCAGGGTCAATTTGTCGAAGTCGAGGGCGGTGCCCAGGCGTTGCGCGTGTTTGGGCTGCTCAACTTCAACTCCATCGGTCGTCGCCTGCGCCTGGACTTCTCCGACCTGCTCGGCAAGGGCTTGAGCTATGACCGGGTCAAAGGCCTGCTGGCGGCCAGTGATGGCGTGTTTGTAACGCGAGAGCCGATCACCATGACCGGGCCTTCGACCAACCTTGAACTCAATGGCACCCTGGACCTGGTGGCCGACCGCGTGGATGCCAAGCTGCTGGTGACCCTGCCGGTGACCAACAACCTGCCGATTGCGGCACTGATTGTCGGCGCGCCAGCCATCGGTGGTGCGCTGTTTCTGATCGACAAGCTGATCGGTGACCGCGTTTCGCGCTTCGCCAGCGTGCAATACACCGTGCAAGGGCCGTGGAAGGATCCGAAGATTACCTTCGACAAGCCTTTCGAAAAGGCCAAGTGAGACTTGATGGAGTAGCCTGTGGCTATTCTTTTATGGAGTATCGGCCATGACGTTTGCGGTAATTCAGATGGTCAGCCAGAGCGACGTGCTGGCCAACCTGGCCGAGGCCCGGCGCCTGCTGGAGCAGGCCGCCCAAGGCGGTGCCCGGCTGGCGGTGCTGCCGGAAAACTTCGCCGCCATGGGCCGCCGCGACGTGGCCGATATCGGCCGAGCCGAAGCCTTGGGCGAAGGCCCGATCCTGCCATGGTTGAAACAGGCCGCCCGCGACCTCACCTTATGGATAGTGGCCGGCACATTGCCGTTGCCGCCCAGGGATCAACCGAATGCCAAGTCCACTGCCTGCTCGCTGCTGATCGATGATCGCGGTGAGGTGGTTGCCCGTTACGACAAACTGCACCTGTTCGACGTCGACGTGGCGGATGCCCGGGGTCGCTATCGTGAATCCGACGACTATGCTTTTGGCAGCACTGTAATAGTGGCGGACACCCCCGTCGGGCGACTGGGCCTGACGGTGTGTTACGACCTGCGCTTCCCGGAGTTGTACAGCGAGTTGCGTGCGGCGGGCGCTGAGCTGATCAGCGCGCCCTCGGCCTTTACGGCGGTCACCGGCGCTGCGCATTGGGACGTGCTGATCCGCGCGCGGGCCATCGAAACCCAGTGCTATGTGCTGGCGGCGGTTCAGGGCGGCGTGCACCCGGGCCCAAGAGACACTCACGGACATGCCGCCATCGTTGACCCTTGGGGTCGCGTGCTGGCGCAACAGGACCAAGGCGAAGCGGTGTTGCTGGCCGCACGCGACAGCACGGAACAGGCGTCGATACGGGCGCGCATGCCGGTGGTGAATCACCGGCGCTTTTTCTCGCAGGGCGCGCAGCGACCTGCTTCAGAACGATGAATTTAAGGCCAAACCTATGAGCGAGTTGTTGTCCTCAGTCAGTGAACACCTCCTGGCACCCGGTGGCGTGACCATCGAAAGCTTGCAAACCGTGCTCGGTGACCTGGCCGGGCCAGGTATCGATGCGGCCGACCTGTATTTTCAGGGGCAGATTTCCGAGTCCTGGTCGCTGGAAGACGGCATCGTCAAGGAAGGCAGTTTCAACCTCGACCAGGGCGTGGGCGTGCGTGCGCAATCGGGCGAAAAGACCGGGTTTGCCTACAGCAACGCGATCACCCTCGAAGCGCTGGGCCAGGCTGCGCGTGCCGCGCGTTCGATCTCCCGCGCCGGCCAGAATGGCACAGTGCAGGCGTTCAGCACCCGGGATGTCGCCCAGTTGTACGGCCCGGATAACCCGCTCGAAGTGATCAGCCGTGCGGAAAAGGTCGAGCTGCTCAAGCGCATCGACGCCGCCACCCGTGCGCTGGACCCGCGAATCCAGCGAGTCACCGTAAGCATGGCCGGGGTGTGGGAGCGCATCCTGGTGGCGTCCACTGACGGCAGCCTGGCAGCGGATGTGCGCCCACTGGTGCGTTTCAATGTCAGCGTGATCGTCGAACAGAACGGCCGCCGCGAACGCGGAGGGCATGGCGGCGGCGGGCGCACCGACTACCGGTATTTCCTCGCCGACGACCGCGCCATGGGGTACGCCCGCGAAGCGCTGCGCCAGGCGCTGGTCAACCTGGAAGCCATTCCGGCGCCTGCGGGCACGTTGCCGGTGGTGCTGGGGTCCGGTTGGTCCGGTGTGCTGCTTCACGAAGCGGTGGGCCATGGCCTGGAAGGTGACTTCAACCGCAAGGGCAGTTCGGCCTATAGCGGGCGCATGGGCGAAATGGTTGCGTCCAAACTGTGCACGATTGTTGATGACGGCACGCTGGCCGGCCGTCGTGGCTCGTTGACGGTGGACGATGAAGGCACGCCGACCGAGTGCACCACCCTGATCGAGAACGGCGTGCTCAAGGGCTACATGCAGGACAAGCTCAATGCCCGCCTGATGGGCGTGGCGCGTACCGGTAACGGTCGTCGCGAGTCCTACGCTCACCTGCCGATGCCGCGCATGACCAACACCTACATGCTCGGCGGCGAAAGCGACCCGGCGGAAATCATTGCGTCGGTCAAGCGCGGGATCTATTGCGCCAATCTCGGCGGCGGCCAGGTTGATATCACCAGCGGCAAGTTCGTGTTTTCCACCAGCGAGGCGTACCTGATCGAAGACGGCAAGATCACCGCGCCGGTCAAAGGGGCGACCTTGATTGGCAACGGTCCGGAAGCGATGAGCAAGGTGTCGATGGTCGGTAACGACCTGTCGCTGGACAGCGGCGTGGGCACATGCGGCAAGGATGGGCAGTCGGTGCCGGTGGGTGTCGGCCAGCCAACGCTGAAGATTGATGCGATCACCGTGGGTGGCACGGGGTCGTAAGAGATGGAGCTTCGGGTGGCGCAGACCGCCACCCGGGGAAGAGGATCAGCGCAGGCCGCGTTGAGTCTCGTCCAGCTCACGGATGTACTTGAAGATTTTACGGCTGGTGGCTGGCGCCTTGTTATGCGCCTGCTCGTGCTGGGCCTGACGGATCAGGGAGCGCAGTTGCTGGCGGTCCGCGTCCGGGTAGTCCAGCACGAATTTCTCCAGCACGGCGTCATCGCCCGCAATCAGGCGGTCACGCCAACGTTCCAGGTTGTGGAAGCGTTCGTTGTACTGGCGAGTGGAGGCATCGGTTTGATCAAGCAGGGCCAGGATGGCGTCAATGTCCTGATCGCGCATCAATTTGCCGATAAACATGATGTGCCGTTTACGCGCGATATTCGCGCTGTGCTTGGGCGCATCGGCCAGCGCCCGGCGCATTTCGTCGGTCAGTGGCAGTTTGGCAATCAAATCTTTCTTGAGCGTTGTAAGGCGCTCGCCGAGGTCAACCAGCGCATGCAGCTCGCGTTTGACCTGGGTTTTGCTTTTCTCCCCATCGAGGGAGTCGTCGTAAGAATCAACCATGGTGGCAGTCCGCAAAGAAACGCCGCCATGATAACCAGTCGGGGGCCGCTTGTCCGGCCCGGTCGCTCGATGGCCTTAACCGAAAGCAGATTTTGAGTGGAGAAAACCATGAGTGCAGCCCAAAGCGTCGGTCCGCAAGCGTTACCGGCACTGCAGGAACAAGTCGAGCAGATCCTTGCCGAGGCCAGGCGCCAGGGGGCCGGTGCCTGTGAAGTGGCGGTGTCGCTGGAGCAGGGGCTGTCGACTTCGGTGCGTCAGCGGGAAGTGGAAACTGTCGAGTTCAACCGTGACCAGGGGTTTGGCATCACCCTGTACGTCGGTCAGCGCAAAGGCTCGGCGAGCACCTCGGCCAGCGGCCCGGACGCGATACGCGAAACCGTCGCCGCCGCCCTGGCGATTGCCAGGCACACTTCCGAGGACGAAAGCTCGGGCCTGGCCGACAAGGCGCTGATGGCCAGGGACGTGCAGGACTTCGATCTGTTCCACGCCTGGGACATCACGCCTGAGCAGGCGATCGAACAGGCGCTGACGTGTGAGGCCGCGGCGTTCGACGCAGATGCCCGCATCAAGAACGCCGATGGCACCACGTTGAGCACTCACCAGGGTTGCCGTGTGTATGGCAACAGCCATGGATTTATCGGTGGTTATGCGTCGACTCGTCACAGTTTGAGCTGCGTCATGATTGCCGAAGCCAATGGCCAGATGCAGCGTGACTACTGGTACGACGTAAATCGCCAGGGCGAGTTGCTGGCCGACCCGGTCAGCATCGGCCAGCGCGCAGCACAGCGCGCCGCGAGCCGCCTCGGTGCGCGCCCGGTGCCAACCTGTGAAGTGCCGGTGCTGTTTTCCGCAGAGCTGGCCGGGGGCTTGTTCGGCAGTTTCCTGGGGGCGATTTCCGGTGGCAACCTGTACCGCAAATCCTCTTTCCTTGAGGGGGCTATCGGTCAGACGCTGTTTCCGGAGTGGATGACCATCGATGAGCGTCCGCACCTGATGCGCGCGATGGGCAGTTCATCGTTCGACGGTGATGGCCTGGCCACCTATGCCAAGCCGTTCGTCGAGCAGGGTGAGTTGGTGTCCTATGTGCTGGGTACCTACGCCGGTCGCAAGCTCGGCCTGCCCAGCACCGCCAACGCTGGCGGCGTGCATAACCTGTTCGTGAGCCATGGCGATGAAGACCAGGCCGCGCTGTTGCGTCGTATGGGACGTGGCCTGCTGGTAACCGAACTGATGGGGCACGGCCTGAACATGGTCACCGGGGATTACTCGCGCGGCGCCGCGGGTTTCTGGGTGGAGAACGGCGAGATTCAGTTCGCGGTCCAGGAAGTCACCATCGCTGGCAACATGCGCGATATGTTCAAGCAGATCGTAGCGGTCGGGAATGATCTGGAGCTGCGCAGCAACATTCGCACAGGTTCGGTACTGATCGAGCGGATGACGGTGGCGGGCAGCTGACCCCCCTTTCGTCTCAAATAAAAAGCGCGCTATTCCACACGGATAGCGCGTTTTTTTTATGCCTGGATTGTCGACGGATCACGCTGCCGCCATTGCGTTGATTCTGATTATCATTTAATAATAAATATCATTACCGAATGAGAGTGGGTTATGAGTCGCGTCCTGCATGAAGATCCCTACCTCGAAAGTTGGCGCTGGATGAGCCGTCAGATTCGCTGCGGCCTCGATCCCAACGAGCCGCGCCTGATCGAGCATTACCTCAACGAGGGTCGTTACCTCGCGTGCTGTACGGCGACTCACCCGTGGACAATTGCTGAAACCTCATTCCGCTTGCTGATCGACACCGCCAGCGATATTGCCCTGCCGTGGCACTGGCGATCGCTGTGCCTGGATCAGGCCTGGCGCCCGCTGCGCGACCTGGAAAAACTTTCCAGCTGTGCCTGTCGCCTCAAGCGCTGGCAGGCGTTTGCCTGGCAATTGGCGACGTGCCAATTGCAGCCCTCCCTTTCTGTTTCTGACCTGGTGCAAGGATCCTCCGATGAGTAACACCCGTATCGAACGCGACAGCATGGGCGAACTGCACGTACCGGCCGAGGCTCTGTACGGCGCCCAGACCCAGCGCGCCGTGGACAACTTCCCGATCAGCCATCAGCGCATGCCGGCACCCTTCATTCGCGCGCTGATCCTGGCCAAGGCCGCCGCCGCCAAGGCCAATGTCGAGCTCAAACAGATCAGCGAAGGGCAGGGCAAGGCTATCGTCGACGCCGCCCAGGGTTTGCTCGAAGGCGACTTCATGCGCCACTTCCCGGTGGATATCTTCCAGACCGGTTCCGGCACCAGCTCCAACATGAACGCCAACGAAGTGATCGCCACCCTCGCCAGCCGCCTGCTGGGCGAGGGGGTCAACCCCAACGATCACGTCAACTGCGGGCAAAGCAGCAACGACATCATCCCCACCACCATTCACGTCAGCGCAGCAATGGTGTTGCATGAGCAAACGTTACCGGCGCTGCTGCATCTGGTGCAGGTTATCGAGCAGAAAGCCGAGCAGGTGCATCCGTTCATCAAGACCGGCCGCACCCATCTGATGGACGCCATGCCGGTACGCATGAGTCAGGTGCTCAACGGCTGGGCGCAGCAGCTCAAGGCCAACATCGGGCATCTGCAGGACCTGCTGCCCAGTCTGCAGGCCCTGGCCCAGGGCGGCACCGCCGTGGGCACGGGCATCAACGCACATCCCGAATTCGCCGCGCGCTTCAGTCAGCAACTGAGCAGCCTGACCGGCGTGAAATTCACCCCTGGCAAGAACCTGTTCGCGCTGATCGGCTCCCAGGACACCGCCGTTGCGGTGTCGGGCCAACTGAAGGCGACCGCCGTGTCACTGATGAAAATCGCCAATGACCTGCGCTGGATGAACTCGGGCCCATTGGCCGGCCTGGGCGAAATCGAACTGCAGGCTTTGCAGCCGGGTTCGTCGATCATGCCCGGCAAGGTCAACCCGGTAATCCCCGAGGCGACCGCCATGGTCGCCGCGCAGGTGATCGGCAATGACACGGTGATCACCATCGCCGGCCAGTCGGGCAACTTCGAACTCAACGTGATGCTGCCGATCATCGCCCAGAACCTGCTCAGCAGCCTCGAACTGCTGGGCAATTCCAGCCGTCTGCTGGCGGACAAGGCGATTGCCGGCTTCAAGGTCAACGAAGCCCGGCTCAAGGAAGCGTTGTCGCGCAACCCGATCCTGGTGACGGCACTCAACCCGATCATTGGTTACCAGAAGGCGGCTGAAATCGCCAAAAAGGCCTATCAGCAGGGTCGCCCGGTGATCGATGTCGCCCTTGAACACACTGACTTGCCGCGTAGCCAACTGGAGGTCCTGCTGGACCCGGAAAAGCTCACGGCCGGCGGCGTGTAATCACCGACCTGCTTTGGAGGCTCACCATGGAGCACTGGAAACGCACGATCGAACGGGCCAATCGCTGTTTTATGGCCGGTGAACTGGTTGACGCTCGCGAGGCCTACCTGCAAGCCTTGGCCCTGGCGCAAGTGTTGTTCGAACGCTGGGCGGATGCCGACGAAGCGGTGGCGGCCTGCGTCATTTCCCATCACAACCTGGCGGACCTGCACCTGCGCCTGAACCAGCCTGAGGAAAGCGCCGAATACCTCTGCGCGGTCCATCAGCGCCTGTTGCAGACCATGCAGGACCCGCGTCTGCCGCCGCAACTGCGTGAGGCGGCATTGCGCCAAAGCAGCAAAACCTACGTCGAACTGCTGAATTTCATCAGCGATCACGGTGAATACCCACGCACTCATCGCCTGCTGGGCGGTGCCGCGGTGCAACCGACCCCGTCTCAATACGGAGCACATTGATATGAGTTACACCTTGCCTGCCTTGCCCTACGCCTACGATGCCCTGGAACCGCACATCGATGCGCAAACCATGGAAATCCACTACACCAGGCACCATCAGACCTACATCAACAACTTGAACGCTGCGGTTGATGGTACTGAGTTTGCCGACTGGCCGATTGAAAAGCTGGTGTCCAGCGTCCAGCAGTTGCCCGAGAAGTTGCGCGCTGCGGTGATCAATCAGGGCGGGGGCCATGCTAACCACTCGTTGTTCTGGGCCGTCATGTCGCCCAAAGGTGGCGGCAAGCCCGAAGGCGCACTGGGCAAGGCGATTGATCAGCAATTGGGCGGCTTCGAAAGCTTCAAGGAGGCATTCACCAAAGCCGCGCTGACCCGCTTCGGCAGCGGTTGGGCCTGGCTGAGCGTTACTCCGCAAAAGACCCTGGTGGTGGAAAGCAGCGGTAATCAGGACAGCCCGCTGATGAACGGCAATACCCCGATCCTGGGTCTGGACGTTTGGGAGCATGCGTATTACCTGCTGTACCAGAACCGCCGCCCGGAATACATCAACGCCTTCTACAGCGTTATCAACTGGCCCGAAGTGTCTGCACGCTATCAGGCCGCCGTGGCCTGATATTTATCTCCATAACAAGACCTAAGGCCGACTATGGGTACTGGAACACTGGCGATCAGCAGCGTGCGATTGTTTCGCTATGCGTTTGGCTCGCTGCTGCTGCTGGCAGGCACTGCATTGCTGGTGGCCCACGGGCTGGCCTGGCTGGACCTGGAACCGCGCATCCTGCGTGCCCTGCAGGGCGGTGCGCTCTGCGCGCTCGGCACAGCTTTGGGCGCGGTACCCGTACTGGTAATCCGGCGCATGCCGGTGGCGTTGAGCGATACGCTATTGGGCTTCGGGGCGGGGGTGATGCTGGCTGCGACCGCCTTTTCGCTGGTGGTGCCGGGTATTTCCGCCGCCGAAAGCCTGGGGCTTTCGCCTTGGGCCGCCAGTGGCCTGATCAGTTTCGGCATCATGCTGGGCGCATTCGGGCTGTATTTGGTGGATCGCAAGGTTTCCGGCACCAGTCCGGAGATGTTGGTGGGCACACCGGATAAACCGGTCATCCCGCCTCGAATCTGGTTGTTTGTATTTGCCATCATCGCCCACAACATTCCGGAAGGCATGGCGGTGGGGGTGTCCGCCGGCGGCGGCATGCCGGATGCCGACAGCCTGGCGATGGGCATCGCGCTGCAGGATGTGCCGGAAGGACTGGTGATCGCGCTGGTACTGGCGGGAGCAGGTATGTCGCGGGTCAAGGCGTTCCTGATCGGCGCCGCTTCAGGCCTGGTGGAACCGGTGTTCGCCGTGCTCTGTGCCTGGCTGGTCACCCTTGCAGAAGTGCTGTTGCCATTGGGCCTGGCATTGGCTGCGGGCGCGATGCTGCTGGTGGTGACTCACGAAGTGATCCCCGAGTCGCGGCGCAATGGTCACGACAAGCTTGCCAGCCTTGGGTTGTGCCTGGGGTTTTGCTTGATGATGGTGATGGACACTGCCCTGGGTTAGGCCGCGCTGCTACTCAGGTTGGCGGTTATTCACCTTCGTCAAACTTGTTGTTGATCAACTCCACCAAGGCTGCCATCGCTTCCTCCTCCTGCTCACCTTCGGTTTTCAGATGAATCGTGGTGCCCTTGCTCGCAGCCAGCATCATGATTGCCATGATGCTTTTGCCATCGACCATCGACTCCGGTGTACGCCCGGCGCGGATCTGGCAAGGAAACTTCCCGGCAACGCCGACGAATTTGGCCGAAGCCCGGGCGTGGAGGCCCAGCTTGTTGATAATTTGAATTTCCAGAGCGGGCATCGCGGAGGTGTTCCTTTCAGCTTAGGTCGCGGTGGCGGACCTGAACGTTCTTGAGGGTTTGCTGCAGCACCAGGCCAAGACGTTCTGTCAGGTAGACGGAGCGGTGGTGACCGCCGGTGCAGCCGATGGCTATGGTGACATAAGCGCGATTGCTCGCGGCAAAGCGCGGCAGCCATTTGAGCAGGTAGGTGGAGATGTCCTGGAACATATCCTCCACATCCGGTTGCGCGGCCAGGTAATCGATCACCGGCTGATCCAGACCGGATTGTTCGCGCAACTCTGGCTTCCAGTAAGGATTGGGCAGGCAGCGCACGTCGAACACCAGGTCGGCATCCACCGGCATGCCGCGTTTGAAGCCAAATGACTCGACCAGAAAGGCGGTACCGGGCTCAGGCTGATTGAGCAGACGCAGCTTGATGGCGTCGCGCAGCTGGTACAGGTTCAGGTTGGTGGTGTTGATCTTGAGGTCGGCCAGATCAATGATCGGCCCCAGCAGCGTGGTCTCGTCTTCGATGGCCTCGGCCAGCGAGCGGTTCGGGCTGCTCAGCGGGTGGCGCCGGCGGGTTTCGGAGAAACGCTTGAGCAGCGTCTCTTCGTCGGCGTCCAGGTACAGCACATCACAATGAATATGCTTGCCGCGCACTTCTTCGAGCAGTTCAGGGAACCGCGAGAGGTGGCTGGGCAGGTTGCGTGCATCAATCGAAACGGCGACCAGCGGTTGCGCCAATTCGGTATGGATAAGCGCGCGTTCGGCCAGTTCCGGCAGCAGGCCGGCGGGCAAATTATCGATGCAATAAAAACCGCTGTCTTCAAGCACATTGAGTGCGGTGCTTTTACCCGAGCCGGAGCGGCCACTGACAATGATCAGGCGCATGGTTATTGCTCGTCCAGCACAACCTGATACAACGCCTCATTGCTGCTGGCGTTGCGCAGTTTATGACGTACTTCCTTGCGGTCGAGCATGCTGGCGATCTGCCGAAGCAGTTCCAGGTGAGCATCGGTGGCCGCTTCCGGGACCAGCAAAACGAAGAGCAGGTCGACCGGAGCGCCGTCGATGGCATCGAAATCAATGGGTCTTTCCAGGTGCAGCAAGGCGCTGACCGGTGTGTCGCAGCCTTTGAGTCGGCAGTGAGGAATGGCGATGCCGTTGCCAAAACCGGTGGAGCCCAGTTTTTCACGGTCGATCAGGGCCTTGAACACGACCTGCTCATCCAGCTCGGGCACTTCCCGGCTGATCAGGTTGGCAATGTGTTCGAGGGCTTTTTTCTTACTGCCACCCGGCGCGTTCACCAGGGAACGGCCGGGGGTCAGGATGGTTTCAAGTCGGATCATGGGGGGGAGTTAACGACCTGTACCTTGCATCAGGTGCAGATTCTTTTCCTTATGCTTTATGAGTTGGCGGTCGAGCTTGTCGTAGAGCGAGTCAATCGCCGCGTACATGTCTTCGTGTTCCGCATTGGCGACGAGCTTGGCATTCGGTACGTGCAGGGTGGCTTCGATTTTCTGCTTGAGCTTGTCGACCTCCATGATGACCTGCACATTGGTGATCTTGTCGAAATGCCCCGCAAGCTTGTTCAGCTTGCTCTCGGTGTATTCACGCAGGGGCTTGGTGACTTCCAGCTGGTGTCCACTGATGTTGACTTGCATACAGCTTCTCCTTCGTTGCCAGTGCATAAAGCGACAGGCGAAAAGCGCCTGCCACTGGAACGCTGTGGCCCGCCCGTCACATCAACCGCTTACGCTCGCTGGAAGGCGCGATCCCAAGGGATTCGCGATACTTGGCGACGGTTCGACGGGCGACCTGAATGCCTTGTGCCTCCAGTAAACCAGCGATCTTACTGTCACTCAATGGCTTTTTCTGATTTTCCGCGGCAACCAGTTTTTTGATGATTGCGCGAATCGCCGTGGACGAGCATTCGCCGCCTTCGGAGGTGCTGACGTGGCTGGAGAAAAAGTATTTCAGCTCATATATACCCCGCGGGGTATGCATGAATTTCTGTGTGGTGACCCGCGAAATCGTCGATTCGTGCATGCCCACCGCTTCCGCGATATCGTGCAGCACCAGCGGTTTCATCGCTTCGTCGCCGTACTCCAGGAAGCCGCGCTGATGCTCGACGATCTGGGTGGCCACTTTCATCAGGGTTTCGTTGCGGCTTTGCAGGCTCTTGATGAACCAGCGGGCTTCCTGCAACTGATTGCGCATGAAGGTGTTGTCGGCACTGGTGTCGGCGCGGCGCACAAAGCCGGCGTACTGCGGGTTGACCCGCAGGCGCGGCACGGATTCCTGGTTCAACTCCACCAGCCAGCGCTCGTTGTCCTTGCGGACGATCACGTCGGGGACCACGTATTCGGCTTCGCTGGATTCGATCTGCGAGCCCGGCCTCGGGTTGAGGCTCTGCACCAGCTCGATGACCTGGCGCAGTTCATCTTCCTTGAGCTTCATGCGACGCATCAGCTGGCTATAGTCACGGCTGCCCAACAGGTCGATGTAGTCGGTAACCAGGCGCTGGGCTTCAGCGAGCCATGGCGTCCTGGCGGGCAATTGACGCAATTGCAGCAGCAGGCATTCACTGAGGTTGCGCGCACCGATACCGGCGGGCTCGAACTGCTGGATACGGTGCAGGACGGCTTCAATCTCGTCCAGCTCGATATCCAGTTCGGGGTCGAAAGCCTCCAGAATTTCGTCGAGCGTCTCGTCCAGATAGCCCTGGTTGTTGATGCAGTCGATCAGGGTGACGGCGATCAGGCGATCAGTGTCGGACATCGGCGCCAGGTTCAACTGCCACAGCAGGTGGCTTTGCAAGCTCTCGCCGACGGAGGTGCGGGTGGTGAAGTCCCACTCGTCATCATCATTGCTGGGCAAGCTGCTCGCGCTGGTCTGGTAGACGTCTTCCCAGGCGGTGTCCACGGGCAGTTCGTTGGGAATGCGTTCGTTCCAGTCGCCTTCCTCGAGGTTGTCCACCGTGGGGGCAGTTTCCTGATAGGAGGGTTCCTGCACGTCCGGGTTGGGTTTTTGCTCGATGTTGTCGGCCAGTGGGTCTGCATTATCGAAGTCGTCGCCTTCTTCCTGGCGTTCGAGCATCGGATTGGACTCCAGGGCCTCCTGGATTTCCTGTTGCAGGTCCAGGGTCGACAATTGGAGCAGGCGGATGGCCTGTTGCAGCTGCGGTGTCATCGTCAGCTGCTGGCCCATTCTCAGGACTAGCGATGGTTTCATGGCAGGGGCTTAACACCTTATTCGCCGGCGCAATGCGCCATCCACGACAGGGCGCGCGAGCGCCAAACATAAGCAAATTATATGCCTGATATCAGGTGCTTTGCCTAGAGCGCGATGACAATAAAAATACTGAGGTTTTCATTGACTCGCGCGCTCGTCGGCGAACGCCCTGATACCACCGTGTCTACAGGCGGAACTCGTGACCCAGGTACACTTCCTTGACCAGTTCGTTGGCCAGGATAGTCGCCGAATCGCCTTCGGCGATCAGTTGGCCATCGTTGACGATATAGGCGGTCTCGCAGATATCGAGGGTCTCACGGACGTTGTGGTCGGTGATCAGCACACCGATACCCTTGGCCTTGAGATGATGGATGATCTGCTTGATGTCGCCGACCGAAATCGGGTCGACGCCGGCAAACGGTTCGTCCAGCAGGATGAACTTGGGTGCCGTCGCCAGGGCGCGGGCGATTTCCACGCGGCGACGCTCACCACCGGACAGACTCATGCCGAGGTTGTCGCGAATGTGGTTGATGTGGAATTCCTGCAGCAGGCTTTCCAGCTCCTGACGGCGGCCGTCGCGGTCGAGTTCCTTGCGGGTCTCGAGGATCGCCATGATGTTGTCGGCAACCGACAGCTTGCGGAAAATCGACGCTTCCTGTGGCAGATAGCCGATACCGGCGCGTGCACGACCGTGCATGGGCTGGTGGCTGACGTCGAGGTCGTCGATCAGCACACGCCCCTGGTCGGCCTGGACGAGGCCCACGATCATGTAGAAGCAGGTGGTCTTGCCGGCGCCGTTGGGGCCGAGCAAGCCGACGATCTGGCCGCTGTCGATCGACAGGCTGACGTCGCGCACGACCTGACGGCTTTTGTAGGCCTTGGCCAGATGCTGGGCTTTCAGGGTTGCCATTACTCGGCCTTCTTCTTCGGCTGGATAACCATGTCGATTCGCGGACGGGGTGCAGTGACCTTGGAGCCATTGGCGCGACCGGCGTTGGCGATCTGCTTCACGGTGTCATAGGTGATTTTTTCACCTTCCGTGGAGTTGCCATCGGGGCTCAGCACCTTGGCCTGGTCGATCAGCACGATGCGATTCTGCTGGGCGTGATACTGGATGGTCTTGCCGTAGCCCTTCATCGGGCCGGTATCGGCAGGGGCCTGCTTCTGCTCGAAGTAGGCCAGGTTACCCACCGACGTCACCACGTCGATGTCGCCAGCCGGGGTGCGGGTGAGGGTCACCGTGTTGCCGGTGATCTTCATCGAGCCCTGGGTGATGATGACGCCGCCGGTGTAGGTTGCGACGCCTTGCTTGTCATCGAGCTGAGCATCGTCAGCCGAGATGTGGATCGGTTGCTGGCTATCGTTCGGCAGAGCCCAGGCGCTCACGCTTCCCAGTGCTGCGCCCAGACCGAGCAAAATAGGGAGAGTTTTAACGAGCCTCATACTGTCCTCTTACGTTCGATAGCAGGTGTATCCTGCTTTCTTTCAAATACGCTTTCATTCCCTTGCCAGTCGATACACCGCCAGCGCCGTCGATTCTAACGTCTTGCTCGGTCTGCGCATATTGCCTTTGTGGGAATACGGTCATGCGACTGCTGGTAATGATGGTGTCGCGGTTCTGCGCGTCAGTTCGTGCGACGCGCACCGAGTCGATCAGTTCCACCTCGGTGCCGTCCGGGTTGACCTCGCCACGCTTGCTGGTCACGTGCCACGGGAACTCGGTGCCACGGTACAGATTCAGGTCCGGGTTGGTCAGCAGCGTGACTTCGGAAGCCTTCAAATGCTCGACCTTGTCCGATGTCATCTCGTACTGCACCTTGCCATCGGGCAGAAACTGCACGCTGTAGGCGTTGGTTGCGTAATAGTCGATAACCCCTTCGTCAACCTGCGCAACAGGCTGGTCGAGAAAGCGCTCCGGGCTGATATTCCAGTAGCCTACCGCGAGGAACAGCGCGGCAATGACCCCGAATAACAGGAAGTTGCGAATCTTTTTGCTCAGCATAAAACGCTCTATAGGTAGGCGGCGTGGGCCGCTTCAAGGCGGCCCTGGGCACGCAGGATCAGCTCGCAGAACTCGCGGGCGGCGCCTTCGCCGCCGCGGGCGGTCGTGACGCCATGGGCGTGTTCACGCACGAACGCAGCAGCATTGGCGACGGCCATGCCCAGGCCCACGCGGCGAATCACCGGCAGGTCCGGCAAGTCGTCACCCAGGTAGGCGACCTGCTCATAGCTTAGGTTGAGTTGGCCAAGAAGCTCGTCGAGCACCACCAGTTTATCCTCACGGCCCTGATACAGGTGAGGAATACCCAGGTTTTGTGCGCGGCGTTCCACAACGGGTGTTTTTCGACCACTGATAATGGCCGTTTGCACGCCTGCGGCCATCAACATCTTGATGCCCTGGCCATCGAGGGTGTTGAACGTCTTGAATTCGCTGCCATCTTCGAGGAAGTAAAGGCGGCCATCAGTCAATACGCCGTCCACGTCGAAAATCGCCAATTTGATGTGTTTGCCGCGTTGCAGCAGGTCGTCGCTCATTTACATCACTCCCGCACGCAGCAAGTCGTGCATGTTCAGGGCGCCAATCGGGCGGTCGTCGGCATTGACCACCACCAGCGCGCCGATCTTGTGGTCTTCCATGATCTTCAGCGCTTCGGCTGCCAGCATCTCGGGGCGTGCCGTCTTGCCGTGGGGCGTCATCACCGCATCAATGGTGGCCGTGTGGATATCGATGGTGCGGTCCAGGGTGCGACGCAGGTCGCCGTCCGTGAACACGCCGGCCAGTCGCCCGTCCGCTTCCAGAATAACGGTCATGCCCAGGCCCTTGCGCGTCATTTCCATCAGCGCATCCTTGAGCAGGGTACCGCGCTGGACGTGAGGCAGTTCATCCCCCGAATGCATCACATGTTCCACCTTGAGCAGCAGGCGACGGCCCAGGGCACCACCGGGGTGGGAAAACGCGAAGTCTTCAGCGGTGAACCCGCGCGCTTCGAGCAGCGCCACGGCGAGCGCATCGCCCATCACCAGGGTGGCGGTGGTGGAGGAGGTCGGCGCCAGGTTAAGCGGGCACGCTTCGTGGGTCACGTGTACGTTCAGATTGACGTCGGCGGCCTTGGCCAGCGTCGACTCCGGGTTGCCGGTGACACTGATCATCTGGATACCCAGGCGCTTGATCAGCGGCAGCAGGGTCACGATTTCGTTGGTGGTACCGGAGTTGGACAGGGCCAGGATCACGTCGTCGCGGGTGATCATGCCCATGTCGCCATGACTGGCTTCAGCCGGGTGCACGAAAAAAGCGGTGGTACCGGTGCTCGCCAGGGTGGCGGCAATCTTATTGCCGACATGGCCGGATTTGCCCATGCCGACCACCACAACGCGGCCCTTGCTGGCCAGAATCAGCTCACAGGCGCGTACAAAATCCGCGTCGATATGGGCCAGCAAGCCTTCTACGGCTTCAAGCTCCAGGCGGATCGTACGTTGTGCGGATTGAATGAGGTCGCTGGATTGGCTCATGTCTGAAGTCGTATAGCCTGACGAAAAGTCGGCGATTATAGCGGTAATGAACAATTCCCTCACGCTAGATCGTCAGGGTTTATTCGATAGGCGCAAATTTACACTCGGTTACATCCTCGCGGTTTTTTCGCTGTCCTGATTCTGAACGAGCGATGTTCCGGCCTTGGGGGCTCTGCACCAGCGGTGATATAGTTCGCCGCTTGTTCGGCCCGCCCAGCACACGCGGCTATTTATATTGCGCAAGCGTGTAAACGTTTGTCGTTCACGTGGTGTCTGAGTGTGAGTCCGCATCCCAAGGAGTTTAGATGAGTGCCGATAACGCCTACGCGGTCGAGCTGAAGGGCCTTTCCTTCAAGCGCGGGACGCGCAGCATCTTCAATAACGTCGATATTCGCATTCCCCGCGGCAAGGTCACGGGCATCATGGGGCCTTCCGGTTGCGGCAAGACCACCCTGTTGCGTCTGATGGGCATGCAGTTGCGGCCCAGCGCCGGCGAAGTGTGGGTCAATGGCCAGAACCTGCCGACGCTGTCGCGCAGTGATCTGTTCGACGCGCGCAAGCACATGGGTGTGCTGTTCCAGAGCGGCGCGCTGTTCACAGACCTGGACGTGTTCGAGAACGTGGCCTTCCCGTTGCGGGTGCATACCCAGCTGTCCGACGAGATGATTCGTGACATCGTGTTGTTGAAACTGCAGGCCGTCGGCCTTCGCGGAGCCATCGACCTGATGCCGGACGAACTGTCAGGCGGCATGAAGCGCCGTGTCGCGCTGGCGCGAGCCATTGCCCTGGATCCGCAGATCCTCATGTACGACGAGCCCTTCGTGGGCCAGGACCCGATCGCCATGGGTGTCCTGGTGCGCCTGATCCGTCTGCTCAACGATGCGCTGGGAATCACCAGTATCGTGGTCTCCCACGACCTGGCCGAAACAGCGAGCATCGCCGACTACCTGTATGTCGTCGGCGATGGCCAGGTGCTGGGGCAGGGCACGCCCGAAGAGCTGATGAACGCCGACAACCCGCGCATTCGCCAATTCATGACCGGTGATCCCGATGGTCCGGTGCCCTTTCATTTTCCGGCAGCGGATTACCGCTCAGACCTTCTGGGGAAGCGTTGATGCGCAAGACATCTCTTATCGAGAAGGTTCGCCTTTTCGGTCGGTCCGGCATCGATATCATCGAAGTGCTGGGTCGTTCGACCATTTTCCTGTTCCACGCCCTGCTGGGGCGCGGTGGCATCGGCGGTGGCTTTGGCCTGCTGCTTAAGCAATTGCACGCTGTGGGCGTGATGTCGCTGGTGATCATCGTGGTGTCCGGGGTTTTCATCGGCATGGTGCTGGCGCTGCAAGGCTTCAACATCCTTTCGAGCTATGGCTCGGAACAGGCGGTAGGCCAGATGGTTGCCCTGACGCTGCTGCGTGAGCTGGGGCCGGTGGTGACCGCGCTGCTGTTCGCCGGGCGCGCAGGTTCTGCACTGACCGCCGAAATCGGCAACATGAAATCCACCGAGCAGTTGTCCAGCCTGGAAATGATCGGTGTGGACCCGCTCAAGTACATCGTTGCCCCACGCCTGTGGGCCGGCTTCATTTCCCTGCCGCTGCTGGCGATGATTTTCAGCGTGGTGGGCATCTGGGGCGGCTCTTGGGTTGCCGTGGACTGGCTGGGCGTCTATGACGGTTCCTACTGGGCCAACATGCAAAACAGCGTGACCTTCACGGGTGATGTGCTCAACGGCATCATAAAGAGCATTGTCTTCGCGTTTGTCGTGACCTGGATCGCCGTATTCCAAGGCTATGACTGTGAGCCCACTTCAGAGGGGATCAGCCGTGCCACCACCAAGACCGTTGTGTACGCCTCGCTGGCGGTACTGGGCCTTGACTTCATTTTGACCGCCTTGATGTTTGGAGACTTCTGATGCAAAACCGCACTGTGGAAATCGGTGTCGGCCTTTTCTTGCTGGCTGGCATCCTGGCTTTACTGTTGCTGGCCCTGCGGGTCAGCGGTCTTTCGGCCAGCCCCACCGCCGATACCTATAAACTTTACGCGTACTTCGACAATATCGCCGGTTTGACTGTCAGAGCTAAAGTGACCATGGCCGGTGTCACCATCGGCAAGGTCACGGCAATCGATCTGGATCGCGACAGCTTCACCGGGCGAGTGACGATGCAACTGGACAAGAAGGTGGATAACCTGCCGACTGACTCCACAGCATCTATCCTCACTGCGGGTTTGCTCGGTGAGAAGTACATCGGTGTCAGCGTGGGTGGGGAAACAGCCCTGCTCAAGGATGGTTCGACCATCCACGACACGCAGTCGTCGCTGGTGCTTGAGGACCTGATTGGTAAGTTCCTGCTCAACACGGTCAATAAAGACGCCAAATGAGGAATCTGTTCATGATCTCTACCTTGCGACGTGGCCTGCTGGTACTGCTTGCAGCGTTGCCGCTGATGGCAAACGCGGCAGGTTCTGCCCACGACCTGGTGCAGGACACGACCAACAAGATGTTGGCTGACCTGACGGCCAACAAAGAAAAGTACAAACAGGACCCGAGCCAGTTCTACAACGCGCTCGACACCATCGTGGGCCCGGTCGTGGATGCCGAAGGCATCTCCCGCAGCATCATGACGGTGAAGTATTCGCGCAAGGCCACGCCGGCGCAGATGCAGACCTTCCAGGAAAACTTCAAGCGCGGGCTGTTCCAGTTCTACGGCAACGCCTTGCTCGAGTACAACAACCAGGGCATTACCGTGGCCCCGGCCGGCGACGAATCGGGTGACCGCACCAGCGTCAACATGAGCGTCAAAGGCAACAATGGCGCGGTGTACCCTGTGCAGTACACGCTGGAGAAGGTCAAGGGCGAGTGGAAGCTGCGCAACGTGATCATCAACGGCATCAACATCGGCAAACTGTTCCGTGACCAGTTCGCCGACGCGATGCAGCGCAATGGCAACGACCTGGACAAGACCATCAATGGTTGGGCCGGTGAAGTGGCCAAGGCCAAGGAAACCTCCGACAAAGAAGCCGGGAAGTCTGCGCAATGACCGAGTCGGCTGTTCGTATCGGCGCTGCCGGCGAGCTGTTCCTCAGTGGCGTGCTGGATTACCGTACCGGGCCTGACCTGCGCAAGCAGGGCCAGGCGCTGATCCAGGCCAGCAGCGCACCTGCGCTGGTGCTCGATTGCTCGGCGGTGACCAAGTCCAGCAGCGTAGGTTTGTCTTTGTTGCTGTGCTTCATGCGTGATGCCGAAGCGGCCAACAAGCCGCTCAGCATTCGTGCGCTGCCCGAGGACATGCGTGAGATCGCCGAGGTTTCCGGTCTGACCGAGCTGCTGGCGCATCCTTAATACACGTTATTACAGGAGCCCCCCGTCAGAGTCCTGCTATGCGGGGTTCGCAGGCGCGGGGCTTTTTTGTATGATGTGCGACCCGTGCGCACTGGGCGCCGATAGAGGTTGAACATGCAGGCCCTAGAAGTTAAGAGCTTTCTCGAAGGAAAGCTGCCGGGAATGACCGTAGAAGTTGAAGGCGAAGGCTGCAATTTCCAGCTGAACGTGATTAGCGATGAACTGGCGGCATTGAGCCCGGTCAAGCGTCAGCAGCAGATCTATGCCCATTTGAACCCATGGATCACCGATGGCAGCATCCATGCGGTCACTATGAAATTTTTCAGCCGCGCGGCCTGGGCCGAGCGCACCTGAGCCCCCAAGGCGTCGAGATTCTTATGGATAAATTGATTATTACCGGCGGTGCCCGCCTTGATGGCGAGATCCGCATCTCCGGTGCGAAAAACTCCGCCTTGCCGATCCTGGCAGCGACCCTGCTGTGTGATGGCCCGGTCACCGTGGCCAACCTGCCGCACCTGCACGACATCACCACCATGATCGAGCTGTTCGGTCGCATGGGCATCGAGCCGGTAATCGACGAGAAGCTCTCGGTCGAAATCGACCCGCGCACCATCAAGACCCTGATCGCCCCGTACGAACTGGTCAAGACCATGCGTGCGTCGATCCTGGTGCTGGGCCCCATGGTTGCCCGTTTCGGCGAGGCTGAAGTGGCCCTGCCTGGCGGTTGCGCCATTGGCTCGCGTCCGGTCGACCTGCACATCCGTGGCCTTGAAGCCATGGGCGCGGTCATCGACGTTGAAGGCGGCTACATCAAGGCCAAGGCGCCAGAAGGCGGCCTGCGTGGCGCCAATTTCTTCTTCGATACCGTCAGCGTCACCGGCACCGAGAACATCATGATGGCCGCGGCCCTGGCCAACGGCCGCAGCGTCCTGCAAAACGCCGCGCGCGAGCCGGAAGTGGTCGACCTGGCCAACTTCCTGATCGCGATGGGTGCCAATATCAGCGGCGCCGGCACCGACACCATCACCATCGACGGTGTAAAGCGTCTGCACTCGGCCACCTACAAAGTGATGCCGGACCGTATCGAGACGGGCACTTACCTGGTTGCCGCCGCCGTTACCGGTGGCCGCGTCAAGGTCAAGGACACCGATCCGACCATCCTTGAAGCCGTTCTGGAAAAACTCAAGGAAGCCGGTGCTGAAATCACCACCGGTGAAGACTGGATCGAGCTGAACATGCACGGCAAGCGGCCAAAGGCCGTTAACGTGCGCACTGCTCCGTACCCGGCGTTCCCGACCGACATGCAGGCGCAGTTCATCTCCCTGAACGCAATCGCCGAAGGCACCGGTGCGGTGATCGAGACGATCTTCGAAAACCGTTTCATGCACGTGTACGAACTGCACCGCATGGGCGCCAAGATCCAGGTTGAAGGCAATACCGCCATCGTCACCGGTATCGACAAGCTCAAGGGCGCGCCAGTGATGGCTACCGACCTGCGGGCGTCGGCCAGTCTGGTGATCTCGGCGCTGTGCGCTGACGGCGACACCCTCATCGACCGCATCTACCACATCGACCGTGGTTACGAGTGCATCGAAGAAAAACTGCAGATGCTCGGCGCGAAGATCCGCCGCGTACCGGGCTAGTCCTGGCGCCGTAAACACCGCCGCTGTTGTGGCAAGTGGGCTCCTGCGGCAAGCGGGCTTTTGTGGCAAGCGGGCTTTTGTGGCGAGCGGGCTTGCCCCGCGTTGGACTGCGCAGCAGTCCCGCTTTTTGCGATCGCTACGCAACCCAGCGCGTTGCAAGCCCGCTCGCCACAGTGAGGTGCTTGCCGTTAAGTGAGCGGTGTGCTGAATTTGTTTCAAGTCGAGGCTGTCACGGCCTCGATCTGTGTCTGGCGCCGTTTGCGACCAGACCGCAATTGCCTGATGAAGGACTGACGTTCCCATGTTGACCATCGCACTGTCCAAGGGCCGCATCCTTGACGACACGTTGCCCCTGCTGGCTGAAGCGGGCATCGTGCCGACCGAGAATCCGGACAAGAGCCGCAAGCTGATCATCCCCACGACCCAGGACGACGTGCGCCTGTTGATCGTGCGGGCTACCGATGTGCCGACCTACGTCGAGCATGGCGCGGCCGACCTCGGCGTCGCCGGCAAGGACGTGCTGATGGAATACGGCGGCCAGGGCCTGTACGAGCCGCTGGACCTGCGTATTGCCCTGTGCAAGCTGATGACCGCCGGCCGTGTCGGTGATGTCGAGCCTAAAGGCCGCTTGCGGGTGGCCACCAAGTTCGTCAACGTTGCCAAGCGTTACTACGCCGAACAAGGCCGCCAGGTCGATATCATCAAGCTCTATGGCTCGATGGAGCTGGCGCCGCTGATCGGCCTGGCCGACAAGATCATCGACGTGGTCGACACCGGCAACACCCTGCGTGCCAACGGGCTTGAACCCCAGGATTTCATTGCCGATATCAGCTCCCGGCTGATCGTCAACAAAGCATCGATGAAGATGCAGCATGCCCGTATCCAGGCGTTGATCGACACCCTGCGCAAGGCAGTGGAGTCGCGACACCGCGGTTGACTCACCCGCGCGGCCTTAGGTCGCGCCCGTCTATCCGCCTCATAGCCAGAATTCTCAGGTGCCCAAGCGGATCGACTGCTAACGTTCGGCGCCTGAGCATTTTTGCCAATCCTATGAGGCCCTCGCTATGACCACGTCCACTGCAATTGCCCGACTCAACGCTGCCGACCCGGATTTCGCCCATCATCTGGATCATCTGCTGAGCTGGGAAAGCGTGTCCGACGACTCGGTCAACGGGCGAGTGCTCGACATCATCAAGGCCGTGCGCGAGCGCGGTGATGCGGCGCTGGTGGACTTCACCCGCCAGTTCGATGGCCTGGACGTCAAATCCATGGCTGACCTGATCCTGCCGCGCGAGCGCCTGGAGCTCGCACTGACACGCATCACCGGCCCGCAGCGCGAAGCCCTGGAAGTGGCGGCGGCGCGGGTGCGCAGCTATCACGAAAAGCAGAAACAGGATTCCTGGAGCTACACCGAGGCCGACGGTACCGTGCTTGGCCAGAAGGTCACGCCACTGGACCGTGCGGGTCTGTACGTGCCGGGCGGTAAAGCCTCGTACCCCTCGTCGGTATTGATGAACGCGATTCCGGCCAAGGTGGCGGGCGTGACCGAAGTGGTCATGGTGGTGCCGACTCCGCGCGGCGAAATCAATGAGCTGGTGCTGGCGGCGGCCTGCATCGCCGGCGTTGACCGCGTATTTACCATCGGCGGCGCCCAGGCAGTTGCAGCCCTGGCCTATGGCACCGAGAGCGTGCCGAAGGTGGACAAGGTGGTCGGCCCCGGCAACATCTATGTGGCCACCGCCAAGCGCCATGTGTTCGGTCAGGTTGGTATCGACATGATCGCCGGCCCCTCGGAAATCCTGGTGGTGTGCGACGGCCAGACCGACCCTGACTGGATCGCCATGGACCTGTTCTCCCAGGCCGAGCACGACGAAGACGCCCAGGCGATTCTGGTCTGCCCGGACGCCGAGTTCCTCGACAAGGTCGCCGCCAGCATCGACAAGCTGCTGCCGACCATGGACCGCGCCGAGATCATCGAGAAGTCGATCAATGGTCGCGGCGCACTGATCCTGGTGCGCGACATGGAGCAAGCCATCGAGGTGGCCAACCGCATCGCGCCGGAGCACCTGGAGCTGTCCGTGGCCGATCCGCAAGCCTGGCTGCCGTCTATTCGCCACGCCGGTGCGATCTTCATGGGCCGCCACACCAGCGAAGCGCTGGGCGACTACTGCGCAGGTCCCAACCACGTGCTGCCCACCTCCGGCACAGCGCGTTTCTCGTCGCCGCTGGGGGTGTACGACTTCCAGAAGCGTTCGTCGATCATTTTCTGCTCGCCACAAGGCGCCTCCGAACTGGGCAAGACCGCCTCGGTGCTGGCCCGTGGTGAATCCCTCAGCGCCCACGCGCGCAGCGCCGAATACCGCATCCTTGAAGAGGGGAAATGACACATGAGCAAATTCTGGAGCCCCTTCGTCAAGGACCTGGTGCCTTACGTGCCTGGCGAGCAGCCCAAGCTGACCAAACTGGTCAAGCTCAACACCAATGAAAACCCCTACGGCCCATCGCCCAAGGCGCTGGCAGCAATGCGGGCCGAGTTGAACGACAACCTGCGCCTGTACCCGGATCCCAACAGCGACCTGCTCAAGCAGGCCGTGGCCAACCATTACGGGATCGATACCGACAAGGTGTTCCTCGGCAACGGCTCCGATGAGGTGCTGGCGCACATCTTCCATGGTCTGTTCCAGCACGACTTGCCGTTGTTGTTCCCGGATATCAGCTACAGCTTCTATCCGGTGTACTGCGGTCTCTACGGCATCACCTCCGCACCGGTGCCGCTGGACGAGCAGTTCCAGATTCGTGCGGCGGACTACGCCAGGCCCAACGGCGGGATCATCTTCCCCAACCCGAATGCCCCGACCGGCTGCGTGCTGGCGCTGGACGCCGTGGAGCAGATCCTCAAGGCCAACCCCGACTCGGTGGTAGTGGTCGATGAAGCCTATATCGATTTTGGCGGCGACACCGCCATCAGTCTGGTGGATCGCTACCCGAATCTGTTGGTCACTCAGACCCTGTCCAAATCGCGCTCACTCGCCGGTTTGCGCGTGGGCCTGGCCGTGGGCCACCCTGATTTGATCGAAGCGCTGGAGCGGGTCAAGAACAGCTTCAACTCCTACCCGCTGGATCGCCTGGCGATTGCCGGCGCGGCGGCGGCGTTCGAGGACCGCGAGTACTTCGCCAAGACCTGTCAACTGGTGATCGACAGCCGTGAGACGCTGGTGACGCAACTGGAAGGGAAGGGCTTTGAAGTGCTGCCGTCGGCGGCCAACTTCATCTTTGCCCGTCACCCACACCATGATGCTGCAGGCTTGGCTGCGAAGCTGCGTGAGCAAGGGGTGATCGTACGGCACTTCAAGCAGGCGCGGATTGCCCAGTTCCTGCGGATCAGCATCGGTACGCCTGAGCAGAACCAGGCGTTGATCGACGGGCTTGGCGAGCTCTGACAGGCGCTGAAATACAATGTGGGAGGGGGCTTGCTCCCGATGGCGGTGTTCCAGTCAAGTATGCATCGACTGACACTCCGCTATCGGGAGCAAGCCCCCTCCCACATTTGGTTTTGCGGTGTTAATTAGAGCAGCGGCTCATCCGGCTTCTTGTGCTTCCAGCCATCATTGCCCGGCAGCAGCAGGTTCAAACCAATCGCCACCACCGCACACAGGGCGATGCCCTTGAGGCCGAAGTCATCCGGGCCGGTGCCGGTGCCAACCAGCACGCCGCCAATGCCGAACACCAGGGTCACTGACACAATCACCAGATTGCGCGCCTCGCCCAGGTCGATCCGATGGCGGATCAGCGTGTTCATGCCCACCGCTGCAATCGAGCCGAACAGCAGGCACAGGATCCCCCCCATCACCGGCACCGGAATGCTCTGCAGCAGTGCGCCGAACTTGCCGATAAACGCCAGGCTGATAGCGAATACTGCCGCCCAGGTCATGATCTTCGGGTTGTAATTTTTGGTCAGCATCACCGCGCCGGTCACTTCGGCGTAGGTGGTGTTCGGCGGGCCGCCAAACAGGCCGGCGGCCGTGGTGGCAATGCCGTCACCCAGCAGGGTGCGATGCAGGCCGGGCTTTTTCAGGTAGTCGCGACCGGTCACGCTGCCCACCGCAATCACACCGCCAATATGCTCGATCGCCGGGGCCAGGGCCACCGGGACGATAAACAGGATCGCCTGCCAGTTGAACTCCGGCGCGGTGAAGTGGGGCAGGGCGAACCAGGGCGCGGCGGCGATTTTGGCCGTGTCGACCACACCAAAGTAGAAGGCCATGGCAAAGCCCACCAGCACGCCGGAAATGATCGGCACCAGGCGGAAAATGCCCTTGCCGAACACTGCAACGATCAACGTGGTCAGCAGCGCCGGCATCGAGATCATCATCGCCGTCTGGTAATGAATCAGCTCGGCGCCGTCGCCGGACTTGCCCATCGCCATGTTCGCCGCAATCGGCGCCATGGCCAGGCCGATGGAGATAATCACCGGGCCAATCACCACCGGCGGCAGCAGGCGATCGATAAAGCCGGTGCCTTTGATCTTCACCGCCAGGCCGAGAAAGGTATACACGAAACCGGCCGCCATCACCCCGCCCATGGTCGCCGCGAGCCCGAACTGGCCCTTGGCGAGAATGATCGGCGTGATAAACGCAAAGCTCGATGCCAGGAACACCGGCACCTGTCGCCCGGTGACCACCTGGAACAACAGCGTGCCCAGGCCTGCGGTGAACAGCGCAACATTTGGATCAAGGCCGGTGATCAGTGGCATCAACACCAGCGCGCCAAATGCCACGAAGAGCATCTGTGCGCCGGACAGGATCTGGCGCCAAAGCGGGTCGTTGAATTCATCCTGCATGTTCACGCGTCCTTCTGCTTGGTGCCGAAGATCTTGTCACCGGCATCGCCCAGGCCCGGGATGATGTAGCCGTGTTCATTCAGGCGCTCGTCGATGGACGCGGTGTAGATCTGCACGTCCGGGTGGGCTTTCTCGACGGCGGCGATGCCTTCGGGCGCGGCAACCAGCACCATGGCGCGAATGTCCTTGCAGCCGGCCTTTTTCAACAGGTCGATGGTGGCAACCATGGAGCTGCCGGTGGCGAGCATCGGATCGATGATCATCGCCAGGCGCTCGTCGATTTCCGGGACGAGTTTTTCCAGGTAGGTGTGGGCCTGCAGGGTTTCTTCATTGCGGGCCACGCCCACGGCGCTGACCTTGGCGCCCGGGATCAGGCTGAGCACGCCTTCGAGCATGCCGATACCGGCGCGCAGGATCGGCACTACGGTGATTTTCTTACCGGCAATTTTCTCCACCTGGACGGGACCGGCCCAACCGGGGATCTCGTAGGTTTCCAGGGGCAAATCCTTGGTGGCTTCGTAAGTCAGCAACGCTCCGACTTCCTGAGCAAGCTCACGGAAGTTCTTCGTGCTGATGTCGGCGCGGCGCATAAGGCCGAGCTTGTGCTGGATCAGCGGGTGGCGGATCTCGCGAGTGGGCATGGGAAAGGCTCCGGCGGCGGGCAAAAAAACCGGCCTAGATTAATCTATCCGAGGATGATGTCCTATAGACAATCAAGTACGTTAGTCCATAAAGGCTTGAACGTTGCCGCTCACATGCGTACCTTTGCCCGCTTTTCTTGCCACAGCACCCCCTTGGAGAGCGCCATGTCCGCTGATCTCGAGCATATCCGTCAAATCATGCGCGAGGCTGACTGCCTGTACAGCGAAGCGCAAGTCGAAGAGGCGATCGCCAAGGTTGGCGCGCATATCAGTCGCGAACTGGCCGATAGCAACCCGGTAGTGTTCTGCGTGATGAACGGCGGCCTGATCTTCGCCGGCAAGCTGCTGACCCATCTGCAGTTCCCGCTGGAGGCGTCCTACCTGCACGCCACCCGCTATCGCAATGAAACCAGCGGCGGCGACCTGTTCTGGAAGGCCAAGCCAGAAGTGTCGTTCATCGACCGCGACGTGCTGATCATCGACGACATCCTTGATGAGGGTCATACCCTGGGTGCAATCATCGACTTCTGCAAACACGCCGGTGCGCGTAAAGTGCACACCGCCGTGCTGATCGACAAAGACCACGACCGCAAGGCACGCCCGGACCTGAAAGCCGATTACGTCGGCCTGCCCTGCATCGACCGCTACATCTTCGGTTACGGCATGGACTACAAAGGTTACTGGCGCAACGCCAATGGCATCTACGCCGTCAAAGGGATGTAAGTCATGACCCGCTTTCTTGATCAGACGCTGTATGCCGAATTGGCCGAGAAGGCGGGCGCCAGCCCACGTGGCCGGCACCATCACAACTTTCACCAGATGGAAGAGCCGTGCCATCGCATGGCCGTCGGCCTGCAGCCCAGCACCTACGTGCCGCCCCATCGGCATTTGAGCGCCGATAAGGCGGAAACCCTGCTGGTGCTCAAGGGGCGCCTGGGTTTGCTGATCTTCAACGACACCGGTGAGGTGATCGCCAGGCGGGTGATGCAGGCCGGTGGCGAGTGCGCAGGTGTTGACTTGCCGCCGGGGGTTTTCCACGGGCTGGTGGTGCTGGAGCCCGACACGGTGATGTTCGAATGCAAGGCCGGACCGTATCGTCCGGTGGGCGAAGGTGAGCTGGCCAGTTGGGCGCCGCGTGAAGGCGATGCCGAAGTGGCGGCTTATCAAGCGTGGATGCTGGCCCAGTTCGACTAGGCGCTTCATCGCTTCCAAAGGTAGACTTCAGACCCCGTGAAAATGTCTGCAGGCTGGAGCCGGTAATGCGTAAAGATAAGAAACAGGTGATTGGTGACGAGATCGGCGACGACCAGATCAAGTTGTTCCTGGATTTCGAGCCGGTTGACGCGACTTCACCGTCTCTGCACAAGCTGATCAAGGCCTACCGTGGCCTGCGTATCGATGATTTCGAGCGCTTCCTTGGCTTTTTCAAGGCCGCCGGCCTGGATCTGGATGGCAAGGACGAGCATGGTCAGACCTTCGTCGACGTGATCAAGGACCAGCGCCACGCGCCCGAGTACATCGATCTGATCGAAAAAGCCCGCGGCTGATGACCCCGGCAAAAAAAAACGCCCCTGCGAGGGGCGTTTTTTATTGCGTTCAGGCCTCAAGCGTAGCTTTCAGCCTCGTCGCCTTGTTCAACCAGCTCCAGGCTGATGTTGTTCTGCGTGTTGATCCTGCGATACAGCTCGGCATCGGTTTCCAGCACTTTCTCACGTGCGGGGAAGATCTCGTGCAGCTTGACCGCCCATTCGCCGGCAGCTTTTTCCGGGAAGCAACGCTCAATCAGTTCCAGCATGATCGAAACCGTCACTGAAGCTCCCGGAGACGCACCCAGCAGTGCCGCCAGCGAGCCGTCTTTGGCTGCGACCAGCTCGGTGCCAAATTGCAGCACGCCGCCTTTCTTCGGGTCTTTCTTGATGATCTGCACCCGTTGGCCGGCCACTTCCAGGCGCCAGTCTTCAGCTTTGGCTTGCGGATAGAAGCGGCGCAGGGATTCCAGGCGCTGTTCCATGGACTGGCGCACTTCGCTGACCAGGTACCTGGTCAGGTCCATGTTGTCGCGCGCCACGGCCAGCATCGGGCCGATGTTGCCGGCGCGAATCGACATCGGCAGGTCGAGGAATGAACCGTACTTGAGAAACTTGGTGGTAAAGCCGGCGTATGGCCCGAACAGCAGGGATTTCTTGCCATCCACTACCCGGGTGTCCAGGTGTGGCACGGACATCGGTGGCGAGCCCACCGCCGCCTGGCTGTACACCTTGGCCTGGTGATGCTTGACCACGTCCGGGTTGTCGCAACGCAGCCACTGGCCGCTGACCGGGAAACCGCCGAAGCCTTTGCTTTCGTCGATGCCCGACGCTTGCAGCAGCGGCAGGGCCGCACCACCGGCGCCGAGGAACACGAACCTGGCGTCGACTTCGCGGCTTTCGCCGCTGTTCACGTCCTTGATGCTCACCGTCCAGCCGGCACCGTTGCGCTTGAGGCCGGTGACCCGCTTGCAGTACTTGACCTGGGCCTCAGGTGTACTGGTGAGGTGACCGAGCAACTGGTTGGTCAGGGCACCGAAGTTGACGTCGGTGCCGTTCATCACACGGGTGGCCGCGATTTTTTCATCCAGCGGGCGGCCGGGCATCATCAGCGGCATCCACTCGGCCATTTCGCCACGGTCTTCGGTGTAATGCATGTCCGAAAACGCATGGTGCTGCACGAGGGTTTCAAAACGCTTCCTGAGAAACGACACGCCGCTTTCACCCTGCACGAAGCTCAGGTGCGGCACCGGGCTGATAAAGGATCTGGCCGAGCCAAAGGTGCCCTTTTTGGTCAGGTACGCCCAGAACTGCTTCGACACCTCGAACTGGGTGTTGATATGCACGGCTTTCTTGATGTCGATGGAACCATCGGCAGCCTGCGGCGTGTAGTTCAGCTCACACAGGCCGGCGTGGCCGGTACCGGCGTTGTTCCACGGGTTGGAACTCTCCGCGGCACCCGAGTCCATCAGCTCAACGACTTCCAGCTTGAGGCCGGGGTCGAGCTCTTTGAGCAGCACGGCCAGGGTGGCACTCATGATGCCGGCCCCTACCAGTACTACGTCGACTGCTTCGTTATGCGCCATTTAACGCGTCTCCAAAATCTGCAGCACCAAATTGACGGCATGGCTGCCAGGAGTGACGGGGCGGTTCACGTGTTGCCCCAGGTTACCCATGGCCAGGATCGCCATGTCCGTTTCGCAATTCCTTGCAACTTCCAGCGCACGCTTGCTGCCGGGCTGATCTGCCTATGAACGCATTCATGGGCGCCTGTGGCAATTCGACTTATGGTCAAAGCGTGCGATTCGTGCAATCAATCCGTCGCGGACAGGCTCAAGCTCCGGTTATTGAGGCGTACTCGGTCCTGGGGGGTTGGGCTGTTCCAGACGCTGATGGTGCTTGTACAAACGCCAAACTATTCATTTGCTCGCCACACTCTTGTGAAGTTGTGAAAACCCGTTTTTTCACGCTCTTTTGAAGACGTGAACCTCAAAAAAGGGCTGCCTCAGCCTGGCACCTGGCCCGAAACACCTTTGCCGACACGCGGCAAAACGGGCAAACAACTCAAGTGGCCGAGCGCAATGGCAGCTCTGGCAGATGCGGTAAAGGCGGGTGGTCTGCAAGGAAAACAGCAAGCGCGCCAGCTTCACTCGATCTGTGTGGGCGGCTCTCTGTGGGCGATTCTTGGGTTAATGCCGAGGCATTAACGGTGCTGCGAGGCCCGATCAGGAGACGTCCTTATAATCGGGGGGAGATTGTAGCGAAGAACGCCGCAGAAATGGGCGTGTTTTATGACTTTTATTAGGCTTGTGGTCAGGAGGCCAACGCCTGGCGCGAATGTGCGTGCGCGACCCCCGGCCGAACCCGAGCGCTGGCGGGCAGTGGACGGTGCATCCAGCACAGGCGTGTCTCGGTGACTTCCACCCAGCCCTCGCCGACAGGTGGCAGGCTGCATTGCTTGAAGGCCAGGCAATGGCCCCTGGCGTCGAGCAGCGCGAACTGGCGATGGCGGGTGTGTGACATGAACAACGATTTGAGCAGGCGCATGGCGTGTACCGGTTGTGTTACATGCTTGAAGGTTGCCAGTCTGCCATGACACTGGAATGACGAATTTATGCGAAATTGTAATTTCGCCGTGGCTTCAGCTGCCGTTCAGGATCGCTGGTGAGTGGCGCGCGTGCACCGTTATACTGGCGGCCTGTTTGCATCTAGTCCTGGAGAAATGAGTATGTTGCAACGCCTGTTGTTCGGTTTGATCACTGTGACCAGTTTGACCCTGGTTGGCTGCGCCAACAGCCCGCAACAACTCAGCCCGCAACCCAAGATCACCACGCAGCTGGCGCCGGTGGGGCATGGTCAGCCGGTGTCGGTGCGTGTGGTGGACGGTCGTCCATCGCCAACCCTGGGCTCGCGCGGCGGCCTGTACCCGGAGACCGCATTGATTTCGGTGACCGGCCAGGACGTGCTGCCCAAGCTGCAGGCCCAGGCTGAAGCCGCCGTGCGCCTGCTGGGGTTCACGCCGACCACTTCGCCGGGTGCCCCCCAACTGACCGTTACCCTGGCCGAACTGAAATACCAGTCGCCCAAGGAAGGCCTGTACGTGACTGAAGCCTCCATCGGTGCCACGTTCAAGTCCGATGTCAGCGCCGGTACCCGTCGCTACAGCGGCCGTTACGCGGCGTCGCTCAACCAGCGCTTCGGCATGTCGCCGAACCAGGAAACCAACACCAAGCTGGTCAGTGACGTGCTCAGCGACGCGCTGACCCGTCTGTTCAAGGACCCCAGCATCGGCCAGTTGCTCAGCTCGCAGCAGTAAGCCGTTCACAAAAAAACCGGGCTCATCGCTGAGCCCGGTTTTTTTTCGCCGGGCGTTTCTTCACGCGGCGCTGTCGACGTGGAAGTCCAGCATGCTCACGCCCGTGAGCAGATCCATCTCCGGCCAATCCGCATGTTGATGCCCGCCCAGGGCGCAATACACCAGCCAGTGGCGGTCCTGAACGTTGAACGCCAAGCTGCCGATCAGCGCCTCCTGTTCATCACTTTGGGCGACCAGATACAACCGGTCCTGGTTCTGCGCATGCAACATGACAAGCTCCCGGGCGTTCGAAGGGCAACAGAATGGCTTGTTAAGGTGACGTTCAGGTGACGCTGTAAATTACTCGATACATTAATCGCAAGTGGACGGGATCGTTACAGGCGCAGGGCGCCACTACCGTTCAGGTGTGTCCGAATGGATATCAGCGTATGGGTTCACCGAGGTTTGCGATGGCGCTGCCCGCACTGTTGATCAATGTCATGGCTCTATTGCTGGCCGGCCTCGCGGCGGCGCTGCTGTTCGTTGCGCGTTTTTGCGAGCAGCGCGCAATGGCCGACCTCACCGCCCAGAGCGAAGAGCGCGCGATCGACCAACCCATGCTGTTTCTGGATGTGCGCATCGAGCGGGCGCATCGCCTGGCTTACCGTATAGGGTTTGCAGGTCTCGGGCTGGCGCTGGTCCTGTCCTGGCTCAGCACCCATTTTTAAGATCACTGCAATACCCCCTGTGTGAAGGTGCTTACAGAGGGATTCCGGCTTTGACGCGGTACTGGTTGCGCACCGGCGTTGCGTACTGCGTCACCAGGTAGGGCCGGTGTTCCGCTGGGCACTCATTCAAACGCCTTTCCCATTCCGTTTTCGCCTTGGCCAGCTCATCGGCCGGGAAGACTTCAGCCGCGGTCGGCACCTGCAACTGCGGGTCTGCATCGGCCCACTGCGCATACGCCAGGTAATGCACCGGGAACAACCGATAACCGCCGAGAATCTGCCGGTCCATTTCCACGGCCAGCAGCTTGGTGTCCTCGAAGCGCTCGGTGATCGGCGGTGCGAAGTTG
Organism: Pseudomonas sp. GNP013; assembly: GCF_054343995.1. Classification (NCBI taxonomy): domain Bacteria; kingdom Pseudomonadati; phylum Pseudomonadota; class Gammaproteobacteria; order Pseudomonadales; family Pseudomonadaceae; genus Pseudomonas; species Pseudomonas sp. GNP013. The sequence goes on along the minus strand of NZ_JBTGUT010000001.1, from coordinate 4,134,175 downwards.
ATGTGCACGCGGCCCTTGTAGCCGGTGATACCCAGCGCGATGCTCACATCGTCCTCGCCCGGCGCCTTGCTGTAGGTGCCGGTGGTGGCGCGGATATACAGCTCGCGCGCCTTCGCGGTATCGCAGGGGTCGTACTCGTAGCTGATGGACACCGGCGTCAGGTTCAACGACTGGATGACCTCGGCAAACGGCTCATCCTTGCGGCTCACGTGGAACATCTTGAGGATCGCCGATTCAGTGCGATCATCCCCGTCCTTGGCGCGGCCTTCGGCCTGGGCGATCCAGATGGACTGGCAGTCATTGCGGATCGAATGATTGATGTAGGCCGACAGCAAATGATACGCCGCCATCTTTTCCTTTCGCCCGGTGATCGAGCGGTGCACGATGAAGCTCTTGTTCAGGCGCATCAGGTCGCTGACAAACGGCTTTTGCAGCAGGTTGTCACCGATGGCGATGCGTGGCGTCGGCAGACCGGCGTGGTACACGGCATAGTTGACGAACGCCGGGTCCATCACGATATCGCGGTGGTTGGCCAGGAACAGGTACGCGGTGCCGGACTTGAGCTGTTCGACGCCGGTGTAGGTCACGCCGTCGGTCGCGCGGTCGATGGTGTGGTCGACGTAGTACTCGACCTTGTCCTGCAGCGTGGCCACGGTGGTGACGCCGGCGAATTCACGGCGCAGCTTGCGGGCAATCATCGGCTTGAGCAGCCAGCCCAGGGTGCCGGCGAAGCGGGGGAAGCGGAAGTGGGTCAGGATGTCCAGAAAGGCCTTGTCGCTGAACAGACGTGCCAGCACTGCCGGGACTTCGCTGTCGTTGTAAGGTCGGATGGTATCGAATTCGCCCATCATGCTCTCTTGTTGGAAACGGCTAGGATAAGTAGAGGAAATACCAGGGTGCGGCGCGGGTAATTGGCCCGGCCGATCAATAGCCCTGTCAATAGACCGGCGATTATACGCACAAGTCACCTGGGAGACTGCGATGCTGGAAACTGAACCGTATGATTGTCCTTATTGTGGTGAGCCGGCGGAGGCGGTGCTGGATCTTTCCGGTGGCGATCAGCGCTATATCGAGGATTGCCCGGTCTGTTGCCGACCGATCAATTTCATCCTGCAAACGGATGGCCATGAATGGATGCTTGAAGTCCACGCCGAGAACGAATAGCAGGCACGCCCATGCAGCGAATCTACGAACCGGAAAACCTCATGGAAGGCGAGTTGCTGCAACAGATGCTCGCCAGCGAGGGCATCGAGGCACATCTGGTGGGGCGCCATCTGCTCGGGGGCACTGGCGAGTTGCCGATTTTCGGCCTGCTGGGTCTGGAGGTCGATAATGATCACGCTGCCTATGCCCGTGAGCTGATCACCGCCTATATCGGCGCGCAGCCCCTGCCCGGTGATGAACCCGACAGCTTTCCTGACGTGCTGGTCTGTTAGGCTGTCGGTCGGTTTACCCCAAGAGTCGTGTTGCCCCATGTGTGGACGTTATGCCCTGTTTCGCTGGAATCCCGGCTTTGCCGCCCTGCCGGGCTTTCCGGCGGACCAGCAGGCCCAGTGGAACATTTCCCCGAATGACTCAGTGCTGATCCAGCGCCAGAGCGAAGGCCAGCGCACCCTGGCGCGTGCCCGCTGGGGCCTGACCCCGCCGTGGCTGACTGATCTTTCCCGCACGCCGGCCCATGCCCGCGCCGAAACCCTGGCGGAGCAACCGATGTTCCGCGAGGCGTTTCGCCAGCGTCGCTGCCTGCTGCCGGCCAACGGTTTTTACGAATGGCGCGGTACCCAGCGCAAACGCCCGTACTGGTTGACGCCGGGGGAGGGCTCGACGCTGTTTTTCGCGGCGATCTGGGAAGCCTACCCGGTGCAGGAACAGGTGTGGCTGAGCACTGCGGTGGTCACCCAGGCCGCGCAAAGCCAGCGCCGGCCGCTGATCCTGGATGCTGCGGGCCAGGCGGCGTGGCTCGATCCCGAGACCCCGTTGCACGTATTGCAGGCGCTGCTGGCCAGTGAGCCCACCGCGTTGCGCGAAAGGGTCCTGGCCAATATGGTCAACGATCCCAAGCTCAACGGCCCGGAGTGCCTGACCCCGGCCTGACAGTTGCTGCCGTCGGTACACTCTTGTGGGATGTATCGGAAATACAGCAGTTAAACGTCGTGTGTATCTGGCGCGGATACACACGAGGGCCTACGATACGCGCCATGTTTTCAGGGAGCGTCTCGCATGAAAAAGTCATTGGCAGTAAGTGTATTGGCGGCGGCCATGCTGCTGGCCGGGTGTCAGTCGGTCAACACCACCAGCGGCGGCGCCGTGGGGGTTGAGCGCAAGCAATACATGTTCAGCATGCTGTCGAGTCAGGAAGTCGACCAGATGTATGCCCAGTCCTACCAGCAGACGTTGGGCGAAGCCAGTGGCAAAGGCCTGGTGGACAAAACCAGTGCCAACGCCAAACGCGTGCAGGCGATTGCCAATCGGCTGATCGCCCAGGCGCCCACCTTCCGTCCGGATGCGGCGCAGTGGAAGTGGGAAGTGAACCTGATCAAGAGCGACGAGATGAACGCCAACTGCGGGCCTGGCGGCAAAATCTTCGTGTACAGCGCATTGATCGACAATCTCAAGCTCACCGATGACGAGCTGGCCGCAGTGATGGGCCATGAAATTGCCCACGCCTTGCGCGAGCATGGCCGTGAAGCCATGTCCAAGGCCTATGGCATCCAGATGGCCAAGCAAGGCGCCGGTGCGATATTCGGCCTGGGCCAGGACAGCCTGGCGCTGGCCGATACCGTGGCCAACTACGGCATGACCTTGCCCAACAGCCGCAGCAATGAAAACGAAGCCGACCTGATCGGCCTGGAACTGTCGGCCCGCGCCGGCTACAACCCGAACGCGGCGATCACGCTGTGGAACAAGATGGCCAAGGCTTCCGAAGGCTCACCGCCCGAGTTCATGAGCACTCACCCGGCCTCCGATAGCCGGATCGCCTCGCTGCAGGCGGCCATTCCGAAAGTGATGCCGCTGTACCAACAGGCCAAAAAATCCTGATGTTCCAACGCTGATGAAGACCTGAGTGTGGGAGGGGGGTTGCTCCCGGTAGCAGTGGATCAGCCAAGGCATACCAGGCTGACGCACCGCAATCGGGAGCAAGCCCCCTCCCACATTTGGCGCTAGATCCACCCGCTGCTTTGCATGGCCTTGTACACCGCCACAATCGCCAGGATGAAAAACGCCGTCGCTGCCAACCGGCGAATCAGGGTCAGTGGCAGTTTCTCCGCGGCAAAATTCCCCGCCAGCACCACCGGTACGTTGGCAATCAACATGCCCAGGGTCGTGCCGATAATCACCAGCCATAGCTCCGGGTACTGCGCCGCCAGCATCACCGTGGCGATCTGCGTCTTGTCACCGATCTCCGCGAGGAAGAACGCAATCAGCGTGGTCAGAAACGGTCCGAACTTGCGCGTGGTGCTGGCCTCGTCATCGTCGAGTTTGTCCGGTACCAGCGTCCACAAGGCCGTGGCACAGAAGCTTGCGGCGAGAATCCAGTGCAGCACCGCGTCCGAGAAAAAGCTGCCAAACCAGGCGCCTACGGCACCGGCGGCCGCATGGTTGGCCAGGGTCGCGGCGACGATGCCGGCGATGATCGGCCAGGGTTTGCGAAAGCGTGCGGCAAGGATGAGCGCGAGCAGTTGCGTCTTGTCGCCAATTTCGGCCAAGGCAACGATTGCGGTGGGGACGAGCAGAGAATCCAGCATCAGGTAGGTTCCAGGGGCGGGTCGACACGGCTATGACACGAACAGCCTTCCCGCCCCGGGTAAGGTGTGCGTGTCATAGGTCTTGTCAAACCCCGGTCCGTCTGTGCGGACTCCTGGGTCGCATACGCCATGGTCTGTTGACCAAGTATGTTGACGTATGCCGGACGAGATTGAACTCGTGGGAGACTACTCCCCTAGGACGGAGCGGATTCTGCCTAGCCAGGACACATTCGGCAAGCCTTCTTTTTCAAACGCCCGTTAGGGACGCTTGGCGCGGTAAATGCGAAAACCGTTGCCCTCGGCCTTCACCGCACAGATGCCCAGGTGCTCTTCGATCAGCGGCTGATACTTCAGGAAGCTATTGGCGACAAGGCGAAGTTCGCCACCTTTTGCCAGGTGTTTTGCCGCTTTTCGCAGCAAGTTCTCGGTGGCGAAATAATCGGTGTGCACGCCGACGTGAAACGGCGGGTTGCTCAGGATCGCATTCAAACCCATCGGCGCGGCGTCGATTCCGTTGCCGGTCAGCACCTCGGCTTCCAGGCCGTTGGCCGCCAGGGTGAGGCGACTGCTGGCGGTGGCGAAGGCGTCTACATCCAGCATCGTCACGCTGTTGTGCGGGTAGCGACGCTTGACCGCAGCCCCCAGCACACCAGCGCCGCAACCGAAGTCCAGCAGATGGCCGCTCGGCAGCTTGTCCAGATGCGCCAGCAGCAACTCGGTGCCGCGATCAAGGCGCCCGTGGCTGAACACGCCTGGCAGGCTGACCACTTTCAGCGGGCCCTCGGCCAGCGGCACCTCGAACACCTGTGCCAGGCTTTCCAGTTCAACGGCCGGCGGCGCATTGACCACGGTGATCTGCCACAGTTGGCAATGCCGTGCGTTGTCCAGCTTGCGCGGTTTGCCGAATGGGGCCAGCTGCTTGGCGGCACTTTCGATACCGCCTTTTTTCTCTCCCACCAGAAACAGCTCGGCGCCGGGCAGGCGTGCGGCCACCGCATTGAGCAGGTAATCGGTGAGGTCCTTGGACTTGGGCAGGAAGATTACCGCCGCGTCGAACGCGCGCTCGGGTACATTCACGCCAAACGCGCTGCGCTCCGGGAAGCGTGCGTCGAGCGCCGCCTGGTCACCGGCGTGCCAGCACCAGCCGTGGGCATTGGGCAGACGACCGAGCAAGTCGTCAGCCGGCAAACCGACCAGCAGCAGGTTGCCTTGAAAAAGTTCGGGCTGGCGAAGCAGCACTTCACTGCGCGGATCCATGGTCTGCTCCTTGAAAAAAGGGCGCAGTCTATCAACTGACGACCCGCAGCGGGGCGCCGTCGAAAAAGCCTCGGGCGTTTTCCGCCAGTTGGCCGACGATGCGCTGGCGCGCCTCGCGGCTGCCCCAGGCGTTATGCGGCGTGACGATCAACCGAGGAATATCGCCGGCCAGCAGCGGGTTGCCATTGGCCGGCGGCTCCACGCTCAGCACATCCGTGGCGGCACCGCCCAGATGGCCGCTGCGCAACGCGTCGGCCAGCGCCTGTTCATTGATCAAACCGCCGCGCGCTGTGTTGACCACCAACGCGCCGGGCTTGAGCAGCGCCAGCTCGCGAGCGCCGATCATGTTGCGGGTGTGCTCGTTGAGCGGGCAGTGCAGGGTCAGCGCGTCGACCTGCGCCAGCAACTCATCCAGCGGCACCCGATCGGCTCGGGCAGGGCGGCCAGGAATGGCGCCCAGCAGCACGCGCATGCCAAAGGCTTCGGCCAGTTGCGCAACGGCGCCGCCCAGTTCGCCATGGCCGAGCAGGCCGAGGGTTTTGCCTTGCAGCTCGACAATCGGATGGTCCAGCAGGCAAAACTGCGTGGCCGCCTGCCATTTGCCGGCGGCCACGTCGCGCTGATAGTCCTGCAGGCGCGTGGCCAGGTTGAGCAGCAGCATCAGCGTGTGCTGCGCCACCGACGGCGTGCCGTAGCCCTGGCAGTTGCTCACGGTGATGCCGTGGGCGCTGGCGGCCGCAAGGTCAACGTTGTTGGTGCCGGTGGCCGCTACGAGGATCAGCTTGAGCTCGGGGCAGGCGGCCAGCGTGTCGGCGTCGAGCGCGACCTTGTTGCTGATGGCGACCTGGGCATCCTGCAGGCGCTCGATCAGATTCTGCGCGGTGGTCCGCTCGAACAGCTGCAGGTCGCTGAAGCAGGCCTGCAAACCGCTGAGGTCGAGGTCGCCCAGGTCGAGGGAAGGATGATCGAGGAAGACGGCGCGGCGATTGTTCATGCTCAACTGTACCTTTTGCGACGAAGTTCGAAGGCGTACTCTGCCGAGACTATCAGATGAAATAATCCGTTACGTAAAGGGAGCGAACATGTACCTCGCCGAGTTTTTGACCGTGGCTCTGATTCACCTGTTGGCGGTGGCCAGCCCTGGCCCTGACTTCGCCGTGGTGGTGCGCGAAAGCGTGACCCACGGCCGTCGCGCCGGAACCTGGACTGCGCTGGGTGTCGGTTCGGCGATTTTCCTGCACGTGGGTTACTCGCTGCTGGGCATTGGCTTGATCGTGTCCCAATCCATCGTGCTGTTCAACGCGCTCAAATGGGCGGCGGCGGCCTACCTGCTGTACATCGGCTTCAAGGCCCTACGCGCACAGCCGGCCAAACCGCCGGCCGAAGGCGAGTTGCACCGAGAAGTGGGCGAGCGCACGCCGCGTGGAGCGTTTACCGCCGGGTTCGTGACCAATGGCTTGAACCCCAAGGCCACGTTGTTTTTCCTCTCGTTGTTCACCGTGGTGATCAACCCGCACACACCGTTGGCGATCCAGGCCGGTTACGGCGTGTACCTGGCCGTAGCGACCGCGTTGTGGTTCTGCCTGGTGGCGATGCTGTTCAGTCAGCAGCGCGTGCGCGCGGGGTTTGCGCGGATGGGCCACTGGTTTGATCGGACGATGGGCGCGGTGTTGATTGCGATTGGGGTGAAATTGGCGTTTACCAGCGTGAAATAACCCGCTTGAGCGCCTCAACTGCTGGCGCAAAGCTAGCATTTGCAGCGCTCTGCAAATCATTCCTTTGGCTGATTTGGTTGAAACACAAGGTCTCTACAGTGCAAGTCTTCAAGCCAAGACCGTGCAGTCATAAAAAGGGATTCGTATGTTGCAGACCCGTGTTATCCCACCCGCCGAAGGCGCTTACCAATACCCGTTGTTGATCAAACGCCTGTTGATGTCCGGCACCCGCTACGAAAAGACCCGGGAAATCATCTACCGCGACAAACTGCGCTACACCTACCCGACGCTGATCGAACGCGTCGCGCGGCTGGCCAATGTGCTCACCGACGCCGGGGTCAGGGCCGGTGACACCGTCGCAGTGATGGACTGGGACAGCCACCGCTACCTGGAATGCATGTTCGCCATCCCGATGATCGGCGCGGTGGTGCATACCATCAACGTGCGCCTGTCGCCGGAACAGATCCTCTACACCATGAACCATGCCGAGGACCGCTTCGTGCTGGTCAACAGCGAGTTCGTCGAGCTCTACCAGGCCATCGCCGGGCAGCTCACCACGGTGGACAAGACCCTGCTGCTCACCGACGGCGACGCCCACACCGCAGAGTTGCCCAACCTGGTAGGCGAGTACGAAACCCTGCTGGCCGCTGCCAGCCCCACGTACACCTTCGAGGATTTCGACGAACACTCGGTCGCTACCACCTTCTACACCACCGGCACTACCGGCAATCCCAAGGGTGTGTACTTCACCCATCGCCAACTGGTGCTGCACACCATTGGCGTGGCGACCATCATGGGCAGCGTCGACAGCGTGCGCCTGCTGGGCACCAGCGACGTGTACATGCCGATCACACCGATGTTCCATGTGCATGCGTGGGGCCTGCCATACGTGGCGACCATGCTCGGTTTGAAGCAGGTGTACCCCGGCCGCTACGACCCGGAATACCTGGTGGAGTTATGGCACAAGGAGCGCGTTACCTTCTCCCATTGTGTGCCGACCATTCTGCAAATGCTGCTCAACGCCAAGGCTGCCCAGGACGTGGACTTTGGCGGCTGGAAAATCGTCATCGGCGGCAGCGCCCTCAACCGCACCCTGTATGAAGCGGCCAAGGCGCGGGGCATTCAGCTGACTGCCGCCTATGGCATGTCCGAGACCGGGCCGCTGGTGTCCTGCGCCCACCTCAACGATGAGTTGATGGCCGGCAGCGAAGATGAACGCACCACCTATCGCATCAAGGCCGGTGTGCCGGGGCCACTGGTGGATGCGGCGATTGTCGACGCCGATGGCAACTTTCTGCCCGCCGATGGCGAGTCCCAGGGCGAACTGGTGCTGCGTGCGCCGTGGCTCAGTGAAGGCTATTTCAACGAGCCGCAAAAGGGCGCCGAGCTGTGGGCCGGCGGCTGGATGCACACCGGCGACGTGGCCACCCTGGACGCGTTTGGCGTGATCGATATTCGCGACCGCATCAAGGATGTGATCAAGACCGGCGGCGAGTGGGTCTCGTCCCTGGCCCTCGAAGACCTGGTCAGCCGTCACCCGGCGGTGCGCGAAGTCGCCGTGGTGGGCATCGCCGATCCACAGTGGGGCGAGCGCCCGTTTGCGTTGCTGGTGGTGCGCGATGGCCATGAGATTGGCGCGCGCGAACTCAAGGAACACCTCAAGCCGTTCGTGGAATTGGGCCACCTGAGCAAGTGGGCGATTCCGAGCCAGATCGCCGTTGTTACGGAAATTCCCAAGACCAGCGTCGGCAAACTCGACAAAAAACGTATCCGCGTCGACATCATCGAATGGCAGGCCAACAACAGCACGTTCCTGTCCACCCTCTGAGTGCGTTCGCCGTGCCCGTTCGGGCACGGCACTGCTCTATCTTGCGGCTTTACTTGTGATTTGCCGATTTTCAGCCATCCTTCCCGCGTCGGCCTTCGCCGACGTGGCGAAAGGACTGTGGCAGACGGGTTGGTGATGCAAATCACACTTTAGAGGGATCAAGCGGTATGCCCTGCTGGCTATAGTCACTCACAGAGTTTTTCAAGGATGTTGCACTTCAGGCCATGGGGGCCTGGTTGCCGGGCGGCATTGGAATCGTTGTATTCCGGCCGTTACACGCATCAACGAAAAAACTCACTGCCATAACAATAATGCACATGGAGTAGCGTCGATGACCTCAGTAAACCAGTTCTGGCGCCGGGCAAAACTGCCCCTGGCCGTCAGTCTCGCCTCTACGCTCGCCGGGCCTGCATTCGGCGTCAGTTTCAATATCGGTGAAATCGAAGGGAGCTTTGACTCGTCGCTGTCCGTGGGCGCCAGTTGGTCCACTGCCAAGGCCAATCGTGACCTGATCGGCGCCAACAACGGCGGCCGGGGTTTGTCCCAGACGTCCGATGACGGCCATCTGAACTTCAAGCGCGGCGAGACCTTCTCGAAGATCTTCAAGGGCATTCACGACCTGGAACTGAAATACGGCGATACCGGCGTGTTTGTGCGTGGCAAATACTGGTATGACTTCGAGCTCAAAGACGAAAGCCGGCCATTCAAGGACATCAGTGACAACAACCGCAAAGAGGGCGCCAAGTCCTCGGGCGGGCAGATTCTCGATGCGTTCATCTACCACAACTACAGCATTGCCGATCAGCCGGGTAACGTGCGGTTCGGCAAGCAGGTGGTGAGCTGGGGTGAAAGTACCTTCATCGGCGGCGGCATCAACTCCATCAACCCGATCGACGTGTCTGCGTTCCGTCGTCCGGGCGCCGAGATCAAGGAAGGCCTGATCCCGGTCAACATGTTCTATGTGTCCCAGACACTCACCGACAACCTGTCGGCCGAAGCGTTTTACCAACTGGAATGGGACCAGACCGTTACCGATAACTGCGGCACCTTCTTCTCCCAGCCTGACGTGATTTCCGACGGCTGCAGCAATAACCTGCGCGTGCTGAACAAGCGCTCGACCATTCCGGGCGCAGCATTGCCGACCCTGAATGCGCTGGGCGTGGACGTCAACGGCGAGGGCGTGCTGGTGCGCCGTGGGCCGGACCGTGATGCGCGCGACAGCGGCCAGTTCGGCATGGCCATGCACTACAACTTCGAGCCGCTGGACACCGAGTTCGGCGCGTACTTCATGAACTACCACAGCCGTGCGCCGATCTTCAGCGCCCAGGGCGCGCCGGCGTCGGCGTTCACTCGACCACTGGGGCCGCTGGCGGCACTGCGTCCGCTGATCGTGGCGGGCAGTTCCAACTACTTCGTCGAATACCCGGAAGATATCCGTCTCTACGGCCTGAGCTTCTCCACCACGCTGCCTACCGGCACCGCCTGGAGCGGTGAGCTGAGCTACCGTCCGAATGCACCGGTGCAACTGAGCACCACCGACATTCTGTTCGCCGGCGTCACGCCGATTCCGGGCTTTGGCAATGCGTCCGTGCTCAAGGGCAGCCCGGGCCAGGACCTGCACGGTTACAACCGCAAGGAAGTGACGCAGTTCCAGACCACCTTCACGCACTTCTTCGACCAAGTGATGGGCGCCAGCCGCCTGACCACCGTCGGTGAAATCGGTGTAACCCATGTGGGCGGGCTGGAGAGCAAGTCCCAGGCCCGTTATGGCCGTGATCCGGTCTTCGGCCCGGGCACCTTGCCGGGCGGCTTCTGCAATGCGCTCAACGCTTCCACCGCCAACGGCGCCGGTCTGCCCAATGCGGCCGGCCTGAACACCAACTGCAGCAACGACGGCTACACCACCGCCACCTCCTGGGGCTACCGCGCACGCGCCATCTGGGAATACCCGGATGTGTTCGCCGGGGTCAACCTCAAGCCGAACGTGGCCTGGTCCCATGACGTCAAGGGTTACTCCCCGGGCCCTGGCGGCAACTTTGAAGAAGGTCGCAAGGCGGTCAGCCTGGGCCTGGATGCCGAGTACCAGAACACCTACACCGCGAGCCTGGCCTACACCAACTTCTTTGGTGGCAAGTTCAGCACCGTGGATGACCGCGACTTCGTGGCCTTGAGCTTCGGCGCCAACTTCTAAGCACACTTTTCCAAGCGGCATGCATTTTCAGGAAGAACAACAACATGAAAATAAGCAAAAGTCTGTTGCACATCGGGGTGCTGGGGCTGTCGATCATGGCGAGCCACGTCATGGCGGCCGTCTCGGCGGATGAAGCCGCCAAGCTGGGCACAAGCCTGACGCCAATGGGCGCCGAAATGGCCGGTAACGCAGCCGGCACCATTCCGAAATGGTCGCCCATGCCAACCAACGCCGGTGCGGTCGATGCCCGTGGTTTCCTGGCCAACCCCTACGCCAGTGAGCAACCACAATTCACCATCACCGCGCAGAACGTCGAGCAGTACAAGGACAAGCTGGCGCCGGGGCAGTACGCGATGTTCAAGCGCTACCCGGAAACTTTCAAAATGCCGGTTTACCCGACCCATCGTGGCGCCACCGTGCCGGCTGATGTGTTCGCCGCGATCAAGAAGAACGCTACCACCACCAACCTGGTGTCCGGCGGCAACGGCCTGGAAAACTTCTCAACGGCCGTGCCGTTCCCGATTCCGAAGACCGGCGTTGAGGTGATCTGGAACCACATCACCCGCTATCGCGGTGGCAGCGTGACGCGTCTGGTCACCCAGGCTACGCCGCAAACCAACGGTTCCTACAGCCTGGTGTATTTCCGCGACCAGTTCGTGTTCCGCGACAAGATGAAGGACTTCGACCCGAAAAACCCGGGCAACGTGTTGTTCTACTTCAAGCAGCAAGTGACCGCGCCGGCGCGTCTGGCCGGTGGCGTGCTGTTGGTGCACGAAACCCTGGACCAGGTGAAGGAGCCGCGTTCGGCGTGGGTCTATAACGCCGGTCAGCGCCGCGTGCGCCGGGCGCCGCAAGTGTCCTATGACGGGCCGGGCACTGCCGCCGACGGCCTGCGTACCTCCGACAACCTCGACATGTACAACGGCGCACCGGATCGCTACGACTGGAAGCTGGAAGGCAAGAAAGAAATCTACATCGCCTCCAACAGCTACAAGATCGACGACCCCAAGCTCAAGTACGCCGACATCATCAAGGCCGGCCACATCAACCAGGACCTGACGCGTTATGAACTGCGCCGTGTCTGGCACGTGGTCGCCACCCTGAAGGAAGGCCAGCGCCACATCTATGCCAAGCGTGACTTCTTCATCGACGAAGACACCTGGCAGGCTGCGGTGATCGACCATTACGACGGGCGTGGCCAACTGTGGCGCGTCGCCGAGGCCCATGCCGAGAACTACTACGACAAGCAAGTGCCGTGGTACGCCCTGGAAACCCTCTACGACCTGCAGTCCGGCCGCTACCTCGCGCTGGGCATGAAGAACGAAGAGAAACAGGCCTATGACTTCGGCTTCACCGCCACCACCAGCGACTTCACTCCGGCGGCTCTGCGTCAGGATGGTGTTCGCTAAGCGGTAACGGTAACCACTGTGGGAGGGGGCTTGCTCCCGATGGCGTTGGATCAGTCGGTACATCTGTTGACTGATCCGCCGCCATTGGGAGCAAGCCCCTTTCACATTTCTTGTCGCAGTTCTTTTTAAGGCAAATGTTGCAAAGATCTACAAGGCAGGCGCTTTTACCGCTAGTCTGCGGACATCTGCAATGCCGACAACAGCCTTCTACAAGAGCCCGGCGATGACTGATCTGTCCCGAATCCAGGGGCCTGCCAATGCGGTCATGCCGCCTCTGGAAGGTCGCTTTTACAGGCCTCCGCTGCCTGACGGCTACGTGCCGCGACCCCGCTTGTGCGAACGGCTGAGCGCGGGGCTCGAAGGGCGGTTGCTGCTGGTCAGCGCGCCTGCGGGGTTTGGCAAGAGTTCGTTGGCGGTGGAGTTCTGCCAGGCGTTGCCGCCCCATTGGCAGAGCCTGTGGCTGGGATTGAGCGCGAGGGACAGTGACCCGGGCCGATTCCTCGAACGGCTACTCGAAGGTTTGCAGCACTATTTCCCGCACATTGGCGCCCAGTCCCTTGGCCTGCTGAAAATGCGCCAGCGTCATCAGCCCTTCGCCTTCGAAGAATGGCTCGACGGCCTGCTCGATGAGCTTGCACTGCACCTGTCCACCGGTGCGCCGCTGTTGCTGGTGCTGGATGACTACCATCTGGCCCAGGGCCCGGTGCTGGACCGCTGCCTGCAATTTTTCCTCAACCACTTGCCCGAGGGCCTGGTGGTGTTGGTCACCAGTCGCCAGCGTCCCGACTGGCACCTGGCGCGATTGCGTTTGTCCCGGCACTTGCTGGAGCTCAACGAGCAGGATCTGCGCCTGACCCATGCCGAATCCCTGGCAGTACTGGACCACCACAGCAGCTCACTGCGCGGCGAGGCGCTGGAGAACCTGATTCGCCGCAGCGAAGGCTGGGTGGCCGGCCTGCGATTCTGGCTGCTGGCCGCGTCCGAAGCCGGCAGCGAAGAGGCGTTGCCGCAGAGTCTGCACGGCGGCGAGGGGCTGATTCGCGACTACCTGCTCGAAGAGGTGATCGACTGCCTGCCGCCTGAAGTGCAGGCCTTTTTGTTCGATACCGCCCCCCAGGAACGCTTCTGCAGCGAACTGTGCGACGCCGTGCGCGAAGCCCACGACAGCGCGGAAATCCTGCGCTACCTGCAATCGCACCAGGTGTTTCTCGTCCCGCTTGACGATCAGGGCCACTGGTACCGCTATCACCATTTGTTCTCCGACCTGTTGCGCACCCGGCGTGCCAGTGCCGCCGTGCTGCCGGCGGCGAGCCTGCACCTGCGTGCCTGTCGCTGGTTCAATGCCCAGGGCTTGATCGACGAGGCCGTGGAGCAGGCGCTGCGCGCGGGCCATCTGGATGTAGCGGCCAATCTGGTGCAGAACCTGTCCGAAGAACAGCTATTGGCCGAGCAGAATATCGGCATGTTGCTGCGCTGGAAAATGGACCTGCCCGACAGCCTGCTGATCAGCACGCCGCGCCTGATCGTGCTGTACAGCTGGGCATTGGGCCTGGCCTGCCAGTTGGATGCGGCGGAAGAATTGTCCAGCTACCTCAGCCGCTTTCTGCCGGCGCCGTCGGCCACGGCGCAAAGGTCGATGCTGGCGCAGTGGCTGGCGCTGAGCGGGATCATCGCTCGGGGTCGGGGCGACCGCGAGTTGACCCAGCGTTATTGCAGTGAAGCGCTGGAAAGCCTTCCGCAGCGGCGTTATGGCCAGCGTCTGATGTGCCTGTCGACGCTGTCCAACCTGGCCATCGTCGACGCCGATCTGTGGCGTGCCCGTGGTCTGAACCGAGAGTCCCTGGAGCTGGCGCAACGCGTCGGCAACCCGTTGTTCGAGGCGCTGGCCCATTACGACCGCGCGCGGGTATTGCAGGCGCGCGGCGAGGTCCTGCGGGCCCTTGATGAAGTGCACCAGGGGCTGCAGCGCTTGAACGGCCTTGCGCCGCAACGGTTGTATGCGGTGCGCGCGCGGCTGTCGTTGTACGAAGGGTATCTACTGCTGATGCGTAATCAGCCCGACGCCGGTATCGCGCGCCTGCGCGCCGGCCTGACCGAGGCGCGGGCGTGCCGCGATATCAGCGTACTGATCGGTCATTGTGTGATCGCCAGTTTCGAAGGGCGCCGCGCGGATTTCGCCAAGGCCTTTGCCGAGCTGGCCGAGGCCGAGCGCCTGATGCATATCTGGGACGTGCCGCCGATCTACTACCTGGCAATGATCACCCTGATCAAATGCGAACTGTGGCTGGCCCAGGGCCGCACTGACCTGGCCGAAGCCTGGCTGGCGCGGCTCGCGCAAACCTACAGCGGTGAGCAGGCGGCCGCTGCGCCGGAATTTCATCCGCACCTGGCGCAGCATATCGAGCTGCAGCAGGCCACCCTCGATGCGATCCGCCATCAGCCCGATGCCGCACTGCAACGTCTCGACGATCTGGCGCAACACGCCCACGACAGCGGGCGGCAGATGATCGCCCTGCTGGCGCTGACCCAGCAGGCGCAATTGCTGCTCGACTGCGGCCAGGAAGTCAAGGCGCGGCCGGTACTGTCGCGTGCGCTCGAAGCGGGGGCGGGCGGCGCGCTGCTGCCATTCCAGCGACTGCTGGACGCGTACCCGGAGTGGATGCGCGAGCAACTGGGCAAAGACGCCCACGGCGTACTCAATCAGAGCTTGCTGGCGCTGCTGCCGGCAACGCTGGCGCCAGACGCCACGCCTGCTCATGAAACCCTGAGCAGCCGAGAGTTGGCGGTGCTGCAATTGATCGCCCAGGGCTGCTCGAACCAGGAGATCAGCAACCGGCTGTTTATTTCCCTGCACACGGTCAAGACCCATGCGAGCCATATCAACAGCAAGCTGGGGGTGGAGCGCAGGACGCAGGCCGTGGCGCGGGCGCAGGCGT
Organism: Pseudomonas sp. GNP013; assembly: GCF_054343995.1. Taxonomy (NCBI): domain Bacteria; kingdom Pseudomonadati; phylum Pseudomonadota; class Gammaproteobacteria; order Pseudomonadales; family Pseudomonadaceae; genus Pseudomonas; species Pseudomonas sp. GNP013. The sequence continues at coordinate 4,119,093 of NZ_JBTGUT010000001.1, read as the reverse complement.
TAAGATTGATTGGTTAGCGGAAAAGGGGGAGGGGGACAACCGGTTTCATCGCGCAATTATTCTGGCGACATTCGTCCGAAAACGGTATCGCCTTGCGCGCAGCGTTGCAGCAAAACCGCAGGCCGCGTTCAGCCTGGGTCTGCTACGGTCTGTAAAGCGACAAGAACGGGTTGCCCTCGATGCACCTCGGTGAGCCGCAACGGAATCTTTACCATTTGTCGCGATCCAAACTCGGCACAGGCCAGTTGCCAATGTCCTCTGCATCACAGAATGCAAAAGTAGGAGCTCTCTTCATGTTCACTCCGCGTCGTCTGCTTGTTGTCGCCACCGCCGTAGCCCTTTTGTCCGGCTGCGCCTCTCCCAATCCCTACAGCGGCAATCAGGGGCAGGCCAGCAGTGGTTCCGAGGGCGGTATGAGCAAGACCGCCAAATACGGCGGCCTTGGTGCCTTGGCCGGTGCCCTGGCCGGTGCCGCCATTGACCACAACCATCGTGGCAAGGGCGCGCTGATCGGTGCGGCGGTTGCCGGTGCCGGCGCTGCCGGTTATGGCTACTACGCCGACCAGCAGGAAAAGAAACTGCGTGAAAGCATGGCCAACACCGGGGTTGAAGTGCAGCGCCAGGGTGACCAGATCAAGCTGATCATGCCGGGCAATATCACCTTCGCCACCAACTCGGACGCGATCGCCAGCAGCTTCTATCAGCCGCTGAACAACCTGGCCAACTCGCTCAAGCAGTTCAGCCAGAACACGATCCAGATCGTCGGCTACACCGACAGTACCGGCAGTCGCCAGTTGAACATGGACCTGTCCCAGCGTCGCGCCCAGAGCGTGGCCAACTACCTGACCTCCCAGGGCGTCAGCCCGACCAACCTGAGCGCACGCGGTGCCGGCCCGGATAACCCGATTGCCAGCAACGCCGACGTGAATGGCCGGGCGCAAAACCGTCGCGTCGAGGTCAACCTCGGCCCGATCCCAGGTCAGCAATACGGCCAACCTGCCGGTCAGCAGCAGGCGCCACAACAAAACAACCAGTTCCAGGGCAATCCGTACCAGCAGTACCAATAAACGCTGGCCACTAAAAAGGGCGCCGTGCAGTCAATGCACGGCGCCCTTTTTTATGGCGGCGGGTTCATATCAGTCGATGTATTCGAACACCTTCACGATCTTCTGTACGCCGGACACGCCCTGTACCAGGTTGGACGCGCGGGTCGCTTCCGCCTGGGTCAACAGACCCATCAGGTAAACGATGCCGTTGTCGGTGACCACTTTGATCCGCGAGCCTGGCACCGCATTGTCGGTGAGCATCTGCGCCTTGATCTTGGTGGTCAGCAGGGCGTCGTTGCTGATGGCCAGCAGCGTGATCGGGTCCATGACCTGCAGTTCATTGTGCACTTTCTTGACCCGCTGCACCGCCGAGGCGGCCTGTTCGGCCTGGGCCTTGAGGTCGGCGCGCGGCGTTTGTCCTGCCAGCAGTACAACGCCGTTGAAGCTGGTCACCACAATGCGCGAGGCGCCATTGCCCAGGTCGGTCGCGGCTTTGGCCACATTGACCTTGACCTTGGTTTCGATCAGCGAGTCATCAATGGTGCTGCCGAAGGTACGCGTGCCCCTGTCGTCCTGGATGGGGGTATCCCTTGTCGCGGTGATGGCCGTGCTGCAACCGCTGATGCCGAGGCACAGCGCAATAGTCACCAGGCTGAGTCGTTTAACGGTCATTCTTCGCTCCCGAACAGTTGACTGTCGATCAGATCGCACAGGCAGTGGATCGCCAACAGGTGGACTTCTTGAATACGTGCGGTGACATTGGCCGGGACGCGAATCTCCACGTCTTCGGGCAGCAGTAGCGAGGCCATGCCGCCGCCGTCGCGTCCGGTCAATGCTACGACAATCATTTCGCGATCATGTGCGGCCTGGATCGCCTGAATAATGTTCGCCGAGTTGCCGCTGGTGGAAATCGCCAGCAGCACATCACCCGGTTGGCCCAGAGCACGGATCTGCTTGGAGAAGATTTCGTTGTAGCTGTAATCGTTGGCGATCGAGGTGATCGTCGACGAATCGGTGGTCAAGGCAATGGCCGGCAGGCTCGGGCGCTCACGCTCGAAGCGGTTGAGCAGCTCGGAAGAGAAATGCTGGGCATCGCCGGCCGAACCGCCGTTGCCGCACGAAAGCATTTTGCCCTCGTTGAGCAAGGCGTTGACCATGACCTGACTGGCTTGCTCGATGTGCGGTGCAAGTACGTCCATCGCCTGTTGCTTGGTGTCGATGCTGGCCTGGAAAAGCTGGCGAATTCGGGATTGCATGTCCATCTGTGTGACCTTAAGTAGCGCGGCTGTTTGGCACAGAAATGTGCAGCCCGCAAAGCAAAGAGCAAAAATGTGGGGTGAAGATGCCGGGCGAATCAGCTGTCGAAGGCACTTTTGATCCAGTTCAGATCAGCCTTGCCAGACCGTGTGCTTTCTATGGCAACCACGTCGAAACGGCAGGGGGCGTCTGACCAGCGATGCTCCTTGAGCAGGAAAAACTGCGCGGCGAGTATCAGCTTCTGACGTTTGCGCCCGTCGATACTGGCGAGCGCGCCACCCCATTGTGCGTGTTTTCTGTAGCGGACTTCGACGAATACTACTGTATCGCCGTCAAGCATGACCAGATCAAGCTCTCCGCGTTTACACAACCAGTTCTGCGCCAGCAGGCGCAGACCCTGTTGCTGCAGGTAATTCAGAGCTTGCAGTTCGGCATCCTTGCCGCTTTGTGCGCTGGACCGCTCGGGCATCAGCGTGGGGTATCGGGAAGGCGCTGGACCTCGCCACCGACGAACTTCGCCCATGGCAGTTGACGGTCGACGCGTTGGTTGGTGCTGATGCCCAGGCTGCCCGACAGGCCGTCAATGCGGCTGTCCGGCAGTGCCTTGAGCTGGCCCAGGCGCGGCGCCAGGCGGTAGGCATCGACGCCCATCGCGTACAGACGGCCAAGGCTGCCATTGGCTTGCGGCCATTGTGCCGCCACCTGGTTGCGCAGCGGGTCAGTGGTGTTGAGCAGCCATGGTGTTTCGCAGAACATCACGTTGGTCATGTCCAGGTACTGGTTTTTGTCACCGCTGGCGCTGAACACGTGGGACGTGGCATACACCGGCACATCGCCGGCGTACTGGAAGTTCAGGGTCGGCTTGATCTGCTGGGCCAGTTGCGGCGGCACAGCCAGGAAAATGAACTCGATGTCCTGACGACGCGAAGGCTGGGCTGCGACGTCAGTGCCTACAGTGTTCTGCAGGCTCTTGGCGCGGCCTTCGCTTTTGCGCAACTGGAACAGTTCGGCGATCTGCTGGGCGAGGGCGACCGGTTGATCGACGTACTCGACGCCCAGCACGGTGCCGCCATTGGCTTCCCAATCCTGACGGAAGGCCTTGTAGACACGCTCGCCCCATTCGCCGCGAGGCACCATCGCAGCGGCGCGGTGCAGGCCGTCGGCGCGGGCGCGGCGCGACACTTCGCGGGCTTCGTCCTCAGCCGCCAGACCAAACTGGAACAACTGCGCCGGGCTTTGATCGGCTTCGCTGTAGTTCAGCGCCAGGGTGGTGATTGGCAATTGAGGACGCGCGCTGAGCTGCTTGACCAGCGGCTTCTCCAGCGGACCGACCACCAATTGCACGCCGGCGGCCTGAGCCTTGGCATAGAAATCATCAAGGGAGGTCAAGCGCGAACTGTCGTAGAACTCGATCACCGGCGCTTTTTGCCCGGCCTGTTCAGCCTGGTAGTGCGCAGCCATGAAGCCTTCACGCAGCGCCTTGCCGACGGCGGCCAGCGGGCCATCCTGGGGCAGCAGCACGGCGATCTTGTTCAGGGGCTGGCTGGCCAGTTCCTTGAGCTTGGTCAGTGGCGTCGGCAACTGCACGGCGGCTGGGTGGCCAGGGTTCTGTGCGCGCCAGGTGTCGATTGCCGCCTGTTGTTGCTCCAGGGTGCCAGCACCCTTGACCGCCTTGGCCAGGCTGATCCAGCCGTCCAGCGTCGGATTGCCACTGGCTTGCAGTTGCTCTGCCGGCAGTGCGGCAATCAGGGCCCAGATCGCGTCGTGGTTGCTGCTGGCGGCATCGCCTTTGAGCAATGGCGCCATTGCCACGCGCTCGCGCGCAGCAGCCAGGGTCTGGCCATCGGCTTCATAGGCACGTGCATGCACGGTGCCGGTACGCACCTGTTGCTCTGCGGGCAGTTGATTCAGGTTTTGCAGGCTTGGATGGTTCAGCGCGGCCAACGCAGCCTTTGGCTGGTTGCGCGCCATCGCCAGTTCGGCCGCCAGGGTGCTGGCAAAGACTTGCGGGGCCGGTTTGAGGGCATCCAGGGGCACCTGCGCAAGAATCTGCGCCGAGCGGCCGGGGTTGTTCTGCCTGTAGGCCAGGTCGGCCGCGCTCAGGCGCAGCAGCGCAGCCTGTTCGGGCGTTTTGGCGGTAGTCGCCTGTTCGAGCAGTTGCTCGATACTGGCGTCCGGGGTCCGTGGAAGGTCGCCAAGGCTGGACGAGGGCGAGCTGGCACACGCGGCCAATAAGGCGGCGAGGCAGAGGGCGGAGAGCAGCCGCAGGCAAGCGATCATGTAAGTGTCCTGATACCGATCAAATTAGCGTGGAAGTGTACCCAAGCACTGGCCCAGGCGCGATGTTAGTGGCGTTAAAGCGTTGAATAAGGTCGTGCAAAAGGTGTTCATGACCACCCGCTGTCGAGTACGGGCAGGCCGTGATGGCACATTCTCAAGGCATCTACGCGCTACAATGCGGCTTTTGCCAAACATCGAGGTGTGCGTTTTGACTGCTCCAGGTCCTTTGAATTCCACTGCCGGCTCGCTTTTTGTGGTGGCGACGCCTATTGGCAACCTGGACGACATCAGTTCCCGGGCGCTGAAAATCCTGCGCGAGGTTAAATTGATCGCGGCAGAAGACACGCGGCACTCCCAGCGGTTGATGCAGCACTTTGGTATCAGCACGCCTTTGGCGGCGTGCCACGAACACAACGAACGGGAAGAGGGCAGCCGTTTTATCACCCGACTGCTGGCTGGGGATGATGTTGCACTGATCTCCGACGCGGGCACGCCTCTGATTTCCGATCCGGGTTACCACCTGGTTCGTCAGGCGCGTGCCGCTGGTATTACTGTAGTGCCTGTTCCCGGAGCGTGCGCGCTGATTGCTGCATTATCTGCCGCAGGTCTGCCATCGGACCGCTTCATCTTCGAGGGTTTCCTGCCGGCCAAGACGGTGGGGCGTCGGGCGCGTCTTCAGGCGGTAAGGGAAGAGCCGCGCACGTTGATTTTCTATGAGGCGCCGCACCGCATCCTTGAATGCCTGCAGGATATGGAGCTGGTATTCGGCGGTGATCGCCTGGCGCTGCTGGCGCGGGAACTGACCAAGACGTTCGAAACCCTCAAGGGCTTGCCGCTCGAAGAGCTGCGCGCCTTCGTTGAGGGCGACAGCAACCAGCAGCGCGGCGAGTGCGTGGTTCTGGTCGCGGGGTGGACCGCACCGGAGAGCGAGGATGCTGTCGGCAGTGAAGCCATGCGCATCCTCGACCTCCTGCTCAAGGAGATGCCGCTCAAGCGGGCGGCAGCTTTGGCAGCCGATATTACCGGGCTGCGCAAGAATGTTCTGTATCAGGTGGCGCTGGATAAACAGAAAGCCGAATAGTTCCGGGGGGTAGCCGGCATTTCGTCAGAACGTGATGGCATTGCTGCACTTTTAATACTTGTCCTGAGGCCGCCGGGCCGTTAACCTTCTCGGCGGAGAGTCGATTGGACAGTCGCTGCCCTCTATGAAAATTAGGGGGGGAGGAAAGTCCGGGCTCCATAGGGCGAAGTGCCAGGTAATGCCTGGGAGGCGTGAGCCTACGGAAAGTGCCACAGAAAATAACCGCCTAAGCACTTCGGTGCCGGTAAGGGTGAAAAGGTGCGGTAAGAGCGCACCGCACGACTGGTAACAGTTCGTGGCTAGGTAAACCCCACTTGGAGCAAGACCAAATAGGGTCCCAAGGCGTGGCCCGCGCTGGGACCGGGTAGGTTGCTAAAGATGTCCAGTGATGGCCATCGTAGACGAATGACTGTTCAAGACAGAACCCGGCTTACAGATCGACTCTCCACCTTTTTCCTTCTGTCCGACTCCAGGGCAGAAAACCAGTAGTAACGCAAGAATCCCTCCCTGCCAAATCATTGGCAGATGCGTCTTCGTAATACCAAAAAAATCTTACTCTTAATAAATCACTTTAACTTTTGGCTCTAGTTCTTTGAGCTACTTACGCTTGATTAGCCAAAAACACCGTCGAACTCTGATTTCTCCTCCTTTAACGCTCCTAAATCTCCGTTCTGTAAGGCTTTTCCGCGTATTCGCGCCTTGACGGTGTGGTGGGCGCATTCCTATAGTGTGCGCAAGTGGCGGAAAGTGGCACAAAGTGGGTTTTTTGAACGTAAAACGCTAAAATTTGGAGAAACGCACCTGTGTTTCGCGGAGCTAATGCAATCAGTCTCGATGCAAAAGGCCGTCTCGCTATGCCGAGCCGGTATCGTGACGAGCTGATTTCGCGAAGTTCAGGGCAGTTAATCATCACGATTGACGCTGTTGACCCTTGTTTGTGTGTTTACCCGCTCGATGAGTGGGAGCTGATCGAAACCAAGCTGCGTGCCCTGCCTTCATTGCGTGAAGAAAACCGCCGTCTGCAGCGTTTGCTGATTGGTAATGCCGTCGACCTCGAGCTCGATGGCAGTGGTCGTTTCCTGGTGCCTCCGCGTTTGCGCGAATACGCCAGGCTTGACAAGCGCGCAATGCTGGTCGGCCAACTGAACAAGTTCCAATTGTGGGACGAAGATGCCTGGGATGCTGTTTCCGCAGCTGACCTGGCGGCTATTCAACAACCGGGTGCCATGCCCGACGAACTGCGTGATCTGATCCTGTGACTATTGATAGCGGCTTTAACCACATCACCGTACTGCTTGACGAAGCCGTTGAGGCTCTCGCCGTACGCGCGGATGGCTGCTATCTGGACGGCACGTTCGGCAGGGGCGGGCATAGCCGCCTGATACTCAGCCAGCTCGGGCCCGATGGCAAACTCCTCGGGTTCGACAAAGACCCTCAAGCGATTGCCACCGGGCAAGCGCTAGCGGCCGAAGACGGCCGCTTTGTCGTTGTGCAGCGCAGCTTTGCCGAGCTGGGTGCCGAAGTGGCCGAGCGCGGCATGGCGGGCAAGGTGGCCGGGGTTTTGCTCGACCTGGGCGTGTCTTCGCCGCAGCTCGACGATCCGGAGCGCGGCTTCAGCTTCATGAATGACGGCCCGCTCGACATGCGCATGGACCCTACCCGTGGCGTCAGCGCTGCGCAGTTCATCGCCACTGCCCCGGTGGAAGAAATCGCCCGCGTATTCAAGGAATACGGTGAAGAGCGCTTCGCCGGCCGCATGGCGCGTGCCGTGGTCGAGCGTCGGGAGATCCAGCCGTTCGAGCGCACCGCAGACCTCGCCGAAGTGCTGAAAGTCGCCAACCCCGCGTGGGAAAAGGGCAAGAACCCGGCGACCCGTGCGTTCCAGGGCTTGCGTATTCACGTCAACAACGAATTGGGCGATCTGGAAGCCGGCCTCGAAGCCGCTCTGGAAGCGCTGGAAGTGGGCGGTCGCCTGGTGGTGATCAGCTTCCACTCCCTGGAAGACCGAATCGTCAAACTGTTCATGCGCCGCCTGGTCAAGGGCGAGTCCGACAACCTGCCGCGCAACCTGCCGGTGCGGTTCGAAGCCTTTGTGCCGAAAATCAAAGTCCATGGCAAAGCGCAGTTCGCCTCCGAAGCCGAACTCAAGGCCAACCCACGTTCCCGTAGCGCCGTTATGCGCGTCGCGGAGAAGTTGCGGTGAGCAAGCTTTTCGCCAAACCCCTGCCGGGCGGCAGCTTCTTTATGTTGCTGCTGTTTGTCGGCGTGCTGGTGTCCGCTATTGCGGTGTCCTACAGCGCGCACTACAACCGTCAATTGCTCAATACCCTCTACGGGGAGCTGAGCGTGCGTGACAAGGCGCAGGCCGAATGGGGTCGCTTGATCCTGGAACAAAGCACCTGGACGGCCCACAGCCGTATCGAAGTGCTGGCCACCGAACAATTGAAAATGCACATCCCCGGCGCGGCTGACGTGCGCATGGTGGCGCCATGATGAAGCTCGAGGGTGCACTCTACCCATGGCGCTTTCGCCTGATGCTCGGCCTGCTGGCCTTGATGGTGGGCGCCATCGCCTGGCGAATCATCGACCTGCAGGTGGTCGACCGTGACTTCCTGATCGGCCAGGGCGACGCTCGCAGCCTGCGGCATATCCCGATTCCAGCGCACCGTGGGCTGATCACCGACCGTAACGGCGAGCCGCTGGCCGTGAGTACGCCGGTGACCACCCTGTGGGCCAACGCCAAGGAATTGCAGGTAGCCAAGGACAGGTGGCCGCAACTGGCCGCCGCCCTGGGGCAGGACCCGAAAGCCCTGGCCGAACGGCTTGAAGCCCAGGCCAATAAGGAATTCATCTATCTGGTGCGCGGCCTCACGCCCGAGCAGGGCCAGCAGGTGCTCGATCTTAAGGTCCCCGGTGTCTACGGCATCGAGGAATTTCGTCGTTTCTACCCTGCCGGTGAAACCACCGCGCACATGGTCGGCTTTACCGACATCGACGACCACGGCCGCGAAGGCGTCGAGCTGGCCTACGATGAGTGGCTGGCGGGCGTGCCCGGCAAGCGCCAGGTCATCAAGGACCGTCGCGGTCGGCTGATCAAGGACGTCCAGGTCACCAAGAACGCCAAGGCCGGCAAGCCGCTGGCGTTGTCGATTGACCTGCGCCTGCAATACCTGGCCAACCGCGAGCTGCGCAACGCGATTATCGAGAATGGCGCCAAGGCCGGCAGCCTGGTGATCATGGACGTGAAGACCGGCGAGATCCTCGCCATGGTCAACCAGCCCACCTACAACCCCAACAACCGTCGCAACCTGCAACCGGCGATGATGCGCAACCGCGCGATGATCGACGTGTTCGAGCCGGGTTCGACCATGAAAGCCATCTCCATGAGTGCCGCCCTGGAAACCGGACGCTGGAAACCCAGCGACAAGGTCGAGGTGTACCCGGGCACATTGCAGTTGGGCAAATACACCATTCGCGACGTATCTCGCACCGAAGGCCCGGTGCTGGACCTGACCGGTATCCTGATCAACTCCAGTAACGTCGGCATGAGCAAGGTCGCCTTCGATATCGGTGGCGAAACCATCTATCACCTGGCACAGAAGATCGGCCTGGGCCAACCCACCGGCCTCGATTTCCCCGGTGAGCGCGTCGGCAACCTGCCGAACTACCGTGACTGGAAAAAAGCCGAGACCGCCACGCTGTCCTACGGCTACGGCCTGTCGGTGACCGCGATCCAATTGGCTCACGCTTTCTCTGTATTGGCCAATAACGGCCGCATGGTTCCGTTGAGCCTGATCCACGTCGATGAGGCACCGAAAGCCACCCAGGTGATTCCGGAGAAAGTTGCCAAGACCATGCAGGGCATGCTGCAACAGGTGATCGAAGCGCCGCGCGGTGTATTCCGCGCCCAGGTGCCGGCGTATCACGTGGCCGGCAAGTCCGGTACCGCGCGTAAAACGTCGGTGGGCACCAAGGGTTACGCCGAGAACTCCTACCGCTCGCTGTTCGCCGGCTTCGGTCCGATGAGTGACCCTCGCTACGCCATCGTCGTAGTGATCGATGAGCCGAGCAAGGCTGGCTACTTCGGTGGTCTGGTCTCGGCGCCGGTGTTCAGCAAAGTGATGTCCGGCACCCTGCGCCTGATGAACATCACCCCGGACAACCTGCCGCCGACCCAGCAAGCCAACGCCGCACCTCCGGCCGCCGCTGTCAAAGCCAATGGAGGGCGCGGCTGATGTCTCTTAGCCTGAACAAGATTTTTGCCCACGCCGGCCGCGATCTGCTGATTCGCGAGCTGACCCTGGACAGCCGTAATGTCCGTGCCGGTGACCTGTTCCTGGCCGTGCCGGGTGGCAAGTTCGATGGCCGTGAACATATTGCCGATGCCTTGCAGCGTGGCGCCGCAGCTGTTGCCTATGAAGTGGAAGGCGCCACCGTGCTGCCGATCACCGACGTGCCGCTGATTCCGGTCAAGGGCCTGGCCCGACAACTGTCGGATATCGCCGGGCGGTTTTACGGTGAGCCAAGTCGTCACCTCAATCTGGTGGGCGTCACCGGCACCAACGGCAAGACCAGCGTGACCCAACTGGTCGCCCAGGCCCTTGACCTGCTGGGTCAGCATTGCGGCATCGTCGGCACCCTGGGCACCGGCTTTTATGGCGCGCTGCAAAGCGGTCTGCACACCACGCCGAACCCGATTGCCGTGCAGGCAACCCTGGCCGACCTGAAAAAGGCCGGGGCCAGGGCCGTCGCCATGGAAGTGTCATCCCACGGCCTCGACCAGGGTCGCGTTAGCGCGCTGGCCTTTGATGTGGCCGTGATGACCAACCTGTCCCGCGACCATCTTGACTACCACGGCACCATGCAAGCGTACGGTGCCGCCAAGGCCAGGCTGTTTGCCTGGAACGACCTCAAGTGCCGGGTGATCAACCTGGACGATGACTTCGGCCGGCAACTGGCTGCGCAGCACAGCGAAGCGCGCCTGATCACCTACAGCCTGGAAGATTCCAGCGCGTACCTGTATTGCCGTCAGGCCCAATTCAACGACGAAGGTGTGCGCGCCACCCTGGTGACGCCGCAAGGCGAGCACCACCTGCGCAGCACCTTGCTCGGCCGTTTCAACCTGAGCAACGTGCTCGCCGCTGTCGGCGCCTTGCTCGGACTGGATTACGCCCTCGACGAAATTCTCAACGTGCTGCCAATGCTTGAAGGCCCGGCCGGACGCATGCAGCGCCTGGGCGGCGGCACGCAGCCGCTGGTGGTGGTCGATTACGCGCACACTCCCGATGCGCTGGAAAAAGTCCTGTTGGCCCTGCGCCCGCATGCCAAAGGCAAGCTGCTGTGCCTGTTCGGCTGTGGCGGTGACCGTGATCGCGGCAAGCGCCCGCTGATGGCCGGCATTGTCGAGCGCCTGGCGGACGGCGTGCTGGTGACCGATGACAACCCGCGCAGCGAAGACCCCGCGCGGATTTTCGATGATATTCGCCAAGGCTTCAAAGACCCCGCGAACGTGACGTTCATCGCCGGTCGTGGCGCCGCCATTGCCCAACTGATCGCCAGCGCCAGCGCGGACGACGTGGTGGTACTGGCCGGCAAAGGTCATGAGGACTATCAGGAAATCAACGGCGAGCGCCATGCCTTCTCCGATCTGGTCGAGGCTGATCGCGCCCTGACTGCCTGGGAGGCCGCCCATGCTTAAAGCCATGACGTTCCGCGAACTGGCCCAGGCCCTGTCGGCCCGTGTACTGTCCGGCGACTGCCGTTTCGACGGCGTCAGTATCGACAGCCGTAACATCACCCCCGGGCAACTGTTCGTGGCCCTGACCGGCCCGCGTTTCGACGGCCACGACTACCTGAACGACGTGGCCGCCAAAGGTGCCGTTGGCGCTCTGGTCGAGCACGAAGTGACTGACGCTGCCTTGCCGCAACTGCTGGTCGCCGACACCCGTCTGGCCCTGGGCCAGTTGGGTGCGCTGAACCGTGCCGCATTCGATAAACCCGTGGCGGCCATCACCGGCTCCAGCGGCAAGACCACGGTCAAGGAATTGCTCGCCGGCGTGCTGCGTACGCGCGGCCCGGTGCTCGCCACCCGTGGCAACCTGAACAATGATTTCGGCGCACCCCTGACCCTGCTCGAACTGGCCCCGGAACATACCGCCGCCGTGATCGAGCTGGGCGCCTCGCGCGTCGGCGAAATCGCCTACACCGTGGCGCTGACCAAGCCCCACGTTGCCGTGATCAACAACGCCGGCACCGCCCACGTCGGTGAGTTCGGCGGCCCGGAAAAAATCGTCGAGGCCAAGGGTGAAATCCTTGAAGGCCTGGACGCGTCGGGTACGGCCGTGTTGAACCTCGACGACAAGGCCTTCGAGACCTGGCGCATCCGCGCCGACGGTCGCAAGGTGCTGACGTTTGCGGTGCTCAACGCCGCAGCGGATTTTCACGCCTCCAGCATCGCCGCCGATGCGCGTGGCTGCCCGTCCTTCACCTTGCACACGCCACAAGGCAGCGCGCAGGTGCAACTGAATCTGCTGGGCAACCATAACGTCGCCAACGCCCTGGCTGCCGCTGCCGCCGCCCATGCCCTGGGCGTCTCGCTGGCCGGTATTGCCAGCGGCCTGGGCGCGGTGCAGCCGGTCAAGGGCCGCACGGTCGCGCAATTGGCCGGCAACGGCATGCGCGTGATCGATGACACCTACAACGCCAACCCGTCTTCCATCAATGCGGCGGTCGACCTGCTCAACGGCTTTGCCGGGCGCAAGGTGCTGGTGCTGGGGGATATCGGCGAGCTGGGCGACTGGGCCGAGCAAGGCCATCGCGAAGTCGGCGCGTATGCCGCCGGCAAGGTCGACGCGCTCTACGCCGTGGGCCCGAATATGGCCCACGCCGTCGCGGCCTTTGGTGCCGGCGCGCAGCATTTCACGACTCAGGGTGAGTTGATCCAGGCGCTGACGGCGGCTGAACAAGACCCACAGACAACCCTTTTGATCAAGGGATCGCGCAGCGCGGTGATGGAAAACGTCGTCGCAGCCTTGTGCGGTTCCAGTACGGAGAAACATTAATGCTGCTGCTGCTGGCTGAGTATCTGCAACAGTTTCACAAAGGCTTCGCGGTCTTTCAGTACCTGACCCTGCGCGGGATTCTCGGTGTGCTGACCGCGTTGTGCTTGTCGCTGTTCCTGGGGCCGTGGATGATCCGCACCCTGCAGAACCTGCAAATTGGTCAATCGGTGCGCAATGACGGCCCGCAGTCGCACCTGTCCAAATCCGGCACGCCCACCATGGGCGGCGCGTTGATTCTGTCGTCCATCGGCATCAGCACCTTGCTCTGGGCCGACCTGCACAACCGCTACGTGTGGGTGGTGCTGCTGGTGACCCTGTTGTTCGGTGCCATCGGCTGGGTCGATGACTACCGCAAGGTGATCGAGAAAAACTCCAAGGGCCTGCCGAGCCGCTGGAAGTACTTCTGGCAGTCGGTGTTCGGCCTGGCCGCGGCGATCTTCCTGTACACCACTGCGCCAAGCGCCGTGGAAACCACCCTGATCATCCCGATGCTCAAGGACGCCAGCATCCCGTTGGGCATTGGCTTCGTGGTGCTGACCTACTTCGTGATCGTCGGCTCCAGCAACGCGGTCAACCTGACCGACGGCCTCGACGGTTTGGCGATCATGCCGACGGTGATGGTGGGCGGCGCGCTCGGCATCTTCTGCTACCTGTCGGGCAACGTGAAATTCGCTGAGTACCTGCTGATTCCCTACGTGCCGGGCGCGGGTGAGCTGATCGTATTCTGTGGCGCGCTGATCGGCGCGGGCCTGGGGTTCCTCTGGTTCAACACCTACCCGGCGCAGGTCTTCATGGGCGATGTCGGCGCACTGGCGCTGGGCGCCGCCCTGGGCACCATCGCCGTGATCGTGCGCCAGGAAATCGTGCTGTTCATCATGGGCGGTGTGTTCGTGATGGAAACCCTGTCGGTGGTCATCCAGGTGGCGTCCTTCAAGTTGACCGGGCGCCGCGTGTTTCGCATGGCGCCGATTCACCACCACTTTGAACTCAAGGGCTGGCCCGAGCCACGCGTGATCGTCCGTTTCTGGATCATCACCGTGATTCTGGTCCTGGTCGGCCTTGCCACCCTGAAACTGAGGTAGAAACGAGTGTCCCTGATCGCTTCAGACCACTTCCGCATCATTGTCGGCCTCGGCAAGAGCGGCATGTCCCTGGTTCGCTTCCTGGCGAACCGGGGCACGTCGTTTGCCGTGGCCGACACGCGGGAAAATCCACCGGAGCTGGTCACGCTGCGCCGTGACTACCCGCATGTGGAAGTGCGTTGTGGCGAACTGGACGTCGAGTTCCTGTGCCGCGCCGATGAGCTCTACGTGAGCCCCGGCCTGGCCCTGGCGACCCCCGCCCTGCAAGCGGCGGCGGCACGTGGTGTGAAGCTGTCCGGCGATATCGACCTGTTTGCGCGTAACGCCAAAGCGCCGATCGTGGCCATCAGCGGTTCCAACGCAAAAAGCACCGTGACCACCCTGGTGGGCGAAATGGCCGCTGCGGCCGGCAAGCGCGTGGCGGTAGGCGGCAACCTTGGCGTGCCGGCGCTGGATTTGCTCAGCGACGACGTCGAGCTGTACGTAATGGAACTGTCGAGCTTCCAGCTGGAAACCACCCACGACCTGGGCGCCGAAGTCGCCACTGTGTTGAACGTGAGTGAAGACCACATGGACCGCTACAGCGGCCTGCCGGCCTATCACCTGGCCAAGCACCGGATCTTCCGCGGTGCACGGCAAGTGGTGGTCAACCGCCAGGATGCCCTGAGCCGTCCACTGATGGGCGAAGGTCTGCCGTGCTGGACCTTCGGCCTGGGCAAACCCGACTTCAAGGGCTTCGGCATTCGTGAAGAGAACGGCGAGAAATACCTGGCCTTCGAATTCCAGAACCTGATGCCGGTGCGCGAGCTGAAAATCCGTGGCGCCCATAACCAGTCCAACGCCCTCGCGGCCCTGGCGCTGGGGCATGCCGTGGGCCTGCCGTTCGACGCCATGCTGTCGAGCCTGCGCACCTTCGGCGGTCTCGAGCATCGCTGCCAATGGGTGCGCGACCTCGACGGCGTCGGCTATTACAACGATTCCAAGGCCACTAACGTCGGTGCGGCACTGGCGGCCATCGAAGGCCTGGGCGCCGACATCGATGGCAAGCTGGTGCTGATCGCCGGTGGCGACGGCAAGGGCGCCGACTTCAAGGACCTCAAGGCGCCGGTCGCCGCCCATTGCCGCGCCGTGGTGTTGATGGGTCGGGATTCGGACCTGATCGCCGCCGCCCTCGGCAACGATGTACCGCACGTACGTGCCGCCTCCCTGGACGACGCGATTGCCCGGTGCAAGGCGCTGGCCCAACCGGGCGATGCGGTGCTGCTGTCGCCGGCGTGCGCCAGTTTCGACATGTTCAAGAACTATGAAGAGCGCGGCCAGTTGTTCGCCCGCGCCGTGGAGGCTTTGGCATGAGCCTCAACCTGAGAAACATCATCAAGCCGTACCCGTCGCCGATCATCACCGGGCGCGGCATCGACCTCGATTTCCCGATGCTCGCCGGCTGCCTCGCGCTGCTGGGCCTGGGCCTGGTGATGATCACCTCGGCGTCGTCCGAAGTGGCCGCCGTGCAGTCGGGCAACACGCTGTACATGATGATCCGTCACCTGGTGTACCTGGTGATCGGCCTCGGCGCGTGCATCGTCACCATGATGATCCCCATCGCCACCTGGCAACGCCTGGGCTGGCTGATGCTGATCGGCGCGTTTGGCCTGCTGATCATGGTGATCCTGCCCGGCATCGGGCGCGAGGTGAACGGTTCGATGCGCTGGATCGGCTTCGGCGCGTTCAACGTGCAACCGTCGGAAATCGCCAAGGTGTTCGTGGTGATCTACCTCGCCGGCTACCTGGTGCGTCGCCAGAAAGAGGTGCGCGAAAGCTGGATGGGCTTCTTCAAGCCGTTCATCGTGCTGCTGCCGATGGCCGGCCTGTTGCTGATGGAACCCGACTTCGGCGCCACCGTGGTGATGATGGGCGCGGCGGCGGCGATGCTGTTTCTTGGCGGAGTCGGTCTGTTCCGCTTCACCTTGATGGTGGTGCTGGCGGTGGCTGCGGTCACCGTGCTGGTGCAGGCGCAACCCTACCGGATGGCCCGTCTGATTACCTTTACCGATCCCTGGTCCGATCAGTTCGGTTCCGGCTACCAGTTGACCCAGGCGCTGATTGCCTTCGGTCGCGGCGAGTGGCTGGGCGTGGGCCTGGGCAACAGTGTGCAGAAACAGTTCTACCTGCCGGAAGCCCACACCGACTTCGTGTTCTCGGTACTCGCCGAAGAGCTCGGCGTGGTCGGTTCGCTGTGCACCGTCGCGCTGTTCGTGTTCGTCTGCGTTCGCGGCATGTACATCGGCTTGTGGGCCGAGAAGGCCAAACAGTATTTCGCCGCTTATGTGGCGTACGGCCTGTCGTTCCTGTGGATCGGCCAGTTCCTGATCAACATCGGCGTGAACGTCGGCCTGCTGCCGACCAAGGGCCTGACCTTGCCGTTCCTCAGTTACGGTGGCAGTTCGTTGGTGATTTGCTGCGCGTGCCTGGGCCTGTTGCTGCGCATCGAGTGGGAGAGTCGAACCCACCTGGGCAGCGAAGAGATGGAGTTCAGCGAAAGCGACTTCGCCGAGGAGCCGACCCATGGGCGCTAATGTGCTGATCATGGCGGGCGGCACCGGGGGCCACGTGTTCCCGGCCCTGGCGTGTGCGCGTGAGTTCCAGAGCCGTGGCTACAGCGTGCACTGGCTCGGCACACCGCGTGGCATCGAAAACGAACTGGTGCCCAATGCCGGCTTGCCGTTGCACCTGATCAATGTCACCGGCCTGCGCGGCAAGGGCAAATTGTCCCTGCTCAAAGCGCCGTTCGTCTTGCTCAAGGCGGTGTGGCAGGCACGCAAGGTCATCCGTCAATTGCAGCCGGTGTGCGTGCTCGGTTTTGGCGGTTATGTGACCGGCCCCGGCGGCGTGGCGGCAAAACTCGCCGGCGTGCCGGTGATCGTGCACGAACAGAATGCCGTCGCCGGCACCGCCAATCGCCTGCTGGTGCCGCTGGCGGCGCGTGTGTGCGAGGCCTTCCCGAAGACCTTTGGTGCCTCGGACAAATTACGCACCACCGGCAACCCGGTGCGCACCGAGCTGTTCATGGGCATTGCCCGTCAGGCACTCGCAGGGCGCAAGCCGCACCTGTTGATCCTTGGCGGCAGCCTGGGTGCTGAACCGCTGAACAAATTGCTGCCTGAAGCGCTGGCGCAACTGCCCGTGGACCTGCGTCCCGAAGTGTTTCATCAGGCCGGCAAACATCACGATGAAGTCACCGCCCAGCGTTATCGCGAAGCGGGTGTGGAGGCTGATGTGCAGCCCTTCATCAAAGACATGGCCCATGCCTATGGCTGGGCCGACCTGGTGGTCTGCCGCGCTGGTGCGCTGACCGTCAGTGAACTGGCCGCCGCCGGTCTGCCGTCGTTGCTGGTGCCTTTGCCCCATGCCATCGACGATCACCAGACCCGCAACGCCGAATATTTGGCCGGGGAGGGCGCTGCCTTCCTGCTGCCGCAAAGAACGACTGGCGCCGCCGATTTGGCCGCACGCCTGACCGAGGTTTTGATGCAACCGGAACGACTCAACAGCATGGCGAGCACCGCAAGCCGCCTGGCCAAACCTGACGCAACCCGCACCGTGGTCGATATCTGCCTGGAGGTGGCCCGTGGTTGAGAATCAGAAAGCCATGCCGCAACCCGAAATGCGCCGCATCCGTCGTATCCACTTCGTCGGCATCGGCGGTGTGGGCATGTGTGGTATTGCCGAAGTGTTGCTGAACCTGGGCTACCAGGTGTCCGGCTCGGACTTGAAAGAGTCGCCGGTGACTGATCGCCTGAAAACCTTCGGCGCGCAGATCTTCATCGGCCACCGTGCCGAGAACGCTGCCGAGGCTGACGTACTGGTGGTGTCCAGCGCCGTGAACACGTCCAACCCGGAAGTGGCCACTGCCCTTGAGCGCCGCATCCCGGTGGTGCCGCGTGCCGAGATGCTTGCCGAGTTGATGCGCTATCGTCACGGCATCGCCGTGGCCGGCACCCATGGCAAGACCACCACCACCAGCCTGATCGCCTCGGTGTTCGCTGCCGGTGGCCTGGACCCGACATTCGTTATCGGTGGCCGCCTGAATGCAGCCGGCACCAATGCCCAGCTCGGCACTAGCCGCTACCTGATCGCCGAAGCCGATGAAAGCGATGCGAGCTTCCTGCACTTGCAACCGATGGTCGCCGTGGTCACCAATATCGACGAAGACCACATGGCCACCTACGACGGTGACTTCAACAAGTTGAAGAAAACCTTCGTCGAGTTCCTGCACAACCTGCCGTTCTACGGGCTGGCGGTGCTGTGCCTGGATGATCCGGTGGTGCGTGAAATCCTGCCGCAGGTGAAACGTCCGACCGTGACCTATGGCTTCAGCGAAGATGCCGACGTGCGTGCGATCAACGTGCGCCAGGAAGGCATGCAGACCTACTTCACCGTACTGCGTCCCGACCGCGAGCCGTTGGATGTATCGGTCAACATGCCGGGCAACCACAACGTGCTCAACTCCCTGGCAACCATCTGCATCGCCTCCGATGAGGGCGTCAGCGATGAAGCCATCGTCGAAGGCCTGTCGCGCTTTGCCGGCGTGGGCCGCCGCTTCCAGGTCTACGGCCAACTGCCGGTGGAAGGCGGCGACGTGATGCTGGTGGATGACTACGGTCACCACCCCACCGAAGTGGCAGCCGTGATCAAGGCCGTGCGCGGTGGCTGGCCGGAGCGCCGCCTGGTGATGGTCTACCAGCCGCATCGCTACAGCCGCACCCGCGACCTGTATGACGATTTCGTCAATGTATTGGCCGACGCCAACGTGCTGCTGTTGATGGAAGTCTACCCGGCCGGTGAAGAGCCGATCCCGGGTGCCGACAGCCGCAAACTGTGCAACAGCATCCGCCAGCGTGGGCAGTTGGACCCGATCTACATCGAGCGTGGCGTGGACCTGGCGCCGATCGTCAAGCCGCTGCTGCGTGCCGGCGACATTCTGCTGTGCCAGGGTGCCGGTGACATCGGTGGCCTTGCCCCGAAATTGCTCGCGAGCCCGCTGTTTGCGTCCGCCAAGGGGGCGTCGAAATGATCACCGACTACGCCTCCCTGTTCTCCACCATCACGCCTGCCGACTTCGGCCGCGTGGCCGTGTTGTTCGGCGGCAGGAGCGCCGAGCGTGAAGTGTCGCTCAAGTCCGGCAACGCGGTGCTCCAGGCGCTGCAGAGCGCCGGTGTGAATGCGTTCGGCATCGACGTCGGCGATGATTTTCTCACGCGTCTGCAGGCCGAAAAGATCGACCGTGCCTTCATCATCCTGCACGGCCGTGGCGGTGAAGACGGCAGCATGCAGGGCCTGCTGGAATGCGCCGGCATCCCTTACACCGGCAGCGGGATCCTCGCGTCGGCACTGGCGATGGACAAGCTGCGTACCAAGCAGGTGTGGCACAGCCTGGGCATTCCGACGCCGCGTCACCGAGTGCTGCGCAGCGAAGACGATTGTATTTCTGCAGCCAAGGAACTGGGCCTGCCTTTGATCGTCAAACCAGCCCATGAAGGCTCCAGTATCGGCATGGCCAAAGTGAACTCGGCCGCCGAATTGATCGACGCATGGAAAGCGGCCAGTACCTACGATTCGCAAGTGATGGTTGAACAGTGGATCCAGGGTCCCGAGTACACCATCGCCACCCTGCGTGGCCAGGTATTGCCGCCCATCGCATTGGGCACGCCCCACACCTTTTACGACTACGACGCCAAGTACGTGGCTTCCGATACCCAGTACCGGATCCCGTGCGGCCTTGACGCAGACAAAGAACAGCAATTGATGGACCTCACGGCCAAAGCCTGTGAGGCGCTGGGTATCGCCGGTTGGGCGCGGGCAGACGTGATGCAGGATGACCAGGGCAACTTCTGGTTCCTGGAAGTCAACACGGCGCCGGGCATGACCGACCACAGCCTGGTCCCCATGGCAGCCCGTGCCGCCGGTCTGGATTTCCAGCAGTTGGTGCTGGCGATCCTTGCCGAAAGTATTGAGCCAAGAGGCTAAGACATGAAAGGCGCATCGCTTCGTCATCAGCCCTCCCAAGCACCGAGCCGCAAGCCGGTGCCACGGGGTGCCAGCCGCATGGTGGCTAAAGAGCCGATGTCGGCGCGCCTGCCGAAAGCCAATTTTGCTTTCCTCAAGGCGCTGTTCTGGCCGGTGCTGCTGGTGGTGCTGGGCTTTGGCACCTATGAAGGTGCGCAGCGGCTGTTGCCGTATGCCGACCGGCCGATCACCAAAATCAGCGTGCAGGGTGACTTGAGTTACATCAGCCAGCAGGCGGTACAGCAGCGCATCGGCCCGTACCTGGCGGCGAGCTTCTTTACCATCGACCTGGCCGGGATGCGCTCGGAGCTGGAGCAGATGCCGTGGATCGCCCACGCCGAGGTGCGCCGCGTCTGGCCGGACCAGGTGACGATACGCCTGGAAGAACAATTGCCGGTGGCGCGTTGGGGCAACGAGGCGCTGCTGAACAACCAGGGCCAGGCGTTTACCCCGCGTGAGCTGGCCAACTATGAGCATCTGCCGCAGCTGTTCGGGCCGCAGCGGGCGCAACAGCAAGTGATGCAGCAGTACCAGGCCTTGAGCCAGATGCTGCGGCCGCTGGGCTTCTCCATTGCACGCCTGGAACTGCGTGAGCGGGGCAGCTGGTTTTTGACCACCGGGGCAGGCAGTTCCGGCCCGGGTATCGAGTTGTTGCTGGGACGCGACCGCTTGGTGGAGAAGATGCGCCGTTTCATTGCCATCTACGACAAGACCTTGAAAGAACAGATTACGAACATTGCGAGCGTCGACCTGCGTTACGCCAACGGCCTTGCCGTCGGCTGGCGTGAACCGGCTGCGCCGACGACAGACAAACCCGCTGTCGCGAAGAATTAAGAAGAGGCAGGACCCATGGCAAACGTGCAAAGCGGCAAAATGATCGTCGGTCTCGATATCGGCACCTCCAAGGTGGTGGCGCTGGTCGGTGAGGTCGGTGAAGACGGCGTGATCGAGATCGTCGGTATTGGCACGCATCCGTCCCGGGGCCTGAAGAAGGGCGTGGTGGTGAACATCGAGTCCACCGTGCAGTCGATCCAGCGCGCCATCGAAGAAGCGCAACTGATGGCCGGTTGCCGAATTCACTCGGCGTTCGTCGGCGTGGCCGGCAACCATATCCGCAGCCTGAACTCCCACGGCATCGTGGCGATCCGCGACCGTGAGGTCAGCGCCGCCGACCTTGAGCGCGTACTCGACGCTGCCCAGGCCGTGGCGATCCCGGCGGACCAGCGTGTGCTGCACACCCTGCCGCAGGACTACGTGATCGATAACCAGGAAGGCGTGCGTGAGCCCCTGGGCATGTCGGGCGTGCGTCTGGAAGCCAAGGTCCACGTGGTGACCTGCGCCGTCAACGCCGCACAGAACATTGAAAAATGTGTGCGTCGCTGCGGCCTGGAAATCGACGACATCATTCTGGAGCAACTGGCTTCGGCGTATTCGGTACTCACCGACGACGAGAAAGAACTGGGCGTGTGCCTGGTCGATATCGGCGGCGGCACCACTGACATTGCAATCTTCACCGAGGGTGCGATCCGTCACACCGCCGTGATCCCGATTGCGGGCGATCAGGTCACCAACGACATCGCGATGGCGTTGCGTACACCGACCCAGTACGCCGAAGAAATCAAGATTCGCTACGCCTGCGCTCTGGCCAAACTGGCCGGCGCCGGCGAGACCATCAAGGTGCCGAGCGTGGGCGACCGGCCACCGCGTGAGCTGTCGCGCCAGGCCCTGGCCGAAGTGGTCGAGCCGCGCTACGACGAGCTGTTCACCCTGATTCAGGCTGAACTGCGCCGCAGCGGCTACGAAGATCTGATCCCGGCCGGCATCGTGCTGACCGGTGGCACCTCGAAGATGGAAGGCGCGGTCGAACTGGCCGAGGAAATCTTCCACATGCCGGTGCGCCTGGGCGTGCCCCATGGCGTCAAAGGCCTCGGCGATGTTGTGCGCAACCCGATTTATTCCACCGGTGTGGGCTTGCTGTTGTACGGGCTGCAAAAGCAGACCGACGGCATCTCCATGTCGGGCCCGAGTATCCGCGACAGCTACCGCAGCGACGACGAAGCGAAAGCACCGTTGTTCGAGCGCTTGCAGGCTTGGGTCAAAGGAAACTTCTGACGAAGTTAGCTTCAAGCGACAAGTTTTAAGCTTCAAGTAACACGCTTCAAGCTTGCAAGCTCATGGCTTGCAACTTGTAGCTGATGTAAAGCAGTAGGCGAAAAAACTAGAGAAAATGAAAGGAGAGGGAACATGTTCGAACTCGTAGACAACATCCCCGCTAGCCCGGTTATCAAAGTAATCGGTGTCGGCGGTGGCGGCGGTAACGCTGTCAACCATATGGTCAAGAGCAACATTGAAGGCGTTGAATTCATCTGCGCCAACACTGATGCCCAGGCGCTGAAAAGCATCGGCGCGCGGACCATCCTGCAATTGGGCACAGCCGTGACCAAGGGCCTCGGCGCTGGCGCCAATCCGGAAGTCGGCCGTCAGGCCGCCCTGGAAGACCGCGAGCGTATTGCCGAAGTGCTGCAAGGCACCAACATGGTGTTCATCACCACCGGCATGGGCGGCGGTACCGGTACCGGTGCTGCGCCGATCATTGCCGAAGTGGCCAAGGAAATGGGCATTCTGACCGTTGCCGTGGTAACGCGTCCGTTCCCGTTCGAAGGCCGCAAGCGCATGCAGATCGCCGACGAAGGTATCCGTCTGCTGTCTGAAAGCGTCGACTCGTTGATCACCATCCCCAACGAGAAGCTGCTGACCATCCTGGGCAAGGACGCAAGCCTGCTGTCCGCGTTCGCCAAGGCTGACGATGTACTGGCCGGTGCCGTGCGCGGTATTTCCGACATCATCAAGCGTCCAGGCATGATCAACGTCGACTTTGCCGACGTACGTACCGTCATGAGCGAAATGGGCATGGCGATGATGGGCACTGGCTGCGCCAGCGGTCCGAACCGTGCGCGTGAAGCCACCGAAGCGGCCATCCGCAACCCGCTGCTCGAAGACGTGAACCTGCAAGGTGCACGCGGCATCCTGGTGAATATCACTGCCGGCCCTGACCTGTCCCTGGGTGAGTACTCCGACGTGGGTAGCATCATCGAAGCCTTCGCGTCCGAGCACGCCATGGTCAAGGTCGGTACCGTTATCGATCCGGACATGCGCGACGAGCTGCACGTAACCGTGGTTGCCACCGGCCTGGGTGCGAAAATCGAGAAGCCTGTGAAGGTCATCGACAACACCCTGCACAGCAGCCAGGCGAGCCAGTCGGCTGCCGCTCCAGCGCCTGCGCGCCAGGAACTGCCGTCGGTGAATTACCGTGACCTGGACCGTCCGACCGTGATGCGCAACCAGGCTCAGGCCGGTGCTGCTGCGTCCCGTAGCCCGAATCCGCAAGATGATCTGGATTACCTGGACATCCCGGCATTCCTGCGTCGTCAGGCCGATTAATGGAATGTATCAGGGCTATGAAGGTGATTGGTGTTCAGCAAAGGTCTGGTCTGCTATTATCGCCAGCCTTTGTTGATACCAGTTCGCAATTTGCGCTGAAGCGGTCCAAGCCATGATTAAACAACGCACTCTGAAGAATATTATTCGTGCCACAGGTGTAGGTCTGCACTCCGGGGAAAAGGTCTACCTGACCCTCAAGCCTGCACCTGTCGACACCGGCATCGTGTTTGTGCGTGCCGACCTGGACCCTGTCGTGCAGATACCTGCGCGCGCGGAAAACGTTGGCGAAACAACCATGTCGACCACGTTGGTCAACGGTGACGTCAAGGTGGACACGGTGGAGCACTTGCTCTCGGCCATGGCCGGTCTGGGCATCGATAACGCCTACGTCGAGCTCTCCGCGTCCGAAGTCCCGATCATGGATGGCAGCGCTGGACCCTTCGTATTCCTGATTCAATCTGCCGGCCTGGAAGAACAGGACGCAGCCAAGAAGTTCATTCGCATTCTGCGGGAAGTGACAGTAGAAGACGGCGACAAGCGCGCCACCTTCGTCCCGTTCGAAGGCTTTAAAGTGAGCTTTGAGATCGATTTCGATCACCCGGTATTCCGTGACCGCACACAAAGTGCAAGCGTGGATTTTTCCAGCACTTCGTTCGTAAAAGAAGTCAGCCGCGCCCGTACCTTTGGTTTCATGAGTGACATCGAGTACCTGCGCAAGCACAACCTCGCACTCGGCGGCAGCGTTGAAAATGCCATTGTGGTCGACGCGGACGGTGTACTGAACGAAGACGGCCTTCGCTACGAAGACGAATTCGTGAAGCACAAGATCCTCGATGCAATCGGTGACCTCTACCTGCTGGGCAATAGCCTGATAGGCGAGTTCAAAGGCTTCAAGTCGGGCCACGCCCTTAATAACCAGCTGCTGCGCAAGTTGATTGAGCAGACAGACGCCTGGGAAGTCGTGACCTTCGAAGATGCCAGCACCGCACCGATCTCTTACATGCGTCCCGTTGCGGCGGTGTAAGTAACAACTCTCTTTCTTTAGTTTTTAAAGGCTGCCTTCGGGTGGCCTTTTTTTTGGTGCGCCAGGCATGGCGCGTTGCGCGAAGCGCAACCAGTTTGGCTGTGGTGGCCACGCTGGTGACTTGGAGGTGAAAGTCCTCTACACACCCGGCAAGGGGAAGTGTTAGCCAGAGGCAAGGGTGTCGCGGGTGACTGCGAATCTGAAGGAAGCCCGAGGCAAACTGTTGGCCTGACGAACAGGAAGCGGATTAGGCGGTGCAGCGGGGTAAGGTAGCCAGAATTGCCAAAGCCCAATACTTGCACGGAAAGCTGTGACGTAGATCCGACAGGCATAAGCAGGAAGGTCGCGCGAATTACCCTGGGAGATCTGTGCGTTTGCCACTGTGCTACCGAGCGCCGCGAGGCGACGGGATGAGCGTGCAGAAGTCAGCCGAGGCCGTAGTAAGTGACGAATAACCACGTCACCAAGGGCTGAACAGGTTATGTCGCCAGTAGGCGTCAGAGTCTCGTTGAATACCGGAATGCAGAAATTTCTCCCAGAGAAGACTGTTACTCCGAGTCCCGGACAGAATCCGAGGATGACGGCTGACAGCGCACAGGTACCGACGGCGTCTGTGACGTGGACGAACGCGGAGCCGGACACGCTGATGGAACGGGTGCTTGCACCTGCCAACCTCAGACGTGCGTATCAACGTGTGGTCAGCAACAAGGGCGCACCGGGTGCCGATGGCATGACGGTCGACCAATTAGCGGACCACGTGAAACAGTATTGGCCGATCCTCAAAGCTCGGTTGCTGGCTGGCGAGTATCACCCGCAAGGTGTGCGCGCCGTCGAAATCCCCAAACCCAAAGGCGGCACCCGCCAGTTGGGTATCCCCTGCGTCGTGGATCGCCTGATCCAACAGGCTCTGCTGCAACAGCTCACACCGATCTTCGACCCTCTGTTCTCGGACCATAGCTACGGTTTTCGTCCGGGCAGAAGCGCTCATCAGGCCATCGAAACAGCCCGCGCCCATGTGGCGGCAGGCTACCGCTGGTGCGTGGAACTCGATCTTGAGAAGTTCTTTGATCGGGTCAACCACGATGTCTTGATGGCTTATGTTGAGCGTCAAATCGCAGACAAGCGTGTGCTCACGCTGATCCGGCGTTATCTCGAAGCGGGATCGATGTCAGGCGGGATCGCCAGTCGCCGGCAGGAAGGGACGCCGCAAGGCGGCCCGCTCTCGCCGTTGCTGTCGAACATCCTGCTCAACGAACTCGATCGTGAATTGGAACGGCGAGGCCATCGTTTCGTACGCTACGCTGACGATGCGAACATTTATGTGCGCAGTCGTCGTGCGGGTGAACGAGTGATGACAGGCGTCGAGCGGTTCTTGAGGCAGCGTTTGAGACTGACGCTGAATCGAGAAAAGAGCCGGGTAGCCGGGTCATGGGTGTGTGATTACTTGGGCTATGGGATGAGCTGGCATCAACAGCCGAGACTGAGGGTGGCGACGATGAGTCTGGGTCGCTTGCGCGACCGACTCGCAGAGCTGCTACGCGGCGCGCGAGGCCGCAAGATGGCATATGTCATCGAGCGGATAAACCCCGTACTGCGCGGTTGGGCTGGGTACTTCAAGTTAACCCAAGGCAAGCGAGCGCTGGATAAACTTGATGGCTGGGTGCGCCACAAACTTCGCTGCGCCGTATGGCGTCAATGGAAGCAGCCCTCGACGAGGGCGCGCAACTTGATGCGCCTGGGGCTCGACGAAGGACGCGCTTACACATCAGCGTCCAATGGCCGAGGCCCATGGTGGAACTCGGGAGCGCCCCACATGAATCAGGCGCTACCGAAGAAACTTTGGGATCAACTCGGGCTGGTCTCGATACTGGATACGATAAACCGACTCAACCGCATAGCCTGAACCGCCGTATACGGAACCGTACGTACGGTGGTGTGAGAGGACGGCGGGAGTAATCCCGCCTCCTACTCGATCTGAAAATTCGGCGCAGATGATATTTTTTTGAAAGCAGTCATTGTTTTTGTGGGAACTGATACAGCTATACGTACCACAAGTTAAATATCAGATCGTCGAATAATCCAATATGCAAGTAGGGATGAGCTATTAATGGAGTGTGAATGTTGGATAAAGGTCGATATGGAAAATAAACTATTAGTAACAACTAAAGAGGTTGTTTATGAATGGCGTGTCTGCAGCTCAAATTTGTCGTCCCGCTAATATTCGGTCACGCATTGAGGGCGATATAGGAAAACAGCAAATAAATTCCGACGCCATCCAGGCACCGCGCGCTTTGACTGCCGCCTATACCGCGAATGTTTTCGGTGGCCAGGCCTCGTTTCAGCCAATCCCCACGCTTGTTTTTCGCCCTAAGACTTATCTCACGCTCAATGCGACAGCCAACCTGATTCCTGGTCTTGTCAGCGCGGGCGCCAGCAAGACCATTCGATTCGATCCGTTGATCAGGATCAGCCCGACAGACACTGGCGGCGTCACTGTGGGCTTCGCTCCACGGCTGGAAGTGGAATTAAGCGGAGCCGTCCGTGCAGGCCTGACGAATATCTTTAATACTGGACTGGGCGTGAATGGGGGGCTGGGTGGCGCACAGAAGTTTACGTTTGGTGCTCCGCAATTCAGGGCCAATCTCGAACCGACGGGCGTATTCAAAGCCAAGGCCGATTTACATCCCACGTTTGGCAGTGAGCAAACATTAAGCGTGAATGCTGGCGCGAACTTTGGTGCGGGCGCTGTCAGTGTCGGTGCGGATCAGCGTTTTTCACACAGTCTTGCCCAGCAGTTAAAAGTCGGTGGACCGGGCGTTCAGTTTCAGTTGAGTTCCACCGGCCAGCCAAGAATATCCAGCAATTTCGACAGAACGGTATCGATCTCGGGTGCAAGCACGTCTTCCTCGTGACATTTGTTGAAACTACCTACGCAGTATTTGTAGGAACTGTTACTTCGCTGTGTCCCACATAGTTTGCGTAGACCCGTTGAATTACGACATTCGAATAGTTAATCGTCAATTCATCAGGGGCTGCACAAACCAATAAAGCGAGTGTATTAGCCATGAACCAGATTTCTGCAAATTCTCCGTATCGTTCGCCTACCCCACAGCCACAAAACAATAGTGAGGTGAATAAACAACACCCTTCGCGGGCCTTCACTGCCCCCTATACCGCCAATGTGTTTGGAGGCGAGGCTAAGTTTCAACCCATTCCCACCGTCACTTTTGTGCCCGCTACGTCTGCCACCATTGCGGCCAGAATCACTCCGTTGCCTGGCGGCCCGAGCGTGGGTGCAAGCGCGACGGCGAAGTTTCTACCCGAAATCGTCTTGCGTCCAAACGATGCGGGCGGCCTCAATGTCAGCGTAACGCCCAAGATGCAGCTCGAACTGAACGCCGATTTAACGGCTGGCATTCCCAATATCCTGGGGACGGGGATTGGCGTGAGGGGCGGCGGCAGTGCTTCCAAGTGGTTTACGTTCAATGCTCCGCAGGCCAGCTTCAATCTGAATCCGGACCTTTCATTTAACGTAAGCGCCAATCTCAATCCAGCACTGACAACTACCCAGCGTATTGGGCTTAATGGTGGGGTGCAGGGCCGTGTTTCAGCCTCGGGATTTGGCGCTGGCGCTGGGGTGGATCAGGCTTTTACGCATCAGACGCAGCAAGAGTTCAAGCTCGGCGGTCCAGGCGTCAAGTTCGAAATGACACCTGCTGGAAGGCCGACGATAACGCAGAACTTTGATAAAACGGTGTCCATCTCCAACAGTTACAGCTTCCTGCCGCGAACGTCCGTCAACGCGAACGCCCAGGCCGGTCCTATTACGGTCAATGCGGGGGCCAGGGTCTCACCGGGTGTTACGGTCAAGTACAAAGTGACGTTCAGCACTGACCTTGCGAGCAAGACGCCCCCCAAAACTGAAGTGTCCGTGTCACCCGGAGTGCGGGTGGACGGGGACCTTAGCGTCGGCGTGTCGTTGTTACCCCGCGATTGGCCGGTCAGTCTCAGCGCTTCCGTTGCAGCCCAACCCTATGTCAGGTTCTCTGCCGACGCCAGCTATACGGTTTAAACGCCGGCACTCAGAAAACGCCTGTGCCAAAGGCAGGCGTTTTTCAACCCAGGGCTGCAGCATCCACAATCCGGTTGCGGCCCGTGTGCTTGGCTTCATACAACGCCTGATCCGCACTGAGCAGCAACGCCTCCAGGGAGGTTCGACTGCGCTTGTTCCAGGTGCTCATGCCGATGCTCACGGTGATGGGGCGGCCATCTTCGGCCACCCTGGGCAAATGCTCCACGCCGCTGCGGATATGCTCGGCAATCACCCAGGCGCCCTTGGCGTCGGTATGCGGCAGCACCACTGCAAACTCTTCCCCGCCATAGCGCGCCGCCAGATCGGCCGGGCGACGAATGTTGCTGCCGATCACCTGGGCCACGTTGCGCAGTGCCTCGTCGCCGCCGTTATGGCCATGCCGGTCATTGAAGGCCTTGAAGTGGTCCACATCGATCATCAGCAGCGTAAGCGACTCGGTTGAGCGCTGGGCGCGGTCCCATTCCAGGCGCAGGCGCTCATCGAGAATGCGACGGTTGGGCAGACCGGTCAGCGCATCGGTGGCGGCCAGTTCCGACAGCACGCGTTCGGCGCGATGCCGACGTCGCAGTTCGCGGCGCAGCATCCAGCTCAGCCACAGCACGCCAATGCACAATATGCCGGTGGCCCCACCGGTCAGCAGCGCCGCGCGGTGCCATTGGGCGAAGACATCCTCGCTGGACAGCGCCACCACCACGATCAGTGGCAGCGCGCCGACACTGGTGAAGGTGTACAGGCGCTCCTTGCCGCTGATGGCGGAAATCGCCTGGAAACTGCCCATGCCCTCACGCAGTATTCGCTTGAAGTTGGGACGGTCGCTCAGGTCCTTGTCGATCATGTCGCGCTCCATCAGCGGCTGTTGGGCCAACAGGACGCCTTTGCTGCTCAACAGGTTGATGCTGCTGCCGTTGCCGATGGTCAGGCTGCTGAACAACTGGTCGAAGTAGGCCAGGCGCATGGTCGCCACCGCGACGCCGGCGAACTCACCGTTGGGCCCCGACACACGCCGGCTGAATGCCATGCGCCAGACCTGGTCGCAGTTGCAGTGAATCCTGAAAGGGCGGCTGATGAACAAGCCGGTCTTTGCGTCGCTGGCGTGCGCCTGGAAATAATCACGTTTGGCAAAATTACGCGGCGTGGGCTTGAGGGTCGAGGAGTCCGCGATCACGTCGCCCTTGGCGTCCAGTAACAGCACTTCGCCCTTGTAAGGCGCGGCAGTAGACAGATCAAACTGCAGCCGATGGCGAATGTCCGCGGCTACCCCGGACAAGTCTCCGCGCTGCCTGGCCTCGATCAAACCGGTGAGGGCCAGGTCGTACAGCTCGACGTTGCGCAGCACATCGGCATTGATCAACTGGGCAATGTTGGTGGTCGAGCGCGTGGCCGCCATCAGCGTGCTGGCATGCTCACGGATCAACAGCGCCGTGACGATGATCATAATCAGCGCGACGGTAAGACCGCTGCCCAACATCAGCAACAGTTCCGGGCGAGCAGGCGGGGTGCGACCAGAGCGTTTATTCATCGGGCAGACTTCAGCAGCGCAGATGCTGGCAGTTTAGTTCTACCCGATAAAAAGTGAATGCTCTGCTAAAAAGAAAGATTTGGTGCGTCAGAACACTTCGAATGGATAGTCGAGAATCATGCGGTACTCATCCACGTCCCGGTCCACCGCCGAGTAGCCGTTGCTACCCCGGTGGGTAGCCCATTGCAGACGCACGGCGAGGTCCTTGGCCTTGCCGCTCTGCACCACATACTTCAAATCGATATCCCGTTCCCAGTGCCTGGCATCCTTGCCGTCGGCGCTGTACCACGCGCTGTAGCCACGGCTCTGCGGGTCGACGCTGGTCAGGTCGGTCTGGCCGCTGATGTAGGACACGGCCGAGGTCAGGCCGGGCAGGCCCAGGCCACCGAAGTTATAGGCGTACTTGAGTTTCCACGAGCGTTCGTTGGGGCCGTTGAAGTCCGAGTACTGCTGGGAGTTGTCGAGGAACACGCTGTCGCCCTGGGCAATGTAGTCGAACGGGGTGTTGCCGTTGACCCGCTGGTACGCGGCAGTGACGCTGTGATGGCCGGCAGCGACGGTGAAGTGCAGGCTGTAGGTGTTGTTGTCGATAGCCCCCAGCAGCGACTGTCCGGTGTCCTGGGTATGGTAATAGTGCAGGCCGGGATTGAGACTGATCATCTCGTTCACCACATAGGTGTAGTCCAGGTCGTAGTAGTACTGCTGCCATACGTCCTTGAGTTCGGAGGCATAGAGGTTGCTGGTTACACTGGGAATGGCGCTGAACGATACGCCCGCCCAGTTCAGGTGCTGGCTGTCGGTGTTCAGCGGCAGCGCGCCGTAACTGGTGCCGATGCGTCGGTGGCCGCTCTGGTTGTAGGGCTTGGTGAAACTGGCCTGGCCGCCTTCGAGCAGCCAGCCGTCGATGCTGTGGTTGGTCAGGCTGACGCCACGGAAGGTCTGGGGCAGCATACGGGTCATGCCGCCGGCGATCACCGGGTTGTTGAGGAACAGGTCGCCGGCCTTGAGCTCCGTATCGAACGCGCGCATTTTCAGGGTGCCGCCAGCGGTCGAGAACGCGCCGGGCGCCTTGCCGTTGCCGCCGCCGTAGGGAAGGATGCTGGAACCGTCGGTGCCACCACCGCCGTCCAGCTTGAGGCCGAGCATGGCATGGGCGTCGAGGCCAAAACCCACGGGGCCCTGGGTATAACCTGATTCGAACGTGCCGAGAAAGCCCTGGCCCCACTCCTTGCTGTCGTCGGTATGAATGTCGCGACGGTCGCGGTTCATGTAGTAGTTGCGGGCATTGAGCGTGAGGCTGGAGCCTTCGACGAAGCCGTCGGCGGGAGTGGTATCGGCTGCGTGGGCAAGGGGGCTGATCGTTGCTGCAATGGCGAGGAATAACGGGGTGAGCGAGGTCTGCACCGGTGGGCTCCTGAATGGATGGCAAAAAAAAACCGCTGAAGAGCAGCGGCTTTTGGAAGCGAGGAGTGTAACAAGATAATGACTGTTGCCCAAACCGCAACAGTGCTTAGAGGGGCAGGGTGATGCCGAAGGTATTCGCACCACTTTCGCTGCGCACGAACACATCGCCGCCGTGCATCAACGCAATCGCCTTGACGATGGCCAGCCCCAGCCCGTGATTGGCCCCGCTGTTGCTGCGCGACGCGTCCACCCGATAGAAACGCTCGAACAGCCGTGGCAGATGCTCGTCGGCAATCGCCTCGCCGGGGTTGGTCACGCCAATCACCACGTGATCCTGTTGCACATCGATATTGACCTCAATGACCTGTCCCGGCGTGGTGTGTTGCACCGCATTACTCAGCAGGTTGATCAGTGCACGGCGCAGGTGGGCTTTTTCAATCTGCACCTGGGCGTCGCCCTGTACCCGCACCTGCACCTGGGCGTCTTCGAGGATGAAGTCCAGGTAGTCGAGCGTGGTCGCAACTTCATTGGCCAGGGAGCTTTCGATCAGTTTGGTGGCCTTGCTGCCCTGGTCGGCGCTGGCCAGGAACAGCATGTCGTTGATGATCGAACGCAGACGCTCGAGCTCTTCCAGGTTCGATTGCAGCACCTCGAAGTAATGCTCGGCCGAGCGGCCGCGTGTAAGGGCCACCTGGGTCTGGCCGATCAGGTTGGTCAGCGGTGAGCGCAGCTCGTGGGCCACGTCGGCATTGAACGATTCCAGGCGTGAATAGGCCTGTTCGACGCGGTCGAGGGTGGCGTTGAACGAGTTGACGAACTGACTCAGCTCCGGCGGCAGCGGCGACAGTTGCAGGCGTCCGGAAAGTTTGGGCGGCGCCAGCTTGCGCGCTTCGCCCGAGAGCCTTTCCAGCGGCTTGAGGCCGATACGCGCCACCCAGAAACCCAGCAGCGAGGCCAGCACCACGCCGGCCAGCGCCAGGCTGACCAATGCCACCAGCAGGTGGTGCTGGGTGGCGCGAAAGTTCTCGGTGTCGATGGCAATCATGAAACGCAGCGGCGGGCGCTGGTCCCGGGCGGCGAACTGGCTCACCAGCACTTTGAACGGGTAGGCATGGCCCGGCAGGCGCAAATCGCGCTTGCCGACGGGGCCTGCGGCGAATGCGCGAATCTGCGCGTCCGGTTCGCCGTACTCG
The DNA here is from genome assembly GCF_054343995.1 of Pseudomonas sp. GNP013. Taxonomy (NCBI): domain Bacteria; kingdom Pseudomonadati; phylum Pseudomonadota; class Gammaproteobacteria; order Pseudomonadales; family Pseudomonadaceae; genus Pseudomonas; species Pseudomonas sp. GNP013. The sequence goes on along the minus strand of NZ_JBTGUT010000001.1, from coordinate 4,086,549 downwards.
TAGTTGGGGTCACTGCTGACCACCCAAAAGCGGATGCGCTTGTCTTCTTCACCGAGCAGCTTGAGCTTGGCGCGGATCTTCACCCAGTGCTCCGGCGTGCCGAAGCGATTGACCGAGGACTCCAGCACGCTGTAACGCGCGTCCAGCTCCGCCCCTGGCAACAGGCCCAGGCCGCGATCCACCTGCTGATACAGCACGCCGCCAATCAACAGAAAAATCAGCGCCGCCACCAGGGTGAACAGGCCGCTCAGACGCACGGCAATCGAGTTAACCGACACTGCGGTTCTCCAGCACATAGCCCATGCCACGAATGGTGTGCAGCAGTTTGTGCTCGAACGGCCCGTCGAGCTTGGCGCGCAGGCGCTTGATCGCCACTTCGACCACGTTGGCGTCGCTGTCGAAATTGATGTCCCAGACCATTTCGGCAATCGCCGTCTTGGAGAGGATTTCACCCTGGCGCCGGGCCAGCACGCTGAGCAGCGAAAACTCTTTGGCGGTAAGGTCCAGGCGCACGCCGTTGCGGCTGGCCTTGCGGCTGATCAGGTCGATCCACAGGTCGGCGACCGTCACCTGCACCGGCTCGTGGCCGCCGCTGCGCCGGGTCAGCGCCTGCAGGCGCGCCACCAGCTCAAGGAAGGAAAACGGCTTGCCCAGGTAATCGTCGGCGCCTTCACGCAGGCCGCGAATGCGGTCTTCCACACGTTCGCGGGCAGTCAGCATGATCACCGGTGTCTGCTTGCGCGCGCGCAACGCCCGCAGCACGCCGAAGCCGTCGAGGCCGGGCAGCATCACGTCGAGCACGATCACCGCGTAATCGTTCTCCAGCGCCAGGTGCAAACCCTCGACGCCCTCGCGCGCCACGTCCACCGTGTAGCCTTGCTCGGTGAGGCCGCGGTGCAGGTAGTCCGCGGTTTTTTCTTCATCTTCGATAATCAGGACGCGCATGACACCGCCTCAGCGTGTGGTCGCCAGCTCGGCAGCTGGTTTGGGCCGGTGGAAAAACTTCTCGAGGTACAAGTATATGACCGGCGTGGTGAACAGCGTCAGTGCCTGGCTCACCAGCAACCCGCCGACCACCGCGATGCCCAGTGGCTGGCGCAACTCGGCACCGGGGCCGGCACCCAGCATCAACGGCACGGCGCCGAGCAGGGCGGCGAGCGTGGTCATGATGATCGGCCGGAACCGCGTGACACAGGCCTCGTAAATCGCCTCGTGGGGCGGCAGGCCGCGTACACGTTGTGCCTCCAGGGCGAAATCGATCATCAGGATGCCGTTTTTCTTGACGATACCGATCAGCAGCACCAGGCCGATCAGCGCCATGATCGAAAAGTCCTGGCCCATCAACGTCAGCATGATCAGCGCCCCCAGCCCGGCTGACGGCAAGGTGGAAATAATCGTCAGTGGGTGCACGAAGCTTTCGTACAGCACCCCCAGGATGATGTAGACCGCCACCAGCGCCGCGAGGATCAGCCAGGGCTGGCTGGCCAGCGAACTCTGGAACGCCTGGGCCGCGCCCTGGAAGTTGCCGATGATCGTGGTCGGCATACCGATTTCATTCTTGGCCTGCTCAAGCATGATCACCGCGTCGCCCAGGGCCACGCCGGGCGCAAGGTTGAACGACAGGTTGGCGGCCGGGAACATGCCGTCATGGCTGATCGACAACGGCCCGACCGTGGGCGCGTCGACCTTGGCCAGCGCCGACAGCGGCACCATTTCATTGGTCAGTGGCGAGCGCAGGTAAAAGTAGTGGAGGCTTTCGGCCTTGCCGCGTTGCCGAGTGTCCAGCTCCAGCACCACCTGGTACTGGTTGGTCTCGGTCTGGAACTCGTTGATCTGGCGCTGGCCGAACGCGTCGTACAGCGCCTGGTCGACATCGGTGGCGGTGAGGCCGAAGCGCGCGGCGGCCTGGCGGTCGATGCTGATGTGGGTGATGCTGCCGCCCAGTTGCAGGTCGTTGGACAGGTCGCGAAACGCCGGATTGCCACGCAGTTTTTCGGTGAGCCGCTGGGTCCAGGTGTTCAGCGTCGCACCGTCGTTGCTCTTGAGCACGTACTGGTACTGGGCGCGACTGGGGCCGGAGCTGAGGTTGATGTCCTGCCCCGCGCGCAGGTACAGGACGATGCCCGGCACCTTCGCCAGTTTCGCGCGGATACGGTCGATGAACTGGCTGGCGGACACATCGCGCTCGCCGCGGTCCTTCAAGGCGATCCAGAAGCGGCCGTTGGCGATGGTCTGATTGCTGCCGGTAACGCCCACCGAATGGGAAAACGCCAGCACCGCCGGGTCGTCCTTGACGATCTCGGCCAGGGCCTTGTGCTTGGCAACCATGTCCGGGTACGACATGTCGGCCGCTGCTTCGCTGGTGCCGAGCACAAAGCCGGTGTCCTGCACCGGGAAAAAGCCCTTGGGGATAAACACGTAGCCGATCACGGCCAGCGCCAGCGTTACCAGAAAGAGTGCCGCCATGCTGCGCTGATGGGCCAGTGCGCGGCGCAGGTTGCGCGCGTAACCGGCCAGCAGGCGTTCGCTGAAGCCCGGTTTGTCGTGGGCCGGGTGCGTGGGCGCGCGCATGAACAGCGCGGCGAGGGTGGGCGCCAGCGTCAGCGAGACCACCACCGAAATCAGGATGGTCGAGGTCGCCGTCAGCGCGAACTCCTTGAACAGCCGCCCGACCACACCGCCCATGAACAACAGCGGAATAAACGCCGCCACCAGCGAAAAGCTGATGGACACCACGGTAAAGCCGATCTCGCCGGCGCCCTTGATCGCCGCTTCACGCTGGCCCAGTCCGGCCTCGAGGTGACGGTGGATGTTCTCCACCACCACGATTGCATCGTCCACCACAAAGCCCACGGCGATCACGATCGCCACCAGCGTCAGGTTGTTCAGGCTGAAACCCATCAGGTACATCAAGGCGAAACTGGCGATCAGCGACACCCCCAGCACGCTGGACACAATCAGTGTGGCCGACAGCTGGCGCAGGAACAGCGCCATCACCGCCACCACCAGCAGGATGGCGATCAGCAGCGTTACTTCCACTTCATGCAGCGAGGCGCGAATGGTCCGGGTGCGGTCGGTCAACACGCTGACCTGCACCGACGCCGGCAACATCGCCTCCAGGCGCGGCAACTCGGCCTGGATGCGGTCCACGGTCTCGACGATGTTGGCGCCGGGCTGGCGCGAGATCACCAGGTTGACGCCGGGCGTATCGCCGGACCAGGCCTGCACGTAGGCGTTTTCCGAACCATTGACAACGTTGGCGATGTCGCGCAGTTGAACCGGTGCACCGTTTCGGTAGGACACAATCAGTTGGGCGTAGTCCTCGGGTTGAAACAGCTGGTCGTTGGTCGACAGGGTCGACACGCTGTCCTTGCCGTAGATCGCGCCCTTGGCCAGGTTGAGGCTGGACTGCTGGATGGCCAGGCGCACGTCGGCCAGGGTCAGGCCGATGGCAGCGAGTTTGTCCGGCGAGGCCTGCACACGAATCGCCGGGCGTTGCTGGCCGGTGATATTGATCTGGCCGACCCCGTCGATCTGGCTGATCTGACGCGCCAGCAGGGTTTCCACGTAGTCGCTCAGCTCGGTGCCGGGCATGCTGCTGGAGCTGACGCTGAGGATCAGCACCGGGCTGTCGGCCGGGTTGACCTTCTTCCAGGTCGGCAGGTTGGGCATGTCACGGGGCAACTTGCCGGCTGCAGTATTGATTGCCGCCTGCACTTCCTGCGCGGCGGTGTCGATGCTCTTGCTGAGGGTGAACTGCAGGGTCAGCAGGCTTGAGCCCAGTGCGCTGCTGGAGGTCATCTGGGTCATGCCGGGGATGGCGCTGAACTGCACCTCCAGTGGCGTTGCCACCGATGAGGCCATGGTGTCGGGGCTGGCGCCGGGCAGTTGCGCGGTGACCTGGATCGTCGGAAATTCCGCCTCCGGCAGTGGGGCGATGGCCAGGCGCGGGAAGGCAATGATCCCGAGCAGCACCAGGGCGAAAGTCAGCAGCAGGGTGGCGACCGGGTGGTCGACGCACCAGGCCGAGGGCGACTTCATGGCTGCACCTTGGCATCGACGGTCTGGATCACCTGCGGCGGCTCCTTGAGGACGTCCACCTGGGCGCCGGCCTTGAGCCGCGATTGCCCGTCGCTCACCAGCACGTCGCCGACCTGCACGCCCTTGATGATGTTGAGGTCGCTGTTCTGATAGGTCACTTGCACGGGCACCGCTTCAACCTTGCCCGCGTTGACCCGGTACACAAAGTGCGTGTCCAGCCCGCGTTGCACCACGGTAGGCGGCACCACCAGGGCATTTTTGTCGAGGGCGGTCTGGATCTTGATGGTCACCAGTTGACCCGGCCACAGGCGTTGCGTGGCGTTATTGAACTCGGCCTTGGCGCGCAGGGTGCCGGTGGTGGAGCTGATCTGGTTGTCGATCAGGCTCAAGTGGCCGGCGCCGAGCAGGTCACCGGTCTGGCCGTCGGTGTCGGCGCCCAGATACGCGTCGACGCTGGCTTTGTCGGGGGCAGCGATCAGGGCCTGCAAGGTCGGCAGCATCTGTTGCGGCAGGGAGAACTCGACGGCAATCGGGTCGATCTGGGTGACCGAGAACAATCCCTGAGTGTCGCTTGTGCGCAGGAAGTTTCCTTCGTCGACGGTACGAATCCCCACGCGACCGCTGACCGGCGAACGAATTTGCGTGTAGGAAAGCTGCACCTGCGCCGCATCAATCGCCGCCTGGTTGCCTTGCGCAGTGGCCCTGAGCTGGTTGACCAGGGCCTGTTGCTGGTCATAGGTCTGCTTCGACACGCCATTATCGACGCTCAGTTCCTTGTAACGCTTGAGGTTGATCAACGCCACTTGCAACTGGGCCTGGTTCTCGCCCAATTGCGCCCTGGCCTGGGCGAGGCTGGCGCGGATCGAGCGGTCGTCGAGGGTGGCAAGCAGGTCGCCGGCCTTGACCCGTTGGCCTTCCTTGACCAGCAATTGGGTAAGAATGCCGTCCACCTGGGGCCGAATGACCACGCTGTGCAACGACAGCACCGTGCCGATGCCGCTGACAAAGCGCGGAACGTCCTGCTGCGCCACGGTCACCACCCTTACGGGTATGGCGCTGGGCGCTGCCAGCCGGGTTTTGGCCGGGCGGGTCAGGGCCCAGGCGGTCACGGCCAGCACCGCGAGGAGGCCGACGACAAGAGCGGTTTTGCGTTGATTGGGCATCAGGTAGGCGCGCCGGGGCAAGGAGGGAGACGTGAGCGTTCTTTATAGCCGGGCAATCGGGTCAGCACGGTGACTGCTAACTGACAGCGCTGTCAGTAAACACCGACCATTCGTACGGACGTGCTTAAACATCTGAACCGCGCAGGTATACTGCGCGCCAACGTGGCCCGCAAGCCGGCCTCGCATCATTTTTTGCACGCCCGGAGCGCCCCATGACTTCCCCGACACAACCCCCTGTTGAAGCGACTAATCTCGTCGATCCGGCCAGCGCTGACGGCGTTGAAAAAACCGGGATTGCGCCGTTCAAATTCCCGTTCAAACCGGGTGAACTGGCCGGCGCCAAGCAGACTGCCCAGCCCTGGTACAAGAACGGTGCCAAAAACGGTCACACCAAGTCGCCGGGCATGGCGCCACCGGGTACGCGTCGGTCAATGGGTAAACGTTGAGAATATTCGGCTGAGCACTTTATCGGCCTTTGCCTACAAAGCTGGCTGATATTTCCGCTTGTAGGTCCACGTCCGTTTCTTGAAAGCTTGCACGGCATTTGCCCATGGCCCCACCTGAAAGGGGCCGTTACCCATGCCGATCTCTCTGGAAAAGGACGTTCCCGTGGCCCAGATACGCACCTGCGTAGTGTTTGCCTTAGCGCTATCGACGGGTATTTTTCCCTTCGCCCTGGCGGATGATTCGCCGCGAAACGAAATCCGTTTTGCCGTCGTCGCACAATTTCCGCCCTTCCAAAGCCGTAATCGGCAGGACCAGTTGGTAGGGCTGCATATCGAACTGGGCAGTGCCTTGTGCCAGCAGCTCAATGTGCGGTGCACCTGGGTCGACCAGGTGTTGTCAGAAAATTTCTCGGGCCTTGAGGCCAGGCAATTCGACGCGATCATGGGCATCGCCCCGACACCGCAGCGTCGCCGACAGGTGAGCTTCACCGACGACCTCTATCCGTTCACCACGCGCCTGGTTGCGCGCAAAAACTCCGGCCTGATGCCCTCCGCGCGCGCGCTCAAGGGCAAGTGCGTGGGCGTGTTGCTGGGCAGCAATCGCGAGGCCTTCGCCTTGGCCGAGTGGGCCCCCAAGGGGGTCAGGGTCAAGAGTTACTGGCTCAACGATCAACTGATTCGCGCGCTGGTGGCGGGGGATATCGACGCTACATTGCAAGGCACCGTGGAAATTCGCGAGGTGCTGCTCGACACCGCTGTTGGCCAGGATTTCGGCTTTCTCGGCCCGGTTGTCTCGTCGAGCCTCCTTGGCAACAGCGTAGCGATCGCGGTGCGCAAGTCCGATAGCGCGTTGCGGCGCGATCTCAACGGCGCGCTTGAGCAGTTGATGCACAACGGCGAGTACCAGCGGATCGTCCAGCCTTACCGCCTTGATGCGCTCGCTCCCCAGGGTGATGGCTGAGTGATCTGTGACGATGGACCCATGCCTTTCGGTGTCTCTGGGAAATTCCCTACGCGGTAAACGGACACGTCGCGCTTGGACATTGTCGGGTGCCTGCTAAAAAGTGTCTGCTGGAAAGTTATCTTCTGGAAAGTTGAGTGCGTTCGGGCCTGATCGGTTGAGCCGCGACGCCTCCCACCCTCTTTGCGCAGGACAGTTTGTATGACTAGACGAATACTGGCGCTTAGCCTGGCATTGTTTGCCGGGAGCGGATGTGCGGTTCCCCCGCCGCCTGCAGCTTCGTGGAGCGAAATACGTTTTGGCGTCGAAGCCGATGTGAAACCGTTCGAGTACCGGGATGAGCGAGGCGAGCTCAAGGGCCTGGATATCGAATTGGGCAATGCGCTGTGTGCCGAACTCAACGCACGCTGCGTGTGGGTCGATCAGCCCTATGCCACCAATATTGCGGCGCTGCAGAGCGGGCGCTTCGATGCAATCATGCCGATGACGCCGACCCCGGCGCGGCGCGAAACCCTCGACTTCACCCACCTGCTTTATCCATTGGAAAGCCGCCTGGTAGCGCGTACCGGGGCCAATCTGTTGCCCGATGCGCAATCGCTCAAGGGCAAGCGTGTCGGCGTATTGGCCGGCACCAGCCGGGAAGCCTTCGCCCAGGCACGCTGGGCGCCCCAGGGCGTGGTGGTACGCAGCTTCAACCTCAATGGTGAGTTGATCGCCAGCCTGTTCAAAGGCGAGTTGGACGCGACCTTGCAGAACACCATCGAAATCACCGAAGCCTTGTTGAACACCCCGAAAGGCGCTGCGTTTGCCTTCGCGGGCCCCAGCATTGTCGATGAAATGCTCGGCGGCGGTGTTGCGATTGCCACACGCAAGACTGACCCCGCTTTGACGGAAGCCCTCAACCGTGCCCTGCAAAACTTGAAAGACAACGGCAAATACGCGGCGATCACCCAGTCGTACCTGGCGCCGGCGGCCGCCAGGCCACAGCAGGCCAAGATGGTTTACGTACCGGCAGGCGCTGGTCTGCCGTTTTCGCAAACCGTGCAACTGGGGCAAACCCTCTACCTCTCCGGGGTGCTGGGGCAGGATGAAAGCGGCAAGCTCGTGCGCGGTGGCATTCGCGCAGAAACGGCCCAGGCCCTTGAGACCCTGCGCAATACCCTCAAGAGCAGAGGCTTGGGAATGGACAGGGTGGCCAAGTGCACGGTGATTCTTGCCGACATCAACGATTTTTCGGCGATGAACAGCGTCTACACCCGCTATTTCCCGTCCGATCGCCTGCCGGCGCGTACCACGTTCGCCGCCGGCAAGCTGTTGGACGATGCCCGCATGGAAATCGAATGCCTGGCCGGGCTGTGAGCTGGCGCGCTAGGACGCGCGCAATGAAATAAAGGCGTAATTGGCCGGCACTTGTGTGGCAATCCGGGCGCCGGAATCGAGCATCTGTTCGGCAATGTCCATTGCCGACACATGAAACACCCACTCGTTGCTCTCTGCCGGCTGTTGCATCGCCAATTCGATCGCCTGGGCAAAGGCGTTCATATCCGGCAGGTACGCGGTAAATCCATCCCCTTTCAGGGCGGTGGTGCAGATGCCCAGCAGCGCGCACACCGCCTCCTTGGTCTGCACGTCATCGCGGTCGGCCTGGCGTGAACGCTTGATCAGCTCGGCCAATTCCCCATCTACCAGTTCACCGCCAACGATCAGTGCAGGGCCCTGTTCCCAGGATTCCGGCGGGCAGTCCTTGGCACCGGGGTTGAGCGGGATGTGCGGGTTGATCTCCATCGGGTAGATACGGCACACCAATGGACGACGTTCATAGATGCCGCAGCGGTTGTCTTCGTCAAGATTCCGGCAGCGTCCGGCGTTGTAGGCGGCGAAGGTGATCGCCACGAACGCCTCGGCCGTGCCGCTGGGCACCACCACCGAACGGCGCTCGGCATGCTCGCGCTGGTCTGTCGGAAGGCCCAGGCCATTGCCGAGAAAAGCTTCCACCAGGATGATGACATTGCCGCCATCGGCCGCCCACTGGCGGGCCTCGGCGAGGGTGAGAGGCACGTGATGGTCAGTGCAGCACTTGCCGCAACCGACGCAGGAAAAGTGAGTGTTCATGGCGTATCTGTCACCAGGCAAGGTCAGAGGGCGCTCTTGAACGGCGGCGGTTTTTTACCGCTACCCAGCGTTCAGACTCTCTGGAAGCAAGTTATGCGCCAGTGGTTGTCAGGCGTCAGGCACCACGTCGCGCAGGACGAATCTCATGCCGACGCTTTCATACAGCTGTCGAGCGCGCAGGTTGCTTTCGCGTACCTTGAGGTCGACACAGGGTTCGCCGCGCTGCTTGAACACTGCAAAAGCGTGCAGCAACAAGGCCCGGCCCAGCCCCTGGCCCTGGGCGCAAGGGTGTACGGACAGGTTCTTGATAAACGCGCTGGTCCAGCATTGCGCCACGCCGAGGACGGAATTCGCGCGACTGACCACCAGGCACAACGCAGGATCGAACTCGGCATCGGTGAAAAACGACTGGCGCCATTGCGCCAGGCTGGCGACACGACCACCGCCCTGGTCTTCGGTCAGGCGCAACAGCGCATGAATTGCCGGCGCCAGCTCGTCGCGGTAAGGCTCCAGCCGCATAGCCGGCGGCCACTGCGGCGCGGGCAAGTTGCCCATGAGGTCGCGCCGCAGCAACTGGTAATACTCGGTCACCCTTTACAGGCCTTTTTGCGCCACGGTCTGTGCGGCCACCACCAGGCACTTGGTCAGCTCGGGCGAGGAGAACTTGGTCAGCACCGCGTCGGCGCCGGCCAGGCGGGCTTTTTCGCTGTTCATCGCGCTGTCCAGGGAGGTGTGCAGCAGCACGTAGAGGTTCTGGAAGTCCGGCGTTTCACGCAGGGTGCGGGTGAGGGCGTAGCCGTCCATTTCCGACATTTCGATGTCGGACACCACCACATTGATCTGCTCGACGGTGCCTTGCAGCTCCAGCAGCACATCGATGGCTTCCTTGGCGCTGCGCGCGGTGTGGCAGGTCAGGCCGAGGTTGCGCAGGGTGTGCACCGATTGCTGCAGGGCCACCTGGCTGTCGTCCACCACCAGAATGCGGGCGTTGCCGAGTACTTCGGCTTCGTCCATGGTCAAGTCGGTAGGCGCCGCTTCAATCGGTGCCGGCGCGATGCCGTGGATCACCTTCTCGATATCCAGCACCTGCACCAGGCCGCCTTCCACCTGAGTCACCCCGGTGATAAACGCACGGTTACCGCCCGAGCCGTAGGGCGGCGGACGGATGTCGGTGGTCAGGCAATGCACGATCTTGCTCACTGCCTGTACATGCAGGCCCTGCTTGGAACGGCTCACATCGGTGACGATCAGGCAGCCACCGTCGGGGTCCGCCAGGGGCATTTCACCCAGCGCCCGGCTCAGGTCGATCACTGCCAGCGAGTTACCGCGCAGGGTGGCGATGCCTTTGACGTGCGGGTGCGACTCCGGCAGCTTGGTCAGCGGCGGGCAGGGGATGATTTCGCTGACCTTGAGCAGGTTGATCGCCATCAGCTTGCCGCTGCGCAAGGTAAAGAGCAGAAGCGAGAGTGAGTCTGCGCGGGCTTTGGTGGTGGGCATAAAAACCTTCTGTGGATCAGGGAAGACAGTCTATGAACCTTTATCGACTTGAAGAAGCCAGCCTTTAACCGATTTTTCGTTCATGTGGCGACCCAATGTGGGAGGGAGCAAGCCTCCTCCCACACTGTGTGTGCTGTCAGCCCTTCCACACCTGCGGGTTCACCAGATCCTGCGGGCGCTGGCCCAGCAGGGCGCTGCGCAGGTTGTCGAGGGCGCGGTTGGCCATGGCTTCGCGGGTTTCATCGGTCGCCGAGCCAATGTGCGGCAGCGTCACTGCATTGCTCAACTGGAACAGCGGCGACTCGGCCAGCGGTTCCTGCTCGTACACATCCAGCCCGGCGCCGCGAATGGTCTGGTTCTGCAAGGCCTGGATCAACGCCGGCTCATCCACCACCGGGCCTCGGGAAATGTTGATCAGGATGGCACTGGACTTCATCAGCGCCAGCTCCCGGGTGCTGATCAGATGACGCGTCTTGTCGCTCAACGGCACTACCAGGCAGACAAAGTCCGCCTCGGCCAGCAGTTGCTCCAGGCTGCGAAACTGCGCACCCAGCTCCTGCTCAAGGGCGGTCTTGCGGCTGTTGCCGCTGTACAGGATCGGCATGTTGAAACCCAGGCGCCCGCGCCGCGCCACGGCGGCGCCGATATTGCCCATGCCGACGATACCCAGGGTCTTGCCGTGCACATCGCAGCCAAACAGCGGTGCGCCAACGCTGGCTTTCCACTGCCCGGCCTTGGTCCAGGCGTCCAGCTCGGCCACCCGGCGTGCGCTGCTCATCAGCAGCGCAAAAGCGAGGTCAGCAGTGCTTTCGGTCAGCACATCCGGGGTGTTGGTGAGCATGATCCCGCGCTCATTGAAATACGCCACGTCATAGTTGTCGTAGCCCACCGACACGCTGGACACCACCTCCAGTTTGCTCGCGCCCTGCAACTGCTCGCGGCCCAGCTTGCGCCCCACGCCGATCAGACCGTGGACATGGGGCAGGGCTTCATTGAACTGCGCGTTGATGTCGCCGAGCTTGGGATTGGGCGCGATCACCTCGAAATCCTGTTGCAGGCGTTCGATCATGGGCGCGGTGATACGGCTGAAGGCGAGGACAGTCTTTTTCATGGCAGGCGGGCTCATCGACTACGGAAGAATGCCAGGCACGCTAACATCCCCACTGACAATTGTCAGGCCGCGCAGCCAGCACGAGCGGGCTTTGTTGTGGCAAGCCCTAATGCCGTTCAGTCAAGGAACATGTGTGGGCTTATTGTGGCGAGCGGGCTTGCCCCGCGTTGGGGTGCGAAGCGCCCCCAATCAAGAAACCCTCGGTATACCTGATACTACGCGGAGGCTGGCTTTGGGCCTGCTGCGCAGCCCAACGCAGGACAAGCCTGCTCGCCACAGGGAATCTGCGCTTAACTGAACGGCCTTGTGGCAAGCCCGCTCGCCACAACAAGCCCTTAAGCCATAGCGATCTGGTCACCTGAAATAGCGGACAGCTCAGTTAGCCAGCCGCGCCCCGCTGAGGCTGCCGCTCAGCTCATACGCCACCAGCTCCGCCTGATGCGCCGCCAGAATCTCCGGCAACGAACCGCGCAGGTATTCCACCCAGGTCTTGATCTTCGCATCCAGGTACTGGCGCGACGGGTAGATGGCGTACAGGTTCAGCTCCTGGGAGCGGTAGTTGGGCATCACCCGCACCAGCGTGCCGTTGCGCAGGCCCTCGATGGCCGCATACACCGGCAGCAGGCCGATGCCCATGCCGCTGGTGATCGCGGTTTTCATTGCGTCGGCGGAGTTCACCAGAAACGGCGAACTGTTGATCGCCACGCTTTCCTGGCCTTCGGGGCCGTTGAAGATCCATTTGTCCAACTGGATCACCGGGCTGACCAGGCGCAGGCAGGCGTGGTTGAGCAGGTCATGGGGGCGATGGGCGCAGCCCTTGGCCTTGACGTAGTCCGGCGAAGCGCAGGCGATGCTGTAGGTGATGCCCAGGCGCTGGGAGACGAAGCCCGAGTCCGGCAGTTCGCTGGCCAGCACGATGGACACGTCGTAGCCCTCGTCCAGCAGGTCGGGCACGCGGTTGGCGAGGGTCAGGTCGAAGGTCACGTCGGGGTGCGTGCGGCGGTAGCGGGCGATGGCGTCAATCACGAAATGCTGGCCGATACCGGTCATGGTGTGCACTTTCAATTGCCCTGCGGGGCGCGCATGGGCATCGCTGGCTTCGGCCTCGGCTTCCTCGACATAGGCCAGGATCTGTTCGCAGCGCAGCAGGTAGCGTTTGCCGGCTTCGGTGAGGGCGATGCGGCGGGTGGTGCGGTTGAGCAAGCGGGTTTGCAGGTGGGCCTCAAGGTTGGAGACCGCGCGCGAGACGTTGGCGGTGGTGGTGTCCAGTTGCACGGCGGCGGCGGTGAAGCTGCCGGCTTCGGCCACGCAACTGAACGCGCGCATGTTTTGCAAAGTGTCCATGGAGAGTTCTCAGGGGAGATGACAAATTGTGACAGAAAGTGGCCCCGTCCAGTGATCCCTACCAACGGATTATCGCGTGAACGGTAACAAAGATTCACAGGAATGCCAGCTTATCCTCCTCCAACGCCCCGCCTAGAATTGCGCCGCCTCTCCCGCACCCCACCTCAGGAATTCGCTTGCCGTGCCGCGTCGCATCAGCAGAGAGCTGAAGACTCTCAGTGTTTGGGCTTTATCGTTAGCAATCAGCGGCTGTATCGGAACCGGAGGCATCGCCCCCCAAGGCCAGTCCTTGAACGCCAATGACCTGGCCACCGATGAGGCGATCCAGCACGCCGCCCGAGACGCGCACTGGCCCACCGCGCAATGGTGGCAGGCCTACGGCGATCCTCAGCTCAACCGCTGGGTCGAGCTTGCCACCCACAGCAGCCCGAGCATGGCCATGGCCGCCGCCAGAGTGCGTCAGGCGCGTGCGCTGGCCGCAATTGCCGAGTCGGCAGAATCCCTGCACATCAACAGCGACACCACCCTCAAGCGCCACCATTGGCCGACGGATCAGTTCTATGGCCCTGGCGAGCTGAGCGGGTCGACCACCTGGGACAACACTTCATCCCTGGGCCTGAGCTACGCCCTTGACCTGTGGGGCCGCGAAAGCAATGCCACCGAGCGTGCCGTCGACCTGGCCCATATGCGCGCGGCCGAGGCGCGCCAGGCTCAACTCGAGCTGCAAAACAACGTGGTGCGCGCCTATATCCAGTGGTCGTTGCATTACGCCAACCGCGATAGCGTGGCGGCCACGCTGGCCCAGCAACAGCAAATTCTCGACCTGGCCAATAAGCGTCTGGACGCGGGTATCGGCACGCATCTTGAGGTTAGCCAGGCTGAAACCCCATTAGCGGAAACCCGTCGCCAACTGGACGCTCTCGACGAAGAAATCGCCCTCGGCCGCAACCAGCTGGCGGCGCTTGCCGGTAAAGGACCCGGCGACGGCGCGCAGTTGCAGCGCCCGACGCTGTCACTCGCCGCGCCGCTGAAGTTGCCATCGCGCCTGCCTGCGCAGTTGCTCGGTCAGCGCCCGGACGTGGTCGCCAGTCGCTGGCAGGTCGCGGCGCAGGCACGTGGCATTGATGTCGCGCAGGCCGGTTTCTACCCCAATGTCGACCTGGTCGGCGGCCTTGGCTACATGGCCACCGGCGGCGGTTTGCTGGCCTTTCTGGCCGGCCACACATTCAACTACACCCTCGGGCCGGCGATCACCTTGCCGATCTTCGACGGCGGGCGGTTGCGTGCCGAGCTGGGGGAGGCCAGCGCCGGGTATGACATCGCCGTAGCGCACTACAACCAGACCCTGGTCAATGCACTCAAGGGCATCAGCGACCAATTGATCCGCCGCGAATCCATGGACAAGCAAGCCTCTTTCGCCGCGCAATCGGTGGCGTCAGCGCAGAACACCTATGACATCGCGACCATCGCCTACCAACGCGGCCTCACCGACTACCTCAATGTGCTGAACGCGCAGACCCTGCTGTTTCGCCAGCAGCAGGTCGAGCAGCAGGTGCAGGCCGCACGCCTGAGTGCCCATGCCGAACTGGTGACGGCACTGGGCGGTGGCCTCGACGCCGGGCAGGACGCGCCGCAATGAAATACCTGCAGTCCCTTGAATGGCGCCGTGGTTTCTTCGACTGGGCGCGCAGCGACGGCGTGACCTGGGTATCTATCTTCAAGGTGCTGATCGCCGCGTTCCTCACGTTATGGCTGGCCATGCGCCTGGAATTGCCGCAGCCGCGCACGGCCATGATCACCGTGTTTATCGTGATGCAGCCGCAGAGCGGCCAGGTGTTCGCCAAGAGTTTCTATCGCTTGCTCGGCACCCTGGCCGGCTCGGCGGTGATGGTGTTGCTGATTGCGCTGTTTGCGCAGCACACCGAACTGTTCCTCGGCGCGCTGGCGATCTGGGTTGGCCTGTGCACGGCGGGCGCGACGCGCAACCGCAACTTTCGCGCTTATGGTTTTGTGCTGGCCGGCTACACGGCGGCGATGGTCGGCCTGCCAGCGCTGGCGCACCCGGACAGCGCCTTCATGGCGGCGGTGTGGCGCGTGCTGGAAATCTCCCTGGGGATCCTCTGCTCCACGCTGGTCAGCGCCGCGATCCTGCCGCAAACCGCCAGCGCCGCGATGCGCAATGCGCTGTATCAGCGTTTTGGCATGTTCGCGCTGTTTGTCACCGACGGCCTGCGTGGGCGCTACCAACGCGATGGGTTCGAAACCGCCAATGTGCGTTTTATCGCCGAGGCCGTGGGCCTGGAAGGGCTGCGCAGCGTCACGGTGTTCGAAGACCCGCACATGCGTCGGCGCAACGGTCGGCTCAACCGCCTCAACAGCGAATTCATGAGCCTGACCACGCGCTTCAACGCCCTGCATCAGTTGCTCGCGCGACTGCGGGCGGGCGCCGCCGATCATGCGGTGGATGCAATCAAACCGGGCCTGCAGGACCTCGCAGAACACCTCGATGGTTTCTCGGGCCGCGCCCTCACCAGTGCCGACGCCGCACGCCTTGCCGAGCAACTGCGCGCCTATCGGCAAGACCTGCCCACTGCGCTGCGCAGCCTGCGTGCGCGCTTTGAGCAGGGCAGCCCAGGCGACGCCGAGCAACTGGACTTCCATACCGCCTGCGAGCTGCTCTATCGCTTTGTCGACGACCTGCACAACAACGCGCAAACCCACGCGTCCCTGGCCGATCATCGCCATGCGCGCGAACAAGGGAACGAACCCTACAGCCCAAAAACCAACTGGCTGGCCTGCGCCGCTTCGGGCATTCGCGCGGCGTTTATCCTGATTGTTCTGGGCAGTTACTGGGTGGCCACCGCCTGGCCCAGCGGAGCTACCATGACGCTGATCGCCGCTGCGACGGTCGGCCTTTCCGCCGCCACGCCCAACCCCAAACGCATGGCGTTCCAGATGGCCTGCGGCACCTTGATCGGCGCGCTGGTGGGGTTTGTCGAAATGTTCTTCATCTTCCCCTGGATCGACGGTTTCCCGCTGCTGTGCGTGGTGCTTGCGCCGGTGATCGTATTGGGTGCCTTCCTCGCCTCACGCCCGCAGTACGCCGGGGTGGGCCTTGGCCTGCTGATTTTCTTCAGCACCGGCTCGGTGCCGGACAACCTCACGGTCTACAACCCCTACACCTTTATCAACGATTACCTGGCCATGGTGATCGGCATGCTGGTGTGCGCGGCGGCCGGGGCGATCATCCTGCCGCCGAACAGCCGCTGGCTGTGGCGCCGCCTCGAACAGGACCTGCGCGAGCAAGTGGTGTATGCCATCGGTGGCAAACTCAAGGGCCTGGCCGCACGGTTTGAAAGCCGCACCCGTGACCTGCTGCACCAGGCCTACGGCCTCGCCGTCGCGCAGCCGCAGGTGCAACGCGACCTGCTGCGCTGGATGCTGCTGGTGCAGGAAGTCGGCCACGCGATCATTGAGTTGCGCAACGAGCAGGCGATGCTGCCGGTGCACCCGGCCTACGCCGAGTCCCAACCCTGGCGCCAGGCCATCCGCGTGATGGGCCGTGCGCTGATGCGCCTGTTCCTGCAACCCAACGCCGGCAATCTGGAGCGCGGGTTGATCGCCGTCGACCACGCGATCAGCCGCGTGCAGGCCACCGACGAACCCTTCGCCCCGCACTTCGACACCTCGGCCCTGCGCCGGATCAAAAGCTACCTGCACTTTATCCGCACCTCGTTGCTCGACCCGCAAGGACCGCTGCATGCCTCGTGAAATCGCGTTCCACGGCCTCTACATGCCAAGCATCACCCTGATGTTCCTGATCGCGGCGGGCCTTGCCTGGGCGCTGGATCGCTGTATGGCGGGGTTTGATCTGTACCGTTTCTTCTGGCACCCGGCGTTGCTGCGCCTGAGCCTGTTCGTCTGCCTGTTCGGCGCCTTGGCGCTCTGCATCTACCGTTGAGAATGCCCCGATGAAAAAGTTTTTCAGCCTGCTCGCCACCTTGCTGGTATTGGCGCTGGCGATCTGGATTGGCCGCACGCTGTGGGTGCACTACATGGACACACCCTGGACCCGCGACGGCCGCGTGCGTGCCGACATCATCAACGTCGCGGCCGACGTGACCGGCGAGGTGATCGAGGTGCCCGTGCGCGATAACCAGCTGGTCAAAAAAGGTGACCTGCTGATGCAGATCGACCCCGAGCATTACCGCATTGCGGTCAAGCAGGCGCAGTCCCTGGTGGCCTCCCGCAAAGCCACCTGGGACATGCGCAAGGTCAACGCCCACCGCCGCGCCGACCTCGACGCGCTGGTGATCTCCAGGGAAAACCGCGACGACGCCAGCAACATCGCCGACGCGGCCCTGGCCGATTACCAGCACGCCCTGGCGCAACTGGAGGCCGCCGAACTCAACCTCAAACGCACCCGGGTGCTCGCGGCGGTCGACGGCTACGTCACCAACCTCAACGTGCACCGCGGCGACTATGTACGCATCGGCGAAGCCAAAATGGCCGTGGTGGACATGAACTCGTTCTGGGTCTACGGCTTCTTTGAAGAAACCAAGTTGCCCCATGTGAAGGTGGGCGACAGCGCCGATATGCAATTGATGAGCGGCGAGACCTTGAAAGGCCATGTGGAAAGCATTTCGCGCGGCATCTACGACCGCGACAACCCCGAGAGCCGGCAGCTGATTGCGGATGTGAATCCGACCTTCAACTGGGTGAGACTGGCCCAGCGCGTGCCGGTGCGCATTCATATCGATCAAGTGCCGGAGGGTGTTGTGTTGGCGGCCGGGATCACCTGCACCGTGATCGTGACGCCAGTGCGGCACTGAACCTTGGCGAACTGTGGCGAGCAAGCTGTGACGGCGGTCTTTTGTGGCGAGCGGGCTTGCCCCGCGTTGGGGTGCGAAGCGCCCCCAATCCAGCAAATGCGGTGTACCTGATACGCCTCAGCGCCTGGTTTTGGGGCTGCTGCGCAGCCCAACGCAGGACAAGCCTGCTCGCCACAGTGCCCGTCTGCCACAGGGGAGCCTTTGCCGATAGCTAAGGCCCAAACCGCACCAGCATGCGCTGCCCCACCCGCAGCGATGCCGGCGGTGGTTGGTCGAACGCGAGTATGCATTCGACCGTGCGCATATTGGCTCTGACCTGGGGGTCGTCTTCCAGGGTGCTGCTGCCCAGCACTGAGCTGATGCGCACCACGTGGGCGGTCAGCGGCGTGGAGCCGTTGACGCTGTCGTCGGTGACCTCGGCTTTCATCCCCGGGACCACCACGCCGGTGAATGACTCATTCAGCTCGGCGCGCACGATGCGTGGCTGGTTGGGCAGCAACACGAATGCTGCGCCCGATTGTGCGGAGACGGCGGCGCCAGGCTGGATCAGGCGGCGGACCACTTCGGCGTCGATGGGCGCACGCAGGCTGCGCCGGGTCAGTTCGTAGCGGGCCGCCGTCAGTTTTCTTGCGGCTGCCTGGGCGTCGCCCTGATTCTTTTCAAGCGCGTCGCGTAACCGCGCGGCGCTCTCGCGGGCCTCGTCGGCGCTCTGGCTATCGCCAGCACCGGCGGCAGCGGCCGTGCTCAGGCGCGTGGCCGTCTGCTCGGCGAACGTGAGTTGCCTGGCCAGTTGCCTGGCCTGGACCTCCACCTGCTGTTGTTCCCCCAACGCGGCAGCCACCGCCAGTTGCGCGGCCTCACTGTCCAGCGTGGCGAGCAGTTGGCCCTGCTTGACGGACTCGCCTTCATTGACCTTGACCTCGGCCACCACGCCGTCACGGGTGACGCCCAGCCTGAGCAGGCCGCCTTCCACGTCGATGCGGCCGCGCGCCACCGCGAGATAGGTCGGGGGCGCCGCAGCGGGCTTGGCCGGGACGTCTTCACGGGAGCAGGCACTCAGCACCAGCAGTGCGCTGCTCAACAACAGCCAGGGGCGAAACAGACGTGGGTTCATGCGCTGGGTTCCTGGGCACCGGCGATCGTCGCCGGCTGGAAGGGAGAAGGGGTGTCGTTGAGGATGCGGCCGTCTTCAATGGTCAACACCCGGTCGGCATTGCTGATCAACCGCGGGTCGTGACTGACGCACAGCACCGTGGTGCCCCGGGTGCGGGCGATGCGGTGCAGGATGTCGATCACGATGTGGCCATTGGCGGCGTCCAGCGCACTGGTCGGTTCGTCGGCGAACAACAACTCGGGCGCCTTGGCCACTGCCCGCGCAATCGCAACGCGCTGCTTTTCGCCGCCGGACAATTCGGCCGGGCGCAGTTTCAGGCGCGCACCCAGGCCGACCTCTTCCAGCGCTTCGATGGCGCGTTGCTGGATTTCCCTGGCCGGCAGCCCGAGGTAGCCCAACGGCAGCGCCACCTGCTGCAGCGCGGTCAACGCCGGAAACAGGTTGAAGCCCTGGAACACAAAGCCGGTGTGCCGTAGGCGAAACTGCTCCAGGGCGCGTGCGTCGAGGCTGGCCAAGTCGTGCCCGAGTGCGCTGGCGCTGCCGCGGTCGGGCCGCTGCAGGCCGCTGAGAATCGCGAGCAGGGTGCTTTTGCCGCAGCCGGACGGGCCGGAGATCAGGGTCAGTTCGCCGGGGCGTATCGCCAGGGTGATGTCGTTCAGCACGGGGGTCACCACCCGTCCCGAGGTGAAGGATTTGCTGATCCCGCTGGCGTGCAGGGTGATAGGGGCTGCCGAGGTCAGGATGCGCATGGGCGGGTCATCTCAAAAGGCTCGCCGGGTCGGCGTGACGTAAAGTGCGGATGGCCGCCAGGCCTGACACCAGGGCCAGGGTCATGCTCAGCAGCAGGCACGCCAGGGCTGCGATGGGCGAGAGCTGCAGTGGCACGTTGTAGTAGCCGGCCAGCACGAAGAACAGCCCGGCCAGCAGCGAACTGCCGAGCAGGCCCAGGGCCCCGACCCAGAACGCCTGCTCCATCACCACTTTGCGCAAGGCCGTGACGCCGACGCCGAGGGCGTTCAAGGTGGCGTATTCGCGGATCGAGCCGACGACCGCAGCCACCAGCGTCTGGCTGGTGATCACGGCGCCCACCAGAAATACGATGGCCGCCAGAAACAGCACGCCGGCCCCGGCGCCCGTGTCGAACATCCAGTACCACTGCGAGCGCTGGGCGAACTGTTGTGCCGTCCACACCGCGTAGCTGCCGAACGCGGCGCCGTCGCCCAGGCGTGTGGCAACCGCCTCGGCCTGAGCCGGGTCGCGCACCTTGGCCACGAGGTAGGTAATGCGGTCTGCGGGAGCGGTGGTGTCGAGTTGTCGCGCGGTGGTCAGCGACGCCAGCACGTTCACCCCGCCCAGCGCGCGCAGGCCGCTGGCGATGCCGACCACGCGCACGCGATGGCCGTTGATGGTTGCGGCGTCCCCCAGGTTGACGCCCAGGCTGTCGAGGTCGGCGCGGTCGACGATCACGGCGCCGGGTTCGTCCAGGCGTGCGCGCAGATCGGTCGATAGCACGCGTTCAAACATCAGGCCTTGGGGACCCGCGTCGATACCCGACACAAACACCGACACGCCGCCGGTGTCCCGTGCGCCGCGCCAATCGGCGTCGACCCAGCGAAACGGTTCCACCCGCACCACATCGGCGTCCATGCGCAAGCGCATCTCTACGCCGGCGTCGATGGGCCTGCCGAGGTTGACGCTCTGGGTGCCGGGGTAACCGACCCACAGGTCGGCCGTGGAGCCGGTGATATACACGCTGGCGCTGCCAAAGATGCCCAGCACCAGTGCGGCCTGCAGCAATTGCAGCAACCCGGCGAAGCCCACGGCAATGATTGCCGGCAGGAAGCGGCGCCATTCATGGATCAGGGTCAGGCGGGCGAGCGCAACCATCAGTCCGTTTCCTTGATTGCGCTGGCCGGCAACGGCGCGCCACCAAGCGCCTTGTACAGCGCGATGTAGGCGATACCCCGTTCAGTGCTGGCAGCGTCGGCCTGTTGCCGGGCCTGCTGCGCCTGCACCTCGGCGCCCGCCAGCTCCAGCGTGCTCATCAACCCCAGCTGCGTGCGCTGTCGCAAGGCGTGCAGGCGTGCTTGCGTCGCTGCCTGTGCCTGGCGGGATGCCTGTTCACGCAAGCGTGTCTGTTCCAGGTCCCCCAGCGCCATTTCCACCTGAGTGACGCCTTGCAGGACGGCCTGGCGATAATCCAGCAGGGCGGCCTGCAGCAGGTGGTCGCTGGCGCGAGCGGCGCTGGCGCGTTGGCCCCAGTCGAACAGCGGAATGCTGATGCCCGGTCCGGCCGAGAAAATGCCGTTGCCGCTGGGCGTGCGTTTGCGGTTGCTGGCGATGTTCACCGACCACTGCAACGAGGCGCCCAGGCTCAGGCGTGGGTACATGTCGGCGCGGCTCATGCCCAGCTCACCGGCGGCGACCAGCACCTGGGCTTCGGCGCTGGCGATTTCCGGGCGTGTGCGCAGCAGGTCCGCCGGCAGGTTGTCGAGTTGCCACGGGCCAAGGGTGGGCAGCGGTCGCGGTTGCAGCCAGCGCGGTTCAGGTTCGGATTGGCCCGCCAGCAGCGCCAACTGTTGCGCGTGGCGGTTGATCAACTGACGCGGCGTGCTCAGGCTCATCTCGGCCTGCGCCAGTTCCACTTCAGCGGCGGCCACTTCGGCGGGCGAGGCCAGGGCCAGGTGCTCGCGCACCCGCAGCAGCGCCAGTTTTTCCCGCTGGGTGTCGCGCTGGCGGGTCAGGCTGAGCTGCGCCTGTTGCGCCGAACGCAGCTCCAGCCACTGCCGCGTGAGTTCGGCCACCAGTGACACTTGCACGCTGCGCACCTCGGCCTGCAGCAGCGTTTCATGGCCCTGGGCCAGGCGCTCGGCACTCTGCCGGGCACCGAACAGGGGCAACTCCCACTGTGCATCGAAGCCGATCAGAAAGTACGAGGTGCTGGTGTCAGGGCTGATCGCATCATGGGTCTTCACGCCCAGCGACGGCAGGTAAGGTGCCTGCGCGCTGCGGCTGAGCACGCGGGTGGCACGCAACCGCTCGATGGCCGCGCCCGCCTCCAGATTGTTGTGCAGGGCACGCACCACCAGGGCATCGAGTTCGGGGTCGTTGAAGGCGCGCCACCACTGATTGACGTCGGGCTTGCGCGGCGCCAGGTCTGGCGGGGTGTTGCGCCAGGCCTGCGGCGTGGACGGTTTCAAGGCCGGCAGGGGGGCTACCGAACAGCCGGCGATCAACACCAGGGACAGGGTGCATAGCATGCGACACGAGCGCGATCTGCTAGGAAACTTGATAGGGGTCACCCAAGGGCGTGATTGGATCGAGGCGGACTACGATCAACGACAAACGCGAGAGGGGTCTGAGGATGCTGAGTCTGGATTCAGGACGCGACTGTACCCATAGCGCCCGTTCAGTTCTGTAGCGAAATTGTATTGCAGCGCAATGAGCGGGCTGGCGACCGCGCGCGCGGGCCAGCCTTGGGGAAGTGGCCGATCAGGCCTGGCAGTAGGTCTCGTGCAAATGGCGCCACAGCAGGGCGCCGCTGGCCAGCTTCTCGAACACCACCGTGGCCCGGCGGTCTGTCTGGGTGCCGCTGTCATCGACCTGATGCTCGCGGTAACTGACGATGGCCCCGCGTGCGTGCCGGTCAATGCCGGTCAGCTCGCTCAAGGTGATCTTCAACCCCGGCCGCTGCCCGCCGAGCCGCGTAAACAGATAATTGACCCCGGCCGCATTCATGCGCGTACCGGTGGACGGCGCAATCATGGTGAACTCCGGCGAGAAGCGCGCCAGCAACTGTTGCAGCGTGCCCTGCGGCGCGACACCGGCGAACCATTGCTCGATCTCGATGTGGGTCTGAATCACTTCTTCGAAAAAGTCGCTGTAGTCGATCATTTATAAACTCCCATTCAAGCCAAAGCGTTTCTTCAATGCTTTTTCCAATAAGCCCCTGGGCAACAACGCCGCCATCAGCGGCAACACCCGGCTGCCATTGCCCGAGCGCAGCAGGCGCGGGGGCTGTTGCCGCTGCGCGGCCTGGAGCACATGCGCCGCGAATACGCCGGCGGGTGTCGGCTTGTCCTGTGAGGCCTGGGTGCGGGCGCGGATGCTTTCGCGCAGGGGCCACCAGGGTGATTGTTCGTTGATCAACTGTTCGGCCTGGGCGCCGGCGTTTTTCGCAAATTGGGTATTGATCGCGCCGGGTTGCACTTCCATCACACGGATGCCGAACGGTGCCAGTTCCATGCGCAGGGCATCGCTCAGGGCGTGCACGGCGGCTTTGGAGGCGCAGTAGGCGCCGGCAAACGGGGTGACCAGCACACCGGAGACGCTGCCGATGTTCACCACCAGGCCCTTGCTGCGCCGCAGGGCGGGGAACAGCGCCTGGGTCACGCCGACAATGGAAAACACATTGGTCTCGAACTGGCGCTGCATGGCTTCGGTGCCGCCGTCGAGCAGCGGCCCCATGCCGCCGTAGCCGGCGTTGTTGACCAGCACATCCAGCTCGCCCAGTTGCTCGGCCAGGTGCTGCAGGGCGGCGCTGTCGTTGACGTCCAGTTGCACGGCCCGCAAGCCTGCGGCAGCGAGGGCGGCGACATCGTCCGCGCGGCGGGCGCTGGCCCACACGTCGAAGCCTGCGCTTTTAAACGCGTCGGCCAGGGCGCGGCCGATGCCGCTGGAGCAGCCGGTGATGAGTACGTTGGGCATGGGTCAATCCTTTGTCAGTCCGAGAAACTGCCTTGCAGGTGCTCGGCACGAAATTCCAGGGTTTGCGCGCGGTAACCGGGGCGCAGTGGCGGGGTGGGCAGGCAGTCGTCCCAGGTGGCGCCGGCCTGCAGTTCGCCGGGGCCGCGATAGCGCGGAGCGGCGTAGACGTTGTCGGCCAGGTTCACGCTGTCGCCCGGTGCGTAGGCGGCGACGCGCCAGCGCAGTTCGGTGAGGGGTACGTCGTTGCCGTTGTTCAGGGTCAGTTTCAGTGGGCGGTCGGCGGGGCATTCCTGGGGTGCGTAGACGATGCGCAGTTCAAGGCGCGCCAGTTGCGAGGCTTCGCGGTTGTCCAGCCACACCACCCACACCGCGACCAGACCCAGGCCTGCGGCGGCGGCCAGGGACACCGGCAAGGCTTTGGCCGGGTAGCGCAGCAGCAGGATCAGCCAGGTGATGATCAGGAGAACGCCGAAGAACATGGAAACCGCCTCGCGAATGGATGGACCATCCTACTGTGGGGGAGGCGGGTTGACTATCCGGTGTGCTTTCGCACGCCATCGCAGGCAAGCCAGCGCTTATCAAACTTATTGATTTTAAAACCTGAAGTTTCAGGCAGCCACCTTCCCGTGGCGAGCGGGCTTGCCCCGCGTTGGGGCGCGGAGCGCCCCCAATCAAAGAAAACGCGGTGTACGTGACACTACGCAGAACATGGTTTTGGGGCTGCTGCGCAGCCCAATGCGGGGCAAGCCCTGATGCCGTTCAGTCAAGTGCAGATGCTCTGTGGAAGCGGCGGTGCGACTTGCTCGCGAACGCTTACTGACTGAACAGCCAGTGTGAGTACACGGGCAATGCCTGATACGTCGCTGGTGCGTTCGCGTGCATGTTTGATGGGGATGCCACCACACGTCCCAAAAAAAGCGGTGTCCAACTCGCTGCGGATGACGGGCGCAATGTTCTGCAATAGACATTAATCCTAACGGAGTGTGTTCGCGTTTTTTTGCTCGGATTGACACTCAGGTCATGACGTCCTTTCGGATAATTCCCAGACCAGATGGTCTGTCAACGTATATGAGCCCCCGCCAATGATCACCGCTCCTCAGCGTTCGCAACATCAGACAGCTCCCATTGAGCCTGCCTATCCGCCAGAGCCGGTGGCGGTGCGGTCTATGCCGCAAGAGCCTGTCCGTTCTGTCCCGTTGACTGCACGCTCAAATGCCCCTGTGGTCGATACCGGGCAAGCCGCCAGGGCCTCGCTCGAGAAAGACAAGTTCAGCAAGCTTGCAATGAGTGCGGCGGCTGCACTCCCGGATGTGCGCGCCGAAGCCAGGCGATGCGCTGAAGCAATTGTGTTCGACCTGACCGGCTTGCATGTGGATGCCGACAAGACCTACCTGAACCGTTTTCATGGTTCGCAATCGGCCTCGACCGCATCCGGTTGGGAACATCTGGATGAGGAGCCAGCCTCCTCAATCAGCTTGACCGACGCAGTATTGAACAACTTTTCCGAGCATGATTGGGTTCCGGGCAATCTGGACCTGGAGGCCGGGTTGTATAAAGACGGCCCCGGCCAGAGTCAAAAATCAGGGTACGGCGCGCATAATCAAATTCCGCTGGCCCCGTCGGATTTTATGCGCGGCGTCTGGAAGTACGATTTGCAGGCGAAGGTCACCGAAAAAATTACCCGTTTCTGGAAAGATCATGCCGATGACTACCGAACAGTCCTGAAAGGCGAATTCATCTACCAGGCGCGTCAGCAACTGCAAACCCAATTGAACAGTCTGCCTGCCGAGCGGGCATTGCAGGTCCCTGAGCATCAGTTCTCCCGTAATGATTTTCGCAGGCTGATGGAAGCGATAGGCGGCGTGCCTGTGGATGAAAACCAGCCTCTGGGCGTCGAACAGTTGAAGGCCCCGTTTCCGGTCAGCGGCAGCGTGGACGTCCATGCCTTCGATATCAATGGATTCAAGTCCACTGATATTTTGCGTTTCACTCTGCCCGACACAGGCCCGCGCGAGTACTTGAAGGGCCGCCTCAACGGCAGGCAGATCCTCTATATACCGGGCGCCAGGCCCGCATTTCTTACATTCGCCTCACTGGAGAAAATGGACCAGTGGGTCGCCGACCAAGCCCGTTCTGCATCAACGCGAAAAGCTCTGGAATCGCACTTCTCATTGGAAAATCGGCAGGACAGGGGGGCCGATACCTTTTGGCTGAACCTGCTTTACGCCGTGAACCCGCTGACCGAGCTGATCGCGCTGATTCCCAGCCGCCCAAAGGAAGGCGTCGACGTGTCCCTGGAACATCTCGGTACGGGCGCCAGCGATAATCTGGAAGGTACCGTCATTGACCGCAGCAATTTCGCCATCAAGGACGATATTTTCAGCCACATGGCGCAACTGACAGCCGAGCGTATGTACAGCGACGCGGATGTTGCCATCAAATCCGACAGTGAAGTCACCCGCGACACCTGGCTTAACGACCTGTCGGTTGCTGCCCAATTGTTGGCCAGATTGGCGCCTCTGGGCGCGCCTGCTGCTGCGGCGGCCGTATTCACAGGCCTTGCGGAAGCTGCAGTGGGGGGCGAAAAAACTGTTTCTGGCGATACACAGGCAGAGCGTGCGGTTGGAAACGCCAAGGTGATCGACGGCATGCTCAACACCCTGTTTTCGATCAGTGGCGGGGCGAAAGTCGACGACCCCTTTACGCTTCCCCAGGAAGGGCCTCCCGTGATCGTGCCGGCGTTCAGCGAGGCCGATATCGGGTTACCTGACTTCAGCGAACACGCGTTGCCCGATGCCCTGTTGGAGGGCTGCACGATCAAGGGCGACGGTACTTACCAGGTCGGGGAGCAGCATTATGTGCGCTACGGCGAAGGCGGGGGTGAACGCGGGGTTTTCGAAATCAGTCGTGTCTACAAATCCGGAGGGCCTGTCTGGGTCATCAATCCGGTGACCAGAGCCAGGGTGATGCTGCTGGAGCCGACAGGCAACGGCCAGTGGCGTATGAACAGAATGCTCGGCGGTGTCAGGGAAGGGCAGCAGTTACCGAGCAAGCGCCCGCGAGACGCGACTGGGACCTCGGCTTCAGCAACGTCCAGCGACGGCCAGACCGGGCAATCCACGTTCAAGCGGCCCAGGTTGGCTGAAGCCTTTCCCGGTGAAAAGGCTGAGCTGGAGCCGCCCGTCAAAGGAAAGAACGTGTTCTACAAATATACGTCGCAAGACCGTCAGGCTTCGTTCGCCGCGCAACGCGCCTTCGAGCCATCCTCCACGCATTTGAACGGAACCCCTCTGCCCCGAGGGCAGGGCAGGCACTACTTTACGGACCTGGCCCCTGAAGACAGGCCAACGGAGCAGATATCCCGGCTGATTTTCGGGCGGCGAAAATATGGCAACACGCTGGATAAAATGACCAACTATTTCGAGGTCAACACCTCAGGCCTGGTGCTGTTGAGCGACCCGGATTACCCACATATCTTCTATGTGGACACCAAGTTCGACATCCCATTGCAGTACAGGACCGGCCCTGGCTCGGGGCTGACCAATCGAGTCATCTCTCGTGGTGAGACGCCCTATATGCCGCCTAATCCTGGCTAGGCAAAAGCGCAGGGGCCTTCACAATCGCCAGCAATCCAAAAAAAAGCCCCCACCCGGCCCACTGCGGATAGGGGACGCAGTGGGCCGGGTGGGGGCTTGTTCTACGACCGTGTTACTGCGCGATAGTTTTCACCGACACGCCACGTTCAATCGGCGTCGAGCGGCCGTAGATGTCTTCGAAGCGCTCGATGTCGTCTTCGCCCAGGTAGCTGCCCGATTGCACTTCGATGATCTCCAGCGGGATCTTGCCCGGGTTGCGCAGGCGGTGCACCGAGGCGATCGGGATGTAGGTGGACTGGTTCTCGCAGAGCAGGAACACGTTCTCGTCACAGGTGACCTCGGCGGTGCCGCTCACCACGATCCAGTGTTCGGCGCGGTGGTGGTGCATCTGCAGCGACAGGCACGCGCCCGGCTTGACCGAGATGTGCTTGACCTGGAAGCGCCCGCCCATGTCCACCGAGTCGTAGGAGCCCCACGGACGATAGACTTCGCAGTGGTTCTGGGTTTCGCTGCGGCCCTGCTCGTTGAGGGTGTTGACCATCTGCTTGACGCCCTGGACCTTGTCCTTGTGGGCAATCATCATCGCGTCCTTGGTTTCCACCACGACGATATTGTCCAGACCGATCACCGACACCAGCTTGCCGTTGCCGTGCACCATGCAGTTACGGCTGTCCTGGATCACCACGTCGCCCTTGCTCACGTTGCCGTTGGCGTCCTTTTCGTTGACCGCCCACAGCGAGGCCCAGCAGCCCACGTCGCTCCAGCCGGCGCTCAGCGGCACCACGCAGGCGCGCTGGGTTTTTTCCATCACGGCGTAGTCGATGGAGTTGTCCGGGCAGCAGGCGAAGGTGGCTTCGTCGAAGGTCACGGTGTCGGCGGTCTGCTCGCTGCGCTCCAGAGTCAGCAGGCAGGTGTCGTAGATGTCCGGATCGTGCTTTTTCAACTCTTCGAGGAAGCGGCTGGCGCGGAACAGGAACATGCCGCTGTTCCAGAAATAGCCGCCGCTTTTGACGAACTCGACGGCGCGCTTCTCGTTTGGTTTTTCCACGAACTGCTCAACACGGCTGACGCCTTCGGGCAGCAGCGAGTCGTTGGCCGACTTGATATAGCCATAACCGGTTTCCGGGCGGGTGGCCGGGACACCGAACAGCACCATCTCGCCGCGCTCGGCGGCCACGGTGGCCAGGGCCAGGGCGCGTTGCAGGGCTTTCTGGTCGTCGATCACGTGGTCGGCCGGCAGCACCAGCATCAGGTCGTCACGGCCTTCGTTGACCAGCATCATCGCGGTCAGCGCCACGGCTGGCGCGGTGTTGCGGCCGAAGGGTTCCATCAGGATGCGCTGGCACTCGAGCTTGCGGGCGCTCAACTGCTCGTTGACGATGAAACGGTGGTCCTTGTTGCACACCACAATCGGCGCGTCCATGCCTTCGAACACCAGGCGCTCCAGGGTTTGCTGGAACAGGGTGTGCTCACCGGTCAGGGCCAGGAACTGTTTTGGGAACTGTTTGCGCGAAAGCGGCCAAAGACGTGAGCCGCTGCCACCGGAAAGGATTACTGGAATCATCGGTATTTCTCCTTGAATCGATTGAGTCAGAGTCAATTTCAAAAGCTAATCAGCGGGTCGATACCGGGCGTTTCACCCACACTGGCGACAGGCTCGAACCTGTGCCGGTGACATACAGCACCGCCGCTTCACCACGTTCCAACGCAACCGGCTTCACATCGCCGACTTTCTTGTCACCGTCATACAACGCCAGGCTTACCTTCACCGGGTTGATTTCACGCTCGCCACGGCCCTTGGCGGCCACCGACTTGACCACATCGGTCTTGCCGTCGGCGGTTTTCAGGGTCAGGGCCTTGTCGCTGAGGTTCTGCACGCGCACCAGGGATTTCTGTTTGTTCTTGAACGGCGGCTCTTCGATCAGCTGCGGCTGGCCGCTGCCGCTGTTGACCAGGGTGTAGTAGTGATCGGCGGCCAGTTTGACCGGCACGGTCTGGCTGCCGACCTTGGCGCTGTAGTCACCGCCGGGCATGAAGCTGAAGTCGCTGCTGGCCAGTGGCGCAACCTCACTGAGGTTGGTGTTGCCCACGGTGGCACTGACTTCCTGGTTGCTGGCGTTGTAGATGCGCACAAAGCTCGAGCCTTTTGGCGCGGTGGGGCCGTACAGGGCGGCGTCACCACCGGCGAAGGCGGACATCGATACGAAGCTTACGCCGGCAGCGATGGCCAGGGACTTGGCGAGATGGCGCGCAGTTGTAGTGAAAGTCATGTGAGTTACCTCTCTTTCAGTTTTGCGCCCGGTCGGGCGTCTCGGATTTTTTAAGGGTGTTGTTCAACGCCATGTCTTGCTGGCGCATACCGGCTTGTTTGAGCTGCGCAACCCAGTCGGGGTCGGCGTCGCCGATTTCGTTGTTCACAGGCAGATAACGTTCAGGAAATTCCCAGATCAGCACTTGCGGCGGGTTGTTCTTGAAGTCATCGCTTTTCAGGTAGCTGAGCATCGGCAGGATCGGGCCGTGGCCGTCTTCGGAGTAGTTGATGACGTCGCTGTGCAGGGCCTGCTTGAGCGCGCCGACGAAGTTCCAGTTGGGGTTGGCGCTGTAGCTGGTGCCCACCAGTGCCACCGGGGTCTCGCTGTCGGCAAACAGGGCGTCGTCGCCTTTGTCTTCAGCCAGGTGCGTCACGCGCTTTTGCAGGGGCTCCTTGGGCGGCATCAGGTTTTCGAACAGCGGGTCCAGGGGCAGGAACAGGCGCAGGTCACCTTTGTGCGGCTCGGTTTTTTCCGCCTCCGTGACAAAGCGCTGCGGCTCGCCGCTCAACGGCGTTTTCTCGGAGATGGTTTTGGCCAACTGCCTGGCCGCGATTTCCGCGCCGTCCGGAGTCCAGTGGGTGTCGGTGCGCAGGAACACTTGCGTGCCAGCCAGCTTGGCCTGTTGCAGCGGCCCCAGCAGGTCCGGCGCGACGATCTTGTCGGCGGCGACACGGGCGTGGAAGTCCTGGTACAGGTTGGCGTGGATGCTCGCCGGTTTCACCTCATCCAGGTGCTCCGGGTACAGGCGCACCTTGGCCGGCACAATCGCCATCACCAGCTGGATGCCACGGGCCTTGAGCTGCTGGCGTACGCCCTCGACCAGCGCGTAGTTGTCTTGCAGGTTCTGGTCCTGGTTGGCGATGGCGTTGAATTCCTCATCGCTGTACAGCCAGTGATCGCGACCCAGTACCACGCCGGTGCGGCCTTCGTTGAACAGCTTGTAGTCCAGCGCTGCCCACAGGTTGGTGCCCAGGCGTTTGATCGGGAACTCTTCGTCGTAATGGGTCTCGACGGCCTTGGTCCAGCGACCGTTGAGCACGGTCGCGTCGGCGTTGGTGCTGAATCCCATGAAGCTGCGCAGCGACCAGGCGCCCAGGGCCAGCAGCAGCGCCAGGAACAGGCTGATATAGAGGACGCGTAATGAACGGGTCATGGTCGGCTCCCTCAGAATTGGAAGTAAAGGAACGGCGAGAAACTCTGCGCCGACAGTTTCAGAATCGACGCCACGAACAGCAGCAGCACCGCTGCGCGCATGGCGTAGCGTGGCCAGTCAGCGGTCCAGTAGGCCGGTTGCACGGCCGCATCGCGACCCACGCTGAAACCGGGCTGATGGATGCTGCCGGGGTTGTCGCCCGGTACCGCCTTGATCAGGCTCGGGTCGGCCGGTTTGGCTTTATCCGCAGGGCGGTTGGTGTAGAAGTCGCGCAAGCCGAAGAACGCCAGGGTGGCGTAGGCCACCACCAGGGTTGCCACTTGCAGGCCGGTGAGGCTGGAACGGTTGAGTTCCGACAGCGACCACTCGCCAAAGCTGAACATGGCGCCGTACATACGCCCGGCCACGTGCAGGTTTTCGGCGCGGAAGATCACCCAGCCCATCACCACCAGCAGGAAGGTGAAGGCCCAGCGCACCACGTTGAAGCTGCGCGGCGCGGTGTTCAGGCCAATGGCTTTTTCAATCGCCAGCCACATGCCGTGCCAGGCGCCCCACACGATGTAGGTGATGTTCGCGCCGTGCCACAGGCCACCGAGCAGCATGGTCAGGAACAGGTTGCGGTAGGTGGTCAGTGTGCCTTTGCGGTTGCCGCCCAGGGTGATGTAGAGGTAGTCACGCAGCCAGGTGGAGAGGCTGATGTGCCAGCGCCGCCAGAACTCGGTGATCGACTGGCTGATGTACGGCTGCTTGAAGTTTTCCATGAAGCGAAAACCCATCATCAAGCCCAGGCCGATGGCCATGTCGCTGTAGCCGGAGAAGTCGAAGTACAGCTGCGCGGTGTAGGCCAGCGCGCCGAGCCAGGCATCGCCCGTGGTGGGGTTTTGCAGGGCGAAGCAATGGTCGGCCACCACCGCGAGGGTGTCGGCAATGAATACCTTCTTGATGAAACCCTGCATGAACCGCGTGCAGCCCTCGGAGAATTTATCGAGGGTGTGCGTGCGGTTGTTGAACTGGTCGGCCAGGTCGCGAAAACGCAGCACGGGGCCGGCGATCAAGTGCGGGAAGATCGCCACGAACGCGGCAAAGTCGATGAGGTTGCGCGTGGCCGGGGTGTCGCCGCGATACACGTCGATGATGTAGCTGATGGACTCGAAGATGTAGAACGAGATGCCGATCGGCAACAGCACGTGGGTGAGGATGAACGGCTCCAGGCCCGCCGACTTCATCATCACGTTGATGCTGTCGACGCCGAAGTTGGCGTACTTGAAGTAGCCGAGAATGCACAGGTCGACGGCCACGCCCAGCAGCAGCCAGCGTTGGGCCGGCTTGGTGCGCACGCCCGCCGCACCGACCTTCAGGCCGATCCAGTAATTCCACAGCGTGACGGCGGCGAACAGCGCCAGGAAGTCCACTCGCCACCAGGCGTAGAACACATAGCTGGCAATCAGCAGCAGCAGGTTGCGATAGCGTTGCCCGCTCAAGTAGTACAAGCCGAGAAAGATCGGCAAGAACAGAAACAGGAACACATTGGACGAGAAAACCATCCCGATCTCTCCATGTTTAACCAACAGTCAAGGGCCAGAGCCCCCCCAAACCCCCCACGAAAAGACGGGGAGGGCGGTACAACATTCCCACTGAAGAAACCGGCTCAAACTGTGGGAGGGGGCTTGCCCCCGATAGCGGTGTGTCATTCAACACAGATGGCGACTGTTACACCGCCATCGGGAGCAAGCCCCCTCCCACATTTCTAACCGAGTTTGCTCAGGAACCTTTGTTGCCTTTTTCATGCGCCGGGTCGTAGACCTTGGTCAGGTCACCGCCCAGGCGGAAGGTCTTGAACGGTTGCATGCCGTGCTTGCGCTCGATCACGTCCGGGGCGCAGGTGTAGAGGGTGCAGAAGGGTTCGAGCCAGGCAAATTTCATGTCCTGTTTCAGGTCCTTCATGTCCTGCTCTTTGCCGTTCTTCTGCTCGAAGATCTCCGGGTCCTTGACCCCGGCCAGCACTTTGTCGCCCAGGCGCTTGAGCGCGCTGTTGTTTTCCTGGCGCAGGTCCACACCGTTCACCAGCGCGAAACTGGCGATCATCGACAGCGGCGGCAGGGCGTAGTTGTGGTACGACAGGGCGCGTTGCTGGCGCTTCAATTCATTCGGCAAAAAGCCCTGGTCGTCGACCTGGTTCACGCCGACCTTGTATTCCTTCACGGCCCAGTCAAACAGGTCGCGACGGTTGGTGGCGACGGACGTGGCCATCACCGACCAGGCGGCCCAGTAGGAATGGTTGTTGGTTTTTTCCAGCGGCAGGTTGTCCCAGTCGCTCACCACCTGGTCGGCGAGTTTGTTGAACCAGGCTTCGATCAACTGCGATTCCTGCTGGTGATTGGCCAGCGGGTGCGAGTCGGAGAACTTCAGGCGCACATAGGCCGAGGCCATGCTGCCCAGTGCCCATTTGCGCATGGACTTGCCGGTGTGGTTGAAGTCCTTGGACATCAAGGCGTCGGCCTTGGCCCACGACACCAACCAGTTCAGTGTGCATTCAAGCTGCTGCGGACGGCCGTCGCGCATGAACTGCATCACCCGCTTGCTGGTGTCTTTTTCCAGCTTGGTGATGTCGGCGGTGCTGTCGCGAAAGGCTTTTTCCGACTGCAGGTTCAGCGTGGAACGTGCCTTGTCGGAGCCTTCGTATTTGCTGCGAAACTGCAATGGCCCGGTGTAGGGCGTGGGCATGGTGTCGCAGTTTTCCTTGAAGTCGCCGGTCTTGAACGCTTCGATCGGGGCGAAATAGCCCTGGGGCGGACGCAGCGGCGCGGCGGCGTTGGCGGCGCCGGCAAAGATCGCCAGGCCGAGCAACGATGGAATCAATAACTTTTGCATAGGTAACCTCACTTTCCGAGTTGGGCGGTCTGTTGACCACCGCCTGGAAATACGTTGCGTGTGCAAATTTTCGCTTCGACTTTCTGCGCGGCAGCGCCCGCTTCGGGGCCCTGCACTTCCACGGCCAGCAGGTTCTGCGAGGCCCAGTCTTCATCGGTGCGCAGTTCAAAGGCGAAACGCCCGTCTGTATCGGATGTTTCGGGTTTCTCGATCTTGATGTCCTCGTGGCGCCCGTTCATGTACCAGAGGGTGGCTTGCAAGGTTTTCACCGACGGATCGGCGAAGCGGATATCGACCTGGTGGTTCACGTTACGCAGGTCTTTGTTCGAACTGTTGACCATCAGTTCGTTCTTGCCGGGTTTGAGCGTGGTGCTGGCACTCATCTGCGCAGGCTTGCCTTCGCAGCCGTTGTCGAGCAGCGCCATCATCTGGCGGTAGATGGTTTCCTGGTCCAGGCGATACAGCGGCGAGAATTCCCAGATAAGGATTTTCGGCGGGGTTTTCTGGAATTCTTCGCTGCCCAGGTACTGGATCATCGAGCCTTCCAGGCCACCGCCGGGGAAGGCGACATTGAGGATGTCGGCGCCGATTTCCTGTTGGAGGAAGCCGGCGAAGTTGTAGTTCTTGCCGCTGTGGCTGGTGCCCACCAGGGTGATCTGCGGGTTGCCCGAATCGCTGAACAGGTCGCCGTCGCCCGCTTCGCCCTTGGGCTCGGTGGTGAACTGGTCCATGTACTGGATCGCGTAGCTGGTGCCGCACAGCTGGCCGGCCATGTTGTGCAGGGTGCCGGTCTTGCCCATGCGCCCGGAACGCTTGGTTTCGAATTCCTGGCGAGGAATATCGGCAAATTCCGGCAGTGAGCGCACCTTGGCGCCGACGATCTTCGCGGTGCGCTGGGCGCCGTACGGGGTCCAGTGCTGGTCGCCGCGGAAGTAGAAATCGTGGGCCGGCAATTCATCCGGCAGTTGCTCGTTGGTCAAGGGCGACAGGTCCGGCACCACGTAGCCCATTTTGGCGAAGCGGCCGAGCATGGTTTTGTAGTTGCCCAGTGCCTTGTCGAAATCGAACGAGGCTTTTTCCGCCGGGTTGAGCTTGTTGCGGTTCACCAGGCCACGGGTCGGCTGGTAGACCAGCACCAGTTCCACGCCCTTGGCCTTGAACGCATCGTGCAGCTGTTGCAGACGCTTGTAGCCGGCGGGGCTGGTGTCGAATTCGGTGCGCAGGTCTTCCTGGGTACGGAACAGCCAGTCGCCCTGGGCTTGCACCAGGGTGGTGAAGTTCTGCTGGTAGCGCGTGGTGTAGTTCTTCGCGTCATGGGCGGCCGGGCACAGGCTGCAGCACGGTTCGGCGGTGAAGGTCGGCGCCTTCACTTCGTCGGCGCGCACGCCCTGGCTGGCCGCCAGCAGGCCGAGGGTCAGACCCGAAAGGCTCAGCAGTTTGATCATGTGTGGGTGCATAAGGGTCATCCTCAGTCCAGCATTTCGGTCTGGCGTTCGACAGGGTCGATCAGCACGGCTTTCTGCTGGCGCACCAGCAGGTCGAGAATTTCTTCCTGGCGTTCACCGAGAATCCCGGAGAAGCTGATGCCACTGGTTTTGGTCGGTGCCAGCATCGACACGCGGTACAGCTCGATGCTCAACGGCGAGTCGATCGACAGCGGCCCGCTGCCGTTACCGGCCAGTTCACCGCCGACCACGATCAGCGAGACCTTGGCGTCGAACGGGTCGAGGGCGATGTCGCGGTCGGTGTCGGTCAGGTCCTTGATGTGGCCGTACACGCCGGTCAGCCCGTTGGCCATCGAAGTGTTTTCGTACAGCTTGATGTTCACGCTGTTACGCACGCGGATGCCGTGACGACGGTTGCTGATCACCTTGTTGCCCCACAGCAGGTTGTCGCCGCTCTCATAGAGGGTGATGCCGTCGGTGTGGTTGCGGTAGATCTCGTTATCGGCGATCAGGTTGTTGACGCTGTTACGGTCGATCACCAGGCCCGAGAGCTTGTTGTCGTAGCTGCGGTTGTTGAAGATGAAGCTGTCGTTCACTTCGCGGGAAATGATGATGCCGTGCTTCTTCTTCGTGCCGTACACGGTGTTGTCCGCGATGATCAGGCCGTGGGACCTGTCGTGGGGGTCAATGCCGTAGACGATGTTGTCCTTGTAGGTATTGCCCTTGATCACAAAGCCCGTGGTCTCGTAGCAGTAGAAGCCGTACCACATGTCCGAGAACTCTGAATCGATGATCCAGCCAGTCGGCTCAGGGCGCTTGAGCACCTTGGCCATGTTTGGCGTGTACTGGGAAATACTCACCCCGTACGACTTGCTGTTGGCGTAGCCGAAGCTGGCCATCTTGCTGTTGGCGATATAGGTCTGGGTACCGCCCCAGGCCAGCAGGAACGGGCGGAATTCGTTGGGCGACTTGAACAGCGCCGGGCCGTTGGCTTTTTCATCCCAACCGGTAATTTTGGTGTCGCGCACAAACAGCTGGCCGTCGTTGATCAGGAACGAACCGGCTTGCTGGGACAGGCGCAGCTCCTGGGTTTTCCCGTCGATTTCGAGGATGCCCTTGCGGCCCACCACGATTGGCAGCTTGGCCAGGAACACTCCCGGCGACGTTTCGCTCAAGTACTGTTTGGGCACTTTGGCCAACAGGTCCTTGAGGTTCATGTAGCCGTCGTCGACAAAGATCGCCTGGGGAATGCCGTGCTGGCGCACCACCCATTCGGCCATCTTGTTATCACCGCCGATAAAGTCCTTGAGCGCGTCTTCCTGCATCATGCGACGGATGCTGACCTTGCCCGGCTTGCTGCGCACGATCTTCTTTTCCATCGCCGCCGCGGTGTAGCCCGAGAGGTCGGGCAGCGCCGGCTTGGCCATTTCCA
This sequence comes from Pseudomonas sp. GNP013, assembly GCF_054343995.1. NCBI lineage: Bacteria > Pseudomonadati > Pseudomonadota > Gammaproteobacteria > Pseudomonadales > Pseudomonadaceae > Pseudomonas > Pseudomonas sp. GNP013. The sequence goes on along the minus strand of NZ_JBTGUT010000001.1, from coordinate 4,050,412 downwards.
GCGGCGCGGTGGGCGGGCTGGAAATGGTGTAGGTCTTGGCCTGTTGCAGTTCCTTGGCGATGGTCGGCGCCTTGGCCGCCGTGTCGGCAAAGGCCGTGGCGCTGGCCATCAGCATTGCCGCGACGAGTAGGCTTTGAGCATTCATTGCACAGGCTCCCATCAGAACTTCCAGATCACGTCGACAAAGGCGCGATGCATGTACGAGTCGACCTGGCTGCCATAGGCGTCGCCCGGCTTGAACACGCCGGCGCGAAAGCGCACCAGCGCCGACGGCTCGTCAATCGACTGGCTGAGCGCGGCCGGCAGCAGGCCTTTCTTGAAGTATTTGGTGACGACCAGATCCATCTCCTGGCCCAGGTCTTTCTTGCCGTCTTCAAGCGGCAGCGAGGTACTGGAGAGGATCGCGCCGGTCACGTCATCGGTGTTGTTCTGCACCGCGTCGATGCCGTTGCTGCCCACCGGCTTGTTGCCGTCCACGCGCCAGAACTTGTGGTACACCAGGCTGGCGTCGTAGTCCTCACGCAGCTGCCAGGAACCGAACAGGCTCATGGACTGCATGTTGTTCATCTCGCCGCGAAACGCTTCGCCGAAGCGGTGCACGCGGGACTGGGTGCCGGTCCAGTTCGAACGGTTGCTTTGCAGGCCGTTCTGCTCGTACTCGGCGCTGGCACGGGAGTACGCCGCGCCCACTTGCCACTGCGGGTCCAGGCGCAGACGCACGCCCAGGTCGGTGGCCCAGCCGCTGATGTTGTCGCTGCGCTTGGCGGTGGCAGGGCGGCTGCCGTCGGCGTTCAGCGCGTTGACCGTGTCGCGATCGCCTTTCATGCCGGTGACGCTGGCCCAGTAGTTGACGGTGTTGGTGTTGCGCCAGTTATAGGCGTCGCTGTTGGCTTCGATGCCGAGCCAGGTCAGGTCGCCGTTTTCGCGCTTGTCCAGCGAGTCGGTGGCCACGCCCGGTTCCGGGAAGTCGAGCTTGCCGTTGTCATGGGTGTGGTGCCCGCGCAGGCCGATCCACTGGCCCGGCGTCCACTGGTAGGCGGCGTCGGCGTAGAGGTGCTGGCGGTCCTTGTCGACCGGGGACAGTTCCTTGAGGTCGGTGCGGTATTCGCTGAAGCGTTCGGCGGCGCCCACATTGGCCTTGAGCAGGGTGGTGTCGAAGGTCCAGTTCAGCGCTTCGATGTTGGTGTCGCGCCATTGGCCGTCGTCATTGCGCAGGCGCTGGCGACCGAACTTGAGAAGCTCGCCGGGGTAGGGCGTGAAGCCGCCGTACGCCACCCAGAATTCGCGCATTGCCAGGTAATTCTTTTTGGTCTTGCGGTCGCTGTTGCTGGTTTGCTGGTTCTCGTCATCGGCCGACTGTTGCAGGGTGTCGGTTTCGATGATGTCGCTGGAGGCCACGGCTTGGCCCATGGCGTAAGCGCTCCAGTTGCCGCTTTCACCGTAGATCCACGGGCGCAGGTCGATACCGATACCGTTGACGTCGCCGCCTTTCTGGGTGCCCAGGTCGCGGTCGTCCTCGGACTGGCCGGTGACTTTGACTTCCAGGCCGAAGTTCTTCGCTTCGGTGAGCGCGGCCAGGGTCGGGCACGACCACAGCAGGGCGAAGGTCAGGCCGATTCCGGCCTTGACGAATGGGTTGAGCTTCATAGGGATTCCTCGCCGTCGTCTTCTTCATCCAGGGCGTGCAATTGCAGCGTGCTCTGGGCCAGGGTGCCGCGGGCGGCCAATTCCTGTTGCACCAGGCGTTGGCCTTCGGTGCGTTGCTCAGGCGTCAGCGGTGCTTCGAGCTGGGTGGCCAACTCATTGGCTTCCGGGGTGTCCTGGGCCTTGGCCAACTGGCTGAAGACATAGGCGTTCAATGGGTCGGGCTTGGTGCCTTTGCCTTGGGAAAACAGTTGGGCGATGGCGAAGTCGGCGCTGTTCTGGCCGTTACGCGCTGCGGTCAGCAGGTGGTCCAGGGCCTTCTGCGGATAGACCTTGCCCAGGTAGCCACGGCGGTAGATCTGGCCGAGGTAGTAGTCGGCAGCGACTTCCCTGCCCACGGCTTTTTCGAAATGCGCTTCGGCGGCCTTGGCGTCTGCCGGCACCCACTTGCCTTCGTAGTAGAGCTTGCCCAGCAGCAGTTCGGCGCGCGGCTGGTCGGCGGCGCGGCCGTTGTCCAGGTACTGCATCATCTGGTCGACGTCGCCCAGTTCCGGGAAGTCGTAGAGCAGTTGCGCCAGGCTGACCCAGGAGGCCGGGTAGCCGGGGGCGATTTTTTCCAGCAAGGCCTGGGCGGTTTTTTCATCCGGGGTGCCGAGGGTGGCATCGCCAAGCACGCGGGCGACGCTGTCGACGCGCTGCGCAGTGACGGTGCCACGGCTGTAGCCGGCTTCCAGTTGCTTGAGCAGTTCGGCCTGTTTTTCCGGCGCGGCCTGTTTCTGGTACACGGTGGCCAGCTCGACATAGCAGATATCGGTGGTGTTGAGCGCGGCCTTGCAGATGCGCTCGACGTCAGCCAGATGCTGGTCGTAGGTGTCCTGGGTGCGATACAGCAGCACCTGGGCCAGGCCGGCTTCCGGGTAACCGGCGGCTTGCCACTTGGTGATCTGTTGCTGGGCGTTCACGTTCGGGAAGCTGTGCGGGTATTGCAGGTACAGCATCGCCAGCGGGATCAGCGTGTTGCCTTCGCCATTGGCAAAGGCTTTTTTCAGCAGGCCTTCGGCTTCATGGTGCTCGGCTTCGGTGCTGCCTGGCTTGGCCACCAGCAGGCGGCCGAGGCGGGCCTGGGCGCGCGGCGAGGTGTCGGCTGCGGCGCGGTAAGTGGCTTCGGCCTGTTTGATTTGCTCGGGGTCACGGGTACCGACCTGGATATCGGCCAGGCCCACTTGGGCCTCGCTGTAACCCAGCTCCGCCAGCTGCTGGTAGTTCTGCTGGGCGGTCACGGTGTCGCCGCGCTTGAGGGCTTCGTTGGCCAGGCGCTGGTCGGGCAGGCCGGCACAACCGGCCAGGCTCACCGCAACCGCCAGCAACGCCACCGAACCCATGTGGGAGGGGGCTTGCCCCCGATGCGGGCGACTCGGTGAATCAGGCAAACCGCGCTGATCCCATCGCGAGCAAGCCCGCTCCCACAGCGATTGTGTTGTGCTTGAAATAGGCTTCACAGGCATGTCCTCGCTTACAGACCGTGAGCCATGGCTTTGTCGATCAGCCAGTTCAGCGACGGGCCACGGTCGCTGGTGACTTCGACCGGGCGGCCGGCGTAGGCGCTGTCCAGCGGTGCATCGGGCTTGATCTGCACGCGGATGTCGGAGGACAGGTCGGCGCTGTTCAGGCTGGTGCTGCTGACGATGGTGCCGGTACGCACCTGTTCTTCATCGGCCACCTGGAAACTCACCGGCGTGCCTGGGCGCACGTCGCCGAACTGGCGATAGGTGAAGCGCGCTTCGACGTTGGCCTGGGCGCCGCGCGGCACCAGTTGGAAGATCACATCGCCTTTGCTGGCGTATTGGCCGTCGGCGACCATTTGCTGGGCAACCACGCAATCGCACGGCGAGGTCAGGGTGCCGGTCATTTGCTTGCCGAACAGCTCTTCAACCTTGGCCGGTTGCAGCTGGTCTTCGTCCAGATGGCCCTTGAGGACGTCGAGCATGCTGGTGCTGAAGGTGGCCAGCGGTGCGCCTTTGGCGGCAATCGCGTCACCTTTGAGCAGGCTCTGCACGGTGCCGTCGCGCGGCATGGTCACGTTCATGCCGGGCACGCTGACCAGGCCGGCCTGGGCGTGGCTGACAAAGTACATGCCGTACACCGATTTGAAGACAAACCCGAACGCGGCCAGGCCGACGATGAAGATACCGGCGCTGAACACCACGGCGCGCAGGCGACCGAACGCGGTCATGCCGCTGCCGCCGTCCTTGACCTTGCGCGCCTTGGTGAAGTTGTCACGCTGCAGGGTGGCGAGCACGTCGCCCATGGTCACGATGTCGCCGGACAGGTGCGAGGTGATCAAGTGGCGCAGGGTGGAAATATCCTGGGCGTCGAGGTTCTGGAACTGGCAACCGGTGCGGCCGGTCTGGCGGTCGTAGGAGCGGATCTGCAGCTCCACGTCCATCGCCAGACCGAGGTTATCGATCACAAATTGCAGGCGGCCCTTGTGCACTTCACCCACGGTCAACGGCTGGGTGGCGGTGAACGCCAGGCCGCCGGCGGACAGGTCGATCACCCGTGCTTCGGTCTGGGTGCGGTCGGTGTTGAAAAAGCGCAGCTTGGCCGGGATTTTGACCCGGGCATGTTGGCGCTGGGCTTCGGACTCGTGGACAACGTTGGCGTTTACTTGGCTATTCATCGGTGTAATTCCTAGGTTAATTCAGGCTTGGCAGGGTCAGACCATCATCAAGAGCACGGCGACGAAAATGCTGCCGGCGGAGAAGGTCATGGTCCGAGACGACCAGGTGTTGAACCAACGTTGAAAGCTGGCCAAATCGCGGGTCAGTTTGGTGTCCTGGCGGGTCCAGGACTGTTGATCAAGGCGGAAGAACACGTAGATCTTCACCAGCGCGCCCATGATCTGGTTGTAATAGAGAATGACCGGGTAAGCCGGGCCGATGGTGTGACCGGAGCACGACAGCAGCAGGGTCAGGATCAGGCGGGTGATGCCGATCCACAGCAGGTACGCGAGGATGAAGGCGCCGCCGTACTTGAAAGTGGCAATGATCGCCACGGTCAAGCCGAGCAGGGAGGTCCACATCGACACGCGCTGGTCGAACAGCACGATGCTGGTGAACACGCCCAACCGACGCACACCCAGGCCCAGGGCACGGGAGTTCTGGCGCAGGTTGTTGCCATACCAGCGGAACATCAGCTTGCGGCTGGCCTTGATAAAGCTCTTTTCCGGCGGGTGTTCCACGGTGTTGATCGCGGCGTCCGGCACGTAGAAGGTGTCGTAGCCCAGGCGCATCAGGCTGAACCAGCTGGACTTGTCATCACCGGTGAGGAACTTGAAGCGGCCCAGGCGCCAGTGTTGCAGCGAGTCGCTTTCCACGTCGGCGATAAAGCCCGGGTCGGTGACCACGCTGGCACGGAACACTGACATGCGTCCGGTCATGGTCAGCACGCGCTTGGACAGGGCCATGGAGCACATGTTGATGTGGCGCTGGGCGAAGCGCAGCTTGTGCCACTCGCTCATGATGTAGCCGCCGCGCACTTCGCAGAACTCGTTGGTGGTCAGGCCGCCGACGTTGCCGAACAGCTGGAACCACGGCACGGTCTTGCGCACCACGCCTTCGGCCAGCACGGTGTCGCCATCGATCACGGCTACCACGGCGCGGTCATCCGGCAGGTGGCGGGAGATGGCGCGAAAACCGAAGGCCAGGCCGTCGCGCTTGCCGGTACCGGCGATGCGCACGAAGTCGAGCTTCACGTGCTCGGGTGGGTTCATCTTCTCCCACAGGCTTTTCACCAGCAGCTCATCGGACATTTCCACCAGCGAGCAGACCACGGTGGTGGGGAAGCCGCATTCGATGGCTTCGCGGATCACCGAGCTGTAGACCTGCGCGGTGGTCAGCGCATCGATACGAAAACTGGTGACCATCAGGAACACATGGGACGGGTCGGCAGCCTTGCCCAGCTTGCGCACTTTGCGGCGCAGGTGCGGGTACACCACGTACAGGAACAGCATGCCGCGAAAGAAATGCGTCGCACCCATCGAATAGCGCCAGATACCCACGGCGCCAATCAGGAAAATAAAATTCTTCGACTCGGAGTCGAACGTGCTCGCCGGCAGCAGCAGGGCGAGTCCCATCAGCAGGCTGAGAAAGAACAGCCAGCCAGCCGATTGCAGGAGTACATGTTTTAACTTGGACATAAGTGTCATCCGAAGGTGAAGAAGGCTTCAAGCCGCAGGCGCCGAGTGCGCCTGCAGCTTGAAACTCGCCGTTGCTGTTACCAGCAAATGCCTTCGGTGCGGCCGCTGACGCTGGTGGCCTTGGACATGAAGCCCACCAGGTCGACCACTTGCTTGCCGTGCGGTGCGTTATGCGCCAGGGCGCGGAATTTCTCGTCACGGTTGCCGAGGATGATCACGTCGGAGTTGTTGATCACATCGTCGAAGTCGGCGTTGAGCAGGGACGACACGTGGGGGATCTTGCCCTCGATGTAGTCCTTGTTCGCGCCGTGGACACGGGCGTACTCGACGTTGCTGTCGTAGATGCTCAGGTCATAGCCCTTGCCGATCAGCATTTCGGCCAGTTCCACCAGCGGGCTTTCGCGCAGGTCATCGGTGCCGGCCTTGAAGCTCAGGCCCAGCAGGGCGATTTTGCGCTTGTCGTGGCTGGAGACGATGTCGAAAGCGTTCTGCACCTGGGACTCGTTGCTGCGCATCAGCGAGTTGAGCAGCGGCGCTTCCACATCCAGCGAACCTGCGCGGTAGGTCAGGGCGCGCACGTCCTTTGGCAGGCACGAGCCGCCGAACGCGAAGCCAGGGCGCATGTAGTACTGGGACAGGTTGAGGGTCTTGTCCTGGCAGACCACTTCCATCACTTCGCGACCGTCGACGCCGACGGCCTTGGCAATGTTGCCGATCTCGTTGGCGAAGGTCACTTTGGTGGCATGCCACACGTTGCAGGTGTACTTGATCATCTCGGCAACGGCGATGTCCTTGCGGATGATCGGTGCGTCGAGTTCTTCGTACAGCGACTGCAGGACGTCGCCGGAGGCTTTGTCGAACTCGCCGATAACGGTCATCGGCGGCAGGTCGTAGTCGGCGATGGCAGTGGATTCACGCAGGAATTCCGGGTTGACCGCGACGCCGAAGTCGACGCCGGCCTTTTTGCCCGAGCAGTCTTCGAGAATCGGGATGACCACGTTGGCCACGGTGCCTGGCAGCACGGTGCTGCGCACTACCACGGTATGACGGGTGGCCTTGTCACGCAGCACAAAACCGATTTCGCGGCACACGGCTTCGATGTAGTCCAGTTCCAGGTCGCCGTTCTTCTTGCTTGGCGTACCGACGCAGATCATCGACAGGTCGGTGTCACGAATCGCTTCGGCGAAGTCGGTAGTGCCACGCAGTCGGCCGGTTTCGATACCCTGGCTCAACAGCTCGCCCAGACCGGGTTCAACGATAGGCGATTTGCCAGCGTTGATCAGGTCGATCTTGTCCTTGGAAATGTCTACGCCAACCACATCGTGGCCACGGGCAGACAGGCAACCGGCACAGACTGCGCCAACGTAACCCAAACCAAATATGCTGATGCGCATCGCAATTACCTCTGTATTTAAATCAGTGCCATTAGATGGCCGGAGTTCATGTTTGCAAGCGTCATTAATGCCGCGAAAGTTAGGCGAATAGACGCCGACTTGCCGCATACAGGCATGTTGAATAACGAGTGACTAACGATTGCACTCAAGTTGTGCGCAACGTGGCCTTATTATTGGGGCCTGCCCTCAAATGCAGCCAGCCTTCCTGGGAGAAGGACGTGGCGCCAGTGCCGCAAAGCCTTGATAGTGGCTATAAGCCTTTAATTATCAATAGCTTGGGTAGTCTCACTGACCCATCAGGGGAAGTTCGGCCTTGGCCTTATAGTGTGTGGCAATGCATCCTTATCGCCGCTCTTAACTAGTGGGTTGGTGTTGTGACCCCTGAGCGAAAGTTGATGTGACAACTTCGCTACTTCCGTTGGTCTGCCATGTAAGTCATCTCCTACAGAAACATAGAATTTCGTTACCGGTGGTATGAGCAGTGCTTTGAGGTGAAGTTCCTGGCCGCTCATCCTGTTTCTGGAAATTTCTTGAAATATTAGAAAAGATGGCACTGGTATTATATTGATAGCACTTGCTATTTAAGCCAGTAGTCATGGGGACATGGTGCGCAAAGATAGTTTTGTGCCACTAGTGTTTTGGAAAAGTGGTGCCACTACGAAAAAAATCGCCGAATGTCGAGTGAAAGATTTTTCAGGATTTCATGTGAATTTTTTTTGACGCCAATAAAACGCCATTTCATGGCGTGAGAGGCAGGTAGAAATGTGGGAGGCTGCGTGCTCCCACCTTTGGATGTCAGTGTCGATCAGGCGCTATTGCGGTGCGTGATCGCGCAGGAACACCAGCTTGTCCGGTTTGGACTGCTCTGCATTGAAGCGATAGCCCTGCACGTCAAACTCCTTGAGCCTGGCCGGATCGTTGATGCGTTCTTCGATGACAAAGCGGCTCATCATGCCCCGGGCTTTTTTCGCGTAGAAGCTGATGATCTTGTACTGGCCGTTCTTCAGGTCCTTGAACTCGGTGTTGATGATCCGCGCCTTCAGGGCCGGACGCTTGACCGCCGAGAAGTATTCGTTGGAAGCCAGGTTGAGCAGCACGTCATCGCCTTGTGCGGCCAGCGCTTCGTTGAGCCATTCGCTGATGCGCGTGCCCCAGAAGGCGTACAGGTCCTTGCCACGGGCGTTGGCGAGTTTGGTGCCCATTTCCAGGCGGTACGGCATCATCAGGTCGAGCGGGCGCAGCAGGCCGTAGAGGCCCGAGAGCATGCGCAGGTGGTCCTGGGCGTAGCTGAAATCGTCGTCGCTGAGGGTGTCGGCGTTGAGGCCGGTGTAGACGTCGCCCTTGAACGCGAGCAGCGCCTGCTTGGCGTTTTCGGGGGTGAAGGAGGGCGTCCAGCTGCCGAAGCGCGCGGCGTTGAGGCCGCCGATCTTGTCGGAGACGTGCATCAATTCGCTGATTTGCGCTGGGGTCAGTTGGCGCAGTTGTTCGATCAGTTCCTGGGAGTGGTCGAGGTATTGCGGTTGGGTGAAGCGCTGGGTAGCCGGGGGGGATTCGAAGTCTAGGGTTTTGGCGGGGGAAATGACCGTCAGCATGGGTTGGCTCCTTTAGTCGTTGGGGGATTGTAGGGGGTTGCGGGGATTGGGGGTATATCCGTTGCTGCGGTAATGGCTGATAGGGGTTCCGCCCTTGCGGCGCGCCCAATAGCCGACCGGAATGGTTTGCCGAGCGCTGTGCAAAATGTGGGAGGGGGCTTGCTCCCGATAGCAGTGGGTCAGCTACCAATAAGCTGACTGACCCACCCTCATCGGGAGCAAGCCCCTCCCACATTTGGATCTCCATTTGTCTGATGGAGATCACACTGCTTTTGATCTGCTTGGCTCTGGCTTTTGATCTTGATCTCAAGTGCCCCGTCAACCACGCTGGCCTGCGTTTGGGCATGCCGAGCCTAAGCGAGGCACCGAGTGGTGGGCACCCACCCCAATCCCTCGAGTCGATCAGCTATAGTGCCCAACAATTCCGGAAGGGAGTCCCCCTGTGCGATTAGCACTCTTATTGTCTGCATATCTGCTATGCCTGAACGCCCAAGCCGCCCCCGCTGACGTCGCCAGCCTGGACCGCGGCACCTGGCCCGAAAAGCTCGGCAGCCCGGCGCTGTTCGACGTAGCTTCACGCGCCGAAATCCTGATGTTTTCCCGCAGCCTGTTGGCCAGCGAGTCCCTCGATGAGCCCGCGCTCAAACAGCGCCTGGGCTTGAAAATCATCAACCTGGCCGCCATCGACGATCTGCGCCGCCAACTGTGGAAACGCCTGCTGGCCAACTACACCTTCGCCCAGCAGAGCTGCGAGGAAGATGCCTCGTTCTGCTACCTGGTGGAGAGCATGGACGACCTGCGCGAGCAGGCCGGCAAGCTGGAGCTCAGTGAAGACTCCTTCTATATAGGCTGGGCAGCACCGAGCCATGCCTTCCATGAGCGTTACCTGGACGAATTACTGCGCAAGGCGGCCCTGTTCCCGCAGATCAGCAGCGAAGTTGCGCGCTTCGGCGACCATGAACGCAACGGCGACGAATTCAATGACCGCCTGTTCCTGCTCACCTTCGACGGCGGCCCGGCAGCGGTCGGCGGCAATACCGACTGGCTCACCGATTACCTGCGCAAACAGAAAATGAACGCGACCTTCTTCGTGCTCGGCAGCAGCCTGCAAACCCGTGTGGAGCGCAGTTCGGCCAGTGACGTGCAGGCGTTGTATCAGGGGCAGTGCGTGGGGACTCAGGGTTGGCAGTACCGTTCCCACAGCCACTGGGTCGACTGGCAAAGCTCCATCACCCGCAGCGCCGCGCTGGCGCAGAACCTGATGCCGGAAAACTATGTGCCGCAGTTCCGGCCGCCGTATGGGCAGCGCCGTGCCGACAGCCAGGGCTTTTTCCAGTCCCAGGGCTTGCAGGTGGCGTTGTGGGATATCGACTCCCAGGACGAGCCGGGCAAACTCAAGGCCGATGAGTCGGCGCAGCGGGTGCTCACTCTCATGCTGTTATGGCGCAAAGGCGTGATCGTATTCCACGACACCCAGGACCGGGCGCGGTTGGCAGTGCCAATGTTGCTGCATGAAACGGCGCAGAGCGGGCTGGGATGGCAGGACTGTCGGGAGGCGTTTCGCTGAAAAGCGCAAGTGCCCGGCCCTGTTGGGTATGAGGCGTTTTTGCGGTGAATTTTCGAAGTATTTCAAGGCAGGCGGACTTCCGACTTTAGCGGGGTAGATGGCACTCGGCTAGTGCTATTCGTCATCCTGAAAAATAAACTTCAAAAAAGCGTCAAAGTGCTTTTTTCTGTCATGGGTTTTGCGGTATTACGAAGTCAGACCGCCGAACCCTGCAACACAGGTGGCGTCTTCCAAGACTCCTCCTGTGGGCAATGCGCTTGACGTCACTCAGGTGTGCGCGGTGGTCGAATCGAGGCGCAGCACCGCTCAGGTATTGCGTCGAATGGCTCCCACAAAGGTGACCGAGTATGGATGATCATGGACGTAACCCTTCTTCCGACCAGCCAATCCTTTATGTGCTTGATACCAACGTATTGATCCACGATCCAAACGCACTGCTCAACTTCGAAGAACACCACGTCGCCATCCCCATGATCGTGCTTGAGGAACTCGACAAACTCAAAAGCGGGCACCACAGCGTGGCCGCCGAATGCCGCCAGGCCATTCGCTTGATCGACAAGACGCTGGGCGAGGCTTCGCCCGAAGACGTTGAAGTAGGCGTGCCGATCCAGCGTGGCAAAAGCGGACCCAAGGGCCTGCTGTCGATCCTGATGAGCAAGCGCGGCGAGCCCAACAGCCTGCTGCCGGAAAACCTCAACGACAACAAGATCATCAACCAATTGATCGACCTGCACGCGCGCGACAAGGACCTGCGCCTGGTGCTGGTGACCAAAGACATCAACATGCGCCTCAAGGCCCGCGCCTGCGGGATCGCGGCCGAGGATTACAGCACCGACCAACTGGTCGACGACGTGTCGATGCTCTCGCGCGGTTATCACACGGTGCCGGGCTCGTTCTGGGACCTGGTGGCCAAGGTCGAGACCCGTCAGGACCATGGCCGCACCTGGCACCAGGTGCAGTTGATCGACAATCTGCCATCCGTGCACATCAACGAGTTCATCATCGACGAACAGGGTTTTGTAGGCTGGATCAAAGAGATCCAGGTCGACAAGCTGCTGATCCTCGACCTGCATCAGGAGCCCCTGTTGCACCAGGAAGCCTGGGGCCTGAAACCGCGTGACATCTACCAGAGCCTGGCGCTGTATGCGTTGCTCGACCCGGACATTCACCTGGTCAACCTGACCGGCGCCGCAGGCTCGGGGAAAACCATCCTCGCCCTGGCGGCCGCCATCGAGCAGACCATGGTCACCAAGCGCTATCGCCGCATTATCGCGACCCGCAGTGTGCAGGGCCTGGACCAGGAGATCGGCTTTTTGCCCGGCACCGAGGCGGAGAAAATGGAGCCGTGGCTGGGGGCGATCACCGACAACCTCGAAGCCTTGCACATGGATGATGAAAACACCCATGGCAGCGTCGACTACATCCTCAGCAAAGTGCCGTTGCAGTTCAAATCCCTCAATTACATTCGAGGTCGCAGCTTCCAGCAGAGCCTGATCCTGATCGATGAATGCCAGAACCTCACGCCGCACCAGATGAAAACCATCATCACCCGTGCCGGCGCCGGTTCCAAAGTGGTGTGCCTGGGCAACCTGGCGCAGATCGACACCCCTTACCTGTCCGCGACCAGCTCCGGGCTGACTTACCTGACGGAACGCTTCAAGGACTTCCCGAACGGCGTGCACATTGCGCTGCAAGGGGTACCACGCTCGATTCTGGCTGAATACGCAGAGTCGCATCTCTGACTGTTGGTTCTGAGAAAAAAACGGGCGTCCCCGGGGGCGCCCGTTTTTGTTCACTGGTCGGGCCGATTGTTCGAACAGTTTCCAGTCAATCGCCGGTTTATTCGCTTTGGAACACAGGGTGTACGCCGACGGCATTAAAAACAGCGTGCCTACCAGCGTGCCGATGACCCGCCAAGTCAAAACGGCTCATGACGCCGTTGTTTTAAGTTAAAAATAACTGACTAAGCTTTAAAAGCACTTGCCACTGAAATTAATGCCAAAACAAACAATGAGGAGTTTTCGTATAACATCCTAGGACTGGGGTGTAAGAAAGTTCTTGCGTGTGGTGGCTATTTTTTAAATTGGTTGTTAGAGCTGGATTGGCTTGATGTTGCTCAAGGATGTTTTGAATAGCCGGAATTTTTTCCGCTTATAGAGTCGTCAGTACTCTTTAAAAGGCTGCAGTCATGGCAAGTGGCTTCACCTCCCTCCTGCTTTTCGCGTTTCTAGACCCCTGTATAACCCGTGTCGGCGCAGATTAGTTTTTCTTCGCCATTTGCAGGTTGGTGACCTGCATGACGTTCGCCACATTGGCTGCCGTGACCGTCATGCTATTTGCCCTGTCGAAACGTTGGATGATTCATGTTGACTTTACGTTGACTGACTACGAGTATTCGCCTTCACGCACGTGGCTTGGTTAAACGTATTGCCGTCGCACAGAGCGCGAACCCGTTCACTTAGTAACAAGGAAGTTATCTGTTGCGTCCTCTAATCTTGATCAATGATCCGACCTCAGACGGAGGCCGCGTACTTGAAGGCTCCCTCGAAACCACCATCAACGGCTTAGCCGTAGCACGGCTTGGCGATCGGGTATCCTGCCCTCATGGCATCGGCACAATTGTCAGTGGTGACGAAACTCTACTGGTGGAAGGACGTCCGGTAGCGCGCGAAGGCGATCTTATTTCTTGTGGAGCAACCCTGATCGCAACGCAGACTGACACCTGCGATCTTTAAAGGAATAGAGATGCAACCGTACCGTAGAAATATATACGATCGCCTATCCGAACAGCGTGTGGCCAAACTTGAGCAGCAGCGCTTGATCAAAGCTCAGGTGCCCATTGGTGAATACACTTCTGACGGAGTGATCATTCTCAACGCGTGGGTATGGCTGCCCGGTGGAGTATTTGACACCCCGCTGCCAGCAAATAAATTGGCCCGAATGCGCGCAGACTTCGACCATGACCCGCGCTTACTCGATGCGCGCGGTTTGCGTCGCCCAATACGTCGCTTGGAAACGCCCGGGATCAGATTTCCCGCCGTTGACTGCGCTGGCCGTGCGGGGGAAATCCTGAGCACTGTATTCGCTAAATGGAGTAAATCGTTCTATACCAGCATAGACTGGGAAACTACCCAAATTGTGCTTTTTGCCCCTACATCGATCACCCCCATAGACTGGTTTGCACAAGCGATAAACATGTGGCCCCGTGACCAGCTACCTGGATATGGATTCGATGTACAAAGCCAGCCCCCCTCGCAGTGGTTGCCGCAGATACTGACCTACAGCGCTGGAGCCGAATGTCTGCTATGCCTCAGCCTCGACAGTTGGGCATGTAATGAACAAATGCTGGCCTGCGCCGAAGGCGAAATGGTGGGCGAAGCTGTCAGCGCCGTGCTGTTACAAAGGCAGTCGAACGCGTACCGGCCTGACAGCAACGATAATCTGAAACTATACGCCCCTGAGCTTGTGCAACACCCTCCGCGCGCCAGTCAATCACGCCAAGACATCGAAGCGTTGCAGCAGATCCTTAGCTTGCTCATCGAGCGCAGTGGCATTGAAACTGCGCGTTTGAGCGTTCTGATAGGTGATGGGGAGCTGGCCGATCAGCGTTTGCAGCAGCTATACGCATTTGCCCAAAGCTCGCTGCCAAACCTCGATCTGGAAGTGCAAGTACGCCTCAATGCCATCAGTGGTCGTATCGGCATCGCTGCGGAACAGTGGGTGCAAATTGGTTTGGCTTGGTTGGTGGCCAGTGCCGAGCCGGGCAGTGCTGCATGGGTGCTGGAGCGCCGCCAATCTGACTTGACTCAGGGCTGGCTGATTGGCTGAAGCACTGAATCAATTTTAGAACAGGAGTTTCAAGGTGGATTCAATCATGGAAAGCTTCACCGCTATATTTGGAGCGACGATGGATCAAACTGAACGTCTACTGCAAGTGACCGCGCCAAAAGGTCAGGACCTATTCGCGTTACGAGCCCATGGCGTTGAACGGCTGGGACGATCACCTCGCTATACAGTGGATGTTATCAGTCAAGCGACCGAATTTAATCCTGATCAACTTATCGGCCAAGCCCTGCTATTGAGCATTAAACTTGCCGACGGTAGTTTGAGTCCGCGTCATGGCTGGGTCGAAAGTGTACGCTACTTGGGGAGCGACGGTGGCTTAGAAGATTGGCAACTCGTTTTCTCGCCTTGGTTCAGCTTGCTGGAATACCGCACCGACTGTCGTATTTGGCAAGAGCTGGCGCTGCCAGAGATCCTGATCGATGTTTTCAAAAACTACGCCCAAGCACAGAATGCTTACCGCTTTGAGTTGTCGCAGGATTACCCGCCGTTATCGTATGTGACCCAATTCAACGAGTCAGATGCCAACTTCGTGCAAAGGTGGTGCGAGCAGGAGGGCATATTCTGGTATGTCGAACACTCTCCAGACAAGCACTGCATAGTGTTCACTGACAACCTTGTTGCGTTACCAATGATGGACCCTGCCACTCTTAGGTTCCACACACAGCAAGCTGCCGACAACCAGGACAGCATTACACAATGGAGTTCCGGCGCACGGTTGCTCAACGGTTTGGTGCAATGGAGCAGTAACGATTATCGCAGCCACGCTCGAACACAGATAACCCAAGTGCGGGCATTAGAGTCTGCATCGACACCCACTGCTTTGGAGCGTTACCAGTACCGCGGGCAATATGCTTGGCAGAGCCTTGAGCGAGGAGAGTGGTTGGGCCGTGTACAAATTGAGCAGGACGAGTCCGCTGCCAAGCGCATTCATGGGCAGGGCGGCGTGCGTGAAATGCTACCCGGTTACGGTTTCGAGTTGAGCCAACACCCTTTGTACGAGCGCAAGCAACTTCAGGAACGACAGTTTCTGATCATTGGGGTTGAGTTCTTTGCCCGGAGTAACCTGCCTGTGGGCGCCGTGCGCCGAGACCCGCCAGGAAGCCTGAAAGCCCTTCTCGATAGTGTTGAGGATCAGCCCTGCGCTCAGCAAACTAACAATGCGCTCTACATGAATCGCTTCGAAGCCCAGCGTCTCGATGTACCCTACCGCAGTCCCTTCGAACATCCCAAACCAGCAAACCCAGGACCTCAGACAGCCGTAGTGGTAACCCCCTCAGGTCGCGAGGTCTTTACAGATAATCTAAACCGCATCTGCGTGCGCTTTCATTGGGACCGCCTTGTTAAGGATGGTGAACTGGGCTCGTGCTGGCTGCGCATGATGCAGGCAAGCAGCGGACAAGACTGGGGTAGCGTTAATGTCCCACGCGGTGGAGAGGAGGTGCTGATCACCTTTTTGGATAATGATATCGACCGTCCGCTGGTGTTGGGCCAAGTTTACGGTGGGCACAAGCCGGCTTGGCATACGAATGGGTTAATGAGCGGTTATAAAAGCCAGGAAATCGGCGGACGTGGTTACAACCAGTGGGTGATGGATGACTCTACGGGCCAAGTGCGTACCCAAATCCACAGCAGTCATGAGCATAGCCAGTTGAATCTTGGATACCTGATTGATCAACAAGGTAATAACCGGGGCGCTATGCGTGGTGCGGGCTTCGAATTGCGAACGGATGCCTATGGTGCGTTACGCGCGCAAAAAGGTCTGTATCTAAGCACTTGGCCACGAACCAAGGCTCAAGGCGGACAGGTCGACACTGATGAAGCGCAGCAGCAGTTAAGCAACGCAGAGCAAAGGTTCAAGACCTTGTCGGATATCGCCAGTCAGCATAACGCCTTACCCATGAAAGGCGCGGTAGATAGCCTTACCCAACTAAATGCAGACACCCGGTTTAATTACGGTAGTACTGGCGAAGTAGCCACCGACACCTCAAAGCCCCCCCGTAATGGCGGTGATACCGATGCCGCGATTCGTAGCGGTGGTCACGGCCAGACTGCTGGTTACCGCAAACCATTACTGATCGTATCGGCACCGGCTGACATCGTAACCTCCACGCCAGAAAATACCCACCTGCACAGCGGTAAACAGCTAAGTATCTCGACGGGCGCGGATATAAACCTGGCCAGCAGCCAGTCCTTACTCGCCAGTGTTGCTCATAGCATAAGTTTGTTCGCCCAGGCAGCAGGTGCAAAACTCTTCGCCGCTAAAGGAAAAATTGAGATACAAGCGCAAACCGACAGCATCGAACTAACCGCCAAAGATAGTGTGCGCATAACGTCGACCGCTCGCACGGTAGAGATTGCGGCTCAAGATGAAATTCTTTTGACAAGCGGAGGAGCCTATATTCGCATTAAAGGCGGCAATATCGAGATCCATGCCCCCGGAACGGTGGACGTCAAGGGAGTGAAAAAGTCCTTTAGCGGTCCTGCCCAACTCAACCGCGACAACCCCGCATGGCCGAGAGACTCTGTCACACAGAAACTCAGCTTTGTTGCCGGTCAAAGTAACGCGGCCGGCTACCAGGCGTGGGCGGGCATGCCTTACAAGATCTTCGCAGACGGGGCCATTGCTAGCCAAGGGGTGATGGACGAGACAGGTAGCATTGCAGTGGATCACCACGTTACGACCAGTCGCTACCGGGTTGAGCTGGCCAATGGCGCTAGCTATGAGGTTCCAGTAAACGGCGACTACGTCGGCGAACCACGCAACGCCGAACTCGCTAACCAAGGTTTACATCGCCATCAAAGCCAACCACACCCAGACATTACCCCTCCGGGGAGTCGGAGCGAGTTCCGAGAGTCTTACACCCAGTTGACCACCCCAGATACGAAGGCTTGAGCATGAGTGTACCCATTACTACTCCCATCGCGACCAGCAAGACCAGCTCATGCAACCTCAACTTGCGGTGGTTCGTGGAAAACACTGAATACCCTCCAGTAGCTGCCACGTTTGAGCCGTTGGTCAATGGTGAGCGCGCCTTTGGTGCTTTGTACGACGCAATCATGGCTGCTAAGCACAGTGTAGAAATCATCTGTTGGGGCTTTCAGCCGTCGATGTATTTCAAACGGGGAGATACCAGCACCTTGTGTATTGGCCAATTGCTTTGTTTAAAAGCGAATCAAGGGGTCAAGGTGCGCGTTTTGTGCTGGTCAGACAGTGCGCACGTAACGGCTGCTTTTTCGGAAAATATGACACCCGGTCGCAATGCCGCATCATTCATGTCTGGCGGGAGAAATGACGAGCAACGCGAGTTTGATTGGGAATGGCAAAAACGCGCGACAAGTGCACAAATTCAAAAACATTCTTGGGTAGAACGCAAAACGCCCCTTGGTCTACTTTCACGTGGTGGCAGTAATTTATTGGCCGAGCTTTTCAGCGCAGGTAAAGAAGCCTTCACTAATATTGAGTTTGTAGCACGTGATTTGGGCCTCATTGACCGAGTGGAGATTGCTTGGCAAGTGGCGATGAGGAGTGCTGACAGTGGCCGTTCATTGTACAACAAGGCCATTACGGCGGGTTCGATGGCGGCGGTTCCAACACACCATCAGAAGATGGTGCTGATCGACTACGAAACCCCGACTGAGGCCGTTGGCTTCGTCATGGGTCACAATATGCTGGATGCCTATTGGGATAAGGACGACCATAGCGCTGCGAAGATGCACGCGCAGTTTGGGCGTAATGGCCAAACCCCACGGCAGGATATTTCCAGTCGTGTTACCGGGCCGCCGTTGGAATATTTGAATCAGAATTTCGCAGAGGCTTGGTTGAAGGAGACGAATGTGGATCTTTTAACACCGAGAAAACCTATCGCAAAGGCCCTTAAAGTTCGTACCGGTTTCGGCCCACCTATGCTGGCTCAGGTCTTGCGAACGCAGACGCAGAGAGGTGTGCGAGACATAAAGAAGCTTTATCTGCAAACGCCCTTAAACGTAACCAAATATCTGTACATAGAAAATCAATACTTTCGCTGGCCGCCATTGGCTGAAAAAATCAAAGAGGCTGTTCGAATTCAGTTCAACGCGGGGCGACGCTTAGATGTTGATGGTCCAATCTATCTATTTGTAGTCACCAACTCTACACAAGAGGGTATGGGGGACGGTACAGTAAATACCTACAGAATGCTAAAACAACTAGGTCGCCCCGATATTATTCCCAGCGTAGCCCGATTGGAGCGTAATGACGAACTGCAAACTCAAGTTAAGCAAGCCAAGGATCGCTACGATTCTGCGAGAAGCAAGATCACTATCATCGAAGGTACTTATGGGACTTCGTATAACGCTTCCAATACTAAGCTTTGGGAGGCGCAAAGACGAGAGCTACAAACATCCGAAGAGGAATACAGAGCGCTGAAGGCCAAACTGCCTGAGGAAAGTGCTAAGTCTTTAGTCATGGAGGAGATTGCAGGGTTAAAAGTCCTTGTGTGTACATTGGTGGCGCCCGACTCCCCACCGGAAAATTGGCTTGATGTTTACATTCACAGTAAGCTGATGATTATTGATGATGTTTTTACCACTTTGGGATCGAGTAATATAAATAGTCGGAGTATGGAAGTCGACAGCGAGCTAAATATTTGCGTCGAAAATCCGGCTGTATCTAAGCCTCTGAGAAAGCAATTGTGGAGTATTCATACGGGTGGGACGGAGGCGATAGATAACATAGCAGAATCATTTAAAGTGATGACCAAGATCGCCCTTTATAATGCAGCTGCGAGATCTTCTAAGAGCAGCAAAATATCTCCGATAGCGTCGCTAACTGAATTCAGAAGAGAAAGCGACAGCCGCACATATAAGGATTGACAATGTTTATTCGGATTATTATTTTATTTTTTTTGGTGGCTAATCTTGGCGGTTGTGAAAAGGAGAAGGATTTGGACATATCAGCGAACGACATGAGTCAAGCTTTGGATAAGCTGTCTTTTGTTTGTATAAATGAAAAGGATCACCTGCCGGCTATTAGCGAAAGAGCACTAAGCCTCTATCATTATGGTAGATTTCTGGCGTCGAGCCCAGGCGAAAAAAATTACGCAGACATTGGCAGATTTTATCGACTTGCTTATGCTGACGGCAATTACAAAGCAGCCACAAACTTGCATGCTTTAATATCGCAAGGTCTCATCACAAGCGAAAATCCCGAAAAAGAAGTGATCGATATTGTCGAAAATCTCATATCCCAGGGCATCCCCGGCGGATACTATGACATGGGTCATTATTTAGAGGCCGGCTATGGCGTCAAGCAAGATACGAGTAGGGCACATGCCTATTTTCGTAGAGCGGCAGATATGGGCAACCCTGACGCACAGTTTTACGTTTCAACATTACTTGAGGAGATTGAATCCGCAGAACCTGTCGTTATTGCCATGAGGCGTTGCGCAATGAATCAAGGGCACGCCAAAAGTGCACTTCATTACGGTCTTTTTTATAAAGTCCGAAGTGACTACCCGGAAGCGATTAAGGGGTTTCAGGCTGGCACTCGTAATGGCGATAGCACCAGTGCCAGTTTTTTGAGTGAGGGGTTTTCAACATCAGACCCGAAAGACAGACTAAATTACTTCGCATTATCGAAAGATTCAGAACGTGCTCGTCGGTACGAAAAAATCAGTCAGTTTTTGGATCGCTACGAATCCCTTGGTGCCACCGTTCCCGATATCGACAATATCGTCCCCCTGCCTCCAGCGAAGCTACCGGATTGGGACGGCACATTCGAATGGCAGAAAAAACGGGACTCAACGCCACCACCCGAAAAACCGTCGGAAGAAATGATTCGCGCATTGAGTCAAGAGAAAGGCCTGGACTCGGAAACCGGCCTGCCTCTGATCACAATCAAATAAACGCAATTGCGGCAGATGAGCGTCGTCTTCATCATCTTGGCAAGGCCCGGACAATCAGACGTGCACCGGCTTGAGCCTCGGGTTTACAATCCCTGCTCCTGTTCAGGAGTAACGCTGTGCTGACTCATCTCGATTCCCAAGGTCGCGCCCATATGGTCGACGTCACCGACAAGTCCGTGACGTTCCGTGAGGCGGTGGCCCAAGCGCGGGTGCGCATGTTGCCGGCCACCCTGCAAATGATTGTCGACGGCGCCCACCCCAAGGGCGACGTGTTCGCCGTGGCCCGCATCGCCGGGATCCAGGCGGCAAAAAAAACCAGTGATCTGATCCCTCTGTGCCACCCGCTGATGCTCACCGGCGTCAAGGTCGAACTCAGCGCCGAAGGCGTGGATACCGTGTGCATCGTGGCGCGCTGCAAACTCTCCGGCCAGACTGGCGTGGAGATGGAAGCCCTGACCGCCGCCAGTGTTGCCGCGCTGACGATCTACGACATGTGCAAGGCCGTGGACCGTGGCATGACCATCGAAAGCGTGCGTCTGCTGGAAAAGCACGGCGGCAAGAGCGGGCATTTCAAGGCGGATGAGCAATGAGCATCAATGTGCTGTTTTTTGCGCGCTACGCCGAAGCGGTAGGCTTTGATTCGCTGGAGATGGAGGGCGATTTCGCCACCGTCGATGCAGTGCGCCTGGCGTTGGCGAGCGACCCTGAATTCGCAGTGCTCAACGAGAGCAGCTTGATGTGTGCGCGCAACGAGGAATTGTGCGACCTCAATGAACCGGTGCAGGCCGGTGATGAAATCGCGTTTTTCCCGCCCGTGACCGGAGGCTGAACATGGCGATTCGTGTGCAGGCCGGCGCCTTTGACCCGGGCGTCGAGGTCAATGCGATGCACGCGGCCAATGCCGGTGTGGGCGCGGTGGTCAGTTTTGTCGGCTATGTGCGCGACTTCAATGACGGGCGCGATGTGTCGGGGATGTTTCTCGAGCACTATCCCGGCATGACCGAAAAGGCCCTGGCGAAAATCGGCGTGGAGGCCGAGCAGCGCTGGCCGTTGCTCAAGCTGGAAGTGCTGCACCGCATTGGCGTGCTGGAGCCGGGCGAGCCGATTGTGTTCGTCGCGGCCGCCAGTGCGCATCGCCAGGCTGCGTTTGATGCCTGTGCGTTTGTGATGGATTACCTGAAGACCCGGGCGCCGTTCTGGAAGAAGGAAAACACGCCGGACGGGGCGCGTTGGGTGGAAGGGCGCAGCAGTGATCACGCGGCAGCGGATCGCTGGAAATAGCCAGCCGGACACATATCTCAACACCAGCAGAGATCAAAATGTGGGAGGGGGCTTGCTTCCGATAGCGGTGGATCAGTCACAACATCATTGACTGACAACCTGTTATCGGGAGCAAGCCCCCTCCCACATTGTTGACCGCGTTTTAGCCCTTATGGGCGTTTGCGTTCCACAGCCCGCAATAGATGCGTCGACGGCGTTTCACAGCTGATCTTGCGCCCCAGCAGCGTCTCGATCGACGGCAACTGATACGAGTCATCTTCCCCGGCAAAGCTGATCGACACGCCAGCGGCACCCGCACGACCGGTCCGGCCGATGCGGTGCACGTAGTCGTCCGGCACTTCCGGCAGGGTGAAGTTGATCACGTGGCTGATGCCGTCGATGTGAATCCCGCGTCCGGCCACGTCGGTGGCCACCAGCACGCGAATCTTGCCTTCGCGGAAGCCTTCGAGGGTCTTGATGCGCTTGTGTTGCGGCACATCGCCCGACAGTTGCGCGGCGTTGACGCCATCGCGCACCAGGCGCTCCTCGATGCGGCGCACTTCGTCCTTGCGGTTGGCGAACACCATCACGCGCTCCCAACCGTTGTCGTTGATCAGGTTGTAGAGCAGCTTGTACTTGTCGGCACCGGCCACGGCGTAGATGTGCTGTTCGACGTTTTCGCTGGCGACGTTCAGCGCTTCGATCTCGACGATGGACGGGTCAGTGGTCCACTGCTTGGCGAGGTTCATCACGTCTTCGGTGAAGGTCGCGGAGAACAGCAGGGTCTGACGTTCGTCTTTTGGCGGGGTCTGGCGAATGATCTGACGCACTTGCGGGATGAAGCCCATGTCGAGCATGCGGTCGGCTTCGTCCAGCACCATCACTTCGACCATGTCCAGGTGCACGTCGCCGCGCTGGTTGAAGTCGAGCAGGCGGCCTGGCGTGGCCACGAGAATGTCGCAGTGGCGGGCTTCGAGGTGCTTGAGTTGCTTGTCGAAATCCATGCCGCCCACGAACGTCATGACGTTGAGGCCGGTGTACTTGGTCAGGTCGGCGGCGTCCTTGGCGATCTGCACCACCAGCTCGCGGGTGGGGGCGATGATCAGTGCGCGCGGTTCACCCATATAGCGCTCTTTGGGCGGTGGCGTCTGCAGCAGCTGGGTGATGATCGAGATGAGAAACGCGGCGGTCTTGCCGGTGCCGGTCTGGGCGCGGCCGATGGCGTCCTTGCCGGCGAGGGTGAAGCCCAGCACCTGCGCCTGGATCGGCGTGCAGTACGGGAAGCCCAGGTCCTGGATGGCGTGCATCAGTTCCGGGGCGAGCTTGAAATCGTGGAAGCGGGTCTTGCCTTCCTGAGGCTCGACGACGAAGTCTTCGAGTTTCCAGGGGATGACTACCGGTTTGGGCTTGGGCGCACGTTCGCGAGGTGGCCTGGGAGCGGCGACGGGTTCCACCGCTGCGGCAGGTTCAGGCGGTTGGGCAATCGGCGCGCTGCGTCCTGGCTGATGAGCGTCCGTGCGCCGAGGGGCGGCAGGGACAGGCGCACTGGCAACTGGCGCGAGCGGCTCAGCCTCGCTTTTGCCGAACATCTTCTTGAGTGCTTTGAGCACGGTGATCTCATTAATGGGTTAAGGAATGTACGCCGGCCAGTGTAATGCAAGAATCGGGCGCGGCGTAGTGCGTCTGTCATACGGCTACATAAAGGCCGGGTTCAGCTCAGTCGCGCGAGCAACCAGGCACCGATGTCGTGAATCTCCTGAGGTAACACTTCGTGGCCCATTGGGTATTCCTGCCATGTCACGGTGACACCACGGCTCTTCAAATGCTCGAAGGCGCTGCGGCCCATGGCGTTCTGTACCACCTCGTCGTACTGGCCATGCAGGCACAGCGCCGGAATGCGCTGTTGGCTGGCGGACAAGTGCAGCTCGTCTTCGAAGGTAGGCGCATAGGTGGAGAGGGCGATCACGCCACCCAACGGCCCCTGCCAGTTCAGATACGCGGTATGAAATACCACTGCGCCGCCCTGGGAAAAGCCTGCTAGAAAAATCCGCGAGGCGTCTATTCCGGTTCTCTTCTGCGCTTCGATGAGGTCCGTGACCCTCTGCGTGGACGCGTCCAGCTCTTCCAGGCTGATCGAGCGTGCCGGGCTCATGGCCTTGATGTCGTACCAGCTGGGCATCGCGTAACCGCCATTGATGGTCACCGCGCGGGTCGGCGCCTGGGGCAGCACGAAGCGGGTCGACAGCAGGGTTTCCTGCAGCGCTTCGGCCACCGGCATGAAGTCGTAGCGATCAGCGCCCAGGCCATGCAGCCAGATAACGCAGGCGTCTGCGGGCTTGGCGGGCTGAAGAATCAAGGGGTCGGTCATGTCTGCTCCATAAATGTGCGGGCGCTCCGATTGGGTGCGTCGGAACGGTGCGTAGCGGGTTGATCTGTTAACAAAGTGTCGCAAGGTTGAATCTTTTGCTCTTGACCCTGTGCTGAATCGACTCAGTCGTCACTCTGGTACGGCGCTTGCTATGCACAGAGCGATGTCAGGTCTCTTCCACGTCGGTAACACTATCAGTGACGCCGCTTGTGGGATAGCAACTGGACTTATAGCGACAGCCTCAAACCGTTTGACCCCAAAAAAAGCCAACACGGGTCAAAGTCGCCTCAAAAGGGTGCGGTGGGGTTCGAGCTCCGACACAACAAGAGCAAAACTGGAGGTTTGAATGAAGGTATTGAAATCCACCCTGGCCATCGTCACTGCGGCCGCTGTATTGGGTGTCAGTGGTTTTGCCCAAGCTGGTGCCACCCTGGACGCCGTGCAGAAGAAAGGCTTTGTGCAATGTGGCGTGAGTGACGGCCTGCCGGGTTTCTCGGTACCGGATGCCAGCGGCAAGATCCTCGGGATCGACGCTGACGTGTGCCGCGCCGTAGCCGCTGCCGTCTTTGGCGACGCGACCAAGGTCAAGTTCAGCCAGTTGAATGCCAAGGAGCGTTTCACCGCGCTGCAATCGGGCGAAGTCGACATTCTGTCGCGCAACACCACCATGACCAGCTCTCGCGATGCGGGCATGGGCCTGAAATTCCCGGGCTTCATCACCTACTACGACGGCATCGGCTTTCTGGTAAACAACAAGCTGGGCGTTAAAAGTGCCAAGGAACTGGACGGTGCAACCATCTGCATCCAGGCCGGTACCACCACCGAGCTGAACGTTTCCGACTACTTCCGTGGCAACAACCTCAAATACACCCCGATCACCTTCGACACCTCCGATGAAAGCGCCAAGTCGCTGGAATCCG
This sequence comes from Pseudomonas sp. GNP013, assembly GCF_054343995.1. Lineage (NCBI taxonomy): Bacteria > Pseudomonadati > Pseudomonadota > Gammaproteobacteria > Pseudomonadales > Pseudomonadaceae > Pseudomonas > Pseudomonas sp. GNP013. The sequence continues at coordinate 4,025,741 of NZ_JBTGUT010000001.1, read as the reverse complement.
GGCGTTGCGACGTACTGACCTCCGACAAGTCCCAACTGTTCGCCCAGCGCAGCAAGTTGGCTTCGCCGAAGGACTACGTGGTGCTGCCGGAAACCATTTCCAAAGAACCGCTGGGCCCGGTCGTGCGTAACGGCGACGACGAGTGGCTGGCCATCGTGCGCTGGGTTGGCTACGCCATGCTCAACGCTGAAGAAGCCGGCATCACCTCGAAGAACGTTGAAGCCGAAGCCAAGTCCACCAAGAACCCGGACGTTGCACGTCTGCTCGGTGCCGACGGCGAATACGGCAAAGACCTGAAAGTGAAGAAAGACTGGGTCGTGCAGATCGTCAAGCAAGTCGGTAACTACGGCGAAGTGTTCGAGCGCAACCTGGGCAAGAGCACCCCGCTGGAAATCGACCGCGGCCTGAACGCACTGTGGAACAACGGCGGCATCCAGTACGCACCCCCTGTGCGCTGATCGCTGATGGTTCTGTCACCCGGTGGGCCAACCGCCGGGTGATGTTCTGTTCCATTCTTTTCGGGGCACTTCATGCAAAATCAAATCGGCGCACCCAAGCAGAAGCTCAGCTTCAGCGATCCCAAAGTGCGTGCGTGGCTCTTCCAGATCATCACGATTGTGGCGGTGGTCTCGCTGGGCTGGTACCTCTTCAACAATACGCAAACCAACCTTCAGCACCGGGGCATCACCTCGGGGTTCGACTTTCTTGAGCGCAGTGCCGGCTTCGGCATCGCGCAGCACCTGATCGACTACACCGAATCGGACAGCTATGCCCGGGTGTTTGTGATCGGCTTGCTCAACACCTTGCTGGTGACCGTGATCGGTGTGGTCCTGGCGACCCTGCTCGGCTTCATCATCGGCGTGGCGCGCCTGTCGCCCAACTGGATGATCAACAAGCTGGCGACGGTGTATGTGGAAGTGTTCCGCAACATCCCGCCATTGCTGCAGATTCTGTTCTGGTACTTCGCGGTGTTCCTGACCATGCCGGGGCCGCGTGCCAGTCACAACTTCGGCGATACCTTCTTCGTCAGCAGCCGTGGCCTGAACATGCCGGCAGCGCTGGCCGCCGATGGGTTCTGGCCGTTCGTGATCAGTGTGGTACTCGCCATCGTCGCCATCGTGCTGATGACGCGCTGGGCCAACAAGCGCTTCGAGGCCACGGGCGTACCGTTCCACAAGTTCTGGGCCGGTCTTGCACTGTTCATCGTGATCCCGGCGTTGTGCGCCTTGATCTTCGGCGCGCCGCTGCACTGGGAAATGCCCAAACTGCAAGGCTTCAACTTCGTTGGCGGCTGGGTATTGATCCCCGAACTGCTGGCGCTGACGTTGGCGCTGACGGTCTATACGGCGGCGTTCATTGCCGAGATCGTGCGTTCGGGCATCAAGTCCGTCAGCCACGGCCAGACCGAAGCCGCGCGCTCCCTGGGCCTGCGCCCCGGGCCGACGCTGCGCAAGGTGATCATCCCGCAGGCGCTGCGGGTGATCATTCCGCCGCTGACCAGCCAATACCTGAACCTGGCGAAAAACTCGTCACTGGCCGCCGGTATCGGTTACCCGGAAATGGTTTCGCTGTTTGCCGGCACGGTGCTCAACCAGACCGGCCAGGCGATTGAAGTCATTGCCATCACCATGAGCGTGTACCTGGCGATCAGCATCAGCATTTCCCTGCTGATGAACTGGTACAACAAGCGCATTGCGCTGATCGAGCGGTGAGGAAACCTGCATGAGTTCGCATACGTTCAAACCTGATATGCCGCCGCCGAACAAAGTCTTCGGGCCGATGGCATGGATGCGCGCCAACCTGTTCTCCAGCTGGCTCAATACCCTGCTGACCCTGTTGGCGTTTTACCTGATTTATTTGGTGGTCCCGCCGATCCTCAGCTGGGCCATCCTCGACGCCAACTGGGTTGGCACCACCCGCGCCGACTGCACCAAGGAGGGCGCCTGCTGGGTGTTCATCCAGCAGCGCTTCGGGCAGTTCATGTACGGCTACTACCCGGGCGACCTTCGCTGGCGCGTGGATCTCACCGTGTGGCTGGCCATCGTTGGCGTGGCGCCGTTGTTCATCTCGCGCTTCCCGCGCAAGGCGATCTACGGCCTGGGCTTTCTGGTGCTGTACCCGATCATCGCGTTCTTCCTGCTGCACGGCGGCGCCTTCGGCCTGACCAACGTGGCGACCAGCCAATGGGGCGGCCTGATGCTGACCCTGGTGATCGCCACGGTCGGCATCGCCGGCGCCTTGCCGCTGGGCATCGTGCTGGCGCTGGGACGGCGCTCGAACATGCCGGCGATTCGGGTGGTCTGCGTGACCTTCATCGAGTTCTGGCGGGGCGTGCCGTTGATCACGGTGCTGTTCATGTCGTCGGTGATGCTGCCGTTGTTTTTGCCCGAAGGCATGGGCATCGACAAACTGCTGCGGGCGTTGATCGGCGTGATCCTGTTCCAGTCGGCCTATGTGGCCGAAGTGGTGCGCGGCGGTCTGCAAGCCATTCCTAAAGGTCAGTACGAAGCGGCTGCGGCGATGGGCCTGGGTTACTGGCGCAGCATGGGTCTGGTGATTCTGCCGCAAGCGCTGAAGATGGTGATCCCCGGCATCGTCAACACGTTTATCGCGTTGTTCAAGGACACTAGCCTTGTGATCATCATCGGCCTGTTCGACCTGCTCAACAGCGTCAAGCAAGCTGCCGCCGACCCGAAATGGTTGGGTATGGCCACTGAGGGCTACGTGTTCGCTGCCCTGGTGTTCTGGATTTTCTGTTTTGGTATGTCGCGCTATTCCATTCATTTGGAACACAAGCTCGACACAGGCCACAAGCGTTAGGAGTTGATGTGATGAGCGAAGCGATCAAACAGCCTGTGAGCCCTGAAGGCATTATCCAGATGCAGGGCGTCAACAAGTGGTACGGCCAGTTCCACGTGTTGAAAGACATCAACCTCAACGTCAAGCAGGGCGAGCGAATCGTGCTGTGCGGCCCGTCGGGGTCGGGCAAGTCCACCACCATCCGCTGCCTCAACCGTCTGGAAGAGCACCAGCAGGGCCGCATCGTGGTCGATGGCGTGGAGCTGACCAACGACCTCAAGCAGATCGAAGCGATCCGCCGTGAAGTCGGCATGGTGTTCCAGCACTTCAACCTGTTCCCGCACCTGACCATCCTGCAGAACTGCACGCTGGCGCCGATGTGGGTACGCAAGATGCCCAAGCGCAAGGCCGAGGAAATTGCCATGCACTACCTGGAGCGCGTGCGCATTCCGGAGCAGGCGCACAAGTTTCCGGGGCAACTTTCCGGTGGTCAGCAGCAGCGTGTGGCGATTGCCCGCGCGCTGTGCATGAAGCCCAAGATCATGCTGTTCGACGAACCGACTTCAGCGCTTGATCCCGAGATGGTGAAAGAGGTTTTGGACACCATGATCGGCCTGGCCGAAGACGGCATGACCATGTTGTGCGTGACCCACGAAATGGGCTTCGCGCGCACCGTGGCCAACCGCGTGATCTTCATGGACAAGGGCGAGATCGTGGAACAGGCGGCGCCGAATGACTTCTTCGACAATCCGCAGAATGATCGGACCAAGTTGTTCTTGAGCCAGATTTTGCATTGATCGAAGCGTGAATGAATAAACCCGGCCTGGCGCCGGGTTTGTTTTTTGGGGCTAGGACGCCTTGAGTGCTTCTGCGTCGTCGTTCACGGTGTAGGTGAAGGCGCCACGCAGATCAGCGCCGTCTGCCAGGATCTTCGCATCCGCAAGCAAGTGCGGGTGACGATCCAGAAGCCGCATCAGCAGTACCAACGGTTTGGGGGCAAGCAACTCGCCACGTTCGTAGCGAGAGAATGCGTTGTGACCGCCGCCGGACAGCAACTCCACCGCTTCCTTTTGTGTCAGGTGCAGTTTGCGGCGGATGCGTTTCATCTCGGCGCCGATCATTTGCCGAGCGGCGAGGATCAACTCATCCTTTGCTTGGCCGTAGCGGTCTGCGCTGTCGTTGTCCTGGTCCCAGAATCCGTCGCCGCATACCTTGCATTCCCAGCCTGATAGATTGTCGATCCGACGTTCCATGCCCTTGATGCTGATGGTTTCGCTGCGACCCTCGAAGTGGTGCAATGCGTCGGGGGCGCCGCAGATGTAGCACAGCTCTGCTTTTTTCATGGATTTTTCTCCTTGAAAGAGACTACCGGAGGTCTACCGTTTGTTCGGTACGTGACCTTGATGTAAATCTGCGTGCCTGTTGAGTGAGTGTGGTACACGTCCTGCCAGACTCGATGGTCTCCATAAGTGGTCATCGACTTGTACAACATCCAGTTCTGTAACTCATAAATGACGGCCTGCATGTCTTCGATGCTATAGCCAAGAGCCTCACCGCACTCCTCTGCCGTGCGGGTAAACGCTTTCCTGCCAAGCCGCCTCACATCCGCCTTTATCACCGCCAAATCGTAATGAGGTGTGTACTTTTCCATAAGACACCTGAGTCCAATAATTACCCTATAAGGGTAATTTTACCAATCGAAAATACTGCTCCTTTTCCTGCTTCAGAACCCTAGTGCCTTGCCTTTGTAGGCAACTCCGAATAGGTTGTAGGAAAATTCATCCTATGATTGGACGAAAGCACGAAATCCATGACAGACATCGCCCCCCTGATCAAACGCTCCCTGGTCGACCAGGCCTTGGAGCAACTGCGCTGGCGTATCACCGAAGGCAAATGGGCCATCGGCGAGCGCCTGCCCACCGAGCCGGAGTTGTCCGCCGAGCTGGGCATCAGCCGCAATACCGTGCGCGAGGCGATGCGTGTATTGGCGTTTTCCGGGTTGATCGAAATTCGCCAGGGTGACGGCAGTTACCTGCGTTCGATGAGCGACCCACTGGGCACGATGCGTGTGCTGTCCCATTGCTCCCTGGAGCAAGCGCAAGAGACGCGGCAGATTCTGGAAGTGCAAGCGATCGGCCTTGCAGCCCTGCGCCGTACCGAGCACGACCTCAAGGTCTTGCGGGTGGCACTCGAGGCCAGCGCCGCGCTGTACCACGGCGACCTGGAGGCCTATATCAGCGCCGACCTGGTCTTCCACCAATACTTGGTGGATGCCGCGCACAACACCGCGTTGAGCGAGCTGTACCAATACTTTTCCGCGATCGTCGGCGCGCAGTTGCGCCAGACCCTGAACATCACGCCACGTCGCCAGGCGGTGTTCGACCTGCACACCGAACTGCTCGATGCGGTGGAACAGCAAGATCCGCAGCGCGCCAAATCCCTCTGCCGGCAGTTGATCAATGAACCGTAAAACCAAACCTGCGACCGAACTCGAAGAACTGTTGATCGACGCTGAAATCGACGACGAGGTGGTGCAGCACAGCCATCCGGTCGTCACGCGGCCTTGGTTGCTGTTGCTGGGGTTGATCCTGGTGGCGCTGAATCTGCGTCCGGCGTTATCGAGCCTGGCTCCGCTGCTCAGCCAGGTGTCCGACAGCCTTGGATTATCGGCAGCCAGGGCCGGGTTGCTGACCACCTTGCCGGTGCTGTGCCTGGGCCTGTTCGCGCCGCTGGCGCCGATCCTGGCACGGCGCTTTGGCGCCGAGCGCGTGGTGCTGGGGATTTTGCTGATGCTGGCCGCTGGTATTACGCTGCGCAGCGCGTTCGGTGAGGCGGGCCTGTTTAGCGGCAGCCTGATTGCCGGTGCCAGCATCGGCATCATCGGCGTGTTGTTGCCGGGTATCGTCAAGCGCGACTTCGCCAGGCAGGCCGGTGCCATGACCGGTGTGTACACCATGGCCCTGTCCCTGGGGGCGGCGCTGGCGGCGGGGGCGACGGTGCCGTTGAGCCATTACTTTGCCGACAGCTGGTCGCTTGGCCTGGGCTTCTGGATGCTGCCGGCGCTTATCGCGGCGTTGTTCTGGTTGCCCCAGGCCCGGCACAAACACACCGCTCACCCTGTGGCTTCGCGGGTCAAAGGTCTGTTGCGCGATCCGCTGGCCTGGCAAGTGACCCTGTACATGGGGCTGCAATCGTCGCTGTCATATATCGTGTTTGGCTGGATGCCATCGATTCTGATCGACCGGGGCCTGAATGCGACGGACGCGGGGTTGGCGCTGTCTGGATCCATCGTCTTGCAACTGCTCAGCGCACTGACCGCGCCGTGGCTGGCCACGCGGGGCAAGGATCAGCGCCTGGCGATTGTGGTGGTGATGCTAATGACGCTCGGTGGCTTGTTCGGCTGCCTGTATGCGCCGATCGACGGCCTCTGGGGTTGGGCGGTTTTGCTCGGCCTGGGGCAGGGTGGCACGTTCAGCCTGGCGCTGACCCTGATTGTGCTGCGTTCGCGGGACGCACACGTGGCGGCCAGCCTCTCGGGCATGGCCCAGGGTTTCGGCTACACCCTGGCGTCGATGGGGCCGCTGGCCGTGGGTTTGATCCACGACTGGAGCGGCGGCTGGAGCGCGGTCGGCTGGGCGTTCGGCGTGATCGGGGTGGCCGCCATCATCGCCGGCCTTGGCGCTGGCCGCGCGCTGTACGTGGGTGCCGGCCGCGCGCGGCGCTGAGGGCTACAGGTATTTGACTTCCAGCGTGGCTGAGCCGTCGATCGGCAGCTCATAGTCCACGTTCAGGTTGTCGGCGCGATAGATGATGGTGTCGACGCGCAGGTCGACCACCAGGTCTTTGGCCGGTAATACCTGGGAGGCATCGTCCTGCGTGGCGATCGAGGTGTAGCGGCCGGGTTTCATGAAATCGTGCTTGTACCAGGTGTCGCCCTGGTTATCGGAGCCGATTGTCTGCACCGCCACGTTGTCGGCGATCGCATTGGCCAGGCCCAGTGTGTAATGGCCCAGCCGCTGACCGCCCGCGATGAAACCCAACCCGTATCGGTCGTCAAAAACGCTCGAACCGACGCGATTGTCGATCGAGTGCAAGGCGAGCGTGGTGGCGGCCTCACAGTTCACGTCCAGGGTCAGCAGGTGGCTTGCGATGAGGGTCGGTTCGGTCAGGTTCAGGTCTTTAATGGAGATTTTACCGTGATCGATCACGCCGCCACCGGACAGGCTCGGGGTGCAGGCACTGGGCGTGATCAGGCCGCGAACGCCAAGGTCGACGCTGGACGCTGCGACCGCGTGGCCCGCGCTCGCCATTACGGACGCGGCAAAAAACATGTTCAGGCGCTTCATGAGGTGTTCCTTTTTTCAGGGAAAGGGCGGGTGTCGTGTGTTTGTTTACAGGTACACAACTTCCAGGGTGGCCGAGCCGTCCATCAGCGTTTCCACACTGAGATCAAGGTTCTGCCGGGCGTTGATCGTGGCTTCAAGCGTCAGCGTGCTGGTCAGGCTTCGGATGGCCGAGGGGCCGGCAACGCTGCCCATCACGTCGGTGAATCCCAACAGGCTGCGCGAGCCAATATCGATGGGGTTGAGGTTGGCGGTGCGCCAGGCCACGCCGCCGGTGGTGGACTCGGTGCCGTACGCCACCGCCAGGTCGTCGACGACGGTTTGTTTCGGGTCGAAACTCACCGAATACACACCGATCTTGTTGCCGCTGGTGTCCAGTCCCAGGCCGTAGAAAATTTCGCTGTTGACGTGGGCCGTGCCGTCGCGGTTGTCGCGCATGCGCAGGGCGAAACGGCCGGGGGCGTTGCAGTTTACTGTCAGCGTCAAGTATTTAAGGGGCAGGCGGGTGCCTTTGGTGAGATTGAGGTCACTGCGGGAAATCTTGCCGAAGTCGATCAGGCCGCCGCTGGATAACAGCGGCGTGCAGGCCATCGGCGTGATCAGGCCCGTGACGGTCAGGTCAACGGTCGATGCGGCGTGCGCGGCGCCCGTCAGCAGGGGTAATGCAATAAGTGGCATCAGCAGGGGTTTCATGGCGGTGCTCCTAGGGATAGTGAATTTCGAGGGTGGCCGCGCCGTCCAGCCGCACCTCGCTGGCCAGGTCCAGGGAACCCAGCGGTGCGATCACCGCTTCCAGGCTCGCGGTGGCGCTGAGTTGTTGAATTGGCAAAGGGCCGCTGGTACTGCCGACGCTCGCGCTGAAGCCCAGGTAACGGCTGGCGCTTATCGAAAGCGGGCTGGCGCTGGCGCTGCTCCAGGCCGAGGTGCCCGTGGCCGAATCGGTGCGATACAGCTGTGGCCAACTGTCGGCGGTGGTGCGTGCGGGATCGAATATCAGGCGATAGCGGCCAATTCTGTTTTGCCGGGCGTCCAGGCCAAGGCCGAAGAGGGTGTCGTCGGCCGGCCCCGTTGCTGAGCCGACGCGGTTGTCCCCCAGGCGCAGGGTGAAGGCGCTGGGCGCATCGCACGCCACGCTGACGATCAAGGGACGTGCGGGCAGCGCGGTCTCCTTGTGCATGTTCAGGTCCATCACCGACAGTTTGCCGAAGTCCACCGTGCCGCCGCCGGACAGGCTCGGCGTACAGGCTGCCGGCGCAAAGCGTGCCTGCAGGCGCAGTTCCTGCGAGCGGCCGCCATTGATGGCATCGAACACGCCGCTTTCGTCCCATGTCACCGCATCGTTGACCCGCGATGCGTCTGCGCTGGCCCAGGCGCTGACCTGAATCTGCACTGACAAGCTGCGCCCGCTCACCGGCACGCCGGCGCGCATCGGCACGATGCCGTGTTCCGGCCGCCAGCGCAGGCTTGTCGCGGTGCTGATCGGGGACTGGCCGCTGCCGGCGAGCAAGCCCAGGTCTACCGCCCGACCATCGAGCAGTGCATCGCCCACCTGCAACCCGTAGCTGCCGCGCGCGGTGAACGCGAAGCGCTCGATGCCTGCGCCCATGGCGCGATAGAACAGGCTCATGTCGGTGGTGTTCGGGCAATTGAAGGTCAGGCTCAAGCGCCGTTCGCCCAATAAACGGTCGGCCTTTGGCGTCAATGCGACGGCGCGATTCATCAGGCCGAAATCCACCAGCGATTCGCTCAGGTTCAACTGGCACTCATCCGCGCCGAAGGCGCAGGCGCCCGGCAGCAAGGCGAGGGCGAGCAAGGCAGGTTTCAAACCCATGGTTAAGGTCCTCATGGTTGGCACCGCGCCGGTGCGGTTTCGTAATACGCGTCGGGATTGCCGCGTTCGGGCAGCTCGAATTCGAGGCGGCAGCGGGCCTGGCCCGGCTCGCTGATCCACAGCGCACGGCGGTTGAGCACGTCGGGCAGGAACACCTGGCTGCCTTCCTGCACCAGGGTCACGAACTCGCCGTCGTCCGTACTCACGGCTGCGCCCCGTGCGAGCGGTCGGCCATCGGCAGTGCTGACGTTGAGCAGCGCGCGGCGCGTCAGGGCGACGCCGAACTCGACTTTATCCACCGCACCACGCCCGGCGGACAGCACCGCCAGGCCGTTGCTGATATCGGCATTGCGCGGCAGCGAACGGGTTTGCACTTCCACCGGGCTGCGCCCATACGGACTCAGTTGCGGCACCACGGCCTGGCCTTGCCAGTCGGTCCACACCGGGCCGCTGGGGGTGCTGACCTGGATACCGGCCATGTCGCCCACCGACATCACTGCAAAGGTCTCGCGCACGGGGTAGGGCGAGAAGGTCAGGCCGTCGCCGTGCAGCACCACGCCACCGCGCGCGCCGCCCTGATAGCTGGAACGCTCGGCATTGTTGCGGGTGTAGTTGAAGTCCAGTTGGCTGTAATAGGGCAGCGCCGAGACGCCGAGGGACGATTCCACCTCACGGTCGCGGCTGTCGCGCTCCACGCCCACGCGGTAGCTCAGTTGGTCGTTGAGCTGTTCGCTGAGTCCGGCGCCTGTACGCTGTTCGCCGCCGGCATTACGGGTCCAGGCGCGACCCCTGCGGTTTTCGCCCAGGGGCACGCTGATGTTCAGGTACACGCTGTCATCGCTCTGCTGGCGCCCGCCGACTTGCCACTCGGCACTGGCCGACACCGACACCCGACCAACACGGCTACCCCACGACGCCAATGCCCTGCTGCTGTTGTCGCCGGTGAAGTTGGAGGAGCGCGAGACCCCGGCGCTGAACGCGCCGAGCATCGGGTGCGACCAGGACGCTGTGGCGCTTTGCTGGTCGCGGTAGCGCGTACGTTGTTGTTCGCGGGTCGTGGTGGTGTAGGTGGAGTCTTCCAGGTCGCGGTAGCCCAGGCTGCGCCAGGAGCCGGCCGTGGTGATCGACCAGCTTTCGGACACGCGTTGGGACCACGAAAAATCGCTTTGCACGCCGCGTTCGTTGCCTTGGCGGCTGGCCTGGGCGAACTGGGCCGAGACCTGAAACTGGCCGTCCTGCCAGGGCAACCACCCCAGGTTCAGGCCGCTGGCGCGGTAGTCTTCAGCGGCCAGCACGCCGGCGCCAATGCTGACCTGCGGGTGCAGCGCGCCGCTCCAGCCGCCGCTTAGCACCCACGGCTCGGCGCCTTCACCTCGGCCGACCTTGCGCACCCGACCGGCGGCCACCGAATAGCCCGGTGCCGGCAGTCCCAGGCCGAGCATGGCGGCCGGCACCGTGAAGCGTCGCTCTTGCCCCGTGGTTTCCCTGATCGTGACTTCCACATCGGAGCGCCCGTTCAGGCGTCGCACGTCAGTCAGCGAAAACGGCCCGGCGGGCACCACGGTGGAATGAATCAGCGTGCCGTTCTGGCGCACCTCCACCTGGGCCGGACTGTTGGCGATGCCGGTGATCGTTGCGCCCTGGTTCTGGTCCTGCAGTGCGGTTTCGTTCAGCACCTGGGCGCCGGTAATCTGCGCGCCGGCCAGCACCGGGTTGTACAGGGTGAGCTGTCCGGCCTGGAACACCGCCTGTTGTTCGGCGAAGGTGCGTTGGGCGTAGGCGTCCAGGTGCGTGGTGCGCGAGACCTTGTCCTGCCAAGTGCGCACCTGGCGGCTGCGCACGATCCAGTCACCGGCATTGAAGCCCACCTCGGTGTTGGCCGAGCCGAAGCGGCTGTTGTCTTCGCCATACTCGTTATACAGACCGGTGAGGTCGTAGTTGAGCAGCCCGGCAAACCCGCCGGTCTGGTAGCCGGACACGTCCTGCTCCGCCGGACGCAATGCGTCCGTGGGCACCACCAGCGACAGGCTGAGGCTGGCCGGGTCTTGCTCGATGACGGTTTGCGGGTAGGCGTCGAGAAAACCGTGGCACTCGGCGTTGGCGTCCGGCGCGCGCAAATTGCCCGCGTCCAACAGCGCCTGGTTAAAGCACAGCGCGCCGCGGTCATCAAACACCACCTCCACGCGCCCGCGCCGCTGGCCATTGACGTTGAGGTTGAGGGCATGACGCCCGGACGCGAATCGGGGCGCCTGTAGCAGCAGGTTGGCAAGCTGCGGGTCGATGCCGCGCTGGGACAGGGTTTGAGGGTCGAACGAACCGGCGCTTTCGTCGGCCAGGCTATCGCCGTTCGGCAGCGTGGTGCCCAGGCTCAGCGCCAGACCTGCCAGCAGTCGGCGCAGTGTACGCGGTGAAACGCCGGGCATGGCTTTGCCGTCACGATCAGTCTTAACTGTGCTCACAAGGTGTACTCGTATTAGAGAGATGCGCCGCGCCACTCCCTGACTCGGGCACACTCCTGGTGGCCTTCAATGGGAGGCCACTTCGTCGTCAGGGCGCCGCAACCCGTCCTACGGCGCTGTGATCAAAGGGTGATCGGTGCTTCGTAAGGCCCCACGGCAAACCCGTAGACGGTGGCCGGCTGCAATTGCACGGTGCTGGCCCGGGTCTGGCTGGCGGTGACCGTCAGGGTTTCGCCCGGCAACACATAGGTGCGTGGCAACAGTGCCGAACCGTTGCCCGGTAACAGCCTCAGCTCCTGGGCCAGGCGCACCACGTAGGGCGTCGGGTTATGCACGCTCAACTGGTTGTTTTGCAGGCTCCAGGTCAGGCCAGTCCAGGGCGTGCGGTTGGGGGCCAGGCCCTTGGGATGCAGGATCACCGGCAGGTTCTGGCGCACCGTTACGCCCACGCGGGCATGGCCGGCCTCGGCGGCGGCACGGCCCTGGGGCATGCCTTCGAAGATCACGCGTTTCAAGCGTTGCGTGGTCAGTGGCGTCGGTGATTGCAGGATGAAACGGATCAGCTGGCTTTTGGACGGCTCAACCCGCGTCAGCGGTGGTGTGACAAACAGCAGCGTTGCGGTGTCTTCCGGAATGTCTTCGAGGGTCACATGCAGCAGCGCCAGCTTTGAGTCGGTGTTGGTGACCGACACCGAGGCTTCGCCATCGGCTTCATTGACGATCACCACCGAAGTATCCGGCACCATGCCGTCGGCCAGCACCAGGGTCGGCCCCCACAAGGTCAGGGCCACGGCGGCCAGGTACAGGCCGGTGTAGCGAACAAGGTTGAACAGCCGTGAGAGCAGGGCAAAACGCGGGGCGGGAAACATGGCTAGAGGTACCTCAGGTCGAGCACGATGGAGCCGTCCAGCGGCACGTCCTGGTCGAGAGTCAGAAAGGCGGCGGCGTTGATCGACGTGTCGATCTGCAAGGTGGCGTCGATCCTGCGATGGGGTTCAGGGATCAGCGTGCCGGGCGTGGCGAAGCCCATGTAATTGTCTGGATACGCATTGTCTTCCGGAAACCAGGTCTCGCCCTGGTTGCTCGACGCCAGGACCAGCACGCGCAGGCTGTCGCCGTACGCTTCGCGAATCGCCAACGAGACCGATCCCAGGCGCTCACTTGGCGCATGAATGTTGTGGCCCAGGCCGTAATAAAATCCCGGCCCTACAGACGACGCGGCGCGGTTATCCACACCCACCAGCACAAACAGCACTGGCTGATTGCAGCTCACGTGCAGGTCAAGGTTGCGCGTGGGCAGCGCGGTGAATTCGTAGTGGTTGAGTGAGCGCGCCGGCACCCGTCCGTGATCGACAACGCCGTCGGAGGACAGGGACGGTGCGCAGGCGCTGGGCGTGATGACGCCGGTTAATGTCATCTCGGTGGACGACGCACACAGCGCAGGTGTGGCGGGAAGGCAGAGGCACAGCGTCAGCAGACGGCGCGAGAGCATGTTCATGGTCAGGTTTGAAACCGTGATTTAAGGAGACATCCGTGGCAATCGCGCCACGCCGTGCAGGCATGGCGGACCGGGCGTTAGAGGTACTTGACGGTCAGGGTGACAGAGCCGTCGATGGCCACTTCGTTGTTCAGGGTCAGGCCATTGGCGGGGGCTATCACCGGGCGGATAATCATGTCAGCGGTCATCTGGCTAACCGGCGTGGGCGTGTTCACGTCGCTTGCGGTGACCGAAAGAAGGGCGCCCTTTTGAAACATGTGCATCGGTGTCCAACTGGTGCCGTTGTTGAACGATGTGATAACTCGGGAAGCGACGCCATCGGCGGTTGCATTCAAGAGCGTCAGCTCCATCCCGCCGAGTTTCTCGCTGTCGTTGGTCATGCCCAGACCGAATAACCCCGTGTCGTTTTCGTACTCCGAGCCTGCGCGATTGTCCTTCGGCTCCAGGGCCATCAGGGTTGCCGCATCGCACCTCACGGTCAGTTGCAGCGACTGGAAGGGCAGAGCGGTATAACTGTCGGCCTTCAGATCTTTCGCGGAAATCTTGCCAATATCCACATTGCCACCATTCGGCAGGCTTGGCTCGCATGCACTCGGGGTGATCAGCCCGCGTACAGTCAGGTCAACGCTGGAGGCCGCCACTGCACTGCCGGCAGTGGTCAGCAACAAGGCGGCGAAAAGGGTATTGAGGGGCTTCATGGTGGTACTCCTACAGGGGGAAGGGGGCAAACGGATTTACAGGTACTTGAGCTGCAACGTGGCCTGGCCATCGACGGGTACTTCGTCGATTAGCGTGAGCGCATTGGCCGGCACGATGATCGAGAACGCCCGCAGCCGAGCGTTCAGTTCCTTGATGGCGATAGGGGTGTTGGTGCCGATGGCGGCGAACGACGTCAGCCCATCGTGGCCCAGGTAATTGGACGCTGACCAACTGCTGCCGCCATTGCGCGAGACGATCACGTTGACCGCGTTTTCATCGGCCACCGGATCGAACAGGGTGAACGTCACGCTGCCGAGCTTCTCGTCTTTGGGGGTCAGGCCCAGGCCGTGGTCTTGCCGGTTGATGGCCGAGGTGCCCGCGCGGTTATCGATGGTGGTCAGGGTAAAAAACGTTTCACCCTCGCAGTGCACTTCCAGGCGCAACTCAGCCGGGGCCAGCAGCGTGGGCTGGGTCTGCTTGAGGTCCTTGGCGGTCATCTTGCCGTGGTCGATCAAGCCACCATTGGTGAGGGTGGGCGTGCAGGAACTGGGCACAATCGCCCCGGAGACGCTCAAGTCGGTAGTGCTGGCGGCGAAGGCGCCTGGCGCACAGGCCGCAAGCAGGAAGGCGAGGGTGGTTCTGTCCATAGGTACACGTCCTTGGGTTCTAAGAAAATTCCTGGGGGAAAGCCAAACCACCCTGGTGGTGCAGTTGCCCAGGGCCGTCGTTAAAGCGCTGAAGGGCGCGTGGGAGTAAATTTAGCGCCGGGCCGGCGGAACGGAAATACAACTAATACGAATGACACGGTGGCAATGGAATTGAGGCCTGTTGTTGAGGGCATCGCCGCCGGTTGTGGTGTGGCGACCCTGCAGTGGAGCGCGACGTTGCCCTCTTCAAGCGTGTTGCACGTCAGAGGTACTGGATGGTCAGCGTGGCAGAGCCGTCGATTTGCACTTCATTGGCCAGGTTGAGGTCTTTGGCCGGGGCAATCATCGGCGCGACCACCAGGTCAGTCGTCAGCGCCTTGATCGGAATCGGCACCCACGGACCGTTCAAGCCGGCCCCGAAGGCTGCGAGGTTGTTGCGTTGCCATATGGCATCGTCAAGTTCCATCCACGTCACGCCGCCGTCGAATGATTCCATGGCCGCGACGACCGCGGTGTCCGCGACGGAATTGGCCATCAGCAAGTAGTAACGCCCGATTTTTTGCGTGTTGTCGATCAGGCCCAGGCCGTAGCCCGTCGAGGCCGTTGAGGACGAGGCGCGATTGTCGGTGCCTTGCAGGGCGAACAAGGTGCTGGCGTCGCAATCGATGCTCATCCGCAGCGTGCGTCTGGGCAGCACGGTGTTGGTGTCCTGCTTGAGGTCTCCGGCCGAAATCTTGCCCAGGTCAATGTTGCCGTTGCTGGACAGCCCGGGCGTGCACGCGCTCGGTGTGATCACGCCACTGACGCTCAGGTCGACGCTGCTGGCGGCGAAGGCGTTGCTCAGGCATCCAGTGAGAAGAATGGCCGAGCAGGCGGCTAAAGGCTTTTTCATGGGGTGCGGCTCCGGTGTCTGTTTTTTAAGTGGGGTAGGTCAGCGTTGTCCCCCTTGATGAGGCGCCGGGGAATTTAGCCAGAGGGGCTCCGTGGGGAAATGCAACTAATGCGAGACTGAGCGAATGTCGTACAGCCACGGTCGGCAATGTCGGATCGCTTTATCAGATGGGAAGCGCCTACTGGAGTTTTCGTACTTGTTGTATCGCTGATGTGCATTCGTCCGGATATGTTCAAAGCTCGAAGCGCATTTATTTGAATCTCATCGTTGAGGTTCAGGGCATCGTCTTTGGGCGAAAGGTTCGCGTGTGACCACCGTCATGCCGGCTGGGCAGTTCGCTCTCGTGAAGAGGGCTTTATGTCGGGCACGTTTCCAGAAGGAAGTTCATGCCAGGCAGACCCCGACGCTGCTTGCGAGTGGCGTGAAAGTGGCGCTCGCGTGTTGGTGGTGGACGATCACGGCACCTACCGCCTGTTGCTCGGTTCTCTGTTGGAAAAGCTTGGCGTCTCGCATCTCTGTTGCAGTGATGGTCGTCAGGCGTTGAAGGCGTTGGAGGCGCTGCACTATGACGTGGTCATCACCGACTGTTGCATGCCGGTGATGGACGGCTACGCAATGACGCGTGAACTGCGCCGTCGCGAGCGTGCGGCGCGCAGCCCAGCCTGTTGCGTGCTGGCCTTTACCGCGAGCCTGGGGCCCGGGGATATCCAGCGCTGCCTGGCCTGTGGCATGGATGGCTGGCTGGTCAAGCCGATCGGCCTGGCCAAACTCCGTG
This sequence comes from Pseudomonas sp. GNP013, assembly GCF_054343995.1. Taxonomy (NCBI): domain Bacteria; kingdom Pseudomonadati; phylum Pseudomonadota; class Gammaproteobacteria; order Pseudomonadales; family Pseudomonadaceae; genus Pseudomonas; species Pseudomonas sp. GNP013. Next base: position 4,009,798 of record NZ_JBTGUT010000001.1, on the reverse strand, counting down.
AGGTGTTGCGCTATTGGTTGGCCGCGCCCCAGGTACGGGTGGGCGCAGTCGAGCCTTTCTCTTTGTCTGTGCACGGCAGGCGACCCACGCGCGCCAGTCTGGTCGCCATGTTCGGTTCCTGGGAAATGACCCAGCCGCTGTTAGTCAGCCTGATCCAGGAAGCCCGCGATGATCTCTTCATTCTGAAGCACGCCCTGGCCTGTCTGGATGGGACGTTGACCAGTCAACGGCTGCACCGTTTGATGGGCAGCGTCGCGTTTCTGGGCAACACCGGCCTTGAACCACGGGCCGTGCATTTGATTGAACGGGTCAATCAATCGGGTGTTTCGGACAATGCAGTGGCTCTGCAGGATTTTTTTTGGGATGTGGAACATTACCTACAGTACTTGGGAAGTCTCTAATCCTTAGTTGCTGTAGGAATACATCCTTCTGAGTCGTAATACTTTTCTGTATGTAATTTCTTTTATTTCTGTGGGTAACAACTGATGGCACTTAAAACATTGGGTGGGGCCAATTTCACGCAGTTATTGACGGTTGTTGCCTACAGCCAGTCGGGATATTTTGCTACTAACTAATTGCCGTCATGGGAAAAACCGATGCTTCGCATAATTATTGCTGACGATCACCCTATCGTCCGAGTCGGGCAAAAAGTCGTGATAGAGGCGAGTGGTAAATGTAAAGTCGTGGGCGAGGCCAATGGCCCGGACGAACTGCTGGCGCTGGTGGCCAAGACCCCCTGTGATGTGATCGTGACGGACTTCGCCATGCCGGGCGACCAGCAAGCGGATGGCTACGGCCTGCTGGGCTTGTTGCACCGCCAGTTTCCCAAGGTGCCGGTGATCGTGGTGACCATGTTCGCCAACGTTGCGACCTTGCGCACAGCGCTGTCCCACGGTGCGCGGGCGGTGGTGGCCAAAAGTGCGTCGGCGCGTGAGTTGCCCCAGGCCCTGCAAACCGTAGTGCAAGGGCGCAACTTTATCAGTGAGTCCCTGCGTGCGCAGCTCGACCTGGCGGGCCTGGCCCAGCCCACGCAGGCACCGCAGCTGTCGGGCAAGGAACAGGAAGTGGTCAGGATGCTCGCCAGCGGCATGACCGTCAGCCAGATCGCGGCGCGGGTCAATCGCAGTATTTCCACCATCAGTAAACAGAAAAGCACTGCCATGCACCGCTTGTGTATCTCTACCGATGTGGACTTGTTTGCTTACGCGCGGGATGCAGGCATGGTGCCTTAGTGAATGCCCGTGGCTTTCCATTGCCGTGCAGACTATTGTGCGCTCCTACAAAAACGATTCACGGAGCTGCACATGAGTGATGCCCACACCGCGTTGATCACCCGTTTTTACGAGGCCTTCCAACGGCTGGATGCCGAAGCCATGGCCGCCTGCTACACCGACGACGTGGTGTTCAGCGACCCGGCCTTCGGTGAGCTGCGCGGGCGCGACGTGGGTGACATGTGGCGCATGCTCACCACGCGGGCCAGGGACTTTTCCCTGACCTTCGACCACGTGCGCAGCGATGACTCCACCGGCAGTGCGCACTGGGTGGCAACGTACCTGTTCAGTGCCACCGGCAATACGGTGGTCAATGACATTGGCGCGCGGTTCGTGTTTCGCGATGGCAAGATCTGCGAGCACCATGACCACTTTGACCTGTGGCGTTGGTCGCGCCAGGCGCTGGGCCTCAAGGGCTGGCTGCTGGGCTGGTCGCCGGCGCTGAAAAACGCCGTGCGGGCCCAGGCGCGCAAAGGCTTGCAGGCATTCCAGGCCGGGCGTTGATAAGCTTGGCGCTTTCCCATTGTGCCGAATCGCCCCGTGACCCCTCCGACTGAAGCCAAGCCCTGGTACGTTTATCTGGTGCGTGCCGCCAATGGCTCCCTCTATTGCGGCATCAGCAACGATCCGCAACGCCGTTTTTCCATGCACCAGAGCGGCAAGGGCGCGCGGTTCTTCCTGTCCAGCCCGGCTGTGGCGCTGGTGTACACCGAGCAATGCGCGACGAAGGGCGAGGCGTTGCGTCAGGAACGGTTGATCAAGAAATTGAAAAAAAGCGCCAAGGAGTGCCTGGCCCGTAGTGGTGCATTGATCTGACTGATAGCGTCTCATCACGCCACCTGAGCACTTGGCGCGTTAAGCTGCGGGTTCATTCGCCAAGTGGACCGCCACATGTCTGAGCTCATCCTGCATCACTACTCAACGTCACCTTTCGCAGAAAAAGCTCGGCTGCTGCTGGGCTTCAAAGGCTTGTCGTGGCATTCCGTGCATATTTCGCCGGTGATGCCCAAGCCGGACCTGACCGCCTTGACCGGCGGTTATCGCAAGACCCCGGTGTTGCAGGTGGGCGCGGATATCTATTGCGATACCGCGCTGATCGCGCGCCGTCTGGAGCAGGAAAAAGCCAGTCCTGCGCTGTTCCCGCCGGGCCAGGAAATGATCACCCAGACCTTCGCCACCTGGGCCGACAGCGTGGTATTCGCCCACGCCGTGAGCCTGGTGTTCCAGCCGGAATCGGTGGCGGTGCGCTTCGGCAAATTGTCCCCGGACGCGGTCAAGGGCTTTCTTGCCGACCGCGCCGCACTGTTCAGCGGCGGCACGGCGAGCAGGTTGCCGGTGGAGCTGGCCAAGCATCAGTGGCCGGCGATCATGGCGCGCCTGGAGCAGCAGCTTAAGGCCGGACATTTTCTGTTCGGCGAACCCTCGATTGCCGACTTTGCCCTGGCTCATTGTTTGTGGTTTCTCACGGCCACGCCGGTGACTGCGCCGCTGGTGGATGCGTATCCGGCGGTGACCGCGTGGTTGGCGCGGGTGCTGGCGTTCGGTCACGGCAGCGCCAGTGAAATGAGTGCCGAACAGGCGCTGGAGATTTCCCGTAATGCCACGCCGGCCGCGTTGCCGGACGAGGTGTTCGAGGACTTGAATGGCTTCCACCCCGGGCAGGCAGTCACTGTCAGCGCAATCGACTACGGTGTTGATCCTGTTGCGGGTGAGCTGCTGTTTGCCGGGCGCGAAGCGCTGATCCTGCGCCGTACCGACGAACGCGCAGGCACCGTGCATGTGCACTTCCCGCGCTGGGGTTTTCGCATTCAGGCGCAATAATCGAAAATATTTGCAAACACATGTGAGGTAAACCGCCTGCCCATCCGTGTAGTGCTTGAAACTGCGAGCTATTCGCATTAACAGCTTTTCTACACGGGTTCCTTTAAGCATGAAATCGATGGCGGGCGGTTGGGTTAAACAGTGGCTGGGAGCCTCGGCATTGGCGGTCTCGGGGCTGGCGTTGCTGCCCCTGTGCGTCGCGCAGGCGCAGGAGCAGCACAGTACCCGGTTCAACTTTGCCCTGGCAGCCAAGCCGCTGCCCCAGGCGCTGAGCGATTTCAGCCGGGTGACCGGGATCAGTGTGATCTACACCGACGAGGCGCCCTACGGCCTCAACGCGCCGTCGATCAATGGGCTGATGAGCGCCACCGACGCCCTGCAACGACTGTTGGGCAACTCCGGCTTTACCTTCCGCCAGATCGACGCCCGTACCCTGGCCCTCGAACCTGTACCCACCAGCGGGGCAGTCAACCTCAGCGCCACCACCATCAGCGGTGCCGGCCTTGCCCAGGACAGCACCAGCTATCAGCCGCCGCCCACCAGCTCGGTGATGCGCTCCCAGGGCTTGCTGCTGGAAACCCCGCAGACCGTCAACGTGGTGCCCGCCCAGGTGTTGCGCGACCAGACCCCGCGCAACCTCGACGACGCCCTGGCCAATATCAGCGGCATCACCCAGGCCAACACCCTCGGCAGCACCCAGGACGCGGTGATGCTGCGTGGCTTCGGCGACAACCGCAACGGCTCGATCATGCAGGACGGCATGCCCGTGGTGCAGGGCCGTGCGCTGAATGCCACGGCCGATCGCGTCGAAGTGCTCAAAGGTCCGTCGTCGCTGTTGTACGGCATTCAGGACCCGGGCGGCGTGGTCAATATCGTCAGCAAAAAGCCTGAACAGGTGCAGTCCACGTCCCTCACCGCGCGCGGCTCGACCTTCGGCGACGGCAAGAACGGCAGCGGCGGCAGCCTCGACACCACAGGCCCCATCGGTGACAGCGGGCTGGCGTATCGGCTGATCGTCGACCACGAAGACGAGGATTACTGGCGCAATTTCGGCACCCACCGCGAGACACTGGTGGCGCCGTCCCTGGCCTGGTATGGCGACACCACCAAGGTGGTGTTTGCCTACGAGCATCGCGAATTTCTCTCGCCGTTCGACCGTGGCACCGCCATCGACCCCAAGACCAACCACCCGCTGAACATCCCCGCGACCCGTCGCCTGGATGAGCCGTTCAACAACATGGAAGGGCGCTCCGACCTGTACCGTCTGGAAGTCGACCACGATCTTAACGACGACTGGAAGGCTCACTTCGGCTACAGCTGGAACCGCGAGACCTACGACGCCAGCCAGGTGCGTGTCAGTGCAGTGAACGCCAACGGCACCCTGACCCGCAGCATGGACGGCACCCAGGGCGCGATCACCACCGACCGTTTCACCACGGCCAGCCTGGAAGGCAAGGTGCAGGCCGGCGGGCTGCAACATGACCTGGTGTTCGGCCTGGATGACGAGTACCGCAAGGTCTACCGCGCCGATTTGATTCGGCAGAAGCCGCGCGGTGTCTTCAGCTACCTGAACCCGGTGTACGGCAACGAAGTGGCGGGCTCTACCGTCAGTGCCCCGGACAGCGCCCAGACCGACCTGCTGCGCAGTGACTCACTGTTCTTCCAGGACGCGATCCACCTGACCGACCAATGGATTCTGGTGGGTGGCGCGCGTTACCAGATGTACGACCAGTACGCCGGCAAAGGCGTGCCGTTCAAGGCCAACACCGACGGCAACGGTCAGAAGTGGGTGCCGCGTGCCGGCCTGGTGTATCGCTACACCGATGAACTGTCGTTCTACGGCAGCTACACCGAGTCGTTCAAACCCAACTCCACCATCGCGGCGCTGGCCGATGGCAGCACCCTGAGCGGCAGCCTCACGCCGGAAGAGTCCAAAGCCTGGGAGCTGGGCGCCAAGCTGGATATACCGGGGCGCATCACCGCCAGCGCCGCGTTGTTCGATATCAACAAGCGCAATGTGCTGGTGTCGGTGGGCACCGGGCTGGACACGGTCTACAGCGTCGCCGGCGAAGTACGCTCGCGCGGCCTGGAGCTGGATGCCACCGGCCAGCTCAGCGACAACTGGAGCCTGATCGGCAGCTATGCCTACACCGACGCTGAAGTCACCAAAGACCCGGCCCTGGAGGGCAAGCGCCTGCAGAACGTGGCCAAGCACACCGGCTCACTGTCGGCGGTGTACGACTTCGGCAGCTTGGTGGGCGGCGATGACCTGCGCGTGGGCGCCGGCGCACGCTATGTGGGCCAGCGCGAAGGCGACGCGAACAACAGCTTCAACCTGCCGGGCTACACCGTGGCCGACGCGTTTGCCACCTACGACACGCGGATCGAGGGGCAGAAGGTCAAGTTCCAGTTCAACGTGAAGAACCTGTTTGATCGCACCTACTACACCTCGGCGGCGAGCCGTCTGTTTGTGTCGATGGGCGATGCGCGGCAGGTGTCGGTGTCCAGTACGCTGGAGTTCTAGCGCTGGGCGGGTTTGCTGCGAAAAGGGCTGATGGGGGGCTGTTGTGGCGAGCGGGCTTGCCCTAATGCCGTTCAGTTAAGCGCAGCTCCCCTGTGGCGAGCAGGCTTGTCCTGCGTTGGGCTGCGCAGCAGCCCCAAAGCCAGGCGCTGAGCCGTATCAGGTACACCGCGTTTTGCTTGATTGGGGGGCGCTTCGCACCCCAACGCGGGGCAAGCCCGCTCGCCACAAGGGAGGCGAACTGGTAGCGTTGCCGCAACTTTTTTTGCGGATACACCCTGGCGATGCATTTTGGACGATGGTTACATCCTCTCACGCTGCTGGCGGGCCTGAGCCTTTTACTGGGCGGCTGCGCGAGCGTCTCGCAGACGTCCATGGGAACGCTGGACCACTTGCTGGCGGATCCTGCGCTCAATGGCGCCACCGTGTCGCTGATGGTGCGCGACGCCCGCAGCGGCAGCACGCTGTACCAGCACAACCCGCGTACACGGCTGATTCCCGCGTCCAATCTCAAGCTGCTCACCACGGCGGCGGCGATGGATGTGTTGGGGCCGCAGTACCGCTTTGCCACGCAATTGTTGAGCAACGGCGCGCAGCAGGGTGATCGCCTGACGGGCAACCTGTACCTGCGTGGCCTGGGCGATCCCACCCTGCAATTCGCTGATTACCAGGCCTTGGCCGCGCAATTGGCGAGCCTCGGTGTGCGCCAGGTGCAGGGTGATCTGGTGGTCGACGACACTTGGTTTGACGCCGAGCGCCTGGGCGTCGACTGGGCCCAGGACGACGAATCCACCTACTACGGTGCGCAGATTTCGGCGCTGACCGTGTCGCCAAATGCTGATTTTGATGCGGGCACCTTGCTGGTCACCGCCAAGGCACCCGTGACGCTCGGGCAGCCGGTGAGCGTGGAGATCAGCCCCGCCACCGATTACGTGCAACTGAGCAATCGCGCCGTCAGCGGGCCGGGCAACAGCTACGGCATTACCCGCCAGCACGGCACCAACCTGCTGCAACTGAGCGGCGCCCTGGCGCCGGGCAAGCAGAGCCGGCAGTGGGTCAGTGTGTGGGAGCCGACGCAACTGGTGGCCAATCTGTTTGAACAGGCGCTGGCGCAGCAGGGCATTCAAGTGATGGGCCGGCGGGTGATCGGTGGCGCCAGCCCGACCACCGCGTTGCTGTTGGCCGAGCACCACTCGGCACCGCTGCAGGAACTGATCACGCCGCTGCTCAAACTCTCGAACAACAATATGTCTGAAGCGCTGCTCAAGGCCATGGGGCGCAAGACCGCCGATGCCGGCACCGCGCAGGCCGGTGTGGCGGCAGTGGCGGCATTCATGAAACGCCAGGGCATGGACCCGGCAACCTTGAGTCAGGTCGATGGTTCGGGGTTGTCGCGGCGTAATCTGGTGTCTTCGCAGAACCTCACGGACGTGCTGCTGGCGACGGCAAAACAGCCCTGGTTCGACGCCTGGTATAACGCGTTGCCGATTGCCGGCAATGCCGATCGCCTCACCGGCGGCAGCCTGCGTTATCGCCTGCGGGGCACCGCCGCCGCAAACAACCTGCACGCCAAGACCGGCTCGATGGCCGGGGTGTCGTCACTGAGTGGCTACATCACCGACGCCGGCGGGCGGCGTCTGGTGTTCTCGATGATCAGCAATAACTACGTCAGCGATGCGGCGCCAATTCGCGCCCTGGAAAATCGCCTGGCCGTCGCGCTGAGCCAGTGGCACGACTGATTCACGGCTGGTAGCCCATCCGCCAACTCACGGCCCGGGTCGCCGCCAGCAGGCGCTGCGCCGCCGGGCCGTGTTCATCGGCGTGGAACACCGAAGTGGGGCCGACCACGGTCATCACCGCCGCCACCTGCCCGACCGCGTTGAACACCGGCGCCGACAGCGCATCCACGCCGGGCATCAGCAAGCCATGCACAAAATGCAGGCCGCGGCTGCGGATCTGCGCGCAGGTGCTGGCGTAAGCCTGATCGTCCGCCAGTACGTGGGCGATGCCGGCCTGGATTTCGCGCGCACGCAAGTCCACGGTTTCCCGCGCGGGCAGGTAGGCGCTGAACACCAGTCCGGTGGACGAGCCGAGCAGTGGCAGCACCGAGCCCAGCTGCGTCACCACCGTAACCGCGCGCACCGCCGGTTCGATCTGCACCACGGTCGCGCCCTGGTTGCCCCACACCGCCAGGAAGCAGGTTTCATTCAAGTCATCGCGCAGTTCGGCCAGGGGCAGGGCGCCTACCTTGAGCACATCCATGCTGCCCAGCGCGGCGAGGCCCACGCGCAGGGCTTCGCGGCCCAGGCCGTAATGGTTGGTGGCGGCGTTCTGTTCGGCAAACCCCGAGGCGATCAATGCCTGGAGATAGCGGTGCACCTTGCTGGCCGGCATCTGCACATGCTCGGCCAGACGCGACAGCGAAGTGGCCGGTGACAGCTCGGCGAGGGCCTTGAGGATATCGGTGCCCACTTCGGCCGAGCGGACTTTCTGTTTACCGGTGTCGCGGGGCTTTTCCATGGAAGGGCGAGAATCCGAGAGATGAGTGGGCGTCTTTATAGCTTGACGCTCGACGGTGATCAAATTACGTTGTGCGTAACTGGATTACGATAAAAACAACTTCCTTGCAGAGGACGATCCATGCACCTGGACTACCTGTCGGGCTTCGGCAATCAATTTGCCAGCGAAGCCTTGCCCGGGGCCTTGCCCGTCGGCCAGAACTCCCCGCAAAAAGCGCCCTACGGGCTGTACACCGAACTGTTCTCCGGCACCGCCTTTACCGTGGCGCGCAGTGAAGCCCGGCGCACCTGGCTGTACCGCATTCAGCCGTCGGCCAATCACCCGGCGTTCGTCAAGCTGGAACGGCAGTTGGCCGGCGGGCCGCTGGGCGCGGTGACGCCTAACCGGCTGCGTTGGAACCCCCTGGATATTCCGGATGAGCCGACGGACTTTATCGACGGGCTGGTGGGGATGGTTGCCAACGCGGCGTCGGAAAAACCGTCAGGCATCAGCATTCATACCTACCGTGCCAACCGTTCGATGGAGCGTGTGTTCTTCAACGCCGACGGCGAACTGCTGATCGTTCCCGAGCAGGGCCGCCTGCGCATCGCCACCGAACTCGGCGTGCTGGACGTGGAGCCGCTGGAAATTGTCGTGCTGCCGCGCGGCCTCAAATTCCGCATCGAACTGCTTGATGCACAGGCCCGCGGCTACGTTGCCGAAAACCACGGCGCGCCACTGCGCCTGCCGGACCTCGGCCCGATCGGCAGCAACGGTCTGGCCAACCCGCGCGACTTTCTCAGCCCGGTGGCGCACTACGAAGACCTGAAAAAACCTACAACGCTGGTGCAGAAGTTCCTCGGCGAACTCTGGGCCTGCGAGCTCGACCATTCGCCGCTGAACGTGGTGGCCTGGCACGGCAACAACGTGCCGTACAAATATGACCTGCGCCGTTTCAATACCCTGGGCACCGTGAGTTTCGATCATCCTGACCCGTCGATCTTTACCGTCCTGACCTCGCCCACCAGCACCCACGGCCTGGCCAACCTCGACTTCGTGATCTTCCCGCCGCGCTGGATGGTGGCCGAAAAGACGTTCCGCCCGCCGTGGTTCCACCGCAACCTGATGAACGAATACATGGGCCTGATCCAGGGTGCGTACGACGCCAAGGCCGAAGGCTTCCTGCCCGGCGGCGCGTCGCTGCACAGTTGCATGAGCGCCCACGGCCCGGACGGCGAGACCTGCACCAAAGCGATCAACGCTGACCTTGCGCCGCACAAGATCGATAACACCATGGCGTTCATGTTCGAGACCAGCCAGGTGCTGCGGCCCACTCGGTTCGCCCTTGAGTGCGCGCAATTGCAACCTTCCTATGACGCCTGCTGGGCCTCGCTGCCCGCCACCTTCAACCCGAATCGGAGATAACCATGACGCAGCCAACCCTCACCCGCAGTTGGGTCGCCTCCGCCAACGGTCATCCTGATTTCCCGTTGCAGAACCTGCCCTTGGGCGTGTTCAGCGTCAACGGTTCTGCCCCGCGCAGTGGCGTGGCGATTGGTGACTGCATTCTCGACCTGCACGCCGCCCTGGATGCGTTCGAGGGTCAGGCGCGCCGCGCCGTCGAGGCCACCGCTGGCGGCCAGTTGAACGCCTTCTTCGAACTCGGCCGTGGCCCGCGCGTGGCGCTGCGTGAACGCCTGCTGGAGCTGCTGGCCGAAGGCGGCTCACTGCAGGCGCGTGAGGCCCAGGTGCTGCATCGCGCCGCCGACTGCCAGATGCACGTGCCGGCCAGAATCAACGACTACACCGACTTCTATGTCGGCATCGAGCATGCACAGAACGTCGGCAAACTGTTCCGCCCCGACAGCCCGCTGCTGCCCAATTACAAGTACGTGCCTATCGGCTATCACGGCCGTGCGTCAACCATTCGCCCGTCGGGCACCGAGGTGCGTCGCCCCAAGGGCCAGACCTTGCCGGCCGGCCACACCGAACCGGTTTTCGGCCCCTGTGCGCGACTCGATTACGAGCTGGAGCTGGGCATCTGGATTGGCCAGGGCAATGCCATGGGCGACGCGATTGCCATCGGCGATGCGGCCGAGCATATCGCCGGTTTCTGTTTGCTCAACGATTGGTCGGCGCGCGATATCCAGGCCTGGGAATACCAGCCGCTGGGGCCGTTCTTGTCGAAGAGCTTTATCACCACCCTGTCGCCCTGGGTGGTGACGGTGGAAGCGCTGGAACCGTTTCGCAAGGCGCAGCCGGCACGACCCGAAGGTGATCCGCAACCGCTGTCCTACCTGCTGGACACCCGCGATCAAGCTGCCGGCGCCCTGGATATCGAACTCGAGGTGCTGCTGCTCACGCAGGCCATGCGCGAGCAGAATCTGCCGGCGCACCGTCTGGCCCTGAGCAACAGCCTGCACATGTACTGGACCGTCGCGCAGTTGGTGGCGCATCACAGCGTCAACGGTTGCCAGTTGCAGGCCGGTGACCTGTTCGGTTCGGGCACCCTGTCCGGGCCCGAAGCAGGACAGTTCGGCAGCTTGCTGGAGATGACCGAAGGCGGTAAACGGGTGGTCGAATTGCCCAACGGCGAGGTGCGCAAATTCCTTGAGGACGGCGATGAAATCATCTTGCGTGCACGCTGCCGCCGTGACGGGTTTGCGTCCATCGGATTCGGTGACTGCCGGGGTACTGTCATCGCGGCGCGCTGAGAGGGCAGGGCGATGCAACTCTATACCTACTACCGTTCCACCTCGTCGTACCGGGTGCGTATTGCGTTGGCGCTGAAAGGCCTGGCGTTCAGCGCGGTGCCGGTCAACCTGCTGGTGCCGCCGGGAGGCGCGAATCATCAGCCCGAGTACCTTGCGATCAACCCGCAAGGGCGCGTTCCGGCGTTGCGCACGGATGACGGCGAACTGTTGATTCAGTCACCGGCGATCATTGAGTACCTGGAGGAGCGTTATCCACAGGTGCCGCTGCTGTCCAGGGATCTGGCGACCCGTGCCCACGAACGTGCGGTGGCGTCGATTATTGGCTGTGATATTCACCCGTTGCACAACTCCAGTACCCAGAACCTGCTGCGCCAGTGGGGACACGATGAGGCGCAGTTGCTGGAATGGATCGGTCACTGGATTAGCCAGGGCTTGGCCGCAGTCGAGCAGTTGATTGACGATGAGGGGTATTGCCTGGGCGAGCAGCCGGGGCTGGCGGATGTGTTTTTGATTCCGCAGGTGTATGCCGCGCAGCGCTTCAAGGTGTCGTTGGCGGCGTATCCACGAATTCAGCGGGTAGCGGCGTTGGCGGCGCAGCATCCGGCGTTTATCCGGGCACATCCCGGCAGTCAAGCTGACGCGCCTTAGCTTCAAATGCGGAAGGCTCTGTGACGAGCGGGCTTGTCGAGGCGAGCGGGCTTGTTGTGGCGAGCGGGCTTGCCCCGCGTTGGGGTGCGAAGCGCCCCCAATCAAGAAACACGCGGTGTGCCTGATACGGCTCAGCGCCTGGTTTTGGGGCGGCTTCGCCCCCCAACGCGGGGCAAGCCCGCTCGCCACGACAGGCCCTATCGCCATTAGGAGTGCACGTGTTCAGTGCACGACCGAGTTGGGGGGCAGATGACCCAGCCGTTCGGCCAGGCGCAGGCGCTGGATCGGGTCTTCGCTGAGCAGCAGCGCATGTTCCAAGTCAAACCGCTCGGCGCTGGGACAGTCCAGGCGCTGGTACAGACTGGCCCGCGCCAGGTAGTCGGCGGCGCTGGCGTTGCCCAGTTCCAGCACGCGCTCGGCGTCGACCAGCGCGGCCAGGTAATCATCGTTGGACAGGTGCAACTGCCGCAGGTTACGTGACAGTCGTTGCAGGATCGAACGCGGCTCGGCGGTGTGCAGGTGCTCGGATTTCAGCGTGAGGTTGGGGCCGTATTGACGTTGCAGCAGTTCGCGGCAGTCGTTGGGGTAGAGGCGTCGACCGCCGCAGGGGTCGAGCAGATGATCGGCACCGGGCACACGCAGCAGAAAGTGACCTGGGAAGTTCACGCCCTGCAGGGGGATTTCCAGGCGCCGCGCCAGTTCCAGTGCGATCAGGCCCATGGCCAGCGGCTGCCCGCGCTTGCGTTGCAGCACCTTGTCCAGCAGGGCCGCGGCGGGGCGTAGCGGGGTGAAGTCGTCCTGAGCAAAGCCCAGGTCATTCATGCGGCGCAGCAGCGGCTGGCCGAGTTCATCCGTCGGCAATATCGGCATGGCCAGGCTGACCTGTTGCTGCAGCAAGGCAACGTCACGCAGGATCGCCGCCGGTTGCACGGCCGGGTCGTGCTCGGCGGCAATCCACAGCGCGGCTTCAAACAGCGCAGGCGGCGAGCGTTGCAGGCAGGCGAAAAAGGCTTGGCGGGGAGTCATTGCAATCTCCGGCAGATGCCCCGTTTTAGCCTTGCTGCGAATGTACGTCCAGTGTCTTGAGAAATATCCTGCCTGCTTATGTCGGAACGCCTACGAATTCCGCCTGCTTATTCCAGCACGCTTCAGCGGATTTTTACCGCGAGCCTATACTTGGCCCACGACCAGACGTGATCCGGGAGCTTGACGATGTTTGCTCTCATGCATGACACCCGCCTTGAATCGCTGCACCTGAGCATCGACCCGGTGACCGGGCTGAAGGCGATCATCGCTATTCATAACAGCCGCCTCGGTCCTGCGCTGGGCGGTTGTCGCTACCTTGCCTACCCCGATGACGAAAGCGCCGTGGCGGATGCTGCGCGCCTGGCCCAGGGCATGAGCTACAAGGCGGCCCTGGCCGGGCTGCCGGTGGGCGGCGCAACGGCGGTGATCCTGCGGCCTGCCCATGTGGAAGACCGCGCGGCACTGTTTGAAGCCTTTGGCCGCTGCATCGAGCAGTTGGGCGGTCGCTACATCACCGCCACCGACAGCGGGACCTCGGTGGCCGATATGGACTGCATCGCCCAGCACACCCGTTTCGTTACCAGCACCAGCGCTGCCGGCGATCCTTCGCCCCATGCGGCCATGGGCGTGTTCGCCGGCATTCGCACCACGGCCATGGCCCGCCTGGGCAGCGACAACCTCGAAGGCTTGCGCGTGGCGATCCAGGGCCTGGGCAACGTGGGTTACGCGCTGGCCGAACAACTGCACGCCGCCGGTGCCGAACTGCTGGTCAGCGACATCGACCACGGCAAGGTGCAACTGGCCATGGAACAGCTCGGCGCGCACCCTATCGCCAACGATGCCTTGCTCAGCACGCCCTGCGATATCCTCGCGCCCTGCGGAGTCGGTGCCGTGCTCAACCGCCAGAGCGTTGCCCAACTGCGTTGCGCCGCCGTGGCCGGTTCTGCCAGTGCACAACTGACCAACCTGCAGATCGCCGACCAACTGGAAGGGCGCGGCATCCTCTACGCCCCGGACTACGTGATCAACTCCGGCGGACTGATCTACGTCGCCCTCAAGCACAGCGGCGCGCAATTGCCGACCATCACCGCGCACCTTTCCAACATCGGCACGCGCCTGACCGAAATTTTCGCCCACGCCCAGGCCGAAAAACGCTCACCCGCACGCGTGGCCGACGAACTGGCCGAGCGCCTGCTCTACCGCTGACCGGGCATTAAAAAGGCCCTGAATCAAGGATTCAGGGCCTGTTCAATTCGGGCTTATTCCGCCGCTGCGTTGAGCAACTCGGACAACGCGTCCGGCTGGCTCTTGAACGCCTTGGCAAACACATCGCGATTTTTCGCCATGTAGATCCCGGCTTCCTCCACCTGCTGCTCGCTGAGGGACGGCACGGCTTTTTGCAACACTTCTGCCAGCAACTCAGCGAGTTCAAGCATTTTGTCATGACGGTCAGCTTCGGCTTTATCCATGAACAAACGCTCCAGATCTCGGCTGCTGCGGTATACCACTTCGACGGCCATTCACCACCTCACATGCCTTCACGATAGATGTCTTTTGCGACTACTGTATTTATATACAGCGAAAAGCATAAGCCAAACGCGGGGGTTTGGATAGCAGGATTTAATGTAGTCGGAAAATAGCGTCGCTTGATCAATCTGTGCCTCGTCGCGTCCCGCCACCCTCATGCCTCTAACAGACTGTTCGCACGCTAGTGGGGCAGCCAAAAAAAACCGTCGCACAAGCCTGGATTTTTCCTGTTACTCACTTCATCGCTTGGAGCACGACAGTAAAAGGGCCAGCGGCTAGACTCCTTCCTCATCGACAACGGAGCCTTCAATGGACACTTCCTTTTCCTCTGGTACCCACGCAGACACCGAAGAGCAGGCCGATGGCTACAACCGCTGGTTTCGCGCCAGGGTACAAGCTGCGCTTGATGACAAAAGCCCCGGTATTCCTCACGACGAGGTAATGGCTGAAATGAAATCGCTCATCGAGTCTAAACTCAAGAAAGGCGATGCTGATTGAGTGGCTACCCGCGGCGCGGGTGGAGTTTCGTCAAATTATTGATTATCTGAGTGATCGCAATCCTGTAGCAGCGCTGGAGCTTATGCGATCAATCGAGGCTTCTGTACTGGCTCTTTCTCGTAGGCCACATCTCTACCGTCCCGGAAGAATCAACGGCACGCGTGAGATGGTGGTACATCCCAATTATCTGGTCGTATACAAAGTGACGGACCACATCCGGATCCTTTCGGTTTTACACGCGCGCCAACGGTATCCATGAGCGACTGCTTCTCGGATGAGCGTAATATTCACTTTTCCAATTCCCAGACGTGCCCCGTCGCACCCCGCCGCCCTCTCACTTCCCGGCACTGGCCTTTTTTCTGCATGCAGAACAACCGTCACGTCCATCCCGCATTATCCGGTCGAGTCGACCTAAGGAAGCACCATCGTGAAAATCAACTGGGCCGAAAGGCTGCGCCGGCAGGTACACGGGCTGGCCGAGTCGCTGGGCAATCTGTTTGTCGAAACCTTCCACTATCTGGCGCTGTTCGCCATTGGTGCGGTGACCGCGTGGGCAGCGGTGATGGAGTTTCTGGGGATGCTGGAGAACGGGCACATCAAGATTGATGACATCCTGCTGTTGTTCATCTATCTGGAACTGGGCGCGATGGTCGGGATTTATTTCAAGACCAATCACATGCCGGTACGCTTCCTGATCTACGTGGCGATCACCGCGCTGACGCGCCTGCTGATTTCCAACGTGTCGCACCACAACCCGCCGGACCTGGGCATCATCTACCTGTGTGGCGGCATTCTGTTGCTGGCGTTCGCGATTCTGGTGGTGCGCTACGCCTCGTCGGCCTTCCCGTCGATGAAGATCGAAGGCCCGCGTCGCAAAGGCGAGGCGAGCCTGGAAACCGAGAAGGGCGAGCTCTAGAGCCCGGCGCTGAAGGGCTGGTTACGAGGGGGCGGTGGCTGCAGCATGTTGTGGCTGTCGCCATCGGTCATCACCGCCAGGATATCCATGGCGCTGTGGCCCTGCTCGATGGCAATGCCGAACTGGATGCTCTGCACCAGGCGCTTGAGCCGTTTCGGGTCTTTGCGCTGTTCGGCGCTGATCATGCGTTTGGCCACCACGCCATCCTCGTTGGAGAGGGTGAGCATGATGCTGCCGTCCAGCCGCTGGATGCTCAGGTTGACGCGGTATTGGGGGCTGAAGGTGTCGGTGATGATCTGAAAAGGATTGTCCATGGTGCGTTACCGCCTGATAAGAACATGCAGTCATTGACGACCGGTGTCGGGATTGGTTCGCATTGCCTGACCACCGGTCACTCCGTCGCTGAGGGTTCACAAGGTCCGTTTTCCTCAATAGCTGTACAGCAAAGGGCGTGCCGTACAACGGTCCCTGTTACAAGGAGATGCAACTGTGGGAGGGGGCTTGCTCCCGATAGTGGTGTGTCAGCCAATGGATACTTGGTTGATGTACCGCTATCGGGAGCAAGCCCCCTCCCCACATGGGGTCGGTGGGGTGGGGGGACGGGTGACCTGTTTCAGGGCAGCGCCGATAAAACGGTCGCTTGCAGCGCACTCAGCACTCCACCCAGTTGACCGCCAGGCCGCCGCGCGAGGTTTCCTTGTATTTGTCGTGCATGTCGGCACCGGTGTCGCGCATGGTGCGAATCACCCGGTCCAGCGAGATGAAATGCTTGCCGTCTCCGCGCAAGGCCATTTGCGTGGCGTTGATGGCCTTGACCGCCGCGATGGCATTGCGCTCGATGCACGGCACTTGCACCAGGCCGCCGACCGGGTCGCAGGTGAGGCCGAGGTTGTGTTCCAGGCCGATTTCGGCGGCGTTTTCCAGTTGCTCGGGCGTGGCGCCGAGGATGTCTGCCAGGCCTGCGGCGGCCATGGCGCAGGCCGAGCCCACTTCGCCCTGGCAGCCGACTTCGGCACCGGAGATCGAGGCGTTTTTCTTGCACAGGATGCCGACGGCGGCGGCGGCCAGGAAGAAATTCACCACATCATCGTCAAACGCGTCGGGGTTGAACTTCATGTAGTAGTGCAGCACCGCCGGGATGATACCCGCCGCGCCATTGGTCGGCGCAGTGACCATGCGCCCGCCGGCGGCGTTTTCTTCGTTGACGGCGAGGGCGAACAGGTTGACCCACTCCATGGCCGATAACGTCGAGGTGATGACGTTGGGCTTGCCGATCTCCAGCAGGCTGCGATGCAGTTTTGCCGCACGGCGCGGCACATCCAGGCCGCCGGGCAGAATGCCCTCATCGCGCAGGCCTTGCTCCACGCACTCGCGCATCACCGACCAGATATGCAGCAGGCCGCTGCGGATCTGTTCGTCACTGCGCCAGGCGCGCTCGTTGGCCATCATCAATTCGGAAACCCGCAGGCCGTGTTTATTGCACAAAGCCAGCAGTTCAACGGCGCTGGAAAAGTCGTAGGGCAATTCAACATCGCTGGTCGGCGCAATACCCGAGTCCGCTTCAGCCGCGTCGATGATGAAGCCGCCGCCGACCGAGTAGTAGGTTTGTTCGCTCAATAGCCCGTTGTCACCGTAGGCGTGCAGGGACATGGCGTTGGGGTGGTAGGGCAGGCTTTCGTCCAGCAGCAGGAGGTCGGTGTGCCAGTCGAAGGCGATTGCCTGTTGGCCTGCCAGCAACAGCCGGCCGGACTCGCGCAATTGCTGGATACGCGGGTTGATCGAAGTGGGATCGACCTGATCCGGCCATTCGCCCATCAGGCCCATGACGCAGGCGCGGTCGGTAGCATGACCTACGCCGGTCGCGGACAGCGAACCGTATAAGCGCACTTCGACGCGGCGTGTTGCGGCCAGCACCTGCTGGTCGATCAGCGCCTGGGCAAAGGTCGCCGCCGCCCGCATCGGGCCGACGGTATGGGAGCTGGAGGGACCGATGCCGACCTTGAATAGATCAAAAACACTGATAGCCATGCTAAACCCTTACAAGCAATGGAACAGAAATCGCTGCCATCTTTTGTGGGACGAGCGCAATTGGCGTGATACTGAGCGTGTGGATTGGTGCTGACCAACGAATTATCCTAAGAAACCCTTTAGCAGGACTAAACCCTATGCCACGTCCCCTCCATGGCCAGACCTATATGTGGCTGCACGTGTTTTCCTGCGCTGCGAGGCACTTGTCATTTACCCGCTGCGCAGAGGAGTTGCACATCACGCCGGGCGCAGTGAGCCAGCAAATTCGCCAGTTGGAGGAGCGCCTGGGCTTTCGGCTGTTTCATCGGCGGGCTCGGGGCGTGGAGCTCAGCGCTGAAGGGCAGCGGCTGGCCGCCACGGTGGGGGCGGCGTACGGCAGCATCGACGCCGAACTGCAGCGGCTGGATGCGGGCATGATCAGCGGTACCCTGCGGCTGCGCTCGATCCCGTCGTTTCTCGGTAAATGGCTGACGCCGCGCCTGCCACGGCTGCAGCAGCGTTTTCCTGACATCCAACTGCGTCTGGTTGCCGAAGACAGCAGCGTCGCCCTGCATGAAGGGGATTTCGATCTGGCCATTGACCTGAATGACGGCAGCTACCCCGGGCTGTTATCCACAGCCCTGCTGGATGAGCAGATTTTTCCGGTGTGCGCCCCCAGCCTGCTGCGTGGCCGCCCGCCGCTGCACGGGCCGGCGGACCTGGTGCACTTTCCGTTGCTGCACGACATTACCGCCTGGCGTGGGAGTTATGAGTACGCGGAGTGGGAGTTCTACCTGAATGAAATCGGCTATCACCACGCCGATGTGCGCCGGGGGCACACGTTCAACCGCAACCACCTGACCATCGAGGCCGCCATCGCCGGCATGGGCGTGGCCATTGCGCGGCGCACCTTGCTCAACGATGAGCTGGAACGCGGCACCTTGATCGTGCCATTCGGCCTGGCGGTGCCCAACCATAAACGCTATGTGCTGCTGTACGCGCCGGGCGCGCTGAATCATCCGGGCGTGCGCGCGGTGCATGATTGGCTGGTGGAGGAAGCAGGGAATTTTCGCGCATTGCACCCGTTGGCGGAGGGGCAATCATGAGGAAATGTGGTCGTAAGAAGATGTAACCAACTCCCCACCCTAACAGCGTTTCTGCTTGTCGTCAGGGTTAATTTGTAATGTAGGATTTATCTTTGAAAAGGGGTTGAATTGTTTCAGCGGGTGCTCAATTGTGTAAGCAGGAGGTCATGGTTTCACCACCCCGGTGTTGCAGTTTGTGATCTCTGGCGAGCTAGCTGAAATAAGGGAAGAACTATGCAAATCCAAGTCAATAGCGATAACCATATTGAAAGCAGCATCCGACTGGAGGAGTGGGTACGTACTACCATCGAAAGCACGCTCGAACGTTATGAAGAAGACCTGACCCGCGTTGAGGTTTACCTGCGCGATGAGAACGGCGACAAGCCCGGTCCCCACGATTTAAGTTGCCGCCTGGAAGCACGGCCAAAGGGCCATCAGCCGCTGTCGGTCCTGCACAAGGCCGATACCTTGGAACAGGCAATCGACGGTGCAGCCACCAAGCTCGATCACGCGCTGGAGCACTTGTTCGGCAAACTGCAAGGCAAGCCCCGCGCTGCCGCGAAAAACCAGCCGATCAATAAAGTGAATGAAGATGCGCTGGAACAGGAATTCCTGGAAAACGAAAACGCCGCGATCAACAGCTGACGGTTTTTTCACCCCCTGATAAAACGGGCCTGCAGATGCAGGCCCGTTTTCGTTCAAGCGTCGATCAGAACGCGATGGAGGTTTGCACGTACACTGTGCGCGGCTCGCCGACGTATTTGCCCTTGTTGTTATCGTCAAACGAGCGTGTGTAGTACTGCTTGTTGAAGATGTTCTTGACGCCCACCGCCACGTTCAAATCCGACAGTTGCGGGCCGAAATCGTAGGCCGCGCGGCTGCTGAACAGCATGTAGCCGGGGATGCGCCCGTTGGCACCGTCGGCGCTTTCGGCGCGGGTGTTGGCGTTGTCGGCGAACTGGCTGCTCTGATAGCTGCTGTCCAGGTTGAGCTTCCAGTGGCCTTCGGTGTAGCCCACGCCCAGGGTGCCTTTGTGTTTGGACGAGAAGGGCACGCGGTTGCCCTTGTTCGGACCGTCTTCGCGGATGGTGGCGTCGACGTAGGCGTAGCTGGCGTACACATCAAAGCCGGCCAGCGCCGGGCTCAAGCCGTCGAGGGCGTAGTTGATGCTCGACTCGACGCCCTGATGACGCGTCTCGCCGCGAGCGATCACCGAATCGTTGGTCTGGTTGCTTTCGTACTGGTTGTCGAAGTTGATCAGGAACGCGCCGATTTCCGCGCGCAGGTTGCCGTTGTCATAGCGCGTACCCAGTTCCCAGGTGCGGGCCTTCTCCGGTTTCACTTCGCCGCTGCTCACGCGGTTGGGCATCTGGCTGTATTGCACGCTGCCGAACGAACCTTCGGTGTTGGCGTAGAGGTTCCACTCGTCGGTAAGGTGATAGAGCACGTTCAGCGCCGGCAGCGCGGTGTTGTAGTCGCCCTTGTACTTGACGTTGCTGAGGTTGTTGGTCTGCTGCGACTCGATCATCTCGTAGCGAATGCCCGGGGTGATGGTCCATTTGCCGATATCGATCCGGTCATCGATAAAGAACGCATTGGCTTCGGTGCCGCCACGGGTGTCGCGGTCGTTGCGACTGTTGGTGGTGGGCATCTGCTGGTTGTTGGCCGAGATCGGCGTGCGGTAGCGCAGCTCATGACCGGCTTCGTTGATGTAGCGGTAGCCCACACCCACTTCATGGCTGGTGGGGCCGAGGTCGAAGCCCTGGGCGAAGCGGGTCTCGATGCCGCGTACCCAGTATTCGCGCGGCGACAGGGAAAGGAAGCTGCCCTGGTCCAGGTAACCGCTGCGCAGGGTCTTGGTGAAGAAGCTGTTGATGGTGAATTCGCGGCGGTCCTGCTCGTAGCGGTAGCCGACGTTGAACATCGTGCGGCGACCCCAGAATTTGTCGTAGGCGCGGGTGGACTGGTACGGATCGGCCTTGTAGTCGGCCACGTTCAGACCGCCGGGCATGTCGGCCTGGCCTTCGTAGTACTGCGCCATGGCGTTGAAGCTGTTGGCATCGTCCAGTTGGTATTTGCCCTTGAGGATCAGGTCGTCGATACGCGTGTCGCTGTTTTCGCGCCAGTCGCCGCCGCGGGTGCCCGAATACAACAGGGCGCCACCCAGGCCGTTGTCGGCGGTGCCGCCAGCAAGCAGGTTGCCGGTGGTCTTGAAGCCGTCGTGGCTGGAGGACGGGCTGGTTTCGGTCTGCAGGCCGCCCTTGACGGTGGGCGCATCCGGGATCGCGCGGGTCACGAAGTTGACCACGCCGCCCACGTTCTGCGGGCCGTAACGCACTGCACCACCGCCGCGCACCACGTCGACCGCGTCCATGTTGCCCATGCTGATCGGCGCGAACGACAGCTGTGGCTGGCCATAGGGCGCGAACGGCACCGGAATACCGTCCATCAGCACGGTGGAGCGCGATGCCAGGCGTGGGTTGAGGCCGCGAATGCCGAAGTTCAGCGCCATGTCATGACTGCCGGTGCCGTTGTTGTCCGGGGCGTTGACGCCCGGGATGCGGTTGAGCACATCTTTGGCCTGAGTGGCGCCCTGGCGTTCGAATTCCTCGCGGCGGATCACATCGCGGGCGCCGGGGTGTTCGAAGACGTTGGTCTGCGCAGCATCGCCGAGCCAGTCGCCGACCACGCTGGAGGTGGCCAGCTCCAGCGTGGCCGGGGCGTCTGCCGGTTGCAGGCTGAAGGCGTTGTTGCCCTCAGCGCGGGCTTGCAGGCCGGTGCCTTCCAGCAGTTTCTGCAGGCCTTCGGCGGCGCTGTAATTGCCCGACAATCCACGGCTCTGCATGCCGGCCGTCACTTGGGAACCGAAGGAAAGCAGCACGCCGGCTTCGCGGCCAAACTGGTTCAGGGCTGTTTCCAGCGAGCTGGGGGCGATGTGATAAGGCTTGGCGTCGGCCGCCATGACGGGTGGCAGCAGGGTGAAACTGAGGCTGGCGCCCAGTAACAAGTGGCGCAGGGTGCGGGCGAGCAGGGAGGGTTGCTGGGGCATGGGACGCGGTCCTGAGAAGACGGATCAAGGGGGCTTTCCTTCTCTGTCACGCGAGGTATGGAAAACGGCTCACTCGGTAGAAAAGTATTTTCAGGCGCGCGCCTGCACGGTGACCCAATAGCGGGTAAACCGCCGCACTTTTACCGGCAGGCTGACTTCCAGCAGGTCGAGAATGCGCTCGCTGTCGTCCAGCGGGTAACTGCCGGAGATCAGCAAGTTGGCCACCTGCGGGTCGCAATGGAGCTGGCCGCGCCGGTAGCGGCCCAGCTCGGCGAGGAAATCCTCCAGGCGCATGTGCGCGGCCATCAGCATGCCGTCGGCCCAGGCGCCGCTGTTGGCGTCGGTGGGCCGTGGCGTGTCCCAACCCTTGCGGGTGAAATTGACCTGCCGCGCGGCGTCCACTGTCAACGGCAGGCCGCTGTAGCGGTTGGGCATCACCTCGACATGGCCGTCGAAGACCGCCAGTTGCGTATGGTCATTGAACTGACGCACGTTCAACCGCGCTGCCTGGCTGCTGAGCAGGCCCTGGCCGGTCAGTACGCGCAGCGGTGTGTCGTCGGCGCGGACGGTCAGCAGGATTTCCCCCTCGAGCAGGCGGATCAGCCGCTGTTGACCATCGAAGTGCACATCCACTGCACTGCCGGTGTTGAGTTTGAGCTGACTGCCGTCCGCCAGTTGCACCGTGCGGCGCTGACCCACCGGGCTGCGG
Source organism: Pseudomonas sp. GNP013 (assembly GCF_054343995.1). Taxonomy (NCBI): domain Bacteria; kingdom Pseudomonadati; phylum Pseudomonadota; class Gammaproteobacteria; order Pseudomonadales; family Pseudomonadaceae; genus Pseudomonas; species Pseudomonas sp. GNP013. Next base: position 3,987,507 of record NZ_JBTGUT010000001.1, on the reverse strand, counting down.
TAATCGGCGCTCAGCGGCGGCAGCATATGTTGCTGCCGCAGGCCCCAGGCCGCCGCCGAGCCGGCGCCGAGGATCAACAGCAATTTAAGCGCCTGACGCCGGCTGCTGGATGTGGGCGCGTTCAACGCCGCGTGTGCCAGAGGCGAAGGCATGCCGCGCAGACGCTGGTTGACACGCTGGATGTGGTCCCAGGCGCGCTGGTGTTCGCTGTGGGCATTCAGCCACTGTTGCCAGGCTGCCTGCTGGCGCGGGTTGAGCGCGCCTTGCTGCATTTCCATCAGCCAGTGCACGGCTTGTTCGGCCACCTGGGTCGAGAAATTCATAGGGCAAAGTAGCAGCGCATGGCCGCTTTGTTCAGATGGCGTTTGACGGTGGCGAGGGAGATACCCAGTTCGGCGCCGATCTGCGCGTAGGTCAGGCCATCGAGCTGGGCCAGCAGGAACGCACGTTTGACGGGCGTTGGCAGGCCGTCCAGCAACTGGTCAAGTTCCAGCAGGGTTTGCAGGATGATCGCGCGTTCTTCTTCCGACGGCGCGACCTGTTCCGGCATCTGCGCGAGGGCGTCAAGATAGGCGCGCTCCAGGTCCTGGCGGCGGTAGAAGTTGAACAACACCCGCTTGGCGACGGTGGTGAGGAACGCGCGGGGCTCGATCAGTGTGGGGGTTGGCGGCGCGGTGAGCACGCGCATGAAGGTGTCCTGCGCCAGGTCTGCAGCACTTTCCGGGCAGCCGAGCTTGCGTCGCAACCAGCCGTTGAGCCAGTGGTGATGGTCCTGATACAAGACTTCGACGGTGGTGGACGGGCTCAACGCAAACACTCCGCAAGCATGAGCAAGCTTTAGAGAACAAGAATTGTTCGCATTGTAGGGCGCGCGAGTGGGTTCGGCAATGCGCCAGAGCAGGTGATTCATCCGTTCGGTTTTGCTTATGAGAATATTTATCATTAATATCGCCAGCTGAATAATCTGGCGCCGCCGCAATGAAAAGCAAAACCACACTGCCCGTCTCCTACCGCCTCGCCGTCACCTCACGCGTGCTGGCGGCCGTGGTCGGCGGCTACCTGATGGCGTCTCTGGCCGCTGTTTGCCTGGCGCTGTGGCTGCCGACGTCACGTGCCGATGCGGTGGTGACCGGCATGATGAGCTCATTCGTGTTCTACCTGCTCGCGGTGCTCTGGTGCTTTGCCTGCCGCAGCGCCTGGCGGGCCTGGTTTGGCGTGATGCTGCCGACGGCGGCGTTTGCCACCCTGGCGGGCGTGGGTTTGTGGATGGTGCGCACATGAAAGAGGGCTTTCGTCAGGCCATGGCATGGTTGCACACCTGGGCCGGACTGATCTTTGGCTGGCTGTTGTTTGCGATTTTTCTGACAGGCACCCTGGCCTATTTCAAGGACGAGATTACCCACTGGATGCAGCCCGAGGTGCAGGCGCATCCGCTGGACGATGCGCGCAGCCTCACCGTCGCCCAGGCCTACCTGCAGCAGCAGGCGCCCGACGCCGCGCGCTGGTTCATCACCTTGCCCAACAGCCGCGATCCCGGCCTGTCGGTGATGTGGCAAGACAAGCTCGACCCCGGCAAGCGCGGCAATTTCGTCCAGAAGGTCGTTGACCCGGTCAGCGGCCAGGCCGTTCAAGCCCGCGACAGCAAAGGCGGCGAGTTCTTCTACCGTTTCCATTTCCAGCTGCAAATGCCTTATCCATGGGGCCGCTGGCTGTCGACCCTCGCGGCCATGGTGATGTTCGTGGCGCTGATCACCGGCATCATCACCCACAAGAAAATCTTCAAGGACTTCTTCACCTTCCGTCCGCGCAAGGGCCAGCGTTCGTGGCTTGACGGGCATAACGCGGTGGGAGTGCTGGTGCTGCCATTCCACTTGATGATCACCTACAGCAGCCTGGTGATCTTCATGAGCATGGTCATGCCGGCGCCCATCATGGCGTCCTACGGCGACGACAGCCGCGCGTTCTTCAGCGAGTTGTTCCCCGCCACCGACAACGCACCGGCCCTCGGGCAGCCGGCGCCGTTGCAGTCGCTGGTGCCGATGTACACGCAGGCTCGCGCGCAATGGGCGGGCGGGCAGGTCGGCCGGCTGGCGGTGAACAACCCGGGCGATGTGAACGCGTCGGTGAACATATTCCGCTCAGGCTCCGACCGTGTGGCGCAGGATTTTGGCAGCGTGGTGTCGTTTAACGGCGCCACGGGTGAGTTGCTGCGGGTGGGCGGCGGGCAGTCGTTGCCGACGCTGGTCAGCGGCACGTTCTATGGCCTGCACATCGGCCATTTCGCTGGCCCGATGCTGCGCTGGCTGTACTTCATCTGTGGCCTGGCCGGCACGGCGATGATCGGCACCGGGCTGGTAATGTGGCTGGGCAAGCGCCAGCTCAAGCACGCCAGGACCGGCGTCATGCCGTTTGAATTGCGACTGGTGGAGATGCTGAACATCGCCAGCATGTCCGGGCTGTTGATCGCCATCGGCGCATTCTTCTGGGCCAACCGCCTGTTGCCGGCGAGCTTTGCCGAGCGTTCCGGCCGGGAGGTGCAGGCGTTCTTTATTGCCTGGGGCCTGAGTCTGTTGCATGCCGCGCTGCGCCGCGGGCGCCAGGGCTGGGTCGAGCAACTGAGCTGCGCTGCGCTGTTGTTTGCGGCCGTGCCGCTGTTGAACGCCCTCACCACCGATCAGCACTTGGGTGTGTCACTGGCCAGGGGCGACTGGGCCATGGCCGGCTTCGACCTGACATGCCTGGGCAGCGGAGCCTTCCTGGCCTGGGCTGCGTGGAAGATGCGGCACCGCACGGCGCCTCGGCCCAAGGCCGAACGCGCCCATCGGCTGAACCTCAAGCAGGAGGCTCACTGACATGCTGCTCGCGTTGCTGTTGTGCTACGTCGGATTCACTGCGCTGTGCCTGTCCACCGACCGGCACCACGGCGAGCTGCTGCACAGCAAGCCAACGCCACGGCGCCGTGTCGGTTTGCGCGTGAGCGGCTGGCTGCTGTTGCCCGGCTCGATCTGGCCGGCCGTCGCCGCTGCCGGCTGGAGCCAGGGCCTGGTGGAGTGGTGCGCGGTGCTGATGCTCAGCGCACTGCTGCTGGTGCTGCTGTTGCCGTACTGGCCAAGGCTGGCCTTGAGCCTGGCGGGTGCCGGGTTGTTGGCCAGCCCCGTTGCGGCGTTTGTGACCCTCTGAGCCCACGCCATGATCATCAGCACGCCACCGGATTCCGAAGACAGCCCGCCCGTTGATGCGATGTGCGGCCGTGCGTATTTTCTGCAGGTGTTTTTGTCCCAGCGTTCGCAGATGGAAGCCCTGGTGAGCCGGCGCGTCGGTTGCCGCGCGACAGCGGCCGACCTGGTGCAGGATTTATTCCTGCGCTTCTGGCGCCGGCCGCTGGTGCAGGTCGAAGAACTCAGCACCTACCTGCTGCGCTGCGCCGGCAATATCGCCATTGACCACCTGCGCAGCGAAGGCGCCCGTGTGCGCAGCCGTGAAGGCTGGCTGCCGGAGCAACAGGACAATCACGGCGCCGAACCCCAGGCCGCGCTGGAGGCGGGCAACGACCTGCGCCACGTCGAAGCCGCCCTGCGCAGCCTGCCGGAGCGCACCCGGCAGATTTTCCTGCTCAATCGCATCCACGGGCGCAAATACGCGCAGATCGCCAAGGCCATGGGGCTGTCCCAAAGTGCCGTGGAAAAACATATGATGCGCGCCCTCGAAGCCTGCAAGGCCAGTCTTCGCGAGCCACCGCCGCCACGCACGCCAGGGAAAGCACCGTGAACGTCCAACCGACCCCCGCCCAGCAACAGGCCGCGCTCGCCTGGCTGAGCCTGCTGCACGATGAGCCCAGCAGCGGCGACCAGTTCAGGTTCAGCCACTGGCTGCGCGCCGACCCCGCCCATGCCGAGGCCTACTCCCAGGCCCAGGTGCTGTGGGAATTGAGCGAAGGGCCTGCGCGAACACTCGCGGATGAAGAGGCGCTTGCGTTGCAGGGCTACCTGAACGCCATGGCCACCTCCAGGCGCTCGCGGGTGGCGCGCTGGTCGGGCGCGCTGGCGATGGCCGCCTGTCTGCTGTTGATGGTATCGATGGGCGCCGGCTGGCAGCCGTCGCGTTGGGTCGATGACCTGGGCGCCGATTACGTGACCGCGCCGGGGGAGGTAAAGACCTTTATGCTCGCCGATCAATCCAGCGTCACCCTCGATGCGGACAGCGCGATTGCCGTGGATTTCAGCCACGGTGAGCGGCTTATCCGGCTGCGTCGCGGTGCCGGTTTTTTCAAGGTCAGCCACACTGGCGAGCCCTTTGTGGTCGAGGCGGGCAGTGGCGAAGCGCGGGTGCTGGGCACACAGTTCGAAGTGCGCCTGCAACCGGCGGGCGTCGAGGTAACGGTGTTGTCCGGGCGGGTCGGTGTCACCGCGTCGAAGCAAGGCCCGCAACAGATCCTGACGGCCGGCCAGCAAGTGGCTTATGCCGATGGGCGGGTCGAGCCCTTGCACGCGGTCGACAGCGAATCACGCCTGGCCTGGCGCGAGGGTTGGCTCAATTATTACAAGGCGCCGTTGGCCGACGTGATCAAGGACCTGGGCCGCTATTATCCGGGGCGCATCCTGTTGCTCAACGAGAAGATGGGCGCCAGGCGCGTGAGCGGCAGCTTTCCAAGCAAGGACCCGGCGGCCGTGCTGACGGCTTTGCAGGCCGTGCTGGGGTTTGAGCAACACAGCCTGCTGGGCCGGGTGATCGTGGTGCGCTGATTATTTCAGCGCCGCCATGATCGCGTCCGGGTTGTAATCCCGAATCAACGTGCCGTTCACGTCCACAAACGGAATGCCGCCGCCGCCCAGCGCTTCGTACGCCGTGCGGGCCTGGGCGTCCTTCTCTATATCGAAGGCCTGGTACGCAATGCGTTTCTTGTCCAGGAAGCGGCGGATCTGCTTGCAGTAGCCACACCATTGCGTGGAATAAAGCACCACGCGCGCCGAGGTGCGTACCTGCTCCGACACCACCTGCGACGGGTTGAACAGCCGCTCGATCTTGCCCCAGTTCTGGATCACCACCACGACCAGCAACACCAGCAGGACTTTTTTAAAGACCCCGCCGAGCATCAGTTGCGGCGCTTGAGCTGGTCGGTCAGTTGGGTCGGCAAGCCCTTGATGATCAGCGTGCCTGCGGCTTCGTCGTACTCGATCTTGTCGCCCAGCAGGTGCGCTTCAAAGCTGATCGAGAGGCCTTCGGCGCGGCCGGTGAAGCGGCGGAACTGGTTAAGGGTGCGCTTATCGGCCGGAATCTCCGGCGACAGGCCGTAATCCTTGTTGCGGATGTGGTCGTAGAACGCTTTGGGCCTATCCTCGTCGATCAGGCCCGACAGTTCTTCCAGGCCCATGGGCTCGCCAAGCTTGGCCTGGCTGCTGGCGTAGTCCACCAGGGTCTTGGTCTTTTCGCGGGCGGACTCGTCCGGCAGGTCTTCGCTCTCAACGAAGTCGCTGAACGCCTTGAGCAGGGTTCGGGTTTCGCCGGGGCCGTCGACGCCTTCCTGGCAGCCGATGAAGTCGCGGAAGTATTCCGAGACCTTCTTGCCGTTCTTGCCCTTGATGAACGAGATGTACTGCCTGGACTGTTTGTTGTTCTGCCACTCGGACACGTTGATGCGCGCCGCCAGGTGCAACTGGCCAAGGTCCAGATGGCGCGACGGGGTTACGTCCAGCTCGTCGGTCACCGCAACGCCTTCGCTGTGGTGGAGCAGGGCGATCGCCAGGTAGTCGGTCATGCCCTGTTGGTAGTGGGCAAACAGCACATGGCCGCCGGTGGAGAGGTTGGACTCTTCCATCAGCTTTTGCAGATGCTCGACCGCTGTGCGGCTGAAGGTGGTGAAATCCTGGCCGCCGTCGAAATACTCTTTCAACCAGCCGCTGAACGGATGCGCGCCGGACTCAGCATGGAAAAACCCCCAGGCCTTGCCCTGCTTGGCGTTGTAGCTCTCGTTGAGGTCGGCCAGCATGTTCTCGATGGCGGCCGATTCGGACAGCTCCGAGTCGCGCGCGTGAAGAACTGCAGGTGTGCCGTCGGGTTTTTTGTCGATCAGGTGGACGATGCAATGACGGATCGGCATAGGCTTCTCGGCTGGTTGAGGGGGAGCGGTGGGCCTCCCCAAAAAGTCGTCCAGTGTACCGCACCCATTGGTCGGGGGGCGCCTGGAAGGTGTTTTGCGCGCTCGCTTACGGGCCATATGCCTTTTTTTCACGGTTTAGAGCGATAAAGCTGACCAAATGGGTAGGTAGAGGCGGATATTTCCCCGTCTCTGTGCTAGTTTTGCCCGGTCTTGCGCCAAGTCTCGGCGTTAAGCGTGCATTCAGCATCTGTCAGGTCGAACCAATCCCTGTTTAGAGCATCTATAACCCCGATCTCCGACGGTTATAAGCCAGGGGTGCCAGGCCTAGATGGCAGGGCTCGATGGCTGACACTGCACTCTGCAATCCATATGAATTTGATAGGGAAGGAACACCACAATGGCTATTACTAAAGACCAACTGATCGCTGACCTGGCTGAAGCAGTAGACGCACCGAAAACCACCGTGCGCGCTCTGCTGGACCAACTGAGCCAGGTTGTTGCCGATCAGCTGGAAAACGGCGGCGAAATCACTCTGCCAGGCGTTGGCAAACTGAAAGTGACCGAGCGTCCTGCCCGTACTGGCCGTAACCCTTCGACTGGCGCTGCCATCGAAATCGCTGCCAAAAAAGTTATCAAGCTGGTTGTGGCCAAAGGCCTGACCGACGCTGTTAACAAGTAAGACGCAGAAAAAAAACCGTGCTCCGGAGCGATCCGGGCACGGTTTTTTGTTGCCTGCGATTCAGTCCTAGCGCACCCAGCGCTGGCGCCACAGCTGCTGTTCGTTTTTGGTCTGGAAAGTCCAGGCCACGAACCGGCTCTGCTTTTGCCCCTGTGACATTTCCACCACCTGGCTCTCCAGCACGCCAGCTTTTTTCAGGGCGGTTTCGATGGCCGGCAGGTTGGAGGCTTTTGACACCAGGGTGCTGAACCACAGCACCTTGTGCGCAAAATGCGCGCTCTCGGCAATCAACTGCGTCACGAAGCGCGCTTCGCCGCCTTCACACCACAGCTCGGCCGACTGACCACCGAAGTTCAGCACCGGCAGCTTGCGCTTCGGATCGGCCCTGCCCAGGGCACGCCATTTGCGTTCACTGCCCTTGGTGGCTTCATCCATGGACGCGTGGAACGGCGGGTTGCACATGGTCAGGTCAAAACGCTCGCCCGGCTCCAGCAGGCCCAGCAGGATCTGCTTCGGGTTGGGTTGCAGGCGCAACTGGATAACCTTGCTCAGGTCGTTGGACTGCACGATGGCCTTGGCCGCTGCGACGGCGGTAGGGTCCACCTCGGAGCCGAGGAAGTTCCAGCGGTATTCCATATAGCCAATCAGCGGGTAGACGCAGTTGGCGCCCATGCCGATATCCAGCACCTTGACGATCGAACCACGCGGGATCTTGCCTTCATTGCCGCTGGCCAGCAGGTCGGCGAGGAAGTGCACGTAGTCGGCGCGCCCCGGCACCGGCGGGCACAGGTAGTCGGCCGGTATATCCCAATGCTGGATGCCATAGAACGACTTGAGCAACGCCCGATTGAAAACGCGCACCGCGTCGGGGCTGGCGAAGTCGATGCTTTCCTTGCCATACGGGTTGATGATCACGAATTGCGCCAGTTCCGGCGTGGTCTTGATCAACGCCGGGAAGTCGTAACGGCCCGTGTGGCGGTTGCGCGGGTGCAGGGTAGCCTCTTTGCGCGGTGCGACGGGCTTGGCCGTGGCGGCGGTTTTGGGCTTCTTGCGCGGAGGTTTGGGCGTAGTGGGGGCGGTCATGTTGATTCTGGTGTTGGCTCAAAGTGGTGGGCATTGTCACACATTCCCCCTGTCTACCTGGGTTAAATGTGGGAGGGTTTGCCACATAAAAAAAGAGACCCGAAGGTCTCTTTTCTCACACGGCTCAAGCCTTACAGGCTGGAAATCCGCGCATGCTGCTCCGCCAGCTTGCCCAGGGCCTGTTCAGCCTCGGCCAGCTTGGCGCGTTCCTTGTCGATCACTTCAGCCGGCGCCTTGTCGACGAATGCCGCGTTGGACAGCTTGCCGCCCACCCGTTGCACTTCGCCTTGCAGGCGCAGTATTTCCTTGTCGAGACGGGCCAGTTCCGCGCCCTTGTCGATCAGCCCGGCCATCGGCACCAGCACTTCCATGTCGCCCACCAGTGCGGTGGCAGACAGCGGTGCTTCGGCGCCATCAGCCAGCACGGTGATCGACTCCAGCTTCGCCAGTTTCTTGAGCAGCGCATCGTTCTCATCGAGACGACGCTGATCCTCGGCGCTGGCGTTCTTGACGAACACGGCGAGTGGCTTGCCCGGCCCGATGTTCATTTCGGCGCGGATGTTGCGCGTGCCGAGCATCAGCGTCTTGAGCCATTCGATATCGCTTTCGGCGGCTTCATCGATGCGGGCTTCATTGGCCACCGGCCACGGCTGCAGCATGATGGTTTTGCCGTCGATACCGGCCAGCGGCGCCAGGCGCTGCCAGATTTCTTCGGTGATGAACGGCATGAACGGATGCGCCAGGCGCAGCGCCACTTCCAGCACGCGCACCAGGGTGCGACGGGTGCCGCGCTGGCGTTCGACCGGCGCGTTTTCGTCCCACAGCACCGGCTTGGACAGCTCCAGGTACCAGTCGCAATACTGGTTCCAGATGAACTCGTACAAGGCCTGCGCGGCCAGGTCGAAACGGAACTGGTCGAGCTGGCGGGTTACTTCGGCTTCGGTGCGCTGCAACTGCGAGATGATCCAGCGATCGGCCAGGCTCAGCTCATAGGCTTCGCCGTTCTGGCCGCAGTCCTCGCCTTTGTCCAGCACGTAGCGCGCGGCGTTCCAGATCTTGTTGCAGAAGTTGCGATAGCCTTCGACGCGGCCCATGTCGAACTTGATGTCGCGACCGGTGGACGCCAGCGAGCAGAAGGTAAAGCGCAGGGCGTCGGTGCCATAGCTGGCAATACCATCGGCGAACTCGTCGCGGGTCTGCTTCTCGATCTTCTTCGCCAGTTTCGGCTGCATCAGGCCCGAGGTGCGTTTCTGCACCAGGGTTTCCAGGTCGATGCCGTCGATGATGTCCAGCGGGTCCAGGACGTTACCCTTGGACTTGGACATCTTCTGGCCCTGGCCATCACGCACCAGGCCGTGCACGTACACGGTCTTGAACGGTACCTGCGGCGTGCCGTCCTCGTTCTTCACCAGGTGCATGGTCAGCATGATCATCCGGGCAACCCAGAAGAAAATGATATCGAAACCAGTGACCAGCACGTCGGTGGAGTGGAATTTCTTGAGGAATTCAGTCTGCTGCGGCCAGCCGAGTGTCGAGAACGTCCACAGGCCCGAGCTGAACCAGGTGTCCAGTACGTCGTTGTCCTGTTGCAGCGCAATGTCGGCTCCGAGGTTGTGCTTGGCACGCACTTCGGCTTCGTCGCGGCCGACATAGACCTTGCCCGACTCGTCGTACCAGGCCGGAATACGGTGGCCCCACCACAGCTGACGGCTGATGCACCAATCCTGAATGTCGCGCATCCAAGAGAAGTACATGTTTTCGTACTGCTTGGGCACGAACTGGATGCGGCCGTCTTCGACAGCAGCAATGGCAGGCTCGGCCAACGGCTTGGTGGACACGTACCACTGGTCGGTCAACCACGGCTCGATGACGGTGCCGGAACGGTCGCCCTTCGGCACTTTCAGGCCGTGGTCGTCGACGCTGACCAGCAAGCCGGCGGCATCGAACGCGGCGACGATTTGCTTGCGCGCTTCAAAGCGGTCCAGGCCTGCGTACGCGGCCGGGATTTTGCCGTCGATGCTGTCGTTGAGTGTGCCGTCCAGGTTGAACACCTGGCAGGCTGGCAATACGGCGGCGTTTTTATCGAAGATGTTCAGCAGCGGCAGGTTGTGGCGCTTGCCGACTTCATAGTCGTTGAAGTCGTGGGCCGGGGTGATCTTCACGCAGCCGGTGCCGAATTCGGGGTCGCAGTAGTCGTCCGCGATGATCGGAATGCGGCGGCCGACCAGCGGCAGCTCGACGAATTTGCCGATCAGGGCCTGGTAGCGCTCGTCATTCGGGTTAACCGCGACGGCGGCGTCGCCGAGCATGGTTTCCGGACGGGTCGTGGCGACGATCAGGTAGTCGTTGCCTTCGGCGGTTTTGGCGCCGTCGGCCAGCGGGTACTTGAGGTTCCACAGGAAGCCTTTCTCGTCGTGATTTTCCACTTCAAGATCGGAGATTGCCGTGTGCAGCTTGGTGTCCCAATTGACCAGGCGCTTGCCGCGGTAGATCAGGCCGTCTTCATGCAGGCGCACGAAGGCTTCTTTAACGGCCTCCGACAGGCCGTCGTCCATGGTGAACCGCTCGCGGCTCCAGTCGACGGACGAACCCAGGCGGCGGATCTGACGGCTGATATTGCCGCCGGACTGGTCCTTCCATTCCCAGATCTTTTCCAGGAATTTCTCGCGGCCCAGGTCATGACGGCTTTGGCCGGTGGCTTCCAGTTGACGCTCCACCAGCATCTGCGTGGCGATGCCGGCGTGGTCGGTGCCCGGCTGCCACAGGGTGTCTCGACCCTGCATGCGGCGGAAACGGATCAACGCATCCATGATCGCATTGTTGAAGCCATGGCCCATGTGCAGGCTGCCAGTGACGTTCGGTGGCGGAATCATGATGGTGTAGGGGTCGCCCGCACCTTGTGGGGCGAAATAGTTCTCGGACTCCCAGGTGTTGTACCAGGAAGTTTCAATAGCGTGGGGCTGATAGGTCTTATCCATGCGCGGCGGGACCCTAGTTGGCATTTATTCAGGAAAGCCGGCAAGTATAACGGGGGATAGGGGAGAGGGCGAGACGAAGACAGGCTTAAGGGATATGCGATCAACTGTGGGAGGGGGCTTGCTCCCGATAATGGCGGATCAGCTATGAATTGATGACTGACACACCGCTATCGGGAGCAAGCCCCCTCCCACACGGGATATGGGTGAAGCTCAGGACTGGTATTGGCTGAGCAACCGCTCCATTCGCGCATCCAGCCGGCGCTTGATCTCGGTTTCGATGTGCGGTGCGAAGTCGTCGATCACGTCCTGCATGATCAATTGCGCAGCGGCCCGCAGTTCGTTGTCCAGGTGCAGCAACAAGGCGTCCTGCGGTTTTTCCGCTGTGGCGGCAGCGGGTTGCGGGGTTGGCGTGTCGAACGCCATGGCAATCTGTGCCTCGTCCATGACCGCTTCGGTCAGCAACGGCGGCTGCAGGTCGTCATCACCCAGCAGTTGACGGATCGACTCGAGGTCGTCCAGTAAATGGTCGTCTTTTTTAATCGGGTTTGGCGTGTCCATCATCTACTCAAAGTCGTTGTAGCCGGTGATCCTGCAGAGGATAGCCCTGTTCGCGATAGAAACGAAAACTCTCCCGCGCGGCCTGACGAACAGCCGGATCTTCCACCACCACCTCCGCCACGCGGGCGAATGCACTGGCAAAGGCCGGTACTTTCAGGTCCAGGTTGATCAGCAGGTCTTGGTGATCGCCGCAGCCGTCGCCCAACCCCAGCACCACACGGCCGTCGGGCTCGGATTCTGCGGGGCCGTGGGGCACGAAGCTTTCGCCCTTGAAGCGCCACAGGCGCGCATCCAGCTCATCGCGCTGGCCGGCATCGCTGCAATGCAGGTAGATGCGGTGGCCCATGCGCCAGGCTTTTTCGGTGAGTTTGCAGGCAAAGTCCAGGCGCGCGAGCGGGTCGGCGCTGGGCAATATATAGAAGTCGACTTGGGTCATTGCGGTTCCTGAGGCCGGGACGGCGAAATGATCACCGCCCCGGCGTCTTCAGTTTCAGGCCTTGGCGCGATCCAGCAGGTACTGGGTCAGCAGGGGCACCGGACGGCCGGTGGCGCCCTTGTCCTTGCCGCCGCTGGTCCAGGCGGTGCCGGCGATGTCCAGGTGGGCCCAGTTGAAGTTCTTGGCAAAGCGCGACAGGAAGCAGGCGGCCGTGATGGTGCCGGCTTTCGGGCCACCGATGTTGGCGATGTCGGCGAACGGGCTGTCCAGCTGCTCCTGGTACTCGTCGAACAGCGGCAATTGCCAGGCGCGGTCGTCGGCTGCCTGACCGGCGCTGAGCAGTTGCTCGATCAGTTCATCGTTATTGCCCAGCAGGCCCGAAGTGTGGGCGCCCAGGGCGACCACGCAGGCGCCGGTCAGGGTGGCGATGTCGATCACGGCCTGTGGCTTGAAGCGCTCGGCGTAGGTGAGGGCGTCGCACAGCACCAGGCGGCCTTCGGCGTCGGTGTTGAGGATCTCGACGGTCTGGCCGCTCAGGGTAGTGACGATATCGCCCGGACGGGTCGCGCCGCCGCTCGGCATGTTCTCGGCGCAGGCCAGGATGCACACCAGGTTGATTGGCAGCTTGAGTTCCAGCACGGCACGCAGGGTGCCGAACACGCTCGCGGCGCCACCCATGTCGTACTTCATCTCATCCATGCCCAGGCCAGGCTTGAGGCTGATGCCGCCGGTGTCGAACGTGATGCCTTTACCTACCAGGGCGTAAGGCTTCTCGGATTTCTTGCCGCCGTTGTATTGCATCACGATCAAGCGTGGAGGCTGGTCGCTGCCCTGACCCACGGCGTAGAACGAGCCCATGCCCAGTTCCTTGATCTTTTTCTCGTCCAGCACTTCAACCTTCAGCCCCTTGAACTCCTTGCCCAGTGCCTTGGCCTGTTCGCCCAGGTACGTCGGGTGGCAGATGTTCGGCGGCAGGTTGCCCAGGTCACGGGTGAACGACATGCCGTTGGCAATCGCGGTGGCGTGGGTCACGGCGCGCTGCACTTCGGCCTGGGCGGCCTTGATGGTCAGCAGGGTGATTTTCTTGAGCGCGCGCGGTTCGGCTTTCTGGCTCTTGAATTGATCGAACACGTAGCCGCCGTCCACCAGGCTTTCGGCCAGCAGGCGGGTCTTGCCATAGCTGTCACGGCCCTTGACGACGATTTCATCGAGTGCCAGTACGGCCTCGGTGCCGCCCAGGCCCTTGAGGGTGGTGAGCAGGGTGCTGATGATCTTGCGGAACGGACGGTCGCCCAGTTCGGCGTCCTTGCCCACGCCCACCAGCAATACGCGGTCGGCCTTGAGGTTGGGCAGGCTTTGCAGCAGCAGGCACTGGCCCACTTTTCCGGCCAGGTCGCCGCGCTTGAGGATCGCGCTGATGGCGCCGCCGCTCAATTCGTCGAGTTGGCTGGCGGCGACGCCCAGCTTGCGGCCTTCGCCGATGGCGACCACGAGGGTGGCGGTCTTCAACGTTTCGGGGCTAACGCTTTTTACAACCAGTTCCATGTTCGGGTCCCTTATAAAGGTCGGTGAGCCTGGCGTCTGTATAGCCAGGCTTAAAGCGAGGCAGCTGTGTAAAAAACCGCCCGCGACAAGGGCCGCAGTTTGAACCTCGCAGGCGAAGCCTGACAACCCTCGGCGCACGCTTTGTGCTCGCGCATGAGGTTGCTCCGTGACAGGCGCGGTCAATCACAGGATAATGCGCCATCTTTTTAGCCGGCCCGTGCAAACGGGTCGCTCGGTATGCTTGCTTGTTTGGCCGCCTTAGCCTGACAACCCTGGAGTGTCTGGTTTGATCGTCTTCCGTTATCTATCCCGCGAAGTCCTGCTGACCCTGAGTGCCGTGAGTGCGGTATTGCTGGTCATCATCATGAGTGGTCGTTTCGTCAAATACCTGGCCCAGGCGGCTTCCGGCGCCCTCGACCCCGGTTCGCTGTTCCTGATCATGGGCTTTCGCCTGCCGGGTTTTTTGCAGTTGATCCTGCCGCTGGGCCTGTTTCTCGGGATCCTGCTGGCTTATGGCCGACTGTACCTTGAGAGCGAAATGACCGTGCTGTCGGCGACCGGCATGAGCCAGCAACGCCTGCTGGCCATGACCATGATTCCGGCAGCCGGCGTCGCGCTGATCGTGGCCTGGCTGAGCCTGAGCCTGGCGCCCCAGGGCGCCATGCAATTTCAGCTGGTGCTGAACAAGCAGGACGCCATGACCGAGTTCGATACCCTGGAACCTGGCCGCTTCCAGGCGCTCAACGACGGCACCCGGGTCACCTACACCGAAACCCTGACCGACGACCGCGCCAACCTCGGCGGGGTGTTCATCTCCGAAAAACGCCTGGGCCAGGACAAGAAGGACCGCGGCATCTCCGTGCTGGTCGCCGATGCCGGGCGCCAGGAAGTGCGGCCCGACGGCAGCCGCTACCTGATCCTGGAAAACGGCTATCGCTATGACGGCAGCCCCGGCCAGGCCGACTACCGTGCCATCAAGTACGACACCTACGGCGTGATGCTCGCGCGGCCGGACGTCAGCGACGAAGTCACCGACCGCGACGCGATCCCCACCCAGGAGCTGTTCGGCAGCACCGAACTGCGCTCCATCGCCGAGCTGCAATGGCGCATTTCCCTGCCGCTGCTGGTGTTTATCGTGACGCTGATGGCCGTGCCGCTGTCGCGCGTCAACCCGCGCCAGGGCCGCTTCCTCAAACTGCTGCCGGCGATCCTGCTGTACATGGCCTACCTCACCATCCTGATTTCCGCGCGTGGCTCCCTGGAGAAGGGCAAGCTGTCGCCGACCCTTGGCCTGTGGTGGGTGCACGGGATCTTCCTGGTGATCGGCCTGGGGCTGCTGTACTGGGAACCTATCCGCTTGAAAATGAAGAGCCGTCGTGGCCAGAAGGAGAGGGCGCGTGGTTAAGCTCGATCGCTACATTGGCAAAAGTGTACTGGTCGCCATCCTGGCGGTATTGGGCATCATCCTCGGCCTGGCGTCTCTGTTTGCCTTTATTGATGAGGTCAGCAACGTCAGCGACACCTACACGGTGACCGACGTGCTGAGCTACGTGGCCCTCACCGCGCCACGCCGTCTCTACGACATGATGCCGATGGCCGCGCTGATCGGTTGCCTGATCGGCCTGGGCAGCCTGGCCAGCAACAGCGAACTGACCATCATGCGCGCTGCCGGGGTTTCCGTCGGCCGTATCGTCTGGGCGGTGATGAAACCCATGCTGCTGCTGATGGCGTGCAGCGTGCTGATCGGTGAATACGTCGCGCCGCCGGCCGAAACCACCGCCCAGGCCAATCGCGCCCTGGCCCAGGGTTCGGGGGATGCGCAAAGCGCCAAGCACGGCCTGTGGCACCGCCAGGGTGAAGAGTTCATCCACATCAACGCCGTGCAACCGGGCGGCCTGTTGATCGGGGTGACGCGCTACACGTTCGACAAAGAGCGCCACATGTTGTCGTCCAGTTTCGCCAAACGTGCGCAGTACAGCGCCAATCAGTGGCAACTGACCGACGTCACCACCACCTATTTCCGCAACGCGGGCCAGGGCACCAAGGCCAGCACCGAAGTGATCAACGTGCCGACCGAGCAATGGGACATCGCCCTCAAGCCGGAGCTGCTCAATACCGTGGTGATGATCCCGGAAAGCCTGCCGATCTCCGGGTTGTGGAGCTATATCCATTACCTCAAGGACCAGGGCCTGAACAACGGCCGCTACTGGCTGGCATTCTGGGTCAAGGTGTTGCAGCCGGTGGTCACCGCCGCGCTGGTGCTGATGGCTATTTCGTTCATCTTCGGCCCATTGCGCTCGGTCACCCTCGGCCAGCGCGTCTTCACCGGTGTGCTGGTGGGCTTTACCTTCCGCATTGCCCAGGATCTGCTCGGGCCGTCGAGCCTGGTGTTCGGTTTCTCACCGCTGTTTGCGGTGCTGGTGCCCACCGCCATCTGCGCCCTGGCCGGGTTCTGGCTGCTGCGCCGCGCCGGGTAAGAATGCCCCGGCAAGCGAAAGGCCCTGTATTGACGGGGCCTTTTGCGTTCTGGACAGCAAAGATGACGTCTGGCCCGAGCATCAGGTACAATTCCCGGCTATTTTTCAGCGGGCAATCTGCCTGCAGCCTTTTTGAGTGTTGATCCGTGAGTGATTTGAGTCATATCCGCAATTTCTCCATCATCGCCCACATTGACCATGGCAAGTCGACGCTGGCCGATCGATTCATCCAGATGTGCGGTGGCCTTGCCGAGCGTGAAATGGAAGCCCAGGTTCTGGATTCCATGGACCTCGAACGCGAGCGCGGGATCACCATCAAGGCCCACAGCGTCACCCTGTACTACACCGCCAAAGACGGTATCCGGTACCAGCTCAACTTCATTGACACTCCCGGCCACGTTGACTTCACCTACGAAGTCAGCCGCTCGTTGGCGGCCTGCGAAGGTGCGTTGCTGGTAGTGGATGCGGGCCAGGGCGTGGAAGCCCAG
The DNA here is from genome assembly GCF_054343995.1 of Pseudomonas sp. GNP013. Classification (NCBI taxonomy): domain Bacteria; kingdom Pseudomonadati; phylum Pseudomonadota; class Gammaproteobacteria; order Pseudomonadales; family Pseudomonadaceae; genus Pseudomonas; species Pseudomonas sp. GNP013. Next base: position 3,971,166 of record NZ_JBTGUT010000001.1, on the reverse strand, counting down.
TCCGTGGCCAACTGCTACACCGCCATCGAGCAGGGCCTTGAAGTAATGCCGGTGCTGAACAAGATCGACCTGCCCCAGGCCGATCCGGACCGCGTCAAGGAGGAAATCGAAAAAATCATCGGCATCGACGCCACCGACGCCGTCGAGTGCAGCGCCAAGACCGGCCTGGGCGTGGACGAGGTGCTCGAGCGCCTGGTCAAGACCATTCCGGCCCCCACCGGCAACTACGAAGATCCGCTGCAAGCGTTGATCATCGACTCCTGGTTCGACAACTACCTGGGCGTTGTCTCCCTGGTACGCGTGCGCCACGGCCGTGTGAAGAAGGGCGACAAGATCCTGGTCAAGTCCACCGGCAAGATCCACCTGGTGGACAGCGTCGGTGTGTTCAACCCCAAACATACCGCGACCACGGATCTGAAAGCCGGTGAAGTAGGCTTCATCATCGCCGGTATCAAGGACATCCACGGTGCGCCGGTGGGTGACACCCTGACCCTCAGCTCCACGCCTGACGTCGACATGCTGCCGGGCTTCAAGCGTATCCAGCCGCAGGTCTACGCCGGCCTGTTCCCGGTCAGCTCCGACGACTTCGAAGACTTCCGCGAGGCCCTGCAAAAGCTGACCCTCAACGACTCGTCGTTGCAGTACACCCCGGAAAGCTCCGACGCCCTGGGCTTCGGCTTCCGCTGCGGGTTCCTCGGCATGCTGCACATGGAGATCATCCAGGAGCGCCTGGAGCGCGAATACGACCTCGACCTGATCACCACCGCGCCAACCGTTATTTTCGAGTTGTTGCTGAAAACCGGTGAAACGATTTACGTCGACAACCCCTCCAAGCTTCCAGACCTGTCTTCCATCGAAGACATGCGCGAACCGATCGTGCGCGCCAATATCCTGGTGCCCCAGGAACACCTGGGCAACGTGATTACCCTGTGTATCGAAAAGCGTGGCGTGCAGCACGACATGCTGTTCCTCGGTACCCAGGTGCAAGTGACCTACGATTTGCCGATGAACGAAGTGGTCCTGGACTTCTTCGACCGTCTCAAATCCACCAGTCGCGGCTATGCTTCGCTGGATTACCATTTCGACCGCTACCAATCGGCCAATCTGGTGAAACTGGATGTACTGATCAACGGCGACAAAGTGGACGCCCTTGCGCTGATCGTGCACAAGGACAACGCGCACTACAAAGGTCGCCAGTTGACCGAAAAAATGAAAGAACTGATTCCGCGTCAGATGTTCGACGTCGCGATCCAGGCCGCCATCGGCGGGCAGATCATTGCGCGAACCTCCGTCAAGGCTCTCAGAAAGAACGTATTGGCCAAATGCTACGGCGGTGACGTAAGCCGTAAGCGCAAGCTGCTTGAGAAGCAAAAGGCCGGTAAAAAACGCATGAAGCAAGTGGGCAATGTGGAAATTCCACAAGAAGCCTTCCTTGCGGTGCTCAGGTTGGATAGTTAGGTCCTATGTCACTAAATTTCCCGCTGTTGCTGGTCATTGCCGTCGCCGTCTGCGGCCTCCTGGCGTTGCTCGATCTGGTGTTCTTCGCGCCACGTCGGCGCGCGGCTATTGCGTCGTATCAGGGCAGCGTCAGCCAGCCTGATGCGGTGGTGGTCGAGAAGCTGAACAAGGAACCGCTGCTGGTTGAATACGGCAAGTCGTTCTTCCCGGTGCTGTTCATCGTGCTGGTGCTGCGTTCGTTCCTGGTGGAGCCGTTCCAGATTCCTTCGGGATCGATGAAACCTACCCTGGACGTGGGCGACTTCATCCTGGTGAACAAATTTTCCTACGGAATTCGCCTGCCGGTGGTCGACAAGAAAGTCATCGAAGTCGGTGACCCGCAGCGCGGCGACGTGATGGTGTTCCGCTACCCGAGCGATCCGAACGTCAACTACATCAAGCGCGTGGTCGGCCTGCCGGGCGACGTGATTCGCTACACCAGCGACAAGCGCCTGTTCATCAACGGTGAATCGGTGGCCGAGAAGCTGCTGGGCACCGAGCCGAACACCCTGGGCAGCGCCGAGCTGTATCAGGAAAAGCTCGGTGCGGTGGAGCACCAGATCCGCAAGGAAATGAGCCGCTACCGCGCCACGCCCGATGGCGAGTGGAAAGTGCCGGCCGGGCACTACTTCATGATGGGCGACAACCGCGACAACTCCAACGACAGCCGCTACTGGGATGATCCCAGCATTCCCAAGGAGCTGCTGGGCATGGTCCCCGACCAGAATATCGTCGGCAAGGCCTTCGCGGTCTGGATGAGCTGGCCGGAACCCAAGCTCAGCCACCTGCCGAACTTCTCGCGGGTCGGGCTGATCAAGTAATACAGGCGGCGCTGTGAACACAGCGCCGAATGCTTTTCTGGGGCCTGGACAATGTCCGGCCTCACGCGGCAACTATCAGGATTTGAATTTGAACACTGCGTCAATCGTCGATGGCCGCCGGTGCCACCAACTAGATATGGATAAACCGTGACCGTTTCTCTGAGTCGTCTCGAGCGCCAGCTCGGCTACACCTTCAAGGATCAGGAATTGATGGTCCTTGCCCTCACACACCGCAGCTTTGCAGGGCGCAATAACGAGCGCCTGGAATTCCTCGGTGATGCCATCCTCAATTTCGCCGCCGGAGAGGCGTTGTTCGAGCGCTTCCCCCAGGCCCGCGAAGGCCAGTTGTCACGCCTGCGTGCACGGCTGGTGAAAGGCGAGACCCTGGCCGTGCTGGCCCGTGGCTTCGGCCTGGGCGAGTACCTGCGTTTGGGGTCCGGTGAATTGAAGAGCGGCGGCTTTCGTCGTGAGTCGATCCTGGCCGATGCCCTCGAAGCCCTGATCGGCGCGATCTACCTGGATGCAGGCATGGAGACCGCCAAAGAGCGGGTGGTCGCCTGGCTGGCCTCGGAGATCGAGAGCCTGACCCTGGTCGACACCAACAAGGATCCCAAGACCCGCCTGCAGGAATACCTGCAGTCGCGCGGGTGCGAACTGCCACGCTACGAAGTGGTGGATATCCAGGGTGAGCCCCATTGCCGCGTGTTTTTCGTGGAATGTGAAATCACCTTATTGAACGAAAAAAGCCGAGGTCAGGGTGTGAGCCGTCGTATTGCCGAACAGGTAGCGGCCGCTGCAGCACTGATTGCCCTGGGCGTGGAGAATGGCCATGACTGATTCAACCGCAACACGCTGTGGCTATGTTGCCATCGTCGGCCGCCCCAACGTGGGCAAGTCCACGTTGCTCAACCATATCCTCGGCCAGAAGCTTGCGATCACCTCGCGCAAGCCGCAGACCACCCGGCACAACATGCTCGGCATCAAGACCGAAGGCCATGTGCAGGCGGTGTACGTCGACACTCCGGGCATGCACAAGGGTGGCGAGAAAGCCCTCAACCGCTACATGAACAAGACCGCCTCGGCGGCGTTGAAAGACGTCGACGTGGTGATCTTCGTCGTCGACCGCACCAAGTGGACCGACGAAGACCAGATGGTCCTGGAGCGCGTGCAGTACGTCACCGGCCCGTTGATCGTGGCGCTGAACAAGACCGACCGCATTGAAGACAAAGCCGAGCTGATGCCGCACCTGACCTGGTTGCAGGAGCAACTGCCGAACGCGCAGATCATGCCGATCTCGGCCCAGCACGGCCACAACCTCGAAGCCCTGGAGCGCGTGATCGCCGGCTACCTGCCGGAAAACGAACACTTCTTCCCGGAAGACCAGATCACCGACCGCAGCAGCCGCTTTCTCGCCGCTGAACTGGTGCGCGAAAAAATCATGCGCCAGATGGGCGCCGAGCTGCCGTACCAGATCACCGTGGAAATCGAAGAGTTCAAGCAGCAGGGCAAGACCTTGCACATCCACGCGCTGATTCTCGTCGAGCGTGACGGCCAGAAGAAAATCATCATTGGCGACAAGGGCGAGCGCATCAAGCGTATCGGCACCGAAGCGCGCAAGGACATGGAGCTGCTGTTCGACTCCAAGATCATGCTCAACCTGTGGGTGAAGGTGAAGGGTGGCTGGTCCGATGACGAGCGCGCGCTGCGCTCCCTCGGCTACGGCGACCTGTAAGAACACCGCTGGACCAAAAATGTGGGAGGGCTTGCTGTGGCGAGCAGGCTTGCCCTGCGTTGGGTTGCGAAACAGCCCCAAAACCTGCAACTGAGGTCTGTCCGTAGAATCGGGTTGATCTTATAGGGGCTGCTCTGCAGCCCAACGCAGGGCGAGCCTGCTCGCCACAATAAGTGTTCATTCGGCACATCGATTGCTCTTCAGAGATTTCCCGTCTCATGTCCCAATCCCCACCTCCCAGCCAACTCGCCTACGTGCTGCACAGCCGCGCCTACCGCGAGACCAGCGCCCTGGTGGATTTCCTCACGCCACAAGGTCGCCTGCGCGCGGTGTTGCGCAGCGCGCGCGGCAAGGCCGGCACACTGGCCCGGCCGTTCGTGGCGCTGGACGTGGAATTTCGCGGCAAGGGCGAGCTGAAGAACGTCGGCCGCCTGGAAAGCGTCGGCACCTCCGCCTGGCTCAATGGCGATGCGCTGTTCAGTGGCCTCTACCTCAATGAACTGTTGATCCGCCTGCTACCCGCCGAAGACCCGCACCCCGGCGTGTTCGATCACTACGCCGCCACCTTGCTCGCCCTCGCCGAAGGCCGCCCGCTGGAGCCGTTGTTGCGCGCATTCGAATGGCGCCTGCTGGACGATCTGGGCTACGGCTTCGAACTGAGCAACGACGTGCACGGCGAGCCCGTCGCCGTCGATGGCATGTACCGCCTGCAGGTCGACGCCGGCCTGGAGCGCGTCTATTTGCTGCAGCCGGGGCTGTTCCAGGGCGCCGAGTTGCTGGCCATGAGCGAGGCGGACTGGACCGCGCCCGGCGCGCTGTCCGCTGCCAAGCGCCTGATGCGCCAAGCCCTCGCGGTGCACCTGGGGGGCAAGCCGCTGGTCAGTCGCGAGTTGTTTCGAAAGCCCTGACATCCCCGTGTATGCTGTGCACCGATTCTTTCCCTTTTCAGGAGCGCTTCCGTGAGCACCAGCAATCGCATTCTTCTTGGCGTCAATATCGACCATGTCGCCACCCTGCGTCAGGCCCGGGGCACCCGCTACCCGGACCCGGTCAAGGCCGCGCTGGACGCCGAAGAAGCAGGCGCCGATGGCATCACCGTGCACCTGCGCGAAGACCGTCGTCATATTCAGGAACGTGATGTGCTGCTGCTCAAGGATGTGCTGCAAACCCGCATGAATTTCGAAATGGGCGTCACCGAAGCGATGATGGCGTTCGCCGAGCGCATCCGCCCGGCGCACATCTGCCTGGTACCGGAAACCCGCCAGGAACTCACCACCGAAGGCGGCCTCGATGTGGCCGGCCAGGAAGCGCGGATCAAGGCCGCCGTTGAGCGCCTGTCGCAGATCGGCAGCGAAGTCTCGCTGTTCATCGACGCCGACGAGCGTCAGATCGAAGCCTCGCGCCGTGTCGGTGCGCCGGCCATCGAACTGCACACCGGCCGTTACGCCGACGCCACCACGCCCACCGAAGTCGCCGACGAGTTGCAGCGCGTCATCGACGGCGTGAAGTGCGGCCTCGATCAAGGCCTGATCGTCAACGCCGGCCATGGCCTGCATTACCACAACGTGCAGGCGGTGGCCGCGATCAAGGGCATCAACGAACTGAACATCGGCCACGCGCTGGTGGCCCATGCGCTGTTCGTCGGTTTCAAAGGCGCGGTGGCCGAGATGAAGGCGCTGATCCTCGCCGCCTCCAGGGCCTGAAGAACGCAGAAAGTCCAGTGTGGGAAGGGGCTTGCTCCCGATAGCAGTGTGTCAGCCAGCCAATCCCTGCCTGACCCACCGCCATCGGGAGCAAGCCCCCTCCCACATTTTGATCGCCATCAGGCTTCAGCAATCAACGGTGTGGCAATGCGAAGCCTTACTGTTTAGCCCTTGCAGGTGTATCGTATCCGCCCTTTGCAGGCCCTGCGCCTGCGGCTGATACGCGAGGTTGTTGTGTCCCGATCCTTTTCCCGTCGACAAATCCTGGGTGGTCTTGCAGGCCTGGCCGTTGTAGGCGTCGGCGCCGGGGGCGGCTATCGCTACTGGCTGGGGAAGGTCGCCGAGTCCGAGGCGGGGCACGATTACGAGTTGATCGCTGCGCCCCTGGATGTGGAGCTGGTCCCCGGTCACATCACCCAGGCCTGGGCGTTCGGCCCTTCGGCGCCCGGCACCGAGCTGCGGGTGCGTCAGGGCGAATGGCTGCGGGTGCGCTTCATCAATCACCTGCCGGTGGCCACCACCATCCACTGGCATGGCATCCGCTTGCCGCTGGAGATGGACGGTGTGCCCTACGTCTCGCAGCTGCCGGTATTGCCCGGCGAATACTTCGACTACAAATTCCGCGTGCCCGATGCCGGCAGCTACTGGTACCACCCCCATGTGAACAGCAGCGAAGAGCTCGGCCGTGGCCTGGTCGGCCCGTTGATCATCGAGGAACGCGAACCCACCGGCTTCAAGCACGAACGCACCCTCAGCCTGAAAAGCTGGCATGTGGACGAAGACGGCGCATTCGTCGCGTTCAGCATTCCACGTGAAGCGGCGCGCGGCGGTACGGCGGGGCGTCTGTCGACCATCAACGGCGTGTCCCAGGCGGTGATCGACCTGCCGGCCGGGCAGATCACCCGCGTGCGCCTGCTCAACCTCGACAACACCCTGACCTATCGCATCAACATCCCGGACGTCGACGCGCAGATCTACGCGCTGGACGGCAACCCCATCGAACCGCGCCCGCTCGGCAAGGAATACTGGCTGGGGCCCGGCATGCGCATTTGCCTGGCAATCAAGGCGCCGCCGGCGGGTGAAGAACTGTCGATCCGTAACGGGCCGGTGCGCCTGGGCACTTTCCGCTCGGTGGCCAATACCGACGCGCCCGGCCAATGGCCGCCCGCGTTGCCGGCCAACCCGATCAGCGAGCCGGACCTGGCCACTGCGGAGAAACTCAACTTCAATTTTGAATGGGTGGGCACGGTGTCGGTGGATGACGGCAAGCCGCCGAGCCTGTGGCAGATCAACGGCAAGGCGTGGGACATCACCGACAAGACCTGCGCCGACCGCCCGATTGCCAGGCTGGAAAAGGGCAAAAGTTACATTTTTGAACTGAAGAACATGACCCAGTACCAGCACCCGATCCACTTGCACGGCATGAGCTTCAAGGTGATCGCCTCGAACCGCCACAAGGTGGTGCCGTACTTTACCGACACCTACCTGCTGGGCAAGAACGAACGCGCCCGCGTGGCCTTGGTGGCGGATAACCCCGGGGTGTGGATGTTCCATTGTCATGTGATCGACCACATGGAAACCGGCCTGATGGCCGCCATCGAGGTGGCGTGATGCGCCAGATTCGCCCCGCAGCGATCATCGATCGCAGCCGCGACCAGCACTTCATGCGCGAAGCCCTGACCCTTGCCGCCCAGGGCGCGGCACTCGGCGAAGTGCCGGTGGGCGCGGTGCTGGTGCAAAACGGCGAAATCATCGGCCGTGGCTTCAATTGCCCCATCAGCGGCAACGACCCCAGCGCCCACGCCGAGATGGTCGCGATTCGCGCGGCAGCCCAGGCCATCAGCAACTACCGGCTGGTGGGCAGCACGCTGTATGTGACCCTGGAACCGTGCAGCATGTGCGCAGGCTTGATCGTGCATGCGCGGGTTGCGCGGGTGGTGTATGGCGCGCTGGAGCCCAAGGCCGGGATTGTGCAGAGTCAGGGACAGTTTTTTACCCAGGACTTTCTCAACCATCGGGTGTTGTTTGAAGGTGGGGTGCTGGCCGAGGAATGCGGAGCCGTTCTGAGCGAATTCTTCAAAGCCCGCCGAGCCAAACCCTCTTCTAGCTGACACCGGGAAACCAATGAGGGAGCAGGCAAGCCAGCTCCCACAGGTGATCTTCGTTTAGTCAGGGACGTTGTGGTTTATTTCCTGGCAATGATCACCGCCCGCATCGGTGCCGGCAGCCCTTCGATAGTCTTGCTGTGATCTTGCGGATCAAGAAAATCACTCAGCGACTGATACTTCATCCACTCGGTACCGCGCTGTTCCTCCACCGTGGTCACGCTCACGTCCACGCAGCGCACTTCGCTGAACCCGGCGCGGCGCAGCCATAGCATCAGGGCCGGCACCGAGGGCAGGAACCACACGTTGCGCATCTGTGCGTAGCGGTCTTCGGGCACCAGCACCTGTTGCTGGTCGCCTTCCACCACCAGGGTTTCCAGCACCAGTTCGCCGCCCTTGACCAGGGTGTCCTTCAACGCCAGCAGGTGCTCGATGGGCGAACGCCGGTGATAGAACACGCCCATGGAAAACACCGTATCGAAGCCTTCGAGGTTGGCCGGCAAGTCTTCGAACGGGAACGGCAGGTGCCAGGCCCTGGGTTCGGACAGGTAGCGTTGCACCGCCTGGAACTGGCAGAAAAACAGCCAGTTGGGGTCCACGCCGATCACGCTGTCGGCACCGGCACCGAGCATGCGCCACATGTAGTAGCCGTTGCCGCAGCCCACATCAAGGATGCGCTTGCCCGTAAGGTTCAGGTGCGGCGCCACCCGCGACCACTTCCAGTCCGAGCGCCATTCGGTGTCCACGTGCACGCCGAACAGGTGGAACGGGCCTTTGCGCCACGGGCTCAGACCCATCAGGGCGGTGTGCATCTGCGCGCGGGTCTGATCGTCGCAATCGGTGTCCAGCGTCAGGCCGTTCAGCAGGTCGACGGTGCTTGGCTGAATGGCCGGCAGCGCATCCAGCGCGCTTTGCCAGCGCTCCAGATCGCCGTGACCTTTTTCCATCTTGCTATCGAGCTGCGCTTGCAGGCCCTGGGCCCACACGGCCAGGGGCGTGCCAACCAGATGGCGGGCGAGGGGGGACAGATCAATCATGGCAAGGCAATCAACGAGGCAAAGTTAAGACACTGAAACCACGGCACCACGCTCGAGAACCCGGCCGCCAGCAGGCGTTCGCGGTGTTCTTCGAGGCTGTCGGGCTTCATGACGTTTTCGATGGCGCTGCGCTTCTGGGCGATTTCCAGTTCGCTGTAGCCGTTGGCGCGCTTGAACGCGATATGCAGGTCGGTGAGCAGTGCGTGTTCCTGCGCGTCATTGAAGCGCAGCTTTTCCGAAAGAATCAGCGCGCCGCCCGGCACCAGCGCCTGGCGAATGCGCGAGAGCAAAGCCAGGCGCTCGTCCGGAGCGATGAATTGCAGGGTGAAATTCAGGGCCACCACCGACGCCGGCTGGAACTGCAAGGCAAGGATATCGCCTTCGATCACCTCTACCGGCAGCAGCTCCTGGAACATCGAGTCCTGGCCATTGAGGTATTCACGGCAACGCTCGACCATCGCCGCCGAGTTATCCACCGCGATCACCCGGCAGCCGTCCGTGCGCACATGGCGGCGCAGGGCCTGGGTGACGGCGCCGAGGGATGAGCCGAGGTCGTAGAGCACGCTGCTCGGCTGGGCGAACTGCGCCGCGAGTACGCCGAGGTTTTCGACGATGGTCGGGTAACCCGGCACCGAGCGCTTGATCATGTCCGGGAACACCCGCACCACGTCCTCGTTAAAGGCGAAGTCCGGCACCTGGGGCAAGGGCTGGGCGAATAGGCGATCGGGTTCTTTGCTCACGGTTGTTCCGGCGACGAAAGGGAAGGGCCGGCATTTTAGCCAACTTGGCCCTTCGGTGCGCGGGTTGTCTGATGGGGTGCCCTAGTTCACCGTAATGGCGCAGTCGAAGGTGTCGACGGGCTCGGCTTCCGGCTCCCACGGTTGCTGGGAGGTGAGGCGCAAACGGCCCTGCCCGGCGGTGAACGCCTGGAACCGCCACGTGGACTGGCCGCCGCCGCCAATCACGCCGGATTCGCTGCTGCTGTAGACCTCGGGGCTCAGCGCGCGCAACACGCCGCCGGCCGAGTCCTGAATGGCCCAGCGGTAGCCGGTGGTGGGGTTGCTCGGCAGAGTGAGGATCAGGTTCTGACCGGATTTGAGCTGCAGCGGGCAGGCGCTCTGGTCGTCCACGGTGATGTTTTGCTTCGGCGCGCTGGCGCACGCGGACAACAAGGCAAGGCTCAAGGGGAGAAACAGGCGGGCAACGGTCATGGGGGCTCCGGTTGTACACGACGAAGGGCGAGCATAACCGAAGATGGCGCGAGGGGTGACAGGCGAGGTGTGTGGTGTGGCGGATGGCGCTATCGGGAGCAAGCCCCCTCCCACATTTTGAAGTGTGAATACCTTCAAATGTGGGAGGGGGCTTGCTCCCGATGAGGCCCTTACCGGCACTGCATAACGATCAGAACAGTACTTTGGCCACATCCGCAAAGCGCTTGGCAAAGTGCACCGTCATGCCTTCCTTCAGGTACTCCGGCAACTCTTCGAAACTGCCACGGTTGGGCTCGGGCAGGATCAGCTCATGGATCTTCTGGCGCCGTGCCGCAATCACTTTCTCGCGTACTCCGCCAATCGGCAGCACGTGCCCGGTCAGCGTCAGTTCGCCGGTCATGGCCACGCCTTTTTTCGGCGCCTGGTTGCGTGCCAGCGACAGCAGCGCACTGGCCATGGTCACGCCCGCGCTCGGGCCGTCTTTTGGCGTGGCGCCTTCCGGCACGTGCAAGTGCACGAAGGCTTCGTCGAAGAACTTCGGGTCACCGCCAAACGACTTCAGGTTGGAGCTGATGTAGCTGTAGGCAATTTCGGCGGATTCCTTCATCACTTCGCCCAACTGCCCGGTGAGCTTGAAACCGCGATTGAGCGTGTGGATACGCGTCGCCTCGATCGGCAGGGTCGCGCCGCCCATGCTGGTCCAGGCCAGGCCGGTAATCACACCGGTGCCGGACAGCACTTGCTCATTGCGAAACACCGGCATGCCCAGTGAGCTTTCCAGGTCCTTGTTGCCGATCTTGATCACCGAGTCCGGCGCATCCAGCAACTTGACCACCGCCTTGCGCACCAGTTTGCCCAGCTGTTTCTCCAACTGGCGCACCCCGGCTTCGCGGGCGTAGCCGTCGATCAACGCACGCAAGGCGCCGTCGCTGATGGTCAGGCTGTTTTTCGCTACGCCGGCTTTTTCCAGCTGCTTGGGCCACAGGTGGCGCTTGGCGATGGCGACTTTTTCTTCGGTGATATAGCCCGACAGGCGAATCACTTCCATGCGGTCGAGCAACGGGCCGGGAATCGAATCCAGGGTGTTGGCGGTGCACACGAACAGCACTTTGGACAGGTCCAGGCGCAGGTCGAGGTAATGGTCGAGGAATTCGACGTTCTGTTCCGGGTCGAGGGTTTCCAGCAGCGCCGAGGCCGGGTCGCCCTGGAAGCTCTGACCCATCTTGTCGATCTCGTCGAGCATGATCACCGGGTTCATCACTTCCACATCCTTGAGCGCCTGCACCAGCTTGCCCGGCAGGGCGCCGATGTAGGTGCGGCGGTGGCCCTTGATCTCGGCCTCGTCGCGCATGCCGCCGACGCTGAAGCGGTAGAACGGCCGGCCCAGGGACTCGGCGATGGACTTGCCGACGCTGGTCTTGCCCACGCCCGGTGGGCCCACCAGCAGCACGATGGAGCCGGCAACCTCGCCTTTATAAGCACCCACCGCGAGGAACTCGAGGATGCGGCTCTTGATGTCGTCCAGCCCGGCGTGGTGTTTGTCCAGCACCTTGCGCGCGTGCTTGAGGTCGAGCTTGTCCTTGCCGTACACGCCCCACGGTACCGAGGTGGCCCAGTCGAGGTAGTTGCGCGTGACCGCGTATTCCGGCGAGCCGGTTTCCAGGATCGACAGTTTGTTCAGCTCTTCATCGATGCGTTTTTTGGCCTGGGTGGGCAACACCTTGCCCTCCAGACGCTGCTCGAATTGCTCGACGTCCGCGCTGCGGTCGTCCTTGGTCAGGCCCAACTCCTGCTGGATGACCTTGAGCTGTTCCTTGAGGAAGAATTCGCGCTGGTGCTCGCCGATCTTGCGGTTCACCTCGGCGGAGAGCTCCTTCTGCAGGCGCGCCACTTCCACCTCTTTGCGCAACATCGGCAGCACTTTTTCCATGCGCTTGAGCATGGGCACGCAGTCCAGCACTTCCTGCAACTCGTTACCGGTGGCCGACGTGAGCGCGGCGGCAAAGTCGGTGAGCGGCGAGGGGTCGTTGGGGCTGAAGCGGTTGAGGTAGTTCTTCAGTTCTTCGCTGTACAGCGGGTTGAGCGGCAGCAGTTCCTTGATCGCATTGATCAGCGCCATGCCGTAAGCCTTGACCTCATCGGTCGGCTCGCTCGGCTGGTGCGGGTATTCGACTTCCACCAGATAGGGCGGGCGATGGTGCTTGAGCCAGGTCTTGATGCGCACGCGGGTCAGGCCCTGGGCGACGAATTGCAGCTTGCCGTTCTCGCGGCTGGCGTGGTGCACCTTGACCAGCGTGCCGTACAGCGGCAGGGCCGAGGTGTCGAAGTGGCGCGGGTCTTCCGGCGGGGTTTCCATGAAGAACAGGGCCAGGGAGTGGTGATCGGATTTGCTCACCAGTTCCAGGGTTTCGGCCCATGGCTCTTCGTTGACGATCACCGGCAGCACTTGCGCCGGGAAGAACGGGCGGTTGTGGATCGGGATGATGTAGACCTTGTCCGGCAGGTTTTGCCCAGGCAGCGCCAGCCCGGTGTTGGACGAAGCGGATTCAGCGTTTTCGGGATCGGCGTAATCGTTGATGTCGTAATCAGGGGAATCTTGCTGGTCGCTCATGGGGCACCTGCATAAGGAAGTATGGTGCTTAGATGGGGCGGGGCAGCGAGGGTTTCAATGGCGCGGCGGCGATAGCAACATATTGCATAAAATAACCGGCGTGACGCCGTCAGCTGATTTTGTGCAGGTAGGCCGGAATCGGCTGTTCCGGCAGTACCGACAACACTTTCAAACGCTGCAACATGCGCTGGCTGGCCCGTTGCAGGTGCTCGCGCAGGTTCAACGCGGCCGCATCCACGGCGCCGTGCAGCAACAATTCCAGGATCAGGCGATGTTCGGCCAGCATCGCCGGGTCGGCGCCGATGCCGAGCAGGCGATGGAAAATCCGGCTGATGATCATCGGGCTCTGGCCCTGGCGAATCAGCGCGGCCATCTTGCGGTTCTGCAGACCCGCCAGGCAGCGCTGGTGCAAGTCCTCCTCGATCTGCTCGATGGCCTGCAGGCTGCATTGAGGGTTGTCCTGTGCTGCCAGCACCCGTTGCAGCATCGCCTGCAGTTCCTCGCGGTCGAGGTTCGGCGCGCTCTGGCGCAACGCCTCGGGCTCGAGGCACGCGCGCAGTTCGTAGTCTTCGGTGACTTCGCGCGCGGTCAGCGGGCCCGCCAGCCACTGGGAGTACGGCTCCTTTTCCACCAGGCCACGGTCGCGCAGGCGCATCAAGGCTTCGCGCACCACCGCGCGGCTGACCTTGAAGTGCTCGGCGGCGGCCTGTTCATCCAGGCGGTAATGGCCGAAGGCGATGCAGGTGGACAGCGCCGCGCCGATGTCCTCGACAATGCGCTCGCCCAGCGGCCGTGTGTCCACCAACTCGGCCTCGCCGTTGAGGCCCAGGTGCGCATGGCTCAGGGGCAGGCGCAGCGGCTCTATCGCCAGGTCGTCGGGGTTGATCAGGTAACCCCGGCCGTTGAAGCGGCAGATCAGCCCTTCGGCGTGCAGCAGGTCCAGTGCCTTGCGCACCGGCACGCGGCTGGTGCCGAACAGTTCAGCCAGCGGCGCTTCGAGCAATACCAGGCCATGACGCGCGGTGCCGTTGACGATCGAGTCACGCAATACCTGGTGAATCATCGCGTAACGGGAGGCCGGGGTGGACACTGCTTTCATCGGTTTCTCGGGACCTTGTAGGACGGGGCGACGGATTCTCTCATAGATGCAGTTGTCACTCTGCGTCACGTCGGCGGCGCTGTTTTGGGGCTGGTGTTACCTTTCTGCACCAAAATGTACTTTTTACTAAAAGATACATCATTTCATTCAAGACCCTTGGGGCGGGCTGCGCCAGTATTTTTATCGCTCCGCACACCCTCTAGCCCGCAGCTATGCTGTGAAAGCGCAAAGGCCGATGCAGAGACTGGCACGAAAGCTGCCTTTATAAAATGTACATTTTATTAATATGTACGTTTTATGAGGTTGATCCCGATGTCAGACGCCACCTCAATGGCCGAGGATTTCGCCAGCGGCCGTAACGACCCGGTGCAAGCCCTCGAACAGGCGCTCGAAAAAGCCGCCCGTTCACCCTCGGTGTTTATCAGCCTGAGCACCGAGCGCGCCCGCCGCGAAGCCGAAGCCGCCGCCGCGCGCTGGCGTGCCGGGCAGCCCTTGAGCCGGCTCGATGGCGTGCCGCTGGCCTGGAAGGACCTGTTCGACGTCGCCGGCAGCGTCACCACGGCGGGCGCCGCCTACCGCCGCGATGCGCCGGCCGCTCTGCTCGATGCGCCAGTGGTCGGCCTGTTATGCCGCGCGGGGATGGTCAGCCTGGGCAAGACCAACCTCAGCGAACTGGCGTATTCGGGGCTGGGCCTGAACCCGCATTTCGGTACGCCGCACAATCCCCATGGCCTTGATCAGCCGCGCATTCCCGGCGGTTCATCGTCCGGTTCGGGCGTGGCCGTCGCCGCCGGTATCGTGCCCATCGCCATGGGCACCGACACCGCAGGCTCGATTCGCATTCCCGCCGCCCTCAACGGTCTGGTGGGTTACCGCAGCAGCAGCCGGCGCTACAGCCGCGACGGCGTGTTCCCGCTGGCGCACACCCTCGACAGCCTCGGCCCGCTCACCCGCAGTGTGCGCGATGCGCTGACCCTCGACGACCTGCTGCATGGTCGCACTCAGCAGCACAGTGCCCGCAGCCTCAAGGGCCAGCGCTTTGTGCTGGCGCAACAGGACGTCGAACCGGCCGTGGGCAACAACCTGCTGCGCGCCATGGAGCAACTCAAGGCCCGGGGTGCGCTGATCGAAGAGCGCGAATGCCCGCCCTTCCAGGCAACGCTGGACCTGATCAAACACCACGGCTGGCTCGGCGCCTTCGAAGCCTTCGCCCTGCACCAGGCGCTGCTCGACAGCCCCGATGCCGAACGCCTCGATCCTCGCGTACGCTGGCGCCTTGAAGCTGCGCGGGCATTGCCGGCCAGCCAATTGATCCACCTGACCGACGCGCGCCGCCAGCTGCAACAGCAACTGCTCGACGACCTCGACGGCGCCATCCTCATCACCCCCACCGTGGCCCATGTCGCGCCGCCGTTGGCCGCGCTGGAAGCCGATGACGCGTTGTTCGTCAGCACCAACCTCGCCACCTTGCGCCTGACCATGCCCGGCAGCCTGCTCGACATGCCCGGCGTAAACGTGCCCAGCGGCCGCGATGCCCAGGGCCTGCCCACCGGGCTGCTGCTCAGCGCCCCCAGCGGCGAAGACGCTCGCCTGTTGCGCGCCGCGTTATCCGTTGAATTCGTACTGAATATTTAAGGAGACACACCATGGCTAAAGACATCCTCTGTGCATTTGGCGTCGACGTTGATGCCGTCGCCGGCTGGCTCGGTTCCTACGGCGGTGAAGACTCGCCGGACGACATCTCCCGCGGCCTGTTCGCCGGTGAAATCGGCGCGCCGCGCCTGCTCAAGCTGTTCGAGCGCTACGGCCTGCGCACCACCTGGTTCATCCCCGGCCACTCGATGGAAACCTTTCCCGCGCAAATGAAAGCGGTGGCCGACGCCGGCCATGAAATCGGCGTGCACGGCTACAGCCACGAAAACCCCATCGCGATGACCGCCGAGCAGGAAGAAATCGTGCTGGATAAATCCATCGAGTTGATCACCCAGGTCACCGGCAAACGCCCGACCGGCTACGTGGCGCCGTGGTGGGAATTCAGCAAGGTGACCAACGAGCTGCTGCTGAAAAAAGGCATCAAGTACGACCACAGCCTGATGCACAACGACTTCCATCCGTACTACGTGCGCAAGGGCGACAGCTGGACCAAGATCGACTACAGCCAGCACCCCGACACCTGGATGAAGCCCTTGGTGCGCGGCGAAGAAACCGACCTGGTGGAGATCCCCGCCAACTGGTACCTCGACGACCTGCCACCGATGATGTTCATCAAAAAAGCCCCCAACAGCCACGGCTTCGTCAACCCGCGTCACCTCGAAGAAATGTGGCGCGACCAGTTCGACTGGGTGTACCGCGAACACGAACACGCGGTGTTCACCATGACCATCCACCCCGACGTGTCCGGTCGCCCGCAAGTGCTGTTGATGCTCGAGCGCCTGATCGAACACATCCAGAGCCATGCCGGCGTGCGCTTCGTCACCTTCGACGAAATCGCCGACGACTTTATCCGCCGCCAACCCCGAACCTGATTTCACCCCACCCTTGAGGCGCGACCCATGTCCATCTACAACAAGCTTGACCTGACTGGCTGGAAACCCCGGCAACTGTCGTCCCAGGAAGTACGTTTCGCCACCTGGATCGCGTTTTTCGCCTGGGTGTTTGCGGTGTATGACTTCATCCTGTTCGGCACCTTGCTGCCGGAGATCGGCCGGCACTTTGGCTGGGGTGAAGTGGAGCAGGCGCAGATCGCGACCTGGGTCGCAGTGGGCACGGCGGTGGTGGCCTTTGCCATTGGCCCGGTGGTCGACAAGCTGGGCCGGCGCAAAGGCATCATCTTCACCGTGGCCGGCTCGGCCTTGTGCTCGGCGCTCACCGCCATCGGCGGGGCGTGGGGCAAGTCGCCGCTGATCCTGATCCGTTCGCTGGGCGGCCTGGGCTATGCCGAGGAAACCGTCAACGCCACCTACCTGAGCGAGCTGTATGGCGCCTCGCAGGATCCACGGCTGACCAAGCGCCGTGGCTTCATCTACAGCCTGGTGCAGGGCGGCTGGCCGGTGGGGGCGTTGATCGCGGCGGGATTGACCGCGCTGTTGCTGCCGATCATCGGCTGGCAGGGCTGCTTCGTCTTCGCGGCCATCCCGGCCGTCGTCATTGCGATCATGGCGCGCAAACTCAAGGAGAGTCCGCAGTTCCAGATTCACCAGCGCATCAGCCAATTGCGCAAAAGCGGCCAGGTGACCGAGGCGCAAAACGTCGCGGTGACCTACGGCGTGGACTATGACGAACACAGCAAGGCCGGCTTGAAAGCGGCTTTCCGGGGCCCGGCCCGTCGCGCCACTCTGGTGATCGGCGCCGCCTTGCTGCTCAACTGGGCGGCGATCCAGGTGTTCAGCGTGCTGGGCACCTCGGTGATTGTCAGCGTGCACCACATCTCGTTCGAGAACTCGCTGATCATCCTCGTGCTGTCCAACCTGGTGGGCTACTGCGGCTACCTCAGCCACGGCTGGATGGGCGACCGGATCGGCCGCCGCAACGTCATCGGCCTGGGCTGGATGCTCGGCGGGCTGTCGTTCGCCGGCATGCTGTTTGGTCCGAGCAATATGGCGATGGTGGTCGGGCTGTACAGTCTGGGTCTGTTCTTCCTGATCGGACCGTATTCGGCGGCGCTGTTCTTTATCAGTGAAAGTTTCCCCACCAGCATCCGCGCCACCGGCGGCGCAATCATCCACGCGATGGGCCCCATTGGTGCAGTGGTCGCAGGGTTTGGCGCCACGCAGGTGTTGTCCGCCGGCAGCGACTGGCAGACCGCCGCACTGTGGTTCGGCGCCGTGCCGTGCTTTTTGTCCGGTGTGCTGATGTTTGCCGCACGCCATGTGCGCCCGGAAACCGTTCAGTAAGGAGTGATCGATGAGTCGCAAAGTGGCTGTGATTACCGGTGCCGCCAGCGGCATCGGCCAGGCGCTCGCGGTGGCCTATGCGCGCCATGGCGTTGCGGTGGTCGGCGGGTATTACCCGGCCGACCCGCACGACCCGTGCATGACCGTGTCGCAGGTGGAGGAGGCCGGCGGCGAGTGCCTGATGCTGGCGTTGGACGTGGGCGACACCGCCTCGGTCGACGCCCTGGCCGAGCAGGCGGTGCAGCATTTCGGCCGCCTCGATTACGCGGTGGCCAATGCCGGCCTGCTGCGTCGCGCACCGTTGCTGGAAATGACCGATACGCTGTGGGACGAGATGCTCAATGTCGACCTGACAGGGGTGATGCGCACCTTT
This sequence comes from Pseudomonas sp. GNP013, assembly GCF_054343995.1. NCBI lineage: Bacteria > Pseudomonadati > Pseudomonadota > Gammaproteobacteria > Pseudomonadales > Pseudomonadaceae > Pseudomonas > Pseudomonas sp. GNP013. Next base: position 3,953,084 of record NZ_JBTGUT010000001.1, on the reverse strand, counting down.
CGCGCGGCAACCCGCCACATGCAGGAAGGCGGCGCGCTGGTGGCGATTTCTTCGATTGCCGGCGGGGTGTATGGCTGGCAGGAGCACAGCCATTACGCCGCGGCCAAGGCGGGGGTGCCGGGGTTGTGTCGGTCGCTGGCGGTGGAATTGGCGCCGCTGGGCATTCGCTGCAATGCGGTGATTCCGGGGCTGATCGAGACGCCGCAGTCGCTGGACGCGAAGAACTCGCTGGGGCCGGAGGGTTTGGCCCGGGCGGCGCGGGCGATTCCGCTGGGGCGGGTCGGGCGCGCGGATGAAGTGGCGTCGCTGGTGCAGTTTCTCACCAGTGAGGCGTCGAGTTACCTGACCGGGCAAAGCATCGTCATCGACGGCGGTTTAACCGTGCGCTGGCCCGACTGAGGGATGTACTCAATCCAAGTGTGGGAGGGAGCAAGCCCCCTTCCACAGGGGACCTGTGTTTGTTTGAGGAGAATTTACATGCTCGCTCTGTCTAATCGCCGCGCCGTCATCACTGGCGCCGGCAGCGGCATTGGGGCCGCCATCGCGCGCGCTTATGCTGCCGCAGGCGCTCGTCTGCTGCTGGCCGACCGTAACGCCGCGAGCCTCGCTGAAACCGCGATCACCTGCCGCAACCTCGGCGCCGAAGTGGTCGAGTGCGTGGCCGATGTGGGCACCGTCGAAGGCGCCCAGGCCAGCGTCGACCGCTGCGTCGAACATTTCGGCGGCATCGATATTCTGGTCAACAACGCCGGCATGCTCACCCAGGCGCGCTGCGTCGACCTGTCTATCGAGCAGTGGAACGACATGCTGCGTGTCGACCTCACCAGTGTGTTCATCGCCAGCCAGCGTGCCTTGCCGCACATGCTTGCGCAGCGTTGGGGGCGGATCATCAACGTCGCTTCGCAGCTGGGCATCAAGGGCGGTGCCGAGTTGACCCACTACGCGGCAGCCAAGGCCGGGGTAATCGGCTTCACCAAGTCCCTGGCGCTGGAAGTGGCCAAGGACAACGTGCTGGTCAATGCCATCGCCCCGGGGCCGATTGAAACGCCGCTGGTGGGTGGCATCAGCGCCGACTGGAAACGCGCCAAGGCCGCCGAGCTGCCGCTGGGGCGCTTCGGCCTGGCCGACGAAGTGGCGCCCACCGCCGTGCTGCTGGCCAGCGAGCCGGGTGGCAATCTGTTCGTCGGCCAGACCCTCGGGCCGAACTCCGGCGATGTCATGCCATGAGCGGGGTGTAACCATGTGCGGACTCTGCGGATTGCTCGGCGAAGACCTGCACTGGAGCGACCCCCTGGGCGACGAAGTGCCCCGGCGCCGCGAACGCCTGCGCCGGATCGCGGCGATCAACCAGGTACTGGCGGTGTTCCGGCTCAAGGTCGAAGACTTCCAGGGCGCGTCGTACCTGCTGCTGGGGGCCACCGGCAAACAGGCATTGGCGAGCGGTCTGGATCAATTGTGGCAAGCGGCCGAGGCCATGCTCGGACGACCGCTGGACCCGCTTGATCCACGCCTGCTCGACCATCTGGAGTCAGCATGAGCATCGCCCTTAACGTCATCACCGGCTTTCTCGGCAGCGGCAAGACCACCTTGCTCACGCGACTGCTGCAAGGTGAAAGCCTCGGCGACACCGCTCTGCTGATCAACGAATTTGGCGATGTGGGCATCGACCATCTGTTGGTGGAGGAAGTCGCACCGGACACCGTGCTGCTGCCCAGTGGCTGCGTGTGCTGCTCGATTCGCGGCGAGTTGAAAGACGCGCTGCTGGGCCTGCTGCAACGTCGCGAGCGCGGGGAGATTCCGCCGTTCAAACGGGTGATCCTGGAAACCACGGGCCTGGCCGACCCGGCGCCGATCCTCGCCACCCTGAACAACGACGTGCAACTGCGCGGGCGTTTTCATATTGGTTTGGTGATCACCCTGGTCGACGCCAGCCACGCCGCCCTGCAGGAACGCCTGCACCCGGAATGGCTGGCCCAGGTGGCGGCGGCCGACCGTCTGCTGCTGAGCAAGACCGACCTGGTGGACGACTGCGCGCCTTTGCGCGCGCACCTGCAGGCGCTCAATGCCGGCACGCCGATCCTCGACACCCACACGATCCACAGCGGCGACCAGTTGCTGCTCGGCGAAGGTCTGCGCAGCGCTGAACCGGCGCTGGAAGTGCGCCGCTGGCAACTGCATCAGGCCACCACCGTCACCCACGGCGACGCGCAAGTGTGCTGCCTCACGTTTGAACAGCCGCTCGACTGGGTCGGTTTCGGGGTGTGGTTATCGATGCTGCTAAGATGCCACGGCGAACGAATCCTCCGCGTCAAAGGACTGCTCAACGTGAACGCAAGCTCGGCCCCCATCGTCATTCATGGCGTGCAGCACTGCCTGCATGCCCCGGTGCACCTGCCCGCGTGGCCGGGCAGCGACCGCCAGTCGCGGCTGGTGTTCATCCTGCGCGGCCTCGACCCTGCGCAACTGCGGCGCTCCTTCGACGTGTTCTCGCGGCGCTTCGCGGCATGATCACCCTGCGCGTGCTCGGCACGTCGGTGACCCTGCTCGAATGTCTGCGAGTGAGGGCGGAGCAGGAGCTGGGTATTCGCCTGGTGTATCAGGTGCACGACGTTGCCCAGGCCCAGCGTATCGCGGTGATGCAGCCCGACAGCTACGACCTGTATGACCAGTGGTTCCACAACGTCGACTTCGTGTGGCCGGCGCGGGCGATCCAGCCTATCGATACGCGGCGCATCGCGCTGTGGCACGAGATCAACGACTTGCCCAAGCGCGGTCGGCTGTCGCCCAACGATCGCCTCGGCAGCGGCAGCGTACCCAGCGAGCGCCTGTTCGTGCAGCACGATGGCAGCCTGGGCAGCAGCGTGACCGAGCGTATCAGCATGCTCCCCCTGACCCATAACGCCGACAGTTTTGCCTACCGCCCCGAGCGCGTGCCCGAAGGGTTCAGTCACGGCAATGAAAGTTGGGGCTGGTTGCTCGACCCGGCGTGGGGCGCGCGCACCGCGCTGCAAAGCGATGCCGCCATCGGCGCGCTGGACGCGGCGCTGGCGATGCAGGGCGCGGGCCTGGCGCGCTTCAAGGACATCGGCAATATGAGCATTGAAGAGATCGATGTGCTGGCTGACATCCTCGTGCGCAAACAGAAGGCAGGGCACTTCGCGGCGTTCTGGTCTGACGATGAAGAGGCGGCGCAACTGATGCTCAGCCCGAATGTGGATATCCAGAGCCTGTGGTCGCCGACCCTGATGCGCCTGCATCGCGCCGGCGTGAAATACCGGCTGGCGGTGCCGCGCGAAGGCTATCGCGGGTGGTTCGGCGGTTTGTCGCTGTCGCGCCACGCCCAGGGGCCGGTGCTGGATGCGGCGTATGCGTACCTCAATTGGTGGTTGTCCGGCTGGCCGGGGGCAGTGATGGCACGGCAGGGTTATTACATTGGCAATCCGGCGCGCAGCCGTGATCATTTGAGCGCGGCGGAATGGGATTACTGGTATGCCGGCAAGCCCGCGCGCGAGGAGTTGCTGGGGAGTGACGGGCTGCCCCTGATCGAGGTGGGGGAGGTGCGTGATGGGGGGGCGTATGAGCAGCGTATGGGGCATATTGCGGTGTGGAATTCGGTGATGGATGAGCATAATTATCTGGTGCGGCGGTGGGGGGATGTGATGCGGGCTCGGTTGGCTTGATTGGGGGTATATCGGTTATTTGGGTGATGGCGGGTATGGGTTCCGCAGCGCGGCGGCCTTGGAGCCGACCGGGGTTGTCTGCCGTACGCCGTAAAATGTGGGAAGCTCCGCCACGTCTTCGACTTAGCGCTGTCGTGCAGCAAACTGGGGCCTCTGTGGCGAGCGGGCTTGCCCTAATGCCGTTAAGTTAAGGAAATTTTGATCGTTCCCACGCGTGGGAACGATCAAGAGGGCTCTTGTGGGCTTATTGTGGCGAGCGGGCTTGCCCCGCGTTGGGGTGCGAAGCGCCCCCAATCAAGCAAAACGCGGTGTACCTGATACGGCTCAGCGTCTGGTTTTGGGGCTGCTGCGCAGCCCAACGCAGGACAAGCCTGCTCGCCACAGGGAATCTGCGCTTAACTGAACGGCATTAGGGCTTGCCCCGCGTTGGGGGGCGAAGCGCCCCTAATCAAAGAAAACTTGGTGTACCTGACACTACACAGAACATGGTTGGGGGCTGCTGCGCACCCCAACGCGGGGCAAGCCCGCTCCCACATTTGGATCTCGGCTCTTTTCCAACAGTGACCCGCCGTAAGGGCGGGACCGTCAGCCGCCGTGACCAAAAAAACGGATATTCACCCAACCAAAACGCCAAAAACCCGCCACCCCTCTCAGCAATCTGCTAAAACCAATCACTCCACCAAAATAGATATATTCCTGACACCCCATCACCAGGCCGCAAGGAATGCACATACCGACAGCCACCCGCGGTCAAGAACGGCGAGCCTCTCCCGAAAGCTCCGCCATGACCTGGCGTCACACTTTCCAGACCCGCATCGCCGCGGTCCTGGCGCTGTTGCTGCTGATCGTCGTCGCCGCCACCTATTTCGCTGTCAAGGCCGCCACCACCCGTGCTGTGGAAAACCAGGCACATGTCCAGATGAAAACCGGCAGCGAGGTATTCGAACGCCTGCTCGACCTGCGCGGTCGTCGCCTGCACTACGGTCTGGACTGGCTGACCACCGATGCCCCGTTCAAACAGGCCGTGGCCGAGGGCAACAGCGAGGCGATTCTCGCGGCGTTGCGTCGGCACGGCACTGGGATCAGTGCGAGCGAAGTATTTGTGCTGGGGCTCGACGGCAAGGTGGTGGTCAGCACTTTGCCGGTGTTCACGCGCGGCCAGCCGTTTCCCGTTGACGGCGTTCTGCGCCAGGCGCGGCGCAAGGGATTGCAGATGCTGATCGTGGCAATGGACGGGCGTCCCTACCTGCTGGTGCAGAAAGACGTGTACGACCCGTTGCCCATCGCCCGTGTGGTCATGGGTTTCCCCATGGACACGCAGTTCGCCAGTGAACTGCGCTCCATGAGCAACCTGGATGTGTCGTTTATCAGCGTGCATGGCGGTCAACCCGGCCCGCTGTTCAGCACCCAGCCCGAGGGCTGGCAGGCCGGCGTCGTCAGTCTGCTGCGTGAGGCGCCCCTCAACCCCGAACCACAGATCACCCGGTTTTATGGCGAGCGTGTGCTCAGCCAGGTGCTGGCCCTGGCCAACACCGGCGACAGCGGTGAGGTGCGCGTGCTGCTGCAAACTCCGCTGGACCAGGCGCTGGAGTCCTTTGAACCACTCGACCGGCAGTTTCTCGGTATCGCCCTGGCGGTGCTGCTGGTGTCGCTGGCCGGGGCGTTGTTCCTCGCGCGGCGGGTATCGCGCCCGCTCAGTGCCCTGGTGGACGCCGCCGCGCGCATCGGCGCCGGGGATTACCGCACGCCCGTGCGGGTGCGCGGCCAGGATGAGTTCGGCTTACTGGCCCGGGCGTTCAACGCCATGCAGAGCGGCATCGCCATGCGCGAGCGGCAATTGGCGCACAACGCGCTGCATGATCCGCTCACCGGCCTGCCCAATCGCGCGCTGGCGATGGAGCGCCTGGGCAGTGCGATCAGCGCGCGGCGGCCGGTGGTATTGCTGTACCTGGGGATTGAAAACTACCGGGTGATCAATGAGGGCTTCGGGCCGGAGGGCGTCGAGGAAATGCTGCGTGAAGCCAGCCGCTGCCTGTCCATGAGCCTGCTGACCAGCGACACGGCGGCGCGCATCGCCGGCAGCGAGTTTCTGTTGCTGCTGGAAAACACCCAGGTCGACCGCGCCGTGGCCCGCGCGGACCGCCTGCATGCGTTGCTCACCGAGCCTCGGCGCATCGGTGATGACGAGGTGCGCCATGAAGTGAGCATCGGCATCGCCGCCTACCCCGCCGATGGTCAGCAGGTGGAAGAGCTGATCAGCCGCGCCGCCATCGCCCGGCATGATGCGGCGAGCCTGCCCGGCCACCTGCAGATCTATCAGCAGGACCGCGACCTGGCCCACCAGCGGCAGATCACGCTGATCCGCGACTTGCGCCGCGCCCCCGTCGAAGGCCAATTGCTGCTCTGCTACCAGCCCAAACTCGACCTCAAGCTCGGCCATGTGTGCCAGGCCGAAGCCTTGCTGCGCTGGCAGCACCCGACGCTGGGCCTGGTCTCGCCGGCCGAATTCATCCCCCTGGCCGAGCGCACCGGCAGCATGGGCCTGCTCACCGCCTGGGTGATCGAAGAGGCCATCCGCCAGATCGCCGACTGGGCGCAGCGCGGGCTGCTGATCCAACTGTCGGTGAACATTTCCGTGGATGACCTGGCCGACGATGACCTGGCCCTGCGTGTCACCGGGTTACTGGCGCAATACGGCGTGCCGGCCCGGCAACTGATTTTCGAGATCACCGAAAGCGCGATCATGCACAACCCGCAGCAGGCCCTCACTGTGCTGGAGCAACTGCGCGATTGCGGCATCAGCCTGTCGGTGGATGACTTCGGCACCGGTTACTCGTCGCTGGCGCAGTTGCAGCGTCTGCCGGTGCAGGAGTTGAAGATCGACCAGTCTTTCGTGCGCCACCTCGACAGCGCCACCGGTGACGGCGTGATCGTGCGGTCCACCATTGAAATGAGCCATAACCTGGGGCTCAGGGTGGTGGCCGAAGGGGTGGAATTCGAGCCCAGCCTCAGGTTGCTCAAGCTGTGGAACTGCGACACCGCCCAGGGTTACCTGATCAGCCGACCGTTGGAGGCGATGGCGTTCGAGCAGTGGATGGGTCAGCAAAGCGTGCCGGTCTGATCCCTACAGTTTTTGCGCAGGCAGGCGATAACCTCAATGAGCCTGACCGATTGCATAGGTTTTTTACCGACCGACGGTCAGGCGTGCGACGTTGTTCAATGGTGGCTCTTTGCCTTGTTTGCGGCATCATCGCTGCCATTGGTTCCAATTTTTGCCAAGGCTGGCCGCTTTTCTCCTTAATTCGCGGATCTCCCATGGGTCGAGTTGTTCAACTGCTATCTCGCGCGGCGCTGTTACTGGCGGCGGCTGGCCCCGTCTCGGCGGCCACGCTCGAGGTGGTCATGCATCAGGCCGATGGCAGCCCGGTGGCGGATGCAGTGGTCACCCTGCAGGGCCCGGCCCATGCGCCGACGGGGCTGCTCAAGGCCGATATGGACCAGCGCGGCCAGCGTTTCGCGCCTCATGTGCTGGCCGTGCACACGGGCACCCAGGTGCGCTTCCCCAACAGCGACAACATCCGTCATCAGGTGTATTCCTTTTCGGCCGCCAAGCGGTTCGAGTTGCGCCTGTATGAAGGCACGCCGAGCGAACCGCTGCTGTTCGACAAGGCCGGCGTGGTGGTGCTGGGCTGCAATATCCATGACTGGATGCTCGGCTACATCTACGTCACCGACGACCCGGTGTTCGGTGTCAGTGACGCTCAGGGCCGAGTGCGCCTGGAGCAACTGTCGCCCGGCGACTACCACGCCACCCTGTGGCACCCGCAACTCAAGGCCATGCAGCCGTTGGACGGCGGCACCCTGCACATTCCCGCTACGGGCCTGAGCCACAGCGTGGTGCTGGCCCTGGAACCAGTGTCCGCCGATCTTCCGCCCACGCCATCGGCGTTTGGCGATGCCTTCCATCGAGCCGCCCATGAAACTGCGCAGTAGTTTCCAGGCGCGGGTCGCCACGGTGCTGATCCTGCTGTCGCTGGTGGTGATCGGTGCGCTGTATTTCAGTGTAAAAGTCGCCACCCGCTCAGCGGTGCGCGGTCAGGCCATGACCCAATTGGAGGTAGGCTCGCGAGTGTTCGAGCGCCTGCTGGATGCGCGCAGCCGACGCCTGGCCGATGCTGTGCAACTGCTGGCCACCGACTTCGGCTTTCGCGATGCGGTGGCCAGTGGCGACTCGGCGACGATGCGCTCGGTGCTGCTTAACCATGGCAAGCGCATCAATGCCAGCGACATGATCCTGCTCGGCATGGACGGCAAAGTGCTGTCCAGCACCTTGAGCGAAGTGCCTGAAGGCTCGACCTTCCGCTACGACCAGGCACTGCGCGAAGCCAGAAGCAAGCACCAGGCCACGCTCATCGTGCCGCTGCAAGGCCGGCCGCACCTTCTGGTGGAATCGTCGGTGCTGGCACCGCTGCCGATTGCGCGGGTGGTGATGGGCTTCAGCATGGACGGCACGTTTGCCGATGAGTTGCGCTCGTTGAGCAACCTGGAAGTGTCGTTCCTGGCAATCGACAAAGGCGTGCCCGGCGAGTTGGTCAGCACCCAGCCGCAGGCGCTGCGCGACAGCATCCTGGACCTGATGGAGGGTGATTCGAGCCGCCGGGGCGTGTCGACCACTGATCATCTGGAACACAGCTTCCTCAGCCAGTCGCTGGTGCTGGCCAGCGACGACGACGGCAAAGTGCTGGCGCTGCTGCAAAGCCCCTTGGATGCGGCAATGCAGGCGTTCGTGCCGCTCGATGAAAAGATCCTCGGCATTGCGCTGGTGGCCCTGCTGGCTTCGTTGATCGGCGCATTGCTGCTGGCGCGCACGGTGTCGCGGCCGGTGCAGGCGCTGGCGTCGGCGGCCGAGCGCATCGGTCAGGGCCACTACCTCACGCCGGTGACCCTGACCCGCAGCGACGAACTGGGTTTGCTGGCCGGCGCGCTCAATGCCATGCAAAAAGGCATCGCCGAACGCGAGCAGCAACTGGCGCACAACGCGCTGCATGATCGCCTCACCGGCCTGCCGAACCGTGCGCTGGCGATGGAGCGCCTGGGCAGCGCGATTGCCCAGCAGCGGCCGATTGCGCTGATTCACCTGGGCATCGATAACCTGCGTGCCGCCAGCGAAGCCGCCGGGCCGGACGCGGTGGACCAATTGTTGCTCACCGTCGGCCGGCGCCTGCAAGCGGTGCTGCGCCCCGGCGATACGCTGGCGCACCTGATCGCCGACGAGTTTTTGCTGTTGCTCGAAGGCGCCGGCAGCGACGAGGCGGTGGGCATGGCCGACAAACTTCAACAATTGCTGCTGCGCCCCCAAAGCATCAACGGCCATGACCTGGCGCTGGACTGTCGCCTTGGCATCGCGACCTACCCGGCCGATGGCGAAACCGCACACACCTTGCTCGAACGCGCCGCGATTGCCATGGCGGACGCCGCGAAAATCCCCGGGCGTCTGCAGGTTTACAAGCAGGGCAGTGACCTTGCCCATCGCCGCCAGATCACCCTGATCCGCGACCTGCGGCATGCGCCCGGCCAGGGTCAATTGCTGTTGCACTATCAGCCCAAGCTGGACATTCGCCAGGGCCAAGTGCGCCAGGCCGAAGCCTTGCTGCGTTGGCAGCACCCGCAGTTCGGCATGATCTCGCCAGCGGAATTCATCCCCCTGGCCGAGCGCTCCGGCAGCATACGGTTGCTGACCCAATGGGTGATCGAGGAGGGCATCCGCCAGCTCTGCGAATGGAACCGGCGCGGCCTGTACCTGCAACTGTCGCTGAACATCTCGGCAGAAGACTTGCAGGGCGACGAACTGGCGCACCGCGTCTCGGCGCTGCTGCGGCGCTATGGCTTGCCGGCCGAACAATTGGTGTTCGAGATCACCGAGAGCGCGGTCATGCGCGAGCCGGAAAAGGCCCTGAAAGTCCTGCACCTGCTGCGCGACTGCGGTATCAGCCTGTCGGTGGATGACTTCGGCACCGGTTATTCATCGCTGGCCCACCTCAAGCGCCTGCCGGTGCAGGAGCTGAAGATCGACCAGTCGTTCGTGCGCAACCTCGATGAAACCAGTGAGGACGCGGTGATCGTGCGTTCCACCATCGAGATGAGCCACAACCTGGGCCTCAAGGTGGTCGCCGAGGGCGTCGAGTATGCCCACAGCCTGCGCCTGCTGGAGCGCTGGCAGTGCGACACGGCCCAGGGCTTCCTGATCAGCCGGCCCTTGAGCGCCGATGCTTTCGAAGCCTGGGTGGCGTTGCCGCTCAGTGCGCAAACTTCCCTGGTTCATTGAGTAGGCCGACGTGCGTCTTTTCCTGATCGGCTGCCTGGCCGCCCTGACTGTGCAAACCGCCCTGGCCGATAACGGCCGCCTGATCGCCACCGGCGGTGCCAGCAGCCTCGAAGGCGCGGCCGGCGGCGGCATCACGCCGTGGGCGGTACTTGCCGGTTATGGCGAACAGCACGAGTGGGGCGCCACGGCATTCGCCACCACGGTCAACCTGCCGGATTATCGCCTGGACGTGGCCGGGCTGGCGCTGGCCTATGACAACCGTGTCGAGCTGTCTTTCGCCCGGCAACGCTTTGACCTCGGCACCCTGGTGCACCGGCTCAACCTGCCGGATGACCACCTTGGCCAGGATGTGCTGGGGATGAAGGTGCGGTTGTTCGGCGACGTGATTTACGACCGTTTGCCCCAGGTGTCACTGGGCCTGGAATACAAACACCAGAACACTTTCGATATTCCTCGCCTGGTCGGCGCCAGGCGCGACAGCGATGTGGAAGGCTACCTCGCCGCCAGCCGTTTGTTGATGGGCGCGGCCTTTGGTTACAACGTGCTGGTCAACGGCAGCCTGCGCTACAGCCGCGCCAATGAAACCGGCCTGCTCGGCTTTGGCGGCGACCGCCGCGACCGTCGCAGCCTGCTGAAGGAGGGCTCGGTGGCGGTGCTGTTCAACCCGCGCTGGGCGGTCGGCGTGGAATACCGGGAAAAACCGGACAACCTGTCATTCGCCGGCGAAAGCGATTGGGCGGATCTGTTTGTCGGCTACTTTCCCAACAAGCATGTGTCGGTGGTGCTGGCGTACGCGCGCCTCGGCGAAATCGCCACGCTGGCTGACCAGAACGGCACCTATCTGTCAGTGCAGGGGAGTTTCTGATGCGCTTTCTATCGGTTGTGCTGGCCGTGCTGCTCAGCGCCTGTGCCCAGCAGCCGCCCAGGGATGACAGCCTGTACCGCGACCTGGGCGCGATGCCCGGCATTACGCGGATTGTGGAAGGCATGCTGCTCAACGTGGCCCGTGATCCGCGCATCGTCGAGCACTTCCGGCGCGTCGATATCCAGCGGTTGCGCAACAAACTGATCGAGAAATTCTGCGTGGAGGCGGGCGGGCCGTGCACCTACACCGGGGACAGCATGGCCGAGACTCACAAGGGCCAGAACGTGACCCGCAGTGACTTCAATGCGCTGGTGGAGGATTTGATTGCGGCGATGGATAAGGAAGGCATCGCCGTACCGGTGCAGAACCGCCTGATTGCGCGGTTGGCGGCGTTGCGCGGTGAAGTGATCGAGCACTAGCCCGCGCCGTCGCACAGCAAACTGGAGATTCTGTGGCGAGCCCGCTTGTTGTGGCGAGCGGGCTTGCCCCGCGTTGGGGCGCGAAGCGCCCCCAATAAAGGAGGTCCCGATGTAGCTGACACGGCGCAGCGCATGGTTTTAGGGCTGCTGCGCAGCCCAACGCGGGGCGAGCCCGCTCGCCACTGTGATGGGGTTGTGCCTGAAACTTCTCACATTGAATGTTTATGCCCATGAAAAAGGCGGCTACCTGTTGAGGGTAGCCGCCTTTTTATGATCGCCCGTGCCGCTTAATCAGGCAGTTTGAACGCCATCACGTAGTCGCCCTGCTTGGTGCCCAGGGAGCCGTGGCCGCCGGCCATGACCAGCACGTATTGCTTGCCGTCCTTGCCGGTGTAGGTCATCGGTGTGGTCTGCGCGCCGGCTGGCAGGCGACCTTCCCACAGTTGCTTGCCGTTTTTCACGTCGTAGGCACGCAGGTACTGGTCGAGGGTGCCGCTGAGGAACGCGACGCCGCCGGCAGTGGTGAAGGTCCCGCCCAGGCTCGGTACGCCCATGGTCAGCGGGATCGGAATCGGCGAGCTGTCACGCACGGTGCCGTTCTTGTGCATCCAGATGGTCTGGTGGTTGGTCAGGTCGACCGCCGCCACATAACCCCACGCCGGTGCCTGGCACGGCAGGCCCAGTGGCGACAGCAGTGCTTCGAGGATCACGCCGTACGGCGCGCCCTTGTTCGGCTGCACGCCTTCGGTTTCGCTGACGCGCGGGCCTTGTTTGGCGATCTCGGCGGCCGGGATCAGTTTGGATTTGAACGCCATGTAGCTCGGGTTCACAAACGCGATCTGACGCACCGGGTCAACCGAAATGCCGCCCCAGTCGAACACGCCGAAGTTACCCGGGTACACGATCGAGCCCTGCAGCGATGGCGGGGTGAACGGGCCGTCGTAGCGCATGGATTTGAAATCGATGCGGCACAGCATCTGGTCGAACGGGGTTACGCCCCACATGTCGCGCTCTTTGAGCGGCGGCGGCATGAAGTTCAGCTCGGATTTGGGCTGGGTAGGGGAGGTGCGATCACCCGCCACTGCGCCTTGCGGCACCGCCACTTCGTGGATCGGCACCACCGGCTGGCCGGTCGCGCGGTCCAGCACATAGATGCTGCCTTGCTTGGTCGACGCCATCACGGCCTGCTTGACGCCGGCTTCGGTCTTGACGTCGATCAGCGACGGCTGGCCACCCACGTCCATGTCCCACAGGTCGTGGTGAGTGAACTGGAAGCTCCACTTCACGTGGCCGCTGTCGATGTCCAGGGCGGTGAGGCCGGAGGCGTATTTCTCGGATTCGTCGGTACGGTCGCCGCCGTACTGGTCGGGCATCTGGTTGCCCATCGGCAGGTAGAGCATGCCGAGTTTTTCATCCACGGCGAACATGGACCACATGTTCGGCGAGTTGCGTGTGTAGGTCTGGCCTTCGGCCAACGGGGTGGTGTCGTCCGGGTTGCCGCTGTCCCAGTTCCACACCAGCTTGCCGGTGTGTACGTCGAACGCGCGGATCACGCCGCTTGGCTCGTCGGTCGAAACGTTGTCGGTGACGTGGCCGCCGATCACTACGAGGTTTTTGGTGACCGCCGGTGGCGAAGTGGAGTAGTAACCGCCTGGTGCAAAGCTGCCGATGTTGGCGCGCAGGTCGATCTGGCCTTTGTCGCCGAAGTCTTCACACATCTTGCCGGTGTCGGCGTTGAGGGCGATCAGGCGGGTGTCGGCAGTCGGTACGAAGATGCGTTTCGGGCAGGCAGTCGGCGCGGCGGCCGGGCTGGCGCTGCCGGTGGGGCTTTGCTCGGAGGCGTAGGCGGCGTCATCGTGATACGACACGCCACGGCAGGTCATGTGCGCCCACCCCTTGAAGTTCTCGGCGCCCTGGCTGCTGATCTTCGGATCGAAGCGCCAGATTTCCTTGCCGGTGTCCGGGTCCAGGGCAATGACCTGGCTGTGCGGGGTGCACACGTAGAGCATGCCGTTGACCTTGAGCGGGGTATTTTCCGCGGTGGTCTCGCCCGGGTCACCGGCGCCCGGGATGTCGCCGGTGCGGAAGGTCCACGCCGGTACCAGCTTGTGCGCGTTGGCCGGGGTGATCTGCGCCAGTGGCGAGTAGCGATCACCGAAGGCCGAACGGCCGTAGGAGTTCCAGTCGCCGTCGGCCTGGGCGGGCGCGGCGTTGGTCATGCCCGGCACCGCGTCGCGGTCGAGCTGGCCTTTCTTGACCATTACACCTGGCGTGGTGAACTGGCTGGCCAGTGCGGCGGCACCCGCCAGCACCACGGCCACGCTGAGCGCGCCAGTGCCCAGTGGCGCAGGTTGACCACGCAGCAACGGACGGCGAAACCACGGCAGCAGCATGACCAGGCCCAGGGCGAACAGCAGCGCCAGGCGCGGCACCAACTGCCACCAGTCCAGGCCGACTTCCCACAACGCCCACACGGTGCTGGCGAACAGCACCAGCGCGTACAGGCCCAGCGCTGCGCGGCGGGTGGCCAGCAGCAGGACGCCGGTGAGGGAGAGGCCGATACCGGCCAGCAGGTAGTACAGCGATCCGCCGAGCATGCTCAGCTTGACGCCGCCGGCCAGCAAGGCCAGGCCCATGATCAGCAGCAAGACGCCAAGCAGCCTGGGCAGCAGGCGGCTTGGGCTCGAAGCACCATCAGTGCTCATAGTGTGTTTCTCCGTCACGTTGGAATAATTATGTAACCCCGCGCTTCACTGTAGATGACGATTCGACGCGGGCTTGGTTCAGGGTTTTTTTCTATTTCTGGGGAACGCGAGGCTTATCCACAGCCGGACGATAGATTCCCCAGACGCAGGCCGGTTTAAGACAGCGCTGTCTTTATGCTTGGGGGCTTTCGGCGAAAGGGGACGACCGGGAGGTGAAGCGTTTCAGATTGTTGCGAAGGATAATGCGGCGGGGCGTTTTGAGAAAGCGTAAATCGCAAGATGCATCATTTCAGATTTGGTAACAGTGACTGAATGTCGCGGCAAAAACTGAAGGGGATAGCAGGCTCATGTGGGAGGGGGCTTGCTCCCGATAGCGGTGGGCCAGTTGATATATATGTCACTGACCCACCGCTATCGGGAGCAAGCCCCCTCCTGCAGGGGGACCTGCGGTGCGGACGTTAGAAGGTGGTGCGCACGCCGACCTGCACGCTGCGCCCCGGCGCCGGGGCGATGTCGCGCAGGATCGAGCTGGCGTAGCGCACGGTCTGGTTGGTCAGGTTTTCACCGTTGACGAACGCCAGCCATTGGCTGCCGCCCATGTTGAAGTGGTAACCGGCGCTGGCGCCCAGGGTGGTATAGCCGTCGGTGCCGCTTTCGTTGTCCGGCACGCGGCCCTGGCCGGCGGCATGTTCCACGTCGATGCGTGCCTGCCAGCGGTCCAGTTCCCACAGCAGGCCGCTGCTCATGCGTAATGGCGCAATGCGCGGCAGGGCTTCGCCGGTGTCGAGGTTGGTGGCTCGGGTGTAATCGCCCGACAGTTCCAGAGCGAACTTGCCGTAGGCGCTTTCGCCGAGCTTCCAGTGATCCTGGGCTTCGAAGCCGGCGAAACGGGCACGCACGCCGGAGTAGGTGTACTCGGGAATGCCGCTCGGGTCGGCTTCGCCTTCGTCGTTCAAAGTGCGACCGGTGCCCAGCAGGCCGATGTAATTGGAGAAGTGGCTGTAGAACACACCGAAGCTGCCCTTGTGGGTGCCGTTGTCGAAGCGCAGGGCGAGGTCGCTGGACACCGCTTTTTCTTTCTTCAGGTTGGCGTCGCCCAGTTCATAGGTGCCGGTGGCGACGTGCGCGCCGTTGGCGTACAGCTCGTAGAAGGTCGGCGCGCGCTCGGTGTAGCCCAGGGTGGCGGCCACCGACCAGATGGGGGTCAGCCTGTACACCGCGCCCGACGACAGGCTGCCGGCGGTGAAATCATTGCGGTTGTCGGCTGCGGCAAAGCGGGCGTTGCCCTTGGCATCGGGGTCGACGCTGCTGTGTTCCAGGCGCCCGCCGAGGCTGAGTTTCAGGCGCTCGGTGGCCTGCAGCTCTTCGAGAATAAACAGCGCGGCGGCATTGGTGTCGGTCTGTGGCACGAAGGCTTCTTCGCCCAATGCCGAGAATTCGTTGCGCGTTACCTGGGCACCAACCACGCCGTCGAGCGGGCCGATGGGCTGGTGGCGCGCTTCGACGCGGGCCTCGTAGCCCTTGTTCTTGAAGATCGTGCCGGTCTCGCCGCCCTCGATTTCGCGGTGCTCGTAGTCGGTGTAGCCCGCGTCGAGTTTTACCGAGGTAAACGGGCCTTGCAGGTTGCGGATCTCGGAGGCGAAAGCGTAGTGGTCCTGCTGCATGCGGATACGCACCGCCTGTTCGGCCGGCGAGCCGTAATTGGCGTCGTAAGTGCTGTAGGACAGCCCGGCATACCCGTCGTCCCAGGTGTAGGAGGCGCCTACGGCACCGCCGTCCTGGCGCCCGTCGCTGTTGCCCAGTCGCCCGTCTTTGCCAGGGCCGTCCTCGCTGACCGGCGCGTGTCGGCTGCGTGCGAAACCGGGGATCTTCAGGTCGTCGAATTCTCGTGCGTTGGCGTCCAGGTGCAGCGCGAAGGCGCCGTTGCCGGCTTCCAGTTTGCCTGCGCTGCTGCGGGTGGTGTCGGCGCCGCCGTAGCGCAACTCGCCGGCACCGTGGATGCCTTCGATGGCTTCGGTGGGGATGCGATTGTCGAAGGTGTTGACCACGCCGCCGATGGCGCTGCCGCCATACAACAGCGCCGCCGGGCCGCGCACGATTTCCACGCGCTCGACATTGACCGGGTCCAGCGGCACCGCGTGGTCGTAGGACAGCGACGAGGCATCCAGCGCGCCCACGCCGTTGCGCAGGATGCGAATGCGGTCGCCGTCCTGGCCGCGGATGATCGGCCGACTGGCGCCCGGGCCGAAGTACGAAGACGATACGCCCGGCTGCTTGTTCAGGGTTTCGCCAAGGCTGCCTTTTTGTTGCAGGGTCAAATCGTCGCCTTCGAGCACGGTGGTGGGCGAGGCGAGCTGTTGGCTGCCCAGCGGGTTGCCGGTGATGACCTGGGGTTGCAGTTCGAGGGCGTGGGCTTCGGAGCAGATCAACAGGGCGGCAGCGAGTGGGGTCAGGCGCCACAAAGAGCAGAGAGACATCGTACATTCCTTGGTAAAACGTTTGATATTTGTAGTTACAATATAACATCTCTTTTTTCGCCGGGAAGGGGAACTTTTTTACCTGGATCGGCGCGGTGGTAAGGTGTACACCCTCGTGATCATTTCCCTGATAGGCCCCGCATGACCGCAACACACAACGACCCTCTGCATGGCGTGACCCTGCAACACGTCCTCACTACCCTGGTGGAACACTACGAATGGTCGGGCCTTGCCGAACGCATCGATGTGCGCTGTTTCAAGAGTGACCCGAGCATCAAGTCGAGCCTGACGTTCCTGCGTAAAACGCCGTGGGCGCGGGAGAAAGTCGAAGGGTTGTACGTCAAACTGATGCGCACCAAACGCCCGCTGGATTGAGCCGATGAAGCGTTTCATTGCGGCGGCGGCGCTGGCCGGGTGGGTGGGGCTGGCGATTCAGCAGTACCTGATTTTCCATTCGCGCTGGGAGACCGGCGCCAGCCTGTTGGGTGGGCTGGTCAATTTTTTCAGTTTCTTCACGGTGCTCACCAATACCCTGGCGGTGGTGGTGCTGAGCTATGCGCTGGTACCTCGGAGTGGCGCCGCCAAAGGTTTTTTCCTGGCGCCCAGGGTCAGCAGTGGGGTCGCCGTGAGCATCGTCTTCGTGAGCCTGGCTTACAACCTGCTATTGCGGCATTTATGGAGCCCGCAAGGCTTTCAGTTCATTGCCGATGAACTGCTGCACGACGTGATGCCGCTGCTGTTCTTCATCTACTGGTGGCGCTGCGTGCCCAAGGACTCATTGCGTTTCAAGCACATTGCGGGGTGGGTGATCTACCCGCTGGTGTACTTCGGCTATGTGCTGCTGCGCGGGGATTTGCTGGGACAGTATCAGTACCCGTTCATCGACGTGGGCACGCTGGGTTATCCACAGGTGTTTGTGAATGCCGCAGGCATTCTGGTGGGGTTTGTGTTGGTCGCGCTGGTCATGGTGGGGCTGGGCAAGTATGCGAAGACTTGCGCGAACTGATGGGGAGCAGCAGGCGCTATCTCAGGCAACCAGCGTGTTGTGATGCGCGGGCTTGTTGTGGCAAGCCCTAATGCCGTTCAGTTAAGCGCAGCTCCCCTGTGGCGAGCAGGCTTGTCCTGCGTTGGGCTGCGCAGCAGCCCCAAAGCCAGGCGCTGATCCGTATCAGGTACACCGCGTTTTGCTCGATTGGGGGCGCTTCGCACCCCAACGCGGGGCAAGCCCGCTCGCCACAATAAGCCTACAAAATTTCCTTAACTGAACGGCATTAGGGCCAGTCCGCTCGCCACACAATGACATGTCGAGTCTTTCACAGGGGCTGGCTCAGGCTTCGTCGCTGCCTTCCGCGCGCCAGTAGCCGGCGGCCTTGAGGAACTCTTCGTTGACCTGATGTGTGTCCAGCAGCACGCGGCGCAGCTGGCGCGATAGTCTGGATTCCGTGGCGACGAAGCAGTACAGCGAGCCATCCGGCAGCGTCAGCTGCTGCACCGTATCCAACAAGTCATCGCGGCCACGTATGACCCAGATCACTCGTACGTCCGCCGCACTCTGCAGGGCCTGCTGCTCCGCTTCATTCTCGATTTCAATCACCGCCAGCACCTGGCGCCCGGCCGGCAGTTCTTCAAGGCGTCGGCCAATGGCCGGCAGCGCAGTTTCATCGCCGATCAGCAGGTAGCTGTCGAAGATATCCGGCACGATCATCGAACCCCGTGGCCCGCCGATATGCAGGTGCTGGCCGACCTTGACCTGCTCGGCCCAGGTGGACGCAGGGCCATCGCCGTGCAGTACGAAGTCGATATCCAATTCACCAATGTCCAGGTCAATGCGCCGTGGCGTGTAGTCGCGCATGGCCGGTTGCGGGCCGTCGCCCTTGACGCTGAACGTCGGGCTTTCCAGTGCGGCCTGTTCGGCGGCGTTCTGCGCAAACAGCAGTTTGATGTGATCGTCGCTGCCCAGGCTTACGAAACCCGCCAGCTCGGGCCCGCCGAGGGTGATGCGGCGCATGCGCGGGGTGATGTCGACCACGCGCAGCACCTCGAGGCGACGGCGTTTGATTTCATGGGTCACGCGATGGATGGCTTGGGTATTCATTGGTCCTTCCCGTCGGCAATGGCTTGCGCGGTGCGATTGAGCAGCGCCGCGACACGTTCGATTTCTTCCGGGCTCCAGCGCCCGTGGTGTGAGTGCAGGGCATGACGCACGTTGTGCACCGCCTCGTGGATCTGCGGCGGGCGGTCCTGGCCACGCAGCGAGCGCTTGCTCACGTCGATGCGCATGCGCACCCCGTCCAGGGCCACCGCCTGCTCGCTTATGAAGAGACGACCGGCGTCGGTGATTGTGTAGCGTTTTTTCCCGCCATCGGCGTCGCCGCTGATCAATTCGCTCTCTTCGAGAAAGGTCAGGGTCGGGTAGATCACGCCGGGGCTCGGGCTGTAGGCACCGTCGAACAGGCCCTCGATGCGGCGGATCAGGTCGTAGCCGTGGCACGGCTGCTCGGCGATCAGCGCCGGCAGCAGCAATTTCAGGTCACCCGGTGCAAACACGCGCGGGCCTCGGCCCCCGCGTTCGCGGCCAGGACGTCTTTCAAAGCCGTCGCGGCTGTCGTGGTGGGGATGATGATGATGCTCTTTCATGTGTCTGCTCTCCGTCATGGTTAGATACAACTTAAGATATATCTTGAAGCGGAAGCAAGCCGTGCTGACGGACGGTCACGCAGCCTTCTAGGCGCGTTCATATCTGGATACGCGTTGTTTAGTTCATCTTAGTGCAACTTGTAATACCGTTCTTACAGTCGCTGATAGACACTAATAGTTCTCGAAAACTTCAAGTAGTCCATTTCTTACAGTCGAATTCAAAGTTTTGGCAAAGTGCCAGTTTTTTCCCATAAGTTGTATTGACTTTCGACTACTCGAGTAAGCGAAAGCGCCTGCTTACTTCGCACAAGTAACTCGGGATACTTCTCCGGCGCTAATCGAGCGTCCTGTTGTCAATGCAACTTGTTGGAAAAACACGGAAGCCTTTCCGTGTCACTGGTCCTCAACGCCCGTAGTTCGCGGGCAGCGGGGCCGGGCTCTCTTACTGGCATTTTTATTAGATGGATATGTGCAATATGAAAACCAAAATGAAAACCGCGCTGTTGGCTATCGGTTTGTTGGCAGGTTCGGCGTCTGTTCAGGCGGCTGACGGAACAGTAACGTTCACCGGTTCAGTGCATTCGGGCGCCTGCTCCATCAAGCCTGAGTCCGTCGATCAAACCATTCCGCTGGGCGCCATCGCCAAGCATCAGTTGCAGTCGGGAGGTCAATCCAACCCTCGGCAAGTCCTGATCAAACTCGAAGGCTGCGACTTGTCCGGCCTCACCGACAACACCGTAACCACCACCTTCACCGCAGCACCGTCGACTGTCGTACCGGGTGCGATCGGTACCGTCGGCAGCGCCGGCGGCGTGGGCATCATGATGAGCCACGGCGGCAGCCTGGTTGAGCTGGGCAAGCCTACTGCGCCGCAGATCATCAGCACGGGTGACAACACCCTGGAATTCGGTGCCTACGTGAAAGGCGCCGCCACCGACCCGATCATTCCGGGTGATTTCAGCGCCGTCACCAACTTCACCCTGGCTTACCAGTAAGTCTGTTCCCCCGCCGCACCGGGTGCGGCGGGGGAATCTGGCGGGAGATAAAGGTGAAAACATTCATAAGTCTCGCTGTCGCCTGCTCCCTGATGAGTTTCACCAGCCTTGGCATCGCAGCGTCCCAGGGCGAAGGGATCGTCACATTGGGGGGGCAGGTGATGGACTCGGCCTGCGGGCTGGAACTGGCCAGTCGTGATCAAACCATTGAAATGCCGCCTGAGCCTGTCGGTCGCCTGTTACGCAATACGCAGGGGGACCCTCATCCCTTCGAGCTGCGCCTGGTCAATTGTTCGTTGAGTCGCCCCGATCCATTCCGCCCCGGCGGGAGCCTGCCGGATTGGGAGCACCTGCGTGTGATGTTCGACGGTGCCAGCGACATGGACGGGCGCTCCTTTGCGTTGTTTGGCGAATCCCAGGGCGTTGCGCTGGATATCACCGATGCGGACGGCCACGGCAGCGTTCCAGGTGAAGCCATGCCGCGCAAACCCTTGGTTGAGGGCGACATGACCCTGCACTTCACGCTTCGTCTGGTGGGTAACGGGCGCCCGATAGTTGTCGGGCCTCATCGTGCCGCTGTGCGGTTCAAGTTGGAATACTTTTGAAGAATGATGGGTTGCTTGCATGTGGAATACGTCGAAGGTCAGAAATACGCTTCGCCCCAGTCTCTTTGGCGGGTTGATGACACTGGCAGGAACAGCGCTCGGGGCTGGGGACATCGAGTTCAATACCGACGTTCTTGATCTGAGTGATCGCACCAATATCGACTTGTCTCGGTTTGCACGCAGCGGGTTTATCCTGCCGGGTACCTACCCGATGGTCGTGCAGTTGAATGGCCAGTCTATTCCTGAGCAATCGGTGACGTTCCATGCACCGGATGATGATCCGAAGGGAAGCCAGGCCTGTTTATCCGCAAGCCTTGTCGAGCAGTTGGGCCTCAAAGCGGCCGCAGTGGCCAAGTTCACCTGGTGGAAAGGCGGCGAGTGCCTGGATCCGCAAAGCCTGCCCGGTATGGAAGTCAGTGGCGACCTGGCCACCTCCACGCTGAGCATCAGTTTGCCCCATGCCTACCTTGAGTACAGCACCATCAACTGGGACCCGCCCGCGCGTTGGGACGAAGGCGTTCCAGGGCTGTTGGTGGACTACAACCTGACGGCACAGTCCAACTACCGGAGAAACGACGGCACCCGAAACAACCTGAGTGGCAACGGTACCGTCGGCGCCAATGCCGGGGCCTGGCGCGTGCGCGCCGATTGGCAGGGTCGGGTCGAGCGCGCCAACGAAGGCGCGTATGGCAATCAGACGCTGGAGTGGAGTCGTTTCTACGCGTATCGCGCCATTCCTGCACTGAAGGCGCGCCTGGTGGTGGGCGAGGACTACCTGTATTCGGACCTGTTCGACAGCTTCCGCTTTACCGGGGCGTCGCTCAATTCGGATCAGAGTCAGTTGCCGCCAAACCTGCGCGGTTATGCCCCCGAAGTGGTCGGGGTGGCCAAGACCAATGCCAAGGTCATCATCAGCCAGAAGGGCCGCGTGCTCTATGAAACCCTGGTGGCCGCCGGCCCGTTTCGTATCCAGGATCTTCACGATGCGGTGACGGGTTCGCTGGATGTGCGGGTTGAAGAGCAGGACGGTTCTGTGCACAACTTCAAGGTCGATACCGCCGGCGTGCCTTACCTGACGCGGCCCGGGCAGGTGCGGTACAAGCTGGCGGCCGGGCGACCGACCAACCTTCATTACGGCTCTGACGGCAACATGTTCGGCACCGGGGAATTCTCCTGGGGCGTCAGCAACGGCTGGTCGCTGTTTGGCGGCGGCATGACGGACAACAATTATCGCGCGCTGTCCGTCGGGGCCGGTCGCGACCTGCTGGCCTTCGGCGCTGTGTCGGTGGACGTCACGCAGTCTCACACCCAACTCTGGGGCGATACGCTGACGGGCAAATCCTACCGCCTGCAATATTCCAAGAACTTCGAGGAGTACGACAGCCAGGTGACGTTCGCCGGTTACCGCTTCTCCGAGAAGAACTTCCTGAGCATGAGCGAATACCTGGACGCCCGCCATTACGGGTTGAACGGCGAGCGCGCAGGCGGACGCGGCACACTCAACGAACACGGTGAATACGTCGAGAGCTGGAAGCCGATCGGCGGCAGCAAGGCGCTGTACACGGTCACGGTCAACAAGCAGTTTCGTGATCTTGGCGCTACGGTCTATGCCAGCTACAACAAGCAGACCTACTGGAGCCGGCCGGACACCCAGCGCTGGAACCTGTCGCTGTCGCGCTACTTCAACGTGGGCAGCGTCAAGAACATGAGCCTGTCGCTGAACCTGTACCGCAGCCAGGAATACCAGCACCAGGACAACGGCATGGCGCTCACGGTGAGCCTGCCGCTGGGGCGCACCGGCACCCTGTCGCTGGATTCCAGCCGGGCGGGTGGCAGCAACACCTTTTCATCGCGCTACAGCGACCGCCTCGACGAGCGCAACAGCTACCAGTTGAGTGCCAGCAACCGTTCGGCCAGTGCGTACCTGAGCCACACGGGCGATCAGGCCGACATCGACCTCAGCGCCAGCACGCAGGAAGGCGATTACCGCACCCTCAGCGTATCGGCTCGCGGCGGTGGCACGCTCACGGCACAGGGCGCTGCGCTGCACCGTACCGGCAGCACCGGCGGCACGCGGCTGATGGTCGACACCGGTGGTGTGCCCGATGTACCGGTGCGCGGCTACGGCTCGCCGACGCGCAGCAATGCGTTCGGCAAAGCAGTGATTTCCGATATCAGCAGCTATCAGCGCACGGCGGTGAGTGTCGATCTCGAACGCTTGCCGAGCAACGTCGAAGCCATGCAGTCGGTCACTCAACTGACGCTTACCGAAGGGGCCATCGGCTACCGATCCCTGGACGTGATTGCCGGAGCCAAGGCGATGGCAGTGTTACGCCTGGCCGATGGCAGCGCACCGCCGTTCGGCGCCACGGTAAAAAACGTCAAGCAGCAGGACACCGGCATCGTCAATGACGACGGCAATGTCTACCTCAGCGGCATCCAGCTCGGGGAGTTGATGATCGTCAGTTGGGGCGGACGCGAGCGCTGCATCCTCACGCTGCCCGACGTCCTGCCCGACGATGGTTTGACCGATGCCCTGCCACTCGGCTGCCGCCCGGTAGCCGCTGAACAATCCTCGCCCGAGCCAGCCGCGCTGCCCGGGAAGCACCTCGACATGGAGAACACCGCCACATGATGCTCACTACGCGTTTCACCCTGCTGGCCCTGGCGTTACTGGCCTTGAGCAACAGCGCCTTCGCCGCCGTTGGCCTGGACCGCACCCGCGTGATTTTCGACGGCGGCAAGGAGGCCACCAGCGTCAATATCACCAACAATAATACCCAGCTGCCCTACCTGGCCCAGGGCTGGATCGAAGATGAGCGCGGTAACAAGATCACCTCGCCGCTGATCGTGCTGCCACCGGTGCAACGCCTGGAACCGGGCAAGCAGAGCCAGGTGAAAGTGCAGGCGCTGCCGGCGGCCAAATTGCTGCCGCAGGACCGCGAGACGGTCTACTACTTCAACCTGCGCGAGATTCCGCCACGCAGCGAAAAGGCCAACACCCTGCAGATCGCCCTGCAGACCCGGATCAAGCTGTTCTACCGGCCGCAAGCGATCACGCCCAGCCAGCAGGACTTGTCCAACCCCTGGCAGCAAAAGCTGACCCTGACCCGCGAAGGCGAGCATTACAAGGTCAACAACCCGACGCCGTATTACGTGACGCTGGTGGATGCACGCAGCACCAAGGAGGGTAAAACCCTGCCCGGTTTCGAGCCGCTGATGGTGCCGCCAAAAGGCGCACTGACCCTGGGGCCGACGGCTCAGTCGCTGGGCAATGCGCCTTACCTGGCCTATGTGAATGACTACGGCGGCCGCCCGGTGCTGGCCTTCACCTGCACCGGCAACACGTGCACGGTCGACGTGCAAGCGTCAACGCCCACTCAGTAATGCCTGCCGCTGGAGAACGTCATGAAGTCGCAACGTATCAAGGTGCTGGGCGGGCTGTTACTGGCCTTTGCGGGAGGCGCGCAGGCCGAGGATGTCGAGGGCATGCACGGGATGTTGAACATTCTCGGGTCCATGCACGAGGCCCCTTGCAGTCTGGAGATGAGCTCGATGCACCAGACGGTCGACCTGGGCGCGGTGTCGACCAGCCAGTTGCAGCGGCCTGGCGATCAAGCGCCCGCCAAGGCCTTTCAACTGCGGTTCCTGGATTGCCAGCGCCGCGAAGGCAGCATCCGCAGTGAACGAACCGGCAACCTGACCTGGAGCGCTTTTCAACCGGTGGTGTCGGTGGCGTTCGTTGCGCCCGCCGATGCCGATGATCCACGCCTGGTCAAGGTGCAGGGCATCAGCGGAATGGGCCTGCAATTGACCGATGCGCTGGGCCGCGATGTGCAATTGGGGCAACGGGGTGAACCCTTGTTACTGCCGATGGGTAACAGCACGCGCACCTGGCAGGTTCGGCCAACGCGAACCGCTGCGCCGTTGAGCAGCGGCGCGTTCAGGGCTGTAGTGGATTTCAGGCTCAATTATGAGTAAGGGCAGAACAATGGCTAAGTTAACCGGCGCTGGCGCCATGCTGGCGGGAGGCTGCCTGCTGTGGGCAGTCAGCCAGGGTGTGCAAGCCGACACCAACCTGATCATCCGCGCAACGATCATCGCGCCGCCGCCGTGCGTGATCAATGGCGGCGGCACGCTGGATGTGCCGTTCGGCAATGACCTGCAAACCTCACGGGTGGACGGCGTGAATTACCGGCGCAACGTGCCGTACACCGTCACCTGCGACTCGCCGTTCAGCAATGCGCTGACCCTGGAACTCAAGGGCTCCGGGGCCGCGTTCGACACACGCGTGCTCTCGACCCGCAAGGCGGATCTTGGGGTCAAGCTGTTCGTCAATGGCGGCGACTGGCCGTTGAATACCCGGGTGAATTTCACCCACCCCAACTTCCCGCAGGTGCAGGCGGTGCCTGTCAAACGCGCGGGCAGCCGACTCACGGGCGGCGCATTCGATGCCGCCGCCACACTGGTGGTGGATTACCAATGAGTACGCAAAAAGAAAAACGATCCATGACTGGTTGGCCGCCGCGAGCCTTGCTCGCCCTGTGCACTGTCGGCCTGTGCAATGGCGCCTCGGCCAACTTGACGTTCAGCGGAACGCTCAACGAGCCGCCGCCATGCACCATCGATGCGGGCAACACCATTGAGGTCGATTTTGGCGATGTCGGGATCAAGCGCATCGACGGCGTGAAATACCGCCGCGGGCTCGGCTACACCATCAGTTGCGGCACTGACACGCTGCCCTGGGAACTGCGCTTGAGCATCAAGGGCACACCCACCGGGTTTGATACGGCGGCGGTGCAGACCAATGTGCCGGCCCTGGGTATTCGGGTGTTCCAGAACAACCAGCCGTTTGCGCTGAATGCGCCGATGGACATCAGCCTGTCATCGCCGCCGACTCTTGAAGTCGTCCCGGTACAGCAGCCCGGCGCGATTCTGGCACCCGCCAGGTTTACGGCGGTGGCCACGCTGTTGGCCGAATACGAGTAGGAGTGGGTCTATGCGACATCCAATTGTTGAAAAGGCTGGGCTGGCGCTGCTGCTCGCGTGCGGCCTGTTGCCCACGGCGCAGGCAGCAGACAACCTCAGCTTCAAGGGCAACCTGGTGGAAGAGGCCTGCACGATCCGCCCCGGCGACGAGGCGATCTCCCTGGAACTCTGGGACCTGACCAGCAAGTACCTCTACCTCAACACGCGTTCGGTGGGGAAGGGCTTCAGGCTGCACCTGGAGGACTGCGACACCAGCGTCGGCAACACGGTCACCATCACCTTCGGCGGCCGGGAAAACCGCGAGCTGCCCGGGTTGCTTGCACTGGACAGTGGCAGCGGGGCGTCGGGTATCGGCGTGGGCCTTGAGACACCGGCCAGCAAGCCACTGCCATTGAACGCCACCAGCGACGAACAGGTGCTGACCAACGGCGCCAATGTGATCGAACTGAAGGCCTACGTGCAGGGTGAGCCCAAGGCTATCAGCGACCAGACCATCGGGCATGGCGCGTACACCGTGACGTCCACGTTTACCCTGGACTACCCCTAGCTCCCGCGGCCTGCCTGGGTCGAAGAATAAAGAGAGATCAAGATGAAGCAGATGCACGCAGTCATTGTGCTCCTGGCACTGATTGGCGTTACGACCACCGCGCAGGCTGTGGATTGCCGGGTCAATGGCGGACCCTGGGTCAACGGCAACCCCGACCTGCAGGTGCCCGTGACGGTTACTCTGAGCTCCGACCGCACGCGGATCCTGATGGAAGGCGCCAGGCTCGAATGCCGCTTTACCCCTGGTGGCCCGGCATGGGGCCAGGACTACTGGCGCTCGGGCAGTGTGGCAGGCACGCCCTGGTCGCCCGGGCCCAAATTTGCCGGAGAAGGAACCGGATTACGCATCAATGCGTCGTTCTACAACACGCCGGTTCCGAGCGGTATTCATCTGGCCACGATGCCTAACAACGGTGTGGGTTATCCGATCAACATCACGCCCTATATCGTGATGCGCAACAGCCCGACCAACCCGATCAATGTTCGCATCGGGGACAACCTCGGCCTGTTGCGTCTCACCGCAACAAACAATTACGACTCCCAGGTGGCGCTACTTACCGTGACTTACAGCGCCGCCAACAATTTCGAGGTCTCGCCGTCAACCTGCACCATCAACAATAACAACGCGATTACGGTCGATTTCGGGACCGTGCACCAGCGCTCGATCGGTACCGATCCGTTGACAAGCACCACTGTCAGCAACCGCCGGTTGACCTATTCCTGTCCGGACGGTGGGATCAACTCGCCCATCACCATTACTTACCGGGGCACCCGCTCGTCGTTCGATTCGCGCCTGCTGCTGATGAGCAACCCGGACGTTGGCACTGCCATGGTCCACGCGGGGACTCCCGTCCCGGTCAACGGCTTGTTTCACACGCGCATCACCAACAGTGTCGGCGGCGATGACGTCACGTTCTCGCTGGTGCGCCGCGACGGCTCGATACCCACAGCGGGCGCCATCAGCGGCAGTGGTGTGCTGGTGATGGGCGTGCCCTGAAGCACTTGAACTCATAACCCTGTCTCTTCCTGGCAGGCTCAGCAAGCGAAATGTTTGCGCTGACCGTACCGGGTTGAGTAAGCAACGAGAAATGAAAATGAAAACACTCAAAAGCGCCCTCGTGCTTCTGCTCCTGGTGGGCATCAGCACGACCGCACAGGCCGTCGATTGTCGGATCAATGGCGGCGCCTGGTTTACGGGTAACCCGAACATGCAGGTTCCGGTGGCGGTCACCCTCAGCGCCGACCGCACGCGCATCCTGCTCGAAGGCGCACGGCTGGAATGCCGATACTCCCCTGGACAGGGTCCCGCCTGGGGCCAGGACTATTGGCGGACGGGCAATTCATCGGGCGCGCCGTGGACCCCCGGTCCCAAGTTCACCGGCCATGGCACGGGACTGCGTATCAACGGCGGGTTCTTTAACTCCCCGGTCCCATCGGGCATCCTGGTCGCGACCCTGCCCAATGACAAACAGACGTATCCGATCAACGTCAGCCCTTATATTCTGGTGCGTAACTTTCCGGCCAACCCGATCAACGTGCGCGTCGGTGATAACCTCGGCATGTTGCGTCTCACCAGTTCGAACAATTGGGATTCCAGTCAGCCGCAATTGAGCGTCCTCTACACCGCGGCCAACAACTTCGACATCTCGCCGTCCACCTGCACCATCAACAACAACGCCCCGATCGAGATCAACTTCGGCAACGTCCCGCAGCGCGCCATCGGGACCGATCCGCT
Source organism: Pseudomonas sp. GNP013 (assembly GCF_054343995.1). Lineage (NCBI taxonomy): Bacteria > Pseudomonadati > Pseudomonadota > Gammaproteobacteria > Pseudomonadales > Pseudomonadaceae > Pseudomonas > Pseudomonas sp. GNP013. The sequence continues at coordinate 3,925,106 of NZ_JBTGUT010000001.1, read as the reverse complement.
GTCCACCACCATTGTCAGCAACCGCAGGCTCACCTACGCCTGCCCGGACGGCGGAGTGAACTCGCCCATCACCATTACCTACAAGGGCACTTCCTCTTCGTTCGATTCGCGCCTGTTGCTGATGAGCAACCCGAACGTGGGCACCGCCATGGTCCGTGCTGGCAGTGCAGTCCCGGTGAACGGCTCGTTCCTGACCCATATCACCAACAGCGTCGGTGGTGACGATGTGACCTTCGCCCTGGTGCGGCGCAACGGTTCCGTGCCGACCGCCGGCGCCACCAGCGGCACTGGTGTGCTGGTCATGGGCGTGCCTTGAGATAACAGCGCAGATCCATCGGGGGGAGCAGGTGCTCCCCCCTTCCACCTTAAGGGTTTGCATCGACACTTCTCTGGATGCTCGGCGACGCCCTGTTGTTACCCAGGCCAGCCCGCAGATCCATGTGGGAAGGGTCTACGACTGCCTGGATGCCGGACAAAGCAGCTATCTCAAGCAGGTGGTCCACCGCTTTCGTCAAGGTCGACCTCCTTGAGAGGGTCTACGACGCCAAGGGTGGTTACCGCGAAATCCCCATGCAAAGCTGCGTCTCGAGCAGGCAATTGGCCTATCGTGGGCGATTGGTACGATCGGCGGCGGCTGTCAACGCGGCGCGGGTCAGGCGGCGCATCCATTCCTGTTGGTTGTAGCCCAGGTCGTTGAGCAAGCGGTTGTACAGATCGTCGTTTATGGGGGCATCGGTCAATACCACGCTTTCGGGGGCCTGCACCGCGTCGGCCAGGGTTTTGAGGCGCTCGCGCAGGCGATCGCGTTCGGAGGCCTCCAGGGTGTCGGCGCCGGCCCATTGTGCCTGCTCGGTCTGCAAGTCATCGAGCGCCAGAAAGCGCTCGCCATACTCGCGCTCGTTGTCGCTGCATTGGCTGTCGTAGGCATCACGCAAGTGCTGCTCCCACCAGGGTTCGAGCAGCATCTGATTGACCAGGCCGTCGCCTTCGCCCAGGGCCATCACCGAGGTAAACGCCTGCTCGATCCGTTCCGGGCTGACATGGGCGGTTACCCGGTAGAGCATGTGATCACTCACCCAGGGCAGGTCGAGGCGATCAGCCAGTGAAGTCTGATACGCCAGGTGAACGTCCACTTCATCGATCTTGCCGGGCACTCCGGCGCGTACATCCGAGCTGAATCGCTGGCCCAGGCCGCCCTGATCCTTTGGCTTCAAGCGCCAGGCGATGTCCTGACCAACGACCTTTGTCAGGTGCTTCAGGCGGGCGCTGCCTTTGGCCAGGGTGACCAGTTGCGCTTCGAGTTCGGCGCTGGTGGGCGCGTTACGGTAGATTTCGCTGACCATCACCTCGACCCCCATCTCGTTGAAAATCTGCGCCCCGGCATCCGGGCACAAGCCGGGGAAGCTGGCCATCTTGAACAGTCGCTCACGTAACGGGCTGTCCTCATGGGCCGCCAGCAGCACGCGCCAAACCTGTTGGGTGAGCAGCGGGCGATTAGCGGTGTAGCGACGCTGGTCACCGTCGTTTTCGAATTGACGCTCGAGCTGCAACGCCTCGATCACTTCGAAAAAACCCTGAGAGCCGTGCTCGCGCTCCAATGCTGTCCATAAGGCTTGCGACTCGCTGCGTTTGGAGGCCTCCATGCCTTCGAGCCAGAACGCGTTGGAACCACGCGGCTCATAGGTGCGGTTGGGGTCAAGGCCTGCGTCATTGCGGTAGGTTTCGTAACGCTCGCGTGACTCCTCGTTGAGGGTGCGCCGGTCCAGGCGTGTGCGCGCCACGAGCCTGGCCTGGGCCGAGCCCTCTGCAACCTCGGGCAGGTGGTTGATGCGCGTGCCGTGCAGTTCAAGGATGAACTCATCGCCGCGCGGATGCGCAAACAGCCCACTGGGCCAGTTGTCCACCTGTGTGTTGGAGAGGGCCAGCATGCGCAGTCCGGGCATCCTGCTGATGTCCGGTGCCTGTTGCAAAGGGTTGTTGCTCAGGTCCAGGCTTTTGAGGTGCTTCATGGTTTTCAACTGTGCGAGCTCGTCGTCGTTTAGCGCCATGCGATTGCCAGAGAGTTTCAGGTCGCGCAGGAAACGCATGTTTCGCAACGCCTTGGGCACCCGCGTAAGACGGTTGTTCGCCAGGTTGAGCCCACGCAACGAGGGCAGATGTTTGAGGAAGTCACTGTGGGCATCGCCGAATTCGCAGTGGGTGGCCTCCAACACCGTGACGTGTTCGAAACTGGCACTCAGGGTGGGCAGCCTGGGCGGCAAGGGCAGGTGGTTGAAACGCAGCACGGCGCCTTTTTGCACATGGCCCCAACCGTCGGTGTAGTCGGCGAACCGATCAGCCCAGCAGCGCTCGAGCAGTTGCGCAACCAGCTTCTTGGACGTACGAATATTGAGGTCCGCGTTCAGGCTGTCGATGTTAAGCGTGAAGGTGTCTTTCCAGTTTTGCAGCTCGACATGCAGCAACTGCTTTTCTGCTTCAAGGGCTTTGAGCGTGTCGCTCAGGTCAAACTCCGGAACCTCCTCCAGGAACAGGCTCACGCGTTCCTCGGTCATGCTCGGGAACAGCAATTGCAAGGTCTGCCGTGCGTGCTCAAGTCGGGTTTGCGCGGTTGCGCCGGTGCAGCGACTGAGCACGGGACCACCGAGTAACTCACCGGTTTCGCGCGTCTGGACAACGGGCACCGGCGGTTCGGCGAGGACTACCCGGCGCTCGGCCAGGGAGGCCACACGCTGCTTGATCCATTGTTTGAGCGCGCGCCCTTCGCCCAGCTCAAAGCCCAGCGCATTGCGCTGCTCGGATGGCAGCGCCTGCAGGATCGCCCGGTACAGCGAGGTGCGCGTGGCGGCTTGCGGGTTGGCGGGATCGACGAAGAGATAACCCCGTGCATTGCGCACCAATATGCGCGTCTCGGCCGACAGCGGTCCGACTGCACAGAGCACCTTGCCAGTGGCCGACTGCTCGCGAATTTCCAGGCGCATCTTGCCAAACGTGTCGCTGTGGACCTTAAGGGCATTGAGCGCCAGGCGCTCGGACGCCAGTGGCAATGGTGCGGGCTGGTCAAACCCTTGGTAGGCCCGCGCCGATTCGTTGGCAAACGCCAGTTCCCGTGCCTGATTGCGCAGGCGCAGCGGCAATTGCTGCTGGCTGAGTGCTTCGCGCTCGGGCGGGGTGGCGCTGGCGAGCAGGGTGCGCGCGGTATTGGAATCCAGGTAGTCGAAGGGTTCGCGCAAGGTAACAAGGCTCGGGTCGTCGGTGAGTTGCCAGCTTTGATAGATTTTGTCGGTGATCTCGGGAGCATTGTGTAGCACCCGGTCGGCGAGTTGATCACGCAAGGCTTGCACCTGATGCTGTGGCGCAATGTCGCCAGCGAGCAAGGTGCCGACTGCGTCTTCATCGAGGTAGGCCAGTACCCGATCCGGCAAGTTGCCGGACAGCGCCTGGGACTGGCTGAGCGTCAGCGTATCGGCCTCGGTAGCCTCGGCATTGCCGAAGGTCAGGGCGGCGCCGGACGGGTCGCCGTCCAGGTACACGCTGAGCGCCTTGTCCCGGGGCCAACCCGGCAGTTCGGTGATGAGTTGTGGGAACCAGTCCGACGATGGCCCGTTGGGCAGTGGTTCACCGGCACGCACCTTACGGCTGACGGCCTCGGGAAACACCTGAGCTTCAAGACGCTCCAGGCTGGCGGCCAACAGCGGCGGCGTCGGTTCGTTGTAGCGGTACAGGCCGCGCAGGGTGCCTTCATCGGTGCCGCTGGCGATGCGCAGGTCTTCCAGTTGCTGGTCGCTGAAGCCCTTGACCCGTGGCCCCAGGCGCCGCATCAGCGTCTGGCTGTCCCAGCGTTGCGGCTGCTCGCCTTCATGCACGAAGGCGCCGTCGGCATTGAACACGACGCGCGGCTGGTAGGCGTCCGGGCGTGTGGGGTGCACGATGCGATGCTCATTCGCCTCGGCGTCGTGGCGCACCCTGTAGTGACGGTCCTGCAAGGCGCGCAGCCCCTCTGTCGAGCTGTCTGCGGGGTGGGCGTAGGGTGCGAGGTCCGGGTTCCACAGCTTGAGCTCGCCCCCGGTCGATGGCACCGGATGCATGCCCTCGACAAACGCCGAGAGTTTCGGGCGGATCACTTCGCCGACCTTGCCGGCACCGGCGAACACCGCGAACTGCACCAGGCTTTCCGCCACCCCCAACAGGTGTTCGGCAGCCTCCGCGCCCCGGCCCTGGGCCCAATCGAGCAGGCCTTCGAATGCTTCGTCGCAGAGTTGATACACGCTGTAGACCAGCATCATCTGGCCCAGCACCGGCACAAAGGGCGTGGCCACGAACAGCGCCGCGTTGAGCACATCCGAGAGGATTTTCTCCAGGTTGTCCCACCACGCCCAGCGCGCCAGCCGGTCGACGTAGGCAGTAGACACCGCCAGTTCGCGGGCGTCATTGACGATCTTGTTCAGCTTGACCCGGTACAGGTAGTGCCAGGGATTGTCCTTCTTCGGGTCGTCCGCGCGGTGGGCGGTGTCCTGGGTGATGTCCAGCAGGCTGAACTTCAGGTTGCTACCTGCTTTCACCTGCGCGAAGAAGGCACCGCGCTCGGCGTGTGCCACGAATTGGCTGAAAAATACCGGGTAGTCGGGTCCGCTGCGTAACTGCCGCGTCAGCGTTTCGACAAAGGCCTTGGGCGAGGCGTATTGCTTGAGCGGGTGTTCGGGGTCCTGGGGCACCCAGGCGATGACGCGCCCGTGGGCTTGGCGCTGCTCCGGGTTGCTGGTGAACAGCATGACCCCGGCCAATGGGCTGCCGGCCACGCTCAGCGAGTAGCAGCGCAAACGCTGGCCATCGAGTGTTAGGTTGGCCGGGTTGTCGATAAAGCCCAGCAGCGCGTGATGCGTATCGGCCGGCAAATGATCGCTGTGCAGGCCCAGGTGCGCGCTGCTGCGCAGGTCCGCCTTGAGCTGGCTGACCACTTCAGCGCGCACCACGCTGGCCACTGCCGGTTGATCGAAGCCCAGAACAGTCCTTAGTTCGGCCTGGTAACTCGCGCCGATATCCAACGCGCGGCAGATCGCCTTGAAGTTATCGACCGTGAGTTTTTGCGCAGTGCTCTGATGCCGGATCGAGAGGATCTGGCGCTGGCCCCGGGCATCTTCCGGCCCCATGAAGGCATGGTCGACGAAGCGGTCGTCGGCGGCGAAGTTATGCAGGGCCATGTCCAGCAATGACAGGGTCTTGCTTTGTACACCGCCCTTGAGGTTGATTGACCACCAGGCCACAGGCGCGTCCACATAGACGCGCAGCGAGGTGTTGCGCACATCCACTTCGCCGTAGTGGGGCAGCAGCGCGCCCTTGAGCAACGACTCGGCAAAGGCGCGCAGGTCGTTCAGCGGGCCGAGGCGTTTATCCAGCGCCGTCTGGGCCTGCCAATGCTCGGCAACGGCGGTCTTGAGCGCTTGATGCTGTGCGGGCGAGGCCCTGGGGTAGGGCACCGGCGTTCCGAGGCCATCGCGCTGGAGGGTTTGGATACGGGCCGGATTAGTGTTTTTTATCCACGCGGGCAGTGCGTTTTGGATCAGCTCGACATGGCGGCCCTGGAACGGGGCTGCGGATAAATCAGTAGGCATGATGTGAACCTGAATAGACCAGTTGAGCACCTGAGTCTATTCACTCGATACGCCTGAAATAAGCTTAAAAATTAGTCGGTTAGGCGTGCCTAACGGTCAACATTTCAGCGCTGAAAACTACCGGGATGCCACCCTTTTTTCAGCGCGCCACACACAGCGTGTTCGCGCCGGGTTGCAGGTACGGTGTGAGGATCGGTGCCATGCCCTTGAGTACCTGCACCGGCAAGGCTGAGGTGAAGGTGAAATGCTCGGCCGATGCGCCGGGCACGAACGCGGTGAGTGTGCCGAAGTGATGCTCGCCGATGTAGAACACGAAGGTCGCGGTGCGATTGACGGCTTTTGAGCTGATCAGGCGCCCGCCGGCGCCCATGGCCTGGATGCGGTTATCGCCGGTGCCGGTCTTGCCGCCCATCGACAGTGGCGTGCCGTCCGCCAGTTTGAAACTGCCGGCCACGCGCTTGGCCGTGCCAGCATCCACCACTTGCGAGAGCGCGCCGCGCAACGCCGTGGCGACTTCACTGGGCAGTACCCGCCGCGCGCGGTCAGGGTCGCTGACCAGGTGTGTTTCGTAAGGGGTGCCAGCGGCAAAGGTCAGTTGGTCGATACGTACCACGGGCAGGCGCACGCCGTCGTTGAGGATGATGCCCATCAGGTCGGCGAGGGCGGCGGGGCGGTCGCCGGAACTGCCGATGGCGGTGGCCAGCGACGGCACCAGGTGATCGAACGGGTAGCCCACGGCCTGCCAGCGCTGGTGGATGTCGAGGAAGGCTTCGATCTCCAGCATGGTGCGAATACGGCTGTCGCGGGCGCTCTGGTGACGGCTCTTGAACAGCCAGCTGTAGACTTCCTGGCGCTCGAACTCGCTGGCCTTGATCACCTCGGTGAAGGTCGCCTCGGGGTGGTTGAACAGATAGCCGAGCAGCCACAGGTCCAGCGGATGCACCTTGGCAATGTAGCCCTGGTCCGGCAGGTCGTAGGCGCCGGGACCGTAGCTCTGGTAGAGCGTGGCCAGGCGTTGGTCGCTGAGCGTGTCGGCGGTTTTGAGGTGCGCGCGCACGAAGCTGTTGAAGTTCTCCTGACTGGCCCGGGGCAGCAGGTAACGGTGCACGGCGGCCAGGCGGATAGCGGTGGGGTGCAGGCTGTCCATGAACGTGTCGAGCCGCGCCTGGGTGTCCTTGTTGCGGTATTTTTTCCAGAACTTGAGCAGAAACGCGCTGCCTTCACGGTCGGCGAATCTGGCCAGGTATTCCTGGCGGCGCGGGTCGCTGTCGTCCTTTAGCAATTGCGCGCTGGTGCTCTCATTGGCGTAGGTGACGTAGCGCACCACATCACGCATCAGGCGAATGAATGGCAGGTTGATCGACTCGCGCAACGCATCGCGCAAGGACGGGTTGCGGCCGTTATCCTCGTTGCGAAAGTTGTGAAAGCGGTGCAGGCCGCCACCGGTAAAAAACGCCTCGCCGGGATTGGCCGAATAGGTGCGGTCGAGGGCCGCGTCGAGCATCTTCGACAACCTGCGCTCGGGGTTGCGTATCAGGTAATCCAGGGCCCAGCGCGACAACGCATCCTGTTCGGTCACCGCTATTTTTTTCAGCGCCTCGGCGGGTTGCGCGGCGTAGCGCCCGTGCAATTCGCTGATGATCTGCAGGTAGGTGGTCAGCACCCGCAGTTTGGCGGTAGAGCCCAGTTCCAGTTTGCTGCTCTGATTGATGTCGAAGGGCTGGTCGGTGTTGTCCGTTTGCACCCGCACGCGCGCACCGCCTGGGGTCAGTTCGAACAAGGTAAAGCTGTAACGCACCTGGGGCGTGCTTTGCGCGGTGAGCAGGCGCGGGCCGAGCAGGCCGATCTGCCCGGCGAAGGTCGGATCGGCCAGGCGCTTGAGGTAGTCGGTGGCCTGGGTTTGCAGGTCGTATTGCAGGGTGCTGCTGGCGGCCAGGTCGAGGCGGTCCAGGTCATACAGCGGGCGGTCGAGCAGGCTGGCGAGGCGGCTGCGCGCGACGGTGATGGCCTTGTTGGTGTCCACCGGCTGCAGCGTCGGCTGCTGTTGCCAGTCGCGGTAGGTGACATGCCTGGCGAGTGCGGCCGCGGCCAGCGCCGGGTCGATCACCTTGCTTTGGGCCAACAGGCGGATATGGCTGTCGGTCAATTGCGCCAGTTCGTCACGGCCCTTGTTCAGATAGTGCGAGGGCCGCCGCTGGGCGATCATCAGCGACAGCACCTGGCGCAGGGCCAGGCCTTTTGGCGCGAGGTCCTGCGGTGCATCGTCAGCCAGCAGCGCATTGACCTGATTGAAGTCGGCGCCGAACCACACCCGCAAACCTTCGGCCATGCCATGCACTTCGCCGTGCCCCGGCACAGCCGAGAGCGGCACGGTGTTGAGGTAGTCGCGCACGATGTTCTGACGGCTGGCCAGGGTGTCCGGCCCCGGTTGATAGGCCCTGACGCTGGCGGAAATCATCTGGCGGATTTTCTCGCCGCCCGACAGGGTCAGGCCGTCGGGCGAATGGCGGTACTTTTCCAACTGGGTGGCGAGGGTGCTGCCGCCGGCCGTTTGCCCGGGCAGATGCAGGAGCCGGGCCACCTGCGACCCGGCAGCCCTGGCGAAGCGCGGCCAGTCCACGGCCGGATTGGCCGTGGGGTGTTGGGGATCGAGCAAGTCGCGGTCTTCGATAAACAAAAGGCTTTGCACCACCTGCGGGGGGATCGCGGCGAAGCTGGCATACAGCTGTTGCGGGTAAGTAAAACTGTACAGCGGCTCAGCGTGGCAATCGGTGAGGCTCAGACCGGCCTGGACTTTTTCGGCGTAGGGCACGTACAGCCCGCGCTGGGCGTAAGCCATCAAGGCCGGGGAGAAGCGCGCCTGCGCCGCGATCAGGTAGTTGCGCTTGAGCAGGCGTGGCAGGAATTCATCGAGCGCGCTGTAGCCCAGGCGCTGATCGAAAGGGCCGGCGCCGGGGTAGATGATCGCGTCGCTGGCACCGGGCTCCACGCGGTAATCCAGCGACGCGGCAAACGGGCTCAAGTGCTCGGCTTGCAAGCGCGAGGTGCGCATTTCGTTGCTCGCGGACCACCCCAGCGCCACCAGCGCGATCACCACCACCAGCCACATCAGCCGCCACCATTGCGCTCGCGAGCGGGGGCCTTGTGGCAAGGGCGGCTGATCCGCGCTGTCGGTGTCTACCGCAGCTTTGTTCGAATCGGTTTGCCATAAAGCGCCCATAGTCGATTGATCCCTTCACGCCGATTGATTGGACCTGAATGAAGCGTAGTCGCTGGCGGCGCTGTGTGAAAAATTACTCGGACGCTTGGCTCACACGTCGCAATGCGGCCTGTGTGGCCAAGGTGAGCTGGCGCACCAGGCGGTTGTGTTCGTCGTTCTCCAGGTCAACCAGTGACTGACGTCGCTCCAGGTATTCGTCCGACTGCTTAGATGGCAGTTGTTTTTCCAATAACTGCACTTTGTATTCGATGGTCTCTTTCACGGTAGCAAAGGGCTCCGGGTGACTCTTGGTCAAGTACTCTATCCAGAACGCTTCCATCAGCAGCCATTCCTGCAAGGCCGGGCTTTTGCCCAGACGCTGCAGTTGAGTGCGTGCGTCTTCAAGCACTGCGGGGGTCACGTAGCTTTCAACGGTGTACAGCAACTCCAGTGGGTAAAAGGGCAGGTTGAACTCCTTGGCCAGGCGCGCGCGGAAAAAAATCGTGACCTCAGCCGGGTCAACCTCTTGGCCAGCCAGTTCTCGGGCATGAATGAACTTGTCGGAAATATGGTCCAGGTGGTTCAGGTAGAAGCGCCCGGTGGACAAGGCGATCAACGCCCGGTCGCTTTCGTAGGTGCGGCTCAGTGACTTGGACTGGTGGATCCGATGTTCCAGTTCCATATTGGTAAAGGCCAGCAGTGCACTGTCACCGCACGTCCCGGCCCCATAGGTGTTCAGGCACACGTTGTTGCGCAATTCGGTGGAATCGCCCATGGCCTGCAGCAAGGTCCAGACCCGAGTGGTGAGCGCTTGCCTGGCGTCGGTCGAGGCCTTGTAGGCGAACGTCTCTGGCAGGTCCCGGAGTACCTGGAACACATCGTCGGCGCGTACTTCTTCATTGGCGCGCAACTGCTCCCACAACCAGCTGCGTTCGGTTATGTCGGTGGCGGGGACGCCGGTGAGCCACAGGTTGATGTCGTCAGACTCCGGCGTGTTGTGCAGCGTAGCCTGCGGCGCGTCCACGTTGATGGGCCTGGGAGCCACGGCGTAGCGAATTCGCCGGCGGGCGGTGTCGGACAGCGGGTTGCCATGCAGGAAGGTCTCGCCTTCGGTCATTGACCGCGGGCCCGTGAACACCTGCTCGGGAACGCTGCTGATCAGGTTGTCTTCCAGGAACAGAGACCACAGCTGAGTCAGTTGCCAGGTGCCGGAAGGCCACTGGGTAATCCGGGTATTACGCAGGTTGAGTTTTCGCAGCTCACTGAGCCGGCTGACGTTGGGCGCAATGGCGAGCCTGTTGTGGCTCAAGTCGAGGTATCGCAGGCGGGTCATGTTGGCCAGGCGTGCCGACGATTCTTCGGTCAGCACCAACTGGTTGTAGGACAGGTCCAGTGAGATGAGTTGAGTCATGTCGGTGATGGCGGTGGGCAGTTCGGTCATGCCGCACCGGATGTGCAGTGATTTGAGCCCCGGAAACTTTTGCAGAAAGAGGTCGGCGCTGTCGGGAAACGCGCTGCCCTGGAGTGCCAGGTGCTCAATGTGGGCGAAGCCGGTCAACCCTGCCAGGAACAAGGCGGGAGGCAGTCCACCATGGTCTATCCGCAGCTCCAGCGAGGGTATTAAGAACAGGTCGTGCACGTAGGTATGCCGGCCATCGCGCCGCCAGGCCTGGCGAAGCAGTTCGGCCGTGAACAGGCGGTTTTCCCTTTGCAGTTCGAGAAGGTCGTTGGGGCCATTGTCCGACTGAGGGGCTTGCGCCCAGCGCCTCAGTTCGGTGTCCATGGCGTCGTATTCGGCCTTGCGCCTGTCCAGTTCGATCAGCGCGGCGGGTTCGCTCAGGTTCATCGAGCGGATAACGGCCCGGGCTTCGCGCCTGCTCAGGCTGGGGTACAGCTCGCGGGCCCTGGAGATCAGGTCGGGTGCGCCATTACCGCCGGAAAGCCAGCGCAATCCCCATATCGGGTACGCCAGAAACGAGCGGTCGACGTGCAGGGGTGGCTGCATCCAGGGCTGCAGGTGGGGCAGGTCCAGCCAGCCTTTGATTTCAATGCGGCGGCCGAGGGCCAGGGCGACGATCTGCTCGCGCCAGACTGACACGTCACCCTGCTCGGTGATGCCCAGGGACGCCTTTTCGCTGTCAGACAGAAGATGTGCCAACGCCTCCAGCAGTGAGTTCGACGCACTGCCCAGCGTGCCACCTTGAGCGTCATAGGCTTGATACGCACGGTTGCTGCGGGCCAGCCGACGGCGCGATGTACCGTCCAGGTGCCCCGCGCTTTCCAGCAATGGCCCCTGGTAGGTGTCTTGATGAATATCGACACGCAGGTTTTTTGGCCAGTCCGGCAGGGATTTGAGCAGGTTCAAGGCGATTTTGTCGCTGTCCGCGTTGGCGCAGGAGGGCAGGTAGAGGCCTTCGAAGGCCCGGTTCAACCGCAGGTCGTGGCTCGACAGGCGAGCCTGTTCCGAGAGCCGCAGGCCCACCTGGTTTTTTTCATGCAGTTGCTTGAGTTCCCGGGACGTCGCGTGACCCAGGATGACCTTGGCGGTGCTGGCAGGCAGGCTCGGGTACTTGGCCTTGAGGCGCTGCACTTGCTCGGAGCCATCGCGTTCGCTGCGTGCATAGATTGAATTGAGCAGTTTTGCGCGTTCCTGCTCGGTGAACGAGAGGATTTTTTCCACCAGCTTGAACAGACGTTCGTCGTGGGAAGTGGGCGTCTCGCCCAGCAGGCCTGCGCACACTTTGTCGTGCTCGAGCACGGTTGGAAGCAGCTTGCCGCTGTTGTAAGCCTGATCCGTCACCTTGACGGCCTGGACGTTTGGCAGATTGCTGTCCGGGTATTGTTTGAGCACGCGCTGCTCGTTGTCGACAATTTGAAGCACATGGTCGGCCGGCCAGCCTTTGATCGCGGTCAGCACCAGTAATTGCAGCTCGGGGCGCGCAGGCGCGGCGGTCGGGTCGGTGCGCATTGCTTCGATGAACAGTTGGATTTCGTGATCGATCTTGAAGCGTTTGCAGGTGTCGGCCAGTAGTGGGGGCGCGGGCTTTGCGGTGCAGTGAACCTGACGCAGGGCTTCGGGGGACGTGTCGGTCAACGCCATGATTTTGCCGGCGATTTCCTGGGTGAATAAGTACTGCTGATTGCCCAGGCGATAGAGCAGGCTGTGGTCGTCCCAGGTCATGGGGTTGTCGCTCGACAGGCGCCAGGCACCCTCGCCGTTCTGCTCGAGGGTGGGGGTGTTGACACCGGATTTTTTAGGATGGACCAGGCGCCACTTGAACAGGTTTTTATCGAACATGATCTGATACAGCGCGCCCAGCAAGGGCAGGTAGACCCGGGTGTTGAACTCGAAGACGCCGTTGGTCGCGGGCTTCATGTCCGGCGGCAGCTTCGGTTGTTGTTCGTATTGCACCAACGAGCGGTCGACCAGGCTGACGAATCTGTCGGGGCTGCGCTGGGCGCCCATGTAGTCGCCCAGTGTCTTGCGCAAACCCTTGGCATCGCTAGCACTGGTCATCCCCAGCAGTTGGCGTTCATGGGGTTGCAGCACCGAGCCGATGGCCAGGTAGAAACTGTCGACGACGGGCGCCACCGGAATCTCGCCGCCGTTGCGCATGTCGTAGGCCCGGTAGTCGCCGGCGCCGTAGTGACGCAATTCGACGGTCAGGTCGTCGGGCCCGGTGGAGATATAGGGGGTTTGGCCCCCTGTTTCGGTAATGACGAATGGGCGTTTGAGAGTGTTGCGAATCAGCGCCGCGGCAAATTCCCTCGCCCACTGGTCAGTGTCTTCGGCGTAGTCGCGTGGGTGGTACAGGCCGTCAATCACCGCGTCGATGCGCAGCACGGTGCGCTGTTGGTCTATCAGGTCGCGCAACTCGACCGGCAGGGTGCCGTGTTGCAAGTAGGCGGTTTGCTGACGGGCCGTGAGGGGTTGCTGTTCCAGCAGGCGCTCAAGGGTTGTGGGAGCGAGCGGGCGGTTGAGGTCGCGCAGTTTTTTCAGCAAGGGGGCAGGCGCCACCAGCCGTGGCGAGGCCTTGAGCGGCAAGAAGCGGCGGGCCTCGGCGGGGGGGACCAGGTCGGTTTTTTCGTAACCGTCGTAGTTGACCACGGTGCTGAACAGGGTCGTGCGTTCGTGGCCGGCCAACGTCGCCACCTGCTGGCGCACGGCCTGGATACGCTGGCCTTCGGTATGGGTAATCACAGCGTCCTTGCCCAGGGTCGAGGTGGCGGGCTGTTGCCGTATGATCAGGCGCAGCAGCGGGTCAAGCGTACCGGGCGGCAGACGCTGGTTGTCGACATCGGCGTAGCGGCCGTCTTCCTGCCGGGTGAGATTTACGCTGTGCGGTTTGGCGGAGAGCTTGGCCGACGGGCTGTAGGTTTCAATCACCCTGCCTTGTTCGTCGCGCACGCTGAGCAGGGTGTCGGCCGGCCAGTTGGGTAATTGTGTCAACAGGCTGAACACCAGGCCGTCGGCGTGGGGTGGCAGGTAGCCCGGTTCATTGAATCGCTCGGCGATCTGCCGAATCGCCTGGTCGGCCTGCATGCGCCGCACCCCTTCGATCAGGTTGAGCGGGGCAGGCTGCGCACTCCACACGGCGTCCAGGGTCGTGCGGGTGGTGGCTGTGCTGCGCAGCATCAGTTCCAGATCGGCAACCGCAATGATGTCCGAGCCATTGGGCAGCATGCGTTGCAGCAGTTGGGGGTCGGAGAGGGTGTGGGTGTTATTCAGGTCGAAGACCCACGCCTGCAAGGCCGGCTCGAAAATGATCGGCGGCGTGTATAGGCCGCCGTTGGTGTGCCTGAGCACATAGCGCATGGTGTTTGCGTCGTGGCTGACCTCGACCACCCGGGTCTGGTCGGCATGGTGCAGCTTGGCATAGGTGCGGTCTTGCACGTGATAAAGGCCCAGCGAGTCCGCTTCGCGGCCGTCGAGCAGGTGCTGCGACGCATGGGCATAGGGCTGGGCGTGGGGCCGCCACAACTCATCGACCCCGTCGGCGCGCGTGACCTTGCGCGGGTTGCCCAGGCTGTCGAGGTAGTTGAGCATCCGCCGTCGATGGGCGCGTCCGGCCACGCCGATCAATCGGCCGCTGATGGCCAGATCGGCGACATCCGACAGCGCCGAGGCGAAGCTGCCGGCTTCGCCTTTGACCGCCGCATCCAGGCCCTGGCCAAGGCTGTAGGTCATGCTGCCCATCACCGCCAGTTGCATGATCCGGTTCATCCCGGTGACACCGCCGGGCATGGGGGTCAGCAATAGTTGCAGGATCTCCCCGGCGACCGCTGCGACGCCATCCTTGAGCGCCTTCCAGTCGGCTTCCGAGCGGGTGGTGGCGAGGCTGGACAGGTCGGTCTGATAGCGCTGGATATGCCGCCCGACCAATGTGTTCACCAGTGACAATGTGCGCCCGGTCTTGGCGTCGGCGGAGAAGCGCACGCTGTCCAGCGTACGTTCCGGGAAGACCTCGTGGAACCCGTCATACAGCTTTGAGGCCAGCCAGCTCATGCCCTCGGGACGCGGCTCCTGGGTCAGCAGTGGCTTGAACACCGACATACCGATCAGGGGCAACTGCCGGGAAAACCAGCCCAGGTCCTGTTGCTGATGACTGGTCTTGAGTTGCTGGCGAAGGCTGCTGTTCGCGCCCTTGGCATCCGCGTGATAACGGAACGCGCCACCGGGGCGCAGGGGGAAATATGACACCACCCCGAGGCTGGCGACGCGGATCACCAGCAGTGGCAACGGGATCGAGGTTTCCCAGGGTACGAAGGGCACGGCCACGATGGGGGTGGGCGCGCCGTTGAGGTTCAGGGTGTCGAAATCCAGCGGCGGGCCGTCCGGTTCGAGGGCGTTGCGCAGGGTGTCGTACATCGATTGCGCAAGGCCGGTGGCGGCCCGGGTACGCCATGATTCCAGCAGCTCGAAGCGCAACATGGCCCGGGTCGCGCTAACGAACAGACTGCGCAGATTGCCATTGACGGCCAGGGCCGTCTGCAGGCGCACTTGCAACTGGCCCCCGAGGTTCAGTTCGCGGGCAATGTTGATGAATGCCAGGGCGTCGAGCGGCTTACCGGGGCCGATAATTCTGCTCGACTCCACCAGGCTATAGCCTGAGTCCTGTATGACGGAATGGGTGAAGCCGAAGTTCAGGCAGGCGGCTTCCCACAACGTGACACGTTTGGTGTGCAGTGTATGGCGCCATTCGTCATAGGCGCGGCGCGGCCGCGATTCCGGTACACGCACCGGCGGGTCCAGGGGGAAGGGTTGCTCGCGTTTTTGCAGGTAGTCGGTTTCGAAGTGCAGTTGCTCGGGATCGCGGCCATCGAGTCTGGCGCGCAACTGCGTCATGCCTTCGGTCTTGAAGGCCGAAATCAGCGCGGCCTTCTTGGCTTCGAGGTCGGCAAGCGCCTGTTGTGCTTCGCGCAGCAATGTGAGGTAGTCGGCCTGCTCTTGTGCGCTCAGCGTGTGCATGGCCTGTACCACGTTGCGCTGGATCAGTTCCAGCGCCTGTTGCTGGCCCCATTCTGTGCTCGATTGCAGATTGCCGGACAGGTCGTTGAGGAGGTTGTAGGTGGTCACGTGTGCTCGCCTTCGCATTGAGTTGAAGGCTAATGGGAGCACGTCGTTTTTGGTTGCCGGGGCTATGTATTTAGCGGTTCGCGACCTTGCTCCGGTTGATTCAGGCGTTTATTGAATTCCAGCCATGCGGCCAGTGCCGCCATCAGCGCGACCCCCGCCAACGCGGTGCCAATTTGCAGGGTCGCGGTATCTCCGGTCAGCGCGTTGACCATGTCGGCCAACGGCGCCAGCAGCACGCCGAGGCAGAACACCTCCAGCGAATAACGGCCCATGCGGCACGTTTGCCGGGCCAGCCAGTTTTGCGTCCAGCCACGTCCCGGCAGCAGCTTGGCGGTGACGTAGGCAAGCGCGAGGAAATGCAGCAGGCGCACGGGTGAAAGGTCGGTCTTGCTGATCGGGTACAACAGGTCGCTCAGGGCGCTTGGCATCCACGCATCGTGGATCTCGGGCCAGCGCCAGGCCAGCGTGATCACCCCGGCGATCAGCGTGTAAAGCGCCGCCAGTACGAACAGCGGTTGCCTGGCAAGCGGTCGTGTGTGCACCGGACGCGGTCGGCTGGCGTGAATCGCCGCTGCACCGCCCAACACGAACAACAGCTGCCAGGTCACCGGGTTGAAGTACCACACGCCGTCGGCAATCGCCCGCAGGTTCCAGCCCATCCAGGGCGCCATCAGGTACACCGTGGCCGACACTGCCATCACCGCCCAGGTCATGCGCATCATCAGGGGCAACGCCAGCGCCAGCCCGGCCAGCAGCACGATGTACAGCGGCAACGGGTCCATCAGGTTGGGCTTGAAGCGCAGCAGCAATTCATCGGTGAGCGCCTGTTGCGGGTGGGTGACGAAATGCGTCAGGCCCATCTCCGCCACGAGGTCGCGGGTTTCCACATGGCTGTTGGCAAAAAACACGATGCCCATCAGCATCGCCAGCAAAAAGATATGCACCACGTACAGCACCCAGGTGCGCCGCAGGATTTTCAACGCGGCGATCCAGTACCCCTCGCGTTGCAGCACCTTGCCGTACGCCAGCACCGAGGCGTAACCGGCCAGAAACACAAACACTTCGGCGGCGTCGCTGAAGCCGAAGTTGCGCAAGGTGATTTGACCGAGGGGATTGTGGGGGACGTGATCCCAGAAAATGAAGATCAACGCCAGGCCCCGAAAGAAATCGATGCGCGGGTCGCGTCCGTTCAGCATGGCAGCGGGCTCTATGAACAAATTGTTTAGTAGGGACAGGCGCGCGCAGGGTGGTGCAGGCCGTGCGTCGGGCGGGCGCAGGTTGGCGGTATTTGTAAGCAATTGCAAAGTCTGGATATTACTGAATGTCTCAAACGCTCCGCCTCGTTCGGTTCAGTTCATGAAAACCCAACTAAACTCTTCACTGTCCGCCAGGAGGCAGTTGCCCAGACCGTAAGGAGCGCACACCGACGATCCGAGGTATTCCATGGGAGAGTCCGTTACGTTCACCGAGGCCGAGCGCCCGGTGGTGCTGTTGATCGATGCCCACCCCGATGTGTTGCAGCGCCTCACGCAGTTGCTGCGCCTGGAGCCTGTTGCGCTGCACAGCGCGACCTGTGCCGCTGAGGCGTTGGCCATTCTGGCCAGTCATCCCGTCGACCTGGTGATGAGCGCCGCGCGCCTGCCGGACATGGACGGCGCCTCGCTGCTGGCGCATATCCATCAGGCATACCCGCACACCGTGCGCATCCTGTTGACCGGCGAAACCGACCTGACCCTGATCGTCAAAGCCATCAACGAAGGCGAGATCTACCGCTACCTGAGCAAACCCTGGAAGGATGAGGAACTGCTGCTGGCCCTGCGCCAATCCCTGGCACACCAACACTCCGAGCGTGAACGCGCGCGCCTGGAGCAGTTGATCCAGCAGCAGAACGAAGAGCTGAAACAGCTCAACGTGTCCCTGGAAAAACGCGTGGCAGCGCGCACCAGTGAGTTGCAGCAAACCGCCGACATGCTCGACCTGGCCTACGAAGAGCTCAAGCACAGTTACGCCACCGGCACCGAGGTGTTTTCGCTGCTGGCCAACCTGCGCCTGCCGCGCGCCAAGCAGACCAACCGGCAAATCATCGAGCTGGTGCGCACCTGGTGTGTGTCCCACGGCGTCGATAGCGCCAGCAACCGCGACCTGACCATGGCCGCCGCGCTCTACAACATCGGCAAGCTGAGCTGGAGCGACAGCATGACCGCCGCGCCCTCGGACCTGCTGCACAGCACCGACCGCGAACGCTATCGTGCCTATCCGAGCCAGAGCGAATCGCTGCTGATGACCCTGGAGCCGATGAAAGACGCCGCACGGCTGATCCGCCATCACCAGGAACGCTGGGACGGCAGCGGGTTTCCCGACCACCTCAAGGGCGATGCTATTCCTGCGGGTTCGCGTTTGCTCAAGCTGGCGGTGGACTTTATCGAGCTGCAAAAGGGCCTGATCCTGGAGCGCCAGATGAACAGTGACGAAGCGTTGCTGTACATCCGCAAATACGCCGGGCGGCTCTACGACCCCAATCTGGTGGAAGACTTCGTGCGGGTCTGCGCCACCTACCTCAATGACGTGACCCTGGGCGATCCCAACGTCAAGGTGCTGGGCACCCGCGAGCTGGAAGAGGGCATGGTGCTGGCGCGCAACCTGAATGCAGACAACGGCATGTTGCTGCTCAATGCGGGCAAGTCGCTCAATTTGCCGTTGGTGGACAAGTTGATTGCGTTCGAGACGATGGAAGGCGCGCGGTACAGCGTGTTCATCAAGGCTCCAGCCGATTGACGTGTGGGAGGGGGCTTGCGCCCGATGACGGCGGGTCAGTTCCAGGTAAGCTGACTGCCATACCGCCGTCGGGAGCAAGCCCTCTCCCGCATGGATTTGCGGTGTAACCTTGGGCCATGTGATCCTTGCGCCTTTGCATTCAAGGCAGCCTGTCCATGACCTCAACCATTCGTATCGCCGCCGCCCTCTTGATCGGGAATGACGGCCAGACCCTGCTGGTGCGCAAGCGCGGCACCCAGGCCTTCATGCAACCGGGCGGCAAGATCGACGCTGGCGAACAACCCGTGCAAGCCCTGGCCCGTGAGCTGTTCGAAGAGTTGAACCTGCGCATCGAGCCGGACGCCGCCGTCTACCTTGGCCACTTCTCGGCACCCGCCGCCAACGAGCCAGGCTTCACCGTCGAAGCCGAGCTGTTCCGGGTAAACATCGATGTGGCCGTGACGCCCGCCGCAGAAATCGAAGAAATCCGCTGGATTGACCCGGCTGGCGATGGTGGCCTGCAGCTGGCGCCGTTGACCCGTGACCTGATCCTGCCGTTTTATCGCGCCGCGTTCAGCGCATGATCCTGCGCCCGCTGCAGGCTCATGACGCCGAAGCCTATCGCGCATTGATGCTGCAAGCGTATGACGCCTATCCCCAGGCGTTTACCTCCAGCGTCGCCGAGCGTGCGGCGATGCCCCTGAGCTGGTGGGAAAAACGCCTCGACAACCCGCTGGACCGGCTGCTCGGCGCGTTTGCCGGGGACCTGCTTGCAGGCATTGTCGGCCTGGCGTTCGAGCCTCGGGAAAAGGCGCGGCACAAGGTGACCTTGTTTGGCATGTACGTGATCGAGGCGTATCAGCAGCAGGGCCTGGGCCGTCGGCTGGTGGAAGCGGCGCTGGCTGAAGCGCGCCGGCATCCTCGTCTCAAAGTGATCCAGTTGACCGTCACCGCCGGCAATGACGCTGCGTTTGCGTTGTACCGGCGCTGCGGCTTTATCCAGTACGGCCTGGAGCCGCTGGCGGTGCGGGTGGGCGTGGAGTATTTCGACAAGATTCACATGTGGCGTGAACTCAAGGCCGAGTGAGGCCGTGGTTATCACACCGCTCAATGTGGGAGCTGGCTTGCCTGGTTTCATTGTGATGTTCAGCGCACGGCACTCACGCCATCCAGCGTGGAAAACGACGTGTCTTTGGCTGTCAGCAGAAAATCGCGCATATACGGCGCGTCCAGCATGTCGGTGCGCACCCCCGCATACAGCGTGGCAAACAAGCCTTTCTCGCCCAGGCGCTTGGCTTTCACATAACCGCGCGAGCTGTATTCATGCAGCGCCCAATGGGGCATGCCGCACACGCCTCGGCCGCTGGCGACCAGTTGCATCATCATCACCGTCAGCTCCGAGGTGCGCACTTGCGCAGGCTCCACGTCGGCGGGCTCCAGAAAGCGCGTGAAGATGTCCAGGCGATCGCGCTCCACCGGGTAGGTGATCAGGGTTTCGCTGAGCAGGTCTTCGGGCACGATGTACGACTTGCCGGCCAACGCGTGCTGGTTGGCCACCGCCAGCATGGCTTCGTAGGTGAACAGCGGCACATAGGTGATGCCCGGCAGCTCCAGCGGGTCGGACGTCACCACCAGGTCGAGGTCACCGCGGGCCAGCGCCGGCAGCGGCGCGAAGGCGAAGCCCGAGGCCAGGTCCAGCTCGACCTCCGGCCACGCATCGCGAAACTGGTCGATGGTCGGCATCAGCCACTGAAAGCAGCTGTGGCACTCGATCGCCATGTGCAAGCGCCCGGCGGTGCCACCGGCCAACCGTGCAATATCTCGCTCGGCGCCGCGCAGCAGCGGCAGGGTGGCGTCAGCCAATTGCAGCAGGCGCAGGCCGGCGCTGGTAAAGCGCAGCGGCTTGGTCTTGCGCACGAACAATTGCATGCCCAGGCGCTCCTCCAATTCCTTGAACTGGTGCGACAGCGCCGACTGCGTCAGGTGCAGGCGTTCGGCGGCTTCGACCAGGCTGTCGGCTTCACGCAGGGCGTGCAGGGTCTTGAGATGACGGATTTCGAGCACGGGCTTTCCATGAAGGTAATTTGAGACAAACACACATAGAGTGAGTTTGTCTCATGTTCCCATGGGTGTCGACCGTGCCGTGGCTCACAGATCTTTGAATTGTTCGATAAATACAGCACGGCTGACGTCGCCGCGCCAGATCGGCGTATGGCCGGGCTGCTGTTTTTGCCATTCCAGGCCCAGTCGCCGTTGCTCCGGCAGTTTCACGTGCGCTTTGACGACGCTATCGAAGGGTGTTGTGGCCGAGTCGTAATGCGCATGGACGTACCACAGCACCGGCTCACCGGGCCGGGTTAGGTCATGCACGGCGTACTCCTGGAGAAAATCGCTGCGATTGTCCTGGCGTTTTCCGTTGGCGATACGCGCTCCCAGTTTGCTCAGGCGGATCGTTTGCCGATCACCCTGTTGGGGCGAAAGCAGGTAATCGAGGAAGCCGCCGGTAGGCTGTTTACTGCTCATCGATTGCTGGACGCGCAGGTGTCGCCCGGCCACGGTCAACTCAGCAGCCTTGCTGCGCAATTGGCCGATGATGGGTTCGTCTGGGGATACACGTCCGATCCGATTGGCGCGCACGGTCAACTCTGCAGCTTCGCTGACAAGCATGTGCTCCAGGTTAAGCGGGCTCATGTTCTGTTGCGCATAGCTCTGGACCTTGCTTTGGTAGTGGTCCACGGCGCTGAGCCGGGACTGCGCGTCATTCACCAGGGTGGAGCGCGCAGGATTGAGTTCGGGAACCGGCGCCGATCGCTCAGTCACGGCTAGGCGGGCGCGATTGGAGTGCGGGTCCACGTGCCAGGTTTCGACGTGGCCGGTAGGTGCTTCGACGATGTATTGGCGGGCGCTGGTCTGTGGGTTGATTGTTTCGGTACCCACCTGCAATCGGTTTTCGTCGGTGGTAAAGACCTTGAGTCCTGGGTCTCGGGCACGGCTGGGCGTGATGCCGATGTCGTTGCGAGCAAGCTCGATCATTTTTTCCACGTCATCGAGAAGTGTACTCAGGCGAGGCTGATCGAAGTGCTGTGGGTAGCCCAGGTTCCAGGTTTTCAGATCGCGGCTGAAGTTCTGGTAGTCCTGGATACAGGCCTTAAGTATGGCCAGGCGTTCACTGCGAGTGGCGGGCGAACGGTCCAGGAGGAAGTGAAGGTTGAGCGCACGCGAGACACCGGCATGGCTCTTGAGGGACCGTTGGAATAGATAGAACCAGGACAACTCGCTGATGCCGTCATAACGATTGAAGCATTCCAGACTGAAACTGATTTTGGCGTAACGTCGATAGTCCGCGCCGAAATTGTGATTAAGCTCTGTGAGGTCTGTGTCCAACGCCTTGTAAGCACTCAGAATGCGGGGGTCAGTCTCGGTGAACTTGAAGTTACGGTCGTGCATGATTTTCTGATGCCAGGTGTTGGCCATGTGTGCGCAACGCTCCACATCATCGAGCGCATCGCGAATCTCGAGGCTGATGGCTTTACGTCGCCTGGCGTGATCGATCAGGTAGCCAATCTCGATTCGTTCGATGGTCAGCGCGGAGAACTGCTCGATCCGGGTCAGCATTTCCCTTCTCGCATAATTGGCAAGCTGGATGTTATTTCTGACGATGCTTGCAGCATTCGCGCGGCGCACCGCCTGATGAAAGGTAATGGCCACACGACTGGCGGGCCGAGGCAGTTGATCGAGGCTGCTGTCATGCCGCAGGGCAAGCTCGATTGATTCTCGCAGGGACTGGCGCAGGTCCGTCAGAGCGGCGGATTTGCCCTGGACCTCAGCGTTCAGGTACAGCAGTTCCAGGCGTTTTGTTTTGTTGATCTGGGTGCTGACGCGTTGGCCAAGGGTCATTACTTCATCTTGCAGACGCAGTTGCTGGCGCCATGCGCGATCGGTCCACCAGAGGGGCAGGCGCTCGCGAATCGCCACAGGCCAGACGGGATCGAGGCGGTCCGCCAGGTGCCCGAGCACACCACCGCCGCCGGCGAGTCCACCGTTGACCAGCGTGCCGTACACCGCGCCGTGGGTGTTCCAGTCGCCGGCCTCATCGAGCACGATGGGCTGTTTGTAGGTTTTGGTGCGCGTCCCTTTCAAGCGCAACGTGTGCAGGCTTTGATCCAGTTCGACCTCAAACACACGGCCCTGGCTGAGCATGAAATCCCCTCGTGCGTGCCGGTAGACGTTGCGGTAGATCCCTTCGCTGTGCGGTTGCAGGCCGTGCAGGGATAGTGGTTGTTCGTACTCGTAGCCGGCGAAGCGTTCGACGAGGGTTGACGACTTGCGCAATGACGGCGGCGACAGGTGGGCCCCGCTGCGGCCGATCCGAATCAACTGATGCAGGCGAACCTCGGGGCGGGTCGCACCGGGGGCGACACCCAGCCCTGTGCCCAGGTCGACGCCGGCGTCGATCAGCGCTTGCAGGCTGGATGCCAGGGCGTCGATACCCTCCTGAACATCGCCGCGCAGGAACGCCGCGACAGCCATGTTGGCTTGCACCCACGCGTCATACAGGCCTATAGCCGTGCCGACAAACGGCACGAATCCCATGGCCAGTTTTATGAAATACATCGCCTGCGCACCTTTGCCCGCCGATTCGCGCAGACGCTGTGCGCTGTTGGAGCGTGAGGTGTTGCGATGAGCTTCCAGCAGTTGCCCCATATGGATATTGAGCAGGTTTTTCGAAAGAGAGGTGGAGGCTGGCCAGGCGACGCCCACACCGATGATGGCGTCGTAGTGCTCGAGCAGCGCCTGCTTGATGCGGTGAGCGTGTTGCTCGGTTTTACCACCCAGTGCACGCCCCGCCACGTACTGGTGCATTTCTTCGCGAAAGCACCCGTTGAACAGCGCTTTGCGAGCCGCTTCCAGGGTGTCGAAACGGTAGAAAAACTGACCATCGACGCGGTCGGGCAAGTACAACAGGGTAACGCCGCTGATCAATTCCTCGATAAAGGTCACGCCCAAGAGCGTTGAACTGAGACCCTCTGTGTCGCTGCCTCCGACTGTAAGGAGTGCCGGTTTGATGACGATCCGGCGATTGCCCTGGCGCCAGGCCTGGTCGGTGCTGGCGTCGATGGCGATGTCGAGGATCTGCAGCGCGTCGTCCTTGAGATGCCCGCGGACCTTGGCAATGCTGCGTTGCAGTTTGAGCAGCAGCCGCCAGTTTTCCAGCAGGGTTTCCTGCTGGTAGGCGTCACTGAAGCTGGGGGCGGCAGGCGTGCCCAGGAAAGTGCGGGTGATCAGGTCTTCATATTTTTGCGCGACGTCCAGTTCCGCGATGATCCGTTTGACGTAGGGGGCGGTGATGCCCATCAGCAGTCGCTGGCGCTCGGCCTCATCGTCGTTGAGCACCTCGACCTTCATGAACTCCAGGCGGTCCTTGAGTGTGTCGTCAACGGTGAACAGGGCGAGTTCGTGCAACGTCAGCGTGCTGCGTGCGGTACTGGCCTTGTTCACGGTGCGCGGTGAAAACGAGCCGGGAGCGCCTGAACCCAGCAGCGGTTGCTTTTCAACCGTCACCGGAAGGTCAAGGGTGAGTGTGAAGGGCTTGAGCAGCGAGAAATCCTCGCGCAGACGCTGGTCGACCTGGCCCTGGCTGAAGCGGCTGGCGGACGGCAGGTCGCGTTGCACCAGCACTTGCGATCGGCGCAACGCGTCCACACTGGCGTTGATCATTGGCTTGACCTCGGCTGCCTGGGCGTCGGACAGTTCACTGACCCATTGCGGCCGCTGTTCGGCCAGCGTGACGCTGCGCTGTTGTTCGACCAGTTGCGCATAGGCAAGGTCGCGCGCGTCATGGCGGTGCACCTGCCATTCGAGCCTGCATTTTTCCGGCAGTGCCTGCAGCTCGGCCGCGCGTGCGTGCAGCACGGTCGGGTCGGCGTCGGTTTCCATCAACAACGCGGCCTTTTGTGAGCATTGATGTGTCTGCGACTGCAGACCGTAGTCGAGCGCCTCGCGCAGCACCTCGGTCAGTTGCAGGCTCAGCTCGGCATCATCCGTTTGTATGTTGAACAGCGCGGTGTGCAGCGCCTCTCGCGAAGCGAAGCGTTGCAGCCCGCCTGACCGGCCCGGCCACCAGAGCAGCACGCCGTGGTCGCTTGACGGATCTTGCAGGTCAGCCGCATTGATGATCGCCAGCGGGCCTTGCAGCTCCTGGCTTTGCACCACGGTCTCGCCATATTCACCGTTGCTGCTGCGCTTGCTCACGAGCAGGCGGCAAGCCGCAACCGGCAGGGTGCGATCCTGGCGGTCGGGTTGGTTCAGGACCGCCTGCAGCCTCAGGTATTCGTCCTGGCTGATCTGCTTGAGCAAACGTTGTATCTCGGCTTCAGCGCGCAGGCCTTTGACGCGCGCGGCGTAGAGTTCGCTTTTGGCGCGTGAGGCGGTTTTGTGCAGGGTCTGCAACTGCAGGCCGGTCTTGTTTTCCAGCAGTGTGGCCAGTGCGCTGTCGGCCGAATTTTGTGCCGCGCTCAAGTCATCAATGTGGGGCTTGAGCCTGCGCAGGGGGTCGGCCTGCCCTGGGTCAAGTACGGTTTCCAGGGCCAGGCGCTGCTGCTTGAGCGTGGCCAGGCGTGTCGCCAGCGGCAGGTCGGCGCTGAGTAAACCGAAGGGTGTGGGTTCGCTGCCGCGCTCTTCGTCGGCCTCTGCCGTGACCGGTGAATCAGGCGGCGCCGGGAAGAGCCCGTCGTCGCGCAGCTGTCGGTAAGTCAAATCAATGGCGTGCAACGCGTTCGCACCTTGTGTGGCGAAGTCCGTGCCGCTGTTTTGGGTCAGCGCTGCCAGCAGGCGCGCCTCGGCGTCGGCGAGCCAGGCATCCATCGCGTCGGTAAAGGGGTTGTCGATCAGCGCATAGTCGATCTCCGACGCTGGTGTCGGGCGGTCCGATGCAATCAGTTGGCCTTGTTCGGCCAGCATCCAGCTTTCCAGCGCGTTGCGTTCCTTGAAAATCTGCAACACCGGTTGCCTGAAGGGCGTGTACAGCAACTGTGCGGTGAGGGGGACGGTGTCGATGGTCAGCACCAGTGCCGCGTGCAGAGGGACGCAATGGCCGTCGGCCCACTTGAAGCGCAATCGCTCGGCGTAGACGGCCCTGTCGGAGTCCTCGGGCAAGGCCAGTTTGGCCAGAGCCGGTTTGAGTTGCTCGGTATTCAGTTGTCCGAGGGCGAATGCCACTTGGGCAGCGGCTTCGAAGTGGCCTTTATACAGCTGGTTGGCGCGTGTGCGTCGCGACACCGGCGTGTGTGGCGCACGGTCATCCCAGTAGCGTTTCCAGCCATGGGTGATGAAACCCCGCAGGTCCAGCGAGTCCAGGCGCTCAAGCATTTCGCTCGCCGTCAACGCAAACAAGGGATGCGTGCTGCGCAGGCCCACCACAATGAAGTCCTGGTTAATGGAGGCCGGCACCTCAGGGCGCTGTTGCAGCAAGGCAAGCGCGTTGTTCACGTTGATGAAGGGTTTATCCGTGCTGCGCAGGCCAACGGTGTCGCCGTCCAGGTCCAGTTTTTCCAGGATCAGTTGCGCCACCAGACGTTGCGGGGACGGAATGGCGCGCATGAGATCGAGCATTGCCTGACGGCAGTCTGCCCAGTGTTGGAGGGCTGAGAGCAACAGGCTTTCGTCAACCCACAGACGTCCCAGGTGGGAGGTGTAGTTGAAGTCATCCAGGTCCGTTGCCGGGGTAATTGGGGGATGTTCGTGGGGCATGATCAGCGGGCCTCGTCGTGAGGAGCGGGCTGCTCCTCTTGCAAAGTCGCCATTGCACGGGAATTTGCGATGCGTCAGGCGGTATTCCTGTCTGGCATCCGGCGTAAATGACCGCTGGGCACTCTTCATCAAACTGTCATGCAACTGTGGCAGCGCGCTTGAACAAACTTCATCAGACTCGCGCTCTACTGGGGTTCTGCGTTTCGGTGTTTTCCATGCGTGTGTTGCTTTTACTGGCCGCTCTTTTATTCGGCCTGCCGTCTTTTGCGGCGTCTCGATGCGATGTCAATGTCCCGACCCAAACTGTCGACCTGGCGCAGGTGAGCATTGCCTACCAGAGCATCGGCCGTGCGTCCGACCCTGCCTTGCTGCTGGTGATGGGCCTGGGCGGGCAGTTGATCCACTGGCCTGACGAAGTGGTGGTCGCCTTGTGCGAGCAAGGCTTTCGGGTGATCCGTTATGACAACCGTGACGTCGGCCTGTCCACCTGGCGCCAGGCGCCGGCCAACGCCAACCTGACCTTCGAGGTGCTGCGCTACAAGCTCGGCCTGCCAGTGTCGGCGCCTTATACGCTGACCGACATGGCCGATGACGCCCTGGGCCTGATGGACGCCTTGCAGGTCCAGCAATTTCACGTACTCGGCGCGAGCATGGGCGGCATGATCGCCCAGCACCTGGCGGCCATGGCGCCGCAACGGGTGGAAAGCCTCACGCTGATCATGACCAGCTCCGGCGCCGAAGGCCTGCCGGCGCCGAACGCGGCCCTGGTGCAATTGCTGGCGCGGCGCAGCGCGCCCAACCGCGAAGTGGCGCTGGAGCAGCAGGCGGATCTGCTTGCAGCCCTGGGCAGCCCGAACGTGAAGGACGATCGCCAGGTGTTGCTGCATCAGGCGGCGCTGTCCTACGACCGTGCCTTCAACCCGGACGGCGTGAAGCGCCAGATCATGGCGATCCTCGCCGAACCGAGCCGCGTGCCGTTGCTCAACCAGCTGCGCGTGCCAACGCTGGTGGTGCACGGCACCGCCGACCCGCTGTTGCCGGTGATGCACGGCATCCACCTGGCCGCGCATATCCAGGGCAGCCAGTTGAAGCTGATTCCAGGCCTGGCCCATCGTTTCCAGGAAGCGTTCAAGGCGCCGTTGCTGGCGGCGGTGCTGCCGTACCTGCAAGCCCACCGCGAGGATGCGGCGCACTGGGCGCAGATCGATGCGGTGGCGCCTTCGAAGGTGTTGTGACATTGGTGTATCGTGCAGCCTTTCCGGCACATTTTGCCAGCGAGGTTGCCTGCCATGAGTACTCCCCTGAAAATCGATTTCGTCAGTGACGTGTCCTGCCCCTGGTGCATCATCGGCCTGCGTGGCCTGACCGAAGCACTGGACCAGCTCGGCACCGAGGTGCAGGCCGAGATCCATTTCCAGCCGTTCGAACTCAATCCGAACATGCCTGCCATCGGGCAGAACATCGTCGAACACATCACTGAAAAATACGGCTCCAGTGCCGAAGAGTCCCAGGCTAACCGCGCGCGTATCCGCGACATGGGCGCCGCGTTGGGTTTTGCCTTTCGCACCGATGGCCAGAGCCGTATCTACAACACCTTCGACGCCCACCGCCTGCTGCATTGGGCCGGCCTTGAAGGCTTGCAGTACAACCTCAAGGAGGCGCTGTTCAAGGCCTACTTCAGCGATGGCCAGGACCCGTCCGACCACGCCACCCTGGCGATCATCGCCGAGAGCGTCGGCCTGGACGTGCAGCGCGCCGCCGAGATTCTCGCCAGCGACGAGTACGCCGCCGAGGTGCGCGAGCAGGAGCAGCTGTGGATCTCCCGTGGCGTGACCTCGGTGCCGACCATCGTGTTCAACGACCAGTACGCCGTCAGCGGCGGCCAGCCGGCCGAAGCCTTCGTCGGGGCGATTCGCCAGATCATCCAGGAAGCCAAGGGCTGAGCCTTTGGGCGGCGGTCAGTCGAATTTATAGCTGATCGCCGTCTGCAACTGGCCCTGGTCGACATGACCGGCTTGCTTGACGAGGCTGCTGTTGGCCGCCGAGCCGACCAGGTGCACCCAGCTGGCGCTGGTCAGCAGCGACCAGTGTGCGGCCAGGGGAAATTCGAAGCTCTGGGTCAGCGTGAGGTTCTGGAACCCCGCGCTGGCGTTATAGGCGCGGATCCCGGAAGCGGCCGACTCCCTGGCATCCACGCCGAAAAAGGTCTGGGTCTGACGCGCGTCGGCAAAGTGCGCCATCAGGCCGGTGCTGCCGATGACGCCGCCCAGCGGGTAGCCCAGCTCGCCGCCGAGCTTGCCGAGCACGCCACCCTGTTCGTGACCGCCGCCGACGGCCTGGCCCACTTGCGCATACACGCGCCAGAAATCGGCCGGGGCGTACTGGACGAAGCCGCCGATTTCGGCCATGTCCGGCACATCGTGCAGGCCGCGCAACGGTCCATTGCTTTCCCGGCCCTGCAGGTAATTGATATAGGGGCCGGCGCTGATGCCCTGGCTGTTGAGTGCGCGCCAGGTCAGGCCGTCATCGGTGTCCAGGCTGAGTGTGCCCCAGTCCAGGTCGAAGTAGGGGATGGGGCGCGCTTCGTAGTGGTTGCCGCTCGGGTCGTGGGGCTGATAGGCGAGGCCCGCGCCGACTTCTCCGCTGATGCCGGCGGCCAGCACCGGGCTGGAAAACACCCACGATAAACCGGCCAGTACAGCCGTCGTAACCTGGCGCATGGTGCGCACTCCTTGATCGGAACATGCGCGCATTCACGCGCGAAGGGCTGCTCCGGCGCAAGCACTCATCTTGTTTGTAGCAAGCTACAAAAATTGTAGCTTGCCGGGTACAAAACTCTCGCCAGAATCCGCCGAAAGCCCGGTTCCGTTGGGTTTTATCCACTTGGCACACTCCCTGCTCTATCCCTGGTGCAAGCGCACAGAGCGCGCTCTCACAAGGTACGACGCAGATGATTCACTGGCATATCGTGTGTGACTTCGACGGGACCATCACCCCCACCGACGTCATCGACAACGTCCTCCAACGCTTCGCCGGGCCCGAGTGGGAAACCATCGAACAGGAATGGCTGGACGGACACATCGGTTCACGCGAATGCCTGAGCCGCCAACTGGCGCTGATCAAGGCCACGCCCGCCGAGCTGCTGGCGTACTTCGACAGTGTCGAGATCGACCCGGACTTCCCGGATTTCGTCGATCACGTCATGGGCCTGGGCGCGACCCTCGAAGTGGTCAGCGACGGCATCGAGCAGGGCATCGCCCGCATCCTGTCGCGCAACTACGTGACCTTGCTGCCGATCCTCGCCAACCGCCTGCGCCAGGTCGACCAGAACAGCTGGCGCATCGACTTTCCTTATGCAAGCGACGCCTGCCGTGCCGCCTCCGGCAACTGCAAGTGCAAGTCCACGCCGGGCAACAAGCGCGTGCTGGTGATCGGCGACGGCAAGTCGGACATGTGCGTGGCCGCCACCGCCGACTTCGTGTTTGCCAAAGGCAGCCTCGCCGACTACTGCGTCGCCCACCATATTCCCCATGCGCGTTTCGACACTTTTGCCGAAATGCCCGCCTTGCTCGCGCAATTGCCCCAGGGCATCGCGGCCAACGCCACCTCCTTTACTGCTGCCGACAACCAGGAACTCTTCCACCATGTCTGATATCCGTATCGCCACCGCCGAAGACCAGATTCTTCTGGATAAAGAAGCCAAGTACTGCTCCTACGGCGACACCGTTCACTACATCGAGCCGCCGCGCATCTTCAGCCGTTGCGAAGGCTCCTACGTGTGGGACACCGAAGACCAGGCCTACCTCGACCTGCAGATGTGGTACTCGGCAGTGAACTTCGGCTACGCCAACCCACGCCTGAACAACGCGTTGAAGCAACAGATCGACACCCTGCCGCAAATCGCCAGCCAGTACCTGCACAAGGGCAAGATCGAGCTGTCGGAAATGATCGCGGTCGACGCCAAGAAGAAGTTCGGCCTCGACGGTCGCGTACACTTCAATGTCGGCGGCTCGCAGTCCATCGAAGACTCGTTGAAAGTGGTGCGTAACGCCTCCAACGGCAAGAGCCTGATGTTCGCCTTCGAAGGCGGCTACCACGGGCGCACCCTCGGCGCCTCGTCGATCACCTCCAGCTTCCGCTACCGTCGACGCTACGGTCATTTTGGCGAACGCGCCAACTTTATCCCGTTCCCTTACCACTTCCGTGGCCCCAAGGGCATGACCAAGGAAGAGTACGGCAGCCACTGCGTGCAGCAATTCGCGCGTTTGTTCGAGACCGAATACAACGGCGTCTGGGACCCGAAAACCAACCAGTGCGAATACGCGGCGTTCTACGTCGAGCCGATCCAGGGCACAGGCGGCTACGTAATCCCGCCGATGAACTTCTACCGCGAGCTCAAGCATGTGCTGGATCAGCACGGCATCCTCATGGTGTCCGACGAAATCCAGATGGGCTTCTACCGCACCGGCAAACTGTGGTCCATCGAGCACTTCGACGTGCAGCCGGACGTGATCGTGTTCGGCAAGGCGCTGACCAACGGCCTCAACCCGCTGGGCGGCATCTGGGCCCGTGAAGAGTTGATCAACCCGAAGATCTTCCCGCCGGGCTCCACGCACTCCACCTTCGCCTCCAACCCGCTGGGCACGGCGGTGGGTCTGGAAATGTTCAAGATGACCAATGAAGTCGACTACGGCGCCATGGTCATGAACAAGGGCAAATACTTCCTCGAAGGCTTGCAGGACTTGCAGAAGCGTTTCCCGATCATCGGCGACGTCGACGGCCTGGGCCTGGCGCTGCGCTGCGAAATCTGCGGCCCGGATGGCTTCACCCCGGACAAGGCGACCCTGGACTACATGGTCGAGGAAGGCATGAAGGGCGACATGGTGGTGGACGGCCGCAAACTCGGTTTGATTCTCGACGTGGGCGGCTACTACAAGAACGTGATCACCCTGGCACCGTCGCTGGAAATCAGCTACCCGGAAATCGACCTGGGCCTCAAGCTGCTCGAGCAACTGCTGGTGCGGGCAACCCAGCGGTGAACGGTGCAGGGATCGACCTCGGCGAAGGTACTGCCGGCTTCGTTCTCGGTGAAGGTCCGGTCGGGATCCTGTTGATCCACGGCCTGACCGGCACCCCGACGGAATTGCGCCAGGTCGCCAAGGGCCTGGTCAAGGCCGGTCATTGCACGGTGTACGTGCCGACCCTGGCCGGGCACTGCGGTGACAACAGCGACCTGCAGGCCACCGGCTGGCGTGACTGGTACGAAGGCGTGCGCAGGGCTTTCGTACAGATCAGACAGCGGCATGCGCAGGTGTTTGTCGGCGGCCTGTCCATGGGCGCTGTGATGTCGATGTACGTGGCCGCCGAGCACCCAGGTCAGGTGGCCGGCCTGTTGATGTATTCCACGACGTTGAAGTACGACGGCTGGAGCATCAGCAAGCTGGCGTTTCTGTCGCCGTTGCTGATGAAGATTCCGTTCGGCGTGCATGTCTGTCGCTTCGAAGAGAAGCCGCCGTACGGCATCAAGAACGAGCGCCTGCGGGCCGTTGTTGAACGCCAGATGAAAGAAGGGGAGAGCAGCGAGGCTGGCCTGTTGACCATGGAGGGCATCACGGTGCGCGAGCTGCACCGCATGAACGCCGTGGTCAAAAAACGCATGCGCGAGGTCAAGGTGCCGGCGCTGGTGCTGCATTCCATCGAGGACGACATCACCAGCCGCTGGAACGCCGACTACGTGGAGCGTCACCTCGGCGGCCCGGTGACCAAGATCCTGCTGGACAACTGCTACCACATGATCACCGTCGACCTGCAATACCGGCGGGTGATCGAGTTGAGTGCCCGGTTCGTTGAGCAACACACGACGATGAACACCACCGTGGTCAATGGGGGAGCTGGCTTGCCTGCGATTGCATCACGGCGGTCTGCCTGATCCACCGAGGGGCCTGTATCACAGGCAAGCCAGCGCCCACATGGGTTCGGTGCTCAGTACACAAATAAGGGAAATCCGTGATCACCACGCAAGCCTTCTCGACCATCCGGGCCATCCAGCGCAGTGCCTGGAACGACTGTTTTCCGGGTGCGCTGGAGGATTGGGACTATTACGTGGTGGTGGAGAACGCCGCCATCGCCGATTTCACATGGCGCTACCTGGCGGTCTATGAGGACGGCACGCTGGTGGCGGTGGCGGCCGCATTCATCACCCGTTATCGCCTCGACACCACGGTATCGGGCGCCGGCAAGCGTTTTACCGAACGCCTGGAGCGACTGTGGCCGGGTGTTTTGCAACTGCCGCTGTACGCCATCGGTTCGCCGATGGCCGAGCACTGTGATGCAGGCATTGCCAGCCGCGTGCCGCCGGCAAGGCGCCCGCTGTTGCTCAAGCAGTTGATCAAGGCCGCGCGCCAGGATGCCAGTGAATTCGGTATCAGCCTGGTGGCAGTCAAGGACGTTGCCTCACAGGACTCGCAGTGGGCCGCGAGTTGCCGCAGCGCAGGTTTCAAAAGCATGCCGGGCCTGCCCGGCGGCGTGTTGAAGGTGCCCTACGGCTCGGTGGACGCCTACCTCGGTTCGTTGTGCAAGTCGACCCGCAAGGACCTGCGCCGCAAGCTGCGGGCGCCGGGGCCGCGCCTGGAGTGGCGGCGTAACATCGATGATGTGCTGCCCGAGGTCATGCGCCTGTACGATGCCACGCTCAGCCGCGCCGACCTGCAATTCGAGCGCCTGCCGGCCAGCTACTTCACCGGGCTGCTCGAACGGATGCAGGGGCGTGCGGTGTGTGTGCTGTATTGGGTGGGCGAACACCTGGTGGCGTTCAATCTGATCCTGGTGGACGAGCATCGGCTGATCGACAAGTTTTTCGGGCATGACAGCGCGTTCGGTCGCGAGTACAACCTGTACTTTCGCAGTTGGCTGACCAATGTCGACTATTGTATTGCGCACCGGATCCCGCTCTATGAGTGCGGTCAGGAAGGCTATGCCAGTAAACTGCGCCTGGGTTGCGAGTTCCAGGGCAGGCATTTGTTCTTTCGCCATCGCAACCGGGTGGTCAACGTGCTGCTCAACCTGGTGAAAGCGTTTCTTCGACCGGACCGTTCCGACCCTGCCATGGCTGCCGTGATAAGCGAAACCTGATGATCAACAAGACCCGCCAGAAAGCCCGTCCATTTGCCATTTCGCGCTGGAGTGTCCAGCGCAAGCTGGTGTTGGCGTTCTGGCTGGTCAGCGTTATTCCAACGATGATCGCCGCCGAACTGGCCGCGACCACGCTGTCGCAGATTTTCGACAGCAACGTGCGCATCTGGCTGCAGGAATCGACCAAGATCGTCAAGGACGAAATTGGCGATATCCTTCATGACAACGCGCGCATGGCCAAGCTGTTCCTGCGCTACACCAGCCCGCCGTCGAGCCCGCAGGCGGCGCGGCACGACCGGCTGACCGCCGACATCGCCGATGCCACCGATATCGATGTGGTCGCGCTGATCCGCAGCAGCGACCAGAAGGTGGTGTTCAGTACCGCGTCCGAAGACGTGGTCAAGCAGATCAACCTCACCAGCAAAGCGGTCCTGCAAACCGTCAAGGTGGCCGGGGTGATGACCGGCCTGGTGGTGTCGACCTTCGAAACCAACCGCGATGGCGTGGACTATCAGCTGCTGGTGGCCACCTACCTGGACAGCAGTTTCCTCACCAGCGTGGCCGACGTGCATTCCCTCGACCTGCGCCTGTACCTGGCCAACCCCGAGGGTTTTTCGGAAATATTCTCGACCCAGCGTTTCGACGATCATCCGTTGCGCATCCCGGCAAATATCGAAACGGCCATGCGTGCCAGCCGCCAGCCGAGCGAGCAGTTCACCAGCAACTACAGCGGTTTGTACTGGCCGATCTTCAATGATGCCGGCGAACTGCAGGGCGTGATCTTCAGCGGCTTGCTGCGCCACACCAGCCTGGTGGGGCTGGTCAATCAGAGCAATTTGTTCGTGCTGATTTTCCTGCTGAGTTCGGCACTGTCGCTGGCCGCCGGTGTGCTGGTGTCGCGGCGCCTGACCCGGCCGCTGCGCGACCTGTCCGAGGGCGTCGATGCCGTGATCGCGGGGGATTATCAGCACCGGGTGCGGGCCAGCGGCGGTGACGAACTGGCGCAATTGAGCAGCACCTTCAACCACATGACCGAGCGCCTGGGCGAGCTGCATCACCTCGAAGCCCAGTTGCGCCGGCGCGACCGGCTGCATGCCCTGGGCGAGGTTGCCATGGGCCTGGCCCACGAAATCCGCAACCCGCTGGGCATCATCAAGACCGCCACCCAACTGCTGCACCGCCGCGTCGACCTGCCGGACAGCGACAAGCGCCACCTGGAATACGTGATCAACGAAGTCAGCCGTATCAACGAGTTGATTACCGAGTTTCTCGATTTCGCCAAGCCCAACCCGCCGCTGCGGGTGCAGCAGGCGGCACGCCCGCTGGTGGAGGAAATCCTCGGTTTTTGCAGCCCGGAACTGACCACCCACAACATCGATGCGCGCATCGACGACCAGGCGCCCGGTGCGACCCTGTATGCCGATGCCAAGCAGCTCAAGCAGGCCTGCCTCAATCTGATCCTCAACGCCATCGACGCGATGCCCGACGGAGGCCGCCTGACGCTGGGCATTCGCAGCCAGGGCAGCAATACGGTGATCAGCATCGCCGACACCGGCCAGGGGATTGCGGCGGAGATGATCGAGCGCATCTTCACACCCTTTGTCACCACCAAGGCGTCGGGCACGGGCCTGGGCCTGGCCAAAGTCTATTCGATCATGGAAAGTCACGACGGCAGCATCGAGTGCACCAGCGAGAAAGATGCCGGCGCCACCTTCAGCCTGTACATTCCGGCTGACGGTGAAGACGACGGCGACGATGAGGAAGGTCATGACGCATAACGTATTGGTGGTCGACGACGAGCCCAAGCTCTGTGACCTGCTGTCATCCGCCCTCAGCCAGAGCGGCATCCAGGTGTTCACTGCGGGCAACGGCCTGCACGCGCTCAAGGTATTGGAACAGGAAGACATTGACCTGGTGATCAGTGACTGGCGCATGCCGGGCATGGACGGGCCGGCGCTGCTGGCCGAAATCCGTGTGCGCTACCCGCAGGTGCCGGTGATCGTGATGACTGCCTACAGCACCGTCAAAAATGCCGTGCAGTCGATGCGCAACGGCGCCTACGACTACATCGCCAAGCCGTTCGATATCGACGAGCTGGATATCACCGTGGCCAAGGCCCTGCAGTTTCGCGACATCACTCGCGACAACGCACGCCTGCGCGCCGAGCTGGACGAACACGCCCAGTTCGACAGCCTGGTGGGCGACAGCCCGGCGTTTCGCCAGGTGCTGCAAGCGGTGGATTCGGTGCGCGACAGCACCGCGACCATCCTGCTGACCGGCGAAAGCGGCACCGGCAAGGAAATGGTCGCCCGCGCCATCCACAAGCATGGCAGCCGTGCGGACAAGCCCTTCGTGGCAGTCAATTGCGCGGCCATTCCCGAAGGCCTGCTGGAAAGCGAGATGTTCGGCCACCGCAAGGGCGCCTTCACCGGCGCCGTGGCGGACCGGGTTGGGCGGTTCATGCAGGCCGACAAGGGCACGCTGTTTCTCGACGAAGTGGGCGACATGCCCCTGGCGTTGCAGGCCAAGATCCTGCGTGCCTTGCAGGAGCGGGTGATCGAGCCGGTGGGCGATCCGCGCGAGCGCAAGGTGGATGTGCGGGTGATTGCCGCCACCAATAAAAACCTGCTGGAGGCGGTGGCCAGGAAAGAATTTCGCGAAGACCTGTATTACCGCCTCAACGTCTTCCCGATTCCGCTGCCGGCGCTGCGCGACCGCGCAGAAGACATCGTGCCGCTGGCCCGCCACTTTGCCCACACCATCAGCGCGACGGCCGGCAAACGCATCACCGGCTTCAGCCCCGAAGCGTTGCAGGCGATGGCGGCGTATCACTGGCCGGGCAACATTCGTGAGCTGCAGAACTGCGTCGAGCGGGCGACGATCGTGGCGGCATCGCCTGTGATCGAAGATATCGACCTGCCGGGTTACCTGTATGCCTCAAGGCCCGCCGAGACGGTGCTGCGCAGCGACGCCCCGGACGTGCCCCAGGATCTGGATGCGGCGCTGGCGGAGGTGGAGAAGGGCTACATTCTGGCGGCGCTGCAGGAGAGCAACGGCGTGCAGGCCGCAGCCGCGGCGAAGATCGGGATTTCCGAAAGGAGCTTCTGGTATCGGCTGAAGAAGCTGGGGATTCAGGTGGACAAAATAGTGCGCTGAGAGGGATTTTCTGTGGGAGCGGCAGTGTGTCAGGTGTGAACCCTGACCCATACGCTCACCAGCAGCGTTGCCGCCATCAGCCAGGCGACAGTGGCGACGGCCAGCGAGGCTTCAAGGCGCATTCGGTCGACCATCACATACAGCGTCGCCAGGTACACAAAATACGGAATGATCGACCACATCCCGAACAGGATGGTGGTCTTCAAGTCGTCCACCGACCGGCCCTT
The DNA here is from genome assembly GCF_054343995.1 of Pseudomonas sp. GNP013. Classification (NCBI taxonomy): domain Bacteria; kingdom Pseudomonadati; phylum Pseudomonadota; class Gammaproteobacteria; order Pseudomonadales; family Pseudomonadaceae; genus Pseudomonas; species Pseudomonas sp. GNP013. The sequence continues at coordinate 3,888,704 of NZ_JBTGUT010000001.1, read as the reverse complement.
GCCGACGATGTAGTGGGCGATCAGCGCAAAGGTCGGGAACAGTGGCACCAGGCCTGCGATGTAATAGTTTCGGGTCTTGGCCAGCGCGGCGAGTATCAACACCACCGCCGCGCCCAGGGCGGCCTTCAACAGTAGGTCCATCAGTGGCTCAACCCGTATTTTTTGACTTTGTCGAACAGCGTGGTCTTGGCCATCCCCAGTTCCTGGCTGGCCTGGGTCAGGTTGCCGCCGCTGCGCTGCAGGGCATCGGCGAGCAGGTTGCGCTCGAAGGCCTCCACTGCTTCGGTGAAGGCCAGCCCATGGGTGCTGCCGCCCGCGCCGGACTTTTTGAAGGCCGGCAGGCCCAGGGCGAAGCGTTCGGCGACGTTGCGCAGTTCGCGCACATTGCCCGGCCAGTCGTGGCTCATCAGGCTCGACAGGGTCTGATTGTCGAGGTCAGGCACGCTGCGGTCGAAGCGCAGGGATGACTGCTGCAAAAAGTGTTCGAACAGTTGCAGGATGTCTTCGCGACGCTCGCGCAGCGGCGGCAGTTCCAGGGTGACCACGTTGAGCCGGTAATACAGGTCGCTGCGGAACAGGCTGGCGCGGCTCAGTTCGTCGAGGTCGGACTTGGTGGCGGCGATCACCCGGCAGTCCACCGCCACGCTCTGGTTCGAGCCCAGGCGTTCGAGGGTGCGTTCCTGCAACACCCGCAGCAACTTGATCTGCAGGTTGATCGGCATGCTTTCCACTTCATCGAGGAACAGCGTGCCTTCGTGGGCGTGTTCGATCTTGCCGATGCGGCGTTTGCCCGCGCCGGTGAAGGCATTGGCTTCGTGGCCGAAGATCTCGCTTTCGAACAGATTCTCCGGCAGGCCGCCGCAGTTGAGCGCGACGAACTGATGGGAATGGCGGCGGCTGAAGTCATGCAGGCAACGCGCGACCAGTTCCTTGCCGGTGCCGGTCTCGCCTTCGATCAGCACGTTGGCCGAGGTGTCGGCGACATTGGCAATCAGTTCGCGCAGGTTCTGCATGGCCGGCGAACGCCCGATGATGCGGCCTTCCAGCGAGTCGCGCTCGGCCAGTTGGCGACGCAGTGCCCAGACCTCCCGCGCCAGAGCGCGCTGCTCCAGGGCGCGGCGGGCGACATCGACCAGGCGTTCGGGGGAGAAGGGTTTCTCCATGAAGTCGTAGGCGCCATTGCGCATGGCGCCGACCGCCATGGCGATGTCGCCGTGCCCGGTGATCAACACCACCGGCAGGCTTTTATCCAGCGCCTTGAGGCGGGTGAGCAGTTCCAGCCCATCGATGCCCGGCAAGCGAATGTCGCTGATGACGATGCCGGCGAAGTGCTCGCCGACGTGCTTGAGCGCCTCTTCGGCGCTGCCCACGCCGACACTGGCAATGTCTTCCAGCGCCAGCGCCTGTTGGCAGCCGAGCAGCACATGGGGGTCGTCTTCGACGATCAGCACGGTGAGGTCTTGGGGCGTGATATTCATGTCGACTCAGTGGGTTGAGTGCCCGCCAGCGGCAGGCTCAGGACAAAGGCCGTGCCACCAGTGGCCGGGTGTTCCACGGCAAGGTTGCCGCCGGTGGCCGCCGCGAGGCTGGCCGACAGGGTCAGGCCAAGGCCAAGGCCCTGCTCGCCGGGTTTGGTGGTGAAGAACGGTTCGAACAAATGCTTGCGCGCCTCGGCGTCGACGCCGTGGCCGTTGTCGCGCACCCGCAGGCGGTATTTGCCGTCGCTGCTGCTGCCTTCGAGCCACAGTTCGGGCATCGGCTGGGCTTGCATGGCATCCAGCGCGTTGCCGATCAGGTTGACCAGGATCTGCTCCAGGCGCGTCTGGTCGATCTGCAACTGCACGGCGGCGAAGTCACGGTGCACGCTCAGCGGCAGGCTGTCCAGGCGCGCGCCGAGCACCTGGAATGCAGCGTCCACCGCCTTGCTGAGGCTGGCCTGGCTCTGGTCATCGCCACGCCGGGCAAACGAGCGCAGGCTGGCGGTGATACGGCCCATGCGGTCGATCAGCTCGTTGATGGTCTTGAGGTTGGCGCTGGCGGTGTCCAGCGCGCCTCGCTCAAGGAAGCGCACGGTGTTGCCGGACAAGGTGCGCAGCGCGGCCAGGGGCTGGTTCAGTTCGTGGGCGATGCTGGTGGACATCTGGCCGATGGCCGCCAGCTTGCCGGCCTGTACCAGTTCATCCTGGGCGCGGCGCAGGGTTTCTTCGGCCTGGCGGCGCTCGCGAATCTGGCCCTTGAGCCGTTCGTTGCTGGCGCGCAGGTCGGTGGTGCGCTCGGCGATCCGCCGTTCCAACTGGCTGTTGGCTTCCTGCAAGGCTTCGCGCGCGGCGAGGCGGGTGGCGATCACTTTGCGTCGCTCGTTCCAGGCGATCAGCAGGAATGCCACCAGCCCGAACGCAACCGCCACCAGAATGCCCTGGTTGATTGCGGCGCGGCGCAGGTCGTTGAGCGGGGTGAGCAGGGTGAAGTTCCACGGCGTATCGAGGAGCGGGCGGGTTTGCGCCAGGTAGCTCACCTCGTGGGCGTCGTTGACCACTTCGCTGTTGGCCGGGAAGGTCAGTTTTTCGCTGACCTCGTTGAGGCGTTCGCGGGCCAGGGGTTCGAGTTCGTTCAGCGTCGCCCAGTAATATTGCAGGCTGTGGGCCAGGCGGTCGCGGGTGTCATCGCTCAGCGGGCGCACGGCCTTGAGGCGCCGGGCCGGGTCGCTGGAGAGGATGATGATGCCGTTCTCGTCGCTGACGAACGCTTCGAGACGCGCGCGCTGCCAGCGTTCTTCCAGGGCTTCGAGACGTACCTTGACCACGGCCACGCCAATGATCTTGCCGTGCTCTTCCAGGCCGTGGGCCAGGTAGTAGCCGGGTTCGCCATTGGTGCTGCCGATGCCGTAGAAGCGCCCGGGCTGGCCGCGCACGGCATTCTGGAAGTAGGCGCGAAAGGACAGGTCTTCACCCTGATAACTGTCGGCATCGCGCCAGTTACTGGTGGCCAGCACACGGCCGGTGGTGTCCATCACGTAGATGGCCCGACTGCGACTGCGTCGGTTCAGGCCTTCGAGGTAATCGTTGACGGTCTTGCGGGTTTCCTGATTGGGCTCGGCCAGCAGTTTGGACACGCTGGATTCCAGCTCCAGCAGGCTGGGCAGGTAGGTGTATTTGCCCAATTCGCTCTCGACCGTGCGTGCGTGCAGCTCAAGCTGGCGCTCGCCGGTGTCGCTGAGGGTGCGGATGCCATAGTACTCACTGATCCAGAAGCCGATGAAACCCAGGCCAGTCATCAGGGCGACGACCAGTGGCGGCAGGAACAGTTGGCGTATCAGACGAGGTTTCACGGCAAGTGATGGCGGTGCGGCGCGAAATTGGTTGGGGTCGCATTTCATCACAGATGCCTTGGGTCAACCAGCGCTTGCCAGCCTGTGAGGTTCGGTGTGGGAGGGGGCTTGCTCCCGATAGCAGTCTGTCAGTCGATACATCTGTCACTGATCCACCGCTATCGGGGGCAAGCCCCCACCCACATTGGCCCGGTTTCTACAGTGGGAGCCGTGGAGTACTTAGTGCTGCAGGATTTTCTCGAGGAAGTGCTGCGCGCGTTCGGAGCGGGCGCTGATGTCGCCGAAGAATTCCTCTTTCGGGCAGTCTTCGATGATCTTGCCGGCGTCCATGAAGATCACGCGGTCGGCCACTTTGCGCGCGAAACCCATTTCGTGGGTCACGCACATCATGGTCATGCCTTCCTGCGCCAGTTGCACCATCACGTCGAGCACTTCGTTGACCATTTCCGGGTCAAGGGCCGAGGTCGGTTCGTCGAACAGCATGACGATCGGGTCCATGGCCAGTGCGCGGGCAATCGCCACACGTTGCTGTTGCCCGCCGGACAACTGGCCCGGGTGTTTGTGGGCGTGTGCCGAGAGGCCGACCCGCTCGAGCAGTTGCAGGCCCTTTTTGGTGGCCTCTTCCTTGCTGCGGCCCAGTACCTTGATCTGCGCGATGGTCAGGTTTTCGGTGATGGTCAGGTGCGGGAACAGCTCGAAGTGCTGGAACACCATGCCTACCCGCGAGCGCAGTTTGGGCAGGTTGGTCTTCGGGTCGGCAATGGAGGTGCCGTCGACGACCACGTCGCCTTTCTGGAACGGTTCCAGTGCGTTCACGCATTTGATCAGCGTCGATTTGCCCGAGCCGGACGGCCCGCACACCACGATCACTTCGCCTTTTTTAACCTCGGTGCTGCAATCGGTCAGCACCTGGAAGTCGCCATACCACTTGTTGATGTTCTTGATAGAGATCATACGGCAAACCTTTTTTGCAGACGCTTGACCAGCAGCGAGGCGGAAAAGCTGATGATGAAGTAGACGACACCGGCGAAGATCAGGAACTCATTGGAGCGGCCGATGATGTCGCCGTTGGAGCGGGCGGAGTTGAGGAAGTCCACCAGGCCCACGGTATAGACCAGCGAGGTGTCCTGGAACAGGATGATCGACTGTTGCAGCAGCAACGGGGTCATCTTGCGGAACGCCTGGGGCAGGATGATCAGGCGCATGGTCTGGCCGTAGGTCATGCCCATCGCTTGTGCGGCGGCCATCTGGCCCTTGGGGATCGACTGCACGCCGGCCCGCACGATTTCGCAGAAGTACGCGGCTTCGAACATCATGAAGGCCACGACGCAGGAGGTGAATGCGCCAATCGGTGTGTCTTCGCCGGTGATCCAGCGCAGCACGAACGGCACCGCCAGGTAAAACCAGGTGATCACCAGCAGCAGCGGGATCGAGCGGAAGTAGTTCACGTAGGCGCCGGCCACACGCGACAGCAGTTTGCTCGACGACAGGCGCATCAGCGCCAGCACCGTACCCAGCGCGATGCCGCCGATGACGCCCATGACCATCAACTGCAAGGTCATGAGCATGCCGTTCCACAGGCCCGGTATGGCGGGGATGATACCGCTGAAATCAAGTTCCATTATTTGCCCCCCACGGAGATCAGGCCGGGCACGGCGACTTTCTTCTCGACCACGCGCATCAGCAGCATCAGGCTCATGTTCAGGGTGAAGTAGATCAGCGTGGCCAGGGTGAAGGCTTCAAACAGGTTGGCCGAGAATTCGGCGGTCTGTTTGGTTTGCGCCAGCAGTTCCATCAGGCCGATCAGGGACGCCACGGAGGAGTTCTTGAAGACGTTGAGGAATTCGGAGGTAAGCGGCGGAATGATGATGCGGTAGGCCTGCGGCAGCAGCACGTTCCAGTAGATCTGCGGCAGCTTGAAGCCCATGGCGCGGGCCGCGGATTCCTGGCCGCGTGGCAGCGCCTGGATACCGGTGCGTACTTGTTCACACACACGGGCGGCGGTGAACAGGCCCAGGCACACGACGACGCTGAGGTAGGCCGAGGTGGTCGGGTTGAGGTCCTGTTTGTACCAGTCCTGCAGGTTTTGCGGCAGCAGGTCGGGTATCAGGAAATACCAGATGAACAGCTGAACCAGCAGCGGCACGTTGCGAAACAGCTCGACGTAGCAGGTCGCGATACCCGCCACGAGGCGATTTGGCACAGTGCGCATGACGCCCAGAATGGACCCCAGCAGCAAGGCGATAATCCATGCCACGACGGCGATGGCAATGGTCCAGCCCAGGCCGGCGATGTACCAGTCGAGATAGGTCTCGCTGCCAACGCCGGTGGACTTGAAGAACACGCCCCAGTCCCAGTTGTAATTCATTAGGGTCTCCCCTCGAAATCGATCGATGTACAAGCACCCGCTTGGGGAAAGTCCATTCCCGCCCGACGTTGAACGCCAGGCACACGCGATCGGCTCGGAAACCGCCAGGTCGAGTGTTCCAAAAATACTGCCAGCAGGTAGTAACAGATGCCTGAGGGAGGGTGAACTCCCTCAGGCGATAAGGTTAGTTCAGTGTCAGATTTTTACGTCGGGCGCCGGCTTGTCGCTTGGGTTGGCGATCAGCTCTTTAACCTTGTCGCTCATCGGGAAGTTCAGGTTCAGGCCTTTGGGTGGGATCGGGCTTTCGAACCACTTGCTGTAGATCTTGTTGATCTCGCCGGATTTGAACAGGCCGACGATGGCGTCATCCACGGCTTTCTTGAAGTCCGGGTCGCCTTTGCGAACCATGCAGGCATAGGCTTCGAAGGATTGCGGCGTACCGGTGATGACCCAGTCGTCCGGCTTCTTGGCCTTGGCTTCTTCACCGGCCAGCAGCGCGTCGTCCATCATGAACGCAACGGCGCGGCCGCTTTCGAGCATCTGGAAGGATTCGCCGTGGTCCTTGGCGGAGATGACGTTCATGCCCATCTGCTTGTCGGCGTTCATCGCTTTGATGATGCGCTCGGACGTGGTGCCGGCGGTGGTCACGACGTTCTTGCCTTTGAGGTCGGCGAAATCACCGTAGGACGGCTTGCCATCCTTGTCTTTCTTGACCAGCAAGCGAGTGCCGATTTCGAAGATGTTGGTGGTGAAGTCGACTTGCTGGGCGCGTTCGGCGTTATTGGTGGTGGAGCCGCATTCCAGGTCCGCGGTGCCGTTCTGGATCAGCGGAATACGGGTTTGCGAGGTGACCAGGTTGTACTTGGCCTTCAGGTCGGGTTTGTTCAGGTCTTTTTTCAGGGCTTCAACGATAGCCAGCTGAATGTCGTGGGAGTAGCCCACAGGTTTGCCCGAGCCATCTGCGATGTAGGAAAACGGAATTGAGCTGTCGCGGTGCGCGAGTGTGATGGTGCCGGAGTCGTTGATTTTCTTCAGCGTGCCGGTGAGTTCGGCGGCGAACACTGGAGTGCTGATCAGAGCAGCAGCGATAGCTGCGCCCAGGATATGGGGAACGATGCGCATCATTACTTCCTCGACATTTGTTTTTTTTATGAAGCCGGATAGGCGGCTCTCTTGTACGGCGAATGCCCATAACGGCTGCTGGGAGGCCCTGGGCAATCGTTGGGAAGTGTAGAGCATGAGTCGTGCCAGTCAGCGGTTAAAAGATTAATGCGCTGATTTGTATAGGAATTAACTTTATGTGACAGCGGATTTGCCAAGTGTGAGTACGGCAAACCGAATGGGGGAGGGAGATGGTGTTCGGAAAACCGAATGGTATGGGAGCGAGCAGGCTCGCTCCCATACAGGTCAGGCGGCTTCGATCTTGCGGTTTTGCTCGACCTTGGACAGATAACGCTGCAGCTTTTCCTGTTCTTCCGGGGTGGTGAACAGGCCAAGTTTGGTGCGGCGCCACAGTACATCCTGTGGCTGGGTCGCCCATTCTTCTGCACACAGGTAATCGACTTCGCGGGTATACAGGCCGCCACCCAGGTGTTCGCCCAGGTCTGCCAGCGACTGCACGCCTTCCAGCAGACGCCAGGTGCGGCTGCCGTAGGTCACGGACCAACGGCGGGCGATTTCGCCTGGCACCCAGTCGAATTTATTAAGAATGGCGTCTGCCAGGGCTTGCGGCGTGGTCATGTCCTCACCGCCCGGCAGGCTGGCGGTGGCGGTCCAGCTTGGGCGCATCTGCGCGAAATAAGGTGCTAACTGGGCCATGGCCGACTCAGCCAGCTTGCGATAGGTGGTCAGCTTGCCGCCGAACACCGACAAAATCGGCGCCTCACCGGTGCCGCCGGACAGCGACAGGGTGTAATCGCGGGTGATGGCCGATGGGTTGTCCGACTCGTCGTTGCACAGCGGGCGCACGCCGGAGTAGGTGTGGACGATGTCGTCGCGGCTCAGTTGTTTCTTGAAGTGCGCGTTGACCACCTTGAGCATGTAGTCGGTTTCGCCTTCGGTCACTGCCACCTTGGCCGGATCGCCGGTGTATTCACGGTCGGTAGTGCCGATGATGGTCAGGTCGTTCAGGTACGGAATAGTGAAGACGATGCGCTGGTCTTCGTTCTGCAAGATGTGTGCGTGGGCGCCTTCATAGAGCTTGGGCACGATCAGATGGCTGCCCTGGATCAGGCGGATGCCGTACGGCGAATCCAGCTTGAGGTCGTCGCGGATGAACTTGGCGACCCATGGGCCAGCGGCATTCACCAGCGCCCTGGCGCGAATCGAGAACAGACTGCCGTCGGCGCGCTCCATGTTCATTTCCCACACACCCTGGCTGCGGTGTGCGCTGACACAACGGGTCTGGGTGTGGATATGCGCACCTTTCTCCCGTGCGGCCATGGCGTTGAGTACCACCAGGCGGGCGTCGTCGACCCAGCAATCGGAATATTCGAAGCCTTTGGTGATTTCGCTTTTCAGCGGGCTGTCGGCGCCGAAGGTGAGGCTCTTGGATCCGGCGAGCTTCTCGCGCTTGCCCAGGTGGTCGTACAGGAACAGGCCGGCACGAATCATCCACGCCGGGCGCAGGTGCGGGCGGTGCGGTAGCACGAAGCGCATCTGTTTGACGATGTGCGGCGCCTTGGCCAGCAGTACTTCACGTTCGGCCAGCGCTTCGCGCACCAGACGGAACTCATAGTGTTCAAGGTAGCGCAGGCCACCGTGAATCAGTTTGCTGCTGGCCGAAGAGGTGTGGCTGGCCAGGTCGTCCTTTTCGCAAAGGAATACCGACAAACCGCGCCCGGCTGCGTCTGCTGCGATCCCGACGCCATTGATCCCGCCACCGATTACGGCAACGTCATAGACTTCGGCAAGGGGTGGAGCAGGCAAGGTAGAAGGGTTCATCGGCTGGCCTCGCAATCTTTTCGTATTGGAATTCGAACATTAATGTTCATTTGCGAAAATGGTAGCTGATAAACGCGGGCACAGCCAGTCGAATTCGATTGAAAAAACTCATCGAAGGACGGGGAAGGGAAAATTTGTGAACATTCGCCTGGGGAAGGGCTTAACAAAAAGGTAACTGTCGGATTGTCATCGGGAGCAAGCCCCCTCCCCATGTTGACCGCATTCCTTCTATTGGAAACGGGTCAAGTGTGGGAGGGCGCTTGCTGCCGATGGCGGCGGTCCTGGCGCTACACCACTTCCAGCCTGACCTTGTGCTCATTTAACAACTGCACCAACGCCGGCACCGGCTGCTGATCGGTCACCAGACAGTCCACCAGGCTGATCGGCCCCAGGCGAATCATGGCATTGCGCCCGAACTTGCTGGAGTCCGCCGCCAGGATTACCTTGCGTGCATTGGCGATGATCGCCTGCGACACCCGCACTTCCTGGTAATCGAAGTCCAGCAGGCTGCCGTCTTCGTCAATCCCACTGATACCCACCAGGGCGAAGTCGACCTTGAACTGGTTGATGAAATCCACACTGGCCTGGCCCACTACGCCGCCGTCACGGCGCACGTTGCCGCCGGTCAACAGCACGTCAAAGTCGTCCTTGGCGCTGAGCATGGTGGCGACATTGAGGTTGTTGGTGATGATTTTCAGGTGGTTGTGATTGAGCAGCGCACGGGCGATGGATTCGGTGGTAGTGCCGATGTTGATGAACAGCGAGGCATGATCGGGGATTTGCGCGGCGATGGCTTCGCCGATGCGCAGTTTCTCGTCGCGCATCTGGTCGGCCCGCATAGCGTAGGCGGTGTTTTCGACGCTGGAATCATAGGCTGCGCCGCCGTGGTAGCGGCGCAACAGGTTGGCATCCGCCAGTTGGTTGATATCGCGGCGGATGGTTTGCGGGGTGACAACGAACAACTGCGCCATTTCCTCGATACTGACATAGCCGCGTTCGCGGACCAGTTCGAGGATTTGTTGCTGGCGGGGAGGCAGATTCATGGGGCGTCCTTTGGGCTGCCATACAAAAGTGGCCCATGATGACGCAGGAATCCGCTCCCTGCCAGTTACAACCCCAAGAGGGACCGGCGCCCGGCTTATTCGGCGCCTTCGTGCGGCTCCCAGTCGCGGGTGCGGCTTACCGCTTTCTGCCAGCCGGCGTAGAGTTTCTCTTTGGCGGCTTCATCCAGTTGCGGTTCGAATTCGCGCTCGATCACCGCCTTGCCGCGCAGTTCGTCCAGGCTGCTCCAGAAACCGCAGGCCAGGCCCGCCAGGTAAGCGGCACCCAGAGCCGTGGTTTCACGCATTTGCGGGCGCTCCACCTGGGTGCCGAGGATGTCGGCCTGGAACTGCATCAGGAAGTTGTTGGCCACTGCGCCACCGTCCACGCGCAGGGCCTTGAGGCGTTCGCCCGAGTCCTGCTGCATGGCGTCGAGCACGTCGCGGGTCTGGTAGGCAATCGACTCGAGGGCTGCACGAATGATGTGGTCCACGCGTACGCCACGGGTCAGGCCGAACAGTGCGCCACGGGCATACGGGTCCCAGTACGGCGCGCCCAGGCCGGTGAAGGCGGGCACCAGGTACACGCCGTTGCTGTCCTTGACCTTGCCGGCAAAGTATTCGGTGTCGGTGGCGTCGGCGATGATTTTCAGTTCATCACGCAGCCATTGCACGGTCGAGCCGCCGTTGAACACAGCGCCTTCGAGGGCGTAAGCCACTTCGCCACGCGGGCCGCAGGCGATGGTGGTGAGCATGCCGTGCTTGGATTTGACCGCCTTGTCGCCGGTGTTCATCAGCAGGAAGCAGCCGGTGCCGTAGGTGTTCTTGGCCTGGCCGGGCTCCACACACATCTGGCCGAACAGCGCCGCTTGCTGGTCACCGGCGATGCCGCCGATGGCGATGCCGCTTTTGGTGCGGCCATAGATTTCCGACGACGATTTCACTTCCGGCAGCATCTCGCGCGGTACGTCGAGAATCTCCAGCATCTTCGCGTCCCACTCCAGGGTGTGGATGTTGAAGAGCATGGTGCGCGAGGCGTTGGTGTAGTCGGTGACGTGGGTTTTGCCGCCGGTAAATTTCCAGATCAGCCAGCTGTCGATGGTGCCGAACAGCAGTTCGCCGTTGCGCGCACGCTCGCGGCTGCCTTCAACGTTGTCGAGGATCCACTTGAGCTTGGTGCCGGAGAAGTACGGGTCGGTGACCAGGCCGGTGGCGTCGTTGATGTATTGCTCGTGGCCGTCGCGCTTGAGCTGCTGGCAGATCTCGGTGCTGCGGCGGCACTGCCAGACGATGGCGTTGTAGATCGGGCGGCCGGTGTTCTTGTCCCACACCACGGTGGTTTCACGCTGGTTGGTAATACCGATGGCGGCGACCTGGTCATGGTGCAGGCCGGCCTGTGCCAGGGCTTCGACCATCACCGCGCTCTGGGTGGCAAAAATTTCCATCGGGTCATGCTCAACCCAGCCGGCTTGCGGGTAATGCTGGGTAAACTCGCGCTGGGCGGTGCACACCACGTTGGCGTCACGATCGAAGATGATCGCTCGCGAACTGGTGGTGCCCTGGTCGAGGGCAATGATGTAGTTCTTATTCTGAATGTCGGTCATGTCGATTGCCTTGTACGAAAAAGGGAAGTCGGAAGTCAGCCTGGGCCGCAAAGGGCAGGGGACCAGGCCGGCGCTTTCAGGAAATACGCGTGTTGCCGTTGACAGCCGTGTCAGGTGTTTCAGCTACAGCAGGGACGGCGCTCGGCAGGTGACGGGCGATCAGCCCGCGGTAGGCCGCAGCACCCAGGCATGCGCCGACAATCGGCGCGAAAATCGGCACCAGGAAATAGGGAATGTCGCGACCGCCGGTGAAGGCTATTTCACCCCAGCCGGCGAAAAAGGTCATCAGCTTGGGCCCGAAATCCCGCGCCGGGTTCATCGCAAAGCCGGTCAGCGGGCCCATGGCGCTGCCGATCACCGCAATCAGCAGGCCGATCAGCAGGGGGGCGAGGGGGCCGCGTGGCAGGCCGTTGTTGTCGTCGGTCAGGGCCATGATCACGCCCATCAGGATGGCGGTGATGACCATCTCCACCAGGAACGCCTGGGCCGTGCTCAACAGGGCATGGGGGTAGGTGGAGAACACCGAGGCCAATTCCAGGCTGGCTTGGGTGCCGCGCACCAGATGGTGGGTTTGTTCGTAATCGAAAAACAGGTTGCTGTAGAGCGTGTACACCAGCGCTGCGGAACAGAAGGCGCCGGCGACCTGGGCGAGGATATAGAAAGGCAGTTTGCGCTTTTCGAAATCGGCAAACAGGCACAGGGCGATGCTGACCGCCGGGTTGAGGTGGGCCCCGGAAATACCGGCGGTGAGGTAGATCGCCATGCTGACGCCGATCCCCCAGATGATGCTGATTTCCCATAAACCGAAGCTGGCACCTGCGACCTTGAGCGCAGCGACGCAACCGGTACCGAAGAAGATGAGCAGCGCGGTGCCGAGGAATTCGGCCATGCATTGGCTCGAAAGTGAAGGCTGTTGAAGAGCAGTTGTCATGGAAAACCTCATTTGTTGTTCTTGTCTGGCGTACGGCCTCGTTGGGCCTTGCGCGATTTTCACCAATGACGAGGATCCCCATCCACGCCACGGCTTACTGCTTGAATACTGCGGAAACCATTCCTACAGCATTCGGAAACGAAAAAATATAGACAAGAATGACGGCTGTCAAAGGTCGAAAGTGAACTGTCAGTCATTTTCCAACTATTGGTCTGATGAATGATCATGCTTGTGACAGCATTTATTAGGGCAAGCGTGGCCCACGCTAGAGCGTTTTACGTGGGCTTGGCTTAACATCGGCCATCTGTTTGCCTGACCGGAGACATCATGACCCCCGCATTGGACCTGCTGAAGAAAGTTCGCGCCGAACATCGCATCCACAGTTACGAGCACGATCCCAAGTCGGCGTCATATGGTCTGGAGGCCGCAGAAAAATTGGGCCTCGACCCGGCGCGGGTGTTCAAGACCCTGCTGGCCAGCACTGAAAAGGGTGAGTTGCTGGTGGCGGTGGTGCCGGTCGTCGGAAGCCTGGACCTCAAGGCCCTGGCGCAGGCGGCGGGCGCGAAAAAAGTCGAAATGGCCGACCCGGCGGCGGCGCAGCGCGCTACTGGCTATTTGCTGGGGGGGATCAGCCCGTTGGGGCAGAAAAAGCGCTTACGCACGTTTATCGATGTGACGGCGCAGCCGCTCGAGACGATTTTTGTGAGTGCGGGGAGGCGAGGCCTGGAAGTGGAATTGACAGCTTCGGCGCTGGCTGAAAACACTCAGGCCACCTTCGCCCCGATTGGCAGAATATGATGTCGGGGCACTGAAAATCCAAGGTGGGAGCAAGCTCCCTTGCACTTTCAGCGTGCTGCCTGAAACAGCACCAGATGTTCTGCCGCAACCCGAATGCCTACATCCACGCCCACCTGATGGTCCGCATGGCTGGGGAAAATCGATTCCAGCTGCGCACCGGTGGGCAACTGCAGACGGTAGAGCGTCGAGGCGCCGAGGAAAGTCTTGCCGATAATCCGCGCTTTGAGGGCGCTGTCCGGCGCATGGACGATATCGTCCGGACGCAGCAACACCTCCACCGCTCCCCCCGCAGGCCAGGTGTAGGCGCGGTTGCCGCGCAGCTCACCCAGTTCGGTGTGCACGGACTCCGGCGAGCTCAATTGGCCACGGATGAAGTAACCCTGGCCGATAAAGCTGGCGACGTAAGGGGTCTGCGGTTCGTGATAAAGGTTGTAAGGCGTATCCCACTGTTCCAGCCGGCCTTCCTTGAACACGCCCACCTGATCGCTCACGGCAAAGGCTTCTTCCTGATCATGGGTGACCAGGATCGCACTGGTGCCGCGTGCCTTGAGAATCTCGCGCACTTCATGGCTGAGCTTGCGCCGCAGTTCGCCATCGAGGTTGGAGAAGGGCTCATCGAGCAACAGCAGTTGCGGCTCCGGCGCCAGGGCGCGGGCGAGGGCGACGCGTTGTTGCTGGCCGCCGGAGAGTTCGTGGGGGAAGCGCTTGCCCAGGTTCTTCAGGTTGACCAGTTCCAGCAGTTCGGCAACCACGCGGTCTTTGTGCGGGTGCTTGCGAATGCCGAACGCAATGTTGTCGGCCACGCTGAGGTGGGGAAACAGTGCGTAGTCCTGAAACACCATGCCGATACGACGTTTCTCCGGTGCCAGGGTGAAACCGGCGCTGGAGATGACTTCACCGGCCAGGCTGATCTCACCTTCGTGCACCGGTTCGAACCCGGCAATCGCTCGCAGCGTGGTGGTCTTGCCGCAACCCGAGGACCCGAGCAGGCAACCGATATCGCCGGCATTGAGGTGCAGATTGAGGTTCTGCACCACCCGTTGATCGTGATAACCGCATGCCAGATTGCGCAGGTTCAGCAGTAGGGGCTGGCTCATGCGTGGTGGTACGACGGCGGCACAAGAAATTCGAGCAGGGCCTTTTGCGCGTGCAGGCGGTTTTCGGCCTGGTCCCACGCCACCGAGCGCTGATCGTCGAGCAGGTCGAGGCTGATTTCCTCGCCACGGTGCGCCGGCAGGCAATGCATGAACAGCACATCGGGCGCGGCCAGGTCGAGCAGGGCGCGGGTGACCTGGTACGGCGCGAACCGGGCCAGGCGCTTGGCGGTTTCTTCTTCCTGACCCATGGAGGTCCACACGTCGGTGCTCACCAGATGCGCGCCGGCCACGGCTTCACGCGGGTCGCGCACGAGGGTGACGCGGCTTCCGGCTTGTTCGAGGAAGCGCGCGTCAGGCTCGTAGCCTTCAGGGCAGGCAACACGCAGCTGGAAGTCGAACTGGATCGCCGCTTCTATATAGCTGTTGCACATGTTGTTGCCATCGCCGATCCAGGCCGCGGTCTTGCCCTGGATCGAGCCACGATGCTCAAGAAAGGTTTGCATGTCGGCCAGCAACTGGCAGGGGTGCAGGTCGTCGGACAGGCCGTTGATCACCGGCACCCGCGAGTTGGCGGAAAATTCGGTCACGGTACTGTGGGCAAAGGTACGGATCATCACGGCGTCGAGCATGCTCGACATGACGATGGCGCTATCGGCGACGGTCTCGCCTCGGCCCAGTTGCGTATCGCGCGATGACAAAAAGATGGCCTGGCCACCCAGTTGAATCATGCCGGCTTCGAACGACACGCGGGTGCGGGTCGATGACTTCTCGAAAATCATGCCGAGCACGCGGTTTTTCAAAGGCTCGAACAGTACGCCGCGGTTACGCAGGTCTTTAAGCTCAATGCCTCGACGGATCACGCCGACCAGCTCTTCGGGCGTGCAATCCATCAGGGAGAGAAAGTGCCTAGCGCTCATCATTAACTACCTTTTGCAACAGACCGCAGATACTCAAAGCCTTGTTTATTGTGACAACGGGCGAGACCTGCGGCGAAAGCCGCACGGGGCGACGAAATAGGGGAAGGCGCGATCTTATAATTAAATGTCGCGTCTTACCAATAGGGCTACGGTTTTTAAGGGTGTTCAGCGGGGCGTCAATGCGCGTTTGAAAACAACTTCCTGACAGCAGCGGGCCATTTGTACACTGGCGCCGTAACCTTTTGCAATGCGCGGCGGCGGGGCCAGGCCAGGCTGCGTCGGTTTTCTGCGACGATGCGTGCACCGTTGAAACATTTGCTCACGCTCTCGGCCATGGCCTGGCCTGATGCCAGTCGATTCATGCCGCGAAGGTTACTGGTGCCAAGGTTCCCGGCGGCCCATAGTTGCCCCAAAGCCCCTATAAAGAGACTGGCCATGACCAAGACTCTCCACCACCGTGCCTGCCATCTGTGTGAAGCCATTTGCGGTCTGACCCTGGAAACCACCCAGGCCGACGACGGCAGCCTGGCGATCACGTCCATCAAGGGCGACGCCGAGGACAGCTTCAGCCGTGGGCACATCTGCCCCAAGGCCGTGGCGTTGCAGGATATCCAGAATGACCCGGACCGCCTGCATCAGCCCATGCTGCGCGTCGGCAGCCAATGGCAACCGATCCCGTGGGAAGATGCCTTCGCGCTGGTGGCTGAACGTCTGTCAGGCATTCAGGCGCGTCATGGCCAGAACGCGGTGGCGGTCTACCAGGGCAACCCGAGCGTGCACAATTATGGGCTGATGACCCACAGTAACTATTTCCTGGGGCTGTTGAAGACGCGCAATCGGTTTTCCGCGACCTCAGTGGATCAACTGCCCCATCACCTCACCAGCCACCTGATGTACGGCCACGGCCTGTTGCTGCCGATCCCGGACATCGACCACACCGATTTCATGCTGATCCTCGGTGGCAATCCGTTGGCCTCCAACGGCAGCATCATGACCGTGCCGGATGTGGAAAAACGCCTCAAGGCCATCCAGGCCCGGGGCGGCAAAGTGGTGGTGGTCGACCCTCGGCGCAGCGAGACGGCGGCGATAGCGGACCAGCATCTGTTCGTGCGGCCTGGCGGTGACGCGGCGCTGCTGTTCGGCCTGCTCAACACCCTGTTTACCGAGAACCTGACCCGTACCAGCCATTTGCCGGTAGCCGGCCTTGAGGAAGTGCGCCGCGCCATTGCCGGGTTTACCGCCGAGGCCATGAGCAGCCAGTGTGCCGTGCCCGCTGAACAGATCCGTCAGTTGGCGCGTGATTTTGCCGCCGCGGACAAAGCGGTGTGCTATGGGCGCATGGGGGTGTCGACCCAGGCGTTTGGCACGCTGTGTCATTGGCTGGTGCAGTTGATCAACCTGGTGACCGGCAATCTCGACCGGGTGGGCGGCGCGCTGTGCACCACGCCGGCCGTCGACCTGGTGGCGTCCACTGGTGGCGGGCATTTCAATCGCTGGCAGAGCCGCGTGTCCGGGCGTCCGGAGTATGGTGGTGAATTACCCGTGTCGGCCCTGGCGCAAGAGATGCTTACTGCAGGCGAAGGGCAAATCCGCGCGCTGGTGACGGTGGCGGGCAACCCGGTGCTGTCCACGCCCAATGGCCGCCAGTTGGAGCAGGCGCTGGAGGGGCTGGAGTTCATGGTCAGTGTCGACCTGTATATCAACGAGACCACGCGCTATGCCGACCTGATTCTGCCGTCCACTTCGGCGCTGGAGAATGATCACTACGACACCACGTTCAATATGTTCGCGGTGCGCAACGTCACCCGTTTCAATCGCGCGATCCTGCCCAAGCCGGCGGGCGCTCTGCATGACTGGGAGATTTTTGTCGGTTTGGCCAAGGCCTTTGCCGCGCAGACCGGCGTGGTGCTCAAGCCGACGGTGGCGCCGGCGCAGATGATCGATGCCGGCCTGCGCGCCGGGACTTATGGTGATGCCTCCGGTCACAAGCTGTCGGTGGCGATGCTGGCGGACCATCCCCACGGACTGGACCTGGGGCCACTGGCGGCCAACCTTGCTGCGCGCTTGAAAACCGCGGATGGCAAGGTGCAGGCAGCACCGGCGGTGATCCTTGCCGACCTCGTGCGCTTTGCGGCACAACCGGCGCCTGTGGCTGACGAGCTGCTGCTGATCGGCCGTCGCCATGTGCGCAGCAACAATTCGTGGATGCATAACTATCACCGGCTGGTGAAGGGCAAGCCACGGCACCAGTTGCATATGCACCCCGAGGATCTGGCGAGCCGGCAGTTGACTGATGGCCAGCGCGTGCGCGTCAGTTCGCGCATCGGCATGATCGAAGTTGAAGTGCTCGCCAGTCTGGAGATGATGCCTGGGGTGGTCAGCCTGCCCCACGGTTGGGGCCATGGCCGCCCGGGCGTGCGGATGACAATCGCCAGCAGCCAGCCGGGAGCGAGTGCCAATGACTTGACTGACGAACGGCAGTTGGATGAATTGTCCGGCAATGCCGCATTGAACGGAGTGCCGGTGCAGGTAGCGGCCGCATAAGGAGCCTGAGCATTGTGCCGGGATTTTGCGTTACAATGCGCCACCGTGCCGACCTGTGAGTCGCAAAGTTCCAGCCGAGGTGTTCCATGGATATCATCGAAACGATCAAAGAGCAGATTGCCAACAACACCATCCTGCTTTACATGAAAGGTGCACCGAACGCGCCTCAGTGCGGTTTCTCCGCGAAGGCATCCCAGGCCATCATGGCGTGCGGCGAGAAGTTCGCCTACGTGGATATCCTGCAGAATCCTGAAATCCGCGCCAACCTGCCCAAGTACGCCAACTGGCCTACCTTCCCGCAACTGTGGGTAGCTGGCGAACTGGTCGGCGGCAGTGACATCATCACTGAAATGGCAGCGGACGGTTCGTTGCAGGCGCTGGTCAAAGATGCAGCAGCCAATGCGGCGGCCAAGACCGACGCTTGATTGGCCCGCAATAAAAAGCCCCGCTTCTCGAAAGAGAGCGGGGCTTTTTTGTACCTGCGTGGTGTGGGTTATTCGCCCATCTGCGACTGCAGGTAATTCTCCAGGCTGACTTTGACGATCAGGCCCAGTTGGGTCTCCAGCCAGTCGATGTGCTCTTCCTGGTCTTCCAGAATGTCTTCCAGAAGCTCACGGCTGCCGAAGTCACCGTGGGTTTCGCAGTGGGCAATGGCGGCCTTGAGGTCGCTGTGGCTCTTGCGCTCAAAGCCCAGGTCGCTGTTGAGCATTTCCTGGGTGTGTTCGCCGATGTTCAGCTTGCCCAGGTCCTGCACGTTCGGCAGACCTTCCAGGAACAGGATGCGCTTGATCAGCGCATCGGCGTCCTTCATGGCCTTGATCGACTCTTTGTATTCGCGCTTGCCGAGCTTTTCCAGGCCCCAATCGTCGTACATGCGGGCATGCAGAAAGTACTGATTGATCGCGACCAGTTCATTGGCAAGGATTTTGTTGAGTTGCTGGATGACTGAGATGTCGCCTTTCATGACTGGGGTCCTGCCCTGTAATAGCTGTGTATAAGGCAGAGTTTGAGCGGCGGAAACCTTAGTGTCAAACCTAAGTTATTGAATAATAAATGAAAATTAATCGGAATAAGAATGTTTGTGTTCCGCGTCTTGGCGCTAACTAATTGAATTACAGGCATAAAAAAACCGGACTTCGGGTCCGGTTCTTTAAAACACGCCTATTTAAGCGTGTGTAAATTCTGCTGAGTAGGGGAGCGCGCTTTGCGCTGTCTGCAGTTGGGTCAGCGTTTCCCGTACCACTTGCTTGGCGAGGCAGGCACATTTACCACACTGGCTGGCAACGCCGGTGGTTTCGCGCACTTCCTTGTAGCTGCAGCAACCTTCATAGATTGCTTCGCGGATTTGTCCGTCGGTGACGCCAGTACAAAGGCACACATACATAGGGAGAACCATCGCGGTGTGAGGCTTGAATGCGTTGGATCTTAATGTTAACGAGAATGATTGTCAAAGTACATTCACAGGGTATTTCCCGGCGCGGCGCCCGCGCTGACGAACGGTTTTTTCAGTGTATGATGCTCGGTCTTCACGAAGCGTGACTGCGTCACAGCTCTGTCGCTTGAACGCGGCAGACTCAAGGCCGGTCCTGTTACTTCAATCTTCACCCTTAACATCAGGAGATACCCAATGAGCGTACTCGTCGGCAAACAAGCCCCGGATTTCGACGTACCTGCCGTGCTCGGCAATGGCGAAATCGTAGACAGCTTCAAGCTGTCTGAAGCCATCAAAGGCAAATACGGCCTGGTGTTCTTCTACCCGTTGGACTTCACCTTCGTCTGCCCGTCCGAGCTGATCGCTCTGGACCACCGCATGGACGATTTCAAGGCGCGCAACGTTGAAGTGGTTGCCGTGTCCATCGACTCCCATTTCACCCACAACGCGTGGCGCAACACGGCCATCAACGATGGCGGCATCGGCAAAGTCAAATACACCATGGCTGCCGACATGAAGCACGAGATTGCCAAGGCCTACGACGTTGAATCCGAAGGCGGCGTGGCGTTCCGTGGCGCGTTCCTGATCGACGACAAGGGCGTTGTGCGCTCGCAGATCATCAACGATCTGCCGCTGGGGCGTAACATGGAAGAGCTGATCCGCCTGGTCGACGCGCTGCAGTTCCACGAAGAGCACGGTGAAGTCTGCCCTGCCAACTGGAAAAAAGGCGACAAGGGCATGACCGCTTCCACCGAAGGTGTTGCGGCTTACCTGACCGAGAACGCCGGCAAGCTGTAAGCCGAATTCGAGGTACAAAAAAACCGGCCTGTGAGGGCCGGTTTTTTTATGCATGCATGGGAAATGGCTTTTGTCGGAGTGGGCTTGCTGCCACCCGTCTCAGTCGCCGAAGTCTTCCCAGCCGCCCATCTGCTTCCAGCGGTTAACGATGCCGCAGAACAGCTCGGCGGTCTTCTCGGTGTCGTAGCGCGCCGAGTGAGCCTCGCGGCCGTCAAAGTCGATACCGGCGGCCTGGCAGGCCTTGGCCAATACCGTTTGACCATAGGCCAGGCCGGCGAGGGTGGCGGTGTCGAAGCTGGAGAAGGGGTGAAACGGGTTACGCTTCATGTCCAGGCGCGCCACGGCGGCGTTGAGGAAGCCCAGGTCGAAGCTGCTGTTGTGGCCAACCAGGATCGCGCGTTTGCAGCCATTGGCTTTCAATGCCTTGCGTACGCCACGGAAGATATCGGTCAGCGCCGCTTCTTCACTGACCGCCATGCGCAGCGGATGGTCGAGCTTGATTCCGGTGAACTCCAGGGCGGCCGCTTCGATGTTCGCGCCTTCGAACGGCTCGACGCGGAAGAAATGCGTGTGTTCGGCAAACACGAAACCCTGCTCATCCATGCCGATGGTGGTGGCGGCAATTTCCAGCAAGGCGTCGGTGGCGCAGTTGAAGCCACCGGTCTCTACGTCGATGACAACCGGCAGATAGCCGCGAAACCGCTCGGCCATCGGATGGCGAGAGCCGCCACCGCTGTGCTCGTGTTCGTCGTCGTAATGGTCTTCACTCACTTGCTTTCCTCCAGCAGGCGCCAGCGCAGTGTTTCACCGGCGCGCAGCGGGATTACGGTCAGCTCGCCAAACGGCAGGCTGGCAGGGGCGGTCCAGTCTTCGCGGACCAGGGTGATGCGGTCGGTATTGGCCGGCAGGCCGTAAAAGCGCGGGCCATTGAGGCTGGCGAACGCTTCGAGCTTGTCCAGCGCATTGCGTTGTTCGAAAGCTTCGGCGTACAGCTCGATGGCAGCAAATGCGGTGTAGCAACCGGCGCAGCCGCAGGCGGCTTCCTTGGCATGCTGGGCGTGGGGCGCCGAGTCGGTGCCGAGGAAGAACTTCGGGCTGCCACTGGTGGCGGCGTCCAGCAAGGCGACCTGATGGGTGTTGCGCTTGAGGATCGGCAGGCAATAGAAGTGCGGTCGAATCCCGCCCACCAGCATGTGGTTGCGGTTGTACAGCAGGTGATGGGCGGTGATGGTCGCGCCGACGTTTTCCGAGGCTTCGGTGACGAACTGCACGGCATCAGCGGTGGTGATGTGCTCGAACACTACCTTGAGGGTCGGGAACAGCTCGACCACGCGACGCATGTGCTCGTCGATGAAGATCTTCTCGCGGTCGAACACATCCACGTCGCCACGGGTGACTTCACCGTGGATCAACAATGGCATGCCGACCTCTGCCATGGCTTCGATGGCCGGCAGAATCTTGTCGATGCTGGTCACGCCGGAGTCGGAGTTGGTGGTGGCGCCCGCCGGATACAGCTTGGCGGCGTACACAAAACCGCTGGCACGGGCTTCGCGAATTTCTTCAGGCTGGGTGCGGTCGGTGAGGTAGAGCACCATCAACGGTTCGAAGTGGCTGCCGGCCGGTCGTGCAGCGAGGATGCGCTGGCGATAGGCGTCGGCTTGCGCGGCATTGCGCACCGGAGGTACCAGATTGGGCATGATGATGGCGCGGCCAAACGTGCGCGCTACATCGGCCACGGTGTGGGGTAACGCAGCACCATCGCGAAGATGAATATGCCAGTCGTCGGGACGCAGCAGGGTCAGGCGGTCGGACATTGGGAATTCCAGGCGGGTCAATCTGGTGGGAATGCTACCGGAAAAGACTGTTGCAGGCACTCGCTATCAAGTTTTGCAGGATGCGACCGATAGCTGGGGGTATGCCTTAACGACGTATGACGCCTTGATGTGTTGTAGAAACCAGTGGAGCCGCCCGTGCGCCAGCATTATCTAGCCCTGCTCAGTGTGTTCGCCAGCCTGCCTGCAATGGCCCTCACGTTCCAGACACGTCTGGAGAACATTGAGTGGAAGGTGGAAGGCGATCAGTTCGAGTGCCGCCTGACCCAGCCGATCACCGATTTCGGCTCGGGTGAGTTCGTGCGCCGTGCCGGCGAGCAGGCGACGTTTCGCCTCAAAGCCTATAACGGTGCACTCGGCGCAGGCTCGGCGACGCTGCTGGCGGCCGCTGCACCGTGGCAGCCGGGGCGCGGCGATATCAATCTGGGCGCGGTGCGGGTCGGCAGTGGCGATGTGCTGTTTAACAGTTCCCAGGCCCAGGCCGGGCGCCTGTTCACTGGCCTGCTGGAAGGGCGCAGCCCCACTGTGCGCCATTACGGGCGCGAGGGCGGCTACTCGGAGGTTCGCCTGTTGCCAGTGAAATTCAACAAGGCCTACAACGACTATCAGGTGTGCACCGCCAAGCTGTTGCCGATGAATTACGACCAGGTCAAACAGACCGAAGTCGGCTTCCCTGGCGGTGGCGTTGAACTGGACTCTGCTGCCAGGCAGAAGCTGTCGGTGATTCTTGCGTACCTGAAAGCCGATCCCACGGTTAACCATGTGGAGTTGAACGGTCACTCCGACAACAGCGGCAATCGCCTGACCAACCGCGACGTCTCGCGCCGCCGTGCCCTGGCGGTGATGGACTACTTCAAGGCCAATGGCATCCCGGAGTCGCAGATCACCCTGCGATTCCACGGTGAAAGCTATCCGCTGGCGCCCAACACCAACGCGGCCAACCGTGCGCGCAACCGTCGTGTGAACATTCAGCTTGAACGCGTGGCGGCCCCCGAAAAACCGGCACCGCAGGCTACCGCTCTAGGCAATCCGGCACACACTTCATAAGGTGCGACCCTCGGTCGCGCCGTCGACATAATCTGTCGCTTTATCTTCATTTGCTGTCGCGCCCCTGTAAATTCACGGTTTTGATCGGTAGAATCGTCGCCTTTCCGTACAACCCCGTGGAGTGATGGCATGGCCGACGTAAACAAGGTCGTTCTCGCGTATTCCGGCGGCCTGGACACTTCGGTGATCCTCAAGTGGCTGCAGGATACTTATAACTGTGAAGTGGTGACCTTCACCGCTGACCTGGGTCAGGGCGAAGAGGTCGAACCGGCACGTGCCAAGGCGCAAGCCATGGGCGTGAAAGAGATCTACATTGACGACCTGCGCGAAGAGTTCGTCCGCGATTTCGTCTTCCCGATGTTTCGCGCCAACACCGTCTACGAAGGCGAGTACCTGCTGGGTACCTCCATCGCACGTCCGCTGATTGCCAAGCGCCTGATCGAAATCGCCAACGAAACCGGCGCCGACGCCATTTCCCATGGTGCGACCGGCAAGGGCAACGACCAGGTGCGTTTCGAATTGGGCGCCTACGCCCTCAAGCCAGGCGTGAAAGTGATTGCACCGTGGCGTGAATGGGACCTGCTGTCCCGTGAAAAGCTGATGGATTACGCTGAAAAGCACGCAATCCCGATCGAGCGCCACGGCAAGAAGAAGTCCCCGTACTCGATGGACGCCAACCTGCTACATATCTCCTATGAAGGCGGCGTGCTGGAAGACACCTGGACCGAGCACGAAGAAGACATGTGGAAGTGGACCGTCTCCCCGGAGAACGCTCCCGACAAGCCGCAATACCTGGAACTGACCTACCGCAACGGCGACATCGTCGCGCTGGACGGCGTCGAGATGACCCCGGCCACCGTGCTGGCGACCCTCAACCGCATCGGCGGCGAGCACGGTATCGGCCGTCTCGATATCGTCGAGAACCGTTACGTGGGCATGAAGTCCCGTGGCTGCTACGAGACACCCGGCGGCACCATCATGCTGCGTGCCCACCGCGCTATCGAGTCCATCACCCTGGACCGCGAAGTGGCTCACCTCAAAGACGAACTGATGCCCAAGTACGCCAGCCTGATCTACACCGGCTACTGGTGGAGTCCTGAGCGTTTGATGCTGCAACAGATGATCGACGCCTCCCAGGCCCACGTGAATGGCGTGGTGCGTCTGAAGCTGTACAAGGGCAACGTGATCGTCACGGGTCGCAAGTCCGAGGAGTCGCTGTTCGACGCCAATATCGCCACCTTTGAAGAAGACGGCGGCGCCTATAACCAGGCGGACGCGGCGGGCTTCATCAAGTTGAACGCACTGCGCATGCGCATCGCGGCCAATAAAGGTCGCAAGCTGTTCTGAGTGTTCCAGGTGATCTGAAAAAAGGCCCCTTATTCAAGGGGCCTTTTTTTGCCCGGAATTAATGTAGAGCGAACATCCTGTTTACTTATGTTTAAGATTGTTTGCTATTAAACACGCCACCCCTGATTTACGCCTCCTGTTCTGAAACTTCACAGGGACGAATGAATTGTTTACACCTGAGCAGGAACTGTTTCTTACAGAAAAATCACTCAAAGAAGTACAGCGTGAATGTAATGCGCTGAAATTTCTGTAGGAATTTTAAGGTGTGGACACCTATGTTGAATGGAACTGAATCAGAGGGAGTGTTTTCACCTGTGCGATCTCGTGAATGCCACAAGCAAGGGGCATTTCCTGAAAGTCGCGTGCGCCACGTTTACGGCCGACCCTTTAATCGGTGCGTATTTCACTCAAAATATGTAGGGGAACGGAAAGTTCTGAAAGGCTGCATAAAGTCGAATGCACCCTCATTGTTGTTTTTTTGTAGGCTGATTCCGATATCGTTGTGGCTTGGGTCTCTGCTTACTGTTGCTCGGGGGGGAACACTATGCCAACTAGGAAACGACTAGGCTATTGTGTTTGCTCTGAATAATTCGAACAGCGAAATTGGACTTTCTTATGAATAAAGTGCTGATCGTGGATGATCATCCCGTGATTCGTCTTGCTGTGCGTATGCTCATGGAACGTCATGGTTATGAGGTCGTTGCAGAGACCGATAACGGTGTCGATGCGTTGCAACTTGCGCGGGAGCATATGCCGGACATTGTCATATTGGATATTGGAATTCCCCAGCTCGACGGGCTGGAAGTTATTTGCCGACTGTCTTCCAGCAAACAGCCATCGCCGTTCAAGGTGCTGGTGCTCACCTCGCAGGCGCCTGGCCATTTCTCCATGCGCTGCATGCAGGCCGGGGCGGCGGGTTACGTGTGCAAGCAGCAGGACCTGACCGAGCTGCTGAGTGCCATCAAAGCGGTGCTTTCCGGCTACAGCTATTTCCCGAACCAGGCATTGAACTCGGTGCGATCCACCATCGGCAACGCCAGTGAGGCGGACATGGTCGAGCGCCTGTCCGGGCGCGAGATGATGGTGTTGCAGCAATTGGCTCGCGGCAAGACCAACAAGGAAATTGCAGACGGCATGTTCCTCAGCA
The DNA here is from genome assembly GCF_054343995.1 of Pseudomonas sp. GNP013. Lineage (NCBI taxonomy): Bacteria > Pseudomonadati > Pseudomonadota > Gammaproteobacteria > Pseudomonadales > Pseudomonadaceae > Pseudomonas > Pseudomonas sp. GNP013. The sequence continues at coordinate 3,863,531 of NZ_JBTGUT010000001.1, read as the reverse complement.
ACAAGACCGTCAGTACCTACAAGACGCGCCTGCTGCTCAAGCTCAACGCGCGCTCACTGGTGGACCTGATCGAACTGGCCCAGCGCAACGGGCTGGTCTGAGGCACGCATTGCCCCGCTATACCGGCAGAAAAAAGCCTCCGTAAGGGAGGCTTCTGGCCGTTTTCGGTTGTATCAGAGGTCGAAGTCGTAGTCGGCCAACTGTTTTTTCAAACGTCGCTCTTCAAGGAGATTGTCGATGGTGCGGCGTTTGCTCAAATTGGTCTTGGCCACCTCAACCACAGGCGTCTCTACCACGTCGTCATCCGACTCAACGAGGTCGTCGCTCATTTCCAGTTGTTCTTCGCCAGCGCTCATAAGGTTAACTCCGGGCTAAGACTGCCGTTGGCGCTCCTTATAACGATAATTCACGGGCGGGTAAAAAAGATTTTTTCAATCGTCGAATCAATAAAACCAATGATCGATCAATCATCGGAGGTTTTTTCCTTGTATTCACACAGGTCTTCGATGCGACAGCTGCCGCAGCGTGGCTTGCGTGCCTGGCAGACATAGCGCCCGTGCAGGATCAGCCAATGATGGGAATCGAGCAGATATTGCCTTGGCACAAATTTCATCAGCTGCTTTTCCACTTCCACCACGTTTTTTCCGCGGGCAATACCGGTGCGGTTGCTGACGCGAAAAATATGCGTATCCACCGCCATGGTCAGTTGCCGGAACGCGGTGTTCAGCACCACGTTGGCAGTCTTGCGTCCCACGCCGGGGAGGGCTTCCAGGGCCTCGCGGGTTTGTGGCACTTCACCGCCATGCAGCTCCATCAGCATCCGGCAGGTCGCAATCACATTTTTTGCCTTGCTGTTGTACAGGCCGATGGTCTTGATGTATTCGGACAAACCTTCAACACCCAGCGCATGGATCGCTGCCGGCGTGTTTGCGATGGGATACAGCCTGGCCGTGGCCTTGTTGACGCCGACGTCCGTGGACTGCGCCGAGAGAATCACCGCAATCAGCAACTCGAATGGCGATGAGTAGGCCAGTTCGGTTTTGGGTTCCGGGTTGTCTTCGTGAAGCCTGCGGAAAATTTCCAGGCGTTTGGCGGCGTTCATCGGGCGGGTGTTCCTTGCTGGCGGTCAGCGTGATGTTGAGGTGGGTTCAAGCAGTGCGGCCAGCGTGCGTTCCGCCGCCTCGAAGTGCTGCTGCAGGATGATCAGTTGTGACTGCTGTTCAAAGGTCGGCGGGTGACCGAACGCCTTCAGGGATTTATGCAGCTGTGCGCGACTCATCGCGACGCCGACTTTGGCTTTCTTGACGGCAGCCTCGGCGGCATCGATTGGTTTTGGGGGGGAGGGAGTGGCGGCTGGACCCGCGCCAGGCGCTCGGCAATCCTGTGTGTGTCCTCCCGCTTCAGGCGTGCGTTGCGTTGTTCAAAGCGACGCCGCGCCCGGTCGCGCTTGATGCTGCGCAGATGGCGTTGATGATCGTTGGCCGCGAGGTCGCCGACAATCGGCAGGGCAGTAGTCAGGGGACGCATGTCGATGCAATCGACCGGGCAGGGCGCCACGCACAGGTCGCAGCCTGTGCATTCATCGATGATCACGCTGTGCATCAGCTTTGCGGCGCCGACAATGGCATCCACCGGGCACGCCTGAATGCATTTGGTGCACCCGATGCACTCGGCTTCGCGGATATAGGCAACCTGTGCCGGGGCTTCGCCACGGGCCGTGTCCAGATCCAGCACCGGCACATTCAGCAGGTGTGCAAGCCCGACGATCGTCTCCTGTCCGCCGGGCGGGCACTTGTTGATCGCCTCCCCCAGAGCGATGCCCTCGGCGTAAGGCCTGCAGCCCGGGTGCCCGCACTTGCCGCATTGGGTCTGCGGTAACAGCGCGTCGATACGTTGAATCAGGCTCATGCATTGAAACCTGTCATTACTACTTGATGCGCTGTCCCGGCTTGGCGCCGCTGTCCGGGCTCAGCAGGTAGATTTCCTCACCACCAGGGCCGGCGGCCATCACCATGCCTTCGGAGATGCCGAACTTCATTTTGCGCGGCTTGAGGTTGGCGACCATCATGGTCAGGCGCCCATCGAGCTTGGACGGGTCCGGGTACGCGCTCTTGATGCCGGAGAACACGTTGCGCTGCTCGCCACCCAGGTCCAGTGTCAGACGCAGCAGTTTATCGGCACCTTCCACGGCTTCGGCCTTGAGAATCAGTGCCACACGCAGGTCCACAGCGTCAAAGGCGTCGAAGTCGATTTCCGGTGACAACGGGTCCTTGGCCAGTTCGCCGTTGCCGGCGGAGGCAGATGCACCCGTGTCGGTCTGGCTGGCGATCAGGTCTTCTTTCGAGGCGTCGGTCATGGCCTGGACTTTCACCGGGTCGATGCGGGTCATCAGGGGTTTGAACGCATTCAATTGATGATTACCCAGCAGTGTGGCGTGATCGTTCCAGGTCAACGGCGCGACGTTGAGGAACGCCTCGGCATCGGCCGCCAGCAACGGCAGCACCGGTTTGAGGAAGATCACCAACTGGCGGAACAGATTGACGCCGGTGGCGCAGATTGCCTGTACTTCAGCCTCTTTGCCTTCCTGCTTGTTCAGCGACCATGGCGCCTTGTCGGCGATCCACGCGTTGGCGCGGTCGGCCAGGCCCATGATCTCGCGCATGGCGCGGGCGAAGTCACGGGCTTCATAGGCGTCGGCGATACCTGGCGCAGCGGCCAGGAAAGCCTCGGTCAGCTCCGGCGCGGCGTTGTCCGCCACCATGAGACCGGCGTTGCCCTTGTGGATGAACCCGGCGCAACGGCTGGCAATGTTGACGACTTTGCCTACCAGGTCGGAGTTGACCTTCTGTACGAAGTCCTCAAGGTTCAAGTCGAGGTCGTCGACGCCACGGCCCAACTTGGAGGCGTAGTAGTAGCGCAGGTATTCCGGCGACAGGTGGTCCAGGTAGGTGCGCGCCTTGATAAAGGTGCCACGGGACTTGGACATCTTCTGGCCATTGACGGTCAGGTAGCCGTGTACGGCAATGCCGGTCGGCTTGCGATAACCCGAGCCTTCGAGCATCGCCGGCCAGAACAGGGCGTGGAAGTTGACGATGTCCTTGCCGATGAAGTGGTACAGCTCGGCGGTGGAGTCTTTGGCCCAGAAGGCATCGAAGTCCAGGTCCGGCGTACGGTCGCACAGGTTCTTGAAGCTGGCCATGTAGCCGATTGGCGCGTCCAGCCACACGTAGAAATACTTGCCCGGCTCGCCCGGAATCTCGAAGCCGAAATACGGCGCATCGCGGGAAATGTCCCACTGTTGCAGGCCGGCATCCAGCCATTCGGCGATCTTGTTGGCGACGGCATCCTGCAGGGTGCCGCTGCGGGTCCAGGTCTGCAGCATCTCCTGGAAATCCGGAAGCTTGAAGAAGAAGTGCTGCGAGTCCTTGAGCACCGGCGTGGCGCCGGAGATGGCCGACTTCGGATTCTTCAGGTCAGTGGGGGCGTAGGTGGCGCCGCACTTCTCGCAGTTATCGCCGTACTGGTCATCGGTGCCGCATTTCGGACAGGTGCCCTTGATGAAGCGGTCGGCCAGGAACATTTTCTTTTCCGGGTCGAAATACTGGGTGATCGAGCGCGTATCAATGTGCCCGGCATCACGCAGTCGCGTGTAGATCTGGCTCGACAGCTCACGGTTCTCTTCGGAGTGGGTCGAGTGGAAGTTGTCGAAATCCACCAGGAACTCGGCAAAGTCGGCGCTGTGTTCAGCCTGCACGTTGGCGATCAGTTGTTCCGGGGTGATCCCTTCCTTTTCGGCGCGAAGCATGATGGCCGAACCATGGGCGTCGTCGGCGCAGACATAAATGCATTGGTTGCCGCGATGCTTCTGGAAGCGCACCCACATATCGGTCTGGATGTACTCAAGCATATGGCCAAGATGGATGGAACCATTGGCATAGGGCAGGGCGCTGGTGACGAGGATCTTGCGTGGCTCGGACATGGGGCTCGGCTACTTGATGAAACGGAGGTCGGCCACTATAAAGCGCCGGGCGATTTATTTCACCCCGTGGCGCTGTTTCAGTCTCTTGCGCACAGCCGAAAGCATGCCGTTGAGCGAGCGGAACGGTTAGGATAGCCGCCTGTTTCAGTCAGTCCTTTTTCGGGAGTAGCCCATGAGCGCCGTCAATCGCGCAGCGGTGGAAGCCGTTCTTCGCCAGTACACCGACCCCTATTTGAACCAGGATCCGGTGAGTGCCGGTTGCGTACGCGCCATCGAGGTCCAGGGTGACCAGGTAACCGTTGAGTTGGAACTGGGCTATGCCGCAGGCCTGTTCAAGCGCGGCTGGGCGCAGATGCTGCAGATGGCCATCGAAGGCCTGGACGGCGTGCGCACAGCCACGGTCGACATTCAATGCGTGATCGCGCCGCACAAGGCCCAGGCGCAGATCCCTGGCCTGGCCAACGTGAAGAACGTGATCGCCGTAGCGTCCGGCAAGGGCGGCGTAGGCAAATCGACCACGGCCGCCAACCTGGCCCTGGCCCTGGCACGTGAGGGCGCGCGGGTGGGCATTCTCGACGCGGATATCTACGGCCCCAGCCAGGGCGTGATGTTCGGTATCGCCGAAGGCACGCGGCCGAAGGTCAAAGACCAGAAGTGGTTCGTGCCGATCGAGTCTCTGGGTGTGGAAGTCATGTCCATGGCCTTTCTCACCGATGACAACACGCCGATGGTGTGGCGCGGGCCGATGGTGTCGGGTGCGTTATTGCAATTGGTCACCCAGACCGCCTGGGGCGACCTGGACTACCTGGTGATCGACATGCCACCCGGCACGGGTGATATCCAGTTGACCCTGGCGCAAAAAGTCCCGGTGGCCGGCTCGGTCATCGTCACCACCCCCCAGGACCTGGCGCTGCTTGACGCCAGAAAGGGCGTGGAGATGTTCCGCAAGGTCAACATCCCGGTACTGGGTGTGGTGGAAAACATGGCCGTGCACATCTGTTCCAACTGCGGGCATGCCGAGCATCTGTTTGGCGAAGGCGGTGGTGAAAAGCTGGCGAGCCAATACGACGTCGAGCTGCTGGCCTCGTTGCCGCTGTCGATGAGCATTCGCGAGCAGGCCGACGGCGGCAAACCCACCGTGGCAGCAGAACCCGATGGCCAGATCGCGATGGTTTATCAGGAACTGGCGCGTCATGTCGGGGCGCGCATCGTATTGCAGGAAGCGGCAGCGCCGGCAATGCCGACCATTACGGTCAGCGACGACTGATCCTCACGCTGCAGGGGCGAGCGTGCTCGCGCCTGCAAAACTACGCTTCAAGCGTGTCCTTGCGCTTTTACGCAATCGCTGATGTAAGCATTGGCTTACTTTTCCGTAAGTGTTTGGTTTTTTTGCTCGCCATGTCTGCCTTGAATCGCTGCGAGATTTTTCTATCCTTTTGAAAAACAACAATTATTTATAGAGTCTTGGACTCCGGCACCTGTCAGCAGCTCCGTAGTATCCGGTTGAACATCCCTTGGAACTCTTTAACATCAGCCCTGTGTCCACGGAATGACACGGCCATCAGGGAACGGTGGTTTGAAGGAACGTCGCAGGATGCGATTCATCAGGACGATGAAAAAGGAATACAGGGACAGGGAAGAAATGTGGGCGGGTCATACCGCCCCTTTTTTTCGCCTGCAGAAAAGTGAAATACCTGCCCGTTAAATAGCTGCCCAGGAATGCAAAAAAGGCCCGCAAAGGGCCTTTTTTATTGGGGCGGTGGCGCGTTTCAGCGCTCCAGGAATTCGATCTTGCCTGTCTTGCCGTCCCACTCGGCCGCGTCCGGCAGCGAGTCTTTCTTTTCGGTGATGTTTGGCCAGATCTCCGCCAGCTCGACATTCAATTGAATGAAGTTTTCCATACCTGCCGGAATTTCATCCTCGGAGAAAATCGCGACGGCCGGGCATTCAGGCTCACACAGGGCGCAGTCAATGCACTCGTCCGGGTGGATGACCAGGAAGTTCGGGCCTTCGTAGAAGCAGTCCACCGGACACACTTCTACGCAGTCGGTGTACTTGCACTTGATGCAGTTGTCGGTGACGACGAAGGTCATTTCTAATTCTCTCCTCAGGCGGCGGCAGCGAAACCCCTTGTGGCGGGGCTCGCGAGGTTCGGGAGCGATAGTCTGCAGGCCAGGCTAAGAGCCTGCAGCATCCCAAACCGCGCGAGAGTCTACCAGCTTGCAAGCGTCTGCGTTATATCCGAGTCTTCAGTGCATATAACATTTCGAGCGCTTTGCGCGGCGTCAGGTCATCGATATCGAGTTTGGCCAGTTCGTCCAGCACCGGGTGGGGCAAACTGGCGAACATGTCGCTCTGATGCGGTGCGGCGGGTTTCCTGCTGGCCTTGGCGGGGCTGGCCACCACGTTTTCATGGGGCAGCGCCGTGGTTTCCAGACGGCTGAGGTGCTCGCGGGCGCGGGTGATTACGTCGCCCGGCACGCCGGCCAGTTGTGCCACGGCCAGGCCGTAGCTCTGGCTGGCCGGGCCTGGCAGCACATGGTGCAGGAACACGATACGCTCGTTGTGCTCAGTGGCGTTAAGGTGCACGTTGGCCACCAGCGGCTCGTTTTCCGGCAGTACCGTGAGTTCGAAATAATGGGTGGCAAACAGCGTATAGGCACGCAGGTGCGCCAGGCGCTCGGCAGCCGCCCAGGCCAGGGAGAGGCCGTCGAAGGTGCTGGTGCCGCGTCCGACTTCGTCCATCAGCACCAGGCTGCGCTCGGTGGCGTTGTGCAGGATGTTGGCGGTTTCGCTCATCTCCACCATAAAGGTCGAACGGCCACCGGCCAGGTCATCGCTGGAACCAATCCGCGTGAAAATGCGGTCCACCAGCGACAATTCACAGCTCGCCGCCGGCACAAAGCTGCCGATATGCGCCAGCAATACAATCAAAGCGGTCTGACGCATGTAAGTGGATTTACCACCCATGTTGGGACCGGTGATCACCAACATGCGGGTATCGTCATCCAGCGCCAGGTCGTTGGCCACGAACGGGGTAGTCAATACCTGCTCCACCACCGGATGGCGACCCTGCACGATGCGCATGCACGGTTCGCTGACAAAACGCGGGCAGTTCAAGTCCAGGTTCAGCGCACGCTCGGCCAGATTGCTCAGCACATCCAGCTCCGCCAGGGCGGCCGCGGTGTCCTGCAGGGGCGCCAGGCGGCTGATCAGGTCTTCGAGCAGGGCCTCATAGAGCATTTTTTCCCGCGCAAGGGCGCGGCTCTTGGCCGACAGCGCCTTGTCTTCGAACGCCTTGAGCTCAGGCGTGATAAAGCGCTCGGCCCCTTTAAGGGTCTGGCGACGCTGATAGTCGATGGGGGCCGACTCGGCCTGCTTGCTTGGCAACTCGATAAAGTAGCCGTGCACACGGTTGTAGCCGACTTTCAGGTTGGCCAGGCCCGTTCGCGCTTTTTCGCGGGCTTCCAGATCGATCAGGAACTGACCGGCGTTTTCGCTCAAGGATTGCAGCTCGTCCAGCTCGCTGTCGTAGCCTGTCTTGAGCACGCCACCGTCACGGATGATGGCGGGCGGGTTGTCGATAATGGCCTTTTCCAGCAGCGCGGCCAGATCCGGGTACGTACCGGCCGTCACCGCCAACTGTTGCAGGTGCGGCGTGTCCAGTTCGGTCATCGCCTCTTGCAACTGCGGCAGCGCGCTCAAGGCATCACGCAGTCGCGCCAGGTCACGGGGCCGCGCATTACGCAAGCCGATGCGCGCGAGGATGCGCTCGATATCACCGATTTCCTTGAGTTGCGGCTGCAGCTTTTCAAAGCGATAGCCGTCCAGCAGGCAGCTGATGGACGTCTGTCGCGCTTGCAGCACGCGCAAATCCCGCAGCGGACGGTTCAGCCAGCGGGTCAGCAAGCGGCTGCCCATGGCGGTCTGGCAACGGTCGACCACCGATTGCAGGGTGTTGTCACGTCCGCCGCTGAGGTTGGTGTCCAGCTCCAGATTGCGACGGCTGGCGCCGTCCAGCACCACGGTATCGTCCAGCCGCTCATGACGCAGACTGCGCAAGTGCGGCAGGGCGGTGCGCTGGGTTTCCCTGGCATAGCTGAGCAGGCAACCGGCCGCGCCAATGGCGAGGGTCAGGGTTTCACAGCCGAAGCCTTTAAGGTCCTGCACCGAGAATTGCTGGCACAGGCTTTTCAGCGCCGAGTCACGCTCAAAATCCCACGGCGCGCGACGCTTGGTCCCACGGCGCTTTTCCGCCGGCAGGTCTTTGGGCCAGTCATCCGGGATCAGCAATTCCACCGGATTGATGCGCTCAAGCTCCGCCAGCAGATTCTCCCAGCCCTTGATCTCCAGCACGCTGAAATTGCCGCTGGTGATATCCAGCACCGAAAGCCCGAACAGACGCTCGTCACCCAGCACCGCCGCGATCAGGTTATCGCGCCGCTCATCCAGCAGCGCCTCATCACTCACCGTGCCCGGCGTAATGATGCGCACCACCTGACGTTCCACTGGCCCTTTGCTGGTGGCCGGATCGCCGATCTGCTCACAGATCACCACTGACTCGCCCAGCTTGACCAGCTTGACCAGATAGCCTTCCAACGAATGGTAAGGAATCCCGCACATCGGAATCGACTGCCCCGCCGATTGCCCTCGCGCTGTCAGAGTGATGTCCAGCAGCTTGGCGGCCTTCTTCGCGTCTTCGTAGAAGATTTCGTAGAAGTCGCCCATGCGATAGAACATCAACTGATCAGGGTGCTGGTTTTTCAGGCGCCAGTACTGCTGCATCATTGGGGTGTGGGAAGACAGATCGGAGCTGTTTTTACTCATTGGATAGTAGGCAAATTCGTTGAAAGTGGTGGGGCAAAGGGGCGCTTGGCCCAGCATTTATTGCGATGGGCGCAAGGTTAACACGCGAGGTCGGGGGTTCGCAGGTTGCAAACGGCCAGGTAAAACACAAAAGGAGGACGATGCACTTATTCAAATGCGCCGCGCCCTTTTTGGCGCTTAGTCAGGTTTTTTCCTCGACCGGAACGCCGCCACTTTCATGCGATTGCCGCAGGTCGCCATGCTGCACCAGCGGCGACGGTGGGATTTGCTCAAGTCGTGGAAGAGCAGAATGCAGTCATGCGCCTCGCACTGGCGTACGAATTCAAACTTGTCGCCCGTCACCACATTCACCAACGCATCGGCTATCGGCCACAGCAAGCTTTCCGGGCTGTTGTCCGTTCGGTGAACGCCCAGCCGATATCCCTGCGCCTGGCTCTCCCATTCCAGCCTGCTGAACGGGCGACCAGCCTCAAGCACCTGGTTGATCACACCGAGATCCACCGCAACGCCATTCATTGCAGCGTTCACCAGCGCCCTTGCAGCGTCACGCAGTTGGCGTGCTTCGGCGAGCAGGCCCTGGGGCGCTTGCAGTTGAGCGTTCTCCGGCAACAGCCCTGCCATCTTGAGCCAATTCGTCACGCTTTGATCATCGCTGAGGCAGTCATGCTGTTGCTCGCCCACGCCGTACTCACTGTTGATGAAGTCGAGGGCGAGGTTGTCAGCCAGGAAGAGAGCGCCGGAGGCGGTAGGGGTCGAGGTCATCATTTTTTTGTAACCCATAAAATATGTTTGACAGGTTACCAAAATCGTACGTAACCTTCAAACCTCAAATTTAACGGTTACAAGGAAATCGTCATGACATCGTCCAAACCCATTGCCGCTGCCGCGCTCGCGGCTTCCCTGTTGGCAGGCGGCGCGCAAGCCGCCGATGCAACGCGCCAGGTTCATTACCGCTACGAGCAAGTAGGTGATGTGAAAGTGTTCTACCGCGAGGCAGGCAACCCCAGCGCACCGACGGTGCTGTTGCTTCACGGTTTCGCCGCTTCATCGTTCATGTTTCGCGACCTGATTCCCGAACTCGCCGATCGCTATCACGTGATTGCGCCAGACCTGCCGGCGTTCGGCTTTACCGAAGCGCCTGCGCGGGGCGACTATCCCTACACGTTCAGCCAACTGGCGAAGACCGTCGGCCAGTTCACCGAGCAGCTCAAGCTCCAGAAGTACGCGCTCATGGTTCACGACTACGGCGCGCCGGTCGGATGGCGTCTTGCGGTCGCCCATCCGGAGCGAGTCACGGCGATCATTTCGCAGAACGGCAACGCGTATGAGGAAGGTTTGGGCGACAGCTGGGCGCCTATCCAGAAGTACTGGCACGCACCGACGCAACAGAACCGCGACGCGCTGCACGACTTCCCGACACCGGCTTCCATCAAGTGGCAATACCTTGAAGGGGTGGCCGACAAGAGCACGGTGTCGCCGGACGGCTACACTCTGGAAGGGCTGCAGATCACGAAGCCGGGCAATGTGGACATTCAGTTGGACCTGTTGCTGGATTACGCCTCGAACGTGGCCATGTACCCCGCGTTCCAGGCGTACTTTCGCAAGTACCAGCCACCGCTGCTGGCGGTGTGGGGGAAAAACGATCCGTTCTTCCTGCCGGCCGGGGCACAGGCGTGGAAGCGCGATCTGCCCAAGGCGGATATACGTTTTTACGACACGGGGCACTTCGCGCTGGAAACCCACGGCCGGGAAATCATTCCGGTGATTCGTGAGTTTCTGGATAAAAACGTTCGTTAGCAGCGATGTGCATGCCTGGCCAAGCACAGGAATCGCGCTCGGTTTGGAAGCTGTATTCACTTCCAGACCGAGCACAATAACTGCGGTAACCGGCGAGGCTGAGAATGGATATTCGCGGTCTCTGGCCCTGGCGCATTTCTGATCTGTGAGCGTTTTCGACGTCAGATGCTTTTTGATTAGCACATCAAAGTGACGATAACCGCTTTCATGCGCCGCATTATCGGAATGCGGGATCAGGAATCGGCCATAACGCATAAAATATGCAAATCAGCATTTGCCAAGCGCTGAATCTCTCGGCACTATCTGCCGTTATGCAAAAACGCAATGTTTCAATCGTCCTCAAAGAGCTGCTGGATCGCGACCGGATCTCCCCCACGGAGCTTCACCGGCGTACTGGTGTGCCTCAATCCACCCTGTCCCGGATCCTCAGCGGCAAGATCGTTGACCCGTCGGACAAGCACATCTCCCGCATTGCCGAGTACTTTCGTGTCAGCACCGATCAGTTGCGCGGACGCGCGGCAGTAGGCGTTCAGCGGGACGAAGAACGCGACCCGATGCATTCGGAACTCAAGGACATAAGCTTGTGGGACGACGACACCCCCGTGAATGACGACGAGGTGTCGATCCCCTTTCTGCGTGAGGTTGAATTGGCTGCTGGATCAGGAAGATTCGTCATCGAGGAAAGCGAAAAGGCCAGCCTGCGGTTCGGCAAGCGCAGCCTGCGGCATAACGGTGTGCAATTCGACCAGGCCAAGTGTGTGACGGTGCGTGGCAACAGCATGTTGCCGGTGTTGCGTGATGGCGCCACGGTCGGGGTGAATGCAGGCAAGAGCGGCATTGGCGATATCGTTGACGGCGACCTGTATGCAATCAATCACAACGGGCAATTACGGGTTAAACAGCTCTATCGCCTGCCTTCCGGGATTCGCCTGCGCAGCTTCAATCGCGATGAGCACCCGGACGAGGACTATAGCTTCCAGGACATACAGGACGAGCAGATCAGCATCCTCGGTCATGTGTTCTGGTGGGGCATGTACGCTCGCTAACCTTCCTCTGTAAGACAAAACCTGCCAACGAGCAGGTTTTTTTTCGCCTGCAAAACGCCTCAAGCCCCAGGCCGTCCTGGCTGAAAATGCGTTCATGCATTTCATCAGGAAAATAAATGCATTTATGCATTGACTGTGTATGCATAAATGCATATTCTTCACCTCAAGCCAGCCAATAAGGTCTGGTGGAGGCGGCAAGGATGCCGCCAGGGAAGACAAGGAAGGCACGCAACATCGGCAAGGATGCCATCGAAGCGATGGCAGGGAAGCCAGGCAACACCGGCAAGGATGCCGACGCTCTTTAGGGGTAGCGCTTCAAAAACAGGCAGCGATGAACCGGCCTTAATGGTTCAGAGGGTTGGCAACTGACCCGGGTGTGCAGCGTAAAGCACCAGAAGCAGTTATCCGGCAGACAGGGATCGTGGTCGGAAAAACAATGAGGAAAGGACCGTACCGCGCCAGTAGCGCCGAAAGTCCGCGGACAGCATTACTGAAAAGCCCGGGCGACCGGGCTTTTTGGAATGCCTACCCATCGAACTATATGCGAATGAAAAACGGACTATCCAGTGCTCAGCCAGGAGGCGTGACATGACAAACGAACAACAGGCGTTAGCGGAAATGCCTATCTGGCTGGTCATCATATTGGCGGTGATCGGCGGCGTGTCCGGCGAAATGTGGCGTGCCGACAAGGAAGGCGCCCGTGGCTGGTCGCTGATTCGGCGCCTGGCGCTGCGCTCCGGGGCCTGCATGGTCTGCGGCGTTTCAGCCCTGATGCTGTGTTACGCCGCCGGCATGTCGATCTGGACGGCTGGCGCCATTGGATGCCTGACCGCCATGGCCGGCGCCGACGCCGCCATCGGGCTCTACGAGCGCTGGGCGGCCAAACGTATCGGGATCAATGAAGGCCCGCGCCAGGATCCGCGTTAATTGCTGCAAGGAAGCCACTGACATGACGTTCATCGAAAAACCATCCCAATTGCCACAAGCCATCGGCCAGGCGCTGCATGTTGCCTTTCCCGACCTGAAAATCGGCAGCCATCAGGACTTTCAGGAGGGCGGTGTAAACACCGGCGTGCTGGTCACGGTCGAGGGCAATGGCCCCGGCATCCGCTCGCCCGAAGGGCGCAAGGCGCACGCCCTGGCCATTTCACTCAAGGCCATGGTTGCTGCGGGTGCCTTGCCGTTCGATGCCTGCGACCTGGCCAGTCAACTGATGGACCTGGTGCTGGACAACCGCTGGGGCCTGCCCCAGGCGCAGTGTGATTTGCCGACGAACATCGTTGCCACTCCGTCTTCGCGGACCGGTGCAGGAACGGACTACGACACCTGGACTGTTTCCTTCACCCAAACCCTCTACATCGGACCGGTGTTGCTCAACGACCCTACAGGCCAACCCTTGTTTGCCCGCGCTTGGGAAGTCACCAACATCAACGACCCTGACCAATACAAGCCACTGGCGGAGTAACTCATGTTCGACGCGCTCTTACGCATGCAACTGGGGCCGATTGTCGAGCGTCTGGCAGAAATGGAAGCCCAACTCGAAGACCTGTATCGACGTGCCGACAGTTTCTGCCGAATCGGCGTTTGCCAGCAGGTCGATGCTGCCGCCAATACCTGCAAGGTCAGCCATGGCGATCTGCTCACGCCGGCTATTCGCTTTTTCAATCCCAGCGCCGGTGCGCAAACCGAAACGCGCATTCCATCGGTGGGTGAGCAGTGCCTGTTGCTCAACTACGGCGGCGGCGAAGGAGGTGCGCAGTCCGTGGCCTTGTTCGGCCTCAACAGCAGTCTGTTTCCGCCAGTCTCCAGCGTTGCGTCGTTAACCCGGCGCCGCCATCAGGACGGTACGCAGAGCGACTACGACGACGCCAGCCACACGTTCAACTGGGTCAACGGCCCGACCACCTTTACCGGCTCGCGCGAACAGATCGAGGCCCGAGTCGGCGCCGCCAGCCTGATCCTCAGCGCCCAGGGCATCGCGCTGCAAATCGGCGGCACCGCGTTGTTGCTCGACGCCAGTGGTGCGCATTTCAGCGGCCCGGTGGTGGACCACCAAGGGCGCCTCATCAGCCCCCGATAAGGACATCCCATGATCGGTATCGACCGAAACAGCGGGGCAGCCGTCGATGACTGGCTGCAATTCGTGCAGCGCGCCACCCGAGCGCTCACCACTCCCTTGGGCACCCGCCAGAAGCGTCCGTTGTACGGCTCGCGGGTGCCGCAACTGCTGGGCCAGAACCTTGGCGATGACCTGCTGATTCTTGCGCAGAGCCACGCCGCCCAGGCGTTCTACAACGCCCAGAACGGCATCGGCGACTTTCAACCCCAGGTCATCGTCGCCACTCGCCAGGGTGCCGGCTTGTTGCTGCGCTTCTCCGGCACCTGGAAAAACCGCCAACAAACCTTCGAGGTCGTGACATGAGCATGCTGATCCCAGGCCAGAACCAGCTGGCGGAACCGGCCATCATTGCGGTGGACGAGTTCGAACCCTTGCTGGCCGAATTCAAGGCGTTCGTGGTGGATTATGTGGCCACCCGCGCGCCGCAAAGCGCGGCCAAACTCAAGGTCAGCCTCGACAACGAAAGCGAACTGCTGACCCTGGCCCTGGAAGCCTTTTGCGTGCGTCTGCAAACCCATGAGCGTAAATACAACGCCCGCATCAAGCAGATGCTGGCGTGGTGGGCCACCGGCAGCAACCTGGATGCACGCCTGGCCGATATGGGCCTGGAACGCCAGGTGCTGGACCCCGGCGACCCGGCCGCTTTCCCGCCGGTGCCGCCGACCCTGGAAAGCGACGACGACGCCAGGCTGCGCTACTACCTCGCTCCCCACGCCCCGGCCGCCGGCTCACGCATGCAGTACCGCCGCGAAGTGTTCACCCTCGGCGAACGCCCTGCGGTGAATGTGCAGAGCGCGACACCGGGCGTGGTCACGGTCACGTACACCTTCGACCCGGACGGTTATGCGGTTCGGGTCAAGGATGGCAATGGGCGGCGAACCGCACCGGGTGAGGTCATGGTCACTGTCCTGGCGCGGGAGGGCGATGGCACACCGTCTGCCGACTTGCTGGACGGCGTGCGACGGCATTTCGCCCGGCCGGATGTACGTCCGGAAACCGACCTGGTCAGTGTGCAAGGCGCACACATCCTGCCGTACAAAATCCGCGTGGTCGCGAAGATCAACGCCGGACCGGATTCCGGACTCACCCAGGTCGCCGCGCAAAAGCTGCTGCAAGAGTACGCCGAGTCCTGCCATCGCCTGGAAGGGCGGGTGGACCCGAGCTGGATCGACTATGCCATCCACAGTGCTGGCGCGGCGCAATTGCAGATCCTTGAACCGCTGGAGCCGATTGTCAGCTCGGCGTTCGAGGCCCCTTATTGCACGGGTGTCGAGGTGGAGGTGCGCACGCTATGAGTGAACTCAAAGCGAGTTTGTTGCCGGCCAACAGTTCACCGCTGGAAAAGGCGCTGGATTTGGGGTTCGGGGTATTACTCGACCGGGTCATGCCGCCGTTTCCGGCGCTGATGAACCCGCTGCACACTCCGAGCGAGTTTCTTCCTTATCTGGCTGCCGATCGCGGTGTCAGCGAATGGGATGCCGATGCCAGCGAGTCAGAAAAGCGACTCACCGTGGCCCTGTCCTGGCAGATCCAGCGTCAGGCTGGCACCCCCAAGGCCTTGAGCCATGCGGTGGAGTCACTGGGTTTTACCCCCGACATCAGTGCCTGGTTTCAGCAACACCCCATCGGTACGCCGTATACCTTCGACGTGCAGGCGATCATCGGGCGCAGTTGGTCCAGTGGTGATCACAATCGGCTGATCCGCCGCGTCAACGCCGCGAAAAGCGAGCGGGACCAGGCCACGATCACCATCGTTCACGAGACCGAAGGTCAGCTTGCGCTCACACAGGTTCTCGATGCCCCGTTAAGCGACGGGGAGTTTTATCTGGACGGCGCGTTGCCGGAATTGGCGCTGACTGCCCGGCTTAACAGTACCGGGCTCGCCCGGCACTACACCATTAACGACTACGACCTCAGGGCGCAGCCATGACAGATGACATCACGCGCCTGGTGCGCTTCACCTCCAAGGGATTGGATGAAGTGCTGCAGGCAAAGAACCAGGGCTTGAAAGGCGAAATCACCCACATCGGCGCCGGCACCGGCCGCTACACCCCCGACGGCACTGAAGTTGCCCTGCGCGATGAGCGCCAGCGGGTCGCCATTGTGGATTACGAAGACCTGGGCGACCACCAGCTCAGGATGGCCGCGCTGTTTGACGGCGACGGCGAGTATGAGATTGGCGAGTTCGGATTTTATCTCGCCAGTGGAACCTTGCTGGCGGTGTATGCCGTGGCCGGGAAGTTGCTGACGTATAAAGCGGCGGCGGCGCGGGTGCTGCAAAAGTTTACGTTGGATGTTTCGCCGTTGCCGGCGGACAGCGTGACGATTGTGGTGGGGAGTGACAATCTCAATATTTTATTGGGCGAAGATATTGCGGTCCTTGCGACGGCGAATATCGACAATATGGCTCGTCATACTGAATTGTTATTCCGTGTGATGTCGCTGGAATCTGGTCTTTAGGTCTATCAGTTAGGGAGTTTAAATCGTGAGTCTAGAAACGACTATCACATCGCTGGTGACGGCGGCGAACAACTTGACCATCGCGGTCAATGGCAAAATCGGCGTTATCAACTCGACCATGGCAACCGCATTGGCCCAATTCAACGAGTGGCGAAACCTGAAAGATGTCGAGGGCGATCCTACGGCGCTGGGAACGATCCGCCGTAATCTTCTGCAAGGTCATGTGTATGGAACCGGTGGCGTCTACGCAACCACGGCGCAGGGGGACTTTGTGTCCACTGATCTGGGTAGCAGTGAAAAAGTTTATATTCACTTCAAGATACCTCTGAATGTGAATCGGGACTCTGAAATGTTCTGGTTCAACGTGCAGGGATATAGCTACGGTACTGGCAGAATAATTGACGAAACGTTGGTTGGTTATTGCTATCAGCCCAGTAGATCGCTGCAAAGCGTATCCACCTTTGGCAATATGACACCGGCCATTTATGTGGATGCAAATGGCAATGTGATGTTGAGGATTCTGGTGCCAAATATTTACTACACGACTATTCGCATAGACACCATGCGCGTAGGTAATGGTCGGCTATTTGCCGTGGGTGATCTAAAGACCAAGTTGTCGTTGGCCGAAACTGTAGTTTTTAGTTGAGGATTTGATATGGCTGTAAACACTGATGTTGAGACTGTCGCACCGCAACTTGCGAAGCCGCTGCCGGAGATTGAATGGGCGGCCATTCGCGAACGACGGAATCATTTCCTTCGCGCCACTGACTTTACGCAGTTGCCGGATTTCCCCGCGACGGATGCACAGCGTGAAGAAGTGAAGACCTATCGCGAGCAACTGCGAAACATACCTGAACAAGGGAATGATCCCTCAACGATTGTATGGCCGGTTTTTCCATCCTTCCTGAAATAACTTGCTGCCGCGAAAGCGGTTTTTTTTCGCCTCCCAAAGCCCCTCCCGCAGGGGCTTTGGCGTTTTCCACCTGGAGAATTTCACCATGCCCACCCGCCAAACCTACACCGTCCTCATCCCATTCCCCATCGGAGGTGGCCACTGGTCCACCGCCGGCGAGGAACTGGAACTGCTGGACGTCGAAGCATCCGCGCTGCGCACCGCCGGCCGTCTGGAACTGACCAGCGTCCTCAACTCCACCCCCAAGAAGGCTGAATAATCATGGCTGAGGTTTTGAACTTCGAGCACAACGGCATCACCGTCAACGCCACCGAATCCCCCGAGGCCATGGGTGGCCTGGGCGATAACGTGATCGGTCTGGTCGGCACCGCGCCGAACGCCCACGGGTCGATCCCGAAAAACGCGCCGTTCCGTATCAACAGCTTCACCACCCAGGCGCTGCTGGACCCCACCGGTACTGAGTCGGGCACGCTGTTTCAAGCGGTGTACCAGATCCTCAAAGTGGTGAAGGTGCCGGTCTACGTGGTGATCGTGGAGGAGGGCGCAACCCCGGCCGACACCCTCAACAACGTGATTGGCGGCAACGAACCCGTCACCGGTCGCAAGCTGGGCCTGGCGGCCCTGAGCAGCGTCCCTGAAGACCTGACCATCATTGGCGCCCCGGGCTTCACCGGCACCAAGGCCGTGGCCAGCGAGTTTGCTGCCTTCGGCAAGCGCATCAAGGCCCGTGTGGTGCTTGATGGCAAAGACGCCAGTGTTGCCGACCAGGTGACCTACAGCGGTGAACTGGGCGGTGCCGACCTCGGCTTCGACCGCTGCCTGCTGGTACACAACATGCCGTCGGTGTACTCCAAGGCGGCGAAGAAAAACGTGTTCCTGTCGCCGTCGTCCCTGGCCATCGCCGCACTGGCCAAGGTCAAGCAGTGGGAAAGCCCGGGCAACCAGGTGACCTTCGCCGAGGACGTTTCCCGCGTGGTCGAGTACAACATCCTCGACACCTCCACCGAAGGCGACCTGCTCAACCGCTATGGCGTGAGCTACTACGCCCGCACCATCCTCGGCGGCTTCTCGCTGCTGGGTAACCGTTCCCTCACCGGCAAGTTCATCAGCTACGTCGGCCTGGAAGACGCCATCAGCCGCAAGCTGGTCAAAGCCGGGCAGAAGGCCATGGCCAAGAACCTCACCAAGTCCTTCATGGACCAGGAGGTCAAGCGCATCAACGATTGGCTGCAAACCCTGGTGGCCGACGAAACCATTCCCGGCGGCAGCGTGTACCTGCACCCGGAATTGAACAGCGTCGAGAAGTACAAGAACGGCACCTGGTTCATCGTCATCGACTACGGCCGCTACGCGCCGAACGAACACATGGTTTATCAACTCAACGCCCGCGATGAAATCATCGAGCAGTTCCTGGAGGACGTTCTCTAATGTTTACCAACCGAGTCAGACAGGCCATTGCGGCCACCCTTCAAGGCCTGCCATTGTCCGCGACCGTTGAGGAATTCACCCCGCCGAAGATCGAATTCGATATGGAAGCCATGTCCGGTGGCCGCTTCATTGCTGAAGAAATGGCCAAGAGCGGCAAGGTGCTCAATGCCACCTTGATCCTGCAGGGGGCCGGCCCGGAAATCATGCTGGCCCTAGGCGTACGCACGGGCGACGACATCCTGCTGAACGTGCGTGAGGCCGGTCAGGATCAGGACGGCAAGACCTATTTCACCTACCACACGGTCGGCGGCAAGTTGAAATCCCTGGGCGAAGCCAAGCTGAAAATGGGCGAAAAGGCGCTCACCACGTTGGAGCTGTCGTGCCGCACCTACAACCGTTTGGATAACGGCATTTCGGTGATCGACATCGACGTACGCACCCAGAAATTCGTGCTCAATGGCGTCGACATTCTCGGCGACGCCCGCCGCGCCGTACTGATGCCCTAAACATTCCGGCAACCTGAAGCGCGCACGGTTTATGTGGGAGCTGGCTTGCCTGCGATGGCATCCCCTCGATTCAGCAAATACACCGAGTCGCCTGCATTGCGGGCAAGCCCGGCTCCCACATTGACCGCGCCCGGCTTCACGGTTGCGGTGCTTTTATCCCACTTTCATCAAGGAATAGCCCCATGGCCTGGATGCCACCGCTGCATCGCCTGCTGTCCCCGATCACCGCCGACACCGGCGCTGCGATCGAGCAAGTGCAACTCAAACCGCTGTTCTACGCCGCGCAGAAAGACGCGCTGGCCCGGGCCGGTGATGACGAGGACGACCAGTTTTTCGAACTGGCGAAACTTGCCACCGGCCTGTCGGAAAAAGAGCTCGACCAACTCAAGCGCCCGGACTACGTGAGCATTGCGCAATACGTGCATGAAATGTCGACTCGCCCGGCGTCGTTCTTCCTGCAAACGCACGAAGAAAGTCGCCACGACCAACCCGTCCAGTTGCTGCTGCCGCTAAATGCCGCCGGCCGCACACTGACCGAACTGCCCCTGGAAATGCCCGCGCTGCGTGCCACCAAGGTGATGAAGAAACTCGCCACCAACAAAGAGCGCGCCGAGTTCATCACCGCTCACTGCACCGGCCTGATGATCCCTGACCTGGGCGACTTGACCGTGCCCGACTGGACGCAATTGCAGGAGCGCATCGACGATTTTTTAAATCAACCGGCGGACTTCTTTCGCAGCGCGACATCGAAGTGATCCTTGATGTGGTACCGCTGGTTTACTCGGTAAATGAAGCAGACATCCTCGATTGGGATGCCGCAAAAGCGTTGCGCCGCTACGACATCGCGATCACTCGCCTTGGCGTCAAACAGGAGTAAGCGGGATGCAGAATACCTATTCGCTCGCCTATGCCTTGGCCAGGGATGGCCAGGGCGTTTTCGGTCGCGCAGAGGGGGCCAATGATGCCGATATTGCCAGTCCAGGCCCGCTGTCAGCTGACAGTTCAGGCCAACTGGCGGGCTTGCCTGCGCTGTCCGAAACAGTGGCTGCGCTGACCAACGCGAATCTGAAGCTTGATGAACTGGCGCAGTCGCTGGGCACCTTGCGCGAGGGTGTGGACTCGCTCGACAGCGTCTTGTCATCGTTGAGAACCCTTGATCGGCAGCCTGTGCGCCGGGATGAGCGGACAGAATCAACAACGCTGTCTGAGTCCACTTCGAGCACGTCTGTGGATCAGCGGCAAACCCGCGAGGCCCTGACGCTGGGCAGCGCGCAGATCATCGATCTGGCCAGTGCGCTGCAGCATTCAGGCAGCAACCTGACGCTTGATAAAACAGCCCGCTCGGAACAGTCGATCAGCGTGCTGCGTGAGGCGTCCAGTGAAAGCGAAAAACGCTTTTCCACCACCCTGGACGCCGCACCGGTGTGGGGCGAAGCGCTGTGGTTGAAGGCCAGGATCGGCCTGACGCAGAGCGCCAATAGCGCTGTTGAAGGTTCACCGGCTTTGGCCAGCGCGGTCAAAACGGCGCAGGCCGTGGTATCGACCACGGTGACGCCGGTGATTTCCGAAGTCCTTTCAGGATTGGGAGAAACGATTAAAAGCCGGCTTGCAGGCAATGTGGTCGATGCCACCCTCGGCAGGCTCCCCGGCATTGGCAAGCTGTTCAAGGACGGCGGTTTTGATGGCGAAAAGGGCAAGGACGCGCACTGTTGCTGCGCCGCTCCATTGTCCCTCGGCGCGCCGGGTGCGTTGGGCGGATCTGCGGCGCAGATGCCCGAGAGTGTTGGCGATACGGTACGCAGGAAAGACAAAACCAGACCCGCCGCGAACAAGAAGCGGCGCGTCGGGCTTCCCAGGCCGGGCCAACCGGTTGCGCGCCAGCCCCTTGCCGCCGGCCCGCGGCAATCGGTGCAACGCCCATCCCGGACAGCCGGCTCCCAGCAATCCGCGCAGCTCCAACCATTGCCTCCAGCGCCGGTAATCAGGCCTGGCCCAGCACTCAGTGCAATGGGCCAACCGCCAGTGGCGTTCGACGCGGCCCGTGTGACCCCGCCGTCGACCCAGGTTCCCGGCAACTCGTTTGCCGCCCCGGTTGCGCCGGCAGCCATCCGGCCGTTGGCTCGCAGCAGCGAAAAAGGCCTGGCGGCAGGTCTGTCCGGCACGCTGGCCAGGCTTGAGTCCGGCGCTGCCCGTCGCCTGGGCCCATTGAAGTACGTCGACACGGCCATCGATGTGGTGCAGGGCGTACGCAATGGTGACGCCAATGCCGTCGGCGCTGGTTTGAGTACTGCCGGTGGCGCCTGGGCTGGCGCTTCCGCTGGCGCCGCGCTTGGCACCCTGGTCTTTCCGGGTGTCGGTACCGCCATCGGCGGCGCCATTGGCGGCTTGCTCGGCAGTGAAGCGGGCGCCTGGCTCGGGGACAAAGTGTTTGGCTCAAGCGATCGTCTGCCTGCGCCCAATACGCTGAGCAAGGAACTCACCCGCGCAAGCACGGATAACGTCCAGGTGACCCTCTCGCCGAGCATCCAGATCACCGGTGTGAACCCGGCAGATGCCCAGCAGGTGGTCAATCAGGTGATCCAGGCCCTGCAGTTCCAATGCCTGCCGATGGTGACCGACACCCTGGGCATCCGACGTAATGCGGCACTGGCCGATCCATCAGGAGGTGATTGATGCGACAACAAATGGTGCTCGGCGACTTTATTTTCGGCCTGTCCCGAGGGTTCGCCTATTCCACGTTGTCCCGCGCCAGCGATGGCGGCTGGCAGGACTTGGCGATTATCGCCAGCAAGCCGCAGTCGCGACAGAACGGCCAGAAGCTGGAAAAACTGACCTTCGGCGGTATCGCGATGTACGCCGTGGGCATGCAGCGACTGGACGAATTGCGCGCCTTGCAGAATGCCCGCGCGCCGCTGCCGTTGGTCGACGGTATCGGCCGCAATTGGGGCCTGTGGCGGATCAATTCGGTGACGGAAGTCCAAAGCAACGTGATCGATGACGGCACCGCCATGGTCATGACCTGGACCCTTGAACTGGAGGAATTCGTCAATGCGTAGAGTGCGAAGTATTGCCGGGGATTCGGTCAACCTGCTGCTCTACCGGGAGCTGGGCCGTTGCGACGATAGCGCGGAGGAAACGCTTTGGCGTCTGAACCCTGAGCTTGCCGAGTACGGCCCGGTGCTGCCGGCAGGTGTGTGGGTGATTGTGCCTGAGCTGGCGTCGCGGCCTTCTGCCGTGCGTCCCGTTTCGGCCTGGGATTAAGGAGGCGACATGGCACAGGGATTTACCCCCAGCGTTGAGTTTTACGGCGCCAATGCGGCGCTGCTCAATCAACGCTTGATGCATTGGAGTCACACTGATGCGGCGGGCATTGAGGCCGATCGGCTGGAACTGACCCTCAATATCGAGGGCCTGGAGGGCTTGCCCAGCCTGAGCGGCAAGATCGGCCTGCGAGTCGGTTATCAGGAGTCCGGACTGGTGGAGAAAGGCGAGTTCGTGATTACCCAAAGAACGCCGGTGCTGTTTCCTATGCGCTTGATGATCGTCGCCACTGCTGCACCTTTCAGCGTGCAGGATGCCAGTGGCTATCGTCAGCGTCGCTCTGCCAGTTACGGGCCGACCACCCTGGGCGCACTGTTTCGCCAACTGGTCAGTCGCCACGGCTACTCACCGCGCGTGGCGCCCGAGCTGGACGGGATTGCGATTGCCCACGTCGATCAGTCCAACGAAAGCGACATGGCATTCATCACCCGTTTGGCCAAGCGTTATCGTGCGGTGACCAAGCCGATCAACGAGCTGTATGTGCTGGCGGAAGCCGGGCGGGTCAAAACGCTTTCCGGTCAACTGTTGCCGGACGTCACGTTATCGGTGACCCGCGACAATCGCCCCGGTGAACCGGCCTTCATCACCGCCACGCTCGACGAAAAATCGCGCTCGAAGTACATGGGCAGTCGCGCTGCCTGGTGGGATGCCGCAGCGGGCAAGCAACGTGTGGCCCAGGTTGGCGTCGCGCCGTTCAAGACACTGCGCCAGCGCTATCAGAACCAGGCCGAAGCGCAGTCCGTTGCTGAAGCGGAATTGCGTCGGGTCGGCCGCGAGGGCCTGACATTGATGATCGATTGTCCCGGTAATCCGCTGCTGGCTGCCGAAGGTCTGTTGCTGCTGGATGAATCCTGGCCGTCTTACATGCAGGGGCGCTGGTCGATCAATAAGGTGACGCACGTGGGGGACCCGGCCACGGGGTATCGCAGTTCCATCATTGCCGGCGGTTTGTCGGCCTAGACTTTTCCAGAGTAACAACCATGGTGATATCACTCGCGCAGCTTATTAATGTCATGCCCCTGTCCCGCCCCAGAGCGGGCTTTTTTTTAACGGCGTTGAATGACGCCAGCGTCCTTTATGAGATCAATACCGCAAAACGCTGGGCGGCGTTCCTCGCACAGATCGGCCACGAGTCCGGCCAACTGCGCTATGTGCGCGAACTGGGCAGTGATCAATACCTCAGCAAATACGACACCGGTACCCTGGCCGCGCGCCTGGGCAATACGCCCCAAGCCGATGGCGACGGCCAGAAGTATCGGGGCAGGGGACTGATCCAGGTCACCGGGCGGCGCAACTACCTCGCCTGCAGCCAGGCATTGTTCGGTGATGACCGTCTGCTGCAACAACCTGAACTGCTGGAGCAGCCGCAGTGGGCCTGTGCGTCTGCGGCGTGGTTCTGGCAGAGCAATGGCCTGAACGAGCTGGCAGATATAGACCAGTTCACCACCATCACGCGGCGCATCAATGGCGGACTTAATGGCCTGGAGGATCGTTTGCAATTATGGGAACAGGCGAAGGCGGTGTTATGCGCTTTCTAGCGGTGTATCGACTGATCGGTTTCGGCCTGTTGATTGCCGTGGTGTGGCAGGTGCAGGCCTGGCGCTTGGGGGCGCAGCTTGAGCGCCAGTCGGCAGCCCATGCACAGGCGCTCAGCCAGCAAAGCCAGGCGGCGTTGCGCCAGCAACAGGCAGAACAGGATAAACGCCTGGCCCTTGAGCAACAGCTCAGCGCCAGCGACAAACAACATGCACAGGAGTTGAGCGATGCCCAACGTAACCAGACTGCTCTGCGTGACCGCCTGGCCACTGCTGATGTGCGGCTGTCAGTCCTTCTCGACCCCGCCGACGCCATCAGTTGCAGTGCAGTGCCTGCCCCCACCGCCACCGGCAGCGTGGTTCATGCAGCCCCGCGAGCCCGACTTGACCCGGCGCATGCTCAGCGAATTATCGGCATCACCGACGACGGTGATAACGCCCTGATCGCCTTGCGTGCGTGCCAGGCCTATGTGCGAGCGATTGTGCGTTAGCGTCTTGATGCACGCTGCAACTTGCATGGTTGATTGGCTCCTGTAGGGTAGGCGAACGCCCGCCCACTCCCGGAGACGACCGTGAACGAAATCACCCAGCTTGCCGCTGAACTTGGCCGCCGTTTGCAGGTGCTCAATGCCCATGTCACCACGGCCGAGTCGTGTACGGGCGGCGGCATCGCAGAGGCCATCACGCGAATCCCCGGCAGCTCGGCCTGGTTCGAGGCGGGTTATGTCACCTATTCCAATCGGCAGAAGACTCGGCAATTGAATGTGCCGGAGCCGTTGTTCGCTAAGGTTGGGGCGGTCAGCCAGCAGGTAGTGGAAGCGATGGTGCGTGGTGCGCAGGAGAAAAGCCTGTCGCGCTTTGCCGTGGCAGTCAGTGGCGTGGCCGGCCCCGATGGTGGTTCGCCGGACAAACCGGTGGGCACCGTCTGGCTGGCGTGGGGGGTGGGTGATGAGGTGTCGGCGCAGTTGGCGCACTTTCCCGGCAACCGGGATGAGGTCCGCCGACAAACGGTA
Organism: Pseudomonas sp. GNP013; assembly: GCF_054343995.1. NCBI lineage: Bacteria > Pseudomonadati > Pseudomonadota > Gammaproteobacteria > Pseudomonadales > Pseudomonadaceae > Pseudomonas > Pseudomonas sp. GNP013. Next base: position 3,838,587 of record NZ_JBTGUT010000001.1, on the reverse strand, counting down.
AAAGCCGCGCTGGAGGGCTTGTTGCGACGAGCTGCAGCAGAAATGGAAAATCAGGGGTAGGCGATCTCTCATCTTTGTGGAACAATACTGTCTACTTATACAGGTGTTGGCCGCCAGGCCTTATTGATTACGTGAGGACTTTAATGGACGACAACAAGAAGAAAGCCTTGGCTGCGGCCCTGGGTCAGATCGAACGTCAATTCGGCAAGGGTGCCGTAATGCGTATGGGCGATCACGACCGTCAGGCGATCCCGGCTATTTCCACTGGCTCTCTGGGTCTGGACATCGCGCTCGGCATTGGCGGTCTGCCAAAAGGCCGTATCGTCGAAATCTACGGTCCTGAATCTTCCGGTAAAACCACTCTGACCCTGTCGGTGATTGCCCAGGCACAAAAGATGGGCGCGACCTGCGCATTCGTCGACGCCGAGCACGCCCTCGACCCCGAGTACGCCGGCAAGCTGGGCGTCAACGTCGACGACCTGCTGGTTTCCCAGCCGGACACTGGTGAGCAGGCCCTGGAAATCACCGACATGCTGGTGCGCTCCAACGCCATCGACGTGATCGTGGTCGACTCCGTGGCAGCCCTGGTACCCAAGGCTGAAATCGAAGGCGAAATGGGCGACATGCACGTGGGCCTGCAAGCCCGTCTGATGTCCCAGGCGCTGCGTAAAATCACCGGTAACATCAAGAACGCCAACTGTCTGGTTATCTTCATCAACCAGATCCGTATGAAAATCGGCGTGATGTTCGGCAGCCCGGAAACCACCACCGGTGGTAACGCGCTGAAGTTCTACGCGTCGGTCCGTCTGGATATCCGCCGTACTGGCGCGGTGAAAGAAGGTGACGAAGTAGTCGGTAGCGAAACCCGCGTTAAAGTCGTGAAGAACAAGGTCGCTCCGCCGTTCCGTCAGGCTGAGTTCCAGATTCTTTACGGCAAGGGTATCTACCTGAACGGCGAGATGATCGACCTGGGCGTGCTGCACGGTTTCGTCGAGAAGTCCGGTGCCTGGTATGCCTACAACGGCAGCAAGATCGGCCAAGGCAAGGCCAACTCGGCCAAGTTCCTGGCAGAGAACCCGGATATCGCGGCCACGCTTGAGAAGCAGATTCGCGACAAGCTGCTTACCGCAGCGCCGGATGTGAAGGCTGCCGCCAACCGTGAGCCGGTTGAAGAAGTGGAAGAAGCTGACACTGATATCTGAAGCAAACGATGACCGTTGTATTGGATACACTCGTCGCCGTTCGGCGCACTGCAATGGACCTGCTCGCTCGCCGCGAGCATGGTCGGGTCGAGCTGACGCGTAAATTGCGTCAGCGCGGCGCAGAGCCCGAAATGATCGAAACAGCCCTGGACCGTTTGACGGAAGAAGGGCTGCTGTCGGAATCCCGTTATCTCGAAAGTTTCGTGTCCTATCGAGCCCGCTCCGGTTATGGCCCTGCGCGAATCCGCGAAGAGCTGAGCCAGCGTGGTCTGCAACGTGCCGATATCGACCTTGCCCTGCGCGAGTGCGGTATCAGTTGGCAAGCGCAGCTGGAAGACACCTGGCGTCGCAAGTTTTCTGGCCATCTGCCAATTGATGCCAGGGAGCGCGCGAAGCAAGGGCGTTTTTTGAGTTATCGCGGTTTTTCGATGGAGATGATCAGTCGCTTGTTAAGCGGCCAGGATATGGACGATTGAACAGCATATAAGTAGGTGGGAGGGTTAAGTCTCTTCGTACCTTGAACGTGCTTGTAGTTAGAGCGCGGTGCAGAAAAAGCCCACTATGAAAATAGTGGGCTTTTTTTTGTTCCATGTCCCGTCCTGAATAAGGTTTACACCTTCTGACCTTTCTTCAGGAGGACTCAATGGATACGGGAAAAAGGCGCAGCCAACGCGATTACACGCTAGCTTTTAAATTGTCGGTCGTAGACCAAGTCGAAAAAGGCGAGTTGAGTTATAAAGAGGCTCAACGGCGCTTTGGCATTCAGGGCCGGTCCACGGTACTGGTTTGGCTACGCAAGCATGGCCGACAGGACTGGAGCCAAGGCGCCTCAATCCGAGCGCCGCGGAGCAGGCCGATGACCGACCCCAACCTCCCGCTGACACCCGAGCAGCGGATTAAAGAGCTTGAAGAACAGTTGGCGCTGAGCAATCAAAAGGCCCAGTTCTTTGAAGCTGTCGTGAACGTCTTGAAAAATGATTACGGTGTGTCCATCGTAAAAAAGCGACCCGGCAAGTCCTCTCGCAAGGGCAAATCCAAGACCTGAGCATTACCAGGGCTTGCCTGTTCATGGGAATTTCGCGCCAAGCGTATTACAAACGTAACCAAGCCGTTGATGCGAGAGCTCACCAAGACCAGCAAGTAGTGGACTTTGTTCTGGAAAAGCGGCGTCGTCAGCCGAGGTTAGGCACGCGCAAGCTGCATTATCTGATGAGCACTGAGGCTGAAGTGCAGGTAATTGTTGGTCGAGACCGTCTTTTTTCCATCTTGCGCGAAGCGCGAGAGCTGGTTCCTCGAAAGCGTGCTTATCATAAAACTACGCATAGCCATCATCGGTTCCGCCGCCATCCCAACCTGCTCAAAGCAGGCCCGGAACAAGTTGTCGCTGGCAGGCCCGAGCAGGTTTGGGTTGCAGATATTACCTATCTGCCCACGCGGGAAAGTGTTGTTTACGTCAGCCTGATAACAGACGCGTACTCACGCAAGATCGTGGGTCATCATGTGCATGACAGCTTGCATACGGAGTCGGTGGTCAAAGCATTGCAGAAAGCTGTTAGCCAGAGAAAATCCAAGCAATCGCTGATCCATCACTCGGATCGCGGGGCCCAATACTGCTCCGACCTGTACCAGCAAATGCACGCCAAGCATGGGATCAAGTGCTCAATGACGGACGGCTACGATTGCTATCAGAACGCGATGGCAGAGCGGGTAAACGGGATTTTGAAAACTGAGTTTTTGCTGCACCGGCCCAAAGATTTGGCGGATGCCGTAAAAATGGTGGATGAGTCGGTGCTGATCTACAACGGGGAGCGGCCGCACTTATCCCTGAAATACAAAACGCCCGATGCGGTGCATCAGGCGTTTTGAGACTGAAACAGGTGTAAACCTATTTCAGGACTAGACACCAGAAATTCGTTGAGTCACAAAAATCGGAGCTTCGCTTTGATCCGCCATAAAGGAGTCCCCATGAAACAGAAAGGAATCAGTATGAAGAAGATCATCATCGCGCTTATGTGCCTATTGTCTGCCGCAGCCCATGCCGAAAAATACTCTACCTATGCAGAGTCTCCTGGAACTGCTGTGGGATTCGTCACGTCAGTCGTTGACTATAGTCCTGGAAGTGGGGCATCTGGTGACGGCGCTATTCAAAGTAATGCAGTGGGCACGCCGGATGGTAAGTACCTGTCCCTGGGAAAGAGTGGCAGCGCAGTATTTAAAGTGGGTCCCAATGCGCTCAAGGCTGATGGCACTTCAGCTGTCGACATCTACGTGTATGAGGCTGGCTGGTGGGATTCATTTGATGTGTACGTCTCAGCCAATGGCGTGTCGTACACCAGGCTGACACCCACGATTGTCTCCCAGGCATCCGGTGGTTCAGGCTCTTGGGCAGGTTTCAATATCGACGGACAAGTCGATAAGGTGCTTGCTTATCCTTATGTGAAGGTGGTCGACACCAGCAACAGCACCAGTGTAATCCCGGGCACCGATGGCGCCGATGTCGATGCCATCATGATTACAAGTGCTGCCGAGCCGGTAGGCAACAATGTGCTTTATGATACCGACACGCTTAACGGTGACACCTACAACCTCTATGCGGATGCGGACTCTGGTGTTGTAGGGGTAAAAGTCATTACATCGAACGGTGCGGTTACCTATATTCCATTTTCAGCGGGTAACACGCTGACACCCATCGCTGTTTCCGTCCAGTCTGATGTGAACGGTGATTCGGTAAATGACATTAATGTACTGGCAACTCGTAAATCCGATAATGCGCAGCTCAATATCTACCGTGATTTGACTGGCGCGTTCATCAAGACCGTTGATAATTCCGTCATCAAATAATGCGTGTAAAAAATGTGGGAGGGGGCTTGCTCCCGAAAGCAGTGTTTCAGTCAGTACAACGGAGACTGAACTATCGCTATCGGGAGCAAGCCCCCTCCCACATTGAACGCATTTTGCAAAATTTAAAGCACTGTGCAGAAAAGGCCCACTATGAAAATAGTGGGCCTTTTTTTTGCTCAAAAATCAAGCTGGTTCCGGCGCCACTCGCTGCTGCGCTTTCCCTTGGGCCTCTGCCCAGTTCTCCGGCAAGTTGATGTAATCCACCAGCTCACGCAAACGGCCTTGATCGCGACCATTGAAGTTGAACACCAGTCGCGTCAGGTGGCTGAACTCCGGTTCATCGTGATCTTCCCCGGTGTAGGCCCGTTGCTGGAATTCTCCGCTCAAGCGCAGGCTGGCGAACTCATCCTGCAGGTGAGCCATTGCACGCTCGCTGAGGGCGTGATGCATGCGCAGCACAAACTCGCGCTTCAGCCAGCGTGTGGAATGGAAGTTGGCATAGAACTGGTTGATTTCTTCCACTGCTTCTTCTGCGCTGTACACCAACCGCACCAGCTTGAGGTCGGTGGGCAGGATATAGCGGTTGGCTTCCAGTTGGCTGCGGATAAAGTCCAAAGCGCCTTGCCAGAACCCGCCTCCCGGCGCATCCAGCAACACCACGGGTACCAGTGGGCTTTTGCCGGTCTGGATCAGCGTCAATACTTCCAGCGCTTCATCCAGCGTGCCGAAACCGCCGGGGCACAGCACCAACGCATCGGCTTCCTTGACGAAGAACAGTTTGCGGGTAAAAAAGAAATGGAAGGACAGCAGGTTATCGGTGCCATCGATGGTCGGGTTGGCGTGCTGTTCAAACGGCAGGGTAATGTTGAACCCCAGGCTGTGCTCCAGGCCTGCACCTTCATGCGCCGCAGCCATGATGCCGCCACCGCCACCGGTGATGACCATCAGGTCCGAGCGTGCAAGGGCGGCGCCGACTTCCCTTGCAAGTGCGTACAACGGACTTTCCATCGGCGTCCGGGCTGAGCCGAACACGGTTACCTTGCGCCGGCCCTTGAACTGCTCCAGCACGCGAAAGGCATGGTCCAGCTCGCGGATGGCGCGCAGGGTGATTTTGGCATTCCAGCGGTCCCGATCGTCCTGGGCCATGCGCAGGACGGTAAGAATCATGTCGCGATACAAAGGGATATTCTGACTGTTGGGAGCGATCAGTTGGAGCTGCGCGTCGACCTGCTGCGTGAGATCAGTCCCGTTTTCTTCAAAGTGACGTAATAGAAGCTCATTCGATTCATAAGGCATTCAACTTCTCCTTTTTTGCCCTGAAAAATATTACAGAACAGCAGTGAAACTGCTGCGAGCGAAAGGATGGGATGGCTTGATCATGGGCCGAAAAACCCTTGGCTGGCAACCGCTTATTGGCGGTCAAGCAAGTGTCTGGCTGTACGGGAGAAACTGACGCGGGGGTGTCACGCGCCCAGGGTCCTGGGCACGAGAGGATCAAGCAGGGCTTACTTTTTCTTTTTCGCGGCAGTCGGTGCCGGGCAATCCGCTTCCACGAACTTGACCGACGCCACAGGGCGGTTGGTCTTGTTCTCGGTAATTTCGTAGCGCATTACCGCGCCCTTGGCCATCAGTTCGCGGTAACCCGGATTCAGGCATACGCTCTGGCCCAGCTGGAAATACACAGCCTTGGGGTTGGCGCGCATCTGTTCGGCGCGGTCAGGCAGAACGCTGAGGTGATCGATCAGTTGCATGCCTTCAACGGTGTAGGCCACTTCCAGGGTTTTTTCGTCTATTTCCCGGGGCAGGTCCTTATTGCTTTCGGCCGCGACGCTTTGCAGCTTCCTGTTCATTTGGGCCTCCAGCAGCGAGGCCGCCTGGGCGCCAACAGGCAGCACCAGCGCGAGGGCGATGGACGGGGCAGCAAGGCGCAGCATGGAACGCAGCATGAAACTCTCCTGATTCGGTTACTGGTGCATAGACCTGCCACAGGGCTGTGCGTTCAGTGGCGCGAGATTATAGGTGAGCCCTGGCCACTACAGCCAGGCGTATCGCTGGTAAACTGCGGCCACTTTTACCTGCCACGAGTTTTTCCCGTGTCGATTGACCCGATTTTACGGCGCACCCGATGAGCCACGCCGTTTTCCGCCTGCGCACCGAGCGCCTGGCGCGAGCCGTGCGCCCCTTCCTCAACCGTGGTTCGCGCGCCGAACGTTGCCCCAACTGCCGTGTGATTCCCGAGTATTGCCTGTGCGCCTGGCGACCAGCGGTCCACGCCCGGTCGGCCATGTGCCTGTTGATGCACGATGTCGAACCGATGAAACCCAGCAACACCGGCTGGCTGATTGCGGATGTCATTCACGACACCCGCGCATTCGCCTGGTCGCGCACCGAGGTTGATCCGGGTTTGCTCACTTTGTTGGCCGACCCGCAGTGGCAACCCTACATCGTGTTTCCCGGTGAGTTTGTGACGCCTGAGCGGGTGGTCAGTGAAGTTCGCGTGGAGGAGGGCAAGCGCCCGTTGTTCATCCTGCTGGACGGCACCTGGAGCGAGGCGCGCAAGATGTTTCGCAAGAGCCCCTACTTGGAGCATCTGCCGGTGCTGAGCCTGGCGCCGGACCAGCTGTCGCGCTACAAGCTGCGGCGCTCCAAGCGTGATGATCATTTCTGCACGGCCGAAGTTGCAGCCCTGTGCCTGGAGCTGGCCGACGACCTGGTCGCCAGCGAAGTACTCGACGCCTACCTCGACGTGTTCAGCACCCATTACCTGGCCGCCAAATTCCAGTTGCCACTGGACCCGACCGACAACGTCCACACGCGCCTTGTGCCCTTTGTCCCGACGGCAAAGCCATGATGGCAAGGTAACGCCACAACCCGCTAAAATGCCCACGGCGTAGTGCTTGACCCTTCAGGCAGCGCTGAGCAAGCTGGGCGCCGATCAGGGGCCCCATAAAAACAGGATCATTTAATCAATGGCCACATACGAAATCCTGATAGCCGATGACCATCCGCTGTTTCGCAGTGCGCTGCATCAGGCCGTCACTCTGGGCCTGGGTCCGGATGTTCGCCTGGTCGAAGTGGCCAGCATTGCCGAACTGGAAGCACGCCTCACCGAAAAAGCCGACTGGGACCTGGTGCTGCTCGACCTGAACATGCCGGGCGCCTATGGCTTTTCCGGGCTGGTGCTGCTGCGTGGGCAGTATCCGCAGATCCCGGTGGTGATGGTCTCGGCCCAGGAAGACGCTGATGTGGTGGTGCGCTCCAAGGAGTTCGGCGCCAGCGGTTTCATCCCCAAGTCCAGCGCCATGGAAGATATTCAGCAGGCTGTGCGCACGGTATTGGACGGTGATGTGTCGTGGCCGCCGCAGGCGTTTGAAGAGATCAACGTGTCCGACGAAGCCAAGGCGGCCCGTGATGGCCTGGCGAGCCTGACGCCCCAGCAGTTCCGCGTATTGACCATGGTCTGCGAAGGGCTTCTGAACAAGCAGATTGCCTACGAGCTGAGCGTGTCGGAAGCGACCATCAAGGCCCACGTCACGGCAATCTTTCGCAAGCTTGGGGTGCGTACGCGAACCCAGGCGGCGTTGCTCTTGCAACAACTTGAGTCAATTTCGCAGCACTAAGCTGTTACCGCTTCACGCTTTTTTGACTTTGCGTGATCTAGTTTCCCCACTTCTTTGGTTCAGTTGCCTACATCTATGTCGCCTTTCAAGGGTCAAACCGGTATCAAACGTATCTTCAACGCTGGGGGCTATTCACTGGATGGCCTGCGCGCAGCCTTCACCGGCGAGGCGGCCTTTCGTCAGTTGGTGCTGCTCAACGTCGTCCTGGTGCCGCTGAGCTTTTTCCTGAGTGTCAGCCGGGTCGAGCGGGCGCTGATGATCGCAGTGTGCCTGCTGGCGTTGATCGTCGAGCTGCTCAATTCAGCGGTGGAAGCGGCCATCGACCGTATCTCCCTGGACCTCCACCCTCTGTCGAAGAACGCCAAGGACATGGGCAGCGCCGCGCAGTTTGTGGCGCTGACCATGATCGCGCTGGTGTGGGCCGTGATCCTCGTCTGATCCTCAGGCAATACTCGGCAGCACGATCTCGTCGCTGCGCTGGACGCCTGCGGTGAAGGCGCGGCACAGCTCCAGAAACTCGCGCATCGCCGAGGTCTGGTATTTCTGTTTATGCCAGATGAAGTAGAACTGCCGGGCCAGGTCCAGGTCCGGTGTTTCCACCGGCACCAGGCTGCCGCGGCGGAAGGCGTCGCGCAGCGCCAGGCGTGAGATGCAGCCAATCCCCAAACCCGATTCCACCGCGCGTTTGATCGCCTCTGTGTGCTCCAGCTCCAGGCGGATATTCAGCGTGCTGCGGTGATGGCGCATGGCTTGGTCGAAGGTCAGGCGCGTGCCCGAGCCTTGTTCCCGCAAAATCCACGCTTCACGGGTCAGCTCGTCCAGACTCGCGGTGCCGCGCTTGGCCAGGTGATGTTGCGGCGCGCAAAACACCACCAGCTCATCTTCCACCCAGGTTTGCACTTCGATATCCGGGTGGCTGCAGTCGCCTTCGATCAGACCCAGGTCAATTTCGTAGTGCGCCACCTGATGCACGATGTTGGCCGTATTCTGCACATGCAGCTTCACCTGACTTTCGGGATGCTGCTGCATGAAGCTGCCGATCAGCAAGGTAGCCAGGTAATTGCCGATGGTCAGGGTCGCGCCGACCGCCAGGGAGCCGAAGCCGGATTTGCCGTTGAGCAGGTCCTCGATCTCCTTGGCCTGGTCCAGCAGCGCCACTGCCTGGGGCAAGAGCTGATGGCCGAGGGCGTTGAGGCTCAGGCGTTTGCCGGCGCGGTCGAACAATTGGCAGCTGGATTGACGCTCCAGCTCGGTGATCGAGGTGCTGGCGGCGGATTGCGATAAGGCCAGAAGGCCAGCAGCGCGCGAAACGCTTTCCTGCTGGGCGACGGCGACGAAGACTTGCAGTTGACGGAGAGTAAATCGCATATCGATATAACCGATAACCCTTATCTTAATAATCCAGTTAACAGATATTGTCGCCGCCATTAGAATGCTGTGCAATTGCGCATCCACATCTTTGGCGCAGACCCATTTCCAGGAGTCCCCCGTACATGAGCAACATGAACCACGAGCGTGTCCTCAGTGTTCATCACTGGAACGACACTCTGTTCAGCTTCAAGTGCACCCGCGATCCGGGCCTGCGCTTCGAGAACGGTCAGTTCGTGATGATCGGCCTGCAACAGCCCAACGGCCGCCCGCTCATGCGCGCTTACTCGATTGCCAGCCCGAACTGGGAAGAGCATCTGGAGTTCTTCAGCATCAAGGTGCCGGATGGCCCGCTGACTTCCCAGTTGCAGCACTTGAAGGAAGGCGACGAGATCATCATCAGCAAGAAACCGACGGGCACCCTGGTGCTTGACGATCTAAAGCCGGGCAAACACCTGTACCTGCTCAGCACCGGTACCGGCCTGGCGCCCTTCATGAGCGTGATTCAGGACCCGGAAACCTACGAGCGTTTCGAAAAAGTGATCCTGTGCCACGGCGTGCGTTACGTCAACGAAGTCGCCTACCGCGAATTCATCACCGAGCACCTGCCGCAGAACGAATTCTTCGGCGAGGCCCTGCGTGACAAGTTGATCTACTACCCGACCGTGACCCGCGAGCCGTTCGAAAACGAAGGCCGCCTGACCGACCTGATGCGCAGCGGCAAGCTGTTCACCGACATCGGCCTGCCGCCAATCAACCCCGAGGACGACCGCGCCATGTTGTGCGGCAGCCCGAGCATGTTGGACGAAACCAGCGAAGTGCTGAACAGCTTCGGCCTGAAGGTCTCGCCACGCATGCGTGAGCCGGGTGATTACCTGATCGAACGCGCCTTCGTCGAAAAGTAATACCGAGCCAGTAACAACGCAGATCCAAAAAAATGTGGGAGGGGGCTTGCTCCCGATTGCTGAGTATCAGTCACCCGAGACAGTGACTGACACTCCGCTATCGGGAGCAAGCCCCCTCCCACATCTGGTTTGCGTGCTATTGAGCCGGCAGCACTTCCAGCACGCAAATCATCCCGGGCTCCGGATAGTGCCAACGCACATCCACATCCCAGAACTGCGCCCCATATTCGCGCTCTGACGTTGGCACCTGATACGCCGGCCTCGGGTCTTGCGCCAGGCACTGCTCGATCAGTTCCACCAGCGGCTCGTCCAGGCGCTGGGCATGGCCTTGCGCCTGTTGCAACGCAGCCTTGAGCCATTGCACGCCGATCAGTTGCGGCGCAGCGCTGGCAACGTCGTTGGTGGCAGTGTCGATGATGTCGGCATACGGCACGTACGGTTTGATATCCAGCACCGGCGTGCCGTCGAGCAGATCGATCCCGGAAATCCACAGGCGGCCCGCTTCCACTTTGTCCAGCTTCACCACCGACTGGCCGATGCCATTGGGCCGATGGGTGGCGCGGGTGGCGAATACACCCATCGACGTGTTGCCGCCCAGGCGCGGCGGGCGCACTTTGAGGCGCGGCTTGTCTTCCAGCGCTTGATGGAACACAAACAGCAGCCACACATGGCTGACCTGCTCCAGGCCCTGCACCGCCTCACCCTTGTCGAACGGCGCCACCAGTTCCAGCACGCCCCGCGCGGCAGGCGCCAATTGCGGTTGGCGCGGAATGGCGAACTTCTCCTTGAAACAGGAGCGCACGAAGCCGACAGGCGAGACGTTGTAGGTCATGGCTTACGCACGAACCCGCAGCGTCAGGCCCTTGAGGAAGTTACGCAGCAACTGGTCGCCGCACGGGCGATAGTTGGTATGGCCGAACTTGCGAAACAGTGCGCTCAGCTCCGGCTTGGACACCGGAAACTCGGCGGCCTTGAGGATGGCGTGCATGTCGTCTTCTTTCAGTTCGAAGGCCACGCGCAGCTTCTTGAGGATGATGTTATTGGTCACCGGCGTTTCGATCGGCTGCGGCGGACGGCTTTCGTCCTTGCCACGCTTGAAGATCACCAAACCATCGAGGAAGTGCGCCATGACTTCGTCCGGGCAGAACACAAAGCCTTCTTCCTCATCTTTTTTGAGGTAGGTCAGCAGGGCTTCCTTGGTCACGTCCATGCCGCCGATCTTGATGATCTCGACCATCTTGTTGTCGCTGATGTCGAGCATGTAGCGCACGCTGCGCAGTACGTCGTTGTGAATCATGGTGGGCAATCCTGATATTCAACTGAGGACACCGCCCAATAGGCGGTGTCGAGAAAAGGGGAGCGGCGTTTAGAACTTCTCTTTGCCGGACAGATAGCGCCATTGGCCCACCGGCACCTTGCCGATGGACACGCCGCCGATACGGATGCGGCGAATGGCGACAACCTTCAGGCCAACGGCTTCGCAGAACCGCGCGATCACGCCCGGTTGCGGATTTTTCATCGCAAAGCGCAGGCGGTTTTCGTTCTGCCAGCTGGCCTTGACCGGCGGCAGTTCCTTGCCCTTGTACGTCAGGCCGTGGTTCAGGCGGTTGAGGCCGTGGGCAACCATGTCGCCTTCGACCTCCACCACATACTCCTGCTCGATCTTGGCGGCATCGGCGGTCAGCTTGCGCAGGATCTTCCAGTCCTGGGTGAACACCAGCAGGCCGCTGGCCTTGGCTTGCAGGTCAGCGCTGGCGGTCAGGCGCAGGAAGTGGCCCTTGAGCGGGCGCTTGCTGAAACGGTGTTCTTCGGACAGCGTCTCGGCGCTGATCGAGGCCATCGCCGTCTCGACATCCACGCCGGCCGGGGCGTGCAGCAGAATGGTCACCGGCTCCGGCACGGTGGCCTTGGCCTCCGGGTCCAGTTCGACCTTCTGCGTGGTGACCTTGAACTGCGGCTCGTCGATCACTTCACCGTCCACCGAGACCCATCCGCCTTCGATAAACAGCTCAGCCTCCCGACGGGAGCAACCGACCAGTTCGATAAGGCGTTTGGAGAGGCGTATGGGGTCAGTCATGACAAGGGCCGTAACAAAAAGGGGCGCCTATTGTACCTGCCTGGCGCCGGTTAATCCCGGCCCCATTTCAGCGCGCTTGAAAATGTGCGAGCGGGCTTGCCATGGATGGCTGACGCAAACGCAGGTGCAGCAACGGATAGGGCTGGCCCAGGCCGTCATGGGCCGTGCGTCCGACCACTTCAAAACCCTGCTTGAGGTAAAACCCCAGTGCCTTGGGGTTTTGCTCATTCACATCAAGCGCCTCGGCATTCAAATGCTCGATTGCATAGCGCAGCAATTGGCGACCCAGGCCCTGGCCTCGGTGCAGCGGGTCGATAAACAGCATTTCGACCTTGCCTGCCGCCACCCCGGCGAACCCGGTGATGCGCTGGCGCGTGTCCTTGGTGCACACCAGCATCACCGCATCGAGGTAGCGGGTGAGCACCAGGTTTTTCAGTAGCGCAATGTAACTGTCCGGCAGGAAATCGTGGGTGGCCCGCACCGAGTCTTCCCAGATGCGCGTCAACTCTGTGTAGTCGCCGGTGTTGGGTGTATGGATGACCGAATGCTCGCGCATGTCTGCTGCTCCTTGCCTCGCTCTGCTCTGATGGGCAAAACAATAGACCCAAAAAAGCCCCGCCTCTTGTCCAGAGGCGGGGCTTTTGTATTTCTTTACAGAGTTAGTCGCGCTTTTCGGCCCACAGGTCGTATTCGTCGGCATCGGTCACGGTGCACCAGACCTTGTCGCCCGGCTTCAAGCCGCTGGCATCGTCGATAAACACGTTACCGTCGATTTCCGGTGCATCGAAGAAGCAGCGGCCAACGGCGCCTTGTTCGTCGACCTCGTCGATCAGCACTTCGATTTCCTTGCCGATGCGCAGCTGCAGGCGCGCCGAACTGATCGCCTGCTGGTGCGCCATGAAGCGCTCCCAACGGTCCTGCTTGACGTCGTCCGGCACCACGGCCAGGTCCAGCAGGTTGGCCGGAGCGCCTTCCACCGGGGAATACTGGAAGCAGCCGACGCGGTCCAGTTGCGCTTCAGTCAGCCAGTCCAGCAGGTACTGGAAGTCTTCTTCGGTTTCGCCGGGGAAGCCGACGATGAAGGTCGACCGGATGATCAGCTCCGGGCAGATCTCGCGCCAGTTCTTGATGCGCGCCAGGGTCTTGTCTTCGAACGCCGGGCGTTTCATCGCCTTGAGCACCTTGGGGCTTGCGTGCTGGAACGGAATGTCCAGGTACGGCAGGATCTTGCCGGCGGCCATCAATGGGATCAGTTCATCCACGTGCGGGTACGGGTAGACATAGTGCAGGCGCACCCACACACCCAGGCTGCTGAGGGCTTCGCACAGTTCGGTCATGCGGGTTTTCACCGGCGCGCCGTTCCAGAAACCGGTGCGGTATTTCACATCGACGCCGTACGCGCTGGTGTCCTGGGAGATCACCAACAGCTCTTTGACGCCGGATTTGACAAGGCGCTGGGCCTCGTCGAGGACATCGCCCACCGGACGGCTGACCAGCTTGCCGCGCATCGACGGAATGATGCAGAAGCTGCAGCTGTGGTTGCAGCCTTCGGAAATCTTCAGGTACGCATAGTGACGCGGCGTCAGCTTGATGCCTTGGGGCGGCACCAGGTCGATCAGCGGGTTGTGGTCCTGACGCGGCGGCACCACCTGGTGCACGGCGTTGACCACCTGCTCGTACTGCTGCGGACCGGTTACGGCCAGAACGCTGGGGTGCACGTTGCGGATGTTGCCTTCTTCCACACCCATGCAGCCGGTCACGATGACCTTGCCGTTTTCCTTGATGGCCTCGCCAATCACTTCCAGCGACTCCGCCTTGGCCGAATCGATGAAACCGCAGGTGTTGACCACCACCACGTCAGCGTCCTGATAGGTGGACACCACGTCGTAGCCTTCCATGCGCAGTTGCGTCAGGATGCGTTCGGAGTCGACCAGAGCCTTCGGGCAACCCAGGGAAACAAAGCCAACCTTGGGGTTGGCTTTTGCGATGGTGGTGGACATGTCTAACCTCGGTATTGAATGACGCCGCCGGTCGGGCACGACAAGGCGGTTGCCGGGCACTGGGTGTGCCTCTGATCAAAAAGTGCGCAATTCTAGCGATGGGCGGCGCGCTTGACCAGCTTTATGCGGGGAAATGCGACGAGTGCTGCGCCTGTAAAGAAAAAGGGCGCCGATCTGCGCCCCAGCAAGAAACTCACGTCAACCTCTAGCGTTGCTCAAGAGCCGCCAACACGTGCCCAGGGTCATTGTGTATGGCGCGCAGGAGCGCCCGTGCGGGGCCTTCTGGCTCCCGCCGACCTTGCTCCCAGTTCTGCAGAGTTCCCACTGCGACATCAATCGCTTTGGCAAAGCGCGCCTGAGAAAGCCCGGTAGCCTTACGGATCATTTTGACTTTCACGGCGTCCACGTGAAACTCACGGGATGGCGGACGTTCGCCACGGCCAATCTCGTCCATCTGGGTCATGCTTTCGACCAGGCGGTTGAATAGATTCTTTTCCATCACTTCCACCCTCTGTTTAATTGTGCAAGTACTCTCTTTTCCGCTGGAGAAAGATCATCTTTGATCCCCTTACGGTAGATCAGAATCAGCCTGATCTGATAAGCCGCTATTAAGTGGAAGTCGATCACCCGTACCCCGCCCTAGCTTTCATCGCTCAAAAGCTCGCCAAGGTCTTCCGTGAAGACGGGGGACTCAATGAATATCATCTTTAACGTGCTATCCGTCATTGGCGTAGAGGCGATGGTGGCGACTAGTGCCCTGCAATTCGGCATCCGTTTCCTGAGTGAAGGCGCAAGGGGCCATGGGGAATTTCTCATTATGATCATGGAGCTTTGCTCGAGCGCCGTGATGTTTGCGCTATTTACTACCAACGGGAGCGAACTGGCTGCCCAATGCCTTCGAACAGCGAAATCTAACCAGCGCATGCGCTATGCTTCGCGCCTCTACTCACGGGCCAGCCCCGTGAGTCAATAAAACGTCTGTTACGAGAAGTTAAACGGCGCATGCTAGGGTCCGCTCAGGTGCGTTGTTTATAAATGGCCGCAGGTCAAAGGGCAGGAGTGGTTGATGGGTCAGGCAAGTAGTCAGGCGGCGGGTGCCGAGCATTCAAACGCCAAGCCGATAGGCATGCTGGTGGCGGCGGTTGGGGTGGTTTACGGCGATATCGGGACCAGCCCACTCTATACCCTCAAAGAAGTATTCACCGGCGGTTATGGGGTGCAGGTCAACCATGATGGTGTGTTGGGGATTCTGGCGCTGATTTTCTGGTCGCTGATCTGGGTCGTGTCGATCAAATACATGCTGTTCGTGCTGCGCGCCGACAACCAGGGCGAGGGCGGCATCATGGCCCTGACCGCGCTGGCGCGACGTGCGGCGGGGGAGCGCAGGAGACTGCGCAGTTTCCTCGTGGTGTGCGGCCTGTGCGGTGCGGCGCTGTTTTATGGCGACAGCATGATCACCCCGGCGATCTCGGTGCTGTCGGCCGTGGAAGGCCTGGAGCTGGCCTTCGATGGCGTGGATAAGTGGGTGGTGCCCATCGCGCTGGTGGTGCTGGTGGCGCTGTTCCTGATCCAGAAGCACGGCACCGACCGTATCGGCAAGCTGTTCGGGCCGGTGATGGTCACCTGGTTTCTGGTACTCGGCGGCCTTGGCGTGTATGGCATCACCCTGCACCCCGAAGTGCTCAGCGCGCTGAACCCGATGTGGGCCGTGCGTTTCTTCGAGGCTCACCCCGGCATCGGTGTGGCGATTCTGGGGGCAGTGGTACTGGCGTTGACCGGCGCCGAGGCGTTGTACGCCGACATGGGCCACTTCGGGCGCAAGCCCATCGCCCGCGCCTGGTTCATCCTGGTGCTGCCGGCGCTGGTGCTCAATTATTTCGGTCAGGGCGCCATGCTGCTGGGCGACCCTGAAGCCGCGCGCAACCCGTTTTACCTGCTGGCGCCAAGCTGGGCGCTGATCCCGCTGGTGGTGCTGTCCACCCTGGCCACGGTGATTGCATCCCAGGCGGTCATTTCCGGGGCGTTTTCGTTGACGCGCCAAGCGATCCAACTGGGTTACATCCCGCGCATGCACATCCAGCACACGTCCAGCGCCGAGCAGGGCCAGATCTACATCGGCGCGGTGAACTGGTCGCTGATGGTCGGTGTGATCCTGCTGGTGCTGGGCTTCGAGTCCTCCAACGCGCTGGCTTCGGCCTACGGCGTGGCAGTGACCGGCACCATGCTGATGACCACCATCCTGGTGTCGGCCGTGATGCTGCTGCTGTGGAAATGGCCACCGATTCTGGCCGTGCCGGTGTTGCTCTGCTGCCTGTTGGTGGACGGGCTGTACTTTGCCGCCAACGTGCCGAAGATCATCCAGGGTGGCGCGTTCCCGGTGCTGGCGGGGATCGTGCTGTTCGTGTTGATGACGACGTGGAAGCGCGGCAAGCAACTGCTGGTGGAACGCCTCGACGAGGGCGGCCTGCCGCTGCCGATCTTTATCAACAGCATCCGCGTGCAGCCGCCTCACCGCGTGCAGGGCACGGCGGTGTTCCTTACCGCGCGGCCCGACGCAACGCCCCATGCGCTGCTGCACAACCTGCTGCACAACCAGGTGCTGCATGAGCAAGTGGTGCTGCTGACGGTGGTCTACGAAGACATTCCGCGCGTACCCACCGCCCGGCGCTTCGAGGTGGATGCCTACGGTGAGGGCTTCTTCCGGGTGATCCTGCACTTTGGCTTTACCGACGAGCCGGATGTGCCCCAGGCGCTGAAGTTGTGCCATCTGGAAGAGCTGGATTTCAGCCCGATGCGCACCACGTATTTCCTCAGCCGCGAAACCGTGATCGCCTCGCGCATCAAGGGCATGGCGCGTTGGCGCGAAGCGCTGTTCGCCTTCATGTTGAAGAACGCCAACGGCAACCTGCGCTTCTTCAAGCTCCCGGTAAACCGGGTGATCGAGCTGGGCACCCAGGTCGAAATGTAGACCGCAGCACCCTGGGAGCCGGTAATCGGCTCCCGTCTTTCCTTCTGAACCCTGTGTGATCGACGGTTGTCGACTAGGCTCCAGGCACCGTTGATGTGCCCACAGAACCCGGAAGAGGTGCGCCATGAGTCAACTGCTCGAACCCTATACCCTGCGCCAACTGACCCTGCTCAATCGCATCGTGGTCTCGCCGATGTGCCAGTACTCCAGCGCCGATGGTTTGGCCAACGACTGGCATCTGATCCACCTCGGCAGCCGTGCGGTGGGCGGCGCCGGGCTGATCTTTACCGAATCCACCGCCGTGACCGCCGATGGCCGTATCACCGCCCAGGACTTGGGTTTGTGGAACGACGCACAGATCGCGCCGCTGCAGCGCATCACCCGTTTCATCGCGGCCCAAGGCGCGGTAGCCGGCATCCAGCTGGGCCACGCCGGACGCAAGGCCAGCACGCACCGTCCGTGGATCGGCAAGCATGGCAGCGTCAAGCCGGAAGACGGCGGTTGGGTGCCGGTGGGGCCCTCGCCGATTGCATTCGACCCACAGCACACCCAGCCCACGCCGCTGGACGAAGGGCAGATCCAGCAAGTGATTGCCGACTTCGTGGCGGCCGCCAGGCGCGCGTTGACGGCGGGGTTCCAGGTGGTGGAAATCCACGCTGCCCACGGCTACCTGCTGCACCAATTCCTCTCGCCCATCAGCAACCAGCGCCGGGACCAGTACGGCGGCTCCTTCGAAAACCGCATCCGCCTGGTGCTCGAAGTGACCCGCGCGGTACGCGATGTCTGGCCGCAGGAGCTGCCGCTGTTTGTGCGTGTGTCGGCCACCGACTGGGTGGAAGACGGCTGGAACCCCGATGAAACCGTGGAACTGGCGCGCCGCCTGAAGGACCTGGGCGTGGATCTGATCGACGTCTCCTCCGGTGGCACCGCCGCCAACGCCGAAATCCCCACCGGCCCCGGCTACCAGACGCGTTTTGCCGAGCGCGTGCGCAAGGAGTCCGGGATTGCCACTGGCACCGTCGGCATGATCACCGAGCCGGCGCAGGCCGAGCATATCCTGCGCACCTGCCAGGCGGACCTGATCTTCCTCGCCCGTGAACTGCTGCGCGATCCGTACTGGCCCCTGCATGCCGATGACGACCTGGGCGGACGCAAGGCAACCTGGCCGGCGCAGTATCAGCGTGCGACCCATCGCGACCAGCCAATCCACGAGTCCGATCTGCGCGATTGATCCTGCGCAGGCTGCACCAAAAACCCACCCGGGTCCGGTGGGTTTTTCTTTGTTCATCTGTGTGGGAAAAGGCTGTAGGTATTTGTTACCGAAGCAATTTTTTAAGTGAATACTCTAAAAAAATCCCACAACGGACGAGATTGTTTCTACGCTTAGGGTACGTCTGGTTCTGGCCCAGGAAGTCAGTCGGTTTGCCCGCGAAGGTATTGCGCTTTATCGCAGGCAAAGAATGGGCGCAAGGAGCATTTGATCGTTATCAGGAGAAACAGTCCATGGCCAAGTCCTATGGTGTAGCGGGTGTGGTGGCGTGTTTTCTGACCCGCAGGATGTCCCTGCGTAGTCGCAGGTTGAGTTCGGACGAGGCTGAATTGCTGGCGCAATATCGCGCCCTGACCGAGGACGATCAGGTGGCGATGCGGTACCTGGTGGGGGCGATGAAGAGTGTGTCGCGGTTTTAAAACCAGCGAAAATCAACTGTGGGAGCGGCGGTGCGACGATTCGACTTGCCCGCGATGACGATTTTTCGGTGTACCTATCCGTTTCTGCGGTAACGGCTGCTGGCGGTTCCGCTCTTACAGCGGGTCACTTTTTGAAGAGCGCAAAAAGTAACCCAAAACGCTTCGCCCCAACACTCGGCACCTCGCTCAGGCTCGGTGTGCCCGAACGCAGGCTTTGGAGCGTGGGCCGCCGCGATGGGCCATCCTTGGCCCAGCGCGGCTAACCCGGCGTCCTGCCGGGTTACCCACGCTCCAAAGCCTGCGTTCGGCCAGCGTGTTTGACGGGGCGCTCCAGATCAAAAGCAAAAGCGTGGCGGCCTTAGAGCCGACCGGTATCGGGGCGTGTGAACGCGATCAACTGTGGGAGCGGGCTTGCCCGCGATGACGGTAGGCCAGTTGCTACATGAACGACTGACTCATCGCTATCGCGGGCAAACCTGTTCCCATATTTATAACCGGCGCCTCACGTGTACTTGCGCTTATCCGGCGCTGGCGGGAAGTACTGGTACAGCCAGGTTTCACTCAAGGTGCGGTCCTGGGTCCGGATAAACAGGCGCAGCTCGACTGGTTCCACGCTGTCGCTGGTGGGGTACCAGTCGAACAGGATGCGATAGCCCTTGATGTTGTCGAGCACCAGCACGCTGAAATCCTTGACCTCACCGTGTGAGCAAGTCACCACCGGCTCGATGCCGGTGCCGGCGGGCAGGCGGTCCAGGCCGCCGCCCTTGAAGTCCACGGCAAAGCGGCGCGCCCAGACTTCGGGGTAATGCTCGCCGGGTGCCCAGCCTTCGGTAAAGCCGCCCATGCCGGAACGGGTCGCGTCGACCTGCGCCAGCGGCGTGCTGACCGGGGGCAGGGCACTCCAGTACAACTTGTAGCCGTAATTGAGGGAGTCGCCGGCAGCCACGGGTTTTTTCGGGGTCCAGAAGGCCACGATATTGTCCAGGGTCTCGCCGGTGGTAGGGATTTCCAGCAGGTCGATCGAGCCCTCGCCCCAGGCGGTGGTCGGTTCCACCCACAGGCTTGGGCGCTTGCTGTACCAGTCCACGGTGTCCTGATAGCTGGCGAACTCATGGTCGGTCTGCACCAGGCCGAAGCCTTTTGGGTCAGTGTCGGCAAACGCGTTGAACTGCAACTTGGCCGGGTTGTTCAACGGGCGGCACACCCACTCGCCATTACCGCGCCACATCGCCAGGCGGTCCGAATCGTGGATTTGCGGGTGGATGGTGTCGCACATGCGCCGCTCATGGGTGCCGCAGCTGAACATGCTGGTCATCGCCGCGATGCCCAGTTGTTCGATGGCGGTACGCGCGTTGATATGCGCGTCGATCGCCATCACCACCTGGTTGGCCTGGCAGTCGATATCGAAGCGATAGGCACCGGTGGCGCTCGGTGAATCGAGCAGGGCGTACACCACAAAGCGTGTGGCGTTCTTTTCCGGGGTCTCGAACCAGAACTGCGTGAAGTCGGGAAATTCCTCGCGTTTTTTCGCGTAGGTATCAATCGCCAGGCCGCGCGCTGACAGGCCGTACTGGCCGGTGGAGTCCACCGCTCGGAAATAGCTGGCGCCCAAAAATGACAACACGTCATGGCGGTCCAGCTCCGGCGCCTTGAACAGCTTGAAGCCGGAGAAACCCAGGTCGCCGGTCAGTTGCTTGGTGTCTACCGTGGTCTTTTCATAGTTGAACAGCGACGGGCGGAAATGCACCTCACGGGCTTCGCGGGTCCTGGGGTCGACGCTGTGCATGCGCACCGGCGTCTTGAAACCCATGCCGACATGGAAGAACTGCACATCCAGCTGGCCGTTCAACTCCTTCCACAGCGAATGATTGCCGTCGTAGCCAATCGCGTTGAAATTTTGCGGGGTCATGTTCGCCAGCGTAGGTGGCAGCACCTGCCGCGTGTCTTTGTAGGCTGCGCCGGCGAGCTGTTTGGCCTGGGCCTTGAGCGTTTCAAAATCGAATGCCACGGCCTTGCCATCGGCGGCACGGTTACCGGCCCAGGCCTGCGCGGCCAGCAGGCCACTGGCCGACAAACCGGTGTAAGCCGCAATGGCCATGGACGCTTTGAGCAAATTCCTGCGATGCATAGAGACAACCTGTCGTGAGCAAATCCCGCGCCGTTCCTGGCACGTAATGGATCAGAAATAACGGTTCGGACATGCCTTCGGCCAAACGCAACGGACATTAAACAGACGCCGGATAGCTTAAGCGGTTCGATGGGCAAGGAAAATTGATTGGTGGCACGGTAGTGGCTCTGCATGTGCGACAAGACATTTCCAAACCAGCGAAGGGGTGGCTGCGCACTTCAAACTACACAGGCGGTGTTACATCTGGAAGCACTCTAGCGAGCAGTAAATTTTGCACTTGGTTTTACGCTGAGGTCTGTTTGTCCTATGTACCCAAGTGCCTGGAGGCTATTTATGAATACCCGTGGATTGCTCGATCAGTTGCTTAAATCTGGTCAGGACATGTTGCAAAAAAAGGCTGGTGACCAGCGCAAATCGGATGAGAAAGGCGCGCTGGATGGCCTGCTCGGCAGTGGCGGCCTGGGCAGCCTGCTCGGCGGCGCAGGGGGTGGCGCTCTGGCGGCGGGCGCCATGGGCCTGCTGATGGGCAACAAAAAAGCGCGCAAATTCGGCGGCAAGGCGCTCACCTACGGCGGTCTGGCCGCCCTGGGCGTCATCGCTTACAAGGCGTACGGCAACTGGCAGGCGCAGCAGGCCAGCGCGCCCCAAAGCGAACCGCAAACCATCGACCGCCTGCCGCCGGCCCAGGTCGAGCAGCACAGCCAGGGCATCCTCAAGGCGCTGGTCGCCGCCGCCAAGGCCGACGGACACGTCGACGAGCGCGAGCGCGCGCTGATCGAAGGCGAGTTCACCAAGCTGGACAACGACCGCGAGCTGCAAAGCTGGCTGCACGCCGAACTCAACAAACCCCTGGACCCCGCCGATGTGGCCCGCGCCGCAGGCACCCCGGAAATGGCCGCCGAGATGTACATCGCCAGCGTGATGCTGGTGGACGAGGAAAACTTCATGGAAAAGTCATACCTCGACGAACTGGCCCGCCAACTCCGGCTGGAGCCCGGCCTGAAGGCCGAACTGGAGAAACAGGTGCGTCTGGCTCAGTAACCACAGGCGGTACGCAAATCAAGATAGGGGAGGCCCCGCTTCTTGTGGCGAGCGGGCTTGCCCCGCGTTGGGGTGCGAAGCGCCCCCAATCAGGAAACCCTCGGTATACCTGATACTACGCGGAGGCTGGTTTTGGGGCTTCTGCGCAGCCCAACGCAGGACAAGCCTGCTCGCCACAGGGAATCTGCGCTTAACTGAACGGCATTAGGGCAAGCCCGATCGTCACAGGAATGGGGTTGCCTGAGCCCGTCAGTCAGTCGTTTTGATACAAACACACCGCCATCGCAAGCAACCCCCCTCGCACATTCCGCTCAGCTATACTCCCCTCCATTTGAATGGCCCTTCGAGGAATTACTGTGAAGAACTGGACGTTGCGCCAACGGATTTTGGCGAGCTTTGCGGTCATTATTGCGATCATGTTGCTGATGGTCGTGGTGTCCTACTCACGGTTGCTGAAGATCGAAGTCAGTCAGGAAGCCGTCAGGGATGATGCGGTGCCAGGGGTCTACTTAAGCTCCATGATCCGCAGCGCGTGGGTCGACAGCTATTTACAGACCATCGACATCATCGGCCTGCGCGAGGAAAAGACCCTCACCAATTCCGACAAGAATGACTACAAGTCCTTCGAAGCGCGAATTGAGCAGCAGATGGCCAACTATGAAAAAACCGTGCATGACCAGGCCGATCGCATGGAGTTCGACAACTTCAAGGCCGCGCACATCAATTACAACAAGGTTCTGGCCCAGGTGCTGGAACGCGTTGAAGCCAACGACCTGCCCGGTGCCAGCGTATTGCTCGAAGAGCAATTGACGCCGATCTGGACCGAAGGGCGCATGAAGCTCAACGACATCATCACTGAAAACAAGAACGTGTCCGACCGCGCCACGGCGGCCATTGATGAGGCCGTGCTGTCGGCCAAGATCAGCATGGTGGTGTCGCTGATCATCGCCGTTCTCGCTGCCGGCCTGTGTGGCCTGCTGCTGATGCGCGCGATCATGGCGCCGATGAAGCGCATCGTCGACATCCTCGAAACCATGCGCACGGGCGACCTCAGCAAACGCCTGAACCTGGAGCGCAAGGACGAATTCAACGCCGTGGAAACCGGCTTCAACGACATGATGACTGAACTGACCGCCCTGGTGTCCCAGGCCCAGCGCTCCTCGGTGCAGGTCACCACCTCGGTCACCGAGATTGCCGCCACCTCCAAGCAGCAGCAGGCCACCGCCACCGAAACCGCCGCCACGACCACCGAGATCGGCGCGACGTCGCGGGAAATCGCCGCCACGTCCAAGGACCTGGTGCGCACCATGACCGAAGTCTCCACCGCCGCCGATCAGGCTTCGGTGGCGGCCGGGTCCGGCCAGCAGGGCCTGGCGCGCATGGAAGAAACCATGCACTCGGTGATGGGCGCCGCCGACCTGGTGAACGCCAAGCTGGCGATCCTCAACGAAAAGGCCGGCAACATCAACCAGGTGGTGGTGACCATCGTCAAGGTCGCCGACCAGACCAACCTGCTCTCGCTCAATGCCGCCATCGAGGCCGAGAAGGCCGGCGAATACGGGCGCGGCTTTGCCGTAGTGGCCACCGAAGTGCGACGGTTGGCCGACCAGACTGCCGTGGCCACCTACGACATCGAGCAGATGGTGCGCGAGATCCAGTCGGCGGTGTCGGCCGGGGTGATGGGTATGGACAAGTTCTCCGAGGAAGTGCGCCGCGGCATGTTCGAAGTGCAGCAGGTGGGCGAGCAGCTTTCGCAGATCATCCATCAGGTGCAGGCGCTGGCGCCACGGGTGTTGATGGTCAACGAAGGCATGCAGGCCCAGGCCACCGGCGCCGAACAGATCAACCACGCGCTGGTGCAGCTCGGTGATGCCAGCAGCCAGACCGTGGAGTCCCTGCGTCAGGCCAGCTTTGCCATTGATGAACTGAGCCAGGTTGCGGTGGGTCTGCGCAGCGGCGTGTCGCGTTTCAAAGTCTGATGAGCGACCTCGCGGCTAAACGCGGCGCCGTTACGGCAGCGAAAAAGGCGTTGTTCCTGCTGTTCCACATCGGCAGTGAACGCTTTGCCCTCAAGGCCACCGAAGTGGCCGAAGTGCTGCCGCGCCTGCCACTCAAGCCCATCGCCCACGCGCCCGCCTGGGTGTCGGGGATTTTTGCCCATCGCGGCGCGCTGGTGCCGGTCATCGACCTGAGTGCGCTGACCTTTGGCACCGCCGCTCAGGCCCGCACGAGCACGCGGCTGGTGCTGGTCAACTACCAGCCGCAATCCTGGGCCGAACCGCGCCGGCTGGGGCTGATTCTCGAACAGGCCACCGACACCCTGCGCTGCGACCCCGCCGAATTCCAGCCTTATGGCCTGGACAATCGCCAGGCGCCGTACCTTGGGCCAGTGCGCGAAGATGCGGCGGGCTTGACGCAATGGATCGGCGTCAATGACCTGCTCACCGAAGACGTGCGTGCCTTGCTGTTCTCTGCCGAGTTGAGCCTATGAGCAACGACCCGCGCTTTTTTGCCTATTTGAAAGAACGCATCGGCCTGGACGTCGCTTCGGTGGGCGAAGCCATTATCGAGCGTGCCGTGCGCCAGCGCAGCCAGGCGGTGCAGGCGCAGACAGCGGATGATTACTGGCAGCACCTGCAACGCTCCCACGACGAACAGCAGGCGCTGATCGAAGCGGTGATCGTTCCCGAGACCTGGTTCTTTCGCTACCCCGAATCCTTCGCAACCCTCGCGCGGCTGGCCAAGGCGCGTCTGGACGAGCTCAAGCAACTGCGCGCCTTGCGCATTCTGAGCCTGCCATGCTCCACGGGCGAGGAGCCCTATTCGATCGCCATGGCCCTGCTCGATGCCGGCCTTGCGCCGCACCAGTTCAAGGTGCAGGGCATGGACGTCAGCCCGCTGTCGGTGGAGCGCGCCCGGCGCGGCGTGTACGGCAAGAATTCGTTTCGCGGCGGCGACATCGACTTTCGCGACCGCCACTTCAGCGAACAGGCCGAGGGTTATCACATCGCCGACCGCGTGCGCGAACAGGTGCGCCTGCAGGTCGGCAACCTGCTTGACCCGGCCCTGCTCGCCAATGAATCGGCCTACGATTTCGTGTTCTGCCGCAACCTGCTGATCTACTTTGACCAGCCGACGCAACAGCAGGTGTTCGATGTGCTCAAGGGCTTGACCCACCTGGACGGCGTGCTGTTCATCGGCCCGGCCGAGGGCAGCCTGCTGGGGCGCCACGGCATGCGTTCGATTGGCGTGCCGCAGTCGTTTGCCTTCAGCCGCCACGCGGAACCGGTCAAGCCGGCGCCGGTGTTTGTACCCATGCCCAATCCCGTGCTTGCGCGCAGCGCGGCACCGATGCCGCTGCCGGTCAAGCCGCGACCGTTCAGCACGGCCAGCGCCCAGGTGGTGCCGATCAAGGCGCCGCCCTCCGACACGGCCGACTTGCTCAGCCAGATCGCCACCCTGGCCAACGCCGGCAAGAGCGCTGAAGCCCGCGCCGCCTGCGAACGCTATTTGAGCAACCACCCGCCGGCCGCCCAGGTATTTTACTGGCTGGGGCTGCTCAGCGATGTGGCCGGCAGCGCCCTGGAAGCCCAGGGTTATTACCGAAAAGCCTTGTACCTGGAACCCCAGCACCCGCAGGCCCTGATGCACCTGGCCGCGCTGCTCGAGTCCCAGGGCGACAGCGCGGGCGCGCGTCGCCTGCAGGCACGTGCCGCGCGCAGCGAGCGAGCTGACAGTGAGTCCAAACGATGAGTAGCACCAAGGCGCTCGACACCGCCGGCCTGGACCTGACCCTGGCCGACACCCAGGCCATCGACGATTGCTGGAACCGCATCGGCATTCATGGCGACAAGTCCTGCCCGCTGCTGGCGGAGCATATTCACTGTCGCAACTGCTCGGTGTATTCGGCCGCCGCCACGCGGTTGCTGGACCGTTACGCCCTGCAACAGGACGACCGCCGCCCGGCGGCGGCCGAGGTCGATGAGGACATCGTCACCCGTTCGCTGCTGATGTTCCGGCTCGGCGAGGAGTGGCTGGGCATCGCCACCCGCTGTCTGGTGGAGGTGGCGCCGCTGCAGCCGATCCATTCCCTGCCGCACCAGCGTTCCCGTGCGTTGCTCGGCGTGGCCAATGTGCGTGGGGCGCTGGTGGCGTGTCTGTCGTTGGTCGAACTGCTTGGACTGGATGCCACCAGCACCGGGGCGACAGGCGGGCGGATCATGCCGCGCATGCTGATCATCGCCGCGCAGGATGGCCCGGTGGTGGTGCCGGTGGACGAAGTCGACGGCATTCACGCGGTCGATGAGCGCACCCTGAAAGCGGCATCGGCCTCCGGCACCCAGGCCAGTGGGCGCTTCACCCAGGGTGTTCTGCAGTGGAAGGGCCGCAGCCTGCGCTGGCTGGACGAGGCACAATTGTTGTCCGCCGTGACCCGGAGCCTCACATGACCCCCGACCAGATGCGCGACGCCTCGCTGCTGGAACTGTTCAGCCTGGAAGCCGATGCGCAAACCCAGGTGCTGAGTGCCGGCCTGCTGGCCCTGGAACGCAATCCCACCCAGGCCGACCAGCTCGAAGCCTGCATGCGCGCCGCGCACTCGCTCAAGGGCGCGGCGCGCATCGTCGGGGTGGACGCCGGGGTCAGTGTGGCCCACGTGATGGAGGACTGCCTGGTCAGTGCCCAGGAAGCACGCCTGTACCTGCAACCTGAGCACATCGACGCGCTGCTGCAGGGCACCGACCTGCTGATGCGCATCGCTACGCCGGGCAACGACGTCTCGCCTGCCGATATCGCAGCCTATGTGGCGCTGATGGAGCGCTTGCTGGATCCGTCGCAGCCCACGGCAAAGATCGCAGCGCCAGCCGAGCCAGCGCCGGCTCCGACGCCTGTCATGGAAACCTTGCCGCTCGAGCCCGAGCCTGAGCCCGAACCTGCGCCGCCTGCTGCCAGCGAGCCCGCGCGTCCGGGCAAGCGCATGACCGAAGGCGGCGAACGCGTGCTGCGCGTCACCGCCGAGCGCCTGAACAGCCTGCTGGACCTGTCCAGCAAGTCCCTGGTGGAAACCCAGCGGCTCAAGCCGTATCTGGCCAGCCTGCAACGCCTCAAGCGCATTCAAAGCCAGGGCGTGCGCGCGCTGGACTCCCTGGACGGCCAGCTCAAGACCCTGAATCTGAACCTCGAAGCCCAGGAAGCCCTGGCCGATACCCGTCGCCTGCTGAGCGAAGCCCAGGCCCTGCTGGCGGAAAAAACCGCCGAGCTGGACGAGTTCGGCTGGCAGGCCGGGCAGCGTGCGCAGGTGCTTTATGACACCGCGCTGGCCTGCCGCATGCGCCCATTTGCCGATGTATTGGCGGGGCAGGCACGCATGGTCCGCGACCTTGGCCGTACCCTGGGCAAGCGGGTGCGCCTGGAGATCGAGGGCGAAAAGACCCAGGTCGACCGCGACGTGCTGGAAAAACTCGAAGCGCCGCTCACCCATTTATTGCGCAATGCCGTCGACCATGGCATTGAAATGCCCGAGCAGCGCCTGCTCGCCGGCAAGCCTGCCGAAGGCCTGATCCGTCTGCGCGCATCCCATCAGGCCGGCTTGCTGGTGCTGGAACTGAGCGACGACGGCAATGGCGTCGACCTGGAGCGCCTGCGCGGCAGCATCGTCGATCGGCACCTGTCGCCGCTGGAAACCGCCCTGCGTCTGAGCGAGGAGGAGCTGCTGACGTTCCTCTTCCTGCCGGGCTTCAGCCTGCGCGACAAGGTCACCGAAGTGTCCGGGCGCGGAGTTGGCCTGGATGCGGTGCAGCATATGGTGCGGCAACTGCGCGGCGCGGTGGTGCTGGAGCAAACGGCGGGGCAGGGCAGCCGCTTCCACCTGGAAGTGCCGTTGACCCTGTCGGTGGTGCGCAGCCTGGTGGTCGAAGTCGGCGAAGAGGCTTACGCCTTCCCGCTGGCCCATATCGAACGCATGTGCGACCTGGCCCCCGACGACATTGTGCAGTTGGAAGGCCGCCAGCATTTCTGGCATGAGGGCCGGCATGTCGGCCTGGTCGCCGCCAGCCAGTTGTTGCAGCGCCCGCCAGGGCAGAACAATGACGAAACGCTTAAAGTCGTGGTGATCCGCGAGCGCGACGCGGTGTACGGGATTGCCGTGGAGCGCTTTATCGGTGAGCGCACGCTGGTGGTGCTGCCGCTGGATGACCGCCTTGGCAAGGTTCAGGATATTTCCGCCGGCGCTTTGCTCGACGATGGCTCGGTGGTGCTGATTGTCGATGTGGAGGACATGCTGCGCTCGGTGGACAAACTGCTCAACACCGGCCGCCTGGAACGCATCGCCCGGCGCAGCCAGCAGGCCACCGAAGCGCCGCGCAAGCGCGTGCTGGTGGTGGACGACTCGCTCACCGTGCGTGAGCTGCAACGCAAACTGCTGCTCAATCGCGGCTATGAAGTGGCCGTGGCGGTCGACGGCATGGACGGGTGGAACGCCTTGCGCTCCGAAGACTTCGACCTGCTGATCACAGACATTGATATGCCTCGTATGGACGGTATCGAATTGGTCACACTCCTGCGCCGAGACACGCGCCTGCAATCGTTGCCGGTGATGGTGGTGTCCTACAAGGACCGCGAAGAAGACCGGCGGCGAGGACTCGACGCCGGCGCCGACTATTATCTGGCCAAGGCCAGCTTCCATGATGACGCCCTGCTTGACGCCGTGGTTGAACTGATCGGAGGCGCGCGGGCATGAAGATTGCCATCGTCAACGACATGCCGCTCGCCGTCGAAGCCCTGCGCCGCGCCCTGAATTTCGAGCCTGCGCACCAGGTGGTGTGGGTGGCCGGCAATGGCCTGCAGGCGGTGCAACGCTGCGCCGAACTGACCCCGGACCTGATCCTGATGGACCTGATCATGCCGGTGATGGACGGTGTGGAAGCCACCCGGCAGATCATGGCCGATAACCCGTGCGCGATTCTGCTGGTGACCGTCGACCGCCAGGCCAACATGAGCCGGGTGTTCGAAGCCATGGGCCATGGCGCCCTGGACGTGGTGGACACCCCCGCGCTGGGCGTAGGCAACCCCAGGGATGCGGCCGCGCCGTTGCTGCGCAAGATCCTCAATATCGGCTGGCTGATCGGCCAGCGTGGCAGCCGCGTGCGCGCCGAAACCGCACCCCAGCGCACCATGGGCAAGCCCCACAGCCTGGTAGCGATCGGCTCCTCGGCTGGCGGCCCGGCTGCCCTGGAAAGCCTGCTCAAAGGGTTGCCGCGGGACTTTCCCGCCGCCATCGTGCTGGTGCAGCATGTCGATCAGGTATTCGCCGCGGGCATGGCCGAGTGGCTGAGCAGCTCCTCCGGCCTGCCGGTGCGCCTGGCCCGTGAAGGCGAGCCGCCACAAAGCGGTGTGGTGCTGCTGGCCGGCACCAACCACCATATTCGTCTGTTGAAGAACGGCACGCTGGCCTATACCGCAGAGCCGGTGAACGAGATCTACCGGCCGTCCATCGATGTATTTTTTGAAAGCGTGGCCAGCCACTGGAATGGCGATGCCGTCGGCGTGTTGCTGACCGGTATGGGGCGCGACGGGGCACAGGGACTTAAATCAATGCGTGAACAAGGCTATTTGACCATCGCCCAGGACCAGCAGAGTTCGGCGGTGTATGGCATGCCCAAAGCGGCGGCGGCGATTGAAGCCGCTGTTGAAATTCGCCCACTGGACAGGATTGCGCCCCGGTTGCTGGAGGTTTTTGCAAAATGATCAACGCCCCAGTCAACGCCGGCCTGCAGGTGGTAATTCAGGTGACTGCACATGAATGACTTACAGATCGACGACATCAAGACCGACGAAAATGCCGCCATGGTGTTGCTGGTCGACGACCAGGCCATGATCGGCGAAGCCGTGCGTCGCGGCCTGGCCCATGAGGAGAACATCGACTTCCACTTCTGCGCCGACCCGCACCAGGCGATTGCCCAGGCGATCCGCATCAAACCCACGGTGATCCTGCAGGACCTGGTGATGCCGGGCCTGGACGGTTTGACTCTGGTGCGCGAATACCGCAACCACCCGGCCACCGCGAACATACCGATCATCGTGCTTTCCACCAAGGAAGATCCGCTGATCAAGAGCGCCGCGTTTGCTGCCGGTGCCAACGATTACCTGGTCAAGCTGCCGGATAACATCGAGCTGGTGGCGCGCATTCGCTATCACTCACGCTCCTACATGACCCTGTTGCAGCGCGATGCCGCCTATCGCGCGCTGCGCGTCAGCCAGCAACAGCTGCTGGACACCAATCTGGTGCTGCAACGCCTGATGAACTCCGACGGCCTCACCGGGTTGTCCAATCGCCGGCACTTCGACGAGTACCTGGAACTGGAATGGCGCCGCGCCATGCGCGACCAGACCCAGCTCTCGCTGCTGATGATCGACGTGGACTTCTTCAAGACCTACAACGACAGCTTCGGCCATGTCGAGGGCGACGAGGCCCTGCGCAAGGTCGCCGCCGCCATCCGCGACGCCAGCAGCCGCCCCTCGGACCTGCCGGCGCGTTACGGCGGTGAAGAGTTCGCCCTGGTGCTGCCCAACACCTCGCCGGGCGGCGCACGGCTGGTGGCCGAAAAGCTGCGCATGGCCGTCGCCGCGCTGAAAATCCCGCACATCGCGCCCACTGAAGGTTCGAGCCTGACCATCAGCATCGGCCTGTCGACCCTCACGCCGGTGCAGGGCACCGATTGCCGGCAGTTGATCATGGCGGCGGACAAAGGGTTGTACATGGCCAAGCATAATGGGCGTAATCAGGTGGGGATCGAATGATCTGAGTGCGCCGCAAATCAACGTGTGAGAGGGGACTTGTTCC
This sequence comes from Pseudomonas sp. GNP013, assembly GCF_054343995.1. NCBI lineage: Bacteria > Pseudomonadati > Pseudomonadota > Gammaproteobacteria > Pseudomonadales > Pseudomonadaceae > Pseudomonas > Pseudomonas sp. GNP013. The sequence continues at coordinate 3,807,909 of NZ_JBTGUT010000001.1, read as the reverse complement.
CGATAGCGGTGTATCAGCCACGCGGTGGGCGACTGACACGCTGCCATCGGGAGCAAGCCCCCTCCCACTTTTGGCCCGGCCTTTTCGCCAAGCGGGCTGCCGTTTGCGCCTGTTTGCCGTTATACTCGCCGGCTTTCAAAAGTTCGCCAACGAGTGCTGCCCGCCATGGAAATCAACCCGATCCTGAACACCATCAAGGACCTGTCCGAGCGCTCCGAAACTATTCGGGGGTATCTTTGACTACGATCAAAAGCATGAGCGTCTGACCGAAGTCAACCGCGAGCTTGAAGATCCTGCTGTCTGGAACAAACCTGAATACGCCCAGGAACTGGGCCGCGAGCGCTCGGCGCTGGCGCAGATCGTCGACACCCTCGACGAGCTGAACACCGGCCTGGGCGATTGCCGTGACCTGCTGGACATGGCCGTCGAAGAAGACGATGAAGGCGCAGTGGGCGATGTCGTCGCCGAGCTGGCCCGTCTCGAGGAAAACCTCGCCAAGCTTGAATTCCGTCGCATGTTCAGCCATGAAATGGACCCGAACAACGCCTACCTGGACATTCAGGCCGGTTCCGGCGGCACCGAGGCCCAGGACTGGGCCAACATCCTGTTGCGCATGTACCTGCGCTGGGCCGACAAGCGCGGTTTCGACGCGACCATCATGGAGCTGTCCGCCGGGGAAGTCGCCGGTATCAAGGGCGCCACCGTGCACATCAAGGGTGAATACGCCTTTGGCTGGTTGCGTACCGAGATCGGCGTGCACCGCCTGGTGCGCAAGAGCCCGTTCGACTCCGGCAACCGCCGTCATACCTCGTTCTCGGCGGTGTTCGTCTCGCCGGAGATCGATGACAAGGTGGAAATCGAGATCAACCCGGCCGACCTGCGCATCGATACCTACCGCTCCTCCGGTGCCGGTGGTCAGCACGTAAACACCACCGACTCGGCCGTACGGATTACCCACGTACCGACCAACACCGTGGTCAGCTGCCAGAACGAGCGTTCCCAGCACGCCAACAAGGACACCGCCATGAAAATGCTGCGGGCCAGGTTGTACGAGCAGGAAATGCAGAAGCGCAACGCCGCGTCCCAGGCGCTGGAAGACACCAAGTCGGATATCGGCTGGGGTCATCAGATCCGCTCCTATGTGCTCGATGCGTCGCGGATCAAGGATCTGCGTACCAATATCGAACGCAGCGACTGCGACAAGGTGCTCGACGGCGACATCGACGAATACCTGGAAGCCAGCCTGAAATCCGGCCTGTAACACCCTATGTGGGAGCGGGGGGGACGCCTGGTCCTTGCCCCGCGATCCCCAGGCCGCAGGCCTGAGGGCAACGAACCTGTGATGGAATTTTTAAAGACATGAGCGACCAACAACTCGACCCGCAAGCCCTGCAACAGGAAGAGAACTCCCTGATCGCCCTGCGCAAGGAAAAGCTTGCTGCCGAGCGCGCCAAGGGCAATGCCTTCCCCAACGACTTCCGCCGCGACAACTACTGCGATGCCTTGCAGAAGCAGTACGTGGACAAGACCAAGGAAGAGCTGGCAGAGGCTGCGATTCCGGTCAAGGTGGCAGGTCGCATCATGCTCAACCGTGGCTCGTTCATGGTGATCCAGGACATGACCGGGCGTATCCAGGTCTACGTCAACCGCAAGACCCTGCCTGAAGAAACCCTGGCCTCGGTGAAAACCTGGGACATGGGCGACATCATTGCCGCCGAAGGCACCCTGGCCCGTTCCGGCAAGGGCGACCTGTACGTCGAAATGACCAGCGTGCGCCTGCTGACCAAATCCCTGCGCCCGCTGCCGGACAAGCACCACGGCCTCACCGACACCGAGCAGCGCTACCGCCAGCGCTACGTTGACCTGATCGTCAACGAAGACGTGCGCCAGACCTTCCGCGTGCGCTCGCAGGTGATCGCCCACATCCGCAGTTTTCTCGCCAAGCGTGACTTCCTCGAAGTGGAAACGCCGATGCTGCAGACCATCCCCGGGGGCGCCGCAGCCAAGCCGTTCGAGACTCACCACAACGCGCTCGACCTGCCAATGTTCCTGCGTATTGCGCCGGAGCTGTACCTCAAGCGCCTGGTGGTGGGGGGCTTTGAAAAGGTCTTCGAGATCAACCGCAACTTCCGTAACGAAGGCGTCTCGACCCGTCACAACCCTGAATTCACCATGTTGGAGTTCTACCAGGCGTACGCCGACTACGAAGACAACATGGACCTCACCGAGGAGTTGTTCCGCGAGCTGGCGCAGCTTGTTCTCGGGACAACTGACGTGCCGTACGGCGACAAGCTGTTCCACTTTGGCGAGCCGTTCGTGCGGCTGTCGGTGTTCGACTCGATCCTCAAGTACAATCCCGAGCTGACCGCTGACGACCTCAACGATATCGACAAGGCCCGCGCCATCGCCAAGAAAGCCGGCGCCAAGGTGCTGGGTTTCGAAGGCCTGGGCAAGCTGCAGGTGATGATTTTCGAAGAGCTGGTGGAGCACAAGCTGGAGCAGCCGCACTTCATTACCCAGTACCCGTTCGAAGTGTCGCCACTGGCGCGTCGCAACGACGACAACCCGAACGTCACCGACCGTTTCGAGCTGTTCATCGGCGGCCGCGAAATCGCCAACGCCTACTCCGAGCTCAACGACGCAGAAGACCAGGCCGAGCGGTTCATGGCCCAGGTGGCCGACAAGGACGCCGGTGACGACGAAGCCATGCACTACGACGCCGACTTCGTGCGTGCCCTGGAATACGGCATGCCGCCCACTGCCGGTGAAGGTATCGGCATCGACCGTCTGGTGATGCTGTTGACCAACTCGCCGTCGATCCGCGATGTGATTCTGTTCCCGCACATGCGGCCGCAAGCCTGATCGAAGTGAAATCCTGAGCCGCCTTTTATAAGGCGGCTTTTTTATGTGGCGTTTATAAGCGTCAAGCAAACAGCGCCAGGTTTTAATCAAATCCAAGGATGTGTGTGGTGAACCGCGTAATGGCTCAAGAAGGCGCCGCCGGCATTGCTGCTGCCGTGGCTGAAAGTGTCCAGTACCAGGGCCGCAAGGCCAGTCGTCGAGGCAGCGAACAGCGCCGGCAGGAGATTCTCGATGCGGCCATGCGCATCGTGGTGCGTGACGGCGTACGTGCCGTGCGCCATCGCGCCGTGGCGGCGGAGGCTGGTGTGCCGTTGTCAGCCACCACCTACTATTTCAAGGACATCGATGACTTGCTCACCGATACCTTCGCCCAATACGTCGAACGCAGCGCCGCGTTCATGGGCAAGCTGTGGGTGCGCAACGAAGGCCTGCTGCGCGAGATGGTCGCTTACGGCGACGGCAGCCCGGCATCGCGTTCGCAGTTGGCCGATGACATTGCGCGGCTGACGGCGGACTACGTGCAGCGCCAGTTGAGCAATCGGCGCGACTACCTGATGGCCGAGCAGGCGTTTCGCCAGGAAGCGCTGCTGAATCCGCGACTGGCCGAACTGGTGCGCTCCCACCAGCAGATTCTGTTGCAGGGCACCGGGCAGTTTTTCCAGGTATTGGGCTCGCGCGAGCCGCAGCAGGATGCCAAAGTGTTGACGGCGATTATCAGTCGGATGGAATATCAGGGCCTGTTGGGCGGCGCAGAGCCGCTGACCAGTGACGAGATGCTTGAGATCCTCAAGCGTTACATGCATTTGGTGTTGGCCTCGGTGTAGCCATGCCTGTGTGCGATCCGCTTTATGTGGGCGCTGGCTTGCCTGTGATGCAGACTCCCGGGTCGTTCAGGCACACCGCGGTGATGCTATCGCAGGCAAGCCAGCTCCCATCCTTCATGGAGTACGCAATGAAAGCCTGGCGTGTCGCGGTCATCGTCCTGTCGTTCCTGCTGCTCAGCGGTTGCCTGGTGACCTTCAAAAACCCGCTGCCCACACGCGAAGCGGCGCCCAACGAGTTGCTGGGCAAATGGGTCAGCAGAAACGCCTGGGGCGAGCCGCTGAACCTGCAGATTACCCGCGCCGGTGAACAGCGTTACAAAGCCGTGAGCTATCCTTCAGCCAAGCCGGAGCAGCGTGATGAATACCTGTTCAGCGTGTCGCGCCATGGCGGGCGCTGGTACCTGTCGGCGCCGCTGCCGGCCAAGCTGGGCGGGCATTTCATCCTGGCGGGTTTCGAATTCGACGAAAAGCACGAATTAGTGGTCTACAACCTCGACCTTGAGCAGATTCATCAAGCGATGGAACAGAAAACGCTGCAGGGCACTGCCGTGCAAACCGTCGAAGGCGACGGCGTGCTGATCGACAGTCCCATGGAACAGGTCTTCGCCTACCTGGATGACCCGGCCAACGCCGATGTATTCGTGCAAGCCGTACGCTACCGGCGCGCGGGCAAATAACGTTTAAAGAGGAAGCATCGGGTGGACGATTACCAGCAGACGATACGCACCTTGTCCGACCGCATTGTGCTGGCGCAAACACCGATTCGCGTGCTCGATGCCGTGAAGTGGGACGAGAACATTCGCCAGGGATTCCTCAAGGCCAAGGGCAGGGAGATGCCCGCCGTTGATCGCGACTATTACCTGAACCGGCCATTGGCGTTCGATTCCAGCGCGGTCAAGCTTGAGTTCCAGAACATCGAGCGTGACATCACCCGTCGCCTCGGCCAGTTCAGCCCGGTGGGGCAGATCATGCGCCGCATGTGCCGCGAATACCGCATGGTGGTGCGCATGCTGGAAGCGCGCGGCACCGAGGACTTCGGCCTGATCTCCCAGGAACTCTACGGCGCGGCCTCCGACGCCTTCCACGCCGGCGACCCGACCCTGGCCGACCTGGGCCTGATGCTCTCCGACTACCTGAACAATATCGACGGCCGCGGCGACCTCAAGGACGAAGCCAAGACCCTCACCGCCAAGGACGCCGTGGCGCTGCTGCAAACCCGCTTGAATAAAGTGTTTGGCGAGGCCGAAGAGACCATTCGCGTGTTCGAGTCCGATGGCATCGTCGCCGACGCCGCAGCGGGCGCCGACTACATCAAGATCCGCGCCGACGCGATGTTCAACGACCGCGACGTACGTGCCCTGGAAGTGCATGAAGGGCTGGTGCACGTGGGCACTACCCTCAACGGCCAGAACCAGCCGATCTGCACCTTCCTGTCCAAGGGGCCGCCGTCGTCCACCGTGACCCAGGAGGGTCTGGCGATTTTGATGGAGATCATCACGTTCGCCTCCTACCCCAGTCGCCTGCGCAAGCTCACCAACCGCACCCGTGCCATTCATATGGTGGAGGAAGGCGCGGACTTTCTGCAGGTGTTCGAGTTTTTCCGCGAGCAAGGTTTCGAGATTGCCGAAAGCTATGGCAACGCCAGCCGGGTGTTTCGTGGCTCGGTGCCGAACGGGCTGCCGTTCACCAAGGACCTGTCCTACCTCAAGGGCTTCATCATGGTCTACAACTACATCCAGCTTGCCGTGCGCAAAGGCAAGCTGGAGCAGGTGCCGCTGCTGTTCTGCGGCAAGACCACCCTGGAAGACATGCGCACCCTGCGCCAACTGGTCGACGAGGGCCTGGTGGTGCCACCCAAGTACCTGCCCGAGCAGTTTCGCGACATGAACGCGCTGGCGGCGTGGATGTGTTTTTCCAACTTCCTCAACCACCTGAGCCTGGACCGGATCGAAGCGGATTACTCCAATATCCTGTGACCGCACCCTGGAGCAAACCGTAATTTCAGCCAAATCAAGAGGTTTCAACGGATGAGAATCCTCGGCATCCTGTGCCTGCTGCTCACATTAAGCGGCTGTAGTTCCCTGCTGTTCTACCCCGAACCCGGTCTGCCGTTCACGCCGGAGAAAGCCCATCTGCAGTACCGTGATGTCACCCTTACCACCGCCGACGGCGTGAAGCTGCACGCGTGGTGGCTGCCGGCCAAGGCGGGTGTGCCGCTCAAAGGCACGGTGCTGCACCTGCATGGCAATGGCGGCAACCTGGCCTGGCACCTGGGCGGCAGTTGGTGGCTGCCGGAGCAGGGCTATCAGGTGCTGCTGCTGGACTATCGCGGCTACGGGCTGTCGCAGGGCAAGCCCTCGTTGCCGGCGGTCTATCAGGATGTGGATGCCGCCTTCAACTGGCTCGACCGGGCCCCCCAAGCCCAGGGGCAGCCGCTGATCGTCCTCGGTCAGAGCCTTGGCGGTGCGCTCGCGGTGCACTACCTGGCAGAGCATCCACAGCGCCAGTCCCAACTCAAGGCGCTGGTGCTGGATGGCGTGCCTGCCAGTTATCGTGACGTAGGGCAATTCGCCCTGAGCACGTCCTGGTTGACCTGGCCGTTGCAGGTGCCACTGTCGTGGCTGGTGCCGGATGCCGACAGTGCGATCACGGCCATGCCCCGTCTTACCGGCGTGCCCAAACTGTTGTTTCACAGCCTGGACGACCCGATTGTGCCGGTCGCCAACGGCATCCGCCTGTATCAAGCCGCGCCGCCGCCGAGGGTGTTGCAACTGACCCGTGGCGGCCACGTGCAGACCTTTGCCGACAAGACCTGGCAAACCGTAATGCTGCGTTATCTGGATGACCCGCAGCACTTCAATGGCCTGCGCCGCCTGGGGGAAATTCCGAACTACCCCGCTCCCCAAGTCGATTCGTCAGAGACTCCGCAATGAGCGAAGAGCGCAACCTGATCCCGCTGATCCTCACCGGCATCGGCACCCTCATCGGTACGGTCGGCTGCCTGTGGTATTACGGCTACCTGCATTTCGCCAAACCCGAAGACGCGTTGCTGCTCAGCGACTTTACCCTGCTCAAAACCGTACCGGGCGAGGACTATAAGGTGTCACTGACCCCGGCTGCCCAGGTGGCGCAGTGTGTCGAGGGTGTGCTGGTGATGTTTGATACCGAACACAAAGGTTTGAGTGGCGTGCTGGTTAACGACAAAAAGCAGGCTGTTCGCTGCATGGGCCAGGAAACACCCACAGTGCGCGAGTAGCGTGCCCCTCACCTAAATCGCCCGATTCCAGAAATATCTGGAACGGTATTGCGTAAGACGCCACTGAGTGACATGTCAGTGTTGCTGGCAGACAACTTACGTATATCGATTCCGGGAGTGTAAACATGATTGGTGGAATGGGCGGAATTGGCGCAATCGCCAAGATGATGGAAATGGCCCAGGGCGCAGAAAAGCTGGGCCAGGGCGGCCAGCAAGGTGCCCAAGGCGCGCAGGACGGCCAGGCAAAACAGGATCCGATGAAAATGCTCATGGAGATTCTGTCCAAGGCCATGGGGGGCGCGCAGGGCGGTGGCGCTGGGGGCGGTGAAGGCGGCCAGATGGACCAGGAGGCGCTTGATAAAATGATGGCCGGTCGCCAAGGCATGGAGGCGATGATGCCGGAGAGTGACAGCGGTCGTAAGGTCGAAGTCTGATCGAAAAAAACCCACCGAAAGGTGGGTTTTTTTTGCAGCGTCAATCGATCAGTTAGCCATGGAAGAGCGTGGCTTGACCGGCTGGTTGTCGTTGGAGATGGTCACTTCAACGCGACGGTTCATGGCGCGGCCCGAGGCGCTGCCGTTATCGGCAACCGGGTATTCCTTGCCATAACCCTGGGTCACGATGCGCGAGATGTCCACGCCTTGCTGGGCCAGTGCACGCTGTACGGAGGCCGCGCGGCGCTCGGACAGGCTCTGGTTGTACGAATCGGAACCGGTGCTGTCGGTGTAGCCTTCGACGATTACTTTGCGGTCCGGATTATCGCGCAGGAACTGCGCCAGCTTGGTGATGTTGACCAGGCCAGTGGATTTCAGATCGGACTTGTTGGTGGCGAACAGCACGTCACCGAAGGTCACCAGGGTGCCACGGTCGGTTTGCTTGGCGTTCAGGCTGTTCTGCAGCTGTTTGATCTGCGCATCACGCGCGTCCAGCAGAGCACGGGCACGGTCGTCGCCAGCGTTTTTCAGCTTGGCTTCGGACTCACGCAGGGAAATGGTGTCTTTGGCCACTTCAACGCGCTGGTTGGTCAGGTACGCCAGTTGGTCGACTTTCTTCTCGTCTTCCTTGTCGCGGTAGGCCTTGTCAGCCTTGTCCAGCCATTCACTGGCGTCTTTGGTTTCAAGCGCGGCCAGCTTGGTCGCTTGCGGGTTGGTTTGCAGGGCCGTGAAGTTGGTCCGTGCGTTTTCCAGGTTCGCGTTCGGCGGGGTGGAGCAAGCCGCCAGAGCAACGCTCATCGCCAGCAGGGCAGGGATCATCATTTGTTTACGCATAATCGTGTCGTCCTTTCAATTCGATATCAGGTGCGATGCAGTCATCAGTAGCAATGGCTTACTTCTGCTGGATAACGGCCGGGCGCATGCCTTCGCGGCGCAGATCGTCAACCGCCTTCTGGGAATCTTTCACAGCCTGGTCGGCTTTGGCGGCCTGAGCCTTACGCTCGGCAACGCGGGCATCCCACTCGGCTTGCTCAGCCAACTGACGCGCCTTGTCGTAGTTCTTGTCGTGCATGGCGATTTCAGCTTCTTTGAGCTTGTCCTGGGCCGCTTTCATTTCAACGGCCGCGAACTCGGTGCCGCCAGCGCTGACAGCGCTGTTCACCGCGGACTGGGTCACCGCGTACTGCTCGGTCGGAGGGTTGCCGGCGCAGCCCGCCAGAACGAAGCTGGTGCCGATTGCCAGCGCGGCCAACTTCAGCCCGCGCAGATGGTTAAACGAGGATTTGGCAGTGCTGGTCTTCATCGTCTTCAACTCCATTGGATAACTCCTGAAAAATATCAAAATCCGGTTCACTGGTTCAGCGGTAGGGGCCGACGGTGAAAAATCGACGTGCCCTTTAAAACGACCGTTCCAAGTGATGGCTTACTGGTTGTGACCGGAGGCTTTTTTCAAAAGTTCAGCGGAGATGGCGATTTGCCTAAAAAAATATCTGACTGAATGGTCAGCGTTTGAAATTTGGAACTTTGACGGCGCGCAGTGGTACGCCGAGCCTGCTTGAGGCCCGGAATACAGGAGGTTATTCGAGTTCAGGAGTGCTTCGATTGATCGTCGTCGGCGGATAAATCATGCAGAAAGCGACGCGACAATTCGAGAAAGCGTGGCGTGGGGCCGACGTCTTCGTATAACGGATCGCCTTCCTCGTCAGTCGCCACCACGTGTTGGCCCTTGACGTAGGGAAAGCTCGCTTCCAGCTCTTCAAGGGCTGCGCCAATCAGTTCGCCGAGCAATTCTTCGGTTTGGCGCTTGGGGTACATTTCAGCGATGGCCGAGAGCCTTGCCGCAGCCTCCACGTCCAGGTGAATAGCGTACTCGGTCTTGGTCAATCGACCCGTGGCGGTTTCTTCCCAATGCTGGGCCAGATCTCGAATTTTCATGGCAACCTCAATAAAACCTGTGTCTGCAGGCGGTGATGGGCGTCCAGCCGGCGGCGTGAATAAACCCGTCGACTCATGGCTTGAGACTCGCGGCGAGCGCCAAGGTTTAAAGTGTCTTGTCAGAAACCGGCGCGAGCGGCACTCTGGAAAACCTGCGCGTCCCGCAAATTCTGGCTGGAGAGTGGCTGATGAGTGATATCGATGCACGCTTGCGTGAGGATGTTCACCTGCTGGGTGAATTGTTGGGCAATACCATTCGAGAGCAGTACGGCGATGCCTTTCTCGACAAGATCGAGCAGATTCGCAAAGGCGCCAAGGCTGACCGGCGTGGCGCAGGCGATGAGCTGAGCAGCCGGCTGAATCAGCTGCAGGAAGACGAGCTGCTGCCCGTGGCCCGTGCCTTCAACCAGTTCCTTAACCTGGCCAATATCGCCGAGCAGTACCAGTTGATTCACCGACGCGACGAGTCGCAACCCGCGCCGTTCGAGTCCCGCGTGTTGCCTGAGCTGTTGGCGCGCCTGCAGGCCGAAGGCCACAGCGATGAATCCCTGGCCCGCCAACTCGGGCGCCTGGAGATTGAGCTGGTCCTCACCGCTCACCCCACCGAAGTGGCCCGGCGTACCCTGATCCAGAAATACGATGCGATTGCCGCGCAACTGGCGCTGCAGGATCACCGCGACCTCACCACTGCCGAGCGCGAGCAGATCCGCGAGCGCCTGCAACGCCTGATTGCCGAGGCCTGGCACACCGAAGAAATCCGCCGCACCCGGCCCACGCCGGTGGATGAAGCCAAATGGGGCTTTGCGGTGATCGAGCATTCGCTGTGGCACGCCATTCCCAATTACCTGCGCAAGGCCGATCAGGCCCTGCATGCCGCCACCGGCCTGCACCTGCCCCTGGAGGCGGCGCCGATTCGTTTTGCCTCGTGGATGGGCGGCGACCGCGATGGCAACCCCAACGTGACCGCACCGGTCACCCGCGAGGTCCTGCTGCTGGCGCGCTGGATGGCTGCTGATCTGTACCTGCGCGATGTCGATCAATTGGCGGCCGAGCTGTCGATGCAAAAGGCCAGCGCCGCATTGCAGGCCAGGGTCGGCGACAGCGTGGAGCCTTATCGCGCCGTGCTCAAGCAACTGCGCGAGCGCCTGCGCGCCACACGCCAGTGGGCACATTCCGCGCTGAGCAGCAGCAACCCGGCGCCGGCGGAGGTGTTGCAGGACAACCGTGACCTGCTGGAGCCGCTGCAGCTGTGCTACCAGTCGCTGCATGAGTGCGGCATGGGCGTGATCGCTGACGGTCCGCTGCTCGATTGCCTGCGCCGCGCGGTGACGTTCGGCCTGTTCCTGGTGCGGCTGGATGTGCGCCAGGATTCCACGCGCCACTGCGCGGCCATGAGCGAGATCACCGATTACCTTGGCCTGGGTCGCTATGAAGAGTGGGACGAAGACGCGCGCATCCGCTTTCTGATGCAGGAACTGGCCAACCGTCGACCGCTGCTGCCGGCTTATTTCAAGCCTTCGGCCGATACCGCCGAGGTGCTCAACACCTGTAAGGAAATTGCCGCCGCACCTGAGGCGTCGCTGGGTTCGTATGTCATCTCCATGGCGGGCGCGGCGTCGGATGTGCTGGCCGTGCAATTGCTGCTTAAAGAGTCGGGCGTGCAACGGCCGATGCGCGTGGTGCCGCTGTTCGAAACCCTGGCCGACCTGGATAACGCAGGGCCTGTGATCGAGCAACTGCTGCTCTTGCCGGGCTATCGCGCGCGCCTGCATGGCCCGCAGGAAGTGATGATCGGCTATTCGGATTCGGCCAAGGACGCCGGCACCACCGCCGCCGCGTGGGCGCAATACCGGGCGCAGGAGCGTCTGGTGGATATCTGCCGCGAGCAACAGGTGGAACTGCTGTTGTTCCACGGCCGCGGCGGCACCGTGGGGCGTGGCGGTGGCCCGGCTCACGCGGCGATCCTGTCGCAGCCACCCGGCTCGGTGGCGGGGCGTTTCCGTACCACCGAACAGGGCGAGATGATCCGTTTCAAGTTCGGCCTGCCGGATATCGCCGAGCAGAACCTCAACCTGTATCTGGCCGCCGTGCTGGAGGCGACACTGTTGCCGCCGCCGCCGCCCGAACCGGCCTGGCGCCATCTGATGGATGAATTGGCGGCCGACGGCGTCAGCGCCTACCGCGCGGTGGTGCGGGAAAATCCGCAGTTCGTCGAGTACTTCCGCCAGTCCACCCCGGAGCAGGAACTCGGCCGCTTGCCCCTCGGCAGCCGCCCGGCCAAGCGCCGTGCCGGCGGCATCGAGAGCCTGCGTGCGATTCCGTGGATTTTCGGCTGGACCCAGACGCGCCTGATGCTGCCCGCCTGGCTGGGCTGGGAAGCGGCGTTGAGCAAGGCGTTGGCGCGCGGTGAGGGCGATCTGCTGGGGCAGATGCGCGAGCAATGGCCGTTCTTCCGCACCCGCATCGATATGCTGGAGATGGTGCTGGCCAAGGCCGACGCCGATATCGCCCGTTTGTACGACGAGCGCCTGGTGCAACCGGACCTGTTACCCCTGGGCGAGCATTTACGCGACCTATTGTCGCAGGCGTGCGAGGTGGTACTGGGCCTGACGGGGCAGTCGCAACTGCTGGCCCATAGCCCGGACACCCTTGAGTTCATCCGCCTGCGCAATACCTACCTGGACCCCTTGCACCTGTTGCAGGCCGAGCTGCTGGCCCGTTCCCGCGCGCAGGAAGCGGCACAGGACAGCCCTCTGGAACAGGCGCTGCTGGTGTCCGTGGCCGGTATTGCCGCCGGTTTGCGCAACACCGGCTAAGGTTTTTTGCGTGTTCTCAACGGCTTGCAGTTGAACAAGCGCGACCGCCCAAAACAGGGCGGTCGTTGTTCAGGCGCTCGGGTCGCACTCAGGCACACCCAGCCGGCGGCGCACGCACAGCGTGATTGACTGCGACTTTCGGCGGCTTGTGTGGTTAAGGCCCGCTGTGTATCTTGATCAGCCTTTGGCCGTTTGGTCGGCCTCGAACCCTATTTTTACGAGATTGGCCCCACGTGGCGAATCCGAGCGTCATCTCTATAAAAAATTGAGGAGCACATCGATGCGCGTCATTCTGCTGGGAGCTCCCGGGGCCGGTAAAGGTACTCAGGCAAAGTTCATCACTGAAAAATTCGGCATTCCACAAATCTCCACCGGCGACATGCTGCGCGCGGCCGTCAAGGCCGGTACCGAACTGGGCCTGATCGCCAAGAGCGTGATGGACAGCGGCGGGCTGGTCTCCGATGACCTGATCATCAACCTGGTCAAGGAACGCATCAGCCAGGACGATTGCAAGAATGGTTTCCTGTTCGACGGTTTTCCTCGCACCATTCCCCAGGCTGAAGCCCTGGTGAAGGCCGGCGTCGAGCTGGATGCCGTGGTTGAAATCGCGGTTGAAGATGAAGAAATCGTCCAGCGTATCGCCGGTCGTCGCGTTCACGAAGGCTCGGGCCGCGTTTACCACATCGTCTACAACCCACCAAAAGTGGCAGGCAAGGACGATATCACCGGTGAAGACCTGGTGCAGCGCAAGGACGACACTGAAGAAACCGTGCGCCATCGTCTGTCGGTCTACCATTCCCAGACCAAGCCGCTGGTGGACTTCTATCAGAAACTGTCCGCTGCACACGGCAAACCGAAATACAGCCATATTCCTGGCGTCGGTTCCGTGGAAGCGATTACCGCCAAGGTGCTGCAGGCACTGAGCTGATCGCTCCTCGATTGTCTACAACGGCCCGCTTGCGGGCCGTTGTTGTTTATACTGGCGCACTTTTTTCCGACCTGGATACCCACACCGATGAGCACCCTGCTGGCCCTGGACACCGCGACCGAAGCTTGCTCCGTTGCCTTGCTGCACGATGGCAAGGTAACCAGCCACTACGAGGTGATCCCGCGCCTGCACGCGCAAAAGCTGCTGCCGATGATCAAGCAACTGCTTGAAGACGCCGGCATCGCCTTGTCTGCCGTCGATGCCATCGCCTTCGGCCGCGGCCCTGGCGCGTTTACCGGCGTACGTATCGCCATCGGCGTGGTGCAGGGCCTCGCATTTGCGCTGGAGCGCCCGGTGTTGCCGGTGTCCAACCTCGCCGTGCTGGCCCAGCGGGCGCTGCGAGAGCACGGTGCGACGCAGGTAGCGGCAGCGATTGATGCGCGCATGGACGAAGTGTATTGGGGCTGCTACCGCGAGACGGCGGGTGAAATGCGCCTGGTGGGTGTTGAGGCCGTGCAGTCGCCCGAGTCCTCGCGGTTGCCTGATGATGCCAGCGGTGACTGGTTCGGTGCAGGCACCGGTTGGGGGTACGGCGAGCGCATCAATGTGCCGCTTGTGGGCCAGGACGCCACGCTGTTGCCCCATGCCGAAGACCTGTTGACCCTGGCGCGCTTCGCGTTCGAGCGTGGCGAGGCGATCCCGGCCGATCAGGCCGCCCCGGTTTATTTGCGCGATAAAGTCGCCCAGACCAAGGCCGAGCGGGGTCTCTGATCAAACGATCAGACCCCTGTGGCGAGCGGGCTTGCCCCGCGTTGGGGTGCGAAGCGCCCCCAATCGAGCAAAACGCGGTGTACCTGATACGGCTCAGCGCCTGGCTTTGGGGCTGCTGCGCAGCCAACGCAGGACAAGCCTGCTCGCCACAGGGAATCTGCGCTTAACTGAACGGCATTAGGGCAAGCCTGCTCGCCACAGGGCACGGTTGAAGAGGGCGTGGACTCCAAATTCTGCGCCAATCGTCAGAATCTGCCCCTGCTTTGAAACATTTTTCAAAATATGTGTTCTAGTTATCACCAGAGCATTTGCGCGCCACGGAAAGCGCCATTAAAGTGCCATCATTGATAGCGAGCTCGCATCCATGCGTATAGACGGCTTTTCCTCACAGTCCTACCCCATCAAGCGCAAGCCGCGTAAGGCGAACGTTCGGGTGGACGATGCCGTCGAGGATTCGCCCGACTTCATCGAAGTCCACGCCGAAGCACCCGCCCATGCCCAAAGTGGCGCAGGTGCGCGTATCAGCGGCCTGCCGGCCCGTCAGCAAGACATGGTCTTCCCCCGCTCCATGAGCAAAAGCGTCGCCACTGCGCTGGCCAGCTACCTGACCACCGCCGGTTTTGTCGAATGGGATATGGAAGTGCTGGGTCTCGACGTCCATATCTGATGCGTCTGCCTTACTACATCGGTTGCCCCTCCTGGAGTGAAAACGCCTGGCGCGAGTACCTGTATCCGGTCGATGCGCGCTCCAGCGATTACCTGGCGCTGTATTCACAGGTCTTCAACGCCGTTGAAGGCAACACCACCTTTTATGCTCGACCCTCGGCCGCCACGGTGCAGCGCTGGGCCGAGATCATGCCGGATGATTTTCGCTTCACGGCCAAGTTCCCCGGTGACATCAGCCACAGCGCCGACCTGCGCGAACAGCTGCCGGCGGCGGAAAGTTTCGTCGGCCTGATGAGCCCGCTCGGCGAGCGTGTGTCGCCGCTGTGGCTGCAATTACCCGCAACGTTTTCGCCGCAACGCCTGGGCGAGCTGGCCGGATTTATCGACGGATTGGAACGCCCGCTGGCGGTCGAGGTGCGTCATCAGGAGTTTTTCGCCAAGGGCGACGCCGAGCGCAGCCTCAACCGCCTGTTGCGCGACCGTGGCGTGGAGCGCATCTGCCTCGATCCGCGCGCGCTGTTCAGTTGCACCGCCACAACGCCTGCGGTGCTGCATGCCCAATCGAAAAAGCCCAAGGTGCCAACGCGCCCGGCAGCGCTGACGCAATGGCCACAGGTGCGCTTTATCGGCCATCCGGAGCTGGAGGCCAACGACCCGTTCCTGACGCCCTGGGTGGAAAAAGTCGCCGTCTGGATTGAAGAAGGCCGCACGCCGTACGTGTTCCTGCACACCTCCGACAACCGTCTCGCGGCGCAGCTGGCGTTGCGGTTTCACGCCAGACTGATGGCGCGTCTGCCGGGCCTGCCGGCGTTGCCGACCTTGCATCGCGAGCCCGCAGCGGAGCAACTGGGGTTACTCTAGGGCTCCCTTTCCCGCCAGGAGTCAGTCATGGATGCCCAAACCCTTCGCGCCGAAACCTTCCAGGCCCTGCACACCCGTGATCGCGCATTCGTGATGCCCAACCCGTGGGACGCGGGCTCCGCCATCATGCTTGCCCATCTCGGCTTTGAAGCCCTGGCCACCACCAGCGCCGGTTATGCCTTCAGCCTGGGTCGCCCGGATGCCGAAGGGGCGTTGTCGTTGGAGGACACGCTGGTCAACGCCGGCATGATTGCCAAGGCCACGGCGTTGCCGGTGGCAGCCGATCTGGAAAACGGCTTCAGCGACACCCCTGAAGGTTGCGCCCGGACCATCCTGCGGGCCGCGGCTGTGGGTATTGTCGGCGGCTCCATCGAAGATGCCACGGGCATTGCAGCCGACCCGATCTACGCCTTTGACCTGTCGATCGAGCGTGTGGAGGCCGCTGTGGCTGCGGCACGCAGCCTGCCGTTCCCGTTCATGCTGACGGCCCGCGCGGAGAACCTCCTGCACGGTCGCCTGGATTTGCCTGACACCCTGCGCCGGCTGCAGGCCTATTCCGAGGCCGGTGCCGACGTGCTCTACGCACCGGGCCTGCGCAGTGCCGAAGAGGTGCTGGCGGTGGTCAAGGCCGTCGCCCCCAAGCCGGTGAATGTGTTGATGTCCGGTGGCCTCAAACTCAGCGTGGCGCAGTTGAGCGACATGGGCGTCAAGCGCATCAGCGTGGGGTCGGCCATGGCGCTGGCGGCGTATGGCGAGTTTTATCGGGCGGCGCAGGAGGTGTGTGGGTTGGGCACTTTTTCCTTTACCGAACGCTCGATGTCCTACAGCCAGGCCAGCCAATTCTTCAAGGAATAAGCGGTGCGCGGCCTAAACGTCACCGCCATGCTGCTGTTGCTCGCGGGCGCCCTCGCACTGGGTGCCTGGCGCGGCTGGCTGCCCTTGCCGAATCAATGGAATCCCTGGGCGCCGCTGGATGTGCGCGACACGCCCAACCTGTTGACGCGCTTCAAGCTGGGGCGTCTACAGGATGACCCCGCCCTGTGCGACCAGGTGCTGCAGACCTCGGGCTTGCGCGTCAGCCATCAGGCGGATTCGCCGGCCGATATTGCGTGCCCGTTGCGCAATGTATTGCGCGTGCAGGGCGCGCAGGTGACCTTGAGCAGCAGCTTTCTCGCCAGTTGCCCGCTGGCGGTGGCGTTTGCCCTGTTCGAACGCCACAGCCTGCAACCGGCCGCCCAGGCCGTGTTTGGCCAGGCGGTGACGCGTGTCGATCACCTGGGCAGCTTCGCCTGCCGTAATGTCTATAACCGCGCCGACGGGCGACTCAGCCAGCATGCGTCGGCCAATGCAGTGGATATCGCAGGCTTTCGCCTGGCGGACGGGCGCCGCATCAGTGTGCTCAAGGATTGGCCGGGGGAGGGCGACAGTGCGCGATTCCTGCGCCATGTGCGCGACAGCGCCTGTGATGATTTCAACGTGGTGTTGAGTCCGGACTACAACGCGGCACACCGCAATCATTTCCACCTGGACATGGGACGTGGGTGGGTGTGTCGTTAGGCGGCCAGGCGCAAGTTGTGCGCCACCAGCGGGCGTGCCCAGTAGGCGTCGAAGTCCAGCGCCTTTTGCTGCGCCACCAGCGCTTCGGCTGGGTACGGCTCGGCAGGCGCAGGCAGCAGGTCCAGTTCGAATTCGGCAATCGGCAGGTGCAGCGCGCGCGGTTGCGGCGCTGGGCCTGGCGCGGGTGGCTGCTGGCCGGCGGTCAGCACCAGAGGGCGCACCCAGCCGCTTTCGAAGTTCTGCTGACGCTGTTGAGCGACGAGTTCTTCTTCAGGGAACGGCGTCGCGGCCGGTGGCAGCAGGTCGGTCTCGAATTCGGCAATCGGTAAGAACAGCGGTTCAGGCGGGGCGATCGGGGTGTCGGTGACGTTGCATTCGCGCTGGGTGAGAATCTGCGACAGCACGTCGGCACCGGCGCTGGGCTCAACCGCCGGGTCCGCCACGGCTGGAGCCTGAGCCGACTGCGCATCCGCCGTCCCGCCCAACTGTTCGGCCAGCGCGCGGGCGAAGAAGTCCTGCCACACATGACTCACCCCGGCCAGCGCTTGAGTATTGCGCAGTCCGTAGTGGTTGTGGGTCGGCAGTACACCGATGGTTAGGGGGAGAATGTCTGACATTTTTCTCGGTCGACGCTCAGCTCTGGCAAAATACCTGACTGTTGGTTTTATCGGCCGTTATTGGCCGATCCTTAATATTTTTGAGCGTAGCGATTGATGAGCGAACAACCAGCGGCCAGCCGCATTCGTGTCGAAGCCTTGGCCGACGGATTTCAGGCGCGCGCCGAGCAGTGGGCGGCGCTGCTCGGCTTGCCGGTGCAGCTCGAAGCGGCGGATTTTTCCCTGCAAGTGGGTGAGCACGGCCTGCAACTGCAACAGCTGGGGCCTGACGCGCCGGGGCCGGTGCGTGTTGACTTTGTTGAAGGCGGCGCTGCCCATCGGCGGCTATACGGCGGCGGCAGCGGGCAGATGATCGCCAAGGCGGTGGGGATTGCGCAAGGCGTACGGCCACGGGTACTCGATGCCACCGCAGGCCTGGGCAAGGACGCTTTCGTGCTGGCAAGCCTGGGTTGCGAGATGCGCCTGATCGAGCGCCAGCCGCTGATCGGCGCCTTGCTCGAAGACGGCCTCGCACGCGGCGCGGATGATTTTGAAGTCGCGCCGATTGTCGCGCGCATGCAGTTGCTCAAGGGCAACGCCATCGACCTGATGCTCAACTGGCAGGGCGAACCGCCCCAGGTCATCTACCTCGACCCGATGTTCCCGCACCGTGAGAAAACGGCACTGGTGAAGAAGGAAATGCGCCTGTTCCGGCCTCTGGTGGGCGATGACCCGGACGCCCCGGCCTTGCTTGCGGCCGCCCTGGCCCTGGCCAGCCACCGCGTGGTGGTCAAACGCCCGCGCAAGGCACCCTGCATTGACGGGCCCAAGCCCAGTCATGCGCTGGATGGCAAGTCCAGCCGGTATGACATCTATCCTAAAAAAGCGATTAGGCCTTAAGAGCAGCTGCAAGCACGGTTGCTTTTAACTTGCAGCTAACAGCTAACCACTTACAGCTGCCCCTCTCCCATAAGCCCGCATGAACAACCCCACCACATCCTGCACATGGGCTTCGGCGGCGTGCTCGCTCAGCTGCCCGCCGCAGCCATACAGCAGGCGAAAGTTCGCCGTGCCCTTGAGCAGGCAGAAGAAGTGTTCGGCCGCCGTAAACGGTTTGTCGATGCTCAATGCGCCGCTCTGGTCGATCTTGCCCAGCAGGCGCTCCATGCCTTGCAACATGCGCATCGGGCCCGCCTCGAAGAAGATCTGCGAGAGTTTCACGTCCTGATTGCCCGTGGTCATCATCAGGCGATGCAGGTTCACTGACTCTTCACTGTTGATCAACCGATGAAAGCCCCGCGCGATGTTCAGCAGCACCGTCTCCACGGGGATGCCGGCGGGCAGCTCGAAGTACATCACCGGCAGTTGTTCCTCGCAGGTGGCGACCACGGCGGCGGTGAACAAGGTTTCCTTGTCGGTGAAGTGGCTGTACACGGTGAGTTTCGACACGCCGGCCTCAAGGGCCACGGCGTCCATGCTGGTGCTGGCGTAGCCATTGCTCAAAAACAGCACCTTCGCTGCTTCGAGGATTGCCTGGCGTTTTGCCATGTCCTTGGGACGCCCAGGGCTATTGGTGTTGGCGCGATTGTAGGACATTTTACCTTTAATACTGGACTGGTGAGTTTGGTATTAATAACATACCGGCCAGTATAATTATTCCGCGCTCCATTTGCGAAAGGTCCTTCAGCATGCGCAGCACTCTCCTGCCCCTTGCGTTGCCTGTCAGTCTGGTCTTCCTGCTGGCCGCCTGCGGCCACGAAGAAGCGGTCCAAACCAGCGTCCGCCCGGCCATGGTGGTGCAACCGCAGCCTTCGGCACAGGCGATGGACAGCTACACCGGTGAGGTGCGTGCCCGCTATGAACCGGACCTGGCCTTTCGCATCGGCGGCAAGGTCAGCCAGCGCCTGGTGGAGGAGGGCGAGCGGGTCAGGGCCAACCAGCCTCTGGCCGAGCTTGATCCGCAGGATGTACGCCTGCAGCTGGACGCCGCGCGCGCCCAGGTGGCCGCCGCCGAGGCCAACCTGAACCTGGTGCGCGCCGAGCGGGATCGCTACAAAACGCTGATGGACCGGCAGATGGTCAGTCGCTCGCAGTACGACAACGCCGAAAACCTCTACCGGGCAGGTGAAGCACGGCTCAGACAGATCAAGGCTGAGTTCACCGTGGCCGGCAACCAGGCCGGTTACGCCGTGCTGCGCGCGCCGCAGGATGGCGTGGTGGCCCGGCGCGCGGTGGAAGTCGGCCAGGTGGTGTCCGCCGGGCAGACCGTGTTCACCCTGGCCACCGATGGCGAGCGGGAAGTGGCAATCAGCCTGCCGGAGCAGGGCTTTGCCCGTTTCAAAATCGGTCAGCCAGTGTCGGTGGAGCTGTGGAACCAGCCGGACCAGCGCTTTACCGGGCATATTCGCGAGCTGTCGCCGGCGGCCGATCCCAAATCACGCACCTTTGCCGCACGCGTTGCGTTCACTGGCGGCAAGGTCCCCGCCGTGCTGGGCCAGAGCGCGCGCGTATTCATACAGGCCGATGGCATTATTGCGCTGTCGGTGCCGCTGTCTGCCCTCAGTGCGGAGAATGGGGCGTCCTACGTGTGGCGTGTGCGCCCGGACAGTACCCTGGAACGCACGCCGGTGCGTATCGGTGCCTTCGGTGAACACAGCGTACCGGTGCTGGAAGGTTTGCACTCCACGGATTGGGTGATTGCCGCCGGCGTGCATGTGCTCCACGAAGGCCAGCAGGTGCGCCCGGTGGATCGTGCCAACCGTGTGGTGAATCTGGCGGCCAAGGAGTAGTCCCCATGGGTTTCAATCTTTCCGCATGGGCGTTGCGTAATCGCCAGATCGTGTTGTTCCTGATGATCCTGCTGGCAGTAGTCGGTACGTTGTCCTATACCAAGCTGGGGCAAAGCGAGGATCCGCCGTTTACGTTCAAGGCCATGGTGATCAAGACCAACTGGCCAGGCGCCACGGCCGAGGAAGTCTCGCGTCAGGTCACCGAGCGCATCGAGAAAAAACTCATGGAGACCGGCGATTACGAGCGCATCGTGTCGTTCTCCCGGCCTGGAGAATCCCAGGTCACCTTCATTGCCCGCGACGCCATGCACTCGGCGCAGATCCCCGAGTTGTGGTACCAGGTGCGCAAGAAGATCAGCGACATTCGCCAGACCTTGCCGCCGGATATCCAGGGGCCGTTTTTCAATGACGAGTTCGGCACCACCTTCGGCAATATCTACGCGCTGACCGGTGACGGCTTCGACTACGCCGTGCTCAAGGACTACGCCGACCGTATCCAGATCCAACTGCAGCGCGTAGCGGATGTGGGCAAGGTCGAGTTGCTCGGCCTGCAGGACGAGAAAATCTGGATCGAACTGTCCAACCTCAAGCTCGCCACCCTCGGCCTGCCCCTGGCGGCGGTGCAGCAGGCGTTGCAGGAACAGAACGCCGTCTCCACCGCCGGCTTCTTCGAAACCCCGACCGAGCGCGTGCAACTGCGTGTGTCGGGCAACTTCAAAAGCGTGGAACAGATTCGCGACTTCCCGATTCGCGTTGGCGAGCGAACCCTGCGTATCAGCGATGTGGCCGAGATTCGGCGTGGCTTCACTGATCCGCCTTCACCGCGCATGCGCTTCATGGGCGCCGATGCCATCGGCCTGGCCGTGGCGATGCGCGACGGTGGCGACATCCTGGTGCTGGGCAAGGCCCTTGAAGGCGAGTTCGCACGGCTGCAAAAGAACCTTCCGGCCGGGATGGAGCTGCGCAAGGTGTCGGATCAGCCGGCAGCAGTGAAAACCAGTGTCGGCGAATTCGTCCAGGTGCTCGCCGAAGCATTGGCCATTGTGCTGCTGGTGAGTTTCTTCTCCCTGGGAATACGCACCGGCATGGTGGTGGCCCTGGCGATTCCGCTGGTGCTGGCCATGACCTTCGCCAGCATGTATTACCTCGGCATCGGCCTGCACAAGATCTCCCTCGGCGCCCTGGTGCTGGCGCTGGGCCTGCTGGTGGACGACGCCATCATCGCCGTGGAAATGATGGCGATCAAAATGGAGCAGGGCTACGACCGCTTCAAGGCCGCCAGTTTCGCCTGGACCAGCACCGCCTTCCCGATGCTCACCGGCACGCTGATCACGGCAGCAGGCTTCCTGCCGATTGCCACCGCACAATCGAGTACCGGCGAATACACCCGCTCGATCTTCCAGGTAGTGACCATTGCGCTACTCGCTTCATGGGTGGCAGCGGTGGTGTTTGTGCCGTTCCTGGGGGAAAAACTTCTGCCGGATCTGGCGAAGATTCATGCGGCCAAGCATGGCGCCAGTGGGCCCGATCCCTACGGCACCGCGTTCTATCAACGTGTCAGACGTGTGGTGGAATGGTGCGTACGCCGACGTAAAACCGTGATCGTGCTGACCCTGTTGCTGTTTATCGGCTCGGTGGTGTTGTTTCGCTTTGTGCCGCAGCAGTTCTTTCCGGCCTCCGGTCGCCTGGAGTTGATGGTCGACCTGAAGCTGGCCGAAGGCGCGTCCCTGAGCAACACTGCCGACCAGGTCAAGCGCCTTGAAGGTTTGCTCAAGGAGCATGTGGGGGTCGATAACTATGTGGCCTACGTGGGCACCGGTTCGCCGCGTTTCTACCTGCCGCTGGACCAGCAACTGCCAGCCACCAGCTTTGCGCAGGTGGTGGTGCTCGCCAGCACCATCGAGGCGCGCGAAGACCTGCGCACCTGGCTGATCGAAACCCTCAACGAACAATTTCCCGACCTGCGTTCCCGCGTCACGCGCCTGGAGAACGGCCCGCCCGTGGGCTACCCGGTGCAGTTCCGGGTGACCGGCGAGCACATCGACGAAGTGCGCGCCCTTGCGCGGAAAGTGGCGGCCAGGGTTCGCGAAAACGCCCATGTGGTCAATGTGCACCTGGACTGGGAAGAACCGAGCAAGATCGTCTACCTCAATATCGATCAGGACCGTGCGCGCGCCCTCGGCGTGAGCACCGCGAACCTGTCGCGATTCCTCCAGCGCTCGTTGACCGGCGCCAGCGTCAGCCAATACCGCGAGGACAACGAGTTGATCGAAATCCTGCTGCGCGGCACCGTCCAGGAACGTACGCAGTTGTCGCTGCTGCCCAGCCTGGCGGTGCCCACCGACAACGGCAAGAGTGTGGCGCTGTCGCAGATCGCCACCCTCGAATATGGCTTCGAGGAGGGCATCATCTGGCACCGTAATCGCCTGCCGACGGTGACGGTGCGCGCCGATATCTACGGCAAGGAACAGCCAGCGACCCTGGTCCAGCAGATCCTGCCGACCCTTGCGGAGGTGCGCGCCGAGTTGCCGGATGGCTACCTGCTCGAGGTGGGTGGCACCGTCGAAGATGCCGCCCGTGGACAGAACTCGGTGAAGGCCGGCGTGCCCTTGTTTATCGTGGTGGTGCTGACGTTGCTAATGCTGCAACTGCGCAGCTTCTCACGCACCGCCATGGTGTTTCTCACCGCACCGTTGGGCCTGATCGGCGTGACGCTGTTCCTGCTGGTATTCCGCCAACCTTTCGGCTTTGTGGCGATGCTCGGCACCATCGCCCTGTCGGGCATGATCATGCGCAACTCGGTGATTCTGGTGGATCAGATCGAACAGGACATCAAGGCCGGCCTTGCGCCCTGGCAGGCGATCATCGAAGCCACGGTGCGGCGCTTTCGTCCGATTGTGCTGACGGCGCTGGCGGCAGTGCTGGCGATGATTCCCCTGTCGCGCAGTGTGTTCTTCGGGCCGATGGCGGTCGCGATCATGGGCGGGCTGATTGTGGCGACGGCGTTGACGCTGTTGTTCCTGCCGGCGCTGTATGCGGCGTGGTTTCGAGTAAGGAAGGACGCGTAGCCTCCGGAACCATTTCTCTCTGGATACCACACAAGGATTACCCGACCGGTAGGTGCCGTCGCACACACAATGCGACGCTTTGGGTTCCGATGTGAATTCAGCTAGAAAGGAATATTTATGATCTTGCCAATACTGATGATGCTGCCGATGCAGATGATGAATTCGATGTTAGGGGGGAATGGACAAGGCCAGGACCAGGACAAAGATAAAAGCAAAGACAGGGAGGGTAACAAGCTGGACATCAATATTACGATCAACAATGAAAACAACAATGCCAACGAAAACTCGGGCATGTCGTTTTCTCAAAGTGGTAATTTCTCGTCCCAAGGCCGCATAAGTTACTGAGTGTGCTGACAAGCAAGCCCGGCACTCGGTTGAGCAAAAAAAAGCCCTGACACTGTCAGGGCTTTTTCATGCGTCAGTCAGGCTCAGCGTGCACCAAAGACTTTCCTGGCCAGGCTCGTCACCGCCGCTGCCGGATTCTTGCGGATGGTTTCTTCCTGCTGCGCAATCATCTTGAACAAACCGTCCAGCGCCTGCTCCGTCACGTAGCTTTCGACATTCGCGCTCTTGGCATCCACCGCGCCAAAAGCCGCCGCCTTGCCGGCCAGGGCGTTGTACTGCTGGGCCACGCCGACCTTGTCGGTCGCTGCTTTGACTATTGGCAGGAACCTGGCGCGAATCTGCTCGCGGCTGCTCTTGTTCAGGTACTGCGTGGCCGAGTCCTGACCGCCGCTGAGAATGCCCTTGGCGTCGGTCACGCTCATGTTTTTCACGGCGTTGACCAGGATCGGCTGAGCCTGGGTCACGGCGGTTTCGGCGGCCTTGTTCATGCTGGTTTCCAACTGGGTGACCTGTTCACCCATGCCGAACATCTTGAGTTTGTCGGCGACTTTACCGAGCTTGCCCGGCAGGCCGATTTTTACCTCAGGGTTGTTGCTGAAACCGCCGGGGGTACCCAGTTGTTTCACGGCAATCTGCGCGCCCTGGGTCAGCGCATCCTTGAGGCCGCCACTGGCGTCGGCCTGGGACAGGCTGGCAAGGTCCAGGGCCATGGCGTTGGCACCGAGCAGCAGGCCGGCACACAGGGCAGTCAGGCGGAGCGTGTTACGGAGCATGAAGGGCTTCCTTATGTTCAGAGGTTGATCATTCAAGTGCAGGTTCGACCGGCGCTTCGGCCGCGCCATCGACACGGTGCAGCGCCACCTGACGGATCGACAGGCGAATGTCGGCGGGCAATACGCGTTTGGCGGCGCCTTCGGCCAGCTCGCCGAGCAAATCGTGATAGCTCAATTTGCCGGCTTCGTCGCGGCGCAGCACATCTTGCTCCAGCAGTGTCTGGATGAAATGTCGGAAAAGGCTCTTGTCGAAGAATTCCGGGGCATTGAGGCCATGCAGGATCGACAGGCGCTGGGCCATGATCGTGCACAGGTCTTCCAGCTCTTCGGCGCTGATGCTGCTCTGGCCGCTGTTGAGCAGCAGCGAGATTGCCATATAGAAGCGTTGCAGGGTCTGGGCGATGCTCTTGGACAGCAATGTCAGCAGCACAAAATGCCGCGAACTCGGCGCCGGACGCAGGTACACCTCGTTCTCGAAGCGCAGCAGGCCCTGTTCGACAAACGCTTGCAGCCATTGGTCGACCACCGCGTCGAGGTCTTCCAGGGACCAGCGGATAAACAGCTCCGATTGCAGGTACGGGTACAGCGCGTGGGTGTAGCGCAGCATCTGCTCGCGGCTCATGCGCGAGCTGCTCTGGAAGAAGCTCGCCAGCAGGGCCGGCAGGGCGAAGATGTGCAGCACGTTGTTGCGGTAGTAGGTCATCAGGACGGCGTTCTGCTCGTCCAGGTAAAGAATCTTGCCCAGGGCATCGCTTTGTTCCGACAGCAGGTCCATGTCCTTGACGTGTTTGATCAGCGCCAGGCCGTCACCTTCGGGCAAGGTGGTGTGCGGCGAGTAGGGCACGCGGCGCAACAGCGCCAGGTACAGGTCGAGCTGGCGGGCCATGGCCTGTTCGTCCAGGGCCAGGCGTGTGGTCGAGAGCAAGGCCAGGGCCACCAGGTTCACCGGGTTGACCGCCGCCGCTTCGTTGAGGTGGCGCGCCACCTGTTCGCCCAGGCGGTGCGTGGTTTCGTGCAGCCACGCCGGCTTGTAGTTCGGGCCCAGTTCCTGGGAGCGCCAGTCCGGCTGCTCGCTGTCGAGGAACTCGGCCAGCTTGATCGGCTCGCCGAAGTTGACCGCGACCTGGCCAAAGCGCTGCTTGAGCGCGCCGACCACTTTGAAAATATCGAAGATCGACTCTTTCTTCTTGCTCGCGCCGCGCAGTTCGCCGAGGTAAGTGCGGCCTTCGAGCACGCGTTCATAGCCGATGTACACCGGCACGAACACGATTGGCATGCGCGAAGAGCGCAGGAAGCTGCGCAGGGTGATCGCCAGCATGCCGGTCTTGGGCTGCAGCATGCGCCCGGTGCGCGAACGCCCGCCTTCAACGAAATACTCCACCGGGAAACCCTTGGTGAACAGGGTGTGCAGGTATTCGTTGAACACCGAGGTGTACAGCGGGTTGCCCTTGAAGGTGCGGCGCATGAAAAACGCACCGCCACGGCGCAGCAGGCTGCCGATCACCGGCATGTTCAGGTTGATCCCGGCGGCGATGTGCGGTGGGGTCAGGCCGTTCTTGAACAGCAGGTACGACAGCAGCAGGTAGTCGATATGGCTGCGGTGGCAAGGCACGTAGATCACCTCGTAGCCCTGGGCGACCTGTTGCACACCTTCGATATTGTTGACCTTGATGCCGTCGTAGATCTTGTTCCAGAACCAGCTCAGCACCACTTCGAGGAAGCGGATCGCGGTGTAGGTGTAGTCCGAGGCGATCTCGTTGCCGTAGCGCAGGGCCAGGGCCTTGGCTTTTTCCGGGGCGATCTTTTCCCGTTCGGCCTCATCCAGGATGGCCTGGCGCACCAGGGGCATGTTCACCAGGCCTTTCACCAGGTTGCGCCGGTGGGACAGGTCGGGACCGATGACCGCCGTCTTCAGGTTACGAAAGTGCACGCGCAGGATGCGCTGGGCCATGCGCACGGTGCGTTCGTGGCCTTTATTGTGCTCGATCAATTCGCGCAGGTTGATTGGCGCGGAGAATTGCACCCGGGTCTTGCGGCCCAGGATCAGGATGCTCAACAGGCGGCGCAGGCGCCCGGTGACAGCCCAGCTGTCGGCAAACAGCAGCTTCCAAGGGCTGGACTCGCTCTCGGGGGACTGGCCCCAGAACACGCTGACCGGAATGATTTGTGCATTCTCTTCGGCGTGTTCGCTGAGGGTGTTGACCAGCCGCGTCAGGGTAGGCGGCGCCCCGCGCTTGTCCTGGCGGCCCAGCCAGTCCGGCTCCGGCGTGAGGTAGAAGAACGCAGCAGCTTCCATCAACGGGCCTACCGCCACCGGCAGCACTGGGCGCGGCAGGCCGGCCTTGGTGCACTCGGCATCGACCACGGCCAGTTCGGTGAGGGAAGGCGATTGCAGGACATAGAACACCGGCCGGCTGCGGTCGAGGTTGAGGGTCAGGGACGACTGGTTGATCGTCTCCGAGCGAACCCAGAGGTACAACAGTCGGCGCAAGGTGCCGAACACCAGACGGCGGAACGGGGAGCGGGTCATAGGCGAGCTGCTTGAAGTGGAAAAAAACCGAGCAGGCGCTCGGGTGGGTAGTGTGCCGTATTCGCCGAAAATCGGCAAAAAAGCAGCGATGTAAACTTGAGTTGATGGTTTTTGAGCCTGTCTTATACTCGGCAGTTCAATGCGGACAACTCAACAATAAAAATGCATGTGGGAGCAAGACGGATGACGACGCGCGAAACCGGCAATGTGAAGTGGTTCAACGATGCAAAGGGTTATGGCTTTATACAGCGTGAAGATGGCAAGGATGTGTTCGTGCACTACCGCGCCATTCGCGGTGAAGGCCACCGCTCGTTGGCCGAGGGCCAGCAGGTGGAGTACGCCCTGGTGAGCGGCGAGAAGGGCTTGCAGGCCGAGGATGTGGTCGGCCTGTAAGTCCACTACTGAACCCATGTGGGAGGGGGCTTGCTCCCGATTGCAGTGAGTCAGCTACACATAAGCTGGCTGACCCACCGCTATCGGGAGCAAGCCCCCTCCCAAACGGTCAGGCGGTTTTCCAGGTGATCTGCTCTTCACCGTCGGCGCTGATGCGAATCCAGGTGTCGGCGCTTTCCTCACCTTCCTCCTCGACCCACGTGCCCGGCGCGCAGCGCACTTCGACGTTCAGCGCGGCAAAGGCGGCGCGGGCGCAGGCGATGTCGTCGTCCCAGGGAGTCTGGTCGCTTTCCAGGTACAGGCTGTTCCATTTGCCGACGGCTTTGGGCAGCCAGGTGACGGGCACGTTGCCGGCCGTGCACTTGTAGGTCTGGCCTTTCTGGACCCAGTCCGAGCAGGCGCCCAGGGCAGCGCCCAGCCAGGCGGCGATGGCCCTGTGGTCGACGTCGGCGTCCTTCAGGTAAATCTCGATATCGGGTTGGCGCATGGATGTTCCTCGTTGCGGGATTTTAAAAATCCATTCGCGGGTGCTGAAAAAGTCGGTTATTGAAGCACGAAATAATCGTAGCGCATCGACACGGTGACCAGCAGCGGCTCGGCCGCTTCGATCACCCGGGCACGGCGCTCGGCGCTGGCGCGCCAGCCGTGGGGCGTCATCGCCAGCAGGTTGGCGCGGTCCCCGGGCTCGGCCAGGCTCAGGCTGAACTCGAGAGTTTCGCTGTGTGCCAGGCTCATGCCGTCCGGCACCAGGGCCAGGTGCTTGTCATCGGTGTACTCGCGCACTTCGTCGTACAGGCGTTCGCGCAGCTCCAACAGGTGGCCGCTGGTAGGGCCGACCTTCATCAGGCCGCCGCCGGGGCTGAGCAGGCGCTTGGCCTCTTCCCAGTCCAGCGGGCTGAACACGCTGGCCAGGAACTGGCAACTGTCTGACGCCAATGGCACACGGGCCATGCTGGCGATCAACCAGGTGACGGCGGGGTTGCGCTTGCACGCGCGTTTGACCGCTTCCCGGGAGATATCCAGTGCATAACCGTCGGCATTCGGCAGGGCTTCGGCGATCTGCGCAGTGTAGTAACCCTCGCCGCAGCCGATGTCGACCCAGCGCTGCGGTGCGCGTTCGGCGGCCAGTTCAGCCAGGCGCCGGGCCACCGGCGCATAGTGGCCGGCGTTGAGAAAGTCGCGACGCGCCTCGACCATCGCCAGGTTGTCGCCCGGGTCGCGGCTGTTCTTGTGCTGCACCGGCAGCAGGTTCAGGTAACCCTGACGCGCGCGGTCGAAACGGTGCCCGGCCGGGCACGCCACGCCGTTGTCCACCGGGTTGAGCGGGGCGCTGCAGAGGGGGCAGGCGAGCATCAGGCGAGCAACTTGATCAGGGTCTGGTAGTAGATCTCGGTGAGCACATCAAGGTCGCTGGCCAGGATGCGTTCGTTGACCTGATGGATCGTCGCATTCACCGGGCCCAACTCGACCACCTGGGTGCCGAGGGTCGCGATGAAGCGTCCGTCCGACGTACCGCCGCTGGTCGATGCCTGGGTTTCGCGACCGGTAATCGCCTTGATGCTGGCCGATACCGCATCGAGCAGCGCGCCCGGTTCGGTCAGAAACGGCAGGCCGGACAGCGCCCAGTCCACGTGCCAGTCCAGGCCGTGCTTGTCGAGAATCTGCGCAACGCGCTGTTGCAGGCCTTCCACGGTGGATTCGGTGGAGAAGCGGAAGTTGAACACCGCCGTCAGGTCGCCGGGGATCACGTTGGTGGCGCCGGTGCCGGAATTGAGGTTGGAGATCTGGAAGCTGGTCGGCGGGAAGAACGTGTTGCCATCGTCCCAGTGCTCGGCAGCCAGTTCCGCCAGGGCCGGCGCGGCCAGGTGAATCGGGTTCTTCGCCAGGTGCGGGTAAGCCACATGGCCCTGCACGCCGCGTACGGTGAGGGTTGCGCCGAGCGAGCCGCGACGGCCGTTCTTGACCACGTCGCCCACCAGGGTGGTGCTCGACGGTTCGCCGACGATGCACCAGTCCAGGCGTTCGTTGCGCGCGGCCAGGCGTTCGATCACGGCCTTGGTGCCGTGGTGCGCCGGGCCTTCTTCATCGCTGGTGATCAGGAAGGCAACCGAACCACGGTGGTCCGGGTAGTCCTGCACAAACCGCTCTGCCGCCACCAGCATGGCCGCCAGGCTGCCTTTCATGTCTGCCGCGCCACGCCCGCAGAGCATGCCGTGTTCGTCGATCAGCGCGTCGAACGGGTCGTTCTGCCAGGCCTGCAGCGGGCCGGTCGGCACCACGTCGGTGTGGCCGGCAAAGCACAGCACCGGGCCTTCATGCTGGCCGTGGGTGGCCCAGAAGTTGTCCACGTCCTCGATGCGCATCGGCTCCAGGGCAAAACCGGCGTCGCCCAGGCGCTGCATCATCAGCTTCTGGCAATCGGCGTCGATCGGCGTTACCGAGGGGCGACGGATCAGGTCGATGGCAAGTTGAAGGGTCGGCGAAAGGTCGGCATGGGCCGTCATGGGAAAACTCCGGGAAGCGTGTAATGGGCGCAGGACGAATGTGGAATACAGAACTTGAAACGGCGCAGATCCAATGTGGGAGGGGGCTTGCTCCCGATTGCAGTGAGTCAGCCAAAATGATGTCACTGACTTGCAGCCATCGGGAGCAAGCCCCTCCCACATAAGGCAATCGGTGCTTGCCTGATCCAACAAAACGGCCGTTATCTTATAGCAAAACGGCGACCAGAGGCCGCCGTTTAGTGCATTGCGCAAGTTTTTACGCCGCAGGCACAGGCTCGGGCGCCGCTGCCGGTTTGGGCAGTGACGACAGGAACGCCATGATCAGCGCGGCCACATACGGCAGCGACTGCACCAGCAGCATCACCACCCAGAAACGCATGTCATTGCTTGGCAGGCCCTGCACCAGGTAGATCCCCAGCGCCGCGCCCCACAACAGCAGCATGATGAACATCTCTTCGCGCGCTTCGGAAATTGCCACCCAAAAGCCGTGGTTATCGGCGTTTTTCGGCGTACGGAAGAACGGAATGCTGGTGGTGAAAAAGCCATACAGCACCGCCTTGGCGATGGTGTGCGACAACGCCAGCCCGGCCAGGGCCGCACAGAACGCGTCCTTGAGGTTCACGCCGACGGCGCGGCGGTACAGGAAGATGATCTTGCCCACCTTGAACACGAACAGCGCCAACGGCGGAATCGCGAAAATCAGCAACGGCGGGTCGACCCGCGTCGGCACGATGATCATCGCCGCCGACCACAACAGCGCGCCGACGGTGAAGAAGATGTTCATGCCGTCCGCCACCCACGGCAGCCAGCCCGCGAGGAAGTGGTAGCGCTGACCACGGGTCAGCTCGGTGCCCTTGCCGCGCAAGAGGCTCGCGGTGTGGCGCTTGATGATCTGGATCGCGCCATAGGCCCAGCGAAAACGCTGCTTCTTGAAGTCGATGAAGGTGTCGGGCATCAGGCCCTTGCCGTAGCTGTCGTGGTAATACGCCGCCGAGAGGCCTTTCTCGAATACCCGCAGGCCCAGTTCGGCGTCTTCGCAGATGCACCAGTCGGCCCAGCCGAGCTCTTCGAGCACCGAGCGACGGGTCATGGTCATGGTGCCGTGCTGGATGATCGCGTCACGGTCGTTGCGGGTGACCATGCCAATGTGGAAGAAGCCCTTGTATTCGGCGTAGCAGAGCTTCTTGAAGGTGCTTTCGTTCTGGTCGCGGTAATCCTGTGGCGATTGCACCACGGCGATTTTCGGGTCGGCGAAGTGCGGCACCATGTGCTTGAGCCAGTTGGGCGACACGCAGTAGTCCGAGTCGATCACCGCGATTACTTCGGCGTCCACGGCGGTGTGCGGGATCAGGTAGTTCAGCGCGCCGCCCTTGAAGCCGGCCAGGGGCGAGACGTGGAAAAACTTGAAGCGCGGGCCGAGGGTTTCACAGTAATCGCGCACCGGTTCCCACACCGCGGGGTCCTTGGTGTTGTTGTCGATGATCAGGACTTCGTAGTCCGGGTAATCCAGGGCGGCCAGGGCGTCGAGGGTCTGTTTGACCATCTCCGGCGGCTCGTTGTAGCACGGCACATGGATCGATACTTTCGGGCGGTAATCCGAATCACCTTCCACCGGCAGGAATTCACGCCGGCGCTTGTGCGTCCACACCGCTTCGGCCAATTCGTGGGCCTCGGTCAGTAACACGATGAACACGCCCATGGCACCCAGTGCCAGCAGGAATCCGACGGTCAGGCTGAACCAGGTGCTGTACTGCTGGCTGTAGTCGTAGCCGATCCACACCAGCACCGACCCGCACAAGAACGCAATAAAGGTCAGGAAGGTACGACCGCGCTGACGCAGCGCCGAGCCATCGATCATCAGCAGGGTCAGCGAGAGCAGGGCCAGCACCACCGAGCCGATCGCCAGCACCCGCCATTGCGGGATCGCGACCACCGGCCCTTCAAAGTTGAATTTCTGCTGGCGCGCCGCGTTGAACACGCCCCAGTAGGCGCCTGCCGAGCCTTCGTCGCTGACCTTCCAGGGCTGGTCGAACGCCTCGATCACGAAATAGTTAAAGCCCTGGCGATTAAGCTTGTTGACCAGTGTGCGCAGGTAGATCGCCTGGTCGGCCGGGGACGATTCATTGCCGCCACGCATGCGCCCGTTGCTCGGCCAGCCGACTTCGGACAGCAGCAGCGGTTTTTTCGGGAACAGTTTCTTCAGGTCGCGGGCGCGGTCGAGTACGTACTGGCCGGCCTTGTCCATCGGAATGAACTCCCAGAACGGCAGGATGTGCGCGGCGATCAGGTCGACGTGCCTGGCCAGTTGCGGGTTCTTTTCCCAGATGTGCCACTGCTCGGAGGTGGTCACCGGCACTTTCACCGCGGCGCGCACCCGGTCCAGCAGCACGATCAGCGCTTCGGGGGTGATTTCTTCACGGAACAGCGCTTCGTTGCCCACTACCACGCGCACCACGCTGCGCGAGCTGTTGGCGATTTCGATAGCGCGCTGGATTTCACGCTCGTTGCGTTCCAGGTCCGGGCTGATCCAGATGCCCAGGGTCACGCGCAGGCCGAACTCTTCGGCCAGTTTGGGGATATCGCCCAGGGTGCCGTCGACCGAGTAGGTACGGATGTTGTCCGTCAGCTTGCTCATGATTTCGAGATCGCGACGCATCTGGTCGTCGCTCGGGTACTGGTTTTTCTGCGGGTACTGGCCTTGCTGGAACGGCGAGTAGGAGAACCCCGAGATCTGTTCAGGCCAGTTGGGAGTGGTGACCGGGCGGTTGATCAGCGCCCAGAAACCGGTGAACAGCGCGGCAATTGCCAGCACCACCACCAGGTTGAGTCCAAATTTACGCGATGACATGGCGATTTCGGGTTCCAAAGGGTGTGGAACGAAAAGAGGCGTCGGCTAACGCCGAACGGCGCGCATCCTACACCGGCCTTTCCCTGAGCGTACAGCAAGCCGAGAAAAACCTGACATTGGGCAGCGAAACGCCCACTAAGTTCTTCACCGGTCAGTTGTCGCTTAAAACTTGCCGCTGCGTAGCCCATACTGCGCGCCGGTTTTTGGGGTAATGGTCATGAGCACAGAAGATCCACGGTTTGCAGGCGTCGCTCGCTTGTATGGCATTGAAGGCCTGGAACGCTTGAAAGCGGCCCATGTGGCGATCGTCGGCGTCGGCGGCGTTGGCTCCTGGGCGGCGGAAGCCATGGCCCGTTGCGGGGTGGGTGAGATTTCGCTGTTTGACCTGGACGATGTCTGCGTCAGCAACAGCAACCGCCAGTTGCACGCGCTGGACAGCACCGTGGGCAAACCCAAGGTCGAGGTCATGGCCGAGCGCCTGCGCAGCATCAACCCGGCGTGCACGGTGCATGCAGTGGCCGATTTCGTGACCCGCGACACCATGGCTGAATACATCACGCCGAATATCGACTGCGTGATCGACTGCATCGACGCGGTCAACGCCAAGGCCGCGCTGATTGCCTGGTGCAAGCGCCGCAAGATCCAGATCATCACCACCGGCGGCGCGGGTGGGCAAATTGATCCGACGCTGATTCAGGTGTGCGACCTGAACCGCACGTTCAACGACCCGCTGGCCTCGAAAGTACGCTCGACCCTGCGTCGTGACTACGGGTTCTCGCGCACGGTGACGCGTCATTACAGCGTGCCTTGTGTGTTTTCCAGTGAGCAACTGCGCTATCCGAAGCCGGATGGCAGCATCTGTTTGCAGAAGAGTTTTGTCGGCGATGGGGTGAAGCTGGACTGCGCGGGTGGGTTTGGTGCGGTGATGATGGTGACTGCGACGTTTGGGATGGTGGCGGCGACCAAGGCGGTGGATAAGATTGTGGCGGGGGGGCGCAGGCCGTCGGAGCGTAGGTCTTAAGCAGGTGTAAGGGTGTACATATCCGTTGCTGCGGTAACGACTGATATGGGTTCCGCCCTTACGGCGGGTTACTTTTTGAAGAGCGCAAAAAGTAACCAAAAACGCTTTGCCCCACCACTCGGCACCTCGCTCAGGCTCGGTGTGCCCGCACGCAGGCTTGAATCCGTGGGCCGCCGCAATGGGCCATCCATGGCCCAGTGCGGCTAACCCGGCGTCCTGCCGGGTTACCCACGGATTCAAGCCTGCGTGCGGCCAGCGTGGTTAACGGGGCGCTTGAGATCAAGATCAAAAGCAAAGCAAAGCAAAAGCAGTGTGATATCCATCAGACAAATGGAGATCCAAATGTGGGAGGGGGCTTGCTCCCGATGGCAGTGGGTCAGCTACACATAAGCTGACTGACACTCAGCCATCGGGAGCAAGCCCCCTCCCACATTTTGAACAGCGTTCGGCAGCCAATTCCGGTCGGCTCTAAGGCCGCCGCGCTTTTGCTTTTGATCTGTGGCGCCCCGTCAAACACGCTGGCCGAACGCAGGCTTTGGAGCGTGGGTAACCCGGCAGGACGCCGGGTTAGCCGCGCTGGGCCAGGGATGGCCCATCGCGGCGGCCCACGCTCCAAAGCCGGAGTGAGGGCATGCCGAGCCTAGGCGAGGCACCGAGTGTTGGGGCAAGAGCCCTTTTGGTTACTTTTGGGGCTCTTTTCCAAAAGTGACCCGCTGTAAAAGCGGAACCCTAAGTAGCCGTTACCGCAGCAACGGATATGTCCCCCCGGTTATGTCCCCCTCAACTCTGCATACAACTCAACGCCCGCATACGCTGCAAAACCGCATTCAACCCATTACTACGCGAAGGCGACAACTGCCGAGACAACCCCAGTTGATTGAACCAATCAGGCAAATCCACCACCTGCAGCTCAGCCGCAGAAAGCCCATTAACCCGCGCCAGCAACAGGGCCACCAACCCACGAATCATCCGCGCCTCGCTGCTGGCGGTAAATTGCCAGTGCCCGTCCTGCAAGCGACCCACCAACCACACCAGGCTTTCGCAGCCCTGCACCAGGTTGGCCTCGACCTTGTCTTGCTCCGCCAGTATCGGCAGCCGTTCGCCCCATTGCATCAGCATCCGCGCGCGCTGCTCCCAGTTGCCCACGGCCTGGAACGCCTGCAGCGCGGCCACCGCATCCACCGGCAATTGACTCATCGCAACATATCCAGGGCCTGATCCAGCGCCGCGAAGAATCGCTCCAGGTCATCCGAGTCGTTGTACAGCGCCAGCGACACGCGGATCGCCCCGGACAATTGCATGGCCTTGAGCAACGGCATCGCACAATGATGGCCGGCACGGATGGCGATGCCTTGTTCGGTCAGCAGGTGAGCCAGGTCGGCGTTGTGCGCGCCTTCGACCACGAAGCTGGCCAGTGCTGCCTGCGGCGCGCCCAGTACGCGCACGCCGTTGCGCGCTTTCAGGCCGCGCAGCAGGTAGTCATGCAGGGCCGCTTCATGGGCGACGATGGCGTGCGGGTCCAGGGAACTCAGGTAGTCCAGGCTGGCGCCCAGGCCGATCACGCCGGCAATCGGCGGCGTGCCGGCCTCGAAGCCCAGCGGCGCGGGGCGAAAGCTCGCGGCGTGGTACTCGGCCTGCTGCACCATCTCGCCACCGAACTGCCAGTGACGCAGGTGATGCAGGGCTTCGTTGCGGCCGAACAGCACGCCGACGCCGTCCGGGCCGTAGAGCTTGTGGCTGGAAAACACATAGAAATCGCAGCCCAGGGTTTGCACGTCGTGGCGGCCATGCACAATGCCCTGGGCGCCGTCGACCACGCTCAGGGCACCTTGCGCGCGGGCCAGTGCCAGCAAGTGTTGCAGGGGTTGCCAGGTGCCGAGCACATTGGACAACTGGCTCACAGCCAGCAGCCGCGTACGCGGGCCAATCAGTTCGGCGGCGGCGTCGAGGTCGATCACACCGGCTGCATCGAGCGGCAATACCACCAGTTTCAGCGCGCGGCGTTTGGCCAGCTGCTGCCACGGTAAAAGGTTGGCGTGATGCTCCAGGGCGCTGATGACCAGCTCATCGCCTGCATTGAACAAATGCTCAAGGCCATACGCCAAAAGGTTCAGTGCCGAGGTGGCGCCATGGGTGAACACGATTTGCCCGCTGTCGCCTGCGTTGAGCCACTGCGCGACCTTCAGACGGCTGTCTTCGAACGCCTGGGTGGCATGGGCCCCCGGCAGATGCTGGGCACGGTGCACATTGGCGGCGCCATTGGTGTAGTAATGGCTGATCGCATCCAGCAAGGCCTGGGGTTTTTGTGTGGTGGCGGCATTGTCCAGATAGGTCTGGTCCTGCCGTTGCAGGGTGGCAATGGCCGGGAAATCGGCGCGCCAGGGGGAGGGCAAAAGCATGGTGGTCAAGACTCGTATAAGCGAACCGCACCCCGAGGGCGCGGCCCGCCAGTGGCATCGAGTGGCTGCTTAGTTGTGAGCGTGCAGCGCTTCGTTCAGTTCGATGGCCGATTTGTGGGTTTTGCACTCCACGGCACCGGTCTCGGAATTACGGCGGAACAGCAGGTCAGGCTGGCCGGCCAGTTCGCGCGCCTTGACCACCTTGACCAGTTGGTTCTGCTCGTCCAGCAGTGCCACCTTGGTGCCGGCGGTCACGTACAGACCCGATTCCACGGTGTTGCGGTCGCCCAGTGGAATACCGATACCGGCGTTGGCGCCGACCAGGCAGCCTTCACCGACCTTGATCACGATATTGCCGCCGCCCGAGAGCGTGCCCATGGTGGAGCAACCGCCGCCCAGGTCCGAGCCCTTGCCGACGAACACGCCAGCCGAGACACGCCCTTCGATCATGCCCGGGCCTTCGGTGCCGGCATTGAAGTTGACGAAACCTTCGTGCATCACCGTGGTGCCTTCGCCCACATACGCGCCCAGACGGATACGTGCGGCGTCGGCGATACGCACGCCGGCCGGGACCACGTAATCGGTCATTTTCGGGAACTTGTCCACCGAGAACACTTCCAGCAGATCGCCACGCAGGCGCGCTTCCAGCTGGCGCTCGGCCAGTTCATTGATGTCGATCGCGCCCTGGCTGGTCCACGCCACGTTCGGCAACTGCGGGAACACACCCGCCAGGCTCAGGCCGTGGGGCTTGACCAGGCGATGGGACAGCAGGTGCAGCTTGAGGTACGCCTCGGGCGTGGACGTGAGCGCTGCGTCTTCGGCCAGCAGGGTGGCGACCAGCGGCGTGTGGCTCTCGGCCAGGCGGCTCAGCAGCGCGGCCTGTGCAGTGTCGACGCCTTTAAGCGCGTCGGCCAGTTGCAGAGCCTGGGACACGGTGAAGGTGATGGCCTGGTTACCGTCGGTGTAACCGAGGATTGGCGCGATGGCCGCGACGATTTCAGCCGAAGGGTTGAGCAGGGGTTGTGCGTAAAACACTTCCAGCCAGGCACCCTGGCGGTTCTGAGTGCCAACGCCGAAGCCCAGGCTGAACAGGGAATGGGACATGCTGTTACCTCTACAAAAATGGAAGGCTGGCCTACTTGAGGGCCGCCGAATAACTTTCTGGCTTGAAGCCAATCAGGGTTCTGTCTCCGAGATCGAGCACCGGGCGCTTGATCATCGAGGGTTGTGCGAGCATCAATTCAATGGCTTTCGACTGATCGAGATCGGCTTTGCGTTCGTCTTCGAGTTTGCGAAAGGTGGTTCCCGCACGGTTCAACACCACTTGCCAACCGTGCTCATTGCACCATTGGGTCAAATGTTCGCGGTCGATACCGGCCGTTTTGTAATCGTGGAACTGATAGGTGACGCCGTGCTCGTCGAGCCAGGTGCGCGCCTTTTTCATGGTGTCGCAAGCTTTGATGCCGAAAAGGTGCAACGTTTTGCTTGAATCGGTCAAGGAATTGCCCCCTTTTGGACTAATGAAACCGAAGGATCGCGGATTATGCCATGCCCAGCGGATTTGGGTGCTGTAGGACTTTTGTGCACAAGCCAGCGCAGCATAGGCAGCTAATATGGCACTTCAACTGCCAATTGTTGCCTGATGTGTGTCATTGCAAGTCGATTGTCCGGGAACCTCGCTTTATGCAAACCGCTTACACCGTGCTTATCCTGCTGATGCTGGTCAGCGTTTCGCGTCTCGTCGGACGTGTCATCCCCCTGCCGTTGCCCCTGGTGCAGATTGCCGCCGGCGCCTTGCTGGCCTGGCCGACGCTGGGGCTGCATGTGGCGCTGGACCCGGAGCTGTTCCTGTTTCTGTTTTTGCCGCCGCTGTTATTCTCCGATGGCTGGCGCATGCC
This sequence comes from Pseudomonas sp. GNP013, assembly GCF_054343995.1. NCBI lineage: Bacteria > Pseudomonadati > Pseudomonadota > Gammaproteobacteria > Pseudomonadales > Pseudomonadaceae > Pseudomonas > Pseudomonas sp. GNP013. The sequence continues at coordinate 3,769,835 of NZ_JBTGUT010000001.1, read as the reverse complement.
CAAGCGCGAGTTGTGGCGCTTGCGCGGACCGATCCTGACGCTGGCCGTGGGGCTGGTGCTGTTCACCGTGGTGGGCGCGGGCTATTTTATTCATTGGCTGTTGCCTGCGATCCCGCTTCCGGCGGCCTTCGCGTTGGCGGCGGTGTTATCACCAACGGACGCGGTAGCCGTGTCGGCCATTTCCCAGAATCGCCTGCCCAAGCCGCTTATGCACATGCTGCAGGGCGAGGCGCTGATGAATGATGCGTCGGGCCTGGTGACCTTCAAGTTCGCCCTGGCGGCGGCGTTGACCGGGGTGTTTTCCCTCGCAGACGCCAGTCTGACGTTTGTGTTGGTGGCGGTGGGCGGCCTGGCAGTGGGTGTGGCGTTGAGCTGGCTGGTCGGCCGTCTGCGCGCCTGGATGATCGCGCGCGGCTGGGACGATCCGGCCACCCATGTGGTGTTCATGTTGCTGCTGCCATTTGCCGCGTACGTATTGGCCGAGCGCCTGGGCGCGTCAGGCATCCTCTCGGCGGTGGCGGCGGGCATGATGCAAAGTTGGCTTGACCTGCTGCCGCGCCAGACCAGTACGCGCCTGCTCAATCGCAGCGTCTGGTCGTTGCTGGAATTCGCCTTCAACGGTCTGATATTTCTACTGTTGGGTCTGCAACTGCCGGACATCATCAAGGCTGTTGTCAGCCATGAGCCGACCGTGTGGCCAACCCTGTTGTACCGCTGTCTGGACGTGATTGCGATCTTCCTGGTGCTGGTGGTGTTGCGCTTTATCTGGGTGCAAAGCATCTGGCGCCTGTCAGTCCTGCTCCGACGTATACGTGGGAAAGGTGAGCTGACACAGGTGCCGACCGCGCGCTCGTGCTGGCTGTTGACCTTTGGCGGCGTGCGCGGCGCCGTGACCCTGGCCGGTGTCATGTCGGTGCCCTTGCTGCTGGCGCCGGGTCAGGATTTTCCCGAACGCGACCTGCTGATCTTCATCGCGGCCGGGGTGATTCTGTTGTCGCTGGTCGCAGCCTGCATTGCCTTGCCCCTGCTGTTGCGGGGTATCGAAAAGAGCCCGGATGAAAAACGCCACAACGAAGTGCGCGAGGCCTGGAAGAAAACTGCTGTGGCGGCGATCCATGCCCTTGAAGCCGAGGAATCCGCCGAAGCGGACCCTGCGGATGCCGCCAAGGCAGCCCTGGCGACCGAGTTGCGGGCGCGGTTGATGTCGGAGTATCGCCATCAGTTGGAAGTGTTCAACGACTCCGCCGAAGCCCAGGCTTTGGCGCTGCAAATGGACCAGCTTGAACGCAAGCTGCGCCTCAAGGCCCTGCGTGCGCAGCGCCTTGAATTGTACCGCCTGAGCCGTCTTCACCAGATTGGTGATGACGTGTTGAGGGAGGTGTTGGCGGAACTGGATATGAGTGAAGCGAATCTGGGGACAGTCAGGCCTGGATAGCTGCAACGTCTACCGGTAGGCAGTTGAATTGGCGTCGCTGCCTTTAAAGCGGCTGGGCGTATAAAGCGTGCGAATGATTGCCTGGTCTCCCTTGGATAATGAGTAGTTTGGCGGCACTGCTTTTCCATCGATAGTTTCGCCGACATTAATGTGGTAGTGCATGATTGATCGGTCGTCGTAGGGGGACAGGAGTAGATCGGGTCCGGTATGAGTACTAAACATGTTGATCTCAACCGTATCTGCATCCCAGCCTTCGCTGTCACTCATGGACTTATAGACGTAGTCCTTGTCCCAGTTGATCGTGTTAGCCGGGTGTTGGTGTTCGTGCTCCATTCCCAGGGCATGCCCGATTTCATGCAAGGCCGTCGTGCGAAAGACTGCCGAGTCGTCATTCCTGTCCAGGTGCATCGTCGGCTCGTCCAACGGCGTGTTTTCTGCGTCGGTACCGATCTCCGACCAATTACCCTGCAAACCCTCGTCATCGCTGATTCGAATGTCGCCTTCCTTGCCGTCGACAACGTTGAATTGCAGTGCGGGGGTGTGATGAGCCCATTCCCTGAGTGCGTCGATTACCAGTGCCTTACTTCTGTTGTCTCTCAGGTCCAATGCGATATTAACAATGCCGTCAGGCCATCTCTTACCCGTGTCCGCAATGCCTCTTTTGGTTCGAGATACATGTTCGGAGGCTGAAGCTTCTCTATGCATGTCAGATGGGTGAGGAGTAAAGGTCGATACTTGAATAGGGAAACTCATGCTTTCTACGCTCGGAATAAGGTACCGAGTAGTGGAAGGCAGGGTTCAATTGGTTCCCAGGGAAAATTGACCCCGCACTGCATTGCACAGCGCGGGATTTGAAAGGGATTACCGGGCGCGCTGAATGAAATCGCGAATCCGCTCCGCCGCTTCTACGCACTCTGCCAGCGGTGCCACCAGCGCCAGGCGTACGCGACCGGCGCCAGGGTTTACGCCGTCCGCTTCCCGCGACAGGTATGAGCCCGGCACCACGGTCACATGCTCTTGCACAAACAGGTCGCGGCAGAACGCGGCGTCGTCCCCCTGCACATTCGGCCACAGGTAAAAGCCTCCGTCCGGGTGTTGTACGTCCAGCACCGGCTTGAGGATGGCCAGCACCGCGTCGAATTTCTCGCGATACAGATCACGGTTGGCCTGCACGTGGGCCTCATCCTGCCAGGCCGCAATGCTGGCGAGTTGGGTCTGCACCGGCATCGCGCAGCCGTGGTAGGTGCGGTACAGCAGGAAGGCCTTGAGGATGTCGGCATCGCCCGCCACGAACCCGGAACGCAGACCCGGCAGGTTGGAGCGTTTGGACAGGCTGTGGAACACCACGCAGCGCTTGAAATCCTGGCGACCCAGCTCGACGCAGGCGCTGAGCAGGCCCGGTGGCGGGGTGTGCTCGTCGAAGTAGAGTTCGCTGTAGCACTCGTCGGCGGCGATGACGAAGTCGCACTCGTCGGCCAGGGCGATAAGTTTTTTCAGGGTGTCGACCGGGATGAGTGCGCCGGTCGGGTTGCCTGGGGAGCACAGGAAGAGGATCTGGCAGCGCTTCCAGATGTCCGGTGACACCGCGTCGAAATCCGGGTTGAAGCCGTTTTGATCCAGGCACGGCAGGTAATGCGGCTTGGCTCCAGCGAGGAACGCGGCGCCTTCGTAGATCTGGTAGAACGGGTTCGGGCTCACCACCAGCGCGTCGTCGCTGCGATTGACCACGGTCTGGGTAAAGGCGAACAGCGCCTCACGGGTGCCGTTGACCGGCAGAATATTGCGCGCCGGGTCCAGCCAGCCCTTGGGCACATTGAAGCGACGTTCGCACCAGGCACCAATGGCTTCGCGCAGTGCCGGGATGCCCAGGGTGGTCGGGTACACCGCCATCTGGTCGAGGTTGTTGCTCAGCGCCTCGGCCACGAAGGAGGGAGAGGTGTGCTTGGGTTCGCCGATGGACAGGGCAATCGGGCGCTTGTCCGGGTTTGGCGTGACGCTGCCGAGCAGCGCGCGCAGTTTCTCGAACGGGTAGGGCTGCAGCTGGTTCAGGGCGTTGTTCATTGCAAGTCTCGTCAAATTCGGTTGTCGGCACGCGGTCTGGTTGCCGGGGGGGAACATCCACTGTGGGAGGGGGGCTTGCTCCCGATTACGGTGTGTCAGTCAGCTGATTTTTATCTGATCCACTGCTATCGGGAGCAAGCCCCCTCCCACATGATCCCGGCATGGCTCAAATAGTCAGGCGGGTCAGCTCAACGCCGGGCTCCTGGGTCACGCTCAATTGCTGCACGATCGCCGCCTGCAGGCGCAGGCACAGTTCGGGGTCGGACAGCGGCTGGTTGTCGGCGTCGGTAATAAAGAACACGTCTTCCACGCGCTCGCCGAGCGTTGCAATCTTGGCATTTTGCAGTGACAGATCGAACTCCAGGAAAATCCCGCCGATGCGCGCCAGCAGGCCGGGGCGGTCGGGCGCGCTGAGTTCCAGTACGGTGACCGGGCGCTGCGCATCGTTGGAGATGGTGACCTGGGGCGCAAAGGCAAAATGCTTGAGCTGGCGCGGCACCCTGCGCTGGATAATGGTCGGGTAATCGTCCGGGTTGCGCAGGGCGTCGGTCAGGCCATCGCGGATCTTCTTCACCCGCGCCGGGTTGTCGCCGATGGACTCGCCCTCGGTGTCGAGCACGATGTAGGTGTCGAGGGTGAACTGGCTGCTGGAAGTGATCACCCGGGCGTCATGGATGTTCAGGTTGAGCTGGTCCATGGCCGCCACGGTTACCGCGAAGAAGTCGTGCTGGTCGGGCGCATAGATGAAGATCTGCGTGCCGCCCTCGAATTCGCGCTGGGTGGTTTCCTTGATCAGCACCAGCGGGCCACCATCGGCCGGCTGCTGCAGGATCGCGTCGGTGTGCCAGGCCACATCGCCGGCGGTGTGGCGCAGGAAGTAATCGTCGCCCAGTTGCGACCACAGTTGCTCGACGTCGTCCGGGTCGTTGCCGCCGCGCACCAGAATGTCCAGGGCCGCGCTCTGGGTGCGACGGATCTGCTCTTCGCGGTCCACCGGGTTTTCCAGGCCGCGGCGCAGGGCGCGCTTGGTCTCGGTGTACAGCTGGCGCAACAGGCTGGCGCGCCAGGAATTCCACAGCGTCGGATTGGTGGCGTTGATGTCGGAAACAGTCAGCACGTACAGGTAGTCGAGGTGGGTTTCATCGCCTACGATCTGCGCGAAGTCGTGGATCACCTGCGGGTCGGACAAGTCCTTGCGCTGGGCGGTGGTCGACATCACCAGGTGGTTCTGCACCAGCCACACGATCAGGCGGCTGTCCCACAGCGGCAGCTGGTGGCGCTGGCAGAATGCTTCGGCGTCGACCGCGCCGATTTCCGAGTGATCGCCATGCCGGCCCTTGCCGATATCGTGGTACAGGCCGGCGAGGTAGATCAGTTCCGGCTTGGGCAGCTTGGCCATGAGCTTGCTGGCCAGCGGAAACTTCTCCGACACCTGGGTGTACTGCAACTTGCGCAGATGCTTGATCAGGTTGAGGGTGTGGGCGTCGACGGTGTAGATGTGGAACAGGTCGTGCTGCATCTGCCCGACGATAAAGCCGAACTCCGGCAGGTAGCGCCCGAGGATGCCGTAGCGGTTCATCCGCCGCAGGTTGCGATGGATGCCAATCCTGCACTTGAACAGTTCGATAAACAGGCTGGTGTTGCGAATGTCGTTGCGAAACTCGTCATCGATCAGGTGACGGTTTTCCCGCAGCAGGCGAATCGTGTCGGCGCGCACGCCTTTGATCTCCGGCTGCTGGGCCATCAGCACGAAGATTTCGAGCATGGCGAACGGGGTGCGGCTGAACACGTTGTCGTTGCGCGCCTCGATATAGCCGTCGTGCAACTGGAAGCGCGAGTTGATGGGCTGCGGCGGCGCCTCATCCTCGGGCGCGAGGATCACTTCTTCGAAGTGCTGGATGATCAGGTCGCTGAGTTGGGCAATGCTCATCACCACCCGGTAATACTGCTGCATGAAGCTTTCGATGCTGGTCTTTGCGTCTTCGCCCTCGAAGCCGAGCAGGGTGGCGATGGAGCGCTGGTGGTCGAACAGCAGGCGGTCTTCCGAGCGCCCGGCGAGCATGTGCAGCGCGTAGCGCACCTTCCACAAAAACTCCTGGGACGACGCCAGCAGGGCGTTTTCGCTTTCGACCAGGAAGCCTTCGCCGGCCAGGGCGCGCAGGTTCAGGGTGCCGTACTGGCGCCGCGCTACCCACAAAATCGTCTGGATATCCCGCAGCCCGCCGGGCGAGCCTTTGACGTTGGGCTCGAGGTTGTATTCGGTGTCGTTGTACTTGTGGTGCCGGGCTTTCTGCTCGGTGCGCTTTGCCAGGAAGAACTCCTTGCTCGGCCACATGTGCGCGGTGCTGGTGACTTCCAGCATGCGCTGGCGCAGGCGCTCGGGGCCGGCGATGGTGCGGCTTTCCATCAGGTTGGTGATGACGGTCAGGTCGGCCCGGGCCTCTTCGGCGCATTCGGCCACCGAGCGCACGCTCTGACCGACTTCCAGGCCGATATCCCACAGCAAAGTGAGAAAGCGCTCTATGGAATCGCGAAAGATCTCATGGTCGTCGCTGTCCAGCAGGATCAGCAGGTCGATGTCGGAGTAGGGGTGCAGTTCGCCGCGCCCGTAACCGCCGACTGCCACTAGAGCGATATCCGCCTCGCGGCTCCAGCTGAACTGCTCCCAGGCCTTTTGCAGGATGTTGTCGACGAACCAGGCGCGATCCTCGATCAGTCGACGAATGTCCCGGCCGCTGCGAAAGCGCGCATCGAGCACTTCGCGGGCCTGGCGGATGGCCTTCTTGAACGCGGCGATGGGGCTCGCCTTCAGGGCCAGTTCGGCCTGGAACTGGCCACGGTCGAAGAGTTCGGGATCCACCTGGGGCATCGATCGGCTTTCCTTTCTATCTATTGAGTCGCACGCAACGTGGGAAAACCAGCGCAAGCCTTATGGCGAGACGCGTGCAATCGTGTCGTCGGCGCGCAGGGTGAAGATCTCGTAGCCGGTCTCGGTGACGAGCAAGGTGTGTTCCCACTGGGCCGAGAGCTTGCGGTCCTTGGTGATGGCCGTCCAGCCGTCGCCCAGCACCTTGGTGTCGGCCTTGCCCTGGTTGATCATCGGTTCGATGGTGAAAGTCATGCCCGCTTTGAGCTCCATGCCGGTGCCGGCACGGCCGTAGTGCAGGATCTGCGGCTCTTCATGGAACACGGTACCGATGCCGTGGCCGCAGAATTCACGGACCACCGAGAAGCCGTTCTTTTCGGCGTGCTTCTGGATCACTTCACCGATGTCGCCCAGGCGGCAGCCGGGTTTGACGATCTCGATGGCCTTGTACATGCATTCCTGGGTCACCTGGGACAGGCGTTCGGCCCAGACCGGCACGTTGCCGACATGGAACATGCGGCTGGTGTCGCCGAAGTAGCGGTCCTTGATCACCGTGACGTCGATGTTCAGGGTGTCGCCGTCCTTCAGCGGTTTGTCGCCCGGGATGCCATGGCACACCACGTGGTTGACCGAGGTGCAGATCGACTTGGGGAAACCCTTGTAGTTGAGCGGTGCGGGGATGGCGCCCTGTACATTGACGATGTAATCGTGGCAGATCTGGTTCAGGGTTTCGGTGGTGACGCCGGGCTTGACGTGTTCGGCGATCATTTCCAGCACATCCGCAGCCAGCTTGCCGGCGATGCGCATGCCGGCGATGTCTTCGGCGGTTTTCAAACTAACGGTCATACGGACTCTCTCTAGCGCAACGCGCTGAAATCAATACGGTTCAAGGGCGTGCGATAAAAGGTTACAGAATTCGCACAAGCCGCAAAAAACGCGATTCTATCAGACGCGGGCGGCAAATCATGAGCCCCTGATGATCGCTTCTCTCTATAAGGTGGGGCTAAATTGGCTCTATTCAAAGGGTTACAGTCGGGTTGCGCAGGCCGGATGTGATTTCGAGTTCCGTTTTCGTCTTCGCCGTGGTATAAAATGCGCCGCTTTCCGGGGATACCCCGCAGAGCTTAAATCCACACACGTGTCGACACGATGACCTGGGTGCCGGAGGCCTTGATGCCGCTGGTTGGTCATTGGGATACGTGGAGGCCAAACCCGACTTATTAAGGAACTATCATGTCCCAAGTCAACATGCGCGATATGCTGAAGGCCGGTGTGCACTTCGGTCACCAGACCCGTTACTGGAACCCGAAAATGGGCAAGTACATTTTCGGCGCGCGTAACAAGATTCACATTATCAACCTTGAAAAAACCCTGCCGATGTTCAACGAAGCACTGACCTTCGTAGAGCGCCTGGCCCAGGGCAAAAACAAGATTCTGTTCGTCGGCACCAAGCGTTCCGCCGGCAAGATCGTTGCTGAAGAAGCAGCACGTTGCGGTTCGCCGTACGTCGATCACCGCTGGTTGGGCGGCATGCTGACCAACTTCAAAACCATCCGTGCTTCCATCAAGCGTCTGCGTGACCTTGAAGTGCAAGCCGAAGACGGTACTTTCGCCAAGCTGACCAAGAAAGAGGCGCTGATGCGCACTCGCGATCTGGAAAAGCTCGATCGTTCCCTGGGTGGTATCAAGGACATGGGCGGCCTGCCTGACGCACTGTTCGTGATCGACGTTGATCACGAGCGCATCGCGATCACCGAAGCCAACAAGCTGGGCATCCCGGTTATCGGCGTTGTCGATACCAACAGCAGCCCGGAAGGCGTTGACTACATCATCCCGGGCAACGATGACGCAATCCGCGCTATCCAGCTGTACATGGGTTCGATGGCCGACGCTGTTATCCGTGGTCGCAACCACGTTGCTGGTGGCACCGAGCAGTTCGTTGAAGAAGCTCCGGTAGCCGCAGCTGAGTAATTGACGCCCTGGCGTTGACTCAGTAAGCAAAAAGGGGGCTTGGCCCCCTTTTTGCCCCCTCGGAAACCGTTTGTCGGCGCCCACTTGTGGCAGCGCAACAGTGCAACTGTAACGTGCAGCGGCCTGCGACGGTGATTCGGGAAGAATTGATCCCCCGTTCGATCGGGTGGAATGGTTGAAAACCTATCCAAGAGGAATTTGAAAATGGCAGCAATTACTGCAGCGTTGGTTAAAGAACTGCGTGAGCGTACTGGCGAAGGCATGATGGATTGCAAGAAAGCCCTGGAAAAGGCTGACGGCGACATCGAAAAAGCCATTGATGACATGCGTGCTTCCGGCGCCATCAAGGCTGCCAAGAAAGCAGGCAACGTGGCCGCTGAAGGCGCGATCGCTCTGAAGGAAGACGGCAAATCTGCCGTGCTGCTGGAAGTGAACTCGCAGACCGACTTCCTGGCCCTGCAGGATGACTTCAAGGCGTTTGTTGCCGCCAGCGTTGAAAAAGCGTTCGCCGACAAACTGACTGACGTCGCTCCGCTGATCGAAGCTCAGGAAGCGGATCGCCTGGTACTGGTCGGCAAGGTTGGCGAAAACGTCAACATCCGTCGCCTGGTTCGCGTTGAAGGTGATGTTGTCGGTGGTTACCTGCACGGTAACAAGATCGGTGTTGCCGTTGTGCTCAAAGGCGGCAACGTTGAGCTGGCCAAGGACATCGCTATGCACGTAGCGGCCAGCAACCCTGAGTTCCTGCTGCCTTCGGAAGTTTCTGCTGAAGCCATCGAGCGTGAAAAAGCTGTGTTCCTGCAGCTGAACGAAGAAAAAATCAAAGGCAAGCCAGAAAACATTGTTGAGAACATGGTCAAAGGCCGTATCAGCAAGTTCCTGGCCGAAGCAAGCCTGGTTGAGCAGGCGTTCGTCAAGAACCCTGAAATCAAGGTTGGCGAGCTGGCCAAGAAAGCCGGTGCCGAAATCGTTTCCTTCACTTACTTCAAGGTAGGCGAAGGCATCGAGAAGCCGGTCGACAACTTCGCTGAAGAAGTTGCTGCCCAGCTGGCTGCCGCCAAGCAATAAGACAGGTTTCAACTGTCGCCCGAAAGAGGCTGCCCGCTCACGCGCGCAGCCTCTTTTCAAATGGGCAGGCCGATTTAATTTGGCTTCCCTTCGGAACTGGCTTACAAAGCCGTGTTCCGATGGCGCTGTGACAGCGTCCAGCTAGAGTGAACGCAAGCCGTAAACGGCTCGCCAAGAATTTTTAAAAAATACGCCGCAGGAGAGATTCGCAATGGCTCAGCAGGGCAGTGGTTATCAGGCTCGCTATAAACGCATTCTACTCAAGCTCAGCGGCGAGGCCCTGATGGGCTCGGAAGAGTTCGGGATCGATCCCAAAGTGCTCGACCGCATGGCGCTGGAAGTCGGCCAGTTGGTTGGCATTGGTGTGCAGGTCGGCCTCGTGATCGGCGGCGGCAACCTGTTTCGCGGTGCCGCGCTGAGTGCGGCCGGCATGGACCGTGTGACCGGTGACCACATGGGCATGCTGGCCACTGTGATGAACGCCCTGGCCATGCGTGACGCGCTGGAGCGAGCCAATATCTCGGCCATCGTGATGTCGGCTATTTCCATGGTGGGCGTGACCGATCACTATGATCGCCGCAAAGCCATGCGCCATCTCAATTCCAAAGAGGTGGTGATCTTTGCCGCCGGCACCGGTAACCCGTTCTTCACCACCGATTCGGCGGCGTGCCTGCGTGCCATCGAAATCGATGCCGACGTGGTGCTCAAGGCCACCAAGGTGGACGGTGTGTACACCGCAGACCCATTCAAAGACCCGCATGCCGAGAAGTTCGATCATCTGACCTACGATGAAGTGCTGGATCGCAAGCTGGGCGTGATGGACCTGACGGCTATTTGCCTGTGCCGCGACCACAAAATGCCGCTGCGCGTATTTAACATGAACAAGCCCGGCGCCCTGCTGAACATCGTACACGGCGGCGCGGAAGGGACTCTGATCGAGGAAGGCCAACAATGATCAACGAAATCAAGAAAGACGCTCAAGAGCGTATGCAGAAATCCCTGGACTCCCTGAACCATGCATTTGGTCAGATTCGTACAGGCAAGGCTCACCCAAGCATTCTGGGCAGCGTGATGGTGCCGTACTACGGCGCAGACACCTCCATCACTCAGGTGGCCAACATCACCGTAAAGGACTCGCGCACCCTGCAGGTCGTGGCGTTTGAGCGCAACATGCTCGGCGCCGTCGACAAGGCCATCCAGAGCGCCGGCCTGAACCTCAACCCGACCAACCTGGGCGAGTTGCTGCTGATCTCCATGCCGGCGCTGACCGAAGAGACTCGCAAGGGCTTCACCAAGCAGGCGCGCAGCGCGGCAGAAGATGCGCGCGTTGCTGTGCGTAACATCCGTCGCGATGCCCTGGGTGACCTGAAGAAGCTGGTCAAGGACAAGGAAATCAGCGAAGACGAAGAGCGTCGTGCCGTCGCCGATATCGACAAGCTGACCAAGGATGCCGAGGCGCAGATCACCAAGGCCACCGACGAGAAAGAAAAGGACCTGATGGCCGTATAAGGGGTCAGGACGCCTTCATGGAAAAGACCAAGCAGACTGTGCCCTCCGTGGTGCCGCGCCATGTCGCGATCATCATGGATGGGAATAATCGCTGGGCGAAGAAGCGCTTTATGCCGGGTGTTGCCGGGCATAAAGCGGGTGTCGACGCGGTACGGGCAGTGATTGAGGTGTGTGCCGAGGCCAAGGTCGAGGTGCTCACGCTGTTTGCCTTCTCCAGTGAGAACTGGCAGCGCCCGGCCGACGAAGTCAGTGCCTTGATGGACCTGTTCTTCAAGGCTCTGCGTCGCGAAGCCAAGCGCCTCAATGACAACAAGATCAGCCTGCGTATCATTGGCGACCGCTCGCGCTTTCATCCTGAACTGCAGACCGCCATGCGCGAAGCCGAGGCGATTACTGCCGGCGCCGACCGTTTTGTGCTGCAGATCGCCGCCAACTATGGCGGTCAGTGGGATATCGCCCAGGCTGCGCAGCGACTGGCCAGAGAAGTGCAGGCCGGTCACTTGCAACCGGAAGACATCTCGCCCGAACTGTTGCAGACCTGCCTGGTGACCGGCGATCTGCCGTTGCCGGACTTGTGCATTCGCACCGGTGGCGAGCACCGCATCAGCAATTTCCTGTTGTGGCAGCTGGCTTATACCGAGCTGTATTTCTCCGACCTGTTCTGGCCGGACTTCAAACACGATGCCATGCGCAATGCGCTGGCTGATTTCGCTTCCCGTCAGCGTCGCTTCGGTAAAACGAGCGAGCAGATCGAAGCTGGAGCCCGGGTTTAAATGCTTAAACAACGAATCATCACGGCACTCATCCTGCTGCCTATCGCGCTGTGCGGGTTTTTCCTGCTCGACGGTTCCGGCTTTGCACTGTTTATCGGTCTGGTCGTGACGCTGGGTGCCTGGGAATGGGCGCGTCTGGCGGGCTTCACCAGCCAACTGCCACGTGTGGTCTACGCCGCGGTGGTGGCGGTGCTGCTGTTCCTGATGTACATCCTGCCGGACATCGCGCCCTGGGTGTTGGGTGCGGCGGTGCTGTGGTGGGCGATGGCGACATTCCTCGTGCTGACTTATCCGCGCACCAGCGGCCACTGGTCCAGTGTCGCCTGCAAATTGGTGATCGGCCTGCTGATTCTGCTGCCGGCCTGGCAAGGGCTGGTGGAGATCAAGCGTTTCCCGATTGGTAACCAATTGATCCTGGCGGTGATGGTGCTGGTCTGGGGGGCGGACATTGGCGCGTACTTTTCCGGCCGTGCCTTCGGCAAGCGCAAGCTCGCTCCGGCCGTCAGTCCCGGTAAAAGCTGGGAGGGCGTGTACGGCGGGCTCGCGTTGACGCTGCTGATCACGCTGGTAGTCGGGATTGTGCGCGACTGGTCACTGAAGGAAATTCTCCTGGGTCTGGTGGGCACAGCGATCGTGGTGTTTATTTCGGTGGTGGGTGACCTCACCGAAAGCATGTTCAAGCGCCAGGCCGGGATCAAGGACAGCAGCAACCTGCTGCCGGGCCACGGCGGCGTGCTGGACCGTATCGACAGTCTCACCGCTGCCATTCCGATCTTTGCCGTGCTGTTGTGGATGATCGCTTCGTGAGTCGTGCGCAACAGGTAACGGTGCTGGGTGCTACGGGTTCGATAGGGCTGAGCACCCTGGATGTGATTGCGCGGCATCCTGAGCGCTATCAGGTGTTCGCCCTTACGGGCTTCACGCGCGTGAAGGAATTGCTGGCGCTGTGCGTGCGCCATGTGCCGCGCTTTGCCGTGGTGCCTGAGGCGGCGGCTGCGCGCGGCTTGCAGGATGATCTGCGCGCTGCCGGGCTGGCCACTCGGGTGCTGGTGGGCGAGGAGGGGTTGTGCCAGGTGTCAGCGGACGCCGAAGTCGACACGGTGGTGGCTGCCATCGTCGGTGCCGCCGGACTGCGTCCGACGTTGGCTGCAGTCGATGCCGGCAAGAAAATTCTGCTGGCCAATAAAGAGGCGCTGGTAATGTCCGGCGCGCTCTTTATGCAGGCGGTGCGCAAGAGCGGCGCCGTGCTGCTGCCTCTGGACAGCGAACATAACGCTATTTTCCAGTGCATGCCCGGTGATTTCGCCCGTGGCCTCAATCAGGTGGGCGTGCGTCGGATTCTGTTGACCGCCTCCGGTGGGCCTTTCCGGCAAACTCCGCTGGCGCAGCTGGAGCATGTATCGCCGGAGCAGGCGTGCGCCCATCCGAACTGGTCCATGGGCCGCAAGATTTCCGTCGACTCGGCCAGCATGATGAACAAGGGCCTGGAACTGATCGAGGCGTGCTGGCTGTTCGATGCGCGGCCGGAGCAGGTCGAGGTGGTGATCCACCCGCAAAGTGTGATTCATTCCCTGGTCGACTATGTGGACGGTTCGGTGCTGGCGCAGTTGGGCAATCCCGACATGCGTACGCCCATCGCCAATGCCCTGGCGTGGCCGGAGCGGATTGATTCGGGGGTCGCACCCCTGGACTTGTTTGCCATTGCCCGCCTGGACTTCGAAGCGCCGGACGAGCAGCGTTTTCCGTGCCTGCGCCTGGCGCGCCAGGCGGCAGACGCAGGCAACAGCGCCCCGGCGATGCTCAATGCGGCCAATGAAGTGGCCGTGGCGGCGTTTCTCGAACGGCGCATCCGCTTTCCGCAGATCGCGAGTATCATCGACGACGTCCTGAACCTTGAGCCGGTAGTGGCCGTGAATGAGTTGGCGGCGGTGTTCGAGGCTGATACAAAGGCCCGGGCCCTGGCCGAGCAATGGCTGAACCGCAACGCGCGTTAGTCGGTGGGCATGTTTGAGCCTGTGGGCACTGGATTGGAATGCGGAGAAATTAGATGAGTGCGCTCTACATGATTGTCGGCACCCTGGTTGCTCTGGGTGTGCTGGTTACCTTCCACGAATTCGGCCACTTCTGGGTGGCACGCCGTTGTGGCGTGAAGGTGCTGCGCTTTTCCGTCGGCTTCGGTATGCCGCTGGTGCGTTGGCACGACCGCCAGGGCACCGAATTCGTGATCGCAGCCATCCCGCTGGGTGGTTACGTCAAGATGCTCGATGAGCGCGAAGGCGAAGTGCCGGCTGATCAGTTGGACCAGTCCTTCAATCGCAAGACCGTTCGTCAGCGTATCGCCATTGTTGCCGCAGGCCCGATCGCCAACTTCCTGCTGGCCATGGTGTTCTTCTGGGTATTGGCCATGCTGGGCAGCCAGCAGGTGCGCCCGGTCATTGGCGCGGTCGAGGCGCAGAGCATCGCAGCCAAGGCCGGTCTGACGGCGGGGCAAGAGATAGTTTCCATTGATGGCGAGCCGACCACGGGTTGGGGCGCGGTCAATTTGCAGCTGGTGCGCCGCCTGGGTGAGAGCGGCACCGTCAATGTGGTGGTGCGCGAGCAGGATTCCAGCGCCGAAACCCCGCGTGCATTGGCGCTGGACCATTGGCTCAAGGGCGCTGACGAGCCTGATCCGATCAAATCCCTGGGTATCCGGCCGTGGCGTCCATCGTTGCCTCCGGTGCTCGCCGAGCTGGATCCGAAAGGCCCGGCCCAGGCCGCAGGTCTGAAAACCGGCGACCGCCTGCTGGCGCTCGATGGCCAGCCGCTGAATGACTGGCAGCAAGTGGTCGATCTGGTGCGTGTACGTCCTGACAGCAAAATTGTGCTGAAAGTCGAGCGTGATGCCGTGCAAATCGACGTCCCCGTGACCTTGTCGGTTCGTGGCGAAGCCAAGGCGGCCGGGGGTTACCTGGGTGCCGGAGTGAAAAGCCCGGAGTGGCCGCCGTCGATGGTGCGCGAGGTCAGCTTCGGGCCGTTGGATGCGATTGGCGAGGGCGCGAAACGCACCTGGACCATGAGTGTGCTGACCCTGGAGTCCCTCAAGAAAATGTTGTTCGGCGAGCTCTCGGTAAAAAACTTGAGTGGACCGATAACCATTGCTAAAGTGGCGGGCGCTTCTGCCCAGTCGGGTGTCGCGGATTTCCTGAATTTCCTGGCTTATCTGAGTATCAGCCTTGGAGTTCTGAATTTGTTGCCCATCCCTGTACTGGATGGGGGGCATCTGTTGTTTTATCTGGTCGAGTGGGTGCGTGGTCGCCCCTTGTCGGATCGGGTGCAGGGTTGGGGGATACAGATCGGTATCAGTTTGGTGGTCGGGGTGATGTTGTTAGCCCTGGTCAACGATCTGGGTCGTCTGTAACGCTTCGCTGAATTGCGAATCTGCCGCATTTTGCGGCAGTTTGTTTATTGCCAGTTGGAATAAGAAAGGACTTCATGAAACGTCTGCTGCTAACTGCGGTTCTCACCGTATTGATGATCGCCGAAGTTCACGCCGAGTCCTTCACTATCTCCGATATTCGCGTCAACGGCCTCCAGCGGGTTTCCGCAGGTAGCGTCTTTGGTGCCTTGCCGTTGAACGTCGGGGAACAGGCGGATGATCGTCGCCTGGTGGAATCCACTCGTGCGCTGTTCAAAACCGGTTTCTTTCAAGACATCCAACTGGGTCGCGAAGGTAACGTCCTGGTCATCACCGTCGTCGAGCGACCTTCCGTCGCCAGTATCGAGATCGAAGGCAACAAGGCGATCTCCACTGAAGACCTGATGAAGGGCCTCAAGCAATCGGGCCTGGCCGAGGGCGAGATCTTCCAGCGTGCCACGCTCGAAGGTGTGCGTAACGAACTGCAACGCCAGTACGTTGCCCAGGGTCGTTACTCGGCCACGGTCGAGACCGAAGTGGTGCCGCAGCCGCGTAACCGTGTGGGCCTCAAGGTCAACATCAACGAAGGCACCGTGGCCGCCATTCAGCACATCAACGTGGTGGGCAACACCAAGTTCGATGATGACGAACTGGTCGGCCTGTTCGAGCTCAAGACCACCAACTGGCTGTCGTTCTTCAAGAACGATGACAAGTACGCCCGTGAAAAACTCTCCGGTGACCTGGAACGCCTGCGTTCCTTCTACCTGGACCGTGGCTATATCAACATGGATATCGCTTCGACCCAGGTGTCCATCACCCCGGACAAGAAACATGTGTACATCACCGTCAACGTCAATGAAGGTGAGAAGTACAAGGTTCGTGACGTCAAGCTGAGCGGCGACCTGAAAGTCCCTGAAGACCAGGTCAAGTCCCTCTTGCTGGTGCAGAAAGACCAGGTGTTCTCGCGCAAGCTGATGACCACCACGTCCGAGCTGATCACTCGTCGTCTGGGCAACGAAGGCTACACCTTCGCCAACGTCAACGGTGTGCCGACTCCCCATGACGAAGACCACACCGTGGACATCACCTTCGTGGTCGATCCCGGCAAGCGTGCCTACGTCAACCGCATCAACTTCCGTGGCAACACCAAGTCCGCCGACGAAGTGCTGCGCCGCGAAATGCGCCAGATGGAAGGTGGCTGGGCGTCGACTTACCTCATCGACCAGTCCAAGACCCGTCTTGAGCGCCTGGGCTTCTTCAAGGAGGTCAACGTCGAGACCCCGGCCGTACCGGGTGTGGACGACCAGGTTGACGTGAACTACGCCGTTGAGGAACAAGCTTCGGGTTCGATCACCGCCAGCGTCGGCTTTGCACAGAGTGCCGGCCTGATCCTCGGTGGCTCGATCACTCAGAACAACTTCCTCGGTACCGGTAACCGTGTGTCCATCGGCCTGACCCGAAGCGAATACCAGAGCCGCTATAACTTCGGTTATACCGACCCCTACTGGACGGCTGACGGTGTCAGCCTGGGCTACAACGCCTTCTACCGCACCACCGACTACAAAGACCTCGATGTCGACGTGGCAAGCTACGCGATCGACAGCCTGGGTGCTGGCGTCAACATCGGTTATCCGATCAGTGAGACCTCGCGTCTGACCTTCGGCCTCACCGCACAGCAGGATGAGATCAAGACCGGTGTTTACACCGTGGATGAGATCTTTGACTTCACCCGTCGTGAAGGCGACAAGTTCCTGAACTTCAAGGCGTCTGCCGGCTGGTCCGAATCGACCCTGAACAAAGGTGTACTGGCGACCCGTGGCCATTCCCAAAGCCTGACTGCAGAAGTCACCACGCCGGGCAGCGACCTGTCGTTCTTCAAGCTCGATTACCGCGGCCAGTTGTTCCAGCCGTTGACCGATAACTACACCCTGCGCCTGCATACCGAGCTGGGCTATGGCGACGGTTACGGTTCAACCAATGGCCTGCCGTTCTATGAGAACTACTACGCAGGTGGTTTCAACTCGGTACGTGGCTTCAAGGACAGTACCTTGGGTCCTCGTGGTACGCCGAGCCGTGGTCAGGCGTTTACCGGTAACCAGGGCACCCAGGTGGACTCGGACAACGACCCACTGCCGTTCGGTGGTAACGTGCTGATCCAGGGTGGCGCGGAAGTCCTGTTCCCACTGCCGTTCGTTAAAGACCAGCGGTCTCTGCGTACTTCGGTCTTCTGGGACGTGGGTAACGTGTTCGATTCCAAGTGTGACCAGATCACCAACCCGAGCGGCGTGAAGTCCAATACCCAGTGTAACGACGTGAGCCTCAGCAATCTGGCGAGCTCCGTGGGTGTGGGTGTGACCTGGGTGACCGCGTTGGGTCCGTTGAGCTTTGCTCTGGCCATGCCGATCAAGAAACCGGATAACGCTGAAACCCAGATTTTCCAATTCTCCCTCGGCCAGACGTTCTAAGCGTCTGACCCAAGATAACGACAACGGATTCTGTAGGAGTACATCGTGCGTAAGTTGACTCAATTGGTCCTGCTGGCCACCGTGCTGGTAACCACCCCGGCCTTCGCCGAAATGAAAATCGCCGTGCTGAACTATCAGATGGCCTTGCTCGAATCCGACGCGGCCAAGCGTTACGCCGTGGATGCCGAGAAGAAATTCGGTCCGCAACTGACCAAGCTCAAGACTCTGGAAAGCAGCGCCAAGGGCATTCAGGATCGTCTGGTCGCCGGTGGCGACAAGATGCAGCAGGGCGAGCGCGAGCGCCTGGAGCTTGAATTCAAGCAAAAGGCCCGTGACTACCAGTTCCAGTCCAAAGAACTGAACGAAGCCAAGGCTGTTGCCGACCGCGAAATGCTCAAGCAGCTCAAGCCGAAACTGGACAGCGCTGTGGAAGAAGTCATCAAGAAAGGTGCCTTTGACCTGGTGTTCGAGCGCGGCGCCGTGATTGACGTCAAACCTCAATACGACATCACCCGTCAGGTGATCGAGCGCATGAACCAGCTGAAGTAAGCCATGACCGCGACTATCAGGCTCGGCGAGTTGGCCGAGTTCCTGGGCGCCACCTTGTGTGGCTCCCCGGAGAAGGAAATCACTGGGCTAGCCACCTTGCAGGAGGCTGGCCCAGCTCAGTTGAGCTTCCTCGCAAATCCCCAATACCGTAAATACCTGGTCGACTGTCAGGCCGCAGCCGTGTTGCTGAAGGCCGCAGATGCCGAGGGTTACGTCGGGGATGCGCTGGTGGTAGCCGACCCGTACCTGTCGTACGCCAAAGCCTCGCACCTGTTCGATCCAAAACCCAGGGCTGCCGGTGGTATTCACCCATCGGCCGTGATCGCCGAGGATGCCCAGGTTGATCCTGCCGCCAGCATCGGCGCCTTCGCCGTGATCGAGAGCGGTGCGCGTATTGCCGCGGGCGTTACCGTCGGCGCGCATTGCTTTATCGGTGCGCGCTGTGAAATAGGTGCCGATGGCTGGCTGGCGCCCCGTGTGACCCTGTACCACGATGTGCGTATCGGACAGCGCGTGGTGATCCAGTCGGGCGCGGTGATCGGTGGCGAAGGCTTCGGTTTTGCCAATGCCAAGGGTGTCTGGCACAAGATCGCCCAGGTCGGCGGCGTATTGATCGGCGACGACGTGGAGATCGGTGTCAACACCGCTGTGGATCGCGGCGCCCTGGCCGACACCGTGATCGGTAACGGCGTGAAGCTCGACAATCAGATTCAGATTGCCCACAACGTGCAGATTGGCGATCACACCGCCATGGCGGCATGCGTGGGCATTTCCGGCAGTACCAGAATCGGCAAGCATTGCATGCTCGCCGGTGGTGTTGGGCTGGTGGGGCATATCGATATCTGTGACAACGTGTTCATTACCGGCATGACCATGGTGACCCACTCGATTACCGAGCCGGGTGCCTATTCTTCCGGTACCGCTATGCAGCCCGCAGCTGAATGGCGCAAAAGTGCAGCACGCTTGCGGCAGCTCGACGACATGGCTCGACGTCTCAAACAGCTGGAAAAGCGTGTCGGGGACGTGACCCCTGACGGTAATGCTTCATCACAAGGCTGATACCATTTCCATATCAAGTGTGCACAGCCGCTAGACTGCCTCCTTGATTTGCCAGCGGGGCGTGCCTTTAGTCCGCCCGCCCCCAATTTTATTACAGGCTTCCCCACGAAATGATGGACATCAACGAGATTCGCGAATACCTGCCTCACCGTTACCCGTTCCTGCTGGTGGACCGCGTAGTGGACCTGAACATTGAGGAAAAGCGCATTCGTGCCTACAAGAATGTCAGCATCAACGAGCCGTTCTTCAACGGTCACTTTCCTGCGCATCCCATCATGCCAGGCGTGTTGATCATCGAAGCGATGGCCCAGGCTGCCGGTATCCTTGGTTTCAAAATGCTCGACCTCAAGCCTGCCGACGGCACGCTTTACTATTTCGTGGGTTCCGACAAGCTGCGTTTTCGCAACCCGGTCACCCCGGGTGACCAGTTGATCCTGGAAGCCAGGTTCATCAGCTGCAAGCGCCAGATCTGGAAGTTCGAGTGCCAGGCTTCGGTGGATGGCAAGGCGGTGTGCTCCGCCGAAATCATCTGTGCGGAACGCAAACTATGAGTTTGATTGACCCTCGCGCAATCATCGATCCGTCGGCCGTTCTGGCCGCAGGCGTAGAGGTTGGCCCTTGGTCGATCGTCGGCGCAGGTGTGGAAATCGGCGAGGGTACTGTCATCGGGCCGCACGTGATCCTCAAGGGGCCGACCCGTATTGGCAAACACAATCGCATCTACCAGTTTTCGTCGGTAGGTGAAGACACCCCGGACATGAAGTACAAGGGTGAGGAAACACGCCTGGTAATCGGTGATCACAACATCATTCGTGAAGGCGTGACCATTCACCGTGGCACCGTACAGGATCGTGCCGAAACCACGCTGGGTGATCACAACCTGGTGATGGCGTACGCGCATATCGGACACGACAGTGTCATCGGCAACCATTGCATCCTGGTCAACAACACCGCGTTGGCCGGCCATGTGCACGTTGACGACTGGGCGATCCTGTCGGGTTTCACGCTGGTGCATCAGTATTGCCATATTGGCGCCCACAGCTTTTCCGGCATGGGCACCGCCATCGGCAAGGATGTACCGGCATTTGTCACGGTCTTCGGCAACCCGGCCGAAGCCCGCAGCATGAATTTCGAAGGCATGCGCCGCCGAGGTTTCAGCGATGACGCCATCCACGCCTTGCGCCGCGCCTACAAGACGGTCTACCGCCAGGGCCTCACGGTTGAACAGGCGCTGACTGAATTGACCGAGCCGGCAACGCTGTTCCCGGAAGTCGCGGTGTTCCGTGACTCGATCCAGGCGTCGACTCGCGGCATCACCCGCTGATCATGGCCACTGTGCGTATCGCGCTGGTGGCCGGAGAAGCTTCCGGCGATATTCTGGGCGCAGGCCTGATGCGGGCGCTGAAGGCCCGCCACCCGGCAGTCGAATTCATCGGCGTCGGTGGGCCTCTCATGCAGGCCGAGGGCCTCACGTCCTACTTCCCCATGGAACGCTTGTCGGTCATGGGACTGGTTGAGGTACTGGGCCGTCTGCGTGAACTGCTGGCACGGCGCAAGCTGCTGATTCAGACCCTGATCGAAGAAAAGCCCGACGTCTTTATCGGCATCGACGCGCCGGATTTCACCCTTAATATCGAGCTCAAGCTGCGTCAGGCCGGGATCAAGACCGTGCATTACGTCAGCCCGTCCGTATGGGCATGGCGGCAGAAGCGCGTGCTGAAAATCCGCGAGGGCTGCGACCTGATGCTCACCCTGCTGCCCTTCGAGGCCAGGTTTTACCAAGAGCAGGGCGTGCCGGTACGGTTTGTCGGCCATACGCTGGCCGATGCGATTCCCTTGCAGGCTGACCGCGCTGCGGCGCGTGCCGAGCTGGGATTGCCTGATGGCCCGTTGGTTGCGCTGATGCCGGGCAGCCGGGGTGGCGAAGTCGGGCGCCTGGGCGCATTGTTTTTTGACGCCGCAGAGCGCCTGCTGGCCATGAGGCCGGGTATTCGCTTCGTGCTGCCCTGCGCCAGCCCGCAACGGCGTGCGCAGATCGAGACGCTGCTCGACGGGCGCAACCTGCCGCTGACCTTGCTCGATGGCCAGTCGCACCTGGCCCTGGCTGCCTGCGACGCGGTGCTCATCGCCTCGGGCACCGCGACTCTGGAGGCCTTGCTGTACAAGCGCCCGATGGTCGTGGCCTATCGCCTGGCGCCGCTGACGTTCTGGATTCTCAAGCGCATGGTCAAGAGCCCCTACATCTCCCTGCCCAACCTGCTGGCCCAACGCCTGCTGGTGCCGGAGCTGTTGCAGGACGACGCAACGCCTGCCGCCCTCGCGCAAACCCTACTACCCTTGATCGACGGCGGCGAAGAGCAGACCCGTGGTTTCGACGACATCCACCGCACCCTGCGCCGGGATGCCTCGAACCAGGCGGCCGATGCCGTGTTGAACTTGATCGGTCATACACAGGAGGCCTTATGAGCAAGCAAATGGGCCTGGATTTCAGCCTGGTTGCGCACGCCGACGAGCTGGTGGCCGGTGTCGACGAAGTAGGGCGCGGCCCGCTGTGTGGCGCAGTCGTGACGGCCGCCGTGATTCTCGACCCGAACCGGCCGATCCTGGGCCTGAATGACTCGAAAAAACTCACCGAAGCACGCCGTGAAAAGCTCTACGACGAGATCTGTGAAAAGGCGCTGAGCTGGCATATTGCCCGCGCCGAGGTCGAAGAAATCGACAGGTTGAACATTCTGCACGCCACCATGCTCGCCATGCAGCGCGCGGTGGAAGGCCTGCATATCACGCCGAAAATGGCGATGATCGACGGCAACCGTTGCCCCAGACTGGCGATGCCGTCCGAAGCTGTGGTCAAGGGCGACAGCAAGGTACCGGCGATTGCGGCGGCCTCAATCCTGGCCAAGGTCAGCCGTGATCGCGAGATGGCTGCGTTCGAGTTGATCTATCCCGGCTATGGCATGGGGGGGCATAAGGGCTACCCGACGCCCGTTCATCTGGAAGCGCTGGCCCGGCTGGGGCCCACCCCGATCCATCGACGCTCGTTCGCCCCGGTGCGCCAGGCCTATGAGCTGCGCGCGAGCCTGATCGAGGTTTAGTCCCAAAGCTGATGTTTTTGCCAAGGCCCGGTACAATCCCGGGCCTTGTTGTTTCCATGTTTGGACAGGATCACTATGCCGGCTTCATTCGTTCACCTGCGCCTGCACACTGAATACTCGCTGGTCGACGGCCTGGTACGCATCAAGCCGTTGGTCAAGACGCTGGTGGGCATGAACATGCCCGCAGTAGCGGTTACCGATCAGAACAACATGTGTTCCCTGGTCAAGTTCTACAAAAACGCCATGGGCGCCGGGATCAAGCCGATCTGCGGCGTCGACCTGTGGCTGTCCAACAAGGACCCGGATAACCCGCTGAGCCGCATCAGCCTGCTGGCGATGAACGGCGTGGGTTATCGCAACCTCACCGAACTGATTTCCCGTGGTTTTATCGACGGGCAGCGCAACGGTTCGATCATCATCGAGCGCGAATGGGTGGCGCAGGCCAGCGAGGGCGTGATCATGCTCTCGGCGGCTAAAGAGGGTGAGATTGGCATCGCGCTGCTGGGCGGCAATCCCCAGGAAGCCGAAGTGCTGGCGCGCGAATGGATGCATGTTTTTCCTGATCGCTTCTACCTGGAAGTGCAGCGCACCAACCGCCCCAACGATGAAGAACACCTGCACGCCGCCGTGGCCCTGGCCGACAAGCTGGGCGCGCCGCTGGTGGCGACCAACGATGTACGCTTTATCAAGAAGGAAGATTTCGAAGCCCACGAAACCCGCGTGTGCATCGGTGAAGGCCGCGCCCTTGACGACCCGCGCCGCTCGAAAAACTACAGCGAAGAGCAATACCTCAAAAGCGCCGATGAGATGGCCGAGCTGTTCAGCGACCTCCCCGAGGCCCTGGAAAACTCCGTCGAGATCGCCAAGCGCTGCAATATCGAAGTGAAGCTGGGCAAGCACTTCCTGCCCAACTTCCCGATTCCCGATGGCATGACCATCGATGAGTATTTCCGCAAGGTGTCGTTCGATGGCCTGGAAGAGCGCCTTAGCGTGCTGCTGCCCAGGGACACCACCGAGGACTACGAGGCCAAGCGTCAGGTCTATGTGGATCGGCTGAATTTCGAGCTGGATATCATCATCCAGATGGGTTTCCCCGGTTACTTTCTGATCGTAATGGACTTTATCCAGTGGGCCAAAAGCAACGGCGTGCCGGTAGGCCCGGGCCGGGGGTCGGGTGCCGGTTCGCTGGTGGCTTATGTGCAGAAGATCACCGACCTCGACCCGCTGGAATATGACCTGCTGTTCGAACGCTTCCTGAACCCGGAACGGGTCTCCATGCCCGACTTCGACGTCGACTTCTGCATGGACGGTCGCGACCGCGTAATCGAATACGTGGCCGAAAAGTACGGCCGCAACGCGGTCAGCCAGATCATCACGTTTGGTTCCATGGCGGCGAAAGCGGTCATCCGTGACGTGGCGCGAGTGCAGGGGAAGTCCTACGGCCTGGCCGATCGCCTGTCGAAGATGATCCCGTTCGAAGTCGGCATGACCCTGGAAAAAGCCTACGAGCAGGAAGAAATCCTGCGCGACTTCATCAAGGTCGATGAAGAAGCCGCCGAAATCTGGGACATGGCACGCAAGCTGGAAGGCGTGGTGCGTAACGTCGGTAAGCACGCCGGCGGTGTGGTGATCGCGCCTACGAAGCTCACTGACTTTTCGCCTATTTATTGCGACGAAGAAGGCGACGGCCTGGTAACCCAGTTCGACAAGGATGACGTAGAGGCGGCCGGCCTGGTGAAGTTCGACTTCCTCGGCCTGCGGACCCTGACGATCATCGACTGGGCGCTCAAGACCATCAACCGCGAGCGCGCCAAGGTCGACGAAGCACCGCTGGATATCGCGTTTATTCCGCTGGACGACAAGCCGACTTACCAGTTGCTGCAAAAAGCGGAAACCACCGCCGTGTTCCAGCTCGAGTCGCGCGGCATGAAGGAGCTGATCAAAAAGCTCAAGCCCGACTGCCTGGAAGACCTGATCGCACTGGTGGCCCTGTTCCGTCCGGGCCCGCTGCAATCGGGCATGGTTGATGACTTTATCAACCGCAAGCACGGCCGCGCCGAGCTGGCCTACCCGCACTCCGACTACCAGTACGAAGGCCTCAAGCCGGTATTGGCACCGACCTACGGCATCATCCTGTATCAGGAACAGGTGATGCAGATTGCCCAGGTCATGGCCGGCTACACCCTTGGCGGCGCGGACATGCTGCGTCGCGCCATGGGTAAAAAGAAACCCGAGGAAATGGCCAAGCAGCGCGGCGGTTTCATTGAGGGTTGCGCGACCAACAATATCGACGCAGACCTGGCCGGTAACATCTTCGATCTGGTGGAAAAATTCGCCGGTTACGGCTTCAACAAATCCCACTCCGCCGCCTACGGGCTGGTGTCGTACCAGACCGCCTGGCTCAAGGCTCACTACCCGGCGCCGTTCATGGCCGCCGTACTCTCGGCGGACATGCACAACACCGACAAGGTCGTGACCTTGATCGAGGAAGTGCGCACCATGAAGCTGCGCCTTGACGCGCCGGACGTGAACGCCTCGGAGTTCAAGTTCACGGTGAACGACGAAGGCCGCATCATCTATGGCCTGGGCGCGATCAAAGGGGTGGGCGAAGGCCCGGTTGAGGCGATCACCGAAGCACGCCAGGATGGGCCGTTCACCGACCTGTTCGATTTCTGCGCGCGTGTCGACCTCAAGCGCATCAACAAGCGCACCCTGGACGGCCTGATCCGCAGCGGCGCCCTCGACCGCCTGGGCCCTTACTTCCATGATGAGCCCAAGGCGTATCAGGCCAATATCGACCGTAATCGTGCGGTGCTGCTGACCGCCATGGAAGAGGCGATCAAGGCCGCCGAGCAGACCGCCCGCACCCATGACAGCGGCCACGCCGACCTGTTTGGCGGGCTGTTCGTCGAAGAAGATGCGGATGTATACGCCAACCACCGCAAGGCCAAGGATCTGACCCTCAAGGAACGCCTCAAGGGTGAAAAAGACACCCTGGGCCTGTACCTCACCGGTCACCCGATCGACGAATACGAAGGCGAGATCCGTCGTTTCGCCCGCCAGCGCATCATCGACCTGAAGCCGGCGCGCGACACCCAGACCGTGGCCGGCATGATCATCGCGCTGCGCGTGATGAAAAACAAAAAGGGCGACAAGATGGGCTTCATCACCCTCGACGACCGCTCGGGCCGGATCGAAGCGTCGCTGTTTGCCGACGCGTTCCACTCCGCCCAGTCGCTGTTGCAGACCGACGCCATGGTGGTGGTGGAAGGTGAGGTCAGCAACGACGACTTCTCCGGCGGCCTGCGCCTGCGCATCAAGCGGGTGATGAGCATGGAGGACGCGCGCACCAACCTGGCTGAAAGCCTGCGTTTGAAGGTGAAAACCGAAGCGCTCAAGGGCGACCAGCTACGCTGGCTGGGGGATCTGCTCAAACGCCACCGTGGCGCCTGTCCGGTGACCATGGAGTACACCGGCAATGACGCCAAGGCCATGCTGCAATTCGGCGAGACCTGGCGAATTGACCCTGCCGATGGCTTGATTCAAGCATTGCGTGACCAGTTCGGCCGTGACAACGTCTTCCTCCAATACCGTTGACGGCCAGGCAGTTTTCTTTTTCATCAAGAGAAACGCCTGAACTCGACGAAACATTTAATCTCGACCTGGACGCGCCTCTCCCTTAAGGTAGGGCGCGAACAGACAACCGGCTGGCCAGGCACGCCCTGGCCGTCGACCCAAGACGGACGCTTATGAACCCGAATTTTCTTGATTTCGAACAGCCGATCGCTGACCTGCAAGCCAAGATCGAAGAACTGCGCCTGGTCGGCAATGACAATTCGCTGAACATCGGCGATGAAATCGCTCGCCTGCAAGACAAGAGCAGCACGCTCACCGAAGACATCTTCGGCAAGCTGACCAGCTGGCAGATCGCGCGCCTGGCTCGCCACCCGCGACGTCCGTACACCCTGGATTACATCCAGCACATCTTCACCGAGTTCGACGAACTGCATGGCGACCGTCACTTCTCCGACGACGCCGCTATCGTGGGCGGCATTGCGCGCCTGGACGACCAGCCGGTGATGGTGATCGGTCACCAGAAAGGCCGTGAAGTGCGCGAGAAAGTGCGCCGCAACTTCGGCATGCCGCGTCCGGAAGGCTACCGCAAGGCCTGCCGCCTGATGGAAATGGCCGAACGCTTCAAAATGCCGATCCTGACCTTCATCGACACGCCGGGCGCTTACCCTGGCATCGACGCTGAAGAGCGCAACCAGAGCGAAGCGATTGCCTGGAACCTGCGCGTCATGTCCCGCCTGAAAACCCCGATCATCGCCACGGTGATTGGTGAAGGTGGCTCCGGCGGTGCACTGGCGATTGGCGTGTGCGACCAACTGAACATGCTGCAATATTCGACCTACGCGGTGATCTCGCCGGAAGGTTGCGCCTCGATCCTGTGGAAAACCGCCGAAAAGGCGCCGGACGCCGCGGAAGCCATGGGCATTACTGCCGATCGCCTCAAGGGCCTGGGTATCGTCGACAAGGTCATCGCCGAGCCATTGGGTGGCGCGCACCGCGACCCGGCTGCGGCCGCCGCGACCATCCGTGCTGAATTGGGTTCGCAACTGGCGATGCTCAAGAAGCTGGATAACGAAGCGCTGCTGGCTCGTCGTTATGAGCGTTTGATGAGCTACGGTCTCTGATCAAGCACTGATCCGGCAGACAATGCAGTACTAATGTGGGAGCGGGCTTGCTCGCGAACGCGGTATATCAGTCGACATGTTCATTGACTGACACACCGCCTTCGCGAGCAAGCCCGCTCCCACATTTGCTTTGTGTATGCTTGGCTACCGTACTCCAGTTCTGCGCCGGTATTTTTGATGAAGCCAACGCTACCCGCCAAGCTCCTGCAAACCCTGGCCCCCTGGCGCAACGCGCCGGTCTGGCATGTCGCTTTTTCCGGCGGGCTTGATTCCACCGTCCTGCTGCATCTCCTGGCCGCTCTGGCAAACACTCCTCCCCTGCGTGCTGTGCATGTCCACCACGGCCTGCAAACGGCGGCCGACGCCTGGCCCGAGCATTGTCAGGCAGTGTGTGACGGCCTGGGCGTACCGTTGCGGGTGATGCGCGTGCAGGTCCTGCCCGGCGCAAGCCTTGAGCGCGCCGCCCGTGATGCGCGTTATCAAGCGTTTGCCGAGCTGGTCGGGGCAGGGGAGGTGATCCTGACAGGCCAGCATCGCGATGATCAGGCCGAAACCCTGTTGTTCCGCCTGCTGCGTGGGGCCGGGGTGCGCGGGTTGGCGGCAATGCCCGCCCGTCGCGCGTTGGCGAGTGGGCACTTGGTGCGGCCGTTGCTGGATGCTGCGCGTGTTGAATTGGAAGCCTACGCCCACGAGCACCAATTGAAGTGGATCGAAGACCCCTCGAACGCCGATCCTCGGTTCTCGCGCAATTACCTGCGCCATCGTGTGCTCCCGGCGTTGACTGAACGGTGGCCCCAGGCCGTAACAAGCCTGGCCCGCACCGCTGAGCACTTGAGCGAAGCCCAGGGCCTGCTCGACGAGTTGGCCGTCTCGGACCTGCACGCCTGCGAACAGCCTTCGGCGTTTCCGTGGCTGCCGCTACCGTCATTGGCCATTGCGCCATTGCGCGAGCTTTCCGACGCCCGACAACGCAACGCTCTGCGCCATTGGCTGAACCCACTGACCCGTTTACCCGACAGCGACCACTGGGCCAGTTGGTATTCCCTGCGCGATGCCAAGGCCGACGCTCAGCCCATATGGCGCCTGGCGGACGGCGAATTGCACCGTTGCGGCGAGCGCATCTGGTGGTTGCCCGCCACGTGGTCGGAATTTTCCGATGCGTCGGTGAGCTGGCCCGATCCGCAAAACCCACTAGAGTTACCCGGCAATGGTCAGCTGAAATTTATCGGCAAAGCCCCTGACGGTCCGCTGGTGATCGGTTATCGCCAAGGCGGCGAAATCATCGAAGTGCCAGGTCGCGGGCGGCGCGACTTGAAGCGTCTGCTTAATGAAAGTGGGTTGCCGGGCTTCGTCCGTGGCAGATTGCCGCTGCTGTATCAGGGCGAACGATTGTTGGCTGCCCCATGCCTTGCAGGGTTATGGGCCATGCCGCCGGGTGGCTGGCAATTGCATTGGGTGCCACAGAGCTGCGATCAAGGTTTGAGCTGATAGAGCCTTTCCGGTAGACTACGCTCCCTTCTTGATACAACTTCTGTGGATTCGCCTGAATCGCAGCAGTTGCCGATTACCAAGCAGTCTTTGCTGGGCGATTCCAAAAAATGTGTAGCGATCAACGTACCGGTGTTCCATTGCTGGTCTGTCACCACGCGGCGGTTTTTTTGAAAGGTGCACTGTGATTAATGCAGGTGATCGGGGGCTTCGGCCTTCCTTCGCTTTCCCCGGCGGCTCGGACCGCTTTAACGCAGACTTCTAGGGTTTTTCATGACGCGCTACATATTCGTCACGGGCGGTGTTGTTTCTTCATTGGGGAAAGGCATTGCCTCCGCTTCATTGGCGGCCATCCTGGAGGCGCGGGGACTTAAGGTCACCATGCTCAAGCTGGACCCGTACATCAACGTCGATCCGGGCACCATGAGCCCGTTCCAGCACGGTGAGGTGTTCGTCACTCACGACGGCGCCGAAACCGACCTGGACCTGGGCCACTACGAGCGGTTCATCCGCACGACCATGACCCAGAACAACAACTTCACCACCGGCCGCGTCTACGAGCACGTGCTGCGCAAAGAGCGCCGTGGTGATTACCTGGGTGCAACCATTCAGGTCATCCCGCACATCACCGACGAAATCAAGCGCCGCATCATCAAGGGTGCAGGCGATGCCGACGTGGCGATGGTCGAGATCGGCGGCACCGTGGGTGACATCGAATCCCAGCCGTTCCTCGAAGCCATCCGTCAGCTGCGTTTCGAAATCGGCGCCAAGCGCGCGATGCTGATGCACCTTACCCTGGTGCCGTACATCGCCACCGCCGGCGAGACCAAAACCAAGCCGACCCAGCATTCCGTCAAGGAACTGCGTTCCATCGGCCTGCAGCCGGACGTACTGATCTGCCGCTCCGATCACCCGATCGACATCTCCTCGCGTCGCAAGATCGCGCAATTCACCAACGTTGAAGAACGAGCGGTGATTGGCCTGGAAGACGCCGACACCATCTACAAGATCCCGGGCATCCTGCATGCGCAAGGCCTGGATGATTTTGTCGTCGAGCGCTTCGGCCTGCAGTGCGGCAGCGCCGACCTCTCCGAATGGGAAGCGGTAGTCGACGCCAAGCTCAACCCTGAGCACGAAGTCACCATCGCCATGGTCGGCAAGTACATGGAACTGCTGGACGCGTACAAGTCGCTGATCGAAGCGATGAGCCACGCCGGTATCAGCAACCGTACCAAGGTCAACCTGCGCTACATCGACTCCGAAGACATCGAGAACCAGGGCACCGCGTTGCTCGAAGGTGTTGACGCGATCCTCGTACCCGGCGGTTTCGGCCTGCGTGGCGTGGAAGGCAAGATCACTGCCGTTCAATACGCCCGTGAAAACAAAGTGCCGTACCTGGGTATCTGCCTGGGCATGCAAGTGGCCGTTATCGAGTTCGCCCGTAACGTGCTGGGCTGGAAAGACGCCAACTCCACCGAGTTCGATCACACCAGCGGCCACCCGGTCGTAGGCTTGATCACCGAGTGGGAAGACGCCACCGGCGCCGTTGAAACCCGTACCGAAACCTCCGACCTGGGCGGCACCATGCGCCTTGGCGCACAGGACTGCCTGCTGGAGCCGGGTTCGCTGGTTCACGACTGCTACGGCAAGGACGTGATCGTCGAACGTCACCGTCACCGCTACGAAGTGAACAACAACCTGCTGCCGCAGATCAAAGAGGCCGGCCTGAAAATCTCCGGTCGTTCCGGTGACGGCAAGCTGGTCGAAGTGGTCGAGGCGCCGGATCATCCATGGTTCGTGGCATGCCAGTTCCACCCCGAGTTCACCTCGACACCGCGCGATGGTCATCCATTGTTCAGCGGTTTCGTCAGAGCCGCACTGACGCAACATCAGAAGAAGGCGTAACCCTGATGGCCCAGAAGATCATTCGCGTAGGCGATATCGAAATTGCCAACGACAAGCCCATGGTGCTGTTCGGCGGCATGAACGTGCTGGAAAGCCGCGACATGGCGATGCAGGTCTGTGAAGAGTACGTCAAGGTTACCCAGAAACTGGGTATCCCTTACGTGTTCAAGGCCAGCTTCGACAAGGCCAACCGCTCGTCCGTGACCTCCTATCGCGGCCCGGGCCTTGAAGAAGGCATGCGGATCTTCCAGGACATCAAGCAAGCCTTCGGCGTGCCGATCATCACCGACGTCCACGAGCCTGAGCAGGCCGCCGTGGTCGCCGAGGTGTGCGACATCATCCAGTTGCCGGCTTTTCTGTCGCGCCAGACCGACCTGGTGGTCGCGATGGCCAGGACCGGCGCCGTGATCAATATCAAGAAAGCCCAGTTCCTCGCGCCCCAGGAAATGAAACACATCCTGAACAAATGCGTCGAAGCAGGTAACGACCAGTTGATTCTCTGCGAGCGCGGTTCGAGCTTCGGCTACAACAACCTCGTGGTGGACATGCTCGGTTTTGGCATCATGAAACAGTTCGAATACCCGGTGTTCTTCGACGTCACCCACGCGCTGCAAATGCCCGGCGGTCGCGCCGATTCCGCCGGTGGGCGCCGTGCCCAGGTGCTGGACCTGGCCAAGGCTGGCATCAGCCAGTCGCTGGCGGGCCTGTTTCTGGAAGCCCATCCGGACCCTGACAACGCCAAGTGCGACGGCCCCTGCGCCCTGCGCCTGGACAAGCTGGAGCCGTTCCTGGCTCAGCTCAAGCAACTGGACGAACTGGTCAAGGGATTTGCGACGGTAGAAACCGCGTAAGCGGCATTTCTCCGGTAGACTTTCCCACGCTTTATGCTCAGGCATGCGTGCCTGAGCCTTGTCGTCTGCAAGCCTGCCCTGTTGTTCCACCCTTGCGGTCGGTCAAAAGATTTCCTTCAGCTGCGTCGTTTTCGTCAACTTTGGAGTGTTCACAACAATGGCAAAAATCGTCGACATCAAAGGTCGTGAAGTTCTCGACTCCCGTGGCAACCCCACCGTCGAAGCCGACGTGCTTCTCGATAACGGCATCATCGGCAGCGCCTGCGCGCCGTCCGGTGCTTCTACCGGTTCGCGCGAAGCGCTGGAACTGCGTGATGGCGACAAGAGCCGTTACCTGGGCAAGGGTGTACTCAAGGCGGTAGCCAACATCAATGGCCCGATCCGTGACCTGCTGCTGGGCAAGGACCCGCTGGACCAGAAAGCCCTGGACCACGCGATGATCCAGCTCGACGGCACCGAGAACAAAGGCAGCCTGGGCGCCAACGCCATCCTCGCTGTATCCCTGGCCGCTGCCAAGGCTGCTGCCCAGGACCAGGACCTGCCGTTGTACGCCCACATCGCCAACCTGAACGGCACGCCGGGTGTGTACTCCATGCCGGTGCCGATGATGAACATCATCAACGGTGGCGAGCACGCCGATAACAACGTCGACATCCAGGAATTCATGGTGCAGCCGGTTGGCGCCAAGACCTTCTCCGAAGGCCTGCGCATGGGCACCGAAATTTTTCACCACCTCAAGGCCGTGCTCAAAGCCCGTGGCCTGAGCACCGCAGTGGGTGACGAAGGTGGTTTCGCGCCGAACCTGGCGTCCAACGAAGATGCACTCAAAGTGATCTCCGAAGCCGTGGCCAACGCCGGCTACACCCTGGGCACCGACGTGACCCTGGCCCTGGACTGCGCCGCCAGCGAATTCTATGAAGACGGCAAGTACAACCTGTCCGGTGAAGGCCAGGTGTTCAACTCCGAAGGTTTTGCTGAATACCTCAAGGGCCTGACCCAGCGCTACCCGATCATCTCGATCGAAGACGGCCTGGACGAGTCCGACTGGGACGGCTGGAAGATCCTCACCGACAAGATCGGCGAGAAAGTCCAACTGGTGGGCGACGATTTGTTCGTGACCAACACCAAGATCCTGAAAGAGGGCATCGACAAGAAGATCGCCAACTCGATCCTGATCAAGTTCAACCAGATCGGCACCCTGACCGAAACCCTGGAAGCCATCCAGATGGCCAAGGCTGCGGGCTACACCGCCGTGATCTCCCATCGCTCCGGCGAAACCGAAGATTCGACCATTGCCGACCTGGCCGTGGGCACCTCGGCAGGCCAGATCAAGACCGGCTCCCTGTGCCGTTCCGACCGTGTTTCCAAGTACAACCAATTGCTGCGTATCGAAGAGCAACTGGCGGGTAAAGCCAAGTACAACGGTCGTGGCGAGTTTCGCGGCTGACCGTTAACCGGTTAAAAATGTAAAAAAGTCGACGGACTGCGTCGGAAAACTCACGACAAAGTGAATTTCGACGTTAATCTGTTGGCCATCTAGCACAAGCCTGGTTTTTCCAGGCTTCGTGCTGTCAGTTGCTGCAAAAGTTTTGCATGGCGGTCTTTTTTCACTGGATACCCGATATTCGATGCGCAGTCCCAATTGGTTGTTCCTCGTCTTGCTCTTGTTGCTGGCTGGCCTGCAGTACCGCCTATGGGTGGGTAATGGCAGCTTTGCGCAGGTAAAAGACCTGACTGAGCAAATTGCTGCACAGCACGCCGAAAACGAAATCCTGCTGGAGCGCAATCGCGTCCTCGATGCCGAAGTGCTTGAGTTGAAAAAAGGCACGGAGACCGTTGAAGAACGGGCTCGTCATGAATTGGGCATGGTCAAGGAGGGCGAGACCCTCTACCAGTTGGCCCAATGACTCAGCGTTTGCCGGCCTTCTGGGCCGTGATTCCCGCCGCGGGCGTTGGTGCCCGTATGGCTGCGGACCGTCCCAAGCAATACTTGCAACTGGGCGGACGCACTATTCTCGAACACAGCCTCGGCTGTTTTCTCGATCACCCGATGCTCAAGGGCCTGGTGGTCAGTCTTGCTCCTGATGATCCTTACTGGCCTGGCCTGGCCTGTGCTGCCGACCCGCGTATCCAGCGTGCGGACGGCGGCTCGGAGCGCTCGGGCTCGGTGCTCAACGCGTTGCTGCAGCTCAATGCCCTGGGGGCCGGCGATGAGGATTGGGTGCTGGTGCACGATGCGGCAAGGCCGAATTTGAGCCGCGACGACCTCGACACGCTATTGGCCGAACTGGCGGACGACCCGGTGGGCGGCCTGCTGGCGGTGCCGGCGCGCGACACGCTCAAGCGTGCAGACAAGCGCGGCCGTGTGGTTGAAACCGTTGATCGCAGCCTGATCTGGCAGGCGTACACACCGCAGATGTTCCGCCTGGGCGCTTTGCATCGTGCCCTGGCTGACAGTCTGGTGGCGGATGCGGTGATTACCGATGAAGCCTCGGCCATGGAATGGTCAGGGCAGGCGCCGCGATTGATTGAGGGGCGTTCGGACAATATCAAGGTGACTCGGCCGGAAGATCTGGAGTGGCTCAGGTTGCGGTGGGCCAATCGTAGATAGTCAGTTAAACCGAGTCGCCTTCATCGCAGGCAAGCCAGCTTCCACACTTGATCGCAGTCATTGCAGACACCTCGGTCAACTGTGGGAGGCTCCGCCACGTCTTCGACTTAGCGCTGTCGCGCAGCAAACTGGCGCCTCTGTGGCAAGCCCCAATGCCGTTCAGTTAAGCGCAGATTCCCTGTGGCGAGCAGGCTTGTCCTGCGTTGGGCTGCGCAGCAGCCCCAAAACCAGACGCTGAGCCGTATCAGGTACACCGCGTTTTGCTCGATTGGGGGCGCTTCGCACCCCAACGCGGGGCAAGCCCGCTCGCCACAGGCGTGTGGCTGCCTGAAACTTCAGGTTTTAAAATCAATACGCTATTTTTTGTTTGATAAGCGCTGGCTTGCCTGCGATGAGGCCGGTGTAGTCAACGCAGACTCACTGGCTGTACTCCGGCCTCCCCGCCAACCCCTCCTTCAAAAAATCCACCAGCTTGCGCACCTTGGGCGACAAATGCCGCTGCTGCGGATACAGCCCCCACACCGCCGTATTCGGCGGCTGATGCGCCTCAAGCAGCGACACCAGCGCGCCACTGTGCAAGTGCTCCAGCACGTAGTAATCCGGCAACTGGCACAACCCAGCGCCCTGCAACGATGCGTCCAGCACCGCCTGCCCACTGTTGCAGCGCCAGTTTCCCTGGACCCGTTGGGAAAATTCGCGCCCGTCCTGGGCCAGTTGCCAGATATCCGAACTGCCGATCAGGCAGTTATGCCGACTCAACTCCGACAAGCTGTGTGGCCGACCATACCGCGCGAGGTAGGACGGCGACGCGCACACATACATACGCCGTGGCGCCAGGCGGCTGGCGACCATCCGCGAGTCCTGCAGGCGGCCAAGGCGGATCGCCAGGTCCAGGCCTTCATGTACCAGGTCCAACTGCCGGTTGCTCAGTTCGATATCCACGCGTAACTGCGGATACAGCGCCATGAAGCGCGTCACCAGCGGCACGATAAACCGCTCGCCGTAGGCCACGGCGCAGGTCATGCGCAGCATGCCCTTGGGTTCGCTGGCCAGATCGCCGACCGCACGCAGGGCTTCCTCGCGGCCGTCCTGCAGGCGCTGGCAATGCTGCAGGAAGGTCTGGCCGGCTTCAGTCAGCGTCACCTTGCGCGTACTGCGGTACAGCAACCGCGTTTGCAGGCGCTCTTCCAGGCGCGCCACTTGCCGGCTGATATGGGACGAGGACACCCCCAGCCGCTCGGCCGCCGCCGTGAACTGGCTGCACTCGGCCACCGCCACGAACTCATCGATGCCTTCCCAGCGGTTCTCCAGCATTTGATTATCCCTGTACAGCAATAAAGTTTTGCTTTTGTCCGGATTATTAATCAAAGGGCGCTGATTTACACTCACCGTCTCAGTTTTAAATTCCCTGGAGAAACCCGGATGATCAAGTCCCGCGCCGCCGTAGCCTTCGAAGCCAACAAGCCTCTGGAGATCGTTGAAGTGGATGTCGCCATGCCCAAGGCGGGTGAAGTGCTGTTGCGGGTGGTCGCCTCCGGCGTGTGCCACACCGACGCCTACACCTTGTCGGGCGCCGACCCGGAAGGCATCTTCCCGTCGATCCTCGGCCATGAAGGCGGTGCGGTGGTTGAAGCAATCGGCGAAGGCGTGACGTCGGTGGCCGTGGGCGATCACGTGATCCCGCTGTACACACCGGAATGCGGCCAGTGCAAATTCTGCAAGTCGGGCAAGACCAACCTGTGCCAGGCCATCCGCTCCACTCAGGGCAAAGGCCTGATGCCCGACGGCACCACACGTTTTTCCTACAAGGGTCAGCAGATTTTCCACTACATGGGCACGTCGACTTTTTCCGAGTACACCGTGCTGCCGGAAATCTCCGTCGCGAAAATTCCTAAAGAAGCGCCGCTGGAAAAAGTCTGCCTGCTGGGCTGCGGCGTCACCACCGGCATCGGTGCCGTGCTCAACACCGCCAAGGTCAAGCCAGGCGATACCGTGGCCATTTTCGGCCTGGGCGGCATTGGCTTGTCGGCAGTCATTGGCGCGGCCAAGGCCAAGGCCGGGCGCATCATTGCCATTGACATCAACCCGGCCAAGTTCGAAATCGCCAAGCAACTGGGTGCCACCGAGTGCGTCAACCCGAAGGACTACGATCGCCCGATCCAGGACGTGATTGTCGACTTGACCGATGGCGGCGTGGACTTCTCTTTCGAGTGCATCGGCAACGTACAACTGATGCGCGCTGCCCTCGAGTGCTGCCACAAAGGCTGGGGCGAGTCGGTGATCATCGGTGTGGCGGGTGCGGGCCAGGAAATCGCCACGCGCCCCTTCCAACTGGTGACCGGTCGAGTCTGGCGCGGTTCGGCGTTCGGTGGCGTGCGCGGGCGCAGCGAATTGCCAAGCTATGTGGAAATGGCCCAGACCGGCGAAATCCCGCTGGACACCTTCATCACCCATACCATGGGCCTGGAAGACATCAACAAAGCGTTTGACCTGATGCATGAAGGCAAGAGCATTCGTACCGTCATTCATTTTTGAAGCAGCGGCAAGCTACAAGCTACAAGCTGCAAGTGGGTGTACGCCTGCTTGCCGCTTGAGACTTGCGGCTTGCAGTTGGGAGAACGCCCATGAGTCTGGAAAACCTGTCCTGCCAGAAAAGCTTCGGCGGCTGGCATAAACGCTACAAGCATCATTCGGCTGTACTCGATTGCGACATGACCTTCGCCGTCTACCTGCCGCCGCAGGCGGAGCAGGGTGGCAAGCTGCCGGTGCTGTACTGGCTGTCCGGCCTGACCTGCACCGACGAGAACTTCATGCAGAAGGCCGGCGCCCAGCGCATGGCTGCCGAGCTGGGCTTGATCATCGTGGCGCCCGACACCAGCCCGCGTGGGCCGGGTGTGCCGGACGACCCGGAGAATGCCTGGGATTTCGGCCTGGGCGCCGGTTTCTACCTGAATGCCACCCAGCAACCCTGGGCCACGCATTACCGGATGCATGACTACGTGGTGCAGGAGTTGCCGGCGTTGGTTGAAGCGCATTTCCCGGCTTCGGACAAACGCGGCATCAGCGGCCACTCCATGGGCGGCCACGGGGCGTTGGTGTGTGCACTGCGCAATCCCGGTCGCTACCTGTCGGTGTCGGCGTTTTCGCCGATCAACAACCCGATGGATTGCCCCTGGGGCCAGAAAGCCTTCTCCCGTTACCTGGGCGAAGAGCGCGCCAAGTGGCGCGAGTGGGATGCTTGCGTGCTGATCAGCGAGGCCTCGGAAAAGCTGCCGTTGTTGGTGGACCAGGGTGATCGCGACGATTTCCTCGCCGAGCAGCTCAAGCCCGAAGCCCTGCAGCAGGCGGCCAGGGCGGCCAACCATCCGCTGCAACTGCGCCTGCAACCGGGTTACGACCACAGCTACTTCTTTATTGCCAGTTTCATCGAAGATCATTTGCGCCATCACGGACGCGCTTTGCTCGGTTAATCTGCGGCAAAAGTAGGTAGAATCACGCCCTGAATTAAATCGGGGCGTTTTTTTATGCGTATTGGCCACGGCTACGATGTGCACCGTTTCGCCGAAGGCGAGTTCATCACCCTGGGCGGCGTGCGCATTGCACATCACCACGGGTTGCTGGCCCATTCCGACGGCGATGTTGTATTGCATGCCTTGAGCGATGCCTTGCTCGGCGCGGCGGCACTGGGCGATATCGGCAAGCACTTTCCGGATACCGACCCGACGTTCAAGGGCGCGGACAGTCGTGTGTTGCTGCGCCATGTGGTCGGACTCATCCACGCCAGGGGCTGGAAGGTCGGCAACGTCGATAACACTATCGTGGCCCAGGCACCGAAAATGGCGCCCCATATCGAATCGATGCGCGCGCTGATCGCCGCCGACCTGCAAATAGAACTGGATCAAGTGAACGTGAAAGCCACCACCACCGAAAAGCTCGGGTTTACCGGTCGTGAAGAGGGCATTGCGGTGCACTCTGTCGCCTTGTTGCTGCGCGCATGAATGAACTGCAATTGCTGGGCCCGCGGGCTTATGGCGAGGCGCTGGGCAGCGCGGTCCTGAAGGCGACCGCCGAGGACTTCCAGGTCGATGAGGTGCTGGACATTCCGCTGAGTGGCGACGGCGAACACCTGTGGTTGTGGGTGGAAAAACGCGGCCTTAATACCGAAGAGGCGGCCCGGCGCATCGCCAAGGCGGCGGGTGTGCCGCTGCGCACGGTCAGTTACGCCGGGCTCAAGGATCGCCAGGCGTTGACCCGCCAATGGTTCAGCGTGCAGCTGCCCGGCAAGGCCGACCCGGACATGAGCGGTGCGCAAGACGACACCCTCAAGATCCTGGAAATGAAACGCCACAAGCGCAAATTGCAGCGCGGTGCTCATTCGGCCAATGGCTTTACCCTGCGCCTGACGCAACTGGTCGGTGATACCGCCGCCATCGACGCGCGCCTG
The DNA here is from genome assembly GCF_054343995.1 of Pseudomonas sp. GNP013. Lineage (NCBI taxonomy): Bacteria > Pseudomonadati > Pseudomonadota > Gammaproteobacteria > Pseudomonadales > Pseudomonadaceae > Pseudomonas > Pseudomonas sp. GNP013. The sequence continues at coordinate 3,731,591 of NZ_JBTGUT010000001.1, read as the reverse complement.
CAGTTGATCGCCCGGCACGGTATTCCCAATTATTTCGGCACGCAGCGCTTTGGTCATAACGGCGGCAACGTCGTGGATGCCCGCGAATGGGCTGCGCGCAAAGCCTTGCCGGAGCAGCGCGCGGTGCGTTCGCGGTTGCTCTCCACTGCGCGCAGTTTCCTCTTCAATAAAGTGCTGGCCGCCCGCGTGGCGGACGGTTCCTGGCAGCGTGCACAGGTCGGCGACCTGCTGGCATTTACCGACAGCCGCAGTTTTTTCCCGGCGGGGGAGGCTGAATGCAACGACCCGCGCCTGGCGATCCTGGACCTGCACCCCACCGGCCCACAATGGGGCGAGGGCGACTCTCCGGCGAAAGGTCTTACCTTTGCGCTGGAGCAATCTGTCGCCGCTGGCGAAGCTGACCTGCGTGATTGGCTGGTGAATGCCGGAATGAGCCAGGAACGTCGCATTCTGCGGCTGCCCATTGGCGGGTTGACGTGGCATTATCCCCGGCCTGACATTCTGCAATTGGAATTCGTCCTGCCGGCCGGATGCTTCGCCACTGTCTTGGTGCGCGAGCTTGTTGATCTGGTGCCGGTGGGGCAGACGGACAGCCCATGCGTATTCTGATATCAAACGATGACGGTGCCACCGCACCCGGCCTCGCCGCGCTTCATGCTGCGCTGGCGGATTACGCCGAGTGCGTGGTGGTTGCCCCCGACCAGGACAAAAGTGGTGCCAGCTGTTCGCTGACACTTGACCGTCCGCTGCACCCGCACGTCCTCGCCAATGGTTTCATCAGCGTGAACGGTACGCCCACCGATTGCGTGCACCTGGCGATCAACAGCCTGCTGCAGCCGCAGCCGGACCTGATCGTGTCGGGCATCAACCTCGGCGCCAACCTCGGTGACGACGTGCTGTATTCCGGCACTGTCGGCGCGGCGCTTGAAGGGCGTTTCCTCGGGCGAACCTCGTTCGCGTTCTCTCTGGCGTCGCGCCAGCTGGACAACCTGCCCACGGCCGCCCATTTCGCGCGCAAGCTGGTCGAGGCGCATGCTTCCCTCGATTTGCCGCCGCGCACAGTGCTCAACGTCAATATTCCCAACTTGCCCCTCGACCATATCCGCGGTATCCGGCTCACGCGTCTGGGCCATCGGGCCCGCGCAGCGGCACCGCTGAAAGTGGTTGATCCGCGTGGCAAGGAAGGCTACTGGATTGCCGCAGCCGGCGATGCCGAAGACGGTGGCGAAGGCACGGACTTTCATGCGGTGATGCAAGGTTATGTTTCGATTACCCCGTTGCAATTTGATCGCACCTTCAGTGATGCCTTCAGTCGTCTCGATGGCTGGCTGGAGGGGCTGCGCTGATGGCTCGTGAACAGGACGACCTGCTGCGTCGCGGCATCGGGATGACCTCCCAGCGCACCCGCGAGCGTTTGATCCAGCGCCTGTATGAAGAGGGCCTGTCCAACGCCCAGGTGCTGGAAGTGATTCGGCGCACGCCTCGCCATCTGTTTGTCGATGAAGCCCTGGCGCATCGCGCCTACGAAGACACCGCGTTGCCGATCGGCCATAACCAGACCATTTCCCAGCCTTACATGGTTGCGCGCATGAGCGAGCTGTTGCTGGCGGCGGGCCCACTGGACAAAGTGCTGGAGATCGGCACCGGTTCGGGCTACCAGACTGCCGTGCTGTCGCAGTTGGTGGAGCGGGTGTTCTCGGTGGAGCGCATCAAGGTGTTGCAGGACCGTGCCAAGGAGCGCCTGGTTGAGTTGAACCTGCGCAACGTGGTGTTTCGCTGGGGCGATGGCTGGGAAGGCTGGCCAGCATTGGCGCCGTATAACGGCATTATCGTTACGGCTGTGGCCACGGATGTCCCGCAGGCATTGCTTGATCAACTGGCCCCCGGTGGACGCCTGGTGATCCCGGTGGGGGCTGGTGAAGTGCAGCAATTGATGCTGATTATCCGTGAGGACGACGGCTTCTCCCGACATGTGCTTGGGGCGGTACGCTTCGTGCCGTTGCTCAATGGGCCGCTGGCCTGATCATTTATGGGCGGGCAGTGAATTCCGTTGCGTGGGATGTGTCTTACAGCGGGGTCTATCGAATCACGATGATCAAGCGTTGGTGGTTAACACGATGAGTCTTTCGTTTGCGCCGTGTACCGGTAAAAAGCCAATGCCCAGTTATACTTGCGGCATCTTTCAAGCCTGATACAGGCATTCATGTTCAGCCACCATCAAAGGGAGCGGCGGGTGAGTCTCACAGGTCTTGCGCAGCGTATGAGTAAAACTAGCTTTCAGCGACTGGTGCTTGGCCTTGTCTTGAGTTCGTTACTGGCAGCCTGCTCCAGCACGCCAAGCGGCGGCGCACGGGTCGTTGACCGTACCAAGGCGGTGCCGCAGAAACCTACGGTCACCACCGGGCAATATGTGGTGCGCAAGGGCGATACGATGTTCTCGATCGCCTTTCGTTATGGTTGGGACTACAAGGCACTCGCAGCTCGCAACAATATTCCCGTGCCCTATACCATCCATCCGGGACAGACGATTCGCTTCGACGGCCGGAGCGGTTCCGCGCCCGTGTCCGTGGTGACAAGCAGCGGCTCTTCGTCATCCTCCTCAAGCAAGACCACTATTACCACTCGGCCTGCCGGCACTGCGGCACCGACTGTCGCAAACAGGCCCGCTCCCGCGCCGCTGCCCCCTGCGGGCCCTGCGCCGAAGGGCTGGGGATGGCCTTCAAACGGCGTGTTAATTGGAAAATTCTCTTCAAACGGCAGTTTGAATAAAGGCATTGATATCGCCGGGGATTTGGGACAGCCTGTTTTAGCTGCGTCTGATGGGACAGTGGTTTACGCCGGGAGTGGTTTACGGGGCTACGGCGAGCTGGTCATCATCAAGCACAGTGACACCTACGTCAGTGCTTACGGTCACAACCGCAGGCTGTTGGTTCGGGAGGGGCAGCAGGTCAAGGTCGGACAGACGATTGCTGAAATGGGGTCAACGGGGACAGACCGGGTGAAACTGCATTTTGAGATTCGCCGTCAAGGGAAGCCCGTCGATCCGCTGCAATTCCTACCCCGTCGTTGATGTGTTACCAGCCTGTTCCCTCACGTAGAAGGAACAGGCTCCAGCGTTGCCAAGGATAAAGGCGCCGCTTGAGCTTGAGGTCGAACTCACCAAAGGACTATAACAATGGCTCTCAGTAAAGAAGCGCCGGAGTTGGACATCGACGATGAGGTTCTCCTTATGGAGACCGATATCGCTATGGAATCGATGTCGAATGAGGGACCTGCAACACCTTCAGTTCGTACCAAATCCAAGAACGCTTCCGCATTAAAGCAACACAAATACATTGACTACACGCGGGCGCTTGATGCGACGCAGCTGTACCTCAATGAAATCGGTTTTTCCCCTCTGTTGACCCCCGAAGAAGAAGTCCATTTTGCGCGGTTGTCGCAAAAGGGTGATCCGGCCGGGCGCAAACGCATGATTGAAAGCAACCTGCGGCTGGTGGTGAAAATCGCCCGACGTTACGTCAATCGTGGGCTGTCCTTGCTGGACCTGATCGAGGAGGGCAACCTCGGCCTGATTCGCGCGGTGGAAAAGTTCGACCCTGAGCGAGGCTTTCGGTTTTCCACCTATGCCACCTGGTGGATCCGCCAGACCATCGAACGGGCGATCATGAATCAGACCCGTACAATTCGTCTGCCGATCCATGTGGTCAAAGAGCTCAACGTCTACCTGCGGGCGGCACGTGAGCTGACACAAAAACTCGATCATGAACCTTCGCCCGAAGAAATCGCCAACCTGCTGGAGAAGCCAGTCGCGGAGGTCAAGCGCATGCTGGGCCTTAACGAGCGGGTGTCTTCGGTCGATGTCTCGCTGGGGCCGGACTCGGATAAAACCCTGCTGGACACCCTGACCGATGATCGTCCGACAGACCCCTGCGAGCTGTTGCAGGATGATGACCTTTCGCAAAGCATTGACCAGTGGCTGTCCGAGCTTACGGACAAGCAGCGCGAGGTGGTGATTCGCCGCTTTGGCCTGCGTGGCCATGAGAGCAGCACCCTGGAAGACGTAGGCCTGGAGATCGGCCTGACGCGCGAGCGGGTGCGGCAGATCCAGGTGGAGGGTCTCAAGCGCTTGCGCGAGATCCTGGAGAAGAATGGCTTGTCGAGCGAGTCGTTGTTCCAGTAGTAACGCAGTACAAAATGTGGGAGGGAGCTTGCTCCCGATTGCAGTGAAACAGTCACCGATTGTAGCGACTGTGCCACCGCTATCGGGAGCAAGCCCCCTCCCATTTTTGTGCGCGGCATTCCATGGCGCAAAGGCCAAATTCCAGGCATAAAAAAACCCCGCTTTTAAGGGCGGGGTCTTTTCGACTGAGTCAGTACAAGTTAGATAACTTGAACTTCTTCAGCTTGCATGCCTTTCTGACCGCGGGTAGCGATGAAAGAAACCTGTTGGCCTTCTTTCAGGCTTTTGAAGCCGTCGGATTGGATAGCTTTGAAGTGAACGAACAGGTCGTCACCGGATTGTGGAGTGATGAAGCCGAAGCCTTTTTCATCGTTGAACCACTTAACGGTACCAGTTTGGCGATTAGACATGGTGTAACTCCTTGAACAAAGTTAACTGCGACTCAGGAAAAGCCCTGGCCGAGACTGAGTGCAAAGAGCAGGAAAAATTCTTGGAGATGGTTGGATCGAAATTCAACATATCGTGTAGAGATTCTCAGTGACACAAGCAACACAGTGACGCCACCTTAACCGTTTTTCCGGGACGTGCCAATGGTATTTCCACAGGTTTCTATAAATTCGTGACTGGCGGCGGTATTTACAGCGCGCTCTTGCGGCAGTCAGAGCCCGCCCCCGCTGGCTGTGGCCTGCAGCCACGCGCGCAGCCGCGAAGAAATGCCCCGCGCCCTTTGAACCCCATCGCCGGCCCCGGTAAGATGCCCCACAGCCTTTTTTCTACCTCGCTATTCAGGACACCCGCCATGAGCATCAAATCGGACAAGTGGATTCGCCGCATGGCGCAAGAGCACGGCATGATCGAACCCTTCGTCGAGCGCCAGATCCGTGGCGAAGGCAATGACCGCGTGATCTCGTACGGTGTTTCCAGCTACGGCTACGACGTGCGTTGCGCCGACGAATTCAAGGTGTTCACCAACATCAATTCGGCCACTGTCGACCCAAAGAACTTCGACGAAAAGAGCTTCGTCGATATCAAGAGCGACGTGTGCATCATCCCGCCCAACTCTTTCGCGCTGGCGCGTACCGTGGAGTTCTTCCGTATCCCCCGCGACGTGTTGACCATCTGCCTGGGCAAAAGCACTTACGCGCGTTGCGGCATTATCGTCAACGTGACGCCGCTTGAGCCGGAGTGGGAAGGCCATGTGACCCTGGAGTTCTCCAACACCACCACGCTGCCGGCGAAAATCTACGCAAATGAAGGTGTCGCGCAGATGCTGTTCCTGCAGTCCGATGAAGCCTGTGAAGTGTCCTACAAGGACCGTGGCGGCAAGTACCAGGGCCAGCGTGGCGTCACTCTCCCACGCGCTTGATCGAAAGGTCTTACACGTTAAGGGAATTAGTCTGCAAGAAGTGACTCTATTGGGTGTACTGCCTCGGTGCGTGTAAAGCGCGCCGAGCCACGCTTGAGGAGTACCTTATGAAGATTGACCCGCGAATCAGCGCTGAACTTGCCCGGCTTGAACCCAACCAGATTGGTGTTTTAGCCTGGTCCCTGATGGCCAACCCTGCTCACGCGGGTGGCATTCCCGGCCAACCTGAACCGGATTATCCCCAGCCGACCGAGCCAGGCGAGCCCGTCCTCCCGGATGAGCCACCGCCCGCACCTGTCGCCTGATAGACGCGCGGCCGGTCAGTGCCTCACTGAACGGGCCACACCTCGTGATCGCCGATCACAAACAGTCGGCGATCAACGTCCTGCTCAACCGCATAGCCACCAGTAAATGCGCCGAAGGCCGGCAGCAGGCTGACCTGCGTGCCTATCAGAAAGCACGGCAGGCGCAGGCTTTGCCGGCCCTTGCCGCGCAATCGATACACCGGATGCACATGCCCCGCCAGCACGTGGTGGCTGGGGTGGGCGTCCGGTTCGTGTTGCAGAGCGAAGGGGCCCATCAGAAGCGGTTCGGTGACCACCTCAATACGTAGATCTGCAGGTGGATCGCCTGCACGTTTATCGTGATTGCCGCGAATCAGCGTCATGGCCAGATCAGGCGTGCGATCACGCCAGGCCCTTAAGGTGCCCAGTGTTCCGCTGGCGTGGGAGCCGGGGCCATGCAGAAAATCACCCAGAAAGATCACCTGTTCGCAGGCAAACCCGCTTAGCACACGGTCAAGCCTGTGCAGATTGGCCGTGGTGGTCCCTTGCGGCACCGGTTGCCCGAGGCTGCGGTAGGCCGATGCCTTGCCAAAATGCGCGTCGGCAATCAGCAGTGTACGGCGGGCGGGCCAGTACACGGCCTTGTCCGCCAGCAGCCAGAGTTCTTCCCCCTCAAGCGTGACTGAGCAATACATCAACGTTTCCCGTTATCCGCGACTTTTTCCAGGTCCTTGACCATCCGCGCAATGCGCTCCGACAGTTTTTCCGAACTCATGCTCTCGCGCATCCGTTCCACCAGCAGCGGAAAGGCGAGCGGGGTAGGCCGCTCAATCATATGCAGGTCGCGTTTGAGCGACGACAGATGCAGCAACGTCTCTTCCAACCGTCGAATATCCAACTCATCACGCAGGACTTCTTCCCCGGCCTGGGTCAGCAGCAGGTTGTGCGGATCGTATTGCTTGAACACCTCGAAAAACAAACCGCTGGAGGCCTGCACCTGCCGGGTACTCTTCGGCGCTCCCGGGTATCCGGCAAACACCAGCCCGGCAATCCGCGCGATCTCGCGAAAGCGGCGCAGCGCCAGTTCCCCTGCATTCAGGCTTGCGGCGACGTCCGCCAGCAGATGCTCCGGGCTCAGCAGGGCCTCGTTCAATAGACGTGGCCAGTGCACCTCGGTGGCGCTCAGCAGCTCCAGCCCGTAATCGTTCACCGCAATCGAAAACGTCACCGGCTGTTGCTGGCTGACCCGCCATGCCAGCAGGCTTGCCAGTCCCAGGTGCACCTGACGGCCGGCGAAAGGGTAGAGAAACAGATGCCAGCCCTCGCGCGACTTCAGCGCTTCGGCCAGCAGGTGATCGTGGGTGGGCAGGCCCGACCAGCGCAATTGCGTTTGCAGCAACGGTTGCACCGCTTGCATCTCCGGGCCGTCGAAGCGCCCATGCGCCGCCGCGTCAAAGCGTTCGACCACCGCCTGCGCCAGCTCGTTGGAAAGCGGCATGCGCCCGCCATTCCAGCGCGGCACGGCGGCTTTTTTCGCGGTGCTGCGGCGCACGTAGGCGGTCATGTTCTCCACGCGCACCAGTTCCAGCAAGCGGCCGGCAAACAGAAACCCGTCCCCCGGCTTGAGCCGCGCAATAAAACCTTCCTCGACACTGCCCAGATTCTTGCCGCCGCCGCCCTTGCTCCAGTATTTGAGATGGATACTCGCATCGCTGACGATAGTGCCCACGCTCATGCGATGACGCCGCGCCAGGCGCGCATCGGGCACGCGCCAGATGCCATGTTCGTCCGGTTCCACGCGGCGGTAATCCGGGTAGGCGGTCAGCGACAGGCCGCCGTGGCGCACAAAGCCCAGCGCCCAGGCCCAGTCCTCCTCCGTGAGTTCGCGGTACGCCCAGGCAGCGCGAACTTCGGCCAGCAAGGCATCTGGCGTAAAGCCGCCGCCCAAGGCCATGCTCACCAGGTGTTGTACGAGTACATCCAATGGCTTGTGGGGCGATTCCCGCGCCTCGATGCGCCGTTCGGCGATTGCATCCTGCGCCGCCGCGGCCTCGACCAGCTCCAGGCTATGGGTCGGTACCAGCGTCACCCGTGACGGCCGCCCCGGCGCATGGCCGGAGCGCCCGGCGCGTTGCATCAGGCGCGCCACGCCTTTGGCCGAGCCGATCTGCAGCACGCGCTCCACCGGTAAAAAGTCCACGCCCAGGTCCAGGCTCGACGTACACACCACGGCCTTGAGCTGCCCGTCTTTCAAGGCGCGCTCCACCCAGTCACGGGTTTCCCGCGACAGTGAGCCGTGGTGCAGGGCGATCAAACCGGCCCAGTCCGGCCGCGCGTCCAGCAAGGCCTGGTACCAGATCTCCGATTGCGCACGGGTATTGGTGAACACCAGGCAACTGCTGCTCGAGTCCACTTCGGCCACCACTTGCGGCAGCATTTTCAAGCCAATATGCCCGGCCCATGGGAAACGTTCGGTGACGGGCGGCAACAGCGTGTCAATGATCAATTGCTTGGCAGTCTGCCCTTGCACATTGATCCCATCGCCCTGTGGGACCAAAACCTCCAGCGCGTGGGCCTGATTGCCCAGGGTCGCGGAAATGCCCCACACCATCAATTCAGGGTGCCAGCGCCGCAAGCGGGCCAACGCCAATTGCAGCTGCACGCCGCGCTTGTTGCCGATCAATTCATGCCATTCATCCACGATCACCATGCGCAGGTGCCCCAGGCTGGCCTCGCTGTCAGCGCGGGCGAGCATCAGGGTCAGGCTTTCCGGGGTGGTGACCAGCGCAGTGGGCTGGCGGCGGGTCTGGCGGGCGCGTTCGCTGTTGCTGGTATCGCCGGTGCGCAGGCCGACGCTCCAGGGGATCTGCAAGTCAGCAAGCGGTGCTTCGAGGGCGCGGGCGGTGTCGGCGGCCAGCGCACGCATGGGGGTGATCCACAGCACGCTCAGCGGTTCGGCTGGCGGCTTGCGTTTACCGGTGGCCGGCGGACGCGTGATGGCCAGGCGGTTGAGCGCGGCGAACCACAAGGCGTAGGTCTTGCCGGCTCCAGTGCTGGCGTGCAACAGGCCGGACCGGCCCTGCTTGACCGCCGCCCACACGTCTTTCTGAAACGCGAAGGGCTTCCAACCCTTGGCGGCGAACCATTGCCTGGCGAAGTCGTGGGGTTTTGCCATGCGGCAGCTGACGTCCTGAAGGGTCTATTCCACAGACCCTTCGCGCGGCATAAAGGTTTACTTCAAGTTGCCACTCAAAAATTGCTGCAGACGCTCGCTCTGCGGATTGCCCAGCACCGCGTCCGGCGTGCCTTCCTCTTCCACTCGTCCCTGATGCAGGAACAGCACCTGGCTCGATACCTTGCGCGCAAAACTCATCTCGTGGGTCACCATGATCATGGTGCGGCCTTCCTCGGCCAGGCCCTGGATCACCTTGAGCACTTCGCCCACCAGTTCGGGGTCGAGGGCCGAGGTGGGTTCGTCGAACAGCATCACTTCCGGCTCCATGGCCAGGGCGCGGGCGATGGCCACCCGCTGTTGCTGGCCGCCGGAGAGGAAGGCCGGGTATTGATCGGCCACCCGAGCCGGCAGGCCGACCTTGTCCAGGTAGCGGCGGGCACGCTCTTCGGCGTCCTTTTTGCTGCAACCCAGCACCCGGCGCGGGGCCATGGTGATGTTTTCCAGCACGCTCATGTGGCTCCACAGGTTGAAGTGCTGGAATACCATCGCCAGCCGCGTGCGCAGGCGCTGCAACTCGGCATCGTCGGCCACGCGCATGCCGTGGCGGTCACTGACCATGCGGATCGCCTTGCCATCCAGGGTCATGGCGCCGTCGTCGGGGGTTTCCAGAAAGTTGATGCAGCGCAAAAACGTGCTCTTGCCCGAGCCGCTGGCGCCGATCAGGCTGATCACGTCACCGGTATTGGCCTTGAGCGTGACGCCTTTGAGCACTTGATTGTCGCCATAGCTTTTATGCAGGCCTTCAACGGTCAGTTTGTACATGGGGCGTGCATCCTCAAGGCGAAAGTAGATAGCCGCTGCGGTAGGCCTTTGCGCCTGCGACATGGCCGATGACCATCCCGGCAGTGGCCATGCGGCGCAGCGAACGGGCGTAAAGCAGGCCTGCGTGCCGGCAGTGCACGGGCGTTACGCGGTCGGTAATGGGGTCGATGATCTCGGCGATCCGTTGCCCGGCGTGCAGGTATTCCCCCGGCAGGACGCTGTACACCAGCAAGCCGCCCACTGGCGTGGCCACCGGTTCCACGCCCGCCAGCGGGCTGGCCGGGTAGGGCAGGTCGGGCAGCGGCGGCGCCTGGCCGGCAATTGCGCCGAAGTGAATCAGGTAGTCGATGATCGCCTGGCAGTCGAGGCTGGCCAGGCCGTGGTTGACGTCACCCTGGCCGCGCAGCTCGACGGTGACCGCAAAACTGCCCATGGGCAGCGGAAAGCGCTCGCCGAAGCGTTGCTGCAACTGCCACCACACCAGCGTGAAACACTCGTCGAAGGACTGCCCGCCCGAGTCGGTGGCCAGCAGGTTGGCTTCGCTGCCGATATAGCGTGCTAGCGGCTCCACCTGCGGCCAGGCCTCGGGCGTGGTGTACAGGTGCGCCACGGCTTCGAAGTCGCAATGCAGGTCCAGCACCATGTCGGCATCGCAGGCCAGGCGTTGCAGCACCAAACGTTGGGACTGCAACTGGGTGTCGGCGGTTTGCTCGGCCAGGGCGCCTGACAGCGCGGTGCGCACACGCTCCACATTGCGCCGGGGATCGTCGTCCAGCAGCGCCTCCACCTGGTCGCCGACCTGCGCACTGAGGTCGACAAAATGGCGATTGAAGTTCTGCCCGCTTTCCAGCTCGTAGCGTCCCAGCGGGGTGTCCATCAACACTTGTTCCAGGCCGGCCGGATTGGCGATGGGCACCAGCACGATTTCGCTGCGCAGGCGCCCGGCTGCCGCCAGCTCGGCCAGGCGCTGTTTCAGATGCCAGGCCACCAGCATGCCTGGCAGCTCATCAGCGTGCAGCGACGACTGGATGTAGATTTTGCCGACGGCCTGTTCCGGGCCGAAGTGAAAACTGTGAATCTGCCGCGCCGTGCCGGGCACCGGCGCGATCAGATCATGTACCTGATGACGCATGAACACTCCTTAGCGGCTCGGCCCGAGGAAGGCCAGCCAGCGACGCTCCGCCAGTCGAAACAGACCGACCAGGGCGAAGGTCACCGTCAGATAGATCAGCGCGGCGATGCCGAACGATTGAAAGGTCATGTAGGTGGCCGAGTTGGCGTCCCGTGCGACTTTGAGAATGTCTGGCACGGTTGCGGTAAACGCCACGGTGGTCGAGTGCAGCATCAAAATCACTTCGTTGCTGTAGTAAGGCAGCGAACGGCGCAGGGCCGACGGCATGATCACATAGGCATACAGCTTCCAGCCGCTGAGGCCGTAAGCCTTGGCCGCCTCCACTTCACCGTGGGCCATGCTGCGAATGGCGCCAGCGAAAATCTCGGTGGTGTACGCGCAGGTGTTGAGGGCGAAGGCGAGGATGGTGCAGTTCATCGCATCGCGAAAGAACGCCCCCAGCAGCGGCTGCTCGCGTACCGCTGCGATGCTGTAGATACCGGTGTAGCAGATCAGCAACTGGATATAGAGCGGCGTGCCACGAAACAGATAGGTGTAGAACTGCACCGGCCAGCGCACCCGGCGTTTGGGCGACACCCGCGCGATGGACAGCGGGATCGACACGATAAACCCGATGACCAGCGCCGCGCTCAGCAGCCACAGGGTCATGGCCAGCCCGGTGATGTGCTGGCCGTCGCTATAAAGGAAGGGGCGCCAGTATTCCTGCAGGAGCTCGATCATCGCACTGCCTCCCGTGAGCCTGCCGAGTAGCGCCGTTCAAGCCGGCGCAGGACGAAATTGGACGCGCTGGTGATCAGCAGGTAGATCAACGCGGCGATGACCAGAAAATAGAACAGTTGATACGTGCTCTTGCCGGCATCCTGGGCGGCCTTGACCAGGTCGGCCAGGCCGATGATCGACACCAGCGCCGTGGCCTTGAGCATCACCATCCAGTTATTGCCGATGCCCGGCAGGGCAAAACGCATCATCTGCGGGAAGGTCACGTAGCGAAAGCGTTGCCCGCGCTTGAGCCCGTAGGCGGTCGCGGCTTCCAGTTGGCCACGGGGCACGGCGAGGATCGCGCCGCGAAACGTCTCGGTGAAGTACGCACCGTAGATAAAGCCCAGGGTGATGACCCCGGCGCTGAATGGGTCGATCTCGATGTAGTCCCATTCCATGAAGTCGGTAAAACCGGTCAGCCAGATTTGCAGGCTGTAGAAAATCAGCAGCATCAGCACCAGGTCGGGCACGCCGCGAATCAGGGTGGTGTAAAGCTGGGCAGGAATGCGCAGCAGGTGCAGGCTGGACAATTTGGCACTGGCACCGAGCAGGCCCAGCAGGACGCTGACGGCCAGGGAAGCGACCGACAACTTGATGGTCATCCACGTACCTTGCAGCAACAGCGGGCCGAACCCTTTCAAGCTGAAGGCAGTCAGCCCCAGGGTGTTCAGAAGATCTTCAAACATGAATTCAGGACCTATGGCGATAAAAAAGCGCCCACCGCAAAGCGATGGGCGCCAGCGTGTTATTTACCGCTGTACAGGTTCAGGTCGCCGAAGTGTTTCTTCTGGATGGTGGCGTAGGTGCCATCATCGTGTAACGCTTTGATACCTTTATCGAGCAGGGCCTTGAGGTCTTTGTTACCTTTTTTGATACCGATCGCGGTTTTCGACGGCAGCAACGGGTCGTCGATGGCGGCGCTGACTTCGTAACCGGCGCCGGCCGGCGACTTCAGAAAGCCCAGTTCGGCTTGCAGCATGTCCTGCACCGAAGCGTCCAGACGACCGGAGGTCAGGTCGGCGTACACCTGGTCCTGGTTGGCGTAGGCCTTGGTGGTCACACCGGCCTTATCCAGTACGGCCTTGGCGTAGGCTTCCTGGATGGTGCCCTGCTCGTAGCCCACGGATTTGCCCTTGAGGGACTCCGGCGTAGAGAACCCTGCGCCTTTCTTGAACACCAGGGAGGTCGGGCCCGAGAACAGCTCATTGGAGAAGTCGATCGCCTTTTCACGAGCTGCAGTCACGGTCATCGACGAAATTACGCCATCGAACTTGTTGGCGTTGAGGCCCGGGATCATGCCGTCGAAATCGCTTTCGACCCATTTGCACTTGACCTTCAGTTCCGCGCAGATCGCGTTGCCCAGGTCGATATCAAAGCCCACCAGGCTGCCATCGGCGGCCTTGGATTCAAACGGCGCGTAAGAAGGATCCACACCAAAACGCAATTCCTTGTATTCCTTGGCCGTGGCTACACCGGCGGCCATGCACAGGGCCAGTGCAGAAAGGGTCAGCAATGCTTTTTTCATTAGGTAATCCCTGGAAACCAAGATAAGCGCTTGTGGCGCGTTTAGGACTGTTACTGAACGGTGTCAGACGGCTCTCAAGTAGCAATTTCTGCACCATAGTTCCGAATGAGCGTTTTAAAAGGCAAGGCGAGGGCGTTGGGAGTGTAGGCGATGCCCAAAAATGGGCATCGAAAATACCGTGCACTCATTCGGACCATTAACGAGGATCAAATTGTGGGAGGGGCTTGCTCCCACAGGGATTTGTATCAGGCGAGGAGGTCCTGCAGGGTGGCCAGGTTATCGGCTTCCTCCACCGCCTTGTCCTGGCGCCAGCGCAGCATCCGTGGAAATCTCACCGCAATCCCGCTCTTGTGCCGCTTGGACAGGGCAATACCTTCAAACCCCAGCTCGAACACCATGCTCGGCGTCACGCTGCTGACCGGGCCGAATTTTTCCACGGTGGTCTTGCGCACGATGGCGTCGACCTTGCGCATTTCTTCGTCGGTCAGTCCCGAATAGGCCTTGGCAAACGGCACCAGCGTGCGCTCGGTGCCGGGCGGCCCGTCCCACACGGCGAAGGTGTAGTCGCTGTACAGACTGGCGCGGCGGCCGTGGCCGCGTTGGGCGTAGATCAAAACGGCATCGACGCTGAACGGATCGACTTTCCACTTCCACCACAGGCCCATGTCCTTGGTGCGGCCAACGCCGTAGAGGCCTTTGCGATCCTTGAGCATCATGCCTTCCACGCCAAGACTGCGCGAAGCTTCACGCTGTTCGGCCAGTGCTTCCCAGGTGTCGGCCTGCAACAACGGCGAGGGCAGCAGCACGGGCTGGTCGCACGCGCGGATGACCTGTTCGAGTTGCGCGCGGCGTTCGGCCTGGACATGGTTGCGCCAGTCTTCGCCCTGATATTCCAGCAGGTCGTAGGCGAGTACCGCGACCGGGGCATCCTCCAGGACTTTTTTGCTCAACGTCTTGCGACCAATGCGCTGTTGCAGCAGGGCAAAGGGTTGCACCGCGCCTTTCCACACCACAATCTCGCCGTCGATCACCGTGCCGTCCGGCAGGCCGCTGACCAGGCTGTGCAGCTCGGGAAAGCGCTCGGTCACCAGTTCCTCACCTCGCGACCAGACCCACAAACGGCCTTCGCGCTTGACCAGTTGTGCGCGGATGCCGTCCCACTTCCATTCCACTTGCCAGTCAGTCGGCGAGCCGAGCAGCGTGTCGAATTGCTCGACCGGCTGCGACAGGCCATGGGCCAGAAAAAACGGATAGGGCTGCCCGCCGCGTTGCGCGTGTTCGTCGGATGATTCAGGCGCAATCAGCTTGAGGTAGCCTTCGGCCGTAGGACGATTGGACAAATCGGTGTAGCCCACCAGCCGCTGCGCCACGCGCTTGCTGTCCAGATCGGCCATGGCGGCAAGGGCACGGGTGACCAGTAGCTTGGACACGCCGACGCGAAAGCTGCCGGTGATCAGCTTGATGCACACCATCAGGCTGGGCTGGTCCAGCTGTGTCCACAGCGCGGGCAGGCGTTCGGCCAGGTCCATTGGCGACAGGCCGCGCAGGGGCAACAGTTTTTCTTCCAGCCAAACGGCCAGGCCATCCTGCGAGGTGTAGGTGGATTCGGGCAACAGCAGGGAAATGGTCTCGGCCAGGTCCCCGACCGATTGGTAGCTCTCTTCGAACAGCCAGGCTTCGATGCCTGACGCTTGCGTGGCCATGTCCCTTAAAAGGCGCGTCGGCACCAGTTGCCGGGGTCGGCCACCGGATAAAAAGTACACCGCCCAGGCGGCATCCTCTGGCGGCGCCTGCAGGAAGTAGGCTTGCAATGCAGCCAGCTTGGCATTGCTGGAGGTGGTGGCGTCGAGGTTGGCGTACAGCTCGGCGAAGGCCTTCATGCGGTGGCCTCTTCTTCGTCGTCACCGTATTCGGTGGTGAAGCCCTGGGCATCCAGGCCTTTTTCCCGCAGGTGGCGCACCAATACACCCACCGAGCCGTGGGTGACCATCACCCGTTCGGCGCCGGTTTGTTCGATGGCCCACAGCAAGCCCGGCCAATCGGCGTGGTCGGACAGCACAAACCCCCGGTCCACCCCGCGCCGCCGCCGTGTGCCGCGCAGGCGCATCCAGCCGCTGGCGAAGGCGTCGCTGTAGTCGCCAAAGCGCTTGATCCAGCTGCTGCCGCCAGCCGATGGCGGAGCAATGATCAGCGCCTTGCGCAACAGCGGGTCGGTTTTTTTGAAGTCACCTGCGTAAAGGGTTTCGGGAATGTAAATGCCGGCCTCGCGGTACACCCGGTTCAAGGGCTCGACGGCGCCATGGCTGAGGATCGGGCCGATGCTCGCGTCAATGCCGTGCAGAATGCGCTGGGCCTTGCCGAAGGAATAACAGAACAGCACGCTGGCCTTGCCGGCGGCGACGTTGGCCTGCCACCAGTCGTTGATGCCGGCGAAGATCTGCGCCTGGGGCTGCCAGCGGTAGATCGGCAGGCCGAAGGTGGATTCGGTGATGAACGTGTGGCAGCGCACCGGTTCGAACGGCGCGCAGGTGCCGTCGGGTTCGACCTTGTAATCGCCGGATGCGACCCAGACTTCACCCTGGTATTCGAGGCGCACCTGGGCCGAGCCGAGTACGTGCCCGGCCGGATGAAAACTCAGGGTGACGCCGTGGTGCACCAGCCGTTCGCCGTAGGCCAGGGTTTGCAAGTTGATGTCCTGGCCCAGGCGCGAGCGCAGAATGCCTTCGCCGGGCGCCGCAGCCAGGTAATGCTGGTTGCCGGTGCGGGCGTGGTCGCCATGGGCATGGGTGATGACGGAGCGTTCCACCGGGCGCCAGGGGTCGATGTAGAAATCTCCGGCGGGGCAGTAGAGGCCTTCGGGGCGGGCGATGACAAGGTCCATGGGGTGACCGGGGAGGTGGGCTTGTCTATTTTGAGGCGGGGGCGCGCGGGTAAGTTCTATCTGAATGCATGGGGTTCAACGGTGGGAGGGGGCTTGCTCCCGATAGCGGTGGATCAGTCAATAAATGCAGTGACTGACACTTTGCTATCGGGAGCAGGCCCCCTCCCACATGGTGACTCGGTTTCTTCAGTTTCCGGGTTACTTGCCAGGCGTCAGGGTGAGCCGGTTTTTGCCATACACCTTTTCGAAGTTCTGCGGCTGCATCGGGAAGCTCAGGTACTGCGCCTTGAGCGCCGGGTCGATGCCATTGGCATAGTCGGGGCTGGCCGGGTTGCCGGACTGGCCGCTGCCGCCCTGGCCCAGCATCGGTTCCACCTGACCGAAGTCGACAATCATGCGCAGTGCCGGCACCTGCGTGGTGTCGAAACTCTGGCCCCAGCTGTACGGCGCCGGGTTCAGGGTGTTGTGGTCGCCACCACTGGCAAACGGGCCACGGATGACCTGGCCACTGGTGCTCTTCCAGGTGGTGCTGTGCAGTTTGCCCCACTGCCAGGCCTTGTGATCAGTGCCCAGTTGGCTGTCGCCGGCACTGATCGCGGCGGCGAGGCTGCGGGCAAGGATAGTGGGCTTGTCTTCTTTTTGCGCCGTGCGCACATCGTCCCAGAACGGACTGTCTTCGCGGCCCAGCAGGTGGTCGGCGTTGGCCGAGTAAGAGAGGTTGGCATTGCTGACAAAGGCTTTCCAACTGGCGCTGGTATCCGGGCCGAGTTCGTCGAGGAAGATCTGCCGCGTACTCTCTTGCAGGAACAGCTCGTAGATCGCCGCGTCGGCGGAGGATGGCGCAAGGCGCCCATCGAACGCCATCAGGCGGCCCAGCGCTTCACGCGCCTTGGCCTGTTCGGCCGCAGGCAGCGCAGCAATCGCCTGTTTCAAGGGCTGGGCCATGCCTGGCGCCTGGAACATGGTCTTGAGCTTGGCGGCGAATGGGGTGGTCTGGTCGTACTGCATGGCGATCATGCTGCGGCTGTCATGCTTGCCGGCGTTGGCCAGTTGCGCCAGGCGCTCGCTGCGCTCCGGTGCGTCCCAGGAATTGGACAGTTGCATGCCATAGCCACGCGGCGCGGTGCGCTGGTTGGCGGTGCCGATCCAGCCCTGGACCGGGTCCTGGTCATAAGGGTGCAGCATCGCGTCGGCGTAGCCGTCCCAGTCAAAGCGCGTGTCCCAGCCCGGCGAGGGCAGCAGGCCTTCGCCTTCGCGGCGGTTGGGGAAGCGGCCGGTGACCTGCCAGCCAATGCTGCTGGCGTCGGCGAACACCATGTTCAGCGCAATCGCACGGATTTCGCGGGTGGCGTCCGACGCCTTGCCGATGTTTTGCGCGCGGGACAGGTCGAAGAACGCGTCCAGGCTCTTGTCGTCCTTGAGGTCGGCCGTTTGCAGGGCCAGGCCAAAACCACTGGTGAGTGCCTGGCTGCTGTTGAGCAGGGCTCCGTGGCGGGTTTCGTACACCACTTCACGAATCGAGCCACGGCCTTTGATGAAGAACGTTTCGTTACGCACGCCGGCCGGCAGCCACTTGCCGTTGTTCTCGTAGTACAACGCGCTGCCCTGGCGTTTGACCTTCTCCAGGAACAGGTCCTGAGTGTCGCCCTTGACCGTGCTCATGCTCCACGCCACTTTGCCGTTGAAACCGGACAGCAGGGTCGGCAGGCCGGCAATCGAGGCGCCCGCGGCCTGGTATTTCGGCGCGCGGATCTGCACGTAGCTCCACGGCGACGGCGCTTGCGGCTGGGCCGCGAGGTCGTTGGCCAACAGGCTCTTGCCGCTGCGGCTGCGTTGCGGGCCGATTGCCCAGTTGCTCGAGGTGGTCACCGCCAGCGCATTGAGCGTGCTCAACTGCTGGCTGACCGTGTCCAGCCCGGCGAGGCCGGTGATCTGGCTGAGGTTCACGCCCTTGAGCTTCTCTGCCTCGGCCAGCGGGATGGGTTCGTCCGGCGCGCTGGGGGTGAGCCAGGCGAGTTTGTCGACGCCGACTTTTTGCGCCAGCACCAGCGAGGACAGCTCCTCCTGCAGGTTGGCCGACTCGCTGAAATTGAGCAGGCAGAACAACAGTGCCGAATCTTCCGGCTTCCAGTATTCGGGCTTGTAGCCGGTCTGGGCCAGGTCCGGCGGCAGCTTGTCGCGGTAGCGGAACAGGTAGGCATTGACCCCGCGCGCATACACTTCGAAGAAGCGCTTGAGGCGTGGGCTCGATGCGTTATACAGCTCGCCGGCGCTTTTTTTCAGGTTGACGGCGCGCATCAAGCGGTCGACATCCAGCACGTCAGGGCCGGCCATTTCCGCCAGACGGCCCTGGGCCAGCAGGCGCAGGGTGACCATCTGGTTGATGCGGTCGCTGGCGTGCACATAGCCGAGGCTGAACAGCGCATCGTGGAAGGTATTGCTCTCGATCAGCGGCATGCCCTGGGCGTTGCGGCGTATCGACACATTCTGGGCCAGGCCTTTGAGCGGCTGCACGCCGGCAACGGGCGGCAGGGTGTCCTGGGTGCTCTGGAGCTGGCAACCGGCCAGGCTTAACGCACTGGCCACTGCCGCGGCAACGCCGAACCGGGGAAGAAAACGTAAGAGGGCTGGCGAGGCCATGGCAAAGCTCCTGCGGGGGTAGTTTTGGGTAAAACATCGCACATCAACGTGGGAGGGGGCTGGTGCCCGATGGCTGAGTACCAGTCGCTGCATCTGTTGACTGGTCCACCGCCATCGGGCGCAAGCCCCCTCCCACCTTTACAGCTTCAGGGTGACTTAGACCCCGTGGCACTTCTTGAATTTTTTCTCGCTGCCGCAGGGGCAGGGATCGTTGCGGCCAACGTCCTTCAATGCATTGCGCACCGGCTCCTGATGAGCGTGGCCGCAATTGGGGCCGTGGACATGGCCGTGGTCGTGATCATGGTGCTCGTGATCGTGGTTGCAGTCAGGACCATGGACATGGGGTTGCTGAGTCATCGATGTCGCTCCGGAATAAAATCGCCGGGGATTATCTCGCCATTGTGGGCCACCTGCACGTCATTACCGATGAACAAGCCGGTTTTCAGCTCGCCCTCCAGGCGATAGGGCACGGGCCGGTCGGGGTTTTTGAGCATATGCACCACCTCGCGGATCTGCGGCCAGAGGTTGGTGCGCACCGACACCCTGAATACCGCATGGCTGCGCGGCGCCACGGTGAGCCATTCGTTGGACTCACCTTCGGTCAACACGAAGTCGCCCAGGCTGACCTTGTAGATCAGGCCGCGCACGGTGAGGTCGGCGTCGTCGCGGTTGTCCACGCGAAAATACAGCCTGAATTTCTGCTCCAGCAACTTGGCGCGTACCACTTCGACCTTGACCAGCGAGACGTGAGGCGGCGGCGAATCGTCCTCGAACCACGAGGCGCAGCCGGTAAGACCCAGGGTCAACGCCAGCATCAAGCTGAATATACGAAGCATGGCGTGTCCCTGTTCTGGTGGTGTTAGAGGTAGCCTGCGCAACATTTCTTGAATTTTTGTCCGCTGCCGCACAGGCACGGATCATTGCGCCCGACCTTCACCTCAACGGTGGGATCGATGAAGTACCAACGCCCGTCATTCTGTACGAAAGAAGACTGTTCGCGGTGACTATGTTCACCCGTGCTGTCATGCCAGCGAGCGGTAAAGGTCACAAAGGCATGTTCCGGCTGGCCGCCGAGCACCTCGGAACGCTCCACCTCAAGCCCCAGCCAGGTACTCTGCGCGCTCCAGGCAGCGATGGCGGCGCGGTCGAGGCCGGGTTGCTGGGCCGGCAGCGTGGTCGCCACCAGGTAATCGACCAGGCCCAGCACATAGGCGCTGTAGCGCGAGCGCATCAGCGCGCTGGCGCAGGGAGCCGGGTGGCCGTTGTGGTAATGGCCGCAGCAGGCATCCAGCAGGTTGCCACTGCCGCAGGGGCAAATGGGTGTGCTCATGGGTTACCACCAATACTTTCCGAAATTTTCCGGGTTGGCCCAGAAGCGGGCATTGAGCCAGTCCGGCACCTGTTTATAGTCAAGCAGATCGTAGGTGAACAGCGTCAGCACTTGTTCGTCGCGCTGGAAACGCTCGCCGGCCTGCAGGGCCAAAGAGAAGAAGTCGGTGTCTCTCCAGCCGCAGGCATCGAGGTCTGCCAGCACTGCGATGCGACTGGCATTGAGGTTGCGGATGCCGCCGAGCAGCGTCAGGCCCTGTGGCTTGGAAAGGTGTTCCAGGCAATCGACCGCCAGCGCCAGGTCAAAGCGCTGCGCCGCCAGGTGCGCAGGCAGCGGACCGGGTTCGGCGACGGCGATAAACGTGTCGGGGTGCGCCTGTTTAAACGCCTCCAGCGCCGGAAAGCGGCTGGCGCCCAACAGCAACAGGCGTTTGGGCTGGTGCAGGTCGAGCAGCGCGGCCAAGGCTTGCTGGGGAGTATGGGCAGAAATACCGGCGGTCATCACAGATCCTCACATCAGAGCCGTAGAGACTAGCGCGGCTGCGCCCGTGGGCCTAGAGCCAGGGAGACAGAAAAAACGCTGCTGAAGTTTTTTGATGCTTCACTGGCAAATAGCCTGCAGAAGTCGTTACTGTGGCCCGGATAACAATTTGAAAAGAGTCAGGAGCCCCATGATGCGTAAGGTTTTTCTGTTGGCCCTGTTGGTCAGCCCCATTGCCCTGGCCCAGAGCGTCAGTGTCGAAACCAACTCATTGATGCGCCTGCCCAGCAGCACCAGCGTGTTGCAACTCGAGCGCCTGGACGTAGCGGATTACGGCACTTTGCTGATTCCGGCGACGATCAGCCAGGTGACGGTGGATGAACTGCACCTGGGCCGCGAAGCACGCATCGCCATCGTGCCGGGCAATAGCGCCCTGCAGTTGCAGGTGCGCCAGGCTCAGTTGGAACATGGCAGCCAGATCACCTCGCGCGGAGCCCCGGGCACCCATGAAAAACCAGCCAGGGCAGGACGCGATCTCACGTTGCGGATCAATTCGCTGACGGCTGAAACGTTGTTGGTGGACGCCCGTGGCGGCGCCGGAGCCCAGGGTTATGCCGGGCTCGATGGCGCCAATGGTGAGGACCCGGGTTGCACCTGGGGTTCGGCCGGCCGCGGTTTCAACGGTGATAACGGCGGCGACGGTTTGCCGGGTGCAGCAGGGGCGACGGTGCGGGTTGAACTGCCGCAGGACTTCCCGGCCGAGAGCATCAAGGTCTGGGTCGATGGCGGGCCTGGTGGCTTGGCCGGTACCGCGGGTAAACCAGGCAAGGGCGGCCAATCGAAGGGATGCGTGGTGTACCGCGCCGATGGCGGCGACAAGGGCCGGCCTGGTTTGGAAGGGCAGCCGGGGCCGGCCGGGCCTGCGGGGTCTGTGACCCTCCAGCGGCTGTGAGTTGCCTGGCCTGATGCTATCGGGAGCAAGCTCCCTCCCACATTTTGAACTGTGAATACCTTCAAATGTGGGAGGAGGCTTGCTCCCGATAGCGGATTAAAGGCCGCCTCAGAACATCGGCCGAGCCGAAGCAATCGCCACCACCACCAACCCCACAATCAAATTGATCCCCACCAGCCTGCGAATCTGCCCCAGCGCAGCAGCGCCCGCCGGCCAGTCCTCGGCCGCCACCGCCGCGCGCAATTGCGGGAACTTCAACGCCTGGATGCGGATAAACAACGCCGTCATCACCAGATACAACCCCATCATGACCTGCACGTAACGCGGCGCCGTTTCAAAGCCGCTGAAGCGCAGTTGCAGCAGTCCCACACCGCTGATCGGCAAAACCAGCACCGCCATCCATACCCACACGAAAAAACGTTGAAACACATTCGCCCACAACCTGAGCCGGGCAGGGCCCTCAAGTGCCGCCACAGCGGCGGGGCGCAGGATCATCCAGGCGAAAAACATACCGCCAACCCATATCAGGGCGGCCAGTACATGCAGGGTGTAAGCGAGGCTGAAGACGGTCATTGTGGTACTCCGTTCTGCGCGGGATTAATTAGCGGGGTATGATAGCGGCCGATCCGAACCACTGAAAATTTATCCAGCGTTTTTTGCGCCCGACTATCCATGATCAGCACTGAACTCAAAACCACGATCCAGGGCGCCTACTCGCGTTTTCTCGAAGCCAAGAGCTTGAAACCGCGCTACGGCCAGCGCCTGATGATCGCCGAAGTGGCGAA
Organism: Pseudomonas sp. GNP013; assembly: GCF_054343995.1. Classification (NCBI taxonomy): domain Bacteria; kingdom Pseudomonadati; phylum Pseudomonadota; class Gammaproteobacteria; order Pseudomonadales; family Pseudomonadaceae; genus Pseudomonas; species Pseudomonas sp. GNP013. The sequence goes on along the minus strand of NZ_JBTGUT010000001.1, from coordinate 3,709,280 downwards.
AGTCCTCGGGGATATCGACACCGACGACGAAGGTCGCCGCGAGGGTGACCCTGCGGTCGTGGCCGTTGAAGCCGGCACCGGTACCGGCAAGACCGTGGCCTACAGCCTGGCCGCGATTCCCACGGCCAAGGCCGCCGGCAAGCGCCTGGTGATCGCCACCGCCACCGTCGCCCTGCAGGAGCAGATCGTCTACAAGGACCTGCCCGACCTCATGCGCAACAGCGGCCTGAATTTCACCTTCGCCCTGGCCAAGGGGCGCGGCCGCTACATGTGCCTGTCCAAGCTCGACGTGCTGTTGCAGGAAGGCCATGCGCAAACCGCTACCGCCTCGCTGTTCGAAGAGGAAGGCTTCAAGATCGAAGTCGATGAGGTCAGCCAGAAACTGTTCACCAGCATGATCGAGAAACTGGCCGGCAATAAATGGGACGGTGACCGCGACAGCTGGCCCACCGCCCTCGAAGATGCCGACTGGGCGCGCCTGACCACCGACCACAGCCAGTGCACCAACCGTCATTGCCCCAACTTCGGCCAGTGCGCCTTCTACAAGGCCCGCGAAGGCATGGGCAAGGTCGACGTGATCGTCACCAACCACGACATGGTGCTGGCCGACCTCGCCCTGGGCGGCGGCGCCGTGCTGCCGGACCCGCGCGACACCCTCTACGTATTCGACGAAGGCCACCACCTGCCGGACAAGGCTATCGGTCACTTCGCCCATTACACGCGCCTGCGTTCCACCGCCGACTGGCTGGAAACCACCGCCAAGAACCTTACCAAGTTGCTCGCCCAGCACCCGCTGCCGGGCGACCTGGGCAAGCTGATCGAACAGGTGCCGGAGCTGGCGCGCGAGATCAAGACCCAGCAGCAGTTCATGTTCAGCGCCTGCGAGCAGGTGGCCGATTTCAAGCCCGGCGAAGACGTGGAAGGCCGTGAGCGCCCGCGCCATCGCTTCGTTGGCGGGCTGATCCCCGAGCACATGCGCGAAATGGGGATTGAACTGAAGAAGGGCTTTTCGCGCCTGACCGATCTGTTCACGCGTCTGACCGATCTGCTCAAGGAAGGCATGGACGGCGAGGTCAACATCGGCATCGCCAGCAATCAGGCCGAGGAATGGTACCCGCTGTTCGGCAGCCTGCTGTCCCGTTCCCAGGGTAACTGGGAGCTGTGGACCGCCTTCACCGTTGAAGACCCGGAAGACAACCCGCCCATGGCCCGTTGGCTGACCCTGTCGGAAAGCGGCGCGTTGTTTGATATCGAGGTCAATGCCAGCCCGATCCTCGCCGCCGAAATGCTGCGCCGCAACCTGTGGAACGTGGCGTATGGCTGCCTGGTGACCTCGGCCACGCTGACCGCCCTGGGCACCTTCGACCGTTTCCGCATGCGTGCCGGCCTGCCTAAAAAGGCGGTCACGGCCGTGGTGCCGAGCCCCTTCCATCATGCCGACGCCGGCGTGCTGCGCGTGCCGGACCTCAAGGCTGACCCGCGTGATGCGCCGGCCCACACCGCCGCAATCATCCGTGACCTGCCGGGCCTGGTTGAAGGGTCGCGCGGTACTCTGGTGCTGTTCTCCTCGCGCAAACAGATGCAGGACGTGTTCGATGGTCTGGACCGTGACTGGCGCAAGCAAGTGTTCATCCAGGGCAACCTGTCCAAGCAGGAAACCCTGAACAAGCACAAGGCGCGGGTCGATGGCGGCGATTCCAGCGTGCTGTTCGGCCTCGCCAGCTTTGCCGAAGGCGTGGACTTGCCGGGAGCCTACTGCGAGCACGTAGTGATCGCGAAGATCCCGTTTTCGGTGCCGGATGACCCGGTCGAAGCGGCACTGGCCGAATGGATCGAGGCGCGCGGCGGCAATCCGTTCATGGAAATCTCGGTGCCGGATGCTTCACTCAAGCTCGTGCAGGCCTGCGGTCGCCTGCTGCGTACCGAGGAAGACCGGGGCACCATCACGCTGCTTGATCGGCGCTTGGTCACCCAGCGCTATGGCAAGGCTATTCTGAATGCCTTGCCGCCGTTCCGGCGTGAAATTTCCTAAGCCACTGTGGGCGAATTCGCCCACTTCGTGGTCTCTGTTATCGACGTATTTCATCAGGCCATTCATCGGCCGTCTGGAGAACCTTGCTCGTATGATTCGCACGCTGCCCGCTCTTTTTGCCCTGCTGTTCGCCGCGCCCTTGATGGCCGCGCCGTCCGGGCAACAAACGCTGTTCAACTTCGTGCGCCCCGCCGATGTGGTCAAGGTGGCGACCCAGGACGCCAGCCTGCCGCAGTACAACGCCGAGCAAACGGCCGAAGGCGAGGTGCTGCGCCGCATCACCTTCAGCCCTGCGGACGAACCGAGCCTGGTGCTCAGCCCCCAGAGCGGCACCTGGGACTGGTCGCAGTCCGGCGCCATGAGCCTGCGTATCCAGAGCGCCATGGACTGGGCGCTGACCCTCTACGTCAAGGTGCAGAGCAGCGATGGCAAGACCCTGGTCAGCCGCATCGACCTGCCGGCCGGCCCGGCGCAGACCTTGTTGGTCCCGCTGCAGGCCAATTCGCCCTTGAGCCAGGGCATGAAGGCCGGCCCGCCGATGCCGATCAGCCTCGACGGCCAGCGCGTGTTGCTCGCCGCCAGCAGTGGAGAAATCGACCGCAGCCAGGTGGTGTCGGTGACGTTGTCGATGCTCAAGCCCAATGCCGCCCAAAGCATTCTGCTGGAGCGCTTTGGCGTGCAGGATATCGAACCGGTCATCAAGGCGGCCTATGGCGAACTGGTCGACGCTTATGGGCAGTCCACCCGTGCGCGCTGGCCGGAAAAGGTCAGCAGTGACGAGCAACTCAAGGCCGCCGCTGCCCGGGAGCAACAACAGCTCAAGGGCTGGCTGGCTGAGCGCGACACGTCCTCACTGGACACATTCGGGGGCTGGAACAAGGGGCCGGCCTTCGAGGCCAGCGGTTTTTTCCGCACCGAGAAGCGCGACGGGCGCTGGTACCTGGTGACGCCGCAGGGCCATCCGTTCTACTCGCTGGGCGTCAACACCGTGGCTGCGGACAACAACCAGACCTACGTGGGCGGTCGCGAATGGATGTTCGCTGCGCTGCCCAAGGCTGGTGAACCCTTCGACAAATATTACGGCAGCAGCGACAACCGCACCGGCAACGGCTCGGGCGAAGGCCGCAACTTCGCCTCGGGGCGCTGGTACGATTTCTACGGCGCCAACCTGCAACGTACCTACGGCAGCGAACACTTTGACCACAAGCGTTGGGTCAACCACACCCTCGACCGCCTGCAAGCCTGGGGTTTCAACACCATTGGTAATTGGAGCGACGAGGATCTGGCCGACGCCGAACGCGTGCCGTACACCTTGCCGCTGTCGATCGTCGGCGATTACGCCAGCATCAGCACCGGCACCGACTGGTGGGGTGGCATGCCCGATCCGTTCGACCCGCGCTTCGCCATGGCCACCGAGCGCGCCGTGGCCATTGCAGCCCGCGACCATCGCGACGACCCCTGGCTGATCGGCTATTTTGCCGACAACGAACTGGCCTGGGCCGGTCCCGGTGATGATCCCAAATCCCGCTATGCGCTCGCCTACGGCACCTTGCGCATGACCACCGACGTCCCGGCCAAGCGTGCGTTCCTCAAGCAACTGCGCGACAAATACCGCAACGAAGAAGGCCTCTCCAAAGCCTGGGGCATTCAACTGGCAGGCTGGGAATTGATGGAAGATCCGGGCTTTGAACCGCCGATGCCCAACCCTGAGCACCCGGAAATCGAAGCCGACTTCAAGTATTTCCAGAAGACCTTCGCCGATGCCTACTTCAAGACCATTTCCGATTCGCTGAAATGGCATGCGCCCAACCAGTTGCTGCTGGGCGGGCGCTATGCGGTGAGCACGCCCGAAGCCGTGGCCTCGTGTGCGCAGTATTGCGATGTGCTGAGTTTCAACATGTATACGCTCAAGCCTCAGGACGGCTACGACTTCGCCGCGTTGCGTGCGCTGGACAAGCCGGTGCTGATCACCGAATTCAACGTCGGCTCCGCCGACCGTGGCCCGTTCTGGGGCGGCGTGACGCAATTGGCCCGGGAAGAGGATCGTGGTGCGGCGTACGCCACCTTTCTCAAGCAGGCGATGGCCGAGCCGTCGATTGTTGGCGTGCACTGGTTTCAGTACCTGGACCAGCCGGTGACCGGCCGCTTGCTGGATGGCGAAAACGGACACTTTGGGCTGGTGGGTATAACCGATGTGCCGTTCCAGGGCTTTGTCGACAGCGCGCGCAAGAGCAACCTGGCGGCGGTCGAGCAACTGGGCAAGGCGGCTGGGCAAGCCAGGGCTGCCGGCGCGGTGCGTGAGCATGAAGGCAGCAAGGCCGGGCCGGCGGGCGAGGGCGCGGGTAAGGGGGCCGGGCATGCCGGTGGGCATTCCGGGAATGGCCATTGATTCGGTGCTGATGGGTTCACAAATCCTGCAAGGGCTGGAACAATGTCCGCCACTTTTAACGGCGTTTTCCGAGGGGGCTTCGGTGCAGGTTCAGGGTCATTACGCGCTCCAGTTTGAAGCCGTGCGCGAAGCGTTTGCCGCGTTGTTCGATGACCCGCAGGAGCGTGGTGCCGGGCTCTGCATCCAGATCGGTGGCGAAACGGTCGTCGACCTGTGGGCCGGCACCGCCGACAAGGACGGTGCCGAGGCCTGGCACAGCGACACCCTCGTCAACCTGTTCTCCTGCACCAAGACTTTTACGGCGGTTGCGGCCCTGCAACTGGTGGCCGAGGGCAAGCTGCGGCTGGATGCGCCAGTGGCCAGCTACTGGCCTGAATTTGCTGCCGCCGGCAAGCAAGCCGTCACCCTGCGCCAGTTGCTCTGTCATCAGGCTGGGTTGCCGGCGATCCGCGAGATGCTGCCCGCCGAGGCGCTCTATGACTGGCAACTGATGGTCGATACCCTGGCGGCCGAGGCCCCGTGGTGGACGCCGGGCCAGGGCCATGGCTATGAGGCGATTACCTACGGCTGGCTGGTCGGTGAGCTGCTGCGTCGCGCCGATGGGCGTGGGCCGGGGGAGTCCATCGTGGCACGGGTTGCACGGCCATTGGGCCTGGACTTTCATATCGGCCTGGCAGATGAAGAGTTTTATCGTGTTGCCCATATAGCGCGCAGTAAAGGCACTATGGGCGACGCGGCCGCACAACGTTTATTGCAAGTAATGATGCGTGAACCGGCGGCCATGACGACACACGCCTTTGCCAATCCTCCATCCATTCTGACCAGCACTAATAAACCCGAGTGGCGACGCATGCAGCAGCCGGCGGCTAATGGTCACGGTAATGCGCGCAGTCTGGCGGGTTTTTATAGTGGCTTGCTCGACGGTAGTTTGCTGGAAGCCGACATGCTCGAAGAATTGACCCGCGAACACAGTGTCGGGCCGGATAAAACATTATTGACCCAAACCCGCTTCGGCCTGGGCTGCATGCTGGATCAGCCGCAACTGCCCAATGCCACTTTTGGCCTTGGCCCGCGTGCGTTCGGGCACCCTGGCGCGGGTGGTTCGGTGGGGTTTGCCGACCCGGAGCATGATGTTGCATTTGGTTTCGTGACTAATACATTAGGTCCCTACGTACTTATGGACCCGCGTGCACAGAAGTTGGTCGGAATATTGGCCGATTGTCTGTAAACCGCTTGCCGTTTCACAATTTTTTGTTACAAATGCGACTATAAGAAGACGCTGACGGAATAATGTAATTTCAATGTTCTGTACGCGTCTGTTTAACGGGTCAGCCTGACCCTTCGGTTTTTCTCATTGTGTGGATATCTCATGTTATCGAACAAGTCCTTGGCACTGGCGCTGTGCCTCACTATTACAGGTTGCGCGCAAACGCCACAAAATGATGCCGAAGGAGGGCACTGGTGGTCATTTGGATCCGACAAGGCTGCTACCAAGGACGCAGTGACCCAAACCGACGCCAAGCCGGACGCCAAGCCAGCTGCGGGCGCCAAGCCAGCCGCAGCGGCCGCTGCAGATGCCCCGGCACCTGCCACCGCTGCCGCTCCTGCGCCGGCGGCCAAAGCCGACAGCGGCTTCAACTGGTGGCCGTTCGGCGCCAAGAGCGCCGACGACAAGGCCGCTGCCGACAAGGCTGACCTGAAAGCCGACGTCAAAGCCGCCACCCCGGCATCGGACGCTGCGCCTGCCGTCGCCAAGACCGACACCGACACGCACTGGTGGTGGCCGTTCGAAAGCAAGCCCAAGCCATTGGCCAAGGTCGACGTCAGCAACGTACAGATGCCTGACCCGAAAATTACCCAGGCCTGGTTGGACGACTACGAGCCACGCCTGCGTGAAGCGATCAAGGACAGCAACCTGCAGCTGGAACGTCGCGACAATGTACTGGTGGTGATCGCCCCGGTTGACGGCTCCTACAACCCCAAGCGTCCGGCCATGCTGCTGCCGGTGACCCTGGGCCCGTTCACTCGGGTGGCCAAGGCCGTTGAAGCCGATCCCAAAACAGCCGTACTGGTGCTCGGTCACGTTGATGCCACCGGCACCGCCCCAGCGAGCCAGGCACTGACCAAGGAACGTGCACAGTCCATCGCTTCGATCTTCAGCCTCAGCGGCCTGAAGCAGGATCGTCTGATGCTGCGCGGCATGGGCGACCTGATGCCGCGTGCGGCCAACGACAGCAACCAGGGCCGTGCGCTGAACCGTCGCATGGAAATCATGTTCACGCAGCGTACAACCATGTTGGCGCTGCTGAGCAAGTACAACTCGGGCAAGACCCCGCCTGTGGCTGAAATGGTTGCCGTGCAGAATGTTCCTGCACCGGCGCCGGCTGCCAAACCTGCGGCCAAGGCTCCAGCGAAAAAGGCTGCCACCAAGAAAGCCGCTGCCAAGCCAGCCGCCAAAAAGGCCCCGGCCAAACCGGCTGCGAAGAAAACCGCTCCGGCCAAGGCCAAGGCCGATGCACCCGCTGCGGCTGATCAGGCGAAAAACTGAGTCGTTGAACCACAAGGATAAAGCCGCATGACCCAGGCACTGGCCGATATGCGCCGTGATTACACACGGGACGGTTTGAGCGAGGCCCACGCCCCGAGCGAGCCGTTTGCCTTGTTCCGCCAGTGGTTTGCCGATGCGGTGAGCACCGAGCAGGCCCCGGTCGAGGCCAATGCCATGACCCTGGCCACGGTCGACGAGGATGGTCGCCCGCACTGCCGCATCCTGTTGCTCAAGGGCCTGGATGCGCAGGGCTTTACCTTCTTTACCAACTATCAGAGCGCCAAGGGCGAGCAACTGGCGGCGCGTCCGTTCGCGGCCATGACCTTTTTCTGGCCGACCCTGGAGCGCCAGGTGCGCATCGAGGGGCGGGTGGTCAAGGTTTCGCACGAGGAGTCGGATGCTTATTATCAGGTCCGTCCCCTGGGCAGCCGGCTGGGTGCCTGGGCTTCTCCGCAGAGCAAGGTCATTCGTGACCGTGAAGAACTGCAGGCTCTGCTCAAGGCCACCGAAGAGCGCTTCAGCGATACGCAGCCCGACTGCCCCGAGCACTGGGGAGGCTATCGCTTGCTGCCGGAGCGTATCGAGTTCTGGCAAGGCCGCTCCAGCCGCCTGCATGATCGGCTGAACTACCGCCTGCAAGGCATCGACTGGACACGCGAGCGCCTGGCGCCCTGAGCGTCACCTTTCGTCACTCGACTTGAATGATGCCTGCTGCGCTGGAGTCTTGACTCAACAGATTCCGGGCGCTTTCGGCCGTGCGGCTACACTGGTGAAGAGCGTTGTTGCAGTGTTATCCGCAACGGGACGGAAAACCGTTCGTCGAGTTTTCGGGTGATGGCAGTCTGTACTCTGGCTGAATGAAAGCAATTTTCTGCCGCGCGTGTCGTGACAGGCGGCAAGTGGCAGCGTCTAATGAATACCTGTCCTTTGGAGTTGATGCTATGCGTAAGTCCGTTTTACTGGTTGCCTGCTTTACCACCCTGTCGTTGCTGCTGGGTGGCTGCGCCTCGAGTCTGACCGGCGACTCGTACTCCCGTGACGAAGCACGTCGTGTGCAGACCGTTCGCATGGGCACCATCGAATCCCTGCGTCCGGTGAAAATCGAAGGCACCAAGACCCCAATCGGCGGCGCTGCAGGCGCAGTCATCGGCGGCGTGGGCGGCAGCGCCATCGGCGGCGGCCGTGGCAGCATTGTCACCGCCGTCATCGGCGCCGTCGCCGGCGGCCTGCTGGGCTCGGCCACCGAAGAAGGCCTGACCCGCACTCAGGGTGTGGAAATTACCGTTCGCGAAGACGACGGCAGCACCCGCGCTTATGTGCAGGCCGTGCAGGAAAATGAAATTTTCCGCATCGGTGATCGCGTGCGCATCATGACGGTTGATGGCACCAGCCGCGTTACGCGCTAAACGTCGGTCGTGGAAACACAAAACCCCAACCGGGTGACTGGTTGGGGTTTTTTTATAGGCTAGGTTTTTTGTCGAATAGTGTTTCGGAGCGTTTCAGGTAAACATCTCGATGTCATCCGTGGCACTTCCAATAACACCGCTAAGCGCAGGGCATTTACGCTTAGCTTGTTGCAGTGCCGGTATCACCCTCTCCATGTCCAATGCTCCAAATCGACGTGCGATGTGGCCTATGGCAACTATTGCAGCTGAGGCGATCGCTTCGTTGTCGTCATGCATATATTGTAAGCAAACGCTTTGTGCCCAAGTACCATCGATTTCGTTGAGCCCAACTGAAATCAGTGCTGTGGTGACTTGGCTTACGTCACCGGTGGCAAGAGCATTTATCGATTCATCATGGGTCAAGTCAGGATCGTGATAGCGCATATTCATTTCTTGTCTCCCAGGATTTTTCCTTTGCGGTTGGTTTTTCCAGCCCTTATCAATGCATTTTTCATATGTTGGTTCAGTGCACCCCATGGTCGTACGTGCCCGTGAAAAGTGTCGTCTGTTGACATATCAATAACCACAAACTCATTCGTGTGCGGATCGATACCTATTCTGCGAGGCTCGGCAGGTTTGACGAGCACAGAGTCGTTCAGGGCGTCCAGGCCGTTAGTTGGCTTTTTACTTTTAACTAAATTTCCCTTCTTGCTGTGATAAGGCGCGTCCTCATACTTCCAGCTTACGACGATATACAGGGGCCTGACCCCGGAGTCCGCGGGGAAGACGAGAATGAAGTCCCTGTACTCAGGCGGGTAAATCGGGTCGACAATAATCGTCGCGGCGTTTTCGGTCGGCGGATATACCCATATGTGCGGTGTCGATGGCGCCGCTTCCAGTGCCGGTATTCCGAGTGTATTGGCGGGGTCTGCGGCAGGTGTCCAGATCAGCTCAATGCCATCACCCAAGTGGGCGATGTATTGCGTTCCGGATACCTGAAACTGCACGACGTTGACCATCTCCCAGTCGAGATTCTTTCCGGTATAAAAGGCATAGCCCTTTAGCGTGCCGTCGTCTCGTTGTTCGATATGCAGTCGGACGCGGGTGCGTGCCCTGGCCATGGAGCGCAATTGTTCTTCGCTGTAGAGCGCACTGTCACCGAGGTTGGAGGGCCAGACCAGAGCAACCAGGCCTGCCAGAAAGCCCGCACCGACGGTACTGGCCCCGGCAGCGGCGATTGCTGCTGTGTGTTCTGCGATGGCGCTGCCGCCTAGTGCCAATGCCCCCAGCCCGGCAGGTATTGCCGTGCCGCTGACTTTTCGCAAGGGCAAACGGCCAGCTGCGTCAGCTTCCAGCGCTCCCAGCAGTGCGTACTCGCCGTAATCCTTGAGTTGATCCAGCGGCACATAACCGGTCGGATCGTGGTAATCGATGAGTGCGTCCGGCAAGTTGCATGACTTGGCAAATACGCAACCCACCTTGGGGGCCTGAGGCGGTGGTGGCTTCACCTGAAAGTACGCTTCTTCAGCAATCTGCCGGTCGATCATTTCTCCATGAGCGCGTTGCTGAATGGCCGTCCGGGCCGCTAACTGAGCTTCACTTATGGGCTCAAGTCGTCGATACCCGCCGGTCCCGGTGCCGTAGGATCGCCAGACTTGAACTACGTCCTTGTTGCTTGCCATTGTGCCCTCCTGGCGCGGTGCTTAACGAGATCCGGCGTAGAAGCCGGGTGCCGACGTTAGAGCAAGCCGAGGAGGGTGGATGTAGGACGGAACTGCGAAACAAGGGGGAATTGGATGAAGCAGGAGCCGGCTCACCGGCTCCTGCTAAAAGTCAGGCCTTCTTGCGACTCGCCATCGCCGTCACCCCATAACCAATACACGCCGCGAGTATCGATCCGGTGAGGATCCCCATTCGATCCTCCCCGGCAAACTCGCTGGCGCCTGGCACAAACGCCAGCGAGCCGACGAAGAGGCTCATGGTGAAACCGATACCGCACAGGATCGCCACGCCGAACACCTGGCCCCAGTTGGCGCCGGCGGGCAGGGCGGCGAGGCCGGTCTTGATGGCCAGCCAGGTGAGACCGAAGACGCCGACGGTCTTGCCGATCAACAAGCCGGCTGCAATGCCCATGGGGACGTGGTGGGTGAAGCTGTCCAGAGTGACGCCGGTGAGGGAAACCCCGGCATTGGCGAAGGCGAACAGCGGCAGGATGACATAGGCCACCCACGGGTGCAGCGCGTGCTCCAGGCTCAGCAGCGGTGAAGTTTCGGCATTTTTGGTGCGCAGCGGAATACAAAGCGCCAGCGTCACCCCGGCGAGGGTGGCGTGCACGCCGCTTTTGAGCACGCAGATCCACAGAATCAGACCGATGATCAGGTACGGCCCAAGCTTGACTACGCCCAGCCGATTCATTGCGATCAGGGCCACGAGGCAGGCGGCTGCACCGGCCAGCGCAGCACTGGACAGCTCGGCCGAATAGAACAACGCAATGACGATGATCGCCCCCAGGTCATCGATGATGGCCAAGGTCATCAGGAACAGTTTCAGCGACACCGGCACGCGCTTGCCCAGCAGCGCCAGCACGCCCAATGCAAAGGCAATGTCGGTGGCCATGGGGATTGCCCAGCCGGCAAGCGCGGCGGGGTAGTCCTTGTTGATCGCCCAGTAGATCAGCGCCGGCACCACCATGCCGCCAATGGCGGCTGCGCCCGGCAGTACCACCTGGGACGGTTTGGACAGGTGGCCGTCAAGCAGTTCGCGCTTGACCTCCAGCCCGATCAGCAGGAAGAACAGGGCCATCAGGCCATCGTTGATCCACAACAGGGCCGGTTTGGCGATTTTCAGCGCGCCGATCTGCGCCACCACCGGCACATCGAGAAACGCGGCGTACAGGTGCGACAACGGTGAGTTGTTGATGATCAGCGCCAGGGCGGCGGCCGCGATCAGCAACAGGCCACTGGAGGCTTCCAGCTGGAAAAAACGGGTAAACGAGCTACGCAGAGGCAAGGGATGCTCTCCAATCCAGAGACAATAGGCGGCTACCCTAACCCGTACCGTTAGTTGTTAAAACAAAAGTTATATTCTTATTTGTTATAAGTAAGGGTCTGAGTCGGGGTCGCACTTGAGCCTAGCAATTGTGTGTCCAATTGAGTCGTCACTGTATCTGTGTGATACGTAGGAAACCCCCTAATATCCTGGTTGAAATCCCTTGAGAACCTCCTGATGAGCGACCACCGTACCTGGGCCCGCGAAGCCATTCGCATCATTGAAGCGGACTTCCAGCGCAGCGCCGACACACACCTGATTCCTCTGCCATTACCGGGCCTGCCGGGCATCGAGTTGTACTTCAAGGATGAGTCCAGCCACCCCACCGGCAGCCTCAAGCACCGGCTGGCGCGGTCACTGTTTCTGTATGCGCTGTGCAACGGCTGGCTCAAACCCGGCGCACCGGTGATCGAGGCCTCCAGCGGTTCGACGGCAGTGTCGGAGGCTTATTTTGCACGCCTGCTCGGGCTGCCGTTCATTGCCGTGATGCCGAGCACCACGTCGCGGGAAAAGATTGCCCAGATTGCCTTCTATGGTGGCCAGAGCCATCTGGTCGATGACCCGATGCAGATCTATGCCGAGTCCGAACGGCTGGCGCAGGAAAGCGGCGGGCACTTCATGGACCAGTTCACCTTTGCCGAGCGCGCCACCGACTGGCGTGCCAACAACAACATCGCCGAATCGATCTTCCAGCAGATGCGCTTTGAGCAGCACCCGGAGCCGAGCTGGCTGATCTCCAGCCCCGGCACCGGTGGCACCACCGCGACGCTGGGGCGTTACGTGCGTTATCGCCAGCATTGCACCCGCGTGTTGTGCGCCGATGCCGAGCGTTCGGTGTTCTTCGACTATTATTTGAGCGGCGATGCCGGATTGCGCCTGGACTGCGGTTCGCGGATCGAAGGCATTGGCCGGCCACGGGTCGAAGCGTCGTTTCTGCCCAAGGTGATTGATGCGATGGTCAAGGTGCCGGACGCGCTGTCGCTGGCGGCCATGCACTACCTGGCGGCGCGGCTTGGGCGCCGGGTGGGTGGGTCCAGCGGGACCAACCTGATTGGCGCACTGATGGCCGCGCAGCAGATGAAAGCGGCGGGGGAGTCGGGCTCGATCGTGGCTATTTTGTGTGATGGTGGGGAGCGTTATGCCACCACTTATTACGACGAGACCTGGCTGGCGACCCAGGGGTACGCACTGCAAGGTCTGATCGCGATTGTGGCAGCCAGTGTGGAACAGGGTGAGCCGTTACCGGACAGCGTCCGGCGCGCCAATATCTGACACCACCCACACTCTGCGCAGGCAACTGCCCCCTGTGGCAAGCGCGTTTGTTGTGGCAAGAAGGCTTGTTGTGGCGAGCAGGCTTGCCCTGCGTTGGGGTGCGCAGCAGCCCCAGAACCAGGCTCTGAGCAGTATCAGGTACACCGCGCTTTCCTTGATTGGGGGGCGCTTCGCACCCCAATGCGGGGCAAGCCCTAATGCCGTTCAGTTAAGCGCAGATTCCCTGTGGCGAGCAGGCTTGTCCTGCGTTGGGCGGCGCAGCAGCCCCAAAGCCAGGCGCTGACCCGTATCAGGTACACCGCGTTTTGCTGGATTGGGGGCGCTTCGCACCCCAACGCGGGGCAAGCCCGCTCGCCACAACAAGCCTGCTCGCCACAACAGGCCTGATTTCTACAACAAGCGCGCTCGCCACAACACAATCAGGCCTCGATACCCAACATATCCCGTGCCAGCGCCTCGGCAATCCGAATCCCGTCAACGCCCGCCGACAGGATGCCACCGGCATAACCGGCACCTTCGCCGGCCGGGAACAGGCCTTTCACATTCATGCTTTGCAGCGAATCGTCACGGGTAATGCGCAGTGGCGACGAGGTGCGCGTTTCGATCCCGGTCAGCACGGCGTCGTGCAGCGAGTAGCCCTTGATCTGCTTTTCAAACGCCGGCAATGCTTCGCGAATAGCCTCGATGGCAAACTCAGGCAGCGCCAGCGCCAGGTCGCCCAGTGACACGCCGGGTTTGTAGGACGGCTCCACGCTGCCGATGGCTGTGGACGGTCTGCCCGCGATGAAGTCGCCCACCAGTTGCGCCGGTGCTTCGTAGTTGCTGCCGCCGAGCACATAGGCATGCGACTCCAGGCGCTCCTGCAACTCGATGCCTGCCAGCGGACCGCCCGGGTAATCCACGTCCGGTGTGATACCGACCACGATGCCGGAGTTGGCATTGCGCTCGTTACGCGAGTATTGGCTCATGCCGTTGGTGACCACGCGATTGGGCTCGGAGGTCGCCGCAACCACCGTGCCCCCTGGGCACATGCAGAAGCTGTAAACCGAACGGCCATTTTTGGCGTGGTACACCAGCTTGTAGTCGGCGGCGCCGAGTTTCGGATGCCCGGCGTACTTGCCCAGGCGCGCGGCATCGATCAGCGATTGCGGGTGTTCGATTCGAAAGCCCACCGAGAACGGCTTGGCTTCCATGTACACGCCACGACCATGCAGCATACGGAAGGTGTCGCGGGCGCTGTGGCCCAGGGCGAGGATCACGTGCCGGGAGAGGACCTGCTCGCCGCCGTCGATGACCACGCCGTGCAACTGGCCGTCCTCGATCAGCACGTCGGTCACGCGCTGCTCGAAACGCACTTCACCGCCCAGCGCGATGATCTGCTGGCGCATGTTTTCCACCACGCCGGTCAGGCGAAAGGTACCGATGTGCGGTTTGCTGACGTAGAGAATTTCTTCCGGCGCACCAGCCTTGACGAATTCGTGCAAAACCTTGCGGCCGAGGAATTTCGGGTCCTTGATCTGGCTGTAGAGCTTGCCGTCGGAAAAGGTCCCGGCACCGCCTTCGCCAAACTGCACGTTGGATTCAGGGTTGAGCACGTTTTTGCGCCACAGGCCCCAGGTGTCCTTGGTGCGCTGGCGCACTTCCTTGCCGCGTTCGAGGATGATCGGTTTGAAGCCCATCTGTGCCAGCAACAGCCCGGCAAAGATGCCGCACGGGCCAAAGCCGACCACCACCGGCCGCTCGGTCAAACCCTGCGGGGCCTGGCCCACCACCTTGTAGCTGATGTCCGGTGCCGGGTTGACGTTGCGGTCATCGGCAAACTTGAGCAGCAGGGCGGCTTCGCCCACCACGTTCAGGTCGATGGTGTAAATGAAGCACAGCTCCGAGGTTTTCTTGCGGGCGTCGTAGCTGCGCTTGAACAGGGTGAAATCGAGCAGGTCATCACTGGCGATCCCCAGGCGCTGCACGATGGCGGGCCGCAGGTCTTCTTCGGGATGGTCGATGGGCAGCTTGAGTTCGGTGATTCGTAACATGACAGGATCCGGTAGGCGGCGGGCAAACAGGCCGGCTGTTTTGCAAACCGGCGATTATAAGCCCCAACCACGGTTTCCCGTCATGCTAAAACAGCGCAGGCGCCCATCAGTCGTCCCGCGAACCACCGAAAGCGGCGCAGCCACGCTGGACTTGACCGTTGATCCGCAATTCGGCGGTCATGTGTTGCAGGCTGCCGCTGACCGGGTCGACGCAGCGTTGCGGGGCTACCCACAGTTCGATGTGCTGGTTATTGGCCTCGGTCATCAGGTTGAAACGGCCATCACCCAGTTGCTCTTCAACATAGGGCACCGGCAACGGCGGCTGGCCTTCGCGTTCCAGCACCATGCCCTTGGCAGTGACGTTGAGTGCCCAGGCCGGCTTGTGGCCGTTGGCGCGCAGGATCATGCGCTTGAAATCGGGGTCATCGCAGGCCGACGTCGAGCGCTCGACGCGGTAAAGCTGTTGCAGTTCGACTTCACCCTGGGTGCCGCTGGCCACCCCGGAAAACTTGCCGCGCAGGTCGGCAAACAGCGCGCCTTGCTGGCCGGCGAGCGACGCGGCCTCCTGCAGGATGCTGGTGCCGCCGGTGTCCTTGACCACGTAGTTACGCTGGTCGCGACATGGCTGGAACAACAGCTTGCCGCCCACTGCCGTGAGTTCGCCTTGCATGCGGGTCAGCCCGACGGTGGACGGTTTCGCAGGCTCCCGCTCGAACATCTGGCAGGCGGCGAACAGAGGGAGCAAGGCACACAGAGCAAGGGTACGGGCGGCACGCATTTTCGGGTCTCCTGACAAGTGCCGCCACGTTACGCAGACTGACTCTGCATCACAAGCCCGATGCCGAGCTTCAGGTGTTTCTTACAGACGTTGAATTCAACCTACGATAAACGTCTGCCCGGTCTGCAAGCCTTCAACACTCTTGGCGTAGGCCAGTCCTACATCGACCGCCGGGACCGGTTTGAAACCCCGGAAGTAGGGCGCATAGCTGTCCATGGCTTCTACCAATACCGTCGGGCTCACCGAGTTGACACGCAGGCCCCGTGGCAACTCGATCGCCGCTGCCTTCACAAACGCGTCGAGTGCACCGTTGACCAGTGCCGCCGAGGCGCCGGTGCGGATTGGGTCGCGGTTGAGGATGCCGCTGGTGAAGGTGAACGAGGCGCCATCGTTGGCGTACTCGCGACCGATCAGCAGCAGGTTGACCTGGCCCATCAATTTATCGCGCAGGCCCCGTTCAAAATCGCTGTCGCTCATGTCGCCCAGCGCGACAAAGTTCACGCTGCCGGCCGCGCAGACCAGTGCGTCGAACGTGCCGGTGTGTTCAAACAGTCGACGGATCGAGGCGCTGTCGCTGATATCGGCCTGGAAGTCGCCACTGTGGCGGCCGACGCTGATCACTTCGTGGCGTTGTGCCAATTCTGCCTTGACCGCCGAGCCGATGGTGCCGCCGGCGCCTATCAACAGGATTTTCATCGCGCTGTTCCTCTGGGTCGAAATAAATGTTGGGAGGCCCAGTCTAGGCTGGCTTTTGAAACGGATAAACGCGCTAATAGGCAACCTTTGGTTTTCAATTGGAAACAGTCCATGAGCGAGATGGATGACCTGGCGGCCTTTGCCGTGTTGATCGAAGCGGGCAGCTTTACCGTGGCGGCCGCGCGTCTGGGCTGCAGCAAGGGGCAGTTGTCCAAGCGCATCAGCCAGTTGGAAGCACAATTTGACGTGGTGCTGTTGCACCGCACCACGCGCAAGCTGAGCCTCACCGCTGCCGGCGTGGCCTTGTTGCCCCAGGCGCAGGCGTTGGTGGTGCAGATGGAGTGCGCGCGTCAGGCATTGGCGCGGCTCAAGGACGATGTGGTCGGGCCGGTGCGCATGACGGTTCCGGTTTCATTGGGCGAAACCTTCTTTGACGGCCTGTTGCTGGAGTTTTCCAGGCAATACCCGCAGGTGCAGGTCGAGTTGGAGCTCAACAACAGCTACCGCGACCTGGCGCGGGACGGATTTGACCTAGGGGTACGCGCGGGCGATATCGAAAATGAGCGGCTGGTGGCCAGGCCCTTGCTGGCCTGGCACGAGATGACCTGCGCCAGCCCCGCCTACCTCGAGCAGTACGGCGAACCGCAGACCCCGGCGGATCTTGCCGCCCACACCTGTTTGCTCAACAGCCACTACAGCGGCCGCGAGGAATGGCTGTACCACCAGCAGCACGAATTACTGCGGGTGCGCGTGAGCGGCACGTTTGCCTCCAACCACTACAACCTGCTGAAGAAAGCCGCGTTGGTCGGCGCCGGTATCGCCCGTCTGCCGTCCTACGCCTTGCCGGCGGAACTGGCTGACGGACGATTGCGCTGGCTCCTGCGTGATTACCAGACGCGGAGCATGCCGATGTACCTAGTTCATCCCTACCAGGGTGGCTTGCCGAGGCGCACTCAGGTATTGGCCGATTATCTGGTGGAGTGGTTCAGGCGCGGCGGCGAGGCGTTGAATCGCCTTTAACCGCAGCGACGGGCGATCAAGTGGTCGATGGACAGCCAGCCCGGGCCCTTGGCGACCAGCAGCAACAACAGTGCGATCCAGGTGCCATGTGTGGGGTAGGCGTCGGGGTAGACGAACAGTTGAATGGTCAGCGTCATGCCGATCAGCGCCAGGGCCGAAAAGCGCGTGGCGAACCCTATCAGGATCAGTGCCGGGAAGAGATGCTCGGCGAACGCCGCCATAGGGGCGGCCACTTCCGGCGACAGCAGAGGCACCGCATATTCACTGCGAAACAGCGGCACGGTCGATGCGGCAAGTGTGGGCGCGCCCAGTTCAAAGGTGCCGCTGATCAGGTCTATGGCAAAGCCTTCAACCTTGGTTTGCCCGGACTTCCAGAACACCGCCGCTATCGAGAAACGCGCGAGGAACGCGATCAGGCTGTAGGGGATGCGTTCGAACAGGGCAATGGCACGCTTTACCGGGCAGGGTGCTGATGTGTTCATGGCGATACCTTCTGTTGCAGATGCGTGATGGCGCCGTGGCTGATCAACAGCCCAAGGCATTGATGCAGGTCGAATTCGCTTGAGGCTTGGAGGGCATGCTCCACGGCCGTTTCAAGCGCCTTGCCTCGGCGCAGGCTGTTGATAAACGCCACCGAGCTGCTGTCGATACTGAAGACCTTGACCGCCAGCCCGTGGCGCAGCACGAGTGCACCTTGCGCCTGCCACGGGTTTGCGCTGGCGATGGCGCCCTCGGTCTGGTGGGCGGCCCATATCGTCACGGCCGCGTAGGGCGAGTGCAGCGTGGCGACGCACGGGTGCAGTTGCAGGCGCGACTGGCCGTTGAGTTGCTCAAGCATGCGCGGTTGATCCAGCGCCGGCATGTCTGCTGCGTGATAGGCGCGCACGCGCAGGCGCTCGAGTCTTGCGACATCCGCCAGGTAAGGCACGCCTTTGGCCGGCTCAAATGCCTGGATAAAATCCGCCAGCGTGCCGCCGTACTCGCTGATCAAGGGGCTGCCGGGTGGGCATGTCTGCACGTAGAGGCCGGCCATGGCGCGGAAGAATTCATCGCCCACCAACTGCCGTGTCACTGGGTAACTGGTCGCCAGCGCATTGATCAACGAGCTGTGCACATTATTGCGATACACCGCAAAACGGCTGGCCGGGTCGGCGCCGTTACTGCTGAACACGCCCTCGGGGCAACCCGGTTCGTGGGCGAGCAGGGCGGCGCAAAACGCGTGCTGGGTACTCATGCCGTCACCTGCGATAAATGTCGTTCGGCCTGCTGCGCCTCGGCCTGCAGCACGTTGAAGGCCGGCACCTGATTATCGCGCTCGATCAACGTAGCGACCGGGCCCGTGCGCTCCAGCACCTGCTCGTATAACTGCCACACCGCGTTGTCGATGGGGGCGCCGTGATCATCGATCAGCAGCCGGTCGCCGAGGCTGTCGATGTCTTCGGCAAAACCGGCCAGATGAATCTCGCCCGCCGCCTGCAAGGGCAAAGCGTCGATATAGGCCAACGGATCGCGCTGGTGGTTGATGCAGGACACGTAGACATTGTTGACGTCCAGCAGCAGGCCGCAGCCGGTGCGGCGGATGACCTCGCTGATGAAGTCGGTCTCGTCCAGGGTAGAACGCTGGAACAACAGGTAGGTCGACGGGTTTTCCAGCAGCATCGGCCGTTTGAGCGTGCTTTGTACCTGATCGATATGCGCGCACACCCGGTTCAGGGTGGCGTTGTCGTAGGCCAGCGGCAGCAAGTCATTGAGGAACAACGGGCCATGGCTGGACCAGGCCAGGTGCTCGGAAAAAGACTGGGGTTGATAGCGTTCGATCAGCGTGGCCAGGCGCGCCAGGTGCGCGCAATTGAGCGGGCCTTCGCCGCCGATGGACAGGCCTACGCCATGCAGCGACAGCGGATAGTGCTCGCGAATCAAGCCCAGGTAGTGATGAAAAGGCCCGCCGGCCACCATGAAGTTTTCGGCGTGCACTTCAAAAAAACCGATGTCAGGGCGGGTTTCGAGCACTTCAATGAAGTGCTCGCTTTTCAGTCCCAGCCCGGCCCGTAAAGGCAAGCCGGGCACCTGAGCCGGTGAGACCGTGTGGTGGGGTAAATGCGTCATCATCGGCACTCAGGTTGGCGGGAATCAGGACTTGGCGGTGAAGGCCTTTTCCTGGCCGAAGCCGGTCGGTGACGTGGTGCTGGGGAGTTGGCCGCAGGTGCCGGCCGGGACCAGTTTCCAGGCGTTGGCCTGGTCCTTGGTTTTGGCGGTGCCGGCGCAGGTTGTGCCGGCGCCCGCGCTGCAATCGTTCTTGCCGGCTTCTGCGACGCCGAAGCATTTCTGCATATTGTCGGCGGCAAAGGCAGGGGCGGTGAGGGCGGCCAGGCTCAGCGCCAGGACAAGGGAGGTGGCAGACAGTTTGGTGGTCATGGTGTGTCTCCAGCAGTGGGTTGAAGTAGCAGGCTCGATTGCCTGCCTGCACCACTAGAGGCGGTAGGACGATATTCATTACAAGGGCATTCAAAAAAACTGCCTGTCACCCAAAACCAATGTGGGAGGGAGCAAAGCCCCCTCCCACCGTTCAGAACCGGTTTCGCCAGCGAATGCGGGCTAGCCGCCCAGGTAGGCCTCACGCACTTTCGGATCGGTGAGCAACTGTTCCCCCGTGCCCTGCATCACCACCCGGCCGTTTTCCAGCACGTAGGCGCGGTCGGCGATTTTCAGCGCCTGGTTGGCGTTCTGCTCCACCAGAAACACCGTCACCCCGTCCTTGCGCAGTTGTTCGATGATGTCGAAGATCTGCTGGATGATGATCGGCGCCAGCCCCAGGGAAGGTTCGTCCAGCAGCAACAGCTTGGGTTTGCTCATCAGCGCGCGTCCGATGGCGAGCATTTGCTGCTCGCCGCCGGACATGGTGCCGCCGCGCTGGCTGAAGCGCTCCTTGAGCCTGGGGAACAGGTGCAGCACCTTGTCCATCTGTTCCTGGTAGTCGCCCTTGTCGGTGAAGAACCCGCCCATGGCCAGGTTCTCTTCCACGGTCAGGCGTGAGAACACACGACGGCCCTCGGGCACCACCGCGATGCTCTTGCGCATGATGTGCGACGATTCCTGACCCACCAGTTCTTCACCCAGGTAGCGGATGCTGCCGCTGTGGGCCTGGGGCGATCCGCACAGGGTCATCAGCAGGGTCGACTTGCCGGCGCCGTTGGCGCCGATCAGCGTGACGATTTCACCCTGACGGACTTCCACGTTGACGCTGTGCAGGGCCTGGATCTTGCCGTAGAAAGTGGAAACGTTTTCGAATTGCAGCATTTTACGCTTCCCCCAGATAGGCTTTGATCACTTCAGGATTGTCGCGGATCTGCTCCGGCGTGCCGTTGGCCAGGGGCGTGCCCTGGTTGATCACCACGATGTGGTCGGAAATGCTCATGACCAGTTTCATGTCGTGTTCGATCAACAGCACCGTGGCGTTGTGTTCTTCGCGCAGCACGCTGATCAGCGCCTTGAGGTCTTCGGTTTCCCTGGGGTTCAGGCCGGCGGCCGGTTCGTCGAGCATGAGGATCCGCGGACGGGTCATCATGCAGCGGGCGATTTCCAGGCGACGTTGCTGACCATAGGCGAGGGTGCCGGCGGGGCGGTTGGCGAATTCGGTCAGGTTGACCTTGTCCAGCCAGTACTCCGCGTATTCCATGGCCTCGCGCTCGCTTTTGCGGAACGCCGGGGTTTTGAACAGGCCGGCGAAGAAGTTGGTGTTCAAGTGACGATGCTGGGCGATCAGCAGGTTCTCGACCGCCGTCATGTCCTTGAACAAGCGCACGTTCTGGAAGGTGCGCACCACGCCCCTGCGGGCGATCTCGTGCCCGGCCAGGCCCTGGATCGGCTGGCCATCCAGCAGGATGTTGCCGCCGCTCGGCTTGTAGAAGCCGGTGAGGCAGTTGAACACCGTGGTCTTGCCGGCGCCGTTGGGGCCGATCAGCGCCACCACCTGTTTCTCTTTTACGGTCAGGGCCACGCCGTTGACCGCCAGCAAGCCGCCGAAGCGCATGCTCAGATTGTCGACTTTCAGGATCTCGCGGCTCATTTGCGCAGCTCCATGTGGGGACGTTGCATGGGCAGCAGGCCTTGCGGGCGCCAGATCATCATCAGCACCATCATGGCGCCGAACATCAACATGCGGTATTCGCTGAACTCACGCATCATTTCCGGCAGCAGGATCATCACGATGGCCGCAAGGATCACACCCAGTTGCGAGCCCATGCCACCCAGCACGACGATGGCGAGGATGATCGCCGACTCGATGAAGGTGAACGACTCCGGGGTCACCAGACCCTGGCGCGCGGCGAAGAAGCTGCCGGCAAAACCGGCAAATGCGGCGCCGAGGGTGAACGCGGAAAGCTTGATGATGGTCGGGTTCAGGCCCAGTGCGCGGCAGGCGATTTCATCTTCGCGCAAGGCTTCCCACGCGCGACCGATTGGCATGCGCAGCAGGCGGTTGATCACGAACAGTGCCGCCAGTGCCAGCAGCAGCGCCACCAGGTACAGGAACACCACTTTGCTTACCGGGTTGTAGGCGATCCCGAAGAACTCGTGGAAGGTCTGCATGCCTTCGGCAGCGGTGCGGTCGAACGACAGCCCGAAGAACGTCGGCTTGGGGATGCTGCTGATGCCGTTGGGGCCGCCGGTGATATCGGTAAGGTTACGCAGGAACAGGCGGATAATTTCGCCGAAGCCCAGGGTCACGATCGCCAAATAGTCACCGCGCAGGCGCAGCACCGGGAAACCCAGCAAAAAGCCGAACGTGGCCGCCGCCATGCCGGCCAGTGGCAGGCATATCCAGAAGCCCCAGCCGAGGTAATGCGAGAGCAGCGCGTAGGTGTAGGCACCCACGGCGTAGAAGCCCACATAACCGAGGTCGAGCAGACCGGCCAGACCCACTACGATGTTCAGGCCCAGGCCCAGCAGCACGTAGATCAGGATCAGGGTGGCGATATCGACCGCACCGCGCGAGCCGAAAAACGGCCAGATCAGCGCGGCCACGATCAGGCCGATGATGATGTAGCGCTGGGTGCGCGGCAGGGTCAGGAACTGGCTGACCTTGGGCGACACCAGCGGGCCACGGTTGCCCTTGAACAAGGCACCGACCTGCTGGGTGAACAGCACGCGCAGGAACATCAGCACCGAACACAGGGCGATGATGGTCAGCGTCACGGGTCCGGTGCCATGCACCTCCAGGTTGATGCCCACAATGCTCAGCTTGAGACCCAACACCGGAAAGGCCACGGCCCATACCAGCAAGGCGCTGAAAAACGCCGATTTAAGATATCTGCTCATACTTTCTCAACCTCCGGACGGCCCAGAATGCCGGTCGGACGGAACAACAGCACCAGAACCAACAGGCCGAACGCGACGACGTCCTTGTACTGGTCGCCGAAGATGTCGGCGCCAAACGCTTCGGCCACACCCAGCACCAGCCCGCCGAGCATGGCGCCCGGAATACTGCCGATGCCGCCCAATACCGCTGCGGTAAAGGCCTTGAGGCCCACCAGGAAACCGGCATTGGGGTTGATCACGCCGTACTGCATGCTCAGCAGTACCGCCGCAACGGCCGCCAGCGCGGCGCCGATGACGAAGGTCAGGGCGATGATGTTGTTGGTGTTGATGCCCAACAGGTTGGCCATCTTGATGTCTTCTGCGCAGGCCCGGCAGGCGCGGCCCAGACGGGAGCGGGAGATGAACAGGGTCAGGCCCAGCATGGCCACCAGGGTGACGACGAAGACCAGGATCTGCATGTAGGAAATCAGCACTTCCTGTGCGCCACCCGGACCGAAGGAGAAGCTCCCCGGGATCAGGTTGGGGATGGATTTATCCTTGGAGTCCTGGGACAGCAATACGGTGTTCTGCAGGAAAATCGACATGCCGATGGCGGAAATCAGCGGGATCAGACGGTTGCTGCCACGCAGGGGGCGGTAGGCAACGCGCTCGATACTGTAGCCATAGGCACTGGTCACGATGATCGATGCGAGGAACGCAGCGGTCATCAGCAGCGGCAGTGAGTGGATGCCCATCATGGCCAGCCCGGCAAGGGCGATGAAGGCCACATAGGAACCAATCATGTACACCTCGCCATGGGCGAAGTTGATCATTCCAATGATGCCGTAAACCATGGTGTAACCAATGGCTATCAAGGCATAGGTGCTGCCAATGGTCAGGCCATTAACCAGCTGTTGGAAAAAATGATAGATCTCAGGCATTACAGCGCTCCTAAAAACCCGATACGCATTTCACTGGTGGAGTCATGTTCCGGCCTTGCGCTGTGTTCTGTGAGCACATTTGCACAAAGCGTTTGCCAGCGAACCGCTGGTGACGGTTTTAAGATTTTCAGGTGAGCCAGCGCCCGGATCGCGGGTGACAGGCCCATAAACCTCGTAAAACAAAGCCCACTGCTCTCACAGTGGGCTTGTTGGGGCAGTAACGCCTGGCTTACTGAGGGGAAACTTCGGTTTTTGGTTTGCCGAAGTGCCATTCGTAGACCACGAACTTGAAGTCCTTCAGGTCGCCCTTGGCATCAAAGCTCAGATCGCCGGTAGGGGTCTTGAAGGTGCCCGCGTGGATGGCTTCGGCCACTTTGGCGGTGTCTTCGCTCTTCGCGGCGGTGATACCGGCGGCGATCACTTCAACCGCCGAGTAGGCCGGGAACACGAACGGACCGGTCGGGTCCTGCTTGTTCTTGGCGAACTCTTCAACGATGGCCTTGTTGGCAGGGTCGGTGTCGAAGGATTTCGGCAGGGTGACCAGCAGGCCTTCGGAGGCGCCCTGGGCGATCTGCGAGATGGAGTCGTTGCCCACGCCTTCCGGACCCATGAACTTGGCGTTCAGGCCTTTCTCTTTGGATTGACGCAGGATCAGGCCCAGCTCCGGGTGGTAGCCGCCGTAGTAGACGAAGTCGACGTTGGCTTGCTTGAGCTTCTGAATGACCGAGGAGAAGTCCTTGTCGCCGGCGTTCAGGCCTTCGAAAACGGCCACTTTCACGCCTTTCTTCTCGAGGGTCTGCTTGACGGCGGTGGCGATGCCTTCACCGTACTGCTGCTTGTCGTGCAATACAGCGACGATTTTCGGTTTTACGTGATCGGCGATGTAGTTGCCGGCCGCCGGGCCCTGGGCGCTGTCCAGGCCGATGGTGCGGAAGATCAGCTTGTAGCCACGGGCGGTGATTTCCGGGCTGGTGGCGGCAGGGGTAATCATGATGACGCCTTCGTCTTCATAGATGTCCGATGCCGGCTGAGTGGAGCTGGAGCACAGGTGGCCCACCACGAACTTGACGCCGTCGTTGACCACTTTGTTGGCGACCGCCACGGCCTGTTTAGGGTCGCAGGCGTCGTCGTATTCCTTGGCTTCAAGCATTTTGCCATCGACGCCGCCTTTGGCGTTGATGTCGGCGATCGCCTGCTTGGCACCCATGAATTGCATGTCGCCGTACTGCGTCACAGGACCGGTCTTGGGACCGGCGATGCCGATCTTGATGGTGTCGGCTGCGAACGAATGGCCGGCAACCCCAGCCAGGACCATAGCGGCAAACAGTTTGGAAATCTGCTTAGTAGCCTTATTCATAGTGCTCCACTCATGCTGTTGTATTTTTTATAGTTCCAGCGGCCTTGTGGGCTGCAGAACCGGATCGGATATGCGGATATCCCCCCGGCGGTGCCCTGGCAACTGTACCGGTACAGTGTAGAGCGCCGGTTGATCGCTTGAAAAGCTGGGTGCTGGGGGCAAATCCAGGGGGTGTCGCTTAAATGAAAGTAAAAGACAGAATTGCGGCGGGGTAATGCCAGCATTCTGCGCAATCCTTGGCTTTCCTGACACTTTCTTTCGATGACGCATTTGCAACTGGGTTTTTCTGACTGAAGCTCAACGTTATGATTGCGCCGATTTTTTCTTCAGGTGAACTCCCATGACGCAAGAACCTAGCACCCTCTATGCCAAGCTGCTCGGTGAAACCGCCGAAATATCCTGGAAGGAGCTCGAGCCGTTCTTCGCCAAGGGTGCCCTATTGTGGGTCGATGCCGGCCTGGATTTGATCGAGGCCGCTGAGGGAATGGCCGAGGATAACCGCGACAAAGTCGCCGCCTGGCTGGCCGCAGGGCACCTTGGCGAAGTGTCTGCGACGCGGGCGCTGGACCTGGTGGAGCGCGACCCGAGCCTGTGGGCGGTGGTGGTCTCGCCGTGGATTCTGATCCAGGAAAGGGCGGCGCAATAAATAGCCGCACAGAAAAGGTGCGTTATTTTTCGCGGGTGAAGTGTGTAGCGGAGTAACCGCTGCAGCGGTGATGGCACCTTGCCGTGGCAAAAGGTCACAGATAGGGTGACGTTAACGTCACGGGAACAGTTTTGAGCGGGAGCGCAGTCGGTAGAGATTGTTTCAGAATGTGGCAGAGCGATCATTATTGGTCGGCTGTCAGATTGTCTTCGCGAGCAAGCCCGTTCCCACACGTGATCGCATTCCTGAAGGACGAATGCGGTCAAATTGTGGGCGCGGCCTTGTCCGCGAAAATATAAACGGCGCCGCAGCCCTCATTGAATACCCGCAGCGTCACCGAATCGGCCTGACCAGGGCAGCAGGTCCCGGCTGGTTCGGCGCCGGCTCCTTGACCAGCGAAGCCTCGGGCGCCAGTGGATTACGCAGGTGAATCCCCTGAATCACCCCAATCACCTCGTTCGCGGGCACCGCCGGGCTCAACAGATAGCCCTGGATAAAATCGCAACCATGCTTGTGCAATAAGTCGAACTGCGCCTGGGTTTCCACGCCCTCGGTTACCACGTTCAGATGCAGCGTGTGCGCCATCCCGATAATGGCCTGGACAATCTCGATGTCGGCGGCGGACTTGGGCAGGTCCTGGATAAACGAGCGGTCAATCTTCAACGTGTTGAGCGGTAGTCGCTTGAGGTACGCCAGGGACGAATAACCGGTGCCGAAGTCATCGATGGCCAGGGATACCCCCAGCGCACGAATGTGCCGCAGCAGTGCCAGCGTGCTGCTGATATTGCCCATCAACGCATTTTCCGTGACTTCCAGTTCCAGGCGGGTAGCGGCGATCCCGCTGAAACGCAGCGCGTCCTCGACTTCATCGGCCAACTCATCACGTGCCAGGTTCAGCGCCGAGCAGTTCACGGTCATGTTCAGTTCGCCATAGCCCTTGTCGGAAAAAACACTCAAGTCGTGACAGGCCTGGCGCAACACCCAGTTATCCAGTTCGGCAATCAGCCCATTGCTTTCGGCGATCCCGATAAAACGGTCGGGTGCCAGCAGGCCGTGTTGCGGGTGCTGCCAGCGCACCAGTGCCTCCAGGCGGGTGACCTTGCCCAGTTTCATGTCGAAGATCGGTTGATAGAACAGCACCAGTCCCGTGCGCTCGCGCAAGGCTGCGCGCAACTCTTCCTCCAGCTGCAGCTCGAGGAAGGCGCGGGTTTTCAGGTTGGCGCTGAAGAAATTCAGGCTGTTGCGCCCCGCATCCTTGGATTGGTAGAGCGCCAGGTCAGCGGTTTTCAGCAGTTCTTCGCAGGTTACGCCGTCATCGGGAAACAGGCTGATACCAATGCTGGTGGTCATCACCATGCGCCGCCCGGCCAGTTCGATGGGCTCTTTCATCTGCTGCATGATGCGTTGGGCCAGGTGCCGCGCTTCGTCGCGGTGGTGGATGCTGATGAGGATGCAGAATTCATCGCCGCCAAAGCGCGCGACCACATCGGCATGGCTGCGCACCGAACTCTTGATATGGCTGGCCAGCACGGTCAGCAACTGGTCGCCGGCGTCGTGTCCGAGGCTGTCGTTGATGCGCTTGAAGTGGTCAATATCGAGGAAGATTACCGCCATCATGCCACTGGCAGCGGTTTTCTCCGCGAGCTTCTCCGCGAAGATCTGATTGAAGCCCCGGCGGTTGAGCAGGCTGGTGAGTGCGTCGTAATGGGCCACCTGCTGCAGTGAAGCCCGCGCCTGGTCCAGTTCGCTGAGCAGTGCATTGACCCGCCGCAGGTCACGCTCCTTGTGCTGCAGTTTCTTGTCGGCCAGGGCGGCGCTGATGCTGCTGCCGATCACCAGCAGCGTGATCACTGCCACCGAGAGGCCCATTTGGATTGGATTATTGTCCGAAGGTGCGGACAGGTCGGCCCCGGCAGGCACCACCATCTGCATGGCCGCCATGCCGGTGAAATGCATGCTGATGATGCCGGCGCCAAGCACCAGGCTGGCGGCGTATTTGAGCAACTGGTGAAACACCCCCGCACCGTTGCGCAGGTAACTCGACAGCAACAGGGCCGCGAGGCTGGCGCCGATAGCAATGGCCACCGAGGCCATGAACAGCCCGGCGCCGAAATACACCTGGGCCTGGGAGCGCATGGCCGCCATGCCCACGTAGTGCATCAGCGCGATGCCCATGCCCATCCACAGCGACGCCAGCAGGTACTGATCAAAGCGCAGGGTCGCGTGGCTGAGGGTTTTCATGGCGAACAGCGACGCGACAAGTGCGATCAGCAGTGAGACGAACGTCGTGATCAGTTCATAGTGAATGGCGATCGGCACCTGAAAGGCCAGCATGCTGATGAAGTGGGTGGACCAGATGCCGCCCGCCAGGCACCCGGCACCCAGCCAGCGCCAGTGGCGACGCGCGGTGGGGTCTTCGACGTGGCCGACGCGCTCGGCCATGTCCAGCGTGCCGAAACCGGCCGCACAGGCGACGAGGTAGGCCAGCAGCACCAGAAAAGGGTTATGGCTGCAATTGAGTAATAAGTGACCGTTGTGCGGTAGGTCGGTGAAAAAGTGCAGACCCAGCCATTCCATAGCATGTCCCGTCATTGCGTAGTTGCGTCACGGCCTACGGCGATGACCTATGGAGACGAGTATAGAAGGCTCATGGAATTCGCAAGGCGTAATGGCATATTGCTTTCATTTGATTTTGGCATGCCGGGCATAACGTTTGGTGCTAAGCGCTGATGGGCAACGCCAGTTCGAAGGGGGCGCTTCCAGTGGCAACAGGCCGAACGCCGCGCGGGCCGCATCGCAATCGACGTTCTGCTCCCCCTGGCTCCACGACGCGTCAAACTCGCGGCACGGGCTCGAGCGCAGTTCATAAATCGAACAGCTGGTGCCTTTGCCCACTTCACCCTCCAGGCTGCAGCAACGCGCGGGTTTCTGGTCGGTGCCGATCATCGCCACGCGGGTCGGGTTGATCTGTACCACCAGGTCATCGGGCACCGTGCCGCCGGATGAGGCGCACTCACCCCAGAAGAAAGACACACGAAAGTATGAACAGCAGGCACCGCAATTCAGACACGGACTGGCTTCGGACATGGGCGTCATCGATAAGAAAGGTAAGGGGGAGGTACAACGGGAAGGCTCGCCATTCTATCCGGGCCGTGGCCGTTGGGAAGAGGGGACGCACTTATATTTTTTGTAGGAAAAGTCCCGGAACGCCGGGTCACATCATGCCCTATCAGCTTTACGAATCATTACAGACAAGCGCCGCTTGCCTGACTATGTTGCAGTGACCTGAGCAGGATGCATCGGGCATCGCTGCGCTCATAACAATAAAAAGAGACGGACCCCATGCAGAACTCGACCCAAGCGGCGAATGCCTGGCGCATTCTGTTCCTGCTGTTCCTGGCCAACCTGTTCAACTTCTTCGATCGCACCATTCCGGCGATCATCATCGAGCCCATTCGTATGGAATGGCACCTCAGCGACTTCCAGCTCGGCATCATCGGCACCGCGTTCACCCTTGTGTATGCCATTGCCAGCCTGCCACTCGGACGCCTGGCCGACACCGGCTCACGCAGCAAACTGATGGGCTGGGGCCTGTTTGCCTGGAGCGGGCTGACCGCCGTCAACGGTCTGGTCGGCAGTTTCTGGACTTTCCTGCTGGTGCGCATGGGCATCGGCATCGGCGAAGCCAGTTATGCGCCGGCCGCCAACTCGCTGATTGGCGACCTGTTTCCGGCGCACCGGCGGGCGCGGGCCATGGGCATCTTCATGCTCGGCCTGCCGCTGGGCCTGTTGCTGGCGTTTTTTACCATCGGCTGGATGGTCAAGGCGTTCGACAGCTGGCGCGCGCCGTTCTTTATTGCGGCGGTACCGGGGATGATCCTTGCGGTGTTCATGTTTTACATCAAGGAACCCAAGCGCGGCGCGGCGGAAACCGTGCAAGTCTCTCAGGAACATATCGACCGCCCGATTCGCCGCGTGCTGGCGGTGCCGACCTTCCTCTGGCTGGTGCTGGCCGGGCTGTGCTTTAACTTCGCCACCTATGCGTGCAACTCGTTTCTGGTGCCGATGCTGCAGCGCTATTTTCTGCTGCCGCTGCAGGAGGCTGCAGTGGCCACCGGCGTAATCGTCGGCCTGACGGGGCTGGTGGGTCTGACGCTGGGGGGCTGCGTGGCCGACAAGATTCACCAGCGGGTCGCCAACGGGCGGTTGTTGTTTGCGGCGTTCAGCCTGATCATTTCCACCGTCACCACCGCTTGGGCCTTGCATGCCGGGCGCATCGAGATTGGCGTGTTCGTGGCGCTGTTCAGTGTGGGCTGGCTGTTTGCGTATAACTTCTACACCTGCGTGTACACGGCGATCCAGGACGTGGTCGAACCGCGTTTGCGCGCTACGGCGATGGCGCTGTTTTTCGCCGGACTGTACCTGCTGGGCGGTGGGATGGGGCCGATTGTGGTGGGCGGGCTGTCCGATCACTTTGCGCATTCAGCGATGTATGCGGCGGGGGCGCAGCAGATGACCGAGGCTTACAAGGCAGTCGGGTTGCATGACGCCATGTACCTGATTCCGGTGGCGCTGTTTCTGACCATGCTGTTTCTGTTTCAGGCGTCGCGCAGCTTTGTGCGCGATGCCAAGAAGATGAAGGAGGGGCTGGGAGCTGTTGGGGTGCCGGATGCGGTGGTGGCTTGAGGCCGGGTTGACTCTATCGGGAGCAAGTCCCCTCCCACAGGTTGAGCGGTGAATACCTGCAAAAAATGTGGGAGGCGGCTTGCTCCCGATGCGGCCGTCAAAGTCCCTGATATTCCCAAGTGAATAAAAAAGGCCCGCACGGTGCGGGCCTTCCTGTCAGCAGGGCAGGGTGGCAATCAACCCGCCACCAGCACCCGGATCGCTTCGAGTCGCAGCGCGGCCTTGTCCAGCATCGCCAGGCCTTGCTCGCGCTGATTGCGCAGCGCCACCAGCTCGCTGTCCCGCACCGTCGGGTTGACCGCCTGCAGCGCGGTCAGACGCCCCAGTTCTTCGTCGGTGTCCGCCGCCAGGCGGCGCTTGGCTTCGGCCACACGCTCGGCATGACGCGGGCTGATCTTCTCTTCGCCGGCGTTGATGCGCGGGGTGAGTTGATCGCGCTGGGCCTGGATGAACTTGTTGGCGCTGGCCCGTGGCACGCTTTCGAGCTGGTCGTTGAGGGTCTCGAACGACACGCGCCCGGACAGGTCGTTGCCGTTGGGGTCCAGCAGGCAGCGCAGCGCCGCCGGCGGTAGGTAGCGACCCAGTTGCAGCGCACGCGGCGCGACCACTTCACTCACGTAGAGCAGTTCCAGCAGCACGGTGCCCGGCTTGAGTGCCTTGTTCTTGATCAGCGCCACCGCCGTGTTGCCCATGGAGCCCGACAGCACCAGGTCCATGCCGCCCTGCACCATCGGGTGTTCCCAGGTGATGAACTGCATGTCTTCGCGCGACAGTGCCTGGTTACGGTCGTAGGTGATGGTCACGCCTTCGTCGTCGCCCAGGGGGAAGCTGGCGTCGAGCATTTTCTCGCTGGGCTTGAGGATCAGCGCGTTTTCCGAATGGTCTTCGCTGTCGATGCCGAACGCGTCGAACAGGGTTTCCATGTAGATCGGCAGGGCGAACTGATCGTCCTGTTCCAGAATGTCCTCCACCAGCGCATCGCCTTCACCCGCGCCGCCGGAGTTGAGCTCCAGCAGGCGGTCGCGACCGGTGTGCAGTTCCTGCTCCAGACGCTCGCGCTCGGCACGGGCCTCGTCGATCAGGGCCTGCCATTCGCTGTCGTCGGCGCTCTCCAGCAGCGGCAGCAGGCGCGGGCCGAACTGATGCTGCAGGGCGTTGCCGGTGGGGCAGGTGTTGAGGAAGGCGTTCAGCGCTTCGTGGTACCACTGGAACAGACGTTCCTGCGGGCTGGTTTCCAGGTACGGCACGTGCAGTTCGATGATGTGCTTCTGACCGATCCGGTCCAGACGGCCGATGCGCTGCTCCAGCAGGTCGGGGTGGGACGGCAGGTCGAACAGCACCAGGTGGTGAGCGAACTGGAAGTTGCGGCCTTCGCTGCCGATTTCCGAGCAGATCAGCACCTGCGCGCCGAATTCTTCATCGGCGAAGTAGGCAGCGGCGCGGTCGCGCTCGAGGATGTTCATGCCCTCGTGGAACACCGTGGCCGGAATGCCGGAGCGCACGCGCAGGGCGTCTTCCAGGTCCATGGCGGTTTCGGCGTGGGCGCAGATCACCAGGACCTTGGTGCGCTTGAGCATTTTGAGCTGGTCGATCAGCCACTCGACGCGCGGGTCGAAGCGCCACCAGCGGTGTTCTTCCTCGACGTCCGGCTGCGATTGGAAGCAGACTTCCGGGTACAGCTCGGCGTGTTCGCCCAGCGGCAGCTCCATGTATTCGTCCGGGTTGGGCAGCGGGTAGGCGTGCAACTTGCGCTCCGGGAAACCCTGCACGGCGGCGCGGGTGTTGCGAAACAGCACGCGGCCGGTGCCGTGACGGTCGAGCAGCTCACGCACCAGGCGCGCACTGGCTTCGCTGTCGCCATCGTTGACGGCGGTCAGCAGCGCTTCGCCTTCGTTGCCGAGGAAACCCTGGATGGTCTTGTGCGCCTTGGGTGACAGACGACCCTTGTCCAGCAACTCCTGCACGGCCTCGGCCACCGGGCGATAGTTCTCGCTCTCGGCGCGGAAGGCGTGCAAGTCATGGAAGCGGTTCGGGTCGAGCAGGCGCAGCCGCGCGAAGTGGCTGTCCTGGCCCAGTTGCTCCGGGGTGGCGGTGAGCAGCAGCACGCCCGGGATCACTTGCGCGAGTTGTTCGACCAGCGAATATTCCTGGCTGGCTTTTTCTTCGTGCCAGACCAGGTGGTGGGCTTCGTCGACCACCAGCAGGTCCCAGCCGGCGGCGAACAGCGCGTCCTGGGCCTTCTCGTCGTCCACCAGCCACTCCAGCGCCACCAGCGCGAGCTGGGTGTCTTCGAAGGGGTTGGAGGCATCGCTTTCGATAAAGCGTTCTTCGTCGAACAGGGCCACCTGCAGGTTGAAGCGGCGGCGCATTTCCACCAGCCACTGGTGCTGCAGGTTTT
Organism: Pseudomonas sp. GNP013; assembly: GCF_054343995.1. Taxonomy (NCBI): domain Bacteria; kingdom Pseudomonadati; phylum Pseudomonadota; class Gammaproteobacteria; order Pseudomonadales; family Pseudomonadaceae; genus Pseudomonas; species Pseudomonas sp. GNP013. The sequence continues at coordinate 3,676,756 of NZ_JBTGUT010000001.1, read as the reverse complement.
CCGGTACCAGGATCAGCACGCGGCTGGCGCGGCCCGACAGCAACTGGCGATGGATGACGAGGCCCGCTTCGATAGTCTTGCCCAGGCCCACTTCATCGGCCAGCAATACCCGTGGCGCGATGCGGTCGGCGACTTCACGCGCGATGTGCAACTGGTGCGCGATGGGTTGCGCACGCACGCCGCCCAGGCCCCACAGCGAGGACTGCAATTGGCGGCTGGTGTGTTCCAGGGTGTGGTAGCGCAGCGAGAACCAGGCCAGCGGGTCGATCTGGCCGGCGAACAGGCGGTCGCTGGCGAGGCGGAACTGAATGAAGTTCGACAGTTGGGTTTCCGGCAGGGTGACCTGCTCGTTCTGCCCATTGAGGCCGTGGTACACCAGCAGGCCGTCGACGTCGTCGACTTCCTGTACGGTCATTTTCCAGCCTTCGAAATGGGTGATGGAGTCCCCCGGCGAAAACCTCACGCGAGTGAGGGGCGCATTCCGTAGCGCATACTGGCGTGTGTCGCCAGTGGCCGGATAGAGCACGGTCAACAAGCGTCCGTCCTGTGCCAGAACGGTGCCTAACCCCAGCTCTGCTTCGCTGTCACTAATCCAGCGTTGCCCCGGTTGATACTGCTGCGACATGCTGCCTGACTCCCGCCGTGAAAAAGCCGACTATCTTAACGGAACAAGGTCCGACCCCCAAGGACTCTGACGAAAACTACTCCGTTTGAGTGGGCGCGCGTGCCTTCAATCGACGGGTGGCGGGCACTTGTGAGTGTCGACTGAGTCACAGGTTGGCGATGCTGCGCTCAAGTTGGTGCGCAGCGCGCCGACAGCCTGAAGATCAGGAGAGTAATTATTATGCTGCCACCCATGTTGCCCGTCAGCGTCGTACCGGTCACGTCGCAACTGGACCCGGTAAGGCCCAAGCCGGATATCCCGCCCGTGGTGCCGGTACAGCCGAGTTCCAACGAAAGCACCATCGACCTGAAAAAGGGCGACGCTGAGCAGTCGAATTTCCTCCTGCGTGAAGAACAACGCCGCCAGCAGGAACAGCAGAAGCGCCGCCGCGAAGCCGATGAAGATCCGGAACAGCATCTGGCGATTCCAGGCGATGTGCTCAACGCCGACAACACCGTTCCCGTCATCCCTCTGATCGAGGATGAGCCACGTCAGGGGCTGTGGGTGGATGTCGAGGTGTGAAGGTGTATTTGCGGTCACGCGGGGCAGGCCGCATTATTACGCCATCCCCGCCACAACGTAAGCCAAGCCATGAGTGACGATGACAAGCTGATCGATCTGAATGCCGAACGTGCCAAGCGCGTGCATGACCTCAATGACAAGCGCTTGAATGAAGTGCGCCAGGCGTTTGAACAGGCAATGCCTTTGGCAAAGCCAAAGAAAAAACCGAAGGGCAAGCCGAAAAAGCGCTGAAACAATGTGCATCCATTGACCCCGGTCAATTCCTCGCTCCACCGTCTCCGTTAACGTGGCCCTATTGATGTTTATCCGCAAAGGTCTTTGCGGATTACAGGGCACGCAAGGCATTTTGGGCGACTTCGGTCGCCTTTTTTTTACCTGAAATTCAGCTGCCGAGTATTTGCGGGGTGACCCCATCCCTGTGGCAAGCCCTATGCCGTTCAGTTAAGCCAGTGTGATGCTCGAAGCAACGAGCGGTGCGACTTTTCGGTGTACATATCTGTTTCTGCGGTAACGACGACTTAGGGTTCCGCCCTTACGGCGGCTCACTTTTGAAAAGCGCAAAAGTAAGCAAAACGCTCCTGCCCCAACACTCGGCACCTCGCCTAGGCTCGGTGTGCCCTCACGCAGGCTGTGGAGCGTGGGCCACGCTCCAAAACCTGCGTTCGGCCAGCGTCTTTGACGGGGCGCCTAAGATCAAGATCAAGGGCGCGCCGGCCTGAGAGCCGACCGGAATGGTCTGCCGAACGCTGTACAACATGTGGGAGGGGGCTTGCTCCCGATGGCGTCGGCCCAGCAAACATTGATGTTGAAGACCCACCGCTTTCGCGGGCAAGTCGAATCGTCGAAGCGCAGATTCCCTGTGGCGAGCAGGCTTGTCCTGCGTTGGGCTGCGAAGCAGCCCCAAAACCAGGCTCTGCGCAGCGTCAGGTACACCGGGTTTTCCTTGATTAGGGGCGCTTCGCCCCCCAACGCGGGGCAAGCCCGCTCGCCACAATGAGTTCGCTCTGCACACAGGATTCGGTGCAGCCAATAAAAAAGGTGCGACCCTTGCGGATCGCACCTTTTTTTATTGCCGGCGGCTTATCAGCTGCCCAGCGCCTTGGACGCCAGCCAGAACAACCCGGCCGACAGGGCCACGGTTGCCGGCAGGGTCAATATCCAGGCCATCAGGATGGTCTTGACCGTGCCACCTTGCAGGCCGCTTTTATTGGCGACCATGGTGCCCGCCACGCCCGACGACAATACGTGGGTGGTCGACACCGGCAAGGCGAAGATGTTGGCGAAGCCGATCATGGTGGCGGTGGTGATCTGCGCCGACATGCCCTGGGCGTAGGTCATGCCCTGTTTGCCGATCTTTTCGCCGATGGTCAGCACCACCCGCTTCCAGCCCACCATGGTGCCCAGGCCCAGGGCCAGGGCGACTGCCAGAATCACCCAGAACGGCGCGTATTCGGTGGTGGCGGTCAGGTCTTTGCGCAGCTTGTCGAGGTCGGACTTCTCACGCGCATCCAGGCCAGGCAACTTGCCGACTTTCTTCGCGGTGTCGTCCAGGCAGAGCAGGTAGCGACGCACTTCGATGCGGTGGTCGGCACTCAGCGAATGATAGTCGGACACGCCTTTCAAGGTGTCGACCAGCGCATTGATGGTCGGTTCGGTCTGCTGCGGGTTGCACTGGAACTTGCCCGGCAGGTCGCCCTTCACGCTTTTGCCCAGTGCCAGGAACTCGCCAAGGGTGGCGTTGTTGCGCTGGTAGAACTGGCTCAAATGCACGGTGGCGTCGCGGGTGCGTTCGATCTGGTAGGTGGTGCTGCCCAGGTCGAGAACGAACTGCGCCGGCACGATGCCGATCAGTACCAGCATGATCAGGCCGATACCTTTCTGACCATCGTTGGAGCCATGCACGAAGCTCACGGCCATGGCCGAGATCACCAGCACCAGGCGGTTCCAGAATGGCGGGTGTTTCTTGTCGTCGAGCTTGCGGCGCTGGTCCGGGGTTTTGTGCATCTTTGACAGCGGACGCCACCACTTCAGGCCGATCAGCACCAGGGCTGCGACGATGAAACCGGCCATCGGCGAGAACACCAGCGAGGCGCCGATATCGACTGCCTTCTGCCAGTTCACACCGTCCGCCAGCGGAATATCGTTGATCAGGGCGTTGGCCAGGCCGACGCCGAGGATCGAGCCGATCAGCGTGTGGGAGCTGGAAGCCGGAATACCGAAGTACCAGGTGCCCAGGTTCCAGGTGATCGCCGCTGCCAACAAGGAGAAGACCATGGCCAGACCGTGGCCGGTGTTCACATTGATCAGCAACTCCACCGGCAGCAGATGCACGATGGCGTAGGCGACACCCACACCTCCGAGCAGCACGCCGAGGAAGTTGAACACCCCGGAGAAGAACACGGCCAGGTGTGGCGGCATGGCTTTGGTATAGATGACTGTGGCCACCGCGTTAGCAGTGTCATGAAAGCCGTTGATGAACTCGAAGGCGAGGACAAAGGCCAGGGCGAGCAACAGGCTCACTAGCACCCACGCATCCAGTCCGCTGAATAAATCGATCATGAAGGTTTTCTGACCCGGTCGTAAGGGGGCGCGATTATGCCAGAAAACCTCGGTAATCGATGCACTAGCTGCTCATCGGTAGCAATCTTCCCGGAAAAAATCTGTGGGAAATGCGCGCATCCCAGCGTTTCCGGGGCTTTGACAAGTCGTTGATTTATAACGCGCGGGGCTGCAATGACGCGGTTTTGTCACAAAATCGTCACTTCTGAAACATTTGTATGAAAATTCCCAGAGGGCCGTAGGCCGCTAACTGAAATGCAGGAAAAGACAGGTGCTCTCAGCCGACGCTCGACCGGCAAAGACTGCAACACCCTAGACGCCCACACCGAAGGACTTATGACTCTTCGGCCTTGAGTTCCTGTTCAATCTTCTCGATTTCCTGAGCAAATGCCTGATCGAGCAAGCTGGCACGCTTGCGCCAAGGCTTGCGCTCCGGCTCAGGCTGCGCGGCGTAGGTGGTGACTTCCCCGCCGTAAACGTCCTTGTAACGTTGTTCCTGGCGCTCAAGTTCCGCGCGCAGTTCGTCTTTCGTCACAGTTGTTACCTAATTGAGTTGAGTTTAATTAATGTGCAGCGATAAGGCAGAAACTCGCGATCGAGGGTTCGAATTGAACAGTTGAACCGTTCAAGTGGAACATTAATGCCCGAGAGGACTTCGTTTAACACCTTGCGTGTAACCGACGAAGCACTCAACGGGCGCCGTCAGGCGAGCTCCAAAGCCGATACTGATACCGGGCTGACCTCTGCACAGCCTGCATTATAGCGGCGCATTTGAATAACACTACTGGCATAAAGTTAAAAAGCCCTAACTTCGTGTGAGGGTTTTGTTACACAGGAGTCAGTATTGGCTGAAGAAGCTGACGTCATCACTAGTTGTTTTCATCGCCGATGAAGACAGATTAATTCAAGGCGTTATAGCGGGACAAATTGCGATAATCGACTGCTCGTCCGATAATCGCCCAATGACGCCGGCCTCGTCTTGTCTGCCGGGTCGGTGCGGTTTGTAATGGCGAGCAGCCCTCCCTGCGCTTGCAGAACAAGAAAAAAGGACCCCAAATGAACGACCAATTGCGTAACGCCTTCGCATCGGTGGCGCCGCCAATCGTGGCTTCACCGGCCAAGCGCATCCAGGCGTTCACCGGCGATCCGGACTTCATGACCTCCCTGGCCCGCGGTCTGGCCGTGGTGCAGGCGTTCCAGGAGCGCAAGCGCCACCTGACCATCGCCCAGATCAGCCATCGCACCGAAATCCCCCGCGCCGCCGTGCGCCGTTGTCTGCACACGCTGATCAAGCTCGGCTACGCCACCACCGATGGGCGCACCTATTCGCTGTTGCCCAAAGTCCTGACCCTGGGCCACGCCTACCTGTCGTCGACCCCGTTGGCCGTGTCCGCCCAGCCGTACCTGGACCGCATGAGCGAGCAACTGCACGAAGCCTGCAACATGGCCACGCTCGAAGGCGACGACATTCTCTACATTGCCCGTTCCGCCACCACGCAACGCCTGATTTCGATAGACCTGTCGGTGGGCGGGCGCCTGCCGGCCTACTGCACCTCCATGGGCCGCATCCTCCTGGCGGCGCTGGACGACGCTTCGCTGCAGGATTACCTCGACCATGCCGACCTGCCCACCAAGACCAGTCGCACCCTGACCACTCCTCAAGCGCTGTTCGAATGCCTGCAACAGGTGCGCCAGCAAGGCTGGTGCATCGTCGATCAGGAACTCGAGCAGGGCCTGCGTTCCATCGCCGTGCCGGTGTACGACGCCTCCGGCCAGGTATTGGCCGCGCTCAATGTCAGCACCCATGCCGGGCGGGTCAGTCGCAGCGAGCTGGAGCAGCGTTTCCTGCCGAGCATGCTCAGTGCCAGTCGCGAGCTGAGTACCCAACTGTTTGCCTAAGCTGTTCGGTGACCGCACAGATCCGGGCGCGATGAATTGACGGTCTTTGCCCGCGCTGATTAAGGTGCGGCAGCGCTTCCGGGCGCACCCAATAATAATGACGGCCTCAGGTCGTTGGCCCGCCATCGGTGTGGAATAACAATAATGACGCAACCTTCTGTTGGCTCCACCCTGGACGTCCAGTCCTTCATCAATGCCCAGCCACTGTCACGCTACCAGTGGCGTGTGGTGATCCTGTGTTTCCTGATTGTCTTCCTCGATGGCCTCGACACTGCCGCCATGGGCTTTATCGCTCCGGCGCTGTCCCAGGATTGGGGTATTGATCGCGCCAGCCTCGGCCCGGTGATGAGCGCCGCGTTGATCGGCATGGTGTTCGGCGCCCTCGGCTCCGGGCCGCTGGCGGATCGCTTCGGACGCAAGGTTGTGCTGGTGGGGGCGGTGCTGGTGTTCGGCGCCTTCAGCCTGGCGTCGGCTTACAGCTCGAATGTCGACCAACTGCTGGTGCTGCGCTTTCTGACCGGGCTGGGCCTGGGCGCCGGCATGCCGAATGCCACCACCCTGCTGTCCGAATACACCCCCGAGCGCCACAAGTCTTTGCTGGTGACCAGCATGTTCTGCGGCTTCAACCTGGGCATGGCCGGTGGCGGGTTTATCTCGGCCAAGCTGATTCCGGCGTTCGGCTGGCACGCCTTGTTGATGATCGGCGGCATCCTGCCGTTGGTCCTGGTGGTGGCGCTGATACTGTGGCTGCCCGAATCGGCGCGCTACCTGGTGGTGCGCAATCGCGGCACCGACAAGGTGCGCGAAGCGCTGTCTCCCATCGAGCCCACGGTGGTCGCCCAGGCCAGCGCCTTCAGTGTGCCCGAGCAAAAAACCGTCAAGGCACGCAACGTGTTCGCGGTGATCTTCTCCGGCACCTACAGCGCCGGCACCTTGTTGCTGTGGCTTACCTATTTCATGGGCCTGGTGATTGTGTACCTGCTCACCAGCTGGCTGCCGACCCTGATGCGCGACAGCGGCGCCAGCATGGAGCAGGCCGCCTTCATCGGCGCGCTGTTCCAGTTCGGCGGCGTGTTGAGTGCGGTCGGTGTGGGCTGGGCGATGGACCGCTTCAATCCGCACAAGGTCATCGGCACGTTTTACCTGCTGGCGGGGGTCTTCGCCTACGCAGTAGGGCAGAGCCTGGGCAATATCACCCTGCTGGCGACGTTGGTGCTGATTGCCGGGATGTGCGTCAACGGCGCGCAATCGGCGATGCCGTCTCTGGCCGCGCGTTTCTACCCGACGCAGGGCCGCGCCACGGGGGTGTCGTGGATGCTCGGAATCGGCAGGTTCGGCGCGATCCTCGGTGCATGGATGGGCGCCACGCTGCTGGGCCTGGGCTGGAACTTCGAGCAGGTGCTGACTGCGCTGGTGATCCCGGCCGCGCTGGCCACTGCGGCCGTGATCATCAAGGGCATGGTCAGCCATGCGGATGCCACTTGAGGGCTGGTGGCGTTTAAAAATGTGGGAGGGGGCTTGCTCCCGATAGCGGTGTATCAGTCAGCACATCCTGGGCTGACACAATCCTATCGGGAGCAAGCCCCCTCCCACATTGGATTGAGTTAGCTCGCTAACAAATGTTCGATTATCGAACGGTTAGTCGATTATCGGATTGTTTGGCGCCATGCCCTCGGCTTAATCTTCAGGCACTTCGGCGCCACCTCAGCGCCTTTTTCGATCCACACCGGGAGCCCCACCCCATGGCTGACATTCTCACCCTGCGTGATGCGGTCAAGCGCTTCGTGAACGACGGCGACACCGTCGCTCTCGAAGGCTTCACCCACCTGATCCCTACGGCCGCAGGCCATGAAATCATTCGTCAGGGCAAGAAAGACCTGACGCTGGTGCGCATGACGCCCGACCTGATCTACGATCAGTTGATCGGTGCCGGCTGTGTGCGCAAGCTGATTTTCTCGTGGGGCGGCAATCCGGGTGTGGGCTCTCTGCATCGCTTGCGTGACGCGGTGGAAAAACAGTGGCCGCAGCCGCTGGAGATCGAAGAACACAGCCATGCAGACCTCGCCAACGCCTACGTTGCAGGAGCCTCCGGGCTGCCCTTCGCGGTGCTGCGCGCCTACGCCGGTTCCGACCTGCCCAAGGTCAACCCGCTGATCAAGACCGTGACCTGTCCATTTACCGGCGAAGTGCTGGCGGCGGTGCCGTCGGTGCGCCCGGACATCACGGTGATTCATGCGCAGAAAGCCGACCGCAAGGGCAACGTGCTGCTCTGGGGCATTCTCGGTGTGCAGAAGGAAGCGGCCCTGGCAGCCAAGCGCTGCATCGTTACCGTCGAGGAAATCGTCGACGACCTGAATGCGCCGATGAACAGCTGCGTGCTGCCGACCTGGGCCCTGACCGCCGTGTGCCATGTACCTGGCGGCGCACATCCGTCCTACGCCCACGGCTACAACGAGCGCGACAATCGTTTCTATCAGGCGTGGGACCCGATTGCCCGCGACCGTGGGACCTTTACCGCCTGGATCGACGAATACATCCACGGCACTGCCGATTTCAGTGAATTCCAGGCCAAGCTGGCCACCGCGCAGGAGGCCAAGTAATGGCTTACTCGACCAACGAAATGATGACCGTCGCCGCCGCGCGCCGCCTCAAGAACGGCTCGGTATGCTTTGTCGGCATCGGCCTGCCGTCCAAGGCCGCCAACCTGGCGCGCCTGACCTCATCGCCCGATGTGGTGCTGATCTACGAGTCCGGCCCGATTGGCGCCAAGCCTTCCGTGTTGCCGCTGTCCATCGGCGATGGCGAACTGGCGGAAACCGCTGACACCGTGGTGCCCACCGGCGAGATCTTCCGCTACTGGCTGCAAGGCGGACGCATCGACGTCGGCTTTCTCGGTGCGGCCCAGGTCGACCGTTTCGGCAACATCAACACCACCGTGGTCGGTGACTATCACCAGCCCAAAGTACGCCTGCCGGGTGCCGGTGGCGCGCCGGAAATCGCCGGCTCCGCCAAAAGCGTGCTGATCATCCTCAAGCAGTCGGCGCGCTCGTTTGTCGACAAGCTGGACTTCATCACTTCGGTCGGTCACGGCGAAGGCGGTGATTCACGCAAGCGCCTGGGCCTGCCGGGTGCCGGACCTGTGGGCATTATTACCGACCTGTGCATCATGGAACCGGAAGAGGGCACCCATGAGTTCGTGGTCACCGCGCTGCACCCCGGGGTCACCCGCGAGCAAGTAATGGCCGCCACCGGTTGGGCGATTCGCTTTGCCGATCAGGTCGACACCAGTGCCGCACCGACAGAGGTCGAACTGACCGCCCTGCGTGACCTTGAAGCCCGCACGGCCGCCGCCCACGGCCAAGCGCCTGGAGAAGCCTGATGCGCGACGTATTTATCTGTGATGCCATTCGCACCCCCATCGGCCGCTTTGGCGGTGGCCTGTCCACGGTGCGCGCCGATGACCTGGCCGCGCTGCCGATCAAGGCGCTGATGGAGCGCAACCCGTCGGTGGACTGGAACGCGGTGGACGAGGTGTTTCTCGGCTGCGCCAACCAGGCCGGCGAAGACAACCGCAACGTCGCGCGCATGGCGCTGTTGCTGGCCGGCCTGCCGCAGAGCATTCCCGGCGTAACCCTCAACCGCTTGTGCGCCTCGGGCATGGACGCCATCGGCACTGCCTTTCGCGCCATCGCCAGCGGCGAAATGGAGCTGACGATTGCCGGCGGCGTCGAGTCGATGTCCCGTGCACCGTTCGTGATGGGCAAGGCCGACGCCGCGTTTTCGCGCAACATGAAGCTTGAAGACACCACCATCGGCTGGCGTTTTATCAACCCCTTGATGAAAGCCCAGTACGGCGTGGACGCGATGCCGCAGACCGCCGACAACGTTGCCGATGACTACAACGTGTCCCGCGCCGATCAGGACGCCTTTGCCCTGCGCAGTCAGCAACGCACGGCCGCTGCCCAGGCTGCCGGCTTCTTTGCCGAAGAAATAGTGCCGGTGCGGGTCGCCCATAAAAAAGGCGAAACCCTGGTGGAGCACGATGAGCATCCACGGGACACCACCCTTGAGGCCCTGACCAAACTCAAGCCGGTCAACGGCCCTGACAAGACCGTCACCGCCGGCAACGCGTCAGGCGTGAACGACGGTGCGGCGGCGCTGATTCTGGCGTCCGCCGACGCGGTGAAAAAACACGGCCTCACGGCCCGCGCCCGGGTATTGGGCATGGCCAGCGCCGGTGTTGCGCCGCGTGTGATGGGCATCGGCCCGGTGCCGGCGGTGCGCAAGCTGGTGGAGCGCCTGGGCCTGGCCGTCAGCGATTTCGATGTGATCGAACTCAATGAAGCCTTTGCCAGCCAGGGCCTGGCGGTACTGCGTGAGCTGGGGATTGCCGACGACGCGCCGCAGGTCAACCCAAACGGCGGCGCCATTGCGCTTGGCCATCCGTTGGGCATGAGCGGTGCGCGGTTGGTACTGACAGCCCTGCATCAGTTGGAAAAAACCGGAGGCCATAAAGGCCTGGCGACTATGTGCGTGGGCGTCGGCCAAGGTTTGGCCCTGGCGATTGAACGCGTCTAATAAGAGAGGATTGCTCCATGAGTGACAAGCCCGGTTACCGGCGCCCGCAAGCGGGCACTCAACCTGATTACCTGCACCCGGCCTACCAGTCGACGAACCTGCGTTCGCCGTCCCGGCCGCTGGTGTTCCTGCCCCATTCCCTGTCGGAAATCACCGGCCCGAGCATCGGCGCCGAGCGGGTCAATGAGACCGACAACGACCTCACCGCCCAGCATGACGGCGAGCCGCAAGGCGAACGCATCATCATCCATGGCCGTGTGCTGGACGAAAACGGTTTGCCGGTGCCGGGCATTCTGGTGGAAATCTGGCAGGCCAACGCCGCCGGCCGCTACAACCACCCGCGCGACCTGCACGATGCGCCGCTGGACCCCAACTTTACCGGCACCGGCCGCACCGTCACCGACGCCGATGGCTGGTACCAGTTCCAGACCATCAAGCCCGGTGCCTACCCGTGGGGCAATCACCACAACGCATGGCGCCCGGCGCATATCCACTTTTCGCTGTTCGGCCCCAGCGTGCTGACCCGGTTGGTGACGCAGATGTACTTCCCCGGCGACCCGCTGCTGGAATACGACCCGATCTACAACTGCGTGCCGGACACCTCGGCCAAGCAGCGCCTGATCGCCAGCTTCGACCTGGAAAAAACCATTCCTTCCTATGCCCTCGGCTACCGCTGGGACATCGTCCTGCGCGGCCGCGACGCCACGCCGATGGAGAAATGAGATGAGCCTGTATGCAACCACGTCCCACACGGTGGGGCCTTACTACCATATCGGCCTGACCTGGCTGAACCGCGAGGACTTGACCGTCGCCGCCACGCTGGGCGACCGCGTGGCGATCAGCGGGCAAGTGGTGGACGGCAACGGCGATGTCGTCAACGACGCCATGCTGGAGGTCTGGCAGGCCAACGCCGCCGGCAAGTACGACCACCCGGAGGATGAGCAGGCCAAACCCGTCGACCCGAACTTCGAAGGCTTCGGCCGCGTGCCGGTGGATGCCGAAGGGCGGTTCCGCTTTACCACGATCAAGCCGGGCAGCGTTCCCGGGCTCAAGGGTACGACCCAGGCGCCGCACCTGGTGGTGCTGGTATTCGCACGGGGCCTGGTGAAGCACTTGCTTACACGGATTTATTTTGCCGGCGAGGCGTTGAATGGGGATGACCCGTTGCTGGCCTGTGTGCCGGCCGAGCGGCGCGCGACGTTGATTGCCGAGCAGGATGGGGCCGGTGTGTATCAGTGGAATGTGATTTTGCAGGGCACCGACAAGGAAACAGTGTTTTTCGATTACTGAGTTGGCCTGACATCCAATCGGGAACAAGCCCCCTCCCACATTTTGATTGGTGAATACATTCAAAAATGTGGGAGGGGGCTTGTTCCCGATGAGGCCCTTTGAGTCAGAACCTCCTCAAACTCTTCTTGCAAGACATGGTTGTTGCAAAGTATGTCTAGGCTATACCCGTCCCACTGAGTAAAAAACCATGACAACAACAACGATTCACTACACCGGGGAAGAACGCCGCAAACGTATCTTTGCAATCGTCGGCGCGTCCTCCGGCAACCTTGTCGAATGGTTCGACTTCTATGTCTACGCCTTCTGCGCCATCTACTTTGCCCCGGCGTTTTTCCCCTCGGACGAACCCACGGTGCAGTTGCTCAACACCGCCGGTGTGTTCGCCGCCGGGTTCCTGATGCGGCCCATCGGTGGCTGGCTGTTTGGCCGGGTGGCCGACAAGCACGGGCGCAAGAACTCGATGATGATTTCGGTGCTGATGATGTGCGCCGGCTCACTGGTTATCGCCTTTCTGCCCACCTACAAGGACATCGGCGTCTGGGCGCCGGTGCTGCTGCTGATGGCGCGGCTGTTCCAGGGCTTGTCGGTGGGGGGCGAATACGGCACCACCGCCACCTACATGAGTGAAGTCGCCCTCAAGGGCCAGCGCGGTTTCTTCGCTTCGTTCCAGTACGTGACCCTGATCGGCGGGCAACTGCTGGCGGTGCTGGTGCTGGTGATCCTGCAACAGATTCTCAGCGACGAAGAGCTGCATGCCTGGGGCTGGCGCATTCCGTTCGTAATCGGCGCCATTGCAGCAGTCATCTCCCTGTTGCTGCGTCGCACCCTTAAGGAAACCGCCAGCACGCAAGTGCGCCAGGACAAGGACGCCGGCAGCATAGCCGCGTTGTTCCGCGATCACCGAGGGGCATTCATCACCGTGCTCGGCTACACCGCCGGCGGCTCGCTGATTTTCTACACCTTTACCACCTACATGCAGAAATACCTGGTGAACACCGCCGGCATGCACGCCAAGACCGCCAGCTACATCATGACCGGCGCGCTGTTTGTGTATATGTGCATGCAGCCGCTGTTCGGCATGCTCTCGGACCGGATCGGCCGGCGCACTTCGATGCTCTGGTTCGGCGCCCTTGGCACCCTGTGCACGGTGCCGATCCTGATGACCCTGAAAACCGTGACAAACCCGTTCCTGGCGTTTGTGCTGATCTCCCTGGCGCTTGCTATCGTCAGCTTCTATACCTCGATCAGCGGGCTGGTCAAAGCCGAGATGTTCCCGCCCCACGTACGCGCCCTTGGCGTAGGCTTCGCTTACGCCGTGGCCAACGCGATCTTCGGCGGTTCGGCGGAGTACGTGGCGCTGGGCCTCAAGTCCCTGGGCATGGAAAACACCTTTTACTGGTACGTCACCGGCATGATGGCCGTGGCGTTCCTGTTCAGCCTGCGCCTGCCGAAACAGGCAGAGTACCTGCACCACGATTTGTAAGGGATCCGTTATGACGCTGCGCACGAGCAACCAATTGTTCGACGCCTACTTCACCACCGACAGCATGGCCGAGGTGTTCTGCGACCAGGGCCGCTTGCAGGGCATGCTGGATTTCGAGGCGGCACTGGCCCGCGCGCAGGCCCGGGTCGGGTTGATTCCGCAGGCCGCCGTCGCGCCGATTGCCCAGGCGTGCCTGGCCTCGCTGTACGACGTCGACGCCCTGAGCGTGGCGATTGCCACCTCGGGGAATTCGGCCATCCCGCTGGTCAAGGCACTGGGCAAGTTGATTGCCAGCGAGGACGCCGGGGCCGAGCGCTATGTGCATTTGGGCGCAACCAGCCAGGACGTGATGGACACCGGCCTGGTTCTCCAGGTGCGCCAGGCACTGGCATTGATCGACGCGGACCTGGCGCGCCTGGGGGATGTTCTCGCTGCCCAGGCCCAGCGCTACGCAGCGGTGCCACTGGCCGGGCGCACCTGGCTGCAGCACGCCACGCCGGTCACCCTGGGGATGAAAATCGCCGGTTGGCTGGGAGCGGTGACTCGCAGTCGCCAGCGCCTGGCGCAGTTGAAGCCACGCGTGCTGGTGCTGCAGTTTGGCGGTGCGTCCGGCACCCTGGCGGCGCTGGGTGAACAGGCCATGCCGGTGGCCGAGGCGCTGGCGACGGAGTTGCAATTGAGCCTGCCCGAACAACCCTGGCACACCCAGCGTGACCGTCTGGTGGAGTTCGCTGCGGTGCTTGGCCTGATCGCCGGCAGCCTCGGCAAGCTGGGCCGCGACATCAGCCTGCTGATGCAGACCGAAGCCGCTGAAGTCTTCGAGCCGTCGGCGCCGGGCAAGGGCGGTTCATCCACCATGCCGCACAAGCGTAATCCGGTGGGCGCCGCCGTGCTGATCAGCGCCGCCACCCGCGTGCCGGGGCTGGTGGCGACCCTGTTCAGCGCCATGCCCCAGGAGCACGAACGCAGCCTGGGCTTGTGGCACGCCGAATGGGAAACCCTGCCGGACATCTGCCGGCTGGTGTCCGGTGCGCTGAAGCAGGCGCTACTGATGAGTGAAGGCCTGGAGGTCGACGCTGAACGCATGGCGCGCAATCTCGACCTCACTCAGGGCCTGGTGCTCGCCGAAGCAGTCAGCATCGTGCTCGCCCAACGCCTGGGCCGCGAAACCGCGCATCATCTGCTGGAGCAATGCTGCCAGCGTGCGGTCGCCGAGGGTCGGCATTTGCGCGCAGTGCTGGCCGATGAAGCGCAGATCACCGCCGAGCTGTCAGCCACCGAACTGGACCGCCTGCTCGATCCGGCGCACTACCTGGGCCAGGCACACACCTGGGTCAGCCGCGCCGTCACCGAACATTTTGCCTTGAACGCCTGAGGAGGCTGCCGTGCCCTTTGTCCAACTCGCCGACGGCGAACTGCATTACCAACTCGACGGGCCTGCCGATGCCCCCGTGCTGGTGCTGTCCAACTCCCTGGGCACCGACCTGCATATGTGGGATATCCAGATGCCAGCGTTTACCCGGCATTTTCGTGTGCTGCGCTGCGACACCCGTGGTCATGGCAAGTCACTGGTCACGCCGGGGCCCTACAGCATCGAGCAACTGGGCCGCGACGTGCTGGCGCTGCTGGATGGGCTGGGTATCCAGCGCGCACATTTCTGCGGGCTGTCCATGGGCGGGCTGATCGGCCAATGGCTGGGCATCAACGCCGGCACACGCCTGCAGCGCCTGGTGGTGTGCAATACCGCTGCGAAGATCGGCACCCCCGAGGTGTGGGACCCGCGCATCGAGACCGTGCTGCGGGACGGCGCGGCGGCAATGGTGGCGCTGCGCGATGCGTCGATTGCCCGCTGGTTCACCGCTGACTTTGCGGCGGCGAATCCGCATCAGGCGCAACAGATCACCGACATGCTCGCCAATACCTCGCCCGAGGGCTACGCCGCCAACTGTGCCGCCGTGCGCGACGCGGATTTGCGCGCGCAACTGGTCTCGATCAAGGTGCCGACGCTGGTGATCGCCGGCACTGAAGATGCCGTGACACCGCCGGCCGGCGGCCACTTTATCCAGAACCATGTGCAGGGCGCCGAGTACGCCGAGTTCTATGCGGCGCACCTGTCCAACGTTCAAGCGGGCGCCGCGTTCAGCGACCGCGTTATCGAATTTCTGCTGGCCCACTGACCCAGTGATGGCTGGTCTTGCAATGGCGAGCGGTGTGGCTGTGGTGAGCGGGCTTGCCACAAAAAAACCGTTCGCCACATTTCCTGTTCAGAGGAGCTTTTTGTGGACGAGAAACAACGTTATGCCGAGGGACTCAAGGTGCGCCGCGAAGTGCTCGGCGATGCCCATGTCGATCGCAGCCTCAACGCCCTGACCGAGTTCAACGGCGAGTTCCAGGAGATGATCACCCGTCACGCCTGGGGCGATATCTGGACCCGCCCGGGCTTGCCTCGGCATACCCGCAGCCTGATCACCATCGCCATGCTGATCGGCATGAACCGCAGTGAAGAGTTGAAACTGCACCTGCGCGCCGCCGCGAGCAATGGCGTGACCCGTGCCGAGATCAAGGAAGTGCTGATGCAGAGCGCGATCTACTGCGGGATTCCAGCGGCGAACGCCACGTTCCACCTGGCCGAATCGGTGTGGGATGAGTTGGGGGTTGAGTCTCGCCAACAAGATCCGACGTGAAATACGCTCAGAAAGGTGGGAGCAAGCCCCCTCCCGCAGGGGATTCTCACAGGCTCAACACATCAGTGTGAATCGGCATCCCACACCCAATTCCACACCCCCGGCAGGTGCACCGGCGCATTCACATCCTTGACCGTGCGTGCCAGCGCCGCGCGTTGCAGGGCGGCGGTGTCGGTGTAGAACGGCTCGGCGGCGGTCCTCATGCCATTGATTCGCGCGCTGTCCAGCAGGATCTGCAGATACTCCTGCAGATGCCGCGCGGTATAGCGGTTGATATCGTGGAAGGTCACCACCACCGGAATCACCCCGTCCACTGTCGGCAGCTCGCCCAGGGCAATGTGTTCGCGCACCACCGACAACTGCCGGTACAGGTTGGCGCGCCGCCGGGGGCTGGCGTTGAAGCCCCAGATCTTGCCGTCGTTGGCGCTCAGGTCGGTGAGCAACACGGCCATGCCATGGCGCTGGTAGGCGGCGAAGGTGCGCTTGTCGTAATTCCAGAACGGCGGACGTACCAGCACGGGCGGTGCGCCGGTGATCCCGGCAATGTCCGCTGCGCCCAGGCTGAGGGTGCGCGCCAGTTCGGCATCGCTCAACCAGCGGTGGTTGGTATGAAACGCGGTGGCGGTGTGGAACCCCAGCACATGCCCGGCGGCGAATTCACGCACCAGGGTCTTGCGCCCGCGCGGACTGCCGCCGGAACGCGCCCCTTCGGTCTGCACGAAAAACACCGCCTTGATACCCGGCAAAATCGGGTTGTGCGCCAGGTCACCCAACACCGAACGGCTCGGGTTGTTGTAGCCCGAGGCGCTGGGGCCGTCATCGAAGGTGATGAGAAAACGGATCGGCGCCTGGGCCTGCAAACGCTGCGCGGTCTGCGGCGTGAGGGCGATGGGTTGGCCGATACAGCCGCTGAGCAGAACCGACAAAAGGACAATGAGGTATTTCATGGCGGCCTTGGCGAAGAGGTAGGCGTCCGTGTCGTTGAGGTTCCTTTACCGTGTGAGGGCGCAAGCACGATACAGCATGCACACGCCGCGATCACCGGTATAAATGGCCGCCTGGCCAGGCGAGTCTGATTCAGGCGTAGCGGGTTCGCAGCGCCAGGCCCATTTCTGCGTTTAGCGTGTTTTCGGTAAACGGGGCTGGGTTGGTTGAGGTGGGAGGGGTGGAGGCGTTGTTGTCGAAGTCGAAAGGCGGCGCGTTGCTCACCAGGCCGACGGCTTGCAGTTCGCTGTTGGGTGGGCCCGGGCGCTCGGGTTGATCGCTGGTCGGCGCGCTCGCACCTGGCAGGAAGGTGCCGTTGGCGCCATTCCAGGCGTGCGCCATTTCATGGAAAAGCTGGTTGAGCGGCAAGAACAGCGGGTCCGTCCCGTAAATAGTGGCCGGGTTGTAGAAAATCGTGCCTTTGTCGGCCCGTGACCCCGGTACCCCGTCCTGTATGTAACCCCACTTTGGGTCAGTGCGTTCAGTGGGAACCTGATTGTCCTGAGCCAGGTGTTGCAGCTCGGTGCTCCAGAAACGGTAGGAGTTACCGCGATCACTGGGCACGATGAGAACCGGACCGCCATTTTTTACGGCCATCTCATCCAGCGCTTTCAGCATCTTTTGCCCTTGTGGCGATGCGCGAAGCAAGGTCAGATCGTCTTCGACTCGCGCAACGAAGTCAGGTGGCCCCTGGATACTGAAGGCTTGTCGGCCTGCGTCGGTAGGTGTCACACGGGTGACCGTTGAGCCTTGTGTTTTCATCAGGCGATCTGTCGCTTGTGCATGGATGCGCGCCTTGATCGCAGTCGCGCGCAAGGTGTTGCGCCCTGGCCCTGAGTAAAATGTGGTGTTGCCGTGGCCCACCAGCAGGTCGTCACCCAGGCCACCGTTGAGCACCGTGTGCCCGTTGCCTGCGTACAGGTGGTCGTTGCCTGTACCGCCATCAAGATGGCTCTGTTTATCGGCCGGCCCGCTGCCGGCGTACAGGCGATCATTGCCTGCATTGCCGTACATTACCGTGTGGCCCCGGCCACCTTTGAGTATGTCGTTGCCCTCATTGCCTTCGGCGTAGCCGGTGTGGCTGCCGAGGGTAATATCGTCATCGCCACGCCCGCCATACACGCAGGTTTTGCCGCCGCCCGCCTGGACCACATCATTGCCGTCTCCGGCGTCGATCTCGACACGTACGTTGACGTTGGGGGCGATGGTAATACGGTCGTCGCCCGCGGCGGACTTGATGTGGAGCAGGGTTGGAATGTTCGAGCGCCCGTCTGGGGTATCGAGTACGTAATCACGACCGTTCACCTGAGCGTACAGCTGGCCATCAGGGCGTTGGCTGATATGAATCCGGTCGGCGCGTTCACCTGTTTCGAGGAACAGAACATTCGCCAGCGTCTCTGGACGCTCAGGGTTTTTCAGGCCCAGGGTGAGTGCCTGACCGGCGCGCAGATTTCCATCATCCACCAACACCCTTCTGTGGGTCTGAACAGGCGGTGGGCCGGACGGTGTGTTGGCCGACGGTCGTTCGGGCGCCATGGCGTGGTTGTGATGGGAAGTGACTGTGGTCATGGCCTGTACCTGTGTGTCGGATAAGGTGATGTGTAGCGCCGTCTTACAGCGCATGCCCTTCAGTCGTGCCATGGCAGGGAAACGTTCATGCGGTAAATGAGGCAATTTGCTACAAAAACAGCCACGACCCATCAGATCGTGGCTGTTGCGGGGTTACAGCAGGCTGATGGGGTAGCTGACAATCAAGCGGTTTTCATCGAACTCATTGTTGCTGTAGTCACGCCGCATGCTGGAATTGCGCCAGCGCATCGTCAGGTTTTTCAGGCTGCCGCTTTGCACGGTGTAGCCCAATTCGCTTTCGCGGCCCCATTCCTTGCCGTCCGTCACGCTGCCGGTGTGCACGTTGCTGCCGCTGATGTAGCGGTTCATCAAGGTCAGCCCTGGCACGCCGAGGGCGGCAAAGTTGTAGTCATGGCGCACCTGCCAGGATTTTTCCTCGGCGTTGTCGTAGCTCGAGTTGTAGCTGTCATTGGCCAGGGTGCCGCCGCTGGTGCCGTTGACGCGCATCCATTGGCTGTCGCCGCTGAGTTTTTGCAGGCCCACATAGAAGGTGTTGCCGCCGTAGCGTGCGGAGAACAGGCCGGACCAGGTCTTGTTGTCCAGCTTGCCGGCGCGGGCGCTGCCGTCGTCGGTGCCGTAGAAAAACCCGAGGTTGGCGCCCAGGGTCCAGTCGCCCAGGGGCTGGCTGTGGATCAGGTTGATGAACTGCTGGCTGTAGATGTCCTTGAGCTGGGCATTCCACAGGCCGACCTGGGTGCGCTTGTCGTTGAACGCGTATTCGCCGCCCTGGAAGTTGAAGCGGTCGGAGGTGAACGCGGTTCTGCCGACCATCGACAGGTCAGTCATGCTGCTGTCGTCGCGCGGGCTGTTGGCGCGGAACTGGCCGCCATAGAAGGTCAGGCCGTCGATTTCCTTCGCGGTGATCTGCCCGCCGCGCAGGGTCTGCGGCAGGGAGCGGCCATCGTCGGCGCGCAGGATTGGCAGCACCGGCATCCATTCGCCGACCTTCAGTTCGGTTTTGGAAATGCGCGCCTTGAACGCCACGCCCAGGCGCCCGAAGTCGTCCGCCGGACGGCCATCACGGTCCAGCGGCAGCAACTGGGTGCCGCCAGTGCCGCGCCCGCCATCGAGCTTGAGCGAGTACAGGCCCAGCACATCCACGCCAAAGCCGACCGTGCCCTGGGTGAAGCCGGAGCGGGCATCGAGGATGAAACTCTGCGTCCACTCCTGCGCGCCGCCCTGGGCTCTGGTCGGGTTGGTGAAATTGCGGTTGAAGAAGAAATTGCGCAAGTTGAGGTTGGCGCTGGCGTCTTCGAGAAAGCCGTGTTCCTCGGCGCAGACGGGCAGGGCAAGGCTTGCGACAGCGGTTGCCAGCAATAGCTGGCGCGGGCGAAACGTGCTCATGGCGTAGGACCTGTTGTTATTGGGGTTATGCAGGTGCGCGCATGGTGCGGGGCGGTGCGGGAGCGATGAAAGTGGGGCAGGGCGGGTTTTGGGCGATGATCGAACGCAAGTTGGCGCGGTTAAAAGAGGGGCATAAAAAAACCGCTTCCGATGACGGAAGCGGTTTTTGATTACACCCGGGCGGTCAGAACAACTTCAACGTCGGGGCTTCTTCTTTCACGGGCTCGTTCTGCGTGGTCTGCGCATTCCAGCCACCGCCGAGGGCCTTGTACAGGTTGACCTCGCTGGTGAGCTGCGCCAGGCGATCAGTGATCAGCGACTGCTGGGCACTGAACAGCTGGCGCTGGGCGTCGAGGAAGGTCAGGTTGCTGTCCACGCCAATGCGGTAGCGACGTTCGGCCAGGCGGTAGTAATCCTGGTTGGCCGCGACGAAGCCGCGCTGGGCGTCCAGTTGCTGCTTGTAGGTCTCACGCGCGGCGAGGCCGTCGGACACTTCCTGGAAGCCGGTCTGGATGGCCTTCTCGTAGTTGGCCACGTTGATTTCTTTCTGGATCTTCGAGTAGTCCAGGCTGGCGCGCAGGCTGCCGGCATTGAAGATCGGGATGTTGATCTGCGGGGCAAACGACCAGGTACCCGAGCCGCCCTTGAACAGGCCGCCCAGGTCCGGGCTCAGGGTGCCGGCGTTGGCCGTCAGGCTGATGCTCGGGAAGAACGCCGCGCGGGCTGCGCCGATATTCGCGTTGGCCGCCTTGAGGTTGTACTCGGCCTGCACGATGTCGGGACGTCGTTGCAGCAGGTCCGAGGGCAACCCGGCCGGCACTTCGGCGAGCAGGTCATCGGACAGTGGCTTGCTGGCGATATTCGCCGGCAGCCCGGTGCCCAGCAGCAGGGTCAGGCTGTTTTCGTCCTGGGCCACCTGGCGCGTGTAGCGTGCCAGTTGCACCCGGGCGTTTTCCACCGAGGTGCGCGCCTGGCTGAGGTCGAGGGCCGAGGCCACGCCGACTTCGCTGCTGCGCGAGGTGAGCTTGAAGCTCTGTTCGAACGCGCCCAGGGTGTCCTGAGTGAGCTTGAGCAGTTCCTTGTCGGCCTGCCAGGTCAGGTAGGCGTTGGCCACGCTGGCCACCAGGCTGATCTGCGTGCTGCGCCGTGCTTCTTCGGTGGCGAAGTATTTTTGCAGCGCCTCTTCACTCAGGCTGCGCACACGGCCGAACAGGTCCAGCTCGTATGAGCTGATCCCGAGTGTGGCCGAGTACTGGCTGGTGATGCCCGATTGACCGGTCTGCGACATACGTGCCGGGGTGCGCTGGCGGCTGCCGGCACCGTTGGCCGACACGGCCGGGAACAGGTCGGCACGCTGGATGCGGTACTGCGCGGCATACGCGTCGATGTTCAGCGCCGCGACGCGCAGGTCGCGGTTGTTCACCAGGGCGGTCTGGATCAGTTGCTGCAGGGCAGGATCGTGGAAAAACTGCTTCCAGCCCTGTTCGGCAGCCGCCTGGCCCGGCGCCTGGGCCGACGAATACGCCGGCCCCTGCGGGTACTGCGCGGCCACCGGCGCTTCGGGGCGCTGATAGTCAGGTATCAGCGAGCAGCCACTGAGCACGAAGGCGGTGACGGCTAGGGAAAGTAGCGACTTGCTCATTGGCCAGCCTCGTTAGGGGTTTGCGTGGTTTCAGTCTTTTTGCGCTTGCCGATGGCCGACACGGTTGCGAAGAACAGTGGCACCCAGAAGATCGCCAGCACGGTTGCGGTGATCATACCGCCGATCACGCCGGTACCGATGGCATGTTGGCTGCCTGAACCTGCGCCCGAGGAGATCGCCAGCGGCAGTACGCCGAGGATGAACGCCATGGAGGTCATGATGATCGGGCGCAGACGCATGCGGGAGGCCTCGATGGCCGCCTCGACGATGCCCTTGCCCTGTTCGTGGAGTTCCTTGGCGAACTCCACGATCAGGATGGCGTTTTTCGCCGCCAGGCCTACCGTCACCAGCAAGCCTACCTGGAAGAACACGTCGTTGGACAAGCCGCGCATGCTGGTGGCGATCAACGCCCCCACCACACCCAGCGGCACCACGAGGACCACCGCTATCGGGATCGACCAGCTTTCGTACAGTGCCGCCAGGCACAGGAACACCACCAGCAGCGACAGCGCGTACAGCGCAGGCGCCTGCGAGCCGGACAGGCGTTCTTCGTACGACAGGCCGGTCCATGCGTAGCCGATACCGGCCGGCAATTGCTTGGCGATGCGCTCGACCTCGGCCATCGCGTCACCGGTGCTGTAGCCCGGTGCCGGGGTGCCGAGGATTTCCATCGCCGCCACGCCGTTATAGCGCGACAGTTTCGGCGAGCCGTAGATCCACTTGCCCGAGGCGATGGCCGACAACGGCACCATCTTCCCGGAGTCGCTGCGCACGTACCATTTGTTCAGGTCTTCAGGCGACATGCGGCTGGCCGCTTCACCTTGTACGTACACCTTCTTCACACGGCCACGGTCGATGAAGTCGTTGACGTAGCTGCCACCCAGGGCAATCGCCAGGGTCTGGTTGATGTTCGACAGCGTGATCCCCTGGGCGCTGGCCTTCTCGTCGTCGACGGTGAGCTCGTACTGCGGCTCATCGTTCACACCGTTGGGGCGTACACCGGCGAGGATCTTGCTCTGGGCGGCCATGCCGAGGAACTGGTTGCGTGCCGCCATCAATTTCTCATGGCCGACACCACCCTGGTCCTGCAGGAACACGTCGAAACCGGTGGCGTTACCCAGCTCCAGTACCGACGGCGGCACGATGGCAAACACCATGGCGTCCTGGAACGTCTGCATGAAGTAACCCTGGGCGCGCTTGGCGATCTCGAACACCGAGGTGGAATCGTCACGCTCATCCCACGGTTTGAGCATCACGAAGGCCAGGCCCGAGCTCTGGCCGCGACCGGCGAAGTTGAAGCCGTTCACGGTAAATACCGATTTCACGCCTTTGCCTTCGCCCGGCTCGCCTTCCTTGTCGTTGAGCAGGTAGATACGCATGTCGTCGATGACTTTTTGCGTGCGTTCAGCCGTGGAACCGACCGGGGTCTGCACCTGGGCAAAGATCACGCCCTGGTCTTCGTCGGGCAGGAACGCGGCCGGGATACGCATGAACAGCCAGATCATGCCGGCGAAGATCAGCAGGTACACCAGGAACGCCGGGATCTTGTGCTTGATCATGTTGCCCACGCCGCGCTCGTAGCTCAGTACGCCACGGTCGAAGGTGCGGTTGAACCAGCCGAAGAAACCGCGCTTGGGTTGGCCGTGTTTTTCCGGATCGATCGGCTTGAGCATGGTGGCGCACAGCGCCGGGGTGAAGATCAGCGCAACCAGTACCGACAGCGCCATGGCCGAAACGATGGTGATGGAGAACTGTTTGTAGATCACACCGGTGGAGCCGCCGAAGAACGCCATCGGCAACAGTACCGCCGAGAGCACCAGGGCAATACCCACCAGGGCGCCCTGGATCTGGCCCATGGATTTGACCGTCGCCTCCTTGGGCGACAGGTGCTCCTCGGCCATCACCCGCTCGACGTTTTCCACCACCACGATGGCGTCGTCCACCAGCAGGCCGATGGCGAGGATCATGCCGAACATGGTCAGGGTGTTGATGGTGAAACCGAACGCCGCGAGGATACCGAAGGTCCCCAGCAATACCACCGGTACGGTCATGGTGGTGATGATGGTGGCGCGGAAGTTCTGCAGGAACAGGAACATCACCAGGAACACCAGCACGATCGCTTCGATCAGGGTGTGTACGACACCGGAGATCGATTCGGTGACCACTGGCGTGGTGTCATACGGCACCACTGCCTTCATGCCTGGCGGGAAGAACGGTTCCAGCGACGCCACCGTGGCGCGGATGGCCTTGGCGGTGTCCAGGGCGTTGGCGCCCGAGGCGAGCTTGATCGCCATACCGGATGCCGGGTTGCCGTTGAACTGCGCGCTGATGCTGTAGTTCTGGCCGCCCAGTTCGATGCGGGCCACGTCATGCAGGCGCACCTGGGAGCCGTCGGCATTTACCTTCATCAGGATATTGCCGAACTGCTCGGCGTTTTGCAGACGGGTCTTGCCGATGATCGTCGCGTTCAGCTGGGTGCCGGGCAGGGCAGGCAGGCCGCCCAGTTGGCCGGTGGCCACCTGCACGTTCTGCGCGGCGATGGCGTTGCTGACGTCAACCGGGGTGAGCTGGAAGTTGTTCAGCTTGGCCGGGTCCAGCCAGATGCGCATCGCGTACTGCGAGCCGAACACCTGGAAGTCACCGACGCCCGAAGTACGCGAAATCGGGTCCTGGATGTTGGACACGATGTAGTTGGAGAGGTCGTCCTTGGTCATGCTGCCGTCTTCGGACACCAGACCGATTACCATCAGGAAGTTCTTCACCGACTTGGTCACGCGGATACCCTGCTGCTGCACTTCCTGCGGCAGCAATGGGGTCGCCAGGTTCAGCTTGTTCTGCACCTGCACCTGGGCGATGTCCGGGTTGGTCCCCTGGTTGAACGTCGCGGTGATGGTCATGCTGCCGTCGGAGTTACTGTCCGAGGCCACATAGCGCAGGTTGTCGATACCGTTGAGCTGTTGCTCGATCACCTGCACCACGGTGTCCTGCACGGTTTGTGCGGACGCGCCCGGGTAGGTCACCTGGATGTCGATGGCGGTTGGCGCGATGGCCGGGTACTGATTGATGGGCAGCTTCAGGATCGAGAGTGCGCCGACCAACATGATCACCAGGGCGATCACCCAGGCGAAAATGGGACGGTCGATAAAAAATTTCGACATGGATTACTCCCCTTTGCCGGCTGCGGCAGCAGGAGCGGCAGCGCCGGCAGGCTTGGCGTTGTCAGCCTCCTTGACCTTCACCTCGGCACCCGGCTTGACGTACTGCAGGCCTTCGGTGATCACACGGTCACCGGCGTCGAGGCCTTTTTCCACCAGCCAGTAGGCACCGGCGGTGCGGTTGGCGACCAGGGTGCGTTGCTCGACCTTGTTGTCCTTGTTCACGATCAGCGCGGTCGGGATGCCCTTGAGGTCACGGGTCACGCCTTGCTGCGGGGCGAGGATGGCCTTGCTGTTCACACCGGCCTGCAACTGGGCGTGCACGAACATGCCGGGCAGCAGAGTGTGGTCAGGGTTGGGGAAGACTGCGCGCAGGGTGACCGAACCGGTGGTCTGGTCAACCGACACTTCGGAGAATTCCAGCTTGCCGTCATGGCCATAGTCGCTGCCGTCTTCGAGGGTCAGCTTGACCTTGGCGGCGTTGGCGCCGGCTTTTTCCAGCTGGCCGCTTTCCAGGTCGCGGCGCAGTTTCAGCATTTCGGCCGAAGACTGGGTGACGTCGACGTAGATCGGGTCCAGTTGCTGGATCACCGCCATGGCATCGGCCTGGCCGTTGCTGACCAGTGCGCCTTCGGTGACTGCGGAACGGCCAATGCGCCCGGAGATCGGCGCCAGCACCTTGGTGTAGCGCACGTTGATCTGCGCGGTTTGCATATCGGCTTCTGCGGTCATGCGGTTGGCCAGGGCGGTGTCGTATTCCTGGCGGCTGACGGCTTGCTCATCGACCAACTGCTTGTAGCGGTCGGTGATCGACTTGGTCTGGGTCAGCTTGGCCTGGGCGCTTTTCAGCGTGGCCTCATACACCGACGGGTCGATCTGATAAAGCTGCTGGCCTTCCTTCACGTCTGCGCCTTCCTTGAACAGGCGCTTGAGAATGATGCCGTTGACCTGTGGCCGAACTTCCGCAATGCGGTAGGCCGTGGTGCGGCCTGGCAGTTCGGTGGTCAAGGTGAAGGCTTGCGGTTGAATAGTGACTACGCCGACCTGAGGGGTTTGAGCGGGCGGTGCCGCTTCTTCCTTTTTACATCCGCTGAGCAGCGATGCCAGGGCGACGGCAGTGACCAGAGCGGTAACAGCTGGCTTAAGTTGCATGAAGATCCTCGGGTCAGGCGCGCTGAGTGCGCACAAGAAGTGTGGAAGGGTGGAAAACAAGTGAGTGGATAAGTAGCTTGCTACGCAATATACTTACGTTCATGGTTGTTTGTAAACTCTTGACAGGCTTCGTGGAATGTTGACAAAGCAACGTGCGAAGCCTCGATTTCATTACGTTCGGTGCCCATGACGGTGTCGTCCCAAAAATATACGGATGATCGTTAGCGTCTATTAACTGCGCGTTAACGATAGTCTGAAGTGCCCTGATTGAGGTTTTACTGCCATGGTTCGTCGCACCAAAGAGGAAGCTCAGGAAACGCGCAGCCAGATTCTCGACGCCGCCGAGCACGCTTTTTACGAGCGCGGCGTGGCGCGCACCACGCTGGCGGATATCGCCTCGCTGGCGGGTGTCACGCGGGGCGCCATCTACTGGCATTTCAGCAATAAGTCCGATCTGCTGCAGGCGCTGCTCGACACGTTGCACGAACCCCTGGATGACTTGGCCCGGGCCAGTGAAAGCGAGGATGAACTTGACCCATTGGGCTGCATGCGCAAGTTGCTGATTCGTCTTTATCATCAAGTGGCTCTGGACCCGAAAACCCGGCGTATCAACGAGATCCTGTTTCATAAGTGCGAGTTCACCGATGAGATGTGCGACATGCGCCGCCAGCGCCAGACGCACACGCTCGAATGCAACCTGCGCATCGGGCTTACATTGCGTAATGCGGTGCATCGCGGGCAACTCCCGGAAAACCTCGACACAGCGCGCGGCGCGGTGTGTATCCACGCCTACATTCACGGCTTGATCGGTCAATGGTTGCTGGTGCCCGACAGTTTTCAACTGCATCAGGACGCCGAGCGTTGGGTCGATGCAGGGCTGGACATGCTGCGCCTGAGCCCGAGCCTGCGCAATTGAGACAAAATGCGTAATTGCATCAGGTTGTGTCAACAGTAAAGCGCAGGGGCGGTCAATCGTCCCTCTGCCTATTCGTGGGATGACTTTATATACGGGCTGGCGCGCAGTTGATAGGTAGCCGGCTAAGTATTTTGTAGCGTTATTGTTTCGGTTCTGTGAAGCAATGTTTCCAAAGGGACACATCAGGTTTAAAAAATGTGGAGGGGGCTTGCTCCCGATGGCGGTATACCCGTCAGTAAATCAGCTGACTGGCACACGGCTATCGCAAGCAAGCCCCCTCCTATTTGGTTACAGCGCCAGGGTTGGGTAATCGATATAGCCGACCGGGCCCTTGGCGTAGAAGGTTTCCGGGTGCGCCTCGTTCAGCGGTGCGTCGGTTTTCAGGCGCGCCGGCAGGTCCGGGTTGGCGATGAACGGAACGCCGAACGCCACCGCGTCTGCCTTGCCCGACGCCAGCCAGGCATTGGCGCTCTCTTTAGTGAAGCGTTCGTTGGCGATGTACACACCGCCGAAGGCTTCCTTCAGGCGCGGGCCGAGGCTGTCGCCGGCTTCCTTTTCGCGGGAGCAGATGAACGCGATGCCACGCTTGCCCAATTCGCGGGCCACATAGGTGAAGGTCTCGGCAGGGTTGTCGTCGCCCATGTCGTGGGCGTCGGCGCGCGGTGCCAGGTGCACGCCGACGCGGCCGGCGCCCCACACGTCGATGGCCGCGTCGGTCACTTCCAGCAGCAGGCGCGCGCGGTTTTCCAGGGAGCCGCCGTACTGGTCGGTGCGCTGGTTGGTGCTGCTCTGCAGGAACTGGTCGAGCAGGTAGCCGTTGGCGCCGTGGATCTCGACGCCGTCAAAGCCTGCGGCCTTGGCGTTTTCGGCGCCGGTGCGGTAGGCGTCGACGATGTCGGCGATTTCAGCGGTTTCCAGGGCCCGCGGAGTTGGGTAGTCGGCCAGCGGACGCACCAGGCTGACGTGGCCCGCCGCCTGCACGGCGCTCGGCGCCACCGGGGCTTCGCCGTTCAGGTAGGACGGGTGGGAGATGCGGCCGACGTGCCACAGTTGCAGGAAAATCTTGCCGCCCGCGCCGTGAATCGCTTTGGTCACATTGGCCCAGCCGCGTACCTGGTCGTTGGACCAGATGCCTGGCGTGTCCGGGTAACCCACGCCCATTGGTGCCACGGACGTCGCTTCGCTGAGGATCAGCCCGGCGGAGGCGCGTTGCACGTAGTACTCGGCCATCATCGCATTGGGCACACGGCCTTCATCGGCGCGGCAGCGGGTCAGCGGCGCCATGATGATGCGGTTCGACAGTTCCAGGTCGCCCAGTTTGATCGGATCGAAAATAGTCGTCATCGAGAAAATACCTTTCTGTTTAGGTGGATCAGTCTGTTCAAGTGGATCAATGCGTCGCAGGGGCCAGGTCGGCATCGCCGCTCTGACGGAACGTCAGCAGGGTCACCAGCAGCGCGAGGATCGCCAGGGCTGCGGCCGCGAGCGGCACGCTGGTGAGGCCGAAGCCGTGGGCGATCACGCTGCCGCCGACCCAGGCGCCGAGGGCGTTGCCAATGTTGAAAGCGCCGATGTTGAGGGTGGACACCAGGTTTGGCGCCGCCTTGCCGAACGTCACCACGTTGATCTGCAGCGCGGGTACCGCGGCAAATGAGGCGGTGGCCCACAGGAACAGGGTGATTTCGGTGGGGATCAGCGCGACGCTGGTCCAGGTCAGCGCCGTGGAGATCACCGCCATGCTGATGAACACGCCGATCAGGGTGGCCGCCAGACGCTTGTCCGCCAGCTTGCCGCCGATGATGTTGCCCAGGGTCAGGCCCAGGCCGATCAGCAGCAGGGTCCAGGTCACGCCGTGGGGCGAGACGCCAGTGACGTCGCCGAGCAGCGGGGCAACGTAGGTAAAGAGGGTGAACATGGAGGCGGCGAACAGCGCGGTCATGCTCAGCGACAACCAGATGCCGGCGCCCTTCAGGGCGGCCAGTTCGGCACGCATGTCGAGTTTTTCTTCGTCACGCTTGGCTGGCAGAAAGCGGATGAGGCCGATCAGCGCCACCACACCAATCACCGTCACCGCCCAGAAGGTCGAGCGCCAGCCGGCCTGCTGGCCCAGCGCCGTGCCCAGCGGCACGCCGAGCACGTTGGCCAGGGTCAGGCCGGTAAACATCAGGGCCACCGCCGAAGCGCGCTTGTTGGCCGGCACCAGATTGGCCGCCACCACCGAACCAATGCCGAAGAACGCGCCGTGGCACAGCGCCGTGACCACCCGGGCGAACATCAGCACGTTGTAGTCGCTGGCCAGGGCGCAGAGCAGGTTGCCGACGATGAAAATGCCCATCAACGCCACCAGCGCCGCCTTGCGTGGCAGTTTGGCGGTGGCCAGCGCCATGAACGGTGCGCCGATGGCCACGCCGAGGGCGTAGCCGGTTACCAACCAGCCGGCGCCCGGGATCGATACGCCAAGGTCCGCCGCCACATCGGGCAGCAGGCCCATGATGACGAATTCGGTGGTGCCGATGGCGAAGGCGCTCAGGGCCAGTATGAGTAGCGAGAGGGGCATTGGGGTGTCCTGGGTTAGTGCGCTGCGCTGAGTTCAGCGATGAGCGCCGCGAGGAAAGCCTGGATCACTTCCTCGTTGCGTTTGAAAAAGTGCCACTGCCCGGCCTTCTGGCTGCTGATCAAACCCGCCCGTTGCAAGGTGGCCAGGTGGGCCGACACGGTCGACTGGGACAAGCCGCAGCGCTGGTCGATCTGCCCGGCACAGATGCCGTATTCGTGGTTGTGCAGTTGCTCGGGGAACTGCACTTTCGGGTCTTTGAGCCAGGTGAGGATGTCTCGTCGTACTGGGTGCGCCAGGGCTTTTATTATTTCGTCGAGGTCGATGGACATGGCAGGTGCTCGGTGTCGTGTAGCGTTATATCGCGATGAGGCGAACCTTAAATCGTTATAACCCGATATACCAATATGATTTTGCTCTGAGGTCAGCTCAAATCGGTATATCGGGTTATAACGATACGTTGACGGCAGTGCTAGACTGCGCGCCATGAATTATCTCGCACATCTGCACCTGGGCGGCCAACTTCCCGCGCAACTGCTGGGCAGCCTCTATGGCGACTTTGTCAAAGGCCGCCTGCAGGGCCAGTACAGCCCGCCAATCGAAGCGGCGATCCAGCTGCATCGTTCCATCGACCGTTTCACCGACAGCCATCCGTTGATAGGGGAGGCGTTGTCGCGCTTCAGCCTCACGCGTCGACGTTATGCCGGGATCGTCCTCGATGTGTTTTTCGATCACTGCCTGGCGCGGGATTGGGCACTGTATGCCGACCAGCCCCTGGAGCATTTCACCGCCCAGGTGTACCGCGTGCTGGCGGCTGAACCGCAACTGCCGGGGCGGCTGGCGCAGATTGCGCCCTGGATGGCAGCGGATGACTGGTTGGGTTCGTACCGCGAGTTTGCGGTGATGGACCAGGTATTGCGCGGGATTTCGCGGCGGCTGACGCAGCCCGAAGAGCTGAGCCATGCCATGCAGGAGTTGCGCACGTTATACGAAGCGTTGAGTGACGACTTCCGGCGTTTCTACCCTGAATTGCAGGTGTTCGCACAGTCTCAACTGACAACACAAGACTAACTGTGGGAGGGGGCTTGCCCCCGATAGCAAGGGTTCAGCCAGCACATGCAGTGACTGACACGCCGCCATCGGGGGCAAGCCCCCTCCCACATGTTTGACCGTGCCCGCTTCAGGCAGCATAAGCAGGTCGCGCCGCCACGTGCTCAGCCTCCGGCAGCGGCCCGAACAACGCCTTCTGCACCGCCTGCTGCGCCTGGAATGCCAGCGCCGCGCGTTCCTGCCCAGCGCAGGCAATCGGCTTGAGCACATGAATTTCTACATCGCCCTGATCATTGGCAAACAGGCGCATCAGGTGCGACAGCAAATCATCATCGCCAATAAACGGTGCCAGCGGGTCGACCTGGCCGTTGCGCAGGTAACGAATCGCCACCGGTTGCAGCGACACGTCGGCATCGATCGCACTGGCCAGCAGGCGCCCGTGGAACGTGCGCAGGCTGCGCCCGTCGGTGGTGGTGCCTTCGGGGAACATCAGCAGCGGGTGCTGTTGCTCGAGATGACGGGTCATCTGCTTGCGAATCAACTGACTGTCGCCCGAGCCCCGACGAATAAACAGGCTGCCGGCCTTGGCTGCCAGCCAGCCCGCCACCGGCCAGGTGCGCACCTCGGCCTTGGACAGAAACGACAGTGGCGTGACCATGCCCAGCAGCGGAATATCGGTCCAGGACACGTGGTTGCTCACCCACAGCATCGGCGTGCGCGGCAGCTCGCCATGCACCGTCACGCGAAAGGGCAGGGCATTGCTCAAGCGTGCCATGAAGAAGCGCGACCAACGCTGGCGCCGCACCATCGAGTTGGCCACGCCCAGGCGCTCGAACAGGCCAAACACACTGGCCATGCTCAAGCCCAGCGCCACCACCAGCAGCACCCGGGCAATGCGCCCGTACACCCGCAGGCGGCCCATTACACAGCCGCCTTGAAGTGGCGCGCGTAACGCGGGCAGAGGTTGTCGCGCTTGAGCAGGATGAACACGTCGGCCACCTGGAAGTCTTCATCCCAGCACGGCTCGCCGCAGATTTTTGCGCCCAGGCGCATGTAGGCCTTGAGCAGCGGCGGCATTTCGGCGATGACGTTGGACGGCAGGTCCAGCGCCGGCAACGGTTTTTTCGGTTCGGCGCGCAGGTGTTCGTTGCACAGGTAGCGTTCGCGCAGGCGCTGCATGATGGCGTGGGCCTGGATGCCGCCGTCGTGCATCGGAATACTCGCGCAGCCCATCAGGTAGCTATAGCCGCCCTGGTTGAGCACTTCGGCCAACTCGCCCCAGAGCACGGCGATGGTGCCGCCGTTGCGGTAGGCCGGGTCGACGCAGGTACGGCCGATTTCCAGGATCGGACCTTGCAGGTGCAGCAGGCCATGCAGGCTGAATTCTTCTTCACTGTAGAACCGGCCCAGGGTGCTGGCGGCCTGGTGATCGAGCAGGCGGGTGGTGGCGACCAGTCGACCACTGTTCAAATCCCGCACGCCGATGTGGCTGCAGTGAACATCATAGTCATCCATGTCCAGGCCCAGTTCCGCGCCTTTCAGCTTGGCGTTGAATTCGCCGCTGAACACGTTGAACCGCAGGGCCTGTGCTTCCTGCAAAGCCTGTGCGCCAACCAGGCGTTCGGCTTGCAGACGGCGTTCATTGCCGGTGTCGCTGATGCGGGCGATCTGAGTCATGGCGAATCTCCGAGTGCCAGCCACGTTTCGGCCGGTCGACTTGTTTGTCCAAACTCAGGCTATGTAGGCTCGGTGTCATCTCCATGAAGCTACGGTGACGGTTGGGTGACACGCCCCGTGTCGCCAAACTGTCATGGGCCTGGGCTAGCCTCGCGGGCTTGAATGCCCCCTTGAGTCTGCGTCCATGGTCAGAGGCCTGTTGTGTGTTGCCCTGCTGTTAGTCACCGCTGCCGCCCACGCAGAAACCTGGCCCGGCAAGGAGTGGGCCAGAGGTGAGCCACTGGCCGGGCCCGCCGTCGAGGCACTGGATGCCTACGCGTTTCCCGCGCGCGACGACGCGACCCGTCAGGGCGTTCGCACCGACGCGCTGCTGGTGATCCGCGATGGCCAGATCGTCTATGAACGCTACGCCACGCCCACCAGCGCCAGCACGCCACACCTGACCTGGTCCATCAGCAAGAGCCTGATGGCCACGGTGCTCGGCGTGGCCTACGGGCAAAATCGCTTCAAGCTGAGCGACCCGGCCGCACGTTTTTACCCGCCGATGAAACAGCACCCCAAGGTGACCATGGCCGATTTGCTGCACTGGGCCTCGGGCCTGGACTGGCAGGAAGACTACGAATACGCGCCGCTGAAGTCCTCGGTGGTGGCGATGCTCTACACCCGTGGCCATGGCGACATGGCCGAGTTCGCCGCCGACACCGACGCCGCCGTGGCGCCCGGCAAGGCCTTTCGTTACTCCAGCGGCGACAGCAATATCCTCTCCGCCGCGCTCAGAGGCATGCTTGGCCACAAGGCGTACGTGAGTTACCCCTGGGATGCGCTGTTCGAGCCGCTGGGCATCCGCTCGGCCACCTGGGAAACCGACGCCGACGAAACCTTCGTTGCCTCCTCCTATGCCTACCTCACCGCCCGCGATCTGGCGCGGGTCGGCCTGCTGATGGCGCGCGAGGGACGTTGGGGCGATGAACAACTGCTGCCCAAGGACTGGGTGGCTTTCAACCGCAAGCCGTTCGACGGCTATAAGGCCGGCCAGGATGAAGCCGTACCGGGCGGTCAATGGTGGCTCAACCAGGGCACGCCACGCCCCTGGCCCGACGCCCCCGCCGACACCTTCGCCGCACTGGGCCATTGGGGCCAGGCGCTGTTCGTCCTGCCCGACGAACACGTGGTGATCGTGCGCTACGGCGACGACCGCGACGGCACGTACGGCCATAACGAACTGCTCAAACGCGTGCTCGCGGCGGTGCAGCCATGATCCGTCGTCATCCGATTCTCAGCCTCTTTGCCGTGCTGCTGCTCGTCCTGCTCGGCTGGGTGTGGCATGAGCGCGTCAATCTGCAAGCCTTCCCCGACATCATTGCGGCCTACACCGCCAAGGAATATTGCTCGTGCCGCTATGTGGCGAATAACCCTGCGGAGTATTGCCGGGGCTACGTCAAACAATACGTGCCCACCAGTGCGTTTCGTGACAACCCGGAGCGCAGTGAGGTGACGGCGAGTGGGTTGGGCCGCACGCACAGTGCACGCTGGTTGGGCGAACGCCAGGGCTGTCGCCTGACTCCCTGAGACAATGGATTTGCGCGGGCCGTGACATTGCGCTTAAGGTTCGTGCAGGTTTTTTGCCCCATGAGTCGCTATGTTCTCTGTCAAACCCCTGGCCTTTGCGCTGCTGGCCTGCGCCGCCTTGCCGGCCCACGCTGCCTGGTACCTCGATAACGAATCCTCGCGCCTGTCGTTCGTCACCACCAAAAACACCGAGATCGCTGAAGTGCAGCGCTTTCTGGTGCTGCATGGCAAGGTCGACGGCAAGGGCGCGGCGCAGTTGCAAGTGGAGCTGGAGTCGGTCAACAGCGCCATCCCGCTGCGTGATGAGCGCATGCGCAACGAGCTGTTCGAGATCAAGACGTTCCCTGAAGCGCTGATCAATGCGCAGATCAATCTGCAGCCGATCAACGATCTGGCGCCGGGGGCGCAAATCGAGCTGCGCCTGCCGATAAGCGTCACCCTGCATGGCAAGACCCAGACCTACAGCGCCGAGCTGCTGGCCACGCGCCTGGATGATCGGCGCTTTCAGGTGGTGACGCTGGAGCCGGTGGTGCTGCATGCCGAGGATTTTGACCTGATGCCGGGCGTGGCCGCGCTGCGCAAGGCGGCGGGGCTCAAGTCGATCAGTTTGTCGGTGCCGGTGGGTGCGGTGCTGATTTTCACGGCGCGCTGACGTGAGTGGCGCGGTGTTCCCGTGGCGCAGCGCCAACCGTTTCGAGTTGTTGATCGACGGCCCGCAGTTTTTTCCGCAGATGCTGGTGGGCATCGCCCGGGCCGAGCAACAGGTGGACCTGGAGCTGTACCTGGTGGAGGCGGGGGCGTGTGCCGAAGCGATGGTGCAGGCGCTGGTGCACGCTGCCGAACGCGGCGTGCGGGTGCGCTGCCTGTTCGACGATTACGGCAGCCTGGCGTTCACCTTCGGGCTGCGCAAGCGCTTGACCGACGCGGGAGTGCAGCTGCGGTTCTACAATCGCCTGAGCTGGCGCCGTTGGATGCGCAACCTGTACCGCGATCATCGCAAGCTGCTGCTGATCGACCAGGCAACCGCCGTGGTCGGCGGCACGGGCGTCACCGATGAATTCTGGACGCCAGGGCAGGACACCGCCGACTGGCACGAAGTGATGGTGCAGATCAGCGGCCCGCTGGTGCTGGACTGGCAGGCGCTGTTCGACCGCCAATGGCACGCCAACGCAGCGCGTCGGGCGTGGAAGCCGGCGACCCATTTCGGTTTGCCACGCCTGCCCAAGGTGCCGCCGACCGGCGCGGGCCTTGGCCGCGTCGCCTATGCCGACGCCCGTCAGCATCGCGATATCCTGCAGTCGCTGATCCGCGCCTTGAACAGCAGCCAGCGACGTATCTGGCTGGCCACGCCGTATTTTCTGCCGACCTGGAGCGTGCGCCGAGCCTTGCGCCGCGCAGCCGGGCGCGGGGTGGATGTGCGCCTGTTGCTCACCGGCCCGCGCACCGATCATCCCTCGGTACGTTATGCCGGGCATCGCTACTACCCGCGTCTGTTGCGCGCAGGCGTGCAGATTTTTGAATACCAGCCGTGCTTCCTGCACTTGAAAATGGTGCTGGTGGACGATTGGGTGAGCATTGGCTCATGCAATTTCGATCACTGGAATTTGCGCTTCAACCTGGAAGCCAACCTGGAAGCGCTGGACCCGGCACTGACGCTGGCCGTGGCGAGCAGTTTCGAACGCGATTTTACCCAGAGTCAGGCGGTCAGTCTGGAGGCCTGGAAAGCGCGGCCGTTATGGCGGCGGGTGAAGCAGCGGGTGTGGGGCTGGATCGACCGGCTGGTGGTCAATCTGTTGGATCGGCGAGGGTAAGCCCCATGTCCGTTCCGGGCGCGGCCAGGCACCAGTCTTTGCTGAAGCCGCAGCGTTTGGAAAAATCGCCCAAGGTCAGCTCCCTGTTCAAGTTGACGACGGTCAACCAATAGGGCTCCAACTCTGCAATGGCACGTGGCAGGTTGGGCTGCAGTCCGGCATTTGGTGCTGTTTGAGGGGAGGCGTTTGCCGTGGGCAGGTTGCCTGCTGACCAGACGTGCAGCATCCCATACTTGCTGGCGTTGTCGGCTATGGCCTTGAGTTCTGTATAAACGGCGGTTCCGGTATCGCTTAATACACTGTCCAACTCTGCTTCATTCGCAGGGGAAAATGGGCTCCCCCAACTATGGTTGACGACGCGCACATTCTGTCTGTGCAAATCGGCATAGGCGGCGTCTACCGCTGCTGCTGTCGGAAGCGGAGCTCTCCAAATATCGGTGATGGCAATGGGACCTCCCAGATAGGTATTGCCGAACTTGCGCACTGCACTCAGATTAGCCCCGTAAGCCACGCCCTGGGCCCCGGAGCCATCGCGATTGGCAGTTGCTATACCGGCAACATGGGTGCCGTGCGCATCGTATGTAGTGCTTACCAGGCCGAGATATTCATCAAGTTGCTCCCGGGTAAGGCTGCCGTCGGCAATCAGTTCTTCAAGGGTCGCCAATGCGTCGGGTGGCAATGAGCCGATAACGGTTACAGCAGCACGATCACCTTCGGCGTAGAAGCAGCCATTTTCCAGCGAGGCCCCACTCAGGCAGCCGTTGTCAGCCATGAGCACGCCGATAGTTGGCTTCCAGGCAAATTCGCTATGGCGCAAGTCGGTTCCGGAGTCGTAAATGCCTATTTGAACCCCCGCGCCACTCAACCCCCGGGCATAAGCGTAATCCGCACCGACTGCACCCAACCCCCAGTTACTCTTGAACTCTTCACTGCGCCAACTGGCGGCATCGTGCAGGCGTCCCTGCTCGGTGTAGTTCGCCGCGGTAACGGGCGTACCCCACAGGCAGCCGAGCACACAGAGGGCGATCGCATTTCGTTTGAACGATGATTGAGCAGGCGTTGTTGCAGCGGCCGTTCGAGGGCGAATCGTAGGTGACATAGTTCGCACACTTGCACATAAAAATGGGCTGACAGCGTGTGCGAACGGGCGGGTCCATTGATGTAGGGATAGGCTTGGAGCGCAGAGCGAAAGTGGCTTTGCTGCTGGGGATACGTGTCAGCACGCAAGCCCCCTCTTCAGGGAAGAAGGGGCTGCACGTATTACAACAGCTCGAAGGTCTGCTGCTGCACGTCCTGGGAATCCAACCCGATCTGCACATTGAACTCGCCCGGCTCGGCGGCGAATTTCAGTTGGGTGTTGTAGAACTTCAAGTCTTCCTCGGTGATGGTGAAGTGCAAGGTGCGTTCTTCACCGGCCTTGAGCATGACTTTCTGGAAGTTCTTCAGCTCCTTGACCGGACGGATCATCGAGCCGGCCACGTCCTGGATATACAGTTGCACCACCGTTTCGCCATCCACCTTGCCGGTGTTCTTCACCGTGACGCTGGCGTCGAGCTTGCCGGTCTTGTTCAGGGTGGTGGACGACAGCGCCATGTCCGACAGGGTAAACCGCGTGTAGCTCAGGCCATAGCCGAACGGAAACAAGGGGCCGGTGGTGTCATCGAAATACTGCGAGGTGTAGTTGCCCGGCTTGCCCGGGGTGAACGGCCGGCCGACGCTCAGGTGGTTGTAGTAGGTCGGGATCTGCCCCACCGAGCGCGGGAACGTGATCGGCAGCTTGCCCGACGGGTTGTAGTCACCGAACAGCACGTCGGCAATCGCATGACCGCCTTCGGTGCCGGCGAACCAGGTTTCCAGAATCGCGTCGGCTTGCTTGTTCTCGTCGACGATCGACAGTGGACGGCCGTTCATCAGCACCAGCACCAGTGGCTTGCCGGTGGCCTTGAGTGCCTTGATCAGGTCGCGCTGGCTTTGCGGGATGTTCAGGTCGGTGCGGCTGGACGACTCGTGGGACATGCCACGGGACTCGCCCACGGCGGCGACCACCACATCGGCGTCTTTGGCGGCCTTGACCGCTTCGTCGATCATTGCCTGGGCCGGGCGGGCGTCATCCACCACTTCCGGGGCATCGAAGTTGAGGAAGTTGAGGTAGTCGACCACGGCCTTGTCGTTGGTGATGTTGGCGCCACGGGCGTAGATGATCTTGCCTTTTTCGCCGATCACCGCGTTCATGCCGTCGAGCAGGGTCACCGATTGCTCGGGTTTGCCGGCGGCGGCCCAACTGCCCATCATGTCGATCGGTGCCTTGGCCAGCGGGCCCACCAGGGCGATGGTGGCGGATTTTTTCAGTGGCAGGGTGTCGTTCTGGTTTTTCAGCAGCACCAGGCTGCGGCGCGCGATATCGCGCGCATCGCTGCGGTGCAGGCGGCTTTCGGCGTAGGTGTCGGCCGGGTCGTCCTCGGCCTTGCCGATGCGCAGGTACGGGTCCTTGAACAGGCCCATGTCGTACTTGGCGGCGAGCACTTCGCGCACGGCGTTGTCGATGTCACTCTGTTCGATCTCGCCGGACTTGAGCAGCCCCGGTAATTCCTTGGCGTAGAGCGAGTCGTTCATGCTCATGTCGATGCCGGCCTTGATCGCAAGCTTGGCGGCTTCACGCCCGTCCTTGGCCACGCCGTGCTTGATCAGTTCGACGATCGCGCCGTGGTCGCTCACGGCCAGGCCCTTGAAGCCCCAGTCCTTGCGCAGCAGGTCGTTCATCAGCCAGGTGTTGGCGGTGGCGGGCACGCCGTTGATCGAGTTGAGCGCCACCATCACGCTGCCGGCACCGGCCTTGATCGCCGCGTGGTAGGGCGGCAGGTAGTCCTGGTACATCTTGACCGGGCTCATGTCGACCACGTTGTAGTCGCGCCCGCCTTCCACCGCGCCGTACAGGGCGAAGTGCTTGACGCTGGCCATGAGGCTGTCGGCATTGGCCGGGCTTGTGCCCTGGAAGGCCTTGACCATCACGCCGGCGATGCGCGAGGTCAGGTAGGTGTCTTCACCGAAGCCTTCGGAGGTGCGGCCCCAGCGCGGGTCGCGGGAGATATCGACCATCGGCGCAAAGGTGATGTCGAGGCTGTCGGCGGCGGCTTCCTGGGCGGCGATGCGCCCGGAGCGGCCGATGGCGTCCATGTCCCAGCTGGAGGCCAGGGCCAGGCTGATCGGGAAAATGGTGCGGTGGCCGTGGATCACGTCGTAGGCGAAGAACATCGGTATCTTCAGGCGGCTGTGCATGGCCGCGTCCTGCATCGGACGGTTTTCCGCGCGGGTGATGGAGTTGAACGTGCCGCCGATGCGGCCGGCGGCGATTTCCTTGCGGATCAGCTCGCGGGGCATTTCCGGGCCGATGCTGATCAGGCGCAATTGGCCGATCTTTTCATCCAGGGTCATCTGCCTGAGCAGGTCGCTGACGAAGGCGTCCTTGTCTTTAAGCGCAGCAGGCTTTGTTTCCGCCCATGCGGGATGACTGGCCAGAGTGGCTACAAGGCCGAGCAAACACAGCTTCTTCATGAATATCCTTTTTCGGCTCACTGCACAGCACTGGGCTGATCGGCCGAAATGTGGGGAGCGTCTATTGTTGTTCGGGTGTTGTTCAGATAAATGCAGCACACTCTGAACTCTTTTTCGCGCTGGGCATCTTTGTAGCTGATTGGCTCGATGCATGCCAGTGGTGGCGGATTATGCCCCAAGCGTGTTGCTTGTGGGATGAGTCGTCACATTCCATCAAGGTTCGTCAGGAGAAACACCATGCAAGCAGCACTCCCTTACCGTTGGGGCTTCAAGGCCGCGGCATTGTTATTGATCAGCACGCTGCTGAGCGGTTGCGGCATCAACACCATTCCCACCCTGGACGAGCAGGCCAAGGCCGCCTGGGGCCAGGTGCAGAACCAGTACCAGCGCCGCGCTGACCTGATCCCCAATCTGGTGGAAGTGGTCAAGGGCTATGCCGCCCATGAACAGGACACCCTCACTGCCGTGATCGAAGCGCGGGCCAAGGCCACCTCGATCCAGGTGGATGCCAGCACCCTCGACAACCCGGAAAAACTCAAGCAGTTCCAGCAGGCCCAGGACGGCCTCAGCGGTGCACTCAGCCGTTTGATGGTGGTGTCCGAGCGCTATCCGGACCTCAAGGCCAACCAGAACTTCCTGGCCCTGCAGTCGCAACTGGAAGGCACCGAAAACCGTATCGCCGTGGCGCGTCGCGATTTCATCCAGGCCGTGCAGGCCTACAACACCGAAATCCGCACCTTCCCTGGTCGTCTGTGGCACAGCGTGATGTACAGCGACCTGCCGGTGCGCGCTTCGTTTGAAGCCACCAGTGCCGATGCCGATAAAGCGCCACAAGTGAAGTTCAAATAAGACTTTCCTGAGGTGTCGATGCGTTTATTACGGATAGGGTTGGCGCTGTGGCTGTTGGCTTGCGTGGGTACAGCCCACGCGGCGCTGAACTTCCCGGCGCTGACCGGGCGGGTGGTGGATAACGCCCAGATGATCGACCCGGCGGTGCGCGAGCAGTTGACCCGGCAGTTGCAGGCGCTGGAACAAACCTCGGGCGAGCAGATCGTGGTGGTCACTGTGCCGGACCTGCAGGGCGTGCCCATTGAGGACTTCGGTTATCAATTGGGCCGCGCCTGGGGCATCGGGCAGAAGGGCAAGGACAACGGCGCGCTGTTGATCGTCGCCCGCGATGAGCGCAAATTGCGCATCGAAGTCGGCTATGGCCTGGAAGGCGTGCTGACCGATGCGCAGTCCTGGGTGATCATCAACCAGGTGATCGCGCCCAAGTTCAAGGCCGGCAATTTCAGTCAGGGCATCAGCGACGGCGTGGCCGCGATGATCCAGGTGGTGGGCGGTGAGCCGCTGGCCGTGCCGGCCCATGTGGCGGACGCGAATTTTGCGCTGGATAACCCCGGATTTTCCATCGGCCTGTTTGTGCTGCTGATCGGCGTGTTATGGCTGTGCAACCGCATGGGCCTGCCGGTGGGCGCTATCTTGCTGGCGATCCTCAGCAGCAGCGGTCGCGGCGGCGGTGGGGGAGGCGGTGGCGGCGGTGGCTTCCGGGGCGGCGGCGGTGGGTTTGGCGGCGGCGGTGCTTCAGGTGGCTGGTGATGACAACAACTAAAAACGGACATGTACAACCATGGCATTACTGACTGAACACGAACAACGCCAGGTCGCCGAAGCGATTGCGCGGGTCGAGCAACAGACCGACGCGGAGCTGGTGACCGTGCTGGCGGCGCGTGCCGACGACTACGCTTACATCCCGCTGTTGTGGGCCAGCCTGATCGCGTTGGTGGTGCCGGGTATCGTGCATTACCTGTCGGGCTACATGACCATGTACACCTTGCTGCTGGCGCAATGGGCGACATTCATCGTGCTGTGCCTGCTGTTTCGTCTGCCCGGCGTCACCACCCGCCTGATTCCGCGTTCGGTGCGCCACTGGCGCGCGTCCAACCTGGCGCGGCGCCAGTTCCTCGAACAGAACCTGCACCACACGCTGGGCAGCACCGGGGTGATGATTTTTGTCAGCGAGGCGGAGCGCTATGTGGAAATCCTGGTGGACGACGGCATCTCCAAACGCCTGGATGACAGCAGTTGGGACGCCATCGTCAAGGCGTTTACCCGGCAGGTGAGACAGGGGCAGACCCTGGCCGGGTTTATTGCCTGTATCGAGGCCTGTGGTGAGTTGCTCAAGGTGCATGTGCCGGTGACGCAGACGCGTAATGAGTTGCCCAATCGGCTGGTCGTGCTCGAATAATCCAGGCACACCCTGAGCCCTGTGGGAGCTGGCTTGATGTTGACTGACTAACCGTTGATCAAATAACTCCGTGCCCCCAACCGCCATCCCCCCTAAAATGCCCGGCATTTCCTGCCCGAGGCGTTTTTGTTCATGTCCGTCACCGCTAAACCCGCCAGCCCCGCGCCGGATCATCATGCCCGGTTCATCGAACTGCTGAACGCAAGCCTTGCGCAAAACGCCTTTATCAAGCTGGTGCTGGCCAGGTACGTCGGTGAGGAAGCCGAGCTGCAACGGCTGATCATCAAGCCGGTAACGGTCAAGGAGCAGGCGTGCCTGTCCTTCGTGTACCGCTACAAGACCCGCGATATCACCCGCAACCTGCCGCTGGCGGACGGCGTGGCGGCGATTGCCGAGCTGCTGCCGGCCTCGTTCAAGAACGCGCACCTGTTGTCGCTGACCGACGAAGTGCAACTGGAATACAGCAAGAAAAACAAAAGCTCGCTGTTCAAAAGCAAGCCGCAGCAGCTGCGTGAGGCGCCGTCGGCCGAGCATAACCGTGAGAAGCACCGCTTTCTCGACCTGAGCCGGCCGTTCCTTGCCGATCTGGGGGTGACCGACGCCAGGCAGGCGCTGATCCCGTCGATGTCACGCAAGTGGAAGCAGATCAACAAGTTCATCGAAGTGTTCAGCCATGCGCTGACCTCGTCGCCCCTCAAACTCGACCAACCGGTGCGCGTTGCCGATTTCGGTTCGGGCAAGGGTTATCTCACGTTCGCGATCCACGATTACCTGCGCAACACCCTCAAGGCCGAAGGCGAAGTCACTGGCGTGGAGCTGCGCGAAGACATGGTGACCCTGTGCAACGCCGCCGCCGCGCGGCTGGAGCATACCGGGCTGGTGTTCAAATGCGGGGACGTGCGCAGCGTGGCACCGAGCGAACTGGACGTGATGATCGCCCTGCATGCCTGCGACATCGCCACCGACTACGCGATCCACACCGGCATCCGCTCCGGCGCGTCGATCATCATGTGCTCGCCGTGCTGCCACAAACAGATTCGCCTGCAGATCCAGAGCCCGGCGTTGCTCAAGCCGATGTTGCAATATGGTCTGCACCTGGGCCAACAGGCGGAAATGGTCACGGACAGCCTGCGTGCGCTGTTCCTCGAGGCCTGTGGTTATGAGACCAAGGTGTTCGAGTTCATTTCGCTGGAACACACCAACAAGAACAAGATGATCCTCGCGGTGAAACGCGCGCAGCCGTTGGACAATGCGCAGTTGCTGGTGAAAATCCAGGAACTGAAGGCGTTCTATCAGATCACTGAGCATTGCCTGGAAACCCTGCTGCGCGCGGATGGTTTGTTGAGCTGAAGCGCGGGTTTATGGGCTCGGTTCGATCCGCAGGATGCCGTCCGCCGAGGCCACGGTTTTCACCGGCAGCAGCGCGGGCAGGGCATTGAGCAGGGCGTCGGGATCATTCACATCCAGGTTGCCCGACACCTTGAGCGCCGCAACTGCCTTGTTGACCTGCAACTGCGCCTGAGGGCGGTACAGGCTCAACTCGTCGATCAGGCTGGCCAATTCCAGGTTGCGAAACGACAAGTGGCCGCTGCGCCAGTCGGCCACCTCTTCGGCGGTGAGGGATTGCTGTTGCAGCGAGCCTTGGGCGTAGCGGTAAATCGCGCGGTGCCGGGCGTCGAGCAGGGCGACGGGTTTGTTTGCGTCCGGCTCGAACGCCACTTGGCCATCGGCGACGCTGACCACCAGTTGCTGCTGGCTGCGGCGCACATCGAAACCGGTGCCTACTGCCCGCACAGTCGCGGTGCCGGCCTGCACGTACAGGGGGCGTTCCTGGTCAGCGGCGACGTCGATGTACAACTGGCCCTGGTCCAGGTGAAGAATGCGTTGATGCGCGGTGAAGTCAACGCGGATGTGGGTGTTGGCGTTCACGTACAGCGTGCTGCCATCGGGCAGGGCGAGGGTGCGCATGCCCTTGGCGTGAACTGCCACCTGGCTGTGATACGGATCGCGGGGCGCGCCCAGGTGCGTGGCCAGGACGGCACAGAGCACGCCGGCTGCCACGGCCAGCGCCGGGCGCCAGAGGGACGGTTTGCGTGCAGGCAGCGCCACGGGCTTGTTCAGTTGTTGAAGCTGGGCGAGGTCGGCCCACAGCTGTTCGAATTCGGCATAGGCATGCGCATGCGCAGGCACCGACTGCCAGGCGGCAAAGGCTTTGCGCTCGGTGCGGCTCAGGTGGTTGCGGTTGCGTGCAAACCAGCTGGCGGCCTGCGCATCGATGGCGTCGCGTGCGTCGATGTCCAGGGCGTCGGTGTCGCTCAGGCGGTTCATTCTGGCTGCTCCGTGCCGGGGTCGGATTGAAGGCGCCTTTGCAATGCAGCAGGGCGATCTGCGCCTGGCTCATGCCCTCGAAGCGGTGCAGCATAAGGGCTTCTCGCCTGCGGGGCGAGCGTTCGGCGAGGACTTCGTGCAATTGTTCCAGACGCTGCAGGCACTGCGCGACTGCGCATGAGCTATTTCAGGCAACCACCCCCCCTATGGCGAGCGGGCCTGTTGTGGTGAGCGGGCAAGCCCTAATGCCGTTCAGTTAAGGAAAATGTGTGGGCTTATTGTGGCGAGCGGGCTTGCCCCGCGTTGGGGTGCGCAGCGCCCCCAATCGAGCAAAACGCGGTGTACCTGATACGGCTCAGCGCCTGGCTTTGGGGCTGCTGCGCAGCCCAACGCAGGACAAGCCTGCTCGCCACAGGGAATCTGCGCTTAACTGAACGGCATTAGGGCTTGCCCCGCGTTGGGGCGCAAAGCGCCCCCAATTAAGGACAACGCGGTGTACCTGACGCTGCTCAGCGCCTGGCTTTGGGGCTGCTGCGCAGCCCAACGCAGGACAAGCCTGCTCGCCACATGGCTAAGTGGAAGACTTGGCGCAGCCTCCCACCTTTTGATCAGCGCTCAACCGGGACGGAGAGTGCCGGGTTGCCCAGTGGATG
This sequence comes from Pseudomonas sp. GNP013, assembly GCF_054343995.1. Taxonomy (NCBI): domain Bacteria; kingdom Pseudomonadati; phylum Pseudomonadota; class Gammaproteobacteria; order Pseudomonadales; family Pseudomonadaceae; genus Pseudomonas; species Pseudomonas sp. GNP013. The sequence continues at coordinate 3,632,813 of NZ_JBTGUT010000001.1, read as the reverse complement.
GGTACGTGCGGCAAAGAACCGCACTTCCACGCCCGTGCCGTCAAACAACTGCGAGTAGCGCCTTTTCTGCTGACGGATAAACCCGTCACTGCGCCCCGACACCGCGATCGCCAGGGTACTCACATCCGCTTGGCGAATCGCATCCACCAGGTGTTGATCCTGCGGCCCCAGGTCATGGCCGAAGATGCACAGCGCGCCCTTGTGGCTGAGCAATTGTTCATAGCAGAACGACAGGTAATCCGAGCTGCGGATGGTCTTGAGCTTCTCCTGCACCGTGCCTTCGCTGACGAACAGCGGCACGTCGTCGAGGGTCTTGATCGTGTTGTTGATGGCAAAACTGCTGAGCAGGGTGCTGTCGGTGGACGCCAGTTTGCGCGCGGTGCCGTCGAGGTTGCGCACCAGGTGCAGGCCGCCGTGCAGGTACAGAATGCGCGTGGCGTCGGTGCGGGTGTCGCGCAGGTCGAAGTGGGCGTCGGCACTGCGGAACAGGTCGTCGATGCCCGGCGTGTGCAGGATCGCCCAGTAATTGAGCAAATCGTAGTTGCTGGTGAACACCGTCGGGTAGCGCTGCAGTTCCTGGTTGATCGTCGCCAGTGTCGATGGCTGCACCAGGCGCCACGGGATATGCACGGCGTGGATGGTATTGATCAGCGCTTCCTTGATCGCGTAGTAGCGGTTGCGCGGCGCCGCCGAGCTGACGGCCAGTGCCTTGTTGACCCGGCTGGTGGTTTTCAGTGCGCCCAGGGCCTGCTCGAAACTGCGGGTTTGCAGGGCGTCGAACACGCTGAGCTCGGAGGGGCCCAGGGGTTTTTCTTCGACGGTGCGCGCGTTTTCGAACAGCGAGTCGTAGGCAAAGTCTTCCCAAATCGTGCGGCTGGCGCCGTTGCCGATCAGAATCCCACTGAAGTCGAGGGCAGCACGCAGCGTGCTCCAGTCTTCAAGGTGGGCGTCGATATCCTGGAAATCCTTCATTGCGGCGGGTCTACTCAAAATCGGCTGGACGGTGACTTTATCACGAGCGGGCATTGATCCTGGTCAACATGCGCCGTGCGGCAAGGGTTGATCCTGTCGGCCTAACGCCTCCGAGGATTGACCATGAGCAGCACCTTCTTCATTCCCGCCGTCAACATCATGGGCACCGATTGCCTGGACGACGCCATGCTCGCCATCCGCAACTACGGTTTTCGCAAGGCGCTGATCGTGACCGACGCGGGCCTGGCCAGGGCGGGCGTGGCCGGCATGATTGCCGAGAAGCTGGCGCTGCAGGACATTGACTCGGTGATCTATGACGGTGCCAGGCCCAACCCCAACGTGGACAACGTCGAGAAAGGCCTGGTGCTGCTGCAACAGAGCGCCTGTGATTTCGTGGTGTCACTGGGCGGCGGCTCGCCCCATGACTGCGCCAAGGGCATCGCGTTGTGCGCCACCAATGGCGGGCGTATCGGCGATTACGAAGGCGTCGACCGGTCGAGCAAGCCGCAACTGCCGCTGGTGGCCATCAACACGACTGCCGGCACCGCCAGCGAGATGACCCGCTTCTGCATCATCACCGATGAAACCCGCCACGTGAAAATGGCCATCGTGGACCGCAACGTTACGCCGTTGCTGTCGGTCAACGATCCCGCGCTGATGGTCGGCATGCCCAAGGGCCTCACCGCCGCGACGGGCATGGACGCGCTGACTCATGCCATCGAAGCCTACGTATCCACCGCTGCCACGCCGATTACCGATGCCTGCGCGATCAAGGCCATCGAACTGATCAGCGCCAACCTGCGCCTGGCGGTGCGCGACGGCAGCGACAAAACCGCACGGGAGAATATGGCCTACGCCCAGTTCCTCGCCGGCATGGCCTTCAACAATGCGTCACTGGGTTTTGTGCATGCCATGGCGCACCAATTGGGCGGCTTTTATGACTTGCCCCACGGTGTATGCAACGCGGTATTGCTGCCCCACGTGCAAAGCTTCAACGCCAGTGTCTGCGCCAGGCGCCTGAGTGATGTGGCGCGCGCGCTGGGTGCCGATGTCACCGGCATTACCGCCGAAGAGGGCGCCCAGGCCGCCATCGCCGCGATCCGCAGACTGTCCCACGACGTGGAGATCCCCGCCGGCCTGCGCGAACTCGGCGCGAAGTTGCAGGACATTCCACTGCTGGCCAGCAATGCGCTGAAGGACGCATGCGGGCTGACCAATCCTCGTCGGGCGGATCAGCGGCAGATTGAGGAGGTTTTTCGCAGTGCGTTTTAGATCGCTCGGCAGCGAGCCACACAGGCGCAGGCTGCACTCGCCAGCAGCACGCACAGCAGCGTAAAGGGCCATGCCTGCTCGTTCACAAGCAGGCTCGCCACGCCGCCGATCAGCGCGGCGATCAATTGATGCATGAAGCCGCTCAAGGCCATGGCGTATGCGCCACTGACCGGGGACTGATCATTGGCCATGGATAAGCTGGTGGGATAACTCATCGACTGTCCCACCAATGCCAGGCAATAGGGCATCCACAGCAGCACCGCCAGTGCGCTCGCAAATACACTGCCCAACAGCATGATCGCGGTGCCCAGCAACACCAGCGCACTGCCGGCGCTCATCATCGTCAATCGCCCCACGTGCGCGACAAGGTGATTGACCAGCAGCGCCCCTGCCAGATACGCGCCGCTGATCGGCCAGCCCAGCCAGCCATATTGCGCCGCGCTCCAGCCAAAGCGCCCTTGCAGGATCAACGGTGCACATGTGTTGAACGCGATGATCACCCCGTAGCCCAGCCCGCCAGCGAGTGCCGCGTACAGGAAGGGGGGATGTCGCACAATCTGTGTGTAAACACGCCATGTCGAGACCGAAGGGGCGGCTTTTATACGCGTCGCAACTATCATGCGCTGCACCACCACCATCAGCACACCGGCCCCTAGCGCCAAGGTATAAAAGATCGCCTCCCAACCGAATGCCACCTGCAACAGCGAACCTGCGAACTGGCCCAGGCCCAAGGCAATCACAAAAGTCATTCCCAACCATGACAACCCCTTGGCCAGCAGTGCGCCGCTGAAAGCATCGCGCACCAGCACGCGCGCCATTACCGCAACGCCACCCGCGCCAAGGCCCTGAATCAGCCGCATTGCCAGGAAGAATTCGACATTGACCGCCAACGCAATTGCCGCACTCGCCAGCGCGTACACCGCCAACGCTGCAAGCAATACCCGCTTTCTGCCAAACCGCTCGCCCGCGCTGCCCCATAGCAGCATCGGCAGTGCCATGCCTACCAGGTACACCGCAATGGCCATTGCCACCTGCTCTTCTGCGGCTGGCAGTGAGTGGGCGATGGCCGGAACTGCCGGCAAGTAGCTGCTGATGCCGGCTTGAGCAAGGAAGGCGGCGCTGCAGGCGAGGATGAGTGTGGTGGTGTTTTTCAAAATAAATCATCCTTCACCTTAAATGATTAATTATTAATTCTTAGGTAAGGAGCGTTTAAGTTAGGCTGGTTTGCTAAAGGTGTATGTGTTGGGGGTTGTTGTATTGTTGTGCATGAGTTTTTCAAGTGTTGAGCAGAAGAGGTATATTGTTTCATGAGACATGTCTGCTCGAAGTGTTATACGAATTGCCGATTTTCCTCTGGGTACTACGGGGAAAAACACAGCGGACGTGAAGAATCCATTGTCGGCGAGTTGTTTGGCGAGCGTGTTTGCTTTTTCAGCTTCACCACAGGTTATTAGTCGTATTGCGGTATGGCTGCCACATTGTTCAGTGGGCATGAGGCTGTCAAAAAGTCGTATGTTGGTGATGAGCTGTTCTTGAAGTTTTGAGAACGCTGCTGTTCTATGTATTTTGATTGAGGCCAGGCCAGCTCCTATGGCGGCCGAATTAAGACTTTGCGACCAGTTGCTGGGACCGCCGTATCGGGACATCAGGGTTTTTTGATTTTCGCTGCCAAACATGATTAGTCCTCCGCTCGCGCCAAACGCTTTGCCCAACGAAGCTACTATTATTGTTTGATCATCCAATTGTTCATAGTAGGGTCGGATGAAACCTTTCCCTCTCTCTCCAAATGCCGAAAGAGCGTGGGAGTCGTCCAGATAAATGAACAGCCCATAACGCTTTTTAAGATAGAGCAAGCCTTCGATATCTGCAATCCCGCCCATGCTATAGATGCCGTCCGCGATATAAGCTACTTTGTTGCGTTTCTTGCATAAACTCTCAATGAAGCATAAGTCGTTGTGAGGTGAGGTTTGCACATCAGTCTCATCTGCGCAGGCAGCTTTAATGTGGTTAATTGAATAGTGGGCGTGTTTGTCAAAAACCATGGTTGGAGGTATATCGTTTGTAAGAGCGCCGCTGGCGAGAAGAGGCAGTAATCCAGCACTTGCTGAGCTGCAAGATAATGTGGCCAGGCAAATCGAATCGAAATGTTCAGAGAGTTCGGTTTCATATCGATCAAGTAGGTCAAGTTTGCATCGATTTTTTGAATGTGCAATGCGGAGGGTTTTTGCCTCCCTTATTCCGAGTATGGCGCCCTCCAATATTTCTTGGTTGTAATCCAGCCCTAAGTAGGAAGTGGTGCAGAAGTGGTGGAGTTCACGACCGTATTGATCACTCAGGTAGTTGTTTTTTTTGACGCTTACGTTAAGTTCGCAAATTCGTCCAGATTTAGCTGAGTGCCAGTCTTTTTCGGAAATGCTAATAACGTTTCTATAATTGGAGTACAAGTGAGGGTTTTGTGTATTTTCCATTTTTCTCGTCCTTGGTAGTGGAGAGAAAACGATAGCGGGGAAACCTAGATAGCGTAAGTCAGATGTTTCCTATGCGTAATACACTGGCTGGAAATTTTGATGTGAGCAGGGTCCTACATTGTTGATGGCCAATTGAAGTCTTTGGCTTGATGTTGTTTAACTTAAATTACATAAGCGGCGGCTCCCTTCGAAATGATGGGGAGACCTCATTGAGGCGCGCATTTTGAGGAAGTGGTCGCCGTTGGTCTTAAGCTCTAAACCCAGCGACAGGGCAAGATGTATCAGGTCTTGCCGTTGGTATGCTGGATTTACAGCCTCCAGCGCATTGGCGCACTCCAGCCTCTGATGGAGCAAGACGAGAGCTATGGTTTGCCGGCTGAGCGGCGCTGATCAGCCAGCCAGCGCCCGTGCCGGTGTGCTGCTGAACTGGATCAGCACCACGCCGCCCATCAACAACAGCGCGCCCACCACCCGAGGTGTATTCAGTTGGCGCTCGACCAGGCCGAACAGGCCGAAATGGTCAAGCAGCAGCGATGCGAGAATCTGCCCGGCCATGGCCAGGGCGATAAACCCCGACGCGCCGAGTTTGGGCAGCAGCATCAACGCCAGCGAAATAAAGCACACGCCGAACGCGCCACCGGCCCACATCCACAGCGGGGCCTGGGTGATAAATGCCAGGCTTGGCAATGGCAGGCGCAGGGCAAGGATCACCGGCAGCAGCACAATGATGCTCACCAGCAATGACGCCAGCGTGGCCCAGAGCGGATGGCCGAGGCCGCGCCCGAGGCTGGCGTTGATCGCACTTTGAAACGGCACCACCGCCCCGGCGATTACGGCCAACAGCAATAACCCGGCCCACTGCAACGTCGTCATGTCGAATCTCCCAGAGGTTTTGCTGGACTCTAGGGTATTCGTCGCGCAAATTTAAATTCCATTTACGTATATCTGGCATGCAGCTGATGAATGATCTGCGACGCATCGACCTCAACCTGTTGGTCATCCTCGACGCCTTGCTCAGTGAGCAACACGTCACCCGTGCCGCCGAGCGTCTACACCTGAGCCAGCCGGCCGTGAGCCATGCGCTGGCGCGCTTGCGTGACCTGCTCGGCGACCCATTGCTGGTGCGGCAGGGCGGTGCATTGGTTGCGACTGCCCGCGCGCTGGAGCTGGCCGCCCCGTTGGCCGAAGCCCTGGCCCAGGTGCAGGCATTGCTGGCGCCGAACCGGTTTGATCCGGCCACCGCCAAGCGTCGGTTTCGTATGGCGATGTCGGACTACGGCGCGGCGATTTTTTTGCCACCGCTGGTGCGCACGTTGCGTCGGGAGGCGCCGGGCATCGACTTGCAGGTCGTCCAGGCCAGCCGTGAAGGCATGGTCGACGGTGTGCTCAATGGCGATCTGGACCTGGCCGCCGGCGTCTTTCCTGATCTGCCGGCCGAACTGCGGACTACACCGCTGTTTGAAGAGCATTACACCTGCCTGGTGGACCGCGACAGCCTGCCGGACAGTGGCGTGCTGGACTTGCCGACCTACCTGTCGCGGCCCCATGTATTGCTGGAGATGCGCGGCAGCGGCACTCCGGAAATCGAACGCGCCTTGAAGGCGATTCGGGAGCGGCGGCATGTGGCGATCAGCCTGCCCCACTGGGGCGTGGCGCCGCGGTTGATTCAGGGCACGGATCTGATCCTCACCGTGTCATCGCGGGGAGTCCTGGCCATTGATCAGGAGCAATTGCTGGCCGTGCCGCCGCCGTTTCATATCCCCACGTTTGCTTTTGAGTTGGCGTGGCATGCGCGGCGGGGTGGGGATGCAGGGTTGCAGTGGTTGAGTGGGCAGGTGCGGGGTGTATTGTGCGATGGCCATTTATAACAGGAAACAACAGCATGCTTTCGGGACTCAATCACCTCACGCTGGCCGTCGTCGACCTGCAACGCAGCCTGCACTTCTACCACGAGCTGTTGCGCTTGCAGCTCGAGGCGACTTGGGACAACGGCGCTTACCTCTCGCTGCCTGGGTTGTGGCTCTGTTTGTCCCTCGACCCGCTGCGCGACCCTGTGCCGGTGGTTGATTACACCCACTACGCATTCAGCACGCATGCTCGTGATTTTGATGCACTGGTTGAACGCCTCAGGGGCGCGGGTGTGCAGGAGTGGCGTGATAACCGCAGTGAGGGCGCTTCCTACTATTTTCTCGACCCTGATGGGCACAAGCTCGAGGTTCACGTCGGCGATCTGGCTTCGCGCCTGCAAGCCTGTCGTGAAAAACCTTACGCAGGCATGAAGTTTTACCCATAACGCCGGAACGTGCAGAATCCCTCCACCTCAACCCTCTGTCAGAGTCACGCCCATGACCCCATCATTGCTGCTCGCTGTCCTTGCTTCAGGGTTCATCTATGGCATTACGCCCGGTCCGGGCGTGCTGGCGGTGTTTGGCATCGGTGCCTCCCGTGGTCGCCGTGCCGGGGCGGGTTTTTTGTGCGGGCATTTGCTGGGGGATGTGGTGTGGTGCAGCACCGCGCTGATTGCGATTGTCGGCGCGCGCGAGGTTGGCAGCACGGCATTCGACGTGCTCGGCATGCTCAGCGGGTTGTATCTGTTCTGGCTCGGCTGGCGCGCGATTCGCACCCAGCGTCGCAACAGTGATGCGCCCCAGGGCGCGGCGCGGCATCCGTTTTGGCACGGCATCCTGTTTGGCCTGACCAATCCCAAGGCGTACCCGGTGGCAGTCGCGACGTTCACGGCATTACTCTCCAGCCGCGCCGAATTGCTGACTTGGGCGATGCTGCCGTCGCTGATTTTCCTGAGCTTTGTAGGCGGCCTGCTGGCCTACGCGATTCTGATCGGCGTGGTCGGCGCCCAGCGTGTGCGCACGGTGTATCAACGCCACGAAATACTGATCACTCGGCTGTGCGGTGTGATGTTTATCGGTTTTGCTATCAATGCTCTGGCCCATGCGTTGCCGGGCCTGTTTGGCAGCAAACCTGCCTGAAGCGAGGGTGACCGTTCGTCGCACTGACAAGTTTTTTCTAAACCTTTGCTGCCCTGAAAATTCGAATTCAGGGCGAGGTGTTTGTCCTCGCACCTATTTTTGCCCTGGAGGAACCCATCATGAGCCGCATGGCTATCCGGTTACGCACCGCCAGTTTCGCGATGCTGCTGGGCCTCGGCGCCAGCAATGCCTTCGCCCAGTCGCCTGCTGAATTCATCGAGCAGGCTTCGGCCAAAGGCATGGCCGATATCGAAACCAGTCGCATGGCCCACTCCAAAACCTCGTCCCAGGAAATCAAGGACTACACCATCGAGGTGATCAACGAGCGCACGCTGGCCAACCAGCACTTGGCAGCCATCGCCAAGAAGCTCGATCTGCCCGTGGCGCCGCGCGAAAAGATTGTCGACAAGGCCGAAACCCTGATGCCCGAACTCAAGGACGGCGACTCGTTCGACGCCGCCTACACGGCGCAGCAGGTCAAGGAAAACGAAGACGCCATCGCCCTGTTCAAGCGCGAGGGCGCGGCTTCCAGCGTTCCCGAGATAAAGGCACTGGTGGATGAGACATTGCCCAAGCTGGAGGAGCGTCTGCAAAAAGCGCGTGCGTTGGCGTCGACTTATGGCAAGGGTCACCAAGGCGACGGTTGAGACGCCGGCCTGAAATGAAAAACGGCGGTTGGAGCAGATCCAACCGCCGTTTTTTCATGCCTGGTTCAAGTCGGTTCTGACCTGTGCCGCATCGTCTGCAGCCATGCCGCAACTGCTGTTCAAGCTGACGGTGCCGGTTTTGCCGATGCTGCGGTATTCCTGGCGTAGTTTTTCCAGCTCTTTGCGGTCCAGGCCATCCAGGCTCAGCACCGCGTTCTGCGCGTCCTTGGAGACGCGCAGCAGCTCATCGATCTTGATGTGCAGGATGTCATTGTCGCGGTTTTGCGTGTTCTGGATCAGGAACACCATCAGAAACGTGATGATGGTGGTTGAGGTATTGATGATCAGCTGCCAGGTGTCGTTGTAGTGGAAGTACGGCCCGCTCAGGCTCCACAAGCAAATCAATGCGACGGCCGCATAGAACGTCCGGGCACTGCCTGCCCAGCGGGACAGGGATTGTGAGATGGCGGCGAATTTCATGACCTTTTTCCTTTGAAGTGGGTGATGAACATATCGACCGTGACTGGTTCGTGAAATTTCTTTTTACAATTAGCCTCCCACGCCAGTTGAGGCTTTTTTGATGCTCTTTTAGGAAACGGCTTACTGCGCGTTGCTGCGTCACATCCAAGACTGGGCTTTTGCCTGGATATTGCCCATGCCCAATGACAGCGCCTGTGAGCTGAGCGCGCTCTATCAAAAAACCGACGAGCATTTTTATTCCGCAACCTGCTTGCCGTATCGCTGCTATGGCTCGTGTGTCAGCACCTATTTCATTGATGAGTGCGACGGCCCGCAGAACCTGCTCATCGTTCGGTTGGGCTGCGCACCGTCGAGCGCTGAACTGGCCGCTGCGCTGGCTTTGATCCGCCGTACCACGCTGCCGATACGCCTGGTGATGCACGAGCAAAAGGTTGAGACATTACGCGAGCTGCTCACGGGCCTTGGCTTTCGTGCTGCAGAGGTGACCAGCGCAATGGCCCTTCAATTGCTACCGTTTACGCCAATGCAATGCAACGGCGCGGTGCAGATCAGCCTGACCCGCAACCTCACGCAATGGGCCGTCCCGCTTGTCAGTGCGTTCTCGTCGACCCCCGTAGAGGTCGCGCATTATCAACAGCGGCACGAACGGGCCCTTGAGGCGGGTGAAGCGCTGTACCACTTCGTGTTGTCTGCCGACGGCCAGGTAGCTTCTTCGTTGACGTTGTCGATGTGTGACGGGGCGGCGCGCATCAACGATTTTGGCACCGTCGCGGGTTTTCGCGGTAAAGGCTATGGCACTCGATTGATCCAGACAGCCCTGCTTCATGCCTGGCGCCTGGGCGGGCGGTTCTGTTTTCTGGAGGCGACTTCAGCGGCCACATCGCTCTATCGAGCCTTGGGTTTCGAGCGGTTGTTCGATTATCAGACCTTTGTGCGGGGCGCGGTTGCACAGGCGTAGTCAGAACCCCATGTTGGTCTGGTTGCGGTTTTCAAGCGTCAACAGATACTGCTTGGCCTCGAGTCCTCCGGCAAACCCGGTCAAGGTGCCCGATGCGCCAATGACGCGATGGCACGGCGCAATGATCGAGATGGGATTGCGACCGTTGGCAGCGCCTACCGCGCGAACGGCAGTAGGGTTGCCGATCTGCCGCGCAATCTGGCTGTAGCTGCGGGTTTCGCCGAAGGGAATGGTCAGCAGCGCTTGCCAGACCTGCTTCTGGAAAACGGTGCCGGCGAAATCCAGCTCCAGTTCGAAGTGGTTGCGCGTTCCGGCGAAGTATTCGTGCAACTGGCGCTCGGTTTCCAGCAGCACCGGGTTATCGCGGGCTTCGATCAGATTATCCAGGCGTACACGGTTGGCGCGCTCGGTTTCCCACAGGATGGCCGCGAGCTTGCCGGCGCGCGCCACCAGGGTGAGTTGGCCGACGGGCGAGGGCATGAGGATGTATTCGTGAGACATCAGCACGCTCCTGGGTCAATGGCCCTTCTGCAGTACCTTGAGTGCTGCCGATGCCAGAAAACCTGAACGGCTTTTTTCTTCCGGATGGTGCAGCACATAGTCATCAATGCGATTGAGCAGATAGCCAGGCAAGGTGATGTTGAGTTTTTGCGCCTTGCCCAAATAGCGGGTGACATCGATGTCCACCACTGCCCAGGTACAGCCGGCGTATTGGGGGTTGGCGGCATGCACGGTGACTTTTTGCGCGCCGGGAATCGGCGAGCCGTCTTCGGCAAGGATTTCGAAGTGCCCTTCAATGGCTTCGCGGGCCATGGCCATGGCGTCGTCCAGGTCGTCGCCGGCCGAATAGCAGCCAGGGATATCCGGGACTTCCACGCCCCAGGCGTGGTCTTTGTCACCGGTTGAAATTGCGATGGGGTACAGCATGTTTTTGTCCTCCACAGACGTTTAACTCAGCAGAGCCTGTTTCAAAATGCTCTTGGCGGTCTTGTCCAACAGATCCTTTTTTGGATGAGGAATCGTCACCAGTCCCGGCTTGGTCGGGTGCTTGTAGTGATGATGACTGCCTCTGATACGCACCAGATACCAGCCATCCGCAACGATATGACCTATCAAATATCGACTGTCCACAACACCTCCTTGTGGCGTGTGTTGGTGGTGACTATAACCACAGAAAATAAAATATCAACACTCTACCTACCGGAAGTTGATGAGCGGTATTTCGGTGAGTGGTCACTGCAGTGTATGAGCGCCTGGGAACGACGCTGGAGAGAGGTATTGCGAGGTTTTGCTACGCAGGCGAAGCGTCTAGTGCGTTGCCGCGAGCGAAAACGGAATGCGCAAGGCACCGATAGGCCCGGTGCGCGTGCCACACATTTCGTCATGCACGCACTGCTGCACCAGCACACAGGGGAATGGCGGAACGCGCTGCAAGAGGTCGCGCAAGTGGGTGGTGGAGCGCAGGCGCAGGGTTTTGCCATGATCGTCCAGCAAGGTCAGTTCACCGTCATCGAGTGTCACACGAGCAATGTAGAAGCCGCCCTCCAGCGACAGCAGCTCCAGCTCCCGTATTGCGCCTTTCTCGGCCAGTTCGGTCAGCATTTGCACATTCATGATTCACCCTCGCGTTCAGGTTTATTGGCGACGAAAGAACAACGTGACCTGGCCCCACTCAACGCCGAACTTGGACATGCTCGAGCGGTTGATCAGCGTGTCTTCATCCATCAGGTACATCCAGTCGTCAAAACTGACTTCATACACCGAGCCATCCACCGGCAGGTTGAGCCGGTAGCGCCAGCGCAGTGCATTGCCGGCCACTTCGCCGATGGCTTCGCCCACCACATCAGCGGCGCGTCCACGCCAGCGCCCAGGGCCATCGGGGGTGAGCGTCCACACCCGCTGCTGGCGCGTGCCATCGCTGTACAGAAAGCGTTCGTCAAGAATCAGCGCATTGCCCTCGCGCCGGCTGGTGATGTCTACCTCAAAACGCTTGGCCACCTCGCCCGAGCGTTTCTCGAATATGCCCCAGGCCTTGACGGGCTTGCTGAAGAAACGCTGCAGATCCAATTGCGGTTGCTGATTGGCATAGTGCTCGACGCCCACATGGGCGCAGCCGCCCAGGCTCAATATCAGCAACAGTGAAACCAGAAGGCGCGGCATGGCCTGGCTCCTCGACCGCGCGCGGCGTATTACCGGCGCTCAAGGGTTGATGGTTGTACAAAATTATTGGTTTGTACAGGTCTTGAAGGGCAGTCTGACGCTTGACTCAAATCGCAGCCATAAAAAAAACCGGCCATTCGGACCGGTTTTTCCTGCATCTTCCGTCAACATTTTGCGATGTCGGACTCAAAAAGAGTGGAGCGGGTAGAGGGAATCGAACCCTCAACTAAAGCTTGGGAAGCTTTCGTTTTGCCACTAAACTATACCCGCTCAAAGCGGCTGACTTTGTACCAGATGTTCGCCGCGATTTGAAGTTTTTCTTCAAAAATGTATGAGTTCACTGTCGCGTCCACAGGGACGGCATTTCAGATTGCGAATGCCTGCTGCGTCCGTTCCTGCTGACCTCTCAACCGGTTCAATGGCCGCTCCCCTTTCAAGAATCCCACCACCGCCTCCTGGCTGTCCCGGCATGCCGCCTTGTGCTCCATGTCGAGGAAATGCCCGGTTGCCTGAATCGTGCTGAAGCTGCTGTGCGCCACGTGCTGTCCGAACAACCGGGCATCCTGGGGGCAGGTGTATTCGTCCCACTCGCCATTGATGAACAGCACCGGTATGTCGATGGCCTTGGCCGCCTTGAGATAACACTGTCGATCACCGTCCAGCATCCGGCTGATGTGAAAATGCATCTGCCCGTATTCGTGCTCGGCCAGGCTGCTGACGTGCTTGTAATTGAAGCGTTTGAACAGTGACGGCAGGTGCTTGCCGAGGGTGCTGTTGACCAGATGGCCGACGCGGTGGCGGTCGCGGTTGCCGAGGTAATCGGCGCCGCGCTCAAGATAGTCACGCATGGGCGCGTTGATCACCGGGGAGAACGAGCTGATCACCGCCTTTTCCACGCGCCGGGGCCGCTGGGACAAGGCCACCAGCGCCGCCGTGCCGCCCCAGGAGAAAGACAGCACGTGTTCGGCGGCGAAGTGGTCGATGAGTTCCAGCAGGATCCGGCCTTCGACTTCCTTCGTCAGCATGTGATCATGGCGGTTGTGGATTCGGGAACGACCGGCGTAGGGCTGGTCATACAGAACCACATTGAATTGCGGGTGCAGGCTTTTCACGGTCTGGGCGAAGGAGGCCGTGGTGGCCATCGAGCCGTTGACCAGGACGATGGTCTTTTCAGCCGCGTCCGCGCGGTAGAACTCCGTGTAAACCCGATACTGACCCTGTATATCCAACACAGCGATTTCTGGCGTCATGTCGTAAGACTCCTGGCAAGCGGGTAGAGCGCGTAAACCACTCTGCACGTGCTTTATGACAGGCAGGCAATGCTGACACGGCCTCAGACGTGCTGAATCTCTTGCGGGTGCAACGGGCGATACTCGCCGGGCGCCAGCGCGCTATCCAGCTCAAGCGGCCCCATGCGCTCGCGGTGCAAGGCCAGTACCTTGTTGTCGAAGTGCCCGAACATGCGTTTTACCTGGTGATAACGGCCTTCGATGATGCTCAATCGCGCGGTTCTCGGCCCCAGCAGCTCCAGCTCGGCCGGCTGGGTGGTGAGGTCTTCGAAGGCAAAGTACAGGCCGGCCTTGAACGTCACCGCGTACGCGTCGCCGATGGCCTGCTCGGTTTCCACCCGGTAAACCTTGGGCAGCTTGGTCGTCGGTTGCGTCAGGCGCCGCGACCATTGGCCGTCGTTGGTGAGCAGCAGCAGGCCGGTGGTGTTGAAGTCCAGGCGACCGGCGATATGCAACTCATGCTTGTCCGGTTCATCCAGCAGGTCGAGGACCGTGGGGTGTTGCGGGTCCGACGTGGCGCTCACGCAGCCCCGGGGTTTGTGCAGCATGAAATAGCGCGCCGGTTTACCGGCTTGCACCACCTCATCGTCCACGCACACCCGGCTGAATTCGCGCACGTCGTGATGCGGATCGCTGACCGCCACCCCATCGACGCTCACCCGCCGTTCCACCAATAACAGGCGTACCTGCTTGCGATTAAAGCGCGGCAGGTTGCTGAGCAAGCGATCAACGCGCATCGGGATTGCGCAATTGTTCGTCCACCTGGGCGCAACGCGGGCACAGGCAGGCCTTGTTGCGTAATTCATCGGGAAGGGCCTGCAGCAGCGCCGGGTCGATGCTAACGCTGAAGCACCAGCAGGCCATGCCTGCGGTGCGCGGGTCGGCCAGGGTGCAATCATTGCGGGCGCCGCAGGCGGGGCAGAGGGAGGGCGTGGTCATGGGGCTGGCGGTATCGAGCAAGGTTGCCTTGCACGATACAGCGCCCACTCGCGCCAGGCTACTTACAGCTTGAACTTGCTCACCAGCAGATTGAACGAGGTCGCCAGGCGTGAAAGGTCCTGGCTGGAAGCGTTGGTCTGGTTGGCACCGGCGGCGGTCTGGGCCGACAGGTCCTGGATGTTCAGCAGGTTGCGGTCGACCTCGCGGGCCACCTGAGCCTGCTCTTCGGACGCGGAGGCGATCACCAGATTGCGTTCGTTGATCTTCGCCACGCTGCTGGTAATCCGCTGCAACGCGTGCCCGGCGTTCTGCGCCAGGGTCTGGGTGTTATTGGCCCAGGTGAGGCTCTTGTTCATCGCCGCCACGGCATCGTCGGCGCCGGCCTGTACTTCGCCGATCATTTTTTCAATGTCCACGGTGGAGGTCTGGGTGCGATGGGCCAATGCGCGCACCTCGTCGGCGACCACCGCAAAACCACGGCCCTGCTCGCCCGCGCGCGCTGCTTCGATGGCCGCGTTGAGCGCCAGCAGGTTGGTTTGGTCGGCGATGCCGCGAATCACATCAATCACTTTGCCGATTTCGCGAACCTGATTGGCGAGGTCGGCGACCGATTGCGTTGAGTCGTTGATTTCCACCACCATCGAGCTCATGCCGGAAACAGCCTGCTGCACCTGCTGCTGGCCTTCTTCAGCCTCTGTGGTGGCCTGGCTCGAAGCCTCCGAGGTGGACACGGCGTTGCTGGCCACTTCGTCGACGGCTGCGGTCATCTGGTTGACGGCGGTGGCGGCTTGCTGGATTTCGTCGTTCTGGCGGGTGAGGCTGCGCGTGCTCTCGTCGGTCACCGCGCTCAGCTCTTCAGCAGAGGATGCCAGTTGATCCGAAGCATTGGCGATTTCCAGTAGTGTGCTTTTCAATCCGCTCTGCATATCCGAAATTGCCATCAGCAGTTGACCGGCTTCATCGGTGCGATCGGTGAGGATCGCGTGGGTCAGGTCGCCCTTGGCGATCCGCTGGGCGCTTTCCACGGCCTGGGCGATAGGCCGCGTGATCAGTCGCGTGATCAGCAGGCCGACCGTGATAGCGATGATAAAGGCCAGCACGATACCGCCGATCATCCAATTCATGGCGCTGCTGCGCAGGTCATCGGCGGCGGCCGAGCCTTCTTTGATCTGGCGGTTGTTGGAATCGATCATGACGCGGATCAGTTCGCGGGCCTGCCTGAACATTTCGTTGTTGGTGCCGTTGAGTAGTGCTCGTGCCTGTTCGGTCTGGCCAGCGTCGAGCAATGCAACGATGCGTTCGGAGTTGCTGATATAGCCGGGCAACATCTGATCAAACTTGTCCCCAGCGGCGCGTTCGTCATCTTCCAGCGGTGTCGCGCGGTAAGTGGCGTAAGCGCTCAGGCCGGCCTTGAGTTGATTGGCAACATCTTGACGCACGCGCTCACGATCTTCACGCGCAACGTCGCCATTATTGGCGTCCATCAACCGGTACAAGCCACGATTGTGTGACACCAGGCCATTGAGGGTCGCTGCAGTGTTGCTGACCGAGACCAGATTGTTGGAAAACGTTAAATCGAGGGCCGAAGCCAGACGGATCACGCCTTTGATGCCCAGTGCGCCAACGCCCAGGGTAATAAACGCGCACATTACAAATGAGAGCAGCAGTTTGGTTGAAATCTTCATGGCGGAAATCCGAGGGTATAAGAGTAGGATGCTCGCTCTAGAGCCTCCGTGCTGTTGTGCGATGGCATAGTGACATTATCGAATTATTTAAAGTTTCATTTCGTCCAGAAATGTTCCGTTATTCAATGATCAAGTCGACCAGCGGTGAGGCAATATTCAAGCCAGTCGGGCGTTCAAAGGAGATGTATCAAGCTATTACCAAAACGCACCAGATTCAGTTTTTGATGTCAGATATTTCGTCATTCAGTGAAGGCTGAATGCCGCTCTCCAGCGTCGCTGGAGGTGCTCTTCCGCGGTCCAGGAGGCCGCCATGTATCGACGACTGCTGCTTGCTGCATTGCTCGGCCTGACGCTTTCCGGCTGTGTGCCCTATTACGAGGGCACCACCACCTACTATCGCTCCGAGGTCTACACCGAGCCGGCGCCTGTGTATTACTACGGCGGCGGCCCGGCGTATCAGTACCGGCGGGATTACTACCCGGCCCCGCGCTACTACACCCCGGCCCCTCGCTACTACCAACCGTCGCCGCGTTACTACGGGCCGCGCGCCGGATACCGGCCTTACCCGAATCAGGGTTGGGGTGACCGTTGGCATAACGGTGGACGAGGACGCGGCGGTGACCATGGCGGAGGGCGTGGCGGCCATCGATGAATGCTCTATTAACGGAAACGGCGCCAAAGGCGCCGTTTTTTTACGCCTACCGTTTGTCGGCACTGTCAGAATTAACAGGTATCTTATAAGACTCAAATGGACTTCACTGGGGACGGCCGTTGTGCCCCCGAAATGCCCAGGGAAATGGATGGAACTCTAAAATGATAAGAAACGTGATTTGTCTGTATTTGCTTATGGTTGGCGGGTTCGCCCAGGCCCACGACGAGTTTGGCTGTCCTTACCCATCGACAATCAGGTATGTCGAAGGCTTTTTCCTGACGTCCGATATGCGTTTGCCCTGGCAGAGTTCTAAAGTCCAACACCGGGATTTTGTCGACCGTTTCATTGGTGCGATTTTCATCCCGGAGAAGGATCAAGAGCGCGAAAACGGTCGCTTGGATAAGTGCGTTTACCGTACCGGCAGCGGCCAGAGCGTGGCGTTGCGCCCAGGAAAAGCTGACGTAGCCGAAGCCTTTTCATTGACAAGCACCTTGCACTGGCAGATCGCCAAGGACCCGCTTGAACAAGAAGTGTATATCTGCCAGGACAGTCAGCCTGACAACTGTGCATTCACACTCTCGAAGCCGAGGCTATAACTGTCAGAAGTAGGAAAAATCCGCCAGGGGATGTCGTCCCTCCCACGCCTTGTGAAAATGCGCCTGCACCACGGCTTCTGGCACTGTGTTGATATCGGGCCAGTGCCAACGGGGTTTCTGATCCTTGTCGATCAATCGCGCGCGAACACCTTCACTGAATTCCGGATGGCGGCAGCAGTTCAGCGTCATGGTGTACTCCATCTGGAACACCTCGGCCAGCGACAGGTGGCGTGCGCGCTGCAGCTGTTCCCACAGCAGATGTGCGGTCAGCGGGCAGCCTTCGCTGAGGGTCTTGCCGGCGCGGCTCAGCAGTGGGTCAGCGTGATCACTTAGCTGGCTCAATGCGCGCCACGCACAGCGCACATCGCCCACGTCCAGCCAGTCGTCGATTTGCGCCCGGCGTGGTAGCCATTGCGCTTCGGGCTGCTGGTCGACGGCCTCCCGGGCCAGGGCCTTGAGCAGGCTGTTGAGTTGCATCGCGCTCTGTTCCTGCCAATTGAGTTGCAGCAGGCTTTCGAGCAATTCGTCTTGCTGATCGTCGCGCAGGAAACGGTCGGCCAGACCCAGGTCCAGGGCGTCGCGGCCATTGATGTGCGCGCCGGTCAGGCCCAGGAACAGGCCGAGTTTGCCGGGCAGGCGCGACAGGAAGCGGCTGGCGCCTACGTCCGGGTACAGGCCGATGCTGATCTCCGGCATGGCCAGACGGCTGCCGGGCGTAACGATGCGTACAGACGCACTTTGCAGCAGGCCCATGCCGCCGCCCAGTACGTAGCCATGGCCCCAGCAAATCACTGGCTTGGGATAGGTGTGCAGACGGTAGTCAAGGCGGTACTCGGCGGCGAAAAACTGCGCGGCCAGGGCCGGTACTTCGCCGGGTTGCTCAAGGCACGCCTGGGCCAGGCTGCGCACTTCGCCACCGGCGCAAAAGGCCTTGGGTCCGTTGCCGCGCAGCAGCACGCAGACGATGTTGGGGTCTTTGGCCCAGGCCTCCAGGCGTTCGCCAAGGCCCAGAATCATGGGCAGGGAAAGGGCATTGAGGGATTTTTCAGCGTCCAGGCTGGCGATGCCGATACGGGCGCCGCCGCTGCCGGTCAGCTCTTCGAAGTGCAGATTCATCGTGACCTCAAATCGAGAAGGTGAAGGATCAGTATGATCGCTCCACGGGAAAGTGCCGGTGGTGTGTGAGATCAATTGACAAGCGGGGGCACGTTTCCTAGGGTTCGCCCATTCTTTTTCTGCACGATGAACCCAACATGACCGACGGCGACCGTATCAAACTCGAGCCCAGCTGGAAGCACGCCCTGCGTGAGGAGTTCGACAAGCCCTATATGGCCCAATTGCGCGAGTTTCTGCGTCAGGAACATGCGGCCGGCAAGGAGATCTATCCACCGGGCCCGCTGATTTTCAACGCCCTCAACTCCACGCCGCTGGACAAGGTCAAGGTCGTGATCCTCGGCCAGGACCCTTATCACGGTCCCGGCCAGGCCCATGGCCTGTGTTTTTCGGTGCAGCCGGGCGTGCCGGCACCGCCGTCGCTGGTCAACATCTACAAAGAACTCAAGCGCGACCTGAACATCGACATTCCCAACCACGGCTATCTGCAAAGCTGGGCTGACCAGGGTGTGCTGATGCTCAATACCACCATGACGGTGGAACGCGCCAACGCCAATGCGCATGCGGGCAAGGGCTGGCAGTTCTTTACCGATCGGATTATCGAAGTGGTCAGTGAGCATCAGCCGCATCTGGTGTTCCTGCTGTGGGGCGCCCATGCCCAGGGCAAGCAGAAGCTGATCGATGCCACCAAGCATCTGGTACTGACCTCGGTGCACCCGTCGCCCTTGTCGGCGTATCGCGGGTTTCTGGGCTGCGGTCACTTCAGCCGCACCAACAAGTTTCTTGAGCAGAATGGCGAGGCGCCAATTGACTGGCGGCTGCCGCCGATCTGAAGCCGGCGGCAGAAAAACGTCGAAGGTTTCACATGTTGTCGGGTTGGCGCTCCCAGCGCCGAAACAACGGCTCGGCCAAAAACAGCACGAACAACAAGCGCATCACCTGCATCGCCGTCACCAACGGCACCGACAGTTGCAAGGTCTCTGCGGTGAGGCTCATTTCCGCAATGCCGCCGGGCATCATGCCCAGGGTCAGTGAGCGCAGGTCCAATTGGGTCAGGGCGCTCAGCCCTACCGCCGCCAGTGTCGCCAGCGCCATGGTCAAGGCCGTGCCGATCAGGGTGCGGCCCATGAAGGAGGGCGCACGGCGAAAAAACTGACGGTTGAAGTGGCAGCCCAAACCACTGCCGATCAGCCACTGGCCAACCTGACTGCCGCCGTCAGGCAGGCCAATGTGCAGGTCCCAGGTCACGCTGGCAATGGCACTTACCAGCAACGGCCCGAACAGCCAGGGGTTGGGTTGGCGCAAGCGTTGCCAGCCCCAGGCGACCAGCGCGCCTACCGGGAACAGCAGGGCCAGCCAGGCCCAGTCGACGGGTGCCGGATGAAACTGTGGCGCACCGCCGCCCAGTAAATACTTGAAGATCGCCGGGATACAGAGCACCACCACCAGCACGCGCAGGCTTTGCCCGGCGGCCACCCGGCTGAGCACGGCACCATTGCGTGCGCCGAGGTTGACCATCTCACCGGAACCGCCCGGCATGCTGGAGAAAAACGCAGTGGCGCGGTCTTCGCCGCTGCGCCGCATCAACCACACGCCGACCACGCTCGACAGGCTGGTGATCAAGGCACCGAAGAAAATCAGCCCGAAGTGGCTCATCACCTGCTCGATCACCACCGGGGTGAAATGCAGGCCGATGCCGATGCCCACCACCCATTGGCCGCACTTGCGCCCGCCGGGAATCTCGGCCAACTGCCAGGGCGTGAGGCAGCGCACCAGGATGATCGCCAGCAACGAGCCAACCATGTACGGCAAAGGCCAGCCGACGAGGCTGGCCAGGTAACCACCGGCCAGGCCGACCAGTGGTGTTCCCCACCATTGCTTGAAGGTGACGTCAGACATCGGCCAGGGCACGACGCTGCAGGGCGCGTTTACGGTAGATGCGGATCAGCGGGAACATCAGCATCAACGCGGTCAGTACCCACACACCCAGGGTGATCGGGCTCGACCAGAGAATCTCCAGCGCACCGTTGGAGATCGACAGCGCCCGGCGCAGGTTCTGCTCCATCAAACCGCCAAGGATGAAGCCCAGCAGCACCGGCGACAGCGGGAAGTCCAGCTTGCGCAGGATATAACCGAAGATACCGATACCCACCATCAGGAACAGGTCGAAGGTGGTGGCGTGAACCGCGTATACACCGATCGCGGTGATGATGGCGATCACCGGCACCAGCGCCCAGTTAGGCACGGCGAGGATGCGCGTGAAGATACGGATCATCGGAATGTTGAGGATCACCAGCATGATGTTGGCGATGAACAGCGAGGCGATCAGGCCCCAGACGATGTCCGGTTGCTGTTGGAACAGCAGCGGGCCCGGGGTGATGTTGTACAGCGACAGGGCGCCGATCATCACCGCGGTAGTGCCTGAACCGGGCACACCGAGCGTCAGCATCGGCACCAGCGCGCCGCAGGCGGAAGCGCCGATGGCGGTTTCCGGCGCAGCCAGACCGCGCATGTCGCCCTGGCCGAATTTGCCGCTGGCGCCGGCGATACGTTTCTCGGTCATGTAGGCAACCGCCGAGGCCAGCGTGGCACCCGCACCCGGCAGCACGCCCATGATGAAGCCCAGCAGGCCGCAACGGATGTTGACGACGAAGACCGCACCGGCTTCCTTCAGGTTGAACATCATGCGTCCGGTGGCCTTCACCGCTTCCTGGCCGCGGTGGGTTTTTTCCAGCAGCAACAGGATCTCACTGATGGAGAACAGGCCCAGCACCAGCACGACAAACTGGATGCCGTCGGTGAGGTGGATGTTGTCGCCGGTAAACCGGTACACGCCGCTGTTGGCGTCGATACCCACCGCTGACAGGAACAAGCCCATCAGCGCCGCCACAAAGGTCTTCAACGGCTTGTCGCCGGCCATGCCGCCCAGGCACACAATCGCGAATACCATCAGGACAAAGTATTCAGCGGGACCGAAGGCGATCGCCCATTTGGCCAGCAGCGGCGCAAACAGCACCATGCCGCAGGTGGCGATAAACGCGCCGATGAACGAACTCCATGCCGACAACGACAGTGCCACGCCGGCCAGGCCTTTACGGGCCATCGGATAACCGTCGAGGGTGGTCATCACAGTGGAGGCTTCGCCCGGGATGTTCAGCAGGATCGAGCTGATACGGCCGCCGTATTCGCAACCCAGGTACACCGCAGCCAGCAGGATCAACGCCGACTCCGGCGGCAGGCCCAGGGCGAAGGCGATAGGGATCAGCAGCGCTACGCCGTTGATCGGGCCCAGGCCCGGCAACAGGCCGACGACGGTACCGATCAAGGTGCCGCACAGGGCGGTCACCAGGTTATACGGGCTCAGCGCGACGCCGAAACCCTGGCCCAAATAGCCAAAAGTATCCATATCAGTTCTCCAGAACGTCGAGCAGGCCGAGGGGCAGCGGCACATCCATGGCTTTATCGAACAGCAGATAAAGGCCGACAGCCATCAAGGTCACGATCACCACGCTGGGCAGCCAGCGGCCGCCGTACAGGCGCGCCATCGGGATGCCGATCAGCATGCTGCTGAGAATGAAACCCAGGGGTTCGAAGGTGCCGGCAAACACGATCAGCAGCGCAACGCAGAGGCCGATCTTGACCAGGGTTTCGCGGTCCAGCGCCGGTTCTTCTTCGGTGTGCCGGGTGGGTTGCGGGCGAAACAGCATATAGATCAGGCCCAGGCTCATCAGCCCGAGCATCAGCAGCGGGTAGGCGCGAGGCCCGACCGGCTCGTAGGAAAACGCCGCCTGATACGGCCAGGCCATCAAGGCCAGGCCGGCGCAGACCAGCAGCATCATCGCGGCGAAAATGCGTTGTAAGAGCATGGGAAACTCCAAGGCCACTTCGGCAGGCTTGCCGAAGTGGCGTTACATGACGGGCGTTTACTGGATCAGGCCGAACTCTTTGGCCAGCACTTTGTAGTCAGCCACCTGTTTTTTCACGTAGGTGTCCAGCTCCGGACCGGTCATGGCAAACGGGAACAGCTCGCGCTGATCACGCAGCTTGGCGAATTCTTCGGACGCCAGCAGCTTGTCGAAGGCTTCTTTCCACCAGGCGTAGTCGGCATCACTGACCTTTGGCCCGAGGTAGAAACCGCGCACCACCGGCCAGACAATGTCGTAGCCTTGCTCTTTGGCGGTGGGGATATTCTTCATTTCCGGCTCATCCAGACGCTGCTCGGAGAACACCGCCAGCAGGCGCATGTCACCGCTGAGGATGTGCGGCATGGAGTCGGAGATGTCGGTGCTGCCCACCTGGATGTGACCACCGAGCAAGGCAGTGGCGATTTCACCGCCGCCCTCGAGGGCCACGTAGCGCAGCTCGCGCGGGTTGATTCCGGCAGCCTTGGCGATCAGCGCGGTTTGCATCCAGTCCTGACTGCCCACGGTGCCGCCGGAACCGATCACCACGCTGCCCGGATCTTTCTTCAAGGCTTTTACGAGATCATCGAGGTTCTTGTAGGGCGAATCGGCTTTTACTGCGATAGCCCCATAGCTGGTGCCCACCGCCGCCAGCCAGCGCACGGCGTTTTCATCGAATCGTCCGAACTTGCCCTGGGCCAGGTTCAACAGCGAACCGCTGGACCAGGCAACCAGTGTGCCGGCGTCGCCAGGGCGCTGGGCGACCACGGCGTTGTAGGCCACCGCACCGACGCCGCCGGGCATGTAAGTCACGCGCATCGGCTTGCTCAGCAGCTTCTCGTTGACCAGCGCGCTTTGCGCCAGCTTGCAGGTCAGGTCAAAACCACCGCCGGGGGAGGCCGGGGCGATGCACTCCGGGCGCTTGGGCTCGTCGGCGGCCAGCAGTTGGCCGGCGAACAGCATGCAGCCGGCGGCGAGGGCCAGTTTACGCAGTGAAAGGGTCATGGGTTTCTCCGTCATTGTTGTTATGAGTTGCTTACCAGAGTGCGACGCTGTAGCTCACCAGCACGCGCATTTCATCCGCATCACGGGCTGAATAGTTGGAGCGGTAGGTGGCGTTACGCAGGCGCACCGCCACATCCTTGAACGTGCCACTTTGCACCACGTACTTGATCTCGCTGTTGCGCTCCCATTCCTTGCCGGTCTCGCCGTTCCTCAGCCGGATGTTGTCACCCGACAGGTAACGGCTCATGAAGCTCAGGCCGGGAATGCCCAGTTTGGCGAAGTCGTAGTCGTAACGGGCCTGCCAGGAGCGCTCTTCGGCGCCGGCAAAGTCGTTGATCTGTACGAAGTTGACCAGGTACGGGTCGCTGCCATCCACATAGGGGAACGCGCTGTCGCCGGACATGCGCTGGTAACCGGCGCTGAGCTTGTGGCCGTTGAGGGCATAGCTGAACAGGCCGCTGAGGGAGGTGTTGTCGATCTTGCCGCCGCGGGCGGCGCCGGTGTCGTCGCTGATGGCCAGCCGCAGGTCGGCGCCGAACGTGCCGGGGCCCATGGGACGGGCGGCGACCAGGCCGAGGAAGTGCTGACGGTAGACATCGTCGAGCTGGGCGAAGTGGTAGCTGCCGGTGATCTTGTCGGCGAATTTATAGTCCACGCCACCGAAGTTGAAGTGCTTGCCGGTGGCGCCGCTGAGGAAGCGGCTGTTCTTGTTGTTGAGGGCGATGTCCTCGTAGTTGCTGTCGTCGCGGTCCTTGGCCTTGTCGAGGCGGCCACCGGTGAACGTCAGGTTCTTGAATTCCCTGGAGGTCAGCAGGCCGCCGTTGAAGGTCTGCGGCAGGATGCGCCCGTCGTTGGGCTTGAGGATCGGCAGTTCGGGCATCAACGCACCGATTTTCAGCTCGGTGGCGGACACTTTCACCTTGCCCGTCAGGCCCAGCTTGGAATATTCGTTGGCGGCGCGGCCATCGTCATGGGTGGGCAAGAGGCCGGTGCCGGTGCGGTCGGGGCTGGAGTCGAGCTTGACGCCGAGCATGCCCAGCGCATCCACGCCAAAGCCGATGGTGCCGTCGGTGTAGCCCGACTGAAGGTTGAGCATGAAACCCTGAGCCCATTCATCGCGCCTGGATTGCTGGGCGCTGGTGCCGTCGCGGAAGTCGCGGTTGAAGTACATGTTGCGGGTTTCGAGGGTCGCGCTGCTGTCTTCGAAGAAGGCAGCCTGGCCGAGCGGTGAAAAACCGGCAAGGGCCGCGGCGCTGGCAAGGGCAGTGTGGGTCATGCGGGGAAAACGAACAGGCGGGCAAGCCTGGGGCTGTGTCGACAGCATCGTTGTGCACTCCGTTATTGTTCTTATTTTTGGCGAAAACGCGTCGAGGCGTTTTTCGGGCGCGACGGTCAGGTCGCTCGGCGGGCTGGAACCACCGTGTTTGGATCCTAAAGCGCGAAGCTTTCGCTAACCTTTCAGTAGCCTTTCAATGTTTTCGGGCTTCACAGGCCGGGCGGCGCCTGTAAACTGCCCGGCGAAGCGTGGCATCGACCACTCCTGAATGAGGTAGAAATCCATGCGTGTCCTCTTGGTTGAAGACCATTTGCAGCTCGCCGAAAGTGTCGCCCAGGCGCTCAAGAGCACGGGCTTGACCGTCGACGTGCTGCACGATGGGGTGGCCGCCGACCTGGCCTTGAACAGCGAGGATTACGCGGTGGCGATCCTCGACGTGGGGCTGCCGCGCATGGATGGTTTTGAGGTATTGGCGCGGCTGCGCGCCCGTGGGAAAAATCTGCCGGTGCTGATGCTGACCGCGCGCAGTGATGTGAAGGACCGTGTGCATGGTTTGAATTTGGGCGCTGACGATTACCTCGCCAAGCCGTTCGAACTGACGGAACTCGAGGCGCGGGTCAAGGCGCTGCTGCGGCGCAGTGTGCTCGGCGGCGAGCGCCAGCAGGCCTGCGGCGTGCTGGTCTACGACCTCGACACGCGACGCTTTACCGTCGGCGGCGAGCTGATGACCCTGACGTCCCGCGAGCAGGCCGTGCTCGAAGCGCTGATCGCACGGCCTGGCCGGGTGATGAGCAAGGAGCAACTCGCCTCCCAGGTCTTCGGCCTGGATGAGGAAGCCAGCCCCGACGCCATCGAAATCTACGTGCACCGCCTGCGCAAGAAGCTCGACGGCCAGCCCATTGCCATCGTGACCTTCCGAGGCCTGGGCTACCTGTTGGAAGCCCGCGATGCATAAGCCCAGCAGCCTGCGCTGGCGCCTGCTGTGGAACCTCGCGTTGTTGCTGGTGGTGTTGATGATTGCCAGTGGCTTGAGTGCTTACTGGAACGGTCGCGAGGCCGCCGACACGGCGTATGACCGCACGCTGCTGGCCTCGGCGCGCACCATCGCCGCCGGCCTGACCCAGGTCGACGGCACCCTCAGCGCCAATGTGCCCTATGTGGCGCTGGACACCTTCGCCTACGACAGCGCCGGGCGCATTTATTACCAGGTCAATGATATTGATCAGAAGCTCATCTCCGGCTACGAGCACCTTCCCGGCCCGCCGCCGGGCACGCCGCGAACTGACGACTATCCGGCCTTGGCGCGTTTCTACAACGCGGTGTATCAAGGGCAGGAAGTGCGGGTGGTCAGCCTGCTCAAGGCCGTCTCCGAGCCGAACATGAACGGCATGGCGGAAATTCGCGTGGCCGAAACCGATGAAGCACGCGTCAGCATGGCCCGCAGCCTGGCGGCCGACACGTTGTTGCGCCTGGGCATGCTGGGCGTCGGTGCACTGCTGCTGGTGTGGTTTGCCGTGAGCGCGGCGCTGCGCCCGCTGGAGCGCCTGCGCACAGCGGTGGAAGAACGCCAGCCCGACGACCTGCGCCCGCTGCCGCTGGTGGAAGTGCAGCATGAATTCGGCCCGCTGGTGCGGTCCCTCAACCACTTCACCGAGCGCCTGCGCGGCCAGTTCGAGCGTCAGGCGCAGTTCATTGCCGACGCCGCCCACGAATTGCGCACACCGCTGGCGGCGCTCAAGGCCCGGCTTGAGCTGGGCCTGCGCAGCGAGGCGCCCGCCACGTGGCGCAGCACTCTGGAGAGCGCCGCCCAAGGCACCGACCGCCTGACTCATCTGGCCAATCAGTTATTGTCCCTGGCCCGCATCGAGAACGGTGCCCGCGCGATTGCCGAAGGCGGCGCGCAGTTGCTTGACCTCAGCCAATTGGCCCGAGAGCTGGGCATGGCCATGGCACCGCTGGCCCATGCGCGCGGCGTGGCCCTGGCGCTGGAGGCCGATGAGCCGGTGTGGCTGCGCGGCGAACCGACGCTGCTTAACGAGCTTTTGAGCAACCTGGTGGATAACGCCCTGGCGCATACGCCGCCGGGTGGCAATGTAATCCTGCGGGTCATGGCGCCGGCGGTGCTTGAAGTCGAGGACGATGGCCCCGGTATCCCGCTGGATGAACGCGACCGGGTGTTCGAGCGCTTCTATCGGCGCAGTCAGCAGGGCATGGGATCAGGCCTGGGGCTGGCGATTGTCGGCGAGATCTGCCGTGCGCATCTGGCGCAGATCAGCCTGCATGATGGCGAGTTGGCGGGGTTGAAGGTGCGGGTAAGTTTTGTCGCCGGTTGAATCAGTAGAACATCGAGCGTGCTTCATCCAGCTGCGCGCGCAGGGTCTCGCTGTCGGGGTCAATGCGCAGCTTGATGATCGACGGCACGTCGGTCAACTGCACGTCAGCCAGCGGATGATCAGTGCCGCGATGGCAATACAGTACAGCTGCCTGGACGATGTCGATGTAGTCGAGCCTGGCGGAATCGCGCTCCAGGTTCAGGTATTGGCCGGGCAGCTTGGCGAGCATTTCCGGAAAGTCCCAGACGCTCAGCAGCTTGTCGCCCAACAGCGGGTGGATGCTGTCGATCACGTGGTTGAGGCTGACCGGGTCGGACAGCAACTGGTAGTGATCTTCGGCGTAGGTGAGAATCGGCAGCACGCCGATCTGGTGTACCAGCCCGCCAAGCGCGGCCTGGTCCGGCTTGAGCTGTGAGTGACTGCGGCACAGGGCGTAGCTGACGCCCGCCACTTCCAGGCTGCGGCGCCATACGTCACGCATTTTCTGTTCGACCACCTCGGAGCGGGCATGGAAGATCTGTTCCATCACCAGGCCGATGGCGAGGTTGCTGCTGTAGTTGGTGCCCAGCCGGGTAATGGCGGTGTGCAGGTTGGTGACTTCCTGAGTGGCACGCAACAACGGACTGTTTACCACTTTGATCAGGCGTGCGGACAGCGCGGTGTCGCGACCGATCACTTTGCTCAAGTGGCTGATGCTGATATCCGGGTTTTCGGCGGCCTGACGAATGTTCAGGGCCACCTCCGGCAATGTCGGCAGAACCAGGTCATCGTTATCGATGGCCTTTACCAAAGCCTGTTGGACTTTATCCGCCAGTTTGTTCATTCATGCTCTCAAGGGTGCTGCAAAAAAGTACGGTGATCAGCGCTGAATCTCTCGATCTCGATCAAGTTGATAGGGCAGGTCGAGCAGTTGCAGGGCAGGCCCTTCCAGCGAGCCCAAATGCACGTCGCCATTATCGGCAGCTTCGGCTTGCAACACCGCCAGAAGTTCAATCGACAGGTCGGCTTTTGCCGCAATCACCACTTCGCCAATCGAGCTGCCGTGGCTGGGGGAGAACAGTGCAGTGCCGGGTTCTGGCGTCTGTGTGGCATCAAGGCTCAGGCGATACAGGCGGCGTTTGAGTTTGCCCAGGTACTGCATGCGCGCGACGATTTCCTGGCCGGTGTAGCAGCCCTTTTTGAAGCTGACACCGCCCACAGCCTGCAGGTTGAGCATCTGCGGAATGAACAGCTCGCGGGTCTGTGGCATCACTTGGCCAATCCCTGCGCGGATCTGGCCCAGCAGCCATTCGTTCAAACCCGCTTCGTCAAGCTGCGCGGCCAGGTGGCTGCGTACGGCTTCAGCGTGTTCGGCAGGTGCCCAGAGTTCGGCGCGGGCAGGGGAGACGCGAATGGCGATCAGCGCATCGGTACGCGCGACGCTGTCGGTGTCGTCCGGCAACTCGAGGCCCAGGCTGCTCAGCGCTTTATCAGCATTTGCAAGACCGAAACGAACCCAGGCGGCGCTTTCGTCGGTGAGCCTGGATTTGGAAAATACCGCGTATTTTTTCAGGTCCGCCAGTTGCGGCTCCAGCAGCTCAGTGGCCATGGCCATCAGCACGCCGTCACCTTGCAACACAATGCGAAAGCTTGATTGCATGCGGCCTTTTTGCGTGCAGCGCGCGCCAAGGCTGGCCTGGGTGTCACTCAGGTAATTGAGGTTGCAGGTGAGTTGGCCCTGCAGGAATTTGGCGGCATCGGCGCCACGGACGGCGAGAACGCCTTCGTGGGACAGGGGGCAGAAGAAAGCAGAGTCGGCCATGGGTCATCGCAGGTCAAAAAGTCATGCGTGCATCATAGAGGGGCGCCCGGCAAATGGATAGTTTCCTCGGGGCGCGACCAACGCTGGCTGTTCGGGTGCCGCGGGGCCTGTATACTTGCGCGCTATTTGAGGAGCGTTCCATGGTCGAAGACGTAGAAATCAATCGCCTCTACTGGCACAGCCGCCGCGGCATGCTTGAGCTGGATGTGTTGCTGGTGCCGTTCACCAAAGAGGTGTACGCGACGCTCGATAAGGTGGATCGTGACCTGTACGTGCGGTTGCTGGAATGCGAGGACCAGGACATGTTCGGCTGGTTCATGGAGCGCGCCGAGTCTGAAGATCCGGAGCTGCAACGCATGGTTCGGATGATCCTGGATCGTGTCCAGCCCAAGTAATCGCTTTGAATGTCGCTGGCAGGCCTCGCGGCTGTTGCTGGCGGCGTATGTCCTCGCCCAGCTGTTAGCGCTGGGCGCCTTGCTGGTGCTCGACGTGCCTTTTGCCGCTCTTGGCATGCTGGCGTGCGTGGCCCATGCCGTCTGGGTGTTGCCGCGTCAGATTCTGCTGACTCACCGTTCGTCGATTCTGGGCCTGCGCCGTGATGAAGACGGCTGGCAATTATTCAGCGCCGAGCGCGGTTGGCACAGTGTGCAGCTGCGCCCCGACAGCCTGGCGTTGCCGCTGATCGTGGTGTTGCGCTTTCGATTGCCGGGGCAATGGCGGGTACGCTCTATCTGTGTGCCCAGAGATTCGCAGGTCGCCGATGTGCACCGGCGCCTGCGCACTCGCCTGAAATTCAGCCGCCGTAGGTGGTTGGCACCAGAATAGTGTTGCGGGCCTCGGGCAGCATCTGCGGGTAGTCGAGGGTGTAGTGCAGGCCGCGGCTCTCCTTGCGTTCCATGGCTGAGCGGATCATCAGCTCGGCCACTTGGGCGAGGTTGCGCAATTCGATCAGGTCGCGGCTGACTTTGTAATTGCTGTAGAACTCGTCGATCTCATCCAGCAGCAGGCGCACGCGGTGCTGGGCCCGTTGCAGGCGCTTGTTGGTGCGCACAATCCCCACGTAGTCCCACATGAAGCGGCGCAGCTCGTCCCAGTTGTGGGCGATGATCACGTCTTCGTCCGAGTCCGTCACCTGGCTGGCGTCCCAGCGGGGCAGGGCGGCGGGTACCGGGATGTTTGGCAATTGTTCGAGAATGTCCGCCGCCGCTGAGCGAGCGTAGACGAAGCATTCGAGCAGCGAATTGCTGGCCATGCGGTTGGCGCCGTGCAGGCCGGTAAAGCTGGTTTCGCCAATCGCATAGAGACCAGGCACATCGGTGCGCCCATGCTGGTCGACCATCACGCCGCCGCAGGTGTAGTGCGCGGCCGGCACTACGGGGATTGGGCCCTGGGTGATGTCGATATTGAAGGCCAGGCAGCGCTCGTAGACGGTGGGAAAGTGCGCCTTGATGAACTCTGCCGGTTTGTGGCTGATGTCCAGGTAAACGCAGTCGACGCCCAGGCGCTTCATTTCATGGTCGATGGCACGGGCGACGATATCTCGCGGCGCCAGCTCGGCGCGCGGGTCGAAGCGTTGCATGAACCGTTCGCCATTGGGCAGTTTCAGGTGCGCGCCTTCACCGCGCAGGGCTTCGGTGATCAGGAAACTTTTCGCCTGCGGATGATACAGGCAGGTGGGGTGGAACTGGTTGAATTCCAGGTTGGCCACCCGGCAGCCCGAGCGCCAGGCCATGGCAATGCCATCACCGCAGGCACCGTCCGGATTGCTGGTGTAGAGGTAGACCTTGGCTGCGCCACCCGAAGCGAGAATGGTGAAGCGTGCGCCGTAGGTGTCGACTTCGCCGCTGACGCGGTTGAGCACATAAGCGCCCAGGCAGCGTGCGCCGTCCAGGCCCAGGCGTTTTTCGGTAATCAGGTCAACGGCGACGCGTTGCTCCAGCAACTCGATGTTGGGACGCTGGCGCGCTTGCTCGAGCAGGGTCTTGAAGATGGCAGCCCCGGTGGCATCGGCGGCGTGGATGATGCGGCGTTGGCTGTGGCCGCCTTCGCGGGTGAGATGAAACTCGAACCCGCCATCGTCGCTGCCCGTATGCTCATCGCGGGTGAAGGGCACACCTTGATCGATCAGCCATTGGATGGCTTCGCGGCTATGCTCCACGGTGAAACGTACCGCGTCTTCGTCGCACAGACCGCCGCCGGCATTGAGGGTGTCGTCGACATGGGATTGCACTGTGTCGTGCTCGTCCAGCACTGCTGCGACACCGCCCTGGGCCCAGAATGTCGAGCCGTTGGCCAGGTCACCTTTGCTCAGCACCGCAATGCGCAAATGGTTGGGGAGGGTCAGTGCCAGGCTCAAGCCGGCCGCGCCGCTGCCGATCACCAGAACATCGTGTTGAAACTGTTGGCTCATTGGAAGGATTCCGCAAAAAGCGATCCACAGGGCTGGCGCAAGCAGGAACGCCTGGATCGGCGAATCAAAGGGGCACACGGGCCACTAGTATATAGAGGGGGCGCGCGGCACAATAGCCGGGCGTTTGTGGCAATGTGAGATTACGGAGCGCGGTTCCGGCCTCACTTGGCCGGTTAGTAAGGTGGGAACTTTTTGCATGAGCCCCCACTCAATAGCCGGTTGCCCAAAACCTGGAAAAAGTTGAGTTTATTGGCCCGTCGGGAGCATTGGACGCGTCATCAAACCGGCGACAAGATTATTCGCGCAGTCGGCTTTGACCGTGCTGCGTTTTTCGTGTGTGCCAAATCAGTGCATGCCGGAAACTTGCTTGAAAGGGGGAGAACTTTTGCGAAAAGACCGAGTCTATGTTTGCAAGCCTGATCGTTTAGTTATGCAAGCCTCCTTCAAGCACCACGAGGAGTGTTCATGCTAACCCAGGAAGAGGATCAGCAGCTGGTCGAGCGCGTTCAACGCGGTGACAAGCGAGCATTTGATCTGCTAGTGCTGAAATACCAGCACAAAATTCTCGGGTTGATCGTGCGGTTTGTGCACGACACCCATGAAGCGCAGGACGTTGCACAGGAAGCCTTTATCAAGGCCTATCGTGCACTGGGCAATTTTCGCGGTGATAGTGCGTTTTATACGTGGCTGTACCGTATCGCCATCAACACGGCGAAGAACTATCTGGTGTCTCGCGGACGCCGCCCGCCGGATAGTGATGTCAGTTCAGAAGATGCTGAATTTTACGATGGTGATCACGGCCTCAAGGATCTCGAGTCGCCGGAGCGTGCATTGCTGCGCGACGAGATTGAAGGCACCGTCCATCGCACAATTCAGCAACTGCCAGAAGATTTACGGACGGCGTTAACTTTACGTGAATTCGATGGTCTGAGTTACGAAGACATTGCGAGCGTCATGCAGTGTCCGGTGGGGACTGTGAGGTCACGGATTTTCCGGGCCCGGGAAGCCATCGATAAAGCCTTGCAACCGTTGTTGCAGGAAAACTAAAGACAGCGGCGACAGCCAAGAGAGGAACCGCCATGAGTCGTGATGCCCTGCAGGAATCGCTGTCCGCAGTGATGGATAACGAAGCGGATGAACTGGAACTTCGTCGAGTGCTTAACGCATTTGATGATGCCGAAACCCGTGATACCTGGTCTCGTTACCAAGTCGCTCGGGCGGTGATGCACAAGGATCTTCTAATCCCTCGTCTGGATATTGCTGCGGCCGTTTCTGCTGCGCTGGCTGACGAAGCCGCTCCGGCAAAGGCTGCACGTGGTCCATGGCGTAGCCTGGGTCGCCTGGCAGTGGCTGCCTCGGTAACTGTTGCGGTTCTGGCCGGTGTTCGCCTGTACAACCAGGACGAAATCGCGGGTGCCGAACTGGCCCAACAGACCCAGCAACCGGTCATGGCCGGTCCGCAGGTCAAGGGCCCGGCAGTGCTGGCCGGCTACAAGGAAAGCTCTGATGCCACAGGCCCAATGGCTAACGGTGTGCTTCAAGGCCAATCCGGCTGGCAGGATCAGCGTCTTCCAGGCTACCTGCGCCAACACGCACAGGAATCTGCCTTGAAAGGCACTGAAAGCGCTCTGCCATACGCTCGTGCTGCAAGCCTGGAAAACCGCTGAACCTTTAAGGGGCCCTATGCGCGTCATATCGCTCCTTACGCTTTTACTCAGTGGTTGGTCTGCACTCCCCGCCCATGCCGATGAAGCTCAAAACTGGCTGACTCGACTTGGGCGTGCAGAGCAACAACAAAGTTTTAAAGGCACGTTCGTATACGAGCGTAATGGCAGTTTTTCTACCCACGACATTTGGCATCGCGTCCAAAAAGGTCAAGTCCGCGAGCGGTTATTGCAGCTTGATGGGTCTGCCCAGGAAGTCGTGCGTGTAGATGGTCGTACTCAATGCGTCAGCGGCGTCCTTGTCGCAGGCCTTGGCAATTCGCGTGAATCCCCTTCACGTGCGCTTGACCCAAAGAAACTTACTCAATTCTACGAGCTGGCAGTTATCGGTGAATCCCGTGTTGCCGGTCGTAATGCAGTGATCGTCTCGATCACGCCGCGTGATCAGTACCGCTTCGGGTTTGAACTGCATCTGGATCGCGAAACCGCTTTGCCGCTTAAATCCCTGCTGTTGAATGATCAAGGGCAATTGCTGGAGCGTTTTCAATTCACCCGGCTGGACACGTCTACCACCCCAAGTGATCGCGACTTGCAGCCTACGGGTGAGTGCAAGCCTGTCGCAGTTGTTCAGGAGCAGGCGCCAGAGGTCGAGTCCTCCGAGGCATGGCATCTTGAATGGGTGCCACCGGGTTTTCAGTTAATCAAGAGCAGTGCGCGCAAAGATGCGCAGACCAAAGCAACGGTCGAAAGCCTGATGTATGAAGACGGGCTTGCGCGGTTTTCGGTGTTTCTCGAACCCATCAGCGAAGTCAGCGCGACGGAAACCCGCACGCAAATTGGCCCTACGGTTGCGGTTTCTCGCCGCTTGAATACGGTGGACGGTGAAAGGATAGTGACCGTTGTCGGCGAAATCCCCATCGGTACTGCCGAGCGCATCGCTCTGTCCGTACGCAGTGAGAAAACGGCTACTACCCAGCCGTGATTCGTTAATCCTATGTTCATCCTGACCTTTCAGTCTAAAGTCCATGCCAGGTTGGCTGGCGAGACCATGAAATGTATGGATCAGCATTTTCACTTGCAAAAAATCTCCATGTTTTTTATAGGTCAGGGCTTGTCAGCGCTGACCTTGTTTTGTTCGCGGAACAAAGGCGCCGGTCTCGGTTTCCGGCATCTCTTGAACCCTGTCGCTCAACCCTGCTCGTCGTAACGGGAGCTGTATGTCGATACCACGTTTGAAGTCTTACCTATCCATAGTCGCCACGGTATTGGTGCTGGGCCAGGCCCTGCCTGCGCAAGCGGCCGAGCTGCCTGATTTCACCCAATTGGTGGAGCAGGCCTCGCCTGCCGTGGTCAACATCAGCACCACGCAAAAGCTGCCGGATCGCAAAGTTTCGAACCAGCAGATGCCCGATCTGGAAGGCCTGCCGCCTATGCTGCGCGAGTTTTTCGAGCGCGGTATGCCCCAGCCGCGCGCTCCGCGTGGCGGCGGCGGTGGTCAGCGTGAGGCGCAGTCTCTGGGCTCGGGCTTCATCATTTCGCCGGATGGCTACATTCTCACCAATAATCATGTGATTGCCGATGCCGATGAGATCCTCGTGCGCCTTGCCGACCGCAGCGAACTCAAAGCCAAGCTGGTGGGCACTGACCCGCGCTCCGACGTTGCGTTGCTGAAGATCGAAGGCAAGGACCTGCCCGTGCTGAAACTGGGCAAGTCCCAGGACCTCAAAGCCGGCCAGTGGGTGGTTGCGATTGGCTCGCCGTTCGGCTTTGACCACACGGTTACCCAAGGCATTGTGAGCGCCATTGGCCGCAGCCTGCCGAACGAAAATTATGTGCCGTTCATCCAGACCGACGTGCCGATCAACCCAGGCAACTCCGGTGGCCCGCTGTTCAACCTGGCCGGTGAGGTAGTGGGGATCAACTCGCAGATCTACACCCGTTCCGGTGGTTTCATGGGCGTGTCCTTTGCGATCCCGATCGATGTGGCCATGGACGTTTCCAATCAGCTGAAGAGCGGCGGCAAGGTCAGTCGCGGCTGGTTGGGCGTGGTCATCCAGGAAGTGAACAAGGACCTGGCTGAGTCCTTCGGTCTCGACAAGCCGGCCGGCGCCCTGGTTGCGCAGATTCAGGACGACGGCCCGGCTGCCAAGGGCGGCCTGCAGGTTGGCGACGTGATCCTGAGCATGAACGGCCAGCCAATCATCATGTCGGCAGACCTGCCGCATCTGGTGGGCGCACTCAAGGCCGGCAGCAAGGCCAAGCTGGAAGTGATTCGTGAAGGCAAGCGCCAGAACGTGGAACTGACCGTAGGCGCCATCCCGGAAGAGGGCGCAGCCCTTGATGCACTGGGCAACGCCAAGCCGGGCGCCGAGCGCAGCAGCAATCGCCTGGGCATTGCCGTGGCCGAGCTGACCGATGAGCAGAAGAAAAGCTTCGACCTCAAGAGCGGCGTGGTGATCAAGGAAGTCCAGGATGGCCCTGCCTCCCTGATCGGCTTGCAGCCGGGCGACGTGATCACCCACCTGAACAATCAGGCGATCAACAGCACCAAGGAGTTCACCGACATTGCCAAGGCACTGCCGAAGAACCGTACGGTGTCGATGCGCGTCCTGCGTCAGGGTCGAGCCAGCTTCATCACCTTCAAGCTCGCCGAGTAATCTGCTAGCCCAATAAAAAGCCCCGCCGTCGGTTAACGATGGCGGGGCTTTTTTGTGGGCGATGGGTTTAACTCATCATCCCTTTCACCAGACGTTCCTGTTCAATCAGTTCACGCTGGCGAGCGTCGATCCGCGACGACAGCGGGAAATTGCTGCCAGCCCGACGCTTGGCGAAATCCAGTTGCTGGATTGCTTGCTGGAAGTCGCCTACCAAAGCGAAGTACTCGGCGCGCGCCTGATGCAGGCCGATGATATTTCCCGACAGTCCGCGTGTCTCGGCGACCTGATACCAGACATCCGGATCATCCGGACGAGACTTGAGCAAGCCATCCAGGGCTTTCTCTGCATCGGCAGTGCGGTTCTGTTTAAGCAGCAGGTCCACCCGAACCTGGTTAAGCGGGTAATTGCTGGGGTACTGGCTCAGCATGCGGTCGGTGCGTTGCTGCGCGTCCGGCATGCGGTTGTTGATGATGTCCAGCTCGATCTGCGCCAGGTTGTAAGTGATGTCATTGGGAGCCTTGGCCAGCAATGGCGCCAGGTTTTCCCGGGCTTCCTTAAGCTGAGTGCCCTTTATCTGAGCGATTGCCAGACCATAACGGGCCACATCGTTTTTCGGATTCTCGTCCAACTGAGCCTGGAATCGTTTGGCCGCCAGACCTGGCGTGTCCTCGTACTTCAACTGTACGCGCGCGCGGATCAACTGATAACGCAGGCTGTCTTCCTTGCCGCCCGGCTTGGACTGTTCGGCGCGGTTGCGGGTGTCGGCAATCCGCGATTCGGTCACCGGGTGCGTCAACAGAAACTCCGGCGGCTTGGCATCGAAACGGTATTGGCGCATCAGTCGCTCGAACATGGTGGGCATCGAGCGTGGGTCGTAGCCGGCCTTCTCCAGGTTGAGGATGCCGATGCGGTCCGCTTCCTGCTCGTTCTGGCGGGAGAAACGTCGCTGCTCCTGGATCGCTGCGGCCTGGGTACCGGCGATGGCGGCGATACCCGCGTCGCCTGCGCCTGCCGCGGCCGCAATAATGCCGCCGAGCAGGGCCGCCATCATGGGAAGTTGCATGCGCTGCTGCGCTTCAACGCCTCGGGCGAAATGGCGTTGAGACAGGTGGGCCAATTCATGAGCCATCACCGAGGCATACTCGCCTTCGGTCTGAGCATTGAGAAACAGCCCGCCGTTCACGCCGACAATCCCGCCCGGTGCGGCAAAGGCGTTGAGTTGCGGGCTGTTGATCAGGATGAATTCCAGCCGTCGGTCATTCACCTGACTCGTCTCCACCAGCTTGTACACGCTGGTCTCGACGTAATCCTTCAGTTGCGGATCGTTCAGTTGCGACACCTGGCCGCGCAGGTAGGCCAGCCATGCACGGCCCAGTTGGTATTCCTGTTGTGGCGAGACAATGGCAGAACTGGCGTCGCCAAGTGACGGCAGGTCGTCGGCGAAGCCTGGGGAGGCCAGCAGGCAGGCCAGCGTCAACAGGGTAGGGCGCAAAAAAGTCATGCACAAAGCCTTTTGGGCAAAGAGCTTACTGTAGCCGGACACTGAGCTTCGGACCAGATATTCTAAGCAACCCAACGCTTGCCCGGAGTAAGACCATGACCGACGCTGCACCCTTCGATGCCGAACTCGATGCCAGCGGCCTCAATTGTCCGCTGCCCTTGCTCAAGGCCAAGCTGGAACTCAATCGAATGGCCAGCGGCGCGGTGCTCAAGGTGACCGCTACGGATGCGGGCTCCCAGCGCGATTTCCGCACCTTCGCCAAGTTGGCCGGCCACACCCTGGAACGCGAAGAAGATGAGGCGGGTGTTTACCGCTATTGGTTGCGCAAGGCCTGAATTGCATCAAGCCTTGTTCAGCGCCTGCGCTGCCGCCAACACCGCATCCACATGCCCCGGTACTTTCACGCCACGCCATTCCTGACGCAGAACACCGTCCTTGTCGATGAGGAACGTGCTGCGATCCACGCCCAGGTATTCCTTGCCGTACAGCTTCTTGAGCTTGATTACATCAAACAGCTGGCAAACCGCTTCGTCCTTGTCGCTGATCAGCTCGAACGGGAATGCCTGCTTGGCCTTGAAGTTCTCGTGAGACTTGAGGCTGTCGCGCGATACGCCGAACACCTCGGTGTTGGCTGCCTTGAACGCTTCATGCAGATCACGAAAACCCTGGCCCTGGGTGGTACAGCCCGGCGTGCTGTCCTTGGGGTAGAAGTAGATCACCACTTGCTTGCCCTTGAGGTCAGCAAGGCTGAAGGTCTGCCCGCTGGTGGCCGGGGCTTCGAAATCAGTGACCGGTGTGTCGATGACTACCGCCATGAATAACCTCCTTACATTGGGTTCTGTGGGCGCCACGGCTCGATCAGCGCGTCCAGGTTGAGCGCGTCGGCGAAATCCAGGAACTGGTCGCGCAGCCAACTGATCTGTACACCGGCCGGCAGAGTCACGGTGAACGTGGCATTAAGCATGGTGCCGCCGGTTTGCGGCGCCTGATAGGTATCGCAGGTAAGGTTTTCCAGCTCGACGTTATGGTCGATAAAAAACTGGCACAGCTCGTTGACGATGTCCGAACGGTACGCCGAGCTGACATACGCCACATAAGGCAAGGCCTGTGGGCGGTTCTCCAGCGCGGCGCTACGCACCACATTGACAGTGAAGTCATGCTTCTTGGCAAGGCCCGGCAGGCCGGTTTCCAGGCGCGCCAGGGCGTCCCAGGTGCCGGAGATCTGCAGCACCAGCGCGCTGCATTCGCCGTGACGGGTCAGGCGCGAGGTTACGACGGCGCAGCGGTTTTCATGGCTGGCGCGGCACAGGACGTTGGTCAGCTCCATGGGGTTGGCGCCGAGGGCACTGATAACAAGGAATTGTTCGCGAACTGTGGGGGTGGACATGCAGCCTTCCTAAAACGATGAGCGGTCGATACTGTGAGGGCTGTATCGATCAAAGGATCAAGGGTAGCGAAAAGCATCGCGAAGGGATAGGAGATGGCGTTTTCATTGTGTGAATGGCCTGCTTGCGGCAGCGCTTTTGCCCAATGATGGCATTGCCCGTCGTTTAGTTGCGCCAGAACGCATCCTCAGGCGGTACTTCGCTTGTACAAGCATCTTGGCGCCAGTACCATTACGGCTCTCTTTTTCCGGCAGGAGCGGTTGCATGATTGCGGGCAGTATGGTGGCACTGGTCACACCCATGGATGCACAAGGTCATCTCGACTGGGACAGCCTTGGCAAACTGGTGGACTTCCACCTGCAAGAAGGCACCAATGCCATCGTGGCGGTCGGCACTACCGGTGAGTCGGCCACCCTGGATGTGGAAGAGCACATCAAGGTCATCGAATTCGTGGTCAAGCGTGTGGCGGGCCGTATCGCGGTGATCGCCGGTACCGGCGCCAATTCCACGCGTGAAGCGATCGAACTGACCAAAAACGCCAAAAAATCCGGCGCCGACGCCTGCCTGCTGGTGACCCCGTACTACAACAAGCCGACCCAGGAAGGCCTGTACCAGCATTTCAAGGCCATCGCCGAAGCCGTCGATATCCCGCAGATCCTCTACAACGTTCCCGGTCGCACTGCCTGTGACATGAAAGCCGAGACAGTCATCCGTCTGTCCACCGTACCGAACATCATTGGTATCAAGGAAGCCACTGGCGACCTGCAACGCGCCAAGGACATTCTGGCCGGCGTGAGCAGCGACTTCCTGCTGTATTCCGGTGACGACGCCACGGCGGTCGAACTGATGCTGCTGGGCGGCAAGGGCAACATCTCGGTGACCGCCAACGTGGCCCCGCGTGCCATGAGTGACCTGTGCGCCGCTGCCATCGCCGGCGATGCCGTGACCGCGCGCGCGATCCACGAAAAACTGATGCCGCTCAACAAGACACTGTTTGTCGAATCCAACCCTATCCCTGTGAAATGGGCGCTGGTCGAGATGGGCATGATGCCGGACGGTATCCGTCTGCCGCTCACCCAGCTCAGCCAAGCCTTTCACGAACCGCTGCGACAGGCCCTGCGCCAGTCCGGCGTCCTGGTTTAATTGAGGAAGCACTACGCATGAAGCGATTGGCCGGACTTTCCGCACTTGCCTTGATTATCTCCAGCACCAGTGGCTGCGGTTGGATCTGGGGCCCGGAAGGCTACTTCCGTGACCGCGGCAGCGATTACCTGGAAGCACAAGCAACCAAACCGATGCAACTGCCGCCGGACGTCAATGTCGCCAAGCGCCTTGACCCGTTGCTGCCGATTCCGCGCAACGTTGCCGACGACACCACCAAGGGTGAGTACGTTGTGCCGCGCCCGCAGCCGATCGCAGCCGTGGCGGACGCCAGCGACTACAGCCTGCAGAAGAGCGGCGATTCGCGTTGGATCGTGGCCCAGCGCCCACCTGCCGAAGTCTGGCCGGTGGCGGTGCAGTTTTTCCAGGACAACGGGTTCCGCATTGACGAGCAGCGCCCGCAGACCGGTGAATTCACCACCGCATGGCAGCACGGCAGCGAACTGTCCGCCAGCATGGCCAAGCGCCTGCAGTCGAGTGGCGTAGCCGCCGACGGCGAGACCCGCGTACG
This sequence comes from Pseudomonas sp. GNP013, assembly GCF_054343995.1. Classification (NCBI taxonomy): domain Bacteria; kingdom Pseudomonadati; phylum Pseudomonadota; class Gammaproteobacteria; order Pseudomonadales; family Pseudomonadaceae; genus Pseudomonas; species Pseudomonas sp. GNP013. Next base: position 3,592,989 of record NZ_JBTGUT010000001.1, on the reverse strand, counting down.
CGTGCGCATCGAGCCGGGTGTGCAACGCAATACCAGTGAAGTCTATGTGGTCAGCGCCGAGCGTCCTGCCGGCAGCACCGCCAATGTCGAGTTCACCAATCGTTCGGTCAATACCGGCGTCGACGCTGCCCTGGTCGACGAGATGCTGGCCAGCATGAGCCGTATCTCCGAGAAGGGCGGTTCCGTTTCCCTGCTCGCCGCACGCGATTACGACACCCCGAGCCGTGTCAGCCTCACCGAAGACGGCAGCGGCAACGTGGTGCTGAACCTGGGTGAAGACCTGGATCGCGCCTGGGCCAGTGTCGGTCGCGCGTTGGAACAAGGCCCATGGCGCGTTGAAGACATCAACCGCAGCCTTGGCCTGTACTACATCAACGTGGCTGAAAAGGCCGTGAAGAAAGACGACGAGCCAGGGTTCTTCGGCAAACTGTTCGGCAGCACGCCGACCAAGGAAGAAGTCGAAACCCGTGCCGAGCGCTACCAGGTTCGTCTGAGCAAGGTAGGCGAGAGCGTGCAGGTCACCGTCGAGAAGAACATCAATACCGTTGCTCCCGCTGAAACAGCGCGCAAAGTGTTGGGCGTCATTCAGGACAATCTGGGCTGATCCGATGCGTTTTGCCGTTCTCGGCAGCGGTAGCCAGGGAAACGGCACGCTGGTCGCTCATGACGACACGTACGTGCTGGTCGATTGCGGTTTCTCGCTGAGGGAAACCGAGCGGCGCCTGCTGCGCCTGGGGGTTCACCCCGCGCAGCTGAGCGCGATTCTGGTGACCCACGAACATGCCGACCACGTGCATGGCGTGGGTTTGCTGTCTCGGCGCTACAATCTTCCTGTGTACCTGAGTCGCGGCACCCTGCGCGGGATGCGCAAACCCATTGAACCTGCAGGTTTCCTGGCCGGCGGTGAGCAACTGCACATCGGCGCCTTGAGCATCGATGTGATCGCAGTCGCCCATGACGCCCAGGAACCCACGCAGTATGTCTTCAGTGACGGCCAGCGGCGTTTCGGCGTGCTGACCGACCTGGGTTCCTACTGCGCCAAGGTGCTGGACGGTTATCGCGACCTCGATGCGTTGATGATCGAGTCCAACCACTGTCGGGACCTGCTGGCGCGCGGTCATTACCCCTACTTTCTCAAGCAGCGGGTAGGTGGCGAACTCGGGCATTTGAACAACCATCAGGCGGCGTACCTGGTGTATGAGTTGGGCTGGCAAGACCTGCAGCACCTGGTCCTGGCCCACCTGAGCAGCAAGAACAACCTGCCGCAGCTTGCCCGGCAATGTTTCGTCGACACCCTCGGGTGCGACCCGGACTGGCTGCAACTGGCCGATCAAGATTCAGGGCTCGACTGGCGCCACATCGCCTAGCCCACCTCACTCAAAGCGGAGCCCATCATGGAAAAACGTGAAGAACTCTACCGCGGCAAAGCCAAGTCGGTGTACAAAACCGACGACGCCAACCGCCTGATCCTGCTGTTTCGCAACGACACCTCGGCGTTCGACGGCAAGCGCATCGAGCAACTTGATCGCAAGGGCATGGTGAACAACAAGTTCAACGCCTTCATCATGCAGAAACTCGAAGCAGCCGGTATTCCGACCCAATTCGACAAACTGCTGGGCGACAACGAATGCCTGGTGAAGAAGCTCGACATGATCCCGGTGGAGTGCGTCGTGCGTAACTACGCCGCCGGCAGCCTGGTCAAGCGCCTGGGCGTGGAGGAGGGCCTCAAGCTCAACCCTTACACTTTCGAGCTGTTCCTCAAGGACGACGCCAAGGGCGACCCGTTCATCAACGAATCCCACGTAGTGGCGTTCGGCTGGGGCACCGCTGAGCAATTGGCGCGCATGAAGGAGCTGTCCCTCAAGGTCAACGACGTGCTGAGCAAACTGTTCGACGACGCAGGCCTGCTGCTGGTGGACTTCAAGCTGGAGTTCGGCGTGTTCCACGACGGCTCCATCGTCCTGGGCGACGAATTCAGCCCGGACGGCTGCCGCCTGTGGGACAAGGACACCCGCAAGAAGATGGACAAGGACCGCTTCCGCCAGGGCCTGGGTGACGTCATCGAAGCCTACGAAGAAGTCGCCAATCGCCTCGGCGTACCGCTGTAATCGACGCAAGCATCTGATAGCACGGAAAAAAATCGCCCCGGCGCTTTGCATCCACGAACCATGCTGTTATGATGCGCGCCGTTGGAGAGATGCCAGAGTGGCCGAATGGGACGGATTCGAAATCCGTTGTACCTTCACCGGTACCTAGGGTTCGAATCCCTATCTCTCCGCCATTTTCAGAAAGCCCCTGTAATTCAATGAGTTACGGGGGTTTTTATTTTTGGGTTGTACTACTCGTTTGTACTACTCAGTTCAGCAGGTTTTGCGGGTTTCCCCGGATGTACATGCGATTGAGCAGTACCCCGCATGCCCGTAGTGAGTTCTGAAGCTCCACGGTTCCCTCCAGCGCCTCCCTAACCCAACACGCCAGATAATCTTTCTTCTTGTGGCTAAAGCCCTCGACCTTGCCGCCCCTGTTGTCGTCTATGAATGAAATTGACGGATTATGAACGATCAACCGATGGTGCTTGACCATGTTCATAAAGGCGTGTGTGTACCCAAACCATTCTGACGTGAGGGCGTCATTCAGGCGATCTTTAAGCTCTCCAGCGGGAAGGGCGTCTTTGACGTTGTGGATGTAGAAATTGCCTGTGAGCGGCACGGGAACCACAAGGCCATTCAGTAACTGCCCAAAGCTATCGTACGAATTGCGAGTGATTGCAACGCAGGCAATCAGGTTGGCTTCGCTGACTAAGCCAGCTTCATGAACGACACCATCATCGTCATCGCATCCAAGTATTCGCTGGGCAAACTTTATTCCGTCAGGGTCGTTTTCGGTGTTGAATGCGCTGAAGGCATCGCGGGCGAGACACTTATGGTATGTGAAGATATCCCGTGATCGACCAAGCGAATTGATGATCTGAATAAGCCTTTTGCTTGTGTCAGGCTGGCGAATCTTAACCTGTGCCCTCAGCGCCTCCAGGTTCCATGCTTCACTCATATTCACTTCCTTTTACGTGGTAGTAATCCAGGGGCACAACCACCACATTAACGCTGCATGGTGGCAAATAGCCGGCCTGCTAGCTGGACGTTGGTGCTCGATGGCGAGTCCACCGTTCATGCTCGTAAAAGGCCGCAGTGGTTTCCGGCATCCCGCCGATATCCTTCAGCATTGGGATCAGCTTAGCCGTCTTGCTCACATAGTAGAACAGCACTGGGCTGTACTCATTCATCGAATTACTCGGGTGGTGTGTGACTAGGTCGGCCATCTGGACAACGAGTGCGCGTATATCAGCTACAGCAACGCCGACAACAGAACCTGCTTCATTGCTGGTCTTCATGAAGTCGGAGTAACCCTTTGAATCGCCAAGTCTCTTTGCACCCCTCTGGCCCTCGGCGACCATGTGGGAAATGAAAAGCTCAGTGTCTCTGACAATAGGAACGGTTGTTCTAACGAATCCAACGCTCGAAGCTAGACTCTCGTTAATCCGTTTGTCGATATCCTTTACGGCTTCCAATACTTCTTCAGCGAGTTTGTCGTGCTTCATGTTGTTAAGTTGGAACTGTTGCATGCGGAGAGACCGCAAGATTCCTATAAAACCAAGCATGCCTATAATCGGGTTCAGGATGCCGCCGAAGTAGTCTCCAAACGTACCCCAGTCCCCTTTCGAGTCTGAGGGGACGAAGCCAAATTGCGAGTTGTACAAAAGCAGAATTAACAGCATCAACAGCAGAAGGGCGGCAACGATGCCTGCGGCGTGACGGTCGTTCACAATTCGTCCCTGTGTGGTAAAGATTGAGGAAGTGATGGTCGGGGTGTGGCGTTCTGAAACCGGTGCTATCGGACTACTGTTGCGTCTCGTCCGCCGAAAGGTAGGAAGCAACCGCCAGGACTCTTCATCAAGAATCTCACCTTCAGTTCACTACCCTTAGCAAGATTGTATCCAGCGGTCTTGTCCGCGAATTCGACCTTTAGGTCTTGAGTCCCGACGTGATCTACGTTCAACGAAACCTCGTCAGATTCCAACAGGACGATTTGACCGCTCCATGTCATCCAGTGGTCTTTGTACTTGGCCTTGAAGATGTCGTCTTTCTTCTGATCGCTGTACGTACTCTTGCATCCTACATCTGCGTTTACCTGCGCATATGTCGCAGTGCTTTCGGGGTGCTGATCCACAGGGCGGGAGGCTGAATAGCTGGTGCTTGCTGATGATGCTACTTGAGTTTTGTCTGGAGACTTGGAGCTGAGCGGGAGCCAGAAGATGAAAACGAAAAGCCACACAAACCCGATCACTCTAGCCTGAGTCGAGTAGCCTTTACGGAGCAGGAACCACACGAAGATTGGGGCTAGTACAACGTTCCCAAGAAAGAGCGGAAGGCTAACCATGCGAAGTGTCGGTTGGTATGGCCTTGAGCTGGCTGGTCGATTTTTCGAATTTACTGGAGCGCCGCAACCGGGGCACGACTGGGCGGTATCGCTGATTTCTTTGGAGCATTCGTAACACGCGATGAGTGCCATTTTTTCTTCCTTGATCAGAAGGCATCATCTTGCCATTACCGTTCGGGTGCAGCAATTGTCTGATGGGCATATGGCAAAGGCATTTTCCAGACGAAATTTCAGCCGCCGCCCGGAGGGAGGTTGCACTCTCCGAAACGCCACGAATCTGGCTGAGGAAAATAATGATGAGGCGTGGCGTTTGGAAATCGGGGTTAGCCGCATAGCCTCTTAACGCCAACTCGGTCACCCTGTTTTAAAAGCTGGGAAAAGTAGAAATAAGTGACGGACATCCTACGCACGGCCTGCCTTTTGTGACCTGCTGTGACGCTGCTGGTGACGTGTGATCAGGTTGTGTTGGCGAGGTTTGATGTTGTATCAGAGTGTCTTGTTGGCGCTGTACGACGCTCTGTGACAGTGTGAGTTAACTACCTGAATTAAAGGCAGAAGAGGCCCGCTCGATTTAGGGCTACGTGTTAAGTGTAGACGGGGGTACTCGATGCGTTCGCCGTGGGTGTTCGCATTCTGGCGTGCATGACGGTGTGAGCTGAAACCCTTGCAGGACGTGGCCTGTGGAGGTATTACACTTCAATCTTCATTCCGGTATACACCTACCTGAAGGGGGTGGGATCAATCTTTCAAGCTAGGTCGGGAGGGAGAGATACAGGCGTTCCATCAGGCGCTTCATTGCTGCACATCCGCGCCGACGGCGAAAGCTCTCATGACACGATCAAGCTCGCTGTCCAGGTCGTCCCTAATAAGCAGATTGCCGTAGAAGTCACGCACCTTGATCGGCAGCATCAGGCTGAATGCGACGTCTCGCAATAACTCGTAGTGTCGAGCATTCGCTTCCATCTTTACGCGTTGATCGATGTTTAGCGATTCAGCCGCAACTTCTGGTACCAGGCGGACCAACATGCGACAAGGCTTCAGGATGTCCAGACCCCGCTTACCGCAAAGGCGGCTGCATTTGACGCCTCAATGAAGCTGATCGGCCTGCCCGCGGAAACGGCGCCTGATGTATACCCCCGGGTTCGTTCAGTCCATCCTGCACGACCAGCTTCGCTATAAGATGCACCGCGATGTGCTTCGCCTTGATCAGGCCGCTTGGGATGCCGTGCAGGACTTCCCGCAACACAAAATGTCAGCCTTGGACTAAGACCAGGCGGTTGACCGGCAGATATCGCGCTGGCACCAGGCTCAGCATCAGGCTGAAGATCAGCGTCAGGCCCAGGAGAAAGCCGAGGCCGAAAAAATCGAGGACATAGGCGAGCCATTGGCCAACTCTGCCCACGAGCCAGAACAGCCCGGAGATTGAAGCATCCTTATTATCTGGCGCGCCGCGCGAAGCCACGCAGTTGCAACCGAGGAAGTGCCTGGATTATTGATCGTCAAGCGGCTTGATAAGGCCAGGTCCCTGGTTTTTGACGCCGCCGACGGCCTTGTCGACATGGTAACTACACAATCAACTATTGGATAAATTCAAAGACCTAATAGATATCCAGCGATCCTTAATCCCATCATTGCGGTAAATAACGTTAAGGTTATAAGCATAGGGATTATCAATAACCCTTTGTAGAAGGCAGGTAGTCTACTCATCTCATCGATATCAACGATACCTTTTTTGGCGCAGAGATTCGGCATCATCATGACTATTGCTATTACGCCCCCTCTGATGAATTTTCCGAGCAAACCTCCGCCCGACCATGCCTCTCTGATCGTTGATACAAAAGAACAGTTTGGTAGAAGATTTTCTATGGTCTCAACATATTTGTGCGCAATCACCGCTGTTGCGATTAAGTTAACAATCATGGGTATTATTATAAAAAGACCCAGCAAGCCGATTGGGATGTTTGTCATTCTATAACTTTCCCATATATATACTCCCCAATCTTCTCTCCGATCCACTGACCCCCTTCGCCTCCCACCCATCCGCCAGCCGCACCTCCTATCACGGTGCAGGCCAATGCACCTGCACCTGTTGTAATACCTAGGCCTACCAAGCATATGGCGCCGGCTATGGGGCCGCCGAGAGCGCCTCCGCCGCCCGCTCCGGCGATACTCCCCACCAGAGAGCTCCCCTCAACATATTTTGCCCTCCTGCACTGTTCCTCGCGTCCTAACGCACAAGCGTTACGGATTGATAGTGCGGTGGAGCCTACTTCAAGCGCGGTCCCAATATAGGCCCCTCTTTTTATCCATTTAGAGGCCATGGCCACGCCAGATATTTTGTCAGCGTATCCTGCGATTTCTCCGGTGTGCATATAGCTTTTAGTTGAGAGCCCGAGCAATCGTTTGGTAGAGCCTTCGTTGCGCAGTCCGGATCCATAAGACAGAAAACTATTTAGCTGTTTATCCAGCTTCATGAATAATTCTGTTCGCTTGGCATAGAAGGAGTCTCGTTGAGTCATGCTGCCGGAACCCATGTGCTCCCGATAAAGCTTTTCGATGGCTTTAAGCGTTTTTTTGATCTCGTCTATATGCTTTGCCCAGCCATCACTTGTAGCGCCTATACCCATGGACGTATAGGAGATTGCCTGCTTGAGCAGCTCAAAATTATCAAGAAAAAAATCATCCGCATCCACCCCGTGAACCAGCAACGCTGTATGCACCTCGGCAGCCTTTGCCATCAGGAAGGCTTCGTGGGCAGTAGACGATGGTGTGGAAGCATCGCCCACAATCACCAGTTCACCTGCGAGGACAACTCCGCTCGAGATGTGGGAGTTGAGGGAAACGAACTTGGCCTTGGTATTTTTTTGCAATGCAAGACTAGCTTTCAGAGAGTCGAAAGTCTGCGTTCTGGGATTGATAAAGGATAGCGCTTCGGACATGGGCGTACTCACGAATACTTTTTATTGCTGATGCGGTCCCATCCGCCGGTCGTGTTACCGCCCGCTGTACCATCGACACGCTTCTGCAGGGTATAGGTTGTTTTGATGCGACCGTAGTTGAGTTGTACGATTTCCATGGGGATGCCGGAGCTGGCGCTCTGGGTATAATCAGCGATGATTACTTCTTCGAGCACCACCTCGTAGTATTTGAGCTTATCGGTCCCTGCACGACATAACACCAGCTTAACTTCCTTCAAGTGCTGGCCTGCGCAGCTGGCTTCCATTAGCTTGCAACTGGCGCTATCCAAGTGTTTTGTGAAAGTGAAATTGGTCATGGTGGTACGGCCAGATGACGCGCCGCCCGAGGAACTGGCAGTGGCGGAGGTGCTTTGACTGACGCCGAAGTTATAACCGTTGATTTCTATCCATTTTTTGTAATTTTCGTCTAACGCTTCACCAGGGATGTCTGCGATCTTAATAAAGGCGTCGAAAGCCATTTTGTACCTCTCCTTGGTAGCTAGTCAGCTACACGTTAATGCGTAATGCGACGTTATGCTAGAGAATCCTGGGCTTAGAGCGGGTTGGGGGATGGGCATGTCGGGTTCGAATCCCTATCTCTCCGCCATTATTGAACAAGACGAAGCCCCTGCGTTTAACTCTGACCAGCGTCGAGCCGTTCAATCGTAAGCGAACTGGTCAACCAATCCCAAACGAGGCACATGACTTTCGGGCCGCAACAGCGCGCCAGGAGCAATAACGGCGTTTGCGCCAATCTTGCAGCCGTCTCCCACCAGGGCACCGAACTTGTTTACGCCCGTCTCGATCACCTGATCCAGATAACGGATTTTGATTTGATCCCCGTTCAGTTCGTTGCGGTAATTGGCAATGATCGCACCGGCCTCGATATTTACGTCCTCGCCAAGCAACGAGTCACCGACAAAGTTGAAGTGTGCCAGCTTGCTCCCATCCAGCATGAAGCTGCTTTTAAGCTCGCAGCTTGGGCCGATGATGCAATTCTTGCCCAGGTACACCCCTGCGCGCAGATAAGCGCCCGCCGCCACGAAGGATCCTTCGCCGATGATGATCGCGCCCTTCAGCACAGCGCCTTGCTCGACAACCGCACTTTCGTGGATGGCACAGTTTCCATGACGCCGATAACCCTTGCCGAGGCGTTCCAGCAACGCCATCACCTGGTTTTCACAGTCTTGTGCCACCCGCCAGGCCTCAACAGGCGTGAGGCCCAGAGTGGGCCATCGTTCAATGAATGCATTGATTTCAACCGGCGTCATGGAGAGTTATTCCGAAAAGGGTAAAGGTAGATCTGCATAGCCCATGCTAAAACAATGACGTTACTTTTTACCCTCCGATTTTTTCGACGGTTTTTTATCCGTTTCCCTCACCGTCTCCCTCGGCCTTTTTTTGGCCTCACCCTCCGTCACGTATTCCCCTGTAACCGCATCACGATATCGCGTTGGCATATAAGCTCCCTGACAGTAGGTCGCCACAGCGGCGACACGTTTGAGGCTAGCTCGCAGGCTTGCGCGCGCAAGTTTCAGTGCGGGCATTCTCTTTACCAGGTTTTTCCAGATCGAATACCTCTGCGCCCCCCAAAAAAAAGGCCCGCCAAACGCATCGTTCGGCAGGCCTTTTCAACAGTTACCCGTCAGGCCGGTTGCGCCACCAGGCGGTTACTGACATTCCTTCCCAACACCAGCACCGTCACAAACCCGAAGCCTACCAATACCGTGGCGAGGCTCAACAGCACCGAGCTGCCCATCTGGTCGACGATGCGCCCGCCGAAGAAAGAGCCCAGGGCAATGATCACCTGGAACAGCGCGACAAACAGCGGCATGCCACGCTCCACATCCTTGGGTGCCACCACGAACATCCAGATACTCGAGCACGCCGGGAACGCGCCGAATGCGAAGCCCCACAGCGCGATCAGCATCGCGGCGCCGGTCATGCCGGTGGCGAAGTGGGGGAACAGCGCGGTGCTGGTGCCGATCATCAGCGCGACCAGCAGCAGGGTGTTGCGCACGCTGCGATTGGCGGCGAAACCGGCGAATACATTGCCCGCCACGCCGGCCACACCAAACAGCAGCAGCAACGAGCTGATGGTCGGCCCATCGAAGCCGGCACTGTATTTGAAGAACGGCGCGACATAGGTGTAAGCAGCAAAGTGTGCCAGGCCGATCAGCAGTACCGCAATCAGGCCCACCCGCGCCTGCGGGTTGTAAAACAACGCCGGCAGGTCACTGACACGAATCGCTTTTTCCGGATTGAGCCGCGGCAACAGGAGCACCTGAGCCAGCAGCACCGGCACGCCCATCAGGGCGGTGACCAGAAAGGTCATGCGCCAGCCCATCAGGCCGCTGAGCCAGGTGCCCACCGGTACACCGAGCACGGTGGCCAGGGTCACGCCCATCATGATGATCGACGTAGCCTTCGCCACGTCGACGCCCCTGGGCGCCAGGCGGCCGCTGAGGGCGATGGCTGTGGCCCAGAAGCCGCCGATGCTGATGCCCAGCAGGACACGCCCGATCAACAGCACGTTGAAGTCACTGGCAAACGCCACGATACCGTTGGCGATGATCATGATCAGCGTCAGGCTGATCAGCAGATAGCGACGGTCCATCGCGCCAATGCTCACCGACAGAAACGGCGCGGCAAGGGCCGCCATGATGCCGGGCAGGGTCACCATCAGCCCGGCGTGGCCGGCCGTGATGCCCAGGTCGCTGGCGACGTCGTTGAGTACGCCCACCGGGAGAAACTCGCTGGTCACCAGGGCGAATGCGCCCACGGCAACCGACAGAATCGCCAGCCACTGCTGCTTGACGCTCTGTTGATTATGTTCGGGAAGGCCGCTGGAGGCCTGGCTGGCACTTGGCATGGTGTTGGGTTCCAAGGATGAATGTCGCCTGTCGTCAGGCGGGGGGAGGGATTTGGGAGGGGATTATAGGGATGACCGTCGGCAAATCGGCAGGCGGTCGTTTCGATAGTCATCATCAGTGTGATCGATGTGATGCTTCCAGCTCGAATCCACATCGGATATTCAGGATTGTTTATTTCCGATTTACCCCCTCAAGTCCAGGCCTGTCAGGCCGAAACCCTGTCATACGATGTCGTATCCCCCCCCCAATAAGAGCCCTTAAAATGTCCCTTCGCAGCCTGTCCATCGCCCGCCGTGCCGGTCTGGGTTTTGCCTTGATTGCTTTGCTCGTGGCCCTGCTGGGCTTTTTCGCGCTGTCGAACATGGCGAGTATTCGCGCCCGGGCGGTGCAGGTGGAGAGTGGGCTGGTGCCGAAGATGCGGCTGGTGGCCGATATTCGCGAAATCATGCTGCGCATCCGCACGATTTCGTTGCGCATGGCGCTGGACCCCAACCCGGCTAACCTTTCAACCTACCGCGGTCAGATGGACACCCGCAGCCAGGACCTGACGAAGAAGCTGACCGAGCTCGACGCGTTGGTCGACACGCCTGAGGTGCGTGCGCTCTACGACCAGTTCCAGGTCTCGCTGCGCCAGTACCAGCAAGGGCTGGCGCAGTCGTTTGTGCTGGCCGACAAGCAGCAGGGCGCTGAACTCAACAAGCTGCTGCTGGTGGATATGAAAACTGTGGTCGATGGCTCCGGGGCCCAGCTCAATGCGCTCAGCGACTACTACAACGGCCAGATCAACCAGCTGGGCCAGGCGGCGGAGGCGCAGTACAGCCGCTCGCTCACCATGGTGTTCGGTTTTGTGATCCTGGCCGGCGTGAGCACCGTGGCCCTGGCCTGGCTGCTCACGCGCAGCATCGTCGGCCCATTGGGACAGGCCATGCGCGCTGCGGAAAACGTCGCACGCGGCGATCTGACCCAGACCGTCGAAGTCAGCGGCGACGACGAGGTCACCCGCTTGCTCGTCGCCCTGCAATCGATGCAAGGCAACCTGCGCGATACCTTGCAGCTGATTCGCCAGTCTGCGGTGCAAATGTCCGCCTCGGCCACCGACCTCAATGGCATCACCGACCAGAGCAGCCGCAGCCTGCAACAGCAAACGGCAGAGATCGAACAGGCGGCTACGGCGGTCAACGAGATGACCTCGGCCGCCGACGAGGTGGCGCGCAATGCGGTGTCGACCTCCGAATCCACCAGGCTTTCCAATGAAACCGCGCGCGAAGGCCAGCACCGCGTTGGCGAAACAGTCAGCGCGATTCAGGCCCTGAGCAGCAACATTGGCGAGACCTCGACCCTGGTGCAGAACCTGGCCGAGCAATCGCGGGACATCGGCAAGGTGCTCGACGTGATTCGCTCCATCGCCGAGCAGACCAACCTGCTGGCGCTTAACGCCGCCATCGAGGCGGCGCGTGCGGGTGAGTCCGGGCGTGGTTTTGCGGTGGTGGCCGATGAGGTGCGGGCACTGGCCCATCGCACTCAGCAATCGACCCTGGAGATCGACCAGATGGTGACCGCCATGCGCACCGGCTCCAACGATGCGCTGGCGTCGATGCAGTCAAGCACCCAGCGCGCCACCGAGACCTTGAGCCTGGCCGAAGGGGCCGGTGGCGCGCTGAGTCGGATCACCGATTCGATCGATGAGATTCACCAGCGCAACCTGGTGATTGCCAGTGCGGCCGAGGAGCAGGCCCAGGTGGCCAAGGAAGTCGACCGCAACATCGTGAATATCCGTGACCTGTCGGCGCAATCGTCGTCCGGCGCCGGGCAGGTCAGCGGTTCGAGCCAGGAGCTGGCGCGTCTGGCGGTAGCGCTCAACGACGCCGTGGCGCGGTTCCGCTTGTAGGGCCTGTGGAGCGTCGGCCTAGACCTGGCGCTCCACCCCCTGGCGAATCTTCTCCAGCAGCTCATCGATATGAAACGGCTTGGTGATCAAGTCCATGCGCTCGCCCAGAAAGCTCTGACGATTGGCCGCATTTTCCGCGTAGCCGGTCATGAACAGAATCGGCAGGTCAGCGCGCAGCAGGCGTGCATGGTCGGCCAGTTCACGGCCGGTCATATACGGCAGGCCGTAATCGGTCAGCAACAGGTCGATGCTCGGGTCGGCCTGCAGGGTCACCATGGCCTCGTCGCCGTCGGCGGCCAGGCTGCACTGGTAGCCGGCATCCATCAGCACTTCGGCGACAAAGCTGCGCACCGAAGGCATGTCCTCAACAATCAGAATGTGCTCACCCTGGCTCAATCCAGGCACCGCCAGCAGTTTTGTTGCCAGGGTGGCCGGGCCTTCGGCGGCCGGCAGCATGATGGTGACTTCGGTGCCCTGGCGGGTGACGCTGCGGATCTGCGCATCGCCGCCGGACTGGCGCGCGAAACCGTAGATGGTCGACAGACCCAGTCCCGTGCCCTGGCCCACCGGCTTGGTGGTGAAGAAGGGGTCGAACACTTTGTCGATCACGCTGTGGTCGATGCCCACGCCATTGTCGCGCACCGACAGCGCAATATAGGGGCCGTTTTCCAGTTTGAGGTTGCCATTGGAATACGCCGGGTAAGTGGTGACCCAGATGATGCCGCCCTGGGGCAGGGCATCGCGGGCGTTGATCACCAGGTTGAGCACCGCGCTTTCCAGCTGGATCGGGTCCACCAGCGCCACCGCCGGGTTGCTGGTCAGCTCCAGCTTCAGGGCGATGTGTTCGCCAATGGTGCGCATCAGCAGTTCTTCGAGTGAGCGGATATGCGCGTTGATGTCGATGGGGCGCGTGTCCAGCGGCTGCTGGCGGGCAAAGGCGAGCAGGCGATTGGTCAGGCCGGCCGCGCTCAGCGCCGAGCTCAGGGCCGCATCGGCGTAACCCAAAACCTTCTCGGTGCGCTGGCTCTCGATGCGTTTTTTGATCAGCTCCAGGCTGGTGATGATCCCGGTCAGCAGGTTGTTGAAGTCGTGGGCGATGCCGCCGGTGAGCTTGCCCAGGGCGTCCATCTTCTGCGCCTGCAGCAGTTGCGCTTCGGTGCGGGCCAACTGGCGCGTGGCATTGGCCAGTTCGGCCTGCTGATGGCGCTCGCGGTGACGATGCTCGGTGACGTCCTCCACGAACACCAGGCTCAGCTCGGCGCGGTTGTACGGCGAAATCTGCCACTCGGTCTCGCGCAGCTCGCCATTCACGTTCAACTGCAGTGTGCCTTTCCAGCGCTCGCCGGCCGACAGGCGCTGGCACAGTTCGCCGATGACGGCGCCCTGGCCGTCGGCGAAGCATTCGAGCAGGGCGTCGGGGTTGAGGTTGTCATGAATCAATTGCGCGAAGGCGTGGTTGCATTCATGGACTTTGAGCTGCGCGTCCATCACCGCAATCGGCGCGCTGATATTGAAGAAAATCTCGCGAAAGCGCGCCTCGCTTTCGCGCAGCGCATATTCAGTGTCACGCACCCGCAGCAGTGTGCGCAGGGTCGCCAGCAGCACATCCGGGTCCACCGGGTGGATCAGGTAAGCGTCGGCCCCGGCGTCGAGGCCGGTGATGATGTCGCCGGTCTCGATGGACGCCGCCGACACATGCACCACCGGCAGCAACGCGGTGGACGGGTCAGCGCGCAAGCGACGCACGATATCGAAGCCACTCATGTCCGGCAGGTTGACGTCCAGGATCAGCGCATCGATTTTTTCGCGAGCGATAAGGTCCAGCCCATCCTGGCCGGTGCCGGCTTCCAGCACATGACCATAGTGACGCTCCAGGCGGCGGCGCAGGGCATAGCGCGTGGCGGCGTTGTCGTCGACGATCAGTAATCGAATGTCACGCTTCATCGACGTTCTCGTTTGCGATGGACAGGGGGATGATCACATAGAACAGCGAGCCCACGCCGGGCGTACTTTCCACACCCACACGGCCGCCCAGCAGTTCGGCGAAGCGTTTGCACAGCGACAGGCCCAGGCCAGTGCCGCGCAGGCGTTTTTGCAGCGGAGAATCGATCTGCGAAAAGTCTTCGAACAGGTTGTTGTGCAGCTCGGCGGGAATGCCCAGGCCAGTGTCCTGCACCGCAAAGCGGATCTCGCGGTCGTTCTCCATGCCGGCCGAAACCCGCACCTCGCCTTGCAGGGTGAATTTGAGCGCGTTGGAGATGAAGTTGCGCAGGATCTGCGCCAGCTTCTTGTCATCGGTATACAGCTTGGGCAGGCCGGCCGGCTCTTCGAAGATCAGGTCCACCGACGAGGCATCGACGATGGGCCGGAACATCCCGCGCAGCGCCGAGAACAGGTCGAACATGTCGAACCACGCCGGCGAGATGGAAATGCGCCCGGCCTCGATCTTGGCCAGGTCCAGCAGGTCATCGACCATTTCCCGCAGCTCGCGGGCAGAGCTGCGGATAAACCCGACCTGGGTGTGTTGTTCAGGGCTCAGCGGGCCATCGAGTTCATCCGCCAACAGGCTGGTGATGCTCAGGATAGAACCCAGCGGCGTGCGAAATTCATGACTCATGTACGACAGGAAGCGGCTCTTGAGGTCCGATGCCTGGCGCAGTTGGTCGGCCTGCATGTCGAGTTCGGCATACAGCGCCAGCACGCCCTGGTTGGTCTCGTCCAGTTCGGCGCGCAGGGCGTCCCCTTCCAGGCGCAGGCGTTTGACTTCATCGGCAAGGGAGGCAGTGGTTTCAGCCATTGATAGCCTCCAGGGCAATCACGAATACGGTAACGTCATCGCGGCCGCGACAGAAATCACGGTGCAGAATGGCGGCGATCAGGGCCGGGTGGCGGTGTACGAGGCCCGGGTAATCGGCAAGGTTCCAGCGTGACTGCAAGCCGTCGCTGTACAGGATCAGCAACTGGCCGGTCACTTGAGCGTAGTCGAAGGGCTGGGCCTTGCGATATTGCACGCCGACGATCCCCGGATGGGAGGCCAGCCCCCGAGACTTGCCGTGGCCGATCAGGCTGGCGCCGATGTTGCCGATACCGGTGAAGCGCAGGGTGTCGGCCGAGGCGTCGTATTGAGCAATCGCCATAGCGCCGCCGCGGGTGCCGCTCATGCCCACATGCAGGTCGTTCATCAGCACGCCTGGGTCGAGAAATGCGTCCTGCGCAAACACCGCCTCACCGGCCTGCGCGGCGCGCTCGGCATCGATGCCATGGCCCAGTCCATCGGCCACCATCACGCTGAAGCGCCCCGGCTCGACCATCAGGTGCCAGGCGTCGCCGCAATGCGGGTCGTCGTGCAACGAATGCTGGCTGACCCCATAGCGGATGTCGCGGGCAGCCGAGGCTCGCGGATACAGGCGCGCGAGCATCGCTGTACCACGCGCGTCGGCATGCACATCGAACACCTGGGCCAGGCGCGAAATCGCGCCCATGCCGATGCCCTGGGTGCCGCCCGTGGAGAAACCGTCCACCAGGCAGCTGTCCAGATCGAAGCCCTGGCCGCGGTCCACGGCAATCATCTCCACGCCGCCGTTGCCGGTGGCGCGCAGGTGCAACTGGCCGTGATCGGCATGCTTGAGGATATTGCTGGCAAGCTCGGTGGCCACCAGTGCCACGCGCCCGGCGTCGGTTTCGTCAAAGCCCAGTTGCTCGGCCAGCAGTTGCGCCGTGCGGCGCGCGTAGCCCACCTGGCTGACGTCCTCGACCAATAACACCTGGGTCAGTGCACTGTGGATATTCAGGACCATCGAGTGATCGTCACGCGGGTGCCTTTACCCGGCGCGGTATCCAGTTCGAATTCGTCCACCAGGCGCTTGGCACCGGTCAGGCCCAGGCCCAGTCCGCCGCCGGAGGTCCAGCCATCGGTCATCGCCAGCTTGAGGTCGGGAATGCCCGGGCCTTCGTCGCGAAAGGTCAGGCGCACGCCGGGGCGCAGGTCTTTTTCCACCACCGCCCAATCCATGTAGCCGCCACCGCCGTACACCACGGTATTACGCGCCAGCTCACTGACGGCCGTGACCAGCTTGGTCAGGTCGATCAGGCGCATGCCGCATTCCTGGGCCAGTCTGCGTACCAATTGTCGCGCCAGCACAACGTCCTGTTCGATCAGCACGGGATGCGTGCCGCTGCTGGCTTCGATCATGAGTGTTCAACCCGGTCGCGCAGTAGCTTCATGCCGCGCTCCACGTTCAATGCGGTGGCCACGCCCGGCAGGTTCATGCCCAGTTCCACCAGGGTGATGGCCACGGCCGGCTGCATGCCCACCAGCACCGTCTGCGCGTCCATGATGCGCGACAGGCCCGAGATGGTGCCGATCATGCGCCCGATGAACGAGTCGACCATGTCCAACGCCGAAATATCGATCAACACGCCGCGCGCCGAGGTGCGGCTGATGCGTTCCGACAGGTCGTCCTGCAGGGTCAGCGCGAGTTGGTCGTGCATGTCCACCTGGATGGTCACGAGCAGAAACTCGCCCATCTGCAAAATAGGGATGCGTTCCATGCTCAGACTGCCTTGCTGACGTTGACGCCCAGACGCTTGAGGGCCAGCGCCAGAGCGTCGGCCAGGTTGGCCTTGGTCACCACGCCTTGCAGGTCGAGCCCCAGGTGCACGATGGTCTGGGCAATTTGCGGACGCACGCCGCTGATGATGCAGTCGGCGCCCATCAGGCGGATGGCGGTAACGGTCTTGAGCAGGTGCTGGGCCACCAGGGTGTCGACGGTCGGCACGCCGGTGATGTCGATAATGGCGATTTCGGAACCGGTGTCGACGATGCGCTGCAGCAGCGATTCCATCACCACCTGGGTGCGTTGCGAGTCCAGTGTGCCGATCATCGGCAGGGCCAGCACGCCGTCCCACAGCTTGACCACCGGGGTGGACAGCTCGAGCAGTTCTTCCTGCTGACGCTTGATCACCGCTTCACGGGACTTCTGGAACGTGCGGATGGTGTGCATGCCCAGGCCGTCGAGCAGTTCCGACACTTCCCACAGTTGTTCGGCCAGTTGCGCGCCGTCGCTGGCGTATTCGCGCTGCAGCAGGGCGAACACCGGGCCCTTGAGGGCGAAAATGAAGCTGGCGGTCTGCTGGGAATCCTGGCCGATCAGCGCACGGCTGTGGGACAGTTTCTCCAGGAACAGCCGGGTCTGTGCCCAGTTTTCGTGATTGATGTTTTGCGAGCCGCCGTTGTGCAGCGCGTCGGCGAGCAGGTTGAGGAACTCGCCGGTCTGTTGCTTGACGTCGTCCCCCTTGAGGTTGCGTGTGGCGCCCGTGGCCTCCAGGCTGTGCGTCCATTCGTTGAGCAGGTCAATGCGATTGTCTTGCAATGCCTGGACCGTTTTTGCCTGCAGAGTTGCCACGGGTAATCTCCTTTAAGCCATGAATAAAGTGATGGCAATTTATACTAAATTGCATTGCTCGGAACGTTTTTCAGCGAATCCAATGGCAACGCCCAGCCGGGCTGACTGCGCGTGAACCGTGCCTGTAAGGTAGTATCGCGATTCACTCTGAGCCAGCAGTCGACCCGTGATCATCAACTTCGACCTCAACGACCTCCAAGCCTTCCGCGCCGTGGTGGACAAGGGCAGCTTTCGCGGCGCCGCCGAGGCCATCCGCATCTCGCAACCGGCCCTGAGCAGGCGCATCGAAAAACTCGAATCGGCGCTGGACGTGAAGTTGTTCGAGCGCACCACGCGCCGCGTCAGCCTGACCATGGTTGGCCGCGCGTTCCTGCCGCAGGTCGAGCGCATGCTCGACGACCTCGACATCGCGCTGATGGGCATCAGCAATGTCGCCTCCACGCGCATGGGCCACGTGACCATCGCCTGCGTGCCGTCCACGGCGTATTACTTCATGCCCCACGTGATCTCCGAGTTCCACAAGCTGTATCCGAAGATCCGCCTGCGGGTGCTCGATGCCAGTGCGGGTGAGGTGTGCAATGCGGTGGAAAGCGGCGAGGCGGATTTTGGCGTGAGTTTCAGCGGCAGCCTGGCCGATGAGGTGGAGTTCGAGTTGCTGCTGCAGGAGCGCTACGTGCTGGCCTGCCGGCGTGATCACCCGTTGGCCGAACGCGCGAGCGTAAGCTGGGCCGAAGCCTACGAGCACGACTACATCACGGTGGACAAGACCTCGGGCAACCGCTTCCTGCTGGACCAGGCCCTGCGTGGGGTGCGGGTGAAAAAACCGAGCATCTGCGAGACGCACCACGTGACCACGATGATCGGGCTGGTGGAGGCGGGATTGGGCGTGGCGATGGTGCCATCGATTGCGATGCCGGCGTGCGAGCACCCGATTTTGGTGAGTGTGCCGCTGGTGGAACCGCAGGTGATGCGCAACGTGGGCTTGATAAAACGCCGCGGGCGGACATTGCCGCCAGCGGCGCTGGAGTTGGAACGGTTGGTGCGGGAGATGCCGTTTCGGTCAGCGTGATACCGAGTCCAGGCCGGTGGATTGCACCACCGGTTGCGCCTCGGGGGAGGCGAGGAATTTGAGCAGCGCTTTGGCCTCATCCTTGTGTTCGGCGTTGACCGGGATACCGGCCGCAAAGCGCGTTACCGATTGCACGTCTTCCGGCAGCTTGCCAACAAAGGTTACGCCCTTGACCGGCAACAATTCCGCCACCTGCTGCAAGCCCACTTCGTAATCACCCTTGGCCACCTGTTCGGCCACTGGCGCGCGTTCGATCATCGTGCCCTTGGCCGGCATGCCGAGTTTCTTGAACAGCTCTTTCTCGACATACACGCCGCTGGCGCTGTCCGAATAGGCCACGGACTTGGCCTTGCTCAGCACCGCCTTCAGGTCCGCATCGGTGTTGATCACAGGCTTTGCCGCGCCTTCCTTGACCACCAGGCCAATACGCGAGTCCGCCAGTTCCACACGGGAGGCCGGGTCGACCTTGCCCTGTTTGATCAGCTCATCCAGCGCATAGCCGACCATGATCACCACGTCGGCGTGTTCGCCACGGGCCAGGCGGTTGGGAATCGCTTCCGGCGCCTTGCCCATGGACGGGCCGAGGATGGTGTCAAGGGTGTCGCCGCTTTGCTTGGCGTATTGCGGGCCGAGCAATTTGTAGGCAGCGGTGAACCCACCGGAGGTCATCACCTTGAGTTGTTCGGCCTGGGCCGTCAGCGCCAGGGCACTGAGGGCCAGGGCGGTCAGGGTTTTAGCGAAAAACTTCATTACACCGCTCCTTGCATCACTTGCCCGCGGGCGTTGGCGCGACGATAGAGCGCCAGGGTCGAACACAGCGCACACAGCGCGGCAAACATCATCCAGTAGGCCGGCGAGGCCTTGTCGCCGGTGATATGGATAAACCAGGTCGAGATCGCCGGGGTGAACCCGCCGAAGATCGCCGTCGCCAGGCTATAAGCCAGGGAGAAGCCCGCCACGCGCACTTCCACTGGCATGATTTCGGTCAGCGCCGGAATCATCGCGCCGTTGTACATGCCGTAGAGGAAGGAGAACCACAGCAGGGTTTCCAGCATGTGCGCAAAGCTCGGTGCGTTGACCACGTAGGACAGCGCCGGGTAAGCGGTCAGCACAGTCAGCACGGTCATGGCCAGCAGCACCGGCTTGCGGCCGAAGCGATCGCTCAAGGTGCCGCCGATCGGCAGCCAGATAAAGTTGGAGATGGCCACCAGCAAGGTCACCAGCAGGGCGTCCGAGGTGCTCAGTTGCAGCACGGTCTTGCCGAAGGTCGGCGCATACACAGTGATCAGGTAGAACGCGGTGGTGGTCATGGCCACCATCAGCATGCCGCCGATGACCACGGTCCAGTTCTTCACCAGGGTCGCCATCACTTCACGCATGGTCGGGCGGTGCGTGCGGTTGGCGAACTCTTCGGTTTCCTGCAGGTTGCGACGCAGGATGAAGATGAACGGGATGATCACGCAGCCCAGGGCGAACGGAATGCGCCAGCCCCAATCGGCCACCACCGCAGGTTCCATCCACACGTTCAGGCCGTAGCCCAGTGCGGCGGCGACCACGATGGAGATCTGTTGGCTGCCCGACTGCCAGCTGGTGTAGAAACCCTTGCGGCCCGGTGTGGCCATTTCCGACAGGTAAACCGATACACCGCCCAGTTCCGCACCGGCCGAGAAGCCTTGCAGCAGGCGACCCAGCAGCACCAGCAATGGGGCCCACAGGCCAATGGTCTGGTAACCCGGCACCAGCACGATCAACAGCGTGCCGCTGGCCATGATCGACAGGGTCAGGATCAGGCCTTTGCGACGACCCACGTCATCGATATAAGCACCCAAAATAATGGCGCCGAGCGGGCGCATCAGGAAGCCGGCGCCGAATACGGCGAAGGTCATCATTAATGATGCGAACTCATTGGCAGAGGGGAAGAACGCGGCAGCGATGTAGGTGGCGTAGAAGCCAAACAGGAAGAAGTCGAACTGTTCGAGGAAGTTACCCGAAGTAACGCGAAAAACCGCGCCAACTTTCGAGGAGGCAGAGGCGGGCCGGGAAGGGCTTGTCATGGTTTTGTGTCTCCAGCGTTCTTTTTAAAGTGCTTGTTTCGCTTAAGACCCGAGATAGTGGCTGACACATTTAGAAATGATAAGTGACAAATTTGGATAGATTGATGTGCGTTCGCTATCAATCCTCGGCGCCACCCCTAAAGCCCGTTCCCGTCTGGATGTGAGCTTTCGGCGCGTTCTACTGTGCCCACACCTCACCCTGATCATCGGCGGCCCTTGATTCGGGCTGAATGCGCCGCGTACATAGACGCCGGCCCCGGCGCTTTCTACACTGCGGCTTGTCGTGGGGAAGGGGCAGGCGCCGATGAATCGCAATGAATTACGCAAGGCCGATATCAACCTGATGGTGGTCTTCGAAGCGTTGATGCTCGAGCGCAATGTAACGCGGGTGGCCGAGAAGCTGTTTCTTGGCCAGCCGACCATCAGTTCGGCGCTCAACCGTTTGCGCACCTTGTTCAATGACCCGCTGTTCATTCGCGTGGGCCACCGCATGGAGCCCACGGCGCGTGCCGAAGAAATCATCCAGCACCTGTCGCCGGCCCTGGACTCCTTATCGTCGGCCTTGAGCCTGACCCACGATTTCGACCCGTCCATCAGCACCATGACCTTTCGTATCGGCCTGTCCGATGACGTCGAATTCGGCCTGCTGCCGCCGTTGCTGCGCAGCCTGCGCCAGGAGGCGCCGCAGGTGGTGTTTGTGGTGCAGCATGTCGACTACTGGCGCATTCCCGACCTGCTCGCGTCCGGCGACATCACCGTCGGCATCACCCAGACCCGCGGCCTGCCGGCCAATGCCAAGCGCAAGCTGTTGCGCCATATCCACCCGCGCATCCTGCGCGCCGACGCCTCGCAAACGCCGCTGACCCTCGACGAATATTGCGCACGTCCCCATGTGCTGGTGTCCCACACCGCCAACGTGGCAGGGTTTGCCGATGAGTGGCTGGCAGAAATCGGCCGCAAGCGCCAAGTGGTGCTGTCGGTGCCGCAATACAGTGCGCTGCCGGCGCTGCTGGCCGGCACCGACCTGATTGCCAGCCTGCCGGACTACACCGCCGAAGCCATGGCGGTGTCGGGCAAACTGTTCTGCGAGCCGTTTCCGTTTCAGACGCCAACCCTGGACCTGTCCATGGTCTGGCTCAGCCACGTGGACACCGACCCGGCCGAGCGCTGGGTGCGCTCGCGGCTGGAGGCGTTCATGAGCGATCGCGGGTTGGCCGCGCCGCTCTAGAGCAAGCCCTGGTCGGCGCAGGCCTTGACCACTTGTTCGCGAAACCAGCTGTTGGCGCTGTCCTGCGCGCCGGCTTCCTTCCACTGCATATCCAGCGTAAACCCCGGCAAACCGCTCGGCGCCTCGCAGTGGCCGAACACCGTGGCGGGAGCCAGCAGCTTCTGCACGCGGCGCGGCAGGGTAACGATGAAGTCGGTGCCGGTGATCATCTTCAACGCGGCGCTGTAACTGTTGGCGCGCGCGACCACCTGGCGCTTGTGGGCCTGGCGCGCGAGCCAGCCGTCGATCATGTTGGTGGCCGAGGTCCACGGCGTAGGGAACACGTGGCGCCGGGCCACGAAGGCTTGCAGGCTGAACGCCGGCTCCGGCGGCGCCGCGCGTTTGTCGAACACACACACCAGGTCGTCCTCCAGCAGCATCTGGGTCTTGAAGTCCTTGTGTGCGCGATGAAAGTGCGGGCCGAAGCAGATCACCAGGTCCAGGCGCCCGTCGCGCAGGTCGTCGGCGGGAATGTCGGTTTCGAGTCGCTGCACATTGACGATCACCGGCAGGTCGGCGCGGTCGAAGTCCTTCAACAGGCGCGGCAGGATCAATTGCTCGAAGTATTCCGGGGCGCACACGTTGAACGTTACGGCCTTCTGCGCAGGGTCGAACGGCTGGTCGCCGGCGTGGCACAGGTTGATGCTTTCGAGGATCCTCTGCACATGGCCGTACATGGTCGTGGCCTTGGACGTAGGACGCATGCCCGCGCGGGTGTTGATAAACAACTCATCTTCGAAACTGGTGCGCAGTTTCTTCAGGCTGTAGCTCACGGTGGACTGGCTGACGAACAGCGTCTCAGACACGTCGGTAACGCTGCTCTGGTCGTAGACGGCGATAAACACCATCAGGTCCTGCATATCGAGTTTTCTGAGCAAGTTACTGTTTAGCATCGGTTCCGTCCGCTAACCTTCGGTACCGAACTCAGTACACGACAGTGCAAAAGCTTAACGGAACGGTCGTGCCAATAGAAAGTTCTGTAGGGCGTTTCTATGTTTGTCGTGGGACAAATAATGTCCACAACACGACCTCAGCGAATATGTCGGGCGTAGTGCCGTGGATTGAAGCGCGTGACCATCAGCAGCATCACCACGACCACCGCAGTCAGCGACCACCAGGCCCACGTGAAGCTGCCCGAGCGTTCGCGGATCATCCCCGCGAGCAGCGGCGACAGGCCGGCGATCAGGTAACCGATGCCCTGCACGAAGGCGGTGAGGCTGCCGGCACGGCGCGGGTGGTCGAGGTGGTCCATGGCGAGGATCAGGCTCATCGGAAACAGCCCGCCGATGCCCAGGCCGAGCAGGCAAGGCCACAACAGACTCAGGTGCTGAGGCTTGAGGATCAGGCCGCAGAAACCGAGGATGATCAGCACCAGCAGCACCGCGACCACGCCGCGTTTATCCTCGCGACGATTGGCGATGGCCGGGGTGATCAGGCCGGACACCACTTCCATGGCGGTCAGCCAACCCAGGAGCAGCCCGGCGTGCTGTTCGCTCCAGCCCTGCTCGACGTAGTAAGGCGCCAGCCAGGCCAGCACGCAGGTGTAGGAGGCGGTGCCGAGGCCGAAAAACAGCGCCAGCAGCCAGGCCCGGGCGTTGCCGAAAAAACCTCGCTGCGTGTCGGAACCCGCCTGGGGCAGGGCGGGTAGCGCCGCGCGTTGTGCACACCAGGCCAGCACCGCCAGCAGCGCGAGCACGGCCCAGATCGCGAGGCCTGCGCGCCAGCTGCCAGTGTACATTTGCACGAACGGGGACAGCGACGCCGCCAGCGCCGCGCCGCCCATGATTGCAGTGACGTACAACCCCATGAACAGCGAGACATTCGTGCTGAACCGTGACTTGATCAGCGCCGGCATCAGTGCCTGGATCAGCGCAATTCCGATACCGGCGGCCATTGCACTGACAATCAGCTCCAGCGCGGAATCGAGGAACAGCCGCGACAACGTCGCCACGCCAATCAGCAGCAACGACGCGACAACACTGCGGTGCTCGCCAAAGCGCCTGACCAGGCCCATGCCCACGAACATCGCCAGGCCCATGGTCATCACCGGCAGCATGGTCAGTAACGCCGCGTCGCTGAAGCTCAATGGCACATCGGCGCGAATCGACGCCAGCAACGGCCCCACGGCCGCCATCGACGGGCGCAGGTTGAGGGCGATCAGGATCACACTGATCACCAGCCATACGGCGGTGGAGGGTTTCGTCTGCACGTTTTGCATGAGCCTGCCTTGAATGAACTAGGGCGAATCAGGCCACGTGCTGGGGGAGGGCGGCAAATCAGAAAATCACTGGAGCTATTGAAAAACTGCGGCCTGAGCCACCGCCAATCAAAGTGTGGGAGGGGGCTTGCTCCCGATAGCGGTGTGTCAGCCAAAGACGTCTCAACTGACCCGCCGCCATCGGGAGCAAACCCCCTCCCACATGTTTAACCGCGGTGTATCAGTAGCCGACGGTGAAGCGTTGGCGCGAGTGCCTTGGGGTTTCCGCTTCGTCGATCAGTGCAATGGCGTAGTCAGCAAAGCTGATCCAGCTGCGTCCTTCGGCGCTGACCAGCAGCTCATCCTGACCCAGGCGGAATGTACCTGTGCGCGCAGACTCCACGAATTCGGCCGATGGCGACAAAAAGGTCCAGTCCAGCTCTTTCTCCTGGCGCAGCGCTTCCAGAAACTCAGCCCCTGCACTGGCTTCGGCGCGATATTCCTCAGGGAAGCCGGCGCTATCGATCACCCGTCCACCGTCCGGCAGCAGCAGCGAACCGGCGCCGCCGACCACCAGCAGGCGGTGTACTCCGGCCTGTTTCACCGGCCCGATCACGGCGCTGGCGGGCAGGGTGGCGAAGTGCGCGGCGCTGATTACCAGGTCGCTGCCGCTGATGGCCTGTTGCAAGGCCTGTGCGTCGAGTGCGTCCACTCGTTTGACGGTGACGCCTGGCTGCGCGGCGAGTTTTTCGGTGTTGCGCGCAATGGCCACCACGCTGTGCCCGCGCCGCAGCGCCTCTTCCAGCAATTGACTGCCCGCACGGCCAGTGGCCCCGATGATTGCGATCTTGCTCATGATGTTCTCCGGTTCGGTTAAGGATTGAAACGCTTCACCACTTCATTTCGCCCTTGGCGACTTTGGCGCTCAGGTCCAGCGAGCTTTCGTCGGCAAGGTCGGGGTAACGTTTTTTCATCGCCGCGATCAGGCCGGTGGAGTCCTTGGCCTTGGCGGTTTCGAGGTCGAATGCCTTGATGTAGTCAGCGGTAAAGGCCACGGAGGCCAGCGATGGCGTACCCAGGTAATGGCCCGGGACCACGGTGTTCGGCTTCAGGTCCTGAATGCGCTGCAGGGTGGTCAGCCAATCCTTGTGGGACTGCGCGCCCTGGGTGTCGGCCATCCACAGGTGAATGTTTTCGGAGACGACCACCCCGCCCACCACGGCCTTGATCGACGGAATCCACACAAAGCTGCGGTCCGGCTGCGGGCCGTCGAGGCCGATCACCTGCAGTGCCTCGCCCTCAAGCGTCAGGCTATTGCCCTCAAGTACCTGCGGCACGAGGGTCTTGCCCGGCTTGTCGGCGCCCATTTTCGGGCCCCAGAACGCCAGCTTGCCGGCCACGGTCGCCTTGATATGGTCGACCACCGGCTGCGGCGCCACTACCTTGGCGTCCGGGAACGCGGCGGTGAGGGTATCGAGGCCGAAGTAGTAATCCGGGTCACCGTGGCTGATATAGATGGTGGTCAGGTGCTTGCCGCTGGCACGGATCTTCTGCACCAACTGCTCGGCCTGGCCCTTGCCGAATTGGGCGTCCACCAGTATCGCGTCCTTGGCGCCGCTGACCAGCACCGAACTCACCGGGAAAATCGCCGCTTCACCGGGGTCGTACACGTCGAGCTTCAGCTCGGCCGCCGCCGCGTGGGCGGCAAAGGCCAGGGCGGCGGTTACCAGCGTCAAGCGCTTGAAGGTTGAGAACATCGGGCAGCTCCTGCATTCGATAAGGGATGCGCACAGCTTAGTTGCCTGAAACATCACAAAAAATGCCATGCTGGGACATAGTTTGTTTCTAAAAGTGGGCAGATCATGGACCGTCTTCAGGCAATGCGCGTGTTTGTAAGCGTGGTGGAGCTGGGCAGCCAGTCGGCTGCCGCCGATCACCTGGACCTCTCGCGCCCGGTGGTGTCGCGCTACCTGGCCGAACTCGAAGACTTCGTCGGCGCGCGTCTGCTGCATCGCACCACGCGCAAGCTCAGCCTCACCGCCGCCGGCAGTGAAACCCTGCCGCGCTGCCGGCAATTGCTGGAACTGTGCAGCGACATGCAGGCCGCCGTCGGCACGCCGGATGACGCGCCGCGCGGGCTGTTGCGCCTGAGCGTGAGCACCTCGTTCGGCCAGGCGCAATTGGCCGACGCCATCGCCGCCTACGTCAAGCGCTACCCCCTGGTGACCGTCGACCTGCAAATGCTCGACCGCACGGTGAACCTGGTGGACGAGCGCATCGACCTGGCCATCCGCACCAGCAATGACCTGGACCCCAACCTGATCGCCCGGCGCCTCACCGTCTGTCGCTCGGTGGTGTGCGCCACGCCGGCCTATCTGCTTGAGCACCCGGCGCCGCAAAAAGTCGAAGACCTGGCCCTGCACAACTGCCTGACCCACTCCTACTTCGGCAAAAGTCTGTGGCATTTCGAGGAAGGCGGTGAGCACGTCTCGGTGCCCATCACGGGCACGATCACCTCCAACGAGGCCAGCACCCTGCTGCGGGTGACGCTGGCCGGGGCAGGGGTGGCGATGCTGCCCAGCTATCAGGCTGGCGATTACATTCGTCGCGGTGAGCTGGTGCGCCTGCTGCCCGAGGCCGAGCCTCGGCAAATGAACATTTACGCGGTGTACGCCTCGCGCAAACACATGCCGTCGGCGCTGCGCAGCCTGCTGGATTTTCTGGTGGAACGGTTTCCGGAAGAGCCGATCTGGGACATCGGTCTGTAAGTCGACATAAACGGTTTGAATATCGCCCAATAATGGCAACTCGCCCTGGCTGACCTATGCTTCAAACAGTCATCCAGAGGTCTGTGCCATGACCCTCAAAACCAGAAAGTACCTGACGATTTTCGCCCTTTGCGCCCTGGCCAGCGCGCTGTACGGCACGGCGGCCTACCGCGTCGAGCAAACGCGCATGCAGCCAAGCTTTGCGATCAGTTGCCACCAGGATCAATGCGTGCCGCACACCGGCAGTTTCAGTGCCTTGCGCTGATCGCGAGGCACCGAAGATCCAACCTGTGGGAGGTGGCTTGCCCCCTCCCACATGGGGGGCTGCGCCAAGTCAATCCGACTTGAGTTGCTCGCGAAACGCCTTCGGCGAAAACCCTACGCGCCGACGAAACAATCGCGAGAAGTTGGTCGGGTCGGAAAACCCCAGCACGTCCGACATCTCGTTGATCGTCATGCTGGTATAGGTCAGCAGGCGCTTGGCCTCCAGCAACTGGCGGTCGTGCATGATCTGCAACGCCGGCTGCCCGCCCAGTTCGCGGCAGGTGCCATTCAGGTGTGACACCGAGATGCCCAGCTTGTGGGCCAGGTCCTCGATCCTGGGGTGCTCCCGGTAATGCTGCTCGACCAACTGCGTAAAGCGCCGAAAATATTCGCGCCCACGCGGGGCACGCGGGTGGCGACGCTGGATGGCCTGGCGGCTGACCCACACCAGCAGCACGCTGACCACGGCGTGCATCATCATGTCGCGGGCCGGTTGCTCGTTCACGTATTCGTCCTGCAGGCGCACGAACAGGCTGTTGAGGTAGTCGCTGTCCTTGCCGGCCGGGTAGCTGCCCAGGGTCTGCAAGCCGTCGACCGTCGCGCCCAACTGCCCCTGCAAATGGCTGATCAGCGGCGCGGACAACGTCACCACGTAACCTTCCACATCCTCGGCAAACCGAAACCCGTGCACACACAACGGCGGCAGCACCTGCAGGCTCGCTTCGCTGAGGGTGCTGCGCTGGCCTTCGATTTCCAGGTGTGCCTGGCCTTTGTGCACGTAGAGCAACTGGCACAGATCCGCGTGCCGGTGGGGCTGGATTTCCCACTGGTATTCCCGACTACGTCGCGAAATGGTTTCGCAGTGCAGCAAATCGGGGGTAGGCCACTGCAGGCTTTCCCCGTACAGCTTGAAGACTGGAATCGCGGTTTGGCTCATGGTTTCAATCCGATACTCAGGATAGTGGTGCGGTAATCGCCCCGATTGGTAAAAAGCGCAGCCTTTGGCGCAGTTTTCACCTTCTTGTAGCGGCCACTCAAGTGAAAAATGTCAGCAGCACGATCAATGACAACGCTTTCACCCGATCCGTTCGAGGTGGAACTTGCGGGCGATAAAAATAATGAAGACGCTGAAAACCCAAGTCGCCATCATTGGCGCCGGTCCTTCGGGATTGCTGCTGGGCCAGTTGCTGCACAACGCTGGCATCCAGACCCTGATTCTTGAGCGCCAGAGCGCCGACTATGTGCAGGGCCGCATCCGTGCCGGGGTGCTGGAGCAGGGCATGGTCGATCTGCTGCGCGAGGCCGGCGTGAGCCAACGCATGGACGCCGAGGGCCTGGTGCACGATGGCTTCGAACTGGCGCTCAATGGCCGGCTGACCCATATCGACCTCAAGGCACTCACGGGGGGCCAGTCGGTGATGGTCTACGGCCAGACCGAAGTCACCCGCGACCTCATGGCCGCCCGAGCTGCGGTCGGCGCCACCACGCTGTACGAGGCGCGCGACGTGCAGCCCCATGACCTGAAAACCGAGCGACCCTGGCTGAGCTTCGAGCATCAGGGCGAGATGTTTCGCCTGGACTGCGACTACATCGCCGGTTGCGACGGTTTCCACGGGGTGGCGCGGCAATCGATCCCGGCCGAATCGCTGCAGGTGTTCGAACGGGTGTATCCGTTCGGCTGGCTGGGCATGCTCTGCGACACGCCGCCGGTGCACCCGGAGCTGGTGTATGCAAGGCACCCGCGAGGTTTTGCGCTGTGCAGCATGCGCTCGCCAACGCGCAGCCGTTATTACCTGCAGGTACCCGCTGACGAGCCGGTCAGCGACTGGTCGGACGAGCGATTCTGGGCCGAATTGAAAAAACGCCTGCCCACTGAGCTGGCGGAAGCGCTGATTACCGGGCCCTCCCTCGAAAAAAGCGTCGCGCCGCTGCGCAGCTTTGTGGTCGAACCGATGCAGTACGGCCGTCTGTTCCTGCTGGGCGACGCCGCGCACATCGTGCCGCCCACCGGCGCCAAGGGCCTGAACCTGGCGGCCAGTGATGTGAGCACGCTGTATCGCATTCTGCTCAAGGTGTATGGCGAAGGGCGCGTCGACCTGCTGGAGCAATACTCGGCCATCTGCCTGCGCCGGGTGTGGAAAGCCGAGCGGTTTTCCTGGTGGATGACCTCGATGTTGCACCAGTTTCCCGAGGCCGACAGCTTCACTCAACGCATCGCCGAGAGTGAACTGGATTACTTCATCCACTCCCGCGCGGGCCGCCAGACCATCGCGGAAAATTACGTCGGACTTCCTTACGAGACTATCGAATAGCCTGCTATCGTATCGAGCATTCCCGCAGGCCGTCTTTCCTGCGGGCCCTGCTCGAAGGTTCTGCCGTGACTCAGCTCAATCAGCCCGTTCCACCGGTTCCCGCCGTGCGCAGCATCCTCATCGCGTTGATGCTGGCGATCTTTCTCGGCGCGCTCGACCAGACCATCGTCGCCGTGTCGATGCCGGCCATTTCCGCACGGTTCCACGACGTCGACCTGCTGGCCTGGGTGATCTCCGGCTACATGGTGGCGATGACGGTGGCGGTGCCGATCTACGGCAAGCTCGGCGACCTGTACGGGCGCCGCCCGATGATGCTGATCGGCATGGGCCTGTTCACCGTGGCGTCGCTGTTCTGTGGCATGGCGCAAAGCATGGAGCAACTGGTGCTGGCGCGGATTCTTCAGGGCATCGGCGCCGGCGGTATGATCTCGGTGAGCCAGGCGATCATCGGCGACATCATTGCGCCCCGCGAGCGGGGGCGCTACCAGGGCTACTTCAGCAGCATGTATGCGGTGGCCAGCGTGGCCGGCCCGGTGCTGGGCGGGCTGATGACCGAGTACCTGTCGTGGCGCTGGGTGTTCCTGATCAACCTGCCGTTGGGCGCCGGCGCCTGGTACGTGGCCCATCGCACCCTGCGCGGGCTGCCGGCGCCGCAGCGCAAACCGATCATCGATTACCTGGGCACCGTGCTGATGATCATCGGCCTCACCGCGTTGCTGCTGGGCATCACCGAAATCGGCCAGGGCCATGCCATGCGTGACCCGCAGGTGCTGGGCCTGCTGACCTGTGCGCTGGTGGCGCTGTCGGTGTTTGTGTGGCACGAGCGCCGCGCCCCCGAGCCGCTGTTGCCGATGCACCTGTTCGCCAACCGCAGCGCGGTGCTGTGCTGGTGCACGATTTTCATCACCAGCTTCCAGGCGATTTCCCTGACCGTGCTGATGCCGCTGCGTTACCAGACCGTGACCGGTTCCGGCGCCGACAGCGCTGCCCTGCACCTGTTGCCGCTGGCGATGGGCCTGCCGATGGGCGCTTATTGTGCCGGGCGCCTCACCTCGGTGACCGGCCGCTACAAACCGATGATCCTCAGCGGTGCGCTGTTGAGCCCCCTGGCGATCCTCGGCATGGCCTTGAGTGCGCCGCAGGCGGTCGGGATGACGGCGTTGTTCATGGTGCTGTGCGGGATCGCCGCCGGCATGCAGTTTCCTACCTCACTGGTGGGCACGCAGAATTCGGTGGCGCAACGCGACATTGGCGTGGCCACCAGCACCACCAACCTGTTCCGCTCCCTCGGCGGGGCGGTGGGGGTGGCCTGCATGTCGGCGCTGCTGCTGACGCTGTTACAGGATTCCAGCTTCGTCCACATGGCCAGTGGCGCGCTGGCGGCCGAAGGCAGTTCCGGCAGCGTGCTGCTCGACGGCCTCAACGCCGCCCCCGGCCCGGCGCAGGACGCCCTGCGCGCGGAGCTGGCGGTGACGTTCCGGCATTTGCTGATGGTGAGTGCAGCAGTGTCGCTGCTAGGCCTGGCGGCGGCCATTGCGATGCCCAATCAGGTGCTGCGCGGCCGCGAAGACAAAGCCGGCTGACTGACCAGCGAAGATCCACAGGTGGGAAGGGGCTTGCTCCCGATAGCAGTGTTTCAGGTAAAGCACCTGTGCCTGACACACCGCCATCGGGAGCAAGCCCCCTCCCACAAGGAACTGCATTTCAGCGCCGGATCATGGGCTGTAATAACCCACCGCCACCATGAAGTGCCCGCTCTTGCGCACATAGGCATGCTTGTTCTCGACCTTGCCGGTCACCGGGTTCTGCCAGCGGTATTTGTATTCGCCCTGGTCCTGCTCGGCCATTATTTTGAGGATGGGCTCGCCCACTGGCCTGCCGTCCGGGTCCTTGACCTTGCTGAAGTCGGTGTTGATCAGCCGCAGGGTGGTGCCATGGGCCACGTAGCGCCGGGTATTGAGGTCGACCACGAACACGTAGAGGTCGTCCTGCAGGAACCCGCCCTGCAACGAGTTGATCGATTTGAGCGTGCCCGCCTCATCCTTCACCAACGCGTTCACCGCCTTGTTGCGCAGCGCCCGCGCCTGCTCCGGGGTGGCCCGTGGCAGGTAATAGCCCACCGCCAGAATGCGCTCGCCCACCCGCTGGTAAAACACATGCTTGTGCTCGACCTTGCCGTCGTTCCAGTTCTGCCAGCGGTAGTCGGCCTGCTGCACGCCCTGGTTTTCCGGCACCTTGAGCGCGTCCTTGAACGACTGGCGCAACTCCGGGCCCAGCACTTCGGACACATCACGGCCAATCAACGCCGAGGACGGGCCGCCACTGGCCAGCAGTACGCCTTTAGTGTCGACCACGAACACATAACGGTCGTGGTCGACAAACTCCCCTTGGCGGCTGAATGCCGCGAGGGCCTTGTCACCATTGCTCTGATAGTAGGCCAGGGCTTTTTGCAGCAACGCCTTGGCCGCCTCGGCGTCTTCTTCCTGCGCCGTCGCGGCATGCACCTGGCTGGCGCAGATCAGCAGCAGCCAGGTGATTCGCAGCAATGCCTTCATGTTTCATCCCTCTTTATTATTGATGTGACAGCAGCGTAGACGGACTTGGCTCAGGGCGCCGCCAGCCATTGGTTGACGATGCCGTCGTACACCCCGGTCGCCACGCTCAGGTGCAGCCATTGGTCGACATAGCTTTTCCACGCCACATCATCGCGCGGCAGCAGGAAGGCTTTCTGGCTGTATTGCATCTGCCGCTCGGGGTTGACCGCGCACAGTCCGGGCTTGAGCTTTTGCTGGTAGCGCGCCTCGCTGGCGTCGGTGATCATCACGTCGGCCTTGCCGGCCAGCAGTTCGTCAAAGATCGTCACGTTGTCATGCAGGCGGATCTGCGCCTGGGCAAGGTGGGCGCGGGCGAACACCTCGTTGGTGCCGCCTGCCGGCTCGATCACCCGCACCTGCGGCTGGTTGATCTGCTCCACGGTCTGGTAGCGCTGAACATCGGCGCACCGCACCAGCGGGATCTTGCCGTCGACGCCGAGGGGTTCGCTGAAGAAGGCTTTTTTCTGGCGCTCCAGCGACACCGAAATACCGCCCACGGCGATGTCGCAGCGTTGCGCGAGAAAATCCGGCATCAGGGTTTTCCAGGTGGTGGGCACCCAGTTGATCTTCGCGTTGAGGCTCTGGGCCAGGGACTCGGCCATGGCAATGTCGATGCCTTCATAGCTGCCGTCGGCGCGCAACGAGCTGTAGGGCTTGTAGTCGCCGGTGGTGCACACGTTGAGCGTGCCGCGCTGGATCACCTCATCGAGGCGTGACGGGGCGGGGTCGGCCAGGGCGGTGGTTGCCGAGCACGCCAGTACACACAGGGCCAGGGAAGCTTTCATGGGGGCGGGTCCTTGGGGCAGTTTTTTTGTAGGCGCGAGCATTGACGCGACGCCTGCGGCTTTCAACCTTTTTTTCACGTTGCACTGGTTAAGCTGTCCACCAAGGTCGTTCACTTCCGTTCCACCCTGATGAGCCCATGATGTCGCCACAACCTCCATCCTCCATCGAGATTGACTTCGCCGAGCGCTATGACCAGGAGCACGCGCGGGTCTGCGGCGACCCGCATCCGCCCAGGCTGCGGCGGCGCCTGGCGATGTGGCGCGACGAATGGCTGGTGCGCCAGGCCCTGAAAGTGGCCGGCGAACCGGGCCTGATCCTCGACCTGGCCTGCGGTTCGGGGCGATTCTGGCCGGTGCTGGGCGAGCACATCAACCGCGTGATCCTCGCCTCGGACAACTCCCAGGACATGCTCGACCACGCGCTTACCCACCACCCGGCGGCATTGCTCAAGCGGGTCAAGACCTTCCAGGGATCAGCGTTTTCCATCGGCTTGTCGGCGAATGCAGTGGACTGCATTTTCTGCCTGGAGTTGTTTCGTCATGTGCCCAGCGCAGAAGGGCGTCTGGCGTTGCTGCGCGAGTTTCACCGGGTCAGCCGCGACACCGTGATTGTCTCCGTGCCCTCACGTACCTTCGTGGAAGGCGAATTTCGCCAGGCAGGCTTCAAGGTCCTGAAACATCAGGAATTCATGCCGGGCTCCCGGCTTTGGCGGGTTTACGTACTGCGTAAGAGGGGATAACTCCCGCCTGTCGGACTATTCTTCAGTGCCTGTCCGAGTTTTCATGATTGCCTGTGCACTGCGAATGCTCGCAAGGCCCTTTCGCGATATATACTGCGCGCCATTCTTCAAGGGAGAGCCGTGTGGCCATCGATATTCACTGGATCTGCGACAACGATAGCCTCGGCCAGCATTGCGCCGAATGGCAGCAGTTGCCATTCGTCGCCCTCGACACCGAATTCATGCGGGTCGACACCTTTTATCCCATCGCCGGGCTGATCCAGATCGGTGATGGCGTACGCGCTTACCTGATCGACCCCCTGACCATCGACAACTGGCAACCCCTGGCCGCGCTGCTGGAAAATCCGGCGGTGATCAAGGTGGTACACGCCTGCAGCGAAGACCTTGAAGTACTGCTGCGCCTGACCGGCAGCCTGCCGGTGCCGTTGTTCGACACTCAGTTGGCGGCCGCCTACCTGAACCTCGGCTTCTCCATGGGCTATTCGCGCCTGGTGCAGGCCGTGCTCGATATCGAGCTGCCCAAGGGCGAGACCCGCTCGGACTGGCTGCAGCGGCCATTGTCCGACACGCAGGTGAGCTACGCCGCCGAAGATGCGGTGCACCTGGCCGAGGTCTACATCCGCCTGCGTCCGCAGTTGTCCGACGATAAATACGCCTGGGTGCTGGAAGACGGTGCCGAACTGGTGGCCAACCTGCGCCGCGAGATCGACCCCTACGAGCTGTACCGCGATGCCAAGCTGGCGTGGAAACTGTCCCGCGCGCAACTGGCCGTGCTGCGTGAACTGTGCGCCTGGCGCGAGCAGCAGGCGCGGGCCCGCGACTTGCCGCGCAACCGCATCATTCGCGAACACTCGCTGTGGCCGTTGGCCAAATCCCAGCCGGACAATCTGGTCGCGCTGGGCAAGATCGAAGACATGCACCCGCGCACCGTGCGCCAGGACGGTCCGTTCCTGCTCGACCTGATCAAGCGCGCCGCCAGCGTGCCCATGGACCAATGGCCACCGGCCGTGGCCGAGCCGCTGCCGGTGGACGCCGCCGCGCTGATCAAGCAGTTGCGCGCCCTCGGCCAGGCCGAAGCCGAACGCCTGGACATGGCGCCGGAGCTGATGCTGCGCAAGAAAACCCTCGAAGCCCTGGTCAAGAGTGGCTACCCCGATGGGCCTTATACATTGCCCGACTCGCTGCGTGGCTGGCGCCGCGCGTTGATGGGCCAGGCGCTGCTCGACA
Source organism: Pseudomonas sp. GNP013 (assembly GCF_054343995.1). Classification (NCBI taxonomy): domain Bacteria; kingdom Pseudomonadati; phylum Pseudomonadota; class Gammaproteobacteria; order Pseudomonadales; family Pseudomonadaceae; genus Pseudomonas; species Pseudomonas sp. GNP013. The sequence goes on along the minus strand of NZ_JBTGUT010000001.1, from coordinate 3,558,155 downwards.
GCCTGGCCTCTGCCGGAGAACAGCCTTGAAACGTATTTGCTCCATCTACCGCAGCCTGAAAAAAGACGGCATGTACCTCTACGTGCTCAAAAGCGATGCCCTCGAGCGCGTGCCCGAGCCCCTGATGGCCGCCTTCGGCAAGCCGCACCACGCCTTCGACATGGTGCTGAGCCCGGAGCGCAAGCTGTCGCGCGAAGACATCCTGGTGGTCCTGGAAAACCTCGACAAGCAGGGCTACCACCTGCAAATGCCGCCGGCCGAGGACGAGTACATCGAACACTTGCCCGAAGAGCTGCTGCGCCGCAACGACCCGATGTGATCGGTGGGTGCCCTGCCGGGGCACTTTCTTCAACGCAATCGTAATGAGTGGGCGGTGGCCGCAAGGATGCGGGCGGCCGTCTGCACTGTTTTTGAAAGGTTTTAACCATGCGTGTTCTGATTGCTGAACAGGATCACCCGCTCTACGCCCAACTGCTGCGCGACGCCGCGCCGGACCTTGAGGTACTGACCAGCGGCGACTCGGCCGAACTCTCGCGCCTGGCCGCCGATTGCCCGGTATGGCTGGGCCAGCCGGACCTGCTGGCGACCCTGCTGCGCCAGGGGCATCAGCCGCAGTGGCTGCAATCGACCTGGGCCGGCATCACGCCGCTGCTGGCCGACGGCCTGCCGCGCGGCTATCGCCTGACCCGTGCGGTGGGCATCTTTGGCCAGGTCATGGCCGAGTTCGTGCTCACCTATATGCTGGGCCACGAGCGTGAAGTGCTGGCGCGTCTGGTCAGCCAGGTGGAGCGCAAGTGGGACAATCGCACCGGCCAGAGCCTGGCGGGGCGCACGGCGCTGATCGTCGGCACCGGCGATATCGGCCAGCGTGTTGCCGAGTTCCTGGTGCCGTTCGGTGTGAAGCTGTACGGCATCGCCAGCACCGCGCGGGAGCAGGCGCCGTTCGTTGAAGTGGCCGCGCTTGATCAACTGGAGCGGCTGGTGGGGGAGGCGGACTACGTGATCAACCTGCTGCCCAACACGGCGCAAACCCACGACCTGTATAACGCGGCGCTGTTCAAGCAGTTCAAACCGACGGGCGTGTTCATGAACGTCGGGCGCGGCGTGGCGGTGGTCGACGCCGACCTGGTCGAGGCGCTGAAAGAAGGGCACCTGGCCGGCGCGGTGATCGATGTGTGTCGCCAGGAGCCGCTGCCGCAACGCCATCCGTTCTGGACCGCGTGGGGCCTGCTGCTGACCGGGCACAGCTCGGCGCCGACCTCGCCGTCGATGATGGTGGATTTGTTTGTGCAGAACCTGCGCGCGTATCAGGCCCGTGAAGCCCTGCGCGGTGAAGTGGACTTCGAACGCGGTTATTGACCCATCGCCAATGTGGGGAAAGTGCCTCCCCACATTGGCTGCCCGCCTGTTTACAGGCTGAAGTCGCCTTCGGACACTAATTCGCTCAACGGCTTGCGCGGGCTCGGCACTTCACGGCCCTGCAGGTAGTCCGGCAGGGTCGATTTGTCGCCCAGCTTGCCCACGGCCACCGCCGCGTGCAGCGCGTAACCCTCGGGAATCTTCAGTTCCTTGCGGGTCAATGCCTGATCGAAACCGGCCATGCCATGGGTATGCCAGCCGCTGAGGCTGGCTTGCAGCGCCAGGTGGCCCCAGGCGGAACCCGTGTCGAAGGTGTGCCACAGCGCCGGAGTTTCCTCGCTGGCGCCGGGCGCAATGAAGTCGGTTTTCGAGGCGATGATCACCAACGCCGACGCATGCTGCGCCCAGTTACGGTTGAATTCGTTGAGCAGGCCCAGGTAACGCTCCCAGTCCGGCGTGTCACGGCGCGCGTAGAGAAAGCGCCAGGGTTGCGAGTTGTACGCGGACGGCGCCCAGCGAGCTGCTTCGAAGAAACTCAGCAAGGTCTCCTGTGGAATGCTTTCGCCGGTGAAGGCGCGGGGCGACCAGCGCTCGGTGAACTGCGGGTGGATCGGGTAATCGGCAACACGTGTCATGGGGGCTCCTGATCGTCAATGTGGCGCTCAACGCTACTGCGCACTCGCCGGCCTGACAAGCTTTGTAACACCGCCAGTCGCCAGCGCTTGGTTCCAGGCGGCTTGGGCACTAGACTGGCGGCCTTTTCACCTACCGATACCGATGCAGAGCCATGGCCGCCAAAGTCGAACCCTTCTGGATACGCAAAACCCTTGAACACCTCGACCATGAAGAATGGGAGTCGTTGTGCGACGGCTGCGGCCTGTGCTGCCTGCAAAAGCTTGAAGATGAAGACGACAACAGCGTCTATTACACGCGCATTGCCTGCAAACTGCTCGACCTGAACACTTGCCAATGCACCGATTACCCCAACCGCAGGGCCTCGGTGCCCGATTGCATCCAGCTCACCCCCGGCCAGGCCGACCAGTTCAAATGGCTGCCGCCCACCTGCGGCTACCGGCTGGTCAGCGAGCGCAAGGACCTGCCGTTGTGGCACCACCTGGTCTGCGGCGACCGCGACGCCGTGCACCACGAACGCATTTCCCAGTCCGGGCGCATGCTCAGCGAAGGCAGCGTGCCCGAGGATGACTGGGAGGATTACCTGATTTTCCGCGCGGGCTGAACCAGGAGTGGGTATGAGGGAAGTGATCAAGCTGGCGGTCGCCCTGACGCTGCTGACAATGAGCAGCTCGGCCTGGTGTGCGAAAAAGGTCGACCTGGACTATCACGTCAAGCTGCTGCCCCAGAGCGATCAGGCCGAAGTGCGCGTGAGCCTGTCCCACGGCGCGGCGGTGCGCAGCCTGAATTTCGAGCTGGGCCACGCGGGCGACTACAGCGACTTCAAGGCCGACGGCCAGTGGACGGTCACCGGCAGCCGTGGCCTGTGGCAACCCGATGCCGACAAGGCCAGCCTCACTTACCGCGTGCGCCTGAGCCATGCGCGCAAGCCGGGTACCTATGAAGCGCGGATAACGCCGAGCTGGGCGCTGTTTCGCGGTGAAGACCTGGTGCCGACCGCGCACCTGGACCAGCAGGACGGTGTCGAACTGGTCTCGCGCCTGGTGTTCGAGCTGCCGCCCGGCTGGAAAAGCGTCGAGACCGCCTGGCCGCGCATCGGCAAGCACAAATTCCGCATCGACAATGTGTCGCGCCTGTTCGACCGGCCCACCGGCTGGATGCTCGCCGGCACCCTCGGCAGCCGCCGCGTGCGCCTGGGGGACACCGACGTCACCGTGGCCTCGCCCAAGGGCCAGGCCATGCGCCGCATGGATGTGCTGACCTTGCTGACCTTCGTCTGGCCGCAGGTGGAGGCCGCGTTCCCGCGTCACCCGGCCAAGCTGCTGGTGGTGGGCGCCAGCGACCCGATGCGCCGTGGCGCGTTTGCGGCGCGCGACTCGATCTACCTCAACAGCCGCACGCCGCTGGTGAGTGAGAGCGGCAGCAGCCCATTGCTGCGTGAAGTGGTGCAGGCCATCGGGCGATTCAATGACCATGACACCAGCGACTGGATCAGCGAAGGGTTCGGCGAGTTTTATGCGATTGAGTTGATGCGCCGTGCCGGCGGGATTACCGATGAGCGCTATGCCGCAATTCAGGCGCGGCTGGGCAAGCAGGGCAAGGACGTGACCAGCCTGCGCGGCGAACACGTCAGCGGCGCCACGGTGGCGCGGGCGGTGCTGGTGTTGCAGGACCTGGACCGCGAGATCCGCGTGAAGACGCATAACAAGCGGTCCCTGGATGATCTGGCACAGGCGGTGATGCGGGCTGACAGCGTCAACACGGCGCAATTTGTGCAGTTGGCTGAAAGCATTATCGGTGAGCCATCAACGGTGCTCGATTCCAGATTACTGCACTGATCTGGAAGCACACACACCAGGGCAAATGTGGGAGGGGGCTTGCTCCCGATGGCGGTAGTTCAGTCACTGATGTGTTGACTGACACACTGCCATCGGGAGCAAGCCCCCTCCCACATTTGGATGTTCAACAGGCATGAAAGCCTGATCAGCCGGTGGTTTTTACCGCTTTCTCGGCGGCCACTTCGGCTTTGGTCTTGAGGTTGTTCAGCTCTGCGCCGGCCCGTTCAATCTTGGTGCGCAGGCTGTTCATCTCCTGACGACCCTGCTCCAGCTTGTCCTTGAGCGAACTGTGGCCGGTAAAGCCGCGCTTGAGCGCCACGCCGCCGATTGCCACCTGGATCAGGCCGAACACGCCGCCACGGCGCAGGCCTTTGCCCAGCATGATGAAACCGCCGGCCACCGAGCCGATGCGTTCCCAGCCGTGCACGTTTTGCTCATGCTGCGGGGCGGGCTGCAGGTGCTCGATGATAGGTCGCAGGTGTGTGCTGTCACTCATGATCCGTCTCCAACAAGGGCTAGTGTAAATAGCTGACTGCTGGCCGGCGCCGGATGTTCCCGAAAAATCAGTACTTGGGCCCCGAGCGGGTGTTGTTGCCCTTGGCCAGGCGGTCGTAGAGCACCACATTGACGGTGGCGGCAAGGTTCATGCAGCCGGTGGTCGGGATGTACACCACGTCTTCGCACCAGTCGCGGATCTCTTTATCCAGCGAGCCGTCTTCGGGGCCGAAGATATACAGCGCGCGGTCGGGATGGGTGTATTCGGGCAGCGGACGGGCGCCTTCCACCAGCTCCACGGCAACCGGGATGCAGCCCAGAGGCAGGATTTTCTTCAGGTCATCGATGCCGATCAGCGGAATGTCGTGGTGGACCTTTTTGGTGTCGGTGATGAAATCCCGCGCGCGCTCGTAACGCACGCCGGTGTAGAACACCGAGGCCACGCCGTAGCAGCCGGCGGCACGCATCACCGAGCCGACGTTCTCGGGTGATTTGGGGTTATACAGACCAATGCAGCTGTAGCGTTTATTGCCCACGGGGAAGGGTGCCTTGACGAAAAGGCGCGATTATACGGCCTTGAAGTGATGCGGTGCTTGCACGATCGCTGTCGGGAGCAAGCCCCTCCCACTGTTGGACTGCATTTCAGTGTGGGAGGGGGCTTGCCCCCGATGAGGCCGGTACAGGCGATGACGATGTTCAGCTGTCTTTCTTCATCAACCCCGCCAACGCCGCAAACGGGTTGTGCGTGGCCTTGGCAATCGTCGGGCTGCTGGTGGAGCCTTCGCCGAAATACTGCTGGTCGGTGTAGCGCGAGTGCTCGTTGTCATGGCAATACAGGCACAGCAATTCCCAGTTGGAGCCATCCTGAGGATTGTCATCATGGTTATGGTTGCGGTGGTGTACGGTCAGTTCGCTCAGGCGTTTGCCGGCGAACTCACGGGCGCAGCGGCCGCACACGTGGGGGTACATTTTCAGGGCTTTGTCGCGATAGCCCATTTCCCGGTCGCGCTGGGCATCGGCGAGAATGCGGTCCAGCTTGGCGGTGTGGGAGGGCGGGTTGGTCGAGCTCATCATGGCTCCTGGCTGTTTGAGGGTTCACGGATACCGTGGATTCTAGCCGCTCGCGCGCTAAATAACCGCTTCACTTTAGCCATAAGGATTCAACTTCATGCGTCTGCATTCATGGATTGCTGCATTGCTGCTGTATGGGGTGACTGCCCACGCCCACGCCCTTTCTGTGCCCAGGCCCGGGCAGGTGATCGAAGTGGCCCTCGAGCAGTTGCATCCCACTCAGGCCGTGGTGGGTTTTGAGCAGATCTATTACAGCCTGGGGTTGTTCGCCGCCAAACCGGCCAAGGTCTTTGACGAGTACTGCGAAACCAACGGTCAGGGCGAAGCGAAAAAGGTGCCGAAAAAGGCCGACCTGCATCACCCCGAGAGCTTTACCTGCGAGGATCCGGTAGGTGCTCACCCGGATGAGATGAAAACCGTCGTGGTCGGCCCCGGCGGCCAACTGTACCTGACCGACGGTCACCACAGCTTCACCACGCTGTGGGAAGTGCCCGGCGGCGGGGCGCGCTTGAAAATGTGGGTCCGGGTGACCGACGATTTCAGCAGCAGCCCGGACATGAACACCTTCTGGCAGCGTATGGCAGCGGCGCGCAAAGTCTGGCTCAAGGACAGTCAGGGCCAGACCCTGGCGCCTGAGCAGTTGCCGGCGCATCTGGGCTTCAAGCACCTGCAGAACGACACCTTTCGCAGCCTGGTGTATTTCACCCGCAAGGCCGCCTATGGCAAGCCGGACGATGGCGAGATTGCCCCCGAATTTCTGGAGTTTTACTGGGGCGACTGGCTGCGCACGCAGATTGATTTGAGCCAGTACAACCTGGACAGCAAAGGTGGCTACAAGGACGCCATCGAAGCCGTTGCCAAGCGCATGGTCAGCCTGGCGCCAGGCTCGAAGGTGGGTGACAGCGGGTTTACCGCTCATCAACTGGGCGGCATGAGCGAGCTGGATCGCAAGGCGCTGGAGAAAACCTTCGAGAATAAAGTGCCGTACATCTTTGATTACCGCAAATCCCTGCGCTGAAACAGGTTAGAAATGTGGGAGGGGGCTTGCTTCCGATAGCAGTGTGTCAGTCAACACATCGGTGACTGAGCTACCGCTATCGGGAGCAAGCCCCCTCCCACAGGGGATTTGTGGTGTCTGGTATCAGGCTTTCAGTTTTTCGGCGATCCAGATGGTGTGCCGGGTGCCTTTGTTGCCATGGGCAAATACCTGCACTTCTTCGGCCTTGAAGCCGGCCTTGCGCAGTTTGTCGCTGAACAGCCTGTCGGCGCTGGCCGACCACACGGCCAGTACGCCCTTGGGCCGCAGTGCCTTGGCACAGGCGGCCAGGCCAGCGGCGGAGTAGAGCCAGCTGTTGGCTTTTTGCGTGAGGCCTTCGGGGCCGTTGTCGACGTCGAGCATGATCGCGTCAAAGCCCTGGGGTTCGGCCTGCAGCACCTTGGCCACGTCTTCCAGGCGGATCACGGTGCGCGGGTCCAGCAGCGGGCGGCCGGATTTTTCGCCCAGCGGGCCGCGGTTCCACTCCACCACGCCGGGCACCAGCTCGGCCACCACCACTTCGGCGGTCTTGCCCAGGTGCTTGAGCGCCGAAGCCAGGGTAAAACCCATGCCCAGCCCGCCGATCAATACCCGTGAACCGGGACGCCCGGCCACCTTGCGGCAGGGAATTTCCGCCAGGGCATCCTCGGAGCCGTGCATGCGGGTGTTCATCAGTTGGCCGCCGTCACCGCCCTGGATCTTGATGACAAAATCCTCGCCGTATTCGAACAGGCACAGGGCGCCGCCGTTGTCGGGGATCGGGGTGGTGTCGAGCAGAATGAAACGTTTCATGGAAATCTCATTGGGAAGGGCATTCTTGCGCGGTTGGGAGTAGCCTTGAGGCATTCCGGTCAGGCCATGGAGCCATCGATGAAGTGCAGCATTCTAACGGTCATTGTACTCGGCGCGCTCACATTGGGTGCCGCGCAGGCGCAGGAGGTGCAGAGCGTACCGGCCGCCCCCGCGCCAACCCCAGGCGCGCCGGGCACTCCGACGCCGACGCTGTACCCGCAGGTGACGCCGCCGGCGTTGCCTAAAGCCAACGCCGACGGCTCGCCGGCGCTGGTGCCGATCGTGTTGCCGACGCCGCCCAAGGACCAGACAGTGCCTGGCCTGCAGCAGAACGACAGCAAACCGAAGACTCCCGGTGGTTAAGCGTCGAGTGCCAGCGCCTTGAACACAAACGCGTATTCCAGCGCCACGTCGCGTAGCCCCTGGTAGCGACCGCTCATCCCGCCGTGGCCGGCACCCAGTTCGGTCTTGAGCAGCAGCAGGTTGTCGGAGGTGGCGGTGTCGCGCAGCTTGGCGACCCATTTGGCCGCTTCCCAGTACTGCACGCGGCTGTCGTTGTAGCCGGCGATCACCAGCAGCGCCGGGTAGGCCTGGGCGCTGACGTTTTCGTACGGCGCATACGCCTTGATGCGCGCATACACCTCGGGCTCTTCGGGGTTGCCCCATTCGTCGTACTCGGTGATCGTCAGCGGCAGCTCCGGGTCGAGCATGGTGTTGAGCACATCCACAAACGGCACTTCGGCAATCGCCGCCTGGAACAGCGCCGGACGCTGGTTGAGCACCGCGCCGATCAACAGACCGCCGGCACTGCCGCCGCTGATCGCCAGTTGCCGGGAGGTGGTCAGGCCCTCGGCAATCAGGTGTTCGGCGCAGGCGATAAAGTCGCTGAAGGTGTTCTGCTTGTGGGCCTGCTTGCCGTTGCGGTACCAGGCTTCCCCCAGCTCGCCGCCACCGCGCACGTGGGCGATGGCGAACGCCACGCCACGGTCCAGCAGGCTTAGGCGCGCGTGGGAGAACCACGGGTCGAGGCTCTGGCCGTAGGCGCCGTAACCGTAGAGGTACAGCGGGGTCGGCTTGCCCAGTTGGTCGCGCTTGATCACCAGGCTGATCGGCACCTGAGTGCCGTCGGCCGAGGTGGCCCACAGGCGCTGGCTGACGTAGTCATCGGCATTGAATGCGCCGAGTACCGGGGTTTCCTTGAGTACCTGTTGCGCGCCGCTGGCCAGCTCCAACTGACGCACCTGGGCCGGGCGATTCAGCGCTTCGTAGCGCAGGCGGATCCTGTCGCTGGGGAATTCCAGGCTGTTCTGTACGTAGAGGCTGTAGGCGGCGTCGGGTAACTCCACGCGATAGGCCGGCACGCCCTCGGCGTGCACTTCGATCACCGGCAGGCCGCCGATGCGCAGGCTCAGGGTCATGGCGCGGGCGTTCAGGCTCACGCCGTCGAGCATCACCTCGTCGCTGTGGGGGATCAGCGTGTGCCAGTCGGCCTCGCCGGGCACGGTGCCGGTGTCGGCGGCGACAAACAGCGCGTAATTGATGCCGTCGCGGTTGCTGCGGATAAACCAGGTCCACTCACCGTCAAGCTGGCCGTGGTCGACATCGTATTCATGGTCTTCGACGCGAGGCGCCAGGCAGGTGAAGTCCAGGTGCGGCTGGCCTGCGTCCAGTGCCCAGATTTCGCTGGTGGTCTTGCTGCCCAGGGCCAGCAGCAGCTGGCGCTCGGAACTGGAACGGTAGCAGTGCAGGAAGAAACGCCCGTCGGGTTCGTGGAACACTTCCTGCGCCGCCGTGCCGTCCAGGCGATAGCGATACAGCTTGTGCGGGCGATGGGTGTCGTCCAGCTCGCCAAAAAACAGGGTGAGGCTGTCATTGGCCCAGGTCATGCTGCCGTCGCAGTCCTGGAATTCCAGTTCGCTGACCTTGCCCGAGGACAATTCCTTGACGAACAGGGTGTAGATCTCTTCGCCACTGGTGTCGAGGCTGTAGGCCAGGCGCTGGTGGTCGGGGCTGATGCTGAAGGCGCCCAGCGAGAAAAAGCCGCCGCCAGCCAAGGCGTTCGGGTCCAGCAGCAGTTCTTCGCTGTCCTCATCCACCTGATTGCTGTCGTCGACAGGGCGGCGGCAGCGGTAGTGGCGGGCGTATTCGTCGCCGGCGGTGGTGCGCGTGTAATACAGATACGGGCCCCACGGGGAGGGCAGCGACAGGTCGGTCTCGAGGATGCGGCCCTTGATTTCCTCGAACAGCGTGTCGCGCAGCGCCTGCTGGTCGGCGAGCTGGGCTTGCTGCCAGGCGTTTTCGGCCTTGAGGTAGTCGAGGACGTCTGCGTTATCGCGCTCCTGCAACCAGGCGTACGGGTCTGGACCTGGGGCCTTGCGGGCGATCGGGGCATTGGATAGGGGCATGGATCACTCTCTGTCTGGCGGACGGTGGCAGGCATTGCAGCCGCGACACGCAAAAGCCGTTATCATAGCCGCCTCTTTGCCAGCCTTGCCATGGACACCATGACCGAGAACGATTATCTGATTGCCTGGGGCCTTTACGCCTTCGCCGCATTGGGCTGCCTGTTGGTGTGGTGGCGCATGACCCGCTGGATCTGGCGCTGGCTGCGCGAGCCACTGCAATTGCTGATGGCGGTGCTGCTGTTCAGCCCGACCATCGTCGATCCGGTCAAGACCCAGTTTGCGCCGGCCGTGGCCATTACCGCGCTGGACCTGGTGCTCAAGGTCGGCAACAACGCCTGGCGGGCGATTTCCGATTTGTTCATGTACACGATGATCGTCTTCGCCGTGTATATCGTCATCGTGTTGATCCGCTGGCCCATCGAGCGCGCCGCCAATGCGCGCCGCGAGCGCAAGGCTGCGTTCGATGCGGCGCTGGCCCAGGAGCCGGCTGAAGACGACGAGCCTTTCCACCGTCCGGCACCCGCCAGCGGCACGCGGGTCGAACCGCGCCTTTAACGTTGCAGCGAGAGCCCTGGCATGTGTGAATTATTGGGCATGAGTGCCAACGTCCCCACCGATATCGTGTTCAGCTTTACCGGGCTGATGCAGCGCGGCGGGCGCACCGGCCCGCACCGTGACGGTTGGGGCATTGCCTTTTACGAAGGCCGTGGCCTGCGCCTGTTCCAGGACCCGGCGGCGAGCAGCGAGTCGGAAGTCGCGCTGCTGGTGCAGCGTTATCCCATCAAGAGCGAAGTGGTGATCGGGCATATCCGCCAGGCCAACGTCGGCAAGGTCAGCCTGGCCAACACCCACCCGTTCGTGCGCGAGCTGTGGGGCCGCAACTGGTGCTTCGCCCACAACGGCCAACTGGCGCAGTTCAATCCGCGCGCCACTTTTTACCGCCCGGTGGGCGACACCGACAGCGAAGCGGCCTTCTGCGATCTGCTCAACCGTGTGCGCGAAGCCTTCCCTGAACCGGTGGACATCGAGCAGGTGCTGCCCGACCTGATCGCCGCCTGCACCGAATACCGCAGCAAGGGCGTATTCAACTGCCTGCTCAGCGACGGCGACTGGCTGTTTTGCTATTGCACGACTAAATTGGCGCAGATCACCCGACGCGCACCCTTTGGCCCGGCGCGCTTGAAGGATGTCGACGTGATCGTCGATTTCCAGGCCGAAACCACGCCCAATGACGTGGTGACGGTGATTGCCACCGAACCGTTGACCGACAACGAAAACTGGACCCGCTACGAACCGGGCCAATGGAGCCTGTGGCGACGCGGTGAATGCGTCAGCCAGGGCGTTACCGAGTAAGGATATCGACCATGTTGCTCAGCTATCTGCGGTTGGTGCTGTTTGCCATTGGCCTGTTGGTCGGCGTGCAAGTGCCGGGTTTCATCAACGACTACGCCAAGCGCGTCGAAGCCCACCTGATCGAGGCCCAGACCGGCCTGCGCGGGTTCGAGACCACCGCGCAGCAGTTTTTCAAGGGCGACCTGCAGGCGCTGGTGGCCCATTACCGCGCCAGTGATGACCCGGTGTTCCAGAGCGACGCCAACAGCCTGGGTGCCATGCTTGACCGCCAGCTTGCGTTGGACAAGCAGTTCCAGGCCATGCAAGGCCCCTGGTACATCCGCGCCCTGCAGGTGGCGGTGGCCGCCGACCCGGACATTCGCCGGGAGACCTGGAATGGCTACAGTTACCAGATCCTGCTGACCCCCGAAGCGATGGGCTGGGGGTTGGGTGGGGCGATGCTGTTGTCGTTCGGCATCGAATGCCTGTTCCGCCTGATCGACTGGGTGGTGCTGGGCGGCAAGCGCCTGCGCCAGAGCCGTCCGATTGAAGAGCGTGACCTCAAAGGCCTTTAAATAGCGGCTCGGTCCACTGTGGGAGCCAGCCCCCTCTTATCAAACACAAAATAACTTTTTGATTTAAAACCTGAAATTTCAGGCAGCCAGTTTCCTGTGGCGAGCAGGCTTGTCCTGCGTTGGGCTGCGCAGCAGCCCCAAAGCCGTGCTCCGGGCAGGGTCAGGTACACCGCGTTTTCCTTGATTGGGGGCGCTGCGCCCCCCAATGCCGTTCAGTTAAGCCAGCGTGATGTTCAAAGCAAAGAGCGGTGCGACTTTTTCGGTGTACATATCCGTTTCTGCTGTAACGGCTGCTGGCGGTTCCGCTCTTACAGCGGCTCACTTTTGAAAAGCGCAAAAGTAAGCAAAACGCTCTTGCCCCAACACTCGGCACCTCGCCTAGGCTCGGTGTGCCCGAACGCAGGCTTTGGAGCGTGGGCCGCCGCGATGGGCCATCCATGGCCCAGCGCGGCTAACCCGGCGTCCTGCCGGGTTACCCACGCTCCAAAGCCTGCGTTCGGCCAGCGTGTTTGACGGGGCGCCTAAGATCAAGATCAAGATCAAGAGCGCGGCGGCCTGAGAGCCGACCGAAATGGCAAGCCCGCTCGCCACAGAGGCCCCAGTTTGCTGCGCGACAGCGCTACGTCGAAGAGGTAGTGGGGACTCCCACCGTTATTTGGATAGAAAGCGCATGCCTTCTTCCAGCCCGCGCAACGTCAGCGGGTACATCTGATCTTCCACCAACTCGCGCACAATCCCCGTCGACGCCGTATAGCCCCAGGTGTCCTTCGGGTACGGATTGATCCAGATCAGCTTCTTGTACTTGGCCATGAAGCGCTGCATCCACACATAGCCCGGCTCCTCGTTCCAGTGTTCGACGCTGCCGCCGGCCTGGGTGATTTCATAGGGCGCCATCGACGCGTCGCCGATAAAGATCACTTTGTAATCGGCGCCGTACTTGTGCAGCAGGTCCTGGGTTGAGGTGCGCTCCGAGGTGCGGCGCTGGTTGTTCTTCCACACCGACTCGTACACGAAGTTGTGGAAGTAGAAGTACTCCAGGTGTTTGAACTCGGTCTTGCACGCAGAGAACAGCTCTTCGCAGATCTTCACATGGGCGTCCATCGAGCCGCCGATATCGAACAGCAGCAACAGCTTGATGGTGTTGCGCCGTTCCGGGCGCATCTGGATATTCAGCAGGCCGGCGTCGCGCGCGGTGTGATCGATGGTACCGTCGATGTCCAGCTCTTCGGCCGCACCCTGGCGCGCGAATTTGCGCAGGCGGCGCAGGGCCACCTTGATGTTGCGCGTGCCCAGCTCGACCTGATCGTCGAGGTTCTTGTACTCGCGCTGGTCCCACACCTTCACGGCCTTGCCCTTGCGCTCGCCGGCATCGCCCACGCGTATGCCTTCCGGGTTGTAGCCGCCGGAACCAAACGGGCTGGTGCCGCCGGTGCCGATCCACTTATTGCCGCCGGCGTGGCGTTCCTTCTGTTCTTCCAGGCGTTTCTTGAATGCCTCTATGAGCTTGTCGAGGCCGCCGAGGGACTGGATCTGCGCGCGTTCCTCATCGCTCAGCGAGCGTTCGAACTCCTTGCGCAGCCAGTCCTCGGGGATCAGCGCCTGCAGGTGGTCGTCGAGTTTTTCCAGGCCGTTGAAGTAGGCCCCGAAGGCGCGGTCGAACTTGTCGAAATGCCGCTCGTCCTTGACCAGAATCGCCCGCGCCAGGTAGTAGAACTCGTCCATGTCGGCGAAGGTCACGCGTTGTTTGAGCGCGTTGATCAGGTCAAGCAGCTCGCGCACCGACACCGGCACCTTGGCGGCGCGCATTTCATTGAACAGGTTGAGCAGCATCAGCGATTACCGCGACGGCTCATGAACGCCAGCCGTTCCAGCAACTGCACGTCCTGCTCGTTCTTGACCAGTGCGCCGGCCAGCGGCGGAATGGCTTTGGTCGGGTCGCGCTCGCGCAGCACTGCTTCGCCGATGTTGTCGGCCATCAGCAGCTTGAGCCAGTCGACCAGTTCGGAGGTGGAAGGTTTTTTCTTCAGGCCCGGCACTTTGCGCACGTCGAAGAACACGTCCAGCGCTTCGCTGACCAGATCCTTCTTGATGTCGGGGTAGTGCACATCGACGATTTTCTGCAGGGTGGTGCGGTCGGGGAAGGCGATGTAGTGGAAGAAGCAGCGGCGCAGGAACGCGTCCGGCAGCTCTTTTTCGTTGTTGGAGGTAATGATGATGATCGGGCGTTTCTTCGCCTTGATGGTCTCGTCGATTTCGTAGACGTAGAACTCCATCTTGTCGAGTTCCTGCAACAGGTCGTTGGGGAATTCGATATCGGCCTTGTCGATTTCATCGATCAGCAGGATCACCCGCTCTTCGGCCTCGAAGGCCTCCCACAGCTTGCCTTTCTTCAGGTAGTTGCGTACGTCGTGCACCTTGTCCACGCCCAACTGCGAGTCGCGCAGGCGGCTGACCGCGTCGTACTCGTAGAGGCCCTGGTGCGCCTTGGTAGTGGATTTGATGTGCCAGGTGATCAGCCGGGCGCCGAAGGATTCGGCCAGCTGTTCGGCGAGCATGGTCTTGCCGGTGCCCGGTTCGCCCTTGACCAGCAGCGGCCGCTCCAGGGTGATGGCGGCGTTGACGGCCAGTTTCAGGTCATCGGTAGCCACATAGGCCTGGGTGCCTTCGAACTTCATCGGTGTGTCCTCGGATTCATCAATGCCCGGACTATACCGCGCGGCCCCGGCGACTGTGAACGCAGACGGGTTATTCAGTCTCTGAATGGACGGTCACGTTCATTCCCGGCCAATGCAATCAATGTGGGAGGGGGCTTGCCCCCGATAGCGTTGGTTCAGTCATGGATGTATAAACTGACACACCGCCCTCGGGAGCAAGTCCCTCTCACCGTTTTAATCGGCGCTCGGCTTGGGTTGTTCGTAACGGGCATTGAAGGCCTGGATGAAGCCATTGCGCAGGATCGCGATGACCGCGCCAAACGCGCTGACATTCTGCTGATGCACGCTGCCGCTCAATTCCACGCGGGTGGCGAACTGATTTTTACGCTGGTTCTTGAGCACCGTCTCGCTGGCGCCGACCACGGCTTCCCAGATCGAACGGAAGATATTCTTGTCCTTGTTTTCGACATCCTGCTGCCAGTCGAACACTTCCACATCGCGCAGCAGCGGCTTTATATAGCCGCGCAGCTGGCCTTTCTCGGCCTGGGCTTCGATCACTACATCGCCGGTGCCGGCCTTGAAATCGAACTTGCCATAGGCCGAGGCGAAGTCATTCATGCGCGTCAGTTGCAGGTCGCGGGCACGGAAGCGGAACTCGAACTCTTCGAAATCGCTCAGTGGGTCGAAGGTGGCGTTGGCTTCCAGAGGTGCCTGGCCTTGCAGCAGCGCCTTGCCTTCAAAGCGTGCGTCGCGCTTGCCTTCCACGTCCACCACGTTGGTCAGGTTGTAGAAACTGGCGTTGACCCCGGTGGCGTTGATATTGACCTTTGGCTTGGAGGTGAAGTTGTGGAACGCGATCTTGCCGTCTTCGATGCGCATTTCGTTGAGGGTGATCGGCAGCAGCTTGCTCAGTTGTTCCTGCCAGTCGGTGCCTTTACCGGTCTGGGACGCGGCCTTGTTGGCGCCGCCGTCGACGAAGTTGATTTCCGGACGCACAAAATGCCCCTCGGCGACCACCGCATGGTCGTACCACAGCGAATGCCAGCTCACCGCGAACTCGATCAGCGGCGCCTTGACGAAGGGCACCGGTACCTTGCCGTCCACCTTGACGATCTGCAGGCCGTTGATCCGGTAGGCGCCGCGCCACAGCGCGAGGTCCACGTCGGCAATTTCGCCACGGTAATCGCCCATGTTGGCGAGCTTTTCGTTCAGGTAATTGCGCACCAGATAGGGCAGGGCGATGTTCAGTGCCACCAGGAAAACCACCAGTGCGGCGACGGTCCAAAGTGGCCAGCTGTAGCGACGTTTCATGAAAGGCTCCTCCGTGCAGATAGGGTGTGGACTGCCGCAGCTGGCGCAACGTTCCGCCGACTGGACGCCTCAAAGCCTGAGGCATACCCTTGTGGCCTTGTTCACATTGCCCCAGGGACCCGTCATGAGCCGCATTTTTGCAGATAACGCGCACTCCATCGGTAACACGCCTCTTGTTCAGATCAACCGCATTGCGCCGCGCGGCGTGACCATCCTGGCGAAGATCGAGGGGCGCAACCCGGGCTATTCGGTGAAGTGCCGCATTGGCGCCAACATGATCTGGGACGCCGAAGGCAACGGCAAACTCAAGCCGGGCATGACCATTGTCGAGCCCACCTCCGGCAACACCGGTATCGGCCTGGCCTTTGTCGCTGCGGCCCGTGGCTACAAACTGCTGCTGACCATGCCGGCGTCCATGAGTATCGAGCGGCGCAAGGTGCTCAAGGCCCTGGGCGCCGAACTGGTGCTGACCGAACCGGCCAAAGGCATGAAAGGCGCCATCGACAAAGCCGCTGAAATCGTCGCCGGCGACCCGGCCACCTACTTTATGCCGGCCCAGTTCGAAAACCCGGCCAACCCTGCCATCCACGAAAAAACCACCGGCCCGGAAATCTGGAACGACACCGACGGCGCGGTGGACGTGCTGGTGGCGGGCGTGGGCACCGGCGGCACCATCACCGGTGTGTCGCGCTACATCAAGCACACCGCGGGCAAGCCGATCCTGTCGGTGGCGGTCGAACCGATGGCGTCGCCGGTGATCACCCAGGCGCTGGCCGGTGAAGAGATCAAGCCGAGCCCGCACAAGATCCAGGGGATCGGCGCCGGTTTTGTGCCCAAAAACCTCGACCTGTCGATGGTCGACCGCGTTGAGCGGGTGACCGATGAGGAATCCAAGGCCATGGCCCGGCGCCTGATGCAGGAGGAGGGCATCCTCTGCGGTATCTCCTGTGGCGCGGCGATGGCGGTGGCCGTGCGTCTGGCCGAGAAACCGGAGATGCAGGGCAAGACCATCGTGGTGATCCTGCCGGACTCGGGTGAGCGTTACCTGTCGAGCATGTTGTTCAGCGACTTGTTCACCGATCAGGAGAACCAGGCGTGATGCTCACCACAACTGCCGGCTGATCGCCGGGGTTGATTTGTGTCAGCTGGTCAGCCGGGGCCTTCTGCATACTGGTCCAAATGTTTATCATGGCCGGCTGCTACGTCTGCTGTTGGCCAGGCGCTTATTTTCAGGAGTTGCTGCATGACCTTTTCTTTGGCCGCCAAGTTGTCGGTGTTGCTGCTGTTTATCGGCAGTACGCTGTATGTGCACCTGCGCGGCAAGGCCCGTTTGCCGATGTTGCGCCAGTTCGTCAACCATTCGGCGCTGTTCGCCCCGTATAACGCCTTGATGTACCTGTTCTCCGCGGTACCGTCCAAACCTTACCTGGACCGCAGCAAGTTCCCGGAGCTGGACGTGCTCAAGGATAACTGGGAAGTGATCCGCGAAGAGGCCATGCACCTGTTTGACGAGGGTTACATCCGCGCGGCCGAAAAGAACAATGACGCCGGTTTCGGTTCGTTCTTCAAGAAGGGCTGGAAGCGTTTCTACCTCAAGTGGTACGACAAACCGCTGCCGTCGGCCGAGGCCCTGTGCCCGAAGACTGTGGCGCTGGTGAGCAGCATCCCCAACGTCAAGGGCGCGATGTTTGCGCTGTTGCCGGGTGGCAGCCACCTCAACCCGCACCGCGATCCGTTTGCCGGGTCCTTGCGTTATCACCTGGGCCTGTCCACGCCCAACTCCGACGATTGCCGCATCTTTGTCGACGGCCAGGTTTACGCCTGGCGCGATGGGGAAGACGTGATGTTCGACGAAACCTATGTGCACTGGGTGAAGAACGAAACCGAGCAGACTCGGGTGATCCTGTTTTGCGACATTGAACGTCCGCTGAGCAACCGTCTGATGACCCGTCTCAACCGTTGGGTCAGTAAGCAGCTGGGGCGCGCGACTGCGCCGCAGAATCTGGATGATGAGCGGGTGGGTGGGATTAACCAGGCTTATGCGTGGAGCAAGACGTTCAGCGACAGGTTCAGCGGTCGGGTTAAACAGTTCAAGCGCAAGTATCCCCAGGCTTACCGGATTGCGCGGCCGGTGCTGGCGGTGGTGGTGTTGGTGTTGTTGTGGAAGTGGTTGTTTGGCTGATTTGGTGGGGGATGGGGGCTCTTGGTGTTGGTGTACATATCCGTTGCTGCGGTAACGGCTACGTAGGGTTCCGCCCTTACGGCGGGTCACTTTTGGAAAAGAGCCCGGAATGCCGGCCCAGCCAAAAGTAACCAAAAGGGCTCTTGCCCCACCACTCGGCACCTCGCTTAGGCTCGGTGTGCCCGCACGCAGGCTTGAATCCGTGGGCCGCCGCGATGGGCCATCCTTGGCCCAGCGCGGCTAACCCGGCGTCCTGCCGGGTTACCCACGGATTCAAGCCTGCGTGCGGCCAGCGTGGTTGACGGGGCGCCTGAGATCAAGATCAAGATCAAGATCAAAAGCCAAAGCAAAGCGGTGTGATATGTATCAGACAAATGGAGATCAAATGTGGGAGGGGGCTTGCTCCCGATGGCAGTGGGTCAGCTACAAACAAGCTGACTGACCCACCGTCATCGGGAGCAAGCCCCCTCCCACATTTGCATCTCCAGTGTTGCTTATGAGGCGATCAACTGGCGCAGCACGTAGTGCAGGATGCCACCGGCCTTGAAGTATTCCACTTCATTGAGCGTATCGATCCGGCACAGCACTTCCACTTTCTCGCTGCTGCCATCCTCCCGCGTAATCACCAGCGTCAGGTTCATGCGCGGTACGATCTCCACGTCGGTGAGGCCGAGGATGTCGATTTTCTCCTTGCCGGTGAGTTTGAGCGATTTGCGGTTCTGATCCAGCTTGAACTGCAACGGCAACACACCCATGCCCACCAGATTGGAGCGGTGAATCCGTTCGAAGCTTTCGGCAATGACTGCCTTGACGCCCAGCAGGTTGGTGCCCTTGGCCGCCCAGTCGCGGCTGGAGCCGGTGCCGTATTCCTGGCCGGCGATCACCACCAGCGGCGTGCCTGCGGCCTGGTATTTCATCGCTGCGTCGTAGATCGCCATGCGCTCGCCGGTGGGGATGTACAACGTATTGCCGCCTTCTTCGCCGCCTAGCATTTCATTGCGGATGCGGATATTGGCAAAGGTGCCGCGCATCATCACTTCATGGTTGCCCCGGCGTGAGCCGTAGGAGTTGAAGTCGCGCGGTTCCACGCCTTGCTCTTGCAGGTAGCGCCCGGCGGGGCTGTCGACCTTGATGTTGCCGGCAGGCGAGATGTGGTCGGTGGTCACCGAGTCGCCCAGCAGCGCCAGCACGTTGGCGCCCGTGACGTCCTTGATCACCGGCAGGGGGCCGGCAATGTCGTCGAAGAACGGCGGGTGCTGAATATAGGTGGAGTCCTGCTGCCACACGTAGGTAGCGGCCTGGGGCACCTCGATTGCCTGCCATTGCTCGTCACCGGCGAACACTTCGGCGTATTCCTTGTGGAACATGCCCGTGGTGACTTGTGCCACGGCGTCGGCGATCTCTTTGCTGCTCGGCCAGATGTCTTTCAGGTACACCGGATTGCCGTCCTTATCGTTACCCAGCGGCTCGCTGCTGATATCGATACGCACGGTGCCGGCCAGCGCATAGGCCACCACCAGGGGCGGCGAGGCCAGCCAGTTGGTTTTGACCAGCGGGTGCACGCGGCCCTCGAAGTTGCGATTGCCGGACAGCACCGAGGCCACGGCGAGGTCGGCGGTCTGGATGGCTTTTTCAATCGGCTCGGGCAGCGGCCCGGAGTTGCCGATGCAGGTGGTGCAGCCGTAGCCCACCAGGTCGAAACCGAGTTTATCCAGGTACTGGGTGAGGCCTGCGGCGTGGTAATAGTCGGTGACCACCTTGGAGCCCGGCGCCAGGGAGGTCTTGACCCACGGCTTGCGGGTCAGGCCCTTTTCCACGGCCTTTTTTGCCACCAGCCCGGCAGCCATCATCACGCTGGGGTTGGAGGTGTTGGTGCAGGACGTGATGGCGGCGATCACCACCGCGCCGTTTTTCAGGCGATAGGTGGTGCCTTCGTATTCGTAGTCGGCCTCGCCCACCAGGTCTGCATTGCCCACGGCCACGCCACCGCCGCCTTCGCTTTCAAGGCGGCCTTCTTCCTTGTTGGTCGGCTTGAATTGCAGGTCGAGAAAATCGCTGAACGCCTGGCCCACATTCGGCAGCGCCACGCGGTCCTGTGGGCGCTTCGGCCCGGCCAGGCTGGCTTCGACGCTGCCCATGTCCAGCGCCAGGCTGTCGGTGAACACCGGCTCTTGCCCTGCGTTACGCCACAGGCCCTGGGCCTTGGTGTAGGCCTCCACCAGTTTCACGGTTTCGCTGGGGCGACCGGACAGGCGCAGGTAGTCCAGCGTCACGTCGTCCACCGGGAAAAACCCGCAGGTGGCGCCGTATTCCGGGGCCATGTTGGCGATGGTGGCGCGGTCGGCCAGCGGCAGGTCAGCCAGGCCATCGCCGTAGAATTCGACGAATTTACCCACCACGCCTTTTTTGCGCAGCATCTGGGTGACGGTCAGCACCAGGTCGGTGGCGGTAATGCCTTCTTTCAATTTGCCGGTGAGCTTGAAGCCGATCACTTCCGGGATCAGCATCGACACCGGCTGGCCGAGCATGGCCGCTTCCGCTTCAATACCGCCCACGCCCCAGCCGAGCACGCCCAGGCCGTTGATCATGGTGGTGTGGGAGTCGGTGCCCACCAGGGTGTCGGGGAAGGCGTAAGTGCGGCCGTCTTCGTCCTTGGTCCACACGGTGCGGCCCAGGTATTCGAGGTTGACCTGGTGGCAGATGCCGGTGCCCGGTGGCACCACGCTGAAGTTGTCGAAGGCGCTCTGGCCCCAGCGCAGGAAGGCGTAGCGTTCGCCGTTGCGCTGCATCTCGATGTCGACGTTCTGCTCGAAGGCGTCGGCGTTGCCGAACTTGTCGACCATCACAGAGTGGTCAATGACCAGGTCCACGGGGGACAACGGGTTGATGCGCTGCGGGTCGCCACCGGCCTTGGCCACGGCGGCGCGCATGGCGGCGAGGTCGACCACGGCAGGTACGCCGGTAAAATCCTGCATCAGGACGCGGGCGGGGCGGTACTGGATCTCGCGGTCGGACTGGCGCTCTTTGAGCCAGGCGGCGATGGCCTTGAGGTCGGCGCCGGTGACGGTCTTGTCGTCTTCCCAGCGCAGCAGGTTTTCCAGCAGCACTTTGAGCGACATCGGCAGCTTGTCCAGGTCGCCCAGGCTCTTGGCGGCCTCGGGCAGGCTGAAATAGTGGTAGGTCTTGTTGTCGATTTGCAGGGTCTTAAGGGTTCTCAGGCTATCAAGGGATGACATGACACGACTCCTTATGGTCCGCACGGCTACGGACCTGGCGGGACGAACAGAGCGTTTAACTTAGCCCTGTTTTGAGTAGCAGGCTAATAACTGGACTGCCGGGTGAAGTCCAAGGTTCCGAACTCGGCTATCATGCGCGCGTTTTCATGACAGGCCTTGCACGACAGCAAGCCGGTGCCAGGAGATTCAATGAACACCCTTTTTATGCACTGCCGTCCAGGTTTCGAGGGCGAAGTCTGCTCCGAGATCGCCGAGCATGCCGCGCGCCTTAACGTTTCCGGTTACGCCAAGGCCAAGACCGGCAGCGCCTGCGCCGAGTTCGTCTGCACCGAGGACGACGGCGCCCAGCGCCTGATGCACGGCCAGCGCTTCGCCGAATTGATCTTCCCCCGGCAGTGGGCGCGCGGGGTGTTCATCGACCTGCCGGAAACCGACCGCATCAGCGTGATCCTCGCGCACCTGCATCCATTCCCGGTGTGCGGCAGCCTGTGGCTGGAGATGGTTGACACCAACGACGGCAAGGAGCTGTCGAACTTCTGCAAAAAATTCGAAGTGCACCTGCGCAAGGCCCTGCTCAATGCCGGCAAGCTGGTGGACGACCCGAGCAAGCCACGCCTGCTGCTGACCTTCAAAAGTGGCCGCGAAGTGTTCATGGGTCTGGCCGAGTCGAACAATTCGGCGATGTGGCCGATGGGCATCCCGCGTCTGAAATTCCCGCGTGACGCGCCCAGCCGCTCGACCCTGAAGCTGGAAGAGGCCTGGCATCACTTTATCCCCCGCGACCAGTGGGACGAGCGCCTGCACGGCGACATGACCGGTGTCGACCTCGGCGCCGCCCCCGGCGGCTGGACCTGGCAACTGGTCAACCGGGGCATGCTGGTGACCGCCATCGACAACGGCCCCATGGCCGAAAGCCTGATGGACACGGGCCTGGTGCAGCACTTGATGGCCGACGGTTTCACCTTCGTGCCAAAACAGCCGGTGGACTGGATGGTGTGTGACATTGTCGAGAAACCGGCGCGCAATGCCGCGCTGCTGGAAACCTGGATCGGCGAAGGCCATTGCCACGAGGCGGTGGTGAACCTGAAGCTGCCGATGAAGCAGCGTTATGCCGAGGTCAAACGCCTGCTGGAGCGGATCGAAGAGGGCTTCAAGGCGCGCGGTATTCGTGTGGAGATTGGCTGCAAGCAGCTGTATCACGACCGGGAGGAGGTGACCTGCCACCTGCGTCGGCTTGAGTCTGCAAGGAAACCCAAGAGACACTGACCGCCCCTGAGGGAGCGGGCTTGCCCGCGATAGCGGTATAGCTGTCGAAATTATGTTGAATGTGCCCCCGTCATCGCGGGCAAACCCGCTCCCACACTGGAGCGGGTGTGTTTCAGGAGTGATGTATGAGTGAATTACCCATTGACGGCACCCTCGACGCCACCGGCCTCAACTGCCCGGAGCCGGTGATGATGCTGCACCAGCACATCCGTGACCTGGCGCCAGGCGGCCTGCTCAAGGTGATCGCGACCGACCCTTCCACCCGTCGCGATATTCCCAAGTTCTGTGTGTTCCTGGACCACGAACTGGTTGAACAGAAAGAAGAGGCCGGCACCTACCTGTACTGGATTCGCAAGAAAGTCGATTAAACCCGCGCCTTACCGGCGTGAATACGTCGGCGTGCACTGCGCGCCAGGCGCACCAGCAACATGCCTGCGGCGCAACTCAAGCCGACGATCAGGCCTTGCCACAAGCCGCTCGGGCCGCTGGCTGCGCCCAGCCAGTCGGTGAGCCCCAGGGCGTAGCCCACCGGCAGGCCCACGCCCCAATAGGCGAACAAGGTCAGCACCATGGTCACCCGGGTGTCCTGGTAACCGCGCAACGCACCGGCGGCGGTGACCTGGATCGAGTCCGAAAACTGGAACAGCGCGGAAAACACGATCAGCGTCGAGGCGAGGTGGATCACCACCGGGTCCGGCGTATAGATCGCCGCGATCTGCTCGCGAAACAGCAGCATCAGGCTGCAGGACAGGCAGGCATAGGCCAGCGCCGTGCCCATGCCGACTCCGGCGGCAAAGCGCGCCTCACGGGGTTCGCCACGGCCCAGGGCCTGGCCGACGCGCACGGTCACGGCCATGCTCAGGGAGTAGGGGATCATGAACACCAGCGAGCTGACGTTCAGCGCGATCTGATGGCCCGACACCACGGTGGCGCCAAGGCTGCCGAGCAACAGGGCGATCACGGCAAAAATGCTCGACTCGGCAAAGATCGCCACGCCAATCGGCAGGCCAATGCCCAGCACGCGTTTGATCACCGCCCATTGCGGCCAGTCGAAACGCTTGAACAGTTCGCTGCTCTGGTAGGCCGCGCCCCAGCGAGTCCAACAGGCCAGGCCGAGCATCATCACCCACATTGCAATCGCCGTGGCCCAGCCGCAGCCCACGCCGCCCATGGCCGGCACACCGAAGTGGCCGTAAATGAAGATGTAGTTCAGCGGGATGTTCAGCGCCAGGCCGCACAGGCCCATGACCATGCTCGGCCGGGTGCGGCCCAGGCCGTCACTGAAACAGCGCAGCACGTAATACAGCGCAATCGCCGGCATGCCGGCGGCGATGCCATGCAGGTAGCCCATGGAGGGCGCGATCAGGTCGGGCTCAACCTTCATCGCCTGCAGCACCGGCTCGGCGCACAGCAGCAACAGCGCGCCGCACAGACCGACCACCACCGCCAGCCACAGGGACTGACGCACCAGCGGCCCGATCTCGCTGAACTGGCCCGCGCCGTAACGCTGGGCGACTTTGGGCGTGGTGGCCAGCAGGGTGCCGGTCATCAGCAGGTACACCGGAATCCAGATCGAGTTGCCCAGGCCCACCGCCGCCAGGTCCTCAGGGCTGACCCGCCCGGCCATCACCGCGTCGACGAAGCTCATCGCGGTGGTGGCCAGTTGACCGATCATGATCGGCAGGGCAAGCGTCAGCAGGCCGCGCACTTCCCGGCGGATGCGGGCGGGGCGGGTGAGAGGGGCGGTGGCAGTGTTCACGTACAGATGTCCAATCAAAGGCAAAGCGCAAGGACCGCGGATTCTACGCGTTGACGCAATGGTCAGGAAAAAACCTGTGTTGGGGATTTGTAAACGGCGTCGGCCAGAGGTGGGAGGGGTTCTTCAGTGTGAGTCAGATCGCAAGGCTGTACACTGCCGTTCCGCCAAAGGAGCCCCGCCATGCTGATTGTTGCCGACGAGAATATTCCGCTGCTCGATGAGTTTTTCCAGGGCTTTGGTGAGATTCGCCGCGTGTCCGGCCGCGCCATCGACCGCGCCACGGTCGAGCAGGCCGACGTGCTGCTGGTGCGCTCGGTGACTAACGTCAATCGGGCCTTGCTCGAGGGCAGCCACGTCAAGTTCGTCGGCACCTGCACCATCGGCACCGATCACTTGGACCTCGACTACTTCCAGCAGGCCGGCATTCACTGGTCCAGCGCCCCCGGTTGCAACGCGCGCGGCGTGGTGGACTACGTGCTCGGCAGCCTGCAGACCCTGGCTGAAATCGAAGGCGCCGACCTCGCCCAGCGCACCTACGGCATCGTCGGTGCCGGTGAAGTGGGCGGGCGGCTGCTCAAGGTGCTCAAGGGGCTGGGCTGGAACGTGCTGGTGTGCGACCCGCCACGGCAGATCGCCGAAGACGCAGACTACGTGAGCCTGGACCAGATCATCGAGCAGTGCGATGTGATCAGCCTGCACACGCCGCTGATCAAGTCCGGCAATGGTGCAACCTGGCGCCTGTTCGATCGCGAGCGTCTGCGGCAGCTCAAACCCGGCACCTGGCTGATCAACGCCAGCCGCGGCCCCGTGGTGCACAACGCCGCCCTGCGCGAGGTGCTGCTGGAGCGTGAAGACCTGCAGGCCGTGCTGGATGTGTGGGAGGGCGAACCGGAAGTGGACGTCGACCTGGCCGACCTCTGTGTACTGGCGACGCCGCATATCGCCGGCTACAGCCTGGACGGCAAGCAGCGCGGTACGGCGCAGATCTATCAGGCGTTGTGCGCGTACCTTGGCCAGGCGCCCGGCATTGCCCTGAGTGACCTGCTGCCGCAGCCGTGGTTGGCCGAGGTGCAGTTGAATGCATCCACCGACCCGGCCTGGGCACTGGCCACGCTGTGCCGCAGCGTGTACGACCCGCGGCGCGATGATGCGGATTTCCGCCGCAGCCTGGTGGGAACCGTGCAGGAGCAGCGCAAGGCCTTCGACCTGCTGCGCAAGCATTACCCCGAACGCCGCGAAATCGATGGCTTGAAGGTGCGGATCAATGGCCAGTCGCCGGTGCTGTCGAACATTGCGCGCGCGTTGGGCGCCGAGGTCGTTTAAGCGCCCATAAAAAACCCGGCCATCAAGGCCGGGTTTACAAGAGCGTTGGCGCTCGCCTCATTGGGCAGGCTTGACCAATCGCTGCTCCAGTTCGCTGCAGGCTTGCTGGATCATCTCTTCGGTAATCTGTACTTCGCGGCCCTTGGCGTCGATATACGAGCAAGGCAACTGCTGCGGTTGGCGGATCACTTCAATCTTGGCATTGCTGCTGTTTTGCAAGGTCATGGCCTGTCTCCTCATCAGGTTGTGTCCCTATTCTAAAACCCCCGCGTGACCGCGCTGTGACAACTCCCTGCACACTCACCGGTTCGAACGACAAGTGCACCAGAAACCACCATGGATTTCCAGTCGCGCGTTAGACCGATAGCCTCTAGGAGCCCGGTTCGCTGGGCATAATTAACCTGACTCATTGTTATTCGCCCAAGTTCCCCCAATGTTGAGTACAGGTTCCCCATCGGTAATGCCCTCATGTTCTCAGTCCGTCAACGCCGTGCGATTCGCCTGGCCAGTCGCTTTATCGCGCCCTATCGCTGGCAGGCGCTCGGTGCCTTGCTGGCGCTGATCGTTACCGCCGGCATCACCTTATCCATGGGGCAGGGTATTCGCCTGTTGGTGGACCAGGGTTTCATGACGCAATCCCCGCACCTGCTCAATCAGTCCATCGGCCTGTTCATGCTGCTGGTGCTGGGCCTGGCAGTGGGCACGTTTGCGCGGTTCTACCTGGTGTCGTGGATCGGCGAGCGGGTGGTGGCGGACATTCGCCGGCAGGTGTTCAACCACCTGATCTACCTGCACCCAGGCTTCTATGAGAACAACCGCAGCTCGGAAATCCAGTCGCGCCTGACCACCGACACCACCTTGCTGCAATCGGTGATCGGCTCGTCGCTCTCGCTGTTTTTGCGCAATGCGCTGATGGTCATCGGCGGCATCGTGCTGCTGTTTGTCACCAACCCCAAGCTCACCAGCATCGTGGTGGTGGCGCTGCCGCTGGTGCTGGCGCCGATCCTGATTTTCGGGCGGCGTGTACGCAGCCTCTCGCGGCAGAGCCAGGACCGCATAGCCGATGTGGGCAGCTACGTGTCCGAGACCCTCGGCCAGATCAAGACGGTGCAGGCCTACAACCACCAGGTGCAGGACGAGCAGCGCTTCGCCGTGACCGTGGAAGAGGCTTTCGCCACCGCGCGCAAACGCATCGCCCAGCGTGCCTGGCTGATTACCCTGGTGATCATGCTGGTGCTCGGTGCCGTGGGCGTGATGCTGTGGGTGGGCGGCATGGACGTGATCAACGGGCGCATTTCCGGGGGCGAGCTGGCTGCGTTCGTGTTTTACAGCCTGATTGTCGGCAGCGCCGTCGGCACCCTGAGCGAAGTGCTCGGTGAGCTGCAACGCGCCGCCGGTGCGGCCGAGCGCATCGGTGAGTTGTTGCAGTCGAGCAACGAGATTAAAGCCCCGGTGGAGGGCACGGTGCGCTTGCCGGAGCGTGTCAGCGGGCGCCTGGAATTGCAGGACCTGCGCTTTGCCTACCCGTCGCGCCCGGACACTTACGCCATCGACGGCTTGAGCCTGAGCATCAACCCCGGCGAAACCCTGGCACTGGTCGGCCCCTCCGGCGCGGGCAAGTCGACGCTGTTCGACCTGCTGCTGCGTTTCTACGACCCGCAGCACGGTCGCATTTCGCTTGAAGGCCACGCGCTGACCGAACTCGACCCTCTGGACCTGCGCCGCCACTTCGCGCTTGTTTCACAGAACCCGGCGCTGTTTTTCGGCAGCGTCGAAGACAACATCCGCTACGGCAATCCGTCCGCCACCCGTGAACAGGTTGAGGCCGCGGCGCGTATCGCCCATGCCCACGACTTCATCCTGCAAATGCCCGACGGCTACCAGACGCACCTGGGCGAAAGCGGGCTGGGACTGTCCGGTGGCCAGCGCCAACGCCTGGCCATTGCCCGCGCGCTGCTGGTGGACGCACCGATCCTGCTGCTGGACGAAGCCACCAGCGCCCTCGACGCCCAGAGCGAACACCTGATCCAGCAGGCGCTGCCGCAACTGATGCAGGGCCGCACCACCCTGGTGATCGCGCATCGGCTGGCGACAGTAAAGAATGCGGACCGGATTGCGGTGATGGACCAGGGCAAGCTGGTGGCGGTCGGCACGCACCAGCAGTTGATTGCGAGCAATGCGCTGTACGCGCGCTTGGCGGCGTTGCAGTTCAGTGTGGACAAGTAGCGCCACGCTTGTGGATACACCCCACGTTTCAGGCAGCCACACTCCTGTGGCGAGCGGGCTTGCCCCGCGTTGGGGTGCGAAGCGCCCCCAATCAAGCAAAACGCGGTGTACCTGATACGGCTCAGCGCCTGGCTTTGGGGCTGCTGCGCAGCCCAACGCAGGACAAGCCTGCTCGCCACAGGGAATCTGCGCTTAACTGAACGGCATTAGGGCAAGCCCGCTCGCCACGATAAGCGCGCTTTCACATTTGGCTATTACTGATCGTCGAAATAGCGCTCATGCCAATCCACCAACGGCTGTGGCGAATTGAGCTTCTGTCCGTAGATCACCGAATAAGACAGCACGTTCTGCACATACTGACGGGTTTCATCGAACGGGATGCTTTCCACCCACACGTCGAAACTCAGGTGGTCGGCACCGCGCAGCCACTGGCGTACGCGGCCTGGGCCGGCGTTGTAGGCGGCGGAGGCGAGCACGCGGTTGCCGTTGAATTGGCTGTGCACCTGGCTCAGGTAGGCGGCGCCGAGCTGGATGTTCTTGTCAGGGTCGAGCACCTGGGCCGGTGAGGCCAGGGGGATGCTGAATTTGCGCGCGGTCTCCTTGGCGGTGCCCGGCATCAGTTGCATCAGGCCGCTGGCGCCGACGCCGGAGCGCGCGTCGTCCATGAACGCACTTTCCTGGCGGGTGATGGCGAACACCCAGCTCGAATGCAAACCACGCACCTTGGCTTCGCGCACCAGGGTGTCGCGGTGGGCCATGGGGAAGCGGATGTCCAGGTCATCCCAGTACTGCGCCTGGCTGATGGTGCGGATCGCCGGGAAGTACCATTTCATGTCGTAGGCCAGCCTGGCCTGGGCGACCATTTCATCGCGGTTGAAGTGACGGCTGACGTGATACCACTCGCGGCGCCCGTCGACGATCTGGCCACGCGCATAGAACTCC
This sequence comes from Pseudomonas sp. GNP013, assembly GCF_054343995.1. Taxonomy (NCBI): domain Bacteria; kingdom Pseudomonadati; phylum Pseudomonadota; class Gammaproteobacteria; order Pseudomonadales; family Pseudomonadaceae; genus Pseudomonas; species Pseudomonas sp. GNP013. Next base: position 3,529,720 of record NZ_JBTGUT010000001.1, on the reverse strand, counting down.
ATTGCGCGGCGCACGCCCGGTGTATTGCGCACCTTGTTCATCAGCGCCTGGCTCATCACCAGCGGTTTGTTGGTGAGCTGGTACGGCGACCTGGAGCGGTCGGCGGCGAGGAAACCGTAGAAATCCCGTTCCTTGGCGACGTTTTTGTACAGCACCATGGCTTGCGGATTTTTCGGCTCGGCCAGTTCCAGGCTGCGGGCCTGCCAGTAGCGCCAGCGGTTAGTGGTAGCCAGGTCCTGTGGCAGTTTGCGGGTGAGCTGGTAGGCCTCTTCCCAACGTGCCAGGCGCAGCAGCAGGCGCAGGCGCCATTCGGATACCGTGTTGTCGCGCAGTTCGGGGTCGTACTGGGTCATCACGTCGAGGGCGCGCGGGTCATAGCGGCGGGCCAGAGTCAGGCCGATTTCGCGGGCGATCGACACTTTTTCGTCACGGGAAAAGTGCATGCTGCTGGCGTAGCCGTCGAGCAGGGCCATGGCTTTGTCCGGGTCCTGGCGTGCCAAACGACGCAGGCCCAGGCCCACGGCATCGGACATGGCCTCGTTGGCCGGCAGGAAGCGTGACGGGTCGCTGAGCATGTCGGGCTTTTGCGCCACATCCACCATCAAGCGGCCCTGGGCGCCGAGGGTGGGCAGGGTTTTCACCAGACTATTGGCCAGCGCGTAGTTACGCGCTTCGGCGGCGAGCTTGGTGCGGTCCCAGATTTTCTGTTCGGTAAGTTGCCCGGCTGCCGCCCACTGGCCGAAGGTGACATCACAGGCGGAGGGTTGGGTTTTGCCGGTCATCCACAGCTTTTCGGCGGTCTTGTAGCCTTCGGCCTTCAGGTTGTGGGTGAGCTGGTATTGGCCGTGCAGGCAGTCCAGCTCAACAAAATTGAGCTTGGTGTCGTAGTACTTTTCAAAGGTCTGCCAGTCGCCACGTTCGGCGAGCCAGCGCAACCAACGTAGCTTCATCCAGTTGGCCTGGGGCAGGTCGCCGTTTTTGGCGAGGAACTGCTCGATTTCCTCGTTGCTCGCGCTTTTAAGGCGCGCGGTCAATTCGTCATAGGCCAGGTAGGGCGTCAGCGGATAGTCGGCCAGCGCCTGGCTGTATTGCATGTAGGGGCCGGTATCGCCCTTGGCCAGCGCACGTTTGGCTTCATCGTAGTATTGACGTTGGGTGGTGAGGTCCACGGCCTGGGCGGATTGGGCGGCGGTGGCGGAAAGAAGCAGACAGGATAAAAAGTTGAAAAGGCGACTGCGCATGAGACGTCCGTGCAGAGAAATCACGACTAGCACCGGCACCGCCGACACTGATTGCCCCTAGCTTAGCCTTTTGCCAGCGACCGGCGAAAGCTTTGCCGGGAGGTTCGTTCAAGTTCGACGGAAATGTCCTACAGAACGTGTCGACATCGAAAAAGCCGACCGCATCCGACCCTCAACTCAGGTAGAATGCGCGCCCGGTTTTTGGAGAAGTGTATGACCCTGCTCAAATTCAGCGATGTGTCCCTTGCTTTCGGCGCTATGCCGTTGTTGGACAAGGTGTCCTGGCAGATCGCCCGTGGTGAGCGGGTGTGCATCATCGGCCGCAACGGCACCGGCAAGTCGAGCATGATGAAGCTGGTAAAGGGCGATCAGAAGCCCGATGACGGCTCTGTCTGGCGCGCTCCGGGCCTCAAGATCGGCGAATTGCCGCAGGAATTGCCGGTGGCCGACGGACGGACAGTGTTCGACGTGGTCGCCGAAGGCCTCGATGGCGTGGGCGAGTTGCTCGCGCAATACCATCACCTGGCGCAGAACTGCGTCACCGAAGAAGACCTGGACAAGCTGATGCACGTGCAGCAGGCGCTGGAAGCCCGTGACGGCTGGCGCTTGCAGCAACTGGTCGACAGCACCCTCAGCCGCCTGCAGTTGCCGGCCGACAAGACCCTCGCTGAGTTGTCCGGCGGCTGGCGTCGTCGCGTACTGCTGGCCCAGGCGCTGGTGTCCGAGCCGGATCTGCTGCTGCTCGACGAGCCGACCAACCACCTGGACATCGGCGCTATCGCCTGGCTTGAAGAAGCCATCAAGGACTTCCAGGGCGCCGTGCTGTTCATCACGCACGACCGGGCGTTCCTGCAGAGCCTGGCCACGCGCATCCTCGAGCTGGACCGTGGTGGTCTGATCGACTGGAACGGCGACTACGCCAGCTTCCTGGTGCACAAAGAGGCTGCGCTGTCCGCTGAAGAAACCGCCAATGCGCTGTTCGACAAGAAGCTGGCCCAGGAAGAAGTCTGGATCCGCCAGGGCATCAAGGCGCGCCGCACCCGTAACGAGGGCCGTGTGCGCGCACTCAAGGCCTTGCGTGTTGAGCGTGGTGAGCGTCGCGAGCGTACCGGCAAGGCCAATATCCAGCTGGACACCGCTGACAAGTCGGGCAAGCAGGTAATGGTGCTGGAGAACGTCAGCTTCCATCACCCGGGCGGTCCGTTGCTGATCAAGGACTTCTCCATGGTGCTGGCACGCGGCGACCGTATCGGTCTGCTGGGCGCCAACGGCACCGGCAAGACCACCTTGCTCAAACTGATGCTCAATGGCCTGCAACCGACCAGCGGCAAGGTGGAAGAGGGCACGCGTATCGACGTGGCCTACTTCGACCAGTTGCGTCACCAGTTGGACCTGGAAAAAACCGTGATCGACAACGTTGCCGAAGGCCGCGACTTTATCGACATCGACGGCCAGAGCCGCCACGTTCTGAGCTACCTCGGCGACTTCCTGTTCAGCCCCCAGCGTGCGCGCACGCCGGTCAAGGCGTTGTCCGGCGGTGAGCGTGCGCGCCTGTTGCTGGCCAAGCTGTTCAGCAAGCCGGCCAACCTGCTGGTGCTCGATGAACCGACCAACGACCTCGACGTGGAAACCCTCGAACTGCTGGAAGAAGTGCTGCTGACCTTCAACGGCACCGTACTGATGGTCAGTCACGACCGGGCATTCCTCGACAACGTGGTCACCAGCACGCTGGTCTTCGAAGGTGAAGGCAAGGTGCGTGAATACGTCGGTGGTTATCAGGACTGGCTGCGCCAGGGCGGCTCGCCGCGTCTGCTGGGCGTGACCGAGAGCAAGTCCGGCAAGGCCGACCTGACCTCCGCCGTGGTTGCACCGGTGGCGGCCGCACCTGCGCCCGCGCAGGACGCAGCGCCGGCGGCCAGGAAGAAACTCAGCTACAAGCTGCAGCGCGAGCTGGAAGCCTTGCCGGGAGAGATCGAGGCCAAGGAGCAGCAGATCGCCGCAGTCGAAGCAGAAATGGCTGATGCGGGTTTCTACCTGCGCCCGGCGGCAGACACCGCCAAGGTCATCGCCTCCCTGGAGACGTTGAACCAGGAGCTGGAAGTGCTGGTTGAGCGTTGGGCCGAGCTGGATGCCTGAGTGATTGCTGGGCAATAAAAAACCCGGTGTTCATCTGATGAACACCGGGTTTTCTATATGAAGTGCGATTCAAAATGTGGGAGGGGCCATCGGTCTTACGAATTTTTTACCAGCTTGACGGCCAGTACATCGCACGGCGCGCCGTGCAGAACATCATTGGCAGTAGAGCCCAGCAACAACGCCAAACCGTGACGACCATGGCTACCCACCACGATCAAGTCGCACGCCTTTTCCTTGGCCAAGTGGTGGATTTCCTGGCGCGGTTGGCCGTATGTCAGGTGGCAGTCGTCCTTTTTCAGGTGAGGGTATTTGAGAATCAAACGGTCCAGGCGCTCCTTGGCCTGGTCAAATTGTTGTTGCTGCAACTGGGAAAGGTCCATCGGTACGTCACCGCCAAAGGCCATGGCCATGGGCTCGACGATATGCACCAGCGACAATATGGCGCCATTGGCCAGTGCAGATTCCTGCGCGCGCTTGATCACCGGATCGCACTCTTCGGTCAGATCGACAGCGACCAGAATATGTTTGTAGGGCATGAGGCGTTCCTCCAAGGGACTGCAATAAGTTCAGTATGGCTGCTTTCAAGCGGATGGGGTTGCGTCAGGTCAAATCCGCTCATCTAGAAATTCGGGAGTACACATATGACGGTGTGGATAGTGGTGTCAATCCTTGCGGTGGTTTTAAGCCCCCTGGCTTGGCTGCGCCCGTCGCGCCAGCAGAGCGGACGCATGGCCCTGCGCATGGAGGCGCGACGCATCGGCCTGGCCATGCAACTGGCGCCGCAGGAGTGGCCGCACTGGCTCAAGCACGAGCCGCCAAGCCCGTGTGCGCAGTATTGCCGGCCACGACGCGGCAGTGCGCCGGCCCTTTGGAGCTACTGGCAGCTGGAGCCAGGCGTGTGGGTCAACCAGTGGCGCGAGGTGTGCGTGGAGGAGGCCTTGCTGGCGCATTTTGCAACGCTGCCGGCCAATGTCTACAAGGTCGAAGCGGACAAGCAGATGATCGCCGTTTACTGGGGCGAAAAGGGCGAGGCGGGTGTACTCAGAGACATCGACGCGTTGCTCAAGGCCCTGGCCTGAAAGCCGCGCGATAAAAAGCCCGACATTCATCATCGGGCTGGAGTTGGCCAGGCAGGCCGGTAATGCTGTTTGTCGCGTCGGATGTTCATCCTGGCGCAGTAAGGTACTCGCTAGCCTAGCGGGCTTACCTGTTCTGTACAGCCCTTTTGCATAATCCCTGCATTATTGATTCAGTGAATAATTGAATATTCCCTCTGTGCGGGGCTAGGGTTGTGGTTCCTGAAATGACTGGAAAGTCGTGTTTTTCCTGGCCTTTGGAGCGATTGACAATTGCCCGGAATTGGATGAAGGTGGCGTACCCAAATCAAACGGGCGTATGAATTGAGCGTTTGTCTGTCAGATGCTTCATACATAATCCCGACTATCGCATTGGCGGGTGTGCCTGGCGGATGGGCGTGAACATTGGGCAAAACCTCAATGTCCAACCCTAGGCCAGCGTCCAGTGTGTACTGTTCAGCTTCCATATCGTGGAGATCAGTTGATGATTTACGAAGGTAAAGCCATCACGGTTAAGGCTCTTGAAAGTGGCATCGTCGAATTGAAATTCGACCTCAAGGGTGAGTCCGTCAACAAGTTCAACCGTCTAACCCTGAACGAACTGCGTCAGGCCGTAGACACCATCAAAGCGGATGCTTCGGTCAAGGGCGTGATCGTCTCCAGCGGCAAGGACGTGTTCATCGTCGGCGCTGACATCACCGAATTCGTCGACAACTTCAAGCTTCCCGATGCGGAGCTTGTGGCCGGCAACCTCGAAGCCAACAAGATTTTCAGCGATTTCGAAGACCTCAACGTACCTACCGTTGCCGCGATCAACGGCATCGCGCTGGGCGGCGGCCTGGAAATGTGCCTGGCCGCAGACTTTCGCGTGATGTCGGCGACTGCCAAAGTCGGCCTGCCCGAAGTCAAGCTGGGCATCTACCCGGGCTTTGGCGGCACCGTGCGCCTGCCGCGCCTGATCGGTGCCGACAACGCCATCGAGTGGATCGCCGCCGGCAAGGAAAACAACGCTGAAGACGCACTGAAAGTCGGTGCCGTCGATGCTGTGGTTGCCCCTGACAAGTTGGCTGAAGCTGCGCTGAACCTGATCAAGGGCGCCATCAGCGGCGAATTTGACTACAAGGCCAAGCGGCAGCCGAAGCTGGAAAAACTCAAGCTCAACGCCATCGAGCAAATGATGTCGTTCGAAACCGCCAAGGGTTTCGTGGCGGGTCAGGCCGGCCCTAACTACCCGGCGCCGGTTGAAGCGATCAAGACCATTCAGAAGGCAGCGAACTTCGGTCGCGACAAGGCCCTGGAAGTGGAAGCGGCCGGTTTCGTCAAGCTGGCGAAGACCTCGGCGGCCCAGAGCCTGATCGGCCTGTTCCTGAACGATCAGGAACTGAAGAAAAAAGCCAAGGCCTACGACGAGATCGCCAAAGACGTGAAACAGGCTGCCGTACTCGGCGCCGGGATCATGGGCGGCGGTATCGCCTATCAGTCGGCGTCCAAGGGCACGCCGATCCTGATGAAAGACATCAACGAGCACGGTATCGAGCAAGGCCTGGCGGAAGCCGCCAAGCTGCTGGTCGGCCGCGTGGACAAAGGTCGCATGACCGCGGCGAAAATGGCTGAAGTGCTTAACGGCATTCGTCCTACGCTGTCTTACGGTGACTTCGGTCACGTCGATCTGGTGGTCGAAGCCGTCGTCGAAAACCCGAAGGTCAAGCAGGCCGTACTGGCCGAAGTGGAAGCGCAGGTCAAGGACGACACCATCCTGGCCTCCAATACCTCGACCATTTCCATCACGCTGCTGGCTCAGGCCCTCAAGCGCCCGGAAAACTTCGTCGGCATGCACTTCTTTAACCCGGTGCACATGATGCCGCTGGTGGAAGTGATCCGTGGCGAGAAGTCCAGCGAGCTGGCCGTTGCCACCACCGTGGCCTACGCCAAGAAAATGGGCAAGAACCCGATTGTGGTCAACGACTGCCCGGGCTTTCTGGTCAACCGCGTGCTGTTCCCCTACTTCGGCGGTTTCGCCAAGCTGGTCAGCGCCGGCGTGGACTTTGTGCGCATCGACAAGGTGATGGAAAAGTTCGGCTGGCCCATGGGCCCGGCGTACCTGATGGACGTGGTCGGCATCGACACCGGCCACCACGGTCGCGACGTGATGGCTGAAGGCTTCCCGGACCGCATGAAAGACGACCGCCGTTCGGCGATCGACGCGCTGTACGAGGCCAAGCGCCTGGGTCAGAAGAACGGCAAGGGCTTCTACGCCTACGAGGCCGACAAGAAGGGCAAGCAGAAGAAAGTGGCCGACCCGTCGGTGCACGAAGTGCTGGCGCCGGTCATCTACGAGCAGCGTGAGGTGTCCGACGAGGACATCGTCAACTGGATGATGATCGCCCTGTGCCTGGAAACCGTGCGCTGCCTGGAAGACGGCATCGTCGAAACCGCCGCCGAAGCCGACATGGGCCTGGTGTACGGTATTGGTTTCCCTCCGTTCCGTGGCGGTGCGCTGCGTTACATCGACTCGATCGGTGTGGCCGAGTTCGTTGCCCTGGCTGACAAATACGCCGATCTGGGCCCGCTGTACCACCCGACCGCCAAGCTGCGTGAAATGGCCAAAAATGGCCAGAGCTTCTTCGGTTAAGCGCCCCCGGACATTAGAGCGAGACTATTTATGAGCTTGAATCCAAGAGACGTCGTGATTGTCGACTTCGGTCGCACCCCGATGGGCCGCTCCAAGGGCGGCATGCACCGCAACACCCGCGCCGAGGACATGTCGGCGCACCTGATCAGCAAATTGCTGGAGCGCAACGTCAAGGTCGACCCCAACGAAGTCGAAGACGTGATCTGGGGCTGCGTCAACCAGACCCTGGAGCAGGGCTGGAACATCGCGCGCATGGCGTCGTTGATGACCCAGATCCCTCACACTGCAGCGGGCCAGACCGTGAGCCGCCTGTGCGGTTCGTCGATGAGCGCGCTGCACACCGCCGCGCAGGCGATCATGACCGGCAACGGTGATGTGTTCGTGGTAGGCGGCGTGGAGCACATGGGCCACGTGAGCATGATGCACGGCGTCGATCCCAACCCGCACATGTCGCTGTACGCGGCAAAAGCGTCGGGCATGATGGGCCTCACCGCAGAAATGCTCGGCAAGATGCACGGCATCACCCGTGAAGCCCAGGACGCGTTTGGCCTGCGTTCCCACCAGCTCGCCCACAAGGCGACCGTGGAAGGCAAGTTCAAGGATGAAATCATCCCGATGAACGGTTACGACGAGAACGGTTTCCTCAAACTGTTCGACTACGACGAAACCATTCGTCCGGATACCACCCTGGAAAGTCTGGCGGCCTTGAAGCCGGCATTCAATCCGAAGGGCGGCACCGTGACGGCCGGTACGTCGTCGCAAATCACCGACGGTGCCTCGTGCATGATCGTGATGTCCGCGCAGCGTGCCCAGGACCTGGGCATCCAGCCGATGGCGGTGATTCGTTCAATGGCTGTGGCGGGTGTGGACCCGGCGATCATGGGCTATGGTCCGGTTCCGGCCACGCAAAAAGCCTTGAAACGCGCAGGCCTGACCATCGCCGATATCGACTTCTTCGAACTCAACGAAGCTTTCGCCGCACAGGCCCTGCCGGTGCTGAAAGATTTGAAAGTGCTCGACAAGATGAACGAGAAGGTTAACCTGCACGGCGGCGCAATTGCCCTGGGTCATCCGTTTGGTTGCTCCGGTGCACGTATCTCCGGTACTTTGCTTAACGTGATGAAGCAAAATGGCGGCAACCTGGGTGTTGCAACCATGTGCATTGGTCTTGGCCAAGGCATCTCCACCGTCTTCGAACGCGTCTAAGCGTTGCTTGGCGGAACGCCGGGGCCCAGTGCCCCGGTTTTTGTTTTTTGGCGTTTTGTAATATTTTTTTTACGAATTTTCTAAGGGGGCCGCAGCATGAAAGTCGAACCAGGGCTCTACCAGCATTATAAAGGTCCGCAATACCGTGTTTTCAGTGTGGCGCGGCACTCCGAAACCGAAGAACAAGTAGTGTTTTACCAAGCACTGTATGGCGATTACGGCTTTTGGGTGCGTCCCTTGAGCATGTTCGTGGAGTCCGTCGAAGTTGACGGCGAGCAGGTCCCGCGCTTTGCTTTGGTGCAGGCCGAACCCAGTCTTTTTTCAGGGCAATAACGGCAGGTCGCGCAGAGTGCTGCGCTTGACCTCACCTTGTTGCCACTATATATAGCGTTGCCGCGTCAGGCGCCAACTGCCTTTCACTTCTCGAATTCAGGAATTTTCCGATCCATGGGCAAATCGCTGGTCATTGTGGAATCCCCGGCTAAGGCCAAGACCATCAACAAGTACTTGGGCAACGAGTACGTGGTGAAGTCGAGTATCGGCCATATCCGAGACCTGCCCACCAGCGGTTCGGCTAGCGCCAGCAAGGAGCCTGCCGCCAAACGCGGCAAGGCCGCCGCGGGCGAAGGTCCGGTACTCACGCCAAAAGAGAAAGCGCGCAAGCAACTGGTCTCGCGCATGGGTGTGGACCCGGATCATGGCTGGAAGGCCAAGTACGAAATCCTTCCGGGCAAGGAAAAGGTCATCGAAGAGCTGCGCCGGCTCGCCAAGGATGCCGACACCATCTATCTCGCGACGGACTTGGACCGCGAAGGGGAAGCCATTGCCTGGCACCTGCGCGAAGCCATCGGTGGTGACGACAGCCGCTACAAGCGGGTGGTGTTCAACGAAATCACCAAGAAAGCCATCCAGGAAGCGTTTTCCAAGCCGGGCGAGCTGGACATCGACCGTGTCAACGCCCAGCAGGCGCGTCGTTTCCTCGACCGTGTGGTGGGTTACATGGTTTCGCCACTGCTGTGGGCGAAGATTGCCCGTGGCCTGTCCGCCGGTCGGGTGCAATCGGTAGCGGTCAAGCTGGTGGTGGAGCGTGAGCGCGAGATCCGTGCGTTCAACCCCGAAGAGTACTGGGAAGTCCACGCGGACCTCGGCACCGCCAAGGGCAACAATGTGCGCTTTGAAGTGGCCCGCGAGAAAGGCGAGGCGTTCAAACCGCTGAACGAAACCCAGGCCATGGCCGCGCTGGAGAAGCTCAAGGCCTCCAGCTATAGCATCGTCAAGCGTGAAGACAAGCCGACCAGCAGCAAGCCGTCGGCGCCGTTCATCACCTCCACGCTGCAACAGGCCGCGAGCAACCGGCTGGGCTTCGGTGTGAAGAAAACCATGATGATGGCCCAGCGTCTGTACGAAGCTGGCTACATCACCTATATGCGTACCGACTCCACCAACCTGTCCCAGGACGCGGTGGCAATGGCGCGTACCTATATCGAAAGCGAATTCGGCAAGAAGTACCTGCCGGAGAAGCCGAACGTCTACAGCAGCAAGGAAGGCGCCCAGGAGGCTCACGAAGCGATTCGTCCTTCCGACGCCAACACTGAGCCGAGCAAGCTGAGCGGCATGGAACGCGACGCCGAGCGCCTGTACGAGTTGATCTGGCGCCAGTTCCTGGCGTGCCAGATGCTGCCGGCGCAGTACCTGTCCACCACGGTGAGCGTGGGTGCCGGCGACTTCGAGCTGCGTGCCAAGGGCCGTATCCTCAAGTTCGACGGCTACACCCGCGTGATGCCGCAAATCGCCAAACCGGGTGATGACGATGTACTGCCGGACATGGCCCAGGGCGACACGCTGAAGCTGATCAAGCTCGACCCGTCCCAGCACTTCACCAAGCCACCGGCTCGTTACTCGGAAGCCAGCCTGGTGAAAGAGATGGAAAAACGCGGCATCGGTCGTCCTTCGACCTACGCGGCGATCATCTCCACCATCCAGGACCGTGGCTACGTAGCGCTGCACAACCGTCGCTTCTACTCGGAAAAGATGGGCGATATCGTCACCGAGCGTCTGTCCGAGAGTTTCTCCAACCTGATGGACTACGGCTTTACCGCCGGTATGGAAGAGAACCTCGATGACGTGGCCCAGGGCGAGCGCGACTGGAAAAACGTGCTGGACGAGTTCTACGGCGACTTCAAGAAGAAGCTCGAAGTGGCCGAAAGCCCTGACACCGGCATGCGCGCCAACCAGCCGGTGATGACTGACATTCCGTGCCTGACCTGCGGCCGGCCAATGCAGATTCGTACCGCGTCCACCGGCGTGTTCCTCGGCTGCTCGGGCTACAGCCTGCCGCCCAAGGAGCGCTGCAAGGCCACCGTTAACCTGGTTCCGGGCGATGAAATCGCCGCCGATGACGAGGGTGAGTCCGAGTCGCTGGTGCTGCGTGGCAAGCATCGCTGCCCGATCTGCAGCACGGCGATGGACGCTTACCTGCTGGACGAGAAGCACAAGCTGCACATCTGCGGTAACAACCCGGATTGCAACGGTTACGAGATCGAAGAGGGCAGCTACCGCATCAAGGGCTATGAAGGCCCGAGCCTGGAGTGTGACAAGTGCGGCAGTGAAATGCAGCTCAAGACCGGCCGTTTCGGCAAGTTCTTCGGTTGCACCAACCCGACCTGCAAGAACACCCGCAAGCTGCTTAAAAGCGGTGACGCAGCGCCACCGAAGATGGACCCGGTGAAGATGCCCGAGCTCAAGTGCGAGAAGGTCAACGACACCTATATCCTGCGCGACGGTGCGTCGGGGCTGTTCCTGGCGGCCAGCCAGTTCCCGAAAAACCGCGAGACCCGTGCACCGCTGGTGCTGGAAATCGTGCCGCACAAGGACGAAATCGATCCCAAGTACCACTTCCTGTGTGAAGCGCCGAAGAAGGACCCGGATGGTCGTCCAGCCGTGATCCGCTACAGCCGCAAAACCAAGGAGCAGTACGTGCAGACCGAAGTGGACGGCAAGCCGACTGGCTGGAAAGCCTTCTACGACGGTGGCAAGTGGAAGGTGGAGGACAAGCGCCAGGGCGCTTGATTCGCTAGTCTGTTAAGGTTGAAAGCCGTCTGTATAGACGGCTTTTGCTTTTTGTAGGAGCGAGTTTGCTCCCACACTGTCAGCATCAGGCTTATTCGTTGTGGAGATTGCCGTCATGGCCAACGAACTCTATACCCGTACCAACCAGAAAATTTACTTCGCGGGTTTGTCCCTGGAAGCCCTCGGCCGTGCCGAGCAAGGCAAAGAGATGAACGCTATCGCGCTGACCCAGGCCGGTCGGGAAGCTGCCTTGTTTCATCTGTATGGTGCGTTACTGGGGCTGTGCCATGAAATCGCCGGGTACTACCGTCTGCCGCAGGCCGGTGCGCCCCGTGCGGAATTGATCATGACCCGTGAAGTGCTGGAGAGTATGGCTATTCCCGAGCTGGCCGAGCTGGTGGAAATGGCCCAGAGCCCGGACAGCTGGATAGCGCGCCTGCTCAAGGCTCATGCCGACATGTTCCAGCCGCCGCGTGTGCCTCACGTGCCCAAGGGGGATGTGACACAGCCGTTGATTGTGGCTATTTCGCTGGAAGACGATGAGCCCAAGCCGTTGAGCCGTGAGGAGTTGGAAAGCTGGCGCCAGGAGCTGAAAAAGCTGGCGTTGCGCTTTCGCGAAGGTTTGAACGAGTGCTGAAACGGCGTCACTGATGCTCACAGGTCAAAGCTGTGGGAGATTCCAGCGCCGTCGCGCAGCAAACTGGAGTCTCTGTGGCTAGCGGTTTTTTTGTGTCTAGCGGGCTTTTTGTGGCGAGCGGGCTTGCCCCGCGTTGGGGGCAAGCGCCCCCCCAGTCAAGGAAAGCGCGGTGTACCTGACGCTACGCAGCGCATGGTTTTGGGGCTGCTACGCAGCCCAACGCGGGGCAAGCCCGCTCGCCACAGGTGTGTGGTTGCCTGAAATAGCTCATGCTTTTGCGCTAAAGCGCCATTCATCAAGCCGTAAAGAAACCTCTTCAGTTCCACAGCGAAGCCGGGTGGATGACTGATATAATCCCGGCCTTTCGTGGAGAACAGATTTTTATGCCGACGTCCTTTCTGGAAATTGTTGAACTGCCTGACGGCCGCATCGAACTGCGCCGGGCTGAGGACGAAGGTTCTCTGGTTATTCTGGACTTTTCCGAGGACGCCAAGGTGTTCCTGCAAGGCCAGCACGTGGAAGTGGCAAAAGCCATGTTGAGCGTGGGTGTGCAGATGGCCGGTCGTCTGGCGGAAGGTGAGCCGGAGAAAGACGATGGCCCGAAGGTACTTCACTGAATCACTGCCAAGGCTGAATGGATTTTTGTGGCAAGCCCGCGTGCCACAAAAAACCCGTTTACCCCAGTCGAATATTCAAACTCTGCGCATCACCCATGCGAGCAGCACTGATCAGTTGCTGTTTGGTTGTCGGGTTCAAAGGATTCAACCAGCTCACCACCGTATGGCTACGGCCCAGGCGCAATGCTTCGCAGGTTAACTGCTGGGCGCTTTGCAGGCCGCGTGGCTGCAGCAACAGGATGCGCTCGCGATTAAGGCCGGCGTCCCGCAGCCAGGCCTGAGTAAGGCTGGCGGGCGGGGCGATCAGCGTCAACCAGCGCGCGTCCTGCTCCTCGCTCAATTCCCGAAGGATCGGCGCCAGCAGGCTCAGGCAGTTCCCGGCAGCACCGCGCAACGACAATTCACTGAACGCCTCGGCCTCGGACCCCCACGGGGCCTCGACCGTTTCCTTGAGCAGCGGCGCAAGTGGTTGAGCCATGAAGGCCTCAAACAGCGACAGTTGTGCCTGTTGCGGGGTGTGCATGAACTGCATGATGCCTCCTAGCGGCGTATGACGCCGACACTCAAGCCTTCGATCACCAGGTCCTGATCTTTCAGGTTCACTTCAATCGGGGCGAACTCAGGGTTCTCTGCCAGCAGCCAGACCTTGCTGCCTTCACGCTTGAAGCGCTTGACCGTCACTTCATCGCCGATACGGGCGACGACGATCTGGCCGTTACGCGCTTCGCGGGTGGTGTGCACTGCCAGCAGGTCACCGTCGAAAATGCCCACGTCCTTCATGCTCATGCCATGTACCCGCAGCAGGTAGTCGGCGCGAGGGTGGAAGAAAGTCGGATTGATGTTGCAGGATTCCTCGACGTGCTGCTGCGCGAGGATCGGCGCACCGGCAGCGACTCGGCCAATGATCGGCAGGGTCGACTCGTCGGCCTTGGCTTCAAAGCCGGGGATACGGATTCCCCGTGAAGCGCCGGGAGTCATCTCGATCGCGCCTTTGCGGGCGAGGGCCTTGAGGTGTTCTTCAGCGGCGTTGGGGGATTTGAACCCCAGCTCCAGCGCAATTTCCGCTCGCGTCGGCGGGTAGCCGTTGTCATCGAGGCAGCGCTTGATAAAAGCCAGAATCTCAGCTTGGCGTGGCGTCAGTTTTAGCATGTTGATCGCTCTGTCTTTTTATACAGTGACTGGGATTATATACAGTGGACTGCGCTTGGCAATCATCCTTTTCCACACCGCCGCTGGACGGTCATTCGGCAGGCTTCCCACAAGGCAGAGATAGCGCTGCCTACACACCGTCAAGGATGTGATTAAATACCGGTGAAAAAGGTGACTGCCCGGCCGGAAAACGAACTCACAGGCTTGACAAGACATACCTTGAAACGTATGTTTCAAACAAGTGTTTGTCAGGCGGAGTAGCCATGGCCCAGTCGGAAACCGTTGAACGCATTCTCGATGCCGCCGAGCAATTGTTCGCGGAAAAAGGATTCGCCGAAACTTCATTGCGCCTGATCACCAGCAAGGCCGGGGTTAACCTGGCCGCAGTGAACTACCATTTCGGCTCGAAAAAAGCCTTGATCCAGGCGGTGTTTTCGCGCTTTCTGGGGCCGTTCTGCGCCAGCCTCGACCGCGAGCTGGAGCGCCGCCAGGCCAAGGCCGACCACAAGCCGAGTCTGGAAGACCTGTTGGAGATGCTCGTCGAGCAGGCCCTGGTGGTTCAACCGCGCAGCGGAAACGACCTGTCGATCTTCATGCGCTTGCTGGGCCTGGCGTTCAGCCAGAGCCAGGGCCACCTGCGTCGTTACCTTGAAGACATGTATGGCAAGGTGTTCCGTCGCTACATGTTGCTGGTCAACGAAGCCGCTCCGCGCATTCCGCCCATCGAACTGTTCTGGCGCGTGCACTTCATGTTGGGCGCGGCCGCGTTCAGCATGTCCGGGATCAAGGCACTGCGTGCGATTGCCGAGACCGATTTCGGCGTCAACACCTCCATCGAGCAAGTGATGCGCCTGATGGTACCGTTCCTGGCCGCCGGCATGCGCGCCGAAACCGGTGTCACCGACCCAGCCATGGCTGACGCCCAACTGCGCCCACGCAGCAAAACTGCACCCGTGCCCGCCAAGGTTTGACCGCTGCGGGTGTGCTTGGCTGCTTGCATCCGCTAAAGTAGCCGCCATGCCGATTTCAGCTATTTACTCGCACCCCGTCGTGCTCACCGTACCTGGTGAGGGCGACGGGGTGTGCGCGTTATTAAAGGAAGGTTTATGACTGCTGCCCTGCAAGGTTCTTTGATGGTCGACGTTGCCGGCACATGGCTGACGGCCGAGGATCGCCACTTGTTGCGCCAGCCTGAGGTCGGCGGTCTGATCATTTTTGCGCGCAATATCGAGCATCCGCGGCAGGTGCGTGAGCTGAGCGCGGCGATACGCGCGGTGCGTCCGGACCTGCTTCTGGCGGTCGATCAGGAGGGCGGTCGCGTACAGCGCCTGCGCCAGGGTTTTGTACGCCTGCCGGCCATGCGTGCGCTGGCGGACAACCCCAACGCCGAATACCTGGCCGAGCAGTGCGGCTGGATCATGGCCACTGAAGTGCTGGCGGTTGGCCTGGACCTGAGCTTCGCCCCGGTGCTGGACCTGGACTACCAGCGCAGCGCCGTGGTGGGCACCCGTTCCTTCGAGGGCGACCCCGAGCGCGCTGCCGTACTCGCCGGTGCCTTTATTCGCGGCATGAACAGCGCCGGTATGGCCGCCACTGGTAAACACTTCCCCGGCCACGGTTGGGCCGAGGCGGATTCCCACGTCGCCATTCCCAATGACGAACGCAGCCTGGAGCAGATTCGCGCCAATGACCTGGTGCCTTTCGCGCGGCTGAGTCGGCAATTGGCGGCAGTGATGCCGGCGCACGTTATCTACCCGCAGGTTGACGCCCAGCCAGCCGGCTTTTCGCGACGCTGGTTACAGGACATCCTGCGTGGCGAGTTGCAATTTGACGGTGTGATTTTCAGCGATGACCTGTCCATGGCCGGCGCCCATGTGGTCGGCGACGCCGCCAGCCGTATCGAAGCAGCGCTGACTGCCGGCTGCGACATGGGGCTGGTGTGCAACGATCGCGCGGCCGCCGAGCTTGCACTCACCGCCGCGCAACGGATGAAGGTCACGCCCTCTGCGCGCATTGCGCGGATGCGCGGCCAGGCAATTGCGTCGACGGACTACAAGCAGGACCCGCGTTGGATGCTGGCGACAGGTGCGCTGCGGGATGCGCAATTGATCGAGTGACAGGCGGTGTTTGTCCGCGGCTTCAAGTGTAGGAAGCCTCCGAATCAAGTGGCTGTACGTTCGTACTGGTAGGCAGGACATATCCGTCTTTATCTGTTTAACGGCCGGTGTAAAGTGTGTACCCATGAGCGATCTGATCAAACGTCTCGCTAGCCTGGACTGGCAGGATAACTTTACGCGTAGCACGCTTGAGCGTGCTTTTGACTATGCCGATGAAGGCCGCATCCAACTGGTCGAGGTCGGCGCCCAGCGACTCATTGCAAAATGCAGAGGCTCTGGCGGCAATGTCTATTCGGTGGTGATCACGCTGGCCGCCACAGGCGGCCCGGGCTTCAGCGATATGCATTGCGTGTGTTCCTGCCCTGTGGGGATGGACTGCAAACATGCTGCTGCCGTCTTGTTCGAGTTGAGCATGAACATGCTATCGAATGAGCAGGATGAGCCAGGAGAACCTGCGCAGGCACCGAGCGAGCGTCTTCATCCGCAGATCGAGCAATGGCTCAACACGATCCCTGCCACCACTCCCGCGATTGAGTCATTACCCAAAGGCAGCACCATCTGCCTGTTGTACCAGCTCAATCCGGATGCTTATTCAAATCGCTGGTCGCTGAGTGTCTATCGGGCGCGCCCCCTGAAAAAGGGCGGTTTCGGCGACATCAAGGCCCTGTATTCCCTCGATGAAACCCTGTCGCGCGCGCCGGCGTACATGTTGGAGGTGGACAAGCGTATTTGTCGGTTGCTGTTGCTTGGAAGAGCCTATGGGCGGCACGGCAGCAGTTTTCCGCTGGAGGGGGAGGACGGCGCTGAAATTCTCAAGCTGGCGCTCAAGACCGAGCGCCTCTACCTGGACTTCGATGCTCAGTTGCCCCTGAACGCAGGCGCCACGCGTGTGGCTCATTTCAACTGGACCGTGCAATCGGACGGCAGCCACCGACCGCTGTGGCGAGCGGGCTTGCCCTAATGCCGTTCAGTTAAGGAAATTTTGATCGTTCCCACGCGTGGGAACGATCAAGAGGGCTCTTGTGGGCTTATTGTGGCGAGCGGGCTTGCCCCGCGTTGGGGTGCGAAGCGCCCCCCATCGAGCAAAACGCGGTGTACCTGATACGGCTCAGCGCCTGCCTTTGGGGCTGCTGCGCAGCCCAACGCAGGACAAGCCTGCTCGCCACAGGGAATCTGCGCTTAACTGAACGGCATTAGGGCTTGCCCCGCGTTGGGGTGCGAAGCGCCCCCAATCAAGCAAAACGCGGTGTGCCTGATACGGCTCAGCGTCTGGTTTTGGGGCTGCTGCGCAGTCCAACGCGGGACAAGCCTGCTCGCCACAGGGAATCTGCGCTTAACTGAACGGCGTTAGGGCTAGCCTGCTCGCCACAGAACCGCTCTATCCGGTCAACGCTTTTCCTGTTTATTGGGCAACGGCGCAAACAACGCCTCAATATCGTCATTGCCCAACTGCCAATCCCCGGTGGTTCGGCCGTCCAGTACGCCCGCCGCCAGATCCGACTTTTCCTTCTGCAGGTGCTGGATTTTCTCCTCCACCGTGCCCCGCGCAATCATCTTGTACACGAACACCGGCTTCTCTTGCCCGATGCGGTATGCGCGATCGGTGGCCTGGTTTTCGGTGGCCGGGTTCCACCACGGATCATAGTGAATCACGGTGTCGGCTTCGGTCAGGTTCAACCCCACGCCGCCGGCCTTGAGGCTGATCAGGAATATCTGCAACTTGCCGCTCTGGAAGTCCTTGACCGGCGTGCGCCGATCCCGGGTCTGGCCGGTGAGCAAGGCGTAGGCGATCCCGCGCTGTTGCAGCTCCACTTCGATCAGGCTCAGCATCGAAGTGAATTGCGAGAACAGCAGCACCCTGCGCCCCTCGGCAAACAACTCATCGAGCATCTGCATCAGGCTGTCGAGCTTGCCCGAGCTGCTGCCATGGGCGGGCAGGCTGGCGTCGTTGACCAGGCGCAGGTCACAGCACACCTGGCGCAACTTCAGCAGCGCCTCGAGGATGATGATCTGGCTGCGCGCCACGCCCTTGCGGGTGATCTCGTCACGGACTTTCTTGTCCATGGCCAGACGCATGGTTTCGTACACGTCGCGCTGCGCCTCGTTGAGATCGACCCAATGAATGATCTCGGTCTTGGGCGGCAATTCGGTGGCCACCTGTTCCTTGGTGCGCCGCAACAGGAAGGGTTTGATCCGACCGTTGAGGTGCTGCAAGCGCACCTCACTGGCGCGCTTTTCGATGGGCACGCGGTAATCACGATTGAAGCTTTTGATGTCCCCCAGCCAGCCCGGCAGCAGGAAGTGGAACAACGACCACAACTCGCCCAGGTGGTTTTCCAGCGGCGTACCGCTCAGGCACAGGCGCTGGCGTGCATTCAGCTCGCGTGCCGCCTGGGCCGCCTTGCTGTTGGGGTTCTTGATGTACTGCGCTTCATCGAGGATCAGCACGTGCAAGGGCAGGGCGGCGAGCTGTTCGATGTCCTTGGGCAGCAGCGCATAGGTGGTCAGCAGCAGGTCGTAGTCCTGCAGGCTCTGATCCTTCGACGGCGCGAAATATTTCTTGCGCCCGGCGCCGTACAGCGCCAGCACCTTGAGTTGTGGAGTGAAATGCGCGGCTTCGTCGAGCCAGTTGGGAATCAGGCTGGTGGGCATCACCACCATGCACGGCCGGTCCAGGCGCCCGGCGGCCTTTTCCGTAAGGATATGCGCCAGGGTTTGCAGGGTTTTGCCCAGGCCCATGTCATCCGCCAGAATCCCGCCCACGTCCAACTGGCGCAGTGACTGCATCCAGCTCAGTCCCTCCAACTGGTACGGGCGCAGCGTCGCATTCAAGCCTTGGGGCGCGACGCAGGTGAAGTCCTTGATGTCGCGCAGGCGCTGGGCAAAGTTGCGAATCTTTTCGCCGCCTTCCCATTGCAGCGGCAGGTCTTGCAACGGGTTCAAGCGAATCGCGTCGGCCTTGGCCAGGCGCAGCGTGGTGGTGCCCGGCTCCTGCAGATAGAACTCGCCGAGGGTGGCCAGCACCGGTTTGAGTCGACCGTACGGCAGCGCCACCTGCAGCGGTCCGTGGCCGTTGGGCAGGCCGGGGATATTCACCAGGATCAGCTCTTCATCGCGGCGCCGTGCCAGTTTCTCCGGGTTGAGAATTTCGGTGTGGGAGCGCATCAGGTTCAGCAGAATCGGCAGCAGGCTCAGGCGTTCGCCGTTGACGATGATGCCCAGCTCCAGGTCGAACCAGTCGCGCTCCGGCGCTTCGTCGACGCTGGCGTACCAGTCGTCTACCGGGCTCAGGTCGAAGCCGAAATCCTCATCGATCTGCAGCTCCCAGCCCTCGGCGCGCAAGCCTGGCGATGCATTGAGGGTGAAGTTCAGCCAGGCGCTGTCGTTGACCATCTCGAACAGTTCGCCGGCGCTTTCCGGCAGTGCCTTGCTCTGGCGCGTGGCGATCTTGAAACCGAGCTGGCGCAGGCGCTCGCGATACGGTTGCTCAAGCTCCGGGTGGCGTTTGATGCGCAGGCTCCGGGTTTCCTGGCGCACGATGATGTCGGCGTTTTTCTGCCCGCTGACGTAGTTGCCCAGGTAGTTGAACGACAACGCCGCACGGTGCTGGATATAGCGCTGCATCTTGCCGTTGCGCGGCTCGAACGCGCTGAACTCGACACTGGCCAGCCACAGGCGCGGCACCGGCAGCACATCCTCCATCACCACCTGCGGCAGCACCACGCGGTTGTCGAGCACGGCCTGCAATTTACCCAGCAGCTCGGCGTCCTGCACCGCCGCCGGGTAGGCCAGGGTTTCCTGGACCTTGAGCAACACCGCAGCGATGTGTTTGCAATTGGTGTGGACCGGGCAGGTGCAGCGGCTGTCCACCAGGATCAGCATGCCCTTGGCCGACTCACGCAACGAGATGGTCTGGCGATAGACGTTGCCGCCCGAGCCCTCGCAACTGGCGACGATGGTGCTGTCGCCGGATTCGACGATGCGCACGCGGTTTTCCAGCGCATACCGCCGGCCGCGCTCCAGGCTTTGCTCCTTGAAGCGGTTGGCCCACGAGGGGGCCAGGGGCTTGGTCAACGACGGCGTCAGGGACATGGCGCAGGATCAGTCCTGAAGGCCCGGCGGAGGCGCACTGGGGGGCTTGGCGGTCAGCGAAGTGATCTTAATCAGCAACGCCAGGTGGCCGCCGTCCAGGTAGTTGAGCTGATTGTTCTTGGTGCGCACGTCTTTCTGGGCCAAGTGTTCGCTGGCGATCACGCTGCCGTTGGCGTCGAACTGGTTGATCCAGAAGTCCGCGTCGATGTCGGTAAAGCGCCCCAGTTGCAGGCGCAGCACGCCCTGGAGGGGGAACTGGCCGAACTGTTCGGCGCCGTCGGTGATCGCGATTTTTACCGGTTGCTCACCGAGGTTCTGCTCCCAGGCCTTGTGCGCCAACACCGTGTAGCTTGAGTCGGCGCGCAGCTTGTCGACGATGGTGCCCAGGCGCGGCGGGCTCATCCGCTCGCCCAGACGCGGTGCGCCGGCGTCCCAGTCTTCCGCGGCGGGGCGGCTGTTGATCAGCGGTTCCGCGTTCTGGCGCACCAGGATCATTTCGACCTGGTAAGGACTGTCGGCCAATGCCGCAGGCGCCACAACCACCAGCAACAGGCTCAAGATGCGGAACAGGCGCATGGGGGCGTCCTTCATGCAGATTTCGGAATGAGGCGCTCAAACAGCGCCTCCAGGGTATTGAAGCGTTCTTCCGGGCGTTCCATCGGCACCATGAATTTGAACAGCGTCGCCCCTTCGAATTTGTAGCGGTTGGGCTGGCCCTGGATCAGCTTGATCAGTACCAACGGGTCCACCGGCGTCTGCGCTTCAAACTCGATGCGCCCACCCTGCGGCCCGGCGTCGACCTTCTTGATGCCCAACTGCTCGGCCTGCAATTTGAGCAGGGTCAGACGCACCAGGTTCTTGGTCGGGTCGGGCAACAGGCCGAAGCGGTCGATCATCTCGACCTGCAGGTCCTTGAGGCCTTCTTCGTCGGTGGCCGAAGCGATGCGCTTGTACAGGATCAGCCGCGCGTGCACATCCGGCAGGTAGTCTTCGGGAATCAACGCCGGCAGGCGCAGGTTGATCTCCGGGCCGCCGCCCAGCGGTTGATCGAGGTTGGGTTGCTCGCCCTTGCGGATGGCTTTGACCGCGCGCTCCAGCATCTCCATATAAAGCGTGAAGCCCACGGCCTGGATCTGCCCGCTCTGGCCGTCGCCCAGCAACTCGCCGGCGCCACGGATTTCCAGGTCGTTGGTGGCCAGCACAAAGCCGGCGCCCAGGTCCTGGGTGTTGGCGATGGCTTCCAGGCGCTTTTCGGCGTCGGAGGTGATCTGCTGGCGCGGCGGTGTGAGCAGGTAGGCGTAGGCCTGGTGGTGACTGCGCCCGACCCGGCCGCGCAACTGGTGCAACTGGGCCAGGCCGAACTTGTCGGCACGCTCGATGATGATGGTGTTGGCGCTCGGCACGTCGATGCCGGTCTCGATGATGGTCGAGGCGATCAGCACGTTGAAGCGCTTGTGGTAGAAGTCGCTCATTACCTGTTCGAGTTCGCGTTCGCGCATCTGCCCGTGGCCGATGGCAATGCGCGCTTCCGGTACCAGTTCGGCGAGGTCGGCGGCGCATTTCTCGATGGTCTTCACATCGTTGTGCAGGTAGTACACCTGGCCGCCGCGCAGCAGTTCACGCAGCAGCGCTTCCTTGACCGTGCTTTTGTTCTGCTCCATCACGAAGGTGCGCACCGACAGCCGGCGCGCCGGTGGCGTGGCGATGATCGACAGGTCGCGCATGCCCGACACCGCCATGTTCAGCGTGCGCGGAATCGGCGTGGCGGTGAGGGTGAGAATGTCGACTTCACTGCGCAGCGCCTTGAGCTGTTCTTTCTGGCGCACGCCGAAGCGGTGCTCTTCGTCGATGATCACCAGGCCCAGGTTCTTGATCTTCACGTCGTCCGACAGCAGCTTGTGCGTGCCGATGACGATGTCGATCCTGCCCTCGGCCAGGTCGGCGATGGCGGCGTTGACTTCCTTGGCCGACTTGAAGCGGCTCATCACTTCCACGCTCACCGGCCAGTCGGCAAAGCGGTCGCGAAAGCTGTTGTAGTGCTGCTGGGCGAGCAGGGTGGTCGGCACCAGAATGGCGACCTGGCGACCGCCGTGCACGGCAATGAACGCGGCGCGCATTGCCACTTCGGTCTTGCCGAAGCCGACGTCGCCGCACACCAGGCGGTCCATCGGCTTGGGCGCGAGCATGTCGGCGCGCACGGCTTCGATGGTGGTTTGCTGGTCCGGGGTTTCTTCGAAGGCAAAGCCGGCGCTGAAGGTGGCGTAGTCGGCCTTGGGGTCGGCGAACGCATAGCCCTCGCGCGCGGCACGTCGTGCGTAGATATCGAGCAGTTCGGCCGCCACGTCGCGCACCTGTTCGGCGGCCTTGCGCTTGGCTTTCTGCCAGGTCTCGGAGCCGAGGCGGTGCAACGGCGCCAGCGCGTCGTCGCTGCCGGTATAGCGTGCGATCAGGTGCAGGCTGGCCACCGGCACATAGAGCTTGGCGCCCTCGGCGTATTCCATGGTGAGGAATTCGGCGGCCTGGTTGTCGATCTCCAGGGTCTGCAGACCGAGGTAGCGGCCCACGCCGTGGTCGATATGCACCACCGGCGCGCCTTCACGCAGCTCGGTGAGGTTTTTGATCACCGCATCATTGTTGTGGTCGGCGCGTTTTTCGCGGCGGCGACGCTGCATCACGCGCTGGCCGAACAGTGGGCTTTCGGCGATCAGCGCCAGCGCCGGGTCGTCCAGCAGCAAGCCTTCATCGAGCGGCGCAATGGTGATCGCCAGGCGCTCCTGGCTGTTGACGAAGTCCGGCCAACTGTCGACAGTTTTCGGCCGCAGTTTGAGGCGCTCCAACAGCTCCAGCAGCACTTCGCGGCGCCCGGCGGACTCGGCGGTAAACAGCACGCGGCCCGGGAAGTCGCCGAGGAAGTTGGACAGCGCTTCCAACGGTTGCGTGGCTTTGGCCTGGATCGACAAGTCCGGCAGGGTCGCGGCGGGGAAGCGCTCGCGGCCACTGCCGGCGTCCACGTCCTGCTGGCTGGCGACCACGCGCGGCCAGTTTTTCAGGCGGGCGAAGCACTCTTCCACCGGCAGGAACAGCTCGGCGGGCGGCAACAGCGGGCGGGACGGGTCGACGCGGCGCTCTTCATAGCGGTTGCGCACGTCGTTCCAGAAGTTTTCTGCCGCCTGCTCAATGCCCGGCAGCGAGAACACCTGGGTGTCCTGGGGCAGGTAGTCGAACAGCGTGGAGGTTTCGTCGAAGAACAGCGGCAGGTAGTACTCGATACCGGCCGGGGTAATCCCGCTGCTCAGGTCCTGGAAGATCGGGCAGCGGCGGAAGTCGACGTCGAAGCGTTCGCGAAAGCGCGCCTTGAAGCGCGTGACCGCGTCCTTCTGCAGCGGGAATTCCCGGGCCGGCAACAGCTTGACCGAGTCGACTTTGTCGATGGAGCGCTGGTTTTCCGGGTCGAAGGTGCGCAGCGTCTCGATTTCGTCATCGAACAGGTCGATGCGGTACGGCAACTTGCTGCCCATGGGGAACAGGTCGATCAGCGCGCCGCGCACGGCGAACTCACCGTGCTCGTACACCGTGTCGACGCAACGGTAGCCGCTGGCCTCCAGGCGCGTGCGCATCTGTTCCACGTCGAGCTTCTGGCCGATGTCCAGCACCAGGCTGCTGCCCAGCAGAAATTTGGTCGGCGCCAGGCGGTGCAAGGCGGTGGTGATCGGCACCACCAGCACGCCGTGGGCCAGTTCCGGCAGGCGGTACAGGCTGGCAATGCGCTGGGAAATGATGTCCTGATGCGGCGAGAACAGGTCGTAGGGCAGGGTTTCCCAGTCGGGAAAATGCAGCACCGGCAAATCCGGCGCGAAGAAGCTCAGCTCCTGCTCCAGCCGCTCGGCGCTCTGGCTGTCGGCGGTGAGCAGCAGGGTAAAGCGCTTGGCTGCGCTGGCAGCCTCGGCAATGGCCAGGCTCAGGGCGGCACCGGGCAGGTTGCCCCAGTGATGTTTACCTGCCGCAGCAGGGAGGAGCGGTAGACGCAGGACGGGCACGGAAGGTTGAGCTCCAAGCGTTGCGACAAAGTCGGTAATTGTAACGGCCAGAGGTGCCGCCTGTCAGTTGCTGACTGTGCCTGATGCGGTTTTCGGGAAATGTAGTGGCTAAGACAAACAATGCTCGGTTTTGACTCAATATGTAGTGCCAAAAACGATGGATATTTCGGAGGGTTACGGACAAGTCGGCCGTGGCGTGCCACTGGTGGCCTTCTGGAACCCGCGTATTTCAAGGGCTGTGGCGGGGTGGTGGTTTTTTGCAAGGGGTTTTTGTTCGCCCTGGCGCATTGCTCATCGCGCACTCGGACGACATAATGTAGCCCCTTTTTTCAGCCCCTACATGTGGAAGGTTCCCGTGACTCAGAAGCCCGACCAGTGTCTTGGTGAATGGATCGACCGTGAAGCACTCGCAGAAGCGATGATCCCGCTTATCGGTCAGCTGTACCGCAATAACAATGTGGTGAGCTCGATCTATGGCCGCAGCCTGATCAACCAGTCTGTCATCGCGATTCTCAAAGCCCACCGCTTTGCGCGTCACCGTTCCGCCGACGACAGCGAACTCTCCGTCCACGAAACATTCCCGCTGCTCAAGGCCATGAGCGAGCTCAAGCTCGGCGCGGCCTCGGTCGACCTCGGCAAACTGGCCTACAAATTCCGCAAGGAAGGCGCCGGCCGCAGCGCCGAGCAGTTCGTGCGTGAAGAAATGGCCGACGTGGTTGGCCAGCAAAGCGCCGCCGCCCGCAAGGGCACCGACGTGGTGCTGTACGGTTTCGGTCGGATCGGTCGCCTGCTGGCGCGCATCCTCATCGAAAAAACCGGCGGCGGCGACGGCCTGCGCCTGCGGGCCATCGTGGTGCGCAAAGGTGCCGACAACGACTTGACCAAGCGCGCCAGCCTGCTGCGTCGCGATTCGGTGCACGGTCCGTTCAACGGCACTATCGTCATCGACGAAGAAAACAGCACCATCACCGCCAACGGTAACCTGATCCAGGTGATCTACGCGAAGAACCCGTCCGAGGTGGATTACACCCAGTACGGCATCAAGGATGCCCTGCTGGTGGACAACACCGGCGTATGGCGTGACGCCGAAGGCCTCGGCCAGCACCTGGCCTGCCCGGGTATCGACCGTGTTGTCCTCACCGCGCCCGGCAAGGGCAAGCTGAAGAACATCGTGCACGGCATCAACCATGGCGAGATCACCGCTGACGACAAGATTGTCTCCGCTGCGTCCTGCACCACCAACGCCATCGTGCCGGTGCTCAAGGCGGTGAACGACAAGTTCGGCATCGTCAATGGTCACGTCGAGACCGTTCACTCGTACACCAACGACCAGAACCTGATCGACAACTTCCACAAGGGCGACCGCCGTGGCCGCAGCGCTGCGCTGAACATGGTGATCACCGAAACCGGCGCCGCCACCGCTGCGGCCAAGGCCCTGCCTGAGCTGGCCGGCAAGCTGACCGGCAACGCGATCCGCGTGCCGACGCCGAACGTGTCGATGGCCATTCTCAACCTCAACCTTGAGACTGCCGCCAGCCGTGAAGAGATGAACGAGTACCTGCGCTACATGGCGCTGCACTCGGATCTGCACAAGCAGATCGACTACGTTAACTCGCAGGAAGTGGTGTCCACCGACTTCGTGGGCTCGCGCCACGCCGGTGTGGTGGACGCCGAGGCCACCATCAGCCAGGACAACCGCGTTGTGCTGTATGTGTGGTACGACAACGAGTTCGGCTACAGCTGCCAGGTGGTGCGCGTGATGGAAGACATGGCCGGGGTTAACCCGCCGGCGTTTCCGCGTTAAGCCTGTGTGTTGAAATGAAAAGGCCCCGACTGGTTCGGGGCTTTTTTATGGCGGGCAGTTTGTGTTGTTTGTGAGGGCCTCATCGGGAGCAAGCCCCCTCCCACATTTCGACTGTGTGAATGCAGTCGAAATGTGCGAGGGGGCTTGCTCCCGATAGCGGCGGGGCAGTCAACATTCTCCTCAATTGAGTAACGCGCTGCGCAGGCTGTCGGACAAGCCCTTGGGCGCCAGCCAGATACCCAGATAGGCCTTCGCCAGCGCCTCATCGCGACTGCTGAACACCACCTTGCCATTGATCTCCAGGTTCAAACCGCGTCCCGGTCGAACATCCAGTGCATAGCGATCGCCGCTGCGGATAGTGCGAAAACTGGCGTGCAACTTGTCCAGCGCCGGCTTTAACCGGGCGCTGGCCTGCTGGCGCTCCAGGGTAGCCGTGGCGGCCTTGATCACATCATTGCGGTCAATGTCGCGAAAGTAATAGAGCTCCAGGCGCAGCGCTTTCTGCTGCTCCCAGGCTTGCCTTGCGCTCGAATCCGCTGGCGCATACAGCGCAGCCGCATACACATCCGCCCAGAGATAATTGAGCACCGCCTGATTTTTCAGCACCAGCCCCTCGACCTGCGGCCGGAAAGCCGCTTGCCTGAGCCGGTCGGCATCGTTGGCGTGCGCGGTGATCGACAGCATGAGCATCAAGCAGATAAAGAGTTGTCGCATAATGGCCCTTCCTGAATTCAGCGCTGATTTGGGTGCTGTAGTATGGCAAGACTGGCCTACGACGCGACCAAGGGTTAATGTGCGCGGCGGTGAGCCTTCTATAGACTGTGCCCCGGTTCACACACTTGAGCCAAATTGTCCTTCATGACCGCTGGCCGCGGCATGATTTAGCCAGGCGTCCAACCGTACGCCTGGCCTGTTCTGAGGAGTACGCATGGCTGTCTACAACTACGACGTGGTGGTACTGGGTTCCGGCCCGGCTGGAGAAGGCGCGGCAATGAACGCCGCCAAAGCGGGGCGCAAGGTGGCGATGGTCGACAGCCGTCGCCAGGTCGGCGGCAACTGCACCCACCTGGGCACCATCCCGTCCAAGGCCTTGCGTCACTCGGTCCGCCAGATCATGCAGTTCAACACCAACCCGATGTTCCGGGCGATTGGCGAGCCGCGCTGGTTCTCCTTCCCGGACGTGTTGAAAAGCGCCGAAAAAGTCATTGCCAAACAAGTGGCCTCGCGTACCGGCTTTTACGCCCGTAACCGCGTCGACCTGTTTTTCGGCACCGGCAGCTTCGCCGACGAGCAGACTGTCGAAGTGGTCTGCGCCAATGGCGTGGTCGAGAAGCTGGTGGCCAAGCACATCATCATCGCCACCGGTTCGCGCCCGTACCGCCCGGCGGACATCGATTTCCACCACCCGCGTATCTACGATAGCGACACCATCCTGAGCCTGGGCCATACCCCGCGCAAGCTGATCATCTACGGCGCCGGTGTGATCGGCTGTGAATACGCCTCGATCTTCAGCGGCCTGGGTGTGCTGGTCGAGCTGGTGGACAACCGCGACCAGTTGCTCAGCTTCCTCGACTCGGAAATCTCCCAGGCGTTGAGCTACCACTTCAGCAACAACAACATCACCGTGCGTCACAACGAAGAGTACGAGCGGGTCGAAGGCCTGGACAACGGGGTGATCCTGCACCTCAAGTCCGGCAAGAAGATCAAGGCCGACGCCTTGCTGTGGTGCAACGGCCGTACCGGCAACACCGACAAGCTGGGCATGGAAAACATCGGGGTCAAGGTCAACAGCCGTGGCCAGATCGAAGTGGACGAGAACTACCGCACCTGCGTGACGAACATCTACGGCGCCGGCGACGTGATCGGCTGGCCGAGCCTGGCCAGTGCGGCGCATGACCAGGGTCGTTCGGCCGCCGGCAGCATTATCGACAACGGCAGCTGGCGCTATGTGAACGACGTGCCGACCGGGATCTACACGATTCCCGAGATCAGCTCGATCGGCAAGAACGAGCACGAGCTGACCAAGGCCAAGGTGCCTTACGAAGTGGGCAAGGCGTTCTTCAAGAGCATGGCGCGGGCGCAGATTGCCGGTGAGCCGCAAGGCATGCTGAAAATCCTGTTCCACCGCGAGACCCTGGAAGTGCTCGGCGTGCACTGCTTTGGCTACCAGGCCTCGGAGATCGTGCACATCGGTCAGGCCATCATGAGTCAGCCGGGTGAGCAAAATACCCTCAAGTACTTTGTGAACACCACGTTCAACTACCCGACCATGGCTGAGGCCTATCGGGTAGCCGCCTACGACGGCCTCAACCGGCTTTTTTGAGCGGCTCCGGCCGGTGGCCTGAGCCGGCCGGGGAGACCGATTTCAGTAATTCCCGAGGGTGGCAGTGGCCAAACCGGGAAAGTCTGTAATCAGGCTATCTACGCCGAAGTCGGCGAGCCTGCGCATCAGCGCAGGTTCGTTGACTGTCCACACCGACACGTGCAAACCCTGGCGCTGGGCTTTTTCCAGCCGTTCAGGGGTGCACAGTGTCCAGTTCAAGGCCAGGTACTCACAGCCGTAGTTCTGCGCGACCTTCAACGGATCGAGCCAGGCGTATTCGGCCACCAGCCCGCGTGACAGGTCCGGGGTGAGGTCCACCGCCGCTTTCAATACTTCCCGCGAGCTTGAGGTGACGGTAACCTTGTCCATCAGGCCAAAGCGCACGGCCATCTCGCGAATCGCCAGCACGGTGGTCGCGGCGCGGGTGCGTGAGGCGCTTTTGACTTCCAGTTGCCAATGATCGAAATCGCACTGTTCGAACAACTGCTCCAGACGCGGGATCGGGCACGGCTTCACCCAGCCGGGTCCGCCTTTGCGCGCATCCATTTTCACCAGGTCCGCCGCTGAATACTCGACCACCTTGCCGCGCCGGTCGGTGGTGCGCTTGAGGGTCGGGTCGTGGATGACCATCAGCTCGCCGTCCATGGACAGGTGCAGGTCCAGTTCGCAGCGGCGTACGCCGTGCTTGAGGCATTCCTGAAAGCTGGTCAGGGTGTTTTCCGGTGCTTCGCCTTTGGCACCGCGATGGCCGTAGATCAGGGTCACAGTTGCTCCTTTGCGCCAGGGTGGCTGGCGTAGTGAATTCGTAGTCAGAGGTCGTCGCTTTGCTCCCGCGCCAGGCGGCGTTCCTGCGCCTGTTTCTGCAGGATGTAGCGTGCCAGCAATTGGCGTTGGGCATCGGTCATGGATTCGAATTCCGTGGCCACCTCAAAGCCGTCGTCCTGTGGCGTGCACTGGGTGACTCGCGCACGCAGCAGCAGGCCGAGCGCCTGGGGCATCAGCACCAGCTTGACCGCCAGGTGCGAATCGGGTGCCACGGGGGCCGGGTGATGGAAGTCGATGCCGCCCTCGGAGATGATCACCGGCTGCGGCGCGCCGACTTCATCGAGCAGGCCGCGCGCCATGATCTGGCTGAGCAGGTCCAGACGTTTGTTCTGCACGCGCAGGAAGGCGGCGAGGGTGCGATCCTTCTCGCTCAGCTGGCGCAGCAGGTGCTGGGCTTCGAATTCGCTGAGGTGCAGTTCGCTGAGCAGATTGAACAGCGGCGAATCATCCAGCAACACTTCCTTGCCCGCCGCTTCGGGGGCCGACAAGGTTTTGATTTGAAGTGCGATCATGTCGTCGATACGGTAGTATTCGCGGCGCTCTTCTTCATCTAATGTCGACATGGCGAACCCCAGTTAGCGGCAATGGTCTGAGTGTAAAGCTGCTGACCAGCCCCCGCCACCGGGACGTCTTCTTTTCCTCCGAACAAGCCCCGACATGTTCAGACCTCTCTTCGTATTTATCGGCACGCGTTATACCCGTGCAAAGCGTCGCAATCATTTTGTGTCGTTCATTTCCTTGACCTCGATGATCGGTCTCGCCCTGGGCGTGGTCGTAATGATCGTGGTGCTGTCGGTGATGAACGGCTTCGATCATGAGATGCGCACCCGCGTGCTGGGCATGGTGCCCCACGCGACCATCGAGGGCGATGCACCGATCAGCGACTGGCAAAGCCTGGCCGCCAGGGTCAAGCAGAACCCAAAGGTGCTGGCCGTAGCGCCCTTTACCCAGATGCAGGGCTTGCTGACCCATGACGGCAAGGTGCAGAAAATCCTGCTCAATGGCGTCGACCCGGCCCAGGAACGCAACGTTTCGATCATCGACAAGTTCATGTTGCAGGGCAAACTCGACGACCTGGCTCCCGGCAGCTTCGGTATCGTGATCGGCGACAAGGCGGCGGCCAAGCTCGGCGTGGGCGTCGGCGACAAGCTCACCTTCGTCGCGCCGGAAGTGACCGTGACCCCGGCCGGCATGTTCCCGCGCATGAAGCGCTTTACCGTGATCGGCACCTTCCACGTCGGCGCCGGCGAGATCGACGGTTACCTGGGCCTCACCAACCTCACCGATCTTGCGCGCCTGCATCGCTGGCAGCCTGACCAGGTGCAAGGCCTGCGCCTCAAGTTCAACGACCTGTTCGATGCGCCGCGCGGCGCCTGGGAAATTGCCCAGCACCTGGGCGAGTCCGAGTACTACGCGCGCGACTGGACCCGTACCCACGGCAACCTGTATCAAGCCATCCGCATGGAAAAAGCCATGATCGGCCTGCTGTTGCTGCTGATCGTCGCCGTGGCCGCGTTCAACATCATCTCCACCCTGGTGATGGTGGTGAATGACAAGAAGGGCGATATCGCGATCCTGCGTACGCTCGGCGCCACGCCGGGGCAGATCATGGCGATCTTCATGGTGCAGGGCACCGTGATCGGCGTGGTCGGCACCCTGATCGGCACGGCGGTCGGGATCCTGGCCGCACTCAATGTCAGCGCCGCGATTGCCGCGCTGGAAAAAGTGCTCGGTCACAAGTTCCTCAACGCCGACGTCTACTTCATCGACTACCTGCCGTCCCAGGTTCAGGCCCAGGACGTGTTGATGGTGGGCGGCGCCGCGTTGGTCCTGAGTTTTCTTGCCACCCTGTATCCAGCCTGGCGCGCGGCACGTACCCAGCCAGCACAGGCCTTACGTTATGAGTGAATCGGGCATGAGTGAAAAAGCAATCCTGAGCTGCCGCAACCTGGGCAAATCCTACGAGGAAGGCCCGGAGTCGGTGGTGGTGCTGTCCAACCTGCAACTTGAGTTGCATCCGGGCGAGCGCGTGGCGATCGTCGGCAGTTCCGGCTCGGGCAAAAGTACCTTGCTCAACCTGCTGGGCGGCCTTGATACGCCGTCCAAGGGCAGCGTATGGCTGGCTGGCGAAGAACTGTCGGCCCTCGGTGAAAAGGCCCGTGGCCAGTTGCGCAACCGCTCGCTGGGCTTTGTGTACCAGTTCCACCATCTGCTGCCGGAATTCACCGCGCTGGAGAACGTGTGCATGCCGCTGCTGATCGGCAAGACCGCGATCCCCGAAGCCCGCCAGCGCGCCAAGGCCTTGCTCGAGCGCGTGGGCCTCGGCCATCGCCTGGAGCACAAACCGGCCGAGTTGTCCGGCGGCGAGCGCCAGCGTGTGGCGATTGCCCGCGCCCTGGTCAACAACCCGGGACTGGTGATGCTCGACGAGCCCACCGGCAACCTCGACTCCCACACCGCCCAGGGCATCAAGGACCTGATGCTGGAACTGAGCACCCAGATGCGCACCGCGTTCCTAGTGGTGACCCATGACATGAGCATGGCCCGCCAGATGGATCGCGTGCTGCATCTGCAGGAAGGTCATCTGGTCGCCATCTGACCCGTTTCAGGCCCGGTGCTTCACGTGCCGGGCTTTTTCATTTTTTCAGACGGTGCCCGCTAATGTTCAGACCGTTATCGATTTTCATCGGCACGCGCTATACCCGCGCCAAGCGCCGCAACCGTTTTGTCTCGTTTATCTCGATGACCTCGATGATCGGCCTCGCCCTGGGCGTGCTGGCGATGATCGTGGTGCTCTCGGTGATGAACGGTTTCCAGCGTGAAATGAGCTCACGCATCCTCGGCATGGTGCCCCACGCCACCATCGTCGGCGTGAAGCCGATGGATGATTGGCGGCCGGTGGCAGCGGCGGCGATGAAGAATCCTGAAGTGACCGCTGCCGTACCTTTCACCCAGATGGACGGCATGTTTTCCTACAAGGGCGCCATGCAGCCGATCGAGATCAGCGGCGTCGACCCGGCACAGGAAGGCAAGGTGTCGATCGTGGCCCAGCACATCGTGCGCGGCAAACTCGACGACTTGAAGGCCGGCGAGTTCGGCGTGGTGATCGGTGACATCACCGCGCGGCGCTTTCGCCTGAACGTGGGCGACAAACTGACCCTGATCGTGCCGGAAATCAGTACCGCCCCCGGCGGCATCACCCCGCGCATGCAGCGCTTGAACGTGGTGGGTATCTTCAAGGTCGGTGCCGAGCTGGATGGCTCCATGGCGTTGATCCATATGGCCGACGCCGCCGAGATCCAGCATTGGCAACCCAATCAGGTGCAAAGCGTGCGCCTGGCGGTAAAGGACTTGTATGCGGCGCCCAAGGTCTCGGCCGATATCGCCGCCAGCCTCGGTGCGGCCTACAAACCGGATGACTGGACTCACACCCAGGGCAGCCTGTTCAGTGCGATGAAAATGGAAAAGACCATGATCGGTCTGTTGCTGCTGATGATCGTCGCCGTGGCAGCGTTCAACATCATTGCCACCCTGATCATGGTGGTGAACGACAAGGGCGCGGACATTGCGATTTTGCGCACCATTGGCGCCACGCCACGGCAGATCATGGCGATCTTCATGGTG
Source organism: Pseudomonas sp. GNP013 (assembly GCF_054343995.1). Lineage (NCBI taxonomy): Bacteria > Pseudomonadati > Pseudomonadota > Gammaproteobacteria > Pseudomonadales > Pseudomonadaceae > Pseudomonas > Pseudomonas sp. GNP013. The sequence continues at coordinate 3,497,135 of NZ_JBTGUT010000001.1, read as the reverse complement.
CAGGGCACGGTCATCGGGATTGTCGGCACCCTGATCGGCGGCGTGCTGGGGGTGATTGCCGCGCTTAATGTAAGCGAGCTGGTGGGCTGGCTGGAGCGGGTGAGCGGGCAGCATATCTTCAGTTCGGACGTGTATTTTGTCAGCAACCTGCCCTCGGAGCTGCAAGGTGGGGATGTGCTGCTGATCTGCACGGCGGGGTTTGTATTGAGCTTTCTGGCCACGCTGTACCCGGCGTACCGGGCGGCGAAAATCGAGCCGGCGCATGCCTTGAGATATTCCTGATTCGATCATTGTGGGAGCGTTGAAATGACCTTGCGTACATCCTTGTTATTGGCAGGCTGCCTGCTGGTGTTGAGTGTCGATGCTCTGGCCGACGCGGCGCACGGCTTCGCCTTTGGTCATCCGGCTGCGGCGGATAAAGCCACGCGCAGTGTGGAGGTGACCCTGCAGGACATTGCGTTCGCGCCCAAGTCCCTGGATGTAAAGGCCGGTGAGACCGTGCGCTTTGTGCTGGTCAACAAAGGCCAGTTGCTCCATGAGTTCAACCTGGGCGACGCGGCGATGCATGCCGAGCACCAGAAGGAAATGCTGCAGATGCTGGCCAGCGGCATGCTCACGTCCACTGGCATGGCGAAGATGGATCATGCTGCCATGGGCCATGGTGCGATGAAGCACGATGACCCGAACAGTGTGCTGGTGGAGCCGGGTAAAACCGCCGAGCTGACCTGGACCTTCGCCAAGGCCACCGGTCTTGAGTTCGCCTGCAACCTGCCGGGGCATTATCAGGCAGGAATGGTCGGCACGCTGACCGTTGAGTGAGGCGATGATTAAGGGCGGGCGCAAAGGCTGGTAGACTGGCGCTGTTTATTTAGCCAGGTTCCCGTCATGCATCCCGCCGCCGAACACTCACCGCTGGGCAAGTCCAGTGAATACATCAGCACCTACACCCCTTCGTTGCTGTTCCCGATTCCGCGCGCCGCCAAGTGGGCCGAGCTGGGCCTGAGCGCCGAGACCCTGCCGTACAAGGGCGTGGACTTCTGGAACTGCTTCGAACTGTCCTGGTTGTTGCCGTCGGGCAAGCCGGTGGTGGCCATCGGCGAATTCAGCATCCCGGCCGACTCGCCGAACATCATTGAATCCAAGTCCTTCAAGCTGTACCTCAATTCGCTGAATCAGACCGCGTTCGCCGATACCCAGGACCTGCAAGCCACACTGCACAACGACCTGAGCTTTGCCGCCGGCAAGCCGGTGAGCGTGCGTATCCGCAGCCTGGCCGAGGTCGAGGCCGAAGGCGTGATGGCCTTGCCGGGGGTGTGCATTGATGCATTGGATATCAGCGTCAGCAACTATGAGCATCCGCGCCCGGAACTGCTGCGCTGCGACGATTCACGCGTGGTGGAGGAGAGCGTGCACAGCCACTTGCTCAAATCCAATTGCCCGGTCACCAGCCAGCCGGACTGGGGCAGCGTGGTGGTGGACTATCGCGGTGCGGCGTTGGATCACGCCAGTCTGCTGGAATACCTGGTGAGCTTTCGCCAGCATTCGGACTTTCATGAGCAGTGTGTGGAGCGGATTTTTCTCGACCTGCAGCGCTTGCTCAAGCCTGAAAGGTTGACGGTGTACGCGCGCTATGTGCGCCGTGGCGGGCTGGATATCAACCCGTATCGCAGCACTGAGGAGGTGGCGTTCCAGAACGTGCGTCTGGCGCGTCAGTAGCCTGCACATAAAACTCAATGTGGGAGGGAGCAAGCTCCCTCCCACATGAAGCGTTTAGATACCGATGTTGCCCAGGGTGATCATGATGTTGCGCAAGGTCCCGGAAATAACCGGGTGATCAGCGTCGAACTCAATGGCCGCCTGATTCACGTCGTCGGAAATGCTCGGCGTCTGGGTGGCCGGCTCCAGTTCAAGTTGCGTTTCAAACCTGGCAAGCAGGGCTTCCAGCGCTTCACGCTTTTCGGCCGGCAGTGGCGGATCCTGTTCCAGTTGCTCGCGCAGAATGTTGACCTGTTCTTGCAGTTTTTCGCGGGCAGGCATGGTGTTCTTCCTTTTATCGATAGGCACTGGCATAGACCGCGGCGTGCCGCGAAAGGTCTACGGGCTGATCGGTAGATTAATCCACTGCGGCCCGCCGTGCATGCCCTCGATCAGGGCTTCTCGCCTTTGAGCCGGCGCAGGCTGATGTCCGCCAGGCAGGTGCCGAGTTCACCGAGGTGGTCGATCACCGAGTGCACACCCAGCCCATACAGGGCCACAGTCGCCTTGCCGCGCTTTTGCTCGCGTTGCTGCTCGGTGAGCGCTTGCCACTGCTCGGGTGCCAGGCCGCACAGCGAGCCGCAGGAAGCCAGACCGATGGTCCACAGGCCGGCGTTGAGGCCCGATTGCAGCAGGCGCGGCTCGCCGCTGACCAGCACACAACCTTCCAGGCGTTCGATGTTCAGTTCCATCAAGGCTTGCCAGCACGCATGGGGCGCGGGCCAGCGAATGGAGGAGGGCGATGTGGCCTTGATCCAGGCGGGCAGCGTAGCCGCCAGGGGCGCGGTCACCGAGGGCGGCAGTTCATCCAGCCAGGCGCAGGGCACGCCTTGTTCCTTCAGGCTGCGCAGACTGTTCAGTGCGCCGGGGGTGGCTTGGGAGTCGGGGGCTGGCGAGTCATTGCGGGCCAGGGAACCGAAGTCCACCAGGCAGCCACTCAGGCCAAATAGCACGGCAGTCAATGACGGGGCCGTGGCGACGGCAATCTCGGCGTGTGGCATCAGAACATCCCTGAAATAGCTCTGACGCTATCGAGTCGGCATGACAAATAAATGACACCGAGGCTGATTATGAGAAATTTGCGCATTTTTCGTAAGACGTTTCCAGGTGGCTGCCTAAACCCGCACTTCCGTCATATACTGACGGCCAAATTCAGGGCATAGCGCCCATGACAGATCATTCAAGGAGCAAAAGCTATGCGCTGGAGCCAGTACTTCGCTCAGCTGTCGGTGTGTGCCACCGTACTATTCGTACCCTTTGCTGCACAGGCGGCATCGGAAGATGATCCATGGGAAAGCGTCAACCGCCCCATCTTCACCTTCAACGATACGGTTGATACCTACGCCCTCAAGCCAATTGCCCAAGGCTATCAGTTCATCACTCCGCAATTCGTGCAGGACGGCGTGCATAACTTCTTCCGCAACATCGGCGATGTCGGCAACCTCGCCAACAACGTGCTGCAGCTCAAGCCGCACAACGCTGGCGTGGACACCGCCCGTCTGTTGGTCAACACCACCTTCGGCGTGCTGGGCTTCGTCGACGTCGGCACCCGCATGGGCCTGCAGCGCAGCGATGAAGACTTTGGCCAGACCCTCGGTTACTGGGGCGTGGGCAGCGGTCCTTACGTGATGCTGCCACTGCTCGGCCCAAGCACCTTGCGTGATGCGCCGTCCAAATACGTCGACAGCTACACCTCGCCGTACCGCTACATGAATGACATCGACTGGCGCAACAGCGTCTTCGGCTTGAACCTGGTCGATACCCGCGCCAGCCTGCTCGACAGCGAAAAACTGATCACCGGCGACAAATACACCTTTATCCGTAACGCTTACCTGCAGAACCGTGAGTTCAAGGTCAAGGACGGCAAGGTCGTCGACGACTTCTAAGTCGAGACGTTTTGAAACGAAAAAGGCGACCCAATGGTCGCCTTTTTTGTGCGCAGCTATTTAGCGCATTTTCAGGATCCTAAGCCCCAGTTGCTGTTCTTCGCCCGCCGTCTTGGCCCATACCACTTCGGTATCGGCCTCCAGGCCCTTGAGGGCGGCGTGCTCCGAATCGATGCGGACGGTCAGCTGATCGCCGACGTTGAACTGGCGAGGTGCCTGCACCTGCATGCCGGAACTGGAAAGGTCCACGCAAACCCCGGCAATTTCCTGCCCGGCATGGATCAATGACACATCGGCATCCACCCGCATGCGGATGAAATCGCGTTTTTCAGCGTAGTCGCGCTCGTGTTCGCTCACAGGTTCCATCCTTACTTTGTGTTGTGGTGGTAGCTGTTCTTATAACTCCCGGTGATTTGCGGTGTAAAGAGGCTCGGCGACCATCGGCGTGAGCTTGAAACCCCTGACGGATGGGAGTACCGTCTGCGCCTTAGAAGGGCACCTCTGCTTTACAGTTGTGCGTGGGCAAAACGCCCGTGCTTTGTAGGACAGAGAGGCTAGAAAGCGAATCCAGTAGTGTGAGCCCGGCCATTGTCGCGCTGCCTACGCCAACCTAATTCTGGCGCCGTTTGCCCACATGCAAAAAACCAGTGCCACGCTGCTGATAATCGATGACGACGAAGTAGTGCGCGCGAGCCTCGCGGCCTATTTGGAAGACAGTGGCTTCAGCGTCCTGCAGGCCAGCAATGGCCAACAGGGTCTCCAGGTGTTCGAGCGCGACCAGCCCGACCTCGTGATCTGCGACCTGCGCATGCCCCAGATGGGCGGCCTGGAGCTGATCCGCCAGGTGACCGAGCGCGCGCCGCAGACGCCAGTGATCGTAGTGTCCGGTGCCGGCGTGATGAACGATGCCGTCGAGGCCCTGCGCCTGGGCGCCGCCGATTACCTGATCAAGCCCCTGGAAGACTTGGCCGTGCTGGAGCACTCGGTGCGCCGCGCCCTTGACCGCGCGCGCCTGCTGCAGGAAAACCTGCGCTACCGCGAAAAGCTCGAAACCGCCAACCGCGAACTCGAAGCCAGCCTAAACCTGCTCCAGGAAGACCAGAACGCCGGTCGCCAGGTACAGATGAATATGCTGCCGGTGAGCCCCTGGACCATCGACGACTTTCAGTTCGCTCACCAGATCATCCCTTCGCTGTACCTGTCGGGAGATTTTGTCGACTATTTCCGGGTGGATGAGCGCCGTGTGGCGTTCTACCTGGCCGACGTGTCCGGTCACGGTGCGTCCTCTGCATTTGTCACCGTGCTGTTGAAGTTCATGACCACACGGCTGTTGTTCGAGTCCAAGCGCAATGGCACGCTGCCGGAGTTCACGCCTTCGCAGGTGCTGGGCCACATCAACCGGGGCCTGATCAGCTGCAAGCTGGGCAAGCACGTAACGATGGTGGGCGGCGTGATCGATGAAGAAACCGGTCTTTTGACCTACAGTATTGGCGGTCACTTGCCGATGCCTGTTCTATACACTCCAGACAGTGTGCGTTATCTGGAAGGCCGTGGTCTGCCGGTGGGCTTGTTCAATGAAGCCACCTACGAAGACCATATCCTGGAACTGCCGCCGACGTTCAGCCTTACGCTGATGTCCGACGGCATCCTGGATCTTCTTCCAGAGCCTACACTCAAAGAGAAAGAAGCCGCCTTGCCCCAAAAGGTCAAGTCGGCGGGCGGCAGCCTGGATGGCCTGCGGCAGGTTTTTGGATTGGCCACGCTGGGGGAGATGCCGGATGATATCGCCCTACTGGTGTTGAGCAGGAATCTTTGATGAGTACCGGAAGAATCCAATTCGCCGAGCAGGACGGAACCTTCGTCCTCAAATTCGTCGGTGAAGTGCGCCTGACCTTGTGTTCAGCGCTGGATGCGACGATTGAGCGGATCTTCACTGCGCTGAACTTCTCGGCGATCGTGATCGATCTGACCGAAACCCGCAGCATCGACAGCACCACCCTGGGGCTGCTGGCCAAGCTGTCCATTCTGTCGCGGCAGAAGGTCGGCCTGTTGCCCACCGTCGTCACCACCCACGACGACATCACCCGGCTGCTGCAGTCCATGGGCTTCGATCAGGTGTTCAACATCGTCGACCGTCCGATCCCGTGCCCGGAATGCCTCACCGACCTGCCGTCCCAGGACCAGTCCGAGGAGATCGTGCGGGTCAAGGTGCTGGAAGCGCACAAGATCCTGATGGGGCTCAACGAGTCCAATCGCGAAGCCTTTCACGACCTCGTGAATGCTCTCGAACGCCACTGATCCCCCACTGCTGGAACACAATCAAATGTGGGAGTTCGGCTTGGGATCAGCGACCACAAAAAAGGGCGGCACCCTCACAGGTGCCGCCCTTTTTGCTGCTGCCTGCCTTTACAGCTTGGCAGTCAACAACGCCTCCAGTTTCTCCTGATCGCGGGCAAACTGACGAATCCCCTCCGCCAGCTTTTCGGTCGCCATCGCATCCTCGTTGGACTCCCAACGGAACTGCGCTTCAGTCATATGCACCCGCGCTTCCCCGGCGTGCCCTGGCGACAGCTTGCGCTCAAGCTTGCCTTCATCGGCCGCCAGCTTCTCCAGCAGGTCCGGGCTGATGGTCAGGCGATCACACCCGGCCAGCTCTTCGATCTGGCTCAGATTACGGAAGCTCGCACCCATCACGACGGTCTTGTAGCCATTGGCCTTGTAGTAGTTGTAGATGCGCGTCACCGACTGCACGCCCGGGTCATCGGAACCGGTGTAGTCGTTGCCATTGGCCTTCTTGTACCAATCGTAGATACGGCCCACGAACGGCGAAATCAGGAACACCCCGGCCTCGGCGCAGGCTACGGCCTGGGCAAACGAGAACAGCAGCGTCAGGTTGGTCTGGATGCCTTCCTTTTCCAGTTGCTCGGCGGCGCGGATGCCTTCCCAGGTGGAAGCGATCTTGATCAGCACGCGGTCGCGGCCAACGCCGGCTTTGTCGTACAGGTCGATCAGACGGTGCGCACGCTTGAGTACGGCGTCGGTGTCGAACGACAGGCGGGCATCCACCTCGGTGGAAATACGCCCCGGCACCACCTTGAGAATCTCCTGACCCACCGCCACCGCAAAACGGTCACTGGCCAGGCCGACATCGCCGTTGCAGTCCTGCACACACTCGTCCAGCAGCTTGGCGTAGCCCGGGATCGACGCGGCCTTGAGCAGCAGGGAAGGGTTGGTGGTAGCGTCCTGCGGCTTGAGCTTGGCGAGGGTGGAAAAATCGCCGGTATCGGCTACCACGGTGGTGAATTGCTTGAGTTGTTCCAGCTTGGAAGTCATGGGCGTGCTCTGTCCTATGGGTCTGATGACATTACCCGAGCGCCAGCAGGCGCTCAAGGGCGCAAATGCGTTCGATCGTTTGCGAGGGCAACAACCTGAAAACAGCCGTTTGAATGGCGGGCCTTACTCGGTAATTGGAGGCCGCAATCGGTGGCAGGTTCAACCCGATTACCGGATGCCATCCCGATCACAATGTGGGAGGGGGCTTGCTCCCGATAGCGCCAGCCCAGCCACCACACATTAACGATCAACGTCCTTCCAGCAATTCCCCCGCCTGATCCAGCAACGCCAACGGATCCGCAGCCTTGTGAATATCCACTGACAACAACTGCCGAAATTTCCGAGCCCCCGGAAACCCGGTGCCCAACCCCAATATATGCCGAGTAATGTGATGCATCGTCCCACCACTGGCCAGATGCTCAGCAATATAAGGCCGCAACTGCACCAACACCTGCGCCCGACTGATCACCGGCGCCTCGCTTCCAAACAACCTCTGATCCACCTGCGCCAGCACATAGGGATTGTGATAAGCCTCGCGGCCCAGCATCACCCCATCGAACGTCTGCAAATGCGCCTCGCACTCCTCCAGCGTCTTGATCCCGCCGTTGAGAACAATCTCCAGCTCGGGAAAGTCCTGCTTCAACTGCGCCGCCACGTCATAGCGCAATGGCGGAATGTCGCGATTCTCCTTGGGCGACAACCCCTCCAGAATCGCGATCCGCGCATGCACGGTAAAACTGGTACAGCCCGCATCCTTCACCTGCCCGACGAAATCACACAGCTGGGCATAACTGTCCCGTCCATTAATGCCGATACGATGCTTGACGGTCACCGGGATCGACACCGCATCACGCATCGCCTTCACACAATCGGCCACCAGCGCCGGATGCGCCATCAGGATCGCGCCGATCATGTTGTTCTGCACTCGGTCACTGGGGCAACCGACGTTCAGGTTCACCTCATCGTAACCGGCAGCCTCGGCCATGCGCGCACACGCGGCCAGGTCGGCGGGAACACTGCCACCCAGCTGCAGCGCCAGAGGATGCTCGGCTTCGTTGTGGCGCAGGAAGCGCTCGTGATCACCGTGCAGGATCGCGCCAGTGGTGACCATCTCGGTGTAGAGCAGGGCGTGTTTGGAGAGCAGACGCAGGAAGTAGCGGCAGTGGCGGTCGGTCCAATCCATCATGGGGGCGACGGAGAAGCGGCGGGAGAGTGGGTCGGTTTGTAGGGGCATTGGGGATCTGAGTCAGCGAGGTGAATGGGGCGCAGTTTATCAGGGATGGGTCTGGGGGGCGGAGGTGCGTGTTTTGCGCCCGTCACCACTGCGAGCGCGGACGTTGTCTTGTGTGGAATATGCCAAGAATTTGTAAGCGATCTCCGCGTACCCGATACGGGATCAAGTAGGACCAGTTGGGCACCGCCCGCTTTACCCGACCTTCACGGCCCATGGAAGGAAACTGAGCTAGCTTGTCGACACTAGCGAAAATGGCATCGGAGAAGTCGTCAGCTGCCTTGGGATTTTCGAGAGCGATATAGTTTGCTTCGTCTTCCAGATTTTTGAGTGCTGTTGCAAGCCACTCAACCTGCATTCCGGCTCCAGCGCCGAGCGCGCATTGCTGCCACCTGATCATCGGTGGCGAATTTGCCTTGATCGGCTTCTTTTACTGCCAGCTCGATCTGAGCGGTCAGCGTTTTTTCGTGCTCGATGTAGTCGCGGAGGACGTCCATCGCCAGATAGGTCGCAGTCTGGCCGCTGGTTTTGGCCAAGTCGGCGAGAGAATTGGACAAGTCTTCCGGGAGGTTTAGGGAGATTCCAGTCATGGCGGTCTCGATGGTGGATGGTTGTAGGGCATCTTACACCGCGGAGCGCTGGCTTGAATGAGCAGGTCGTCGCTGTGTGTATCCGGAAGTGATTTGTTCCACCTCACTGCCGGAGTATCGTGGTCTGACCCCGATATGAACTTATGGATTGTTTAGCAAAGCTCAGGCGAAGGAAATGCTCAAACTCAAGCGCGGGCGGCCAAAGTCGGTAGCCACTAATAGAGCACGATAATGTTCGTTTTGATACTGTCGTGCTCGAGAGATTCATGGCTTCTGGGCCGGGTTGGCAAGCGCGCATGAACACCGCTTTGACAGCTCCCTCTCTCCCGCACAGCGCTAGATGTTGTCAGTTGCTGAGTGTTGGCTGTGCGACACGAAATCTAATGTTAAATAAATCTGTCCCCTTTTTCCTCATTGAAGAAATTGCCTCGCTAAATTTAAATAAGAAAACGGATTTGCCTGGTCGCGGACGAAAAATTGCAATTTTACTATATTAGGGATAATGGCCCCGTAAGGGGATTGATTTCCAAAAACCCTCCCATACACACCTATATTTTTCGAAAAACAAAACAATATCCAAAAAAGATTTTGAGCCATTGGGTAGCTTTCTAAAACTACCAGTCTATCAATCCACTCCTTATCTTATGTATCGTGTCTATTGATTTCTCATTCCATTTTTCCCCATACTCTGGCGAGGCGATGACAAACCCATTGTCAGGGAGAGATGGAATGTTCTTATGGGACGTGCCTTCATGGCACCAGATAGAAGACCGCATATCCCACGAAATGGGTTACCAACCGGCAGGAGCGGGCATTCGCACGCAGCTTAACGAATATGTAGCCTCCGTTTCTCTCAATATCCGCCGCGTCAACTGTGTCAGAACCGCATTTACCCACGCCGAATGGCAAGCCGCCGAGTTGTTGAGGCAACGCTTCTCCGACCTTGATATTTCCAGCATCCTTCACGAGTTGATTGGTGTTGTCACTCAAATGGCGATGATCGTTGCGGGCAGTGTCTTGACCGGAGGCGTCATTGGCGCGGGTGTAGGTGTTTTGGCCGGAGGTGCTGGGGCCATTCCCATGGGCGCCGCAGGTGCCGCAATGGGCTTGCAGGTCAGTACCTGGATATTGGGAATACTGGGGCTAACGTCTATTGCCGAGTTTTTCGTCGAGGGTTTGCCCGCCATTGGCGAGTATTATCTGACAGGAATCAGTATCGCATGGGAAGGCGCACAGGGCGATGACGGGTTAAGTCCGTACAGCCATGACGATCCTTTTGCGCCGGAAAGGGCAGCTCATCACATAGCCTTGGGACATGTGGAGGTTGTCGTCTTGCTACTGGGGGCTATCGTTGCCTATCTCACTCGTGGTCGAGGTAACGCCACTGTTCTTGCACAGGAAATGCGCGCCAGTTCCAAAGGGGCGCGGCTGGGCGAATGGATGCTCAAACACGAAGAGGCGCTGAAAAAACGCCCAGACCTCCAGATGTCAGAGCCTCGCAGAGGCGCACTTGGTCCACAGGAACCACCACCGAATCGCCCATCTGGAAAAGACAAAGAGCCTCCCAAGGGCAAACCAAACACCATGCCCCGTCATGAGGTCGAGTGCTTCAAAGCCGACAAGATGCCAGCCTCTAAAATCGGGGAGTTCGAGCGTCAGTTAAAAGGGCAAGAGGACGGGCTGAATCGACTGACAGTTGATGAATACTTGGAGAATATCGCTAATCCGGTAAAGCGTAGTAAGGCGGCTGCTACACGGGCCCGAAATGATTTACAAGATAAATTACAAGAGCGGTTTAACGAAGATTTTTTACAAACGCTGCCCCCCAAAGATGCGAGAGTAGCGAGTCTAAAAAAAGCTAAAGAAACGATGTCAAGCCTTGCAGGCCTGCATAACCCCGATTTGAGCGCTGGCGGCAAAGACATTATTGCAGACTTTGGTGACAAACAGGTGAATTCAAGCATTGGTCCACAGTGGAGGAATAAAATCAAAAACCTGAAAAGTGCAGCTGAAAACATACCAAAGCCAATGAGAGGATCAACCTTCCTCAATGTAAAACTCCACAAGTGTTAAAGGTGATGAATAATGGATGAAGTATTTTCAATTTTCTTAGAAGAGTTCGGTAATGAAATTGACCGACAGGAAGTACCACCATCAAGTATCGAGAGATACAGAGGTAAATTACCCAATCAACTTTTGGAGTATTGGGCTGAACATGGCTGGTGCGGTTACGGCGATGGCATTTTCTGGTTAGTAAACCCGCAAGAATACGAGGGGGTAGTAGGGGCTTGGCTTGAAGGGACGAAATTTGAAGCCTTTGATACCTACCATCTGATTGCCCGTAGTGCCTTTGGTGATCTGTATCTTTGGGGTGAAAGAACGGGGGCTTCCCTTAAAATAACTAGTATCCTTTCTCGCTATACAACACATTCATCTATATATACAGGGGAGCAAATGGACAAAGGGTTCCGCTCTTTCCTGCTGTCCAGAAATTTTGACTCTAACGATTATGGCGATCTGTTCAAACCAGCGAAGAGAAAGCTGGGGGCTTTGCGTCATGATGAGATGTATGGCTTTGTTCCAGCGTTTATGTTGGGCGGGCCAGATACCCTTGATCATCTTGAAAAAGTGAAAGCGGTAGAACACCTGATATTGCTTTCACAGGTCGCCGAGCTTCAACCCTACAGTTTTTAGACTTTTAAGAGGATGTACGAGAAGGCGGGGTTTTTATGCACCGGTACCGGTGCCCATGATTACCTGACGTATAAGCGCCACGCGTGAGGGGTGTTCGGTGCTGGTTCGCTTATGGCCGGTAGCAGCCATTCGCGACCTGCTGCTCTTAGGCCGAAAGCAATCTTGTCGCAATTCACTTGGCCTCCTGATCGGGCTTATCAGCAGCTAATGAATATCAGATGGATGGTCGGTCAGGATGGGGCAAAAATGGGGCAAGTCTTACGCCAATCTATGCCTCCCAATGCCCGTAATGCATTTCTGCGACTTACTGTGGCCGGACTCCACAGCCAGCAACCACGGGCCCATCCCTCAAAACCCCTCACATACTCCTACACAATTGGGGTGTGCTTTGTCAGAGACGATTAGTTCGTAGCTTCGCCAAGCCCTGCTTGATGTGCCCAGCGTTTTCGCCTATCACGAATAGAGCACCACATGCGTTGTCACCAACCTCATCCATGCCTTGCTTTTCGCTTTGGAGAGCCAATTTCATCAGAGCTGCTTCCAACGCGAGCTGATTCTCGTACATTCGTTCAAGCAAATCTGGGAGTGAGTATTCCCCTGACATGTGTGTCACCCCGCCTAAAAGGGCTAAGCATAGCAGTGGCCTAGTAAATTGTTGCTTGCTTAGAAATTGCTACGAAAAAGGCCGTTCAACGCCTCGAAAGCAGCGGTAGTGGCGGTTTTGGGGAAGGCTACGTCCAATCCATCATCGGGGCGACGGAGAAGCGGCGGGAGAGTGGGGCGGTTTGTAGGGGCATTGGAGGGATCTGGATCATGGCGAATGACGCGCAGTTTATCAGGGATGCATGCTGGCTGTCGGAGCGGCGTATATTGCCCGTTTCACGACAGTGCTGGGCAAGGACGCAAAGCGCCTCTGTCGCCCGGGTCGCGTTCTGACGCTGAGCGACGCCTTATCACGCGTCGGTAGGATCCGAGCTAGTATTGAAGGATGTGGTCTTAAAAAGTCAGCGCTTATTTCTCGCCGAAATTGCCGCGACGTTCTTGATGCCCATCATCGGTTCCCGGCCTGACCGCCAGGACGCAGCCAACCTATGTCCCTCTAGCCGTTCGGAGTGATCAGAAAACAATGATAACTATCCAGGAACTCAACGAGTTCACCAGCAACCCGGAGTTGACTGCCAGCATCGCCCAGGTGTGGGAATTGATCGGCCAGCATTTCGAACAGGCCCAGGCTAGCCTGCTGCCTGAGCAGGCGATGGAGCGTCGTGAGTTGTCGTTCCATGATCACGTACGCCTGCTGGGCTACCTGTCGCTTTTGGTGGCCGAGCTGCCGGGTGACGTGGTGGAAATCGGCGTGTGGAAGGGCAAGTCGTTGATGCTGATGAACGAGGTGTGCAATGGCGAGCGGCGTGTCATCGGTATTGACCCGTTTGAGTTGCCGAACCAGTTTGAGGAGTTCAGTCACTATCAAGCGTTGATGCTGCCTGATGCGGTGGTAATTCGCGGCTTCTCGGAACTCAGTGCCGAGCGTTTCTACAATCTGGCGCCCAGGGTTGCGCTGTTGCATATCGATGGCGGTCACACCATGCGCAACGTGTTGCTGGATTTCCTGCTGTATTCGCCGAGCGTGGTGCCGGGCGGTTTTATTGTGCTGGACGATTATCGCGACTTTAAACACTCGCCTGAGGTGGGGCCTGCGGTCGATCTGCTCAGGGCTACGGGGTTCTTCAGAGACTTCAACGTGCTGGGAAGCGTGCATGGTTTTGAGAACAGCTACGTGTTACAGCGGATGTAAGCGTTTCCCAGGTCGGCGCTCTGGACGCATCCTGTCCCCAGCAAAATTTCATCATTCTCTGCCGTGTTGAGGTTTACGATTCTCTGCAAGAGAGGCCCAACGCCTCCAGCCTGCAGAGAACCCGGGAAATGACCTCAAACCTCATCAAACTGTTGCTGATCAGCGGCACATTGCTATTGAGCGCCTGCTCCTCGGGCGCGAACGTCAGCAGCGACCCATGCTTCTCGGGCGGATGCCAGGCGTTTGGCGACCATAGCCCGAGTAAAGCCGCCAAAATGAGTTTTGGCGGCAGCGGGCTGGGTAGCAGTTATGGAGAGTATGGTTCGGGGTTGTTGCATGATGATTGATGCGGCACTGGGCCAGCCAGTTTTGTGGTGACTGACCCATTGCTATCGTGAGCAAGCCCCCTCCCACAGTGGTACTGCGCAGGTTGGCGAGTTAGTGCCCGCCTTTCATGCGTCGGGCGATGAGGTAAAGGCCCAGGCCGAGCAGTGCGGTCGCTGCGCCGATGTAGCCGGTGCTGGTCCAGCCCAATCCCGCTGTAATCGCCATTCCCCCAAACCACGGCCCCAGCGCGTTCGCCAGGTTGAACGCCGCGTGGTTGGACGCGGCCGCCAGGCTTGGGGCTTCGTGGGCGATGTCCATCAGGCGGATCTGCAACGGTGCCGCCAGCGACACCATGGTGCCGACCAGGCCCATGCTCAGCAGCACGCCCCACAGCGACGATGCGGCGAACGGGAAGAACAGCAGCACGGCAATCGACCACACCAATATCAGCCCCACCGCGCGAAACTGCATGCGATCAAACAGTTTGCCGCCTGCGATGTTGCCGATGATCCCGCCGACACCAAACGCCGCGAGGCCAAACGGAATCCACTGTGGCGATACTTTGGTCACTTCCAGCATGGTCGGCGCCAGGTAGCTGAATACGCAGAACATCCCGGCAAAGCCAATCGCGCCGATGGACAGGGCCATCCACACCTGCGGTTTGGTGAAGGCGCGCATTTCCTTGCGCGGGTCGCTGCGTTCTTCGTCGTGGCGGTGGGGCACGAATTGCCAGACCAGCGCGATGGTGCACAGGGCAATCACGCTGACCAGGGCGAAGGCCGAGCGCCAGCCCAAGTGTTGGCCGAGGAAGGTAGCGATGGGGTTGCCCAGCAACATGGCGAGGGTCAGGCCCATCATCACGCGGGCGACGGCGCCGGCGCGTTTATCCGAGGGCACCATGCTCGAGGCGACCACCGCGGCGATGCCGAAGTAGGCGCCGTGGGGCAGGCCGCTGATGAAGCGGAAGGCCACCAGTGAGCTGAAGCTCGGAGTGAAGGCGGTGGCGAGGTTGCCCAAGGCGTAAAGCGCCATCAATAACAGCAGCATATGTTTGCGCAGCAGTTTGGCACCGAGGATCGCCAGCAGTGGGGCGCCGACCATCACGCCCAGGGCGTAGGCGCTGATGGCGTGGCCGACCTGGGGTTCGCTCAGGTTGAGGTTTTGGGCGATGTCGGGCATCAGGCCCATGATGGCGAATTCGCCGGTGCCGATTGCGAAAGCGCCCACGGCCATGGCCGCTTCCATTTTGGCGGCACTGCGCGCGGGCAGCAGGTGCCCGGGTGTTTGCTGGATAGACATGGATGGCTCTGTTTGAATGGGTGCACGAAAGACAGTCGTCGATGCTACGCACGCGACGGTGAAGGTGTCTAGAACAGCCGCTTGTCCGAGAGTTCCAGGCCTGTGACCTCAGGTCGCGCCTGCCAGCCTTGACACCTGCGCAATAAAAGCCGCGATTTAATGCTGTCAATTGGCCAAACGACCCATAAACGCTGTTTGGCATGATATTCTGCGCGCCGTTCTGGACAGGTCTTTCCCGGGTGCGTACATCCGTATACGTCCCGGCGGTGGGCTGTCGCCCAGGTAGCTGAAGCCAATAATGATAAAAAGTCAGCGCAGAAGGGACAAAAGTGAGGTCGATACGTCGGCCTTGTGTGCCCACCCTACGGTCTGCAGAGTCAGGGGCGGTAGGGCGGATGGCGTTTTATCATAGGTGCTACTGATGTTTAAAAAAGTAAACACTGCCCTGCTGGGGCTGGCTTTGTCGATGGGGATCACGTCCGTTCACGCGGAAGAGGCAAAGAAAGTCGATGTGCTGCTGATCGGCGGCGGCATCATGAGCGCAACCCTGGGTGTGTGGCTCAACGAGCTGCAGCCGGACTGGTCGATGGAGATGGTCGAGCGCCTCGATGGCGTGGCCGAAGAAAGCTCCAATGGCTGGAACAACGCCGGTACCGGTCACTCGGCCCTGGCTGAGCTGAACTACACCCCGGAAGACAAGAACGGCAACGTTGAGATCCCGAAAGCGGTCGAGATCAACGAAGCGTTCCAGATCTCCCGTCAGTTCTGGTCCTGGCAGGTCCAGCAGGGCGTGCTGAAGAACCCGCGTTCGTTTATCAACTCCACACCGCACATGAGCTTTGTGTGGGGCGATGACAACATCAAGTTCCTGAAAAAACGCTACGAAGCCCTGAAAGCGAGCCCGCTGTTCGCCGGCATGCAGTACTCCGAAGACCCGGCGCAGATCGCCAAGTGGGTTCCGCTGATGATGCAAGGGCGTGACCCGAGCCAGAAAATCGCGGCCACCTGGACCCCGATCGGCACCGATGTGAACTTCGGCGAGATCACCCGCCAGTTCGTCGCGCACCTGCAAACCACGCCGAAGTTTGACCTGAAACTGTCGAGCGAAGTGCAGGACATCACCAAGAACGCCGACGGCTCGTGGCGTGTGAGCTACAAAAACCTGAAAGACGGCACCAAGACCGAAACCGACGCCAAGTTCGTGTTCATCGGCGCGGGCGGCGGTGCACTGCACCTGCTGCAGAAGTCGGGTATTCCTGAAGCCAAGGAATACGCAGGCTTCCCGGTTGGCGGCTCGTTCCTGGTGACCGATAACCCGGCCATCGCCGAGCAGCACATGGCCAAGGCCTACGGTAAGGCCTCGGTTGGCGCACCGCCGATGTCGGTTCCGCACCTGGACACCCGCGTGCTGGACGGCAAGCGCGTGATCCTGTTTGGCCCATTCGCGACCTTCTCCACCAAGTTCCTGAAGGAAGGCTCGTACCTGGACCTGCTGACCAGCACCACCACTCACAACATCTGGCCCATGACCAAAGTCGGTATTCGTGAATACCCGCTGGTCGAGTACCTTGCCGGCCAACTGATGCTGTCGGACGACGACCGCTTCAAGGCACTGCAGGAATACTTCCCGAACGCCAAGCAGTCCGACTGGCGCCTGTGGCAAGCCGGCCAGCGCGTGCAGATCATCAAGCGTGACGAAGAACAGGGCGGCGTCCTGAAACTCGGTACCGAAGTGGTCAGCTCCGCCGACAACACCATCGCAGGCCTGCTGGGTGCATCGCCAGGCGCGTCCACCGCGGCTCCGATCATGCTGACCGTGCTGCAGAAAGTGTTCAAGGACAAGGTGGCGACCCCTGAGTGGCAGGCCAAGCTGCACCAGATCGTACCGAGCTACGGCACCAAGCTGAACGACAGCCCGGAAGCGGTTGCCAAGGAATGGGCCTACACCGCCGGTGTTCTGCAATTGACGCCACCGCCTGCGATCCCGCAAATGGCGGCGCCAAAGGCCACCGAGGCTGCCAAACCTGCGGCTGAGCCGAGCAAGCCGGCGTCCGACCTGGCGCTGTAAGCTGCTCAGCAACACGCATCGCTGAAGAAAAAGCCCGCTGAACCGGTGACGGTCAGCGGGCTTTTTTATGGGCGACGTTCACACCTTGAAATGCCTGACCTGCTCATGCAGGCAGAATGGCTTGCCCCCTGGCATTGCGGCCATCATCGCCGCGCTGCAGCCGCTGATGACGGCGGCACTGTCCACCGGCAGCGATACCGAGCGCAGCGGCGGCTGGCAGTGGGTAGGGCTGTTGATCAGTTTTGTCGGCGTGGCGATCGTGAAACGACCGACAGTCGCATGCACCTCGTAAGGCGTGCAGGTTCAGCAAGCTGACAGACACATCCTGTTAAAAAATACCCAGGGCCATGCAGGAGCGTGGTTGCAGCAAGGGGGGATTTTTACCATTGCAGGGTGTAAGCGCCCGAGGGTTTTGTATGTTGTTACGTTATGCGGCATTGGCGGCGGTGGTCGTCGCAGCATCTGGATGTGTACAGGAGCGCGTGGTTCATGAACGCGTTCCGATGCAGCGTGATTACGTTGAAGTGGTCGCGCCACAACCGCCGCCGGTGCAGGTGATCGAGGTCGAGCCGGCGCCACGTTATGGCTATGTATGGTCGCGCGGTTACTGGCGCTGGACGGGCGGGCGGTATGTCGCGGTGCACGGTCATTGGGAGCCGGTTCGCGAGGGTTATCGTTATGTGCATCCGCACTGGGTGCAGCACAGCGATGGTTTCCACTGGCAGGTGGGTGGCTGGGTGCGCTGAGCCTGGTTAAATCGGCTTCTGGGTACCCAGGAGCCGAACCTCTCGCAGCAGTGCCGCCCCGAGTTGATCGGTGCCCAGCTCGCGATATCCCACCGCCTTAACGTCGCCGTTTTCCTCCGCCTGGATAATGATCACCGGTGTTTCCTTACCCGATGTTTCGTCCATATGCATCGCGTACTGCGGAATATCCAGCGCTATCGGCGTACCTGCGGCTTTGCCCTTCACATTGATCAGGAACGCCGCGCACCCGCTGTCCACGTCCTCATTGGTGGCCGAGCGGCCGCTGACGAAGCAGCTCTGCGGCAAGTCGGGCCAGACGATGGCATCGCCCAAGGCGAGGGCAGGCAGTAGGGTCACGGCTGTGAGCAGAAGCGTGCGCACGTTCGGTGTTCTCTTGATCAAGGGGACAGTCGATTTTTTACCAAAGCTCGCCGTCAGCTGCAACGCCGCGGCTCAGCCCAGTCGCTTCATGCCCGTCGTTTTGGCGGCGTCGAGGTCGAATGTGGCGGTGTATTCGCAGCCGGCCGCGTGGGCGCAACGCTCGATCAGGCAGTCCGCAAAGTCGGCCTTGCTGGCGATGAACTTGCGCAGTGCCTTCCAGACGATATCGGCGTGTTCGATGGTCAGTTCGCGGGTGTGCAGCAGGGTCTCCAGCACCAGCACCACGTCGGCCTTGGCCGATTGGTAGCAGGACTGCAGGACCCACACCAATTCCACGATGGACACCACGCTGACAAAACCTGGCGATGCGGCAGTCAGTGATTCAATCAGGTGCGATGCCTTGGCCGACTGCACCGCATCGTCCTGGGTGACGTAGCGCACCAGCACATTGGTATCCAGGCCGATCATCGCGCTTTTGCTCCCCGGGCCGCGATGGCCTGATTCATGTCCTCGATGGATACGGGCCTGGCAGGCGTGTTGATCAGCCCCTTGAGATCCTTGACGGTTTTGCTCGCGGCAATCATGGAAAACTTGCCGTCTTCCATCTCGACGAACTCCACCCGGTCGCCTGTTTCCAGGCCCAGGGCGGTCCTGACCTGGACAGGAATAGTGATTTGCCCCTTCGACGTCAGTGTGGCGGTTGCCATGGTTAATACCTCCAACATAATGCCCCTTACCCTAGAGTAAGGAGTGCTGAAGGACAAGATCCGTTGGTCCATAGGTTGCTCGCAGAAGTGAGTTGGAATAGGAAAACCCTAGTCCGAACGCAGGATCCTCACACGCTCGCTCGTGCCCTAAAGCGCTACAAACTATGACCCACCGCGCGCGGGGCTTATTGCACCACGCGATAGCACGGCACATACGCTGCGCCGCCCGGCAGTTTCATCCGGTGCTGGGCCACGAATGCCTTCAGCAGCTCATCCAGTGGTTTCATGATCGCCGGGTCGCCGTTAATTTCGTAAGGACCGTTTTCCTCGATCAGGCGAATGCCCTTGTCCTTCACGTTGCCCGCCACGATTCCCGAGAACGCACGACGCAGGTTGGCCGCCAACTCATGGGGTGCCAGCGCATGACTCAACTGCAGGCTGGCCATGTTTTCGTGGGTGGGATCGAACGGACGCTGGAAGCCCTCGTCGATCTTGAGCAGCCAGTTGAAGTGAAACGCATCGTTGCGCTCGCGACGGAACTGCTTCACCGCCTTGAGGCCGGCGGTCATCTGGCGCGCCACTTCGGCTGGATCGTCGATGATGATCTGGTAATGCTGTTGCGCGGCTTCACCCAGGGTGGCGCCGACGAACGCATGCAGTTGTTCCAGATAGGGCGCCGCGTGTTTGGGCCCGGTAAGCACTACCGGGAACGGCACGTCGCGGTTGTCCGGGTGCATCAGAATGCCCAGCAGGTACAGGAACTCTTCGGCCGTGCCTGCACCGCCCGGGAAGATGATGATGCCGTGGCCCACGCGCACAAAAGCTTCCAGGCGCTTTTCGATGTCCGGCAGGATCACCAGTTCGTTGACGATGGGGTTCGGTGCCTCGGCGGCGATGATGCCAGGCTCGGTCAAACCCAGGTAGCGCCCGCCGGTGATGCGTTGCTTGGCGTGGGAAATGGTCGCGCCCTTCATCGGCCCTTTCATCACGCCGGGGCCGCAGCCGGTGCACACGTCGAGGCTGCGCAGGCCCAGTTCGTGGCCGACTTTCTTGGTGTATTTGTATTCTTCGGTGTTGATCGAGTGCCCGCCCCAGCACACCACGATTTTCGGCTCGACGCCCGGGCGCAGCGTACGGGCGTTGCGCAGCAGGTGGAATACGTAGTCGGTGATGCCCTGTGAGTCGCTCAGGTCGATGCGCTGGCTGCCGAGTTCGTTCTCGGTGTAGACGATGTCGCGCAGGGCGCTGAACAGCATCTCACGGGTGCTGGCGATCATTTCGCCGTCGACGAATGCGTCTGCCGGCGCGTTCACCAGTTCGAGGCGTACGCCGCGGTCCTGCTGATGGATACGCACTTCAAAATCTTTGTAGGCGTCGAGGATGGTCTTGGCGTTGTCGATGTGCGCGCCGGTGTTGAGGATGGCCAGGGCGCACTGGCGAAACAGGGTGTAGATGCTGCCGGTGCCGGCGGCGCTCAGTTGCTGGACTTCGCGTTGGGAGAGGGTTTCGAGGCTGCCCTTGGGGCTGACGGAGGCGTTGATGACGTGACGTTGGGGCATTCTGATTCCTTGAAAGCACAGCCACCGCATCCTTTGGGATGCGTTGGCTTGAGAAGAGTGGGCGCCGTTGACGGCGCGCGAGCCGAATATTTACCTCAGGCGCAAGGCCGAGCGCAAATACCGTCCACCCCCATCATGCCGCAGAACCTACTGAATCAGCTTCCAGTTTTTGTAGAAAACCCGACGCAGGGTAAAGACCAGGCCGGCAAAACCGGCAATCACGGCATTCAGCACCGAGGGCAGCATTGTCGGCCGCACGATGTCGATAAACAGGCAGTAACGCTTTGCGTCGTTCTTGTTGAAGGAGGCGTGCATCAGCGTGTCATCGAAAATAAACAGCGGGTCGTCGTGCCAGTAGTGTTTGTGTTTGCCGACCTGGATGTACACGCCTTCGTGGTGCGGTGCCGGCGCCATGTTGTAGAGCACGCGAAACATCATGCGCAGCGGGCCGAAGTGAAACGAGGTGGAGCGGTTTTCGTTGAACACCGATACGCCGATGGTCTTCACGAACGGCAGTTTCTTGCGCAGTTGCGGAATATCCAACGTGGTTTCGATCGGACGGCCGTACCACTGGAAAAACAGCATGCCGCGCTTTTTCTCGGCCATGCGCGTATCCAGGTAGCCGATGATTTCGTCCTTGTGGGCCATGGCGTCGTCGATCACCTGTTGCAGGTCCTCGCGCCAGGCCGGCGGCAGATCATGCATCGTATAAACATGGCGATTACGGCGGCTCAGCAGGTCGAGCAGGGTGTTGAACGGTGCCAGCACCCAGGTGTTGCGTCCGTTTCCGATGAAATATTTCTTGATGGTGTCGCGGTCGTACAGGCCGTTGCGCAGGAAGTCGTACACACCGCACACCAGTACCAGCCCAAGGAATACCGCCGAGGTCAGGGGGAACAGACCAATGATCAGCAGGACGCCTGCTACCCAGGCGAGCGACACTGCTCTTTTACGTAAAACCGACTTGCTCATCAAACTCAGCTCCAGCTGGACGCCATTCGACAGGTCCGGATCCATGGCCGCGAGTGGTTGGTTTTGAAACATATTGAAACAATCCGTTCATGATAAAGGCGTTCTACCGTTCGCGGGCGTTTTAAGTAGTGGGAAATTGTGAAGAATGCGCTCAGTTCTAACCCTAGCCGCACTTGGCCCGCTGTGCGGATTGGATTTTGTAAACGGAAGATTTGCGACTATCGTGACGCTTCGGTTTTTTGGGCGTCATAGACCGGTACGATTAAGTTGAATGGCCACCATTGGCCTTCGACACCTTGGAAGAGGCAGAATTTTTATGATCATCAAACCGCGGGTTCGTGGCTTCATCTGTGTGACCGCTCACCCTGTTGGCTGTGAAGCGAATGTCAAAGAGCAGATCGACTACGTGACTCAACATGGCGTCATCGAGGGCGGCCCCAAAAAGGTGCTGGTACTCGGTGCTTCCACTGGCTACGGCCTGGCCGCGCGCATCAGTGCTGCGTTTGGCTGTGGCGCCGACACCCTGGGCGTGTTTTTTGAGAAAGAAGGCGAAGAGGGCAAACTCAGTTCCGCCGGCTGGTACAACAGCGCGGCGTTCGAGAAGTTTGCCGTCGAGAAAGGCCTGTACGCCAAGAGCATCAACGGCGACGCGTTCTCCGACGAGATCAAGCGCCTGACCATCGACACCATCAGGAAAGACCTGGGCAAGATCGACCTCGTGGTCTACAGCCTGGCCGCGCCGCGCCGTACCGACCCGCAGGGCGTGGTGCACACCTCCACCCTCAAACCGATCGGCAAGGCCGTGACCCTGCGCGGCATCAACACCGACAAGGGCGTCGTGGTCGACACCACGCTTGAACCGGCCACCCAGGAAGAAATCGACGGCACCGTGAAAGTCATGGGCGGCGAAGACTGGCAGTTGTGGATCGACGCCCTGCGCGACGCCGACGTACTGGCCGAAGGCGCGAAGACCACAGCGTTCACCTACCTCGGCGAGAAGCTGACCCAGGACATCTACTGGAACGGTTCCATCGGCGAAGCCAAGAAAGACCTGGATAAAAAAGTCCTGACCCTGCGCGACAACCTCGCGGCGCTCAAGGGCGATGCCCGTGTGTCGGTGCTCAAGGCTGTGGTCACCCAGGCCAGCTCGGCGATCCCGATCATGCCGCTGTACCTGTCGCTGCTGTTCAAGGTGATGAAAGAGCAGGGCACCCACGAAGGCTGCATCGAGCAGGTCTATGGCCTGTTCAAGGACAGCCTGTACGGCAACGAGCCCAAGCTGGACGCCGATGGCCGTCTGCGCGCCGACCTGGCCGAGCTGGAACCGAAAGTTCAGGACGCCGTGGCCGCATTGTGGAATCAGGTGACCGACGACAACGTCAACGAGATCAGCGATTTCGCCGGCTACAAGGCTGAGTTCCTGCGCTTGTTCGGTTTTGAGGTCGACGGCGTGGACTACGAGGCCGACGTGAACCCGACCGTGAAGATCAATGGTTTGATCCAGGCCTGAGACACGGTTTAAACAATGTGGGAGGGGGTTTGCTCCCGATAGCGAGGTGTCAGCCACACACGTTGACTGACACTCAGCCATCGGCAGCAGGCCTCCTCCCACAGTTGCTTTGGGTGTTTTTCAGAAGCGTCCTACGTGCTGACGCGCAGCTCCCGCCTGACAAACTCTGCCAGAATCCTTCGGCTATCACGCCATGCCAACGGAGGATCTGATGACGATTCGTGCAGTAGTTTTCGATTTCGGCGGTGTCCTGTTCGACTGGAGCCCGCTGCACCTGTACCGCAAGCTGATTGCCGACGACGATGAACGCCAGTGGTTCCTGGACAACATCTGCACCCAGGCCTGGAACACCGAGCAGGATGCCGGCCGCCCCCTGGCCAAGGCCACCCGCACACTGATCGATCAATACCCGCACCACGACACCCTGATCCGCGCCTACTACGACCGCTGGCCGGAAATGCTGCGTGGCCCATTGCCCGAAGGCGTAGCGATTCTCAAGGCTTTGCACGCCGTCAATATGCCGCTGTTCGGGCTTACCAACTGGTCCGCTGAAACCTTCCCCTACGCCCGCGCCAACTACCCGTTCCTGCAGTGTCTGCGCGATATCGTCGTGTCCGGCGAGTTGAAGCTGATCAAGCCCGATCCCGCGATCTACCACGCCAGCCTCGAACAGGTGCGCGCCCATCTGCCGGATATTCAGGCAGGAGAAGTGGTGTTTATCGATGATGTGGCCGGCAATGTCGAGGCCGCCATCGCTCTGGGCTGGCAGGGCATTCATCATGTGTCAGCCGAGCGCACTGCCGCGCAGTTGCGTGGGTTGGGGGTGGGCTTTTAGCGCGCGAACTGTTCCACCACAAAGTCGACGAACGCGCGCAGCTTCGGCAAACGGTAGCGGTCCTGGCGATACACCAGGTGCATGGGGCGGCTGGGCAGTTGGTAGGTGGGCAGCAAGGCCACCAGCTTGCCGGCCTCCAGGTCCGGCCGCACCAGCGCATCGGGCAACATGACGATGCCCATGCCGTGCACGGCCGCCTGACGCAGGCCTTGTGAGCTGTTGAGGGTCAGTGAGCCCGACACCTCGACCTCGATTTCCCCTTCGGCGCCGGTCATGCGCCAGAGTTTGTCGGCGTTGCGCCAATCGTCAGCGGCGGGGTAGGCGAAGGCGAGGCAGTCGTGTTGCCGCAGGTCTTCGGGTGTCTGCGGGGTGCCCTGGCGTGCCAGGTAATCCGGTGATGCGCACAGGGTGATGGTGTAGTCCTGCAATGGGCGAGCGATCAGGCCGGAGGTTTCCAGTTCGCCCAGGCGGATGGCGACATCGAAGCCGCTGTCGATCAGGTCCATACGCTCGTTGCTGAGCACCACATACAGCTTGATCAGCGGGTAGCGGCGGGAGAACTCACTCAGCGCCGGCGCGAGGCGCTCGGTGCCAAAGGCCGGCGGCGCGGTGATGCGCAAGGTGCCTTTGGGAATCTCGCTGTGCGCCTGTTCGGCCAGGTGCTCGGAGTCGGCCACCCGCCCCAGCACTTCCAGGCAGCGCTGGTAATACTGGCCGCCGAATTCCGTGAGGCTTTGCTTGCGTGTGGTGCGCTTGAGCAGACTCACGCCCAGGCGCTGCTCCAGTGCGCGCAGGTGGTTGCCGACCATGGTGGTCGACAGGCCGCACGCCTGGGCGGCGGCGGTCATGCTGCCGCTTTCGACCACCTTCACGTACACCGACATTGCCTGGAATAAATCCATTATCAAGCCCTGCTTTAAAGTCATTGCACGAAAGCGGAGTTTATCCAGCTGAGGTGGCTAACGATACTTCAAGCCACCCCAACAAGACACTGGAGCCCGCCACCATGACCGCCGCCTGCCTGATGAGCACTTATCAACCCCTGGCCCTGAGCTTCACCCGTGGCCTTGGCACGCGTCTTTGGGACCCGCAGGGCCGTGAGTACCTGGATGCGGTGGCGGGCGTGGCGGTGACCAACGTCGGGCACTCCCATCCCAAACTGGTGAGCGCCATCAGCGAACAGGCAGGACTGTTGTTGCACACTTCCAACCTCTACAGCATCGATTGGCAACAGCGGTTGGCCCGGCGGCTGACGCAGTTGTCCGGCCTGGACCGGGCGTTTTTCAACAACTCGGGCGCCGAGGCCAACGAGACGGCACTCAAGCTTGCCCGCCTGCATGGCTGGAAAAAGGGCATTGAGCAGCCGTTGGTGGTGGTGATGGAAAACGCCTTTCACGGCCGCACCCTCGGCACCATGGCGGCCAGTGACGGGCCTTCGGTGCGCCTGGGGTTTCAGCGTTTGCCGGGAGATTTCATCAAGGTCGGCTTTGGCGACCTGGCCGCCCTGGACACGATCACTGCACAGTGGGGCACGCGTATCGCGGCGGTTTTACTGGAGCCGATCCAGGGCGAAAGCGGTGTGCTGATGGCGCCGCCGGGCTATCTGAAAACCCTGCGCGACCACTGCACACGCCACGGCTGGCTGATGATGCTCGACGAAATTCAGACCGGCATCGGCCGCACCGGCACCTGGTTTGCCTTTGAGCATGAAGGCATCGTGCCTGACGTGATGACCCTGGCCAAAGGCCTCGGCAACGGCGTGCCCATCGGCGCCTGCCTGGCCAAGGCCTCGGTCGCTCAATTGTTCACGCCGGGCAGTCACGGCAGCACCTTTGGTGGCAACCCGCTGGCGTGCCGTGTGGGTTGCACGGTGCTGGACATCATCGAAGAACAAGGTCTGCTGCACAACGCGGCGCGCCAGGGCGAACACCTGCTGGCGCGGTTGCGCATGGAGTTGGACGAGTGCGCGCAGGTGGTGGCGATTCGCGGCAAAGGCTTGATGATTGGTATCGAACTGGCCAGTCCCTATCGTGACCTGGCCCGGCGCGCCGCCCATGAACATGGGCTGCTGATCAACGTGACCCGGGGCAAGATCATCCGTCTGTTGCCTCCGTTGACCTTGGACGGCAAGGAAGTGGAGATGATCGTGCGGGCCATCACCCGGCTGCTGAACTGAAAAAATGCAGTCTCATGGTGGGAGGCAGCAATCCCCCTCCCACAGGGGAACAGCGTGATGCTCAAAGGTCAGCGCCATTGAGCCACTCCTGGTTCAGCGTCTCGGTGTCTCCCAGGTACTCCAGCAACCACGCCATGGCCGGCGACAGTCTGTTCTGCGCCCAGGCCACGCACGACGGGCTGGCGGGGAAGGGCCGGTGCAGTTGCAGCGCCATCAACTCGCCACGCTCGATCCACGGCAACACCTGATGCGCCGGTGCCATGCCGACGCACAGACCGTCGCGCAGGCAGTCGATGGCCGAGGACCAGTTGGGCACCACCAGCCGCCGTTGATTGTCCAGGGTCCAGGTGTCGCGCTTGGGCAGGTTGCGGGAGGTATCGGTCATGCACAGCGAGGCGAACGGGCGCAGTTGATCGTCGCTGAGCAAGCCGTCCAGCGCCGCCAACGGATGCCTGGCGCTGACCACGCACAGCCAGTTCATAAGGCCCATGTCACGAAAGGTGAAATGGCTGGCCACCGGCACCGCACTGGTGGCGCCGATCACGATGTCGGTGCGCTCATCGGCGAGGGCGTCCCACACGCCGTTGTACACCTCGTATTCCAGCAATAACTCCACGTCGGGAAACTGCCGGTAGAAATCCAGCACCAACTGCCGACAGCGCTGCGGTTTGACGATGGAATCCACCGCTACCTTCAACTGACCGCTCCAGCCATTGGCCACCTGCTGGCACAAGCGCCGGGTGCCGAGCATTTTTTTCATCACGCCACGGGCTTCATCAATAAACAGACGGCCGGCGGGTGTCAGTTCCACATCCCGGTGGCGGCGGATGAACAGCGGCACCGCCAGCCATTCTTCGAGCTGCCGCACGGTGTAGCTGATGGCAGACGGCACGCGGTGCAGCTCCTGGGCGGCGGCGCTGAAACTGCCATGACGCGCCACGGCGTCCACCACATCCAGGGAGTATTCGGACCACATGAGCGGATGCCTTCAAATTAGTTGATAGGAATGTCCAATTATTCTCGCTTCACACAGGATCTGTCAGCTTCATAATGGGCGCCAGTCAGCAAATAGTTTGATGGCAAGGTTGAAAAGGCTTCAATGAAAAATTCGTTTGGTTTTATTGGGTATCTGGCGGGGCTGAGCATGCTCGGTTATCTCGCCATGGACATGTACTTGCCGGCGTTCGGCGCCATGGGCGAGCAGTTGCAGATCGGCGCGGGCGCAGTGGGCGCCAGTCTGAGTGTTTTCCTCGCAGGGTTTGCCGTGGGGCAGCTGCTGTGGGGGCCGCTGTCGGACCGCCTGGGGCGCAAGCCGATCCTGCTGACAGGTCTGAGCCTGTTCGTGCTGGGTTGTGCCGGGATGTTTTGGGTCGAGACCGCGCCGCAGTTGCTGGCCTTGCGTTTCATCCAGGCCATTGGCGTGTGTGCCGCCGCCGTGAGCTGGCAAGCGCTGGTGATCGACCGCTACCCGGCCGACAAGGCCCATCGCGTGTTTGCCAGCATCATGCCGCTGATGTCGCTGTCGCCCGCCCTGGCGCCGCTGCTGGGGGCGATGGTGTTGAACCATTTCGGCTGGCAGGCGATTTTCGCGGTATTGCTCGGGGTGTCGCTGTTGTTGCTGCTGCCCACCTTGTTCCTGCGCAGCCCGCCGAAACGCCCTGCAGACAAACCGGCGGTACGCCTCGGCTACGGGCAGTTGCTCAGCTCGCTAGTGTTCACCGGCAATGTGATGATCTTTGCCGCGTGCTCCGCGAGTTTCTTTGCCTGGCTTACCGCTTCGCCGTTCATTCTCGGGGGCATGGGCTACAGCCCCAGCGATATTGGCCTGAGCTATGGGGTGCCGACGCTGGCCTTCCTGATCGGTGGCTACAGTTGCCGCAGTGCCCTGCAACGCTTCGAGGGCAAGGCGCTGCTGCCGTGGCTGCTGGTGGCGTACTGCATCAGCATGGTGGCGCTTTATCTGGTCGCGACCTTTACCGTGCCGACCCTCACCACCTTGCTGATTCCCTTTTGCCTCATGGCGTTGGTCAACGGTGCGAGCTACCCCATCGTGGTGGCGAACGCGCTGATGCCGTTCGCGGAAAATTCCGGCAAGGCGGCGGCGCTGCAAAACACGTTGCAGCTGGGCCTGTGTTTTTTCGGCAGCCTGCTGGTGTCGTCGCTGCTCGACCAGCCGCTGATGATCACCGTGAGCGTGATGCTGGCAACCGCGCCGTTGGCGGTGTTGGGTTATTGGCTGGCGCGGCCGAGAGCTGAGTGCAGCATGCTGGCGAGTGACATGTCCGGTTGATTGTATACAACTCTATGGACATATAGTCTTTACATTGCATACAGTGGTCTCACAACAAAAACAGAGACCCTCTCACCATGACTACCCCGAAGACATCACCGCAGCGGCCAGAAGATGAGAATCTGGGCGTCGCCGCCAACCTGGCGTACGGCCTGCAGCATGTGTTGACCATGTACGGCGGCATCGTTGCCGTGCCGCTGATCGTTGGCCAGGCGGCCGGCTTGGCGCCGGCGGAGGTCGGCCTGTTGATCGCCGCATCGCTGTTTGCCGGTGGCTTGGCGACCCTGTTGCAGACCCTGGGTGTGCCGTTTTTCGGCTGCCAGTTGCCACTGGTGCAGGGCGTGTCGTTCGCGGGCGTGGCAACCATGGTGGCGATTATCGGCAACGACGGCCCGGCGGGGCTGCCGGCGGTGCTCGGAGCGGTGATGGCCGCGTCGCTTATCGGCTTGTTGATCACCCCGGTGTTCTCGCGGATCACGCGTTTTTTTCCGCCGCTGGTGACCGGCATCGTGATCACCACCATCGGCCTGACCCTGATGCCCGTGGCCGCGCGCTGGGCCATGGGCGGCAACAGCCAGGCGGCAGACTTCGGCAGCGTGCCGAATATCGGCCTGGCTGCGCTGACGCTGGTATTGGTGCTGTTGCTGAGCAAGATCGGCAGCGCGGCCATCTCACGGTTGTCGATCCTGCTGGCGATGGTCATCGGCACCGTGATTGCGGTGCTGCTCGGCATGGCGGATTTTTCCGGTGTGACCCAGGGGCCGATGTTCGGTTTTCCTGCCCCGTTGCACTTCGGTATGCCCACCTTTCAGGTGGCCGCGATCCTTTCCATGTGCATCGTGGTGATGGTGACGCTGGTGGAAACCTCGGCGGACATCCTTGCGGTGGGTGAGATCATCGACACCCGGGTCGACTCCAAACGCCTGGGCAATGGCCTGCGTGCCGACATGCTGTCGAGCCTGTTCGCGCCGATCTTCGGCTCGTTCACCCAAAGCGCGTTCGCCCAGAACGTGGGTCTGGTGGCCGTTACCGGGGTGAAGAGCCGCTTTGTGGTGGCGACGGGCGGGGCGTTCCTGGTGATCCTCGGCCTGCTGCCGTTCATGGGCCGGGTGATTGCCGCCGTGCCCACGTCGGTGCTGGGCGGCGCGGGCATCGTGTTGTTTGGCACTGTGGCGGCCAGCGGTATTCGCACGCTGTCGAAGGTGGATTACCGCAACAACATGAACCTGATCATCGTCGCCACTTCCATCGGTTTTGGCATGATTCCGATTGCCGCGCCGAGCTTCTATGACCAGTTCCCCGGCTGGTTCGCGACTATTTTTCATTCAGGGATAAGTTCGTCTGCGATCATGGCGATTGTGCTGAACCTGGCGTTCAATCACTTCACCGCCGGCAACTCGGACCAGCAGTCTGTATTCGTGGCCGGCACCGAGCGCAGGCTGTGTTTTCACGATGTGGCGGCGTTGCGTGATGGCGATTATTTCCGCGGCGGCAAGCTGTTTGATGCCGAGGGGAAGGAGGTTCCGTTGTTGGCCGACATTCCAGGGAAAACAGCGAAACCTGAAATCACTGAGGTCTGAATGTGAGAGGGGGATTGCCCCACCCCTCGCATCACCTGTTCAACCGGCCTTGAGTTCAGCGTGCCGCACCGAACACACCTCATCCAGAAACTTCACCACCGTGCCCATGCACGCCTGGCGTTCTTCCACATGGGGCATGTGGCTGGAGTCTTCAAACAGTGCCCAGCGCACATCGGCGATCTCATCCAGGAACGGCTTGACCACCAGCGGCGTGGCCTCATCGTGCCGCCCGGAGATCACCAGTGTCGGCACGTTGATCGCCGACAGCCGGCCGATCACGTTCCAGTCCTTCAAGCTGCCGATCACGTGGAACTCGGTCGGTCCGCTCATGGCGTGGTACACCGTCGGGTCGGCGTCGACCTGGGCGAAGGTGCGCGCCACTTCTTCGGGCCACGGGTTGACGCGGCACACGTGCTGGTCATAGAAAATTCGCGAGGCGGCGAGGTATTCCGGGTCCTGGTAGGTGCCGGCTGCTTCGTGCTTGAGCAGGGTTTCATCGACACCTTCGGGCAACAGTTTGCGCAGCCGGTTGGCTTCGCTGACCCAGGTGCGCATGCAGGTGGGCGAGTTGGCCGGGATGAATGCGCGCAAGCCTTTGGGTTGCGCAATGGCGTGCTCGCTGCCGAGCATGCCGCCCCAGGATTGCCCGAGGATTGCGTAGTCATTGCTGATTTGCAGGTGGTCCAGCAGGTTGTTCAACTCATCGAGGAACAGGCTGACGGTCCAGAAGGAGGGGGGCTTGTCGGGCAGGTGGGTGGAGCGGCCATTGCCCAGTTGATCGTAGTGGATCACCGCGTGGCCGCTGGCGGCAACGTCCTTGAACGCGTCGACGTAATCATGGGTGCAACCGGGGCCGCCATGAAGGATGACCAGCGGCGTACGCCCGTTGCTCAGGTCGCCGGTGACGCGGTACCAGGTCTGGTAGGCGCCGAAGGCCGCGTAGCCTTCGCGGATTTTGTCGATGAATTCCATTTCGTACCCTGCTCTGAAAAAATGATCAGGGCTACGATAATTGGCCTGGGCGATTCCGGTAACTAGCAAAACAGCTAGGTTTTGCCGAGCGGTCAATCTTCCAGCAAACGGTAATGGCTGGCACGCACCACCGCCTGCACGCGATTCCTGGCCCCCAGCTTGTGCATCGCCGAGGCCAGGTGCAAGGTGACCACCGCCAGTGAGCGGCTCAACTGCGCAGCGATTTCGGCGGCGGTCATGCCCTCGGCGGCCCATTTGAGGCACTCGCGCTCGCGTTTGGTCAGGTGAACATGCGGGTAGGTGCGCAGCTCTTTGCTGAACAGCGGGTAGGCCGCTTCCTGCAAGGCGTGGGTAATCAGGCTGAAGTCCGGCAGCGTGTGCCGGGCATCCTGCAGCACCGCGCCGGCGCTGCCGGTGCGCAGGCCGGTCAGTGAAGCGAAGCCGCCGCGCGGCAAGTGGATAGGCACGCTGACGCCGCAGGTCAGTCGCTGGTCGTGCAGGTAAGAGGACACCGGGGCGTGGCAGGGGTCGATGATGGTTTGCAGCGCGGTTTCGGCCTTGGCCTCGTAGGACCACACGAACGGCGACACCGTGCGCAGGGCCAGGTGCTGCACCGGATCGATCTGGTAGAACCCTTCGCTGCACCACAAGGCGTGCCAGTCGGGCGGGGTGTTGCGCAGTTCCAGCACCGAGGGGGTGATCAGGCTGCCGTCGTGGTCGATCGGCACCGGGGTGTAGTCGTAGACCAGCGCATCGAAACCCAACTGCTGGGCAAGAACAAACGTATTGTCCATCTGCTCATCCAGGCTCCTGCCCGGCATCAGACGATTGTTGATGGCAGTTAGCTTGGCCAGCATCCGTTCTGCTCCCGAATTCATTTGAATCTCGACTTGCGGCAAGTAGAATGCCACGCCCCGGCGAAGGACTGCCAGACCAAACCTATAAGAAATACTAGGTTATGGACACGCGGCATCCTCGGTAGTGTTGGCCTGATCAGCGGCCACTGCCAGCCAGGCCGATACCACACAAGGAATGTACGCATGTGGCGTGAAATTGCCCCCGACCAGCAGTACAACGTGCAAGTCGACGGCCACAACCTCGTGGTCTACAGCTTTGGCGAAGGCGATGAGGTGTTGCTGTGCCTCAACGGCGGCCCGGGCCTGCCGTGTGACTACTTGCGCGACGCCCATGGCTGGCTCAAGGACCATAACCTGCGAGTGGTTGCATTCGACCAGCTTGGCACGGGCGCTTCTGCCAGACCCACCGACGTCTCCTTGTGGGAAATCGGCCGTTATGTCGAGGAAGTCGAAACCGTACGCCACACCCTTGGCCTGGGCCGCGTGCACTTGCTTGGCCATTCCTGGGGCGGCTGGCTCGGCATCGAATACGCCATTCATTACCCGCACGCGTTGAAAAGCCTGATCCTGGAAAATACCGTCGGCGATATCCCGCACCTGTCCCAGGAACTGCAACGGCTGCGCGGCGCCCTCGGCAGCGAGACCGTGGCGATGATGCAGCGCCACGAAGCCATGGGCACCCTCGACCACCCGCAATACCAGGCGGCAATCACCTTGCTCAACTATCGCCATGTGTGCCGCCTAGACGAGTGGCCGGAACCGGTCAAACGCTCCCTTGGCGACTGGAACATGGGGCCTTACGAAACCATGCAGGGCCCCAACGAATTCCTCTATATCGGCAACCTCAAGGACTGGAACCGCCTTGAGGAGATGGCCGCCTTCAGCATGCCGATCCTGATCACCACCGGCCAGCACGACGAACTCACGCCGGCCTGCGCACTGCGCATGAAACTGGCGGCCCGGCACGCCGAATTGCATGTGTTCCCCAACAGCAGCCATATGCCGTTCTACGAAGAATCCCAGGCGTATTTTCCGGTGCTGCTGGACTTTCTCGCGCGTCATCGAGGCTGACGAATGAACCTTGCGCGCTACCGTTTCGTGCTGTCCCGGCCGCTGCAATTGCTGCCGGTGCTGTTTGGCATCAGCCTGATCACCTTTGTGCTGGTGCGCTCGATCCCCGGCGACCCGGCGCGGGCCTTGCTCGGCTCGCGCAGCACGCCGGATGCGTTGCTGAAGATTCGCGCGCAGTTCGGCCTCGACCAGCCGCTGTGGCTGCAATATTTCTACTTCCTGAAAAACCTGCTCAAGGGCGACCTCGGCCAGTCGCTGCTGTACAAGGTCGATGCCCTGAAGCTGATCGTGACCCGCATCGAACCGACCCTGGTGCTGGTGCTCGGCAGCGTGCTGCTGGCGCTGCTGATCGCGGTGCCGCTGGCCACGGTGGCGGCGCGTCGCAAAGGTGGCTGGGCGGACAACCTGATCCGCGTGTTCACCACGCTGGGCCTGGGCATGCCGGCGTTCTGGCTGGGCCTGATGCTGATTCTTGTGCTGAGCGTGCAATGGGGGCTGTTCCCGGTGTCCGGTTACGGCCGTACCTGGCTGGACAAGGCGCACCACATGGTGCTGCCGTGCCTGACCATTGCCCTGGCGCTCTCGGCGGTGCTGGTGCGCAACCTGCGGGCGAGCATGTTGATGGAGTTGCAGGCCGACCATGTCACCGCCGCCCGGGCCCGTGGGCTGTCGGAAGCGGCGGTGTTTCGCCGGCATGTGCTGCCCAATTCCCTGGTGCCGGCGGTCAACCTGCTGGCGGTGAATATCGGCTGGTTGATCAGTGGCACGGTGGTTATCGAAAGCCTGTTCGCCATTCCCGGCATCGGCCAGTTGCTGGTACGCGGCATTTTTACCCGCGATTACATGGTGGTGCAGGGCGTGGCGATGGTGCTGGCGTGTGCGACGGTGCTGGTCAACTTCATCGCGGACATAGTGACCGTGACCCTCGACCCACGGGTGAAGATGCAATGAGCAGCGCCCCGATGATTGCGCCATGGCGCCTGCGCCTGCGGCTGGGCTTTCGCAATGGCCGGCTGACCGCCGCGTGGGGGCTTTTGGTATTGCTGGTGTGGCTGGCTCTGGCGCTGTTTGCGCCCTGGGTCGCGCCCTATGACCCGATTGCGCAGAACACCGAATTCAGCCTGCTGGCGCCGAGCCTGGCGCACCCGTTCGGCACCGACAACTATGGGCGCGACATTCTGTCCCGGGTGATATGGGGCGCGCGGATTGACCTGCAACTGGCCATTGTCGGCGTGATCTTCCCGTTCATGATCGGCACCTTCGTCGGCGCAGTGTCCGGCTATATCGGCGGGCGCTTCGACAGCGTCTGCATGCGCGTGATCGACGTGATCCTGGCGTTTCCGTTTCTGGTGTTGATGCTGGCGATCATGGCCATCCTCGGCCCGGGCCTGAAAAGTTTTTATATCGCCATGGCGCTGGTGGGCTGGGTGTCATACGCGCGGCTGATCCGCTCGCAGATTCTGGTGCTCAAGGAAAGCGAGTTTGCCCTGGCTGCCAGAAGCCTGGGCTTTGGTCATGGGCGCATCCTGTTCCGGCATTTGCTGCCCAACGCGATGTTTGGCTCGATTGTGTTTTCCATGTCGGATGCGGTGCTGGTGCTGCTCAACGGCGCTGCCGTGAGTTACCTGGGCCTGGGCGTGCAGCCGCCGACGGCCGAGTGGGGCACCATGGTGGCGGAAGGGCAGGCATTCATCACCACGGCCTGGTGGATCTGCACCTTTCCAGGGCTGGCCATCGTGACCCTGGCCATGGGCTTCAGCCTGCTGGCCGACGGCGTGGCGCAGGTATTGGGAGACCGCACATGAGCCTGCTGCAGGTGCGCGACCTCAGCGTGATCGCCAACAACGCCGGGCGCGATGTCACGCTGGTCGACCGCGTGTCCTTCGACCTGGCCGAAGGCGAAATCCTCGGCCTGGTGGGCGAGAGCGGCTCGGGCAAGACCATGGCCTGTCGCGGCTTGATGCGCCTGCTGCCATCGCCGAACCTGCGGGTACAAGGCGGCGCCGTGCGGCTGGCCGGCCAGGACCTGTTGCAGCTTGACGATGCCGGCATGCGCGCGGTGCGTGGTGGACAACTGGGCATGATCTTCCAGAACCCCAGCAGTCACCTCGACCCGTTGATGCGCATCGGCGAGCAGATCGCCGAAGGCATCCGCCTGCATCAAGGGGCATCGAAAAAGGAGGCGCGCCTTCAGGCCATCGAGGTGTTGCGCCAGGTGGGCATTCCCGACCCGCAGGCGCGGGTCGACAACTTTCCCCATGAGTTTTCCGGCGGCATGCGCCAGCGCGCAATGATCGCCGTGGCCCTGGGCTGCAACCCGAAGGTGCTGATCGCCGACGAGCCGACCACGGCGCTCGACGTGACGGTACAGGCGCAGATCCTGCGCCTGTTGCTGGACCTGCGTGACACGCGCGGCCTGTCGCTCATCATGATCACCCACGACCTCGGCGTGGTGGCGCAGACCTGTGACTCCATCGCCGTGATGTATGCCGGTCGCCTGTGCGAACACGGCAGCAAGTACGCGCTGCTGGCCCGTCCGCAGCATCCGTACACCGCCGGCCTGATCGACTGCCAGCCCGCCCACAGCAGTGGTCACGCGTTGCTGCGCACCATCCCCGGCCAGCCGCCGTTGCTGGATGCGCTGCCGTCCGGTTGCCGTTTCAACCCACGCTGCCCGCAGGTGGGCGCGTTATGCACCGAGGTGCTGCCCGAGGGCGCGCGGGTGGCGTGCCACTATCCACTGGGAGAGCACCCATGAGCCTGCTGCAGATCAAGGACCTGGAGGTGAAGTTTGCCGCGTCCGGCGCAGGCTTGTTCGGCTTGAACACGCAGTGGGTGAGGGCGGTGAACGGGGTGTCGCTGAACCTGGAGGCCGGGCAAACCCTCGGTCTGGTGGGCGAGTCCGGCAGCGGCAAAAGCACCCTGGGCCGCGCGATTTTGCACCTCAACCCCATCAGTGGTGGTCAGGTGCTGTTCGATGGCATCGACATGGCCCACGGCAGCGCCATCGACATCGCCCGCCTGCGCCATGAAACCGCGATGATCTTCCAGGACCCGTACGCGGCGTTGAACCCGCGCCACACCATCGGCGAAACCCTCGCCGAAGTGTTGCGGGTGCAGCGCAAAGTCGCGCCGCAGCAGATCCCGGCGCGTGTGAATGAATTGCTCGATCTGGTCGGCCTGCGCCCCGAGCTGGCGTCACGCAAGCCTGGCTCCCTCAGCGGCGGCCAGTGCCAGCGCGTCGGCATCGCCCGCGCGCTGGCGGTGGAGCCGCGCCTGATCATTGCCGACGAGTGTGTGGCGGCGCTGGATGTGTCGATCCAGGGCCAGATCATCAACCTGCTGCTGGAACTGCAGCAGCGCATGAACCTGGCGATTCTGTTTATCGCCCACGACCTCGCCATCGTGCGCCGTCTGTGCGACCGCGTGGCGGTGATGTACCTGGGCAAAATCGTGGAGGAAGGACCGGTGGAAGCAGTGTTCACCGCGCCCCGTCATCCGTACACGGCGGCGCTGATCCAGGCGATCCCGGAGATCGATCCTCATCGGCCGTTACCTGCCGAGCCGCTGCCGGGCGAGCCACCCAGCCCGCTGAACCTGCCCGACGGCTGCGCGTTTCACCCGCGTTGCCGGCATGCGCGGGCCATGTGTTCCGTGGTGTTGCCGCCGACCCATTTCCTGCACGAGCATCGGTACAGTTGCGTGCTTGAAGAACCTTTGCTTTGACCCACCCCTGCCATTCATAGACAAGGAGTTATGACATGCAATCACGCCACTTGAAGTTGCTTGCTGCCGCCACATTGACCGCCTGGTCCCTCACCGCCGGGCTCGCCCAGGCCGCCGGGGTGCTGACCATCGGCTGCCGCGAGGACAGCACCACGTTCGACCCGATCAAGAGTGCACAGAACCGCGACACCTGGGTGTTCGCCAACGTTTATGACACCCTGGTGCGGGTGGATAACCTGGGCACCAAAATGGAACCTGGCCTGGCCGAAAGCTGGGAGATTTCCAGGGATGGCCTGACCTACACCTTCAAGCTGCGTGACGCGAAATTCTCCGACGGCTCGGCAATCACCGCTGCCGACGCAGCGTTCAGCCTGCTGCGCATCCGTGACAACAAAGCCTCGCTGTGGGCCGACCCGTTCAACCTGATCAACACTGCCAAGGCCGCCGACGCGAAAACCCTGGTCGTCACCCTGAAGACCCCGGCCGTGGCCTTCCTCTCGCAGCTGGCGTCGCCAACCGTTTCGATCCTGTCGGAAAAAGCCATGACCGAGATGGGCGAAGACGCCTACTCGGAAAACCCGGTGACCTCCGGCGCGTTCACCGTGGAGGAGTGGCGCAAGGGCGACCGTGTGATCCTGAAAAAGAACCCGAACTTCTGGCAGGCCAAAAACGTCAGCCTCGATGGCGTGGAATGGGTGTCGGTGACCGACGACAACACGCGCATGCGCATGGTGCAGAACAACGAGCTGGACACGGCGATCTTCGTCCCGTTTTCACGGGTTGAAGAGCTGAAGAAAGACAGCAACGTAGTGATCCACGCCGACCCGTCCACCCGTGAGGATCACCTGCTGATCAACCACGCCCACGGTCTGCTGGCCAAACAGCAAGTCCGTGAAGCGCTGGACATGGCCATCGACAAGCAGTCGCTGGTGAAGGCCGCCACCTACGGTCAGGGCACCGTGGCCTATTCCTACATTCCCAAAGGTTCGCTGTACCACTACGCCGACAACCTGCAACGCCCGTACGACCCGACCGCTGCCAAAAAGCTGCTGGAAGCGGCCGGTGCCAAGGACTTGAAGCTCAACTACGTGGTCAACGCCGGCAACGAAGCCGACGAGCAGATTGCGGTGATCATCAAGGACCAGTTGGCCAAAGTCGGTGTAACGGCCAACCTGCAGAAGGTCGACCCGACCCAGAGCTGGCAGATGCTGGTGGACGGTGAATACGATATTTCGGTGATGTACTGGACCAACGACATCCTCGACCCGGACCAGAAGACCACGTTCGTGCTGGGCCACGACACCAACCAGAACTACATGACCCGCTACAAGAACGACAAGGTCAGGGAACTGGTAGCCGCCGCGCGGATCGAGGCTGACCCGGTCAAGCGCGGGCAGATGTATGTCGAGTTGCAAAAGTTGGCTAAACAGGATGTGAACTGGATCGATCTGTATTACAGCCCGTACATCAATATCTCGCGCAAGAACGTGAGCAACTTCCTGCAAAATCCTCTGGGCCGCTTCACCCTCGAAGAGGTGGTGAAGAACTGACCTTGCAAACCCGATTTGAGAGGGCACCTGTGGCGAGCGGGCTTGCCCCGCGTTGGGCTGCGAAGCGGCCCCAAAACCCGCCACCGTGTACTCTCGTTGAGATCGCGGTGACTTTACTGGGGCCGCTTCGCGGCCCAACGCGGGGCAAGCCCGCTCGCCACAAAGCCCCCTCCCAAACTGGGATTACTGCGCGTCGAATGCCTGCCCACTTACCCCGGCACTGTCCGGGCCCATCAGGTACAGGTACACCGGCATGATCTCTTCCGGTGCCGGCCTGTCCATCGGGTTTTCCCCGGGATACGCCTGGGCGCGCATGCTGGTGCGCGTGCCGCCCGGGTTGATGCTGTTGGCGCGTACCGCCGCCACGTCTTCCAGTTCATCGGCCAGGGTTTGCATCAAGCCTTCGGTGGCGAACTTCGACACCCCATAGGCGCCCCAATAGGCCCGGCCCTTGCGTCCAACGCTGCTGGAGGTGAACACCACCGACGCATCCTGGGACAGCTTGAGCAGCGGCAGCAGGGCGCGGGTCAGCATGAACATCGCGTTGACGTTCACCTGCATCACCTGCATGAAGTGTTCGCCGGACAACTGCTCGAGCGGCGTGCGCGGGCCGATGATGGAGGCGTTGTGCAACAAACCGTCGAGGCGGCCGAAGGCCTTTTCGATCATCACGGCCAGCTCATCGTATTGATGGGGCAGGGCGGTCTCCAGGTTGAACGGAATCACCACCGGTTGTGGCTGGCCAGCGGCTTCGATGTGGTCATACACCTCGGCCAGGTTGGCTTCGGTCTTGCCCAGCAGCAGCACGGTAGCGCCATGGGCCGCATAGGTTTTCGCCGCTGCAGCGCCGATCCCGCGACCGGCACCGGTTACCAGGATCACCCGGCCTTTGAGCAGTTCCGGGCGTGCTGAGTAATCAAACATAAACAACCTCGACGTTGAAAACACTGACGATCCCTTGTGGGAGGGGGCTTGCTCCCGATGGCGGCGGATCAGTCAGCGCCTGTGTTGAATGACACACTGCGATCGGGAGCAAGCCCCCTCCCACAGGGGATGTTCATGGGGCAACAAGACCTTGCAACGCTCAGCAACTGCACAGTGCGTTATCCAGCACCTTGCGCAGTTCCAGCGGGTGGTCCACCACCACATCGGCGCCCCAGTGACGCGGGTTGTCGTCCGGGTGAATGTAGCCGTAGGTGACCGCAGCGGTACGCGTGCCGGCATCACGGCCGGATTCGATATCGCGCAGGTCATCGCCCACGAACAGCACGCTGGCCGGGTCGAGGTTGAGCATTTTGCACGCCAGGATCAGCGGCTCCGGGTCCGGTTTGCTGTTTTTCACGTGGTCCGGGCAGATCAGCAAGGCCGAGCGCTCGGCCAGCCCCAGTTGCTGCATGATCGGCTCGGCGAAGCGCAGCGGCTTGTTGGTGACCACGCCCCAGATCAGTTTGGACTTCTCGATGTCCTGCAGCAGCTGCTCCATGCCGTCGAACAACGTGCTGTGGATGGCGCAGCCCTTGAGGTAGCGCTCGAGGAATTCCTGGCGCAGGTCTTCAAAGCCTGGAGATTCCGGGTCCATCGAGAAGGTCACCGCGACCATCGCCCGTGCGCCGCCGGAGATTTCATCACGCACATGCTCGGGGTTGATCGGCGCCAGGCCGCGGTCGGCGCGCATGGCCTGGCAGATGGCGATAAAGTCCGGCGCGGTGTCCAGCAGGGTACCGTCCATATCGAAGAGAACCGCTCGCAGCTTCACAGGCTCACTCCTCGCGCAGGGTCTGGATCATGTAGTTGACGTCAACGTCGTTGGCCAGCTTGTAGTGCTTGGTCAGCGGGTTGTAGGTCAGGCCGATGATGTCCTTGACGGTCAGGCCGGCCTGACGGCTCCAGGCGCCCAGTTCGCTCGGGCGGATGAATTTCTTGAAGTCATGGGTGCCGCGCGGCAGCAGCTTCATGATGTATTCGGCGCCGATGATCGCGAACAGGTAAGCCTTGGGGTTGCGGTTGATGGTGGAGAAGAACACCTGGCCGCCGGGCTTGACCATGCGGAAACAGGCGCGGATCACCGACGACGGGTCCGGCACGTGCTCCAGCATCTCAAGGCAGGTGACCACGTCGAATTGCTCGGGCATCTCTTCGGCCAATGCTTCGGCGGTGATCTGGCGGTATTCGACGCTGACGCCCGACTCCAGCTGGTGCAGCTGGGCCACGGCCAGCGGCGCTTCGCCCATGTCGATGCCGGTCACGGTGGCGCCGCGCAGGGCCATGGCTTCACTGAGAATGCCGCCGCCGCAGCCCACGTCCAGCACCTTCTTGCCGGCCAGGTTGACGCGTTCATCAATCCAGTTGACCCGCAGCGGGTTGATGTCGTGCAGGGGTTTGAATTCGCTTTCGCGGTCCCACCAGCGATGGGCCAGGGCTTCGAATTTGGCGATTTCGGCGTGGTCGACGTTGCTCATGGTCAATCCTCTGAATCTGATAATCGGTTGGTCGGTGCTGGACGTACGGCCCAGCCCCTTCGTTATTCGTTATGCCCGCTGATGCGTTGGCCCCAGGCGATGGCCTTGGCGGTCAACTGTTGTTCATCCATGCGGGTCAGTTGCCGGTTGTCGAGCAACTGCTTGCCGGCGACCCACAGGTGTTTCACGCACTCGCGCCCGGTGGCATAGATAAGTTGTGAGACCGGGTCAAAGATCGGTTGTTGCGCCAGGCCTGAAAGATCGAAGGCGACCATGTCGGCGGCCTTGCCCACTTCCAGTGAGCCGATCTGGCTTTCCAGGCCCATGGCCCGCGCGCCGTTGAGGGTGGCCATGCGCAAGGCGCGGTGGGCGTCCAGTGCGGTGGCCGAGCCGGCCACGGCTTTGGCCAGCAGCGCGGCGGTGCGGGTTTCGCCGAGCAGGTCCAGGTCATTGTTGCTGGCCGCGCCGTCGGTGCCGATGGCCACATTGACCCCGGCCTGCCACAGGCGCTCCACCGGGCAAAAGCCGCTGGCCAGTTTCAGGTTGGATTCGGGGCAATGGATGAGGCTGGTGTTGCTCTCGACCAGCAAGGCTAGGTCGTCCTCGCTGATCTGCGTCATGTGCACGGCCTGGAAGCGCGGGCCAAGCAAACCCAGGCGGCCCAGGCGCGCCAATGGCCGCTCGCCGGTCTGTTCGACGGCCTGCTGCACCTCGAAGGCGGTTTCGTGCACGTGCATCTGGATGACGGCGTCGAGCTCTTCGGCGATGACCCGGACCTTTTCCAGGTTGGCGTCGCACACCGTGTAGGGGGCGTGGGGGCCAAAGGCGATCTTGATGCGTGGGTGGTGCTTGAGGTCGCCGAACAGTTCGATGCCCTGGCGGATCGCCTCGTCGGCGCTGCTGGCGCCGGGGATTGGGAAGTCGAGGATCGGGATCGCGATTTGCGCGCGCATGCCACTGTTGTGTACGCAATCGCTGGCGACCTTGGGGTGGAAGTACATGTCGGCAAAGCAGGTGATGCCGCCCATGAGCTGCTCGGCGATCGCCAGATCGGTGCCGTCGCGTACGAAGGCTTCATCGACCCACTTGGCCTCGGCGGGCCAGATGTGTTTTTCCAGCCAGGTCATCAGCGGCAGGTCGTCGGCCAGGCCGCGAAACAGGCTCATCGCCGCGTGCCCGTGGGCGTTGATCAGGCCGGGACTGAGCAGCATGCCCGGCAGCTCGCGCACTTCGTTGGCCGCCAGCTTCAACGCGGCCGCCCGTGGCCCGATAAACGCAATGCAGCCATCGCGAATGCCCAGCGCATGTTCCTTGAGTACCACACCGGCGGGTTCGACAGGTACCAGCCAGGTCGGCAGCAGCAATAAGTCGAGCGGGGCGGCAGTGGCGGTCATCGCAGGCTTCTTCCCTGGCAGCTATAAAAAGAAGGGCGAAGTATACCCGAGCGTCCTGGCTGGCGGATCGCTATAATCGGCGGCTTTTGTTCATGAGTGCGGGGTTAGGCATGCGCGACCGACTGTTGGCTGCGGAGAAAGTGAAGGCCATCGAGTGGCGGGATGGCGCACTGTACCTGCTCGATCAGCGTACCTTGCCGGCCCGCCAGAGCTGGGTGGCCTGCTCGACAGCGGAGGAAGTGGCCACGGCCATTCGCGCGAGGGTGGTGCGCGGGGCATCGGCCATCGGCATCAGCGCCGCCTACGGTCTGGTGCTGGCCGCCCGCGCGCGTATCACCGAAGGCGATGACTGGCAGGCGGCGTGGGAGGAAGACTACGCGCTGCTGGCCGATACCCGTCCGACCGCCGCCAATTTGTTCTGGGCACTCAAGCGCATGCGCGACCGCCTGGACCGCCTCAAGAAGCACGCCGACCCCCTGGCGGCGCTGGAAGCCGAAGCGATCACGATCCATGAGAGCGACCGCGAAGCCAATGTCGTCATGGCCCAATTGGGCATGGAGCGGATTCGCAAGCATCAGGGCAATGTCCAGGCGATCCTCACCCATGGCAACGCTGGCGCCCTGGCGACGGGCGGCGTCGGCACGGCACTCGGTGTGATTCGCGCGGCCTTTTTGGAGGGCCTGGTCGAGCAGGTTTATGCCAACGAGACCCGCCCCTGGCTGCAAGGCTCGCGACTGACCGCCTGGGAGCTGGCGGGCGACGGGGTCCCGGTCACGGTGAATGCCGACTCTGCCGGCGCACATATCCTCAAGACCAAGGGCGTGACCTGGGTGGTCGTCGGCGCCGACTGCATTGCGGCCAATGGTGATGTGATCAGCACCATTGGCACCTACCAGTTGGCCGTGTGCGCCATGCACCATGGCGTGCGCTTTATGGTGGTGGCGCCGAGTTCGACGGTCGACTTGATGATGGCCACCGGTGAGGAGGTGACGCTGGAAGAGCGCGATGTCGAGGAGTTGCTGGACATTGGCGGCCAGCGTCTGGAGGTGCCGGCGTTGAATCCGGCGTTCGACGTGACGCCGGCTGACCTGATTGATGTGATCGTCACTGAAAAAGGTGTTGTGGAGCGGCCGGATACCGCCAAGCTGGCCAGGTTGATGTGCCGCAAGCGATTGCATTAAAGGCTGCGGTGTCTGTGTCATTGCTATCGGGGGCAAGCCCCCTGCCACATGTTTGACTGTGTTCACCCTTCAAGTGTGGGAGGGGGCTTGCCCCCGATTGGCCCTCAAAGTCAATAAAACTCCCGGATTCACCCTCAAAAAACACCACCACCCCACCTCTGAGCCCCTCTCGTCCCCCTCAAGCCTGTCACCGGTCAAATTACTGGCCTCCATGCGCATGAGGGGGATAGGTGCGTGGCGGCGATTGTGATAACATCCGGCGGTTTCCAGGGCCACCCAAAGGGGTTGCCTGTAACGTGCAGATCCGTGTCATAACTCGTTGATTTGTCGTAAGTCGTTGTCAGGCACCCTGCCGGCAGCGGCGAGCTTCGTTCATCCCGAATGGATGTGACGAGGTTTCACCCGAAAAAGGAATCAGGCTTCTCATGGGCGAACTGGCCAAAGAAATCCTCCCGGTCAATATCGAAGACGAGCTGAAACAGTCCTACCTTGACTACGCAATGAGCGTAATCGTGGGTCGGGCACTGCCTGATGCGCGCGATGGCTTGAAGCCCGTGCACCGGCGTGTGCTGTTCGCGATGAGCGAGCTGGGTAACGACTGGAACAAGCCGTACAAGAAATCTGCCCGTGTTGTCGGTGACGTGATCGGTAAGTATCACCCGCACGGCGACACTGCGGTGTACGACACCATTGTTCGGATGGCCCAGCCATTTTCCCTGCGCTACCTGCTGGTAGACGGCCAGGGCAACTTCGGTTCGGTCGACGGCGACAACGCCGCGGCCATGCGATACACCGAAGTGCGCATGACCAAGCTGGCGCACGAGTTGCTGGCCGACCTGCACAAGGAAACCGTGGACTGGGTGCCGAACTACGACGGCACCGAAATGATCCCGGCCGTCATGCCGACCCGTATTCCCAACCTGCTGGTCAACGGTTCCAGCGGTATTGCCGTGGGCATGGCCACCAACATTCCGCCGCACAACCTCGGTGAAGTCATCGACGGTTGCCTGGCCCTCATCGACAACCCCGAGCTGACCGTCGATGAGCTGATGCAATACATTCCCGGTCCGGACTTCCCGACCGCCGCGATCATCAACGGTCGTGCCGGCATCATCGAAGCCTATCGCACCGGTCGCGGCCGCATTTACATGCGCGCCCGCTCGATCATCGAAGACATCGACAAGGTCGGTGGCCGCCAGCAGATCGTTATCACCGAACTGCCGTACCAGCTCAACAAGGCGCGTCTGATCGAGAAGATCGCCGAGCTGGTTAAAGAGAAGAAACTGGAAGGCATCACCGAGCTGCGCGACGAGTCCGACAAAGACGGTATGCGCGTGGTGATCGAGCTGCGTCGTGGCGAAGTGCCTGAGGTGATCCTCAACAACCTCTACGCCCAGACCCAGCTGCAAAGCGTGTTTGGTATCAACGTGGTTGCACTGATCGACGGCCGCCCACGCATCCTGAACCTCAAGGATTTGTTGGAAGCCTTCGTGCGTCACCGTCGCGAAGTGGTCACCCGCCGTACCGTGTTCGAACTGCGCAAGGCCCGCGAGCGCGGCCACATCCTGGAAGGCCAGGCGGTTGCGCTGTCGAACATCGACCCGGTCATCGCGCTGATCAAGGCTTCGCCGACGCCGTCGGAAGCCAAGGAAGCGCTGATCAAGATGCCGTGGGAATCCAGCGCCGTTGTGGCAATGGTTGAGCGCGCCGGTGCCGACTCCTGTCGTCCGGAGACCCTGGATCCGCAATACGGTCTGCGTGATGGCAAGTACTTCCTGTCGCCGGAACAGGCCCAGGCCATCCTGGAACTGCGTCTGCACCGTCTGACCGGCCTGGAACACGAGAAACTGCTGGCCGAGTACCAGGAGATTCTC
The DNA here is from genome assembly GCF_054343995.1 of Pseudomonas sp. GNP013. NCBI lineage: Bacteria > Pseudomonadati > Pseudomonadota > Gammaproteobacteria > Pseudomonadales > Pseudomonadaceae > Pseudomonas > Pseudomonas sp. GNP013. The sequence continues at coordinate 3,452,317 of NZ_JBTGUT010000001.1, read as the reverse complement.
AACCAGATCGGCGAGCTGATCCGCATCCTCAACAGCGCCGTGCGCTTGATGGAAGTGATCCGCGAAGAGCTGGAAGTGATCCGCGCCGAATACGGTGACGTGCGCCGCACCGAAATCCTCGATGCCCGCCTCGACCTGACCCTGGGCGACATGATTCCGGAAGAAGACCGCGTGGTGACCATCTCCCACGGCGGCTATGCCAAGACCCAGCCGCTGGCGGCGTACCAGGCCCAGCGTCGTGGCGGTAAAGGCAAATCGGCTACCGGCGTGAAGGATGAGGACTACATCGCTCACCTGCTGGTCGCCAACAGTCACACCACGCTGCTGCTGTTCTCCAGCAAGGGCAAGGTGTACTGGCTCAAAACCTACGAAATCCCCGAGGCGTCCCGCGCCGCCCGTGGTCGTCCGCTGGTCAACCTGCTGCCCCTGGACAGTGATGAATACATCACCACCATGCTGCCGGTCGACGAGTACACCGAAGGTCACTTCATCTTCATGGCGACTGCCAAAGGCACCGTCAAGAAGACCCCGCTGGAATCCTTCAGCCGTCAGCGCAGCGTGGGCCTGATCGCCCTGGAGCTGGATGAAGGTGACGTATTGATCTCGGCCGCCATTACCGATGGCGCGCGTGAAGTGATGCTGTTCTCCGATGGCGGCAAGGTCACGCGCTTCAAGGAATCCGACGTGCGTGCCATGGGCCGTACGGCCCGTGGTGTACGCGGCATGCGTCTGCCGGAAGGGCAGAAGCTGATTTCGATGCTGATCCCGGAAGAAGGCAGCCAGATCCTCACCGCTTCGGCGCGTGGTTACGGCAAGCGCACAGCCATCAGCGAGTTCCCCGAGTACAAGCGTGGCGGCCAGGGCGTGATCGCCATGGTCAGCAACGACCGCAACGGCCGTCTGGTCGGCGCGGTGCAGGTGCTCGACGGCGAGGAAATCATGCTGATTTCCGATCAGGGCACGCTGGTGCGTACCCGTGTGGCCGAAGTCTCGAGCCTGGGCCGTAACACTCAGGGCGTGACCCTGATCAAGCTGGCCAAGGACGAGAAGCTGGTAGGCCTTGAGCGTGTGCAGGAGCCTTCGGAAATTGAAGGTGAAGAGCTGGAAGGCGAAGAATTTGACGGTGAGGTGATCGCAACCGGCGATGACAACATCGACGAGCCAACCCTCGATGCTGCCGCAGACGAAGAAGAACCGCAGGAATAAGCGGACACACAGGGGGCGGATGAAGATTCGCCCCCTTGTTGTTTGTGTCCCCTTTGAAATACCTATCCTTGGTCTGGCACCGATCCCTGTGGGAGCTGGCTTGCCTGCGATAGCATCACCGCGGTATCACTGGAACCACCGCAGTGCCTGTATCGCAGGCAAGCCCGCTCCCACCAGGGTTCGCTCCAGCGAAAGGTTGTTGCCGAACATGATTGCAGCCCCACCAGATCAGAGTGAGATTGGATGTGAGCAAGAGAGCCTATAACTTCTGTGCCGGTCCCGCGGCGCTTCCTGAAGCAGTCCTGCAACGCGCGCAGGGTGAACTCCTCGACTGGCATGGAAAAGGCCTCTCCGTGATGGAAATGAGCCATCGCAGCGATGAGTTCGTCTCCATCGCCACCAAGGCCGAGCAGGACCTGCGCGACCTGCTGGGCATCCCTTCAAACTACAAGGTGCTGTTCCTGCAAGGCGGTGCCAGTCAGCAGTTCGCCCAGATCCCGCTGAACCTGCTGCCCGAAGGCGGCACGGCCGACTACATCGACACCGGCATCTGGGGGCAGAAGGCGATTGAAGAGGCCTCCCGTTACGGCAACGTCAATGTGGCAGGCACCGCCAAGCCCTACGACTACTTCGCTATTCCTGGTCAGAACGAGTGGAAGCTGACGAAGGATGCGGCCTACGTGCACTACGTGGCGAACGAAACCATCGGTGGCCTGCAATTCGACTGGGTGCCTGAAGTGGGCGACGTCCCGCTGGTGTGTGACATGTCCTCGGATATTCTTTCGCGCCCGATCGATGTGTCGCGCTACGGCATGATCTACGCCGGTGCACAGAAGAACATCGGCCCGAGCGGCATCCTGGTCAACATCATCCGTGAAGACCTGCTGGGCCGCGCCCGTGCGGTGTGCCCGACGATGCTCAACTACAAGGTCGCAGCCGACAACGGCTCGATGTACAACACCCCGCCGGCATTCGCCTGGTACCTCTCGGGCCTGGTGTTCGAGTGGCTGAAAGAGCAGGGCGGTGTCGCTGCCATGGGCAAGCTCAACGAAGAGAAAAAGCGCGTCCTGTACGACTTCATCGACGCCAGCGGCCTCTACAGCAACCCGATCAACCTCGGCAACCGCTCGTGGATGAACGTGCCGTTCCGCCTGGCTGACGACCGCCTGGACAAACCGTTCCTGGCCGGTGCCGACGCGCGCGGCCTGCTGAATCTCAAGGGCCACCGCTCGGTGGGTGGCATGCGCGCCTCCATCTACAACGCTGTGGACATCCACGCGATCAACGCGCTGGTTGCCTACATGGCAGAGTTCGAAAAGGAACACGGCTAATGTCTGAGCAAGAACTCAAGGCCCTGCGGGTCCGCATCGATAGCCTGGACGAGAAAGTCCTGGAACTGATCAGTGAGCGTGCGCGCTGCGCCCAGGAAGTGGCGCGGGTGAAGATGGCTGAACTGGCCGAAGGCGAGGTGCCGGTGTTCTATCGGCCCGAGCGTGAAGCGGCGGTGCTCAAGCGTGTGATGGAGCGCAACAGGGGCCCATTGGGCAACGAAGAGATGGCGCGGTTGTTCCGCGAAATCATGTCCTCGTGCCTGGCCCTCGAGCAGCCGCTGAAAGTGGCTTACCTCGGCCCTGAAGGTACGTTCACCCAGGCGGCGGCCATGAAGCATTTCGGCCACGCCGTGATCAGCAAGCCGATGGCGGCCATCGATGAAGTGTTCCGTGAAGTGGCGGCCGGTGCGGTGAATTTTGGCGTGGTGCCGGTGGAAAACTCCACTGAAGGCGCGGTCAATCACACCCTCGACAGCTTCCTCGAGCACGACATGGTGATCTGCGGCGAAGTCGAGCTGCGCATTCACCATCACCTGCTGGTGGGCGAAAACACCAAGACCGACAGCATCAGCCGTATCTACTCTCACGCTCAGTCCCTGGCCCAGTGCCGCAAGTGGCTGGATGCCTATTACCCGAATGTCGAGCGCGTGGCAGTGTCGAGCAACGCCGAGGCCGCCAAGCGGGTCAAGGGTGAGTGGAATTCGGCGGCGATCGCCGGTGACATGGCTGCGGGCCTTTACGGGCTGACGCGCCTGGCCGAAAAGATCGAGGACCGCCCGGACAACTCCACGCGGTTCCTGATGATCGGCAGTCAGGAAGTGCCGCCGACCGGCGACGACAAGACTTCGATCATCGTGTCCATGAGCAACAAGCCAGGCGCCCTGCATGAACTGCTGGTGCCGTTCCACGACAACGGGATTGACCTGACGCGCATCGAGACGCGTCCTTCGCGCAGCGGTAAATGGACCTATGTGTTCTTTATCGACTTCATCGGCCATCACCGCGACCCGCTGGTCAAGGGCGTGCTCGAGAAGATCAGTCAGGAAGCGGTAGCACTCAAGGTGCTCGGCTCTTACCCGAAAGCGGTTTTGTGAGGCTTTGACATGAGTGGCAACTTCCTCGCCCTGGCGCAGCCGGGCGTGCAACAACTCTCGCCGTACGTGCCGGGCAAGCCTGTGGACGAACTGGCGCGTGAGTTGAACCTGGACCCTTCGAAGATCGTCAAGCTGGCGAGTAACGAAAACCCGCTGGGCCCGAGCCCCAAGGTGCTGGCGGCGATTCGTGAAGAGCTGGCCGAGTTGACCCGTTATCCGGATGGCAACGGCTTTGCGCTGAAGTCGCTGCTGGCGCAAAACTGCGCTGTGGAACTTAACCAGGTGACCCTGGGCAACGGCTCCAACGACATTCTTGAGCTGGTCGGTCGTGCCTACCTGGCGCCCGGCCTGAATGCGGTGTTCAGCGAGCATGCGTTTGCGGTCTACCCCATCGTGACCCAGGCCGTTGGCGCCGATGCGCGGATAATTCCGGCCAGGGATTGGGGCCATGACCTGCCGGCAATGCTCGCGGCCATCGACGCGCAGACGCGCGTGGTGTTTATCGCCAACCCGAACAACCCCACCGGCACCTGGTTTGATGCCCAGGCGTTGAATGACTTCCTGCGAGACGTGCCCGAGCACGTGCTGGTGGTGCTCGACGAAGCCTATATCGAGTACGCCGAAGGCGGCGAGTTGCCAAACGGCCTCGACTTTCTGGCGACCTACCCGAACCTGCTGGTGTCGCGCACCTTCTCCAAGGCCTATGGCCTGGCGTCGTTGCGCGTTGGCTACGGCCTGTCGACGGCGGTGGTGGCGGATGTGCTGAACCGCGTGCGCCAGCCCTTCAACGTCAACAGCCTCGCCCTCGCGGCAGCCTGCGCGGCGGTTAAGGACACCGAGTACCTGGAGGAAGGTCGTCGCATCAATGAACGCGGCATGCTGCAACTGCAGCAAGGTTTCCGTGAATTGGGCCTGGGCTGGATTCCGTCCAAGGGCAATTTTATCTGCGTCGACCTCGGCCAGGTGGCCGCCCCGGTATTCCAGGGCCTGCTGCGCGAAGGCGTGATCGTGCGCCCGGTGGCCAACTACGGCATGCCGAACCACCTGCGTATCACCATAGGCCTGCCAGCCGAGAACAGCCGCTTCCTTGAGGCGCTGGCTAAGGTTCTCGCTCGTGGTTGATGTCACTGCATTGCAACCTGCTGTGCCTATGATCGGTCGCCTGGTGGTGGTCGGCCTGGGGTTGATCGGTGGTTCCTTCGCCAAAGGCCTGCGTGAAAGCGGGCTGTGCGGCGAAGTGGTTGGTGTGGACCTGGACCCGCAATCGCGCACGCTGGCGGTTGAGCTGGGCGTGGTCGACCGCTGTGAAGCGGACCTGGCCCTGGCTTGCCAGGGCGCGGATGTGATCCAGCTGGCGGTGCCGATCCTCGCGATGGAAAAGCTGCTTGGGGTATTGGCCGGCATGGACCTGGGCCAGGCGATTCTCACCGACGTCGGCAGTGCCAAAGGCAATGTGGTGCGCGCGGCGCAACAGGCGTTTGGCGGCATGCCGGCGCGTTTTGTGCCGGGCCACCCGATTGCCGGCTCCGAGCAGAGCGGGGTGGAAGCCTCGAATGCGCAGTTGTTTCGTCGGCACAAAGTGATTCTGACGCCGTTGGTGCAAACCGATCCGGCGGCGCTGGCCGTGGTTGATCGTCTGTGGCGCGAGCTGGGGGCGGATGTCGAGCATATGCAGGTCGAGCGTCACGACGAAGTGCTGGCGGCGACCAGTCACCTGCCGCATCTGCTGGCGTTTGGTCTGGTGGATTCGCTGGCCAAACGCAACGAAAACCTGGAGATCTTCCGCTACGCCGCTGGCGGCTTCCGTGATTTCACGCGGATTGCCGGCAGCGACCCGGTGATGTGGCACGACATCTTTCTCGCCAATCGCGAAGCGGTGTTGCGCACCCTGGATACCTTCCGCAGCGACCTCGACGCCTTGCGCGACGCGGTCGATGCCGGAGATGGTCATCAGTTACTGGGCGTGTTCACGCGTGCGCGGGTGGCGCGTGAGCACTTCAGCAAGATCCTGGCGCGCCGGGCCTATATGGAAACCGCTGTGAGCGCTGATGGGGTGGTCTTCGTGGCCAGCCCGGGTGGTCGCTTGAGTGGGCGCATCCGTGTGCCTGGCGACAAGTCGATCTCCCATCGCTCGATCATGCTGGGCTCGTTGGCCGAGGGGGTCACCGAAGTGGAAGGTTTCCTGGAGGGCGAGGATGCCCTGGCGACCTTGCAGGCGTTTCGTGACATGGGCGTCGTTATCGAAGGTCCGCACCATGGGCGCGTAACGATCCATGGCGTCGGTCTGCAGGGGCTGAAGGCGCCACCGGGGCCGATCTACCTCGGCAACTCCGGCACCTCGATGCGCCTGCTCGCCGGGTTGCTCGCGGCGCAGCGTTTTGACAGCGTATTGACCGGCGATGCTTCGCTGTCCCGGCGCCCGATGAGTCGTGTGGTCCAGCCGCTGCGGGAAATGGGGGCGGTGATTGAGACGGGGCCTGAAGGGCGTCCGCCGTTGAGCATTCGTGGTGGTCAGTCGTTGAAAGGGTTGAATTACACGCTGCCGATGGCCAGTGCCCAGGTCAAATCCAGTCTGCTGCTGGCGGGGTTGTACGCCGAAGGCAAGACCGCTGTGACCGAGCCTGCGCCGACCCGTGATCATACCGAGCGCCTGTTGCGCGGGTTTGGTTGCCCGGTGGCGGTGGAGGGCGCGACCGCTTCGGTGGAGTCGGGCCATGTGCTCAGCGCAGCGCATATAGAAGTGCCCGGGGATATCTCCTCGGCGGCGTTTTTCCTGGTGGCAGCTTCGCTTGCCGACGGGGCCGAGCTGCTGCTGGAGCATGTCGGCATTAACCCGACGCGCACCGGCGTGATTGATATCCTGCGATTGATGGGCGCTGATATCAGCCTGGAAAACCAGCGTGAGGTGGGCGGTGAGCCTGTCGCGGATCTGCGCGTGCGTTCGGCTGCATTGAAGGGGATCGAAATTCCCGAGGCGCTGGTTCCGTTGGCGATTGATGAGTTTCCGGTGTTGTTTGTCGCGGCAGCCTGCGCTGAAGGTAGAACGGTGCTGCGCGGTGCTCAGGAGCTGCGCGTGAAGGAATCCGACCGCATTCAGGTTATGGCCGATGGTCTGCTGATGCTCGGGGTGAAGTGTGAACCTACCGCCGATGGGATTATCATCGACGGCGGCCCGTTAAGCGGCGGCGAGGTGCAGGCCCATGCAGACCACCGGATTGCCATGGCCTTCAGCGTGGCTGGCCTGCGAGCGGCGGCGCCGATTCGTATCCATGACTGTGCCAATGTAGCGACGTCTTTTCCGAATTTTCTTACCCTGTGTGCCCACGTCGGCATGCGTGTTGCCCAAGAGGCTCAATTGTGAATATCAAAGCACCGGTGATTACCATCGACGGGCCAAGCGGCTCGGGCAAAGGCACTATCGCCGGCATCCTGGCCAAGCGCCTGGGCTGGTGCCTGCTGGACTCCGGCGCGCTGTATCGCCTGCTGGCGTTTGCCGCACGCAACCATGGCGTCGACCTTACCAACGAAGAATCCCTGAAACTGCTGGCGGCACATCTTGACGTGCAGTTCGTCGGCGCGACCGAAGGGCATCCGCAGCGCATCATCCTTGAAGGTGATGATGTGACCGATGACCTGCGTAACGAGCAGGTTGGCTCATGGGCGTCCCAGGTCGCCGCGCTGCCGGCGGTGCGTGATGCGTTGCTGCAGCGTCAGCGTGCATTCCAGGAGCCGCCAGGCCTGGTGGCGGATGGCCGCGACATGGGCACCGTGGTGTTTCCTGAGGCGCCGCTGAAGATTTTCCTGACCGCCAGTGCCGAGGAGCGTGCGCGCCGCCGTTACTTGCAGTTGAAGGGCAAAGTCGATGGTGTTAGTCTGTCGAGTCTGCTAGATGAGATCCGTGCACGCGATGAGCGTGATACCCAGCGTGCGGTAGCCCCGCTCAAGCCGGCGGCTGACGCCATACAGCTGGATTCCACGGAGCTTTCCATCGAGCAGGTGCTGGAACGCATCATGAGTGAGATCGCCATTCGCGATATCGCCGGGTGACCAAGAAGGCTGCAGGGGACCAGTCAAAGTCCTGCGGTGCTTCTTCTAAATGAAACTGACCCATACCGTCTGGGGTGTGGAGATGGGCGTATTCTTCGCCCTTATCAACAGGAATTAAAATGAGCGAAAGCTTTGCGGAACTCTTTGAAGAAAGCCTAAAAACCCTGAACCTTCAGGCAGGCTCCATCATCACCGGTGTTATCGTTGATATCGATTACCAAGCTCGCTGGGTAACCGTTCACGCTGGTCTGAAGTCTGAAGCTCTGATCCCGCTGGAACAGTTCTACAACGATGCTGGCGAGCTGAACATCAACGTCGGTGACGAAGTTCACGTTGCTCTGGACTCGGTTGAAGACGGTTTCGGTGAAACCAAGCTGTCCCGTGAAAAAGCCAAGCGCGCTGAATGCTGGATTGTTCTCGAAGCAGCCTTCGCAGCTGAAGAAGTGGTCAAGGGCGTTATCAACGGTAAGGTTAAAGGCGGCTTCACTGTCGACGTTAACGGCATCCGTGCGTTCCTGCCAGGTTCTTTGGTCGACGTTCGTCCAGTGCGCGACACCACGCACCTGGAAGGCAAGGAACTCGAATTCAAGGTCATCAAGCTCGACCAGAAGCGCAACAACGTTGTTGTTTCCCGTCGCAGCGTCCTGGAAGCAGAGAACTCCGCCGAGCGTGAAGCTCTGCTGGAATCCCTGCAGGAAGGCCAACAAGTCAAAGGTATTGTCAAGAACCTCACCGATTACGGCGCATTCGTCGATCTGGGTGGCGTCGATGGCCTGCTGCACATTACCGACATGGCCTGGAAGCGTATCAAGCATCCTTCCGAAATCGTCAACGTTGGCGACGAGATCGATGTCAAGGTTCTGAAATACGATCGCGAACGCAACCGTGTTTCCCTGGGCCTGAAGCAACTGGGTGAAGATCCATGGGTTGCTATCAAAGCGCGTTACCCGGAAAGCACCCGCGTGACCGCGCGTGTAACCAACCTGACCGACTACGGCTGCTTCGCTGAGCTGGAAGAAGGCGTGGAAGGCCTGGTACACGTTTCCGAAATGGACTGGACCAACAAGAACATCCATCCTTCGAAAGTCGTACAAGTCGGCGACGAAGTGGAAGTTATGGTTCTGGACATCGACGAAGAGCGTCGTCGTATCTCCCTGGGTATCAAGCAGTGCAAATCCAACCCATGGGAAGATTTCTCCGGCCAGTTCAACAAGGGCGATAAGATCTCCGGCACCATCAAGTCGATCACCGATTTCGGTATCTTCATTGGTCTGGACGGCGGCATCGACGGCCTGGTTCACCTGTCCGACATCTCCTGGAACGAAGTCGGCGAAGAAGCTGTTCGTCGTTTCAAGAAGGGCGACGAGCTGGACACCGTTATCCTGTCGGTTGACCCAGAGCGCGAGCGCATCTCCCTGGGTATCAAGCAACTGGAAAGCGACCCGTTCTCTGAATTCGTTCAGGACAACGACAAAGGCGCAATCGTTAAAGGCATCGTGAAAGAAGTTGACGCTAAAGGCGCCATCATCACGTTGGCCGACGATATCGAAGCGACTCTGAAAGCCTCCGAAATCAGCCGTGACCGCGTTGAAGACGCGCGCAACGTTCTGAAAGAAGGCCAGGAAGTAGAAGCCAAGATCATCAGCGTTGACCGCAAGAGCCGTGTAATCCAGCTCTCCATCAAGTCGAAAGACGATGCTGAAGAGAAAGAAGCAATCCAGAGCCTGCGCGACAAGCCAGCTACCTCTGAAATTGCTGCTGGTCCTACCACTCTGGGCGACCTGCTGCGTGCACAAATGGAAAAACAGAACTAAGTTCTGTCAGACCATAGAAAAAGGGCGGCTTCGGTCGCCCTTTTTTGTGCCTGAAATTCGTTGAATCATCCTTGTAGAGCTCTGGTCTACAGGTCGGTGTCAGAACTGACTATAGTCATTGTAAAAGCGCTCTCGGCGTTTTGTTTCAATAAGGATTTGAATGAACAGGCTTATTTTGGTGCTCGTATTGGTGATGCTGTCAGGCTGTTCCGTCACCAGCGCAAAAACGCACGTCAAGCGCGGTGTGAGTGGGATAGAGATCGACTGCTCGGGCCTTGGCGGTAATTGGGATAAGTGTGAGAAGCGCGCTGCTCGCGAATGCAAGATGCAGGGCTATAAGGTGATCACGCGGTCCAGCGACGCGAAGGATGAAGAGGGCGATTACTTGTTTGGTTGGAATCCTGCCGGCGCAGTCACTCGAACGATGTTGGTCATCTGTAAATGACCCACCGCGGTGCCCATCAGGCAGCGGTATTAACCTGCACATAAGTATTGCGTGGGCTGTTCAAATTCATCAAGTCATGCTAAAACCTTCGGAGCGCTTTTCCTAGCTGCTTGAAAAAGAAGGGAAAAATATGACGAAGTCGGAGTTGATCGAACGAATTGTCACCCATCAAGGGCTGCTCTCATCCAAGGATGTTGAGCTGGCTATCAAGACTATGCTTGAGCAAATGTCCCAGTGTCTGGCCACCGGCGATCGCATCGAGATCCGTGGCTTCGGCAGTTTCTCCCTGCACTACCGCGCGCCCCGCGTTGGCCGCAATCCAAAGACAGGCCAATCCGTCAGCCTCGACGGTAAATTCGTCCCTCACTTCAAGCCGGGCAAAGAGTTGCGTGACCGGGTGAACGAAGAAGAGGAAGAAGGCGTCTGAGTGTTTTTGAGGTAGGAGAAGGTTATGCGTGGGGTTAAGCGCGCTGTTGCGGTATTTGCGGTACTGATCGTTGCTTTGATAGTCCTGGCGTTTGTATTGGAAAATCAGCAGGGCGTATCGCTTTCGTTTCTAGGGCAGGCTACTAGGGAGCTGCCTGTTTCGGTGTTTGTTGTGGTGGCGTTGATTGTTGGGATGGTGATAGGGCCGTTGCTGGGTGTTTTGGTAGGGCGTCGTCATCGCAGGTCTATGGCAGGCGGGCGAAGCTGAAGTCTGCTCTCGCTTGTTTGGATTGGACTGAGTAAAGGGTCATGACCGCCTGTCAGAAAATATCGTTTGCGGGTAAGTCCAGGTCCCCAGGCGCTTTTCTACTTGGGAGTGCCTAGAGGCTTGGGGTTTCGTTAAATCATTGGCTGTGATCTGTCAGATCCGAAACTCTCTTTCCGCCTCATTGTCACCCAGCATGACTGATATTGGTTTTTTTGGCGTTGTAGGTAAAGGCCTACAGACATGTCAAGTCTTGTAATAAACCAGAGAGATGGCAAAATGAAATCTGTTCTCGATAACAGGCAGTTTGTGCGCTCGGAATTTGGCAGAGACGCTCGGTTCAGGCGGTCATCCAATTAGAACAAACACACAATTTGTCTGCATAACGAGCCCGCAGTTTCTTCTTGAAGGCAGGTTTTTGTTGTGAGTAGTAGTCTTCGCGTCATTCCGGTACCCCCTGCGGAAAAATTCGGCCTTGAAATGCTTTTTCATGGGCTCTGGCAAAATAAGGTTCTAATTTTTGCCGTCGTCGTGCTTGCCGGCGCTCTGTCGGCTGTTTACGCCTTTTTAGTTACTCCAGAATATCAAGTGACCAGCGTCCTGCGCCCTGCCGCAATTAACGAACTGGACGCTTTGAATCGGTCTGAAGTTTATACGCTTCCACCGGCGCAGGCGTTGATTAAAGTGGGGGAGGCGCTTGAGTCTTACGATATTCGTCTTGGTTTCTTTCGCTCGCATCAAAATCTGTTCAAGGCTTTCTCACGCCCAGGGAGAACATTGGAGCAGAGTTTTGAGGAGTTCAACAAAAATTCAATAAATCTTGAAGTTCCGGATCCCAAGAAATCGGACGAATTAAGCAACTATATTAAGCTTGAAATGACCTATCCCAAGGGGATAGATGGGGTATCTATTCTCAATGGGTTTGTCGAATACGCAATTAATGCGCAGCGGCAGCAGATTGCTGCTGACTTGAGTGTAATTGTTAAAAATCGATTAACGGAAATTGAAGGAAAGTTGAGCGCGGCTCGCTCAAGTTACGAAATGGATAAAGAGGCCAAAATTGCAAAGTTGGCCGAGAAAGATGTGCTTCGTCGTGCTCAATTGCAAGATGAGCTCAAGGCACTGCGCGCTCAGCTAAAGGCCGCTCGTAGCGATCGACTGGCGCTGTTGGGTGAATCCATTGCAATTGCTAAATCACTTGGAATACAAAAACCATCTACGCTATCGTCATTAGGTGATAGAAGCAATAATCGGTCATCCAGCGTCATTCGTACCGAAATCAATAATCAGCAACTCCCTCTGTACTTCATGGGGGTCGAGGCGCTGGAGGCAGAGCGTAGCGCTCTGCTACAGCGTAAGAGTGATGACTTTACCGATGTCCGTATCGCGCAAATCGCCAAGGACCTTCAATTGCTGCAGTCTAATCGCGAGATTGAATTGCTGAACAATCGTAAAAACGAAGATTTGTTTTTGAGTAATGTCGCGCCTCTTCGGGGGGAGCAGGCCCGGCTCCGTAGTCTGAATCTTGATATGGCGCAGTTGAAATTGGTCGTCATAGATAAGCTGGCGCTCGAGCCGATTAAGCCGATTAAACCAAAAAAGGCTCTTATTCTGCTGTCTGGTCTTATTATGGGCGGGGTCCTCGGTGTTTTGATCGCCCTGGCGCGTTCGCTGCTGTTAATTAAGCGTAGCGCCGCAGTTGGTAGGTCATCTCACTCACCGCCTGTACACGCAGAGGTAGAAAAAGTGAGCGGTAGGCTGATATGAGGTTACCAGGCGCGCTGGCTTCAGGTGTTGATTTGCTGACCTGAAGCCAAAACGCTCACACATTCATGGTGCCGGTAGCATATCTGGCTTTGGCAGATACATGTGGTGCGGTTTATGTTCTGCTGGCGCTTATTTGGTGAAGCATCTCGTAGTATTATGCTTACCAAACGTCCTCGCTCAAGGGTGTAGCGGGTTTACGCTGTTTTTGCAGGTGTTGACTTTTGAACGGTTAAGCTCGGCTAAACCATCCGGGTACAGGCATGGCAAAGTGATATTGGCTTGAGCGATCAATCAGTTGGCGCGCAGAAAGCGCCAGCAAGCAGCTGGAGATTTCTTGCCGGTGGGCGAGCTCAGCTTGCGGGGGACCTGCTGTCAGAGGTCTTGATTCACGGGGATGTTGAAGTATTCAGCGCTGAAGATGGTTCAGTGAAATTTTATTTTATTATTAGGCTTTAATTATGCAAAAACTGGAAGATATTAAGCTCGCCATTATAGGTCTTGGATATGTTGGCCTGCCCCTCGCGGTGGAGTTTGGCAAGCATCGGACGGTGGTTGGGTTTGACATCAACCAGCCGCGTATCCAGGCCTTGAGAGCCGGGCACGACTCCACGCTGGAAGTGAGCGATGAGGAGTTGAAGCAGGCCGGTAAGCTCAGCTTCAGTTTTAATCTGGACGAATTGTCCAGCTGCAATACGTTTGTGGTGACAGTGCCTACGCCGATTGATGAGTACAACCAACCAGACCTTACGCCACTGATCAAGGCATCAGAAAGTATCGGTAAGGTGCTGAAGAAAGGCGACCTGGTTATTTATGAGTCGACCGTCTATCCCGGCGCAACTGAAGAAGACTGTGTGCCCGTCCTTGAGAAATTTTCCGGATTAAAATTCAACGTCGATTTCTTTGCCGGATACAGCCCTGAGCGTATTAATCCGGGAGACAAGGAGCATCGTGTCACTACCATCAAGAAGGTGACTTCTGGATCCACACCTGAGATCGCCGATCTGGTGGATGCTCTTTACAACCAGATCATCATTGCGGGCACGCACAAGGCAAGCAGCATTAAAGTTGCCGAAGCGGCGAAAGTTATTGAAAACACCCAGCGTGACTTAAACATCGCTCTGATCAATGAGCTGGCCATTATTTTCAATAAAATGGGTATTGATACGGAGTCAGTGCTCCAGGCTGCGGGCACGAAATGGAATTTCCTGCCATTCCGGCCAGGCTTGGTGGGCGGGCACTGCATCGGCGTCGACCCCTACTACCTGACTCACAAGGCTCAATCCATCGGCTATCACCCCGAAATCATTCTTGCGGGACGCCGTCTCAATGACGGAATGGGCGCGTATGTGGTCTCCCAGTTGGTAAAAACGATGGTTAAGCGCCGTATTCATGTCGATGGCGCTCGTGTATTGATTATGGGCCTGGCGTTCAAGGAAAACTGCCCGGACCTGCGTAACACGCGAATCGTGGATATTGTCAATGAGTTGAAAGAGTACAACATTGCAGTGGATATTTATGATCCATGGGTCAGCCCTGAAGAGGCCAACCATGAATATGGCATAACGCCTATTGCCGAACCGGGCACTGATGTCTATGACGGTATTGTGCTGGCCGTTGCGCATAATGAATTCAAGGCTCTGGGCGCTGAAAAAATTCGCAAGTTTGGTAAGGCTGAGCATGTTCTCTACGATCTGAAATACCTGCTGAGCCGTGAAGAGTCTGATATTCGTTTGTAATTTTATTTATGCGTTCTATTTTTCAATAAACGAAGAGCCAATTTATGTCCCGCTATGAAACGCTCCTGGAAACACTCAAGACTTCACCTGAAACGTGGTTGATCACTGGAGTGGCTGGATTTATTGGCTCCAATTTATTGGAGACTTTGCTTGGCCTGAATCAAGTTGTTGTCGGCCTTGACAACTTTGCGACGGGCCATCAGCGCAATCTCGATGAGGTTAAAGGTACGGTCACTGCGCAGCAGTGGGCTCGTTTTAGCTTCATCGAAGGTGACATCAAGGTATTGGATGACTGTCAGCGCGCATGTGGAGGGGTGGATTACGTATTGCACCAGGCGGCGCTTGGGTCGGTACCACGATCCCTCAATGATCCAATCGCTACGAATGCTACCAATATTGATGGGTTCCTTAACATGTTGGTGGCGGCCAGGGATGCGCAAGTAAAAAGTTTCACTTACGCTGCCAGTAGTTCTACTTACGGAGATCACCCGGGTTTGCCGAAAGTGGAAGACGTTATTGGCAAACCACTCTCCCCGTACGCAGTTACCAAATATGTCAACGAGCTCTACGCGGAAGTATTCGCTAGGTGTTATGGTTTTGAAACCATCGGTCTGCGTTACTTTAACGTGTTTGGTAAGCGTCAGGATCCGGAGGGTGCCTATGCTGCGGTGATCCCTAAATGGGCCGCTTCCATGATTAAGAATCAAGAGGTTTTTATTAATGGAGACGGCGAAACCAGCAGGGATTTCTGCTTTATCGAGAACACAGTTCAAGCCAATCTGCTGGCCGCTACCGTGACTGAGTCCGCAGCGCGAAATCAAGTTTATAACGTCGCGGTCAGCGGGCGTACCGACCTTAATATGCTGTTTTCTGCGCTACGCCAGTCGTTGTCGCAGCACGGTATAAGTTATGAAAAATCGCCCGTGTATCGTGATTTTCGTGCAGGCGATGTTCGGCATTCTCAGGCTGATATCGGAAAGATAAAAACGCTGTTGGGCTATGAGCCGAAGTTTGATATTCAGCAGGGTATTACGAAAGCAATGGGCTGGTATTCGACTTTTCTGAAGTAATGGTTGCTTGCCTTATTTTCGGAGTGTCTCAGGCGCCCAATCTAGGGGCGCTCGAGCCTTTTGTTTTATTGTGCCTGCGGGCGGCTCACCGAAGAAGTCAGCGTCGATGAGTGCTGTACGCCCATTTATTTCTAATGAAATTTCAAAGGTTTTTTATTTTGTTAACGATAGGTCGTCCCCTGCTTTAGTTGTTCACGGCATACGATGCTGGTGACATCCTGAGACTGCTTGGGATATCTCGTAAGCTAGGATCGCGATTAAATACGTTCAGGGGAATTGAGGCATGTGTGGGTTTTCTGGTTTCTTCGCATCAGCCCCTCTGGGTGATGGCGCAAATGACATCCTGGCGGCGATGGGTAACGCGATTTACAACCGCGGCCCCGATGATGCCGGAACATGGTCGGACGCATCACTTGGAATAGGCCTGTCGCACCGTCGGCTTGCAATTGTCGATCTTTCAGCCGCGGGCCATCAGCCCATGCATTCTTCCAGCGGGCGCTACGTCATGGCGTTCAATGGCGAGATTTATAACCACCTTTCGTTGCGCAGCCTCCTCACCACCGAGTACGGCGAAACCTGGCGTGGGCACTCGGATACAGAAACCTTACTGGCCTGCTTCGAGCAATGGGGCGTGGAGAAAACCCTGCAGGCGACGGTAGGAATGTTTGCCATTGCGTT
The DNA here is from genome assembly GCF_054343995.1 of Pseudomonas sp. GNP013. Taxonomy (NCBI): domain Bacteria; kingdom Pseudomonadati; phylum Pseudomonadota; class Gammaproteobacteria; order Pseudomonadales; family Pseudomonadaceae; genus Pseudomonas; species Pseudomonas sp. GNP013. The sequence goes on along the minus strand of NZ_JBTGUT010000001.1, from coordinate 3,436,438 downwards.
ATGGGACACGCAGGAGCGCCAGTTGATACTGGCCCGCGATCGATTGGGAGAGAAACCGCTGTATTGGGGCTGGCATAACGATGTTCTGTTATTTGGATCGGAACTCAAGGCGCTTAAGGTACACCCGGCCTTTTCGGCCAATATCGATCGCGATGCTCTGGCACTGTACCTGAGGCACAATTATGTTCCGGCGCCGTACAGTATTTATCAGGGTATTGAAAAACTCGCGCCTGGACATTACGTCGCGATCTCGCTTGGGCAAAAGCGAGCGTCCGTCGATTTGATTCCATTCTGGTCTTTCAATGCTGCTGTAAAGGCCGGTCTCGGCAATCCACTGCAAGCCGATAGCAAGACTGTAGTGGACACGCTCGAGACCCAGCTTGATCAGAGTATTGGCATGCAAATGCTCGCCGATGTCCCATTGGGCGCGTTCTTGAGCGGCGGCGTCGATAGCAGCTTGATCGTGTCACTCATGCAGAAGCAAAGCTCGCGCCCGGTGAAAACCTTCACGATAGGTTTCAGCGAAGATGGTTTTAACGAAGCGGAGCATGCGCTCGCAGTTTCTCGCCACCTGCATACCGAACACAGTGAAATTTATATTCAAGCCAAGGATGCGCTGAATATCATTCCAGACTTGCCGCGCATCTATTGCGAACCGTTTGCCGACAGTTCGCAAATACCTACCTTCCTTGTCAGCCAAATGGCGCGTGAGCATGTCACCGTTACGTTGAGCGGTGATGCAGGTGATGAACTGTTTGGCGGGTATAACCCTTACCAGTTTGCGCCGCGCATATGGAGCAAGGTCAGCAAAGTACCAAGCGGGCTGCGCCACGTGGCGGCGAGTTCGTTGAAGCAGTTACCGCTTAAAGGCAGGGCTGAAAAACTGGTTGATATTCTTGATTGTCGTAATCGCGAGGACTTCTATTGCCAGCTTGTCAGCCATTGGAAGACGCCCTCGAACGCGGTAATCAGTGGAAATGAAGGCCCGACATTGCTCAACACGCCAGCCAAATGGCCGGCTGTGACGGGCTTTGAAGAGTGGATGATGGCAATGGATGCTCAGACCTACATGGTCGACGATATCCTTGTAAAGGTGGATCGCGCTGCCATGGCTAACAGTCTGGAGACACGCGTTCCGTTGCTCGATCATCGTGTTGTCGAGTTGGCATGGCGTATACCTCTGGATATGAAAATTCGTGGAGGGGTCGGTAAATGGGCGTTGAAAGAGGTTCTATACCGCCACGTTCCACGCGCGTTGATAGAACGACCAAAAAAAGGTTTTTCCATTCCGATTGCGGCCTGGTTGCGCGGGCCTCTCAGAGAGTGGTCGGAAGTGTTGCTGAATGAAAAACGTCTACAGCAAGAAGGATTTTTTCATCCATCGGTAATCCGAAGGGTGTGGGAGCAACATCTGAGCGGCCGGGCCGACCATTCGAGCAAGCTGTGGGGTGTATTGATGTTTCAAGCTTGGCTGGAGGAACAGGGACGTTGAAAGTAGCCCATATCATCGTTGGTCTGCATATTGGCGGTGCGGAGTTGATGCTGCTGCGCCTGTGTGAATCATTCAAGGCGCGTGGTGAGGATGAGCATCGCGTGATCTCCCTGACCGACCTGGGTGAAGTGGGGGTGCGGCTTCGAGCCAGCGGCATTGCCGTCGAAACCCTGCATATGCGCGGCAAGTGGGACTTGCTGGGCGTTACTATCAAGTTGGTCAGTGATCTTCGTCGGCAGAAGCCCGATATCGTGCAAACCTGGATGTACCACTCTGATCTCGTTGGAGGCATAGCAGCGCGTCTGGTCGGAGTGAGAGGTGTCATATGGGGCGTCAGGACTACGGATGTAAGCAGCGGCGGGGGCAAGGCCACGATTATCATTCGAAAACTGTGTGCGTGGCTCTCCAGATCCATCCCTGACGTGATTGTCTGCGCTGCACAAGCATCGCGAAAAACCCATGTTGAAGTCGGCTATGCGCCGGATCGAATGACGGTCATACCTAATGGCTTTGATCTTGCGCGACTGGTAGCCACACCCTCGGAGCGTGACGCCATTCGAGAAGCTCATGGCATTGGGCGTGATGAGCTTGTGATCGGCAGTCTCGGCCGTTTCAACGCGGTCAAGGACCACGCCAACTTTGTAAAAGCCGCAGGCATGGTTGCTGGTCAGTTTGCGAACGTCAGGTTTCTGATGGTAGGGCGCGATGTTGATCAGAATAATGCAGCGCTGATGGCCGATATTGCTTCCACCGGTCACGCAGATCGGTTTGTCCTGCTCGGTGAGCGTAAGGACGTTGCTGCCTGTTTCAAAGCCATGGATATTTTTTGCCTGCATTCATTCACCGAAGGCTTCCCCAACGTTCTTGGCGAAGCCATGAGTATGGCATTGCCTTGCGTCACCACCGATGTGGGCGATGCAGCATTCCTGTTGGGTGGATTGGGTCCGGTAGTGCCTGCACAGAATGCTCGGCGGCTATCCGAAGCATTCGTCTCGGTACTTTCTGCAACAGCGTCAGAGCGTGCCGCGATGGGGCAGAGCGTTTATAAGCGCATCGCCGAAAATTTCACAATGAAATGTACCGAGTATCAATACAAAGACCTATATCATCGCTTTCTTTCGAATCAGGGTGCCCAGTAAATGTGTGGTTTGAGCGGTATTTTCAGCTCGCGTAACGGCGAACTCGAGGCTGTTGTTCGGTTGATGAACACGTCGCTCACCCATCGAGGCCCGGACGACTCCGGTGTGTGGATCGACGGGAATGTGGGAATCGCTTTGGGGCATCGGCGTCTTGCAATTGTTGACCTTTCTGAAGCTGGTCATCAACCGATGCATTCCAGTTGCGGACGATTTGTCATCGTCTTCAACGGCGAGATCTATAACCATGCCGAACTGCGGCAAGCGTTGCACGACGATGGTCTTATCTCGACGGGCCTGAAAGGCCATTCGGACACCGAAGTGCTTCTGGCCGGGCTTGCAAGCTGGGGCGTTGAAAAGACTTTGAGTGCGTCGGTGGGCATGTTCGCGTTCGCGCTGTGGGATCGGCAAGAGCAGGTCTTGACGCTGGGCCGTGATCGTATGGGCGAGAAGCCGCTTTATTATGGCTGGCAGGATGACATCTTGCTCTTCGGCTCGGAGCTCAAAGCCATCAAGGCGTTTCCGGCGTTTCGCGCGGAAATTGACCGCAATGCGTTGACGCTGCTGCTTCGTCACAATTGCATTCCGGCCCCTTACAGCATTTACAAGGGCATCGCCAAGCTTCAGAGCGGTCATTATGTTGTCCTGCCTCTTACTGATCTCTCAGCTGCGAAAGCTGCCATTGCTCAGCCTTACTGGCGCCTTAATGACGCAGTGGCCAAAGGTCTTGCTGACCCGTTCACCGGCAGCCCCGATGCGGCGACTGATTTGCTCGAGGCTCAATTGCGGTCGAGCATTGGTCAGCAAATGCTGGCCGATGTACCGGTGGGCGCTTTCCTGAGCGGGGGCGTGGACAGCAGCGCGGTTGTGGCCCTGATGCAAACACAGAGCACCCAGCCGGTACGCACGTTCACCATCGGCTTCGATGAGGGAGGGTTCGACGAGGCGGTACATGCCAAGGCTGTGTCCAGGCACCTGGGCACCCAGCACACTGAGCTGTATGTACGTCCTCAGGACGCTGCAGCGGTAATACCGCGCCTGTCTTCCATGTATTGCGAACCTTTCAGCGATAGCTCGCAGATTCCCACCTTCCTTGTCAGTCAACTGGCCAGCCAACAATTGAAGGTTGTACTCAGTGGGGACGGCGGTGACGAATTGTTCGGTGGCTACAACCGGTACCTGAGCGCAAAAAAGATATGGTCGAAGATGCAGCATGTGCCGTCGTTCGCGCGACAGGCCAGCGCGAGCCTTTTACGATCGGTATCTCCCACCACGTGGGACAGTCTTTTCAACTTGGCAAAGCCGCTGCTTCCCAGCAGGTTTCATGTGAGCGGGCCTGGGGACAAGGCGCACAAACTGGCCAACGTGTTGAAGCTGGCGGACGGGCATGAATTCTACCTTCAACTGAACAGCCATTGGAGCGATCCGGCCAGCGTTGTCATCGGCGGTGAAGAGCCTGCGACAATGTTTACCGACGCATCCCGCTGGCCGAAGACCGATTCTTTCGAGCATTGGATGATGGCGATGGATGCTCAGACCTATATGTCGGATGACATCATGGTCAAGCTGGATCGGGCCTCCATGGCGGCGAGCATAGAAGGGCGTGTTCCCATGCTCGACCACCGAGTGGTCGAATTGGCGTGGCGTATGCCGCTTGATCTGAAAATCCGTAATGGTCAGGGGAAATGGCTGTTGCGTCAGGTCCTTTATCGCCACGTCCCGAAAGAGCTGATCGAGCGTCCCAAGCAAGGGTTTGGTATCCCGCTGGGTGAGTGGTTGCGCGGTTCTTTGCGCGAATGGGCCGAATCCCTCCTTGATGAAGCTCGCCTGGTCCGGGATGGCTACTTTCGGCCTGAGCCCATCAGGAAAATGTGGAGCGAGCATCTTCAGGGGCGAGGTAATTGGCAGTCTCACCTGTGGACCATCCTTATGTTCCAGGCGTGGTTGGATGAGCAGTGATGATTAAAACGTTGTTGTTTATAGTCAATGATCCGGGATTTTTTCTGTCCCATCGTCTGGCTGTTGCCAAAGGTGCGCAGGCGGCTGGCTATAAGGTTCATGTCGCCTGCATGCCAGGTGCTGCGGTTGCTGCAATCACGGCACAGGGTTTTGAGTTTCATCCTCTGCCGCTATCGCGCAGTGGCCGCAATCCGTTGGCGGAGCTGGGGCTGATGTTCACCATCTGGAAGTTGTTATGGCGCTTGAAGCCAGATGTGCTTCACCTGGTGACCATCAAGCCGGTCCTTTATGGCGGCGTTGCTGCGCGCTTCGCTCCCGTTAAAGGCGTCGTCACGGCCATCTCCGGGTTGGGTTTCGTGTTTCTTTCCAAGGGCACCAAGGCTGCGCTGGTTCGGCGTCTGGTCAGTGCTTTTTATCGCCTGGCGTTGGGTAAGCGTAATCTGCGCTCGATCTTTCAAAACCCTGACGACCGAGACCTGTTGCTGGCGATGGGCGGGCTTACCGAGGCCAAGGTTGTGATGATTCGTGGCTCGGGTGTCGATCTGGCACTTTATGCGCACGTTCCAGAACCTCAGGGGCTACCTGTAGTCTGTCTCGCTGCGCGGCTTTTGCGCGATAAAGGCGTGGTGGAGTATGTTGAGGCTGCCAGGATATTGGCCAAGCGCGGGGTACAAGCCCGCTTTCAATTGATTGGCGATGTCGACCCTGGTAACCCTGCCACAGTCACCAGGGCTGAACTGGATGCGTGGCGCCAGGAGGGTATTGTCGAGTTGCTGGGATATCGCGACGATATTGCGCAACTGTTTTCAGACGCCAATATCGTAACCTTGCCCTCCTACCGTGAAGGGCTGCCGAAGGTGCTGGTTGAAGCTGCCGCCTGTGGTCGAGCTGTGGTTACCACCGATGTTCCCGGCTGTCGTGACGCAATTGACCCCGGCGTCACCGGGCTGCTGGTGCCGGTACGGGATGCACACGCGTTGGCCGATCAACTGCAACTGCTCATTGAAGATCCGGCGCTGCGGCGTCAGATGGGCGCTGCGGGTCGAGAACTGGCGGTACAGGCGTTTGCGATCGAAAAAATCGTGGAACAACATCTTGAGGTCTATCGTCAGTTGGAGCACACGGCTTGAATCATCAACACACATACTTCGTCACGGGTGCCAGCGGCTTCGTAGGTTCGGCAGTGGTCGAACGGCTGTCCTCGATGGCAGGTTGCACGGTGATGGCTCTGATTCGTCGCGATGGTGTTGCACTGCCGGCAACGGTCTCCCCGGTGAGAGCCGGCCCGGATTATCTGGCTGGCGAACCGCTTCCTCTTTGCGGTGTTGACGTTCTGGTGCACTGCGCTGCACGCGTTCACGTAATGTCCGATGCTTCCAGCGATCCGCTGACCGAATATCGCAAGGTCAACGTGGTGGGCACCTTGAAGCTGGCTGAACAAGCTGCGCAAGCGGGTGTGAAACGCTTTGTGTTCATCAGTTCGATAAAGGTCAACGGCGAGGGCACGCGTCCAGGGCAGCCTTACACCGCAGATGACGTCCCGGCTCCAGGTGATCCTTATGGCGTTTCCAAGATGGAAGCCGAGCAGCAACTTCGGTTACTGGCGCAGAACACGGGCATGGAAGTCGTCATAATTCGTCCGGTGCTCGTTTATGGTCCAGGGGTCAAGGCCAATTTTCGCAGCATGATGAGTTGGCTGAACAAAGGTGTCGTGCTGCCTCTGGGCGCCATTGGCAACCAGCGCAGCCTGGTCGCACTGGATAACCTGGTGGACCTTATCGTAACTTGCATGACCCATCCGGCTGCGGCTGGCCAGACGTTTCTGGCCAGTGACGGTGAAGACCTCTCGACCACCCAGTTGCTCAGGCGCATGGGGGCGGCGCTGGGTAAGCCGGCACGACTGCTGCCGGTGCCAGCCATGCTGCTGGAGTGGGGGGCGGCATTGATTGGTCGCAAGTCTATCGGCCAGCGGCTGTGCGGGTCTTTACAAGTCGATATTACAAAGGCACGGGATCTGCTGGGGTGGGTGCCGCCCATGTCTGTTTCCGAAGCACTGAAAAAGACGGCGGCAAGTTTCAAGGAAGTTTGATTTAGAAGGAGGGTCCGTTCCCCGGACCGCCAATTGGAGCTGTGGATGATTCACTTATTGTGGCTTGCGCCCGTTGTGGCGGCCCTTGCACTTCTGCTTACCTGGATCCTGCGACGCTATGCGTTGGCAAACAGCATGATCGATATACCCAATGCCCGTAGCTCCCACTCCATTCCCACCCCCCGCGGGGGCGGTGTGGCGATCGTGTTGAGCTTCCTGATCGCACTGCCGATCCTGTATCTGGGAGACGAGATTTCACGCTCGGTTACATGGGCTTTGATGGGGGCGGGCGCTGCCATTGCGATCCTTGGGTTTCTCGATGATCACGGGCATGTCGCAGCAAGATGGCGTCTACTTGGCCATTTTGGTGCGTCCATCTGGGCACTTTTCTGGCTGGGCGGACTCCCTCCCATCAGCTTGCCTGGCATGGTCGTTGACCTCGGGTGGTTGGGTCACATACTCGCTGCGTTTTACCTAGTGTGGTTGCTCAACCTCTACAACTTCATGGACGGCATTGATGGGCTCGCCAGTATCGAAGCGTTGTGCGTCTGCCTGGGCGCCTGCCTGATCTATGCAGCGACGGGGAATCAGGCGCTCATCTGGGCTCCATTATTGTTGAGCATGGCAGTCCTGGGCTTTCTTTACTGGAACTTTCCGCCGGCGCGTATTTTCATGGGCGATGCTGGCAGTGGCTTTCTCGGCATCATCCTGGGCATATTTTCGCTGCAGGCAGCGTGGCAGGATATGGCATTTTTATGGGTGTGGTTGATACTGCTTGGCGTATTCGTTGTAGACGCCACCTTCACGCTTATCAGGCGCCTGCTGCGCGGCGACAAGGTTTATGAAGCTCATCGCAGTCATGCCTATCAATTCGCCTCACGTCAGGTTGGCCGACATTTGCCTATCACCCTGGCGGTGCTCGCGATTAATTTATTATGGTTGATACCTATCGCACTTTCTGTGGCTTTATTGGGTCTCAATGGTTTGGCGGGTTTGCTTATCGCCTATATACCGCTGGTGCTGCTGGCTATCAAATACCGTGCGGGTGAGTTGGAAAAAACCGTCTCACCTTCGGCGTAATTCGCTTACAGAACAATAAGGCCATTCAAGTGTTCAATGCCGGTCATGCAGAGCAGGTCAGGAGCGTTAGAGGTGTTTAAAGGGTTATGAGTAAAATTCGATCTTACCTGCTGGCGCTTCCTCGCAGGCGCAAACGCATCCTGCAGGTCATCACAGATATCCTCCTGGTCTGGCTCGCCCTGTGGATGGCGTTTGTCGTGCGCCTAGGGGTGGATGACATGATCAACCCGGTGGCCCTTCACCAATGGTTGTTCCTCTGCGCTCCGGTTGTCGCTATTCCACTGTTCGTGCGTTTTGGCATGTACCGTGCTGTCATGCGGTACTTTGGCAACGACGCCCTGATTGCGATCATCAAGGCCGTCAGTCTTTCATCTTTGATTCTAGGTGTAGTGGTTTACTGGTACAGCAATCACCAGAACGTGGTGCCACGTTCCATCATCTTCAATTATTGGTGGCTTAGCTTGATCATGGTTGGCGGATTGCGTCTGGCCATGCGGCAGTACTTTCTGGGCGACTGGTTCGCTGCGGCTCAGCACGTGCCGTTCACCAGCCGTGACGACGGCTTGCCGCGGGTCGCGATCTACGGTGCAGGCGCGGCGGGCAACCAATTGGTGGCTGCGTTGCGCATGGGCCGAGTCATGCGTCCTGTCGCTTTTATCGACGACGATGACAGCATCTCTGATCGTGTCATCTCCGGGCTGCAAGTGTATAAACCCCGGCACATTCAACGCATGATCGACGCGACGGGCGCGCAGGAAATCCTGCTGGCAATTCCGTCTTCCAATCGTGGCAGGCGCCGCGAAATTCTCGGCTTCCTTGAAGGTTTCCCACTGCATGTACGCAGCGTCCCCGGCTTCATGGACCTCGCAAGCGGCCGTGTAAAGGTAGACGACATTCAGGAAGTGGATATTGCCGACCTGCTGGGGCGCGACGCCGTGCCGGCCCAGGAGGAGCTTCTGGAACACTGCATCAAGGGGCAGTCCGTGCTGGTCACAGGGGCGGGAGGTTCGATCGGTTCCGAACTCTGCCGACAGATCCTGTCACTGCAGCCCACCACCTTGTTGTTGTTCGAGCATAGTGAGTTCAACCTCTACAGCATTTTGTCGGAGCTCGAACAACGGATCGTTCGTGAATCGTTGCCGGTTCGTGTATTGCCCATACTCGGGTCAATACGCAATGAGGCGAAGTTGCTCGACATCATGAAAACCTGGAGCGTGGACACGGTTTACCACGCAGCCGCCTACAAGCACGTACCGATGGTCGAGCACAATATTGCCGAAGGTGTGCTTAATAATGTGATCGGTACCTTGAACACTGCCCAGGCTGCTCTGCAGGCCGGCGTGTTGAACTTCGTACTGATTTCAACCGATAAGGCGGTTCGCCCAACTAACGTGATGGGCAGCACCAAACGCCTCGCCGAACTGACACTGCAGGCCCTCAGTCGTGAACTGGCGCCGGTGTTGTTTGGTGACAGTGCCAATGTATCGCGCGTCAACAAGACCCGGTTCACCATGGTTCGCTTTGGTAATGTTCTAGGGTCGTCGGGATCGGTGATTCCGTTGTTCCACAAGCAGATCAAATCCGGCGGGCCGCTGACGGTCACTCACCCGAAGATCACGCGCTATTTCATGACTATTCCCGAGGCCGCCCAACTGGTGATCCAGGCTGGCTCCATGGGGCTTGGCGGAGATGTGTTCGTACTTGACATGGGGGAGCCGGTAAAGATTACCGAACTGGCGGAAAAGATGATTCATCTCTCCGGTCTTAGCGTTCGGTCCGAAAAAAATCCCCTCGGTGACATCGCGATTGAATTCACGGGATTGCGTCCTGGTGAAAAGCTTTACGAGGAGTTACTGATTGGTGACAACGTCGTTGCCACCCAGCACCCGATGATCATGAGTGCCAACGAAGATCACCTCTCCTGGGATCTGCTCAAGGATATGCTGACGCAACTGCTTGCCGCCGTTGAACAGCACGATTACACGCGCGTGCGTCAGCTCCTGAGGGACACCGTGAGCGGCTATTCCCCGGACGGCGAAATTGTCGATTGGATCTATCAGCAACGCCGCTTGGAACCCTGAGAAAACACCTTGTTACTCAGCCATTTTTGACGTTCTCCAAAGATCTTCTAATTTGAAAAAGCAGCTTCGGAAAGCTGCTTTCTCTTTTTAGATGTCATGGAGTGTCACCAATGCAAAACGCCTACATTTCCGCTCTCGTCTTTACCCTGCTTACAAATTTCTCACTTGCAGCAACAGCTGCTCCTGCACCCTCCCTCAACGTTGCTTCACCAATCCCGGTCTCCGCTCAGGTAGAAATCGCTGCGCAAAATGCCAAGGTCAATCTCAACACTGCCGACGCGCAAACGTTGCGACTCAACCTGTTTGGTATTGGTGCAGCCAAAGCCAAAGCGATTGTGGCTTATCGAGAAAGCAATGGGCCTTTCACAGCTGTAGATGAACTGCTTGAGGTGAAGGGAATAGGCAAAGCGCTAATGGAGAAAAACCGCGACAGATTGGAGATCAAATAACCCAATCAAACAGGCCGGTCATCGACCGGCCTGTTCCCGACTATAGTGGAGCTTTCTTAAGTGACATTTCCCTACAGCCCGCAGCCGCAATCAGAAGCAGGAACGCAGGTGCGATAACCAGGGGTCTCTGAACAATCGACAATATCAATAGCAGCGAAAAAGCCATGCCATTGAAGTTCAAGAGCACTCTATGCCTCAGCGCAAAGCCCAACAGCGTCAGTACGAAGAATGCTGTGCCTAGAATGCCCGAGTGAAAGATGATTTTTTTGAAGCTGGCGGAGCCGCTGTCGTCTTCCTTCTCGCTGCCAAACATGAGTGAGCGCGCATCGGACGATTCCCACTCAGAAAATAGCTTGTTGAAGCCATCGGTATTGCGATTGTCTCCTGCGAGCCCCTCCGACTTATAGGCGAAGCGGTCATACATCACGGTCTTCAAATAATCATTTTGTGCAGACAGAATGACGAGTGCCACCATAACGCTTAATAGCACTATGTTACGTTTGTTACCGCGCACCGCTTCGATGGCGAAGTAAGCCAGGCTTAATATGAAAAACGCCATGGACAAACTTAGAATTCCGGAAATGAATATGATGAAGTTGCTGCGTGACCTCAGGTTGAACCTGTCTGCCGCCAGCAGCAGGGCAGCGAAGGTACCCAGCGCACCAGGCTCATCGAAAAAACCAAAAAACCGATAAAATGGATTGTCCAGCATATAGTCCAAAACCACGGTCATAGGGTAAACAAAATAGCCTACGCCATTTTGGGCTTTGAGTTGATCGGGAATTTTGTACTCAGGCAGAGGGCCCAGTAAGAATAATTTATTGTCACCGGTCAGATGATGCAAAAACCAGATGCATATACCGGGAAGCAGAAGAATGGCGATCAGCCGTTTTGATTTACGAAAAATATTCAAGATTTCGTTTGAGGGTATGCAATAAAAAACAAAATAGCCGGCCATGAAATATAAGCAGCCTAGAATACTGGCGCCGTAAAAATAGTAAAACAGGAAAACCATTACGGAGAAAAGCAGGCCAGAAAAGTATTCACGTAGCGCAATATCTTTCTTGAGGAAAAAAAGCACCAGGCACACACCTGCGATCAGGGCCTGAAATTGAGGTGTATACCCCCAGATATAGAAAGGGTTCAATGCAATGACGATCCAGGTTGCCATCGCCCAGAGATAGGTTTTTTTTTGCAGCGTGAGACGCGTTTCTGAAATTTCAATCATCGATCAACCCGACATATAATCAGCGCCAATGCCAGCAACTTTTTGAAGCTCAAGTCGCCCAGAAGCGATCGAGTAATATATTTCAATGCGCCGCTATAATCCTTCTTTACCTTGTGCAGGTGCCGGGCGTATGAATAGTACAGGTTGCTTTTGCCTTTTTTTATAGCACTGTACAGTTCGGGGAAATAAAACTCGCACAGTGCCAGTGAAACCAGGCTGTCATCCAGGTAGCCCATATTTGACGCATGGCTCTGATGCACGCGGTATTGCGTCAGCGGTGTTTTTAATATGTAGATATCGCCTTTGCTGGCGATATGGTAGTAGAACAGGCTGTCTGATGCTTTAGGCAAGCGATAGTCGTAGCCAGAGGCTGGAATTCGATCAGCCCTCACCATAAAGCCCGGCACGGGCACCAGGGAGTTATTGGAGGCGATCAACTCATCGAGCCTGTAAACAGGGTTGTGTTTATTGAATTTGTCTTTCTGTATTTTTACCGCACGTCCCTGTCCGTCAATAACCTGCACATAGGACCCGCAGATGGAGAACTCAGGATGTTGCTCCAGGAACTCGACCTGTTGGCTAATTCGTCCAGGCAGCATCAAATCATCGCCCGCAAACATGGCGACATATTTGCCTTTTGCAAGACGCAAGCCCGCATTGCAATTACCTGTTATCCCCTGGTTAGCGGAAGCAAGGTTAAGTATTATTTTTTCAGGGTTGGCGGCATGCATCTCCTGGAGGAGCGCGTCGGTACCATCTTTGGAAGCGTCATCACTGATGATAATTTCAATATTTGTGTAATCTTGCGATAAGATTGATTGAATGCACTCTTTGATATAGTTCGATTGGTTGTAAACGATGACCACAACGCTGACGAGTGGTTGTTCAGATAAGGGCAGCATCACGCTTGACTTAAGGCTCAATTAATTTTCCGCCATACGAAGAAATACAAAAATACCCAGTAGGCCATGTAGTTTACGCAGTAGCCCATTGTCGCCCCGATCAGACCGTAGGCGTTGGAGAATGCCACGACCAGTAGGCATAGTGTTATGGAGAAAATGATTTCAGAGATGATGAACTCTTTGATCATCGCCCGGCTAACCATCAAGTAGGATAAAATCCAGCTGCCTATTTTCATGGTGTCGCCAACCAGTTGCCACGTAAACAACGGGCGCATGGGTGCGAACTCCTTGGTAAACAATATCCAGATAATAAGGTCGCGAAAAACAAAAACGCCCAGCGACAGCAGCGCGGCCGCAGGCAGAATTATTTTATAGCCGGACATCACTTCGTGTTTGATCTGGCTGGCCGAAGTCAGTTCCGACAGCTTGGGCAGGTAATACACGCTCAGTGTCATTGTGACCACCATCATGTATGCACCGCTTAGCCGAGTCATCGCCTCCCAATAGCCAGCGGCTTCGGCGCTCAAGGAGTCATTCAGATAGGTCCTGATAAACAGGGAGCTCAGCGGAACGCATATGGCAGAGCACAGCGCCATAAATGTAAAACCGGTGAGTTTCCTCAGCGCACTGCGATCAAACTCGAAGGCAAATATACCGAGCCTGAACCAACTGGTTTTCAAGCAAACGCCCAATGTGAACAAACAGGCGATTGACTGATAAGACACCAGAGCAATGAGTGCCCCAAGAAAGTCGAAGCAATAAGCCAGGACCGCAGTAAAGAGCAACGAAAACAGGCTGCCCAGAATATTTGCGATCACATAGCCCTTGATCTCCTTCTTGCCGTTGAGTATGGCCAGGAGCAACGTGTTCACTACCATCGGCAACAACCCGATGGCGAACACAATGAAAAGGTTGCTGTAGGCCCTGTCCCCGAGAAAAAACTCTGCGAGCTCTTTATCAAACACAATAATAAATATCGCACTGATGAGACTGCCCGATAACGCGATGCTGAAAGCCGTGCGCCAGACCTTCTCCTGCTTTAAAGCATCCTCTCCATACTCCGCGGTGTATTTGGTAACGCCGGTGCTGACCGCGCCGCTCGCGAATGTCGAGAAAATCTGTACCGCATTTTGAAGCTGGCCTATGAGTGCGTAGCCCGAAGGACCGGTATAGATCGCGAGCACCTTATTTATGCCGAGCAGCGTAAATATTTTTACCAGCGACGCTATACCACTCAACAGGCTTGTTTTTATCAGCTTCATGACGATACGTAGGCGTTGCACACTTCGATGACGTGCGAAACTTCATCATCACTGATTGTGGGATTCAACGGCAGACTCACCACTGTGTCGTGGATGTTCTCGGTGATCGGGAAGCTTTCAGTCGTCATACCGCGCAACGCCACTTGTTTGTGCGGAGCGGTGGGGTAATGGATTTGTGCTTGCACACCGTTATCGGAAAGATGGGACATGAACCCGTTGCGGTCGTCACATCGGATGACGAACAAGTGCCAGGCCTGGCTTTTGCCATCAGCCAGGTTCGGCAGCGTGATCAATCGATTATCGATGTTAGCAACGTAGTTCGCTGCAATCGCTCGCCGGCGGGCGTTTTCGTTATCGAGGTGCTTGAGCTTGACAGAGAGTATCGCCGCCTGCAGTTCGTCCAGTCGGCTATTGATCCCCGCATAACGATGTTGATATTTCGCCTCGCTGCCGTAGTTGCCCAAGGATCGAACAATGTCGGCAAACTCAGCATCATTGGTAGTGATCCCGCCGCCGTCGCCCAGCGCACCCAGGTTTTTCCCGGGGTAGAAACTGAAGCCTGCAGCATCTCCGAAGGCTCCTGCCTTCCTTCCGAAAGCCTCTGCGCCGTGTGCCTGCGCGGCATCTTCCAGAACCAGCAGACTATGAGCCTTGGCGATGTCATTGATTTTGTCCATTTCGGCCAATTGACCGTAAAGATGGACAGGTAACAAGACCTTGGTTTTTTCACTGATCCTGTTTTGAATTTGTCGGTGATCGATATTGTAGGTGTCGAGGCATGGCTCCACTAGAACGGGTGTCAACCCACTTTCAATGATGGCCAGAATGCTAGCAATGTAGGTATTGGCTGGGACGATGACTTCATCGCCATCGTTAACCCGGCCTTGCTCTTTCCAGGCGCGCAGGGAAAGGGTGAGCGCGTCCAGGCCATTGCCCACACCGATGCAGTACTGGGTACCACAGTACGCTGCAAATGCCTGTTCAAACTGTTCGAGTTCTTCGCCCTTGATATACCAGCCGGACTTTATCACGCGCTCGGCGGCGGCCAGAATTTCTGCCTGGTATTGATCGTTGACTTGCTTCAAATCCAAAAACTTAATCATTCAATTCCAGCCTGTAAAAATCATGCACGATAGCCCGGGCGCTGAAGCTCTCTTTTTGTGCGATCAGCCCGGTGTTCAAGTAAAGCCCGCCACGCTCAGTCGAGATGCCGAAGCTGAAATACGCTTTGTCCGAGCGCTTGGCTTCATCAATGCAGCTTGCCAGGGTCAGATCGAGTGCCCCCGATTCCCTGCCGACTTCGTTTGCCGCGATGTATTGAGTATGCAAGACCTGCTCATAAGCAAATAGCAGCACACCACATATCAACTCTCCATCCTTGCGCACGACCCTCAGACGGATGTTTTCAGGAAAGCGCTCGTGGAGCAGAGCCATTTCATCGATCGAGTGAGTAGGTGTGGCACTGTGCTTCGATAGCACGCTGGAAAGCAGTGCGTGATAGGCCGACCAGTCCGTGGACTCCTCTACGCACAGACCGTTCTTCTTCGCTCTTGCAATCAACCATTTTCGGCCTTTTGAAAACTTGGGCTCTCGCTCCATATCAATGACGCTGGATATATCTCGCCGGAATAAGGTGGCGCCAACGATATTCAGCGCATACAAGTCTTCTTGAGCCGGGTGAGTGGCGAATATGTAAGGAATTGACTTGTATTCAAGGCGGCTGACAGTCTTTTCTTTCAGGAAGACTTTGAGCGTCTGCAGTATCTCAAGAACCTTCTCTGCTTTGACCTTGTGCGAAAGTATCAAGCCGCCGAACGTCAAACCTCCATGTGAATACACAACATTGTCCACAATGTTGGCGGGCAACACGGCAAGGAGTTGATCTTCTTCTTTGAACAGCAGAGAGAAGTCATTAAAGCGATCGGCGTGGTAATCCATGAAGGGGCGTTCGAAGATAAACAGCGGTGTCTTGCTGGTTCTGACGAACTCATTCCATTGGCTCTCGGCGTCTTGCTGATAAAGCTCGCAAATCACCATTGAACCAACTCCATCAGGCCAATACCTTCAACGCCCATATTGTTGCCATTGTAAAAAGCATAGACTTTATCCGCCGTGACACACAGGCGCGGATAGCACAGGTGCTGGTCGTCAAATCCTGCGTGCTCTGAAAGTGACATGCCTAATTCGTCATCCTTGCGCGTCCAGTTGATGCCGTCTTCGGAGTAGGCAACGCCTGGGAAATAATCCTTGCCGGTAATTCCGCCTTTTGTATAGAACATCATATAGCGACCGTTTATCTTGTAAACGGAGGGCCTGCCTATTCTATATTCATCACCTTCATTGTCGATGCAAAGATGATGGGGCCCTGGAAAGGAGATACCGTCAGGCGACTCTGTGTACCAGATGTTATAACGAGGGTATTGAACGCCGTTTATATCACACCAGCCATCTCCCAATGCATACCAAACCTTCCAACGCCCTTCGTCGTAGATCGCAGTATGTATTGCGCGGATTGTGCGACCTTGGTGTACGCGATCAAGTACAGGCGCTTCAGAAACCCGGTCGAACCGAAGTCCGTCCTGGCTGGTCGCCAGGCCAGTGAAGGCAAGGAACTTCGCTTTTTGGACGATCTGGAAACCAACGTAGTACATTCTGATGGTGTCGCCATCGCGCACCACATCGCCCATGATGACGCCGTTATCGTCGAAACATCCGGGGCCACCCTCAGTCAATACTGGCTCTTTGCTAACACCCAGCACCTTGCGTGGGTCATGTGATGACACATCTACATAACCTATGCGGCTGACGCCGGCCTTGTCTCGAAACCCGGCATAAATTCTGATGACGTCCGGGTTCAATAAAAAAGGTGTTGGTGTAAGCGCTGAGTTCTCTGCCCAATCAGGAAGCTGGGTTCGAGCATCGAAGATCTGGCCTATCTTTTTCCAAAGCATGTCAATACCCTACAATTTAACTTTAAGACTGCTTTTTTTCGGCAGCATCTGCGCGGGCGAGCCATAATAAATTCGCTCTGGCTCCGGCAGGTTTTTATTAACCAGGGTGCCGGAGGCAATCACGCAGTCTTTGGGGATGCTGATGCGATCATTCAGTGTCGAATTGACACCGAGGAAACAGGATTCGCCGATATCGCAATAGCCTGACACCACGACATGTGAAGAGAGAAAGCAGTTGTCATTGATACGTGAACGATGCCCTATATGATTGCCGCTCCAGAGAATCACGTTGTTCCCAATCGATACGAAAGGTTGAACTGTATTGTTCTCGAAGATAAAGCAGTTTTCACCGATTTCAGCATTGTGCCACACGAACGCACGCGAACTGATGTAGCTGGCGCACGTATAACCTTTGGACTTGACCATCTCATAGAGACGGGTTCTCAGTCGATTGAGTTGTGAGGCCGGTATCGCGACGAAGACTTCATAGTCGGCGGGCGGATATGTGGTTTCGATTGATTCCAGCGCTACAATGGGGAGATCGTACAGCGTGGTATTTTCGAGGTATTCCTTCTCGACGGAAAAAGCGCAGACCTGAAAATCAGAGTCATGTGTAAAGTACTCATAAGCAATCATGGCGAACTCACCCGCCCCAACGATTATCAGCTTTTTAGACATGCTTGCTCCTCAAGAAAAGTCTCATAAGATCTTATATAGTCGGATTCTTCATAATGTTCACTTGCCAGCACCAGCAATACGCAGTCAGGGCTGAAGTCATGCATTTCCCGCCATACCATACTTTCGATAACCAGCCCGCGTGTAGCGCTGTGCATAATGGTTTCTTCGCGAACAGTTCCGTTGTCCAACACCATCTTGCAGGTGCCGGATACGCAGATCGCAATTTGCTTTAAATTTCGATGGGCATGAAAACCCCTGCTGATGCCGGGGGCTGTAGCGTAGATGTAATAAACACGCTTTATTTCAAAAGGGATGATCTTGTCGACGCCAACTTCAATGGCAATCAGCTCCCCTCGGTTATCGCCCAGTCGCTCAAAATCCAGCCATCTGATCAATTCCATTTCACCCTCCATGCCTCATAATTTATGCTGTTTACCCGCACTGACGAGCCATGATAGTTAGGCAAATAAATTCAATTTCATACCCATACATGTCACTTCCGTTACTAACGTCGACCCCTTTACTGCCGCGACAGGGCCACCGTAGGCAGCAGGCCACCTGTGTAGTTGCAAAGAGTCAGGTCCGTTCGGTTTCAGCGTCTCTCATCGAAAGGGGGCTCTCTGGTTCACCGTGCATCTGCGTAACTCGACACAAAGTGGCTTTGGATTGGCAACCCTAGCCATAGCTTGAAAAAGGTCGATTATGTCACGGGGTATGGTAAATACCCATACAAAAGCGGTTGCCGATCTCACTTTAAAACCCTTCAGTCCTGATACTGCGCACAGCGCTGGCATGAATGGTGATTATCTCTTATGCAGAAAATTCCCAAGTCGAGGCGTCCATCATGTACAAAAACTACCCACCCGCTTACCAGGTCAGCAAAGGCTCCGCGCTGCAGGTCGACATCGCCTTCTACGAACGAATCCGCAATCGTGCCGACCTGCGCACCCTGATCAACCACTTCGAAGTCCCAATCCGCACAGGACGCGCATGGAACGTCCCCGCCGGTCACGTCTTCCGTGTCACCACTCCGGTAGGCCCGCAAGTAGGCGACTTCAATGTCTGGAACGCCCACGACCCGCGCGAGCGCCTGTGGGCGGCACGCACCCGTCAATTGCAGGGCGCCCACGTCAGCACCTACGACCGGCTATGGTCGAACCTGCCCTTTCTAAGGCCTCTGGTCACCATCACCGACGACAGCCTGGCCGGCTACGGTATCGATGAACACGGTGGCCGCCTGCACGATCTGCTCGGCACGCGTTGCGATCCCTATGTGAACCGCATGCTGACCGGCGAGGATTTCCATCATCACTGCCACTCGAACCTGACCCGTGCAATATTGCCCCACGGCCTGACAGAATTCGACGTGCACGACGTGCTGAATATTTTCCAGTGCACCGGGCTTAATCACGATGACCTGTATTTCATGAAAGCCTGCCCGGCGCAGAAGGGCGACTACCTTGAGTTTTTCGCCGAGATTGACCTGTTGTGCGCGCTATCGACGTGCCCGGGTGGAGATTTGTCGTTGCCGATGTGGGGCCCGCAGGCGCAGGACCCGCTGACGGTGTGTCGTCCGTTGGGTGTCGAGATCTACAGGCTGGAGGATGAGCTGCTGAGCGGCTGGAGCCAGCCGGAACGTGCTGCCTATAAAGGTCAGCACGGTTTGCATATTGCCGGGGCGGAGTGGGAGTAAACCCGGTTCAGCGGTCCTGCGCGTCCTTGGCATCCGCTTGCGCATTGCGCTGGGCCACGCGCTTGCGTTGTTCGTCGGTGAGTTCCACCTTGTTGGCGCTGTCACGCAGCATCATGAGGCCACCGACGATCGACCCGATCGCTACTACCATAATCAACCACGCATACCACGGCATAACGCTCTCCTTGAGGCAGATCGCCGTGGGAGAATTTTCCCACGGTAATAACTGCTTTGAGTGACGGGCTTTCTGAGTAGTTCAGTGTAGGCCCGTTCTGCCTCCCACGTCTTATAGGCCGGTCAGCATTGCGTCCGCCGGCGCATCGGCGCGGTCTTGTGCGGTCAATTGGAAGTACACGAAGCCAACGGCCATGAAGCCGAGGAAGATAAGCCCGATCAACGTGTTGAACCAGGCCATCGCGACCAGGCATACCACGGCCAGCACCAGCGCGATGCCGGGCACCAGTGGATAGCCCGGCGCGCGGAAGGTGCGCTCCAGCAGCGGTTCGGTCTTACGCAGTTTGAACAGGCTGAGCATGCTCATGATGTACATGACGATGGCGCCGAACACGGCCATGGTGATCATCGCGGCGGTCAGGGTCATGCCGCCGAGGTTGATCAGGCCATCACTGTAGATGGCCGCGATGCCGACGACGCCGCCGGCGATGATTGCGCGGTGCGGTGTCTGAAAACGCGACAGTTTGGCGAGGAAGGAGGGCAGGTAACCGGCGCGCGCCAGGGCGAAGAACTGCCGCGAGTAGCCGAGGATGATGCCGTGGAAGCTTGCCACCAGGCCGAACAGGCCGATCCACACCAGCATGTGCAGCCAGCCGGAGTGGTCGCCCACTACGGTTTTCATGGCTTGGGGCAGCGGGTCGTTGATGTTCGCCAGGGTGCGCCAGTCACCCACGCCGCCGGCGAAGAACATCACGCCCATGGCCAGAATCACCAGAGTGAGGATGCCACTGATGTAGGCCTTTGGAATGGTGCGCTTGGGGTCTTTCGCTTCCTCGGCCGCCATGGCTGCGCCCTCGATGGCGAGGAAGAACCAGATGGCGAAGGGGATCGCCGCAAACATCCCGGCAATCGCCGGTGCGCCAAACGTATCGGATCCCGCCCAGCCATTGAGGGCGAAGTTGCTGAAGCTGAACGCGGGGGCGACCACGCCCATGAACACCAGCAGCTCGGCGACGGCGAGTACGCACACCACCAGTTCGAAGGTGGCGGCGAGTTTCACGCCAAGGATGTTCAGGCCCATGAACACGATGTAGGCGCCGACGGCCGCGTGTTTCGGGTCCAGGGCCGGGAACTGCACATTCAGGTAGGCGCCGATGGCCA
Organism: Pseudomonas sp. GNP013; assembly: GCF_054343995.1. Classification (NCBI taxonomy): domain Bacteria; kingdom Pseudomonadati; phylum Pseudomonadota; class Gammaproteobacteria; order Pseudomonadales; family Pseudomonadaceae; genus Pseudomonas; species Pseudomonas sp. GNP013. Next base: position 3,416,103 of record NZ_JBTGUT010000001.1, on the reverse strand, counting down.
GGGCGATGGCAGGTGGCGCGAATACGAATTCGATCAGGGTCGCGAGGCCGGCGATCAAACCACCTTTTTCACCAAAGGCGCGGCGGCTGTAGGCAAAGGGGCCGCCAGCGTGAGGAATCGCGGTAGTGAGTTCGGTGAAACTGAAGATGAAGCAGGTGTACATCGCGGCGACCATCATTGACGTCACCAGGAACCCGAGGGTGCCGGCCACGCCCCAGCCGTAGCTCCAGCCGAAGTATTCCCCGGAGATCACCAGCCCGACGGCAATACCCCATAAATGCAGGGTGCCCAAGGTGGGTTTGAGGTGTGTGTTCATTGTGCTGCGCTCCTTGAACGGTTTGGAATGATTCAAGGTGTTGCAGCGGGCATGCCAGCATGAAAATCATGGTCGTAAAGTGGCGCATCCGTCGTATCGGGGACGGTTTGGTGTTTGAACATACTCACCACTGCACCAGGCAGGTGCAGTGGTGCCTTGGCTGGCGCCATCGCGGGCAAGCCCGGCTCCCACAGTCAACCGCATTCCAATGTGGGAGTCGGGCTTGCCCGCGATGAGGCCCGTTCAAGCAATGCAAACCCGCGGTGTAAACCCCGCATAAACCCACTCTTTACGCCGTCTTTACGCCCCGCCCACGCCCTCGCTCTCGTTCCTTTACACCACTCCTGCGGACAATTGCCCCACACGCGGCACTCGCCGCACAACGGAGAGACTTCCATGAGCGTTCTGGACGGGGTGTCACTGCTATTGGCCGTGGCGCTGTTCATTTATCTGCTGGTTGCGCTGTTACGCGCGGATCGGAACTAGGAGTTGGGCATGCACAGTTATGACTATTGGCTGATCATTGCCTTCTTTGCCGTGGTGTTGGTACCGGCACCCTTGCTCGGGCGTTTCTACTACAAGGTGATGGAAGGCCAGCGCACCTGGCTGACCCCTGTGCTGGGGCCGGTGGAAAGAGCCTGCTATCGCCTGTCCGGCGTGGATGACCAACAGGAACAGAGCTGGCAGAAATACACGCTGGCCTTGCTCGCGTTCAACCTCGCGGGTTTCCTGCTGTTGTTCGCGATCCTGCTGTTTCAGGACTACCTGCCGCTCAATCCGCAGAAACTGCCGGGTCAGGAGTGGACGCTGGCCTTCAACACGGCGGTCAGTTTCATGACCAACACCAACTGGCAGTCCTACAGCGGTGAGGCGTCCCTGAGCTACCTCAGCCAAATGGCCGGCCTGACCGTGCAGAACTTCGTCAGTGCGGCCACGGGGCTGGCAGTCCTCGTCGCTCTTTGCCGTGGGATCGGTCGCAAATCAACCGCGACATTGGGTAACTTCTGGGTCGACATGACCCGCGCCACCCTCTACGGCCTACTGCCGTTGTGCCTGGTGCTGGCGCTGTTCCTGGTGTGGCAGGGCGTGCCGCAAACCTTCGCCCACTACGTCGATGCCGTGACAATGCAAGGCGTGGATCAAGTGATTCCGCTCGGTCCTGCGGCCAGCCAGATTGCGATCAAGCAACTGGGCACCAACGGCGGCGGTTTCTTCGGCGTCAACTCGGCGCACCCGTTCGAGGACCCGACCGCCTGGGCCAATCTGTTCGAGCTGGCGGCGATCATCCTGATTCCGGTGGCGCTGGTGTTCACCTTCGGCCACTACGTCAAGGACCTGCGCCAGAGCCGCGCGATCCTCGGCTGCATGCTCGCGCTGTTCCTGATCGGTGGCGCGACCTCGCTGTGGGCCGAATACCAGCCCAACCCCACCTTGAACAACCCCGCCGTGGAGCAGACCGCACCGCTGGAAGGCAAGGAAGCGCGCTTCGGCACCACCGGCACCGTGCTCTGGTCGGTGACGACTACGGCGGCGTCCAACGGTTCGGTCAACGGTATGCAGGACAGCCTCAATCCGTTGAGCGGCATGGTGGCGCTGGTCAACATGATGGTCGGCGAAGTGATCTTCGGCGGCGTCGGCGCCGGTATGTACGGCATGCTGCTCAACGTGTTGATCGCAGTCTTCCTCGCCGGCCTGATGATCGGCCGCACGCCTGAATACCTGGGCAAGAAACTCCAGGCCAAGGAAGTGCAACTGCTCGTGGTGACCCTGCTGGTGATGCCGGTTGGCGTACTCGTGCTGGGCGCCATCGCCGCCAGCCTGCCAGGCCCGGCCGGTGCAATCAGCAACCCCGGACCCCATGGTTTCAGCCAGTTGCTCTACGCCTACACCTCGGCCAGTGCCAACAACGGCTCGGCGTTCGGCGGCTTCAGTGGCAACACGCCATTCCATAACCTGATGCTGAGCCTGGGCATGTTGCTCGGCCGCTTCGGCTACATCCTCCCGGTACTGGCCCTGGCCGGCAGCCTGGCGATGAAGAAGACCGCGCCGATTGGCCAGAACAGCTTTCCCACCCACGGCCCGCTGTTCGTGACCCTGTTGACTGTGACCATTTTGCTGGTGGGCGGCCTGACGTTCCTGCCGACGCTGGCATTGGGCCCTATCGCTGAACACCTGAGCATGGGCTTCTGAGGGATATGAAAATGAATATGCCTGCAAACAACGCGGCCCCGGTCAAACCCCAGGAACCCGCCAAAACCGCAATCTCCGCGCTGTGGCGCCCGGCGCTGGTCCAGGCCTTCGTCAAGCTCGACCCACGGCAACTGCAACGCTCGCCGGTGATGCTGGTGGTCGAATTGACGGCCATCCTCACCACCGTGCTGTGCTTCGTGCCCGACACCGCTGTGCCCACCTTTGTCGCCGCGCAGATTGCGCTGTGGCTGTGGTTCACCGTGCTGTTCGCCAACTTCGCCGAAGCGCTGGCTGAAGGGCGTGGCAAGGCCCGCGCCGACAGCCTCAAGGCCGGCAGTGAAGGCCTCGGCGCACGGCGCAAAGAGGCCGATGGCACCTTCAAGATGGTACCCGCTGCCAGCCTGCGCAAGGGCGACGTGGTGCGCGTGGTCGTCGGCGAAATGATCCCCGGCGACGGTGAAGTCATCGAAGGGATCGCCGCAGTCAACGAAGCCGCGATCACTGGCGAATCCGCCCCGGTCATCCGCGAATCCGGCGGCGACCGTTCGGCCGTCACCGGCAATACGCGGCTGGTGTCCGACTGGCTGCTGGTGCGCATCACCGCCAACCCCGGCGAATCCACCCTGGACCGCATGATTGCCCTCGTGGAAGGCGCCAAGCGCCAGAAAACCCCTAACGAGGTGGCACTGGACATCCTGCTGATCGGGCTGACCCTGATCTTCCTGATGGTCGTGGTCACCCTGCAGCCGTTTGCCCACTTTGCCAATGGCAGCTTGCCCCTGGTGTTCCTCGTCGCACTGCTGGTGACGCTGATTCCTACCACCATTGGCGGTTTGTTGTCGGCCATCGGTATCGCCGGCATGGACCGTCTGGTGCGCCTCAATGTGATCGCCAAGTCCGGCCGCGCCGTGGAAGCGGCGGGGGACGTGCATGTGCTGTTGCTGGACAAGACCGGCACCATCACGTTCGGCAACCGCCGGTGCTCGGCGGTGGTCGCCGCGCCAGGCGTCAGTGGCCGCGAGGTGGCCGAAGGTGCCTTGTTCGCGTCCCTGGCGGATGACACGGCGGAGGGCAAATCCATCGTCGAATACCTGCGCGCCTTGCACCCCCAGGCCGAACCGTCGCTGGATGAATTGACCGCCGTACCGTTCAGTGCCGAAACCCGCCTGTCCGGTGTCGACTACCAGGGCCGCGTATTTCGCAAAGGCGCGGTGGATTCGTTGCTGGCGTTTATCGGTTTGCAACGCAGTGACCTGTTACCGGCGCTCTCGCGGGAAATCGACAAGATCGCCCAGAGCGGTGGCACGCCGTTGCTGGTGTGTGCCGACGGCAAACTGCTCGGCGCGATCCACCTCAAAGACGTGGTCAAACCTGGTATCCGCGAGCGCTTCGCCGAGCTGCGCAAGCTGGGCATCCGCACTGTGATGGTCACCGGCGACAACCCGCTGACGGCCGCCGCGATTGCCGCCGAAGCCGGCGTGGACGACGTGCTGGCCGAGGCCACCCCGGAGAAAAAACTCGCGCGCATCCGCCTCGAGCAAAATGACGGGCGCCTGGTTGCCATGTGCGGCGACGGCGCCAACGACGCTCCGGCGCTGGCCCAGGCAGACGTTGGCATGGCGATGAACGATGGCACCCAGGCCGCCCGTGAAGCGGCCAACATGGTCGACCTCGACAGCGATCCCACCAAGCTGCTGGACGTGGTGCAGATCGGCAAGGAATTGCTGGTGACCCGAGGCGCGCTGACGACGTTCTCCATCGCCAACGACGTGGCCAAGTACTTCGCCATCCTGCCCGCGCTGTTCGCCGCGATCTACCCGCAGTTGGGCGTGCTCAACGTGATGCACCTGCAGAGCCCGCAGAGTGCGATCCTTTCGGCGATTGTGTTCAACGCGCTGATCATCGTGGTGCTGATTCCCCTGGCCCTGCGCGGTGTGCGCGTGCAGGCGGCGAGTGCGGCGGCGTTGCTGCGTCGCAACCTGCTGATCTACGGCCTGGGCGGCCTGCTGGTGCCGTTCGTGGGCATCAAGGCGATCGACATGCTGCTGACGGCGTTGCACCTGGTGTAACGCTCGCCTTCCCGACTTAATGAGGATTTGACCATGACTAACATGATCCGCCCGGCTTTGAGCCTGTTGGTGCTGATGACCCTGATCACCGGCGTCGCCTATCCGCTGGTGGTCACCGGTGTGGCCCAGGTGGCGTTCCCCGCCCAGGCCAACGGCAGTCTGGTGCGCGATGCCAGCGGCAAGGTGCGCGGCTCCAGCCTGATCGCCCAGGACTTTACCGGCGACGGCTGGTTCCACCCACGGCCTTCGGCCGGGGCTTTCGCCACGGTATCCAGCAGCGCCAGTAACCTGGGCCCAAGCAACCCGGCGCTGGCGACGCGCGTGTTCGACGACGCGACCAAGCAGCAGGTGCCAGGCCAGGGCCCGGTGCCGCTGGCCTCGCTGACCACCTCCGGCAGCGGCCTGGATCCGCACTTGCCACCGCCGGCGATTGCCTATCAACTGGCGCGGGTGGCCGCGGCGCGAAATGTGCCGGTGGCGACCTTGCAACGCTTGCTGGATGAACACATCGAAAGCCCGTTGGTGGGCCCGCCGGTGGTGAACGTCCTGGCCCTGAACATGGCCCTGGAAAAGTTGTAGGCAGCGCCGCCGTGATCGCGGGCAAGCCCTAATGCCGTTCAGTCAAGGAAAATGTGTGGGCTTATTGTGGCGAGCGGGCTTGCCCCGCGTTGGGGTGCGAAGCGCCCCCAATCGATCAAAACGCGGTGTACCTGATACGGCTCAGCGCCTGGCTTTGGGGCTGCTGCGCAGCCCAACGCAGGACAAGCCTGCTCGCCACAGGGAATCTGCGCTTAACTGAACGGCATTAGGGCTTCCCGCGATAAGGCCATAAACGCCATCCATACACACCTGAAGGAACCCTGAAGCATGAGCGACTCCGGCCGCGCCGACGCCCTGTTAGCCGATCTGCCCCGGGATGGCCGTGGCCGACTGAAAGTTTTCCTCGGCGCCGCGCCCGGTGTGGGCAAGACCTACGCCATGCTCCAGGCCGCCCATAGCCAACTGCGCCAGGGCGTGCGACTGATCGCCGGGGTGGTCGAAACCCATGGCCGCGCCGAGACCGAGGCCTTGCTCGGCGGCCTGCCGCAGCAACCGTTGCTGCGCAGCGAATACCGCGGCGTGATGCTCGAAGAAATGGACCTTGACGGCTTGCTCGCGGCCCGGCCCGCATTGGTGCTGGTGGATGAACTGGCCCACAGCAATGCGCCCGGCAGCCGTCATGAAAAACGCTGGCAGGATATTCAGGAGTTGCTCGCGGCCGGTATCGACGTGTTCACCACAGTCAACGTCCAGCACCTGGAAAGCCTTAATGATCAAGTGCGCGGCATCACCGGCGTGCAGGTGCGTGAAACCCTGCCGGACTGGGTGCTGCAGGAAGCCGACGAACTGCTGCTGATCGACCTGCCGTCCCGTGAATTGCTTGAGCGCCTGCGCGACGGCAAGGTCTATGTGCCGGAACAGGCCCGCGCCGCCATCGATGCGTTTTTTACCCAGACCAACCTGATGGCCCTGCGCGAGTTGGCGATGCAAACCGCCGCCGCCCATGTCGACGATGACCTGGCTCAGGGCTATCGCCAACTCGGCCAGGCCGCACCGGCGGTGCGTGGTCGCTTGCTGGTGGGCGTGGACGGCGACGCGCAGGCCGAACGTCTGGTGCGCCATGCCAGTCGCGTGGCCCAGCGCCGGCATTTGCCGTGGAGCCTGGTGCATATCGATAACGGCCGGGCGCGCGATGAGCAGTCGCGCCTGCGTCTGCAAAACGCGCAGCAACTGGCCGAGCGCCTGGGCGGCGAGGTGGTGTTGTTGCGCGCCGGCGAGGTGGCCAGGACGTTGATCCAGCACGCCGCCGAACGTCGAGCCAGCCTGCTGCTGGTGGGGCAGTCGCGGATGCGCTGGCGCCGCCGGCTGCTGGGGGGGGGGCTGGCCGCACGCCTGTTGCGCCAGGCGCGGGGGCTGGAAATCAACGTGCTCGACAGCGACGAGTTGCCCGCGCCGCCGCGCTTGCCGCAGGTGATGGGGCTGCGCTGGTTCGATTACGCCCTGGCAGTGGTGGCCACTTTGGTGGCGGCCGCCGTGGCCTGGGGGGTGTCCAGCGTGATGCCGTTGCCGAACATCTCGCTGGTGTTTCTTGCCGCGGTGTTGCTGGTGGCGGTGCGCAGCAGCCTTGGGCCGTCGCTGGTGTGTGCCGCGCTCTCCTTCATGGCTTACGACTTTCTGTTTATTCCGCCGAATTTCTCTTTCGCCATCCAGCGTGAAGAAGACGTGCTGACGCTGTTGTTCTTCCTGTTGATGGCCGCGCTCACCGGCAACCTGGCCGCGCGGCAGCGCCAGCAATTGCAGGCGCTGCGCGATACCCAGGAAGAAACCAGCGAACTGCTGGACCTGTCCCGCAAGCTGACCGCCGCCACCGATCGCCAGGCGGTGATCAGCGCGGCGACCCTGCACCTGCAGGGTTGGAGCGACCTCGATCTGTGTCTGGTCAACCGCGACGGGCAGGGCGGCTGGACGGTCGAAACCGGCGGCCCGCTGACGTTCACCGAAGCCGAGCGCGCCGCCGCCGACTGGTCCTGGCAGCATGACCAGCCGGCAGGCCGGGGCACTGGCACCTTGCCGTTTGGGCGCTGGTGGTGGTGGCCGTTGTCGGGCGAAGAAGGTCCGTTGGGCTTGCTCGGCGTGAGTGCCAAGCCGGGCCTTGAGCTGAGCGGCCAGCGTCGACGTCTGCTCACGGCCTTGAGCCAACCGCTGGCGCAGGCCCTGGCCCGCGCGCAGTTGGCGCAGGAGCTCGAATCCGCGCGGTTGCATGGCGAAACCGAACAACTGCGCAGCGCCTTGCTCGCCTCGGTGTCCCACGACTTGCGCACGCCGTTGACCTCAATGCGCGGTAGCATCGACAGCCTGCTGGCGCTCGGCGAAGCGATTCCCCTGGACGATCGCCGCGAACTGCTGGAAGGCACCCGCGATGAAGCCGAGCGCCTGGACCGCTATATCCAGAACCTGCTCGACATGACCCGACTGGGGCACGGCGCACTCAAGCTGGCGCGCGACTGGGTGTCGCCCGGCGATATCGCCGGCAGCGCCCTCGGCCGTCTGCGCGCGGTGCTGGCGCCGTTGCAGGTGATCACCGATGTGCCAGCGGAGCTGCCGTTGCTGTATGTGCACGCGGCGCTGATCGAACAGGCGCTGGTCAACGTGCTGGAAAACGCCGCGCGCTTTTCACCGGTTCAAGGCCGCTTGCAGTTGAGCGCCGGCGTCGCGGACGATCAGCTGTTTTTCGCCGTGGCTGATGAGGGGCCGGGGATTCCCGAAGATGAACGCGCGAAGATTTTCGACATGTTCTATACCGCTGCCCGCGGTGATCGGGGCGGGCAGGGCACGGGCCTCGGTCTGGCGATCTGTCAGGGTATGGTTGGCGCGCACGGCGGGCATATCCGCGTGGCCGATGGCATCGACGGGCGCGGCACCTGCATCACCTTGTTTCTGCCTTTGCCGGCCCAGCCTGGCCTGGAGCGTGAGGCGTGAGATACCCTGTGTTCTCGACGATTTATGATTGGACGCCATGAGCCAGACCGCGACGATTTTGGTCATTGATGACGAGCCGCAGATCCGCAAGTTTCTGCGCATCAGCCTGGCCTCCCAGGGCTACAAAGTGATCGAGGCCGGCACCGGCACCGAAGGTCTGGCCCAGGCGGCGCTGAACAAGCCGGACTTGCTGGTGCTCGACCTCGGCCTGCCGGACATGGACGGCCAACAGGTGCTGCGCGAGTTTCGCGAATGGTCCACGGTGCCGGTGCTGGTGCTGTCGGTTCGCGCCAGCGAAGGGCAGAAAGTCGAAGCCCTGGACGGTGGCGCCAACGACTATGTGACCAAACCGTTCGGCATCCAGGAATTCCTTGCCCGTATCCGCGCGTTGTTGCGCCAGGCGCCGGCGGGCGAGGCTCAGGAGGCCGCGTTGCGCTTCGGCCCGCTCACCGTGGACCTGGCCTATCGCCGGGTATTGCTCGACGGCGCCGAAGTAGCGTTGACTCGCAAGGAGTACGCGGTGCTGGCGCAACTGGCGCGCCATCCGGGGCGGGTGATCACCCAGCAGCAACTGCTCAAGGACATCTGGGGCCCGACCCATACCGAGGACAGCCACTATCTGCGTATCGTGGTGGGGCACCTGCGGCAGAAGCTGGCGGATGACCCGACCCAGCCGCGATTTATCCTGACGGAGCCGGGGGTGGGGTATCGGTTGCTAAGCAGCTGAGTGCCGTTGCGTCTGGACTGGCCTCTTCGCCACTCTCAACCCTGTTCACTCTCATACCGATCCAACGTATCGCTGGCAATCTCCCGCCCCAGCGCGATCAACTCCGGCGCCTTGTAAAACTCGAAAAAACGACACACCCGCTTGGGCACGTTGATCAGCACATCGGGCGGGTACCCGGCGATCTTGTACTGTGCCAGCGATGTTTGCATCACTTCGAAACTCTGGTTGATCAAGTCCAGCAGCGACGCTGGCCCGACGTTATCGATAATGAACGAGCCGGTGGCCGACTTCGGTGCGCCGGGTTTTTCCGGCGCGGCGGCGGGCTGCTGGGATTCGGGCTCGGCCGACTCCAGCCACGGGTTGATTTCCGCCGCATGGGCCTGCAGGGCTTCCTGCTCGAGTTTCATCAACTGCTCGGCCTGCTTGCGGCGAAACGGCAAGTGCGAACCGAGCGATTTGGCCAGGCTGTTGAAGCGGCTCTTGAACGCCGGCGGGCGCTGGATCACCGGCAAATGGTAGTGCTTCTGGTTGGTGGCGTTGAGGTTGACCGCGATGATCAGGTCGCAATGGCTCGACACCACCGGCACGATCGGCAACGGGTTGAGCAGGCCGCCGTCCACCAGCATGCGGTTGCCCTGCATCACCGGGGTAAACAGGCTGGGGATTGCCGCCGAGGCGCGCATGGCCTGGTGCAGGCAGCCTTCCTGGAACCAGATTTCCTGCTGGTTGGTCAGGTCGGTGGCGACGGCGGTGTAGGGGATGCGCAGGTCTTCGATATTGATCTCGCCGACGATCTTGCGAATCTGCCCGAACACTTTCTCGCCACGAATCGCCCCCAGGCGAAAGCTCACGTCCACCAGGCGCAGCACATCGAGGTAGTCGAGGCTTTCGATCCAGTTGCGATAGTCGTTCAGCTTGCCGGCGGCGTAGATCCCGCCCACTACCGCGCCCATGGAACAACCGGCGATACAGGCGATGTCATAGCCGCGTCGTTCGATTTCCTCGATCACACCGATATGGGCGTAACCCCGGGCCCCGCCGGACCCCAACACCAAGGCAACACGTTTCTTCATAGTCCCTGTCCTACACAAAACAGGTGCCCACAATGCACCCATTGAGGGGGCCGCTTCAATCGTCGCGGCTGCTTCACAATAGTTCTCCAGAATAGCGACGGGGCTAGGGTATGCTTTGGCAATCAGCGCTTCACGTTACAGGCCGTCCTACAAGGCACTTTTCTTCGTAGGCACCGTCTACAGCGTACGACTGTTTTTCTTATTTTGAGGTGTCATTGATGAAAGCCTGGATGTGTGTGCCCGTGATCCTGTTGGCCCTGGCCGGTTGCGCTGGTAAAACCGCTTACCGCGACAGCTGCGGGTCGCAATTGGATGCCGCCTGGAAAGAGCTGGACCTGGCCAAGGCCGAAGGTTTTGCCGGCACTGTCAGTTACTCCAAGGCTTTGTCGCTGTTGACGGGCGCCAAGACCCAGCAGCAATTCGAAGCGTTCGAGGGCTGCTCCAATAAAGCCGAAAAAGCGCGGTTCTATATTCGTGAGTCGCGCGCCGGACGTTGATCGGTTAAACAGGGTTTTCATCGAAAAGGGAGGACAGGATGCCAGCGTTGGTTGATCAGTTAGTCGCCCAGGTCATAGGCCTGGAAGTAGGGTTGCTGAGCTGCCAGGCTCGCCTTGCCGCCGTCACCGACGATGAAGCCCTGCACGACCTGCGCACCACCGTGCGCCGCCTGCGCAGTCTGTTGCGCCCGTTGCGTGAATTGCCGGGTGTCGAGCAGCTTGAACTGGCGGCCGGCACGGTGGGCCGCTTGACCACGCCGTTACGCGACCGCGAGGTGCTGGCGGCGTATTTGCATCAGCAAGGGTATCAAGCGGCTGCAGAGCGTCGGCTGCGTCTGCAGCCGGACGCCTATCGTCAGGTGGCGCAGAGCCAGGAGCTCGCGCACCTGCTGCAGATTCTCGATGCATTCCCACGGTTTATTCGTGCCGCCCAGCGTCAGAAATTGCTCAAGGGCCTGCGTTCGCTTATCGAGAAGCGCCTGGCCAGGCAGTGGCGCAAGCTGGGCGATGCGCTGAACGATCCGAGCCACGATCGCCACCGCCTGCGGCTGTTGATCAAGCGCGTGCGTTATGCGGCCGAGGCTTACCCCGAGTTGGACAAGCTACCGGCGAATGCCTTATCGCGTCTGAAAAAAGCCCAGGGCGCCCTGGGTGATTGGCATGATTGCTGGCAGTGGCTGGCCCAGGCCGAACAGCAGGTTGACCTGCTTCCCTGCGTGCCGGTCTGGCATACCACCATGACAAAGGCCGAGGCGCAGGCTGATCGCGTGCTGGATAAACTGCGCGCCGATTGTTTCTGAACCGCGTTTCGCCCGCGTCTGCAGGTCCGGTTTTTGGCAGTAACAGGCGCTGTACCTTAAAGGCGTGATAGTTAAGATGCGTCGATCGATTTTCCTGATATGAGGCTGCCATGCGCTTTAGTGATTTAATCGACGCAGTTCGTCGCAACCCGCTGGATGTCACCATCCCCGCCGAGTGGGGCCAGGGCCGCGCCAGCTTCGGTGGCCTGGTTGCCGCGCTGCTATACGAAGCGATGATTGCCCAGGTGCCGGCCGGACGGCCGTTGCGTTCCCTGGCGATCACTTTTGTGGGGCCGGTGGCACCGGATGTGTCGGCCAGCTATCAGGTTGAAGTGTTGCGCGAAGGCAAGGCCGTCAGCCAATTGCTCGGTCGCGTGGTGCAGAACGGCGACGTCGCGACCTTGGTGCAGGCCAGTTTCGGCGCTTCCCGCGTATCGGAAATTGACGTGGCCAGCGAACCGGCACCGGTGTTCAAACATTGGGATGAAGTCGAGGACTTACCCTACATCAAGGGCGTCACCCCCGAGTTCATGCGGCACATGTCGATGCGCTGGACCATGGGCGGCCTGCCGTTCAGCGGTCAGAAATCCCGCACCATGGGCGGCTGGATTCGTTTGCGTGGCGACGTAAAAGAGGAGCCCCTGACCGAAGCGCATATCCTCGCACTGGTCGACGCCTGGCCGCCGGCCTTGCTCCCGCACCTGAGCAAACCGGCACCGGGCAGTTCACTCACCTGGACCATCGAGTTCATTCAACCCCTGCAGGACCTCACCACCCTCGACTGGTGCCAGTACCACGTCACCATCGAACATGCCCGCGACGGCTACGGCCACACCGCCGCCGCCTTTTGGAGCCCGAACGGCGCACTGATCGCCATCAGCCGCCAGACAGTGACCGTGTTCGCCTGACCCTCAGCGACGCTGCAACCCCATACCTGCCAGAATCCCGACCACACCCACGGCAACACTGGCCAGGCTGGTGCTGAACACACCCGAAGCGATCAGCAGAAAGCCGGTGATAAACAGCGGCACAGCGATCAACTGCAGCGCCTGGTGAGTGGCATGTTGCTGGTTTTGCGGGTCGTTGCGCCATTGCCAGGCGGGGAAATCAGGATGACGTTTGCCCATGATGGTAAATCCTCTGTCCGTTTAAACAACATGGGCAGAGTTTAGGTGGGGCAGGGCGGGCGCGGCGAATTGGGGTTGGCTATGGGGGTCATAGACGACATGAGTAAGCTGTCTTCAGGCCCAAATGACGCAGTCATGGTCGTTCATGTGTACCAGGAACGTAAGGTTGCCATCGGTCACTCAGAATGGATAACCTTGTTCAATAGCAAGCTGAGTCTGGATCATTCATGTATACGGATGGCCCGCTAAGAGCAGGATATTTAGTTCTACATTCAATTAATGGGCCCGGTTGTAGGAACCGGATTACGGGGTGAACAGCCCTACAGCTTCAGTTGCCCAATCGCCATGCTCAGCTCTCCCGCCAGCGTCGCCAGCTCACTGCTGGTCGTGGCCGAACCCACCGTCTGCCGTACGGTGTTTTCGGTCACATCGCGAATGCTCACCACTGCACGGTTCATTTCTTCGGCGACGTGGCTTTGCTGCTCGGCGGCGACGGCGATCTGGGTGTTGCTCTCGCGCATCTGCGCCACGGCGCGGGTGATGTCGGCCAGTGCGGCACCGGCTTCCTGGGCTTGCTGTACGCAGTCGTCGGCCTTGAACGAGCTTTCCTGCATGAAGTCCACCGCGTCGCGGGTGCCGGCTTGCAGGGCTGATACCATGCGGGTGATTTCGTCCGTGGAGCTTTGCACGCGTTTGGCCAGGTTGCGCACTTCGTCGGCGACCACGGCAAAGCCACGGCCCATTTCTCCGGCGCGGGCGGCTTCGATGGCGGCATTCAGCGCCAGCAGGTTGGTTTGTTCGGCGATGCTGTGAATGACGCCGACCACGCTGTTGATCTTGTGACTGTCTTCGGCAAGTTTCTGGATCATTTCGGCGGTCTGTTGTACGCCGGTGGACAGCCCTGCAATCGAATGCTGCACGCGGGTGACCACGGCCTGGCCGCTGCCGGCCAGGGTGTCGGCAGTCTGCGAGAGGTCGCGAGTGGCGCCGGCGTGCTGGGCGATATGGTGAACGGTGGCCGTCATTTCATTGATCGCGGTGGCGGCCTGGTCGGTTTCGCTTTGCTGACCGAGCATGCCGTGCTGCACTTCATTCATGCTGCTGGCCAGTCGCGCGGCGCCTTCGTCCAGTTGCCGAGCAGTCTGCGCGACGGTGTTCACCACCCGTTGATAGCCCGCCTGCATGGCGTTAAAGGCACTGGCCATCTGCCCGACTTCGTCCTTGCACGCCAGCGGCACACGGGCCGACAGGTCGCCGGTTTTCTCCACGTGCAACATGATGTCCTTGAGGGTGTTGAGCTGGCTGAGCAGGAAGCGGATCAACAGTTGCGAGGCGCCGAGCATGGCCAGCATCAGAATCGCCACGGCCGCCGCGTAGCGGGTGAAGCGTTCGCCCAGCACCTGACTCAGGCTGGGTGCATACGCCAAAATGGCTATGTGTTGGCCATTGGCGCGGTTGATCACTTCAGCGCCTGTCAGCGGATTTTCGCCGAACAACGGTTCGTGTTTCAGTTCGACCCAGCCGCTGGCGCCTTTCAAGGCTGACAGATCCTGTGGGATTTGATCGTCGGTAAACGTCAGCCATGACTCGCCGGAAGGCAGCGGCTTATCGGCAGGCCAGGCGCTGAGCAAGCGTCCTTGCGCCTGCGCCGAAGCCTGGGACGCTTGGGTGCGCGCCTGTTGCTCCAACTGCACGGCATACAGCACCAGCAGCAGGGTGGTGATGAAGGCGACCGCGTTGACCGCCCAGAATTTGTATTTCAGCGAGATATTGCTAAGCCAGGCACCCATGGAAGGTTTTCTCTGATAGCGGAAACAGCATTGGCAAGGTGCCATTATTGTGCCGCTACTCAGGAACGTCTTTGTTGATATGGGTCAATGCGCCGTATCACGCCACGACAGGTAATCCGAAAAAGGCGCGGGCGCAGGCGGTGCTGTGTCGGGCCAGGTCTTCGGCGCTTTCGTTGCGGTGCAGGGCGACTTCGCGCAGCACCTCTGGCAGATAGGCCGGTTCATTGCGCCCGTTTTTTGGCTTGGGGCGCAGGCTGCGCGGCAGCAGGTAGGGCGCGTCGCTTTCCAGCATCAGACGTCCACGGGGAATTTCCCTGACCAGCGGATGCAGGTGCGTCCCACGGCGTTCGTCGCAGATCCAGCCGGTGATGCCAATGTGCAAGTCGAGGTCCAGGTAGCTGAACAGCGCTGCCTGTTCGCCGGTGAAACAATGCACCACGGCCGCAGTCAGGTGATCACGGTAATCCTTGAGAATCTCCAGCAGGCGTACGTTGGCGTCGCGCTCGTGCAGGAACACTGGCAGTTTCAGCTCTATGGCCAGGGCCAGGTGTTCCTCGAGAACTTTTTCCTGCTGTGGGCGAGGGGAGAAGTCCCGGTTGAAGTCGAGCCCGCATTCTCCCACGGCGCGCACGCGTGGTTGGCCGAGCAACCCGCGCAAACGCTGGGCGCTGTCGCCGTTCCAGTCGTTGGCAGAGTGAGGGTGCAGGCCAGCGGTGCTGAACAGGCATTGTCCGCTTTCGTCGAGTTTCTCGCACAGGTCCAGCGCCTGTTCGCTGCCGTCGACGCTGGTGCCCGTCAGCACCAGTTGCTGCACGCCTGCGGCGTAGGCACGCTCGAGAACGGCCTGATGCTTCCCGTCGAAACTGGGGTTGGTCAGGTTGACGCCGATATCAATGAGTTGCATGGTGCTATCTCCGCCTTCGGCCGGAAAGCATATCAGAGCTGTAGATTTATAAGAAAATCTAAGAACTACAAAAGGTTATAGCTGTCTTTGAACGTCACTCGCGACATTGTGATAGGCCGGGCGCCTTTCATGCTGCCGCCATTGCGTGCAAAGCCTGCGCATAAAGCGCTCTGTTTCTGACCTCCAGCACCGCGTTTTTCGCACGGCCGCTGGCCAGTATTCTTTCCGGAGAGCGGATGATCCGACCCTCGGCAATGCTTGTGATGTGCCTGACGCTGCTGCTGCCCCTGGCGGCGGTGGCGCGTCTGGACGGGCCGGTGGAAGTGGTCAAGCCCGGCAAGGTGCGAGACCTCGCGCAAATTCGTTCCAGTCGCACCCTGCGCGTGCTGGTCAATCAGAGTCGTAACAGCTCCGGCGAGGTACAGGGGCAGGCCATTGGCGTCGAATATCATCGCCTGCGTGCCTTCGAGCAATACCTCAATGGCCACGCCCGTGATGGCCAGGAAATCAACCTCAAGATCATTCCCAAGGCCAAGGACCAACTGCTCGGCGCGCTGGCCCGTGGCGAAGGCGATCTGGTGGCGCCCGGCGAGCTGCTGGACATGAAGGCCGCACACAAGATCAGTACCAGCGACCCGATTGCCAGTGATGTGCCGTTGTGGCTGGTCGGGGTCAAGGGCGAACGACGCTTTACCCGGCTTGAGCAGTTGTCCGGCCGCACCTTGACGCTCACCACCGGCAGCGCTGCGGCGGACGCGATCAGCCAGGTCAACCAGAAGCTGGCCCTGCACAAGCAGGCGCCGATCAAGGTGGAATGGGTCGATCCGAGCCTGGCCGTGGAGGATGTACTGGAGATGGTTCAGGCCGGGATCTTCCACCTGACCATCGTGGAAAAACCGATTGCCGAACGCTGGTCGAAGATCCTGCCTCGGTTGCGTTTCGACAGGCAGGTGGTGATCAGTGAGCCCGGTGACGAGTACTGGTTCGTCCGTCAGGATGCATCCATGCTGCGCGCCAGCATTGACCGCTTTCTCAAGACCTACCGAACCCCGGCCGACCAGGACGTGGCGTTCCAGCGCATCTATCGTCGGCTCTACCAGGTGCGTAATCCACTGGCGCGTGCCGACCGCCAACGGCTGGAGAAACTGCGTCCGGTCCTGCAAAAGCATGCGCGCGAGCAAGGCATGGACTGGTTGAACCTTGCCGCGCTGGCGTTCAAGGAGTCGGCGCTGGATCCGGGCGCGCGCAACAGCGGTGGCCCTACCGGCCTGATGCAGATCACACCGTCGGCTGCGCAGCGGGTGGGCGTGAATAATATCGAGAGCCTGGATAGCAATGTGCAGGCGGGCGCGCGTTACCTGGCGATGATCCGCCGCAAGTTTTTCTCCAGCCCCAAGCTCAACGAGCGTGAGCGCATGGCCTTTGTGCTGGCGGCCTACAACATGGGCCCGGAGCGGGTGCAGGGCATGCGCACCGAGGCGAAACGCCGTGGACTAAACCCCAACCAGTGGTTTTTTCAGGTTGAACGCATTGCCATGGAGCAAGTGGGGATGGGCGGCGTGAGCTATGTGAATAGCGTCAACAAGTATTACCTGGCGTTCGATCGGGAGAGAGCGTCGCTGGAGCCGCGGACGCCGAAAGTCGCCTCGCGGAAATAATCGATTTTATAGATGTTGATAAAGCGTTTTTTCGACTTTTATCATTGGTTAATCTGATTAATATAGCGGCCAACCCTCTTCTACCCACAAAAGGATTCACATCCATGAGCCCATTGATCACACGCGTTCTGTCCACTCGCGCCGGCTACGGCCTGACGATTCTGCGCATCTTTGTCGGCGTCGTCTTCGCGGCACATGGTTCGCAGAAACTCTTCGGCTGGTTTGGCGGCGGTGGCCTGGCGGGTACCGCGCAGTTCATGGAAAGCGTCGGCCTGGCACCCGGCACGCTGATGGCCCTGCTGTCGGGCGGCACCGAGTTTTTTGGCGGCCTGGCGCTGATCATCGGCCTGCTGGCACGTCCTGCAGCCTTGGGCCTGAGCGTGCTGACGCTGGTGGCGATTTTCTCGGTGCACATCCATAACGGCCTGTTCATGGCCAACAACGGTTATGAGTTTGCCCTGGCCTTGCTTGGCGGCGCGTTGGCGGTGTTGCTGGAAGGAGCGGGCAGGCTGTCCGCTGACCGCGCCATCATCCGCTGAGGCCTGCTTTAGCCCTTTCAAAAGGCCCGCCACGTGCGGGCTTTTTCGTTGCTCGGGATTCTTGACACTGCCCCACCGGCTTCTCTAGGATGCTGCTCATGCGCCGATTTAAACAGCTAATTGCGGGGCGCCACGGGACTGAATGCAGTCCGACAGAACTTTGCGCTCGTCAGCAGGCAGGGTTCGAAATACCGCTAAAGCGCTGGTTCGGTGTTGCCTCTCACCTGCCCGCAGACTTTTGAGGCAGAGACACGACACAATGAATGCACTAAGCCCCCTGATACGCCTGGCTCCCATTACTGCGGACCTGACCCAGCGCAATCCGAAAATTCTCCTCGGCGGCAAGCATCAGCCAACACTCCTTCGTTACCTGGACGGCTGGCCGCGTCGCACGGGGCGGCCTTCGGCGTTCCTTATCCAGTTTGTGGAAGACGGCGATCCCCTCTCGCGTTTTGCGAACAACAGCTTTGACCTGGCGGTTATCCAGGCACCCAGTGCCGACGACGCCCCTGAAGTGATTCGCCAATTGACGCGTATTGCCCGGCAAGGGTTGATAGCGCGTCGTTGACTGATCAGTAAGCGGCGGCCGCGTGCGCTGAACGGCGTCGGCGCTGGCGCAGCGCGAGTACCCAGGCAATCAGGCATAGCGGCAACGGTATCGCCAGGACCATGAGCAATACCAACTCTCGCTTCAATCGCAGGACCTTCGCGTAGGCCTCGACTTTCAAAGCGTGCATTTCAATGGGCAGGCGCAGGCGTTCTTTATTGAGTGCCTGCAGTTGGACACTGGTGTCCACCGCTTGGGTGACAACACCCGTGTTGCGCGGACTCAGCTGTTGCCATGCCTGCTCCGTGCGCGCGAACCTTCGCTCGAGTTCGCCGGCATTCCGGGAATAGCTTTGTGCGGCGACCTCACGCATTTGCTCCAGCAGATGTGGCGTCGGGCTGTTCATTGCGCGGGGGCGAATGTTCGCAAGTGCAGCGGGTGCAGCCAGGTTGTCCAGCGTATTCAAGACAAACCGCACGTTGCTGTTGCCGGTTGAGCTGACGACGGTATCTGTAAGCATATCGGTGTCCGCGATCACTGTGACCTGGATCCGCGTCGCGTCCTGCAGGCCCGCGGGCAGGCCCTTGATGCCGTCGGGGAATGCCGAGTAGGCGGGCCCTTCGATGCGGGCAGCGATCACATGGGACTGCATGGGGGCATTCGCGTCATTGAGTGATTCCAGCGCAAGCGTTGCAGCGAAGCGCCTGGTATCCAGCATTATTGAGCGCCTGGAGCTCTGCAGCAGCGGTGTCAACGTCGTATGGCTTTTGCGGATAAGGGACAGTGCGCCGCTGCTCGACACCGTCACTGAGCTGAGATTCCAGCTGCTTATGTCATGGGTGTTCATGCCCTGGCGGAGCACGTTCAAGCGGGCGGCCTGTTGTACCGTGGTTGTTCCCGGGCCTGACAAGGTGGACGAGGCAAACACGTTATCGATCAGCATCTGCTCGCTCGGCATCTGGAGGCCCCAGGCCGCAAGGATTCCGTCCAGTGCGGAATCTGCCGGTGCCGGGCTCGGTGTCGTCTCGCTCAACGGATCGACAAAAATCATCAGCTTGCCGCCCCGCAGGACAAATTGTTCAATCGCGTAGAGCGCGCGCTCGGGCAGCAAACGGGGGTGCACCACCATCATCGTCTCGACGGAGGAGGGAATCTGGCCGGTAGTCGGCGACAACTCCACCAGCTTGAAATGCTTTTGCATCTGCTCCAGCAACTGTCCGGCAGCGGTTTGAAGTTTAAACCCTGACAGCACACCAACGGTCGGCGGCTCGGAACGCGTCAATGTGTGGATCAAATGGCCGATTTCATATTCAAGCAATGCTTCATGATCAGGGTTGAATGCACTGATACGCTGAGTGCCGATGCCTGCGCGGGCGCCTATGAGGCCGAGAAAACCGTGTTGGTCGTCAAGGCCGTACAGCGCGGCTTTGTAGGCGTCTTCCGAATAGGGCGCCGGGTCAATGATGTGCAGGTTGAGCATGCCTTTCGCCGCCTTTTCGTACTGCTTGAGCAGGTCCTCCACACGCTCGCCATAACGGTTCAATACCTGGCTTCTTCTCGGGTCATTTCTTGAGTTGAAATAATACAGGTCGAGCGGGCTTTCCAGTGTGGCGAGTAACTGCCGTGCGGGTAGCGATAAGGTGTGGACTTTTTGTTGAGAGGCGTCCCAGCGGATGTCGGGGATGTGTTTGATCCACACCAGGTTAAATGCCAGGAACAGCAATGATATGACGATTAGTGTCATACCCGGAAGAAGAGCGGATCGCATACGGTATTTCGCTTCTCAACGGCTTTTATAATTGAGCGTGACCGTAGATGCCGATAGAAAGGCAAGGATCATGCTAATGAAGAATAAACTGTCACTCAGTGTCAGTTTCCCATTATCAATAGTGTCAAAGCGTGAGAGCGGATCTAGGGAGATTAAACTGTCAATGACCCAAATCGGCATTTGATGGTCAAGCGCCTCAATGACCGAATACAGTCCGCTGACAGTGAGCAGTAAGCCTATGGTTAACAGGAAAATAACGACCTGTTGGCGGATCAACGTACAGATGAAACACGCTGCGGATAAATAACTTCCGGCCAGTAACCAGCTCGACAGAAATTGTGAGCGGATAACGCTGTTGTCCGCCTCGCCCAGGTGATTGGCGATGAGCACGATGGGCAGCATCAGCATCAGAACAATCGCGCAGACGAGCCAGGCGGCCAGGAATTTGCCGAACACACACTCGAATGGGGTAATGGGCAGGGTTTTTATCAGCGTGCGAAAGCCCACGTCGTGCTCATCCGACCATAGCTGGATCGATAACGCTGGAATCAGCAGCAGGTACAGCCAGGGATGAAACTGGAAAAAAGCCTGCAAGTCGCTGCTGTCCCGCTCAAGCCACTGACCCAACTGCAACCCCAGTCCCGCGCACAGCACCAAAAAAACCGCTGCACTCAGGTAAGTGCTGGGCGAGCACGCATACCGGGTGAGCTGATGCGTAAAAATAACCGGAAGCCGTTTCAAGGACGCACCTCCTGACTAAGGTTGTGAATGACATCATTCAGGCGACCCTGCTCCAGGCTTAGCGAGGTTATATTCCAGCCGCGGCTGACAATGAGGGCGTTGATATGGGGATAAATGGTTTGCCCCGGCAGGGCGAGAACGGTCACCGTACCGGGCGCATGGAGGTCCTCTTCGATGCCCGCAACACCGGGTAAAACGGCGAGCGCCAGTAAATCCAGCGGTGCTTGCGCAGCCAGGGTTACCGCATGGTGATGCCGGGAGTTGCGCTGCAACTCGGGCAGCGGCGTGTCAGCCACCAGTTGGCCGTCTGCCATAACCAGCGCGCGCGCGCAGAGGGTGGACAGTTCGTCGCAGCGGCGAGAGGCAATGATGATGGTCATCTCGTCGCTCAAGGATTTGATGAGCATTTTGAATGGGAGCAGTTGGTCTGGTGACATGCCCTCAGTCGGCTCGTCCAGCAGCAAAAGGCGAGGTGTGTGCAGGATGGCCTGGGCGATTGCGACCTTGCGCTTCCATTGCGTGGACAGTACGGCCAGGGGAGCGTCCATCACCGGGAATAATTCCAGGCGCGTGGCGGTATTATTTATCCGCTCGCGCTTTTCGGAGCCGCTGAACCCTCGAAGGGCAGCAATGAAGTTGAGGACGCTTTTGACTGACATACGGTGATGATTGAGGCCACCCTGGAGTTGATAGCCGAGGGCTTCCTGAGCTTGATACGGGTGGGTTTGAGTATTGAAACCTGCAACGCTGATTCGTCCGCCCGACAGATTCGATAAGCCGGCGATCAAATTCAACAGTGTCGTCTTTCCCGCACCGCTGCTCCCGAACAGGCCAATGCATTCCTGGCGTTGAGCGGAAAACGAGAGATTATGGATAAGTTTTCTTTTGCCCAAGTACTTTGTAATACCGTCTATCTCGAGCATTTTCTTACCGAGTATTTTTACAGAACCTAATGTAGGTAATGCCGTGCAGGCATCGTTCAGCGCCTGAAAAAGGGTACGTTTAAACCTGATGCTTGGGAACGTAGGGGTGGATCAATAAGATAAGTCCTACGCTCGGCTGCCTGGCTAACTGAAACAATAAATTGACGTTGGCTTGTCAATGGCCGGATGTCTGTCTGGTGTTTTATTTATATAAGGTTTGCTCTTTTTCAGTGAGGCCTGATTATCATGATGCTGTTACGTACGCTTGTTCTTGAACATGGCGATCAGGGAGCTCCGGTCAACGGTGCGCTCCTGTGTGGATTTGCCGTGGCGCAGATCCAATCCAACTTTCTGGTCTATAGCCTGGATGAGGAAGTGGAACCCGGTAATTCCAGAGTCTATATCGCAGCTTTACGTAAAAAAGCCGATCGTCACTTTCTGAGTGGCGTCGAGTCCAGTGAAGACCTGCAAGTGGCTATGCAGGCGTTCAAACAAATTCTGATGGCGGCAGCGGCTTCCTCTAGCAGGACGAGCTCTGCCGAGGCTGCGGTCCCGTATCATTTCATTGATATGAAAGGTTGCAAGTTGCCTCCCGCCAGGCCCGAGGATCATCACTCGATGATCATCAAGAAGGCTCTGGTGATGAAGGTCATTACCTTGGGCATCTCTGCACCCGTGTTGCCGGCGATCGAAAGTGCTACGTTGATCGTGCCGTCCATTCGCTTCTCGTCGCAAATGGTCTCGCCTCCCAGAATCTCCAAGCCGTCAAGGCAAGCAGCAGAGCAGGTGAGCGAGCCGGCTGTTAACGCGTCGTTGCAGGCTCCACTCGCAGTGGCGAAAGTTCCGACCCGGGTTGAGCCCACAGCGGTCACTCAATTTGAGCCAGATGAGTCGGCATCGCGCCACCCTGCGGCACAGACGGAACACGCCACGCTGGTTGAAGTGGACAATACGCTGACCAATCTGGCCAAGGTCGCTCAGGAGTTGGCGCAAAAGCAGCTTGCAGTTGTCGAACGAGAACAGATGCTTGAGCAGTGGGAAGCTCGATTGCAGCAGGCGCAGGCCGCCCATGATGAAAAAAGCCTTGACCTGGAGCAGCGCGAAACGCAATTGCACCAGCGAAATCTGCAGGTCGACCAGAAGGCCGGACGACTCTCGCAGGCGACAGCACAGGTGTCGGACATGCGACAGCACCTGCAGGATGTGCTCCTTGAGCTGGACCGGTCACTGGAGAGCTAGCCCGGGGTCAGGATGTTCCCTCACGTGTTTTCCACGGTTCATTTATCATCTGCCCTTGCCGGTCGATGCCAGGGCATGAAGCTGGGGCATATCGGCACCATTGGACATTGCCTGGGGATGCAAGGGTTTGAGCACCAAGCTGATTACCAAAGAAGGCCACGAAGCGCTGAAGAAAGAGCTGGATTACCTCTGGCGGGAAAAGCGCCCGGACACCACGCGCAAGGTGACCTGGGCTGCTTCCCTGGGGGATCGCAGCGAGAACGCGGATTACCAGTACAACAAGAAACTGCTGCGTGAGATTGACCGACGCGTGCGCTATTTGCGCAAACGTCTGGAAGACATGCGCGTGGTCGAGTACATGCCTGAACAGGAAGGGCGGGTATTTTTCGGCGCGTGGGTCGATATCGAGAACGAGCAGGGCGAGACCAAGCGCTTTCGTATCGTGGGCTATGACGAGATTTATGAGCGGATGGACTATATCTCCATCGACTCCCCCATGGCCCGTGCATTGTTGCGCAAGCAAGTCGATGACGAGGCTATAGTGCAAACCCCGGGCGGCGAAGTCTGCTGGTGGATTACCGCTATTGAATACGTGAAGTAGGCATGCATGGCCCGCCGTCTGTCCTGACGGCGGGCCATTGAGTTTCAGCCTTCGCGCAATACCGTCAACGGGCTGGCGTTCAGCGCCCGGCGGGTACCGAATACGCCGGCGCCGCCGATCAGAACCGCGCCAATCACCGGCAGCAGCAACAACCATGGGTGCGGTTGCCAGGCCAGGTCAAAAGCGTAGCGATACAGCACCCAGGTAACCAGTTCGGTGCCCAACGCTGCCAGCACCCCGCTGACCGCCCCCAGCAAACCGAACTCGATGCGCCGCGCCTTCACCAGCAACCTGCGTTCCGCCCCCAGCGCACGCAGCAACGCCCCCTGGCGAATTCGCTCATCGAGGGTGGCCTGCAAGCCGGAAAACAGCACGGCCATTCCCGCCGCCAACACAAACAGCAATACGTATTCGACGGCCAGGGTGACCTGGGCGAGGATGCTGCGCAGCTGTTCCAGCAGGGCTTCGACCTGCAGGATAGAGACGGCCGGGAAGGCCCGCGACAGGTCGACGACCTGCTGGTCGTGGCCGGGCGCCAGGTAGAAGCTGGTCAGGTAGGTAGCAGGCAGGTCCTTCAGCGTGCCAGGCTGGAAAATCATGAAGAAGTTGGGCTGGAAATTATCCCAGTTGATGGTGCGCAGGCTGGTAACCCGCGCTTCACGGTTTTCCCCGGCAATGGTAAACACCAGATGGTCATCGAGCTTGAGCTTCAGGCTTTCAGCGACTTTGGCTTCCACCGATACCCCCGGCACTTCATCCGTGGGTTGCGACGACCACCAGGCGCCTGCCGTCAGGGCATTGCCCGGCGGGAGGTCGGCAGCCCAGGTCAGACTAAGGTCACGCTGCACGGCGCGGTCGCCACTGGAATCCTTGCTGACAATATCCTGCACTGCCTCGCCATTGATGCTGATCAAGCGGCCGGGCACCACCGGATACAGTGGCGCCGAGTGCGCCTGCACCTCCATGAGGCGGGCGCTGAAGGCGTCCTTGTCGGCGGGCAGAATGTTCAACGCAAAATAATTGGGCGCGTCCTTGGGCAACTGGTTTTGCCAGGTGTCGAGCAGTTCGCCGCGCAACAGGGCGATCAAACCCATGGACAGCAGGATCAACCCGAACGCCAGCGACTGGCCCGCCGCCGCCAGCGGGTGGCGCAACAATTGGCCCAGGCCCAGGCGCCAGGGCAGGGAGGCGCGGGCCAGCAGGCGACGCAGGCTTTGCAGTAACAGCAGGAGCAGACCGCCGAGGATCAGCGCAGCGACGACACCGCCGCCGAGCAGGGCGAAGGTGAGTACCAGGTCCAGGCTCAGGCGCCACATGATCAGGCCAAGGGCAAACAGGGCGGCGCCGTACACCATCCAGGTGCTGGAAGGAATCGGCAGCAGGTCGCGCCGCAATACCCGCAGCGGTGGCACGCGGCCCAGCGCCGCCAGGGGAGGCAGGGCGAAGCCGGCGAGGGCGACCAGCCCGGTGCCGATACCGGCCACGGCCGGCAGCAGCCCGCCGGGCGGCACATCGGCCGGCAGCAGGTCGTGCAGGAAGTAGAACAGGCCAAACTGCGCCAACCAGCCCAGCAAGGCGCCGGTCAGGCTGGCCAATAGGCCCAGTACGCTCAGTTGCAGGCTGAACAGCAACATCGCTTCGCGACGTGACAGCCCGAGACAGCGCAGCAGCGCGCTGGCATCGAAACGGCGACTGGCAAAGCGGTTGGCCGACAGCGCCACCGCCACGCCTGCCAGCAGTACCGCGACCAGGCTGGCCATGTTCAGGTAGCGCTCGGCCTTGCCCAGGGCGCCGCCGATCTGCTGGTTACCGTCCCGTGAATCCTGCAGGCGCTGGTTGGCCGCAAGGCCCGGCTTGATCAGGTCGCGGTAGGTTTGCAGCGCCGTGCTACCTTGCGATGCGCGCCACAGTTCGCGGTAGCTCACGCGGCTGCCGGGCTGCACCACGCCCGTGGCGTCCAGATCGGCCAGGTTGATCATGACTCGCGGCGTGAGGCTGTAGAAATTGCCGGCGCGGTCCGGCTCGTAGGTCAGGATGCGGCTCAGGCGCAGGGTTTTCATGCCCACGTCGATGCTGTCGCCTACTTTCAGGTCCAGCGCGGTCAGCAGTCGCGCCTCCACCCAGGCTTCACCAGGCTTCGGTTCGCCGCCGGAGGTTTCATCACCGAAGGGCACCGCAGCGCTTTTGAGTTGGCCGCGCAACGGGTACTGCTCGTTGACCGCCTTGATGCTGGAGAGCTGGATACCGTTGTCGGTGGCGATGACGCTGGAGAACTCCACGATTCGCGCGTGATCCAGGCCCAGCTCGGTGCCGGAACGGATTTGCTCCTCGCGGGCGGGTGAGCTGCCCTCTAGCACCAGATCGGCGCCGAGGAACTCGGTGGCACGCAGCAGCATCGCGCCATTCAGGCGTGCGCCGAAGTAGCCGATGGCGGTACTCGCCGCCACGGCCACCAGCAGGGCGAAGAACAACACGCGCAATTCACCGGCGCGGGCATCGCGCAGTAATTGACGCATGGCAAGGCTGAACAGACGCAACAGCGGCAAACGTGCCATCAAGGCTCCAGGGGCGCGACCATCAGGCCGGCTTCAAGGCGGATCAGGCGCCGGCAACGGTGCGCCAGGCGTTCGTCATGGGTGACCAGCACCAGGGTCGTGCCGCTCTCTTTATTGAGTTCGAACAGCAGGTCGCTGATGCGCTCGCCGGTGTGGCTGTCGAGGTTGCCGGTGGGCTCGTCGGCAAACAGCACGTCTGGTTCGGCGGCGAATGCGCGGGCAATCGCCACGCGTTGCTGCTCGCCACCGGACAACTGGCGCGGCGAGTGAGTCAGTCGCTGGCCCAGGCCGACCCGCTCGAGCAAATGCCTGGCGCGCTCGCGGGCGTCCTTGCGGCCGTCCAGCTCCAGCGGCAGCATGACGTTTTCCAGCGCATTGAGGCTGTCGAGCAATTGGAATGACTGGAATACGAAGCCCACGTGCTCGGCGCGGATGCGCGCGCGCTGGTCTTCGTCGAGTGTGCTCAGGGCTTGCCCGGCGAGGGTGACTTCGCCACTGCTGGGCAGGTCGAGGCCGGCCAGCAGACCGAGCAGGGTGGATTTGCCGGAACCGGAGCTGCCGACGATAGCCAGGCTATCGCCCTTGTTCAGTTCCAGGCTCAGTTCGTGCAGGATAGTCAGATCACCTTCCGCGCTGGGAACCACTTTGCTGAGGTTCCGCGCGGTGAGAATGCTTGCGCCCATGGAGAATCCGATGCGAATGTGGTTTTTGAGTGCTGGCCTGGCCTTGATGTGCATGGCCCAGAACGCAGCGGCGGGTACAGTCCTGATCGTTGGCGATAGTATCAGTGCCGGTTTCGGGCTGGATACCCGCAAAGGGTGGGTGGCCCTGCTCGAGCAGCGGCTCAAGCAGGAGGGTTTCGACGATAAAGTGGTCAACGCCTCGATCAGTGGCGACACCAGTGCCGGAGGCCTGGCGCGGCTGCCGGCGGCGCTTGCAGAGCATAAGCCGGACGTGGTGGTGATCGAGCTTGGTGGCAACGATGGCCTGCGCGGGCAGCCGCCAGCGCAATTGAAACAAAATCTTGCGTCGATGATTGACCAGTCCAGGGCCGGCGGTGCGAAAGTGCTGCTGCTGGGCATGCAGTTGCCGCCCAATTACGGCCCGCGATACACCACGGCGTTTGCCGAAGTCTATGGCACGCTGGCCAAGGAAAAAGACATCCCGCTGGTGCCGTTTTTCCTTGAAGGCGTGGGCGGGCATCCCGAGCTGATGCAGGCGGACCAACTGCACCCGGCGGTCGGCGCCCAGGGCAAGTTGCTGGAAAATGTCTGGCCGACGCTAAAACCGCTGCTTTGACGCTTTTCTACCGGCAGGCTTTCGGCTAAGGTGGCGCCCCCCCGATCTGGAGCCCCCGATGTCGCGTCCTGCCTGGTCCCTGTTTAATTACCAACTGATCGAGCCGGACGAGCAGTTGGACCTGTTCGCCTGCCAGGAAGTGCGGGTGCATCTGGTGGCGCGTCAACTGGAACTGGGCGGCTCGATCGATCGCACGCTGTGCGGCACGCTGCTGCCTGCCCAGCCGCGCTGGTCGGCGGTGGATCGGATGGTTTTCCAGGACCAGCGCCTGTGCCCCTTGTGCCGGGCGATCCTCGAATCGCAGAAGCGCGGCACGCCGCCGATCTGGCCCGAGCTGCGTTTTGAGTTGTAGGCGCTGCCACAGGCTTGCAGCTAGGCGCCCGCTTCACGTATACAATCGAACTTTACCTCCCCGTCGTTCTGCGAAGGATTTTCCGGATGTTGTCGCGCCTCTCCGTCGTCACCTGCTGCCTGTCTCTTGCTGCCCTCTGCGCGGCCGGTTCCGCAGCGGCGTTGCAGTTGCCCTTGCCGCCGCCGGGCGAAGACATTGTCGGCCAGGTCCAGGTGATCAAGGCCAAGTATGAAGACACCTTCGCCGACCTGGGCACCACCTACGACCTGGGTTACTCGGAGATGGTCGCCGCCAACCCGGGGGTGGATGCGTGGTTGCCGGGAGCGGGCACCGAAATCGTGCTGCCGACCCGCTTCATCCTGCCGCCGGGCCCGCGCGAAGGCATTGTGATCAACCTGGCTGAGTACCGTCTCTACTATTTCCCCAAGGGCCAGAACGTGGTCTACACCTTCCCGCTGGGGATTGGACGTGAAGGCTGGGGCTCACCGATTGCTCACACCAGCATCATCGCCAAGACGCCGAACCCGACCTGGACGCCGCCCGCGTCGATCAAGGCCGAGCACGCCGCCAACGGTGATCCGTTGCCCAACGTGGTGCCTGCGGGGCCGGACAACCCTTTGGGGCCGTTCAAGTTCACCCTCGGCACACCGGGTTACCTGATCCACGGGTCCAACATGAAGTTCGGCATCGGCACCCGCACCAGCCACGGTTGCTTCCGCATGTTCAATAACAATGTGCTGGAAATGGCGGACATGGTGCCGGTGGGCACTTCAGTGCGCATCATCAATGATGCCTACAAGTTCGGCAGCAGCGGCGGCAAGGTCTATCTCGAGGCGCATACGCCGCTGAACGACGACGGCACGCCATCGGTGGTCGACAAGCACACGGCGGTGATCAATGCCCTGCTCAAGCGCGAAGACCTGGCCAACACGTTGCGGGTGAACTGGGATCAGGTGCGTGACGTGGTTGCCGCAGAGGATGGCCTGCCGACTGAAATCGGTGTACCGGGTGGGGCGCCGATGGCGTCGAGTACGCCGATCGATCTGCAGCAATAAAAAAACCTGTGGGAGGGGACCGGTGCAAGTCCGGAACCTTACACAGGAAATCCGGGCAATAAAAAAGCCGATCCAAACAGGGATCGGCTTGATAACAACCCCGAAGGATTATTACTTGCGGCTTGCTTTTTCAAGCATGCGCAGAGCGCGCTCGTTAGCTTCGTCAGCAGTCTGTTGTGCTTTTTGAGCAGCAGCCAGCGCTTCATCAGCTTTACGGTAGGCTTCGTCTGCACGAGCCTGGGAGCGAGCTGCTGCGTCTTCAGTTGCAGTCAGACGAGCTTCGGTTTCTTTGGAGACGCTGCTGCAACCGGTAGCCAGAACTGCGGCCAGAGCCAGAGCAGAGAATTTCAGAACGTTGTTCATCGTGTTCCCCTTCAAGGACTTTCTATTAAATGACTATTGTCTCAGAGTGAGCTAATAGCCGGCGTACATACTACCCATTACTTGTAGTAAGTAAACTGACGTTGCGCAAGAAGCAGAAAAAATTCTTGCGCGGAATCTGTGCTGGCTGGTCGTATGGCGGTTCGTATAACAAACGTCCGCTGCCTTACAGTCTGCCTAACATTGGATCCAGCCTGAAAGGGCCGGCCCGCATGCTTCAAACCGTGTATGTAGATGAAATTTTATATATCCAGCTCGGTACTTTCGTGCCGTGTGCCTTTACCGCCGGCGGCATCTTTCACGCCTCTAGAGGTGACTTTAAGAGCGGCAGTTCGTCTTAAGGTTCAACTGCCGGCGTTGTTCAGGCTTTCGGTCACAGGTATCGAAGCCCAGTCTATATCCGCCCATGGCAGGGAATGACGAGTGCACCTTGAGCAATGGCAGGTTTGGTGCCTACTATTTCCACGTGCAGGGTGTGAGCGCCAGAGGTTTTCTCGTTGTCGAAACCGGCACGGGGTGGCGTAGATGTTTCTTCGCCGGAAAAACATCGGTAAGGTAGGGGTCAGAATCAAAGACCCGCGAGGAGTAGTGATGAGCGAGGCGTTGTCCATCCACCATGACCAGGCTGGTCATCAGTTCGAGACCAATGTGGACGGTCATCGTGCCTACCTGACCTACATGGACCTCGGGAAGCAGACCCTGGATATCTATCGCACCTTCGTGCCCAACGCGCTGCGCGGTCGTGGCATCGCCGCGGCGTTGACCGAAGAGGCGTTGAAGTTCGCCGAAGAGTCCGGCTATACAGTCATTCCGTCTTGCTCCTATGTGGAGCGCTACATGGAGCGTCACCAGCGCCATGCCGCCAAGCTCTGAGCGAGCCGCCATAAAAAACGCCGGGTAAACCCCGGCGTTTTTGTGTGCGCAGTTCAGCTTCAGGTGCGTTTGCGCTTGGGCAATACATCCTTGAGCTTGGCATGCATGCTGCGCAGAGTGGTCTCGGTGGCAGACCAGTCGATGCAGGCGTCGGTGATCGACACGCCGTATTGCAGGTCGGCCAGATTTTTTGGAATCGCCTGGCAACCCCAGTTCAGATGGCTTTCGACCATCAGGCCGATGATCGACTGATTGCCTTCGAGGATCTGGTTGGCGACGTTCTCCATCACCAATGGTTGCAGGGCCGGGTCCTTGTTGGAGTTGGCGTGGCTGCAATCGACCATGATGTTCGGCTTGATGCTGGCCTTGTTCAGCGCCTGCTCGCACAGGGCAACGCTGACCGAATCATAGTTGGGCTTGCCGTTGCCGCCGCGCAGCACCACATGGCCGTAGGCATTGCCCTTGGTGGTGACGATGGACACGCCACCTTCCTGGTTGATGCCCAGGAAACGGTGCGGGCTGGACACCGACTGCAGCGCGTTGATCGCCACGGTCAGACCGCCGTCGGTGCCGTTCTTGAAGCCCACGGCCGAGGACAGGCCGGACGCCATTTCCCGGTGGGTCTGGGATTCGGTGGTACGCGCGCCAATGGCCGACCAGCTGATCAGGTCCTGCAGGTACTGCGGGGAGATCGGGTCGAGCGCTTCGGTCGCGGTCGGCAGGCCCATTTCGGCCAGGTCCAGCAGCAACTTGCGACCGATGTGCAAGCCGTCCTGGATCTTGAACGAGTCGTCCAGGTACGGGTCGTTGATCAAGCCTTTCCAGCCGACGGTGGTACGCGGCTTCTCGAAATACACGCGCATGACCAGGTACAGGGTGTCGGACACTTCCGCCGCCAGTACCTTGAGACGCTCGGCGTATTCGTGGGCAGCCTTGAGGTCGTGGATCGAGCAGGGGCCGATCACCACGAAGAGGCGGTGGTCGGTGCCGTCGAGAATGTCACGGATGACTTCGCGACCCTTGGTGACGGTCTGCAGGGCAGCGTCGCTCAGGGGGATTTCGCGCTTGAGCTGATCGGGCGTGATCAGGGTCTCGTTGGATTCGACGTTCAGGTCGTTGATCGGTAAATCAGCCATCGTGTTACTCGTCAGGGTCACGGGTGCCGGCCGCCAGCCATCCCCGTGCGGCGGAGCACAGCATGATTTGGATGCAAGGGGGGAGGAACCTTAGCGCGTAACCGGGCTGCGCGACAATGGGCAATTGTGCGCCGCGCGGGCCGGCCTGCTAGTGTATGGCCTGCTTGAGGCCCCCACAGGAGATCGCGTGGAAGAGTTGCAGCTGTCCGATTTTGATATTGATCGTCAATTGCTGGCGCTGCCGGGGGCATCGCTGCTGATATTCACTGGCGACGGCTGCTCCAGTTGTCGCTGGGCGCGCCAGCAGTTGCCAGGCTGGAATCTGCCGGTGGCGCGGTTGTGCTGGGTCGATGCCGGGCACAATGGCGGCGCGGTCGAGCGCTACCAGATCTTTCATTTGCCCGCGCTGTTCGTGGTGTGCGAGGGTCAGTTCCTTGGGCAGATTCATACACGTCTTGCGCCCGTCGACATCAGCGAAGCCATCACGACAGCGCTCAGTCGCACTCCGGAGGATTTGCCATGACAGCACAGTCGCCACGTATAGGCATTATCGGCACCGGTGCCATCGGCGGTTTTTATGGCCTGATGCTGGCCCGCGCCGGATTCGACGTGCACTTCCTGTTGCGCAGTGAATACGCCGCCGTCAGAGACCGTGGCCTGCACGTCAACAGCAGCATCCATGGAGCATTGAAACTGCATCCGGTGCAGGCCTACGCCAATGCCGCCGACATGCCGCCGTGCGACTGGCTGCTGGTGGGCACCAAGTCCACCGGCAATGTCGAACTGGCGCCCACGCTGGCCCAGGTGGCCGCGCCGGGTGCCAAGGTGGTGCTGCTGCAAAACGGCCTGGATGTGGAAGACAGCCTGCGCGAACATTTGCCGGCCTCACTGCATCTGCTCGGCGGCCTGTGTTATATCGGCGTGTACCGCTCCGCGCCCGGGGTGATCGAGCATCAGGCATTGGGCCGGGTCAATCTGGGCTATCACAGCGGTACGGCCGCCAACGACGAGGCCCTTCAGCAAATGATCGTGGAAGAGGGCGCGGCGCTGTTCCATCAGGCAGGCATCGAGTCCCAGGCCATGGCCAGTGTGCACCTGGCGCGTTGGCACAAGCTGGTGTGGAACGTGCCGTTCAATGGTCTTTCGGTGTTGCTGGGCACGGGGACCACGGCGCTGATGGCGGATGAGTCCAGCCGCGAGTTGATTCAGGCCCTGATGGTCGAAGTGATCAAGGGCGCGCATGCCTGCGGCCACGATATCCCGGCCAGCTATGCCGGGCAGATGTTCGCCATGACCGAAACCATGGACGATTACCTGCCCAGCATGTATCACGACCACCTGCACAAGCGCCCGCTGGAACTGGCGGCGATCTACGCCCGGCCACTGGCGGCCGCCAAGGCAGCCGGCTGCGAGCTGCCGCGCATGCAGGCGCTGTACCAGGCCTTGAGTTTTATTGATCGGCATAACCGCTGATTGGGGGGGAGAGCAGATGGCGAAGGGATTGGGCGACAAACTGGTGCTGGCGATTTCATCGCGGGCACTGTTCGACCTGAGCGAGAGCCACAAGGTCTACCTCGCCGAAGGGGTCGAGCCGTACCGTAAGTACCAGATCGAGCACGAGGAGGAAATCCTCGAACCCGGCGATGCCTTCCCGCTGGTGAACAAGTTGCTCAGCCTCAATGCCCGCCTGGGCCGGGCTCGGGTTGAAGTGGTGCTGGTGTCGCGCAACAGCGCCGACACCGGCCTGCGCGTGTTCAACTCGATCCAGCATTACGGTCTGGATATTTCCCGCGCCGCTTTCGCAGGCGGGCGTAGCCCCTATCCTTATCTGGCCGCCTTTGGTTGCCATCTGTTTCTTTCCACCCATGCTGAAGATGTGCGCAGTGCCCTCGATGCCGGGTTCGCTGCGGCGACGATCCTGTCCGGCGGCCCGCGTCGGGCCATGAGCGAGGAGCTGCGCATCGCGTTCGACGGCGACGCGGTGCTGTTTTCCGATGAGTCCGAGCGGGTTTACCAGAGCGGTGGGTTGGCGGCGTTCCAGGCCAATGAGCGCGAGTCGGCGCGCCAGCCGTTGCATGGCGGGCCGTTCAAGGGCTTTCTGGCGGCACTCAATTTATTGCAACGCGAGTTTCCTGACGAAGCCTGTCCGATCCGCACTGCGCTGGTCACCGCGCGTTCGGCGCCGTCCCATGAGCGGGTGATTCGCACCCTGCGTGAATGGGACATCCGCCTGGACGAGTCGCTGTTCCTCGGCGGCCTGGAAAAAGCCGCGTTTCTCGAAGCGTTTGCCGCCGATGTGTTTTTCGATGACCAGGCCGGTCATTGCGAGAAGGCCAGGGAGGTGGTGGCCACCGGGCACGTGCCCCACGGCATCAGCAACGAGGTCAAGGTGTGAGTCGGCCGAACTCTGTGCGGCGCTGCTAAGCTGAGTCAATCTTCGCCATCCTGGCAGCCCAGGGGGTTCTATGATTCGTTCGATGCTGTACGCCACGGACCTCGGCCTGTATGCGCCTTACGTGATGCAACATGCGTTGGCACTGGCGCGCACGTTCAAGGCTGACTTGTATGTGATTCATGTGGTCGAGCCCATCGGGCTGTTCGCCGAGTCGGTGCTGCAAAGCTACCTTGACGAGCAGGCTTTAAGTGAATGGCAGAACCAGGGGCTGACCACTGTGATAGCGACCATCGAACAGCGCGTGCAGGACAGTTTTCGCGAGGAGTTGGGGGATGGGGAACAGGACCTGAAGGTGATCCGCTCGGTAAAGGTGATCCAGGGCGATCCTTGCGACGTGATACTCGACCAGTTGCGCAAACTGTCCGTCGACCTGCTTATCCTCGGCAGTCACAGCCATGCAACGACGGCGGCGACGCCTTTGGGTCGCACCGCCACGCGGGTATTGCAGCTGTCGACGGTTCCCGTTTACATGGTGCCGTCGCTGCGGCGTCGACGCAGTGAAGAAATATGATCGCTGGAATACATAAAAAGTTCTAGATTTATCTGTCTGACCTTTAATATAGTTATATACCGTCGCTGATACCCGTGGCGTCTATCTGCTTTGAGGGACACATATGAAGCTCCAACAACTGCGCTACATCTGGGAAGTGGCGCACCACGACCTCAACGTTTCCGCTACCGCTCAAAGCCTTTACACCTCGCAACCGGGTATCAGCAAGCAGATCCGCCTGCTCGAAGACGAGCTGGGCGTGGAAGTGTTCGCACGCAGTGGCAAGCACCTGACCCGCGTCACTCCCGCCGGTGAGCGCATTATCACCACTGCCGGCGAGATCCTGCGCAAAGTCGAAAGCATCAAGCAGATCGCCCAGGAGTTCTCCAACGAGAAGAAGGGCACGCTGTCCATCGCCACCACCCATACCCAGGCACGCTATGCCTTGCCGCCGGTGATCCGCGACTTCATCAAGCAGTACCCGGACGTCGCGCTGCACATGCACCAGGGCTCGCCGATGCAGATCGCCGAGATGGCCGCGGACGGGACCGTTGATTTCGCGATTGCCACTGAGGCGCTGGAACTGTTCGGCGACCTGGTGATGATGCCGTGCTACCGCTGGAACCGCTGCGTGGTAGTGCCTCAGGGCCATCCGTTGGCCAAGCTGCCGAAATTGACCCTTGAGGCCCTGGCCGAATACCCGATCGTGACTTACGTGTTCGGCTTCACCGGCCGCTCCAAGCTCGACGAGGCGTTCAGCCATCGCGGCCTGACGCCGAAAGTGGTCTTCACCGCCGCCGATGCCGACGTGATCAAAACTTACGTGCGCCTTGGCCTGGGCGTGGGGATCGTGGCAAAAATGGCGGTCGACACCCAGCTCGACAAAGACCTTGTGGTGCTTGATGCCAGCGAGTTGTTCGAGTCCAGCGTGACCAAGATCGGTTTCCGCCGTGGCACCTTCCTGCGCGGTTTCATGTGCGACTTCATCGAGAAGTTTGCGCCGCACCTGACCCGCGAAGTCATGGCCAAGGCCATTCAGTGCCACAACAAGCAGGAACTGGAAGAGCTGTTCGCCGGCGTTGAATTGCCCGTTCATTAAAGCGTTTATCTGGCCTCGGTAACCGTAAAGTGTTGCCGGGCGCCTGCCACCAGAATCTCCACCTCATCCCCTTCGAATTTGCCCAGCAGGCTTTTGCCCAAGGGCGAGCGCGGGGTGATGACGGTCACCGGTTGCCCGACCACATCCACCTTCAGGCCCGCCGCATCCGGTGCGAGGAACAGCCATTGCTGGCGTCCGTTCTCGTCTTCCAGGCCCAGCAGCGCGCCGACCTCCACCCCACGTCGATCATCGTAGGCTCGCAGTGGCAGGTTCTGGCACAGCGCCAGCGATTGTTTGATTTCCTCGACCCGCCGGGCCTGCCCGGCCGCCAGGTAGGAGGCCTCCAGGCCCAGGGTGTCGTACTTGTTCTCGGCGATGTTTTCTTCGTGGGTTGCGGTTTCGTAGGCGGTCTGCGCGGCGCGCTGGGCGATGTCCAGGTCGACGGCGAGCTTGTCCAGAATCAGCTGGAGCAC
Organism: Pseudomonas sp. GNP013; assembly: GCF_054343995.1. NCBI lineage: Bacteria > Pseudomonadati > Pseudomonadota > Gammaproteobacteria > Pseudomonadales > Pseudomonadaceae > Pseudomonas > Pseudomonas sp. GNP013. The sequence continues at coordinate 3,380,907 of NZ_JBTGUT010000001.1, read as the reverse complement.
GGCGTGTTTATTCATGGTGATCAGTCGCAGAGTTGCAGCACATTGGCGCGGGTCTTTTCAGTCGGTGCATTCTGGTCCTGTTGCAGCCAGAACTGGCATTTGGGGTTGGACAGGTTGCGCGGGTTGCTGCGCGCCTGCTCCAGGGTCTGTTGCTGTTCCTGTCTCTGCAGGTTCTGCTGGTACTGCTCGAACATGCGGTTGGGCGGCTCCGGCGCAGCGGCCGCCGGTTTGCCCAACTGTTGGACCGCCTGGGTCACAGGCGCGAGGCTCTGCGCGAAGAGGTAGCGGGACGCCAGCCAGGTGGTCAGCGCAATGGCGATGAACCCCAGCCACATGCCCAGGGCGATGGCGATGCAGAGCTTGAGCAGCGACAACGGACGATCAGTCATGGTGGCCTCCCGGCGGGCATTGACGGCGTAGCGGCGATTGTCGCACAGCCACTGTGCAGAATAATCGCGATCAAGCCTTCTGCATCCGGGCATTTATGCGGACAATCGAGCCTTTGAGCGTTGGAGCCCGGAATGAAAGCCCGCTGGGATATATTTTGCAGTGTCGTCGACAACTACGGCGACATCGGCGTGACCTGGCGCCTGGCCCGGCAATTGGTGGCCGAACACGCGTGTGATGTGCGCCTGTGGGTCGACGACTTGCGCGCGTTCGAACGCATGTGCCCCGAGATCGATGTGCAGTTGAGTCAGCAATGGCAAGCGGGCGTTGACGTGCGCCACTGGCCGGCCGAGTGGCCGGCAACGTCGGCAGCCGATGTGGTGATTGCCGCGTTCGCTTGCCAGTTGCCACCGGACTATATGGAAGCCATGGCTGCCTGCGCACGCACGCCGCTGTGGATGAACCTGGATTACCTGAGCGCCGAAGACTGGGTGGTGGGGTGTCATCGGCTGCCGTCGGTGAAGTTCAAGGGCGTGCAGAAGTACTTCTTTTTCCCGGGCTTTCGTCCGGGCACCGGGGGCCTGTTGCGTGAGGCTGGATTGCTGGACCAGCGTCAGGCGTTTCAGCGGGATGCCGCCGCACGGGAAACTTTCCTGCAGGATATGGGCGTATTTCCCGCCACCGATGCGCAACTGATCTCGCTGTTCGCCTACGAAAACGCCGGGCTGGCCGCTTGGCTCGACGTGTTGTCGACGGACGGGCGTGCCACCCATCTGTTGGTGCCTGAAGGGCGCATCCTCGGCGACGTGCAGCGCTGGCTCGGCGTGCAGGGGCTGGCGGCGGGGGCTGTGCATCAGCGCGGCGCGCTGACCGTGCAAGTGCTGCCGTTCGTGCCCCAGGCGCACTATGACCGACTGCTGTGGTGCTGCGACTTCAATGCGGTGCGCGGCGAAGACTCGTTCGTGCGTGCCCAATGGGCCGGGCGGCCATTGTTGTGGCACATCTACCGCCAGGATGAAGACATCCACCTCGACAAGCTCGATGCCTTCCTGGCGCTCTACACAGCCGCGTTGTCACCGGCCGCAAGGACTGCGCTGATCGAGATGTGGCAAGTCTGGAACGCCGGGGGCGATATGGCCCAGGCGTGGAAAAAACTGCTGGAACACTGGCCTGAAGTCAGTCGACACGCTGAATCCTGGTGTCTGGAACAAGGCTTGCAGGCCGATCTTGCGACGGCGCTGGTACAGTTTTATGAAAGTTGGATATGATACGCCACCTTGATTTTTGTAAATCCCATCCAAATTTCGGATATACGCAATGAAAACTGGTAAAGAGCTGAAACCCGGTACCGTCATCAAGCTCGAAAACGACCCTTGGTTGGTTCAGAAAGCTGAGTTCACCAAGTCTGGTCGTAACAGCGCAATCATGAAGACCAAGCTGAAGAACCTGCTGACCGGCTACAAGACCGAGATCGTCTACAGCGCCGATGACAAACTGGACGACGTGATCCTCGACCGCAAGGAAGCGACCCTGTCCTTCATCAGCGGCGACACCTACACGTTCATGGACACCACCGACTACACCATGTACGAGCTGAACGCTGAAGATATCGAAGCCGTTCTGCCGTTCATCGAAGAAGGCATGGAAGACGTCTGCGAAGCGATCTTCTTCGAAGAGCGCCTGGTTTCCGTAGAGCTGCCGACCACCATCGTGCGTAAAGTTGCCTACACCGAAGGTTCCGCTCGCGGCGACACTTCCGGCAAGGTGATGAAGCCTGCCAAACTGGCTAACGGTACCGAGCTGCAAGTGGCCGATTTCATCGAAATCGACGACCTGATCGAGATCGACACCCGTGAAGGTGGTTCGTACAAAGGTCGCGCCAAGAAGTAATTCTGGCCCTGCCGATACGAAAAAAAGCCCGACCTTGAGTCGGGCTTTTTCATGGGCGTCATCTTTACTTCGCCGGGCTTACTTGAGGTGTTGCTTGAGTTCGTCCGACGCTTGCAGCAAGGCCGAACGTACCGCTGGCACCTGGCTGACCACGTTAAGCAGGCCGTAGTCGTGGATCATGCCGTTGTAGCGCACGGCGGTGACCGGTACACCGGCCTGGTCCAACTTGCGTGCATAGGCTTCGCCTTCATCACGCAGCACGTCCGCACCGGCGGTCTGGATCAGCGCGGGTGGCAGCCCTTTGAGCTGATCAGTCGTGGCCCGCAGTGGCGAGGCATAGACCTCGGCGCGCTGGTTGGCGTCGGTGGTGTAGTTGTCCCAGAACCACTTCATCATGTTGCGGGTGAGGAAATGCCCTTCGGCATACTGGTTGTAGGAACCGGTGTCAAAGTTGGCGTCGGTCACTGGCCACAGCAACAGCTGGAACTTGATCGCCGGCGTGCCCTTGTCCTTGGCCATCAGGCTGACCACCGCCGCCATGTTGCCGCCGACACTGTTGCCCGCAACCGCCAGGCGCTTGCCGTCGACGTTGATCTCTTTGCCGTGTTCGGCGACCCACTTCGTTGCGCCGTAGGCCTGGTTGATCGCCACCGGGTAATGCGCTTCCGGCGAAGGCGTGTAATTGACAAAGACCGCGACAGCCCCCGAACCCACCACCAAATCCCGCACCAGGCGTTCATGGGTCGGGTAATCCCCCAGCACCCAGCCGCCGCCGTGGAAAAACATGAACACCGGCAATGTACCCTTGACCCCGGCTGGCCGCACGATGGTCAGGTCCAGCGGCTGGCCATCGACCTGGATGGTCTTCTGGCTCACATCCGCCTTGGGCAGGGTCAGCTTCACACCGGCCTGGGCGCCGGTCAGTACAGCGCGGGCGTCCTTCGGCGTCAGTTGTTCCATCGGTTTACCGGTGCCTGCGTTCAACACATCCAGAAAGGCCTGGGTGTTGTGTTCGACCTCACCGGTCGCCGCAAAGGCGTTGGTGATGGACAGGGCGAGCAGGGTGCCGGTGAGCGCTTTACCAATTGTGTTCATTTCTTTCTCCAGGGGCGGCCGAGGTCATTTAGACGGTTACGTGCAGGCGCACATCGACGTTGCCACGGGTGGCGTTGGAGTACGGGCAGACTTGGTGAGCCGCGTCGACCAGGCTTTGCGCATCGTCCTGGGCCAGGCCCGGCAGGCTGATGTGCAGGTCGATGTCCAGGCCGAAACCGCCAGTGATCTGGCCGATGCCGACGTGGGCAGTGATCGAAGCGTCATCCGGGATTTTGCGTTTGGTCTGGCTGGCGACGAATTTCAGTGCACCGATAAAGCAGGCCGAATAGCCGGCAGCGAACAATTGTTCAGGGTTGGTGGCCTGGCCACCGGCGCCGCCCAATTCCTTGGGCGTGGAGAGTTTTACGTCGAGGATGTTGTCGCTGGAAACAGCACGACCATCACGGCCGCCGGTGGCGGTGGCTACTGCGGTATAGAGAGTTTGCATGGTGTCGTCCTCTGGATGTTATGCGCTAAATGTTTGCGCGCTAATTAGTTGGTGAGTTGAATGTATAGCGCCAATGTTTAGTGCGCAAGATAAATTTACAAAAATGTTTTAGGTTTTGAATAATGACGCGCCGCAGAACCCAATGTGGGAGCGGGCTTGCTCGCGAAAACGGTGTATCAGTGAATAAATTCAGTGACTGACACTGCGCCTTCGCCAGCAAGCCCGCTCCCACATTTTTGGTGCTTTGGTGCCTTTAGATTGCGTTCTGCAGATGACTGCGCAGAGCAACCAAGTCAGCCTGCAACTGGCGCAATTGCTCAAGCTCAAGGCCGCTGGCGCCGAGGATGCACTGCGGAATGCCCATGGCTTTTTCCTGCAAGGCGCGGCCGGCGGCAGTCAATTCCACCACCACCACGCGCTCGTCTTCACGGCTGCGCGTGCGGCTAAGCAGGCCTTCGGCTTCCAGGCGCTTGAGCAGCGGGGTGAGGGAGCCCGGGTCGGTCAACAGGCGGCTGCTGATTTCGCCGACGGTCAAACCATCCTCTTCCCACAGCACCATCATCGCCAGGTACTGCGGGTACGTCAGGCCGAGGGCTTGCAGCAGAGGCTTGTAGACCTTGGTCATCAGCAGCGAGGTGGAGTGCAGGGCGAAACACAGCTGGTTATCCAGCAGCAGGGATTCGCAAGGGTCAGGATTTTTGCTCATGGCGGTGCCTCGAAAAAAACGTATCTGGCCTGGAATCTAGCGGGCAAACCTTTAATGCGCCAGATAATTCTGTCCAGTCGGTCAGACCAAGCCACTTTGCAGGGCCAGATCCCAGGGAGGGACCGGGCTGAATCGGGATTTCAGGTATTCCAGCAACAATCGACTGCGCGCATTGGGCTGTTGCTCCAGACGCAGCGCGTAAATCCCGGTGGTTTCCGGGCTAGGCAAGCCGCCTTCGCAGAACAGCGGCAAGAGCTCGCCGCGCACCAGGTACTCACTGGCCAGCCAGGTCGGCAGGTGGGCGATCCCCAGCCCGGCGAGCGCGCCGGACAACAGTGCTTCGGCATTGTTGGCGCTCATGCGGATGCGCTGCGGGCGACAGGTGGCGCGGCGCCCGTCCAGTTCGAAGCGCCAAGCGAACATCGGTGCCAGGCCGTCCCAGTCCAGGCCGTCATGCTCGCTCAGCTCGCGAGGGTGGGTGGGCGTGCCGCGGCTTTTCAGGTACGCCGGGCTGGCGCAAGCGATACGCACGATGCTCGCCAGGGGCGTAGCGATCAGCCGGGTATCGACGATATGCCCGGCACGCAGCACCAGGTCGACCTTGCCCAGGTGCGCGCCCTGCATATCAACAAAACTGTCGATCAAATGCAGGTGCACGTCCAGCCCAGGGTACACGTTCAAAAAGTCAGCGATTACTGGCGCCAAGTGGCGTCGGCCGAAGGCTGCCGGCGCGTCTACGCGAATCAGGCCTTCCGGCGCATGGCTCAGGGACACCGCCTCGGCCCGTGCCAATTGCAACTCGGTGACAATCCTGCGCGCTCGTTCGGCAAAAGCCAGGCCCGCGGGGGTGGGCACCACCGCGTGGGTGCTGCGTTGAAACAAGCGGCTGCCCACCGAGCTTTCCAGGCTGTCGATGCGCCGAGCCACTGCCGAAGGCGTCAGCGGATGGCGCCGTGCGGCGGCAGAAAAGCTGCCGGTTTCCAGTACGTCGAGAAACAGGCCCAGTTGATCGGTCAGGGTGTTCGGGTTCATGGGCGAAGGCTTATGCGAGATTGGCATAGCCATTGTGCGTTGCTGTGCGTTTCCACGCCATAGCCGACTGCGTAGCATGCAAGGCTTGAGATTGTGGAGTAACGAGCGGTGTTGGATTTAGCGATATACCTGGTATTGGGCGCAGCCCTCGGCACGGTGGGCGGCTTGTTCGGGATCGGCGGCGGGCTGATTGCCATCCCGGTGCTCGGCGTGTTGTTCGGCCTGGACCAGCAACTCGCCCAGGGCACGGCGCTGGTGATGGTGGTGCCGAATGTAATGCTGGCCCTGTGGCGCTACCACCAACGTAATCGCATTGAATTGCGGCATGCCTTGCCGCTGGGCGTGATGGGTTTCAGTTTTGCCTGGCTCGGTTCGATCTGGGCGGTGGGGCTGGACGCAGGCGTGATGCGCATCGGTTTTATTGTGTTTCTGGTGGTGCTGGCGGCCTACAACGGGGTGCGCATGTTCACACGTAACGCGCCGCCGACGGCGCAGATGCGTTATTCCTGGCCCTGGTTGGGCGTACTGGGCGCCGCGTCCGGCGCCATGGGCGGGCTGTTTGGCGTCGGTGGCGCGGTGGTTGCCACGCCGGTATTGACCAGTGTGTTCGGTACCACCCAGGTGGTCGCGCAAGGCTTGTCACTGGCTCTGGCATTGCCCAGCACCGGCGTAACCCTGGTGACCTACGCCTGGCACCACGAAGTGGATTGGGCAATCGGCGTGCCCCTGGCCGTTGGCGGCCTGCTGAGCATCAGTTGGGGTGTGAAGGTCGCCCATGCGCTGCCGGAGCGCGTGCTGCGCGGGCTGTTCTGCGGATTTCTGGTGGTGTGTGCGGTGATGCTGACCTTTAAAGTCTGAAGCCTTCGAGGATGTATTGCGCCAGGCACTCGGTGATGGGCGAGGCCATCGCCGGGTTGCGCAGCAGCCGCAGGTTCATCGACGGCAGCGGCGGAAAGCCGTCTTCGCTGCCGAGTATGCGCAGGTCTTCGGTCACCAGGCTTTCCAGGCTGACCATCACCGCCAGGCCGGCGCTGACCACGGCCTGGATCGCCGCCACATTGGAGCTGTGATACGCCAGCCGGTAATCGAGCCCGACGCTTTCCAGCGCGGCCTGGCTCCACTGGGTGCCGAAGCACTCAACGCCGGACACCGCCAGGGGCAGGGTATCGTGTTCGTCTACGCAAAAGCACGCGGCGGCGGCCCACACCATTCGTTCGGTGCGCAGCAGTTCACCGACATCGTCGCCGGGCTGGCGGCTGATCACCGTCAAGGCCAGGTCGCGGCGCTGCATCAGCACGTTCGAGGCCTCGCAGTGCATCTCGATCTGGATCAGCGGATAAGCCTTGGAAAACCGCGTGAGAATCCCCGGCAGGTATCGCATCACGTAGTCATCCGGCGTGCCGATGCGTACCAGCCCCACCATATGCGGCTCGCGCAGGGTATTGAACACCTCGCTGTGCAGTTTCAGGATGCGCCGCGCATAGCCCAGCAGCACCTGGCCCTCGGGCGTCAGGCGTACCTGTCGACCGTCACGTTCGAACAGCTTGCGTTGCAGCACATCCTCTTCAAGGCGTTTCATCTGCATGCTCACCGCCGATTGGGTGCGATTCACCCGTTCGGCGGCGCGGGTAAAGCCGCCCTGGTCGGCGATGGCGACAAAGGTGCGCAGCACGTCAGTGTCGATGCTCGGGTAGCCGGACAATTGATCAATCTCCGAGATGTATTGCATAAGAAACATTCGTTGGATTGATCATAGAGCCAGGCACACACTTTCGTCATCCCCACAGGAGGGCGAGAAGATGAAAGGTCAAAAAGGTTTTGTGTTGATCGCGAAGCGGCCTTTGGCCGGGCTGTTTCAGGGCATTGTGCGTTGGCACACGGTGTACCGGGGGCGCCGGTTACTGGCGACCCTGAACGACGACGCGCTCAAGGACATTGGGCTCAGCCGCGCCGACGTGGAGCAGGAAAGCCAACGGCATTTTTGGGATGACCCTCTGCGAAAGTAACTTGGGTTGTGGTTGGAGGGCTTGATTGTGCTTGACTGTGGCAAGCCCTAATGCCGTTCAGTTAAGCGCAGATTCCCTGTGGCGAGCAGGCTTGTCCTGCGTTGGGCTGCGCAGCAGCCCCAAAGCCAGGCGCTGAGCCGTATCAGGTACACCGCGTTTTGCTCGATGGGGGGGCGCTTCGCACCCCAACGCGGGGCAAGCCCGCTCGCCACAGGCAGTCCGTCAGCAGGCATTTCCAGCTACGGTCTTAGCGCTTGACCTGCTTCAGCGTTTCGGCAATCAGGAACGCCAGTTCAAGCGACTGATCGGCATTCATCCGAGGGTCGCAGTGGGTGTGGTAGCGGTCCGACAAACCGTCTTCGGTAATCGGCCGTGCGCCGCCGATGCACTCGGTGACGTTCTGCCCGGTCATCTCGATATGAATCCCGCCGGCATAGCTGCCCTCGGCCTGGTGCACCTGGAAGAATTCCTTCACTTCGCCGAGGATCTGCGCAAAGTCGCGGGTCTTGTAGCCGCTGCTGGCCTTGATGGTGTTGCCATGCATCGGGTCCGAACTCCACAGCACCTGCTTGCCTTCACGCTGCACGGCGCGGATCAGGTGGGGCAGGTGGTCGCCGACCTTGCCTGCGCCCATGCGCGCGATCAGGTTGAGGCGGCCGGGATCGTTGTTCGGGTTGAGAATGTCGATCAGGCGGATCAGGTCGTCAGGGTTCATGCTCGGGCCGACCTTGACGCCAATCGGATTGTTCACCCCGCGCAGGAACTCGACGTGGGCGCCGTCGAGCTGACGGGTGCGGTCGCCGATCCACAACATGTGGGCCGAGCAGTCGTAGTAATCGTTGGTCAGGCTGTCGCGGCGTACAAAGGCTTGTTCGTAGTTGAGCAGCAGCGCTTCGTGGGCAGTGAAGAAGCTGGTTTCGCGCAACTGCGGCGAGCTGTCCATGCCACAGGCGCGCATGAACGCCAGGGTTTCGTCGATGCGGTCGGCCAACTGGCTGTATTTTTCAGCCAGGGCGGAGTTGGCGATGAAGTCCAAATTCCACTTGTGCACCTGGTGCAGGTCGGCGAAACCGCCCTGGGCAAAGGCGCGCAGCAGGTTGAGGGTGGCGGTGGACTGGTGATAGGACTGCAGCAGACGGTCCGGGTCGGGCACGCGGCTTTTTTCATCGAAGCCGATGCCGTTGACGATATCGCCGCGGTAGGCGGGCAGGGTGATGCCGTCGATGGTTTCATCGTTGGACGAGCGCGGCTTGGCGAACTGGCCGGCCATGCGCCCGACTTTCACCACCGGGCAGCCGGCGGCGAAGGTCATCACGATCGCCATCTGCAAGAGTACCTTGAAGGTGTCGCGGATTTTGGCAGCGGAGAACTCGGCAAAGCTCTCGGCGCAGTCGCCGCCTTGCAGCAGGAACGCGCGGCCCTCGGTGACTTCGGCAAACTGACGGCGCAACTCGCGGGCTTCCCCGGCAAACACCAGTGGGGGGTAGCTGGCGAGGTTCTGCTCCACTTGCAGCAAGTGCGCAGCGTCCGGGTACCGGGGTTGTTGCTGGATCGGCAGGGCGCGCCAGCTGTCGGGGCTCCAGGGTTGGCTCATCATGAACTCGATTGGCTGATTGACGGTCGGGCGCCAATGTTATCAGCAATTAGTGCGTGACCTGTTGCCGCCGGTTGGCCGACAATCGCGCCTTTGCCGTGCGGTAAACCCTTTAGGAGTAGTGATGACCGAGGAGCGTGTCGAGCGCCTGCTGGCCGAGGTCCATGATGACTTCGGCATGATCCGTGTGCTGGAAGTGGCCGATTACCGCTTTCTCGAGTTTGGCGACGCCATCGAGCAAAGCTGCGTGTTCACCGCCGACCCGAGCTGGCTGGAGTACGACTACACCCGCGCCATGCTGGTTGGCGCGTTGTGCCATGAGCAGCCGGACAGCGCGCTGTTTCTCGGCCTGGGCGCCGGCACCCTGACCCAGGCATGCCTCAAGTTCCTGCCGCTGGAAGACGTCGAAGCCATCGAGCTGCGCCCCGATGTGCCGCGCCTCGCCATCGAGTACCTGGGGCTGGACGATGATCCACGCCTGTATATCCGCATCGGCGATGCCTTGCAGTTGCTGGAAAGCGCTGAGCCGGCTGACTTGATTTTCGTCGACCTCTACACCGATGTCGGCCCCGGCGTCGGGCACCTGGCGTGGACGTTTCTGGAAAACTGCCAGAAAAAGCTCAACCCGGGCGGTTGGCTGGTGATCAACCAATGGGCCACCGACGATGGCAAACCGTTGGGGGCAGCGCTGTTGCGCGGGCTGTATCACCGGCATTACTGGGAGCTGCCGGTGAAGGAGGGCAATGTGATCTTGCTGGTGCCTTCGGAGCTGGATCAGGAACTGGAGCTGGAGGCGCTCTCGGCGCGTGCCGAGGCCTTGGCGCCGCGATTGGGGTATTCGTTGCAGCCGTTGATCAAGGCGATTCGGCCGGCGACTTAGGTGACTATCAGAGCCTCATCGGGGGCTTGCCCTAATGCCGTTCAGTTAAGCGCAGATTCCCTGTGGCGAGCAGGCTTGTCCTGCGTTGGGCTGCGCAGCAGCCCCAAAACCAGGCGCTGAGCCGTATCAGGTACACCGCGTTTTGCTCGATTGGGGGCGCTTCGCACCCCAACGCGGGGCAAGCCCGCTCGCCACAATACGCCCACACATTTTCCTTAACTGAACGGCATTAGGGCTTGCCCCCGATGAGGCCCTCAGTGCCGCCATCAAATCCCCTTGAACACCCCCGGCCGCTTCTCGATCATCGCCCGCATGCCTTCCCTGGCATCCTCACTGTTAAGCAATTGATCCACCACCGCGGGCAAGGCGGCGGCCGCGACGGTTTCGCCTTCCATGCGGGCCAGACGCGCCGAGGTCAGCGTGGCCTGAACCCCAAGTGGCGCCTGGCGGGCGATGCGGCTGGCCAGTTCGATGGCGCGCGGCAACAGATCTTCGCTGGCCATCACCTCCTGCACCAGCCCCAGGCGCAGGGCTTCATGGGCGTCGAACTCGTCGCCGGTGAGCAGCCAGCGCATGGCATTGCCCCAGCCGGCGAGCTGGTGAAAACGCAGCGTCGCGCCACCGAACGGAAAGATCCCGCGCTGCACTTCCATTTGCGCAAAGCGGGTATTGCTGGCGCAAAGGTTGATGTCCGCCGCCAGCATCAGCTCGATGCCGAGGGTCAGGCAATAACCTTGGGCCGCGATAATCACCGGCTTGCTGACCCTTGGTCCGGCAAACACGCCCCAGGGATCGCAGCCCCCCGGCGGCGGTTGCCAGCCGCCGGCCATCACGCCGCTGACATTGGCCAGGTCCAGCCCGGCGGTAAAATGGTCGCCATGGGCGAATACCACGGCCACCCGCGCGACGTCGTTTCGATCAAATTCGCCATACGCCAGGCTCAGGTCATTGAGCAAATCGAGGTCGAAGGCGTTGCGCTTGGCCACCCGGTCCAGGCCCAACAGCATGACATGACCCCGGAGTTCACGGCTGACGCGGCTACTGCTGGCTTGATTCATCGGGTGTGCCCTCGGGCGCGGGAGTTAAGGTTTCGGACCGAAGGTGCGATCCAATCGGTGAATCGTTTAAGCGTTATGCCCAGCAGGGCCGGGCGTTTGCAAAACAGACCCTGCTGCGGGTATCTGCAAAACCTGTGACGCAGCGCGGTACATCAGTGCGTTGCGCGAAAAAAAGCTCCCTTTTTCAGGTATTTCCGGTATAGTGCGCGCCGGCCTTTAACCGGGCCGCGTTCAGGTAGCGCAATTCCCCGAAGCCAGCTTCGGCTGCACGTCCGCACAGCGGACTCTTCCTTGACGAATCTTTTTCATTCATTCGTTTTCGCAAATCCCCGCCGACAAAGCAGCCAGGGCGACTCTTGAGTCTCAACACGGCATGCGCAGCTTTGGAGCATGGGTCTTTGCGGATGCACTTAGAGGCAGACCCATGACCCAGGAAACCGGCGGCTTCGCCGCTTTTAATCTTAACCCGAACATTCTCGCTGCCGTCATCGCGACCGGCTACGAAGAACCTTCGGCGATTCAGCAGCAATCGATCCCGATCATCATGGCCGGCCAGGACATGATTGGCCAGGCGCAAACCGGTACCGGTAAAACCGCCGCGTTCGCCCTGCCTATCCTGCACTGCATCGATCCTGCCAAGCGCGAACCGCAAGCCCTGATCCTGGCGCCAACCCGTGAGTTGGCGCTGCAAGTAGCAACCGCTTTCGAAACCTACGCCAAGCAAATGCCAGGCGTTACCGTTGTGGCCGTTTACGGCGGCGCGCCCATGGGCCCACAACTGAAAGCCATCCGTAACGGCGCACAGATCGTTGTCGCCACCCCGGGCCGTCTCTGCGACCACCTGCGTCGCGACGAGAAAGTCCTGTCCACCGTGAACCACCTGGTGCTGGACGAAGCTGACGAAATGTTGAAGCTGGGCTTTATGGATGACCTGGAAGTCATCTTCAAGGCACTGCCTGCGACCCGTCAGACCGTACTGTTCTCGGCCACCCTGCCGCAGTCTATCCGTGCCATTGCCGAACGCCACCTGCGCGATCCGCAACACGTGAAAATCCAGACCAAGACCCAGACCGTTACCGCGATCGAACAGGCTCACCTGTTGGTTCACGCTGACCAGAAGACCTCGGCTGTATTGAGCCTGCTGGAAGTCGAAGACTTCGACGCCCTGATCATGTTCGTGCGCACCAAGCAAGCCACCCTGGACCTGGCCAGTGCCCTGGAAGCCAAAGGCTACAAAGCCGCTGCGCTGAACGGTGACATCGCCCAGAACCAACGCGAGCGCGTGATCGATTCCCTCAAGGATGGCCGTCTGGACATCGTTGTGGCAACCGACGTTGCTGCTCGTGGCCTCGACGTTCCACGTATCACCCACGTGTTCAACGTTGACATGCCTTACGATCCCGAGTCCTACGTTCACCGTATCGGCCGTACTGGCCGTGCCGGTCGCGAAGGCCGTGCATTGCTGCTGGTGACTCCGCGTGAGCGCCGCATGCTGCAGGTGATCGAGCGTGTAACCGGTCAAAAAGTTGCCGAAGTCCGCCTGCCGGATGCTCAGGCTGTTCTCGATGCGCGCATCAAGAAACTCACCAATAGCCTGTCGCCATTGGTGGCTGACGCTGAATCGACCCACGGCGAACTGCTCGACCGCCTGACTGCCGATATCGGCTGCACCCCACGTGCCCTGGCTGCAGCTTTGCTGCGCAAGGCTACCAACGGTCAGGCCCTGACCCTGGCAGCCATCGAGAAAGAACGCCCACTGGTGCCGAACAACGCCCCGCGCGGTGATCGTCCAGAGCGTACCGGCGACCGTCCGGACCGTGGTGATCGTGAGCGTCGTGCTCCGGTTCCATTGGCTGAAGGCCGCGCTCGTTGCCGTACCGCGCTGGGCGCGCGTGACGGTATCGCTGCCAAGAACCTGCTGGGCGCTATCCTCAACGAGGGTGGCCTGGCACGTGAAGCCATCGGTCGCATCCAGGTGCGCGACAGCTTCTCTCTGGTAGAGCTGCCGGAAGACGGCCTGGAAAAACTGCTGACCAAGTTGAAAGACACGCGCGTTGCCGGTAAGCAGCTGAAGCTGCGTCGCTACCGCGAAGATTGATCTGCCGCTACGGCTGATTGATCGCCCATAAAAAATCCCCGACTGGTTCGGGGATTTTTTTTGCCTGATATTTTTTTGGATCAGTCCCCGGTCAACTGTGGGAGGGGGGGCGTGCTCCCGATGGCGGTACAAGGGCCAATACCTGCAAGGCTGAGCAAACCCGGCGTCAACCGAAGCGGTAGATGTCCATTCCAAGCGCACCCAAGGTGAAGCCCTGGTGCTCGATGCTGAAAGGGCCACCCGCACCGCGAGCGAAATACAGCGGTAGCAAATGTTCATCGCTGGGATGGCTGCGCAGCGCATGCGGCGCCAGGCGGCGATAGTCGTGCAGTATTGCCTCGTCATCGGCGGCGAGGGTCTCCACCATCCAGTCACGAAACTCCCTGGCCCACGGCTCGATGCTGTCCGGTCCGGCGCGCCAGTCCAGTTCACCCAGGTTATGGGTGATGCTGCCGGAACCGATCAACAGCACACCTTGCTCGCGCAGGCTGGCCAGCGCACGCCCGACGCGGGTTTGCAGGGCCGCGCCCATGCGGCTGGGCAGCGAGACTTGCACCACCGGGATATCCGCCGCCGGATACATCAACGACAGCGGCACCCAGGTGCCGTGATCGAATGGGCGACGCTCGTCGATCTGCGCCTCCAGGCCGTCTGCGTGAAGCCGCTCGACAATGGCGCTCGCCAACTGCGGATCGCCCGGCGCCGGGTATTGCACCGCGAACAATTCGCGAGGGAAGCCGCCGAAGTCGTGCCAGGTTTGCGGCGCCGCACTGCCGCTGACCAGCAGCCCGGTGCTTTCCCAGTGCGCCGACACCACCACGATCGCCTCAGGCTTGGGCAGCTCTGCCGCCAGCCGCTGCAGAGCAGGGCCGCTGGCGCCCGGTTGCAGGGCGAGCATGGGCGAACCGTGGGAGATGAACAGGCTGGGCAACATGCGTAGGGTCCTGAGGGTTAAGATGCTGCCATCTTCAGTCAGATCATTGATCTAAATCCAATATAAGTTTTAGCGCTTTTTGATCGAATTTCCCGGGGGATTTATGCAGCCTGAATTTTGGCAAGCGCGTTGGGCGCGCAATCAGATCGGCTTTCACCTGCCCGAGGTCAACCCGTACCTGCAACGCCACTGGCCGACGCTGGGCGTGGCCGAGGCTGCAAAAGTGCTGGTGCCGTTATGCGGTAAAAGCCTGGATTTGATCTGGCTGGCCGCGCAGGGGTATCGCGTGATGGGCGTGGAGCTGTCGGAGCAGGCGGTTCAGGCGTTCTTCAGTGAGCAGGGCCTGACGCCACAGGTCGTTGAGAAGGGCGCCTTCAAGGTTTATCAGACGGGACTGATCGAGCTGTGGTGCGGTGATTTCTTCGTCCTGGATGCGCAGGCGCTGGGTGATTGCAGTGCGCTGTATGACCGCGCGGCGCTGATTGCCTTGCCGCCGTTGATGCGTGCGCAGTATGCCGGGCATCTCACTGCGCTGCTGGGGGCCGGCACAAAAGGCCTGTTGGTCACGCTCGACTATGACCAGGTGCAAAAGGCCGGCCCGCCCTTTGCGGTGAATGATGACGAAGTGCGCACGTTGTTGTGTGAGGGCTGGAGCGTGGATGTGCTGCAAGAGCAGGACATCCTGGGCGAGAGCTGGAAGTTCGTGCAGGACGGCGTCACGCGACTGGAGGAGCGCGTCTATCGGCTGGACCGGCGCTGAGGTCTGCGCTGTTCATGCCAACGCCTTCGCGGGTAAGTCGAATTGTCGCGCCGGCGCTCCCACAGGGGATCTGCGCTTAACTGACTGACATTAGGGCTTGCCCGCGATGGCGTTTCAAGCACCCACAAAAAAGGAGCGATCAAGTCGCCCCTTTTCAGTGTCACTGCCTGACCGTCAGCCGCGACGGCGCAGTGCGTCGATTCGCTCTTCCAGCGGTGGATGGCTCATGAACAAGCGCGCCATGCCCTGTTTGATGCCGCCGTTGATACCGAAGGCCGTCAGGCTGTCCGGCATATGCACCGGCAGGCCCTGTTCGGAGCGCAGGTGCTGCAAGGCTGCAATCATCGCCCCGGTACCGGCCAGACGCGCACCGGCTTCGTCTGCACGGAATTCGCGTTTGCGCGAGAACCACATGGTGATCGCACTGGCCAGGAAACCCAGCACCAGCTCGGCGAAAATGGTCGCCACGAAGTAGGCGATGCCGCGACCCTCTTCGTTCTTGAAGATCACCTTGTCGACAAAATTGCCGATGATCCGCGCGAAGAACATCACAAAGGTGTTCACTACGCCCTGTACCAGCGCCAGGGTAACCATGTCGCCGTTGGCTACATGGCCGATCTCGTGGGCCAGTACCGCCTTCACTTCATCGTAGGAAAAGCGTTCCAGCATGCCCTGGCTGACCGCAACGAGCGCATCGTTCTTGTTCCAGCCGGTGGCGAAGGCGTTCGCTTCATAGGCCGGGAAGATCCCGACTTCGGGCATCTTGATGCCGGCCTCGCGGGACAATTGCTCGACGGTCTGCAGCAACCATTGCTCATGTCGGGTACGGGGCTGGGTGATCACCTGGGTACTGGTGCTCATTTTCGCCATCCACTTGGAGATGAACAGCGAAAACAGCGAGCCGGCAAAACCAAAGACCGCACAGAAAACCAGCAGCTGATTGAGGTTCAGGTCAACCCCGTTGGCCGCCATGAACCCGTTGAAGCCAAAAAGGCTCAGGGTGATGCTGGCAATCAGCACGACCGCCAGGTTAGTGGCCAGAAACAGCAGGATGCGCATCATGGTTGTAGAGTTCTCCTCATGCTTAATATGTCGCGTACTGCGGGGTATATAAGGTGCAGCCTGGGGTGATTCAACCGGGCGACTATTTCAAACTGTGTCCTACACCTTTTATGTAAACCCTTGAAGGGATTTTCCTACCTGACAAACCGCTCGGCACGCGCTTTCAATCGCCTTGCGGCCTAGTGTTTACGGGGCCTGGCGGTTGCCGAGAGTTCAAGGGATGGGTCAGACCCAGGGCCGGCCAGAGAAGTGTTGCCAGATAATCGCTGTACGACCAAAAGCTGGCCGTACAGTGTCATTTTCGTTACTGGCGATAAGACTTGAGGAAGTTGCCGATACGGCCAATGGCCATTTCCAGGTCATCCACACGCGGCAGGGTCACCACACGGAAGTGATCCGGCCACGGCCAGTTGAACGCGGTGCCCTGGACTACCAGCAGCTTTTCCGACAGCAGCAGGTCGAGCACGAACTTTTCGTCGTTGAGGATCGGGCACACCTTCGGGTCGATACGCGGGAAGGCATACAGCGCGCCCATGGGTTTGACGCAGCTCACGCCGGGAATGTCGTTGAGCAGCTCCCAGGTACGGTTGCGCTGTTCAAGCAGGCGGCCCTGGGGCAATACCAGATCGTTGATGCTCTGGTAGCCGCCGAGGGCGGTCTGGATCGCGTGCTGGCTTGGCACGTTGGCGCACAGGCGCATGTTGGCCAGTATGTCGATGCCTTCGATGTAGCTCTGGGCATTGTGCTTGGGCCCGGAAATCGCGATCCAGCCGGAGCGGAAACCCGCCACTCGATAGGACTTGGACAGGCCGTTGAACGTCAGGCACAACAGGTCCGGGGCCAGGGAGCCGGTGCAAATGTGCACGGCGTCGTCGTAGAGGATCTTGTCGTAGATCTCGTCGGAGAACACCACCAGGTTGTGCTGGCGTGCCAGTTCGAGCATGCCCAGCAACACTTCCCTGGAGTACACGGCACCGGTGGGGTTGTTCGGGTTGATGATCACCAGGGCTTTGGTATTGGGAGTGATCTTGGCTTTGATATCGGCCAGGTCCGGGAACCAGTCGGCGCCTTCATCGCACAGATAGTGCACCGGGTGGCCGCCGGCGAGGGTCACAGCGGCGGTCCACAGCGGATAATCCGGCGCGGGTACAAGCACTTCGTCGCCGTTGTTGAGCAGGGCCTGCATGGACATCACGATCAGCTCGGACACCCCGTTGCCCAGGTAAATGTCCTCGATGCCGACACCTTCTACCTGCTTCTGCTGGTAGTACTGCATCACCGCCTTGCGCGCGCTGAACAGGCCTTTGGAGTCACTGTAGCCCTGGGCTGTCGGCAGGTTGCGGATCACGTCCTGGAGGATTTCTTCCGGCGCTTCGAAACCAAAGGGGGCCGGGTTGCCGATGTTCAGCTTGAGGATGCGATGGCCTTCCTCTTCCAGGCGTTTGGCGTGCTTGAGCACGGGGCCGCGAATGTCGTAGCAGACGTTGGCGAGCTTGTTCGATTTGCTGACCTGCATGGCGATGTGATCCTGAAAATGAACGATCCAGACGGCGAAGACACTACCGTACTGTGAATCCTGCGCGGTCCGCACCTGTAAATACGTTTGAATGGCGGTGGCGCGGGTGCCAGACTGGCGTTTTGAAGAGGCGCAATCATACGTGCCGCCTGATCCATGGAAAAGACACAGATCAGGGTTTTTCAGTGACCGAGGTGTACCGATGGATAAGTTGCAGAAAACCGTTGATGAATGGAAAGCGATGCTTGATCCGGAGCAATACAACGTATGCCGTCTCAAGGGCACCGAGCGCCCGTTCACCGGCAAGTACAACGACACCAAAGCCGACGGCGTCTATCACTGCATCTGCTGCAATGAAGCGTTGTTCGACTCCACCACCAAATTCGACTCCGGTTGCGGCTGGCCCAGCTTCTACGCGCCGATTGCCGACAGCGCGATGATCGAGATTCGCGACGTCAGCCACGGCATGATCCGTACCGAAGTCACCTGTGCCAAATGCGATGCGCACCTGGGCCATGTGTTCCCGGACGGGCCGCCGCCGACCGGCCTGCGTTACTGCATCAACTCGGTGTGCCTGGACTTCGTGCCGCGCTGAAGTCCAATGCGGGAGGGGCCTTGCTCACTCCCGCATGCTGATTGCGCTCCATCAGCGCCATCGATGTAAATTGCGCACGATTGAGTTGCCCGCTATTTTTCAAACCCTTCCACTGATCGAGACTTTGTCATGGCCGACCCGCTGCTGAGCATCCCGTGCACCACCATCAAGGGTGAGCAGAAGACCCTGGCCGATTTTGCCGGCAAGGCCATCCTGGTGGTCAACACCGCCAGCAAATGCGGCTTCACCCCGCAGTACAAGGGCCTTGAACAACTCTGGCAGCAGTACAAGGACCAGGGCCTGGTGGTGCTGGGGTTTCCGTGTAATCAGTTCGGCAAGCAGGAACCGGGCGATGAAGGCGCGATTTCAGAGTTCTGCGAGCTGAACTTCGGCGTCAGCTTCCCGTTGTTCAAGAAAGTCGATGTCAACGGCAGCGATGCCCACCCCTTATTCGTTCAACTGAAAAAACAGGCGCCCGGCCTGTTGGGCTCCAAAGGCATCAAGTGGAATTTTACCAAGTTCCTGATTGGCCGCGATGGCCAGCAGGTCAAGCGGTTTGGTCCAACCACCAAGCCACAGGACCTGACCCTGGAGATTGAAGCGCTGCTCAAATGAGCGATGCGACGCGCATGTGCCTTGCGCAACTCACCGCGCTGCCGCCTCGGGAACCCACAGGTCCAGCAGCGCATTGAGTTCCTCGCGGCGGAATGGTTTGGCCAGGTAGTCATCCATCCCCGCCGCTCGGCAGCGCTCGCGTTCCTCGGACAGCGCATTGGCCGTCAACGCGACAATCGGCAGATCCGGCCAGCGGCCACTGCGGCGGATCTGGCGGCTGGCTTCGTAGCCGTCCATCACCGGCATGTTGCAGTCCATCAACACCATGTCAAAGCGCTGTTCCTCAAGAAACTTGAGCGCCTCGCCGCCATGGGCCGCCACGATCACTTCACAACCCAGCTTGGCGAGCATGCCTTTGGCCACCAATTGATTGACCGGGTTGTCCTCCACCAGCAGGATGCGCGCCCGGTGCGCCAGCGGCGCGGCTTCCCGCTGCACGGTATCGAGCGCCAACTGCGTGTCGCTGCGCAGGTTGCGTTGCAGGATCTGGTACAAGGCATTGCGGCTCAAAGGGCGCGCCTGTTGCTGCAAGGGCGCGAACGCGGCGACCTCTTCGCCGGGCATGAAATTGCCGTAGGCGGTGACCACGAGAATGGGCGCGGTAATGCCCGGGCGGATGCGGAACAGGCATTCCGGGCAGTCGGTGATCAGCAGGTCGGGCGTTTGCCCGGTCATGTCGTCATCCATCGTCAAACAGCGCGTGGTCAGCCCCCAGTGCGGCAGCAGCGAAGTGAGCAGCTCCGTCAGGCCGCTGCCGGTATGGGTGATCACCAGCACTTCACCTTTGAGCGGCGCCTGTCGGCTGGCGGGTAGATGGGTGGGCAACGGCAGTTCGGCGCAGAACTGGCTGCCAAAGCCCACCTCGGAACTGATGCTCAACCGTCCGTGCATGGCTTCACACAGGTTGTGGGTCAGCGCCAGGCCCAGCCCGGTGCCGCCAAACTGGCGGGTGATGCCGGCGCCGGCCTGGGTGAACGGCTGGAAGATCTTTACCTGCGCGTCCTGGGCGATACCGATGCCGGTGTCGCAGACCTCGATTTTTACCTGATCGCCCTGGGCGCTGAGCCGCACATCCACGCGGCCGAAGCGCGTGAACTTCAAGGCGTTGGAGAGCAGGTTGCTGACGATCTGCCGTACCCGCGTCGGGTCACCGAGCACCTGTGCCGGAAATTGCGGATCGATCAGGCAGGTCAGCTCGACGCTCGGCGCCGCATTCTGCGACAGCAGGTTGGCGGTGTCTTCCACCATTGAACCCAGGTCGAACGGGATGCGCTCCAGTTCCAACTGGCCCGCGTCGAACTTGGAGAGGTCGAGAATATCGTTGAGCAAGTCCACCAGCACCTTGCCGGAGTCGTGGGCGATGGACAGTTGCTGGCGCTGTTCGGCGTTCAGCGGGCTGTCCAGCGACAACGCGATCATGCCGAGCAAGCCATTGAGCGGCGTACGAATTTCGTGGCTCATGTTGGCCAGGAACGCTGCCCGCGCCTGTGCCATGCCCAGGGCGTTCATCTTCGCCGCCTCCAGCTCATCGTTGGATTGGCTCAGGCGCTGGTTGCTGGCCTTGAGCTCCAGAGTGCGCGCCGAAACGATATCTTCCAGCTGCCCCAGGTATTCGGTGAGGCGATCCTCGGCGTGGCGGCGCTGCTGGATTTCGGTTTGCATGTTGTCAAATTGCTGGTTGGCCACGTTGACCAGCACGCCGATCTCATCCTGCTCATGCCCTGGCGGGCAGTCCAGGCGCGCCTGCTTGCGGTCGCTCAATTCGCGAATGATGCGCACCAGTGGCTGCGTCAGCATCACGTAGAACAGGCCCAGCAGGATCCCGGTCAGCAAGAGGCTGCGCACGAACCCGTTGAGCAGAGTGATTTCGGCGCGGCGCAGGAAGCGGCTGCCAAAGGCATAAGTGTCAACGTCCAGGTACAGCACGCCGAGTGACTCGTCGGGCATGTGGCTGAGGAACAGACGGTCTTCGAATTGGCGATTGGCGCCAAACAGGAAATCGCTGATGGGACGATAGGTGCTTTCGCTGCGCGGCCGATTGACGTCCGCGAGTATCACGCCGTTGTTGTCGACCAGTTGCGCACGGATGATGGCGGGGGAGTGCAGCAGGCCCAGCGTCAACTCCTTGGCCAGTTCAGCGTCGATGTTGTAGGCGATGCGTGACGCCGGGTTATGGCTGATTTCGATCAGCGAGCGAATTTCACGGTTGATGGATGCGTCTTCGCTGGCATAATCAATGCCAATTTGCCCAAGGCTGAGCAAGGTTCCCAGGATGAAACCTACCAGCACAGTCAGTTTGGCTTGTTTATAAGACAAGCGGTGGGCGAACCTGATATCCATCGAGTGTTGAACCACTTCACGTTTCCTTTCGCCGGCAAGCATAGCTGAACATCCACAAGCCAAGGCTTGCCCGGCACGAATCGTTTATTTTTACAGGTGCAGCCTGTTGCGGCCAGCAGCACGGCTGCCAATACGCCATCTTTTGCAGGAACTTGCCAGAGGAATAGACGTGGACTCTCGATTGAACGCTTTTCTTGAGCGTGCCGACGCGGTACTCGCGCGGCTGGAACCCTTGTTACCCGCGCCCCGCCAAGCCATCGACTGGCATCAGTGCCTGGCCGCCCGTTGGCAGCGCGAAGGCCGCAGCGGCTTCCTGCTGCCGCTGGAGGTCAGCCTCGACATGCGCCTGTCCGACCTGATCGGCGTCGACAAACAGCGCGAGCAACTGGCGCGCAACACTCAGCAGTTTATTAACGGCCTGCCTGCCAACCATGCGTTGCTGTGGGGCTCGCGGGGCACCGGTAAATCTTCCATGGTGCGTGCCCTGCTGGCCGAGCACGCCAAGGCCGGCTTGCGCCTGATCGAGATCGAGCGCGACCACCTGGCCGATCTGCCGCGCGTGGTCGAGCAATTGCTCAAGCTGCCGCAGCGTTTCATCCTCTTCTGCGACGACCTGTCGTTTGAAGCCGGTGAGGGCGACTACCGCATCCTCAAGAGCGTGCTCGACGGCTCGCTCGAGCAGGCGCCGGACAACGTGCTGCTGTATGCCACCTCGAACCGCCGTCACCTGGTCCCGGAAAACCAGAGCGACAATGACAACTGGAAACGCGTCGACGGCGAGCTGCACCCCAGCGAAGCGGTTGAAGACAAGATTGCCCTGTCCGACCGATTTGGCTTGTGGCTGTCGTTCTATCCGTTTACCCAGGAGCACTTCCTCGATGTGGTCGAACACTGGATCGGCGAGCTGGCAAGCACGTCCGGGTTGCAGTGGCAGCGCGATGAAGCCCTCGACATTCTCGCCGTACGCTGGGCCACCGGACGGGGTAACCGCAACGGCCGTTGCGCGTATCAATTCGCCCGCTACTGGGTGGGTCTCAAATTGCTGGAGCGTCAACCATGATCGATTTGCAACACGCAGGCACCGGCCTGGACGGCTACGCCATGTTATGCGCGCAGTTGGAGTCGCTGCTGGCGGATGAGCGTGATTTCATCGCCAACAGCGCACAGTTTTCCGCGTTTCTGTACAACCAGTTGGACGACCTCAACTGGGCCGGTTTCTACCTCAATCGTAATGAAGAGCTGGTGCTGGGTCCGTTCCAGGGCCAGATTGCCTGTGTGCGTATTCCGTTTGGCCGCGGTGTATGCGGTGCGGCGGCGGCATCGCGACAAACCCAGCGGGTGGAGGATGTGCATGCGTTTGCCGGCCATATTGCCTGCGACAGCGCCTCGAACAGTGAACTCGTGGTGCCGCTGGTCAAGAATGGCCAGTTGATTGGCGTACTCGACCTCGACAGCCCGTCGCTGGCCCGCTTCACCGAGCAGGACCAGGCGGGTATCGAACAACTGGCGGCGATTTTTCTACGTTTGACGGATTGCTGATCAGCCTGGCGCCTTCAGGCTGTTGAGTTGTATGAGCAGCGTCCTCTCCAGCTCAAGCATGCCTTTTTCCAGGATTTTGATGGCCGCTTCGATTGCAGGCCAGTCATCTTCCCGGGCACAGGCCTGTTCCACGGTCTCGCACTGCGCGGCCAGAGTGCCGGCCTGGACGATGCGTGCAGCGCCCTTGATCTTGTGCGCCTGCTCGATGAACGCCTGGAGGCTCGCGCGCTGCGCGGTGAGGGCCATCAACTCCTGACGGTCATCACGACTGCTGCTCAATAACTCTTCCATCAGGCGGCGGCTCAATTGGGCGTCACCTCCCGTCAAGTGGTCGAGGCTGGCGAAGGCCGGCGGCGTGCCGCAGGATTGTCGCTCGACCTGCGCCAGTTGTCGCTCCAGCACCGTGAGGCTGATCGGCTTGAACAGGCAATCGTCCATGCCGGCCTCCTTGCAGCGCAGTTTTTCCTCCGGCTGGGCATTGGCGGTAAAGCCCAGCACCACACAGGGGGGGAGTTGCTCGCGCTGTTCATATTCGCGGATCGAGCGGCTCAACTCATAGCCGTTCATGATCGGCATGTTGCAGTCAGCGATGACCAGGTCGAAGCGTTCCTGACGCCACGCCTGGAAGCCGGCCGCACCGTGTTGGGCAGCGGTGAACTGATGCCCCAGATAGCCCAGTTGCTGGCACATCAGCAAGCGGTTGGCAGGGTGGTCATCCACCACCAGCACGTTGAGCACCGCAGCAGGGGCGGGGTCGGCCGGCTTTGGCTCGTCCACGCGCTCGACCGGCTGCAGGCTCGGCATTTTCAAATGGACATGCACCTGGGTGCCGACCATCGGCACACTGCTCAGGCTCAGTTGCCCGCCCATCATGGCGCACAGGCTGCGGCATATCACCAGCCCCAGACCTGCACCGCTCCTGGCCAGTTGCCCGGAATTGTCGGCCTGGGCGAAAGGTTCGAACAGGCGCATCTGGTCGTCACGGCTGATGCCGATACCGGTGTCCTCGACCACCAGCTTCATTTCCACCTGCTGGGGCTGGTCGGTGGGTTGCACGTCCACCTTGATCTTTACCTGCCCGTGTTCGGTGAACTTGATGGCATTGCTTACCAGGTTCGACAGCACCTGTTTGAAGCGCAGCGGGTCGATCAGCACTTCGGTAGCGTCCTGCTCCGGCTTGAACTCCAGCAGCAGGCTGAGGGTTTTCTGTCGCGCCAGTCCATCGAATACGCGCACCACCGACTCAATCACTTCTCGCAGATTCACGCGCTCCGGTGCCAGGCTCAAACGTCCGGATTCGATACGCGCGATGTCAAGGATATCGCCGATCAACTCCAGCAAGTCCTTGGCCGAGTTGTAGGCCACCTCGATGGCCGGACGATCAAGGTGGCCCTGGTCGGCGCGCTTGAGCGTCAGTTCGAGCATGCCGATCACCGCGTTCATCGGCGTGCGGATTTCATGACTCATGGTCGCAAGGAAGGTACTTTTTGCTCGATTGGCTTCGTCGGCGCGCTCCTTGGCCGCGCGCAGCTCGTCGAACAATTGGCGGCGATCACTGATATCGATCCAGCCACCGATGATGCCCTGGACCTCCCCGACCGAGTCGCGATAGGGAAGAATCCAGTGATAGATCGTCAGCTTTTTGCCCTGGATATGCAGGGTGCGATCCAGAATCAGCGGGTTGCCCTGCGCCACGACTCGCTGGTATTCGGCGTGGTACTGCGCAGCTTCCGCCTCGATGGCCATGTTCATCTGGGTCACGTTTTTGCCGATCACGTCTTCACGCTGGACGCCAAACGCCTGCAGGTAACTGTCGTTGCAGGTCTGCAGCAAACCACTGCGATCCCGTACATAGATCGGATGCGGGGTTTCATTGACCAGTGCGCGCATGAATTCGAACTGATCGTTGAGCGCCCGCTCAGCGCGTTTTCGCTGGGTGATCTGGCGGCGCATGTAGGCGTTCCAGGTCAGGGACGTGAGCAGTAACAGCCCGGCGCCGATGATGATTTGCGTGATCAGACGGTGGTAGTTGCGCCAGTAGCTGTCGGAGGCTGTGGAGTATCCCCGCCAGCGGCTGTTGATGATGCCCAGTTCATCCGGGGCAATGCTGAGCAATGCTTTATCGAGGATCGAACTCAGCTCGGTGGCTTCGCGCGACGTGGCCAGGGCAAAGGTGGCCGGAAGGGTGCCAATGCTGGTGCTGATCTGCAGCTTGTCCTGGAACACCTGGGAAGACAGCAGGTAATTGGCGATCACCAGCGAATTAACTGCGCCGTCCACCTGTCCCTGTGCCAGCAGTTCGGAGGCCTTGAAGGTATCGCCGGCCTCCACCTGTTGAATCAGCGGGAAGTCCTGGGCGAGCATGTTGACCAGCGGGTTGCCTTGGGTGATCGCCAGGCGTTTGCCTGCCATCTGTTCCAGGTTCAGTGGGGCTTTGGGCTCCTTGCGTGTCAACAGCACGTAGGAGTTTTCCAGATAGGGACGGCTGAAGTTCAGTTGGTTCTCCCGCTCATCGCTGGGAATAATTGCACCGATGATGTCGGCTTTTCCGGTGCTGACCTCTTCGATCATCGTGCTGACTTCACGCGTGCGCCGAATCTCGAAGCGCAGGCCGGTACGCAGCTGAATCAGTTCCAGCAAGTCGGCGGTGACGCCACGGAATTTGCCGTCTGCGTCAAAAAAGGTCAGCGGCGCGAAGGTTTCATTGACCAGCACGCTGACCACCGGATGTTCCTGCAGCCAACGCTCTTCGCGCGGCGTCAGGTGCAGCTTCTTGTCCGTCAGCAGGATATCGCTGCCGGCACTCCAGCGCTTGGCGATACTGTCTCGTTCGTTGATCGGCACCGCGGCCAGTACCGAATCGACAAGGGACAGCAGGATGCGTTGGTCCTGGCGTAACGCAAAGCTGAAACCATAGGCTTCATGTTTGCCGAAATTGGCCATGCGCACATTCTTCAGGTAGCCCTTATTGATCATGTAATGGGTGGAGATGGTATCGCCCAGAAACACGTCGGCCTGGTCGAACGCCACTGCATTCAAGGCGTTCTGGTACGAGGGATAGGTGCTGATGTGCGCTTGCGGGTACAGCTTTTCCACTTCGTCCAGCGGCAGGTAGTGATACACCAGGCTCAAGCGCAGCCCGGCCAGGTTATCGTTCAGGCTGCGGGTTTCTCCCTCGCGGGTCACCAGCACGGGTTGATCCACCGCGTACGGCTCCGACAGCACGAGGTTCGCGTTGGCGGCCTCGAAGCCATTGGCGGAGCCCAGCAGGTCTATGTCGCCCGATTCAAGGGCGCGGATTGCTGCCTCACGTGTGGGATAGCGCAATACTGTGATGGGCAGGTTCAGGGCATCGGCCAGCAGCCCTGCGTAGTCGGCGGTCAACCCCTCGTAGTCGCGACCGCTGGAGGTGAGGTCGAAGGGCGGGTAGTCGGGCGCAGCAGTCCCCAGCACCAGTTCGCGTTTGTTCTGCAACCATTGGCGCTGTGTCCTGTCCAGTCGAGACTCCAGTTGAACGGCACCCGCACGGCTCAGTAAGGTGAAGTGTTCCGGGCCGGTTTGATGATCGGCGGGCGCGGTCGTGCTGAAGCACACGCCGGCAATTAATATAACCAAATAGTCCTTTATACGGCTGGGCATCCGCTTTCTCACACTAGCGCGTTTCGTTTTGCCATCTCGATAAGTTCTACCAAGGACTTGGCTTTCAGTTTTTGCATAAGGCGTTTTTTATAAGTGCTCACGGTTTTATTACTCAAAAACATGCCTTTTGCTATTTCCTTGTTAGTACGGCCCTGGGCAAAAAGTTGCAAGACCATCAGTTCCCTGTCATTTACCATTTTAAATAATTCAAGTTCCTCCGCGTCGTTGCCGTCCGCGCTGCCGGCATTCAATGCCTGGCTGGGAAAATAGTTGTAGCCGGACAGTACGGCGCGGATGGCACTCAGCAGCTCACTCAGGTCACCCTCTTTGCACACGTAGCCGTCGGCGCCCGAGCGCATACAGCGCGTGGCGAACAGCGTCGGACATTGGGCGGTGAGGATCAGAGTCTTCATCGACGTGTTCATGGCGTTGAAACGGCAGAGCACTTCCAGGCCATCCAGTTTCGGAATGCTGATGTCCAGAATGATCAGGTCGGGCATGCATTCGCGCACCATCTGTATGGCGTCGCAGCCATTATCCGTTTCACCAACGACTTTATAACCTTCATGTTCCAGCAACATTCGAATCGCCAGCCTGATAACGGGATGGTCATCAATGATAAAAACGGTGTTCATAATCACATTCCATGCAAGTGCAAATAAAGCGGGCACATTAGCTCAGAAGATGAGGGGTGAGCATGAGCCTTGGGGAGACAGGTATAAAACAGGAAAATTCCTACATGAAAAAAGGTGGCAACCTACGCAGCGTTAAGGCTTTGTGGTATCTGGTGTAAGCAAATTTTGATGAAAAGTAATAACCGGTGGCACGAGGCAGATCACGTTGCTTTTCAAGTAATTTTTTTCGCAGCCTGATGTTTAAAATCCTACAGTCAGCGTTGAAATAGTGGCGCCATTAACATTGAAAGTTCGTCCTTGTTTAATGGTTTCGGTAAATAACCAAGAATGGGCAGGCCGCGTTGCAAGGCTTGCAGGGTCAGGTTGGAGAGCTCCATCGCTGGCAATCCGCTCAGTAGAATGGCACCGGTGATGAAATGCTGGCGGCTGGCAATTTCCACCAGCTCCAGCCCCGGCAGGTCAGGCAGGCACTGGTCGCAGAGCATAAGATCGAAAGGGGCTGTGGCGGTGCACATCGAATGGATGGCTTGTTCAGCGTTTTCTGCGAGGGTCAGTTGCTCGAAGCCGAAGCTTTTGAGCAGGCATTGGGTGGCCAGGAGTTGAAAGGGATGATCCTCCACCAACAGGATTCGAACGGTGCGAGCGGGCATGGAAGGCACACGGGGCAGTCAAGCGGCGATAGGGGGGCTTGGGAATGACTCGCTGAGTCGGCCAGAAGCGTGCGCGATTATTCTTTGGATAACTGCGCGAATTCGATCAGGCCGCTCTGTTAGCGTCGTAGGCAATTTCTGCTCAGATAACAGGCGGCGTGATCCCATGCTCACTTCGGGCTCGAACGCCCAGTCATCTCCCGTGCCATTTGCGTGGCGTAGCTGTCGGTCATGCCGGCGATAAAGTCGATCATTCGCAGGAACGAGGCGTGCAGCGGCCAGGCCGGGTCCGGCGCACTGTTGCCCAGCAGGTCGAGGATGCGCCGGTTCTTGAACGACGGCGTACGCCCGCCATGCTGCTCAAGGGCGGCACCGCAAAAAGCGTTCAGCAGGATTTCCAGCGTGGTGTAGGCGCCGATTTCATGCAGGGTCTTGCGCTTGTCCTGGAATATTTTCTTGCGCGCCATGTCCTTGGCATCCAGTACGCAGCGCTTGGCCGGGCCGTGCATGTGCTCCACCAGATCGCCCGGCAGGGTGCCGGCCAACAAGGCGTCCTGCTGTTCAACGAAGGCGCGCGCGGCTGCGTTGGTGAGGTGCTCGATGGCCTTGCCGCGCAGGATTGCCAGCTTGCGCCGCCGCGAATCCTCGGCGCCCAGCTGCCGGTAGGTCTGCGGCAGGTCGTCGCCCACCAGGTCGAGCAGCAATGACTCGACCTCGGCGTATTGCAGCAGCTCCATTTCCAGGCCGTCTTCCAGGTCGATCAAGGCATAGCAGATGTCGTCTGCGGCTTCCATCAGGTAAACCAGCGGATGGCGAGCCCAGCGTTGTTCCTCAAGTTGCGGCAGGCCGAGCTTGTGGGCGATCTGTTCGAGGATCGGCAGCTCGCTCTGATAGCAGCCGAACTTGTGCTTCTTGTAGCCCAGGGCATCGGCGTGGCGTGCGGTCCAGGGGTATTTCAGGTAGGTGCCCAGGGTGGCGTAGGTCAGGCGAGTGCCACCGTCGAACTGGTGGTATTCCAGCTGGGTGAGTACGCGAAAGCCCTGGGCATTGCCTTCGAAATTGAGGAAGTCGTTGCGCTCGGCGCCGCTCATGTCGTCCAGCCAGCCACGCCCGGCGGCCTGCTGAAACCAGTGGCGGATGGCGTCTTCGCCCGAATGACCGAATGGCGGGTTGCCGATGTCGTGGGCCAGGCAGGCCGATTGCACCACCATGCCCAGGTCGCTCGGGTCGCACCAGTCGGGCAGGGCGCTGCGCAGGGTTTCGCCCACGCGCATGCCCAGGGAGCGGCCGACGCAGCTGACTTCCAGGGAGTGGGTCAGGCGCGTGTGGATGTGGTCGTTACTCGACACCGGATGCACCTGGGTCTTGCGGCCGAGGCGGCGGAATGCGCCGGAGAAAATGATGCGGTCATGGTCTTTGTGAAACGGGCTGCGGCCTAGTTCTTCGGGGCTGTGCAGGGGTTTTCCAAGACGTTCGCGGGTCAGCAGGGTGGGCCAATCCAAGGCGGTTACTCTCCGTGCGGTGAATGACCCGCCCAGCTTCCCGGTTCCGCCCTGGCGGGGCAAGCAAAAATCTACAGACCGGCTGCATCGATGTCGATTAACAGCAAACGCTGACCGTTGTCGAAGAATTGTCCGGCCGTGAGGCAGTACTGGTTGGTGGTGGCGTCGCGGTAGGTCGAGGACAGGATCAGGCGCCGCTCTTCCCAGCCTTCGGCCAGCAAGTGATAGAAGTACGGGCGCCATGACCAGTTGTGGCCCAGGTAGTGGCTGTCGCTGTGCCAGGCAGACTCGCGCCATTCGATATTGGGTGTGAGCTGGGTACCGTGGCGGTCGCACTGGTAGAACCGCAACAGCCAGGGGAAATCCGTCAGGGGCGGTAATTGGTTCAGCGGCGCCTGGCCCTGGGCCCAGCCCTGCAGGATGCTCATCAGCTGCGTCAATTGCTCGCGCAGGTGCATGACGCGCCCGCGTTCTGCCAGTTTCTGCTGCACGTACGCGTTGCGAAGGTGGGCAAAGCGCGGCACGAAGGTATCGGTGGCAAACCAGTCCAACTGTGCCTGGGCAAACAGGTAGCCCTGCACATAGCGCGAGCCACATTCCAGGGCGAAGCTCAGTTGGGCTTCGGTTTCCACGCCTTCGGCGATGATCCAGCAGCCGGTCTTTTCCGCCATCTGCGCCAGTGCCCGCACGACATCGCTGCTCGGCCCGCCTTCGGCCGCCGCCTGGAACAGCCGCATGTCCAGCTTGAGGATGTCCGGCTGCAGCGCCAGCACCCGGTCGAGCTGGGAATAGCCGGCGCCAAAGTCATCAATGGCGATACGCGCACCGGCCTCGCGATAACGCACCACTACATCGGCCAGGCGCTGGATATTGCCGCCCAGCTCGGTGATCTCGAACACAATGCGTCGTGGGTCGACACCGTGGGTCTGCAGCTGCTTCAGGCTCGGCAGTGCCTGGCCCGGGCGCAGGCGATTGATCCAGCGAGGCGAGATATTCAGGCTCAGGAACCAGTCCTGCGGCGCTTCATGCAGGCGGCTCAGGGCGTTATCGCGGATCCGCCGGTCCAGGCGACGCAACGCCGCTCCCGGCGTGCGTGGGTCGGCGAACAGCGGGCCTACCGATTGCAGGCTCCCGTCAGCCTGGCGCAGGCGACCCAAGGCTTCGACGCCGGCAATGCGCCCGGTTGCGGTATCGATAAACGGCTGGAAACAGGCGAGCGGTTGCCCGTCGATCACGGGGCCTCCTTAGCACGTGGGCAAAAAAAGACCCGACCCTCGATATCGAGGGCCGGGCCGTTTCTATCTTTGACGATACTTGCAAGATTGCAGCCAGCAACGCTTAGCGTTTGCGTGAAGCGCCTGCCATCGCCAGTTTGATCAGCGGGATCAAGCCGGCGCCCAGCCGCACCAAGCGTGTCACGCTGCTGATGCTGCCGCTTTTGGCACCCTTGCCGGTGAAGAATCCCATCAGGGTCACCGCTGCCATACCCCACAGTGGCGCGTGCTTGACGCCCAGGCTGTCCTGCCAGTTATGACGCATGTCGCGCATCTTGTGCAGGGGCGCCATCAATTGCTGGGACTCGTGGCGAATCTCCTGGCGGTGCATTTCCATGCGCAGGCGAATCAACGCCTTGCGCATGTCGCGGCGGGAGTCGGTGTTCACAACTTCATTGCGGCTCATGGCAACAGGCGCTCCCGATCATTGGCCAGCTCTTCGAGGGTGGCGTGGAACGGCGTGGATTCGTCGAACACCGCCGCTTTCAAACGCACCCCGCAGAAGGCTGCAGCCAGGCTGTAGAACACACACAGGCAGATAATGCCGGTCAGACGATAACCGGTGTCCCACACCAGGATCATCACCAGGGTCGACAGCCCCACCAGTAATAGCAGCGCAAACACCAGCGCCAGGCCGGCGAACAGCAGCAGGCTGACGGTACGGGCTTTCTGTTCCTGCAATTCGATGCCAAACAACTCGACGTGACTGTGCAGCAAGCCCAGTACGGCTGCGCCCAGACGTCGTGAAGTCGAACCTTGGCCCGTGGACGAGCCGCTTTCGCCGATAGCCATGATTTAGCGCCTTGTAGCCAGCAGACCGATCAAAAAGCCTACGCCGGCAGCGATGCCGACAGACTGCCAGGGGTTGGCCTGCACGTAATCTTCAGTCGCGGTGACGGCCGCCTGCCCGCGCTCGCGCAGGGAATCTTCGGTGGTTTGCAGGGTTTCGCGAGCCTTGAGCAGGCTCTCGTGGATCTTGCTGCGCAGCTCGTCAGCCTGGTCGCCGGCGAGGATGGCGGTGTCGTCCAGCAGCTTTTCGGTATCGCTTACCAGGGTTTGAAAATCCGCCATGAGTATCTCTTGGGCGGTCTGTGCTGTTTTTCTGGCCATGGTTATCTCCGTGATGGGCTGATCGGTACGTGTGGTTTCGAGTCGCGGGCGGTGCCGAAGGTTCAGTGTAATTGTCTGCCGACGCTTTTGCCGCACCTTGGTGCGCGGGCCTCGCGGTTGCGCTGAATGCGGGCGGTGGGGCCGTGAGCCTTGCAAGGCTGTGCCGGGCACCTGAAACGCTTAGAATGAGTGCCTGTTTTTTGATCAGGTCCCCACATCATGCTGCCTGAATGCCAGCTGTTCGGCACCCTGAGTTGCCATCTTTGTGAGATAGCCGAGGCCGAAATCATGCCGTTGGTCGAACACGGGTTGTGGGTCGAACGGGTGGATATCACCGCTCCCAAGGACCTTACCGACCTCTACGGCCTAAGGATTCCGGTACTTCGCCGGGTGGACACGGGGGCCGAACTCGACTGGCCGTTCGACACTGCCCAGGTGATTGCCTTCCTCGGCTGACATACAGGCCATGGCGGATTTCCGAATATTACTTTACTGTATGTTTGTACAGCGATTGAATTGAGGGAACGCCCGTGGTGAATGTTGAACAACTGAAAAGCAGCGTCAATCGCATGTCCGTCGACATTGTGCGCGATGCGGTGAGCGAGCTGCGCCTGGACGGCCTGGTCACGGAAGGCAAGACGCCGTTCAACAAAGTGCACTTCAACACCTGCTTTGCGGAAATCGAGGCATTGTTTCAGCGTGCCGGTTATCACAAACAGTTGGATGTGGTGGGTTACCAGGGCTTGTTGTACGCGCTCTATGATCCTGGTCGCTGGGAAGCGGTAGACGTGTTGCGCTGGCTCAAGGAGTTCACCGAAGCCGCCAGTGCCTCGCCGATTCTGCGCACGCAGTTGGTCAAGGCCTGAGATCTGCCCTAGGCTCAATCCCGCTCCATGCGGGATAATGCCGGCCTGTTTCAGCCAAGGTCTCACGCATGTCCACTTCCGGTTTTTCCGCCTCCCGGCACCAAGCCAGTACCTTGTATTTGCCTCCTGGCCGTTGGCCTACGGTGCTCGAATGCCTGTGTGCGCATTTTCCGGCGATCAGTCGTGAGCAATGGCTGGACCGTATCGCCCGTGGCAGGGTGCTGGACAGCGACGGCAAGGCGATCGACACGCAACTGCCCTACAGAGAGGGCTTGTGCATCCATTACTTTCGTGAAGTGCCCAACGAGAAAGTGATCCCGGTGCAGGAAACCATCCTCTACGCCGACGAACATCTGGTGGTGGCCGACAAACCGCATTTTTTGCCGGTGACGCCTGCCGGTGAGTACGTCGAACAGACCCTGTTACGCCGTCTGATTCATCGCCTGGACAACCCTTCGCTGGTGCCCCTGCATCGGATTGACCGACACACCGCCGGGCTGGTGCTGTTTTCTGCCAACCCCCGCAGCCGCTCGGCCTATCAGCAACTGTTTCCCACGCGGCGCATCGACAAATTCTACGAAGCCATCGCCCCGGCCTTACCCGACCTCGTCTTTCCCCTGGTGCACAAAAGTCGCCTGGTGGAGGGCCAGCCGTTCTTTCGCATGCAGGAAGGACCTGGCGTCAGCAATACCGAAACGGCGGTGGAAGTGCGCGAAAAAAACGCCGGATTGTGGCGCTACGGCCTGTTTCCCGTCACCGGCAAGAAGCACCAGTTGCGCGTGCACATGACGGCGCTTGGCGCGAGTATCTGCAACGATCCGTTCTATCCGGACGTGATCAAGGATGCCGAAGACGACTATGCCAACCCCCTCAAACTGCTGGCCCAGGGCGTGCGGTTTATCGACCCGGTCACCGGACAGCAACGCAGTTTTCGCAGCGGTATCACCCTCGACTGGTAACCCGCACAAACAAAAAGGCCCGCGCGAGGCGGGCCTTGTGTGCAAGCCGTGGGCTTACAGCTCTTTAACGGTACGAACCTGGTCTTTATTCAGGCGGGTGCGCTTGCCGTCCAGTTGTTCGAACTCGTAGAAGCCCGACGACTTGTCGAACGACGGGGTATCGACGGCCTGGATTTCGCGACCGTCATTCAGGGTGATCACTGTCGGCGAGGCGCAACCGGCGAGGGTGGCAAGGCCCAGTGCAAGCATGAGAGCGGCGATGGTCCGTTGAGTCATGAGTTTGTCTCCGAGAGAATACTGCTTCTTAATGGCTGACCTTGAGACGTGTAAGACGCCTGCAAGTTCCTTGTGCGAGGCTCATTCTGACACGCCGGACCTTTGAAGCAACAGGTCCGGCGTATTCAGGTTGGCCAGGCGCGGGTCATCAGTCGGGCACTGCAGGCCGATTGCACCGCATTGCAGGAAGATTCTGCGCGGGCTGCGCTCACCGGCGTCCCAGGCCCGTTGCACTTCGGCTCCGAGCGCCGTGGGAATAATGCAGATCAAGGGTTCCCAGTATTCGCCATGGCGCACCATGACCGGCAGCCGAGGATTGCGTTGCGCCGTCTCACGAAGGTCGGCAAGCAATCGCGCATCGATCTGCGGTACGTCGCACGGGAGTATCAGCAAATGCGCATGACGTGCGGCGGCCAGTCCCACACGAATGCCTGCCAAAGGCCCGGAAAAATCCGCATCGTCGTCGCTCACCAGTTGATCGGCATACGGCGCGTACCGTTCATGGTTACGGTTGCACGAGATGATCAGGTCATCGGTGAGCGGTCGCGTCAGGCGCTGCAGGTGGGCGATCAGGGGCTGGCCGCGCCAGTCCAGCAGGCCCTTGTCCTGACCGCCCATGCGCTGGCCGCGGCCTCCGGCCAGCAGCAGGACCGAGCAGGGCAGTGGGGAAGAATCAACAGACATGGCGGCTCCGCAGCGGCAGCTCAACAGGGGCCTGTGATATAACACCGGGCTGTTCCTTCGACAACCGGACCGAGCCATGAAAGCCAAGGCTGATGCGCCTTTCGTACCCCTGAATATTGCCGTACTGACTGTCAGCGACACCCGCACCCTGGACACCGACACCTCGGGCCAGGTCTTCGTTGACCGTCTCACCGCCGCCGGCCACCGTCTGGCCGAACGCGTATTGCTCAAGGACGACCTCTACAAGATTCGCGCCCAGGTGGCCCACTGGATCGCCGAAGACGTGGTGCAAGTGGTATTGATCACCGGCGGCACCGGCTTCACCGGCCGCGACAGCACCCCCGAAGCCGTAAGCTGCCTGCTCGACAAGCAGGTCGATGGCTTTGGCGAGCTGTTTCGCCAGATTTCCGTGGCCGATATCGGCACCTCCACCGTGCAGTCCCGCGCCCTCGCCGGCCTGGCCAATGGCACGCTGGTGTGCTGCCTGCCGGGTTCCACCAACGCGGTGCGCACCGGCTGGGACGGCATCCTCGCTGAGCAACTGGATAACCGCCATCGGCCCTGCAACTTCGTACCCCATTTGAAGCAGGCCGAGCCCTGTGAATCACGTGGGTAAGCCCGGCAAGACCGGCGCCCTGATGCCGGTGGAAGAAGCCCTGCAACGCTTGCTGGACATGGCTGACGCAGCGCGCATTAGCGAGCGCGAAGTGCTGATGCTGGCTGACGGCGATGGCCGTGTGCTGGCGCAGGATTTGGTGTCCACCCTCGACCTGCCACCCTGGCCCAACAGCGCCATGGACGGCTACGCGCTGCGTCTGGCGGACTGGAATGGCGAGCCATTGGCGGTGAGCCAGCGCATCTTCGCCGGCCAGGCGCCGAGGCCGCTGGCGGCAGGTACTTGTGCACGGATCTTCACCGGTGCGCCGCTGCCGGAGGGCGCCGACTGCGTGGAAATGCAGGAAAACGCGGTGGTTCACGCCGATGAGCGCGTGAGTTTCAGCGAGCCGTTGCAGGCGCAGCAGAACATCCGCCCCCAGGGCCAGGAAACCACCGTCGGCGATAAGGTCCTGGCCGCCGGCACGCGCCTGGGCCCCATAGAGCTGGGGCTGGCTGCGTCGCTTGGACGTGATCGCCTGGACGTGGTGCGCCGCGTGCGCGTGGCCGTGTTGTCGACCGGTGATGAGTTGATCGAACCCGGGCTGCCCCTGGGCCCAGGCCAGATCTACAACAGCAATCGCCGCGTATTGTGCAGTTGGCTAACGCGCATGGGCTGTGAAGTGATCGACGCCGGCATCCTCCCGGATGATCTTGAACAGACCCGTACGCGCCTGGCAGGCCTTGGCAGCGTCGACCTGATCCTGTCCACCGGCGGTGTTTCCGTAGGCGAAGCGGACTTCCTTGGCATCGCTCTGCGTGAAGAGGGCGAACTGGCCCTGTGGAAGCTTGCGATCAAACCCGGCAAGCCGCTGACGTTCGGACATTTTCGTGGCGTGCCGGTGATCGGCCTGCCCGGCAATCCAGCGTCCACCCTGGTGACCTTCGCGCTGCTGGCCCGGCCTTACCTGTTGCGCCGCCAGGGCGTGCCTGACGTCGAGCCGCTGCGTTTCGACGTACCGGCGGGATTCGTCTGGCCCAAGCCCGGCAACCGCCGCGAATACCTGCGCGGGCGCATCGAGCAGGGCCAGGCGATCATCTACCGCAACCAGAGCTCCGGCGTGCTGCGCAGTGCGGCGTGGGCCGAGGGTTTTGTGGAAGTGCTGGAAGGCACCACGCTGGCTCTCGGAGACCGCGTCAGCTTCATCCCTTTGAGCGAAGTCTTGAACTGACCACCGATCCCACTGTGGGCGAGGGTAAGCCCTCGCTTGTATCAAACAAAAAATAACCTGTTGATTTTAAAGCCTGAAGTTTCAAGTAACCCAATCTCTGTGGCGAGCGGGCTTGCCCCGCGTTGGGGTGCGAAGCGCCCCCCAATCGAGCAAAACGCGGTGTACCTGATACGGCTCAGCGCCTGGCTTTGGGGCTGCTGCGCAACCCAACGCAGGACAAGCCTGCTCGCCACAGGGAATCTGCGCTTAACTGAACGGCATTAGGGCAAGCCCGCTCGCCACAGAGAACGCGCCCGCCACAGAGGCGCCAGTTTGCTGCGCAAACGTGCTAAGTCGAAGATTTGGCTGAGCCTCCCACATTGAGTTATGGGTGCTTCAGTAATCGTCGCCGCGTTCGGTAACGTCGCGCTCCACCGGCCCTGCATCCGGGTCGTAGCCCACCGGGAATTTACCTTTCAGCGTCCACGCAAACGCGATGATCTCCGCGATGGTGCGGTACAACTCTTCGGGAATACTGTCGCCCAGTTCCATGCGCGCCAGCAGCTTCACCAGCTCGGCATTCTCATAAATGGGCACTTCGTTTTCCCGGGCCAGCTTGAGAATGGCTTCGGCCAGGGCGTCGTCGCCCTTGGCGGTGAGGGTCGGTGCCTGCTGGCCGTCGTACTTGAGGGCAATCGCCTGGCGGGGTGAGTGGGCGTCATTCATGCGGTTTCATCCACCCAGCGTTGTTCCAGTCCGGTTTTGGGGCCGCGTGGCGGTGTGCCCAAATGGCAATCGAGGTCGCCGACGTTGATGCCGGATGTCACCAGGCGTTCGCGCAACGTGCCCAGATGGCTTTCGATCAGGCTGGCCGTAAACGGCCGTGTCGCCCACAACTGGCTGGACAGTTTGCCCTGGCTCAACTGCGCCTGGACCTGCAACGGCCCCAGCGGCTCCATGTCGAACGCCAGCTCGACGCGCCAGAGCATCTGCCTGGCGTCCTTGCTGGCCTTGCGTTCGGGCTCATCCTTGTCCGGCGCGGGCTCTTCGCGCTGGAACTTGACCTGCAACGGCACGATGTCCTGCAGGTTGCGCATGGGGATTTCCATTTGCCAGGTGCTTTGCAGGCGGCCATCGGCGGTGAGGCCGGTTTGTTCCAGGCTCGACAGTTGATGGCTCTGTAGCCGGGAAATCGCTCCGGCCGCCAGGCGCAGCAGGTTTTCCAGATCGCCTTCGCCTTCCAGTTTCGCCATCAGCCGCTCGGGCAACGGGAAGCCGGCGGGCGCCTGGCGCGCGCCGACCTGTCCGAGCGTACCGAGCGGGCTGCGCACGAAATTCGGCATGGCCTGGGCCAGTGTGTTGGCGGCAAGAATGGCGCCCAGGTGGGTGGACGCGGGCAGGGCGGGCAGCAGGTCGGCGACCAGGCGCAGCAGCGCGCCTTTCATATCCAGCGGCGGAATCTGCGGGTTTTGCCCGACCAGTAATCTGGCTTCAAGAAAAGCGCCGCTGTTCTGGATCACTTGCGCCAGCACCTTGGGATTGCTCACCTGGGCCAGATCCGGCAATGCCGCCAACAAGCGGTCGGCCGCTGCGCGCAGATCGGCTGAGACGCTGTCGCCACGGGGCAGGTTCTGCAGGGCGGTGAACACCGCATCCAGCGAGCCCTGACGACTTTGCTGGGTCGCGAGCTGCTGGGTGACGGCCAGTTGGTCCTGAAGCCCGCTCAGCGGCACAAAATTCAGCGTTTGCGCATTCTGCACCACGGCGCTGAGCAAGCTGCCCACCCGCAACGGCTGCGGGCTCTCTACGGTCAGTGTGGCGCCAGCCAAGGCATTATTGAGCACCGTGACCAGCGAGCGGTAGACCGCCGGTTGCGCAGTGCCCTGGGGCAGCACCTGGGTGGTCAGCACCTTGGCCTGCAACAGCGTGCCGACCGGCAACTGCTCGGTGTCGAGACTGGTCAGGGCGGCGACATTGGCGCTCATGGCCTGCTGCAGACTCAACGTCAGGTTGCCTGCCTGCGTCTGGCTGACTGCGACGTTACTGCCCAACGGCAGCGGTTGCGGGCTGCTGGCCTGCACCAGCGTCTGGCGGCCGCCGTCGAGCGTCAGCTTGAGCAGCAACTGAAACGCCTCACCGCCTTGTTTGAGCGCGATGACTTCGGCATTCGCGGTTTTTCCCGCGTCGATCAGCCCGACCTGTGGCTCCAGCAGTTTCAGCAACTGGCCCACCGCGGGCGCAGCACTGGGCCCTGCCGCCGGGACGGGAGCAAGCGTGGGAAGGTTGATTTCACCGGTCATCGTGCGCGCCATCTCTGGGGAAATTGCCCTCTTTAGCGTAGGACATCGCATGTATAATGCCGCCCGTGCGCACAGAGAGCGCTAAAAACCTCACAACCATTTGATCCCGCTCTCTAAATCAGTCGCCAAAGCCGTTATTGTGCTGCTCTCTATAACGGCCGCCGCACCGCCGACTTGAACCGTAAAGGCCCACGATCTTTTGACCAGCCCTCTTCTTGAAGCCATAGCGCTTGCCTGTGAACGCGATTTGCGCCTGCTGTTCGAACACCTCGAATTGCGGATCGCGGCGGGCGACATGGTGCAGGTCAGCGGCCCCAACGGCAGCGGCAAGACCAGTCTGCTGCGCCTGCTCGCGGGGTTGATGCAGCCGACTGCAGGCGTGGTGCGGCTCAACGGCAAACCGCTGGACGAGCAACGCCGCGAGCTTGCACGCAACCTGATCTGGATCGGCCACGCTGCCGGGATCAAGGACGTGCTCAGCGCTGAAGAAAACCTCGGCTGGCTCTGCGCCCTGCATCGCCCGGCCAGTCGCGACGCGATCTGGCAGGCCCTGGCCGCTGTCGGCCTCAAGGGCTTTGAAGACGTGCCGTGCCACACCCTGTCCGCCGGCCAGCAACGTCGCGTGGCGCTGGCGCGTCTGTATCTGCCCGGCCCGCCGTTGTGGATCCTCGACGAGCCGTTTACCGCTCTGGACACACAAGGCGTCGCCCAACTCGAAAAGCACCTGGCCAGGCACTGTGAGCAGGGCGGCAGCGTAGTGCTCACCACGCACCACACCCTCGCGCACATGCCCGCCGGTTACCGCGAGCTGGACCTGAGCCGGTGGCCGGCATGAGTGTGTTCGCCCTGCTGGTCGCCCGCGAGGCGCGGCTGTTGTGCCGTCGCCCGGCCGAGTTGGCCAACCCCCTGGTATTCTTCGCCATCGTCATTGCGCTGTTCCCGTTGGCAGTCGGTCCCGAGACCGGGCTGTTGCAAACCTTGTCCCCGGGACTGGTGTGGGTGGCCGCGCTGTTATCCGTGCTGCTGTCGCTGGACGGGCTGTTTCGCAGTGATTTCGAAGACGGCTCCCTGGAGCAGTGGGTCCTTTCGCCGCACCCGTTGCCGCTTCTGGTATTGGCCAAGGTGCTGGCACACTGGGTGTTTTCCGGCCTGGCGCTGGTGTTGCTTGCGCCGCTGCTGGCGATGATGCTGGGCTTGCCCGTCGAGTGTCTGCCGGTATTGTTACTGTCTTTGTTGCTCGGCACGCCGGTGCTCAGCCTGCTGGGGGCGGTGGGCGCTGCGTTGACCGTCGGTTTGAAGCGCGGCGGCCTGCTGCTGGCCCTGTTGATTCTGCCGTTGTATATCCCGGTGTTGATCCTCGGCAGCGGTGCGTTGCAGGCCGCGCTCATAGGGCTGCCGGCCAGCGGTTACCTGTTGTGGCTGGGCAGCCTGACCGCCCTGGCGGTAACCCTGACACCCTTTGCCATAGCGGCCGGCCTGAAAATCAGCGTTGGCGAATAATGAGGTCTGGCTCGGCCAGTAAAGACCCTAAGCGTTTTGCCACGGCAAGACGCAACCGTGAGAAACAGCAATGAACTGGACCTGGTTTCACAAGCTCGGCTCGCCCAAATGGTTTTACGGCATCAGCGGCAAGCTGCTGCCGGCGTTGAGCATCGCCGCACTCCTGCTGATCGGCATCGGCCTGGTCTGGGGTCTGGCCTTCGCACCGCCGGACTATCAGCAAGGCAACAGTTTTCGCATCATCTATATCCACGTACCCGCCGCCATGCTGGCGCAGTCCTGCTACGTGATGCTGGCGGTGTGCGGCATCGTCGGCCTGGTGTGGAAGATGAAGCTGGCCGACGTGGCCCTGCAATGCGCCGCGCCCATCGGTGCGTGGATGACCGCCGTGGCATTGGTGACGGGTGCGATCTGGGGCAAACCCACCTGGGGTTCGTGGTGGGTGTGGGATGCGCGCCTGACCTCGATGCTGATCCTGCTGTTCCTGTATTTCGGCCTGATTGCCCTGGGCAACGCGATCAGCAACCGTGACAGCGCGGCCAAGGCCTGCGCGGTGCTGGCCATTGTCGGCGTGATCAACATCCCGATCATCAAATACTCGGTTGAGTGGTGGAACACCCTGCACCAGGGCGCCACCTTCACCCTCACCGAAAAACCGGCAATGCCCGTAGAAATGTGGGCGCCACTGCTGCTGATGGTGCTGGGCTTCTACTGCTTCTTCGGCGCCGTGTTGCTGCTGCGCATGCGCCTTGAAGTGCTCAAGCGTGAGGCCCGCGCCAGTTGGGCCAAGGCCGAAATACAGCGCTGCCTGGGAGTACGCCCGTGAGCTTTGCCTCGTTCAGTGATTTTCTCGCGATGGGCCACCACGGCCTGTATGTGTGGACGGCCTACGGCATCTGCCTGGCAGTGCTGGCCCTCAACGTCGGCGCGCCGATCCTGGCCCGCAAGCGTTACCTGCAACAAGAGGCGCGTCGTTTGCGCCGGGAGACCGAAAAGTGAATCCGCTGCGTAGAAAGCGCCTGTTGATCATCCTCGCCATCATGGCCGGCGTCGGCATTTCCGTGGGTCTGGCATTGAGTGCGCTGCAGCAGAACATCAACCTCTTCTACACGCCGACCCAGATCGCCAACGGCGAAGCGCCTCTGGACACGCGAATCCGCGCTGGTGGCATGGTGGAAAAGGGCTCGTTGAAACGTTCCGGCGACTCCCTGGACGTGACCTTCGTGGTCACCGACTTCAACAAGGCCGTGACCATCACCTATCGCGGTATCCTCCCGGACCTGTTCCGTGAAGGCCAGGGCATCGTTGCCCTGGGCAAGCTCAACGCCAGGGGCGTGGTGGTGGCCGATGAAGTGCTGGCCAAGCACGACGAAAAATACATGCCGCCCGAGGTGACCAAAGCCCTTAAAGACAGCGGCCAATCCGCGCCAACCCCGGCCAGGGAGGTTAAGCCATGACGTCCGCATTGTTTATTCCGGAGCTTGGCCAGTTGGCGATGATCCTCGCCCTGTGCTTCGCCGTCGTGCAGGCCGTGGTGCCGTTGCTCGGCGCCTGGCGCGGCGACCGGCTGTGGATGAGCCTGGCGCAGCCGGCCGCCTGGGGCCAGTTTGCCTTCCTGCTGTTCGCGTTCGGTTGCCTGACCTACGCCTTCATGACCGACGACTTTTCCGTCGCCTACGTCGCCAACAACTCCAACAGCGCCTTGCCCTGGTACTACAAGTTCAGCGCCGTGTGGGGTGCCCACGAAGGCTCGCTGTTGCTGTGGGCCTTGATCCTCGGCGGCTGGACCTTCGCCGTGTCGGTGTTCTCGCGCCAATTGCCGCAGGTGATGCTGGCCCGCGTGCTGGCGGTGATGGGCATGATCAGCATCGGTTTCCTGCTGTTCCTGATCATGACCTCCAACCCGTTCAGCCGCATCCTGCCGCAGATCCCGCTGGACGGGCGCGACCTTAATCCGTTGCTGCAGGACATCGGCCTGATCGTGCACCCGCCGATGCTCTACATGGGCTACGTCGGCTTCTCCGTGGCCTTCGCCTTCGCCATCGCTGCCTTGCTCGGCGGACGCCTCGATGCGGCCTGGGCACGCTGGTCGCGGCCATGGACCATCGTCGCCTGGGCCTTCCTCGGCATCGGCATTACGCTGGGTTCGTGGTGGGCCTACTACGAACTCGGCTGGGGCGGCTGGTGGTTCTGGGACCCGGTTGAAAACGCCTCGTTCATGCCCTGGCTGGTGGGCACTGCGCTGATTCACTCGCTGGCGGTCACGGAAAAGCGCGGCGTGTTCAAAAGCTGGACGGTGTTGCTGGCAATCGCCGCGTTTTCCCTCAGCCTGCTCGGCACGTTCCTCGTGCGTTCGGGGGTGCTGACGTCGGTGCACGCGTTCGCGTCCGACCCAGCGCGGGGCGTGTTCATCCTGATCTTCCTGCTGTTCGTGGTCGGCGGCTCTCTGACCCTGTTCGCCCTGCGCGCACCGGTGGTCAAGAGCCAGGTGGGCTTCAACCTGTGGTCGCGGGAAACCCTGCTGCTGGGCAATAACCTGGTGCTGGTGGTGGCCGCCTCGATGATCCTGCTCGGCACCCTGTATCCGCTGGTGCTGGATGCCCTGAGCGGCGCCAAGCTGTCAGTTGGCCCGCCGTATTTCAACGCGTTGTTCATTCCATTGATGGGCCTGCTGATGGTGGTGATGGCAATCGGCATGCTGGTGCGCTGGAAAGACACCCCGCTGAAGTGGCTGGCCGGCATGCTGCTGCCGGTGCTGCTGGGCAGCGTGGCCCTGGCGGTGATCGCAGGCATTGCCTATGGCGACTTCAACTGGGCGGTGCTCGCCACCTTCCTGCTGGCGGGCTGGGTATTGCTCGCCGGTGCGCGCGACCTCGTCGACAAGACGCGCCACAAAGGCTTGATCAAAGGCCTGCCGGGCCTCACTCGCAGTTACTGGGGCATGCAGATTGCGCACCTGGGCATTGCGGTGTGCGCGCTGGGCGTAGTGCTGTCCAGCCAGAACAGCGCCGAGCGCGACCTGCGCCTGGCGCCGGGCGAATCGATGGACCTGGCCGGTTACCAGTTTATTTTCGAAGGCGCCAGGCACTTCGAGGGGCCGAACTTCACCTCCGACAGAGGCACCGTGCGCGTCATCCGCAGCGGCAAGGAAGTGGCCGTGCTGCACCCGGAAAAACGCCTGTACACGGTGCAGAGTTCGATGATGACCGAAGCCGGCATCGACGCCGGTTTTACCCGAGACCTGTATGTGGCCCTGGGCGAACCGTTGGGCGAGGGCGCCTGGGCGGTGCGCGTGCACGTCAAACCGTTCGTGCGCTGGATCTGGTTCGGTGGCCTGCTCACCGGCGCAGGCGGTTTGCTGGCAGCGCTTGACCGGCGTTATCGCATCAAAGTCAAAACCCGGGTGCGCGAAGCCCTCGGCCTGCAAGGAGCTGCGGTATGAAGCGAGGGTTGATGCTGGTGCCACTGGTGCTGTTTCTGCTGGTGGCGGTGTTTCTCTATCGCGGGCTGTACCTGAACCCCGCCGAGTTGCCGTCGGCCATGATCGGCAAGCCGTTTCCCGACTTCTCGTTGGCCAGCGTGCAGGGCGATAAAACCCTGACCCGCGCCGACCTGCTGGGCAAGCCGGCGCTGGTCAACGTGTGGGGCACCTGGTGCATCTCCTGCCGCGTCGAGCACCCGGTGTTGAACAAGCTGGCCGAGCAGGGCGTGGTGATCTACGGCATCGATTACAAGGACGACAACGCCGCCGCGCTGAAATGGCTGGCCGAGTTTCACAACCCTTATCAACTGAATATTCGCGATGACGACGGCAACCTCGGGTTGAACCTTGGCGTGTACGGCGCTCCGGAAACCTTCTTCATCGATGCCAGGGGCGTGATCCGCGACAAGTACGTCGGCGTGATTGACGAGGCGGTGTGGCGCGAGCAACTGGCCGCCAAGTACCAGGCGCTGGTCGATGAGGCCAAGCCATGAAGCGCCTGCTTGCCGCTGCCGTGCTGGTCCTGGGATTGGCCGGTGTGGCCCACGCTGCCATCGATACCTAT
Organism: Pseudomonas sp. GNP013; assembly: GCF_054343995.1. NCBI lineage: Bacteria > Pseudomonadati > Pseudomonadota > Gammaproteobacteria > Pseudomonadales > Pseudomonadaceae > Pseudomonas > Pseudomonas sp. GNP013. Next base: position 3,337,106 of record NZ_JBTGUT010000001.1, on the reverse strand, counting down.
GAATTTGCCAGTGACGCCGAGCGCACGCGGTTTCGCGAACTGACCAAAGAACTGCGCTGCCCCAAGTGCCAGAACCAGGACATCGCCGACTCCAACGCGCCCATCGCCGCCGACCTGCGCAAAGAGATCTTCCGCATGCTGGGGGAGGGCAAGGACGACCAGCAGATCATCGACTTCATGGTCGACCGCTACGGTGATTTCGTGCGCTACAAACCGGCCCTCAACGCCAAAACCGCGCTGCTCTGGTTTGGGCCTGCCGGGTTGTTGCTGACGGGGCTGGTCGTCATGGCGGTGATCGTGCGTCGTCGGCGTGCTGCACCGACCGATGGATCCGACGCGCTGTCCCCTGAGGAGCGCAAACGTCTCGACCACTTGCTGGATGCCAAGACCGATGATTGATTTCTGGCTCGCCGCCGGCTTGCTGCTGTTGACCGCCCTGAGTTTTCTGTTGATTCCCGTGTTGCGCGACCGGCGTGCCCAGCGTGAAGAGGATCGCACCGCCCTGAACGTCGCGCTGTATCAGGAGCGCCTCGCCGAGCTGCAAGTGCAGCAGCAGGAAGGCGTACTCGACGCTGCGCAATTGGAGACTGGCCGTGCCGAAGCTGCGCGCGAATTATTGGCCGACACTGAAGGCGTGCAGCCGCCCCGCGAGTCGCGCCTGGGCAAACCGCTGCCATTGTTGGCGGCGTTTCTGGTCCCGGTGCTGGGCGTTGCGCTGTACTTGCACTACGGCGCCAGCGACAAGGTTGAACTGACCCGCGAATTCTCGCGGCCGCCGGTGTCCATGGAAGACATGACCCACCGCCTGGAGCGCGCCGCTGCGGCCCAGCCCGACTCGGCCGAAGGCCTGTATTTCCTTGGCCGCGCCTATATGGGTCAGGGCCGTTCTGCCGATGCCGCCAGGGTGTTCGAACGCACCGTGGCCCTGGCCGGGCGCAGGCCGGAACTGCTCGGGCAGTGGGCGCAGGCGCAGTATTTTGCCGACAACAAACAATGGTCGCCCAGGATTCAGGCACTCACGGACGAAGCGTTGAAGCTGGACCCGAAGGAAGTCACCAGCCTCGGCCTGCTTGGCATCGCCGCGTTCGAGGGCCAGCGCTATCAGGCAGCCATCGACTACTGGAACCGCCTGTTGGCGCAGTTGCCGGCCGAAGACAACTCCCGCGCCGCACTGCAGGGTGGCATCGACCGCGCGGCGCAGAAACTCAAGGAGGGCGGCGGCGTGGTGGCGCAAAAGTCGGTGATGACGGTGCGCGTGGACCTGTCCGCCGAGGTAAAAGCCAACGTTTTGCCCACCGACAGCGTGTTCATCTTCGCCCGCGCGGTAAAGGGCCCGCCCGCGCCGCTGGCGGTCAAGCGTGTGACCGTCGCCGAGCTGCCGATCACCGTTGAACTGGGGGATGCCGACGCGATGATGGCGTCGTTGAAACTGTCCAACTTCCCTGAAGTCCAACTGGTTGCGCGCATATCCCGGGCAGGTATTCCAACCGCCGGCGAGTGGATCGGCCGCAGCCAACCCCTGGCCAGCAGCACCACTGCGTTGCAGCCGCTGACCATCGACAGTCCGGACCCGTAACTTCGAGGAAACGCCCATGACCGCCATTGCACGCATCACCCTGCTCAGCCTCGTACTCGGCTTGAGTGCCTGCGCGGTCCACCGCCCACCTCCGGTGCCCACCGGCCCGACCATCCCGCCAACGGGCCCGTCGACGCAGCCGAGCACTCAACCTTCCGGCCCGGTCACGCCACAGCCCAAGCCTGTGCCGAGCAAGTCCCCAACCTTCGCCCCGCCACCTGGCGCCGCCAGCCACTGGGACGGCAAGATGCAGGTGTATGTGCTGGAAGAGCAGCCCGACACCTTCTACCGCCAGCGCACCTACTATCGCTGGAGCAACGGCTGGAGCCGCTCCATCAGCCCGAACGGGCCATGGGAAGAAACCGACGTGCAGGGCGTGCCGCCGGGCTTGAGCAAGCAGTACGCGCAATGACAAAAGGCGACCTTCGGGTCGCTTTTTCCATCTCGCAAGCCAGTTCCTACAGGAAATTCTATTCGGCCATCAAACCGAGGTATTCCCGACTCCGCCTGCCAATGGGTGTATGGCGGTCCGCGCTCCGGTAAGGTAGCCCCCATGTCTGGAAAACAAGCAAACAGGGTGTATTGATGGCCGGCAGGTTGATCTATCTCATCGGGCCGTCGGGTTCGGGCAAGGACAGCCTGTTGGACGCCGCACGCTCACGCCTGGCCGAGCGCGGTTGTCGCATCGTGCGCCGCGTCATCACGCGTTCGGCGGAGGCGGTGGGCGAGGCGGCGCAGGGTGTGACCCCGGAGCAGTTTGCCGCGCTGCAGGCGCAGGGCGCATTTGCCCTCAGTTGGCAGGCCAATGGGTTGTCCTACGGCATCCCGCGCGAGATCGACGATTGGCTGGCGGCGGGGGAGGACGTGCTGGTCAACGGCTCCCGTGCGCATCTGGCGCAAACCCGCGAGCGCTACCCGGGCATGGGGGTGCTGTTGCTGGCGGTGGATCACACCCTGTTGCGCCAGCGCCTGATCGCGCGGGGGCGTGAGTCGTTGGCCGATATTGAGGAACGGCTGGCGCGCAATGCGCGGTTCACGGCGCAGATGATCGCCGGCAATGACGCCGGGTTGTACGTACTCGACAATTCCGGCGCTCTGGAAGATACCGTCGAACATCTCTTGTCAGTCCTGCTGAAAATCCAGCGTGGGAGGGGGCTTGCTCCCGATGGCGGTGGAACCGTCGCCTGATGAATTGACTGACCGAGCAAGCCCCCTCCCACACTGGATCTGCATCGTCCTTCGCTATCCCAATATCCCGTCACATAACCGGCAGTCACCCAAGTGAATGTTGTGCTTGAGTAAAGATAACTCTAGGGTTATTTTTGATCGAGCCAAGCCAAGGAGGCCGAGGTGCAAAGCAGGGTGTTGATCAAGGAACTGCAGGAAGCAGGTTGGGTGCTGGATCGCGTCACGGGCAGCCATCATATTTTTACCCACCGCTATAACCCGTACACGATCCCGGTGCCCCATCCCAAAAAGGATCTGCCGCTTGGCACCGTCAGCAGCATCAGAAAACGCGCCGGTCTGTTTCAGTTTTAAGGAGAGCATGCATGCAATACCCAATCTGTATCGAATGGGGCGATGACTTCACCGCCACCGGCATCCAGATCCCAGACATTCCCGGCGCTGTTACCGCCGGAGACAGTTTTGAAGAGGCATACAACGCAGCGGTGGAAGTCGCGCACATCATGCTGCAGGAGATTGCCGCAGAGGGTGGGGTGATTCCAATGCCGACGTCGGTGGCCAATCACCACGCCGACGAAGCGTACGCCGGCATGGGCTGGGGGATGCTGGAGCTGGACATTTCGCCCTATCTGGGCCGGACCGAGAAGGTCAATGTGACCTTGCCCGGTTATGTCATCCAGCGTATCGACCGCTATGTGCGCGAGCACAAGGTCAAAAGCCGCTCGTCATTTCTGGCGGACGCGGCCTTGGAGAAGTTGGTGCGTTCCTAGGCGGTAGCGACCGCCGCGTGCCGTGATGCACTCAAAAAGCGCAGCAACGCCAGCAACGGGAATGCGCTGCCCACCAGCATGACGCCCAGCCAGCCGCCGTGTTCATACACGCTGCTGGCAATCGCCGAGCCGAAGGCGCCGCCGATGAAGATGCTGGTCATGTACAACGCATTCAGGCGGCTGCGGCTATTGGCGTCGAGGGCGTAGATGGCCCGCTGGCCGAGCACCATGTTCATCTGCACGCAGAAATCCAGCACCACGCCGGTCACGGCCAGGCCGATGACGCTGTACAACGGATGCACCAGGGCCGGCAGGAAGCTCAACGCGGCAAACAGCATGGCCAGCAGCGAGGCGCGATGGGTGTGGCCCGCGTCGGCCAGACGGCCGGCAATGGGCGCGGCGATGGCGCCGATGGCGCCCACCAGGGCGAAGAGTGCGATCTGTGTCTGGCTCAGACCGTGGCTGCGCACCAGCTCCAGCGGAGCGGCGGTCCAGAACAGGCTGAAGGTGGCGAACAGACAGCCCTGGTAAAACGCGCGCTGGCGCAGTAGCGGTTGTTCACGCAGCAGGGTGCCCAGGGAGCGCAGTAATTGGCCGTAGCTGGCGCTGTGGTCGGGTTGACGCTTGGGAATGGTCAGCATCAGCACCACGCTGATAAACGCCATCAACGCGGCGGCCGCCATGAACATCGCGCGCCAGCCGAAGTGGTCGGCCACCAGGCTGGACACCGGCCGTGCGAGCAAAATGCCGAGTAGCAAGCCGCCCATGATGCTGCCCACCACCCGGCCACGCGATTCGGCGGGCGCGAGGTGCGCGGCCAGCGGGATCAGGATCTGCACCGACACCGAACTGAAGCCGATCAGCAGCGATACCAGCAGGAACAGGTTCGGCTGCTCGGTAAATGCCGCGCCCAGCAGGCTGGCGATGGCGACCACGGTGGTGGTGATCATCAGCTTGCGGTTTTCCAGCAGGTCACCCAACGGCACCAGAAAAAACAGGCCCAGGGCATAGCCGATCTGCGTCAGCGACACGATCAGGCTTGCCATCGCGGGCGTCAGGCCGATGTCCGGCGCGATCAGTTCGATGATCGGTTGTGCGTAGTAGATGTTGGCCACAATGGCGCCGCAGCAAAACGCAAACAGCATCACCATGCCTCGGGTCATGCTGCTTGTAGCGTGGGACGTAGCGTTCATGGTGTTCTCATAAAGCAAGGGAGGATGGCGAGCGAGAGTAGAGACAACGCCCTGGGACGAGTAGGCTGTTCGGCGTGATATTACTTATGTCGGGCAATGATACATTCAGTCACAACTGCCGAAACAGGAAATCCACTGCGATGAAGATCACGTTGAACAAGATGATTTTGGCCTCAACCCTCGCCGCTGCCATGGCGGTGGGCCTGGCGCACGCGGCCGAGGCCCCGCGCGTTGGCGTTCGCGGCGCCATCACTGCGATGGACGGGGATGCCATGCACGTCAAGGTCAACAGCGGCGAAGACGTCGTCGTGCACCTCACCCCGGCCACCCAGGTACGCGCTGTGACCCTGACCAAAATTGATCAGATCAAGCCGGGCAGCTACATCGGCTCGGCTGCCATGCCCAATGCCGACGGCACCCTGACCGCCCTTGAAGTCCACGTATTCCCCCCGGCCATGGCCGGCACGGGTGAAGGGCATCGCGCGTTCGATTTAAAGGAAGGCAGCAGCATGACCAATGGCACCGTCGGCGACCTGGTGGTCAGCAACGGACGCACGTTGACCGTCAGATACAAGGGCGGCGAGCAGAAGATCGTGGTGCCGGATGATGTGCCGATCGTCAACCTTGAGCCTGGGGATCGCACGTTGCTCAAGCCGGGCGTGAAGGTGGTGTTGTTCGCGTCGCAGGGGGCGGGCGGGAAAGTCACTGCCCAGGCGATCTCTGCCGGGAAGGATGGCGTGACACCGCCGATGTAATTGGCGAATGCAAAACCAATGTGGGAGCAGGCAAGCCAGCTCCCACAGTTATGACCGCGTTTGATTATTGACCGGAGTAGATCTGGTCAAACACGCCGCCATCATTGAAGTGGGTCTTCTGCACGGTGCGCCAGTCGCCAAAGGTCTTCTCCACCGACAGGAAGTCGACTTTCGGGAAACGGTCGGTGTACTTGGCCAGCACTGCCGGGTCACGTGGGCGCAGGTAGTTGTTGGCGGCAATTTCCTGGCCTTCGGGCGACCACAGGTACTTCAGGTAGTCTTCGGCGGCTGCGCGGGTGCCTTTCTTGTCGACGACCTTGTCGACCACCGACACTGGCGGCTCGGCCTCGGCGGAGACGCTTGGGTAGATCACTTCGAACTGATCGCGGCCGAATTCACGGGCGATCATTTCCGCTTCGTTCTCGAAGGTCACCAGCACGTCGCCGATCTGGTTGGTCATGAACGTGGTGGTCGCGGCGCGGCCACCGGTGTCCAGCACCGGTGCCTGCTTGAACAGCTTGCCGACGAAGGCCTTGGCCTTGTCTTCGTCACCACCGTTCTTGAGTACATAGCCCCAGGCCGACAGGTAGGTGTAGCGGCCGTTACCGGACGTTTTGGGGTTGGGCACGATCACTTGCACACCGTCTTTCAACAGGTCCGGCCAGTCTTTCAGGGCTTTCGGGTTGCCCTTGCGCACGATGAACACGGTGGCCGAGGTGAACGGCGCGCTGTTGTTCGGCAGGCGCGTGACCCAGTTGTCCGGTACCAGTTTGCCGTTATCGACCAGGGCATTGATGTCGGTGGCCATGTTCATCGTGATCACGTCGGCCGGCAGCCCATCGATGACCGAGCGCGCCTGTTTGCTGGAGCCGCCGAAGGACATCTGCAGGGTCAGCTTGTCGTTCGGGTGCTCGCTGTCCCAGTGCTTCTGGAAGGCTGCGTTGTAGTCCTTGTAGAAATCGCGCATCACGTCGTAGGAGACGTTGAGCAGTGTGACGGGGGCTGCCTGCACGGCGCCCGCGAGGGCAAGGCCGGCGGCCAGCAGAGAGGCGCTAACGAGTTTTTTCACTGCTCATTCCTTGTTGTTCGAGAAGAGGGGAGGCACTTTGCCAGCGACTATAGCGGCACCCGCATAGCGCCTTAAAGATTAAAAAGAACTTTGCTTATTCCACTTTCTTGAAAAGATTGCTGCCACAGCGCGAACAGAACGCTGCGTTGGGCTCATGGCTGTCTTTCTTGCACACCGGGCAGTCGGTTTGCAGCTGTTCACCGCGCATCGCGCTGGCCAGTTCAGCGGTGAAAATCCCGGTGGGCACGGCGATGATCGAGTAACCGGTGATCATCACCAGTGACGAAATCACCTGGCCCAGCGGGGTCCTGGGCACGATATCGCCAAAGCCCACGGTGGTCAGCGTCACGATCGCCCAGTAGATGCCCTTGGGAATGCTGGTAAAGCCGTGTTCCGGGCCTTCGATCACGTACATCAGGGTGCCGAACACGGTCACCAGGGTGCACACGCTGACCAGGAACACCACGATCTTCTGCTTGCTGCCGCGCAGCGCCGCCATCAGGTAGTTGGCCTGCTTGAGGTAGGGGCTGAGCTTGAGTACGCGGAAAATCCGCAGCATGCGGATGATGCGGATGATCAACAGGTACTGCGCGTCGCTGTAATACAGCGCGAGGATGCCGGGCACGATGGCCAGCAGGTCCACCAGCCCATAAAAACTGAAGGCATAACGCAACGGCTTGGGCGAGCAATACAGGCGCAGGCAGTACTCGACGGCGAAGATCAGCGTGAAGCCCCACTCGATATAGGCCAGCACATTGGCGTAGTTCTGGTGGACCTGGTCGATGCTGTCGAGCATCACGATCACCAGGCTGGCGAGAATGATCAGCAGCAGGATGCCGTCAAAGCGCCGCCCGGCCACGGTGTCGCTCTGGAAAACCATGACGTAGAGCCGCTGACGCCAATCGTTATTGCTGTGCATAAAGAACGCCCGAATCGAAGGTCGGGCAAGCCTAGGGGGATTCGAAGGGGCTGTCCATGCGGCGGCGGGTTTTGGGTGAGCCAGAGCGACCGTGGTGGACCCATCGCGAACAAGCCCCCTCCCACAGGGACTGCATTTATCCTTCGCGAATCGAGAAGTTCGCCATGTGCTCGAGGCCCTTGATCAGTGCCGAATGGTCCCAGTTGCCACCGCCGAGTGCCTTGCAGGTGCTGAACACCTGCTGGGTGGCGGCGGTATTGGGCAGGTTGATCCCCAGCTCCTTTGCCCCGGCCAGCGCCAGGTTCAAATCCTTCTGGTGCAGGTTGATACGAAAGCCCGGGTCGAAGGTGCCGTTGATCATGCGTTCGCCGTGCACTTCGAGGATTCGGGAGGCGGCAAAGCCGCCCATCAGCGCTTCACGCACCCTGGCCGGGTCGGCGCCGTTTTTTGCCGCGAACAGCAATGCTTCGGCCACCGCCTGGATGTTCAGCGCCACGATGATCTGGTTGGCCACCTTGGCCGTCTGGCCATCGCCATTGCCGCCGACCAGCGTGATGTTCTTGCCCAGGCTCTGCAGCAGCGGCAGGGCGCGCTCAAAGGTCTGCGGCTGACCACCGACCATGATGCTCAGGCTTCCGGCCCTGGCGCCGACCTCACCGCCGGACACCGGTGCGTCGAGGTAGTGCGCGCCGGTCTCATTGATCTTCGCCGCAAAGGCTTTGGTGGCGGTGGGGGAGATCGAGCTCATGTCGATTACCACCTTGTCTGGCGACAGCCCGGTGGCCACGCCGTTGGCACCGAACAGCACGTCCTCGACCTGCGGCGTGTCGGGCACCATCACGATGATGAACTCGGCCTCCCGCGCCACCTGCTGCGGGGTGGCCAGGGCCACGGCGCCGGCGCTGATCAGTTCAGCCGGCGCCTTGCTGTGGTGTTCGCAGAGAAACAATTGATGACCAGCCTTTTGCAGGTTCGCAGCCATGGGCAGGCCCATGATGCCGGTGCCGATAAAACCGATGTTAGCCATGAAAAAATCCTCTTTTTATTACACAGCAGGTCCCATGTGGGAGGGGGCAAGCCCCCTCCCACATTTGGTTCTGTGTTGTGTTTGTTAGATCGCGTTGTGAGTTTTGAGCCAACCCAAACCAGCTTCGGTGGTGGTCGACGGCTTGTATTCACAGCCGACCCAACCCTGGTACCCGATGCGGTCCAGATGTTCGAACAGGAAGCGGTAGTTGATCTCGCCGGTGCCCGGCTCGTTGCGCCCTGGGTTGTCGGCCAGTTGGATGTGGTTGATCACCTCCAGGTGAGTGGCCATGGTCCGGGCCAGGTCGCCCTCCATGATTTGCATGTGGTAGATGTCGTATTGCAGGAACAGATTGTCACTGCCCACCTGCTCGCGGATCGCCAGGGCTTGCGCGCTGTTGTTGAGGTAGAACCCCGGGATGTCGCGGGTGTTGATCATTTCCATCACCAGCCGGATGCCCGCCGCCTGAAGGTGTTCGGCGGCGTACTTGAGGTTGGCGACAAAAGTCTGCTCCACGGTTTTATCGTCCACCCCTTCGGGGCGAATGCCCGCCAGGCAGTTGACCTGGGTATTGCCCAGCACCTGGGCGTAGGCGATGGCGAGCGTGACCCCGGCGCGGAACTCCTCGACCCGGTCAGGGTGGCACGCGATGCCGCGCTCACCCTTGGCCCAGTCACCGGCCGGCAGGTTGAACAGCACCTGCGTGAGGCCGTTGGCCTCGAGTTGCGCCTTGATTTCGGTGGAGCCGAACTCGTACGGGAACAGGTATTCGACGCCGGTGAAACCGGCGTCGGCGGCCGCCTTGAAACGGGCGAGGAAATCCTGTTCGGTAAACAGCATGGACAGGTTGGCGGCAAAGCGCGGCATAGGGTTCTCCTTAATCGAGCAGGGCAATGGCAGTCGGCGCATCGTTGCCGACCAGCGCCAGGTCTTCGAATTCATTGACGGCGTTGATCTCGGTGCCCATGGAAATATTGGTCACGCGCTCCAGAATAATCTCAACGATCACCGGTACCTTGAATTCTTCGATCATTTCCTGCGCCTTGCGCAGCGCCGGCTGGATCTGGCCCGGCTCGAACACCCGCAGCGCCTTGCAGCCCAGGCCTTCGGCGACGGCCACATGGTCGACGCCATAGCCGTTCAGCTCCGGCGCGTTGAGGTTGTCGAAAGACAGCTGCACGCAATAATCCATGTCAAAGCCGCGCTGGGCCTGGCGTATCAAGCCCAGGTAGGAATTGTTCACCACCACATGGATATACGGCAGCTTGAACTGTGCGCCCACCGCGAGTTCTTCGATCATGAACTGGAAATCATAGTCGCCCGACAGCGCCACCACCCTGCGGCTCGGGTCAGCTTTGACCACGCCGAGGGCCGCCGGAATGGTCCAGCCCAGGGGGCCGGCCTGGCCGCAGTTGATCCAGTGGCGGGGTTTATAAACGTGCAGGAATTGCGCGCCGGCAATCTGCGACAGGCCGATGGTGCTGACGTAGCAGGTGTCTTTGCCGAACACCTGGTTCATCTCTTCGTACACCCGCTGCGGCTTGACCGGCACGTTATCGAAGTGGGTCTTGCGCTGCAGGGTGGCCTTGCGTTGCTGGCAGTCATGCAGCCAGGCGCTGCGGTCCTTGAGTTTGCCGGCGGCTTTCCATTCGCGGGCCACCTCGATGAACATCGTCAGGGCGGCGCCGGCGTCGGAAACAATACCCAGGTCCGGGGTGAATACGCGGCCGATCTGCATCGGTTCGATGTCGACATGGATGAACGTGCGCCCCTCGGTGTACACCTCCACCGAGCCGGTATGGCGGTTGGCCCAGCGGTTGCCGATGCCCAGCACCAGGTCTGACTTGAGCAGGGTCGCGTTGCCATACCGGTGCGAGGTTTGCAGGCCGACCATGCCCACCATCTGCGGGTGATCATCCGGGAGGGTGCCCCAGCCCATCAGGGTCGGAATCACCGGGATGCCGGTCAGTTCGGCGAACGCCACCAGCAAGTCGCTGGCGTCGGCATTGATCACGCCGCCGCCGCTCACCAGTAACGGGCGTTCGGCCGCATCGAGCAGGGCCAGGGCCTTTTCCACCTGAAGGCGGGTGGCCAGCGGCTTGGCCAGTGGCAGCGGCTGGTAGGCGTCGATGTCAAATTCGATCTCGGCCATCTGCACATCGAACGGCAGGTCGATCAATACCGGGCCGGGGCGGCCGGAGCGCATTTCATAAAAGGCCTTCTGGAACGCGTAGGGCACCTGGCCCGGCTCCAGCACGGTGGTCGCCCACTTGGTCAGCGGCTTGACGATGCTGGTGATGTCGACGGCCTGGAAGTCTTCCTTGTGCAGGCGGGCACGGGGCGCCTGGCCGGTGATGCACAGGATCGGGATGGAGTCGGCCGACGCGCTGTAGAGGCCGGTGACCATGTCGGTGCCCGCCGGACCCGAAGTGCCGATACACACGCCGATATTGCCGGCCTTGGTGCGGGTATAGCCCTCGGCCATGTGCGAGGCGCCTTCAACATGGCGAGCAAGGATGTGATCGATGCCGCCAATTTTCTGCAAGGCCGAATACAGCGGGTTGATCGCGGCGCCTGGGATACCGAAGGCGGTGTTCACGCCCTCGCTACGCATCACCAGTACGGCGGCTTCGATTGCTCTCATTCTGCTCATTTTTTTGTCGCCTCGTATTTTTATAATTGTATACAAGTTGCGTTTGGTCGGAGTTTATTCACGGCGGGCTGTGCAGGTCAATGCATTTTATGAGCAGGCTTTTACGTCTTTCGACGTTTTATGTGCGGTGTTTAGAGGCTTTGTTGGGGTTTTTTGTATACAAAAATAATAGTAAATGTATTCTGTTTTTATTCGCGGCTTGATCAAACAGGCCTTGAGCGCATCCTGATAACAAGAAAAAGGACGGCACCATGAGCGCGTTAAGCTTGAAACTCGCTACTCAATTGACCTGCCACGCTATCGCCGCCGGCCGTGCGATGTCCGCCGCACCGCTGACCATCGCGGTACTCGACAGCGGCGGCCATCTGATCACCCTTCAACGTGAAGACGGCGCCAGCCTGCTGCGCCCGCAGATCGCCACCGGCAAGGCCTGGGGGGCTATTGCAATGGGCAAGGGCTCACGCCTGCTGGCGTTGGACGCACAGCAGCGCCCGGCGTTTATCGCCGCATTGAACAGCCTGGGACGCGGCAGCGTGGTGCCGGCACCGGGCGGGGTGCTGATTCGGGATAGAGCGGGCGTGGTGCTGGGGGCGATCGGGATCAGCGGGGATACGTCGGATATTGATGAGCGGTGCGCGATTACGGCGATTGAGGGGCTGGGGTTGCTGGCGGACGCGGGGGTGCCAGATTGACTGGATTATCTTCAGGGCCCCATCGCAGGCAAGCCAGCCCCCACATTGGGCGGTGTAATCCTGTGGGAGTCCCCACTACCTCTTCGACGTAGCGCTGTCGCGCAGCAAACTGGGGCCTCTGTGGCGAGCGGGCTCGCCCTAATGCCGTTCAGTTAAGGAAAATGTGTGGGCGTATTGTGGCGAGCGGGCTTGCCCCGCGTTGGGGTGCGAAGCGTCCCCAATCGAGCAAAACGCGGTGTACCTGATACGGCTCAGCGCCTGGCTTTGGGGCTGCTGCGCAGCCCAACGCAGGACAAGCCTGCTCGCCACAGGGAATCTGCGCTTAACTGAACGGCATTAGGGCAAGCCCGCTCGCCACAGGAATGTGGCTGCCTGGAACTTAAGGTTTAAAATCAATACGTTATTTTGTGTTTGATAAGAGCTGGCTTGCCTGTGATGGCCTCGCCCGGATCTATCAGTCCGGCTCACATCCCTTCAACACCAACCGGATAATCGTCTGCGCCGCCGCCTCATAGTCGGCCTCATCCAGCCTGGCCTTGCCGGTCACGGCTGAAATCTGCCAGTCGAAATCCGCATAGGTCTGGGTGGCCGCCCAGATGCTGAACATCAGGTGATGGGGATCGATCGCTGCGATCAACCCGCGATCCACCCAGCTCTGGATGCAGTCGATATTGTGCCTGGCCTGGGCATTCAGTTGTTCGACTTGCTCCCCGCTCAGGTGCGGCGCGCCGTGCATGATTTCGCTGGCGAATACTTTGGAGGCGAAGGGCAGGTCGCGGGAGATGCGGATTTTCGAGCGAATGTAGTTGCTCAATACCTCCTTGGGGTCGCCTTGGGGATTGAACGGCGTGGAGGCGGCCAATATCGGCTCGATGATGCTCTCGAGCACCTCGCGGTAGAGGTTGTCCTTGGACTTGAAGTAGTAGTAGACGTTGGGCTTGGGCAGTCCGGCCTTGGCGGCGATGTCGCTGGTTTTGGTTGCGGCGAAGCCCTTGTCGGCAAACTCCTCGCTCGCCGCCCGCAGGATCTTTTCTTTATTGCGCTCGCGAATGGTGCTCATAAACCAGAGATTTCCTTGCCAGGACAGGCGGTTGCGCATGGTAGCACCGGCCATCCGCGAGCCTCAACAATGTGCCCCCCAAGGGGGGCGCCTGAGTCTGCATCGCGTTCACTTTGAAAGGCTGCTCAAGGGTGGTCGTGGCGGAATATTTAATTGGGTACTTGTCTGTTTAAAAGGCAAAAAAAAGGCCATTCGGTTGAATGGCCTTTTTTTATCGACGCGGTTTACTCGGCAATCTGCAACTTGCGCGATTCGGTGTAGATATACCGCACCTTCTCATACTCGAACGGCGAGTTCATCTGACCGTAGCGGAAGCTGGTCTGATAACGCCGGTCTACTGCTCGCAACGCCCAGATTTCCGGGTGGTTGGAGCTGACTTCGGCCACGTTCAGGAAGTTGATCTGGTTTTCGGCGGTGTAGTCCACCAGTAGCCCGGTAGTGTCACGCAGGTTCGACGGACCGAAGATCGGCAGCACCAGGTACGCGCCGCCGGGCACGCCGTAGAAACCCAGGGTCTGGCCGAAGTCTTCGCTCTGGCGCGGCAGGCCCATGGCGGTGGCCGGGTCCCATAGGCCGGCGATGCCGATGGTGGTGTTGACCAGCAGACGCCCGGTGGTTTCCAGCGAGCGGTGGCCCTTGAGCTGCAGCAGGCTGTTGAGCAGGTTGGGCACATCGCCCAGGTTGTTGAAGAAGTTGCTCACGCCGGTGCGCAGGAAACTGGGCGTGACGTAGCGATAACCGTCGACCACCGGCAGGAACACCCATTGGTCGAAGCGGTAATTAAAGTGGTACACGCGGCGGTTCCACGATTCCAGCGGGTCGTACACGTTGAGGGCGGTGAGCGACGAACGCTCGAACTCGCGCTGGTCCAGGCCCGGGTTGAACTTGAGCTTGGTCAGCGGTTCCTTGAAGCCATCGGCGTCGACCTTGACTGGCTCATGGGCCTTGCTGTTGTCGGCATTGGCCACGCCTGCGCACATCAGGGCGGCAAGCAGCAGAAGATATTTAGCCACGGAAGAACTCCAGCATGGCGTCGGCGTTGACGCGGTAATTAAGGTTGCCGCAGTGGCCGCCCAGCGGGTAGACGGTCAAGCGATCGCCGAAGGTTTTACGCAGGAAACCCAGGTCGCCAGGGCCGAGGATCACGTCATCGGCATTGTGCATCACCGCGATTTTCGGGCTGTCATGCAGGTAGTCCTTCAGCGCGTACAGGCTGACCTGATCGACCAGTTGCAGCAGGCTGCCGCCATCGGAGCGCGCACGCCACATCGGAATGACTTGCTCGGTGAGGTAGCAATCGAAGTCGCATTGCAGCGCGCGCTTGAGGAACGGCGTGAGGCTGGTGCCTTCGGTGATCGGATATTTGGGTGGAATGATCAGGCCACGGCGGTTGATCAGGTCCGAAGTAAAGGCAATGTCGGCGGCCGAGAAACGGAACGAGGTGCCGATCAGCATGGCCATCTGTTCGTTGGTCAGGTGCTGCTTGGATTGCTGGAAGTCGTAGAGCAGGGCGTCGTTGAGGTCGATGTAGCCCTTTTGCTGGAAGTAACGGGTGAGCTTGTTCAGCACCAGCTCATAGAAGGTGGTGGTGTTGTTGATGCCCTTGACCTCGGTCTGCACCAGCTTGTCGAGGTTGGTGATCGACGTATAGAGGTTGACCGGCGGGTTGAGCAGCAGCACTTTCTTGAAGTTGAAGCTGCGGCGGGTCTCGTCGAGCTTGCTGACGAATGCCGCATCCAGCGCACCCAGGCTGTAACCGGTGAGGTAGAAGTCGGTCACCGGCAGCGAGGCATTCTGCGCACGCACGGCCTGCATCACGCGGTACATGTCTTCGGCGTCTTCCTGGGTGATGCCCGGGGTGGCGAAGCGCGAGGCGGCGCTGATGAAGTCGAAGCTGGTGGGCGACGAGAGTTGCACCACGTGGTAGCCGGCCTGGTAATACAGTTTTTTCAGGTATTCGTTGATGCTGCTGTCGAACCGCGCGCCGGTGCCGGCGATCAGGAAGATCAGCGGCGCGGCGTGGTCCTGCTTGGCGATGCGATAGGTGAGTTTCTTCACCGCCCAGAAGTTGTCCGGCAGGCTGAACTCGCGCTCGGGGCGCATGTTCAGGGTGTGGTCGGACTGGTTGATTTCGTCGTCGCTCGGCAGGGTGGGCCGAAGATCAGGCGGGGTGGTCGCGATGGTCGCTTCGAACGGGTTGGTCAAAGGGTAGCCATAGCTGGCCTGGTCGATATCGACGGCCAGTGCTGACGCACTCAAAAATAGGCTGCCCAGCAAGGCAGCGCAGCGCAAGGAACGGAGCATGACTGGATCCCTAAGAGGAAAAGGTGCTGAATGAAGTTCGCAGGCTATGACCACCACGTAATCGCCGAAGTGCCATCACTCGGCACCAAAATGTCGGAAAATTACATCAGAATTGGGCTATAGCAGGCAGAAGATACACTTTGCCACGCATTGGTGAACACTAATTGTGTGTATGTCCCTTGCCAACGGCCGGCGGGGGATTAAGCTGAGCGCCGTTTTCGCCTATCGGAGTGCCCCATGTCCCGCCGCTTCCCGTTGATTTTGCTACTGATTGCCCTGCCGTTATGGCTGGCTGCCAGTTATGGCGCACGCTATGGTTTTATGGAAGATGCGCAGTGGGTCGGCCTCTGCGCCGACGAGGCCAGTCGCTGGGAATGCCAGGTGCGTTCGAACCTTGGGTTGATGATTCACTTCCAGGTGCTTGGCTGGCTGACATTGGTGCCGGCGGTACTGGCGTTCTTCGTGCCGGGACGCACGGGGCTGGGGTTGGCGCTGTTGGCCTTGCTGTTCGGGGTGCCCGCGCTGGTGTTGTACAACGCCAGTTTTGCAGTGTTTGCGCTGGTGATTGCGGGGTTGCGGTTGGTCAGGACGCCGCGCGGTGCCTGACAGGCCTCATCGCGGGCAAGCCCGCTCCCACATTTGATTGGGTTCACATATTGCTCGCTGTGAACGCGGTTAAAATGTGGGAGCTGGCGTGCCTGCGATAGCGGTTTCAGACCTTGCGCACCCTCAGGCACCGCCACAACGCCACAACCATCAGCAGGCTGACCACCGCCCAACCCCAAGCCTGCTGGTTCAGCAAACCCTCTCGGTACAATTGCGGCGCAATGCCGACACCGATGATCAGGGCCAGCAGCAGCATCTCCCGACGTGGCCCGCCCACCGGGCGCACCAGGTACACCAAAGCCGGCAGCACCAGTGCCGCGCTGGGAAAGCTGCGATAGCGCGGGTCGAACACCATGGCGAGCATCATCACCGCGCCGGCGAACCCGGCCATTGCCACCAGCCAGCCTCCACGTCGCTCCATCCAGGCGAACGCCCGCTCACGCCAACCCTCGCGGGCACTCAGGGCGAGGGCCGCGTGAGTCAGCACCAGCAGGTTCAACACCACCAGCACGGCGGCCCAGGCCCATTCATCGGTAGAGCGTGCCGTGACGCGGGCCAGCTCAGCCCAGGTGCCGATTGAGCATGCGGCGACGGCGCCCAGCAGTGGCAGCGCAAGTGCGTTGCGCGTGCTGCGTACGCGGCCGCCCAGTACCAACGCAGCTAACAAAATGACGCCTCCGACGCCCAGCCACACTCGCCAGTACGGCACATTGCTCACCGGTCCGGCGAGGATGCCCTTTTCCTGGCGATCGGCATCGAACAGCCCCCAATAGCCGCCCACGGCACCTTCATTGAGACGTTTCCACGGCTGGTCAAAGGCTTCGATCAGGTTGTAGTGCCAGCCATTGGCTTCGGCCATGGCGACGAAGCCGCGCATGAACTTCGCCTGGTTGACCCGACTCGGCACGGCAGTCTCGCGCTGGCGGCCCTGGCTGGGCCAGCCGGTTTCGCCGATCAGTATGTCCTTGTCGGGGAAGTTGTGACCGAAGGTCTGGCGCACATCGCCCACATGCTTGAGGGCCTGGTCGATGCCGGATGGGTCATCTTCCCAGTACGGCAGCAGGTGAATGGTGAGGAAATCCACGGCCGGAGCGATTTCCGGGTGCTGCAGCCAGAATTCCCACACATCGGCGTAGGTCACTGGCTGTTTGATCTGGCTTTTGACGGTGTGGATCAGCTTCACCAGTTGCGTGGCGGTGACTTCCTTGCGCAGCAGCGCTTCGTTGCCGACGATCACTGACGTCACTACGTCTGGGTTGGCGTTGGCGGCGGCGATCAGCAACTCGACTTCTTTTCTGGTGGCGATCGGGTCACTGCTGACCCAGGCGCCAATCATCAGCTTCAGCCCGTGCTTGCGTGCCAGCGCCGGTATGGCCTCAAGGCCGTACATCGAATAAGTGCGGATGCACTCAAAGCGCGTGGCCAGCAGGGCGAGGTCGGCGTCCACGCGCTCGGGGCGCAGCGTGAACGGTTGGTCGTAAGGCGATTGGTCCTTGTCGAACGGCGTGTAGGACGCGCATTGCAGCTTGTGGCTGGCGCTGGCGACGTCCGGCAGCACCACGGAACGGCCCAGGCCGTACCAGTAACCAACGAGGGCCAGCAGGCCGAGGAGCAAGGCAAGGCAATAGGGCAGGGCAGGGAAGCGGGCAGTGGCGGGCATGGTCGGCTTTTCTGGGGGAGCAAAGGCGCGCATCTTACCCGGATTTGTCCCGTCCCAGTGGGGCTGCATACTTTTGACATGCAAAGTTCGAGCGGGATATTGGCGTTAAACCCTACAAAGCGTCCTACTGGCTATGTGATGTCGTTTCTTGCTTACCCAAGGTCGCTGACAGAGCAGGTCGAATGCCCGCTCAGGTTGATGATCAAAACGTCAGCACTCCACTGATGGCGTACCACCGTGATCGACGCGCGTGATGGGGGCGCGGTGCACCCTATAACAACAGGTTGACGTCGCTCGGCATCCGCCGGGCGCAGCACTTTCGGGGAAGTACTATGAAGATGCGACGACTCTTGGGCGCAGCTGCCACTCTGGTAGTTGCGATGGGCTCCACACTGGCCAGTGCCGACAGCAAGACCCTGAGTATCGGCTACGTGGACGGCTGGTCCGACAGCGTTGCCACCACTCACGTGGCGGCTGAGGTGATCAAGCAGAAGCTCGGCTACGACGTAAAACTGCAAGCGGTCGCCACCGGGATCATGTGGCAGGGCGTCGCCACCGGCAAGCTCGATGCCATGCTCTCCGCCTGGCTGCCGGTGACCCACGGTGAATACTGGACCAAGAACAAGGACAAGGTGGTCGACTACGGCCCCAACTTCAAGGATGCGAAGATCGGCCTGATCGTGCCGGAGTACGTCAAGGCCAAGTCCATCGAAGACCTCAAGACCGACACCACCTTCAAGAACAAGATCGTCGGCATCGACGCCGGTTCAGGCGTGATGCTCAAGACCGACGAAGCGATCAAGGCCTACGGCCTGGACTACAAGCTGCAGGCCAGCTCCGGCGCAGCAATGATCGCCGAACTGACCCGTGCCGAAGACAAGCAGGAGTCCATTGCGGTCACCGGTTGGGTGCCACACTGGATGTTCGCCAAGTGGAAACTGCGTTTCCTGGAAGATCCAAAAGGGATTTATGGGGCTGCTGAAACCGTCAACAGCATCGGCAGCAAGGGCCTGGAGAAGAAAGCGCCGGAAGTCGCAGCCTTCCTGAAGAAATTCCAGTGGGCCTCCAAGGATGAAATCGGCGAGGTCATGCTCGCGATCCAGGAAGGCGCCAAGCCAGATGCTGCGGCCAAGGACTGGGTCGCCAAGCACCCGGACCGCGTCGCTGAATGGACCGCTAAATAACCCCCGGCCTTGATGCAACCCCTTGTGGGAGGGGGCTTGCTCCCGATTGCGACATGTCGGCCACCGATGTTTTGGCTGACCCACCGCAATCGGGAACACGCCCCCTCCCACATTATTTTCGTGCCCCGCAAATGTTTCTGCACCCTCCCAATCCCTCGCTACACTCCCTCTACTACTAAGGTCGTCTGGAACCTGTTCCAGAGCCGCATACAGTGGCCATGTTCCAATAATAAAAAAGCTGTGCTGCGAGGATAAAAATAATGAACGACAGCATTTACCTCTCGATTCAAAACAGCCCGCGCTTCAAGGAGCTGGTGAGAAAAAGGGAAAGGTTCGCCTGGATTCTCTCGGCGATCATGCTCGGGCTCTACTCCGCTTTCATCCTGTTGATCGCCTACGGGCCACAAGTGCTGGGGGCCAAGATCAGCCCCGGTTCGTCGATTACCTGGGGCATTCCCCTGGGCGTCGGGTTGATTGTGTCCGCCTTCATCCTGACCGGCATTTACGTACGTCGGGCCAATGGCGAGTTTGATGACCTGAACAATGCGATTCTCAAGGAGGCTGCGCAATGATCCGGCGTCTACTGGCACTCTTCGGCGCTTCGCTGTTTGCTCCCGCCCTTTGGGCGGCGGACGCATTGACCGGCGAAGTGCACAAGCAACCCCTCAACGTCTCCGCCATCGTGATGTTTGTCGCGTTCGTCGGTGCCACCCTGTGCATCACCTACTGGGCGTCCAAGCGCAACAAGTCGGCGGCCGACTACTACGCGGCCGGCGGCAAGATCACCGGTTTCCAGAACGGCCTGGCGATCGCCGGCGACTACATGTCGGCGGCGTCCTTCCTGGGGATTTCCGCCCTGGTGTTCACTTCCGGCTACGACGGCCTGATCTATTCGATCGGCTTCCTGGTGGGCTGGCCGATCATTCTGTTCCTGATCGCCGAGCGCCTGCGTAACCTGGGCAAATACACCTTTGCCGACGTGGCGTCCTATCGCCTCGGGCAAACCCAGATCCGCAGCCTGTCGGCCTGTGGTTCGCTGGTGGTGGTGGCGTTCTACCTGATCGCGCAGATGGTGGGCGCGGGCAAGCTGATCCAGTTGCTGTTCGGTCTGGACTACCACGTAGCGGTGATCCTGGTCGGCATCCTGATGTGCATGTATGTGCTGTTCGGCGGCATGCTGGCGACCACCTGGGTGCAGATCATCAAGGCGGTGCTGTTGCTGTCCGGTGCTTCGTTCATGGCGCTGATGGTGATGAAGCACGTCAACTTCGACTTCAACATGCTGTTTGCCGAGGCGATCAAGGTTCACCCCAAAGGTGAAGCGATCATGAGCCCTGGCGGCCTGGTGAAAGACCCGATTTCGGCATTCTCCCTGGGCCTGGCACTGATGTTCGGTACCGCCGGCCTGCCGCACATCCTGATGCGCTTCTTCACCGTGAGTGACGCCAAGGAAGCGCGCAAGAGCGTGTTGTACGCAACCGGCTTCATCGGCTACTTCTACATCCTCACCTTCATCATCGGTTTTGGCGCAATCCTGCTGGTCAGCACCAACCCGGCGTTCAAGGATGCGGCTGGCGCTCTGCTGGGCGGCAACAACATGGCGGCGGTGCACCTGGCCAACGCGGTGGGCGGCAGTATCTTCCTGGGCTTCATCTCGGCCGTGGCGTTTGCCACCATCCTCGCGGTGGTTGCCGGCTTGACCCTGGCCGGTGCGTCGGCGGTGTCCCATGACCTGTATGCCAGCGTGATCAAGAAGGGCAAGGCCAACGAAAAGGATGAGATTCGCGTGTCGAAGATCACCACCGTGGCCCTGGGTGTATTGGCGATTGGCCTGGGTATCCTGTTCGAAAGCCAGAACATCGCGTTCATGGTGGGCCTGGCGTTCTCGATTGCTGCCAGTTGTAACTTCCCGGTGCTGCTGCTTTCCATGTACTGGAAAAACCTCACCACCCGTGGCGCCATGATCGGTGGCTGGCTGGGCTTGATCAGTGCGGTGGGCCTGATGGTGCTGGGCCCGACCATCTGGGTCTCGATCCTGCATCATGAAAAAGCCATCTTCCCGTACGAGTACCCGGCGTTGTTCTCGATGATCATCGCGTTCGTGGGGATCTGGTTCTTCTCCATCACCGACAAGTCGGCGGCGGCAGAGAAAGAGCGTGCGCTGTACTTCCCGCAGTTTGTGCGTTCGCAGACTGGCCTGGGGGCGAGTGGGGCGGTGAATCATTGATGCAGTTGCACGTGGCAAGCTACAAGCAGCAAGTTAGAAGCAGTGCTGTGTAGAGAGATACCCCTGTAAAGATGCAGGGGTATTTTTTTTGCTTGCGGCTTATAGCTGGAAGCTTGCAGCTCACTAAATCCCAGCCAAAAAAAACGGCCTCATCAAGAGGCCGTTTTTTCTGGCTGGGATTTAGTGCCGATCTTCCAGCTTGGTAATGTCACGCGACTCGTAGCCGGTGTACAGCTGGCGCGGGCGGCCAATCTTGTACGGGCTGGAGAGCATTTCCTTCCAGTGGGAGATCCAGCCCACGGTCCGCGCCAGGGCGAAGATCACGGTGAACATGCTGGTTGGAATGCCGATGGCCTTGAGGATGATCCCCGAGTAGAAGTCGACGTTCGGGTACAGCGAGCGTTCGATGAAGTACGGGTCGGTCAGGGCGATCTCTTCCAGGCGCATGGCCAGTTCGAGTTGCGGATCGTTCTTGATGCCCAGCTCTTTCAGTACTTCGTCGCAGGTCTGCTTCATCACGGTGGCGCGCGGGTCGCGGTTCTTGTAGACCCGGTGACCGAAGCCCATCAACTTGAACGGATCGTTCTTGTCCTTGGCCTTGGCGATGAATTTGTCGATGTTGGACACATCGCCGATTTCATCGAGCATGGTCAACACGGCTTCGTTCGCACCGCCGTGGGCAGGGCCCCAGAGTGCGGCGATACCGGCGGCGATACAGGCAAACGGGTTGGCACCCGAGGAGCCTGCCAGGCGCACGGTGGACGTCGAGGCGTTCTGCTCGTGGTCGGCGTGGAGGATGAAGATCCGGTCCATGGCCTTGGCGAGCACCGGGCTGATCGGTTTGATCTCGCACGGGGTGTTGAACATCATGTGCAGGAAGTTTTCTGCATACGTCAGGTCGTTGCGCGGGTACATCATGGGTTGGCCCATGGAGTACTTGTAGACCATCGCGGCCAGGGTCGGCATCTTGGCAACCAGGCGGATCGCGGAAATTTCGCGATGCTGCGGGTTATTGATGTCCAGGGAGTCGTGATAGAAGGCCGAGAGGGCGCCGACCACGCCGCACATGACGGCCATCGGGTGGGCGTCGCGACGGAAGCCGTTGAAGAAGGTCTTCAATTGCTCATGAACCATGGTGTGGTTCTTCACGGTGCTGACGAACTGGGCTTTCTGCTCGGCTGTTGGCAGTTCGCCATTTAGCAGCAGGTAGCAGGTTTCCAGGTAGTCCGACTGTTCAGCGAGTTGCTCGATCGGGTAGCCCCGGTGCAGCAGAATGCCATTGTCGCCATCGATATAGGTGATCTTCGACTCGCAGGAAGCGGTCGACATGAAGCCTGGGTCGAAAGTGAAACGGCCCGTGGCCGTCAGGCCCCGTACGTCGATAACATCGGGACCAACGGTGCCGGTTAAAATGGGCAGCTCGACGGGGGCTGCGCCCTCGATGATCAACTGCGCTTTTTTGTCAGCCATGTGGCCTCCTATTTATGCTTCAAATCATCAGACAGCCCCCCACGCAGGGCCCGCACCACTATAGTGAGATAAATTCAGAAGTCAATTTGCCTAAAGTCTTGCTCCAGAAGGCTTTAACCATACTTTTTCGTCGAAATTGACTGCCGTTTACGCCTTTTATACCGCCAGCGCAATCCGCTATTAGGGTGAGGAGCGCGCGTTGTCATTAGTAGCCTAACTGTCTATACTCGGCCACCGACCGCCAAGGGCTTTTGGGCTTGCTTTCATTGGGGGTCGCACTCCCTGGGTGGTGCTTACCTGACCAGTCGCACTCCCCAACAACTTTGCCCTGATTGTTAGGGGCTCTTCAGTGTGAAAAAAAGCCGTGAATAGCCAACGACCTGTAAACCTAGACCTAAGGACCATCAAACTCCCAGTCACTGCATACACGTCGATTCTTCACCGAATCTCCGGCGTCATTCTCTTCGTCAGCCTGGCCATCATGCTCTATGCATTGGACAAGTCGCTGAGTTCGGAAGAGGGCTTCGGCGAGGTGAAAGCGTGTTTGACCAGTCCGCTAGCCAAGCTAGTGATTTGGGGCATCCTGTCCGCTTTGCTGTATCACCTGGTCGCCGGTGTGCGCCATCTGATCATGGACATGGGCATCGGTGAGACGCTGGAAGGCGGTAAGCTGGGCTCGAAAATCGTTATCGCCGTTTCCGTGGTGGTGATCGTGCTGGCAGGAGTTTGGATATGGTAACTAACGTCACGAACCTGTCGCGTTCGGGCCTCTATGACTGGATGGCACAGCGTGTGTCTGCGGTCGTTCTCGCGGCTTATTTCATTTTCCTGATCGGATACGTCGTCGCCAATCCAGGCCTCGGCTATGCCCAATGGCATGACCTGTTCTCACACAACGGCATGCGAATCTTCAGTCTGCTGGCCCTTGTGGCCCTGGGCGCTCACGCCTGGGTCGGCATGTGGACCATCGCGACCGACTACCTGACGCCGATGGCGCTGGGCAAGTCCGCGACCGCAGTCCGTTTTCTCTTTCAGGCAGTCTGCGGCATCGCGATGTTCGCTTACTTCGTCTGGGGTGTGCAGATTCTTTGGGGTATCTGATTCATGGCTAACATTCCAACTATTTCCTTTGACGCCATCATTATTGGTGGCGGCGGTGCCGGCATGCGCGCTGCGCTGCAGCTGGCCCAGGGCGGTCACAAGACTGCCGTGATCACCAAGGTGTTCCCGACCCGTTCCCACACCGTATCGGCCCAGGGTGGCATCACCTGCGCCATCGCTTCCGCCGACCCGAACGATGACTGGCGCTGGCACATGTACGATACCGTCAAGGGTTCCGACTACATCGGTGACCAGGACGCTATCGAATACATGTGTCAGGAAGGCCCGGCTGCGGTGTTCGAGCTGGACCACATGGGTCTGCCGTTCTCCCGTACCGAGCAAGGTCGTATCTACCAGCGTCCATTCGGCGGCCAGTCGAAGGATTACGGTAAAGGCGGGCAGGCTGCCCGTACCTGCGCCGCATCCGACCGTACCGGTCACGCGCTGCTGCACACGCTTTATCAGGGCAACCTGAAAGCCGGCACCACGTTCCTGAACGAGTACTACGCTGTCGATCTGGTGAAGAACGGCAAGGGCGAGTTCGTCGGCGTGATCGCCATCTGTATCGAAACCGGTGAAACCACCTACATCCGCGCCAAGGCTACCGTGCTGGCGACGGGCGGTGCAGGCCGTATCTACGCATCCACCACCAATGCCCTGATCAACACCGGTGACGGCGTTGGCATGGCGCTGCGTGCCGGCGTGCCAGTGCAAGACATCGAAATGTGGCAGTTCCACCCGACCGGCATCGCCGGCGCCGGTGTACTGGTAACCGAAGGTTGCCGTGGTGAAGGTGGTTACCTGATCAACAAGCACGGCGAGCGTTTCATGGAGCGTTATGCTCCCAACGCCAAGGACCTTGCCGGTCGTGACGTTGTGGCCCGTTCGATGGTTAAAGAGATCATCGCCGGCAACGGCTGTGGCCCGAACGGCGACCACGTACTGCTCAAGCTCGATCACCTGGGCGAAGAAGTGCTGCACAGCCGTCTGCCAGGTATCTGCGAATTGTCCAAGACCTTCGCACACGTTGACCCGGTGGTTGCGCCGGTGCCGGTCGTTCCAACCTGCCACTATATGATGGGCGGCGTGCCGACCAACATTCATGGCCAGGCGATCACCCAGAACGCCGACGGCGTGGACGAAATCATCCACGGCCTGTTCGCGGTAGGCGAAGTGGCTTGCGTATCGGTACACGGTGCCAACCGTCTGGGCGGCAACTCGCTGCTCGACCTGGTGGTATTCGGCCGTGCGGCCGGCCTGCACCTGGAAAAAGCGTTGACCGACGGCATCGAATACGATGACGCCACCGACGCCAACATCGAAGCGGCCCTGTCGCGCCTGAACGCGCTGAACGAGCGCACCGATGGCGAAGACGTCGCTACCCTGCGTCGCGAGCTGCAAAGCTGCATGCAGAACTACTTCGGTGTGTTCCGTACCGGCGAATACATGCAGAAGGGCATCGCCCAGTTGGCGGATCTGCGCCAGCGCATCGGCAACGTCAAGATCAACGATAAGAGCCAGGCATTCAACACTGCTCGTATCGAAGCCCTTGAGCTGCAAAACCTGTTGGAAGTGGCTGAAGCGACGGCGATCGCCGCCGAGGTTCGTAAAGAATCCCGTGGTGCTCATGCCCGTGAAGACTTTGAAGACCGTGACGACGAAAACTGGTTGTGCCACACCCTGTACTTCCCGGGTGACAAGCGCGTAACCAAGCGTGCCGTGAACTTCTCGCCGAAGACTGTTCCGACGTTTGAACCGAAAATTCGGACTTACTAAGGGTGGCTGCCATGTTGAAAGTCAGTGTTTACCGCTACAACCCTGATCAGGACGCTGCGCCGTTCATGCAGGAATTCCAGGTCGATACCGGTGGTAAGGACCTGATGGTGCTGGACGTGCTGGCCCTGATCAAAGAGCAGGACGAGGGTTTCTCCTATCGTCGCTCTTGCCGTGAAGGTGTCTGCGGTTCCGATGGCATGAACATCAACGGCAAAAACGGTCTGGCGTGCATCACGCCACTGTCGGCCGTGGTTAAAGGCAACAAGCTGATCGTTCGTCCACTGCCAGGTTTGCCGGTTATCCGTGACCTGGTTGTCGATATGAGCATCTTCTACAAGCAATACGAAAAAGTTAAGCCGTTCCTGCAGAACGACACGCCGGCTCCGGCCATCGAGCGTCTGCAGTCCCCTGAAGAGCGTGAAAAGCTCGACGGTCTGTACGAGTGCATCCTGTGCGCCTGCTGCTCGACCTCGTGCCCGTCCTTCTGGTGGAACCCGGACAAGTTCCTGGGTCCAGCCGCTCTGCTGCAAGCGTATCGCTTCCTGGCAGACAGCCGTGACACCAAGACATCCGAGCGTCTGGCTTCGCTGGATGACCCGTTCAGCGTCTTCCGCTGCCGCGGGATCATGAACTGCGTCAACGTATGTCCCAAAGGCCTGAACCCGACTAAGGCCATTGGTCACATCCGCAACATGCTGCTGCAAAGCGGCGTGTAACCGGCGTTGTAACAAGGCAGGACCGTTGTGCCCGTAAATGCTGCGGCGCAGGCTTCAACCGGCGCCGTAGTTTTAACTTGAGCAGCGACTTACAAAGCCGCAGCTCTTATTTTGAAGAAATGAGACAAGCAGGGGCATTCGGGTTGGTACCCGAACTATCAGCGTGATCCTAAGTGGCTTGTTTTGGTCGCTGCACTTGGCCTTTTGCAAGCAAACTCGGTGTTTTCGCCGGTGGTGTCCCCAAATCGAGGGTGACCAAGCATGCAAGAAAGCGTGATGCAGCGCATGTGGAACAGCGGCTATCTTTCAGGTGGTAACGCTGCCTATGTGGAAGAGCTTTATGAGCTCTACCTGCACGACCCTAACGCTGTGCCAGAAGAATGGCGCACCAAATTTCAGACGTTGTCTTCAGACGGCAACGCTGCCACCGATGTATCGCACGCAACAATTCGCGATCAGTTCGTGCTGCTGGCCAAGAACCAGCGCCGCGCCCAACCGGTTTCCGCCGGCAGCGTGAGCAGTGAGCACGAGAAGAAGCAAGTTGAAGTACTGCGACTGATCCAGGCTTACCGGATGCGTGGCCACCAGGCGGCCCAGCTTGACCCGCTGGGGCTCTGGAAGCGTCCTGCACCGGCTGACCTGTCGATCAATCATTACGGCTTGACCAATGCCGATCTTGATACGACCTTCCGTGCCGGCGACCTGTTCATCGGCAAAGAGGAAGCGAGCCTACGCGAAATTCACGAAGCGTTGCAGCAGACATATTGCCGCACCATCGGCGCTGAATTCACGCACATCACTGATTCCGAGCAACGCCACTGGTTCCAGCATCGCCTCGAAGGCGTGCGTGGCCGTCCGGTGCTGTCCGCCGATGTACGCAGCCACCTGCTCGAACGCGTGACCGCTGCTGAAGGTCTGGAAAAATACCTGGGCACCAAATACCCGGGCACCAAGCGTTTCGGCCTGGAAGGCGGCGAAAGCCTGATTCCGATGCTCGACGAACTGATCCAGCGTTCCGGTTCCTACGGCACCAAGGAAGTCGTGATCGGCATGGCTCACCGTGGTCGCCTGAACGTGTTGGTCAACACCTTCGGCAAGAACCCGCGCGAGCTGTTCGACGAGTTCGAAGGCAAGAAAAAGGTCGAGCTGGGTTCCGGTGACGTCAAATACCACCAGGGCTTCTCGTCCAACGTCATGACCTCGGGCGGTGAAGTTCACCTGGCCATGGCGTTCAACCCCTCCCACCTGGAAATCGTTTCTCCAGTGGTCGAGGGTTCGGTGCGTGCTCGCCAGGACCGTCGCAACGACGCCACCGGTGAGAAAGTGCTGCCTATTTCCATCCACGGTGACGCGGCATTCGCCGGTCAAGGCGTGGTCCTGGAAACCTTCCAGATGTCGCAGACCCGTGGCTTCAAGACGGGCGGCACCGTACACATCGTCATCAACAACCAGGTAGGTTTCACCATCAGCAACCCGCTGGACGCGCGCTCTACCGAGTACGCCACCGACGTTGCCAAGATGATTCAGGCGCCGATTCTCCATGTAAATGGCGATGATCCGGAAGCCGTGCTGTTCGTGACCCAACTGGCCGTCGACTACCGCATGCAGTTCAAGCGTGACGTGGTGATCGACCTCGTGTGCTACCGCCGTCGTGGTCACAACGAAGCGGATGAGCCAAGCGGCACCCAGCCGTTGATGTACCAGCAGATCACCAAGCAGCGCACCACCCGTGAACTGTATGCCGAAAGCCTGACCAAGGCCGGCATCGTTGACGAAGCCCGTGTGCAGGCGAAGATCGACGAATACCGCAACGCGCTGGACAACGGCCTGCACGTGGTGAAAAGCCTGGTCAAGGAACCGAACAAAGAGCTGTTCGTCGA
Source organism: Pseudomonas sp. GNP013 (assembly GCF_054343995.1). Lineage (NCBI taxonomy): Bacteria > Pseudomonadati > Pseudomonadota > Gammaproteobacteria > Pseudomonadales > Pseudomonadaceae > Pseudomonas > Pseudomonas sp. GNP013. The sequence goes on along the minus strand of NZ_JBTGUT010000001.1, from coordinate 3,309,283 downwards.
CTGGCGTCCATACCTGGGTCACACCTGGACGGCGCGTCACGACACTTCGTTCGACCTCAAGACCCTGCAGGAACTGTCGGCCAAGCTGCTGGAAATTCCGGATGGCTTCGTCGTACAGCGCCAAGTGTCGAAGATCTACGAAGACCGTCAGAAGATGCAAGTCGGCGGCCTGCCGATCAACTGGGGTTACGCTGAAACCATGGCGTACGCGACCCTGGCGTTCGAAGGTCACCCAATCCGCATGACCGGCCAGGACATTGGCCGTGGTACGTTCTCGCACCGTCATGCTGTGTTGCACAACCAGAAAGACGCGGGCACCTACGTTCCGCTGCAGAACCTGTACGAAGGTCAGCCGCGTTTCGACCTGTACGACTCGTTCCTGTCGGAAGAAGCCGTGCTGGCGTTCGAATACGGTTACTCCACCACCACGCCGCAGGCGCTGGTGATCTGGGAAGCCCAGTTCGGCGACTTCGCCAACGGTGCCCAGGTGGTGATCGACCAGTTCATCACCAGCGGCGAGCACAAGTGGGGCCGCCTGTGCGGTCTGACCATGCTGCTGCCGCACGGTTATGAAGGCCAGGGTCCGGAGCACTCTTCGGCCCGTCTGGAGCGTTACCTGCAACTGTGCGCCGAGCACAACATTCAGGTATGCGTGCCGACGACCCCGGCGCAGATCTACCACTTGCTGCGTCGCCAGGTGATCCGTCCGCTGCGCAAGCCGTTGATCGTGCTGACGCCGAAATCGCTGTTGCGCCACAAGCTGGCCATTTCGACCCTGGAAGACCTGGCCGAAGGTTCGTTCCAGACCGTTATTCCAGAAATCGACACACTCGATCCGGCCAAGGTGACACGCCTGATCCTGTGCAGTGGCAAGGTCTACTACGACCTGCTGGAAAAACGCCGTGCCGAAGGCCGCGAAGACATCGCCATCGTGCGTATCGAGCAGCTTTACCCGTTCCCGGAAGATGACCTCATGGAGATCATCGCGCCTTACACCCAGCTCACGAATGTGGTGTGGTGTCAGGAAGAACCGATGAACCAGGGCGCCTGGTACAGCAGCCAGCATCATTTGCGTCGCAGTATCGGCAACCACAACCGGGCGCTGAACCTGGAGTACGCCGGTCGTGATGCTTCTGCTGCACCTGCGTGTGGTTATGCGTCGATGCACGCCGAGCAGCAGGAAAAACTGCTGCAAGATGCTTTCACTGTTTAACGCCTTCGCGCTGACTGAAACCGAATTTTAAGGACCCACAGATAATGGCTATCGAAATCAAAGCCCCGTCATTCCCGGAATCGGTTGCCGATGGCACCGTTGCCACCTGGCACAAGAAACCAGGCGAGGCCGTCAAGCGTGACGACCTGATCGTCGACATCGAGACTGACAAGGTCGTACTGGAAGTGTTGGCCGAAGCCGACGGCGTACTGGGCGCCATCGTCGCGCAAGAGGGTGATACCGTTCTCTCGAACCAGGTACTGGGTTCGATCGAAGAGGGCGGCGCTGCCGCTCCGGCGCCTGCTGCCGCTGCTGCACCGGCTGCTGCACCTGCTGCTGCCGCACCGGCTGCCGCTGGCGAAGATCCAATCGCAGCCCCGGCTGCGCGTCAATTGGCCGAAGAAAACGGCATCAACCTGGCGTCCGTCAAGGGCACCGGCAAAGATGGCCGTGTGACCAAGGAAGACGTGGTTGCCGCTGTTGAAGCCAAGAAAAACGCACCTGCTGCAGCACCGGCCAAGGCTGCCGCTCCGGCCGCCGCTGCGCCAGTGTTCGCCGCCGGCGACCGCACCGAGAAGCGCGTGCCGATGACCCGTGTGCGTGCCACCGTGGCCAAGCGCCTGGTTGAAGCACAGTCGAACATGGCGATGCTGACCACCTTCAACGAAGTCGACATGACCGAAGTCATGGCCCTGCGTTCGAAGTACAAGGACCTGTTCGAGAAGAGCCACAACGGCGTGCGCCTGGGCTTCATGTCGTTCTTCGTGAAAGCGGCCACAGAAGCGCTGAAGCGCTACCCGGCAGTCAACGCTTCCATCGACGGCACCGATATCGTTTACCACGGCTATGCAGACGTCGGCGTTGCCGTGTCCAGCGACCGCGGCCTGGTGGTGCCGGTACTGCGTAACGCCGAACTGATGAGCCTGGCTGAAATCGAAGGCGGCATCGCCGGCTTCGGCAAGAAAGCCCGTGACGGCAAGCTGACCATCGACGAGATGACCGGTGGTACCTTCACCATCACCAACGGTGGTACCTTCGGTTCCATGATGTCGACGCCGATCGTCAACCCGCCGCAAGCCGCGATCCTGGGCATGCACAACATCCTCCAGCGTCCGATGGCCATCAACGGCCAGGTTGTGATCCGCCCGATGATGTACCTGGCGCTGTCGTACGATCACCGCCTGATCGATGGTAAAGAAGCCGTGACTTTCCTGGTGACCATCAAGAACCTGCTGGAAGACCCGGCTCGCTTGCTCCTGGATATCTGATTGGAGCAGCTTCAAGTTGCGAGCTGCAAGCTGCCAGTAAATGCAGTTTGGCTTGCAGCTTGAAGCTTGACGCTTGAAGCTAATAGAGGATCTATTTTCATGACACAGAAATTTGACGTCGTAGTGATTGGTGCAGGTCCTGGCGGCTATGTTGCCGCCATCAAGGCCGCACAATTGGGCCTCTCGACTGCTTGCATCGAAAAATACACCGACAAGGAAGACAAACTGGCATTGGGCGGTACCTGCCTGAACGTCGGTTGCATTCCTTCCAAGGCGCTGCTGGACAGCTCCTGGAAATTCCACGAAGCCCAGGACGGTTTCGCGATCCACGGCATCAACCATGCCGGCGTTACCATGGACGTGCCGGCGATGATCGGCCGCAAGGCCAACATCGTCAAAGGCCTGACCTCCGGCGTTGCCACCCTGTTCAAGGCCAACGGCGTCACTTCCCTGCAAGGTCACGGCAAATTGCTGGCCGGCAAGAAGGTTGAAATCACCAAGCCGGACGGTTCGGTCGAAGTCATCGAAGCCGAGAACGTGATCCTGGCCCCTGGCTCGCGTCCAATTGACATTCCACCGGCTCCCGTCGACCAGAACGTGATCGTTGATTCGACCGGCGCCCTGGAATTCCAGGCTGTGCCAAAGCGTCTGGGCGTGATCGGCGCCGGCGTTATCGGCCTGGAACTGGGTTCGGTCTGGTCCCGTCTGGGTTCCGAAGTCACCGTGCTGGAAGCCCTGGACACATTCCTGCTGGCTGCCGACACCGCCGTTTCCAAGGAAGCCTACAAGACCCTGACCAAACAGGGTCTGGACATCAAGCTGGGCGCCCGCGTGACCGGTTCCAAGGTCAACGGCGAAGAAGTCGTGGTGACCTACACCGATAAAGACGGCGAGCAGACCATCACCTTCGACAAGCTGATCGTGGCCGTAGGCCGTCGTCCGGTAACCACCGACCTGCTGGCTTCCGACAGCGGCGTGAACATCGATGAGCGTGGTTTCATCCACGTTGACGATCATTGCGCCACCACCGTGCCTGGCGTTTACGCCATCGGCGACGTGGTACGCGGCATGATGCTGGCGCACAAGGCGTCCGAAGAAGGCATCATGGTTGTCGAGCGCATCAAGGGTCACAAAACCCAGATGAACTACGACCTGGTGCCATCGGTTATCTACACCCACCCGGAAATTGCATGGGTCGGCAAGAACGAACAGCAGTTGAAAGCTGAAGGCGTAGAAGTTAACGTCGGCACCTTCCCGTTTGCCGCTTCTGGCCGTGCCATGGCAGCCAACGACACCGGTGGTTTTGTCAAAGTCATCGCTGATGCCAAGACTGACCGCGTATTGGGCGTCCACGTGATTGGCCCGAGCGCTGCAGAACTGGTTCAGCAAGGCGCAATCGGTATGGAATTCGGCACCAGTGCCGAAGACCTGGGCATGATGGTCTTCTCCCATCCGACCCTGTCCGAAGCGTTGCACGAAGCAGCGTTGGCGGTGAATGGCGGCGCCATCCACATCGCCAACCGCAAGAAGCGCTAAGCGAGATAATAAGAAACCACGGCGGAGTTGCCCGTCGTGAGTCTTGCGCGCAAGGCTCACCGCGGAATATCCGCTGGACGCAGCCTTGTGCAGCTTTACGGGCCATGAGCCCCGCAGGTTGCGCAAGCAGCAGTCACAGGTGGCGCGGCACTCATAATGAGCGCAGCGCCGAATGCGCAGTACCTAACGAAGACGGTAAAAAGCATGAATCTTCACGAGTATCAGGGTAAGCAGCTGTTCGCTGAATACGGCCTGCCAGTATCCAAGGGCTACGCAGTAGACACCCCGGAAGCAGCAGCAGAAGCTTGCGACAAGATCGGCGGCACTGAATGGGTGGTCAAAGCCCAGGTCCACGCTGGTGGTCGCGGTAAAGCGGGCGGCGTCAAGCTGGTTCGCAGCAAAGAAGACGCCAAGGCCTTCGCACAGCAGTGGCTGGGCAAGCGTCTGGTGACTTACCAGACTGATGCCAATGGCCAGCCAGTCACCAAGATCCTGGTTGAATCGTGCACTGATATCGCTAAAGAGCTGTACCTGGGCGCTGTCGTTGACCGTTCGAGCCGTCGCATCGTGTTCATGGCTTCCACCGAAGGTGGCGTGGACATCGAAAAAATCGCTCACGAAACCCCAGAAAAAATTCTGAAAGCCACCATCGATCCACTGGTTGGCGCTCAGCCGTTCCAGGGTCGCGAGCTGGCTTTCCAGCTGGGCCTGGAAGGCAAGCAAGTTGCCCAGTTCGCCAAGATCTTCGTAGGTCTGGCCAAACTGTTCCAGGATCACGATCTGGCCCTGCTGGAAGTGAACCCGCTGGTGATCAAGGCTGACGGCGATCTGCACTGCCTGGACGCGAAGATCAACATCGACGCCAACGCCATGTACCGTCAGCCAAAGCTGAAGACTTTCCACGATCCGTCGCAGGACGATCCGCGCGAAGCGCACGCTGCCAAGTTCGAACTGAACTACGTAGCCCTGGAAGGTAACATCGGTTGCATGGTCAACGGTGCCGGTCTGGCCATGGGTACCATGGACATCGTCAACCTGCATGGCGGCAAACCAGCCAACTTCCTCGACGTAGGCGGCGGTGCCACCAAAGAGCGCGTAACCGAAGCGTTCAAGATCATCCTGTCCGACTCCAACGTCGCCGCAGTATTGGTCAACATCTTCGGCGGCATCGTTCGTTGCGACATGATTGCCGAAGGCATCATCGGCGCAGTGAAAGAAGTCGGCGTTAAAATCCCCGTTGTTGTGCGCCTTGAAGGTAACAACGCGGAACTGGGCGCCAAAGTACTGGCAGAAAGCGGTTTGAACATCATCGCGGCTACCAGCCTGACCGACGCTGCTCAACAAGTTGTCAAAGCTGCGGAGGGCAAGTAATGAGCGTCCTGATCAATAAAGACACCAAAGTTATCTGCCAGGGTATTACCGGTTCGCAAGGTAGCTTCCACACCCAGCAAGCCATCGAATACGGCACCAAGATGGTTGGCGGCGTAACGCCAGGCAAAGGCGGCACCGAGCACCTGGGCCTGCCAGTGTTCAACACCGTGAAAGACGCTGTAGAAAAAACTGGCGCTACCGCCAGCGTGATCTACGTTCCTGCGCCTTTCTGCAAGGACTCCATCCTGGAAGCGGCATTCGGCGGCATCAAGCTGATCGTCTGCATCACCGAAGGCATTCCTACCCTGGACATGCTGGACGCCAAGGTTAAGTGCGACGAGCTGGGCGTAGTCCTGATCGGCCCTAACTGCCCAGGCGTGATCACCCCAGGCGAATGCAAGATCGGCATCATGCCAGGTCACATTCACTTGCCAGGTAAAGTCGGTATCGTTTCCCGTTCCGGCACCCTGACCTACGAAGCTGTGAAGCAGACCACTGACGCCGGTTTCGGTCAGTCGACTTGCGTCGGCATCGGCGGTGACCCGATCCCGGGTTCGAACTTCATCGACATCCTGAAGCTGTTCCAGGAAGACCCGAAGACCGAAGCGATCGTGATGATCGGTGAGATCGGCGGTTCGGCTGAAGAAGAAGCGGCGGCCTACATCAAGGCCCACGTGACCAAGCCGGTTGTTTCCTACATCGCTGGTGTGACTGCCCCTGCCGGCAAGCGCATGGGCCATGCGGGCGCAATCATCTCCGGCGGCAAAGGCACTGCAGACGAGAAATTCGCTGCACTGCAGGACGCAGGCGTTAAAACCGTGCGTTCGCTGGCAGATATCGGCAAGGCCCTGGCCGAGCTGACCGGTTGGGCTGTCAAGTAAGCCTCGCGCTTAACTGACGCTTCACCACACAAAGGCCACCTTCGGGTGGCCTTTGTGCGTTCTGGAAAGACCCATTTATCGAAATGTACTCGATCCAGGGTGGGAGGGGGCTTGCTCCCGATAGCGGTGTGCCAGTGACAGATACAGTGACTGACACACCGCTATCGGGAGCAAGCCCCCTCCCACCTGGACCGGTATCGCCAAATTAAGTGTGAAAACGCGACATTAAAATGTCGCTTATCGGACAGTGCGCCCCGCAACAGTGCGTTTGTCAGCCTATTTCTGTACCCTGACGGCCTCTTTATGCGCCCGCCTCCCAAAAGGAAGCCGCGCGCTGGACAGGTCGGCCCCCACCAGGGCCGGCAGCCTTTCCCTCATCCACAGGGAAGCCCTCTCTAAATTCCGATTCAGTAGTGTGGTATTTCCTCAAATGAAAGTGTTGAAAAGCCAGGATATCCTGGCGCTGGGCTTCATGACGTTTGCGCTGTTCGTGGGCGCCGGCAACATCATCTTCCCGCCTATCGTTGGTTTGCAGTCCGGGCCTCACGTCTGGATGGCGGCGCTGGGGTTCCTCATCACCGCAGTGGGTTTGCCGGTGGTCACCGTGATTGCCCTGGCCAAGGTCGGCGGCGGCATGGACGCATTGAGCAGTCCCATCGGCAAGATCGCCGGCGGCCTGCTCGCGGCAGCGGCGTACCTGGCGGTAGGCCCGCTGTTCGCCACTCCGCGTACTGCGACCGTGTCGTTTGAAGTCGGCCTGGCGCCGCTGACCGGCGAAAGCCCACTGGCGCTGTTCCTCTACAGCTCTGTGTATTTCCTTGTGGTGTTCTTCGTGTCTTTGTATCCAGGGCGTCTGCTGGATACCGTCGGCCGTTTCCTTGCGCCATTGAAGATCATCGCGCTGGCGATCCTCGGCATTGCCGCGTTTGCCTTGCCAGCCGGTGAAGTGGGCGTCGCCACCCCGGAATATGTCGCCGCACCGTTCTCCCAGGGCTTTATCAACGGCTACCTGACCATGGACACCCTGGGTGCACTGGTGTTTGGTATCGTCATCGTCAACGCGATCCGCTCCCGCGGCGTCGAATCGCCCAAGCTGATTACCCGCTACGCGATCATCGCCGGGCTGATAGCCGGTGTCGGCCTGGCGCTGGTGTACATCAGCCTGTTCCGCCTGGGCTCGGGCAGCCATGCCGTGGCGGCGGGCGCCAGCAATGGCGCGGCCGTGCTGCATGCCTATGTGCAAAGCACTTTCGGCTCGCTGGGCAGCGGCTTTTTGGCTGTGCTGATCTCCCTGGCGTGCCTGGTGACGGCCGTGGGCCTGACCTGCGCGTGCGCCGAATACTTCAGCAAAGTCCTGCCGCTGTCCTATAAGACACTGGTGGTGATCCTGGCGCTGTTCTCGCTGTTCGTGTCCAACCTGGGCCTGACCAAGCTGATTGCGTTCTCCATTCCGGTACTCACCGCCATCTACCCGCCGTGCATCGTGCTGGTGGCGCTGAGCTTCTGCAAAGACTTCTGGCAGGAGCAGGGCCGTATCGTCGGCCCGGTGATGCTGGTGTCGTTCATTTTTGGCGGCATCGACGCGCTCAAGGGGGCCGGCCTTGCCGATTGGATGCCCGCGCAGCTGACGCACCTGCCATTGAGCGAGCAGGGGTTGGCGTGGCTGGTGCCGTCGGTGATGACGCTGGTCGTGGCGGTGGTGGTGGATCGCATGCTTGGCAAGCGCAGCGAAGCGATCGCCTGACACGGCGACACGGTTGCACAGAAATGCCCCGTATCAATCGATATGGGGCATTTTTTTGCCTGCTTATGGACAAGGTTCTAGAGTTGCAACGCGCTCAGTGTGGGAGCGGGCTTGCTCGCGCCCACATTTTGACTGTGTTGCCCATATTTTCTTGTTTATCAGGACCCCTATGTCGTTCATCGAAACCAACCAAGTCCATATGCTCGCCGCCCTCTGGTTCGTGCTGTGCTGGGGCGGGTACACCCGTTATGCCCTCTGGAAAGCACGCGATACCGCATGCCTGGCCAGTGTGCTGCATCTGTATCGCGAAGACTGGATGCGCCGCATGCTGCTGCGCGACAACCGCATTGCCGACGCCAGCGTGATCGGCAACCTGGAGCGCAACGCCTCGTTCTTCGCCTCCAGCACCTTGATCATCCTCGCCGGCATCCTCACCGTGCTGGGCGCCTCGGAGCGCGCCGTGTCGCTGCTGGCGGACATTCCCATGGTGCAGCAGGCGTCCCAGGGCATGTCGGAAATCAAGCTGCTGTGCCTGGCGCTGGTGTTCGTCTACGCGTTTTTTACGTTCAGCTGGTGCATGCGCCAGTACAACTTCGCAGCGGTGCTGGTGGGGTCGGCGCCGATGATTGGTGAGCGCCAGGTGTCCGAACAGGAGCGCAAGGCATTTGCGCTACGGGCGGCGCGGGTCATCTCCATGGCCGCCAACCAGTTCAACTTCGGCCTGCGCGCTTATTACTTTGGCATGACCATGCTGGCGTGGTTTGTCAGCCCCTGGCTGTTCATGTTGATGAGTGCCGGGGTAGTGGTGGTGTTGTATCGCCGCGAGTTTCATTCCGATGTGCTGCAAGTGATGGTGTATACGCAGACGGACACGCCGCCGGAGGCGCTCAAGGACGCAGTCTAGTGTGGGGCACGTCGAATTTTAAAAACGCCGGACAAAGAAAAGCCCGCTATTGAAGCGGGCTCTCTTTTACAACCAGGCTACATCAGACCGCGGTATCAGGAACCGGTCGAAGGCGTGGCTTCTTTTGCAGCGGCTGCGTTCGATTCGGCCTGAGCTTTGGCAGCTTCGGCGTTTTCTTTTGCAGCGTCGTTCACTTTATCCTGAGCCTTCGCCATATCTTTCTGAGCTTGCTCAGAGTGCGAAGCGGCATCTTGTGCTTTGTCTTCGGATTTCTTGTCGCAGGCAGCGAGGCCAAGGGCAGCAGCCAACATCATGGAAACAGCTAAAGTCTTGCGCATGGGGTGTTTCTCCTTATTGAAGATATCTTCTGGCCTTTCGAGCCTGAGGGTTCAGCATTAGTTCCTTTTATTGCGCAGATATATAAACAAAGGCTGCCAAGGAACTTAAACCCGCACTGCCTGTTCCGCGGATTACTGAAAACAAGAGTCTAGACCAATGACCGGAAATTCACTGCTGGAGCGTGCGACACGCTTTGTTTACGCATTGCGCCATTGCCAGATACTCGGCATTACCGTGCATGACGCCAACGACACGGGCATGACGCTGAGGCTGCCCTATGGGCCAGCTATCGTGGGCGATCCCGAGACCGGGATCATCCACGGTGGCGCGCTCACCTCCCTGATGGACACCACCTGCGGCATCGCCACCCTGTGCGTACTGCCCGAATTCGAGGTATGCCCGACCCTCGACCTGCGCATCGACTATATGCACCCGGCCGCACCGCACCAGCCGGTCTATGGGTTTGCCCAGTGCTATCGGGTCACCGCCGATGTGATCTTCACCCGCGGCTTCGCCTACCAGGACGATCCGCAGCAACCCATCGCCCATGTGGTGGGCACGTTCATGCGCATGGGCAAGCTGCTCAAGGGCGCACAGGGCCTGAGCGCCACCCTCGACGGAGAGCAGGCATGACGCACCGCTTCCAGACCCGCCTCGAACAGGCCCACGTGCGCGGCGATTACGCGGCGCTGCTCGAACTGATCCCTTACGCCAAACTGATCGGCATCGAATGCACCCGCCAAGGCGATGAATTGCTGTTCCGGTTGCCGGCCAACAAGGACAACATTGGTAACCCTATATTGCCGGCGCTGCATGGCGGGGTGATTGCCGGCTTCATGGAGCTGTCGGCGGCGCTGCATTTGCTGGTGTCTACCGGCGCGCCAGGCCTGCCGAAAATCATCGATTTTTCCCTGGATTACCTGCGCGCCGGGCAGTTTCGCGACACCTACGCCACCTGTCAGGTATGGCGTCAGGGCCGGCGGGTGGCCAACGTTTCGGTCACCGCCTGGCAAAGCACGGCGGCAGAACCGATTGCCACGGCCCGTGCGCATTTCAAGATCGAGGCGCCTGGCGCCCCTTGAAATCCTCCCGTTAGCCCCCAACTTTGATGACAACCCGCCGCCAACCCTTTCGGGCGCGGCCATTGCCATCCAATTGGAGTTTGATGACCATGAGTGTGGAAACTCAAAAGGAAACCCTGGGCTTCCAGACCGAGGTGAAGCAACTGCTGCACCTCATGATCCATTCGCTGTATTCCAACAAGGAAATTTTCCTTCGCGAATTGATCTCGAACGCCTCTGACGCTGTCGACAAATTACGCTTCGAAGCCCTGTCCAAGCCTGAGTTGCTGGAAGGTGGCGCGGAGCTGAAAATCCGCGTGAGCTACGACAAGGACGCGAAGACCGTCACCCTCGAAGACAACGGTATCGGCATGAGCCGTGACGATGCGATTACCCACCTGGGGACCATCGCCAAATCCGGCACCGCCGATTTCATGAAGAACCTGTCGGGCGATCAGAAGAAGGATTCGCACCTGATCGGCCAGTTCGGTGTGGGCTTCTACTCGGCCTTCATCGTCGCCGACCAGGTTGAAGTGTTCAGCCGCCGTGCCGGTCTCCCGGCCAGCGAAGGCGTGCACTGGGCCTCCAAAGGCGAGGGCGAGTTTGAAATTGCCACGATCGACAAGGCCGACCGTGGTACCCGCATCGTGCTGCACCTCAAGTCCGGTGAAGACGAATTCGCCGATGGCTGGCGCCTGCGCAACATCATCAAGAAATACTCCGATCACATCGCATTGCCGATCGAGTTGCCCAAGGAACAGGCCGCGGCCGAAGGCGAAGAGAAGCCTGCCGAGGAATGGGAAACCGTCAACCGCGCCAGTGCCCTGTGGACCCGTCCGCGTACCGAGATCAAGGACGAGGAATACCAGGAGTTCTACAAGCACATCGGTCACGACTACGAGAACCCGCTGAGCTGGAGCCACAACAAGGTTGAAGGCAAGCTCGAATACAGCTCGCTGCTGTACGTACCGGCCCGCGCTCCGTTCGACCTGTACCAGCGCGAAGCCCCCAAGGGCCTGAAGCTCTACGTGCAGCGCGTGTTCGTGATGGACCAGGCGGAATCTTTCCTGCCGTTGTACCTGCGCTTCATCAAGGGCGTGGTCGACTCCAATGACCTGTCGCTGAACGTGTCGCGGGAAATCCTGCAGAAAGACCCGATCATCGACTCCATGAAGTCGGCGCTGACCAAGCGTGTCCTCGACATGCTGGAGAAACTGGCGAAGAACGAGCCTGAGCAATACAAGGGCTTCTGGAAAAACTTCGGTCAGGTCATGAAAGAAGGCCCGGCCGAAGACTTCGCCAACAAAGAGAAGATTGCCGGCCTGCTGCGCTTTGCTTCCACTCAGGGCGAAGACGGCGAGCAGGTTGTGTCGCTGGCCGACTACCTGGCGCGCGCCAAGGAAGGTCAGGACAAGATCTACTACCTGACCGGCGAAACCTACGCTCAGGTCAAGAACAGTCCGCACCTGGAAGTCTTCCGCAAGAAGGGCATCGAAGTGCTGCTGCTGACCGACCGTATCGATGAGTGGCTGATGAGCTACCTCACCGAGTTCGACGGCAAGTCGTTCGTCGACGTGGCCCGTGGTGATCTGGACCTGGGTAACCTCGACTCCGAAGAAGAGAAGAAGGAAGCCGAAGAAGTCGCCAAGTCCAAAGAGGGTCTGGTTGAGCGAATCAAGGCGTCCCTGGGCGAGGCCGTCAGCGAAGTGCGGGTTTCCCACCGCCTGACCGACTCGCCGGCGATCCTGGCCATCGGCGAGCAGGACCTGGGCATGCAGATGCGCCAGATCCTCGAAGCCAGCGGCCAGAAGGTTCCTGATTCCAAGCCGATTTTCGAATTCAACCCGGCGCACCCGCTGATCGAGAAACTCGATGGCGAGCAGAGCGAAGAGCGGTTTGGCGACCTGTCGCACATCCTCTTCGACCAGGCGGCGCTGGCCGCTGGCGACAGCCTGAAAGATCCGGCCGCCTACGTGCGTCGACTGAACAAGCTGTTGGTTGAACTGTCGGTTTAACACCGCTGCAGGAAAAACCCGCTTCGGCGGGTTTTTTCATTTTAGTGCACCTCAACTGGAGTAAATGATGAGCCAAGTCACCGTGCGTTCCGTGGTCTATCAGATTGATGGCCAGTCTTATGAAAGCCGCCTGGCGTTCGACGCCAGCCACAAGGGGCCACTGCCGGGCCTGTTGATGGCGCCGAACTGGATGGGCGTGAGTGCGGGCGCCGAAGAGATCGCCAGGAGCGTCGCCGCCAAGGGCTACGTGGTGCTGATTGCCGACCTGTACGGACAAACCGTGCGTCCATCGAACGGCGATGAAGCTGGCGCAGCGATGATGCCGTTGAAGAACGACCGCCCGTTGCTCAACAAACGCATGCAGGTGGCGTTCGAGCAACTGCAAGGCCAGACCGAAGCGGCAGTGGATACCTCGAAGCTCGCGACCTTTGGTTTCTGTTTCGGCGGCTGCTGCTCCCTGGAGCTGGCGCGCACTGGCGCACCGTTGAAAGCCGCCGTGTCGTTCCATGGCACCCTCGACACGCCAAACCCTGCGGATGCGAAGCGCATCAAGGGCTCGGTGCTGGTGCTGCACGGCGCCTCTGACCCGTTGGTGCCCAAGGAGCAACTGCCGGCGTTCGAAGATGAAATGAACGCGGCCGGCGTGGATTGGCAACTGCTGAGCTACGGCGGCGCGGTGCATTCCTTCACCGACCCGCACGCGAACGTGCCGGGCAAGATGATGTACGACGCGAAGACCTCCGCGCGCGCGTTTCAGTCCATGCATAACCTGCTGGATGAAGTGTTCAGGGGCTGATGCTTCGGCGTCTGTCCGGGCCTTATCGGGAGCAGGCTCCCTCCCACAGTCGGATCGGTGAACACGATCAAAATGTGGGAGGGGGCTTGCTCCCGATAGCTATCTGACAGGCAACCCTATTCCCCCTGACTCACCTCGATGGAGATCGCCCCGTGCCCTGGACTCGCCTGAGCCTCGCCCTGGTGCTCACCGCCGCCAGCCTTGCCGCACAGGCCCGCGACTATGCCTACAGCGACGCCCACCTGCATTACGTGGATTTCTTTCAGGAAACCGCCGGCATGGACAGGCTGCTCAAGGCCATGGCGGACAATCGCATCGAGCATGTGATGATTTCCGGCATTCCCGTGGCGAAAAAATGGCATGAAGACGAGCCCAAGCGTCCGCGCTATTACGCCGGTGACGATGCCGATGCCTACTGGTACAGCGCCACCGACGTGATCGTCGCGGCGGCGGTCAATAAACTCACGCCTGAGCAGCGCCTGCGCTTTCATCCTTTCCTGTCCGGCTTCAACCCCAATGACAAGAATTCCGATGCGCATATCCAGCGCATGCTCGACCTCAACCCGGGCCTGTGGCAGGGCATCGGTGAAGTGTTCACCCGCCATGACGACCTGACAGCCCTGACGGCGGGGGACACCCCGCGTGCCAACAACGAAGCCATGACGCGCATCTACCACCTGGCGGCCGAAAACGATTTGCCGGTGATGCTGCATTCCAACATTACGTCAAAGCGCGAACGTAACCCGTTGTACCTGGCGGAGGTCGAGGAGCCGCTGCGCAATCACCCGCACACGCGGTTTATCTGGGCGCATGCCGGCACCAGCATGGAGATCCACCGTCATCAGGTGCAAATGGATTTTTTGCTGCCCACCTTGACGCGCATGCTGGAGGCCTACCCCAACCTCTACATCGACCTCTCCTGGAGCATGCTCACGCCTTATCTGCTGGACGAGGCGGGCACGCCCAGGCCCGAGTGGGTAAAGCTGGTGGAGCGCTTCCCGGAGCGCTTCATGCTCGGCTCCGACGTAGTCGGGCGCTTCAACAAGCTGGGTAAGGAAATGCGCCGCTTTGATCCCTTCCTCGATGCGCTGCCCGAGGACGTGGCCCGCAAGGTTGCGCGGGACAATTTCCTGGCCGTGCTGCCCAAGACCTCTCGCTGAGCGCAGTATCCAATGTGGGAGGGAGCAAGGCCCCTGCCATATTTGATTTTTGTTATCTGGTGATCACCCACAAAAAAGCCCCGAACCAGTCGGGGCTTTTTTGTGGGGTCAAGCTGCAGGCCTTACTTGCCCTGCCAGCGCTTGAGCACCAGCGTCGCGTTGGTGCCGCCAAAACCGAAGCTGTTGCTCATCACGGTATTGATGGTGGCGTTCTCAACGGTCTTGGTCAGGATCGGCATATCTGCCACAACCGGATCGATCTCGTCGATGTTGGCCGAACCGGCCATGAAGTTGCCTTCCATCATCAGCAGGCAGTAGATCGCTTCGTGAACGCCGGCGGCGCCCAGGGAGTGACCCGACAGGCTCTTGGTAGAGCTGATGGCCGGTGCCTTGTCGCCGAATACCGCACGCACGCCTTCCATTTCCTTGGCGTCGCCGACCGGAGTGGAGGTGCCGTGGGTGTTCAGGTAGTCGATCGGCGTGTCAACGGTGGACATGGCCATCTGCATGCAACGGATGGCGCCTTCGCCGCTTGGCGCAACCATGTCGTAGCCGTCGGAAGTGGCGCCGTAGCCGACGATTTCCGCGTAGATCTTCGCACCACGGGCCAGAGCGTGTTCCAGCTCTTCGACCACGACCATGCCGCCACCGCCGGCGATGACGAAACCGTCACGCTTGGCGTCGTAGGCGCGGGAGGCCTTTTCCGGGGTTTCGTTGTACTGGGTGGAGAGGGCGCCCATGGCGTCGAACAGGAACGACTGGCTCCAATGCTCTTCTTCACCGCCGCCGGCGAAGACGATGTCCTGCTTGCCCAGCTGGATCTGCTCAACGGCAGTACCGATGCAGTGGGCGCTGGTGGCGCAGGCCGAGGAGATCGAGTAGTTGACGCCCTTGATGGCGAACGGCGTGGCCAGGCAGGCCGACACGGTGCTGCCCATGGTCCGTGTGACACGGTACGGGCCGACGCGCTTCACGCCTTTCTCGCGCAGGATGTCCAGCGCTTCCATCTGGTTGAGGGTGGATGCGCCGCCGGAACCGGCGATCAGGCCGGTGCGTACGTTCGATACCTGGTCTTCGCTGAGGCCGGAGTCGACGATCGCGTCTTTCATGGCCAGGTAGGCGTAGGCGGCAGCGTGGCCGACGAAGCGATAGATCTTGCGATCGATCAGCTCTTCGAGGGGCAGGTCGATGGAGCCGGAAACCTGGCTACGCAAACCCATTTCGGCATATTCCGGGTTGAAGCGGATGCCAGGGCGACTTGCACGCAGGTTAGCGGTGACGGTCTCTTTGTCATTGCCCAGGCAAGAAACGATGCCCAGACCAGTGATAACGACGCGGCGCATGCGGATAACCCTTAAAAGTTGTCAGTGGAAGTGAATACGCCGACCCGAAGGCCTTCGGCAGTATAAATCTCGCGACCGTCGACAGTCACCGAACCATCGGCAATGGCCAGGTTCAGCTTGCCCTTGAGGACGCGCTTGATTTGAATGTTGTAGGTGACTTTCTTGGCGGTCGGCAGGACCTGGCCGAAGAACTTCACTTCGCCGGAACCCAGGGCACGGCCGCGACCCGGCAGGCCTTGCCAGCCCAGGTAGAAGCCGACCAGTTGCCACATGGCGTCGAGGCCCAGGCAGCCTGGCATTACCGGGTCGCCTTCGAAATGGCAGGCGAAGAACCACAGGTCCGGAGTGATATCCAGCTCGGCGACCAATTCACCTTTGCCGTACTTGCCACCCTCTTCGCTGATATGGGTGATGCGATCCACCATCAGCATGTTCGGGGCGGGCAGTTGCGCGTTACCTGGGCCGAACAGCTCACCGCGACTGCAGCGCAGCAGGTCTTCCCGAGTAAAGGCGTTTTGTTTGGTCATGCGAGCTCCTCAATAATCCCATGCGGCGGGGCAGGGCAAATCTTCCCGAACCGAATGAAGCGTTCATGCCTCATGCCGGCAGCCTACACGTAGACTATTGCGTTGTAGTGAAAGTCACAGCGTCAAGGCACTCAATGTACACTTGTTCACTGAAATTTTAAACCGGGCCTGTTTATCAGCCCGTTTGGGTGCCTAAGACTGCCGCACTTTCGTGTTTCACGCCAGTCGCAGATGCCTGATGGCGCGGCGCTATTGCACCCAGCGCTGCAGGATCTGCTGCAAATCCGTACGTTTGAACGGCTTGGCCAGGTAATCGTTCATTCCGGCCGCGAGGCACGCTTCACGGTCGCCCTGCAACGCGTTGGCGGTGAGCGCAATGATCGGCAGATCGGCGCAGCCCGGCAGTTGGCGAATCTGCCGGGTAGCCTCGTAGCCGTCGATCACCGGTAACCGGCAATCCATCAGGATCGCGGTGAATATCAGGCTTTCTGCGCTACTTATTGCCTCGGCGCCGTCGGTGGCCAGGCTGACTTCAAAGCCGAGGCTGCGCAACATGGCTTCCACCACCGTGCGGTTGACGGGGTTGTCCTCCACCAGCAACACATGGCGGCCATCACCGGCGCCGTGCTTGCTTTGGGCATCCTGGGCAATCGCCGGCAGGCTGTGCTGGTCGATGGCCAGGGGGATTTCCAGGGTAAACACCGAACCATGGCCTTCTTCGCTTTGCGCACGCAGGGTGCCGCCCATGCGTTCGGCCAGCGTGCGCGCGATGGGCAGGCCCAGGCCGGTGCCGCCGTAACGTCTGGAAATCGAGCTGTCAGCCTGCTGGAATGCGTCGAACATCGACTCCAAGTGTTCGGCGCCAATACCGATGCCGCTGTCGCGCACGCTGCAGGTGAACCACACCAACTCATGGTCGAGAGGCTGCCAGTGGGGCTCGACACTCACGCTGCCCTGCTCGGTGAACTTGAGTGCATTGCCGATCAGGTTCACCAGAATCTGGCGGATACGCGTGGGGTCGCCCTTGACTCGCAGCGTATCCAGGCCCGGCGGCATCGGCAGGTTGAGCGTCAGCCCGCGCTGCTGGGCGCTGTGCCGGAAGGCATGGGCGCTGCTGTTGACCAGGTCGGCGAGGTTGAACGCAATATGCTCCAGCTCCAGCGCCGCGCGCTCGATGCGCGAGAAATCGAGGATGTCGTTGATGACCTTCAGCAGATGCTCGGTGGACTCGGAGGCGAGCGCGGCGTATTCGGTCTGCTCCTCGGTCATCTCGGTGGTTTCCAGCAACTGCAGCATGCCCAGCACCCCGTTCATCGGCGTGCGCAGCTCGTGGCTCATCATCGCCAAAAAATCCGACTTGGCATTGTTGGCCCGCTCGGCTTCCTCGCGGGTCTGAATCAACTGCGCCATGGCCTGCTGCTGTTCGCGGCTGGCCTGTTGCAGGCCAGCGGCCAGATTGTTGATGTGGCGTGACAGGTCGCCCAGTTCCGAATCATCCACGATCGGCAGCGGGGTCTTGTAGTCGCCTTGCTGGATGGCCTTCACCGCATGGCCCATTGCGCTTATCGGCTGCGACAGGCTGGCCGCCAGACGCCGCGCCAGCAGGAAGGTAAACAGCAGGGCGAACAGCGCCAGGATGCCGGCCTTGAAGAGAATCTCCTGCTGACGCTGACTGAAGGCATCGTTGGACATGCCGACGATCACGCGCCCCAGATAATCGGCGCGCGGCGCCTTGGATTCGTTGAGGTTGTCCTGGAAAAAATCGCTGCCCAGCTGGATATGCTGCAGGCGGATCGGCGCCTGGAACACTTTCACCGACAACGAGCGGTCGTGCTTTTCCGACGGTTGCTCGACGTACACCAGAATATTTTCGGCGGCGTCCTGAATCTCCAGAAAGCGCACGTGGGGCGTGGCCAGCGTGGCGCGCAGCAGGCTGTCGAGCACATCGTTGTTGCCGGAAATGACGCCGTACTCGGTGGCGGGCGCCAGTTGGTTGGCAATCAGTTGGCCGGTATGGTCCAGTTCCTGGCGCAGGTCCTGGATGCGCACAAAGGTAAAGAAGCTGATCAACAGCAGCGTCAGCAACAGCGCCGGGCCCAGGGTGATGAGCTGGGTACGGGTGTTGATGTCCCAACGACGACGCAAGGTCATGGGCGTTTTTCTCCTTCGGCGAGCCGCGCGGCGACGTTGCTTTCATCGACCTGTTCGATGCCCAGTGAGCGCGCGACCTGCGGGTTGCCCACGACTTTGAAATGGTGCGGGTACAACGTGCGCGGCCAACTGGCCGGCGGGCGGTCAAGCAAACGGTCGAGCACGCCCAGCCAGTCGGTCTGGTCGCTGTAGGTGCTGGCCAGGCTGCCGGCCTTGACGAAGCCGGCATTGGGCCCCACCAGCGGCAGTTGCTGGGCGTAGCTGCTCAGCAGCAGGTTCTTTGCGGTCTTCGGGTTGTACAGTTGCGGGTCGTCGAGGCCGAGCAATACGTCGCTGGTCCTGAACAGGCTTTGCAGCGGGCGACTGTCGTTAATGTTATTCCACAGTTGAGGCACGATTTGCAGACCCAGGGGCGCGGCGTATTGGCTCAGCTCGCGCAGCAGGAACTCACTGTCGCTGCCGTAGAGCACGCCGATGCGCCGGGCCTGCGGCAGAATGCCGGTGATCAGGCGTAACTGACGGTCCAGCGGCGGGTCGCTCCACAGCAGGCTGATGTGCGCCGGCAGGCGGGTGCCCAGGCGCTGGCGCGCTTGCAGGCGGCTGATGCGCAGCACCAGGGTCGGCGGACCTTCGGCATCCTGCAGGCGCCAGTCGAGGCCGGGCAGGTCGAGCAGGATCAGGCGCGTGTCGGCAGGCAGTTGGTGCGGCGCCGGCAGGTCCTTGAGCGGGGTGAAGGTGACCTGGTCTGCGGGACGCTGCCGGGCCAGTGCCTGGGCGAAGTCCTGCACGCCGACGCTGTCTTCGGCGGCGGTCAGCAGGATGTTGGCACTCCACGCCGGCGCGGTCAGCAGCAGGCCGATCAGCAGCAGGGCCCGCTGCCAAAGCCTGGCGAAAGAGAAGTAGGTCGTCCGTGACTGATTGGCCATGTCAGAACTCCAGCTCCGCGCTGAAGTAAAGGACGTGACGATGGTCATAAATATTGTCGGCCCAGGTGGTCGGCTGATGGTCGAGGCGTTGTTGCAGCATGCCCGCCAGCTCCACGTTGGCGTTGCCCACGGCAATGCGCTTGGCCACCCGCAGGTCGACCCGTTCGAAGCGATATTGGTTGAGCGCATCGTCACCGTAATAGAACAGCGCGCTGGACCAGCCGCGACCCCACTCGCGCAGCCAGCCGGCGGAGCCGCTGTTGCGCGCGGTCTGGGCCTTGTCCAGCGGGTTGCTCGCGCTGGCGTCGACGTAGGCGTAGGTGAACCGCAGACGGTCGGCGTTACTCAGTCGCCAGTCAAATTGCGACTCGGCGCCGACAAAACGCGAGCTGTTGCCATTGCTCGCAATGTATTGGTTGTTGCGTAGCGGCGAGCTGATCATGTCAGTGATTTCGTCATAGAACAGCTTCACGTCCAGGTTCAACCCGAGGTCGGCAAAGAAGCCGTTATAGCCCAGTTCCCGCGATTTCATCAGCTCTTTATCGAGGTTGCCCGGCCCCCGTGTCACCACAAAATATTGCCCGGCGTTCTGCCCATAGGCCGGCGAGCTGAGATGGTTGACGCGGTAGCTCCAGTTGACGTTGTTCTCGAACATGTCCGGCGAGCGGATGGCCTCGGAGTACACCGCGCGCAGGCCGTGGCGCGGGTTGATCAGGTAGTTCAGCGCCACTCGGGGCGTCAGTGAGTGACCGCTCAGGCGCGTGTCTTCATACATGGCGCCGCCCTGCAGCAGCCAGTGTTCGCTGGCACGCCATTCGAGTTGGCCGAACAGGCGCCAGGTGACGTCGTCGAGAGTGCCGTTGAAGTAGGTGTCGGAATCGGCACGGTCATAGCGATAATTCATACCGCTGACCAGGCGCAGGCTGTCGGACAGGCTGAGGGTGTCCTGAATCTCCAGATCGTAGCGGCTTTCGCGGGTGCTCTGGTCGATGTCGCCGCACACGTTCTGGCTGGCACCGTTGCGCCATTGGTCCAGCACCTGATTGCCCAGCGCCTGTTCGGCGGTGCTGCCCGGCGGTGCGCTGCCCTGGCTGTAGGTGTCCATGTGCCGCGCCAGCAGTTCGGCGTAATTGGGATTGAGTTGCCACAGGCGGGTCAGCTCCGGGCTGAACGAGACTTTCGCATCGCAGGCCTTCCAGACCTGGCGGCGCTCCCACTGCTGGGCCGAGCCCTGGATATACAGACTGTGGTCGGGGTTGAAATCGATGTTCCAGCGCAGTGAGCCGGCGTAGTCCCTGGCATTGACGTCGGAGTTATTGCCGCCTTCGGTAATCCCGGCGAACACCGGTGTGTAGGTATAAGGACGCTGGTTGGTGCCCTCCTTGGCGTTCAACTGCCAGTCGAGGCTCTGTTGCGCATTCAGCGTCTGGCTCACGGCCAGGCTGAAGCGGCTCAGGCGGCGACTGTCGCGGCGGTCGGCGCCTGTGGCGTCGCTGTCGAAGCCATCATCCTGCTGGCCGGACATCGACAAGCGCAAATCGCCGGTTTCCCAGCCCAGGCCCTGGCTGGCGTAGACATCGTTGATCCCCCGTTCGCCGCGCTGCACCTTCACCCGTGTGCCCCGGCTGTTGGCCGGTGAGCGCGTGAGGATGTTGACCACCGCCATCAGCGCATTGGCGCCATAGCTGACGGTGTTGGGGCCACGGAACACTTCGATGCGCTCGATATCTTCCATGGCCACCGGAATATCGCTCCAGTCGACGGTGGCGAGGCCCGCGCGGTACACCGAACGGCCGTCGATCAGCACCTGCATGCGCCGCGCATCGCTGGCGCTGGTGCCGTGATAATTCACGGCGGCCTGATTGCCGGTGGTGTAGCCGACCATCATGCCCGGCACCAGCCGCAGCAGCTCGGCGATATCCCGTGCGCCGCTGGCCTTGATCAATTCGCTGTCGATCACCGTCATGCTGCCGGGCACGGCGGCGGCCGATTGTTTAAGACGTGTGGCGGTGAGCACCTGCGGCAACGGCTGGCTGTCGAGGAACAGGTCATCGGCGCATGCAGCAGCGCTGCACAACAGCATCAACAACAGGGATGAGCGGGGAGGAGGGCCCGGATACACGGCACGGCCTTGATCATTGCGGATAGCCGCCCATGGTAACTGAGGTGAGGCCTTATGCCAGTCGTTGAAATTGCAATTCGTTCATCCAATTGTGGCATTTTCCGACAGGCGTACGAATTGACGCGGGGGCTGGCTGCAATTGAGCCGCTCCGTATAATGCGGCCATTGCCACTGGTATGGATTAACGGATTGCATATGACTGAACAGCGCCCTATCGCGGTCCTGGGAGGCGGAAGTTTTGGTACCGCCGTGGCTAACCTGCTGGCCGAGAATGGCCACGCGGTGCGCCAGTGGATGCGAGATCCCGAGCAGGCCGAGGCCATTCGCGTGCACCGGGAAAATCCCCGTTACCTTAAAGGCATCAAAATTCATGAGGCGGTCGAGCCCGTCACCGACCTGCTGGCGACCCTGGAGGCCTGCGACCTGTGTTTTGTCGCGCTGCCCTCCAGCGCCCTGCGCTCGGTGCTGGCCCCCCACGCCGAACGCCTGGCCGGCAAGCTGCTGGTCAGCCTGACCAAGGGCATCGAGGCGCAGACCTTCAAACTGATGAGCGAAATCCTCCAGGAGATCGCTCCACAGGCACGCATCGGCGTGCTGTCCGGGCCGAACCTGGCGCGGGAAGTGGCCGAGCACGCGCTGACCGCCACGGTGGTCGCCAGTGAGGACGAGCACTTGTGCGAACGCGTCCAGGCCGTGCTGCATGGCCGTACGTTTCGCGTGTACGCCAGCGGCGATCGGTTTGGCGTCGAGCTGGGCGGGGCGCTGAAAAACGTCTACGCCATCATCGCCGGCATGGCCGTGGCCCTGGGCATGGGCGAAAACACCAAGAGCATGCTGATCACCCGCGCCCTGGCGGAAATGACCCGCTTTGCTGTCAATCAGGGCGCCAATCCCATGACCTTCCTGGGCCTGGCGGGCGTGGGCGACCTGATCGTCACCTGCTCCTCGCCCAAAAGCCGCAACTATCAGGTCGGCTTCGCGCTGGGCCAGGGCCTGAGCCTGGACGACGCGGTGACGCGCCTGGGTGAGGTGGCCGAAGGGGTCAACACCCTCAAGGTGCTCAAGGCCAAGGCTCAGGAAGTGGGCGTCTATATGCCGCTGGTGGCTGGCTTGCATGCGATTCTGTTCGAGGGTCGCACCCTGGAGCAGGTGATTGAGCTGCTGATGCGCGCCGAGCCGAAAACCGATGTCGACTTTATTTCCACCAGTGGTTTCAACTGAGGAACGCGTCATGAACGATCCCAAAGCAGCCCCCAAGTATGAGTCCATTGTGCTGCGCATCCTTTGGATGCTGGTGTTCGCCCTGGTGTGGCAGGTCGCGCAGTTTCTGCTCGGCGCGCTGGTGGTGGTGCAGCTGGTATACCGTCTGGTCTACGGCGCGCCGAACCTGGGCCTGATGAACTTCGGCGACAGCCTCAGCCAGTTCCTGGCGCAGATCGGCCGCTTCGGCAGCTTCCATACCGAGCACAAGCCCTGGCCCTTCGCCGATTGGCCGACCCCGCGCGCACCCGAAGGCGAGGCCGCCCACAGCGTGCCACCGGCGCCGCACCCGGTGCGCGATGAGGAGCCAAAGCTGTGAAGCTGTGGATTCTGCGCCACGGCGAGGCCCAAGCCCACGCGCGCAGCGACGCCGAGCGTAGCCTCACCGAGCACGGCCGTGGCGAAGTGTTGCGCAGTGCTGCGCACCTGATCGGCCAGCCCATCAGCGCCATCATTGCCAGCCCTTACGTACGGGCGCAGCAAACCGCGCAGCTGGTGCGCGAGGCCCTCGGTTTTCAGGCCGATATCCGCACAGTGCCGTGGTTGACGCCGGACGCTAATCCGCCCCAGGTGCTGGAACACCTCGACACCGATGACAATGTGCTGCTGGTCAGCCATCAGCCTCTGGTGGGCAGCCTGATCAGCTTTTTGCAGCACGGCCATCTGCGTCAGTCGCAGCCGATGCACACCGCGAGCCTCGCGGAACTGGAAGGCGATTTTCCGCTGGCGGGGCTGATGAGTCTGGTCAGCGTGAAAAATCCGTAGGCCATCCTGATAACAACAACAGAAAGGACACTCCCAATGAGCCTGTGGCGCACCCAACCGAACATCGAACACCTCAATACCCTGCAGAAAAACACCATCGGTGAACTGCTGGACATCCGCTTCGAAAGCTTCGATGAGCACTCCCTGACTGCAAGCATGGTGGTCGACCACCGCACCCATCAGCCCTACGGCCTGCTGCACGGCGGCGCGTCGGTGGTGCTGGCCGAAAGCGTCGGCTCCATGGCCGCCTACCTGTGCATCGATGCCAGCAAGTTCTATTGCGTGGGCCTGGAGGTCAACGCCAACCACCTGCGCGGTGTGCGCAGCGGGCGGGTGACGGCGGTCGCCACGGCGATTCATATCGGACGCACCACCCAGGTATGGGACATTCGCCTGACCAGCGACGAGGGCAAGGCCAGTTGCGTATCGCGTCTGACCATGGCCGTCGTGCCCTTGGGCGAGAACCCGCCGGCGCGATAGGCGTGGCGTGAGTGCCATCATTCCTGGCAGTTACGGTCATTGCCGTACACGCCAGGCATGGGGACAATCGCTCCACTGTCTGTGCAGAGGGTTCGGTATGTCGCAGCACGTGTTTTTTGCCCACGCCAATGGTTTCCCGTCGGCCACCTATGGCAAGTTGTTTGCCGGCCTGGCGCCGGAATACGAAGTGGCTCACTTGCCCCAGCACGGTCACGATCCCAGGTTCCCGGTGGATGACAACTGGCAGAATCTGGTGGATGAGTTGATCCATCATGTTGAGCAGCAACCCCAACCGGTGTGGGGCGTGGGCCATTCACTGGGTGGCGTGCTGCATCTGCATGCGGCCATGCGCTGCCCGCAGCTGTATCGCGGGGTGGTGATGCTCGACTCGCCGGTACTCACGCGTGCCGACCGCTGGGTGATCCGCGCGGCCAAGCGTTTTGGCTTTATCGACCGCCTCACGCCAGCCGGGCGCACTCTGGGTCGCCGCGAAGAATTTACCGACCTGGCTGCTGCGCGCAGTTATTTTGCAACCAAGACGCTGTTTCGCGGGTTCGACCCGGACTGCTTCGAGGCTTATCTGCAGCATGGCCTGTACCCGGTGGGCGATCGCCTGCGGCTGCGCTTCGACCCGGCCACCGAAATCAGCATCTACCGCGGCGTGCCCCACACCAGCCCGGGACAGGTGCGTCAATTGCGGGTGCCGTTGGCGATGGTGCGTGGCCGCCAGAGCCGGGTGGTGATGCGTCACCATGCCAGCGGCGTCGACCGCCTGCCCATGGGCGAAACGCTCACCGTGCCTGGTGGCCATATGTTCCCCCTCGAACACCCACAGGACACCGCTGCCTTGATCAAAACCCTGTTCGCCCGCTGGGAAAACCGTGAGCGCAGTTGCGCATGAGCACGCCCGTCGAAGAAGTACGTCTGAGCCTGCCGCATATCGAATTGGCCGCCCATCTGTTCGGCCCCGAGGACGGCTTGCCGGTGATCGCCCTGCATGGCTGGCTGGACAACGCCAACAGCTTTGCGCGTCTGGCGCCGAAACTCACCGGCTTGCGCATCGTCGCCATTGATATGGCCGGCCATGGTCACTCGGCGCATCGCCCGACGGGCGCCGGTTATGCCTTGTGGGATTACGTGTTCGATGTGCTGCAGGTGGCCGAACAACTGGGCTGGAAACGTTTTGCATTACTTGGCCACTCCCTCGGCGCCGTCGTGTCCACCGCCCTGGCCGGGGCTTTGCCGGAACGGGTCACGCACCTGGGCTTGATCGACGGCGTGATCCCGCCAACCGCCAGCGGCGAGCATGCCGCCGAGCGCCTGGGCATGGCGTTGCAGGCGCAACTGAGCCTGCAGGAGAAGCGCAAACCGGTCTACACCACCCTGGACCGTGCGGTTGAGGCGCGCATGAAAGGCCTGGTGGCCGTCAGCCGCGAAGCCGCCGAATTGCTGGCCCAGCGGGGCCTGATGCCGGTGCCTGGCGGTTACACCTGGCGCACCGACAGCCGCCTGACCCTGGCTTCGCCGATGCGCCTGACCGACGAGCAGGCGATGGCGTTCGTACGTCGCGTGGCTTGCCCTGCGCAGTTGATCGTGGCGGCAGAGGGCATGCTGGCGAAACATCCCGAATTGCTTTCCCAGCTGCCTTTCTCGGCGACCACGCTGCCGGGCGGCCATCATTTACACCTGAATGATGAGCCCGGCGCGGTTCTTGTTGCAGACTGTTTCAATCGGTTCTTCTCCGCGCCTTGACTTGGTGCGGTCAACTGCCGAGGCTGGGCGGATTGAAAGGGAGTCAACCATGAACAATCCAACCATAACGCCTGCTTGCACTGGCCCAGGCTCACCGATCCGATGAGCCTGGGTAAACGATTTTTCCGTGTTCTGGGGCTGGGTATGTTCAGCCCGCTGGTATTCGCCGCCGATGTACCGGGCAGTCAGGATCTGCCTGCCGTCGCCCGTCAGGTCGACGCGCAGATCGTCGATTACCGCCCGGCTGAAGAGAAAGAACGCATCTACCCCATGGGCGCGATCCGCAGGATCAGCGGCCAATTGCGTTCCGAGGGCCAGGCCACCGCCCGTGGACAAGCCACGGCCATCACCTATGAACTGCCCGCCGAACACACATCGAGCGCCGCGTTTACCGCCACGCGCGAAGCGTTGCAGGCCAACGGCGCGCAATTGCTGTTCTGGTGCCAGGCCCGTGACTGCGGCGAGAGCAGCCTGTGGGCCAATGAAGTGTTCGGCAACGCCAAGCTGGTGGGCGCCGACGGTCAGCAGGAATACCTGCTGTTGCGCCTGGCAGCCCCGCAGGACAATTCCCTGGTGGCGCTGTATGGCATCACGCGAGGCAATCGCCGCGCCTATCTCCACGTCGAGCAACTCGATTCCGGCACGCCGCTGGGTACGCTGCTGCCCACCTCCGCAACACTGCTGCGTGAGTTGAAAAGCACCGGCGAACTGGACTTTCCCGCGCTGGCCGCCGAGCCGGATGCCACCTGGCTGACGCTGATTTCCCGAGCACTTAACCTCGACACCAACTTGCGCATCAGCTTGAGCGGCGCTTCGGCCGAGGCCTGGCGCCAGGCGCTGGTTGGCAGCGGCGTACGCGCAGCCCGCCTGGAAACCGGCAGCGGTGACACTAAAGGCTTGCACCTGCATCTGATACGCTGAGCGTCCCCGGGCGAACGGACCCGTGCCGTTCGCCTAAGCTATGTTCCTGAGACCTTCCTTTCGAGATTTTCCATGCCCAATAATGATCGCCTGCTGGTGCAAATCCTGCTGCTGGTGCTGTTTGGTGCCAGCTTCTGGGTGATGGCGCCGTTCTGGTCGGCGCTGTTCTGGGGCGCGGTGCTGGCTTTTGCCAGTTGGCCGCTGATGCGTCTGCTGACCCGTGCGCTGGGCGGGCGCGAGTCGCTGGCCGCCGGCATCCTGACCCTGGGCTGGATGCTGTTGGTGGCGCTGCCGCTGGTGTGGCTGGGCTTCAACCTGGCCGACCATGTGCGCGATGCCACGGTATTGATCAAGGATATCCAGGTCGATGGCCTGCCCGAAGCGCCCACCTGGCTGGGTTCTATCCCGCTGGTGGGCGAGCGGCTGGTGGGCATGTGGGACAGCATCGACGAGCAGGGGGCCGCGCTGATGATCAGCATCAAGCCGTACCTTGGCCAGGTGGGCAACTGGCTGCTGGCGCGCAGTGCGCAAATAGGCGGCGGCATTCTCGAACTGACCTTGAGCCTGGTCTTCGTGTTCTTTTTCTACCGCGACGGCCCACGCCTGGCGATGTTCGCCCACCGCCTGCTGGAACGCCTGATCGGTGAGCGGGCCGGCTACTACATCGAACTGGTGGCCGGCACCGTGCAACGGGTGGTCAATGGCGTGATCGGCACGGCCGCCGCCCAGGCGCTGCTGGCGCTGATCGGCTTCCTGATCGCCGGCGTGCCCGGCGCGCTGGTACTGGGCATCGTCACCTTCCTGCTCAGCCTGATTCCCATGGGCCCGCCGCTGGTGTGGATCCCGGCTACGGCATGGCTGGCGTGGAAAGGCGACTACAGCCACGCGATATTCCTCGGCATCTGGGGCACGTTCATCATCAGCGGCGTGGATAACGTGCTCAAACCCTACCTGATCAGCCGCGGCGGCAACCTGCCGCTGGTGATCGTGCTGCTTGGCGTGTTCGGCGGCCTCATTGCCTTTGGCTTTATCGGCCTGTTCATCGGTCCTACCTTGCTGGCAGTGGCGTACAGCCTGCTGATGGACTGGAGCGCGAGCCAGGCCCAGGAGCGGCGGGAAACATAAGTCTGCAAATTACACTGTGGGGGGGCGCCGTGAGCGGGCTTGTTGTGGCGAGCGGGCTTGCCCCGCGCTGGGGTGCGCAGCAGCCCCAAAACCATGCTCTGCGCAGTGTCAGGTACAGCGCGTTTACCTTGATGGGGGGGCGCCGCGCACCCCAACGCGGGGCTAGCCCTAATGCCGTTCAGTTAAGCCAGTGTGATGCTCGAAGCAATGAGCGGTGCGACTTTTCGGTGTATATATCGGTTTGTGCGGTAACGGCGACTTAGGGTTCCGCCCTTACGGCGGCTCACTTTTGAAAAGCGCAAAAGTAAGCAAAACGCTCTTGCCCCAACACTCGGCACCTCGCCCAGGCTCGGTGTGCCTAAGATCAAGATCAAAAGCGCGGCGGCCTGAGAGCCGACCGGAATGGCTTGCGAACGCTGTACAAAATGTGGGAGGGGGCTTGCTCCCGATGGCGTCGGCCCAGCAAACATTGATGTTGAAGACACACCGCTTTCGCGGGCAAGTCGCACCGCCGCTCGCACAGGGGAGCTGCGCTTAACTGACTGGCATTAGGGCAAGCCCGCTCGCCACAACAGAGCGGCCTGCCGCAGAGGCTCCCGTTTGCTGCGCCACCTTCCTACCAGGATTCAAGCCCGAGGCAGCCACATCACCGCCGTCAAACCACCTCCCGGGGTTTCCTCCAGGCTCAGGCGGCCGCCGAGGCGTTCGACCGCTTCCCTGGCAATCGTCATGCCCAGGCCGACGCCGCCGGAGTTGCGGTTGCGCGAGCCTTCCAGGCGAAAGAATGGCTCGAACACGGCCTCGCGCTGATCCGCCGCGATCCCCGGGCCGTGGTCGATGACACGAATCATCAGGGCCTCGCGGCTGTCCGTCAGTTCCACGCGTGCGCCGCCGGCGTAGCGCAGCGCGTTGTCGATCAGGTTGTTGAGGCCCGAACGCAGGGCCATCGGCTGCACCTGCAGCGGCGTGCATGAACCCGCATATTGCACGTCGCAGCCCTGGTCCTGGGCGTTTTCGCTCAGTGACTCCACCAGCGCCTGCACATCGAGCCAGTGCCGGGTTTCGCTGGTGCGCTGTTCGTGCAGGTAACTCAGGGTGGCGTCGAGCATGCCGATCATGTCGTCCAGGTCCTGGCGCATCTGGCCTTGCAGGCGGGTGTCTTCGATCTGTTCCAGGCGCAACTTTAGGCGCGACAGTGGCGTGCGCAGGTCATGGGACACGGCGCCGAGCATGCGCGCGCGCTGGCTCACCTGCTCGCGAATGCGCCGTTGCATGAGGTTGAAGGTCGAGGCCGCCTGTCGTGCCTCGCGGGGGCCGGACTCGTTGAGCGGCGGGCTGTCGAGGTCCAGGCTCAGGCGCTCGGCCGCTTCGCTCAGGCGCTGGATCGGCCGGCTCAGCAGTTTGGCGCCGTACCATGCGGCGATGATCAACGTGATGACCTGAAACGTCAGCGGCACGACCGGGCCGCCAAACCACGGGCGTTGGCGCTTCTGGTGCACGGGCGTGAAACTGCCATCGGCCATCTGCACATACAGGTCGCCGGTGGGCGGCGGGGGCGGGCCATAGTGGTGAAACCAGAAAATCGTCAGCCCGTGGGCCAGCACAATGGCCACCAGCAGCACCCCGAACAGCCGCCCGAACAGCGTGTTGAAGGCGTTGCGCATCAGCCGATATCCCGTGCGTCGAACAGGTAGCCTTCACCGCGCACGGTCTTGATCAACTGCGGCGCTTTTGGATCGTCGCCCAGTTTCTGGCGCAGGCGCGACACCAGCAGGTCGATGCTGCGGTCGAAGGCTTCGATGGAGCGACCGCGCGCAGCGTCCAGCAATTGCTCGCGACTGAGTACGCGACGCGGACGCTCGATGAACACCCACAGCAGGCGGAACTCGGCATTGGACAGCGGCACCACCAGGCCGTCGTCGGCCACCAACTGGCGCAGGACGCTGTTGAGGCGCCAGTTGTCGAAGCGGATATTCGCGCGCTGCTCGGTGCGGTCATCGCGCACCCGGCGCAGGATGGTCTGGATGCGCGCCACCAACTCGCGAGGCTCGAATGGCTTGGACATGTAATCGTCGGCGCCCAGTTCCAGGCCGATGATGCGGTCGGTGGGCTCGCAGCGTGCGGTCAGCATCAGGATCGGGATGTCCGACTCGGCGCGCAGCCAGCGGCACAGCGACAGGCCGTCCTCGCCCGGCAGCATCAGGTCGAGCACCACCACATCGAAGGTGCCGGCCTGCATGGCCACGCGCATCGCGGCGCCGTCATTGACGCCGGTGGCGAGAATATTGAAGCGCGCCAGGTAATCGATCAGCAGTTCGCGGATCGGCACATCATCATCGACAATCAGGGCGCGGGTATTCCAGCGCTTGTCGTCGGCAATTACCGCGTCTTTGGGCGCGTCGTGTATGGCGGAGGGGGTCTGCATAGTGCGGTCATCTGCCTGGTGGATACGCTCAGCATAGGCGCCCAGCCCCATGGCTGGAAGTGCTGGACGCTCGGTCGTGGGCGCGAGGCTAGCGCCGGGGCGTGTTGAGGGCATGTCGTGAATGTATCGGCGCCGACACAAATGCAGAAAAGCCAGTACCGTCGGTATTTACCGATCACCGGATCCCGCAACGGCGCCGCTTGCGCTACAATCCGCGCCGATTTCGACTTGCCTGAGAGCCCATGCCAATGTCCGTCTGCCAGACGCCTATCATCGTCGCCCTGGATTACCCTACCCGTGAAGCCGCACTGCAGCTGGCCGACCAGTTGGACCCCAGGCTTTGCCGGGTCAAGGTCGGCAAGGAACTGTTCACCAGTTGTGCGGCAGACATCGTCGGTACCCTGCGCGACAAGGGTTTCGAGGTGTTCCTCGACCTTAAATTCCACGACATTCCCAACACCACCGCCATGGCGGTCAAGGCGGCGGCCGAGATGGGCGTGTGGATGGTCAATGTGCACTGCTCCGGCGGTCTGCGCATGATGAGCGCCTGCCGTGAAGTGCTGGAACAGCGCAGCGGCGCCAAACCGCTGTTGATCGGCGTGACCGTCCTCACCAGCATGGAGCGTGAAGACCTGGCCGGCATCGGCCTGGATATCGAGCCCCAGGAGCAGGTGTTGCGCCTGGCGGCCCTGGCGCAAAAAGCCGGGCTCGACGGTTTGGTCTGTTCGGCCCTGGAAGCCCAGGCGTTGAAGACGGCGCACCCGTCGCTGCAATTGGTGACGCCAGGGATTCGTCCGGCGGGCAGCGCGCAAGACGACCAGCGGCGCATCCTCACTCCGCGCCAGGCCCTGGACGCGGGCTCGGACTACTTGGTAATCGGCCGTCCGATCAGCCAGGCCGCCGATCCGGCCAAGGCGCTGGCAGCGGTCGTCGCTGAAATCGCCTGATACTCAAGGCAAGCACAGAAAAAATGTGGGAGGGGGCTTGCTCCCGATTGCAGTGTGACAGTCGACACAGGCATCGACTGATCCACCGCTATCGGGCGCAAGCCCCCTCCCACAGGTGTACTCAGGTCTCAGAAAGAGTGCCTCAGCTGACCTTGAGCACCAGCTTGCCGAAGTTCTCGCCATTGAACAGCTTCATCAACGTCTCGGGGAATGTCTCCAGCCCCTCGACGATATCCTCCTTGCTCTTGAGCTTGCCCTGAGCCATCCAACCGGCCATTTCCTGCCCGGCGGCGGCGAAGTTGGCGGCATGGTCCATCACCACGAAGCCTTCCATGCGCGCGCGATTGACCAGCAATGACAGGTAGTTGGCCGGGCCTTTCACCGCTTCCTTGTTGTTGTACTGGCTGATGGCGCCGCAAATCACCACCCGCGCTTTCAGCGCCAGACGGCTGAGGACGGCATCGAGAATATCGCCGCCGACATTATCGAAATACACGTCCACGTCTTTGGGGCACTCGCGCTTGAGGGCGGCGGGCACGTCTTCGCTTTTGTAATCGATGGCCGCGTCGAAACCCAGCTCATCCACCAGGAACCTGCACTTGTCGGCGCCACCGGCGATGCCGATCACACGGCAGCCCTTGAGCTTGGCGATCTGCCCGGCAATGCTGCCTACTGCGCCGGCGGCGCCCGAGATCACCACGGTTTCGCCGGCCTTCGGCGCGCCGGTGTCCAGCAGCGCGAAGTAAGCGGTCATGCCGGTCATGCCCAGGGCCGACAGGTAGCGCGGCAATGGTGCCAGGGTCGGATCGACCTTATAGAAGCCACGTGGCTCGCCGACGAAGTAGTCCTGCACACCCAGCGCGCCGTTCACGTAATCGCCGACGGCAAATGTCGGGTTGTTCGAGGCAATCACCTTGCCCACGCCCAATGCGCGCATCACTTCACCAATGCCGACCGGCGGAATGTAGGACTTGCCCTCGTTCATCCAGCCACGCATCGCCGGGTCCAGGGACAGGTATTCGTTGTGTACCAGCACCTGCCCGTCGCCAGGCGTCCCCACCGGGACTTCCTGATAGGTGAAGGTGTCACGCGTGGCCGCGCCGACCGGGCGTTTGGCGAGCAGGAACTGGCGGTTGGTCTGGTCAGTCATGGCAGGGACTCTTGAGAAATGAACCCCGAGTGATAGACCTGCGGTGGCGTGAATGCAAGTGTTTGCCCGACGTGCGAATGCTCGCCGATAGACCGGAATGATAGTGCTGCCGGTGCACTTATCACTGCGATCCATGCAGCCACAACCGGGCTTTTGATAGTGCTGACGCGCCAGGTCTGGCCTTGGCTAGACTCGGCCTACAGTTATCTCTCCCACAGGATCTTTGCCATGAGCATGACATTTTCCGGCCAGGTCGCCCTGGTGACCGGCGCCGCCGCCGGTATCGGCCGCGCCACCGCGCTGGCGTTTGCCGCCGAGGGTTTGCAGGTGGTGGTCGCTGATCTGGATGTGGCGGGCGGCGAGGGTACGGTCACGCTGATTCGTCAGGCCGGTGGTGAAGCGGTGTTTGTGTGCTGCAACGTTACCCTCGAAGAGGATGTGCAGCAGTTGATGGCGCGCACCATCGCCGCCTATGGCCGGCTGGATTACGCGTTCAATAATGCCGGCATCGAAATCGAGAAGGGCAAGCTGGCGGACGGTAGCCTGGACGAGTTCGATGCCATCATGGGGGTCAACGTCAAGGGCGTGTGGCTGTGCATGAAGCACCAATTGCCGCTGCTGCTGGCCCAGGGCGGCGGGGCGATCGTCAATACCGCGTCGGTGGCCGGGCTGGGCGCGGCGCCGAAGATGAGCATTTATGCGGCCTCCAAGCATGCGGTGATCGGCCTGACGAAGTCGGCGGCGATTGAGTACGCGAAAAAGAAAATCCGCGTCAACGCGGTGTGCCCGGCGGTGATCGACACCGACATGTTCCGCCGTGCGTGGGAAGCCGACCCACGCAAAGCCGAGTTTGCCGCAGCCATGCACCCGGTGGGGCGCATCGGCAAGGTCGAGGAAATTGCCAGCGCCGTGTTGTACCTGTGCAGTGATGGCGCGGCCTTTACCACGGGGCAGGCCTTGGCGGTGGACGGTGGCGCGACGGCGATCTAGGACGTGATCCCGCCGGCCATTCGAAAACGCCGGGGGTGGTTGTGGGGCGTTTCCAGAACGGACGAACGCCGCTTCGAATGTGTGTCATCAGGTAAATAATTCAATAAAATCAATACTTTAATAAGAATTCAAAAAGGGCCTGAAGGGGCTTCTGTGCTTAACTGCTCGGGTTGAATAACTGACAGTTCAAGTGAGTGGCTCATGGATTTAGGGATCGATCGACAAGCCCTTGTACCGGTGGTGCAGCAAATCGTCAGCGCGGTGGCCGAGTGGATCCGCAGTAATGGAGTCAGCCCCGGCACGCGTCTGCCCTCCATTCGGCAATTGGCCCTCGACAACCTGCTCAGCCAGTCCAACGTGGTCGAGGCGCTTGAGCGGCTGGTGGCTCAGGGGCTGCTGGCCTCCAGCAAAGGCTCCGGGTTTGTGGTGGCGCCGCCGCCGGTATTTTACGAACCTGCGTGGCATGAAGGTGCGGAACGCGAGTGGGGGGCCTTCACCGACAGTCCTCTGGGGGAACTGAAACTGGGCTGCGGCTGGTTGCCGGACGACTGGCGCGAAAGTGATGACCTCAGTTATGCGATCCGCGAAGTCAGCCGTACCGATACCGCCGGCCTGTTCAACTACAGCACGCCCCTGGGGTTGCCGGCGTTGCGTGAGCAATTGCTCAAGCGCCTGAACCAGATTCAGGTGAGCAGCAACCTGGAGTGCATTCTCACCACCCACGGTGCCAGCCATGCCCAGGACCTGCTCATCCGCACGCTGCTCAAGGCCGGGGATGCGGTGGTGGTCGAGACGCCGGGCTATGGCAACCTTTACCGTCAATTGGCGTTTCACGGCGTCACGCGGCTGGAGGTACCCCGCACCTGTTCCGGCCCGGATATTCCTGCGCTGGAAGCGCTGCTGCAACGTCATCGGCCCAAGTGCCTGTTCACCAGCAGCCTCTATCACAACCCCACCGGGTCCAGCCTGAGCCGCGATGTGGCCGAGCGCTTGCTGGCACTTGCGCGCCGCAACGACTTCCTGATTATCGAGGAGGACGTCTACGGTGACCTGCAACATGCCAGTTGCACACGGCTGGCGGCACTGCCCCATGCTGATCGCGTCATCTATGTATCGAGCTTTTCCAAGACCCTGAGCAGCGCCTTGCGCGTGGGCTATCTGAGCGCGGGCGCCTCGCTCATTGCGCAACTGGCTCACCTCAAGACGCTGACGGGCATCGGCACCTCGCGTTTCGCCGAAGCCGTCGTGACGACGTTGCTGGCCAACGGCACTTACCGAAAGTGGGCGCAACGCTTGCGCAAGCGCTTGAACGCGCAGATGGCCGCCACCCTGCAAGTGCTGGAAGACGAGGAATGGCAAGTGTTCACCGTGCCCGCTGGCGGCATGTTTCTATGGGCGCGGCCAGGGTTGGGCGACCCCTCGCGGGTGCAGGCCTGCGCCCGGCAGTTGGGTGTGCTGTTGACGCCAGGCGCGCTGTTCAATCCGGCGGGTGAGCCCAGCGATTGGTTGCGCATCAATGTGGCCCATGCGGGTGATCAGCGCGCGCTGGCGTTATTCCGCGCGATGGGGCCGGCCAGATCGACCTCGACCATTCTGAAAACGACCAGTACGTAGCTTTTTGCCATTATTGTGGCGTCAATGACTTGTGTTCAGGGCCCTGTGGTTGCCAATCTCGCTGCTGATAAACCGGGCGTGTGGCATCCGCCATTGCTGGAGGGGCAAGTGCAATGATTTCGGGCGTGCAACGACGTTTCGCCAACCTCGGTATGGCGAAGAAGCTGGGCTTGGGTTTTGCGCTGGTATTGCTGCTGACGGCGCTGGTGGCTGCGATTGGCGTGTGGTCCCTGCACACCGTTGGCCAGCGTTTCGATGGGCTCAAGCGTATGTCGTCACTCAACGACGGCTTGCTCAAGGTGCGTTTGATCGAGCAGGACTACGCGCTGCACGCCGACCCCAAAGCGGTGGATGCCCTGCATGAAAGTGTCGATGCACTGGCCGCGCTGGCGGCCAGTCTCAAGGTGCAGTCGGCGGCCAATGGGCCGGTGATGACCGATGTCGAGCAGGCCCTCGGCGCCTACCGCAAGGCATTCGACGAGTTTGTCGAACTGACCCAGACCAAGGACCTGGCGCTGGAAATGGCCAGTTGGTCGGTGTCCAGCGTGGCCAATAACCTCGACGTGTTGCAGTCGGGCCTGGCGGACGATGGCGCCGAAGGCCTCAAGGAGAGTCAGGGCCGCGAAGGCGCCGAGCTGATTCAGCAGGCGGGGCAGATCAGTCAGGTATCGCGCTTGATGCTGCAGGCGATGAACGAAGCCCGGCTGCGTTTGGACCAGAGCCGCCGCGCGGATGCCGAGGACGCCGAGCAGGGCAAGATCGAACAGGCCGAGCAGGCGCTGGCCCAGGTCGAGCAGTTGAAAACGTCGGTCAAGGACGCCGGCTATCAGACTGTACTCAATGAGGTCTCCGGGCATATCGCCGCGTTCAGCGAAAAGCTCGGTGAATACACCGACCTGCTGGCCCAGGAAAAAGGGGTCTACAAACAATTGCATGAGCGCGCCGATCAGGTGGTCAGCCGGGTCAACCAGGCGTATGACGCCGAAGACCAGTCGATGCAGGCGCAGTTGGTCAAAAGCACGCTGCTGATCATCGGCTCGTCTGCGCTGGCATTGCTGGTGGGGCTGATGGCAGCGTGGCTGATTACCCGTTTGATCGTCGCGCCGCTGCGCAGCGTGATCGCAGTGGCCAGACAGATTGCGGCCGGCGACCTGACTGGCCGCATGGAGGTCAGCCGCCGCGATGAAATCGGCCAGTTGATGCAGGCGATGCAGCAGATGGGTAATGGCCTGAGCCAGATGGTCAGCGGGCTACAAGCCGGCATCGAGCAATTGGCCAGTTCGGCGCAGTCGTTGTCCAGCGTTACCGAACAGACCAACATCGAAGTCAGCAGCCAGAAGGAAGAAACCGAGCAGGTCGCCACGGCGATGAACCAGATGACCGCCACCGTGCACGACGTGGCGCGCAATGCCGAAGAGGCTGCGCAAGCCGCGCAGACCGCGGATGAGAAGGTCGACAGCGGCCAGCAGGTGGTACGCCTGAGTCTGCAGCGCATTGAATTGCTCGCCACCTCCAGCACCAGTGCCAGCGCCAGTATCGAAAGCCTCAGTGCCGAGATCCAGCACATCGGCACGGTTCTGAGCGTGATCAAGAGCGTGGCCGAGCAGACCAACCTGCTGGCCCTGAACGCAGCCATCGAAGCCGCCCGCGCCGGTGAGCAGGGGCGGGGTTTTGCGGTGGTGGCCGACGAGGTGCGAGCGTTGGCCAAACGGACCCAGCAATCGACGGAAGAAATCGAGCGGCTGGTGAGTACCTTGCGCAATGCGGCGCAGTCGTCGGTGCAGCAGATCCAGCAGAGTGGCGAATTGGTGAAGCTGGCGGTGAGTGACGCGCTGGAAACCGAAAGTGCCCTGGGCAGTATCGCGACGGCCGTGTCCTTGATCCAGCAGATGAACCAGCAGATTGCCGCTGCCGCCGAGGAGCAAAGCTCGGTGGCCGAAGAGATCAACCGCAGCGTCACCAGCATCCGGGCGAGTGCCGATCAGTCGGCATTGAGCATGCAGGGCAACGCTGCGTCGAGCATCCAGCTGGCGCAGTTGGGGGCCGAACTCAAGGGCATGGTAGGGCACTTCCGCCTTTGATCGCCGCGCAGCACGGCGATTAAAGAGGGAGGGCAGTCAGGCGTGGTTGGCGAGGAACGTCAGCAGCGCTTCATTGACGAAATCCGGGTTCTCCCGACTCGAAATATGCCCGGCATCGGGGATCAGCGTCAGGGCGCAGCCGATCAGCTCGGCCATTTCGGCGGACTCGGCCGGTGGGCGCGGTTTGTCTTGCTCGCCGCACATCACCAGCGTGGTATCGGCATCCAGGCGCGGCAGCTGTTGCAGGATGTCGTCACGGCTGAAGATCAGGCGGCCCAGGGGCACGATGCTGTGTACCAGGCGCTCTCTGGGGAAAGCCTGCAAGGCGCTGCGAAAACCCTGGTAGAGCGCGGATTCGCGGTCGATATCGGCACGAAAGAAGATCGGTGCGACCACATCCAGCAATGGCTCGGGAATGGCGCCGGCGTCTTCGATCATCTTGAACAATGAGAAATAGTACTGGCGGGTGGCTTCCGGTTCGGCACCGAGGTAGGTGTCCATCAGCACCACGCTATTGATGCGCTCCGGGGCCCGCAATGCGAGGCGTGCGCCCCACATGCCGCCGACCGACAGGCCGACGAGGTTGACCTGGGAGATTTCCAGCTGGTCCAGCAGGGCCAGGGTCTGGCGAGCCAGATCGTCGAGGGACTGGGTTTGCGGGGGCAGCGTGCCTGATTCGCCGTGGCCCCATAGTTCGGGGACGATGACGCGATATTGCTGCGACAGGGCTTCGATCTGGGGTGCCCACATGGTGTAGTCCCAGAGGTAGCTTGAGCCCAGCAGGACGACTGGGCCGGCACCCTGGTCGAGGTAGTGGAGGGGTTGTCCATCAATTATGGCGACAGGCATGTGGGGGCCTCGGGCTGGCGGGAGTTAGGGGACTTTTTTACGCTAGTCGGGGGCGGGGGGATAGGTGCAAAGTGATGGCACTGCGCGGGCTTTTACGGGGAGATTTTGTGGGGCCCGGTCGAATGTGAGAGGGGGCTTGCTGCCGATGGCGGCCTATTGTGTGTATATCCGTTGCTGCGGTAACGGCGGAAATTGGTTCCGCCCTTACGGCAGGTCACTTTTGGAAAGCGCCGGAATGCCGGCCCAGGCAAAAGTAGCCAAAGGCTCTTGCCCCACCTCTCGGCACCTCGCTTAGCCACGGATTCAAGCCTGCGTTCGGCCAGCGTGGTTGACGGGCGCCTGAGATCAAGAGCAATAGCGGATCAGTCGTAGATTGCCTTCTTCTTCCACGCTGCATCGGCGTCGTCGACTTTCAGGCCTTCGGTCAGTTCGTTGACTTCGTCTTCGGCGGGCTGGCTGTTGGTCAGGACGGTGGAGTTGGCGCGGGCCAGTTGGGATTCGAGCATTTTCAGTTGGGTGCTGTAGAGCGCCGGTTCCGGTTGTTTGCGCAGGTATTGCACGCCGCGCTCGAAGGCCAGGCGTGCCTGGCCGGGTTGGCCTTGCAGCAATGCGTGCTGGCCGAGGTTGTTGAAGAACTCGATATGCAGCAGCACCAGGAGGTGACGAATTTCGCGGATCCAGTGCTTGGCTTCGTTGGCCGGCAGGAACCCATCCTGAGCTGCGCGGGTGACTTGGCCGTGCAAGGCTTCGAGGAGGAAGCGCACGTCCTTGGCCTTGGCTTCGGTCTGGATCGGCGCGGGCGGGTTGGCGACCGGGATTGATTCGCCCTGGGCGATCAGTGCATCGAGTTCGCTGATCCGCGCCTTGAGTGCCGCGCTGGACCTGTTGAGGTTGAGCAGGCGCTGGTTGACGTTGAGCTCCAGGCGGGTGAGCAACAGCTTGAGCGCCGGGGTCATCAACTGGCCGGGGAAGGTCTCGGTGATTTCGCCGCAGCGACGCAACCGGTCGTTGAGTTCGATCTCAGTGCGTTTCTTTTCCAGCTTGTTGTTTTCCACCACGTGGTTCATGTAGCCAATGGCGATCAATATTACGATCCCGACTACTACCAGCAGGGTGATCATGAGTGGTGTCACCGGCGTGACCTCTTAATAGGGGTTTGCTGTGGAGTGTAGTGACTGGGCCGTCCGGCGGATAGGACTGTTCGACCGGTTGCCCAGGTACCTTCTTCTATATAGGTATAGCGCTCGATGAATGGGCGCACATTGCCATCATCTGTTGGAGCGAACTATAGCGCCTTGTCGGGCGCCAGAATATAGGCGCCGGGTTGCAGGGCGGCGCAACGCCCGTGCAGGCGCGTAAACACGGGGGAAGTCATTGATTTAAATAAATTTATCCTTGGGGGTTGACGACCTTTCAATCCATCCATAGAATGCGCGCCACTTACAGCGTAAAGCACACAGCGAAACGCGGTAGGGAGTGAATGTTGTACGTGTGTCCCCTTCGTCTAGTGGCCTAGGACACCGCCCTTTCACGGCGGTAACAGGGGTTCGAGTCCCCTAGGGGACGCCATATGCGGGAATAGCTCAGTTGGTAGAGCACGACCTTGCCAAGGTCGGGGTCGCGAGTTCGAGTCTCGTTTCCCGCTCCAGTTTTTAAGCAGTGTTGCTCTAGGGCGGCACTGAGTGAAACCAGGACCACTTCTTCGGATGCGGCCTCTGGGCACTGAAATACACACCATGTGTTTCAGTAGCGTGTCCCCTTCGTCTAGTGGCCTAGGACACCGCCCTTTCACGGCGGTAACAGGGGTTCGAGTCCCCTAGGGGACGCCATTTGCGGGAATAGCTCAGTTGGTAGAGCACGACCTTGCCAAGGTCGGGGTCGCGAGTTCGAGTCTCGTTTCCCGCTCCATATTCAATGAAAACGCCGATCAGAGATGATCGGCGTTTTTGTTTGTGCCTTTTTTGATCCCATGCATACCAACCTCTGCTTGGGTGGGCTGGAAAGCGAAAAACTTACCCTGCGTGTAGGGTTTTTTGTGAAGTGCGTAAGAACGTTCTGTACTTCGCTTCGGGTAGCTGTGCCCGGGGGGCAGTGTGTCTACTCTGACCGCCCCATTCTCCCCGTTCACTTCAGAGAACTGCCCGGATGTTTCAGCTCGACTTTTATTCGACTCTGGTCGCTGCCTCCCTGGTGCTATTGCTGGGGCGCTGGCTGGTGGCTCGCATCGGTTTTTTACGCACCTACAGCATTCCCGAGCCGGTGGCCGGCGGGTTACTGGTGGCCGCGCTATTGGTGGTGTTGCGTTTAATGGCGGGTGTTGAAGTTCGCTTCGATGCATCGCTGCAAGTGCCTTTGATGCTGGCGTTTTTCGCCACCATTGGCCTGAATGCGGACTTCGCCAGCCTGAAGACAGGTGGGCGCATACTCGGCATTTTCCTGTTGGTGGTGACGGGCCTGCTGGTGCTGCAAAATGCCATGGGCATCGCGCTGGCCAAGGTGCTCGGGCTCGACCCACTGATGGGTTTGCTGGCCGGCTCCATCACCCTGTCCGGTGGACACGGCACAGGTGCGGCCTGGAGCGCGGTGTTCAGCGATAAGTACGGCGTGGCCTCGGCCTCCGAGCTGGCGATGGCGTCGGCGACCTTTGGCCTGGTACTGGGCGGCTTGATCGGTGGGCCGGTGGCGAGACTGCTGATCAAGCGGGTGCAGGCGCCTGGCGTCGAGCAGGCGTTGCCGCGCCTGCCCAAGGGCTTTGAACAACCCCATCGCGAACGCATGATTACCTCGTCCTCGTTTATCGAGACCCTGGCGCTGTTGGCGATAAGCCTGCAGGTGGGTACTTTCCTCAGCGGGTTGATCCAGGGCACGGCGTTCGAGTTGCCAACCTTTGTCTGTGTGCTGTTCGTGGGCGTGGTGTTGCGCAACGGCCTGTCGGCGCTGGGTTGGCACCAGGTGTTCGAACGTGAGGTGTCGCTGCTGGGCAATGTCAGCCTGTCGTTGTTCCTGGCGATTGCCTTGATGTCGCTCAAGCTGTGGGACCTGGCTGCCCTGGCCTTGCCGATTGTGATTCTGCTGGCGGCTCAGGCGCTGTTGATGGCGCTGTTCGCGATATTCGTGACCTTCCGCGTGATGGGCAGCAATTACGATGCGGCGGTATTGGCGGCGGGGCACTGCGGGTTCGGCCTGGGCGCCACGCCCACTGCGATTGCCAATATGCAGGCCGTGACTCAACGCTTCGGGCCCTCGCAGATCGCCTTTCTGGTAGTGCCGATGGTGGGCGCGTTTTTCATCGACATCACCAACGCGGTGGTGATCAAGCTGTATCTGGCGCTGCCGTTCGTGGGCGCAGGCGGGTGAGGGGGGCACACTACGTCGCTGACAAAAACGCCGATCAGGATTGGTCGGCGTTTTTATTTGTCAGAGTTTTGGCAACTGACCTATGCGGCCCATCATTTCAGTCACGATCTGCAGGTCCAGCAGGAACTGCTCGACGGTCTTGAATTCGCCGTCGGTGTGCCCGGTGTACTTGGTTTCCGGACGCGCCAGACCAAATTGCACACCATTGGGCAGATCGTGCACGGACGTGGCGCCGGCAGAGGTGCCGAACGTGTGCGCCATGCCGAGGTTTTCGGTGGACACCGCCAGCAGGGCCTTCACCCATTCACCTTCGGGGTTGCGGTACATCGGCGTGTTGAGCGAGCAGGTGAAACTCACGTTGACCTTGGCATGCGCGTTCCAGGCGTTCAACTTCTGCTCGATCTGCGCCTTGAGCGCTTCCGGTGATTTGCCTTTCGGCGCGCGCAGATTCACCGCCAGCTTGAAAGCCTTGTCGTCCTGGCTGACGAAGGTCAGCGAGGTGGTCAGCGGCCCCATGAACGCATCGGAAAAGCCCACCCCCAGCTTGCCACCCAGGTAATCCAGGCCCCAGTTGTCGGCTGCGTACCGCGCGGCGTCGGTGATGTGGTTGTGCTTGAGCGCGATCTTGCCGTCGACGCTGTGGATCAACTCCAGCATGCGCGCCACCGGATTGACCCCGGATTGCGGCGCCGAGGAATGGGCAGACACGCCCGTGACGGTGAGCTTGACGTCCTTGCCGTCGACCTTGGCGCTTACCTGGAAATCACCGCCGTTGCGCTCGGCGTATTCAGTGCCGGCCTGCTGCAGGGCGGCGGCCAGTTCTGCAGGTTTATCGCTGATCAGCGTGGCCACCGACGCTGACGGAATCTGGTTGGTGGCCTTGCCGCCGGTCATGGAGATGATTTCTGCGCCGCTGCCTTCGCCCTTGAGCACCGGGAACGTGGCCATGACGGTGCCCGAGCCTTTCTCGGCAATCACCACCGGGTAGCCGCCGTCCAGTGCCAGGTTGTATTGCGGCACCGGGTTACGCGCGAAGTAGTAGGGGATGGCATCTCCGGCGGTTTCCTCAGTGGTGTCCACCAGCAACTTGAAGGTGCGCGCCAGCGGCAGTTTTTCTTCCTTGATCACTTTCATCGCGTACATCGCCACCACGATGCCGTTCTTGTCATCCTCGGTACCACGGCCGTACATGCGGTCACCGATCTGCGTGACCTTGAACGGGTCAAGCCGGGTGCCGTCCTTGAGCACCCAATTCTCCGGCGTCACCGGGACCACATCGGCGTGGGCATGGATGCCCACCAGCTCATCGCCACTGCCTTCCAGGGAGATCTCGTACACCCGGTTGTCAACGTTGCGGAAGGTGAGGTTGAACGACTTGGCCAGCGTCTGGATCCTGTCGGCGATCTTGAGAAATTCGGGGTTTTTGTACTGCGGCAGACCGTCGACGTTGAAGGTTGGAATCTCTACCAGCTCGCGCAGGGTTTCGAGAGCGGCCTTGCCGTATTTCGCACGGGTGTAAATGCCGAGCAGGCGGTGGATTTCGTTTTGTTGGTCGGCGGTGAGGGTTTTGTTGTCGAGAAACGCGTTGATCGCCGGACCTGTGTCAATAGTCTTGCCCAGGTCATCTTTATGCAGAGCAGCGAGGAAACTGCGGAAATCAGTGGCCGGCGTTTCGCTGAAATTTTTCAGGATCGCGGCACTTTGCTCGGGAGTAATGTTGGCAAAAGCGGAGGGGGTGACGCTCGACAGGCTGGCGGCCAGGAGGGTCGCTACGGCCAGTTGCTTGAGTGGAAAGTGCATGGAGAGTCGCATTCCTTTGCAGGTACTGGAGACGTTTCTGACCGATCTGTCAGAAACATTTCCACACATTACCATCACTCAGGCGCAGCGTGCGCTCAAAAGTGCGGGAGGTTTTTGCTCCCACATCGGGTTTATCAAGCTTGCGACAATCAGTGCTTGCTCTGGTCGTCCGGCATGGCCAGCAGCTGCTTTTCCTGGTTCCAGTCGAACGGTTCATCATTCAGCTCGGCTTCATGACGGCGTTCTTCCAGCGCCTGGTACAGGTCCAGTTCTTCGTCGGGCATGAAGTGCAGACAGTCGCCGCCGAAGAACCACAGCAGGTCGCGTGGCACGAGGTGGGCGATTTGCGGGTAGCGCAGGATGACCTGGCTCATGAGGTCCTGGCCCAGGTACTGGCTTTCGATCGGGTCGATCGGCAGCAGGGCGCGCAGTTCGTCGAAGCGCTCCAGAAACAGGGTGTGGCTTTCCTCGGGCACTTGTTCGGCTTCGCCAACGGCAACCAGGATGCTGCGCAGGTGGTCGAGCAAGACGAGATGATCGGCAACGACGTTGGACACGCGATAAGTCCTCTAAAGCAAAAACGGGCGCGAGAGTATATAGCCCTCGCTAGAATGGAGGAAGGCCCAGTAAACGCTGGACCTACTGGCTGTGCGGCTCAATTTGCGTAGAATCTTGCGTAGAATTAGGCCGCAAGGACTGGTGATGGATAAGGCTCATAATTTACAGCTTCGGGGTGGCACGTACCACGTCAGATTCGACGTTCCTATCGATGTGCGTAAAACGTTCGGCGGTAAACGTATTCTTTCGAGGTCTCTTAAAACGGGTTCCCAGGAATAGGCTTGTGCGCCAGTTACATTATCCTCTGATAGAATGAAGTTTTGACGTGTTAGGTAGAGCGGAAATTGAAGGGATTGCGACGAAAGATCGTCGGCGGTTTGTTAGCCGCTACCGGTGTGATAGCAGTGGCATTGACGAATTACTTTGTCGAACATGGCGAGCTTCCTATCTGGTTGTCTAAGATCGTAGCGTGGTGTATCGAGTTCGGCGCATTCGCAGTCCCAATCCCGTTTTGGGTAGTATTTACGGTTTTGATGATTTGTGTCGTGAGTTTGATCGGGATCACATACATGTATGAACGGCAAACGCGTCAGAACTTCGCTTACACGGATGAGCTTAAGACTGCTTATCGTGAGTTAAGATCTAAGTATGGGAGTTTAGAAAAGTCCAGAGATGAATTAGAGGCTGCTTGCGCCGCTCTAAAAAAGTCTAATTCCAAACTAACGCAAGAAGTTGGTGCAAAACTTCAATCCGAAGGGCAGGCTGAGGATGCTCTTCCTGCTTTAGCCTTTAGGCTGCTATCCACTATCGCTGAATTCGCTGACGCTGACATCAACCCTACTCCACGCGAACTGCGTACTTCATTAAATGTTGGGAATGTTGAGGCTCAAGGCAGTATTGATGTTCTGGTGGAGCATAAGTTGCTGGGATTAGTTGTTACTGGTAACGGCCTCGCTTATGGTTTTACCCCTAAGGGGCGTGCATTCTATTTAAGTCACCGATCTTAGGGTGTGTCGTGAACTTCACCTGAAGGTGATCACTTAACGTCAGGTGCTGACGACCAGCACGCGCTGGAATAGGAACGGGCACGTTCCTCAGCCTTGCTTATGGCTTGTCCAGCAGCGCGGTAACCAGTGGCACTACTATTGAGATTACGACAGCTAAGCCGGAAAGCACGGTAGCCAATTGGAACTTACTGCTTTCTTCTTGTAGTCCTGCGAGCACAGATGCAAGAAGAGGAAGGTTCACACAGTGTCTATCTGACTCGATACCTAGGGTGAAGAAATGCACCTTTGTCCCGTCTTCGTTTCTATAGCCGTACTTGTGTTCCAGATGGTAGTAGAGCCTGCCAA
Source organism: Pseudomonas sp. GNP013 (assembly GCF_054343995.1). Taxonomy (NCBI): domain Bacteria; kingdom Pseudomonadati; phylum Pseudomonadota; class Gammaproteobacteria; order Pseudomonadales; family Pseudomonadaceae; genus Pseudomonas; species Pseudomonas sp. GNP013. The sequence goes on along the minus strand of NZ_JBTGUT010000001.1, from coordinate 3,264,500 downwards.
AAATGATGTCGCTATCTACGCCTAGGTCATTGGCAATTATTTTGCAGTTGATGGGGACATAGATTTTACTCGTTCGCCCATTTTCAATGTCAGGCTCACGCGAGAAGTTTTTGAATTCTTCGTAGTAAAGGTTGTAGATAGCGCTGAGCACCTTCAAATCTGAGGGAGATTTCATCGGTATATTCCATGGTGTGGGGGAGCTATTTTCACCGCTGTGGATGAAGAATTTTTGCGTAGGCTCTTGCGTAGAAAATTTCAGCGAGCGTTGAGATAAGCTATTGATTTTTAATAAAATTAAAAACGGGCGCGAGAGTATATAGCTCAAGCGCCCGTAATTATATAACCGCAGGTATCAGCGGACCTTGCCTTCAGCCTGGGTCAGCTCTTCCTTGCTGAAATCATCCACGTCGATCACCTTGCGTCGCGCCGCTTCGGCGTCGCGCAGGGTCTGCGCTTCGGCCGGTTGCAGCACGCCCGCTTGCAGGGCGGCGTCGATGGCGTGTTCGCCGGCAGTCGGTTTGACCTGGCCACTTTTCAACGCGCTGTGCAGTTTCTTTTGCAGCGGATGGCTGGCGCCGAGCAGGTCGTAGGCATGCTGCAGGGCGCCGACTGGATCCTGCGCCGATTGCGGGCGGTAGCAGCCGGCCAGAAGCTCTTCAAGCGTCGGGTCGCCCTTGGCGCGGCCAATCACTGCTGCCACTTCGGCATCCAGTGCATCGGATGGCCCGGTATGGCGCCGTCCGAACGGGAACACGATCACTCGCAACAGGCAGCCCAGCACCTTGTTCGGGAAGTTGCTCAGCAGTTCATCCAGCGCACGCTCCGACTCGCCGAGGCTTTCTTCCATGGCCCAGGCAAACAAGGGCTCCAGGTGATCCGGTGAATCCAGGTCGTGGTAACGCTTGAGCGCCGCCGAGGCCAGGTACATATGGCTCAGCACATCGCCCAGGCGCGCCGACAGGCGTTCGCGGCGTTTGAGCTCGCCACCGAGCAGCATCATGCTCAAGTCGGCAAGCAATGCGAAGGCCGCCGCCTGCCGGTTCAAGGCGCGGAAATAACCCTGGCTCAGGCGGTTGCCCGGGGCTTTCTCGAAGTGGCCAAGGCCCAGGTTCAGCACCAGGGTGCTGGCGGCGTTGCTGACGGCAAAACCGATGTGCTGCATCAGCAGGCCGTCGAACTCCTTGAGGGCCTGGTCACGGTCTTCACGCCCGGCCAGCGCCATTTCCTTGAGCACGAACGGGTGGCAGCGAATCGCGCCCTGGCCGAAGATCATCAGATTGCGCGAGAGGATGTTGGCGCCTTCCACCGTGATGAAAATCGGCGCGCCCTGCCAGCTGCGGCCCAGGTAGTTGTTCGGGCCCATGATGATGCCCTTGCCGCCGTGCACGTCCATGGCGTGGGTGATGCACTCGCGGCCACGTTCGGTCAGGTGGTACTTGAGGATCGCCGACAGCACCGAGGGCTTTTCCCCCAGGTCGACGGCGTTGGCGGTGAGCATCCGCGCGCTGTCCATCAGCCAGGCGTTACCGCCGATACGTGCCAGGGACTCCTGAATACCTTCGAATGCCGACAGCGGTACATTGAACTGTTCGCGCACCTGGGCGTACTGGCCAGTGACCAGACTGGTGAACTTGGCGGCACCGGTGCCGACGGCCGGCAATGAGATCGAGCGGCCCACCGACAGGCAGTTCATCAGCATCATCCAGCCCTTGCCGAGCATCTCCTGACCACCGATGAGGTATTCCAGGGGAATGAACACGTCCTTGCCCGAGTTGGGCCCGTTCATGAACGCAGCGCCCAGTGGCAGGTGGCGACGGCCGATCTCCACGCCCGGGGTGTCGGTGGGAATCAGCGCGAGGCTGATGCCGAGGTCTTCTTCCTCGCCCAGCAGGTGATCCGGGTCATGGGCCTTGAAGGCCAGGCCCAGCAGGGTCGCCACCGGGCCGAGGGTAATGTAGCGTTTCTCCCAGTTCAGGCGCAGGCCGAGGGTCTCCTTGCCCTCCCATTCACCTTTGCAGATCACCCCGGTGTCGGGCATGGCGCCCGCATCGGAGCCGGCCAGCGGGCCGGTGAGGGCGAAGCACGGGATGTCATCGCCGCGCGCCAGGCGCGGCAGGTAGTGGTTGCGTTGTTCGTCAGTGCCGTAGTGCAGCAGCAGTTCGGCCGGGCCCAGGGAGTTGGGCACCATCACCGTGGACGCGAGGTCGCCGCTGCGGGTGGCGAGTTTCATCGCCACCTGGGAGTGGGCGTAGGCGGAAAAGCCCTTGCCGCCGTACTCCTTGGGAATGATCAGCGCGAAGAAACCGTGGGTCTTGATGTGCTCCCAGGCGGCGGGCGGCAGGTCCATGGCCTGGCCGATTTCCCAGTCGCTGACCATGGCGCAGAGTTCTTCGGTGGGGCCGTCGATAAACGCCTGTTCTTCTTCGGTCAGTTTTACCTTGGGGTAGGCCAGCAACTTGTCCCAGTCGGGGCGGCCGCTGAACAGTTCGCCGTCCCACCACACCGTGCCGGCGTCGATGGCGTCACGCTCGGTTTCGGACATCGGCGGCAAAACTTTCTGGAACCAGCTGAATAGCGGCTTCGTGAAGTATTGCCGGCGCAGGTCGGGCAGCAGCAGGGGCGCGGCCACCAGAGCGATCAACACCCAGAAGATCAGCAGCAGCCAACCCTGTGCGTGGCTCCAGGCGCCCATCGCCAGCAGGTAAACGGCAACCACGCCCAGGGCGGGCAGCGGGGCAACGCGGCGGTGTGCCAGGTAGGCAATGCCGACCACCAGCACCAGTATCCACAACAACAGCATATTCAATCCTCCGTGAAACCAGGGGCGAACCACCAGGGAGCTTAGTCGGCATGCGAGCAAGCGCGGTGATCAAGGTGTTACCACGTGTTCAAGACAGTTCCAGTCGCTTACTGGGTAGTGACCGTCCGGTGCGGGGGGAGTTCGTATGAAAACGTAGCGGAACTCGTGCGGATTTATCTGACCTGGCAGTCATGCAGTACCGTTTTGCGACCCAGGCGTCGTATGCTGCGGTTCTATTACAACATGTTGTCCATTCACCCAATCAGGGAGCGGTCATGCTGAAGATCTGGGGTCGTAAAAATTCGTCAAACGTCAGGAAAGCACTGTGGTGCGCCGAGGAGCTCGGCCTGGACTACGAGGCGATTGATGCAGGCGGGGCATTCGGGGTCGTCGACACGCCGCAATACCGGGCATTGAACCCCAACGGCCGGGTGCCGATGATCGAAGACGGCGACTTTGTGCTGTGGGAATCCAACACCATCGTGCGCTACCTCTGCGCCAAACACGCGTCGGAATTTTACCCGGCTGACCTGCAAGCCCGCGCCAACGCGGAAAAATGGATGGACTGGACCACCTCGACCCTGGCCGATCCGTTCAAAGCGGTGTTCTGGGGCATCGTGCGCACTGCGCCGGAAAAACGAAACCCGGACAGCATCAATGCCGGGCGCGAGGCCTGTATCGATGCGCTCCACACCGTTGAGCAAGCGCTCGCCGGGCAACCTTATCTGTCCGGCAACGCGTTCGGCATGGGCGATATTCCCCTCGGCTGCTTCATCTACGCCTGGTTCGAAATGCCCATCGAGCGCCCCGCCATGCCGCACCTGGAGGCCTGGTACCAGCGCCTGCAACAGCGCCCGGCCTTCCGCAAGGCAGTGATGACTGCGTTGACTTAATACCCACTATTAATGCGCTTGACTGTACTTGTGTGACGCGGGCACTCACCATGCCCGCCATGCACCCCGGTTGAACTACCTGCGGTGCGCCTTCATCTACCCTTTCCATTCCCTTCTTTTGGTGCGTATTCCGATATGAGTTCCGCTCTGTCCATCCGGCAGCTAACCAAAACCTACGGCAACGGTTTCCAGGCCTTGAGTGGTATCGATCTGGACGTTGCCGAAGGTGATTTCTTCGCCTTGCTCGGCCCCAACGGTGCCGGCAAATCCACCACCATCGGTATTCTCTCCACCCTGGTCAACAAGACCAGCGGCACGGTGAACATCTTCGGTCACGACCTGGACAAATCCCCGGCGGCGCTCAAGCGCTCCATTGGCGTGGTGCCCCAGGAATTCAACTTCAACCAGTTCGAAAAAACCTTCGACATCGTTGTGACCCAGGCCGGTTACTACGGCATCCCGTCGAAAGTCGCCAAGGAGCGCGCCGAGCAGTACCTGACCCAACTGGGCCTTTGGGACAAACGTGACGTGCCGTCGCGCTCGCTGTCCGGCGGCATGAAACGCCGTCTGATGATCGCCCGCGCACTGGTGCATGAGCCGCGCCTGCTGATCCTCGACGAGCCCACTGCCGGCGTTGACATCGAACTGCGCCGCTCCATGTGGACCTTCCTCACCGAGTTGAACGAGAAGGGCATCACCATCATCCTCACCACTCACTATCTGGAAGAGGCCGAGCAACTGTGCCGCAACATCGGCATCATCGACCACGGCACCATCGTCGAGAACACCAGCATGCGTAATCTGCTGGGCCAACTGCACGTGGAAACGTTCCTGCTCGACCTGAAAAACCCGTTGTCGGCGCCGCCGCAGTTGCTGGGCTACCCGAGCCGCCTGGTGGACAGTCGCACCCTGGAAGTCCAGGTGGACAAGGCCATGGGCATCACCGCGCTGTTCACGCAGTTGGCGACCCAGAACATCGAAGTGCTGAGCCTGCGTAATAAAACCAATCGCCTTGAGGAGTTGTTCGTGTCCCTGGTGGAGAAAAATCTGGCGAAGGTGGCGGTATGAGCTCCGAACTGCAACCCAACCTCGTCGCGCTGCAAACCATCGTCTATCGCGAAGTGAAGCGCTTCACCCGGATCTGGCCGCAGACGCTGCTGCCGCCGGCGATCACCATGGTCCTGTACTTCGTGATCTTCGGTAACCTGATCGGTCGGCAGATTGGTGACATGGGTGGTTTCACCTACATGGAGTACATCGTGCCGGGCCTGATCATGATGTCGGTGATCACCAACTCCTACGGCAACGTGGTCTCCAGCTTCTTCGGCAGCAAATTCCAGCGCTCCATCGAAGAGCTGATGGTGTCGCCGGTTTCGCCGCACACCATCCTGATCGGCTACACCGCAGGCGGCGTTCTGCGCGGCTTGATGGTCGGCGTGATCGTGACCCTGCTGTCGCTGTTCTTCACTCACCTGCAGGTGCACCATCTGGGCGTCACCATTCTGGTGGTGGTGCTGACGGCGACGATCTTTTCGCTGCTGGGGTTTATCAACGCGGTGTTTGCACGCAATTTCGATGATATCTCCATCATCCCGACCTTCGTGCTCACGCCGCTGACCTACCTGGGCGGGGTGTTCTACTCCATTACCCTGCTGCCGCCATTCTGGCAGACCGTGTCGCTGGCCAACCCGGTGTTGCATATGGTCAATGCTTTCCGCTACGGCATTCTGGGCGTGTCGGATATCAGGATCAGCGTGGCGATCACCTTCATGATCGTTGCCACTATTGTCTTGTACTTCGGCTGTGCACGGTTGCTGGTGAGCGGGCGCGGGATGCGTACATAACTGCTGACCTTAACCAGGCCAAAAATGTGGGAAGGGGCAAGCCCCCTCCCACATTTGGATTTGGGTAGGGCCTCTACTTTTTCAATGCCAGCTCGATCAGGGCGTGCAGCTCTTGCACGGTGAGCGGCGCCGTTGAAAACAGAATTCGAAATACCGTCGGCGCCGCGATCAGATTGATCAAGTGGGCCACGCTCGGTGGGTTGCTGTCGGGATAGCGATCGACAATCACTTGAAGCTGCCCGCTGAGGATGCTCACGCAGCAGCCCGGGGTCACGCTGCATTGCAGGTCGCGCATCATGTTGCGCCCTGGCTCGGAGCTCATCTCATCCAGATACTGCTCGGCCCAGGCCTGCACATCGCCGCGCAGGCTGCCGGTGTTGGCCGGCTCACTGTCCGGGCGCATGCGGGCCAGGGCCACATCCGCGAGCAACACACCAAGGTCACCCCAACGCCGGTAGATGGTCGAGGGCGTGACACCTGCACGTGCGGCGATCATCGGCACCGTAACACTGGAACGCTCATGGGTTTCCAGCAGTTCACGCGCCGCCGAATGAACGGATTCTTGTACCCGGGCACTACGGCCCCCCGGGCGGAGGCCTTCTTTTATCGCCATGGTTGCGATCTTAACACAAAGAATTTGCTTTAAGAGCCAGCCGGTAGCACACTCCGCAAAAGCAAAATATTAGCTTTAGCGGAGCGTGCCCATGTCCAGTCCCACCTCTCATCGTCCCAGCCTGGTGTTCCTCGCGATCACCTTGCTGACGTTCCTGGCCGCTTCCAGTGCGCCGACGCCGCTGTATCACCTCTATCAGGAAGGTCTGCATTTTTCGGCGGGCATGCTCACGCTGATTTTCGGGGTGTACGCCATGAGCCTGCTGGCAGCGTTGCTGACCGTGGGTTCGTTGTCGGACTACCTCGGACGCAAGCCGGTGATTTTTGCCGCGCTGGTCCTGAATATGCTGGCGATGTTGCTGTTTATCAATGAAGGCAGTGTGGCCTGGCTGATTGCTGCGCGCACCCTGCAAGGGTTTGCCACCGGCATGGCCACCGCGGTGTTGGGCGCGGCGCTGCTCGACAGCGACCGCCAGCAGGGCCCGTTGGTCAACAGTGTGGCGCCGTTGCTGGGCATGGCGTGTGGGGCGATGGGCAGCAGTTTGCTGGTGGAGTTCGCGCCGCTGCCGACCCAGTTGATCTACTGCACATTGTTGCTGCTGATGGTATTGCAGGCCGTGTATGTGTGGCGTCTGCCGGAAAGCGTGAGCCGTATCCCGGGTGCATTGGCCTCGTTGCGTCCGACCCTGCATGTGCCGCCTCAGGCACGCCGGGCGTTGTGGCTGTCGTTGCCGGTGGATGTGGCGGTGTGGGCGATGGGCGGGTTCTACCTCTCCCTGGCGCCGTCGCTGGTGCGGGCGGCCACCGGCTCGACGTCCAACCTGATCGGTGGCGGCCTGGTGGCGGTGCTGACCTTGAGTGGCGCGCTGATGATCCTCACCCTGCGCAATCGACCCGCGGACAAGGTGCTGCGCCTCGGCGCCGGGTTGCTGGCCATCGGCGTGGCCCTGATCCTTACGGCGGTGCATAGCGCCAGCCTGCCGCTGTTTTTCATCGCCACCCTGATCGCCGGCAGCGGCTTTGGCGCAGGCTTTCTGGGCGCCTTGCGCAGTGTGGTACCGCTGGCCTTGCCCCATGAGCGGGCGGGCTTGATGTCGGCATTTTATGTGCTGAGTTACCTGGCGTTCTGTTTGCCGTCGTTATTGGCGGGCAACCTGATTCGACGTTTTGGCTTGATCGCGACCACCGACGGTTATGGCGCGGTGCTGATCCTGCTGGCGTTGGGTGCCCTGGCTGCGCTGATGTGGCAGAGCCGGCAGTCGGTGCATATTGGTAAAACAGATAACAGTTAGAGATATTACCCGTTATATAGATATTCGCTCAGCTTCTATGATGGCCTCCACCTCATCCGAGGAAGAGGATCGCCAGCATGACCTGCCCGAATACCATCAGCTACAAGCCGTTCAGCCACCTGACCCGACCCCGGGAAGTGATTCGCCAGTTCACCCCCAACTGGTTCGCCGCCACCATGGGCACCGGCGTGCTCGCGCTGGCCCTGGCCCAATTGCCGGTCAACCTGCCCGCGCTGCGCACGCTGGGTGAAGGGTTATGGCTGTTCACCAGCGGCCTGTTCATCCTGTTCAGCGTGTTGTATGCCGCGCGCTGGGTGATGTTTTTCAACGAGGCGCGGCGCATTTTCGGGCACTCCACGGTGTCGATGTTCTTCGGCACGATCCCCATGGGCCTGGCGACCATTCTCAACGGCCTGCTGGTGTTCGGCCTGCCGCGCTGGGGCGGCGATGTGATCGCGGTGGCCGAAGTCATCTGGTGGCTCGATGTGGCGATGGCCCTGGCCTGCGGCGTATTGATCCCATTCATGATGTTCACCCGCCAGGAGCACAGCATCGACCAGATGACCGCCGTCTGGCTGTTGCCGGTGGTCGCTGCTGAAGTCGCGGCGGCGAGCGGTGGGCTGCTGGCGCCGCACCTGGCGGATGCGCATTCGCAGTGGGTGATGCTGGTGACCAGCTATGTATTGTGGGCGTTTTCCCTGCCGGTGGCGTTCAGCATCCTGACCATCCTGATGCTGCGCATGGCCCTGCATAAATTGCCACACGCGAACATGGCCGCCTCGAGCTGGTTGGCGCTTGGACCCATCGGCACCGGCGCCCTGGGCATGTTGCTGCTGGGCGGCGACGCGCCAGCGATTTTTGCTGCCAACGGCTTGCCCGGGGTCGGCGAGATGGCCAACGGCCTGGGCCTGGTGGCGGGCATCACGCTGTGGGGCTTCGGTTTGTGGTGGATGCTGATTGCCGTGTTGATCACCCTGCGTTACCTGCGCGCCGGTATTCCGTTCAACCTCGGCTGGTGGGGCTTTACCTTTCCATTGGGGGTGTATGCGCTGGCAACGTTGAAGTTGGCGAATCTGCTGCACTTGGGGTTCTTCAGCGTATTTGGCAGCGCACTGGTGGTGGCGTTGGCGCTGATGTGGCTGATTGTGGCCAGGCGTACCGTGCAGGGCGCCTATAAAGGTGAGCTTTTTGTTTCACCTTGCATTGCAGGGTTAGCGAATAAGTAGGCAGAGTTAGGTAAAGTCGTGGCCTGACTCGATAACAGGCCACGCAGGAACACGGACGATGAGCCACCCCTCGCAATTTACCTTGCTGCGCACCCGGCGTTTCCTGCCGTTTTTCATCACCCAGTTGCTGGGCGCATTCAACGACAACATCTTCAAGCAATCGCTGATCCTGGCGATTCTCTACAAGCTGACCCTCGACGGTGATCGCTCGATCTGGGTCAACCTCTGCGCCTTGCTGTTTATCCTGCCGTTCTTCCTGTTCTCGGCACTGGCCGGGCAGTTTGGCGAGAAATTCAACAAGGACGCGTTGATCCGCGCGATCAAGATCGGCGAAATCGTGATCATGGCCGTGGGCGCCACTGGCTTTCTGATCAATCACCTCGAGCTTATGTTGCTGGCGCTGTTCGCCATGGGCACGCACTCGGCGCTGTTCGGCCCGGTGAAGTATTCGATCATGCCCCAGGCCCTGCACGACGATGAACTGGTGGGCGGCAACGGTCTGGTGGAGATGGGCACCTTCCTCGCCATCCTCGCCGGCACCATTGGTGCGGGCATCATGATGTCATCCGCCCATTACGCACCGTTGGTGGCCACCGCGATTGTTGGCGTGGCAGTGCTGGGCTATCTGGCCAGCCGCAGCATTCCACGGGCGGCGGCGTCCACCCCGCAGTTGCGCCTGGACTGGAACATTTTCACCCAGTCGTGGGCCACCTTGCGCATGGGGCTTGGGCAGACGCCGGCGGTGTCGCGCTCGATCGTCGGTAACTCATGGTTCTGGTTTGTCGGGGCGACTTACCTCACGCAGATCCCGGCCTACGCCAAGGAGTGGCTGTACGGCGACGAAACCGTGGTGACGCTGATCCTCACGGTGTTCTCGGTGGGCATCGCGCTGGGCTCGATGCTCTGCGAAAAACTCTCCGGGCGTAAGGTGGAGATCGGCCTGGTGCCGTTCGGTTCGTTCGGCCTGACGGTGTTCGGCCTGCTGCTGTGGTGGCATTCCGGCGGCTTCCCGCAGAACGTCCAGCCCAACGACTGGCTGGCGGTGCTCGGCTACGGCCAGGCGTGGTGGGTGCTGTTCGATATTCTCGGCCTGGGCGTGTTCGGCGGTTTCTACATCGTGCCGCTGTATGCGCTGATCCAGTCGCGCACTGCCGAAAACGAACGTGCGCGGGTGATTGCCGCCAACAACATTCTTAACGCGTTGTTCATGGTGGTGTCGGCCATCGTGTCGATCCTGCTGCTGAGCGTGGCCAAGCTGTCGATCCCCGAATTGTTCCTGGTGGTGTCGCTGCTCAATATCGCGGTCAACACCTACATCTTCAGGATCGTCCCCGAGTTCACCATGCGTTTCATGATCTGGCTGCTCAGCCATTCCATGTACCGCGTGGAGCATCGCAACCTCGAACAGATCCCGGACGAAGGCGCCGCCTTGCTGGTGTGCAACCATGTATCGTTTGTCGACGCGCTGTTGATCGGCGGCGCGGTGCGTCGGCCGATCCGGTTCGTGATGTATTACAAGATCTACCGCCTGCCGGTGCTGAACTTCATCTTCCGCACCGCGGGTGCTATCCCGATTGCCGGGCGGCATGAAGATATCCAGATCTATGAACAGGCCTTCACGCGCATTGCGCGGTATCTGCAGGAGGGCGAACTGGTGTGCATCTTCCCCGAGGGCAAGTTGACCGCTGACGGCGCGATGAATGAGTTTCGCGGTGGGCTGACGCGCATTCTCGAGGAGACGCCGGTGCCGGTGATTCCGATGGCGTTGCAGGGGTTGTGGGGCAGCTTTTTCAGCCGTGATCCGCACAAGGGGTTCTTTCATCGCATCTGGTCGCGGGTGGTGCTGGTGGCGGGCGAGCCGGTATCGGTCGAGTCGGCAACGCCTGCGCACTTGCAGGCGGTGGTGGGTGGGTTGCGCGGGAGTATCAGGTAGTTTTGTGTCGGCAGTGAGGGCCTCATCGCAGGCCAGCCAGCTCCCACATTTGAAATGCATTCCACGTGTGGGAGGGGGCTTGCTCCCGATAGCGGCAATGGCTTAGGTGGAGATCTTGAGGCCAATGAGCCCGCAGATAATCAAAGCCACACTCGCCAGCCGAAACAGCGCCATGGACTCCCCAAACAGGATAATCCCGGCAATCACCGTGCCCACCGCACCCACTCCGGTCCAGATGGCGTAGGCAGTGCCCAGCGGCAGTTCCTTCATGGCCAGGCCCAGCAAGCCAAGGCTGATGGCCATGGCGGCAATCGTCAGGGCAGTGGGCAGTGGTTTGCTGAAACCGTCGTTGTACTTCAAGCCGACGGCCCAGCCGACTTCAAACAGGCCGGCAAAAAACAGGATGATCCAGGACATGATGACCTCGCTTTCTCAGGCGGGGTCGTCCCCGGATTCGGCGCTTTGACAGCGTCGCGAGGTCGTCCCCGCGAAGCTCGGTAGAGTGCCGAAGATTGATCGAGCGATCAAGTTTGCGGCGCGTCCTCCAGCAGACGACGGTCTTCTTTCTCGCTCATGCGGCGGAAGTAGGTCGACAGCAACGCCCCGGAAATATTGTGCCAGACGCTGAACAACGCGCTCGGTACCGCCGCCAGTGGCGAGAAGTGCGCGCTGGCCAATGCCGCGCCCAGCCCGGAATTCTGCATGCCCACTTCCAGTGCCAGCGATTTGCGTTGCGCCAACGGCAGCTTGAACACGCGCGCGGTAAAGTAGCCCAGCAGGTAGCCGAAACTGTTGTGCAGTATCACCACGGCCATAATCAGCAGGCCCGACTCGGCGATCTTCGCCTGGCTGGCAGCCACCACTGCGGCGACGATGATCACGATACTGATCACCGACACCAGCGGCAGCACGTCCACCGCATGGCGCACCCGCGCGCCGAGCACGCGTTGCGCCAGCACGCCGAGTATGATCGGCAGCAGCACCACCTGCAGGATCGACCAGAACAGCTCCATGAACGACACCGGCAGCCAGGCCGAGGCCAGCAGCCAGATCAGCGCCGGCGTGAGCAGCGGGGCGAGGAGGGTGGTGACGGCGGCAATCGCCACCGACAACGCCAGGTCGCCCCGGGCCAGCCAGGTCATCACGTTGGACGAGGTGCCGCTCGGGCAGCAGCCGACCAGGATCACGCCGACGGCAATTTCCGCTGGCAGGTTGAAGGCCCGGCACAGCAACCAGGCTACGCCCGGCATGATTACAAAATGCGCGACCACGCCCAGGGCGACGCGCCACGGGTGGCGAGCGACCTCGGCGAAGTCTTCGAGTTTGAGGGTCAGCCCCATGCCGAACATCACCAGGCCCAGCAGCGGGACGATGGCGCTTTTCAGGCCGATGAACCAGCCGGGTTCGAGGAAGGCGAGCACCGCGAAGATCAACACCCAGTAAGCGAAGGTATTGCCGACGAAGCGGCTCAGTGCGGCGAGTGCGCGCATGGGGATGTCCTTGTTATTGGATTCTTGAAGTGTCAACACACATCAAAGGTGGGAGCGGGCTTGCTCGCGAAAGCGGTGGATCAGTCAGCCAATATATTGACTGGCTCACCGCCTTCGCGAGCAAGCCCGCTCCCACATTTTGATCTTCACATGGCTTTAGATGCCCTGTGGGCTCTCTTCGCCGCCCAACGCTTCGATCAGCGCCGGCAGGAAATCACCGAACGTCAGCATCATCAGAGTAAAGCTGGCGTCCAGTTGACCCAGGGCTTCGTCGCCGCCGTCCTGTTCGGCCTGGTCCTGCAGCAGGTCTTCGAACTTCAGGCGCTTGACGGTCATCTTGTCGTCGAGCATGAACGACAGCTTGTCCTGCCAGGCCAGCGACAACTGGGTCACCACCTTGCCGGTGGTCAGGTGCAGCTGGATCTCTTCGCTGGTCAGGTCCTGGCGCTTGCAGCGCACGATGCCGCCGTCTTCGTGGGTGTCGCGCAGTTCGCATTCGTCGAGCACGGAGAAATCGTCGGCCGGCTTCTGGGTGGTGACCCAGTCGGTCATGATCGCGGTCGGTGCGGTTTTCACCGTGAGCGGGCGTACCGGCAGGGTGCCGATCACTTCGCGCAGGGTCGACAGCAGGTCTTCGGCGCGTTTCGGGCTGGCCGAGTTGACCAGGATCAGGCCCTGTTTCGGCGCGATGGCGGCGAAGGTCGACGAGCGACGAATGAAGGCCCGGGGCAGGAACGCCTGGATGATTTCATCCTTGATCTGATCGCGTTCCTTCTTGTAGACCTTGCGCATCTGCTCGGCCTCGATCTCTTCGACTTTCTCCTTGACCGCATCACGTACCACACTGCCCGGCAGGATACGTTCTTCCTTGCGCGCAGCGATCAGCAGGAAGTCGCCGCTGACGTGAACCAGAGGCGCGTCCTCACCTTTACCGAAAGGGGCGACGAAACCGTAAGTGGTCAGCTCCTGGCTTGCACACGGGCGCGCCAGTTTGGTGGCCATGGCCGCTTCCAACGCCTCGGCATCAACAGGCAGATCTTGGGTCAGGCGATAGATAAGCAGGTTCTTGAACCACATGGGGTGAGTCTCTCCTCTATACAAAGGAGGGCATTATTCTCTTGATATGGCCGCAGGCCAACCCTGCGTAAGCCATTGGAAGCGCTGAAAAAAAAGATTCAAGAAAGTGCTTGCCAGACCCAGGGTCGCTCCGTAGAATGCGCGCCACACCGAAACGAAGGGTGATTAGCTCAGCTGGGAGAGCATCTGCCTTACAAGCAGAGGGTCGGCGGTTCGATCCCGTCATCACCCACCATTCGCTTCACGTGTTACGCGCAGCGGTAGTTCAGTCGGTTAGAATACCGGCCTGTCACGCCGGGGGTCGCGGGTTCGAGTCCCGTCCGCTGCGCCATATTCGGTTACCTGGAATGCTGAACGCCAGGTCGCCACGGAAAGCCCGCTTAATCGCGGGCTTTTTATTGTCCGAAATATGGCAAACAGTCGTGAATGAATCTTTTTTTAAATAAAGTGCATTTAAATCAAGACATTACGATTTTTTGGTGTATGATGCGCCCACACCGAAACGAAGGGTGATTAGCTCAGCTGGGAGAGCATCTGCCTTACAAGCAGAGGGTCGGCGGTTCGATCCCGTCATCACCCACCATTCGCTTTACGTGTTACGCGCAGCGGTAGTTCAGTCGGTTAGAATACCGGCCTGTCACGCCGGGGGTCGCGGGTTCGAGTCCCGTCCGCTGCGCCATATTTGCTTCCACTAAGGCCAACAGAGCGCCTGGAAGCCACGGAAATAGCGGCCTTGTGCCGCTTTTTTCGTTTCTGAAGTCCACTGGACTTTCTCTCCAGCCACGGTTTTCACGTACACCGCTGGCATAGCCTTTTGCGATTTCCTGTGTCATGTGTCGAGCGCCTGCTGTCTGGCAATTTCCTGATTGCGCAGAATGAACCGCTGCAACTTGCCACTGGGGGTCTTGGGCAGGTGTTCGACGAACTCGATTTCCCGTGGGTAAGCATGTGCGGCCAGGCGCTGTCGCACATGCAGGCGCAGTTCTTCAGCCAACTCGGCGCTGGGCGGATACTGGCTGCTCAGCACCACAAACGCCTTGATCAGCTCGGTGCGTTGCGGGTCGGGTTTGCCGATCACGGCGGTTTCGACCACCGCCGGGTGTTCGATCAGTGCGCTTTCCACATCGAAAGGCCCGACGCGGTAGCCGGACGTGGTGATCACGTCATCAGTACGCCCGACGAAGCTGATGCTGCCGTCGTCATTGAGCTCGACGATATCGCCGCTCAAGTAATAGCGGCCGACAAAGGCTTTGGTCGGCATACCCAGGTACCCGCCGAACCAGCACAGGGGCGAGCGCTCGCGATCGACTGCCAGTGTCCCAGGCTGGCCGGTCGGCAGTTCCCGATGAGTTTTATCCAGCACGACAATACGGTAACCGGGCACCGCATAACCGGCCGAGCCCTCGCGTATCGGATGGCGCAGCGCGTGGTGATTGCACAGCACCATGCCGATTTCGGTCTGGCCATAGTGATCGTGAATGACCACCCCGAGTTCTTCGGCAAACCAGCGGATGACCTGCGGGTTGAGCGGCTCGCCGGCGCTGCTCACCACCCGCAGTTGGCCACGCACGGCGTCGGCGAACTCGGCCCCCGCCGCGATCAGCAGGCGATAGGCCGTCGGCGAGCCTGCCAGGTTGTTGATGGCGTACCTGGCAATGACGTGTTGGGTACTTTGCACCGTGAACGGGCCGTCATAGAACAACGTGGCGTGTCCAAGCGCCAGCGGGCCGGTCACGGCGTAATACAGGCCATAGGCCCAGCCGGGGTCGGCAAGGTTCCAGAATCGGTCTCCCTCACGCAGATCAATCGCATCACGCATGTAACCCTTGAAGGCAAGGATGGCGCTCAACGGTACCTCCAGCGGTTTGGCCGGCCCTGTGGTACCCGATGTGCACATCAGCAGGAAGGGTGCACTGGCGTCCAGCATTACGGGGGCGCAATCCTCAGGCTGGCGGCCAACAATGCCCCAGAAGTCGTGGTCACCCGCGTTGATCGAGACATCACCGGCCACGACGATGTTGGGGCAGTCAGCAATGTCGTCCAGCTTGGCGCGGTTGTGCGTGTCGGTCACGATCCAGCGGGCGCCGGAGCAGCCCAGCCGCTGTTCGATCGCCTTGGGGCCGAAGGCGGTAAACAGCGGCTGGTAAACAGCGCCGATGCGCCAGGTCCCTAACACAGCAATCAACAGTTCAACCGTGCGTGGCATCAGGCCGGCCACGCGGTCCCCGGGCTTGACCCCTTGCTCGCGCAGAAAGTTGCCGAAGCCTGCCGCGTGGGCTTGCAGCTCGCGAAACGTATAGCGCGCGGCACGGCCATCCTGCGCTTCGCAATACAGCGCCACTGCATCGCCCTCGGCGTGCCGGTCGCAGCATTCGATACAGGCATTCATGGCAGTGAGCTCACCCTGCAGCTCCCGAGCGGCGAGCTGCAGATAATCGAAAGAGGTAACGACGGATTCATAATCACGCATAACGACACCTGGTTTTTATTGTTGGAAGAGGGTCTGCAAACACATTGGCCTGGCAGGCGGTTTCAGCGGTTCAGCTCTCGATCATGTCGGCGGCTTGCTGGGTGGCCTGGCTGGTGCGGGTGGCCAGCTTGCGCACCTCATCGGCGACCACCGCAAACCCGCGCCCGGCGTCACCCGCCCGCGCTGCTTCGATGGCGGCGTTGAGCGCCAGCAGGTTGGTCTGGCTGGCAATGCCCTGGATGGTGGCGACAATGTGCGTCAGCTTGCTGAGGGTTTCTTGCATGACCTGGTGCTGTTGCTCCTGAGCCTCGCGCATCGCACTTTCTTCATGCCTGGCGTGGATGTCGGTGATGGCGCCCACCACCCGTTGCGGTGAACCATCCGCTGCGCGGCGCGTCTGGCCACGCCCGCGAAACCAGCGGTAGGTGCCGTTTTGGTGCTTGAGCCGATAGTCCACATCGAACGGGGTTTTGCCGCTGCGGTCCTCGACATGCGCCACAAATGCCGCGATGGCCCGTGCGCTATCCTCGGGATGCAGGCGCGAGGTCCAGCTTTCCAGGGTGTTGGGAAACTCCTCGACCGTGGAGCAGCCCAGCAGCCGGCGCATTTGCGAAGACCACCAGATGATATTGTTCGGGTTCGCCGGATCGCCGGCCACCACCTCGATATCCCACAGCCCGTCATGCAGCATTTCGCGGGAGATCTCGAAACGCGCAGCCGTCAGTTCGAGTTCCGCGTGCCGGGTGTACTGTTCGTGAATGTCCTGCAGGCTTCCGCCCACGGCGACCGCCACGCCTTGCGCATCGCGGCGCGAATGACCGCGCAGCCTGCGCCAGCGATAGTCGTCTCCCGGAACGGGCGCCATGCGCACGTCCAAGGCAAAACCTGTACGCCCGCTGCGATCGGCCAGGTGCCGCTCCAGGGCTGCCGGAAAGCGTTGCCGATCAGCCGGGTGCAGCTGTTCAATCCACCGCGCCACCGAGTCAATCGATGGGTGCTCGGGCGAGCAGCATCCGCTCCAGCGCACCGTACAGGTCGGTGCAAGTGTGTTCCCGTCCAGCTCAAGCTCCCAAAACAAGGCATCAGTCCCTTGGGTGATCAGCGCCAGGCGGTTTTCCAGTTGCTGCAACAGCTTTTCGCGCGCGGCAAGGCCTGTGCTCAATTCGGCGACATCCAGCGTCAGCGTGCGCGCCTGCTCCTGCAGGGCGCGCCGTTCCTGCAGCAGGTGCTCGACGCCTGCCAGGATGCGTCGCAACAGCGGGTTGCTCGACGATAAAGGTGTGCTCGCCTGGTCCGGCTGGTCGAGTCTGTCGGCGAGCGGCGCCAATACCCAGCGGCTGGTCCGGTTGAAAAAAATCATGCAGCACCTCCTTGAATGGGATCCACCGCCGGGGCGACTGCGGACATGGCAGCGGCATCAAATGCGGCCGCCCCCGGCAGTGCCTGCCAGGCCGGTGGGCCGGCGGCGATTTCTTCGACGCTCAGCAGGCAGTTGTCGAGTTCGCGCTGCAACCTGTCCGTGTCCATGCCCTGGCCAATGAAGACCAACTCCTGCCGGCAGTCGCCGACAATGCTGTCCCACTTGGTCATGAGGCTCTGCAGGCGGTATTCGTCTCGCGGCCATTGCGCCGGTTCGACGAAGTGCCACCAACGGCCGACATAGTCCCACTGGAACTGCCTGGCGCTTTGCACCAGCAGGCCGGTTTCCAGGTGACGGCTGGCCAGCCAGAAATAACCCTTGCTGCGCAGCAAGCGACCGTTGCACCAGGGCCGCTGGAGAAAGTCGAGCAAGCGCTGTGGATGAAAAGGCGCGCGCTCGCGGTACACCCAGGACGTCACGCCATAGGTATCCGCCTCGGAAGCCGCTGCGTCGACAGCGTCCATTTTCTTCATCCAGCCCGGCGATGCCGCCAGGCTGGGCAAATCGAACAGATGGGTGCCGAGGAGGGCGGCCAACGCCACCCGACCGTGGGCCATCGGCAGGATGCGTGCGGACGGGTTGAGGCTGGCGAGGATCGAGCGCAATGCCAGGTAATCCTGCTCACCGATCAGGTCCCGTTTGTTGACGAGAATGACGTTGGCGTATTCCACCTGTTCGATCAGCAGGTCTGCCAGCGGGCGTGCAGGCGCGCCCTCGGTATTGTCTTGCGCAACGCTGTCGCTCGATTCCAGCAGTGCTTGAAACTGGCTACCGTCGACTACCGTCACCAGGGTGTCGAGCCGCGCCAGTTCGCTGAGGCTGAAGCCTTCTGTGTCGAGGAAGGCGAAGGTCTCCGCGACCGGCATCGGCTCGGAAATCCCGGTGGATTCAATCAGCAGGTAATCGAAACGCTGCTGGCGTGCCAGGGCGCTGATCTGCTCAAGCAAATCGGCGCGCAGCGTGCAGCAGATACAGCCATTGCTCATCTCGATCAGTTCATCGCTGCCACGCTGCAGCGATACGTCGCGCTGCACTTCCTGGGCATCGATATTGACGTCGCTCATGTCGTTGACGATCACCGCCACTCTCAGGCCTTCGCGATTGCGCAGAATATGGTTGAGCAGGGTGGTTTTTCCGGCGCCGAGGAAGCCCGAAAGTACCGTCACCGGTAGTCGGCCCGACTGGGCGCCGGTCATCATGCGTTCACCGCTTGTGCAGGGCTGGCCTTGTCCAGGTAGCCTTCGAAAAGGTCGACCACCACGAACCCATCATCCGCCGCGTCCCCCCACAGGTCTTTCACGCGGAACTCGACGTGGTAGGTGGGCTGATGCGCCGCGCTCGTATCGCCATGGCCAATTGCGTCGGGGAACGGCCACTTCGCCGATGTGCGGTGCAGCACCACACCCTCTTTGCCACGCACGTAAGCCGGCATGCGCACATGCCCTGCCACGTACTCGTCGCGAACCACCACACGGTCGCCCACGTCGAACGGCGGCCGCCCGGTCAGCGCCGCGCGACCTTTGGCATGGGCGGGGTTGGCCAGCTTGAAGTGCGAGCCCAGCGCCTGATCGAGCTCCGCCTGGGTGATCACACCGGTTTCGACCAGCAGGGTGGCGGTGGCAATGACATAGCGTTCGTAGTATTGGGTGCCCACGTGTTGACGCACGTCCAGGCGTTCGACGGCGTGACGCACTTCGTCCACGCTGAACTTCTTCAAGTGATCGACGCCGATGAACATCAAGCTGTAGGCCAGGTGCTCCCAGTCCTGTTTGAACACCGGTGTGTAGCTCAGGCTGTTGATGGTGTGGGGGATTTTGCCAAAGCCCTGGAAACCGCCAAGATCATGAAAGCCATCCATTGTGCATACCTCTGAAAAGTTAACGGAACAACGCGTCTCGGCTACGCTACGTGGGGCAGCGCGACACCGATCAGCACATCCTTGGTGATCAGTTTTTGCAGCGCCTCTTCATCCATGGCCTCGCTGCCCTGGGGCCTTACTGGCAATACCAGGTAGCGGGTTTCGGCGCTGGTGTCCCACACCTTGACGGTGACTTCATGGGGCAGCTCGGTGCCCAGTTCGCGCAGGACAGTGCGGCCTTCACGGACCAGTCGGGCACGGAATTCGAAGCCCTTGTACCACTCCGGCGGCAGGCCGAGGACGGGCCAATTGGTGCAGGAACACAGGCTGCAGACGATGACGTTTTTCAGTGTCGGGGTGTCTTCAAGGGCGACGATGTATTCGCCCTGTGGGCCGGTGTAGCCGAACTGCGCGCAGGCGGCGGTGCCGTCGCGTAGCAGCAGCTCGCGAAACGCCGGGTCCACCCACGCCTTGGCCACCACCCGTGCGCCGTTCTCCGGGCTCCATTCGTGTGCCATCAGCTGTGTCATCTGTTCTATGTAACCGTCGGGAATCAGCTCCTTTTGCTTGAGCACCTGAAGTAACGCCTGTGCTCGCTCGCCTGGGGTCGAAGTGGTGTGGTCATGGGTTTTCATCGTTGGACTCCTCATCATTGAGCTTCGAAGCAGCGACTGATGGCTTTATTGTTTTTGCGCTTCACGGGGGCGAATCGATTACAGGGTTTTCCAGTCGACGGACGCCTCGAAGGCGGCGGCTGCCTGGTAGATCGTGCCTTCGGCGTAATGCTTGCCCACCAGCATCATCCCGACCGGCAGGCCGTCCACCAGGCCGCAGGGAATCGACATGGCCGGATGGCCGGTGATGTCCTGGGCTGAGGCATTGCCGATCATTTCCAGCGCGCGGGCCACGTATTCGGTGATTGAGCAATCGGCGTGCGGATGGGGCTGGGCAACGATCGGCACGGTCGGCAATACCAGCAGGTCATAGCGCGCCAGTGCCGCGTCATAACCGGCCCGCGCCATGCGCCGCAGGTTTTGCGACTTGGCATAGAAACGCCCGTTGTAGCGATCCAGGCCATATTGGCCGATGAACATGCACATCTTCAGGGACGCCGACAACGTATCGGCCTGCTCGCGCCATTGCGCCTGTTTGTCGAGCAACGCGACGTCATACAGACCTTGCCAGTTAAAGCCGGCCCCATTGCCGTGCATCATCTGCATGGTCAGGCCTTCACAGCCGATGGGCAGCCACAGCGAACCGGCGATGGCGTGTTCGGGCACCGACACCTCTTCGACCTCTGCGCCCAGCCGCGCAAGTTGGGCGATGGCGTTGCGTACCGAGGCGGCGACGCGCGGGTCCTGGTTCGCCAGTGCGAAGCCTTCCTGCAGAATGCCGATCCGCAGCCCTTGCACCCCGCGCTGCAGATAGTCGCTGTAGCTGTCGACCCGCGGCGCGGCCTGGCGTGGATCGAGCCCATCCGCGCCGGCCATGACCTCCAGCATCAACGCGTTGTCGCGCACCGTGGCGGTGACGGGGCCGGCATGGTCGATCGTCGCTTCGATGGCCATGATGCCGGTGTAAGGCACCAGGCCATGGGTCGGCTTCATCCCGTAGGTGCCGCAGAATGCCGACGGAATCCGGATGGACCCGCCCTGATCGCCGCCGACCGCCAGATCGGCTTCGCCCGTGGCAACCAGCGCCGCGCTGCCGGACGACGAGCCGCCCGACGAAAAGCCCTGGCGGTAGGGGTTATGCACCGGCGCGGGGTCGGAGGTGTGACTGCCACCGGACACGCAATAATGCTCGCACGTCGCTTTGCCAATGATGGTTGCCCCCGCATCCAGTAAGCGGGTGACGACCGTGGCGTCGAACGACGGCACGAAGCCCTCCAGCGGCTTGGCACCATTCATCATGGGCACGCCGGCCAGCGAGATATTGTCCTTGAGGACGACCGTTTTGCCCGCCAGCTTGCCGGTGCGGGCACCGTTGACTTCGGTGCGTACATACCAGGCATTGAGCGGGTTGTGCGCCGCCGAGGGGCGATAGCCCGGCGTGCGCTCGTAGCGTATCGGCGGAATGCAGTCAGGCAGCGAATCGATCAGGTCGTAGGCGTCGAAACTCGGTTGCATCAGGGCCAGGTATTCGCTGGCCTGTGCGTGGTCGAGCTGCATGTGCAGGTTACCGGCGATATCCAGTAGCTGCTCCAGGGTAGGGCGAACGATTGCCATAGTGAGGCTTTCCTTATCGTAAAGGCCTGTGAGCACGGCGTGCTCGGCAAAAAAAATCAGTGGGCCTGGAAGCCAGGATAATCCCGGCCGACCCGCTCGGGCTTGGCTGAAAAAGACAGCGGCTTGGTTGAAACGGACAGCTCTCTGTCTGTCTCAAAACACGCGCGCGTAACGCAGGTTCATCCGAAAGTTTTCCCTGGGGCCGTTCTCCACCGAAAGGTCCTTGCCCAACTGCAGTTGGATCTGGTCCTGGGCGGTAAAGAATTTGGTGGCCGTCACGCGAAAGTTGGTCGTGCCCATTTCGTTGTCCTGGTTGACGTGTTCGATATGGGTCTCGCCGGCCCAGGTACGCCCAAAGCCTAAGCCGAACGCGGTCGTGGCGTCAGGCATGTAGCGTCCCATCACCTGCGCCGCGTAGGACACGTCCTGCTTGAGGCGGTCGCCATTGGCACCGAAATCGGTGTTATCGCCATACCAGGTCGCGCCGCCTACCAGGTCCATCGCCCAGTGTTCAGTGAAGTGCTTGACGTAGGCGCTCTGCAATTCGAACTTCCAGCGGTTCTCACCGATGTTCAGCGCGTCGTCCTTGTCGTAAGTGCCGGTGGGCACATACACATAGGGCGCGATGCTGAGGGTGTCGCGGGCGTCGTTGAGCCGCCACTTGAGCGGCGCCGTCAGGATCAGGTCGCCGATGCCGCGCGTGCTGCCCAGCGCCGAGGCATCGCCGCCGGTGGACACGTGGCCGAAGGGCAACAGGAATTGCGGGTCGATGGTGAGCGTGTCGCTCAACGCGTAAACATGCAGCAGACGCAGGATGCCAACGTCCGAGTTCAGGTTGAAGTCCGAGCTGGCCTTATGGCCGTTGGTATACGCCGAGTTCGTGGTGGAGTGCTGGTAGTAAATCGCACCGATGGTCGCGCCGACGGGGTATTGCTCGTAATCGCCGGGGGCCACCTCGACGGCGTGCGCCTGCAGCGTGGGCAATACGGTGGTGAGTGTCAGCAGACGGATCTTGTTGTTCATCGCGTATTCCTTGCAAAGGGGGGCCGTGCCGCCTGAAAAAGGCGGCAAGCGAGCTGAAGTCCGGGTGGGCTGTAACGCCGCTGGGGCTTAGGCTGAAGCCGCTTGCGCGTCGCGCAGCATGCCGGTACACGGGTGGCAGTTGATGTACTCGAACACCTGGCTTTTGGCGTCCGACACCGACACTTCGTGGTACAGGCGCAACTTTTTCAAACCGGCGGCCACGCGGAAAAACGTCACGAAAATGCGCAGGTGGGTGGGGTGGGATTCGGCCCAGCGTTCGAGTTTTTCGAGTGAGCGCCAATGGCCGATGTTGTAGCTGACGTCGAGGAAATTGCCGTCCATATCGATATTGCGCACGAACCGATTGCTGTAGCAGCCAAGGGGTTGGCCGTTGTCGCGCAGGAAGTCCATGCCGTCCCGCAGCGTCGGCAGGATTTCATCGAGGTACAGTGAACGTTCATCCGCTTCGGCATCCGCCCAGTCCTGGCCCGAACGAATCAGCGCAATGTTGTCATGGCCCAGCACCACGACGCGCCCGCCTTTGACAGGGTCGCCTGCGACGATGCGCAGTTCATCGGACGGCTTCATCCAGTCCGTTTGAGAGATCGGAAAACGATCGCGCATCGAGCCCCAATAACCATGCTCTTCGATTTCCCCACTGGTGGCGTCCATGACCGCGCCGACACCCGGAAGGTTTTCCTGGAAGGCATACAGGGTTTCGAACTGCTCGGCACGTGGTGCGGTGATCTCACGGAAGTAACCCAGGCTCTCACCGAGACGCTCCGGCGCCGCCCACCAGCCATTCACCTCGGCTGAACGCAGCCAGCGGCAGTGGGCGGCCGGGTCTTTCCAATAACCCACGACAATCAGATTATCGAAGCCGCTGTTGTCGGTGTGGTGGGTCAAATCGTGGGTCTGCGGGCCATCGGGCAGGCTGAAGCTGCTCACGATATGCCGCATGGCCTGCAATGCAGCCTCGCGTTGCGCCTCGCCTCGATATTGCACACCCAGGTAAGCCATCACCACTTGTTGCAACTGCTCGTCAGCGCGTGCCACCCACATCGGAAACGGCGGCTGGTACTCCTCGGGCACGCGGCGAGACAGGGTGCGCGGACATTTGAGATGTTTGTCGATTGCAGATTCCATGTTGAGCTCCTGGTTATTATCGTTCAGGCATACGGTTCAGGCTTGGCGGTCCCGCGGTTGTCCGCGCTCGGTGACCTGCCGGCGATGCAGCAGCTGCATGACGCCCCATTCGATCCACCAGCAGGTCGACTCTTCCGGCACGAGGTCGCGCTGGTGCAGAAGCCAGGATGAGTCAGACAATCGTTGCGCAGAGTGTGGATGCATGGTGTGCCTCATCAGCGGGGGTATGAGCGGCTGTGAGGCAGAAATTAGGCTGGCTGGCGATAGGCCGCTTTGTTCGTCAGGACAACTGTTTGGCTGGCAAGGACAACACGGCATTGACGGCTCGCCACGAACGGTTTTGGTGCGCGCACGGCCAACGCCTGAAGACCTTTGCGTCCAAATGGGGAGGGTTTGCTTTTCACCCACCCTGCCGCGTGGCGGTGACTTGCAGAGGAGTGACGCGCTTGACGCTCTGCGGGGCCAGGTGATTTCGCCTGGCCTGTTAATTGCTTGATTGCGTTCAAAAACCAATGACAACTTATCGAACGCTTACTGCACCGGTACCGAGGGACGTGCCATGAACTCAACCACTCAGTATTCGACCCTTGCCGTTTCGGCACCTCGTCGCTTCGATTATTGGAAAGAAGTGGTATGCCGCCATTGCCTGGCGGCCGATAGCCAGCCCATGTCCCAGAGCAGTTTTGACGGTGCGCTCGCAGTCAATCCCATGGGCGCTCTGGATATCTGTTCGTTGTCCTCACCCCTGCATTATTGGGAGCGCTCCGCCGGGCATTTGCGCAGCGGTCCGGCTGAAGATATATGGCTGGGTTTCTCTCGAAACGGCTATGGCCAACTTGAGCAGGGCGGGCGCAAAACAACCCTGTCGCCTGGCAATTTGTTTCTTTATGACGCAAATCAGGCATTCCGATTCAGCTTTGGTGGTACCGAAAACCACCTGGTCCGAATCCCGCGAGCGCTGCTCACCGAGCGCCTGCCACGCATCGCCGACTACACGGCCATGGTCCTTGATGACCGGCGCCCCGGCGTCATCCCATTGCGTGAAATGCTGCGACAGGCGTCAAATACGTCGGCTTCGTTGCAGGATGCGAATATCTCCACCCGTTACTCAAGTGCCATGCTCGATCTGCTCGTTATCAGCCTTGAACTCCAGGACCTCAAGACGACTCACGAGGAACTGGATCTCTACGGCCGCATTATGCAGTACATCCAGCGGCACCTGACCGAGCCGGATCTTTCGATTGAAGTCATTGCCCAGGCCCACCACGTGTCGACCAGAACCGTCACCCGCGCCTTCGCTCGCTATCAGAAAACGCCGGTCGCAGAGATCTGGAAAGAACGCCTGAATGCCAGTCGCGAAGCGATTGAGCGCGGCCAGGTACGCAGCGTTTCCCAGGCGGCGCTGGACTTCGGCTTTTCCGATTTCTCGCACTTCAGTCATGCGTTTCGAAAGGCATTTGGGGTTGCGCCCAATACCCTGCTGCATCGAACGTAAGGCGGCGGTGTTAACCGACTCCACCCGTGCAGGCATTCATGATCGCTGCCCGGCGTTTCTCGCCTGCTGAAAAGCCCCCCGCGCTTTATTTGCGACCCGCCAGCAATTTGGATACGGTGCACGTCTGCCCACAAGGACGTCCCCATGATCAAACCTGCCCCCAAGACCCGCCGCGCGCCCAAAGGTGAAAAACGCCGCGAAGAGCTGCTCGACGCTGCCTTGCAGGTGTTTTCCCTGGAAGGCTACAGCGGTGCATCCGTGGCCCGGGTGGCGGCGATTGCCGGCATCTCAGTGGCCGGCCTGCTGCATCATTTTCCCAGCAAGATTTCATTATTGATGGGCGTACTGCAGCGCCGCGACGAGGTGAATCAACGGATTGCCGACGAGGTGCGGGCGGAGAAATCGCTGTCTGGATTGCTTGGCAGCCTGCGCGCGATCAACCGCTCCAATGCCAGTGCGCCGGGCGTGGTGCGGGCCTTCACGATTTTGAATGCGGAAAATCTGCTCGACACTCAACCCGCCTGGACCTGGTTCCAGGAGCGTTATGCGGGCATTCAGCAGCGACTGCACGGGCAGTTTGCCGATCTGGTAGCGATGGGGGAGGTGCGTGGGGATGTGGACCTTGCCGGGCTCACCGAAGAGATCCTGGCCATGATGGACGGCCTGCAGATCCAATGGCTGCGCTTTCCCGGGCAGGTGGACCTGGTGGCGCGGTTTGATACTTACATCGCGCGGGTCGATGCAGCCATCAGGTTCGTCCCTGAACCGTGATCTATCCCTGAATCAGCCGATCAATTGCCGGCTGCGCTGCCCTGGCTGCTGTCATCGGACATGTCGTAGCCATCACCTTCGCTGGTGTCGCTGTCGGTATTTTCGTTCTGCTTGAGCACGCCACCGGTCTTCACCTTTGGCGCTTCACGCAGCGTCGAATTGAGCGCCGAACGCGGCAACGGGTTGCTGCTGGTGGTCGGCAGTTCCTGGCGGAACGAGTTGACCAGTTTGGCGTTCAGGCGGATGTCCTGGGACGATCCACCCACCGACAGGTTGAAGCTGTCGGCATCCACCACCCACTGCTTGCTGGCCTCGTCAAAGTAGGCCAGCGAGCGGTCGTTCAGCTCGATGGTCACGCGCTTGCTTTCGCCCGGCTTGAGGAACACTTTCTTGTAGCCCTTGAGCTCTTTGGGTGCGCGTTCAACCTTGGGATTGTTCTGCCCCACATACAGCTCGGCCACCTCGGCACCGGCGACCTTGCCGGTGTTGGCCAGGTCGAACGACACCTTGATCGGTGCGCCGGCCACCGCGACCCCAGGGGTCACGCTGATGTTGCTGTAGCCGAAGGTGGTGTACGACAGGCCGTAGCCGAACGGGTAGAGCGGCTTGATGCCTTTTTTCTCGTAACCGCGATAGCCGACGAACAGGTCATCCTTGTAGCTCATCTCGGCCAGGGTTTCCTGGTTGTCGAACTTGGGGAAGGTCGCGTAGATCGGGTTGTCTTCGATGTTGCGTTCAATACTGATCGGCAGCTTGGCCGATGGATTGACCTTGCCCAGCAGGATTTCCGCCAGGGCCTGGCCGCCGTTCTGGCCAGGGTAGAACGCATGCAGCGCGGCCGGCACCTGGTCGATCCAGTCGCTCATTTTCAGCCCGGTGCCGCCGTGCAGGGTCACCACGGTGTTCGGGTTGACCTTGGCGATGCTCTGGATCAACTGACCCTGGAACTCCGGCAGGTCGAAGCTGTGGTCGAAGCCTTCACCTTCGTATTCACTGCTGTTGCCGGCGGCTACCAGCACGGCGTCGTACTTGGCCAGGTCCTGCGGCGCAACCAGCGACGCCCAGCTCATCTGCACGCCAACCAGGCCGCCCATGGTCGAGAGGTAGCCGTTGCGGCGCGAGTACTCGAGCTTGATGTCCACCGGCTTGCCGGCTTCCAGGTTGACCTTGGCGAACACGGGGATGGTCGGCGGGATGCTGTTGTTCGGCAGCGGCTTGCCGTCGCCGTTGTCGAGCACCTTCTTGCCGTTGACGTAGAGGCGTACCGCACCGTCGGCGCGAATCTTGAACACCTGTTCGCCGCTGACGGTCGGGGTGATCTGGCCGCTGTAGCGGATCGACGTGGCCGCCGTATCGCCGTTCACCGGCAGGCTGTCGGTCGACCAGTCCAGGTCAACGTGCTGATCGGTGCGGCTGGCCGCCGGGTCGCCGGACCAGTTGGTGTTGCTGAAGAACTCGGTCTTCACGCCTTTGACGCTGTTGCCGTTGCCGTCCAGATGGGTCCAGTTCGAGGCGGTCGGGTCCAGGGACAGACCGTCGATGAACTCGACCTTGGCACCCGGTGCCAGTTGCTGCAGGCCGCTCAGTTCGCTGACGTAGTTGGCCGCCATCACGTTCGCGCTGCCGAAACCGGTCGGCGGTGCGTACTTGGCGAGGTTGCCCACCACGGCGATGGTCTTGACCTTTTTCGCGTCCAGCGGCAGCAGGTTGTTCTGGTTCTTCAGCAGCACGATACCTTCGCGCGCGGCGTTCAGCGCCACGCGGTTGCTGGTGGCGCTGTTCATGTTGTGGCTGGTCAACGGCGCCTTGCTGTCGAATTTGTACAGGTAGATCTGCTTGAGGATGCGGCGCACCTTGTCATCGATGGTTGCGCTGCTGAGCTCGCCACTGTCCAGGAACGGCTTGAGCACCGTGCTGTTCATCTGGTAGCCCATCATGTCCAGGTCGGTGCCGGCCTGTGCGGCAGGCAGGCCGTTGACCACGGCGTTGTAGTCGCTCTGGACGAAGCCCGGATAGCCCCATTCGGTTTTCAGGATGTCGTGGATCAGGTGCGAGTTTTCGCAGGCGAATTCGCCGTTCACCTTCTGGAACGCACACATCATCATCGCCACCTTGCTGTTCTTCGAGGCGGACTCGAAAGGCGGCAGGGTCATCTCGCGCAGCACGCGCTCGCTGATGGTTTCGTTGAGGTGGAAGCGGTTGCTTTCCTGGTCATTGGCCGCGTAGTGCTTGGCGTTGGCCCACACCCCGCGTGACTGGATGCCGTTGATCAGTGCCGGGCCGAGGCTGGCGCCGAGGAACGGGTCTTCACCGGACAGGTACTCGAACGCACGGCCGCTGTAGGGCATGCGGTACAGGTTCATGCCGGGGCCGGTGACGAACTGGTAACCACCGCTGGCGGTGTCGTAGCCCAGGGCGCGACCCACGTCGATGGCGCGGCGCGGGTTCCAGCTGGCTGCCAGGTTCGGGCCGGACGGGTACACCACGCCCTGGGCATTGCCCTCGCTGGTGTAACGCACGCCCACGCCGCCATCGGCGCCGTGAATCTGCGGGATGCCGTACTGGCTCAACGGCTTGACGTCCCAGCCACCGGTGCCGCCGATGTAGGCGAGTTTTTCTTCCATGGTCATTTTGGCCAGGGTTTTATCCGCGGCCTTTTCCGCGCGGCTCACGCGGCCTTCATCCAGCGCCGGGCTGGTCGCCGCGTGCACCTGGGATACCGCCAGTGCCAGCAGGGCAAAAGCCGACTGCGCACCGATCATCTTGCGTTTACTCATGGGTCTCTCCAGTCACTGTTTATTGAACATGGCGCTGCAGCAAGTGTGTTCCAGCGCACACGCTCGTCACTTTTTCACAGGCAATAGTTGGCCATTAACGCAATTTTTAGCCGATGGCTAATTGCAATTACTTGGCAAGTTTCACTGTTTTATTAGTGTAATAATTGTATGAGTTATTAGTATGAATGGTGTCTATGCGACATCACGATGTGGCATTTTGAATCGCAAAAACCCCGTAATTAAGACAATTCTTGCGCTTGTAAGTCAAACAAAAGCTAATCTTTGCGTAAAATTAGAAATATTCTCTTACGATGTTGAACTTTGATTAAACCTACAAGTCGATTGGTTTAAGAAAATGTCTGCCGGGGTGGCGAACTAATGGCTCTGTCCAGTAGTTCTAAAAGGCCATGCCCTAAACAGGCTGTCATATACACGGCTTTGGTGTAGGGTCTTGAGCGAGTTCAAGGCGCCACTCGAGCTAATCGCTGTTGTTGATCTGGAGAAAGTTGATGAAGATTTCCCTGTTGAGTGCTGGTGTTGTGCTGGGCGTTGCACTGAGTGGCGCGGCCATGGCTGCTGAATCCACCGATGCCGACGCCAAGTCCGGCGCCACCGATTCCACCGTGCTGACCCAGGCCCACGACGCCAAGGCAGCCAAAAAACAGAAGGCCGAAACCACCAAGGGCGGCCGCCCGCAGAACAGTTCGGGCACGCCGAAAACGTCCAACTAAGCGCAACCCTTTGCAGGAGCGAGCTTCTGGCTCCTGCAAACTACTCCTCTCAGACAGTCGCCCATGCCCAGCCCGTCAACGCCCCTCAATGCCTGCCAGATGCACATTCCGGATACCGACCAGGTATGCGCGTGGCTGATGCAGCAGGCCGGGTTGAAAACCGTTGACCTGGAGCGCGCCCGGCGCCTGTCCCAGGAATCCGACGACACCGAATTGCTCGGCCTGCTCACCCGCCTCGGGCTGGTCTCGGAACTAGAGCTGGCCCGCGCCTGGGCCGACCTGCTCGGTGCACCGCTGGTGCTGGCCGATGCGGCGCCGCCGTTGCTCGACCCACTGCCGGCCCTGACCGAGCGTTTCATGCGCCATTACCAGGTGGTGCCCGTGGGCTGGAGCCAGGGTGGTGTGCGCGTGCTGGCCGCCAACCCCGCGCAGGCTTATCCGTTCCAGGCCATGGCCTATGCCTGCGGCGTACCGGTGTGGCTGGCGGTGGGCCCGCGCAATGAGGTCGAAACGCTGATCGAGCGGTACTACGGCCAGGGCCGCTCGGCCATGGGCACCCTGATCGAAAACCTCGATGAGCAGGGCGGCACGCTGGAAGACATCGAACACCTCAAGGACATGGCCTCCGAAGCGCCGGTGATTCGCCTGGTCAACCTGATCCTGCAGCGCGCGGTGGAACATCGCGCCTCCGACATCCATATCGAACCCTTCGAAAACCAGCTCAAGGTGCGCTACCGCATCGATGGCGTGCTGCACGAAGCCGAAGCGCCGCCGTCCAGCTCGTCGGCGGCGGTGATCTCGCGGGTAAAGATCATGGCGCGGCTGGACATCGCCGAGCGGCGCCTGCCCCAGGATGGCCGCATCATGCTGCGCATCCAGGGCAAGGAACTCGACTTGCGGGTGTCCACCGTGCCCACCAGTTTTGGCGAATCGGTGGTGATGCGCCTGCTCGACCGCCAGACCGTGCAGTTCGATTTCCAGAGCCTGGGCTTCGACGGCCAGCGACTGGAAACCTTCCTTGAAGTGCTGGAGCGTCCTCACGGCATCCTGCTGGTCACCGGCCCCACCGGCTCGGGCAAGACCACCACGCTGTACACCGCGCTGTCGCGGCTCAACACCGCCGAGCGCAAGATCATCACGGTTGAAGACCCGGTGGAATACCAGCTTGAGGGCATCAACCAGATCCAGGTCAAACCGGCCATCGGCCTCGACTTTGCCGGCGCGCTGCGCTCCATCGTGCGTCAGGACCCGGACGTGATCATGATCGGTGAAATCCGCGACCTCGAAACCTGCCGTATCGCCATCCAGTCTTCGCTGACCGGCCACCTGGTGCTTTCGACCCTGCACACCAACAGTGCGGCGGCGAGTATCACGCGCCTGTTGGACATGGGCGTCGAAAGCTACCTGATCGCCTCGACGGTCAACGGCATCCTCGCCCAGCGCCTGGTGCGCCGTCTCGACCCGGCGACGCGTGAAGCCTTCGAAGCGCCGCCGGAACTGATCGCCGAACACGGCCTGGACCGCTTTACCGAACAACGCCCGATCCTGCTTTACCGCCCCCGCGCCGACGCGCCGGGCGGCGGCTATCACGGGCGCAGCGCAATCACCGAATTGCTGGTGATGAACGACGAACTGCGCAGCCTGCTGATGCGTCAGGCCGATGCCGCCACCCTCGAGCAGGCCGCCCGCCGTGGCGGCCTGCGCACCTTGCATGAAGAGGGCCTGCGCCAGGCCGTGGCGGGTGTCACCTCGCTGGAAGAAGTGCTGCGCGTCACCCGTGGAGACGGCGCGTGAGCCTGTTCAAATACCGCGCCCTCGACAGCCAGGGCCAGCCGCAAAACGGCACCCTGGAAGCCAGGGACCAGGACGCCGCCGTTGCCGCGCTGCACAAGCGCGGCCTGCTGTTGTTGCACATCGATGTGGCCGGTGCCCAGGGCCTGCGCAAGGCCTTCGGCCGTGGTCAGTTGAACGGCGCGGCGCTGGTCAGTTTCACCCAGCAACTGGCAACCCTGCTCGGCGCCGGGCAACCCCTGGAACGTTCCCTGGGCATCCTGCTCAAACAGCCTGGCCAGCCGCAGACCCGCGCGCTGATCGAGCGCATTCGCGAACACGTCAAGGCCGGCCAGCCATTATCCAAAGCGCTGGAGGAGGAGGGCAGCCAGTTCTCGCCGTTGTACCTGAGCATGGTGCGCGCCGGCGAGGCCGGTGGCGCCCTGGAAAATACCCTGCGTCAGCTCAGTGATTACCTGGAGCGCAGCCAGCTGTTGAGAGGCGAAGTGATCAACGCGCTGATTTACCCCGCGTTTCTGGTGGTCGGCGTGCTCGGTTCGCTGGCCCTTCTGCTGGCGTACGTGGTGCCGCAATTCGTGCCGATCTTCAAAGACCTGGGCGTGCCGATCCCGTTGATCACCGAAGTGATCCTCGGCCTCGGGCAGTTTCTGGGGGCGTATGGGCTGGCCGTGCTGGCCGGCCTGATCGTCGCCTGCTGGACACTGGCTGCGCGCCTGCGCGACCCGCAGCGGCGTGAGCGTTACGACCGGCGCCTGCTCGGCATCCGTGTGATCGGCCCGCTGTTGCAACGCGTCGAGGCGGCCCGCTTGACGCGCACCCTTGGCACCTTGCTCAGCAATGGCGTGGCGCTGCTGCAAGCGCTGGTCATCGCGCGGCAGGTCTGCACCAACCGCGCGCTGCAGGCCCAGGTCGCCGACGCCGCCGATTCGGTCAAGGGCGGCGGCACCCTGGCCAGCGCCTTTGGCGCGCAACCGCTGCTGCCCGACCTGGCCCTGCAAATGATTGAAGTCGGCGAACAGGCCGGCGAACTCGACAGCATGCTGCTCAAGGTCGCCGACGTGTTCGACGTGGAGGCCAAACGCGGCATCGACCGCCTGCTGGCCGCCCTGGTGCCGTCCCTGACCGTGGTCATGGCGGTGCTGGTGGCGGTGATCATGCTGGCGATCATGCTGCCGCTGATGAGCCTGACCAGCAATATATGAACCCTTGAGGAAGCAACCCATGCGTCACACCCGATTCAAGCCCGCCCGCCGCCAGGGCGGTTTCACCCTGCTGGAAATGCTCGCCGTGATCGTGCTGCTGGGCATCGTCGCCACCATCGTGGTGCGCCAGGTCGGCGGCAACGTCGACAAGGGCAAGTACGGCGCCGGCAAGGCGCAACTGGCCAGCCTGGGCATGAAGATCGAAAGCTACGGACTGGACGTCGGCTCGCCGCCCAAGTCCCTGCAGCAACTGGTCGAAAAGCCGGGCAACACCGCCGGTTGGGCCGGCCCGTACGCCAAGCAGTCGGACCTCAAGGACCCGTTCGGCCATGCCTTCGGCTATCGCTTCCCCGGCGAGCACGGCGCGTTCGACCTGATCTTCTACGGCCAGGACGGCCAGCCCGGCGGCGAAGGCTACAGCGCCGACCTGGGCAACTGGGAATAAACCTGCGCCCATGCCCAACCTCCAACGCGGCTTTACCTTGCTCGAAATGCTGGTGGTGATCGTGCTGATCAGCATCGCGGCCGGCCTGGTGGGGTTTGGCCTGCAACAAGGCCTGCGCGCGGCAAAAGAACGCCAGGTGGTCGGGCAGATGGTCGAAGCGCTGCGCAGCACGCGGGCGCGGGCGATTGTCAGCGGCACCGCGCAACACACCGTGTTCGACTTGCGCAGGCTGAGCTTTGCCGCGCCGGGCCGGCCAACAAAATATTGGCCGGCCGATCTGCAGGTCACCTTGCACACCGCCGAACAGGCGGGTTCCACCGTGGAGTTCTACCCGGATGGCAGTTCCACCGGCGGCAACCTGCTGTTGGCCAACGGCACTCGGCGCTGGCGCATCGACGTTGGCTGGCTGACCGGCAGCGTAGAATCCAGGGCCTTGCCATGAAGCGCCAGCGCGGTTTTACCCTGCTGGAAATGCTCGCCGCGCTGACGCTCATGGCCATCTGCAGCACGGTGTTGCTGGTCGCTTTCGGCCAGAGCGCGCGCTCGTTGCTGCAGGTCAATCGCAGTGATCGCCTGACCCTCGCGGCGCAGAGCCTGCTGGACCAGGAAACCATGGGCCCGTTGGCCAGCGAGGTGCGCCAGGGCGAGTTCGATGGCATCCATTGGCAACTGAACATCGCCCAGCAGCCGACCCGCATGGGCCAGCCTCACCTGTTTCGCCTCGACTTGACCGTCAGCGAGGGCGCGCGTCAGGCGCACTTCAGCACGTTGAAACTGCGTGCCGCCGGGGCCGGTTTGTGACGCGGCGGCAGCAGGGCTTCACCCTGCTTGAAATCATGATCGTGCTCAGCCTGCTCGGCGTGTTGCTGACCCTGGTCGGCGGTGCCTTGCTCGGCGCCAATCGCGCGGTGCTCAAGGCCCAGCGCTACACGGTCAGCCTGGATGAAATGCGCGCCGCCCAGCAGTTTTTGCGCACCGCCATCAGCGAGGCGCTGCCGCTGGACGTGACCGAGGACGACAGCCAGGCCGACGGTTTTTTCAGCGGCACCGCGCAGCGCATGCAGTTTGTCGCGACCTTGCCCGGTGTGCTGGGCGGCGGCATCCAGCGCTTTACCCTGCAACTGAGCGGCCCCGAGGACGCACGTGATTTGCAGGTGGCGTTCGCGCGGTTCGAGTCGGCGGCGCAGGTCAGCGTGCCGGCCTCGCGCGGCGAACCGCAAGTGCTGCTCAAAGGTGTCGAGGACTTGCAGTTCAGCTATCGCGGCGTGTCGCCCAAGGGCCAGGCCACCGGCTGGATCAACGAGTGGCCGTGGAGCAAGCGCCTGCCCTATGCGGTGCGCATCGACGCACGGGTAAACGGGCCGGTGCCGTGGGTCACCCAGGTGGTTGCGCTACGGCTGAACCTGTCGGGCGGGGCGCCGGAATGATCAAGCCGCAACGCGGTGTCGCGCTGTTATTGGTGCTGTGGGTGCTGGCCTTGCTCAGCCTGCTGCTGGGCGGGCTGGCCGGCTGGGTACAACTGCAGACCCGCCAGGCCGCCTGGCATCGCCAGCACACCCAGGCGCTGCTGGCCGCCGAGGCGGGGGTGGCATTGACCCTGCAGGCCCTGGCTGACCCGACGCAGCGCAAGCAATGGGTGGCCGATGGCCGTGAGGTCCCGCTGACGTTCGATGATGCGCAATTGCGCGTCAGCGTTCGCAGCGACCTCGGCAAGCTGTACCTCAACAGCGCCGACGTGGGCGATTTTGCGCGCCTGGCCCTGGCCTGCGGTGCCACCCAGGCCCAGGCCGACCAGTTGGCCAGAGCCCTGGAGGTGCGGCGCAACCAGGGCCATGCGCCGTTTCGCGTGGTGGAAGAACTGCGCCAGTTGCCGGGCATGAGTCGCGCGCTGTACAGCGAAATGGTGCCGGAGATCAGCCTGTGGAGCGGGCTGGACCGGCCCGACCCGGCGTTCGCCAGCCCGTTGATGCGCCGCGCCCTGAACCTGCCGCGTCAAAGCGCGGTGGGCGCCAACGCCGGTGATGTGCTGGTGATCGACAGCCGCGCACAACGCCCCGGCGGTTATCACGCGCAGTTGCAAGTCACGGTTTTATTGAGTCCCGCGCAAGGCAGCGCACAACCTTATCGAGTCCTACGTTGGCAAGAATGAATGAACATCTGGCCGCCCGCCTGCAGGGGCTGACCGAACCGGTCACACGCCGCTGGCACGGCAGCGTCCTGCAACAGGGCTGGCGGCTTTGGCTCAAGGAGCTGCGCGGCTGCGTGCCGGCATGGCTGCTGGTGCAGGACGCCGCCGAGCAGGTTTACCGCTGGCCGCTGACCGCGCCGGTGCAAACCCTCGCGGGCGACGCGCGCCAGGTACTGCTGCTGGGCCGCGACGCGGTGCTGCGCCAGACCCTGCAATTGCCGCTGGCCGCCGCGCGCAACCTGTCGACGGTGGTCGGCTATGAACTTGACCGCTTTACGCCGTTCGACGCCACGCAGGTGTACTTCGTCGCGCGCCAGGAGCGCCGCACAGCGACCCATGTTGAGGTGACGCTGGTGGCGATCCTGCGCGAGCGCCTGGACCGGATTCTCGAAGAGTGTGCCGCCCTCGGCCTGCGTCCCCATGCCGTGGACGTGGACGATGGCGCGGGGCAGTCGATGGGCATCGATCTGCTGCCGGCGCCGCTGCGTCCACGCCAGCGCCTTGCCGGCAAGGGTTTGCAGCGCAGCCTGCCGTGGCTGTGCGGCGCTCTGCTGATGGCGGCGATGCTGCTGTGGCTCAACGACCGCCAGCGTGTGCTCGACGCCATGCATCAGCGTGTGCGCGAGCAAAAAGCCGAGGTGGCGCAGGTGCAGGCGCTGCGTCAGCAATTGCTCAATACCCGTGGCGCCGCGCAGTACCTGATCCGCCGCAAAATGGCGCAACCGCCGCTGGCGGCGCTGCTCAATGAACTGACCGCGTGCCTGCCGTCCGACACCTGGATCGACCAGTTGGAAGTCAACGACGGCGCCGACGTTTCGTTCTCCGGGCAAAGCGCCAAGGCCAGTGCCTTGATCACCCGCATCAAGGCCTGTCGCAGCCTGGAAAATGCCCAGTTCGAAGGGGTGATCCAGCCCGATGCGCAAACCGGCAAGGATCAGTTTTCCTTGCGCGCCCACCTGCACCAGGAGGCTGCCGATGCGCCGTCCACTGACACCCCGTGAACGCCGTGGCGCGGCCTTGATCGCCCTCGCGCTGGTGCTCGGCGCCGCGTACTGGCTGTTGATCGACAGCTGGTTCGCCGGGCCGTTGCGCGCCATGGGCGAGCAGGCCGAACAACTGCGCGAGCAGCAGCAGCGTTACGCCGGCGTGTTGCGCCAGCGCGACAGCCTGCGCGAACAACTGGAGCAGGCGCGCCAGGACCCGGCGAGCAGCACCAGCCTGCTGCCGGGGGACGATCCCAGCGCCGTGGCGGCGGACCTGATGCAACGCCTCGCCGACCTGATCAACAGCCGCGCCAGCCTCGGCGGCGGCTGCAGCCTGACCCAGCGCATGCCCATCACCCCGGAGCAGGACGAGGCCGAGCCGTATCGCCAGGTCAAAGTCAGCCTGACCCTCGATTGCGCGATTGAACCGCTGACGGCGATCCTGCATGAACTGGAATATCAGCGCCCGTTTCTGTTCGTCGATGAAATGAGCATTCGCCGTGGCCCCAAGGCCCCCGCCAGCGGCGCCGCCGGCAAACTGGTGGTGCACCTGCTGGTGCGCGGCTACCTGCAACCGGCCGCTGCCGTGCAGGTGCGCCGATGATCAATCCATTGCGTCCCCTGGAGTGGGGCCTGCTCGGCGTGGCCGGGCTGCTGGGTGTTTTGATGGTCGGCATTCTCAGCAACCTCGGCGATGCGCCGCAGTGGTTGCCGCCGCCCGCGCCGGATGCGCGGGCCAACGCCGCGGCCACGGTGCTGGTGGCGCCGAGCGCGACCCTCGACAGCCTGGCCGGCACCTGGCAGGCACCGCTGTTCAGCCCCGACCGCAGCCCCGACCGCGCCGTCGGCCAGGCCGAGACCTCCAGCCTGTCGAGCCTGACGCTGACCGGCATCGTGCTCGACGGCGACCTGCGCGTGGCGCTGCTCAAGCGTGCCGACGGCCCCGCGCTGAAAGTCCGCCAGGGCCAGACCCTGCCCAATGGCTGGGTGCTGGAACACCTCGACGCCCGTACTGCCCGTTTCGTGCTTGATGGCCGCACGCAAACCCTGAGCCTGCGGGCCCTGCGTTTGCCGCCGCCGTCCAGCACACCTCCGATTACCCTTCCTCACGAGCCATCCCCTTGATCGATACCTACCCCGGCGCCTTGCGCACCACCGTGTTTTGCCTGGCCACCGCCGTTGCCCTTGGCGGCTGTGGGTCATTCCCCAAGCACCCAGCGCCTGACGAGTCCCTGTTGCATGAGGCGCTGCAGGGCACCGGTTCGCAGCGCCCGGCCGTGGACCCGGCCAGTGAACAGGCGTCGCCCGGCAGCAGCCAGCCCCAGGCAAGCACGCCGCCGCAGCGCCAGTTGATTCGCGGCAACCAGCAGTTCGTGCGTCAGCCGGCCGCGAGCCGCGCCGGCAAGGAGGAGGCCGGCGGCGACATCGTGTTCAACTTCGCCGACCAGCCCATCGAGGCGGTCATCAACAGCGTGATGGGCGACCTGCTGCACGAGAGCTACAGCATTGCCCAGGGTGTGAAAGGCAACGTCAGCTTTTCCACCTCCAAACCGGTGAACAAGCAGCAGGCGCTGTCGATTCTCGAAACCCTGTTGTCGTGGACCGACAACGCCATGATCAAGCAGGGCAACCGCTATGTGATCCTGCCGGCCAACCAGGCGGTGGCGGGCAAGCTGGTACCGCAGATGCGCGTGTCGCAACCGTCCAGCGGCCTGTCGGCGCGGCTGTTTCCGTTGCGCTACATCTCGGCCACCGAGATGCAGAAACTGCTCAAGCCGTTCGCCCGGGAAAATGCATTTTTGCTGGTGGACCCGGCGCGCAACGTGCTCAGCCTGGCCGGCACACCCGAGGAATTGGCCAACTACCAGGACACCATCGACACCTTCGATGTGGACTGGCTCAAGGGCATGTCGGTGGGCGTGTTCGGCCTGCAACGCGCGTCCGTGGCCGAGCTGATGCCCGAGCTGCAAAAGATGTTCGGCCCCGACAGCGGCATGCCCCTGGCGGGCATGGTGCGCTTTTTGCCCATCGAGCGGACCAATTCGGTGGTCGCGATCTCGTCCCAGCCGCAGTACCTCAGCGAGGTCGGCGACTGGATACACACCATCGACGAAGGCGGCGGCAACGAGCCGCAGATGTACGTCTACGACGTGCGCAACATGAAGGCCACTGACCTCGCCAAATACCTGCGGCAGATCTACGGCAGTGGCGCGATCAAGGACGATGCGCCGGCGAAAGTCGCCCCCGGTCTGCGCACCGCGACCTTGTCATCGCCCGGCACCAACAGCACCTCCGGCAGCATGCCCGGCGGCCTCAATGGCAACGGCAATGGCATGGGCAATAGCCCGCTCGCCTCTGCCGAGCAAGAGGAGCAGGAACCCGACGCTGAGGCCGAGCAGGGCAGTGAGAGCGCCGAGCAGGGCGCCGGCGAAGGAGAAGGCGCACCGGCCAAAAGCCTCGACGCCGGCACCCGCATCACCGCGCAAAAAAGCAGTAACCAGTTGCTGGTGCGCACGCGCCCGGTGCAGTGGAAGGAGATCGAATCGGCGATCAAGCGCCTCGACAATCCGCCGCTGCAGGTGCAGATCGAAACGCGCATTCTGGAGGTCAAGCTCACCGGCGAACTGGACCTCGGCGTGCAATGGTACCTGGGTCGCCTGGCGGGCAATTCCACCAGCAACACGGTGGCCAATGCGGCCGGCAGCCAGGGCGCATTGGGCGCCGGCGGTGCCGGCCTGGGCGCCGATTCGTTGTTCTATTCGTTCGTCAGCACCAACCTGCAAGTGGCCCTGCACGCGCTGGAAACCAACGGCCGCACCCAAGTGCTGTCGGCGCCGTCGCTGGTGGTGATGAACAACCAGCCGGCGCAGATCCAGGTGGGCGACAACATTCCCATCAGCCAGACCACGGTCAACACCGGCGCCTCCGACACCACCTTGAGCAGTGTCGAATACGTACAGACCGGGGTGATCCTCGACGTGGTGCCGCGCATCAATCCGGGGGGCCTGGTGTACATGGACATTCAGCAGCAAGTCAGCGATGCCCAGGACCAGCCGTCCAACAACGACCCGCAAAACAACCCGCGTATTTCCACGCGTTCGGTGTCCACCCAAGTGGCCGTGCAAAGCGGGCAGACCGTGTTGCTCGGCGGCCTGATCAAGCAGGACAACGCCGAGAGCGTCAGCGCTGTGCCGTATCTGGGCAGGATCCCCGGATTGCGCTGGCTGTTCGGTAACACCAGTAAATCCAAGGACCGCACCGAGTTGATCGTGCTGATCACGCCGCGGGTCATCACCAGCAGCAGCCAGGCACGGCAGGTGACCGATGATTACCGCCAGCAGATGCAGTTGCTGCGGCCGGCAAAATGACCACGCTCGGGTTCAACCGCGCCGGAACAACTGCTCGACCTCGGGGTTGAGCTGATTGTTGGCGCCCAGGTACTCGATCAACTGCGCCGTCCTGCTGCCGCGCAGCCCGGCGGTGGTCAGCGTTTTGTCGTTGACGTAGGTGTAGAGGCCGGACACCGCGAAGGCCTTGAGCTGGGCGATGTGTCGGGCCTGACCTGCCAGGGTGCGCTGGAACGTCTCGCTGGCAAAGAACGCGCGGCGCGTCAGCGGGCTGGCGAAGGCGATTTCCATGATGGCCAGTTCTTCCCGCGCCGGACTGGCATGGTGCGCGACATTCGGCGCCGGCGGATGCATGCCGTCATTGTTGAAGCGCGACGTCAGGTGCAGCGTGAGTTTCAGCACGTCATCGGCGCTGCCGAGCACGTCGGCCAGCTCATGGCTGAGGTAGTCGTGCAGTTCGGCGAGGCTGCCGCGTGGGCTGCAATGCACATGGAGGCGGTCGACGCTGTCCGTGCCGTTGTAGGTGCTGTCATGCAAGCGATTGACGCGCTTTTGCGAGCCGTGCGGCAGGTCATAGGCGAGGGTTTCCTCGAACATGTTTTGTTCGTCGGAAAACAGCAGTGAGGCGGCCTCCTGGAACCGCTTCTGGTCATCAGCGTTGGCGAAGCCAATCTCGACCCCACCGTCCAGCTCGTAGTGTTCGATCTCGCTGATGCCGTCGGCCAGCGGCCACAGGTGCGCGTCCTGGTTACGGTCGAAGTGATGCTGAATGTACAAACCGAGCCCGGGCAAGCGCGCGCACAGCGGCCCGTGTGCGTCGCGCCAGTAGGTGGCGAAGATGTCGTGGGGGACGCGCTCGCGACGTTTCACGGTGGTGTAGCTGTTTAGCTGGATCATCACTGGCTTCCTTCAAGACTGTGTTCAAGAAGGTTGTGATCCAGCTGGCGTCCCCGTCGTTCAAGATTTCTCCTCAATCGACGGCTCCGGTGCCTCAGCCGGTTGCCGCTGGTGTTTCTTCAGCCGGTAGGCAAATTGCGCGCGGCTCAGCCCCACCAGCCTGGCGGCGGCGGCCAGGTTGCCGGCGTTGCGTTGCAGCGCTTCGTTGATCAGGCGGGCTTCCAGGCCGTCGATGGAAAACCCCTGGTCCAGTTGGCCAAGGGTGTCGAGCAGGGCAGGGCGCACCACCGCAGTGGCATTGGACAGGCTGCCTTGCCCGTCAAGGCTGTACGGGTCCGCCGGCATGGGTTCGTTGCGAAACAGGTGCACCAGGTCGATGGCCTGACCTTCGTCGCTGGCGATCAGGCCTCGTTCGATCAGGTTTTGCAGCTCGCGCACATTGCCGGCGAAGTCGTAGCGCAGCAGCACCTTGAGCGCGCGCATGGTCAGGCCGGCGGGCGTGCGCCCGTAGTCCTGGCAGAAGCGCGTGAGGAATGCGTTGATCAGCAACGGAATGTCATCACGGCGTTCGCGCAGGGGCGGCAGCGCGATGGGGTAGACGTTGAGCCGGTAGAACAGGTCTTCGCGAAACGTGCCGTCGGCGACAGCCTTGCGCAGATCGATATTGGTGGCGGCCACCACCCGCACATCCACCTGGATGGCGCGCACGCCGCCGACCCGTTCGATTTCCCGCTCCTGCAGGGCGCGCAGCAGCTTGCTTTGCCCGGCCAGGCTGAGGCTGGTGATTTCATCCAGGAACAGCGTGCCGCCCTGGGCGCGCTCGAAGCGGCCGGGGCGCGCATGGGTGGCGCCGGTATAGGCACCGCGCTCGACGCCAAACAGTTCGGACTCGATCAGGTTGTCCGGGATGGCCGCGCAATTGAGCGCCACGAACGCGCCGTCACGGCGTGGGCTGAGCTGGTGCAACTGGCGGGCGAACATCTCCTTGCCCACCCCGGATTCGCCGCTGATCAGCACCGTCGCCGGGGTCGATGCGACGCGCGCCAGGGCTTGCGTGGCGGCGTTGAAGGTGGCGCTCGCGCCGATCAACGTGTCACGCGCGTTACTGCCGGGCAGGCTGTCGGGCGTGGACGCGAGCGGCGGAGTGCCAGGCATCTGCGACACATTCAGGTAGCGCAGGTCTTGCTCGACGTCACCCCATTGCGCGGCCGTCTTGCCCACCACGCGGCAACTGCCGTGGCCCATGCCGCGGCATTCGACTTCACGAAAAATCACCATCTGCCCGAACAGCCCGCTGACGAAGCCCATGGCGTAGCCGGTTTCGGTCCAGCACACCGGGTCCTGGCCGATGCCGTAGGCATTCACATGCTCATCGGCCTCGCACGAGTGGTGCCAGAGAAATTCGCCTTCATAGAAACCGGAGTCGGCGTCGAACTTGAAATGCACGGGCTCGACCTTGGTCATGCCTTCCAGCGTGTGCAGGTGGGTGCCGGCGCGAAACACGGCGGCAGCATCGGCCTGGGGCCAGCGCTCGCGGATCAGGCGCGCGTCCCGTGCACCGGAGGCAAAGCCGGTGCGGGTGAACAGCCCGCGCGCCTGTTCCAGCCCCAGGCGCTCGATGATCTCTGCGCGCAGCGCGCCGAATGACGAACCGTGCAGCAGCACCATGCGCTGGTCGTTGAGCCAGATGCGCCCGTCTTCGGGCGAAAAGAACAGGCAGTCGGCAAGCTCCGCCGGGGTGGGCGAGCTGCTGTCGCTGAGCTGGCGGCTGTCGCCGCGCGGGTGATAAGGCGTGGTGGTCGCCTGGACGTTGGGGTGTGCGCTGAAGGGATGAGTCATTGTTATGCCCTGATGCCGTTCAGTTAAGGAAAATGTGTGGGCTTATTGTGGCGAGCGAGCTTGCCCCGCGTTGGGGTGCGAAGCGCCCCCCATCGAGCAAAACGCGGTGTACCTGATACGGCTCAGCGCCTGGTTTTGGGGCTGCTGCGCAGCCCAACGCAGGACAAGCCTGCTCGCCACAGGGAATCTGCGCTCAACTGAACGGCGTTGTTGTTATGCCCCTGCAAAGCGTGTGATCGATATGAGTAACCGCCGAGATAGTTATTAAACATAACCTTATCAATTGAACAAGTGGCAGCGAGGCGGTTTTTGCTGACGTTCCTGTGCGTGTGCCTGAGCCGTGAACGGCAAGCCCCGACGCAGAGCCTTCGAGGCGTTATGTCAGCGCCTTGGCCTTTAAACGGCACAGCCTTTGCTCAAGGCTTGAGGCGGCGTTTGCCTCTGTGCAGACGATGACAATTACAAGAACCGGGAGTCACCATGTCAGTGTCTGAAACCATCCCCCTGTTACAGCGGGCCATCGAGTCCGAATGCCTGTTCGACGGCGACTGGAGCAAAGCGTCTGAAGCGGTGCTCCCGGTGATCGAGCCGGCCACCGGCGAAACCCTGATGCAATGCGCCATGGCCAGCCCGGCCGAGGTTGCCGTTGCCTGTCGCAGCGCGGCGCTGGCCCAGCCGGCCTGGGCCGCGCTGGGCCCACGGCAACGCGCCGAGGTGTTTCGCAAGGCGGCGGATGTGGCACAGCGCTCGTTCGCCGAACTGGCGCTGTATGTCGCCCGCGAAACCGGCGGCGCGCTGTACAAGGGTGAGCACGAAGTGCGCGAGGCGATTGTGCTGTTGCATCAGGCGGCGGGCCTGTTGTCGCAACCCCACGGGCTGGTACTGCCCAGCGAGGCCGGGCGGTTGTCCTATGCGCGGCGCCAGCCCCATGGCGTGGTGGGGGTGATTTCACCGTTCAATTTCCCCCTGGTGCTGTCGATGCGCTCGGTGGCGCCGGCCCTGGCCGCCGGCAATGCGGTGGTGCTCAAGCCCGACCCGCAAACCCCGGTCAGTGGCGGTTTCCTCATCGCGCGGCTGTTCGAAGAGGCGGGCCTGCCCAAAGGGTTGCTGCACGTGCTGCCAGGGGCGGCGCCGGCGGGTGAAGCGCTGTGCCGCGACGCCAATGTGCGCATGATCGCCTTCACCGGTTCCACGGCGGCGGGACGCAAGGTCGCCGAGGTGGCCGGACGGCACCTGAAAAAAGTCGCGCTGGAACTGGGCGGCAAGAAC
This sequence comes from Pseudomonas sp. GNP013, assembly GCF_054343995.1. NCBI lineage: Bacteria > Pseudomonadati > Pseudomonadota > Gammaproteobacteria > Pseudomonadales > Pseudomonadaceae > Pseudomonas > Pseudomonas sp. GNP013. The sequence continues at coordinate 3,221,453 of NZ_JBTGUT010000001.1, read as the reverse complement.
GCGCTGATCATTCTCGAAGACGCCGACCTGGACCTGGCCGCGAGCAACGCGGCCTGGGGCGCGTGGTTGCACCAGGGGCAGATCTGCATGGCGACCGGGTTGATTCTGGTCCACGAGTCCATCGCCGCCAGCCTCACGCGCAAACTGGTGGAAAAGGCCCGCGCGCTGAGCGTGGGCAATGCCGCCCGGGGCGAGGCGGCGCTGGGGCCGTTGATCAATGAGCGGCAATTGCAGCGCGTGCACGCCATCGTCAGCGACAGCCTGCAGGCCGGCGCGCGGCTGGAGGCGGGGGGCGAGTACGACCGGTTGTTCTATCAGCCCACCGTGCTCAGTGGCGTGCGTCCCGGCATGCGTGCCTTCGAGGAAGAGGTCTTCGGGCCGGTGGCCACGGTGGTCAGTTTTGCCACGGACGAGCAGGCCATCGAATTGGCCAACCGCAGCGAGTACGGGCTCAGCGCCGCCATCATCTCACCGTCGGTTGGCCGCGCCATGGCCATCGGCGAGCGGCTTGACTGTGGCCTGCTGCACATCAACGACCAGACCGTGGCCGACGAATGCATCAACCCGTTCGGCGGGCGCGGTGCCTCCGGCAATGGCGGCAACGTCGGCGGGCCGGCCGACTGGGACAAGTACACCCAGTGGCAGTGGGTCACGGTAAAAAACACGCCACCGACCTATCCCTTCTGAGCCCTGGCTCGGGGGGTTGAAACACGCACGCCTACACAAAAACAAGAGGGCTGAACATGAACCTGCATAACAAAACCTTGATTGTCACCGGCGTCGCCTCCGGCATTGGCGCCGAAGTGGCGCGGCTGGCGCGGTTCCAGGGCGCGACGGTGATCGGTGTCGATCGCGCGGAGCCGCACCTGACCCTGGATGGCTTCCTGCATGCCGACCTCGGCGATGCGGCGAGCATCGACGCGCTGGTGGCGCGCTTGCCGGCGCGGGTCGACGCGCTGTGCAACATTGCCGGCGTGCCCGGCACGGCGCCGGCGCACACGGTGGCGCAGGTCAATTACCTGGGGGTGCGCCACCTCACCCAGGCGCTGCTGCCGCACATGCCGGCGGGTGCCAGTGTGGTCAATGTCGCCTCGATCCTCGGCGCGCAATGGCCGCAGCGCCTGGAGCAGCACACGTCGCTGGCCGCGACCGACAGCTTTGCCGCCGGGCAGCAGTGGCTGGCGGCCAATCCGGTGGAACAGGCCACCTGTTATCAGTATTTCAAGGAAGCGCTGATTGTCTGGAGTTACCAGCAGGCCCAAGGCTGGTTTCGCGATCTTGGGGTGCGCATCAACTGCGTGGCGCCGGGGCCGGTGTTTACGCCGATCCTTGGCGATTTCGTCAGCATGCTCGGCCCGGAGCGCGTGGCCCGCGACAACCAGCGCATGACCCGTCCAGCCCTGGCCGATGAGGTGGCGGCGGTGATCGCCTTCCTCTGTTCGGACGCTTCGCGCTGGGTCAATGGGGTCAACCTGCCGGTGGATGGCGGGCTGGCAGCCACTTACGTGTAAGCGCAGCCAACCCCGGTGTGGAACCCTGCACCGGGGGTCTTGAACAACAACAAAAATACAGGACATACAAGATGCTCAAGCCTATCTTGCGGGCGGCTGCGGCCGTGACGTTGATCGCCGTGTCGGCGGCGACCCATGCCTATGACTTGCCCGGGCTCAACCTGGGCACCACCAGTTTCTACGACGGCTCCCCGGCCCCGGCGGGCCCCGGCTGGTACCTGGAGGAATACCTGACTTACAGCCGTGCCAGTCGCTTCAATGACGCCAACGGCAACAAACTGGCCCTGCCGCGACAGGACGTGGAAGTGGTGGCGCCGACCACGCAGATCATCTACGTCGGTAAGCCCCTGGCCAACGGCGCAATGCCCGGCTTCACCCTGATCAACACCTCCCTGGCCCACGCCGAGGTCGACGATGGCTTGAACAACGCGGCGCTGAGTTCGCGCGCGGGCTTTGGCGACCTGACGCTCGGCGCGTTTGTGCAACTGCCGACCCTGAGCCGGGCCGATGGCAGCCCCTTGCTGACCCAACGCGTGGAGGCCGATGTGTCGATACCGGTGGGCGCCTATGACCGCACGCGCTCGATCAACCCGGGCAGCAACTTCTGGTCATTCAACCCGTACTACGCGGCGACCTACTGGTTCAGCCCCGCGTGGTCGGCCAGCGGGCGTTTCATGTACCTGTGGAACGGCAAAAACGACGAGCCGCAGGCAGGCTTCGGCGACGTCTCCAACACCCAGGCCGGCCAGGCGCTGCATGCCAACCTGACCCTGCAATATGCCGTGAGCGAGCAACTGAGCGTGGGCCTCAACGGCTACTGGCTCAAACAGATCACCGACACCGAGGTGGACGGCCATGCCGTCAGCGGGCGGCGGGAAAAGGTCTGGGCCATCGGCCCGGGGCTGGTCTATGGGTTCAGCAAGGAGAATGTGCTGTCGGTGAACGCCTACTTCGAGCAGCAGGCCGAGAACCGCACCCAGGGCAACAAGCTGGTGCTCAACTGGCTGCACAAGTTCTAGGCACTCAGTCCTGATACACCTTCTTCAGCAGGCGCAGCAGGGTGGCGCGTTCCTCGCTGTCCAGCGCGGCGGTGGCGTCCAGGTCGCTCTGGGCGGCGATATCCTTGAGCGTTTTGAGCAGGGTTTCGCCGCTCTTGCTGAGGAAGATTCCGTAGGAGCGCTTGTCCGGCTTGCAGCGCAGGCGCACGGCGAGGGCGCGGCTTTCGAGCTTGTTCAGCAGCGGCACCACTTGCGGCGGTTCGATGGCCAGGGCGCGGGCCAGGTCGGTCTGCATCAGGCCGGGGTTCTGTTCGATGATTGCCAGGGCCGAGAACTGCGCGGGACGCAGGTCGTGTTCGGCGAGCCGGCCGATCAGGTTCTGGAACAGCTTGAGCTGGGCGCGGCGGATGGCGTAGCCGATCAGGTCGTCCAGCGCCGAATCCAGCGGCGGCGGCATGTCGGCGATGGGGGAGGGCTTGGCCATTGCGATGCAATCCTCGGAAGGGTGGTTATGAAGGCTATGCAGTTTGCCGGGGTTGGCGCGCCGTGGCTATGCCGGCGTTATACAAAGCCGGAAAATCAGGCAATATTTGGATTAATAGTTAATTGACATAACTATATTTGCGGTTTAGTTTCGAAGCATCTTCACTACCCAGAACAAGAGCGTACCGCCATGAGCAATTACGAAGGTCGTTGGAGCACTGTCAAGGTTGAGATCGAGCAAGGCATCGCCTGGGTCATCCTCAATCGTCCGGAAAAACGCAATGCGATGAGCCCCACCCTCAACCGGGAAATGATCGATGTGCTGGAAACCCTGGAGCAGGATCCAGACGCCGGTGTGCTGGTGCTGACCGGTGCCGGCGAGGCGTGGACCGCCGGCATGGACCTCAAGGAATATTTTCGCGAGGTGGATGCCGGCCCGGAAATCCTTCAGGAAAAAATCCGCCGCGAAGCCTCGCAATGGCAATGGAAACTGCTGCGCATGTACGCCAAGCCCACCATTGCCATGGTCAACGGCTGGTGCTTCGGCGGTGGCTTCAGCCCGCTGGTGGCTTGCGACCTGGCGATCTGCGCCGACGAAGCCACCTTCGGTCTCTCGGAAATCAACTGGGGCATCCCGCCGGGCAACCTGGTGAGCAAGGCCATGGCCGACACCGTGGGCCATCGCCAGTCGCTGTACTACATCATGACCGGCAAGACGTTCGGCGGGCAGAAAGCCGCCGAAATGGGCCTGGTCAACGAGAGCGTGCCGCTGGCCCGGCTGCGCGAGGTGACCCTCGAACTGGCGCGCAACCTGCTGGAGAAAAACCCGGTGGTGCTGCGTGCGGCCAAGCATGGCTTCAAGCGGTGCCGAGAACTGACCTGGGAGCAGAACGAGGATTACCTCTATGCCAAGCTCGATCAGTCGCGTTTGCTCGATACCGAAGGCGGCCGCGAGCAGGGCATGAAACAGTTCCTCGACGACAAGAGCATCAAGCCTGGCCTGCAGACCTATAAACGCTGAGCGCAGCGGCCACCGGCCGCCCCTCGCAAACCTGCTTGAACGTATTCCCGATAAAGACAAAAAGAGGAATCAGCATGCTGGATGTGCCCCTGTTGATCGGCGGCCAGTCGCGTCCTGCCAGCGACGGCCGAACCTTCGAACGCTGTAACCCGGTGACCGGCGACGTCGTCTCGCGGGTCGCCGCCGCCACCCTGGAAGATGCCGACGCTGCTGTCGCCGCCGCCCAGGCCGCGTTCCCCGCGTGGGCGGCGCTGGCGCCCAACGAGCGTCGCACCCGCCTGCTCAACGCCGCCGAACAGTTGCAGGCGCGCAGCGCCGAATTCATCGCCGCCGCTGGCGAAACCGGCGCCATGGCCAACTGGTACGCGTTCAACGTGCGCCTGGCCGCCAACATGCTGCGCGAAGCGGCGTCGATGACCACCCAGATCACCGGCGATGTAATTCCCTCCGATGTGCCCGGCAGTTTCGCCATGGCCTTGCGTCAGCCCTGCGGCGTGGTGCTGGGCATTGCACCGTGGAATGCGCCGGTGATCCTCGCCACGCGGGCCATCGCCATGCCGCTGGCCTGCGGCAATACCGTGGTGCTCAAGGCTTCCGAGTTGAGCCCGGCGGTGCACCGCCTGATCGGCCAGGTGCTGCAGGACGCCGGGCTGGGCGATGGCGTGGTCAATGTGATCAGCAACGCCCCCGCCGATGCCGCCGCGATTGTCGAGCGGTTGATCGCCAACCCGGCTGTGCGCCGGGTTAATTTCACCGGCTCGACCCATGTGGGGCGAATCGTCGGCGAACTGTCGGCGCGGCACCTCAAGCCGGCGCTGCTGGAGCTGGGCGGCAAGGCGCCGCTGCTGGTGCTCGATGACGCCGACCTCGACGCCGCCGTGGCGGCGGCGGCCTTTGGCGCGTATTTCAATCAGGGGCAGATCTGCATGTCGACCGAGCGCCTGATTGTCGACGCCAGCGTCGCCGACCGTTTCGTGACCCAGCTGGCGGCCAAGCTCGCGACCTTGCCGGCCGGCGACCCCGCCGCGGCGGATTCGGTGCTCGGCTCGCTGGTGGATGCCAGCGCCGGCACGCGCATCAAGGCGCTGATCGACGATGCCCTGGCCAAGGGCGCGCGGCTGGTGGCAGGTGGGCAACTGCAGGGCAGCATTTTGCAGCCGACCCTGATCGATGGGGTCACCGACGCGATGCGCCTGTACCGCGAAGAGTCGTTCGGCCCGGTGGCAGTGCTGCTGCGCGGTGACGGTGACGAGGCGCTGCTGCGCCTGGCCAACGACTCCGAGTTCGGGCTGTCGGCGGCGATCTTCAGCCGTGACACCGGGCGTGCGCTGGCGCTCGCGCAGCGGGTGGAATCGGGCATCTGCCATATCAACGGCCCCACCGTGCACGACGAGGCGCAGATGCCTTTCGGTGGCGTCAAGTCCAGTGGCTACGGCAGTTTTGGCGGCAAGGCCGCCATCGAGCACTTCACCCAGTTGCGCTGGGTGACGTTGCAGAACGGCCCACGGCATTACCCGATCTGAGCCGGCGCCGCCGCGTTGCGGTGGCCCTGTACATCCCAAAAAAAGGCAGAGGACATCCCCCGTGAGTTCCGAATTCAGATCGCAACCCCAGCCCGCACCGCGCTACCGCGACGTGTCCATCGGCCAAGCGCCGGTGGCGATCACTGAAGAACACGGCGTGCTGCACATGCGCTCCCTCGAACCCCTGGCGCCGCTGCCGCCGCGCCTGCTTGACCGGCTGGTGCACTGGGCGCAGGTGCGCCCCGCGCAGACGTTTATCGCGGCGCGCCAGGCCGGCGGTGACTGGCGCCACGTCAGCTACAGGGAAATGCTCGACAGCGTGCGCGCGATTGCCCAGAGCCTGCTCGGTTACGGGCTGTCGGCGCAGAAGCCGCTGGCGTTGCTTTCGGGCAACGACATCGAGCACCTGCAGATGGCGCTCGGCGCGATGTATGCCGGCATTCCCTACAGCCCGGTGTCGCCGGCGTACGCGTTGTTGTCCCAGGATTTCGCCAAGCTGCGGCACGTGTGCGACCTGCTGCAACCGGGGCTGGTGTTCGTCAGCGATGCCGCCGCCTACCAGCGCGCGATCGAGGCGGTATTGCCGGCCACGACGTCGCTGATCACGGTGCGCGGCGAGGTGCCGGGGCGTCCCTGCACGGCGTTCGCCAGCCTGCTGCAAACCCCGGGCGGGCAGGCGGCCGAGGCGGCGTTCGAGGCCACGGGGCCGGACAGCATCGCCAAGTTCCTGTTCACCTCCGGCTCCACCAAGCTGCCCAAGGCGGTGGTCACCACCCAGCGCATGCTCTGCGCCAACCAGCAAATGCTGTTGCAGACCTTTCCGGTGTTCGGCGAGGAGCCGCCGGTGCTGGTGGACTGGCTGCCGTGGAACCACACCTTTGGCGGCAGCCACAACGTCGGCATCGTGCTCTACAACGGCGGCACCTTTTACCTCGATGACGGCAAGCCCACGGCCCAGGGTTTCGCCCAGACCCTGCGCAACCTCAAGGAGGTGTCGCCCACGGCCTACCTCACCGTGCCCAAGGGCTGGGAAGAACTGGTCAATGCCCTGGAGCAGGACGTCGAACTGCGCGAGCGGTTTTTTGCGCGCATGAAACTGTTCTTCTTTGCCGCCGCCGGCCTGTCGCAAAGTATCTGGGATCGCCTCGACCGCGTGGCCGAACAACACTGCGGTGAGCGCATCCGCATGATGGCCGGGCTGGGCATGACCGAAGCCGCGCCGTCCTGCACCTTCACCACCGGGCCGTTGTCCATGGCCGGCTACATCGGTTTGCCCGCGCCGGGCTGCGAAGTATGCCTGGTGCCGGTGGACGGCAAGCTGGAAGGGCGCTTTCGCGGGCCGCACATCATGCCGGGCTACTGGCGCGCGCCGGAGCAGACCGCCGAGGTGTTCGACGAGCGAGGTTTTTACTGTTCGGGGGACGCGATCAAGCTCGCCGATGCGCAGCAGCCGCAGTTGGGGTTGATGTTCGACGGGCGAATCGCCGAGGACTTCAAGCTGTCTTCCGGGGTGTTTGTCAGCGTCGGGCCGTTGCGCAATCGCGCGGTGCTCGAAGGCTCACCCTATGTGCAGGACCTGGTGATCACCGCGCCGGACCGCGAGTGCCTCGGCGCGCTGGTCTTCCCCAGGCTCTACGAGTGCCGGCGGCTGGCAGGCTTGCACGCCGACGCCAGCGACGCCCAAGTGCTGGCCAGCGCGGCGGTGCGCCAGTGGTTCGGCGACTGGCTGCAGCGGCTCAATCGCGAGGCGACCGGCAACGCCAGCCGCGTGGAGTGGATTGCCTTGCTCGACGAGCCGGCGTCCATCGACCGAGGGGAGATCACCGACAAGGGCTCGATCAACCAGCGTGCGGTGCTGCAATGGCGCGCGGCGCGGGTCGAGGCGCTGTATCGCGGTGAAGACCCCACAGTCCTGCGCGCCTGACGCGCGCTGCGGTACTGCGCTGCGGTACTATGGCAGCCCGTGTTTTTCTGGAAGCTGCCTGGATGAGCAAGCCCGGTCAATTGGTGCTGGTTGCACTGCGCAAGATGATTGCCAGCGGAGAGCTGGCGGCGGGCGAACGGCTGCTGGAAGTGCCCACCGCGCAGCGCTTCGGCGTGTCGCGCATGCCGGTGCGCATGGCCTTTCGCACCCTCGAACAGGAAGGGCTGCTGGTGCCCTTTGGCGGGCGCGGGTATCAGGTGCGTTCGGTCAGCCCCAGCGATATCGCCGGCGCCGTCGAAGTGCGTGGCGTGCTTGAGGGGCTGGCGGCGCGTCAGGCCGCCGAGCATGGGCTGTCCGATGAGGCGCGGCGCGCGCTGGAGCGCTGCCTGGTGGAGGGCGATCAACTGTTCGAGAAGGGCTATGTCACCGAGGACGACCTGGAGGTCTATCACGACCTGAACATGCGTTTTCATCAGGTCATCGTCGCCGGCAGCCACAACCCGGCAATCACCGACGCGCTGGCACGCAACGATCATCTGCCGTTCGCTTCCGTCACCGCGCTGGCCATCGACCGCGAGGACATGGCGCGCGAGTACCGCCGTTTCAACTACGCCCACCTGCAGCATCACTCGGTGTTCGATGCGCTGGTCAATCGCCAGGGCGCGCGGGCTGAGGCGATCATGCGCGAGCATGCCAACGCGACCTTGCGCTATGCCGAGATCTTCAGCGCCGCCACCGCCCGCGAGCGGATCAAGGTCATTGTGCCGTCGGCCTGAGGCGGGTCAGATATCCAGCACCAGCAGCGCGGTTTTCGCGCGCGAGCAGCACGGCGTGAACTGATCGTTCAACGCCTGCTCCTGCTCGGTGAGAAACAGGTCGCGGTGCTCGGGAATGCCGTCGAGCACGCGGGTCAGACAGGTGCCACAAATCCCTTGTTCGCAGGACACGGCAATCTCGATGCCGTGGCTTTGCAGGACCTGCACCACGCTCTTGTCGGCCGGTATGTCGAACACCTCACCGCTGCTGGCGACCTGCACCGCAAACGCGCCGTCAAGACCTCCGTCCACAGCCGGCGCCGAGAAATACTCGCGGTGCAGGCAGTCCTCCTGCCAGCCCTGGGCGCGTGCGCTGTCGAGCACATGCTGCATGAAGCCGCCGGGCCCGCACACGTACAGATGCACATCATCGGCCGGGGTGGCGAGCACCTCGGCAGCGTTGAGGGCGGTGTGCGGTTGTGCGTCAAAATGCAGGAATACCCGCTCGGCAAATGCCGATGCCTTGAGTCGCTGCACAAACGCCGCGCGCTCACTGGCGCGGGCGCAGTAATGCAGCTCGAAGTCGGCGCCGGCCTCGGCCAGCTGCTCGGCCATGCACAGGATCGGGGTGATGCCGATGCCGCCGGCAAACAGCAGGCTGTGTCGCGCCTGCGCGGCGAGGGGGAACAGGTTGCGCGGTTCGCTGATGCTCAGGTGCGTGCCGACCTGCACCTGCTCGTGCAGGCCGCGCGAGCCGCCGCGCGTGGCGGGGTCCTTGAGCACGCCGATCTGGTAACGGTGGCGCTCCCGAGGGGGATTGCACAGCGAATACTGACGCACCAGGCCGCCTGGCAAGTGCACGTCGATGTGGGACCCGGCGCTGAACGCCGGCAGCGGCGTGCCGTCGACGCGGGTCAGCTCATAGCTGCAAATGTCCAGCGCCTCGTCGTTGCGGGACGTCACCACCACCTCGATCATGTCGGTTCTCCGGCGCGTTCCCTGGCGATCAGGCGTTCGAGAATCTTGCGCGACTGCACGCCTCCGGCATCGATATTCAGCTTGAGCAGGTTACGCGTGGGGTGTGCCAGCAGGTTCTGTTGCTGGCGTTCGAGCATCTCCAGGTCTTCGCTGAAAATCTTGCCCTGGCCTTCGCGGATACTGGCGGTCAGCGCCTCGTCGTGGGGCTGGAAATTGCGCGCCATGCCCCAGAAATACCAGATCGAGGTGTCGGTCTGCGGGGTGATGAAATCCACCACGATGCTCGCCGCCTTGTGTTCCGGCGCGGCGTGGTAGCCACCCTTGCCGGCGTGGGCCACGCCGACTTCGATCATCACGTGGCTGGGCGGGGTGAAGCGGCAGATCTGCCAGCGGTCCACGGGCACATCGTCGGCCAACTGGTTGCCGCGCAGCGCCATGCGCCAGAAGGGCGGCGCCATGATGTTCTGCATGTGCCGGGCGGTCACCACCTCATCGCCCTCTACGGTGGTCACGGGTGGCGCTTCGTCGATTTCCTTCTGGCCGATGCTGGAGGCGTGCACGTAGGTTTCGTGGGTCAGGTCCATCAGGTTGTCGATCATCAAGCGGTAGTCGCACTGGATGTCGAACAGCCCGCCGCCGTAAGCCCATTGGTCGCTGTCGGCCCATTCCAGGTGCGGAATCAGCGCGGGGTCGGCCTGCTCCTGATCGCCGGGCCACACCCAGATAAAGCCGTGACGCTCAACGGCGGCGAACGCCTTGTTGCAGGGAAAACCGCGTACCCGCTGGCCGGGCATTTCCACGGTTTTGCCATCGCCGCCCATCACCAGGCCGTGATAGCCGCACACCAGGTTTCCGTTTTCGACATAGCCCAGAGAGAGCGGCGCACCACGGTGGGGACAGAAGTCTTCAAGGGCTCTGACCTGATTCGTCTGGTCTCGATAAAACACCAGCTTTTCCCCGCAGATTTGCCGGCCGAGGGGTTTGTGTACCAGTTCATCGGGGGTGCAGGCGACATACCACGTGTTTTTTGGGTACATGACGGTTCTCCAGGCTGGTCGTTGTTTTTATTTAATGGATCCATTAGAGGCGCGGGAGATTGTGCGGTCAATTCTGTATTTTCAGGTTTCATGGAAAATACGGGCGATTATCGGCCAATTTTTCATGTCTTATTGGATCCATAAAAGTCCATATTTTATGAGATATCTGTTAAATATTTTATTGACTAAAATAATTAATAAGCGTAATTATTTTCCTGCATCTGCTCTCACGCAGAGTCATTTCCAGGATCACAGAGATGAGCCAGAACGCCGTCCCTTTACTCGTCAGGCTGTATGTCGAGGCCAATGAATCTTCACCGACCGAGCCACCCGCACCGCGCCTGATGCAGGGGTTTCCCGCCGCGCCGGAGCAGCGCGTGACCTGGGATAACTGGATGCGCCCGCCGTTCAACCGCTGGGGGTTTCGTCACCTGGCGCGCTTGCGTCCCTCGATCGATGTGCAGGCCGGGCGTGGCCCGTGCGCGCCGTTGATCGAAGCGCCCCAGGCGCTGGACGCGCTGCACTTTGACAGCGTCTGCGGCCTGAGCATCAGCGTGCTCGACCACCTCAAGGCCAGTCACACCGACGGCCTGCTGGTGCTGCAGGGCGATCAGGTGCTGTTCGAGCGTTACTTCAACGGCCAGCGGCCGGACGATCGGCACATCATGTTTTCGGTGACCAAGTCGCTGATCGGCGTGCTCGGCGAACAGCTGGTCAGCGAGACCGTGCTCGACCCGACGCGGCTGGTCGGCAGCTACGTGCCGGAGCTTGCGTGCAGTGCCTTCGGGGATGCGACGGTGCGCCAGCTGTTCGACATGGCGGTGGGCATCGACTACCGCGAGGTGTACGACGACCCGACGTCCGAGAGTTCGCAATACGGCTACGCCTGCGGCTTCAACCCGGCGCCGAGCCAGTTTCGCGAGTTTGAATCCCTCTACCAATACCTGCCGTCGCTGCGCAAACGCGGCGAGCACGGCGGGTTCTTCCACTACGTGACCGCTGCCACCGAGGCGCTGGCCTGGGTCATGGAGCGTGCCTCGGGCGTGCCCTGCGCGCAGCTGTTGCAAAGGGTCTGGAGCCAACTGGGTTGCGAGCGCGACGGCTACTTCATGGCCGACCCCTGGGGCCGCAGCGTGGCCGGCGCCGGCTTCAGCGCGACCCTGCGCGACATGGCGCGTTTCGGCCGATTGCTGGCCAATGACGGCCGCCACAACGGCGACCAGTTGCTGCCAAGCGAGGCCATCGCGCGCATCGCCAGGGGCGCGGACCCGGCGATCTACGCGGCCAACCCGGAGTTCGCCGAGTGGGCCCCCGGCGCGTCCTACCGCAGCCAGTGGTACGTGTTCAATGACCACAGTCAGGCGCTGATGGCGGGCGGCATCCATGGCCAATACCTGTTCATCGACAAACCGTCCCGTGTGGTGATCGTCAAGCAGTCATCGCTGCCCGAGGCGGTCGGCCCGGTCGATGCCGACAGCGTGCGCATGCTGCGCGCCATCGCGGCGCACCTGACGCGCTGAGACCCTTTCAACAATAACGATCCAGCGTCTGGATTCCACCTGGCTTGCCCAGGTGTTGGCGGCGTACTGCGCCGCCTGCAACTGCCCTGTACAACAATAACGACACAGGAGCTTCACGATGTATTTCACGACGCGTTTTACCCGCGCGCTGGTGGCGGTGAGTCTGCCCCTGAGCGCCCAGGTCGCCCTTGCGGGCTACACCTTCGAGGACGGCGACCTCAAGGGCGAGGTCAACCTCACCGCCGGCGGCGCCAGCATCACCACGCGCAACGTCAACTTCGGCAGCGGCCGGGTCGACCAGCGCAACGGACGCAATGACGGCAGTTCGATTGGCTGGCAGGAGTTCTACGTCAAGCCCGGTATCACCTTCAACTTCGCGCTGAACCCCGACGTCAGCCTGCTCGGCGGCGCGTCGGTGGTGGCCGCCACCACCTTCGGCGATGGCGACGCCGGCGGCTTTAGCCGCAGCTCCGATGGCCGGGTGGCCACAGAAGAGCTGTTCGGCGGGGTGCGGGTCGGCGAGTGGACATTCACTGCCGGGCGCCAGAACTACAAGGTCGGCACCGGTTTCATCGTGATGGATGGCAACCTCGACCAGTTCAAGGACGGCGCCTATTGGCTCAGCCCGCGCACCGCGTTCAAGGACTCGGCGATCCTCGCCTGGGACCATGGCGCGCTGAAGAGCCAGGTGTTCAGCCTGCGCACCGACGATGACCTGGGCGACTTTCGCATGACCGGGGTCAACCTCGACTACAACCTCGATGACCAGGTGACCCTGGGTGCAATGGCGCTCAAGGTCAACGCCCTCGGCCCACGGGGCAGCACCTTGCCAAGGCGCCGCGACGGCATGCAGGTGTACAACCTGCGCGCGCTGAATGCCAGGGTGCCGGGCATCGCGCCGCTGACCCTGAACGCCGAATACGCGGTGGAACGCGGCAGCGGCGAGGGCGTCGACTACGCGGCCAACGCCTGGTACGCCCAGGCCGACTACGCCTTTGGCGACCTGCCGCTGACGCCGATCCTCGGCTATCGCTACGCAAGCTTTTCCGGGGACGACAACCTGGGCGACAACCGGCAGAAGGCCTGGGACCCGTTGAGCAAGGGCTTCATCGACTGGGGCACCTGGCTGGTGGGCGATGTGGTCGGCAACTACCTGTTGTTCAACAGCAATGAAAACGTCCAGCAGTTCTCGCTCAAGACGCACCTGAGCCAGACCCTTACCCTGGGCGCGATCCACTATCAGTTCTGGCTCGACGAGAAAAACTACATGGGCGCGGCGGTCAACGACCGGCGCTTTGCCGATGAAAGCGTGGTGTTTCTCGACTGGACCCCCACGCCGTCCTTCTACACCTCACTCTCCTACAACTGGGTCAAACCGCTGGCGGCGGCCAGGCAAGTGTTCGGCGATGACCAGAAATTCAGTGCCCTGGAACTCTACTTCACCTACCGTTATTGAGCGCCGCGAGCCATTGCGGCCGCGCAGGAGTGTGTGTGCATGAACAAGTCTTTGCGTAATACCGTGCTGGGCGTCGCCATCGCCTGGCTGTGCAGCGGCTGGTGCCTGGCCGGGGAGCGCACGGTGCGCATCTATAACTGGATCGAGTACCTGCCGCCTGAAATCCTCAAGAACTTCGAACAAGAGACCGGCATTCACCCGATCTACGATGTGTTCGACAGTGTCGAGACGCTGCAAGCCAAATTGCTGACCGGCAACTCCGGCTACGACGTGGTATTTCCCGGCAGCTCCTACATCAGCAATCTGATCACCGCTGGCGCCATCCAGCCGCTGGACCGCAGCCAGTTGCCCAACTGGAAACACCTCGACCCGCAATTCATGACCTCTCTGGAGGCGGTGGGTGACCCCGGCAATCGTTACGCCGTGCCTTACCTGTGGGGCACCACGCTGATTGGTTACAACGTCGACAAGATTCAGAAAATCTTCGGCGCGGATGTGCAGATGAACACCTGGGACATGATCTTCAAGGAAGAGAACCTGAAAAAAATGACCGGCTGCGGCGTCGGCTTCCTCGACGCCGGCAATGAGATTCTGCCCATCGCCTTGCACTATCTGGGTCTGGATCCCAACAGCCAGAAGCGTGAGGACTACACCCAGGCGCAGCAGTTGATGCTCAAGATCCGCCCCTATGTCACCTACTTCAACTCCTCGCGATACGGCATGGACCTGGCCAACGATGATGTCTGTGTGGCGGTGGGTTGGTCCGGCGGTGTGGCCCTGGCCAAGCGACTGGCGGACGCGGCAGGCAAGGGCGTCAAGGTGGCGATGGCGTTGCCCGTGGAGGGCGCGCCGATGTGGTCGGACGTGATGACGGTGCCGAAAAATGCGCCGCATGCGGCAGAGGCCTACGCGTTTATCAACTATATCCTGCGTCCGGAAGTGATCGCTCTGATCAGCAACCGAATCGGTTACCCGAACCCCAACAAGGACTCGACGGAAATGGTCAACGCCGAGATTCGCAACGACCCGAACATGTACATTCCCGACGCGGCGCGCAAAACTCTGTTCCCCCTGCAACCGATGCCGGCGGCGATCGAGCGTGTCCGCACCCGCGTATGGACCACCATCAAGACCAACCGCTGAACGGCGCAACGGTCGGCTGCCACTGGCTGGCACGAGTTCAGTTACGCATGCCCTGGAACAGCAGGGCAGTGATGCGGCGCACCTGGCTGGAGTGGGATTCGATGTCTGGCGGGGTCTGGCTGACCAGGCGCAACAGCTGCAGGTGCGCGTAGTCGTTGAGCAGGAACGCCGCGAGGTCGACGTCCAGGTCATCGCGCAGCTTGCCGGCCTGTTGCAGCTCGCGCAGCAGGCCACTGATTTGCCCACGCAACGCATCGTTCATGGTGCGGTAGCCGGCGGGCAATTCGCTTTCGCCGCCGAACAGGATCAACGGCAGCAGCTCGCGCCACAGGTTGGGGTGCATGACCTCGAGCGCATAGTTGGTGAGCAGTTTTTCCAGGTAGCAGAGCGCGTCCACCGGGTCGTCCATGGCCGGCATCAGGCGCCGCGTGTCGTGCAGGGCGCGGCGGTCGGCCTCGTGCAGGATTTCCAGGATGATTTCCTGCTTGTTGCCGAAGTATTTGAACACCGTGGGCGCCGAAACGCCCGCCTGGTTGGCGATCTGTTCGATGGTGGTGTTCTGGTAACCCTGGCGTTCGAACAGTTCGATCGCCGCTGTACTGATGGCTTGGCGGCGTTCGAGCCGTTGCCGTTCACGCAGTCCGCTCACGCAAGATCCTTGTCGGGTAAAGAGCAGGGCAGTCGGCCCCGGCAGTGCTGTGAAAATACTTTACGGGGTAAAAACTTTAAAGCGCTCATTTTTTTGCGGAGGCACTAGCCGATTTCGGCACAGCGTGCCTGCGGGCGCTCCAGGGGGAATGGAAATTGCCAATTGACCCCGGGGCGCTTTGACGGCGAACTGATCACGTTGCGCGCCGGCTGGATGCAACTGGTGCGCGACCGTGCCAACCAGTCGATGCTCAAAAGCGGCCGCGCGTGGAAAGGCGCGATCACCTGTGACTGGTGCCTTTGCGCCTGCAACTTGACCTTGCCATGCCTTAGGGTGAAGTGTTGCGGCTGTGGCGGTAATCGCTGATAGCTTCGTACACGGCTTTGCGCAGCCGGTTGATGCCGCCGATGGGGCGGTGTGCTTCCACGCCGAACCAGGGGTTGAATGACTGGTTGTCGCACGCCAGATTCAACGCCGGGGTGTCGAAATCCTGCGCGGGAATCCGCACGTTGGCCACGGTCTCGTAGGGCGCGTCGCTTTCCTTCCACTCGATGCTGGTGTCCTCGATCGGCATGAACTTCTGCGGGTTCTGCCGCTGGATCTGCAACACAAAGCAGGCCGCCACACGGTCGGTGGACAACTGCTGGTTGAGGGCGCTGCGCAGGAAGTTCGGCAGGTCCTCGTTCTGCTTGGGCAGCGCGTATTGCGGGCAACTGTGCGGGTCGGGCGCCACGCGGAATTTGGCGTTGGCCGCGCCGAATTTATACGGTGAAACAGAGAAATAGGTGGTCTGCGTGGGGCTGGCCGGCGCGGGGGCCAGGGTCGCCAGGGCGATGAACAGGTGGCGCACCTGCCAACTGCGCGGGTCGAGGCTGGGGAAGAATGCCTGGATTTTCTTGCCGTCCGCCTGGGCGCCGATATTCTGCGCGTATTCGGCCACGTTACTGACGAAGAAGTTCGGATGGCTGAACATCACGAAGTCCTGCTCCGTGCGCGCCTGCTGATCGGCCATCAACTGCTTGCCCGGAACGTCCAACAACTTGAGGGCCATGCCTCGCGCGTCGCGGATGCTGTCGAACTGCGGGTAGGCGTTGCCGTTGGACAGGCGGATCGTCGCTTGCCAGGTTTTGCCGGGGTCGGTAAATACGCCCTGGCGCAAGGCTGGGTCAAGGTCGGCCAGCACGCTGACTTCGGCCTTCACGCAGCCGTGGGCCTTGGCATGGGCGTCGCGCAGGTAGCGCGTGCCTTCGCGGTGCTGGTCGACGATGCGCACGGCGGTCTGGATGATGCCCTGGGTCATCGCCGCCTCGCCGGGCGGAATCTGCTCGTTCGGTGACACCGGGCCGCTGTGCTGCCAGGCGTACCAGGCGGTTGCCGCCAGCCAGCCCAGCAGTCCCAGCCCCACCAGCCACAGCAGGGTTTTGCCGAGCAAGGCGCCCAGGCGCAGCCAGAGGCGGGCGAGCAGTGAACGTTGGTTGTATTGCGATCGGATAATCATGGCAGTTGTTGCTCCAGCGGGCCGCCCAGCACTTTCAGGTATTCCAGCAGCGCCCAGCGTTCCTGCGGCAGCAGGCGACGGCCGATAACGCCGTCGCCACGCTTGCCGTCACGAAATTCGTGGCCGCTGTTGTGGTTGCCGGTGATGTTGGTATCGAACAGGAAGGCATTCTTGAATGCGCCGGTTTCAAACCCGAGATGGCGCGGGTCATAGGCGAAGGTGCCTTTATAGAAGGTGACGCTGCGCTCGTCCTGGGGCGAGAGCAGTTGGTAGAGCGTGGGCACCGAGCCGTTGTGCAGGAACGGCGGGGTGGCCCACACACCGGCCAGTGGCCGCGCCTTGTAGGCACGCAGTTCGCGCACGCCGATGGGTTGATCGAAACCGTCCAGGTTCGGGCGCTCGGCCGGGGTGACGCCGGCGGCACGGTAGGCGTGGTCTTCGACGTAGGCGGTGACGTAGGCCAGACCCTTGGCCACGGACATGCTTTTCAGGTCCAGCGGTTCGCTTTGCTTGGGGTGCAGTTGCACATTGAGTGCGGCCAGTTCTGCGCTGTCCCATTGCAGCGCGCTGAGGTCGTAGCGCTGGTCGGCGATGTTAGTGGCGGCGGTGGGATCGGTGCCGATGTAGTCGACGGTGAGCATTTGCAGGTGCTGCACCGCCCGGCCCGGTTCCTGGGTGACGGTGGGCACGTGGCAGGCGGCGCAGTTTTCGGCAAAGAGCGCGCGGCCCTGGGCGGCGAGCGGTTTGTCGATGGCGCCGAACAGGTCTTGCGGCCAGGTGGGCGGCTTGAGGCGTTGCAGGGTTTCTTCGATCAGGTGCAGGTCGCGCACGCGTACGCTGGACGGGTAACGGGCCTGGCCCTGCAGCGGCTGGCCGGCGCTGTCGAAAAAGTCCAGGGTCGCGCCCACGCCCAGGGCTTCGCCGATATTGCGCGCCATGGGTTGTTGGGCCGAGCCGTTCCATTGCACCCAGTCGAAGGTCCAGATGTCCCACAGCTGCGGGTAGTCCACGGGCGCATTGGCGATGCGGTAGTTGTCCGGGGAAATCGCATCGCCAAAGCTGGCATTGGCGATGCGGCCGAACGCATCGGTACGGCCGGGGCCTTCCTGGGTGGGGTAGAGGCCGCGATGGGTGTCGTTCCAGGCGACCGTGATAAACCGGTTGAGGGACTGTTTGAAGGCCTCGCGCAGTTGGCGGTGTTCGGCTTCATAACGATCCCCCAGCACCTGACGGGCGAAGCGTTCGAATTTCCATGGGTTGTAATAGGTGGCCGCAAGGCTTGCCACCAGGGCCTGGCCGAAACTGCCGCCGCGCAGGGTGGGTACGCTGGAGGGCAGCACGTGTTGCGCCGAGCCGCCGTCGATGCGCAGGGCCTGGCCTTTGAAATGCAGCTCGCCGGTGTGGCAGGCGGCGCAGGTGATGTCCAGGTATTCAACGTTGCTGTCAGCGTTTTTATGCCGGGCGAAACCGACTGGCAGGTTGCCGGGGTTCTGCGCGGTGGGCACTTGTTTGGGGTCCACGAGGAAGCCGAAGCGCGCCAGGTACTCGGGTGCGGCAAAGCGCTGTTCGGAGAACGGCAGTTCGAGGGCGGTGAACCAGTCGTAATGCAGGCCCTTGACCTGGGTGCCCTGGGGCGTGAAGTAGTAGGTCTGGCGGTCGGCGGCGCTCCATTGGTCCTGGTAGCGCACCTGCTCCACGGGCACGTAATCGGGCAGCCTGGGGGTGACGATGTAGTAGAGCACCACGCCCAGGAGCAGGCCCAGGGCGATAAGAAGCAGAAGTAAGGCACGGGAGAAAATGCGCAAGAGGGCTATCCTTGTCTCGGTCTTGTCGAACGGTAGCGCTGTTATGCCACTACGCCACAGGTGCGGCAAGTGGCCATGAATGTGCGTCAGGGCGCTCCGCGATCCGTCGCGGGCCTGCATCATGAATGAAAATGCTTTTAAACACGTGAACTTATCAGGCGATTCCCGCTCACATGCCGGTAGCCATTGGTCGTGGCCGGCTGATAAGCTCGCGACTTTATTCAAATGCCCTATTGGCGCATGAACAAGGAAATAGCATGAAACAGCATCGGTTGGCGGCGGCGGTGGCCCTGGTTGGCCTGGTACTTGCGGGTTGTGATTCGCAGACCAGCGTAGAGCTGAAAACCCCGGCGCAGAAAGCTTCCTACGGCATCGGCCTGAACATGGGCAAGAGTCTCGCCCAGGAAGGCATGGATGACCTGGATTCCAAAGCCGTAGCCCAGGGCATCGAAGATGCCGTCGGCAAGAAAGAACAGAAGCTGAAGGACGACGAACTGGTTGAAGCGTTTGCCGCTCTGCAAAAGCGCGCTGAAGAACGCATGACCAAGATGAGCGAAGAGTCGGCAACCGCCGGCAAGAAATTCCTCGAAGAAAACGCCAAGAAAGACGGCGTGGTGACCACCGCTTCCGGTCTGCAGTACAAGATCGTGAAAAAGGCCGACGGTCCTCAGCCCAAGCCGACCGACGTGGTGACTGTGCACTACACCGGCAAGCTCACCAACGGCACCACCTTTGACAGCTCCGTGGATCGCGGCAGCCCGATTGACCTGCCGGTCAGCGGCGTGATTCCGGGTTGGGTCGAAGGCCTGCAATTGATGCACGTTGGCGAGAAGGTCGAGTTGTACATTCCGTCCGACCTGGCCTACGGCGCCCAGAGCCCGAGCCCGGCTATCCCGGCCAACTCGGTGCTGGTATTCGACCTGGAGCTGCTGGGTATCAAAGACCCGGCCAAGGCTGAAGCGCCTGCCGCACCTGCTGCACCTGCCGCCAAGAAGTAATCGGCGTCTGAACAGACAACGCCCCGTTTCGACGGGGCGTTGTTGTTTCTGCCGATTGGAAAATGCTGCGGCTGTAAATCTGATCGAACCCGGGCTCTGGCGCACAGTCACACGTAAGACCCGAGCAGGGGTAACCGCACATCACCACCAAGTCAATGAAATCTTGGGGTTTTTTATGTGCGCAAAAAACGCCCGATCTGACTGCGAGCCTTGCGGGGCGTGGCTTTGAGCCGAAAAAAAAGGCTCTGTTCACAAGGTTATCCACAATTTGTGTGGATAACCTTTCATTCGCATGGAACTGGAGTGACACATGAGACCACCCTTCAACTTCACCCGTTTCCTGCCCATCGCCGCGCGGCTGCTGGGCCGTGGCCGTCTGCCCACGTTGTTGTTTGCCGTCGCCGCCAAAGGCTCAAGCCAGGGCAATCGCCTGGGCAAGCTCAAGGATGACCTGAAACTGCTGCAGGGTCTGTGCCTGGCATACTGGCGCGGCGAGTACCGCGCAATCAGCCCCAAGGCATTGATCTCGGTGGTGGCGGGGCTGATGTACTTCCTCAGCCCGATTGATGCGATCCCGGACTTTATCCCGATGTTCGGCATGTTCGATGACATTGCCGTGCTGGCGTGGGTCATGAAGACCCTGGACGGCGAACTGAGCGCCTTTCGCGCGTGGCGTGACGCCCAGCGTCCGGAAAAGCTCGCGGTGGTTGAGCGGCTTCCGGCGACCGCTGCGCTGCTGGCCAGCGAGCAGCGGCAAAAAAACGCCTGAGGCGGTGATCCCCCGGCGACCTTTACGGCAGTTAGGATTACACTCCCCGGGAAGGTACTTAAGGAAAGTGCTTACCTGGTAAGTGTTTTTATCCTACGGGGCAGTCATGGATATTCAGATAATTTCACGCAATGGCGAGCCCGAATACGCGGTCTTGCCTTGGGATCAGTACCAGGCGCTGTTAGCCGCCGCCGGTTCGCAGCGACCCACGCCAGCGCCGCTCTCGTCCAATCCCCAGGCCGCTCCCGCAGAGGACCAGCGCGCGCTTGCCGACCTGCGCGGTCTGCGCGAAACCAAGGGCCTGGCCATTGAAACCCTGGCGCGCACCGTGGGCATCAGCCCGTCATACCTTGGTTTGATCGAAAGTGGCGAGCGCCAGCCCGATGCCGCGATCCGCCGCAGTCTTGCCTGGGAATTGGGCGTTGCCGGCTGGAGAGATGAATCGTGAGCCTGCGTATCAGCCGTCAACACTGGGACGGGCTACTCAACGAACTCGACCAGGCGCGCCGCCAGCGTCACCTGCTGACCTACCGCGCGCTGCTCGAGCGTCTGCAATTTCCTTCGCCGGCCATGCAGACCCTGGCCGCCGCCCTGGAGCATCTGGCCGCTCTCGACGCCAAGGCCGATCAGCCATTGCGCAGTTCCCTGGTGATCAGCCAGGGCGCCAGCCGTCTGCCGCGCACCGGGTTCTTCGAGTGCGCCGAGCGTCTCGGGCGTTTCAGCGGGCCCTCCGATGGCGTGGCGGCTGCCTCCTGGCATGCGTCGGAAGTGGTGCGGGTGTTCGAGTATCAATACCCGGAATCCGCCGAGGCCTGAGGCGTCTGCGCCAGCGCGTCCATGCTGTTGATCACATGGATGCTGTAGCCCGCCACGTCCTTGGCGTGGTGCTTGGCCTGGGACGCCAGTTCCGCCAACCGGCTTGCATCCAGTTGCGCACAGGCCTGTGGGTATAAGTGCACCACGCCGATGGACAGCGACAACAGCGCAAATTCCTGCCGCACGCCCTGGCGGTTGAGGGCCACGAAGCAGCCCGCATCAAGGTGTTCGGCGCGGTAAAAGCGCCGGCATTGGGTGTGGAAGTCATCCAGCAGTTGATTGAGCCGCTTGCGCCAGTCCTGCGGGCCCAGCACCAGCAAAAAATCATCACCGCCGATATGCCCGACAAAATCACGGCTGGGGTCGACCCGATCGTTTAGGCATTGCGCCAGGCACAGCAACACTTCATCCCCGCGTCCATAACCGTAGATATCGTTGAATGGCTTGAAGCTGTCGATATCCACGTAGCAGATCACCGACTCACGCTGCTGATGCAGCAATCGCGTCAGGCATTGCTGGATCGGCACATTGCCGGGTAGCAGGGTCAGCGGGTTGGCATGGCGCGCCTGCTGGACTTTCAACTCGGTGATCAGCTTGAGCACATCGATCACTCGACCCAGGCCCAGGTAGTCGCCGTTCAGGGTGATGATGAAGTCTTCTTCGATGCGTTGCCGCGCGCGGCTGGTGAGCAAGCGACTGATCTGCTGCAAGGACTGGCTCAGTTCCACCGCCAGAAAGTCTGCGCTCATCAGCCGGCTGATCGGCTTGCGCGCGAACAGATCGGTGGCAAACGGCTTGAGCAGCGCGTCCGACAGCGAATGCCGGTGCACGATGCCAATCGGTTGACCCAGCCCATTGAGCACGGCCAGGGAATTGAGGTTGGCCTGGCGGCGAAAGGCCTCGAGCACCTTTGCGGTCGCGGTGTCCTGATGCACGGCCGGCTGCTCGTTGAGCAATGCGCTGAGGTCGCCGGCCTCTTCATTGAGGGCGACGTTGGCATTGTCCGGCTTGGGCAGCATCAGGCGCGCTTCCTGCGGCGGATGTTCCTGAGGCCTGCAGAGCAAGTAGCCCTGGACCAGGTCGACGCCCATTTCCGTCAGCACCGCCAATTCTTCCGGCAGTTCAATGCCCTCGGCAATCACCTGGGCACGGGACGCCCTGGCGATCTGCAATATCGAGCCGACGAACTCGCGCTTGAGCGCATCCTGGTGAATGCCGTCGATAAAGTGCCGGTCGATCTTCACGTAGTCCGGGCGCAGTTCCGACCACAGGCGCAGGCTGGAATAGCCGGCGCCGAGGTCGTCGAGCGCGATGGCAAAGCCCATGTCGCGATAATGATGCAGCGCCTTCTGCAGCAGGTCGAAATCGTCGGTGGGCGTCTGCTCGGTGAGTTCGATCACCACCTGGCTCGGCGGGATACCGAATTCGCGCAGCAGTTGCAGGGTGCGCCCAGGCTGGTGCGCCGTCTCCATCAGCGAGTGCGGTGAGATATTCAGGAACAGCTTGCCCGGCAACTTCTGCTCGCTGAAGCGCCGACAGGCACTCGTGCGGCAGGCCATTTCCAGTTCGCTGAGGCGCCCGGCCTGGCCGGCCACGGCGAACAGGGCGACGGGGGAGTGCAGCGTGCTGTTGGACGGGCCACGGCTCAAGGCTTCATAGCCGAGGATGCGTCGTTCGGAGAGGCAGACAATCGGTTGGAACAAGCTGTGCAAACTGCCTTGAGCCAGGATAGCGCCCAGTGCATTCAGCTGTTCGATCATGGTCATGGCGATCTCGGTCAAAAAAAGGACCGCATGCGGTGAGCATGCAGTCCTTCATTTCACGACAGAATGATGTCTATATGATGACACTCCGAGGAGCGATCACCTTAAATCTCCATCCTTTACTGCTTGGCCACCTGTTTGCTGATTTTCAGGTAGTCCAGCAGGATCCGGCCGGTCTCGGCCAGGTAAGCGTCGTCTTCCGGCTTGGTTTTTTCCGCCTCGGTCGGCAACGCGTCTTCGTCTTCTTTCTTCAGTTCCTTGAGTGGGTCTTCGCCCTTGGCCTTGCGGCGCACGTTTTCCAGGGCCAGTTGCTGGCTCTCGATGTCGGCGTGCTGCTTGCGACGGTCCACTTCGTTGAGGCTGACGGTTTTCTCTTCCATCAGCTTCTTGGCCAGGGCCAGCTTGTCGCGGATGAACACGAACTCGGCATCCTTGGCGGAGCGGGTGTCGTGGTCAGCCTTCAACTGCGCCAGGAACGGTTTGAACGGGTCCGACGCCGGCTTGATCGCAGGACGGATGGTGTCCCACGGCATGGCTTCGGGCAGGGCGCTTTCGCCGATTTCCTTGGTGTCGATGATCGACGGGAAATCGATGTCCGGCAGTACGCCCTGATGCTGGGTGCTCTGCCCGGAAACCCGGTAGAACTTGGCCAGGGTCAGCTTCAGCTCGCCATGGTTGAGCGGCTGGATGGTCTGCACGGTGCCCTTGCCGAAGGTCTGGCCGCCGACGATCAACGCACGGTGGTAGTCCTGCATGGCGCCAGCGAAAATCTCCGAGGCCGAGGCCGAAAGGCGGTTGACCAGCAACGCCATAGGGCCTTTGTAGAAGGCGCCCGGGTTCTCGTCTTCGAGTACGTCGACACGGCCGTCGGCATTGCGTACCAGCACGGTCGGGCCCTTGTCGATGAACAGGCTGGTCAGCTCGGTGGCTTCCTGCAGTGAACCGCCGCCGTTGTTGCGCAGGTCGATGACCACGCCGTCGACTTTTTCTTTCTGCAGTTCGGTGAGGATTTTCTTCACGTCACGGGTGGTGGACTTGTAGTCCGGGTCACCGGCACGGAACGCCTTGAAGTCGAGGTAGAAGGCCGGGATCTCAATCACGCCCAGTTTGTAGTCCTTGCCATCCTGCTTGAGGTTGAGGACTTTCTTCTGCACGGCCTGGTCTTCGAGCTTCACCGCTTCGCGGGTGATGGACACGATCTTGCTGGTCTGGTCGTTCGGTGCGTTGGTGTGCGGAATCACTTCCAGGCGCACTACGCTGCCTTTGGGACCGCGGATCAGCTTGACCACTTCGTCCAGGCGCCAGCCCACCACGTCGACCATCTCTTTGTCAGCCTGGGCTACGCCGATGATCTTGTCCGCCGGAGCGACCTGCTTGGTCTTGTCTGCCGGACCTGCCGGCACCAGGCGCACGATCTTGACCTGGTCGTTGTCGCTTTGCAGGACGGCACCGATGCCTTCCAGCGACAGACTCATGTTGATATCGAAATTTTCCGCGTTATCCGGCGACAGATAATTGGTGTGCGGGTCGTAGGACATTGCGAAGGTGTTGATGTAAGCCTGGAAGATATCTTCGGCACGGGTCTGGTCCAGACGTGCCAGCTGATTCTTGTAGCGCTTGGTCAGCAGCTCTTGAATGGCCTTGGGCTCTTTGCCGGCGATCTTCAGGCGCAGCACTTCGTCCTTGACGCGTTTGCGCCACAGGTCGTCGAGGGCGGCGGTGCTGGTCAGCCAGGGGGCGTCCTTGCGGTCCACCAGAAGGGTTTCCTTCTGGGTGAAGTCGAGCTTGTCGACGCCTTTGTTCAACTCACCGAGGGCGAAGTCCAGACGCGCTTTGACGCGGTCCAGATAGCGCTTGTAGATGGTGAAGCCGGGCTGCAGGTCGCCGCTCTTGAGGAAGTCGTCGAACTGCGTCTTCCATTTGTCGAACTCAGCGATATCGCTGGCCAGGAAGTAGCTGCGCGACGGGTCCAGCAGCTTGAGGTAGCTGTCGTAGATGATCACCGAGCGTGCGTCGTCCAGCGGCGGCTTGCTGTAGTGATGACGCTTGAGCAACTCGACGACGTTAAGGCTGGCAATTACCTCATCGCGATCAGGCTGAAGGTTGTCCCAGCTGTTGGCTGCGAACGTATTGGTCGACATCGACGCGAAGCCGAGACCAATGAAAAGAGCGAGGGCGGTGCTGGGGAACAGATGCTTCATGCTGATTCGACGCGGGGGCAATTGATAACGCATATTAGGCCGTCTTTGAGGGAGCCGGTTCCATATGGTCCGGTCGCATAATGCAAAAAGCCCGGCGCTACTGCTACGGGCTCAGTCCGGACTCACTATGGAGGCACTGTGAGAGCATTGCAAGGCGTTGACGGTGATGTGGTGGCCTGGAACAACCCGCTCCTACACCCTGTGTAGGCCCGATCGACTAACGCCCGCCCTGTTACCGGATTGAAATGCCGTCACTGTGGGAGGGGGCTTGCTCCCGATTGCGGTATGTCAGTGAAGACTTTTTCATCTGATACACCGCAATCGGGAGCAAGCCCCTCCCACCGTTGATCAATGTCAGACCCAGTGATGGATCGGCCAGCCGGCCTGTTCGGCGTGGGCACGCAATACCGGATCAGGGTTCACCACCTGCGGGTGATCGACCTTCAGCAGCAGCGGCAGGTCATTGCGCGAGTCCGAATAGAAGTACGCGCCCTCCAGCGTTTCACCTGTCTGTTCGAGCCACTCCAGCAAACGCGTGATCTTGCCTTCGCGATAGGTCAGCACCCCCACGGTCTGACCGCTGTACACGCCATGGCTCACGTCCAGGTCAATCCCCAGTACTTCATCAATGCCGATACGCGCCGCAATCGGCGTGACCAGGTGTGTGCCCGATGCGGATATCACCAGGATGCGATCGCCGTTCGCACGGTGGCGGGCGATGGTTTTGGTCGCGTCGCTGTAGATCAACGGCTCGATCACGTCCTCGACCCAGGGTTCGACCAGGTGTTCGATTTCTGCCGGCGTGCGCCCGATCATCGGCTCCAGGCTGAAGTCCATGAAGTCTTCCATGCGTAACTCGCCTCGGCTGTAGGCGTCCATCAGCTCGGTGTTGCGGCGCATGAACGACTCGGGGTCGACCCAGCCCAGGCGGCCCATCTGCTCGCTCCACAGGGTGGCGCAGTCACCGTGGATCAGGGTGTCGTCCAGATCAAAAATTACCAATGCCATCCGTGATGCTCTCTCTTTCGTCAGTCAGTGCCGGTCAGGCTACTTCACACAGTGCGGCTGGGTCGATGGAAAGTGCCAGGCGCTGGCCGTCCGGGTAGAGGTCTTGCGCCGAGCGGTTGAGCACGTCCACCACCAGTTCCACGCCTCGGGCTTCGATGCGGTAACGGATCACGTTGCCCAGCAGGCTGTGGCTGCGCACCAGCGCGTCGAGTTCGCCGCTGAGGCTCAGTTCGATGGCCTCGGGGCGGATCGCGATGCGCCCGTGGATCGGCCGCTGCAACAGCTGGCTGGCTTTGCCGGCGTCGAGCAGGTTGTAGTTGCCGATGAAGCCGGCGGCAAAGGCATCCACCGGCGCGGTGTAGAGGGTCTCGGCGTCGCCGCTCTGCACGATTTTGCCCTGGTTCATCAGGAAGATGCGGTCCGACATGGTCAGCGCTTCCTCCTGGTCGTGGGTCACAAAAATCGTGGTCAGCCCGAGCTCGCGCTGGATCTGGCGGATCTGTTCGCGCAGGTGCTTGCGAATCCGCGCATCCAGCGCCGACAGCGGCTCGTCCAGCAGCAACAGGCGCGGGCGGGTGACCAGGGAGCGGGCCAGCGCGACGCGCTGGCACTGCCCGCCGGACAGCTGGTGCGGGTAGCGCCCGGCGAACTCGCGCAGCTCCACCAGTTGCAGCACATCCTGCACGCGCCGGTGACTGTCGTCGGTGTTGACCTTCTGCATGCGCAGGCCGAAGGCGACGTTCTGTTCCACGGTCATGTTGGGGAACAGCGCGTAGCTCTGGAACACCATGCCGATGTGACGTTTCTGCGGGCTCAGCGGGACAATGTCCTGGCCATCCAGCAGGATTTTCCCACTGTCCACCGAGGTCAGGCCGGCGATGCAGCGCAACAGCGTGGACTTGCCGCAGCCGGAGGGGCCGAGCAGGGTGACGAATTCACCCTTGGCGATCTCGCAGCTGATGTCGCTGAACACTGGCGTACCGGAATAACCTTTTTGCAGATGTTGGACGCTGACGAAGCTCATTGGCTTTTGTCCTTGTTCAAGATATTGGCGGCCCAGGTCAGCACCAGCACAAAGAAAAAGTAGGAAATGACGATGGCGCTGGTGAAGTGGCCGCTGCTGTTGCGCATGTTGTTCAGGTACACCTGCAGGGTCTCGTATTGAGTGCCCACGAGGATATTGGCGAACACGAACTCGCCAAACAGGAACGAGAACGACAGCAGCAGCGCCACCATCAGGCCCTTGCGCAGGTTGGGCAGCACCACCAGGATCGCCGCCTGCCAGGTGCTGGCACCGAGCAGTTGCGAGGCGTCCATCAGGTCGCGCAGGTTGATGGCCTGCAGGTTGTTGGTGATCGCGCGGTACATGAATGGCAGCGCCACGGTGAAGTAGCAGCCGATCAGAATCCACGGAGTGCCCACCATCGCCAGCGGCCCGGAACCATACAGCTGCAACAGCCCCACCGACGACACCACCGGCGGCACCGCGAAGGGCAGCAGGATCAGAATGTTCATCAGCGCATCGAGCCTTGGGAAGTGGTAGTGCACCACAAACAGCAGCGGCAGAATCAGCACCACCGACAGCGCCAGCGCGCCGACGCACACCAGCAGCGATTGCCCGAAGGCCATCAGAAAGCGCGGGTCACTCCACAGTTGCACGTACCATTTCACGGTAAAGCCGGCGGGCAGGATGGTTGCCGACCAACTGCTGGCAATGGAGTAGACAAAGGTGCCGATCAGCGGCAGCACCAGGATCGCAAACAGCAGGTACACCACTGCGCGGTGGTAGAGGGAGGCCGGGCTGGCTTCAGCGCGAGACATGGTAGCTCCTCTTGAGCAGCAGTTGATGGACCGCCGTGACCACGGTCATCAGCGCCACCAGCACCACGGCCAGGGCACTGGCCATGTTCGGGTCGAGCGAAACATCACCAGAGACCAGGCCTGCGATGCGGATCGGCAGCACGTTGAAGTTGCCGGTGGTCAGCGCGTAGACCGTGGCGTACGCACCGAGGGCGTTGGCCAGCAGGATCACGAACGTGCCCAGCAGCGCAGGCGTGAGCACCGGCAGGCCGATATGCCGCCAGAACTGCCAGCCATTGGCCCCCAGCAGCGCGGCCGATTCACGCCAGTCTTCGCGCAATGCATCGAAGGCTGGGTACAGCAGCAGCACGCCCAACGGAATCTGGAAGTAGGTGTAGAGGATGATCAGGCCGGTTTTGGAATAGAGGTTGAAGTCCTGAATGATCCCGGCCTGCTTGAGCATGATGGTGATGCTGCCGTTGAAACCGAGCAGGATGATGAACGCGAAGGCCAGGGGCACGCCGGCGAAGTTGCTGGTCATGTTGGTGAAGGCGGTGACGAAGTTGCGCAGCGGCGAGTCCACCCGGCGCAACGAGTAGCTGCCCAGGGTGGCGATGAGGATGCCGAACACGCTGGAGTAGAAGCTGATTTCCAGGCTGAGCTGGATGGCCTGCAGATAGAACTTCGAGCTGAAGATACGGGTGAAATTTTCCAGGCTCCAGCCGGCTTCTTCGGTTTGCACGCTGTTGATCAGCACCCACACCAGCGGGGCGATTTCGAACACCATGAAGAACAGGGCGAAGGGCAACAGGCAGAGCAGGGCCAGCCATTTGCCGCGGGTCAGTGAGTTCACGCGAGCAGCTCCCGGCAGACAGGTTTGTCGTGGGGCACGCCGAGCAGTTCGCAGACCGTGCCGCACAGCTCGGTCTGTGTTGGCGCAGCGTCAGGGTTTAGGCTGAAGGCGTCGCCGAGGACAAACAGCGGCACTTCACGTTCTTCCGGCAGCAGGCCGTTGTGGGAGCGGTCGTTGTTCATGCCGTGATCGGCGGTGACCAGCACCTGATAGCCCGCGTCGAGCCAGCCTTGCAGGTAGTCGGCCAGGATGATGTCGGCCGAGCGCGCGCTGTTGCGGTATTGCGCGGTGTCGAGGCCGTGCTTGTGGCCGGCGTCGTCGATGTTCATCGGGTGTATCAGCAGAAAGTCCGGTGCGTGTTTGAGCCGCAGGCTCTCGGCGTCGGCAAACAGATGGGAGTCGGGGTAATGGTCATTCCAGTAGAAATGCCCGTGCTGGATCGCCAATGTCGCGTCGTCTGTGTGGCGGTCGCGGGCGGCGAGGAAGGGCGTGCGGTTATACAGCTCGCTGATCCAGTGATAGGCCGCCGCCGCCGTGGTCAGGCCGGCATCGGTGGCGTAGTGGAAAATGCTGCGCTGGTTGGACAGGCGCGCGACCTGGTTGTGCACGATGCCGCTCTGGATCGGCGGCACACCGGTGAGGATGCATTCATACAGCGGGCGGGACAGGGCGGGCAGTTCACATTCCACGGTGTAGAGGGCTGCGCGTCCTGCGCCGACATAGGCCTGCAAGTGTCCCATGGCGTGCCTCGCAACCTCGACGTTCAGGCCGTCGAGCACGACAAGGATGACAGTGTGCTTCATGGGGGCTGGCGCTCCGCAACAGAGGGGTTGACTCGATACTGGCTGTAGGACCGGACTCAGTGTGGGAGGGAGCTTGCTCCCGATAGCAGTGTGTCATTCAACAGATTCATTGACTGACCTGCTGCTATCGGGAGCAAGCCCCCTCCCACAGACACCGATTGCGGGATTACTTCATCTCTACGATGACCTGCTCGTTCCACAGCTGTGGCAGCTTCTTGGAGGTCGCTTCCCAGGCATCCGCGTCCTTGATCGGCTGCGGGTTGGCCTTGGTGTACTGCTCGGCGGGGATCAGGTTTTTGGCGATATCGGCCGGCAGTTTCAGGTCGGTTTCGGCACGGATCGGACGCGCATTGCCCTTGGCCAGGGCGAGCTGGCCGGCATCGCTGAACACGTATTCGCGGGTCAGCTTGGCGGCGTTGGGGTGCTTGGCGTATTTGTTGATGATGGTGGTGTAGCCAGATTTCACCGAACCGTCCGATGGGATCAGCACCACGTAGTCATCCGGGTTGGCCATCTTGGCTTTGTAGCTCAGGCCGTTGAAGTCCCAGACGATGCCCACCTCGACTTCGCCCTTTTCCATGGTGGCAATGGTCGGGTTGGACAGCGACAGGCGACCTTGCTGGGCAATCTTGGTGAAGAACAGCAGGCCGGGCGCGATGTTCTTTTCATCGCCCTTGTTGGCGATGGCAGCGGCGAGTACCGCGTTGGACGCCTGGGCCGCAGTGCTTACGTCACCCACCGACACCTTGTACTTGCCGGTTTGCAGGTCTGACCAACTGGTCGGCACTTCGGAGCCGTGCAGCAGTTTCTTGTTGACCACAAACGCGATGGTGCCGGTGTAGGCCAGGGCCCAGTGACCGTCCTTGTCTTTCGCCCAATCCGGCACCGAAGCCCAGTTGGACGGTTTGTACGGCTGCGTCACGCCTTGCTTGACCGCGAGTGGGCCGAAGGCTGCGCCCACGTCGCCGATATCCCCGCTGGCGTTGTCTTTTTCGGCTTTGAACTTGGCAATTTCCTGGGCCGAGCTCATGTCGGTGTCCATGTGCTTGAGGCCGTAGAGCCGGGTCATGTCCGCCCAGATGCCTCCCCAGTTGGCCCAATCGTCGGGCATGCCGAGGCTGTTGACGGCGCCTTCACTCCTGGCGGCCGCTTCAAGGGTTTTCAAATCGGTATCAGCGGCCATGGCGGTGGTGCACAGGGCAATGGTCGAGCCTAACAGTGATGCCAGGAAAAGCTGTTTCATCCGAAGCTCCTTTGGGCGTATTCAACGCGGCGTTGTAGCGGGCGGTGTTGTTGGTCTAGGTCAGAGCAATACCTGAGCCAATCTAGACGCGATGGATGACAGTTTCGTGTCGATGTCGTTTTTGAAACGCCAATGTCGTCTGGCGCTGACTGAGCGTAGACCATGCTCAAATGCCCGCAGGCCCGGGACTTGGCCGATGTATTGCAAGGTTTGCTGGCGGGCCGTGCAGCGGCTGTCATCTGTCGGTCATCTGCACTGCCTAGGCTGATACGGCAAGAAACAGGAGCGGTTATGCGGGGTTTTGTGCCCCCCAATGGTGCTGGTCTAGTCCAGATAGGTAACGTTGATGCGGGATGAGGCAATCAAGGCGGTAACTTCCATTGGCCTGGCGCTGCAGGAGCAGATCAACCACGGCCTGCTGGCGCCGGCGAGCAAGCTGCCGGCCGAGCGCAAGCTCAGCGAGCTGTTCGGCACCACACGTATTACGGTGCGCGAAGCCTTGTTGCAGTTGGAGGCTCAAGGGCAGATTTACCGCGAGGAGCGCCGTGGCTGGTTTGTCTCGCCGCCACGACTGGCCTACAACCTGATACAGCGCAGCCACTTTCACGCCATGGTGGCCGACCAGGGCCGGGTAGCCTCCACCGAAGTGATTTCTGCGCGCCTGCAACCGGCGTCGGCGGCGGTGTGTGCGTGGTTGCAACTGCCGGCGTTGTCCAGCGTGATCCAGATCTGCCGCAGCCGGCGGATCGATGGCCGGCTGGTGCTGTACGTGGAGCACTACCTGAACCCGCAGTACTTTCCGGGGATTCTTGAGTGCGACCTGAATCAGTCGATGACCGAGTTGTATGCGCGCATTTACGACCTGCATTACGGTCGCGTGCGCTTTGAGATTGTGCCGACGTCACTGCCGGTCGAGGCCGCCGCTGCGTTGCGCGTGTCGGCGGGCAGCCCGGGTTTGCGCATTGCCCGGGTCAATTATGACCAGCACCAACGGTTGATCGACTGCGACCTGGAGTTCTGGCGGCATGATGCGATTCATGTGGGGGTTGATGTGGTGTGAGAGACAACGTGTGGGAGGGAGCAAGCCCCTCCCCCAGGTTAGGTGTCAGTCGGTGGAGAGGGTCTTGATCACCTGAGCAACATTGGTTTCCAGCTCTGCCACCGGATCGGCACCGTCGACGTTCAGCACCAGCAACTTCGCGCCGCCTTCGGTGATGGCAGCCTTCACCGGCTCACTCGGCTGGCGATGATGCAGCACCACCGCCACATCGTTTTCCTTCAGCTCAGCGCTGAGTTTTTGCAAATCCTCGGGCGTCCACTGGGCGTCGGGGCGGGCGTCTGTGCGTAATGCTTCCAGGTTCAGGCTGCTGACCAGATAAGCGAAGTGATCGCTCAGGCTCACCACGCTCAAGTTGTCCGCCTTGGCCAGCCGTGCCTCGCTGTCGGCGCTGAGCTGGAGCAGGCGGTGTTTGAGTGCGGCCAGATTGGCGTCGATCTTCGCCTTGGCGCCGGGTGCCAGACGGCTGAGGTCGGCGGCCATCACATCGGCCATGCGTCCCATATTGTTGCTGGACTGCCAGGGCTGGCTGTTCAGCCCATCGGCGGCACCCGGCTGCAGGGCGATGCCCGGCAAGCCACCGTCCACCGGTCGCCCGGCATCGACCTCGACAATCCGGATGTTGCTGCGGCGCGCCACCGGGTAAAGCGGGTCGTCCGGCCACAGTGAGCGCAGCCCGATGGCCGCGTCGGCGTCCTGGGCAAGCGTGCCCAGCGCCTGGGCGCCGCGCCCGGTGAAGTAGGACACCTGCCGCGAGCCGGGCAGGTTGGCCGGCGCGGCGCGCTCCAGTTGCACATCGGTGCCGTTGAGCAGCACCTCGGCCAGGCCGTAGGTGATGGGCAGTGAAGCCAGCACCTTGACCGGCTTGACGGATTTGGCCTTGATCAGTGCGGCATGGCCGAGCCCGTGATTGGCGACGAAATCCTTGGTGTGGAAGCCATCCACCACAGCCAGAGCCGGTGTACTGAGCAAGCAAGCGATGGCCAGAGCCATTGGGCGACATACAGGGCGCATTTATCCAAGATTCCCTTTGAGGCTGGGCACGGTGCCGCGCGCGATGGCGGCCACGGCGAAAGCGATACCGGCCACCAGAATGATCGCGGCGCCGGACGGAACAGGCAGGTCGAAGATGATCGGCAGCAGGATGCCGCACAGGGTGCTGACGGTGGCGATCAGCACCGAGATCCAGAAGAACCCCTTGAGCGACTGGCTCAACAAACGCGCCGCCGCCGCCGGGATCACCAGCAGCGCACCCACCAGAATGGCGCCGATCACCTTGACCGCCGCCACGGTGATCAGCGTCACCAGGATCACGAACAGGTAGTCCAGGGTCTTCACCGCCACCCCGCGCACTGCCGCCAGCTGCGGGTTGAAGCTGGCGAGCATGATGCGGTTGTACAGCGGCAATGCCAGCGCCATCACCAGCGCACCGACAATCGCCAGCACCAGCAGGTCATTGCCGTTGACCGTCAGCACCGAGCCGAACAGCACGTTCTCGAGAATGTGCACGTTGATCTTGCCGGCCAGGATCAGCAGCAGGCTCGCACCCAGTGCCAGGGACACCGAGAGAAAGACGCCGATCAAGGTATCCGGCGCCAGGCCGGTGCGGTTGCGCAGGTAGTTGAGCAGGATGCCGAACAGCAGGCAGTAGCCGAACAGGCTGCCATAGGGCCCGGTGTAGGGCTCGCCGAGCAGGATGCCCACGGCCACGCCGGTCAGCGCGGCGTGACCGACTGCCTCGGAGAAAAACGCAAAGCGCTTGACCACCACCAGGGTGCCGAGGCCGCCCAGCACCGGGCCGATCAGCAGGCCGGCAAGCAGGGCGTTGACCACAAAACCGTAGGCCAGTGCTTCCGGCAGGTAGCCGGACGAGGCCCAGCCCTGAACCATCAGGCGAAACGCTTCATAACTCATTGCGCCGGGCTCCGAGGATGGGTGGAAAACAGCGTCAGCAGGCGATCCGGGGTGAGCGCCTCTTTCGGGGTGGCGTCGAACAGCACGCGGCGGTTCAGGCCGGTGACGCGATCCGCCAGACGGCCAACGGCCTCCAGGTCGTGCTCGATCCACAGCACGGTGATGCCGGCCAGGCGCCAGTCGTGCAGCAGGCGCTCGAACACCTGGATGCCCGCCTCATCGAGGGCCGCCATCGGTTCGTCCAGCACCAGCAAGTGCGGGCCCGGAATCAGGCCCTGGGCCAGCAGCACGCGTTGGCGTTCACCGCCAGACAGCGCGCCCATGCGCCGCTTGCGTTTATCCTGCATGCCGACGCGCTCCAGCGCCTCGCCAATCGCCGCCGCGTAATGGCGGGACAGGCCGAGAAACGCAGGGCGGCGCTGGCACATGGCGGCCATGAAATCGTCCACCGTCATCGGCAGGCCGCGGTCGAATTCCAGCGCCTGTGGCACGTAGCCGATGGTGCCTGGGCTGTGCGGCCACGCCAGGCTCAAACGGCCCTGGTGCGGCGTCTGCCCCAGCAGGGTCTTGATCAGCGAGCTTTTGCCGCCGCCGTTGGGGCCCACCAGTGCATGGATGCTGCCTGGCTGCACCTGGAAACTCACGCTGTCCAGAATCAGCGTGCGGCCCAGGGTAAGGCATACCTTGTCGAAATCGATGGTCGGGCCGACGCTGGCAACGTTGAGCTGTTCGGCCGCCGTCATGCCCCCGACTCCTGAATCGCGCGCACCACCGTGTTGAGGTTGCCGGTCATTTCCACTTCATACTTTTCGGCGCTGTAGTCGCCGTAGGAAATATGCGACAGCGGGTACAGTTTGACGCCCGACTCACGCTGGATGGTGTCGACATAGGTGGATGGGAAATCCATCTCGGAGAAGATCACCTTCACGTCCAGTGCACGCAGCTCATCGATGGTCTTCTTCAACTGGCTGGGGCTCGGCTCGATGCCATGGGCCGGTTCGACCACGGCGGTGACTTCCAGGCCGAACTCGCGCAGCAGGTAGTCGTAGGCTGCGTGCACAGTGGCCACGCGCAAATCCGGGTTGGGTGCGCGTGTGAGCTTGGCCAGGGCGTCGGCGCGCATCTGGCGCAGGCGTTTGCCGTAGGCGCGGGCGTTCTGTGTGTAGGTCCTGGCGTTGTCCGGGTCGAGCTTGCCCAGCTCGCGGGCGATGTTGTTGACCTGGGCAATCGACGCGCTGATCGACAGGAAGGTGTGCGGGTTGACCACCTTGCCCGCACCGCGCGCGGCGTTGCCGGTGGCAGCCAGCAGTGGCACGTTGGCGTTGGCCTCGATCACGGGAATATCCGGGCGCTCGCTGGTGGCGATCATGCGGTCGGCGAAGTCGTCATGGCCGACGCCGTTGAGCACGATCACGTCGAGGGTGCCGATGCGTTTGATGTCTTCGGCACGCGGTTCGTAGGCGTGGGGGTTGAAGCCGGCCGGGATCAACGGCACCACGTCGGCCTTGTCGCCGACAATGTTCGCCACGTAGCTGTAATAAGGGTGCAGGGTGATGCCGATGCGCAGGCGTTTGGCCGCCTCGGCGTTGGCGAGGGGCGCCAGCAGCAGACTGAGCAGGCCAACCAGTAACAGGCGCAACAGGGGAGATGAAATGGACATAAGCAATCGGTCTTCTCGTTCAGTGACGGTGCTGGCGGGTGACGCCGGCATCGAATTGCGCAACCACCTGCCGCCAGCCGGCGGCGATCAGCGCCTGGTCAGCAAGGTCGGAGGGTGCGGCGAGGTTGGCGTTGCGGTTGAGCCAGATATCCGGCTCGCTGCCCTGCACGCGCATCAGCAGTGAACCGCTGGTGGTCGGTGCCTGGCTCAGGCCCAGGTAGGCCGCCGGCGCCAGCAACTGCCAGCGATGGTCGCCACGGCTGACCGAGCTTGCGTCCTGGGCAAATGGCGCGAACCCTTCTTCGGCCAGTTGCTCAGGCGTCGGCAGCGCGCTTTGCTCCTGTTGCAGCAGATGGATTTCATCCAGGGTCACCCGCAGGTCGGCGTAGATGCCTTGCTCGGCGGCGCTAAGGTCGCGGCGGGCATCCCACTGATGGCTGGGCACGGCGGCCACTTCGCGGGATTCACCATGCACCGCCACCACGCTGCCCGCCACCGCCAGAATGATCAGGCACAGCAGCAGCACGTAGAGGGTTTCGTGGCCGGCCCCCGCGGGGCGTACAACCTGTGTGGTACTCATTGCGGCTGGATATCCGCTTGGTCGATTTCCACCACATGGCCGGGGCCCGCATCGAACAGCACATAGAACTCGGCCGAAGGCTTCTTGAAGGTCAGGGTCGAATCCTCGCCGAGCTTGCCCGGCACCAGGATGGTCTCGTCGTAGCCGATCACGTCCAGGGTCACGCCGGGTGCGCCGCTGCCGTCGGAAAATCCGCCTTTGCACTGGATCTGCTCGCCGGGGATTTCCTTGCATTCGCACATCGGGTTGTGAGCCAGCGCCGGGCTACTGAAGCCGGCGCACAGCAGCAGCACTACGGCGACGCGGGCCGGATGCATCATGTTCATGGTTTGACTCCTTGCTTGTTCAGCCAGGCGATGGTGGCAGGCGAGGCCTGGCTCAGCGGGATGGAACCCTGGTGCATCGTGCCGTCCCAGCCTTCCATGGTGACCCACAGTTCAGCGTCGGCCGGCGTGCGCTCCGGCACGGGCAGGGCGGCGCCCATGCGGTACGGCGTACCGAAGAAGATCACCCCGGCGGCGCGCAGGCTGCGGGGTTTGCCGATACGCAGGTAGGTGGCCTTGACCTGTTCGGCGCAGTTGTCGCACAGGGCGGCGTTGAAGAACTTCATCGGGCCGGCCGGGTCCGGGCTTGGGCCCTCGTTGCGAAATTCGGCGAGTGTCAGGCTCCAGGGCCCGACCTGCACCTGGCCGGCCACCCGTTCGCCCAGGCCGGTGTCGCCGCGAAACAGCGCGGCGTCGGCAAAGTACTTGGGCATGAAACCCAGGGGGATCAGCAGCAGCAGGACATTGATGTGGAAGCGCCATTTGAGCCAAAAGGCGCGCAGTGGCGAGGGCGGTACGGCAGCGACCTTGCTCATGAGTGGACCTGCGAGGACTCGATCGGTTTTGCAATCTGCGCCCGCTGCCCTTTGGCTTCGCGCTTGAGGGCGTTGAGCGTGGCCAGCGCCGTGCGCTTGGTCCAGATCAACAGGCCGCTCAACACCATCATGCTCAGTACGAGGCCGAAGAAGGCCCAGATCAATTTGATCCACAGCCCGCCAAAATCACCGGTGTGCAGCGGGCGCATGGATTCGGTGACGAACTCCAGCGTGCTGCGGTCGGACAATAGGTGCGACACGGCGATTTCGCCGTTATAGGGGTTCAGTTGCGCGGTCTGGAACATCAGCGGGTACCAGCCCCGGCCGCCGATCTGCAGGTGGCTATAGGCATTGAGCGGCAGGAAGGCGAAGGTGGCATCCAGCCCGGGAATGCGCTGGGTGGCGATTTTGATCGCCTCGTCCAGCGCAATCATGGGCACCGGCACGCCGGGGGCCGACAACGGCACCTTATCGCGGGCTATCACCGGCACGATGGGCTCGCTGGAGATGGATATCTGGTTGTCGCCCAGGATCGCCTGGATCAGGAACCAGGTGCCGGTGATGGAGATCACTGCGATGAACCAGATCGACCAGATCCCGCTGAGGCGGTGAAAGTCGCCCCAGAAAATGCGCGCGCCATGGCGGATGCGCAGGGTCGGGCGCAGGAAGCCTTTCCAGAAGCGCTTGTACACCACCAGCCCGGTGATCAGGGACGCCAGCAGCGGCAGACCGAGCAGCGACACCAGGTACCAGCCCCAGCTGTAGCCATGGGTGAACGGCACCAGCCACCAGCCGTGCAGGGCGCGGGTGAATTGCTGGAAGTTGAACGACGGGCTGATGCCCTGGATCGTTCCGGTGTACGGGTTGGCGTAGGCCTCCACTGTGCGGCCGTCGGGGTAGCTGAGGCCGACGGTCAGGGCAAAGTGCGATTCATCGGGGCGGATGATCGATCGCACGATCGCCTTGGGCTCGTCGCGCCCGATGGCAGCGATCACCTGGTCGAAGCTCAGCGGTTGGGCATCATCCGACGGTTTGCTCGCACGGATGTCCGGGTTGGCCAGCCACACGATTTCCTGGCTGACCACTGCCAGGGTGCCGGTGACGCAAACGATCAGCACAAAGAACCAGATGGGCAATGCCAGCCAGCTGTGTACGAGAAACCAGAGTTTTGAACGTGACTTCTTCGACATGTCAATGCGGGTCTTGATGGGGGAGGGCGATGCAGGCCCGGGAAAGGCCGGTCGTAGCTTTTGCTGACGCGACAGGCTGTATCTAAGTTAAGACGGATGAGGATAAGAAATCCCCAAGGCGCAAATGAAAGAAAATGTTTCAGGCGGTCACGCGGATGCCCTTGTGGGAACGGGCAAGCCCGCGCCCACATGAGTTCGTCCTATATTTATCGGGGGGGGAGAGGGGCGACGCGTTGCACCGCCGCCTAAACGGACAGGTGCAGTACTCGTTCGCCCTGCATGTTTTCGCCGGGCCGCCGTTTGTTCACCGCCAATTCGCCGATCTTGATCAAGCGCGTGCGCGTCACATTACGGCTCAGGCCCAGCAGACTGGCGGTGTGCACCTGGTTGTAATGGCTGAAGCGGTAGGCGGCGCGCAGCAGCGCGTCTTCGACTTTTTCATGCAGGGCGCCGGCCTGCTCTTCGAACAACTTTTGAAAGGCGCGGGCCAGCAGGGCTTCGGCACTGTTGTCGATGTGCTGGCTGTCGTCCTGGCGCTCGATGCGCAGGTTCGACAGGCGCAGGTCGTCGCGTTCGATCACGCGGTTACGGCAGATCAGCAGGGTGTGATGGATGACGTTTTCCAGCTCACGGATGTTGCCCGGCCAGCTGTAGCTCTTGAGTTTCTGCTCGGCCTCACGGCTGATGCTGATCGAACCGTAGCCCAGGCGCCGGCTGTAGGCTTCGATAAAGTGCCGCACCAGCGGCATGATATCGCCGGGGCGTTCGCGCAACGGGCTGAGCTCCAGGCTGACCACGTCGAGTCGATAATAAAGGTCCTCGCGAAAGTGCCCGGCGTTGATGGCTTTTTCCAGTTGCACGTTGGTGGCCGCGAGCACGCGCACATCGATCGGGATGCTCTTGCGCGATCCCAGGCGCACCACTTCGCGCTCCTGCAACACGCGTAATAACTTGACCTGGATCGCCATCGGCAAATCGCCGATCTCATCCAGGAACAGCGTGCCGCCATCCGCCTCTTCGAACCAGCCAGCCTTGGCGCCAAGGGCGCCGGTAAACGCGCCTTTTTCATGGCCGAACAGTTCGGCTTCCACCAGCGATTCGGAAAACGCGCCGCAGTTGACCGCCACAAATGGCCGGTTGCGTCGCGCGCTGAGGTTGTGGATATGGCGCGCCACCAGCTCTTTACCGGTGCCGGTCTCGCCGATGATCAGCACACTGGCTTCGCTGGGCGCCACTTGCTGAATATGGTCGAGCAGCGCTTGGGATTTGGGATCTTCGAACACCTGGGCCGTGGCGCGGATCGAGGTGGCGAGGGCGGGCGAGGGCGGTAGGGTCAAAAGCTGCATGGTTTGCTCACTCTTTTTGTTTGGCGAAGATCTCAGGTCTTGGCGGGCAGTACATCGTTGGCAATCATTTCGCCAAACGGTCCCGTCAGGTTGGTAACGCCGCGGCCGGCCAGGCTGGCGTACGGTTCCGGCAGCAGGGGAAAGACCAGCTCGGCGAACCGATAGGCCTCTTCCAGGTGCGGATAGCCGGAGAAAATAAAGCTCTCGATCCCGAGGTCGGCGTATGCCTTGATGCGTTCGGCCACCTGCTGGGGGTTGCCCACCAGTGCGGTGCCGGCGCCGCCACGTACCAGGCCGACGCCAGCCCACAGGTTGGGCGCGATTTCCAGGTTGTCGCGACGCCCATCGTGCAAGGCGGCCATGCGGCGTTGGCCTTCGGAGTCGAAGCGCGAGAAGGATTTTTGCGCGGCGGCAATGGTCTCGTCGCTGATGTGTTCGATCAGTTTGTCGGCGGCTTTCCAGGCCTCTTCTGCGGTTTCGCGCACGATCACATGCAGGCGGATGCCGAACTTCACCGTTCGGCCATGGCGCGCGGCGCGCTCGCGAACGTCAGCGAGTTTTTCTGCGACAGCGGCCGGCGGCTCGCCCCAGGTGAGGTACACGTCAACCTGTTCGGCGGCGAGGTCGTGGGCGGCGTCGGAGGAGCCACCGAAGTACAGCGGTGGATAGGGCTTTTGCACCGGTGGGTAGAGCGCCTTGGCGTTTTGCACGCGCAGGTGTTTGCCTTCGAAATTGACCGATTCGCCCTGCAAGACGCGGCGCCAGATTCTGAGAAACTCGTCAGAGACTTCGTAGCGTTCGGCGTGGTCGAGAAAGCTGCCGTCACCACGGTTTTCATCCGGATCGCCGCCGGTGACCACGTTGATCAGCAAGCGACCGTTGGACAGGCGATCCAGAGTGGCAGCCATGCGTGCCGAGACAGTGGGCGAGATGATGCCAGGGCGAATCGCTACCAGATAACGCAGGCGTTCCGTCAGCGGTACCAGCGCCGAGGCGATGACCCAGGAGTCTTCGCACGAGCGACCGGTAGGAATCAACACGCCGTAGTAACCCAGGCTGTCGGCCGCCTGGGCGACCTGCTTCAGGTAATTGAGCGTGACCGGGCGAGCACCCTGGGTAGTGCCCAGGTAATGACCGTCGCCATGTGTTGGCAGAAACCAGAAAACATCCATGACAGATCCTTGAGCGATATTCAGCAGGGAGATGGCGCATGCGCTTTTAAAGGCGGCATTAGTTATAGAAGGTTATGTTTATTCCGTAAATGAACGTATTTCTCTATTTATAGAACGTAATTGAATATGAGTGTTTTCCTGTCGAAGCGGCCGAAACGGTTGATAGCGACTATCACGGGCGGTGATTTTTCACCTGGAGGGGGCGGGAGTAGCCTGTGTTCATTGACTCGCAACCGACTTCCAGGGCCATTGCCATGAACCGTTCACTCGCCGTTTTGCTACTGCTCGTTACCTCTGTGCTGGCCGGATGTGCGACGCATCCGGCGCCGCAATTGCGTCCCTTTACTGCTGAAGAAACCCGCCAGTTGGCGCTGGAAGCGTTGAGCCGTCGCAGTTTGTCGTTTGATGATTATCAGCAGCAGCGCGCCGCACTGACCCGGCAGTCGCCCAAGCCGATCGGTTTTGATCGCCAGGGCGAAATGAATGCAGAGCGCAGCGTCAAGTTGTTGGGTCGTCCCAGTTGAGCGTGCAGCCGGCGGCAAAAAGCCCGAGGTTTCCAGGGAGGAATCTCGGGCTTTTTGTTTGCCATGGGATCACTTCAGCCTGTTAAGCTGATTTTCAGGACCGTTCCTACGCACATTTACATACAGTGGCCCTTCTTCAATGGCACTTGATCGGTTAAACCTGACGAACTCTGTTCTGGTCAATGCCCCGGGATGTTGCTCTCGGTAATACGCTCTGCGAGTTTTTAACGTCATGAATAAACGTCCGTTGTATTTCGACTACGCCGCCACCACACCGGTGGATGAGCGCGTGATCCAGGTGATGGTCGAGTGCCTGGGCTTCAATGCCAACTTCGGCAACCCCGCGTCCAGTTCCCATGCGTTTGGCCAGGCGGCCCGGCATACGGTTGAGCAGGCACGTGGCCAGGTGGCCGAGTTGGTGGGTGCCCGGCCCGAGCAGATCGTCTGGACCTCCGGCGCCACTGAGTCCAGCAACCTTGCGATCAAGGGTGTGGCCCAGGCGCGTGGAGTGCCGGGTGGGCATGTCATCACCAGCCAGATCGAGCACAAGGCCACGCTGGATACCGCTCGGCAACTGCAGGACACCGGCGTGGCGGTGACCTACCTGGTGCCGGACGCCGATGGTCTGATCAGTGCCGATGCGGTCAGCGAAGCGTTGCGCGAAGACACTTTTCTGGTCTCGCTGATGCTGGTGAACAACGAGCTGGGCACCCTCAACGACATCCCGGCCATCGGCGCGCGCGTGCGAGCGCATGGCGCGTTGTTCCATGTGGATGCGGCGCAGGGTGCGGGCAAGGTGGCTATCGACCTGGCCCAGTGGCCAGTGGATCTGATGTCATTTTCCGCTCACAAGCTTTACGGTCCCAAGGGGATCGGTGCGTTGTATGTCGGGCCCCGTGCGCAGCAGAAGGTGCTGGCGCAGATTCACGGTGGTGGTCACGAGGGTGGTCTGCGTTCCGGCACTTTGCCCACGCACCAGATTGCCGGCATGGGCACGGCATTCGCCCTGGCGGCGCGGTCTTTTGCTGAAGAGAAGGCACAGATCGCGGCCTTGCGTCAGCGCTTGCTGGATCAACTGCAGTCAATTGCGGGCTTGCGCCTCAATGGCAGCCCTACGCAACGTATTCCCCACACGTTGAGCCTCACGTTCAGTGAAGGCGAATTCAATTCCGCTGCACTGAGTGCGGGCATTGCGTTTTCAGCGACGTCGGCGTGCAACTCGGCAAGCAACGCGCCGTCCCATGTTCTTCTAGCGTTGGGGCATGATGCGCGTGCTGCCGGTCGTACCATTCGCTTGAGCCTCGGTCGGTTTACCACCGAGCAGGATATCGATGAAGCCGTGCAACTGATCAAGGCAGCAGTCGCCAGTGCACCGGCATTCTGGGCTGTCTGAGTTTTGATTCGCACACATAATAATGATGAGTGGTTAGCAGGAGACACAATGAGTACGCAGCCTTTGACCCATGGCACGGTGCCCCGGCGCCTGGCAGTTACCCGTGAACTGATGAGCCGCGAGGGCATTCATGCTCTGCTGGTGCCCTCGGCCGACCCGCACTTGTCCGAATACCTGCCGGGTTACTGGCAGGGCCGCCAATGGTTGTCGGGGTTTCATGGCTCGGTGGGAACGCTGATCGTCACTGCGGATTTTGCCGGCGTATGGGCAGACAGTCGCTACTGGGAACAGGCGACCAAGGAGCTCAAGGGCAGCGGCATCGAGCTGGTCAAGCTGCAACCGGGTCAACCCGGCCCACTGGAATGGCTGGCCGAACAGACTCCCGAAGGCGGTGTGGTGGCAGTGGATGG
The DNA here is from genome assembly GCF_054343995.1 of Pseudomonas sp. GNP013. Classification (NCBI taxonomy): domain Bacteria; kingdom Pseudomonadati; phylum Pseudomonadota; class Gammaproteobacteria; order Pseudomonadales; family Pseudomonadaceae; genus Pseudomonas; species Pseudomonas sp. GNP013. The sequence continues at coordinate 3,178,793 of NZ_JBTGUT010000001.1, read as the reverse complement.
CGCAGTAATGGCCGTGGCCTCGGCGCGTACCCTGGGCGGCAGGCTGGCCGAGCGGGGCGCGCGCTTGCGCACCGATATCGATGTGCTCAGTGAAGCCTGGCAGGACCGACCGGCGCTGCCAAATCAGCCGATTTACCAGCATCTGCCGCCGCAGGCGACCGTCAGCCGTGGCGAGAAGCTTGCCGCTCTGCGCGCCAGCCTGGCAGAAAAGGGTGCCGATTGGCATTTCATCGCGACCCTGGATGACATTGCCTGGTTGTTCAACCTGCGCGGCGGCGACGTGTCGTTCAACCCGGTGTTTGTGTCCTTTGCCTTGATCAGCCAGCAACAGGCCACCTTGTTTGTGGCCCTGAGCAAGGTCGATGCCGAGCTGCGTGCCGTGCTCGAGCAGGATGGCGTGACCCTGCGTGATTACAGTGAGGTGGCCGATGCGCTGCGTGCAGTGCCGTCAGGTGCGAGCTTGCAGATTGATCCGGCACGGGTGACGGCGGGTTTGCTGGAAAACCTCGATGCTGACGTCAAGTTGGTGGAAGGCCTCAACCCGACCACGCTTGCCAAATCCCGCAAGAGTCTGGCCGACGCGGAACATATCCGTCAGGCGATGGAGCAGGATGGTGCGGCCTTGTGCGAATTTTTCGCCTGGCTGGACAGCGCTCTGGGGCGTGAGCGTATTACCGAGTTGACGATTGATGAGCACCTGACCGCTGCGCGTGCGCGTCGCCCGGGTTATGTGTCGCTGAGTTTCAACACCATTGCCGCGTTCAACGCCAATGGCGCGATGCCGCACTACCACGCGACTGAAGAAGAGCATGCGTTGATCGAGGGTGATGGCTTGCTGCTGATCGACTCGGGCGGCCAATACCTGGGGGGCACCACGGATATCACGCGGATGGTGCCTATCGGTACGCCGAGTGAAGAGCAGAAGCGCGACTGCACGCGGGTGCTCAAGGGCGTGGTTGCCTTGTCACAGGCGCATTTTCCCAAGGGCATTCTGTCGCCGTTGCTGGACGCCATCGCACGCGCGCCGATCTGGGCTGAAGGTGTTGATTACGGTCACGGCACTGGTCACGGTGTAGGTTATTTCCTCAATGTGCACGAAGGTCCTCAGGTGATTGCCTATCAGGCCGCCGCCGCGCCACAGACGGCGATGCAACCGGGGATGATTACGTCCATTGAACCTGGCACGTATCGTCCGGGCCGCTGGGGGGTGCGCATCGAGAACCTGGTGTTGAACCGTGAGGCGGGTAAAACCGAGTTCGGTGAGTTCCTCAGGTTTGAAACCCTGACCCTGTGTCCGATTGATACGCGTTGTCTGGAGGCGTCGTTGCTGACGGTTGACGAGCGCGCATGGCTCAATGCTTACCATGCCGAGGTGCGTGAACGTTTGAGCCCATTGCTCAATGGCGCCGCGCTGGAGTGGTTGCTGGTGCGTACCTTGGCTATTTGAGAGGTTGCGGTTGGGGCGCCCGGGTAAGGGCGCCGTTGCGGCGATGGTCGAGTGGGCTAGGCTATACAGAAGCAGTCATGGGCGGACTGCTCAGGCGATTACTTGCAGATGACGATCATGCTGCGACTGGTGTAACCGGCAGGGTTGAGGCCGAACGGATAGTCCCCGGGTTCTTCGGAGTTTTCGCCGGACTTGGCGATCACCCGGTAGCCCTTGGCGCCGCATGCGTTGGCCGCACTGGTGTAGCACTGGTCCCAGGAGGAGGACAGGCCGGAACAGTTGATATGCAGCCCTTTTTTGCCCCGCTTAACTTCTGTCTTGGTAGTCGCGGCACAGCCTGAAACGGCCACGATCACTAACAGTATCAAAATTCGCTTCATTCGCATCCTTAATAGCCGCTTGGCAAAACTGCTTGAAGCAGGCTGTGTTCGCTCTCGATTGTGCGTCCGCGCTGTCCTTGTCGAAACTCTCCATGAATGCTATTCGTTTACGCCCTAAACATGGCCTAAAAGAGCAGTAAATACCATCCCCGGTGTTGAAAGATGATCAGTCGACAGGCACCAGCGGTTTGGCTTGGTTACGCATCGTCAGGGTTGCGCCTGTGGACGCCAGGATGATGCAGGTGATGGCCATCCATTGCGCGAAGGAGAGGTGTTCATGCAGAAAGAGCAAACCCGACAGCGCGCCGAATGCGGGTTCGATGCTCATCAGTGTGCCGAATGTGCGGGCAGGAAGACGGGTGAGCGCGACCATCTCGAGGGTGTAGGGCAGGGCGGTTGAGAGAATAGCTACGGCGATGGCGACGGGTATCAAGGCTGGCGTCAACAGTGCGCTGCCGGCGTGCACGATACCGATCGGTGCGACGAACAGGGCAGCGATCATTACACCCAGCGCTGCGGTCTGGACGCCATTGTCATTACCGGCCTTTTGCCCGAACAGTATGTAGAGCGCCCAGCACGCGCCTGCGCTCAGCGCGTAGGCAGCACCTGTCAGGTCAATGCTATTGCTGGCTTCGCCGGTTGGTATGAGCAGGAGCAGGCCGATAATCGCTAGCGCGATCCATAGAAAATCTATTGCCCTGCGCGAGGCGTAGATCGCCACAGCGAGAGGGCCGGTGAACTCGAGGGCTACTGCAATACCCAGGGGGACGGTGCGCAGCGACATATAGAAGAGGAAGTTCATGCCGCCCAGCGCTATCCCGTAGATGAACACGGTGCGCAGCGATCTCGCCGTAAACGTGGCGCGCCACGGACGTAATATGAGCAGCATGATAATGCTGGCGAAAATCAGGCGCAAAGTGGTGGTGCCTTGTGCGCCAACGACCGGGAACATGCTTTTGGCCAGCGAGGCACCGGTTTGGATCGAGGCCATGGCTATTAACAGGAGGCCTACCGGGAACAGCGTCGATGCCAGGCTGCGGGTTGCGGTGATCATTAAGAAAGTTTGTCCAGGGTTATAAAGGCAGAGGACGCTATGATGCTCAAGTGTGGCTTGATGAGCAATATATTGCTCAACGCAACGTGCCTATAAAGAGTGGCCTGCTCAAATTGGTATGGATTGATAGAAGATCCAAATTAAGGGTTGACGGCAGATTCTGGAAGTCTATAATTCGCCCCACTTCCGGCGCAGTCGAAACGGAAAACTCCTTGGTAAACAAGTAGTTACGCAAGATTCGACAGTGAGTTGCTTCAGTTCATCGAAGTCCAGAAGAAGTTGATAGTGCGGTGTTGTCTGGCGCTATTAACGTTTCGATCTTCTCGGTCGAAAGCGGAGAAAAAGAGGTGTTGACAGCAGCGTGTAACGCTGTAGAATTCGCCTCCCGCTAACGAGAGATCGGAAGCGCAAGTGGTTGAAGTTGTTGAAGAATTCTTCGAAAGCTTCTGAAAATAATCACTTGACAGCAAATGAGGCTGCTGTAGAATGCGCGCCTCGGTTGAGACGAAAGATCTTAACCAACCGCTCTTTAACAACTGAATCAAGCAATTCGTGTGGGTGCTTGTGGAGTCAGACTGATAGTCAACAAGATTATCAGCATCACAAGTTACTCCGCGAGAAATCAAAGAATAACCAACGATTGCTGAGCCAAGTTTAGGGTTTCTTAAAAACCCAAAGATGTTTGAACTGAAGAGTTTGATCATGGCTCAGATTGAACGCTGGCGGCAGGCCTAACACATGCAAGTCGAGCGGTAGAGAGAAGCTTGCTTCTCTTGAGAGCGGCGGACGGGTGAGTAATGCCTAGGAATCTGCCTGGTAGTGGGGGATAACGTTCGGAAACGGACGCTAATACCGCATACGTCCTACGGGAGAAAGCAGGGGACCTTCGGGCCTTGCGCTATCAGATGAGCCTAGGTCGGATTAGCTAGTTGGTGGGGTAATGGCTCACCAAGGCGACGATCCGTAACTGGTCTGAGAGGATGATCAGTCACACTGGAACTGAGACACGGTCCAGACTCCTACGGGAGGCAGCAGTGGGGAATATTGGACAATGGGCGAAAGCCTGATCCAGCCATGCCGCGTGTGTGAAGAAGGTCTTCGGATTGTAAAGCACTTTAAGTTGGGAGGAAGGGCAGTTACCTAATACGTGATTGTTTTGACGTTACCGACAGAATAAGCACCGGCTAACTCTGTGCCAGCAGCCGCGGTAATACAGAGGGTGCAAGCGTTAATCGGAATTACTGGGCGTAAAGCGCGCGTAGGTGGTTTGTTAAGTTGGATGTGAAATCCCCGGGCTCAACCTGGGAACTGCATTCAAAACTGACTGACTAGAGTATGGTAGAGGGTGGTGGAATTTCCTGTGTAGCGGTGAAATGCGTAGATATAGGAAGGAACACCAGTGGCGAAGGCGACCACCTGGACTAATACTGACACTGAGGTGCGAAAGCGTGGGGAGCAAACAGGATTAGATACCCTGGTAGTCCACGCCGTAAACGATGTCAACTAGCCGTTGGAAGCCTTGAGCTTTTAGTGGCGCAGCTAACGCATTAAGTTGACCGCCTGGGGAGTACGGCCGCAAGGTTAAAACTCAAATGAATTGACGGGGGCCCGCACAAGCGGTGGAGCATGTGGTTTAATTCGAAGCAACGCGAAGAACCTTACCAGGCCTTGACATCCAATGAACTTTCTAGAGATAGATTGGTGCCTTCGGGAACATTGAGACAGGTGCTGCATGGCTGTCGTCAGCTCGTGTCGTGAGATGTTGGGTTAAGTCCCGTAACGAGCGCAACCCTTGTCCTTAGTTACCAGCACGTAATGGTGGGCACTCTAAGGAGACTGCCGGTGACAAACCGGAGGAAGGTGGGGATGACGTCAAGTCATCATGGCCCTTACGGCCTGGGCTACACACGTGCTACAATGGTCGGTACAGAGGGTTGCCAAGCCGCGAGGTGGAGCTAATCCCACAAAACCGATCGTAGTCCGGATCGCAGTCTGCAACTCGACTGCGTGAAGTCGGAATCGCTAGTAATCGCGAATCAGAATGTCGCGGTGAATACGTTCCCGGGCCTTGTACACACCGCCCGTCACACCATGGGAGTGGGTTGCACCAGAAGTAGCTAGTCTAACCTTCGGGAGGACGGTTACCACGGTGTGATTCATGACTGGGGTGAAGTCGTAACAAGGTAGCCGTAGGGGAACCTGCGGCTGGATCACCTCCTTAATCGACGACATCAGCTGCTCCATAAGTTCCCACACGAATTGCTTGATTCATTGAAGAAGACGATAGAAGCAGCTTTAAGCTCCAAGCTGATAGCTCTTAGCTAATCAGTTACGCGCTCGAAATTGGGTCTGTAGCTCAGTTGGTTAGAGCGCACCCCTGATAAGGGTGAGGTCGGCAGTTCGAATCTGCCCAGACCCACCAATTTTGTTATGGGGCCATAGCTCAGCTGGGAGAGCGCCTGCCTTGCACGCAGGAGGTCAACGGTTCGATCCCGTTTGGCTCCACCATTAACTGCTTCTGCTGTTAGAGTTTAGAAATGAATATTCTGACGTGAATATTGATTTCTAGTCTTTGATTAGATCGTTCTTTAAAAATTTGGGTATGTGATAGAAAGATAGACTGAACGTTACTTTCACTGGTAACGGATCAGGCTAAGGTAAAATTTGTGAGTTCTCTTAACTGAGAAATTCGAATTTTCGGCGAATGTTGTCTTCACAGTATAACCAGATTGCTTGGGGTTATATGGTCAAGTGAAGAAGCGCATACGGTGGATGCCTTGGCAGTCAGAGGCGATGAAAGACGTGGTAGCCTGCGAAAAGCTTCGGGGAGTCGGCAAACAGACTTTGATCCGGAGATGTCTGAATGGGGGAACCCAGCCATCATAAGATGGTTATCTTACGCTGAATACATAGGCGTAAGAGGCGAACCAGGGGAACTGAAACATCTAAGTACCCTGAGGAAAAGAAATCAACCGAGATTCCCTTAGTAGTGGCGAGCGAACGGGGACTAGCCCTTAAGTGGCTTTGAGATTAGCGGAACGCTCTGGAAAGTGCGGCCATAGTGGGTGATAGCCCTGTACGCGAAAATCTCTTAGTCATGAAATCGAGTAGGACGGAGCACGAGAAACTTTGTCTGAATATGGGGGGACCATCCTCCAAGGCTAAATACTACTGACTGACCGATAGTGAACTAGTACCGTGAGGGAAAGGCGAAAAGAACCCCGGAGAGGGGAGTGAAATAGATCCTGAAACCGTATGCGTACAAGCAGTGGGAGCCCACTTTGTTGGGTGACTGCGTACCTTTTGTATAATGGGTCAGCGACTTATTTTCAGTGGCGAGCTTAACCGAATAGGGGAGGCGTAGCGAAAGCGAGTCTTAATAGGGCGTCTAGTCGCTGGGAATAGACCCGAAACCGGGCGATCTATCCATGGGCAGGTTGAAGGTTGGGTAACACTAACTGGAGGACCGAACCGACTACCGTTGAAAAGTTAGCGGATGACCTGTGGATCGGAGTGAAAGGCTAATCAAGCTCGGAGATAGCTGGTTCTCCTCGAAAGCTATTTAGGTAGCGCCTCATGTATCACTGTAGGGGGTAGAGCACTGTTTCGGCTAGGGGGTCATCCCGACTTACCAAACCGATGCAAACTCCGAATACCTACAAGTGCCGAGCATGGGAGACACACGGCGGGTGCTAACGTCCGTCGTGAAAAGGGAAACAACCCAGACCGTCAGCTAAGGTCCCAAAGTTATGGTTAAGTGGGAAACGATGTGGGAAGGCTTAGACAGCTAGGAGGTTGGCTTAGAAGCAGCCACCCTTTAAAGAAAGCGTAATAGCTCACTAGTCGAGTCGGCCTGCGCGGAAGATGTAACGGGGCTCAAACCATACACCGAAGCTACGGGTATCACGTAAGTGATGCGGTAGAGGAGCGTTCTGTAAGCCTGTGAAGGTGAGTTGAGAAGCTTGCTGGAGGTATCAGAAGTGCGAATGCTGACATGAGTAACGACAATGGGTGTGAAAAACACCCACGCCGAAAGACCAAGGTTTCCTGCGCAACGTTAATCGACGCAGGGTTAGTCGGTCCCTAAGGCGAGGCTGAAAAGCGTAGTCGATGGAAAACAGGTTAATATTCCTGTACTTCTGGTTATTGCGATGGAGGGACGGAGAAGGCTAGGCCAGCTTGGCGTTGGTTGTCCAAGTTTAAGGTGGTAGGCTGAGATCTTAGGTAAATCCGGGATCTTAAGGCCGAGAGCTGATGACGAGTGTTCTTTTAGAACACGAAGTGGTTGATGCCATGCTTCCAAGAAAAGCTTCTAAGCTTCAGGTAACCAGGAACCGTACCCCAAACCGACACAGGTGGTTGGGTAGAGAATACCAAGGCGCTTGAGAGAACTCGGGTGAAGGAACTAGGCAAAATGGCACCGTAACTTCGGGAGAAGGTGCGCCGGTGAGGGTGAAGGACTTGCTCCGTAAGCTCATGCCGGTCGAAGATACCAGGCCGCTGCGACTGTTTATTAAAAACACAGCACTCTGCAAACACGAAAGTGGACGTATAGGGTGTGACGCCTGCCCGGTGCCGGAAGGTTAATTGATGGGGTTAGCTAACGCGAAGCTCTTGATCGAAGCCCCGGTAAACGGCGGCCGTAACTATAACGGTCCTAAGGTAGCGAAATTCCTTGTCGGGTAAGTTCCGACCTGCACGAATGGCGTAACGATGGCGGCGCTGTCTCCACCCGAGACTCAGTGAAATTGAAATCGCTGTGAAGATGCAGTGTATCCGCGGCTAGACGGAAAGACCCCGTGAACCTTTACTATAGCTTTGCACTGGACTTTGAATTTGCTTGTGTAGGATAGGTGGGAGGCTTTGAAGCGTGGACGCCAGTCTGCGTGGAGCCAACCTTGAAATACCACCCTGGCAACTTTGAGGTTCTAACTCAGGTCCGTTATCCGGATCGAGGACAGTGTATGGTGGGTAGTTTGACTGGGGCGGTCTCCTCCTAAAGAGTAACGGAGGAGTACGAAGGTGCGCTCAGACCGGTCGGAAATCGGTCGTAGAGTATAAAGGCAAAAGCGCGCTTGACTGCGAGACAGACACGTCGAGCAGGTACGAAAGTAGGTCTTAGTGATCCGGTGGTTCTGTATGGAAGGGCCATCGCTCAACGGATAAAAGGTACTCCGGGGATAACAGGCTGATACCGCCCAAGAGTTCATATCGACGGCGGTGTTTGGCACCTCGATGTCGGCTCATCACATCCTGGGGCTGAAGCCGGTCCCAAGGGTATGGCTGTTCGCCATTTAAAGTGGTACGCGAGCTGGGTTTAGAACGTCGTGAGACAGTTCGGTCCCTATCTGCCGTGGACGTTTGAGATTTGAGAGGGGCTGCTCCTAGTACGAGAGGACCGGAGTGGACGAACCTCTGGTGTTCCGGTTGTCACGCCAGTGGCATTGCCGGGTAGCTATGTTCGGAATAGATAACCGCTGAAAGCATCTAAGCGGGAAACTAGCCTCAAGATGAGATCTCACTGGAACCTTGAGTTCCCTGAAGGGCCGTCGAAGACTACGACGTTGATAGGTTGGGTGTGTAAGCGCTGTGAGGCGTTGAGCTAACCAATACTAATTGCCCGTGAGGCTTGACCATATAACACCCAAGCAATTTGACTACTCCTGACTTGGAAACAAGTAGAAGCATCAGATTGCGGTGTGTGAAGACGAGATGAACCGAAAGTTCGACGCTCACAAAACACCGACAGCTGTCACATACCCAATTTGCTGAAGCGAGGCCCTCTGGCCGCGACTCAGTACCCGAATTTCTTGACGACCATAGAGCATTGGAACCACCTGATCCCATCCCGAACTCAGTAGTGAAACGATGCATCGCCGATGGTAGTGTGGGGTTTCCCCATGTGAGAGTAGGTCATCGTCAAGATTAAATTCCGAAACCCCATTTGCGAAAGCAGATGGGGTTTTGTTTTGGGCGTTGGAAAAGTATTCACTAAACGTGCACCGTTTTGATCGACGTCCGACGTCATCACCGACCTGCCGTTCGGGAAATCGATGCAAAGTGTTTCTGCATTTTTGGTATGGTGCACCACCTTTTCACAAGGATTGATCTCTTTCCGCAGGATGCGGCGTCGACCTTCTTCAACGAGATGCTGTAGAAATGCCAGGACCCATACCGATCAAAGATCACGAAAAAGAAAATAGCTTGGTCAACAAGCGCCTGCTGGCCTGCGCCCTGCTGGTGATTGGCATCACCTGTGCCCTGGTGGGCCGCTTGTATTTCCTGCAGGTGGTGCAGTTCGATTACCACTCCACGATCTCTGAAAACAACCGTGTCCATGTTCTGCCCATCACCCCAACCCGCGGCCTTATTTATGACCGTAACGGCGTGGTGCTGGCTGACAACCGTCCCAGTTACAACCTCACCATCACCCGGGAGCGCGCCACTGATCTCAAGGGGGAGCTGGACGCCATCGTCAGCCTGCTGCACTTGCCTGCCGAAGACCGTGCGGTATTCGACAAGGCATTGAAGCAGGCACGTCATCCTTTCGTTCCTGTCACATTGTTTTACGAACTGACGGAAGAACAGATCGCTCTGTTTGCGGTTAACGAATTCCGTCTGCCCGGAGTGGATGTCGAACCTCAGTTCGTTCGGCATTACCCGCTCGGCGCGCATTTCGCACACTCCATCGGCTACGTTGGTCGTATCAACGAGAAAGAATCCAAAGCCCTGGATTCGGTGGAGTACCGTGGCACCCAGTCCATCGGTAAAACCGGTATTGAACGCTTCTACGAATCCGAGTTGCACGGTCATGTCGGCTATGAAGAAGTCGAGACCAATGCCCAGGGCCGTGTATTACGAGTGCTGAAGCACACTGATCCGATCCCCGGTAAAAATATTGTCCTGAGCCTCGACGTTCACCTTCAGGAAGCCGCCGAAGAGGCCCTGGGCGACCGTCGTGGCTCGGTGGTCGCTCTCGATCCGCAAACCGGCGAAGTACTGGCCATGGTCAGCAAACCCAGTTTCGATCCGAACCTGTTCGTCACCGGTATCAGTTTCAAGGAGTACGCCGCACTGCACGACTCCATTGACCGACCGCTGTTCAACCGCGTCCTCAGAGGCTTGTACGCCCCAGGCTCAACCATCAAGCCGGAAGTGGCCATCGCGGGCCTGGACAGTGGCGTCGTCACCCCGCAAACCCGTGTGTTCGACCCGGGCTACTATCAACTGCCGGATTTCGATCACAAATACCGCAACTGGAACCACAGTGGCGACGGCTGGGTGGACATGGATGCGGCGATCATGCGCTCCAACGACACCTACTTCTACGACCTCGCCCACAAGCTGGGCATCGACCGCCTGCACGACTACCTGTCCGAATTCGGCCTCGGCCAGAAAGTCTCGCTGGACATGTTCGAAGAGTCCGCAGGACTCATGCCATCTCAGGCCTGGAAGCGCGCGACCAGACGTCAACCCTGGTTCCCCGGCGAAACCGTGATCCTCGGTATCGGCCAGGGCTATATGCAGGTCACGCCGTTGCAGTTGGCCCAGGCCACGGCCTTGATCGCCAACAAGGGCGTGTGGAATCGGCCGCATCTGGCCAAGACCATCAACGGTGTGCCGCCGGTGGACGAAAACCCGATGCCCAATGTCGTTCTCAAGGATCCGCGTGACTGGGAGCAGGTCAATCACGGCATGCAACTGGTGATGCACGACCCGCGCGGCATCGCTCGGGCTGCGGCACAGGGTGCGCAATACCGCATCGCCGGCAAGAGTGGTACGGCGCAGGTGGTGGCGATCAAGCAGGGCGAGCGTTACAACCGCGACAAGACCCTGGAGCGCCATCGTGACAACGCCTTGTTCGTCGGCTTCGCGCCGGCCGAGCACCCTAAAATCGTGATCTCGGTGATGATTGAAAACGGCGAAGCCGGCGGACGCGTGGCCGGCCCTGTGGTCAGGCAGATCATGGACGCCTGGCTGCTCGACCAGGAGGGCCACCTGAAGCCGCAGTACGCGACGCCGAGCAAGGCGCCAGGTGACCCGCGCGTCTAGATCAAGCCGTTAGCGCGCAGATTACAAAAGCAACTTCCCTGCAACGGGTCAGTCATAACCATTGGCTTGGTCAAGGACGGGGGCATCATCGCGCGCAACCCGGGTTGCGCATCTGTCGATGTCACCTAAGGTCAATGGAGGAGGTGACTTATGCACGTATTGGATCGCATCGAGCGGAAAATTCTGCTCAACGCTTCACGTAAAAAGGTGTGGGAAGCACTCACCGATGCCGAGCAATTTGGCGCCTGGTTCGGCGTTGCCCTCAAGGGCAAGCGCTTTGTCGAAGGGGAGACCGTCGAAGCGCCGATCACTTATCCGGGCTACGAACATGTGGTCTGGAAAGCCAGAATCGAACGCATCCTGCCGCAAACCGTGTTCTCTTTCCATTGGCATCCCTTCGCGGTGCTGGAGGGCGTCGACTACGACAACGAAACCCCGACGCTGGTGGAATTTACCATCGAGGACCGTGCACCAGGCATTTTGTTGCGGGTGGTCGAATCCGGTTTCGACAAGGTGCCTGAAGCCCGTCGTCAGAAGGCGTTCAAGATGAACTCCCGTGGCTGGGACGACCAGATGGGCAATATCGAAAGCTACCTGGGCGCCGCTCGCCAGGCGTGACCCAAGCGGGCATCGATAGCGATGCCCGGTTTCGATGGCGATTAAAAATCGATCGTCGCCGACAACTTGGCAACACGCGGTTCACCCTGACTCAGGTAACCCCCCAACGCCGACTCCCAGTATTTCTCATTGGCGACATTCTCCACATTGGCGCCAAGCGTCACATCGCGCTGATCCACCTTGAAGGTATAGCGCGCACCCAGGTCGAAGCGATTCCAGGCCAGCAGACTCAGGTTGTTGGCCGCATCGGCATACTGGCCGCCAGTGCGCAGCATGCGACCGCTGAGGGTTGCGCCCTGCAGGCCCGGCACATCCCAATCCACCCCCGCATTGAGCTGGAACGAAGGCACACCGATTGCGCGATTGCCGTCGTTGGCGCCATTGAGCGTGTCCTTGAGCTCGGTCTTCATTACCGTTACGCCACCGAGCAAACGCAAACCACTCACAGGCTCACCGAAGACATTCAGCTCCACCCCCTGGTTGATTTGCTGGCCTTCGCGCACATAGGCGGCGGTGGTCGCGCCAGTCTGGATCGAGTAACCATCACTCGGCTGCTCGATACGGTACACACCCAGCGTTGCGCCGTAGGTGCCCATGTCCAGTTTTACCCCCGCTTCAGTCTGTTTCGAGCGGGCGGGCGCGTAGGCTTGTGCACCATTGGTCACCGTCAGGCCACCGGACGACACCGGCGCCGTCGGCCCCTGGGTCAAGCCTTCGATATGGTTGGCATAAAACGACACATGCTCCCAGGGTTTGAACACGATCCCGTAAACCGGCGTGTTGATTGACGCCGTGTAGTTGGAGCTGCGCGGGCCGGAACCATACGCATAGTTCTGCATGACCATTTCCTGATGGCGCAGCCCTGCGGTGAACAGCAGACGGTCATCCAGGAAACCAAAGGTGTCAGAGATGGCCGCACTGCGCACGAACGTCTTGGCGGTGATGCCGGGGTCACCCAGGTCACCGCCGTTCACCGTGCCGCGCAGCGGTTGTGCAATGTCGCTGGAAGGGTGGTAGAGGTTGCTGGCATTGGGCGTAAAGTCGAACTCGTAGGCATTGCGCGCCTGCGTCCAGGTGCCTGTCAGGCCGAGGTTCAGTTGGTGGCTGACCGCACCGGTCTGGAACTTGCCATTGAGACCGGTCATCAGGCTGGTGTTGTCTTCCTGATGGGCGATGCGCGAACCGGTCACCTTGGCCGTGCCCAAGTTATCGGTCAGGGTCACCGACGAATAGCGCCCGCTTTCATTGGTGTGTTTGGCGCCGGCGGCAAGGTAGGCGGTCCAGGTGTCGTTGAGGTCGTATTCGCCGCGCAGCATGCCCAGCGTGTCCTCGATGTTGGTCGCGTTCCAGCGTGGCGCGTAGTTGGTATCGGCCGAGGGTGCACTCGGGATGTGGGTGACGCCGGTGCCCAGGAACACCGAGTTACGGCCGCCGTTGACGCGCTGTTTCTGGTAAACGAAATCACCCGATAAACGCAGGGCATCGCCACGATAATCCAGGCCGACGGCGAACAGCTTGGCCCGCTGGTTCTCGTCATCAATGCCGGTATCCCCTTCGCGCTGGGAAATATTCACCCGCGCGCCAAACCGATTGCCCTCGCCAAACCGCTGGCCCACATCCAGATGCTCGCCCACCCGGCCATCACTGCTGATATCGGTGCTGAAGCGGCGCAGCGGCACATCATCGGCGCGTTTGGGTTGCAGGTTCACGCCGCCGCCAATGCCCGAGCCGCCCGGCGTGACGCCGTTGATAAAGGCATTGGGGCCCTTGAACACTTCCACGCGCTCCAGCGCGTCGGTGGACATGATCTGACGTGGCAGAATGCCGTACAGGCCGTTGAAGGAAATGTCGTCACCATTAAGTGGCAGGCCGCGAATCACAAAGACCTGCGCCTGGTTTGCATACCCCGAGGCCTGACGCACGGACGAGTCGTTGAGCAGCACATCGGCCACCGTTTCGGCCTGCTGGTCGCGGATCAACTTCTCGGTATAGGCCGCCATGCTGAACGGCACATCCATGATGTCCTGATTGCCCAGCACACCCAATTGGCCACCGCGTGCCACCTGTCCGCCGCTGTACGCCGGTGGCAGCGCGTTCGGCGCGGGTGCGTCGGCGCTGATGTTGGTGGCGCCCAATTCCAGTGTGTTGCCGTCCTGGCGCGTAGTCGGATCGGCCGGGGTAGCAGCCTGTGCGGTAAGGCTCAGGGAGCAGCAAAGGGCGAGCAGGGTAGGGCGAAACGGCACGGCGAGTCGGTTACAGGTGGGCATGGTCGATCCTGACGGAGAACCGTCAATGTGAGGGAAAAGGGCAACAGCGTTGCGCGTCCTCACTGCGCGGATACGACTCCGGCGCAAATGATAGTAATTGTTATTAGCGTTTTGCAACAAATTTGTCAGATTAGGCTCCGCGCGAACGTTAACCTGCCGCGTCCGGCCGGATGCCGGGTAGAATCACGCCCTGAACGCAATGTTTGAGGTGCGGCACGGTGGATTTACAGCAGGGTTTCGTCCTGACCCGGCATTGGCGCGACACCCCGGAGGGCACGCAGGTCAGCTTCTGGCTGGCCACCGACCAGGGGCCCAGGTTTGTCCGCCTGCCCGTACAGACCTCGGTGATGTTCATCCCCGAAGCCCATCGCAAACCGCTCGACTGGCTGCTCAAGGACGAGCGCGACATCGAGCTGCGGCCGTTGCAGTTGTGCGATTTCCATCACCGCCCGGTCCTTGGCCTGTATACGCGCCAGCACCGCCAGGCAATGGACCTGGAAAAGCGCCTGCGCACCGCCGGCGTTGACGTCTACGAGGGCGACGTGCGCCCGCCCGAGCGCTACATGATGGAGCGCTTCATCACCGCCCCGGTGTGGTTCGGTGGCACCCCCGATGCCGACGGCACCTTGCTCGACGCGCAGATGAAACCCGCCGCCGACTACCGCCCGCCGCTCAAGCTGGTGTCCCTGGACATTGAAACCACCGCCCAGGGCGATCTCTATTGCATTGGCCTGCAAGGTTGCGGCGAGCGTCAGGTGTACATGCTCGGCCCGCCGAACAACGCCTGCGAGGTGGACTTCAAGCTCGACTACTGCGACACCCGTGCTCAACTGATCGAGGCCCTCAACCTCTGGCTCGCCACCCATGATCCCGATGCGATCATCGGCTGGAATGTGGTGCAGTTCGACCTGCGCGTGCTCCACGAACATGCCCAGCGCCTCAATGTGCCGCTGATGCTTGGTCGTGGCGACGAGCCGATGGCGTGGCGCGAACATGGCAGCCGCAATCATTACTTCGCCGCCGCCGCCGGGCGCCTGATCATCGACGGCATCGAAGCCCTGCGCTCGGCCACCTGGAGTTTTGAGTCCTTCAGCCTGGAAAACGTCGCGCAAACCCTGCTCGGCGAAGGCAAGGATATTTCCACGCCGTATCAGCGCATGGACGAAATCAACCGCATGTTCGCCGAGGACAAGCCCGCCCTGGCGCGCTACAACCTCAAGGACTGCGAGCTGGTCACGCGGATCTTCGCCAGGACCGAGCTGCTCAAGTTCCTGCTGGAGCGGGCCAGCGTCACCGGGTTGCCGGCCGACCGCAACGGTGGTTCCGTCGCCGCCTTTACCCACCTGTACCTGCCGCTGATGCACCGTCAGGGCTTCGTTGCGCCGAACCTGGGCGACAAACCACCCCAGGCCAGCCCCGGCGGCTTTGTCATGGATTCGCGTCCGGGCCTGTATGAATCGGTGCTGGTGCTGGACTACAAAAGCCTCTACCCGTCGATCATCCGCAGCTTCCTGATCGACCCGGTGGGCCTGATCGAAGGTCTTAAGCACCCCGACGACAGCGACTCGGTGGAAGGTTTTCGCGGCGCGCGTTTTTCCCGCACCCGGCACTGCCTGCCCGCTATCGTCGCGCGGGTTTCCGAAGGCCGCGAGGTGGCCAAGCGTGAGCGCAACGCGCCGCTGTCCCAGGCCCTGAAAATTATCATGAACGCCTTCTACGGCGTCCTCGGTTCCAGCGGTTGCCGGTTCTTCGACACGCGCCTGGCCTCGTCGATTACCCTGCGGGGCCATGAAATCATGCGCCAGACCCGCAAGCTGGTTGAAGCCCAGGGCTATGAAGTGATCTACGGCGACACCGACTCTACCTTCGTCTGGCTCGGCAGCGCCCACGCCCAGGAGGACGCCAGCCGCATCGGCCAGGCGCTGGTCGCCCACGTCAACGAGTGGTGGCGCGCGCACCTGCAGACGGCGTTCGGCCTGCACAGTGCACTGGAGCTGCAGTTCGAGACCCACTTCACGCGCTTTCTGATGCCGACCATCCGTGGCGCGGAGGAGGGCAGCAAGAAACGCTACGCCGGACTGGTGGTGCGCGCCGACGGCAGCGAAGAGATGGTCTACAAGGGCCTCGAGACCGTGCGCAGCGACTGGTCGCCCCTGGCCCGGCGGTTCCAGCAGGAGCTTTACCAGCGCATCTTCCACCGCCAGCCCCATCAGGATTACATTCGCGACTACGTGCGCCGCACCGTGAGCGGCGAGTTCGATGAACTGCTGATCTATCGCAAACGTCTGCGCCGGCGCCTGGACGACTACGAGCGCAACGTGCCGCCCCATGTACGCGCCGCGCGCCTGGCTGATGACTACAACGACCGCCTGGGCCGCCCGCGCCAGTACCAGCGTGGCGGCTGGATCAGCTACGTGATCAGCGTCAACGGCCCGGAGCCGCTGGAAGTGCGGCAGGCGCCGATCGACTACGATCACTACGTGACGCGACAATTGCAGCCGGTGGCGGAGGCGATCCTGCCGTTCGTGGATGACGATTTCAGCACCCTGGTCGGCGGACAGATGGGGCTGTTTTGAAGGAGGCAGCACCATGTATACGCTCTACGGCACCGACGAATCCGGCTCGTGCATGATCGAGATTGCCCTGCAACGTTGCGCCGTGCCGTGGCACCGCGTGGACGCCAGTTCCTGGCATGAGGGCGAGGGCAGTGAAGCGCTTGCGCGAATCAATCCGCTCAAACAGATCCCTACCCTGGTCACACCCGATGGGCAGGTCCTCACCGAAAGCGCGGCCATCCTGATCCACCTCGGCCTGGAGTTTCCCGACGCCGGCCTGCTGGCCGGCAATCGCGGGCAAATTCTGCGTGGCCTGCTGTACATCGCTGCCAATTGCTATTCGGCCATTGGCATCATCGACTACCCGCAACGCTGGCTGGGCGACGTCGATCAGGCGCTGCAGGCGCAACTGGTCACCGGCACACGACGCTACCTGCACCAGGCCTGGGTGGTGTTTGCCGATCAGTTTGCCGAACAGTTGTTCGCGCCCAACCATGCGCCGAACGCTTTGGGCATCATGGCGGCGGCGGTGTCACGCTGGGACGGCGCGCGGGGAGCGTTGAGCGCATTGGCCCCGGGCTTTGCCCACACCCTGGCGCAGGTGGATGCCGACCCGATAGTGGCCCCGGTATTCGCCCGGCATTGGCCACACTGGAATGGCCTCTGAGGTTCGTGCAATCAGAAGAAACAATCACTGCCCAACCGGCCTGATCCCTTGCGCGGCGCGCGTCCTGACCTACGCTTTCAGAACCCGGCGTAGGAATCATCCTTGAAATTGACGGTCGCACACATGAAACTCAAGAACCTGCACGCAATTCAAAGGAGGTGCGCATGCTCATCCGGTCGCTGACCCTGGCTACCTTGATGGCTTTTACGGGGCCGCTGTTGGCCGCGGATGATATCAACCCGCTCAAGCAGGACATGGGCAAGGCCCGTCCGCTGGTGGTGGTGGAGCTCGATTCCGGTAACGCCACATTGTCCACGCTGCAGAAGCAGCTGGACGAGCCTGCCAACAAGCAGTCGTTCGAAGAGCGCAACATGGTGTTCTACACCGTCAAGTTCGGCAGTATCGGCGCCGAAGGGGAAAAGTTCGCCAAGGAGGCCAAGGACAACAAAAAGCTCACGCCGCCTGAAACCAATGCGCTGATCCGTGCCCTCAAGCTGGGCGCCGGCAGCGGCACCAAGGTGATCCTGATCGGCAAGGACGGCGAGAAGAAGCTCGAGAAGACCGTGCCTCCGGATACCCTCGACCTCAAGGAGTTCTTCAGCACCATCGACCAGATGCCCATGGCCGAGAAAGAGGCCGCCGCCGCCGCAGAAGCTGCGCCAGCCGAACCTGCCCCCGCCAAGGGCAAACCCGGCAAGCCCGGCGCCAAAGCCCCCCAACAACTCGACGACTAACCCACCACCCCCGTGGGAGCGGGCTTGCCCGCTGCCACAGCCGCCTCAGCGTTGCTTCGCCACCGGAAACGGGAAATAGAAAAAACGCAGAACCGCCACCCGCTTGATCACCTCCCCGATCAGCAATGGCCCCACCACCGCCACCACCAAACCCACACCCGCCGCCAGGAACGGATGCAGCCCCAGGCGTTGCATCAGGTCGAAGGTCTTGTGCTGAATCTCCCCGTGAAAAATCAGCAGGATCAGCGTTGACTGACCGATGTAGGTCATCGCCCGCGTCACCAGCGCCGAGACCGTCAACACCTTCGCCAACGCCCAGCACGCATACATGCCAATCACCGCCAGCAGGCTGGTCCACAACCAGTGGTCATAACGCCGTTGCGCCAGGTCCATGGTGTCCCAGGTCAAGTCGAACAACACGGCGAACACCACCACCGCGATCAACAGCGTCAGCCAACTGCCAGGGTGCGTGCGCAGCCAGTCGCGCAGCAGGTAGCCGGCGATGAAGCAGGCGCTGCTGATCAGCGTGATATCCAGGCTGAACGGCAGCCCCGGCAGTACCCAGGTGTGCTCGCCGAGCGTCACCGGCCATTGCCAGAACAGCGGCAACATCCAGATCCCGAGCAGCAATTGCACGGCAAGCAGCAGGGCACTGGCCCACGGCGCAAGCTTCAGCCGCAGGATCAGGCGCAGCATCACCCAACTGAACAGGATCGCCACCCACATGTGCGGCAGAAACCACATGGCCTGCCACGGAATGGTGTCCACCGAGGCATAGAACACGCCGCCAATGTCCGGCAGCAAGGGTTGGTCGCGCAGCAGCGCACGCAGGCTGACATACAGCAGCAGGGTGAAAAAAAACGGCTTGAGCAGGCCGTCGGCCTTGCGCACGGCCATCTCCACAAACGGCTGTTCCGGCTTGAAAAATACCCCGGATAAAAAGAAGAACAGCGGTATGACGAACGACGCCAGTATCGGGTACATCAGGTCCCGTGAGTTCGCCACGAACCAGCTGTGAGCGAACACGATCACCAGGATGCCGATGCCTTTGGCGATATCCATTTGAATCCAACGATGTTTCATGGGCGTCTTCCCGATCGATCATTCATGCCTTGCGCCACGGCTTGAGCCACAGCCCCATGCCCAGCAACACCAAGGCCCCGGCCAGGGTGCTGAGCCCCAGTTGCAGCCACACGCCGTCAATTCGAAACAGCAGCAACCCCGCCAGCAGCATCAGTGCTGCGCTCAGCAGCCAGTGCCTGGCCCAGGGCAGGGCGCCAAGCAGCGCCTGACGCTGCATCAACAACAACGCCGTGCAGATCACCCCGGCCAGCGCGGCCAAGGGAATACCGGCCAGGCCGAACATGAAAGGCAGGGCGCCCAGCAGCAGCACATTGACCAGGCTGCCGAGCAGTTCGCAGCGCAGGGGCTGGCGTGTGTCACCGGCCGCATAGGCATAACGCGCCAGCAGTGCGTTCCACGCGCCGAACACCAGTGGCACTGCGAACCATGCCAGCAGCAGCGGTAACGGCGAGTCCGCCGACTGCCTGGGCAACAGCAGCGCCACCAGGCTCGGTGCCGCCGCCACCAGGCCGACCCCGGCGGGCAGGGTCAGCATGCTCGCGGTGTCCAGACCGCGTTTGAGCAGGGCCAGCCGCGCATCGCCCTGGCGGCGGCTCATCATGCCCAGCAGCACCTGATTGAGGCTCATCAGCGCAATCAGCGGCAGGTTCATCAGCTTGCGCGCCAGGTTCACCCAGGTCACCGCGCCTTCGCCCAGCAGCGACGCCACCAGCCGTTCGATCAACGCCAGGCCCTGGCTCGCACCGTTGCTCAGCAACAAGGGGCCGATGCGTTGGCCCAGCTCCCGCAACGGCGCCGCCGACCACTGCCAGCGCCACGGTCGCCAACCCTGGCGCCAGATCGACGGCAACAGCGCCAGCGGCATCAGCAGGCTGCCGGCCAGGCACGCCAGGGCCAGCGTGTGCGGCGCGGTCGCGGTTCCGGCCAGGGCAAGGTAGGTCACCGGCGGCAGGTTGAACAGTAACGAGCCCAGCCCCGCCAACACAAACCGCTCACCGGCCTGCAAAGGAATGCTGAACAGTGCGTGCAGCATCAGGCCCGGCACGCACCAGGCGACCACCTGCAGATTGCCGGCGGCGAGTGCCGTGGCGCTGTCCGCCAACCCCGGCCCCAGCAGTTGCACCAGCCACGGCGCCAACAGCGTCAGCAGCAGGCTGGTGACCAATGCAATCGCCATCAGGGCCGGGAACAGCACGGTCAGCCAGCCCAGGCGCTCGGCATCCTTGCGCTGCAGATACAGTGGCAACGCCGCGGCACTCAGCACACCGCCGGCCAACGACATGCGCAGCGCCTCGGGCAAAAACAGCGCGATCAGGAAGGCGTCACTGCGCTCGCCCGCGCCCCAGGCCGCCACCAGCAGCCATTCACGCGCAAACCCCAGGCACAGGCCCAACAGGGTCGCCAGCGTCAGCCAGGCGGCGGAGCCAAGCATCAGGGACGTGCGCCATCAGTTAGCGGTTTGCGATGGGCCACGCGCTTGACCTGCGGCACGCGCGCCGCAAACAGGCGGCGTGCTTCCAGCACATTGAGCCCCACCATCAGCCAGAACAGCGCCACCATCACCACCGCAAAACTGAAGTAGTGGTCGAACAACCCGCTGACCAGCGCCGCGAGGATCCCGGCAGTGCTGCCGAGCCACAGCGCATTGTCCTTGGTCAGGCGGATCGGGCCGCGTTCCGGGCGCGCCTCGCGCCACCAGCGCACGGTCACGGCGACGAACAGCAGCATGCCGACAATGCCGGTCTTGTAGATGAAATTCAGCCACAGGTTGGAGATCCCCAGAAACGGCGTGCCCGGTACCGGCGGGTCGACCTTGAAGCCGATGCCGAACGGATAGGCCGCCACCGCCTGGGGAAACATGCGGTACTCGTCGAAACGGATTTCGGTACTGGCGTTGTCCGACGAAAATATCGTCGCCAGCCGCTCCTGCAATGGTGGATACGCCAGCACCAGCGCCACGGTCAGCGCCGCGCCGATCATCAGCAGGCGCCCGGTGTACGGCACGCGGCGCGTGGCCATCCACATCAGCACCAGCGCCAGGCTGACCATCGCACCACGGCTGCTGGCCAGCAGCAGCGCCGCCGCGCCGAGGCACGCCACGCCCAGACCCAGTGCGCGTTTCCAGCCGCGCTCGGTCATGCCGAAGCAGAACGCCAGGGGCAGCAGCAGCGCCATGATCCCGCCGATGGCGTTCGGGTGCATCCACGGCGAGCCCATGCGCGAAGACATCGCTTCCAGGCCGAATTTGAGCATGTCGAAGTTGCCGTAATTGAGCAGCGCCAGGATCGGCGCAATGCCCGCCCCGGAACGCGTGCGCACGAACACCGCAATCGACATCACCAGCATTGCCAGCGTGCCCAGCAGCAGGGCGACCACCAGCGACTCGCGCTGTTTGGGTTCCACCAGCAGTTTGGCGCACAGAAACACCGCCGACAGGCTCAGCAACCAGCGCAGCCAGTTGGCCACGCCGCTGGTTTCGACATTGACGACGATCACCTGGCCGACAATGAACGGGAACACGCTGAACAGCATCAGCCACAGCAGCATCTGGTCGGTGGGCCGGCGCCACAGGCTGGGCGCCGCCGGCAGGCGCGAGAGAAACGTCTGCCACAGCACCGCGCCCCAGGTCAGCGCGAGGATCGCCTCGCTGACCGTGCTGCGAATCCCCAGGTTGATGGTGGAATACGGCATAAACGTCGCGAGCATGGCGAACAGCAACAAGCCCCACAGCGGAAAGCGCAGGATAGTCACCGCCGCCGCCAGCCCAACCACGCCAAGCAACGCCTTGGCCGGTGACAGCGCCAGTGCCATCACGCCGAACAGCAGGCCGAAGAGGATCGCGACAGGGGCGCCCAGGGAGTCTCTCATTGCAATTCCTCGATCAGTTGCGCCAGGCGCAGGCGATAGGCCTGATGGTTGAAGCGCTGCGCCCACTGCCGGCGTTGCTCGGGCGACTCTTCGTCAGGCTGCTCGCCCAGGTTCACCATCAGTTGCACCAGCGCCGGCCCGTCGGTGGGCGAAAAACGCGGCGCCGAGGGGGGGGTGATTTCATCCAGCGACGTACCGCTGGCCACGGCCACCGGCGTGCCGACGCTCAGCGCCTCGATCACCGGCAAACCGAAGCCTTCGGCATACGACGGCTGCCACAGGCGCGCGGCGCGGCGGTACAGCGCGTGCAGCTCGGCATCCGACACGCCGCTCAAGGCGCGAATCCCCGCCACGCTGCGCTGGGCTTGCGGCAGATGATCGAGGCTGCCCACCAGCACCAGTTCCGGCACGGCAGGGGACAGCCGACGGGCCTCCTGCCAGGCCTGCACCAGAAACGGCACGTTCTTTCGCAATTCGCGAGTGCCCACCAGCAGCCAGTAGCGCTCGGGTATTTGCCGCGCAGTGAGGTCCGCCGCCAGTTCGACAAAGCTGTCCACCTGGTTGGGCAGTACGCGAACCTTGCCCGCCGCTCTGGGAAACAGGCGCACGGTTTCATCGGCGCTGTACTGCGACGGCGTCCACACGCGGTCGGCGCTGTGCACCGCGTAGGCAATCGACAGGCGATCGCTGGTCTTGTAGATCAACGCCTTCAGGCGGTTGGCGTGGTAATTGTCCAGAGTGATCTGGAACAGGTCATGCAGCAGCACCACAGTGCGCAATCCCTTGGGTTTGGGTGGCAACGGCAGGCCCATGTTGAAGGTGCTGATGTACAAATCGATATGCTGCTCGCGCAACGCCCGTGGCAAAAAACCGGCTTCGAAGCGCAGGCGATTGTGCGGCTGGTGCATCGCGGTTTTCGCGCAGCCCCAGGCCGGGCAGTGCGCCTGCAGCCGCGTTTCGTCCCCCAGCGGCGCCACGGTAAAGCGCTCGAGCGCAACGCCCGGCAAGGTGTGCAAGGCGCTTTCCAGCGCATACACCTGGCGGCTGATGCCCGATTGCGGCGAGGTGCCGACGGTGCGGTAATCAAGGCCTACACGCATGCGGGTTCCTTTTCGGTGAGCGGTGAAAGGCTGGCGTACACGCGCTCCAGCTGGCTGGCGGCGACACTCCAGTCATGGGCGCGGCGCACGTAGGCGCGGCCGGCTTCGCCCATGGGCGTGGCGGCGTCGGGAAACTGCAGCAGGCGCACCACGGCGTCGGCCAGTCCGGTGGCGCTCTGGGCGCCGAGGTAGTCCAGGCCTTCCACCAGGTCCAGGCCGGACACGCCCTGTTCGGTGCTCGCCAGCGGCAGGCCGGCCGCCAGCGCTTCGAGCACCTTGAGCTTGGAGCCGCCCCCGTGGCGCAACGGCGCCAGAAACACCGAGCAGCTCGATTGCAGGCTCAGCAGATCGGGCACGAACCCCTGCCACTCGATACGCGGGTCCGGCCAGCGCGTGCGCCAACTGTCGGGCATGCCGAAGCCGCACACACTCATGCGCGCCTGCGGGCAGCGCTCCCAGACCTTGGGCAGGATCTCATCCAGCGCCCACTCGATGGCGTCCACATTCGGCGCGTATTCGTAGTTGCCCAAAAACAGCACGCGGCGGCTGGTCGGGTCCGGGCGGGCGCCGGCGAAGTGGTCGCAGTCCACCCCGTTGACCACCACCGGCACCGGCTTGCCGGCGATCTTTGCCAACGTTTGCGCATCGCTGTCGGTGACCGCCACCACCTGCGTCGCCTGGCGCATCACCCGGTGTTCCCAGCGGCCGTAGCGCCACTGATCGTAGCGAATAAACGGCAGCGCCCAGTTCGGCAGGCGATCGTAAGTGGCGGCGCCGAGGGCCGATTCGACGTTGTGTTCGGTCAGCACGAAAGGCTGGGCGGTGCGCGCCAGTGCGTCTTCGTAAGGTTGGAAGCTGTAGGTGTGCTCGATCTGCACCACGTCCCAGTGCTCGTTGAGCAGTTGGTTGAAGCGCGCCTGTAAGGGCGCGGACAGGCCATTCACGCTGGCCAGCAGCGGGTAGGGCGCAAACAGCCCGGCCACCAGGGTCTTCAGGCTGCGCAGTGGACGGCGCGGCAGCACGATCAGGTGGTCGAGAAAGGTCTCCAGCACCTGACGGTCGGCGAGCGACACCGGGTGCTTGTCATGCAGCAACAGGGTGATCCGGTGCCCGCGCGCCGCGAGGCTGCGCAGCAGGTGGAACTGGCGCGTCTTGCCGCCGCTGGTGGCCGGCCAGGGCGAGTAGGGCAGGATCCATAAAATGCGCATGGCTGGCTTCAATCCCATAGCAGAATTTGCAGGTTCGATTTGACCGGCACGGTCAAGCCGCCGGTGCCGCTGACCGGGGTTTGCGTGCCGCGCAGCGGGTCGTACAGCGTCGCGCTGGCAAGGCCCGGCAAATGCGCGTTGCCGCCCTGGGCCGCCCAGAAAAACCACAACTTGCGCCCATCGGCGCGGGTCCAGCCGATACTGAACAGGCCGTCGGGCAATTGGTCGGCGCTGGGTGGGTCGCCGGGGGTGAGGCTCGGCCCGCTTACGTCGAGAAAGTACTTCAAGGCGGTGTAGACAGGTTTGGGGTTGGCGTCGATATCAAGCAGGCCGTAGGACTGGTCGCGCACGCTGGCGCGCTGGTCGAGGTCGCTCAAGGTGAACAGGAACGTGCGGTCGTAATCCAGCGCGCTCATCAGCGCCAGGCGCCGCACCACGTAATCGGCCTGGCCTTGCAGCGAGATGATGTCCTGGGCGTCCTTGGGGCCGGTGTAGGTGGACCAGCCCCACTCGGTGGTCCACAGCGTTTGCACGCCGCCTGCGCGCAAGGCCTGGTTGAGCGCGGTGGTTTTGGCGATGAAATCCAGGTTGGCCGGGTCGTTGCCCTCGGGCAGTTGGGTGTAGGGGTGGTAGGCAATCACCGTGTTGAGGCTGGCAATACCCAGCGCGCCCAGGGCGTCGAACATGGTCTGGCCGTTGGGCATCTCACTGAAGAACGCCATGCCGGCGGCCACCACCGGTTTGTCCGGGCGCATGGCGCGCAGCGCCGCGGCGGTGGTGGTCAGCAGCGTGGCGTAACCCGCCGGGTCGGCCACCGGGCGCCAGAAGCCGAGCAGGTTCGGCTCGTTCCACACCTGCCAGGCGTCCACGCTGGGGTAACGCTCGGCCAGCAGCGCCATGCGGTTGGCAAACACGTGCGGGTCTTTGGGCGGGTATTGGTCCTGATAAGGCGCGCCCACCGGCGCGGTGGTGGCGAAGGGCGCCGAACCGACCAGGTAGAACACCGACTTGAGCTGGTTGTCCTGCAGCTTCTTCACCAATTGGTCGAGGGTTGCGACCTGGTATTGGCCCTGCACCGGCTCCAGTTGATCCCAATGCAGATCCAGGCGCACCCACTCCAGGCCCAGCGCCTTGAGACGGTCGATCTGCTTCTGGTAGCGCTCGGGGCTGAACCACAGGAACTGCGCGTTAACGCCCAGAAAGTCCTTCCACACCAGCACCTTGCTGCCCTTGAGCACATGGCTCTCGGCGTCGGCCTGGCGCCCCCAGAGCACAGCGCCCAGGCCCAGCGCCGCGACCAGCACAAGCGTCAAAAAGTACGTGCCCTTACGCACCATGGGGACCTCCCACAATTGCCTGCTTGAAAAGTTGCCTGAACTGCTGCGCGGTCAACGGCCACAAACGTTCGCGCCCGATTTCCCCGGCGCGCTCGGCCCAGTCCCGCGCCAGCGTCGGTGTACGGGCCAGACGCAGCAGTTGCGCACTCAGGGCGGCCACATCGCCCTGAGGATAGATCGCGCCATTGCCGCTGGCGACTTCTTCAGCGAACGCCCGCGCATCCGAAGTGATCGCCCCACGCCCGCACGCCGCCGCCCATGACAACGCACCGCTGGTGCCACGCTGGCGCCCCAGCAGGCCGAGTTTTTTCGACTCGCGGTAGGGCAGCACCATCACATGATGGGCCTGGATCGTCGCGGCAATCTCATCCGCCGGCAGGTTCAGCCGCCAGTCGATGGCGTCGGCCAGGTCGAGGTCGGCGATCTGGCTGTGCAACTGGTCGAGGTAATTGCCCCCCGCGCCGAACGCCATTTCCGCAGCCGTGCCACCGGCCAATGTCAGCCGTACGCGGCCACGCAACTCGGGCGCTTGCCTGAACACGTCGGCCAGGGCCTGCAACAGGTCCTCGATGCCTTTGCCTCGGTAGATAAACCCGAAATACAGCAGGCGCAGCGTGTCCAGCGATGGCAACGGCGTTGGTGCGATCGCCAGGTTGGCGTGGTTGATCACCGCGACTTTGCCGGCCGCCAGGCGCATGCGCTGGCTCAGGCATTCGGCTCCCAGGCGCGTCAGGGTGATCAACCGGGTCAAACCGGCGGCGACCTGGCGCTCTTCGCGCAACGTCAGCGGGTCGGCCAACACCACCGCCGCCTGCGGCAACGGGCTGGGCAATCGCTCCATCAGTTGCAGGGGAAACGGCAGGCGTTCGCGGCGCCACACCATACGCTCCGGGTCGTGCACGGTGGCGGTCAGCGGCAGGGCAGGGTATGCCTTGTGCAGCTCGCGCAGGGCCAGAAATTCCCCCAGTCGTCCGCCGCCCAGCTCGCCGTGGACCAGGTCCACGCTGTGCCAGTCGAACGTGCCGATGGCCCGCTTGATCGCCGCACTCGATCCCTCGACGCCGCTCAACGGTGTCAGCACCGTCACACCCAACTGTTCCAGCGCCAGCTTGAAATGGTTCGCGTAATCGGCGATGCCGTTTTTCTCGGGTGGCAAGGGAGCCAGCAGGGCAATGCGCATCAGAACACCCCCCGGTACTTGGCAATGGTCTTGAGCACTTTGGCCGGTACCTCGAACCTTCGTCGGTTGATAATGATGCCGTCCACCTTGCCGAAGGCCGTATTGAGGATCGACAGCGCATGTTCCACCACCGGTACCGTGCTTTTCTGGGCCTCCACCACCAACGCAATCAGATCGGCCCGCCTGAGGCTGACAAAGGCGTCGCGGTTATCCAAAAGCGCTGAGGCATCGAGCAGCACCACTTCTCCCGGCGAGGCCGTCCGCGCACCTCCGACGCGGACCTTGATGCCATTTTCCTGAAGTAGTTGTCGTAGTTGCCCCACCACAAAACTTACCCCTTCGCCGTGGCGCGCCGAGGTCAGGCCGAGGGTCATGCCTTGTTCGGTTATTCGTTCAGGCTCGAGCAAACCGTAGAGTCGATAGATGCTGGCATTGAACGCGTTGGTGCTCTGCGCGGTGCTGGTGTCCAGCTCCGGCAGGGTGGTCCACAGTGGCAGGCCGAACTTGCGTTCCACCAGACCGCCGTCATGGATGCGCTGATCGAGCAGGTAGCACAGGTACACCACCAGCAGGCCGACGACGATGGCGAACGGGATCGCCAGCGTCAGCATCACCAGGGTTTTCGGGAAGATGCGCCCCGGGTTCAGGGTGGCTTCTTCGATCACCGCGATGTTGCTGATCTGGCTGTTGTCCAGTTCACGGTCGATGCGCGATTTTTCCAGGTTGTCCACATACAGCGCGTAGTTGCGCTCGGTGGCGCTCAGCTCGCGGGACAGGCGCGTCAACTCCGGTTCGATCTCCAGCGCCTGCTTGCGCTGGGCTTCCAGGTTGACCAGTTGTTTCTGCTGCTGAACCAGTTGGGTGCGCAGCGCCAGGTTGTTGCTGGACTCGTCCAGCAGCACCCGTTGCAGGTGGATTTCCAGGGTGTTCGGCGCGCGGTTTTCCGAGCTTTGCACGGTGTTGCTTTCAGCTGCCACCTGCACCTGCATGGCACGGATCGACGCATCCAGGGCTTTGACCGGCGGCGCGTTATCGGTGTAGGTGCGCATCATGTCGGCGCGTTCCAGCAGCTTCTGGTTGAGCAGGCGGCGCAGATCCTGTTGCTGCGGATTCAGCGCAATCTGGCGCACCGTGGTCACTTCCTTGGGCTGGCTCTTGAGCTGGGTGCGGGTGCTCTCGATGGCGCTGTCGGAGGACGCGATCAGGCGGGTGGTGTTGAAGGTTTCGCCGCGCAGCACGTTGATGCGCTCGGACAGATCTTCCAGGCGATCGGTGATGCTGGCCGCGCCGATTTCGTTCAGGTGCGTGAGGATCTGCTCCTTGTAGCTCTTGATCTCGGTGGCGCTGTTGGACACCTGGCCCTCATAGAACGCGTAGAGGCTTTTGCGCCCCAGCGCCTGGGTGCGCTCGTTTATGTAGATTTCGACCCAGCTTTTGACCACGGCCTGGGCGATCTGCGGGTCTCCCCACTTGAAGCTGATGTCCATCACCGTGGAGCCGGCGGCGTGGCTGACTTCGAAGCTTTGTTCCAGCCCTGCGGCCAGGCGTTCGACCGGGGTGGTTTTTTCAATGACACCCAGGGATTCCAGCACCACGCGCACGCCATCGGAGATCGCCCCGGTCGCATTTTTGACATGGTATTTGCCCAGCTTCCAGACGCCTTCCGGCGGCGGCTGGTTGGCCAGCACTTCCAGGTAACGCTCGGCAACCGCGCGCACAATCGGGCGCCCGGTCAGCAGGCGCTCTTCGTCGACAATCGGGTCGCGCTGGGTGCTGGGCATCACCAGCGCCTGACGGTTGCTGATCTCGATGGGCAGCGTCGAATCACGCCCCGGTTTCACCAGCAGGCGCGCGGTGGATTCGTACTTGGCCGGCAGCAGGAACGCCCCCAGCAGGATAATGACCAGCGCAGCGATGGCCGCCAGCTTGAACTCGTGGCGGAAGATGAAAAACAGGCGCAGAAGATCACGAAAAGAACGGATCTCGATCATGGGATGTCGCTCCTTTAGTTGGTGCCGCCGCTGGTTCGGGAATAGTTGTAGCCAACCCCGATGGACTTGGTGAACGGAATCAGCTGGTTCAAGTAGGTGTCCACTCCCTGGATACGCTCGCCTACGTTGGATTTGGGCACGAACACCACGTCGCCGCGTTGCAGTCGCACCGGTTTGCGGCCGACGGGGCCGGTCTTGAGGTATTGGCTGAAGTCCAGGAAGTAGGCGCGGTAGGTGCCCTCGGCATCTTCGCGCAGCAACGCAACCATGCTTGCGTTGCCCGCCGGGTTCACGCCGCCGGCGCCGACAATCGCCTGCTCCAGCGTGTTGGCGATACCGATCTGCACCGACGTCGGGTTATTCACCGCGCCGCCGACGATCACCGAGTTGCTCGGTGCCTGGTTGATATTCACCGTCACCCGCGGTTCGCGGTACACCGGTGCCAGTTTGTTGCTCAACTCGGCCGCCAGCTCCGAGGGCTGGCGCCCGGCGACCTGCAGTGGCCCCAGGAACGGGTAGTTGATCTTGCCGTCGGTTTGCACCGTGTACAGCGTCAGCTCGTAGATGGTGCTGACGTTGAACGCCGACAATGTCGGCATCTCCCCGGCATCGCGCACGATACGCAACTGGTCGCCGACGCGGATGCGTTCCACCGCCGGTGGCAATTGGGCCAACTGGTCGAGGGCGCGCTTGCCTTCCTCCACCGCCTGGTCATCCGGCGCGACAATGCGGGCCGGCGTGTTGCACCCGGCCAGGGCGAGCAACGCTACAACAAGCAAGATTCGTTTCATCATAGGTGACTTCCTGTAGTTCATGATGCTCACTTCCAATAGCCGGGGAACATGCTGATACGGCGCTTGAGCGCGACGGGGAGGCGGCGCTCCAGATGGCCCAGGCGATAGCCGAGCAACTTGAAGGCACTGCGCACCAGCACTTCGGGGACGCGGTGCAGTGCACCGGCCTTGCGCAGTGCCGCCAGCTCCGCCAGCACGTAGCGTTTACCTTCACCGCCGGCATCGCCAAAGGCCTGGCGGATCCACGGTTCGCGACCGTAAAACACGCCAATGTCGAAGTAGCGGTGAAATTCATCCATGACACGGTAATCGTGGGAGTGGTACACCCGCGCCGAGGCGGCGTAGCGCACCTTGTAGCCGTCGAGCAGCATCCGCGCGGCCACGTAGGCGTCTTCGCTGCCGATCACATCGGCGGGGAAGCCACCCACGGCTTGCAGTGCGCTGCGCCGGTACACCGAAAACGAATCGGAACTGAAGCAGGTCTTGATCCCCAGTTGCGGGGCGTCGGCCAGGCTTTTGCTGCGGCTCTGGGCCGGGTAGTTGAAATGCCGCGACTGCGCGCCGAGCACGCCGGCGTCCGGATGCGGCAATTGGCGCCCGTAGGCCACGCCGTTGAGCGGGTCCTGCTGCAGTTCATCGAGCAGGTTGGCGAACGTCTCGGGGTCGGCAGGAATCGCGTCCTGGGTCATCACGATCAGCGCATCGCCGCTCACCTGTTCGCTGGCCCAGCGCCGCGTGCCGCCGTGGTTGAAATCGCGGGCGTCGATCACCTCGACCTGGGCGCCGAACTCGCGAAAGCGGGCCACCGTGTCGTCGCTGGAGGCGCTGTCCACCACCAGCATCTCGTCCGGTTGCCTGGTTTGCATCTGCAGCGCAGGCAACAGCCGCGCCAGGTGGCCGGCGGCGTTGCGGGTCGGGATGATCAGCGAGGTGCGCATGTCACTTCTTCACGTCGGCAGGCGCGCGCCCGTAGATATCGTCAAAGCGCACGATATCGTCCTCGCCCAGGTACTCGCCGCTCTGCACCTCGATCATCACCAGGTCGATGATGCCGGGGTTGGTCAAGCGATGCTTGTGCCCGGCGGGAATATAGGTGGACTCATTGGCGTTGATCAGAAACTCGCGCTCGCCATTTGTGATCTGCGCAGCGCCGCTGACCACCACCCAGTGTTCGCTGCGGTGATGGTGCATCTGCAACGACAACGACGCCTGCGGTTTGACGACGATGCGCTTGATCTTGAACCGGCTGCTTTCCTCCAGCACGGTGTAGGTGCCCCAGGGCCGGGTGACGGTGCGGTGCAGGCTGTACGCCGGATGGTTCTGGCGCTTGAGTTCGGCGACGATATAGCGCACATCCTGGCTGCGGTGGGCGTCGGCAATCAGCAGGGCATCGGGGGTGTCGACAATGATCAGATCGCGCACGCCCACGGCACCGAGCACGCGCTTGGGCGAGTCGATGTAGCAGTTGTGCACATCATGCAAAATCGCTTCGCCGTTGATCTGGTTGCCATGGGCATCGCTCGGCGTGAGCTGGCGCAGGGCTTCCCACGAGCCGATGTCGCTCCAGCCGATATCGCAGGGCACCACGGCCACTTGCGTGGATTTCTCCATCAGCGCCACGTCGATGGAAACGTCCGGCGCGCTGCCGAAGGCCTCTGCATCCAGCTCACGCTGGCGCGAGGTTTTGTTCTGCAGGTGCTGGCTGTGCTCCAAGGCCGCGCGGGCCGCCTGCAATACCTCGGGCGCGTAAGTGGTCAGTTCGTCCACCAGGGTTTTGGCCTTGAAGCAGAACATCCCGGCGTTCCACAGGTGCTTGCCGCCGTCGAGGTAGGCTTGTGCGGTGGCCAGGTCCGGTTTCTCGACAAAGCGCTGCACGCGGTTGCCGGTGCTCAGCGCCTCACCTTTCTCGATATAGCCAAAGCCGGTTTCGGGGTGGTCGGGCTGGATGCCGAAGGTCACCAGAAAGCC
This sequence comes from Pseudomonas sp. GNP013, assembly GCF_054343995.1. Lineage (NCBI taxonomy): Bacteria > Pseudomonadati > Pseudomonadota > Gammaproteobacteria > Pseudomonadales > Pseudomonadaceae > Pseudomonas > Pseudomonas sp. GNP013. Next base: position 3,147,490 of record NZ_JBTGUT010000001.1, on the reverse strand, counting down.
TGCCTCGGCCAGGTCACGGGCCTGGGTCACGGCGGCGGCGAACGCGGTCTCGTTGTGGATCAAATGGTCGGCGGGCATCACCAACAGTTGTGCGTCATCGCCAAAATGTTCCTGCACATGCAGCGCCGCCACGGCGATGGCCGCAGCCGTGTTGCGGCCGAACGGCTCCAGCAGCAGGTCCAGGGGCAGGCGGGACGGGTTGACCAACCGGTAGTCATCGAGTGTACGAAACAGCATCTCGCGGTTGGTCACCGTCAGCACGCTCTCCACACCGGGCAGGCGTGCGGCGCGTTGGAAGGTCTTCTGCAACAGGCTCTGGCCATCGCGCATGCGCATGAACGGCTTGGGCATGTTCTGGCGTGACACCGGCCACAGCCGCGTGCCCGACCCACCGGAAATAATGCAGGGAATTAATCCGTTGAGGGTATTCATCAATAGACTTCCTTGGTGGATAGAACGGCGGGAACCGTCATGAAGACGATGTACAAGTCAAACCACACCGACCACTTGGAGATGTATTCCAGGTCGTACTCGACACGTTTCTGGATCTTGAACAGGGTGTCGGTTTCACCCCGGTAACCATTGATCTGCGCCCAGCCGGTGATGCCCGGTTTGACCCGGTGCCTGGAGCTGTACTCGCTCACCGCCACTTCGAAGGGCACGCCGGCGGCCTTGGTAGCAGTGGCGTGCGGGCGCGGGCCGACCATCGACATGTTGCCCAGCAGCACATTGAACAGCTGCGGCAGCTCGTCGATGCTGGTCTTGCGGATGATGCGCCCGACGCGGGTGATGCGCGGGTCGTGCCGGGTGGTTTGTTGTTGCGCGGTGAAATCGCTCTGGTCGGTGTACATAGAGCGAAACTTGAACACGCGTATTTCATTGTCGTTATAGCCAAAGCGGTTCTGGCGAAACAACACCGGGCCCCTGGAGTCGAGCTTGATCGCAATGGCCGTGATGATCATCAGCGGCGCCAGCGCCACCAGCGCCAGGCTCGCCAGGAAACAATCTTCAAGGCGCTTGATCACCGGCGACCAGCCACGCAATGGCAATTGCGAGGTGTTGAACATCAGGATGCCGCCCACGTCGGTGATCTTGCTATGGCCGTAGCGCAGCGCGGCCATGTCCGGCACCAGCATCACGTTCACCGACAACTGCCGTAGACGATTGACCAGCCCATGGATGCGCTGCTCCGCAGCCCAGGGCAGACAGATCATCACCTGGTTGACCTGCTCGGCGCGGATCAGCTTTTCCAGGTCGCGGGTGTTACCCAGCAATGGCAGATTGCTTAACTCCTTGGGGATGCGCTCGGTGCGATCATCGATAAAACCGATCAGACCGGAGCGGATATCGCCGTTGCGTTGCAGGTGGTCGGCAACGTGCACGGCGGTGTCGGTAAACCCAAGGATCACCGTGCGCTGCAGGTACTTACCCTTGCGCATCAAACTGCTGTAAAGGCGCAGCATCAACAAACGTTCGAGACAAAACAGCCCAAGGCTTGCGAAGTACCAGGTCAACAGGTTACGTGGCGTCAATTGTGGAAAAAACTGCAATATCTGATACATGAACAGCAGGATGCAGAAGGCGGCTGACCAGGCCTTGATCTTGGTTTTCAAGCGCAGACGGTTGCTGAACAATTCCTCCGAATAAATGCCCAACGCCTGGAACAAAATGATGGTCAGAAACGCAAAAAATACGAGCAGGCCGAGGAAGTGCGAACGCATCTCTGGGTTCATCGGATCGATGAAAAAAACCAGTACCAGCGGGGGTAATATCGCACTTAAACCATGAATAAATTTGACAAAAACAACAAAGAACTCAACAAAACCGGCACGCGTTAAAAACAAGCTATCGACTGATGACTTTTCTCGCATAAAACATCCCTCATTGCACTCCATGCGCTTTAACCGGTATGCGTTAGTAGTGCATTAAACTCGGCTACGCTGGTGAAATCGCAACTAATCAATCCAAATGCGACACATCCATTTGAAGGGATCTTGCGGAGCAGTGGCTAAAGGAAGTGTTCCTCATGGTTGCTTAGTCAACGAATTGACGGTGGTGCGGATGCAACGTTTTAAAGATGTTAATCAGTGTGTTATGAGGCATTTTATTGACATTCCTTGTCCGTTCAGGTGGTAAGAGGGGTGTGTTTTTGAGTGTAGGAACAAATTTGAAAATTTTCCTGCTTAACAGCGAAGGTTTTTCAAAACGCGGTGGGAAAGGGGGACAGAGAGGAGAGGGAAGTTACGACTAAGTGCCGTGGCTGCGGGGTTTTAGTGGGATTGGAAGTTGTTTTTTTAACTTCAAAAATAAATGAAAAAAAGTTAATCGAAGGACCGATAGCGACCGTTTTTAATGGGAATGCCTGCTACCGAAAGGGGAAGTCATCACTTATTCAAAATGTGGGAGCGGGCTTGCTCGCGAAGGCGGTATGTCAGTGCCGGATTCAGCGAATGACACACCCCCCTTCGCGAGCAAGCCCGCTCCCACAGAGATACTGCGTCGTCAGCCTAATCGCGCGGCGGCGCGTGCGGTAATTTCACCTCGCACCCTGCGCGACTCGGCGGTGCGCTTGTGGGCTTCGTCCAACACATGCTGTGGCGCAGTGTCCGGACGTCCGGCGTCGAACGGTGGCGCGGGGGCGTATTCGATCTGCAACTGCACCAACTGCGCCGCCGCTTCGCTGTACAGCTCCGCCGCCAGCACCAGCGCAAAGTCGATCCCTGCCGTAATGCCGCCGCCGGTGAACAGGTTGCCGTCGCGCACCACGCGTTCCTGCACCGGGATTGCGCCGAGCGGGGCGAGCATGTCGTGGTAGGCCCAATGAGTGGTGGCCTTGCGACCGCGCAGCAAACCCGCCGCACCGAGTACCAGCGAGCCGGTGCACACCGAGGTCACGTAGCGTGCAGTGAGCGACTGGGCCTTGAGGAAATCGAGGGTGTCGGCATCTTCCATCAACGCACCGACGCCGGCACCGCCGGGTACGCAGAGCACATCCAGGTTGGGGCAGTCGGTATAGGTCATGGTCGGCGTGAACACCAGGCCGGTGCTGGAGGTGACCGGTGCGAGGTCCTTCCATACCAAATGTAATTTCACCTCTGGCAGCGAGCCCAGCACGTCGTAAGGGCCAGTGAGGTCCAGTTGCTGAATGCCGGGGAACAGCAGGAAGCCGATCTGCAAGGTCATGAATGAAACTCCGTTGAGAAGAAGTAGACGCTTGCACTGTAGAGGCCTAGGCTCTGGCGTATACGCCATTGAGCCCACAAATCGCGCCAATCATGCCCAGAATCATTCACGTACTCGCTTTTGATAACGCCCAGGTGCTCGATGTGACCGGGCCCTTGCAGGTGTTCGCATCGGCCAACGACCTGGCCCGTCAGCGTGGCCAGCCGTTGCCGTACCGCGTCTCGGTGATCGCGGCCCAGGCCGAACCGGTCATGACGTCTGCGGGCCTGGCGCTGCTGGCCGAGCCGTTACCGGCAGTCGACACGCCGTGCGACACCCTGGTGATTGCTGGCGGCTGGGGCGTCTACGGTGCCGCCGAAGACCCGGCGCTGGTGCAATGGGTGCGCGCAAAAGCCCGGCACACCCGGCGCATGGCCTCGGTGTGCACCGGTGCTTTTCTGCTGGCAGCCAGTGGCCTGCTCGACGGTTGTCGCGTCGCCACCCACTGGACGCGTTGCGAGGAACTGGCGCGCAAGTTTCCCGCCTTGACGGTGGAGCCCAACCCGATCTTCATCCAGCAGGGTGCGGTGTGGACGTCGGCCGGTGTCACCGCCGGTATCGACCTGTGCCTGGCGCTTGTCGAAGAAGATCTTGGCCGCGCCGTGGCCTTGGAAGTGGCGCGGCACCTGGTGGTGTTCCTCAAGCGGCCGGGCGGGCAGTCGCAATTCAGCGTCACGCTGTCGTTGCAGAACGGCGGCAGCCGCTTCGCCGAATTGCACGCCTGGATCGCGGAAAACCTGACGCTGGATCTGAGCATCGCCACCCTGGCTGCACAGGCCGGCATGAGCGAGCGCAGCTTCGTGCGCCACTACCGCGCCGAAACCGGCCAGACTCCCGCTCGCGCCGTCGACCTGATCCGCGTCGAAACCGCCCGCCGGCAACTGGCAGACAGCGCAGCGTCGATCAAGCGCATCGCCGTGCAGTGCGGGTTTGGTTGCGAAGAAACCCTGCGCCGCAGCTTCCTGCGCGCAGTGTCGGTGACACCTCAGGCATACCGGGAGCGTTTTTCACCGGCGTAGCCATAGCGCCAATGGAAACGGCTCTACCCAACAAGTAGCTCCTGTGGCGAGCGCCAACCCCTGTGGGAGCTGTCGAGCTTCAGCGAGGCTGCGATGGGATCGCTGCGGTGTGCCTGCCAGACCGCATCGCCTGCATCGCAAGCCTTATCCGGCGGGGAGGATGCTTTTATCGGCGCAGCAACTCCAGCAACGCCGCCAGGGTCGCTCGCGGTGCTTCCTGAGGAATATTGTGGCCCACGCCAGGCAATACCTGGCGTCGATAAAACCCGCTGAAATGCGCGAGGTCTTCATCTTCTTCCGGCGCAGGCCCGACGCCGTCGTCGGCCCCGCACAACGAAATACTCGGCACTGAAATCGGTGGCTGTTGCACCAGCGCCTGTTCAATGGATTCCAGCGCAGGATCACCCGGCGCGTACATGAATCGATGGCGATAGGAGTGAATCACCACCGCGACAAAATCGGGGTTATCGAATGAAGGCGCGGTCTGCGCATACTGGCTCGGTCCTTCTGCCCAGGACGGCGACCAAAGCGTCCACAGCAATTGGCAGAGCTCGCGGCGATTGGCCGTCAAGCCCGCCACGCCGCGTGGGGTATGAAAATAGTACTGGTACCACAAACGATGCTCCGTCGCAGGCGCCTGAGGCTCGTGCGAGTGGGCGATGTCCTGAATGTTATAGCCATCGCCGGTGACCAGCCCGCGCACCCGCTCCGGCCACAGCGCCGCGACAATACAGGCTGCGCGCCCGCCCCAGTCGTAACCGGCCAGCGTGGCTTGCGCAATCGACAGCGCATCCATGAAGTCCAGCAAGTCCCTGGCCAGCGCGGCTTGCTGCCCCGAGCGCATCACCTGTGTGTTGATGAACCGCGTCGGCCCGTAGCCGCGCAGGTAGGGCACCAGCACGCGATAGCCCTGCTCGCCCAGGGCCGGCGCAATCCCATCATAGCTGCGCGGGTCATAGGGGAAACCGTGCAACAGAATCACCGGTTCACCGTCGGCCGGACCATGGGCCTCATAGGCCATGTCCAGCATGGAGGTACGCACGTAAAGCAGCGGGGCAGGGCAGTTCATCGTTGGCTCCTATCGATGCGTCAAAAGTGACACCCTATGGTCACGGCTGCCACACCGTCTTCTCCCCACTCAACTTCCTGTCCAGAAACGTCGCCGCGCTGATCAGCGCCAGATGGCTCAACGCCTGAGGCGTGTTGCCCAGGTGCCGTGCCTGGGTGTCGAATTCCTCGGCGTACAGGCCCAGCGGGTTGGCGTAGCGCAGCAGTTGCTCGAATTCCAGATGGGCCTTTTCCACCTGGCCGGCGCGGGCCAGGCATTCGACGTACCAGAACGAGCAGGCCGCGAAAGCGCCTTCGGTGCCCTGCAGGCCGTCGATCTGGCTGTCGTCGTTGCGGTAGCGGTAGACCATGCCGTCGCGTACCAGGCTTTTCTGGATCGCGGCCAGGGTCGATAGCCAGCGCGGGTCGGTGGCGGCGACGAAGCGTACCAGCGGCATCAGCAGCATTGAGCCATCGAGGGCGGTGCTGCCGATGTGCTGCACGAAATGGCCGCGCTCCTCGTTCCAGAAGTTTTCCCAGATGTCGGCATAGATCGCCTGGCGCGTCTGGTCCCAGCGGGCGAACGGGGCCGGCAGCGAACGTTTGGAGGCCAGGCGGATTGCGCGGTCCAGGGCCACCCAGCACATCAGCCGCGAATGCAGGAAGTGATGCTGTTCGCCGCGCATCTCCCAGATGCCCACATCCTTGGTATTCCAGATTTCGCAGACCTGGTTCGCCACGTCCACCGTGTGTTTCCAGCCCTCATGGGAGATGGCTTCACCGTATTTGTTCACCAGGTAAACCGCGTCCATCAGCTCGCCGTAGATATCCAGCTGAACCTGATCGAACGCCTCGTTGCCGATGCGCACCGGCGTAGCGCCGCCATGACCGCTGAAGTGGTCGAGAGTGGCTTCCGGCAACTGCTGGCGACCGTCGATACCGTAGAGGATGTTGATCTTGATCGACTGGCCGCAGCAGTCGCTGACCCGGCCTTTGAGCCAGCGCATGTAGCTGTTGGCTTCTTCAATAAATCCCAGGCGCATGAACGCGTAGACAGTGAAAGAAGCGTCGCGGATCCAGGTGTAGCGATAATCCCAGTTGCGCTCGCCGCCGGCAGTTTCAGGCAGGCCGAAGGTGGCGGCGGCAATGATTGCGCCGTGTTTGCGCGAGGTCAGCAGTTTCAGTGCCAGGGCCGAGCGGTTGACCATTTCGCGCCAGCGCCCACGGTAATTGGATTGGCTGATCCAGCCGCGCCAGAACTTCAAGGTGCGTTCCAGATAGAGGTCGGTGCATGCGTTGGTGACGCGCGGATCATCCTCACCGCCGAGCACGAATTCGGCGCCTTCGCCCTGGGCCAGACTGAAGCTGGCGACGGCGGCATCGTCTTCGAGGGTCAGCGCATGGCTGCCGCTCAGGCGCAGGCCAGGCTGGTCGGCGGCGCTGAACACCACGCCTGCATTGGCCATCTCGGCGCGGGTGGTGGCCCGCGCATAGTCATGGCGCACGGCGCAGCGCAGGTGAATGGTCGCCTTGCCGCTGACCACGCGTACGCGACGAATCAACAGCGGCAGGTCATCGACATCCTCACTGACGGTGAGCAGATCGGTGATCTCTACCACGGCTTCGTCACTCAACCAACGGGTTTGCAGCACATTGGTGTCGGGCAGGTAGATCTGCTCGCGACGGGCGTCGGGCAGGTCGGGGGTGAGCTGGAAAGTGCCGGCGTCAGGGGTGTCGAGCAACGCGCAGAAGATCGACGGGCTGTCGAATTCCGGCCAGCAGAAAAAGTCGATGCTGCCCTTGTCGTTCACCAATGCTGCGCTGCGCATGTCGCCAATGATGCCGTGGGCATCGATCGCGCTCTGGGGTTCGTTCCTGAAATCAACCATTGCCACGAAACTCCGGATAAAGGCTCATGCCGCCGTCAATGAAAAGGGTGCTGCCGACCACATAATCAGATGCGTCACTGGCCAGCCATACCACCGCGTTGGCCACGTCTTCCACGTCGCCAACGCGGCCGTAGGGGATCAGCTTGAGCAGCTCTTTTTCTGCCGCGCCTTCGGTGGCTGCGCGGTTGATCGCCGTGCGAATCGCCCCCGGCGCGATGCCATTGATGCGAATGCGTTGCTCGCTGACCTCCTGGGCCAGGGTGCGCATCAACATCTCCACACCGCCTTTGGACGCTGCGTAATTCACATGGCCGGCCCAGGGAATCAGCTGGTGCACCGAACTCATGTGGATGATCTTGCCGGCCGCGCGGGAAACACCTTCGCGCACACCCTGGCGATTGAAAATGCGCACCGCTGCACGGGCGCAAAGGAACTGGCCGGTGAGGTTGACGCCGATCACGGTGTTCCAGTCGTCGAGGGTCATATCGACCAGCTTGGCGTCTTTTTGCAGGCCGGAGTTGGCGACCAGAATATCCAGGTGACCGAATGCGTCGAGGGTCTGGGCAAACAGACGCTCCACGTCAGCCTCTTTTGACACATCGCCGCCGATGGCAATGGCGCGTCCGCCGCCGGCATTGATCTGTGCGGCCAGGGCTTCGGCCGGTGCCGCCTGGGAATTGTAATTGAGCACTACGGCAGCGCCCGCTTCGGCCAGGGCCTTGGCGGCGCCTGCGCCGATGCCGGAGCTGGCACCGGTGACCAGCGCTACTTGTTGCTGCAATGTGATCTGCATCGGCCCACCCACTGATTGTTGAGAGTCCCTTGTGCTGACTGGCGGGCGGCGCTGGAAGTTCAGGGCCATGCATGATTGCCCGCCAGGAACCGATTCCGACCGATGCGCCACACAGGAGGTCAGTTGATGCGTTTCGACCGCAGGTCGGATCTCTCGGCTGCAGACCGCCCCCGTTCACTGGAGAAACCCATGTCGGTATCGACGACTGATCCATCCGTATCCACTTCATCCTTCCATAGCCACTCCCAGGCTAACGCCAGGCCTGAGGAAGCGGCCAAACGCTCTTCGCCTGCTGCGCCGTCCGTCAATGGGCAGAAAATGGCCAATGTGAGCTTTCACTTCCATCAAAACCAGGCCGGACCGGTTTTCGGTCAAGCGCAAACGACAGCGCACATTCAGCATCAGCCCGCCGAGCCTCAGCGCCCTGCGCCTTCGATGTGGGGTTTGCTGGCAATGGTCAGTAACTTGATGAGCCTGTTAGGGTTCGCCCGGCCACCCCTGCTTGCGGGCTTGTCGACGCAGAATAACGAACAGCTGGCGCAAATGCTGTTCAATAATTTCGACGCCTTCAGAGACCCGAAGAAGCCGAGTTATGTCAGCTTCGACAGTATTCGAACGATGGCGAAAAAAGCCTGGACCAGCGATCCGGTCATGAACCAGAACATCCTTCTGGCCAGAGAAATGCTCAAGCGCCCGGCGCTCATGAGAGGTCTCGATCAGGATAAATTCACGGGTGCGCAGGATGGCCTGATCAGGTTGCAAGACCTGGCCGCCGTCAGCCGGGGCGATACTTACTTCAAGTACAAAGGCGATAAAGAGCTGGTCGGATCGATATTCCAGCACTTCAACGAATTGAAATCGCCGGGTGCGCAGGACCTCCGTATCAGCGATCTGGCAAGGTGGGCTGCCGAACCTCTGATGGGTAAAGGTCATCAGGATGACCTGATTCAGATGGCCCGTGAAATCCTCAAGCGTTCTCAGTTGTTGGAAAACATCAATGCCTTTCAACTCGGGTCCGGCGGCGACACTCTCATGCTGTCAGCGCTCTACCACTTGTCTCGCTGACTGTTGCCCCGGCGCCACCCACCGTACGTGGCGCCTGGGTAACGGGTTGGCTGCCCGCCAGGGCGCAACGTTTTTTACATGCTGTCATTGGTGTTTTTCGAACGTTCGGAACTGTCCCTCTCATCCAGCCACATATCAGGTGTTTGCCTGACCTGAGTTTACTCGATGACCGGGCTCATCAAGTTGATGCTCACCAGGCAGGCCTATATTTGAAAAAGTTGGAGATAGCTCATGAGTATCGAGGGCGCATTACCTTACGCACGGCCTTCAGCGCTGGATACAACGGCTATGCGGTCAGCCGTGGCAACACCGGCATCGCCCCCCGAGGCCTGGGGTGAAAGCCAAACGCCTTTAACGGCCGAAACGCCTCGTCAGTCTTCACGGTTGCGCGGATCATTATCCGTGCTGCATCACCGAGGTTTGCAGAATCTCCCCAATGTGCGGGCGCGGACTTCTCCCATCGGCTGCGCAACGACGGACAGCCAGTTGGCCTCGGCACTGGAAAAAGACTATTACCTGTTGTGCCCCTTCCTGAAGGAGGGCCGCCTGACCCTGTCATCACTGCACCAGTTCGCGGCAGAGCCCCATGACGATTGCGACGAGCGCAGCCGCCTGAGCCCGACAGTGGGGGAAATCCTCAAGCGCCCGCGACTGACCGATGCGATCTTGACCCGCGATGGCGACATCACCCGCGACAGCCTCAAGATCGCCGCTTCGGCGATGCAGGGCAGCAGTTCACCGCAGGTATTCAGCCAGGATCCGTTTCATGGCAAGGGCAATCACGAGGTGGTGCTGGCTCTTAAGGAATTGTTCGAGCAATTGCGCGAGCCGGCGAAGGATCGAAAGTTTTTCTTTGGCGCTCGCCAGTATGTGGCAATCGCGGCGCTCAAGGAGGTGATGCTGGACCCTTACGAGGTCGATCGGCACGCAGTGCCTGTAGTCGATCCGTTCACAGGCATGCCCAGACCCAAATACAGCGAGCGCTGCGTGTACATGGCGAAGAATCTGTTCACTCGACCGGAATTGATGCCCTCTCTGGAGCGCACCAACGCCGCGCTGCTGTTTGGTCCGATGTGTCCGCAGGGCTATCTCAGCAATACGAGCCTTGATCATTGGCTTGAGCAGGACGCAGAGCGCAAGGCGCGTTGATGGCAGTTGGCGGAGCCTCTTTACAAACGTTTGGAGCGGTCAGGAGGGAACCATTTGCGGCGGTTTGCCACGAATAAGACACCCCATCGGTAGGAGTGTGCCGATGGGTGTCTTCAACTACTGGATCAGGTCTGGATCATGAACTCGACATCCGTTGAATCTCGTCACGCCCAGTACACCGTACCCCTGACTGCTGCATGTGAGGCCAAAAACCAGGACAAGTCTCTGACGGAGGGCCTCAACCTCACGTCCACGCCTAAATTCAGCTTCAAGGCGCCTACTACCGAGGACTTTCATAAAGGTTCGAGAGCGCTCACGGAGAAGTCTGAATCCGGTTTGTCGAGTTCACTGCTCGCCAGCTTACGGAACCTGTTTTCCCGTCGCACGTGATCATGCCCGCAGTATTTTCCCGCTGACCGCTACCCCTGCCAGCAGAATCCCGATCAGCATGAAGGCGGTGGCCAGACTGCTGCCGTGAGCAATGAACCCGATCACGGCAGGGCCCGCCAGAATCCCTGCATAGCCCAGCGTGGTGATGGCCGGCACGGCAATGTGTTCCGGCATTACGGTCTGCTTGCCGACTGCGGTATAGAGCACCGGGACGATGTTTGAACAGCCGGCGCCCACCAGCGCATAACCGAGCAATGCCATTTCCCAGGCAGGGGAGAGTGTCGCGAGGAATATGCCGGCCGCCGCCAGCGCGCCGCCGACCACGATCACACGCGTTGCGCCCAGACGACGCACGATCACATCACCGGTCAGGCGTCCGGCGGTCATGGTCAAGGCAAAGGCTGCGTAGCCCAGGCCCGCATAGGCTTCATCCAGGCCGCGTTCGGCACTGAGGAACACTGCGCTCCAATCCAGTACCGCGCCTTCGGCCAGGAACACGATAAAACACAGACAGCCGATAAACAGCACCACGCCATGGGGAATGGCAAACGCAGGTCCGGAGCTCTCACTGCCGTAAGGCAACAGATGCGGCCCGGCCTTGAGCAGCGCCAGGACCATGATCACGATCACTACCAGCGTCGCCTGCAGGGGCGAGCAGCCGAGCCCCAGCAGGCCCGCGACACCCGCCGCGCCGACAATGCCCCCCAGGCTGAACAACCCATGGAAGCCTGACATCATGGTCTTGCCACTGGCGCGCTCAACGATCACCGCTTGCAGGTTGACCGTAGAGTCCACCGCGCCGAGGCCCGCGCCGAACAGGAATAACCCGGCAATCAGTAGCGGTATAGAACTGACCGTGGCCAGCATCGGCAAGGCCAGGCAGATCATGATCGTACCCGCCGTCAGTACGCGGCGGCAGCCATAGCGTGATGCGAGCACGCCCGCCATTGGCATGGCGAGGATCGACCCCACTCCCAGGCATAACAGCAGCAGGCCCAGCGTGCCTTCGTTGAGGTTCGCGCGCGCCTTGGCATAGGGCACCAGAGGGGCCCAGGCCGCGATGCCGAAGCCGGCGATAAAAAAGGCGATGCGTGTCGACATTTGTTCCAGCCGGCCGGGAACCACGGGCGCTGGGGTGGGGATGGCAGTCATGCAGAGTCCTTGGTTTGACGTTCAACTAACGATGTCCTGCGCGACATCCTTGCACATCAGGCCGTCCCGAGCGAGCGTGCTTGCGTCGCCATTCGGGGCTAAAAGCGCCGGTTGCGAATATTATTTTACAAATGCGGGAACGCTCAGCACGTTACTGACCACAGAAAGGCTATCGAGCCTATGGGAGGTGGTCTTGAAGGTGTGTAGTCCCCGGGGGAAAGGCTGAACCCCGGATTTCCCGCAGGGATTACTCTTATCAGTGCACCTCCCACAGGATCGGTTTTTTGTGATAAACCGACACTTGCTTGGCATGTGACTACAGCTTGTTAGTTATCTGCCTACGAACTAACGTACGAAATTTCTTGTTGATAGCAATCAGTCTGTTGGTCTTTTTTATTATCTTGTAAAAGACACTTCCATCCTCGTCGTACGAAACTTCTTTTTTATTTTTGAAAGGCCGAATTTCCTCTGGGATCGCTAAGCTTCAGGGCGTTCAGGCACTTTTTTTCGCCACCCAGCGGGGACTGACGAGGAAAAGCATTTCAATCAGGAAGTTGATTGGCGGTTACCCAAGATGGCTGATGCGTTTGTTTCTTCACGGTGTAAATTAATCTTTCCAGGGCTGGATACAGACTTTCAGGTATTGGCATTCAAGGGCACTGAGGCCATTGATCAGCCATACTTTATTCAGGTTCAGTTAGTCAGCGAAAACGCCTCTATTGACCTGGAGGCCTTGCTTCATCAACCAGTCTTCCTGTGCCTGGGCGAAGTCGATGAAGGCCTGCATGGGCAGGTCTACAGCGTCGGTCGCGATGACCCGGGTGCACGGCTCACGCGCTACCGCCTCACCCTGGCACCGCGGCTGGCGTGCCTGGCCCACCGCCGCGACCAGAGGATTTTCCAGCTGCGCAGTGTGCCGCAGATCATTGCGGCGGTGCTCGAACACCACGGCATCCTCGCCGACGCCTATGCCTTTGAGCTTGGCCCGGTGGTGTATCCGCCGCGCGAGTTCTGCGTGCAATACGCAGAAACCGACCTGCATTTCATCCAGCGGCTGTGCGAGGAGGAGGGCATCCATTTCCACTTTCGCCACACTGCGGACAATCATCTACTGGTATTCGGCGATGACCAGACGGTGTTTCAGCGCCTGCCCGCGCAGCGTTACAGCGCCTCAGCCGACCCGATGCATCAGGGCGCTCCGGTGGTCCAGCGTTTCGACCGGCGGCTGGCGACACGCAGCCAGCAAACCGTGCGCCGTGATCATGATTTCGAGCACCCTTCGCTGTCCCTGCAGGACACCGCCGGGGATACCGGCGCGCTACCCCATCAGGACTATCGGTACCCCGCAGGCTTTACCGGCCATGCACGGGGTGTGCAATTGGCGCGACGGGGCCTGGAGCGCCATCAAAGCGATCGGCATCGGGTGCTGGGCAGGAGTGATCAACCTGCGCTGCGCAGTGGTCACTTCCTGCCGTTGCAGGACCACCCGGACCCGGACTGCAATGACCTGTGGCTGCTCACGTCGGTGCGCCATGAAGGTTATCAACCGCAGGTGCTGGAGGAAGCAGTCGTCGAGGCTGGCAAGTTCCGTGGTTATCGCAACCGCTTCACCGCGACACCCTGGCGCGCCGTACACCGACCGCCCCTCAAACACCCCAGGCCAACCATCAACGGCAGCCAGACCGCGACAGTGACCGGGCCTGCCGGGGAGGATGTGCATTGCGATGCCTATGGCCGGGTGAAGGTCCGCTTTCATTGGGATCGCCTGGACAAGACCGACGACAAGAGCAGTTGCTGGGTGAGGGTGGCGTCGGGATGGGCAGGTGATGGCTTCGGCGCGATGATGATTCCACGGGTGGGGATGGAAGTGCTGGTGACGTTCCTGGAAGGCGATCCGGACCGGCCGCTTGTCAACGGCTGCCTGCCCAATGCATCACACCTGCCCAGCTACCCGTTGCCACAACACAAGACGCGCAGCGTGTTGCGCAGTTGCAGCTCACCCGGCGGCGATGGCGCCAACGAGTTGCACCTCGAAGACCGGCGCGGCGAGGAACTCATCTTCCTGCGCGCCCAGCGTGACCTGGAACAACAGGTCGGGCATGACAGTCGCCTTGAGGTGGCCGGCGAGCGGCGTGAAGTCATTCGCGGAGTGAATTCGGTGCGCCTGGAAAGCGAGGATCATTGCCATGTCGTGGGTGATCGCAAGGTGGTGCTCGAGGCGCACGATCACCTCGATGTACAGGGTGACAGCCTGACCCGTGTCGGCCAGACCCTGGTGATCGAGGCCGGGCAGCAACTGCACCTCAAGGCCGGTGCCAGCCTGGTGATTGATGCGGGGGCGCAACTGAGTCTGAAGGCCGGAGGCGAACACCTGGTGATCCAGGCCGGCGGTATCTTCAGCAGCCGGCCAATCATCCCGGGCGGTGCGCCGTCCCTCACGCGCTCGATCAGCGCCATGCCGGCGGCGGCTGCGAGTATCTCCACGGCACAGGGCGCCATCATGCGTTTGGCTCGAAAACTGGACGCGGATTTTTGCCCACTCTGTGAACGCTGCCGCGAAGGCCTGTGCGACAGGCTCGGGAGGGCTGCATGATGGAGAACCTGCCCAGCGAATGGATGGTCCGGCAACAACAGGCGGGACGGCGTCTGTGTCTGATACTCGAGGGAAGCAACCGTGCGCGTCAGCCACTGCTGGCCGTGCGTGAGCCGCCTTACTACCGCAGCCTGTACAGCGAGACCGTTGCAGCGCAGCTGGCAGACTCAGGTCCCGTGATGCTGCTGTTGGAGCATCTGAATGAACCCGCTCTGGTTGAGCTGCTGCAACATCCCGAGGGCCATTGGGGTTGGCTGGGGAGCCTGCCCGATGAAGACCTGACCAGCCTGGCGCGACACTGGCGCGAGCGGTTGATCATGGGGCCGGCTGGTAGTCAGGCGCTCTACCGTTTCCACGACAGTCGCACCTTCGCCCGTGCCCTGGCCCATTTACCGAAAGCACACTGGCCGACCTTTCTCGGCCCTATGATCAGCGTGTGCTACTGGCATGAAGGCGCCTGGCAACAAGCCGAGAACCCTGCCCCCGGAGACTACCCGGTGCCTGATCCGGCCCCATGGCTGACCGTCCCAAACCCACAGTCCGAAGCGATCCTGCACGGCAATATCCTGCGCTACCTGTTGGCCGAACACAGCGAAAACCTTGCTGCGCTGTTTGAATTTCAGGACCCCCGAATCTGGTTGACGCAAGTACTGGAACAGGCACGTGCCTGGCAATGGAGTGGGGTGGAGCAACTGGAATTCCTGGTGGTGCGCAGGCTGGAGGAAGCGACGCGAGGCAGCATTGTTCATTGGCCACCGAGAACCGGCGAGACGCCGGGAGAGCATTTTGAACGGGTCGCTGGGCAATGGCGCAGGGCGGGGTGCGAGGATGAATAGGTGGGTGGGAGCGACGTTATTTGTTTTTGTGATGGCGGGGCTTTATGGGTGTGCGGGGAGGACGGCGGAGCGCTTTACGTTGGAGTTGGATTTGCCGGCCGGATTTAAAATTAAAACGGCTGCCAATTATCGACCTGCAACGGGGGAGACCTGCACGCTGCCCCGACGTCGAGGCAAAAGACCTGAACGGAAGGTGTTTTCTTCTGAGTACGCATCGGTAGCGAGTCGAGTGAGTTATGAGCTTCCTCTGACCGAAACGACGGACGGATGTCCCCTGGTATTACGCGACCTGGAGTTTGATATTTATGCAAAGTGGGGAGCGCGGTACTCGGATGTTGCTGGAGAGATCACGAGCATCTTTATCGGTGATGGAGCAGCGGCGGTTGCCTCACCCGAAATGGGTTCGGGTGTTCAGGTGTTACGCCGGCAATGTCAGTGGTTGTTTCGAACCGCAGGGCCCCAGCACACAATCATCAAAGTTCTTAAATGCAATTCGGTAACCGATGAGGAAGACGAGCGCAAAAAATCTGTGGCGGTTGAACGGGACCAGCTTGCGAAGAAAACCCTCAGGGTTGTCATAGGCGTCATCAACGAAGAGCGACCTTACATGGGCGACAACTGGGTCCAGTTTCCACAGGGCTGGAAGCGTTGTCGGGGAAGCAGCCTGGAGGACCAAAACGCTTTTTGCGCCGCAAACACGGTGGACTTCAAGTCTTTCAAAATGCCCGATGGACGTAGATGCACTATTTATCCAACCTGCACTGAATAAGGATATCCAGCATGGCAATTGAGCAATGGAAGCAGCCTTTTTTTAACGAAAGAATGCCTGCTTGTGCATTACGTGGTGATTGGCTGAGCTTCCGTCTTGTGGAGGCATCAGGGGAAGGAAAAGCCTATGGCGGGCTTGCCTACGAGGTTATTGACAGTGCCGGACAGAGACACAAAGGGCAGCTGGACGGAAATGGTTTTGTGCGGCTGGAGGATCAATGCAAAGGTCCTGTCGTGCTGATTTTCAATGCACTCTATGAGGTGGGAGAGAGCGTGTATCAGCACTTGCAGAAGCGCAGTAGCTATCCATTACTTATTACCGACCTCCAGGTCAGAGCTGAAAAAACGCGATTTCTTGATCCTGTAGCTGAGCGTAATGAGAAGAACCCGGCCTGGCAGAAGGGAGATCATTACTATCAGGTTGAGGTGCGTGATCTGGTTCGACACGGGGCCCATTTACCAACGTTGACACCCGGCATTCATGGAACCCAACGACACGCGTTAAAGATGGTGGCCGAGCTGGGTTTTGGTCCTCCTGAACAGGCACTGTCAGGCGTCGTGTTGTTTCCCAACCGGCATACGGTTCTTGAGGTTCGGCCATTACGTGCGCTTCGGCCAATTCTTTCCAGTGATGATCAGTTCTGTGCCTTGAACCTTTACCAATTGGCGCTGATGTCTACTTTGAGTTACTGCGGTTTTGGTCAGGAACCTGCGGATAAACCAGTGGATGAGGTGCATTTCTCGCTGGAGCCCAGTGTGGGAAATGTCTTCGCACAAAAGCTTTCAGGGTATCAGCAGGCATGGAAATTTGACGGCGGGCAGGTGCAGCGCTTTTATCCCTTGTATGAAGATGTACCGTACTCCAAACGTTTTGAAATATTGCCCTTCGACCCTGAGTTGTATCCGCAAAACGCTCCAGACTTGGGGACGGCCCAGGAGCATCCCGCCAAATTGCATTTTTTTGACGATGAGGCGTTTGGCACTGATACCCAAGCCTTTATCTGCCATCACGATGAGATTGTCTTGATTGCTGTACGCGGTACCGCCAGTACATCTGATGGATTAAGGGACGCAAATGCTCACAAGGTGTCCTTTTCCGAGGGTGTCGGCAAAGTTCATCAGGGCTTTTACCAGGCATACGGTGCCATGCGCGATTTTGTGTTGCGATATCTCAGCCTGTTTCATAGGGGGCAACGCATCATCATTTGCGGTCACAGTCTTGGCGGCGCAATTGCCTTGCTATTGGCTGAAGGACTGCGTCGCGTCCCTGACCGAGATTACAACCCACTCCTCTACACTTACGGCGCCCCCCGCGCAGCCGACTCCGAGTTCGTCGCCGGCGCGTCCAGCTTGGTGCACCATCGCATCGTCAACCACAACGACCCCGTGCCCAGTGTCCCGGCCACATGGATGAACACCACTGCCAAGCTGTGGATTCCCGGTGCTGTCGCATTGTTCAGTGCCCCCGGACCCGGCGGCTTGTTGTTCGCCGCCGGGCTGGTGCGCGTGGGTGGCGACCCCTATCAGCATCATGGCGAACAGCAGCATTTCATGCCGATCAAGCTGCCGGATGGCACGCAGTCTTCGGTGTTGTGGAAACCCGGTTGTGAGTCCATCCAGGAAGCGGCCTGCAATCGCGCGCTGCAGCTGTACGGTGACATGCCCGCGCGTGACAACCTGCTGAAACAGCTATTTCAGGCCAGCCAGCATTTCATGACTGCCAGTTACATACCGGCCGCCTGGGCCACCTTGCGTCGTTGGCAGCAGACCCTGGAAAGCCAGGGTACGCTGGTCACGCCGAGGGAGTTCGAATGGATCGACCGAGCGCTTGAGCATATGGGCCAGCAACTGCGCAACAGGAACCGCGAACTTGATCGTCGTCGGCCGACTAACCAGCGCAGTCACGCGCACCCACTCAGCCAGGCCTTGAGTGCCGAAATCGACCGCTTGCGCACCAGCCGCGAGCGCCTGCAGAGCTTGCGCTGGCGCCGCCTTGATGCCCGCGACGTCTATGGCAGTCATGCCGACGCGCCGCACCTGCAACCCTGCCTTAAACGTTGGTTCAGCCATCGCGAGAACCGCGCATTGTCCCAGGTTGCCAGCATTCCTCCGCCCACCCTCGATGATCGAGGGAGGGTGCATACGCTGGATATCGACTCGATCGTCTAGCCCGCAGCGTGCAAAAATTCCACCTGCGCGGGCTGGCGTTTCATTAGCACCTTGCCATTGCGGATCGAGTACAGCGGCAGGCCCTGGCTGCGAATTACCTCATAGTCGCTGTCTGCCGAGAGAATCAGCAGGTTGGCCGCCCGCCCGGGGGCCAGGCCGTACCGGTCACCCAGGGCCATGGCCTTGGCGCTGTTGTCGGTGACCAGATCGAGGGCGCTTTGCAGGTTGCGGTAGCCGAGCATATGGCAGATGTGCAAGCCCGCTTCCAATACGCGCAGGATGTTGCCGTTGCCCAGCGGGTACCACGGATCGACGATGGAGTCCTGGCCGAAGCACACGTTCATGCCGGCCTCCAGCAGTTCGTTGACGCGCGTAACGCCACGGCGTTTCGGGAAACTGTCGAAGCGCCCTTGCAGGTGAATGCTTTCGGTGGGGCAGGACACGAAGCTGATGCCCGAATGCCCCAGCAGGCGGAACAGTTTGGCGCAGTAGGCATTGTCGTAGGAGCCCATGGCCGTGGTGTGGCTGGCGGTGACACGGGCACCCATGTCGCGGCTGCGCGCTTCTTCGGCAAGCACTTCGAGGAAGCGCGAGTGGGGGTCGTCGGTTTCGTCGCAATGCACGTCCACCAGGCAGCCGGTGCGCTCGGCCAGGTCCATCAGAAATTTCACCGAGCTTACGCCCTGGTCACGGGTGTACTCGAAGTGCGGAATGCCGCCGACCACATCGGCCCCCAGGCGAATGGCTTCTTCCATCAGCTCACGGCCGTTGCGGTAGGACTCGATGCCTTCCTGGGGAAAGGCGACGATTTGCAGGTCGATCAGGTGCGCGCTTTCCTCGCGCACCTGCAGCATGGCCTTGAGCGCGGTGAGGTCCGGGTCGGTGACATCGACGTGGGTGCGCACATGCTGGATACCGTGGGCGGCCAGGGCCTGAATGGTCTTGCGGGCACGGGTGCGGGTGTCTTCCTCAGTGATGGTGGCCTTGCGTTCGCCCCAGCACTCGATGCCTTCGAACAACGTACCGCTCATGTTCCAGCGTGGTTCGCCGGCCGTGAGGGTGGCATCGAGATGGATATGCGGTTCGACAAAGGGCGGTATCACCAGATTGCCGGCGGCGTCCAGGTCGTGGGCTGTTAACGCAGGCACAGCGGTCTGTGCCGTGATGCTGGCAATCCGGCCATTTTCCAGGTGCAGATCATGCAGGCCTTCACGGTTGCGCAGGCGGGCATTGATGATGTGCATGGGCAAGTTCCTCTTGGCTAAAAACAATCAGGCGGCCGACAGATTACCATCGGCAAGGGTAAGGCTCATGCCTGCGCGTCAGCCAGTGGTTCGCGTACGTGCAGTACGGCGGTGAGCAGCATGTAGGTCAGGGACGCGGCGACTATCCCCACCAGTGGCGCCACCCAGGGCGAGCTGAACGCCAGCACGGTGCCGACGGCATATGCCGCCAGTCCCGGCCAGTTGAAGGCGGGCAGGCGGGCGACGGCCAGGCGCGGGTAACGGCCACGATAGCGGTAGAAGAAGTCTGCCATGATCACTCCTCCTATCGGGGGGATCACGGTGCCCAGCAGAATCAGGTACGGGACCAGCATGTCATACATGCCCAGCAAGGCCAGCAAGGTGCCGATCACTGCGCCGGCCAGGGTCACGGTCTTGCGGCGGCGAGTGCGTAACAGGTTGCAACCGGCCACGGCGAAGTTGTAAATGGTGTTGTCCTGAGTGCTCCAGATGTTGAGCAGCAACATGGCCATCGCCGCCATGGCAAAGCCTTGCAGCAGCAACACTTCAACCACGTCAGGTTGCTGATAGACGATGGCGCCATAAGCGCCGATCAACACCATCAAGCCATTGCCGACAAAGAATCCGATCAGACTGGCCAGCACCGCGACTCTGGCCGAGCGGGAAAATCGCGTCCAGTTGGTGGCCTGGGTCGCCCCGCTGACAAAGGTACCAAACACCAGTGTGATCGCCGTGGACAGGTTCAACTCACCCGTCGGCACCACCGCCAGCAGGCCATCCAGCCCGCCGACCTGTACCGTTGCCACCCACATCGACAGGCACAGCAGAATGCCCATCGCCGGCACCGCGATATACGACAGGATCTCAAGGCCGCGATACCCCACGTATGCCGTCGCGCAGAACACCAGCCCAAACAGCACCATCAAACCCAGCACGCTGCCCTGGCTCAATGCGAAATATTTGCCCAGTACCACGGCTGCCGTGGCGGTACCCCAGGCATACCAGCCGATCTGGGTAAAACCGAGAATCAGGTCGCTGAGCTTGCTGCCCACCTCGCCGAAACAGAAGCGGCCCATCAGCACGGAGTTCAAGCCGCTTTTGAACGCGATGTATCCCAGTCCTGCAGCGTAGATGCCCAACAGCAGGTTACCCAACGCCACGACACCGAGCATATCGACGAAGCTGAACGCCACACCCAGCTTGCCGCCGGCAAACATGGTCGCGGTAAAAAAGGTGAACCCCAACAGCACCATCGCGGTGGACGCCAAGCCCTTGCGCGCATGCAGCGGGACCTCGCTGAGAGGGTAATCGTTGCCCGGTTCGTACTGCGTCATGTGCCTTGCTCCCTGATGGTTGACGCAGGTGTGTTGCACCGCGCGTGCCAAACCGGCAGGCGGTCAATAATCACTGCACCGTACTTTTAGCCATCTGAAAGACCGGTGCTCACCCAGCGCGAAAGCGGTGCAGCAGTGAGACACATTGGATCGTTAGCTGAGTCAGAGTTGTTTGCTCATATACACCCTGCGCAGGCCGTTCTCGACGCAATGATGGGTTTTTACATAGCCTCTGCGAGTGTAGAGCGCGATATTCTCGGTCATGGCTTCATTGGTGTAGAGGACGATGCTCGTAGCGCCCGACTGAACAGCCTGTTGCTCGGCAAAGTCCATCAACTGCCGCCCGAACCCGAGGCCCTGGGCATTCGGGTCAACGGCCAGGTTCTCCAGCAAGAGCGCATTACTGGCAACGGCCAGGATGATAAAACCCTGAACCCGCCCGCCATCGTCCAGCACATGCACCCCGCCGCAGGCAACCCGTTGGTGATAGTCCTCCAGCATCGGGCCGGGTTTACGACCGATGCGCTCTATGTACGGCGCGTAGGCGGCCTGGACAATGAATTCAATGGCAGTGACATCGTGGGCGGTAGCGGGGCGTATCATTGTTGCGGGCTCCGTCGAAAAATGACTGGTATGTGACCGTGCACAAAAAAGCCACCCGCAGGTGGCTTTCCATTCATCAACCGCTCACTCGCCGCGATAGATGCAACCGCTGGTGCAGGTCTCATGGATGCGGATCGCGCTGAGTTCCGGCAGCAGAGGTTTGAGTTCGGTCCAGATCCACTTGGCCAGCACTTCGCTGGTCGGGTTTTCCAGGCCGGGGATGTCGTTGAGGTAGTTGTGGTCGAGGCGTTCGTAGAGCGGCTTGAAAATTGCCTTGATCTCCGAAAAGTCGCGAATCCAGCCGGTATGGGGATCCAGGTCGCCGCTGAGATGGATCGCCACTTTAAACGAATGCCCATGCAGGCGCCCGCACTTGTGGCCTTCCGGTACATGGGGCAGGCGATGGGCGGATTCGAACGTAAACTCTTTGAAGATTTCCACGGTATTTTCGGCTCGGTCAGGTATCTGGCAGGCGGCGAGTTTAACAGCTTGATCCCGCACTGCGCACACCGTCCCTCGCTCCTGCCGTTTTAGAGGGCCAGCAGCCGCTCGCCCAGCCTGCCGTTATCCGCCAATTGCAGAAACTCATCCCCCAGCCGCTGGCTCTCGCTCATCGCGGTTTGCCAGTATTTGTGGCGACTGGCGTCATCGCCCATGAAGCGCTTGAAATCGCTGCGGTCAGGCAGTTTGCCGTGGGGCAGACGAGCGAGGTAGTCCTTTGAGGGCGCCAGTAGCAACACATCCTGCAAACCCTGTTGACTGCTGCGGCGCCATGGCAGGCCCTTGTCGAACCAGCCTGGAATGACCCGGTCGGTAAAGTGCGGGTACAGCACGATGTCATCACCGCTGTAGGGCAGGTCGAGGTGGTAATCCAGCAGGCCGCCGTCGCGGTAGGTGCCTGCGCCTGCGCCGGGCAGGTCGCGCACGCCTTGCATCACCATGGGGATCGAGCCGGAGGCGAGCAGCGCCTGGCGCAGGTTGCCCACACCCAGCGCAATGAAGCGCGACGGGAAATCCTTCAAGGGGTGCACCGGCGGCGCCTGGCGCGGGTCGTGGATGATCAGCCGCTCGAAATGCCGCGACAGCCGTGCGCGAGCGCGCAGGTTGTCGGCAATCACCGACGACAGGCCCAGACCCAGCCGTCCGCGGTGGTCATCGGCGAGCAGGCCGTGGCTTTTGACCACCATGATGTTCAGCCGATAGTCGGGATTGTCCAGCACCTGTGCATCGCGGCCGGCCAGTAGATCGTCGAGCATGCGCTGGCAACTGCGGGTGACCTCGGAAATGGTCACGCCTTTGGCAAACCGTTGTTCGTTATACAGCCGTCCGAGATCAAGCAGGCCTTGCACCGGGTCGGGCAGGCACGCGCTGGCAAACCGCCAGGAACCGATGGACGCGCCGATCAGTGCGCGCTCACGCGGTGTACGGCGCAGCCAGTCGCCAAACAGCGCCAGGTCCAGACCCTGGATCCCCAAAGCCTTGGGGCCGCCAGCTGCGCCCGGCAGGATGCCGACCTCGGCAGGCCCAAGGCCTTGCTCACGGATACGGGTGAATGCGCGTTTACCCGCCTTGAGCGTCAGGGCGGAAAACTTGACATGAATAGCGGCCATACAGGTCTCAAACTGAAGGAGCGAGTTCGCTCGCGAAAAACGCCAACCATAACGCGAGTATCCGGAATAAACAGAGTGACGTTGAGATTTTTCTTATGGAAAATTGCCATGGTGGCAATTCAGTTTGAGTTAAGTTGCAGCGCGTACCGTCGCAGATGTAGGAAATACATCCTGAAACGGAGACTCATCATGAAGCGCCCCACAGCGCTGGTCGCCGCCGGTATCATCGCTGCGTTTGCGGTGCAGGCGTGGGCAGTGAACCCCGACAAACCACCGAATGTGCCCGGCGCTGTTACCATTGTCGCCTTCGATCAGCTTGAAGCCACGGCGCTGGCTTTGCATCCGGGTTCGACCCTGTTGGACACCGACCTGGACGAGCACTATGGCCGGTACATCTATGAGGTCGAGATCGAGGATGCCCATGGCGTCGAATGGGACGTTGAACTGGACGCGCTCTCCGGGCACGTTCTCAAGAATCATCAGGATACGTAATGACGGTATATCGACGCGTCGCGAGTCTGGCAGTGCTGGTGCTCCTGGCCTTCTGCTCAAGCCTGGCCGCCCGCGACCTCAACCAGGACGAAGCGCTGGCGCTGCGCCAGCAGGGAGTGATCCTGCCGCTGGAGCAACTGCTGCAGCAGGCGATGGCGCGGCATCCCGGGTCCAGACTGCTGGAAGCGGAGCTTGAGAAAAAGCACGGCGAGTATGCTTATGAAGTCGAACTGGTGACGACTGACGGCGTGGTGCGCGAAATCAAACTCGACGCCACCACCGGTGTGCTGATCAAAGATAAGGAAGACTGATGCGCCTGCTACTGGTGGAAGACAACGTACCGCTGGCCGATGAACTGCTGGCTGGCCTGCAGCGTCAGGGTTACGCGGTCGACTGGCTGGCCGATGGGCGCGACGCCGTGTATCAGGGCCGCAGCGAACCCTATGACCTGATCATCCTCGACCTTGGCCTGCCGGGCCTGCCCGGGCTCGACGTACTGGCGCAGTGGCGCGCAGCGGCATTGGCCACGCCGGTGCTGATTCTGACCGCCCGCGACTCCTGGGCCGAACGCATCGAAGGGCTCAAGGCCGGCGCCGACGATTACCTGAGCAAGCCCTTTCACCCTGAAGAACTGCACCTGCGCATCCAGGCGCTGTTACGTCGCTCCCATGGGCACGCGAACCAGCCGACCTTGCAAGCGGCCGGTCTGCATCTGGATGAAGGCCGCCAGTGCGTGCTGCGCGACGGTGAGGAAATCCAGCTGACTGCCGCGGAATTTCGCCTGCTGCGCTATTTCATGCTGCACCCCGAACAGATCCTGTCGAAAAGCCATCTGGCCGAGCACCTGTATGACGGTGAGACGGAGCGCGACTCCAATGTGCTGGAAGTGCACGTCAATCACCTGCGTCGCAAGTTGGGTCGCAGTGTGATCGAAACCCGGCGCGGCCAGGGTTACCGGTTTGGCGCCAGCCCTGCATGAGGTCGATCCAGCGGCGCCTGAGCCTGGGGTTGATCAGCGTGATGGTGATCGTCGGCGTGGTGCTGGCGCAAACCAGCCTATGGTTGTTCGAGGCCGGATTGCAGCGCTACCTGGAAGCCGGTCTGCGTAACGACAGCGAGAACCTGCTGGTGGCGCTGGTGCGCGGGCCGGGCGGCGTGCAGCTGGATGAGCAACGCCTGTCGCCGGCCTATCAGCGGCCCTTTTCGGGGCATTATTTCCGTATCGATTTTGCCGACACCCACTGGCGTTCCCGTTCACTGTGGGACCAGGAACTGCCCAGGCTGCCCGAGACCGGTCTGAAGGGTAACCTGCAGTTGGGGCCGGAAGGCCAGCAACTGCTGGTATTGCGTTCGGATTACAAACGCTTTGGCCAGTCGATTTCCATCAGCGTGGCCCAGGACTACACGCCGGTGCGCGAAAGCTTTCGGCTGATGCGTCAGATCGGTCTGGTGATGGGGCTGGCGGCCTTGTTGTTGGTGCTGGTGCTGCAACGGGTCACTGTGCGCCGAGCCTTGCGCCCGCTGGAAACCGCGCGTAACCAGATCGCCCAACTGCAACAAGGCCAGCGCTCGCAACTGGACACCCAGGTGCCGCTGGAGCTGGAGCCGTTGGTGGCGCAGATCAACCACCTGCTGGCCCACACCGAAGACAGCCTCAAGCGTTCACGCAATGCTTTGGGCAACCTTGGCCACGCGCTGAAAACGCCGTTGGCCGTGATGCTGAGTGCGGCGTCGAGCGAGGCGCTCAGGGAGCACCCGCAGTTAAGCAAACTGCTGCGTGATCAGCTTGAGCAGGTGCAACAACGCCTTAACCGTGAGCTCAACCGCGCGCGCCTGGCCGGCGAAACCCTGCCGGGTGCATTGTTTAACTGTGAACAGGAGCTGCCGGGCCTGCTCGCCACCTTGAACATGATCCACGGCGAACACCTGGGCCTGAGCTACCAGGTTGCTCCCGGACTGCAACTGCCGTGGGACCGCGAAGATTTGCTGGAGCTGCTCGGCAACCTGCTGGACAACGCCTGCAAATGGGCGGATGCCGACGTACGGCTGACGATCAGCGAAACCGAAAAGAGTTACCTGCTGGCCGTGGAAGATGACGGCCCGGGTATTCCCGAGGCCCAGCGGCAGCAAGTGCTGAGCCGTGGTACCCGCCTGGACGAACAGATCGACGGCCACGGCCTGGGCCTGGGCATCGTGCGTGACATCGCCGAGGTGTGGGGAGGGGTGTTGCAGTTGCAGGAATCCGAATTGGGTGGCCTGAAGGTACTGATCGAATTACCCAAACGCCATTCCTGAGTTGCCAAAAACCAAGGTGCGGGGGAAGCGCTCAAGCTGAAGTAATGACTGCGTACGCGCTATTTCAGGCAGCCACATCCCAGTGGTGAGCGGGCTTGTTGTGGCGAGCGGGCTTGCCCCGCGTTGGGGTGCGTAGCGCCCCCCATCGAGCAAAACGCGGTGTACCTGATACGGCTCAGCGCCTGGCTTTGGGGCTGCTGCGCAGCCCAACGCAGGACAAGCCTGCTCGCCACAGGGAATCTGCGCTTAACTGAACGGCATTAGGGCAAGCCCGCTCGCCACGGAGGCTGCTGGTGCCGTTGCCTCCTGAGGCTTACACCCTGAACTGATCCATCAACCCCTGTTGCTGATTGGCCAGGCTGTTCAATGCCTGGCTCACCCGCGCCGACTCATTGGCCTGCTCCGACAAGGATTCGGTGACATCCCGGATCGTCGCCACGTTGCTGTTGATCTCCTCGGCCACCGCGCTTTGTTCTTCTGCGGCGCTGGCGATCTGCAGGTTCATGTCGCTGATCACCGTGACCGCCTCGCCAATCTGACGCAGTGCGGTCACCGCCTGGCCGACCTGTTCGACGCTGCCCTGGGCCTGGCGATAGCTGTTGCCCATGGCGCCCACCAC
This sequence comes from Pseudomonas sp. GNP013, assembly GCF_054343995.1. Lineage (NCBI taxonomy): Bacteria > Pseudomonadati > Pseudomonadota > Gammaproteobacteria > Pseudomonadales > Pseudomonadaceae > Pseudomonas > Pseudomonas sp. GNP013. The sequence goes on along the minus strand of NZ_JBTGUT010000001.1, from coordinate 3,121,201 downwards.
GGTTTCAGTGCCGCCTTGCAACTGCTCGATCACCCGCCGGGTTTCTTCCACCGACTCCTGAGTGCGTCGCGCCAGGTTGCGCACTTCGTCGGCCACCACCGCAAAGCCGCGACCGGCCTCACCGGCGCGGGCGGCCTCAATGGCAGCGTTCAGCGCCAGCAGGTTGGTCTGCTCGGCAATGGCGCGAATCACTTCCAGCACCGAGCCGATTTTCTCGCTGTTGACGGCCAGGCCTTCGACCTGAGCCATGGCGGTGCTCATATCAGCGGCAAGTTCACCGATATTGCGCGTGGTGCGGTCGATCACCGTCAGGCCTTCGCGGGTCGCCTGGTCGGCATCGCGTGCGGCCTGAGCGGCCTGAGCGGCACTGCGGGCCACGTCCTGCGCGGTGGCGCTCATCTCATGGGAGGCGGTGGCCACCTGATCGACCTGGCGATACTGCTGTTCCATGCCGGCGCTGGTCTGAGTGGCAATCGCGGCGGATTGGTCAGCGGTGCCGCGGGCGTCCTGCACCGAGCGTTTGACCTCGGCAATAATCGGTTGCAGCTTGTCGAGGAAACGGTTGAACCAGCCGGCCAGTTGCCCCAGCTCATCCTGTTTGGCGTAGGCCAGGCGGCGGGTCAGGTCGCCTTCGCCGCTGGCGATATCTTCCAGCATGCGCGCCACACCGAGGATCGGCCGTGTCACGCTGCGGGCCATCAGCCACACCAGGATCAGGCCGAGCACGGCGGCCAGCAGGCCCAGGCTTGACTCCAGCCAGGTGCCGCGGGCGTTGTCGGCATCCAGTTGCGCCTTCAGCGCTTCGGCCGGGCCCATCAGGACTTTTTCCGGCACATCCAGCAACACCCCCCAGGGTTTGCCGTCTGGAATGGGGGTGAACGGCGCGAGCACTTTCAATTGATGATCGGCGCGCAGGCTGCGTACCTGGGTGCTTCCGGCGAGTGCGCTGATCAGTTGCGCGCCGCTGGTGCGGTCGACCTGGTCCAGGCGTTGGCTGAGCTTGCTCGCATCCGGGCTGTAGCCGGCGAGCACACCGGTGGGGCTGAGGATACTGACCTGGGTCTGGCCGTCATACAGTTTCTGGCTGGCCTGCTGGCTCACTGCCTGCAGGCTGTTGAGGTTGATGTCCACCGACAGTGAAGCGACGACCTTGCCATCGACCATCAGCGGAAACACGATGCTGGTCATCAGCACGTTTTGCCCGTCGATCACATAAAAATACGGTTCGATCACGCAAGGTTTGAGGGTGGTGCGCGGGCACGTGAACCAGGCGTTGGCCTTCTCGCCACTGGGACCGACGGAAACATCCGCCATGTCGCTTTCCGGCAGCGCCATGGAGGTGATCTTGCCCGGTGTCGGTTGCGACCAGTACAGCGCGAAACGTCCCTTTTCATTGCTGCCCAGTTCGGCCTGATTGGCGAACAGCTCATCCTTGCCGTCCAGTGCATTGCTTTCGAACACCAGGGACAGGCCGAGCAGATCGGGGTTGGCCTGCAATGCGGCCTTGACCTGCCGGGTCAGGTCTTCGCGCGTGTCGAAGGCGTCGAGAAAACGTTTTTCGGCCTGTTCGCGCAGGAACAGTACCTGACGGGAAAAACCGTGGCCGTACTGGTAGGCGTCCATGAACTGCCGGCGAATGTTCAGTGCCTGTCCCTCACCCTGTGCCTCGATGCGAGCCTGCGCCGCCTCATCGAGCATTTGCATGCTGGCCGCCTTGACCTGTGCCGAACTGTGTTCCATGCGATACAGCGACAGGCCCACGAGCAGGGTGACGATGCCCAGCAGGCACAAACCGGCGAGCAGGGTGATTTTCCATTGAATGGACAGTTGTCTAAGGGACATCAAAAAGCATCCTTAACCTGAAGGCACAGAGAACTACTGTGTCGGCTGCGGCGAAGGATTCTTTATTCAACTGATCCATCGAACCTGAAAACGGCGCCGTTTTTTGACATGCGGCCCTGCCTGCTGCAAAGTGCGCGCCCTCTAACAAGACCTCCTTGACGCCTGTTCGCCGGTCGCCCTATTCATTGGCTGCGCGCGCGGGCATGCCTGTCTTTTTATGTTTCTGCTTGAGGTAACCATGATTAACGCAGTCATCGCCGCGGTCGGCACCATGCTGGTGCTCAGCCTGTCCCGCGTGCATGTGGTCATCGCCATCATTATTGGCGCGCTGGTGGGAGGCTTGACCGGTGGCCTGGGCATCGAGGCCACGCTTCAGGCGTTCAACGGCGGCTTGGGCGGCGGTGCGACCGTGGCCCTGTCCTACGCATTGCTCGGTGCTTTCGCGGTGGCGATTGCCAAATCCGGCTTGGCCCATGCGCTGGCGGACAAAGCGCTGATGCTGGTCGATCGCCAGGAAGCCACCGGTGGCAGCCACGTCAAATGGCTGTTGATCGGACTGCTGTGGGTGGTGGCGATTGCCTCGCAGAACATCCTGCCGATCCATATCGCGTTCATCCCGTTGCTGGTGCCTCCGTTGCTGTATGTGCTGACCAAGCTGCAACTGGACCGCCGCCTGATCGCCTGCGTGATGACTTTCGGCCTGATCACGCCGTACATGTTCTTGCCAGTGGGCTTCGGCAATATCTTTCTCAACCAGATCCTGCTGGCCAACGTGGCCAAGAGCGGGGTGGACGTAAGCCAGGTCAACGTCACCCACGCCATGGGCCTGCCGGCACTGGGCATGGTGGTCGGCCTGCTGGTGGCCGTGTTTGTCAGCTACCGCAAAAAGCGCGTGTATGACCTCGAGAAAATCGAGCGTGTCGAGCAGGTGGCCGTGCAGTACAACCCGCTGACCCTGCTGGTGGCCGGCCTGGCGATTGCCTCGGCGTTCATCATTCAGTTATGGCTGGATTCGATGATCATCGGCGCCTTGGCCGGGTTCCTGATCTTCTCGGTATCGGGCATCGTGCGCTGGCGCGAAACCGATGATCTGTTCACCGAAGGCATGAAAATGATGGCGATGATCGGCTTCATCATGATCGCCTCGTCGGGCTTTGCCGAAGTGCTCAAGGCCACCGGTGACGTGCGTTCGCTGGTGGAAACCTCGGCGGCCTTCATCGGCCACAGCCGTGGGGTGGGGGCGTTGTTGATGCTGCTGGTGGGCCTGCTGGTGACCATGGGCATTGGCTCGTCGTTTTCCACGGTGCCGATTCTCGCAGCGATCTTCGTGCCGCTGTGCGTGCAACTGGGCTTCAGTCCGCTGGCCATCGTGTGCATCGTCGGCACGGCCGGCGCGCTGGGCGACGCCGGTTCGCCTGCCTCCGACTCCACCCTCGGCCCGACCTCCGGCCTGAACATCGACGGCCAGCATCACCATATCTGGGACACCGTGGTGCCGACCTTTCTGCACTACAACATCCCGTTGCTGGCCTTCGGCTGGATCGCCGCGATGACCCTCTGAGGCGAACGCCGCCATCGACCGATGTACGGCGGCTACGCTCAGTGCAACAAAGATGGCACTCGCAGGATTCGCTGCGGACTAAGCAGCAGGATGCACCCCGCTTTTTTCACACGGACCGGACATGAACGCGACCAACCTTCAATTCAAAACCCTGCTGCTGATGCTGGTCCTGGTGACCGTGGCGTTCATCTGGATATTGCTGCCGTTCTACGGCGCGGTGTTCTGGGCAGTGATCCTCGGCATCATCTTTGCGCCCATGCAGCGCCGCGTGCAGACGAAATTCGGCTGGAACCGCAACCTCACGTCCCTGACCACGTTGACGGCGTGTCTGGTGATCGCGATCCTGCCGGTGATCATCACCAGCGCCCTGCTCGTGCAGGAGGGCGCCACGCTGTACAAGAACATCGAAAGCGGCAAGCTGGATGTGGCCGGTTATATCGAGCAGTTCAAGAACTTCCTGCCGCCTTACTTCCAGCACCTGCTGGACCGGTTTGGCATGGGCAATCTGGAGGGGCTGCGCGAAAAGATCGTCAAGGGCGCGATGCAGGGCAGCCAGTTTTTTGCGTCACAGGCGTTCAGCTTTGGCCAGGGTACGTTTGATTTCCTGGTGAGCTTTTTCATCATGCTGTATCTGCTGTTTTTCCTGCTGCGCGATGGCCCGGAGCTGGTGCGCAAGGTGCGTACCGCGGTGCCGCTGGCCGAGCCGCAGAAGCGTCGCCTGCAATTGAAGTTCAACCGGGTGGTGCGGGCGACGGTCAAGGGCAACGTATTGGTGGCGGTGACTCAGGGCGCGCTGGGCGGCTTGATTTTCTGGTTTCTCGACATTCCCAGCGCGCTGCTCTGGGCCGTGCTGATGGCGTTTCTATCTTTGTTGCCGGCGGTCGGCGCGGGGATTGTCTGGGCGCCAGTGGCGGTTTACTTCCTGCTCAGCGGGGCGATCTGGCAGGGTGTGGTGCTGGGGCTGTTCGGCGTGTTCGTGATCGGCCTGGTCGACAACGTGTTGCGCCCGATTCTGGTCGGCAAGGACACCAAGATGCCGGACTACCTGATCCTGATCTCGACCCTGGGCGGTCTGTCGGTGTTTGGCCTCAACGGCTTCGTGATCGGTCCGCTGGTGGCAGCGCTGTTCATGTCCAGCTGGGCGCTGTTTGTGGAGACCAAGCCGCGGGTCAAGTTGCCGTTGCCTTAAGCGCGAAGCGACGTTTGTTGCAGCTGCTGTTTTGCATCAGACAGTGACAGGAGCGGGCCACTGATGGGCTCGCCGTTGCTTACCAGGTACCAGCAGGCCAGCAGACCCCTGTTGCGCAGGGAGGCGGGAACGGCGGTGCCGACGACGGACATGATGTGAACGGTGGTGGGCATACAGACCTCCAAACGTGATGATGGGGCTACCTTAAGCGGCATGAAGGCACGGGAAAAATCATCTGTCTCGATAGTCGTCATCAACGCCAGGCGTTACTCCACCACCTGATCAAGCATGTGCACCACTTCCGCTTCACTGAGCACGCCTTTGCGCACCAGATTTTCCGCCAGCAACGCCAGGAACTTCGCGTTGCGGTGGCCTTCCAGGTGCTTGAGTTCGGTCAATGCGTTGTAGACCTTGCTGGATGTGCACAGGCCTGCGGTGCGGTGTGGGTTTTGCGTGGGCATGGTCAGTCGTCCTTTGTTGTTATTGGGTGGACAGGCGCGGTGATGAGCGTGTGAGTGGCTCCAACATGCCAGCGCCGGCCCCGGTCAAGCAAGCAGACTTTGACATCAATGATGTGGGATTACGCGTTGGTCGCTGTCCTCAAAACGACCCCCAAGCGGCTGAGTCGGACGTAGCCCCCATGAATTGCGCGCAAAAAAAGGCCCCGCGTGTGGGCGGGGCCTGTTCATACAAGGTGATGACGCTTACCAGCCGCGGCCGTAGTAGCCATGGGGAGGACCGTAGTAGTGGGCAGGTCCGTAATAGCCGCGCGGTGGGCCGTAATAGACCGGAGCCGGGCGATAATAGACCTCGCGCTGCACATACACCGGTGGCGGCGGGGCGTAGTAGACCGGTGGTGGCGCCGCATAGACCGGCTGCGGTTGCACATACACCGGTTGCTGTTGCACATAGACCTCACGGGGCTGGTTGGCCACCACGGAGCCCACTACGGCGGCGCCCACCAGTGCACCCAAGACGGCAGGGCCACCCCATCCACCACCGTGGGCGGAGGCTTGGCCGGCCATTGCGAGTGCGCCGATAAGCAAGGCGATCCTGGGGAGTTTACGCATCATGGTCATTCCTCGGTTAGCCCCTGCGCTTGTGGTCTGCAATCAATAGACTCAAGTAATGTCGCGGGGATACTTTTAAGACAACGTATTTCTGAAAAACAGCACAGCCGCCAGGTAAAGGTTGTGTAAGGTCTGTACCGATTTGCTTACTTTCAAGGAGCTACCCATGCAGATGCACCCCAACAAGGACACCCAGCTGTGCATGTCACTGTCGGCGCGTCCCGGAAATTTTGGCCTGCGTTTCCATAACCATCTGTACGAGCAGTTGGGCTTGAATTTCTACTATAAGGCCTTCAGCAGCCGCGATCTGCGCGGCGCGATCGGCGGCATCCGAGCGCTGGGAGTACGCGGTTGCGGGGTGTCCATGCCGTTCAAGGAGGCTGCCATTGCCTTGGTGGACGAACTTGACGAGTCGGTTCAAGCCATTGATTCCCTGAACACCATCGTCAACACCGATGGCCATCTCAAGGCGTACAACACCGACTATATCGCCATCGAACAACTGCTGAAAAAACATACGGTGCCCAAGGATTCCACGTTTGCCCTGCGCGGCAGCGGCGGCATGGCCAAAGCTGTGGCCAGTGCACTGCGCGATGGCGGCTATGCCAACGGCGTGATCGTGGCGCGCAACGAAGCGGCGGGCCGGGCGCTGGCGCAGAACCTGGGCTATGAATGGCAGGCGCACCTGGGCGAACTGCGCCCGCAGATGCTGATCAACGTGACCCCGATCGGCATGACCGGCGGATCGGAAGCGGATCAGTTGGCGTTTGACGCCGATGCGGTGGATAGCGCGGACACGGTGTTCGATGTGGTGGCGATTCCTGCCGAAACACCGTTCATCCTACGAGGCAGGGCCAAAGGCAAACGAGTGATTACCGGGCTGGAGGTGATCGCGATTCAGGCACTGGAGCAGTTTGTGCTTTACACCGGCGTACGGCCGACGAATGAGCAATTCGAGGCGGCAGTCGCCTTCGCCCGGGGTTGAAGCCCTGTGCCGATCCAAATGTGGGAGGGGGCTTGCTCCCGATGGCGGTGGGTCAGCAACAAATTCAGTGACTGACACTTCGCCATCGGGCGCAAGCCCCCTCTCACCTAGGTCACCGTGTTACGCCTGTTCCAGTTGTGCCAGGCGCTCTTCAAGGGCGGCAATGCGCGCTTCCAGTTCTTCAATGCGCTCAACCGGGACGCCCTGCGCCCCACGTTCCACCGGACTTCCGCGCGCCGCGATGATCACTTCGATATCCGCCGGGTCGCCCAGTGCATGGGTGTAGCGGTCTTCGCGCTGCCCCGCCTGGCGCGGTACCAACAGCGCCAGGCCTCGCGCAATCAGGCGTTCGAGTTGGTGCATCACCTGCTCGGCGTCTTCGAAGTCATGCATGCGCCCGCTGCGGGTCAGCAACTCGTTGACCGTCTGCGGCCCGCGCAGAAACAGCAGGCCGATAAGAATCACCTGGGCCGGCACCAGTTCCAGGGCTTTTTCCACACGGTGTTCCCAGCGGTCGGCGCGGCTGCCCATCACCAGCCGGGTAAAGCCCTGACCTTCGAGTACGCGCAGGCTTTGGCCGACCTGACCCGGGCTCAGGTTCATCACCGGCTCGCGGCTGGTCTTCTGGTTGCAGGCCAGCACCAGCGCGTTGAGGGTCAGGGGGTAGGTTTCCGGGTTGGTCGCCTGTTTTTCGATCAGGCAGCCCAGGATGCGGATTTCCGTGCTGTTCAGGCGCGGCTCAGGGGTGTCGGTGTCGTGCTCGGCGGTCATCGCGCTTTCCCTATGCAGTGAGAGCACTAGCCTATGCCGGAAAAAATAAAAGACAAGCGGCTGGCATGCCTATAATCGACGCTGGTTCAAACCCTGCCATAACCGTGAGACTGTCATGACTATTTCCCTGTACGCCGCCTCAATCCCGGTCTTCAAGCAAATGCTCAGCGCCCTGAGCGATGTGCTGAACAAAGCCGAAGCCCACGCCACCGCCAAAAACATCGAGCCGAACGCGCTGCTGCAGGCGCGCCTGTTCCCGGACATGTTCGCACTGGTGCGCCAGGTGCAGATCGCCGTCGACTTCGCCAAGGGTGTCTCGGCACGCCTGGCCGAGATCGACGTGCCCAAGTACGAGGACAACGAAGTCACCTTCGCCGACCTGCAAGCGCTGATCGCCAAGGTGCTGGCCTTCATCGACACCCTCAAGCCCGAGCAGATCGACGGCAAGGAAGGCATCGAGATCGTCACCCGCCCAGGCACACCGAAAGAGAAGCGCTTCACTGGCCAGTCCTACCTGTTGACCTACGGCCTGCCGCAGTTCTTCTTCCATGTCACTACGGCCTATGCACTGCTGCGTCATAACGGTGTGGAAGTGGGCAAGCGTGATTACATGGGCGCGTTCTAAGCAGCCATTTACAAAAAAACCGGGGTGGATCTTCAATGAGCCACTCCGGTTTTTTTGTGTCTGCGTTGGCGGTCAGGGCAGGGCGGTAAACAACTCGCGTCGTGCGCCTTCGGTAATCGCCACGATGCCGGGGTGCTTGACCTTGCGCTCCACCGAGATGGCGTAGAACGACTCGGTCACCGCATCGGTCTGGCCAATTAAAGCCACGCCGTACTGGCGCACCACCTCGTCGGCAATCACGCTGGGGGCGATGAATATGCCGCTGCCGGATTGGCCGAAGGCCTGCATCAAAGCGCTGTCGTCGAACTCGCCGATGATCTTCGGCTGGATCTGCTGCTCGGCAAACCAGCGCTGCAAACGGCTGCGCACCACCGTCTCCGCGCCCGGAATCAACAATGGCGCGCCCTGCAAGCAGTGTGGGAAAGCGCCGGGATGCCGGTCGGCCAAGGCCTGGGTGGCGAAAAAACTGATGCCGCATTCGCCCAGTTTCTGGCTGTAGCCCTTGATGTCGAGGTGCGTCGGCATCGGGCTGTCAGAGATCACCAGGTCCAGGCGCTGGATCGCCAGGTCTGCCAATAACCGTTCGAGCTTGTCTTCGCGGCAGGTGATGCGCAGCGGCTCGCTCAACTCCATGGTGGGCGCGATCAGCCGGTAAACAATGGACTTGGGCACCACATCCGCCACCCCGACCCGGAACAGGATCTGCTGTTCATCCGGTTGCGCGCGCAACATCGCCTCCAGTTCATTGCCGGTCTGGAACATCTGTTCGGCGTAGGGCAGGGCCTTGCGCCCGGCCTCGGTGAGTTCCAGCTGGCGTCCTACCCGCTGAAACAATGCGATGCCATAGGTATGTTCGAGCAGGCTGATCTGCCCGCTGATGGTCTGCGGCGTGAGGTTCAGTTGCTCGCAGGCGCGCACGATGCTGCCTGTCTTGGCCACCACCCAGAAGTAGTGCAGTTGTCGGTAATTGAGCATGGCGACCTACACTTCGTGAAAATCGAAGTATACGTGAGAAAAATACGAATTTTACTGAACTGTCCGCCTGCATAGAATGCCTCGCTATCACGGGGCCACTCTCTGGACCCATTGGTTCTAACGAGGAATGCATCATGAAACTCAATTCCCTGGGCGCGGCGTCCTTGCTTGCGCTTTCATTGGTGATGATCAGTGGGTGTGATCAGGTCGAAAAAAGTGCACAGCAGGTGTTGGGCAAAGCCACCGAATCGGCCAAGCAGGCCATCGATGACACCCACAAGGCCGCCGAACAGGCGTTGAGCGAGGCGACACAAGGCCTGATCAGCCCGCAAAAAAAGGATGATCAGGAAAAAAACGAGTCAGACTCCAATACCCAAGACACCTAACCTCCCGGCACAACCTCAGGACTGACCTATGGACTACCTTTTACAACTGGCCGCCAGCCCCACCGCCTGGATCGCCCTGGCGACCCTGATCGTCATGGAAATCGTGCTGGGCATCGACAACCTGATCTTCATCTCGATCCTCACCAACAAACTGCCGGAGAAACATCGGGCGAAGGCGCGGCGCATCGGTATCAGCATGGCGCTGATCCTGCGTCTGGGCCTGTTGAGCACCATCGCGTTCATCGTGCAACTGACGGCCCCGGTGTTCGAGATCTTCGGCCAGGCGTTTTCGTGGAAAGACATGATCCTGATCGCCGGTGGCCTGTTTCTGGTGTGGAAGGCGACCACCGAGATCCATCACAGCATGGACCCGGAGCCAGAGGAAAAGACCAGCACCGGCAACGCCGTTACCATCGGTTTTGCCGCGGCCATCGGCCAGATCCTGCTGCTGGACCTGGTGTTCTCCATCGACAGTATCATCACCGCCGTGGGCATGACCGAACACTTGCCGATCATGATCATTGCCGTGGTGACCTCGGTGATCGTGATGCTGGTGGCGGCCGAACCTTTGGCCAGGTTCATCAACGACAACCCGACCGTGGTGATGCTGGCCCTGGGCTTTTTGATCATGATCGGCATGACGCTGATCGCCGAAGGCTTCGGTGCCCATGTGCCCAAAGGCTACGTGTATGCGGCCATGGCCTTCTCGGCGGTGATCGAATGCCTGAACATCGCCCGGCGTAACCGCCACAAGCGTTTGCTTGCTGCCCGTCAGTAAGCGCTAAAACAAACAGGCCGGCTGCGCTCACAAGCGCAAGCCGGCCTTTTGCTGTCTGCTAGAATCGTCCCACTTGATAGCTTGAGGTTTCCCATGAACGAGCCGATTCGCCTTACCCAGTACAGCCACGGCGCGGGATGTGGCTGCAAGATTTCGCCCCAGGTGCTGGAAGTGATCCTTGCCGGCAGCGGCGCGCAAAACCTCGACCCCAAGCTGTGGGTGGGCAACGCCTCGCGCGACGATGCGGCGGTGTACGCCATCGACGACGAGCGTGGCGTGGTCTCCACCACTGACTTTTTCATGCCGATTGTCGATGACCCCTTCGACTTCGGCCGCATCGCCGCCACCAATGCCATCAGCGATATCTACGCCATGGGCGGCGACCCACTGATGGCCATCGCGATCCTTGGCTGGCCGGTCAATGTGCTGGCGCCGGAGGTGGCTCGCGAAGTCATCCGTGGCGGCCGTTCGGTGTGCGACGAAGCCGGCATTCCATTGGCGGGCGGGCACTCGATCGACGCGCCCGAGCCGATCTTCGGCCTGGCCGTTACGGGCCTGGTGCACAAGCGCCACATGAAGCGCAACGACACCGCCACCGCCGGTTGCCGGCTGTACCTGACCAAGCCCCTGGGCATCGGCATCCTCACCACGGCGGAAAAAAAGGGCAAGCTGCGCGAGTCGGATATCGGCCTGGCCCGGGACTGGATGTGCACCCTCAACAAACCGGGCAGCCGCTTTGGCAAGTTGGCCGGGGTGACCGCCATGACCGACGTCACCGGTTTTGGTCTGTTGGGCCATCTGGTGGAAATGGCCGACGGCAGTGGCCTTACGGCGCGCATCGAATACGAAAAGGTGCCACGCCTGCCAGGGGTGGAATACTACCTCGACCAGGGCTGCGTGCCCGGCGGTACCTTGCGTAATTTCGACAGCTACGCGAAAAAGCTCGGGCGCGTGCAGGAGCTGCACAAGCGCGTATTGTGCGACCCGCAAACCAGCGGTGGCCTGCTGATCGCCGTCACGCCTGAAGGCGACGCCGAGTTTCACGCCGTGGCGGCGGAGCTGGGCCTGAACCTTACGCCAATCGGCGAATTGCTCGAGCGACAGACCAACGCGGTCGAGGTGATTTGATGGCGGCCGACATCACCGATTACCGCGACATTTTCCTCAACGACCGGCCGATGATGGACACCCGCGCGCCGGTTGAATTCATCAAGGGCGCGTTCCCGGGGGTGATCAACCTGCCGCTGATGACCGACCACGAGCGCCAGCGGGTCGGCACCTGCTACAAGCAGAACGGCCAGCAAGCCGCAATCGTCCTGGGCCACGCGTTGGTGTCCGGGGCGATCAAGGCTCAGCGTATCGAGCAATGGGCGCACTTCGCCCAGGCCCATCCCCATGGTTACCTGTACTGCTTTCGCGGCGGGCTGCGCTCGCAGATCGTGCAGCAATGGCTGAAGACCGAAGCCGGCATCGAATACCCCCGCGTCGGCGGTGGCTACAAGGCCATGCGTACGTTCCTGGTGGACACCCTCGAGCAAGCGACTGCCCAGTGTGATTTCGTGCTGCTCGGCGGCATGACCGGCACCGGCAAGACCGAAGTGCTCGGCCAGTTGCACAACGCCCTTGACCTGGAAGGCCACGCCAACCATCGCGGCTCCAGCTTCGGCAAGCGCGCCACGGCGCAACCGTCCAACATCGACTTCGAGAACCGCCTGGCGGTGGACCTGCTGAAAAAACGCGCCGCCGGCGTCGAGCAGTTCGTGGTCGAGGACGAGAGCCGCATGATCGGCAGTTGTGCGTTGCCGCTGCCGTTGCACAAAGGCATGCAGCGCTTTGCGATGGTGTGGCTGGAAGACAGCGTGGAAGGGCGCGTGGAACGGATCCTGCGCGACTATGTGGTGGACCTGTGTGCCGAGTTCATTACAGTGTTTGGCGAGCAGGGCCAGGCGCTGTTTGCCGAACGCCTGACCCAGAGCCTGGCCAATATCCACAAGCGCCTGGGCGGCGAACGCTTCCAGCGGTTGCAGGCGATTCTGCAGGACGCTCTGGCGGAGCAGGCGCGCAGTGGCGAGGTGCATTTGCACCGGGTGTGGATTGAGGGGTTGTTGCGTGAGTACTACGACCCGATGTACGCCTTCCAGCGCGAGAGCAAAGGTGCACGGATCGAGTTTGCGGGGGAGCAGAGGGCTGTCGTGGAGTATTTGCGCGAGCGTGGTATACGGCACGGTTAAAGGGTTGGTCTGACGGGCCTCTTCGCGAGTAAGCCCGCTCCCACCTTTTGATCTGTAACTACATCCAAAACGTGGGAGCGGGCTTGCTCGCGAAAGGGCCATCAGCCTCATCCGAATTCTAGAGAATCACCGCCCCGATCAAGCCACACACCACCCCGATCAGCATAGTCAATCCGGCCACCGTCACCAGCACCCGCGCATCGAAATCCTTGCGCAGCATCAACAGCGACGGCAGGCTCACGCTGGGCAGGGTCATCAGCAGCGCCACCGCCGGGCCGGTGCCCATGCCAAGGGCCATCATGGTTTGTACGATAGGAATCTCCGCCGCCGTAGGAATCACGAACAGCGTGCCGACAATCGCCAGCGGCACCAGCCACACCAGGCTGTTGGCCATTGCGCCGTCCACGTGGGGGAACAGCCACACCCGTGCAGCGCCCAGGACCAGCACCGCCAGGATGTACACCGGGATGGTGCTCCAGAACAGCTGCCACAGGGTACGCAGCCAGCGGCCGAGAAACGGTTGGGCGTCCACCGTACTCACATCGGCCACAGCTTCCAGCGCGGCCTCCGGCACCTGCTCGGGGCGTGCGATACGCTGCGCCACGAGGGACACGCCCACCACCAGCACAATCCCTGCCACCAGCCGCAACGCGGTAAAGCCCCAGCCCAGCACGAAGCCCATGAACACCAGAGTGGCCGGGTTCAACACCGGGTTGGCGATCCAGAACGCCAGCGCCGCGCCCACCGATACCTGCTGACGGCGCATACCCGCCGCCACAGGCGCGGCGCAGCAACTGCACATCATCCCCGGCAGGGCGAACAACCCACCGCGCAGGGTCGAGCCAAGCCCGGCACGGCCGAATAGGCGCAGCAGCCAGTCACGGGGGATCAGCACTTGCAGCAATGAGCCAAGAATCACCGCCAGTACGGCGGCTTTCCAGATCGCCAGGAAATACACTTGGGCGTAGGCCAGCGCGGCCGCCAGGGGCGAGCTTTGCTGGTCATTGAGAATCGAGGCGCCGATGCTGTGGTTGTCGGCCGCGACAAACGCCTTGAAGTAGTAGGGCGACCACTTCACATAGTAGAGGCCGACACAGGCCACCAATAGGAACAGCGCCGGCTTCCACCAGAAAGACCAGCCCCGGTTGGGCTGGGTGGAGATGAGGTTGGACATGCTGATAATCCGCAGAGGAGTCGATAGCGCAGCATCATACGCCCCTGCCGCTCAACCTTCAGATATCTGCACTCACCTGTGTCGCTTCCGGGCAGCTTTGCTCGCCGTCGTTCAGGCCCTGCTTATAGTTGCGACTCAACAACGACGCCTTGCCGTTGTGCCAGGTCAGCGTGAGCACGTAGAGGGTGTCGTAATCGCTGCCGGACCAGTCTTCGGTGATGGTGTGCTTCTCGCCCACCGCTTCGCTGGCCACCTTGTTGATCAGTTCCGGCAGATAGCCGTGAGACCAGGCGGTATAGATGGTCGCGTTGTGGTACTTGTCTTCCACCAACTCGTCGGCCAGGGCGCTGGTGTCGTTGGCCGAGAACTTGATGTTGACCGGCAGGCCGAGCTTGATCGCGCTGGGGCTGATGGTCATCAGCGGACGAATGTAGCTGTAGGAATTATCCTTCTCGCCTTCCTCGATATTGCGCGTCGGGTTGGCTGCAAACACGTAATTGGCCTTGCCGAATTTTTCCGGCAGCACCGTGGCCAGGTTCATCGCACGGTTAAGGCCCTGGCAATTGAGCTGACCGAGGCCGCCGGCCGGTTTTTCGCCGTGGCGCAAAAATACCAGGGTTTGCACGCCGTCCACCGGCTGCGCGCGGCTTTCACGGGCGTCAAGGACGGCAACCATGGCGCCGCTGACCAGCAGCATCGGTAACATAATGTATGAATAGCGTTTGAAACGTTGCACTAGGCGCAGAGGCTTGATCTTCATGATAGGTTCGAGTCTTCGTGCGTCAGGTTAAGGCCGACAGGCCCGGCCACAGTGGCGCTTGGCGCGTGCTGCGGTGTTCCTTGTCGATATAGCAAGGTGCCTCCATTCACCCAAGAGGGCGCACTTAAGAGTGCATCGGGGCACTTTGGTTCGCGCTCGCGGCAGATTAGCGCACCATTGTTGCGCAATGATGACGCATGCACGAAGGTGGGCAGATGACTATGATGGTGAGTTTCCGCCCAGGGGTTTCCCGATGAATCCACTCGCTGCCTTCCCGATCAACGCCAAATGGCCCGCCCAGCACCCCGAACGCCTGCAGCTGTATTCGTTGCCCACGCCCAACGGTGTCAAAGTCTCGATCATGCTGGAGGAGCTGGGGCTGCCCTATGAGGCGCACAAGGTCAGTTTCGACACTCAGGACCAGCTCTCCCCCGAGTTCCTGTCGCTCAATCCCAACAACAAGATTCCCGCCATCATCGACCCCAATGGCCCCAGCGGCCAGCCGCTGGCGTTGTTCGAGTCCGGCGCGATCCTCATCTACCTGGCGGAAAAAACCAGCCGGTTGCTCTCCGAAGACCCGGCCACCCGTTACGAAACCCTGCAATGGCTGATGTTCCAGATGGGCGGCATCGGCCCGATGTTCGGCCAGCTCGGATTCTTCAACAAGTTCGCCGGCAAGGCTTACGAAGACAAACGCCCCCGCGATCGCTACGCCGCCGAATCACGGCGCCTGCTCGAGGTGCTGGAAAAACGCCTGCTGGGCCGTACCTGGATCATGGGCGACGACTACAGCATCGCCGACATCGCAACCTTCCCCTGGATTCGCAACCTCATCGGCTTCTATGAATCCGGCGACGTGGTGGGCATCGCCGACTTCCCCAATGTACTGCGCGCGCTGGATGGCTTCGTCGCCCGGCCGGCAGTGATCCGTGGCCTGAGCATACCGAGCTGACCCATGCCGACTTTTGATTTCAAGCAACTGGATGTGTTCAGCAGCGTGCCGCTCAAGGGCAACCCGCTGGCGGTGGTGCTGGGCGCTGACAGCCTGACCGACCAGCAGATGGCCGATTTCGCCAAGTGGACCAACCTCAGCGAAACCACGTTTTTGCTGACGCCACGCGATCCAAGGGCTGACTACCGCGTGCGCATCTTCACCACCCTGCGGGAACTGCCGTTCGCCGGGCACCCGACCCTGGGCAGCTGTCACGCGTGGCTGCAGGCCGGCGGTGTGCCGAAGGGCGAAGAGATCATTCAGGAGTGCGAAATCGGCCTGGTGCGTATCCGGCGCCAGGGCGACGAACTGGCGTTTATTGCGCCGCCGTTGTTGCGGTCCGGCGAGGTGGAGGCTTCATTGCTGGAGCGCGTTCGCCTGGGGTTGGGTCTGGCGCCCGGTGCCATCCTGCGCAGCCAGTGGGTCGACAATGGCGCCGGTTGGCTGGCCGTGATGTTGGCCGACCGACAGAGCGTGCTGGACCTGCAGCCCGATTACGCGCAACTGCTTGGCCTGGCGGTCGGCGTGATTGCGCCGAGCGACGTGGGCGACACTCAGTTTGAGGTCCGCGCCTTTGTCGCGGGCGACGGCGCTCCGGAAGATCCGGCCACCGGCAGCCTGAACGCGGGTGTCGCACAATGGTTGCTCAGTGAGGGCCTGGCGCCTGAACATTACGTGGTCAGCCAGGGCACGGCGATGGGCAGGGCAGGGCGCATCCACATCGAACGCCAGGGCGATGAGATCTGGGTCGGTGGCGCCGTTGCGGTGTGTATCGACGGGCGTTTGCAGCTCTAGCGCAAGGCAATTGTTACAGGCCATGCAACAGACTATTGGGCCTTCGGCGTTTGTGCCGTGCAATCAAGGGGCATAAGCTTTTGCCCAACTGTTTCCGCCGTTTTTCAGGAGTTCCATGACCAGCCAGTTCCCCCAGTCCCGTCCCCGCCGCCTGCGCCGCTCACCGCAGTTGCGCGGCTTGTTCCAGGAAAACGAATTCACCCTCAATGACCTGGTGCTGCCGATCTTCGTCGAGGAGGAAATCGACGACTTCGTGCCGATCACCAGCATGCCGGGCGTTCAGCGCATCCCCGAGAAGAAGCTTGCCGGTGAAATCGAGCGCTACGCCCGCGCCGGCATCAAGTCGGTAATGACCTTCGGCGTGTCCCACCACCTGGACGCCAACGGCAGCGACACCTGGCAGGAACGCGGCCTGGTCTCGCGCATGTCGTCGATCATCAAGGACGCCGTGCCGGAAATGATCGTGATGTCCGACACGTGCTTCTGCGAATACACCGATCACGGCCACTGCGGTGTGATGCACGGCGCCCATGTCGACAATGATGCGACCCTGGTCAACCTCGGCAAACAAGCCGTGGCCGCCGCCCGCGCCGGCGCCGATGTGATCGCCCCGTCAGCCGCGATGGACGGTCAGGTCCAGGCCATCCGCCGCGCCCTGGATGACGCCGGCTTCACCCACATCCCGATCATGGCCTACTCCACCAAATTCGCCTCGGCCCTCTACGGCCCCTTCCGCGAAGCCGGCGGCAGCGCCCTCAAGGGCGACCGTAAAAGCTACCAGATGAACCCGATGAACCGCCGCGAAGCCGTCCGCGAATCGCTGCTGGATGAACAGGAAGGCGCGGACGCATTGATGGTCAAGCCAGCAGGCGCCTACCTCGACATCATCCGCGACATCCGCGAAGCCTCGCGCTTGCCGGTGGCGGCGTATCAGGTAAGTGGTGAGTACGCGATGATCAAGTTTGGCGCCCAGGCTGGCGCGATTGACGAAGATCGCGTGGTGCGGGAGACGTTGGGGTCGATTAAAAGAGCGGGCGCGGATTTGATTTTTACGTATTTTGCGATGGAGTTGGCGTTGGCGGGGATTTGAGGCATCCACTACCTCTTGTGGCGAGCGAGCTTGCTCGCGTGGGGCTGCGTAGCAGCCCCACAGCCCGCGTTCACCGATTTTATATTTTATAACGTTGTAACTATTTATTTTTTGAGTAAATGGTGGTCGAATTTTTTCTACTACATGGTTCAGCCATAGCACTCCTGATGACCACTGGTTGGGGTAGTCAGGTAAATAAGGGCAGGTTACGAGACTCGTGTGTGGTTACTTAATTTATGACGGCTAATTGAATTTTATGGGTTTTGAATGGGGGGGCTCAATTGTATGCGGTTTCCTGATGTCTAGTGGTGAATGAGTTTCTATGGTTTTCATTTTTCGCCTATCTCAGTTTCGTATCTTTCAAGGCACTCTAATAAAACATGCATGAACTGTCGTTTGTTGATTATTTCATCGTCGAAATAAGTATCAAAAAGATAAAAGACGGATTCAAAATCTTCATCGGTGCTTAAGAAGTGATTAAGTGTGTCGATGTACCACTTGCGTCGAGCAGGTTCGTAAGAAATAAAGTCGGGTTTTGTCAGGCCGTCAAATAATTCCGAAAGCTCTTTGTTATTGTTTATGTTTTTTGAGGTGATAAATAGCTCTCTTTCGACGTCGTCGTAATTTTCAAAACTATACGTAAAAAGCAGGCTTCGTATGATGGAAAGTTTGGGTTGATTCTTCATTTAGAAATCCGTGTAAGCGGTGATTGGGTTGCCGTCTTCATCTAATATTACTGTGGCTTTCCTTTGCTTTCCATATTCTAGCGTGCGCTTTTTGTAACCCTCTCCAATTGTTTTTCCCATATCCATAGGGTTTCGTGATGCTTCAGGTCCTACGTTATGAAATATAAGTTTTGCACGGTAGATTGCACTCAGTTGGTCCCTATGGCTGATATACCGTGTTGCGGCGCTAGGTATTTTTGGCTGACCGTTTTTTGCGCCCCCAATATGCCTTTCAATTTCTCCCGTGGTCGGATTTTTTCCTGTCTGAACTCTTTCAAGCTGGGAGCCTCGAGTCGTTTGTGCTCCATGCTTTTCTAAAAAGTGCGCTCTTGGGAATTCTTCTTCTATCTCAGCTAAACGTCTATAGGCGTTAGTCTCTGCGAGTTCGTCAATTCTTGCCTGCCGCTCAGCTCTTTTAGCTTGCGGTAGTGCAGGCTCTCCGTGATTTACGTTCTCTGCAGGATTTTGAGCTGTAGTGCTTGATTTACATCCATCTCCACCTGGGCATGTGCTTAGCCCCAGTGGATCGACCCACCCCGTAGGATTCGGCACGTACTGGTACGCATTGATCCCACCCGCCAGCTTCACCGGGTCCGGCGTCAGATAGCGCCCAACATCCGGATTGTAGTAGCGATGACGGTTGTAGTGCAGGCCGCTTTCTTCGTCGAAGTATTGGCCTTGAAAGCGCAGCGGGTTGTCGACTTTTCCGACGTCGAGGCGGCTGATCTGGCCGTAGGCGCGGTAGTGGGCGGACCAGACGATTTCGCCGTCTGCGGCGGTGAGTTCCTGTGGGGTGCCGAGGTGGTCGAGTTGGTAGTGGTAGGGCTGGGTGGCGTTGGGGCCGAAACCTTCCAGCAGGGCCAACGGCCGGAAGCTGTCGGGTTCGTAGAGGTAGCTGCGGTGGCGGTCGGCGTGGTGTTCGGCGATCAGTTTGTCGCCTTGCCAGAAAAACTCCGTCGTTACGCCGTCGACGGTTTTGCTGATGCGGCGGCCAAAGGGGTCGTAGCGGTAGTGGGCGGTTTGGCCGCTGGGTTGGGTGATGCTGGTTAAACGATGCTGGCAGTCGTAGCGGCATTCGGTGATCAGTGCGTGAGCTTTGCCACGGCGTTCGCGGATCAGGTTGCCGAAGGCGTCGTAGTCGTAATGCCGGTCGCCCTGGATCATCAGGCGATTGCCGGCGACGATGTCCGGGCCGGGGCGGTCGTGCATCAGCAGGTTGCCGGCCGGGTTGTGGCCGAAGCGTTCCTGCAGGTCCTGCGAATGGTCGGCGCGGGTCAGGCGGTGGAGCGGGTCGTAGGCGTAGCGGTGTTCGCCTTTGCGCGTATCGAGAATGCGGGCGAGGTTGCCGGATTTGTCGTAGTCGTATTGGCGGCGGTAGTGGCGGTTTTCCTGTTGCGTGATGGCGTGGGCGTGCAGGCGGTGTTGGTCGTCGTAGTGGTAGTGGCTGATTAATTCGCCTTGCTGTCGTTGCTGCTCCTTGCCCGCTTTGAATAGATGCGAGGTGAGCACTTCACCGTTGAGCTGAACCGTCGCAAGGTGGCCACCTTTATCGTGGTTAAACGTGACGCGGTTGTTATCCGGCAGGCGCAGGCGCTGCAGTTGACCGCAGGCGTCATAGCCATAACGCAAGGTGCCCCAGCCTTGATGCTCGGCGGTCAGGCGGTTTTGTCGATCGTATTCGTAGGCCAGCGCCCAGTGGCCGTCTTCGACGTGGAGGAGATTGCCCTGGCGGTCGTAGGCATAGTCAACAAGGGCGCCATCGGGCAGGGTTTTTCTGACAAGGCGTCCGGCGTGGTCACGCGCGTAGCGGGTAACCAACTGACTGCCATCGTCGCCATGTTCAGTCTTTTCCTGCAGATTGCCGTTGAGGTCATAAACGTAGGCGGTACGCTGGCCGTCAAAGCCGATTTCCTGCTGGATCAGGCCGTTGGGGTGGTAGGTAAGCCGGTAGGTCTCGCCCACCTCGTTTTCGATCTCGGTCAGCAGCAACCGAGTATTGTCGTAGCGGTACTGGACCTGCGTGCCATCGGCATTGAACCGTCGACTGATCAGGTGCAGCCCGTCGGCATACTCGTAGCGGGTGACGTGGCCCAGTTCATCGCGTTCGGCGGTGATTTTTCCGTAGGCGTTGTAGCTGTATTCCCTGCATGCACCGTCCGGCAATATCAGCCGAATCAATCGACCGACGCTGTCCCATTGGTATTGGGTCAGCGCCCCATGCTCATCCTCGCGGGCAACCTCCCGTCCCAGGTCGTCATAGCGATAGCGCCTGATCCCGCCATTGGGCAACTGTTCCTCAAGCAGTTGCCCGCGCTCATTCCACACCAGCCGTTGGCAACTGTGATCGGGATACCAGACGCCAATCAGTTGCCCGTGTTTGTTGTAGCTGTAGTCAGTGATGTGGCCGTCTGGATCAGTCCTGCGCGTTACGTCGCCTTGTTCATTACGCTCGTATTTCCAAACCGCCTCACCCCGGCGCACCACTCGTACGAACCCGTTGTCATGCTCGTAGGACGTCGGCTCATCATCCCCCGGAAACAGCGCCACCAACCGCCCAGCATCGTCATACTGATACGCCGTCACCGCGCCCAGCGGGTCCTGCTCAACCGTCAGCCGGCCTTTTTCATCGTAGGATTTGAAGTGTTGAGCGCCATCCGGATCAACCCGTTGCACCAGCCGCGCCCGCGGGTCATGCACATACACTTCCTGACTGCCATCGGCGTTATGCACGGTGACGCGTCCGTCATCACCCCACACATAGCGCGTGTCCATCTGCGCAAAACTGGCCCAGTGCCGTACACAGCGCGCCGCCTTGCCGGAACGTTCCCACGCCCAGAAGAAACTCGCCCCACCGGCCAGCCCACGTTCCAGAATCACGTGCTGCTCGTCGTACCGATAAACCTCGCATTCACCTACAGCATTGGTCGCCGACACCAGTCGGCCTGCGTCGTCGTAGGTGTAGGACACAACCGTCTGCTCAGTGACCCACTCGTAAGGCTCACGCCCCTTGGCGCGATGCACCTGATAGTCCACCGCGCCAATCCGGCCCTGCGCATAACGCAACCACAGCGAGCGCCCGGCGCCGTTGTCCAGCCGTTCAATGCGCCCCAGCACGTCGTGGGAAATGCGCAGCCGGTTGTCATACGCATCACTGATCGACACCAGCACTCCATCGCGAAAGTGATAAAGCCGCGACGCCTGGGCCAGCACCAGTTCATCCGGCAACTCCCCCAAAAAGATCGCCGCTTCGGCCAGGCTGTTAGTGATCGCCGGGCGCGAAACGGTCGGCAAGGGCAGGGTGGTCGAGCGATTTTCATGGTCGGTCCACACCACCGAATCGCCGGACACCACCAGCCGCTGTGCCAGGGCATGACTCCAGCCAAACCCCAGCCCAACATCGATTTCCACCGCACTGGTGCGATACACCCGCGTCCACTCAAACGGCAGAATCCCGTCCAAGGTGCCGTCGGTGAGGGTGAGCAATTCCTCGCCGGTGACCATCGACACCGGGCAACCGTGGGTCACGGTCTTGTCCGAAGACGCAGCCGCATCCCCCGCCGGGTTTTTCGCCGAAACCGGCACGTCATCCACGGGCGATTCGTGCACGAGTGCGGTGCGCTGCTGCTTGCTTCGCACTGCCGGCACGGCGTTCGGCACCAGTTCCTCGCCAACTTTCAGCGGCGCCACCGTCTTGATCGGCGTGGCCGCACTGGCTAACAACACCGGCTTCAGCGCATCGGTATGCTCGTCCAGGTTCGCCTTGCCAAACTGACTGGCTATCTGCTGCAACCACTGGCGTGTACGGTGAGACTTGATGCGGCCGAGCACTTTCGTACTGATGCGCACCGCCATGCCCATCCCGGCCGTTGCCATCGCCAGCAACAAATTGATCAGTACTTCGGCGCCGAGCTCTCCCAGCATTTCGTTCATGTAGGGCGGCGGTAGCAGGCGCATCCAACTGACCAGCGCCGCCAGGTACACGAACAACAAGGGTTCATCGCTGAGCACCAGCAGCCCCTTGGCGAGGGTCTCGGCACTCAACGCCAGTAACTGGTCAAGTTCTGCCTGTGAGAGGTAATGCAGCAGCTTTTCAGCATTTGCCAGCGGGGCTGAAAGCCACTCCAACAGCTGCTTGATGCTGTCCCACAATGAATACAGCGCTTCGCCGAAGCCCTGGGCATAGGCTCGATGCAACGAGCGATAGCGCTTGAGAAAATTCGCCTCGGAATAGCCCTTCCACAAGGGTTCGAATGTGTCGTGCCATTCATTGCGCAGCCAACTTTCGAGGGGGGTGATCACCGATTGATAGGAGGCGTACAGCGCCTTGAAGTGCTCCTGGGAAACGTTGGGGTAAAAGCTGATGCGGTAACGCTGGTTGCGATCACATTCCTTGACCTCAAGAATGCCGCTGGGCCCGATGGTGTGATGGATGGGCTCGCCCAGCGGCCCGCCGTTCGGGTCAATTCGCTGCAGCACCACCGGCGTATTGCCAATGGGCACAAAGCGTGAACTCTCGAACATATGCACCAGGGTCAGCGTGCCGTCAGCAGGGCAGGCGGCGACGGTGCTGCTGGGGAAGAGTGAACGGGTGATCGGCGTGACCACCACCTCGTCGCCGACCTTGAACACCTGCTCGATATCGAGCGCGGAAAAGCTGAAATAGCTTTGCGCCCATAGATCGTAGGAATTGAGGCAACGCCGGAAATCGCCGAGAACGGCTTCGACGTCCCGCGTCTTCGAGTCCATGGCGGCCAGCACCAGAAAGCCAATGGCCTGGCTGGTAGGGTTGATCATGAGACAGCCCCGGCAACCAGGGCCTTAACGAACAAATCCATCTGCAATCCTTCGCACTGTGTGATCAGGCGACGGACTTTGCCGAGGTGTCTGGAGGAGGGGAGTAGAGGTTATCCGAGGCTCATGTGGGAGATTTCAGCGGGATGTGTCCCCTTTCAAATGGCGCAGGGTAGAGTGGCGAACCCGCGTTAGACTTGCCTGTCGATATCCGCACTGCCTGGCCCGTCGTTATCCAAGGAAGCTCCATGTACTCAACACGCTTGATCCTCAGCCTCACGACTTTGCTGGTGCTGGCCGGCTGCTCAACGTCACGCGGCCCGCAGCAGCCGGAACGCAGCGAGGCCGACGTGAAGGCGCAGATCGTGCGCCTGCTGCCCGCCAAAGTCGCCGACCGCAACGGTTGGGCCCAGGACATTTACACCGCGTTCGATACCCAGCACATCTATCCCAGCACCGAAAATATCTGCGCCGTGCTGGCGGTGACCGAACAGGAATCCACCTACCAGGTCGACCCGCCCGTGCCGAATATGGGCAAGATCGCCCAGGATGAAATCCTGCGCCGTGCCGGCAAGGTGCATGTGCCAGCGTTTGTGGTCCGCAGCGCCTTGCAGGTGCGTTCTCCCGGCGGCAAGACCTACGCCGAGCGCCTGAATGCCGCGCGCACCGAGAAGGACCTCAGCGGTATCTTCGACGATTTCATCAGTATGGTGCCTCTGGGCAATACGCTGTTCGGCGGCTTCAACCCGGTTCACACCGCAGGCCCGATGCAGGTCAGCATCGAGTTTGCGCAGAAGCAGGCGCGCGATTATCCCTACACGGTGGACGGCACGATTCGCCGCGAAGTGTTCACCCGCCGTGGCGGCATGTACTTCGGCATCGCTCACTTGCTGGGCTACCCGGTCAATTATGAACAACCGCTTTATCGCTTTGCCGACTTCAATGCGGGGTGGTACGCAAGCCGCAATGCCGCGTTCCAGGCGGCAGTCAGCCGCGTTTCCGGCAGTGAGTTGGCGTTGGATGGGGACTTGATTCGCTACGGTTCGGTACTGCCCGGCACCACCGAGCTGGCGGTGCGCTCGCTGGGCGCGAAACTGGACATGCGCAACCCCAGCATCCGCAGCCAGCTGGAACAGGGCGAGCAATTGGATTTCGAAGACACGACCCTCTACAAGCGCGTGTTCGCCCTGGCCGATAAGGCGGCCGGCAAGCCGCTGCCGCGTGCCGTGTTGCCGGGCATTGTGCTCAAGAGCCCGAAGATCACCCGAAACCTCACCACGGCGTGGTTTGCCAAACGGGTGGATGAGCGTTATCAGCGCTGCATGAAACGCTGAGCCTCTCCGACTGTGATGAAGAGCACCATGTGGGAGGGGGCTTGCTCCCGATAGCGGTGATGCAGTCACGAGTGTGCTGACTGAACCACCGCCATCGGGAGCAAGCCCCCTCCCACAGTTGGACTGTATTGGTCTGTGAAATCAGCTGCGTTCGAGGGCCAGGGCCCCGGCCTGACCGCCGCCGATGCACAGGAGACCCAGGCCTCTTTCGCAGCCAGTTGGAACAGGGCGAGCAATTGGATTTCGAAGACACGACCCTCTACAAGCGCGTGTTCGCCCTGGCCGACAAGGCTGCCGGCAGGCCGCTGCCGTAAGCGCTGAGCCTTTCCAGTCATGATGAAGAGCACCATGTGGGAGGGGGCTTGCTCCCGATAGCGGTGATGCAGTCACGAGTGTGCTGACTGAACCACCGCCATCGGGAGCAAGCCCCTCCCACAGTTGGACTGTATTGGTCTGTGAAATCAGCTGCGTTCGAGGGCCAGGGCCCCGGCCTGACCGCCGCCGATGCACAGGAGACCCAGGCCTCTTTCGCAGCCAGTTGGAACAGGGCGAGCAATTGGATTTCGAAGACACGACCCTCTACAAGCGCGTGTTCGCCCTGGCCGACAAGGCTGCCGGCAGGCCGCTGCCGTAAGCGCTGAGCCTTTCCAGTCATGATGAAGAACACCATGTGGGAGGGGGCTTGCTCCCGATAGCGGTGATGCAGTCACGAGTGTGCTGACTGAACCACCGCCATCGGGAGCAAGCCCCCTCCCACAGTTGGACTGTGTTGGTCTGTGGAATCAGCTGCGTTCGAGGGCCAGGGCTACGCCCTGACCGCCGCCGATGCACAGGGTGGCCAGGCCTTTTTTGGCGTCGCGCTTGATCATTTCATGCAGCAGGGTCACCAGCACGCGGCAGCCTGAAGCGCCGATCGGGTGGCCGATGGCGATGGCGCCTCCGTTGACGTTGACCTTGTCGGCGTCCCACTCCAGTTCCTTGCCCACCGCCAGGGCTTGCGCGGCGAAGGCTTCGTTGGCTTCGATCAGGTCCAGGTCGGCGAGTGTCCAACCGGCCTTGTCCAGGCAGCGGCGGGTCGCCGACACCGGGCCAATGCCCATGATGGCCGGGTCGACGCCGGCATTGGCGTAGCCAGCGATACGCGCCAGCACCGGCAGCCCGAGTGTCTTGGCTTTGTCCGCGCTCATCAGCAACACCGCCGCAGCGCCGTCGTTGAGGCTGGAAGCGTTGCCGGCCGTGACGCTGCCGTCTTTCTTGAACGCGGGCTTGAGTTTACCCAGGGACTCGGCCGTGGTGCCGGCGCGTGGTTGCTCATCCACGGTAAAGGCTACGGGGTCGCCCTTGCGCTGGGGAATCAGGACCGGCGTAATCTCATCGACAAATCGCCCGGCTTCAATGGCCACAGCGGCTTTTTGCTGGGACGCGGCGGCGAAGGCATCCTGCGCTTCACGGCTGATGCCGTACTTGTCCACCAGGTTCTCGGCGGTGATGCCCATGTGGTAGTCGTTGAACGCATCCCACAGGCCATCGGTGATCATGCTGTCGACCATTTTGGCGTGGCCCATGCGCAAACCGGTGCGCGCGGCCGGCAACACATAGGGGGCCAGGCTCATGTTTTCCATGCCGCCGGCGATGATCACCTCGGCATCGCCGCAGCGAATCGCCTGCGTGCCGAGGTGCAGGGCCTTGAGGCCCGAACCGCAGACCTTGTTCAGGGTCAGGGCGGGTACGGCGTGGGGTAAACCGGCGAGGATCGAGGCCTGGCGTGCCGGGTTCTGACCCGAGCCTGCGGTGAGCACCTGACCGAGGATTACTTCATCTACCTGGGCCGGATCCAGGCCGGTCTGCTCCAGCAGGCGGCGGATCACGGCGGCGCCGAGTTCCGGTGCCGGAATAGTCGCCAGCGAACCCTGGAAGCTGCCCACGGCGGTGCGGGTGGCAGCAACAATCACGACGTCTTGCATGGCATCGGTCCTCACTGGAAATGCATTTCCGGAACAGTGTCCGGGACGATGAGTTTACCGGCGGTCTTGCTCACAATTTCTTCAACGCTGACGCCTGGTGCGCGTTCCTTGAGGATAAACGCGCCATTGCCGATTTCCAGGTAAGCCAGGTCGGTGAGCACACGCTTGATGCAGTGGGCGCCGGTCAGCGGCAGGCTGCATTGGCTGAGCAACTTCGACTCACCGTCCTTGGACGCGTGGGTCATGATCACGATGATGTTTTCCGCACCGGCCACCAGGTCCATGGCGCCTCCCATGCCCTTGACCATCTTGCCGGGGATCATCCACGAGGCGATGTTGCCCTGCACGTCGACTTCAAACGCGCCGAGCACCGTAAGGTCGACGTGGCCGCCGCGAATCATCGCGAAGGACTCGGCGGAGGAGAAGATCGAGGCGCCGATACGCGCGGTCACCGTCTGTTTGCCGGCGTTGATCATGTCGGCATCAAGCGTCTCTTCAGTAGGAAACGGGCCCATGCCCAGCAGGCCGTTTTCCGATTGCAGCATCACTTCCATGCCGTCGGGGATGTAGTTGGCCACCAGGGTTGGAATGCCGATGCCGAGGTTCACGTAGAAACCGTCCTGCATTTCGCGGGCGACGCGTTGAGCCATTTGTTCGCGGGTAAGCGCCATTTCTTGAGTCCTTATTGTCAGGGCCTGAGGCAGATTATGTGCGGACGGTGCGCTGTTCGATGCGCTTTTCGAAGGTGCCGCAGATGATCCGGTCGACGTAGATGCCAGGGGTGTGGATCTGCGCCGGATCCAGCTCGCCCGGTTCGACGATTTCCTCGACTTCCACCACGGTGATCTTGCCGGCGGTGGCGGCCAGCGGGTTGAAGTTCTGGGCGGTGTGGCGGTAGATGACATTGCCGAAGTGGTCGGCTTTCCAGCCTTTGACGATGGCGAAGTCGCCGGTGATGGATTCTTCCATCAGGTAGGGGCGGCCGTTGAATTCACGGGTTTCCTTGCCTTCGGCCACCGGGGTGCCAACGCCGGTGGCGGTGAAGAACGCCGGAATGCCGGCGCCGCCTGCGCGCATTTTTTCCGCGAGGGTGCCTTGCGGGGTCAGCACCACTTCGATTTCGCCACTGAGCAGTTGCTTCTCGAACAGGGCGTTCTCACCCACGTAGGACGCGATCACTTTGCTGATCTGTTTTTCTTCGAGCAGCACGCCGAGGCCGAAACCGTCGACACCGCAGTTGTTGGAGACCACGGTCAGGTCGCGCGTGCCCCTGCGCTTGATCTCGTTGATGAGGTTTTCCGGAATGCCGCACAGGCCAAAACCACCGGCGAGGACGGTCATGCCGTCTTCCAGGCCTGCCAGCGCTTCCTCGTAGGACGCCACGCGTTTATCGAAACCTGCCATATGCACCTCTTTTATTATGTGTGGGCCAGCCAATGAACCGAGTGTTGCGCCGCCGCATTGATTTGTTAAGTTGTTTTTTAAGGTTGATTGATTTAGAAAACAGCATAGTCCAGCCGTCGCCCGGAGCAGTCATGACCGTCAAACAGCTGCGTGCCTTCCTGGCCGTGGCGCAAAGCCTGAGTTTCGCCGCCGCGTGTGAGCGCCTGCACCTGTCCCAGTCGGCACTCAGCCTGACCATCAAAGGGCTGGAGGAAGGCCTGGGCGGTCGTCTGTTCAGCCGCACCACGCGCAATGTGGCGCTCACCCCGGAGGGCGAATCCCTCCTGCCGCTGGCGCGCCGGTTGATTGCTGACTGGGACAATGCCGAAGACGAACTGCGTCAGCGTTTTACCTTGCAACGCGGGCGCGTGACCGTGGCGGCGATGCCATCGTTTGCCGGCAACCTGCTGCCGCCGATCCTGACCCTATTCCGCGCGCGTTACCCTCAGGTGAACGTGACCGTGCATGACCTGATCAATGAGCAGGTGCTGGAAATGGTCCGCGACCGCCAGGTGGAGCTGGGCGTGGCGTTCGAGCCGGGTGAAGGTTCAACATTGGCGTTTACGCCTCTGTATCTGGACCGCTTCATTGCCGTAGTGCCGGGCGACTCACCCTTGGCGCGGCACACGGCAATCAACTGGCGAACCTTGCTCGAATACCCATTCATCACCTTGCAGCGACCGTCCACGGTGCGGGTGATGCTGGAGGAGCACCTCGGTGCGTTGCACATGAAGCTGCCGGTGGCGCTGGAAAGCCATCAACTGGCGACGGTGGGCAAGATGGTTGCCAGTGGCCTGGGCGTGAGCGCCGTGCCGGCGTTATGCAGAGGGCAGATGGAGGAAGCGGGCGCGCGGTGCATTACCTTGACCGGTCCGGTGATCGAACGGCCGATTGGCGTGTTGACCAAACCGGGGCATGAGCTGTCGGCGGCGGCGCAAGTGTTGTTTGATATCTTTCGGGATGAGGCGCAGAAGGGAAAGTTTCCAACGTTCTGAGTGACGGCACGGTCACTTCAGGGAGCAGGCAAACCTGCTCCCTGAAGTTGCACTTGGCTAGTAGTAGCGATCAATCACTTTAACTTGCGAGCTGTCTTTGAAAGAGGCCCACGCATTGTTGATTGTGTCGAATACCTGCTCGATAAAGTTGCGATCGGCGGCTGCTTTCTTGCCGACATAACCCTGGCCGCGACGGTACATCTTCAGGCGCGCCGCCAGCTCTCGGTGGCTGCGGTCGAAATCGGCTTCTTCGGAGTGGGGCGCCAGGCAGTCAATTTTCACTTCGCCCGATTTTTCCACCCACAGGATATGGTCGTCGAGTGTGTCTTTCTGCGCGGCGAACATCTCAGCCAATTCATCGATAGTGGGTTGGTTATTCAGATTCATGTGTAAGCCCCTTGACCAGTTGGTGATCTATCCGTTAATTCCGTTAAAACTGCTTAGTTGTCTCCGGCTCAAAAAACCGGGCGTCAGTGACGGTCTGCCAAATACGGGCAGGGTCTTGAAACTGATGCATGTAGTCTTGCTGATGAACTGCTACGCAATGCATTCATAACGAAGACAGGCAGCATTTGAGCGCCTGTACCCAACCCTTGCGGGGCAGGTCAGCTTCATCAATCTGCCTTGTGGGCAGTGCACATCCGGAAAAAACAGCTCGGCGGTCAGACGAGCGTCTTCAAAACACCTGTTACCAACGCTCCCGATGCGGGAGACGTCTAGATCATGCAAGGACAAAAACGCCGCGTCAACGATTATGTAGTGATTATTTTTGCTCACTACATAAAATGCTTTGATGACGGGAGAATGCGTAAAAACGTGACCTTGGCGTCATTTTTGGAGCGGTGGGTCGCCTCTGTGGCAAGCCGACTGTGTGGAGAGCGGGCTTGCCCCGCGTTGGGGTGCGAAGCGCCCCCAATCGAGCAAAATGCGGTGTACCTGATACGGCTCGGCGCCTGGCTTTGGGGCTGCTGCGCAGCCCAACGCAGGACAAGCCTGCTCGCCACAGGGAGTCTGCGCTTAACTGAACGGCATTAGAGCAAGCCTGCTCGCCACAAGGCATTTTTGATGGGCAGTGTTTTTTGCTAGCTCAATCGCTCGGCAAGCAAGGGCAGCAAATGCTCACAGGACGCTTCAATCTTCACCTGCAACAGCTCATCGCCACGGGTCTTGCCTAAATTGATGGCGATCACCGGCTTGTCCTGTTCAACCATTGCTTTGCACAGACGAAACGCCGAATAGGCCATCAAGGACGACCCCACTACCAACAGCCCATCGGCTTGCTCCACCGCCGTCATGGCCCTGGCAGCTGTAGCCGGTGCCACATTTTCGCCAAAAAACACCACGTCGGGCTTGAGCCGCTCGCCATGGCAGCGTGGGCATCGGGGCACCTGGAAGCGTTCTTCGAATGTGGGGTCGAGCAAGGTGTCGCCGTCCGGTAATTGCACGGCATGTACCCGGGCGAGGTAGGGATTGTCGATCTCCATCTGCCGCTGGATTCCATCGCGCGGGCTGCGCTGCTGGCAATCCAGGCACAGCACCCGATGCAGGCTGCCATGCAGCTCGATCACATCCTGGCTGCCGGCCTGATCATGCAGGGTGTCGACATTTTGCGTGATCAGCCCGCTGATGCGCTGGCGGTGTTGCAGGGTCGCCAGTGCCAGGTGGGCCGCGTTGGGCTGCGCGATGCGCACCTTCGGCCAGCCCAGCATCGCCCGCGCCCAGTAGCGACGGCGCGCTTGGGGGGTGGCGAGAAATTCCTGGTACATCATCGGCGCCTTGCCACGGCGCACGCCTTCGCTGTCGCGGTAGTCGGGGATGCCCGAGGAGGTGCTGATCCCCGCACCGGTCAGGACCAGAAAGCGCCGTTCGCTCATCGCCCGGTGCAGGGTGTCGAGTTGATCGGCAAGATGTTCCAGCGTGTCGAGCATGGGTTCCCCTATTCGCCGCGAATGTATTGCTCCAGTTGCCTGATCAGGTCCGTCTGTTCGGCAATGGCTTCCTTGACCAAATCGCCAATGGACAGCAAGCCCAGCAGCTTGCCATCTTCTACCACCGGCAAGTGGCGCAGGTGACTGTCGGTCATGATGTTCATGCACTCCTCGACACTTTTATGGGGCTCAACGGTAATGACCGGCGAACTCATGACCTGATCGACCCGTGTGGTCACCGACGACAGGCCCTTGAGGATGAGTTTGCGCGCGTAGTCACGTTCGCTGATGATCCCTACCACCGCACCGTCCTTGACGACCGGCAAGGCGCCGACGTTTTTTTCCGACATGCGCACCAGCGCTTCAAACACGGTGTGGTCCCATTGAATGGTATGCACGTCGTGATGCTTCTGGTCCTTGGCTTTGAGCAGTTGTGCAACGGTTTTCATGGCGGCCACTCCGGTATTGTTGTTGGTGAGTCAGGGGGTCCTACAGAATCCTAGACGGCTCACAACCGGGCAAGGTCCAAAGCGGCGTTAAACCCGTCGAAAAACGTCATTTAACGGATTTTTTAGTGTTTTAACCTGCTTTGGTCGGCTTTTTCGCGCGCTTGGCGCTGGTCGCCGCCTTGCGCGGGGCGCTCTTGCGTTTGTTTTTCCAGGGCGTGGCACCCCGGCCTGCCGGGCTGGCCGGGCCGGTGATGGTCATGCGCATGCCATTGCACCGGGCCACCTGCTTGCTCATCCAGGCCGCTTGTTTGGCGACGAATTCCTCAAGGCTCATTTCGCCGCTTTGCACCATGTCCAGCGCCTGCTCCCAGATGGCGGTAGTGCCGGGGTCGGCAATGGCCCGGGGCACCGCGTCGATCAGGCTGAACGCCGCCGGCGTGGCCGACAGCGCCTTGCCATTCTTCACCAGGTAACCGCGGTCCAGCAGGCCCTGAATTATCCCGGCGCGGGTGGCTTCGGTGCCGATGCCGGTGGTGTCCTTGAGTTTTTGCTTGAGCAGCGGGTCCTGCACCAGCTTGGCGACGTTCTTCATCGCCTTGATCAGGTCGCCTTCGGTGAACGGCTTGGGCGGTTGGGTCCACAGGTCCTTGAGGTTGACCCTGGCCACCGCGTAGTCCCGACCTTGCGCCAGCATCGGCAACGCCTGGGGCGCAGGGGTTTCGCGGCCTTTGGCGGGGGCCAGTGCTTCGGGCAGGGCGCGCTTCCAGCCCGGCTCGATCACTACCTTGCCCACCGCACGCAACGCCTGGCCGGCGCAGTCGAAATCGGCCTGGGTACGATCGTATTCATGGTTGGGCAGGAACTGCGCCAGGTAACGCGCACGAATCAGCGTGTACACCGCTCGCTGCTTGCCGGCGAGTTGCCCGACATCCTTGCCGGCCCCGGTGGGAATGATGCCATGGTGGGCGCTGACCTTGCTGTCGTTCCAGGCCCGCGAGCGGCGCTGGGGGTCGATATGGGGCATCAGCTCGTTCACCGCGGCATCCGCGCGGCCCAGCGCCGCGAGAATCTTCGGCGCGTCGCTGTGCTGGCTCAAGGGCAGGTAGCCGCAGTCGCTGCGCGGGTAGGTGATGACCTTGTGCGTCTCGTAGAGGGATTGAGCGATATCCAGGGTTTCCTGGGCGCCGAGGCCGAGCTTCTTCGAGCAGATTTCCTGCAGGGTGCCCAGGTCGAAGGGCAGGGGCGCCACCTCACGCATGCGCTCGGTGCGCAGCTTCACCAGCCGGGCGCTGGCGGCCTGGGTCATCGCTTGGGCGGCGTCACGGGCGATTTGCGGGTTGAGGCAGCGGCCCTGGTCGTCACAGGCATCCTCTGCGGCACGCCACTGAGCAGTGAAGGTGATGGCGTCGTGGCGCAGGTCGACATCGATGGCCCAGTACGCCACCGGGACGAAATCGGCGATGCTGCGGTCGCGGTCCACCACCAGGCGCAGGGTCGGGGTTTGTACGCGACCGACCGGCAACACGCCCTGATAACCGGATTGACGACCCAGCAAGGTAAACAGGCGGCTCATGTTCATGCCGATCAGCCAGTCGGCGCGCGAGCGACCCAGGGCCGAGTGGTACAGGCTGAAGGTTTCGGCGCCGGGCTTGAGCGCGGCAAGGGCCTTGCGGATGGAGGCGTCGTCCAGCGCCGACAGCCACAGCCGCTGGATCGGCCCGCGATAACGGCAATGCTCCACTAGCTCACGCGCGATCATCTCGCCCTCACGGTCCGCGTCAGTGGCAATGATCAGTTCCTGGGCTTCCCCCAGCAGGCGCTTGACTGCCTTGAACTGGCTGGCGGTCCTGGGCTTGACCTGCATTTTCCATTTTTCCGGGACGATCGGCAGGTCGGCCAGTACCCAGCGCTTGTATTTGGCGTCGTAGGCGTCGGGCGGAGCTGTTTCCAGCAGATGGCCGATGCACCAGGTGACGGTGACTCCAGTGCCCAGCCAGCAACCGTCGCCGCGGCGACTGGCGCCGAGCACGGCCGCGATATCCTTGGCCTGGGAAGGTTTTTCACAGAGGTACAGCCGCATGGTCATCACATCAGCTTGGGTTGATGCCTTGCAGGATGCTTAGTCGAAGGCAATTGAGCAACCATTATCTGTATGGATGTACAGCTATTTGTGTATTCATTGCAAAACCCTGTGGGAGAGGCTTGCTCCCACAGGGATTTCCACCGATCAATCAGTTGTTATCGATGTCGACGTGGCGCGTTTCCTTGAGGCAGAACAGCCCTACGATCAGGCTCACACCCGTCACTACCACCGGATACCACAACCCGTAGAAAATATCCCCGGTGTACACCACCAACGCAAACGACACCGTCGGCAGGAACCCGCCGAACCAGCCGTTACCAATGTGATAGGGCAGGGACATCGAGGTGTAGCGGATGCGCGTCGGGAACAGCTCCACCATCAGTGCCGCCAGCGGGCCGTAGCACATGGCCGCGATCAGGATGAGTGCGACGATCAGCACCACCACCATCACCTTGTTCACCTGGGCCGCATCCGCCGAACTCGGGTAGCCGGCCAGGGTCACCGCGCCGCGCAGGGCGGCTTCGTCGAAGCCATCGATGCGCACGTCACCCACGCTCACCTGCACTGGGCTTCCGGCCGGTGCGGCAGCGCTGGTGTAGGGCAGGCCCTGTTTGACCAGGAAGGTCTTGACCTTGTCGCAGGGGCTGTCAAACCGCGCCTTGCCCACCGGGTCGAACTGAAACGTGCAGGTGGCGGGGTCGGCCAGTACGGTGATCGGCGCCTGTCGGCTGGCCTGGTCCATGGCCGGGTTGGTGTAGTGCGCCAGGCTCTTGAAGATCGGGAAGTACAGCACGGTTGCCAGCAGCAGGCCGAGCATCAGCACCGGCTTGCGCCCGACCTTGTCCGACAGCCAGCCAAAGAAGATAAAGAACGGCGCACCGATCACCACGCTGATGATCAGCAGCATGTTGGCCAGGGCCGGGTCCATTTTCAGGAACTGGGTCAGGAAGAACAGCACATAGAACTGCGCCGCGTAGAAGGTCACCGCTTGCCCGCCGTTGATGCTGAACAGGGCGATCAGCACCACCTTGAGGTTTTCCCATTTGCCGAAGGAATCGCGGATCGGCGCCTTGCTGGCCTTGCCTTCCTCTTTCATCTTCAGAAAGGCCGGCGACTCATGCAGGCTCATGCGGATCCAGGTGGAAATGCCCAGCAGCACGATGGAGAACAGGAACGGTATGCGCCAGCCCCACACTTCGAATTGATCGCCCGTGAAGTAACGGCAGGCCAGCACCACCAGCAGCGACAGCAGCAGGCCGAGGGTGGCGGTGGACTGGATCCAACTGGTGTGCAGGCCGCGTTTGCCTGCGGGTGCGTGCTCGGCCACGTAGGTCGCAGCGCCGCCGTATTCGCCGCCCAGTGCCAGGCCTTGCAGCATGCGCAGCACGATCAGGATGATCGGCGCCGCGATGCCGATGCTGGCGTAGGTCGGCAACAGCCCGACGCAGAACGTGGCCACGCCCATCAAAATGATGGTGACCAGAAACGTGTATTTGCGCCCGATCATGTCGCCCAGGCGGCCGAACACCAGCGCGCCGAACGGGCGTACCACAAATCCTGCGGCGAAGGCCATCAAGGCAAAGATAAACGCCGTGGTGTCGTTGACCCCGGCAAAGAATTGCTTGCTGATCACGGCCGCCAGGGCGCCGTAGAGGAAAAAGTCATACCACTCGAACACTGTGCCGAGGGAGGAGGCGAAGATGACTTTTCTGGAGTCGTTACCGGCGCTGGCAGGCAGTGCGGCGCCGAGCGGTTGAGCATGTTCTGACATCGGGTAGTCCTCACAGTGATTATTTATTGTTGTTCCACTGTCGGCGTCAAAGGTGACGCCGCTGTTCAGATTGCATGAACCCGTTCTTTCTCCGGGGCGAGGCTCCTTGTGGGCGGTGAAAGGATCAGCTGCGCAGCCTTCTCGGCAATCATCAGCGTGGGTGAGCAGGTGTTGCCGGAGGTGATGCGCGGCATGATTGAGGCGTCGGCAATGCGCAGCCCCGGTACGCCGTGTACTCGCAGTTGCGCGTCGACCACGGCGTCTTTGTCGCTGCCCATGCGGCAGGTGCCCACCGGGTGGAAGATCGTCGTGCCGATACGGGCGGCGGCTTCGTGCAGTTGTTCTTCGGTCTGCAACGCCTCGCCCGGCAGGTATTCCACCGGTTTGAACTGGCTCAGCGCCGGTGCGGCGACGATGCGTCGGGTCAGGCGAATGGCGTCGGCGGCCACGCGCAGGTCTTCGGGATGGCTCAGGTAATTGGGCTGGATCAGCGGCGCATCTGCCGGGTTGGCCGAACGAATATCGATACGCCCGCGGCTCTGCGGGCGCAGGTCGCAGACCGACGCGGTAAACGCCGGAAACCCGTGCAAAGGCTCACCGAAGCGCTCCAGGGACAGCGGCTGCACGTGGTATTCAAGGTTGGCCGAGGTCTGTTCGGGCCCCGAGCGGGCAAATGCGCCGAGCTGGCTGGGCGCCATCGACAGCGGGCCGCTGCGGTCATACAGGTATTGAAGGCCCATGCCCATCTTGCCCCACACGGTGCCGGCGATCTGGTTGAGGGTGCGGGCGTTTTCCAGTTTGTAGATCAGCCGCAGTTGCAGGTGGTCCTGCAGATTGCCGCCGACGCCCGGCAATTCATGCAGCACCTCGATGCCCAACGGCTTGAGCACGCTGGAGGGGCCAATGCCCGAACGCTGCAGGATGCCCGGCGAGCCCACGGCACCTGCGCACAACACGATTTCCTTGTGCGCTTTCCAGGTTATCTGCTGGCCATGTTGACGGCCGACCACCGCTGACGCACGGCCGTTTTCGAGTACCACGCGGTCGACTTCCACGTCGGTCAACACGGTGAGGTTGGGTCGCTGGCGGACGGGTTTGAGAAACGCCTTGGCCGCGTTCCAGCGCACCCCGGCTTTCTGGTTGACCTGGAAATATCCGCAGCCTTCATTGTCACCCTGGTTGAAATCACTGACCGAGGCGATGCCACTTTGCGCCGCCGCATCGCGAAAGGCATCGAGGATCGGCCAGTGCAAGCGCTGCTGCTCAACGCGCCATTCGCCGCCGTCATTGTGGAACTCCGAGCCACCGGCAAAATGGTTTTCGCTGTGCTTGAACAGCGGCAGTACGTCCTTCCAGGCCCAGCCGGGATTGCCGGCGGCCGCCCAGCCGTCGTAGTCCAGGGCCTGGCCGCGCATGTAGATCATGCCGTTGATCGACGAGCAGCCGCCCAGCACCTTGCCCCGTGGATAACTCAGCGCACGGCCTTGCAGGCCTGCCTGTGCTTCGGTCTTGAAGCACCAGTCGGTGCGCGGGTTACCGATGCAGAACAGGTAGCCGACGGGAATGTGAATCCAGGGGTAGTTGTCGCGGCCACCGGCTTCCAGCAGCAGGACGCGGTGGGCGGGGTTGGCGGACAGTCGATTGGCCAGCAGGCAGCCTGCGGGGCCGGCACCGACCACCACGTAATCGTATTGCGCAGTTGCAAGAGGCATCTGGGGTCTCGCTTGTTTTTCTTATTGGTTCCATCCTAGTTGTTAGTTTTCGTCTTAAAAATGTTAGTTTTTGCCCAGCTGCTGTGCGTTTTTAAACAGCGCTGCCCGAGGCCACGCAATGGAGGCGACATGTTCGACTGGAATGACCTGCGGTTTTTTCTCGAGTTGCAGCGCAGCGGTCGCCTGCTCACCGCCGCGCAGCGCCTGAAAACCACACATGCCACGGTGGCCCGCCATATCGAAGCGATTGAAAAGAGCCTCGGCACCGCATTGTTTGTGCAGCATGCCCAGGGCTACGAACTGACGCCCTCCGGCGAAGTGCTGCTCAAGCACGCCGAAGCCATGGAAAACCTTGCATTGCTGGCCGAAGACGAACTCACCCACTCCGCCGCGCCCCTGGGCAAGATTCGCCTGGGCGTGGCGGAGGGGTTGGGCGTGATGTTCCTGGCCGGGCGCATGGGCGGCCTGTTCGAGCGTTATCCAGGCCTGGAAGTGGAGCTGGTGGCGGTGCCGCGCTTCGTCAGCATCCTCAACCGCGAGGCGGAAATCAGCATCCACCTGGAGCGTCCCAGCGTCGACCAACTGGTCACCCGCAAACTCACCGACTACCGCCTGGCGCTCTACGCCAGCCGTGCCTACCTGGACCGCCACCCGCCGATTGAAAAGCGCGAAGATCTTGCGGCCCATGCCTGGATCGATTACGTCGACGACCTGCTGTTCAGCCAGGAGCTCAAATTCCTCAGCAGCTTCTGCCGCACCCCCAAAGTGGTATTCCACAGCACCAGCGTCATCGCCCAGCATCAAGCGGCGCGCTCCGGCTTGGGAATCGCCGTACTGCCATGCTTCATGGCCGCCGGCGACCCGGACCTGATCGCGCTGCTACCGGAGGAAGGCATTCAGCGCAGCTACTGGATCAGCTCACGCCGGGAACTGCATAAATCGGTGCGGCTGCGGGTGTTGTGGGATTACGTGGTGGAGTTGTGCGCCCGCGAGCAAGGGTTGTTGCTCGGCACGCCTACCTGACGAAACCGGGTAAAAAGGTGGGAAGCTTGGCGCTGTCGTGCAGCCAGTTGCAGCCTCTGTGGTAAGCAGGCTTCTTGTTGTGGCGAGCGGGCTTGCCCCGCGTTGGGGTGCGAAGCGCCCCCAATCCAGCAAAACGCGGTGTACCTGATACGGCTCAGCGTCTGGTTTTGGGGCTGCTGCGCAGCCCAACGCAGGACAAGCCTGCTCGCCACAGGGAGTCTGCTCTTAACTGAACGGCATTAGGGCAAGCCCGCTCGCCACAAGCCTGTAATCGCCTGAAAAGGTGATTTTCGTCCCTGAAGAACAACGCCAGGTTCAGAGAAACCAGCGATATTCCCGCGCATTAATCTCCTGCTGAAACGCCAGGTGATCCTGGCGCTTGTTCTCGCAATACACGTCAACGAACTCTGCGCCCAGCGTGTCGCGCACGACCGTGTGAGGCTGCATGGCGCGGACGGCGTCGAGCATTTCCACGGGGAAGCCAGTGCCGCTGCTGCGATCGTCGTTCAGCGGGGCGATGGGTTCTTGTCGGGTTTCAAGCCCGTGTTCGAGTCCGGCCAGGATTGCCGCCAGCACCAGGTAGGGGTTGGCGTCGGCGCTGGCCAGGCGGTGTTCGATACGCAGGTTGCGCGGGTCGGACTCGGGGATGCGCACGCACGCGTCGCGGTCTTCGAAGCCCCAGCTGGCGCGGGTGGCGGCGTTGACTGTGCCGCCTAGGCGGCGCAAGGCGTTGTGGTTGGGGGCGAAGATCGGCATGCAATGGGGCAGCAGTTGCAGGCAGCCGGCCACCGCGTGGCGCAGCGCTTGCTGCTGGTGCGCGGCCAGCAGGTTGTTGCCTGCGCCGTCGTACAGGCTGACGTGCACGTGCATGCCGCTGCCGGGAAATTGCAGGTAGGGCTTGGCCATGAAGCTGGCGCGGTAGCCATGCTTGAGCGCCACGCCGCGTGTACTGCGGCAGAACAGGGCGGCCCAGTCGGCGGCGCGCAGGGCGTCGTCCGAGTGGCCGAAATTGATCTCGAACTGGCCGGGGCCGATCTCGGCAGTGATTACGGTGCTGTCGATCCCCTGGTCCCTGGCGGTTTGCGCCATGTCGTCGAGCACGGCGCTGAACCGCGACAGCCGCTCGATGTGCAGGTTGGGCTGGTCGTCGGTGTCATCGCTCAGCGGGTCGCGGGGGAATTGCGGCAGGCCGTTGGCGAGCTTTTTATCGAACAGGTAAAACTCCAGCTCGAACGCCACCACCGGGTGAATACCCTTGTTCTGCAAGCGCTGCAACACTCTGGCCAGCACTTCGCGGGGTTCGAACTCGATGGGCGCGTCGGTGCCGTCGGAGGTGATCAGCATCTGCCCCAGGGGCTGTGACTCCCAGCTCACCGGCTTGAGCGTGCCCGGCACCAGGCGGCGATTGGCGTCCGGGTCGCCATCGTTGAAACAGTAATCGCCGATCTTGAACAGCCCGCCCTGAACCCCCAGCAGCACGGCGTTCTGGGGCAGCTTCAAGGGGCTGCCGGCGGCGACTTTTTCGAGCATCTCCACCGGGTACCGCTTGCCGTAGAAATGCCCGGGAATGTCCAGAGCGATCAAGTCGACATAGCGCACATCGGGGTACTTCTGGCGAAACGCGCGGACTTCGGCC
This sequence comes from Pseudomonas sp. GNP013, assembly GCF_054343995.1. Classification (NCBI taxonomy): domain Bacteria; kingdom Pseudomonadati; phylum Pseudomonadota; class Gammaproteobacteria; order Pseudomonadales; family Pseudomonadaceae; genus Pseudomonas; species Pseudomonas sp. GNP013. The sequence continues at coordinate 3,082,124 of NZ_JBTGUT010000001.1, read as the reverse complement.
AGCAACGTGCAGGATGGGGTTTTCACAGGGGTTGCTCCTAGTTGTACACCCACAGCACGCGGGCAGGCACATCGGTAAGGTTGGCGTAGCGACAGTGGGCGAAACTGGCCAGGTGGAAACTGTCGCCCGGGCCGAGGGTGACGCTGTCGGCCTCGCCCTCCACCCACAGCGTCAACTCGCCTTCGAGCACGAAGCCGGCCTGCTCGGCGCGGTCGCTCATGCTCTGTTCACCACTGTTGGCGCCGGGCGCCAGCAGGCTGTCGAGTATGGAGAAGGCGCCGTTCATGCTCGGCGAGACGAGGATGTCGGTGATGCCATTGGCGTAATACACCGTGCGCCGCTCGTTGGGGCGCGTGACCCAGTCCACCGCCTTGGGCTTGGGCAGGCTGTAGAAATAGGTGGTGGGCACGTCGAGGGCATGGCTGATGGCGGTGAGGTCCGCCACGGTCGGGCGCGACAGGCCGCGTTCCACCTGGGACAGAAACCCTACGGATCGCTCGATCTTTTGCGCCAGCTGAGCGAGTGTGAGTTTCTTGTGCTTGCGCAGATCGTGGATCAGGGCGGCGAGGGTAGCGAGTTCTTCTTGTTGGGTCATGAAATTAATGTCGATAAATTTCATGAAAAATTACAGGATAAATTTCATACGGGCAACCCGTGCCAAGGATCGATGCCGAACCGTGGCGAGCGGGCAAGCCCTAATGCCGTTCAGTTAAGGAAAATGTGTGGGCTTATTGTGGCGAGCGGGCTTGCCCCGCGTTGGGGTGCGAAGCGCCCCCAATCGAGCAAAACGCGGTGTACCTGATACGGCTCAGCGCCTGGCTTTGGGGCTGCTGCGCAGCCCAACGCAGGACAAGCCCTAATACCGTTCAGTTAAGGAAAATTTGTGGGCTTATTGTGGCGAGCGGGCTTGCCCCGCGTTGGGGGGCGAAGCGCCCCCAATCAAGAAACCCTCGGTATACCTGATACTGCGCGGAGACTGGTTTTGGGGCTGCTGCGCAGCCCAACGCAGGGCAAGCCTGCTCGCCACAAGGAATTTGCGTTTTATTGAGCGGCATCTGGGCAAGCCCGCTTGTCACTAAAACATGGCCTGAATGATTCCACGCGGCTGCGGTCGGAATCTGGGTACGCGTCATTAATTGAAGGAGCACCCATGAAGTCCAGATCCCTAGCTGCCTGCGTTCTCGTTGCTGCAAGCCTGTCCACTGCCAGCTTTGTGGCCCAGGCCGGTGATACCCCCCAGGAAACCGTGCAGCCTTCCAACATCAATGCCCGTGACTTGAAAGAGGGCGACCGCGCGCCGGATATCCTGATGCGCGAGGAATCGGCGGTAAAAGACTGGAAAAAACGTGGCCTCAAGGATCCAGGTGAAAACAACCAGTGGGCTAAGGCGGCCGACAAGTACGTACTGCTCAAGACCACCAACGGCACCATTCTTGAGATCACCCCGGCGAAGAAATAATCGCGCAGCGTCCTGCATCAAGGTAACCGGCCGCAAGGGTCGCGTTACCTTCCTACAGATGGGGGGAGTTTATCGTCGGGAGAGGGTGTGCTGTTTTATCGGGGCGTGATTGACGGCCAATCATCCAGCGTGAGCTTGCCTACGGTGTTGCTTTGCAGTTCGTAGCGCAGCTCTTCGACCATTCTGGTCACTTCCTCCGGGGTATGCAGCCGGTTGGTGGTAATTCCGGTGACGACCAAGTCCACCCGGCCGGTCTCGGCGTCGTAGACCTTGAGGGTCAGTGACGCATCCCGGCACAGGGTGAACTCACAGGTTAGCGGCAACAGGCCTTCCTCGATGCAATTGCGCAATTGAGAGACGGTGAGCATGCATTTTCCTTCAGGGCATTCAATGCGGTCCCTTCAAGGTTATTGATCGCTCCCCCGCGCCAGAAGGCGAATTCGCACTAGAGGCACTAGTGCATTTGCATGTCTAAGGCTTGTTTTTCAGGCGCAGCTCTCCGGCAAACAGTCCGCGTTCACGGGCCCAGACGATCGCTGCGCTGCGGCTGTGCACCCCCAGTTTGGAATACACCGTGGCCACATGATTACGCACCGTATTGGGCGCCAGCTTCAGGCGCGAGGCGATTTCCTTGTCGGCCAGGCCTTCGCAGATCAGCCCCAGTACATCGCGTTCGCGTGCGGTCAGGTCGGTGAAGGTCACGTTCGGCAGGTTGGGGCTGTTGACGCTTTTGGCGTTGGCCAGCTTCTCGATCAGGGTCTGGCTGAACCACGAGGCGTCCTGCATCACTTCTTCGATGGCTGCCACCAGTTCCAGCTCCGAGCGTTTGCGTTCGGTGATGTTCATCAACACCAGCAGGTAGCAGGGCACGTTTTCGATGCTCACGGTGTCGGCGGACACCACGCAGTCGATCACTTCATTGCCTTTTTTGCGCACTTTCAACTCTTGCCCGTCGAGGTTGCCGACCTTTTCCAGGGTCGCGAACAACTGCGCGCCGGCTGAAGCGCTGTCGATAAAGTCGATGTCTTCGATGGCCTTGCCGATCAGCTCCTGGCTGATATAGCCGGTGATGTTCATGAACGCTTCGTTGACGTCTACCACCTGGCGGTTGGCGGCATTGCACACCAGCGTCGGCACGGGCGTGAGGCGGAAGGATTTGGCAAAGCGTTCCTCGCTCTGGCGCAGGGCGATTTCCGCCTTGCGCCGTGGCTCCAGGTCCATGAAGGAAAACAGCATGCAGTCTTCCTCGTTCATGTCCAGCGGCTGCCCGGCGACGATCACCAGTTTGCTGCCGCCTTCTGGCAGTTTGAGTTCGGCCTGCATTTGCGGGATGGTCGCGCCTTCCCCCAGGCGCTGGATGGCCAGGTCCTTGCGCTCGGCCTGCTCCAGCACGTCCAGTTCATACACGGACTTGCCGATGACCTGGTCGCGGTTGTAGCCGGTCATTTCCAAAAAACCCTGGTTGACCTTGATGTAGCGCAGATCACTCAGGCGGCAGATCACGGCGGGCGCCGGGTTGGCGTTGAAGGTTTTTTCGAAGCGCTGTTCGGCGCTGGCCCACTCGGTGGCGTCGCTGAGGATCAGCACCAGCAATTCCGGCTCACCCTTGGCATCGGCGATCACCAGGCTGCGCAGGCGGTGCACCCAGGTTTTGTCCGGGTCGGCGGTGGACGTGACTTCGACCACCACATCGCTGAATTCATCGCCGGCGGCGGCTCGGGCGAGGGGGTAGTTGTCCGCCTGCACCGGGTGATTGTTTCGATAGCGCAGAGCAAAGCGTTCGGCGTATTGCCTGCCGTCGCTACCGAGGCCCATCACATCGCCGACGCCGTGCATGGCCAGCGCGGCTTCGTTGGCCCAGAGGATGGTCTGGTCGACCTCGGCCAGGATCACGCCATCGGATAAGCCCGAGATGATCTGCTGCAATTGGCGGCGGTTGGTTTCTTTGGCAAGAACGTCCTGTGTCATGGGCTCTCCGATCTTTAAGTGCATGAAACTACGACAGGGGAGGTTCGTGAACGTGCAGAAAAAATGATCCCGTTCAGGTGCGAATGCACCAGTGCGGATAGTGCAGATGGGCCAAGACTGAACGTATGTCGTTTCGCCACACTCACAAGATCAAGGCACTTTGCCTTGCTTCTATAACTTGTGAAGGACCTCTTGTATGACCACTGTCTATGAAACCAACCGTTCGTTGTTTCGCGTGTCCTGGAGCTCGGTATTGGCCGGTAGTGCAATTGCACTGGTGACCTATCTGGTCTTGAGCGTGCTCGGCACTGCAATCGGCGCCAGCGCCGTCAACCCGATGGAAGCGGGTAACCCGCTGAGTGGTTTCGGCACCGGTGCCGGGATCTGGCTGTTCGTTTCGACGCTGGTGGCGATCGCCGTCGGTGCATTCGTGGCCGGGCGTACTGCGCCGGATCGCGGCGGTCTGCACGGCGTGCTGACCTGGACCCTGACCACCCTGTTCACCACCTGGCTGCTGGCCGGCCTGGCCTCAAGCGTGGTCGGCACTGCCGGCAATGTAGTGGGCAAAGGCCTGTCGGCTGCCGGTAGCGGTATCGCCGCCGCCGCACCGGGCATCGGTGACAGCATCAAGCAGCAATTGAACGAGCAGGGCATCCAGCTGGACTGGAACAGCCTGCAGGGTCAACTCGACACCTTGCTCAAGCAGACCGGCAAGCCTGAGTTGGACCCGTCCAACGTCGAGCAGAAAACCGATCAGGCCGCTGCTGATGGCAAGCAGTCGGCAACCGATGCTGCGAACAATCCTGCCCAGGCCGGCGATGAGTTGAAGCAGTGGTTCGAACGCGTCAAGGCTTCGGGCGAACCGGCGCTGAACGCTGCCGATAAGGAAGCACTGGTCAATATCGTTGCTGCGCGTACTGGCAAGAGCAAGGCAGAAGCTACCCAGATCGTCGACAACTATGCCCAGGCTTATCAGCAAGCCATGCAGAAGGTTGAAGAACTCAAGCAGCAAGCCGAGCAGAAAGCCCGCGAAGCCGGTGAAGTGGCCGCCAAGCAACTGTCGCGCGCTGCCTGGAGCACTTTGGCGATGCTGTTGCTGGGCGCTGCCTTGAGCTTCTTCGTAGGCCGTTTCGCACTGACCAGCCGTCGCGTGCCATTGGCCTGATTCAAGCCAGCGCTTGCGCCATGGTTGTGGCGCAGGCGCTGGAGACGCGATGAGCAGTCGGCATCGGCGTCAATGAGTGCGTAAAATGGGCGCCTTTCGCATATCACGCAAAGGTGCCCCTTGAGCGCAGGCAAAGCTGTCGGACTGTTGGTCCTCACTTCCCTACTGGCCGCGTGCGGCACCTCGCCGCCGCGCAGTCCCAATGACCTGTGTGCCATCTTCCGCGAAAAGGACGACTGGTACGACGCCGCCAAGGTCACGCAAAAGCGCTGGGGCGTGCCAATCGAAGTACCGTTCGCCATCATGTATCAGGAGTCGGGTTTCCGCCACGACGCCAAGACCCCGCGTAAATACCTGCTGTGGATCATCCCCTGGGGCCGCGTCTCTACCGCATCCGGCTACGCCCAGGCCAAGGATGAAGTGTGGAACGACTACCGCAAAAGCACCGGCCGCAGCGGCGCCGATCGTGAAGACTTCGACGATGCCATCGACTTCGTCGGCTGGTACATGGACAAGACCTACACCATCAACGGCGTCTACAAATACGACGCGTACGGCCAATACCTGAACTACCACGAAGGCTGGGGCGGCTACCGCCAGCGCACCTACGCCGGCAAGCCCTGGCTGCTCCCGGTGGCGGGCAAGGTGCAGGCGCGTTCGCAGATGTATGCGCGCCAGTATGCCGGGTGCAAGGATGATCTGGGGCGGGGATGGTGGAGCAGGTTCTGGCGATGGTTGTAGGTTGATCGCTTGATCGTTCCCACGCAGGTGCTGCTGCACTTGCCGCACGTATTCGTCAATGAGGGCTCCATGAACAACGACCAATTGCAGATCACCGATACGCGGCCGGGCACTGGCAAAGCCGTGGTCAAGGGCGCGCTGATCACCACCCAATACACCGGCACCCTGGAAGACGGCACGGTGTTCGATTCGTCCTGGGAGCGGGGCAAGCCGTTCCAGTGCGTGATCGGCACCGGGCGTGTGATCAAGGGCTGGGACCAGGGCCTGATGGGCATGCAAGTGGGCGGCGTACGCACCTTGTTCGTGCCCGCGCACCTGGCGTATGGCGAGCGGTCGATGGGCGCGCACATCAAGCCCAACAGCAACCTGCGCTTTGAGATTGAGTTGCTGGAAGTGTTGACGCGCGAGGATTGAGGTCAGTTGGTTGTGGCTGTGGTTGTGGTTGTGGTTGTGGCGAGCGGGCTTGCCCCGCGTTGGGCTGCGCAGCAGCCCCACATCCAGCCGCTGCGCAATATCGCGTTCTGGAAGGGGGCACTTCGCCCCCCAACGCGGGGCAAGCCCGCTCGCCACAGCGCCAGGTCGGGGAATTAGCGGGGGCTTTCATTGATCAAGGGGCTTGAAAATTGGTTCCTGAACCCACCCTGAAGAATTTTCGTATTCACCATTTCGACACTTTCCTACGGTTTACTCTGCCGGCACCGGGGCGTAAGCTTCGCGCGTTTTCATCAATAGCGGAGACCCTCAGTGGGTACTTGTTCGAGCGACAGTTGTCGGCCGGTCTCGGTAACCGGCACGTACTTGGCAAGGTAACGCGCATTCTTTTCGATGCCGTTGTCTCGCCAAAAAAGCGAGAAGCGGCATCCCGGTAGCGGCCAGTCCTGGCCCTGCCTCGATCCTCTCTCATCGACGCTGACCAGCCACCCGATTAACCTCGGGAGGCTACGGACGCGCCTGCCTGTTACGGCAGGCGGGCCAAATCTGTCTGTGCCTGTGAAACGGGCGCGGTGCAGAGGGCAGTACCTGCACGACGGGTTTTTACCTCGCGCAGGAGTAACACCATGAAACTCACGCTGCTCAAAGAGTTCTTCGCAGGCTTTCTGCGGACCCGCCATATCGCCCGGCATTTTCGCCGCCTGGCGATGCTCGAAACCGTGACCGACGCCAGCGTCAGCCGTGAAGTGCCGCCGACGTTGGCGCAAACCCTGGTGGCCGCCGCCAACAGTAATGCCGGGCAATTGCTCGGCACGCTGGGCAGCCATGCCGAGGGCCTGAGCACCCAGGACGCCGACGCCCTGCGCGTGCAATACGGCCTCAATGAAGTCGAGCATGAGCAGCCGCTGCCATGGTGGGTGCACCTGTGGCACTGCTACAAGAACCCGTTCAACCTGCTGCTGACCTTGCTGGCAGTGATCTCGTGGCTGACCGAGGACATGAAAGCCGCCACGGTGATTTTCTCCATGGTGGTGCTCTCGACCCTGCTGCGCTTCTGGCAGGAGGCCAAGTCGAACAAGGCTGCCGATGCGCTGAAAGCGATGGTGAGCAATACCGCGACCGTGCTGCGCCGCGATGCCGCCAAGCGCATTGAGCTGCCGATCAAGCAACTGGTGCCGGGCGACCTGATTGTGTTGTCGGCCGGCGACATGATCCCGGCGGACTGCCGCGTGCTCACGGCCAAGGACCTGTTCGTCAGCCAGGCGGCGATGACCGGTGAGTCGATGCCGGTGGAGAAATTCGTGCAGCAGCAGGACGCCGCCACGCGCAACCCGCTGGACCTGGAAAACATTCTGTTCATGGGCACCAACGTGGTGTCCGGCGCCGCCACTGCAGTGATCCTGGCGACCGGTAACAGCACCTATTTCGGCGCGCTGGCCCAACGCGTGACGGCCACCGACCGCGCCACTACGTCGTTCCAGCATGGCGTGAACAAGGTCAGCTGGCTGCTGATCCGCTTCATGTTCGTGATGGCGCCGGCAGTGCTGTTCATCAATGGTTTCACCAAGGGCGACTGGACCGAAGCGCTGTTGTTTGCGCTGTCGATTGCCGTGGGCCTGACCCCGGAAATGCTGCCGATGATCGTCACCTCCACCCTGGCCAAGGGGGCGGTGTTTCTGTCGCGCAAGAAGGTCATCGTCAAACGCCTGGACGCGATCCAGAACTTCGGCGCCATGGACGTGCTGTGCACCGACAAGACCGGCACGCTGACCCAGGACAAGATTTTCCTGGCACGCCATGTCGACGTGTGGGGCGAGGACTCCGACGACGTACTGGAAATGGCCTACCTCAACAGCTACTACCAGACCGGGCTGAAAAACCTGCTGGACGTGGCGGTGCTGGAGCACGTGGACGTACACCGCGAGTTGAACGTGGGCACGGCCTTCCACAAGGTCGATGAAATTCCGTTCGACTTCAATCGCCGACGCATGTCGGTGGTGGTCGCCGAGCAAGGCTTGCCGCACCTGTTAATCTGCAAGGGCGCCGTGGAAGAAATCCTGTCGGTGTGCACCAGCGTGCGTCACGGTGACGTCAACGAGGCGCTGACCGACGAGTTGCTGGCGCGTATTCGCCAGGTCACTGCAGCGTTCAACGAAGAAGGCCTGCGCGTGGTGGCGGTGGCCGCACAACCTATGGCGCCGGGTCGCGATACCTACAGCCTGGCGGATGAAAACAACCTGACCCTGATCGGCTATGTCGCGTTCCTCGATCCCCCCAAGGAAAGCACCGCGCCGGCGCTCAAGGCGCTCAAGGCGCATGGTGTTGCGGTCAAAGTACTCACCGGCGACAACGAACTGGTCACTGCCAAGATCTGCCGCGAAGTAGGCCTGGAACAGCAAGGCTTGCTGATGGGCAATGACATTGAAGACATGAGCGACGCCGAGCTGGCCAAGGCGGTGGAAACCACCAATGTGTTCGCCAGGCTCACACCCAGCCACAAGGAGCGCATCGTGCGCCTGCTCAAGGCCAACGGGCACGTGGTCGGGTTCATGGGCGACGGCATCAATGATGCGCCGGCGCTGCGTACCGCCGATATCGGGATTTCGGTGGACAGCGCGGTGGATATCGCCAAGGAAGCGGCCGACATCATTCTGCTGGAAAAGAGCCTGATGATCCTCGAGGAGGGCGTGCTCGAAGGACGTCGTACCTTCGCCAACATGCTCAAGTACATCAAGATGACCGCCAGTTCCAACTTCGGCAACGTGTTTTCGGTGCTGGTGGCCAGTGCGTTTATTCCGTTCCTGCCGATGCTGCCGATGCACCTGCTGGTGCAGAACCTGCTGTATGACATTTCGCAGATCGCGATTCCGTTCGATAACGTTGACGAGGAGATGCTCGCCAAGCCGCAACGCTGGCAGCCGGGGGACGTGGGGCGCTTCATGCTGTTCTTCGGGCCGATCAGTTCGATCTTCGACATCACCACGTTTGCCCTCATGTGGTACGTGTTCGATGCCAACACCCCGGACCACCAGACCCTGTTCCAGTCCGGCTGGTTTGTGGTGGGGCTGCTGACCCAGACGTTGATCGTGCACATGATCCGCACCCCGAAAATTCCGTTCCTGCAAAGCCGTGCGGCGATGCCGTTGATGGTGATGACCGGAGTGATCATGGCCGTGGGGATTTTCCTGCCGATGGGGCCGCTGGCGCATTACTTCAAGCTGCAGGCGCTGCCATCGCTGTACTTCGTGTTCCTGCCGGTGATTCTGCTGGCGTACATGGCGCTGACCCAGGCGGTGAAGGGCTACTACATCCGTAAATTTGGCTGGCAGTAAGACTTTATTGGCAACATTGCCTGCCCCTGTGGAAGCCAGCTCTCACAGGGGCAGGGTCGTTTTAATCAATGGCTGCAGACAGGGAAATTTTTTATGCAGGCAATCCATAACATTAACCTCGATTCGTTGATCGATACCCTGATCAGCCTCACGGCCGCGTTCATCTTCGGTGGCCTGATCGGCTTCGAGCGCCAATACCGTCAGCGCACGGCGGGCCTGCGTACCAACGTGCTGGTGGCGGTGGGTGCGGCGATCTTCGTCGACATGGCCAGCCGTCTTGGCGGTGCGGAAGGCGCAGTGCGGGTGGTTGCCTATGTGGTCTCGGGCATCGGCTTTCTCGGGGCCGGTGTGATCATGCGCGAAGAAGGCAATGTGCGCGGGCTCAACACGGCGGCCACGTTGTGGGGCTCGGCTGCGGTAGGCGCCTGTGCCGGTGCCGACCTGATTCTGGAAGCGTTGTTGGGAACTCTATTCGTGCTGGCCGCCAATACCTTGCTGCGGCCGATCGTCAATAACATCAACCGGCAACCGCTGGACGTGGTATCGGCCGAGGTGACCAACATCCTCTATGTCATCGCGCGGCGCAGCCAGCAACAGGCGGTGATGGTGTTGCTGGAAGCCGAGCTGGCGCGCTGCAATTACCCGGCCAGTGACATTGATGTGCGGCCGTTCGGCAGCGAGGAAGTGGAGATCGAGGCCACCCTGGCCGCCACATCGGTGGATGGCGACGAGCTGGACGCGCTGGTGGCGCGTATTTCCGGCTCGACCCTGGTGGTGCAGGCGTTCTGGAGCCCGAGTACCACTGACTGACAGGGCGCGCGCAAGGCGCGTCCACGTTGCCGGATCTTCAGGCGTTGTGAGGATAAGTCCTACGCCTGGTCAGGAATATCCCTTCGGTTCAGGCGTTATTACGTTGCTAAGGTTGCGCTCTCGCTGCTATCCGGCGGCAAAAATTCGGCTGTGCCTATCCGAAAATGCTTTCAATCGAGGGGAACAGGCTGACCCGGTGTTGAGCGAGCGCAGTGCCGCCGGTCGGAACTGTCATTTCTCACAGGTACCTGCGTTTCGTGTGATGTGTGAATGTACTGGCGTCTCAGGGGAGTGTTATGAGTAAAGCGTTAATCGTCGATGATCATCCGTTTATCCGTCAAACCGTCCGGTTCCTGCTCAAACAGGAGGGTTTCACCGAGATCGATGAGGCGGGTAATGGCGCGGACGCGGTACAGAAGGCTCGGGAAGGTCGCCCGGATTTGATGATTCTTGACCTGTCCATTCCGAAGCTGGGTGGGCTGGAGGTGATCAGTCGGGTCAAGACACTGGGCTTGCCGTGCAAGATGCTGGTGCTGACCGCGTCCCTTGCGGAGTTTTTCTCTGCCCGCTGCATGCGCGCCGGCGCCATGGGGTTTGTCGCCAAGACCGGTGAACTGGACGAGCTGCAGAAGGCGATCAAGGCGGTGATGTCCAATTACAGCTGCTTTCCCAGCTTGCCGAGCAGTTCGGTACGGCGTGACGACTTGCAATCCACCGAGCTGCAACTGGTGGAGTCGCTGTCTGATCGCGAGTTGGAAGTCCTGCGCATGCTCGCACTGGGGCTGGGCAACAACCAGATTGCCGAGCAGATGCTGCTCAGCCATAAAACGATCAGCACCTACAAGACACGCCTCAAGGAGAAGTTGCGTATGTCCTCGGTGGTGCACATCGCAAAATTTGCCCAGCGCAACCACTTGATCTGACCGCACATGAGGTTCGTCAGGATTCGCCCCTTCATCATGGCCCTGTTACTGGCCTGGCTGCCGATGGTGGCGGCCGCTCTCGACGAGCCATCCTCCCTGCGTTTATTGGCGCATTCCAGTTTTCATGGTCCGTCCCCGGTATTGAAGGAGTCCGACTGGCGCTGGCTGCGTGAGCGGCGCACGTTGCTGATGGGGATTTCCGCCCCCGATTACGCGCCGTTTGACCTGACGAACAACAATGGTGAGTTCCAGGGCATCACCGCTGATTTTGCGGCGCTGATCAGCCAGGCCTTGAATGTCACCATCGAGGTCCGATCCTACGAGACCCGCGATGAAGTGATCGAAGCCCTCAAGCAGGGCGCCGTGGACTTCATCGGTTCCGCCAATGGCTATGAAGCCGCAGACCCGCAACTGGTGATGTCGCGCGCCTACGCCAACGACCAGCCGACCCTGGTCACTCGCACGGGTGACAGCCAGGCGCTGACCAGCGACCTTGCGGGCAAACGCGTGGCGATGCTTTATCACTACTTGCCACCCGAAATGGTGCGCGGTTTTTACCCCGATGCGCGTTTGGAGCTGTTTTCCTCGACGTTCGAGGCGATCGGCGCGGTGGCGTTCGGTCGCGCCGATGTGTATCTGGGCGATGCCATCAGCACCAATTACCTGATCAACCGTAACCATCTGAATAATGTGCGCATGGTGGACTTTTCCACCCTGGAAGTCAGCCCGTTTGCGTTCGCCCTGACGCGTGACAACAAGCAGTTGCTGGCAATTATCAACGCTGCGCTGACGGTGGTGCCGGCCAGCGAGCAAATGGAGATTCTGCGCCGCTGGAGTGGCGGCAACCTGGGGATTGTCGGCGCCGAGCGCTTGCAATTGAGTGCCAGTGAACAGCGTTGGCTGGAGAAACATCCACGGGTCAAGATTGCGGTGCCCGACAAGTTCATGCCGCTGTCTCTGATCGATGACCAGGGGCAATTCGAAGGGCTGAGCGCCGAGTTGCTGTCCCGTATCAGCCTGCGCACCGGCCTGAAATTCGATACCGTGCCGGGCCGCTCGATCCCGCGGCAGATCGATCAGGTGAGCGCGGGCGGAGCGGACATGCTGGCGGTGGTGACGCCCAGTGTCGAGGGCGCCGAAAAGGTTCGTTTCACCCGGCCCTATCTGACCAACCCGCTGGTGCTGGTGACCCGTGGCGAAGAGCGCAGCCCGCTTACGCTGGAGGACATGGTGGGTAAGCGCCTGGCGCTGATCGGCGGCAGTGGCCTGCACGATACGATTGCGCAGAACTTTCCCGGTATCCGTTTCGTGGACGTCGAGAACCCGGAACAGGCGCTGGCGCTGGTGGCCAATGGCGGCGCAGAGGGCGCGGTCAACTCGCTGCTCAGTGCGCGCTTTATGATCGCTCGGTCTTACCGCGACCGCCTGCGCGTTACCAGCACGATCGGCTCGGACCCCGTGCGTATCGCCTTCGGGGTCAACCGCAGCCAGCTGGAACTGTTTTCGATCCTCGACAAGGCACTGCTGAGCATCACGCCGCAGGAAATGGATGAAATCATCGGCCATTGGCGCAATGAGGTCATCATCGAGGACAGTTACTGGCTGCGTCATCGCAACATCATCCTGCAAGGGTTCGGCCTGGCTGCGCTGCTGTTGGTGATCACCCTGGGCTGGGCCATTTATCTGCGCAGCCTCATCCGCAAGCGGGTGCAGGCCGAGCGCGCCTTGAGCGATCAGATGCGCTTCATGAGCGTGTTGATCGACGGTACGCCGCACCCGATTTACGTGCGTGACCGCCAGGGACGGTTGATGGCCTGCAACAACGCGTACCTCGACGTGTTCGGCTTCAGGCTCGAAGAGGTGATAGGCAAGACCGTGGTCGAAACCGACACCGGCAACCCGCCCCAGGCGCAGCTGTTCCATGAGGATTACATGCGCCTGATGACCAGCGGCGTGCCGCAGATTCACGACAGAATCCTCAAGGTGCCGGGTAACAAGGTGCTGACCATTTACCAATGGATGCTGCCGTACCGCGATGGCGATGAGAACGTGGTGGGCATGATTGCCGGTTGGGTGGATGTGAGCGAACGGCAACGGTTGCTCGGTCAGTTGCAGGAGGCCAAGGAAGATGCGGACGCCGCCAACCGCGCGAAGACCACGTTCCTGGCGACCATGAGTCACGAGATTCGCACGCCCATGAACGCGGTGATCGGCATGATCGAGCTGGCCCTGGCGAACGCCGAGCAGGGCCGCCCCGACCGCGATGCCCTGCAGGTGGCGTCGGTGGCGTCACGCGGCATGCTGGAGTTGATCGGCGATATCCTGGACATCGCCAGGATCGAGTCCGGCCACCTTTCGCTGGCCCAGGAGCCGGCCAATCTGCATGAACTGCTGCTGTCGGTGGCGCGAGTGTTCGAAGGGCTCGCGCGGTCCAAGGGCCTGGCGCTGCAGGTGGAACTGGATCCGTTGATGGATTGCCCGGTGCTGGTTGATCCGTTGCGGTTCAAGCAGGTGATGTCCAACCTGCTGAGCAATGCGATCAAATTTACGTCGCGGGGCCAGGTGCGGTTGGGAGGATGCGTTTCGCCGACCAGCGATGCTGACCAACTGGAGTTCAAGTTGTGGGTCGAAGACGCCGGAATCGGCATCAGTGCGCAAGACCAGCAGCGCCTGTTCAACCCGTTTATCCAGGGCAGCAACAGTGAGCAATCGGCGCGCAGCGGGTCCGGGCTGGGGCTGGTGATCAGCCGCAACCTGTGTGAAATGATGGGGGGCAAACTGCACCTGAGCAGCGTACTGGGCAAGGGCACGCGGGTGGATGTGGTCGTGACGCTGGCCCGCACCGCGCGGTTACCCACCGAGCATCCGGCGCCGGTCGCGCGGGTGCAACCGGTTAAGGCATTGGACATCCTGGTGGTGGATGACTATCCGGCCAACCGCGTGCTGCTGGCCCGTCAATTGAGCTTTCTGGGGCATCGAATCAGGACTGCGGATGAGGGCAATCAGGGGTTCGAGCTATGGAAAACTGCACCTGCGGATGTGGTCATCACCGATTGCAACATGCCGCTCAAGAATGGCTACGTATTGGCCCGTGATATTCGCGCGTATGAACGCGAGCACGGCCGGGTGCCATGCCTGCTGCTGGGTTTTACCGCCAATGCGCAACCTGAAGAAACCGAACGCTGTCGCGAGGCCGGCATGGACGGTTGCCTGTTCAAACCGGCGGGCCTCGAAGACTTGCGCTCGGCGTTGGCCGCGCTCACCGATCAAGCGTCAGCTGCGGGCCAGGCCGCTGTAGTTGACTTGGGCGCTCTGGTCTCGCTGACTGGCGATGATCGCGCCGCGCTGCTTGAGCTGCTGGCGCCGTTGCTCGACAGCCTGCAGGCTGACCGCGCGCTGCTTTCGAAGCTGCACAGTGAGCTCGACTTTCACGCGTTGCATGATCTGGCTCACCGCGTCAAAGGTGGCGCGCACATGGTCAGGGCCCACGTGCTGATCGCGTGTTGCGACACGCTGGAGGCGGCTTGCCTGCGCCAGGAGCGCAACGCACTGGTTGCGGCGGTAGAGGCGGTAGGCGTGGCGATTGACGATGTGCATCACGGCTTAAATGTTTATTGCAACCAGCCTTGACTGTGATTTATGGACATTCGGTAAGTTTGGGACAACTCCTACGCGAAGGGGGAACAAGCCTGATTTTGTCTGCGGGATATGTCTGGAAAATGGGCCGCGCTCACTGACGAGCTCCGCCTGCGCAGGTACCCGACATGCCGAACAAAGCACTGACCATCCTGATTGCCGATGAACAGCACCTGCAACGACTGCACATCGAGAGAATGCTCAATCAGCTGGGATATCACCGCATTCTGCCGGTGCAAACCTTCGAAGAAGTCCAGATCCTGACGGGCATTCCGGCCGAGCCCTTCGATGTATTGATCATCAATGCGGGACTGGCGGCCCAGGCGACCGGGCCCCAGCCCCAGGCCCGTCATGTGTTGGTGTACGACCATCTGAACCTCGCCGCACCCGCCGGCGCAATGTCGACGTTGCCGGTACGTTTGCCCGGCGTTCCGGACACGGTCAACCTCAAGCACTTCATGGACATCATCGATCCCCCTGGGGCTTCGCGGGGGCTGCGGGTTTTACCGTGGCTGCGGGAGTTGTCCCGCAAGCCGGCTGCCTGAGTTCAATCCCACTGCGGTGCGATGCTCTTGGGGCTGGTCAACCGATGGCCACGTTCCAGGCTGGCAATTTGCGTCATGTCGTCGGCGCTCAAGGTCAGTTGCAGGGCTTTCAGGTTGCTCGCAAGGTTGGCGCGTTTGGTCGACGACGGAATCACCGCGTGGCCCAGTTGCATGGCCCAGGCCAGCGCCACTTGCGCCGCAGTGGCTTGGTGGCGTTCGGCGATTTGCTTGAGTACCGGGTCGTTGAGCACTTCGCCATAGGCCAGGGTCATGTACGAGGTAATCTGGATATCGTTGGCGTGGGCGAATTCCACCACCTTGCGGTTTTGCAGGTAGGGGTGCAGCTCGATTTGGTTGGTGGCGATATTCTCCGCGCCTACGGCGGCAATCGCCTGTTTCATCAGGTCGACCGTGAAGTTGGAGATGCCGATCTGACGCGTCAGGCCCAGGCGCTTGGCTTCCAGTAACTGGCCCATGAACTCGGCGACGGGTACCTGGTTTTGCGGTGACGGCCAGTGAATCAGCGTCAGGTCCAGGTAATCGGTTTTCAGCTTGCGCAGGCTCTCCTGCAGGCTGGGAATCAACTGGTCCTGGGCGAAATTGGATACCCATATTTTGCTGGTGATGAACAGCTCGTCACGTGGCACGCCACTGTCGGCAATCGCCTGACCAACCTCGGCTTCGTTCTCGTAGATCTGCGCCGTGTCGATGGCGCGGTAGCCCAGTTCCAGGCCGGTGCTGACGGAGTCGATCACCACCTGGCCCTTCAAACGGAAGGTGCCAAGACCGAAGGCGGGGACTTTTTGCGTTGGGATGGACATCGGATGCTCCTGAACGGGTGTGAACAATGGAGTCGAGTATCCACGCGTCGTTCCGTTGGAAAAACCGCTGAATCCGCAAAGGACTGTTGACCGAGTGGCACGAATAGCGGTGCGACTCGATCAACGGTGGGAGGAAGCAAGCCCCCTCCCAGATTTTGACCTTTATCGGTCAGGCGAGTGTGCGGGGGGCGCGCAAGCGTTCGGCCGCACTGCGCAGCAATTGCTCGGTGGCGGTCCAGCCCAGGCAGCCGTCGGTTACCGAGACGCCGTATTTCATCGACGCGCTCAACGGCTGGCAGCCTTCGAACAGGTGGCTTTCGAGCATCATGCCGATCAGCGACGTGTCGCCCTGCAAGCGTTGCTCCAGCACCTCGTTGAACACGGCCGGCTGACGTAGCGGGTCCTTGCCGCTGTTGGCATGGCTGCAATCGACCATGACGCGTGCGGCCACCTTGGCGTTGGCGAGGTCTCGCTTTACCTGTTCTACACTCTGCGCATCGTAATTCGGCCCGCGGTGACCGCCGCGCAGCACCAGATGGGTATCGGGGTTGCCCGGGGTCTGGATGATCGCCGGGTGGCCCTGGCTGTCGACACCGAAGTGGCGATGGGGGTGGGCGGCCGAGCGCATCGCGTCACAGGCAATGGCGACGCCGCCGTCGGTGCCGTTCTTGAAGCCCACGGGCATGCCCAGGCCGCTGGCCATTTCGCGATGGATCTGCGATTCGGTGGTGCGTGCGCCAATTGCGACCCAACTGAGCAGGTCATCGAAGTAGCCGGCTGCCATGGGCTGCAGCAGCTCGGTCGCGACCGGCAGGCCCAGGCGCAGCATTTCGCGCATCAGCTCGCGCGACAGCGTGAGGCCGGCGGCCATATCGTCGCTGCCGTCCAGGTGCGGATCGTAGGCCAGGCCTTTCCAGCCGATGGTGGTGCGGGGTTTCTCGACGTAGGCGCGGATCACCAGCAGCATCTGGTCACTGACGTCCAGTGCCAGCTTCTTCAGGTTGCGGGCGTATTCCATGGCCGATGCCGGATCGTGGATCGAACACGGGCCGACAATCACCAGCAAGCGTGAGTCTTCGCCATTGAGAATGGCGCGCACGGCTTGGCGATGGGCGTGGATCTGTTCATTGAGGAACGGACTGAGGGGCAACTGGTGCTTGAGTTCAAGCGCGCTGGGCAGGCGCCGGGTCAGGGCTTCATTGGCGCAGGTCAAGGCGTGGAGGGGCAGGGCGGCGACGGAGGAGTTCATATTCAGGGCTTCCTGGGCAAGCGGCGGGCTATTCCCGCGCACTTGGCCTACTGGGGTGTTCGACAATTGGCCGGGTTGGCTACGGGTGTGGATTTGCCACCAGCGGGTGACCGATCGGAGGCGGCAGGCTGTCCCGAGCGGAGCTGGCTAAATCGCCATGCAGTGCAAGTGTCGTAACGGTAATAGGTGGCGTAGTTCATGGCTTGATTCCTTGTGTGTACGTGCAAAGTTGTTAAGGGCTGAAAAAACAAAACCCCCGATCGGGGAGCCGACCGGGGGTTAGATTTCTCTGGTAGGCGACCCCTTGAACAGTGGGCGCCGATTTCAGGTATCAGGCGCGCCAGTGGCTAAACCAATACCCAAAATAAAAGCTGACCAGCGCGCTCAAACCGCTCACGCGGGCAGCCGCAACCGAGCGCTGGACGCTGGCAGCCGGGCAAACCTGAGGGTGAGTGAGTTGCAGCATGGTCGCTCTCCGAAATTATGGTGCCGAGCTTACTAGAGGCGCCCTGGCAGATTCAATCAGTAATTTCTATTGCCCGGAGGTACTTACGGCTATGGGGTGAGTGCCGATATGCTGGTCGCCTGTTGATGATTGATCGGATGCGACCATGACTGCCCTGACCCTTGCTGCTGCGCAATCCATTTCCATTGCTGGCGATGTGCCGGCGAATATCCAACAGCATGTGGCGCTCATGCGCGAGGCGGCTGAACAAGGCGTGCAATTGCTGATATTTCCCGAGCTGTCGTTGACCGGGTATGAGCCTTCGTTGGCGGCTGAACTGGCAATCGCTCCGGAGGACGCGCTGCTGTTACCGCTGCGCGAAATGGCGCGCGAACTTCAGATAACAGCGGTGGTGGGCATGCCGATTCGATTGACGCCGCAGGCAGGCGTGCTGATTGGCGCGCTGGTGCTGGGCGCGGACGGCGGCCTGGCGCTCTACACCAAGCAGCACTTGCACCCCGGCGAAGACGTGGCCTTCGTTGCGGGGCAAGGTGGTGCCGCTCTGGAATGGGGGAGCGACCGAATCGCACTGGCGGTATGTGCAGACTTTTCCCGCGCCAGTCATCCTCTTGCTGCGGCGCAGTCAGGTGCCAATATATATGCCGCCGGTGTGCTGATCAGCGAAGGAGGGTACGCAGGGGACAGTGCGCAGTTGCAGGGCTATGCCGTTGAACACAAACTGCTGGTGTTGATGGCCAACCATGGTGGACCCTCGGGTGGCTGGGCCTGTGCCGGGCGCAGCGCAATCTGGGCGGCAGATGGCCGTTTGCTGGCAGCTGCGCCTGGCATCGGCGAGGCGCTGGTGATTGCCCATTGCGATGGCGATCAGTGGGCTGGCCGGGTGGTGGCGCTGTAAATGGCCTTTCACTTTCGCGCAGCCACGCAGCAGGACTTGGCTTTTGCCCGCACGCTCACCCACGAAGCCATGAACAATTACTACCAGCAGTACGGCTTGCTGTGGTCTGACAGAGGCTTCGACATGGCCTGGGCAGATCGGGAAAACTGGTTGATTTGCCGCGACGCCGATGTCCTGGGTTTTATCAGCCTGAGTCGCGACAGCCGGGCGCTCTATATCCGCGAGCTGCATATGATCGAGGGCTGTCGTGGTCTGGGTGCGGGAAGCTGGGTGCTGCAACAGATGGCGTTAAAAGCGCAGGCGCCAGGCCTGTTGCGGTTGACCGTGTTCAAGACCAACCCGGCGCGCAGGCTCTATCAGCGCATGGGCTTCAGCATCGTCGGTGAAGAGAATTCTTTCTGGCGAATGGAGCAGATTTGCCGCGCAAGCTGACCATGCGTCAAATCCTAATAAGCGCATACTGCCTTCAGGAACCGAATTCCTGATCTTCGTTCTGGCTCTCAGCCTCAGCAAGGATGATCCCTTCTTTCATGCCCAAAAGGACCGCTACCTTATGGGCCTCCCCACGCCGCCCCTTTTTGCGCCCAGCGAACACTTGATAGGTGGTTGCCGGATCCACACCCTGTTCACGGACGAACGCTTGCACAGACTTTCACTGGTGTTCCAGCCAGGCCTTGGCTTGTGCAGCGGTCCGAATTCCGGGCATAGTTCAAAACCGCTCAAGTTTGTTTAACCAAGCGGTGAGTGTGTCATCTCTTGGGGGGGTTCAAATAGGATCATGCATCCAAATGAGTGGAATCGGTTCACGTTTAAGGCAAGAAAGAGAGCGGCTTGGCATGTCGCAAAAAGTTTTTGGTGAGATTGGCGGCGTGGAGGCCAACGCACAAGGTAAATATGAAAGTGGCGGTCGGGCGCCTAAAGCCGACTACCTGTCTCGTGTGGCGGAGAAAGGCGTGGACGTGCTTTACGTGCTGACGGGCAACGCTACGCCGATTCAACTGGCGCATCTGAGCCAGATCGAAGAAAAAGTGCTGGGTGATTACCGCGCGATGTTCAAGGAGGACCAGGATGCGATCCGCCGTCTGACGTCGACCCTGGCTGAGCACTCCCTTAAGGTGAACGGCAGAGTTACGGCGAACGGCAAATCCAGGCAGCCGCTTCAGGATTCCTGACGGTTTACCCAGGAAAAAGCGCCGTTCGTCATCCGACGAACAGGCGCGCGGCGCCAAAAAATCATATATGACACGTGCAACTAGGTCTGTGCCTTGGTTTTTTGCTAAGGTGTTCGGCAATGTATAAAGACCATTTCGCGAGGTGTCTGCTTGATTAGGGTGCTAGTAGTCGATGACCATGATCTCGTTCGTACAGGCATTACACGAATGCTGGCTGACATCGACGGCCTGCAAGTAGTCGGCCAGGCCGAATCAGGAGAAGAATCCCTGATCAAGGCCCGGGAGTTGAAACCCGATGTGGTGTTGATGGACGTCAAGATGCCCGGAATCGGCGGGCTTGGGGCAACGACCAAACTGTTGCGCAGCCATCCGGACATCAAGGTCGTGGTGGTCACCGTGTGCGAGGAAGACCCGTTTCCAACTCGTCTGTTGCAGGCCGGTGCCGCCGGTTACCTGACCAAGGGCGCAGGCCTGGCAGAAATGGTACAGGCCATTCGCCTGGTATTTGCCGGCCAGCGGTATATCAGTCCGCAGATCGCCCAGCAGTTGGCCATCAAGTCTTTCCAGCCCACCAGTGATTCGCCGTTCGATGCGCTGTCGGAGCGGGAAATCCAGATTGCCCTCATGATCGTCGGCTGCCAGAAGGTGCAGACGATTTCGGACAAGCTGTGCCTCTCACCCAAGACCGTCAACACCTACCGTTATCGCATTTTCGAGAAGCTCGCCATCAGCAGTGATGTTGAATTGACCCTGCTTGCGGTGCGTCACGGCATGGTGGACGCCAGCGCCTGACATGACCACGCCGTTCGATCCAAGTGCCTTCCTCTCGACCTGCAGTGGCCGCCCCGGCGTGTACCGCATGTTCGACAGCGAGGCGCGCCTGCTGTATGTCGGTAAAGCCAAGAACCTGAAGAACCGTCTGGCGAGCTACTTTCGCAAGACCGGTCTGGCGACCAAGACCGCCGCCCTGGTGGCGCGTATCGCCCAGGTCGAAACCACCATTACCGCCAACGAAACCGAAGCGCTGCTGCTTGAGCAGACGTTGATCAAGGAATGGCGGCCGCCCTACAACATCCTGCTGCGTGACGATAAATCCTACCCCTACGTCTTTTTATCCGATGGCGCCTTTCCGCGCCTGAGTATTCACCGTGGGGCCAAGAAGCAGAAGGGCAAGTACTTCGGACCCTATCCCAGCGCTGGCGCGATTCGTGAAAGCTTGAGCCTGTTGCAAAAGACCTTTTTTGTGCGCCAGTGCGAAGACAGTTTCTACAAGAACCGTACGCGACCGTGCCTGCAGTACCAGATCAAGCGGTGCAAGGCGCCTTGTGTCGGCCTGGTCGAGCCTGCGGAGTACGCCGAGGATGTGCGCCATTCGGTGATGTTTCTCGAAGGGCGCAGCAATGCCCTCACCGATGAGCTCTCCGGCGCCATGGAGCAGGCGGCCAGTACCCTGGATTTCGAGAAGGCCGCCGAACTGCGCGACCAGATCTCGCTGTTGCGTCGCGTGCAGGATCAGCAAAGCATGGAGGGTGGCACCGGCGACGTCGATGTGATCGCCGCATTCGTCAACCCCGGCGGTGCCTGCGTGCACCTGATCAACGTTCGCGGTGGCCGGGTGCTGGGCAGCAAGAACTTCTTCCCGCAAACCGGTATCGACGAAGAAGTGGCCGAAGTCATGGCTGCGTTCCTCGGTCAGTACTACGTGAGCAGCCCGGAGCGCGATCTGCCCTCGGAGCTGATCGTCAACGTGGTACACGAAGACTTCCCCACGCTCATCGAAGCGATTCACGAGCTGCGCGGCCGCGAGCTGGACATCAGCCACCGCGTACGCGGCACCCGTGCGCGTTGGCAGCAATTGGCCGTGACCAACGCCGAACAGGCCCTCAGCGCGCGCCTTGCCAATCGGCAGCACGTTGCCGCACGGTTTGACGCGCTGGCCGAAGTCCTCAAACTCGAGGAGCCACCACAGCGCCTGGAATGCTACGACATCAGCCACTCCAGCGGCGAAGCCACCGTGGCCTCCTGTGTGGTGTTCGGGCCGGAAGGACCGATCAAGTCCGATTACCGGCGCTACAACATTGAAGGCGTGACGGCCGGCGATGACTACGCGGCCATGCACCAGGCCCTCATGCGCCGCTTCAGCAAACTGAAGGAAGGTGAGGGCAAGCTGCCCGATATCCTCTTGGTGGACGGCGGCAAGGGCCAGCTGTCGATGGCCCGCGACGTGCTCAATGAACTGGCAGTGCCGGACCTGATCCTGCTCGGCGTGGCCAAGGGGACGACGCGCAAGGCCGGTTTCGAGACCTTGTACTTGAATGATGCCGCCCATGAGTTCACCTTGAAGGGCGATTCACCTGCGCTGCACCTGATTCAACAGATCCGCGACGAAGCCCACCGATTCGCCATCACCGGCCACCGCGCCCGTCGTGGTAAAACCCGACGAACCTCAACCCTGGAAGGGGTGGCAGGGGTAGGGCCGACGCGCCGACGTGACCTGCTTAAACATTTTGGTGGCTTGCAGGAGCTGTCCCGTGCCAGCATTGACGAAATAGCCAAAGCACCCGGTATCAGTAAAAAGCTCGCTGAGCTGATTTATGCAAACCTGCACAGCGAATAGAATGCCTTTCCACCTCGTAGCCAGTTGTGCCGATGAATATCCCTAATCTGATCACCGTTCTACGCGTCCTGCTTATCCCGATTTTCATTCTGTTGTTCTATTTGCCCTACGAATGGAGCTATGCGGCGTCAAGTTCCGTGTTCGCTTTCGCCGCCGCCACCGATTGGCTCGACGGCTACCTGGCCCGCCGACTGGAGCAGAGCACGCCGTTCGGCGCGTTCCTCGACCCCGTGGCCGACAAGCTCATGGTGGCCGTTGCCCTGGTATTGCTGGTGCAGGAACACGGCAATCTGTGGCTGACGCTGCCGGCCGCGGTCATCATTGGCCGCGAGATCGTGGTCTCGGCCCTGCGCGAGTGGATGGCCGAAATCGGCGCCCGCGCCCACGTTGCCGTTTCCAACATGGGCAAGTGGAAAACCGCCGCGCAAATGCTTGCGCTGGTCATTCTGCTGGCCAACCCGTCGGACTTCTCCTTCTGGGTGCTGACAGGCTACGCCTTGTTGTTGATCGCCGCCGGCCTGACCCTGTGGTCCATGCTCCAGTACCTGCGCGCTGCCTGGCCGCATCTGCGCACTACCGTCGAAAAGAAATAAAACTTTTTTGAATCAAGGTGTTGACGAGCGCCGAGGATTCTATAGAATGCGCGTCACCAAGCGGGAATAGCTCAGTTGGTAGAGCACGACCTTGCCAAGGTCGGGGTCGCGAGTTCGAGTCTCGTTTCCCGCTCCAAGATTCAGAAAAAAAGCCACTCAGATGAGTGGCTTTTTTTTTGCCTGAAAAATGTCTGTACACATGTTGACAGGCTACTTTCGGTTAAAGCGGACGCTGAGGGCGCACGGCAGCATGTCTCCGAGATCGCAGTCTGCGCCCGTGGCAATCAGTAGCGTTTTCCCGGAGTACGAAAAGCCGAAAGTTCTTACATCGCGCTCGATTGCCAGCTTTTGAAAAGTCGAGGGCTGAATGTAATCCGCGCATAACTGTTAAAGGCGTTATGCGTTAACGCGGCAACGTGACCTCTTCTCAATCGACATTCCTCTGCGAATTGCAGAGAAGGTCATTGGTGGATACGCTAAAGAGGGAATCGGTTTTAGAGTCGCGCATTTTTTGCGCTTAAGTGCAGAAATACTGACCCTCAGATTGAAGTCGCCCAGACTTGGGCTCTGCATTTTCACGTACCGCCCTCCCTGCTGACCTCCTTCATCGAGACCCATCTGAGTTCAACCATTCACACTCGTTGCTGATGCGTATCCGTCCGGTCAAGTCACCTACCGAATTCCAGCATTAAGGGCGATGATGTCCACGTATTTTAAGCGGACGCAATCGCCTTTATCGCCAAGCTTTTAATGGCCAACGAAGCCCTTATCCGCAATCAAGCACCCGCCAGACGCGCCCATAACGCTTGCGCCTGCGTGTTACGGTTACCCAGCCAGCGCACCAGTATGACTTCGAGATGATCAGGCTCCATTTGCGGGTACAGCCTGACCAGCTCGCCCTGTTCAATCATCCCTGCGACCATGGTGTGGGGCATGCAAGCGACACCGTGGCCGTTGGCGACCATGGATTTGAGCGCCTCGGACACCGTCGCTTCGAATACCCGTTGCAGGCGTTCGGGTTGAGGGTGGCGACTGACCTGGGTGCGCGAGAGTTCGTGCAATTGGGCGCTGCGCGAATAGGTCAGCCACGGGATCGGGCCATCTGACTGAGTGCAATGCTCAGCCAGTTGTGGCGTTGCAACCCAGTAAAGCTCGTCGTGGCCCAGCGACAGTGTTTCGAACTCCTCACGCTGGGCGTAAGCCTGCGATTCAGCTTCCCGATAAAACAGGATGAAGTCGCAGCGGCCGGACAGCAGTGCCATGTAGTAATCATCTGTGCTGCGGTAGCTGGTGTCGATGCGGGTAAACACCTGTTCGCCTGGCGGCATTGCGTGACTGATCCAGTCTGGAAAGAAATTGCAGGCCAGGGTGTGCAGCGATGCGAAGCTCAACGGGCAGTCGAGGATCTTCACGCTCTGCTCACAGTCGCGCGCCAGACGTACCAGTTCCAGGGCGTTCGGCAGCAAGGCCTGGCCGGCGACCGTCAAGCGGATGGGGTTCTTGCTGCGGTCGATCAGGACGGCGCCCAGGCGCGTTTCCAGCAATTGGATGCGTCGACTCAAGGCTGACTGCGATGATCTGCGCATGCTCGCAGCGGCAGTAAATTTTCCCGTGTCTGCCAATGCGAGGAAATCCTCATACCACTCAATATCCATAGTTATTCCATTAGTCGATAGGCTGAACGGGAAAGTGAATCAATCGGCGCTAACGTTACCTTCGATGGCTGGTTATTGTGTTGATGAGCCCAACCCTGCAAAGACCCTTTGGGTGCATCGTCGATCATAAAAAAAACTACCGCGCTGGGGCAATGTTATGCATAAAGTGAATGGTCTGAAATCTTAGCTCAAGACGTGCTCGCTGGCGTTGATCCTGTTCGGCGCCTGCACGGCATGTGCAGGTGTGCTGAAAAACGTAAAGGCGCAAGGTAGCCTTTAAGTTATCGCCATTCGCCAGCTTTATCGCCTTTCGACCGCATCCTTAAAGTTTCCAACTTTGTGTCGATTTTATTAAAAACTTCAATAAACGTGGGAAAGCAGGAGTTCTATATGCTTCTTAGAAACCTTAATTTAGCTCCTCGCGCGGCTCTGTTTTTCGCTTTAATCATCGTGCTGGTTTTGGTGCTCGGCTCATTCGCCATCCTGCAAATGGGCAAGCTAAAGGACGCCGAAAAAGACGTCGAACTCAAATGGATGGCTAGCATCCGGCAAACGGCCTTGATGAGTAATGGGGCCCTGCGTCTGAGGCTCGAAACACGGAAAAACCTCGCGGAACCTCAATTCATTCAAAAGAACATTGAAAAATTCACCGCCTACCGTAAAGCGTTTACCGATGCGGTAACGAATTATGAACGCCTCATCGCGAGTGATAAAGAACGCTCGCTTTATACGCTGGTAAAAAACAGTTCCGATGCCTATTCCAAACAACTGGATCTTCTCGAACCGTTAATGAGGAAGAGTGAGATAGCGGAAGCGGCCAATATGGTGAGTACCAACCTCCGTCCTCTGACCGACAACATGGAGCAGCAGATCAAGGATTTGACCCGTTTTAACGATGAAGGTGCGGCACAAGCTGGGCAAACCGCGACCGATCTCTATAGTAAGGGCCTTTGGCTTGTTGTCGCACTTATAGCGGGCGTAATTATTTTGACGGCTGCGTTGGCATTATTGCTGACGAAAAGTATTACCTCCCCGCTTAAGGACGCCCTGTCTATTGCAGAGCGTATTGCGGCCAGTGACCTTTCCAGGGAGGTATTGTTCAGCGGGACTGACGAAGCCGGACGACTGTTGAAAGCGCTCGCGCAGATGCAGACAAACCTGCGTACCACGATTATGCAAATCTCGGATTCGTCCACCCAACTGGCCTCTGCGTCAGAAGAGATGACAGCGGTCACTGAGGAGTCGAGTCGAGGTCTTGTCACCCAAAATGACGAGGTCAATCAAGCTGCCACCGCTGTCACAGAAATGAGCGCAGCCGTTGATGAAGTCGCTCGTAATGCGGAGTCTGCTTCCGAAGAGTCAAGGCGCTCCCAAGTCTATACCGAAATAGGTTTGGCGCGAGTAGCTCAGACATTGAAGTCAATGCAAAAGCTGAACGCTAACGTTAAAAACACGAGCGAACAGATTCAAGGGTTGTCAGATCGCGCCCAGGGCATCACTAAAGTTGTTGAAGTAATTCGGGCGATTGCAGAACAGACCAATCTACTGGCATTGAACGCTGCTATCGAGGCCGCACGCGCCGGCGAGCAAGGTCGTGGGTTTGCAGTGGTTGCTGACGAAGTAAGGGCTTTGGCGCATCGCACCCAGTTATCGACCCAAGAGATCGAGCAGATGATTACTGCCATTCAGAGCGACTCAGACCACGCTGTGAAGGCAATGAACACGAGCAGAGACCTGGCGACCGAATCGCTTGGCGTCGCCCAGGAGGCCAGTACCTCGCTTGATCAAATATCAATGGCGATTGTTCAAATCAATGAACGTAACCTCATGATCGCCACGGCTTCTGAAGAGCAGTCGCACGTTGCACGTGAGGTCGACCGCAACCTGGTCAGTATTCGTGAGCTTGCAACACAGAGTGCGGCAGGAGCCAGCCAGACGGCCAGTGCGTGCGGTGAAATGTCAAAACTGGCGATTAACCTGAATCAGTTGGTTAACCGATTCGTGCTGTAAAAAAGGCCGATTAATCTTGACTCAATCAAGCTTAACGTAATGCCTTCATGACCGATGCTTAGTGCGCCGATCCCGAGGGAGTGATCCTGGATGTGGGGCCGGTACCGGGCCCTGCGTGCAGGTGATCGCTGATACGTTGCCCGGCGTTCGGATCCTCGCGGGGGAACCCTCAGCCGCGACGCTCGCGGGGCTGGTGGGGTGGATCATACGCAGCGCAGACTTCTAAAATGCTGTATTCGGCAATATTTTTTTGTACAAAGCCTGATCGAGTATATGGCGAGGTTGGGCGTTGACAGCTATAGAGCCCATATAGCGCTGCACATCCGGATGCGCCAAGTGCTATTTATTTTTCCAAAATTCTCATGGGTGCTCACTTGGATACGTTTCACATTGGTAGGCATGTTTATTTCTGTGAAACGTTGTGAAGCCTCTCTATAAAAAGCTTTTTCCCGTGCTAGCTTGAACTGCCGGAGATCGTCACTGCGGCGATACCATCATTCGAAGGGCAGCAGAGAAAATGAGTAAAGTGTCCGCCACCAGTAGTCAACCCGCTAATCAGAGTTCGTCTACGCCGTCGTTCGACGACAAGTTGAATATAGCAAAGTCGAGCAAGATCATTGCCGACTACATGAGGCAGACGGGTAAGGGGGCGATTACCGGTCAAGAGCTTGCCCAGTTAGCCCGCGACAACTCAGGTAAAACCCCCGCCGATGTCGCCAGCGCCGCGGATTATATGCAACGCCATCCAGATGTATTTCGTGCCATCGAAACCCACGATGTTGCTCATGAAGATAACCTTTCCGGTGTCTGGAACTTCGATTGGGCGGCCAATGGTGGATTGAATGGTACTGCCACTGACGCGATTGCGAAGATGCAGGATACATTCGATCTGGCTATCGCCAAGTCGGCTAAAATCACTGAGCTCAGCACTGGCAAAAAGGCCGAGCTGGATTCTACCAAGCAGCGACCTGGTAACTGACCTGCGTCTGCAGAAGTAAAAATCCCCTGGAGGGCTAGGGGATTCTTGCCCTGGGCGAGTTTACAGAAGAGCTCAACCTCATAACAGAAGGGAAGTAGCTGAGCAGTATCTTTGCTGAACCCTGACTGAACTGATGGAAAAATTACAATTTCCCTATAGAAAACCTGCTGCAGCGAGATGTCATACTGAGATTGAAGACATCTGTAATAAGTAGAGTACAAACACTTGCGCTGCATAAAAAAATTATTTCAATCACACTCCAATTATCGCTGTTACGCATTTTTGGATGATCATGGCTGCTGCCAGGGATTCATGCATTCTTGTGTGCCGCCGCTCGGTGAAAATTGGGTCGAAGTCATCGAGATTCGTTTGAGCTGGCTGCAAAGTCCATTGCCTACCAGCGCCCTTACTCACAGCAACAAGACAAATCAGCCTCTTGAAGGCATAGCGAACGGGTACGAGACAGGAGTTTCTCAATGAATCCCAGTTTTGAGCGACATATTCAACAGGTCTTCGAAAGCGCGATGACTGCGGCAGAAATGGCAGCGATATCAAGTAATGCGCATAACTCGAACGCTGACAATAAAAGTGTGCGCGGCTATGCCGATATTGTTGTAATTAATGCAAGCGAAAGACTTCTAAACGTTCTTGGAAAATACACGAAAATCGTTGAAGCAAAACCGGGCCTATGGGTGTTGGGTGAATTCACGCGCCAACTCGGCGACTTTGCACTTTTCGTCAAGGAGGCGGCAGTTGACGCTGCTCTACAGGTATTATCTGATGGCATAGACGAAGCGGATGGTCAGTTTCGAGCGCCTAGTTGGGTTGAGTAAAAAGCATCGGGCGCGTCTCTGTAATGATGCTGACTCTAATATGTGTATATTAAAAACCGGAGTGCTTTAGCCATGAAATATCCGCTGTTATTGTTGACCCTGGGAGCGCTCTCCATCTCCTCACTGGATGCCGAAGCGATGGAAGTACAGGCGCCCTCGTCAAACGCTCAGTCAACGTTCATCGTATTGTGTGATTGTAATACGCAAGCGAAACGGACGTGGATCAAACACGAAATAAAAAAAGCCGGCGGTAAAATCATGTTGACGTATGAGAACCTTGGCGGCTTTGCCGTCAAAACGTCGAAGTCAACCGATCCGGGCCAACTTGAACAGCGTTTGCGTCGCATACCGGGTGTCAATACGGTAGAGCTTGATGGCGAGGCTGGCATCAATACAGAAAGTTGAATGCGTCAAATATATCGGATTTCATCGACTGCCTTTAATCATGCTTCCTCCGCCCTGAGGGGAGGCGCAGGCTTAAGAAGCCGGCATGCGTTCGAGCCGATGAATATCACGTCGTTGCTGCCGGAACGCTTTAATTGGGTGCGGGGGCGACTTCCCCCCGCTACGGTTAGCCTCTCCTGGCCAGATCAGGCGCTTTTATTTCTGCCGGCCTCCCTATCTGTTTTGTCCCAAGGACGCGCATTATCGGTTTTCAAATTTAAACCATTGCGGTTGCCAAGACTGGTGCCACCTGCCAGGAATTGTTTCCAAAGGTTCTTGTTTTGAGGATCGCCGTCCTTATGGAGATAGGGGGCAAGACGAACCAATGAACTGCCTTTTTCACCTTTGGTTTCCTTGAAATGTTTCCACTCATCCGCCTGGAACTCGAACATGGAGTTTTCTTGCGGAGTGTCCCGGCTACCATACATATAGGTGGCGTAGCGGGCGTATTCGAGCTTATCGCCCCAGTCGTCCTGGGTAACTCCGGCGTCGGCCAGATTCTTGAAAAACTTGCCTTGTGAGTCGGTCAGTTTCTGCCGTTTGGCATGCTCTACTGCTTCGGCGATCATGGTGCCTGCGATACCAAATACCACTCCGGCTACAGCAAATACTGGCCCTGCGACGCGAGCTCCGATGGCCAGTCCACGCACTACCGTGGTTGCGACATCACCGGCCAGCTTTGCCGCCAGGTGCGCGCCTTTGGGGGCGAACATGGCAACGGTGTTGGAAATACCCATACCTGTTCCGGAGATACCGGAGCCGAGCGAAAACGCAGCGTCAACCTTTTCCAATTCTGTTTTGGCATTCTGGAGCTTGCGGGCACCAGACACGATATCCATG
This sequence comes from Pseudomonas sp. GNP013, assembly GCF_054343995.1. Lineage (NCBI taxonomy): Bacteria > Pseudomonadati > Pseudomonadota > Gammaproteobacteria > Pseudomonadales > Pseudomonadaceae > Pseudomonas > Pseudomonas sp. GNP013. Next base: position 3,052,539 of record NZ_JBTGUT010000001.1, on the reverse strand, counting down.
ACCCCACCTGTCACGTCCAATGCCGACCCGCCCATAAAGCGCAGGAAAGAACGTCCGGCAGCCTTGGCAGCGCTATTTGATTTAGCAATGTCTGCGCTACCGGAGATGTCCTTGACGCCCATTTTCTCACCAAGAGACTGAACGATTTTGTCATATTCCTTGAACTCTGCAGCGGACAGGTGAGTGGCATCAAGATTCTTGAGCGTGTCTGAGGAAGTTTTAACGCGAGTGCTGATTGCGTCTGCAAGCGCGTCTGACGTTGCGGCTTTTTGTTTGCCCCAAAGATCAGGGAAGTTATCGTCCAGCAGACCGAGCCATTGAGTCGCCTTGATTTTTGGCTCGCGTATTCCGTTATTATCCACAGCAGGGTCATAGGATCGTTTGCCGCCAGCGGTCTCTACTATATTTGAGCCAAACTTGAGGAAGTCGTTGGTGAAACTCAAACCGCCTATCAAATCACGCGCCGCAGCGATTTTCTGATCTTCTGTCATACCCTTGCCGCCGTTGGCGAGCTGCATGGCGCCGCTGACCAAGCCCATGGTTCCCGACATCGCGCTCAGCGCTCCAGTGGAACTGGCCGAATGCAGGACCTTTTTGAGGGTCCCAGCAGTCTCTTCTCGATTTTTTGAAAGTCCCTTGAGTTGAGTGTCGACCACTTTGTCGATTGCCTTGGGATCACCACTGATGGCGGCGAGGCGCACGGCGGCTGCAATATTTTTGTTCTCGTCAGGTGTCAGCCCTTTGATATGCCCATCGAGAATGTCGACTTCATCCATCATCTTTTTGTACATGTCGTAAGCTTTATTACCCTTGTCCAGCCCATTCGTGACGCTGATGAGTCCACCTTTCATGATGCTCACCGTTGCACGCAGGCCACTTTGGGCATTTTCCGGCGACACCGTGTCTGGATTTTCCATATAGGTGTTCAACTGATGCGTCATCATATTCTGATCGAACGTCTGGCGGCGCGCAGTGTAACTGTCAGGTTCCAAAATACGCAGGGAGTCGAAATACCTGTCCACGTCCAGTTCTGCGATCTTTTGTTTTTGCGGATCACCAGAGTCATTCATGGCAATCACGTAGTCTTCGAAGTTAGTGTTCGCATCACGCGAGTCCTCCTTGAAGAGGGCAGGGAAGACCTGTTCGCGCACTTCATTCAACCGATCCCCAGGCAAACTGCTGACGCTTTTCTGAAGTGCTTCGTTGTAACGATGTTTAACTCCCTCCTTGCCCATTAGCGTGGAAATTTCTTTGGCAAGTTTTTTCTCATCAACGATTTCACGTATGTCTTTTCCATTGAGCGTGGTCGGTTTTTTATCCGACTCACGGTATGTACTGTTGCTGCCCACGTTTAAATTGATGGCCTCTGCGTAGCCGTTGATCTCGTAGCCGCTACTCATGGCAGCCTGGGCTTCGATCAAGTTGACCATCTTTGCTTCATCTGACTTTTCGGATAACTTTCCACTGCTGATATCGTCGCGAATGCCCTTCACAAAGTGCTCGGAGGTTTGACTGCTCACGGTTTTATCGTTGGTCAACTCCATATCCATCAGGCCCTCAGCGCCGAAGGTCGGAATTTTGTACTTGTCGCGCAAGCTCTGTACGTCCTGTGGCTCATCAGGCGGTGCAGCCTTATCCGAATGTATTTTATCTTTCACATGAAACTGTTCGCCCTTAAGGCTGGCATAGCCATACTTGCCAAAGTCCTGTAAACGACCGGCTTCCGTACCGTGCTTCGCGTCACCGTCTTTAGTGAAGCCGTTGATGCTGTCGTTATCTCCATCAATCGCCAGGTAACCGGTCAGTTCCTTACCGTTCTCATCAAAGTTGACCACATGTTCAAGTACTTGGGTGGCACGATAGGCCGCATCGGCGTCGTTCTCGAAATCGCCGACTTGATTTTTGAGGTTGTCCTTCACACCACTCTGATTGCCCAGATTTTTAAGCAGTGGTGTTGCGTCGATAATGTCCTTGGCTGAGCGTGTATCGCCCTCAGGACGTTTCTGCTTGTCACCCAGATCCGATACCAATTCCCCACGCAGGCTCGAATAGCCGTATTTGCCAAAGTCTTGCAAGCGGCCAGCCTCCGTGCCGTGCTCGGCTTCGCCGTCTTTGGTAAATCCATCGATGCTATCGTTATTTTTATCAGCAGCGTGGTAACCGGTCAGCATCTTGCCGTTTTCATCGACGCTGACCACATGTTCGAGCACTTTGGCAGCGCGATAAGCGGCATCGGCATCCGTTTCGAAGTCGCCCACTTGTTTTTTGAGGTTGTCCTTAACACCGCTCTGATTGCCCAGATTTTTTAGCAGTTTTGTATCTTCTATAATTTGCTGTGCCGAGCGACTATCGCTTTCAGGACGTTTTTGGCCTTTACCCAACTCATCACGTGTAGACGGTTTGACTTTAAGCTTGGCGTTTGCAGAAGCCAGCTTGACGGAGTTTTCCCAGGAGTTGGTGGTGTTTTCAGAGGCCGAAGCATTTCTTGTGTTGTTTTCTACTTTCGTAACCATGGTCAACTTCCTAAGTTTTGGTGATGTTGAAAAGCCTTCAGTGTTGAGTTAAAGGCGTTCGCAAGGCTGCAGGCTCGGCATGCCGCCGTTTCCGTAGTTCCCTCATCAAAAAGCATTGAATTAATTGATAAAAAACGGATATGGGTACGCGAGGGGAGTATTTGAACTTAACATGGAGAAATGCAGCTGGCGTCAATTTTTCACAAGAATTCACATCTGCTAAGTTTCACTGGAATCGGAATAAACAATAATGGCTGAAGGCTAAATGATATCTCCCGCGAAGCTGGCTAGTTGCCTTTTAACGTTTCACAAATTTTCACAGCGTTCTGCGAGTTGATCTGAGTAGTATCGGTTCGTGCAGGGCGGCAGGCTACTTGTAGTTATTTGCCTGGTCGCGCTGCCTAAACATGTGTGCCGCTTTGCGGCTGAAGATATTCCATCTAAAGCAAGGAGATACAAAATGAGTTCAGTTCCTCCAGCAAACTCCGGTGGCGCAGATGCAGCGATCGCGAAAATGGAAGCCACATTCAACATGGCCATCGAGAAATCGGCAAAAATCACCGAGCTGACCACAGCCAAAAAAGCTGAGCTTGATGCAACCAAGCAACGTCCTCAGAACTGATATTACTGTGCGAGCAGTCGCGAGGCTGCTCGCTAGCCTGGCGCCTCGCGCCGCATTTGCATTGTTTTATCGGTGTCTGACTCGACCTTGTCTGTACGTACTACTCGGGTAACCCGACATGACAGCTCTTACTTTTGCAACCTCGGTGCGTGGTTCATCGGCGCCAGGAAAGAGCATGGCGCTGCTCAGCATCACCCATGGCCTGCATCAGGGCGTAAGTATCGCCCTCGACAAAGCTGCCTACATTATTGGAAGCGCCGGTAACGCAGATTTGTTGCTCAGTGACGCAGGCATTGCCGAACGACACATGGTCCTGCGCTTCTCGTGCGGTCAGGTGGCGGTCGAAGCCCTCGGCGGCGATGTCACTGTCATGAAGCGCAACGCTCAGGCGATCACGGTTTGCGCCGGCAGCGGCCACTGCGCAAAACTTCCCTTGGTCATCCACATCGGCGCAGCGCGACTGACCCTGAAGGATACCTGCGTTAAGACCCGGGCTGCGCAGCGCGCCGTGCGTGCCTCGCGGCGTGTACCGCGATGGGTTATTGCGCTGGCGTTGATGTTTTTATGCGTCGGCGCGTTTGCGTTTCGCGGTCAGCCCGTGTCGTCGTTGGCGCTGCCCACCCGCAACCCACTGGTTGCGCCCTCCGATGCACAATATCCAGACACCGTAACTGCCGCGCAAGCCGCGCTCTGGCTTGAGCAGCAACTGACGGCTGCCCGTTTGAGTCATATAAAAGTCACCGAAGGTGATGGCCAGCTCCTTTTGCAGGGCAGCTACGAGCCCACTCAGAAGATTCAGTGGATGGATGTGCAACAAGCCTATGACAGTCGCTTTGGACAACAAGTGGTTCTGCATGCCGATGTTGCTCCCCGCGCTGAAGTTGCCACACCACGGGTTCGCTTTCAGGCCGTCTGGTTCGGTACTCATCCCTATGTCGTCAATGACAGCGGCAAGCGTCTTTACCCAGGCGCCGCACTGGCCGATGACTGGACGTTGGAGCGTATCGAAAACAATCAGGTGATCCTTGCCCGGGGTGAAGAACGATTCACCTTTACCCTATGAAAATCGATCCTCGCTCGCTGCCGCCGGCCATCGCCGACAAACCTCCTGCGATTGATGTTGTCCAGTCGGCGAAGCCGCGCCAGGGGGCGCGTTTCGATGCGGTCCTGAGCAAGCGTGGGGGCCTGGCGCGCCGCACATTGCGCGACGATGTCGAGCAGTCTTGCAGTGTCAGCGGGATCAGTCCGGAAATATTTGGCTGTACCCGCTCGCTGGAGATCCTCGAATACGTCCTGCACAACGTCTTGCCTGATCTGGACGCTGAGCCGCAGATAATGGCCTTGGCCCATGACCTGATCAGCGAGGAAATCGACGTGCGACGCAGCCTGGAGCAACAGCGCGCCGAGGTGCAGGCCTGATGCGCGACGAAACGCTCAGCCGTGAAGGGCAGGAGGCTGTCCAGTTGCTCAAGGGCATCGGTGAATTGTATCGCCGTGGCGGTCAGGCGCAGAAAGGGCTGGTGATGCTGCTGATTGCAGTTCATCTCTCTCCGCGCGATCCCATGTTGCTGCGTGCTCTGGCGATGGCCTTCACGGATAGCGCTCAACCAGACCGCGCGTTGAATGTGCTTGACCGGTTGGTGGCTGCCGAAGGCGAGTCGCCGGGTGTGTTTTTGCTGCGCAGTCGCGCGCTGTGGGGAGCCGCCCGTAAGGAAGATGCGCGCCAGTGCTTCAAAAGTTATCTGGCCGCCCGGAGAGCTGCGCGATGATGCAGGTCATGAACCGCCTCAACGTCCTGGCCAGCGTTGCCGCCAGGCGCAGCGACGTGATCATCGTCGCATTCATGTTGATGGCCATCGTGATGATGATCATCCCGTTGCCCACGTGGCTGGTCGACGCATTGATCGGCCTGAATATTGCTTTGAGCATCCTGATCCTGATCGTCGCGTTTTATATTTCGCACTCCGTGGAGTTCTCCGCGCTGCCCCCGCTGATTCTGCTCAGTACGTTGTTCAGGCTTTCCCTGTCGATTACCACCACACGTTTGATTCTGCTGGATGGCAACGCCGGCCACATCGTCAAGGCCTTCGGTGACTTTGTCATTGCAGGCCAAGTGATCGTTGGCCTTGTCGTGTTTTTGATCATCACGGTGGCGCAGTTCGTGGTGATTACCAAAGGTGCCGAGCGCGTGGCCGAGGTCGCGGCGCGCTTTACCCTGGACGCGATGCCCGGCAAGCAAATGAGCATCGATAATGACTTGCGCAATGGCGACATTGATCAACCTGAGGCCCGCCGCCGTCGCGCGCGGCTTGAGCGCGAAAGCCAGATGTTCGGAGCCATGGATGGCGCGATGAAATTCGTCAAAGGCGATGCAATCGCCGGACTGGTCATCCTGTCGGTGAACCTGTTGGGCGGCATGTTGATCGGCATGGTCGAGCGCGGTATGTCATTCGGCGACGCGGCGCACGCGTACTCGCTGCTGACAGTAGGCGATGGGCTGATTGCACAGATTCCTGCGCTGTTGATTTCAGTCGCGGCGGGTACAGTGGTGACTCGCGTCAACAGCGACAGCGCGCAAGGCAACCTGGGCACGGAAATTCTGCAGCAACTGGGCGCCAGTCACATGGCGTTGGGTCTGACGGCCTTGATCCTGCTGGGTGTCGCCTTGCTGCCGGGGTTCCCTGCACTGGTTTTCATTGGCCTGGCCACGGTGTTGGGAGGCGCAGCCTTCGTCATGTTTCGACGTGGCCAGGTCGTCAAGGCGCTTTCCTCTGAAACTGTCGACGAAGCGGCCGACGATCAGGAGCATCTGCCTGAAAAACCCATGATGCCTGGCAAACCACTGGACAGCCGTTTATTGCTCAGCATGGGGGCCGTGTTGGGACAGGCGGCGCCGGAGCTGCGTTTGCGCCAGCGGCTGGAGGCGCTGTGTCATGAGGTTCGAGCCGACCTGGGCATCGAAGTGCCAGTGCCGGGGCTTTACGTCGACCCGTCAATGCCCGCCAATCGCTTTGTCATCGAGCTTGAGGGCGTACCGATCAGTGAGGGCGAGTTACCTCCCGACCATCTGTTGCTCAAGGATGACCCGGTGCATGCGCACTTGATGGATATTGTGTTGCTGGAAGTCAACTCGCCCTTGAGTCGACGACCGGCGCAATGGATTGCACTGCATCACCAGGACAGCCTGCAAGAGGCCGGCATCGGCTTTATGCTGCCCGACGAAGTGTTGCGCGCCGTGGTTGATCGCACGCTGCGTCGTTACGCTGCAGATTTTCTCGGGATTCAGGAAACCCGCGCAATCCTGGAGCACATGGAGGGCCAGTACGGCGAACTGGTCAAGGAAGTGCTGCGCATCGTACCGCTGCAGCGCATCGCGGAGGCACTGCGCCTGTTGATAGCCGAAGGTGTTTCGATTCGGAATCAGCGTGCGTTGCTTGAAACCATGGTCGATTGGGGCTCGCGTCAAACCGACGCACCGGGCCTGTCCGAGCACCTGCGCGCTGCGCTGGCACGTCAGATCAGCCACCAGTTCGCCGACCGCAACCGGATCATCAGCGCATTCGTGCTCACACCCGATCTCGAAGAGCAGTTGCGCGCGAGCGTGCGGCGCCTGGAAAACCCTGGCGATTCACTGCCTGAACACATTAACCGCGTGCTGCTGACACAGTTGCGCCAGGCCTGCGAATACTTGCCTGAGGAGGGCAGGACGGTGTTGCTGGTCCATCCCGAATTGCGGCGTGGCATGCGCCGCCTGGTGATGCGCGGCGAGCTGGAGCTGGCGGTCCTGTCGTTTCGCGAGCTGGCCGGCGAATACAACCTGCAGTCGCTCTGCTGCGTTGGCTTGAACGAAATTACTCATCGACGTCCAGTCAGCGGCGTCCCGATTACTCCCATGGCGAGTGCCTCATGATGTGTTTTGGGCGGTTTCGTGGCGTTTGGATAGTCGTCGTTACAGCGCTGGTGCTGCCAGTGGTTGCGTACGCCCAGGCCATTGCCGAAGGCAGCACCGGCAACCTTGACCTGGCCTCAGGCGAAGGGCGCATTCTGAACTTCAAGGCCCCGGTCGACGCAGTATTGGTCGCCGACCCAAGTGTAGCCGATTTACAGGTGGTGTCACCGGGAGTGATTTACGTATTCGGCAAGGCGCCCGGGCAGACCAGCCTGATCGCGCTCAGCGCCGAGGGCAGGCAACTGGCAGCGTTGAGTCTGTCAGTCGGCAGCAGCACCGAGGCTATCAGTCGTTCATTAAAGGCGTTGCATCCGGGCAGCAGTGCGCAAATCTCTGCGTCGGGCAATCGAGTCGTTGCCAGAGGCAGTGTCAAAAGTGTGGACGAGGCCACTGATCTGAATGCACTGCTGAGCACCGAAGGCCAGAATTTCAAGAGCGCGATCAACGGTGCGTCGTACGAGGGCTCGGCGCAGGTCAATATTCGCGTCAGGTTTGCCGAGGTGTCACGTTCTGAGCTGCTGCGCTACGGCGTCAACTGGAATGCGCTGTTCAACAACGGAACGTTCTCATTTGGCCTGCTGACGGGTGGCGCACTGGCGGCCAGCGCAGGTTCCAACGTGGTCAGCGCCGCACTGGCGTCGGGCAATGTGAATGTTGACGCTATGCTTGAGGCGCTGCAAAGCAACGGCGTACTCGAGATCCTTGCCGAGCCGAACATCACGGCCATGACCGGTCAGACTGCTAGTTTCCTGGCTGGCGGCGAAGTCGCCGTGCCGGTCCCGGTAAACCGCGACCTGGTTGGCATTGAGTACAAGCAATACGGTGTGTCCCTGCTATTCAGCCCGACGGTGTTGCCCAACGGCCGAATCGCCCTGCAGGTGCGCCCCGAAGTCAGCAGTCTGATGGGCTCCAGCACCGTCAGCGTGGGCGGTTATCAGGTGCCGTCGTTCAGGGTACGGCGTGCCGATACGCGGGTGGAGGTCGGCAGCGGCCAGACCTTCGCAATTGCGGGGCTGTTCCAGCGCGAAAGCAGTCAGGACGTCGAGAAGGTACCGATGCTGGGCGACATGCCGATCCTTGGCAATCTGTTTCGCTCCAAACGTTTTCAGCGCAATGAAACCGAGCTGGTGATTTTGATCACGCCTTACCTGGTGCAACCGGTGCGTGCGCGAAACCTTGCCACGCCACTGGACGCTAGGCCCGCCGATACCACCACGGCCTCGGCAGGCCCGCGAAACGGCGGAATGTTCGGCTTCTACATGAATTGAACAAGGAGCAACCATGAATCGTGTACTGCTGCTGATCGGCCTGGCGCTGACGCTGCTGGGGGGCTGTAAAACCCGGCTGTCACCCGCGAGCTATTCACCGGATTATCAAGCGCTGACCCGTACCGACGGCCGCATCGAACTGGTCCCGGTGGAGTGCCTGAAGCCTCCAGCCGAGGACCAATGGGATAACGATGAGGGCTCGCAGGTGCGGCTGTTGCCACCCGGATGCGCGAGCAATCTTGCGCTGTTGCAAATGGTCGAGCAGCGTTCGGATCTGCTCCAGGGCAGGGTGACCGGGCCAACTATGGCGGCGCCTGTGGGGCGTGCGGCGCAGATTTACATTGATGGCTACGACCGTGAAGAGCTGCGCCGACGCCAATCCGAGCAGCAGGCCAGGGCCGACAAGCAGGAGCGCCAATGAAAAAGCTGCCGCTATCGGGTATCGATCAGGCCGAGTTCGCGTGCCTGGACCTGCGGATCTTTGATGGCCTTGATGCGTCGCGCCTCGGTCAAAAGCTTCTTGCGCTCTGCGCCGGAAATGTCGTCAAGGCTCAGAGTGCGCAGGTCTTTTTCGCGGCCGGCGAGCACGCTGATCAACAATGCGTTGCGTTGGTGCCGGGGCAGGGAGAGGGCAGACTCAATGACGGTATGAATGGTGTCCAGAGCCAGCTGCGGCTTGCCGTCCAGAGCGTAAGCCAGGGCGAGGTTGCTACGCGTATCGAGGTCGTTGGGGGTCAGTGCAAGACTTTGGTTGAACGCCGCCTGAGCCGCATCGGATCGGCCACGCAGGATTTGCGCAATGCCCAATCGGTTGAACGCTTCGGGTTGATCGGGATGGGCACTGGCCTGGGTCAGCACCGTCACCGCGCGGTCCAGTTTGCCCAGACGCAGTTGTGCGGTGCCCAGCCCCAGCAAGGCAGCTGCGCTGTCCGGTTGACGTTCCAGCGCTTGTTGGAAGGCGCGCTCGGCACCCCGCGCATCGCCACTGGCCAGTCGCGCTTGGCCCAGTTTGAGCCAAGCATCGAGCTGCGCCTGTGGCAGTTGCGTGGCCTTCTCATAAAGCCCTGCGGCGCTGACGTTGTCGCCGCGTTTTTGCAGGTCGGCGCCCAACCCCATGAAGCGTTCGTAACTGCCGTCGGAGGCGGGCGCAGTACTGCACGACACGAGTGTGACACTGCCAAGCAACATCAACATGGAGGCAAAGCGACTGGGCATGGAAAAGGCTCTTTGGTCGAAGACGGTGGGGCAATCGCTCAATCAGCCGCAGGGGCAGACCATCCGAAACGGCTCACCCGACGGGAAAATCATTTTATCGACTTGAAGCGCAATAGCGAACGTTATGTACGCGGTGATTGCTATTGCGCAGTCGCGACGCGAGGGAGACGACGTCATGGGTAATCGCCGATTCATGAAGTGCTCTCTCTGGCTACTGACGGCGATGCTGATCGCTGCCGGCGTACAGGCTGAAGACAGACAGATCGGTGATGCACCGCAGTGGTTCACCGAGCCCTACGCCTATGTGCTGGTCGAACAGGATGTACGCGCCGCAATGGAGGAGTTCGGTCATAACCTCGGACTGATCGTGGTTATGTCGGACAAGGTTCGCGGCAAGTCACGCAGCAGGGTTAGAGGCGACTCAGCAGGAGATTTTTTGACGCAACTGTGTGAGTCCAACGGTTTGAGCTGGTATTTCGACGGCAACATTCTGTACCTGAGTACCGAAGCGGAAACCGGTACGCGCCTGTTCAAGGCCCAGGGGCAGAGTCTCGAACAGCTTGAACACTACCTGGGCAGCCTGGATGTCTACGGCACACAGCTGTCGTCCCGCGCAGGCCCCGATGGCGACGAACTGTTTGTCTCGGGGCCACCGGCTTACCTGAACATGGTTCAGCAGCATGTTGATCACCAGCAACGCCCCGTCACGGCCCCCCTCGCGCTTGAGCGCGGTGTGCGGGTATTTCGTGGGAGCGTGGTGACCACTGAAATCAGCCACTGAACTGCGACCAGCAAGCGAATAACCCAGCGAATAACCCACTGGTAAGGAGCAATACGATGTCAGTCAGCCCTGTCGACAGCAGCACCCAGGTCACCCCTACGGCGGAAGTGCAGTTCAACGCCGCAGTGGACAAATCCAAGTCGCAAATGAGCGAGGACGAACTCACCGAAGCCCTGGTTAACCAAGCTGTGACCGTCGGAGGGCAGTTCATCATCATGCCCAAGGCCCAGGAAATGCTCAACGAAGCTCAGTCTTCCGAAGACGACGAAGAATAGGACACCGCCATGACTGCAAGTGTCGCAGCACCCGCCACGGCGGCATTGCCGCCGTCAGGCGCGCCGGGAGGGCTGCAGGCCTCTCAGAACCTGTTCGAGCACATGGCCGGCAGCGCCAAAGGCATGCCCCAGGGCGCAAGCCCCCATCAGATCGGCGAAGGCCTGATGGAGCGCCTGAATGGATTCATCGACCGCTCGCGCAGTTTTTCCGAACGGGCCGACGCGCTCAGCAGTGGCTCGCCGCCGGGCGCCGCCACAGGGCCGGTGAATACGCAGGCGTCGTCGGGTACGGATAAGCCGGCGTCGGCGCAACAACGTGCCGACGCCGGGCAACCGCCTAAAAAAGTCGGCGAACAGCAGGTCGATCAGATCGTCCATTCGTTGGGCCGGATGTTCGACTATTCAATCGAAACGCAAATGGTAGTGCGCGGCGCGACGCAGATATCCGGCTCCGCCAACACGCTTCTGAAAGGTCAATAAACCATGTCCAATCACTGTCGTGCCCTGCGTTTGATGATTGTCATGGCCCTCGCCGGGATGCTGCAGGCCTGTGATATCGACCTGTACACCAACCTGGGCGAACGTGAGGCCAATGCCATGGTGGCCGTTCTGTTGCGCGACGGTGTACCGGCCTCGCGCAAGGTGCAGGACAACGGCCAACTGACGGTAGTGGTGGACGAAAAACGCTTCGCCGAAGCCATGGCGCTGCTCGATGATGCAGGTTTGCCGGGGCAGTCGTTTTCCAATATGGGCCAGGTTTTCAAGAGCAATGGCCTGGTGTCGTCGCCGGTTCAGGAACGGGCTCAAATGGTCTATGCGCTGAGCGAAGAGCTGTCCCACAGTGTGTCGCAAATCGACGGCATCATCTCCGCCCGGGTGCATGTGGTGCTGCCGGACAACGACTTGCTCAAGCGCGTGATCTCTCCGTCTTCTGCATCAGTGCTGGTGCGCTATGACCCGGCCACGGATATCAATCAATTGATCCCGAAGATCAAGACACTGGTCGCCAACGGGATTTCCGGTCTGAACTACGAAGGTGTCTCGGTGACGGCCATCAAGGCGACTGTCCCCAGTCATCGCGCTGGTGCTCAGCCTCGCTTGGCGAGCTTTCTGGGCGTGTGGGTGCTCGAAGACAATCTGTCCCGGGTGCGCCTGATGTTCGGGTTGTTGCTGCTCAGCAGCCTGGGGCTCACCGGTGCACTTGGCTGGCAGCACTGGCAGCGGCGCCGTGCCCGGTCGGTGTACGTGCTGGAGGACGCGCTATGACGGCTGCACCACCCCCCATGCATGCCTGGCTCAGCTTGATCGAGTGCCCGCTGGACTTCGTTGCCAGGCGCCATTTGTTTGAGTGTTGGCCGCAGCCGCCGAGCGATCAACAGCAGGCAATGTTGTACGCCAAGCCGCGTTTTCAGGCGCGTCTGTTACACCAATTAATGCACCACTTTCACTTGGCTGAGCTGCCATCGGTGTTGCCACCGGACGAGCAGGACTTGCCGGTGTTGCTGCTTTCTCCCGAGGCATTCAAGCGCTTGCCGCGCCTGTGCGGCGCCATCTGGCACGCGGGGGCGTTAAGCCGCGAAATTCGCAGTGACAGAGTCAACGTATTGCGCGATGCGCTGGGCAGCGAGGTATTCGCCCTGGCTCTGGCGCATCGCTCGCTTGCACGCGATGCCGACCCGTTGCGTCAGCCTGACGAGTTGCTCGAGTCCATTGACCGCGATGGTGCCAGTTGCGTAGAGGCATGGCTGCAGCAACAGGCCCCAGAGCTGCGTGAGTGGCTCCGTCTACGTCTGGAAGGCGCGCAGTTAGAAAACCGGCCCACGGCAGGCGGGGTGAGTATTGTACGATGCGCCGCCGCGACGTTGCCGTTAACTGTCGGGGAGGTCGCCTGATGAGCGAGCTACCCGCCCGTCCAGCAGCGCGCATTCTTCGCGCCGAGCAGGCTGACCTCTGGATTGATGGTTATGCCTTCATTCAGGCCGCCAGAAAGGAGGCGCAGAACCTTCGTACCGATAGTGCCCGCTGGCTGGAACAGGCTCGGGAAGCGGGCTTTGAAAGTGCTCGCCAGCAAGGCGCTCAGGAAGCGGGAGCATTGTTGATCGAGACTTCGTTGAAGGTCGATACCTGGCTGTCCGGTCTGGAAGCAGCCATGGCTGATCTGGCCATGGGCATTGTGCGTGAAGTGCTTGATGACATGGATGATGCCGAACGTATCGTGCGTTGCACCCGTAAGGCACTGAGCGCATTTCGCCTGGATCAGTCACTGAGCCTGTTCGTACCTCGCCAGGACCTCGAGGCAGTGCGTCGTCGTCTGAAGCCGGAACTGGATAACGCTTTGATGATCACGGTTGAATCCGATGAGCAACTCGCGCCCGGCCAGGCGCGGCTGAGCAGTCCAGTCGGTACCGTGGAACTGGGGCTGGAGGCGCAATTGAACAACCTGCGCCGCTGTTTGCTGCCGTTTGCCGATGAGCCGCAGTCATGAGTGTTGATGTGCAGGCGATTATTCCGCGTCTGGCCGAACGTCTGAGCCAAGCGCGGCTGCGCCCCATGAAAGGCACCGTGCGCAGTATTCGCGGGGTGCTCTTGCGTGCCAGTGTCGCCGGTGTGCATATCGGGGAGCTGTGCCAACTGCGCGATCCGAGCAGCGGTCGCAGCCTGGCGGCGGAGGTCATCGGGTTTGAACAGGACGAAGCCATTCTGTCCCCCATCGGTTCAATGGAAGGCCTGTCGACGCGCACCGAAATCATCGCCACCGGCGAAACGTTGGGCGTCAGCGTCGGCGATGCACAGTTGGGGCGGGTGATCAGCCCGATGGGTGATTATCTGGATGGCAACGGCGTCCTGCCCCTGGGTATCGTGCGGCAATACCCGTTACACGCCGAACCGCCCGCACCCTTTTCGCGGCAGTTGATTGTCAAACCGATGTCCCTTGGCGTGCGCTCCATCGATGGCTTGCTGACCCTGGCTCAGGGGCAGCGAATGGGTATTTTTGGCGAGCCGGGTGTGGGCAAGTCCTCGCTGTTGGCAAGCATCGTGCGGCACACCGATGCTGATGTCATCGTCATCGGTCTGATCGGCGAGCGTGGTCGGGAAGTGCGTGAACTGCTGGATGTACAACTGGACGCCAAGGCTCGCGCGCGCACCGTTGCGGTGGTCGCGACCTCTGATCGACCCGCCGCTGAACGGGTGCGCGCGGCTTATGTCGCCACGGCGCTGGCTGAATATCATCGGGATCAGGGGCGCAATGTTTTACTGCTGATGGACAGCCTGACCCGGTTCGCTCGTGCGCAACGGGAAATAGGCTTGGCAGTGGGCGAACCGCCGACCCGGCGCGGCTATCCGCCCTCATTTTTTTCCGCATTGCCGCGTCTTCTGGAGCGTGCAGGCCCTGGCCCGATTGGCAGCATTACCTCGCTGTACACGGTACTGACCGAGGGTGACGTGTCCACGGATCCTGTCGCAGAAGAAGCCCGCTCGATTCTCGATGGGCACATTGTGCTCAGTGCTGAACTGGCTCAGCGCAACTATTTCCCCGCAGTAGACGTGTTGCGCAGCCGTAGCCGCTTGATGGATCAGGTGTGCAGCGATGAGCAGCGTCAACTGGCCATGCGTATCCGCGAACTGATGGCTCGGCGCAATGAAATTGAATTGCTTCTGCGCGTGGGTGAATACGCTGCCGGGAGCGATCCGCTGGCCGACGAAGCCATCGCACGGCATGACGCCATCGAAACGTTCCTGCGCCAGGATGCAACTGAACCGAGCAGCTCCGACCAGACGCTCAACCACATGCGACAGGTGCTGGCATGAAAACTCCGGAGGTTTTGTGAAGACCAATGATTTACGCAACTTGCAAGCCTTGCGTCAGTTGCGCGAGCAACGTGCCGCCAGCCAGTTGGCCGCTCAGCAGCAACGTTGTTGCGACACGCACCACGCTCTCGATGACGCTAGAGAGACGCTGCGCCTGCACCGGGAATCGCTGGCTCGCGAGGCCGAGCGTATCTATGGGGCTTTCAGCGACGGGCTATCGATCCATGCCTGGCAAGCGGCCCAGGAGCATTTGAACCAGTTGGCTGGCAGCCGGTGTGAGCTGCAAGCGTCAGTCGAGCAGATGGCGCGATGTCTCGAAGTACAAGAGCAGGAGCGCGACGTGTTTCACGCTGCCCGCGTGGTGCGCCAGCGTCAGGCACTCGCGTGCGATTTACTGCTGGAAGGGCGCCTGCAGAGCGAACGTCGCGCGTGGGACTCTCGGGACGAAGCCGACGATATACCTGTATCGGCGCCAAGGGGCCTTGCATGACGTGCTGTGAGCGCGAATGTTTGACGCAGGTCCCACACACTCACACAGCGTTGAGCGAATTACGCACCTACGATCCGCGATGGCTGATGCTGCACAACCGACTGCATCGCCATCGCGCTGCCTGGCAGGGGCACTGCGCCGGTCAGCCAGTCAGCGTGGTGTGGAGCAGTGACAGCCCTCCCGTCGGGCCGCTGTTCGACCTCCATTTGGCACTGGGTACTACCTCGTTCGTGATGCAGTTGCCGATTGCAGTGCTCGAGGTGTTGGGCCTGGCCAATTACCCGCTTGAACATTTGAACCGTTTACCCGGCTCGTTGCTGCTGGAACTGGCCCTGCTTGATCTTATCGAGCCGCTGGAGCAACTCACAGGCCAGTCGTTGCGGGTTGTTGAACCGTCTGATGCGGCGGATTCACTCGGTGTATTGAGCCTGATCCTGCAAGTGCAGATTGCCCACCAGTCAACCTGGGCGGTGCCGCTGCTTATGAGCCCCGATGCAGCCAGATTGATCGCTGAACTCCTGGATCGGCATGCTGCTCCCGCCACCCAACCATTGGCCTCGATGTATTTACCGCTGGCGGTAGAGGGGGGCGAGGCCTGGTTGAGCGTTTCGCAGCTGTGCAGCCTGCGGCCGGGTGATGTGCTGATGCTGGAGGACTGGCCTGGCGCGCAAGTTCGGCTGTTACTCGGTGATCGTCTGCAAGCCCGCGCTGAGCGCGAGGGCGACATCTTGACGCTGCTTGAAAAACCGACTGCCGTTAACTTTTTTGGGGGGGAACATTTCATGTCAGAAACAACCGTCGGACCGCATTTGGACACTGCGCTGGACGACCTTATGCTCAAACTAGTGTGTCAGGTCGGCAGTGTAGACCTCTCGCTGGCCCAGTTGCGTGAACTGGGTGAGGGAAGCCTGGTGCAATTGGCACCGCAGTTGCACACCGGTGTCGACCTGATGGTCAACGGCCGACGTGTCGGCCAGGGCCAGTTAGTGAAGATCGGCGAAGGCCTGGGCGTGCGTCTGTCGAGTTTCTGCAAGCCATGACTGGCTACCAGCCCAACCTGATTGAAATCATTCTAGTCGTTGCCACTATCGGTCTTATCCCGCTGGCGGTAGTGACCCTGACGGGTTTCATGAAAATATCCGTGGTGCTGTTTCTGATCCGCAATGCGTTGGGTGTGCAGCAGACGCCACCGAACCTGGTGCTTTACGGCATCGCCCTGATCCTTTCGGTTTACGTGACGACGCCACTGATTGGCGACATGTATCACCAAGTGGAGGGGCGTGACTTGAATATGGAAAATGTCGAACAGCTGCGCGAGTTCGGCGATGCGCTCCGACCGCCGCTGCAGGCGCATCTGTCGCGGTTTGCCAACGAAAGCGAGCGCGGTTTTTTCGTGCAGGCCACCGAAACGATCTGGTCACCCCAGGCCCGCGCCGACCTGCGCGACGATGACCTGGTGGTGTTGGTGCCGGCGTTCGTCAGCTCGGAGCTGACACGCGCGTTCGAGATCGGGTTTCTGCTGTACATCCCGTTTCTGGTGGTGGATTTGCTGGTCGCCAATGTCCTGATGGCAATGGGCATGTCGATGGTTTCACCAACGCTCATATCAATCCCGCTGAAAATTTTTCTGTTCGTTGCCTTGAGCGGCTGGTCACGCTTGATGCATGGCTTGATTCTGAGTTATGGGTGATTTTATGGGACAGGACGTTTTTCTTTCGTTGATGAACAAGGCGCTGATGACGGTGTTGTTACTGTCAGCACCCGCGCTTGGCATCGCCATTGTTGTTGGCCTGAGCGTCGGCTTGCTGCAGGCCTTGACGCAGATCCAGGATCAGACGCTGCCACAGGTGGTGAAGCTGGTTGCCGTGCTGTTGGTGATCGTGTTCGTCGGGCCGCTGCTGGCCAGCCAGGTCGCCGAACTGGGTGGCGAGGTGCTGGACAACTTCCCTTTGTGGACACGCTGAGCCTGCATGGATATCAATGTTGCCAACGCCTTCCTTGAAGTTGCGTACCCGGTCATCAGCTCTGCGGCGCTTGCGGCCAGCCGTGCCATGGGGGTGGTGATCATTACCCCTGCGTTCAATCGCCTCGGCCTGACCGGCATGATCCGTGGCTGTGTCGCAGTAGCCATCGCCATTCCCATGTTCGTTCCGGTGTTCGGGGCGTTAACGGCCTTGCCCGATCATGGCAGCCTGTTTCTCGCCGGTTTGATGATCAAGGAGATGCTGATCGGTGTACTCATCGGCCTGCTGTTCGGCATTCCGTTCTGGGCGGCCGAGGTAGCGGGGGAACTGGTCGACCTGCAGCGCGGCTCGACGATGGCACAACTGGTCGACCCGTTGTCTTCCGGCGAGTCCAGCGTCATGGCGACCTTGCTGACGGTGATGCTGATTGCGCTGTTTTTCATGTCCGGTGGCTTCATCATGTTGGTCGACGGCTATTACCACAGTTACCAGCTATGGCCGGTAACGGCGTTCACGCCCTTATTCGCCAGCTCGGCACTGATGGCGGTGCTGTCGATTCTCGACCAGGTGATGCGTGTCGGGGTGATTATGGTTTCGCCGTTGATCATCTGCTTGCTGATCACTGATCTGATGCTCGCTTACCTGTCCCGGATGGCCCCAAGCCTGCACATTTTCGATATGTCGCTGCCGGTGAAGAACCTGTTCTTCACCGTGCTGATGCTGATCTACATCGGCTTCCTGATTCCAGTGATGCTCGATCAGTTGGCCGAGTTTCGCGGCACCGTGGCGTTCCTCAAAACCCTGGCAGGTTCGTTATGAGCCGTTCTTTATCGCAGGTCTTGCATGGGCGATAGCAGCGAAGAAAAATCCCAGCCGGCCACGGATAAGAAACTGCGTGATGCGCGCAAGAAAGGGCAGGTCGCCAAGAGTCAGGACCTGGTCTCCGGGATGGTCATTCTGTTCTGCACGTTGTGCATATCGATCCTGCTACCACGGGCCCAGGCCCAGGTGGCGGCGTTACTGGACAACGTTGCATTGATTTATATCGAGCCGTTTCATGCCGTTTGGCCCCGTGTCCTGGATACGGCTGAACAGTTGGTGCTGACAATTACCTTGCCAGTGGTTTCGGTGACGGTGGGCGTGGTGATCGTGACCAACATCGTCTCCATGCGCGGTGTTGTCTTTTCGGTGGACCCGATCAAGCCTGAGTTCAAACGCATCAACCCAGCTGAAGGGTTCAAGCGTATTTTCTCGATGCGCAGTTTCGTCGAATTTCTCAAGGGGCTGGTGAAACTGACCATGCTGGCCGTGGCGTTTTACGTGGTTGGCCGGCATGCCTTGCAGGCGCTGATGGAGTCTTCACGCTGTGGTGCCGGGTGTATCGAATCGACGTTTTACCTCGTGCTCAAACCGCTGATGTTGACCGTGCTGGCCGCCTTTCTTCTGGTTGGTTGCGTGGACGTGCTGATGCAGCGCTGGTTGTTTGGTCGTGAAATGAAAATGACCCGCAGCGAGCAGAAACGTGAACGCAAGGATATGGACGGCGACCCGCTGATCAAGCGCGAACGCCAGCGCCAGCGCCGCGAAATGCAGGCCTTGGCCACCAAGCTTGGGCTGAACCGTGCCTCATTGATGATTGGCACCGGCAGTGGCTGGGTTGTTGGCGTGCGCTACGTGCGTGGCGAAACGCCAGTTCCCGTCGTAGTGTGTCGCGCCGAGCCAGGCGACTCGCTTGCAATGCTGGCCGAAGCAGCGGCATTGGGTATCGCCCACGCATTGGCTCCCAAGCTGGCTGCGGATATTGCCAAGCGTGCAGTCCCTGGTGACCCTGTGCCTGATCATACGTTCCAGGCGGTGGCCGATCTGCTGGTGGCGGCGCGTTTGATTTGAAGATTCAAACCGCGCCCAGGGTGCGCGTCTTCAAACGGTCAAGGTCCGAGGCAATTTGCGCCGACCAGAAATGGGCGCCCTGGTTTTCGGCCTCGTTTCGCGCATCCTGCAGCACGCGATGGGACAGCGGATTATCTTGTTTGAGCAGCATCTGAGCCTTGATGCGCAGCAATTCCGGAACAAACCAGCGCTCCTCGCGGCTTCGCGCGGCTTGTAGGGTTTCATCGATGATTTCCAGACCACGATGCTCAAGCCCGAGCATCCCCAACCCCAAAGCGTATTCGCTGCGAAGAAGGCTATACAGCGGGCTGCCGCCCTGATCCTGCAATTGCGCCAGGACTTCGCCCAAGCGCGGTACGCCGTCTTCCGGCGCGCCCTGGCGTATCAGCAGTATGTGTTCGAAACAGCGGCTGAACTGGCGCCACAAATAAAAATCATGGCCTTCCATACTGTCTCGCAGCAGCGACAGGTAATAGCGCACCTTCTCTTCGTTCCTGAGCAACAATTCAGTCGGAATCGCGCTAAGGCACAACGTGTACCACAGAGTGGCCGGATGATTGAGACGGATGGCCTGACTGATATTTTTGTCCAGGGTCGTCAGCGCAGCCTCGACATTCCCCTGCAATAAATGGATTTTTGCCTTGAGCGATCGTGCGGCGATGCGCTGATCAAAATGCAGGTCGATCAAGTGGGTGTCAGGGGAGAGCGGAGCGCTTAGAGCTTCGACCACCGAGCGTAGCGCATCTTCGAGCCTGCCCATGTAAAACTGCGCGTTGGCGCGCATGCGCAGGCCGAGCAACTGGCGCTCGCTGTGATCTGCGCTTTGGCTTAACACAACATACTGATTGGCCAGCTCAAGCGCAGCGCTGTACTGATTCCTGCAGCTTTTATCCTGCCAAAGCCCCCACAGCGCGTGCAGTTGGTGCTCGGTATCGTTTAGTTCGCGCGCGTCTTCGCCGACTTGTAACCACGCTTCGCGGATCTTTTCTCCACCACCAAAGGTCAGGACCATGACGCTGGCCGAGGCGGTCAGCAACAGCATGCGTTGACGTTGCTCAATGGGCGCACTTTCGTGCTCTAGTTGAAGGCCACGGTTGACCCAGTCATAGCATTCAGCGGTAAGCAGCAGGCGCATCCAGAGCGGCAGGCTCACCAATGTCAACGCTATGCCCATTTCCCTATCGCCATGTGAAGAATAGGCCCACTCGAGTGCCGCGCGGACGCTGTCGACTTGCGCTCCGTAGCGCGCGAGCCAGTCTTGGGGAGGTATCTCTGCGAGGTCTTGCACTGACGCTTTCAGCTCCTCCAGCGTCCAGGCAGCATGACGCAGCGCCGTGACATCGGTTTCATCCTGCTCTGCAAGTTTCTGTGCGGCATACAGGCGGGTGGTTTCCAACAGTCGATAACGTCTGGCCGAGTCTTGTCCGCATGAGATCACCAATGACTTGTCCATCAGGCTTTCCATCAGGCGGGCCGGCTCCTGGGCATTAACGGCAACCACGGCCTTTACCGCGCGCAATGTGAATACACCGGTGAACACCGACAACTGACGAAGCATGGCCTGTTCTGCCGGGCAAAGCATTGCGTAGGTCCAGTCCAGCGCGGCCCCCAGAGTGCGGTGCCTTGGCAGGGCCGTTCGCCGGCCGGTCATTTGCAAGCGAAAACTGCCGTCGAGCATCTCGACCAGATGTTCAATACCGAATGCTCTTACCCGGGCGGCGGCAATCTCGATAGCCAGCGCATTACCATCGAGTTTGCGGCAAATGGCAGCTGCCGCGTGAATGTCCAGAGGCGTGAACACGTAACCCAGGTCGTGAGCCGAAATACGCTCGACCAGCAACGCGATGGCGGGATAGCTCAACGCTTGCGCCGTGTCCAGGCTTGCCCCTTGAGGGGGAAACGGAAGGGGGGCCAAGTCGTGCACGAACTCGCCTTCTGCATGCAGCGGCTCACGACTCGTGACCAGGACCGAGCATTGCAGTGCATTGCACAAAATTGCTTCTATCGCCTTCGAGGTTTCTTCGAGGACATGCTCACAGTTGTCCAGAATAAGTAACGCTTTACTCGCGGCCAGGCTATTGGTGATCACAAGCAATGGATCGTCGGTCGTGCAGTCGATCCCCAAGGCTGCGGCGATGACGACATGAACCAACTGACCGCGACTGACCGGGGCAAGGTCGATAAAACTGACGCCCTGGGGATACCTGGGCAGCATCCGATTGGCCAAGGCCAGCGCGACCATGGTTTTACCCGTACCGGCATGGCCGGTAATGGTTACGAAGCGACGCTGCTCAAGCTGTTTTTCCAGCGAGTTCAGAGTTTCTTCCCTTCCGAACATTTGTTTTACCGTACCTTGAAGCTTCGGTTTAACAAGCTTTTCAGATTGACCGGCGAGGGGGCTCTGGACGGCTATCGGCGCAACGAAGCGATAGCCGCGCGCGGGGACGGTTACGATGTAGCCAAGGTCCCCATTGGCACCAAAGGTGCGCCGCAGTGTTCGAATTTGCGCGCGCAGATTACATTCCTCAACCACTAATTTAGGCCAGACAAGGGTGAGCAGCTCTGTTTTTTCCAGCAACTCACCGGCACGGGTGGCCATTACCATCAGAAGAAGCATCGCGCGGCTGCCCAGGGGGACGGGCTCGCCGTTTCTCAACAACAAGTGATGTTGCGGAATGAGTACATAGGCGCCGAAACAGATGGCGTCTTCTGGAATAGGTATTTGCACGCTGTTATCACACAACGATTTTTCGGGCCTGGATCTGTCGAGGTTCATCGAATACCTGCAGGGCTGACGTCTTAACAGTGTTTGGCAAGTGCACCTGACTACCCCGTCAGTAAGTCAATCGGGTATGTGACTCGATCATTACTGTCGCAGGGGGTAGATGCGTTGTGAACGTTGTGCTGAGCCGTAAAGCAGTCGCAGGGCACTTGTGCGCCCGCGCTGCGTACCGGACTTACGGAGCCGTCACGGGAACGGCTCGATAGACGGCGACCTGGTCTGAACGTATCGTTTCTTTCAACCTGTAGGTTGATCCGTCCTTGATGTCGATCTCCCAGTGCTTTTGCGCCTTTGTTGCTTTTGCGTTAAAGCCCGACTCAGGCACGTTGTCGAAACTGTCGTATCGGTACAGGTTGTAATGCTCGCCTGTTTTGAGCCCCGATACAGTGACAGTCAAGTTCACGTTCGCGGATGCAGGACGATCATTGGAGCCTTCGCCCATGGCCGGTTTTTCTTCATTAACGTCGGTTGTCAGACGAACCGGCAGCGTCTTGCCGTCTCGGTCGATAACTCCGGTGATGGCCACGCCATAGTTTTTTGTGCCGCTGGGCAAGGAGTACGCCGGTCGCGATTCGTCGTTGGCTTCTTCGCGGTTAGCTTGAAACGCTGCGAACTTGAAACGGTAGAGATATTTCGGTTTTCCATCGGGCGACCAAAGCCCGTTATCGCTGAACGTAATGACGTCATCAGCGTAATAGGCAGCAGGTTCGGTGAGGGATTTCGTAGATGAAACGCCGATGACGGGAACGATATGGTCGTATTCGTCATCACCGGCACCTCCATCTTCATTTTCGAATTTGGAAAAGTTTTCATAAACGCTGATGATGACCGGATAGCCCGACACCACATTACCTTTGACCCATGCCAGGAACTTATTGGCGTTCGGCGTGGTAACGCTGTCCCACTCAACAGCTTTCAAGCGCATTTGAGCGGCGGCGGCGCCATCGTTTACGCCCAGTAGCAACTGGCTGCCCCGCTTGGATTGTTTGACGTTCGGGCTGGCGATTGCACGGGCATCGAACTGAGAAACGTATTGGCCATAGTAAAGTCCGGCACTGATGAGCGCTGTCTCACCGCAATAGCCATAGTTTGCTTCCCATTGGAGGCGTGGGGGAATGTCGTTCATATGGCTGCCGGTTTTTGTCGCGTTCATATCTGCCGAGTTGGGCCTGGTATCTGCTGCATGGGCTATTGAGAAAGGTCCGCACAGTGCCAAAGCCATTAACAGACACCGAGGTCCTGAAGTGGGGAGGTAGCTTTTCATGCGTATGCTGAGGTCAAACATTCTTGTCACCTTGACTGGATTGAGAAGTGGGGGGTTGATCAATGTCGAAGAAGTCAGCGTGCTGACAGGTCATGCTGTATCTCCAGGTCACGCACCAATCGATCCAGCAGACGCACACCCCAACCGGTGCCCGAACCTACGCTACGTGAGGACTTAGCGACTTCGTGAGCGGGGCCGGAGATATCCAGGTGCGCCCACGGAACGTCATTGACGAAGCGCTGGATGAAGTTCGCCGCTGTGCTCGCGCCGCCGAAAGGCGCGTCGGCGTTGCGCATATCGGCTATGTCCGAATTCATTTCGACATCGAAGTTCGGTCCCATCGGCAGACGCCACACCAGTTCGCCAGTTGCGCTGGCTGCGTGTTCAAGTCGTTCGGCAATCCCGTCGTCATTGGAAAAAAGTCCGGCGCGGTCGTGACCAACAGCGGTGATAACGTCGTAAGTCAACGTGGCCAGGTCGATCATGAAGCAGGGGCGAAAGTTGGCCTGCACATGCCATAGCAGGTCTGCCAGTACGAGGCGGCCCTCATAATCGGTGTCGATGACCTCAATGGTCTGGCCGGACAGGGAACGTACGATATCCCCTGGGCGCTGGGCCTTACCGCCTGGCATGTTTTCCACCAATCCAATCGCGCCAATTGCATTGATCGGTGCCTTGCGACGCGCCAAGGCCAGCATCAGGCCTGTTACACAAGCAGCGCCGGCCATGTCGCCCTTCATCTCAGCCATCCCTTCAGCCGATTTGATGGAGAGACCACCCGCGTCAAAACAGACACCTTTACCAATGAATGCATAGGGCGCCATGCTCGGATCAGTCGCACCGTTCCAGCGAAGGATTGCAACATGGCTTTCTTCTGCAGACCCCTGGCCAACCGCCAACAACGCTCGAAATCCAAGCCGCTCCAGATCTTTCTCGCGCAGAATCTGAACATCAACTCCGACCTCGCCGAGTGCACCTGCGCGCCGTGCAAACTCCGATGGAGTCAACACGTTCGCTGGCTCATTGACGAGTGAGCGAGCCAGCTCTACGCCTTCGGCGACGGCCGATTCGCGGGTGTACGCAGCCTGGTCGGCATCGGCTGATCCGGTCAGCAGGGTCACCCAGCGTCGCGCAGGTCGCTGGGGCTCCGGCTTATGCGTGCGATAGGTATCGAAGCGATAGCTGCCAAGACGGAAGCCTAATGCCAATTCTGCAGCTGCGTTAGTTGGGTAATGACCGCTCTGCGGGAACTCGACAGCGATCAGGAAGCGCGCCGCATAACCGGCCAGTGCCGCTGCCCGACCGCCTAGTTCGATTGGGGCGAACGGGGCCCCGCCAATACCTATAAAAATCACACGGCGACTGTTGACTACCAGTCTCATGCTCTCATCGGCCCTGCCGCGAAAGCCCTCTTCAGCAGCGGCTCGTAACAGCCACGCCGAGTCCAGCTCGCCAAGCAATTGAGTGGTGACCGGCCCGAACGCCAGCGCAGCCCCCACAAATACGATCAGCGTCGCATCAGGCTCATCGTTCCAGCCCGCGGGGCTGAGATTGGCGAAAGAAATTATCAGTGATCCAGACATGGAGATGCCTACACAATAGGAATATTTGGGATGACAGTCGGGAGGCTGCTCATTGTCAGCAGGGGAAGTGACACGCCACTTGCCGGCCATCTTCAAGATCGCTCAACAACGGACGCTCCACCCGGCAGCGATCGCGCACGCAGGGACAGCGTGGATGGAAGTGACACCCTACCGGAGGGTCGGCCGGGCTGGGAATTTCCCCCTTCAGCACGATGCGCGCGTCGGTCGCGGTATGTCTGAACCGCGGCAAGGGAATCGCAGAAATCAATGCGCGGGTATAAGGATGTGCAGGACGTTGAAACAGCCTATCCGTCGGGCCAATCTCCACAATTGCGCCAAGGTACATAACAGCGGTGCGTTCCGAGACGTGACGTACCACACTCAAGTCATGGGCAATGAATAGCGTGGTCAGTTTGAGCTGCTGGCGCAGGTCGTCGAACAGGTTGACGATTTGCGCCTGTACCGATACATCCAGCGCAGAGACAGGTTCGTCAGCAATGATCAACTTGGGCCGCAGGGCGAGCGCGCGGGCAATTCCAATGCGTTGTCGTTGCCCGCCGGAAAACTCATGGGGGTAGCGATCGAGGAAGGACATCGGCAAGCTGACGAGCTCCATCAGCTCTTGCAGGCGTCGGGCAATGCCGGCTTTATCCGCAACCTTATGTACGCGTAGCGGCTCTGCCAACAGGTCGCCAATACGGCGACGAGGATTGAGTGAAGCTGCCGGATCCTGAAAGATCATTTGCATATGCTGTCGCAAAGGTCTTAATTGGCGCTGTGAAAGCGGCGCAATGTCGATGCCGTTCAGCATGATTCGTCCGCAGGTCGGTTCGTACAAGCGCATCAGGCAGCGACCCAGCGTGGATTTTCCACAACCGGACTCACCAACGATTCCCACGGTTTCTCCAGGGAATACGTCAAAGGAAACGTTATTCACGGCGTGTACAAACTGTTGCTTGCCCATGGTAAAGGTCTTGCTCAGATGCTCGACGCGAAGCAGCGGTTCGACGTTATGCATGGAAGACGAAGCATAGGGTGCTTTCATAAAGGGGCATCCAGGGTGACCAGCGCTTGAGGGCGCAACGCGCCTCGTTCGTTGCTCCTTAGCCAGCACAAGGCTTCATGCGAGCGCTCAACCTGACGAGGGGGAGGCTCTGAGCAGGATGCGCGGCTTGCATGACAGCGTGGTCCAAAGACGCAACCTGAAGGGCGGTTGTCCGCTTGTGGGGGAGAGCCGGGGATCGTGATGAGTCGATCCGGACGCGGACCTGACAGTGGCGGTATTGAGTCCAGCAGCCCCCAGGTATAAGGGTGCCAGGCATCATCGAAAATCGACTGGCACGATGCCTGCTCTACAATGCTGCCGGCATACATGACCAGCACACGGTCGGCCATTTCAGCGACAACGCCCATATCGTGGGTGATCAGCACGATGGAGGAACCGAAATCGCGCCTCAGTCGTCGCAAAAGATCCAGAACTTGAGCCTGAACGGTCACATCCAGAGCGGTAGTGGGCTCATCTGCAATCAGCAATGCCGGGTTGCATGAAAGCGCCATGGCGATGACCGCACGCTGACGCATGCCCCCCGACAGTTGATGGGGATACTGCTCGACGACTGCGCGGGGGTTGGCAATGCCCACCTCACCCAGCAGTTCAACGGCGCGGTTCCAGGCAATGCGCTTGGAGACACTGGTGTGGTTTCGAATCTGTTCGACTATTTGTTGGCCAATGGTGTGTACCGGTGTCAGTGCCGTCATCGGGTCCTGGGACACCAGGGCAATCTGGCGTCCCCTGATCTGATGAAGCGATTGTCTGGAGGCGCGCAGAATATCCTGTCCCTTGAACAGTGCGGTTCCTTCAACCTTGGATACGCGAGGGTCGAGCAGCCCGAGCATACTCAGCAGCGCCACCGTCTTGCCGGAACCGGACTCGCCTACGATGCAAAGCGTTTCCTGCTCATTCACCTGGAACGACATTTTGTTGATGATCTCCACCGCACCTTTACGGCCGGCAAAGGACACGCACAGATCACGCACATCCAACAACACAGAGGTCATTTCAATGGTTCCTTATGCGAGGGTCGAGCCACGCATAGGTCATATCGACCATCGCATTGGCCAGCACTACGAAGAATGAGGCGTACATGACGCTTGCCATGATGACGGGCAAGTCCAGGTTCTGCAGGGAGTCGTAGGTAAGTTTCCCAACACCATTGAGGCCGAAGATCACCTCAGTCATGAGCGCGCCGCCACCCACCAGCGCGCCGAAGTCCAGGCCAAACATGGTGACGAAGGGGACAAGCGACATTCGCAAGGCGTGGTGAAGTAATACGCGGGTTTCCGACAGGCCTTTTGCCCTTGCGGTGCGTATGTAGTCTTCCTGATTGATTTCGACGATATTCGCCCGCAGCACTCGCCCATAGAGGCCGATAAACCCCAACGCCAAGGTGAGCCAGGGCAATAGCAGAACCTTGAACCAGCCGACCGGATCCTCCAATAGCGGCACATAACCAAGGGCCGGTACCCAGGAAAAAAGCAATGTGTCGTGCAGCCGATTCTGCGAAAGCAAATTGGTCATTTCGCCGAGCCAGAACACCGGAATGGCGACCCCGGTGAGCGAAAAAATCATCAGCAGGCGGTCTACGGGGCCGTGGCGCAGAGCAGCGGCAAAGGTGCCAACGATGAGCCCGCCAATCACCCAGAAAAACGCGGCGCCCAATACCAGAGAAAGCGTCACTGGGGTGGCTTCAATGATTGCCGGCACTACCTTGAGGCCGCGATTGACGAATGACACAAGGTCCTGGGTGACGAAGAGTTTTTTCATCATCACCACGTATTGCACCGGCAGGGGTTGATCCAGGCCGAAGTCAACGCGTACGGCGGCGAGTGTTTCCAGGGTGGCATTTTTGCCCGCGATGCGCGCCGCAGGATCGGCACCGGGCGTGGCGAAGAAAATTGCAAACACCAGGATGCTTATACCCAGCATCACAAAC
Organism: Pseudomonas sp. GNP013; assembly: GCF_054343995.1. Classification (NCBI taxonomy): domain Bacteria; kingdom Pseudomonadati; phylum Pseudomonadota; class Gammaproteobacteria; order Pseudomonadales; family Pseudomonadaceae; genus Pseudomonas; species Pseudomonas sp. GNP013. The sequence goes on along the minus strand of NZ_JBTGUT010000001.1, from coordinate 3,025,140 downwards.
AGCATCTGGAGAAGGCGATGGAACAGGATGGCTGGCATGCTGGCCTCACGGTCTCAATTTAGCGCGTGGATCAAATGCGTCACGTACGCCATCGCCCAGAATGTTGAGTGCCACAATGGTGATGATTATCGCCAGCCCAGGGGCGGTGGATACCCATGGACGGCTGTAGAGCAGGCTTTGGCCGTCTCGGATGATCGTGCCCCAGCTCGCACCGGGGGATTGCACGCCAAGGGACAGGAAAGACAATGAGGTTTCCGTGGCAATGCTCAACGCCATGATCAGCGGCACAAACACAATCAACGTGGTGATCACATTGGGCAGGATGTCCCGCAGCAGGATGCGCCAAGGGGGCACACCGAGACCGATGGCTGCCAGCACGAACTCGCTCTTTCGAAGTGCCAGCACCTGTCCCCGAATGGGCCGGGCCACATACGGCACATAGATGATGCCGATGATCATGATCGGAATGGCCAGGCTGCCGGAACTGATAACAAACGGCCCGAATTGGATGCGTGCAGTCAACAGCACGATGGAAAGGCAGATTGCAAGCAGGTAGATCGGAAACGCCCATAGCACATCCAGTGTCCGGGACAGTATCTGGTCAACCCAGCCGCCAAAAAAGCCTGCGCATATACCCACGATGGCCGCCAGCAGCAGCGTGATCAGGGTCGAGATGCCTCCAATGAGCAGAGTCGCCTGGCCGCCATATAACAGGCGTGACATTACATCGCGCCCCTGCTCGTCGGATCCGAGAAAATACGCATTGAAATGCCAGCTCGGACCGATTGGAATAACACCAATGCCTAACCCCTCCATGTTGGGCGAGAGTACAGAAATACGTTCGCCGTCCAGTGTGATCTCACCGTCCAGGTTGGAGCTGAATGCGTCCACTCCCACAACCCGTTCGGCATATACCGGTGCCAGCAGTGAGGCGCCGATTACCATCAGCAACACAGCTGCTGCGACTATCGCAGAGCGGTCGCGCCATAGGTTGTGCATGGCCTGGACCCACGGGCCTGGAGCAGGTGCGCTCATTGGTTCAGTCAGGACGGGCAGCGCGGACAAATTGCCAGGCAGGGCTTCGTCATGACGTTCCTGCGCCGCACAAGCGCGCGTCTGCTCAGGTTGCACCATCATCTTATTGCACCCACGCGAGTGTGTAGGCCCAGGCATTCGTCGCCGTGTAGAACTGGAAATTGCCCAAGCGTTTGGAGACCAGCGTCACTTGTTTCGGATTGAAGAGGGGGATCATGGGGACTTGCTCCATCGCCTCCCGATCAATCTCGGACCATAGCTCGCCGGCCGCCGCAGGATCGGCGCTGCCCAGCAGCAACGCTTTATGCATACGGGCCTGCAAGGCGCTATCGCAGAATCCGGACATATTTGGCGAGGAGTCAGAGCCCTTTCGGAAGGACTCGCATCCAAGCAGTACATTCAGGAAGTCGCTGGCAGCGGGGTAGTCGCCGTACCACTGAGTGACGGATATCTGGACTTTATTGGAAGAGTTCTGAATGTAACCGTACTGGATATTTGCCGATAAAGACTTAACGCTGGCGTTGTAGCCGATGGCGTTGAGAGTGCTCTGCAGATAGGCACCGACGTTGCGAGAGACATCGCCATCATCAATCACCAGCGTAACAGCCTGACCTTTGGTTCCCGACTCCTCAACCAGTTGCTTTGCCCGTTCCAGGTCTGGTGCCGACCATTGGCTGCCGGGGGTTTTTCCGTAGAGACAAAAAGGCTTATACCCTTGCACGCCTGGCGGAAGTACTTGGCAAGTTGGGTTGGCGAGGTTCCGGCCCCCGAAAAAATTGATCAGCGCTTTGCGATCGACGGCGTACGCCAGTGCCTGACGCGCCTTGGGTGAATCAAACGGCGCCAGGTTGACGTTGAGCGGCAGGTACCACAGCGCCAGCTGCGGATCGAGATGAACCTGACTTGGGAACTTCGTACCGATTTCCGCCAGGCGAGTGACAGGCGGCTGGTCAAACATCACATCAGCCTGGTCATTGGTGACGGCATTGATCTGGGCATCCGCCGTCATGCCAAAGTGCAGTTCGAAGCGGTCAGCGTAGCCGTCTGGCTGAGCCTCTACGCTCCACTCTTTGAAGTGGGGGTTACGAACCCAGACGAGAGAATGATTCGGGTCGTAGCTCTGGAATGCATAGGGGCCAGTGCCTGGGATTGGCTCAACTCCAGCATCCCGTGGCACCGTGCGCGCCGGCAGGATTGACGCGTGGGGCATCGACAGCTTGTGAAGGAATTCGGCATCTGGTGCGGTCAGATTGATGGTGATGGTGCGGTTTGCCTTGTCCGCTACTACTCCACCATCAAGGGTGCAGCTGGCAGCGTTTGCAAGGCAGGCGTCAGCGCCGACTATCCCGTTGAACCAGGTGCCGGAGGTTGGGCTCGATACTTTGAAAATGCGTTGGAACGAGGCGACGACATCATCGGTGGTGAGCGGCTGCCCATCGGAGAACGTTATTGCATCACGTAGTTTGAAAACATAGGTTTTGCCTTGATTCGCCACAGTGGGCATTTGCTCGGCGAGATCGGGGACTACCTTCAGACTCTCGACGCCGCCCGCCTTTTGAAAGGTTACCAAGCCATCGTAGACGCCCGAATAATAATTGTTATAAAGCGGGGCATAGTTGATTTGCGGATCAAGAGTACCGCCGGCCGATTTGGCGACGAGGCGCACGGTTCCGCCGCGGTGCAATTTCATCATTTCATCACGATTCTGATCCGCTTGCGAAAAGCCAGGCACAAGCCAAAGTCCCATTAGCGCGGCGGTCAAGAAGACTTTCAGCGCAAGCAGAATCCTGATCGTTCGTGGCATAAACCTTCCCCTTAGTGCTTGGACTTGCCCAGCGGCTGTTTTTGCTTTCACCCTAGGTGATTACACACTGCCTGTTGTTGCGCAAAACATTGGGGGATGTAGAAGGGGATGTAAAATCTATTTTGTTGCGCTCCAAAATAAAAAATGCTTATGATGGAAAATGCTCAAATATGCTCACAGCTTCTGCGTCCTTGCCCAAGAACTGCATTTCAGCAGGGCTGCTTCGCGTCTTCATCTGACTCAACCGGCGTTATCTCACCAGATCAAGAAGCTGGAGGAAGAAATAGGCTGCACGTTGTTAGTTAGATCACCGCAAAAAGTGATGCTCACTGAGGCCGGTGTCATTCTGGCAAAGGAGCTGACCATTGCCCTGAACCAGATGAGCAATGCCGTTCAGCAAGCTCAGGATGCAGAACGTGGTGATTCAGGTGCTCTGGCTATCGGTTATTGCGAACTGCCAGAAGCCGGTCGCATGTCGCTGATCATCCGCCGCTATACGGCCATGTACCCGGGTGTTGACGTTACCCTGCGCAAACTATCCACCAACGACCAGGTTGTTGCGCTCACTACTGGCTCCATTGATGTGGCTTTTCTCCATCCTCCGGTGAATTCCGTGCAATTGATGATTCGGCCTGCTGGCGATGAGTGGATGGTTGCGGCGTTACCCGCCAATCATGCACTGGCTGCCCGACCCACGTTGCGATTGGCAGACCTCAAGACCGAGCGTTTGATTGTGTGTGCCGAAGAGGCAGGAGCCTTTATGTACAACTCCATATTGGCGGCATGCGGCAGTGCGGGCTTTCAGCCAAGACTGCGCGAGGAAAAAAACAGTTGGCATACCATGCTGGACCTGGCGGCCTCAGGCTTGGGAGTTGCGTTTGTACCTCAATCCCTCACGGGAGGTGGCAATTCACATTTGGTCTTTCGTGCAGTAGATGACTTGAATGTAAGGCTGGAAACAGCCATAGCTACCGCTGCGGAGCCCTCTCGTCCGGCGGTGAGTCGGTTTCTGGAAGTTGCAGCAGAGTGCCTGGCTAAAATGGAAATGCCTCCGGGTTGAACTCCTCCCTGACCAGCAAGCACAGCAAAGAGCGCCTCCGCCAGGATTTTTCGGGTGCCTGCGCAGTTCCATCCAAGGTTAGAACACCTGGGGTTTGTGAGGAGCTTGCGTACGCTTGAAGGCGTAGCCCGAGACACTGAGGCCGTTAATCTGGCGGCTGACGGTGTCTCCCAGCCCATAGCCATTACCGGCGAGCACGGCATGAGCGTTGTCCACGGGCAGCAGTATGTAATCGATTAGCGGTTCGTTATGCAGTTGGCCGCGGACGATCAGGAAGCCTTCTTCAAGGTACACACTGATGCCGCTCAAGGGAGGATCGGGCTCATGGGTACTGAGTACTTGATAAGTGCCAACGGTGTCGGCCCAGCCAGGTGGAAGAGGGGGTGGATCAATACGTTCGCCTATTGCAGTGCGCAGGCCGTGGCTACGGGCCGTGAGTATCTGTCGGCCCTCCACGGGAACCACTTCCAGTTGCATGCGGCCCAGATCGCCAAGGTCCTTGAGCCACAACCCCATGACTTTTCTCTGTGCACGCAGCCCGCCGTCTTTATCCTTTAGCAAGTCGAAGTGCAAGTCCGCCACTTCTCCGACAAGTTGCCCGTTATTGTCTCTGATGCGGAACACGCCCCAGCTCGTAGCGTAGAATCCGGCCAGACGCTTGCGTTCGATCGCGTCCGGCACCTTAAGCATCTTGAGGCTGTCGTCCGGCGTCTGACAATCTTCAGCGCACACGGGCCGTCCGGTTTGTGCCTGCAACATCAATCGCAGCGCATCGGTGGACAGCGATACCACCAGGTTCTCGGCATTGCTGTCGTTGGCCATGATAATCGCGGCCAATTGCTGCTCCGGCAGAACGGTCAACTGCGCGGCAAAGTCATCTGCACCGCCGCTGTGCTGGAGGCTGCGCACACCCGGCCCGATGGGCTCATCGCCACAAGGGGTGAGGAACCAGCCAAGGCCAATCTGGCAATCAAGATCCAACTCGTTATCGGTATTCTGTTGGGTGGACATTTGATCAAGGGCGGCGGCGCCCAGTACTCGGTTATCCTTATAAAAACCGCGGGCAAACAGCATCTGGACGTAATGGCTGAGGTCCTTGGGACTGGTCCACAAGCCTGACGCGGCCAAGTCGCGTATATGTGCATCGGCGCTGGCTCGGCCGTCCTGGTGTCCCAAGGCGCGATAGCTCATCTGGCTGGCGCCACCGACAAAACTTGACTGGCTCATCTGCAGTGGCTTGAGCAGACTATTTTGCAGTTGGGTTTCGAAATCCTTGCCAGTGATGCGCTCCATGGCGGCGCCCACCAAGGTATAGCCCAGGTTGGAATAGGCAATCTGCGACCCCGGCGGGTTACTCAGCCATATACCCGATAGACGCGTCGGCATCTGGCTCATGGCGAAGGCGTTATGCATACCGCGCAGCTGTTCGCTGGGCAAGCCGGATTGGTGGCTGAGCAAAGTGCGCAAGGTAATATCGCGATCTGCATCTGCCGGGTCACTGTGAAAGCGAGAGCGTACATTGAACTCGGGCAGATTCTGTTTGATCGGCGCGTCAAGGTCCAACCGTTGTTGCTCAACCAGCTGCATGGCAGCTGTTGCAGTCAGCAATTTGGAAATGTCCCCGGCGCGAAAGGCTGTATTGGGCGTGACAGGTATCCCACGGGCCTTATCAGCCATGCCGAAACCCTCGGCCCAGATCAGCTCCTGACCATGAACCAGCGCGATCGAGAGTCCAGCCACATTCTCCCTGGGCATCTCTTGCGCAATGCGCGTCTTTAGGTAACGAATGATCGCACTGTAATCGTTCTGTGCAATTGTCGGAGCCGTTAACGGCTGGCCATAGCAAACGATACTGACAAGAAGGCAACCGAACGGTGCAATACAGCGCAATGTGCGGAACATGGAGAACGCCCGAAGGATGGTTTGGATGCTCGAATCCTACACTTACCATCCAGGCTTCATCGACTATTACTCTATAGACTCAGCAGTCATGATATGACGCAGGGCGAAGCACTTTGAGGTGAAATTAAAGCTTCACAAGATTTCACAGGCTTTATCTCACCCTTTCAACGCCTGAGCCCGAGCTATTACACGCCTGCGTAATACAAGGTCAGGCATGAAGACTGTCACTTTTCAGTAACTAAGGTGGGGTTTGCTCTTATTGCGGGTCGGGATGATGGTCTCAAACGATCATTGTCCTGGCAGCGTCATTTAAGGAGAACCCCATGTCGTCACCGGTCAGCAACGCGCCAGAAGTCAATGCCCATTCCAGAAATCATTCCAGCTCCGAGTGGGGAAATGCAGTCGACCGCGCCAAGGCCAATGACGCAGGCATCGAGTGGCAGCGTCCCGAGGAGGACCATCGCTCGGCCGAGGACATCATAAACGCCAGTCCGCTACTAAAGAACCTTGGCAACCAGAGCGGGGTGAAGGACAGGTTGCGCGAACGTGTTGGGGATTTTGAGCACGACGCGGACGCAGCCTACCGTGCCAACCAAGTGATGGACCATATCGAGCGTTTCGACGAAAACGGCGACCGCGTCGTCAGCGACGAGATTGGCAATGGAAGCGTTAACGGTTTTACCAGAGATGGCGAGGCCTATCATGGTACAGAGGCTGGACGGCTGCAGGACTTCGGCAAGTATGGCTGGGAGAATCTTAAGGGCCAGTTGCAGTATGTGCACCAAGTCGATCAGAACGAAAAACGCCGTGAGGCGGCAGATAAAGCTGGCATCGTCTGGGCGTTGCCTGAGGGCGACAAACGTTCGGCGCAGGACATCATTGATGAAAATCCGCTGCTTAAGGATCTCGGCAATCAGAGTGGCATGAAGGATGCGCTGAAGGAGCAGGTCGGTGATTTTGACAGGGACGCGAATGCAGCTTTTCGCGCCATTCAAGTAATCGACCGAGTGGTGGGATATGACGAAAATGGTAAAGCGCTGGCGGGTGACGACGTAGCGAACAGCAGTGTCGACGGCTTTACCAGCAGTGGCGAAGCGCGCCACGGTACTGAAGCCGGACGTTTGCAGGATTTCGGCAAATACGGGTTTGAGTCGTTGGCCAAGCCTGTAGGCAACGACGAGGCCGGCAGCTACAAGGATTTCCTCAAGTCCCACCCGGACGCCGATGCAGGCTCCAGGCAGATCGCCCAATACGGCGCGATTCTTGATACCAGGTACGATTCGATTCGGGGCAAGAGCGGGGCCGATGGCGCCGTGACCGAACACAATATCAAGGACTACCTCAAGCAGAATCCGCAACTGAGCAAGGAGGAGAAAGAGGCACTGAACTTCTTCGCCCAGCCAGGCGTATTGCGCAAGCTCGATACCGCCAGCAACAGCATTGGTGAAAAATCCGACGGCAAGATCAGCCGCGAGGACGTGCAGAACTGGCTGAAAAAATTCGCCCCCAGTGACGCTCAAACCCTGGCCAGTCTGGTCACCGAGGTAGCCACTGGTAATATCATTGGCCATGTGGACACGAGCAAGCTTGACAAAGACATCTTCGAGCACCCGGGAAAATACAAGGCTGGGCAGAAAGCTGCGGTGCTTCTCGAATTGCAGCAGTCCCAGAGGCTCGTGGTCGACGGCGCCAACGCCGGTGTATGGAACAGCGACTATGGCAAAGTTTCAATCGCCCAGCGCTCGGGTGCGCACTGGAGGCCGGATAAGCTGTTGCAGGACATCAACGACCACTTGAGTATCCTGCGCGATGATAAGGAAACCGTCGACTACATCAAGAGCGCGGGTGACCAGGCGGTAAAAACGCTGTTCCAGGAAAACCCAAGCCTTAAGGATGCCGTCAACAGGACCTACGATGAAAAGATCAGGTCGGGCAGTGCACTGGACGCGGCCTGGGACGCCAACACCCAGGGTGGCAAGACAGATCAGCACGCCGTACTGGCCAGCTTTTATGCTACTGCAACCAGCCTGCAGTCGATCCTGGGCATTGACGATGCCAAGGCCATACAAGGCGCGGTCGCCAGGTCCTCGCACAATGAAGACTTCAAGACTTTCTACAAGGACCATTTGGCCAGCGGCGATCACCTGCGCGATTTGCTCAAGAACAACACGCCCGAGCAGGCTGCCTCCGAGTTCGGCCTGGAAGCAGCACTCTACGGCTCTGCCCTCGATCCGGAGTTTACCAGTCAGTATGACAAGCAGATGAACGACAACTTCTCCAGCATCATCCAGCAAAAACTGTTCAAGAATGCCAGCTTCGAAAACCTCAAGGCCATTTTTGGCAAGGACGGTGGTCAGGAGCTTGACGAAGAAAAAGTGCGCAAGTTAATCGATCAGATGCGCAAAGAAAGCCCCGAGCTATTGTTGAACCAGGACGGTACCGTGGCTACAACCGACCAGGTGCTGGCAGGCTTTCGTGGAAACTGGGACATGTTCCGTCAGGGCACCAAGACGCTGGACAAGATGGGCAAGCTGGCTGATTTCGACTCCAATGGAGGTGCCAAGGGTGCCTATGGCAGCGGTGTACTGCATGGGGTGAGCGGGCTGTTTCTCGCGGGTGTCACGATTGCTCGCGGAGCACAGGGCAGCGGCAAGTTGACCGACCGCAATGTCGTCGACATCGCCAGCGGTTCCGTTCAGACCACCACGCTTCTGATCGAGGGCGGCTCGAAGGGCTATCAAGAGCATCTCGCCAAGTCGATCAAAAATGGAGAGCAGACCCTCAAGGAAATGAAGGATGGCAAAGCCATGCTCGATTTGCTTGATGAGGTCAAGGACAACGTCAAGGACGGCAGGCACGCCAAGGTCGTGGCGAAGAACTTCGAGGATGCTGCCAAGGGTATCGGTGGCCTGGCCGGCATTGTCGCCGGCGCCTATGGCATTTTTGATGGCGTCAACGCACTTCGTCGTGGTGACAAGCTCACCGGTGGCTTCGGCATCACTGCGGGCTCGCTGGGAGCGTTGGCCGGCAGCGCCTCGACGGCCGAAGGTGGTCTTGGCCTGCTCGGTGCGAACTTACCGCGTTTCCTCCCTGGATTGGCCGCCACGGCTGGGGTGCTGGGCTTTCTCGGCGCGGGCGTGGCCGTGTTGGCCGCCCTTATTCCGGATCTGGTCAAGGAAGGGCAGGCGCAGTCTATGTCGGATAAATTCGGTGACCTGCTGGGCGATGCGATCAAGCGCTACGGGATCGATGGGATCAAGGACGGGACAGTTGCTGATATTCCCGCCAAGGACTGGCCGGGGGGAGAAGGGTGGACTTCATAGGTCCTGCTCGCGCCGGCGATCCTGACTCAAGGTATCCAGTGTGTGAGGCCTGTGCACCGGATTAATCAATTCGCGGTTGCGTCTGATCCTTCCGTTATCCAGTTCGAATGAGTGGATATAGTGGCTATCGCGATAGAATTGCAGATGGCCCGGGATCAGTACTTTGCCGCGCCCTTCACATTCGACCCGGATGTGGTTTGGGTCATCGGTTTCAAAGATCTTTACGTTGTACCATTCCCAGTCTGGAAAACATTGCTCGACCCATTCGGAAAGGCGTGCAAGGCTCTGGTGGCCTTGGAAAACCACAGGCAATCCTGTTTCTGTCATCCAGGTTCCGCCGCAGCCATCCTCGCTGAACAAGGTATGGCGCTGCAGTCGCTCGGCACCCTTCATGTGCATGTAGCGTTCGACGGTTGCGCGATTGATCCGACGCAACTCCAAGTGGTTAGCGAAGTCTTGCGTGTGTGGGGTTTTCTGCATGATACAAACCTCCCTCGAGTGTACCCGATAAAAGTTGAACACAGGCGAGTAGCGCGATAGCCATGATCTTTTAGATCCCAATAGCATTGACCTTGGAAAAAGAAACGCTACCGCCTGCAAAGTTGATGGTTGGCTCGGAGTTATTGCCACCTAACGTTACACTAGTCACTTTAGTAAAAAATTGTGTAGGGTACTGTGTACTTTTACCATTTATCATGCCTTCTGCTTTAAATGTGTAATTTCCTGATGGGACATGCATGCCTTTAGCATCCTTTCCGTTCCAGTTAAAATTTGCGGTACCTTCCTTTTGAGAGCCCAAGTCAACAGTGTTGACCAGTTTCAACTTTGCATCGTAAACCTTAAGAGTTACAGGAGATGCTGTGCCAGAGACAATGATCGAACCTGTAATTCCCTTGGAAGTATCAACGGCCGTGGAGTGTGTATCTATTTTAATCGAGCGACCTATCAGTGATGACGCCTGCATGGCCTGAGAAGACTTATTGTTGGCAGCGATTTTCTCAACCGCCACTGTCAAGTTTTGTATGCCTTCAAGGCTACTGAATTGTGCCAATTGAGATACGAATTGTGCATTGTCCTGCGGATTTAATGGATTTTGATTTTTCATCTGCTTAACAAGCAGTTGTAGGAAAGCATCTTTTCCCAGTGCTTTGTTCGCACTAGGCGCTGTCGGTTTACGTTCCTGCAGCTTTTCCAGAAACAGAGAAGGGGTGTAATTGTCTGTTTTGAGTTGGCCTTTCATAAGTTCTCCTTGTGTTTTTATAAGGCGCTAGTGCTCCGTCGTCAGTGACGTTTCGCTCTAGTATTTCGAGGTTTGTAAGTTGTATGGCTACAAGGCAGCTAGTTAAATTAAGCGGCGATTATTTGCAGATCGCATAATTAAGCGAATTGGCTAAGAGTAAGTTTTACTATAATTTAAAATGATTGAGGCAGATGTGAAAGCTTGTGAATTTTTAAGGCCGAGCTGCTGAAGGTATCCAGGCTTAAACTACTTAAGTTAAGGAGATGTGTTGGCATGGGTTTGTTAAAATTTTTTCCAGATTATATTGTTAGTGAGTGGTTGGTGGTCGAAATACTCAATGTTCATTGCGGTTTTCACAAGCTTTCACAGCCGGGTTCAGAGCTGAGCAAGTAACATATTTTTTCCTCATAAGCCCTGACAGGGATGTGTCGAAGCTTTTGCGTTTGCGGCGGCAATAACGTTATAGATATTGAGATTTTTTAAGGTGAGAGGTGTAGAGCCTTTCCTGGGGTGTTTTTGATGCTGAAAATTGAGAATTTTGTATTTTCTATAGAATCCGAAATGCGAGACATTGTGATTGGCTTGAAAGTTGTAGTTGATGTTGTATCTGATTTGAGGGGACGCCTGGCTGATTTCAAGCTTCTTTTGGAAGACCATCAGTCTAACGTGCTGGGGGGAAGTGTTGGTTATTATAATCATGATTTCCTGTGCAGCTTGCACGAGATGCAAGATGTTTTGAAGCTTTTGAGTGGGTCGCTCATTAAGTTATTGGCGACTTACGGGAAAGATTTGTATAAGATGAGAGATAAAGTGATTTTTGTGAAGAAAGAACTATTGGGTACGCCTTCATCTAGCAAGATTTCGCAGGCAATTGATAATCTGGTAGAAAAAATAGATCAAATGTGTGATTCAATTGAGCGGAATTTAGAGTATATGTCAAACGCCCTGAAATCGCTGGAAAACAAATGGCTAGTTTGAACTTTAGGCACGCTAATTAAAATTTCCCGATCGATAATTTTTTTACTGAGAAGAGACTGGTGCTTGGGCGTCGGCGAGTCTGTAGAGGCCTGTCAAAAGGGGCGATAAAGCCCCTGTCAGACGCATTGAAAGTTAATGTTTTGCGCTTGATGCTGCGACTGGGACAGTTCGATTTTTTATAACGCGATCAGCGCTTATTGTTATTCAGTGCATTGAGTGTGCCGAGAATATTATCGCTCCGATTTCGCAATCGGGTCACCAAAGAATCCATGACGGAGTACTTGTTGGTCAGACTGACCTGCAACGCCGCGCTGCGCTTGTCCAAGGCTGCCTGTTGTTTGGTCAGATTTTTCAGGCTTTCAGATAGCGAAGCCGAACGGGTTGCGAGAATACCTGTACTGGTCTTCGCGTAAGAGTCTGTTGCTGTAGTCATACGCGCTAACAGACCGGTCTTGCCACTGAAAATACTATTAACATCGGCGGCATTGCTCAGAACGGCGTTACTCAATTTTTTGTCATCAATAGTCAGCAAGCCTGAGGTCTGATCCGTACTTATGCCAAATTGCGCCAGTGACTTCAGTGTGCCGGTGCCAGACAACGCATTGAACTCATGACGCAAGGTTGACTGCAGTGTGCGTATGTTTGGATCACCGGTCAATGTCGCAGCTATAGACTTGCCCGTGGCATCTTTGGTAACTGCAGTTTCAGTTCTCATTGTTTTGAGCAGTGCATTGTAAGTGTCGACAAAGCCTTTCACGCCTGACTTTAGAGCAGGGGTGCTCGTACTAACAGATATAGTGAGTGCCGTACGAATCGGGTTTTTTGCCGGATCATTGCTCGTGACACTGGGTGACAGCGCCAATAACTTTATACTGACGCCACTCACTGCATCGCTGATGTTATTGGTCTTGGATTCTGCCGAGATTCCATCAATCGTGTACTTGGCGTTTTGTGGCGAATTGACCACTGTATAGCCCGTATCAATCCCGGAGTTCCCGGACATTTTTATATCCGAACCCACCCCACCATTGGTTGAGGTAAGAATCAGTCGCGAACCGTTAGAGTCTGTCAGTATATTCGCGCTCAGACCTGCTGTGGAGAACTGCGAATTGATCGATTCGCGAACCTGTTGCAGCGTCGCTCCAGGAGGAACGCTCAAGTTATAGTTCTTGCCTGACTGACTCATGGTCAACGTGGTCGCTGAGTTTGTTTTGTTGACTATGGTATTCTGCCCGCCAGCATAGCGGGTGGTTGATAACTTGGAAGGCATTGCCAACTGATTGACAACCAGTGAAAACGAACCATTGGACGCACGTGTACCGAGTGTCACAGTAGCGACCGCCTCATTCGAAGATGATCCGGTCAAGCCACTGAAGCTGTTGTCGGTTCCCATGGAGACAAGTGCTCCACGAAACGCATCCAGCGCCGCCTGAATCTTGCCGATTGACGACAGCGTGGTGGTTGCTCTCTGGGATTCAGTGTTGATTTGAGCCTGCTTGGGTGCCTTATCGGCATTCACCAGAGAGTCCACGATCGATCGTGTATCAATACCCGAACCGATACCGCTAACCGTTGTGCTTGCCATCGTTGTCCTCTTTATCAGGCGTTGCCGTTAAACGTACTTCCATCCTGGCAATTGCCGAGTAAGCATTATTGATACTGCAATATCAGCCAGGACAGACAGCCGCTAAAGGAAAGAAAAACGCACGATGAAGTAGCTCCTTGCTTCGACAAAATGCGTGTTAGGGTGCTGGGGAACACGAGGACGATTCTACTTAGGCAGCATTGGATTTAGTGTGAAAGCTTGTGAAGGTTTGTAGCTGGTAATTTAGGATTTTTGCCTGAATTCCAGGTCACCCTGATCTTGATAAGGTGGTTTAGCGAGTATGTCGGATGGCGATGTAAAAGTTTGTGAAGGATTGTAAGTTTTTGTAGGCGCTCATCAGGATGGATAATAAGGAAGGCTCTTTTTTTGGGGGGGGGGGCGTATGCTACTCAAAACATAGGGCAGCACTGTGAAATTTTGTGAAATTTTAGTTTCGCCATTGAAGCGTCGAACTAATCAGACCGCTGAAGGAGTTCATGCCCTGAATGGGGAGTGAGGGGGGCACCATCTTTTGTCGAAATGGCATTCAATCCATGCCCGCAATACGTTAGGATGACCGCTAAAAGTGTAGTATCTCAGTAGGGAGAAAAGAACGCTGTGCTTTGAGGTATTTATTCTGGCCCTAACGATGTGTCAGGATTCTAACTGGCGCGCAAACTCAAAAATGAGTAGGCGAAAATTTTTCATGTAAATCACTAATGTTTCGATGGTGGAGCTGGGGTCGTATGAAAGTATTTTTATTTGCCGCACTAATCGCGTTAGCGAATAGCGTCTTGGCTGCCGACGCAGTCGTAGTCATCGCGGAACAGATTCGAGATGGCGAGCTTGTTGATAAATTTAGCATTCATATTTCAGACAGTGCAACGCGTCAGTACCGCGACGTGCAACTGATTAATTATAGGGTTTCTAAAGGTGGGCAAGTGCGGCTTCAGGGTTTGGAAGTGGGTACCGTTGGCTCCTTTGCTGTTGAGGTGCAGAAGGACGCGATTAAATTAAATATTGATTTAAAGTATGATAAGTTAATGACCATGGGTTCAATCAGGCAGGAAGAGTATGTATTGGATTATCCAAAAACAATGGGCTGCCATATAAGGAATACCCAAGTCGCTACGAGTGGTGAGGTGGTTTCATATCCCTGTGGAGATTCTTATTATAAGATAACGGCTGCACTGGCAACCGATTAGTGGTTGTTTTTTAATATAGGGGCAAGCGAGGGGTAGGTTCTTCTTTTAACTATTTCTGCTCATGCTGGTTGATTTGATAGCATGTACAGCCTTTGCGCTTTTATCAAGAGTTTTATTCCTGGCTTTATGCTGAGTGTTTTCGGACGCTTTCATCATCTAACCGGCCTTGCGTCGTTTTGACCGGGAGTAAACTTGTGTCAGGCCGGAGTAGAGATGCTAAATTACCCGCCATGAATTTCTTCCGCACCCACTGCTCGCCTATTGCCTGGCTACTGTATGCCGTTGTCCTGTTCAATGGTCTTGCGTGCAGTGTCGGTCACGGTCAGATGCTGGCCGCCTTTGCCGGCAATGCAGTGGCCTCGGTTTCCCATGTTGGCCATGGGATGTCAGATATGCATGGCGGGCATCACACGATGCACATGTCCATGGACGACTCTTCAAAAAAGATGGATACGTCGGGCAGCATGAAGGCGCAGTCGGGAGAGTGTTCATTTGCCGTAACACTGACGCTGGCAATGATTTTTTTCGTGGCACTGGGCTGGCTGATCCGGACCCGCAGTCCTCGTTTTGTGTTGCCCGACCTCTGGCCCGGCAAACTATCACGGCACACCCTCCCGGGACTCAATCCACAGGCCCCTTAGCGCCTTTCGTGGAAGTGTGAGTGTCGCTCGCACGAACAACCAATACTGAATTTATAGCCTTCCGGGATGTGATCCCGGCTGGTCGCTTTTACACGTTGGTGAGTCCCTATGTCTGCATCATTTCCAAGCCCGGAGCCGCGGCCGTCCAGGGCGTTTGTCGTTTTTCTGAAAAGTCGTATGCCCTGGGCAACGGCTACTTGCATGCTCTGTATAACGTCCAGTGCATACGCTGTTGAAGGGGGAGGGTATGTCTTACCTGATGGTCAGAAAGCCTCTGTTGAATTGTTACCTATCAATGTCGATGCGCAGAGTGATCGGTTACCCGCTCCTCGTGACGCGACAAGCTTGCCCGGCGAGGCGTCAGGGCAGCAGGTTGCGACAGGCAGTCAACTGGGTATCCTGGGCAATCGCGATACCCTGGATACGCCGTTCAATGTAACTGCGTACACCTCCAAATACATTGCTGACAGCCAGGCACGAAGCATCGCTGATGTTACCGCTGCCGATCCCTCGGTCAGGGTCATTTTCCCAAGAGCCAGTTATCGCGATGTTTACTCTATCCGGGGATTCAACCTGTTCTCTTACAACATGGGGCTTGACGGTCTTTATGGCATGGCCCCCAAGCAGCGTTACCCGGCAGAGTTCGCCGAACGTATTGAAGTCTTCAAGGGCCCGGATACCTTTATAAACGGCATCTCTTTGGGCGGTTCTGTCGGCGGAGCAATCAACATAGTGCCCAAGCGTGCTACCGACGAGCCTGTCACCACGCTGACAACCAGTTACGAATCGGGGAGCGACGTGGGCATGCATCTGGACGTGGGCAGGCGTTTTGGTGAAGGAAACCGTTTCGGTATTCGCTTCAATGGACTGGGACGTGGAGGGGAAACCGCCCTTGATGACCAGTCCGAAAAGCTAGGTGCGATGGCGTTGAGCCTGGACTATCAGGGTGACCGATTGCGTCTTTACGGCGACTTCGGCGTCCAGCGACAAACCATGGATTCGCCAGATTGGGTAGCAACCCTGGCTACCGGCGTTAAAAAACCGCCCATGGTGGATGCTGATAACAACCTTGGCCAGTCATGGACTCAGGTTAAAAGCAACGACTCCTACAGTGTCGTGCGCGGTGAATATGATCTGAATCCAGACTGGACGGCCTTTACGTCTTTTGGTTATAGCCAGACTGAGACGACGGGAATCTACGTTCAACCTACAGCACTTAAATCCAATGGCGACTACACCGGAACGATCCGCTCGTTTCCTTCAAATGGTGAACATATTTCCGGTCAAGCTGGGCTTCGCGGCCAATTCGTTACAGGCGCTGTCGATCATAACCTTACGTTGGCTACCGCTTACTGGAATCAGAACCTGAAGGCTGGAAATACGACGTTGGGTAGTTACGCCTCCAATGCCTATCACCCGGTCAGCATAATCAAACCGGATACATCTGCGCTGGCAAGCCTGGATGACATCCACCGCACCTCACAGGTGCGCTACACCAGCCTTGCGTTGGCAGACACCCTTGAGATGTTCGATGAACAGTTTCAACTGACGCTGGGTGGGCGCGAGCAGAACATCGAAAGCACCAACTACTCAGCCCAGACAGGCACGCAAACCTCGACCTATGATCGCTCAACGTTCTCACCTGCGGTTGGCGCTGTCATCAAGCTTCAAGAACACCTCAGTCTCTACGGCAACTATGTTGAGGCATTACAGCAAGGCCCATCTGCACCTTCTACCGCCCAGAACTCAGGCCAGACCTTTGCGCCCGTGGTGGCCAGGCAAGTAGAACTGGGTATCAAGGCTGACCTCGATGGCTGGTTTACCAGCTTCAGTGCCTTCCAGATTACTCAACCTGCCGGCACTACAGACCCCCGAAGCAATGTTTACGGGGTTGACGGTGAACAGCGCAACCGAGGTCTTGAGTGGAATGTGTCGGGTGAGCCGCTTGCAGGCTTCAGATTACTCGGTGGCGCAATGCTGCTCGATGCACGCCAGGTTAAAACCGCAGGCGGTATCTCTGACGGTAACCGGGCTATTGGCGTCGCGCCCTATCAGGCCAACCTCGGTGGGGAGTGGGATATCCCACTGATTCCTGAACTGACGCTGTCGGCGCGAGCGATCCGTACCGGTGAGCAATACATCGATTCTGCCAACACCCAGTCCATCGATGCCTGGACCCGCTATGACCTGGGGGCTCGCTACGTCCTCAAAGGCCTGATGGACAAGCCTGTGCTACTGCGTCTGGCAGTGGAGAACGTGTTGAACAAGGATTATTGGGCGTCTGCATCCGCCGGGCAGGTTGCAGGCGTGTCACGTGGCGCGCCACGGACGGTTCTGGTCTCAAGCACTTTTTCTTTCTAATCATTTCAGCCCTGGTAGAGGAATATCCAAGATGACTGATATAGACGCTAAATACCCGGGAAGGCGCGACTTTCTATCCCTCTCCCTGACACTGGCGGGGGGATTGCTGATCGGGGAAAAGGCTAGCGCCAAAGAAATGGACGCGGGTATGCCAATGCCACGTACGAAGGCTCCTGGGGCTGGACGCAAGATTGCAATGCTGGTTCATCCGCGTATGGCCCTACTGGACCTGGTTGGGCCGCAGACCATCCTTCGGATACTCGGGTGTGACATTTATCTTGTCGCGAAAACGATCGAGCCCGTTTCAACGGATGTGGGTATCAGCGTCACGCCGGATACCACCTTTGAGCACTGCCCTAAGGATTTGGATGTGTTGTTCGTGCCTGGCGGCCTGATGGGGTCTCTGGTTGCAATGGAAGATCATCAGACGCTCAGTTTCCTCGCAGATCGCGGTGCTTCGGCCAAATACGTGACCGGCGTCTGCACTGGAGGGCTGGTACTTGCAGCGGCAGGACTATTAAACGGTTATCGGGCGACAGCGCACTGGGGCGTTGCTGACCTGTTGCCACTCATGGGCGCTGTTCATGAAACGGGCCGTGTCGTGCACGACCGAAATCGTTTGACCGGGGGAGGTGTCACAGCGGGTCTGGATTTTGGCCTGACGCTGGCTGCACAACTCTGCGGAGAAGATGCTGCGAAACATGTGCAGCTCATTATTGAATATTCACCAGCGCCACCCTTTCGCTCAGGCACGCCTGAGGAAGTAGGTCCGAAGCGAATGATTGAAGAGCGTAAAGCCCGGATGTGGATGGACGCACAGGCGAGACAAGCCTCTGAGCGAGCGGCCGCGAGGCTCGGCTTACAGGCCAGCACTGTAGGCCAAGGCATAGGGGATCGATATCTGCAGTAAGTAAGGAAGATGGCAGTGGCGCTTGGATCAGTCACTCTTGGCTCTCGGACCTGCCAAGAGTGATTACATATTCTCGCCCTGACTGTTTGAATGGTTTTTAAAGTTCCTTTACGTATCCCAGATGCAAAGCTGAAAGCTGTTTTTCATCAAAGCGGAAACTGTCGGCCTGCTGTTTAATATATTGGGCCGCGTGCTCAATGAAGCGCTGGACGCGCCGAGGCATGTCAGGCTGATGGGCATGATAAAGAAAGATCGCGTATCGCTCGCTGATGCTACTGCAGAACAGAGGAACTAGTTCACCGCTGCGCAGATAGGGAGCGGCGATGATGCCATCGATCATGCCTATCCCCATGCCTGCCAAAGCGGCTTGCAATTCGGTACCTACGTCATTGGTACAGAACGAGACATGGACAGGCTCGTACTCGGCGATGCCATCGACGTTGAATTCCCAAGGAATGACCCGACCGGTATTCGGCCTACGACTGCCAATGCACTCATGGTTGACCAGATCCATGCGCGTGGCAGGAACGCCGTGTTGATCCAGATAGTCTGGAGAGGCACAGGCGATCAGTTGGAGTCGCATCAGTTCCCTCACCACGAGCTGCCCTTCGGGGGAGAAACCTGATCTGAAGCCCACATCAATGCCGGCGCTCACGATATCTGTGTATCGATCCTCCGCCACCAGATCGAATTCAACATCTGGATGTGCCTGCTGAAAGCTCTTGATGAGTGGCAGCATGAGGTTCTTACATAAGCTCAATGGTGCTGTCAGACGAATAAGCCCCTGGTCAGACTCAGTGGCTTGTCGGGTCTGTTCCCATGCCGATGCCAGCGCCGCAACCCCGCCTCGGGTTCGTTCGAGGAAGGTGCGCCCCTCTTCGGTCAGGCTTGAGCTGCGCCGCGAACGCCGGAACAGCGGCAATCCTAACTCTGCCTCCAACTGACGAACGGCCTTGCTGACGGCTTGAGGGGTTATACCCAGCACTGCGGCCGCTTTGTAAAAACTGCCCAGGTCGGCGGATTTGATGAAGATTTCGATAGCTCGAAGACGATCCATAGGCAACTCTTGGTTGTTTATAAATAAGCAGTTTACCCATTATTTGGTTGTTCATTGACGGGTAGGGTGTAACGCACCTTTTCCAACAACGGAGATTCTTCGTATGAGCCAATCAAATATCGCAGGCAAAGTTGTCATCATTACCGGAGCCAGCAGCGGTTTGGGCGAGGCTACAGCTCGCATCCTGGCTCGTGCGGGTGCACAGGTTGTTCTGGGTGCTCGCCGACTGGAACGCCTTGATCAAATAGTCGCAGAGATTGCTGCTGAAGGTGGCCAAGCCATCGCGGTGCAAACGGATGTGACGCGTCGAGAGGATCTGGAAGCGTTGGCAGCCGCCGGCGTCGAGAAGTTCGGCCGAATCGATGTGCTGGTTAATAACGCCGGCACCATGCCGCTGGCGCCGATCAACAAGCTCAGGGTTGATGAATGGGATCGCATGATCGACATCAACATCAAAGGCGTGCTCTATGGTATCGCGGCCGTACTGCCACGCTTCGAGGCTCAGAACAGCGGGCATATCATCAATATTTCGTCGGTAGCCGGCATCAAGGTCTTTGCACCCATCGGCAGTGTCTACAGCGCCACCAAGTTCGCTGTGCGGGCGATCGCTGAAGGCTTGCGCAGCGAGATTGGCCATAACATCCGCTCTACAATCATCTCTCCCGGCGCGGTTGAGTCTGAGCTCAAGCACCACACCTGCGATAGCGACACTGCGGAGGTGGTGAAAGGCTTCTATCAGGCCAACCAGATTTCCTCCGATTCAGTCGCCCGCGCCATCGCCTATGCCATCGAACAACCCCAGGACGTGGACATCAACGAAATCGTGATTCGTCCAACAGTCCAAGAATTTTGATGAGGACTGAGATCATGACTGCACAAGTAATACCTCGAGTTTTGGCAACCACTCAAATAGACGGTTTGAAGCTGAAGAACCATCTTGCTGTTGCCCCCATGACCCGCGTCACTGCCACTGAGCATGGCAAAATCACTGCGGCGATGCATGAGTACTACCTGCGCTTCGCACAGGGTGGTTTCGGTCTGGTTACTACCGAAGGGCTTTATACCGACAGGAATTACTCCCAGGGATACGCATTCCAGCCTGGCTTGGCTGACGACGAACAAGCGCACGCCTGGGTGGCCACCGTGCAGGCGGTTCAGGCCAGGGGTAGCCGTTTCTTCGCTCAGATAATGCACTCGGGCGCGCTCAGCCAGAGTAATCGTTTTCGCACCGAAACCGTCGCGCCTTCGGCGATCAAGCCAAAGGGTCAGCAACTGAGTTTCTACTACGGCAAGGGCGATTACGCCGAACCGAAAGAATTGAGCGAGCAGCAAATCGCTGAAATCGTCGAGGGCTTCGTCAGCTCAGCGATTCGCGCTGTACGCATATCGGGCTTCGACGGCGTCGAGATTCACGGTGCCAACGGCTATTTGCTCGATCAGTTCCTAAGCTACGAGACCAACAAACGCACTGATCGCTGGGGTGGAAATACCCAGGGGCGGGTCTCGCTGCTGGCGGAAATCGTAGAGAAGGTCAAAAAGGAAATCGGTCAGTTAGCTCGGGTCGGCATCCGGATCTCACAAGGCAAGGTGAACGATTTCACCAGTAAGTGGCCTGGCGGCGAAGCTGACGCGCAGATCATTTTCAGTGCTCTTGCGCAAGCAGGCGCAGACTTCATCCATGTGACTGAATACGACGCTTCAAAGCCAGCCTTCCCCGAAGGCCAGGATACCCTGGTGTCCCTCGCGCACCGTTACGCCCCTGGCGTTTCGATCATTGCCAATGGCGGCCTGGAAGATCTGGAGAGTGCCGGCAAGGTGCTGGATGCAGGCGCGAGCGTTTTAGCCATTGGCAAAGCAGCCCTGGCTAACCCAGACCTGCCAAACCGATTGGAAGCTCAGCTTGAAATGCGTCCGTTCAATGGTGATGTGCTCCAGCCGATTGCCAACGTTAAGGAAAGCGAGCTCACCATCGAGCTGGCCGGCCCACGTAAAACACTTCGCCTGAAGATTCCCCAGTGGCAAGGTGGTGACAATCCGCCAACCGGGTTCGGTGCAGAGCTACTAGCCTTCCTGGCGCCGGCCAGTACCAGCCCTCTGATCGAGATTCCCGTAAAGCCCTACACCGGGCAGAAGACGGTGATTCAGGATGGCGTAGCCCATCGTGAAGCGATCATGGAGCAGCTCCAGGCAACAACTGAAGTACTTAATGAGCATCGCCCAGACCGCATAGTGGTATTTGGAGGCGACTGCCTGGTCGACCAGGCCCCGTTCGCTTACCTCAACGAACGGTACGACGGCCAGCTCGCTATCCTCTGGATAGATGCACACCCGGATATCAAAAACCCGAAAGAGTATTGCAACGCCCACACGATGGTAATGGCCAACCTGCTCGGTGAAGGAGACGCAACGCTGGCAGCTCAAGTAAAGGTGCACATTGATCCGAAGAAGGTGATGTTTGCAGGGCTGCGGCAGGATGGTCTGACCCGCCAGGAAGCTGAATTCATCGAACGCCACAGTCTGAGTGTTGCAACACCAGAAGCGCTGATCTCGTCCAGTGAAAGCGTACTGGAGTGGATCCGTCTCAACGAAATCAAGCA
This sequence comes from Pseudomonas sp. GNP013, assembly GCF_054343995.1. Classification (NCBI taxonomy): domain Bacteria; kingdom Pseudomonadati; phylum Pseudomonadota; class Gammaproteobacteria; order Pseudomonadales; family Pseudomonadaceae; genus Pseudomonas; species Pseudomonas sp. GNP013. The sequence goes on along the minus strand of NZ_JBTGUT010000001.1, from coordinate 3,003,442 downwards.
TCTGGCCATCCACTTTGACCTGGATGTTCTGAACCCGACTGAGTTTCGCTCGGTGTTCTTCGGTGAGCCCAACCCGGCGAGCGATCCTTATGAGGCTTTTCCAGCAGGGAAAATGAGCGCGGCCCAAGTGGTGCGATTGATCAACGATGTATCCAGGGCGACTGATGTAGTTGGTTTAGGTATCACCGAGCATCTGCCGTGGGATGCCATCACGCTTAAGGACATGCTGGCTGACATCCCGATTCTCTCTTAAATCATTTGTCCCGTATGAGCCTGCTGCACCTGCACGTGCTAATACGGGGTCGCCTCATGCCGGCCAGAATACTTACTAGTCGGAAGGAGGCGAGACAGGGGGTAAATGGGAGGATTTGTTTCTCCATGCTTTGATGTCCGCCTTTGGCCGGTTTCTGCCTGTCACCAAACGGCAGGAGTCGACCAAAAGCGGGCAGATACGCAGAACAGCAGCCCTTGAAGCTTGTAGGTGGGTTGAAAGTGGAGATTTTTGAAGATGATCAGGAGTGGTCAACGGCGCGGGTGTTTTCAGAGTGGACCTACGCTACTGATACCATCTGGTTGATAGCTGGCTAAGCGCAGAACAGCCTCCCTTGGAGTTCGGTTTTTTTGCTGTTGAAACGATCCAATAATGAGTCCAGAATTGAGTCTTTTCCTGCTCCGGCAAGAAAAGAAACCCTTTAGATTTCAAAGGGTCGGACGCCAGGTGCGAGTCTCGTTTCCCGCTCCAAGATTCAGAAAAAAGCCACTCAGATGAGTGGCTTTTTTTTGCCTGAGTGTCCCGTCCTGAATAAGGTTTACACCTTCTGACCTTTCTTCAGGAGGACTCAATGGATACGGGAAAAAGGCGCAGCCAACGCGATTACACGCTAGCTTTTAAATTGTCGGTCGTAGACCAAGTCGAAAAAGGCGAGTTGAGTTATAAAGAGGCTCAACGGCGCTTTGGCATTCAGGGCCGGTCCACGGTACTGGTTTGGCTACGCAAGCATGGCCGACAGGACTGGAGCCAAGGCGCCTCAATCCGAGCGCCGCGGAGCAGGCCGATGACCGACCCCCACCTCCCGCTGACACCCGAGCAGCGGATTAAAGAGCTTGAAGAACAGTTGGCGCTGAGCAATCAAAGGGCCCAGTTCTTTGAAGCTGTCGTGAACGTCTTGAAAAATGATTACGGTGTGTCCATCGTAAAAAAGCGACCCGGCAAGTCCTCTCGCAAGGGCAAATCCAAGACCTGAGCATTACCAGGGCTTGCCTGTTCATGGGAATTTCGCGCCAAGCGTATTACAAACGTAACCGAGCCGTTGATGCGAGAGCTCACCAAGACCAGCAAGTAGTGGACTTTGTTCTGGAAAAGCGGCGTCGCCAGCCGAGGTTAGGCACGCGCAAGCTGCATTATCTGATGAGCACTGAGGCTGAAGCGCAGGTAATTGTTGGTCGAGACCGTCTTTTTTCCATCTTGCGCGAAGCGCGAGAGCTGGTTCCTCGAAAGCGTGCTTATCATAAAACTACGCATAGCCATCATCGGTTCCGCCGCCATCCCAACCTGCTCAAAGCAGGCCCGGAACAAGTTGTCGCTGGCAGGCCCGAGCAGGTTTGGGTTGCAGATATTACCTATCTGCCCACGCGGGAAAGTGTTGTTTACGTCAGCCTGATAACAGACGCGTACTCACGCAAGATCGTGGGTCATCATGTGCATGACAGCCTGCATACGGAGTCGGTGGTCAAAGCATTGCAGAAAGCTGTTAGCCAGAGGAAATCCATGCAGTCGCTGATCCATCACTCGGATCGCGGGGCCCAATACTGCTCCGACCTGTACCAGCAAATGCACGCCAAGCATGGGATCAAGTGCTCAATGACGGACGGCTACGATTGCTATCAGAACGCGATGGCAGAGCGGGTAAACGGGATTTTGAAAACTGAGTTTTTGCTGCACCGGCCCAAAGATTTGGCGGATGCCGTAAAAATGGTGGATGAGTCGGTGCTGATCTACAACGGGGAGCGGCCGCACTTATCCCTGAAATACAAAACGCCCGATGCGGTGCATCAGGCGTTTTGAGACTGAAACAGGTGTAAACCTATTTCAGGACTAGACAGAGAAATGTCTGTACTCAGGTTGACATGCTACTTTCGGCTAAAAGCGGACGCTGGATAGCGTAGGCAGCATGTCTCCGAGATCGCAGTCTCCATCCGTGGTAATCAGTAGCGATTGCCCTGCGTATCGGTTAATGCTGAAACCACTTTGCCAGAAAACGGCTGATCTGCTGAATCACTGCCCGCGGCCGAGCCCCTCACCATCCCGGCAAATCATGCCATCCCCGGGCGAGCTCTCTTCAATCAACGCCATACCGCCCGGCCTGCAGATTGACCTAAAGCTGAAGTGCGTGGCGTCGCCAATCTCCACGTACTGCGTGGTTGTTTCAGGCATGCGCTTGACCCTGTCGGCGGACTCCAATTCGGGCGACATGTCCTCCGTTGGCACCCCCCCCCCCCCCCCCGCAATCACCAGAGCCAGCACCGGCAGGGCGGCCAAGCTGGCGCTGGTGACGCCGCGCGCCAGGCCCAGGTCCAAAAGTGTGTTCTGGCATCGGTTCTTCCTTGGTTACCCATTGAGGCTTCAGCGTGTGGTTCGTCAGGGCCAGGGTCAATAGCTGGCTGTGGACACGCAACAATTGATCAAGCTGGTGACTATATTTAAAAGTCGTCACTATTTGTCAACGAGTACTCACAGCGCTAAGCTGGAAACATGACTAATCAAATCAAGACGCCGCCATCGCGCGGCCCATCCGATCACAGCATTCGCGATCAGGTTGTCGAAGCGGCAACCCAGCATTTCGGGCACTACGGGTACGAGAAAACCACGGTCTCCGACCTTGCCAAAGCTATCGGTTTTTCAAAGGCTTACATCTATAAATTTTTCGACTCAAAGCAGGCCATCGGGGAGGTCATCTGCTCGAATCGGCTGGCCATGATCATGGATATCGTAAGCTCGGCAATCAGTGCAGCACCCACCGCCTCCGAGAAGCTGCGCCGGTTGTTTCGTTCGATTGTCGAGGCGGGCAGTGACTTGTTTTTTCACGATCGCAAGCTGTATGACATTGCGGCGGTGGCAGGCCGTGATCAGTGGCCCTCCGCAGTTGCGCATGACGAGCGAATCAGCCTGTTGATCAAGCAGATTCTGCTTGAGGGCAGAGAGTCTGGTGAATTTGAGCGCAAAACTCCGCTGGATGAAGCCGTTCAAGCGATTCACCTGGTTATGCGTCCCTACATTAATCCGGTGCAATTGCAGTACAACCTGGACAGTGTGTCGACGGCGCCCGCCCACCTATCGGCCTTGATACTGAGAAGTCTCGCTCCCTGATTGTGACCATTGACTAATTTGGTCACTATGCGGAGAATCGGTTCCCTGCTCATTTCTTGAAGTAAGGGATCCCATGCTCCGGTTCAGACCCGCAACCATTGCCGCTTGCATACTTCCTTTCGTTTTGACCGCATGCGGTGAACCGTCAAGTGCGCGTGATCCTCGTAATCAACCGCCTCTGGTCAGGGCTGCCGCTGTCGCAAGGGCTGATAACACCGAGCGTTCCTTTACCGGTGTCGTGGTCGCGCGCGTTCAGAGCGACTTGGGATTTCGAGTGTCCGGGAAGGTGCTGGAGCGATTGGTCGATACCGGTCAAACCGTCAAACGAGGTCAGCCGCTCATGCGTCTTGACCCCATTGATCTCAGCTTGCAGGCGCAGGTCCAACAGCAGGCGGTTGCGGCGGCTGCAGCAAGAGCCAGGCAGACCGAGGAGGATGAAGCCCGTAATCGCAAGCTGGTAGCGGCCGGTGCCATCTCCGCTTCAGCCTACGACCGCATAAAGTCCCAGGCTGACACGGCAAAGGCAGACCTGAATGCCGCGCAGGCTCAGGCCAACGTTGCTCGTAACGCAACCGGGTACGCCGTTTTACTGGCTGACACCGATGGCGTAGTGGTCGACACCTTGGCTGAACCCGGACAAGTCGTCAGCGCCGGCCAGCCCGTGGTCAGGCTCGCACAGACTGGACAGCGGGAAGCCATTGTCCAGTTACCCGAAACATTGCGCCCGCCCATTGGTGACCAGGCTCAGGCCAGGTTGTACGGCAACAGTGCGAGCGTTTTCCCTGCAACACTACGGCTGCTCTCAGACGCTGCGGATCCGCTTACGCGCACTTTCGAAGCCAGGTATGTGCTCGAGGGCGCAAATGCCAATGCGCCGTTGGGCTCAACGGTCACGCTCGACATTGCGGGTAGCAAAGGTGCACAGGATGCGCTGACGGTACCCATTGCCGCCATCCATGACCTTGGTCAGGGGCCGGGTGTTTGGGTCATTGCCGGTACGCCCACACAAGTGACCTGGCGTGCTGTTCAAGTGCTGGGTCTCAGTGACGATTCGGCGAGGGTCAGTGGCGCTCTTGAGACCGGTGAGCAGGTCGTGGCACTGGGGGCACATTTACTTCACGAAGGTGAAGAAGTGCTGATGCCGGGTACTGGCGGCACCGGGGAACGACCATGAGCGTGGGACGTTTCAATCTGTCTGCACTGGCCGTTCGCGAACGGTCCATCACGCTGTTTCTCATCTTCCTGATCGGAGTGGCCGGTACGCTCTCATTTTTCAAACTGGGGCGTGCGGAAGATCCACCGTTTACCGTCAAGCAAATGACCGTCATTTCTGCATGGCCTGGCGCAACTGCGCAGGAAATGCAGGATCTGGTCGCTGAGCCGCTTGAAAAACGCATGCAGGAATTGCAATGGTACGACCGTAGCGAGACCTACACCCGGGCCGGTCTGGCATTCACCATGGTGTCACTGCTGGACAAAACCCCGCCGTCTCAAGTGCAGGAGGCGTTTTATCAGGCGCGTAAAAAGCTCAGTGATGCGGCGAAAACCTTGCCCGCGGGCGTTATCGGTCCGATGGTCAATGACGAATTCTCGGACGTGACCTTTGCGCTCTTTGCGTTGAAGGCCAAGGGCGAACCGCAGCGGTTACTGGTGCGCGACGCTGAAGTGCTGCGCCAGCGTCTGCTGCATGTCCCTGGCGTGAAGAAGATCAATATCATCGGTGAGCAGGCCGAACGCATCTTCGTATCGTTCTCCCATGACCGCCTGGCCACCTTGGGCGTCTCGCCTCAGGACATTTTTTCGGCACTCAATAACCAGAACGTTTTGACACCTGCAGGCTCCATTGAAACCCGTGGGCCCCAGGTGTTGCTGCGCTTGGAGGGGGCCCTCGACACGCTTGAAAAAATCCGCAACACGCCAATTGTCGTGCGGGCTAAAACGCTGAAGCTTTCTGACGTCGCGACAGTGGAGCGCGGTTACGAGGACCCTGCAACTTTTCTGGTGCGCAACCAGGGCGAGCCTGCGTTGTTACTGGGTATCGTGATGCGCGACGGCTGGAATGGTCTTGACCTCGGTAAAGCGCTGGATGCCGAGACGGCTGACATCAATCAAAGCATGCCATTGGGCATGACACTTTCGAAGGTCACTGACCAGTCGGTAAACATTGGTTCGGCCGTTGACGAGTTCATGATCAAGTTCTTCGTCGCGCTGCTCGTGGTGATGCTGGTGTGCTTCCTCAGTATGGGCTGGCGGGTCGGGGTGGTGGTTGCTGCGGCTGTGCCGCTCACACTGGCTATCGTCTTCGTCGTGATGGAAGCCACGGGCAAGAACTTTGACCGAATCACTTTGGGGTCATTGATCCTGGCGCTGGGCCTGTTAGTCGACGACGCCATCATTGCCATCGAAATGATGGTGGTGAAAATGGAGGAAGGTTACGACCGGATCAAGGCATCGGCTTACGCCTGGAGTCACACAGCGGCACCCATGCTTGCCGGCACATTGGTGACTGCTGTTGGCTTCATGCCTAATGGTTTTGCGCAGTCGACTGCTGGCGAGTACACCAGCAACATGTTCTGGATTGTCGGTATCGCTTTGATTGCCTCCTGGGTAGTCGCAGTGGTCTTTACGCCTTATCTGGGTGTGAAGATGCTGCCTGAAATCAAGCCGGTTGAAGGCGGGCATGCTGCGATCTATGACACGGCACATTACAACCGTTTTCGACGAGTACTGGCCCACGTTATCGCCCGCAAAGGGTGGGTGGCGGGCGCAGTAATCACCGCGTTTATCGTGGCGATTCTCGGAATGGGGCTGGTTAAAAAACAATTCTTCCCGACCTCGGATCGTCCGGAGGTGCTGATCGAAGTGCAGATGCCTTATGGCACATCCATTGAGCAGACCAATGCCGCAACAGCAAAAGTAGAGGCATGGCTGCAAAAGCAGGATGCAGCAAAGATCGTCACGTCTTACATCGGGCAGGGTTCGCCGCGTTTTTATCTGGCAATGGCTCCGGAATTGCCGGACCCCTCGTTCGCAAAAATCGTGGTACTGACAGACAGCCAGGAAGCACGTGAGGCGCTCAAGCTAAGGATTCGCGAGGCGGTGGCCCAAGGACTCGCACCTGAAGCTCGGGTTCGCGTCACACAACTCGTGTTTGGCCCTTACTCGCCGTTTCCTGTGGCGTATCGCGTGACGGGACCAAACCCCGACACATTGCGTGAGATCGCAGCACGGGTTGAAGCCGTCATGCTGGCGAGTCCGATGCTGCGGACGGTCAACAGCGATTGGGGATCACGAGTGCCCACGCTGCATTTCTCTCTGGATCAGGATCGATTGCAGGCAGTCGGCCTGACGTCGAGCTCGGTTGCCCAACAGTTGCAGTTTTTGCTTTCCGGTATCCCCATCACTTCTGTGCGCGAAGGCATCCGTTCAGTTGAGGTAATGGGGCGAGCAGCGGGTAATATCCGCCTGGACCCTGCGAAGATCGAGGGCTTTACGCTCGTGGGCTCCGCCGGTCAGCGCATTCCTCTTTCACAGATAGGAGAGGTCGGAGTACGTATGGAGGATCCGATTCTGCGCCGTCGCGACCGCGTACCCACCCTCACTGTGCGCGGCGACATTGCTGAGCATCTGCAACCTCCGGATGTGTCCTCCAGGATCATCAAGGAGCTGCAACCGATCATGAATAGCCTGCCGAACGGCTATCGCATTGAGCAGGCTGGATCCATTGAGGAGTCCGCCAAGGCCACTGTCGCGTTGCTGCCGCTGTTTCCGATCATGATCGCAATCACTTTGCTGATCATCATCCTTCAGGTGCGATCGATAGCGGCGATGGTGATGGTGTTTCTTACCGCGCCGCTTGGGTTGATTGGCGTCGTGCCGACATTGCTTCTGTTCAACCAGCCCTTCGGTATCAACGCCCTTGTCGGGCTGATCGCGCTGTCCGGGATTCTTATGCGTAATACCCTGATCCTGATCGGCCAAATCGATCTAAACGAAAAGGAGGGGCTGGATCCATTCCACGCGGTGGTTGAAGCAACGGTACAGCGCGCTCGACCAGTATTGCTCACGGCCGTGGCTGCGATCCTGGCCTTCATTCCACTGACCCACTCAGTATTCTGGGGCACCCTGGCTTACACCTTGATTGGAGGCACCCTGGGAGGGACTGTCATGACCCTGGTCTTCCTCCCTGCGATGTACTCGATCTGGTTCAGGATCCGTCCTTCCAAACACTGAGAAAAACGTGCTCATAACCCTTACGGGGTTTTCGCGGTCGCAAATACGCTCAAGCCCTGATCGATTCCAATACGCTTGCGGCGTCTCTCGCCGGAGGCAGTCCAAAAACTTGAGCATAGTCTCGACTGAATTCTTCTCTCGGAAAGACTAAGCACCCTGTCGACCGTTGTGCGCAGGCGATTCAGACGGTTCTTACTTAACAAACGGATATTTGCCGGATTTCGCGCTGTGGCGCAGGTGTAGCGTGCTGAGCACTTCAGCGCTCACTCAGGAAATCAGCATGCTTACCCGTTACGCAAAAATGGTCATGGTCGCGATGTTGGCGGCCTTCGCTGCGCTAGCGGCGTTCAATAACCTCAGTGATTACACGTCCAATTTCAACTTCGTCCAGCACGTACTGAGCATGGACACCACCTTTCCCGGTAATCGCGCCATGTCGCGCGCGATCCATGCGCCATGGCTGTGGCATGGCGCCTATTGGTTGATCATTGCCACAGAGGCGTTGACGGCCATACTGCTGAGCGCCGGGGTGCTGATGTTGTGGCGTGCCAGGCACCGCAGTGGTCAGCAGTTCAACCGCGCCAAGGCCTGCGCCGTTGCGGGCTTCACTGTGGGCCTGCTGGTCTGGTTCTTCGGCTTTATGGTGATCGGCGGCGAGTGGTTCTTGATGTGGCAATCCGAGGAATGGAATGGCCAGAACGCGGCATTCAAGTTCTATGCGGCGATTTTGGGCGTGCTGGTGTTTCTCAACCAGTCGGATGCGGATCGCGACTGACGCGCTTCATGCCTGCATCCACCTGGATAACAGATGCGTCCAGGGCCTCACCAATCTCCACTGAGGTTTTCAAGCGCTGACCGGGGAGGATTCGAAGCCTGTCGAGCACCCTGCGCTGCGCATTGGAGACCTAGAGTGTTTCGCAGCTCTGGTCGGTGGTCTGGAAGGTTGTCCGAGACGCTGCGAGCCTCGCTAATCGTGAGTACTACAATCGCTGGAAAGCAGACTAGCTGATCCGCTTGAACGTGGCTGACGACAACCGTGTCTGTACATAGGTCAGGGTTGGCGCGGTGGGTGTGCAGGTCAGGATTGACAATTCAAGCACGTCGCTCTTCAAATCCAGCGTGCCGCACAGCGACAGTACGCCGGTTTCCAGCGCAGCAGTGATTGCTGTCGATTGCAGGGTGAGCCCACGTTCAACAGCGCAGATGTCGGTGAACCCGGTTACCTCCATCGCTCCTGCAGGGCCTGACAGCGTGCCAGTCACGCGGCCAAAGCGGCCTTTGCTCTGCGCCTCTACAGTCAGCGTCAGCACGTTTGCATCAGGTGTCATCCAACGGCCGGTTAATGGGTTATCGATCTTCGTTTGAAGGAAGGTGTTTGCGTCCAGACGCTCTGTCACACCAGGGCTGCACCGACGATAGCGCAGCGTGTCGACGTAGGTACCCTGCTGCGCCAACCCCGGAAAGTCACTGCTGGCCACCAGAAGGTGCGAGAGCTCCAGCACCTCTTCATGTTCCACAAGGCTGATTTGGCCACAGAGCCCGGATGTCCAGTTCCAGCTTGGGTCCGCTGGCTCTTCACCCATGGAATGCCAGTCGATGGCGAGTGCGACGGGCAGGCCTAGATTCGCTGTCGCCGCAGAGCTTGATTGGTAGCCCGATACTGCGTACTTGCCGGTGGACCCGGTGGACGACTGGTAAATCCCTGAAATCTGGTTGCCTGTGACGGTAAGCGTCATCACCGAGCCATAGTCATTTTTCCAGGTGCCCGCTACAGACGTCGAACGCAGGGGGTGAACGGCGGGAGCGGGAAGGGTGACCTTGCCCGTCGCCACCGGTCGTGCGCCCGCAATAAAACCACGCGATGAAGATCGCGTGATGATCTGCGGCCCGTCCGGCCGGTTGAACAACCAGACGCCCACCGGTGCCAACGAGTAAACCTCATGCCCGCATTTCACCACCTGGTATTCGTACACGGTGTAGCAATGCTCCATGACCAGTGAGCCAACCAGTACCAGGTCCGCCAATCCCAACGGTGCAAATTGTGGCAGCGTCCTGCCCTTGTCGGGGCCTTCTTCGATCAGCACGTTGTACAACTGCGCCCCCAGGGTGATCTCACCTTCGGCAAATTCCAGCACGACCTCAGGACTTCCTCCCCGGGCAATCCGCGCCAGGGTTTGCTGCATGATGCGGTCATCCCCTTTGAACTGAGAGGATCCAGAGTCCAGCGCGAACGTGACGTCGGTGGCCAGTGTTTCATCGCCCACCGAATAGGACTTCAGGTCGGCAGACCAGATGTACTCCACGCCAGGCACTTTGCTGTACATCGACCACGGCAGAAACACATGCGGCCCGTGGGTTTTGGATTGATCGATGGCGCCCATTTGGCAGGTGCCCCCTCGATCATTAGCGTTCCAATCGAAGGCTACGTAGGGATGGGCCGGGTCGAGCTGTCCGCTGCGCAGCAGCTCCTGAAACAGGAATGAGCTGCGGCCTTCGACATAGGCGCTGCTGCACGGCAGGCCAATCCCGCCATCCCAGTCCAGCTGTTTGAACTGTGCGCCGCCATAGCCCGCCGCGAGAAACAGCTTCATTGGCAACGTAGCGCCGCTGGGCGTGTTCAGTACGTCCGAGGCTGATTCAATCTGCAGGGTGCCCCAGGGGCCAAAGCTGTACGGGCGTTGCAGGCAATCGGTGAAGGTAAAACTGCTCGACGCCTGATAGTCGAACCGACCTGCGCCAAAGTGAGTGCATTGATCGGGTGGGCACAGTGTCGAGGTCACCCAGGTGATATTGGTCCCGCTGTCGATGGCCAGCTTCAACGGCTGACCCGGTGTACCCAGCGCTATGGTCGAGTACCAGGGTGTGGCGCCGTTATTCTGGAAGGGACCGCGCTGCATTGGAAATACCAGCCTTTTGCCCGGTAACGAGGTGTTCATGATGAATTCCGTTTCTAAAGTGAGAGTTCCCCCGCAGGGTGCGGGAGCGCTCTATTCAAACGGACCGGCCGGCAGCGCGCTGTCGGGCAGGAGCGCGCTGTCCATTGCGAAACAGCGCTAACTGCCTGCCGATCAACGCAATGCCTCGCCCTCGGTTTCCGGGATAAATACCACCAGCAGTACAGAAACCAACATAAAGGCATTGATGAAGGTGGTGGTCACGTTGAACGACGCGCCATAGGCCACCAGCGCGCCTATCAGTGAGGGCGCGAGGATGTTGGCCACGCGCTGGGCAAAGATCGCCCAGCCATACCCCAGCGTGCGCAATGGCGTGGGGTACAGTTCCGACACCCACGTCCCCCAGACCCCCCAGGCGCCAAGGCTGAAAAACGCCAGTGCGAAGTTGCTCAGATAGAGCATCTCCAGAGACTGTGAATTGGCAAAGCCGTAGCCCGCCAGCACTGCGGCACTGATGAACGTAATGAGGATCTTTTTGCGCCCGAAGCGGTGGGTCAACCAGGAGGCGGTCATGTAGCCCGGGATCATGCACACCGCCGACAACGCGATAAAACCATAGCTTTGCGGCAGGCTCAGGCCGCGCTGTTGCAGCAGGGTCGGCAGCCAGGTCTGCAGGCCCCAGTAACCCCAGGAAAAGGTGAAATTGACGAGTATCTGCAAGGTGCTGATCTTCAGCATCGGCGCAGTGAACAGGTCCCGTTGCCGGCCCCGGGTCGTCTGGTCGACCCCTAACTGGCAGTCTTCGGGTACTTGCACCGCGCCACGGCTGAGACGTTCGATCACCTTTCGCGCCTGGGCTTGACGGCCAACCCTGGCCAGCCAGTACGGCGACTCCGGCACCCAATACGCGATCACCAACGCCCACACGCTGCCCAATGAACTCAACACGATGATTGCGCGCCATCCCCAAGGCATCAGCCAGACGGTTGCCCCCAGTGCCAGCAGCATACCGATCGGCCAACCCGAGGCCAGGTAGACGGTCAGCGCGCCGCGATGTCGCACCGGCAACAGCTCCTGATAGTGGGCAAAGATGACCACCATCATGCCCACCACGGCGATGCCGGATAGCAAGCGCAATGCGTACAGGCTGATGTAGTCGGGGGCAAAAGCACTGGCCATCGAGATCATGCCGTAGAGCACCAGGCTCAAAAGAATCGCTTTTTTACGGCCGATACGTTCAGCGACATTGCCCCACGGCAGCGCGCCCAGCAGCATGCCGATGAACATGGCTCCGATCAGGTTGCCCACGGCGACTGTATCCAGGGCAAAGTCCTGAGCGATCAACGGCGCGGTGTAGACGATGATCATCATCTCCCAGGCCTCGATGGCCAGTAAAAAGAACAGCGCCAGGCAACACTTAAGGTGTTCGCGCGTCAGGGGGACATCCCTGAAGACATCGCCCACCTGCCGGTAAGACGTGTAGCCATCCATCAAGGGCGTCGAAGGGGTGGTGTTCATGGTGGTTTATCCCAGTGAGAGAGGGTTACGCCTTGACTCGATTGCCAATCGGCACCGGCCCTTGAAACAGCCCGAACGCCTTCATTTCGGCTTCCGGTGGCGGCTCGCAGCTCCCCACCCGGCTGGGTGACCAGCCAAACCGGCGCTTCATGCCGGCCAGGGTCTCGGCCATCTTGAAAGCGGCCACCACCGGGTCGATCACGGGAACACCGACTTCACGCTGCACCTGTTCGAAGAAACCGAATTCGATGGTGCAGCCGAGCACGATCGCTTCAGCGCCATCTTCTTCGACGGCGAGCATGGCTTGCTCAATGATTCTGCGACGGGTGACGGCCGGGTCTTTCTGGAATTCATCGACGCCCATACCCAGCGGCCTCATCGACGCAAGCCGGTCCGCCGCGCCATAACGTCGTACCCGTTCGTGCATCTGCTCCATCCATTTGGTGCGGCCTACGATGATCGAAAACCGATTGGCCAGGTGCCCGACCACCTGCAGGCTGGCCTGGCAAGGCGCGACGACAATTGTGTCGCCGGAAATTTCCCGCGCATCCTCAAGGGCCGGGTCGTAGAAGCAGCCAATCACCAGCGCGTCGATCTGTTGTTGGCCGCAATCGCGCGCGATGCGCAGGGTGCGCTCATAGGTAAGTGCTTCATACGCGCGATATTCCAGGTGTGTCGGGCTGTGTGGCATGTCGAACGACACCACTTCGATTTGGGTGGACGGTTGCTTGATGCCATGCAGCAAGTCGGCAATCGGCGCGTCGAAGGTTGGGCAGCCGATGGGGTTGAGCCAACGCACGCTAACGGGAACATCCTGTGGCTGGGTGGCGAGGGTATGAGTGTCCATGCTGTATTCCTTGTAAAAACGCGCTTAGAAGAACTTCACCAGTGCCATGGTCAGCTCATTGGAGCGAGACAGGTTGGCGCTGCGGTAGTAGTCGAAATTCAGATTGGCAGACAGGTAGAACCCTTGTTGGGCAAAGCCGGTGTACGTCATGGACGGGCCGATCTTTCCAACCCGCGATTCAGCAACGTCAGACGCGGCGGTGTTGTTGATGTGATAAACGTGATGCACGCCCAGCCATAAATCGTCGGTGACCAGGTAGCCGGCAGCGACGTCGGCCAGCCACAGGCTGACACCGCCACGCAGGCGCTGCGGATCAGCCGTGCCAACGTCGGTGGCATTGCGGTTACGGGCGGCGTAATGAATACCGGCGGGTATGAAGGTGACCGCAAAGCGCCCGACGCGCAGATAGTTGGCGAGGCTGAAGCTCACGGCATAGCGATTGGCGAAGGCGCCGTAGCCGGCCACCTCGTCATTGCCATTGGGGAATTCGACCATCAGGGTCGGGTTGGTCCAGAAGGTGGTGTAGTCGTCCGATCCGTACTCGGTGGTGGGTTCGACCACGTTGTAGTAATAGGAAAATCCTAGATTGGGCGAAGCAATCCCCCACGGGCTGGCGTCCCGTGCATCCTTGTTGCTGGCGTAGCCCGGAATCGCGCCGACCCAGAACTGCAACTGGTCACGCGTTGTATCGGTAAAGCCTGTTTCGGAGAAGTACGCCAGCACGGTATTGCCACCGGCACGCACGTTGCCTTCGGCGGTACGGTTGAACACCGGAAATGATTCCAGCGCCCACTTGCCGGGCAGTCCCGGTTGACCGAAACCGATGAATTGTTCGGCGCGGGCGGTGGCCGCGTGGGTCAGACTGAAGGCGAAGAAAAGCCCCGCGCCGAGGCGCAGCAGATGCGGTGTAAACATGATGAGTCTCTCTTGTTGTTATGTGAGATGAACGATCACGCCATTGCGCCTTCGATCGCTGCGGCCTGGTGGCGTCGGGTATCAACCGTTGCTGCGAACATGGGTTACCTCTGCAACGGTTGCTGGATCAAAGCGGCACGCCATAGACCGAGCGGGCGGTGTCGACATCGACGTAGCCATTTTTCACGTCGTCCCGTACCGCCTGCGGATCGCGGTCTGCCGGCAGGCCATAGCCACCGCCGGCCCCGGTGCGTACCCGCACCAGATCACCGGCGTTGAGGCTGATGCTGCTGGCCATCGCATAGCGTTCGTGCGCGCCATCCTGGCGGACGACTACGATGTAATTGGGCGTGCCTTGCAGGCCTTGCTCCAGGCCCCAGGGTGGAATGACGGCGCGGGTATAGCCGCAGGTCAGAAAGCTGGCATCGGCGCGAACGCGGTAGTCGATGCAGATCCCGCGACCTCCGCGGAACTGCCCATGCCCACCCGGCTCGTCATTCAGGGCCATGCGTTCGACGTAGAGGCCATAACGGGCTTCACACACCTCAACAGGGCAGTTGAAGGTCTCCCCATGCAGACCCGAGTACACGGCGTTATTACCGTCACGCCCGCGCTCGGCGCCCCAGCCACCAATCTCGGGTTCCACCAGGGTGAAGGCCCGCCCGGTGTCGGGGTGCACGCCGCCGATAATGGTGGCGCACACCGAGGCGAAGTTGCCGGCGGGCAGGCGCTCCGGAAAACGCTCGGCCAGGCACCGCAGGAGCAGGTCGTGGACGCGGATCAGGTTCTCGAAATAGAACCCTTCGGCGGCGGGGGGGCGTGCATCGAACAGCGAGCCGGGGCGGGTCAGCACGCGCAGTGGGCGAAACGTGCCGCCATTGGTCACGCCTTGCGGCGCAGTCAGCGCCTTGAACGCCATCTGAGCTGCGACCACTGCACCATCGCGGCTGAGGTTGGTAGGGCCTGCGCACTGGTCGGGATTGTCCCGCAGGTCGATGATCAGTTCGCGCTCGCTGATCTGAATGGCAACCTTGAACACGCTGCCGTCGTCCTGCAATTCCTCTTTTTGCAGTCGCCCGGGCGGCAAGCTGCGTAGCGCGCTCAGCGAGGTTTTCTCGCCCAGCTCCATAAAGGCCTGCATCGCCGCCAGGAACACCTCGATGCCGTATTTCCCACTCAGTGCCTGCAAGCGTGTGGCGCCGCCACGTACGGCAGCAATGCCGGCCCACAGGTCGCCTTCCATGAAATCCGGCATCCGCGTATTGCAGCGCAGAATCTGTAACACCGAACGAATCGGCTGGCCTCGGCTGATCAGCTTCACCGACGCCAGACGCAGGCCCTCCTGAAAAATGTCCGTGGCCTCGGTCGACAGCGAGCCCGGCACCATACCGCTGACGTCGTTCCAGTGAGCGATATTTGCGGTCCAGGCCAGCAAGCGACCCTCGGCAAAGACCGGCATTGCCAGCACCACATCATTGAGATGGGTGACACCGCCGCTGTGGGGATCGTTGGTGATAAACACATCACCTTCCTCGATCTCGCCAGGCGCCGGATGTTGCAGCAGGATCTGCTTGACCGCTTTGTCGAGCACCCCGACAAACGCCGGAATACCCGCGCCGGAGCTGGCGATTTCGCCTTGGGCATCGGTGATGCCGGTGCCCATGTCCAGCACTTCGTAGATGATCGGGCTCATGGCCGCCTTGCGCATGGCCGTGAACATTTCGTCGGCGATGGCCTGCAAGGAGTTCTGGATAATATCCAGGGTGAACACATCGAGGTGGCTCATCAGGCTGCTCCTTCCTGGGTGAGGGTGATATGCAGGTTGCCAAGCCGATCAACCGACACCTGGTTGCCCGGATGCACCACCACGGTGGAGCCGGCGTCTTCGATAATGGCCGGGCCGCTGAAGTGCATCTGCGGTTCAAGCAGGGCGTAGTCGTAAATCGCCGTGTCATGAATCCCTTCCAGGGCAAAGTCCACCGGGCGCTGGCCTTTGTGTGCATCGACCAGCGGGCGGCCCGTGACGGGCAGCGCTTGCAGGTTCAACTTGCCGATCTGCGCAACGGCCACCAGGTGGAAACCAATCACCTCCAGTGGCGCCTGCAGGCGGTAGGTGTAGTGCTGCTCATAGAGGGCATGGAAGCGCTGCGCGATGGCCGGCCAATGCTCGGTCAGCGACTCGCCGATGTTCAGCGCAACTTCGACGGCGTGCTCCTGGTTTTGATAGCGCAACTTGCAATACACCTGCAGGTCGACCTGCTCCGGGGCGATGGCTTCGCTGATGAATTGCGCGCGGGCGTTGTGCATCAGTTCGTCAAGAAATACCTGGGTCTGCGCCAATGCACCGTCGCGTTCAGCCTCCACAAAACGATTGACAAACAAATCGCGGCGCAGGTCCGACATGGTCATGCCCCAGGCGGAGAACACCGAGGCGCCGCGCGGTACGATGACTTTCCTGACGCCCAGTTCCTGGCCCAGCGCCACTGCATGCATCGCGCCGCCGCCGCCAAAGGCGACCAGGGTCAACTCGCGGGGGTCATGACCGCGGCTTAGCGAAACCAGCTTCAACGCATTGACCATATTGTCGTTGGCGATGCGCACAATGCCGCGTGCCACTTGCTCTATGGGCAGCTCCAGGCGCTTGCTCAACGGAGCGAAAGCCCGCTGCACCGCCGCCATATCGGCAACCAGTTCGCCGCCGCAAAAGTAATCGGGATTGATTCGACCCAAGACCAGGTTGGCGTCGGTGGTCGTGACCTGAGTGCCGCCATTGCCATAGGCGGCAGGGCCGGGCAGGGCACCGGCAGACTCGGGGCCGACATGCAATTTGTCGAATTCATCGACCCAGGCGATGGAGCCGCCGCCGTTGCCGATTTCCACCAGATCGACCACAGGCACCATGATCGGATAGCCGGCATTCAGGCGGTTGCGTTCGATCCAGTAATCGGTCTTGATCGACACCTGGCCGTTGCGCACCAGCGAACATTTGGCCGTGGTGCCACCGATATCGAGGGCCAGCAGGTTGGGTTCGTCGAGTAGCCGTCCGAGTTCGGCTGCCGCCCAGAAGCCACTGGCCGGGCCTGACTCGACCATGGTGATGGGAATATCACGGGCATGTTTGACGCTGTCGACGCCGCAGTTGGATTGCATGATGTACAGCGGGTGCTGGTAGCCGCCCTCTCGCAGGCCCGCTTCCAGATTGTCCAGGTAGCGCGCAGCGATAGGCTGCACATAGGCCGAGAGTACGGTGGTGCTGGAGCGTTCGTATTCACGCCATTCGCGGGTGATTTGGTGAGAGGCAACGACTGACACTTCCGGCCAAAGACGCCGTACCTCGCTTAGCACGGCTTGCTCATGGGCGGGATTGGCATAGGCGTGCAACAGGCAGATGGCGATGGCTTGCACGCCGTCTTCGCGCAAGCTACCCAGCATGTCAGGCAGCTGTGACAGATCCAGCGGCTCGCGCTCGCTGCCATCGGTATGCAGTCGGCCACTGACCTCCCGGCGAAGATAGCGCGGTACAAAGGGGGCCGGTTTGACCCACTTCAGGTTGAAGTAGTCCGGGCGATTGGCGCGGGCGATTTCCAGGATGTCGCGAAAGCCCTGGGTGGTAATCAACGCCGTCTTCACGCCGCGCCGCTCGGTCAGCGCGTTGATCACCACGGTAGTGCCGTGGACCAGAAAGTCGACGGTGTTCAAGTCCACCTCGGCCTTGTGGAGCACATTCAGCACACCCTGCGCAAAGTTCGGTGGCGTGGTGTCGACCTTGGCCGTACGAATGAGTTGATGGCCGGTGGCCGCATCGCTTTCGAAATAAACCAGGTCGGTAAACGTTCCACCGACATCGGTCGCTACACGTACAGTTTTGCCGTCCTTTCCCACGGGCAACTCCTGGAATAGTTGTTGTTATGAAGGCAGGAGACAGTGATTGCCCCCGCCGGTAGGACCGATGCTAGGTGCGGATAGACGTGCCCTGCCACGGGCGGCGAGGGTAGGTCGCAGGGGGGGTGGCTTGCGGCCTACCCGGATGGGTAGCGGGGTGGGTTACAGCGGCGGATCAAGCAGGCCAAGACGCAAGGCCGCGCTGATCGCGGCGGTGCGGTTGTCCACTGAAAGTTTGGAAAATATATGCTTGAGATGGAATTTCACGGTGTTTTCCGAGATATCCAGGGCCTGTGCAATCGCTTTGTTGGATTGTCCGTGGCCCAGCAATGTGAGGAGGTGGGTTTCCTTGCCGCTAAAGTGCAGACGCGGGCGTGCCGGGTGCGCGCGCCAACCGCGCAAGCGCGTGAGGATGGCAGCCTGGCCGGGGAAACGATCTGGACAGGCTTCCAGGGCGGGCAGCAGGCAGGGGCCGGCTTCAAGCAACAAGCCGGGGATGGCGTGTTCAATGACGGGCGCCAGCGGTTGCATCAGGTCACTGAGCGATTCAGGTAACTGGCCATTGCGATAAGCCGCCAGGGTCAGTAGTTGCAGGCGCCAGGTGGGCAAGCATAAGCCCTTGTTCTGCAGCGTCTCGCTGGCGCGTTTCAGCCGGCTCAACGCGGCGCTGGAGCTCCCGGTCGCCAGTTGCAAGCGGGCCAGCGCCAGGGTCGCTGCTTCGTGATTGCGCCAATCGGCGATATTGCTCGCCACGCCTTCCAGGTCGCTACGCAATGCTTCCTGACGACCCTGCACCAGCGACCCTCCCTGCACCAGCACATCCACCCGCCAGGCGCTGACCAGCCGCATCAGTCGTTGCCAGTTGCGGGCGCTGGCCAGTTGATTGACTTTTTCCAGCTCACCCAACGCGGCCTGTACGCCCTGCGCCCGCAACGCCGTGCGCCAAGCGACTTCGGCAGTTACGGCGGCAATGTCCAGCCAACCATCGGTGTGTTCGACAGCTGCCCAGCCGTCACGTAGCCAGGGAGTGGTTTCAGCCCAGGCGCCCTGCAAATACAGGTGCTGTGCCTTGAGGCAACCCGCCAGGGCCCTGACGGAGCTTTCACTGCCAAAATGGTCATCCGTAAGCGCCAGGGCTTCATCGACCCTACGCCTCGACGGTTGAATGTTTCCCGCCAGAGTGAGCGCCTGGGCCTCATGTACACGGCAGTAGTTTTCGCCGCGTGGATTGTTGATCACGCGCATCTTGTCGTGCGCTGCGCGGATTGTGTGCAGCGCGCCGGGCAGATCGCCGCGTGTCAGGGCTTTGAGGGCGTGCACGCACTCCAGCGTGGCCTGGGTCAGGAGTTCGTCTGCGCGCAGTTGCTGCTGGTCAAACGCTTCGCCAGCGTCGTCTGGAAAGTAGTCGGAGTAAGCGTTTACCAGGGTTTGGACGATATAAAAGTCCCGCGCCAGGCGTCGGTTGTCCTGGATGAGTCCACGCGCCAGCTGCAGCAAGTGAGCTGCCAGCACATGATCGCCAAGTTTGGCATGCAGATAGGCCTGTAACAGCAGAAGGTCAGGATCGTTGCGCAGGGTGGACGTGTCGAACTGTTGCAACAGGCTCTGCGTGTAGCGGATGCCGTGGTGCAGAACGGTCTCCCATCCGCCTGCACGCACCACCAGGCTTACCGCGAGCGCGCTGTCGTCGGCGCGCAATGCATGGCTGACCGCCTGCACCCAGTCGCGCTCCCGGGCCAGCCATTGGGCGGCGCAGCGATGAATCCGCTGGGCATCCTGAGCGTCAATCCTCAGACTCAGGAAGTCACGCAACAAGCGATGATAACGAAACCACTGACGTCCGACGTCCAGCGGCACCAGCAACGCGTCCAGGTGGCTTAATTGCGCCAGCAACTGCGCGCTGTCCCCACGCGCTCGAACCGCATCGGCGAATCCTGCGTTGAAGCGTTCAAGCAACGCAGTGTCGAGCAGAAAGGATTGGCAGTCCAACGGCAAGCGTTCGACCACTTGTTCGGTCAGGTACGCGGCCATATCGCTCACCCGCCCGGAGAACTCTTCCAGGCGGTAAAGCGAGCCGTTATCGCTGACTCGCCAGAGCCGCGCCAACTGCACGGCTACAGCCCAGCCTTCGGTTGTTTCGTGCAGGTGCTGCAGGTCGGGTTGTGAAAGGTCCGAGCCAAAAATACTGTGGGTTTCGGCAAGCGAAAGGGTCAACTCGCGCGCTGACACTTCATGCACCCAGCCCATGGTTTTCCAGCGCGCCAGCGGCCATTTGGGGCGTGTACGGCTGGCCACCACCCACTGCAACCAGGGAGCCGCCTGCTCCAGCAGGGTTTGCACCAGATGATCGATCTGCTCATTTGCTGCACTGTGGTAATCGTCCAGCAGCAGCGTGACCTGCCGGTTTTCTCGCGCCAGGGCATGCAGCAACGCGGTGATCGTGCGCTGTGGTTGGGCATCCAGCGACTGAGACTCAGCCAGTGGACGCAAATGCCCCAGATCAATACCCGCATGGTCAAGTGCGAGGATCAAATACGCGAGAAAGCGGTTGGGTTCGGTATCCACCTCATCGAGGGACAGCCAGGCAGCGGTCGTGGCGGGAGAAAGGCGCAGCAGCTCCTGGCGCCACTGCATCAATAGCGTGGTTTTTCCATAGCCGGGCGGTGCGATCACCAGCACCAGCGGGCCCTGAATCCGCGATTTTAACGAGGCCAACAGGGCCTGACGCGGCATCGAGGTCAATAACGTCAGCGGTGGCGTCAGTTTGCCTACCCAACGCCAATCCTGGGACGAGTTGCAAGAAAGGTCATAAGTCACGACGAACTGGCCCGTGCAGAGAGTAGCTGAAGGAGTTATCAGCAATAGCCGGACAGCGGTGATCTGATGGGTTACGGAATGTTTATTTTTTAAAGGGGAGTGTGGCGCCCAGCAGAATACTGGCGGGCATGCTCAGGCCGAATACGCAGTTATAGAGCGCTTGCTTGTTTGCTCCTACGCGAGGTGAAGGAATTTTCTGAATCTTTATGGAGGGGCGTTTTGTGCAATCGGTTTTCGAAGCGGTATGGGGGGGTTGATCGTTGTGGTGATGCGGTGATTCATAACGCTCATCGCCGACTCTCGAAATTCGCGCGCAACAGCTTCGTGCTCAAATCCTCCCAGTGCTCGACAAACGCCGCCCGAGCCGTCTCGAAATCTCGACTGCGCAAGCACTCTATCAAGTGCTCGTGGTCGGCGACGATGTCCTTGGGGTCTTCGTAGCAGGGTTGTTGCAGCACCAGCAGCAATTCGATCTCGCTCTCCAGCATGGCGTAGCTGCGTTGTAATCGCGGGCTGCCGCTGGCGCGGATTATTGCCCGGTGAAAGTCACCATCGGCAACCACAACCTCTGAACGGGGCGCGTCGGCGGGGGTCTGGCGCAACTTTTCCACGGCGCTCAGTGCGTCAGGTGGGATCACGCCGCTCAGAATAATCATGCGCACCGCTTCGGTTTCCAGCACCCCGCGCAACCTGGCGATATCCACGATTTCGTTCGGCCCGAACTCGGGTATGCAAAAGCCGCGATGCGGCACTTTGAGCAGCAGGCCGAATGAAACAAGCAGCTGCGCAGCGCTGCGGAACGTGTTGCGGGCGACTTCGTATTCCTCCGCCATTTTGATGTCGCGCAGAAATTCACCGGGCTCGAAATCACCGTTCAGGATTCTGGCTTTGAGCTTGGCAGCCAACACCTCTACCGCCGACAGGTTGGCGGCAGGGGCTTGGATGTTGGTGGTCAGAAAATTCATTTCGTGCAAGACCCAGGTGGAGGCGCGGCTGAAGGCGATTCTAATACGTGTTGGGGATATTGCACCAGTGAGGATCTGAGTAGTCTCGATAATTGTGCGACAACTACAAAAAATCAAAAAAATTTTAATTTAATTATTTTTATTAAAATACAGATAGTTATGCGTGAGTCGTGTGTTTTTCAAGACGGATTTTCAGCGAATCTCTATTTTCGCCTCTTTAAAATTAAAAAGTTGTAGCACAATATTGCTCCATCGAAGGCTGCTCTACACGGTCTTCCAAGGCCTGGAGTTCAGCAATGCGAGAGATGTACGAAGCTGTAGATACGGACGGCCTTACGGCGTTGCAGGGCGATCTGGCGGCCCCTTTTACCCCGATTGCATTAGAAAAGGCCGGGCTGATTCTGCAGGATCAGTTCGGGATCAAAGCCGATCTGACGCGCTTCTCGACGGAAAAGGACGACACATTTCGCTGTGACACGGCTGACGGAAAATCCTGCGTTCTCAAAATTTCCAACCCCCGGGAAGTGCCGGTTGAGCTTTCGCTGCAAATCGACGTCATGCGTCACATTGGGCATACGGCCCCTGAGCTTCCGGTTCCCAGGGTTTACCCCTCGCTGCAGGGTGAGTACCTCACGCCCATCGAGACGGCCAATGGCGATGTCAGGCACGTGAGGCTGATGAGTTTTCTGCCGGGCATGCCCCTGGATAAAACCAGCGCGAATGCTGAAATTCGTGAGCACATCGGCGAAATGCTTGCACGCCTGAGGTTGGCCACCGCCGGGTTTTCCCACCCGGGCGAGTCTCGAAAAGTGTGCTGGGATGTTCAGCACCTGAGCACGCTTGAGCCCTTGATGAGCTACGTGCCCGAGCGCGCACTTCGGCAGTTGCTGGAAAAGGCGCTCACTCGATTCCTGGACATCGAGGGCTTGATTGCCGGTTGTCGCAAACAGGTGCTGCATAACGACTTCAATACCTCAAACATCGTCGTTGACCCGCACAACCCGACGTCCGTCAGCGGCATTATCGACTTCGGTGACGCCGTCAAAACGGCCATTGCCATTGATGTTTCCACCGCAATGATGAACCAGTTGGGCGTGGTCGGCGCGGGCAACGACGTGGATATCTTTGCCCCGGCAAACGATGTGCTGAGGGGGTATTTGCGTGTCGCCGATCTGACCGCCGAAGAGCTCTCCCTGATTCCCCATCTGGTCATGGCGCGTCTGGTCACCCGAGCCCTGCTAACCACCTGGAGGTCGCAGCTTTTTCCGCAAAACAGTGCCTACATTCTCAGGAATGCTGCCCCAGGCCTGGCTCAGCTGGACTGGATACTGGGCCGTTCACCGTCACACCTGTCAGCGCTTCTGATGCCCTTCGCCGATTGATCCATCCTTGAGAGTGAGGATTCAAATGAGTAATGCAAAAATCGAGGCTGTCCGCGGTGATATGCCCAACGGCTTCAACCCGGCCCATACCGAGCACCTGGACGCAGCGGCGCGCGAGCATATACAGCGACGCACCAACCTGCTGGGGCCTGGCTATCGGTTGTTCTATAACGAGCCGGTAGGCGTGGTCCGCGCCAAGGGTGCCTACCTCTACGACAAGGACGGTAACGAGTACCTGGACGCCTACAATAATGTGGTGTCGGTAGGGCATTGCCATCCGCGCGTTGTGGCGGCGATAACCCAGCAAATGAACACCTTGTGCAGCCACACCCGGTACATGCAGGAGGGGATTCTTGATTATGCCGAGCAATTGCGCGCTACCGCAGACGGTGAGATGGCGGCCGACGGCCAGATGATGTTTACCTGCAGCGGTTCGGAAGCCAACGATCTGGCAATCCGTATTGCACGCCATCACACCGGCAATACCGGCGTCATCGTCACTAGCGAGGCCTACCACGGCAACTCGGCAACGGTGGCGGCTTTTTCGCCGTCGCTGGGTGCCAATGCCAAACTCGATCCCTATGTACGTCGCGTGCCCGCGCCGGATTCTTACCGTATCCCGCGTGAAGCATTGGGGCACTATATGGCCGATCAGGTCTCTGCCCAGATCCAGGATATTCAGCGCCATGGCGGCGGGGTCGCTGCCTTCATTGCCGACTGCCTGTTTTCGTCCGACGGGCTGTTCTGTGATCCGGTGGACGTGTTCGGGCCGATTGCCGACGTGGTGCGCAAGGCCGGCGGCCTGTTTATTGCCGATGAGGTGCAGTCGGGATTTGGTCGCAGCGGCACGCATTTTTGGGGCCATCAGCGTCACGGCGTGGCTGCGGACATCATCACCATGGGCAAACCCATGGGTAACGGCTACCCCGTTGCCGGGTTGATGGTGCGCCCGCAGGTGGTTGAAAGCTTTGGCCGTGACATGCGTTATTTCAACACCTTTGGCGGTAACAGCGTGGCCATTGCTGCTGCCCAGGCCACCCTCGACGTCATCCAGCAAGAGCAGCTCATGCTCAACGCCAAGCGCATCGGCGGACTGATCCTGGCAGGTCTCAGGGACCTCGCCGAGCGGTATGAGCAGATTGGCGACGTGCGTGGCACGGGCATGTACTTCGCCGTCGAGTTGGTCACAGACAGGGCCAGCAAAACCCCGGACATGAAAACCGCACTGCGGCTGGTCAACCATTTACGTGAAAAAGGTGTGCTCATTTCCGCCACGGGACCTGACGCAAGCATCCTGAAAATTCGCCCACCCCTGATCTGGACCGAAAGGGAGGTGGGGCGGCTGCTGGACGCCCTGGAGAGCGCTTTCGCGGCGTTGTGAAAAACACACGCCGGCGGCCTCGGCAAAGTCTGCCGGAGCAGGCCTCTCAAACAGTGTTTTGTACCAGTTAAACGTTACTTTCAATCGGTTTACAGGGCGTCAGGGTGTTTCAATAAATCCATCACAAACCGCCGTGTGCACCGAGTAAGGCTTGACCCGTTGCGACCTCATTAATCATTCAGGACTGCACTCATGAGCTTTCTTCGCCCCAAGTACATTACTTTCGACTGCTACGGCACGTTGACCAATTTCAAAACCGCTGCCTTGACGCGCGAGTTTTTCGCCGATCGCGTCCCGGCCGAGCGGATGGATCAGTTCATCAAGGACTTCGCAGCCCATCGGCTCGACCAGGTGATGGGCGACTGGCGACCCTATGACGAGATTCTCAAGACAGCCCTGGCGCACACCTGTACGCGTTGGGGGATTGAATACCGGCAAGAAGGCCAGCTGTATTACGACGCAGTGCCGACCTGGGGCCCACACGCGGACGTACCCGCAGGGCTTTCAAAAATTGCCGGCAAGATTCCCTTGGTGATTTTTTCCAACGCCATGGATGAGCAGATCATGCACAACGTCGACAAGCTTGGCGCACCCTTCCATAAAGTCTTTACCGCCCAACAGGCGCAGGCTTACAAGCCACGCCTGGCGGCGTTCGAATTCATGCTCGATAACCTGGGTTGCGGGCCGGAGGATGTGTTGCATGTGTCCTCAAGTTTTCGCTACGACCTGATGTCTGCCCACGACATGAAAATCAAGCACAAGGCGTTCGTTGCCCGCGGGCATGAACAGCCGGCGAACGCTGCCTTTGGCTATCACCAGATCCCGGACATTGGCGGGCTGCCAGGCCTGGTCGGACTCTAACCCATGAAAACCGCATCAGCGGAGCCTCAAGTGGTGCCCTTGCGCGCAGATCATCTGCCGCAAGCGGTCGATCTCTCACGCGCCTTGGCGTGGCCGTACCGTGAGGCTGACTGGCGCTTTGCCTTTGAGCTTGGCGCCGGTCTCGCGGTGGAGGCAGAGGGCCAACTGGTTGGCACTGCACTGTGGTGGCCGCAAGGCGAAAGCCATGCCACGGTAGGCATGATCATTGTGGCGTCAGCCATGCAGGGCAAGGGCATCGGGCGCGCGCTGATGGACGCTCTGTTGCAGCGCACCGGCGAGCGAGCGCTGATGCTCAATTCCACCCAAGAGGGCCTGGCGCTGTATACCCGCCTGGGGTTCATCGCCCACGGGTGCATTTATCAGCATCAGGCGTTGCTGGAGCAGGCGTCCCATTTTGCCGGCCATGATGGGGCGCCTGTCAGGTTCATGCAGGCCGAGGATGAGCCGTCGGTGCGACAGCTGGACCGGGCTGCCACCGGCAGGGATCGCAGCGCATTGTTAAGTCACTTGTTCGACATCGGCAGCCTCCTCGTCGTTGATCACGGTGACGGCGTGGCGGCTTATGCCTGCGCGCGCGAATGGGGCCGTGGCGTGGTGATCGGTCCGGTGATTGCCAGTGGGTCAGAGGCCGTGCCGGATGGCAAAGCGCTTATCGCCGCACTTGCAGAGGCTCATCGAGGCCGTTTCATTCGCATCGACGTGACCGAAGACAGCGGCTTGTCACCCTGGCTGAGCGAGAACGGCTTGCCCTGCGTGGGTCATGCCACACCCATGGTGCGCACCACGCAAGCTACCCCCAACGCCGTTGAAACAGATGCGCGATTGTTTGCCCTGTCCAACCAGTCGATCGGCTGACCCCGGCAACCGCTGCAAAGCCTGCATGGCGCCAATGGCCCACTTACCCTCAGAGGATGGATGTTGCGTATGAAGATGATGCCCTATTGGCTGGACACCGCTCCCAGGTTTGCCGCGGGTGAACGTGACGCGCCCAGTGGTGAGGTCGACGTGGCGATTGTCGGCGCCGGTTTTACCGGCCTGTCGGCTGCCATCGCGCTGGCCAAAAAGGGCGCAAAGGTCGCGGTGTTCGAGGCCGGGCTGGTCGGCAACGCAGCGTCCGGACGCAACGGCGGGATGTGCAATAACGGCTTTGCGCAGGACTACCACGCGCTGTCGACCGCTATCGGACGCGAGCGCGCGAACCTGCTGTATCGCGCCTTTGACGCTGGCGTGAGTAAAGTGGAGTCACTGATCACGGAAGAGAACATTGACTGCAGTTTCAAGCGCGTCGGTAAGCTCAAACTGGCGGCAAAGCCTGAGCACTTCGACAAGCTGGCCCGGTCCCAGGCGCTCATGGCACAGGAATGCGACCCCGACACTTGCATGCTGACGCGCGAGCAGTTGAGCGGCGAAGTCGGCACAGACCGTTATTTTGGCGGGCTGCTCTTCGGCAAGAGTGCCGGCATGCACGTGGGCCGCTATGGTCAGGGGCTCGCCGAGGCCGCCGCCCGACGTGGCGTGCGTATCTACGAGCAGGCTCCGGTGCTTGGCCTGTCCCGTCAGACAGGCACCGTGCATCAGGTGAAGACGCCACGCGGCGAGGTGCGTGCCAAACAGGTCTTGCTGGCGACCGGCACGTCTGCGGTGGGGCCGCTTTCCTGGTTTCGCCGACGCATCGTACCGGTGGGGGCCTTCATCATTGTCACCGAGCCCTTGTCCGTCGAGATGCTCGACCGCCTGGTGCCGAGTCGGCGCATGTACACCGATACGAAAAACTTCGTTAACTACTTTCGCATCACGCCGGACAATCGTTTGTTGTTCGGTGGCCGTGCGCGCTTTGCCACGTCCAACCCTGCCTCCGACGCGAAAAGCGGGGTCATCCTGCAAAGAGCGCTGATCGATATTTTTCCCGAGCTGAGCGGTACGCGCATTGATTACTGCTGGGGAGGCATGGTGGACATGACCCGCGACCGGCTGCCCCGTGCCGGTGAGCACGACGGATTGTTCTACTCCATGGGTTACAGCGGCCACGGCACGCATATGGCGACCTACATGGGCGCGATCATGGCCGAGGTGCTCGATGGTCGCGCCGACCTCAACCCATGGCGGGACTTTGATTGGCCCGCTATCCCGGGGCATTTCGGCAACCCCTGGTTTCTGCCGTTGGTGGGCGCCTATTACCGGTTTCAGGACTTGGTGCGCTAAGCCGCGACCTGGATCGTGACACGCTGCACGCTAGTTACATTGATGTTGGCATCACCGTCGTTCGCGTTTGAAAGGACGTTCCGCTCAGTCGGGACACGCCGTTTTTCTCATTTTTCGACAGGTACAACTGAAATGACCGACACCGAAATCGACTCCCAACTGATCAGCGGCCAGGAAAGTCTGCGCGTCTTCGAAAGCCTGAATCGTGATGTCTCTCGACGCAGAACGCTGCAGATGCTGGGACTCGCCGGTGTCGCCGCCGCCGGGGCCGGTAGCCTGTTCGGCGCCGCCGGCAAACTGCTCGCCGATGAAGCGGCCGCCCCCGGCAAAGGCAAGCCCGGTGGACGTATCCGTGTCGCCGGCATGAACAGCTCCACCGCTGACACCCTCGACCCGGCCAAGGGTTCCGGCTCTACCGACTACACGCGCCATTACATGTTTTACAACGGGCTGACGCGTTTCGACAGTCACATGGTGCCGCAGCTGGAGTTGGCCGAGCGCTTTGAGACCACCGATGCCACGCTCTGGGTGATCACCCTGCGAAAAGAGGTGACCTTCCACAACGGCAAGCCCCTCACGGCGGCCGACGTCGTGTTTTCGTTGTTGCGGCACAAGGACCCCATCTCCGGCTCCAAAGTCCTGTCGCTGGCAGAGCAGTTCAGCGAGATCAAGGCACTCGGCCAGAACGAAGTGCAGATCCGCCTCACTGGGCCGAACGCCGAGCTGATGTCGATTCTCGCGGTGTCGCACTTCCTGATCGTGCCCGAAGGCACCACTGACTTTAACCTGGGCATCGGCACGGGCCCGTTCAAGGTCAAGGAGTTCAAGCCCGGCGTGCGCTCGATTGCCGTGCGCAATAGCCACTACTGGAAACC
The DNA here is from genome assembly GCF_054343995.1 of Pseudomonas sp. GNP013. NCBI lineage: Bacteria > Pseudomonadati > Pseudomonadota > Gammaproteobacteria > Pseudomonadales > Pseudomonadaceae > Pseudomonas > Pseudomonas sp. GNP013. Next base: position 2,975,282 of record NZ_JBTGUT010000001.1, on the reverse strand, counting down.
GGGGCTGCCTTACCTGGATGAAATCGAATTCATCGGCATTGCCGACGAACCTGCAAGGATCAACGCGTTGCTTTCGGGCGATGTGCATATCACCAATGAAGTCGACCCGCGCTCCACCGTGCGCATCAAGGCCAGCAACACGCACAAGGTGATTTCATCTCCTTCGGGCAACTACACCGACCTGATCATCCGGCAGGATCAACTGCCAGGTCAGAATCCGGACTTTACCCTGGCGATGAAATACCTGCTGGACCGTGAGCAGGTGGTATCCGCCGTGTTCAGGGGGTTTGCCGTGGTCGGCAACGATCACCCGATTGCGCCGAGCGCGCGATACTTCAATGCCGCGCTGCCGCAACGCGCCTACGACCCGGAAAAAGCCAAATTCCTGCTCAAAAAAGCCGGCATGGAGAGCATCACCATGCCGCTGTTCGCCTCGCCGGCGGCCACCGGCTCGGTTGAAATGGCGGTGCTCCTGCAACAGTCGGCGAAACAGGCCGGGCTCAAGCTCGACGTCAACCGCATGCCAAGTGATGGTTACTGGAGCAATCACTGGGCCAAGCACCCGCTGACGTTCGGCAACATCAACCCACGGCCGAACGCCGACGTGATGTTTTCACAGTTCTTCAAGTCGAACGCCCCGTGGAACGAGTCCGCCTGGAAGAACGAGCAATTCGACCAGTTGCTGCTGCTGGCCCGTGCCGAAACCGATGACGCCAAGCGCGGCACTATGTACGCCGACATGCAGACACTGGTGCACGATCATTGCGGCATTGGCGTACCGGTGTTCATCAGCAACATTGACGGTGTCGATCAGCGCGTCAAAGGCTATGGCGCCAATCCGCTGGGCGGTTTCATGGGCTATATGTTCGCCGAGCAAGTCTGGCTGGATGCCTGATCGAGGCGGTGCAATCAGGCGCCCGCCAGACGCGCCCATAATGCTTGCGCCTGCGTGTTGCGGTTACCCAGCCAGCGCACCAGTATGACCTCGAGATGGTCAGGCTCCATTTGCGGATACAGCCTGACCAGCTCGCCCTGTTCAATCATCCCCGCGACCATGGTGTGGGGCATGCAAGCGACACCGTGGCCGTTGGCGACCATGGATTTGAGCGCCTCGGACACCGTCGCTTCGAATACCCGTTGCAGGCGTTCGGGTTGAGGGTGGCGACTGACCTGGGTGCGCGAGAGTTCGTGCAATTGGGCGCTGCGCGAATAGGTCAGCCACGGAATCGGGCCATCTGACTGAGTGCAATGCTCGGCCAGTTGGGGCGTGGCCACCCAATAAAGCTCGTCGTGACCCAGCGACAGTGTTTCGAACTCCTCACGCTGGGCGTAAGCCTGCGATTCGGCTTCCCGATAAAACAGGATGAAGTCGCAGCGGCCGGACAACAAGGCCATGTAGTAATCATCCGTGCTGCGGTAGCTGGTGTCGATGCGGGTAAACACCCGCTCGCCTGGCGGCATTGCGTGGCTGATCCAGTCCGGAAAGAAATTGCAGGCCAGGGTGTGCAGCGATGCGAAGCTCAACGGGCAGTCGAGAATCTTCACGCTCTGCTCACAGTCGCGCGCCAGACGTACCAGTTCCAGGGCGTTCGGCAGCAAGGCCTGGCCGGCGACCGTCAAGCGGATGGGATTCTTGCTGCGGTCGATCAGGACTGCGCCCAGGCGCGTTTCCAGCAATTGGATGCGCCGACTCAAGGCGGATTGCGATGAGCCACGCATGCTCGCAGCGGCGGTAAATTTTCCCGTGTCTGCCAATGCGAGGAAATCCTCATACCACTCAATATCCATAGTTATTCCAATAGTCGATAGGCCGAACTGGAAAGTGAATCAATCGGCGCTAACGTTACCTTTCGATGGCTGGTTATTGTATTGACGAACCCAAGCCTGCAAAGACCCTTTGGGTGCATCGTCGATCATAAGAACAACTACCGCTCTGGGGCAATGTTATGCATAAAGTGAATGGTCTGAACGCGTTGCTCAAGACGTGCTCGCTGGCGTTGATCCTGTTCGGCGCCTGCACGGCACAGGCAGGTGTGCTGGAAAACGTAAAAGCGCACGGTAGCCTGCGTTGTGGCGTCGCCAGCGACAAGCCGGGGTTTTCGATCATCGATAACCAGGGCCGATGGACCGGCATGGATGCTGACCTTTGCCGAGGCATCGCGGCTGCAGTGCTGGGCGATGCGAACAAGGTGGAGTTCATTGCCACCACCGGCAAAAACCGTTTCACCGCGCTGGCTTCTGGCGAAATTGACGTGCTGTCGCGTTCCACTTCATGGACGGCGGACCGCGTGGCGAGCCTGGGCGTCGACTTTACGGCGATCTGGTTCTATGACGGGCAAGGCTTCATGACGCACGCCGAGGACAAGATCGCCAAGCTCACCGACCTGGCAGGCGCGACCTTTTGCCTGTCGCCAGGCACCACCTCTGAGCAGAACCTTGCAGACTATTTCGGCAAGCGCGGCCTGACCTTCCGCACGGTGGTCATTGAGAAGAGCCCTGAACTGTTCGCCGCCTTCCAGAAGGGCCGGTGCAATGCCATCACCAACGACATGTCCGGCCTGGCGGCGCGCCGCGCGTTGTTCAACAAACCTGACGATTACCCGCTGCTGACTGAGGTCATTTCCAAGGAACCGCTGGGGGCCTACGTCGCGCAGGGCGATGCCGTGTGGCGCAACATCGTGACCTGGACCGCCTATGCGTTGATCACGGCCGAAGAGCTGGGCGTGGACTCCGACAACGTCGATAAACTGCACGCGGACAAAACCGCGTCAGCCGATGTCGCGCGTTTGTTGGGCACCGATGGCAACGTCGGCAAGGCGTTCAGCCTGGACAGCGATTGGGCGTACCGGGCGATCAAACAGGTCGGCAACTACGCGCAGATTTATGACCGTAACCTCGGTCCACAAACCGGTTTGAACTTCCCCCGTGAAATGAACCGCCTCTGGAAAGACGGCGGGTTGTTGTATGCGCCGCCGATCCGCTGAGTGGCCAACTTCAATCAACGAAACGGGATGTCGTCATGCTGACCCAACGTTTTAACCGTGCACGCCTGCTGAGTGCGCTGCAGCAGGGGCTCGTGCTGCTGCTGGTGGTGCTGGTGTTTTATGGCCTGGCACACAACGCAAGCCTCAACCTCAAAGCCCTGAACATTGCGTCCGGTTTCGGCTTTCTGACGGACCGGGCAGGCTACGACATCAGTTTCCAGCTGATCGACTACACGCCCTCCGACAGCTACGGGCGGGCGTATCTCGTTGGCCTGCTCAATACCTTGCTGGTGTCAGTCATCAGTATCGTGCTGGCAACGCTGATCGGTGTGCTGCTGGGCGTTGGCCGGGTTTCGGAAAACTGGCTGGTCAATCGCCTGTGCGGGATGAGTATCGAGTTTCTGCGCAACGTCCCGTTGGTGGTGCATCTGATCTGGTGGTACGGATTGATGCTCGCACTGCCCAGCGTCCGCCAGGCTTTCTCGCTGGCAGACGTGTTTTTCCTGAGCAACGCGGGCCTGCAGGTGCCGTGGCCGCAGCAGGGCGCAGCCGTCGGCTGGGGCCTGGTGTTAATGGGCGTGGGCGCACTGTCCGCCATCGTCGCCTTCAAGTGCCGTGATGCCCGTGCCCGCTGGCGTGGTTTTACGCCACGCCGCTGGCCCTGGGTGCTGGCGTGCGCGTTATTGCTGCCGCTGCTGGTGTACGCGGCCAGCGGTACTGCGTTGCACTGGGACGTGCCGACCCGCCAGGGCTTCGGGTTTCACGGCGGTGCCACCCTGGTGCCGGAGTTGCTGGCGCTGTGGCTGGCGCTTTCTTTCTACAGCGCCAGTTACATCGCTGAAACGGTGCGTGCCGCCATCCAGGCGGTGCACCGAGGCCAGTACGAAGCAGCGAAGGCGCTGGGCTTTGTGCGAGGCACCGCCATGCGTCAGCTGATTGCACCGCAAGCGCTTTACGCCATGGTCCCGCAAATAACCAACACCTACATGAACATCGTCAAGAACTCATCGCTTGGCGTTGTGGTTGGGTTCATGGAACTGGTGTCGTCGACTGGCGGCACCACGTTGAACCAGACGGGGCAGGCTATCGAATGCATTGTGCTGGTGATGGCGACCTATTGCGTGATCTGCCTGGTGATTTCTCTGGCGATGAACGTTTACAACTATCGCATCGGCAAGCGGGGGCACTGAGCATGAACGAACTGACTCATATCGTCCCGGTGCGTTTGCCACCGCAGTCGACCCTCTCGGTGCGCGTCTGGCGCTGGGTGCGCCAGTCGATGTTCCCCAGTGTCGGCCACTCGTTGCTGACCCTGCTGGTGCTAGCTTTGCTGGCAGTGTGCATCCCCAAGGCGCTCAACTGGCTGGTGCTGGACGCGACGTTCGTCGGCAGCACCCGCGACGCCTGCAACCCTAACGCCGCCTGCTGGTTACCGGTCATCGAGCGCTGGAATCTCTTCGTTTACGGTTTCTACCCGGAAGCTCAGCGCTGGAGAGTCAACCTGGCATTCCTGCTGGCGGTCGGTGCGTTTGTCCTGTTGTTTTTCAAGCGTCTGGACCGCCGCGCCTTACTGGCGTACCTGGTGATGTTGCCGCTGCTGATGTGGTGGCTGCTCAAGGGCGGCGCAGGCCTGCCAGGCGTTTCGTCAACGCAGTTTGCCGGCATGACCGTGACCGTGATGCTGGGCACCATCGGCATGATTTTCGCGCTGCCGCTGGGCATTCTGCTGGCGCTGGGGCGGCGCTCGAAGAAGCCGGTCATCCGCCTTCTCTGCGTGCTGTACATCGAGCTGGTGCGCTCGGTACCGGTGATCAGCCTGTTGTTCATGGCGTCGCTGATGATCCAGTTGTTCCTGCCGCCGGGTGTGGCGTTCGACATTCTGCTGCGGGTGCAGGTGGTGCTGATCCTGTTCACCGCGGCCTACATGGCCGAAACCGTGCGCGGCGGCTTGCAGAGCTTGCCCAAGGGGCAATACGAGGCGGCGCAGGCGCTGGGCTTCGGTTACTGGAAAACCATGGGGCACATCATCCTGCCGCAGGTGCTCCGGCAGACCATTCCTCCACTGTTGACCCAGTTTATCGGCCTGTTCAAGGAAACCACGCTGGTGATGGTTGTCGGCGTGCTGGACATCGTCGGCATCGCCAGCAGCACGGCCGCGTCCGCTGAATGGGCGGGGCATGACCACGAGATCTACATCTTCCTTGCTCTGTACTTCTTCATTATTTGCTTCGCGTTGTCGCGCTATGCCCGCCATCTCGAAAATAACCTGGAGCATGACCGCTCATGAACATTGCCAATCACACCGATGTCGGCCCTGTCGTGCGTATCGAAAACCTCAACAAGTGGTACGGACAGACCCACGTGCTGCGCGATATTTCACTGTCGGTGGCGCCGGGTGAAAAGCTGGTGATCTGCGGGCCTTCGGGCTCCGGCAAGTCGACGCTCATTCGTTGCATCAACCAGCTCGAGCAGCACCAGCAGGGCACGATCGAAGTCCTGGGCCACGCACTTGACGGCAAGCATCTGGAGCAGTTGCGTCGCCAGGTGGGTATGTGTTTCCAGAGCTTCAATCTGTTCCCGCACCTTACGGTGCTGAAGAATTGCACCCTTCCTCAAACGGCCAACCTGGGTGTGCCGGTGGCCGAAGCCATCGAGCGCGCCTTGCAGTTGCTGGACAAGGTGATGATGCGTGATCACGCCAACAAGTATCCCTCGCAGCTCTCCGGCGGCCAGCAGCAACGCATCGCCATCGCGCGCGCACTGTGCATGCAGCCACGGATCATGTTGTTCGATGAGCCGACCTCCGCACTGGACCCGGAAATGATCGCCGAAGTGCTTGAGGTGATGACCGGCCTGGCCGAAGACGGCATGACCATGATCTGTGTGACCCACGAAATGGGTTTCGCTCGCAAGGTGGCCGACCGTGTGGTGTTCATGGATGGTGGAGAAATCATTGAGCAGGCGCCGCCTTCCGAGTTTTTCCATTCGCCGCAGTCGCCACGCACGCAACGCTTCCTCAACCAGATTCTGAACCATGGGGCGCAGCCGGCATGACATCTCCTATCGCAATCGCGTTGCACGGCGGGGCCGGCGTCCTGCAAGCGGGCGTTTTGAGCGCCGAAGACGAGAACGCCGTGCACGCCAGTCTGCTGAGCGCGCTCAAGGCCGGACTGAGCATCCTGGAGGGGGGCGGCAGCGCGCTCGACGCCGCCCAGGCCAGCGTGGTGGAACTTGAGGAGTGTCCCTGGTTCAACGCGGGCAGAGGCGCCGTATTCACGGACAAGGGCGATCATGAAATGGACGCCGCGATCATGAGCGGCGACCACCGTGAAGCGGGCGCCGTGGCCGGGATCCATTTTGCGCGCAACCCCATCAAGGCTGCGCGTGCGGTGCTCGAACACAGCGACCACGTGCTGTTGTCTGGCGTCGGTGCCGACCAGTTCGTTGCCGCCCAGGCGTTGGAGCAGGTCGACAATGCATGGTTCGACACCGAACTGCGCCGCAGGCAATGGCAAGCCCAGCGCCTGAGCCCGCAAACGCTCAGCCTGGAACCCGGCGGTATCGAGAAAAAGTTCGGCACGGTGGGGGCGGTGGCGTTGGATCGCAGCGGCCAGGTGGCCGCAGCGACATCCACCGGCGGCATTACCAACAAGCGTTACGGACGTATCGGTGATACGCCGCTGATTGGTGCCGGCACCTGGGCCGACAACCGCAGCGCGGCTATTTCCGCCACCGGGCATGGCGAGTTTTTCATTCGATGTGCCGTCGCCCACGACATCGCCGCACGCATGCGATACGCCGGCGCCAGACTGCGCAAGGCGTGCGACCAGGTGGTGCTGGGTGAGCTGAAAGCGGTGGGCGGCAACGGCGGCGTGGTTGCCGTGGCCCCCAACGGTGACACCGCGCTGGTGTTCAATACACCCGGCATGTACCGCGCCTGGCGCGATGCCGAGGGCGGGCTGCATACGGCGATCTACGCCGCAGAGGATCGGTTGCACGTTCAAGAGGCAACGACCTGAGCGTTTTGACGAATGTTGATGTTGTGATGAAGACCCCTTCAACCTGGAGCGCAATGATGAAAATAATAAAAACGTTGAAGAACGCCAAAGGTGTTCTGCTGTGTGTCCCCTTGTCCATCGCACTGTACGGATGTCAGCAGTTACCGCCTAAAGCGGTGGTTGCCAACGCCGACGCCGTACTGGATGAACCGGTTAAAAAAGTAGGCAATCAGCAACTGCTGGTCCGTGGCCCGAGCGGCGAAGGCGTGATTCCGGTGTTTGCCAGTGGCGATATCAACGCGGTAGCGCCGGACGTCACGAAAGTGTTTATCGTCATACATGGCACGCTCAGAAACGCCGACACCTATTTCGCAACGGGTCAACAGATCCTCGCGGGCGCTGGATCGCTGGGCAAAGGGGCAATGATGGTTGCCCCGCAATTTCTGACGGCTCCGGATGTGAAAGCCTTTTCGCTGCCTGCCCGGAGTCTGGCGTGGACGCAGGAGGGCTGGAAAGGTGGAGAGGCGGCGGTCGGGCCTGTGCCCCTCAGTTCCTTCGCGGCGCTTGACGCGCTGCTCGAGCATTTTGCCGATAAACGTCTGTACCCGGCGCTGTCCAGCGTGGTGTTGATGGGGCACTCGGCCGGCGCGCAGATCCTGCAACGTTATGCCGTAGTGGGGCGCGCCGATCCGATATTGACGCGTGCCCATATCGATCTTCGCTACGTGGTTGCCAATCCATCCAGCTATTTGTACTTCAGTGACGAACGCCCCGACAGCCAGGCTCTGGCAGGCGGTGCGTGCCCGGAAGCGACCAAATGGAAATATCAACTCAAGGACGGCCCCGAGTATGTGTCATCGCAGAATGTGAAAACGCTGGAGTCCGACTATGCCGCGCGCAATGTCGTGTACCTGCTCGGTGAGGCAGACACAGACCCCTACAAACACTTCATCGATCGGTCATGCGCGGGTATGTCGCAAGGGCCTTATCGGCTCGCGCGAGGACGCGCTTATTTCGATTACATGAAAAAGCGGCACCCGGCGCACTTGAAACAGAAGGTGGTCATGGTGCCAGGCGTCGGCCACGATAATTTGAAAATGTTTACCTCCAACTGCGGGATGGCTGTGTTGTTTGATCAACCGACACCCAAGACCTGTCCGGTTATAACGGGCGCTAAATAACCAGCGTGGACTCAAAGCGTCTTTTGATAGCGCTCCATGAGTTAGCGCGCCAATAAGACGCTCCGCGTTTGGATACTGTTAGTCAACAGGTCAGAAAGTTCCAGCGTTTTCATTAATCTCAGGGGTGCCCGTCAGTGATCATCATTGATGGGCTGGCCCGCGGACCCATTCAACTATAAAAAAGCGCTGCTTATCGCTGCGGTGTTAATAAGCCACGTTCGTTGGCACACTATTTGGGGGCAGTATGAACAAGCAAACTCTGGCGGTGGCCATTGCGCTCGCCAACGTATCGTCGTTCAGCGTATATGCCGGCGAAGCAGCAGGCGCAGGCGACTTTATCTCTGGATCCAAGGCAAGCATCAGCTCGCGCACCCTGTATTTCAATAACGACAACCGCGCCGGTGGTGCGGATCAAAAGGAAGCCGCCCAGGGGCTGCTCTTCAATTATGCGTCGGGCTATACCCAAGGCACGATTGGCCTGGGCCTGGATGCGCAAGTGCTCACGGGGATTCATCTGGATGGGGGCAGGGGGCATCATCCGGATAAAAACACGTTTTCGCCAAGCGATTCGGATGGCTCTGCTGAACAGACCTGGAGTCGCGCGGGCGCCAACGTGAAGGTCAAACTCGCCGATACAACGCTGAAGGTGGGCAATGCACTAAGTCCTGAACTGCCGATTCTCAATGCCAGCGAAAGTCGTGTGCTGCCGCAGACTTTCCAGGGCGGTATGTTAACTTCCAAAGTATTCAATGATGTAACGCTGAACGTTGGCAAGATCACGGACGCTGTTGGCCGTGCCTCCAGCAATAGTTCCGGTCTGTCTGTATCCGGCGCAACAAAGGACTCCAACAGTTTCCAGTTTGCGGGAGCCGACTGGAAGATCACCAGGAATTTGACTGCTCAAGCCTATCACTCTCAACTCAAGGATTTTTACAATCAAACCTTCCTCGGCCTGGTTTATCTGGTGCCGATTGGCAATGATCAAACCCTGAAAACCGACCTGCGTTACTTCGATAGCAACTCCGATGGCAAGAATGGCCAGGTGGGTTATCGCTTCAACAACAATGGTGGTTACGCAAAAGATACAGGTGAGGTTTCCAACAAGACATGGAGTGCCATGTTTACTTATGCCCTAGGTGGTCACTCCATCATGGTCGGTCATCAGCGCGTGAGTGATGATGGCGGGTTTGTGTGGGTCAATAATGGAAGCATCGCCGACAGCCGTGGGCGTAACGAGGGCCAGGGCGGGTCGGATTTCTATCTGTTCACCAACAGCATGATCAATCAGTTCGCCCGTGCAGGGGAAAATACGACATTCGGCCAATACAGCTTCAGCTTCGCTTCCATGGGCATCTCCGGTTTGAAAATGAGCGTCGCCTACTTGCACGGTGATGACATCAGGGACGTGAAAAACGGCAGTGATCATTCTGAATGGGAACGCGACATGCGTGTTGCCTACACCGTGCAGGAAGGACCGCTGAAAAACCTGAGCGCGACGCTGCGACACGGTGCGTATCGAGGCGACGGCTCGGGGGGATCCAATACCGATCAAACCCGCCTTATTTTCGATTACACCTATAACTTCATGTAAGGCCAACGGGAGGAGAAGTTGCATGCAGCAGCGGGGGAGGTCGTTAGAGCTCAAGGCTTATAACGGCTCTCGCAACCGACTCCCGCTGATTCGCTATTGGCCTGTATCCTATTGAGTCGCCCCATCATGACGCTTCGTAATCTTGGTATCGCGCCGCGTGCCTCACTCTTTTTTGCCTTCATGGCCTTGCTTGTACTGTTCCTCGGTGTAATGAGCCTGGGCAAGATGGCTGACCTGTATCACACGACCCAGTCCATCGTTAAAGGCGGGCTGGCGCCCACTCGCCTTCTGGGAGAATTGGCGGACACGACAGCGCGCCTTCGCACCATGTCTTATGCGGTATTGGTCAACCGTAGCGCAGGCCAGGCGGATATTGAAAAGTCTGATGCGCGCATCGAAGAGTTGACTAAAAAAGCAGACCGAATAGTCAATGACTACGAGCCGCTGCTCAATGGCGATGAAGAAACGGCCAGGTTTGGCCAGTTCAAGGAAGCGCTTGGTCATTATGTGAAGGCGCAGGATGAACTGCGCAAGGCATCGCTGGCCAACCGTGAAGATGAGATCCGGGCTTTGATCAAAGGGGATCTCAAGAAGTACTCAAGCCAAATGGCGCCACTGGTTGACTGGCTGCTGGAGGATAACCGCAAGGATTCAGAAGCTGCAGTGATGGCGTCTTCCAGCAACTACCTGACGGCACGTAACGTCATCATCGCAGTACTGATATTGACGGCCGTTCTGACCGCGTTACTGGCCGTTATCCTGACGCGAAGCATTATTCGTCCCCTCAATGACGCCCTACGAACAGCCGAAGACGTAGCCCGAGGTGATCTGACCCAGACTGTGCACATTCAGGGCCGTGACGAGGTGACTCGCCTGCAACAGGCTTTGACAGCCATGCAGACCAACCTGCGCGATACCTTGCAGCATATCTCCGGCTCGGCGACCCAATTGGCGTTGGCCGCCGAAGAGCTCAACGCCGTCACCGAGGAAGGCTCAAGTACGCTCGAGCAGCAGAACAACCAGATCGAGCAGGCGGCGGCAGCCGTCAATCAGATGACCGCCGCCGTTGAAGAAGTGGCCAGCAATGCTGTGAGTACGTCGACCGCCTCGCAACAGTCGAGTGCGGCGGCGATGCAAGGCCGTCAGCGCGTCCAGGACACGGTCAATGCCATTGAGCAGATGACCACCGATGTCGAGGTCACTGCCGAGCAAGTGGGCAGCCTGGCGGGTCAGACGCGCGACATTGGCAAGGTGCTGGATGTGATTCGCGCCATTGCCGAGCAAACCAACCTGCTGGCCCTCAACGCGGCCATCGAGGCTGCTCGAGCCGGTGAGGCGGGCCGAGGTTTTGCCGTCGTTGCCGACGAAGTGCGGGCGCTGGCTCATCGCACGCAACAGTCCACTCAGGAAATCGAGGTGATGGTCAGCGGCATACAGCAGGGCAGCAGCCAGGCGGTCGCGTCAATGCAAAACAGCAGTGTTCGAGCCCAGGCCACACTGGGTGTGGCCCGCAGTGCGGGGCAAGCACTGGAGGAAATTACCCGCAGCGTTGGCGAAATCTGCGAGCGAAACCTGGTGATTGCCAGCGCCGCCGAAGAGCAGGCCCAGGTGTCGCGAGAGGTTGACCGCAACCTGGTTAACATCCGTGATTTGTCACTGCAAACATCAGCAGGTGCCCATCAGACCAACTCGGCGAGCCATGAGCTTTCGCGCCTGGCGGTTGAGCTTAATCAGAGGGTCATGCGGTTCAAACTATAGATCGCGACACGCCTGGCTTTTTCCGAGGGGCCGGAAAGTCTGTATGACAACGTTCCCTGCATGTCTGCCAAAAAAACCAACAGGGTGTCAGCCTGGTAACAGTGGTAAAAAAACAGGAGTTCCTCAATGGATCATCACTTCGAGCACCATATTAAACACGTCTTCGAGAGCGCCATGAGTGCTGCGCAGATGGCAGCGCTATGCAGTCTTATGGACGACTCGAGGGCTGACGCGAAACCTGTGCGTGGTCATGCCGATATTGTTGTAATCAATGCAAGTGAAAGGCTGCTGGACGCGCTCGGTACCTATACGAAAGTCGCTGAAGTAAAGCCAGGCCTGTGGGTGCTGGGTGATTTCACGCACAGGCTGGTCGACTGTTCACTCTTTGTCAAAGAGGCCGCCGTTGACGCTGCATTAAGTATCTTGTCGGAAGGGGTCGACGAAACGGATGGCCATTTTCGCGCGCCCAGTTGGGTCGAATAGAAAGTTTCCGGGGTCGTCTGTGTCACACCGCTGTCTATAACGTGCGTATTTAAAATGGAGTGCTACGGCTATGAAGTATCGGCTTTTATTATTGATTGCAGGCGTGTTGTCCGTCTCGTCGCTCAACGCTGGAGCGACGGAAATAAAGACGCCTTCGTCACACGTCCCGTCCACGTTCATCGTCTTGTGTGATTGTAATACCCACCTCAAGCGCACGCTGATCCAGCGTGAAATCAATAAAGCCGGCGCAAAGATCCTGTTTACTTATGACAATCTTGGCGGCTTTGCCGTCAAGACGCCGAAGTCAGATAATCCCGACCAACTTGAACAGAGGTTGCGTGGCATACCCGGAGTCAAGTCGGTAGAGCTTGATGGCGAGGCAGGCATCAATACTGGGAGCTGAACAGGGGAGACGCCGGTGCATCCTTGAGTAGGCGTGACTATGCAAGTCCACTACGCGCACCCCCAGAAAGTGCTACTCCGATAGTGCATGTGAGCTGATCGCCGATGGAAAAATGCGACGATCACCCATTGCAGGAGAGCAGAGATGAGTTGTGAAGAATCGAACAGTCGGGAAAATGCATGCGGTATCGACGTGTCGCGCTGGCAGGGCAACATCGACTGGGCGCGCGTGGCGGGCGCCGGCATCACCCATGCGATAGCGAAGATGACCGAGGGCGGTGACTACACCGATCCCACATTTGTCGAGAACTTCCAGGGGATGAAGGCGAACGGCTTGAAGGCCGGGGTTTACCACTATTTCCGTGCGTTGAGCAGCACGCCGTGTGAGCAACTGGCCAATATCAAGGCGCGCCTTGCCGAGGTGGACTTCAAGCTCGGGCAGGACATTTTGGCCATTGATGTCGAGACCCATCGCAACGAAAGCGCCACTGCGGATCAGATGGCGGACGCCCTGTTCCAGTTGGTGACGCTTGTTCGGGTTTCGCTGCTGGAGGGGGCCTATCCGCATATTTATGCCTCGCCCAACATCTGGAACAACCGCGTGGCCTGGCACACATATGACTTTAGCGAATGCCCGCTGTGGATCGCCAACTGGAACGTCACCGAACCTACAGTTCCGCAAACATGGAACAAGCAGGGCAAGAGTTGGCGATGGTGGCAGCACAGCAGCAAGGGACAGGTTGACGGTATTCAGGGGGCGGTGGATCTGAATTGGGTCAGGCTCTGATCGCAAGCAGCACAACGGCGCTTATGTGGGCCGTTGTCTGCTGCGCGAAGATCAGCGCCTGTTGCCCTCCTTGCCAGCGCCCCCGACCGCTAAGCAGCAGGCCTGACCCGAAAGGCCAGAAACACCGGGCCTGCGGGAAAGGAGCTGATTTCCAGCTCGTCCAGTGGATTGAGCGTGTTCATGCGGCTGCCGGCGTTGCTGTACAGCGTATGGTCGCCCGCAGCAGCGAGGTTGATCTTGCCGGCGGCGGCCTGGATCAGCGTCACCTTGAACCCTTCGGTGACTTCCTCACCTATCGTCAGGGTGACGTCGGTGTTGCTGATGACCAGAATCGATTTGCCTGAATCGGCCATGGTCAGGGGGCGACTGCCGGTGATCGAGGTGTTGGTGTGCACGTGGCCACCGGCGTGGTAGGTCACCATCCTGGGGTCGGCAAAGACGCGGGCGAAAGCGCCCACGTAATTGACGCTGGCGCGCATGTCATCAAATTGCTCGACCACATAAGTGCCGATGCTGCCGGTGGTGTCGGCATCGGAGTCAAACACCCATTTGCGACCGACCATCAGCCCGATCTGGGTGTTGGTGCGTACGCCCGTGCGCAGTTCTTCGAGGTACAGCGTGCCGATCTGGCCGCCGCCCTTGCCCTGCACGTAGGTAAGCCGCGCAATGGAGTGGCTGTCGCCCGTCGGGCTGCCCTGGGAGGTGTCGACCCGATAGTCGACACAGTCTGCCGAGAGGATGGTGGTGGTGGTGTTGGTATTGGGGGCCCAGGTGAACTCCAGCACCCTGCCGGCCTTGGCCTGTTCCAGTGAGACAGTGGTCTGCGAAGTGGTGCTGGAGCCTGACTGCTTCAGATCGTCGGTCATGATACTTGTCCTTAAGTGAGGTGTTTTTTTACTGTTCATTTATACAGTAGTTGCGATGTGGACGGTGCGCGAGGTGAGGCGACGAAATGCACGGGCGAGCCTCATTTGCCCGCAGCTTCGCCATCCTGATGGAACTTCAACTGTGCAACAGTCCTCCACCAAGGATGCCTTCATCACCTGCCGCCAGAGCCGCCCATGACCCAATCCCCCAGTAGCGCCAAACCGTCCCTGCGCCGGGCCATTAGCGGCCCGATGCTGTTTCTGTTCATCCTCGGTGACGTGCTCGGCGCCGGCGTCTATGCGCTGGCCGGCACCATTGCCGGCGAGGTGGGCGGGGCGATCTGGGTGCCGCTGCTGGTGGCACTGTTCTTCGCCATGCTCACTGCCGGCTCCTACGCGGAGCTGGTGACCAAATACCCGCACGCGGGCGCCGCGTCGGTGTTCGCCGAAAAGGCCTTCAAGTCGCCACTGATTTCCTTTCTGGTCGGCTTCAGCATGCTCGCCGCAGCGGTGACCAGCGCCGCCGGGCTTTCGCTGGCGTTTGCCGGCGACTACCTGGCAGCGTTCATCGATATCTCGCCCCCTCTGGCTGCGCCGATCTTTCTGCTGGTGATTGCGCTGCTGAATGCGCGCGGGATCAAGGAGTCGCTGGGCGCCAACATGCTCATGACGGCGATTGAACTGTCCGGGCTGTTACTGGTGGTGGTCGCGGCGGCCTGGTGTTTCCAGATGGGCGACGCCAACCTGGGCCGCGCGTTCGAATTCAAGCCCGGCATCAACCCGATGCTCGCCGTGCTCGGCGCGGCGTTGCTGGCGTTCTACTCGTTTGTCGGCTTCGAGACATCGGCCAACCTCGCCGAAGAAATCCGTGACGTGCGCAAGGTGTACCCGCGTGCGCTGTTCGGCGCGCTGGTGACGGCGGGCGTTGTTTACATGGCGGTAGGTGTCGCCGCGTCCACCGTGCTGCCAATGGACAGGCTGATGGCGACCTCGGCGCCGTTACTGGAAGTGGTGCGCGCCTCAGGCTTGAACATCCCGCCCAGGCTGTTTGCGTTCATTGCCCTGGTGGCGGTGGCCAACGGCGCGCTGCTGACCATGATCATGGCCAGCCGCCTGACCTACGGCATGGCCCGCCTGGGCCTGCTGCCCGAGCCGTTGTCGCGGGTGCTGCCCAAGCGGCGTACGCCCTGGGTGGCAATCATCGCCAGCAGCCTGGTGGCCATTGCATTGACGTTGACCGGCACCCTGGCGGCCTTGGCGCAGACGGTGGTGCTGTTGCTGCTCTTTGTGTTTCTGAGCACCAACCTGGCGGTGCTGGTACTGCGCCGTGACACCCTCGACGTCGACCATTTTCGCGTGCCCACCTGGGTGCCGGTGCTGGCGATTGTGTCGTGCCTGCTCCTGCTCAGCCAGCAGAGCCTCGACACCTGGTTGCGGGGCGGCGCACTGCTGCTGTTGGGCATGCTGTTGTACGGCTGCAACCGGCTGGCGACCCGGCCTAAAGCTTGAACTGGCGGGTCAGCTGATTGAGGTCGGTCGCCAGCTTGGTCAGCTCGGCTGTGGCAATCGCCGTCTGGTTCGAGCCTTCGGAGGCCTCGCTGGACAAGTCGCGGATGCTCACCAGGTTGCGATCCACTTCGCGCGCGACCTGGGCCTGTTCCTCGGCGGCGGTGGCAATCATCAGGTTGCGCTCGTTGATCTGACTCAGGGAGTCGGTGATGTCGCCCAGCACTTTGCCGGCGCCGTTGGCCATGTCCAGGGTCTTGCTGGCTTGAGCGCTGGTCTGGTTCATCGACGACACCGCATTGCCCGTGCCCGTCTGGATCGAGCTGACCATCTGCTCGATTTCCTGGGTGGATTTCTGCGTGCGATGGGCCAGGGCTCTTACTTCATCGGCCACCACCGCGAAGCCACGACCGGCTTCACCGGCGCGCGCGGCTTCAATGGCGGCGTTCAACGCCAGCAAGTTGGTTTGCTCGGCAATCGCCCGGATCACGTCCAGCACCTTGCTGATGTCATTGGCCATGGTCGCCAGCACTTGCACTTCACCGGAGGTGGACTGCACGTTGGCGACCATCATGTTGATGGCCGCGACCGTGTCGTTCACCTGATTGCGCCCGGCGATGGCGGCCGAGCTGGATTGCGCGGTCAGATCGGAGGTGGTGGCCGCATTGCCTGCGACTTCCTCCACGGCGGCGGTCATTTCGGTCACGGCGGTGGCCGCCATTTCAATTTCGTGGTTCTGCCGCTGGATGGTGCGCGACGCGCCCTCGGTCACGGCGTGCATTTCTTCGGCGGTGGCCGCCAGTTGCGTGGAGGAGTCGCCGATCAGCGCCAGTGCATCACGCAGATTGGACTGCATGGTGGCGATGGCTTTTGACAGTTGCGCCGCTTCGTCGGAGCCGTCCACCTCGATGCGCTGGCTCAAGTCATTGGCGGCAATGCGCTGGGCCATCAGCAGGGATTGATTGATCGGCACTGTAAGGCTGCGGGTGTAAAGCCAGGCCAACAGTAAAGAGGCGGTTATCGACAGGAGCAGGAACACGCCGACGATCATCAGTGTTTGCGCATAAACGTCATCGGCCTCCTGTCCGGCTTTTTTTGCTTTGTCCTGGTTAACGCTGATAAGCGCTTTTAATGCAGTTTCGACATTATCCGCCGCTACTTTCATTGGCCCGTTTGATATGGCGACTGCGCCTTCCAATTGCTGTGCGCTAACTAACGCAAGGTAATTGTCCTGAGTCTTGAAATAGTCGGCTTGTACTTCGCGTAAACGTGCAAACGCTTCCTGGCCTTGCGGCGTGACGATGAGGTTTTTCAAGGACTGCGCATATTGATCGATCAACTGCCGCGATTGCTGGATATCGCTGACCGCCTTGGTCCGGCGCTCCTGGGGCTCGATCGGGTTGCGCACCCGGGCGTTGTTGCCTCGGATGGTGACAAACTCCCGGTCCAGTTGGCCCAACAGTTGTACGCTGGGCAACACGTTGGTTTCGACATACTTCTCTGCTGTTCTAAGCAGCCCGGCTTGCCTGAGTGCCAGCAACCCCATCGCAATAATGATCAGGCAGAAAAAACCGAAACAAACAGCCGATCGCGGTGCGAGATTTAGTTTTCGCAAAAACATGGTAACTCCTCAGGTGTGGGCGCTTTCACCCGTGGAATTAATATCGACACTCTTGTTCGCAACTTTAAGTTTGTTCGAAATATAGTGTTGATTTTTTTGGCTCTGTATTGAGTCAATAACAATTAGATGTCTAATTGTTTCAGGGTTCGCGAGGCATCAGTCCTGCACCCACTGCACACTGTCGAACACAAAGCCCGGGCTCAGAAAACCCTGGCCCGTTTTACCCGAAGCCACGCCAATCTCCAGTGAATTTACCCCTGCATGCAAGGCCGTGGCCGGCACATTGACGTCGAACACCGTGTTGTTGCCTCGATACGTCCCACGGGTGATGCCACGGCTGTCCGGCTGGTTGGAGGCCTGCGGCAGCGGCGCTGTCCACTGCTGATTCACGCTCACCGTCGGCCTTCCGCCAGCCTGGGCCAGCGAGATGAACAGGCGCAGGCGGTAAGCGCGCAGCTCATTGGCAGCCAGGACGAATTGGATGCGCGTAGGGCTGTTGACGTCGCGCCATTGCGCGGCGGGGAAGGCGTCGGGCTTGCTGGTGCCAACGCTGTAGGTGACGGGCGCCCAAGGGGTCATGCGCGCATCACTGGGATGGGCGCAGGGCAGCAGACGCGCATTGAGAAACCCGGCCGGCGTGCCATCGGGTGTGCCGATCTGCCATTTCACCTGACCCGCTGGCGGGTGTGCCTGCAAGCTCGCCTGGCTGGTAGCGCCTGCGCTGATATCCACCCAGCTCTGCGCCACCTCACGTTCACCCTGATACAGCGTCATGCGGTAATGCCCCGGCCGCATCGCCGTCAACTGGAACCGCCCGTTGCCGTCGGCCCGCGCCCAGTATTGGGCGTTGGCATTGCTCAAGCCCACCACTGCCGGCAGGCCATGGGCCACGCCGCCAACCTGGCCGGCGAGGGCACCGCGTTCTGCGCTGCCGACAAAGCCGGCAAGTCCCAGGCGGTCGTCGACGAACCCAAGGTCGGTCAACGCTGCGCCTGGCGCGTCACCGTCGGTGAACAGCAACCCATAGACGCCGTGCAGGCCGCCGCGATAGGGCTCGGTCTGGGTGTGGTTGGAGAACATATAGTTGTACAGCTCGTGGGTGACCGGGGTTTTCTGCGTGGCGATGTCCTTGAAGAACGGGCCGCCCGCGCTCAGCTCGCGGTTGCCCATCAGCATGTACACCGCCACCCCCGGGCCTTTGACGCCGTGCAGGGGGTCATCGATCATCGGTTGCGCCGAATAGAACTTGGAACTGGTGCGCCCGTCGGCCAGCAAAAACACGTCCTTGCCTTCGATGGCCGTGCCGACATTGGAGTCGGTGCCACGCTGGGCCTTGGGCAGCTTGCTGACATCCAGCCGCGCCACAAAGCGCAGCTCGCCCACCGGCAGCAGGGTCGGCGCGTAGGTCGCCATGTAGATCGCCGCGCGGCCTTTGTTGGCGAGGTAGTAGTGGATCAGCTCACCTGACCGCGCGCTGATCACAATCACATCGCCCACGGTGCGCGCCTCCACCTGTGCGCTGCCAAGGCCCGAAGCAATCTGCGAAGCCTTGGGTTCGGTGGTCTGCAGTTCGTTGCCGCGATAGCGCATCGAGACCAGGTCGCCATTGTGCGTGTCCACACTGAAGACCAGGTTGGCGCCGGTGTCGACCACGATGTGCGAGTCACTGCGGGTAAAGCCGAAACCGGCGGCGTGGGCCTGGGCCGCCAGGGTGCACAGCATGATCAGCATGAGACGTCGCATCAGTTTTTCTCCAGGTCCATATGGCCCGCACCGGCATCGCGGGGCACCTGCAGGCGCACCCTGTCGGGCGGCTGCGGTGCGACGAGGTACTGGCGGTATTGGCTGAACGCCTCCAGTGCCGCCGCGTCCTGCGGGCGATAATCGTCGCCACTCTGATGCTGCTGGTTCGGCACACAGGGCCTGCCGATGGCTGCCCGGCACGCGTTATCGGCGGCCGGGGCGAAGAGGGCGAAGGCGGTGCCGGGCTGGCGGGTATCGTTGAACAGCGGGTGGGACACGTCGTCGAAGACATTGCCTTCCACCAGCAGATGGGCGCTGGCGGTGCGCGACATGATCGCGCCCTGGTAAGTCAGGTGGGCGAACACATTGTTGACCAGTTGCGCACGCACCTCGGCATCGCCCATTCCGCCGGCGTGAGGCGCACGTCCCGAGGTGTCGTGCACGTAGTTGCCCACCAGCGTCAGGGTGTCGTGGTGACCGAGAAACAGCCAGACCCAGTAGTGGTGACTGTCACAGGTCGCCGAATAGGGCGTGCGGCCGTCGAATTCATTGTTGGAAATCGTCACATGGGTGGCGCTGCCCCAGCCGCTCACGATCATCTGCCGGCCGATCCGCGCGAAGGTGTTGTGGTCGATCCACACGCCGTCGGCGGCGTCCAGCGTCAGCGCATCGCCGCCCCAGACCACGCGGGGGTTAATGTCCGAGAGCGTGAGGTTACGCACGATGACATTGCGCGCGCCGCCGCCGATCAACAAGCCGATGCCCTGAATCCCGGCATGTGGGCCCACGCCCAGCAACGTCTTGTTCGAACCGACCTTCAAGCGCTGCAGGCCAGCCTTGTCATAGCTCACCGTGGCCGGCGGTTTGGACTGGCAAAAATGGTTGGCGCCGTCGATGGCCCACTGGCCACCGCCCTTGGGGCAGGCGTTGGCCATGCAACCGGCCTCGGTCACCCGGGCGCTGCCGTCGGTTACTACGGAGCCGCGAAAATCGAACGTATGGTCCAGAGCGATCACGCGCTGCGTGGTGTCGATGCAGTTGCCGCGCGCATCGAAGCGGTCGCACAGAGCGTTTTTCAACTCTGCCAGGGTGGCGGGGTGCACGGCGGCAGCCTGGCCGCCGCCGCTGACCCCTCGGGCAAAGCCTTCAGGCGCCGCAGCGGCGTGGCACAGCGGCGCCGCCAGCAAACACAGGCAGAGCACAAAAGAATTTCGACGCATCATCGGCATGTTCCTGAGTGGCCTACCGCAGGCCGGCCATCATCCAAATACCCGGACGGCTTTATCAAATGGTTTGAAGCTGATTGCGATGTTCTTCAGCTGCCGTTCAGTTGCGGGCAAACCGGCGCTGTGGCTAAAGAGCTTGTTGTGGCGAGCGGGCTTGCCCCGCGTTGGGGTGCGAAGCGCCCCCAATCGAGCAAAACGCGGTGTACCTGATACGGCTCAGCGTCTGGCTTTGGGGCTGCTGCGCAGCCCAACGCAGGGCAAGCCTGCTCGCCACAGGGAATCTGCGCTTAACTGAACGGCATTAGGGCAAGCCCGCTCGCCACGATCGGCATGTTCCTGAGTGGCCTACCGCAGGCCGGCCATCATCCAAATACCCGGACGGATTTATCAAATGGTTTGAAGCTGATTGCGATGTGCTTCAGCTGCCGTTCAGTTGCGGGCAAACCGGCGCTGTGGCTAAAGAGCTTATTGTGGCGAGCGGGCTTGCCCCGCGTTGGGGTGCGTAGCGCCCCCCATCGAGCAAAACGCGGTGTACCTGATACGGCTCAGCGTCTGGCTTTGGGGCTGCTGCGCAGCCCAGCGCAGGACAAGCCTGCTCGCCACGATCGGCATGTTCCTGAGTGGCCTACCGCAGGCCGGCCATCATCCAAATACCCGGACGGATTTATCAAATGGTTTGAAGCTGATTGCGATGTTCTTCAGCTGCTGTGCAGTTGCGGGCAAACCGGCGCTGTGGCTAAAGAGCTTGTTGTGGCGAGCGGGCTTGCCCCGCGTTGGGGTGCGTAGCGCCCCCCATCGAGCAAAACGCGGTGTACCTGATACGGCTCAGCGTCTGGCTTTGGGGCTGCTGCGCAGCCCAACGCAGGACAAGCCTGCTCGCCACAGGGAATCTGCGCTTAACTGAACGGCATTAGGGCAAGCCCGCTCGCCACGATCGGCATGTTCCTGAGTGGCCTACCGCAGGCCGGCCATCATCCAAATACCCGGACGGCTTTATCAAATGGTTTGAAGCTGATTGCGATGTTCTTCAGCTGCCGTTCAGTTGCGGGCAAACCGGCGCTGTGGCTAAAGAGCTTATTGTGGCGAGCGGGCTTGCCCCGCGTTGGGGTGCGAAGCGCCCCCAATCGAGCAAAACGCGGTGTACCTGATACGGCTCAGCGCCTGGCTTTGGGGCTGCTGCGCAGCCCAACGCAGGACAAGCCTGCTCGCCACAGGGAATCTGCGCTTAACTGAACGGCATTAGGGCTTGCCACAACGAGCCCGCTTGCCACGCAAACCTGCTCCCTATACCAAGCTCGATTGCCACAACGCCTGCCTCACGGCACCAGTTCAGCCTTGCTCAAACCATACTCCCCCAGCGAATACAGCAAGGTCCCATACCCCAACTGATCGTAACCGCCGCTGTCGGGGCCGTAGTCGCCGCCGCCGCCTTCGGGCTGGACCTTTTGCGCGAAGGCTTTCACATAGGGCGCGTTGAGGCCCTTGAGTACCACGTAGTGGTTGTAGAGCAATTCCCAGATCGGGCGGATATCGCCACGCTTGTCGGGCGAGATCACCTTCTGCTTGAACGCGCTGTTGATAAATGGGGTGAACGGCACTTCATGGTTCAGGTTGTACTTGGCTACATACTCGGCGCCTTGCAGCACGCGGTTGTTCTGGTAGCCGAACAGATCGTCGCCCTGGCTCCAGGCCATCTGGCAGAAGCTGCCGAGCAGGGCGATGTCGAGCATCGTGTGGGCCTGGTCGCGGCCGCTTTCCTGGACCTGGCCCAGGCCCTCGGGGTAGAGCTTCCACACCGCGTGTTCGATGGCGCCGTTGCCGGCCCCGTGCTTGAAGTAGTCGATGGCTTCGTTATAGAGATCGCGGCGGTCGGTCAACACGCCGATGGCCAGGATCGAATTCATGTTCGCCAAGTCCCAGTTGGCCCAGTGGTGATCCGGCAGCATGCCGTCCTGATGGACCAGGAAGTCATGGTTGATGGGGTAGAACACGCTGAGCATCATGCTTTGAAATCGGTGAAAGTCCTCAGCCTTCCATTTCGGGTAGCCGCGCAGGATTTCCCCGGCATTGGCCAGTTGGTAACCGTACAAGCCTGCCGCCAGGGACCTGCCGTTTTCGCCCTCGATGCCGGTGAGGGTGGAGGCCCACTGGTCGAGGATACTCACGGCCTTGTCGGCATAGGCCGCATCGCCGGAGATCTGCCAGCGCAGGGCCAGGGCATAGGCTGCCGCGGCGTCGTTGAACAGTTTGTTGTAGTTGTTGGGGCCGCCGGAGGTACGGTAAACCACCGGCACCGGGTTGGCTTGCCAGGTCAGTGACGCGTGCCTGTTGTCGATCAGCTTCTGCCAGCCCTCCAGCCAGGGATGGTTACGGTTGACGATTTTTTCGCGGATGCGCGTGAAGTCCTGCTGAGTCTGCAACAGGCCCGGGTGCACGAACGCCCCGGTGTGTGTGGTGGAGGCGAGGGCGCCGAGACTCACCGACAACGCGCCAAGCAGCACGGCCCCTTTGGATAATTGCTGGATACCGCGCGTTGCCTTGAGCAGAACGTTCATCGTGTTGTCGCCTCTGTGTGTGGAATCCTGCGCTGCGTGAACAGCATGACGTAAAGCACCGGGATCAGTCCCAGCGTGACCAGGGTGCCAAGCGCCAGGCCGCCCATCAGGGTGATCGCCATGCCTTCCCATAGCGGCCCGGCAAACAGCATCAGCGGGACCAGCCCGATGATGCAGGTCAGTTTGGTCATGACGATGGGGCGCAGGCGTTTGACGGCGGCATTCACCACCGCGTCGTGCACCGCCAGGCCGTCCTGCAGTTCCGCTTCGATGCGTTCGAGCAGCAGCACCGCGTTGTTGACGATAATCCCCGCCAGTGACAGCAGACCGAACGTGGCCATGAAGCCGAACGGGTAGCCGGTGATCAGCAGCGCGGCGGCCACGCCGATCAACACGAACGGGATGGCCGAGACCACGATCAGCACCTTGCGCAGCGAATTGAATTGCCAGACAAACAGCAACAGCATGGCCACCAGCGCGTGGGGCAGGTATTGCAGGAGCGCCTGGTTGGCCTCCGCCGAATCTTCGATCTCGCCGCCCAGCTCAATCCGGTAGCCGGGCGGCAGGCGCAGGGCGGCCACGTGCGGCGCGAGCCGTTCGACGATGGAGGTGGCCGTCAATCCCGGGGTGTGCCCGACCACCGTGATTGCCCGCTCCCCATTGCGGCGCACCAGGGTCGACGGCTCGCTGGACGCACGAATCTGTGCAATCGCCGTCAACGGCACGGGCGTCGAGCCATCGGCCGGATACACCAGAATGCCGCGCAGGTCGGGCGCGGCGCCGCTCACCGGCGCCGGCTCGCGCACCACCAGCGGCACGCGGGTTTCACCGTCCTGCAGGGACGAAACCTGGAGGCCGCCAAAATGCAGTTGCAGGGCCTGGGCGATGGCCTGGGTGTCCACGCCGGCGCGCCGCGCGCCGGGCTGATCGACCTCAACGGTGTAGCGCGTGAGCCGTGTGCTCCAGTCGTCGCGCACATCCAGGGTGCCCGGCACGTGCAGCAGGGCGGCTTCGATCTGCGCAGCGAGGCTGCGCAATACGTTTTCATCCGGGCCGATGACGCGATAGATCGCCACGCCGGCCTCGGTGGTGCCCAGGGAAAACCGTTTGGGCTCGGCGCGCAGTTCCGGGTGTTGCTTGAGCAGGTAGCGGCGCACGTTGGCGATCACCGCGTCGAGGTCGCTGCCGGCCTTGACGCTGACGGTGAAGTACGCGGTCTCCGGCGCCGGCAGCGGCGGGTTGAGGCCCAGCACGATGCGCGGCCCGCCGTCGCCGACGTAGCCGATGCTGTCGACCACCGCCGGCTCCTTGCTCAGCCACACGCTGATCTCGCGCACGCTTTGCAGGGTCTTGCGCGAACCGCTGCCCGGCTCCAGGGTGATCGGCACCTGGAACTGCAAACGGTCCGACTGCGGCAAAAAGTCATAGGGCACGCGCATCAGCTCGAACACGGCGGCGGCCAGCAGCACCAGCATCGCCGCCAGGAACAGCAGCTTGTGCTGCAACACGCGGCTGATCACGGTGCGATAGCCACGGTAAAAGCCGCTGTCGTAACCCTCGTCCGCCGCCTCGTTGGGCGCGGCCCTGGTGAAATACAGGCACAGCAGCGGCGTCACTGTGATGCTCAGCAGCCACGAGCCGAGCAGTGTCAGCGCCAGCACGATGGCCAGTGAGCGCAGGTATTCGTTGGTGCTGGTCTGGCCCAGAAAGAACGGCGAGAACGCCAGCACGATCACCAGTGACGAAGTCAGCAACGGAATCGCCAGGGTCCGTCCGGCCTCCACGCAGGCCTGGCGCCGTGCCTCGCCGGCATGCAGGCGACGCTCGATGTCCTCGGCGATCACGATGCCGTTGTCCACCAGCAAACCGAGGGCGAGGATGATCGCCGCAATCGACACGGTCTGCAGTTCGACGCCGAGCATGCGCATGGCAATCAAGGTGCCGAGAATGGTCAACGGCACGATGGCGCCCACCACCAGCCCGGTGCGCCAGCCGAGAAACAGCATCACCACCGCCATCACGATGACCACCGTCTCGATCATCACGTGCTTCATCTTGCTCATCTGCTGATCGACCACATCCGCCTGGAACGTCACCATATGGGTGGCGAACCCCAGCGGCAATTGCGCTTCCAACTGCGCCAGACGGCTGCGCAGCGCGGCGCCGAACTGCTGGATGTTCTGCCCGGCGGCCATGGACACGGCCAGCACCACCGCGTCTTCACCCTGATAGATCGCGGCAGTCTGCGGCGGGTCGGCGGCCATCACCGACACCTGTGCGATGGCGCCGAGCGCGACCGACTGCGCGCCGGCGGCGGCGCCCGGCAACTGGATCGGTAACTGGCGCAGTTGCTCCACGCCGAGCAGTTCGCCGCTGACCGTGAGGGTGGTGCTCTGCCCGCCGATCTCGGCGATGCCGCCGGGCGCCAGCACGTTCTGTTGCTGCAACTGCTGGAACAGCTGCTGTGGCGACAGGCCCAGCCCCGCCAGGCGCTGCGGGTTGAAGTCGATGGACAGTTGCTGCTCCTGCACGCCGTGTAACGTCACCTGGCCGATGCCGGGCAAGCCGCCCAACTGATCGCGCAGGCGTTTGAGCGGCCCGCGCATCTCGCTCATGCTGTAACCGGGCGCGGTGACGGCAATGGAGGCCACGGCGACCCGACCGAAATTGTCGTCCACAAACGGCCCCTGGGTGCCGGGCGGAAAGCCCGCGCCAGCCTCGGTCGCCTTGTTGCGCACCTGTTGCCACAGCACGCCGAGGTCCTTGACGTCGTCGCGGGCGGTCACCTGGATGATCACGCTGCCGGGGTGGAGGGTGGTGGCGATGGTCTTGATCTGCGGCAACTCGCGCAGTTTTTCTTCGGTGGGCCGCGCCAGCAGTTCTTCCACGCGCTCGCTGGGCAGCCCCGGGAACTGGATGCTCACCAGTGCATCGCGGAGGGTGACCGACGGTTCTTCCTGGGTCGGGAAACCGAGGAAGGTGGCCACGCCCGCCAGCAGCATCAGCAGGGCGCTGAATAACGTCAGCCGGCTGGCATTCAAGGCATGCAGGGTCAGGTTACTCATTGGGTGACGCTCAAGCGGCTGGAAGATGGCAGCAGGTTGACGGGCTGGCCGTCATCGAGAAACGCAACGCCGGTGGTCACCACCTGTTCGCCGTCCGCAAGGCCCGCGTCGATGGCGACGCGGCCCTGGTCGATCAGGCCGATGCGGATGTCGCGCAGCGTGACCTTGCCCTGGGCCGGGTCATACACGAATACCTGCACTTGCCTGGGGTCGGCGCCGATGCGCAGCGCCTGGGTCGGAATGGACAGCGGCAGCGGCGCGCCACTCACCAGATTCACTGTGAGGTTCACGCCGCTGGGCAGCGCAAGGTCGTTGGCGAGCAGGCGAAAGCGCGCGTTTTGCAGCACGCCGTTCTGCGCGCGCATCGACAGGCCCTCCAGCACCAGCGGCAGGCTTGAGCCGGGCGCGCTCGGGTCGGTGGCGACCGCGCGATCCCCCGGTTTGAGGCCGATGGCCTGTTCCACCGGGATCGGCACGATGACCTGCGCAGCATCGGCGGCCTCCAGCTCCATCACCACCTGACCCGGCGACAGCTCGCTGTACAGCTGCGCCGTGCGCGCCACGATGCGCCCGTTGAACGGCGCAACAAGCTGGCCCTGGCGCTGATCGCGGCGCAGCAGATCCAGCGCCGTTTCATCCGCGGCCTGTTGCGCGACGGCCGCTTGCCAGGCCGTTTCGGCTTGCTCCACGGCGCTGGCGGCGACGCTGCCCTGGGCAAACAACTGTTGCTGGCGCAGCCGGTTGCGCTTGCGTTCGCCGGTCTGCGCGACGCTGGCAAACAGGCTGGCCTGCGCCTGCTTCAGGCGCAGTTGCACCACTGCGCTGTCCAGGCTCGCAAGGACCTGGCCCTGCTTTACGGTATCGCCCACGTCGACGTTCAACGCGACCAGGCGTCCCGCGCCCTCAAAGGCCAGTTCGGCACGTTGGCGCTGGCGCACCACGCCGGTCAACGGCAGGCCCTCGGCATCGGCAGCGTGCACGCGGGTGACTTTCACCGACCTCACGGCCGGCTCCGGCAGCGGCTCCTCGCGCGAACAGGCTGCCACCACCAGGCAGGTCAGGCCAAGCAGCAGGCAATGGGCCCAGAGGCGAAGCGGGGAGGTGCTCACGTTCATGGTGAAACCCTGTCTGCAAAGGAGGCCAACGGTGCGCCCGACAGCGCGCGATACAGCGCCAGGCGATTGAACAACACGGGGTAGGCGGCGTTGCGCAGCTGGAGGGTGGACTCGGCGAGGCGAATCGCGGCGACCGGCTGCTCCAGTTGCGCTGCCGCACCGACGGCAATCTGCTGCTCGACACGTCTGACCTGCGCTGCCGTCAAGGCCGCCACCTCGACCTGCGTGGCGGCATCGGCCAGGGCTTGCCGGCGCTGGCTCAGCAGGTCGGCGATGTCGCGGAAGGCGTCCTGCACGGTCTTTTCGTACTGGGCGACGGCCGCTTGTTGGCGCACGTGGGCCAGGTCGAGGTTGGCCTGATTGCGCCCGCCATCGAACAGCGGCAGGTTCAGTTGCGGCGTGAACAGCCAGGCACCGCTGCCGGAGGCGAACAGGCTGCTCAGGTGCGGGCTGGCGATGCCGGCGCCGGTGCTCAAGGTGATCGACGGGAAGAACGCCGCACGGGCGGCACCGATGTTGGCATTGGCGGCGCGCAGTGCCTCTTCGCACTGGCGCACATCGAAGCGCTGCAGCAGCCGTTGCGAGGGCAGGTCGACCAGCCATGGCGGGGTGCTCAGGTCCACCGAGGGGCCGAGGGTGGCCGCCGTTGAAGGGGCCACCTGATAGCCGCTGACCCACGACAGCGCCTGCACGGCGCGCTCATGCCCGGCACGCGCGTCCTGCGCTTGCAGCGCGGCGCGGCGCACCTGCAGGCGTTGCGTGTCGAGTGTGTCCTGGGCCACCAGGCCTGCCTGTTGCTGGCCGTCGATCAGGTGCAGCAGCTGGTTCTGGTGCTCGAGGAGGGTCTGGGTATCGAGCTGGATGCCGGCCTGCAAGCGCTCCTGCAAATACAGGCGCGCCACCTCGACGATCAACGCCTTGCGCGCGGCAAGGGCGCCGTAGCGTGTGGCCAGGTAGTCATGCCGGGCCGCGTCGGACAGGCTGCGGACCCGGCCGAAAAAATCCAGTTCGAAATCCGCAATGCCCACGGACGCCACCGCGATGTCCTGCCCGTAGCGCTCGTCGGCGGCCTGGTCGTGCAGGTGCTGGCGGTTGCGTTGCAGCCCCAGGCCGACGGTGGGCAGGCGCTCGGCACGAGATAGGCCGTACTCGGCGCGGGCCTGTTCGACGCGCAATGTCGCCAGGCGCAGGTCGCGGTTGTAGGCCAGCGCCTGCTCAACCAAATGGGGCAACTGCGCCGAGCTATCCAGCCCGGTCAGCAGTTGTGTTTCTTCGCCGGACAGCGGCTCCACGGGGTTTTGCGTGGTGGGCGCCAGGGCGGTTACCGGTGCGTCGGTCCAACTGCCCGGCACTGGCAGCGCTGGCGTCTGGTAGGCAGGCGCCAGTGAACAAGCAGTCAGCGCGCCGTTCAGCAGCAAAACCGCACAGAGGCGTTCAGGCAGCTTGATAGGCTTGGACAGCGGTGCGGTGGTCGGCATAGCATCGGTTCGCGAAAGTCGGGGTAGGGCGATACTGACAGCGGACTTTCAATAAACCGTTCGTGAATTATCAAGGTTTCATCAAGAGGCTTCTTTGTGTCAGGAAAACGTATCCTCATTGTCGAAGACGACGCCGACAGCGCCAATATCCTCGAAGCCTACCTGCGCCGCGACGGCTTCGAGGTGGCCCTGGCCGAGGATGGCCGGCGCGCGCTTGACCTGCACAAAAGCTGGCAACCGGACCTGATATTGCTCGACGTGATGCTGCCGCACCTGAGTGGCACCGACGTGTTGTCCGCCGTGCGCCGCAGCAGCGACACACCCGTGATCATGGTCACGGCCATGGGCGACGAGCCGGAAAAACTCGGTGCCCTGCGCTATGGCGCCGACGACTACGTGGTCAAGCCCTACAGCCCGCGCGAGGTGGTGGCGCGGGTGCATGCGGTGCTGCGGCGCACTGGCGCCAGCCAGCCAGTGGAGCAGGTGCTGCGGCACCAGAACCTGCGGGTGGACCTCGACGCCTTCACCGCCGCGATTGAACAGCGTGACGCGCCGCCGCAGTGGCTGGACCTCACGCCCACCGAATTCAAGTTGCTGGCGACCCTGCTCAAGACCCCGTCCAAGGCCTTCACCCGCGACGAGTTGCTGGAAATCTGCCTGCCCGACAGCGAAGCGCTGGCCCGCGTGGTCGATGCCCACGTGCATAACCTGCGGCGCAAACTGGAAACCCATGGCATCGCCGGCGTGCTGGTGACGGTACGCTCCATTGGCTATCGGTTCCGGTAATCGCCATGACTGAGACGTCTCGCGTCAACGACAAACCCCTGTGGCGCTGGGTGGGCATGCGCATGAGCCTGCTGGCGATTGGCGCGGTGGTGGTGATTGCGCTGTGCATGTGGATCAACTTCTGGGTGTCGGACTGGTATTTCCTCCAGCACCTGCCGCCCGAAGCGCGCGAGGAGTTGCTGCAACTGCGCGCCGAGCCGCAACTCAACGAGGTGCGCCTGCGTCAGTTGGTGGCCGAGTATTACCCGGTGGAGTTCTTCCAGCCGGACATCGCCAATCGCGACTGGCTGATCCTCGCCGGCCTGGTGCTGGTCGCCATTCCGATCATTATTTTCTTTGGCCTGTGGTTTTCGCGGCCCTTGTCCAGCCAGTTCTCGGCGATTGCCCAGGGCGCGCGACGGGTCGCCGGGGGGGATTTCCTCACACGCCTGCCGATCCAGCCGCACACACCGGACGAACTGCGCCGCTTGATCGGCGACTTCAACAGCATGACGACCCAGTTGCAGCGCTACGAGCGCGATGTGCGCGAGTCCAGCGCGGTGATCGCCCACGAGTTGCGCACCCCGTTGAACGCAGCCATGGGCCGGGTGCAGGGGATGCTCGATGAGGTGTTCCCCAGCGATGCCGTGCAACTGAGTATGGTCAAGCGCCAGCTCGACCAACTGCGCAAACTGGTGGATGACCTGCACCTGTTGTCGATGGCCAGGGCAGGGCGGCTGGTGCTGGAGCGCGGCGAGTTCTCCCTGGCAGCGCTGGTGAGCGAACGCCTGGCGTGGTTCCAGCCGCAACTGGACGAGGCCGCCATCAAGACCCACGTCAGCATTGCCCGCACGTTGTCGATCAATGCCGATCGCGATCGCCTGGGCCAGGTGCTCAACATCCTCATCGACAACCTGCTGCGCTACGCGGCCGGTGGCGGCGCGTTGACCATCACCGCGCAGCAGGTCCAGGCGCGCATCGTGATCGAGATCGCGGATCGAGGGCCGGGCATCGAAGCCGAGCACCTTGACAGCGTGTTCGATCGCTTCTGGCGTGCGGAGCGCTCCCGTGCCCGTTACTCCGGCGGCAGCGGGCTGGGCCTGTCCATCGCCCGCGCGATCTGCCAGGCCCATGGCGGGTCGATCACCGCCAGCAATCGCGAGGGCGGCGGCACCCTGATCAGGGCGGAATTTTTGCTGTAGCGGCCGCGTTGGTTATATAGCAATCTTGATTGATCTAGTTGTAAGTAGTTGCTCAAGGCCATCAACTTGCCATGTTGTAGATGGTGGCCTTTGACTCCTTAAATAATTTTTCATAATGCCTGTTGCAAGTTCTATGTTAAACCTTGTTTCGCACTATTAGCGCTGTTGGACTGAATGCCATTAATCATTCGAAGTCATCGTGCGCCTTGAATTCAAATACCGCTTGTCACTTGAGCGTCAGTAAAAGGACATCAACATGAAACCTGCGAATCACACACCCACACGCTGGACCCGGGCTGATGCGCTGAAAGTCAATGAAAATGACCCGACTACCACGCAACCGTTAGTACGGCCTGACTTCCCCGTCATGAGTGACACTGTCTTTATCTGGGACACCATGCCCCTGCGCGACCTCGACGGCGCGGTGGTTTCCGTCGATGGCTGGTCGGTGATCTTCACGCTCACCGCCGACCGCCGCCCCCACGACCCGCAGTTTATCGATGCCAACGGGCGCTATGACATCAAGCGCGACTGGGAGGATCGGCATGGCCACGCGCGCATCTGCTACTGGTATTCACGCACCGGCAAGGACTGGATTTTCGGCGGCCGCGTCATGGCCGAAGGTGTGTCGCCCACCACCCGGGAATGGGCAGGCACGCCTATTCTGTTAAATAACAACGGTGATATTGACCTGTATTACACCTGTGTTACGCCGGGTGCGACCATTGCCAAAGTAAAAGGCCAGATCGTGACAAGTGAAGAAGGCGTGCAACTTGTCAATTTCAATAAGGTGAAGTTTTTATTTGCGGCAGACGGCACTTATTATCAAACCGAAGCACAAAACGCGACGTGGAACTTTCGTGACCCGAGCCCGTTTATCGATCCGCAGGATGGCAAGTTATATATGGTGTTCGAAGGCAATGTAGCCGGCGAGCGCGGCACTCATACGGTCGGCCCTGATGAAATGGGCCTGGTCCCGCCGGGGCATGAAGAAGTCGGCGGCGCGCGTTTTCAGGTGGGCTGTATCGGCATCGCCGTGGCCAAGGACCTGACGGGCGAAGAGTGGGAAATACTGCCGCCTCTGGTGACGGCAGTTGGCGTCAACGACCAGACCGAACGCCCGCATTACGTATTCCAGGACAACAAATACTACCTGTTCACCATCAGCCACAAGTTCACCTATGCCGACGGCGTTACCGGCCCGGATGGCGTGTACGGCTTTGTCAGCGAACACCTGTTCGGCCCGTACCGCCCGATGAACGCCTCCGGGCTGGTGCTCGGCAATCCACCCGCGCAGCCTTTCCAGACCTACTCGCATTGCGTGATGCCCAACGGCCTGGTGACGTCATTCATCGACAGCGTCCCCACTCAGGATGGCGACTTCCGCATCGGCGGCACCGAGGCGCCCACCGTCAGAATCGAGCTGCACGGCGACCGCTCGTTTGTGCGCGAAGCCTATGACTACGGCTATATCCCGCCAATGCGCGATGTGGTGTTGAGTTAAGCGATAAACCCCCGCTTGCCTGCGTGCAGCAGGCAAGCGCCTTGCGGCCACCTTCAGTGGCCGTTTACCCTTTTCGCGCTGAGCCGCACCGGCACCGATTTGGCGGCCGGCACCTTGCTGCGTTCGGCGTGGTGCCACAGCGGCAGCAGCGGGTTGCATTCAGGGTAATACGCGGCGGCACAGCCTTCGGGAATGTCGTAGGCGATGATCTCGAACGGCCCCACCTGGCGCTTTACCGCAGGCTCGATGGCGGTGGTCAGCATGACCTGCTGGCCGGCCGCGAACCCCAGGCGCACGATGTCGTTGGCATGCAGGAAAATGACCTCACGGGTGCCGCTTACCCCGCGAAAACGGTCGTCGAACCCATAGATGGTGGTGTTGAACTGATCGTTGCTGCGCAGCGTCATCAGTTGCAGCACATCGCGGTCAGGTTCGGCGAGGTTGACGTCATCGTCTTCGGCGAGGGTCACGGGGGTGACGAATTGCGCCTTGCCGCTGGGCGTCTCCCACTGTCTTTGCGCGGCGGCAATCGGGCGATGGAAGCCGCCGGGCTCGGCCATGCGGGTTTCCATGTCGTGGAAAATCTTCGGATAGACCGTGGCGATGGCGGTCCGGATCCTGGCGTAGTCGTCGTTCCAGGCTTGCCAGTCGATGGTGCAGCCGTTGGCGAGGGTGGCCATGGCCAGCCCGGCGACGATGCTGGTTTCGGCGCGCACCTGCGGCCCGACCGGTTCGGCATTGCCGCGCCAGCTGTGGATGCAGCCGGTGCTGTCCTCGGTGGTATACAGCTGCGGCACGCCGTTCTGGCGATCGATTTCGATGCGTCCCAGGCAAGGCAGCAGCCACATGGCGCGCGCGGGCAGCAGGTGAGTGCGGTTGAGCTTGGTCGCCACTTGCACGTTCAGCTGCAGATTTTGCCAGGCCGGTTCCATGCGCGAGGTGTCGGGAATCGCCCGCAGGAAGTTGCCGCCCAGGCCGATGAAGCCGCGCACACGGCCGTCGAGAATGCCTTCGCAGGCATCCACCGTGCACAGGCCCTTGTGCGGCGGCACGCTGAAACCGAAGTGCTGTTCGATCAGGTCCACCGGGACTTTCTTCGGGTCTTCGGTAATGCCCACGGTGCGCTGGCCCTGCACGTTGGAATGGCCGCGCACCGGGCAGATGCCCGCGCCCGGCTTGCCGATATTGCCGCGCAGCAGCAGCAGGTTGACCAGCATCTGCACGTTCGTCACGCCGTGTCGGTGCTGGGTGATGCCCATGCCATACACCAGCATCACGCGCTGGCTGCGCGCATACACGGTGGCGGCGGCTTCCAGCGCGCCACGGGTCAGCCCGCTCTGGCGTTCCAGTTGCGCCCAGTCGCAGCCGCGTACGTAGGTGGTGAACGCCTCGAAGCCTTCGGTGTGGCTGGCGATGAAGTCATAGTCCAACACCGCCGGCGTGCCGTGCTCGGTGGCCTGGTCATCCATGGCCAGCAACGCCTTGGCGATGCCGGTGATGGCCGCCGTGTCGCCACCAATGGCGACCTGGTGGTATTGGGTGCTGATCAGGGTCGACTCGGGCGTGAGCATTTCTCTGGGCGACTGCGGGTTGACGAAGCGCTCCAGGCCGCGCTCGCGCAAGGGGTTGAAGGTGATGATCGGCACGTCGCGCCGGCGTGCATCCTGCAGTGGGTGCAGCATGCGCGGGCTGTTGCTGCCGACGTTCTGGCCAAAGAAGAACAGGCAGTCGGTGTGCTCGAAATCGTCGAGGGTCACGGTGCCCACCGGCACGCCGATGCTCTCCTGCAAACCCACCGAGGTGCTTTCGTGGCACATGTTGGAGCTGTCGGGCAGGTTGTTGCTGCCGTAGGCGCGGGCGAACAGCTGATACATGAACGAGGTTTCCAGCGACGCACGCCCCGAGGCATAAAACACCACGCTGTCCGGGTCCATGGCCTTGAGCTGCGCGCCGATGTCGCGGTAGGCCTCTGCCCAGGAGGTTTCGCGGTAGCGGTCCGTGACGGGGTCGTAGCGCATGGGGTGGGTCAGGCGACCCTGTTGCTCCAGCGCATAGTCCGACCATTCGCGCAGCTCGCTGAGGCTATGCTCGGCAAAGAAGGCCGGGTCGGTCTTGAGTGAGGTGAGTTCCCAGGCGGTGGCCTTGGCGCCGTTCTCGCAAAACTCCAGCGCATGGGGACGGCCGGGTTTGGCCCAGGCGCAACTCACGCAGGCGAAGCCGTCCGGCTTGTTCTGTTTGAGCAATGCCGCCGGCGCTTTACCCAGCGCCTGTTCGCGCCACAGGATGCGCATTACCGATTGGGCAGAACCCCATCCGCCACTGGCGTGGGTGTAGGGCTGGAAGTGACTCTTGGGGTAGATGAGCATCAGGCACTCCCAGGCATCGGCCGGAACCGGTCAAGGTCCCTGTTTGGTGCAAGCTTCGCGCTACGTGCGCATTGCGCGCTGAATGCGCATCCATTCGCGATACGCCGCTGTGCGCTGGGTATCAGCGAGTTTTTTCGCTTCGGTAAAACGTGCCCAGGTGAGCGGATCGCCGCCGTAGGACTCGATCAACTGGTACGCCAGGGCGTCCAGTCGGTCGGCTTCGAAGAACAGGGCGGTGTTCTGCGCGATCTCGTCATCCCAGGTATGGCTGGGGCTGGTGCTGCGATTGAGTGTCTGACTGTTCATGATGTAACGCTCTGTGCCCAATTAATCTCGGTAGCGCTGCTCCACTGCACATCAGTGATGCCGTATTTCTCGGCCGTGGGGCGGGAGACACGCTTGAGGTTCTGCTGACCAAACCTGGGTATCACAGCCACCCCTGCATCGCAGCTTGCCCAATGCCAGGCTTCGGCATTGTTCATCTGCGATGCCCGCACGATGAAGGACTTGGGGTCACCGTGCAGCTGGTAGTAAATAGTGAATAAATCGTTGCGTTTCATGAGACCTCCCTATGCTCATGAGTAACAGATGATTGACCTCACAGAAGATTCAAAATAACTGAGACGTCAATCGTCCACGGTGAAGGTGACAAAGCCTGGCCCGTCATTTGGCCGTTCAATCTCGACGATCACACCACCCACGGTGGTGCCATCAGGCAGGTTGACGGTCACATGGTTGGGGTGACCCGGCCACTGCAGCGGCGTTTGGAAACTCAGGCGCACGATGGTCGGTTTACCACTGCCGGTCATCTGGATATCAACCGACTCATTCAGGCGTTCAACGGCCTCGGTGCCCAGGTGGCGCGACGCGGTGATAACGCTGGCAGGACCTTGATAGTCGTAAGACATGCGGAGTTACCTCAGGTGATAGGGGCAATCTTGCTAAGCGGTAGAGCCCGCGGCGCGGGCGATCGTTCAATGCAAATATCGTAGTGTGCATCCTGTTGGCATCCATGTACTGCCTGGAAAGACTGCGCACCCGCACGTTCAAAACTCTTTAAACCTTCTGCTCACGCACAGTGTCGATTGCTCAGGACACGTCGGAGGGAATGTAAATGATAGGGATCGTGATACCTGCCCATAACGAAGAGCACTATATCGGCGAATGCCTCGACTCCGTGTTGCGCGCCACAGAGCATCCGGCCCTCAAGGGTCAGACGCTGGAGATTCTGGTGGTGCTGGACGACTGCTCGGATGGCACGCCCGCGCAGGTGTCGGCAAAGCAGGTAGAGCGCCTGGACGTGTGCTTTCGCAATGTCGGCAAGGCCAGGGCCACAGGCGCCGAGCAGCTCTTGAAGCGCGGCGCGCGCTGGCTGGCCTTTACGGATGCCGACACGGTGGTGCCGCCGGACTGGCTGGCACGCCAGATCGGCTTTGGGGCTGACGCGGTGTGCGGCACCGTCGACGTGGATGGCTGGAGTGAACACGACGAAGCCGTGCGCTCGCGGTACATGGCGCTGTACCAGTTCATCGAAAACCATCGCCATATCCACGGCGCCAACATCGGCCTGAGCGCCGAGGCCTATCTGACGGCCGGCGGCTTTCAGCACCTGGCTGCCCACGAGGATGTGCGCCTGGTGGCAGATCTTGAACGGACCGGTGCACGCATCGTCTGGACCGCCACCAACCCGGTGATCACCAGCGCACGTCGCGACTACAAGTGTCGCGGAGGGTTTGGCGAATACCTGGCCACGCTGGTGCCCGGCCTTGGCGTCGACGCGTGTCCGGGAGCGAGCGCTGCGCTCGGGGTGGAGTAGAAGTGGATCTGGTTGACTGGGTGCAATGGCCCGCCATGGCCGTGACCGTGCTTTCGGCCTGGTTCATCGGTTCGCAACGTCCGCGCCGACGCATGCTCGCGTTCTGGGGCTTCATCCTCAGCAACACGTTGTGGGTGGCCTGGGGCTGGCATACCAATGCCTACGGCTTGATCGTGCTCGAATGCGTTCTGCTGGGCATGAACGCGCGGGGCTTCACAAAGAACCTGCGCGCGCAGCGCAATGCCGGATGATCTTGATCAGCGATTTTGCACTTGTCTTCATTTCGTATCGACGCAAAACCCGCAAATCAATATCACACGGAAGATAGGGCTGACGGGTTCTTTGAGTCCTACGCCGACAAAGTGGGCGGGTGACGCGGGTAGGCTGCCTTGCATGGCGAGAATCTGATAAGCCCCGTCGAATTGCCGGGAGCGGCCAGGCACCTCCCACGATTATTGTTCCTGCACCTTTGCAGGAACGATCATCATGCAGCCGCCGCTCCCAAGCATCGTCAGTCGATTCGATAATCACGTTCACTTCTACTCGTCAGCCGATCTTCAGCGCGTGTCAGGCTCGTTGCCCTACAGCTTGCCGGCACCGCATCCGCTGACGGCGTACCTGGACCGGCTGATCGATGCCGGCACGCTCCCCGCCGTCATCAACAATGTTCACCTGAGCATCCTGCCGGACTCGCACAATGTGTTCGCCTCATTCGATGAGCTGAAGGCGCTTAAGGCTGCCGACCCCCTGCGGTATGGCGGTGTAAGGCTGGTCGGCACGATCAAGGCGCACCCGGTCTACGCAACCCACGCGCGCCTCGCTCATCCGCAGGTTATTGGCGCGCGTATCGTGCTGCACGATGCGCCGCCTGAAAGCATTCATGGGACGCGCTTTTGCACCGCGCACTGGTTGGCGTTCTACGCTCGGTTGCTGCCGCACCAGCACGTGCATATTTATGCAAAGGAAGCCGCGACCACTCTGTGCGTGTTACGTCAGGTGCCGCAAGCCGTGCGGGTCATCATCGATCACCTGGGCAGTTGCCACGGCGAACGTGGCGCGATGGAGCCTGCCTATCTTGCGCTGCTCACTGAAGCGCGACGGCGCGGTACGGTGTGGTTCAAGGGGCCGGGTTATCGAACCTCGACCAACCCGCAGACGGCTGCCCAATTCGTCACGCAGATTGTGCGCACCGTCGGTGCCGACAAGCTGCTGCTGCAAGCCAGCGATGCGCCGCACGTGGGAGTCGACGAAAACGGTGTGCCCTATGCCCACGGTCTTGACGTGGCCAGTGCCTTTGAGTTTGTCGACGCCGTTGCGCGGCACGTAGGTGAGGCGACCCGCCTGCCGGTCAGTCAGCTGCTGCGAGGCACTTGCTGAGCCACTCCTTTTCACCGTCCGGGATACCCAGTAATGAACAGCATCCGTAGCAAGGAAATGACCTTCGCCGTCCACTATGGCGATGCAACGTTAAACCTCAAGGGCTGGGTGTTCGAGCCCGATTCGGCTTCGTCCACCTCATTGCCACCGGTGGTCTTCAACTCGGGCTTCACCGGCGGCGTCAGCATGTACGGCCAGTTGTTCGGGCGTGCGCTGGCAGCGCGGGGTTACCGCGTGATGACCTATGACGTGGCGGGCTTCTTTTCCAATAAATACGTACGCAACACGCTCAAGGCCGAGGGCATGGAAATCACCCGGGTGATACTCGAAGACCAGCGGGACGAAGTCCTCGGCGCCGTTGCCTGGGTACGTGAGACCTTCGGTGAAATGCCGGTGGTGGCGTCCTGGGCGCTGGGCGCGGTGGCAAGCCTTGGCGCCGTGGCTGAACTCGCGGCAGCCGGGGACGAGCAGATCCGCTTCTGGGTGCCGATGAACTACACCGGCACCCGTCAACTGCAAGCCTTGCGCACCGACAGTCAAGCGGCCGATGCGGCGATCCAGCAATTGCCGGATGACGCACCGATTCCGCCGTTCGATATCGGTACCGAATCAACCCGCCTGGGCTTTTATCCGCTGGACCCCGAAACCCAGGCCTACGTGGACCAGCAGTTGGGCAGCTATACCGAGGCGGGCGGTGCTGATCGTTGGCCGGGTTGCAGCCACGTGACGGCAAAGTCCTACAAAGCCTGTGTCGCCTATGACCCGGAGCGCGGTATCGAAGGCGCAGCAGGCTTTGCGCCTGCATTGATTATCCACGGCGCCGACAATACCCTGCACAGGCCGTCCGAATCCGAGCGGCTGTATCGACACTATCCCGGTGATGCCGGCGCGGGCGTGCTGCTAATCGCGCAGATGCAGCACGGCCAGCAGAATCAGGTGGACAATCCGCTGTTCCAGAGCATGATCCACAGCATCGATGAGGCGATTCGTGCGCGCGGCTGAATAGGCCGTCAATCCTCAGGGTCTGCAAATGTGGTGAGCGGGCTTGCCCTAATGCCGTTCAGTTAAGGAAATTTTGTGGGCTTATTGTGGCGAGCGGGCTTGCCCCGCGTTGGGGTGCGAAGCGCCCCCAATCGAGCAAAACGCGGTGTACCTGATACGGCTCAGCGCCTGGCTTTGGGGCTGCTGCGCAACCCAACGCAGGACAAGCCTGCTCGCCGCAGGGAATCTGCGCTTAACTGAGCGGCATTAGGGCTTGCCACGGGTCTGGTTTAAACACGTTTCCCCAGGTGGGCGCCCACACGAGAATTCGGCGATGACGACTCCCAGGCACATTGGTTTGCTCATGCTTCCCCAGTTCTCGATGATGGCGCTTGCTGGCGCCAGCGAGCCGCTGCGGGCGGCGAATCGGCTTCGCGGCACACGGTTGTATGAGTGGACGCTGCTGAGTGAAACCGGTGGGCCGGTGTGCTCCAGCAGTGGCCTGGAACTGCAGACGGTGGCGATCGAACACGCCCCCGCGCTGGACCGCGTGTTCGTGCTGGCCAGCCTGGATATCGAGACACAGAAACCGCCGAAGATGCTGCGCTATCTGCAACGCGCGGCGGCCCGGGGCATAACGGTAGGCGCCTTGAGCACGGGCACTTTCATTCTTGCCCGCGCCGGTTTGCTCGATGGAAAACGCTGCACCCTGCACTGGGAATGCATCGGCCAGTTTGCCGAGGAATTTCCCCTCATCGAAGTGACCCGCGACCTCTACGTCAACCATGACAACCGCTGGACCTGCGCCGGTGGCACGGCGGCCATCGACCTGATGCTGGCGCAGATAGCGCTGGATTTCGGCAACCCGCTGGCTGCAGGCGTCGCCGAACAATTTTTGCATGCCCGAATCAGGGCGCCCGAAGAACACCAGCGCATGTCGATCCAGTGGCGTTTCGGGGTTCACGACCGGCGGCTCACGGCGGCGATTGCCGCGATGGAAAACAACCTGGAGCACCTGGTTGGCATCGAGGTGATCGCCGAGCGCTGCAACCTGTCCCATCGTCAGTTGGAGCGCCTGTGGCAACAGCACTTCGGCAAGACCCCGAAAAAATTCTACCTGGAACTGCGGCTTAACGAAGCGCGCCGCCTGCTGCGTGAGAGCGCCCAGCCTATCGCCCATATCGCCCACCGTTGCGGCTTCGTTTCAGCCTCGCACCTGGGCGATGTCTACCGGCGCACATGGGGCTGCACGCCCGGCGAGGAGCGGCGGAAATTTGATGAAACCCATTCCTGATGTCAGGGCATGACCCGGCAGCGCTAATCTTTTGCCACCTCGTCATACGGGCGCTGGCGCACTCGGAAACGTCGATTTTTTGATATAGCTCGTCGGGGATACAGCGCAGATACCGTGCGCTGACGGGGTAAGGTTCGTGGCAGGTTCAGCGCGCCTTTCGGCGCTGTGCCAATCACAACAACAATGACCTGAAGAAGGCCCTGCAACCATGGAAACCTTGCGCTTCATTCTGGACAATCACGGCCTGATCAGCTTTCTGCTGGGGCAGCACCTGTTCATCGTCGCGCTTGCCGTCGGTCTGGCGATCCTCACCGGTGTGCCCGTCGGCATCGCGATCTCCCAGCACGCCGGCTTGCGTCGCTGGGTGCTGGCCTTCGCCGCCGTGCTGATGACCATTCCTTCGGCCGCGTTGTTCGGGCTGATGATTCCCGTGCTGTCCCTGGTGGGCTACGGAATCGGTGTCGTACCGGCGGTCATTGCGCTGTTTCTGTATTCGCAGCTGCCGATCATCCGTAATACCAGCACCGCGATTTCCAACATCGACCCGGCCTTGCGCGAAGCGGCCATCGGCATGGGCATGTCCCCCTGGCAGCGCCTGCGCAAGGTCGAACTGCCGCTGGCGGTGCCGCTGATCATGGCGGGCGTCAGGATGGCAACGGTGATCAATATCGGCATCGCCGCCATTGCCGCCTACATCGGCGCCGGCGGCCTGGGCAGTCTGATCATTCGCGGTATCACGCAAACCGATACGCGACAATTGCTGGCCGGTGCCCTGGTCATCAGCGTGATCGCCATCGCGGCCGACTATGCGCTGTACGCCCTGCAGCGGCTGCTGACACCCCGCGGCCTGAACACCAGCACGCTGATAGCCGGTCGACTGAAAGAGGCTACGACATGATCCAGATCGAACACTTGAACAAAACCTTTGGCGCCATCACCGCGGTAGAAGACGTCTCGTTGAGCGTCGCCGAGGGGCAGATCTGCATCCTGCTAGGCCCGTCGGGCTGCGGCAAAACCACCACCCTGAAGATGATCAACCGGCTGATTGCGCCTACTTCCGGCACCATCAGGATTGCCGGGCGCGATACCGCCGAACTGGACAGCGTCACCCTCAAACGCTCCATCGGCTATGTGATTCAACAGGTCGGTCTGTTCCCCAACATGACCGTCGAGGACAACATCTGCGTGGTGCCCGATCTGCTCGGGTGGGACAAGAGCAAAAGCCGCAGGCGCGCCGCTGAGCTGCTGGAAGTAGTGGCACTGGACCCGGCGACGTTTCTCAAGCGCTACCCCTGTGAACTTTCGGGCGGCCAGCAGCAGCGGGTTGGTGTGGCCCGTGCCCTGGCGGCCGACCCGCCGGTGATGTTGATGGACGAGCCGTTCGGCGCCATCGACCCGATCAATCGCGAAGTGATCCAGGACGAGTTCATGCGCATCCAGCGCCAGGTCGGCAAGACCGTGCTGTTTGTCAGCCACGATATCGACGAGGCCATGAAGATGGCCGATTGTGTCGCGTTATTCCATGACGGCAGGATCGAACAGTTCGGCACCCCGGACGATCTACTGGCCCGGCCTGGCAGCGAGTTCGTCGCCAGCTTCATGGGCGGTGACCGCATCATGAAGCGCCTGCGCCTGATGCGCTCGGTGGATGTGGCCAGCCAGGTGCCGCCTCGGCAGGGCGGTTCTTCCTCCGCGCAACTGGTGGTCAAGCCTGGGGATGACCTGCGTCAGGTGTTTTCGCAATTGCTGGGGTGCGGTCAGGACTGGGCGCTGTGCAATGACAGTGACGGACGTTTTGTCGGCTACGTGCACCAGGCCGATATCCTGGCGCGGCTGGCGGACCACACGACGCATGGGGTGCACTGACGATGCCTGAGTTCATCAGCCGATTGAGCGCCGGGCTTGAGCTCTATTGGGGCGATATCAGCTACCTGAGCGTTCAGCACCTGCAAATCGTCGCCATCAGCGCGGCACTGGCCTTGCTGCTGGCGCTGCCCCTTGGCGTATGGATGAGCCGCACGGCGAGCCAGCGCCATGCCATGGCGTGCATGCAGCTTCTCAATGTGGGGCAGGCCATTCCCAAGCTCGCCCTGCTGGCGCTGGCCATGAGCTTTGTCGGCGTGGGCAGTAGCGCGGCCATCTTCGCCTTGTGGGTGGCAACCTTGCTGCCCGTGGCGGTAAACACCTGCGAAGGTTTGCGCGCGGTGCCCCGGCACGTGATCGAAGCGGCCGAGGCCATGGGCATGACGCCGACGCAAGTGCTGTGGAAAGTCGAGATACCGAATGCGATGAACGTGATCTTCGCCGGTATCCGTACGGCCCTGGCCATCAACGTCGGCACGGCGCCGCTGGCCTTCCTGGTCGGCGGGGGCGGGCTGGGCGAATTGATCTTTACCGGTATCGACCTGAACGATTTCGACATGATGCTGGCCGGTGCCGTGTCCACCGCATTGCTGGCCATCGTGATCGACCTTGCGTGCGGCCTGATCCAGAACCTCAGCGTTTCCCGTGGATTGCGTTTGGCCGGACGCGTTTGAAATCTGTCGACACACAACACTGAAACGAGGTGCAGGATGATGTATCGAGCGTTGGTCAGTCTGATGTTTACGTTGTGTC
The DNA here is from genome assembly GCF_054343995.1 of Pseudomonas sp. GNP013. Classification (NCBI taxonomy): domain Bacteria; kingdom Pseudomonadati; phylum Pseudomonadota; class Gammaproteobacteria; order Pseudomonadales; family Pseudomonadaceae; genus Pseudomonas; species Pseudomonas sp. GNP013. The sequence continues at coordinate 2,933,002 of NZ_JBTGUT010000001.1, read as the reverse complement.
TGGTGGGCGGTGCCTCCGCCAACAGCACCCTCGTCGTCGGCGGCAAGAAATTTACCGAGCAGCAACTGGTGGCCGAACTTACCACTCAGTTGCTGCGCGCCAATGGCTATCGGGTGGATAAACGCCCGGACCTGGGCTCCTCGATCCTGCGCGCGGCGCAGGAAAACGGCCAGGTCGACGTGTACTGGGAATACACCGGCACTGCGTTGATCGTTCACAATAAGGTCAATGAAAAGCTGGATGCCGAAGCAGCCTACAACAAGGTCAGCGCCCTGGACGCGCAGAAGGGCATCACCTGGTTGAATCCATCCGGCGCCAACAACACCTACGCACTGGCCATGCGCAAGGAGCAGGCGGACAAGGACGGCATTGCCTCGATCAGCGACCTGGCCAGGAATATCGGCGACGGCAAGCTCTACACATTTGCCTCCAATGCCGAATTTTTTTCGCGCTCTGACGGGCTGCGACCGCTGCAACAAACCTATGGGTTCGAGTTCGGGCGTAAAAACGTGATCCGAATGGACGGCGGCCTGACTTACCAGGCCCTGCGTGACAGCCAGACGAACGTGGCGCTGGTGATGTCGACTGATGGACGCATGTCCGCGTTCGGGTTTGTTGCGCTGAAGGACGACAAGGGATTTTTTCCCAGTTACGCACTCACCCCCGTCATCCGCACCGAGGTTCTGAAGGCCAACCCGAAGGTCGGGCAGTTGCTCAACGCACTGTCTTCCACGCTGGATGACGCCACCATTGCCGCGCTTAATGCGCGTATCGAAGTGGGCCGTGAATCCATCGAAAATGTATCCCGGGAATTCCTCCAGCAACGCCAACTGTTCCAGATGAACTGACTAAACGCTGTCTGGAAGCGACCCCCGGCTTTTTTGGCGAGCAGGCTTTTTGTGCAAGCCCGCGCGGGCTTCACAAAGAACCTGCGCGCGCAGCGCAATGCCGGATGATCTTGATCAGCGATTTTGCACGTTCTTTCTGAAGCCGCGCAGGTTCATCAGGCACAGGCATATCTGCAGCACGATCAGCGCGTACGCATGGGCATGCACGCCCCAGATGACCCACAGAATATTGCTCAAGATAAAACAGAAAAATCCTGCCATCCGCCTTGCCGGGCGCTGCGACCCGATCAGCCATGCCGCCATTACGGTGACGGCCATGGCAGGCCATTGCACCCAATCCATATCGCTCAAGCCAGCGTCCTCGTTCTTTATTCCATATAAAACACAGAGGGCCGCCTGGGTGAATGATTCAGATTTTTTGCCGACGGTGCCTTGACCGCCTGTCAGCCAGGCAGACTATTTGTTGAACAGTCACAGGTGTGTCAGGGCCAGATAAAACAAGGGCTGACGGCCCGTGTTTGAATTCGCCTGGAGATGATCATGAAAAGACTCTCGATGTGCCTGAGCCTGTGCAGCGTGTTCCTGCTGCACGGGTGCTTTGACAATGCCGACAACACCACCAAAGGCAATGCCGATGGAAGCAAGTCGTCGGTGCAGATGCAGGAAGGGAAGGTGGAGGGGGGGAAGTGAGTGGTAGTTGAGCCATGGCGGGCCGCCAGAAGTGCATGATGGGCGGCAGTCTGTTGCGGGTGACTTTATTGAGTTATCGGTTTTTGATACCGCAATGACAGTGGAAGAGTTGCTCAGGTTTCAGGCCGAACACTCTCTTCTTATTAGTAAAAGTTTGATTGATCATGTCAGCCAGCCAATTGCCAGGAGCCAAAACGACCGCTAATGAAAAATTCATAAAAGCTGCCTGGATAAAATATGAAAATAATCTAGATTAAATGCTCGTGTGTTACGTGTTTTCAACCGGACATTAACAATGCGAACGACGTGCTCATGTGGTGAACGTCCAATAACACGTCTGGTCATAGGCGCCGCTTTTTTCTGTGCTTCAGCGGCTCAAGCCCAGGTTGCGCCGGACGCGGGCCAGCTTCAGCGCCAGATAGACCAGAACCTGCAGAGGCCGGTCGTTGCACCGTCGCCAGCCGCACCGGCGCCCATTTCAGGCGCTGATCACCGCGGGCCCAAGGTTGTTATTCGGCGTGTCGATATTGTCGGCGCCAAACTGATACCGGTTAACGAGCTTGCATCTCAACTCGACCCTTACCTTAATCGTCCTTTGACGTTGGGTGAAGTGCAGACTGCCGCACAACAACTGGTAGGTTACTACCGCGAGCGCGGATGGTTTGTAAGAGTGCAATTGCCTACGCAGGATGTCAGCGACGGTACGCTGCGCATCAACATCGTTGAAGGGCGTTTTGGACGTCTGCAAGTTGCACCCGGTACAGGTCGTGTCCGCAGAGATTTCGTATCCACTCTAGCCGGCCGAGATCTCAATGCTGATGAACCGTACTCTCTATCACAACTTGAGCGCGGGCTATTGCTGGCCAACGATCTACCTGGAGTTCGGGCTGAAGGTACGCTGCGCCCAGGTCAGGCGCCGGGCACCAGTGATCTGGCGTTGCAGATCAGCGACACGCCTTTATTCGCGGGGCTTGTCGGCGCCAACAACTTTGGCAACCGTTTCACCGGGCGAGGGCAGGGCTTCGGCACCGTCAGGCTCGACAATCCCAGCGGCTTCGGTGATCAATTGCAGATCAGTGGGATTCTTAGTGAGCGACTCGATTATGAGAGCGTTTCCTACAGCGCGCCTGTGGGTTATGACGGCCTGCGCGCCAGCGTCGGCTATGGTCAATTGCATTACCAACTGGGTAAAGAGTTTGCCGATTTGGACGCACGCGGCCAGAGTCGCACCCTGTATGCGGGCCTGAGCTATCCATTGTTGCGCAGCACAGAACGCAATATCACGGTGGGGCTGGACGTCAGCCATGCGCGTCTGGAAGACGAGGCCTTTGATGTCACCCTGCGCCGGCGAGATATTCAACTGGCGACGCTCGAACTGCGCGGCGACGCCAGGGATGGTTGGGGCGGTGGCGGTGTCACCGCCGCAAGACTCTCACTGGAGGGCGGGCGCGCCGCGCTGCGGATTGCCGCGGACCGTGATCAGGACGCCCAAAGCGCGGGCGTTGAAGGCGGCTTCGCTGCGCTTGGGGTCGAACTTCGCCGCGATCAGGTACTGGCTCCGGCGCTCTATCTGAGAGGGCGCTTCGCCAGTCAGCTCGCTTTCAATAACCTTGCCTCGTCGCAACAGTTCAGCCTGGGTGGCCCCTACGGCGTGAGGGGGTATCCGGTCAACGAGGGCAGTGGCGACAGTGGTGCCCTGATGCAACTGGAACTGCATAGCCTGCTACCCATGCTGGGTATTGCGAACCTGGATGGTTATGCCTTCTTTGATGCGGGTGTCACACGCCAACATCAGACTCCCTGGCGAGGCTGGGATACTGCAGGTAGCGGCCGTAACACCTATCCCCTTTATGCCAGCGGCGTCGGTCTTGCCTGGACCCATGCGCGTGGTTTCGCCATCAATGGGATATTCGCGGTGCCGCTGGGCAACAATCCCGGTGGTACCCGCAGCGATCAAGACCAGGATGGTGGCTCGACCGGACCGCGTGTCTGGCTCACCGCCAGTCAAAGCTTCTAAGTTCATTGACTTACAACTGCTCAGACTTTTGCGCGGGACATAACCATGAAACGACAAGCCCCCCTTGCAACTCCCTGGCCTGCGGCGTCACGTGCACTGAACTGCGAACCTACGGCGTGGTTGAGGTGGACTTTCAGGGTTAACGTCCCCTATCGAAAACCAGCGTTTCATTCAGTGCACCTGGCGATGGTGGTAAGCCTGTTGATGGTGTCCACACCTGGCGTGGCGCTTGAGTCCGGTGCACTACCAACGGGCGGGAAGGTCGTCGGCGGCCAGGCATTACTTCATCAGCAGGGCAATCAGCTGGTTGTCGAGCAGCATTCCGATCGTGCCATCCTTGACTGGCAATCCTTCGACATAGGTCAAAACGCAAGCGTGCGCTTCAACCAGCCAGGCACGAATGCGACAGCCCTTAATCGCGTCACGGGCGGCGGTGGTCAATCGCTGATTCAGGGCAGCCTTTCCGCTAATGGCAGGGTGTATCTGGTCAACGGCGCAGGCGTACTCTTCGGCCCCAGCGCCCAAGTGAACACGGGAGGTCTGGTCGCCTCGACGCTGGATATTGCCAACGAGGACTTCCTGGCCGGGCGGGACCGATTCGTGCTCACAGACCAGAGCAAGGGCGAGGTTATCAATCAAGGTCACATCAGCGCCAGGAATGGCACCGTAGCACTGCTGGGGCGAACCGTCGGCAACACCGGCAGTATATCGGCCGATAACGGCAACGTCGTGCTCGCGGGCGGTCAGGAAGTCAGCTTCGCGGCGGGTGCCGACGGCCATCTGCAGATTGCCGTCAGTGCGTCTGAGTTGCAGTCCAGCATCCGTAACGGCGGTGCAATCTACGCTGATGGTGGGCAGATCGTACTCAATGCTCAGGGCGCCAACGCTCTCGCCTCGGCAGTGGTGAGCAATACTGGCACGCTGCAGGCTCACACGGTGGCGGAACACGAGGGCAAGATTCTGCTATTGGCCGATCTGGAGCACGGTGGGCGTGCCGAGGTGGCCGGCACTCTGGATGCCAGCGCCATCAACGGTGGCAACGGCGGTTTCGTCGAAACGAGTGGTGCACAGGTACAGATAGCACCGGCGACTCGAGTCACTACTCAGGCGCCCAAGGGACAGACCGGCAAGTGGCTTGTCGACCCCACCGATTTCACCGTATCGGCGGGTGGCCAAGCTCAAACCACCAGCGGCATTGGTGCAGACACTCTCGTCTCCAATCTGGCCAGCACCAATATTCTTCTGCAAACTGACGCTCAAGGCAGCGAGCCTGGAGATCTGAATATCCAGGCGCCAATCAGCTGGAATGCCGCGACTACCCTGAGCCTGCTTACGTTGCGCGACCTGAATATCAATGCGCCCATCAGCGCCGTCAATGGCGGCCTGACACTGAATATAGCGCGCAACGTTAACGTCAACGCCGCGATTGATGTGGGAACCTTTAACTTCCTGGGGGGAACCTGGACTCAAAACAGTGCAAACCTACCTACATTTCAGGCCCATGACTTTCGCTTGAATGGCGGCTCCTTCCTGCGCGCGAACGGGGGGGATGGAAGTTCAAGCAACCCTTACCTGCTCACCGACGTTTATGGTGTGCAGGGGATGCAAGGGTTCCTGAACAGCCACTTCAAACTGGCCAATGATATCCAGGCTGTAGGTACCCAGAACTGGAACTGTGATTCCTCTTGCAGTGGATTTGTGCCTATCGGCAACTTCGATCGACCTTTCACAGGCTCTTTGGACGGTGGCGGTCACCTGATCGATAAGCTTCAGGTCTCGGTCCATGCCTCCTCGCAAAGCACCAACGCTGAGGCCGGGCTGTTTGGCACTTTAGGAAGCGGGGCTCATGTTACTCACTTGGGCCTTACTGACGGTTTTTTCTCGGCTTCCGGCGGCAATGATAATTTTGCTGGTAGCCTCGCCGCGCGCAATTTGGGGAGTATCGACAGCAGTTATTCCACGGGTTCCGTTACAACTGGCGACGCCAACGCGGATCAAAATATCGCTGGAGGATTGGTAGGCAATAACACCTCCACAACGGTGAACGGTACCGCGCAAGGGGGCACTATCCGCGGCAGCTACTCCACGGCGTCAGTCATCGCGTCCGAGGGCAAAACGTCTGCATTCGCGGGAGGTTTAGTCGGTACCAATGTCCAGGGAACCCTCTATCAAAGTTACGCCGTGGGATCTGCGTCCGCCAGTGACGGTATCGATTCGAACTATGCCGGCGGGTTGGTCGCAAGCAATATCGGTACAGTGCAGCAAAGTTACGCCTTGGGCAGCGCAACAGCCTTACGGGGTAATCGGACCTTCGTTGGCGGTTTGCTCGGGCAGCACAGTGGCAATTCCATCACCGACTCCTTCTACGCGACCACCGATAGCTCAGGTGCGGGCATTAATAATGCGAGCAATTACAACAGCTTTGGCATCGGTAAGAGCCGGAGCGAGCTGACCACGCTCAGCACTTTCCAGAACTGGGACATCGATGCTATGGGCGGGACCGGGAGGGCTTGGCGCCTATACGAGGGGCAGACGACGCCGTTGCTGCGCAGCTTTCTCAAACCAGTGAATGCAACGGTGAACGATAATGGCCGGGTCTACGACGGGAGCACTGCAACGGTAAGTGGAAATGGCTTTACGCTATCAGCTAGCAGTGCCCAGGTCCTGGGCACGCCGATCTATGCTAGCACCTCTGCCCGTAATGCCGGAGCCTACGCCCTGAGCATGAGTGGCCTCTACTCCGATCAGCTCGGCTACGACATCAGTTACGTCCAGGGGACATACACCATCTCCCAACGCGCGATTGGCGGTGCATTCACCGCTGACAATAAGGTCTACGACGGCACGACTAGCGCCACTGTGCATGGCGGTCTCGACAGCAATACTGTCGTGGCGGGTGATGACTTGAGCGTTACCACCAACGGCCTTTTTGCCGATAAGAACGTCGGTCAAGGCAAAGCCGTCAGCGTCTTCGGCAGTCTGACCGGAGCCGATGCGGGCAACTATCAATTTATCGCTCCGAGTAATGGCAGCGTTGTCGCCGCCATCACCCCAAGGACGATTGGCGGTGCATTCACCGCCGACAACAAGGTCTACGACGGCACCACCACTGCCACAGTGCATGGCGGTCTCGACAGCAACACAGTCGTGGCGGGTGATGACTTGAGCGTCACCACCAACGGCCTTTTTGCCGACAAGAACGTCGGTCAAGGTAAAGCCGTCAGCGTCTTCGGCAGTCTGACCGGAGCCGATGCGGGCAACTATCAATTTACTGCCCCGAGTAATGTTGTCGCGGCCATCACCCCAAGGACGATTGGCGGTGCCTTCACCGCCGACAATAAGGTCTACGACGGCACGACTAGCGCCACTGTGCATGGCGGTCTCGACAGCAACACAGTCGTGGCGGGTGATGACTTGAGCGTCACCACCAACGGCCTTTTTGCCGATAAGAACGTCGGCCAAGGCAAAGCCGTCAGCGTCTTCGGCAGCCTGACCGGAGCCGATGCGGGCAACTATCAATTTACTGCCCCGAGTAATGTTGTCGCGGCCATCACGCCAAGGACGATTGGCGGTGCATTCACCGCCGACAACAAGGTCTACGACGGCACGACTAGCGCCACTGTACATGGCGGTCTCGACAGCAACACAGTCGTGGCGGGTGATGACCTGAGTGTCACCACCAGCGGTCTTTTTGCCGACAAAAACGTCGGTCAAGGCAAAGCCGTCAGCGTCTTCGGCAGCCTGACCGGAGCCGATGCAGGCAACTATCAATTTACTGCCCCGAGTAATGTTGTCGCGGCCATCACGCCAAGGACGATTGGCGGTGCATTCACCGCCGACAACAAGGTCTACGACGGCACCACCACTGCCACAGTGCATGGCGGTCTCGACAGCAACACAGTCGTGGCGGGTGATGACTTGAGCGTCACCACCAACGGTCTTTTTGCCGACAAGAACGTCGGCCAAGGCAAAGCGGTCAGCGTCTTCGGCAGCCTGACCGGAGCCGATGCGGGCAACTATCAATTTATCGCTCCGAGTAACGGCAGCGTTGTCGCGGCTATCACCCCAAGGACGATTGGCGGTGCCTTCACCGCCGACAACAAGGTCTACGACGGCACGACTAGCGCCACTGTGCATGGCGGTCTCGACAGCAATACTGTCGTGGCGGGTGATGACTTGAGCGTTACCACCAACGGCCTTTTTGCCGACAAGAACGTCGGTCAAGGCAAAGTGGTCAGCGTCCTCGGCAGCCTGACCGGAGCCGATGCAGGCAACTATCAATTTATCGCTCCGAGTAATGGCAGCGTTGTCGCCGCCATCACCCCAAGGACGATTGGCGGTGCCTTCACCGCCGACAACAAGGTCTACGACGGCACGACTAGCGCCACTGTGCATGGCGGTCTCGACAGCAATACTGTCGTGGCGGGTGATGACCTGAGTGTCACCACCAGCGGCCTTTTTGCCGATAAAAACGTCGGTCAAGGCAAAGCGGTCAGCGTCCTCGGCAGTCTGACCGGAGCCGATGCAGGCAACTATCAATTTACTGCCCCGAGTAATGTTGTCGCGGCCATCACCCCAAGGACGATTGGCGGTGCATTCACCGCTGACAACAAGGTCTACGACGGCACCACCACCGCCACTGTGCATGGCGGTCTCGACAGCAACACAGTCGTGGCGGGTGATGACTTGAACGTCACCACCAGCGGTCTTTTTGCCGACAAGAACGTCGGCCAAGGCAAAGCGGTCAGCGTCTTCGGCAGCCTGACCGGAGCCGATGCGGGCAACTATCAATTTATCGCTCCGAGTAACGGCAGCGTTGTCGCCGCCATCACCCCAAGGACGATTGGCGGTGCATTCACCGCTGACAATAAGGTCTACGACGGCACGACTAGCGCCACTGTGCATGGCGGTCTCGACAGCAATACTGTCGTGGCGGGTGATGACTTGAACGTCACCACCAGCGGTCTTTTTGCCGACAAGAACGTCGGCCAAGGCAAAGCGGTCAGCGTCTTCGGCAGCCTGACCGGAGCCGATGCGGGCAACTATCAATTTATCGCTCCGAGTAATGGCAGCATCGTCGCTTCAATACTTCCGGCTACCTTGAAGATAACGGCGAACGACCAGGTTGTGCCTTGGAGCGGTCGCCCCTATTCGGGAGGTAACGGCGTCCGTTATGCCGGATTCGTGGCAGGCGAAGATGCAAACGAACTCGCTGGTCTGCCCCTGCGCTATGCAGGCTCCGCCCAAAACGCTGTTGCAGCGGGAACTTATTCTATTGCGCCGCTGGGGCCACTAACGTTCGGCAACTATATTATTGGTTACGAGAATGGGAGCTTGCGGATCACATCAGTTCCCGTTTTACCGAACTTGATACCTCCTCCAGCAGGCGAAATTGAGCGTGGTTTGAGTCACTCCCAGAGGGTCGAGTATTTGGGGGTCGAGGCGGTGCCACTGCGGGGGGATGACGACTTAAGGAGTGGTCGTTACAGACTGCCACTTAACTTCACTCCTGGTGGTTTCATCCACGCGGGCAATTAACCCCGAGCTGCGCAGTTCATAGCGCGTTTCGACATTATCGGCGGGAGCCGCTAACGACACATGGAGTTGCAGGGCTGGCTTAAAAATGCCTGAAGGGCTGCGGCCTCACCCACAGTTGCTCCAACAGCCAGGTGCGAAACGCAATCAACGAAGGCAGCCTTTCATTGCGCGGCGGATAAACCAGGTAATAACTGCGCTGACTGGCGAAGGGCTGCCCCAGGCTGATCAATTCGCCCTTGGCCAGTTCGTCGCTCACCAGGATACGCGGCACCAGGCCGATGCCGATGCCTGCGCGCACGGCCTGGATCAGGTGCGATGTCAGCTCAAAGCTCGGCCCCAGGCGCATCAGGCGATGGGGCAGGCCGTGGTGGCTGAACCACTCGCCCCAGACGCTGGCATTGTTTGCCACATTCAACAGCATCTGCTGCGCCAGGTGCTGCGCTTGCCAGTCTTTATGGGCCAGGGCGGCTTCGGGCGACATGATCACCAGCAGTTCTTCCATGTGCAGCCGATGGCTGATCAGCCCTGGCAGATCGGCACTGCCCACGACGATGGCGGCATCGATGCCGCTGGTTTCGAAGTCGATGGCGTCGATCCGCGAATGGATGTGCACCAGCATGCCGGGGTGGCTTTTGTAAAAATCATGCAGGCGCGGCAACAGCCACTTTGAGCCAAAGGTCGGCAAGGTGGCCAGGCGCAGGGTGCCGCTGCCCGATTGGTAGGCCAGGGCCTGCAACGTGGCGCTGCGGATCAGGCCGAGCGCATGGCTCATCTCGCGCTGATACAGCCTGCCCACGTCGGTCAACTGGACGTGCCGGCCTTCGCGGCGAAACAGCGTCAGGCCCAGTTGCTGCTCCAGTGCCTGAACCTGTCGGCTCACGGCGCTCTGGGTCAGGGACAGCTCCACGGCCGCGCGGGTGTAGCTTTCGTGCCGCGCAGCGGCTTCAAAGGCCAGCAGCAGCGACATCGAAGGGGTGAGGTGACGGTAATTCATTCGTAAAAGTCATCGATAGCGGCAGGATTATGCGTTTGTAGTGCGTCGTAACCTGCAGGATCATGGGCCAAACCAACGACCTGAGGCTGACCTATTAATGCCCAGGCGACAAGTATTTCGACTTTCCGTGACCAGAGACCTGCCCGCGATGATCGCCCCGTTGCCTACCGCTGCACCTGCGCCGCATTACCCGGAGTTTCTGCAGGCCTTGCAGGCCAGCGGCTTTCGCGGCCAGCTCAGTGCCGACTACGCCACCCGCACCGTGTTGGCCACCGATAACTCGATCTATCAGCGCCTGCCCCAAGCGGCCGTATTTCCCCTGGACGCCGACGATATTGCGCGCATCGCCACCCTGATGGCCGAACCGCGCTTTCGCCAGATCAAACTGACCCCGCGCGGCGGTGGCACTGGCACCAACGGCCAGTCGCTGACCGATGGCATCGTGGTCGACCTGTCGCGCCACATGAACGCGATTCTTGAGATCAACGTGGCCGAGCGCTGGGTGCGGGTGCAGGCAGGCGTGGTCAAGGACCAGCTCAATGCCGCGCTCAAGCCCCACGGGCTGTTCTTCGCCCCGGAGCTGTCGACCTCCAACCGCGCCACCGTGGGCGGCATGATCAACACCGACGCCAGCGGCCAGGGCAGTTGTACCTACGGCAAGACCCGCGACCATGTCCTTGAACTGCACAGCGTGTTGCTCGGCGGCGAGCACCTGCATAGCCGGCCGCTGTCCGACAGCGAGCTTGACGCGGCGTGCGCGCAGGGCGGGCGTATCGGTGAGGTGTACCGTACCGCGCGGCAGATCCACGACACCCAGGCCGAACTGATCGCCTCGGTGTTCCCCACGCTCAATCGCTGCCTCACCGGTTACGACCTGGCGCACCTGCGTGACGAGCAGGGGCGTTTCAACCTCAACAGTGTGCTGTGCGGCGCCGAAGGCTCGCTCGGCTACGTGGTCGAGGCCCGGCTCAATGTGCTGCCGATTCCGCGCTATTCGGTGTTGGTCAATGTGCGCTACGCCAGCTTCATGGACGCGCTGCGCGACGCCAACGCCTTGCTTGCGCACGCGCCGCTGTCCATCGAGACCGTGGATTCCAGGGTGCTGCAGCTGGCAATGAAGGACATTGTCTGGCACAGCGTCGCCGAGTATTTCCCCACCGAGGCCGTGCGCCCGACGCTGGGCATCAACCTGGTGGAATTCAGCGGCGACGATGTGGCGCAGGTCAACGCACGGGTGGCGGCCTTTGTCGCGCACTTGCAGAGCGACGCCACCCTCGAGCGGCTGGGCCACACCCTGGCCGAAGGCGCCGAAGCGGTGACCCGCGTCTACGCCATGCGCAAACGCTCGGTGGGGCTGCTGGGTAGCGTCGACGGTGAAATTCGCCCGCAGCCCTTTGTCGAAGACACTGCCGTGCCGCCGGAGCGTCTGGCCGATTACATCACCGAGTTTCGCGCCTTGCTCGACAGCTATGGCCTGGCCTATGGCATGTTCGGCCATGTCGACGCCGGCGTGCTGCACGTACGCCCGGCGCTGGACATGAAAGACCCGGCCCAGGCCGCCCTGGTCAAACCGATCTCCGACGCCGTGGCCGCCCTGACCCAGCGTTACGGCGGGCTGCTGTGGGGCGAGCACGGCAAGGGTTTGCGCTCCGAATACGTGCCTGCATTCTTCGGCGAACTGTACCCGGCGTTGCAAGCGCTCAAGGGCGCCTTTGACCCGCACAACCAGCTCAACCCTGGCAAGATCTGCACGCCGCCAGATGCCGCCCAGGGGTTGCTCAAGGTTGACGAAGTGACGCTGCGCGGCGACCTCGATCGGCACATCGACGAACGCGTGTGGCAGAGCTTCGGCACCGCCATGCATTGCAACGGCAACGGCGCCTGCTACAACTACGACCCCGACGACGCCATGTGCCCCTCGTGGAAGGCCACCCGCGAACGCCAGCATTCGCCCAAGGGCAGGGCGTCGCTGATCCGCGAGTGGTTGCGTCTGCAGGGCGCAGCCAATATCGACGTACTGGCCGTGGCCCGTGGCCGGCTGGCCTGGTTGGGCGGGTTACCGGCGAGGCTGCGCAACAACCTGGCGCGCTCGCGCGGTAAGGCGGACTTTTCCCATGAGGTGTATGACGCCATGGCGGGCTGCCTGGCGTGTAAATCCTGCGCGGGCCAGTGCCCGATCAAGGTCAATGTGCCGGAGTTTCGCTCGCGGTTCCTGGAGCTGTATCACGGTCGCTATCAACGTCCGTTGCGCGACTACCTGATCGGCTCGCTGGAGTTCAGCATTCCCTACCTGGCTTACGCGCCGGGTCTGTACAACGCGGTCATGGGCGCCGGTTGGATGAGTCGCCTGCTGGCGCGCCATGTCGGCATGCTCGACAGCCCGCTGATCCACCGCCACGACCTGCAGGCCACGCTTAACGCGTGCAAGGTCAAGGTTGCCAGCGTGCCGACCCTGCGCGAGCTGACGCCCGCGCAACGCGAGCGCAGCGTGGTGCTGGTGCAGGATGCATTCACCCGTTACTTCGAAACACCGTTGCTGGCGCACTTTATCCAACTGGCTCATCAGTTGGGCTATCGGGTGTTTCTGGCGCCCTATAGCGCCAATGGCAAACCCTTGCATGTGCAGGGCTTCCTCGGCGCCTTCGCGAAAGCGGCGATTCGCAATGCCACGCAACTCAAGGCGCTGGCCGACTGCGGCGTGCCGCTGGTGGGGCTGGATCCGGCGATGACGCTGGTGTATCGCCAGGAGTACCGCAAGGTGCCGGGGATTGGCGAATGCCCGACGGTGCTGCTGCCTCAGGAATGGCTGGTCGACGCGCTGCCGGAGCGCACGACCCACCGCTCGCAGACCTTCCGGCTGCTGGCGCACTGCACCGAAAAGACCAACGCCCCGGCAAGTACCGCGCAGTGGCAAGCCGTGTTTGCCCGATTGGGGCTCACGCTGGTCAGCGAGGCGAGTGGCTGCTGCGGGATGTCCGGCACTTACGGCCATGAGGCCCGCAATCAGCACACGTCGAAGACCATTTTCGAGCAGTCATGGGCGGGCAAGCTGGACCCGCCCGGTGAGGCGCTGGCCACCGGGTATTCCTGCCGCAGTCAGGTCAAGCGTCAAGCCGGCAAGCACCTGCGCCACCCGTTGCAAGTGGTGCTGGAGCATGCCGTCAGCCTTACTCTTTGACGTCCATGAACTCTTCGGCCCACGCCATGTAGCTGGCCGGCAACGTGTAGGTGTGCGTGAGTTCGGTGGCGCTGAGGTTGGAGGTGCGGTGGGTCAGTTGGCGCTGCGCGCGCAGGCTGTCGTAGGTGGCCTTGATGGCCGCAAAGTAGGCGCCATGGCCGGCCACCACCACGCGCACACCGAGGCTGGCCAGGCGTGCTGCGTCGTTGAGCTTGGGGTTGGCGTAGGTCACCAGCATCAGCGGCACGCTGAGGTTCTCGGCGATCTGCTCCAGGTGCTCGAAGTCCTTGACGCCGACCATGCAGATGCCGTCGGCACCGGCCTTTTCGTAGGCCCTGGTGCGCTTGATCACGTCCTCGGTGGGCAGCACGCCGGCATTGGTGCGCGCGATGATCGACAGCGCGGGATCGACCCGAGCCTCGAGGGCTGCCTTGACCTTGCCGATGCCTTCGTCGATGGAAATCAGATCGGTGGATTTGCGCCCGAATTGCGCGGGCAGCAGGGTGTCTTCGATGGTCAGTGCGGCCACGCCGGCGCGTTCGAGCTCTTCGACGGTGCGCATCACGTTCAGGGCATTGCCGTAACCGTGATCGGCATCGGCGATAAAGGGCAGTTGGGCGACGCGACCGATGCGCGTGGCCTGTTCGACGAACTCGCTGAGGGTAATCAGCGCGAAATCGGGCGCCGCCAGCACCTGCAACGAGGCGACCGAGCCGCCCAGGATGCCGACCTCGAAACCCAGGTCGGCCGCAATGCGTGCGGACATCGGGTCGAACACAGAAGCTGTTTCGACGCAGTGGGGGGCGGCAAGCAACTCACGAAAATTGCAGCGAAGCGCTGAGTGGGAAATTTTTGGCATGATCTTTCCTGGTTCTGGCCATCGTCTAATGCACGATCAATGCCTGTTTATAAACCAGCGAGCCTACCACGCAGATGAAATCAGCGTTATGACGTTTAAGAATGGGCCATGCGCCAGGCACATAACCCTCAAGGGCAGGCATAGCGATGCCTGGCGGTCCTGAGCAGGTCGCGCAGTTTATCGGCCTGCAACGCCAGCGTCATTTGCCGCTCGTCAATCACGATTTCGGCGACGATCAACGCAAGGATCAACGGCGCGGTCACCATCCAGTGCGCATAGAACTCGGTGATCAAGGAGAAGAACACCCCCAGAATCCACAGTCCCAGGACCCATTTTGGTGCGCGCTGCTGCAAGGGCACCCACAGCCGCTGCCACTTTTTCAACCGGGTGGTGTGCAGTCTCAGTGAGTCTTCAAGCTTGGACAGATACGTGTTCGACATAAGAGTAGGCCACTGCGTACAGGATGAAGGTTGTTAAACGGTTCGGGCTCTGCCGGGCAACGGTCTGCCCAGCCAGCTCAGGTTGATCTCATGGACGGCGACCCAGTCCCCGTTGGCAGGCTGGGCCGTACAGCGTTTGAATGCGATACACACGCCTTGGTTATCCAGTAAAGCGAAGTCCCGGTAGTCGGGGGTGGAGCTGAACAGCCAGGCAAAGACGCGCATCGCGGTATCCGGTTGATCAAATGGGCCAGCTGAATTCGAACAGAGTGCCGCCGTTTTCCATGCGTCGGCAGCTCACCGCACCGCCGTGGGCGAGGGCAATCGCGCGCACCACCGCCAGGCCCAGGCCGCTGCCGCCCTGGGCCCGGGAGCGCGAGTTTTCGCCGCGCTGGAAAGCTTCGAACAGGTGCACGGCAAATTCGGCGTCGATGCCGGGGCCATCATCGCGCACCCGCAGATAATGGATCGCGTCGCGCGTGCTCAGGTGGATGTTGACGTTACCCGGCGTGGCGTGGCGGCGGATATTGTCCAGCAGGGCGAGCAAGGCCTGGCGGATCCGCCCGGGATCGCAGCGCATCAAACGGCGTTGCAGGTCCAGGTGCAGCACAAACCCGGCGGCCGTGAGGCTCGGTTCGAACAGCCGCACATCGTCCTCGATCCCGGCAGCGAGGTCGGCGTTCTGCAGGTGCAGTTCCAGGTAGCCGCTGTCGGCCAGCCCGACCACCCGCAGGTCTTCGATCAGCCGCGTCAGCCCTTCGACCTGACCCAGCAGGCTGTAGAACTGCGCGTTGTCCGGTTCGAACACGCCTTCGGCCAGGCCTTGCAGGCGTCCGCGCAGGATGGTCAGGGGCGTACGCAGTTCGTGGGCAATCGCCGCGTTCCAGAACGCCTGCTCCTGGGCCATGCGTTTAAGGCGCTGAGCCATGCTGTTGAAGTCATCCACCAGAATCGCCGCCTCGCCGATGGGGTGTTCACCCGCCACGGCTTGCGCTTCCAGGTCACCGTCGGCCAGTTTGCGCAGGTTCTCGGCGACCGAGTTCAAGGGCATCAGAATCCGGCGCGACAACTTCAACGCCACCACCGCGCCCACGGCCAGGCCCACCAGGGTGATCAGCCCCATCCAGGCCCACTCGATATTGGACGGCATCCACGTGTCCACGTCTTCTTCGGACAGCGGCCAATAGGCCCACAACAGCGAATAGAACACGTAGGAGCCGACCACGGCGAGGGTGATGACGCACAGCACCACGGCTGACATCGACACAATGATCTGGCGGCTCAAGCCGTTAAGGATTTTCACGTCACACTCCCAAACCGGTAACCCACGCCCCGGATACTTTCGGGCACGCCTTGCAGGCCGAGGTCTTCGATCTTGCGGCGCAACTTGCTGATGTGGCTGTCCACCGTGCGTTCCAGGCTGTCGCTTTCCGGCGAGCACAGCGCCAGCAGCTCGGCGCGGCTAAACACGCGCTTGGGTGCTTTGGCCAGTTGCGCGAGCAACTTGAATTCGGTGGCGGTGAGCAGCAGCGTTAATGCCTCACCCGCTCTGCGCACCGTGACTTCGTGGCTTTCGATATCGATCTCGAACGCATCCACGCGCAGCACGCTGCTGGCCGACACGTATTGATAGTCGGTGGTGCGGCGCAGCACGGCCTGGGTGCGCGCCACCACTTCGGCCGGATTGAACGGTTTGACGATGTAGTCGTCGGCGCCGATGCGCAGGCCCATCAGCTTGTCCAGGTCCTGGTCCTGCGCGGTCAGCATGATCACCGGCGTATTGCCGCGATGGCGTACTTCGGCGAGCACCTTCCAGCCGTCCACATGGGGCATGAGCACATCGAGCAGCAGCAGGTCCGGCTTGAGCGTCTGATGCAGCTCCAGCGCGCGCCGGCCGTCCAGCGCATGGGCGGTGCGAAACCCGGCGCGCTTGAGGTAGGCGATGAGGATGTCGGCGATTTCGGGTTCGTCTTCGGCGATCAGTACCAGCGCCTGGGTTTCCCGGAGGCTGTTGGGCAGGTCATTCATGTTGGGCTCGGTGTTGTGGTTGCCGTGGGGCTGGGGGGATTGTGCGTAATTACCATGCGCTTTTGTGGGAGGGTTTGTGGAGAAATGATGGAGAGGGGGATATTGCCAAAAATGTTACGGGTTTGGGGGCTTTTGATGGGGGGATAGCCGTTGCTGCGGGGGATGGCTGCTATGGGTTGCGCCCTTACGGCGGCCCACGGATTCAAGCCGGCGTTCGGCCTGCGTGGTTGACGGGGCGCCTAAGATCAAGATCAAAAGCCAAAGCAGATCAAAAGCAGTGTGATATCCATCAGACCAATGGAGATCCAAATGTGGGAGGGGGCGTGCTCCCGATGGCAGTGGGTCAGCTACACATAAGCTGACCCACCCTCATCGGGAGCAAGCCCCCTTGTTGTACAGCGCTCGGCAGACCATCCCGGTCGGCTCTCAGGCTGCCCCGCTCTTAGCGCATATGCAAAATGATCGGGCTACTGCTGGCCGGGTCGGTGTGGCCGCGCAGTTTGTTGACGTCCTTGGCGTCGACTGCGCCGCCAGTGTTGCCCCAGGTACTGCGCATGTAGGTCAGCACCTGGGCGATTTCCTGGTCGGACAGTTGCTCGCGGAACGCTGGCATGCGGTAGGCATCGGGTACGCCAGCGGCGACGATGCGTTGGGAGCCGTTGAGGGTGATGTTGATGGCCGAGGCGGCTTCCTTGGCCAGCGCCGAGGTGGCGCCGGCCAGGGGTGGCATCCAGTCGGGCTGGCCCTTGCCGTCCGGGCCGTGGCAGGAGGCGCAGCGTGTCGCGTACAGATGGGCGCCGGGGCGTGCGTCGGTGGCGGCGGCCTGGTACTGCCAGGGCGCACCGTCGCGCTGCGGATCGCCGGGCAGTGCCTTGAGGTAGCGGGCGATGGCGGCCAGGTCGTCGTCGGTCATGAACTGCGTGGAGTTGTTGAAGGCCTCGGTCATCGAGCCGTACACCACCGCGTGCTGGTTGCGCCCGGTCTTGAGGAATTGCACGATCTGCGGCTCGCTCCAGCGGCCCAGGCCGGTGTTGTGGTCCTGGCGCAGGCTCGGCGCGTACCAGCCATCGAGCAGCGCACCGGCGAGGAACGGCGTGCCGGTCTCATCCAGGGCTTTTTCGTTAAAGGCCAGGCCGCGCGGCGTATGGCAACTGCCGCAATGACCAGGGCCCTGGACGATATAGGCGCCACGGTTCCACAGCGCATCCTGGCCGGGTTTGGCGGCGTAGGTGGCCGTGGGGGCGAACACGCCGTTCCACAGGGCGATGGGCCAGCGCATATTCAGCGGCCAGGGGATGGCGCCGGGAATATTGGGCTCGCTGGCCGGTTGCACGCCTTTCATGAAGAACGCATACAGCGCGCGCACGTCATCGTCGCTGAGCTTCACATAAGACGGGTAGGGCATGGCCGGGTAGAGTCGGCGGCCGCCCGGCGCCACGCCTTGGCGTACCGCGCGGTCGAAGTCGGCCAGGCTGTAGGCGCCGATGCCGACGTCTCGATCCGGGGTGATATTGGTGGCGTGGATCGCCCCCAGCGGCGTGGCCATTTCCAGGCCGCCGGCAAAGGGCGCCTTGCCGGCGAGGCTGTGGCACGCCACGCAGTCGCCGAGGCGCGCGACATACTCGCCACGGCTGACCAGCGCCGGGTCGAAAGTTGTGGCCTGTTCCTGCTCGAACGGCGAGGCAGGCTCACGGGTGACATACCAGGCCAGCAGGCCGGCAGCGATCAGGCAGGGCAGGGCAAGCCAGCCTGCGGTTCGGGCGAATCGTCGGGTGTTCATGGGCGTTCCCTGTCCTTAGCTGAAGGTGTATCGGCTCAATGGCAAGCTGCGGATGCGCTGGCCGGTCAACTGCGCCACCGCGTTAGCCACGGCCGGCGCCACTGCGGGCAGCGGGGGTTCGCCGATACCGCCCATTTTTTCGCCACTCTCGACGATCTTCACGTGCACCTGCGCCATGCGCGAGGGCGGCAGGATCGGGTACAGGTCGTAGTTGCGTGCGCGTGGCTTGCCGTCCACGTACACCGCTTCCTCGATCAGGGTTTGCGACAGACCCAACGCCACGGCGCCGGCCACCTGCGCCTGCACGATGGCAGGGTTGACGATGCTGCCGGGGTCGATCGCTTCCCAGATGTGATGCACCTTGACCTGGCCGTGCTCGATCGACACTTCGGCGACCACCGCCGCATGGGAGCCGAACGGCGACGCCATCGCCACGCCACGGGCACGGCGGCTGCCGTCTTCGGCGGTGTAGGGGCCCCGTTTCCAGCCGCCGGACAACTCGCCTGCAGCCTTGAGCAAGGTAGTCAGTCGCGGGTTGTCGCGCAGCAGGTGCAGGCGCAACTCATAGGGGTCGTGACCGCCCTTGTCCGCCAGTTCATCGAGGAACGCTTCATAGAAAAAATCGTTGAGCGAATTGCCCACCGAACGCCAGTACCCGAGCATGGCCGGGCCTTTGACGTAGATCTGCGCGGTGCGTTTGTTGGCGATTGCGTAGCTTTTGCCCGACAACCCTTCAAGGGCCGCAGGGTCAATCTTGTCGCCCTGTTTGCCGGCGAGGGCTTCGGTCGGGCCTTCGGTGGCGCTGACTGCTTCGATGGCGACCGGCAAACCTTTGTCATCCAGTGCAGCGCGGAACTTGACCACCGCCAGCGGGCGCAACACGTCACGCAAAAACTCTTCCTCGCGGCTCCAGATCAGTTTGACCGGGCGACCCACGGCCTTGGCCAGCGCGATGGCCTGCGGGTAGGGATTGGCCGACTCATAGAGGAAGTGCCGACCGAAAAATCCGCCCAGCAGCGGCGAGTGCAGGGTGATGTTCGCAGGATCAAGGCCGGTGCGCTTGGCGATGTCGGCGCGGAACATGTCCGGTGCCTGGTTGGGCAGCCACACCTCGAGTGAGCCATCGGGGTTGAAGCGCGCCAGCGCCGACGGCGGCTCCAGTTGGGCATGGTTGAGGTATTGGTTGTGGTAGGTGGCCTCGACCCGGGTTTTGGCGTTTTTCAGCGCGCTGGCCACGTCGCCCTCGTTCTCGTCGTCGCGGGTCGGACCTTGCTGGGCGGCGAGGAATTCGCGGTGTTTGTCGCTGGAAAAGTCGGCAGGCATTGCGCGCAGCTTCGAATCGGCGGCCGCTTCCAGCCAATCCACCTGGATCGCTTCGACGGCGCGTTTGGCGTGCCACCAGCGTTCGGCCACCACCGCCACGGCGCCGGGCAGGGTGTGCACCGAATGCACGCCTTTCATCGCTTCGACCTGCGCCTGATTGCGCAGGCTGCCGACGGTCATGCCCAGGCGGGGCGCGTGCTGCACGGCGGCATGGAGCATGTCGTCGACTTTAAGGTCGATGGTATACAGCGCCTTGCCGGTGGATTTGTCGTAGGCGTCCAGGCGTTTCACCGGTTTGCCGATCCAGCGGAACTGGCTCGGGTCGCGCAGGGTGATGCTGGCCGGGTCGGGCACCGGCATGTCCAGGGCACGCCCGGCCAATTCGCCGTAGCCCAGCGAACGGCCGGACGCTGCGTGCACCACGCGGCCGGGCTGGGTGGTGAGTTCGGCGAGCGGCACGCCGAGCTGTTCGGCGCCGGCCTGCAGCAGCATGGCGCGCGCGAGGGCGCCCAGGCGGCGCATGGTCGGGTAGCTCATGCGCACCGACATGCTGCCGCCGGTAATGCGCATGCCGTTTTCCATCACCACGTAGGCTTCGCCCGGTGGAGCGGCCTCGACCACGAAAGTGGCGGGATCGGCGTCCAGCTCTTCGCCGACGATCTGCGCCATGGCGGTGTGGGTGCCCTGGCCACCTTCCATGAAGGGGCTGAGCAGACGCACGCTGCCGTCCGGGCGAATTTCCAGAAACGCCGGCACCTGGGTGCCGCGCTCTGCGGCGTTGGCCGTGGCAGCCTGCACCCGGGCCGAGCCCATCGGCAGGCCGAAGCCGATCACCAGCGCGCCCACGGCGGTGCTGGCCAGAAAGCGTCGGCGCGACAGGTTGACCGGATCACCCAGGGGCAATTCAGGCAGGGGCAGATGCGTATTCATCAGGCACGCTCCTGCTTGGCCAGATCATCCATGGCGGTGTGGATCGCGTTGTACGTGCCGCAGCGGCACAGGTTGACCATGGCCGCGTCGATCTGCGCCGTGGTGGGCGCGGGGGTGTGCTTGAGCAGCGCAGTGGCCGCCATCACCTGCCCGGACTGGCAATAACCGCATTGCGCCACCTGATGCTCGACCCAGGCGGCGACCACGCGCTTACCCACATCATCGGCTTCGATGGCCTCGATGGTGGTGATTTCGCGGCCCGCCACGGCGGCCACCGGTGTAACGCAGGCGCGTACCACGTTGCCGTCCACCAGCACCGAGCAGGCGCCGCACTGGGCCAGGCCGCAGCCGTACTTGGTGCCGGTCATGCCCAGGTCATCGCGGATCACCCACAACAGGGGCGTGTCGGCGTCGGCCTCGACTTGATAGGCTTTTTGGTTGATGCGTAATTCCATGGCGGGTTCACCTGCTGATCATCGGTCGGTGTAGCTGAGTTCTTATAAGAGGTGCGACGCAGATCGCCCATGTTTGCACTCTAGACCACCGGGCCAGGGCTATCTATCCAATCGGCGGCAACTCCGTAGGATCAGGCAAGTATTCAACAGGAATGCGCTAGTGCAGGGGTGTAGTCCTTTACTGATCTGCCGGGCAGGGCTGCACTTTTTTTCATTCTTCTGATCTATCCCTGTCACGAGCGCGCGCATTCCGCGCGCAGGCAGCAGGACCCGACCGGATGCGGATGAACCACCTTTCAACCTGTTTAATCAAACGCTGGCCGCTGCTGTTCGCAGCGATGCTGGCGCTCTGTGCCACGGCGTGCAGCCAGCAGCAGGGCCGCGATATGGCCCGGCAGTTCAGCGAAGGCAAACCTGATGAGTTCTTCCAGACCAGCGTGGACCGCATGGCAACGTTGGGCATGCGCGATAACCTGCAAAGCCTGTATCTGTTGATGAACAAGCTCTACCTGCGCAACCCGAGCCAGTGGCGTCAGTCGGGCTACCCGGATGCCGTGACCGCCGCGCGGACAATCCGCCAGGCCATTGAAAACCGTCAGCCGTTGCCGGCACTTGGCGAGCGTCGCGACCTGGCAGCCTTGAGTTACTCGCTGAGCCCGGAGTTTCGCGGCGACCGCGTCGGCGCATTCATCTACGCCATCGGCAGCATGCTGGTCACCGCCCATGGCGGGCGCACCCAGTTTTACGTGACCGATTCGATCAACCCGCAATTCGTCAGCAACGCCGCGCGCAATATTGAAAAGGCCACCTGGCTGCTCGGCCAGCGCCAGGACGCCAATGGCGTGTTGCTGCTGTTTTCCAACGAGATCTCGGAGGAGGGCAGCAACCTCAGTTTCGCCGTGGAATTCGGCAAGATCGTCGCGCGCCTGGACCTGCTCACCCAGATCCTCGACGAGCGCTACCGCCGCATTGGTCTCAATTATGCGCAAAGCCTGTTGTTGATGAATTTTCTGCCGGTGCAGTGATACCCAGGGCCGGGGAGTGCGGCGTTTCGCTTTCCCATGTAGGAACTGGCCTATCTTGCAACAGGCCGCTTGAAACGCCCCTCCAGCGGCAATAGCCTCGGACTTTTCCTAAAAGTCGAGGCCTACCTTGGGTAAGCGAAAAACGGTTTGGCTCACGGATCGCGACATTCGTTTGCGCTTCATCCTGTTTGCGGTGATCGACACCGCAAGCGTCCAGGGCGTCGCGGCGGAGCTGCTGCTGCCGGCGCAGAAACTGCTGCAGGACTCGCCGACCGAAGCACAGTTGCGCAACACCCTGGACGCGATTCTGGCCACAGATGAAATGTATGGTTTCAGGTTTCCCCCGGGGTCGGAGGCCGATGACTTCATGCAGGCACTGGAGGCTGTTGCCGCAAGCTGATGATTCGTTTGTAAGGAGTGACCCGTCGAAGCCGCCAGGCTTCTTATGCTTCCGAATGCCAAGGACCTGCCCCATGCTGTTGCGCCAATCCCCGCTCCTGTTTGCCGCCCTGACCCTCAGCCCGACGGTGCACGCCGAAACCCTGCAACTGGCACCGGTCGAAGTCAGCACGGCGCCCGCCAGTGCCGGTGAAATAGCTCAGGCGCAGCTCAAGAGCGTGCCTGGCGCCACTAACTACATCGACCTGGACAGCGTGCAACAGGGGCGCGTCAGCACCAATGAGGATGTGTTCAAGTATCAGGCCGGGGTGTATGCCAAGGCTGCGAATAATGAAGGGGTGAAGCTGTCCATCCGTGGCTCGGGCCTGAACCGCAGCCCTGGGTCCCATGCGTCCGGCCTGTTCGAGATGCTCGACGGTTTGCCGCTCACCGGGCCCGGCGGCACGCCCTATGAACTCAAGGACCCACTGTGGCACAGCCGCGTTGAGGTGCTGCGCGGCGCCAACGGCTTTGATCGCGGTGCGCTGGCGTTGGGGGGTGCGGTCAACTACGTCACCCGTACCGGCTATGACGCGCCGACTTTGCAACTGCGCTATGAGGCGGGCAGTCACGGTTATGCCCAGCGTGAAATCAGTTCCGGCCAGGTGCTGGGCGACGCCGACTACTACATCAGCCTCACCGACGCCGCGTCCGACGGCTATCAGCAGCAGAGCGCCGGTAGCGGCAAGGGTATTGCCGCCAACTTCGGCTATCGCTTCAACCCGGACCTGGAAACCCGCTTCTATTTT
Source organism: Pseudomonas sp. GNP013 (assembly GCF_054343995.1). Taxonomy (NCBI): domain Bacteria; kingdom Pseudomonadati; phylum Pseudomonadota; class Gammaproteobacteria; order Pseudomonadales; family Pseudomonadaceae; genus Pseudomonas; species Pseudomonas sp. GNP013. Next base: position 2,909,710 of record NZ_JBTGUT010000001.1, on the reverse strand, counting down.
CGTTACCGCGAAACCGCCAACGACACCCCCGGCAAGCTCACGCGTTACCAGATCAGCCATGATCCGCGTGCCGCCAACAGCCTCAACGCCGCCCGCGATTCCAAGCGCCTGCAACCAGGCTCCACCTGGATCGCCAACAAAACCACCCTGCAATTGGATGAAAACTCAAAGGTCGAGGTCGGCCTGGCCTATCACGATTACCCCATGGACCTGCGCGAAGGCACCAACCGCCTGAAAGTCGCCTACACCGATATCAGCGGCACCCTGAACTACATCCGGCAGGACAGCCTGTTCGGCCATGACAGCAAAACCACCCTCGGCCTGCGCACCACCCAGGCGATGCCCAACAATGGCGCGTCGGAATATGTACGTACGCCGGCCGCAAATACCGCCAGCTACGCGCCAGGCACCAAGACCCGCGATTATTCCTACCTCGGGTCCGACACCGTGCTGCATATTGGTAATGACCTGGAACTGTTGCCGGACCTGTGGCTGACCACCGGCCTGGCGGCCATTTATACGCGCCGCGAAACCCAGGTTACCTACCCGCAAGGTCAGGCGCCGCTCAGTCAGCATGACTGGGATTACGCACCGCGCATTGGCCTGCGTTATGACTTCAATCCGCAATTGCAGGTATACGGCAACCTCAGTCGCTCGGTCGAGCCGCCGCATGCGTGGTCGATGATCTGGGGTTCCAACAAATACTTCACCAGCGGCCCGGCCAAAGGGCTGGCGCGTGAAGGCGTGAGCCTGAGAAACCAGACCGCCACCACCCTGGAAGTCGGCGGACGGGGTGAAGCGTGGCTTGGTGCCTGGGACCTGGCGCTGTACCGCTCCGAAGTGCGCCACGAACTGCTGGCCGTGGAAACCCAGGCCCAGACCGCCACCAGCAACGCCGTGATTGCCGAGGCCAACGCCAGCCCCACGGTGCATCAGGGCGTGGAACTGAGCCTGCTCAGCCCGCTGTGGGACGGCGGCCGCGAGGGCCGGCTCGATCTGCGCCAGGCCTACACCTTCAGCGACTTCCACTACCGTGACGATGACCGCTTTGGCAGCAACACGCTGCCGGGCATCCCCAGGCATTATTACCAGGCGCAAGTTCGCTACAGTCACCCGAGCGGCTTCTACACCAGCCTCAACACCGAGCACTCTTCGCGGGTGGCGGTGGACTATGCCAATTCCTATTACGCGGCCGCCTATACCTTGCTGGGCGCGACCTTTGGCTACGACGCGCCGAAGCAGGACTGGCAGGCGTGGGTCGATCTGCGCAATCTCACCCACCGCCGCTATGCCAATACGGTCACGCCGGGGTATGACGACAAGGGGCTGGACGTCGCGCGTTCGACCCCGGCGGATGGGCGGGGCATCTATACCGGAGTGTCCTGGCGCTGGCGTTGAGTTCAGGATCCGCAACGGATTAATGGGTGGCAGGCAATTTCACGGTGAAGGTTGTGCCGGCCTCTGCCGATGAACTTACCGCCACATCACCGCCATGCACCTTGGCCAGTTCGCGCACGATATACAGGCCAAGGCCCACGCTGCGCACCTGGCTGCCTTGATCGGTGCCACGGGTCATGGGTTCGAACAGATTGGCGAGCAGCCCCTCGGGAATCGCGGTGCCATGGTTGTGTACGGCGACTTCACAGACGTTATTACCGATTCGCGAGGTGATGCGGATTTCGCGCTGCAGGTCGCCATACGCCACGCTGTTGGCCACCAGGTTGCCGATAATCTGTTGTACGCGGTCGGCATCCAGGCTCGCGCTGCCAAAGCCCTCGATATGGTGCACCAGTGTCGCCTTGGGGAAGGCGACACGCAGTTCCTCGACGGCATGGTGAATGACTGTGTGAAAGTCCAGCGGCGCGGCGCGGATAATGATGCCCTGACCAACTCTGGCCTGGGTGAAGTCAAGCAAGTCGGCGATCATGCGCTGGGCGCGCTCGGATGACTGGTCGATATGCCCCAGCAGTTGGCGCTCCTTTGGCGTGCACTCACCACGGCTGAGAAAATCCGAAGCCATGCGAATGGCCGTGAGCGGGTTTTTCAAATCGTGGCTGACAATCGCCACCATCTGTTCGGCGAACATCGCGCGCCGCTGCGAGATGGCATAGGCTTGCTTGAGTTCCGCCTGCGCCTGATGCAGGGCGATTTCAGTGGCGGTTTTTTCCTGCAACAGGGCTTCGGCCAGCTTGCGCGCGTTCAACAGCTCGCGTTCGTACTTGTCACGGTCAGTGGTACCGAACAGCGCCAGGTCGTACACCACGGCGTCGCCGAGTTGGCGACGATTGCCATTGAGCAGCACCGTCACTTTCTGCCCGTCGCGGTGCACGGTGTCGAGCTTCACCTCGGTGACGCTGCCATGCATGCGCAGCATCGGCGCCAGGTGCGTTTGATGGAAAATTCGCCCGCCCATGGTCAGCAGGTCCTGGAAGCGCCGGCCACACAGCTCCTGGGCACTGAACCCCAACCAGTCGGTGAAGCGTGCATTGACCTGCAGAATCGTGCCGTCTTCGGCAGTCACGGCCAGCGCACAGGCGGCGCTGTCGAACAGGTCAATGGGCATGGGCGGCTGCCCACGGCGCCAGGAAGCTGTGCATCGCCGCCGCGCACGCCACTGGCGCGCTCATGTGCGGACAATGGCCTACGTTGTCGATCAGGCAATAAGTGCTGTTGGGGACTACGCGATGCAGGTATTCACCCACCACGACCGGGGCAATCAGGTCGTCGCTCGATTGCAGGATCAACACCGGGGCGGCCAGGCCGGTCACATCTTCACGGTTGTCCGCCATGAAGGTCACGCGTGCGAATTGCCTGGCAATGTCCGGTTCGGTGCGGCAGAAGCTCTCGGTCAGCGCTTCGCCGAGTTCCGGTTGCCCGGGCGCACCCATGATCACCGGGGCCATGGCACTGGACCAGCCGAGGTAATTGCTGTCGAGTGTGTCGAGCAGGTCATCGATGTCGCTGCGCTTGAAACCGCCGATGTAGCCTGCGTCGTCGATGTAGCGGGGCGATGGGCCAATCATCACATGGGCCGCGATGCGCCCGGGCTGCAGGCGGTCGGCGAGGACGCCGATCATCGCGCTGACCGAGTGGCCCACCAGAATCACCGGGCCCCGGGCATAGGCGTCAATGATTTCATTCAAGTCACGAGCATAACCGTCCAGCGTGCTGTACTTGGTCTTGTCGAAGGCGACAAGGTCCGACAGGCCTGCACCCACCAGGTCATACATCACTACGCGGAAACGCTCGGTAAAATGCGGCGCCAAATAGTTCCACATCGCCTGGTTGCAGCCGAAGCCATGGGAGAACACCAGGGTCGCCATGCCGTCGCCGATCACATTCACATTGTTGCGGTGGCGTAGGTCCATGGAGGTCTCAAAATTATGGCGTATTGCTATTTGAGGCGCAGTTTAAATAGTCAACGCCTTTGGGTCACGCGTTATAGCGCCGATAGGTTACAGTCAGCGCCATTCAGGACGAAACTTCAGGTAACAAAACATGATGCGGTGGGTACGGCTGTCCGTCTTGAGTCTGCTGGCACTGATGTGCTTCGGCGTGTTTACTGCCGCCCAGGCTGATGTTTCGCCGCTTGGCGTGGCCCTCGATCAGCGGGTGATCGACCTCACCAACACCCTCGATGCCGACACCACCGCCCGTCTGAAAAGCCGGCTAGCCGACCTCGAACAGCGCAAAGGTTCGCAGATTGCCGTGTTGCTGGTGCCCGGAACCGGCGGGGCCAGCATCGAGGATTACGCCAATCAACTGTTTCGCGCCTGGCAACTGGGCCGCAAGGACGTCAACGACGGCATCCTGCTGGTGGTGGCCAAGGACGACCGCAAGGTGCGTATCGAAGTCGGGTACGGGCTGGAAGGCACAGTCACCGATTTGCTTGCCCGCCGGATCATCGAGGAACACATCACCCCGGCGTTTCGCCAAGGCGATTTTGCCGGTGGCGTCAGCCAGGGTGTGAACGACCTCGTTGTGCTGGTTGAGGGCGGCGACTTGCCGGCAGTCGCCGTCCCAGGCGTCAGTCCCCAGGCCATGGCGATACTGCTGGCACTGATCGCCGGCGGCATCGGTGGTGTGTTGATGGCCGCAGGCATGTTGCACTGGCGCCGTGCCTTGATTGCCACGGCTGGAGTGACCCTGCTGCTGACGGTGTACATCGGTGGACGTGAGTGGCCGATATTCCTGCTGGTATTACCGCTGACGATGCTGATCGGCGGTGCCACGTTTGGCGCATTGTGGCTGGCGCGCGCAGTCTTTTACTGCGTGATGGCTGCACTGGCGTATATCGTCGGCGTGCTGGCAGCGGCTCGGTTTGTCGAACTCAGTCTCGTCCACTGGCTGCTGTGGCCGTTGGGCGCGGCCGTGGTGCTGGGTCTGTACGTGGGGTTGTTCTTCCTGATCAAGGCATCATGGAAAAGCAGCCCGCGTTTCTTCCTCGTGCGCGTACTGGCGGTTGTCGCGATTTATACCGCGGCGGGCCTGCTGTTGGGGCACGGTGCTCAAGGCTGGTGGGTGGCGATACCGGTGGCGACGATTGCGGCGTTTATCCTGTTCGTGCAGAGCGTCTCCAGTTCAGGCTCGGGCTCGAGCAGCCGCTCCAGTTCAAGCTCCGGCAGCTCGCGCTCCAGCGGCAGCTCGTCCGGCGGCGGCGGATCCAGTGGCGGCGGCGGTGCGTCGGGCAGTTGGTGACACGAGCACTCAGGACAATACGAGGTAATCATTGCGTTGCACGATGGGCGCGTGCGCGCCCTGCACCAGATGCACATAGCGACCGTCCACCAGGTCGATGGGCAGGCAGTCATCCACATCCATCACGGCATCGGTATGCGCCTGGGACCAGCCGCGCAGCATCTGGCGTTTGCCCAGCGTCTTTGCCTCCTGCTTGTTGCGCGCGACGACCAGCAGGTAGTGATGGGCCTCGCCGAAACTGTGGGTGTCGTACCCGCCAAGGTTGATGAAATACAGGCGCGGCGCTCCGGCTTGCGGGGCCAGCGGGCTGAGCTCGACTTTCCAGCCATCGACGCCATCCACCGCCATCCAGGCGTCGATGTGTACGCCCTTGGCGCTGCCGAACCAGTTTTCACGCAATTGCGGGTAAGTGGCTTGCAGGGTATCCGCCACGGCGAATACCACATCATGGACTTCGATCCTCGCCCGCGGGTGCTTGCCCCCGAGCATCACGACAAACAGCATTGCAGGTTCTTCCTGGCGACTTGGCAGAGGGCAACCATACTTCGATTGAACCCTTTTGTCCGGTCAATGCCCCACTGTTTACTTGCGAACTCATCAGGAGGTTGTCATGCGTACCATTGATCTGGCCGGCGTACCGGTCCCCGTCATCGGCCAGGGCACCTGGCGCATGGGGGAAGACCCCGACCAGCACCGTGCTGAAGTGGCGGCATTGCAACTGGGGATCGACGAGGGCATGACCCTGATCGATACCGCCGAAATGTACGGTGAAGGGGGCGCCGAGTCCGTCGTCGGCGAAGCCATACGCGGCAAGCGTGACCAGGTGTTCCTCGTGAGCAAGGTCTACCCGCACAATGCCAGCCGAACGGGCATCCCTCGTGCCTGTGAAGCCAGCCTGCAACGGCTTGGCACCGACTTTATCGACCTGTACCTGTTGCACTGGCGCGGCCAGTATCCCCTTGAAGAAACGGTCGAGGCCTTCGAGCGTTTGCGCGAAGCCGGCAAGATCGGCCGTTGGGGTGTCTCCAACTTTGATGTGGCCGATCTGCAGGAGCTGGCCTCTGCGGCCTGCGCCACCAATCAGGTGCTCTACAACATCGAGGAGCGGGGGATCGAGTTCGACCTGCTGCCCTGGTGGCAACAACATCATTTGCCGCTGATGGCTTACTGCCCCATCGCCCAGGGCGGCAAATTGCTGTCCAGCCCGACGCTCAAACAGATCGCCCAGCGTCACGAGGCAACGCCTGCCCAGGTCTGCCTGGCGTGGGTACTGCGTCAGGACGGCGTGATCGCCATCCCCAAGGCCGTTACGCCGGAGCATGTGCGACTCAATGCCCGTGCTGCGAACCTGGTGCTGGATGAACATGATCTGGACGCGATCGATCGGGTATTCGGCGCGCCCAAGCGCAAGCATCCGCTGGCGATGGTCTAGCCCTCAGTAACAACCCATCTCGATAGAAACGGCGCCCGTCCCTGGGCGTCGTTTGCACATCACATTACGTCAGCTGGACACCGGGCTACGCCAATCGTCCGAGCCGGAGGTGCCCGACACTTCGTGGGTCCAGACAATCTTGCGATACGTGAAATACACGTCTTCCAGATGTGTGAAGTGCGCGTTGTCCGGGTCCTGGCAGTTGGGCATGCGCGATTGGATATCGACGATGGTCGCGCCCTCGAGTTCGATGGTGAAGTAATGCTCCTGGGTGCCGGCCGATGAAGTGCGCAGCCACTCCAGCCGGCATTTCACCTCCTCGCCACTGGTGAGTGCGCTGAAAAGCAGGGGCGATGACTTGTCGAACACCTTGCTGATCATCAATGGTTTATGCACCCGTTGCCCTGTTGGCTGACCGGATTGCGGATCGCGCGGGATGATGACCTGGTGCGCAAACGCCTGGACGAGAATCTGGTCCTCGTGCCCTTCCTGGTAAATATTGCCTACCGAGTCCTGAGTAAAAGTACCTGCCGTAATCAAACCTTGCTTGACGCCAGTGATGGAGAGATACGCGGGTGTTGGCATGACGGGTTTCCTTGTCTGCTTGATAGGGAGTCCATCCCATATTGAAACCGGATGGCCCTGTCTCCTTAACAAAAAACGTGCCGGAAAGTGCAAGGCCTAATGAAATGTGGGGGCAGGGTTAGTCGGCGAGTGTCTTTTAATAAGTTGCTGTGAATAAGTGTGTGAGTTTATTGAGTTTGTTTGCGCATGAGTGCGCAATTAGTTGCCGTTTCATCGGGCGGGTGGCAGTGGGCTGGATAAACAATATTTGAGTTTTTCTTCAAGAAAAGTTGCGCAACTTTCTGCGCAGGCCTTGTTTTGCGGGTGTTGTAGGATAAGTCTCAAGTTTATTTTTTTCGCTTGATGAATCTCTTTATCGTGGCTAGTGTTTGCAACTCTTAAAGAGGCTTCTCATCGCTGCCTCAATAGCGTTTTAATGCTTTGTTGCGTGTTCAGTGTGTTTTATGAGGTGAGTAGTTGTGCGTGGAGCAAAATGGATTATTTGAAAACGCTGTGTGATTATTATCTTGAGTTGGCGCGGCAACCTTGCTCGCATGCAAGTTTCGCCGGCAATGAAATGCGCTTTTCCAGCGAATATGAGGCCCTGGAAAACGAGCTGGCGAAAATGCAATCGATACACGGTGAGCGCCAGCCGGATTGGCAAAAAGTCGTTGAAACCAGCGAGTGCATGTTGCGCGAGCATTCCAGGGATCTGCGTGTCGCGGTATGGCTGGTCTGGGCGCTTTACCAGCGTGAATCGTTTGCCGGCCTGTTGGCCGGACTCGGCCTCCTGTTGCATCTCTGCGAGCAACATTGGGCGGTTGTCTACCCGCTCAAGCTGCGCACCCGCAGTGCGGCTTTTGGCTGGCTGGTATTGCGCCTTGAACCGGTGTTCGACCAAAGCCTGTCGGTTGCAGGCCAGCAGCAGGTGTTTCATCTGCTCCACGAACACCTGTCGCGCCTCGATGAGTGCTGGCGTCAGCGCCTGGGTAATGATGCTCCATTGCTGCTGCCGATTCGCAGGCAATTGTCGGAGCGCCTTGAGCATGCCGCGCAAGGCAATCCCGCTCCAGCAGCATTGCCGCATGGGATGACCCAGGTCAAACAGGTGGCGGCTCAATTGCTCAAGCCCGAGCCCGCAATCGAAAACGAAAGGGATGCGGCGAAACGCCTGCGTACCTTGCAGGACCAGGCCCGCCCCCTGTGCAAGTGGTGGTTGGGCCAGGGCGCTGCAGACCTGCGCGCCTTGCGCCTGAGTCGAACACTGGCCTGGCTCTCACTGACCGGTTATCCGGACGCAGACAGCCAGAGAACCACGACCTTGCGTGGCCCTGCAGGCGACAAGCTCAAGCGGTGCCAGGAGCGTCTTGCCCAGGGGCATTACGCCGATCTGATACTTGAATTCGATGCGAGCCTGAGCAGCGCAATGTTCTGGTTTGACGGACTGCGCATGCAGTGGGAGTGCCTTGACGCACTGCACGCCAACCTGGCGAAGGCCGAGCTGGAAGTGAGTTTTGCGCTGTTGCTGCAGCGGCTGCCGGACCTGCCTGAGTATCGCTTTTACGACGGAGTGCCGTTTGCCGATGCCAGCACCCGTGACTGGATTGCGCTCCATGTGGCCCGCCATCTGCAAACAAACCAACCCCTGGCGCAGGCGAAAAACATCGACGCCGCACCGTGGGAGACGGCATTGCAGGAAGGGCTGCCCAGGCTGCGCAAGGACGGGCTCAAGGCTGTCGTCGGCGAGTTCACGCAAAGCCTGCACGCCGAGCGAAGCGAGCGCGACCGTTTCCATTGGCGCCTGGCCCAGGCCCGTCTATGTGTGCTGGCAGGCAAGCACGAGTTGGCGAAGATCCAGCTCGAACAACTGGATGATCACCTGCAGCACGCAGGGCTTGAGCGCTGGGAACCTGACCTGGCGCTGCAAGTGGCACAGCTGCTGTTTCGCTGCTGTGAGCTGCTGCCGCAAGACCAGGCCGTGCGTGAGCGCAAGGAACAAACCCATCGCAGGTTGTGCCACTTCGATCTTGAAGCGGTACTTGAATAGGCTGCAGAGCCGCACGCAAAAAAGGAGAAGAAAACCATGCCCAAAGAGGGTTCGGTAGCACCGAAGGAACGCATCAATATCACCTTCAAACCCGCCGTTGGTGGCGCGCAGGAAGAAGTCGAACTGCCGTTGAAACTGCTGGTGCTGGGAGACTTCACCCAACGCGAGGACCTGCGCAAGCTCGAAGACCGCAAGCCTGTCGGGATCGACAGGAACAACCTGGATGAAGTGCTGGCCAAGCAGGCACTGAGCTTGACGCTCAGCGTACCCAATCGTCTTCAGGACGACCCCGAAGTGGAGGAGCTGGGTATTCAGGTGCACATCAATTCAATGCAGGACTTCAATCCGGCGAGCCTGGTCGAGCAGATTCCCGAACTGAAAAAGCTGATGGCGCTGCGTGAAGCGCTGATGGCATTGAAGGGCCCGTTGGGTAACACGCCGAGCTTTCGCAAGGCTATCGAACAGGCCCTGGCCGACGACGAGTCGCGCACGCGTGTACTCGCCGAATTGGGGCTGGACCGGCCTTCCGTATGATTTTTCAGTAAAAGGACACTGATCCATGAACACTCAAGCCACCTCACTGGCCGCCCCCAGGGCGGACGAGTCGAGCATCCTCGACAACATCATTGCGCAGACCCTGCTGACGGCGGATGACGAGGCCTATGGCATCGCCAAGCGCGGCGTCTCGGCGTTTATCGAAGAATTGGTCAAGCCGCATAACAGCGCAGAACCGGTCAAGAAACGCCTGGTGGACCGAATGATCGCCGAGATCGACAGCAAGCTCAGCCAGCAGATGGACGAAATCCTCCATCACCCGCAGTTCCAGGCACTGGAAGCTGCGTGGCGAGGTTTGCAGTTGCTGATCGAACGCACCAATTTCCGTGAAAACATCAAGATCGAATTGCTGAATGTGTCCCGCGAGGACTTGCTCGATGACTTCGAAGACTCGCCGGAGGTCAGCCAGTCCGGGCTCTACAAGCACATCTACAGTGCCGAGTACGGCCAGTTCGGTGGCCAGCCCGTGGGAGCCATCATCGCCAATTATTTCCTTTCACCCAGTGCGCCCGACGTAAAGCTCATGCAGTACGTCTCCAATGTCGCCTGTGTGGCTCACGCGCCTTTTATCGCAGCGGCCGGGCCGGCCTTTTTTGGCCTGGAAAGCTTTACCGGTCTGCCTGACCTGAAGGATCTGAAGGACCATTTCGAAGGCCCGCAATTTGCCAAATGGCAGAGCTTCCGCCAGAGCGAAGACGCGCGCTACATTGGCCTGACCGTACCGCGTTTTTTGCTGCGCACGCCTTACGATCCGCTCGAATCTCCGGTCAAGACCTTTGCCTATCAGGAAAACGTGGTCAACAGCCACGAACACTATCTGTGGGGGAATACGGCTTACGCATTCGCCACGCGCTTGACTGACAGCTTCGCCAGGTTTCGCTGGTGCCCCAATATCATCGGTCCGCAAAGCGGCGGGGCGGTGGAAGACCTGCCTTTGCATCACTTTCACAGCATGGGTGAAATCGAAACGAAGATCCCCACCGAGGTGCTGGTCTCCGATCGACGCGAATATGAACTGGCCCAAGAGGGTTTCATCGCGTTGACCATGCGTAAGGGCAGTGACAACGCCGCCTTTTTCTCCGCAAGTTCGGTGCAGAAGCCCAAGTATTTCGGCACCAGTGTCGAGGGCCGGGAAGCGGAGTTGAATTACCGGCTGGGCACCCAGTTACCGTACATGATGGTGGTCAACCGACTGGCCCATTACCTGAAAGTGCTGCAGCGCGAGCAACTGGGGTCGTGGAAGGAGCGCACCGACCTTGAGCTTGAACTCAATAAATGGATTCGTCAGTACGTCGCCGACCAGGAAAACCCCAGTGCCGAAGTGCGTGGTCGTCGTCCCCTGCGTGCGGCACGCATCGTCGTCAGCGATGTTGACGGTGAGCCAGGCTGGTATCGCGTCAGCCTGAGTGTGCGACCTCACTTCAAGTACATGGGGGCGGACTTCACCCTGTCCCTGGTCGGCAAGCTCGACAAAGAATGAGCAGGCACCCAGGGATAACCTGTCACCACAGCCTTTTCGAACGCCTTGAAGGCCCCGCATCCGCCCAATCGGGCGGCATGGCCTCGGTGGCCGCCCACTTGGGGAAAATGCTCAGCACGCGCGCCGGCAGTGCCCAGACCGCGAGCGATTACGGCCTGCCGGATCTCAATGACATGCGCCAGAGCCTGCATGAGTCCTTGAGCCAGTCGCGCCTCTCGATCGAGCGCTTTATTCAGGCCTACGAACCACGCCTGACGAATGTGCGGGTCAGGGCACTGCCGCGTGATCGCGATCCTCTGGTCCTGGCATTTTCCATCGCGGCGATGCTGACGATTGAGGGTGAGACGCGAGCCGTGGCTTTCAGCGCGCGCCTGGGTGGCGGCGGGCAGGTGGAGGTCACGCCGGATGGCCCTTAATCGCTATTACCAGAGTGAGCTCAGCGCCTTGCGCCAGCTTGGGCGACGTTTCTCGGAGCGCAATCCGGCGTTGGCACCTTTCCTGGCCGCAGGCGGGCAGGACCCGGATGTCGAGCGTTTACTGGAAGGTTTCGCGTTTCTCACTGGGCGCTTGCGACAAAAGCTCGATGACGAGTTACCGGAGCTGACCCACTCGCTGATGCAATTGCTGTGGCCCAACTACATGCGGCCGTTGCCCTCGTTCAGCATTCTGCAGTTCGACCCGCTCAAACGTGCGGGGCCGGCCATCCGGGTAGAGCGGGATACCGCAGTGGAAAGCGTGGCGATCAATGGCGAGCGCTGCCGTTTTCGCACCTGCTACCTCACCCAGGTGATGCCGCTGCAACTCAGTCGTGTGGACTACGCATTCCAGGGTGAGCGCGCCTTGCTGGATCTGCACCTGGACATGAGTGCACCGGGCAATTTCACCGAGTTGGCGTTTGAGCCTCTGCGTTTGCACCTGGCAGGCGATCGTTATGTCAGCCAGGGACTCTATTTGAGCCTGCTGCGTCATCTTGAAGGCATTGAGCTGTTGCTGCTGGACGAGAATGCATGCCCCGTTGACGGTCCTGACGGACGACCGCTGTCGCTACGGCTGGCTGCCAGCCAGGTACAGCCGGTCGGGTTCAGCGAAGACCAGGCATTGATTCCTTATCCGCCGAATACCTTCAGTGGCTATCGCCATCTGCAGGAGTACTTTGCCTTTCCCGACAAATACCTGTTCGTCGATGTTGCGGGCCTGGACGCCTTGCACGGGGTTCCCCACGCACAGCTCAAACAGGTGCGCAGCATGGTGATGCGCTTCGAACTGCGCACCCAGGGGCATGAGCCGCAGCGCCCGGGGCTGGATAACGTAAAGCTGCATTGCACACCCATCGTCAACCTGTTCAGCCATGATGCGGTGCCGATCCGCCTGGATGGCAAGCAGGACGAATACCTGCTGGTGCCTGGCGAATACACCCGGGGCCATGCAGGCGTGTTTTGCGTGGACTGCGTGACGGGCTGGCGCCCAGGCGGGCTAGGCCATCGGGCGTTTGTGCCGTTCGAGTCCTTCGAACATGACGCCGATGCCGGGGCATCAGTTGCGGCGCCCAGTTTCAGCATCCGTCAGCGTCCATCTGTACAGCATGCCGGGATCGACACCTGGATGGCATTCGGTAACGGCCACAGGAGTGAGCAGGAAACACTGTCGATCGAGCTGACCTGCACCAATCAGAACCTTCCACAGCAACTGGCCATCGGCGAGATCAACCAACCCGGCGAGCACACTCCGGAATTCCTGACGTTTGGCAATATCACGGTGCCTACCGCAAGTTTCGCGCCCCCCCTGGAGCAGGATTTCCTGTGGCGGCTGATCAGTAACCTCTCGCTCAATTATCTGTCGCTGACCGATATCAACGCCTTGAAAGTGGTTCTGGAAACCTACGACCTGCCGCGTTATCACGGTCGGCAAGCGCAGCAGATCAGCCTGAAGAGGCTCGGCGCATTGCAGGCCGTCAGTCACAAAGCGGTGGACCGCCTGCACCAGGGCCTGCCGTTTCGCGGGTTGCGCGTGGACCTGACGATCGATCCCCGGGGTTTCCTCGGTCAAGGCGATGTTTTTGTCTTTGCCTCGGTACTCAACGAGTTTTTTGCGCTTTACGCCAACCTGAATTCGTACCACGAACTGCGCGTTATCAGCACACAAGGAGATGTGTACCTATGGCCACCCCGGTTGGGCCAACAGCCCCTGCTTTAAGCGAACTGTCGCGCTGTATTCGCGAGTATTCGCTGTTCCAGGCGGTGCTCCTGGTGGTTGAGCGCCTGCGTGAGGCTCATCCGTTGCTGGACGAGGACGCGTTGTATGACCAGCTGGAATTCCAGGCCAATCCCAGTCTCGGCTTTCCCGGACACGACATAGACCAAGTGGAGTTCTTTGTGGAGCAGGGCCAGTTACGCGCGCGGCTGCGCCTCAATGTATTGGGGCTGTTTGGCGCAGGTTCACCGCTGCCGGCGTTCTATGGCGAGCAGGCGTGTGCAGAACCCATGGGGGCCAACATCACGCGAGACTTCCTGAACGTCTTTCACCATCGACTGCAGCGGCTGATGTTGCCGATCTGGCGCAAGTACCGTTATCGAGCGCGTTTCCGAACCGGTGCCAGCGATGGGTTTTCGGCACAGATGTTCGCCCTGATCGGCCTGGGCAGTCGGGAAGTTCGCGCAGCGGCACGTCTGGATTGCAGGCGTCTGCTGCCTTACCTGGGCTTATTGGGGCTGCGGGCACATTCGGCGTCGATGATCGAGACGGTGTTGCGCCATTACTTCAAGCACAGCCGAGTGTTCATCGAGCAGTGGGTGGCGCGCCGTGTCTGCATCGACCCGCAGCAGCGCAACCAGTTGGGCGTTAGCCACCACGCGCTCGGCCACGATCTGGTGCTGGGGCAGCAAATAGCGGATCGCTGCGGCAAGTTCAAGGTGCACATGCTGGGGCTGAGCTGGCAGCGCTTTCACGAATTTTTGCCCTCCGGTGAGGCGTTCCGGCCCTTGTGTTCATTGGTGCAGTTAACCGCACGCGCGCCCCTGGAGTATGACCTGCGCCTGGTGCTGGCCGAGGGCGAAATGCGTGCGCTGCACCTCGGCGAGCGCAATGTCTGTCGCCTTGGCTGGACCAGTTGGCTGGCCCACGAACGTGCTGATGGAGCGGTGACGCTCGCCGGCCACTCTGATTAGGGATCGATGATTATGATGAATGTAGATCTGCAACAACTTATCCGCACCCTGGCCGCGCAGACCCGATACGACCTTGAGCGATCGGCTGAGCGCTGTGTCGCACGCGGTGGCCGCGAGGTGCTGGTAGAGGACCTGCTGCTGGTGCTGCTGGAGCACGTCGACGGTCTGCTGGCGCGGGCCCTGGCAGACGCGGGTGTACAAGTGTCGGAGCTCGAGTCGACGCTTTATCCAAAGAGCGAACACTGTGCAACCTGCAACCCGGTTTTCGCTGCGACGCTGGTGCACTGGTTGCAACAGGGACGGAGGGTGGCACAGGTGGAACTGGGGCAGCCGGAGGTCGATCAGGGCGCCTTGTTGCTGGCGCTGCTGCGTCATCCTCTGGAACACGCAGGCAGCGCCTGCCAGAAGGTGCTGAGCCGCCTGGATGCCGACCGCGTGCGCGACTTTCTGCTGAGTCAGCAGCCGCACGCAAATAGTCCGGCGGCGGACTCGTTGTTGCAACGCTTCACCCATGACCTCACGCATCAGGCGCGCGAAGGTCTGATTGACCCGGTGCTGTGTCGCGATGCCGAAATTCGACAGCTGGTCGACATCCTCACCCGCCGGCGCAAGAACAACCCGATTCTGATCGGGGAGGCCGGGGTGGGTAAAACCGCGATTGTCGAGGGCTTTGCTCTGCAAGTCGTCGCATCGCGGGTGCCGCCGTCGCTCCAGCAGGTGCGTGTACTCACGTTGGATCTGGGCCTGCTGCAAGCGGGGGCGGGGATCAAGGGCGAGTTCGAGCGCCGCCTCAAGGGCGTGATCGACGAGGTCAATGCGTCGCCCCAACGAGTGATCCTGTTTATTGATGAGGCCCATACCCTGGTGGGCACGGGCGGGCAGGGCGGGGCGTCCGACGCGGCGAACCTGCTCAAGCCCGCGCTGGCCCGTGGCAAGCTGCGTACCATCGCCGCCACCACCTGGTCGGAATACAAAAAGCATATCGAGAAAGACCCGGCGCTGGCGCGACGCTTTCAACCTGTACGGGTGGGCGAACCCGGTGTCGAGCAAGCTGTCGCCATCCTGCGCGGGCTGGTCCCGGTCTACGAGGCCAGCCACGGTGTCTACGTACGCGACGATGCCGTCGTTGCGGCGGCACGCATGAGCGCGCGTTACCTGGCAGGGCGCCAGCTACCGGATAAAGCGGTGGATGTGTTGGACACCGCGTGCGCAAGGGCGCGTACACATCTGGCCGTGCCCCCCGAGGCGTTGCAGCGTGTGAATGCCGAACTGGCCGAAGGCCGGCAGCAACACCATGCGCTGCGCCGCGACGCTGATGCCGGCTTGCCTGTCGATGGGTCCGTGCTGCAAGCGCTGGAATCGCGGCTCGAGGCTGTCGAACGCGAGCACCAGGCGTTGGAGCAGACCTGGCTTGAACAGCGCGAACAATCACCCGAACAGCCTGAGGTTTGCCCACGCCTGGTGGCTCAGGTCATCAGCGCATGGACCGGCATTCCCACCGAGCAGCTGGTGCTTGAACACAGCGACAAGGTGCTGGGTTTTGCCGATGCGCTGGGCGCACGGATCCTCGGCCAGGATCACGCGGTGCAGGCGCTTGACCGCTGCATGCGCGCCACGGCGGCCGGGCTGAACGAGCCTGACGCGCCAGTGGGCGTGTTTCTGCTGGTCGGACCGAGCGGCGTGGGCAAGACCGAAACGGCACTGGCGCTGGCGGACCTGCTGTACGGCGGCCGGCGGTTTGTCACCTTCCTTAATATGTCGGAATACCAGGAGCAACACTCACTGTCCCGGTTGATCGGCGCGCCGCCCGGTTATGTCGGTTACGGCGAAGGCGGCGTCCTCACCGAAGCGGTGCGTCAGCGTCCGTATTCGGTGGTGGTGCTTGATGAAGTGGAGAAGGCTGACCCGCAAGTGCTGAACCTGTTCTACCAGGTGTTCGACAAGGGCTTGGCCAATGATGGCGAAGGTCGTGAGATCGATTTTCGCAACACTCTGATCCTGATGACCTCCAACCTCGGCAGCGATTGCATCAGTGCCTTGTGTGCCGACGGTCGGCGCCCCGAGCTCGAGGTTTTGCACGAGGCGCTTCTTCCGTCGTTGCGCGCCTGCTTCAAACCCGCATTGCTGGCGCGGATGCGTGTGGTGCCCTATTACCCGATTACCGCCGAGGTGTTGGGTGAGGTGGTCAGGCTCAAGCTCGTTCGTCTCGGGCACCGGCTGGTCCGGCGCAAGCTGGCCTTCACCTATACGCCGCAACTGCTTGCGCACATGGCCCAACGCTGTGCCCATGGTGACAGCGGCGCACGTTACATCGACCAATGGATCGAGACCGACCTGCTGCCACAGATCGTGGACCGCCTGCTCGCGGCAACGGCCGTAGGAGAGTCTCTCTCGCTGGTCCATGCGTCGCTGGACAGTACCGGTCGACCGGCGTGTGAGTTCAGCCAATGA
Organism: Pseudomonas sp. GNP013; assembly: GCF_054343995.1. NCBI lineage: Bacteria > Pseudomonadati > Pseudomonadota > Gammaproteobacteria > Pseudomonadales > Pseudomonadaceae > Pseudomonas > Pseudomonas sp. GNP013. The sequence goes on along the minus strand of NZ_JBTGUT010000001.1, from coordinate 2,893,319 downwards.
CCGACGAAATGTTTAGCCGACTGCCGCAGCCCCTGGCATACGCAGAAACCTTGATGGGCTGGTTCTGCCGGCTGGGCCGGGGGGCTGATGAAAACACCCTGGCCGACCTTTGCGTGGCGGGTGTGGCACAACTGAGTCAGTGCGAGCTTGGCCAACTGTACCGGCTTGATAAAGCCACCGGCAGGCTTGAGCTGATTGCCCAGCATTTGCACGGAGGTCGGTCATCGAGCGATCCGGCTCTGGGCCAGGGAGCGCAGGATGAGCAGCTGTTGCAGTACGTCCTGACCCAGGGGCAAGCCGTCGCCCTGGATGACGTGAGCCAGTGTGTGTATGACTGCGGTTTTTTGCCTGAGGCGACGACACCCTGGCGCTCTCTTTGCGCTATCCCGTTGAGTTGCCGAGGCGACGCCGTCAGTGCAGTCCTGCTGTGTGCCAGCCAGCGTCCGCTTGCGTTGCAAGGCTATGTGGCGTCGTTGGCGCAATTGGGCAGCTTTGCCCTGGGGCAGCTGGCCAGGGCGTCGCGTGCCGCGCCTGAGCTCACCGAGTTGAAGTCTGGCGCTTCGCTGGCGCGCGTGTTTGGCCTGATTGGCAGCAGTACGGCGATGGAAGCGACTTGCCGTCTGATCAGCAAGGTTTTGCGCACGCCCTATACGGTGTTGTTGCGTGGCGAAACCGGTACCGGCAAGGAAGTCGTGGCGCGCGCCATCCACGCCGCAGGCCAGAGGAGTAACAAGGCCTTTGTGGTGCAGAACTGCGCGGCGTTTCCAGAGGGGCTGCTGGAGAGCGAACTGTTCGGTTATCGCAAAGGTGCGTTCACCGGAGCGCTGCGTGACTACGCGGGGCTATTCGACGCGGCCGACGGTGGCACGTTGCTGTTGGATGAAATCGGCGATATGCCGCTGTCGTTACAGGCCAAGTTGCTGCGTGTGTTGCAGGAAGGCGAGATTCGGCCCTTGGGGGCGAATGCCTCGCACAGGGTCGACGTGCGAATCATTGCCGCGACGCACCGCGACCTCGCGGCAATGGTCGCCGATGGCAGTTTTCGTGAGGATCTGTATTACCGGTTGGCACAATTTCCGATCGAGCTGCCGGCGCTGCGTGATCGAGACGGCGACATGCTGCAGCTCGCCCGGCATTTCGCGGACAAGGCCTGTGTGGCACTTGGACGAGGGCCCGTCGGCTGGTCCAGTGAGGCCCTCGACCAACTGACGAATCACGACTTCCCCGGCAATGTGCGCGAACTCAAATGCCTGGTGGAGCGTGCCGTGCTGATGTGTGACGAAGACGTGATCCTGCCGGTGCACCTCGCGTTGGCCCCCAGCCCGGTCACTGTCGTGGACACCACGTTGCGCCAGCGTATGGAACGCGTTGAGCGCACGGTGCTGATCGATTGCCTGCACAGAAATCGCGGCAATCGCACCCGCACCGCGCGTGAGTTGGGGGTGGCGCGGCGCACGCTGCTCTACCGCCTTGCGCGTTTGAATATTCCCTGCGGCGAGGCCAGGGGCGAATGCTGACTATTTCTTCTTATCACCGGCGCCCCGTCTATCCGGGCCGCCCCGCGTCACTTTCCGGGAGATACCTGATGCTTGACTGTCCGTGGCAGGCCCTGGTGCTTGCGCTGTTTTTGCTGAGCGGCTGCAACGCCAACTACGTGTTTGACGATGCTGATTACCGTCCGCTGGGCGATCCGCAGGCCGGCACGCGTAGCCTGCAAAAGGAGGTATGACCATGCAACTGGTGTTTGAAGTGTATGAAAGCGCAGGCGCAGACTCCGCATCCACGGCCCCCAAACGGTTCACCGAGGCCGGCGGCGTTATTGGGCGTGGCGCCGGTTGCGACTGGGTCATTCCCGACCCGAGTCGGCTGCTGTCCAGCCACCATGGGTTGGTGAGTTTTCGCGAAGGTCAGTATTTTCTGACCGACATCAGCAGCAATGGAATCTGCGTGGCGGGCAGCGGCGAGCGGCTGTGCAAAGGGCAGGCGCGCCTGGTCGAAGATGGCGACATATTCCAGTTGGGTGCACTGGCCATAAGGGCGCGGCTGGACACATCACCGGCCCGGCATGGCGGACTGCAGATGGCAGCCAGTGAGCCGATTCCCGATGATGCTTTTCTCGGGCTGGATCCTCTCCGGGCGATGGATCGGGCTCAGTCGTCACCGGATGAAACCGTCGCAACCAACGACGAACCCTCACAACGGGTTTATCAGCAGGCGCCGGAAAGGGACTATATGAGTCTGCCGCGCCGGGCCGAGCCTGTTCCCGATGCGCCTGCGCGTGAATACCGGGAAAAGACGCCGGCTTTGCATGCGTCGTTCTGGGGGCAGTTTTCGGCGGCACTCGGGCTTGACCTCAATGGCGTCGACACCCCACGGCGCGAAGCGTTGGCGATCAAGGTTGCCAGTTTGCTCAAGCAGGGTGTCGAGGGCTTGCAGCAGAGTCTGCGCACCTGCGACGAGCTGAAAAAAGAGTCAAACCTGACACCCCCAGAATCCCGCTTACAGAGTGCCAACCCGCTGCGCCATTGTTCCGACAGTGAAGCCGCATTGGCGGCTTTGCTGGGCATGAACGAGTGGGGGCAATTGCCGGCCGAGACCGCCATGGTCCAAGCCCACCGAGACCTGCAATCCCATCAGGTTGCCCTGCTGACGGCGTGTCGCACTGCGCTGCGCAATGGGTACCGCGTGTTCGCGCCAAGCCACCTGATGTTGTGCTTCGAGCGCCAGGCAAAAGCGCCCAGGTTCAACGCCGACGGTGCGCACTGGCGCGCCTACCAACGCCACTATCAGCGCCTGCTCGAGGAAGAGCCGTTAAACGAGGGCCTGTTGGGCAATGACTTTGCCAAGGCCTACGACGAGCAGGTTCGCCTGATTTCCACCCTTCATGCGGCTTGCCCGGGATGATCTTCATGCACAGAGCCACCTTTGTATCAATGCTGGTGCTGCTCGGCTTGCTGGCCGGGTGCAGCGCATTGTCGCCCTTTTCGACCCTGACCAAACTCGACCTGACAGTGGCGGCCAGCGAACGGGTCAATCCTGACCTGCACGGTCGTCCCTCTCCGGTGGTCATGCAACTGATTGAGCTGCGCCACCCCGCAGCGTTTGAAAACGCGGACTTCTTCAGCCTGTATGGGCGTGCCGAGCAGACGCTGCCCAAGGACTGGGTGAGCGCAGAAGAACTTGAAATGCGCCCCGGCGATCGCCTGGCACTCAAGCTCAGCGTCGGGCCGCACAGTCGCTATGTGGGTGTGCTCGCAGCCTATCGCGACTTGCCTCACGTGCAATGGCGGCTGGTAGTGCCGGTGACCCCGGGCCGACTGACCCGTGCCGATCTGGTGCTGGACGAGGACGGCATACGTCTTGCCAACCTGCCCGCCGATGCGTTGGAGAACTGATATGCAGGTTCATAACGTTATCTGGCAGGAAGGCATGTTGTTGCGGCCCCAGCATCTGCAACACCAGGACCGCTACTACAACCAGCAACTCAATCGCACTCGCTTGCTGGGCAGTGATGCCTGGGGGTTTCTCAGCCTCGAAGTGGATGTGCAGTACCTCAAGCTCGGCAAGTTTGTCGTGACCCAGGCCAGTGGCGTACTGCCCGATGGCAGCCTGTTCGAGCTGAGCGGCGCCATGGAACCGCTGATGCTGCAGGTGCCGGCCAACGTCGGCAGACAGGGTATTTACCTGGCATTACCGTTGGCGATCGGTAATCAGATCGAGGCCCGTCAACCGGAGCAGGCCGAGGTGGTGGCCCGCTATGTCACCTGTACCACAGAGGTCGGTGATTCGAATGCCGGGGTCGACTCACGCTGCCAGATCAGCTGCGGACATCCGGATCTGCGCCTGTTGCTGGGCGAACAGCACAGTAACCAGACGTTCGTGACGCTGCAGGTCGCTCAAGTCCTGGACGCCACGCAGGACGACGGTGTGAGCCTGGATGCGGACTTCGTGCCGACCTTCATCTATCTCCAGGGCGCGGGTTATATGGGCGCGTGCCTCAAGGAAGTGATCAGTCTGCTGGCGTGTCGCGGGGACGCCATTGCCGAGCGGGTTCAGGGCAATGGTGCGGCTTCGGGTACGCACATTGCGGACTTTCTGATGCTGCAGTTGATCAATCGGGGCGAGCTGGTGCTGCGCCATTACCTGAGCCAGGCCCAGGTTCGTCCGCAAGCGTTGTACCGAGAGTTACTGGGCATCCTCGGCGAATTGTCGACCTTTGCCCATGACACCCGGCGGGCGCAGTGGGACGTGCGTTATCGGCACAACGACCAGGGCGCCAGTTTTCGCGGCTTGATGGAAGGGCTGCGAAGCGCGCTGTCCATGGTGCTGGAGCAGCATGCCATGGAACTGGTGCTGCAACCGCGTCAGTACGGCGTGCTGGTCTGCCCCGTGGGCGACCTCAAGTTGCTGGGCAGCGCGACCTTCGTTCTCGCGGCCAGCGCCCACTGTGAGTCGGAGGAGCTGCGCCAGCGTTTGCCGGCGCATCTCAAGGTCGGACCGGTGGAGCGTATACGCGAGCTGGTCAACCTGCACCTGGCCGGTATCAAGGTCAAGCCGCTGCCGGTGGCGCCGCGCCAACTGCCGTTTCATGCCGGCAAAACCTATTTCATGCTCGAACTCAGCGCCCGCGATATCACGCAACTGGAGCAGTCAGGTGGTTTTGCCTTCCATGTGGGCGGCGAATTTAGCGCGCTCGAACTCAACTTCTGGGCCATCAGGAACTGAACATCATGAACAGGGACAGTGACTACCCTCAGGACGAGAAAACCGTTCTGCTCGACCGCGACGGTGCGGGACCGGTGCAGGGGCCGCTGACGGATTTCCCGTTGCCGCCGCGTTTCGAACAGCTGGAAGACCGCATGATCTACGCCGCACAGGCGCAGGGACTGCAGATGTTCAATGCCGGGCTCAATCCCCTGGTATCCGCTGCCTGGGAGCTGCTGTCGCAGCCGCATCGGCTCAGTGCCAGCGTCGGCCGCGAGAGTTTGCATAGCCTCAATGAGCGGCTGTCGGCGGGGGTCACGCAGTTCGAGACACGCGCCCTGCATGAAGGCGCGGATCACGCCGCAGTCATGTCGGCGCGCTATGTGATCTGCAGCGTGCTGGATGAAGCCGTGGTGACCACCTCATGGGGGACCGCCGGCGACTGGTCGAAGATGAGCCTGCTCAGTCGCTTTCATAACGAGACCTTCGGTGGCGAAAAGGTCTTTCAGTTGCTGGAGCGAGTGTCCCGCGACCCGCTCAAGCACCTCGCGCTGCTTGAACTGCTGTACCTGTGCCTGTCGCTGGGTTTCGAGGGCAAATACCGGGTCATGGAACGCGGCGTGGTGCAGCTCGAAGCGGTACGCGACGGCCTGTATCGACAGATCCGGCAGGTGAGGGGAGACCCGCCTGCCGTGCTGGCGTTGCCGTCGGCAATCGAGCCGGTACGCCGCAAAAGGCTGTTGCTGATCTCTGCACCCTGGGCGGCGGCAGTCTGCCTGCTCTGCCTGTTGGCGATGTACTCGGGTTTTGCCTGGGTGTTGGCCACCGAGCGTACGAAGGTCCTGCAACCCTTTCAATTTTCGGCGCCGGACCTGACTCGGACGCCCCTGTAACGATGGAGCAATGAATGAACGCATTCGTAAGGAACGCGGGCGCCGTGCTGGCTCAGATGTGGGTGTGGAGCCTGCTGCTGGTGCTTTCAAGCGCACTGCTGGTCTGGTTCGTGGGGCCTTTGCTGGCGGTGGACGATTACCGGTTCTGGGCGTCGTCGACTGCTCGCCTGTTGACCATCAGCGTGTTGTTTCTGCTGTGGGGGCTGGCCATGGTTGTGGCCGGCGCGCGGCGTGCAGCGCGCCTTCGAACGCCTGAGCACCAGGCCGACCAGACGCAATACCAGCGCATTGAAAGCGAGCAGAACCACGTGCGAGGTCGCTTCAAGGAAGCGCTGCACACCCTGAAAACCTCTGGCCGATACGGCGAGCGCAGCCAGCGCTGGCGTGACGATTTGCCCTGGTACCTGCTGATTGGTGCGACGCAGAGTGGCAAGACACGCCTGCTGGCCGCCAGTGGCCTGCAATTTCCGCTCGACCGGCTCGAACCCACGTCGACCGGACAGACACCTTATTGTGATTGGTATTTTGCCGATGACGCGGTCCTGGTCGACACCGCCGGCCGCTACCTGACCCAGGCCGATCGGGCGGTGGACGCGGCGGGCTGGTCGATGCTGCTGCGACTGCTGAGGACACGCCGGCGTGCGCGTCCGCTCAATGGCGTCGTGGTGACTCTGTCGGTGGAAACGCTGCTGGGCCTGAACGATCACGATCTGGACCATCACGCGCGGCATGTGCATACACGGCTGCAGGACATTCAGCGAAGCCTGCATGTGGACGTGCCTGTCTACCTGGTCCTGACCCAGGCCGACCGATTGACGGGTTTTGCCGAATACTTCGATTCAACCCAGGGTGATGCTGCCGAAGCGGTACTGGGGGAGTGCCTGGTTGCAGACGCGGGGGGAGTCGAAATAGCCCAGGTGCGCCAGGCGTTCGAAGCCTTGTTACAGCGCTTGAGTGGTGAGCTGATCCCGCGTCTGCACCAGCAGCGTAACCTGCAGCATCGTGGGCCGATGCTGGATTTTGCACAGCACGCGGCGCAACTGGGCGAGCGCCTGTGCGTGTTTATCGAATCGGGTTTTTCAGCGCATCGCTACCAGCGCATCAACGGCTTGCGCGGCTTTTACCTGACCAGTGCTGCCGAGCCGCGTGCCCGTTTTATCCAGGGCCTGTTCAACCGGGTGATTTTTGCCGAGGCAGGCCTGGCTGCGCTCCACGGCCAGGAGCAACAGCGCATTCGCCGGCGCCAGTGGGCAGGGGCGCTGGCCGCGTCGCTTGTCATCGGTGCGGCGGGGTGGTTGTGGGCAAACAGTTATGCGCTCAATCAGCAGCGTCTGACGCGGTTGGTGGCACTGGCCGTGGAGCTGCCGGTGACGGACAATACGCTGGAGGCATTGCCGCTGTTGGATGCGCGCCTGGCGGCAACCGGGGTTTTTCCACCATCGCGGGAGGTCGGTTGGCTGGAGCGCGCGGGACTGTATCAGGGCGCGGCGAGCCGCCCGACGTTGATGGATGCCTACGCACAATCCCTGCAGCAACAATTGTTGCCGCGCGTGGCTGCGTTGCTTGAAGAGCAGGTGCGCAACAATCTCGGTGACCGTGAACGTCTGCTGGACAACCTGCGCGCCTACCTGATGCTGGCGCTGCCGGAACGTCGTGACAATCCTTGGCTGACGCAGCATATGGCCGCGCTTTGGTCTGCACGCCACGCCGCCGACAGCTCGGCGCAAACGCGCTTGAACCTGCACCTGGCGCGTTTGCTGGGGCAAACCTTCGTGGCGCCGCTTGACGATGACCTGGTGGCGCAGGCACGCCAGACCTTGCGCGGTGAGTCCCTGGCCGATGTGGTTTATCGGATGCTGCGAGAGCAGGCACGTAACCTGGAGCCTTTGCGGCTTGCCGAGGGCAGCCTGTTCGCTGCGAGTGATCAGCCAATACCGGGGTTCTACAGCAAAAAATACTGGCTGTATTTCGAGGCGCAGGGTGCGCGCCTGGTGAATGCCATCGCCCAGGATAACTGGGTGCTCGGTGAGGCGAGTGACCTCAGCGCGATGGACTTGCGCCGGCTGATGCTCGAACTGGAACAACGCTACTTCAGCGAGTACGCCGAGGCCTGGAGCGATGCACTGGGGCGCATCCGGCTGCAGGAAACCGACAGCCTCAAAAGAGCTGCCGAGCAACTGGCCGGCCTCACTTCAGCCCAGTCGCCACTGGTGCAGGTGTTGCAGCAGGTCAGGGAAAATACCCGGTTGTTACCCACGAGCGAGCGCCTGGGCGACGTTGCGCGTCAGGCCGGGGAGCTCGGCGCAAAGGTCGAAGCGGCAGGCGCCATATTGGCCAGCCCATTGCTGGGGCATACCCAGGCGGATACCGCTCGACGCGCGTTGCAGCGACGTTTTGAGCCCTTGCACCAGTTGCTGGATGAGCAGCACAACCCTGGCACGGCAGTGAGCCATGTGCTGCAACTGGCCGATCAGTTGCAGCTGCAACTGGCGACGCTGACTCGGGAAAGTTCGCCGGAGCAGGCGGCCTTTCACAGGGTCAAGCGGCGCATGGATGGCCAGCAGGATCTGCTCGGCAATTTGCGCGACGGCGCCGCCCGGTTGCCGCTGCCGCTGTCTGCGTGGGTCGGCGCGATTGCGGATGACACCTGGCAGCGCCTGCTGGAGGAGGCCTACGTGCATGTGAACCAGCGTTACCAGAGCGAGGTGTACAGCGTTTACAGCAAAGCCATTCGCCAGCGGTATCCGTTCAATGCCACCGCGGGCGGCGATGTCGCCCTCAGTGACTTTCAGGAATTTTTCGGCCCTCAGGGCGTGCTGGCAAGGTTTCAGGAGACTTACCTGCGACCTTTTATCAGCGCCGATGGCAGTCGGCATCGCCTGCGGGGCATCGACGGTCGCAGTTTGCCTGTGTCGCGCGCGCTGCTGGATCAACTGAGCAAGGTGCAGCTTATCCGGCGCGGATTTTTCAGCGAGCAGGGCGAGTTGTCGGTGCGCTTCAGCCTGGCGCCCTACAGCCTGGATCAGGCGGTCAATCGCGCCATCCTGCGCCTGGGCGATCAACAGCTGGAATACCGCCATGGACCCATCGTACCCATGGCGTTCCAGTGGCCTGTCGAGGGTGACAATGGTCGCAGCAGCCTGGTGCTGGAGCGGGGCGCCGAGCGGCCGCTGGGTATTGAAAAAAATAGCGGAGCCTGGTCGCTGTTCAGGCTGTTTGACTTGCTGCACAGCGAGCCCGCCAGCGGTCGGGATGCGCAAGTGCTCAAGTCCGACCTCGCAGGCTTGCGCGCCAATTACCTGCTGACCAGTCAGCGGACGCCCAGCCCGTTCCAGATGGCGGACTGGCGCACCTTCCGGTTGCCGGAGCAATTGTGAGCCAGGCACCTGCGCGCTGGCGCAGTGCCGGTCATACGCTATGCGGCAAGGATCGCTCACGCAATGAAGACGCGTTGCTCGACTGCCCCGAGCGGGGGTGTTGGGCGGTGGCGGATGGCATGGGTGGGCATCGCGCCGGGGACGTGGCCAGCCAGTGGGTGGTGAGCAGCCTGGCGTCAATGGCTGGCCACGGCGACCTTGATCAGCGCGTGGGCGCTGTCCGGTGTTGCCTGCAAGAGGTCAACCGGAAGCTGCGGCATACGGCCCAGGGCCCGCATGACATTATCGGCAGCACCGTTGTAGCACTGCTGCTGGAAGGCGATCGCGCGGCGTGTGTCTGGGCGGGGGACAGCCGCTGCTATCTGTGGCGTGGGCGCAGGCTTTACCTGCTGTCCCGGGATCATTCGCGGATGCGGCAACTGATGGAAGAGCACCGGATGAGCGCGCAGCAGGCCGGTGCCCAGCCGGATGCCAGGGCGCTGACCCGGGCGGTTGGCGCGCGCGAGCGCTTGCATCTTGAGGTGCTGGAACTCGGTACACGTCCTGGCGATGTATTTCTGCTGTGCAGCGACGGTGTCTACCAGGCACTCGATCATGGCGAGCTGGGCCAGGCGTTGAGCCTGGACACACCGCAACAGATGCTGGATCGGGTGTTTGAGTCGGTATTGTGCGGCGCGGCGCGAGACGACCTCACGGCCGTGGTGATCCAGCGATGACAACGCCCCTGTGCACCGGCGACCTGCTCGCCGGTCGCTATCGGCTCGAACGCGTGCTGGGCATCGGAGGCATGGGCGTGGTCTACCGTGCCCGCGACCTGTTGCATGAGCAGTTTGGCGAGCCTTGCTCCAGCGTCGCCTTGAAAGTGCTCGGCGAATGTTTTTCCGAGTGCCCCGATGGCCATGTGCTGTTGTACAGCGAGTTCTCCCTGACACGCGGCCTGTCGCACCCTGGAGTGGTTCGCCTATTCGGGTTCGACGTCGACACCTCCCGCCAATTGGCGTTTTTCACCATGGAGTTGATGCACGGCATGACCCTGGACCGGCTCATGCTGGAACGTCCTGACGGCCTCGGCTGGCATGAGTGGCAGCCAATGGCATCGCAACTGCTGGACGCTTTGGCCTACGCCCATGGGCGCGGCGTGCTGCATGGCGACGTGAAGCCGGGCAATGTCATGGTGGGGGAGACGGGGATACGCCTGTTCGATTTTGGCCTGGGCCAGTCGCAGGCAGTGACCGGGCTGCCAGGTCTGGACCGCCATCGCATCAGCGCCTGGACGCCCGCTTATGCCGCGCCGGAGCTGCTGGGCGGGGGAGAGCTTTCAGCGTCGGCGGATGTGTATGGCGTAGCGTGCGTGTTGTACGCAATGGCGCAAAGGCGGCGTCCGGGTGAACGCCACCCCACTCATGTGCTCAAACGACCCCGCCAGTTACCGCGCCATTGCTGGTCGGCCTTGCGCGCGGCGTTGGCGACGGATCCGCAGCAACGAACGATCACGGTTGCGGAAATGCGGGAGGCAGTGGCTGGTCGATCATGGCGCTGGTTCGTGTAGCTCGGGGCTACTCGGCCACGTCATACAGCTCGCAATATTCCGACCAGCTCAGGCCGGCCATTTGTGCCACTTCCCTGTGCACTTCGAGGCGTTGGGCGGCGAAGGTTTCGGGCGATTCGGCGGTGAGCTTGAGTGTCAACTCCCAGGCGAACAGGCCCTGACGCTCGGCTTCGGCTTCAAAAGCTTCGTTCAGGCGCTCGGCGCGGTATTCGGCCAGGGTTTCACCCTTGGCCCGGGCGGCGAGCGGGTTCAGGGTGTCCAGCTCGGTTGCAAGTGCCGGGTGATCGCTCAGGAAGCGATCCAGAGCCAGTTGATGGTTATCGCCGGGTTGGGACAAGGGCGTGCTCCTTTGCAAGATCTCAGAGGTCGGTCTGCAGGTTGCGCCGTGCGCGTTTGCGCAGACGACGGTCGATTCTGGAACTGATCGGCTGCAACAGAAAGAACATCAGGTAGGCCGTCAGTACCAGCGTCAGGTCCACCCAGGTTCCGGCGACCGGCTCGTCTGAAAATATCTCGACTACGTCCTTGATCAGGAACAGCAGGGCGACCCCGCCCAGCCACAGCAAGGCCTTGAACAGCAATGGTTGCAGGTTGTTCGACAGTTTGTGTTGCATCCCGGGCTTACCTCTGCGGTGCATGACTTCCTCTCAGGCGAGGGTGGAGGAGAGCCACCGCGCCTGAAAGCGTCACCGATGATAACGATTAGGCAGGTTTAGGGATTGATCCAGAGCAGAAAGTTCATTTATTTAGTGACGAATACCGAAGTTACGCCCCCGCAGCAGGCACCAGAAAAGCAGCCTCCAGTAATTGACGCGTATACCCATGCTGGGGATTGGCAAAGATCGTCGCCGCATCGCCCTGTTCCACCACTTGCCCCTGTTTTACCACCATCAACTGATGACTCAACGCCTTGACCACCGCCAAATCATGGCTGATGAACAAGTAGGTCAGGTTGTACTTGGCCTGCAACCCACGCAACAACTCCACCACCTGGCGCTGCACCGTGCGATCCAGCGCTGAAGTCGGTTCGTCGAGCAAAATCAGCCTGGGCTTGAGCACCAGCGCCCGTGCAATCGCAATACGCTGGCGTTGCCCTCCGGAAAACTCGTGGGGGTACCGGTGCCGCGACGCCGGGTCCAGGCCTACTTCCTTGAGCGCTGCAATAATCGCCGCTTCCTGTTCGGCCGCCGTGCCCATCCTGTGAATGCGCAGGCCTTCACCGACGATTTCACTGACGCACATCCGCGGGCTCAAACTGCCGAACGGGTCCTGGAACACCACCTGCATCTCCCGACGCAACGGCCGCACCTGTTGCTGAGTGAGCTGATCCAACTGCTGGCCTTCGAATCGAATGCCGCCCTTGCTCGCGATCAACCGCAGGATCGCCAGGCCCAGGGTGGATTTGCCCGAGCCGCTCTCACCGACGATGCCCAGGGTCTGGCCCTGGGGCAGGCTGAAGTTGATGCCGTCCACCGCTTTGACGTAATCGACGGTGTTGCGCAAAAAGCCCTTCTTGATCGGGAACCAGACTTTCAGGTCGTCGACTTCCAGTAAGGGTGGCCCAACTTCATTGGTGGCCGGCCCTCCGCTGGGTTCCGCCGCCAGCAGTTCCTGGGTGTAAGGGTGCTGCGGCGACTGGAACAAGGTCTCGCAGTCGGCCTGTTCGACGATGCAACCCTGTTGCATCACACACACCCGATGGGCAATGCGCCGCACCAGGTTCAAGTCGTGGCTGATCAACAGCAGCGACATGCCCAGCCGCGCCTGCAGTTCCTTGAGCAGTTCGAGAATTTTCAGTTGCACGGTGACGTCGAGGGCGGTGGTCGGCTCGTCGGCGATCAACAGTTCCGGCTCGTTGGCCAGGGCCATGGCGATCATCACGCGCTGGCGCTGGCCACCGGACAGTTCGTGGGGCAGGGCCTTGAGGCGCTTGTGTGGCTCGGGAATGCCCACCAGTTCGAGCAGTTCCAGGGTGCGTCGGGTGGCCACCTTGCCGGTGAGGCCCTTGTGCAGGCCGAGTACTTCGTTGATCTGTTTTTCGATGCTGTGCAGCGGGTTCAAGGAGGTCATCGGCTCCTGGAAGATCATCGCGATGCGGTTGCCGCGAATATGCCGCAGGGTCTTTTCCTTGAGCGTCAGCAGGTCTTGCCCGGCATAGCGGATAGTGCCGCTCGGATGCCGCGCCAGCGGGTAGGGCAGCAGGCGCAGAATCGAATGCGCGGTCACCGATTTGCCGGACCCGCTTTCGCCTACGAGGGCGAGAGTTTCGCCGCGCTTGATGTCGAAGCTGAGGTTGTTGACCACCCGGTGGTGGTGCTCGCCCGTGACGAACTCGACGGAGAGGTCGCGGACTTCGATCAGATTGTCCTGATTCATCTCATTTCCTCGGGTCGAAGGCATCGCGAGCGGACTCGCCGATAAACACCAGCAAACTCAGCATGATCGCCAGCACGGCAAAGGCACTGATGCCCAGCCACGGCGCCTGCAGGTTGGATTTGCCCTGGGCCACCAGTTCGCCCAGCGACGGAGAGCCGGCCGGCAGGCCGAAACCGAGGAAGTCCAGGGCGGTGAGGGTGCCGATGGCGCCGGTGAGGATGAAGGGCATGAAGGTCATGGTGGAGACCATGGCATTGGGCAGAATGTGGCGGAACATGATCGCGCCGTTCTGCATGCCCAGTGCCCGGGCTGCGCGCACGTATTCAAGGTTGCGCCCGCGCAGGAACTCGGCGCGCACCACGTCCACCAGGCTCATCCACGAGAACAGCAACATGATTCCCAGCAGCCACCAGAAGTTGGGCTGCACAAAACTGGCCAGGATGATCAGCAGATAAAGCACCGGCAAACCGGACCAGATTTCCAGAAAGCGCTGCCCGGCCAGATCCACCCAGCCGCCGTAGAAGCCCTGCAAGGCGCCGGCGATTACGCCGATGATCGAGCTGAGCACGGTCAACGTCAGCGCAAACAATACCGACACACGAAACCCGTAGATCACTCGCGCCAGCACATCGCGACCCTGGTCATCGGTGCCCAGCAGGTTGACGCTGGACGGTGGCGCGGGAGCTGGCACCTTAAGGTCGTAGTTGATGCTCTGGTAGCTGAACGGAATCGGCGCCCACAGGGTCCAGGCGTCCTTGGCCTTGAGCAGTTCGCGGATGTACGGGCTTTTGTAGTTGGCTTCCAGCGGGAATTCGCCGCCGAAGGTGGTCTCCGGGTAGCGCTTGAGCGCCGGGAAATACCAGTCGCCGTCGTAGTGCACGGCCAGTGGCTTGTCGTTGGCGATCAGCTCGGCGCCCAGGCTCAGGCCGAACAGGATCAGGAACAGCCACAGCGACCACCAGCCACGCTTGTTCGCCTTGAAACGCTCGAACCGGCGGCGATTGAGGGGGGACAGATTCATCTCAATGCTCCCGGCTGGCGAAGTCGATACGCGGATCGACCAGGGTGTAGGTGAGGTCGCCGATGAGTTTCACCACCAGCCCCAGCAGGGTGAAGATGAACAGCGTGCCGAACACCACCGGGTAATCGCGGTTGATCGCGGCTTCAAAACTCATCAGGCCCAGGCCGTCGAGGGAGAAGATCACTTCAACCAGCAGCGAACCGGTAAAGAAGATGCCGATGAACGCCGAGGGGAATCCGGCGATCACCAGCAGCATGGCGTTGCGGAACACGTGACCGTAGAGCACGCGGTGGTTGGTCAAGCCCTTGGCCTTGGCGGTGACCACGTATTGCTTGTTGATCTCGTCGAGAAAGCTGTTCTTGGTCAGCAGGGTCATGGTCGCGAAGTTGCCGATCACCAACGCCGTGACGGGCAGCGCCAGGTGCCAGAAGTAATCGAGGATCTTGCCGCTCACGCTCAGCTCGTCAAAGTTGTTGGAGGTGAGCCCGCGCAGGGGGAACCAGTCCAGGTAACTGCCGCCGGCAAACACTACGATCAGCAGGATGGCGAACAGGAACGCCGGGATCGCGTAGCCGACGATGATTGCCGAGCTGGTCCACACGTCGAAATGGCTGCCGTGCCGCGTGGCCTTGGCGATCCCCAGGGGAATCGACACCAGGTACATGATCAGCGTGCTCCATAACCCAAGGGAGATGGACACCGGCATCTTTTCCCTGATCAGGTCGATGACCTTGGCGTCACGAAAGAAGCTGTCGCCAAAATCCAGCCGGGCGTAGTTCTTGACCATGATCCACAAGCGTTCCGGCGCCGATTTATCGAAGCCGTACATTTTCTCGATTTCCTGAATCAGCGCGGGGTCCAGGCCCTGCGCGCCACGGTAGCTGGAGCCGGCCACGGCCACCTCGGCACCGCCGCCGGCGATGCGGCTGGTGGCGCCTTCAAAGCCTTCGAGCTTGGCGATCATCTGTTCCACCGGGCCACCGGGGGCGGCCTGAATGATGACGAAATTGATCAGCAGGATCCCGAACAGGGTGGGGATGATCAGCAACAGGCGGCGAACGATATAGGCCAGCATTCAATCGCCTCCCTTCGCCGGATCGGCGTCAGCTTGGGTGCCTGCGGCGGTTACCGGCGGCACATTGGGTTTGGCCCACCAGGTGGCGGTGCCGACGTCGTACAGCGGGGACACTTTCGGATGGCCGAGGTTGTTCCAGTAGGCCACGCGGAAGGTCTTGATGTGCCAGTTGGGAATCACGTAGTAGCCAAATTGCAGCACGCGGTCCAGGGCCTTGGCGTGGGCGATCAGGCTGGTGCGCGAGTCCGAATCGATCAGTTCCTCCACCAGTTGGTCGATGGCCGGGTCCTTGAGGCCGATGTAGTTGCGGCTGCCGGGCTTTTCGGCGCTGGTGGACTTCCAGAACTCGCGTTGTTCGTTACCCGGCGACGAGGATTGCGGGAAGCTGCCCACCACCATGTCGAAGTCCCGCGAGCGCAGGCGGGTGACGAACTGGGACACGTCGACCCGGCGAATCACCAGGTTGATGCCCAGGTCCGCCAGGTTGCGCTTGAACGGCAGCAGGATGCGTTCGAACTCGGTCTGGGCCAGCAGGAACTCGATGGTCACCGGTGTGCCGGTGGTGTCGACCATCTTGTCGTCAACGATCTTCCAGCCGGCCTGCTGCAGCAATTGGTAGGCCTCGCGCTGCTGGGCGCGGATCATGCCGCTGCCGTCGGTTCTGGACGGCTCGAAGGCCTGGGTGAATACCTCGGGCGGGATTTTGTCGCGCAGCGGTTCGAGAATGTTCAGTTCATCGGGGCCGGGCAGGCCGGTGGCGGCCATGTCGGAGTTTTCAAAATAGCTGCGGGTGCGGGTATAGGCGCCGTTGAACAGCTGTTTGTTGCTCCACTCGAAGTCCAGCAACAGGCTGATGGCCTTGCGCACGCGCACGTCCTGGAACATCGGCTTGCGGATATTGAACACAAAACCCTGCATGCCGGTGGGGTTGCCGTTGGGGATTTCTTCCTTGATCAGTCGGCCCTGGGTGACTGCCGGAACGTTGTAGGCATTCGCCCAGTTCTTGGCGCTGAACTCGGACCAGTAATCGAACTGCCCGGCCTTGAGCGCTTCGAGGGCCACGGTGGCATCACGGTAATAGTCGGTGATGCGGTTGTCGAAGTTGTACAGGCCCTTGTTGATCGGCAGGTCCTTGCCCCAGTAGTCCTTGACCCGTTCATAGCGCACGGACCGCCCGGCCTTCACTTCGGCCACTTGATAAGGGCCGCTGCCGAGGGGGAACTCGAGGTTGCCCTTGTTGAAGTCGCGGTTGGCCCACCAGTGCTTGGGCAGCACCGGCAGTTGGCCGAGGATCAGCGGCAGCTCGCGGTTGTTGGTGCGCTTGAACTTGAACAGCACGCGCAACGGGTCTTCGGCGATCACTTCGTCGACATCGGCATAGTAGGTGCGATAGAGCGGGGTGCCGTCCTTGATCAGGGTCTGGAAGCTGAAGACCACGTCGTCGGCGCGAATGGGGTGGCCATCGTGGAAGCGCGCCTCGGGGCGCAGGTAGAAGCGCACCCAGCTGTTGTCCGGGGCCTTTTCGATCTTGCCGGCCACCAGGCCGTATTCGGTGAAGGGCTCATCCAGACTCTGGGTAGCCAGGGTGTCGTAGATCAGGCCGATATTGTCGGCGGGCACGCCTTTGCTGATGAACGGGTTGAAGCTGTCGAAGCCGGTCAGGCTCGACTCGCGGAACGTGCCGCCCTTGGGCGCGTCCGGATTGACGTAATCGGTGTGCTTGAAGTCGGCTGGGTACTTGGGTGGCTCGTTGTACAGGGTCAGCGCATGCTGCGGCGCGGCCTGGGCGGCGCTGCACAGCAACAGGCTGCCCAGCAGAACGTTGCGCAAAGACATCATTGGGCTTTCTCCGAAGCTTTCAGCCACCACGCGCTCAGGCCCAGGCTGTAGGGCGGCGTGGTGACAAAGGCGAACCGGTTGCGGTAGGCCAGGCGATGATAGTTGAGGTACCAGTTGGGAATGCTGTAGTGCTGCCACAGCAGCACCCGGTCCAGGGCGCGGCCGGCGGCCAGTTGCTCTTCGCGGGTCTGGGCCGCGAGCAGTTGGTCCAGCAGGTGATCGACCACCGGGTTGGCAATGCCGGCGAAATTCTTGCTGCCCTTGATCGCGGCCTGGCTGGAGTGGAAGTACTGCCACTGTTCCAGGCCTGGGCTGAGGGTCTGGTTGAGGGTGATCAGGATCATGTCGAAGTCGAACTGGTCCAGGCGCTGCTTGTATTGTGCGCGGTCGACGGTGCGCAGGCGGGCATCGATGCCGATGCTGATCAGGTTCTCGACATAGGGCTGCAGGATGCGCTCCAGGTTCGGATTGACCAGCAGGATCTCGAAGCGCAGCGGTTGTCCGTCCTTGTTCAACAGGCGTTGGCCCGACAGTTTCCAGCCGGCCTCGCCGAGCAGGCCGAGGGCACGACGCAGGGTTTCGCGAGGGATGCCGCGCCCGTCGGTCTGCGGCAGGCTGAAGGCTTGGGTTAACAGGTTGGGCGGCAACTGGTCGCGGTAGGGCGAGAGCATCAGCCATTCATGGCCGACCGGTATGCCAGTGGCGGCGAACTCGCTGTTGGGGTAATAGCTGAGGGCGCGCTTATAGGCATTGCTGAACAGGGCGCGGTTGGTCCACTCGAAATCGAACATCAGCCCGAGCGCTTCGCGCACCTTGGTCTGGCTGAAGGTGGGCCGTCGGGTGTTCATGAACAGGCCCTGGCTCTGGGTGGGGATCTGGTGGGCGAT
This sequence comes from Pseudomonas sp. GNP013, assembly GCF_054343995.1. NCBI lineage: Bacteria > Pseudomonadati > Pseudomonadota > Gammaproteobacteria > Pseudomonadales > Pseudomonadaceae > Pseudomonas > Pseudomonas sp. GNP013. The sequence goes on along the minus strand of NZ_JBTGUT010000001.1, from coordinate 2,875,598 downwards.
CTGCGCCTTGATCACCTCGCCACGGTTGACCGCCGGGAAGTTGTAACCATTGGCCCAGTTCTTGGCCTGGTGCTCGATATAAATGTCGAACTCGCCGGCCTTGAATGCCTCGAACGCCACATCGCTGTCGCGGTAGAACTCCACTTCGACCTTGTTGTAGTTGTAAAAGCCCCGGTTGACCGGCAGGTCCTTACCCCAGTAGTCCTTGACCCGCTCGAACACCAGTTGCCGGCCCGGGGTGACCTTGCTGATGCGGTACGGGCCGCTGCCCAGGGGCGGCTCGAAGGTAGTGGCCTTGAAGTCGCGGTGCTTCCAGTAATGCTGGGGCAGCACCGGCAGTTCGCCCAGGCGCAGGATCAGCAACGGGTTGCCCGCGCGCTTGAACACGAAGCGGATGCGATGGCGGTTGAGAATGTCCACCCGCGCTACTTCCTGCAGGTTGGTGCGGTATTGCGGATGGCCTTCGGTGAGCAGGGTGCGATAGGAAAACGCGACGTCGTAGGCGGTGATCGGCTTGCCATCGTGAAAACGCGCTTGCGGGCGCAGGTTGAACACCACCCAGCTGCGGTCCTCGCTGTATTCCACCGACTGCGCAATCAGGCCGTAACTGGACGCAGGCTCGTCGCCGGACGGCGCGTACTGGCCGGTGCCGACCATCAGCGGCTCGTTCAACTCGTTAACGCCGTATTGCAGGAAGTTGGGCGTGGAAACCGGGCTTGAGCCCTTGAAGGTGTAGGGGTTGAGGGTATCGAAGGTGCCAAACGCCATCACCCGCAGGGTACCGCCTTTCGGCGCTGCAGGGTTTACCCAATCGAAATGGGTAAATTTGGCCGGGTACTTGAGCGTGCCGAACTGCGTGTAACCGTGGCTCTCGGTTATCGTCGCGTGCGCACCAAAGCTCAAGGCCAGACTTATTAGTAGAAGGAGGGGACGCTTCAAGTCAGAGATCCGATCCAGGCGGCTTGGGCTTTATGGTCGGTACAGTAACAGCTTGTTCCGGTTGGAAAAAGCCGGTTTAGATGATGGAGAACCAATGTGGGAGGGGGCTTGCTCCCGATGGCGGTGTGTCAGCCAGTACATGCGCTGGCTGAATCACTGCTGTCGGGAGCAAACCCCCTCCCACATTGGATTTTCAGTGTTGCCGAGGATTCAGCGCGGTGCCGAAACCACCAGCATCTGCCCCGGCTTCAGCGCCTGACCCGTGCGCGGGTTCCAGCGTTTGAGATGTTGCATCTCGACGTTGAAGCGCTTGGCGACGATAGACAGCGAGTCGCCTTTCTTGACCTTGTACTGCACCGGTTTTTTGGCACTGGCCACGGCGCGGCGTGTGTCCTGCATCACCAGGGTCTGGCCAACCTTGAGCGCCTGGCCATTGAGCTTGTTCCAGCGCTGCAGGTCATGCACGTCGACCTTGTTGGCCTTGGCGATCAGCGTGAGGTTGTCGCCGCTGCGCACCTTGTAGTTGCGGGTACGCCCGGCCACGCGTGCGGTCTCGACTTCGTCGAGTACCTGCTTTTTCGGGCGCATGGCCAGCAGTTCTTCGGGTTTCATCGTCGACAGCGTGCTGGTCAGCAGGTGCGCCTTGGAACTGGGGACGAGCAGATGCTGGGGGCCGTCGAGGGTGGTGCGTTGCTTGAGGGCCGGGTTGAGCTGGAACAGTTCGTCCTCGTCGATTTCCGCCAGCGCGGCGACCCGCGACAGGTCCATGCTCTGCTTGACCTCAACCACTTCGAAGTAGGGCGTGTTGGCAATCGGGTTCAGATTGACGCCATAGGCTTCAGGCGCCAGCACCACCTGGGACAGCGCCAGGAACTTGGGCACATAGTCGCGGGTTTCCTGGGGCAGGGGCAGGTTCCAGTAGTCAGTGGGCAGGCCGAGCTTTTCGTTACGCTCGATGGCGCGGCTTACCGTGCCTTCACCGGCGTTGTAGGCCGCCAGGGCCAGCAGCCAGTCGCCGTTGAACATGTCATGCAGGCGCGTCAGGTAATCCAGGGCGGCGGTGGTGGATGCGGTGATATCACGGCGGCCATCGTAGGCGCGGGTCTGGCGCAGATTGAAGTAACGCCCGGTGGAGGGAATGAACTGCCACAGGCCGACCGCATCGCTGCGCGAATAGGCCATCGGGTTGTAGGCGCTTTCAATCACTGGCAGCAGCGCCAGTTCCAGCGGCATGTTGCGCTCTTCGAGGCGTTCGACGATGTAATGAATGTAGAGACTGCCGCGTTCGCCGGCGTTTTCCAGAAAGGATGGATTGCTGGCGAACCACAGGCGCTGTTGCTCGATGCGCGGGTTGACGCCTGCGCTGTCCTGTAATTGAAAGCCCCGACGCATGCGTTCCCAGACATCCTGGGGCACTTCGGGGCTGGGCTTCTCTGAAAGCCAGATGGGTTTTTGCTTGATCTTGGCAGCAAGATTCGGTTTGGGTTGCACGGTGGATTGTGCAGCATATTGTGTGGATTGGCAGCCCGCCAGAGTTGCGGAAACGGCCACCGCCACGGCTTGAGCCAGGCGGGTCAATGCGTCTGAAGAGATGGATTTACGAATAGATGACGACATTGGCTGGAAGTAAGTTCCGGGCAAAAATGTCGGGCGATTCTAGAAAGCGCTTTGGTTCCGGTCAACCATTCAGAAATTACGTATCAGAATACGTAGGCTTAGAACGTATCTTTCCATGCCCTCAAGCTGGCAAACACCTCGGCCCCAGCCCGGTTGTCACGACCATCCCGTTCGTCCGCTTTTTGTTTAACGGATGTTTCAGAGGTGCGCAGGAAGGGGTTGGTGCGCTTTTCCAGAGCCAGGTTCGAGGGCAGCGTCATCTCGCCGCGAGCCCGCAATTGGCGGACGTTTTCCACTCGTTCGGCGATATCGGCGTTGTGCGGTTCCACCGCCTGGGCAAATTTCAGGTTGCTTTGTGTGTATTCGTGGGTGCAATACACCTGCGTGTCGTCGGGCAGGTCGGCCAGACGCTGCAACGAGGCGTACATCTGCTGAGGCGTGCCCTCGAACAGGCGGCCACAACCGGCGGCGAACAGGGTGTCGCCGCACAGCAGCACGCCCTGGTGATAAAACGCGATATGGCCGAGGGTGTGGCCGGGTACGCTGTAAACGTCAAAGTCCCAGCCCAGCACGCTGATGCGGTCGTTGTCGTGCAGGGCCACGTCCCGCGCCGGGATGTTCTCGCTGGCCGGGCCGTAGACCTTGGCGCCGGTCACGTCCTTGAGCTGCGCAACACCGCCCACATGGTCGTGGTGATGGTGGGTAACGAGGATGTCGCTGAGGGTCCACTGCGGGTTCTGCCCAAGCCAGGCCAGCACCGGCGCGGCATCGCCGGGGTCGACAGCGGCGCAGCGGCGGGTATGCGGGTCCTGTAATAACCAGATGTAGTTATCGGTGAAGGCGGGCAGGGCACTGATCTGTATCATTCTTCGATTCGCCAAGCTGAACACATTGGTGCATCTTAGAACGTCCAGGCGAGTAGGAGAATGCAATGACTGATAAAGCGTTCGCCCAGGCCGATCCTGAGTGGCTCGCGCTGATCGGCGCAGCCCGCGAATGGCTGTCCGGGCCCATCGGGCAATTTTTGCTGGAGGAGGAGCGGCGCATGCTCGAAGACGAGCTGGGCCGGTTCTTTGGCGGCTACCTGGTGCATTACGGCCCATCGGCCCAGACCCCGCCCGCCGCGCCGCAGGTGCAGCGCAATGTGCGCCTGGGGGCCCCGTTGCCCGGTGTGGAGATTGTCTGCGAGGAACAGGCCTGGCCGTTGAGCGAGCACGCCGCTGATGTGGTGGTGTTGCAGCATGGCCTGGATTTCTGCCTGTCGCCCCACGGCCTGTTGCGTGAAGCGGCGAGCAGCGTGCGCCCCGGTGGCCATTTGCTGATTATCGGCATCAACCCCTGGAGCACCTGGGGCCTGCGTCATGTGTTCGCCCAGGACGGCCTGCGCCAGGCACGCTGCATCGCGCCTTCACGGGTGGGGGACTGGCTGAACCTGCTGGGCTTCGCGCTGGAGAAACGCCGCTTCGGGTGCTATCGTCCGCCGCTTGCCTCGACCCGGTGGCAGGGCCGTCTGGCCGGCTGGGAACGTCGCGCGGGGACCTGGCAATTGGCCGGTGGCGGCTTCTATCTATTGGTGGCGCGCAAGATCGTGGTCGGCCTGCGTCCGGTGCGTCAGGTGGCCCGCCAGCCCATGGGCAAGCTGGTGCCGATGCCGATGGCCAAGGTCAATCGCAAGCAAAGCGAACCGTAAACCCCTCTTTATTGATTCAAGACCGAGCAAACGATGACCGATACCGTAGAACTTTTCACCGATGGCGCCTGCAAGGGCAACCCTGGCCCTGGCGGCTGGGGCGCATTGCTGGTGTGCAAGGGCGTGGAGAAGGAACTGTGGGGCGGCGAAGCCAACACCACCAACAACCGCATGGAGCTGATGGGCGCGATTCGCGGCCTCGAGGAACTCAAGCGGCGCTGCGACGTGCTGCTGGTGACCGACTCGCAATACGTGATGAAGGGCATCAACGAGTGGATGGTCAACTGGAAGAAGCGCGGCTGGAAGACGGCGGCCAAGGAGCCGGTCAAGAACGCCGACCTGTGGCAACTGCTCGACGAGCAATGCAATCGCCACAACATCACCTGGAAATGGGTGCGCGGGCATATCGGCCATCCAGGCAATGAGCGCGCTGACCAACTGGCCAACCGTGGCGTGGATGAGGTGCGCGGCTACAAGCAGAGCTGAGGCCGGCTGCCGTGTTAACATCGCGCCTTCTACACACTCCACCACACCGTTGAGAGCTGAACCCTGATGGCCATCCGATCTGTTGTACTCGATACCGAAACCACCGGCATGCCGGTGACCGACGGCCACCGGATCATCGAAATCGGCTGTGTCGAACTGATGGGTCGTCGCCTCACCGGGCGGCACTTCCACGTGTACCTGCAACCGGACCGGGAAAGTGACGAAGGCGCGATTGGCGTCCACGGCATCACCGACGAATTCCTCAAGGGCAAGCCGCGTTTCGCCGAGGTGGCCGACGAGTTCTTCGAGTTCATCAACGGCGCGCAGTTGATCATCCACAACGCGGCGTTCGACATCGGCTTTATCAATAACGAGTTCGCCCTGATGGGGCAGACGGACCGTGCGGATATTTCCCGGCACTGTTCGATCCTCGATACCCTGATGATGGCCCGTGAGCGTCACCCGGGCCAGCGCAACAGCCTCGATGCGTTGTGCAAGCGTTATGGCGTCGACAACTCCAACCGTGAACTGCACGGCGCCTTGCTCGACTCCGAGATTCTCGCCGACGTCTACCTGACCATGACCGGCGGGCAGACCAGCCTCTCCCTGGCCGGTAACGCGTCCGACGGCAGCGGTTCGGCGGAAGGCTCGGGCAACCGCCCTTCGGAAATCCGCCGCCTGCCGGCCGATCGCACACCCACACCGATCATCCGCGCCAGTGAGCAGGATTTGGCCGAGCATGTGGCGCGGCTGGAGGCGATTGCCAAGTCTGCGGGTGCGCCGGCGCTGTGGACTCAACTGACTCAACAATGACTCGGATTCAAATGCGATCGACCGTGTGGGAGGGAATAGGTCTCCTCCCACGGTTGATCGCCTTGAACCGTGAAATCTTCATTCGCCACATCCGCTTCCGGCTTCTACCCTTGTGGCAGGAAGTGTTTGTGTTTCGCCGCGCCCTGGCCAAACGCTGCGCGCTGCGAAGTGGAGGCGGTGTCGATGGATGCCGATCTGCATGGGTTCAACATGAGGATGACGGCAGTGGTCGTTGTTACACCGTAGATGGCATCAAGGGTTGAGGAACGTTATGCAAGCTGTCATGAACCCGAAGTATCCAGGGCTCAGTGTGCGGGTCGCCGATGCAGGCTTTGATGCCTATGTGTGGGGCAACGATTTCAGCTTTGAGGTCAGTGCCTATGGCGTGCCGGAGATGGGCAAGCGCGTTGATCAATGGCAGGTGGAGCGTATCCTGCCGTACCGCAAGTGTTATGGCATCGACCCCGAGGAGTTCGCCAGTTTTCGCGATGCGCCCGACAGTGCGATCTTTATGGCCTACCTGGATGATTGCCCGGTGGGGCATATCGTGGTCAGCACCAATTGGAACGGGTTTGCCCATGTCGACGAACTGGCGGTGATCCTGCCGGCACGGCGTCACGGCGTGGCCAAGGCGTTGCTGGATGTGGCGCAGTTCTGGAGCCGCAAGAAAAACCTGCCGGGCATGATGCTCGAAACCCAGAACAACAACCTCGGCGCGTGCCGGTTGTATGAGCGCTGCGGCTATGTGATGGGGGGTATCGACCACCTGCGCTATCGCGGCATCGACCCGCAAACCCGCGAAGTGGCGATTTTCTGGTATCGGTTATTCAAGTCCGAGACGGTGCTGAAAGCGCAGTCATGAACCGATCCAGCGCTGGGGCCTGGAGAGCCTGTTACGCGACAGGCGTATGGGGCGAAGTGCCCGCCAGCAGAGCCTCGGCCTTGTGCGCAACGATCTCCAGCAGCGCGTTCAGCGCGGGCGTGGGTTCGACGTTCTTCGACATCAATGCGTAAAGGACCACCGGGATGGGCGGCGACAGCGGGCAGGCATCCAGTCCGGCCTCCTGCGCGCCGGCTGCCGTGAACGGGTCGACAATCGCCAGGCCTTCGCCGGCCTCCACCATGCTGCGCATCATCTGGTAAGTCTGCACCCGCGTCTGCACCACCGGCAGCGGGCGCAGGGCTTGCAGTTTGGCGTCCAGCAGACGACTCAAGGGGTCGTGCCCTTCAAGCCCGATCAGCGACTGCCCGGCCAGGTCCTGCAGTGCGATGTACTTTTGCCGTGGCTTGAGCCAGCCTCGGGGGGCGAGTACTTGCAGTTTGCCCTGGGCTACTTGGGTACTCCGGATCTGCGGATGTTCCGGATCATGCAGGCTCAGCCCCACCTGCGCTTCGTGAAGCAACAGGCTCCTGACGATCTCGCGCGTCGGCTGGCTCGACAGGCTGCACGGCGTGTCCTGAAAGCGGCGACGCAATGCGGCAATGCTTTGCGGTAGCAGTTGATTGGCCAGGGGCGGGGTGCAGAGGGCGTGCAGGGTGGGCGCGTGGTGATGTTTCAAGCGGCTGGCCAGGCGTTGCACCGGCTCCAGCGCTTCGTACAGGTGGGCAATGTGCGCCTGTAATTCGAGGGTCTCGCGCGTCGCCTGCAGGCGCCCGCGCACGCTGGCAAACAGCATGAAGCCCAGTTGTTGCTCGGCATCCTTGAGCGAGGCTTGTACATCGCCCACGGGGAGTTGCAGCCACTCGGCGGCCGTGCCGAGGTGCCCGGTCTGCAGGATGGCTTGAATGACTTCGATATGACGTAAACGCATGGCCGGAGTCTATGTGCAGCGCCGTGGGTATTCAATGGCGCAGGCCATTGTGCGCAAAAAAGACAGTTGGCGTCGGCCATGCATATGGCGTTGGGCCACGATCTCACTAGAATGACGCCGTCTGATCATCAACGACCACTGCCGGCACGCCGGTACTTACAACAAAAACAGGTCTGGTCTCAAATGCGCATGCCCTCGCTGTTTCGCGGGGTAACGGTCAAGCAGCTCCTGGTCCTGGTGACCGTGGGGTGTGCGGCTGCTTATCTCCTGCACAATCAAGACGAAATCATCCCGGAACACTCGGTACTGGAACGCTATATCCGCGCCCAGCAACAGGTGGACGAGCAGGTGGGCGCGATTCTGGGGATCACGCTGGTCAGGCAGGTCGAGGCCTATCCGGTGGCCGATTCGCCGGGTTACCTGCGTTCATTGTTTGCGGTCGAGGGGGAGCGGGGCAGCCTGATGGTGACGCTCAAGCAGATCAAGGGAGAGGAGGGCATAGAGCTGACGGAGATGCGTCGTCCCTGATCGACCCCGGCCCAGTCAATGCCGTCAATGGCCAGGACTGAGCGGGTAGATGAGGCGAGATCTTATGAGGCGAGGGTGGTCTTTGATTCGCGGACGATAACCGTGCCCGATTGAATCAGTCTGAATTCATCGCCTTCCAGTTTCTCTACACGGTCGCCAATGGCCAGCTTGTAGGTAGTGGTGGGCGCCGAGCCAGCCAGGTCGCCTTGCGCCGGGTTGGATTCCTGGAACTCATGCACGGAATACACGCGGCCTTCCGCGTCTCTGGCATGAAACTGTCCGACAAGTACTGCTGCCATCTGCTTAGAACCTCTGGAGATAAACACTCGATTTGCGGTGGTGTAGACCGTCAAGAAGCCGGGTAGTTTACCTATGGGAAAAAAATACTATTCGCTGACGAGTTCAGCCGCTTCCTACACAAGAGTCTGCGAGGCAAACCCGGCGTGAATCGCAAAAAGCTTCTGGTGAACACGCCCCGAAGACTTTATAACTACAGGCTCCTTTAGTCAGACGTCGGGAAACCTCAATGAGCAAGGTCTACACGATTGCCGTCCTGGTTGGCAGCTTGAGAAAACAATCGATCAACCGCAAAGTCGCGCTGGCACTGGCCGAACTGGCCCCTGCCAACCTCAGGTTGAACATTGTCGAAATTGGCGATCTGCCGCTCTACAACGAGGACATTGACGGTGCATCACCGCCGGCAGCCTACAGCACTTTCCGCAGTCAGGTGGGTTCATCCGACGCGGTGCTGTTCGTCACCCCCGAATACAACCGTTCAGTGCCGGCCCCGTTGAAAAACGCGATTGACGTGGGCTCCCGCCCGTATGGCAAAAGCGCCTTCAGCGCCAAGCCCGGTGCGATCATCAGCGTGTCGCCAGGCGCCATCGGCGGCTTTGGCGCCAACCACCATCTGCGCCAGTCCCTGGTGTTTCTGGACGTGTGGTGCATGCAGCAGCCGGAAGCCTACCTCGGTGGGGCCGGGAATGTGTTTGATGAGTCGGGGAACGTGTCGGAAAAGACTCGGCCGTTCCTGCAGGCATTTATCGATGCCTTTGGCCAGTGGGTAGAAAAACACAACGGTTGAGCGACCACTGATATCCAGGGTGAGAGCACGCCTGCTCCCACCCTGGACGATGTAGTCAGCTCAGGATCAGCGCAGCAAGTTGGTCCGTGCCAGTTCAATCACCTCATCCCCACGCCCACTCATCACTGCCTTGAGCATGTACAGGCTGAATCCCTTGGCCTGTTCCAGCTTGATGGTCGGTGGCATCACCAGTTCCTGAGTGGCGGTGACCACGTCCACCAGCACCGGGCCATCGTGGGCCAGGGCGCGGCGCAGGGCCGGCTCCAGGTCTTCGGACTGCTCCACGCGAATCCCGAGGATGCCCATGGCGTTGGACATGGCGGCGAAATCCGGATTCTTCAGCTCAGTGCCCGTGTCCAGATAGCCGGCCGCTTTCATCTCCATGGCGACAAAACCCAGGGATGAGTTATCGAACACGATGACTTTCACCGGCAGGTTCAGTTGCGCCAACGAGATGAAATCCCCCATCAGCATGGCAAAACCACCGTCGCCGGACATCGAAATCACCTGCCGGCCAGGGAACGCCGCCTGTGCGCCAATCGCCTGAGGCATGGCATTGGCCATGGAGCCGTGGTTGAACGAACCGATCAGGCGGCGTTTGCCGTTCATCTTCAGGTAACGCGCAGCCCACACGGTGGGTGAGCCGACGTCGGCGGTGAAGATTGCATCGTCGTCGGCCAGTTCGCTGAGCAGGCGCGCAACGTATTGCGGGTGGATCGGCCGGTCGGCTTTTGACGGCTGTGCGAGGTCATCCAGGCCCTGGCGCGCTTTGTGGTAATGCTTCAGGGAGGTGTCGAGGAAGCTGCGATCGGATTTGCGCGTCAGGCGTGGCAGCAGCGCGGCGATGGTCTCGCCGACGTCGGCGGCGATTCCCAGGTCCAGCGTGGCACGACGGCCCAGGGCCTGCGGGTCGCGGTCGACCTGGATGATCTTCGCGTCGGTCGGGTAGAACTGGCGGTACGGAAAGTCGGTGCCGAGCATGATCAGCGTGTCGCAATCGAGCATCGCGTGGTAGCCGGAACTGAAGCCGATCAGACCGGTCATGCCCACATCGAACGGGTTGTCCCACTCCACATGCTCCTTGCCGCGCAGGGCATGCACCACCGGCGCGCCCAGCGCGTCGGCCAGCGCCACCACCTGGTCATGGGCGCCTGCACAGCCGCTGCCGCACAGCAGCGTGACTTTCTGGCTGCTCTGCAGCATCTCGGTAAGACGCTGCAGGTCTGGCTCGGCCGGCACGCTACGCGGCGCATGCAGGGCCGGCCACGGCTTGAGCTTGGCGTCTACCTCCAGCAGCGACACATCCCCCGGAATGACCACCACCGCCACGCCACGGTTGAGGATCGCCGAACGCATGGCGCGGTGCAGCACCTGGGGCATCTGTTCGGGGTTGCTGACCAGCTCGATAAAATGGCTGCACTCCTTGAACAGCTCCTGAGGATGGGTTTCCTGAAAATAGTTAAGGCCGATCTCCGACGACGGAATCTGCGCAGCGATTGCCAGCACCGGCACATGGTTGCGATGGCAGTCGAACAGGCCGTTGATCAAGTGCAGGTTGCCCGGTCCGCAACTGCCGGCGCACACCGTCAGTTCACCCGTGGCGGCGGCTTCGGCACCGGCGGCGAACGCGGCGACTTCTTCGTGGCGCACGTGCATCCACTCGATGTTGTCCATGGTGCGCAGGGCGTCGGTGAGGCCGTTGAGGCTGTCGCCGGTCAGGCCCCAGATGCGCTTGATGCCCGCCTGTTCAAGGGTGGTCGCCAATTGCTGGGCCAGGTTGATTTTCGCCATGAAGAACTCCAATCGTCAGTGAGGTAAAAAATTTCTGATCAATAGGGGACAGTTCGATCACGGCGAATGCTCCGTTTTTAACGTGAAGATTGCGTCAGGAGAGGCTCTGGCACAGCACTGGAGCGTGCCTGAAGAAGAGCGGAGCGCTTTAAATAGCCTGTTTTTTTAAATGAGTTTTTTGTCCACCTAATAGTAAGGTTGCGCTGACACCCAACAAGCCAGCAAGACAGAAAGCTGCAACGATAATCAGAGTGACGGAGAAGCCATATGTGTCCAGCAGTCCGCCGAAAACAGTATAGGAGATGCCGATAATAACTGAATTAATCAAGTTGGCGAAGGAGAGGCAAGAGGCTCGGATACGTGACTCGACATTGTCATGTATATAGGTTTCGTATGAGGTTTCATAGAGGGCAGGGAGGGACATGATGATAAGAAAGGTTGCAATAGAAGTTATTATCCCAATGTCCAATGATAAAACGAAAAGAAGAAAAGTAGCGGCGATGGTTGTAGTGAAAGCAATGAGGCCGAGCGAGAATCTGGAGCAAACAAAACCAGCCACCATGAACATGCCTGCTGAGATAGCTTCGACGGCAGCATAAATGCCAGCAATGACAGGCACTTCCAAGCCCTGCATGGAAAAAAACGGCTGTCCGTAAATAAACAAAGGGATCGTTGAAAGCTCGAATAGAGCATATCCGATAAATAAAGGTATCAGAAAGGCGCCTTTTTTGGAGCGGAAAAAATGAATGAGCGAAGTGAAGACTCCATCGGCTTCCTTATCGATGAAGTTGCTTTTCTTATGGGGAGTTGATGAGAAGGGCGGGAGTTTTATTTCGGGGATGAATGTCACGACGATGGCGCCAATAATTTTTGATATCGCAAAGAAAATATAAACGGCGTTCCACGATAACGTGTCTTGTAATATACCACCCAGCAGCATGGATAAACCCAGTGACACTGCACCAATAGCGCGGGCTCTTGATAATATCATGGGGTACTCGTCAGCTCGATGGTTGGCCAGTAAGTTGTCATATAACAGTGCTCTATCTGAACCGGAGCCCATGGCAATACTGGCGCCGAATAGACAAAATATAATTGCGAAAGGAATGAAAGATGAAAATAGCAAAAAGCCAATACCACTGAGCGATAACCCTAAAAAACCGATGATAAGAGAGAGCTTGCGTCCGTAACGATCGGCGAGTAAACCAGAAGGTAGTTCCAGTGCGACGGAGGAGAAAAATAAAAAAGATTGAAGGATGCCTATCTCGCCTTGGGTGATTCCAAGTTGCAATAGGTAAAGTACGAATAAACTTCTTTGGACGTCCAAGTTTATAAATATCGAAAGGGAGTAATATAGGTTGTCGTTTTTGTTTTTTAAAATTTTCAATGTGCTCATTTTTATTTGAGTTCTTTGCTTTTGATTTTATAGTGTGGCTGGGTATTGAAGAGGCGGTAATACTTGTGGCGGCGGTGTCTTGCTTGTCTTGTGGCGATTCAGAATATATAGGCATCGCGACTTTACAAGAAAAAATCAGTCGGACGATTCCTGCAACTTCCTACGTACGCGTCCTAAGCGAGGTTAAGTTATTGTTTTTATGGGCGAATGTATGATGCTCGTCTCTCAGGGTTTTTGGTTCTGAAATATTGAGTAATGTATTGTGATTTTCGGCTGACTCAGCGTGTGTTTTTTATCGCCGCCTCGCTGAAGCTGGACAACTTTATAAGACACAAAATGACCTTTCGATCTTAAGTCCTGAAATTTCACCCTAAGTATTGGCTGCACATAAGTCATCTCAGGCAATCTCATCCTTGTGGCGAGCAGGCTTGTCCTGCGTTGGGGTGCGAAGCGCCCCCAATCGAGCAAAACGCGGTGTACCTGATACGGCTCAGCGCCTGGCTTTGGGGCTGCTGCGCCGCCCAACGCAGGACAAGCCTGCTCGCCACAGAGGCTCAGTACGGTGGGTCATATCACCAATGAGCGCCCATAAAAAAGCCCTGGCATGCCAGGGCTTTTTCATTCGTCAGACTCAGCGTCGCCGAAACAGCGGCAGCGGTTCGTCGGTCGCGGCCTGGTACGTCACCGAAAAGTCCTTCAGGCTTTCCAGCGCTTCGTACGGGTCCTTGTCGGCGCGCAGGGCGAAGGCATCGAACCCGCAGCGGCGCAGGTAGAACAGTTGGTCGCGCAGTACGTCGCCAATCGCGCGCAGTTCGCCCTTGTAACCGTAGCGGTCACGCAGCAGGCGCGCGTTGGAGTAGTTGCGCCCGTCGGTGAAGGCCGGGAAGTTCAGGGCGATGACCTGGAAGTGTTCCACGTCGGCACCGATCTCTTCGGCTTCCTCGTCGGCGTCCAGCCACACACCCAGGCCGCCGTCGCGGGCCTTGAGGGCGTGGCCGTGTTCGCGCCACAGCGCCAGCGGCACGATCAGGTCGTCGCAGTTGGAGATGCCATCGAAGCTCGCGTCCTTGGGCAGCAGGTGCCAGGTTTCGTCGAGGACTTCGTTGTTCTTAATGATTCGCTGCATAGACGCGCTCCTTGAACAGGTCAATGCCGATGCGCTGATAGGTGTCGATGAAACGCTCATCTTCGGTGCGCTGTTCGACGTACACATCGATCAGCTTGCCGATCACTTCGGGCATGGCTTCCTGGGCGAAGGACGGGCCGAGGATCTTGCCCAGGCTCGCATCGCGGCTGGCGCTGCCGCCCAGGGACACTTGGTAGAATTCTTCGCCTTTCTTGTCCACGCCCAGGATGCCGATATGGCCGACGTGGTGGTGACCACAGGCGTTCATGCAGCCGGAGATGTTCAGGTCCAGCTCGCCGATGTCGAACAGGTAGTCCAGGTCATCGAAACGACGCTGGATCGATTCGGCAATCGGGATCGACTTGGCGTTCGCCAGGGAGCAGAAGTCGCCACCCGGGCAGCAGATGATGTCGGTCAGCAGGCCGATGTTCGGCGTGGCGAAACCGCCTTCGCGCAGCTCGCCCCACAGGGCGAACAACTGGCTCTGTTCGACGTCCGCGAGAATGATGTTCTGCTCGTGGGAGGTGCGCAGTTGGCCGAAGCTGTAGCGCTCGGCCAGGTCGGCGACGGCGTCCAGCTGCTTGTCAGTGATATCGCCCGGCGCAACGCCGGTGGGTTTGAGCGACAGGGTCACGGCCACGTAGCCCGGCTGTTTGTGCGCCAGGGTATTGCGGGTGCGCCAGCGGGCGAAACCCGGGTGCTGCTGATCGAGCGCCGCCAGCTCGGCGTCCTGATTGCTCAGGGTTTTGTAATCCGGGTCGACGAAGTGCCTGGCCACGCGATGCACTTCGGCTTCGGTCAGGGTGGTCTGGCCGCCGCGCAGGTGTTCCATCTCGGCATCGACTTTCTGCGCGAACACTTCAGGGGTCAGCGCCTTGACCAGGATCTTGATCCGGGCCTTGTACTTGTTGTCACGGCGGCCGTAGCGGTTGTAAACCCGCAGGATCGCGTCGAGGTAGCTGAGCAGGTCCTGCCACGGCAGAAACTCATTGATAAAGGCACCGACCACCGGGGTACGGCCCAGGCCGCCACCCACCAGTACGCGGAAACCCAGCTCGCCTGCGGCGTTGTGCACCGGCTCCAGGCCGATATCGTGCACCTCGATGGCGGCGCGGTCCGAGGTCGAGCCGTTGATGGCGATCTTGAACTTGCGCGGCAGGTAGGCGAATTCGGGGTGGAACGTGGTCCACTGACGCACGATCTCGCACCAGGGGCGCGGGTCGATCAGCTCATCGGCGGCCACACCGGCAAACTGGTCGGTGGTGACGTTGCGCAGGCAGTTGCCGCTGGTCTGAATGGCGTGCATCTGCACGGTGGCCAGCTCGGCAAGGATGTCCGGCACGTCTTCCAGCGCCGGCCAGTTGAACTGTACGTTCTGGCGCGTGCTGATGTGGGCGTAGCCCTTGTCGAAGTCGCGGGCAATCTTGGCCATCATGCGCGTCTGGCGCGAGGTCAGTTGGCCGTAGGGCACAGCCACCCGCAGCATCGGCGCAAAGCGCTGAACGTAAAGGCCATTTTGCAGGCGCAGAGGGCGGAACTCTTCTTCGCTCAGTTCGCCTGCCAGATAGCGTCGGGTCTGATCACGGAACTGCTTGACGCGGTCCTCGATGATGCGCTGATCGTATTCGTCGTATACGTACATATAGGTCCTGTTCTCGGCAAATCTGCGCGCACGGCCGCGCACTCCCAACGGAGCCGGCGCACGATAACAGGTTGCGTTTATGCGCAAAAGTGATGTTTGAGTATATGCAAATAACCAAAATGACTAATGCGAACCGTTATCGCGATACCCACATTTGTCATATGGGCAAGCATGAACTTTACTGTGCTCGAGTCTTGATGCAATCACCTATAAAACCGACAAGAGGCGATGCGATGAGCAATTCTACAAAAGTCCGTAAACCCGGCATTACCGTGGATGCCTGGGCCATTCTGTTCCTGGTTGTGCTGGTGGTGGGCACAGCGCTTTTCTGGGTTGGGCATCCATA
Source organism: Pseudomonas sp. GNP013 (assembly GCF_054343995.1). Taxonomy (NCBI): domain Bacteria; kingdom Pseudomonadati; phylum Pseudomonadota; class Gammaproteobacteria; order Pseudomonadales; family Pseudomonadaceae; genus Pseudomonas; species Pseudomonas sp. GNP013. Next base: position 2,860,329 of record NZ_JBTGUT010000001.1, on the reverse strand, counting down.
ACGACCTTTTCGCTGGTGTCTCGATTGCCTGTCGTATTGCCACTATGATGGCGGTCAATATTCAAGGCTTGGACAACCATGTTGAAAGTTCTGATTGCGTGTGTATGGCTGCTCGGCTCGACATGCGCGGCGATGGTCCAGGCGTCGTCCGTGGTGTTTCTCAATCCGGGTATGTCGACGGAAGCCTTCTGGGTCAACTACGCGCAATTCATGCAGGCTGCCGCCACTGACCTCGGCCTGGATTTGCGCGTGCGCTATTCCGAGCGCGTTTCCGACACTACCTTGGCCCAGGCCCGTGAAGCGCTGCTGGGCAGTGCGCGGCCGGATTACCTGGTATTGGTGAATGAGCAGTACATCGCCCCGCAGATCCTGCGCATGGCCGAGGGCAGCGGGGTCAAGTTGCTGATCGTGAACAACGCGCTGACGGCCGATCAGGCTCAACTGCTGGGCACCCACCAGCATCCCGACTGGATTGCCAGCCTGGTGGCCGATGACGAGCAGGCCGGCTACCTGATGCTCATCGATCTGTTGCGCCAGTACGGCCCGCTGGCGCCCGGGGCGTCCATCGACCTGCTGGCATTTTCCGGCAGCAAGACCACCCCGGCTGCGCAGTTGCGTGAGCGCGGCCTGCACCGCGCCCTGGCCGAGCATCCCGAAGTGCGTCTGCGCCAACTGGTCTATGGCGAATGGAACCGCCAGCGGGCCTTTGAGCAGGCCACGCAGTTGTTCAAACGCAACCCGCAGACGGCGTTGGTGTGGGCTGCCAACGATGAGATGGCGCTGGGCGCGATGCAGGCCGTGCAAGCGAGCGGGCGAATGCCGGGCAAGGATGTGCTCTTCAGTGCCGTTAACAGCTCGCCGGAAATTCTGCAGGCGCGGCTGGACGGACGGCTGACCACCCTGGTGGCCGGGCATTTCACGCTGGGAGGCTGGGCCATGGTGTTGATCAATGATCACGCCAAGGGCGTAGACCTCGACGCCCACGGCGGCCGCGATCGCCAGGCAGCCTTGTTCCAATTGATCGATGCCAACCAGGCCCGGCATTTACTCGGGCCGCCGACCGCAGTGGACTTTCGCGCATTGTCGGCGGTGGGCAAGCCCGCGTCCTACCGTTACCCGTTCAGCCTGCAACTGCTGCTTCGCTAAACGCGGGTCGCGAGCAGCACGACTGGCCTGACAATCCTAGTTGTCATAGCCCAGGTTCGGCGCCAGCCAGCGCTCGGTCACGGCCAGATCCTGGCCCTTGCGTGCGGTGTAGCTGTTTACCTGATCCTTGTCGACCTTGCCCACGGCAAAGTACTGGGCCTGCGGGTGGGCAAAGTACCAGCCGCTGACCGCCGCCGCCGGGAACATCGCGTAGTGCTCGGTGAGGAACACGCCGCTGCGCCCGGCGTGCAGTTCGCGTGCTTCGGGGTCCAGCAACTGGAACAACTGGGCTTTCTCGGTGTGGTCCGGGCACGCCGGGTAGCCCGGGGCAGGGCGGATGCCGCTGTACTGCTCCTTGATCAACGCTTCGTTGTCCAGCGCTTCGTCCTGGGCATAACCCCAATGCTCTTTACGCACCTGCTGGTGCAGCCACTCGGCGCAGGCCTCGGCCAGGCGGTCGGCCAGGGCCTTGACCATGATCGAATTGTAGTCGTCGCCCGCGTCCTGGTAGGCCTTGGCCACTTCCTCGGCGCCGATGCCGGCGGTGGTGATGAAGCCGCCAATATAGTCGGTTACACCGCTGGCCTTGGGCGCCACAAAGTCGGCCAGCGAGAAGTTCGGCTTGCCGTCGGTCTTGATGATCTGCTGGCGCAGGTGGTGCAGCCGGGCAATCGGCTGGCCATCGTCGCCGTAGACTTCCAGGTCATCGTCCTGTACCTGGTTGGTCGGCCAGAAACCGAACACCGCGCGGGCACTGATGAGTTTTTCGTCGATGAGCTTGTTGAGCATTTCCTGGGCATCGGCGTACAGCGCAGTGGCGGCTTCACCGACCACTTCGTCTTCAAGGATACGCGGGAACTTGCCGGCCAGGTCCCAGGAGATAAAGAACGGCGTCCAGTCGATGTATTCGGCCAGCACCCTGAGATCGATATTGTCCAGCACCCTGGCGCCGGTAAACGTCGGTTTGACCGGCGTGTAGCTGCTCCAGTCGAACTGCGGCTTCTTGGCGATGGCGGCGGGGTAGCTCAGGCGCTCGGTGCGCGCGCTGCGGTTGGCGGTGCGCTCGCGTACGTCGATGTATTCCAGGCGGGTTTTTTCGACAAAACCGGCCTTCAGTTCCTTGGACAGCAACTGCGTGGCCACACCCACGGCGCGCGAGGCGTCGGTGACGTAAATCACCGCGTCGTTGCTGTACTTGGGCTCGATTTTCACCGCGGTGTGCGCCTTGGAGGTGGTCGCGCCGCCGATCATCAAGGGCAGGTGGAAGTCCTGGCGCTGCATCTCGCGGGCCACGTGCACCATTTCATCGAGGGACGGCGTGATCAGGCCGGAGAGGCCGATGATGTCGCACTTCTGTTCCTTGGCCACCTGCAGGATTTTCTCCGCAGGCACCATGACACCCAGGTCGACGATGTCATAGCCATTGCAACCGAGCACCACGCCGACAATGTTCTTGCCGATGTCATGCACGTCGCCCTTGACCGTGGCCATCAGGATTTTGCCCTTGGCTTCCGGCTTGTCGCCTTTTTCCAGCTCGATGAACGGAATCAAGTGCGCCACGGCCTGCTTCATCACACGGGCGGATTTCACCACCTGGGGCAGGAACATCTTGCCGGCGCCAAACAGGTCGCCAACGATGTTCATGCCCGACATCAGCGGGCCTTCGATCACTTCGATCGGGCGCGCGAACGACTGGCGCGATTCTTCGGTGTCTTCAACGATGTGGGTGGTGATGCCCTTGACCAGCGCGTGCTCCAGGCGCTTGTTCACCGGCCAGCCGCGCCATTCTTCGGTCTCGGCCTCTTTTACGCTGCCGTCGCCCTTGTATTTATCGGCGATGGCCAGCAGGGCGTCGGTGCCTTCCGGGGTGCGGTTGAGCACCACGTCTTCCACGGCATCGCGCAGCTCGGCGGGAATCTGGTCGTAAATCTCCAGTTGACCGGCGTTGACGATGCCCATGGTCAGGCCGTTGCGGATCGCATACAGCAGGAACACCGAGTGGATCGCCTCACGCACCGGGTTGTTGCCGCGGAACGAGAACGACACGTTGGACACGCCGCCGGAGGTCAGCGCATACGGCAGCTCGTCGCGGATATAGGCACAGGCGTTGATGAAGTCGACGGCATAGTTGTTGTGCTCTTCGATGCCGGTGGCGACCGCGAAGATGTTCGGGTCGAAGATGATGTCTTCCGGCGGGAAGCCGACTTCATTCACCAGAATGTCGTAGGATCGTTTGCAGATTTCCTTCTTGCGCGCTTCGGTGTCGGCCTGGCCGGCTTCGTCGAAGGCCATCACCACCACGGCGGCGCCATAGCGCTTGCACAGTTTGGCGTGATGAATGAACTGCTCCACGCCTTCCTTCATGCTGATGGAGTTGACGATGCCCTTGCCCTGGATGCACTTGAGGCCGGCTTCGATCACTTCCCACTTGGAGGAGTCGATCATGATCGGCACGCGGGAGATGTCCGGCTCGCCGGCAATCAGATTGAGGAAGGTCACCATGGCCTTCTTCGAATCGAGCATGCCCTCGTCCATGTTGATGTCGATCACCTGCGCGCCGGCTTCCACCTGCTGCAGGGCAACTTCCAGGGCTTCGGTGTAGTTGTCTTCACGGATCAGCCGGGCAAAGCGTGCGGAACCGGTGATGTTGGTGCGCTCGCCGACGTTGACGAACAGCGAGCTGCGATCAATGGTGAACGGCTCCAGCCCCGACAGTCGGCAGGCTTTGGCAATGTCCGGGATCGCACGCGGCGCATAGCCGGCCACCGCGTTGGCGATGGCTTCAATGTGGCCGGGCGTGGTGCCGCAGCAGCCGCCGACGATATTGAGGAAGCCACTTTGGGCGAACTCTTCGATGACCTTGGCCGTTTCCGATGGCAGTTCATCGTACTCGCCGAATTCGTTGGGCAGGCCGGCATTGGGGTGCGCAGACACATGGGTGTTGGCCTTGTTCGACAGCTCTTCCAGGTAAGGGCGCAGGTCGCTGGCGCCGAGGGCGCAGTTCAGGCCTACGGAAATCGGTTTGGCGTGGGCCACGGAGTTCCAGAACGCTTCGGTGGTCTGGCCCGAGAGGGTGCGGCCGGAGGCGTCGGTGATGGTGCCGGAAATCATGATCGGCAGTTCGACATCCAGTTCCTCGAACACACCCTGCACGGCGAAGATCGCAGCCTTGGCGTTGAGGGTGTCGAAGATGGTCTCGATCAGGATCAGGTCGGCGCCGCCTTCGATCAGGCCCTTGGTGGCCTCGGTGTAGTTTTCCACCAACTCATCGAAGGTCACGTTGCGGTAGCCGGGGTTGTTCACGTCCGGCGACAGTGAGCAGGTGCGACTGGTAGGCCCGAGCACGCCAGCGACGAAGCGCGGCTTGGCCGGGTTTTCGAGGGTCTTGGCGTCGGCCACCTGGCGCGCCAGGCGTGCGCCTTCAACGTTCAGTTCATAGGCCAGTGCTTCCATGCCGTAGTCGGCCATGGAGATGCGCGTGGCGTTGAAGGTGTTGGTTTCCAGAATGTCGGCGCCGGCGTCCAGGTAGGCTTTTTCGATGCCGCCGATGACGTCCGGACGGGTGATCACCAGCAGGTCGTTGTTACCCTTGACGTCGCTTGGCCAGTCAGCGAAGCGCTTGCCGCGATAATCCTGTTCTTCGAGCTTGTAGCTCTGGATCATCGTGCCCATGCCGCCGTCAAGGATCAGGATACGGTCCTTGAGGGCTTGGTGAAGGGCTTGCAGGCGAGCGCTACGATCGGACATGGGACTACTCTGGGTCAGGCATTACGGAGGGCGTGAATCATAGCAAACTTGTGCGCATTTGGAGCATGAGAGGGTTTTGCATGAATGTTGCTCATGTTGGCGAGCCTCCTGTCCCAGTAGCATTGCCCTCACTTCAATTGCACGCGTTGAATCGGCGCAGAACGACGCTGTGGGCAGGCAATGACAATGCGCTGCCGAGCATCTGGCGCCACTTCGACGGCGCCTCGGTGACCAAAGGCCTATCGGCGAAGTGCCGCAGACGATGTGGCTGTTCGACTACCCGTTGTGGGAGCGCATCTATGACCAGTTGGCGGTGAGTTTCGATGTGTTCGGCAACGTGACCTCTAGGGACAAACGGTCCAAGTCTCAAACCTCGATCATTCCCAGTTCATCGATCAAGGCTTCGGTCAATGCATCAAGGTCGGCGAAGCGTCGATGGCTGACCGCGCCGAACGGCGCATGATTGACATACGCCTGGGAGCCGTCGGCGAGTACCGCAACTTCCACCGCTGCGTGCTGTGCGTTGATGTAAAGCAACAGAGCCTGGTTGGTGGGCGCCATGACGGTGGTGAAAGTGAACGGGCTGTGTAGGCGAAGGGCCAGTTCATGATCGTTTACGGTGCTGCGCAGGCAAACCTGCAAATCACATCTGTAAAGAAACCGTCCGGAGGGCGCGCGGTAATCGATCAACCTGCCAGGATCATGGGTCACCCGTGTCATCGGCTGGGTGGCAACACGTGTGGTCATTCGGATGCCGATTGCGTCGGTCAACTCGGCCAGCCCGGGAATGTCCTGCATGGTGTTGCAATGACCGACCCCGACGAGGGCTACCCAGCGATGCGGTCCAATGGATGATTGATCGAAATTGATTCTCTTGTAGGCAAAGAAGTTGAACATGGTCACGCGATCAAGGTACTCGGCGAGGGTCAGCGGGTGTGGCAGTTCGAGATCACCTGCTCTATAGAGGTAGCTGGCAGTGGTATCCAGCGCATGGATCGGAATGCCCTGGGCGTGTACCGCTTCGACCAATCGAACGTAGTCGAATGGCGATTGTCCGGCCGCTGGTTCGCCCATGCGTTCAATCCTGCTTCTCAGTAATTGAGGCAATTGATTGTTGGGTGAAGCGTTGTACAGCCTCAGTGCAGCCTGATGCATATCTGTATTGAACACCTCCATGTAGAACGCTGCGACCCCCGCGCGGCTCAGGCTGACTGCGTGTCTGGTCAAATACTGCCGTGTGAGCGGGAACGAATGGTGTTCACCGAAAATCAAGCCTCTACGTTGGCTGAACAACTGATTTAACAAATCATCGGTCGACAGACGCGGGGGCGGCAGGGCGATCGACCTTGAAGGCGCAACGAACGCCCGGTAATAACTTCTGGCATGGCGACGCAATCTTGCCTGAATGCCAAACACATGAAATATCGCTGCGCAATTATCGGTAACAGGGATCACCGGGGGCAGCTTTTCCAGGTTGAAAGACCCTGGCCTCGCCTGATTGACATTCGGTAGCGCGGCGAGGTCGGCGGGTGATAATTCATAGTCCCGATAAGTCGTTTGCAGCGCCGATCTTTCGACAGGAACCATGCCGCCAGGCAATCGGGGCTTCGGTTCGACCTGCCAATGCTTGAGGGAGGCATCCAGTGTCAGTGGATAGCGCAGGGTTTTTCCGGCTGCACCTTCGGGGTGGAGAAAGCGTTGCCCCTGAGCAATGTCGGTCAGGTAGTGCTTGCCGTTGACCCGCACATATTGCTGAACCGACGTCGCGCTCTGGTAGAGGTTGCCGCGGATTCGCTCAAGGGTCAGCGGGTCGACCGCCACGTCCAGCCCGGAAAGATCCGGCGTCGGTCGAAGCGCGGGGACGGCATCAAAACGGGGGGCCAGGAGCGGGCGGCTGCGGGCCCCGGTGATGGACCACAGCGCGCGCGCGGCAGACTTGGAGCGCCCCATCTGTTTGAGCAGCATGAGGGTCCGCGTGATATTGCGTACCGCATTGAAAGCGCTGGTGATGGGTAAAAAGCCGATCAGGTCGATTGCCAAATCGATGCCGAAGGTGACCTTGTTCCACAGCGATTCGCGTTCGACTTCAGCGTTGCTGGTCGACGCCACGTCGGCGTTGTGTCGCAGGGTCCAGACCTGCTGCTCGTACAGTGCATCGCAGACCGGTGCGTTGATCGTCTCGAAGTAAAGGTTATCGAACGGGTTGTAGATGCGGTTCTTGCGCTCCGTGACGCGTGCCTTGCCGAGTTCTGTCAAGTGCTGGAGGACGTAGTCGCGCCATTCGCTGGAGGTGTCCCACTGCAATTGGAGAAACTGCTGCATCGCGGCACTGTCGGTAAATTCCTGAATATCGTGCTCGGCGGGGCACGAGGGAGTGAAAAGGATCACGTTGGGCACGGAGCGGCGATTTTCCACGCTGATTATGAGGCTGTCATTGAGTGAGTAGCCGTTGGCCGTTGCCGGGGAGTTGGCGATAATCAGCGCGCTTGCCACGACCTTGTGCCCACTGACAGTGGTATAGGCGTTGAGCAAAAAGGTCTCGATAATCGCGTTGACCCATTTATAGCCCCTGTTCTCACGGTCTTTCAGGAAGCTGCCGCTGAGCAGCCTGGCGGTCAGTGCCTGGGTTTTCAGGCTGGCGAGATAAGCGCCGCTCCAGGCCTGGCGCAGGGGCTGGCCCTGATCGAGCAGGCGTAACTGCAACAACCGGTCGTAACCTGCGCCCACGTCGAGCTTTTTAATCAGCGATTTGAGGTACGCGTCATCCAGGGTTATAGGCCTGCCGGACGTCGCCTTGCCCTCGGCTGACATCGAAGTGCGTTTACCGATGAGCAACTGGTACACGCTGACATCCCACGGCGTGTTGTTCTTCAGTGCCAGTTGGGTCAGTGTCAAGACCGCCGCACTGCTGGGCCGTGTGGCCGGGTCATCGGTCTGGGGCACATGGTCCACGCCCGCGCCGCCCCCCATGCTGGCGGGGTTGAAGGAGGTGGTGATGTGGACCTGAACCTTATCCGGGACCGTGTCCCAGTCGGGATAATCGCGTTGCAATTGCTGCGTGAGTTGACTGCTGGCGAACGCGTGCAGAGTGGGGATCGCCGCGGTGCGAAATTGGCCGGCCAGGCGTTTATTGGCCTCCAGTTCGGCATGGGCTCGCTGTTTGAGCGCCTGTTTGTGTGTCTTGCTTGCCGCCTGATACCACGCTGGCAAGGCGGCTTCGAGGTAGCGCCGACTGCGCGCAACCATCAGTTCGCGCAGATCCAGGAAAGTGCCGAGATGCGCCAGGCGATTGAATTGTTCATACACCTGCTGACCATTCGAACCCTGTTGGCGTGCCTGCTGCCAAGCATATTCGATATCGGCTTTCTGCAATCTGAGCAGCCGCTCCACGCGATGTTGGAACAGATGCTCGTCGATGGCGGTGTAAACGAAGGCGGGGGCACTTTTCAGGTACCGGCGTGCGCGTGCCTGGTCTTGCCAACAGGCTAGGCTCAGCAGCTGTTCGCGGGCCGTACCCTGTGCCATCTGCATGCGCAGCGACTGGTCGAGGGCTTGCAGCGAGGCATGCGTCTCAATGCCCTGGTGAGGGGTGAACAGCACAACAGCGCCGATATCGGTGCTTGCCGAGACGTTGGCCGCCGGGGTTTTGCCGGCAATTACAAACACCTCCACCAGCGCGATATCGGGTTTGTTGGCGCGGCCCTTGAGCCTCACGGCGAAGGCTGCGGGGCGTTGGTCTGGCGGCAGGCCCGCGCGAGCCTGGCTGCAGGGCCGCTCGACGAGCTGGCCGATGAGGATTTTGCAGGCGGTGTCGAGCGTGCCGTCCTCTACGCGCAGCGCCGCTTCGGCCTGCAGGGTTTTGCCCAACTGGTTGGCAAGCCATTGACGCCGGGTTGTCGATTCGCCTGGTGCGAACGGGCCCCGCCAATACTCATCCAGTAACTGTTGAAAACACTGGTCCGGCTGGCGGATCAACGTGTCCAGAAAGGTTTCGAATGTTGGGGTGCCACCACTTGTGGCACTGACGCGGTGTCCAGGCTGGAGCTGATAGGTGGACGTGGCGTGGTAGCGGTAGCGCCGGTTGGGCGCGTTATGGTTTTCGCCGCCCCAGGGCGTGTCAGTGAATAGCGCAGACAATGGGCGAGCCGGTGTGTCCGTTGACACCAGGGTGTGCGTGCCAGGGCGGGTGCACAGTTGGATATCTTCGTCGTAACTCACAGCTTTCAGTGCAATAGGCAACGGCAATCCGGGGAATCCCGACTGGATTTTTGCCAGGAGTAGTGCGCTGAGGGATCTGGCGGCCTCGGGCTGTTGGTTCAGCAATTGCTCCATGGCCCTTTGTTGTTCCAGCAACTGCTTGAGATAGACGGACTGGCTGGCTTCGATCCCAGCGGGGGACGGGTTCATCATGATCGCCTCTCAAAGGAGGCAAGTGTGGCGAGGCGCTCCCTCTGGGCGGCGGTGCCTATCTATCGCTTTGAAAGAAAGCCCGGCGTGGCGCACCGATCAATGCTTTTCCGACAAAAATACTAGGACTTTGTACCTGCGTATTATTTTGGCGTAAACTGCCGGCAAGCCTGTGAGGAGTTTCCATGACTGCCATAACCATTACCGACGCCGCCCACGATTATCTGGCTGACCTGCTGTCCAAGCAGAACACCCCGGGTATCGGCATCCGCGTCTTCATCACCCAGCCCGGCACCCAGTACGCCGAGACGTGCATTGCCTACTGCAAGCCTGGCGAAGAGAAACCTGAAGACACCGCGCTGGGGCTCAAAAGCTTCACCGCCTACATCGACGCCTTCAGCGAAGCCTTCCTGGACGATGCTGTGGTCGACTACGCCACCGACCGCATGGGCGGCCAGTTGACGATCAAGGCACCCAACGCGAAGGTGCCGAATGTCAACGCCGACAGCCCGGTCAACGAGCGTATCAACTACTACCTGCAAACCGAGATCAACCCGGGGCTGGCCAGCCACGGCGGTCAGGTCAGCCTGATCGACGTGGTAGATGACGGTATCGCCGTCCTCAAGTTCGGCGGCGGCTGCCAAGGTTGCGGCCAGGCAGACGTGACCCTGCGCGAAGGCATCGAGCGCACCTTGCTTGAGCGCATTCCGGAGCTCAAGGGCGTTCGCGATGTGACCGACCACACGCAGAAAGAAAACGCCTACTACTGAGTAAGGCGTTCACTGCGAACAAAAAACGGCGCCCGTGAGCGCCGTTTTTTTTCCTTGAATTCAGAAGCTTACACCCGCTATCCAACTAATCAGATCAAATGTGGGAGGGGACTTGCTCGCCTCCCACCGTTTTGCCCGCGTTCCTTCAAGGGCGGTAGAGGTGAGCATGACCCGCGCGATACAGCGATGAATCACCAAAGCTGTCACTGGCCAGCACCCTGCCCACCACGATCAACGCCGTACGCCGAAAGCCCTTGGCCGCGACTTTTTCAGCAATATCACTGAGCGTGCCCACTGCCCAGTCCTGATCCGGCCACGTTGCCCGGTGCACCACGGCGATCGGGCAGTCGGCGCCATAGTGCGGCAGCAGTTGGGCAACGATCTTTTCCAGGTGATTGACCCCCAGATGAATCGCCATTGTGGTGCCATGGCGCGCCAAGCTGTCGAAGTCTTCGCCATCGGGCATGCGGGTTTTGTCGGCGTAGCGGGTCAGGATCACGCTCTGGGCGATATCCGGCAGGGTCAGTTCGGTTTCCAGCAGTGCGGCGCAGGCGGCTATCGCCGTGACGCCCGGGATGATCTGGAACGGAATGCCCAGCTCGCGCAAATGACGGATCTGTTCGCCAATCGCCCCGTACAGGCTCGGATCGCCGGAGTGCACGCGGGCCACATCCTGGCCGCTGGCGTGGGCGACCTTGATCAACGCGATGATCTGTTCCAGATGCAGTTCAGCGCTGTTGACCACCTGATGCGCCTGATGGCCCTCCAGTACCGCCGCCGGCACCAGCGAACCGGCGTAGATGATCACCGGACAGCTGCGGATCAGCCGCTGGCCTTTGACGGTGATCAATTCCGGGTCGCCGGGGCCTGCGCCGATAAAGTAAACGGTCATGGGAGTTCCTGTGGAAGGGGGCGAGCATGAAAAATGCTCATGATCGATCAGGGTGATTATCGAGGTTTCAGTCGGCGCAGGCCAACGCAAAGGTAGCCTTGGCGTTGTTTTTGCGGCGGATCAACAGGCGGGCAGGGGCGCCCGACAACTGTTCTGCCAGTGCGAGTGCGGCACTTTCAGCAATACCATGGCAACCGGTGTGGGCAAAGGCGACGGCTGACTTGTGGCTCAGGCGGTCCTCATAAACCGCCAGTTGCGCAGCGCTGAAACACTGCAATGGCAATTGCAGCCGCTGGGCCAGGGCGATCAGCCCCGGCTCATCCTGTTTGCGATCGATGCTGGCCAGCGCGGTGACACGCTGGCGCTCGATTCCCGCCTCGGCAAGGGCGCCGTCAAGCAGAGCCAGCAGGGTGTCAACATCACAACCGCGCTGACAACCCAGGCCCACCGCCAGAATCATGCCGAGTATTGACCGTCGCGGTTGCGTCGGAACAGCCAGGCGCTGATCAGGCCCAGGGCCAGCCAGAATGCGATGTTGGTCAATTGCGACGCGATCTTGAACTGCGCTTCGAGGGCCTCCGGGGCCAGCATTGCATGCACTTCGGGCTGCGGCGCGCCGATCACATGGGGCACCGCGAGGATCGCCACGCCGAGGACCTTAAGCAGCCAGTTGCGGCCAAACACAATCAGCGCAATACCGGCGGCCGTGGAGGCGGCGGTGCCGATCCACCAGGTTTGGCGCAGTGCCAGGTCGGCGGCGGCAGTGCCCGGCAATTCGGGCGGCAGGCCCAGGGTGGGCGCCAGCACAAAAGTCGCGTAACCGGCCAGGCCCCATAGCAAACCCTGGGCCGTGCGGGTTGGGGCGCGCAGGGTATAGAGACCCGCCAGCATCAGCGCGAAACCCACTGCCACCACCAAATTGCCGCCGGTGGTGGACAGCACGCGCTGCCAGCCATCCTCCGGCTCCCAGGCTTCGGCGTCGTGGCTATGGGCAGTGTGCTCATGCGTCACCTCGGTTGCAGCCGGCGCCTTCTCGAAGGTTTCGGCCTGCAGAATCAACGGGGCGACCCAGAAGCTTTGCAGCAGCGTCAGCAGCAGGGCGGCCAGCAGGCCGGTAAAGCCGGCGGTTTGCGCAATACGCTTGATCATGTCGGCAGGCCTCAGTGGCACGGGAACGCGGCGCTGTGGCGGGTATCGTGGGCCGCGTTGTGCACCGCCTCGATATGCGAGAACCCGGCAAAATACACCAGGCAGGCGCCGAGAACCGACGCGCCGATGGCGGCAGTGAGGCGTTGGCTCAGGGTGGCGGTGTGGCTGGCGGCGGGTGAGGTGCTGCTGATGATCGACATGGCGCGTCCCTATCAAGTGTCTGGGCGAAACGAGCGCATGAAAACCCCGCGAGCCGGGCACGCGAGGTTCGAACAGCGCCCGCCCACCGCGGGTTTGTTATCTGATTTTTCGGGCCGGTCTCCGGGCTTGCGAGGGACGCTGGGTCAAAAAGCATCACCTTCCCATGCCGGCTGGCACAGTGGATCTGACGCTTCACTCGCTTACCGTTGCGGGGGCAGCACCGGACTCGTCATACCCTGGCATTGCAGGCCATGACTCACCGGTTTCCCGTTTCACCCTGTGAAGGGCACCCGAAACAAGATGTACAGGAAAACACGAGCATGACCGGGGCGTCAATTGAAGCCGATTCTGATTAAGAATCGCGGCGTAAAAGGCGTAATGGCATTTTTACCAAGTAATATCTCCTATTATTTTGCGGGTCTGATGCACTTTTTTTCCGTGAGTGGATATCGGAAGGTAGGCGCGCTGAAGTTGATGTTATCCATTAAGTTGATAAGGCCTTTTTATGTCTGTTATATCGCGCGCCAGTTTAAATCCTCCGATTGTCAGTCAAGATATTATGAATTCGCACGTTGAAGCCGCCGGCCCGCACTACAAGGCACAGGATGCTCGCAACCCGCACTATCATGCGGTCTCCAGCAAGCCGTCCTGGTCCACCGGTCAAGCCGCCAGCCAAATAGATCGAAGGCAGCGCCGATGGCAGGACCGTAATAACGATAAAGTAGTGCGGGTGGGTTATACGTTTCGTGAAGTTGCACCAGAGGAAACTCGGTTTAATCAAACCCAGCAATCGCAGGCCCGTCTTTCAATGCGGTCCTGGGCAGATGTAGCGAATATCGAGTTCGAGGAAGACGCCGTTACGCCCGACGCCCTGTTACGTTTCGTCAATAGCGCGAGGCCAAGTGTCGCCGATGCCATGCGTTCCGGCAATTCTGGGCGAGTGCGCCTCAACTCCAGCCACTCGTTCAATCACGCGCCCACCGTAAATGGCTTTGGACGCCAAACGCTAACCCACGAAATCGGCCATTGGCTGGGCGCTGCCCACCCCGGAAACTATGAAGCGTTAAAGGGCCCGATCAAGTACGGCACGCATGCCATTTTCGCCGAGGACAGCCGGGCCTACTCGGTCATGAGCTATTTCGAAGCGAGCGATACAGGTCATGATCACAAGGGCGAGTACGCCTCGGCACCGTTGATGACCGACATTGCCTGGGCCCAAAAGGTCTACGGCGCCAATTACACGACCCGTAACACGGATACCACCTACGGCTTCAATTCCAATACCCGGCGAGACGATCTTTCACTGGTGTCCCCGTGGGACGGCGCCGTCTTTTGCGTCTGGGACGGCGGTGGTAACGATACGCTGGATTTCTCTCGCTATTACCAGAACCAGGTGATCAACCTGAACGCTGAAACCTTCTCCAATGTTGGTGGGAAGACGGGGAATGTCTCCATCGCCAGGGACGTTACCGTGGAGAACGCCATCGGCGGTTCCGGCAATGATGTGTTGATCGGCAACGCCGCCGACAACCGGCTCAAAGGCGGTGGCGGTGTCGATCGTCTGTACGGCGGCGCAGGCCGCGATACCTTCGTGTACGACACCGCCACCGATTCGACGTTACGCAGCCCTGACGTGTTGACGGACTTCGTCACCGGTCAGGACAAAATCGATATTTCTGGATTGCTGCGCAAGCATGGCCTCCACGACCTCACCTTCGTCAACCGGCTTTCCGGCCGACCCGGGGAGGCGGGGCTGGGCTACAATCCGCAAAATAACGAGTCGTGGCTGGTGCTTGACCTGACAGGCAACGGCGAAATTGATTTCTACCTTGAAGGCCAGGGGCGCATAGCGCTCGCCGACATCGTGATGAATGTGCCCATCAAACACCGCTATGTGTAGAGCGGCGTCCGGGTCCCGGGTTTCCGACATTGACCGCTTGCCATGCACTGCGTAGCCTTGCGCCTTCGAGGTTCTTCGGCCCAGGTCGAAGCTAAGAAGGGAACGCGGTTCAAGCCGCGGCTGCCCCCGCAACTGTGAAGGGTTCTGTTGACTGCCACGCCACTGCCGATCCGGCGGGAAGGCGCAGTCGGCGCCGGTCGCATGACCCGCAAGCCCCAAGCCAGGAGACCTGCCTCGCAACCGATTTTCCAATTCAACCGGGCGGGGTGATCCGGTGACGAAATCCGCTGCTGCGCGCCGTCGCAGGGCCTATCGTCCCGTATGCCCGCCCCAAAGGGCATCCGATGAAAACACTGGCCAAACTTCCCGTCACCATCGTCACCGGCTTCCTCGGCTCGGGCAAGACCACCCTGTTGCGCCATATGCTGGACAACGCCCAGGGCCGCCGCATCGCGGTGATCGTCAACGAGTTCGGCGAGCTGGGCATCGACGGTGAAATCCTCAAGCAGTGCTCCATCGGTTGCACCGAGGAAGAAGCCAACGGCCGCGTGTATGAACTGGCCAACGGCTGCCTGTGCTGCACCGTGCAGGAAGAGTTCTTCCCGGTGATGCGCGAACTGGTGGCCCGTCGCGGCGACCTTGACCATATCCTTATTGAAACCTCGGGCCTGGCCCTGCCAAAACCCTTGGTGCAGGCCTTCCAGTGGCCGGAAATCCGCAGCGCCTGCACCGTGGATGCGGTGATCACCGTGGTCGACAGCCCGGCCGTGGCCGCCGGCACCTTTGCCGCCTTCCCGGACCAGGTCGACGCCCAGCGCAAGCTCGACCCGAACCTGGACCACGAATCGCCGCTGCACGAACTGTTCGCCGACCAACTGGCCAGCGCCGACCTGGTGATCCTCAACAAGGCCGACCTGATCAGCCCCGAAGACCTGGCCCGCGTGCGTCTGGAAGTCGCCGAAGAGCTGCCGCCGGCGGTCAAGGTCATCGAAGCCAGCAGCGGCCGTGTGCCGTTGGACGTACTGATCGGCCTTGGCGCCGGCTCCGAAGAACACATCGACGCGCGCCACAGCCATCACGATGCGCACCACGAAGGTGAAGACGACCACGATCACGACGCCTTCGACTCCATCTCCATCGACCTGCCGCAAGCCGACGAAGCGCTGCTGCTCGATGCGCTCGCCCAACTGGTAGTGCAGCACGGCATCCTGCGTATCAAGGGTTTTGCCGCCATTCCCAACAAACCGATGCGCCTGTTGATCCAGGGCGTAGGCACCCGCTTTGACAAGCACTTCGACCGCGCCTGGGGTGCCGACGAAGCGCGCATCACGCGCCTGGTGCTGATCGGCCAGGAGCTGGACGCCGCTGGCCTCGAAGCGCAACTGCGCGCCGCGCTCAGCGTTTAAGCCATGCACCTGCTCAGGACCCAGCCCGGTGGTTTCGTCTCGGACGACAATATTGCCGACCTTGGACAGACCCCCGCTGAACTGGTGATTCTGTGCAGCGGTGACTCGAGCCTGGCGCTGCTGGCCGAAGCGGCCCGGCAGTTGCCCGACGACTATCCCAGCCTGCGCCTGGCCAACCCGATGCAGGTGCAGAACCATGCCTCGGTCGACCTCTACGTGGACCAGGTGCTGCGCCACGCCAAGGTGATCCTGATCTCGCTGCATGGCGGCATCGGCTATTGGCGCTATGGCGTCGAGCGTCTGGTGGCATTGGCCGAGCGCGGCGTGCAGCTGATTCTGGTGCCGGGGTGCGACCGCCCGGACCCGGAGCTGGGCAGCCTGAGCACCGTCGGGGCGCAGGAGCGCGACCGTCTGTGGCACTTCCTGCGCCAGGGCGGTTTGGGCAATGCGCTGAATTTCTATCGCTGTCTGGCCTCGGGCTATCTGGGCCGCGACTATGCGTGGGCCGAGCCGCAGACCCTGCCGCGGACTGCCATTTATCACCCGCATAACGCCAATGCCACACTGCAGGACTGGCAGGCGGCGTGGCGCGCTGATCTGCCGGTCGCAGCGGTACTGTTCTACCGCTCGCATTTGCAGGCGGCCAACACCGGTTTTATCGACGTGTTCTGTCAACGCTTGCAGGCGGCGGGCCTCAACCCGCTGCCGATGGCGGTGGCCAGCCTCAAAGAGCCCGGCTGCCTCACGGTGGTCGAGGACCTGCTCGACGAGGTACAGGCGGCGGTGATCCTCAACACCACCGGGTTTGCCCAGTCCAGCCCCGAAGCTCCGCATCTGCGCCCGTTTCGCCGCAATATCCCGGTGATCCAGGCGATCTGCGCGCAAGACAACCAGCCCGGCTGGGAAGCCAGCGCACAAGGTCTCGGCCCGCGCGATCTGGCGATGCACATCGCCTTGCCGGAGCTGGACGGGCGCATCATCAGCCGGCCCATCAGCTTCAAGGACCTGGCCTGGCGCAGCGAGCGCAGCCAGTCGGACGTGGTGTGCTACCGCGCCGCGCCCGAGCGCATGGACTTCGTCGCCGAGCTGGCGCGACGCTGGGTCGAACTGGCGCGGGTGCCCAACGGCGACAAACGCATCGCGCTGATCCTCGCCAACTACCCAACCCGCGACGGCCGCATCGGCAACGGCGTGGGCCTGGACACCCCGGCCGCCGCGCTGAATATCCTGCGTGCCTTGCAGGCCGAAGGTTATCCGCTGCCGGACGCGTTGCCGGAAAGCGGCACGGCGCTGATCCACGAGCTGCTCGGCGGCGTCACCAACGACCTCGACAGCCTCGACCTGCGGCCCTGCCACCAGAGCCTGGGCCTGGACGACTACGCGGCGATGTTTGCGCGCCTGCCCGCCGCCAATCAACAGGCGGTGCTCGAGCGCTGGGGCGCGCCGCAGAATGATCCGATGTGCCGCGATGGCCGCCTGATGATCGCCGGGTTGCGCCTGGGCCTGACCTTCGTCGGCATCCAGCCGGCGCGGGGTTATCAGGTGGACGCCAGCGCCGTGTACCACGACCCCGACCTGGTGCCGCCCCATGGCTACCTGGCGTTCTACTTCTGGCTGCGCCACACCTACGGCGCTCAGGGTGTGATTCACGTTGGCAAGCACGGCAACCTCGAATGGCTGCCGGGCAAGGGCGTGGGCCTGTCGGAGAACTGCTGGCCGGACGCATTGCTCGGGCCGTTGCCGAATATCTATCCGTTCATCGTCAACGATCCGGGTGAGGGCGCCCAGGCCAAGCGGCGTACTCAGGCGGTGATCATCGACCACCTGATGCCGCCGCTGACCCGCGCCGAAACCTACGGCCCGCTGCGCAACCTCGAGCTGCTGGCGGACGAATATTACGAAGCGCAGTTGCTCGACCCGCGGCGCGCGCTGGCGCTGCAAAAGGACATCCTCGCGCTGGTGCGCGAAACCCGGATCGACCAGGAGCTGGCGCTGGACAGCGACGCCGAGGCGTCCGTGTGGCTGCCGCGCCTTGACACCTACCTGTGCGATCTCAAGGAGTCGCAGATCCGCGACGGCCTGCATATCTTTGGTGAGTCGCCCCAAGGCCGCCTGCGCATCGACACGTTGCTGGCGTTGCTGCGCATTCCGCGTGACGACGGTCGCGGCGCGCAATCGAGTCTGCTGCGCGTGTTGGCCAAGGCATTCGCGCTGGGCTTCGACCCGCTGGACTGCGCGTTGGCCGAGCCGTGGAGCGGCCCGCGCCCCGACGTATTGCAGCGCATCGATCCACAGCGTTGGCGCACCGCCGGTGACACCCGCGAACGTCTGGAACTGTACGCGGCGCGCTTGATCGAGCAGGCGCTCGAAGGCCCGCTGGAGCAGCTTGAGGCGCCGGGCTGGGAGGACGTGAAAGCGGTGATCGAGCATTTGCGCATCATCGTCGCGCCGCGGCTGGACGCCTGCGGCCCGGCGGAAATGCGCGGTTTGCTGGATGCCTTGAGTGGCCGCTTCGTCCCGGCGGGTCCCAGCGGCGCGCCAAGCCGTGGGCGCCTCGACGTGCTGCCCACCGGGCGTAACTTTTTCAGCGTGGACGTACGCAACCTGCCGACCACCACCGCCTGGCGCATCGGTTTCCAGTCGGCCAACCTGATCCTCGAGCGGCACTTGCAGGACCACGGCGACCACCTGCGCCAGCTCGGCCTGTCGGTGTGGGGCACCGCCACCATGCGCACCGGCGGCGATGACATCGCCCAGGCCATGGCACTGATGGGCGTGCGCCCGGTGTGGGCCACCGGCAGCCAGCGCGTGGACGACTTCGAGATCCTGCCGATCAGCCTGCTCGACCGCCCGCGCGTGGACGTGACGCTGCGTGTGTCCGGGTTCTTCCGCGACGCCTTCGCCAACCTGATCCGCCTGTTCGATGCGGCGGTGCAGGCGGTGGCAGCGCTCGATGAGCCGGACGACATGAACCCGCTGGCGGCCAAGGTGCGCAGTGAGCGCGAGGCTCTGCGCATGGCCGGCCTGGACGAAGACGCGGCGGCGAAACAGGCGGGCTGGCGCATCTTCGGCGCCAAACCGGGCGCCTACGGTGCCGGTGTGCAGGGCGCGATTGACGGGCGCCTGTGGCAGAGCCGCGAGGACCTGGCCGAGGTCTACCTTAATTGGGGCGGCTACGCCTACGGCGGTGCCGATGAAGGCACCGAGGCCCGCGAGCCTTTCGCGCGGCGCCTGAGCCAGGTGCAGGCGGTAGTGCAGAACCAGGACAATCGCGAGCACGACCTGCTTGACTCCAACGACTACTACCAGTTCCAGGGCGGCATGCTCGCCGCCGTGGAAACCCTCAGCGGCGACAAGGCCGCCAGCTACCATGGCGACCACAGCCAGCCGGACCTGCCGAAAATCCGCACGCTGAAGGAAGAACTCAACCGGGTGATTCGCTCCCGTGCGGCCAACCCCAAGTGGATCGACGGCGTGAAGCGCCATGGCTACAAAGGCGCGTTCGAGATGGCCGCCACCGTGGACAACCTGTTCGCCTTCGACGCCACCACCGAGCTGATCGACGATCACCAATACGCCTTGCTCGCCGACGCCTACCTGCTCGACCCGGACACCCGCGCCTTCGTGCAGCAGCACAACCCGGCGGCGTTGCGTGACATGACCGAACGCATGCTCGAAGCCCAGCAACGCGGCCAGTGGCAAGCGCCGGGCGCCTACCGTGAAGCGCTGGAAAACCTGTTGCTCGATATAGAAGAAGACAGCTGATGAGTGAGCGTACCAACACTGTGGCGAGCGGGCTTGCCCCGCGTTGGGGTGCGAAGCGCCCCCCATCGAGCAAAACGCGGTGTACCTGATACGGCTCAGCGCCTGGCTTTGGGGCTGCTGCGCAGCCCAACGCAGGACAAGCCTGCTCGCCACAGGGAATCTGCGCTTAACTGAACGGCATTCGGGCTTGCCCCGCGTTGGGGTGCGTAGCAGCCCCAATAAGTTCAACCTGGTCTTCCTGAAAGAACGTGGCGTTTGGTTTTAGGGCTGCTGCGCAGCCCAGCGCGGGGCAAGCCCGCTCGCCACAATAAGTAGCAGAATTTAAAGAGAACCGGCATGACCGATATTCCACATTTCCCGCTGTCCGCCGTCGTCGGCGCCGACGACCTGAAACTGGCGCTGTGCCTGGCCGCCATCGACCCGAAGATCGGCGGTGTGCTGATCGAAGGTCCGCGCGGTATGGCCAAGTCCACCCTGGCCCGTGGCCTGGCGGACCTGCTCGCCAGCGGGCAGTTCGTCACCTTGCCCCTGGGCGCCACCGAAGAACGGCTGGTCGGCACCCTCGACCTCGACGCGGCGCTGGGCGAAGGCCGCGCGCAGTTTTCCGCCGGCGTGTTGGCCAAGGCCGATGGCGGCGTGCTGTATGTGGATGAAGTCAACCTGCTGCCCGACCACCTGGTCGACCTGCTGCTGGACGTTGCCGCCAGCGGCACCAACCTGATCGAGCGCGATGGCATCTCCCACCGGCATGCGGCCCGCTTCGTGCTGATCGGCACCATGAACCCGGAGGAGGGGGAGTTGCGCCCGCAGCTGCTCGATCGCTTCGGGTTCAACGTGGCGTTGAGCGGCTACACCTTGCCGGCCGAGCGTGGGCAGATCATCCGCCGCCGCCTGGATTTCGACAGCGACCCCGCTGCCTTCTGCGCGCAATGGGCCGAGCCCCAGGCCGCCTTGCGCGCGCGTTGCACCCAGGCGCGTGAGCGGCTGGAGCGTATTGCCCTGGATGATGAGGCGCTGGCGCAGATCACCGAGCGCTGTTTCGCCGCCGGTGTCGACGGCCTGCGCGCCGACCTGGTCTGGTTGCGCGGCGCCCGTGCCCATGCAGCCTGGCGCGGCGCCGATGCCATCGCCGAGGAAGACATCCAGGCCGTGGCCGAGTTTGCCTTGCGTCATCGCCGTCAGCAGCAATCCCCACCGGCGAGCCCGCCCGGTCAAGGCCAGTCTGCGCAGCCGTCGGACACCTCGCCGGGCCAGGGCCAGTGGGGCGACCTGCCCGCACCGGCACTGCCCACCGGCGCGCGCCGCGAAGTGCCCACCTGGCCAAAAAAGCCCTAGGCATCCGCCCTCGACCTGACCCGGGGGCGGATGCACGGCCCCGAGCGGGCAGAGTCACCAGCGGCAGGCACGGCAAGGCGCGCGACGCCGAGCAGGGCACGATCAACTGGTCGGGCACCCTGCTCGGCGGTCGCCCGCATTCGCGTGAGGATTTACGCTTCCAGCAGCGCAATCGAGCGACCCATGAGCTGTGGCTGGTCATCGTCGACGCCTCGGCCTCCACCCGACGGCACAGCGCACTGACCGATGCCAAGGGCCTGCTCGCGCAGCTGTTCGATGACGCTTACCGGCAACGGGCGCGCATGGCCTTGCTGACCGCCAGCGGGCCATCGCCGCAGTGGCAGGTACAAGGCCTGAAAGCTGCCAAGGGCCTGGCCGACTGGCTTGCGCAACTGGGCGCCGGCGGCGGCACGCCCTTGCTCGCGGCATTGAGCGAGGCCGCGCAGTGGCTGCAGGTGCGGCGCAAACGTCATCCCACTGAGCAGCAACGCCTGTTGATCATCACGGATGGCCGACTCAAGGCCATCGATCAACTGCCCCAACTCGACTGTCCGGGCTTGCTGGTGGATATCGAACGCGGTCCGATCCGGCTGGGAAGGGCGCAACAGCTGGCAGACGGATTGAACCTGGACTATCAGCATATCGACGCCAGGTAGCGCTGCAGAGCATCCTGTGTAAGCCGTTTCAATCTGTGGCGAGCGGGTCCTGTGGGTGCGGGGCTTGCCCTAATGCCAGTCAGTTAAGCGCAGGTCCCCCTGTGGGAGCGGGCTTGCCCACGAAGGCGATTTTTCGGTGTACATATCCGTTTCTGCGGTAACGGCGACTTAAGGTTCCGCTCTTACAGCGGGTCACTTTTGTAAAGGCACAAAAGTAACCAAAAAGCCTTCGCCCCAACACTCGGCACCTCGCTAATGCTCGGTGTGCCCGAACGCAGGCTTGAATCCGTGGGCCGCCGCAATGGGCCATCCCTGGCCCAGTTCGGCTAACCCGGCGTCCTGCCGGGTTACCCACGGATTCAAGCCTGCGCTCGGCCAGCGTGTTTGACGGGGCGCTTCCAGATCAAAAGCAAAAGCGCGGCGGCCCGATAGCCGACCGAAATGGTCTGCCGAACGAGGTACAACATGTGGGAGCGGGCTTGCCCGCGAAAGCTGTGGGTCAGCCAGCGTCAATGTTTGCTTGGCCAACGCCTTCGCGGGCAAGCCCGCTCCCACATTTGATCTGCGTCGCTATGAGCATAGCGCTCGCTTAACTGACTGGCATCAGGGCTTGCCCTAATGCCGTTCAGTTAAGCGCAGCTCCCCTGTGGGAGCGGCAGTGCGACGATTCGACTTGCCCGCGAAAGCGGTGGGTCTTCAACATCAATGTTTGCTGGGCCGACGCCATCGGGAGCAAGCCCCCTCCCACATTTTGTACAGCGTTCGGGCACACCGAGCCTGGGCGAGGTGCCGAGTGTTGGGGCAAGAGCCCTTTTGGTTACTTTTGGCTGGGCCGGCATTCCGGGCTCTTTTCCAAAAGTGACCCGCCGTCAGGGCGGAACCCTAAGTCGCCGTTACCGCACAAACCGATATGTACACCGAAAAGTCGCACGGCTCGTTGCTTCGAGCATCACGTTGGCTTAACTGAACGGCATTAGGGCTTGCCCCGCGTTGGGGTGCGAAGCGCCCCCAATCCAGCAAAACGCGGTGTACCTGATACGGCTCAGCGCCTGATTTTGGGGCTGCTGCGCAGCCCAACGCAGGACAAGCCTGCTCGCCACAGGGAATCTGCGCTTAACTGACTGGCATCAGGGCAAGCTCGCTCTCCACAATAAGCCTCAAGTGAAACCTTTTCCCATTCCGCTTGTCCCCGCTTCCCATGTCACCTCCCGCCTGCCAAATCCCTTAATTTTCCAAGCCTGCCGGAAGCCTCTTCAGGTCCCCGGCTGCGCCCGCTATTTCAAGGCGCCCAGCACGCCCGATTCAAACGGCAGCTGAAAACGGACTTTCTTCTCCCCCGTGACTTATCAGGCAGGTTACCCCCATGCAGTTCAGCGAATTATTGACAGCGATTTCCACCCACGCGATCCGTCTGCAACTGGAAGAAGGCGACCTGATCATCCTCGGTGACGACGAGGCCCTGGATGACGCGCTATGGGATCAACTCATCGCCCACAAACCTCAGCTTCTCGAGCTGGTGGCCGAGCATGGTGGCGACTGGCTCAGTCCCGCCTACCGCATTACCCCGGACATGCTGGCGCTGGTCAGCCTCGACCAGGACGCCATCGACCGCATCGTCGCGGCCATCCCCGGCGGCGCAGCGAACGTGCAGGACATCTATCCACTGGCGCCACTGCAGGAAGGCATGCTCTACCACCACCTCTCGGCGCAGCAGGGCGACCCCTACGTGCTGCACGCGCAATTCGTGTTCGACAGCCGCACCCGCCTGGACGCTTTCGCCCAGGCGCTGCAATGGGTGATCGACCGCCACGACATCCTGCGCACCTCGCTGGTGTGGGAGCGTCTCGACGAGCCGCTGCAAGTGGTGTGGCGCAAGGCAACCCTGGCCTGCGAAGAAGCCCGCTTCACCGGTGGTGACGTCTTCGCGCAACTCGGCGCGCGCCACGACCCGCGCAGCTATCGCATGGACCTGGGTCAGGCGCCGCTGCTGCGCCTGGTGTTCGCCAACGACCCGGCCAACCAGCGTGTGGTGGCGATGCTGCTGTTCCACCACACCATTCTCGATCACACCGCCCTCGACGTGGTGCGTCATGAAGTCCAGTTGTACATGGCCGGCCAGCAGGCACTGGCGAGTGAGCCGGTGGCGTTTCGCAGCTACATCGCCCATGTGCGCCATGGCGTCAGCGAGCAGGCCCATGAAGCGTTCTTTCGCACGATGCTGGCGGATATCGATGAGCCAACGCTGCCGTTCGGCCTGCAGGATGTGCAGGGCGACGGCCAGGGCATCGACGAGGCGCGCATCCCCGTCGACAGCGACCTCAGCCGCCGCCTGCGCAGCCTGGCACGCCCACTGGGGGTGAGCGCGGCAAGCCTGATGCACGTGGCCTTTGCGCGTGTGCTGGGCGTAGTGTCCGGTCGCGATGCGGTGGTGTTCGGCACCGTGATGCTGGGGCGCATGGGCGCCGGTGAAGGCGGTGAACGTGCGCTGGGCATGTTCATCAACACCCTGCCGTTGCGCGTGGATGTGGGCGGGCAGGGCGTGCGCGCCGAGGTCAAGGCGACCCATGCGCGCCTGACCGCCTTGCTCGACCATGAGCACGCGTCCCTGGCCCTGGCCCAACGTTGCAGCGGCGTGATGGCGCCCACGCCGTTGTTCAGCGCGATGCTCAATTACCGCCACAGCGCGGCGACGGACATGGCCCAGGTGATCGACATCGCCGAAGGCATCCAGGTGCTTGGCGCCGAAGAGCGCACCAACTACCCGCTGACGGTCAACGTCGACGACCTGGGCGAAGACTTTGCGCTGACGGTGATGGTCGACGCGTCCATCGGCGCGCAGCGCGTAGCCGACTACCTGCATGTCGCCCTGCACAGCCTGGCCGACGCCCTGCACGAGCGACCGGACATGCCGCTCTGCGGCCTGAACATCCTGCCTGACACCGAACGCCAGCACCTGCTGCACACGCTTAACCACAGCCCCACGTCTTATGCCGACACTGCGTTGATCCACCAGCAGGTCGAAGCCCACGCCGCCGCCCATCCCGACGCCATCGCATTGCGCTACGACCAGCAGCGCGTGACCTACCGCCAGCTCAACGAACGCGCCAACCAGGTCGCCCACCGGCTGCTTGCCCAGGGCATCCGTGCAGACGACCGCGTGGCGATCTGCGTAGAGCGCGGCGCCGAAATGATCATCGGCCTGCTCGGCATTCTCAAGGCCGGCGCCGGCTATGTGCCAATCGACCCGGCCTACCCGCAGGAACGCATCGCCTACACCCTGGCCGACAGCGCACCGCTGGCCGTGCTGGTGCAGGCCAATACCCGCCATCGGGTGGGCGACCTGGCACAGATCGACTTGAACGACCTGCGCGGTGAGTCCATCGTCAACCCGCGCGTGCCGCTCAGCGCGGCCAACCTCGCCTATGTGATCTACACCTCGGGTTCCACCGGCCTGCCCAAGGGCGTGATGATCGAGCATCGCCAAGTCGCGCGCTTGTTCAGTGCCACCGAGCACTGGTTCGGTTTCAATCACACCGATGTGTGGGCGCTGTTCCACTCGTTCGCGTTCGACTTTTCCGTGTGGGAAATCTGGGGCGCGTTGATGCACGGCGGCCAGTTGCTGATTGTGCCGCAACTGGTCAGCCGTTCGCCGGATGCGTGCTATGCGCTGCTCTGCGAAGCCGGCGTGAGCATCCTCAACCAGACGCCGAGCGCGTTTCGCCAACTGATTGCGGCCCAGGGCCACAGCAGCGAAGCGCACTCCCTGCGCCAGGTGATTTTCGGCGGTGAAGCGCTGGAACCAGGCATGCTCAAACCCTGGTATGCCCGCGCGATCAACGCCGGCACGCAGTTGGTGAACATGTATGGCATCACCGAAACCACCGTGCACGTGACCTACCGCGCCCTCGAGGCGGCGGACGCGCGTCTGGTGGGCGTCAGTCCGATTGGCGTGCGCATTCCCGACCTGCAACTCTACGTGCTGGACGCCCAGCGCCAGCCACTGCCCATGGGCGTGGTCGGCGAGCTGTACGTGGGCGGCGCCGGCGTTGCGCGCGGCTACCTGAACCGCGATGAACTGAACGCCGAACGCTTCCTGGCCGACCCGGCCACCGGCCTGCGCATGTACCGCACCGGCGACCTCGGCCGCCTGCTGGCCGATGGCAACGTCGAGTACCTGGGGCGCAACGATGACCAGGTGAAGATCCGCGGCTTCCGCATCGAACTGGGCGAAATCCACGCGCGCCTGGCCACCGCGCCGGGCGTGCGTGACGCGGTGGTTGTCGTGCGCGAAGACGAGCCGGGCGACAAACGCCTGGTGGCCTACGTGATTGCCGACGGCACGCCCGATATCGCTGCACTGCGCGACCACCTGCAACTGAGCCTGGCCGAACACATGGTGCCGGCCGCCTTCGTGCTGCTCGACCAGTTCCCGCTGACCACCAACGGCAAGCTCGACCGCAAGGCCTTGCCCGCACCCGACGCCGATGCCGTGGCCCGGCGCGGCTACGCGGCCCCTCAGGGCGCAGTGGAAAGCACCCTCGCGGGCATCTGGCAGGAGCTGCTCAAGCTCGACCGGGTGGGCCGCGACGACAACTTCTTCGAGCTGGGCGGGCATTCTTTGCTGGCGGTCAAGCTGATCGAGCGCATGCGCCAGGTCGACCTCAGCGCCGATGTGCGCGTGCTGTTCGGTCAACCCACATTGGCGGCATTGGCCGCGGCGGTGGGCGGGCAGCACGAAGTGCAGGTGCCGGCCAACCTGATCAGCGCCGGCAGCGAGCGCATCACCCCGGACATGCTGCCGCTGATCGACCTCGACCAGGCGGCCATCGACCACATCCTGCACAGCGTGCCCGTGGCCAATGTGCAGGACATCTATGCGCTGGCGCCGTTGCAGGCCGGCATTCTCTACCATCACTTGGCAACCACCGAGGGCGATCCCTACGTGTTGCAGGTGCAGTTGCGCTTCGAACACCAGGCAGCGCTGGACGCCTTCGTTGACGCGCTGCACAGCGTGATCGAGCGCAATGACATTCTGCGCACCGCGATCCTCTGGGAAGGCCTGGATGAGCCGGTGCAGGTGGTCCTGCGCCAGGCGCCGCTGACGGTGGAGCGCATTGAGCATCCGGGCGGCGATGGACTGGCGCGACTGCAAAAGCGCTTCGACCCACGTCACTATCGCCTCGACCTGTCCCGCGCTTCGCTGATGCGCCTGGCCTACGCCGAGGAGCGGGGTGGCTTCGTCGGCATCCTGCTGTTGCACCACATCCTGCTCGACCACACCGCGCTGCACGTGCTGGTGGAAGAAATGAGCGCCAGCCTGTGCGGTCGCAGCGCACAGCTGCCCGACGCGGTGCAGTACCGCAACTACGTGGCCCAGGCGCGCCTGGGGGTCAGCCAGGCCCAGCACGAAACGTTTTTCAGCGAGATGCTCGGCGATATCGACGAGCCGACGTTGGCCTTCGGTCTGCAGGATGTGAACGGCGACGGCAGCGGCATCAACGAGGTTCATTTGCCGCTGGAGCCGGCACTGAGCCTGGGCCTGCGCGAACAGGCGCGACAGCTGGGCGTGAGCCCGGCCAGCCTGATACACCTGGCCTGGGCGCAGGTATTGGGCCAGGTGTCCGGCCAACAGGACGTGGTGTTCGGCACCGTGTTGCTGGGGCGCATGCAGGGCGGCGAGGGCGCCGACCGCGCGCTGGGCATGTTCATCAACACCTTGCCGCTGCGGGTCAGCCTCGGCACCGTTGGCGTGCAGGCCGGCGTGCGCGCCACCCACGCACGCCTGGCGCAATTGCTTGGCCATGAGCACGCTTCACTGTCCCTGGCCCAGCGTTGCAGCGGCGTGCCGGCTTCGCTGCCGTTGTTCAGCACCTTGCTCAACTACCGCCACAGCGCACCGGACGAGGCGCCGGGCGCCAGTCCGTTCGCGGGCTTTGGCATCGATATCCTCAGTTCCCAAGAGCGCAGCAACTACCCGCTGGTGCTGAGTGTCGATGACCTGGGCACGGGCTTCGCGCTGGCGGTGCAGGGCGTCGCCGAGGTCAACGTGCAGCGTGTGGGCGACTACATGCTGACCGCATTGCGCAACCTGCTGATCGCGCTGCAACAGGCGCCGACCACGGCGTTGCAGGCGGTGTCGATTCTGCCGCCGGGCGAATGCGACACGCTGCTGCGTGAGTTCAATGCCACCGCCCGGGATTTCCCGCGCGGCCAGACCCTGCATGGCGCCTTCGAAGTCCAGGCCGAGCGCCAACCCCAGGCGGTTGCCGTGCAGCAGGACGGCGAATCACTGACCTATCAGCAACTCAATCAACGCGCCAACCAACTGGCTCATCACCTGCTGACACTGGGCGTGCAACCGGACGACCGCGTGGCGATCTGCTGCCGTCGAGGCCCGCAGATGCTGGTGGGCCTGCTCGGTATTCTCAAGGCGGGCGCCGGCTACGTGCCCGTTGACCCGGCGTACCCGGCCGAACGCATCGCCTACCTGCTGCAGGACAGCGCGCCGGTGGCGGTGCTGGCCGAAGCCAGCACCCGTGCGCTGCTGGGCGAAGTCAACAGCGTCGACCTGCATGACCCGCGCTGGCAGCAGCATCCCGTCAGCAATCCACAACTGCCCAACCTGACCCCGGAGCACCTGGCCTACGTCATCTACACCTCCGGCTCCACCGGCCAGCCCAAGGGCGTGATGGTGGAACACCACAGCGTGGAAAACCTCGTGCACTGGCACTGCGACGCGTTCGACCTGCACGCTTCCGGGCACACCAGCAGCCTGGCCGGCTTCGGCTTTGACGCGATGGCCTGGGAAGTCTGGCCGGCGCTGTGCGTGGGCGCGACCCTGCACCTGCCACCCGCTCACGTGGGCAATGAAAACATCGACGAACTGCTGGACTGGTGGCTGGCGCAACCTTTGGATGTGAGCTTTCTGCCCACGCCGGTGGCCGAATACGCGTTCAGCCGGCAACTGCAACACCCGAGCCTGCGCACGCTGCTGATCGGCGGTGATCGCCTGCGCCAGTTCAGCCAGGCGCAGCGCTTTGCGGTGATCAACAACTACGGTCCCACCGAAGCGACGGTGGTCGCCACCTCCGGGCGCATGCAGGTGGGGCAGCCGCTGCATATCGGTCGGCCCGTCGCGAATGCCTGCGTGTACGTGCTCGACGCGCACTTGCGCCCGGTTCCGCTGGGCGTGGTGGGCGAGCTGTATGTGGGCGGCAGCGGTGTGGCGCGGGGTTACCTGAACCGGCCGGAGATGACCGCCGAACGCTTCCTGCAAGACCCGTTCAACGAAGGCCGCATGTACCGCACCGGCGACCTGGTGCGCTGGCTGCCCGATGGCAATCTCGACTACCTGGGCCGCAACGACGACCAGGTCAAAGTGCGCGGTGTGCGCGTGGAACTGGGCGAGATCGAAAGCCGCCTGGCGGCCCTGGACGGCGTCGGCGAAGCGGTGGTGCTGGTGCGCGAAGGGCGTCTGGTGGCGTGGTTTACCGAACATCGCCCCCTTGCCATCGGTACCCTGCGCGCGCAACTGCAACAGCAGTTGCCCGAGGTGCTGGTGCCGGTGGCCTACGTGAAACTCGACGTCATGCCGCTGACCGCCAACGGCAAGCTGGACCGTAAGGCGCTGCCCGAGCCGGATCAATCCGCCATGCTCAGCCACGTGTACGAAGCTCCCCAGGGTGACGTCGAAACCACCCTGGCGCGCATCTGGGCCGAGGTGTTGCAGGTGGAGCAAGTCGGTCGCCATGACCACTTCTTCGAGCTGGGCGGGCATTCGCTGCTGGCCGTGAGCCTGATCGAGCGCATGCGCCAGGTCGGCCTGAGCGCCGATGTGCGTGTGCTGTTCAGCCAGCCGACCCTGGCCGCGCTGGCTGCCGCCGTGGGCAGCGGGCGGGAGGTTGTGGTGCCGGCCAATGGCATCGCGGCGGGCTGCACGCACATCACCCCATCGATGTTGAGCCTGGTGCAGCTCGACGCGGCGGCCATCGAGCGCATCGTCGCGACCGTGCCCGGTGGCGCGGCCAATGTGCAGGATATCTACCCGCTGGCGCCGTTGCAGGAAGGCATCCTCTACCACCACATCAGCGCCGAGCAGGGCGATCCGTACCTGCTGCAATCGCGCATGGCGTTCGACAGTCTTGAGCGTTTGCACAGCTTCATGGGCGCGCTGCAACACGTGGTTGCGCGCCACGATATCCTGCGCACCGGGGTGGTCTGGGAAGGTCTCGACAGCCCGGTGCAAGTGGTATGGCGCAAGGCGCAGTTGGTGGTGCAAGCCATTGGCCTGGACCCGGCGGATGGCGACATCATCGAGCAGTTGCACGGCCGTTTCGATGCGCGGCATTACCGCCTGGACATTACCCAGGCGCCGCTGTTGCGCATGGTCTACGCCGAGGATCCGGCCAATAACCGCATGGCGGCGATCCTGCTGTTCCATCACCTGGCGCTGGACCACACCGCCATGGAGGTGGTGAGCCAGGAAATGCGTGCGTTCCTGTTCGACCAGGCCGATGCGTTGCCCGAGCCTGCGCCGTTTCGCAACTACGTGGCCCAGGCGCGCCTGGGGGTGAGCACCGCCGAGCATGAGCAGTTCTTCCGCGAAATGCTCGCAGACATTGATGAACCGACGCTGCCGTTTGGCGTGCAGGACGTGCAGGGCGACGGGCGCGCTATCGAAGAGGCCGAGTTGCCCCTCGACACCGCGCTGGCTCAGCGCGTACGTGAGCAGTCGCGGCAGTTGGGCGTGAGTGCCGCCAGCCTGATGCACCTGGCGTGGGCGCAGGTGCTGGGGCTGGTATCCGGGCGCGACGACGTGGTGTTCGGCACTGTATTGATGGGCCGCATGCAGGCCGGCGACGGCGCCGACCGCGCGCTGGGCATGTTCATCAACACCCTGCCATTGCGCGTCGATGTGGCCGCCAGTGCGGCGGTGGCGGTCAAGGCCACCCACACGCGCTTGAGCGCGTTGCTGGGCCATGAGCACGCGTCGCTGGCGCTGGCCCAGCGTTGCAGTGGCGTGGCGAACTCAACGCCGCTGTTCAGCGCCTTGCTCAATTACCGTCACAGCACCCCCGGCGAAATGGCCCGCGATGGCCAGGGTATCTGGGAAGGTGTGCAACTGCTCGGCGGCGAAGAACGCAGCAACTACCCGCTGGTGTTGAGCGTCGATGACCTGGGTGCAGGCTTTGGCCTGAGCGTGCTGGCCGTGCCGCAGATCGGCGCGCAGCGGCTGTGTGGCTACATGCACAACGCCGTGGAGCAACTGGTCGGCGCCCTGGAAAACAGCCCGAGAACCGCGCTCAACCAGTTGCACATTCTGCCGCCGGCCGAGCGCGACACCCTGCTGCGTGACTTCAATGCCACCGCCCGGGATTTCCCGCGCGGCCAGACCCTGCATGGCGCCTTCGAAGTCCAGGCCGAGCGCCAACCCCACGCGGTTGCCGTGCAGCAGGACGGCGAATCACTGACCTATCAGCAACTCAATCAACGCGCCAACCAACTGGCCCATCACCTGCTGACACTGGGCGTGCAACCGGACGACCGCGTGGCGATCTGCTGCCGTCGAGGCCCGCAGATGCTGGTAGGCCTGCTCGGTATTCTCAAGGCCGGCGCCGGCTACGTGCCCATCGACCCGGCGTACCCGGCCGAACGCATCGCCTACCTGCTGCAGGACAGCGCGCCGGTGGCGGTACTGGCCGAAGCCAGCACCCGTGCGCTGCTGGGCGAAGTCAACAGCGTCGACCTGCATGACCCGCGCTGGCAGCAGCATCCCGTCAGCAATCCACAATTGCCCAACCTGACCCCGGCGCACCTGGCCTACGTCATCTACACCTCCGGCTCCACCGGCCAGCCCAAGGGTGTGATGGTGGAACACCGCAGTGTCGAGAATCTGCTGCATTGGCACTGCGCGGCCTTCGGCTTGAAAGCTTCAGGACATACCAGCAGCGTAGCCGGCTTCGGCTTCGATGCGATGGCCTGGGAAGTCTGGCCGGCGCTGTGCGTGGGCGCGACCCTGCACCTGCCGCCCGCTTACGTAGGCAATGAAAACATCGACGAACTGCTGGCCTGGTGGCTGGCGCAACCGCTGGACGTGAGCTTTCTGCCCACGCCAGTGGCCGAATACGCGTTCGGGCAGCCGCTGCAGCACCCGACCTTGCGCACGCTGCTGATCGGCGGCGATCGCCTGCGCCAGTTCACCCACGAGCAGCGCTTTGCGGTGATCAACAACTACGGCCCCACCGAAGCCACGGTGGTCGCGACCTCCGGCCGCATGCGCGCCGGGCAGGTCCTGCACATCGGCCGGCCCGTGGCCAACGCCACCAGCTACGTGCTGGATGCCCAACTGCGCCCGGTGCCGGTGGGCGTGGCCGGTGAGTTGTACGTGGGCGGCAGCGGCGTGGCGCGCGGTTACCTGAACCGCCCGGACCTGACCGCCGAACGCTTCCTGCAAGACCCGTTCAACGAGGGCCGTATGTACCGCACCGGCGACCTGGTGCGCTGGCTGCCCGACGGCAACCTGGAATACCTGGGCCGCAACGACGATCAGGTGAAAGTGCGCGGCATGCGCGTGGAACTCGGTGAAATCGAAAGCCGCCTGGCGGCCCTGGATGGCATTCGCGAAGCGGTGGTGCTGGTGCGCGAAGGCCGCCTGCTGGCCTGGTTCACCGAGCAGCGCGCGCTGGATATCGAGAGCCTGCGCGCGCACCTGCAGGCGCAGTTGCCCGAGGCGCTGGTGCCGGTCGCCTATATGCGCCTGGATGCGTTGCCGCTGACCGCCAACGGCAAGCTGGACCGCAAGGCGCTGCCGGAGCCGGATCAATCCGCCTTGCTCAGCCGCGCGTACGAAGCCCCGCAGGGTGACGTCGAAACCACCCTGGCGCGCATCTGGGCCGAGGTGTTGCAGGTGGAGCAAGTCGGTCGCCATGACCACTTCTTCGAGCTGGGCGGGCATTCGTTGCTGGCCGTGAGCCTGATCGAGCGCATGCGTCAGGTCGGCCTGAGCGCCGATGTGCGCGTGCTGTTCAGCCAGCCGACCCTGGCTGCGCTGGCCGCTGCCGTGGGCAGCGGGCGCGAAGTGCAGGTGCCGGCCAACCGTATTGCGGCCGATTGCCAACGCATCACGCCGGACATGCTGGCGCTGGTCAGCCTCGACCAATCGACGATCGATCAGGTGGTCGCGCAGGTACCGGGTGGCGCCGCCAATGTGCAGGATATTTACCCGCTGGCGCCGTTGCAGGAGGGCATCCTTTACCACCACATCAGCGCCGGGCAAGGCGACCCGTACCTGCTGCAATCGCACCTGGCCTTCGACAGCCTCGAGCGTCTGGACGCCTTTGCAGCGGCGTTGCAACAGGTGATCGACCGTCACGATATCTTGCGTACCGGCGTGGTGTGGGAAGGCCTGGCGCAACCCCTGCAAGTGGTGTGGCGCGAAGCCCGATTGAGCATGATGGAACTGCACCTGCAAGGCGACGTACTGGCAGGGCTGCATGAACGCTTCGATGCGCGGCGCTTTCGTCTGGACATCAGCCAGGCGCCGCTGATCCGCGTGAACTATGCCCAGGATCCGGCCAACGGGCGCGTAGCGGTGGTGTTGCTCTATCACCATATCGCCCTGGACCACACGGCATTCGATGTGGTGCTGCGCGAAATGCAGGGCCATCTGCTCGGCCACGGCGCGCCCACGGCAGCGCCGATGCCGTATCGCAACTATGTGGCCCAGGCGCTGTTGGGCGTCAGCGAGCAGGAGCACGAAGCATTTTTCCGCGACATGCTCGGCGACATTGACGAGCCGACGTTGCCGTTCGGTTGGCAGGACGTGCGCGGCGACGGCCATCAAATCGAAGAATACAGCCTGCGTCTGGACGCCCAATTGAATCGCGGCCTGCGTGCCCAGGCTCGTTTACTGGGGGTGAGCACCGCGAGCCTGTTCCATTTGGCCTGGGCCCAAGTGCTGGCCGCGACATCCGGTCGCCACAACGTGGTATTCGGCACCGTGCTGGTGGGCCGCCTGCAAGGTGGCGAAGGCGCCGACCGTGCGTTGGGGGTGTTTATCAATACCTTGCCGTTGCGTCTGGATATCGACGCTCAGGGCGTCAAGACGGCGGTGCGCGCCACCCATGATCGACTCAGCGCATTGCTTGGGCATGAGCATGCCTCCCTGGCGCTGGCCCAGCGTTGCAGTGGCGTGGCGGTCCCGGCGCCGCTGTTCAGTTCAATGCTCAACTACCGCCATCGCGGCATGGCCACGCGCTCGGCTGGAGCACAGCAGGCCTGGCAAGGCATGCAGACCCTGGCCAACGACGGGCGCACCAACTACCCGCTGAGCCTGAATGTGGACGACCTGGGCGACGGTTACGATGTCACTGCTCTGGCCCGCCTGGACGCGCAACGGGTGTGCGGCTACATGCAGACGGCTTTGGCCCGCCTGGTCGAAGCGCTGGAGCAGGCGCCGCAGCAGCCGATCAATCGCCTGTCGATCCTCGGCGAGCAGGAACGTCGGCAAGTGCTGCAGGGCTTCAACGCCACCGAGGTGGCTTACAACCTCGACCAGACCCTGCACGGCCTGTTCGAAGCGCAAGTGGTGCGTACGCCGCACGCGGTGGCGGTGAAGGCTGATCATCAACAGCTGACCTACCAGCAACTCAACGAGCGCGCCAACCGTTTGGCCCATCACCTGCGTGACCTCGGCGTGCAGCCGGATACGCGGGTGGGCATTTGCGTGGAGCGTGGCCTGGACATGGTGGTGGGCCTGTTCGCGATCCTCAAGGCCGGCGGCGGTTATGTGCCGCTCGACCCGGCCTATCCCCAGGAGCGCATCGCCTACATGCTGCACGACAGCGCGCCGGTGGTGGTGCTGGCCCAATCCGCCACGCGTGCACTGCTGGGGAATGTGCCGGTGATCGACCTCGACCACGGCACCTGGCAGCACCAGCGCGCCACCAACCCCGAGGTGCCGGCGCTGACCGCACGGCACCAGGCCTACGTGATCTACACCTCCGGCTCCACCGGCCAGCCCAAGGGCGTGATCAACGAGCATGCGGGCGTGGTCAACCGCCTGCTGTGGATGCAGGACGCCTATGGCCTCAACGCCGACGATGCGGTGTTGCAGAAAACCCCGTTCAGCTTCGACGTGTCGGTGTGGGAGTTCTTCTGGCCGCTGTTTACCGGCGCACGCCTGGTGATGGCGCGTCCGGGCGGGCACAAGGAGCCGGCGTACCTGTGCGAGGTGATCCAGGCCGAGCGCATCACCACGCTGCACTTTGTGCCGTCGATGCTCGATGTGTTCCTCGCCCATGGCGATGTCAGCCAGGCGGCGGCGCTGCGGCAGGTGATGTGCAGCGGCGAGGCATTGCCGGGCAGCCTGGTGCGACGCTTCAAGCAGCAGTTGCCGGACATCGGCCTGTACAACCTGTATGGCCCGACCGAGGCGGCGGTGGACGTCACCGCGTGGAATTGTGCGCGTGCGGACGTACCGGACAACACGCCCATCGGCAAACCCATCGCCAACACCCGCATGTACGTGCTGGATGCGCAGTTGCAGCCAGTGCCTCTGGGGGTGGTGGGTGAGCTGTTCATTGGCGGGGTGCAGGTGGCACGCGGTTATCTCAACCGCGCGGACCTCAGCGCCGAACGCTTCCTCGATGACCCGTTCAACGGCGGCCGTATGTACCGCACCGGCGACATCGGCCGCCACTTGCCCGACGGTAATATCGAGTACCTGGGGCGCAACGATGACCAGGTGAAGATCCGTGGCCTGCGCATCGAGCTGGGCGAGATCCAGGCGCGGCTGATCGAGCATCCGGCGGTCAAGGATGCAGTGGTGATGGCCCGTGACGAACGCCTGGTCGCCTATTACACCGGCGCACCGGCCGAGATCGACAGCCTGCGTGCGCACCTGCTGCAGCACCTGCCGGACTTCATGGTGCCCGCGCTGTTCGTGCACCTGGACGCCTTGCCCCTGAGCCCCAACGGCAAGCTCGACCGCAAGGCGCTGCCCGAACCCGGCCTGCAGGCGATGAGTGTGCGTGAGTACGCAACGCCCGAAGGCGCCACCGAAACCCTGATGGCCGCGCTGTGGGCCGAGCTGCTCAAGGTGGAGCGGGTAGGGCGACATGACAATTTCTTTGAACTGGGTGGGCATTCGCTGCTCGCCGTGAGCTTGATCGGGCGCTTGCGCCAGGAAGGCATGGAAGCCGATGTGCGGGCGCTGTTCGAACAGCCAACCCTGGCCGGCTACGCCGCTATAACCGAACGAATGGAGATCGTCCTATGAGCCTCAATCAACTGCTGGCGACGCTGAAAACCAAGGACATCCAACTGGCCCTCAAGGGCGAACAGTTGTCGGTGCAAGGCAACAAACAGGCATTGAGCGAGCCGGCGATACTCGCCGCGCTGCGCGAGCACAAACCGGCGCTGATCGAGTTGATCAAGGCCGGCGACTACACAGCGACCAAGGCCGGTGAGGTACCGGTGCCGGCCAATGGCATCCCCGCTGGCGCAACGCGCATCACCCCGGACATGCTGACCCTGTCCACCCTGAGCCAGGAAGAGATCGAGCGCATTGTCGCCAGCGTCGACGGCGGCGTGGCGAATATCCAGGACATTTACCCGCTGGCGCCGCTGCAGGAAGGCATTCTGTTTCACCACGTCAGCGCCGAACAGGGCGACCCCTATGTGATGCAGTCGCAGTTCGCCTTCGACAGCCTTGAGCGTTTCGAGGCGTTTGCCCAGGCGCTGCAAAGTGTCATGGACCGGCACGATATTCTGCGCACCGGCGTGGTGTGGGACGGTCTGCAACAGCCCTCGCAAGTGGTGTGGCGCCAGGCGCGCCTGCCGGTGCAGGCCCTTGAGCTGGACCCGGCCGACGGCGATATCGCCGCGCAACTGCACGCGCGCTTCGACGCCCGGCACTACCGGCTGGATGTGACGCAGGCGCCGCTGCTGCGCCTGGTATACGCCGAGGACCTGGCCAACCAGCGCCTCGTCGCTACCTTGCTGTTCCATCACATGGCCCTGGATCACAGCGCCCTTGACGTGGTGTGCCACGAAATGCAGGCCTGCCTGTTGGGGCAGGGCGCGGTGCTGGGCCAGGCCGTGCCGTTTCGCAACTATGTGGCGCAGGCCCGTCTGGGCATCAGCGAGCAGGAACACGAAAGCTTCTTCCGGCAGATGCTTGGCGACATCAGTGAGCCGACGCTGCCATTTGGCCTGCAGGATGTGCAGGGCGATGCGCGCGGCATTGCCGAGGTCAGCCTGCCGCTGGCGGCCGAGTTGTGCCAGCGCCTGCGCACGCAGGCGCGGTTATTGGGGGTGAGCGCCGCGAGCCTGTTTCACATGGGCTGGGGCCAGGTGTTGGGCGCACTGGCCGGCAAGCAACAGGTGGTGTTCGGCACCGTGCTGATGGGGCGTATGCAGGGCAGCCATGCCACGGACCGCGCCTTGGGTATTTTCATCAATACCCTGCCGTTTCGCGTCGACGTCGACGGTCAGGCGGTACGCGCCGGGGTCAAGGCCACCCACGCGCGGCTGACCACCTTGATGCGCCATGAGCATGCAGCGCTGGCCCTGGCCCAGCGTTGCAGCGGCGTGACCGCGCCCACGCCGTTGTTCAGCGCGTTGCTCAACTATCGCCACAGTGCCCCGGCGGCGAGTGCCGAAGCGGTTGCGGCCTGGCAGGGCATCTCGGCACTGCGCGCCGAGGAACGCACCAATTACCCGCTGACCCTTAGCGTCGATGACCTGGGCGACGGTTTCGGCCTGAGCTTGCTGGCCAGCACCCAGGTCGACCCGCAACGCGTCTGCGCCTATCTGCAAACCGCCCTGGAAAACCTGGTGACGGCCCTGGAGCAGGCACCGCACACCGCGCTCGATCAACTGCCGGTGGTGCCCGCGGCCGAGCAACACCTGCTGCTGGAAACACTCAACGCGACCGCCGCCGATTTCCCCCAGGGCACCACCCTGCATGGGCGCATCGAAATCCAGGCTGCGCTGACGCCGGATGCCATCGCCGCCGTGCATCAAGGCCGCCAGTTGACCTATGCCGAGTTGAACCAGCAGGCCAACCTGCTGGCCCATCACCTGCTGGCGCTGGGCGTGAAACCGGATGACCGCGTCGCCATCGTCGCCCGCCGCGGCCTGGACACCCTGGCCGGCTTGCTGGCGATCCTCAAGTCCGGCGCCTGCTACGTGCCCGTCGACCCCTCGCACCCGGCCGAACGCCTGGCCTACCTGCTCAGCGACAGCGCACCGGTGGCGGTACTCACTCAGCATGCGTTGCTCGAGCGCCTGCCCGCGCTGGACGTGCCGGTGATCAATCTGGACCGCTACACCTGGCAGCATCACTCGGCAAGCAATCCGCAGGTCGCGGTTATGCCGTCGAACCTTGCGTATGTGATCTACACCTCCGGTTCCACCGGCCTGCCCAAGGGCGTGATGGTCGAGCACCACACCGTGGCCAACCTGGTGGACTGGCATTGCCGCGCCTTCGACCTGCGCGCCGGACGCCACACCGCCAGCGTCGCCGGTTTCGGCTTTGACGCGATGGCCTGGGAAGTCTGGCCGGCGCTGTGCGTGGGCGCGACCCTGCACCTGCCGCCGGCCAGTGACGGCGCCGAAGACATCGACGCGCTGCTGGGCTGGTGGTGCGCGCAACCTCTGGACGTGTGCTTTTTGCCCACGCCGGTGGCCGAGTACGCCTTCAGCCAGCAGATCGACCACCCGACCCTGCGCACCCTGCTGATCGGCGGCGACCGCCTGCGCGCGTTCAACCGTGGGCAAACCTTCGAGGTGATCAACAACTACGGGCCCACCGAAGCCACGGTGGTCGCCACCTCCGGCAAGGTCGAGGCGGGCCGTGCCTTGCACATCGGCAAACCCATCGCCAATGCGCGGGTCTACCTGCTCGACGCACAACAGCGTCCGGTGCCGTTGGGCGTGGCCGGGGAGTTGTATGTGGGCGGCAGCGGTGTGGCGCGCGGTTACCTCAACCGGCCCGAAATGACCGCCGAACGCTTCCTGCAGGACCCGTTCAGCCAGGGCCGCATGTACCGCACCGGCGACCTGGCGCGCTGGTTGCCCGACGGTAATATCGAGTACCTGGGACGCAACGACGACCAGGTGAAGATTCGCGGCATGCGCATCGAACTCGGCGAAATCGAAACCTGGCTCAACCAGTTGCCAGGCATTCAGGAAGCCGTGGTGCTGGTGCGTGAAGAGCGGCTGGTGGCGTATTTTACCGAGAACCCGCAACTCGAACCCCAGGATGTCGGCACCCTCCGAGCGCACCTGGTGGCGCATTTGCCGGACTACATGGTCCCGGTCGCCTACATGAAACTCGACGCGCTGCCGCTGACCGCCAACGGCAAACTCGACCGCAAGGCCCTGCCGGCACCGGACAGCGCCGCCGTGTTCAGCCGTGACTACGAGGCCCCCGAGGGCGACATCGAGACGCTGCTGGCGCAGATCTGGGCCGATGTCTTGCAGGTGGAGCGCGTGGGCCGACGCGATCATTTCTTTGAATTGGGCGGGCATTCGTTGCTGGCGATGCGCATGGTCTCGCAGATTCGCCAGCGCCTGGGGGTCGAGCTGCTGCTGGCCGATCTATTTGCCAATGCCGAACTGGCGGCGGTCGCTCAGGTGCTGGCCGAGGCCGGGCGCAGCACCTTGCCGGATATTCTGCCGATCAGCGGCAACAGCGACGTGCCGCTGTCGTTCGCCCAGCAGCGCCTGTGGTTTTTGGCGCGCATGGACGGCGGCAACAGTGCCTACAACATTCCCATCGCCCTGGGCATGCGCGGGCCGTTGCAGGCAGATGCCTTGCAACAGGCGCTGGCGCGTATTGTGGTGCGCCATCACACCCTGCGCAGCCGGTTTGTCCAGTACGGCGACGATACCCAGGTGCTGACCGTGCCGGTGGAGGAGGGGGCGCTGCTGCACGTGCAGGACCTGCGCCATCACGCCGAACCGCAACACGCCCTGCAGGCCCTGATTCACCAGGACGCCTCGGCGCCGTTCGACCTGGAACACGGCCCGCTGCTGCGCGGGCGTCTGGTGGTACTGGCCGACGATCATCATGTGCTGCTGCTGACCCTGCACCACATTGTCTCCGATGGTTGGTCCATGGGCGTGCTCACCCGCGAGCTGATGGCGCTGTACCAGGCGTTCAGCCACGGTCAACCCGACCCGCTGCCGCCGCTGGCGATCCAGTACGCCGACTTTGCCGTGTGGCAACGCCTGTGGTTGAGCGGCGAGGTTCTGCAGCGTCAGAGCGATTATTGGCAGCAGGCCCTGGCCGGTGCGCCGGCCTTGCTCACCTTGCCCACTGACCGCGCGCGTCCGGCGCAGCAGGACTACACTGGCGGCAGCGTCGAGGTGCGCCTTGACGAACGCTTGACCGCCGGCCTCAAGGCCTTGAGTCAGCGCCATGGCGTGACGCTGTACATGACGTTGATGGGTGCCTGGGCGGCGTTGCTGGCGCGCTTGTCCGGTCAGCACGACCTGGTGATCGGTTCGCCGGTGGCCAACCGCACGCGCAGTGAAGTCGAGGGGCTGATCGGCCTGTTCGTCAACACCCTGGCGGTGCGCATCGACACGTCCGGCGAGCCCAGCACTGAAGCGCTGCTGGCGCGGGTCAAGGCGCAGAGCCTGGCGGCCCAGGCCCATCAGGACCTGCCGTTCGAACAGGTGGTGGAGATCACCCGGCCGGTGCGCAGCCTGGCCCATACGCCGGTGTTCCAGACCTTGCTGGCGTGGCAGGACAGCAGCGCGCCAGCACTGTCGCTGGGCGACCTGACCCTGGAAAACGTTGCCCAACAGAACCTGTTTGCCAAGTTCGAACTGACCCTGGACCTGTGCGAAGTGCAGGGCCGCATCAGTGGCGCGTTGCAATACGCCGTGGCGCTGTTCGATGAATCGACAGTGCGCCGCTACGTCGGTTACTTCACCCGCGTGCTGCAGGCGATGGTCGCGGACGATCAGGCGGTGCTGGCCCAAGTGCCGTTGCTGGATGAGCACGAGCATCAGCAGGTGCTGGTGGACT
Organism: Pseudomonas sp. GNP013; assembly: GCF_054343995.1. NCBI lineage: Bacteria > Pseudomonadati > Pseudomonadota > Gammaproteobacteria > Pseudomonadales > Pseudomonadaceae > Pseudomonas > Pseudomonas sp. GNP013. The sequence goes on along the minus strand of NZ_JBTGUT010000001.1, from coordinate 2,819,913 downwards.
TCAACGCGACGGCGATGCCAGCTCGCGACGAGCAAACCCTGCACGGCCGGTTCGTTGCCCAGGCGGCGCGCACGCCCCACGCGATTGCGGCGCAGGCGGGTGAGCGGCAGCTGACCTACGCCGAATTCGACCGCCATGCCAATGGCCTGGCTCATCACTTGCTGGGCCTGGGCGTAGAGCCCGACGACCGCGTGGCCATCGTTGCCCGGCGCGGCCTCGACACCCTGGTCGGGTTGCTGGCGATTCTCAAGGCCGGCGCCTGTTATGTGCCGGTCGACCCGTCGCACCCGGCCGAGCGCCTGGCTTATCTGCTCAGCGATTGCGCGCCGGTAGCGGTGCTCACCCAGCATGCGTTGCTCGAGCGCCTGCCCGCCGTGGACGTGCCGGTGATCGAACTCGATGGCAGTGCCTGGGATCAGCCTGTGCATCCGGCGGTTGCGGTCGCGCCGTCGAACCTGGCTTACGTGATCTACACCTCCGGCTCCACCGGCCTGCCCAAAGGCGTGATGGTGGAACACCACAGCGTGGTCAACCTGGTGGACTGGCATTGCCACGCCTTCGACCTGTGCGCCGGGTGCCACACCGCCAGCGTTGCCGGTTTCGGCTTTGACGCGATGGCCTGGGAAGTCTGGCCGGCACTGTGCGTGGGCGCGACCCTGCACCTGCCGCCGGCCCACGACGGCGCCGAAGACATCGACGCGCTGCTGGCCTGGTGGTGCGCGCAACCCTTGGACGTGTGCTTTCTGCCCACGCCGGTGGCCGAATACGCCTTCAGTCAGCACATCGAACACCCGACCCTGCGCACCCTGCTGATCGGCGGCGACCGCCTGCGCCAGTTCAGCCATGCGCAGTCCTTTGCGCTAGTCAATAACTACGGCCCTACCGAAGCCACGGTGGTCGCCACCTCCGGCCTGCTCGAAGTCGGTCGGCCGCTGCATATCGGCAAGCCGGTGGCCAATGCCCAGGTGTATTTGCTGGACGAACAGCAATGCCCGGTGCCTCTGGGCGTGGCCGGTGAGTTGTACGTGGGCGGCACCGGCGTGGCGCGTGGCTACCTGAACCGCCCGGACCTGACCGCCGAACGCTTCCTGCGCGACCCCTTCAACCACGGGCGCATGTACCGTACCGGCGACCTGGCGCGCTGGTTGCCCGATGGCACCCTTGAATACCTGGGCCGCAACGACGATCAGGTGAAAATCCGTGGCGTGCGTATCGAACTCGGCGAAATCGAGACCCGGCTCAACCAACTGCCGGGCATCCAGGAAGCCGTGGTGCTGGTGTGTGACGAGCGGCTGGTGGCGTATTTCACCGAGCATCCGTCGGCTGGCAGCCTGACTGCCGGCGAGATTCGCGCCCACCTCGTCGCGCACCTGCCGGACTACATGGTCCCGGCCGCTTACGTGCGCCTTGATGCGCTGCCGCTGACCGCCAACGGCAAGCTGGACCGCAAGGCTTTGCCCGCGCCGGACCTGGCTGCGCTGTTCATCCGCGACTACGAGGCGCCGCAGGGTGAGATTGAAAGCGTGCTCGCGCAGATCTGGGCGGAGGTGCTGCAGGTGGCGCAGGTGGGGCGTCGCGATCACTTTTTCGAGCTGGGCGGGCACTCACTGCTGGCCATGCGCATGGTGTCCCAGGTGCGTCAGCGCCTGGGGGTCGAGCTGCTGCTGTCCGACCTGTTTGCCAACCCCGAGCTGGCGGCGGTCGCCCAGGTGCTGGCCCTGGCGGGGCGCAGCGTGTTGCCGGACATTCTGCCGGCCAACCGGGATAACGAGGTGCCGCTGTCGTTCGCTCAGCAGCGCCTGTGGTTCCTGGCGCTGCTGGAAGGCGCCAACACCGCCTACAACATTCCGATTGGCCTGCGCTTGCGTGGTCAGTTGCATGTGCAGGCGCTGCAACGTGCCCTCGCGCGCATCGTCGCGCGGCACGAAACCCTGCGCAGTCGTTTCGCCCAGCACGGTGACGACGCCCAGGTGCTGATCGCAGCGCCGGAAGATGTGCTGCCGCTGCAGGTGCAGGACCTGCGTCGCCATCCGCAGCCGCAGCAGGCGCTGGACGCGTTGATCCACGGTGAAGCCTCGGCGCCGTTCGACCTGGAGCGCGGCCCGCTGCTGCGTGGGCGCCTGGTGATACTGGCCGACGATCATCATGTGCTGCTGCTGACCCTGCACCACATTGTCTCCGATGGCTGGTCCATGGGCGTGTTGACCCGTGAGCTGATGGCGCTGTACCAGGCGTTCAGTCACGGTCAGCCCGACCCGCTGCCACCACTGGCGATCCAGTACGCCGACTTTGCCGTGTGGCAACGCCTGTGGTTGAGCGGCGAAGTGCTGCACCGTCAAAGCACTTATTGGCAGCAGGCCCTGGCCGGTGCGCCGCCGTTGCTGACGCTGCCCACCGACCGCCCGCGCCCGGCGCAGCAGAACTATGCCGGCAATACCGTCGAAGTGCGCCTGGACGATCGCCTGAGCGCCGGGCTCAAGGCCTTGAGTCAGCGTCACGGCGTGACGTTGTACATGACCGTGATGAGTGCCTGGGCCTCATTGCTGGCGCGCTTGTCCGGCCAGCAGGATCTGGTGATCGGTTCGCCGGTGGCCAACCGCACGCGCAGCGAAGTGGAAGGGCTGATCGGCCTGTTCGTCAACACCCTGGCGGTGCGCATCGACACCAGCGGCGAGCCGAGCGCCGAGGCGCTGCTGGCGCGGGTCAGGGCGGTGACTCTGGCCGCCCAGTCGCACCAGGACCTGCCGTTCGAAAAAGTCGTGGAAATCGTGCGGCCGCCGCGCAGCCTCTCTCACAGCCCGATCTTCCAGACGCTGCTCACCTGGCAGGACAGCAGCGCGCCGGCCCTGCGTCTGGGCGACCTGACGCTGGAAGCGATTGTCGAGGAGAGTCACTTTGCCAAGTTCGATCTGGCCCTGAGCCTGGGCGAAGTCGGCGGCAGCATTCTCGGCACGCTGGAATACGCGGTGGCCTTGTTCGACGAGGCGACGGCGCAGCGTTACGTCGGTTACCTCACCCGCGTGCTGCAGGCGATGGTCGATGACGACCAGGCAGTGCTCGAACACGTGCCGCTGGTGGGCGCGCGCGAGCGTCAGCAGTTGCTGTTCGAATTCAACGCGACCAGCGTCGACTACAACCTCGAGCAGACCGTGCACGGCCTGTTCGAAGCGCAGGTCGAGCGCACGCCTCATGCGCTGGCGGTCAAGGCCGGCACCCGGCAACTGACCTACGCCGAACTCAATGCCCGGGCCAACCAGTTGGCCCATCACCTGCTGGCGCTGGGTGTGCAACCGGATGCGCGAGTGGCGGTGTGCGCCGAGCGCGGCCTGGACATGGTCATCGCCCTGTACGCAGTGCTCAAGGCCGGTGCTGCCTACGTGCCGTTGGACCCGGCGTATCCCCGCGAACGCATTGCCTACATGCTGCAGGACAGCGCACCACAGGTGGTGCTGGCCCAGGTCGCCACCCGTGGTTTGCTCGGCGAAGTCCCGGTGGTCGAGCTGGATGTGCCGTGCTGGCAGCACCTGCCGGTCGCTAACCCGAACGTGGTCGCGGCCAGTGCCTATGTGATCTACACCTCCGGTTCCACCGGCCAGCCCAAGGGCGTGATCAACGACCACAGTGGGGTGGTCAACCGTCTGCTGTGGATGCAGGACGAATATGCCCTGACGGCCGCTGACGCGGTGCTGCAGAAAACCCCGTTCAGCTTCGACGTGTCGGTGTGGGAGTTCTTCTGGCCGCTGTTTACCGGTGCGCGACTGGTGATGGCGCGTCCCGGCGGGCACAAGGACCCGGCCTACCTGTGCGAGGTCATCGAAGCCGAAGCGATCACCACCTTGCACTTTGTGCCGTCGATGCTCGATGTGTTCCTCGCCCACGGCGATGTCGGCCAGGCGGCGGGGCTGCGGCAGGTGATGTGCAGCGGTGAAGCGCTGCCGGGCAGCCTGGTGCGACGCTTCAAACAGCAACTGCCGGGGATCGGCCTGTACAACCTGTACGGCCCCACCGAAGCGGCGGTGGATGTGACGGCATGGCGCTGCATACGCGCCGAGATGCCGGATAACACACCGATCGGCAAACCGATCGCCAATACCCGCATGTATGTGCTGGATGCGCAGATGCAGCCGGTGCCCCTCGGCGTGGTCGGCGAGCTGTACATCGGCGGCGTGCAGGTGGCGCGCGGTTACCTGAACCGGCCCGAGCTTTGCGCCGAGCGCTTCCTCGACGATCCATTTACCGGTGGGCGCCTTTACCGCACCGGCGATGTCGGTCGTTACCTGGCCGACGGCACCCTCGAATACCTGGGGCGCAATGATGACCAGGTGAAGATCCACGGCCTGCGTATCGAACTGGGGGAAATCCAGGCGCGGCTGACCGAACATCCGGCAGTCAACGAAGCCGTGGTGCTGGCCCGCGAACAGCGCCTGATTGCTTACTACACCGGCGAGCAGAGCGACATCGATGTGCTGCGCAATCATCTGGCGCAGCACCTGCCGGCGTTCATGGTACCGGCCGCGTTTGTGCACCTGGACGCGCTGCCGCTGAGCCCCAACGGCAAGCTCGACCGCAAGGCCCTGCCGGCGCCGGGCGCCGAATCGGTGATGGCGCGCGACTATGAGGCGCCCGAGGGGGATACCGAAATCGCCCTGGCCAGCCTGTGGGCCGAGCTTCTGGAGGTGGAGCGCGTAGGGCGTCACGACAACTTCTTCGAACTGGGTGGGCATTCGCTGATGGCCGTCAGCCTGATGGGGCGCCTGCGGCACCTTGGCTTGTCGGCGGATGTGAACGTGTTGTTCAGCCAGCCGACGCTGGCAGCGCTGGCGGCAACCCTGGGCGGCAGTCGCGAAGTGGCCGTGCCGGCCAACGGCATCGCCGCCGATTGCCGCGCGATCACCCCGGACATGCTGACCCTGGTGACGCTGGACCAGCCGGCCATCGACCGGGTGGTTGCGGCCATCCCCGGCGGTGCAGCGAATGTGCAGGACATCTACCCGCTGGCGCCCCTGCAAGCGGGGATTCTCTATCACCACCGCGCAGTGCAGCAGGGTGATGTGTATGTGTTGCAGGCGCAATTTGCGTTCGACAACGTTGTGCGGCTGCAGGCCTTTGCCGAGGCGTTGCAGGCGGTAATCCAGCGCCATGACATCCTGCGCTCGTCGTTCCACTGGGAAGGCCTTGAGGAACCGGTGCAAGTGGTGTGGCGTAGCGCCGCGCTGCGCGTTGAAAGCGGGCCGTTGCCGCAGCGCCTGGACCTGACTCAGGCGCCGGTGATGCGCCTGGTCTACACCGAGCAGGCACAAGGCGTGGTCGCGACCCTGCTGTTTCACCACCTGGTGATGGACCACGTCACCCTGGAAATCCTCAAGCACGATATGCAGGCGTTGCTGAGCGGCGAGGGCGCAGCACTGGGAACGGCGGTGCCTTATCGCAACTACGTGGCGCAGACCCGGCTGGGCATGACCGAGCAGGAGCACGAAGCGTTCTTTTGCGACATGCTGGGTCAGGTCGACGAGCCGACCCTGCTCTGTGTGCCGGGCGCGGATGAAAAAGCGCAACGCCTGCTCGACAGCGCGCTGAGCCAGCGCCTGCGTGCCCAGGCCCGCCGCGCGGGTGTGAGTGCCGCCAGCCTGATGCACCTGGGCTGGGCGCAGGTGATGGGCAAGGTGGCCGGTCGCGACACCGTGGTGTTCGGCAGCGTGATGCTGGGCCGCCTGCAGGGTGGCGAAGGCGCCGAGCGCGCGATGGGGGTGTTCATCAACACCTTGCCGCTGCGCGTCGACCTCGGTGAACACTCGGTGCGCAGTGCGCTGCGCGACACCCATGCGCGCCTGTCGCGCCTGCTCCGTCATGAGCACGCGTCGCTGGCCCTGGCCCAACGCTGCAGCAGCGTGCCGGCGAACACGCCGTTGTTCAACGTGCTGTTCAACTATCGCCACAGTGCCGGGGCGGCGGCAGCGATGAGCGCCGAGGCCGCCATGGCGTGGCAGGGTATTCATCTGCTCGAGGCCGAGGAACGTTCCAGCTACGGCCTGTCGATGAGCGTCGACGACCTGGGCGACGGTTTCAGCCTGACGGCCGCAGGGCAGGGCGCGCAGCGTTTGTGCGATTACCTGCAGACGGCGCTGGAGCACCTGGTGGAGGCATTGGAGCATAACGTCGACAGCGCCATCAGTGCGGTGTCGATCCTGCCAGCCGTCGAGCGCCGGCAAGTGATCGAGACATTCAATGCCACGGACCGGGAATTCCCCCGTGCGCACACGGTGCAACGTCTGTTCGAGGCCCAGGCGCAGGCGCGTCCCGGTGCGTTGGCGGTGGTGCACGGCGAGCAGCGCTTGAGCTACGGCGAGCTGAACACCCGCGCCAACCGTCTGGCCCATTACCTGCTTGGCCTGGGCGTGTGTGCCGGCGACAGCGTGGCGATCCTGCTGCCGCGCGGCATTGACTTGATTGTCGGCCAGTTGGCCGTATTGAAATGTGCCGCCGCCTATGTGCCGCTGGACATCAACGCGCCCGCCGAACGCCAGGGTTTCATGGTGCAGGACAGCGGCGCGGTGCGGCTGCTGACCCGCAGCGACATCGCCGTCGACTACACGGTTGCGCGCCTGGACCTCGACACCGAGGTGTTCGATCCGCAACCGGCGCACAACCCCGACCTGTCGCAGGCGTCGGACAGTGTGGCCTACGTGATGTACACCTCGGGCTCCACCGGTACGCCGAAGGGCGTGCTGGTGCCCCACCGTGGCATCACCCGGCTGGTCATCAACAATGGCTACGCCGACTTCAACGCCGGTGACCGCGTGGCGTTCGCCTCCAACCCGGCGTTCGACGCCAGCACCATGGATGTGTGGGGGCCGCTGCTCAACGGCGGGCAGGTGCAGGTCATCGATCACGCCACCTTGCTCGACCCGGCCGCCTTTGGCGCGGCGCTGGAGGGGGCGACGGTGCTGTTCGTCACCACGGCCTTGTTCAACCAGTACGTGCAGTTGATACCCGATGCGCTGGCGGGGTTGCGCATTCTGTTGTGCGGCGGCGAGCGTGCCGACCCGGCGGCGTTCCGCAGCCTGTTGGCGCGGGCACCGGCGCTGCGCCTGGTGCATTGCTACGGGCCGACGGAAACCACCACCTACGCGACCACTTATGAAGTGCGCGCACTGGCCGAGGACGCCGACAGCGTGCCGATTGGCCGGCCGATTTCCAATACCCGGGTCTATGTGCTGGATGCGCAGTTGCAGCCGGTACCGGTGGGCGTGAGCGGAGAAATCTGCATTGGCGGCGACGGCGTGGCCCTGGGCTATCTGAACCGTGCGCAATTGAGCGCCGAACAGTTCGTGCAAAACCCGTTCAATGTCGGGTCACTAATGTACCGCACCGGGGATCTGGGCCGCTGGACGGCGGACGGGCTGCTGGAGTGCATCGGGCGCAACGACGATCAGGTGAAGATTCGCGGCTTCCGCATCGAGTTGGGCGAGATCGAAGCGCGCCTGGCGACCCACGCCGCACTGCAGGACGTGGTGGTGCTGGCCCGTGAAGACGTGCCGGGTGACAAGCGGTTGGTGGCCTATTTCACCTGGGCGGGCGAACCCGTCGGCAGCGACAGCCTGCGCGCCCATCTGCAGGCGCAACTGCCGGACTACATGGTGCCGTCGGCCTACCTGCCACTGGCGCGGCTGCCGCTGACCGGCAACGGCAAGATCGACCGCAAGGCCTTACCGGTTCCCGCTGTGCAGGCCCTGGCCGGGGCCGTGTTCGAAGCACCGCGCGATGCTCTGGAGCAGACCCTGGCGCACCTGTGGGCCGAGGTACTCAAGCTGGAGCAGGTGGGGCGCGATGACAGTTTCTTCGAACTGGGCGGGCATTCATTGCTCGCGATCCGTCTGGTCAGCCTGATGGAGGACGCAGGGCTTGCGGTGAGCCTGGCCGAACTGTTCGAGCACGCCAGCGTGGCGAACGTGGCATCGATGCTGCGCCAGCGCAATGCGCAGACGGTGCGCGACACCACGGTGATCACCGTGCGCAGCAGCGGCACGCAGCCGCCGTTGTTTCTGGTGCACGAGTTCAGCGGCATGGACGTGTATTTCCCGGCGCTGGGCCAGCATCTGGCCGGTGACTACCCGATCTACGGCTTGCCGGGCCTGGCGCTGGGCGAGTCGCACCTGAACACCATGGAAGGCCTGGCGGCGCGCATGGTCGGCCTGATCCGCGAGATTCAGCCGCACGGACCTTACCGGGTCGCGGGCTGGTCGTTTGGCGGCGTGCTCGCTTATGAAGTGGCGATGCAGTTGCTGGGGCTGGATGAGCCGGTGGCGTTCCTCGGCTTGATCGACAGCTTCGTGCCGCGCATGACCGACCAGGGCAAGGCGCGCTGGGAAGGACCGCAGGCGCTCAAGCGGCATCTGCTACTGCAGTGCACTGCACATTGGACCGTACAAGGAGGTGTTGATGAAGTGGCAAGACTGGCGCAACTGGAAGCAGACACTCAACAGCTGGACCTTGCTGGCTTGCTGCAATGTTGTCGCGATGAAGGTTTGCTGCACCCGCAAATGGCGGCGGCCGAAGACGCCGATTTGATCAGCTTCATCGAACGCGAGGTCGGCCACGGGCACGCGCTGGCCCATTACAGCCTGTTCCCGCTGCCGGTGGCGGTGCATTTGTTCAGCGCGCAGGAGCGGCTCACCGAGCTGTCGCGGCGCAGTGATTCCCTGGGCTGGAGCGACGCGCTGGCGCCGGGGCAACTGCGCCAGATCGAAGTGCCTGGCACGCATCAGAGCATGATGAAGGCGCCGCATATCCGCGAGCTGGGGGCTGCGATGTCGGCTGCCCTGGCAGCCTCGTTACCGGTGACGCAGGCGGCCCATCAGCCGCTGCTGCGTATCCAGAGCGGCCGACCGGGGTTTGCGCCGGTGTTCTGCGTACCGGGGGCGGGCGACAGCGTCACCGGGTTCGTCGGCTTGGGCGAAGCGCTCGGGCGTGACTGGCCGCTGTTCGGCCTGCAGCCGCGCGGGCTGGACGGCGAGGCGGTGCCTCACAGCCAGGTCGAGGCGGCGGCGCAGTGTTACCTCACGGCGCTGGAACAGGAATGCCCGCATGGGCCGGTGCATCTGCTCGGGCATTCGTTCGGCGGCTGGGTGGCGCTGGAGATGGCGCTGCGCTTGCAGGCGGCCGGGCGCGAGGTGGCGTCGTTGACGGTGATCGACAGTGAAGCGCCGGGCGGCAATGGCGTGGTGGGACGGCCGTATACATCGACGGCGGCGTTATTGCGGTTGATCGAGGCGATGCAGTTGTCGGCCGGCCGGCCGCTGGGGATTGATCCGGTGGAATTTGCCGGCCGCGATGAGGTGACGCAGCGGCTCGCGTTGCATACGGGGATGGTGGCGGTCGGATTGCTGCCCGCGCGGGCGGCGGTGGAGGCGATGGTGGGGCCGGCGCGTACGTATGCGGCGGCGTTGCGCACGGTGTATCGGCCTGGGCGGCGGTATGGCGGGGTGGTGAGGTTGGTGTTGGCGCAGGATCCTGCGCTGGATGCGGTGGGCAATCTGCGGGAGCAGGGGGCGATGATTGAGGGGTGGCGTGGGCAGGGGGATGGCTTTGAGGTTTGGTATGGCGGGGGGAATCACTTCACGTTGCTCAAGGCGCCCAATGTTTCTGGGTTGGCCAAGTGGTGGCTTGAGTCGTTGGTGGTTGGGGAGGTGGTGTCGTGACGGGTGTATGCCGCTCAAAACGTGGGAGGGGGCTTGCTCCCGATGAGGGTGGGTCAGTCAGCTTATTGGTAGCTGACACACTGCCATCGGGAGCAAGCCCCCTCCCACCTTTGGATCGCCATCTTTCAGGAGAGTATCAATCTGCTTGGCTCTGCGTTGGCTTTGGCTTTGGCCTTTGATCTTGCTTCTGATCTCGGGCACACCGAGCCCGGGCGAGGTGCCGAGTGTTGGGGCAAGAGCCCTTTGGTTACTTTGGGCTGGGCCGGCATTCCGGCTTTTCCAAAGTGGCCCGCCGTAAGGGCGGAACCCTAAGCAACCGTAACCGCAGCAACGGATATACCCCCAAAAACCTCATCATCTTTTATGGGCATTTATGCAAACGTCTAAATTCCGCAAAATCGGCTTATTCACCCTGTTGGCCATCGCCATAGGCCTGATCATTTACACCCTACAGACCCCCGCCGACACCCCCCAATACCTGACGGCCACCGCCGAACGCGGCGATATCGAAAACGCCGTCCTGGCCACCGGCCTGCTCGAAGGCATCAAACAAGTCGACGTCGGCGCCCAGGTCTCCGGCCAGTTGAAATCACTCAAGGTCAAAGTCGGCGACAAGGTAAAAAAGGGCCAGTGGCTCGCCGAAATCGACCCCCTGATCCTGCAGAACACCCTGCGCAAGGCCCAGGTCGACGAAGAAAACCTCCAGGCCCAGCGCCGCGCCACGGCGGCGCAGCTCAAGCAGGCCAAGTCGGTGTACGAGCGCTACAAGGGCCTGCAGATCGACGAGTCAGTGTCCCGTCAGGACTTCGAAGACGCCGAGTCAACCTACCAGGTGCAGCAGGCCAACCTGCTGTCGCTGGATGCGCAGATCAAGAGCGCGCATATCCAGATCGACACCGCGAAGGTCAACCTGACCTACACCCGCATCAATGCGCCGATCGACGGCGATGTGGTGGGCATCGTCACCCAGGAAGGCCAGACGGTGATCGCCAACCAGCTGGCGCCGGTGCTGCTCAAGTTGGCGGACCTGGACACCATGACCGTCAAGGCCCAGGTGTCCGAGGCGGATGTGATTCATATCAGCCCCGGCCAGCAGGTGTATTTCACCATTCTCGGCGAGGCCGACAAGCGCTACTACGCCAAACTGCGCGGCACGGAGCCGGCGCCGCAGAACTTCCTCGAGACCCAGAGCGCCGGTACGCCCAAGCAGAACACGGCGGTGTTCTATAACGCGCTGTTCGACGTGCCCAACCCCGACCATCGCCTGCGCATCGCCATGACCGCCCAGGTGCGCATCGTGCTCGACACCGCCCAGGGGGCGCTGATGGTACCGGTGGCGGCGCTGGGCGCGCGCAACAACGATGGCAGCTATGCGCTGCGGGTGCTGGATGCCAAGGGCAAGGCGCAGGCGCGCAACGTGAAGACCGGCATCAACAACAACGTCAAGGTGCAGATCCTCGACGGCTTGGTCGAGGGTGACAAAGTGGTGATCGGCGACGCCACGCCTGCCGTGGCGGGGAACTAAGCCATGACCCAGCCACTGTTGGAGCTCAAGGGCATCACCCGCAGTTTCATGGCCGGCGAGCGTGAATTCATTGCGCTCAAGGGCATCGACCTGACCATCCAGGCGGGGGAGATGGTCGCGATCATCGGCGCGTCCGGCTCGGGCAAGTCCACCTTGATGAACATCCTCGGCGGCCTGGATTACGCCACCGCTGGCAGCTACAAAATCAACGGCATCGAGACCCGCTCCCTGGGCGATGAGCAACTGGCGGAGCTGCGCCGCGATTACTTCGGGTTTATCTTCCAGCGCTACCATTTGCTGGCGCACCTGAGCGCGTTGCACAACGTGGAAATGCCGGCGATCTACGCCGGCACCCCCGAGACTCAGCGCCACAGCCGCGCCCGCGAACTGCTGACGCGGCTGGGCCTGGCCGGGCACACCCGCCACCGGCCCAGTCAGTTGTCCGGCGGTCAGCAGCAACGGGTGAGTATCGCCCGGGCCTTGATGAACGGCGGCGAAGTGATCCTCGCCGACGAGCCCACCGGGGCGCTCGACACCCACAGCGGCAAGGAGGTGATGCGCATCCTCGCCGAGCTGCACGCGGCCGGGCATACGGTGATCATTGTCACCCACGACCCCAAGGTGGCGGCCAATGCCCAGCGCATCGTCGAGGTGTGCGATGGCGAGATCGTCAGCGACAAGGCCAATGCCAGTGTCGGCCTCGAGCTGCCCGGCGAAACGCCCATCGAGTCACGACGCAGTGGTGCGCGGCGGCTGGTGGCGAGCCTGGGGTTGTTCAAGGAGGCGTTCAACATGGCCTGGGTCGCGCTGGTGTCGCACCGCATGCGCACGCTGCTGACCATGCTCGGCATCGTCATCGGCATCACCTCGGTGGTGTCGATCTCGGCCATCGGCGAAGGGGCCAAGCGCTACGTGCTCAAGGACATCCAGGCCATCGGCAGCAATACCATCGATATTTTTTCCGGCACCAGTTTCGGCGACAGCCGTGCTTCGGCCATCGAGACGCTGATGCCCTCGGATGTGGACGCGTTGAACCAGCTGTATTACGTCGACAGCGCCACGCCGGTGGTGGGCCGCAACCTGCTGCTGCGCTTTGGCAATATCGACCTGGATGCGCAGGTCAACGGGGTGAGCGAGCGCTACTTCAAGGTCAAGGGCCTGAAGCTCGAAGCCGGTATTGCCTTCAGCGAAAACGATGCGCGGCGCCAGGCCCAGGTGGTAGTGATCGACCACAACACCCGCCAGCGCCTGTTTGGCGCGCATGTCGACCCGCTCGGCCAGGTGATTCTGGTGGGCAACCTGCCGTGCACGGTGATCGGGGTGACGGCCGAGAATAAAAACATGTTCGCCGCCAGCAAGTCGCTGAACGTGTGGGTGCCTTACGAGACGGCGGCGGGGCGCGTGCTGGGTCAGCGTCATCTGGACAGCATCACCGTGCGCATCAAGGACGGCCAGCCGAGCAAGGTGGTGGAGGACAACGTCAATAAGCTGATGCTGCAACGCCACGGCACCAAGGATTTCTTCACCAATAACCTCGACAGCATCATGCAGACCGTGCAAAACACCAGCCGCTCCCTGGCCTTGCTGCTGTCGCTGATCGCGGTGATTTCGTTGCTGGTGGGTGGTATCGGTGTGATGAATATCATGCTGGTGTCGGTCACCGAGCGGACCCGCGAGATCGGCATTCGTATGGCGGTGGGCGCGCGGCAGTCGGATATTCGCCAGCAGTTTCTGGTGGAGGCGGTGATGGTGTGTCTGATCGGCGGGATCATCGGGATCTCGCTGTCCTACGCCATCGGCTACCTGTTTTCGCTGTTTGTGAAAGAGTGGGAGATGGTGTTTTCGGTGGGCTCGGTGGTCACCGCGTTTGCCTGTTCCACGCTGATCGGCATTGTGTTCGGGTTTGTGCCGGCAAGGAATGCGGCGCGGCTGGATCCGATTGAGGCGTTGGCCAGAGATTGACAAAGGTGGAAGGGGGCTTGCTCCCGATCGCGGTGTTTCAGTCGCACATGCAGTGGCTGACACGCTGCAATCGGGAGCAAGCCCCCTCCCACAATTTGCTGGATGCTGGCTTAAAGACCGCTGTTGTTCTCGGTGGCATACATCCACCGCAACAGCGAATGCCGCCCGCTGATACCCAGTTTGATCGACGCGCGCTTGAGGTAGCTTTCGATGGTGTTGACCTTCAACGCCAGTTGTTCGGCCAGCTCTGGCGCGGTTTTCCCGGCCAGCAGGCCGACGCACACTTCCAGCTCGCGGGTGGACAGGGTCAGCCCCGATTGCACCAGGCGCTCCTCGATGCGCTTGCGCAGGGTTTCGATGCCCTGATGTTTTGCCGCCACCGGTTCGCTGTCGTTGCCAGGCTGGATCGCCGTGATGTGTTTTTCCACCATGGGCAGCAACAGCGTGGAAAACTCCTGCAGCATGTTGCGTTCCTGCGGCGAAAAGCTTTCGGACTGGTGCGAACGGTAGACCGAGAGGATGTAGCGCACGTCATCCTTGCGCCGAGTCAGGTGCAGTTGCGCTGCGGGCTGTTCCTCGCCCAGCGTTGCCATCGAATCGGTGTAGACCGGGCTGATTTTGCGCCGCGTATGCCCCTCGGGGCTCACTCGCAATTGGGTGATATGGGTAGCGTCCACCGCCAGTTGGGTGAGGATCAGGTCGTGCAGCATGCGTGGGAAATGTCGGCTCCCGGTGCTGGCAATGACTTTGCCTATATGAGGAAACAGCTGAGCGTTCATCCAATCGTCCATGAGTGTCAGGTGCGGGTATTCGGCCTTGCAGCGACGGGGTTCAGGTGCCAATACGAATAACCCACAGTGATAGTCCATCCCGCCAGCACCTATGCTAGTACAGCCTCGCCACAGGAAGGGGATCCAATTTGAAAAAAACGGCTCAAGGCCGCACGCTGCGGGCTGTTGGCCCAGCGTCCAGCGGCCTTTTCCAGGTTTGTTGTAACATATGAATACAACTTCGCCGTTTCAGGGCGGACTGCATGCCAACCCAGAGTGAACCCGCGATGCAACCCACCCGGTTGACCCTTGTCTGCCACGCCGCCACTCCCGCGCAGAAATACGCGCGATTTGCCGATGACGACTCGGTGGTAATGGATTGGCAGAGTGACGCGTTATCCCTGGCCGGTCGCTTCAGCAAACCCCCGCAACTGGTGTGCGGCCCCGAGCTGCGAACCCGTCAGACCGCGAGCCTGTTCGGTAACGAGGCCACGCTGGAAACCGCTCTGCGTGACCTCGACATGGGCCGCTGGAAAGGCCAGGCGATTGACCAGCTCGACACTCACGCGGTGAGGGCCTGGCTCGCCGACAGCGCCGGTGCGCCCCATGGTGGCGAATCGGTGGATGCGTTGTGCGAGCGGATCGCGCAGTGGCTCAAGCAGCTGCAAACCCAACCCGGCCATGTGCTGGCCGTGACCCATCCGTTCGTGATCCGCGCGGCGATGCTGCAGGTGCTGCGGATGCCGGTCGAGATGATCTACCGGATCGACGTCGCGCCACTGTCCTGCATCGAGCTGCGCTTTACCGGCGTGTGGCGTCTGCGCCTGGACACTCACCCCTGGCCGTCCGAACATGGCAACATCCACGCCCCGCACTGAGAGCACCCCATGAAACGCATCCTGATCATCGGCATTGGCGCCGGCAACCCTGACTACATCACGATGCAGGCGGTGAAGGCGCTGAACCGCACCGACGTGTTCTTCCTGATGGACAAAGGCCAGAGCAAGGACAAGCTGATCGACCTGCGCCGCGAGATATGCGAAACCTACATCACCGAACCCGGCTACCGCTTCGTCGAGGCCGATTGCCCCGAGCGCGTGCGCGGTGAGATCGACTACACCACGGCGGTGCAGGTGCTTAACCGCGACAAGCAAGCCACTTTTGAACGCCTGATCAATGAGCACATGGCCGACGGCGAGGTCGGTGCGTTCCTGGCCTGGGGCGACCCGGCGCTGTACGACAGCACCCTTCGCATTCTGCAGGCGATTCTGGCCGCAGGTCAGTGCGAATTCGAGTTCGAAGTGATCCCCGGCATCACCAGCGTGCAGGCCCTGGCCGCGCAACATAAAGTGCCGTTGAACCGCATCGGCAAGTCCGTCGAAATTACCACCGGCCGGCGTTTGGCGGCAGGGCAGGCCAGTGATGCGGATACGCTGGTGGTGATGCTCGATGCCGAAGACTCCTACCGCAGCGTGGCTGAGCAGGGCTTTGATATTTATTGGGGGGCCTACCTGGGCACGCCGGATGAAATCCTGATCAGCGGCAAGGTCAGTGAAGTGGCTGAAGAAATCGAACGGGTGCGCAAGGCCGCGCGCCTGGAAAATGGCTGGATCATGGACACTTATCTGTTGCGCAAACCCTGAGGTGACCTCCCATGCTCAAACTGTTTGCCCTGGCACTGACCCTGGTGGCCGCTGCCGCCCACGCCGACTCGAACCTGCACACCGATTTGCCGTTGTCCTACCTGGAACAGACCCAGGGCGATGCGCGCAACCAGCCGTTGGTGATCTTCCTGCACGGGTTCGGCAGCGACGAGGAGGATCTGTTCGGGATCAAGGACGCGTTGCCCTCGACCTGGACCTACCTGTCGACCCGCGCGCCAACGCCGGTGGACCCCCATGGCTATCGCTGGTTCACCAAGACCACCGGCGAGCGTGATTACAACGGCGAGACCGCTGACCTGCAGCGCAGCGCCGCGCTGATTGAAGACTTTGTGCGCAAGGCCACGGTCAAGTACCACACCCAGAGTGATCGCGTGTTCCTGGTGGGGTTCAGCCAGGGCGCGATCATGTCCTACGAGGTGGGCTTGCGTAAGCCTGAGCTGCTGCGGGGCATCGCGGCGCTGAGCGGCAGCGTGCTGCCGGTACTCAAGGCTGAGCTCAAGCCCGATGACGCGCTGGGCAGGCTGGCGATCTTTATTGGCCATGGCACATTGGATCAGGCGCTGCCGTATGCGTCGGCGACGCGGGCGAACGAGGTGCTGGTGGGGTTGGGGTTGAAGCCGCAGTTTCATACCTATGAAGGCATGAACCACACGATCAGCGAAGCGGAGGTGCAGGACCTGAAGGCCTGGCTTGAATCGAACCTGAAGTGAGCACGGTTGCAATGTGTGAGGGGGGCAAGCCCTAATGCCGCTCAGTTAAGCCAGCGTGATGCTCGAAGCAACGAGCGGTGCGACTTTTCGGTGTACATATCGGTTTGTTCGGTAACGGCGGCTTAGGGTTCCGCCCTGACGGCGGGTAACCCGGCGTCCTGCCGGGTTACCCACGCTCCAAAACCTGCGTTCGGCCAGCGTGTTTGACGGGGCGCTTCCAGATCAAAAGCAAAAGCGCGGCGGCCTGAGCGCCGACCGGAATGGTTTGCGAACGCTGTACAAAATGTGGGAGGGGGCTTGCTCCCGATGGCGTCGGCCCAGCAAACATTGATGTTGAAGACCCACCGCTTTCGCGGGCAAGTCGAATCGTCGCACCGCCGCTCCCACAGGGGAGCTGCGCTTAACTGAACGGCATTGGGGCAAGCCCCCTCCCACAAGGGGTTTTGTGTTGGTTGTGGGAAGTGGGTTATTTGCCGGTGATCTGTTTCACCAGTTCGGCGTGCCCCTTCACATCATCGGCCCGCGAAATGGCCTGGATCACCAGCAACTGGTTGCCCGAGCCGCCGAGGAACGTGGAGTTCAAGGTCTTGCCGCCGCCCTGGGTAGCGGTGCTGTCGACCTGACGCATGCCCAGGCCCTTGAAGTTGAGCTTTTTCTCGCTCTGTTTCTTGAAGTCGGGCAGGGCGGCGCTCTGGTCCTTGATGAAACCGGCGACGGCGCCGTCAAGGAACTTGGGGTCGTTGTCCTCGATCTTTACCCCGTCCTTGCGCACGGTTTCGGCGACGATCACCAC
This sequence comes from Pseudomonas sp. GNP013, assembly GCF_054343995.1. Lineage (NCBI taxonomy): Bacteria > Pseudomonadati > Pseudomonadota > Gammaproteobacteria > Pseudomonadales > Pseudomonadaceae > Pseudomonas > Pseudomonas sp. GNP013. Next base: position 2,802,791 of record NZ_JBTGUT010000001.1, on the reverse strand, counting down.
ACTTTTCGTACTCTGATTGGCGTACAGGGTGCCCTGGGTGTCGCCGGTGCCATCCTCGGCCTTGCCGGCCGGCAGGGTATCGGCGACGTAGGCCTTGGGCAGGCTGAAGGTGAACTTGCCGCCCAGGGTGGAGATGGTCTGTGTGCTTGGCTTGGCGGCAGCGAACACGCTGCCGGCGGTCAGTGCGAGGGCAAGCAGGACGGCGGTCTTGGTGAAAGTGGCCATGAAGCACTCCGGTGATAAAACGAAATTGCGCCTTATTCTGTCAGAAAATTTGCAAGATCGTTCCTCCCCCGGCCTCACGCCTTGTCGGACTCTTCCTCAAGCCGATCCATCTCAAACAGCCGCGCCAGTTCGGTGCGGGCTTCCTGGGCGGTCTGCATGACCTTGGCCGCGTCGTCGTATACCGCATGCTGGGCGGCGAGCACTTGCAGGTCGTGGTTCCTGAAGCGGCTGATGCGCGCATCGGCCTGGGCCTGGCTCAACCCCAGGCCAACCAGGGTACGGCGGCTCATTTCGAGGCTGGAGTAGAAGGTCTCGCGAATCGGCGAGGCGTCGAGGTCCACCAGGCGGTGCACGTGCTGGCGGTTACGTGCGCGGGCGATGATCTTCATGTGCGGGTAGAGGTTGCGCACCAGTTCGGCGGTTTTGATGTTGATTTCGGGGTCGTCCATGGCGATCACAAAAAATTCCGCCTGGTCGACCTTGGCCGCGTGAAGGATTTCCGGACGCTGCGGATCGCCGTAGAACACCGGCATCCCGCCGAAGCTGCGGGTCAACTCGATGGTTTCCACCGAGGTGTCGAGGGCGATGAACGAAATGTTCTGCGCGCGCAGGATCCGCGCGACGATCTGCCCCATGCGGCCCATGCCGGCGATCACCACGCGTGGCGCATCGCCTTCGATGGCGCGGTATTCCTCGGGCACTTCCAGCGGCCTGGTCTTGCGCTTGAACAGCTTCGGGCAGATCAGCAGCAACAGCGGCGTGATGGCCATGGACAGGGTGATGGTCAGCACCAGAATGTCGTACAACTGCGGTTCGAACAGGCCCTGGTCACGGCCGATCTTGAACACCACGAAGGCAAACTCACCGCCGGCCGCCAGCACCACGCCCAGGCGCAGGGCGCTTTCGCGATTGAGGTCACCGGCCATGCGGCCCACGGCATACAGGATCGGCAGCTTGAGGCCGATCAACAGCAGGGTCAGGCCGATGACCACCAGCGGCGAACTGAGCAGCAGGCTGAGGTTGGCGCCCATGCCCACACTGATAAAGAACAGCCCGAGCAGCAGGCCCTTGAACGGTTCGATCTGCGACTCCAGTTCGTGACGGTACTCGGAGTCTGCCAGCAGCAGGCCGGCGAGGAAGGCGCCCAGAGCCATGGACACGCCGACCAGTTCCATCAACCAGGCCGTGCCGATCACCACCAGCAGCGCGGTGGCGGTGGACACTTCGCGCAGGCCGGTTTTGGCCACGATGCGAAACACCGGGCGCAACAGGTAACGCCCGCCGATGATCACCACGGCGATACTGCCCAGCACCTGCAAGCCGTGCTGCAGGCCTTCGGACTCGGTGGTGGGGTGGCTGCCGCCGGCCAGCAACGGCACCATGGCGATCAGCGGGATGGCGGCGATGTCCTGAAACAACAGGATCGCAAAGGCCATGCGCCCGTGGGGCTGGTTGAGTTCCTTGCGCTCGGCCAGGCTTTGCAGGCCGAACGCCGTGGACGACAGCGCCAGGCCCAGGCCCAGCACAATCGCGCTGTTCCACGCCTGACCGAACAGCCACAGCGCCACCGCGCCCATCACCAGACCGGTAAGCAGCACCTGCGCCAGGCCGATGCCGAACACCGCCTTGCGCATCACCCATAAACGCTTGGGCGACAGCTCCAGGCCGATGATGAACAGCAGCAGCACCACGCCCAGTTCGGAGAACTGCGCCACGCTCTGCGGGTTACGCACCAGGCCCAATACCGACGGCCCAATGATCACCCCGGCGAACAGATAGCCGAGCACCGCGCCCAGTTGCAGGCGCTTGGCCAACGGCACGGTGAGCACGGCGGCGAGCAGAAACACCACGGCTGCTTGTAACAGGTTGCCTTCATGGGGCATTGCGAACTCCAGAATCTTCAAAGCCAGTCAACAGGGCGCTATTAGAGCGCTTTTTGCCGACTGAGAATTGTATTTTTGCCGCGCGTGCGCATCGGCCAAGACTTGTAGTACGTACAAATAATTTGCCACTGGCGAGGAAAGTCTTACGGTCTAGGGTTATGCCATTGAGTTTATATTCCATGGGTGGCATATTTGCATGAGTTGGGACATAGAATACACGGACGAATTCGGAGACTGGTGGGCTGATCTGGATGCAGGAGAGCAATCCTCGGTATCTGCCAGCGTTGATCTGCTGGGGCTGTTTGGACCAGGTCTGCGCTTTCCCCACAGCAGCGATGTCAAGGGATCTCGACACGGTAACCTGCGAGAGCTAAGGGTGCAGCACGCCGGTCGCCCTTATCGGGTGCTGTATGCATTCGATCCCCGCCGTTGCGCATTGCTGCTGATAGGTGGCGATAAAACATCGCGACATCGATGGTACGAAGAGCACGTCCCCGTGGCAGATAAGTTGTATGACGTTCATTTGGAAACATTGCGTAGAGAGGGCCGTAACCATGGCTAGAAAATTCGCTGAACTTCAAGCTCGCATGTCACCCGAATCGCGGGCTGAGGCCGAGCAGATATTCGCGCAGCATGTGAGAGAAATGCCGCTGCATGAGCTGCGTAAAGCCCAGCAGTTGAGCCAGGAAAGCCTGGCCAAGGCGTTGAAGATCAACCAGGCTGCGGTCTCTAAAATGGAACGCCGCACTGACATGTATATCAGTACCTTGCGTGACTACATACGCGCCATGGGGGGTGAGCTGGAAATCATCGCGACGTTTCCCGACGGGCAGGTGAAGATCGACAACTTCGCTTGCTGAAGGCCGCGAGCGCCATGCTTTTTTCACATTGCCCCTGGCTGCCCTTTGTTACCATCGCCTTCCATCGTCGCCAGGAGTCACCGCCCCATGCAGCACCAGTGGGATGAAATGCACCGCACCCGCAAGCCCACGTTCGTATTGTGTGGCGAGCCTCAGGGCGATGTGCTCAATCTCTATGTCCACGGTTACTCGGCATTCTTCAACCAGCAACAGCTGGGTAACTTCAAGCAGCAGCTGGCAGGTATCGAAGGCTCGACCAACCTGATGCTGTTCTGGCCGGCCGGGCATTTTCTGGAAAACCTGTTTGCACCGTTCAAGGACGTGATCGCCTCGATGCTCGGCGGTGGCGGCCTGGGCGCGGCAACCGTGGGGCTGGGCAAGGCGATTGCGTATTTTCTCGACCACTACAAAAGCGTCGAGACGCGGGTGGATGAGGTGGCCAAAAGCTTGCTGCCGGAGCTGGCCAATTACCTGCATGGCGAGTCACTGACGGTGCGCCGCATCAACCTGATCGGTCATTCCCTGGGCGCGCGCATTCTCGTCAAAAGCCTGCTCGCCAGCCCTGAAACCGCGCGCGAGCTGCCGCTGAACAATGTGCTGCTGATGGGCGGCGCCATCTGTACATCGAGCCCCTGGGAGCAGGTGGCGGCGCCGTTGACGGGGCGTGTCATCAATTGCCACTCCAGCAAGGACTGGGCATTGGCGATAAAGCCCGACACCGAGCGTTGTATCGGCCGCTATGCCATCCCCGTCACGCCTGCGCTCAAGGCCAAGGTGACCAATGTGCATCTGGCCAGCTTCGACCATGCGGCGTATTGGCCCCAGCTGAAGACGGTGGTGCAGTACACCGACCTGTTGCAGGAGCGGCGCGGCATGATCCGCTTTGACCCGCGCAGCAGCGAGGTACGGTTTGCCGAGGAGGATGTCGACCTGTTCCCTGTGCTGGTGCAGGCACGGCCGGACGAGTTGAAGTTTTTGGCCGAGCTGATGGCGCAAAAGCGCAGCGCCTCGATTGACGCCTCGGTGCGCGAACCCCGCAAGCTGGCCATCGAACTGCAGCGCATGGGCGGCGACAGCCTCATGAACATTGCCCGCGGGCATGGCGTGAGTTATCGCCAGATCGCCCAGGACGTGGCGGGGCGGCTGGGGATCAAATTCGCCGAGCCGATCGCCAGTGTGGCGCTTGCCGACCTTGAAGCGCAGGTCGCCGAGAAACTGATCGAGCAGTACAAGGACAAACTCAGCCAGGCCGACCGTCAACGGTTCGACGCCGAACTGCGGGCCGCGGCGCAAAAGGAGCAGGGTCTGTTCAATCGCTTCGCTGTCGGCCGCTCGGCCACCACAGCCTTGAGCGGCACTGCGCTGGCGGGGCTGACCGGATTCATGTTGAGACGCGGCGCTGCCTCGGCGATTCCGGTGGTGGGCCAGGCGCTTGCGGCGGCGATGTTGCTGGTGAGTGGCGTACGGGCGTTCTCAGGCCCTGCGTATTCCATCACCACCCTCGCGGTGTTGGTGGTCGGGGTGATTCGCCAGCGCATGGAGCGCGAAGCCTTGAACCAGGAGCTGGACCTGGTGGTGCAGGTGGTCGAAGCGTTCGATCTGCCTCGGGACACGGTGATGCGCACGGTTGTGTCTGACTGCTAAGCTGCGTGCCTGTCTTGTGTGTTTACCTGGAATCGCGCGTGAAATTCAGCCTGCCAAAAATCGCTACCGCCCCCTTTTGCCCGCCGGAAGTGGCCGGCTCCGTTGCCGTTGACCCCAAGGCGTCGTTTTTCAAGCGCGCGCTGATGTTTGCAGGCCCCGGCCTGCTCATCTCCATCGGCTATATGGACCCGGGCAACTGGGCCACGGCCATCGAAGCCGGTTCGCGTTATGGCTACAGCCTGCTGTTTGTGGTGTTGCTGGCCAGCCTCGCCGGGATGGCGGTGCAGTGCCTGTGCTCGCGGCTCGGCATCGCCACCGGCAAGGACCTGGCGCAGCTGTGCCGTGAACGCTACAGCAAGCGTTCGGCCCGCACCCAGTGGGCCTTGGCCGAAATCTCCATCATTGCCACCGACCTCGCCGAAGTGCTCGGCTGCGCGTTGGCATTTCACCTGCTGCTGGGGGTGTCGCTGACCACCGGTATCGTCATCACCGCCTTCGATACCTTGCTGATCCTGGCCCTGCAGAACCGTGGCTTTCGCCGCCTGGAAGCGATCATGCTGGCGCTGGTTGCCACCATCGGCGTGTGTTTCTTTATTGAGCTGGTGCTGATCAAACCCTACTGGCCGGATGTGTTGAGCGGGTTCACCCCGTCGCTCTCGGCCATCAGCGATGCGGCGCCGTTGTACCTGGCCATCGGTATCCTTGGCGCCACGGTCATGCCGCATAACCTCTACCTGCACAGCTCGATTGTGCAGACCCGGATGATCGGCAAGGACCTGGCCAGCAAGCAGGACGCGGTCAAGCTGGCACGCATCGACACCATTGGCTCTCTTGCGCTGGCGCTGCTGGTCAATGCCGCGATCCTGGTACTCGCCGCGGCCGCCTTCCACAAGACCGGCCACACCGACGTCGTGGAAATCCAGGACGCTTACCATCTGCTTGACCCGTTGGTGGGTGGCGCGTTTGCCAGCATCCTGTTTGGCATCGCATTGCTGGCCTCCGGGCAAAGCTCCACCTTCACCGGCACCATTGCCGGGCAAGTGATCATGGAGGGTTACCTCAACCTGCGTATTCCGTGCTGGCAACGACGCCTGATCACCCGCGGCCTGGCGCTGATCCCTGCATTCCTCGGGGTGTGGCTGATGGGGGACGATGCCATCGGCAAACTGCTGATTCTCAGCCAGGTGGTGCTCAGCCTGCAGTTGCCGTTTGCGCTATACCCGTTGATTCGCATGACGGGTGACAAGCAACTGATGGGCCCGTTCGTCAATCGCCTGCCCACGCGGTTACTGGCGTGGTTCCTGTTTGCGGTGATCAGCGGGGCGAATGCGTGGTTGATTGGGCAATGGTTGTTTTGATCTGAGTATCCGAGTGTCGGAGGTGATCTAGACGAGGATCGCCAGCGATGTGTACTGAGCAACCTGCGGATCGGTGGTCAATAGTCTCATCGGTTCGCTGATGGCGGTTGCAACGATAAGTCGATCAAAAGGGTCTTTGTGATGATGCTCCAGATCCTTTACCGCGATGGCATGCTCGGAGGTGATGGCTAATTCGACGACACCGCTCTCCAGACAGTACCCACGAATTTCGTCCAGATCGACATGGAGCTTTCCCAGGCTTACCTTGATTGCCATCTCCCAGAATGTCGCCGCGCTGATGTAAACGTCGGCTGCATTTTCGATGAGCTTTCGTGCTTTGCTGGACAGTTTGGGATCGCCACTGAGTGCCCAAAGGAGGATGTGAGTGTCCAACAGTACCCTCATGACGCCTTGCCCTGAAACGAATCCAGCAGATCGTCCGGTAGGGGAGCGTCAAAGTCGTCCGGGATGACGAGTTTCCCCTTCATTGCACCAACCCTCTTGCCGTTGGGCTTGGTCATCGGGACGAGTTGGGCCATTGCGCGGCCATGCTTGGCGATGGTGATGATGTTGCCAGCGGCGGCCTCATCAACCAGTTTTGACAGATTATTCTTTGCTTCGCCCAGCGGTACGGTAACCATAGAGTTCTCTCCATGTTTTGGCCAAATATAGTCAAAACCAGCTGAGCTATCAAAGACGGGTAGACAGCTGTCAGACCGGCCAGATCGTATTTTTTTGTAGTACAGGACATTCATGGCAATTCTCCGAAGAAGGACGTTGCTGGAGTCTGCCTCTTGAAGACGGGTGTCATAAATAGTGGCCCGTAAAATCGGACCCGGACTACTTTTCCTACTAGGAAATTTCCTCACGCATAACGCCCGCGTCGCCTGAACGCTCACCGATCCCAATACGGCACTGTCCCAAAACACGCCGCAAAGTAATCGATCACCGTACGCACCTTCAGCGACAACCGTCGGCTGCCCGGCCATAGCGCGGCGATCTGTTGCGGTTCGAGGGTGGTGGCCACTTCGTAGTCGCTCAGCACCGCCTGCAAGGTGCCGGCGCGCAGGCTTTCGCCGATCAGCCATGATGGAAATACCACGAATCCCAGGCCCTGTTCTGCGGCGTGGGTGAGGGTGTCGGCGTGGTTGCCGGTGATCGGGCCTTTGACGCTGTAGGGCGTCCATTCGCCCTGGGCGCGGCGGAAGAACCAGCGTTGCTGGCCGGTGACGCCCTTGTAGGCCAGGCAGTGGTGGTTGAGCAGTTCATCGGGGTGGCTGGGCGTGCCGTGCTGCGCCAGATAAGCGGGGCTGGCGGCGAGACGGAAGCGCTGGGGCGCGAAGATGCGTGCCTGCATGCCGGAGTCGTTGAGTACGCCGATGCGAAACAGTAGGTCGGTGCCATCCTGCAATGGATCGACGAAGGTGTCGGTTTGCTGGATGTCCAGTTGCAGCTTGGGGTAACGCCGGCACAGCTCGCCGAGCCACGGCGACAGGTGACGCTGGCCGAACACCATCGGGGCATTGATGCGCACCAGGCCGCTGGGCTCGCTTTCCTGTTCCTGCAGGGCCTGACCGGCGGCTTCCAGTTGCTCCAGCATCAACCGCGCATGCCGCCCGAGCAGGCGTCCGGCTTCGGTCGGGCTCACCGCGCGGGTGTGCCGATAGAGCAGTTGCTGGCCGAGGGCCTGCTCCATCAACTGGACCTGCCGGGAAATGGAGGAGGGCGCAAGGCCTTCGCGGCGGGCCACTTCGGAAAAACTGCCATGGTCCAGCACGGCGACGAACAGGCGCAGCGCCTTGAAACTCAGTTCATTCAAACCCTGCATCAGGTCTCCTGGTTGTGCGTATTGCGCAAAGGTGTTGTCCGCATGCTCCCATTTATCGCACAGGGCAGCCACTGGATAATGCGCGCCATCCATTTTTTTGTTGAAGCGTAGGTGATGTATGCAGGCAAGTTCTGTCGAGGGCGTGGCGCAGGCCAGGCCAAAACGAAACATTTTGAAGTTGCTGCTGTTGCCGCTGGTGATTCTGGCGGGCATGGGGCTGTCGATGGAAGCCGGTTTGCTCGGCCCGCTGGGTGAGCAGGTCGGGCATCTGTGGGCGACCTTGAGTATTTTCGGGGTGGGTTCGGCGCTGCTGTTTCTGCTGCTGTTTTTCAGCGGTGCGCGAAAGGGCCCGGCGCTGAGCGAGCTGCCGCGCTGGCAGTTGATCGGCGGTTTCCTGGGGCCGATCTATGTGGTGGTGCTGACCCTGGCCACGCCCCACATCGGGATTGCCATGACCATGATCGCGATCCTCTCGGGTCAGGTGGGCAAGAGCGTGTTGATCGACCACTTCGGCTGGTTCGGCACGGCCCGCAAGCGGGTCAATAGTGAGCGCTGGATTGCCCTGGCGTTGATTGTGGTGGCACTTGTTTTGATTGCGCGGGGTTGAGGCGATGAATCTGATTCTATTACTGGTGGTCGTGGTTGCCGCAGGTGCGGTATTGAGCGTGCAGGCGGCGATCAACGGGCGCCTGGGGCAGACGGTCGGCGTGCTGCGCAGCAGCCTGGTGACCTTCGGCATCGGCGCACTGGTGACGGCGCTGCTGATTTTCTTCTTCGAACCGGCGCACGCCGTGAGCCTGTTGGACGTGCCGAAATGGCAACTCACCGGCGCGCTGTTCGGCGTGGTGTACATGATCGTGATGGTCGGCGCGGTGCCGGTGGTCGGCACGGCCGTCGCCACGGTGGCGGTGATCACCGGGCAATTGGCGATGGGCATGCTGATCGACAATTTCGGCTGGCTGGGGAATCCGGCCATTGAATTGTCGGGCAGCCGCATCGTGGCAATGGTCTGCCTGGCGCTGGCGCTGGTGTTCATGTACCGCAGTAATACGCGCAGCGAGTGATGGTTTGAACCATCCGCGGCGGGCCATAGTCACTGCTTAAGGTGGCGGTGTTCGCCGCGCCATGACGACCATGAAGAAGGAGTCTGACCATGCCAGATCAAACCTGTGCCTGCCCACACTGCAAGTGCGTGTTGGGTGTTGATGCGGTAATGAAAGACGGTAAGGGCTATTGCTGTGAGGGCTGTGCTCAGCATCATGCGCATGGTGAGCCGTGTGCTGCGCAGGCCAATTGTGAGTGTGCCAAGTCGGCCCATGGCTGAATGCTTGCGGGCTTTGGGAGGCGACGGTCTTAGAGTTGACCGACGTTTTCCTGGCTGGCGATATTAAAAATGTGCGAGGGGGCTTGCTCCCGATAGCGGTGGGTCAGTCAGCTTATGTGTAGTTGACCCACCGCCATCGGGAGCAAGCCCCCCGCCCATCTGTGTGATTGCATCCGGCTTGGCTATTGGGTCTCCAGCTCCAGACGCAGGCTGTGGTCGGACAGGCGCTTGCGGTCCTTGACCACGGCGCTGGTGCGCTTGCCTTCCAGTGCGAACACCACCGTCTGCGCATGGTGCAGGTCGTCGGGCAGGGGTTGAAGCACCTTGAGCACCAGGCCGTCGGGTTCGTGCCGCACGCTCACCTGGCATTCTGCGTGTTTGGCCAGTGGCCCGAACAAGGTGTCCTGGGTGTAGTCGATCTGCGCTTTGCCGTTGACCTGTGCTGTTGAGCCCATGATTTTTCTCCTTGATCAAGCCTGGGCGCACGTCCCGAGTGGCGCTATTGCCAGGCTTGTGATGTAAACAAGTGATCGCCATGGAGGTTAAAAATTCACTAATCCTAATAGATAGCGCTTTTGTGGCAAGCGGGCTTGCCCCGCGTTGGGGGGCGCAGCAGCCCCAAAACCAGGCTCTGAGCAGTGTCAGGCACACCGTATGCGCCTTAATTGGGGGCGCTTCGCACCCCAACGCGGGGCAAGCCCGCTCGCCACAGAAGCCCGTTCGCCACAGGGGCATTCGGGGTCTGGAAACGCGTGTAGGTTACTCGACCTCGGGCACGCCTTTTTCCCAGGTCGACCAGTTGCTGAGGATCGCCTGCACCAGCGGGTTACCGGTGCGATAGAGGTTCTCCAGCGCCGGCACGAAGCCGCCCTGGTCGGCGTATTTGAGCAGGTTGTCCACCTCGCTGTAGCCCGGATAAGGGCGGTCGAAGTCGGACCCCGCGCGCACCACGGCCAGGCGCTGGATGTCCACCAGGCCTTCACGGCTGGCGCGCAGCAAGGCTTCGTAGGTGGAGTTGTCCTCCTGCTGGGTGGTGCAGTACTCGCCTTTGTTGTCGGTGAGCAGTTTGGTCCAGACTTCGGCTCGCTCACTCAGGCGCGTGCCGGAAAACCAGGTATTGCCCGCCAGGGTGTCGCAACGGGTCACCTGCGGCGGCTGGTTGGCGGGAGCGGCGGGGTAGTGCTGGCGCCAGGCCGCCGATTCCTTGCTTTCGGAAAGCGTGACCTTGTGCGACAGCGCAAAGGCCTTGGCCTGCAACTTGGGGTTCAGCTCGAACACTTCGGTCTTGTAGTCCAGCGGCGGTTTTTCGTTGGGGCCTTTTGTGTTGATGCCGATATAACCCGTTGGCCAGTCCTTGGGCGCATCCCGCGAGTCCAGCTCCCACTGGGTGCCGAACTCCACCAGATAATGGGCCCAGGCCGCCGTGCCGAGGGTGCCGTGTTTGGGGCTGATGCCGGCGATCCCGGCGATCAGGAAGTAACTCTGGCGCAGGTCGAACTTGGGCGACAGCGCCAGTGCCAGCGTCGACGCTGCGGCGTTGGTCTGGCCCATGCCGGTCACCAACAGGCACACGTCCTGGGTGTTGCAGCGAATCACCGGGTATTCGGCGGACAGGCCGGGCACACGGACTTCCTGCTTGAGCGCCAGGCGGTCTATCCAGGTTTGCGCCTCGGGGGCGAACATGGTGATCAGCATCACCTTGGGTTTGATCGGTGCGGTCTGCGCCAGCACCACAGAGGGCAGCAGCGCGAGGCTCATGGCAATCGACAGACGGGTAAACGCTTTCATCCAAAACTCCTTGATCAGAATTGATAGCCCACGCCGGCGTAGTAACCCCAGCCGTCCGAGCGTGCGCGAAAGTTGCCTTCGCCGAAATTCAACTCGCTGCCATCTTCCCAGTTGCCGCCGTTGTGAAAGTAACGGCCGACCAGGGTGAAGCGCAGGTGCGTGAACGAGTACAGCAACACGTTGGTCGCCACCAGTGAGTTGGCGGTGCGCGCCGGGTTGTCCTTGTGCAGGTCCGAGCCGAAGTCGTAATTGGTAAAACCGATGTAGGTCAGCGAGGCGCCGTTGTCGAACTTGCCGATGGGCACGATGTACTTCATCTGGGCACGGTAGCCGTCCCATGAGTATTCATTGCTGGCGCCGTAGTTTTCCCACTGGTAACGGCCGTAGAAGTTGGCCGAGAGGTTGACCCGCGAGTGCGTGTCGATATCGGTGCCCAGGCCGCTGTAAAGGGTGTTGGCGCGGTTTTCCTTGTGGCTGCCGTGGTCGTAGATCCAGTCGAACGCCACGTACCATTCCTTGAACGGGCCGATGGCCAGGCTGCGGCCGGCCAGGTAGTCGATGGAGATACGCGGTTCGTGCTCCATGAACACCGGCGAACCGTGGTCCCACACGCCTTTGTCGTTGCTGTTGCCGATGGTGAGGATCTTCGGCACATCGACATAGCCGTACAGCTCGAACGGGCCCTTGCGGCCGAAGTACTCGTATTCCAGATACACATCATCCTGCGGCCGGGGGCCGAAGCTGATGTCCTTGCTGCCGATCAAGGTCAGGTCCTGGTTGAACCATTCAGAAAGATAAACGCCCTTTTTCGTCGCAGGGCTGGCTTCAGGGCTCAGGGTTTCGCCCTGTGCCGAGTCATCGGTGGGCTTTTCCTGCGCCAAAATGGGTGCACTGAGTACTCCCGTAACGGCGGCCAGGACCATGGAAACACCAAAGCAGGCCCGGGGCCTTGAGTTCAGGTGCATTGAAAATCCCTATTCGTACGCGGTGGGGACCCGATTATTCAGGCCGACATGAACCCGCCTGGCAGGTTCGTAGCGCAAACGTTTGCACGGGCCGTACCAACTTTGCCCAATGGACTGAATGGCATGGAAAAAAGCGAAATTAGTCGACCTGTTGATCAGAAATGACTGGGTGTCATTTTTCGCCGGGATTAAACAGATGTACCGCACTGCCACGCCGGTATTCGCTCGGCGTCTGCTGCATCTCGATACGGAAGTGCCGATTGAAGTTGGACAGGTTGGCGTAGCCCACTTCAAAACAGATATCGGCCACCGACCGATCGCTTTGCAGCAGCAGGCGGCAGGCACGCTGCACGCGGAACTTGCGCATCAGGTCGATAAAACCGTGGCCGGTGTTGCGCTTGAAGAAGCGCGAAAACCCCGGCTCACTCATCTGCAGCTGTTGGGCAATGACCGACACGCGCAGGTCGCCGGTCAACTCACGCATCAGGTAATCGAACGCGGTGTTGATGCGTTCGGCGCTACGGGCGTCCAGGGTTGGCGCGTAGCAGGCGCTGGCCAGCGCTTTCACCTGCGGTGCCGGGGCGCTTTTCAGGGTGTCGAGCAACTGCAGGAACAGGATCAGGCGTTGCAGGCCGTGGGCATGGCCGATGTCTTCCATCAAGGCCGCCGCCTGCACGGCGGTGGCGCCGCTGAATTGCAGGCCGCGCCGGGCCCTGTCGAACAGGGGCTGCAAGTCGCCCAGTTCCGGCAGCGTGTTGCGCAGGGCCAGCAGGGCGGCGCCGTCGAATTGCAGCACCACGTCGCGGCCGCGCAGGCAGTCGCCGGGCGCCAGCTCGCCAATCCAGTCGTGGGGCAGGTCGGGGCCGATCAGGGCCACGTGCCCGGCACTGAAGGCGCCGATGTAGTCGCCCGCCACCAGCTTGCCGCTGCCTTGACGGATCAGGTGGATCTCGAACTCGGGATGGTGGTTCCAGCGTGCCAGCTCGAAGGGATAGTCGTGTTCGAACCAGCGGAAACAATGCTCCGGCTCGGGCAGGATCACTTCCAGCTCGGCGGGGCGATGTTCGAACAGGGTGGCGCGGTCAACGGGCATGCGGCTGCCTCTTGTGCGTTGGGTCACGCCAAAATACTCGCCCGGAGCCTGCCTGCGCTACCTCTGTTATCGCGTGCAACCGGTACTTTTTTGCGCCTGGCGCGCCGGTTAAAAAAGTACCGGTCGCGCATGCGCCAGGCGTTTGTGAGGGTCAGGCCAAGCTGCTGTAATCGTTGCTCGACAACAAAAACAGCAGGCGCACACCGCCATGGCTCTCGCAACTAATGTTGACGGACACTGACCCCATGAAACGACTCCAAGGCAAGAGCGCGCTGATCACCGGATCGGCGCGGGGCATCGGCCGGGCCTTTGCCCAGGCCTATATTGCCGAAGGCGCAACGGTTGCCATCGCCGATATCAACCTGCAGCAGGCCCGGGCCACGGCCGCCGAACTGGGCCCGCACGCCTACGCCGTGGCGATGGACGTGACCGAGCAGGCTTCCATCGATGCGGCCATCGACGCGGTGGTGGCCCACGCCGGCAAACTCGACATTCTGATCAACAACGCCGCGCTGTTTGACCTGGCGCCCATCGTCGATATCACCCGCGCCAGCTTCGACCGGTTGTTTTCGATCAACGTCGCCGGCACGCTGTTCACCTTGCAGGCCGCGGCCCGGCAGATGATCCGCCAGGGCCATGGCGGCAAAATCATCAATATGGCCAGCCAGGCCGGGCGGCGCGGCGAGCCGGTGGTGGCGGTGTACTGCGCCACCAAGGCCGCTGTGATCAGCCTCACTCAATCGGCCGGGCTCAACCTGATCAGGCAGGGCATCAACGTCAACGCCATCGCGCCGGGGGTGGTCGACGGCGAGCACTGGGACGGCGTCGACGCCCTGTTCGCCAGGCATGAAGGCCTGGCACCGGGCGAGAAAAAACGCCGGGTCGCTGCCGAGGTGCCGTACGGCCGGATGGGCACGGCGGATGACCTGACCGGCATGGCGGTGTTCCTGGCGTCCACGGACGCCGATTACGTGGTGGCCCAGACCTATAACGTCGACGGCGGCAACTGGATGAATTGAGCGCTTTTTACAGCACATACATCCAATTCCCGCGCCGCCAATACCGGCAGAATTCCCCCATTGCTCAACGCTGCATGGGGGACTCAAGACCATGGACGCAACATCCGGCACCGGCCCCGACGAAGTCGTCACTCTGGTCGTCAAACACCTGATCAAGCGCGGTCGCGAGGCCGACTACGAAGCCTGGCTGCGGCGCATCGTGCACATCGCCGGCGAGCGCCCCGGCCACCTCGGCGTCGACGTGGTGCGCGTCACGCAGAACGGCCAGGCGCTGTTCACCTGCGTATTGCGCTATCGCTCCACCCACGACCTTGAAGTGTGGCTCGACTCCGCGCAGCGCAAGCTGTTGATCGACGAAGCCGCGCCGATGCTCGCCGATGGCGACCACACCGAAGTCGGCGGCGCCAACGAATTCTGGTTCACCCCCCTTGCCGACAGCGCGGCCAAGCCGCCGCGCTGGAAGCAGGCGGTGGTGAGCCTGTGCGTGATCCTGCCGCAGACCTTGATCCTGCCCTTTATCTGGGGGCCGATCCTGCGCCTGCACCCGTTCCTCTCCAATTACGTGGTCTCCACCTTTCTGGTCACCCTGACCATCGTGCTGTTGGTGGTGTACCTGTTGATGCCGGCGGCCACCCGGCTGTTCGCGCCCTGGCTCGAAGCCTCCGTAAAGGAAACCCTATGAACGCCGACCTGATCCTGTTCAATGGCCAGTTCCACACTGTCGACCGTGAAAACCCGCGCGCCACCGCCGTCGCCATCCACCAGGGCCGCTTTGTCGCGGTGGGCACCGACGGCGAGGCCATGGCTCTGCGCGGCAGCGGCACCCAGGTCATCGACCTCAAGGGCCGCACGGTGATCCCGGGCCTCAACGACTCCCACCTGCACCTGATTCGCGGCGGGCTCAACTACAACCTCGAGCTGCGCTGGGAAGGCGTGCCGTCCCTGGCCGATGCCCTGCGCATGCTCAAGGACCAGGCCGACCGCACGCCCACCCCGCAGTGGGTGCGCGTGGTCGGTGGCTGGAACGAATTCCAGTTCGCCGAAAAACGCATGCCGACCCTGGACGAGTTGAACCAGGCCGCGCCGGACACGCCGGTGTTCGTGCTGCACCTGTACGACCGCGCCTTGCTCAACCGCGCGGCCCTGCGCGTGGCCGGCTACAGCAAAGACACGCCGAACCCGCCGGGCGGCGAGATCGTGCGCGACAGCCACGGCAACCCCACCGGCATGCTGGTGGCGCGGCCCAACGCGATGATTTTGTATGCGACCCTGGCCAAAGGCCCGAAGCTGCCCCTGGCGTACCAGGTCAACTCCACCCGCCAGTTCATGCGCGAACTCAATCGCCTGGGCCTCACCAGTGCCATCGACGCCGGCGGCGGTTTCCAGAACTACCCCGACGACTACGCGGTGATCGAGCAACTGGCCAGGGACGAGCAACTGACGGTGCGCATCGCCTACAACCTGTTCACCCAGAAGCCCAAGGAAGAGCTCAGCGACTTCAAACACTGGACCGGCAGCGTCACGCTGCACCAGGGCGATGACTACCTGCGCCACAACGGCGCCGGCGAAATGCTGGTGTTCTCGGCGGCTGACTTCGAAGACTTCCTCGAGCCACGCCCCGACCTGCCGCTGACCATGGAGCAGGAGTTGGAGCCGGTGGTGCGTCATCTGGTCGAGCAGCGCTGGCCGTTCCGCCTGCACGCCACCTATGACGAATCCATCTCGCGCATGCTCGACGTGTTCGAGAAGGTCAACCGCGATATCCCGTTCAATGGCTTGCCGTGGTTCTTCGACCACGCCGAAACCATCACCCCGCACAACATCGAGCGCGTGCGCGCCCTCGGCGGTGGCATCGCGATTCAGGACCGCATGGCCTTTCAGGGCGAGTACTTCGTTGAACGCTACGGCGCCAAGGCCGCCGAAGCCACGCCGCCGATCCAGCGCATGCTCGCCGAAGGCGTGCCGGTGGGGGCGGGCACCGATGCCACGCGGGTGTCGAGCTACAACCCGTGGACCTCGCTGTACTGGATGGTCAGCGGCCGCACCGTGGGCGGCCTGGCGCTGCACGCCGAAGGACTGCCGCGCCTCACCGCGCTTGAGCTGTTCACCCATGGCAGCGCCTGGTTTTCGTCGGAGCAGGGCAAGAAGGGCCAGATCAAGGTCGGCCAGTTGGCGGACGTCGCTGCGTTGTCGGCGGACTTTTTCAGTGTCGACGAAGAAGCCATCAAGTGGATCGAGTCGGTGCTCACCGTGGTTGGCGGCAAGGTGGTGTACGGCGCCGGCGACTTCGAGGATTTCGCGCCACCACGCGTGCCGGTGCTGCCGGACTGGTCGCCGGTGGTCAAGGTGCCCGGCCATTGGCGCCCCGGTGCACCGATGCAGGCTCAGGTTCACCAGTGCAGCGGCCCCTGTGGCGTGCATGCCCACCGCCATGAAACAGCGCGCCTTTCCAGCGTGCCGGTCAGCGACTTCCAGGGGTTCTGGGGTGCGTTTGGCTGCTCGTGCTTTGCCTTTTAACCCCCCCTGAAGGAGTTGACCCATGACCTACAAGCGCTTGAACAAAGATGATGCCGTGGTACTGCTGGTGGATCACCAGACTGGCCTGATCTCCCTGGTACAGGATTTTTCGCCCAACGAATTCAAGAACAACGTGCTGGCCCTGGCCGACGTCGCCAGGTTTTTCAACCTGCCGACCATCCTCACCACCAGCTTCGAAGGCGGTCCCAACGGCCCGCTGGTGCCGGAGCTCAAGGAACTGTTCCCGGACGCGCCGTACATCGCGCGTCCAGGCCAGATCAATGCGTGGGACAACGAGGATTTCGTCAAGGCCGTGAAAGCCACCGGGCGCAAGCAGATCATCATCGCGGGTGTGGTCACGGATGTGTGCGTAGCTTTCCCGACGCTGTGTGCCCTCGCTGAAGGCTTCGAAGTGTTTGTGGTCACCGACGCTTCCGGCACCTTCAACGAAACCGTGCAACAAGCGGCCTGGGCCCGCATGACCGCCGCCGGTGCACAGCTGGTGAACTGGTTCTCCGTGGCCTGCGAACTGCAGGTTGACTGGCGCAACGACATGGAAGGCCTGGCCAACCTGTTGTCGCCGCGCATCCCCAACTACCGCAACCTGATGAACAGCTACTCGGCGTTTACTGCCAAGTAATCCGTTTAGAACAGAACGATGCTGCCTGTGGGAGGGGGCCAGCCCCTTCCCACAATGTGTTTTGTGGTGTGCCTGGTTAACCGCTATAAACCTGCCAACTGTCTACCGAGAAGTGACAATGAACCCCTTCGAAGACATGCGCCTGTTCTGTCAGGTGATGGAGTCCGGCAGCTTCACCGCCGCTGCCGAGCAACTGGGCCTGTCCAAGCAATTTGTCAGCCGTCGGCTGATCCAGCTCGAAGACCGCCTCGGCGTGCGTCTGCTCAACCGCTCCACGCGGCGCCTGGACGTGACGCCACTGGGCCAGCGCTATTACGAATCCGCCCTGCGCCTGCTCAGCGATGTCGAGCAAATGGAGCAGGGCATCGCCGGCCAGAACAGCGAACCGCGCGGTACCCTGCGCCTGAGTGCGCCGTTGTCGTTTGCCATGGCGCACCTGGGCTGCCTGTTGCCGTTGTTTTTACAGCGCTACCCGCACGTCGCGGTGGAGGTCGACTTGAGCGATCGCCCCGTCGACCTGATCGGCGAAGGCTACGACCTGGTGCTGCGTATCGGCACCCTGGAAGATTCCACCCTGATCGCCCGCCGCATCGCCAGCATCCCCCGCGTGTATTGCGCCAGCCCCGACTACCTGGCCCTGCGCGGCACGCCGCAAAAACCTGACGACCTCGCCGAACACGACTGCCTGCCCTACGGCCACGGTCGCCAGGTGCAATGGCGGTTCAAAGGCAAGGTGCAGGCGCTGAATGTCAGCGGGCGCATGCGTGTGAACAACGGCGACCTGCTGCGTGATACGGCCATCGCAGGTCTGGGCATCACCTATTTGCCGACGTTCATCGTCGGCGAAGCGTTGAAGGACGGCCGTCTGGTGACGGTGCTGGACGATTTCGCACCCGAGGCCCTGACGTTGTCGGCGGTGTACCCGCAGCATCGGCAAAGCTCCAGGCCGGTGCAGACGCTGGTCGAGTTTTTGCGCGAGCGTTTGGCGGGTGGCTGCTGACAGGGGAGATGGACCCGTTATCCCTGTGGCAGCGGGCCTGTCGTGGCGAGCGGGCTTGTTGTGGCGAGCGGGCTTGCCCCGCGTTGGGGTGCGAAGCGCCCCCAATCAAGCAAAACGCGGTGTACCTGATACGGCTCAGCGTCTGGTTTTGGGGCTGCTGCGCAGCCCAACGCAGGACAAGCCTGCTCGCCACAGGGAATCTGCGCTTAACTGAACGGCATTAGGACAAGCCTGCTCGCCACAGAGGCTCCCGTTCGATCTTCGGTGCGCATGAGCGACCGGCCGATAAGCGTTAGTGGCTAATGGCCGTTACCCTGATAGACTCCAGGCATTCATCCAGGATCACACGCGACCATGGCTGCCCCAGGAGGAAACGGAGTTCCGCTCGCTACCCGTTTGTATAAATCCCGCGCGCTGGGGCTGACGCTCGGCTTTGTGTGCGTGTTGTTTGGCATGTACCCCCTCGATCCATCGCCGTGGGTGTGGGCGTGGATGCTGGTGAACGCGTTTGTCTGGCCCCATGTGGCGTTTCAATTGTCATTGCGGGCGGTGCACACCCTGCGCAGCGAGCGGCGCAATTTACTGTTCGATTCCTTCTGCGGCGGGTTCTGGGTCGGTGCCATGCACTTCAATCCGCTGCCCAGCGTCACCACACTGTCGATGATGACGATGAACAACGTCGCCATTGGTGGCCCGCGCTTCATGTGCGCAGGGTGGATCGCGCAGGGCTTGGGCGTTTGTGCAGCGCTGCTGGTGTTCGCCCCGGCGTTTGTCGCCGTGACCACCCAGGCCCAGCTGTATGGCTGCCTGCCAATCCTGATGCTGTACCCGCTGGCGCTGGGCTGGATCTGCTATCGACAGGCCCGGACCCTGGCCCGGCATAAGCGCGAACTGCTGGCCTTGAGCCGTACCGACAGCCTGTCCGGCTTGCTCAACCATGGCGCGTGGAAGGATCATTTGGAGATCGAGTTCCAACGCTGTCGCCGGGAGCAGCAGGGCGCGGTGATTGCGCTGATTGACATCGACCATTTCAAACTCATCAACGACACCTACGGCCACGTCACCGGTGATATCGTCCTGCGCCAGTTGGGCAAAGTGTTGCGCCAGAACTTGCGTATCACCGATCTGGCCGGGCGTTACGGGGGTGATGAGTTCTGCATCATCATGCCGGGCATGCCGCTCAATCGTGCCACCGACGTGATGGATACCCTGCGTGATCGCTTCAACGCGCTGGTCTATGACCAGGACCCGACCTTGCGCGCCAGCTTGAGCATCGGCCTGGCGCCGTATCAAGCGGAGCATGCCGATTGCACCCGGTGGCTCAACGATGCCGACCTCGCGCTTTACGAGGCCAAAAGCGGCGGGCGCAACCGCGTCAGTTGCGTACAAGGCAGTTGGTTGCGATCCGTCTAGTGGGGTAGGGTGTGACTTTTCCTACCAGCACTTAACAAGGATCGGTTTATGCTTTTCACCTTCCCGCGCACCCTTCTGGCCGTCACGCTGGCCTTGTCCTTCGCAGTCCCGGCCTACAGCGCCGAACCCCATAAACAGATTCAGGCGGGTGCCGAGCAATACAAAGGCCAGGCGCTGAAACTGCTGGAGCGCCTGGTGAACATCGATTCGGGCTCTGGCTATGGGCCAGGCCTGACACAAGTCAGCGACATCGCGGTCGATGAGCTCAAGCAACTCGGCTTCAGCATCGAACGCGTCCCGGATGCCGCCGCCAACAGCAGCCATGTGATCGCCACGCTCAAGGGCAGCGGCAAGGCCAACATTCTGCTGATGGCGCATATGGACACCGTATTCAAGGAAGGCTCGGCCGCCGAGCGCCCGTTTCACATCAAGGACGGACGCGCCTATGGCCCCGGCGTGATGGATGACAAGGGCGGTATCGTCGCTGGCATCTACGCGCTCAAAGTCCTCAAAGACCAGGGCTTCAAGGACTACGCAAAAATCACGTTCCTGCTCGACGCCAGCGAAGAAACCGGCTCCGATATCGCGTCCGACCTGATCCGCAAAACCGCCAAGGGCCACGACGTCACCCTCAACCTGGAACCCGGTCGCCCGGCCGACGGCCTGGTGGTGTGGCGCAAAGGCAGCGCCACCGCCGTGGTCGACGTCAAAGGCAAAGCCGCCCACGCCGGCGTCGCCCCGGAACTGGGACGCAACGCTGCCATGGAAGCTGCGCACCAGATCCTGCAACTGGGCAAACTCGGCGACGAAGACAAGAAAACCACCATCAATTTCACCGTGATCAACGCCGGCGACCGCACCAACGTCATCCCCGACCACGCCACCGCCAAGGCTGACGTACGCGCAGCATTGCCGGAAGAGTTTGATCGGATCGAAAAGGACCTGGTGCGCGTATCCGCCAACAAGCTGATCCCGGAAACCGAAGTGACCACCACGCTCAAACGCGGCTTGCCGCCAATGCCGCAGACGGCAGAGTCCGACAAGTTGGTGGCAATTGCCCAGGGCATTTATGGGGAGTTGGGCAAGCAGTTGACCATCGAAGGCAGCGGCGGGGCAGCGGATGCCAGTTTGTCGGCCGGAGTGGGCACGCCAACGCTGGATGGATTCGGGATTGTGGGGGGCAATATTCATACGCCGGAGGAATATGCTGAGGTGGAGAGTGTGGTGCCGCGGGTGTATTTGTTGAGTCGGATGATTATGGAGCTTTCGAAGCGGTGAGTGGGGGGGCTCACTCGGTGTTGAGTGAGCCTTTTTTGTGAGACTACTCTGTGTAAAGTCAGTTGCTGTGGCGAGCTCGCCACAGGGTCTTAGTTGTGCCAGGAAAAGTTGTGTTGGTTCTACCATGTAGATTGATCTTCGAGGCTGGCTTTATGAAGGTCGTCCTTCCATACCTCATGGGCTAAGCGGTAGATGTCGGCGAAAAAACCTCTAGGGTCGGCTATCTCTGTTTCATCCCAAGCTATTGTGATGTGCTCATCATAGTCACTCTCGAACTCTTTCGCAAAATCAAAATTCGGACTATCCAGCGCATCTTTAAGCATCGATATCAGAATAAATCGATGCCTGTAAGATAAATACATAAGGTCATCGAGGATATAATTTTTTATTATGATTTCCCGGTCTTTACTGCTGTTAGGATCATATGCCCAAAGCGCCTCGCCTTTAGTTTCTTCAAGGTCGTAAATAGATAGAGCGGCTAGAATGTAGGAGATTTTTGGTGTGAACGGTGAGTCTCTGAAAGGTGACTTCAACATGATTATCTCAATATGGGAACGCGGTAAATGGTCGAGTTATATCATTTTTGTCAAATCTGACCTCAGCGTTATTCATATTCTCCATATATTTTGGATTGTTTTTGTCTTTTTTGTTGGGCTTGTAACCGTGTCCGGAGTTTGTTATTTCCATTTTGATCACAGGGTTGCCAGAAGCGTCATGCTCTGTATAGCGGGGATTGGCTCCCTGCATTTTATAGATGGCTTTATTAAGCGCGTGTAGATGCACCTTCCAGCTTTTGAATTGAGAACTGGAGTTTACTTTCCCTTTTTTTCCATTTGCGGGATTTGTTCCATCTATTGAACGCATTTGCATGGCGGTGCTGGGTATTTCTTTTCCGTGTTTAGCCACTGTATGCATATCATATTTTTTTTCAATTTCCATCACGCGCCGTTTTGCATTTTCCTCCGTTAGCTCGTCAATGCGCGCACGTCGCTCTTTTCCTACCGGCATGGGCAGCGTTGGCAGTCGCTCGTTTACCTTGGCCTTTCCAATTGGGTTTTCGAGCCCTGCGGTGGGTTTACATCCACCGTCACCGGGACATGAACTCAAGCCTAACGGATCCACCCACCCCGTAGGATTGGGCACATATCGGTACGCATTGATCCCACCCGCCAGCTTCACCGGGTCCGGCGTCAGATAGCGCCCAACATCCGGATTGTAGTAGCGATGACGGTTGTAGTGCAGGCCGCTTTCTTCGTCGAAGTATTGACCTTGAAAGCGCAGCGGGTTGTCGACTTTTCCGACGTCGAGGCGGCTGATGTGGCCGTAGGCGCGGTAGTGGGCGGACCAGACGATTTCGCCGTCTGCGGCGGTGAGTTCCTGTGGGGTGCCGAGGTGGTCGAGTTGGTAGTGGTAGGGCTGGGTGGCGCTGGGACCGAAGCCTTCCAGCAGGGCTAAAGGCCGGAAGCTGTCGGGTTCGTAGAGGTAGCTGCGGTGGCGGTCGGCGTGGTGTTCGGCGATCAGTTTGTCGCCTTGCCAGAAGAACTCGGTGGTTTTGTCATCGACGGTTTTGCTGATGCGGCGGCCAAAGGGGTCGTAGCGGTAGTGGGCGGTTTGGCCGTTGGGTTTTTTGACGGCGATCAGCCGATGCTGACAGTCGTAGCGGTATTCGGTGACCAGTGCGTGGCCTTTGCCTCGGCGTTCGCGGATCAGGTTGCCGAAGGCGTCGTAGTCGTAATGCCGGTCGCCCTGGATCATCAGGCGATTGCCGGCGACGATGTCCGGGCCGGGGCGGTCGTGCATCAGCAGGTTGCCGGCCGGGTTGTGGCCGAAGCGTTCCTGCAGGTCCTGCGAATGGTCGGCGCGGGTCAGGCGGTGGAGCGGGTCGTAGGCGTAGCGGTGTTCGCCTTTGCGCGTATCGAGAATGCGGGCGAGGTTGCCGGATTTGTCGTAGTCGTATTGGCGGCGGTAGTGGCGGTTTTCCTGTTGCGTGATGGCGTGGGCGTGCAGGCGGTGTTGGTCGTCGTAGTGGTAGTGGCTGATTAATTCGCCTTGCTGTCGTTGCTGCTCCTTGCCCGCTTTGAATAGATGCGAGGTGAGCACTTCACCGTTGAGCTGAACCGTCGCAAGGTGGCCACCTTTATCGTGGTTAAACGTGACGCGGTTGTTATCCGGCAGGCGCAGGCGCTGCAGTTGACCGCAGGCGTCATAGCCATAACGCAAGGTGCCCCAGCCTTGATGCTCGGCGGTCAGGCGGTTTTGTCGATCGTATTCGTAGGCCAGCGCCCAGTGGCCGTCTTCGACGTGGAGGAGATTGCCCTGGCGGTCGTAGGCATAGTCAACAAGGGCGCCATCGGGCAGGGTTTTTCTGACAAGGCGTCCGGCGTGGTCACGCGCGTAGCGGGTAACCAACTGACTGCCATCGTCGCCATGTTCAGTCTTTTCCTGCAGATTGCCGTTGAGGTCATAAACGTAGGCGGTACGCTGGCCGTCAAAGCCGATTTCCTGCTGGATCAGGCCGTTGGGGTGGTAGGTAAGCCGGTAGGTCTCGCCCACCTCGTTTTCGATCTCGGTCAGCAGCAACCGAGTATTGTCGTAGCGGTACTGGACCTGCGTGCCATCGGCATTGAACCGTCGACTGATCAGGTGCAGCCCGTCGGCATACTCGTAGCGGGTGACGTGGCCCAGTTCATCGCGTTCGGCGGTGATTTTTCCGTAGGCGTTGTAGCTGTATTCCCTGCATGCACCGTCCGGCAATATCAGCCGAATCAATCGACCGACGCTGTCCCATTGGTATTGGGTCAGCGCCCCATGCTCATCCTCGCGGGCAACCTCCCGTCCCAGGTCGTCATAGCGATAGCGCCTGATCCCGCCATTGGGCAACTGTTCCTCAAGCAGTTGCCCGCGCTCATTCCACACCAGCCGTTGGCAACTGTGATCGGGATACCAGACGCCAATCAGTTGCCCGTGTTTGTTGTAGCTGTAGTCAGTGATGTGGCCGTCTGGATCAGTCCTGCGCGTTACGTCGCCTTGTTCATTACGCTCGTATTTCCAAACCGCCTCACCCCGGCGCACCACTCGTACGAACCCGTTGTCATGCTCGTAGGACGTCGGCTCATCATCCCCCGGAAACAGCGCCACCAACCGCCCAGCATCGTCATACTGATACGCCGTCACCGCGCCCAGCGGGTCCTGCTCAACCGTCAGCCGGCCTTTTTCATCGTAGGATTTGAAGTGTTGAGCGCCATCCGGATCAACCCGTTGCACCAGCCGCGCCCGCGGGTCATGCACATACACTTCCTGACTGCCATCGGCGTTATGCACGGTGACGCGTCCGTCATCACCCCACACATAGCGCGTGTCCATCTGCGCAAAACTGGCCCAGTGCCGTACACAGCGCGCCGCCTTGCCGGAACGTTCCCACGCCCAGAAGAAACTCGCCCCACCGGCCAGCCCACGTTCCAGAATCACGTGCTGCTCGTCGTACCGATAAACCTCGCATTCACCTACGGCATTGGTCGCCGACACCAGTCGGCCTGTGTCGTCGTAGGCGTAGGACACAACTGTCTGTTCAGTCACCCAGTCGTAAGGCTCACGCCCCTTGGCGCGATGCACCTGATAGTCCACCGCGCCAATCCGGCCCTGCGCATAGCGCAACCACAGCGAGCGCCCGGCGCCGTTGTCCAGCCGTTCAATGCGCCCCAGCACATCACGGGAAATGCGCAGCCGGTTGTCATACGCATCACTGATCGACACCAGCACGCCATCACGAAAGTGGTAAAACCGCGACGCCTGGGCCAGCACCAGTTCATCCGGTAAATCGCCCAGGAAGATCGCTGCTTCGGCCAGGCTGTTGGTGATCGCCGGGCGCGAAACGGTCGGCAAGGGCAGGGTGGTCGAGCGATTTTCATGGTCGGTCCACACCACCGAATCGCCGGACACCACCAGCCGCTGCGCCAGGGCATGACTCCAGCCAAACCCCAGCCCAACGTCGATTTCCACCGCACTGGTGCGATACACCCGCGTCCACTCAAACGGCAGAATCCCGTCCAAGGTGCCGTCGGTGAGGGTGAGCAATTCCTCGCCGGTGACCATCGACACCGGGCAGCCGTTGGTCACGGTTTTATCGGAAGAAGCAGACGCATCCCCCGCCGGGTTTTTCGCCGAAACCGGCACGTCATCCACGGGCGATTCGTGCACGAGTGCGGTGCGCTGCTGCTTGCTGCGCACCGCCGGCACGGCGTTCGGCACCAGCTCCTCGCCCACCTTCAGCGGCGCCACCGTCTTGATCGGCGTGGCCGAGCTTCCCAGCAGCAACGGCTTGGCCGTCTCGACATGCTGCGCCAACCCCGGCGGCGCCAACTGCTCGGCGAGCATCTCCAGCCAGCGGCGTACCCGCCCGGACTTGATATGACCCACCACCTGCACGCCCAGGCGAATCTTCACGCCCATGCCCCGCGTGGCCCAGATCAGCAACAGATTGATCAGCACCTCGCCGGTGATTTCGCCCACCAGCTCAACCATCTGCGGTGGCGGCAGCAGGCGGATCCAGCTGGTCATCGCCGACAGGTAGATAAACAGCAGCGGCTCATCACTGAGCACCAGCAGGCCGTGGGCGATGGCGTCCTTGCCCAGTGTGAGCAGCTCATCCAGCTCGCTTTGGGAGACATAGCGCAATAACTGCTCGCTGTTGGCCTTGAGGTTGGCGATCAGGTCGTACAGCTGCGTGATGTTGTCCCACAGGTTGTAGAGGGCTTTGGCCAAACCGCCCGCGAAGGCGGCGCCCTGCAGGGCGCTGCGCTTTAAGGGTGGGACTTTGGCGAACTCAGTCCACTGCGCTTGGAAGGTGTCTTTCCATTCCTCGCGCAGGCGAGTTTCCAGCCCGGCGGTCAGCGACTGATAAGACGCATACAGCGCCTTGATGTGGTCTTTGGAAACATTGGGGTAGAAGGTAATTTGATACGGCTGGCCGCGGGTGCATTCCGGGATTTCAAGCCTGCCGCTGGCATCTATCGTGCGATGGAGCGGGGCGCCCAGAGCGCTGCCATCCGGGGCGATGGCCTGCACCATCACCGGCGTATCGCCGATGGGCACGAAGCGAGTGCTTTCGAACAGATGCACCAGGGTCAGCGAACCCTGGGCGGGGCAGGTCGCGACAACAGCGCTTGGCGTGCGCGAAGACACCGGTGCACTCAGCGTGATGTCTTCGCCGACCTTGAAGATCTGTTCAAGCTCCAGCGCCGAGCCGCTCCAGAAGCTCTCGGCCCATGCGTCGAAGGTGTTCAGGCAATCGCGAAAATCACGAAAAACGCTTTCGACGTCCGGTGCCTTGGCATCCATTGGCGTCAGCACCAGCTTGGCAATGACCGGAATCATGAAACAGCCCCGCAACCAGGGGCCTTAGCCAGCAACTCCATCTGCAATCCCTCGCACTGTGTGATCAGGCGAAGGACTTTGCAGAGGTCGGAGTAGGAGGGGAGTAGAGGTTATCCGGCGGCGCTGTGGGATGTTTCAGTAGAGCTTGTCTCCCATACGATGCTCCGCAACAGCGCGCACTGATGTATCGTTCCATACATGGAACGATCAACGCTGTTTTTACCGTCTAGCGCACAATTGCTATCGGTTTTAAGGTGTATGCACTTTGGAGGTACATCATGAAAAAGCTTATCGGTCTTTACACCAGCCCTCGTGGCCACTGGGTCGGCGACGGCTTCCCGGTGCGCACGCTGTTTTCCTACGACAACCTGGGCAAGCACATCAGCCCGTTCCTGCTGCTGGACCATGCCGGCCCGGCCGATTTCACGCCGACCGAGCAGCGGCGCGGCGTCGGCCAGCACCCTCATCGCGGCTTTGAAACCGTGACCATCGTGTACGACGGCGAGGTCGAACACCGCGACTCCACTGGCGCCGGTGGCAAAATCGGCCCCGGCGACGTGCAGTGGATGACGGCGGCCAAGGGCATTCTCCACGAGGAATTCCACTCCGATGCCTTCGCCCGCAGCGGCGGGGCGCTGGAGATGGTGCAACTGTGGGTCAACCTGCCGGCCAAGGACAAAATGGCCGATGCCGGTTACCAGACCATCGTCGACGGTGACATTCCTGTGCTGCCACTGGCCAACGACGCCGGCAAGCTGCGCCTGATCGCCGGAGAGTTCGCCGGCACCCAAGGCCCGGCGCGCACGTTCACGCCCATCGACGTGTGGGACCTGCGCCTGAATGCCGGCAAGGCCGTCACCTTGGACCTGCATGCCGGGCGCAATACCGCGCTGGTGATCCTGCGCGGGACGGTGCAGATCAATGGCGAAGAGGTGGCGCGCCAAGGGCAACTGGCGCTGTTCGAGCGTGACGGCCAGCAGCTTTCACTGGCGTCGGACGACGACGCCATGGTGCTGCTGCTCAGTGGCGAGCCGATCGACGAGCCTATTGTCGGGCACGGACCGTTCGTGATGAACACCGAGCAGGAGATTCATCAGGCGTTTGCCGATTTCCAGGCCGGCAAATTCGGCCAGATGGATGCCTGACCCTGTGGGCGGGGGGCCAGCCACCTAGAAGGCAACCACCTCCCTCTGGTGAGCGGGCTTGTCGTGGCGAGCGGGCTTGCCCCGCGTTGGGCTGCGAAGCAGCCCCCTAATCAAGGAAAACGCAGTCTGCCTGGCACTGCGCAGAGCCTGGTTTTGGGGCTGCTGCGCAGCCCAACGCAGGACAAGCCTGCTCGCCACAGGGAATCTGCGCTTAACTGAACGGCATTAGGGCAAGCCCGCTCGCCACAGGTTTGGCGCAGCCTTCTACATTTTGTGCTGCGCTATACCCGCCATCTTGATTTCATGCGATCTTCCCGTCATTGCCACTGGAGTCGCCTGGATGCCCTCATTTATCGCCGATCACCCGATGCTCTGCGCACTGGTATTGATCCTGATCGACATCGCCGTGTGGCGGCTGATTTCCGCCAACCTGGCCAACTGGAAGCTGGCGGCGCGGTTGGTGATTTTTGCGGTGTTCAGCGCGGTGCTGTTCAACGATGGCATGAACCCGATGCTGGTGGCGCCCTATGCCGACGACACCGCGCTGCATATGGCCGCCACCGCTTTGCAGATCGGTTGGTGGCTGTTCGCGGCGCGCACGCTCACGGTGCTGCTCGGCGCGTTGATGATGCAGCGGGTCGGGCACACCGGGCGGTTGTTGCAGGACTTGATGGGCGCGGTGATTTTCCTGATCGCGATCATCGCCGCCATGGCCTATGTGCTCGACCTGCCGGTCAAGGGCGTGCTGGCCACCTCCGGCGCGGTGGCGATCATTGTCGGCCTGGCCTTGCAAAGCACCTTGAGCGATGTGTTTTCCGGGATCGTGCTCAACACCACCAAACCCTATCAACTGGATGACTGGATCTCCATCGACGGCACCGAAGGCCGTGTCACCGATATCGACTGGCGCGCCACACGGTTGCAGACTTCTCAGGGCAGCCTGGCGGTGATTCCCAACTCGCTGGCGGCCAAGGCCAAGATCATCAACTTCTCGCGCCCGGCGGACATGTTCGGCCTGACGGTCAGCCTGCAGGTCAGCCCCCATGCCCGTCCGCAAACCGTGATCGATGCGCTGGAGCGCGCCATGCAGGGCTGTCGACCGTTGCTGGCCAAACCCGCGCCGAGCGTGGCGTTCAAGGCGTCCGCCAGCGGCGGCGTGGAGTATGAAATCAGTGGTTTCGTGCCGGCCATGACCCTCAAGCGCGAAGTGCGCAACCAGCTTTACGACCTGGCGTTCCGGCATTTGCAGGCGGCGGGCGTGGGCCTGCTCTCGTCGACCGAGAGCAGCGCACCGGCCGAGATGTCCGGCGCGCGCGCGTTGCTGGAGCGCTCGTCGATTTTCTCTACGCTGCGCCAGGAAGATAAAGAAACCTTCAGCCAGAACATGACCCTGCACACCTACCGTGCCGGCGAGATGATCCTGCCGGCAGGCGAGGTCAGCGATCATTTGTTTATCGTCGAGTCCGGCGTTGTGTCGGTGATGCTCACCAAGGCCGGGCACACCTTCGAAGCCGGACGCATGGGGCCGGGGGAGGTGATCGGCGAGGCGGGCATTCTGTCCGATCAGGCGGCGCTGGCGGACTTTACCGCGAAGACGTTTTGCACCCTGTACCGCATCGAAAACGAATACCTCAAACCGTGCCTGGATGCACGTCACGACATCGGCGAAGCCATGAAGGCGCTGCTGGATTTTCGTCTGCATGCCGCACAGGTGTTGACCGAGGACGCGCCGGTGGTGCCGGTGAAGAAGGGCTTTTTGCAGTGGTTGCGCACGCGCGGCCTGTAACGGCGCTGTCGCGATCCGACAGCGCCGCCGCGTTGCGTCAGAACGTCAAATAGACCGGGCTGGCAGTGGACAGCGAGGCTTTTACCCCCTGCGCCGTGTCACTGATCAGCGCTTCCTGGCGGTCTTCACTCAGGGCTTGCAGGGTGACCGCGACCACCTCGGCCGGCGTGCTTTTCGGCGCCTGCACATCGGCCACCATGTCGGTGTCGATGTAGGCCGGGTGCACGCCGATGACCAGCGTGTTCTGCCCACGCAGTTCGCCACGCAGGCCGTTGGTGAGGCCCCACTGGGCGGACTTGGAAGTGCTGTAGCCGCCGGAGCCGGGCGGGCTCAGCCAGCTCAGGACCGAGAGGATATTGATCAGGGCGCCGCCGCCTTGCCTGGCCAGAATCGGCGCAAACGCGCGGCTCATGCGCAGGGTGCCGAGGGTGTTCACTTCAAAGTGCTGTTGCAGGTTTTCGACGCTGTCTTCAGCGAGCAACGAACCGTACTTCAAGAAGCCCGCGTTATTGATCAGTACACTGACGTCGCCGCATTGCTCGGCGGCGCGCTGCACGCTGGCCGGGTCGGTAATGTCCAGAGTAATCGGCGTGCTGCCGGGAATCTCGACACTGCCCGGATCCCGCGCGCCGGCGTACACCTTGGCCGCGCCTGCGGCCAGCAGCGCAGTGACGAACGCCTTGCCCAGGCCACGATTGGCACCGGTCACCAATACCACTTTTCCACGAATATCCATGAGATGCTCCACGCGCCAGTTGGGTTTAATTATGAAACCATTTTTATCCTGTGCGTTTGGGTCCTATAATGCAACCTTATTTTTCACGCAGGCGCAGGGATACGATGAAACGCAAATGCCTGGAAGGGAACGGCTGCCCGGTGGCGCGCGCGCTCGATGTGGTGGGCGACTGGTGGACGCTGCTGATCATTCGCGATGCATTCGCCGGCGTCACGCGCTTCGGTGATTTCCAGAAGCACCTGGGCGTGGCGAAAAATATCCTCGCCACGCGCCTTAAGGACATGGTCGAGCAAGGCCTGCTGGAAACCCGCGAAGTCGGCGCGCGCAGCGACTATCAACTCACGGACAAGGGCCGCGCGCTGATGCCGGTGCTGGTCACGTTGGCCCAGTGGGGAGAGGCGCATACCGAGCCCGAAGACGTCGGTACGCAGGTGCTGGATGCGCGTCTGCTCAAGCCGCTGCGCAAGGTCGAGATCGTGTCCGAAGACGGCCGGGTGCTGGGGCTTGGGGACATTGTCACCCAGGCCCCGTAGGCCTTGATAACGAGGGTTCAGCGCACCAGGCACGGGCGCTTGTTGTCGAAGCTCCAGCCGGGAATCAGGAACTGCATGGCGACGCTGTCATTGCGCGCGCCCAGGCCCATGCCTTGGTAGAGTTCGTGGGCATGCGCCACGGCGTCCATGTCGATCTCCACTCCCAGGCCCGGCTTGGCCGGTACTCGGATGTGGCCGTCGACAATCTGCAACGGCGCCTTGGTCAGGTGCTGGCCGTCCTGCCAGATCCAGTGGGTGTCGATTGCGGTAATGTCGCCCGGCGCCGCCGCCGCCACCTGGGTGAACATCGCCAGGGAAATATCAAAGTGGTTGTTGGAGTGCGAGCCCCAGGTGAGGCCCCACTCGTGGCACATCTGCGCCACGCGCACCGAGCCCTGCATGGTCCAGAAGTGCGGGTCGGCCAAGGGAATGTCCACCGATTGCAGCTGGATGGCATGGCCCATTTCGCGCCAGTCGGTGGCGATCATATTGGTCGCGGTCGGCAGGCCGGTGGCGCGACGGAATTCAGCCATGACTTCGCGACCTGAATAGCCGTTTTCCGCGCCGCACGGGTCTTCGGCGTAGGCCAGCACGTGGTGCTGATCGCGGCACAGGGCGATGGCTTCCTTGAGTGACCAGGCGCCATTCGGGTCCAGGGTGATGCGCGCGTCGGGGAAGCGTTCGGCCAGTGCGGTCACCGCTTCGATTTCCTCTGCGCCGCGCAGGACCCCGCCTTTGAGCTTGAAGTCGTTGAAACCGTATTTGGCCTTGGCGGCTTCGGCCAGACGCACGATGGCGTCCGGGGTCATGGCCTGCTCGTGACGCAGGCGGAACCAGTCGTCGGCGTCGGCTTCGCTGCGGTAGGCGAGGTCGGTGCGGCTGCGGTCGCCGATGTAGAACAGGTAGCCGAGCATCTTCACCGCGTCGCGCTGCTGGCCTTCACCGAGCAAGGCGGCCACCGGCACGTCGAGGAACTGGCCGAGCAGGTCGAGCAGCGCGGCTTCCATGGCGGTTACAGCGTGGATGGTGATGCGCAGGTCGAACGTCTGCAGGCCGCGTCCGCCGCTGTCGCGGGTGGCAAAGGTGCGGCGCATGGCATTGAGGATGCTCTGGTATTGGCCGATAGGTTTGCCGATCACCAGGCTGCGCGCGTCTTCCAGGGTCTCGCGGATACGCTCGCCGCCGGGCACTTCACCGACGCCGATATGCCCGGCGCTGTCCTGCAGGATCACGATATTGCGCGTAAAGAACGGCCCGTGGGCGCCGCTGAGGTTGAGCAGCATGCTGTCGTGGCCGGCCACCGGAATCACTTGCAGGCTGGTGACCACCGGGGCGTTGCTGGCGTGGTGCTGATGTTCTGTGTTCATGAAGAAGCGTTCCTTATTTGCTCAGGGCGGGGGCAGGGTGCAGCACGCTGGCGGCGTGGGCGCCGGGGCGGGTCTTGGCGAAAAACACCAGGATGGCCGCGAGGATCGACGTCCCGGCCAGCCCGTACAGGCCGCCCTGGATCGACCCGGTGGTCTGCTCCAGAAAGCCGAAGGTGGTCGGCGCGACAAACCCGCCGAGGTTGCCAATGGAGTTGATCAGCGCAATCACCGCCGCTGCGATGCGCGCATCCAGGTAGCCCTGGGGAATCGGCCAGAACAGCGACGACGCCGACTTGAAACCGATGGCCGCAAAGCAGATGGCGATGAAGGCGAAGACCGGCCCGCCGGTGGTGGAAAAGAACATCCCCGCGGCGGCAATCAACAGCGCCGTGGCCACCCAGGCCTGCTGGTGCTTGTATTTGCCGGCCAATGCCGCGAACGAGTACATCGCGATGATCGAGATCAGCCACGGAATCGAGTTGTAGAAGCCCACCTGGATGTCGCTCAGGTCGCCCATCTTTTTGATGATGCTCGGCAGCCAGAAGGTGGCGGCGTAGATGGTCAGCTGGATGCAGAAATACAAGGCGCAGAACAGCATGATCTGACGGTCCTTGAGCAAGGTGCCCAGGGTTGGCTTGACCGTGTTGGCGGCATCGCGCTCGCGTTGCTCGCGGTCGATCTCGCCCACCAGCGCGTCCTGTTCCTCACGGCTGAGCCATTTGGCATCGTGGGGTTTGGAATCGAGCCAGAACCACACGAAAAAGCACAGCAGCACCGACGCCATGCCCTCGATGATGTACATCCATTGCCAGCCGTGCAGGCCCAGGCCTGTGATTTGCAATAGCACGCCGGACAGCGGGCCGGAGATCAGCGAGGCCAGCGCCGAGCCGCTGAGAAAGATCGCAATCGCCTTGCCGCGCTCCACGCCGGGCAGCCAGCGCGTGAAGTAATAGATCACCCCCGGAAAGAACCCGGCCTCGGCCACCCCCAGCAGAAAGCGCAGGATGTAGAAGTGGGTTTCGTTCTGGATGAAGGCCATCAAGGTGGCGGTGATGCCCCAGGTGAACATGATGCGGGTCAGCCAGATACGCGCGCCGACCTTTTGCAGCAGCAGGTTGGAGGGCACTTCGAACAGCGCGTAGCCGATGAAGAACAGACCGGCACCCAGGCCGTAGGCCGCGGCGCCGATGCCCAGGTCATGTTCCATGTGGGTGCGCACGAAGCCGATATTGACGCGGTCGATGTAATTGACGATGAACATGATCACGAAAAGTGGCAGCACATGGCGCTTCACTTTCTTGATCGCGCGGGCCAGCACGGGGTCGTGGGCAGGCGCAGCTGTGGCGGGGCTGGAAGGGGTCACGAGGTAGAACTCCCACTGATTATTGTTGTGCGGGTTGGGTTCAGGGTCGTCGGACATGTCTGACAACTTGCCAGACATCATACAACTGAGATTTTTAAAGTGGCAACCCCTATCTCCAGACCTGTGATGACCCCGGCGGACGCTGGCTTGCCTGGGATAGCTTCACATTGCTGTACCTGACGCACCGCAGTGTCTGCATCGCAGGCAAGCCAGCTCCCACAAAAGACAGGTGCATTTCGGGGAAAATTTGTTTGTTGTCATACAAGTTGCTGCTCAAGCAGGGTGCTAGTATTGCGCGGTCTTTTCGATGGACCCGCCCATGCTCACCGACCTCCCACGCAAGCGCTCCCAGGGCCTGGCCCATGACATCGTCAGCGACCTGACCCAGCAAATTCTGCTGGGGCAGATGGCGCCTGGCGAGAAGCTGCCGTCCGAGTCCGCCATTGTTGGCGAGTACGGTGTCAGTCGCACGGTGGTGCGCGAGGCGCTGTCGAAATTGCAGGCGGCCGGGCTGGTGGAAACCCGGCATGGCGTCGGCACGTTTGTGCTGGCGCGCGACTCGCGCCAGGGCCTGCACCTGACCCACGACACCGCTGTGAGTGTGCGCGGCATCCTCGAACTGCGCATGGGCCTGGAAACCCAGGCCGCCGCCCTGGCAGCGCTGCGCCGCACCGACGCGCAGTTGCAGCAGATGCGCCAGGCCCTGGATGACTATCAGGATTCACTGGGCAGCCACGACAGCAGCGTCGAACCCGATGTGCGCTTTCATCAGTTGATCGCCCAGGCCACGGGCAATAGCTACTTCACCGACGTGATTCAGCACTTGGGCCATTCGGTGATTCCGCGTTCGCGCATCAACGCTCAGGAGCGGGGTGATGCGGACCTGGTGCAACTGGGGCAATTGGCCAATCTGGAACACGAGGCGATTCTCAAGGCCATCCGCCGCCAGGATCCGGATGCGGCGCGTGCGGCCATGTTGCTGCATTTGAGCAATAGCCTGGAGCGTATGACCGGGGAGTAAGAGCGCCCCAGATCAAAAGCAAAAGCGCGGTGGCCCCGGAGCCGACCGGGGTTGTCTGTCGTACGCTGTACAAACTGTGGGAGGGGGCTTGCTCCCGATGGCGGAGTGTCAGTCAGCTTATTGTTAGCTGACCCACTGCTATCGGGAGCAAGCCCCCTCCCACAGTTGATCTCCATTTGTCTGTTGGATATCACACTTCTTTTGATCTGCTTTGCTTTGCTTTGGCTTTTGATCTCAAGCGCCCCGTCAACCACGCTGGCCGCACGCAGGCTTGAATCCGTGGGTAACCCGGCAGGACGCCGGGTTAGCCGCACTGGGCCATGGATGGCCCATTGCGGCGGCCCACGGATTCAAGTCTGCGTGCGGGCACACCGAGCGTGAGCGAGGTGCCGAGTGGTGGGGCAAGAGCCCTTTTGGTTACTTTTGGGGCTCTTTTCCAAAAGTGACCCGCCGTAAGGGCGGAACCCATATCAGCCATCACCCAAACAACGGATAAGTACCCCCCCCCCCCCACCCCAAAACTCCAGGAATTCCCCGACAAGAACTTCATGACCGCGCGAAAGAGTATTCCCAAGCGCCACATGGGAATACTGCCCGAACGCAGCGCGCTATTCAGCCTTGCCCTGCATCGGCCAGATCCGCTCCCGCTGCGTCTGCCCCAGCCACACCATGCCGTGCATGAACGTCTCGCGCTCTTGCGGTGTGGTCAGCGGGAACTGCGCCAGATGGGTATGCGCCATTTCCCGCACTTGCTCGAACCACGCCCGTTTATCCTCCTCATTATCAAACGCCTGCCCCTCCAGGACATGCGCGGGCATCAGCTCGCTCGGCTCCAGCGGCAATGCATCGCGGGTGAAGAGGCGCGCGTTGATGTTTGCGCTGCAGATCTCCACGGTCAAACCGGTAATGCCCTTGGCCAGCAGCTTTTTAAGCGGCTTGATCTTCTTGTGGGTCTGGGCGGCAAAGTTGGTCGACTTGAGCAACGTGTTGTACTGCGGCTTGAAGTGGTTGATCAGCGCCGCTTCCGCCAGGGTGACCACCTCGTCGCGATTGAGGCGCACCGCGCGCAGCCGTTCGAAGTGCGCGTGATCCTCTTGCTCGCAGGCTTGGGGATCAAGGTTGAGGTCGCCGCCATTGCTGATCACGGTGCGCCCGTGTTCGAAGCGATACAGCAGCAGCGAAATTTCCAGCTCCGGGGTGTGGGTCGAGGCTTCGGCCAGGATGCGTTGCAGGGTGGTGTGGTTGAGCAAACGGTCAACGGCGGTCAGTGCGTTGACCTTGCCCAGGCCCTGGCCGACATACAGCACGTTCATGTCCCGTTGCTCGGTGTGCAGCGCACTGCTGGCGTTGGCGACCACGATATGGGCGGCGGTGATGACCTGGCGTGTGGCGGTGGTGATCAGCAGATGGGTGCCGTTGGGGGCGACCTGCACCTGCTCGATGGCGTCGCGATCCCCCGGTGTGATTGGCGGGATCTCGTAGCTGAAGGGGATCGGCTGCTCGCCGGTCTCGTCCATCACCAGGAAAAAACTGCCGTGCACGGTGCGGCCCTGCAACTGCAGATCGTAAGGATTGATCAGCACCCGTCGGCGCGCAGTGATCAGGTAGATATTGCTGCCGGCGATCATCTCCCGATAAAGGGCGTCATCCTTGGCCCGGTAGAGGTCGGCGGGGGTCAATACCGAGGGCGGGCTGGAGTAGAGATGGGTGGCACCTTCGGCCGAAAACTGTCGAAGAATGGAGTCCATGCTGTTCATCGTCGTGTCCTTGTATGGCTGCACACAGTGGCAGGGTGGAGCGCTATTTTGCCAAACTCGCGACGCGTCGGGCACTGGCCGAACGGTCAGGTACTCCCACCTTCTCCCGTATCGCCTTCAGCCGCCCTGACAGCCGTGCTTGCCGTGCATCACGGCGTGCACACCAACGCCTGGCGCTCATAATTCAATGCCTTGTTCTGCGCCGGCAGCGCATAGTCTGCCGTGCAGCGGTGTTCGCCCCACTTGATCACCAAGCTGCCCTGGTCCTGCTCCACCAACGCCAGCGCGTTGCCATTGGGGTCGGCAATCGCCAATTGCTTGCCCGCCGCATCTTCCAGCGAGGCGCCGAATGACAGCGGCCGGTGCTGCGCATCAAACAACTCGAACAACACCCGCCGGCCGGTGGTGCCGCTGTAGCGCGCCACCACGATGGCGCCCCGGCGCGGCACCCGTTGCTGGGTGGCGTTGGTGACTTCGACGTTGGCGCCCAGGTCGCGGGTGTCCAGGCTGATCCAGTTGACCCGGTAGGGTTGCGCCGTGGGGATGACCGCGTAACCGTTGTATCCGGTTTCTACGCCGCTGTAGCTGCTGATCTTCGCCCCTGAAATGCCCGGCACCTCGGCCAGGGCGAAGGTTTCGCTGAGGGTCTGCCCCAGGTTGATTCCACCCGCGTGAGCCACCACCGAGCCTGCCACGTTGAGGTTCTGCGAGGTGTAACCCTGGCCCTGGTTGAAGCCGAAGCCGACGTCGCCCATGGACGTGCGGCTGTTGAGCGTCACCGAGCCGGAGTCACCGCTGGTG
Source organism: Pseudomonas sp. GNP013 (assembly GCF_054343995.1). NCBI lineage: Bacteria > Pseudomonadati > Pseudomonadota > Gammaproteobacteria > Pseudomonadales > Pseudomonadaceae > Pseudomonas > Pseudomonas sp. GNP013. Next base: position 2,766,074 of record NZ_JBTGUT010000001.1, on the reverse strand, counting down.
TCGCTATGGCCCGCCTGCACCGAATAGGAGGTGCCGCTGGCGTCGGCGACATAGCCATTGATGCCCGCCTGGGTGGTGGTGTTGCCATGCTGTCGGCTGCTGGTCACGAACGCCCGTGGCGCGCGGGCCTGGCCGCCCAGCGGAAAGGAGATCGACAGGTTGAGTTGAGTGTCGCTGCCTGACTCGCCCCAGGTCACGATCTGCTCGGTACGCGTCACGTTGAGGTTGTAGTTCAGGTCGCCCCAGTTGTTGCTGTAGCCGGCGGTAAAGTTGCGCGAGCCGCCGCGGTTCCAGTAGCGCTGGTCGCTGGCCGTCACGTACAGGCTGCCCAGTTCGCGGTTGCGGCCGATGCTCTGGTTGAGGGTCAGGTCGGTGCGGGTCTTCGAGTGGCCGCCACGCAAGCGCAGGTCATCGCTGTTGTCCTGCACATGGTCGGTGAGGGTGCGGTAGCCCTCGGTGGAGTAGCGGTAGGCGGCCAGGGTGAAGTTGGTGTCAGTGCCGGTGAAGGTCTTGGCGTACAGCGCCCGCACGCTGCTGCCCTGGGTGGTTTGCCCGTGTGCCTTGCTCGAGGAGTGCGTGGCGTCCAGGGAGAAGGCGCCGAAGGCGGTATTGCGGCCGGCGCCGAGCGACAGCGCGCTGTAGTCCTCGCTGGCCTGTACGCCGAGGATGCCGCTCAGGTTGCTGGTCAGGCCGTACGCCAGGGTGCCGCTGAGAAAGCGCGGCGACGCCAGCCCGTCGGCATTGCTGCTGAAGGTGCCCGCCGAGACGCTGTACTTGAGCTGGCCCTCGCGCACCATGATCGGCAGGCTGGAAAACGCCTGGGTGGTCACGCGGCGGCTGCCGTCGGCTTCGATCACGGTGATCTGCAGGTCGCCGTTGGAACCACTGGGGTAGATGTCGTTGATCTCGAACGGCCCCGGCGCGACGTTGGCGGTATAGAGGATGTAGTCGTTCTGGCGGATTTCCACGGTGGCGTTGGTCTGCGCCACGCCGCGGATGACCGGCGCATAGCCGCGCTCGCTGTCGGCGCGCATGCCGTCGTCGGAGGCCAGCTTGACCCCGCGATAGCGCACGCTGTCGAAAAGGTCGGTGTCGGAGAAGATTTCACCGGCGCTGAACTGGCCCTTGATCGCCGTGACGTCGTGCTGCGCGTAGGTGCGGTTGCTGGTGAAGGTGTTCGAGCGCCCCGTGCCGCTGCTCAGATTGGACTCGTTGCGCAGGCGCCAGCCCCCCAGGTTGATACCGTTGCGCAGGCCAAGGTTAGTGGTGGTGCGCGTGGCGTAGTCGCCGGCGGTGCGGCTGCTGTTGAGCTGATAATTGATAAAGGCGGCGGGCACGCCTGCATCCCATAGCTGCGGGTCGACATAGCCGCGCAAGCCGCGCTGCATCGCCACTTGCGGGATGCTCGCCAACAGGCGCAGGCGACTGCTGTCGTAGCGCACGCTGGCGGCGTCGATCAGGTCGGCCAGGGCATAGCAGTCCTGCGGGTGTTGCGGGTCGAGTTTGCCTTCGGCCTCAAGGCGGGCCAGGTCGACACCCAGTTGCTTGAGCAGCTCCAGGTTCAGGCAGGCTTCGACCCGCTCGGTGTGCCGGTTGTGCTTGAAGTCGATATCGCGCCGGCCTACCAGCACCTCGTTGCTGTACAGATCGACGCGGTAGTTGCCCGGCAACACGCTGTCGGCGGCGAGCAGTTGTTGCAGGTCCACCTGCGACTGCGCGCCTTGCAGGAAGGTCGTGTTGAAGCCTTGCGCAGCGTCATCGGCCAGCGCCGGGGCGGGCACGCAGGCGACCATCGCCAGCCACAGCGTCTTCAATTTCAGTGCGCCACGCGCGGGGCTGTTGCTGGAAAGAAAAGACATGCGAAGACCTGTGGCATCCCGGATTGGCAGACAGGCGCGCACGCACGCATCTACGCACGTGAAGTGAGCCTGTGGGTGAGAGAAACGGCTTAGGGGTTGAGGCGTGATTCGGTCGCGGACACCGAGGTCGAAGCGTTACCCGACAGCACTGCGCTGTAGTGATTCTGCGCGCCGTAGTCATTGATGCTGGAGAACGACAACAGCACCGGGCCAGGGTGGAGGGGCCCGCCGAGCGGGAAGGTTCGGACCTCGCCGGGCGCAATCATGGTGGAGTCGCTGGCCAGTTGCGTCTGCACTTTAAGATCGGCCATGGACACGTGGTACAGCGTCGGGTTCGTCACCTGCACACCCTGTTTGACCAGGCGCCACTCAAGTTGCGCCGGTGCCTGCAGCGCGCTGCCCGGCAGGCCCGCAGGCCGGTAGAAGATCTTGATGCGTTGGCGGATGGCCAACTGCAAGGTGTTTTCGGTTTCGCTGGCCCTGGGGATTTCCTGCACGTTGAGCCACATTACCGACTCACGGTCCGTGGGCATGCCGGCGCCTTCATAGAGAATGCGCAACAGCTGCTGCTCCTTGGCAAACACCCGCGCCAGCGGCGGGGTGACGGCGAAAGGCGCACGGCTGGCGCCGGCATCATTGTCGTCGACCCAGGACTGAATCAACACATCCTGATTGCCGTTGCGCACGGTGATATTGGCTTCCTTGTGGTCGCCATCGAACACGATGCGGGTGGCATTCAGGGAAATGCTGGCGGCGGCGTGGCTAGCCATAAGCATGCCCAGCAGCCCCAGGCATGCAGCGAAAGAACGAGGCAGCATGAGGGTTATCCGGTGGTATCAAAAAGGCTTGAACAATGGCGAGGCCGCAGGGCCTCGCACGTCGCGCGCGGGTTATTCGTATTGCAGGATGAACGGCAGGGTGGCATCACCGCGACCGGCGGTGGATGCACCGGCGGCGCCGGTGGTGACGTAGGCGGCTGCGAAGCTCAGGGTGGCATCGCCGCCGGTACCGCTGGCGCTGTGCATGCTGCTTTCGATGCGTGCGGTGGTTGGCGAGCTGAGGTTGATCAGGCTGCCTTTGCTGTCGAGCAGGGCAATACCGACGTTTTGTGCGGTGGCCGAGCCCGGGGTCAGGGCCAGCACGTTCTTGCCGGTGACCAGGCCCGAACCGCCGTTGTTGGCGTCAAAGATCATCGCGACCTTGGTGCCCTGGTTGCAGTTGACGTTCAGCTTGAAGTCCTTGGCAGTCACACGGCCTGCGGTCGGGTTTTCTGCGGTGCCCATGTCCTTGATCGAGACGTTGCCCATGTCCACCGAAATGGTACGGTCGGAGTTGGCACCGTCGACCGAACACGCATCATTGTTGATCACGCCGGTGAAGGTGATTTTGCCGCTGCCGCCCAGGATTGGCTTTGGTGTTTCGCCTTCGGCGAAGGCTGCGCCGCTGGTGCACAGCATGGCCGAGGCAAGAACAGCCAGGGAGAACTTCTTCATGATGATGTCCGTCAGTGTTAGTTGGAGAAAATGCGGTTGTTGAACTGCCGGGAAAGAATAGAAAGTTCGAAGGCTGGGGAAAATAAGACGATTCTTATAAGCCGCGAAAGTTGCCTTGCAGGTCGCTGAAAACGCAGCGGGAGAGGGGCCAAGCCATTGGCGAGAATGGCTTGCCAGTGCGGGCTTAGTTGAAAATATTGCGCGCCAGGCAATAAGCGAGAAGGTCCTGATCGCTGCTTACTTCAAGTTTGCGCATGGCCGATATTTTTTGCGCGCTGATGGTTTTGGAACTTCGATTCTGATGACGGGCAATATCGCTCACGCTCAGGCCGGATACAAACAGGCGCAGAATTTCGAACTCTTTGGGCGACAGGCTGGTGAAGCGTTCGTCGATGGCCGTGATTGTCTCGATCACCGAGGTCCTGGGCGGTTCCAGGCTGCGGTACGGGCTGCGCTGCGCAATCGCCTGGAGTGCCAGTTCAATCTCGGTGTGCAGCTGGCTTTTCTGGATGATGCCGACCACGCCCAGCTCCTGCAGGCGGGTAAGGATCAAGTGGTTGGAAATCATCGTCAGGATCAGCACCTGCACCTGTGGAAAGTGCCGTTTCAGGTATTCCACCAGCTTGAGGCCGTCGCCGTAGGGCGAGTCACCCGGCATGTTGTAGTCGGTAATCACGATGTCCGCGCCCTGGCGCTGCAACAGCTCGATCAAACCGGCCGAGCACACTGCCTCGCCGACCACTTGAAAGCGCGTGTCGCGCTCCACCAATTCGCGTACGCCCAGCAGCACGATCGGGTGATCGTCCGCGATAACCACGTTGAATGTTTTCATAAGGACCGTCCGTCATGCCGGTTCAGAGGGGGGAGCGTGCCCGGGCTGGAGTGTTTCCAGCACGGCCGACAGTCGTTGCATTACAGCGTTTATCTGGTCTTCCAGTACGGGGTCGAGCAGTCCATGGTCCAGTGCGGTTTCCAGTTCGATGCAGGCCTGGGCGAGGTCGAGCGCCTGCACGGCACCGAGGGCGCCGGCGGCCGCATGCAGTAATTGACCCAGGCTGCGCACATCGCGCTGCGCCAGTGCCGCGCCGATGCGTTGCAGGTCCTGGCGCATGCTGCTGATGAACAGCGCACGCATTGCGTCCGACAGCTGCACGCGGTCGACGAAGGCGGCGATGGGCACCTCGGGCGGCGGCTTGACCTGGCACAGCTTGATCAACTGGGCGCGCAGGGTTTGCAGGCTCAGCGGTTTGACGATCCAGGCGTTCATGCCTACCGCCAGGCAGCGCACGCCTTCCTCGCGCATCGCGTTGGCGGTGACGCCGATGATCGGCAGGTGCGGGTCGTGCTCGCGCAGGGTTCTGGCCAAGTCATAGCCATTCATCAGCGGCATGTTCACGTCGGTCAGCACCAGGTCAAAGGCCTGCGGTTGCCACAGTTGCAGCGCCTGCTCGCCGTTGTCGGCCAGGGTCGCCGAGCAACCGAGCGCCGCCAGTTGTTCCTTGATGATCGCCTGGTTGACCGGGTTGTCCTCGGCCACCAGGATGCGCAGCCCCAATTGCCCGGCGCTTTGCCGGCGGGCGGCTGGCGGTTGCTCGTGCTTGCCGTGCTGTGCCAGCGACACCGTGGTGGCGAGGGCGCGCAGGTCGTGCAGGTCGACCACCCAGCCCTGGGCGGTGTGCAATGGCGGGCTATGGGCGCCCGGCACGCATTGCACGCGCTGGCCGGGCCAGGGCCGCGCGGGCGTGTCCGGCAGCAGGTCGACCAGCACCCCATGGCGCGGGTCAGGTTCCTGACCGGGGGCGGCAAGGTGGGCGGCGATGCCCAGGCGATTGAGCCAGTCGGTCACCGATTGGGCCAGCTCGCGCACCGGCGCCTGCACATACACCGCTGTGGCGCTGGGCTCGATCAGCGGCGGCTGGGTCAGCGCGCCGCCGCACAGCGGCAGGCGTATTTTCAAGGTAAAGCTGCTGCCCAGCCCCGGCTCGCTGACCACCCGGATCTCGCCGTCCATCATCTGCGCCAGCCACCGGCAAATCGGCAGGCCCAGGCCCGCGCCGCCTTCGCTGGCGGTGGCCGGCGCCTGGTAGAACAGGTCGAACAACTTGGCCTGCTGAGCCTCTGCAATGCCGGCGCCGGAGTCGGTGACCTGCCATTCCAGCTCGACATGGTCGCTGTCGCGCGCCGTGACCCTGGCGCGAATCACCACGCGCCCGATGTCGGTGAACTTGATCGCATTGCTCACCAGGTTATTCAGAATCTGGCGGATGCGCATTGGGTCGCCCAGTACGGCGTCCGGCAACTGTGCGTCAATGCAGCTGTAGAGCTGCAAACCCTTGCGGCGGGCGAAGGCCGCGTAGGTGTGCAAGGTGTCTTCGAGCATGTCCAGCGGGCAGAACTCCACGGCTTCGATCGCCATTTGCCCGGACTCGATCTTCGACACGTCAAGCACGTCGCTGATCAACTGGAACAGGGTGGCCGATGAGCGCTGGATGGTCTGCAGGTAGGTTTGCTGGTGCGCGTCAAGATCGGTCAGGCCGAGCAGCTCCAGGGTGCCGAGCACGCCGTACAGCGGCGTGCGGATCTCATGGCTCATGGTCGCCAGGAACAGCGTCTTCGCCTCGTTGGCGGCATCGGCGGCGCGGCGTGCATCTTCCAGCGCCTGGGCATCGTCGATGTGCCGGGTGATGTCGTTGAACGCATACAGGCGCACGTCCTCGGCCTGATAGCGGGTCGACACGAAGCCGATCTGCAGGTGCCGGCCTTCGATCTCCAGGTGGATTTCGCCGCTGTCGGCACCGTCATGGGTGCCGGCCATGGCGGCCACCAGGCGTGCAGTGCCTGGCCATTGTTGGGCGCGCTGGTTTTCGATGAGTACCTTTCCATCGCTGCGCCGTACCACGCACAGACCGGTGGGCGCGGTGTCGATGATCACGCGGCTGAACGCCACGCTCTCGGCAATGCGCTCATGCGCCAGGCGCGCCGGGTTGATCACCTGGCGCCGATACCAGCGGCTGCCGCCCCAGCCCAGTGTGACCAGGCCGACAAGGAACAGCGCCAGGGTGCTCAACGGCCACAGCGCCGAGTGGAAGAAGTGCGAGTAGTTCAGGCCATACACCGCGCTCCAGGGTTGCTCGCCGGGCTGGGTGATCTTGAATTCAAAACCGTCGGCGGTGAAATGCACGCCATCGCCGAGCGGCGCCTGGGTCGCTGGCCCGACCAGCCGGCTGCCGTCCGGCGCAAACAGGGTAAGACGGTCAAACGCGGAGTGTTCGAGCACCCGTTGTACGTCGTCGACCCGGGACAGGTCGAGCAAGGTGCCGACCACCGACTGCTCCGGGCTGTCGAGCGGCAGGCCGATGTAGGCCAGCAGATCATCGGGCGCCGGGCCCGCTTGCCAGTACACGCGGTTGGGTTCCAGCGGCTGCGGCGTCTGCTCCAGGGCTTGCTGGACTGCGTTGACCTGTGCGACCAGATTGCCGGTGTCTTCGGTGTTTTCGCGACGCTGGTAGCCCACCGATGGAACCGTGATGGTGTAGCGGGTATGCCGATCGAGGAGGAAGGTTTGCGGCGCCTCGTACGGCGACGACGACCAGAAGGCGCTGTAGTAGCTGGTCAGGTGCGCGCCGAGGGCGAAGATCTGCGGTCTGGCGGCGGCGCCGACTTCCTGTTCGTCGAACTTGACGCCGAACGGCACTGAAAACGAATACTTCTGCCCTTCGTACAAGGTGCGCCGGGTGTCGACCATGCGGCTTTTGAGGCTGACCTGCACATGGGTGGCGCGCAACAGCTCGGCCTGGATGCCGGGATGGGTGAGGCTGCGCAGGTAGGACTCCTGTTCCTGCAGGTTTTCCATCAGCCGTGCAAAGTGAAAGCGCGTGGCGCCGTAGCGGGTTTCGATGGCCCGTTGCAGCGACCAGTAATTGGTGAGCACCAGCAGCAACGCAATGCCGATCAGTACCATCAGGCCCTTGTTCAGGCGCAGGGAGCTACGGGTGAAGGCTTCGAGGACCGCGTTGTTGTGCTTCATCAAGGGTTTCCGCAGGCGCAGGAGAAATCGGCACTGGATGGAGCTTACTCCTTATAAAAGGGCAAATAATCCGGGGCCGTCTGCTAGTGAGATGTCGCAGGGCCATCATTGTTCAGTAGTTGCTGAAATTGCTCTGAAGACACGGCGTGGGAGATCAGGAAACCCTGCACCTGGTTGCAGTCGATCTTGCGCAGCAAGGCCAGTTGCTGGGGCGTTTCCACGCCTTCGGCGACCACCGTCAGGCCGAGCTTGCGGCCCAGGGCAATGATGCTTGCCAGGGCCTGGGCGATGCCTTCGTTGTCGTGGCTGCCCTGGACCAGCGCCTGGTCGATTTTCAATTCCGTAAAGGGCGTGGACACGAGGTTGAGGTACGAGCTGTAACCCTTGCCGAAATCATCCTGCGACAGGCCAAAGCCCTTGATGCGCAGGCGACAGGCACCGGCGTAGAAATTACTGATGTCCTGGGGCACCGAGCATTCCATCAATTCGAAGCAGATCAGCCCTGGGATGCCGTCGTGGTGCAGCACGAATTCCAGCAGGCGGTCGGCCAGGTCGTGGCTGTTGAGCAGGTGCGTGGGCAGGTTGATCGACACCGGAATTTCGTAGCCGCGCTGGCGCCAGCGCTCCTGGGCCTGGATCGCCTGCTTGAGCATCAGCCACAGCAGGCGTTCTTCCAGTTCGAACGCTTTGATCGCCGGCAGAAACGCGGCCGGCAGCATCACGCCTTGCTCGGGGTGCATCCAGCGCACCAGCGCTTCGGCGGCGACGATGCGCCCGTTGGCCAGGGATTTTTTCGGCTGGAACCACGCCTGCAACTGGCCGCTGCTCATGGCCTGCAGCAGCGCGTGACGGTCGATGTCCAGGTGCTCGGCCAGCGCCGGGCAGGGCTTGCGCACCTGGTTGTGCAATTGGTCCACCAGGCTGCGCAGGGCGTCGATGGCGACCGGTTTGGAGATCAGTCCGATCACCTCCACATCGAGGTTCTTCGCCACCAGGCTTGCGGCCATCAGCATGCGCCGCGACGCCGCGCTCATGATCGCCAGCGCCGGTTTGCAGCGCAGGCCGGCCAGGCACTGGATAAATTGCACGCCGTCCATGCCGGGCATCAGCAGGTCGGTCAGCACCAGGTCGAAATCCCTCTGGCGCAGGCGCTCCAGCGCTTGCTTGCCGTCCAGGGCCGCTTCGAGCCTGAAATCCCCCAACTCACCGAGCAGGTGCTGCAGGTAGATGTGCTGCAGGGGGTGATCCTCGACAATCAGAATACTAATGGGCTTCATGGGTGATCCGTGCATAAGGCGCCAGGGAGTTGAAGAGAGCCCGCAACGCAAAGGGTTTGACCAGGCAATGGTTCATGCCTGCGGCCAGGCACAGGTCGGCCTCGCCGCGCATGGCGTTGGCGGTGGCCCCGATGATCGGCAGCGGGCAGCCCTGGCGACGCAGTTCGCGTGCCAGTGCGTAGCCGTTGAGGTGGGGCATGTTCACGTCGGTCAGCACCACATCGAAGTGGCCGGCGGCGTACAACTGCAAGGCTTCGCGGCCGTCGGCGGCCAGCTCCACGGTACAGCCGAGTTCTTCGAGTTGGTCGCGCAAGATCAGTTGATTGATGACGTTGTCTTCGGCCACCAGCAGGTGCAGGTTGAGTTGGCTCAGGTCGCGCGGGCGCGTCTGTGCATCGGTGCGGGCCACCCACAGGCCCTGTGCCTGGCTGACGGCCTGGTGAATCGCGCTGAGGTGATTGAGGTTGACGTGCCAGCCGCCGGCGTCGACCTCCAGCGCCGTGCACGCGCTGGCGCTCACGTGGATCACCGGGCCCGGCCAGTCGGGCACCAGCGAGGGATCGACACTGCCGGGGTGCACTTGCAGCAGCAGGTGATTGTCCGCCAGTGTCGGCAGGCCGGCCTGGGCCCGTGCGCCCCAGCGGCGCAACCAGCCGCTGATGGCGTGCGCCAGTTCCGGGATCGGCGAGACCACGTAGACGGTTTCGGCCAGCAGGGGGGGCATGGGGTCGGTGGGCGCTTCTTCCAGCGGCAGGATCAGGCTGAAACTGCTGCCCAGGCCCAGCTCGCTGACCATGCGGAGGTTGCCGTTCATCAACTCGGTGAGGCGCTGGCAGATCGGCAGGCCCAGGCCGGTGCCGGCAACCACGTTGGTGTTGCCCTCACTCTGGTAGAACGGCTCGAAGATCCGCGCCTGGTCTTCCTGGGCGATGCCTTTGCCTGTGTCCGACACCTGCCACAACAGGCTGGAGCGTTCGCCGTCGCGGCCCAGCACCTTGACCCGCAGCACCACGCGGCCGTAGTCGGTGAACTTCACCGCGTTGCTGAGCAGGTTGTTGAGAATCTGGCGCAGGCGCGTCACGTCGCCGATCAGCCGCTCGGGCAGTTGGGGGTCCAGGCACGCATACAGTTGCAGGCCTTTGCCCTGAGCCGCTGCGGCATAGCCCTGGATGATGTCGTGGACCACCTCCAGCGGCGAGAACTCGCTCAACTCCAGGGCCAGTTGCCCGGCTTCGATTTTCGAAACATCCAGCACGTCGCAGATCAGCTGCAACAGCGTCGAGGACGAGCCTTCGATGGCTTGCAGGTAGTCTCTCTGCTGTGCGTCCAGGTGCGTGCGCGCTAGCAGTTCGAGGGTGCCGAGCACGCCGTACAGCGGCGTGCGGATTTCATGGCTCATGGTTGCCAGGAACAGGGTCTTGGCTGCATTCGCCGCATCTGCCGACTGCCGCGCGTCTTCGAGCGCCGCCTCGACCTGCTTGCGCGTGCTGATGTCGCTGAAGGCGCAAAACAGCACATCTTCGCCGCGATAGCGGGTGGGGGCGCTGCTCAGGTACAGGTGGCGACCGTCGACGGTTTCAAAGTAATCGCAGTGCTCGCTTGCCTGCGCGTCGAATGCCTGCTCGATCCAGCCGGCGCGCAGGGCCTCGCGCTCGGGGCCGTCGCCCAGCCATTGCTGGGCCAGGGTGTTTTCCAGCACCACCTGGCCATCGGTGCGGCGCAGCACACAGAGGGCGACGGGGGCGGTCTGGATCACGTCGCGGCCGAACGCTTCGCTTTCGATCAACGCCTGGATGCGATGGATCGAGGGAATGATGAAGCGCTGGTCGACGCGGCGCATCACCAGCCAGATCAGCGCCAGGCTGCACAGGCAGAACACCAGCGAGCCGAGCAATTGTTTCCACAGCCCGGTGACCACTGCGCGCAGGTCGATGGAGTACATCAGTTGCCAGTCCGAGGACTTCAGGTGTTTGCGAATCACCAGGTGGTCGGGCAGCCAGCCGTTGCCGACGAAACCGAAGAAGCTGTCTTCCCGCGGTTTGAGAGGTTGCTGGCGCAGCTGCGCATCGGCGCGGTTGCTGAACACCAGCATGCCCTGGGAGTTGAGCATCATGAACTCACCGGCGCTGTGATCGCCCAGGGCCTGGGACACTCCGCTGCTTTCCATTTCCAGGCCCAGCCAGCCGGAGGCGGGGTCGCGGTCGTCGAGGCGAATGAAGATGTAGAGGTGCGCGTGTTGCTCGGTCTTGTCGCTGAGCCACAGTTCCTTGAGCGTGGCCGGGTCGCTGTGTTGCAGCGCTTTGAGGCGATTGAGCATGCACCTGGAAATCGGCAGCACCTGTGCGGTGGCGTCATACAGCCGTGTGACCTGCGGCACGGGGCTGGCGCTCACGTAGAGCAGGTTGACCTGTCTGGCCTTGAGGTAATCGCGCATGCGCGTGGTCAGCCAGAGGCTCCACTGGCTGCCCGGCGTGTCACCCAGTTGCAGGTGTTGTTCTTCTGCGGAGGCGGGGTAGATCGGCGAGCGCTTGCGTACCGCCGACAGGCTGAGGCTTTCGAGCAGGGCCTGGCGGTTGGTGAAAAAGGTGTGGGCTTGGGCGATGGCGCTGCTCATGTAGCCGCGCCGTTGCGAAATATCGTTGTTGAAGGTGGACAGCAGGAAGGTGTAGACCCCGCTGAGGATGCCGATCAGCAGCACGGCCGCGAAGATTCGCAACAGCCGCCTGGCGGCTTCGGGTCGGGAAAGGACGGGGTTGATCTGCAGCAGGTAACTTTTCAATCGCATCGGCGCACTGTAAGCAGGCGTGTGCGCCGGGGGCATAAGACGATCCTTAAAAGCCGGCTACTTGTAGTACATATCCACCACCACGGCGCCCTCGAACGGGCCGGGAATCGGCAGGGAGCGCCATTTCAGATCGGCGCGAAATTCATCGTGGCTCTGGCCCAGGCCCATCAACTGCTGCAGGGTGAACCAGGTATTGAACGCCAGCGGCTGCTGGCTCTCGGCGCGTGACAGCGAGATGCCCACCGAACGGTTGTTGTCCGGCACCAGCAGGCCGTTGATCACGCTGCCGCCGCCCGCCGTGCTGGCGAAGCGCGCGCTGACGGTGTAGGGGGTGTCGCAACCCTTGCGCAGGTTCAGGCTGAAGTTGGCGCTGCTGGCGACTTCGCCGATGGCCGCCTGGCGCGAGGGCGTGGGGAAAGTGACCACGCTGGGGGTGATGGTCAGGTCGGGGGTGCAGGGCACGAAGCGGATGTCGTTCATGCCGGTGACCACGTAGTTGAAGTTGCTGTTGGGCCGAGAGTTGAGCCCGCGCACGCCGTCCAGTTGAAACACGCGATAGGACGTGAGGGTGCTCGCCTGGCCGCTGGGGGGCGTGGGGTCGTATTTTTCGATGAACACGCTGAAGTTGAGGGTGAAGCGCGCCTTGTCCCAGCCGATGCAATTGGACGTGCAGCCACGGTCGGAATAGAACCCGGTGCTGACCTTGCCGCTGCTTTGGGTGATCGGCTGGTTGTTATAACGAATGCCCACGCGAATCCCCTTGCCGATGCTGACGTTTGCCGGGTTGACGTAGAAATACACCAGCTCGCGGCCAACGCGGTAATCGTCCTTGCAGATCACGTTGGTGGAACGTGGCCCGGACTCCCAGATAATGGTGCCGTTGGGCGCGTCGGCGGCCACCGCCAGCGCGGTGCCCAGCGCTTCCTGGGTGATGATCGAGTCGGTGCCGTCCTCGCGGCACGCCAGCGCATGGCTGGTGGCGGGCAATACGGCGCAGGCCCACAGCAGCAGCGGCAGGCAGCGTTTGATAAGGGACATGGGGGCCTCGTGTTGGTTACTTGAGCGCCGCGCTGTGGCGGGTCTGCAAGCCGATATCGTTGATGTTGGTGAAGTGCAGGGTGGCGCCTGCGGACAAGGGGCTCGGTGCGGCCAGGGTTTTGCTCTCGCGGGGTTTGAGCAGCAGGTAGTCGCTGAGCACCTGTGTGTCGGTGTGCACGTCCACCAGCGACAGGTGAAACGCGCTGGGGTTGCTCACCGTAACGCTTTGCCCGCCGTCACTGCGCCATATCAACTGTGGCAGCGCCTCGGCTGAACCCCCCTTGAGCGTGGGCGGCCGATAGAGCAGCTTGAGCCGCTGGCGAATCGCGAACTGCACGGCGTTGGGGCTTTCCGGTTTCCGAGGGATTTCCATGATGTTGAGCCACAGCAGCGATTCACGGTCGCTGGGCAGGCCTTCGCCGGCGTACAGAATGCGCAGCTTGTGATGCTCGCCGGCGCCCAGCTTTACCAAAGGTTCGGTCGCGGCGAACAGCACCGTGCGGTCGTCGGGAGCGTCGCCGGTGATCCAGGTTTGCACCACCATTTCACGGTTGGCCTGGTTGACCACACTGATGCTGGCGTCCCTGTCCTGGCCGAAATAGATCAGGCGCGTGCCTTCGATTTTCAGCGCCGCATGGGCGGGCGGTGGCGCGAGGGCCAGCAGCGCACTGGCCAGAAGCAGCATTCTGAGTAGGAACATGAGCACGGGAACATCCATGGAAGCGTAGGGGAACGCAGGCCATGGTAGGGAGAGGTCGGCGCTATGGCTTTGAGGCGATTCTTAAAAGCACTTGCCTTGGGCGCGCCCGCGCTGTGCCGTTTCAGAATCGCCTTAAAGTCAGGTCTGACCCGTGACGGTTAACGTGGTCGGCGTTGAATGATCGACGTTGATGCCCAACTGTCAGGTTTACCCTATGCCCAATAAAGCCTTACGCCTTGTGATTGCCGATGCCGAGCTGCTGCCTCGGATCAAGATCGAGAAAATGCTCAACCAGCTGGGCTATCACCGTATCGCCCCGCTGAGTTCGTTCGATGAGCTGCAGGCGTTGACGCGCGCGGGCGGTGTGGCGTTCGACCTGTTGATCATCAATACCGCGCTGGTGCATTCGCGGCAGATCAACCTGTTGAAGTACTGCCACGACAACCCCTTGATCCGCCACACGCTGATCTACGACGGGCAATGCGCACAGCCCTCGATGATATCGGTGTCGGTGAGCCAGACCCTTCACCTCGCCCTGTCGCAATCGCCGGACTTCAACTCGCTGCGCTGTTGCATGGAGATTGTCGACCCGACGCACAGCCTGCCGCTTGTCGAGCGGCCAACCTTGCGCGCGGTTGACACACGGCCGAGCCCACCTGCTGCTTTGCCGCGCACACCGTTCAAGGGCGATGCTGCGGTGGTGGCGTGCGCGGTGGGGTTATCGCCCAAGGGCTGAGGGCAGCTATTTCAGGTAACCGCACTGTTGGGGGCCGCTATCCAGACCGTCACACGGTTGTGGCGAGCGGGCTTGCCCCGCGTTGGGGTGCGAAGCAGCCCCATTCAACGAGCATGCGGTACACCTGACACTGCACAGTGCCTGGTTTTTGGGGCTGCTTCGCACCCCAACGCGGGGCAAGCCCGCTCGCCACGACAAGCCCGCTTGCCACAACAAGCGGGCTTGCCACGACAGGTGTGGCGGCGCCTGGCGGGATTGATAGGCTTCGAAAGCGCTACTTGTCCTTGCGCGCGTCCATGGTCTTGCGATGCTCCGCCAGGAACGGCTGCTCGGCCGGGTCAAAGCGATCGATCCCGGCGGTGAAGCGGTGCCAGTACGGATACAACGGCTGGCGCCGCGTGACGGCCTCGATGCGCGATGACTGTTCCTCGGTGAGTTTCAGCTCGGTGGCGGCCAGGTTGTCGCGCAGGTGCTCCTCGGTGCGGGCGCCGATGATCAGCGAGGTGATCCCCGGACGGTCCTTGAGCCAGGCCAGGCAGGTGCGTGCCACCGATACGCCGTGCTCGTCACCGACGGCGGCGAGGGTCTCGATGATGTCCAGCGCGCGTTCCTGGTCATGCACGTAGGGTTCCGGCCAGTCGCTGCCCTGGCGGGTGTTGGCCGGCGGCTTATGCCCGCGTCGGGTGGAACCGGTCAGCAGGCCTTCGCCCATCGGGCCCCATACCAGGGTGCCGATGTTCTGGTCCAGCGCCAGCGGCAGCAGTTCGTACTCGGCCTCGCGGGATTCCGGGGTGTAGTAGATCTGCTGGGTGATGGGCTTGAGCATGCCATGCAACTCGGCCTTGCCCAGGGCTTTCATCATTTGCCAGGCGGTGAAGTTGCTGGTGCCGAAGTAGCGGATCTTGCCCGAACCCACCAGCAGGCGCAGGGCTTCGAGGGTTTCCTCGATCGGCGTCAGGCCGTCCCAGTTGTGCAGTTGATACAGGTCGATGTGGTCGGTGCCCAGGCGCTTGAGGCTGGCTTCGCAGGCGCGAATCAGGTGGTAGCGCGAGGAGCCGGAGTTGTTCTGGTTGTCGTCCACGGGGCTGCGGCCCTTGGTGGCCAGCAGGATGTCGTGGCGCTTGTCGCCCAGGGCCTTGCCGACCACTTCCTCGGCCAGGCCGTGGGAATACAGGTCGGCGGTGTCGACCATGTTCACGCCCGCTTCGAACGCGATATCAAACATGCGCCTGGCCTGGGGCACATCCACCGCGCCGCATTTTTCGAACTCGGCGCGCCCGCCGAAGGGCACGGTGCCCAGGACGATTTCGGATACCAGCAAGCCCGAATGGCCCAGTTGTCGATACTGCATGTCGCCTCCTGTTTCACATTGAACGTAGGGTTGTGAACGACACAGGGCGCGATAGTTTGAATTTTTTACCTGGAAAAAACGCCGAGCTGTTGCTGGCTAGAACACCGCCTTGACCTGCAGCCCCAGCAGCAGGGCATTGTCGATGTGTTCGCCGGTAAACGCGCCTGGCTCGATGATGTATTGCACATCCGGGCGCAGGCTCAGCCACGGCGTGGCCTGGTAGCCGTAGCTGAGTTCGATCAGTTGTTCGGCGCTGTCCAGACCATCAAAGCCGGCGCCGACCCGACTGCGCGGGTTCGGCACGGCGCGCCCGTAACCGAGGGCGAGGGTATCGCGCGGCCTGCCGGTGAACGGCTGGTACAGCACCACACCGGTGCCGTACCACTTGCTGAACGGCGAGGCCGCTTCGCTGGCCGCCGAGTACTGACCGAACACATGCAGGCTGCGGCCCTTGCTCACGTCGCTGGCCCACACCGCCTGATCCATCAACAGGTAGTGACCGCTGCGGCCGCTGACCTGCCGGTCGCTGCCGATGCGTTTCACCTCGGAGCTGTCGTGGTAGTAACCGAGCTTGTATTCGCCGGGCAGGGCGCCTGCGTGTTTGTACACCAGCTCGACCGGCACGACGGTGCCGGTGGTGCGTTTGGGCCCCAGGTGCCAGGCGCGGCTGGCGTTGCCGTTGCTGTCCGGGTCGACGTTGAACGCCGCCACCCGCAGTTGCCAGGCCGGGGAAAAGTCGTATTTGAGCCGCACGCCCAGACGCGCATTCGGGTAGTTGGTCCAGCCACTGCCGCCGGACATGTTCAGCGGGTGGCCGCAGAGTCCGGCGTTCATGAAGTTGCACAGGATGCCGCTGTCCAGGCCGCCGAGGTCGTTGCCCATGGCCATGTAGCCGAGCTTGACGTTCAGCGCCTGGGTGAACAGCGTGCGTTCGTAACTCAATTCGGTGAGCCGGGTGTAGAGGCCGCCGTAGTTTTCCTGGATCGGCAGGCGGTTGCCCACCAGGTCCTCGGAGGCGCTGTTGCCACGGCGGTCATTGACGGTCAGTTGAATACGGTCGTTGTTGCTCAGACCGTAGAGCTTGCCGAGATCGAACTGCACGCCGAGCTTGAGGTTTTGCGAGTAGCGCGCCGAACGGTGCGTGCCGCCCTTGGCGTTGTAGGCGGTCTCGCCGCTGTAGTCGCCGGTGAAGCGGATACCTTGCGCTTCCAGTTCACGGCGCAGGCCGCCCCAGTCGCCGGTGAGGGTGGTGTTGTCGGCGTATGCGGGCAGTGCGGTGGCAAATGTCAGGCCCAGCAGCAGGCCGCCGAGTCGGGGGTCGGAAAAAAATGCAGTCATGGGGGCTTCCAGACAGAAGGCGCGGTGCCGCGAGGGGCACCGCGCGCGCAGGGTTATGGCAGGGCGTAGGCGATCACGTAGTCGCCACGGTCGGTGGACTGGCGAGCGCCGCCAGCGGTGACCACGATGTACTGCTTGCCGGTTTTGGGCGAGACGTAGGTCATCGGGCCGCCCTGGCTGCCCACGGGCAGGCGGGCTTTCCACACTTCGTCACCGTTGCCGCTGTTGAAGGCGCGCAGGTAGAAGTCCTGGGTGCCGGCGATGAAGATCAGGCCGCCCTGGGTCGACAGGGTGCCGCCCAGGGTGGGCAGGCCGATCTTGATCGGCAGGTGCATGCGGATGCCCAGAGGGCCGGTGTCTTCCACCGTGCCGACCGGCACTTGCCAGGCGATTTTTTGCGTCTTCATGTCGATCGCGGTGAGGGTGCCGAACGGCGGCGCCTGGCACGGAATGCCGGCAACCGACAGGAAGCGGTTCTTGTTCACCGCATACGGCGTGCCCTTGAGCGGCACGGCGCCCATGCCGGTGTTCAGTGCTTCACCACCGGAGGCGGCCAGGGCCTTGTTCTGCGACGGCACCATCTGGATCCACAGGCCTAGGCGCATGTCGTTGACGAAGATAAAGCCGTGCACCGGGTCGGTGGAGAGACTGCCCCAGTTCATGCCGCCGAGCGAACCCGGGAAGCTCAGGGATTTGTCGGTGCCCGGTGCGGTGTAGAGGCCGTCGTAGCGCATGCCCTTGAAGTCGATGCGGCACAGCAACTGGTCGTACGGCGTGGCGCCCCACATGTCCGATTCGCTGAGGGTTTGCGCGCCGATCTGCGGCATGCCGACGGATTTAGGCTGGGTTTTCGCGTAGGGCTCGTTGGGAATGTTGGCGGCCTTGACCGGCACTTCCTGCACATCGGTGAGCGGCTTGCCGGTGGCGCGGTCAAGCACGTAGATCTGCCCGGCCTTGGTGCCGATCACGACTGCCGGCACGGCTTTGTCGCTGCCCGGTGGGGTGAAGTCGATCAGGCTCGGCTGCATTGGCAGGTCGAAGTCCCACAGATCGTTATGGACGGTCTGGTACACCCATTTTTCCGCGCCGGTGGAGGCGTCCAGCGCCAGCACCGAGGCGCCGTACTTGTGATTGAGCGCAGTGCGCTCCACGCCGTAGATGTCGGTGGACGAGCTGCCCATGGGCAGGAAGACCGTGTTCATCAGCGGGTCGTAGGACATCGGCGCCCAGCTGTTGGGCGTGCTGCGCACGTAGGTGCTGCCAGCAGCCGGCGCCTGCTTGTCTTCGGGGTTGCCCGGGTCGAAGGCCCAGCGCATCTGGCCGCTGATCACATCAAAACCACGGATCACGCCGCCCGGCATGTCGGTCTGCACGTTGTCCGCCACGCGGCCGCCCACCACCACGGTGGTGCCAGCGATCAACGGCGCCGAGGACAGTTGGTAGTAGCTGTCCGGCACATTGCCCAGGCCCGCCTTGAGGTCCACCTGGCCATGGGTGCCGAAGTCTTCGCAGAACTGGCCGGTGTCGGCGTCCACGGCAATCAGGCGTGCGTCGATGGTGTTGGTCAGCAGACGGCGCTGGCACTGCGCACCGGCGGGTACGCTGGCGGCGATGACCGGCGAGCTGCCCGGTTGGGTGGGCTGCTTGAGCGGCGCGGTGGCGTCGAAATACGCCATGCCACGGCAACGCTGCCACACCGCCGACTGGGCGTTGACCTCGTTCTTCCACAATTCCTTGCCGGTGTCGGCATCCAGTGCGATCAGGTTGTTGTGCGGCGTGCAGATGAACACCTTGTTGCCGATCTGCAGCGGCGTGAGCTGGTCTTCGGCGCCGTTACCGTCGCTGATGGCCACGTCACCGGTGCGGTAGGTCCAGGCCACTTTGAGCTTGTCGACGCTGTTACGGTTGATCTGGTCCAGCGCGGCGAAGCGGCTGCCGCCTTCGGTGTTGCCGTAGTGGGCCCAGTCTTTCTGCGCATCGGCTGCAGTCACCGGCGTGACGCCAGGACCGGCGCCGGTAGGGGCAACGCTCGGATGGGCGACAAACATATTGCCCGCCGCCACAGCCACGCCCACCGCCAGCACAGCCGCCACGCCATACGCGCCACGCGCAGGCCGGCCGACCAGCAGCGGGTACACCAGCGCCACCACCAGGCCAATGGCTGCAAACATGAACAGCCGCGAGAACAGTGGCCAGAACACCAGGCCCACGTCCGCCACCGCCCAGATCGCCGTGCCGACGAGGAACGCGCCGAACAGCCACGCGCCCGCCGCTTTGCGTTTGGCGATCAACAGCCCGGCAATCGCCATGGCCACGCCGCCGATCAGGAAGTACCAGGAGCCACCCAGGCTGACCAGTTTGGCGCCGCCGACGGCAAGCGCAAGGCCGAGCAGGGCGATGATCACGCCCAGGCCCAGCAGGAAGAATCTAGAGACGCCAGCGGCGCGCGGTGCTCGTTTCATGTCGAAAGGACTCGATTTAGAGAGGGCAAAGACCGGATTTTAGCAACATAAGTAACTGGTTAGTACATTACAGTCTCGCAATAGACTGTTACCGAGACTGCCACAGTCAATTGAGAGGGGGTGGTGAGGCCATCACTGTGGCAAGCCCTAATGCCAGTCAGTTAAGCGCAGCTCCCCTGTGGGAGCGGTGGTGCGACGATTTTCCTGGCCTTTGCCGGCAGCGCCTCGCGGCTGAGCCGCATCATTGTGCTGGGCACCGTGGTGTGTGCGGTGTCGCTGTGCGCGATGGCGGCCAACCCGCCGCTGGGGTTCACCCTGGCGGCACTCGCCGGGCTGGGGTTCGGCATCACGGTGAGCAATGTCAGCAGCAATATGACCCTGCAAGGCGCCGCGCCGGAAGCGCTGCGGGGCAGGGTCATTGCGTTTTATATCGCCATGCGTTTCGGCTTTGACGCGATTGGCGGTTTGCTGGCCGGCCTGCTGGCGGCAGCCCTGAACGTGCAATGGACCCTGTTGGTGGCGGGGGTGTTGCTCGGGGCCTACCAGATATGCAGTGGGTTGCTGCACAAAAGGGCCGAGAAAGGGCGGCGCTAAAACGCTTGCCGCCGCCCTGGCTGGCTAGAACTTGAAGCGCCCCACCAGCCCCTTGAGCTGCGCGGAAATATCCGTCAAGCGCCCCGAACCGGTCTGCGCCGAATGCGCGAAGCCTTCGACCAACTGCGCATCGGCATGGATCTGCGCGATATGGCGGTTGATCTCCTCGGCCACCTGGTGCTGTTCCTCGGCGGCGGTGGCGATCTGGGTGTTCTGGTCGCGGATCGAATCCACCGAGCCACGGATCTTGTCGAAGCTGTCGCGGGCCTGCTGGATGCGCTCCACGCTGGTGTGTGACACCTGCAGGCTGCCCTGCATCTGCTGGGTCACTTCCTGGGTGCGGCGGGCGAGGTTGCCGAGCAGGCTGTCGATTTCGCCGGTGGAGTCGGCCGTGCGGCGCGCGAGGGCGCGGACTTCGTCGGCGACCACCGCAAAGCCACGGCCCTGGTCACCGGCGCGCGCGGCTTCGATGGCGGCGTTGAGCGCCAGCAGGTTGGTCTGTTCGGCAATCGAGCGGATGGTGTCGAGGATGGTGTTGATGTTGTGGCTGTCCTGCTCCAGCAACTGCATGGTATGGGTCGACTTCTGCAGGTCTTCGCTGAGCTTGAGCACGCTGCCGGTGGCTTCGCCGATATGCTGCTCGCCGGTGTGCACGTCGCGGTAGCCCTGGTCGGCGCTCGCGGCGGCGGCGCTGCAGGAGCGTGCGACTTCGTTGGCGGTGGCCACCATTTCGTTGAACGCGGTGCTCACCAGTTCCACCGCTTCACGCTGGCGACCGGCGGCCTGGTTCAGGTTGTTGGCCACATCGCTGGTGTCGGCGGCGGCGGTTTGCAGGTCGGCGGACGCATTGCCGATGCGCTGCACCAACTGCGCGATCATGCCCAGGAACTGGTTGAACCAGCCGGCGAGAATGGCGGTTTCGTCCTTGCCCTGGACCTTGAGCTGGCGCGTGAGGTCGCCTTCACCTTCGGCAATTTCCTGCAGGCCATCGGCCACGCCGCGAATCGGGCGCACGATCACCCGGGCGAAACTGGCGCCGACGATGGCGAAGACAATCGCGAGGGCGGCAGCAATGGCGGCGATCAACCAGGTGAGACGGGTGGCGTCGGCCATCACCTCGTCACGTTTGATCAGGCCGATAAAGCGCCAGCCCAGGTCTTTGGAGCTGACCACGTTGGCCATGTAGGGCACGCCGTCGATCTCGACCTGAGTCACGCCGTCGCCGCGCTTGGACAGCTGCGCGTAGTTGGGGCCCAGTTCGGCCAGGGGCTTGAAGTTGTGCTTGGCATCGCTGGGGTCGACCAGCACGTTGCCATTGGCTTCCACCAGCATCAGGTAGCCGCTGTCGCCCAGCTTGATGTTGCGCACCAGTTCGGTGAGCTGCTTGAGCGACACATCCAGGCCAACCACGCCGACGATCTTGCCGGCGGCATCGGCGACGGTGTGCACGGTGCCGATCAGCGTCACATCGTCGGCCGCCCAGTAATAGGCGCCCGTGCGCACGGTGGTGCCTGGCGCGGCGACGGCGGCCTGGTACCAGGGGCGCAGGCGCGGGTCGTAGTTGCTGATCTTGGGGTCATCCGGCCAACTGGCGTAGCCGCCGTCGCTCAAGCCCAGAGACAGGTAGGCGGTGCTGGCATGGCTTTTGGCGAACTGGTCGAAAATCGCCAGCAGTTCCTGATTGGTCGGGGTCAGCGGGATTTTCGCCGCGTCGGCGCCCACGTAGCTCTTGAGATCCTTGGCCGCGACCATGCGTGGGTCCTTGGCCAGGTAGTCGACGTTCTGACTGATGCCGTCGAAAAACTGCTTCATGCCATTGTCGATCTGACGGATTTCGCGACCGCTGCTGTCGAGGAAATTGGCCTTGGCCCCCTCGCGCACATTGAGCACGACCAACACCGCGACGAGGATCACCGGCACGCACGCGATAGCCGCGAACGCCCAGGTCAGCTTCTGCTTGATATTCATGACTTCACCCGCGGATATTTATAGTTTTGGCAAGGGGAAACGCTAGCGCTGAATGTCGCATGGTTTGTTTTGAGGGGAGATTGCCATGCGTACCCCCGGTTTATCGACCGAGGGAGCATTCACTTGAGGAGAGTGGGGTATCAGCCGGGGGTGGAGTCGGCGAGGGTGTCACGGCGCATCGATTGCAGGTTTTTCTCGATGGTTTCGCAGATGGCTTCCATCTGGATCTGGTGTTCGCTGGAGCGGAACGGGCTTTGCAGGTCGGTGCCGATGCGCTCGATGGCCAGCAGCATGAAGCCCACCACGGTGGACGCCAGCGGTGTGAACCAACCCAGGGATTCCACCAGGCCCACCGGCACGATCAGGCAGAACAGCGAGATGAACAACCGTGGAAAGTACACATAGGGGTAGGGCAGTGGCGTATTGGCGATGCGCTCCATGCCGCCCTGGGCGTTGGACAGATCGACCATCGTCGATTCGATCCGCGCCAGGCGAATGCTGTCCAGGTGCCCGGCCTTGTATTCGCGCGACAGTATCGCTGCGGAGCCGGTGAGAATGTCATTGGCAAAGTTGTTGGTGGCGCCATTGCGCGCGAATTCTTCGGCGGGAATAAACGCACGGACCTCATCCGGGCATGGCTTGCCCCGCAGGTGAGCGGCCAGGCAGTTCACATAGGCCACATGCCGGCGCAGCAAGGTGGACTTGATCGGGTTCACGTCACTGCCGGGGTCGTCAAGCAGGGTCAGCACCTGGCGCGCGAAACTGCGCGAATTGTTGACCATCGCCCCCCACAGCGTGCGCGCTTCCCACCAGCGGTTGTAGGCGCTGCTGTTGCGAAAGCTGATCAGCACGATCAACGCCGAACCCAGCAGCGTGAGCGGCATCAGCGGCAGGTTGACCTTGGCGTTGAGGAACAGCATGAAGTCCACCGTCACGGCGATATCCCACAACAGCAGCCAGAACAGGGACCAGCCCACGTAGCCCATGGTCTTGATGATCAGGCGGTATTTTTTGAGGATGGCGGCTTTCAAATGAGGACCTCGCGGCGGGGCGGTGAGCGACTATGCTCTAGCTCGGACGCCAGCGTGCGGGGAAGGTTCGGCGCGGGACTGAATCGGTTAAGCCACTTAGGCAGTTTCGGAACAATTTTGGTAACGACGCGGTCCGCTTGTTTAATCACTATAGATTGCGCTCAAGGCAAAACGCCATTATCGGTACTGCAATTGAGATCAGTGCATCCAAGTTGTTTGATCAGGGCTTTTTCTCATGTGTGGCAGTTCGTTGAAGTTGGCGATGGAAGAATCGGTGCAAGCGTTTGAGCAGCATGTTGAGTTTGACGCTTGCATGCGTATTCATTACAAGATGTTACTGGAGACCTATGCAAAAAGAGCATTTTTTTATAAGACGGCTTTGAAGTTCAACCGTTTGATGGTGTCGTTTACGTTGCTCGGCACCTATTTTTCCAAACCGGTGCCGTTACTGTCCGAGGTCAAAGAGTTTTGTGTGGCGCGCGGTTTTTCTTCCCGGAACAGTCTTGAGTCGATATTCCTGCTGTTTCGCGCATTGGGGTTCATGAAGGTGGCGGGGCACCCGGATGACAGCCGCCTGCGGGTATTCGGCCCGTCGCCCCAGGCCTGTCAGGAGGTCAGGTTACTGCTCAGGTCGGTGGTGGAACCGACGCAGATGATGTGCGCCGGGCAGGACATTTTTGCGGGCGTGGAGCAGTTGGACGATCACGCCTATCTGTCCCGTTATTTCAAGGGTTATGCGACCCTGCTCGGCAATGACCTGTCGATTGATCTGTTGTTGCCTGACTGTTATTGGCTGGTCAAGCGCGATGCCGGGCATATGTTGATGCTGGCGATTTATAACGATGCCTGTGCACCGGATAATTCGGGGGCAAGTTTCCGCGTGTCCTCCTATTTGTCTATCGCCGAACAACTGTCCGTGTCCAAGACCCATGTTATTCGCCTCGTGCAGGAAGGCGCTGATCGGGGGTATTTCAAGGTGCATTCGAAAACCCAATTGGAAGTACTGCCGTCCTTTATAAACCTGGTCCGAAGATTCATGGCGTATTCATTTGCCACTTGCTTGCACAGTCTTAAACTGAGTCATGTCAGCCGCACATAGACCGCCAGCGCACGGAGAGTCAAGGGATGCCGAATAACGTGAAACTCAGGCCGCGCATGCAACGTCTGTTGTCTCCGGCGGTGACTCAAGCCGAACTGATCGGCATCATCGCCTGGCTGGGCGTGTTGCTGGCCGGGCCGCTGAAGACAGCCGGCATGGCGGAAGGGCTGGTCACGCTGGGGCTGCTGCTGGTGTGCGGCTACCACCGTGTGGCCACCAACTTTTTCGTCTGGCGTGTGCTGGGTGTGGTGTACATGGTGTTGCTGTGCGTGGGTTTCTTCCATGTGATCGGTTCCAACCTGGAGCTGCGCGTGTTTGCCTTGCCGCTGGCGGTGACCCTGGTGGTCAGCAGCGCGCTGCTGTTTATCTCGGTACAGGACTTTTTGCTCTGCGCGGCGCTGGTGTGGGCGGTGATGTGGCCGATCCTCTCCGAGTCGTTCTACGAGGGCGCGCAGGTCTATCTGTTCATCTTCTGCGCGGCGTCGGTGTCGATCGGGTTCATCCTGAGCTTTTCCTACCTGAAGAACCTGCGTTCCGTGCTGCTGGTGGAAAGCGAGTTTCGTGTGTTGGCGCAGACGGACTACCTCACCTCCATTCTCAACCGGCGCGCACTCATGGAGAGTTTTGCCAAGTTGATTGCTGCGGGGCAGAGCGGCTATTTCCTGATGCTGGACATTGACAGTTTCAAGCTCAAGAACGACCAGTTCGGCCACGATGTCGGCGACCGGATTTTGTGCGCCATGGCCGATTGCCTCAAGGCCACACCCGGCAGTCACAGTTTCGGCCGCATCGGCGGTGAGGAATTCGGCGTATTGCTGGTGGGGGACGACCCTTCAGTGGCCAGTGCGTTTGCGTTGCGCCTGCTGCACAACATTCGCTGCAGTGTTGCGCCGCCCCATCATTACACCTGCAGCGCGGGCATGACCGGCTTCGCGGCGGGAGCGGACATGTCGACGGTGCTCAAGAATGCCGACCGCAACCTGTATATGGCCAAGCGCAACGGCAAGGACTGTGTCTATCTGGACGGCGCGCAGGTGCGGGAGCAGTGCGGTGACGCGGACACTCGCGTCACCACCAGGGTCTGAATCAGCCCTGGGCCAGGATGCTCGCCAGCAGCCCGGGAAAGCGCGTCTCCAGTTCCTCGCGGCGCAGCGAGTTCATGTGAGTGGTGCCGACGCTGCGGGTGTGCACCAGCCCGGCGTCACGCAGCACGCGGAAATGGTGGGACATGCTCGACTTGGGGCGCCCACCGTCCAGTTCGCCGCAGGAGGCCTCCGGCACGCCGGCCAGGCAGCGCACGATATCCAGGCGCACGGGATCACTCAGGGCATACAGCAGGCGCTCGAGTGTGAGGTCTTGCAGGGCTGGGTGTTTGAAGGCTCGCATGGCGGCGGATGATAACAGGGGGGTAGCGCCGAATACCATAGTTCGATTACCATCGAACTATCGAATTACCCACTTCACTTCTGGAGTTTCCCGATGACTGCACTGTTCGAACCGTTCACGCTCAAGGATGTGACACTGCGCAATCGCATTGCGATCCCTCCAATGTGCCAATACAGCGCCGATGACGGCATGGTTAATGATTGGCACCTCGTGCACCTGGCCAGCATGGCCCGTGGCGGCGCCGGGTTGCTGGTGGTCGAGGCCACCGCAGTGTCACCGGAAGGGCGCATCACGCCAGGCTGCGCCGGTATCTGGAGCGATGCCCACGCCCAGGCTTTCGTGCCGATGGTCAAGGCGATCAAGGCCGCCGGTGCCGTGCCGGGCATCCAGATCGCCCACGCCGGCCGCAAGGCCAGTGCCAACCGCCCGTGGGAAGGCGATGACCACATGCCACCCTCCGACCCGCGTAGCTGGGAAACCATTGCGCCTTCGGCGATTGCCTTCGGTGCCAACCTGCCCAACGTTCCGCGCGCCATGACCCTGGACGACATTGCCCGCGTCAAGCAGGACTTCGTCGACGCCGCGCGCCGCGCCCGTGACGCCGGCTTTGAGTGGATCGAGCTGCACTTCGCCCATGGCTATCTGGGCCAGAGCTTTTTCTCCGAGCATTCCAACCAGCGTACCGACGCCTACGGCGGCAGCTTCGACAACCGCAGCCGTTTCCTCCTTGAAACCCTGGCCGCCGTGCGTGAAGTCTGGCCGGAAAACCTGCCGCTGACCGCGCGTTTCGGCGTGATCGAATACGACGGCCGCGACGAGCAGACCCTCACCGAATCCATCGAGCTGGCCCGCCGCTTCAAGGCCGGTGGCCTGGATTTGCTCAGCGTCAGCGTAGGTTTCACCATTCCTGACACCAACATCCCATGGGGCCCGGCTTTCCTTGGGCCGGTGGCCGAGCGCGTACGCCGCGAAGCCGGTATTCCGGTGACCTCGGCCTGGGGCTTCGGCACGCCGGACCTGGCTGAAGCTGCGTTGCAAAATGGCCAGCTGGACCTCGTCTCGGTAGGCCGCGCGCACCTGGCCGACCCGCACTGGGCGTATTTTGCCGCCAAGGAACTGGGTGTGGAAAAAGCCTCGTGGACCTTGCCCGCGCCTTACGCGCATTGGCTGGAGCGCTATCGCTAAGGCGAGCTGTACCGCTGCATGAGCCACTCGATCGAGTGGCTTTTTTTTACGTGGATTTTGTTTGGTAGAGCCTTTGATACAAAGTGGACACAAGAAAAATAACAAATGAGAATGCATGTCAAACGAGAATGCATTGATATACCATGCGCCTCGAAATTGGCAGGGATGCCGTCCCATCTGGCTCTTTACTAGGTTCGTTATCCATGCGTCGTACCCTGATTTCCATCTGTGTGCTTCAGGCGTTTTCTCCGTTCACCTGGGCAGAAGATGCTCCCGCCGACAAGGCCAGTATCGAGCTGCAAGCCACCAACGTGACCGGCGCGGCCGACTACGAAACCGCGCAGGGGCCGGTCAAGGGCTACCGCGCCACCCGCTCGGCCAGTGCGACGCGTACCGACACCTCGATTCATGAAACCCCGCAGTCCATCAGCGTGGTGCCCAAGGATGTGGTCGAAGACATCGGCGCCACGCGCCTGCAGGAAGCCCTTGACTATGCCGGCGGTGTGGGTCGGGCGAACAACTTTGGCGGTCAGGGCCTCACCAGCTTCACCGTGCGCGGCTTTACCACTGCCGAGTTCTACCGCAACGGTTTCCCGATCAACCGTGGCTACCCGGCCATGCCGGACGCCAACACCATCGAACGCCTGGAAGTACTGCGTGGGCCGGCGACCATGCTCTACGGCCGCGGCGATCCCGGCGGCACCTTCAACGTGGTCTCCAAGCAACCCTTGGCCGAGCGCACCGTCACCCTTGGCAGCCAGCTCGATGACCAGGGCATGAAGCGCGGCACCCTCGATGCGTCCGGCCCGCTGGATGAAGGAGGCCGCCTGGCCTATCGCCTGAACGTGGTGGGCGAGGGCGGCGACACTTTCCGCGACCACGTATCCACCGAACGCTACGGCGTGGCCCCGGTGCTGACCTGGCAGGCCAACGACGCGACCAAGGTGATCTTCGAAGGCGACTTCATCCGCAACAACCATCCGCTGGATCGGGGTCTGACGCGCTTCGCCAACCAGCGCAGCACGCCCTCGCGCGACACCTTCTGGGGCGAAAAGTACGCCGGTGACCTGCACAACGACAACAACATGGCCCAACTGCGTTTCGAGCACATGCTCAACGACAACTGGACCCTCGGCGGCGGTGTCCAGTGGCTGGACGGCACCATGAAGGGCGACGGCGTCGAGGCAAACAACGCCGCCAGCCTGGGCGCCGACGGCCGCACCCTGCAACGCAACTTCAACTACCGCAAGCTGGAATGGACCGACCAGGACTACCAGCTCAACCTGACCGGGCACTTCTCCGCCGGCGGTTTCGAGCACACGCTGCTGACCGGTGTCGAGTACGAAGACTACGACTACAAGTCGATCATCCAGCGTTCCAGCGCGGCGACGGGTGCGTTCCCCATCGACATCTTCAATCCGGTCTACGGCCAGCCGCGTCCAGCGCTGACCCGCACCCCCACCCACGACAAGGAAAACCTCAAGACCTACGCCGTCTTCGTCCAGGACCAGGTGGCGTTGACCGAACGCCTGCGTGTGTTGGCCGGTGCGCGCTTCGAGCGTTTCGAGCATCAGTACACGTCCTATGTGCCGGGCGTGAAACCCTGGGACGCGGCCGACAACGCCGTCACCCCACGGGTCGGCATCCTGTATGACCTGACCGACACCGTAGCCCTGTACGCCGATGCCGCGCGTTCGTTCAAACCCAACACCGGAGCCAGCCGCCTGGGTGGCGGGTTCGATCCGGAGCAGGGCAAGTCCTATGAGATGGGGCTCAAGTGGGAGGCGCTGGAGCAGTTGAGCGTTGACGCGGCGATCTACCAGATCGAGAAGAAAAACGTGCAGGGCACCGACCCGCTCGACTCAGCCTTCAACGTTGCGACGGGCCAGGTGCGCAGTCGCGGGTTTGACCTCAACGTGGCCGGCAACCTGACGCCGGAATGGCGGGTGATCGGCGGCTATGCCTACGTGGATGCCGCCGTCACCAAGGACACCACGGTGCGCACCGGCACGCGCCTGGCCAACATCCCGCGCAACAGCTTCAGCCTGCTCAACGTGTATGAGTTCCAGGACGGCACGCTCAAGGGGCTGGGGCTGGGCGCAGGCGGCAAATACGTCGCCGAGCGCGCCGGGCAGACCAGCAACTCGACGTTCACCATGGGCTCCTACACCGTGGTCGACCTGCTTGGTTACTACAAGGTCAACGAAAAGGTCAGGCTGAACCTGGACGTGAAGAACCTGTTCAACAAGGAGTATGAAGAAGGCTCGTTCCTGAACTTCTATGCGTATCCGGGTGAACCGCGCACCGTGCAGGTGGGGATCTCCTACACCCTCTGACCCTGAGCTATCCCTATGACGAACGGGCTTGCTGTGGCAAGTAGGCTTGCTGTGGCGAGCGGGCTTACTGTGGCGAGCGGGCTTGCCCCGCGTTGGGGTGCGAAGCGCCCCCAATCAGGGAAAACGCGGTGTACCTGATACTGCACAGTGTGGTCTTGGGGCTGCTTCGCACCCCAACGCAGGACAAGCCTGCTCGCCACAACCCTGTTCCCACAGGGCCGGGAGCCAGTCTAAAGCGGCGTCAACACGTTCATCACTGTATCCAGCGCCACACGGGTGTCATCCAGCTGCACCAGCGAGGCATGCCGTGCGCCCAGGGCGTCGCGGTTCTGGATTGCGGTGAGGATCGCCTTGTGCCGGGGCAGGCTCAGGCCCTGGATATCCGGACGGCGGTTGGTGATGTTGATCGATTCGCGCAACGGCAGCGACAGCATGTTGCACATGTAGGCGAGCAGGTCGTTGCGCGTGGCGTCGGCGATGGCACGGTGAAAGTCCAGGTCGGCCTGCAACAGCTGCTCGTGGGTTTTTGCGGTTTCCATGCCCTGGTAGGCCTGCTCGATGCCGGCGATGTCTTCGTCGGTGGCAGTGGTCGCGGCCATCGCGGCGATTTCCGGTTCGAGGATGCGCCGCACGCCAGCCAGTGTGTTGAAAAACTCACTGTGGGGCGTGGACTGCATCAACCAGGACAGCACGTCCGGGTCGAGCAGGTGCCACTTCAGCCGGGGTCGCACCACCGCGCCCACCCGGGGCTTGGAATACACCAGACCCTTGGCGCTCAGCACCCGCGTGGCCTCGCGCAGGACCGAACGGCTGACCTTGTATTCCTCGCACAGCGTGGCTTCCATGGGCAGCCGCTCTTCGGGCTTGAAGCGACCGGAAACGATGTGCATGCCCAAGTCCTGAACGATCTGGGCATGCATGCTTTTGCGCGGCTTGGGCGGCTGGTGATCCATAACGACAGGCAGGCTCTGGCTTAGATTCGGCGCATCATAGCATTCCGATTAATGGGAATGCCGTGGGACTTCCGCGCCGCGGCAACCCACCAGAAAGTCGAAGTCGCAGCCCTGGTCCGCCTGCAATACATGGTCGATGTACAGCTGGCGATAGCCGCCGACGATCAGGTTCTGCACAGGCTTGAGGTCAGCCATGCGCGCTGCCAGCTCGGCGTCGGAGATGTCCAGGTGCAGGCGGCCATTGGCGCAGTCCAGTTCGATCCAGTCACCTTCCTGCACCGTGGCCAGCGGCCCGCCCGCAGCGGCTTCAGGGGCCACGTGCAACACCACCGTGCCGTACGCGGTGCCGCTCATGCGTGCGTCGGAAATACGCACCATGTCCGTCACGCCCTGGGCCAGCAGCTTGGCCGGCAGGCCCATGTTGCCCACTTCCGCCATGCCCGGATAACCCTTGGGCCCGCAGTTCTTCATGACCAGAATCGAATTGGCATCCACGTCCAGGTCCGGGTCGTTGATGCGCGCCTTGTACATGTCGAAGTTCTCGAACACCACCGCGCGGCCGCGATGCTGCATCAACTCGGCACTCGCCGCCGAGGGCTTGAGCACCGCACCCAGCGGCGCCAGGTTACCCCGCAGCACGCAAATGCCGCCGTCGGCGCGGATCGGGTTGTCGAGGGTACGGATCACTTCGTCCTGGCCGTAGATCGGCGAGTCCTTGGTGTTTTCGCCCAGGGACTTGCCGTTGACGGTGAGCGCGTTCGGGTGCGGGATCAGATTGGCTTCACCCAGCCGGCGCAGCACCGCCGGCAGGCCGCCGGCGTAGTAGAACTCTTCCATCAGGAAGCGCCCCGACGGCTGCAGGTCGACGATGGTCGGCATGCCCCGGCCGATGCGGGTCCAATCGTCCAGATCAAGCTCCACACCGATGCGCCCGGCAATGGCCTTCAAGTGAATCACCGCGTTGGTCGAACCGCCGATGGCCGCGTTCACGCGAATTGCGTTTTCAAACGCTTCCTTGGTAAGGATCTTCGACAGCCGCAAGTCTTCGCGCACCATCTCCACCGCGCGCATGCCGGACATGTGCGCCAGCACATAACGTCGCGCATCCACCGCCGGAATCGCCGCGTTGTGCGGCAGTGAAGTGCCCAGCGCCTCGGCCATGCAGGCCATGGTCGAGGCGGTGCCCATGGTGTTGCAGGTGCCCGCCGAGCGCGACATGCCGGCTTCGGCCGCGAGGAAATCATCCAGGGTAATGGTGCCGGCCTTGACCTGTTCACTGAGCTGCCACACCACGGTGCCCGAGCCGATGTCCTGACCCTTGTGCTTGCCGTTGAGCATCGGCCCGCCGGTGACCACGATGGCCGGCACGTCACAACTGGCGGCGCCCATCAACAGCGCCGGGGTGGTCTTGTCGCAACCGGTCAGCAGCACCACGCCGTCAATCGGGTTGCCGCGAATCGCTTCTTCCACGTCCATGCTCGCCAGGTTGCGCGTGAGCATGGCGGTGGGGCGCAGGTTGGATTCACCATTGGAGAACACCGGAAACT
Source organism: Pseudomonas sp. GNP013 (assembly GCF_054343995.1). NCBI lineage: Bacteria > Pseudomonadati > Pseudomonadota > Gammaproteobacteria > Pseudomonadales > Pseudomonadaceae > Pseudomonas > Pseudomonas sp. GNP013. The sequence continues at coordinate 2,734,909 of NZ_JBTGUT010000001.1, read as the reverse complement.
CCACCGGGAAACCACCGGCCTCGATCACGCCGCGTTTGACATGCTCGGCAATCTGGCGGAAATGCGCGTTGCACGGGGTCAGCTCTGACCAGGTATTGCAGATACCGATGATCGGCTTGCCATGGAACTGATGGTCGGCAATGCCCTGATTCTTCATCCAGCTGCGGTACATGAAGCCGTTTTTGTCGGCAGTACCAAACCACTGGGCGGAGCGTAGGCCGGGCTTTTTATCAGACATGATCGATTCTCTTATTGTATGACTATATGTTCTATCTTCGGCTAAACATAAGCGCAAATTCGCAGCTTTGGAAGTGTTGTTTTGTAAATAGTCCTACTATATAGTCAGCTTGAATTGAGGTATGACCCTGGCGTTTTTTCGTCAGAGGCGTCCCCGAGCTTCTATAAGAACAACAATCGGAGATCGACCCCCATGAGCCAGGAACTGCGGCTTGTTCGGCGCATTACGCTGAAACTGATTCCCTTCCTGATCCTGCTGTACCTGATTGCCTACGTGGACCGTTCCGCCGTGGGCTTTGCCAAGCTGCACATGGGCGCCGACGTAGGCATTGGCGATGCAGCCTATGGCCTGGGCGCCGGGCTGTTCTTCATTGGCTACTTCCTGTTCGAGATTCCCAGCAACCTGATGCTCGACCGCTTCGGCGCGCGGCGCTGGTTCGCGCGGATCATGATCACCTGGGGCGTCATCACCATCGGCATGGCCTTCGTGCAAGGCCCGCACAGCTTCTATGTGATGCGCTTTCTGCTCGGCGCGGCGGAGGCGGGCTTCTTTCCCGGGGTGCTTTACTACATCACCCAGTGGTTCCCGGTGCGCCATCGCGGCAAGATCCTCGGGCTGTTCATCCTGTCCCAGCCCATTGCGATGATGATCACCGGCCCCGTGTCCGGCGGCCTGCTCGGCATGGACGGCATCCTCGGCCTGCACGGCTGGCAATGGCTGTTCATCGTGATCGGCACCCCGGCGATCCTGCTCACCTGGCCGGTGCTGCGCTACCTGCCGGATGGCCCGCACCAGGTCAAGTGGATGAGCGAGGACGAAAAAGCCTGGCTCAGCGGCGAACTGCACAAAGACCTGCAAGCCTACGGCCAGACCCGTCACGGCAACCCGCTGCACGCCCTCAAGGACACGCGCGTGTTGCTGCTGGCGCTGTTCTATCTGCCGGTGACCTTGAGCATCTACGGCCTGGGCCTGTGGCTGCCGACCCTGATCAAGCAGTTCGGCGGCAGCGACCTCACCACCGGTTTCATCTCCGCCGTGCCCTATCTGTTCGGCATCATCGGCCTGCTGCTGATTCCGCGCAGTTCCGACCGTTTGAATGATCGCTACGGCCACCTCGCTGTGCTTTATGTGCTGGGCGCCATCGGCCTGTTCTTCAGCGCGTGGCTAAATGCGCCGGTGCTGCAGATGGCCGCGCTGTGCCTGGCGGCATTCGCGATGTTTTCCTGCACGGCAGTCTTCTGGACCTTGCCGGGGCGGTTCTTTGCCGGCGCCAGTGCGGCGGCGGGCATTGCGCTGATCAACTCGGTGGGCAACCTCGGTGGCTACATCGGCCCGTTCGTGATCGGGGCGCTGAAGGAATACACCGGTAATCTGGCGTCGGGCCTGTATTTTTTGTCTGCGGTGATGCTGTTCGGGCTGGTGCTGACCCTGGTGGTCTATCGTCTGCTCGAGCGCCGGCATGTACTGCCTGCCGACCAGTTCGCCGCCAGCGCCCGTGGCGCCACACGTACTTAACTCAGGAGAACAGATATGCGTTTAGTCCAGTTCGAATTGCGCAACGGTGAGCGTCGCGTCGGTGTTGTCGATGGCGACACGTTGCGTGAAGTGCAGGGCGCCCACAGCGTGCGCGAATTGGCCCTGGCGGCCATCGACGCAGGCGTGGGCCTGGCGCAGCACGTCGAGCGCCTGGGCCTGGGCGACCGCCATGATTACCCGGCGCTGCTCGCCGACCTGAAGATCCTGCCGCCGCTGGACCACCCGGACCCGGCGCATATGCTGATCAGCGGCACCGGCCTGACCCACCTGGGCAGCGCCTCGGCGCGCGACAAGATGCACCAGCAGGCCGGCGACGAAGGCGCGATGACCGACACCATGCGCATCTTCAAATGGGGCGTGGAGGGCGGCAAACCTGCAGCCGGTCAGGCGGGCGTGCAGCCAGAGTGGTTCTACAAGGGCGACGGCAGCACCGTGGTGCGCCCGGGCGAGGCCTTCCCGGTGCCGCCGTTCGCCGAAGACGCCGGTGAAGAACCGGAGATCGGCGGCCTGTACGTCATCGGCCCTGACAGCAAGCCGTATCGCCTGGGGTTTGCGGTGGGCAATGAGTTCTCCGACCACATCATGGAGCGCAAGAACTACCTCTACCTGGCCCATTCCAAACTGCGCAGTTGCAGCTACGGCCCGGAGTTGCGCGTGGGCGAGCTGCCCCAGCACCTGGCCGGCACCAGCCGCATCCTGCGCAACGGCGAAGAAATCTGGCGGAACGAATTCCTCAGCGGTGAGGCCAATATGTGCCACAGCCTGGAAAACCTCGAATACCACCACTTCAAGTACCGCCAGTTCCTCAAGCCCGGCGACGTGCACATTCATTTCTTCGGCACCGCCACGCTGTCATTCGCCGACGGTATACGTACCCAGGCCGGCGATGTGTTCGAGATCAGCCAGGCCGAATTCGGCGCGCCGCTGGTCAACCGTGTCGGCAGCAGTGCCGCGGCATTCGAACCCGGCAACGTCATCACCCTTTAAAGGAGACCTCACCATGACCCAGTTCCTCGGCCACAATTACATCGGCGGCCAGCGCAGCGCCAACGGCAGCGTCAAGCTGCACAGCGTCGACGCGACCACCGGCGAGGCCTTGCCCCAGGATTTCTACCAGGCCACCCCCGAAGAGGTCGACGCCGCCGCCCTGGCCGCCGCCCAGGCTTACCCGGCTTACCGTGCCTTGAGCGCCGCGCGCCGTGCGCAGTTTCTCGATGCCATCGCCGATGAGCTGGACGGGTTGAGCGACAACTTCATTGAACTGGTATGCCGCGAAACCGCACTGCCGGCCGCGCGTATCAAGGGCGAGCGCGGGCGTACCAGCGGCCAGATGCGCCTGTTCGCCACCGTGCTGCGCCGAGGTGATTTCTACGGTGCGCGTATCGACAAGGCACTGCCGGACCGCCAGCCCATGCCGCGTCCGGACCTGCGCCAATACCGCATCGGCCTCGGCCCGGTCGCGGTGTTCGGGGCAAGCAACTTCCCACTGGCATTCTCCACCGCCGGCGGCGACACTGCCGCAGCGCTGGCGGCCGGTTGCCCGGTGGTGTTCAAGGCCCACAGCGGCCACATGGCCACGGCCGAGCAGGTGGCCAACGCGATCATCCGTGCGGCCGAGGCCACCGAGATGCCGGCCGGTGTGTTCAATATGATCTTCGGCGGTGGCGTCGGCGAAGCCCTGGTCAAGCACCCGGCGATCCAGGCCGTGGGCTTTACCGGTTCGCTCAAGGGTGGCCGCGCACTGTGCGACATGGCGGCGGCGCGTGCGCAACCGATCCCGGTGTTTGCCGAGATGTCGAGCATCAACCCGGTAATCGTGCTGCCCCAGGCCCTCGCAGCCCGCGCCGAAACCGTCGCCCGCGACCTGACCGCCTCGGTGGTGCAGGGGTGCGGCCAGTTCTGCACCAACCCGGGCCTGGTGATCGGCATTGCGTCGCCGGCCTTTACCGCATTCACTCGGCAGGTGGCGCAGTTGATCGGTGAGCAACCGGCGCAAACCATGCTCAATGCCGGCACCCTGGGCAGCTACGGCAAGGGCCTGGAAAAACTTTTCGCACACCCGGGCATCCAGCATCTGGCAGGCACTGCGCAGGCCGGCAATCAAGCTCAACCGCAGTTGTTCAAGGCCGATGCGCAGTTGCTGATCGACGGCGATGAAGTCCTGCAGGAAGAAGTGTTCGGTCCCACCACGGTGTTCGTCGAAGTGGCCGACCAGGCACAACTCAGCGCCGCCCTGCACGGCCTGCACGGTCAACTGACGGCGACGGTGATCGGCGAGCCGGCCGACCTGCAACAGTTCGCCGAGCTCACCCCCCTGCTGGAACAGAAAGTCGGGCGCATCCTGCTCAACGGCTATCCGACCGGCGTGGAGGTGTGCGATTCGATGGTGCACGGCGGCCCGTACCCGGCGACGTCCGATGCCCGTGGCACCTCGGTCGGCACCCTAGCCATCGACCGCTTCCTGCGCCCGGTGTGTTTCCAGAACTACCCTGACAGCCTGCTGCCCGAGGCGCTGAAGAATGCCAACCCGCTGCGTATCCAGCGGCTGGTGGACGGCACGCCGTCGCGCGAGGCGCTGTAAACAACCCGGATCAGGAGGCGTCATGTCGTTTATCGCCGTTACCCCGCACCGTGCGCAGTTGGGCGAGGGGCCATTCTGGGACGCGCCCACCCAGGCGCTGTACTGGGTGAATATCGCCGGCAAACAGGCCCTGCGCCTGATGGGCGGGCAACTGCAGGTGTGGCAATTGCCCGAGCACGTCTCGGCGTTTATCCCGTGCGAAAGCGGCGACGCGCTGGTGACCTTGAGCAGTGGCGTGTATCGCCTGGACCTGGTCACCGAGGCGCTGACCCTGCTGTGCGTGGCCGACCCGCAGGCGGGCAACCGTGGCAATGAAGCGCGCTGCGATGCCCAGGGCCGGCTGTGGCTGGGCACCATGCAGAACAACATCGGCGAGCAGGGTGAGGACCTGCCCATCACCCGGCGTTCCGGCGGGCTGTTTCGCATCGATGCCGATGCGACGGTCACGCCGCTGCTGAGCGGGCTGGGCATTCCCAACACCTTGCTGTGGAGCGACGACGGCCGTCAGGTGCATTTTGGCGACAGCCTGGACGCCACGCTGTATCGGCATGGCATCCAGGCGGACGGTCAGCTTGAGCCGGCGCAGCTGTGGTTCGGCCCGCACGCGCGCGGCGGGCCCGACGGCTCGGCCATGGACGCCGACGGCTATATCTGGAACGCGCGTTGGGACGGCAGTTGTCTGCTGCGCCTGACGCCTGCCGGGGAGGTCGACCGTATCGTCGAACTGCCCGTCAGTCGTCCCACCAGTTGCGTGTTCGGCGGGCCGGATCTCACCACGTTGTACATCACCAGTGCCGCCAGCCCCTTGGGCCATCCGCTGGATGGGGCGGTGCTGGCCATGGAGGTCGACGTGCCAGGCAAGCCCTGTCACCGCTTTGCCGGATAAACCTTGAAAAAACGAACATTCAAAAACAACAACAAGGAGTCACCCTATGAATCGTCGTCGTGGTTTGCGTTCCCTGTGCTGCGCCGCTGTCGCGGTGTCGGCCATGAGCCTGAGCGGCCTGCTGCTGGCTGCTGAAGAAGTAAAAATCGGCTTCCTGGTCAAACAGGCCGAAGAGCCCTGGTTCCAGACCGAATGGGCCTTCGCCGAAAAAGCCGGCAAGGAACACGGTTTCACCGTGATCAAGATCGCCGTGCCCGATGGCGAGAAAACCCTCTCGGCCATCGACAGCCTGGCCGCCAACGGCGCCAAGGGCTTTGTGATCTGCCCGCCTGATGTGTCCCTCGGCCCGGCCATCGTCGCCAAGGCCAAGGCCAACGGCCTCAAGGTGATTGCCGTGGACGACCGTTTCGTCGACGCCAAGGGCGCGTTCATGGAAGACGTGCCGTACCTGGGCATGGCCGCGTTCGAAGTGGGCCAGAAGCAGGGCGCCGCGATGGCCGCCGAAGCGAAAAAACGTGGCTGGGACTGGAAGGACACCTACGCGGTGATCAACACCTTCAACGAGCTCGACACCGGTAAAAAACGCACCGACGGTTCGATCAAATCCCTCGAAGAAGCCGGCATTCCCAAGGACCATATCCTCACTGCCGCGCTGAAAACCCTCGACGTTCCGGGCAGCATGGACGCCACCAACTCGGCGCTGGTCAAGCTGCCCAGCGGCGCGAAAAACCTGATCATCGGCGGCATGAACGACAACACCGTGCTCGGCGGCGTGCGCGCCACGGAAAGCGCCGGGTTTGCGGCGGCCAACGTGATCGGCATCGGCATCAACGGCACCGACGCCATCGGCGAATTGAAGAAGGCCAACAGCGGTTTCTTCGGCTCGATGCTGCCCAGCCCGCACATCGAGGGCTACAACACGGCGCTGATGATGTACGAGTGGGTCACCAAGGGCACCGAACCGCCGAAATACACGGCGATGGACGAAGTGACGCTGATCACCCGGGAAAACTTCAAGGAAGAACTGACCAAAATCGGGCTGTGGAAATGAGTGCGGCCGCCCTGCGTTTTGAGGGTATCGGCAAAACCTTTCCCGGGGTCAAGGCGCTGGACGGCATCTGCTTTACCGCCCAGCCGGGCCAGGTGCATGCGCTGATGGGCGAGAACGGCGCGGGCAAGTCGACGCTGCTGAAAATCCTCGGCGGCGCCTACATTCCCAGCAGTGGCTCGGTGCAGATCGGCGCGCAGACCATGGCCTTCAAATGCGCCGCTGACAGCATTGCCAGCGGCGTGGCGGTGATTCACCAGGAACTGCACCTGGTGCCGGAAATGAGCGTGGCGGAGAACCTGTTCCTCGGGCACCTGCCGTCGCGCTTTGGCGTGGTCAACGGCGGCCTGCTGCGCAAGCAGGCGCTGGCCTGCCTCAAGGGCCTGGCCGATGAAATCGACCCGGATGAAAAGCTCGGCCGCCTGTCCCTGGGCCAGCGCCAACTGGTGGAAATCGCCAAGGCGCTGTCCCGTGGCGCCCATGTGATCGCCTTCGATGAACCCACCAGCAGCCTCTCGGCGCGGGAAATCGACCGGCTGATGGCGATCATCGCGCGCCTGCGCGATGAGGGCAAAGTGGTGCTCTACGTGTCGCACCGCATGGAAGAGGTGTTCCGCATCTGCGACGCGGTCACGGTGTTCAAGGACGGGCGCTACGTGCGCACGTTCGAGGACATGAGCGCGCTGACCCACGACCAGTTGGTGACCTGCATGGTCGGGCGCGATATCCAGGACATCTACGACTACCGTCCGCGCGAGCACGGTGAGGTGGCGCTCAAGGTCGACGGTCTGCTCGGCCCGGGTTTGCGTGAGCCGGTCAGCTTTGCGGTGCGCAAGGGCGAGATTCTCGGGCTGTTCGGGCTGGTGGGGGCAGGGCGCACCGAGCTGTTTCGGCTGCTCTCCGGGCTGCAGCGCAGCACGGCAGGGCAGCTGGAGCTGTGCGGCGAAACCCTGCACCTGCGCTCACCGCGCGATGCCATCGACGCCGGCGTGCTGCTGTGCCCGGAAGACCGCAAGAAGGAAGGCATCATTCCGCTGTCCAGCGTGGCGGAAAACATCAACATCAGCGCCCGTGGCGCCCATGCCGCGTTTGGCTGGCTGCTGCGCGAGAAGTGGGAGAAGGGCAACGCCGGCCAGCAGATCCAGGCGATGAAGGTGAAGACGCCCAACGCCGAGCAGAAAATCATGTACCTGTCCGGCGGCAATCAGCAGAAGGCCATTCTGGGCCGCTGGCTGTCGATGCCGATGAAGGTGCTGCTGCTCGATGAGCCGACCCGGGGCATCGACATCGGCGCCAAGTCGGAGATCTACCAGATCATCCATAACCTGGCCGCCAGCGGCATTGCGGTGATCGTGGTGTCCAGTGACCTGATGGAAGTGATGGGGATTTCCGACCGCATCCTGGTGCTGTGCGAAGGCGCCCTGCGCGGCGAACAACGGCGTGAACACGCCACTGAATCCAACTTGCTGCAGCTGGCCTTGCCGCGCGGCCCGGCCCACTGAGAGACGACTATGACGACCCAAGACAACGCGCTGCCCAAAGCGCGCAAACCCCTGGACCTGCGCGCGCTGCTGGATAACTGGGCGATGCTGCTGGCGGCGGTGAGCATCTTCGTGCTGTGCGCCTTGCTGATCGACAACTTCCTCTCGCCGCTGAACATGCGCGGCCTCGGCCTGGCGATTTCCACGGTGGGCATCGCCGCCTGCACCATGCTGTTCTGCCTGGCGTCGGGGCACTTCGATTTATCGGTGGGCTCGGTGATCGCCTGCGCCGGCGTGGTCGCGGCCATTGTGATGCGCGACACCGACAGCGTGATGCTGGGCATCGGCGCTGCCCTGGGGATGGGCCTGCTGGTGGGGCTGATCAACGGCATCGTGATCGCCAAGCTGCGGGTCAATGCGTTGATCACCACGCTGGCGACCATGCAGATTGTGCGCGGCCTGGCCTATATCTTTGCCGACGGCAAGGCGGTGGGCGTGTCCCAGGATCAGTTCTTCATCTTCGGCAACGGCCAGTTGCTGGGCGTGCCGGTGCCGATCCTGATCACCATCGTGTGCTTTGTGTTCTTCGGCTGGCTGCTCAACTACACCACCTACGGGCGCAACACCATGGCCATCGGCGGCAACCCGGAAGCGGCGCTGCTGGCGGGGGTCAATGTTGATCGCACCAAGATCATCATCTTCGCCGTGCACGGCCTGATCGGCGCCCTGGCCGGGGTGATCCTCGCCTCGCGCATGACCTCGGGCCAGCCGATGATCGGCCAGGGTTTCGAGCTGACGGTAATTTCCGCCTGCGTGCTGGGCGGGGTGTCGCTGAGCGGCGGCATCGGCATGATCCGCCACGTGATTGCCGGGGTGCTGATTCTGGCGATCATCGAAAACGCGATGAACCTGAAGAACATCGACACGTTTTATCAATACGTGATCCGCGGTTCGATCCTGTTGCTGGCGGTGGTCATCGACCGCATGAAGCAACGCTGACCTCAAGCCTTACGAGGAACCAATGTGGGAGGGGGCTTGCTCCCGATAGCGGTGAATCAGTCAACACATCAGTCGCTGACCCACCGCCATCGGGAGCAAGCCCCCTCCCACAATTTCAATCGGCGGAGAATTTGAAGATTGTGTTCTGGGTGTAGGTCTGCCCCGGGTTCAAGCGGGTCGAGGCAAAGTTGGGCTGGTTGGGCGCATCCGGAAAATGCTGGGTCTCCAGGGTAAACCCGCTCCAGTGCAGGTACGTCTTGCCGGCCTTGCCCTTCACCGAACCATCAAGGAAGTTGCTGGTGTAGAACTGTACTCCCGGCTCGCTGGTGTAGAGCTGCAGACGGCGGCCCGACTCGGGGTCATGCACCTCGGCAGCCAGTTGCCTGACGTCGCCCTTGGTATCCAGCGCCCAGTTGAAGTCGAACCCGCCTTGCTTGGGCTCGGCGAACTTGAGCTGTGGGTGATCGTCCTTGATGTGCTGGCCGATAGGCGTGGGTTTGAGGAAGTCCATCGGCGTGCCCGCCACCGGCGCCAGTTCGCCGGTCGGAATCAGCGTGGCATTCACCGGCGTGTAGTGGCTGGCGTGCAGGGTGGCAACCTGCTTGAGGATGTCGCCATTGCCCGCGCCGGCCAGGTTGAAGTAGCTGTGGTTGGTGAGGTTGAGCACCGTGGGTTTGTCGGTGGTTGCCTTGTAGTCGATGTGCAGTTCGTTTTTGTCATTGAGGCGGTAGGTGACTTCGGTCTTCAGGTTGCCGGGGAAGCCCATTTCGCCATCCTTGGACAGGTAGGTGAGGGTGACGCCCACCGAGTCCTTGTCCTTGACCTGCGCCGCTTTCCACACATGCTTGTCGAAGCCCTGGGCGCCGCCATGCAGCGAGTTGGGGCCATCGTTGAGCGGCACCTGGAAGCGCTTGCCGTCGAGTTCAAAGGCGCCGCCGGCCAGGCGGTTGCCGAAACGCCCGATGGTCGCGCCAAAGAACGCGGTGCCGGCCTGGTAGCCTTGCACGTCATCAAACCCAAGCACCACGTCCTCGACCTTGCCGTGCTTGTCCGGCACCTTCAACGACTGCAACACGCCGCCGTAGGTGATCACCGTGGCTTGCATGCCGTGGCTGTTGCGCAGAATGTACTGTTCGACGGGCGTGCCGTCATGGGTCTTGCCGAACGGCTTGTGCTCGCTGCTCAGGCCGGCTGCCTGGGCGCCGCCACTGGCAACCAGCATGGACAGGGCGAGGCCGGAGAGCAGGTATCGAGGGTGCTTCATGGTCGAACTTCCTTTTGTTGTTTTGAGTGGAATAGTTCTACTAATAGCGATATTTTGTCGGTGTGACAGCGAATTTATAGCCTTTAACGCCGATTTCGTAAAATAAAATAAGACTAATTGATCGAGGCAACCGTTATATGAGTATTCCGCAGGCTGTGTATCCCGACCTCAAGGGCAAAACCGTGCTGGTGTCCGGCGGTGCTTCGGGCATTGGTGAGTTCATGGTGCGAGCCTTTGCCGCGCAGGGCGCCAAGGTGGCGTTTGTGGACCGCGCGCAAAGCCAGGGCGAACGCCTGGCGGCGCTGTTGAGTTCGCAGGGGCACACCGTCGAGTTCGTGTGCTGCGACATCACCGACGAGATTGGCTATCGCGCGGCTATCGGCCGGTTCGAGCATTCGCTGGGGCCGATCACGGTGCTGGTGAACAATGCCGCCAATGATGTGCGCCACACTCTGGAGGAAGTCGACTCGGAGACGTTCGACCGGCTGATCGCGGTCAACCTCAAGCATGCATTCTTTGCCGCCAAGGCGGTGGTACCGGGCATGAAAGAGGCGGGCGGCGGTTCGATCATCAACCTGGGCTCCGTCGGCTGGATGATGGCCTCGGCCGGCTACCCCGTTTATGCCGCCAGCAAGGCGGCGGCCCACGGCATGACCCGTGCCCTGGCGCGTGAGCTGGGGCCCAGCCATATCCGCGTGAACACGCTGGTGCCGGGCTGGGTGATGACCGAGAAGCAACTGGCGATGTGGGTGGACGATGCCGCCAGGGACTTGATCGCGCGCAGCCAGTGCCTGCCGGGCAGCGTGTTGCCGGAGCATATTGCCAATATGGCGTTGTTCCTCGCGTCGGACGCGGCGGCGATGTGTTCGGCGCAGAACTTCATTGTCGACGGCGGCTGGGTGTAGGCACACCGATTGGCGCTGGATGGAACGTCGCCCGGCTGGCAGTATCGAAATGTTTCCAACCTACTGTTGCAACCCACGGGAGAACCGAGCATGACTGACTACCAGCCGCCGAAAGTCTGGACCTGGGACGCTGAAAGTGGCGGCACCTTCGCCAGCATCAACCGGCCCATCGCCGGTGCCACCCATGACAAGGCGCTGCCGGTGGGCAAGCATCCGTTGCAGCTGTACTCCCTGGCCACGCCCAATGGGCAGAAGGTCACGATCCTGCTGGAAGAACTCCTGGCGCTGGGGCATACCGGTGCCGAATACGACGCGTGGCTGATCAAGATCGGCGACGGCGATCAGTTCGGCAGCGGGTTTGTGGCGGTGAACCCGAACTCCAAGATTCCCGCGCTGATGGACCACAGCGGCGCCACGCCGATTCGCGTGTTTGAATCCGGCGCGATCCTGCAGTACCTGGCCGAGAAGTTCGCTGCGTTATTACCGACGGAGCCGGCAGCGCGGGCGGAGTGCCTGTCGTGGCTGTTCTGGCAGATGGGCAGTGCGCCGTACCTGGGCGGTGGTTTCGGGCATTTCTATGCCTATGCGCCGAGCAAGATGGAGTACCCGATCAATCGCTTTGCCATGGAAGCCAAGCGTCAGTTGGATGTGCTGGACAAGCGCCTGGCCGAGAGTGAATACATTGCCGGGGATAACTACAGCATTGCCGATATTGCGATCTGGCCCTGGTACGGTGGGTTGGTGTTGGGCCGCCTGTATGACGCCGCAGAGTTTCTTTCGGTGCATGAGTACACCCACGTGATGCGCTGGGCCAAGGCGATCGACGCACGGCCGGCGGTCAAGCGCGGGCGTCGGGTCAACCGGGTGTTCGGCGAGGTGTCCGAGCAACTGGCGGAGCGGCATGAGGCTGCGGACCTGGATTGATTTCAGCGGTTTTGGCTGCCGGGCTCGTTGTGGCGAATGATGGCGAATGGATTTGTAGTGGGGAATGGATTTGTTGTGGGGAGTGGATTTGTTGTGGCGAGCGGGCTTGCCCCGCGTTGGGGCGCGAAGTGGCCCCAAAACCTGCCAATCGGATCTGTCTTACCCTGCGGGGGTGCTTTACTGGGGCTGCTTCGCAGCCTAACGCGGGGCAAGCCCTAATGCCGTTCAGTTAAGCCAACGTGATGCTCGAAGCAACGAGCGGTGCGACTTTTCGGTGTACCTATCGGTTTGTGCGGTAACGGCGGCTTAGGGTTCCGCCCTGACGGCGGCTCACTTTTGAAAAGCGCAAAAGTAAGCAAAACGCTCTTGCCCCAACACTCGGCACCTCGCCCAGGCTCGGTGTGCCCGAACGCAGGCTTTGGAGCGTGGGCCGCCGCGATGGGCCATCCTTGGCCCAGCGCGGCTAACCCGGCGTCCTGCCGGGTTACCCACGCTCCAAAACCTGCGTTCGGCCAGCGTGTTTGACGGGGCGCTTCCAGATCAAAAGCAAAAGCAAAAGCAAAAGCAAAAGCGTGGCGGCCTGAGAGCCGACCGGAATGGTCTGCCGAACGCTGTACAAAATGTGGGAGGGGGCTTGCTCCCGATGGCGTCGGCCCAGAAAACATTGATGTTGAAGACCCACCGCTTTCGCGGGCAAGTCGAATCGTCGCACCACCACTCCCACAGGGAATCTGCGCTTAACTGAACGGCATTAGGGCAAGCACGCTCGCCATAGAGGCGCTCGCCACTGCGGGCACCGTTGCCACAGCGCTTTTACAGATCTTGTAATAGTTTTGCGTTGTGGGAAATTTATATTTCAGCTGTAGGATTCAAGTCCTTTTCCCATCGCAGGACTTGCATGAACACCCTCTTGGAGCCTCCCAGTCGTCTTTCCCCAAGACACGCACCGTCGCTGTTCCCGCTCAAGCACCCCGTATTCCGACTGCCAACCCTTTACCGGTCCACTGATCGCGCACTGCCGTGCCCGGTCTCCTGAAAACTGAACACAGAGACTTATACAAATGGAATGGTTAGCGGACCCAACGGCCTGGCTTGGCCTGGCGACCCTGATTGTGCTGGAACTGGTGCTGGGCATCGACAACCTGGTGTTTATCGCGATCCTGGCGGACAAACTGCCCCCTGAGCAGCGCGACCGTGCGCGGTTGATCGGCCTGTCCCTGGCGCTGCTGATGCGCCTGGGCCTGCTGGCGAGTATTTCCTGGCTGGTCACTCTCACTCAGCCGTTGTTCGAGGTGTTCGACAAGAGCTTCTCCGGCCGTGACCTGATCATGCTGTTTGGCGGTGTATTCCTGCTGTTCAAGGCCACCATGGAGTTGCACGAGCGCCTTGAAGGCCATGTGGCCCAGCGCAGCGGCAATGTGGCGTATGCGATGTTCTGGCCGATCGTGGCGCAGATCGTGGTGCTCGACGCGGTGTTCTCCCTCGACGCGGTGATTACCGCCGTGGGCATGGTCGATGAACTGGCGGTGATGATGATCGCGGTGATTGTTTCCATCGGCCTGATGATCGTGGCCAGCAAACCGCTGACCCGCTTCGTCAACGCACACCCGACGGTGATCATGCTGTGCCTGGGCTTTTTGATGATGATCGGCTTCGCGCTGACCGCCGAAGGCCTGGGCTTCCATATTCCCAAGGGCTACCTGTACGCCGCGATTGGTTTCTCGATCCTGATCGAGATCTTCAACCAGATCGCGCGGGCGCGCCGCAAGAAGTCGGCGCAGGGCGTGTTGCCGGTGCGTGAGCGCACCGCCCATGCGGTGATGCGCCTGCTGGGCGGGCGCCGCCTGGCGGTGGAAGAGGTGGATGACGACGTCGCCGACCTGCTGGGCGAGGCGGATGCCGCCCAGGGCCCACTGTTCGACCGACGTGAACGGGTAATGATCAGCGGCGTGCTGCAACTGGCCGAACGGCCGATCCGCACCCTGATGACGCCACGGGCCAAGGTCGACTGCATCGATCTGGCGGACGATGCCGAGACGATTCGTCGAACACTCATGCACTCGTCCTACTCGCGTCTGCCGCTGATCCGCAACGGCGCGGTGGATGAACCGCTGGGCTTTGTGCACAAAAAGGAACTGCTCAAGGAGTACCTGGCCGGCAACGCGCCTAACCTGGAACACCTCGCGCGCCGGGCGATCAACCTGCTGGATAGTTTCTCGATCCTCAATGCCCTGGAACAGATGCGCCAGGAATCCACCCACATCGCCTTCGTGATCAACGAATTCGGCGACTTCATGGGGGTGTTGAGCATGACCGACATCCTCGAGTCCATCGCCGGCGAATTACCGGACGCCAGCGAGATCGAAGGGCCGGATATCGTCGAGGAGGGCGCGGGCTTTCGCGCCAATGGTGCGTTGAACCTGAACCAGGTGCGTCAGCGCACCGGTTTCAAGGCGGCGGCGACCGAGGACTATCAGACGCTGGCCGGGCTGGTGATGAGCCTGCTGGACCGCCTGCCGGTACTGGGCGATAGCCTGGAGCATGAGGGCTGGCGCCTGACGGTGGCGGCGGTGGAGGAGCGGCGGGTCACACAGGTGTTGCTGGTGCCGTCGGCACGTAATCTTTAAACACGTCCTCCAGAAATGCTTCCTGGTCCTGCGGGTCACCGATGCCCTTGAGGTTTTCCACCTCCTGGGCATTTTTATACACCACCAGGGTCGGGGTGCCGTCCACGCCTTCGATCTTCGGTGTCTGCGTGGTGTCCAACAGCAGACTCTTGATGCTGTGGGCGTATTTTGCCGCGATGCGTTCAAAGCGCGGGCCGACTCCCAGGCACGCCTGGCAGTAGGGTGAGGTAAACAGAACGATTACCCGCTCGTGTTCCTTGAGGATGCTCTCGTATTCCTTGAGGTCATTGATGACCCTATTTGCAGCGCCCATGACGATCCTCCTTGCGCACCCGGCCTGAACAGCCGCCACCGGTACGCTAAAGCGGCCGATCCTCAGCGTCTACTGTCAACCTTCACAGGTATCAAGCATCGCGGTCACGCTCTATGCGTTCGCGCGCCTTGCGCGCCTGGCCGGCGCATTTGCGGTATTCCTCATTGTCGCGGGACGCCTTCGCCTCGCGGTAGCCATGGTGGTTCTGGCTGGTGTAGTCGACGTTGAACGCCTCCTTGAGTTTCTGCAGTTCTTCCTTGCATTCGCGGCGGTCGTTGCTGGCCCAGGCGCTGTTGGCTGCCAGCAGGGTGAGCAGCAGCAGGGTGAGACGAAGCTTCATCGGGCGCATTCCTTGTCGTCAGAGGTGTGCCAAAGGCTAGTCCAGCGCCGGGATTTTTCCAGAGGGCGCTGCGCCCGGTAACAGGGCGTGACGCACTGGCATGGCGCTGTCACGCCTGTCTGAGGCCCTGGGTAGCACTGCAATAGGAAATGCCGACGCACTGCTGCATTTCGCCGCGCTATTCATCCGCTTGATTATCAACAGTTTTATTCCTGCCATGGTGTTCTGTCAGCGGCAGTGGCACACTTTCTGCTGTCTATTCCGTTGTTACATACCAAGTTCCGGTATAGCGGAATATACAGCCCCTGGAGTGCTTGCCATGCATCACCGACCTTTCGTGTTCAACGCGTGTGTTTTTCTTTTCGCCGCCTCGGCGTCCCTTGCCGGCCTGGTGCAGGCGGCGGACAGCAAGCTCGATGCCGTGCTCAAGCGCGGGCATCTGATCGTGGGCACCGGCAGCACCAATGCGCCGTGGCACTTCCAGGGCGCGGATGGCAAGTTGCAGGGGTTCGATATCGATATCGGCCGCATCGTCGCCAAGGGGCTGTTCAATGATCCGAGCAAGGTCGAGTTCGTGGTGCAGTCGTCCGACGCGCGCATTCCCAACCTGCTCACCGACAAGGTCGACATGACGTGCCAGTTCATCACCGTCACCGCCAGCCGTGCGCAACAGGTGGCGTTCACCCTGCCGTACTACCGCGAAGGCGTGGGCCTGCTGCTGCCCAACAACAGCAAATATAAAGAGATCGAAGACCTGCAGGCCGCAGGCGACAGCGTCACCGTGGCCGTGCTGCAGAACGTGTACGCCGAAGAACTGGTGCACCAGGCGCTGCCCAAGGCCAGGGTCGATCAGTACGACAGCGTCGACCTGATGTACCAAGCCGTGAACTCCGGGCGCGCCGATGCCGCCGCCACCGACCAGTCTTCGGTCAAGTACCTGATGGTGCAGAACCCCGGCCGCTACCGCAGCCCGACCTACGCCTGGAGCCCGCAGACCTATGCGTGCGCGGTCAAGCGTGGCGATCAGGACTGGCTGAACTTCGTCAATACCGCCCTGCATGAAGCCATGACCGGCGTGGAGTTCCCCACCTACAAGGCCTCGTTCAAGCAGTGGTTTGGCGTGGACCTGCCGGAACCCGCGATCGGCTTCCCGGTTGAGTTCAAGTAAATCGTAAACCCTGGGGCGTCGCCGACGACGCCCCGAGCAGGTGCTGCCAACCATGAACTATCAGTTGAACTTTGCCGCCGTGTGGCGCGACTTCGACACCTTGCTGGCGGGGCTCGGCCTGGGCCTGACGCTGGCGTTGATCTCGATCGCCATCGGTTGCGTGATTGGCCTGTTGATGGCCTTCGCCATGCTGTCCCGGCACCGTGCCTTGCGCATCCTCGCCTCGGTGTACGTCACAGTGGTGCGCAATACGCCGATCCTGGTGCTGATCCTGTTGATCTACTTCGCCTTGCCGAGCCTGGGGATCCGCCTGGACAAGATCCCCTCGTTCATCATCACCCTGTCGCTGTACGCCGGTGCCTACCTCACCGAAGTGTTCCGCGCCGGCCTGTTGAATATCCCCAAGGGCCTGCGCGAAGCCGGCCTGGCCATCGGCCTGGGCGAGTGGCGTATTCGCGCGTACATCAGCGTGCCGGTCATGCTGCGCAACGTGCTGCCGGCGCTGTCGAACAACTTTATCTCGCTGTTCAAGGACACGTCACTGGCCGCCGCCATCGCGGTGCCCGAGCTGACTTATTACGCCCGTAAGATCAATGTCGAAAGCTACCGGGTGATCGAAACCTGGCTGGTCACGACGGCGCTCTACGTGGCTGCCTGTTACCTCATCGCCATGCTGCTCCGCTACCTGGAACAGCGCTTGGCGATCCGTCGTTAGGAGCGGCCTCCATGTATCAATCCCCCAGTTGGCTGCAGGAACTGTGGATCGCCCGTGACACGCTTTGGGCCGGCTTCCAGGCCAGCGTCTACGTGTCGGCCCTGGCGATACTTTTCGGCACCCTGATCGGCATTGTCGCCGGCTTGATCCTCACCTACGGCAGGTTCTGGATGCGCGCGCCGTTTCGCCTGTATGTCGACCTGATCCGTGGCACGCCGGTGTTCGTGCTGGTGCTGGCATGTTTCTACATGCTGCCGGCGCTCGGCTGGCAGATCAGCGCGTTCCAGGCCGGTGCGGTCGGGCTCACGCTGTTCTGCGGTTCCCATGTGGCGGAAATCGTGCGCGGCGCCCTGCAGGCCATCCCCCGTGGGCAACTCGAAGCGGGCCGGGCGATTGGGCTGACGTTCTACCAGTCGCTGGGCTACGTGCTGTTGCCCCAGGCGCTGCGCCAGATCCTGCCGACCTGGGTCAATTCGTCCACGGAAATCGTCAAAGCCTCGACGTTGCTCTCGGTGATCGGCGTGGCCGAGCTGCTGCTCAGCACCCAGCAGGTGATCGCACGCACCTTCATGACCCTGGAGTTCTACCTGTTCGCGGGCTTTTTGTTCTTTGTCATCAACTACGCCATTGAATTATTCGGGCGCTACATTGAAAAACGGGTGGCCTTGCCATGAACCAGCCTCAAACAACCCAGCCGCTGCTGGACATTCGCGGCCTGCACAAACACTACGGCGAGCTCGAAGTGCTCAAGGGCGTCGACCTGAGCCTGCAGCGCGGCAACGTGGTAACGCTGATCGGCTCGAGCGGCTCGGGCAAGACCACGCTGTTGCGCTGCGTCAACCTGCTCGAAGAGTTCCAGGGCGGGCAGATCACCCTGGAGGGTGAGTCCATCGGCTACAGCGAAAGCAGCGGCAAGCGCGTGCGCCACCCGGAGCGTATGATCGCCCGGCACCGCGCGATGACCGGCATGGCGTTCCAGCAGTTCAACCTGTTCCCCCATCTGACGGCGTTGCAGAACGTCACGTTGGGCCTGTTGAAAGTCAAGAAGATGCCCAGGGACGAGGCGGTGGCACTGGCCGAAAAATGGCTGGACCGCGTGGGGCTGCTGGAACGGCGCAATCACTTTCCCGGCCAGTTGTCCGGCGGTCAGCAGCAACGTGTGGCGATTGCCCGGGCCATTGCGATGAACCCCAGCCTGATGCTGTTCGACGAAGTCACCTCGGCCCTCGACCCGGAGCTGGTGGGCGAAGTGCTCAGTGTGATCAAGGGCCTGGCCGAGGAGGGCATGACCATGTTGCTGGTCACCCACGAGATGCGCTTTGCCTATGAAGTCTCGGACAAAATCGTGTTTATGAACCAGGGCCGCATTGAAGAGCAGGGCAGCGCGAAAGAGGTGTTCGAGCGCCCGCAATCGCCGCGCCTGGCGGAATTTTTGAAGAACATTCGTTTTTAATCAGGAGCCTGTTTTTATGAGCATTACTCGTTACGGAGCCGGCAGCACCGCCGGAGGTGGTCAGCCTCGTCCTTTTGCCCGCGCGGTGGAAGCCGACGGTTGGCTCTATGTGTCGGGCCAGGTGCCTGCGGTGGACGGCGAAATCATCACCGGCGGGATCATCGAGCAAACCCGGCAGACCCTGCGCAATGTGGTGGCGATCCTCGAAGAGGCCGGCTACGAATTGAAAGACGTGGTACGCGTCGGCGTCTGGCTGGAAGACCCGCGCGACTTCTGGAGTTTCAACAAGGTCTTCGGCGAATACTTCACCCCGGAACACGCCCCGGCGCGGGCCTGTGTGCAGGCCAGCATGATGGTGGATTGCAAGGTGGAGATCGATTGTGTGGCCTACAGGAAAAAGGGCTGAACTGCCATGACCGAAGACCCCATCAAACGCCGCGCCAAGGGCCTGGACCGGGCATTCGATATCCTCGATTTTCTCAAGGAGGTCGGCCAGCCCCTGCGTCCGAATGATATTGCCAGCGGCATCGGCAGCCCCAAATCCACGGTCTACGAACTGGTCGCCTCGCTGCTGGAGCGGCGCATTCTGGAGACCGTGGGCAAGGACGGCCACGTCTATCTGGGCCGCCAGCTGTATTTTCTCGGCCAGGCGCACCTGCGCCATTTCGACCTGACCCGCGAGGCCGACCACGCCTTGCAGGAAATCGTCAGCCAGACCCACGAAACCGCGCAGATGTGCCTGCTCAACGGGCGCAAATACACGGTGGCGCTGATGCGTGAGGGCGAGCGGCATTTCCGTATTTCCTCGGACATCGGCGAAAACGCGCCGATCCCGTGGACTGCCTCCGGGCGCCTGTTGCTCGGGCACCTGAGCGACCAGCAGATCATCGACCTGATCGACCCCGACGACTTCATCCTGCCAGACGGCCAGCGCCTGGCGCTGGACACCTTCCTGGCGCAGATCCGCCAGGCCACCCTCGACGGCTTCTTTTCCTTCGACAGCGTGGCCGACACCTTCACCCACTGCTTCGCCGCCCCGGTACGGGACGCCCAGGGGGTAAGCATTGCCACCCTGTGCATCGTCGCGCCACGGGCCGACGCAATTACCCATTACAACGATTACCGCCGGGTGTTGATCGACAGCGCCAACCAGTTGGCCCGGCGCATCAACGAATAGGAGTTTTGCATGTCCGCCCTCAACGCCGTTGAAAAAGGCGCCGCCGCCGTCGGTGCCCATCTGGTCCGCGACGTCAGCCTGCCGGCCCTGGTCCTGCACCGCGACGCCCTGGAACACAACATTCGCTGGATGCAGAATTTTGTCCGCAGCAGCGGCGCCGAACTCGCGCCCCACGGCAAGACCAGCATGATGCCGGCGCTGTTTCAGCGTCAGCTTGCCGCTGGCGCCTGGGGCATCACCCTCGCCAACGCGGTGCAGACCCGCGCCGCCTACGCCGGTGGCGTGCGCCGGGTGTTGATGGCCAACCAACTGGTGGGCGCGCCGAACATGGCGCTGATCGCCGAGTTGCTGGAGGACCCGCAGTTCGACTTCCATTGCATGGTCGACCACCCGGACAACGTCGCCGACCTGGGCCTGTTCTTCGCCGCGCGCGGCCTGCGCCTGAACGTGATGATCGAATACGGCGTGGTCGGCGGCCGCTGCGGTTGCCGCAGCGAGCAGCAGGTGCGCGACCTGGCGGCGGCGATCAAGGCCCAGTCGGCCCTGGCCCTCACCGGTATCGAAGGCTACGAAGGGGTGATCCACGGCGAGCACGCCATCAGCGGCATCCGCGACTTCGCCGCGAGCCTGGTGCGCCTGGCGGTGGACCTGCAGGACAACGGCGCATTCGACCTCGCCAAGCCCATCGTCACCGCCTCGGGCTCGGCGTGGTACGACCTGATCGCCGCGTCCTTCGAACAGCAGAACGCCGCCGGCCGTTTCCTCAGCGTATTGCGCCCGGGCAGCTACGTGGCCCACGACCACGGTATCTACAAGGACGCGCAATGCTGCGTGCTCGACCGGCGCAGTGACCTCGACGAAGGGCTGCGCCCGGCCATGGAAGTCTGGGCCCACGTGCAGTCGCTGCCCGAACCCGGCTTTGCGGTGATTGCCCTGGGCAAGCGCGACGTGGCCTTTGACGCCGGTCTGCCGGTGCCGCTCAAACGCTACAGAGCTGGCATCGTGCCGGCCGAGGGCGATGACGTGAGTGCGTGCCAGGTCACTGCGGTGATGGACCAGCATGCGTTCATGACGGTGGCGCCGCAGGTTGAACTGCGTATTGGCGACATCATTTCGTTCGGCACGTCACACCCTTGCCTGACCTTTGACAAGTGGCAGGTGGGCTGCCTGGTGGATGACGAGTTGCGCGTGATCGAGTCCCTGCGTACCTGTTTTTAGACCGCGTTGCCTTCATCGCTGGCTTGCCTGCGATGAGGCCATCCGCCACACCGGAGAGCATCGCCATGACCACCCAACCGCGCATCGCCCTGATCGGCGAATGCATGATCGAACTGCAACACCGCGCCGACAGCAGCCTGCACCAGAGCTTCGGCGGCGATACCCTGAACACGGCGGTGTACCTGCGCCGCGAGCTGGGCGCAGTCGGCACCGTCGACTACGTCACCGCCCTGGGCGATGACAGTTTCAGCGATGCCATGTGCCGGCAGTGGACCGACGAGGGCCTGGGGCTGAGCATGGTCCAACGCCTGCCGGGGCGTCTGCCGGGTTTGTATTGCATCCAGACGGACGCCAATGGCGAGCGTAAATTTCTCTACTGGCGCAACGAAGCAGCGGTGCGCGACTGTTTCACCACGCCTGCGGCCGAGCCGATCCTGGCGGCGTTGCCGGGCTATGACCTGGTGTATTTCAGCGGCATCACCCTGGCGGTATTGGGTGAAATCGGCCGCGGGCGTTTGTTGCTGGCGCTGGCCGAAACCCGCAGGCGCGGCGGCAAGGTGGTGTTCGACAACAATTACCGGCCACGCCTGTGGGCCGATATCGAGGCAGCGCGGGTGGCGTATCGCAAGGTCATGGCCGAGGTGGACATTGCCTTGCTCACCGAAGACGACGAACAAGCGTTGTTCGGTTATGCCGACAGCGAGCAGGTGTTCGCGGCGTACCCGGCGATCACCGAGGTGGTGCTCAAGCGCGGCGCGGATGAGTGCCGGATTCGCTGCGACGGCGCACGCGTTGCCGTGCCGGCATTGAAGGTCGAAAAGGTGGTGGATACCACGGCGGCGGGAGATTCGTTCAGCGCGGCATACCTGGCCGCCCGGCTCAAGGGCGGTTCGCCGCAGGAGGCTGCACTGGCGGGGCATCGGTTGGCGAGTCGAGTGATTCAGGTGCCGGGGGCGCTGATACCTCGGGGGTGAATGGCCGCCCGGGGCGGATCGGGAGCAAGCCCCCTCCCACATTTAATCGCGTTCACATCCCCCTTCCGGTCGGCTCTCAGGCCGCCGCGCTTTTGCTTTTGATCTGGAGCGCCCCGTCAAACACGCTGGCCGAACGCAGGTTTTGGAGCGTGGGTAACCCGGCAGGACGCCGGGTTAGCCGCGCTGGGCCAAGGATGGCCCATCGCGGCGGCCCACGCTCCAAAGCCTGCGTTCGGGCACACCGAGCCTGGGCGAGGTGCCGAGTGTTGGGGCAAGAGCCCTTTTGGTTACTTTTGGCTGGGCCGGCATTCCGGGCTCTTTTCCAAAAGTGACCCGCCGTCAGGGCGGAACCCTAAGTCGCCGTTACCGAACAAACCGATATGTACACCGAAAAGTCGCACCGCTCGTAGCTTCGAGCACCACGTTGGCTTAACTGAACGGCATTAGGGCTTGCCCCCGATAGCGGTACAAGGCCAACCCCTCAATCCCGGTAAAACACCTGCACCAGGTGATACCCGAACTTGCTCTTGATCGGCCCGTGAACCACCTTCACGGGCTTCTTGAAGATCACCGCATCAATCGCCCCCACCATCTGCCCCGGTCGCACTTCACCCAAATCACCGCCGCGCTTGCCCGATGGGCAGGTGGAATACTTCCTGGCCAGCACATCGAAGGCTTCGCCCTTGGCGATGCGCTGCTTGAGTTGTTCGGCTTCTTCGCTGGTTTTCACCAGGATATGACGGGCTTGGGCTTTCATCGTGTTCTACCAGGTGGGCGACGGCGCGCGATTATGCCTGAACTCATTCGGCCACGCCGATCATGCTGCGGATTTTGGTGGCCAGCAGATCAATCGAAAACGGCTTGGCCACCATGTCCATGCCGTCCTCCAGGAAGCCCTGGCGCTCGGCGGCTTTCTCGGCGTAACCGGTCATGAACAACACGCGCAGACCGGGACGATGCTGGCGTGCGATTTCTGCCAGTTGCCGCCCGTTCATGCCCGGCAGGCCGACGTCGGTCACCAGCAGGTCGACGCGCAAATCCGACTCCAGCAACGGCAGCGCCGCGCGGGCATCCGCCGCCTGGTGTGCGGTGTAGCCGAGTTCGTCGAGCACATTGACCACCAGCATGCGCACCGCTGCGTCGTCCTCGACCACCACCACCGCTTCACCGGCCAGGGCCACCGGCGCTTCGCTCGAGTGCGTCGGCAAACTGCTTTCCAGCGCGGTGCCGTGCAGGCGCGGCAGGTACAGGCGCACGCAAGTGCCCTGGCCCGGTTCGCTCTGGATGGTGACATGGCCGCCGGACTGCTGGGCAAACCCGTAGATCATCGACAAGCCCAGGCCGGTGCCCTGACCGATGGGCTTGGTGGTGAAGAACGGATCGAACGCTTTGGCGAGAATTTTCGGCGCCATGCCGCTGCCGTTGTCGCTCACGCCCAGCATCACGTAGTCGCCGGCCTTGACCGGTTCGAGGGTGGTGATATCGGTGCCGTCCAGGTAACTGTTGGCGGTTTCGATCAGCAGTTCGCCGCCATCGGGCATCGCATCGCGGGCGTTGATCACCAGGTTGAGCAGGGCGTTTTCCAGCTGGCTGGCGTCGGTGTTGACCGGCCAGATGTCCTGGCCCAGTTGCACCTTGAGCGAGATGTGCGCGCCTTTGGTGCGCTGGAACAGATCCTCCAGCGACGCCACCAGTTGATTGGGGTCGGTGGGCTGGCGGTCGAGCGACTGGCGCCGCGAGAACGCCAGCAGCCGGTGGGTGAGGGCGGCCGCACGGTGGGCGGAGGACACGGCGGCGTCGGCAAAGCGGCCGATCTCTTCGCTGCGCCCGCCGGCGATGTAGCGCTGCATCAGGTCGAGGCTGCCGATGATGCCGGTGAGCATGTTGTTGAAGTCATGGGCAATGCCGCCGGTGAGCTGGCCCACCGCTTCCATTTTTTGCGCGTGGCGCAGCGCGTCTTCGGCGCGCTCGCGTTCGTACATCTCGTTCTGCAGGCGCTGGTTGGCCTCGGCCAGCGCCTGGGTGCGCTGGGCCACGCGTTCTTCGAGGTTCTCGTTGAGGTGGCGCAGGGCTTCTTCGGTGAGCTTGCGTTCGGTCTCGTCGATCACAAAGATATAAAAACCGTTTACCGAACCGTCGTTGCTGAACCGCGGCAGGTACTTCATCAGCGCATGGCGCGGGCGCCCGTCGCGATGCGGCGTGAGGGTCATGAAGCTGCAGGCCTTGCCGCGCAGGGCAGCGGCGATCTTGTCCTGGCGGCCGGCATACACCTCGTCGCCGAGCACTTCGCGGATGGTCTTGCCGTACAGCTCCTGGGGCGTCATGCCGTACCACTCGAGGTAAGCGCTGTTGTTCAGGCGAAACCGCTGTTCATGGTCGACATAGCCGATCAGCACCGGCATCGCGTTGATGATCAGTTGCAGCTCGGTCTGGCTTTGGCGCAGGGCCTGTTCGGTGTGCTTGCGTTCGGTGAGGTCCAGCGCGGCACCGAGGAAGCGCGCCGGCCGCCCCTGGGGATCCTTGTAGCAACGACCGCGGGCGAATACCCAGCGCACTTCGCCGTCGGCCTGCATCAGGCGGTATTCCTCGGCGTATTCGGTGCCGAAGGTGATGCAATGCTTGATGCTGCGCGTGACCATGCCACGGTCTTCGGGGTGCACGCCCAACAGGTAGTCGCTGATCGGCAACAGGCTGGCCTGATCGGGGTCAACGCCGTGGAGGAAGGCGAAATGCGCGTCGGCGATAAAGCGGTCTTCGCCGATATCCCAGTCCCAGGTGCCCACCGCGTCGGTCGCCGCCAGTGCCAGTTGCAGGCGTTGCTCGGTGTTGTGCTGGGCCTTGAGGCTGTCTTCGGAGCGCTGTTGCAGCTCGATGGCCTTGCGGCGGCGCTCGTTGGTCTCGATGGCGGTGACCAGGATACCAGCGACCTGGCGGCTTTCATCGCGCACCGGGCTGTAGGTGAGGTCGAGCCAGATCTCGGCGTCGCGCCCCTCGCGTTGCAGCACAAAGCGCTGCTCGCTGAAGGTGCGCACCTGGCCGCCGAGTACGGCGTCGTAGATGGGGGCGGTGAAGTCCTGCAGTTCCGGCCAGGTGTGATGCGCCGGCTGCCCCAGTGCGTCCGGGTGCTTGTTGCCGGCCAGTTGGGCAAAACCATCGTTATACAACTGGATAAGGTCGCGGCCCCACAGCAGCAGCATCGGCATCGGCGAATGCACGACGATATCCACTGCGGTACGCAGGCTTTGCGGCCAGTCATTGGCCTCACCGAGGGGGCTTCGTGCCCAGTCCAGCCGCGCAATCAATGCGCCGGCTTCGCTACCGGTGGATGTTCCATTCATGAAAAAAGCCCTGAGCCTGACGCTTTGAAAAAATGACAACACCCATTATCCCGTGGGAAACGGCCGGGTGACTACCCTCGAAAAATAGCATGCCCTTGGGGTTTTTCTCTAAAACCCTCCGATGAGCTGAAACCTTTCATCTTCAGGGGTAAAGCCTTGCACTATTGCGCCAGCCAGCCGCCGTCGATGTTCCAGGCGGCGCCGCGTACCTGACTGCCGGCGTCGCTGCAGAGGAACAACACCAGCTCACCCAGTTGCGGCGGTGTGACGAACTCAAGCGACGGCTGTTTTTCGGCGAGCAAATCATGCTGCGCCTGCTGCGGGTCGACGCCCTTGGCGATGCGATCATCGATCTGCTTCTGCACCAGCGGAGTCAACACCCAGCCGGGGCAGATCGCATTGCAGGTGACGTTGCTGGCAGCCGTCTCCAGGCCCACCACCTTGGTCAGGCCGATCACGCCGTGCTTGGCCGCCACATACGCCGCCTTGCCCACCGAACCGACCTGGCCGTGCACCGAGGCAATGTTGATGATGCGCCCCCAGCCCTTGGCCTTCATGCCCGGCAGGCCCAGGCGCGTGGTGTGGAACACCGAGGACAGGTTGATCGCAATGATCGAATCCCAGCGCTCCACCGGGAAGTCTTCCACCGCCGCCACGTGCTGGATGCCGGCATTGTTGACGAGGATATCCACCCCGCCGAATTCGCGCTCGGCGTAGGCGAACAGGTCGGCGAGCTGCGCCGGGTCGCTGACGTCGGCCGGGTGATGGCCGACCTTGCCGCCGAACGCCTGCACCTGGGCGATCACTGCGTCGGCGTCGCCGAAGCCGTTGAGGATCAGGTCGGCACCGGCCTCGGCCAGGCTCAGCGCGATCCCCAGGCCGATGCCGCTGGTGGAACCGGTGACCAGGGCGGTCCTGCCATGCAAATTCGTCATAAAAACCTCACACAATTGCGTTGTGGCGAGCGGTTAAGCCCCAATGCCGTTCAGTTGAGCGCAGATTCCCTGTGGCGAGCAGGCTTGTCCTGCGTTGGGCTGCGCAGCAGCCCCAAAACCAGGCGCTGAGTCGTATCAGGTACACCGCGTTTTGCTGGATTGGGGGCGCTTCGCACCCCAACGCGGGACAAGCCCGCTCGCCACAAGTGATGGGTTTCCTGTATTCCTTACCGTGCAATGTGCGCGGCGGCCAGGAGTTCCCGGGTGTAGGGGTGCTGCGGCGCGTCGAACACCTGATGGCTCGGCCCGCGTTCCACCACCTTGCCGTCCTTGACCACGATCATGTCGTGGGCCATGGCGCGTACCACCGCCAGATCATGGCTGATAAACAGATACGTCAGGCCATATTTTTCTTGAAGTTCGCGCAGCAGCGTCACCACCTGTTTTTGCACCGTGCGGTCCAGCGCCGAGGTGGGTTCGTCCAGCAGCATCAGCGCCGGCTTGAGCACCAGCGCGCGGGCGATGGCGATGCGCTGGCGCTGGCCGCCGGAGAATTCGTGGGGGTAGCGATGCCGGCTGGCCGGGTCCAGGCCCACGTCCCTGAGCACCTGGATCACCTGCGCATCGCGTTCGGCCAGGCTGCACGGTGCATGCACTTCCAGCCCTTCGCCGATGATCTGCTGCACCGACATGCGCGGGCTGAGGCTGCCGTAAGGATCCTGAAACACCACCTGCATCTGTTTGCGCCACGGGCGCATCTGCTGATGGCTGAGGAGGTCGAGGGCTGCGTCCTGGAAGCGAATGCTGCCGGTGGAGTCGAGCAGGCGCAGGATCGCCTGGCCCAGGGTGGATTTGCCCGAGCCCGATTCGCCGACAATCCCCAGGGTCTTGCCGCGTTGCACGCTGAGGCTGATGCCGTCCACCGCCTGCAGATACGTCTTGCGGCGAAACAGCCCGCCGCCCAGCGCAAATTTCACGCTCAGGTCGTCCACCTGCAACACCGTTTCGCGGGTGTCGCTGCACAACGCTTCGCCCGAGGGCTCGGCGTCGAGCAGCAACCGGCTGTAAGGGTGCTGCGGCGCGGTGAACAGGGTTTCGCACGCGGCCTGTTCGACAATCTCGCCGGCCCGCATCACGCACACGCGTTGGGCAATGCTGCGCACCAGGTTGAGGTCGTGGCTGATCAGCAGCAGCGACATGCCCAGACGTTGCTGCAGCGACTTGAGCAGCAGCAGGATCTTGCGCTGCACGGTCACGTCCAGCGCGGTGGTGGGTTCGTCGGCGATCAGCAGTTGCGGCTCGCAGGCCAGCGCCATGGCGATCATCACCCGCTGGCGCTGGCCGCCGGACAGTTGGTGCGGATAGGCCTTGAGGCGCTCCCGGGGGTTTTGAATGCCCACCAGTTCGAGCAGTTCGAGGATGCGCGCCTGCGCCGCCTTGCCGCCCAGGCCCTTGTGCAGCAGCAGGGTTTCGCCGATCTGCTTTTCGATGCTGTGCAGCGGGTTGAGCGAGGTCATCGGCTCCTGAAAGATCATCGCAATGCGATTGCCGCGCAGTTTCTGCAAGGTGGCGGGCGCTGCGCCGACCAATTGCTGGTCACGGTATTTCACCGAGCCTGTGGTGTGGGTGCCGGCTTCGGGCAGCAGTTGCAGGATCGAGTGGGCGGTCACCGACTTGCCCGAGCCCGACTCGCCCACCAGCGCCAGGCATTCGCCCTCGCGCACGTCCAGGCTGAGGTTGCGCACCACGGTCTGGCCGCTGAACGCGACGCACAGGTCGCGGATTTCGATGAGGTTCATAGGCAGTCACTCATGAGCGGGGGTCGAAGGCATCCCGCAGGGCCTCGCCGATAAACACCAGCAGCGACAGGATCAGCGCCAGGGTAAAAAACGCTGTCAGGCCCAGCCACGGCGCTTGCAGGTTCTGCTTGCCCTGGGCGATCAACTCGCCCAGCGAGGCACTGCCGGCGGGCATGCCGAAGCCGAGAAAGTCCAGGGCGCTCAAGGTGGAAATTGCACCGGTGAGGATAAACGGCAGGTAGCTCAGGGTGGCGGTCATTGCATTGGGCAGGATATGCCGGCCAATGATCTTGCCGTCGCCCAGGCCCAGGGCGCGCGCGGCCTTGACGTACTCCAGGTTGCGCCCGCGCAGGAACTCGGCGCGCACCACGTCCACCAGGGCCAGCCAGGAAAACAGCGCCATGATCCCCAGCAGCCACCAGAAATTGGGCTCCACGAACCCCGACAGGATAATCAGCAGGTACAACACCGGCAGCCCCGACCACACTTCAAGGATGCGCTGCCCGAGCAGGTCCACCCAGCCGCCGTAGTAACCCTGCAAGGCCCCGGCGGCAATGCCGATGGCGCCGCTGATGGCCGTGAGGGCCAACGCAAACAGGATCGATACGCGTGCACCGAAGATCACCCGCGCCAGCACATCGCGGGACTGGTCATCGGTGCCCAGCCAGTTCACCGCCGAGGGCGGGCTGGGGGCAGGGCGGGTCAGTTCGTAGTTGGGCGTGTCGTCGCTGAACGGAATCGGCGGAAACAGCATCCAGCCGCCGTCCTGCTTGATCAGGGTTTGCACGTAGTCACTGCGGTAGTCGGCCTGGAACGGCAACTGCCCGCCGAACTGTTGCTCGGTGTAGCGCTTGAACACCGGAAAATACAGCTCGTTCTTGAAGCTCAGCACCAGCGGTTTGTCGTTGGCGATCAGCTCGCCGCCGAGGGTGAGCATGAACAGGCCGATAAACAGCCACAGCGACCACCAGCCCCGGCGGTTTTTCTTGAAACGCTCGAAACGGCGGCGTGCCACGGGAGACAGATTGAGCATCAGGCGTTCCTTGCGGCGAAGTCGATACGCGGGTCCACCAGGGTGTAGCAGAGGTCACCGATGAGTTTTATCAGCAGGCCGAACAGCGTGAAGATGAACAACGAGCCGAACACCACCGGGTAGTCCCGCGACACTGCCGCTTCGTAGCTCATGCGGCCCAGGCCGTCGAGGGAAAAAATAACCTCGATCAGCAGCGAGCCGGCGAAGAACACGCTGATGAACGCCTGGGGAATGCCCGAAATCACCAGCAGCATCGCGTTGCGAAACACGTGGCCGTAAAGCACGCGGCGTTCGCTCAGGCCCTTGGCGCGGGCCGTCACTACGTATTGGCAGGTGATTTCATTGAGAAACGAGTTTTTGGTGAGGATGGTCAGCGTGGCGAACCCGCCGATCACCAGCGCGGTGACCGGCAGCACCAGGTGCCAGAAGTAGTCGGCAACCTTGCCCACGGTACTCAGTTCGTCGAAGTTGTCCGAGACCAGGCCGCGCACCGGGAACCAGTTCAGCGAGGTGCCGCCGGCGAACACCACGATCAGGAACATCGCGAACAGAAACGCCGGCATCGCGTAGCCGATCACGATGGCGGTGCTGCTCCACACATCGAAGCTGCTGCCATGGCGCACGGCCTTGCGGATGCCCAGGGGGATCGACACCAGGTAGGTGATCAAGGTGGCCCACAGGCCGAGGGAGATCGTCACCGGCATTTTTTCCAGGATCAGCTCGATCACGGTTTTGCCGCGAAAGAAGCTGTTGCCGAAATCCAGTTGGGCGTAGTTGCTGAGCATCAGCCACAGACGCTCCGGGGCCGGTTTGTCGAAGCCGTACTGCTTTTCGATGTCCTTGATCAGCTTGGGGTCCAGGCCTCGGCTGGCGCGCGAGGCGCTGATGCTTTCGCCCGCGCCGGCCCCCACGCCGCCGCCGCCGATCCCCTGCAGGTGGGCGATAGCCTGTTCCACCGGCCCGCCGGGCGCGGCCTGCACGATGACGAAATTCACCAGCAGGATGATCACCAGGGTCGGGATGATCAGCAGCAGGCGCCGCACGATATAGGCAAACATCAGCGGGCACCTGCGCGTTTTTTCAGTGCGGCGTTCATTTGTTCATGGGTCAGCGGTGTGGGGCTGATTTCCCACCAGGTTTCCAGGGCTTCGTCATTTTTGGCCTCGATGGCCGGGCGACCGAAGCGGTTCCACCACGCGGCGGAGGTGCCCGGCGGGTAGTAATTGGGAATCCACAGGTAGTTCCATTGCAGCACCCGGTCCAGAGCGTGGGCGTAGGTGAGCATCTGCGCCTGGGTGTTTGCCTTGACCAGGCCTTTGATCAGGCTGTCGACGGCCGGGTCCTTGAGCACCATGTAGTTGTTGGCGCCGGGGTCATGGGCGGCCGCCGAGCCAAAGAAGTTGTACAGCTCCATCCCGGGCGAGGGGGTGACTGGAAAGCCTGTGACGATCATGTCGTAGTCCCGCGCCATCACGCGGTTGACGTACTGCGAGGAGTCGATACGGCGAATGTTCAGGGTGATGCCGATCTGCGCCAGGTTGCGTTTGTAGGGCAGCAGCAGACGTTCCATGCCGGTCTGCGTGTTGAGGAAAGTGAATTCCAGCGGTTCGCCCTGGGCGTTCACCAGCGTGTCGCCCTCGGGTTTCCAGCCGGCTTCCTCCAGCAGGGCCAGGGCCTGCAGCTGTTTATCGCGGATCACGCCGCTGCCGTCGGTGACCGGCGCCTTGAACACCTGGGTGAACACCTCGTCGGGCACCTGGCCGCGCAGCGGTTCGAGAATCGCCAGCTCTTCCTGGGTGGGCAACTGGGTGGCGGCCAACGGGCTGTTGGAGAAGAAGCTCTGCTGGCGAATGTAGAGGTTGTGCATCATCTGCCGGTTGGCCCACTCGAAGTCCCACAGCATCGCCAAAGCTTTGCGCACGCGGCGGTCCTTGAACAGCGGATTCTGCACGTTGAACACGTAGCCCTGGGCCGGTTGCGGCATCTCCCTGGCCAGGTGCGCGCGTTGCAGACGGCCGTCGTCCAGCGCCGGGCCGTTGTAGCCGACGGAATAACCGGTGGCGGAGAACTCACGGTTGAAATCGTAGGCGCCGCCGCGCAGCACCTGGCGCGCCACCTCGGTGTCGCCAAAGTATTCCAGGCTCAGGTGATCGAAGTTGTACAGACCACGGCTGACCGGCAGGTCCTTGCCCCACCAATCGGGGTCGCGGGTAAAGGTGATGGTGCTGCCCGAATCGATCTTGCTGACCTTGTACGGGCCGCTGCCCAGGGGCGCTTCATAGCCGCCGCCGTTGGCGAAGTCGCGGGTTTTCCACCAGTGCTCGGGCAATACCGGCAGGGTGGCCAGGTCCAGGGGCAGGGTGCGGTTCTCGTTGCTGGAAAAGTCGAAGCGCACCTGGCGCTCGCCTTCGACCACCACCTGTTTGACATCGGCGAACAGCGTGCGAAAACGCAGGCTGCCCTGGGCCATCAGCAGGTCGTAGCTGTAGCGCACGTCTTCGGCGGTAATCGGTGTGCCGTCGGCAAACCGTGCCTTGGGGTTGAGGTAAAAACGCAATGACAGGCCATCGTCGGCGCGTTCCATCTTTTCCGCCACCAGGCCGTAGACCGTGTAGGGCTCATCCAGCGAGCGTTGGGCCAGCGGGGAGTAGAGCCAGCCGTCGACCTGGGACACGCCGATGCCTTTGTCGATATAGGGCAGCACATGGTCGAAACGGCCGATCTCCAGCGCCGAACGGCGCAGCGTGCCGCCCTTGGGCGCATCGGGATTGGCGTAGTCGAAGTGGCTGAAACCGGCGGCGTATTTGGCTGGCTCGCCGTAGACCGTCAGGTAGGTCTGCGGAGCTGCGGTCACGGCCGTGCTGGCCAGCAGCAGCGCCAGGATGGAGCTAAGGAGTGGGGGAAACGCCAATCGCATGGTCAGCCTTGAGCGCCGGGTGAAGAATGAGGGCTGTACGTTAGCGGCTTACGGGTCGCCCGTCACCCCATGCACAACGGCCCGCCAGAAGGCGGGCCGTTGTTGGGGCATCAGCGCGGCAGGATCAGTCCTGGCGGCTGGTGACTTCCAGCAGGTGATAGCCGAACTGGGTTTTCACCGGGCCTTGCACGGTGTTGACCGGGGCGCTGAACACCACGCTGTCGAATTCCTTGACCATCTGGCCCGGACCGAACGAACCCAGGTCGCCGCCCTGACGGCTGGATGGGCAGCTGGAGTTGGCTTTGGCGATTTCTGCGAAATCGGCGCCGCCTTCGATTTGGGATTTCAGTTCGTTGCACTTTTCTTCAGTGGAAACGAGGATGTGGCGGGCGGTGGCTTTGGCCATTTGAGATAACTCCTTGATGTAAAAAGGGTGAGCGTACTGGATTCAGGTGGTTATTTGTTGGCAAAGTTCCACGGGGTTTTCGATCGGGCAGACGAGCGCGCCACGGTCCTGTGGCGCGCCCGCTCGCCACAGGAATAGTCAACGCGCTGTTTGATGGGTTTTACAGGCTGGCCGACTCATAGGTAGTGCGGGTCTGTTCGATCTCTTCGACCAGCCCATCGATGCCCGCCAGGCGGGCGCGGTTGTCATGGTCCCAGGGGTGAAAACCGGGTTTGAAGTAATGCAGCCACGGCACCAGCATCCGCGGGAAGACGCCTTTGGGGCCGTACAAAAATTTGCACATGCGCCAGAACCCCTTCAAATGACCGCCGGCCTTGCGGTCGGCAAACAGCAGGCGTACATGGAAATCCAGCACCACCAGCCAGAAGAACAGGGTCGTGAACAGCATGGTGCCGGTGCGCAGCAGGTAACGCTTGGGGCCAGGCTTGATGACGCGGTTCCAGACATCGAACGCCACGGCCTTGTGCTCGGTTTCTTCAAGGGCGTGCCAGTACCACATCTGCTGGTAGCCCTTGAGTGAATCGCCGAAGCGCGAGGGGTCGCTGAGGAGGATTTCCGCAAGCATCGCGGTGTAGTGCTCAAGGGCGATGGTCACCGCCAGGTTGAAGGACGGCGGCAGGTGTTTTTTCTGCAGATCGAGAATCACCTTGAGGCGGCTGTCCAGTTTATGCGCCGGCAATCCCGCGTCCTCCAGCAGGTTGTTGTAGGCCACGTGTTCACGGCTGTGCATGGCTTCCTGGCCGATAAACCCCTGGATTTCCTTTTTCAGCGCAGGATCGTCGATGCGCGAGCGGTAGTGGCGCACGCTGTCCATGAAGAACAGCTCGCCCTGGGGAAACAGCAGCGACAGCGCATTGAAGAAATGCGTGACGAACGGGCCTTGTTCATGCCAGTTCTTGATGCGCTCGGCAGGCAAGGCAAAACGGATATCGCGACGGATAGGCAACATGGTGCGTGCTCCTTTTTCAGAGACGGGGTTCGTCGTTGGGTTCGAACACAGGCCTGCGCGGCTTGGGCGCCATGCGTTTGCTGGCGAACACCACCAGCGCCTGGTAGGCGGCCGGCAGGCAACGGGCGAGCAGGTCGAGGAAATACGCGTCGCGGCCGATCAGCACGCGACGCTTGTTTTTGCGCACGCCTTGCAGGATCACCCTGGCGGCCTGGTCGGCGTCGGTGATGAAGAGTTTTTCGAAGTCGGCGCGGGCCTGTTGCTCGCTGTGGATCAGAAAGCCGGTCATGTTCGCGTCGATGCGGCTGCTGCGGCAGATGTCGGTGCGAATGCCGCCGGGGTGCACGCAGGTGGCGGACACGCCGCAGCGTTGCAGATCCAGCTCCTGGCGCAGCGCCTCGGTAAAGCCGCGCACGGCAAATTTACTGGCGTTGTAGCCGCTCATGCCGGGCTGGGCAAACAGGCCGAACACGCTGGAGGTGTTGATGACATGGCCGTTGCCGCTGGCCTTGAGGTGCGGCAGGAACGCCTTGGTGCCGTGCACCACACCCCAGAAGTTGATCCCGATGATCCATTCCAGGTCGCTGTAGCTCACGCCTTCGACGGTGCTCGACAACGCCACGCCGGCATTGTTGAACACCAGGTTGACCGCGCCATGCTCCGCCACGCAGCGCGCGGCCCAGTCGTCCACGGCCTGGCGGTCGGCCACATCCAGCACCTGGGTGGTGACCCGCACTGGCGACAGGGTCGAAGACCGAATCAACGCTTCGGTGTGCTCCAGGCCCTGGCGGTTCACGTCCGCCAGCGCCAGGTGACAACCTTCGCGCGCCAGCGCCAGGGCCAATGCGCGGCCCATGCCGGATGCCGCGCCGGTGATGGCCGCCACGCGGCCGTCGAATGACTTCATGACAGGCTGCCTTCTGCAGTGGAATGGGGCGCAGGCGTTGCGCGCGTGGGCGCCGGGACGGGGGCCAGGTCGACCCCATAGTCCTTGAGCGCAAAGTGCCGGGTGAGCTGCCTGAAACGCCAGGTGGAGCCCGGCCATAACGTGGTGTTCTTGCCGGTGCGCGGGTCGAGGTACCAGCTCTGGCAGCCGCCGGTGTTCCAGATGGTGCGCTGGAGTTTGTCCTGCAATTGGCTGTTCCAGGCCTGTTCGACGGCAGGCTTGACGTCCACCGTGGCGATGCGTTTGCGCTGCATCTGTCGCAACGCATCGAGGATGTAGGCGACTTGGGCCTCGATCATCAGAATCATCGAGTTGTGCCCCAGCCCGGTGTTGGGCCCGACAATCAGGAACAGGTTTGGATAGCCCGGCACCGTGGTGCCTTTATAGGCATGTGCGCCGTCGTGCCAGGTGTCCATCAGGTCAACGCCGTGGCGCCCGATGATGCAATCGCGGGGCAGGGGATCGCTGGCCTGGAAACCGGTGCCGAAGATCAGGCAGTCGACCGGGTGCTTGATGCCGTCGGCGGTGACGACGCCGTCGGCTTCGATGCGCAGCACCGGGTCGGTCACCACCTCGACATTGCTGCGCGACAGCGCCGGGTAGTAGTCGTTGGAGATCAACACGCGCTTGCAGCCGAGGGTGTAATCCGGCGTGAGGGTCTTGCGCAGCGATGGGCGGGCGACCTGCCTGCGCAAATGACGCAGGGCGATTTTCTGCACCATTGTCATCAGCCGGGGATGCAGGGCAAAGCCCACCACGCGTCCTTCCAGCGCCCAGTAAAAGGCGCTGCGGACCAGCCGCTGGGTGAAGGGCAGGTGTTTGAACAGCCAGCGTTCGCCGGCGGAAATCGGTCGGTCGGGCTTGGGCATGATCCACGGCGGGGTGCGCTGGAACAGGTCCAGGTGCGCCACCTGCGGTGCAATCTGCGGCACGAACTGGATGGCACTGGCCCCGGTGCCGATCACTGCGACACGCTTGCCCTTCAAGGAATAGTCGTGGTCCCACTGCTGGGAGTGGAAGCGCTTGCCCTTGAAACTCTCCAGACCCGGAATGTCCGGCAGCGCCGGGCGCGACAAGCCGCCCATGCCCGACACCAGCACCCGCGCGCTCACCTGGCGGCCATCGCTGAAGCTCAGTTGCCAGCGCTGCTGGTGTTCATCGAACACCGCGCGTTGCAGGCCCATGCCAAACCGCAGGTAGGGCGCCAGCTCAAAGCGCTGCGCGCATTGCTCGAGGTAGGCGCGGATCTCGGCCTGCGGCGCAAATTGCCGCGACCAGTGCGGGTTGGGCGCAAACGAAAACGAGTACACGTGGGACTGCACATCGCAGGCGCAGCCGGGGTAGTGGTTGTCGCGCCAGGTGCCGCCGAGGGTCTGCGCCTGCTCGGCAACAAAAAAGTCGTTGAAGCCAGCCTGCTTGAGCTGGATGGCCATGCACAGGCCGGCGAAGCCTGAGCCGATGATGGCAATGTCAATTGATTCACGCTGGGTATTCATGGGCAGTCCCTCATGGGCATCGGGTGCGCTCCTGTTTTTTGGATGAAACACCATTGCAAAGGAAATTTGAATTACATATTTTAAAAAAGATTTTAAATAATCTACCTGAAAAATTCGCCCACGCCAGGACCTTGTTTGGTATGTGCGCCTTGTCCGACGGACGCGCACGCTATGAGTGAGGCCCGCAAGCAGGGCAGGGACGATGGCTGAGGCCTCGATCAATACCGGTCGGGTCGCCAGCTCCAGGGAAGCGGAGGACGAAGCGATGGCTGTCGAATGGGGTGTGGCTGCAGCGGTGTTTGTCGGTGCAAGCGCGGTGTTGTGGGGCTTGAGTGCGTGGATGACGCGGCGCATAGAAGCGGCCGTGCCGCGCAACGGGCGGGTGGTGCAGGTCAAGGGCGAGCGTTTTCATTATGTCGAGGAGGGCAGCGGTCCCCCGCTGGTGATGATTCACGGCCTGATGGGCAGCAGTCGCAACCTCACCTATGCCTTGTCTGGCCGCTTGAGTGCGCACTTTCGCGTGATCAGCCTCGACCGCCCGGGCTCCGGCTATTCCACCCGTGGCAAAGGCACGGCGGCGGACCTGCCGGCCCAGGCGCGGCAGATCAGCGACCTTATAAAAACCCTGGGCCTGCATAAACCGCTGGTGCTGGGCCACTCCCTGGGCGGCGCGATTGCCCTGGCACTGGCGCTTGATCATCCCGAGACGGTGTCCGGCTTGATTCTGGTGGCGCCGCTGACTCATCCCCAGCGCCTGTTGCCGCCGGTATTCCTGTCCCTGGCCGTGCGCCCGGCGTGGCTGCGCCGCTGGGTCGCGCACACGCTGACCTTGCCCATCGGCCTGTTGACCCAACGTTCGGTGGTCAAGGGCGTGTTCGCGCCGGATGCCGCCCCGGCCGATTTTGCCACCCGAGGTGGCGGTTTGCTGGGCATGCGTCCTGACAATTTCTACGCAGCCTCCACCGAGATCAACCAGGTCAACGATGACCTGCCTCACATGGTGGCGCGCTATCCGCAACTGACCTTGCCGATCGGGCTGATCTATGGCTCGCGGGACAAGGTGCTCGACTTGCGCAAACACGGCCAGGCCCTGGCCAGCAAGGTGCCCGGGCTCAAGCTGCAGGTGGTGGAGGGCTGTGGGCACATGCTGCCGATTACGGCTACCGAACGGGTGTCGGCGTTGGTGGAGCAGGTCGCCAGACGTGCCCGAACGGGAGAAAACGCCGCGATTGCGCCTGCGCCACTTGCCCTGGTGCATCCGTAGCGTGGCGATTCGACGCGCGATTTCACGGCGTCAACGCCCGCGCTGCAGACCTGACCGAACAGCTGAAAAACAGACTGCCCGGTCACGCAAAAAAGGGCTGAAGAAATAGTTGACGAGCTAACGATTCCGCGCTATTTATTTAAAAAAATTATTTCAATGTGTAATTTGAAACAGTTTTTGAAATGCCTAAGAGCGAATAAAATAATGAAAAAAACGCCTTTTATCGCATGGCTGACTGCAGCAGGCAGTCAGCGCTCCATCAACCCGCCTGCCGCCCAGCGTGCGCGGAGGCTGCCATGAATCAGACCCTGGCAGCACCAGGCGTGTGGACCGACGGCAAGCGCCACCTGTGGTGGCTGGGCATCATGCCGCTGGCCACGCCCTTGCTCTCTGGCGCCCTGGCCATCGCCACCGGCGTTCAATCGTTGTGGTGGGTGGGCGTGCTGGTGATCTTCGGCCTGATTCCCCTGATCGACGGTCTGCTCGGCGAGGACGTCAGCAACCCGCCCGAGTCCGCCGTCAGCCACCTCGAAAGCCAAAGCTATTACCGCTGGATCGTCTATATCGGCGTGCTGTTCGTGATCGCTTCGGTGGTGGTCACTGGTTGGCTGGCGGCCGGCGGCATCGACTGGATCATCAACGGCGGTCTGCTGCGCGCCACCGCTACGCTGGATCCCGCCAGTGGGTTGGCAAAAGCCGCCGCCTTTATGACCGCGCGCACCGAGTTGCACGGCGCGGTTGGCTGGTTCACCTACCTGGGCATGGCGATGTCCACTGGCGCGGCCACCGGCATTGCCATCAATACCGCCCATGAGCTGGGCCACAAGCCTCGTCCGCTGGAGGTGTTCCTGGCCAAGGTGACCCTGGCGCCGACCTTCTACGGGCACTTTTACACCGAACACAACCGTGGTCATCACGTGCGGGTTGCCACCCCGGAAGACCCTGCCAGTTCCCGGCTGGGCGAAAGTTTCTGGGCATTCCTGCCGCGCTCGGTGTGGTTCAGCGCCCGTTCGGCGTGGAATCTGGAGCGTGAACGCCTGCGCAAACTCGGCCTGCCGGCCTTGCACTGGAAAAACGCCGTGTTGAGCGCGTGGATGTACAGCGTGGTGTTATGGGGCGCGATGATTGCCTGGCTGGGCGCCGCAGTGATTCCGTTTCTGATCATTCAGGGCGTGTACGGCTTCTCGTTGCTGGAAGTGGTCAACTACGTCGAGCACTACGGCCTCAAACGCCAGAAGTTGCCCAATGGCCGTTATGAACGTTGCTCGCCGCGCCATTCGTGGAACAGCAACCGCATCGTCACCAATATCTTTCTGTTCCAGTTGCAACGGCATTCGGACCATCACGCCAACCCCACCCGCAGCTACCAGTCGTTGCGTCACTTCGATGAGTCGCCGCAACTTCCCTACGGCTACGCCAGCATGATCGTCTGGGCGTATGTGCCGTACCTCTGGCGCCGCCGTATGGACCAACGCGTGCTCAATCATTACGCCGGCGATCTCTCACTGACCAATCTTCAACCGTCACAGCGCGCGAAGTATCTGCACCAGTACGGTCGCGGCGCTGCGCCCCATTGAAGCTGCAATAACGTTGTATGACCCGAACAACAATAATTTCAAGGGAAGGACGTCCACCATGCAAACACCTGCCAGGTTCATCTCTTCTATCGTTCTGGCCGCGTTGGGCCTGATCGTCTACCACCAGGCCCAGGCCGCGCGCATCGAGCCCGCCGGCAGTGCCTTTACGGCGCAGGGCCCGATCAGTTTTTCCAAGGGCAAGCTGATCAGCGCCGACTGCACCATCAAGGTCGCCGGCAAGGTCGCGGCCGATGGCTCCTCGGTGAATGTCGACAAGGTCGAGTTCGACGGCGGCCTCAAGTGCAGCCGCGTCGAGGCCATCAACCTGCCCTGGGTGCTGATCGCCCGGGACACGCAAAGCGGCTCCATGTCCAGGATCAGCGTCGACGTGCATGCCTTCGGCCTGGGCGGCAAGTGCGGCCCGTCGACCGCCGATGGCACCTGGGATAACGCCACCGGCAAGCTGGAGGCCCGCGATGTGCCGATTGGCGAGGACTGCAGGATCAAGTCGGTGTCGATCAAGATGCCGCCCACTTTCAAAGTGGTCGACTGAGTACGCGGATTTGTTACAGCGGTAAATGCATTGAAATTTGGCTGGAAAGGGAAGTTCTGCAGTTTCACCGTGACCTCTCGTTCATGGCCATTACCCCTGGCGAAATGATTCGCCACAACATGTGAGGAAAAACAATGAAAAGCTTGAAAACCCTCGTTTGTGCAACGTCGTTTGCCCTGTGCTTTGGCGCGGCGTCGATGGCTAATGCGGCAACTATCGCGCCGGCCGGCGCCGGCTTCTCGACGGCAGGCTCCATCACTGTGACGTCGCCTGCCTCGCTGAACCTGCCCGTCACCTGCAACATCACCTTCACCGGTACCGTCGCAGGCAATGGTGCGAGCGCTGCCATCACCGGCGCTTCGGTCAGTGGTTCCAACTCCCTGTGCAGCGTGCCGGTGCTGCAAGGCCTGCCCTGGACGCTGAGCGTCGCCAGCGGGGGCCCGGATGCGTTCACCGGGACGGTTTCCGGGGTGAACTTCAAGATCCTCAACAACTGCTCGAGCTCGCCGGTGACCATCAATGTCAACTGGAGCAACTCCACCAACACCTTGAGCGTCCCAAGCGCCCAGACCGTGGGCAGCTGCAAGATCACTGCACTGACCGCCGTGCCGAACCCTGCGTTTACCGTGACGCCCTGAGGGCCCGGAGCGCTTGACGTGATGATCACACGTTGAAACACGCAAGTGCCTCGCAAGAGGCACTTGTTGCGGCAGGCCAGGTCGGGACAGCCGATCCTGGAGGATAAAAATAAGGAGTGGAGCATGAATAATAAGAAACGGCAGGCCCGCACGTTGTTGAGCCTGGCAGTCCTCGGCGGCCTTATCGGTGTAACGGGTCAGACGCAAGCCGGCGGTTTTGGCACGCCGACCTTTGGCGCTCCCGGATGGGGGCGTGCCTTCGGTGGCGGCTCGCTGTTCCAGAACGATCCTTCGGCGGCCTATAACAACCCGGCGGCCATGGCCTTTATCGATCACAACATCTCGCAGTTCACCGTTGATTACGCGCGTATCAACGTCAAGTACAAGGGCACGGCCAAGGATTATGCCGGCAATGCACCGGCCAGCGTCGACCCCACGGATTTCAGTTCCACGCCTCGGACCGGCGACGGTGGTCAGGGCGGCTTCACCGCATGGTTGCCAACCGGCTTCATGGTAATGCCGATCAACGATCGCTTTGCCTTCGGCTTGAGCCAGGTGGTGCCGATGGGTGCGCGCACCACGTGGGACCAGGACTGGATCGGCCGCGACTTTGCCGTCGATACCCGCATTGAAACGGTCGGTGTCACCGGCTCGTTATCGTTCAAGGTCAACGATCAGTTTTCGCTGGGCGGTGGCGCCATCGTGCAGCACACCAAGGGCTTTGTGAGCCAGAACCTTGACCTGTATTCGGCCGCGGCGCTGTCGCCGAACATCGGTCTGCCGTTCCCCTCAGGCGTAGGCTCCGCGCTGATGCGCGTGAAGGTGGATAACACCTCCGTGGGCTGGTTTGCCGGGGTGGTCTGGAAACCGACCGATGTCGACACCCTGGGCCTGAACTACCACGCAAAAATCAAGAACAAGCTGGAGGGCAAATACAACATCTACGCCGACGAGACCAACAGGACGTTGATCGAAAGCGGCCTGCCGTCGCTGGCTTATCCAGGGCTGAACCTCAACGCCAACGGCGCCAATGCCTCGGCGCAACTGGACGTGCCCGCCAACGCCTCCGTTGACTGGGTCCACCAGTTCAATGACCGCCTGACCTTGGGCGCCAGCGTCACCTGGACCCAGTGGTCGTCGTTCAAGGCGCTGACGTTGAAGTCCGACGGCCAGCAAATCGTGTCGATTCCCTATAACTACAAGGACACGTGGATGGTGTCGCTGGGCGGTGACTACAAATTTACCGATGACTTCACCTTCCGCGCCGGCGTGGCCACCGACCAGACGCCTACGCGCAACTCCACGCGTGACCCGCGTATCCCGGACGGGGATCGGATTTTCGCGTCCCTGGGCTTCGGCTACAACATTCGCGCCATTCCCGGTTTGAGCATCGACGGTGCCTACTCGCGGCAATTCGTCGAGAAAGCCAAGCTCAGGACGCAAAACCAGGATCGTCTCGGTGGGGCGACGCTGGACGGTAAGGCCGATGCGAAGGGCGAGGTGGTCAGCCTGTCGGCGACCTACGCGTTCTGACCTGTCGCCATGGGTCGCGCAGGCGACCCATGGCGATGCAATCAAGTAACAGGCGGCTGACCGGGTCGGCTGCTTTTTTTGGCTAAAGCATTAAATAAAAATTTCAAAGTTTAATTTGAATTTGCTCCGTCCTGAAATCGAGAGAGGTGTCCCATGGTTATCTGGTTATTGGTGGGTTTCGCCGCCGCGATTGTCCTGGCGTATCGACAAGCCGCCGCCGCGCTGTGGCTCGGCACTGGCCTGGTATGGCTGGCGATGGGTTACCTGTTCAGC
This sequence comes from Pseudomonas sp. GNP013, assembly GCF_054343995.1. Lineage (NCBI taxonomy): Bacteria > Pseudomonadati > Pseudomonadota > Gammaproteobacteria > Pseudomonadales > Pseudomonadaceae > Pseudomonas > Pseudomonas sp. GNP013. The sequence goes on along the minus strand of NZ_JBTGUT010000001.1, from coordinate 2,693,345 downwards.
GTGGTGGCGGGTGTGGGCATCACCCTTGCGGCGCTGCTGGTGGTAGTGCCCGCGCTGCTGCTGGCGATCAAACCGCTGCGCCGTGCGCTGTTGACCGGCAAGGCGCTCGCGCTGTTTCGCACGATCATGCCGGCGATGTCCGACACCGAGCGTGCGGCCATCGAGTCCGGCACCGTGTGGTGGGACGCCGAACTGTTCAGCGGCAAGCCCGACTGGCAGCGCCTCTTGAAAGCCGCGCCGGCCAGCCTGAGTGCCGAAGAGCAGGCCTTTCTCGACAACGAAGTCGAAACCCTGTGCGACATCGCCAACGACTGGGAAACCACCCAGGTCTGGCAGGACATGTCCCCGCAAGCCTGGCAGTACACCAAGGACGCCGGGTTCCTCGGCATGATCATTCCCCGGCAGTACGGCGGCAAAGGCTTCTCCCACTACGCCCATTCGCAGGTGGTGATGAAGCTGTCGACCCGCTGCTCGGCAGCGGCGATTTCGGTGATGGTGCCTAATTCCCTGGGCCCCGCCGAACTGCTGTTGCATTACGGCACCGATGCCCAGCGCAACTACTACTTGCCGCGCCTGGCGCGGGGCGAAGACATCCCGTGTTTCGCGCTGACCAGCCCGTATGCCGGCTCCGATGCCGGTGCGATTCCCGACCTCGGCATCGTCTGCAAAGGCCTGCACGAGGGCCAGGAAGTCCTTGGCTTCAAAGTCACCTGGGACAAGCGCTACATCACGTTAGGGCCGATTGCCACGGTGCTCGGCCTGGCGTTTCGCGCCGAAGACCCCCAGGGCCTGCTCGGCGCGCCGGGTGCGCTGGGCATCACCTGCGCATTGATCCCCACCTCGCACCCCGGGGTGAACAGCGGCCGTCGCCACTGGCCATTGAACGCGGTATTCCAGAACGGCCCCACCACCGGCAAGGATGTGTTCATTCCGCTGGAGTGGGTGATCGGTGGCCGTGAACAGGTCGGCAATGGCTGGCGCATGTTGATGGAATGCCTGGCGGCGGGGCGCGCGATTTCGCTGCCATCGGCCAACGTCGGCCTGGGCAAGGTTGCGGTGCGCGGCACCACCGCGTACGCGGCAATGCGCAAGCAGTTCGGCCTGCCCATCGGCAAGTTCGAAGGGGTACAGGCACCGCTGGCGCGCATGGCCGGGCATCTGTATGCCTGCGATGCGGTGCGCAAGGTGTCGGTGGCGTCGCTGGATGCCGGGGAGAAGCCTTCGGTGATTTCGGCCATCGCCAAGTACCACGTCACCGAACGTGCGCGGATGATCGTCAACGACGGCATGGACATCGTCGCGGGCAAGGGCATCTGCATGGGGCCCAACAACTTCCTGGCCCGTGCCTACCAGCAAAGCCCCATCGCCATCACGGTGGAAGGCGCAAACATCATGACCCGCTGCCTGATCATCTATGGCCAGGGCCTGATTCGTTGCCATCCCTATGTGTTTCGCGAGATGGAAGCGGCGCGCAACCCGGACCGGCGCAAGGCGCTGGAAGCGTTCGACAGCGCGATGTTCGGCCATATCAGCTTTGTGCTGGCCAACACCGTGCGCGCGGCGGTGCATGGTCTGACCGGCGGCCGCCTGATTGCCGCTCCGGCCCACACCGAACCAGCGCTGGCGTGCTACTACCGCCAGGCCAATCGTCTGTCGGTGGTGCTGGCGCTGGTGTCGGACGTGTCCATGGGCGTACTCGGCGGTGCCCTCAAGCGCAAGGAAAGCATCACCGGGCGCCTGGGCGATGTGCTGTCGCAGTTGTACATCCTGTCCTGCGTGCTCAAGCGCTTTGAAGACGACGGCCGGCCCCAGGCGGACCTGCCGTTGGTGCACTGGTCGGCCCGGGATGCATTGCTGCGGGCCCACGAAGCGTTGGCCGAAGTGCTCGATAACTACCCGTCCAAAGCGGCGGCGGCGGTGCTGCGTGGCTTGAGTTTTCCGTTGGGCATTCCCCAGCGCAAACCGTCCGATCGCCTGCTGGCCGAGGTCGCCGACCTGGTGCAGACGCCCTGCGAAACCCGCGACCGTTTGCTCGCTGATTCCTATATTCCCCGGCCGGAAATCGACAAGCTGGCTTATGGCGAATTGGGTTTCCGGTTGCTGCCTCAACTGGAGTTGATCGAAGCGCGGCTCAAGCCTGCGATCAAACAGGGCCTGCTCGAACCGATGCCGATTTCTGCCACGGCCTTTACCGCCTGGCGCGTCAAGGCGCGGGCGCTGGACCTGATCAGCGACGACGAAGACAGCCTGCTCGGGCGCTATGTGGAATACGCCGACCACGCCATCCAGGTGGACGACTTCGCGCAGGACTTCGGTTTGCTGGAGGCACTGCAGCAGCGCAAGCAAGCGCTGGAACCGGCCAAAGTGGCGAGCGGGCTTACCCCGCGTTGGGGGGCGAAGCAGCCCCAAAACCAGCCCACGCGGAGTGCCTGATACCACGCATTCGTCTTACGGGGGCTGCTTCGCCGCCCAACGCGGGGCAAGCCCTAATGCCGTTCAGTCAAGGAAAATGTGTGGGTTTATTGTGGCGAGCGGGCTTGCCCCGCGTTGGGGTGCGAAGCGCCCCCCATCGAGCAAAACGCGGTGTACCTGATACGGCTCAGCGCCTGGCTTTGGGGCTGCTGCGCAGCCCAACGCAGGACAAGCCTGCTCGCCACAGGGAGTCTGCGCTTAGCTGAACGGCATTAGGGCGCGCTGCAACATCAGGCCGGAGCCTCTGTGGCGAGCGGGCTTGCCCCGCGTTGGGGTGCGAAGCGCCCCCCATCGAGCAAAACGCGGTGTATCTGATACGGCTCAGCGCCTGGCTTTGGGGCTGCTGCGCAGCCCAACGCAGGACAAGCCTGCTCGCCACAGGGAGTCTGCGCTTAGCTGAACGGCATTAGGGCAAGCCTGCTCGCCACACAGGCCTGTGGCGTTTTCGAATAGTGTGCAAGGAATGTATTTATGAGTGACCGCTACCTTTCGTTCGTCAATTCCCCCTGGGGGCGACGCGTGGCCCAGGCCGCCGGCCTGCCGCAACCCGTGCCTCTGCAGCGCCATCGCAGCGGTCAGGCCGCGTTGGTCAATCCGGTGATCGTCGCCGGGGCCGGGCGCCTGGCTGAGCCTGTGCAGCGCCTTTTCACGGCCACCGACACCGTCGCTGCCACCCCGGCGACGCTGAAGGCGCCGTCCACAGTGAAGGTGCAGGGCGCGGTGTTCGATGCCACCGGCGTGGTCGACGTGCAGCAGCTCGACACGCTCTATACGTTCTTCCACGCCAATGCCCGGCGCCTTGGCCCGCAGTCACGGGTGGTGGTGCTCGGCACCGCGCCGGAACACTGCCAGGCGCCGCCGCAGTCCATCGCCCAACGCGCCCTCGAGGGCCTGGTGCGCTCGCTGGCGAAGGAGCTGCGTCGGGCCATTACCGTGCAGTTGCTCTACGTGGCGCCGGGCGCCGAAGACGCGCTCGACAGCAGCCTGCGTTTTTTCCTGTCGCGCCGCTCCGCGTATGTCTCGGGGCAAGTGGTGCGCCTGGAGAAACCGGTGGACGGCCAGGTCGCGGTCGACTGGGACGCGCCCTTCGCCGGTCGCCGTGCGTTGGTGACCGGCGCCAGCCGGGGCATCGGCCTGGCCATCGCCCAGGTACTGGCCCGGGACGGCGCCCATGTGGTGTGCGTGGATGTGCCCCAGGCCCGGGATGCCTTGCAACAGGCGGCGAGCAGCGTGGGCGGCGCGGCCCTGGCGCTGGACATCACCGCCGCGGATGCCGCCGCCCTGTTGCACGACCACATCAGCCAGCACGGCGCCTTTGATGTGGTGGTGCACAACGCCGGGATCACCCGCGACAAGACCATCGCCAAAATGAGCGAAGACGCCTGGCGCAGTGTGCTGGCGGTCAACCTGCAAGCGCCGTTGCAATTGAGCCAGGCGTTGCTCGACCAGCAGGGCCTGAACCCGGGCGGGCGCATCGTCTGCGTGTCGTCGATTTCCGGCATCGCCGGCAACCTGGGGCAGAGCAATTACGCCACCTCCAAGGCCGGTGTGATCGGTTTGGTGAACGCGCTGGCACCCCAGGCGGCGGCGCAGCAAGTGACGGTGAATGCGGTGGCGCCCGGGTTTATCGAAACCCGGATGACCGCGAAAATTCCGCTGATGATCCGCGAAGCGGGGCGGCGCATGAATTCGCTGTCCCAGGGCGGTCAGCCCATCGACGTGGCCGAGACCATCGCCTGGCTGGCCCATCCGGCCTCGGGCGGGGTCAATGGCCAGGTGGTGCGGGTGTGCGGCCAAAGCCTGTTGGGAGCCTGAGCCATGGACTACGTGACGCAGATCATCGACCCGCCACCGTCGCGCAGCCGGCTGCTGCTGGACGGGGTGCGCGCCTTGCGCAAGCCCACGCTCGACGGTGCACCGCCGTTGCCCACTCAGCGCCTGGTGCGTTCGGCCGTGGAGCTGTCGCCTGCCGGTATCGCCGCCTATGGCCGTGCCTGTGGTTTCCGGCGCGAGCAGGGCGTGCCGCTGTCCTATCCCCACGTGCTGGCGTTTCCCTTGCACCTGATGTTGCTGACCCGGCCGAGTTTTCCGTATCCGGCCAGCGGCATGGTGCACCTGGCCAACCGCATCCGTCAGCATCAGCGTTTGCACGAAGGCCAGGCCCTGCGCCTGGAGGTGTATTGCGAACGCTGGGTGGCCCACCCCAAGGGGCAGGCGCTGAGCATCGCCACTCGCGCTTACGGCGCAGGCGCTCTGGTGTGGGAAAGCGACAGCCTTTACTTGCGCCGCGAGGTGGAAAATCCCGTCGGCGAGCTGTGGGACGACGCGCTGGCCTTGCCGGAAGAAGGCCTGTTGCGCACCCAGCGCTGGGTGTTGCCCGCCGACCTGGGACGTCGCTTCGCCAGGGTGTCGGGGGACTTCAATCCGATTCATACCTCGCTGATCGGTGCAAAAATCTTTGGTTTTCGCCGCGCCATCGCCCACGGCATGTGGACCCTGGGCCGGGCGCTGGCCGCCGGGCAACCTCCGGGCGGCCTGGCCGCAGCCGAGGCCCATTGCGACTTCAAATTGCCGATCTTCCTGCCCGGCCAGGTCGCGCTGTGGAGCCATCCGCTGAGCGGCCCGCGCCGGGCATTCGAAGTGCGCAACGTCGCGGGCGACAAGCCGCACATGCGCGGGCTGTTTATCTGGAAAGAGAACCTGGCATGAGTGACTACAGCTTCAACCCGGCGCCGACCCGCCGCGTGGCGATCATCGGCGGCAACCGCATCCCGTTCGCCCGTTCCAACACGGTGTATGCCTTCGAGAGCAATCAGGATTTGCTGGTGGCTGCGCTGCAAGGCCTGGTGGATCGCTACAACCTGCACGGCCAGCGCTTGGGCGAGTTTGCCGCAGGCGCGGTGATCAAACATTCGCGAGACTTCAACCTGGCGCGCGAGTCGTTGCTGTCGACCACGCTGTCCCCTCAAACGCCCGCCTACGATGTACAGCAGGCCTGCGGCACGGGGCTTGAAGCGGCGTTGCTGGTGGCGAACAAAATCGCCCTCGGCCAGATCGAGGTGGGCATTGCCGGTGGCGCCGACACCACGTCCGATGCGCCCATCGGCATCAATGAATCCCTGCGCCACGTATTGCTGGCGGCCAATCGCGGCAAAGGCCTGGGCGATAAGCTCAAGGCGCTGCTCAAGGCGCGCCCGGCGATGCTGTTCAAGCCACTGCTGCCGCGCAATGGCGAGCCGCGCACCGGCCTGTCCATGGGTGAGCATTGCGAAGAAATGGCCAGGCGCTGGCAGATCAAGCGCCTGGCCCAGGACGAATTGACCCTCACCAGCCATCAGCGTCTCGATGCCGCCTACACGCGTGGCTTTTTCGATGACCTGATCAGTCCCCATCGCGGCCTGACCCGTGACAACAACCTGCGCGCCGATACCAGCCTGGAAAAACTCGCCGGCCTGGCGCCGGCCTATGACCGCGAGCACGGCACCCTCACCGCCGGCAACGCCACGCCGCTCACCGATGGCGCCTCGGTGGTGCTGCTGGCCAGCGAAGCCTGGGCCGCCGCCCATGGCTGGCCGGTGCTGGCTTACCTGCGCACCGGCGAGACGGCGGCGGTGAATTTCGTCGACGGCAGCGAAGGCCTGCTGATGGCCCCGGCCTACGCCGTACCGCGCATGCTCAAGCGTGAAGGGCTGGGCTTTGCCGATTTCGATTTCTTCGAGATCCACGAAGCATTCGCCGCCCAGGTGCTGTGCACGCTCAAAGCCTGGGAAGACCCCGACTATTGCCGCGAACGATTGGGCCTGGAGGCGCCGTTGGGCGCCATCGACCGCGCGAAGATGAACGTCAACGGCGGCTCGCTGGGCTGCGGTCACCCCTTTGCCGCCACCGGAGGCCGGCAACTCGCTGCTCTGGCCAAGGCCATCCATGAACGCGGCGGCGGGCGCGGCCTGATCTCGATCTGCGCAGCGGGCGGCCTGGGCATCACCGCCATCGTCGAAAAATAGCGCCACCCATAACAACAACAGGGAAACTGCCATGAACGCTATCAGCCTGGAACAGACCGAACGCATCTGGTTGAACGCATACCTGCCTGGGGTTCCGGCAGACATTGAGGCCGATATCGAGGCCTACCCATCGTTGCGCGAAGTGTTCCTCGAACACCTGGAGAAATTTCGCGACCGCGTGGCGTACGTCAGCATCGGCACCGAGATGACGTACGCCGACTGGCAGGCTCAGGGCATTGCGTTTGCCGCCTGGCTGCAGGGCCAGGGCGTGAAAAAGGGCGACCGCGTGGCGCTGATGATGCCCAATTGTTTGCAATATCCGATCTGCCTGCTGGGCACGATCCTGGCCGGTGCGGTGGTGGTCAACGTCAACCCGTTGTACACCTCCCATGAGCTCAGGCACCTGCTCAAGGACAGCGGCGCCGAGACCGTGGTGATCTTCGAAAACTTCGCCCACACCCTGGAAAAAGTCATGCAGGGCAGCAGTGTCAAACGCGTGGTGGTGGCAGCCATCGGTGATCTGCTCGGCACCTTCAAGGGCGCGGCGATGAACTTCATCCTGCGCCGTGTGCAGCAGCAGGTGCCGGTGTTCAACCTGAGTGGTTCGGTGCGTTTCAACCAGGTGCTGAAACAGGGGCGGGCGCTCAATCACCTGCCGGTGCCGATGCAACGCGATGACCTGGCCTTTCTGCAATACACCGGCGGCACCACGGGCGACGCCAAGGGTGTAATGCTCAGCCACCGCAATATCATCGCCAACCTGTTGCAGGCCAAGGCCTGGGTCGGCGACCAGTTGGACCAGGCGCAACAGCAGAGCAACGTGACGCTGCTACCGCTGTACCACATCTTTTCCCTGACGGTGAACTGCCTGATGTTCATGTGCCTGGGCGGGCGCAATATCCTGATCGCCAACCCACGGGACGTGAAGCGTGTGCAGATGATCCTGCGCAAGGAACGCTTCAACGGGATCGCCGGGGTGAACACGCTGTTCAACGGATTGCTGGAGAACAAGGACTTCTGCGCGCGGGATTTTTCCGCCCTGCGCCTGGTGATCGCCGGCGGCATGGCCACCCACACCGCGGTGGCCAAGCGCTGGAAGGACGTCACCGGGCTGCCGATCATCGAGGGCTACGGCCTCACCGAATGCTCGCCGGTGGTGAGCATCAGCCCCATCGATATTTCGCGCATGCGCGAGATGGAATTCACCGGCAGCATCGGCGTGCCGCTGCCGTCGACCTGGGTGCGGTTCGTGCGGGCAGACGGCGAGATTGCCGAAATTGGCGAGCAGGGCGAACTGCAAGTGCGCGGCCCGCAGGTGATGCAGGGTTACTGGAAGCGGCCCAAAGAAACGGCGGAGGTATTGGACGCGCAGGGGTGGTTGTCGACCGGCGATATCGGGGTGATGGATGAGCGCGGGTATATCCGTCTGGTGGATCGCAAGAAGGACATGATTCTGGTCTCGGGTTTCAATGTGTACCCCAACGAGATCGAAGACGTGGTGGCGATGCATCCCGGCGTGGCTGAAGTGGCGGCCATCGGGGTGGAGGATGGGGTGACCGGGGAGAGGGTGAAGATTATTGTGGTGCGCAAGGATCCCAGCTTGAGCCAGGCGCAGATTCTGGCACATTGTCGGGAGTATTTGACGGGGTACAAGGTGCCCAGGTATGTGGAGTTTCGGAGTACGGAGTTGCCCAAGACTACGGTGGGGAAGGTGTTGCGCAGGGCTTTGCGGTGAGCTTTTTCGCTGGGTTTTACGGGGTACATATCTGTTATTTGGGTAACGGCTGATTATGGTTCCGCCCTTACGGCGGGTCACTTTTGGAAAAGAGCCCGGAATGCCGGCCCAGCCAGCTTGCTCCCGATGAGGGTGGGTCAGTCAGCTTATGGGTAGCTGACCCACTGCTATCGGGAGCAAGCCCCCTCCCACATTTGGATCTCCATTTGTCTGAATGGATATCACACTGCTCTGCTCTGGCTTTTGATCTGCTTTGGCTTTTGATCTTGATCTTGATCTCAGGCGCCCCGTCAACCACGCTGGCCGCACGCAGGCTTGAATCCGTGGGTAACCCGGCAGGACGCCGGGTTAGCCGCGCTGGGCCAGGGATGGCCCATCGCGGCGGCCCACGGATTCAAGCCTGCGTGCGGGCACACCGAGCCTGAGCGAGGTGCCGAGTGGTGGGGCAAGAGCCTTTTTGGTTACTTTTGGGGCTCTTTTCCAAAAGTGACCCGCCGTAAGGGCGGAACCATAATCAGCCGTTACCCAAATAACGGATATGTCCCCCATAAAACCCCAAAAAAAGGGCTCAACCCACATAAGCCCCCGGATTCACCAAATTCAAAGGCCGCTCCCCGCCCAACGCCGCCAGCAGATTATCAACCGCACACCTGGCCATTGCCTCCCGCGTTTCATGAGTCGCCGAACCAATATGCGGCGTCGCCACCACATTATTCAACCGCAGCAACGGCGAAGCATGCTCCAGCGGCTCACGCTCAAACACATCCAGCCCCGCCGCACGAATCGTGCGCTGTTGCAACGCATCCACCAGCGCCGCCTCGTCCACCACCTTGCCCCGCGAGATATTGATAAAGATCGTCTCCGGCCCCATCAGCGCAAACTCGCGTGCGCCGATCAGCTTTTCCGTCTGCGCTGTCAGCGGCAACGTGAGGCACACAAAGTCAGCCTGTTGCAGCAGGTCGTCCAGGCTGCGGTACTGCGCAGCAAAACGCGCGTCCACCGCAGGTTTTGGCGAATGACTGTGGTAGATCACCGGCATGCCAAAGCCGAAATGCCCGCGTTGGGCCAGGGCTTCGCCGATGCGGCCCATGCCGACGATGCCCAGGGTCTTGCCGTGCACGTCGCTGCCAAAATGCGCGGGGCCGATGTTTTTGTGCCATTGACCGGCGCGCACCATGTCGGCCAGTTCCACCACCCGGCGGGCGGTGGCGAGGATCAGCGCAAAACCGGTGTCGGCGGTGGTTTCGGTGAGTACGTCCGGGGTATTGCTGAGCAGGATGCGGCGTCGGGTGAGGTAGTCGATGTCGTAGTTATCGACGCCCACCGAGACGCTGGCCACGGCCTCGAGTTTGGGCGCCAGGTCGAGCAGTTCGGCGTCCAGGCGCAGGCTCGCGCCGAGCAGGCCGTGGGCGCCGGGCAGGGCGTCGCGCAGTTTGGCCAGGCCGGCTTCGTCAAGGGCATCGATCAGGGTCACGTCTGCGTGTTCGTGCAGGCGCGCCATCAGCGGCGCGGAGAGTTTTTTGTACAGCACGACGGATTTTTTCATGAGGTCTTTACCTTCAGCTCCAGAGTAGGTGAGGACGCGCGGTCGCTGGCGCCGGGCTTGAGGAAAATGGTCAGCACCACTGACAGCATCAACGCACCGCTCATCAGCAGGTAGGAAGTGCCCGGCGAACCGGTGCTGCTGTTGAGGTAGCCCACCAGGTACGAGCCGCCGAACGAGCCGAGAGCGCCCATGCTGTTGATCAGTGCCATGGCGCCGCCGGCGACGTTGGCCGGGAGAATTTCCGGCACGATGGCAAAAAACGGCCCATAGGGCGCATACATACAGGCCCCGGCAATCACCAGCAGGGTGTAGGACCACCAGAAGTGTTCGGCGCCCAGCGCGTAGGAGGCATAGAAGGCGATGGAGGCAATCAGCAGCGGCGGCCACACGAAGCGTTTGCGCTTTTGCAGTTTGTCCGAGCCCCACGACACCACGAGCATGGCGATCACCGCCGCCAGGTATGGCAGCGCTGACAGCCAGCCGGCCTCGACCATGTCCATTTGCAGGCCTTTCTTGAGGATCGACGGCAACCACAACACAAAGCCGTACACGCCGATGCTCCAGCAGAAAAACTGCAGCGCGAGAATGATCACCTTGGGCGAGCGAAACGCTTCGGCGTAGTTTTTTACGGCCTTGATGCCCACCTGTTCGGCGGCGAGGGCGCTTTCCAGGCTGTGTTTTTCGCTGTCGCTGAGCCATTTGGCGTCCTTGGGGCGCTCGTCGGCGAGTTTCCACCAGATAAACGCCCACAGCACCGCCGGCAGGCCTTCGATGATGAACATCCAGCGCCAGCTGAAATGCTGCACCAGGTAGCCGGATACCACCGACATCCACAGCATGGTCACCGGGTTGCCGAGGATCAGGAAGGTGTTGGCCCGCGAACGTTCGGCACGGGTGAACCAATGGCACAGGTACACCAGCATCGCCGGCATCACTGCGGCTTCGACCACGCCGAGCATGAAGCGAATCACGATCAGCATGTAGGCGTTGGACACCACGCCGGTGAGGGTGGCGAGGCCGCCCCAGAGGATCAGGCTGACGAAAATCAGTTTTTTGACGCTGCGTTTCTGCGCGTAGATCGCCCCCGGCACCTGGAAGAAGAAATAGCCAAGGAAAAACAGCGCACCGAGCAGTGATGACATGCCCGGCGTGATCATCAGGTCTTCGGCCATACCGGAGGCGGCGGCGAAGCCGTAGTTGGCGCGGTCCAGGTAGGCCAGGCTGTAGGTGATGAACACGATGGGCATGATGTACCACCAGCGGCGGGTGGCGAGTTTCACGGTTTCCATAAGGTTGCTCCTGAGCTTGTTGTAGTTGTGGCAACAGGGAATGGGTTATGCGACGGATCGGGTGGTCAATTCAGCACGGGTCGGCAGGCCCTCCATGTCGCCGCGACTTTGCACGGCGCGGCTGCCGATCCAGTTGCCGCGCTGCACCGCTTCGGGGAAGCTCAGGTTTTCCAGCAGGGCGCTGATCATGCCGACCGCGAAGCCGTCGCCGGCACCGACGGTGTCGACCACTTTGTCCACCGGCACGGCGGCGATAAATCCCTGGTCCATCTGGGTGCGGAAATAGGCGCCGTCCGCGCCGAGCTTGATGGCCACGGCTTCGGCGCCCTGGTCCAGGTAGAACGCGGCGATATCGGCCGGGTCATCCAGCCCGGTGAGCAGACGCCCTTCGTTCAGGCCCGGCAGTACCCAGTGGGCGAGGGCGGCAAGGGCGTTGATTTCGCGGATCATCTGTTGCTGACTGGCCCACAATGCCGGGCGCAGGTTGGGGTCGAACGACACACTGCGTCCGGCCTTGCGCATCTGCGCCATCAACTCGAAGGACAGCGCGCGCGTAGCGTCGGACAACGCCGGCACAATCCCGGTGGCATGCAGATGCCGCGCCTGCAGCAGCGCCAGGTTCAGCGAGTCGACGGACAAATGGCTGGCCGCCGAGCCCTTGCGGAAATACTCCACCTGAGGATCGTTGCCCGTCTCTTCGCGGGACTTGAACTGAAAGCCCGTAGGGTGAAGCGGGTCGACCGCCACATGCCGGCAGTCCAGCCCTTCGTTTTGCAAGGTGTCGACCACAAAGCGGCCGAGGGAGTCGTTGCCCACCCGGCTCAGCCAGGCGACCTTGAAACCCAGGCGCGCCAAACCGATGGCGACGTTGCTGTCGGCCCCGGCAATGCGTTTGTGAAATTGCATGACCTGAGCCAGATCACCGGTTTGCTCGGCGACCAGCATCGCCATGGTTTCGCCGAACGAAAGGATATCGATCTCAGGCATGGGCACTCTCCGCGCGAGGTTGGCCAAGGCAGGCGAGGGCGGCGACCTGGCGGGCAGTGACCTCGACCAGGTCATCGCCCTGCAACGGAAACTCCACCGCCCGGGTAATACCTTGGTTCATGTGTTTGAGTAATTGTTCCCACAGGTGCAGGTCGGTGACACTGGGCGGCAGTGCGACCAGCTTGCCGTCCGCACGCCGGGCCACGGCCTTGCAATGCAGGTAATCGACGTGCCTGCCCAGCAGGCGCGCGGCCGTGAGGGACGACTGGTCCTGCCAGTGCCAGTTGCCGATATCGAAGGTCATCTTCACTGGCAGGCCAAGGCGCTCGACCTCGCTGAAAAAACGCTGCATCGGTTCGATCCGCCCGCCATGCAGGGTCTGGTCGTTTTCCACCAGCAACTGCACCGCGTGCCGGTTGAGCAGGGCGTGCAGGCTTTGCAGGTCGTTGGTGTCGGTGAAGTAGCCGAGGGAGACTTTCAGCCAGCGCGCGCCAAAGGCCTGGGCACGGTCCAGGGTGGCGGCGAGTTCCGCATTCGGCTGGGCGCGGCCGGCCACCCACAGCTCCAGCGGTGAAGAAAATACCGCTTCGAGGCCATGACTGGCAGCGGCCTGGGCCAGCTGGGCGGGTTGCTCGGTGGTCAGCAATTCTTCGCGCAACTCGATGCGTTGCGCGCCGGCAGACGCCAGCAACTGGACGAAACTCAATTGGCCCTGCTGGCGAACCAGGTCGGCGCCGTAGCTGGAAAGGCTGATGGAAACGGGGTAGTTATGCATTGTTGTGTACCTCTGAAACCGGTTTCATTTTTATACGCAAACAAATGTGGGAGCTGACTTGCCTGCGGTAGCGGTGGGTCAGTCGACTACTGCTTCGTCTGATAAACCGTCATCGCAGGCAAGCCAGCTCCCACAGGTAATTGGGTGGAGCCTCGGATAATCAGTTGCGGCAAAAAATCCAGCGTGCGCGTCGGCGCGTCATCACCGCGCAAGCGTTTGAGCAGGCAATCGAAGGCGCTGGCGCCAATCGCTTCGGTCGGCTGGGCGAGGGCAGTAATGCCGTTGCCCACCAGCGGATACCAGTCCAGGTCATCCAGAGCGATCAGGCCGACTTCCTCAAACAACGTGCAACCCAGGGCCTTGAGCGCGCGCGTACAGGCCAGCGCGGCAATGCCGTTGGCGCAGAACAGCGCCTTGGGGCCAGGGTTGGCAAGAAAGGTGTGCAAGTGCTTTTCCAGCGCACTATCCAGCTCCAATACCGCGCCGGTCAAACCAGGGCGGGCGGCGATTTCGGCCTTGAAACTGGTCTGGCGTTCCAAGCGGGAACTGGTGCCGTCGGCGGCTTCGCTCACCAGCAACACATTGAGATAACCCTGCTGTTGCAGATGCTCGACGGCGATGCGCACGGCTGCGGCGTTATCCAGCCCTACCAGGTCGCTATGCAGCGGCTCAACCTTGCGGTCCACCAGCACCAACGGCATTTCCTGTTGCAGTTCCAGCAATTGATCAAGGTGATGGCCGAGGGTATTCACGATCAACCCTTCGATGTTGTACGAGCGCAGCGCGGCGAGGTGCTGACGCTCCTGCTCGTCGCACCGGTCGGTGTTGCACACCACCAGGCTGTAGCCATGCTGGCGGCAGGCAGTCTCGACGCCATGCATCACGGCAATCGAATAGGGGTTGCGGATATCGGCCACCAGCATGCCGATCAGGCGCGTGCGGCCACGCTTCAATCCACGTGCCATCTGGTTGGGGCGGTAGCCGAGTTCGCTGATGGCCTGTTCGATGCGCAGGGCAATGGCATCGGAGAGCAGGGCGCGGTCGTCGCCGATAAAGCGTGACACGCTGGCTTTGGAGACGCCTGCGCGCTGGGCCACGTCAAGCATGGTCACGCGGCTGCGCTGGGCGGAGGAAAAGGAAGTCACGATAGCGGCCTTTCTTATTGGAGTGTGCGGTTCCCGCGTGGGCATGCGAACGATGAAACCGGTTTCATAAAATGCCAGGCTGCCGGGTTCCGTCAAGGACTATTTGGAAATGCTCGCTGCGCCGAGCTGGAAAAAACCGACGAATGGATGGGGCCACCTGTTAGTTATGACAGTATCCGGGTACGGGCTTTCAGCGTTTAATTTTTCCTACAGCAGCCAGGAAGTGCTCTTCCCCTGACATGCGGTGGCGAAACTAATCCCGAGGCCTGGAACATGACCATTATCGTAAAGCCCTATTCGCGTCGTTCCGGGCTGACCGCGAGGATCGCCGTCACCTCAACTGGCCTGGACCCGCTAACGGTACCGGGCGTCAATACCGCAGACGGCAGAGGCGTGGTTGCGCAAAACTTGTTGCTGGCTCCGCTGAAGCTGCAAATCCCCGCCTGGCAACCCATCCCGGACGCGGTGGATGATCCCATGCATACCTGCGAGGTCTGGTGGGAGAGCGATGATGGCGTCAGGCTTCTCGACCGGTTTTACGTGGGCGCGCCACCGCCGGACATGCCCGCGTTTTACGAACGTGAAATCAGCCTGCTCAACCTGCGCAGCCGCACTCGGGTCGCTCACCTTTATTACAGCGTTCGCAACGCCAGCGGGCAGACGTCCAGCGATCCCAAAGTGACGATCACCATTGACCTGGAGCGCCCGACACTGCTGCGCCCAACCGACAGGCTGGAGTTTCAGGTGCCTCCCGTGCCGGTGCTTGATGAGCAATATGTGCTCGACCATCAACCCACGGTCTTCAAGCTTCCGGCTTATAACATCGAGGCGCCCGGGGATCGGGTCGAGATCTATTTATCCAATTCGAGCACCCCTCCGGTGGCGCAGGCAGACGGAGGCTCGCCAGTGAATTTCGGCACTGTCCCGCGCACGGCCACGCTGAATGCTGATGCTTTTCGAGATCTGAATAATGGCCAGGCTTATGCGTTCTTTCGAATTTTCGACGAGGCCGGCAATTTCAGCGAGATGAGTGCGGGCCTGCCTTTTGTGATGGGGATTGGCTTGCCGGCGCCAAGCATTCGTCCTCCTGCCTATGACGATCGGTTGATCAAGCGTGATGACGCGCGTTCGGGCGTGTTCGTTCGTATCGACTATCCCGGATGGTCGGCAGCCGCCGGGCATCAAGTGATCGTGTACTGGGATGCTCGGCCAACGAACGCGCAAGGGGTGTCCCGGATGCCTTTCGAGGTTGAAATTCCGTGGCCCGTTCTAAGAGGACCCAAACCTGCGTTGGCGGCAGAAACTGTGCAAGTGCGTTACGAGGTGATCGGCCTCAATCTTTCGCCGACACCGTCAGCGCCCCTCGCGGTCAATGTCAACCTGACGATTGCCGGGCAGGATCACGCCAATGCGCCCGCGTTGCTCAACCCGACGCTGGCGCCGGTGGAAGTGGTGGGGCGCACCGGCACCAATCTGCTGGTCAACGACGACAGGGGCTACCCCATTCGTGTGCGCGTGCGTCTGTTTGATACGCCGCGACCAGGGGACACACTGCAGCTGTTCTGGAATGGCGACGGTCCGGTGGCCACTTATTCGGTAAGGGCGGGCGATGTAGCCGGTAGCTGGGTGAATTTTTCCGATGTGCCGGCTGCCGTGCTCGATAGCACCACCGTGACCGCTCACGCGGTGCATTACATCACCAGCAACGGTGTTAACGAGCAACGTTCCCCGGTGACCACGGTGAATGTCAGGTTCGTACCGTTGCCTGCACCGGTGGTGCAACACACGTTAACCAATGGTTATTTGACCTGTCGCTCGCAAACCCAACCGGTGAATGGGGTGGCGTGGTCGATGTTGGCCAATGGGGTGCGCTGGTTTATCGCCGCGCACACCGGCCTGCGGGTGGGCGACACGATAAGGTTCAAGTGGCAAGGGTTTAACGAGAATAACTGGAGCACCCAGAATTCGAATGTTGTATTCGAGCGGTCATTGCGTTGGGAACCTGAATACGCTGCCGCAGGAACAACGATCGTCGTGGACGCCTACGACACGGCGTTGTACCCCTTGCGTAATTTCAAATCCGCTACCGGCAGTTATGAGGTATGGCGTGACGGAGTGAAAGTGGGCGCGTCCGCGCCCGGGTGGGTGCGAGTTGATTTGACTTACTCCACCGGTTGTTACTGCACGCCTCGCGGAGTTGTGTGCGGTTGAACGAAGTTGTTTTCGCCTTCCGTAATCAGGTGAGTTGTTGTGGCGTTGTTTGCAGGCTTTAAAAAATTCGTGGTTGATGAACCCATCAGGTTCATTCAATTAACGAGGCGTGTCCTGATGTTCAGTGGCTTACTGTCCGGAGCAAGATAATGGAATCTACAAACAGAGAAATCATTGACAACTTTGTACCCAAATTTCCTAACGATTACACGCCTCAGCGATTTGACATCGCAGCGCTTGAAGATCAGGTACCCGGTTATACCGGCTTGCTTTCACGCACGGGCTCAAAGAAGCAACAGACTAACTACAATATTCCCCTGTGGATCGGTGCCAGTACCGACTCGCTCCAGCCCGATATCGTCACCTTAGAGATTGCTCCCTATCTTGATCTGAGCGGCCTGGACTCAACTGCTGAAGATGCCTATTTCGCTAGCAACAGCAGCAGATTTCAACGTTCTCTGAGCAATCAGCCTGACCCTGTGCCGTTGCCGATACCACAGTCCTATCGTGCCCCCGGCTTGTATTTGATCAGGTACAGGGTGTTCGTCGCGGACTCGGGAGTGGATAACTATTCGGTCGCGCAACTCCTGGTCGTTGACGAGACGACTCCTTACGACGGCCCCCGCGTCAAGCCTCCCGCACCACAGCTGCCTGCGGGTATGACCGGACCGCTGGATCGCGCGTTTATCGCCAGCCAGCCAAACCAGACGGTAAACCTTCCGATTCCATACAGCGCGCTGGACGGGCTGTCTCCGGACGATACCGTTGAAATGTTTTTTGGCTCTTCGGACAGACCCTACGTGTTCACGCCTGCCCCAGGCACCGACACGAAATATCGCCTGGATCCAGCCTTGCCACCGTCTATCCCACTGCCGCTGTGGGTGGTTGAGGCTGAAAAGAAAGGGAATTACACAGTTCGCTACGTCATATCCGACGTTGCCGGCAATCCCTCTGAAATATCCTACAGCCTTGACCTTGAAGACTTGGCTGAGGCTCCCGCACCTTCAGACTTCCTGACACCGCAGGTCGAACTCGCCGCCCCGGGTGACGGTTTAATTAACATCAAAGACGTGGCTGATGCGAACGGTGTCAGGGTGATGATTCCGTCCTACCTGAACGTTGTGCGTCCGACAGACCAACTGGTCGTCACGCTCTCCTCGTCGTTTGGGTCAATTCCCATAACCGTACCGGTGGGCAACACGCCCTTTGCGATTCCGGTTACATTCACGCCCGCCAACATGGATACGCTGTACGGGCCTCGAGCGGCGGGCAAGAGCCGGGTGCCGGTGACGGCATCCTACCAGGTAAGACGCGGGACCAGCATCTATCCGGCCGCGCCGTTAAGCACTCCATTCGATCTGGACCTGTCGGTGGTGGGGCCAGACCCCACGCCGCCAGGGGACGTCAACACCAACCTGCCGCCAGTCGTGGTTCAGGCGATACGTGCCGGTGGTACATTCGGGCCACCCAATCACCTGGAGGCGGCCGACGTGAATCTGCCTGCCAGAGCGCTGGTGCCATTGTGGACGGCGGCGGTGCTCCCCCAGGATTCGTTGCCTTTCACGGTGACGTTGAATTACGGTGGTCGGCTGTATCCGCAGACCGTCACGGCCATTCCTCCGTCTGGGGCCATCGAATTCCAGATTCCCTTCGCCGATATCAGGACGTTGGGCGGTCCTACCCAGCCGGCGTCTTACACCCTCACCTCGCTTGCCAGTGCAAACCCGCAGACGTCGCCCCCTACACTGGTCAGGGTAGACTCCGTGATTCTGCAAATGAGCGCACCGAGGGTGCTTAACAACACCGGAACGCTCAACTGCGACAGCCTGCGACCCATTAACAGTGGCAACCTCGTCGTGCATATTCCCGGTTCGGAATATTTGACGGCAGGGCAGTTCGTCAGTGTGACGTTCGCCGGTTATCAAAACAACACCGGTTCGGGGGCTGCGGTGGTTACTGAAGTTCGAACTTTCTCGGTGCCGGATGATGTGGCGGCCCGTAATGGTTTCGATGTGACGTTCCCTGCAAACTCTACGCTTCTGTTTAATCCAATTAACGCCAATAGGTCGTTGTTGACCACTGGTTCTGCAACGGTCACTACCAGCACGCTGTACCTTGGCTCGACAGTGTCCTCGCTTCCCGCAACTTATCGTGTTCGAGGGTTCAGGCCTGCCACCAGTAGCGCCAACTACTGTGCCGGGGGGGCAGTGCCCACGTAATTGAAGTTCAAGCGTAAATGCCAAAGAGGGGCGTCACCCTCTTTGGCGTTTTCCCCATTTATTATTATTTATTGTGCAACGGTACCGCTGCAATTGCGCCTACGCATCTCGCTGCGTATTCAATTGAATTGTTCGGAAATGTCCTACAGATTTCGGGCTTGCACTGATCAATCATGGCGCCGCTTGATTGGCTGGGTCTCAAATGGTTTAGAACCCGCCCTATCGTTTCGTGCAGGAACTAGAGGTTCACTATATGTCGGCAGTCTTTAACTTCAAACCCACCCCCCTGAGCGTTGCGTTGACGGCCCCAGCCATTGCGTTATTGCTTTTGGCAGCGCCCAATGCTCACGCGCGAACCATCGTTACACTCCCAAATACCTCGATATCGAGCACGACGCGTGTTGATGATTATTCGCTGAACCCAGCCTCAAGCTTGATTGCCCACGGCGCCATCACCAATCAGATTGTGATGAGCGGTGCAGGCCTGACGGCAGAGGCAGGTAGCAGGACGTTGGATATTGATGCAAGGCAGCAGTCGACTGTGGTCATCGATGGCTCACAAGTGACTGCCCGTTCGATGATAAACCAGGCCATTCTGGTTACCGGCAACAGCAGCCTGCTGGTGACCAATAACAGTACGGTTACAAACTCTACCGGTTGGGGTGTGTCCGTCACCCGGACGACAGGGGGAGTAGACGGTTCAAGGGCCACGGTGAAAGACAGCAGCGTCACCGGCTCGACCCGTGGTATTTCGTCTGCCGGCTACGGCGTGGTGAACCTGGATAATGCGCGTGTCGAAGCCACGGCCGCGACGGGTGTCGGTTTGGTGCTGCTCAACGCCGACGCTGCGGCGCGCAACAACAGCCGTATCATCGGCGGCGTCAATGGCGTCAACATGCGCACCGACGCCACACTGACCCGCACCAACTCGTTGATCCTCGATAATTCCGTGGTCCAGGGCAAGACCGGCGCGGCCATCCTGGTGAACCCGCCCGTTGGCAATGGCACCCATGCCGATATTCAAGTGCTTAACGGTTCGAACCTGCTCAGCGGCAATGGCGACCTGCTTCAGGTAGCCAATAACTCCACCGCGAACATGAACGTCGACAACAGCAGCCTGTTCGGTGATGTGCGCATTGGCGCGGGCAGCACGGGCACTGTGCAACTCAATAACAACGCGTCGCTGACCGGCCAGTTGTTCAACGTCAAGCAACTGGATGTCAACAGCAATGCCCAGTGGGTGCTGGTGGGTGACAGCCAGGTCAACGCGCTGAAAATGGGGGGCGGTAATGTAGTGTTTGGCGACCCCGCGCAATACGTCCAGTTGAACACCAACAGCCTGACCGGTAACGGCACCTTCAAGATGCACACCAACTTCAACACCGGCGATACCGACCTGTTGAATGTCAACGGCAACGCCGAAGGTAATCACCAACTGCTGGTGGGCGCCAGTGGCTCGGAATTGGCTACCGGCAACGCAATCAAGGTCGTGCACACCGAAAGTGGTGGTGCCAGGTTCGGCCTGGTAGGCGATACCGTCGACGTCGGTGCGTTCGAATACGGGCTCAAGCAGGAAGGCACCGACTGGTTCCTGGACACCGAGAAGCGGGGCACCAGTACCAGCGCCAAGGCCGTATTGGCGCTTGCCAACGCGGCACCGGTCGTACTGCGTGGCGAGGAAAGCATCCTGCGCACACGCATGGGTGAAGTCCGCTTCGGTGAAGGCAAAAGCCAGGGCCTGTGGATGCGCGGTTACGGTAACAAGATTGACGTAGCGGCCAACAGCAACGGCGTCGGCTACTCCCAGAATCAGGCAGGCCTGAGCCTGGGTGCAGACTGGGCGATGGATGAGCTGTGGACACTGGGTGTGATGGGTGGTTACAGCAACTCCAACCTGGGCCTGAGTCGCGGCAGCAGCGGTATGGTCAACAGCTACTACGCCGGTCTCTACGGTATTTTTCGTGATGACGAGAGCGGGGTGTATGTAGACCTGACGGCCAAGGTCAACCGACTGAACGGCCAGAGCCAGGTCAACATGAGTGACGGTCAGCGCGCCAAAGGCAAATACTCGCAGGACGCGGTCAGTGCTTCGGTTGAAGTCGGCAAGAACATCAAGCTCGATGACGACGGTTTGTATCTTGAACCCTTCGCGCAGTTGTCCGTCGCCGCTGTTGGCGGTTCCAACTACACCATGGACAACGGTCTGAAGGCGAAGAGCGATCGTGCCACGTCGGCCATCGGCAAGGTGGGCATGACCGCCGGTAAAAATATCCAGCTCGACAGCGGCGGCGTCCTGCAGCCGTACCTGCGTGCGGCAGTGGCACGTGATTTCAGCCCGGACAACAAGGTCTATATCAACGACCAGGCCTTTAAAAACAACCTGTCGGGCGGCAGTTACGAGGTCGCGGGCGGCATGGCAGTGTCGTTGTCGCCAAGCCTGAGCGTGCATGCTGAAGCCACGCACATGAAAGGCAAGGCCTACGATCAGCCGTGGGGCGCCACGGTAGGCGTGCAGTACGCTTTCTAAGGGACTCACGCATGCGAAAAGGGGAAGCTCAGGCTTCCCCTTTTTGCGTTTTAACCGAACAACCCTGCAGCAATATTGATCGAAAAACCCAGAATCGCCGTATTGAACAGAAAGCCGATCAGCGATTGCCCCAGCACCACCTTGCGCAGGCTGCGCGTGGCCACGCCCACATCCGAGGTCTGCACCGCCACGCCGATGGTGAACGAGAAATACAGAAAGTCCCAGTAATTGGGCGTACGCAACCCTTCGGCAAAGCGCAGCGCGGGCTCGTCGCCCTCCCAGGTGTAAAAGAGGCGGGCGTAATGCACGCTGAAGATCACCCCGATCAGTAGCCACGAACCGATCACCGTCATCCCGGTGAAACCGTAGTGCAGCAGGCGCGCGGTGCTGTCCAGGTCCTTGATGCCCACCAGATTCAGGGTGATGGTCGCCAGGCTGGCAATCGCGGCGATGCACACCACGAACAGCACCAGCCCGGCGTTCTCGTCTTCGATCTCGGCGATGCGTTTTACGTCGTCGGCGCGCGAGCGGCTGGTCAGCCACAGCATCAGCAGCAGATAGGTCCAGACGCCGGCGTTCCAGCCGATCAGGATTTTGCCGATCAGCGTATCGGCCGGAGCCAGGATG
This sequence comes from Pseudomonas sp. GNP013, assembly GCF_054343995.1. Lineage (NCBI taxonomy): Bacteria > Pseudomonadati > Pseudomonadota > Gammaproteobacteria > Pseudomonadales > Pseudomonadaceae > Pseudomonas > Pseudomonas sp. GNP013. The sequence continues at coordinate 2,671,808 of NZ_JBTGUT010000001.1, read as the reverse complement.
CCGACGGCAACGCCGAGGACGGCGGCGCAGGAAAGGCGAGGGTGGGTGCGGGCAAGGAAGGCCATGGGTGCTCACAACAGGGTAGTTGAGAGCACCATAGCCTATTCGGTTGCACTTGATCATGAACTCGACAGCGAACACCGGGGTGTCGATCAGTCGGGCGTATGCCGCTTGCGTACCAGCTTCATCACCACCACAAAAAACACCGGCACAAACACCACCGCCAGTGTCGCCGTGATCATCCCGCCGATCACACCCGTGCCAATCGCCTGCTGGCTCGCCGAACTGGCGCCGGTGGCGATTGCCAGCGGCACCACGCCGAGGATGAACGCCAGCGAAGTCATGATGATCGGCCGCAACCTCAGCCGCGCGGCCTTGAGCGTCGCGCTGATCAGGTCTTCGCCCTGGTCATACAGGTCCTTGGCGAATTCGATGATCAGAATCGCGTTCTTCGCCGACAGGCCGATGATGGTGATCAGGCCAACCTTGAAGAACACATCGTTGGGCATGCCGCGCAAGGTCACCGCCAGCACTGCGCCGAGCACGCCCAGCGGCACCACCAGCAGTACCGATGTCGGAATCGACCAGCTTTCATACAAGGCCGCCAGGCACAGGAACACGATCAGCAGCGACAGGCCCAGCAGGATCGGCGCCTGGGAGCCGGACAAGCGCTCCTGCAACGACAGTCCGGTCCATTCCTGGCCCAGACCGGCGGGCAACTGGCTGACCAGGCGCTGGATTTCCGCCATCGCCTCGCCGGTGCTGTGCCCCGGCGCGGCTTCGCCGGTGATCGCGATAGCGGGGTAACCGTTGTAGCGGGTCAACTGCGCCGGGCCCTGGGTCCACCGGGCTTCGACAAACGCCGACAACGGCACCATCTTGCCGTCCTTGTTGCGCACGTTGATTTTCATCAAGTCCGCCACCTGGCTGCGCTGATCGCCTTCGGCCTGCACCACCACCCGCTGCATGCGGCCCTGGTTGGGGAAGTCGTTGACATAGGCCGAACCGATCGCCGAGGACAACACATTGCCCACATCGGCAAACGATACCCCCAGCGCATTGGCCTGCTTGCGGTCCACTTCGAGCTGCACCTGCGGTGCCTCGGCCAGGGCGCTTTCACGCACGTTGGCCAGGATCGGGCTTTTTGCCGCCGCATTGAGCAGGTCGGTCCGCGCCGCCATCAACGCTGCGTGGCCGACGCCGCCACGGTCTTGCAGACGAAACTCGAAACCGCTGGAGGTGCCCAGGCCGTCAACCGGCGGCGGCAGCACTGCGAAGGCAATCGCGTCCTTGAGGCCGCCAAAAGCCGCGTTGGCGCGGTTGGCAATTGATGCTGCGGAGGCATCGGCGCCGCGGTCCGACCAATCCTTGAGCGTGGTAAACGCCAACGCTGCGTTTTGCCCTGAGCCGGAGAAACTGAAGCCCATGATCATGGTGGTATCGCCCACGCCGGTCTCGGTGGCGTTGTGTGCCTCGATCTGCTCGGCCACCTGCACCGTGCGGTTCTTGCTTGCGCCCGGCGGCAGTTGGATGTCGGTGATGGTGTAGCCCTGGTCCTCCACCGGCAGGAACGAGGAGGGCAGGCGCGTGAACATCCAGCCCAGGCCCACCAGCAACACCAGATAAATCAGCAGGTAACGCCCGCTGCGCTTGAGCGCATAGGTCACCCAGCCTTCGTAGCGGTCGGTGAGTTGTTCAAAACGTTTGTTGAACCAGCCGAAGAAACCGCCCTTGGCATGGTGCTCGCCCTTGGCGATCGGCTTGAGCAAGGTGGCGCAGAGGGCCGGGGTCAAGGTCAGCGCCAGGAACGCCGAGAACAGGATCGAGGTGGCCATTGACAGCGAGAACTGCTGGTAGATCACCCCCACCGAGCCTTTCATGAAGGCCATCGGCAGGAACACCGCCACCAGCACCAGGGTGATGCCGATGATGGCGCCGGTGATCTGGCCCATGGCTTTTTTCGTCGCGTCCTTGGGCGACAGGCCTTCGCTGACCATGATGCGCTCGACGTTCTCCACCACCACAATCGCATCGTCCACCAGGATGCCAATCGCCAGCACCATGCCGAACATGGTCAGCACGTTGATCGAGAAGCCCAGTACCAGCATGGTGGCGAAGGTGCCCATCAAGGCAATCGGTACCACCAGGGTGGGGATCAGCGTGTAGCGCACGTTCTGCAGGAACAGAAACATCACCGCAAACACCAGCGCCATGGCTTCGAGCAGGGTGTAGACCACTTTGGTGATCGAGACCTTGACGAACGGCGAGGTGTCGTACGGGATCTTGTATTCCACATTGGCCGGGAAATAGCGCGACAGCTCGTCCATCTTGGCGCGCACCAGGGTCGCGGTGTTCAACGAGTTGGCGCCCGGCGACAGTTGCACACTCACGGCGGTGGACGGCTTGCCGTTCAGGCGCGTGGAGAACTGGTATTCCTGGCTGCCGACTTCCACCCGCGCCACATCGCCGACACGTACGGTGGAACCGTCCGGGTTGGCCTTGAGCACGATGTCGGCGAATTCCTGCGGCGTCGACAGCTGGCCCTTGACCAGAATCGCTGCGGTGATTTCCTGGGTGTTGGTGCCCGGCAGGTCGCCGATGCTGCCGGGGGCAACCTGGGCGTTCTGCGCGGCAATCGCGGCGTTGACGTCGGCCGGCGTGAGGTTGAAGCCGATCAGTTTCTGCGGGTCGATCCAGATGCGCATCGCCCGTTCCGAACCATACAGCTGCGCCTTGCCCACGCCGTCCAGGCGCTTGAGCTCGTTCATCACGTTGCGCGCCAGGTAATCGCTGAGCGCGGTGTCATCGAGCTTGCCGTCATTGGAGGTCAGGGTCACCAGCAGCAGGAAGCCGGCGGAGACTTTCTGCACCTGCAGGCCTTGCTGGGTAACGGCCTGGGGCAGGCGCGGCTCTACCGCTTTGAGGCGGTTTTGCACATCCACCTGGGCCATCTCAGGGTTGGTGCCCGGCTGAAAGGTGGCGGTAATGGTGGCCGAGCCCAGGCTGCTCTGGGATTCGAAATACAGCAGGTGGTCGGTGCCGTTGAGCTCCTGCTCGATCAGGCTGACCACGCTCTGGTCCAGGGTCTGGGCCGAGGCGCCCGGGTACACCGCGTAGATTTCGACTTTCGGCGGCGCGACGTCAGGGTACTGCGCCACCGGCAACTGCGGGATGGCCAGCGCACCGGCCAGCAGGATAAACAGGGCCACCACCCAGGCGAACACCGGGCGGTCGATAAAGAACTGCGGCATGGCGGGTTATTCCTTCACGAGCGGGCTGGCGTCGACTTCAACGGTGTCACCGGGACGCGCGTGTTGCAGGCCTTCGACGACGATACGGTCGCCCGGCTTGAGGCCGCTGCTGACGATCCAGCGATCACCGATTACCGAGCCCAGTTCCACCGGCTGCTGGCTGACTTTCTGCTCGGCGTCCAGCAGCAGCACCATCGGGATACCGGCGCTGTCGCGGGTGATGGCGCGTTGCGGCACGCTGATGCCTTGCCGGTCGACGGCCTGCTCCAGGCGCACCCGCACAAAGCTGCCGGGCAGCAGGTCGAGGTCCGGGTTGGGGAACTCGCTGCGCAGGATGATTTGCCCGGTGCCGGGGTCGACGCTGATCTCGGCGAACAGCAATTTGCCCGGCAGCGGGTACAGGCTGCCGTCGTCCAGAATCAAGGTGGCCCTGGCCTGGTCCTGGCCGACCTGCTTGAGGCTGCCGGCGCGGAAGGCGCGGCGCAGGTCGTTGAGCTCGCGGGTGGACTGGGTGAGGTCGGCGTGAATCGGGTCCAGTTGCTGGATGGTCGCCAGCGGCGTGGCTTCGTTCTGGCCGACCAGCGCACCTTCGGTGACCAGCGCACGGCCGATGCGTCCGGAAATCGGTGCGGTGACGGTGGCATAGCCCAGGTTCAGGCGGGCGCGGTCGACGGCGGCTTTCTGCGCGGCAACCTCGGCGCTGGTCTGGCGCACGGCGGCGCGGGCATTGTCGTAGTCCTGGCCGCTGATCGCGTTGCCTTCCACCAGTTGGCTATAGCGCTGCGCTTGCAAGCGCGCCTGGAAGGCGTTGGCCTCAGCCTTGCTCAGGTTGGCCTGGGCGCTGTCGAGGTCGGCCTTGAACGGTGCCGGGTCGATGCGAAACAGCACATCGCCCTGTTTCACGTCATGGCCTTCCTTGAACACACGCTGCAGCACCACACCGGCCACCCGGGCGCGCACCTCGGCAATGCGCGGCGCGGCGATGCGCCCGCTCAGTTCGTTGGTGATGGACAGTGGCTTGGCCTGCAGGGTTTCGATGCGCACTTTGGCCAGGGGCATTTGCGGCGCCTTGGCCGTGGACTTTTCACAGGCGCTCAGCGCCAGTGTGAGTGCCAACAGGCAGAATGGCGCAAACAGATTCTTCGACATGCTCTTATCCCAATATTGACTGGCGCATCCTAAGGTCACCGGCGCCGTGGTGCTGTAAAGCTGTGTAGGTGGTGTGTGAAGAAATGTAAGGTGCAGCCCACTGTGGGCCGAGGGCGTATATCCTTGCACAATCCTGCAAAGCCGTACTATTTGGAAACATCTTGATGCCGAACATTCTGCTGGTGGAAGACGACGCCGCGCTCTCCGAGCTGATTGCCAGCTATCTGGAACGCAACGGCTATCAAGTCAGTGTGCTCAGCCGTGGCGATCAGGTGCGTGAACGGGCGCGCCTGAACCCGCCGGACCTGGTGATTCTCGACCTGATGCTGCCCGGCCTCGACGGCCTGCAGGTGTGCCGCCTGCTGCGCGCCGACTCTGCGGGCCTGCCGATCCTGATGCTCACCGCCCGCGACGACAGCCACGACCAGGTGCTGGGCCTGGAGATGGGCGCCGACGACTACGTGACCAAACCCTGCGAGCCGCGCGTGTTGCTGGCGCGGGTGCGCACCCTGTTACGGCGCAGCAGTTTATCCGAACCGCAGGCGGCCAACGACCAGATCATCATGGGCAACCTGTGCATCGACCTGTCGGAGCGCACCGTCACCTGGCGCGAGCAGCCGGTGGAGTTGTCCAGCGGTGAATACAACCTGCTGGTGGTGCTGGCGCGCCATGCCGGCGAAGTGCTCAGCCGCGACCAGATCCTGCAGCGCCTGCGCGGCATCGAATTCAACGGCACCGACCGTTCGGTGGACGTGGCCATCTCCAAGCTGCGCCGCAAGTTCGACGATCATGCCGGCGAAGCCCGCAAGATCAAGACCGTGTGGGGCAAGGGCTACCTGTTCAGCCGCTCCGAGTGGGAATGCTGAGCCATGTTTCGTGTCCTGCTGCGCCTCTACCTCATCACCATCGTCACCTACAGTGCGGCGATCTATCTGATTCCCAAACTGACGGTGCAGTTGTTCGAGCATCGCTACCTGGATTACAACATCGAGCAGTCGCGCGGCCAGCAAAAGCTGATCGTCAAACAGTACCTGCGTGCACCGGTGGAGCGCTGGTCGCAGGTGACCGAACAATTGGACCGCGACTTTGCCCCGCAGAAAGTACATCTATTGCTGCGTAAGGACGCCAGCTTCACGCCGGCCGAAGAGAAGCTGCTGGAGCAGGGCAAACCGGTGGTCCGCCTGGGCGAATGGGGCTGGATGGGGGAAATCAGTTCACCGATCAACGATCAGTTCGTGGTCAAGCTGACCATCCCCGACGACCCGCTGGACATCAACCTGCTGTACTGGTCGATGAATGTGCTGGTGGGCGGTGCGCTGCTGGCCTGCCTGCTGGTGTGGCTGCGTCCGCACTGGCGTGACCTGGAGCGCCTGAAAAACACCGCTGCGCAGTTGGGCATGGGCAACCTGTCTGAACGCACGCACATCCCGCCCAGTTCCAACATCGGCGGTCTGGCTGCGGTGTTCGACACCATGGCCGGTGACATCGAACGGCTGCTCAACCAGCAGCGCGACTTGCTCAACGCCGTCTCCCACGAGTTGCGCACGCCCTTGACCCGGCTGGATTTCGGCCTGGCGCTGGCATTGTCCGAAGACATGCCCCAGGCCGGGCGCGAGCGCCTGCAGGGGCTGGTCGCGCATATTCGTGAGCTGGACGAGTTGGTGCTGGAACTGCTGTCCTACAGCCGCCTGCAGACTCCGGCGCAATTGCCGGAGCGCGTGGAGGTGATGCTCGACGAGTTTATCGACAGCGTGCTGGGCAGCATCGACGATGAGCTGGCAAACCCCGCGATTGTGATCGACGTATCGCTCGACTGCGCAGTGGAGCGCTTCAGCCTCGACCCGCGCCTCACCGCGCGGGCGCTGCAGAACCTGCTGCGCAACGCCACGCGTTACTGCGACGCGCGTATCCAGGTGAGCGTCAGGGTGGACGCCGAGGGCTGTGAAATCTGCGTGGATGACGACGGCATCGGCATTCCCCGGGACCAGCGTGAACGCATCTTCGAGCCTTTCTACCGCCTGGACCGCAGCCGCGACCGTGCCACCGGCGGCTTTGGCCTGGGCCTGGCGATCAGCCGGCGCGCCCTGGAAGCCCAGGGCGGCAGCCTGATCGCCGAGGCGTCACCGTTGGGCGGCGCGCGTTTTCGCGTGTGGTTGCCCACTGTCGGTTGATCACAGCACCTTGACCGCGCGGCCGATGGCCTGGATCGGCCCGGTCGGTTTGCCGGTGGGCGAGCCGCGCGGATCTTCCAGTGTCAGTTCGAACAACTGGTTTGGCGCAAGCGGCGGCAACCGGTCCAGCGGCACCGACAGCGTTTGCCCGGGCTTGACCAGCCCCAGGGACACCGGGCCCTGCCAGCCGTCGCCCTTGGTCCAGAACTGCAATGCCTTGTCGGCGGGCACTTGCATCACCCCCAAAGGAATCAACTGGATCTGCTGATTGCTGCTTGCCTGGATCACCCAGCCGGGCGCCTGGCTTTGCGGCGCCACCAGCACCACCACAAAACTCGGCTCGGCGAGGGGCGCACGGACCAGCAACAGCGTTGCCAGCACCATGCTCGCCGCCAATCCTGCAGCGGCAAGGCCACGCCAAACGGCCAGCAGGTTCCACCACGGCACGCGCGGGGCGGGCACGGCGAGCGTCTGCTGAATGCGTCGCCACAGGTGCTGCGATGGCACCACCGGCGCCGCCAGCGTCGTCAGCGGCAACAGGCGTTGCTCCCAGGCATCCACCGCCGCGCGCAGGTCGGCGTCATGCCCGAGTCGTTGTTCGACCTCGGCGCGCTGCGCCAGAGGCAGAGTGCCCAAGACGTATTCGCCAGCCAGTTCTTCAGTGTTCATGTCATGCACTCCCGCAAGGCGGCGAGGCTGCGTTTGATCCACGCTTTGACGGTGCCCAGCGGGGTGCCGAGTGCCTGCGCGATTTCGCTGTGGGAATAGCCGTCGACATAGGCATGCAGGATGCAACGGCGACGGGCCGGGTCGAGCCGCTCCAGGCAGGTGTGGATCTGCCCGGAACGTGCGGGGAATTCAAAGGTTTCAGCCGGTTCTGCCAGTGGCTCGTGCTCTTCGCTCAGTGGTACGTCGCGGGCGGTCCTGCGCACCACGTTCAGCGCCTGGTGGCGGGTCACGCTGTACACCCAGCCGCGTGCCGAACCTCTGCCGGGGTCAAAACCTGCAGCGCCGTGCCAGATCCTGATAAACGCGTCATGCACGGTATCTTCGGCCAGCGCCTTGTCGCGCACGATGCGCAACGCCACGCCGAGCAAACGGCTGCTTTCCTGCTCATACAAGCGGCGCAAGGCCTGTTGATCGCCACGGGCACAAGCCAGCAGGCAGGCGTCGTAATCAAACAAATGATGTCCCCAGCACAAACCTTCTGCAGGCGCGACCAACCTCGCTCCTGCAGAAGGAAACGGTGATATTCCTCCGGCAGCGTAGCTGAATTTACTCAGCTGGCTGACCAGAAGAGATAGTCCGCCTGGTATTTCACCACTTCCTGCTGGCCTTTATTGGCAGCGGTGCACGCGCTGCTCGGCGCAACGCCACCTTTGAGTGCCACCCGCTGGATGTAACTGACGCCGCTCATGGCGCCCTTGCCCTCGGCCGGGTTGGCCTTGACCAGTTGATACGGCAGGTTGCCGGGGCTCGACGGCGCCACGGCCAACTGCGTGCCGGTGATTTTCGAGCCATCCTTGGCCTGCCAGGTCGCAGGCGGGCCGAAATAGGTGCCGACCGGTTTGCCGCTGCGGTCATTCAGCACGGCCTTGGGGCCGACGAAGGTCCATTCTGTTTCACCGGCAGCGCTGGCCTTATCGCGGCATTCGTAGGTGATTTCGCCGACGCCGGTGGTCTCCATCGACACTGTGTGGCCAGCCGGCACCTTGATGCTGTCGGGCAGGTTGGTCTGGGCGAATGCCGCAGGGCTTGAGGCCAGCAAACCGGTCAGGCAGAGCAGGGCTTTTGCGTTCATGGTGTTTCTCCATTGAGTAGAACAGCAGGGTTGCTGCAGCTACTACCCAGGCGCGCGGCGATTGGATGCACGCATTAGAAAATAAAAGCGAGGAGGCGCACACTGTGGCCCCGCTTTACCCGAAGAGAGATTGGCCATGACTGGTGTTCACACGTCCGCTCAACAAGGTTTCTCGACTCAGGCCGCGACCTACGCACAGGGCCGGCCGAACTATCCACGCCAGCTCACCGGCTGGCTCGCCGATACCTTGCGCATCAATGCGCAGTCGACAGTGATCGACCTGGGCGCCGGCACGGGCAAGTTCACCCGCCTGGTCAGCACCCTGGCACCTGCGTTGATCGCGGTAGAGCCGGTGGCGCAGATGGGCGCGCAGTTAGCCAGGCTGCTGCCGGATGTGCGGCTGGTCAACGGCACCGCCGAAAGCATCCCGCTGGCCACGGCAAGTGCCGATGCGGTGGTCTGCGCCCAGGCCTTTCACTGGTTCTCCACCCAGGCTGCGCTGGCGGAGATTCACCGCGTGCTCAAACCCGACGGATGCCTGGGGCTGGTGTGGAATGTGCGCGATGAATCGGTGGATTGGGTGGCGGCGATCACCGAAATCATCACGCCGTATGAGGGCGATACACCGCGCTTTCACAGCGGGCATTGGCGCGAGGCCTTCACCGGTGAGTATTTTTCCTCACTCGACATGACGTGTTTTCCCTACCGTCATGTCGGCAGCCCTCAGGAGGTGATCATCGATCGCTTCCTGTCCGTGAGTTTCATCGCTGCGTTGCCTGCACCGGACAAAGCCCGGGTCAGCGCACAATTGCGCACACTGATCGACACCCATCCAGCCCTGAAAGGTCGCGATACGGTGGCCTTTCCTTACCGGACCGAGGCGTACGCGTGTCGCCGACTGGCGCAAAAGGCATAAAGTCAGATCACATTGATATAAGTGGTTATAAGAAAAATCGCTATCCTGCCGCCAGAAATTTATAAGGCCGCAGGTAGCGTTAATGGATGTGGGAAATATTGGTTTTGTGGTTGCCGGCCTGATCGTGGGGTTTATCGTGGGCATGACCGGCGTCGGCGGGGGCTCGCTGATGACGCCGATCCTGTTGTGGTTTGGCATCAACCCGGCCACCGCCGTGGGCACCGACCTGTTATACGCGGCCATCACCAAGTCCGGTGGCGTGCTGGTGCACAGCCGGAACAAAAACATCGACTGGACCATCACCGGCTGGCTCACCCTGGGCAGCGTGCCGGCGGTGTTGCTGACCCTGTGGTTCCTCGCCAGCCTGCACACCGACCCCACTGCGATGAACGCGGTGATCAAGCAGGCCCTGGGCGTGGTGCTGCTGCTCACGGCCCTGGCGATCCTGTTCAAGCAACGCCTGTTGGCCTTCGCCCAGCGCCATGCCGGCGATGATTACCACATGAGCCCGCGCAACCTGAACGGGCTGACGGTGGTCACCGGCGCGATTCTCGGCACCATGGTCGCGCTCACGTCCATTGGCGCAGGCGCCCTCGGCACGGTGGCGCTGTTTATTCTTTATCCGTTCCTCGCCACGCGCCGTCTGGTCGGCACCGAAATCGCCCATGCCGTGCCCCTGACGCTGGTCGCAGGTCTTGGCCATGCGAGCATGGGCAACATGGACTGGCACCTGCTGGGCTTTTTGCTGATGGGCTCGCTGCCGGGCATTTACCTGGGCAGCCACATGACCGGCAGGATCCCGGACGGCGTATTGCGCCCGTGCCTGGCGATCATGTTGATGGCCGTCGGCTACAAACTCGCGTTCTAACCAGCACACCCTTCAAGTGTGGGAGTGAGTAGGCCCAGGCAACCACACTCCAATGGCGAGCGGGCCCGTTGTGGAGAACGGGCCTGTCGTGGCGAGCGGGCTTGCCCTAATGCCGTTCAGTTAAGCGCAGCTCCCCTGTGGCGAGCAGGCTTGTCCTGCGTTGGGCTGCGTAGCAGCCCCAAAACCAGACGCTGAGCCGTATCAGGTACACCGCGTTTTGCTTGATTGGGGGCGCTTCGCACCCCAATGCGGGGCAAGCCCCAATGCCGTTCAGTTAAGCGCAGATTCCCTGTGGCGAGCAGGCTTGTCCTGCGTTGGGCTGCGCAGCAGCCCCAAAGCCATCCTCTGCGCAGTGTCAGGTACACCGCATGTTCCTTGATGGGGGCGCTTCGCACCCCAACGCGGGGCAAGCCCGCTCGCCACGACAGGCCCGCTCGCTGCGACAATCGCGCTCGCCACAGAGGTTCCAGGTCGAGCTTCCAGCATTCGATCCTGTAGGGTTTCAGGCTTGTTTCGGGCCATTACCGATCTGCCACACGAACGGCGGTTCGCTGCCGTTGATCACCCAATCGCCGATAATCCGCGCCTTGTAGATCACCGGGTTGTGTGACGACACCGTGCGTGCGTTGCGCCAGTGCCGGTCCAGCGCCTTGCCCTGACGCACATCCGAGGCGCCCAGCGCATTGAACAATTGGCTGGTGGCGCGCTGGATCAGTTCCGAGACCACCACCTGCGCCGTCGCCGATTCAATCTCGGCGGCCACATTGGCGTCACGCTCTGCGGCATCGTCTCCGCCGAACCGTGCCAGGTAGGCGCGTTGCGCCGGCACCGCCGCTTTCAGCGCGCTGGCCTCGGCGGCATACACGAGCGCGGCGACTTCACCCACCACCTGTTGCACCTGCGCGTCCTGGCTGACATGCGCGGCATTGCCATGGCTATAGATGCGTTTACGGTCACGCACCTGCCGGGCCACATCATTGAGCGCCGCTCGGCCGATGCCGGCCAGGGTTGCCAACAGGACTAACTGGTAGAACGCGGTCTGGTATTTGAAGCGGGTGGCAAAGTCGATCACGTCCTGCGCTTGCACCACCGCATCGGTAAACCGCGTGGTGCCGCTGCCGGTGGTGCGCTGGCCGAAACCGTCCCAGTCATCGCTTTGCACCACGCCGGGCTGGCGAGTGCGGGTGGCGGCGATCACGTCGCCGCCTGTATCGCTGCGCCGCGCATACACGTCGATCCAGTCAGAGAAAATACTGCCGGTGCTGTAGAACTTCTCACCATTGAGTGTCCACTGCTCGCCGTCGGGGCTGACCTGGGTGACCACATCGCCAATCGCCACCGTGCCGATTTCGGTCCAGGCGCAGCCGACGATATCGCCGTCGACAAACCGTTTGAACCACAGGTCGCGCCCGGCGCTCGGTGGTGCGTTCAGGCGGTCTTCGGCAAACGCAAAATGCCCGCGCAGGGCCTGGGGCACGTTGGAGTCGGCAGCCGCCAGCTCGATCAGCAGTTCAAGCAACTGCGGCAACGAGGCGCCGCCGCCGCCATATTCCACCGGCACGCGCACTGCGCCGAAACCGGCCTGCTTGAGCCACTGGATCGGTTCATGGGGCAGGGTGCGCGTGTGTTCGCGCTCAAGCGCGCCCTCGGCGATACGTTCAAAGATCGGCCGGAAACGGGCGGCCAGTGTCGGGTAGTCGACGCCGATGGACAACGGGTTGATGACGTGGTGTTCGGTCATGGGGGACGGCTCCTGGGCAGTGATCATGTGCCAGGGGGATTGCACACTCCGTGCCGGGTGCGACAGCCCGTGTTTACGGGGGGCAGGTGCCATTGACTGTTGCGCCAGCAACAGTGGATCGACAAACCGGCGCAATCGGTGACAGTGTCCGGTGGCTATGCCCGGTGCCCGTTTTACGGGCGCAACCCTTGTGCGCCGGGCCTTTACCGAGGCCTGGCACGCTTGCTGCTCAAGGCTTGATACATCCCTGTGTGCGAGGAACCTCAAGATGAGTCAGCAAGCCGTGAAATTTGCCTATTGGGTGCCTAACGTCAGCGGTGGGCTGGTGGTGAGCAAGATCGAACAGCGCACCCACTGGGGCATCGACTACAACCGCAAACTGGCGCAACTGGCCGAAGCCGCCGGCTTCGAATATGGCCTGACCCAGATCCGCTTCACGGCGGGTTATGGCGCCGACAACCAGCACGAATCGGTGGCATTCAGTCACGCCCTGCTGGCCGCGACCACCAAACTCAAGGTGATTGCCGCGATCCTGCCGGGCCCCTGGCAGCCGGCGCTGGCGGCCAAGCAATTGGCGACCATCGACCAGCTCACCAACGGCCGCATCGCGGTGAATATCGTCAGCGGCTGGTTCAAGGGCGAGTTCCAGGCCATCGGCGAGCACTGGCTGGAGCACGACGAACGCTATCGCCGCTCCGAAGAATTCATTCGTGCGCTCAAAGGCATCTGGTCGCAGGACAATTTCACTTTCAGAGGCGACTTCTATCGCTTCGACAACTACACCCTCAAGCCCAAGCCACTGGGCCAGCCGGAAGTGTTCCAGGGCGGCAGCTCGCGGGCCGCGCGGGACATGGCGGCGCGGGTGTCGGACTGGTACTTCACCAACGGCAACACGCCCGAAGGCATCCAGGCCCAGGTCAACGATATTCGCACCAAGGCCGCGGCCAACAACCATTCGGTCAAGGTGGGTGTGAACGCTTTTATCATTGCCCGCGACACCGAAGAAGAAGCCCGTGCGGTACTTGCGGAAATCATCGACAAGGCGGACCCGGAGGCAGTCAACGCCTTTGGCGATGCGGCCAAACAGGCGGGCAGGGCCTCACCGGAAGGCGAGGGCAACTGGGCCAAGTCCAGCTTTGCCGACCTGGTGCAGTACAACGACGGCTTCAAGACCAACCTGATCGGCACGCCACAGCAAATCGCCGAGCGCATCGTGGCGCTCAAGGCGGTGGGTGTGGACCTGATACTGGCCGGGTTCCTGCACTTTCAGGAAGAAGTCGAGTACTTCGGCCAGCGCGTGCTGCCCCTGGTGCGTGAGCTGGAAGCCAAGGCCGGCATCAAACAGGTGGCCTGAGGTGAACGCGGGGGTCAGGGCAGGGCCTGCAAGGTCAGCACCTCGAACCCCTGCGCCGTCACCGCGACGGTGTGTTCCCACTGTGCCGACAGGCTGTTGTCCTGTGTCACGACCGTCCAGCCATCCTTGAGGTTGCGTACCTTGGCGCTGCCCTGGTTGAGCATCGGCTCGATGGTGAACACCATGCCTTCACGCAATTGCAGGCCGGTGCCGGGGCGGCCGACGTGCAGGATCTGCGGTTCTTCGTGCATGTCGCGGCCGATGCCGTGGCCGCAGTATTCACGCACCACGCTGTAGCCGTTGGCTTGCGCATGGCTCTGGATCGCGTGGCCGATATCGCCCAAGTGTGTGCCGGGTTTGACCTGGCGAATACCTTCCCACATCGCCTCGAAGGTCTTATCCACCAGCCGCCGTGCCTTGGGCGCCACGTTGCCGATCATGTACATCTTGCTGGAGTCGGCAATAAAGCCGCCTTTTTCCAGGGTGATGTCGATATTGATGATGTCGCCGTCCTTGAGCACGTCCCTGGCATTGGGCATGCCGTGGCATACCACCTCGTTGATCGATGTATTGATGGAGAAGGGATAATCGTATTGCCCAAGGCTGGCCGGGCGCGCCTGCAGGTCGTTACGGATGAAGGCTTCGACGGCGGCGTCTAGTTCCAGGGTGGAGCGGCCGGCGGCGACGAAGCCGTCGAGCAGGGTAAACACCTCGGCCAGCAGGCGCCCGGCTTCGCGCATCACGGCAAGTTGTGCGGGAGTTTTGATCATTGTCTGCGGGACGACCTCAGGGTTAAAAGTTTGCTATATATTTCTGCAAGTTTAACCTGTTTAACCGAGTTTGCCGGGTTAAACGTTTAATCGAAGTCGTTCGGCGATAATTCAGGGCACTGTGATAGTTCCAGATTCAGTTATGTAAACGACGCCTCAGCTTATGAGGAAAAGTTACAACGCGCGTCAGTTTTGCCGAGTACGCTCATTAAGTGAAAGCGTCTTCCAGGGTTGGCAGGACGCGGCGGGGACCTGCCCGTCAGACACATAACAATCAGTTGGCAGTCTCATAAAAGGAGAGGTTAGCCATGCTTTCGGAACTGGAACTACGCAGCATTATTGAAGGAAGTTTTCTGCCCAAGCGGTGTGAATGCATTAAAGCCGAAGACGCGTCGCTGACGATCAAAGTGTATGACGAGCGTGATCGTGACCGAGTGGATCTGGAAGTCAAAGGCATCAATGCCGACAAGCTCGACAGCAGCCGCGCCATTTGCAACCTGATCACCGGGTTGCGCGAAGACCTCAAGCACACGCAGGAACCTGTCAAACGTATGGGGTCGATTTACCGATGACCCGCAGGCTCGGTTAAGCGCCGAGCCCCTGTCAGAACGGCGGTTGCCGTTCTTTTTTTTGCCCGGGCAGGCTCAGTCCAGCTGCAGACGGTACGGCAGGTCGGGCCCAGTCCGGGTGCAGGTCAAGGCCGAGGCGCGAATCGCAAAGCCCAGCATCGCGTCGATCTGTTCGCGCGTCAGCTGGTGCAGGCCTTGCACCGAGTCCAGTTGATGCTCGGTCAACCAGGCAATCAACGCAGCCTGGAAGGTGTCGCCGGCACCTACGGTGTCGGCCATCACGATCTTCATCGCCGGTTGCGACCAGGTGCCATGCCGGCGGCTGAACACACTGGCGCCGTCGCCGCCACGGGTGAGGAACACCAACTGGCAGCGGTGTTGCAACCAGTCCTGCAGCACGCTTTCCGGTGATTGGTCGGGGTAGAGCAGGTGCAGGTCTTCGTCGCTGACCTTGATCAGGTCGGCATGCTGCGCCAGTTGCGCCACGCGCTCGCGCCACAGTTGGATATCCGGCTGCGGGTTGAGGCGCACGTTGGGGTCCAGGCTGATCAGGCGCTTGCCGCTTTCACGCTTGACCAACTCGAGCAGGGTATCGCCAATCGGCTGCACCACCAGCGAAAACGAACCCACATGCAGCCCGCGAATTTCATCGCCCAATTGTGGCAGGTGGTCGATTTCCAGCAGGCGGTCGGCGCAACCCTCGCCGCGGAAATTGTACTGCGGTGAGCCATTGGCCCCCACCGCAACCATCGACAGGGTGGTGGGCGCGGCGAACTCCAGCAGAAACCGCTCGCTGACGCCTTCGTCCTTGAGCACCTGCAACAGGCGGCGTCCCAGAAAGTCGGTGGACAGCCCGCCAAACAGCCCGGCCTCGATGCCCAGGCGGCGCAGGCCGACTGCCACGTTGAACGGCGAGCCGCCGGCAATCGCCCGGTAATTGAGCTTGGCAGCCTGCCCGCCGACCTCTTCCTCGCTGAAAAAATCAAACAGCGCTTCACCACACACCAGATACATAGTCGTTCGCTCTTAAAGGGTTGCCACGTGCTGTTGATAGCGTTCGTAAGCCTGCTGACAGGCAAGGACATTGGCCGCCACCGGCAACGTGCGGCTGGCCGGGTCGACGCTGACGCATTTGTCGCACAGGCTGGCCAGGGATTCGCCGCTCTGGCACCACGCCGCCTGGATCGCCGCGCCGAGGGCGGCGGCTTCGGGTTGTTCGGTGCAAATCACTTCGGTGTTCATGATATCGGCAACCATCTGCCGCCACACCGGGCTTTTCGAGCCGCCGCCGATAAGGCGGATACGCTGGCTTTGCAGGCCGGTTTCGCGCAGCAGGTCGAGGCCGTAGCGCAGGCCGAAGGTGGTGCCTTCGACCACCGCGCGGCACAGGTTGGCGCGGGTCAGGTTGGTCATGGTCAGGCCGTGCAGGCTGCCGGTGGCATGGGGCAGGGCGGGTACGCGCTCGCCGTTGAGAAACGGCAGCATGCTCACGCCGTCGGCGCCAATCGGAGCCTGCGCGACGAGGGCGTTGAAGGCCGCCAGGTCCAGCTCGAACAGCTCGCGAATCACTCCGGTGGCGTTGGTCAGGTTCATGGTGCAGATCAACGGCAGCCAGCCGCCGCTGGAAGAGCAGAAAGTCGCCACCGAGGCCTGGGGGCTGATGTTGGGCTGATCCGAAAAGGCGTAGACAGTGCCCGATGAGCCCAGGCTCATGGTGATCACGCCCGGCGCGATATTGCCGGTGCCAATGGCGCCCATCATGTTATCGCCGCCGCCGCTGGAGACGATGGCGTGGGGGTTGATGCCCAGGCGTTCGGCGATGGCGGGGAGGATCGTGCCCACGGCCTGGTCGGCTTCGATCAGCTCGGGCAGGGCCGCTTCCAGGCGACCGCTGGGGTCGATGTGTTTGAGCAGCGCAACATCCCATTCACGGGTGCGCACGTTGAAATAACCGGTGCCCGACGCATCGCCGTATTCCGCCACGGCACGCCCGGTCAGCCAATGGTTCAGGTAGTCGTGGGGCAGCAGGATATGGGCGATGCGGCTGAACACATCCGGGTGCTGTTCGCGGGTCCACAGCAGTTTGGACAGGGTGTAACCGGGCGCAATCGCCACCCCCAGGCGCTCCAGCGAACCGCGTTCGCCGCCCAGGTGTTGCAGCAACCGGTCATTTTCAGGTGCGGTTTCGGTGTCGCACCACAGCTTGGCCGGGCGCAGTACCTGGCCCTCGTCGTCGAGCAGCACCAGGCCGTGTTGCTGGCCGGAAACGCCGATACCAAGGATGTCGCGGCCGTCCACGCCGGCCTGTTGCAGGGCGCGGTGGGTGGCTTCGGTGAACGCATCCAGCCATTCCTGGGTGTGCTGTTCGCGGCGGCCATTGGCGCCGCTGATCAGGGTATGTGCGGCGGCGCCCAGACCCAGCACCTTGCCGGTGGCCGCGTCGAGGACAATGGCCTTGGTGCCCTGGGTGCCGCAGTCGATGCCGAGGAACAGGTTTTGCTGGGTCATGAGGGAGTGCTCAGCAGTTTTATTATTGGATTGAAATGCGGTCAATGTGGGAGGGAGCAAGCCCCCTCCCACAGTTTTAAGCCGGTTTCTTCAGGAGGTTTTGCAGGGTTTCAGTGACGCCATGATCGCGCAAACTTGCATAACACCGCTCGAACGCTGCCACAAACGCGGGTGAGTTGGGAATAGCCTTGCCGAAAATCTCTTCCACCCCCAGCAGTCGCTGGCTGATCAGCGCGTCGTCACTGACCAGTGCCTGGCAGAACTCGGCACGCGGATCCGGGATTTTGTAGCTCACACCGTTCTCATCCACGCCCTTCAAGTACAACGCCCAGGCTGCGACCACCAGTGCTGCCCGCTCGGTCTCACGGCCATCGGCAATCAAACGGTTGATGGTCGGCACGGTGAACTTGGGAAACTTCGACGAGCCATCCGAACACACGCGCTCCAGTTGATCGGCAATCGCCTGGTTGGAGAAGCGGTCCACCAGCGTCTGTTTGTACGCGGTCAGGTCGATGCCCGGCACCGGCGCCAGGTTTGGCGTGACGTCCAGGTCCATGTAGGCACGCATGTACGCCACAAACACCGGGTCATTCATGGTCTCGTGCACAAACCGGTAACCCTTGAGAAAGCCCAGGTAGGTCAGCGCCAGGTGGCTGCCGTTGAGCAGGCCGATCTTCATTTCTTCATAGGGCGTGACGTCATCGGTGAACTGCACCCCGACTTTTTCCCAGGCCGGGCGGCCGTTGACGAAGTTGTCTTCCAGCACCCACTGCACAAAGGGTTCGCACACCACCGGCCAGGCATCGTCGATGCCGTGCTCGTCGTGCAGTTGCAGGCGGTGCGCGCTGCTGGTCATGGGCGTGATGCGGTCGACCATGGCGTTGGGGAAACTCACGTTGGCCTTGATCCAGTCGTGCAGGTCGGCATTGTGCAGGGCGGCGAACGCCAGCAGCGCCTTGCGCGTGACGGCGCCGTTGTGCGGCAGGTTATCGCAGGACATCACGGTAAACGCCGGGGTGCCGGCGGCGCGGCGTTGGCTCAGCGCCGCGCAGATAAAACCGAACACGGTGGTCGGCGCCGCAGGGTGGGCCAGGTCATGCTGGATCTGCGGCAGGTGCGCCATGAACTCGCCGGTGCTGTCGTCGATGCAGTAGCCGCCTTCGGTGATGGTCAGCGAGACGATGCGAATGGCGGGGTCGGCCAGTTTGTCGATCAGCGCCTGGGCGCCGTCTTCGGCCAGCAGCATGTCGCTGATCGAGCCGATCACGCGCACTTCGGTGTCGTCGGTGTCGCCCAGTTCATAGAGGGTGAACAGGTAATCCTGGCCGGCCAGGTCGTCGCGGGCCTTGCGGTCCTCGGCCCGCAGGCCGACGCCGCAGATGCTCCAGTCCAGGCCAACGCCGGTATTCATCAGCGCATCGGTGTAATACGCCTGATGCGCGCGGTGGAAACCGCCTACGCCGATATGCGCGATGCCCTGCGTAGTGCTGGCAATGGCGTAGGCGGGGATTTTCACTTGCGGCGCCAACAGGGTGAGGTTCTGCTTATTCAGTTTCATCAGAAGATACTCGCGAAATCAGGCGGCAGCGCGCAGTGGGCGGGCCACGGCCACGCCGTCGGTGTCGAACAGGTGGCAGTGCGCCGGGTCGAGGTGCAGGTGCAGCGTCTCGCCGTATTGGCTGGCCATGTCGCCGCGAATCCGCATTGTCAGCGGCTCGCCTGTTGAGGTGATGACGTGGCAGAAGGTGTCGCTGCCCAGGCGCTCGCCGACGTCGGCGATGACGGTCAGGGTGGTCTGGCCCGCTGCGGCGATTTCCAGGTGTTCCGGGCGAATGCCCAGGGTCACCGCGTTGCCGACGCTGAGGGTCGGGCCGCTGAGTGGCAGGTTGATCAAGGTGCCGGCGTCCAGTTGCACTTCACAGCTCTGCGATTCGACCCGCGTGACCTTGCCCTTGAGAAAGCCCATTTTCGGTGTGCCGAGGAAACCCGCCACAAACAGATTGGCCGGCTGGTGATAGAGGTCCAGCGGCGAGCCGACCTGCTCGATGCGCCCGCTGTTCAACACCACCACCTTGTCGGCCAGGGTCATCGCTTCCACCTGGTCGTGGGTCACGTAGATCATGGTCGCCTGCAGCTCCTTGTGCAGGCGCGCCAGTTCCAGGCGCATCTGCACGCGCAGCGCGGCATCGAGGTTGGACAGCGGTTCGTCGAACAGGAAGATCTTCGGGTTGCGCACAATCGCCCGGCCAATCGCCACGCGCTGACGCTGACCGCCGGACAGTTGCTTGGGCTTGCGCTCAAGCAGAGGCCCGAGCTCGAGGATGCGCGCCGCTTCGCTGACCTTGCTGTCCACCAGCTTCTTGTCGACGCCGGCCAGGTCCAGGGCAAACGACATGTTCTTGCGCACGCTCATGTGCGGGTACAGCGCGTAAGTCTGGAACACCATCGCCAGGTCGCGCTTGGCCGGGGTCACTTCGGTGATGTCGCGCCCGTCCAGTTCGATGGTGCCTTCGCTCACTTCTTCAAGCCCTGCGATCAAGCGCAGCAGGGTGGACTTGCCGCAGCCCGAAGGGCCGACGAACACCACGAATTCCTTGTCGTTCACTTCCAGGTCGATGCCTTTGATGATCGAGAAACCTTCGAAGCCTTTTTGCAGATTCTTGATTTTCAGGTTGGCCATGAGATGGGCCTCCGCTTGCAATTATTATTTGACGGCGCCGAAGGACAAGCCACGCACCAGCTGCTTCTGGCTGATCCAGCCGAAGATCAGGATGGGCGCACAGGCGAGGGTCGAGACGGCGGACAATTTGGCCCAGAACAAACCTTCGGGGCTGGAGTAGGAGGCGATCAACGCCGTCAGCGGCGCTGCGCTGGAGGAGGTCAGGTTCAACGACCAGAACGCCTCGTTCCAGCACAGGATCAGCGACAGCAGCACCGTGGAGGCCAGGCCGCCCTTGGCGATCGGCAGCAGCACGCGAACCATTTCCTGCCACAGGGTGGCGCCGTCCAGGCGCGCGGCTTCGAGGATGTCCTTGGGAATGTCCTTGAAGTAGGTGTACACCATCCACACTACGATCGGCAGGTTGATCAGGGTGTAGATGATGATCAGCGCGATGCGCGTATCCAGCAGGCCAAAGCTCTTGGCCAGCAGGTAGATCGGCATCAGCACGCCCACCGGCGGCAGCATCTTGGTGGACAGCATCCACAGCAGCGTGCCCTTGGTGCGTTTGGTTTCATAGAACGCCATGGAGTAGGCGGCCGGTACCGAGATCAGCAGGCACAGGGCGGTGGCGCTGAACGAAATGAGTACCGAGTTCCACGCGTAGGCGAAGTAGTTGCTGCGTTCGTTGATGTGCAGGTAGTTCTCCAGCGTCGGCGTGAAAATGAACTGCGGCGGGGTGGCGAACGCGTCGATTTCGGTCTTGAAGCTGGTCAGCACCATCCAGAAGATCGGGAAGAAAATCAGGATCGCGATGGCCCAGGCCAGCGTGCCAAGCAACAGGCTTTGCAGGCGGCGGGATTGTTGAAGCGTCATGGCGCGGCCCTCAAGGCTTGTCAGTCAGGTTTTTGCCGATCATCCGCACCAGGATGATCGCCGCGATATTGGCGATGACCACGGCGATCAAGCCGCCGGCCGAGGCCATGCCCACGTCGAACTGCACCAGCGCCTGGTTGTAGATCAGGTAGGCGAGGTTGGTCGAGGCGTAACCGGGGCCGCCGTTGGTGGTGGTGAAGATTTCGGCGAACACCGAGAGCAAAAAGATCGTTTCGATCATCACCACCACCGCAATCGGGCGGGCCAGGTGCGGCAGGGTCAGGTGCCAGAAGATCGCGATGGCGCCGGCACCGTCCAGGCGCGCGGCTTCCTTTTGCTCCTGGTCGAGGGACTGCATGGCGGTCATCAGCAGCAGGATGGCGAAAGGCAGCCATTGCCACGACACAATGATGATGATCGACAACAGCGGGTAGTGCGCCAGCCAGTCCACGGGTTCGGCGCCGAAGAACTTCCACACGGCGGCGAGAATCCCCGACACGGGGTGGAAAATCAGGTTCTTCCAGATCAGCGCACCGACGGTGGGCATGATGAAAAACGGCGAAATCAGCATCACCCGCACCAGGCCACGGCCGAGGAACTCACTGGCCTCAAGCAGGGCACTGATCAACACGCCAAACACCACGCTGATCAACAGCACGCTGCCCACCAGCAACAGGGTGTTGGTGGCGCCGGGCAGGAACCCCGAGTCGGTGACGAAATAGGTGAAGTTCTCCAGCCCTACGAACTGGTTTTCACCGGGGTAGAGCAGGTTGTAGCGGATCAGTGAAAAGTACAGGGTCATGCCCAGCGGTACGATCATCCACAGCAGCAGCAAGGCCACCGAAGGGCTGACGAGAAACCAGCCAGGGTTGGCCAGACGGTTTTTGGGTGTTGTATTCATGGCAATCAGGACCAGTGCGGAGCATGAATCGGAGTGCGGTCAGTGTGGGAGGGGGCTTGTTCCCGATAGCGGTGTATCAGTTGATGAATCAGTTGGCTGATCCACTGCTATCGGGAGCAAGCCCCCTCCCACATTTACTGTGGTATTCCCAGTTTATTTGGGATAACCCGCCCGCTTCATTTCACGCTCGGTGGTGGTCTGCGCGGCAGCCAGTGCCTGGTCGACCGTCTGCTGACCGGTCAAGGCACCGGAGAAGAACTTGCCCACTTGCGTACCAATCGCCTGGAACTCGGGAATGGTGACCAGCTGAATCCCGATATACGGCACCGGCTTGAGGGTCGGCTTGGTCGGGTCGGCGACTTTCAGCGATTCCAGAGTCACCTTGGCGAACGGTGCGGCCTTCATGTACTCATCGCTGTAGGTCGAGGCGCGCGTGCCTGGCGGTACATTGGCGATGCCGTCCGTCTTGGCGACCAGTGCGCCATATTCCTTGGAGGTTGCCCAACTGGTGAACACCTTGGCGGCGTCCTTGGCCTTGGAGCTGGTTGGAATCGCCAGGCTCCAGGAGTACAGCCACGAGGTGCCCTTGTCGGTTTTTTCGTGGGGGGCGAAGGTGAAGCCGACATGGTCAGCCACTTTGCTCTGGGTCTTGTCGGTGACGAACGAGCCGGCCACGCTGGCATCGACCCAGATCGCGCACTTGCCGCTGTTGAACAGCGCCAGGTTTTCGTTGAAACCGTTGCTCGAAGCACCCGGCGGGCCGGATTTCTTCATGTTGTCGACGTAGAAGTTCAGCGCGTCCTTCCACTCGGGGCCGTTGAACTCGGGCTGCCACTTCTCATCGAACCAGCGCGCTCCGTAGCCGTTGGCCAGGGTGGTGATCAGCGCCATGTTCTCGCCCCAGCCGGCCTTGCCGCGCAGGCACAGGCCGTACTGCTCCTTGGACTTGTCGGTGAGTTTGGCCGCGTATTCGCCGATCTGGCTCCAGGTCGGGTGCTCGGGCATGGTCAGCCCGGCGTCCTTGAACAGGTCGGTGCGGTAATAGGTGATCGAGCTTTCGGCGTAGAACGGCAGGGCGTACAGCGAACCCTTGACCGACAAACCGTCACGCACCGAAGGGAATACATCATCCAGGTCGTAGGAAGCCGGCAGGTCCTTCATCGGCTCCAGCCAGCCCTTGGCGCCCCACAGTGCAGCTTCGTACATGCCGATGGTCAGCACATCGAACTGCCCGCCCTGGGTGGCGATGTCAGTGGTGAGGCGTTGGCGCAGTACGTTTTCTTCGAGCACCACCCAGTTTAGCTTGATCTCCGGGTGCTCGGCCTCGAAGGTTTTCGAGAGCTTTTGCATGCGGATCATGTCGCTGTTGTTGACGGTGGCAATGGTCAGGGTCTGGGCGCCGAAGCTGACGGCGCTGAGGGTCATGCAGGTAGAGACAAGCAGTGCTTTCGCTGTGAACTTCATCGCGCACTCCATTTCCGCGCCCAGAGGGCTGCAGAAGGACAGTTATTGTTGTTGTGTCTTCCTACAGGTAGTCAGGAAGAGTGTGCGTTGATTACAGCCCTGAAATGCGCTTGTGACAAATCCTTGGGTGCACGTTCGCTGATACTTTTTTGCACTCGTTGGCAGTTTGGCTGAGGGGGGCAGGTCAGGTTAGGCTTGGGCAAAGCGCGCCGATCACACGGTGACGGCGCGCTTGTTCCTGTGGAGGGTGTTCAGGAACGGTTATACCCGTGAGGAAAGGGATTTTTTGGTTTCGTTATGAGATTTTCCATCCAGTTTTTATTCAACGGGCTAATTAATGCCTCTCTCTCCAATATCTTTATATTTTTACCTTCCCACTGGGCCATGACTTTCTTGAGGTTCTGTGTGTATTCGCGAGCGGGACAGGCAATATCGGTCCATGGGTCCACGATCCAGGCGTCGTTCCAGGCTTGCTCGGAAAAGTCGACGGTCCCTGATGGTAGCGTTGAGGGTCCACCCACCACCGTGAACGCGTGAGCGTCCGATGCATACCATTCATAGGCTCTACCGCCGCTCTTATTAATAATGTCCTTGGACAAAATCGCCATTTCTCCGCAGTTGCCAGCCCCGGTTTTAAGCACGAGATTGGCGCGATTTGGCGCGTGGCTCTCCGCAGTACTACGTATCCAATTGATGGTGTCTAATGCGGCTTGCGCACGCGCCTTATCCGCCGTGGACCGCACTTGATTGCCGGGTCCCAGCCCTGTGGCTTTCATTCCAAGATTGACATTGGATTTGGCTTGCTCTGCATAGAATTTGTTCTGCTGTTCCACCGTTCTGGTTGCGAAGTCAGCAGGTTTATCCAATGCGGCCACTTGTATCGGCCTTAGAGCGATGTCGGCTTTACCGATCGCGTCGTGCCGTTGCAGTTGATAAACGACTTCACGCTGCTGTTCCGGGGTCATCTCTTTACAATAGACTTTTAGCTCATCGACTTCCTGTCTCGTATAGCCAGAACGCTCCAGCGCTTGAAACGCCATATCGAGTTTCGGCAAGGCAATAAAATCGTGATCAATGGGAACGTGGGAAACGCCTTGGCGTATGTTGAGCTTAGCCTTATAGCTCATGACCAACGGTAATTCTCTGGATGTGCATTTTATAAAGGTCAGTTCGTCGCCAGGCGCTTTGTTTAATGTCGCAACGTAAAACTCGCCGATATCCGCTTCGATCACCAAGTATTGATTGGTACTGCCGGTGATCGAGTCCTTAACCACGATACCTCGCAACTCGCGCTTGTCATCGCACGCCGTGCTGATGCTGTTGAGCTTCACCACCCGGCTTTCCCGCGCCAACGCGTCACTGGGTTGCGCACTGTAAAAGCCGAACTGTGGATCCTGCGTGATCGTGCCTTTGACAATGTCCTTGTAGGTGATGCGTTTTTTATCAAGGACGGGCATCAGTTGGGGGCCCATTTCACCTTCAACCAACTTGAACCGACGTCGCTCGAAAATGACGAACTGATCCTTTTTGAACAGCTTCGGCTCCGAGGGGAACAGCCGCACGTGCTCAAGCGCCTGCAGTTCCTGGGTCAACTCACTGGATACGTTGTCGATGATCTTGGAGAAACAGGTGTCATTGGCACCGCGCCTGAATCGGCCAGTGAGCCCTGTCGGGGCTCGGCAGATCGCCTCGAAACCTTCGAGCGGTTTAAAGTGATCGGCCGATTCCAGGTCAGTCAATACACCAGGCGCGTGGGTATCGTAACGGTAGACCTTGCCCTCGTTGATCAGGTCGAAGCCATTGACGCGCGGTAGGGTAAAGGCGTCTTCGGCCAATGATTTTTGCGCTACCAGCGCTGAGGTGCCGTCTGAAAAGGTTTCTTTTTGCACGAGTGATGTTGTGTCGGACACGAACCCTTTCAGCGCCGGCCCATAGGCTTGTGCTGTTTTGCTGTCGTAGGCGTACCAGTTACCTTCCTGGAAGATTGCCGTCACTTTGGTGTGTGGGGGTGTATCGGAGCTTATGACGACACCGTCTTCCATGTTGGATGGCTGCACAAACTTCCCGTCGCCCAGTTCCGCCAGATGGCTTTGCTGCAGTCGACTGGTTGAAAGGAGCGTCTGTGAGGTACTGTTGGCTGTAAGGTCTCTGATCACAAGATCTTCACCTTCTTTGGCGCCGAACTTCTCAATGAATTTGGCAGACACCTTGACCGCCGCCCAGCCTGTACCCGATTTGAGCAGTGACCAGAGTTTGCCTGCACCTTCCGTGGCTGCATACATGACGATGTCGACGCCCAGATCGTATACCGCTTTCTTATAATCGCCGTTGTAAAGGTCCAGAATACTCGAGCCGCCGGGTACTACTTTCATGAAGCCCAGGAAGACATCACTGGGCTCGACGGCATTGTCCACAGGGTTGAACCCACGTTGTTTGTTGGTGAAATTGGCCTTGTTCAGGTAGGCCGTGTCAACCAGCACTTCGGCCACGTGTTGGAACCTGATACTTTCGTAGTTGGCGGGCGTAGTGCCCGCCTGCTCTGCAAACAAAAGTCGCCTGCCCCCTTCATAAACATTGGGGTCGACAACGTGCAGGGGCGTCAAGACGACGTTGGGGGTGAGTTCAGGTTTTGGCTCTGCGCCACTTTGGAAGGCCTTCAAGTCGATGGTTACGCTGCCGGCTTTGCCGTGAAGCACCGAACGGTCTATCGCCGGGATTTGTATTATTTTTCCAGCGCCCGGGTAGACGGCGAGCGTGTACTGCTTTCCGTAGTGATCGACATCCAGCACGATACCGCCGGTATTTCCCACGGCGTACAGGTTCATTCCGCCATTCTTCAAGGCAACGCGAATCGGCAATGGCAGTTTGCTGAGCATATCCTTGAGTTGCGAAATACTGTGGGTCCTGCGCTGCGTATAGTCCTGTTCGATAGCGTTATTAAATTGCTCTTTTATGACCGGTAATTCAGAGGCGTGCCTGCGCAGGTTCTCGACGTCCACCCCGGGCTTTTCCGGATCCCACTGATCACCCAGACGGCCGGACTCATACACTGCGGCAATGCTCGCTTTAACGCCGGAAAATATCTTGCCGACCCTCTCCCGTACGTACGTATTCTCGAAATCGATAGTGGAACCAAATTTTGCCCGCAACGCTTCAAGGGCCATCGCCCGCCTGCTGGGCGCCTTGACGGTACCCAGAAACTTGCTGGCGGCAGCCACTTCAGTGGTCTGTTTATTCAGGGATTTTTGCGCGGTTGCCATTTGTTCCAGGGTGTATTCATCCTTGTCACTCTTCACGACATGACCGTTGCAGATAGCCCAATCCATCACCGGATTCATCCCGGCCATGGCGCGTTGTTGGGTCTCATCAGCTGAAATGGGATCAATCCCGATAAACCGGGTGATCTGTTCATCGCTCATGCCGGTGGCTGCACCGGGGGCTATCTGCTCGACCAGATTTACCCCCATCGTGTAGATGGCAAACTCGGAGGAGCCCAGCGTTGCCGCTGACGGCAGGTCTTTGCGTACAAACTGTGGCGCCATACCTGACTTCAGCAAATGCGAGGCGATCGGGGCCAGTGCCGCGGGTACCTTACCGGTGTCAATCAAGTGTTTATCGAAACGCTGGCTGATTTCGTTGGGGTGAAGTCCCCAGTTATCAGCGTGCATGAAGTGGAAGTCTGCAACCTTATTGCGCGCAGAGCCCGCCTTCGGATCGAGCTCCAGCACCAGGGCTGTCAACAGCCACTGCTTCAGGCTGGACGTGGTCGTGCGCCCCTGCATGTCGATTTCCAGCTTCGCGGCAAATTCGACGGCTTTATCACTGGACAATATCCGTTCCAGTGCTTTGTCAGGTTGGGCGTCGAGGCCAGTGATACCGGCGCTTAAATAGCTCCAAAGGCTGTCGTGCTGGCCGATATTGTCTTTCACAAACTCCGCCACCTTGCTGCGCTGTTTAACGCTGAGCGGGAGGTCGGTGGAGAGAAACCCCCAGAGGTTGCCCAAGGCCGGTGATTGAGGGACGGGCGTTTGCAACGCCTTTAACAGGTTTTCGGTCTGCTGAGTCGACGTGACGTCGTTCCATTTGTTGTCTCGAAGAAACTGCCGAAGAGTTCTGGCACCCTTAGGCTGATGCGACGAATCAGGATCGCTATTGATCCATGTCGAGGTGTCCTCCGCATTGAGGCGTTTAAGCTCACCAATGAGGGCGTATCGATCATTGCTGTCCCCCAATGCTGTTTTTTTTCGGATCAAATCGTTCACGATTCGATCCGTGTCTTCAACAGGCGTAGGGAACTGTTGTGTTCGCCCCATCATCTGTGTTTGTTGTGCGAAGGCCGGGCCGCTGTAGTGGGTGCTGATACCATAAAAATTGCACACCGATTCAAACGGTGCATTGGCGCTGATGGTTCCCGGCAGCTTCATTTCTGCTCCACGTGTTGCGAAGGGCGCTGCGGCATTCAACACTGGCGTGAGCACGTCAAAATACCCAGGGTATTTTTCCGCAAAATCATTGGCGGTATAACGCCGGTCTATGCCATTGACCTTGCCGACCAGCGCCCGGTCCGAGGGGGCATAGCGCAGGGACGCCAAGTCCACTTTCTGTTCGCGGGCCCACTCGATGAACCCGCGTGCGTTCAGCGCCTTGCCAAGGTAATCCCACCATTGTCCGAACAGACTGTCGTGCGGTATCGAATCGATGATTTTGTTGGAGGCTTGGGTGGGATCGGCCTTCACTGCGAGCATTGCGCGGTACATGGCGATGGCCAGTGCGCTTTCG
Source organism: Pseudomonas sp. GNP013 (assembly GCF_054343995.1). Lineage (NCBI taxonomy): Bacteria > Pseudomonadati > Pseudomonadota > Gammaproteobacteria > Pseudomonadales > Pseudomonadaceae > Pseudomonas > Pseudomonas sp. GNP013. Next base: position 2,644,031 of record NZ_JBTGUT010000001.1, on the reverse strand, counting down.
GCGCTTTCTGCTCCTGTTTCCACTGAGTCAGCGTCACTGGATTTAATCGCTTGCGCCAGAGCTTCAAGCCTGGATGGCTTAATGGACGTGTCAGAGAGTTGATTGCTCACTGCCTGCTGTCGCTTGCGCACAACCTGGGACGCCGCATCGTTGGCGGTTGTGTCCACCAATGCTTTGAAACCTTTGTTTTGGGACATCTCTGCTATTCGGCGCAGGACGCTCACCACAGGCTGTTGTGTTGAACCTTGTCGTTCAGGGACCGGCTCGTTGTAAAACCGCATCACTTCGTCCAATGATGCAGATGCGGCCGGATATTCAACGGCAGCGCCAGAGCCGCCTGCCATTTGTTGGACGGCGTTCTTGATTTTTTCCCAGATATCATGCCAATCCGAAACATCGTTCAAGGTGAAGGTCTTGTCCTTGCCTTCGACGTTGCCTGTCAATTCCCCGCTGTCTGGAAGGAATCTGACGCTGGAAGCAGTGATGTTGTTGTTTTTTAAAAAGGTTGTAAAAACGTCGCTGCTCAGCGCTTTTAAAAGGTGTGCGCGCGCCTGGTTAAATGTCGAATATTCCGGAATTTCGTTGAGGATAATCTCAGAGGCCGACAGCCCCATGTGTGTGCTACGCGGTTCCGGCAACAGCTTAATCAATGCCTGACTGCATAGCACCGCCAGCTCTTTGTCAGCGCATTTTACTCTTTCTGCTGCCGTTAACGGCGCGAACTCGGCCAGGCGCTGGTTCAGTTGATGCGGCGGTAAGTCTGCGATCGCCTGGCGGGCCTCTTTTTTTTGCTGGTCGCGCTTGGCAACAAGCTGCGTGTAATGCTTGTCGGATTTGTCCGGCTCTGGGAAGGTGCCTTTCAACAGTTTTTCGATGATAGGCAGCACGTCATCACCGGTAGTGGATCGAGGCAAATCGTAAAACGCGATCAGGTTTCTGAGGGACACGAAATCCTTGTCAGAGAAGTTGATCAGGTCCCAAATGGATAGTTTTTCTACTGCCGCCAGAACGTCCACCGAAGCACGCGCCCAATCGTCATCCGTCCGTGAGTAGATGTCATAGTAAGTGCCCTTTTTGAGCGCAATCAAACTCCCTGTTTTATCGATCATGATGGTGTTGAGGTCAATATCATTGGCCTGCGCAAACGATTTGAACGGCTCCGAGTGCAGTGCGTTCGCAAGTTCGCTCCAGCGCTGACGGAAAGTGGAGTCATTTGGGATTGCTATCTGCTCGGAATCAACAGATGCGTTTTTGTCGAGCTTTTCGCGGATCAGGCCATTGGCAATATCGGCGGCCAGTTGGCGGTCACCACGCTCAACCAGGGCGTCGGCGAATTGGTTGATTTTCTCTTGGCGCGGGTTGGAAGCAGGCGTTGAACCTTGCAGGTCCCTGCGCGTTCGCAAGGCAGGGCGCATGTTCGCCGCGCTGAGCGTGGCAGCGTCGGCAAGCGGCACGCTTGGGGCGCTCTCAGCCGGGTGAGGGTGCTGTGTGTGGAGGGCAGGAAGTTTTTGCGCGCTAATGATCATTGCCTATCCTTGAACCGGCTGTCAGAAAAATATCACCTGCTAAGGAGAGCGGTGATGTTGTTGCTGAGTGGCTGGAGGACTAATGGCGTTCACTAGGCATGTGTGACAGGCAATGTAGCCATTTTTTGATCGTGCCTGCACGGAGGTGGGTGCGGTCAATGTCAGGCGAGGTTCTGCTCGGTCAACCGCTGCACCGCCAACCGCCTATAGTGGGAGGGCGTCATGCCCTTGAGCTGTTGAAAACGCCGGTTGAAGTTGGAAATGTTATTGAACCCCGATTCGAAACACACATCCGTCACCGCCTTCTCTCCGTCAGCCAGCAACTCGCAGGATTTGCTGATGCGTAAACGGTTAACAAATTCGACAAAGGTACGGCCCGTCGCCTGCTTGAACACTCTTGAGAAGTAGGTGGGCTTCATCCCCAGGTAGTCCGCCACTTCCTCCAGCGGCAACTCCCGTGCGTAGTGAGCAAAAATGTAATCCACCGCGCGGTTGGTGCGGTCAATGTTGTGTTCGTCGGCCAATTGCGGCGTGGTGGCGCCCGAGAGCAATTGATAATCCTCACACGTGCTCAGCGCCTCCATCAGGATGAAGAAGTGCCCCAGTCGCGCGATGCCCTGGGTCTCCTCAATGCGCTGCATCAGGCCCATGGCCAGTGCGATGGTTTTTTTGCAGCGAAATTCGATGCCGTACTGTGCGCGCTCCAGCAACGGTTCCAGGCGTTTGAGTTCGGCGAAGACATGGCTGCCGTGTTCGAATAATTCATCGGTGAAGTTCACCAGCATGTCGCGCTTGGGCACCACTTCGTCTTCCTCCACCTGGCTGATCCAGTTGTGGGGCAGGTTGGGGCCGGTGAGAAACAGGCTTTCCGGGTAGAAGTTGCCGATGTAGTCACCGATAAACACCTTGCCCGAGCTGGCAACGATCAAGTGCAGCTCGTATTCCTTGTGGAAATGCCAGCGCACCAGCGGGCAGGGGAAACCGTGCTGGCGATAGATGATGGACAGACCGTTGTGATCGTCCATCAGTTCGTAGGAAGGGTCGGTAACTCGCGTTGCTCGGGTCATGGCGCCGTCGCTTTATTGTGATTGCTGCACAGGATAATGCCTCCTCAAGCACCACCTCGCCAGCGCCGGCCTCATAGGGCGCGGTTTTTTGCCTCGATCCACTGCGACATGTACTGCGTGCTCTTGTGGGCATGGTGACGCAGCATGCTGCCGGTGAAGTTGTTGCGGCGGTGGCTGGCGAGGTGGATGCGGCAGTTTTCCAGGCATTGCACCAGCGCCGGGCCGTGGATGCGTTGGTCATAGCGGCGGGCGAGCAGTTGGCGACCCTGTTCCTGGGCCTGGGTCCAGCGCTCACGGTCCTGATAAAGGGCGACGGCGGCGGCGGCGAGCGCCTGGGCTCGGTGTTCGATCATGCCGGGCCAGGGCTGTTCATCGCCCATGGCTTCGGCACCGATGGGCGTGGTGACGTTGGGTGTGCCACACAGCATGGCGTCGGCCAGTTTGCCTTTTATCCCCGCGCCGAAGCGCAGCGGCGCCAGGCAGATGCGCGCGGCGCTCATCACCTGCAGCGCATCTTCGGCCCAGTTCAGCACATGAAAACCCTGCGCCGGGTTGTGCAGGGCAGTGGCCTTGGGCGGTGTGTAAGCGCCATAGATGTGCAATTGGACGCCCGGCAGTTGCTGGCGGATCAGCGGCCAGATGCTGCTCTTCATCCACAGCACGGCATCCCAGTTGGGGGCGTGGCGAAAGTTGCCGATGCTGAGAAAATGCGCGCGGTCTTCAAAGGGCGCAAAGGCGGCGGTGGGCGGCGGCATCATCAGCGGGCACCAGTGGAGCAGGGCGGCTGGCACCTTGAATTGCTCGGTGAGCAGGCGGATTTCCACGTCGGAAATCATCAGGCTGATATCGCAGCGATAAATGGCAGCGATTTCGCGTTTGGCGAGGTCCGTGTCAGCCATGCGCTGGAATTCGTCCCTCAGCGCAGGGGCGAACAGAGCAGTGAAGTCGTCACTGTCGGAATGCGCTTTTGCGTGCTCCTTGAAACGCTGGTGACGTGCGTCGCGCAGGCTTTGCAGGTCCGAGGTTTCCAGCACGCGCAGCGCGCCGGGGCAGCACTTTTCCACGCGCCAGCCGAATTGCTCTTCCATCATGAAACGGTCGAACAGCACGATATCCGGGGCCAGCTCACGGATAAACTCATCGAAACTGCTGTTATTGAGTTCGATGGCGCATTCGGCGATGCCCAGCGTCGACAAGTCGGCCTTATGCTCGCCGAGTGCGGCCGGACTGCTAAAGGTAATGTCCCAACCTTGGGTGAGAAACGTCTCAAGAATCTGCATCATATGCCCGCCTGCAGCCGAGGAACGGGGTTCCGGCCAGACGTAACCAATAACCAGGACTTTGGTGGAGGGCTGATTTATCAAGGGCGGGTTCCTGAAAAGGGGCGGGCAAAAAGCGTGCAATTAAACCACAACCCGGGGTGATGACAATTTGCCTGCGGGGTAGGTAGCGGCGGCACTTTGTGGTTAACTTCGGCCTCTCGAATTCGTTTCATCAAACCCGTATAAGGATTTCGTTCATGGCTCAAGTCACTCTCAAAGGTAACCCTGTCCAGGTTGAAGGCGAACTGCCACAGGCCGGTTCCCAGGCTCCCGACTTTACCCTGACCGCCGGTGACCTGTCGGAGGCCACCCTGGCTTCCTTCGCCGGCAAGCGCAAAGTGTTGAATATCTTCCCAAGCGTCGATACCCCGACCTGCGCCACCTCGGTGCGCAAGTTCAATGCCCAGGCCAACGAGCTGAGCAACACCGTGGTGCTGTGCATTTCCTCCGACCTGCCGTTCGCCCAGGCGCGTTTCTGCGGTTCCGAAGGCCTGGAAAACGTAAAAAGCCTGTCGGATTTCCGCAGCGCTGCCTTCTCCCAGGACTACGGTGTCGATATCACCGACGGCCCACTGCGCAGCCTGACCGCCCGCGCCGTGGTAGTGCTGGACGAAAACGACACAGTGCTGCACAGCGAGCTGGTGGCTGAAATTGGCCAGGAGCCAAACTACGAAGCCGCCCTGGCTGTTTTGAAGTAACTGTTTCGGTACATTACTGCGATCTTGCAGTAATACGCCTGATACATGCTTGCGGCCTGGCCTCGTCCAGGCCGTTTTTATTTGAGCTTCAGCGGCTTAGCGAAATAGCATTTGAACTAAGCTGCAACGGTTGAAACCTGTAAGCCCAAGGTAAATAGCCGGTAAAGGCGCTTTTCTTAAACTGCCCCAGTGCTTATCTTTCAGCCTCCCAAAGAAGAAGCTCTCGCGCCCAATGGTTGATCACTCCATGCAATCCTCCCCCCGCAACTCCCGCCGCTGGCTGTTCGGCCTGCTTGTGCTGCTGGTTATCGCCGGCCTGTGCTGGAAATTCTGGCCCGGCAGTAGCGCCCACAAGGACGCGGCGGCGGGGCACACCGGCAAAACCGGCATGGCCCGCCCGGGCTTCGGCGGGTCCACCGGGCCGGTGCCGGTGCGTGTGGCGCCGGCGGTGCTGGGGGAGTTCCCGGTGTACTACAAGGCGTTGGGTACGGTCACCGCGCTCAACACCATCAATGTACGCAGCCGGGTCGGTGGGGAGCTGGTCAAGATCGCCTTTGAAGAGGGGCAGATGGTCAAGGCTGGCGACCTGCTGGCGGAAATCGATCCGCGCAGCTACCAGAACGCCTTGCTCCAGGCCCAGGGCACGCTGCTGCAGAACCAGGCGCAGTTGAAGAACGCCCAGGTTGACGTGCAGCGTTATCGCGACCTGTACAAGCAGGACAGCATCGCCAAGCAGACGCTGGACACCGCCGAAGCGCTGGTCCTGCAATACCAGGGCACGGTCAAGACCAACCAGGGCGCGGTGGATGACGCGAAGCTCAATCTCGAATTCACCAAAATCCGCGCACCGATTGCCGGCCGCGTTGGCCTGCGTCAGCTGGACGTCGGCAACCTCGTCGCCGCCAACGACACGACCGCCCTGGCCGTGATCACCCAGACCCAGCCGATCAGCGTGGCTTTTACCCTGCCGGAAAACACCCTGGACACCGTGCTCGCCCGTTACCACGCCGGCAACAAACTGCCGGTTGAGGCCTGGGACCGTGGCGACGCGAAGAAACAGGCCGTCGGCGTACTGCAAAGCCTGGACAACCAGATCGACGTCACCACCGGCACCCTGAAATTCAAGGCACGCTTCGATAACAAGGATCAGGCACTGTTTCCCAACCAGTTCGTCAACGTGCACCTGCTGGCCGATACCCTGCGTGACGTGGTGCTGGCGCCGTCCGCCGCGATCCAGTTCGGCAACAACGGCACCTTCGTCTACGTGCTCGATGGCGACCGGAAGGTCAAGGTTCAGCCGCTGGTAGTCGGCGATACCGACGGCGACAACACCGTGATCAAAGAGGGCCTGAAGGCTGGCGACCGCGTGGTCATGGAAGGCACCGACCGGCTCAAGGACGGCAGCGAAATCGAAGTGGTCAACGACAGTGCCGAAGTGCCCACCACCCCGACCGAACACCTGCAAGGCAAACCTGCGGCCAAAACCGAGAGCGGCGTAAACGCCGGCAAGGCGCAAAAGGTCGGTTCATGAACCTGTCGCGGCTGTTTATTCTTCGCCCGGTCGCCACCACGCTGAGCATGCTGGCCATTGTCCTGGCCGGCATCATCGCGTACCGGCTGCTGCCGGTATCGGCGTTGCCCCAGGTGGATTACCCGACGATCCGGGTGATGACCCTGTACCCCGGCGCCAGCCCCGATGTAATGACCAGCGCGGTCACCGCGCCGCTTGAGCGCCAGTTCGGGCAAATGCCCGGCCTTACGCAGATGGCGTCGACCAGCTCCGGCGGCGCCTCGGTGCTGACCCTGCGCTTCAACCTCGACATCAACATGGACGTCGCCGAGCAACAGGTGCAGGCCGCCATCAACGCCGCCACCAACCTGTTGCCCAAGGACCTGCCGGCGCCGCCGGTGTACAACAAGGTCAACCCGGCGGACACCCCGGTGCTGACCCTGGCAATCACCTCCAAAACCATGCTGCTGCCCAAGCTCAATGACCTGGTCGACACCCGCATGGCGCAAAAGATCGCGCAGATCAGCGGTGTCGGCATGGTCAGCATCGCCGGCGGCCAGCGTCAGGCCGTGCGCATCAAGGTCAACCCCGAGGCCCTGGCAGCCAACGGCCTGAACCTGTCGGACGTGCGCACCCTGATCGCCGCGTCCAACGTTAACCAGCCCAAGGGTAACTTCGACGGTCCCACGCGGGTGTCGATGCTCGACGCCAACGATCAACTGGTCTCGCCCCAGCAATACGCCGAGCTGATCCTCGCCTACAACAATGGCGCGCCGTTGCGTCTCAAGGATGTGGCGCAGATCGTCGACGGCGCCGAAAACGAACGCCTTGCCGCCTGGGCCAATGAAAACCAGGCTGTGCTGCTCAATATCCAGCGCCAGCCGGGCGCCAACGTCATCGAGGTGGTCGACCGCATCAAGGCGCTGCTGCCGAGCATCACCGACAACCTGCCGGCCGGCCTGGATGTGGCCGTGCTCACCGACCGCACCCAGACCATTCGCGCCTCGGTCACCGATGTGCAGCACGAATTGCTGATTGCCATTGCCCTGGTGGTGATGGTCACGTTCCTGTTCCTGCGCCGGGTCAGTGCGACCATTATTCCGTCGATCGCCGTGCCACTTTCACTGGTGGGCACCTTTGGCGTGATGTACCTGGCCGGGTTCTCCATCAATAACCTGACGCTGATGGCCCTGACCATCGCCACCGGTTTCGTGGTGGACGATGCCATCGTGATGCTGGAAAACATCGCGCGCTATATCGAGGAAGGGGAGACGCCCATGGCGGCAGCGCTCAAGGGCGCGCGGCAGATCGGCTTCACCCTGATTTCCCTGACGCTGTCGCTGATCGCCGTGTTGATTCCGCTGCTGTTCATGGCTGATGTGGTGGGGCGGCTGTTTCGCGAGTTCGCCATCACCCTGGCGGTGGCAATCCTGATCTCCCTGGTGGTCTCGCTCACCCTCACGCCGATGATGTGCGCGCGCTTGCTCAAGCGCGAGCCCGAGGAAGCGGAGCAAAGCCGCTTCTACAAGGCCAGCGGCGCCTGGATCGATTGGCTGATCAACGGCTACGCGCGCATGCTGCAATGGGTGCTCAGGCACCAGCCGCTGACCCTGCTGGTGGCCATCGCGACCCTGGGCCTCACCGTGGTGCTGTACCTGGTGGTGCCCAAGGGCTTTTTCCCGGTGCAGGACACCGGGGTGATCCAGGGTGTTTCCGAGGCGCCGCAGTCGATTTCGTTTGCCGCCATGAGCCAGCGCCAACAGGAACTGGCCAAAATCATCCTGGCCGACCCCTCCGTAGAAAGCCTGTCGTCCTATATCGGCGTGGACGGTGACAACGCCACGCTCAACAGTGGCCGTTTGCTGATCAACCTTAAGCCCCACGCCGCACGTGACCTGAGCGCGACCGAGGTGATCGCACGCCTGCAACCGCAGATCGACAAGCTGGTGGGCATTCGCCTGTTCATGCAACCGGTGCAGGACCTGACCATCGAAGACCGCGTCAGTCGCACCCAATACCAGTTCAGCATGTCGTCCCCGGACGCCGAGCTGCTGGCGCTGTGGAGCGGCAAGCTGGTGCAGGCCCTCAGTCAGTTGCCGGAGTTGACCGACGTCGCCAGCGACCTGCAGGACAAGGGCCTGCAGGTGTATCTGGTGATCGACCGCGATGCGGCCTCGCGCCTGGGGGTCAGCGTGTCGACCATTACCGATGCGCTGTACGACGCCTTCGGCCAGCGGCAGATCTCGACCATCTACACCCAGGCCAGCCAGTACCGTGTGGTATTGCAGGCCCAGTCGGGCGAAACCCTCGGCCCGGAGGCGCTGAATCAGATCCACGTGAAAACCACCGATGGCGGCCAGGTGCGGCTGTCGAGCCTGGCCCGCGTGGAACAGCGCCAGGCGCAGTTGGCGATTGCGCACATCGGTCAGTTCCCGGCGGTGATGATGTCGTTCAACCTGGCCCCGGGCGTTGCGCTGGGCAAAGGCGTGGAGCTGATCAACCAGACGCAGAAGGACATCGGCATGCCGGTGGGCGTGCAGACCCAGTTCCAGGGCGCGGCCCAGGCGTTCGAGGCTTCGCTGTCGAGCACCCTGCTGCTGATCCTGGCGGCGGTGGTCACCATGTACATCGTGCTTGGCGTGTTGTACGAGAGCTATATCCACCCGATCACCATCCTCTCGACCCTGCCCTCGGCAGCGGTGGGCGCGTTGCTCGCCTTGCTGCTCAGCGGTAATGACCTGGGCATGATCGCGATTATCGGCATCATTTTGCTGATCGGTATCGTGAAGAAGAACGCGATCATGATGATCGACTTCGCCCTCGACGCCGAACGCAACCAGGGCCTTGACCCGCAGACGGCGATCTATCAGGCGGCGCTGCTGCGTTTCCGGCCGATCCTGATGACCACCCTGGCCGCGCTGTTCGGTGCGGTGCCGCTGATGCTCGCCAGCGGTTCCGGCGCCGAGTTGCGCCAGCCCCTGGGCCTGGTGATGGTCGGCGGCCTGCTGGTGAGCCAGGTGTTGACGCTGTTCACCACACCGGTGATCTACCTGTACTTCGATCGTCTGGGACGGCGTTGGCGCAAAGAACCGCAACGCCTGGAGCCGGTTGAGCCATGAACCTGTCCGGACCTTTCATTCGCCGGCCGGTCGCCACGCTGCTGCTGAGCCTGGCGATCATGCTGCTGGGCGGTGTCAGCTTCAACCTGCTGCCGGTGTCGCCCTTGCCGCAGATCGACTTCCCGGTGATCGTGGTGTCGGCCAGCCTGCCCGGGGCCAGCCCCGAAGTGATGGCGTCCACCGTGGCCACGCCGCTGGAGCGCTCCTTCGGCTCGATTGCCGGCATCACCACCATGAGCAGTTCGTCCAGCCAGGGCTCCACCCGGGTGATTTTGGCGTTCGACTCCGACCGCGATATCAACGGCGCGGCAAGGGAGGTGCAGGCCGCCATCAACGCGTCGCGCAACCTGCTGCCCAGCGGCATGCGCAGCATGCCCACCTACAAGAAGATCAACCCGTCCCAGGCGCCGGTCATGGTGCTGTCGCTGACCTCGGACGTGTTGCAGAAGGGGCAGCTCTACGACCTGGCCTCGACCATCCTCTCGCAAAGCCTGTCCCAGGTGCCCGGCGTGGGCGAAGTGCAGATCGGCGGCAGTTCGCTGCCGGCGGTGCGCATCGAACTGCAACCCAAGGCCCTCGACCAGTACGGCGTGGCCCTGGACGATGTGCGTAACACCATCGCCAATGCCAACCAGCGCCGGCCCAAGGGCTCGCTGGAAGACAGCCAGCGCAACTGGCAGATCCAGGCCAACGACCAGTTGGAAAAAGCCAAGGACTACGAGCCGCTGCTGATTCGCTACCAGAATGGCGCGGCCCTGCGCCTGTCGGACGTGGCGAAGATCACCGACGGCGTCGAAGACCGCTACAACAGTGGCTTCTTCAACAACGATTCGGCGGTGCTGCTGGTGATCAACCGCCAGTCCGGCGCCAACATCATCGAAACGGTCAGGCAGATCAAGGCGCAGTTGCCGGCGTTGCAGGCGGTGTTGCCGTCCAGCGTCAAGCTCAGCCTGGCCATGGACCGCTCACCGGTGATCACCGCCACCCTGCATGAAGCCGAGATGACCCTGCTGATCGCGGTGGGCCTGGTGATCCTGGTGGTGTACCTGTTTCTCGGCAATTTCCGCGCGTCGCTGATCCCGACCCTGGCGGTGCCGGTGTCGCTGGTGGGCACCTTCGCGGTGATGTACCTGTATGGGTTCTCGCTGAACAATTTTTCGCTGATGGCGTTGATCCTCGCCACCGGCCTGGTGGTGGACGATGCCATCGTGGTGCTGGAGAACATCTCCCGGCATATCGACGACGGTGTGCCGCCGATGAAGGCAGCGTATCTGGGCGCTCAGGAAGTGGGCTTTACCTTGCTGTCGATGAACGTGTCGCTGGTGGCGGTGTTCCTTTCCATCCTGTTCATGGGCGGCATCGTCACCAGCCTGTTTCGTGAGTTCTCGATCACCCTGTCGGCGGCGATCATTGTGTCGCTGATCGTCTCGCTGACCCTGACCCCGATGCTCTGCGCACGTTGGCTCAAGCCCCAGGTCAAGGGCCGCATGACCGGGCTGCAGCGCTGGAGCCAGAAGGTCAACGACCGCATGGTGGCCGGCTATGCCATCAGCCTGGACTGGGTGCTGCGCCATCGGCGCCTGACATTGCTCAGCCTGCTGCTGACCATCGGCGTGAACGTCGCGCTGTATGTGGTGGTGCCCAAGACCTTCATGCCTCAGCAGGACACCGGCCAGTTGATCGGCTTCGTGCGCGGTGACGACGGCCTGTCGTTCAGCGTGATGCAGCCGAAGATGGAGACCTTCCGCAAGGCGGTGCTCAAGGACCCGGCGGTGCTCAGCGTGGCCGGCTTTATCGGCGGCAACAACGGCACCAACAACGCGGTGATGCTGGTACGCCTCAAGCCGATTGCCGAGCGCAAGGTGTCTGCCCAGGCGGTGATCGAGCGCCTGCGCAAGGACGTGCCGCTGGTGCCGGGCGGGCGCCTGTTCCTGATGGCCGACCAGGACCTGCAATTTGGCGGCGGTCGTGACCAGACCAGCGCGCAATATTCCTACATCCTGCAAAGTGGCGATCTTGCCGCGCTGCGGCTGTGGTACCCGAAAGTGGTCGCCGCCTTTCGTACGTTGCCGGAGCTGACCGCCATCGATGCACGGGAGGGCCGGGGGGCGGCGCAGGTCACGCTGATTGTCGACCGTGACCAGGCCAAGCGCCTGGGCATCGACATGGACATGGTCACGGCGGTGCTCAACAACGCCTACAGCCAGCGGCAGATTTCCACCATCTATGACAGCCTCAATCAGTATCAGGTGGTGATGGAGGTCAACCCCAAATATGCCCAGGACCCGATCACCCTCAACCAGATGCAGGTGATCACCGCCGATGGCGCACGGGTGCCGTTGTCGACCATTGCCCATTACGAAAACAGCCTGGCCAATGACCGGGTCAGCCACGAGGGCCAGTTCGCTTCGGAAAACATTGCCTTCGACATGGCCCCCGGGGTCACGGTGGAGCAGGGCACGGCCGCGATCGAACGGGCGATTGCCAAGGTCGGCTTGCCCGAGGACGTGATCGCCAAGATGGCCGGCACCGCCGACGCCTTTGCCGCGACGCAGAAAGGCCAGCCGTTCATGATCCTCGGCGCGCTGGTGGCGGTGTACCTGGTGCTGGGTATTTTGTACGAGAGCTACATTCACCCGCTGACGATTCTTTCGACGCTGCCGTCGGCCGGGGTCGGCGCCATGCTCGCCATCTACCTGACAGGCGGCGAGTTCAGCCTGATCTCCCTGCTCGGGCTGTTCCTGCTGATCGGCGTGGTGAAGAAAAACGCGATTTTGATGATCGACCTGGCGTTGCAACTGGAGCGCAACGACGGCCTGGGCCCGCTGGAATCGATTCGCAGCGCCTGCCTGCTGCGTCTGCGGCCAATTCTGATGACCACCCTGGCGGCCATCCTCGGCGCCTTGCCCTTGTTGCTGGGCAGCGGCGACGGTGCGGAAATGCGCCATCCGCTGGGCCTGACCATCATCGGCGGCCTGGTGTTCAGCCAGGTCCTGACCCTTTACACCACCCCGGTGGTCTACCTCTATCTCGACCGCGCACGCCACCGTTTCAACGCCTGGCGTGGCGTGCGTACCGATGCTGCCCTGGACTCTGTGCTATGACCGATTCAACGTTTGCCCAATGCGCCATGTTCCGTGGGTCCCGCGTGGCGAGCCTATTGCTGTGCGGCCTGTTGCTCAGCGCGTGTGCCATTGGCCCCGATTACAAACGCCCGGAGGTGATCGAGCCGGCGCAGTTCAAGGAAGCCCAGGGCTGGCGCCAGGCCACGCCGAGCGACTCCCTGGCCCGTGGTGCCTGGTGGGAGCTGTACGGCGACCGCCAATTGAATGACCTGGTGACGCGTCTGAACACCTCCAACCAGACCGTGGCCCAGGCCGAAGCACGTTTCCGTCAGGCCCAGTCGCTGGTGCGCAGCGCCCGTGGCGCGTTTTACCCCAGCGTCGACCTGAGCGTCGGCAAGACCCGCGCAAGCCAGGGCACCGGCAGCAGCAACGCGAGCCTGAGCAGTTCCAGCAGCGGTATCCGCGACACCCTTAACGCGCAGTTGGGCGTGAGCTGGGAGGCGGACGTGTGGGGCAAGTTGCGCCGAGGCCTGGAAGCCAACGAGGCCAGCGCCGAAGCCAGCGCTGCGGATCTCGCGGCGATGCGCCTGAGCCAACAGTCGGAGCTAGTGCAGAGCTACCTGCAATTGCGCGTGATGGATGAACAGACGCGCTTGTTGCAAGCCACGCTGGACACCTATCAGCGTTCGCTGCAGATGACCGAAAACCAATACCGCGCCGGCATTTCCGGCAAGGACGCGGTCGCTCAGGCGCAAACCCAGCTCAAGACCACCCAGGCCAGCCTGATTGACCTGATCTGGCAGCGCGCGCAACTGGAAAACGCCATCGCCGTGCTGGTTGGCGAGGCCCCGGCCAACTTCAACCTGGCGGTGAGCAAGGACATTCCCGCGTTGCCGCAAATCCCGCTGAGCCTGCCTTCGCAACTGCTCGAACGCCGCCCGGACATCGCATCGGCCGAACGCTCGGTGATCGCCGCCAATGCCAATATCGGCGTGGCCAAGGCCGCCTACTACCCGGACTTGAGCCTGAGCCTGGCGGGCGGGTATACCAGCAGTACCTATGCCGACTGGATCAGCCTGCCGAACCGCTTCTGGTCGGTGGGGCCCAAGCTTGCGATGACCCTGTTCGACGGCGGCCAGCGCTCGGCCGAGGTCGACCGCACGGTGGCCTCCTACGACGAGACCGTGGCCAAGTACCGCCAGACGGTGCTGGATGGGTTCCGTGAAGTGGAAAACTACATGGTGCAGCTCAAGGTGCTGGAAGACGAGGCGGTGGTCAGCAACGAAGCGCTGGACGCCGCGCGTGAGTCGTTGCGGTTGACGCAGAACCAGTACAAGGCAGGGTTGATTGCGTATCTGGATGTGGTGACGGTGCAGGCGACCGCATTGAGTAATGAGCGGACGGTGTTGACGTTGCTGCAGACGCGTTTGGTGGCGAGTGTGCAGTTGATTGCGGCGCTGGGTGGGGGGTGGGATGGGGTTACTGCTTCTGGGGGGGAGTGATTGGGTGTATAGCCGTTTGGGTGTATAGCCGTTATTGGGGGATGGCTACTGGCGGTTCCGCCCTTACGGCGGCTCACTTTTGGAAAAGAGCCCCAAAAGTAACCAAAAGGGCTCTTGCCCCACCACTCGGCACCTCGCCTGGGCTCGGTGTGCCCGCACGCAGGCTTGAATCCGTGGGCCGCCGCAATGGGCCATCCTTGGCCCAGTGCGGCTAACCCGGCGTCCTGCCGGGTTACCCACGGATTCAAGCCTGCGTGCGGCCAGCGTGGTTGACGGGGCGCTTGAGATCAAGATCAAAAGCCAAAGCAAAGCAAAACAAAGCAGATCAAAAGCAGACGGTGTTGTATCTGATCCATGGAGATCACATGTGGGAGGGGGCTTGCTCCCGATAGCAGTGGGTCAGCTAAAAATAAGCTGACTGAAACTCAGCCATCGGGAGCAAGCCCCCTCCCACATTTTACAGCGTACGGCAGACAACCCCGGTCGGCTCTAAGGCCGCCGCGCTTTTGCTTTTGATCTGAGGCGCCCCGTCAAACACGCTGGCCGAACGCAGGCTTTGGAGCGTGGGCAACCCGGCAGGACGCCGGGTTAGCCGCGCTGGGCCAAGGATGGCCCATCGCGGCGGCCCACGCTCCAAAGCCGGAGTGAGGGCACACCGAGCCCAGGCGAGGTGCCGAGTGTTGGGGCAAGAGCCCTTTTGGTTACTTTTGGGGCTCTTTTCCAAAAGTGACCCGCCGTAAGGGCGGAACCCATACCCGCCATAACCGCAGCAACGGATATGTACCCCACCAGCCAGCCAGCCACCCAGCCACCACACTTCGACCCAGCCCGAAGCATCCCCCCTCACCAATTCCCTATAGTCACAGGCTCTCTCAGCCCAGCGCTGCCACCCAAGGAAACCGCCATGACTTCGTCCATCGACCCTGGCCTGCTGGATATCTACGAATCCTGGCACTCCACCGTCTGTGCCGGCGACCTGGCCGCCACCGCCGCGCTCTATGCCGAAAACGCAGTATTCGAAACGCCGCTGGTGCTGGCCATCTACCCCGATCACGGCAGCGGCGTGCTGGAAGGACGCGCCACCATCCAGCGCTTCATGGAAGACAGCAAACGCAAGTTCCCCAGCGACCTCGCCGAGTGGTATCGCAGCGACAAGGCCTTCATCAACGGGCGCAACCTGACCTGGGAATACCCGCGCAAGACGCCCAAGGGCGAGCAGGTCGATTTGATGGAAATGATGGAAATCGAAAATGGCCTGATCACCTACCACCGTGTGTACTGGGGCTGGTACGGCGTGCGCTTGCTGGCGCGGGCGTTGTGAGCTTCAGTCGTGCGGTCGCCATTATCGGCGGCTCGGTCACCGGCGTTGCGGCCTTTATTGCGCTGGTGCGCACGGGGAAGGCGCGGCGTATCGACCTGATCGATCCCCAGGGACTCGCCGATTCGATCGCCTTTACCGCTGCCGAGCAGGGGCTGTTGTGCAACACCTCGGTGCAGACGATGTCGGTGCTCGACGATGACCCGCAGGACTTCCAGCGTTACCTGAACGCCCAGGGCATTGCCGCCAGTGAGGACGGTTTCGTGCCCAGGGCCTGGGTGTCGGGCTACCTCAAGCAACGCTACTCGGAGTATCGCGACCTCGCCGAGGCTCAGGGCATCGAGCATCGGGTGGTGCGCGCGACGGTGCGCCGTATCAAGCCGGTTGCGCCTGGTCGCTATCAATTGCAGCTGGACAATGGCGCCGAGCTTTACGCCTCGGCGGTGCTGGTGTGCACCGGCAGCGCGGCGCCCTGTGTGCCGCCGCAGGTCGCAGCGCATGTGGGCACGCCGGGTATTTTCACCACGCCGTACCCCACCGGCGCCTGGTTGCAGCACTTGCATAAACCGTCGCGGGTGCTGGTGCTCGGCAGCCGTCTGTCTGCTGTCGACAGCGCACTGCTGCTGTGCGGCGCGGGGCATCGCGTGTTGATGGCTTCACCCTCCGGGCGCTTGCCCGGCGTGCGCACGGCCACGCCACGGCGCAGCGCGGTTGCGCTGGATGAGGCGCGATTTGCCCGGCTCGACCTGGAAAGCCCCAGGCTGTACTGGCATCTGCTGCGCCTGCTCGCAAAGGCGGCCAAGGCCATCAATGGGCGCCCGCTGCGCGAACAGATTGATCGCAGTCGCGATGCGGCTCAACGCCTGCGCGGTGAAATCGCCCTGGCCAGCTGTGGCGCGACCGATTGGCAAAACCTGCTGGTGCACTGCATGGACCTGGCGGACCTGAAACTGCGCGCCGCCCCTGCGGCGGTGCGTACGGCCGCGCTGCAAAACTGCTGGGAAGCGGTGGGGCGCTATCTGTTCGCGGTGCCCCTGCAAACCGCCGTCACCCTGTCGCAGTGGATCGACGAAGGCCGCCTGCAACTGGCCGCGCATGTGCCCACCCGGCTTGAGTGGCAGGGCCGTTGGCTCGCCCATGATGACCATGGCAACAGCCACGCGGTCGACGCCGTGGTGTGTGCCAGTGGTTTTCACAAACAACAGTTCCATGCCACGCCTGATGGCCTTGAGTTGCAGGTGTCATCTGGCGCGCCCTGCATCCCTCCGGCGGTCTCTGCGCAATTGCAGGTCAGCCTGCCGGGTGCCGACCGGCCGGACAACATCTGGCTGCTGGGCGTGGCGTCCTACCTGGCGGCGCCGATGGTCAACTCGGTGTACCAGTCGGTGCGCCAGGCTGCCGAGGTGGCACTGATGCTCAGCGAGCACCCGGCCTTCAGCGACGAACAGGCAAGTGAGGCAGTGGCATGAAAGTGTATGGCGACCGAGGCTCAAGCAACACCCGGCGGGTGCTGACCACCGCCGCTTACCTGGGGCTGGACGTTGAATTCGTCTTCCTCGACCTGTTCAGCGGCCAGAACCGCACGCCGGAATACCTGGCCCTTAACCCCAACGGCAGCATCCCGACCTTCGTTGACGGCGATGTGGTGCTGTTCGAGGCCTCGGCCATCATGATCTATCTGGCCGAGCAGAGCGGTTCTGCACTGCTGCCCGAGGGCAAGGCGAAGTACGAAACCCTCAAGTGGATGTTCTGGGCCGCCGAACATTTTCGTCGCGGGCCCACGGTGCTGATCGAGCAGCGCTTTATGGAACGCCTCAAGGGCCATGCCGAAAACCCTACCCTGGTGGCCGAGGCACTGCACGCGATCCATCGCTACACGGCGGTGCTCGACGAGCATCTGCGCACCCGTGCATTCATGGTCGGCGACGCCCTGACCCTGGCCGATATCGACCTGGCGGCGCCGCTGAGCCATATCCCGCGCACCCAGGCGCCGTTCCTTGAGTATCCCCATGTGGCGGCCTGGTACGCGCGCATCAACGCGATCCCGGCCTGGCAGCAGAGCGGGGCGGCGCAGGAGCGGCGTATCGTGGACATCGAGGGGCTGTTCACCGCGCAACCCGCTTGAGGATCAGGCCGTGGTCAGGACGCGCAGCGGCGCTTCGAGATGGCGCAGGTGCTCAATCCCCAGGTGGGTCTTGAGCGCACGCCAGCCGGCCACGGTGACAAACACGGCGCGGGTGCCCGCCTGCCGACGCAGCCAGCCCAGTTGGGTAAAGGTATCCAGCAGATGGCTGCCGAGCGGGCCGGCAATATGGTGCTCGCGCTCGGTCCAGTCCAGGCAACGCCGGGCCTGCACGTGGTCCTGAAAGCACGGTTCGCCGCTTTCCGGGTTCAGCGATTGCAGCCATTCGATGCCGCGCAGGCTCAGCACGTATTCGCGCTCGTTGCGCTCCAGGATATAGCCGCGCTCCAGCATGCCCTGGGTCACGGCCACACCGACCTGACCGGCCAAATGGTCATAACAGCAACGTGCGAAGCGCAGGTCATGGGCCGCGCGGTTGGGCAGGCTGCGCCACGAACTGGTTTGCGGGGACACCGCGGCCAGGCTTTCCAGGACATGGGAAACGTCGGGACCAGCCAGCTGATAGAAGCGATTGCGGCCCTTGGTTTCAACGGTGAGCAGGCCGCCGTCGAGCAATTTGGCCAGGTGCGAGCTGGCAGTCTGCGGCGTCACGCCGGCCGCATCGGCCAAGGCACTGGCCGACAGCGCACTGCCGTCGGCGAGGGTGATCAGGATCACGGCGCGCACCGGTTCGGCGATCAGGTAGGCGATGGATGAAATTTTAGGTTGGGTCATTCCCTTGAACTCCGCGCTGTGCCGGGTGATATCAGGGCCGAGGATGACACAAACACCAACACTTCGACACGCCTCGAAGCGTTTATCGGACAAAGCTGCTTATAGTCACGCCGCAATTATGTCGCCAGGGACACACGCAGCCATGGAACTCAGCACGCGCTATCAACGACAGGTACTGATCGCCACCAGCCTCAGCTACGTGGTCGTCATCCTCGACACCTCGATCGTCAACGTGGCGCTGGAGTCCATCTCCACCACCTTCGGTTCGGACATCACCGGGCTGCAATGGGTGATCAACGCCTACACCCTCACATTCGCCAGCCTGCTGCTCACCGGCGGCCTGCTCGGCGACCGCTTCGGCGCGAAAAAAATCTACGCCCTGGGCCTTGGCCTGTTCGCCCTGGCATCTGCGCTGTGCGGCCTGGCCACCGACCTGCCGGAGCTGGTCGGCGCCCGTGTGCTGCAGGGGCTGGGCGCGGCGTTGCTGGTGCCGTGCTCGTTGATGCTGATCAACAGCGCCTACCCGCAGTCCCATCAGCGCGCCAGCGCCATTGGCGTGTGGGCTGGCTGCGGCGGCATCGCCATGGCCGCCGGGCCTTTGGTGGGCGGGGTGCTGATCGAACTGTTCGGTTGGCGCAGCATCTTCCTGATCAACGTACCGATTGCCTTGATCGGCGTATGGCTCACCTCGCGCATCCCGCACGCTGCGCCACTGGCGCCCAACCGACACCTGGACGTTACCGGGCAAATCGCGGCGATTATCGCGCTGGGCTCCTCGGTGGCCGTGTTGATCGAGGGCGCCAGGCTGGGCTGGAATTCCGAATGGGTCTATGCGGGCGTGTTCGTCGCGTGCATCGCCTGGTGTGTGTTCCTGGTCACCGAAAGCCGTCACAAGGACCCGATGCTGCCGCTGCAGTATTTCCGCAATCCGACCTTTTGCGGCGCGACCTTCCTGTCGATGGCCTCGGCCCTGGTGTTCTACGGGCTGTTCTTCCTGTTGAGCCTGTATTTCCAGACCCATCGCGGCTGGTCACCTTTGGAAACCGGGCTGGCCTTTTTACCGCTGACCGCCATGGTCACCCTCGGCAGTTTCACCTGCGGTCGCCTGACCCGTGCCTACGGCCCACGTGCCGTGCTGGTGGCAGGTTTCGGCTTGTACACCCTGGGCTTTATCGGCCTGTTTGCCCTGGCCGGTGACGCGCCGTACTGGCGTATCGCGCTGTGCTATCCGGCAGTCGGTTTCGGCGCGGGGATCATCACCCCGGCCGCCACCGCCGTATTGATGAGCGTGGTCGACCGTGCCAAGGCCGGCGTCGCCGCCGGCACCCTGAACGCCAGCCGGCAAAGCGGCTCGGCCTTTGGTGTGGCGATCTTCGGCGCCTTGCTCACCTCGGTGCAGCCGCTGGACGACGCCATCGAGGTCGCGGTCGGCGTCGCGATCGGCCTGTCGCTGCTGGCCATGCTGCTGTGTCTGCTGATGCTCAAGGCCCCGCTTGTGCAGACCGTGGAAAGTTGATGCACCACCACTTGTAACGGCATCACCCGTAACAGCCAACGCCCGGCACGCCTTCGTGATCATCGCGAGGCGTTGCTGCATCTGAAAACATCATCAATAGGGATAGTGATCATGAGTGTGCTCTCTGCAGCCGCAGTGGTAGACATGGCGGGAATCGGCATCGGTCCGGCCAACCTGAGCCTGGCGGCACTGGCCCGGCCCCATGCGGGCATCAGCTCGGCCTTCTTCGAGCGCAGCAGCGAGTTCCAGTGGCATCCCGGCATGATGGTGCCCGAAGCCAGGTTGCAGGTGCATTACCTCAAGGACCTGGTCAGCCTGGTCGACCCCTCCAACCCGCTGTCCTTCCTGGCCTACCTGTCGAAGAAAAAGCAACTGCTGAGCTTCATCAACGCCAATTTCGATCAAGTGCTGCGCCGCGAATTCAACCAGTACTACCGCTGGGCGTGCAGCCAGTTGCCCAACCTGCAGTTCAACCGCGACGTGCGTTCGGTGACCTTCGAAAACGGCCTGTTCATGCTCAAGGGCGATACCTGGATGCAGCCGGCGCGCAACCTGGTGCTGGGCACCGGGCAACAACCGTCGGTGCCGGCGTTTGCGCAGGCGCACCTGGGCGACACGCTGTTTCATGCCTCGCAGTACATGACCCGCAAGCGTTCGCTCAAGGACAAACGCGTGGTGGTGATCGGCGGCGGCCAGACCGGCGCCGAGATCATCCAGCACCTGCTGTCCGACACCAGCGCACTGCCGGCCAGCGTGACCTGGGTGTCGCGGCGCTGGAATTTCGCGCCGCTGGACGAGTCACCGTTTACCAACGAGCTGTACACCCCGCAGTACAGCGATCATTTCTTCGCGCAGCCCGAGGCCGTGCGCCAACCGCTGCTGGCCGAGCAAAAGCTGGCCAGCGACGGCATCTCGCAATCGCTGTTGCAGTCGATCTATCGGCGCCTGTACGAACTCAAGCATGTGCTGCATCACCCCTGTCAGGTCCGCCTGCTGCCAGGTCGCGAGCTCACCGCCGTGCAGCCCCGAGCGCAGCACTGGAGCCTGGCGCTGCTGCACGGGCACAGCCAGGCCCGTGAGGAACTGAACGCCGACGTCGCCGTGCTGTGCACCGGCTACGCCTACCAGATGCCGGCGTGCCTGGAAGCGCTCGAACCGCGCATTGCCCGGCGCAACGGCGAGTACGTGTTCAACCCCGACTACTCGGTGCAATGGGACGGCCCGCAGGGTTCGGCGCTCTATGTGCAAAACGCCGCGCGCAGCCAGAAAGGCATCGCCGACCCGAACCTGGGCCTGATCCCCTGGCGTTGCGCGCACATCATCAACAGCGTCAGCGGCCAGCCCCTCTACGACCTGGACGAGCCTGAAGCATGCGTCCAGTGGGGCGCCAGCGCTGCCTTCGAGGACGTCAGCGATGGGTGTTTCGATCGCCTCGCCGCCGTCGCCCACTAGACCCAGGAGTCCCGCCATGGAACCCATCACACTTCCCCCCAACGGCAACGCCCCGGTGATTCGCGAAACCGAGGAGCCCGTTGCGCTGCAAGGCGTGCACCTGTACCTGCACCACTTTTCCGGCCGGCTGACCAACGCGCCGATCCAGTCCTCGCGCTTCACCATCGAGCCCGGCTGCGGTACCGAAGAAGACAAACACGCGGTGAATGAAATCTGGTTTATCAGCGGCGCCGATCTGGAGGTGTATTACGACGGCACCTGGCACGCGGTAAAAAATGGCGGCAGCGTGTATTTCGAGCCGTGGCGCCCGCATTTTGTGCGCAATAACAGCACCACCCAGGCCCAGGTGTTTTCGGTGTGGTGGGCATGAGTCGGCAAGTTGATTTCGACCTGGTGATTGTCGGCGGCGGCATTATCGGCGCCTGGGCCCTGCACCACGCCGTACAGCGTTACCCGCACTGGCGGATCCTGCTGATTGACCGCTACCGCGTCGGCGACGGCGCCACCGCGCATTCGGCGGGCGTGCTGCTGGCCACCGGCAAGTCCGAGCGTGAGCGGCGCCTGGCCGGGGAGAGCGCCGGGCTGTATCGCGCGTTGCGTGACCGGCTGGGCCTTCGCACCACCCAGGCGCCGGTGTACTGGCTGGCCCATCACGGGTTCACTGCCGATATCCAGCGCGCCGTGGTCGAGGCGCCCGTGCTGCCGGCCGATGTGTCGCTGCAGGCCCTCGGCGAACGTCTGGGCGCCGCGCTGAACCTGGGCGCCGACGAATGCCTGTCCAGCGGCGGCACGGCGGAAAGCTACGAGCCGCCGCTGGTGGCGCGCCTGCTGATCAGCCACAGCCTGGCCAGTGCGAATGTGCAGTGCCTCGAAGGGGTCGGCGTAGAGGCCATCACCCGCACCGGCATCCGCCTCAGCGACGGCTCCCGCGTGCTGGCGCAACGCACCCTGATGGCCACCGGGCCGTGGGTCAGCGAGTCGCCCTTTGCCGCGATTGCGGCCGAGCATGGCCTGCGCGTGAAGAAGGTGGTGGCCCTGCATATCGACGGCCGGCCACCGGCGGATGCCGCGGCGCTGTTCCTGCCGCAATCGGACGCTTACCTGATGCCGTTGCCGGCGCGTAACCAGTGGCTGTTCAGCTTTCGTTGCGACGAGTGGGACGTGGCGCCACGCAAACACGCGCTGGAAATCAACGCCCACGACGTGCAGGTCGCCACCCGCACCCTGGCGCACTACCTGCCCGACCTGGTGGCGCGTTGCCGCGGTGGCCGGGTGTTCTGCGACAGCTACAGCCCCAGCGGCGAGTCGCAGGTCAGCTACCACCCCGAGCAACACCTGGTATTTGCCGGTGCCGGCAGCGGTGCGGGGTTTCGCCTGGCCCCCGGCATTGCCCGCGAAGCCCTTGACCTGCTCGTGGCGCACTGGCCCGACACCGCCGCTGCCACACCTTCCGCTGCCTTGATGGACTGAACCGATGACTGCCACTCCTGCGCAAACCTTCTTCCTGATGCCGATTCCGCCAACGCCCAACGGCCGCCTGCACCTGGGCCACATCGCCGGGCCCTACCTGCGCATGGACATGCTCGCGCGCTACCTGCGCAGCCAGGGTCACCACGTCGACGTGGTGTCGGCGGTGGACGGCTTTGACTCCTACGTGTTGTGGAAGGGTCTGCAGGAACAGCGCGCGCCCGAAGCCGTGGTGCGCGACTACCACGCCCGGATCGCCAATGACCTGCGCGCCCTCGACGTGCAAGTCGATGACTTCCTCGACCTGGTGCAGGGCCCGTATGCTCGCCAGCATGCCGCCAATGCCCAGCGCACGGTGGAGCGGCTGGTGGCGCTGGGCGTCACCGAAAACGTGAGCGAGCGCGTGCTGTACTGCCCTGGCACCCGGCGCTACATGGCCGGCGCCTGGCTGGTGGGCCAGTGCCCGTATTGCCAGGCCGGCGCCGGCGGCTACTTTTGTGAAGCCTGCGGCGCGCTGTTCCGCCCGGAAAGCATGCTCAACCCGCAGCCGCGCATGGGTGACAGCCCGCTGCAACGGGTCGAGGTCGAGAGCCTGTTCCTCAAGGTCGCCGACCCCGAGCAGTTGCTGCACCGCATGAGTGCCAGCGGCGCGCCGGCGTCGATCATCGAGGTGATTGCGCGCTTTTTGCAGCGTGAAAACGGCCGTGTGCGCCTCACCGCGCCGGGTGACTGGGGCGTGGCCTGGAGCGCGGACCGCTTCGGCAACCCACGGGTGCTGTTCGAGTCCGGCTGGGAATACGCGCTGACCTGCGCCGACCGCGCGCTGGAGCAAACCCCTGAGCACGGCCACGCGATGCTGCGCAGCAGTGCTGTGACCACGCTGGTCAGCTTCGGTATCGACAACGCGGTGTTGCTGCTGGCCGGCAGTGCGGCGGTGATGGATGCGCTGCAGGATCACCGGTCGTTCGACTACGTGCTCACCAACTACTTCTACAACCTGCAAGGCGCGAAATTCTCCACCAGCCGCCTGCACGTGGTGTGGGCGGCCGACATCGTCGACCACACCCCGGCCAGCAGCGACGGCGTGCGTTATTTCCTCAGCCGCGAAAGCCCGGAAAACGGCGAAACCAACTTCGCCATCGAAGCATTCATCGAGGTGGTCAACGTGGAACTCGCGGGCGCACTCGACAGCCGTATCGACCTGGCGCTGGCCCACCTCGATCAGCAGCGGCAGGCTATCGAGCCCGAGGGGCGCGTGAGCCTGGACGCGGCCGTCGAACGCCTGGCCCTCGCGTTCCGCCTGGACGCGGTCTCGGTGCGTGATGCCTGGGACGTATTGCACCAGTGGATGCAGTGCCCTGAACGCGACGTGACCGACAGCGCCCAGGCTTACCTGTGGCTCAAGGGCCTGGCCTACCTGGCGGCACCGACCATGCCGCGTGTGGCCGCCTACCTGTGGCAGCGGCTGGGGCATGACGGGCTGCCGAGCCTGCAGGGGTTGTACAGCGCCTCGACGCCTCGCGAGACCCGTGCGCCACGCCCGCGTTTCAAACCGTTGTCGCCCGCCAGCCTCGCACCCTGCCTGCCTGCCAGCGTGGTGCTCGACGGCGCTCGCGCCCATGCATGAGTCCGCCGACGTCATCGTCATCGGCGGCGGCACCACCGGCACCAGCGCGGCCTGGCACCTGGCGCGGGCCGGTGTGTCGGTGCGGCTGCTCGACAAAGGCGCTATCGCCAGCGGCGCGTCCGGCGCGTCGCCGGGGATCGTGCGTGAGTATTACGCCGACCCCGCCCTGAGCCGGTTGGCGGCACGCGGGGTGCAGGCGTATCGCGATTGGGCGCAACGCTATCCGGGCGCCTGCGGCTATCGGCGCACCGGTTTTCTCACCGGCATTGCGCCGCGCGAGCAGGCCGCGACCCAGGCCAATGTGGCGCGCCTGCACGGCCTGGCATGGCTTTCACCGGCGGCCGCACGTGACCTGATTGCCGACCTGCACAGCGACGCGCTGGCCGGTGCGGTGTACGAGCCCGACGCCGGCTATTGCGACCCGCGACAGACCGCGCAGAGCTTTGCTGCGGGCGCGCGCGCCCTCGGTGCGGTCATCGAAGAGGGGCGGGCCGTGCAGCGCATCGTCTGCGACGGTGGGCGGGTGATTGGCGTGCACACCGATCGCGGTTTTATCGCCAGCGCCCGCGTGGTCAACGCCGCCGGGCCCTGGGCTGCGCGGCTGGCCGCCGACTGCCAGGCGCCACTGCCGATCCACGCCACGCGGCAAACCGTCGGTATCGTTCAGACGCCCGGCGCGCATCCGCCCATGCCTGGCTACTGCGACCGCGACGCCGGGTTCTACCTGCGCCCTGACACGCCGGGCCGCTACTTCATCGGCTCATTGATCGCCAGTGAAAGCCAACCCATCGACCCGGACGCATTCGAGCGCAGCCTGAGCGATGCGAGCGTGTTGGCCCACCGCGACCGCGCCACGCAACGCCTCAAGCGTCTGCTGGATGCGCAACCTGTCGGGCACCGCGTGTCATTCTTCGACAGCACGCCGGACGGTAACCCCATCGTCGGCGCGGACCCGCGCATTGGCGGTCTGCTGATCGCCGCAGGGCTGTGCGGGCATGGCTTCAAGTTCGCCCCGCTGTTTGGCGAGGCGATTGCGCAATGGGTGGTGGAGGGCACGCTGCCTGCCGCGCTGGCGCCGTTCGCGCTGGAGCGCTTTATCGAGTGACCCGGCGCCCGGCTTCAGCAACGTTGCAACAACGCAATCTGCTCGGCCGGCACCAGGGTGCGCAGGGTTTTGTAGAGCGCGCGGGTTTCCAGCAGGTTCCACACCCGCAGCATGGTTTCCAGCGCGTCCAGCGGTTTGCTGATGAAATCCCGCGCGCCGAGGGCCAGGGCGCGCAGGCGCGTGTCGCGGGTGGCGTCGGCGGTGAGTACCAGGACCGGCAGGTACTCGCCGTGGGGGATGCGCCGGTTGAGTTGTTCGAGCACCGCAAAGCCGTCGAACTGCGGCATATGCAGGTCGAGAATCACCAGGTCCGGCTCGAAGCTGTTGAACAGCTCCAGGGTGCGCAGCGGCTCGGTGCTGCTCAGCACATTGGTCAAGCCTTCGCGCGCCAGCAGTTGCTCCACCAGGTCAAGGTTGGGGCGTTGGTCGTCGATAATCAGAATGCGCAGGTCGAGGTTCACGCGGGCTCCGGAAAATACTGGTCGAGGTGGGCGAGAAACGCAGGCACGTTGATCGGCTTGTTCAGCACGGCGGTCGCGCCGGCGTGCTGCAAGGCCGTGCGGGTGAGGTCGCTGGCATCGGCGGTGAGCATCAGCACCGGCGTGTCGCGGGTCAGCCGCGCGCGGCGCAGGCGTTGCAGCACCTGCAGGCCGTCGATGTCGGGCAGCGATACGTCCAGCAGAATCAGTTGGGGCGCATGCTGCGCGGCCAGGTCCAGCCCGAGCTGGCCCTGCATGCTCGACAGCAGCTTGATGCCCGGCCTGCGCTGCAACAGGGTTTCGATCAGCGCCAGGCTCGCAAGGTTGTCTTCGATACACAGCACCTTGCCGTGAATCGCCTGCGTGCCGGGGGCAGGACGGGCCGACCGGGCGTCGCTGATGGCGGCGTCGGGACGTTGCGCTTCCTGCACCCTTACCAGCGGCAGCTCCAGGGTAAAACGCGAACCGATGCCGGGTTGGCTGTGCACCTGCAGCGTGCCGCCCATCTTCTCCAGCAGGCTCTTGCTCAGCGCCAGGCCCAGCCCGCTGCCTTCGACGGTCGGGTCGGCGCCCAGGCGCTCGAACGGCTTGAACAGTTGCCCAAGGTGCTCGGCCGCAATGCCCTTGCCGGTGTCGCACACCGACACGCCGACGCGTTGGCCGTGCAGGTTCACCTCGATGCTCACCTGGCCGGGGCGCAGGTTGTACTTGATCGCATTGGACAGCAGGTTGAGCAGCACCTGGGTGAGACGTTGGCGGTCGGCGACGATGCCCAGGTCGGGGGCGAGCGCCGGCAGTGGCTGCAACTGGATGCCTGCGTCCGCCGCCATCGGCGACACCAGTGTCAGGCACTCCTGCAGCACCCCGGCCAACGGCAATGGCTCGAGGTTCAGCGGCAGGCGCCCGGCTTCGATCTTGGCGATGTCCAGCACTTCATTGATCAGCGTCAACAGGTGTTGCCCGGCGCGCAGGATGTGGCCGACGTTGGCTGTGTGCGCGGCCGGCGCGTCCATCTCCAGCAGTTGCGCAAAGCCCAGGATCGAGTTGAGCGGGGTGCGCAGCTCGTGACTCATGCGTGACAGAAACTCGCTCTTGGCGCGACTGGCGCGTTCGGCCTCTTCGCGGGCGGTGCGCAGGGCGATTTCCGCCGCGCGGCGGTCAGTGATGTCGCGGGTGATCTTCGAGAAGCCGCGCAGGGCGCCGGTGCCGTCGTACTGTGCGGTGATCACCACGCTGGCCCAGAAGTGCGTGCCGTCCTGGCGGCAGCGCCAGCCTTCTTCGCTGTAGTCGCCGTTGCGCGTGGCTTCGCGCAACGCCATGGCCGGGTGCTGCGGGCATTCCTCGGGCAGGTAGAACAGCGAGAAATGCTGGCCGATGATTTCCTGTTCGGTGTAGCCCTTGATGCGCTCGGCGCCGTTGTTCCAACTGGTGACGTGGCCCGCCGTGTCGAGGGCGAAGATCCCGTAGTCCTTGACCCCGTCGATGATCAGCCGCAAGCGCTCTTCATTGTCGCGCAGCGCACGCTCGCGCTCGGACAGCAGCAGGCCGGCCTCCACCAGGCGCGTGCCCAACTGGCCGATTTCGTCGTGTTCCGGCGGTTGCGGCAGCAGCGGGTGACCCAGCGCCAGGCGCTGTGCGTTGCGTTGCACGTTCTGCACCCGGGCGACGATGCCCTTGGACAGAAACAGCACCGCGACGATGGCGCCGAACAAGCCGCAGACCGCCGCCAGCCAGGTCGACAGCAGCAGGCGCTCGCGGGTTTCGGCCGCGGCCTTGCTGCGCTCGGCCAGCAACGAATCTTCCAGCCGGAGCATGGTGCTGATGTGTTGGCGCAATGCATCGAGGATGTGCTTGTTGCTGATCAGAATGGCGCTGATCGACTCCGCTGTGGCCTCGCGGTCGTTGAGCATGGCTTCCAGGCCGTCGACCTTGTGCGCGATCAGCGGCTTGATTGCGTTGAGCTCTTCGCGCACCCGTGGGTCGCGCACGTTGCTGTCGAGCCTGTGCAGCGCCGATTCGATCTGCGGGCCGGCCGTGCGGTAGCTGGGCAGGAAGTCCTCGCGGCGGGTCAACAGGTAACCGCGCACGCTGCCCGCCGCTTCGGCCAGCAGGGTGTGCACGGCCTGGATATCGCGCTGCACGCGCAGCACCCGACGCACGTCCTCTTCGGCGTGGGCCGTTTGGCGCTCGGTGATGTAGATCAGCACCAGCGACAGCAGCAGCACCACCAGTGGCAGCGAAATCACCAGCAGCGCCTTGCCGCGCAACGGCAGGTCGGCCCAGCGCTGCGCCTGCAAGCGCCTCATGCCTGGGTCACCAGGCCCAGGGCGATGCCGCGCACCGCCGCCTGGGTGCGGTCGGCGGCGCCCAGCTTGCCGATCACCCGCTCGACATGGGCCTTGGCGGTGCCGGTGGTAATCCCCAGCTGCGCGCCGATTTCGCGGTTGCTCATGCCCGTGGCGACCAGGCCCAGCACCTGGCGCTCCCGGGGTGTGAGGTGTTCCGTGGGGGCCGCGCCGCCGGCGTTGCGCTCGGCCATGCGCCGCAGCAGGCGGGTGCTGACCAGGCTGTTGAGCGCTTCGCCGCCGGCGGCCACTTGCTGCAGGGCGGCGATCACCTCGTCACGGCTGGCGTCCTTGAGCAGGTAGCCGACGGCACCGGCATTGATCGCCGCTTCCAGGTGGTCGGGGCTGTCGTCCATGGTGAACATCACCACTTTCAGTGCCGGCAGGCGCTGTTGCAGCAGGCGCGCCGCACCGAGGCCGTTGAGCACCGGCATGCGGATATCGAGGATGACGATGTCCGGCAGCAGTTGCTCGCACAGATCCACGGCCTGCTGACCATCGCGCGCCTGCCCGACCACCTCGAACTGCGGGTGGCCGGCCAGCAGGGCGACAAAGCCGGTGCGGGTGACTTCATGGTCATCCGCGAGGACCAGACGCAGTACATCGCTCATGGGCAGGTTCCATTGAAGTGGGCAGGCACGCTGGCCTGCAATCGGGTTCCGCCGTCGACCGTACTGACGCAACTGAAGCGCCCGCCGAGCAGGCTGGCACGCTCCTGCATGGTGGCCAGACCCAGGTGCTGCGCGTCATCGCGCGGCTGCCCGACGGCAAAGCCCCGGCCGTTGTCGTCCACCCGCAGAGCGGCTTCGCCGTCGCGCAGCTCCAGGGCCAGTTGCACCTGGCTGGCCTGCGCGTGCTTGAGCACATTGTTGATCGCCTCCTGGCCGATGCGGAACAGGGCGATCTCCACCTGGCTGGGCAGGCGCGTGTCGCAGTGCGCCTGCCAGACCACGCGCACACCGGCATCGCGCAGACGGTCGGCTTCCTTGTCGAGGGCCTTGAACAGGCCGAAATCGTCGAGCACCACGGGGCGCAGGCCGGCGATCAGTTGCCGGCCTTCACCGACCGAGTGCTGGGCCAGGGTCAGGATGGCCTGCAGGTCGGCGGCCAGGGCGTCGGGCAACGGCAGGCAGCGGCCGGCGAACCCTTGCAGGCGCTGATGCAGGCCGGCGAGGGTCTGCGCCAGGCCGTCGTGCAGGTCGTAGGCCACGCGTTTGCGTTCATCCTCCTGGGCGTGCAGCAGCCGGTTGACCAGCTCGGAGAGGTGTTTGTCGCGGGCCTTGAGGGTGGTCAGCAGGCGGTCGTTTTCCAGGTGCGCGGCCAGCAGGGTGGCGAGCAATTGCAGGGATTCGGCGTCTTCATGGTCTGGCGCGCGCAGGCTCACGCTGTTGCCCAGCACCAGCACGCCAAAGGTGCCGCCGTCGCTGCCGCGCAGCGGCACATGCAGCACGCTGGGCAGCGCCTCGCCCGGCAGTTCCTGCCAGTACGGCGTGCGCCGGCCGCGGTCGGCGAGGGTCGCCAGACGGGCGAGGTGGGCCGGGTTGCCTTGGCGGGCAGTGGAGTGGGCGACGCCCCTGGCGTCCCATTCCTGCAGCAGCCCGTGGTCCATCGCCAGAAACGCGCAGGCCCGTGCCAGTACGCGTTCGCGCATCGCGGCGGGGGCCAGTTGGGCCAGTTCCTGCCCGGTGTCGACCAGCAGGCGCAGGCGCGCGGTGCGGCTTTGCGACTGCCTGAAGTGCGCGCGCATGGCCAGCGCGCTGGCAGGGTCGTGAGGCGTGTTGTGCATGTTGAATGCTCAGGGGCGCGAGGCGGCTATTAGACCTCGACGGGCACCCTGGGCGCTATCTGCCATATGGCATAGGCAAATGCCCCCGGTTGGCCGATGGCGGGAGGAGGGCGGCTTGGCAAAGTGGGCTCAACGAACACCACCGGAGCATCGCAATGAAATCCAGAACCGCCGCCCTCGCCCTGTTGTTTGCCTTGAGCGCACCGCTTGCCCAGGCTGCCGTCACGGCCCCTTATGTGTACCTGGACGTGGCCCAGGCGCCTGTCAATGTGAAGGACCGTGAGATTGCCGGGCTGTTCGACCGCTGGAACAGTGCCTTGCAGACCGGCGATGCCAAATCGGTGGTCAAGTTGTACGCGCCGGATGCGGTGTTGCAGCCGACCGTGTCCAATCAGGTGCGTACCACGCCGGATCAGATCAGGGATTACTTCGATCACTTCCTGGCGCTCAAGCCGGTGGGGCAGATCAACTACCGCGAGATCCGCCAACTGGGCAGCAATGTGGCGATGGACAGTGGGGTTTATACCTTTACGTTGACTGAGGCCAGTGGGAGCAAGCGGCAGGTGCAGGCGCGGTATACCTTTGTTTATGAGCAGGTTGAGGGGGAGT
Organism: Pseudomonas sp. GNP013; assembly: GCF_054343995.1. Lineage (NCBI taxonomy): Bacteria > Pseudomonadati > Pseudomonadota > Gammaproteobacteria > Pseudomonadales > Pseudomonadaceae > Pseudomonas > Pseudomonas sp. GNP013. Next base: position 2,613,661 of record NZ_JBTGUT010000001.1, on the reverse strand, counting down.
GGAAGATTCTTAATCATCATTCTTCGGCGATGCCGGAGGTGCAGGTTCGGCATGCCAGGCAGTGAGGGTTGGGTTGGTTTTGTGTACATATCCGTTGGTGGGGTAACGGCTGATATGGGTTCCGCCCTTACGGCGGGTCACTTTTGGAAGGACCCAAAAGTAACCAAAAGGTCCTCGCCCCAACACTCGGTGCCTCGCCTAGGCTCGGCATGCCCTCACGCAGGCTTTGGAGCGTGGGCCGCCGCGATGGGCCATCCATGGCCCAGCGCGGCTAACCCGGCGTCCTGCCGGGTTACCCACGCTCCAAAGCCTGCGTTCGGCCAGCGTGTTTGACGGGGCGCCTCAGATCAAGATCAAGAGCGCGGCGGCCTTAGAGCCGACCGGGGTTGTCTGCCGTACGCTGTACAAACTGTGGGAGGGGGCTTGCTCCCGATGGCTGAGTGTCAGTCAGCTTATTTTTAGCTGACCCACCGCTATCGGGAGCAAGCCCCCTCCCACAGTTGATCTCCATTTGTCTGTCGGATATCACACTGCCTTTGATCTGCTCTGGCTCTGGCTCTGGCTCTGCTTTGGCTTTTGATCTTGATCTCAAGCGCCCCGTCAACCACGCTGGCCGAACGCAGGCTTGAATCCGTGGGTAACCCGGCAGGACGCCGGGTTAGCCGCACTGGGCCAGGGATGGCCCATTGCGGCGGCCCACGGATTCAAGCCGGAGTGCGGGCACACCGAGCCTAAGCGAGGTGCCGAGTGGTGGGGCAAGAGCGTTTTGCTTACTTTTGCGCTTTTCAAAAGTGAGCCGCCGTAAGGGCGGAACCCATACCAGCCATCACCAAAAAACGGATATGCCCCCAAAAAAGCGCCCAACCAAACCCTGATCAAAGCTCCCGCACAACCCTGAACCCAACCCAATCCCCACGCGTCTGCGGGTAAATATTGTTCCGATTCCCCGACCGCGAAAACACCGGTGCCTCGCCCCAGTCATTACCCCGAATCTGATACCCCTCACAGTTCGGCTCCACCCACGCGCTGCCATCGGTGGGCGCGCCGATGTAGTTGGGATGTTCGCAATCGGCAACCCGCTCATACACATTGCCATGCATGTCATACATGCCAAACGCGTTCGGCGGGTAGCTGCCCACCGGCGACGAATAGCTGTAGCCATCCGCCGGGCCATAGGTGTTGGCGTGCCGGGCGATGCTGTAGCCCTTGCCTTCGTCGAACGGGAAGGGGAACGGTCCGGTGGAGCCGGCGCGGGCGGCGTATTCGCGTTGCGACTCGCTGACCAGGTGGTAACGCTGGCCGGTTTTTTTCGACAGCCAGCTCACGTACTGCCTGATGTCGTCCATGTCCATGCACACCGCCGGCTGACGCGGGCCCTGGGGGTAGCGCGGCTTGCTGGCGATGCATTCGCGGCCGGGGCGGGTGTCGCCGTCGGCGATCTTCACACCGCTCTGGCGCAGGTAGCTGTCCCATTCGCCGGCGGTCACCTGAAAGCGGCTCATGGCGAAAGGCTTGGCAAAGGTCACCTCATGCATCGGGCCCTCGTCGGGCTCGCGGCCGACTTCATCGTCCGGGGTGCCCATGGTGAAGGTGCCGGCCGGCAGCACCACCATTTCCGGGCAGTCCTTGCAGTCCTTGAACACTTTGCCCGGTTGCGGCGTATCGGCCCAGGCCAGGCTGGGCAACAGCGCGCCGCACACGGCAGTCAACGCCAGTGCCGTCAGGGGGTTGAGTCGGAATGGAGTCATGTGGGCATCTCGTTCAAAGGGAAAAGGGCATCACACCCGCTGGCTCAGCAGGCGCATGAAACGCTGGATTTCATCGGTGGAGTTGAGCAGGCCGGGAGACGTGCGCACCACCGGGCCGGCATCACGCTCCACCGCATCGACCACCACACGGTTTTTCATCAGATAGGCCGCCACCGCGTCGCTGTCCTGGCCCTTGACCCGGAAGAAGGTGAAACCGGCCGACAGTGCCGCGCTGCGCGGTGTCACCAGCTCGATCTGCGGATGGGCGAGCAGGCGGGTTTTCAGCTCGGTGTTGAGTTCATGAATACGCGCCTGCACCTGCGCCTTGCCCAATTGCAGGTGCAGCTTGAAGGCTTCATCCGCCGCCCAGCGATGCTCGAAGGCGTGATAACCGCCGGGGGTCATGCGGGTGGCGAAATTGGTGTCTTCGGAGAAGGTCGCCACCATGGGCGTGACGTATTTGTTCTCGCTGTCGCGTGCGCAGACCACGCCGGTGCCGCGCGGGCCGAACATCCACTTGTGGGTGCCGGCGATGAAGAAATCGCAGTGCATGTCGGGAAAGTCGAGGTTTTCCACGCCGAAACCATGCACCCCGTCGACCACGTAAAGTATCCGGTCCTGGTCGTCGCGGTTGCGGTTGTGCTCGTTCACCAGCGTGCCGATTTCGCCGATGGGCAGCTTCACGCCGCTGCCGGACTGCACCCAGGTCATGCCCAGCACGCGGGTGTTGGGGCGGATGGCGCGCTGGATATTGCCAAGCACTTCATCCACCGAAACCTGACTGGCGCGCTCGAACAGCTCGATGCGGCGCACCTGTGTGCCTTCCTTGAGCGTGCGAAAATCCAGCACGCTCTGGGTGGCGTAATGCTCATGGACGGTGGTGAGGATTTCCTGGTCCGGCCGCACCTTGATGCCGCCATAGATCATCGCCAGGCCTTCGGAGGTGCTGCCGGTAAGGGCGATCTGTGCCGGTGTGGCCTTCAAATAGCGGCCGGCCCAGTCGCGTACCTGGCCTTCACGCTTCCAGGTTTCCTGCAGGTCCCAGTCCATCGCCAGGCCGGGGTTGCGGTCGATCTGCAGGCGATAGCGCTCGATGGCGTCGCGCACCGGCCTGGGGTGCGAGGTCACCAGAAAGTTGGAGAAATGCAGGTAGCTCGGGTCCTGGTCGAACAACTGCTTCAATCCCGTCCAGGGATCGTTTGCCGTGGCGGCCAGCGCCGGCCGCATCAGCGACGCGCCCAGGGGCAGGCTGGCAGCGAGCAGGCCAGCCTGCTTGAGAAAGGTGCGGCGGTCGGTCATGGGCTTGCTTCGTGGTTGATTAACGGTTGGCCAACGGCTTGGCGGCTTTTTGCACTTGGTCCCACACCCGCAGGAAGTTACCTCCCCACAGCTTGGCGATATCGGCTTCGGAGTAGCCGCGCTGGATCAGTTCGGCGGTGACGTTGCGGACCTCGCCGACATTATTCCAACCCTCGATACCACCGCCGTCGTTGAAGTCCGAAGCAATGCCCACGTGATCGATACCGATCTTGCGCACGGTGTAATCAACGGCATCGCCCCAGTCCTTGAGGCTGGCCTTGGGTTCTTCTTCGAGGATGCCGTACAGCCCCTGGGCGTACTGACCGAATTTCTGCTCGGGCCAGGCGGCGATGATGGCGTCGCCCGGCATCAGCGCCATGGCCAGGTTGGGCAGGGGCGGCAGGTCGAAGCGCGCGCGCAGGGTGTTGAGTTTGTCCTGGGTGGGCTGGCTCAGCGGACGCAGGTAGGCGGGGAAGCCCACCACCTGCACCACACCGCCGCTTTGTTTGATCAGTTGCAGCTCTTTGTCGCTGAGGTTACGCGGGATGTCCACCGACGCGCGCGGCGCCGAGTGCGAGGCCACCATCGGCGTGCGGCTCAATTGCGCGACCTGCTCCAGCGCCTGGGTCGACATCTGTGACACATCGATGATCACGCCCAGGTCGTTCAGGCGCTGCACCGCTTGCTGGCCGATCTGCGACAGCCCGCCCAGGGCATCGGTGGAGTCATTGAAGAACGGCAACGGGCGCGACGAGTCCGACCATGAATTGTTGCCGATGTAGCTGAAGCCGAACATGCGCATGCCGCGCGCGGCCCACAGGTCCAGCTGGTTCAGGTCATCTCCCAGCGGGTAGGCGTTGAGCATGCTGATGAAGATCGCGAATTTGCCTTCGCCATGCAGGCGCCGGAAGTCATCCGGGGTGTAGGCGATGCCGACCTGGTTGGGAAAGTCGCGCACCATGCCGGTGATGATCGTGTAGCGCACCTCCTGCTCGTGGCGGGCTTCTTCGACAAAACCGTCGGTGGGCCTGTGCGGTGCATTGTCGCCGTTCCAGATTTCCGGCCAGCCGAAAATCGTCAGCGCTGCGCCGGAGAGGCGTCCGCGCGCTGCCTTGGCCAGGTCGAACTGGCCGCTGCCATCCTTGTCGGCCTCATTGCCGGCGGTGCCGAAATCCATGGGCACGGTGATGTGGCTGTCGAACGACAACAGGCGGTCCTGCATTTCATTGGCCTGCCTGATCACCTCCAGCGGGTAGCCGGCATTGCCCTTGAACCAGTGATCCCAGACCAGAAACCCGGCCCCGGCGCCAATGGCCAGGGCCAGCGGCAAGCCGAGATACAGCGCCTTTTTCGAACGTGGTTTTGTCATTGCCATCTCAGTCAGTTGAGGCCTTTGCTATCTGGGAAGGACGAGCCATGACAGAGGAAATTTAGGCGGGCAGGGCGGGGCGGTAAATTTCGCCGGGCTGCAAACGTTCTAGCTCTGATTAAGCCGTTTCCTAAGGTAGACAATGACGATCTCTCGACGTGGGTTCATCGCAGGCCTGGCGCTGACCGGCGCGGCTGTGCCGGCGGCCTTTTACGCCCATCGCGAGCTGACGCGGGAAGAAGAATTTCCCATCACCCCCGGCGAAGCCACGGTGGCGTTGGCCGATACCACCGGGCAGCACCTGGCCAATACCTTGCGCGGTGTGTGGAGCCTGCGCCTGACAGGCCATGACGCCGGGCTCAAGGGCTTGCCGCTGCACGGCCTGGAGCTGCTGCTGGATATCGCGCCGCGTGGCCGTGGCCTGCGCGGCTACCTGGACACCGCCGAAAACCTGCGTGCCGAGGGCGAACCGCGCTACCGCGTACTGGGCGACCTGACGGGCGAAGGCACGTTGCTCTACTGGCGGCTGATCGACCGTGACTCGGCCGGTGGCGCGCCTGCCTATGAATTCAAAATGACCCTCGACGAGGTGTGGGCCGATTTCGCCAACGCCGGCAGCAGCACCCTCAGCGGGCAAATCTTCGACCTCGATCGCCCCCTGGCACTGACCGAGCGCGACAACCGCTTCATCGCCCACAAACAGCTGTTTCCCGAAGCCCGCCAGCGCATCGGCCTCAACCCGACCTTGCTGGCTTGGCTGATCGCGCCCGAACACCGCCTGTTTCACCAGCTCTGGCACGCCACCCGCGACCAGTGGCACAAGCTCTCCGAAGAAAAGCGCGACGCCCTGCGCGGCATCGGCTGGCAACCCGGCCCACGCGGGCAGGAGCGTGACGCCCGTGGCAAGCGCAAGGACCGCAACGGCTCGGGCATCGATTTCTTCTTCATGCACCGCCACATGCTCGGCACCGCGCGCTCGATGCAGGAACTGCCGTCATGGCCGCAATTTCCCGCCCCCCAGCCGGCGCTGGAGCGCGATCGCCTGGGCTTTTTGCGTTACTTCGACAACCACGATGGCTTCTCCCTGCCGCCCACCTGGTCGGCGCCGGACGACAGCGACTACACCCAGTGGGTCAGCGACATCAAGGCCGCCGAGACCTACCACAGCAACTTCCAGGTGTGGGAATCCCAATACCGCGACCCGCGTTATCTGGCGCGGTTGACCCTCGGCCAGTTGGGCTCGGAAATGGAGCTGGGCCTGCACGACTGGCTGCACATGCGCTGGGCGTCGGTGCCGCGCGACCCCTCCAATGGCGCGCCGGTGCCGTTCGCCCGCGACCCTTCGGACTTCGCGGCGCGCTGGTATGTGGCGCAAAACGATTTTCTCGGCGATCCGTTTTCATCCCATGTGAACCCCGTGTTCTGGCATTTTCACGGCTGGATCGATGACCGCATCGAAGACTGGTTCCGCGCCCATGCGCGTTTCAATCCGGGCGAAGTCAGCCGCATGCAAGTCAATGGCGTGGCCTGGTTTGCCCCGGGCCGCTGGGTGGAAGTGGGCGATCCGTGGCTGGGGCCGGACACCCATGGCTGCAGCACCACGCCGGGGTTGCAAATGGGCAAGTCGATGGAAATGGACCCGGAAACCATGAAGCTGGCGCTGCGCATTACCTTCAGCGCCGAAGACGACGGGTTGCAAGGGCTGTTCAAGCGCGTGCCGAGGCGGCCCTGGTACGCCCGGCACCTGAAGGTCAAGTCGCAGCCGGTTTGACCCTCAGGGATTGCCCGGCACATTCGGCCACAGGTCGGCGACCAGGAACAGGCGCTCGGCTTCCTCCCAGTCTTCGCCCTGCTGCACCAGCCGCACCAGCAGTTGCGCCGGCGCCATCGGGTCCAGCGCTGTCAGCCACGTGTGCATCTGGGCCTCGCTCCACACCTCATCAGCCGGGTAATGCGCCGGGGCCAGCCAGGCGTGGCGCGGCAGGGGTTGCCAGCGGCCCGGCGGGCGCGTGGCGACAAAGTCCTGCCAGTCACGCTGATGCAACCAACTGCCGCGTAAATGCTGCGGATGGGCGCCCAGCGGCGGTTCGGCCGGGCCCGGCCACGGATACAACAGGTAACCCCCGAGCCACAGGTACGCGTCGAACTGTTGAACATCCAGCGCGGCCAGCACCTCGCGGCTTTCCGGGCGGGCGGAGATCGGCAGTTGATGCTCGGCCAGGTGCGCCAGCTTACGGTCGAGCCGGTCATGGCAGCCCGGGCCCAGCCATTGCTCGGTGGCCTGGCCATTACCGGCTTGCGGCCCGAGGTACAGCTTGATCGCCAGTTCCAGGTGGTGTACGCCATCGCGGTCGCGCAGCAGCATGTCCAGCTCGCCCAGCGTATGCCCGGCCCGGCGGATCGGCAGGTTGGCGGCCAGCAACTGAACGCCCGGTGCGTGCTGCACGGCGAATTGCCAGAGGCGCTCGTAATACAGGCCCAGGCGCCGCGTGCGTGCCAGGCTGAGCCAGTGCTGCAGGGCGCTGCTGTCCTCGTCCAACTGACGCAGCCAGTGTTCCAGCCGGCAGGGGGCCTGCACCCAGTCGCTGCCGGCCAGCGGGTGGCGTTGCGGCCATGGCGTCTGCGCCAGCATCGGCGGCGCCAGGATCACCCACGCGAGGTCGCGCACCTCGGGGTGACGCAATTGGCGGGGCAAGGTGTGCAGGTCGGGGAACACAGTCATGCTCCGAGCATAGCCTTTTAAGTGTGACGCAGCTGCGTGAGAACCATTGTCATCAAGGCTTTGCGCTGACAAAGGGTTTTGCCTGACGCGGCCTTTCACCCATAATCGTGGTTTTTCGCCGCACCCGGAACCCGCAGGAGCCCCATGGAGCAATTTCGCAATATCGGCATTATCGGTCGCCTGGGCAGTACCCAGGTGCTGGACACCGTCCGCCGGCTGAAAAAATTCCTGCTCGAACGCCACCTGCACGTGATCCTCGAAGACACCATCGCCGAGATTCTCCCCGGCCACGGCCTGCAGACGTCCTCGCGCAAGATGCTCGGCGAAGTGTGTGACATGGTGATTGTGGTCGGCGGCGATGGCAGCCTGCTGGGCGCCGCACGCGCTCTGGCGCGGCATAACGTGCCAGTGCTGGGGATCAACCGCGGCAGCCTGGGGTTTCTGACCGATATCCGCCCCGATGAGCTGGAAGTCGAAGTGGCCAAGGTGCTCGACGGCCATTACCTGGTGGAAAACCGCTTCCTGCTGCAGGCCGAAGTGCGCCGCCACGGCGAGGCCATCGGCCAGGGCGATGCGCTCAACGACGTGGTGCTGCACCCTGGCAAATCCACGCGGATGATCGAGTTCGAGCTGTATATCGACGGCCAGTTCGTGTGCAGCCAGAAGGCCGACGGCCTGATCGTCGCCACGCCGACCGGCTCCACCGCCTACGCGCTGTCGGCCGGTGGCCCGATCATGCATCCCAAGCTCGATGCCATTGTGATCGTGCCGATGTACCCCCATATGTTGTCCAGCCGGCCGATTGTGGTCGACGGCAACAGCGAGCTGAAAATCGTGGTGTCCAAAGACATGCAGATCTACCCGCAAGTCTCCTGCGACGGGCAGAACCATTTCACCTGTGCGCCCGGTGACACCATCACCGTGAGCAAGAAGGCGCAGAAGTTGCGCCTGATTCACCCGCTGGACCACAACTACTATGAAGTGTGCCGCACCAAGCTGGGCTGGGGCAGCCGCTTGGGGGGTGGAGGCGACTGATGCTCGATCCCGCGCGTAGCTACGACCTGATTGGTGACGTGCACGGTTGCGCTCATACCCTTGAGCACTTGCTCGAACGCCTGGGTTACCACAAGCAGGGCGGCACCTGGCGCCATCCGTCGCGCATGGCAGTGTTCCTCGGCGATATCATCGACCGTGGCCCGCGCATTCGCGAGGCGCTGCATATCGTCCACGACATGGCAGTGGCCGGTCAGGCGCTGTGCATCATGGGCAACCATGAGTTCAACGCGCTGGGCTGGACCACAGCGGCGCCGCCGGGCAGTGGCAAGCAGTTCGTGCGCGAGCACAACCCCCGGCATGCGCGGCTGATCCACGAAACCCTGACCCAGTTCGAGCAGCACCCGGGTGACTGGCAGGATTTCCTTGGCTGGTTCTACGACATGCCGCTGTTCGTCGACGCCGGGCGTTTTCGCGTGGTGCATGCGTGCTGGGACGAAAGTTTTATCCAGCCACTGCGCGCCCGATTCCCCGACGGCTGCATCGACCGGTCCTTTCTGCAGGCGGCCGCCGTGCCCGGCAGTTTTGCCTGCAACGCCTTCGACCGCCTGCTGCGCGGTACCGACATGCGCCTGCCCCACGGCTTGACGCTGACCGGCGGCGACGGCCTGACCCGCTCGTTCTTTCGCACCAAGTTCTGGGAGGACGACCCCAAGACCTACGGCGACGTGGTCTTCCAGCCCGACGCACTGCCCGAGCCGGTGGCGCGCACGCCGCTGTCCTCGACCGAGAAAAATTCACTGCTGCGCTATGGCGTCGATGAACCCTTGCTGTTCGTCGGCCATTACTGGCGCAGCGGCAAACCGGCACCCATCCGCCCGAACCTGGCCTGCCTGGACTACAGCGCGGTGCTGTACGGCAAGCTGGTGGCGTACCGTCTGGACCAGGAAACCCGACTGGATCCGGCTAAATTCGTATGGGTCGACGTTGAGCGTCCCGAGGTTATTGAATGAGTACCGTGGCTGTATTGCGCTTGCCCCTGAGCGTCGACCTGGGCGGTTTCGTCAAGCTGCTGCAACGCATGCAAGTGCCCCATCACGTCAGTGAAGAGGCAGGCGAGCAGGTATTGTGGGTGCCCGAGGGCATCAGCGATGACGTGCGCGTGCTGTATCAGCGCTTTCCCGCCGGCGACCCCGACCGGCAACTGGATATTCCCGAGCAGGCGCCGGCCGCGCGCCCAGGCTTTGTGCAGCAAGTGCGCCACAGCCCGGTCACGGCGCTGGTGCTGCTGGCGAGTCTGATCGTGGGCGCGGTGACCCTGCTCGGTGAAAACCTGCAAGCCGTCGGTTGGCTGACCTTCCTGCCGTTTCGGGTCATGGGCGAGTACATCCAGTTCACCCCGTTCGCCCAGATGCTGGCCGAGGGGCAGTGGTGGCGGCTGGTCACGCCGATGCTGATCCACTTCGGCATCCTGCACCTGGCCATGAACGGCATGTGGTATTGGGAGCTGGGGCGGCGCATCGAAGCGCGCCAGGGCAGCATCAACCTGCTGGGCCTGACCCTGTTGTTCAGCCTGGTTTCCAACTATGCACAGTACGCGTACGGCGGCCCCGGCCTGTTCGGCGGCTTGTCCGGCGTCCTGTATGGCCTGCTCGGGCATTGCTGGATCTTTCAACTGCTCTCGCCCAACCCTGCGTATCGCCTGCCCCGTGGGGTGCTGGCGATGATGCTGATATGGCTGGTGCTGTGCCTGTCGGGGCTGGTCTCGATGATCGGCTTCGGCGAAATCGCCAACGCGGCCCATGTGGGCGGACTGGTCATCGGTTGCCTCACCGGTTTGCTGGGTGGTCTCTACAACCGCCGCAAAGCGTCTATTTGATAAGGAAGAGTCCCATGTCCTCTTTTGCTGAAATGATCGAAAACATCACCCCGGATATCTACGAGAGCCTCAAGCTCGCCGTGGAAATCGGCAAATGGTCCGATGGCCGCAAGCTCACCCCCGAGCAGCGCGAACTGTCGCTGCAGGCGATGATCGCCTGGGAGGTCCAGAACCTGCCGGAAGACCAGCGCACCGGTTACATGGGCCCGCAGGAGTGCGCGTCCAAGGCCGAGACGGTGCCCAATATTCTGTTCAAGTCGGATGCGATCCATTGATTGAAATTGGTCGCGGTGCAGTCAGCAAAATGTCGGCGCAACTCGGTGAGCCGACCGTTCAGTACGCGTTTCGCCTGGGAAGCACGGAGGTGCCGGTCAATCCCCTGATCGGCACCCACATCCGCCTGGAGTTTCTCGGCGCCATCCATTGCAGCCATTGCGGGCGCAAGACCAAGACCAGCTTCAGCCAGGGCTACTGCTACCCGTGCATGACCAAACTGGCCCAGTGTGACCTGTGCATCATGAGCCCGGAGCGCTGTCATTACGACGCCGGCACCTGCCGTGATCCGGTGTGGGGCGAAACCTTCTGCATGACCGACCATGTGGTGTACCTGGCCAATTCGTCGGGGATCAAGGTCGGCATCACCCGCGCGACCCAGTTGCCGACCCGCTGGCTCGACCAGGGGGCCAGCCAGGCGCTGCCGATCATGCGCGTGGCGACGCGTCAGCAATCGGGTTTCGTCGAAGACCTGTTTCGCAGCCAGGTGGCCGACAAGACCAACTGGCGCGCCCTGCTCAAGGGCGATGCGCAGACCGTTGATCTCAAGCAGGTGCGCGATGAGCTGTTCGCCAACTGCGCCGAAGGTCTGGTGACGTTGCAGGAACGCTTTGGCCTGCAGGCCATCCAAACCATTGCCGACGTTGAGCCGCTCACTATTCGTTACCCGGTCGAGCAGTACCCGACCAAGATCGTCAGCTTCAACCTGGACAAGAACCCGATTGCCGAAGGCACGCTGCTGGGGATCAAGGGCCAATACCTGATCTTCGATACCGGCGTTATCAATATTCGTAAATACACGGCCTACCAGCTCGCCGTGCATCAGTAGAAGGACTCCCAGCATGCGCACCGAACAACCGAAGATGATTTACCTGAAGGACTATCAGGCGCCGGACTACCTGATCGACGAGACCCACCTGACCTTCGAGTTGTTCGAGGACCACAGCCTGGTCCACGCGCAGTTGGTGATGCGCCGCAACCCCGAGCGCGGCGCCGGCCTGCCGCCGCTGGTGCTGGATGGGCAACTGCTGGAACTGTTGAACGTGAACCTGGCCGATCAGGCGCTGACCGCCGCTGACTACCAGTTGACCGACAGCCACCTGACCGTGCAGCCAACGAGTGCGACCTTCACCCTCGACACCACGGTCAAGATCCACCCGGAAACCAACACCGCGCTGGAAGGCCTGTACAAGTCCGGCAGCATGTTCTGCACCCAGTGCGAGGCCGAAGGCTTTCGCAAGATCACCTATTACCTTGACCGCCCGGACGTGATGAGCACCTTCACCACCACGGTGATCGCCGAGCAACACCGTTACCCGGTGCTGCTGTCCAACGGCAACCCGATTGCCAGCGGTCCTGGCGAAGACGGCCGGCACTGGGCGACCTGGGAAGACCCGTTCAAGAAACCCGCCTACCTGTTCGCGCTGGTGGCCGGTGACCTGTGGTGCGTCGAAGACAGCTTCACCACCATGACCGCGCGCGAAGTGGCGCTGCGCATCTACGTCGAGCCGGAAAATATCGACAAGTGCCAGCACGCCATGACCAGCCTGAAAAAATCCATGCGCTGGGACGAAGAAACCTACGGCCGTGAGTACGATCTCGACATCTTCATGATCGTTGCGGTCAACGATTTCAACATGGGCGCCATGGAGAACAAGGGCCTCAACATCTTCAACTCCAGCGCCGTGCTGGCCCGCGCCGAAACCGCCACCGACGCCGCGCACCAGCGCGTGGAGGCGATCGTCGCCCACGAATATTTCCACAACTGGTCGGGTAACCGCGTCACCTGCCGCGACTGGTTTCAGCTGTCGCTCAAGGAAGGCTTCACCGTGTTCCGTGATTCGGGCTTCTCCGCCGACATGAACTCGGCCACGGTCAAGCGCATCCAGGACGTGGCCTATCTGCGAACCCACCAGTTTGCCGAAGACGCCGGCCCCATGGCCCACGCGGTGCGTCCGGACAGCTTTATCGAGATCTCCAACTTCTACACCCTTACCGTGTACGAAAAGGGTTCGGAAGTGGTCGGCATGATCCACACCCTGCTCGGTGCCGACGGTTTCCGCAAAGGCAGCGACCTGTACTTTGAACGCCACGATGGCCAGGCGGTGACCTGCGACGACTTCATCAAGGCGATGGAAGACGCCAACGGCGCCGACCTCAGCCAGTTCAAGCGCTGGTACAGCCAGGCCGGTACGCCCCGTCTGGCGGTGAGCGAAGCCTTTGATGCGGCCGCCAATACCTACAGCCTGACGTTCCGCCAGAGCTGCCCGGCAACGCCGGACAAGGTCGAAAAACTGCCGTTCGTGATTCCGGTGGAACTGGGCCTGCTGGACGGGAAGGGCGCCGGCATTCCATTGCGCCTGGCGGGTGAAGCAACTGCCGGCGCCACGTCGCGGGTGATTTCGGTGACCGAAGCCGAGCAGACCTTCACCTTTGTCGATATCGCTGAACAGCCGTTGCCTTCGCTGCTGCGTGGGTTCTCGGCGCCGGTGAAACTGAGCTTCCCGTACAGCCGCGACCAACTGATGTTCCTCATGCAGCACGACAGCGACGGTTTCAACCGCTGGGATGCCGGCCAGCAACTGTCGGTGCAGGTCTTGCAGGAACTGATCGGCCAGCACCAGGCCGGCCAGGCGCTGAAGCTGGATCAACGCCTGATCAATGCGCTGCGCTCGGTATTGAGTGATGAAAGCCTGGACCAGGCCATGGTCGCCGAAATGCTCTCGCTGCCCGGCGAAGCGTACCTGGCGGAAATCAGCGAAGTCGCCGATGTGGATGCGATCCACGCCGCCCGCGAGTTCGCGCGCAGGCAACTGGCGGATAACCTGTTCGAAGGGCTGTGGTTGCGTTATCAGGCCAATCGCGAGTTGTCCAAGCAGACCCCGTATGTCGCGGCGGCCGAGCATTTTGCCCGTCGCGCGCTGCAGAACATCGCGCTGTCGTACCTGATGCTCAGCGGCACACCGCAAGTGCTGGCGGCCACCCTCGATCAGTTCGACACCAGCGACAATATGACCGAGCGCCTGACCGCGCTGGCGGTGCTGGTGAACTCGCCCTTCGAGGCGGAGAAGGCGCAGGCGTTGGCGGTGTTCGCCGAGAACTTCAAGGACAACCCGCTGGTCATGGACCAGTGGTTCAGCGTGCAGGCCGGCAGCACCCTGCCGGGCGGACTGGCGCGGGTCAAGGCGCTGATGCAGCATCCGGCGTTCACCATCAAGAACCCGAACAAGGTACGCGCCTTGATCGGTGCGTTTGCCGGGCAGAACCTCGTCAACTTCCATGCCGCCGATGGCTCGGGCTACCGCTTCCTGGCGGACCTGGTGATCGAGTTGAACACGTTGAACCCGCAGATCGCCTCGCGCCAGCTGGCACCGCTGACGCGCTGGCGCAAATACGACGCTGCGCGCCAGGCGCTGATGAAGGCCGAGCTGGAGCGCATTCGTGGCTGCGGTGAGCTGTCCAGCGATGTGTTTGAGGTGGTCAGCAAGAGCCTGGCGTAAATCGATATAGCGCAGGCGAACTCCGAGTGTGGGAGGGGGCTTGCTCCCGATAGCGGTGTACCAGTCAATTGATTTTTGGCCGGTCCGGCGCCATCGGGAGCAAGCCCCCTCCCACAGTTGATTGTGGTGTGGTCAGGGCAGGTATCCATGACGTTCGAATCGCCCCTCGCGGCCTACCGGCACGCCATTGCCCAACTGGGCTTCGTCCCCGACGACGCCCAGCGCCGGGCGGTCGAGGCGCTGCACGCCTGCCATGAAGCCTTGCACCAGGGCCGCGCACCGATCACCGGCGTCTACCTCTGGGGGCCGGTGGGCCGTGGCAAGACCTGGCTGATGGACCAGTTTTACCAAAGCCTGCGGGTGCCTGCGCGGCGTCAGCACTTCCATCACTTCATGGCCTGGGTGCATCAGCGCTCGTTCCAGCTCACGGGCATCCAGGATCCCTTGCAGGCGCTGGCTTGTGAGCTCAGCCAGGCCGTGCGGGTGCTGTGCTTCGATGAGTTGTTCGTCAACGACATTGGCGATGCGATCATTCTCGGCCGTCTGTTCCAGGTGATGTTCGAGCACGGCGTGGTGGTGGTGTGCACCTCCAATCAGCCACCCGACCAGTTGTATGCCGGTGGCTTCAACCGCGAGCGTTTCCTGCCGGGCATCGCGGCGATCCAGCAGCATATGCGCGTGGTGGCCGTGGACGGCGGCGAGGATCATCGTTTGCACCCGGGCGTGGATGTGCAGCGCTACTGGGTCAATCAGGCCGATGCACTGGCGGCGGTGTTCGAGACATTGAGCGACGGGCCAGCGCTCGGCGGCGGGGCGATCAGCGTAGGGCATCGTTCGATCATGACGGTGCAGGCCAGTGACACGGTGCTGTGGTGCCGCTATCCCGACTTGTGCGAGCAACCCCTGGCCGCGATGGACTTCATGCTCTTGTGCGATCGTTTCAAAGCGATTCTGCTGGGTGAGGTGCCCAACCTCAGTGCACAACAGCGTCCGGGGCGCATCGCCCGAGGCACTGAAGACGCCGCCACGCGCGTGGTAGCGGGGGATCGCGAACTGCCGCAGTTGTCGGTGCACGATGATAGCGTGCGTCGCTTCATTGCTTTGGTGGATGAGTGCTATGACCGCAAGGTGCCGCTGTTCATAGAGGCCAGCGTGCCGCTGCAAAGCCTGTACACGGAGGGTTATCTGGCGTTCCCATTTCGACGGACCCTGAGCCGACTGCAGGAGATGCAATGGCAGCGTTTTGGTCTGTGACAGACTTTTCGCTGCGTAAGCTTCGCTTTTTCGTACATGCCTTTGTAGTGAATCGCCTTCATCCGCTGCTGACTCCGCGCTTACAATCGGTGCCCTCAAAGGGAGCCGATTCCCTTGCTGTCATGATCGAGGACGCTGATGGACACCCCTGATATCCTGGTGTTGCAAGCCAGTTACACCAATCCGGTGCACGCCGAGGCGATTGCCCTGGTGCTCAACCATTACGCCGAACACCCCATGGGCGGGGGGCACAGCCTGCCCGCCGACCTTGTGCAGCAACTGCCGGCCGAACTGGCCAAGCGCCCCTACGCTTTCAGCGTGCTGGCGTTTGTGGGGGGCGAGCCTGCCGGTCTGGTCAATTGTTTTGAAAGCTTTTCCACCTTTGCCTGTCGCCCGTTGGTCAACGTCCACGATGTGGCGGTGATGGAAGCGTTTCGCGGCCTGGGGTTGAGCCAGAAGATGCTGCAAAAGGTCGAGGAAATCGCGCGCCAGCGCGGCTGCTGCAAAATCACCCTGGAAGTGCTGGAAGGCAATGAAGTGGCACAGTCGGCCTATCGAAAGTTCGGGTTCGATGATTCGGTATTTGATCCGGCCAATGGCCGCATGCTGTTCTGGAATAAACCGCTTTAATAAATAACCGCAAAAAAAAGGGCGCCATTAAATGGCGCCCAATAAACCGTTTGCCAAAGGCGCGCAGTGGTAACGGGTGGTGCAGATTAACGAAGCGTTAAATTAACTGTTTGGCTGCTGCTGTTCGTCGGTATCGGCTTTTAATGTCTTGCCGTCAGCGGAAGCAGTTTGTTCGTTAGTGCCGTGGGTCTTTTCCTGCATGAAGGTGAAGTCATTGTAGAACTGCTTCGAACGCTCCGAGCCACCTTCTGCAAAGGCGGCGGCGGAGGTCAGGGTCATCAGGCTGGCAAGCATCAAGGTCGAAAGTTTCATGGCAGTATTTCCATTAAGAGTGATCGTTGTTCGTTCGCTCCACGGGCGAACTCATGGGGCGATTGTGGGGCGATCTTATTAAGTGGAAATTAACCCAAGCAACAGTCAGTGATAACAACTTTGTTAACGTTGCAGACGCGGACCTCAGAGTTTCCAGTCCATCGCCAACGTGATCGAGCGTGGGTCGCCCCAGTACACGCCGTTATAAAAGCCGACGCGCTCATAGTACTTTTTATCGAATAAATTATTGACGTTAAGCGACGCCGAAACATGTTCGTTGAACTGGTAGCGGGACATCAGGTTCACCAGCGAGTAGGCCTGTTGAGTGATCTTCGCCCGAGTGGTGATGGGGTTGCCCTTGGCGTCGCGCTCGCCGGTCGGCCTGTCGCTCCAGGCATAGGTTTCGCTCTGCCAGTTGAAGGCGCCGCCCACCGTCAACTGGCGCCACGCGCCCGGCAGCCGATATGCACTCGACAGCCGCAGCAGGTTCAGCGGTTGCTCGACGTTGTTGCGTTGGTCTTTGCCGTTCACGGAGTGGGTGTAGGTGTAGCCCGCCGTGATATTCCAGTCGGGCATCACTTCACCGGCCAGCTCCACTTCAAACCCGCGCACCTTGTTGCCCTTGCCGCCTGATTTGTAGAACGACTCTCTCGTCTTTGGGTCCGGCGGCACTGAGTCGTCCAGATCCGCAACGTTGTCCTGGGTACTCCAGAAATAGGCGGTGGCAAGGTTCAAGCGCTCATTGAGCAGGCTGCCCTTGAGGCCCACCTCATAATTGCTGCCGACCACGGGCTCCAGGTATTTTCTGCCGGCATCACGTCGGTCCTGCGGTTTGAAGATGTCGGTGTAGCTCGCGTAAACGGTGTAGGCCGGGGTCAGGTCGTAAAGCAGCCCGGCGTAGGGCGTCCACATATCATTGTGGACCTGGTGGTTTTTATCGGACTTGATCCACTGGTCGTCATTATCGTATTGGGGCCAGGAGTTTTCGATTTCCCAACTGCCATAGCGGCTGCCCAGTACCGCGTGCGTGCGGTCAGTCAGGCTCAGGCGTGTGGCCAGGTAGCCCGCTTTCTGCTCCTTGCGGCTGTGTTCACCCTTGAGACCGGTGGTGACATCGGCAAACTTGCCGATGCCGCCCATGTGCTTCCAGTCTTCGATGGTGCGGTAGCCGTCGGGCAGTACATTGCGCTGATGCGGCGAAGCGTCTCTTTGCTGCGATTGGCCGTAGCCCATCATCAATTCATGCTGCCGCCCCAGTAACGAATAGGCGCCGGAAAGGTTGAAGTCGAACACGTCCATCCTGGAGGTGCCGACCATGCGACTGGCCCAGGCGCCCATGCCGCTGCGGTCCGCATTCGGGAAGCCGGTGCCGCCGTAATACACCTTGCCGTCGGTATCGCTTTGTCGGTGGGTGTAAGCGGCTTTCAGGCGCCAGTCCCCGCCCAGTTTGTGATCGAGGGTAGTGAACAGGGTTTTGTCGGTCAGCGGCCAGGAGCTCCAGTGCGCGGCCATGTTGGTGGAGCGTGACAGCCCGGCCTTGCCCCCCTGGCTGTTCCAGTAAGGCACGGTGCCCCAGGAGGTGCCTTGCACCTGCTTGTCCTGATAGTCATAGCCCACCGCAAGCACGGTGTCGTCACTCAGGTCGCCTTCCAGAATGCCGTAGCCCACCACGCGCTGAAGCGTGTAGTTGTCACGGTACGATTGACTGTCGCGGTAGGCCAGCACGCCGCGCCCGCGCAGCCTGCCGTCAAACGCCAGCGGGCCGCCCACGTCCACGTAGCTGTGGTAGTTGTCATAGCTGCCGGCGCTGAGCCCGGTTTTAGCCTGCCATTGGCCGGTCGGCCGCTTGCGCACCATATTGACTGTGGCCGACGGGTCGCCCGCGCCGGTGGTCAAGCCGGTGGCACCGCGTACCACTTCGATACGGTCGTAAATGATGGTGTCGGCGTCGGACTTCATGAAGCCGAAGGTATTGAGCATCCCGTCGACCTGGAAGTTGCTGATGCCGTAGCCGCGGGCCGAGTACGAGGCCCTGTCCGAGTCGTTGTGCTGCACCACGACGCCGGTGGTCTGGCGCAAGGCCTCGGTCAGGGTGTTGAGGTTGAAGTCGTCCATTTGCTGGCGGGTGACCACCGAGACCGATTGCGGGGTCTCCTTGATGGACAGGTTCAGGCGCGTGGCGGTGCTCATGGCGCCGGTGGTGTAGGCCCCGGTGTGTTCGGTGTTGGTATCCAGGCCCTCGGCGGTGACGCTGGTGGCGGCCAGTTCGAGTGCCGTGGAAGGCGTGTGCTCGGGATCGGTTTCAGCCAGAAGCTCGGGGCTGAAGACGCCGCCGAAGAGGCCGAGGGTGAGGGTGATGGAGCGGGTGAAGGGCGAAAGCATGGTGGCAGACTCCTTTTTTCTTTGTAGCCTTTTCGATAAAAAAGGCCTTGGCTCAAAGACGAAAGGAGTCGTGCAACTTTAGGCTTAAACAGGAATGATTATTATCTTCTTGTTTCAGGGGGTGGGCTACTTGAGTACTACCTCGTTCGGTTCGATCTTCTTCGGCTTGATCAGGCTGAAGTCGATCAAGCCCTTCTGTTTGGTCTCGTAAGGATTGCCGATCATCAGCGGACGCGGCTTGAAGCTGTCACTCACCAGGCTTCGGCTGCGGTCCCATTCGTCGAAGCTCAACCCGGCCAGATCGGCCCAGGTGTGAATCAACTGCGAGCTGCTGTAAGGGCGTTGCAGGTCGCCGGCAAAACTCCAGTCGTGGCTTTCGCGCCATTTGGGCGACGCGTAGGCCATGAACGGGATGGTGTACATCGGCGTGGTCGGCTTGGCTTCGTTACGGCCCAGGGTGCTGTGACCGACGGAGTCGAACACGTCTTCGCCGTGGTCCGACAGGTACAGCAAAAAGCCGTTGGGATCGCTTTTGGCGTAGTCCTTGATCAGGCTCGACACCACGAAATCGTTGTACAGCACCGCGTTGTCGTAGCTGTTGTAGGTTGGCAACTGCGCATCGCTGACGCCCTTCGGCACGCCCTGGCGGTCGGTGAACTTGTCGAAGCTGGGCGGGTAGCGGTACTGGTAGCTCATGTGTGTGCCCAACAGGTGCACCACGATGAACTTGCGCTCGGCGCCGTCGGCCAGGGCCTTGGCGAAGGGCGCCAGCACGTCGCCGTCGTACTGGCGGGCGTTCTGGTTGCGATTATTGTTGAGGTACACCTGCTCGTCGGCCTGTTCGGAAAAGGTCGTCAGCATGGTGTTGCGCTTGGTCATGGTCTGCTGGTTGGTGATCCAGTAGGTCTTGTAACCGGCCTGTTTCATCACGCTGACAATCGACGGAGTTTTGAGGTACAGGTCGGGGTTCTCTTCGTCGGCGAACGTCAGCACCTGTTGCAGCGCCTCGATGGTGTAGGGGCGCGGGGTGATGACGTTGTCGAACACCGCCAGTTGATCACGCAACTTGTCGAGTTCCGGCGTGGTGTTGCGCGGGTAGCCGTAGAGGCTCATGCGCTGGCGGTTGGTCGACTCGCCGATGACCAGCACCAGGGTCGACGGCTGACCGGCGTTGTTGTCCTTGAGGTTTTTCAGGGGCGGGATCTGGCTGGCGCTGGTGAGCATGCCCTGCATGTTTTCCAGCTGTTCGGTGTAGCGACGGTAAGCCACGATCATCTGCCACGGCACGGCCGGCTCGATACGGGTTTCGAAACGGTCGATGGCCTGTTCCATGGTGTCGCTGGTGGCGATCTGCTTGACCAGCGGGTAACCGACCACGGCCAGCACGATGGCGGCAGCGGCCAGCATCGACTGCCCGCGCGGCATGTACACCGGGCGCAGGCGGGTCCACAGGAACACGGCGAAGGCGGTGTGGGCGATAAACGCCAGCACGATCCACCACGCGAAATATTGGGTCGCGTACTCGCCGGCTTCAGAGATGTTCGACTCGAACATGATGAAGATGACGCTCTGGGAAAATTCCTGCTGGTAAATGAAGAAATAACCCAGGCTGGCCATGGAACATGCCCACAGCACCACACCGATCAAAGCCGCCAGCAAGCGTGTACGGCGCGGGAATAAAAGCATCGGCGCCAGCCACAGCGCACTCATGAAGAAGGCCTGACGAAACCCGCTGAAACCGGAAGTGCCGGTCAGCTGGATCAGCAGTTGGGTAATACCCGAGAAGTACCAGAAGAACAGAAACAGCCAACCGAAGCCGGCCCAATCAAAGCCTTTTGCAGACGCAGTGCTGCGCTTGAACATCACCATCCAACGCTCCAACCCAATTATTTTCAGCCGGCGCGCAGAAACGCGCGCCAACAGAGGCCGCCCTTGCATGGGGTGGCCCTTCGGGCGGGGAGTATCGGGGAGAGAGTGTGAAAACTTTGTCAGCGCTCTGTAAGCATTATCTTACAGAGCGGTTCAGCACAGCGCAGGGCGGGCGCCGGAGGTCTGTTCGAGCTGGCCTTGCAGGTGCGAGCGCAGACGCAGGACTTCCTGCTGGAGTTGATCGCGTTCGTCCTTCAACTGGCGCAATTCATCGCGACGGATGCTGACGTAAAGCGTCTGTGGAGGACGGGACATCTGTGCTGTGCTCATTGCTTGCCTCGCAAATAGCCGGTAGATCGCGGTGCCGGAACGCAGAATGGGAGTTCTCGGCATCAGTCGGAAGCAATTCTGAATTCTTTTTTCCATCAAGGGAACTTTTTTATTTTTGGTGGTCGTGTGACTTTTGCCGCAGTGATGGTGAAACGATGGCAACTTTTTTAGCATGAAACTCCCGCTATCCGCTCTGGACTAACCCTCATTAGCCTCATTGCGCTATAAACTATGTCACACATTTTTTAGCAGTTAGGAGCATCAGCACATGCAACTGGGGATTATTGGACTAGGCCGCATGGGCGGTAACATTGCGCGGCGCCTGATGCTCAATGGGCATACCACCGTTGTTTATGACCGTAACGAAGCATTCGTCAAAGGCTTGAGCGAGGAGGGCGCCACCGGCGTCGCCGACTTGAAAGCCCTGGTGGCCGGGCTGCAGAAGCCTCGCGCCGTGTGGGTCATGTTGCCGGCAGGCGACCCGACCGAAGACACCATCAATGCGTTGAGCGAGCTGCTGGAAGACGGTGACGTGATCATCGACGGCGGCAACACCAACTACAAGGACGACGTACGCCGCGGCAAGGCCCTGGCGGAAAAGGGCCTGCACTATGTGGACGTCGGCACCTCCGGCGGCGTCTGGGGCCTGGAGCGCGGCTATTGCATGATGATCGGCGGCGACGTCGAGACCGTGCAGCGCCTCGACCCGATCTTCAAGAGCCTGGCCCCGGGCGTTGGCAGCATCCCGCGAACCAGGGACCGTTCCGCCAGCGCCGATCCGCGTGCCGAGCACGGCTACATCCACGCCGGACCTGCGGGCGCCGGGCATTTCGTCAAAATGATCCACAACGGCATCGAGTACGGGATGATGCAGGCGTTCGCTGAAGGCTTTGACATCCTCAAGACCAAGAACTCGGACAATCTGCCCCAGGACCAGCGCTTTGACCTCAATGTGGCTGACATCGCCGAAGTCTGGCGCCGCGGCAGCGTGGTGTCGTCGTGGTTGCTGGACCTGACCGCCGACGCGCTGGCCACCGACCCGAAACTCGACGGTTACTCCGGTTCCGTCGCCGACAGTGGCGAAGGCCGCTGGACCATCGAAGCCGCCATGGAGCAGGCCGTGCCGGTCCCGGTGCTGTCCACCTCGCTGTTCGCACGCTTCCGCTCGCGTCAGCAGAGCACCTACGGTGACAAAATGCTCTCTGCCATGCGCTTCGGCTTTGGCGGTCACGTGGAGACTTCCAAAAAATGACCGCCAACGGCAAAAAACCACAGGCCGAGCCCGCACCACCCACCACGCTGTTTTTGTTTGGCGCCCATGGCGACCTGGTCAAGCGCCTGCTGATGCCGGCGCTGTACAACCTTAGCCGTGATGGCTTGTTGGGCGATGGCCTGCGGATTGTCGGCGTCGATCACAACGCCATCAGCGATGCCGATTTCGCCAAGAAGCTCGAAGATTTCATTCGCACCGAAGCCGCGAGCAAGGTCAAGGGCAATGCCGAGAATGCCCTCGACCCCGAGCTGTGGGCGCAATTGGCCAAGGGCATCAGCTATGTCGAGGGCGACTTTCTCGACGACAGCACCTACGCCGACATCGGCAGGAAGATCGCCGACAGCGGCACCGGCAACGCGGTGTTCTACCTGGCCACCGCGCCGCGCTTCTTCAGTGAAGTGGTGCAGCGCCTGGGCAGTGCCGGTTTGTTGACGGAAACCGACGAGAGCTTCCGCCGCGTGGTCATCGAGAAGCCGTTCGGCTCCGACCTGGCGACCGCCGAAGCGCTGAACGCGTGCCTGCTCAAGGTGATGAGCGAGAAGCAGATCTATCGCATCGACCATTACCTGGGCAAGGAGACGGTGCAGAACATCCTGATCAGCCGTTTCTCCAACGTGCTGTTCGAGGCGTTCTGGAACAACCATTACATCGACCACGTGCAGATCACCGCCGCCGAAACCGTTGGCGTGGAAACCCGGGGTAATTTCTTCGAGAAAACCGGCACCCTGCGCGACATGGTGCCTAATCACCTGTTCCAATTGCTGGCGATGGTCGCCATGGAACCGCCGGCGGCCTTCGGTGCCGACGCGGTGCGGGGTGAAAAGGCCAAGGTGATCGGTGCCGTGCGGCCCTGGTCGCTGGAAGATGCGCGGGCCAACTCGGTGCGGGGGCAGTACACCGCCGGCGAAATCGGCGGCAAGTCACTGCCCGGCTACCGCGAAGAAGCCAACGTGGCGCCCGACAGCAGCACCGAGACGTTTGTTGCCCTCAAGGTGATGATCGACAACTGGCGCTGGGTAGGCGTGCCGTTCTACCTGCGTACCGGCAAGCGCATGAGCGTGCGTGACACCGAAATCGTGATCTGCTTCAAGCCTGCGCCCTACGCGCAGTTTCGCGACACCGATGTGGACGAACTAGAGCCCACCTACCTGAAAATCCAGATTCAGCCCAACGAGGGCATGTGGTTCGACCTGCTGGCGAAAAAGCCCGGGCCGACCCTGGACATGGCCAACATCCAGTTGGGTTTTGCCTACAAGGACTTCTTCGAGATGCAGCCGTCGACCGGGTACGAAACCCTGATCTACGACTGCATGACCGGCGACCAGACCTTGTTCCAGCGGGCCGACAACATCGAAAACGGCTGGCGTGCGGTGCAGCCGTTTCTTGATGCGTGGCAGCAGGACGACGGGATCCAGGCCTACAAGGCGGGCGAGGACGGCCCGGCCGCCTCCGATGCATTGCTGGCGCGCGACGGCCGCACCTGGCACAGCCTCGGATGAGTGACGCGGCGATCCATCCCATCCGTTTTATCCTGAGTGACGTGGACGGCACCTTGTTGCATCCGGACCACCGCCTCAGCCAGCGCACTGCCGATGCGGTGCGGGCGTTGCGCGAGGCCGGGGTGTTTTTCAGTCTGGCCAGCGGGCGGCCGCCCAAGGCCATGCATCATCTGATCGAGGCCTTCGGCATCGATGTGCCGGTGGCGGGCTTCAACGGTGGCACGCTGATCAACCCCGATGGCAGCATTCTGGTTGCCCACCACCTGCCGGCGGAGGCGGCGCTGATTGCCTTGGCGCTGTTCTCGGCCGAGCCGGACGTGGAAGTCTGGGTGTTCGCCGACGGTGACTGGTTGCGGCGTGATCCGCCGGGGCCTATGGAGCCGCGCGAGGCTGCAGGGCTGGGCTATGGCCCAATCGTGGTGGAGAGTTTCGAGCCGTACCTGGATCGGGTCGACAAGATTGTCGCGGCCAGCAACAACACCGGCTTGCTGGTGGAGCTGGAAGCGCAGTTGCATCCCAAGGTAGAGGGCCTGGCTCAGGTATCACGTTCGCAACCGGTTTACCTGGATGTGACGGCGATGCTGGCCAACAAGGGCGAGGCCTTGAAGACCCTGGCGGCGCACCTTGGGGTGCCGCTTGCGCAGACCGCCGCCATTGGCGACGGCGGCAATGACCCGGCGATGTTTCACGTGGCGGGGTTGTCGATTGCCATGGGCCAGGCGGAAGAAACCGTCAAGCACCAGGCGACTGTCGTCACCGGCAGCAATCTGGATGATGGCGCGGCGGAGGCGTTCGAACGCTTTATTCTCGCGCCGCGCGCAGGCTCTTAGAGGCCCAGCTTAAACGGGCGATCACTGTTTGCAGTGATCGCCCGTCAGGGTCATGCCTTACTTGGGCATTGCCCAGGACTGCAACTGGTAGCCGTGCTCGTCGAGTTCGGCACGGGCCTGCAACAGCAGATCTTCCAATTGCGCCGGGTCGGTGTAAGCGCTTGACGACAGCTGCTTGCTGCCGATGCGGGTGTTGGTGCGGTCGATGACGCTCAGGCTGAGGGCGCCAACGCCATC
Organism: Pseudomonas sp. GNP013; assembly: GCF_054343995.1. Classification (NCBI taxonomy): domain Bacteria; kingdom Pseudomonadati; phylum Pseudomonadota; class Gammaproteobacteria; order Pseudomonadales; family Pseudomonadaceae; genus Pseudomonas; species Pseudomonas sp. GNP013. The sequence goes on along the minus strand of NZ_JBTGUT010000001.1, from coordinate 2,589,262 downwards.
ATGCCAGGCCACGCACTGAAAGGGCTGGAAGGCACGGTCTGCGATCAAAAGAGCTTCGTTGATGCGGAGCGGGGCGTTCATGTGGGTCTTCTCTCTGTATGCCCATTCAAGTCAGCACCGGCGGTTGGGCTGACCGTGCGGTGGGTTACTTGTACTGATGCACGATGCCCGGGTTCGGGTCACATACTGACGCAATTAATTTTCAAGGCTTGATCTGCGGATGGAGACGGTGGCTTTTTGCCCGCACTTATAGCGAAATGTTACATAGTGATCGTCAATAAATTGATAGTGTGGCAGTCAGGCGTCCCAAATCCTTGTTTATAAATAACTTTAACAATTTTGACGCCAAGGAATAGTCATGATTGTTACACCCGTCCCGCGACGCTTGCTTGTGGTTGACCCCTGTGACGATTGTCACGGCCTGCTGCCCGGTTTGCGCGCCGCCGGTTGGGACGTGGACAGTTGCGCACTGGAAACGGTAGGGGACCGCTCCTGTGATATCGGTTTGTTGCGTTTGCAGCCGTATCACCTGGAGCGCCCCGAGGCCGTCAAGGAACTGATCAGCCGCAGCGGCACCGAATGGATTGCTGTGCTCGACCAGGACGTACTGCGCCTGCAGAACGTCGGCGATTTTGTCTGCGAGTGGTTTTTCGACTTCCATACCCTGCCGTTCGATGTGTCGCGAGTGCAGGTCATTCTCGGCCGTGCGTTCGGCATGGCGCGCTTGCGCGGCAAGGGCAACACGCCGGTGGACGGGCCCGAACACGAATTACTCGGCGACAGCAGGGCGATCCGCGAGCTGCGCAAGTTGCTGTCGAAGTTGGCGCCCACCGAGTCACCGGTGCTGATTCGCGGTGACAGCGGCACCGGCAAGGAGCTGGTCGCCAAGACCCTGCACCGCCAGTCCCAGCGTCATGCCAGGCCATTCGTGGCGATCAACTGCGGTGCCATCCCCGAACACCTGATCCAGTCCGAACTGTTCGGCCATGAAAAAGGCGCGTTTACCGGCGCCCATCAGCGCAAGATCGGCCGCATCGAAGCCGCGAATGGCGGCACCCTGTTTCTCGATGAAATCGGCGACCTGCCGATGGAGCTGCAAGCGAACCTGCTGCGCTTTCTCCAGGAAAAACAGGTCGAACGCGTCGGCGGCAGTCAGCCGATACCGGTGGATGTGCGGGTACTGGCGGCGACCCACGTCGACCTCGAAGCGGCGGTGGTCAAGGGCACCTTTCGCGAAGACCTGTATTACCGCCTGAATGTGCTGCAAGTGGTCACCGCGCCCCTGCGCGAGCGGCACGGTGACGTCGCGATGCTGGCCAACCACTTTTCACGCTTCTACAGCCAGGAAACCGGCCGCCGCCCGCGCAGTTTCAGCGAAGACGCGCTGGTTGCCATGGGGCAGCATCCCTGGCCGGGCAACGTGCGTGAACTGGCCAACCGCGTACGCCGCGGTCTGGTACTGGCCGAAGGGCGCCAGATCGAGGCCACCGACCTGGGCTTGCTGGGCAAGCGGGCCGTGTCGCCACCCATGGCCACACTGGAAGACTACAAGCACCGCGCCGAACGCCAGGCGTTGTGCGACGTGCTCAATCGACACAGCGACAACCTGAGCATCGCGGCCCGCGTGCTGGGCGTCTCCCGGCCCACGTTCTACCGGTTATTGCACAAGCACCAGATCCGCTAGACGCGCCCACTCCACGTCCACACCTTGAGGCTAGCGGGCTTGTCGCGGGTGATTGGGTTGTTGTGGCGAGCGGGCTTGCCCTAATGCCGTTCAGTTAAGCGCAGATTCCTTGTGGCGAGCAGGCTTGTCCTGCGTTGGGCTGCGCAGCAGCCCCAAAGCCAGGCGCTGAGCCGTATCAGGTACACCGCGTTTTGCTCGATGGGGGGCGCTGCGCACCCCAACGCGGGGCAAGCCCGCTCGCCACGACAGCCCTCTCGCCACAACAAGTCCGCACCCAAGGACGCGTTGGGCATTCAGAAGTAATACGGAAACTTCAGGCTGAACGTAAAGTCCGGCGCATCGTCCGTCATGCCGATCGCGAGGTTCGGCACGATGGTCAGGTTGTCCGACGCCGCAATCGTCATGCCCACGTTGAAATAGCCCGCGTTGGCATCGCTGGACACCACCGACTGCCAATCCTGCCCGCTTTGCTTGACCTTGCTTTTGCGCTGTATCACGTCGGACACCGAGAACGACATGCTCATCTTCTCGTTCAGCGCGAATGCCACGCCCACGCCGAACTGGAAGCTGTCGCCCAGTTGGATCTTGCCGGGCACCTTCTGATTGACGTTGGGGCTGATGTCGCTGAACGAGTCCTCGAAGTTGTGGGTGTAGGACAGCGAGCCGAACAGCACCGCCGGGTCGAAGGTCTTGACCAGCGAGATGCCCGGCGTCACCGACCACACGCCGTTGCCGGTGGGCAGGCTCTCGGGAATGGCGAGGTTGTCGTTGCCCGGTTTCGGGATCAGCTTGATGCCGTACGGGTCTGCCCCGGTGGGCGCCTTGACCCGTACCGACACGACCGCATCGGGCAGGTGCGCGCTTTCGTCGAGGAACTTGTACGAGACGCCGGCATTGACGTCGCCGATGGTCGGATCGCGCGTTACCGAGCCTTCCGACATGGCGGTAGAACTGCCGCCCGCACCGCCTGACTGGTAGGTGGATTCGCGGTACACCACCGGCACGTTCAGGTCGAACTGCCAACGGTTGTCCAGGTTGTAGCGCCCGGTCAGGTCCAGGGTCCAGCTGTCGGACTTGATGCGGTCCAGGTTGATATTGCCGAGGAAGATCGAGTCCAGCGCGAGAAAGCCGTTGAGGGACAACTGGCGTGCATCGTAGCGCGCGTAGGTGATGCCGGTTTCCAGGCTGAACCTGCCGTTGCCGAAAAAGCCACTGGCTTCGTTGTACAGGTTGCTCACACTTTGCGCCGGGGCCGAGTCGTCCTTGAGGTTCTGCCCGTAGGAACTGCCGCCGCCCGCGCCGCCGGAGGCCGCCGCCGCGCCTACGCCGGACGTATGGCCGGCCACGGTGGTGCCGCCTTTCTGGAAGTCGGCAGGGGATTTGGCCAGGCGTTTGGGGGCGGGTGTTGCGGGTTGATCTTCTACTTGCCTTACACGTTGTTCCAGTACGGCCAGTGCTTTTTGCTGCACTTCATAGCGTTGCTTGAGCTCCAGCAGTTCTTGCTTCAGTGTTTCGATATCAGCGTCCGGTGCGGCATAAAGCACGGAGGCGGGCAGGAGCGCACTCAAACAAACCACGGCACGTAACGATACAGATCGATGCATGAAATAAGCCGTCCCTTTTAATGCGTAAGTGTCGAGGCTCAGCGTAGTTCAATAACCGGAGGGGCGAAGGCCCTTGAGTTGATCCAGATTGAGGTTCTGCGTGATGTTGTTGAAACCGTTGTTGCCCATGACCACATTGAGTTGGGTCAGGTTGCTGACCGCGTTGCCGTTGCCTTGAATGACGGTGCCTTGCAGCACGTTGCCGGCGCCGATCTGCTGCACGGCATTGCCCTGGTTGTTGCTGGCCTGGAGGGCCATTTGCAGCCCGCCATTATTGGCGCTCACCGTGACCTGGCCTGCCGCCGTGCCACCGGTAATCGGCTGGCCAGCCAGCAGCGCCTGTCCGGACTGCGCGTAGTTGGCCGGGGCCAGGCCGTTTTTGCTCACGTTGATGTCCACGCCGTTGGTGGCAGCGTTGCCATCCCCGGCCGCGCGAACGCTTTGCACCACGCCCTGGCCGGTGCCCAGGCCCGCGCCACCGACGACTGTGCCGGTGCCTTCAGGTTGCCTGCTCACGCCTGTGCCATCGTTGCCCGATACCTGCACATAAAATTGCGGGGTGACGGTGGACGCGTTGACCTGCATGGCCGCGCTGCCGGTCACGGTGGCGCCGGCAGCATTGGTCCAGGTGCTGCTCATGACGATGCCAAAGCTGATGATGCGCCCCGGCATCACGTAACGCCCGCGCAAGTCGGCCATCTCCGCATCCTTGAGCTCGATCGGCTTGAACGCCGAGGACGCATGCACCGGTGCAGAGGCGGCCAGGCAGATGACCGTCAACCAACGGAAAGTGTTCATCGTGTGCTCCTGGAGCGTCCTGCCCCTTATTGCGCTTCTAGAAGAAGTCGCTCTGGATAAAACCGAATTCCATCAATTCGCTGTCACGTACCGGGCTGAACGCGTTGAACTGGTTCCTGGCGGTCAGCGGCACGCGCGGGGTGAGCAGGGCGTTGGTCTTGTCGTAGCCTTCACCGATCACGGCGAACACGATGCCATTCCAGCCCTTGACGAAGTCGTCCCTGGCGTAGCGCTTGTTGCCCAGCACCGGATCGCCGATGTACACCCACTCCTTGTCGGCACGCTGCAACACCACAAAATGCTTGTAGCCGCGAATTTCCAGCAGGACCACGACCGGCACCTTTACGGTCATCAACACGTCGGGGGCGATGCGATAGCCCTTGGCGCGCATGTTGATGCTTTCCAGGTAGCGCTTCATGTCGAGCATCGAGAAGCCCTGGGTGCGCACCAGGTCCTGGTCGGCGTTGACCAGCATGCCCTTGATGATGTGGTCTTCATCCACGTCCATCCAATAGGCTTGGCGCAGGATGGTCGCCAGCGCGGCGGCGCCGCAGCTGAAATCGGTTTTCTGTTCCACCAGGTTGGCGAACTTGCGCTCGCGGATGCTCTCGACCTTTTTGTACACCACCGCACCGTTGGGCATGACGACTGCCATTTGCCCCGCCCAGGTCGGGCCGGTGAGTGTGAACAAAAGGAGAAAGACAACGCGGCGCATGATCAGGTGACCTGTTGGACACTGGAATGAAAGGGGCCTTGTTGGCAAGGCCCGATCTGCATCAGAAGCGAGTGATTGCTACGTTGTTCTGACCCTGGTTGTTGCTGCCCGACAGTACGTTGGAGTTCGATACGCCGGAGCTGTAGTTCAGCGAGTTGTTCACGCTGGCGTTGTTGGTGACCACCGATTTGGCACCCCAGCCATGGCCGCTGCTCAGGTTCACGGTCAGGTTGCCCGACACATCCTGCACGCCGGATACAACGGCTGCGCCGCTGTCGCCATTGCCGGAGGCGATAGCAACGCTGTTGCTGCCCTGGTTGGAGGTGCCGGTGGCTGCGTTCAACTGAATCACGCCGGAAGCGTTGTTGCCGCTGCTGTTGAGCGAAGCATTGTTTTGCGAGCCGCCGTTGATTGCCAGGTTGCCGCTGTTGGATTGCGCGGTGCCGGTGCTGGCGAACACGAAGTCAGCATCGCCGGAAACGATGGCCACGTCGTTCTTGCCCTGGTTGTTGTCACCGCTCAGCACGTTGCCGTTGGCCACGCCGCTGATGTGGTTGTAGGAGTCAGTGGTCGACGCGTTGTTTTCGGTTTTGTCGTTGAGTACGGTGTTGCCCTTGTTGCTCTGGCCGTCAACGGTAGTCGCGGCAGCAGTGGTAGGCGCGTGGTAGCCGCCTGCCTGGGCTGCAACAGCCATGAGCGCAGCGAGAGCGAAAGCCAGTGGTTTGAGCGCTGTGGTGGTTTTCATGGTGTATCTCCTTGCTTCTAATTAGTGATTTAAGTGTTGATACGGTCCGGCAGGCGACTCAGCTCCATCAGTTGAGTCGCACATTCAGGGTGTTAGCCACTCGGTTCCCCACCCCGGCGCTCTGGTTGACCTGTACCACTCCACGGCTGCCGGTGAAGGCCTGGTCGCTGGTAACGACCTGGCGGCTGCCAGTGGTAGAGGTCAATCCCGAGTCTGTTGCAAGCGCAACGGTCTGTTGCGACATGACGCTGTCGTCGATGCTTTGCGGGCCAGTGGTCAGGCTGACGCGCACGGCATTGATCATCTGGTTCTGGGCCCCGGCCGACTGATTGACGCTCAGTGCACCGTTGCCATGGCTGAAAGCGTTGCCCTGAATCGCAGTGCTGGCACTCAGGGAGCGGTCGGCGGCGGCGCCGCTGATTTTCTGTGTGACGGAGACAGTGGCCCGGGCGTTATGGCCCACGGCGATGGCGAGGTTGTTGCTCAGCTGTTGCTGGTCACCGGCGGCCTGGTTGATCGAGACCGCGCCGTTGTATTGCTGGCCCGAGTTATCGATGCTGGCGTTGTTGCCGGTCGTGTCGGCCATGGCTGCCGAGCAGCTCATCATGGCCAGGAGCATCCAGAGATGATTCATTTCATCGCTCCGCCGATCATGCCGCCGAGGTTGTTCAGCGGTGCGAGGCCGCGTGAGACTGCGCCGTTGACCGTTCCCGAGATGCCAGCGCTGCCGCCGCCCTGGCCCGCCGCGCTGGCGGCACCCAGGCTGTTACCGGCACCGATGGCGTTCAACCCGTTCAGGTCGCCATTGGGCATGACGCTGCGGGTAACGCTGGAACCGCTGCTGATGCCAGCGATGTCGTGGTCGCTGAGTTCGTTGGTGACGGCGCGGATTTGCCCGGTCGGGTTGGCATTGGCGGTGATGGGGTAGGGGTCGGTGCCGCGTGCACGGCCAATGGCATAAGGTTGCACCTGACGCTCGATCACGATCACTCCATCATTCGCCGCCAGCACTGGCAGGCTCACGACGGCACTCAGTGCGCAGCCGATCAGCAGGAGGCTCAGTGAGCCAGGATTGTGTGTGTCCACGGTGGCAGTCCTTAGTCGTCGCGCTGACCCTAAACAGCGCTGACAGACGTAGAGCAGAAGGCGTGCCGCTTTTTATTTAACGTTTATATTCAAAAGGTTAGATTTTTTTGTGGGCAAAGTGATGGCCATGCTGTTTCAGGGATGAGACAGCGCTGAGGCGATGTCGCAGATCCAGTGCCGCCTGTGAGCTGTCTCAAGGATGAAACACTGCCCAGGGCAAAACCATGAATCCGCTCAATACGGGCGATTGCAGGCGGGGAAGTGTTTCAAAAATGGACACATCAGGCGCAGGCGGGCCCGCGATGGCTGGCGAAAAGGCTCAGCCCTTGGGGGCTTTACGCGGAATGGAATTGAGTACGGGATTGCCGTCCTGGTTCTGGGTCAGGTAGACCGGCAGCACCTTGGGCAGGGAAGGGATGAGGTTGTTGACCTCATTGATGTTGTAGATGCCGCCGATGCGAATCGCCCCGGTGGGCGTGTCGGCCAGCATCACCGGCTTGCTCAGGTAGCGATTGATCAAGGGCAGCGCATCGGCCAGGGCCAGATTATCGAGTACCAGCTTACCCTGGCGCCAGGCCAGCGCCGAGTCGCCGGGGTTGATCGCGCGGAGCTTGGGTGTTGCATCGCCATGCTGGTAGCTGGCCTGCATTCCCGGGGTCAGCGGCACGCTGCCGTGCACCGTGTCGCTGGAAATCTGCACCGAGCCCTCAAGCAGCATCACCCGTACCTGGTCTTCATATTTCCACACGTTGAACTGAGTGCCCGTCACACGCACCCGGCCGTCGCCGGCCCGCACGATAAACGGGTGAGCGCTGTCATGGCTGACCTTGAAAAACGCTTCGCCCCTGTTCAGCGTCAGTTGACGCTGATCCCTGTAATTGGCGTAGACCAGTTGCGTGCCCAGGTTCATTTCCACCTGGCTGCCATCACCCAGGGTGACTACGCGTGCGTCATTGGTTGTTTCGAAGCGTTCATAGGCGTTGGGCAGCCAGCCGGCTTCCCAACCGGTGAACGCTGCCAGCGGCAAGGCTACCAGGCAAATCGCAGCGGCGACTGCATAGGTGCGCAATCGGCTACGCGGTTTGAACCGCACCACGACAGGCTGGGTTTGAGGGCGGGGCAGGTGCTCGGCAACGTCCCAGATCTCCAGCATGGCTGCGTATTCAAAGGCGTGCAGTGGATGAGCGTCATGCCAGCGCTGGAAAGCCTGGCGCTCGGCGCCGGTGCAGTCGGCCGCATGCAGGCGCATGCACCACTGCGCCGCGGCGTCGGTGATGGCGTCATATTCTGCTTCTGAAACGGAATTTTCGCTCATTGACTCATCCTGATTTCCCACATTCTAACCTCCCCGAGCGGACGGCGAGAACAGCATCATGGCGAATGCACATCAATTGGAACTTATTCTCGTTGGCGCGCACCTAAAAATTTCAGGACTTGAGTCTGTGTTTCCCACGATGGAGTAACCAATATGCTGAAGAAAACCCTCATCGCGCTATGTGCAACCTCCGCCCTGCTGAGCGCAGGCGCTGCGCTGGCCGACAAGCCGGGCGCCGGCTGGATCCCGATTGAAAAAGCCATCGAAGTGGCCAAGACCAAGGCCGGCTATGTCGAAGTCTATGCGGCCGAAGCCGACGACAACGGCTACTGGGAAGTCAAGGGACGCAAGTCCGACGGCGTCGTGTATGAAGCCCGCATCGACGGCGCTTCGGGCAACGTCCTGCGTGATCAGAAAGACTGATCGACCGCGCCGGGAGCCTGTTCAGGCTCCCGCATCCAACGTGCGTCCCAGGTGGGTGATCAGGTAGGTAATGGAGTCTGCATTGGCCAGGATGGTGTCGATGCGCTTGTCGACGTTACTCATGAACACTGACCGCGCATCCTGCAACGTTTTTGTACCGGTGGCACTCAGCACCTTGTCCTTGAGTGAAGTACTCGAAGTGCTTTTGCCGAAATCTTCCCACGTCTGGCTGAATTCGTCCCACGTCCTGAACAGCGTCGAGGCTGGCGTCAGCGTCGACAGCGCGGTTTCACGCAAGTCCGTCAGCGTGGTCTTGAGCTGCGTGGCGCCTTTGATGTTGACGTTGATCAAGTCAGGAAACGGTCGCATCGAGTCCAGGTAGGCCAGGTCTTCAGTGTCGCAGGTTATGTGGGTTATCTCGTGGATCAGGGTGGCCGCACGTGCATGGGCGGCAATGTCGAACGGCGCGTTGAGACGGTTCTGATAGACGTCCAGCAGCGGGTCGAAAAAGCGGTCCATCAAGTAAATCCGGCGTTCTGCTTCGCCAGGCAGAATGAACGCGCAAGCATCCGCAGGGTTGTAACGGTCGGTGCCACTGACAAAGCGCATGGAGTCGGGTGTGATCAGGCTGGGGTTGATCAGCTCATTGAGCACTTCGTCAATCCGGCGCTCGATCCGCCCCAATTGGTCGGGGCTGAGGGTACCGACGCCGAACATGTCGCCAAAAAACAAGCCGCACCGGCTCAACGGATCACGTGAGGGGGCGAAGTGCAGAATGTTGCGTTTGCAGGTCACGGCGTAGTACGTGGCGACATTCAATGCTTCGTTGATACAGCGCGCCTTCCAACTCGACACGGCGCTGATTGCGCGCATGCCAATCGCCTCCACGTTGATGCCATGCTGCTCGGCAGTAGGAGGGTAGTAGCGATCGGCAAGGCGGGACAGGACCTTGCCATAGCGGGGGGTGTGTCGGTTCAGGTCAAGCACCCATATGCCCTGGCTATTGCGTTGTATCCAGGGGCCGCGATCCTCGGTAGCACCCAGTCGCCAGTGCTCACCGGCTTTGCTCACGGCGTATACCTTGCCCGCAGCGGGCACAAAGTGGCGCTCTCCGTACTTCTCTCCGTAGGTGTGGGTCTGCGCATTCAGGTTCAGGGAGTCAAGCGAAACATCCTGGCCTTCAAACTTCTTCAAACGCGTGCGCGCAGGGGCTGTCACTTTGTAGGTGTCCAGAGTCATCGCTTTGGGCGGTGAGGCTGCTGGCCATTGTTCGAGCGACGACGGCTGTTTGGCCGCAGGCAAGCCAGGCAACGGCGCGTCCAGTTCATCGCGCAGGGCGGCCAGTTGGGCCACGCCGGCGATAAAGGTCTTGAGTGCACTTGTCCAACGATGCTCTTGCAGGTCTTCGGCTGAGGCCTTGAACAACGTATAACTGCGCCACACCACCAGCGGGTAGGCGAGCTTGCCCGCCATGAACGCCAGGCCTCTGGGGATAGCCTCGCTCAGCAGGCTGCTCACCGCATCCCACTGTCGTTGCCCCGATGGCGTGAACTGGCAGGTCAGCATCCGGTTGAGCATCTCGCGGTTGTCGTCGAACAACCGATGCAGCAGATTGCCGCTGACGGGCGACGCGCCCAGATGAATGTCCGCGTTCGGCCGACGCAACAGATTGCGATAGGTCGTCTGATGAGCCGTTTGCATCTGGCCGATCACCCAGTCCTGCAATGCGCCGGGGGATGTGAACTCATGCAGCAGTTCGGTTTCGTCCTTGTACTCTTTCAATACGTGCCGGGTGCTGTAGGGCGCGTACAGCACCAGGGGATCGGCTGCCTCGGCACCGATCAGGTAGCAGCCCAGGGCCGCGACTACGGAGGCGCCCTTGGTGGCGATCAGCTCCAGCGGTCGAATCAGCGCCTTCGCACCGCTGACGGCGGCACGGGCCACGGCATCGGGCATGTCAAAGGCTTGCTGGAGCAGGCGCCAGGCCGCGTCCGACAGGCGTTCATTGAGCTTTTGTTCGTGGGCGTACTGCAGCAGTTGCCAGGGCAGCTGCCGGCAGAAGAGTTGGCGGCGCACGCGCGTGTCGTCGGTGTTGCCGTTGAGGTGGGTGGCGAGCAACGTCTGGTAGATACTCTTCAAATCCAGCTGCCGCACCAGTTGCACCACGGCGTTCCCGTCCAGCGTGGCGGGCAGCCCGGTGGCAGCACGCGATGTCGGCCGGATATCCTCGGCGCGCAATTGCGGCAGATGGCGCATGGCGAAATCCGTCAGGGTCTGCGTGTGGCCCTGCAGCTCGATGCGTGGCGTGATCAGCACGTGCTCCGGGTCTGTCGCGTGGTCGGGAAAGCGCGCTGCAAGCAGGGCTTTCAGCGTGCTCCCGACTTTATCGCGCAGGGGCGTGATGCCGTGCAGATAGTCGCGCTCCTGCGGCGCGCTCAGGCGGTACTGTTCGAGCAGTTCGGCATGCAGGCGCTGGTCTGCCTGCGCCGCCATGCCCAGCCATACCGGTAACGCCTGCTGGTTGATCAGGGCGTGGGCGATGTTGATGGCTCGGTCCAGGTTGGATGGCGGCGCGCGGCGGATCAACGCGTCCATACAGTCCTGAAAGCGTTGTGCTCCCAGCCTCATCGACAGCAGGTGGTCGATCTCGTCCAGCACGAAGCGGCTATAGGTGGACTGGCGATTGTTGACCAGATGATCATCGATACGCTGCAATGGGCCCAGCATGAAACGCTGGTGGGGCACACGCCTGGACGGCGGCAGGTGCTCAACCAACGTCCAGCGTTCACGCTCATCCTGTACACGTCGGTCGAGGGTATCGCGCAAGGTCTTGACCGAGGCAAACCCCTCATAGCCACGCCCTGGCGTCCAAAGTATGGCCGCACCGGAATGCTCGGTGTCGATGCCGCCGCGTTCGGTCAGTACAAAGCAGCTGGTCAGTGGATCGGTGCGGGTTCCGACGCTCAGGCTCAGGCCGTAGGCGTCCGGGATAAACCCTTTCAGGCCATGCCGTGTCAGCCGGGTCATGCTCTCGTTGTTGAGCACACTGCCCAGCAAGGCGACGTGAGTGGGGCCAAGGGTACGTGACAGGCGCCTGAGGTGCGCTTCGCCGCTCAAGCCATCGAACAGCCCCTGGGCCGGATGTGCCTTGTTGTTGTCGATCAGCACATGGGGGAGTGTGCGCAGGTCCCTGTCGACGAAGCTGCTCAGCACCTTGTCGATGACTGTATTGAAGCTGGCGACCGTCACGTTGGGTAATTTCAACGCAGTGCCCGCTTCAGGCTTGCCGTAAAACCCGCGCACCGCCGACTGACCAAGCGCGTCAGCCTGCCCGGCCAGGCGCGCAATAAAGTGCGCGACCATGCCGATTGAGGTTTCAGGCACGCGCCTCTCGCGTTCTCCTGCCGGCGTGGAATAGGTATTGAGGTAGACGTCATCGGCCTTCAGGTTCGTATGCCCTTTGGCCATTTCCGCATCCAGTGCATGGGCGGCCAGATCGCGCAGCGTCAACTGCTTGCTGCGTTCCAGTGCCAGCGCATCATGCACGGCACGCATTCGTTTGAGCTGCAGCTTGGCCTTTTCCGCCAATACCGTACTCGGTCGTCCATTGCCGCTGGTGACTGGGTGCACGCTCCAGTGTCCGCCAGCGTCGTGCTCCATCAGCCGGCTGTCGAGCATGATGCGAACGTCCAGGGCGGTATCGAGCAGGGCGCCCAGGTTGATGGTGCCGACGCTGCGCCGATACAGGCCCAGCGCATGCTCCAGGTTGCTGAACTGTTTGGCCGCAATGTCCTTGATCATGTCCTGGAAGACATCGTCGGCGACAGGTTTGCCGGTGACTTGCACCTGATCCATGTCGATAAACACGCTGCGCTCATCCAGCGACAGAAAATTGAGCAGCTCATCTTCATGCCCGGCCGTCTTGAGCATGGCCTGCAGCATGCCCTTGAGTTCTTCCACGTTCTTGAGCACCTGCAACCCCCGCGATTGGGTATAGAAATACGCGTGGGAGTTGCTGATCAGCAGGGTGCTGGCCAATTCAACGTAATGTTGATAGGGCGCATGAACCTGAACCTTTTCTATTTTCAGGGTGCTTGCATAGGTGCTGCGCGCGGCCTGGTCTGCGAGAAATATCGCGCGCAGCGTCTGGCTTTCTTCAGTGCTCACGATCTGGTCCTGGTGCTTGAACAGCAGGTCGACGCGAAACTTGTCACTGATCACCCGCGCGAAAAACTGCAGGCGTGACTGACCGTCCCGGCAGTCTTCGTTCCAATAGGTTTGCAGCAGGCTGTGCAGCAAGGTCGAGAGAATACCGCTGGTTTGCGCGACCAGGCTGTCCCAGTTCTGCTGGTCTTTGGCCTGTTGCTGCAGGGTATGCTGGCGGGTGTCGTGGCCGAGATTGGCGAACGTGCGGGTCTGGTCCGTGGGCCAGCCCTGACGGCCGTAAAACTGCAGAAGTGCCTCGCGCAGGGGCATGGAGGCGCCCAGGCGATGTTCCTCATCGGTGGCGACCCTGGCGAGAAAGTCCACCCGCGTGTCGCTCTGGTCAAGGCTGGGAAAGTAGCGCCGCGCCATGATGTTGAGCAGCGTGTCGAGCATCCAGCGCAGGGTGGGGAGCTTGCGCAACTGGTCCAGCATCGCGACGACGTTTTTCTGTTGCGCGTCGAGAATGCCCTGGCGCTGGTCCGCCATCACGGCGCCGGGGACGGCGGCGGTGCTCACGATCAATGGATCCTTGCCCGGCAAGGCGTCACGCTCATCGATGGCCAGAAACTGCAGCAGCTCTGCACGCTGGCCGGGCTGTTTCAAGCGTTCCTCCACGCCCTCAAGCAGGTCGGCACGGCTGTCGAACAACTCCAGGCCGCCATAGGGCGTGAAGAGCAAGGCTTTAGCGTCGTCAGGTGTCGGGCTCATGATGAAGGCGCCGGCCAGCACTAGTGCGGGCTGGTCGCTGAGATTGACCAGCAGCCGTTCCACGTTCATCGGGTAGTCGCGTGCTTCGTTGTTCTGGCGCGCCGCGTCCGTGGCGTAATACAGGGTCAGCAACCAATCAAGGTCCTTGACTGAAAACCCCAGAGTACGCTCGCGTTCCGAGGGGGTCTTGCGACTGACGGGGCGTTGAAACTCATCGAAAAAGTAAGGCGGGTTCACCTGGGTCATGGCGCGCGTTCCATTTGCGGGGCTGTCATCAGTGCGCACCGTAATGGCAGGCGCAGTGCCAAGGGTGTTACATATCTGAAGCAGACATTGACAGCAGCCACGGGCCGCGTTGTTTAATCGACGATGTGGATTCTTGTTGTTTCTCCCAATTATAAAATCGGAGCTACAGATGTCTGCCCAGTCCCCGATCGTCGACCTTCCTTGCGCGCTCATCGGTTTCAACGACCTGGTGGCGTTGCTGCACGCCCTGTTCATCAAGCACGGCACGTCAGCCGAGGTGGCGGCCATCCTGGCTCACAACTGTGCGAGCGCCGAGCGCGACGGCGCCCACAGCCATGGCATTTTCCGTATCCCCGGTTACCTGAGTACGTTGGCCAGCGGCTGGGTCAATGGCCATGCGGTGCCGCTGGTGACGGATGTGGCCTCCGGCTTTGTGCGGGTAGACGCCTGCAACGGGTTTGCCCAGCCCGCCCTTGAAGCCGCGCGTACGCTGCTGGTGGACAAGGCCCGCAGCGCCGGCATCGCCTTGCTCGCGATCCACAACTCCCATCACTTCGCCGCACTGTGGCCGGATGTCGAGCCCTTCGCCGAGGAAGGTCTGGTGGCGCTGAGTGTGGTCAACAGCATGACCTGCGTGGTGCCCCATGGCGCCGACCGGCCGCTGTTCGGTACCAACCCCATCGCGTTCGCCGCACCGCGTGCCGACGGGCCGCCGATTGTGTTTGACCTTGCCACCAGCGCCATCGCCCACGGCGATGTGCAGATCGCCGCACGCAACGGCGAGCGCTTGCCGCCGGGCATGGGGGTCGACAGCCTGGGCCAGCCTACCCAGGACCCCAGGGCAGTGCTTGAAGGCGGCGCGCTGTTGCCATTCGGCGGGCACAAGGGCTCGGCGTTGTCGATGATGGTCGAGCTGCTGGCGGCGGCGTTGACGGGCGGTAATTTTTCCTTCGAATTCAACTGGGCGGATCACCCGGGCGCACGCACGCCCTGGACCGGGCAATTGCTGATCGTGATCGACCCGAGCAAAACCGCCGGGCAAAGCTTCGCCGAGCGCAGTCAGGAGCTGGTGCGGCAAATGCATGCAGCAGGGTTGCGGCGGTTACCGGGTGATCGGCGTCATCGCACGCGGGCGAAGTCGCTGGAGGCGGGTATCGAGATTGACGCGAAGGATCTTCAGCAGTTACGGGAGCTGGCGGGAGAGTAAAAGGGGCTGCGCAGGGCGCGCAGCCCCCGGCAATCAGTTGCGACGACCCAGCAACAGGCCGACCACCAGACCGAAGCCTGCGGAAATCGCCACGGTCTGCCACGGATGACCACCGATGTAGGTCTCGGTGGCATCCACCACCGGCTTGCTGCGCTCGCGCACGCTGGAGACCGAGTCCAGGGCCTGCTTGAGTTTGATGGCGACCTGCTCACGCAGGGTTTCGCCTTCTTCGCCCACCAGGGCTGCGCTGCTTTTAAGCAGCTTGTCGGATTCTTCGATCAGCGCCGTCAGTTCACTGAACGCTTGATCCTTGATTTGTTCTTCGACGGCTTGGGCAGCGGTTTTGCGGGCCATTGGGTGACTCCTTGCAGGTGAATGTGACAGTGAACAATGGAGTGTCCGGCGTCGGCAAAAGTTGCAGTTTTTTTGCCTGCAGCCGGTTTGGAGCAAAATCCGGATCAGGATATTTCGACCCACGGTGTAAGATGGCACCTATTTGTGCAGCAGGTAATTCAACATGAGCTTCAATCTCGCCAACAAGACCCTCGCCGAACGTGCCGAGCTGGAAGATGAAAAGTCCCGTCTTTATGACCTGTGGCAAAGCAACCTGGGCAAGGCCAAGGGCGAAGCTGCGCGACTGTTCGGTGAGCGCGCCAAGCGCAAGGGTAAATGGGCCGAATGGGTGCGTGCCGAGCTTGACGGCATGTCGCCACCGGAGTTCTCCGGCATGGTGCGCAGCGAAGTCAACAAGCTGATGGCTGCGGCTAAATAAAACACGCCACAATGGCCTCGCGCAGCGTGGGCAGCGGCGAGTCAAACCACGGCTCTGTGGCGAGCGGGCTTGCCCTGATGCCGTTCAGTTAAGGAAAATTTGCGGGCTTATTGTGGCGAGCGGGCTTGCCCCGCGTTGGGGTGCGAAGCGCCCCCAATCAAGCAAAACGCGGTGTACCTGATACGGCCCAGCGCCTGGCTTTGGGGCTGCTGCGCAGCCCAACGCAGGACAAGCCTGCTCGCCACAGGGAATCTGCGCTTGTGGGCTTATTGTGGCGAGCGGGCTTGCCCCGCGTTGGGGTGCGAAGCGCCCCCAATCGAGCAAAACGCGGTGTACCTGATACGGCTCAGCGTCTGGTTTTGGGGCTGCTGCGCAGCCCAACGCAGGAAAAGCCTGCTCGCCACAGGGAATCTGCGCTTGTGGGCTTATTGTGGCGAGCGGGCTTGCCCCGCGTTGGGGTGCGAAGCGCCCCCAATCAAGCAAAACGCGGTGTACCTGATACGGCTCAGCGCCTGGCTTTGGGGCTGCTGCGCAGCCCAACGCAGGACAAGACTGCTCGCCACAGGGAATCTGCGCTTGTGGGCTTATTGTGGCGAGCGGGCTTGCCCCGCGTTGGGGTGCGAAGCGCCCCCAATCAAGCAAAACGCGGTGTACCTGATACGGCTCAGCGCCTGGCTTTGGGGCTGCTGCGCAGCCCAACGCAGGGCAAGCCTGCTCGCCACGGGGATAGATCACTCTCTTGTTTTACCAAGTCGCCGTGTTCGGCAGATTCAGCGTGCCACGGTCCACAAAGCGCAGGGTGCCGAACAGCCCACCCGCCAGTTTGCCGCGCAGCACGTATGGCAGGTTGTTCAGGCGTTGGGTCTGGCTCAGGCCCAGGGTCTGGCGCAACACGGAAAACGCTGAAACGCTGACCGGCACGGTCAGAACGGTCTCGGAAAAACGTGGGATGTTGCCGTCTTGATCACTCACCCCTGACGCCAGCGGCCGCCCGTTGACTTCCAGGTCCAGCGCCACGCCGTTGTAGTCAATCGCCGTTTCATTGGGGTTCTGCACCCGCAGTTTCACCGCGAAGCGCACTTCCAGGTCCTGGCTCTGCAGCGGCTCGATGCCCACCACGGTGATGTTGACCGGATCGCGATGGGGAAACAGCGCGCACGCGCTCAAGGTCAACAGCAGTAACGATAGAACCATGAGCTTGCGCATGTGAACCTGCTCCTATTTCGTGACGTCCGGGTCCTGCATCACCTTGAGGGTGGATGACTCCGGATCAAATTCGTCGTCTTCCAGCGCGATGAACGTTTCGGGCAGGAAGATGTTCAGCAGGATTGCACAGAACGCGCCCACGGTGATCGGCGATTCGAAGATGTCGTGCAATGTCTTGGGCAGGTCGCGCAGCACTTCGGGCACGGCGGCAACGCCCAGGCCCATGCCAAGGGAAATCGCCACGATCAGCACATTGCGCCGATGCAGGCCGGCTTCGGCGAGGATCTTGATGCCGGCCACCGCCACGGTACCGAACATGATCAGGGTGGCGCCGCCCAGCACCGGCTTGGGCATCAATTGCAGCACCGCGCCGATCATCGGGAACAGCCCCAGCAGCACCAGCAGGCCGGCGATGAAGTACGCCACGTAACGGCTGGCCACGCCGGTCAGCTGAATCACCCCGTTGTTCTGTGCGAACGTCACCATCGGCAGGCTATTGAAAGTGGCGGCCATGGCTGAGTTGAGCCCGTCGGCCAGCAGGCCGGATTTGATCCGCTTGATGTACAGCGGGCCCTTGACCGGTTGTTGGGAAATCATCGAATTGGCTGTCAGATCGCCTGCCGCCTCCAGCGGCGAAATCAGGAAGATCACCGCCACCGGGACAAACGCCACCCAGTCAAACGAGAAACCATATTTGAACGGCACCGGCACGCTGATCAACGGCACCTGGGGCAGGGCGGCCATGTCGACACGGCCCAGCCACCAGGCGACGACGAAGCCAAGGGTCAGGCCGATCACAATCGAGCCCAGGCGCAAAAACGCATTGTTGAAGCGATTGAGCACCACGATGGTCAGCAGCACGAGCGCGGCCAGCCCCATATTGCCGGCTGCGCCCAGATCATTGGCGCCAAAGCCGCCGGCCATGTCGGTGACCGCCACCTTGATCAGCGACAGCCCCATCAGAGTAATGATGGTGCCCGTCACCACCGGTGTGATCAGCTTGCGCAGCTTGCCGATGAACTGACTGAGCGCCACTTCGATAAACGCTGCGAAAAAGCACACGCCAAAGATTGTCGAGAGAATTTCATCCGTACCACCGCCGCGGGCCTTGACCAAGAAGCCCGCGCTGAGAATCACGCTGATAAACGAAAAACTGGTGCCCTGCAGGCACAACAGCCCCGAACCGATGGGGCCGAAGGTGCGCGCCTGCACGAAGGTGCCCAGCCCCGAGACGAACAGCGCCATGCTCACCAGGTACGGTACTTCGCTTTCCAGGCCCAGCACGCCGCCGACGATCAGGGTCGGTGTGATGATGCCGACGAAGCTCGCGAGCACATGCTGCAACGCGGCAAACACCGCCGCGGTAAAGTGCGGACGGTCTTCGAGGCCGTAGATCAGCTCGGATTTATAGCGCGGACGGGGGGCTTGAGCGTCAGACAAAATGCGGGCTCGGGTCAGAAAAGGGAGGCGCAGGATGCCAGAAAGTCCTCAGCGTCTTAAGTGTAAAAAGATATTTAAGCTCCCGGCTCGCCGCTCACCTCGCTGATCCTGACCCAACGTTCCTCGCGGGCCGCCGTACGAATCGCCGCCGCCAGCCGTTCCACTTCCCACGCATCGTCAAAATCGCTGCCATCTGCGCCCTGGCCCGCCAGCGCCATGATCAACTCCTGCACTTCCAGGGTCTTCAATTCGTTGTAGCCCAATTGATGTCCCGCCGCCGGGCTGAATGCGGCGTAGCCGGGCAGATCGGGACCGGCCAGCACCCGTTGAAAGCCCATTTGGCCGGCACGATATACGCGCAGTTCATTCAAGCGTTCCTGATCGAACGCCAGGGTGCCTTCGGTGCCGCTGATTTCAAAACTCAGGTGGTTTTTATAACCGTGCTTGAGCCAACTGCTGCTGACCGTACCGCGCGCACCGTTGGCGAAGCGCAGCAGCGCATGCACCTGATCATCCACTGCGATGGCCTGGAACGTGTCGCTGCCTCTGACCGCCGGGCGTCGGCTGTGCACCGTGTGGGTATCGGCACACACGCTGACCACCTCACCGACCAGGTAGCGCGCCATCGACAATAAATGACTGCCCAGGTCCGCGAGGGCGCCACCGGCGTGTTCCACCTCGCAGCGCCACGACCAAGGCGAGGCCGGATCGGCCATGAAGTCTTCGCTGAACTCGCCCTGAAAGCTGATGATCCGGCCCAGCTCGCCATTGGCGATCATCTGCCGCGCCAGCCCGATCATCGGGTTGTGCTGATAGTTGTAGCCCACCCGCGTGATCACGCCTGCGGCACGGGCAGCCTGGCGCATTGCGTCGGCCTGCTCGAGGCTGACGGCCAGGGGCTTTTCACAATACACCGCCTTGCCCGCCGCAATCGCGGCCATGGCCATGGGGTAGTGCAAGTGGTTGGGCGTGGTGATGGCGACGACGTCAACCCTGGGGTCGTTGATCAACGCTTGCCAATCACCCTGGGCCTGGCCAAATCCCCAGGCTTTGGCGCAGCGCTCGGCGCGTTCACCGTCGGCATCGGCCAGGGCGACCAGCTTGAGCTGAACCGGCAGGTCGAACACTGACCGGGCATTGTTGAATGCCAGCGCGTGGGCGCGCCCCATGAAGCCTGTGCCGATCAAACCGATTCCGAGTTCGCGCATCGCCGTGGTCCTTGGATTTTTATTTTCAGGAGCGCTATTAATGGAATAAATATTCTCTTAATTCAATACATGGAATAAAAATTCATTGCTGCCCAATCAATCACTCTGGCGAATGCGGCTATATTCAGACGCTGACGAAAAGCCACTAGTTAACAAAAGATAACGTACCGCCGATTGTCAGGCGATTCCAAAGCCCGCTAGGATGGCCCGTGCTTGCTTCAGGCGCTCTAGATTGCAGGTTTCAGCGCCCGGGAAGACGAGACGACCTGACAAAAAATAATAATGGGGAGAAAGGTCTATGAGTGAGCCTGTCATGGCTTGGGTTGTTTGCCGCCCACGCGCCGCACGCAGGGTTGCGATGCTGGCCACAGCGCTCTCGCTGCTTGGCGCTGTCGCGTTGTCGACCGCCGTCCAGGCCGCCAGCGATACCACCGCGCCAGCGGTGTCTGCGATTGAGTCCCCCAAGGCCGTCAAGGGCCTGATGATCGATGTGGTGCACGCCGGCAGACGTCTGGTGGCAGTCGGTGATCGCGGGCACATCCTCTATTCCGATAATCAGGGCAGCACCTGGACCCAGGCCAGCGTCCCCACCCGCCAGTTGCTCACGGCGGTGTTTTTTATCGACGACAAGCACGGTTGGGCGGTCGGCCACGATGCGCAAATCCTCGCCAGCACCGATGGCGGCGCCACCTGGACCCAGCAATTTCAAGACCTCAAGCGCGAAGCGCCGTTGCTCGACATCTTGTTCAACGATGCCAGCCACGGCCTGGCGGTGGGCGCCTACGGGGCGTTGATCGAAACCACCGACGGCGGCAATACCTGGACCGACGTCAGCGACCGCCTCGACAACGAAGACCAGTTCCACCTCAACGCGATCGCCGCCATCAAGGACGCCGGCCTGTTCATCGTCGGCGAGCAGGGCAGCATGTTCCGCTCCAGCGATAACGGCCAGACCTGGGAAAAACTCGAAGGCCCTTACGAAGGCTCGCTGTTCGGCGTGATTGGCACGGCGCAAGCGCAGACGCTGTTGGCCTATGGCCTGCGCGGCAATCTGTACCGCTCCAGCGATTTCGGCAGCACCTGGGAGCAGGTCGAGCTGAACGCGGCGCGCGGCGCACTGGAGTTTGGTTTATCCGGCGCCACCTTGTTGGCGGATGGCTCCATCGTGGTCGTCGGCAATGGTGGCAGCGTGGTCGTCAGCCATGACGACGGGCTGACGTTCAGCGTGTTCAATCGCCCGGACCGTATCTCGCTCTCGGCCGTCACGGCGGCGGGCAACGGCAATCTGATTCTGGTCGGGCAGGGCGGTGTGCGGGTTGCCACGCCGACCGGCGCCGAACCGACAAAACAATAATAAGGGCGGGAAAGCATGAGCAGTCATCACAACGATAAAGCGACCTTCCTTGAACGCCTGATCTTCAACAACCGCCCGGCAGTCATCGTGATCTGCCTGCTGGTGAGCATTTTCCTGTTCTGGCAGGCGACCCTGATTCGCCCGTCCACCAGCTTCGAAAAAATGATCCCGCTCAAGCACCCCTTCATCGAAAAGATGATGGAACACCGTAACGACCTGGCGAACCTGGGCAACACCGTGCGCATCTCGGTGGAGGCCAGGGACGGTGACATCTTCACCAGGGACTACATGGAGACCCTGCGCCAGATCAACGACGAGGTGTTCTACATCTCCGGCGTCGACCGCTCGGGCCTCAAGTCGCTGTGGAGCCCCAGCGTGCGCTGGACCGAA
Organism: Pseudomonas sp. GNP013; assembly: GCF_054343995.1. NCBI lineage: Bacteria > Pseudomonadati > Pseudomonadota > Gammaproteobacteria > Pseudomonadales > Pseudomonadaceae > Pseudomonas > Pseudomonas sp. GNP013. Next base: position 2,568,155 of record NZ_JBTGUT010000001.1, on the reverse strand, counting down.
GTGACCGAAGAAGGCTTCGCCGGCGGTGAAGTGATTCCGCAGAGCTACAACGGCTCGCCGGCCAGCCTCGATCAACTGCGCAATAACGTGCTCAAATCCGGCCAGGTTGGGCGTCTGGTGGCCAACGATTTCAAGTCGAGCATCGTTGATATCCCGTTGCTGGAGTCCTATCCGGACCCGCAGGACCAGGGCAAATTGCTCGCCCTGGACTACCAGAAGTTTTCCCATGAACTGGAAGACAAGATCCGCGACAAGTTCGAAGCGCAGAACCCCAACGTCAAGATCCACATCGTCGGCTTTGCCAAAAAGGTCGGCGACCTGATCGACGGGCTGGTGATGGTGGTGCTGTTCTTCGGCGTTGCGTTCGTCATCACCCTGGTTCTATTGCTGTGGTTCACCCATTGCGTGCGCAGCACCGTTGCGGTGTTGAGTACCACCCTGGTGGCGGTGGTGTGGCAACTGGGCCTGATGCATTTTTTCGGCTTCGGGCTCGATCCTTATTCGATGCTGGTGCCGTTCCTGATCTTCGCCATCGGCATTTCCCACGGCGTACAGAAAATCAACGGCATCGCCCTGCAGTCCAGCGAGGCCGACAACGCGCTGACTGCCGCGCGGCGTACCTTCCGCCAATTGTTCCTGCCGGGCATGATCGCGATCCTTGCCGATGCGGTGGGCTTTATTACCCTGCTGATCATCGACATCGGCGTGATCCGTGAACTGGCCATCGGCGCCTCCATCGGCGTGGCGGTGATCGTGTTCACCAACCTGATCCTGCTGCCGGTGGCGATTTCCTACGCGGGCATCAGCCAGCGCGCCATCGCCAGGAGCAAGAAAGACGCGAACCGCGAACACCCGTTCTGGCGCTTGCTGTCCAGGTTCGCCAGCGCCAAAGTCGCACCGGTCTCGATCCTGCTGGCGCTGGTCGCCTTTGGCGGCGGCCTCTGGTACAGCCAGAACCTCAAGATCGGCGATCTGGACCAGGGCGCACCGGAGCTGCGCCCGGACTCGCGCTACAACAAGGACAACAACTTCATCATCAGTAACTACTCCACCAGCTCCGATGTGCTGGTGGTGATGGTCAAGACCAAGGCCGAAGGCTGTTCGCGCTACGAAGCCATGGCGCCCATCGACCAACTGATGTGGAAGATGCAGAACACCGAGGGCGTGCAATCGGCGATCTCGCTGGTGACCGTGTCCAAGCAGATGATCAAGGGCATGAACGAGGGCAACCTCAAATGGGAAACCCTGTCGCGCAACCCCGACGTGCTGAACAACTCCATCGCCCGCGCTGATGGCCTGTACAACAACAATTGCTCGCTGGCGCCGGTGCTAGTGTTCCTCAACGACCACAAGGCCGAGACCCTCGACCGCGCGGTGCACGCGGTGCAGGACTTCGCCAAAGAGAACAACAAGGACGGCCTGGAATTCATCCTGGCGGCCGGTAACGCCGGGATTGAAGCCGCCACCAACGAGGTCATCAAGGAGTCGGAACTGACCATCCTGATTCTGGTGTACCTGTGCGTGGCGACCATGTGCATGATCACCTTCCGCTCCTGGGCCGCCACCCTGTGCATCGTGCTGCCGCTGGTGCTGACCTCGGTGCTGGGCAACGCGCTGATGGCGTTCATGGGTATCGGCGTCAAGGTCGCGACCCTGCCGGTGGTGGCGCTGGGCGTGGGGATTGGCGTGGACTACGGCATCTACATCTACAGTCGCCTGGAGAGCTTCCTGCGCGCGGGTCTGCCGCTGCAAGAGGCGTACTACCAGACGCTCAAGTCCACGGGTAAAGCGGTGCTGTTCACCGGCCTGTGCCTGGCGATTGGCGTGTGCACCTGGATTTTCTCGGCGATCAAGTTCCAGGCCGACATGGGGCTGATGCTCACCTTCATGCTGCTGTGGAACATGTTCGGCGCCCTGTGGCTGTTGCCGGCGCTGGCGCGTTTCCTGATCAAGCCCGAGAAGCTGGCGGGCAAGAAGGGCAACTCGTTGTTCGCCCACTGAGGCTAACATCAAGGTCTTTATTGTGGCGAGCGGGCTTGCCCTAATGCCGTTCAGTTAAGGAAAATGTGTGGGCTTATTGTGGCGAGCGGGCTTGCCCCGCGTTGGGGTGCGAAGCGCCCCCAATCGAGCAAAACGCGGTGTACCTGATACGGCTCAGCGCCTGGCTTTGGGGCTGCTGCGCAGCCCAACGCAGGACAAGCCTGCTCGCCACAGGGAATCTGCGCTTAACTGAACGGCATTAGGGTTTGCCCTAATGCCAGTCGGTTAAGCGCAGCTCCCCTGTGGGAGCGTCGGTGCGACGATTCGACTTGCCCGCGAAAGCGGTGGGTCTTCAACATCAATGTTTGCTGGGCCGACGCCATCGGGAGCAAGCCCCCTCCCACATTTTTTACAGCGTTCGGCAGACCATTTCGGTCGGCTCTCAGGCCGCCGCGCTTTTGATCTTGATCTTAGGCACACCGAGCCTGGGCGAGGTGCCGAGTGTTGGGGCAAGAGCGTTTTGCTTACTTTTGCGCTTTTCAAAAGTGAGCCGCCGTAAGGGCGGAACCCTAAGTTGCCGTTACCGCAGAAACGGATAGGTACACCGAAAAGTCGCACCGCTCATTGCTTCGAGCATCACACTGGCTTAACTGTGGCGAGCAGGCTTGTCCTGCGTTGGGCTGCGCAGCAGCCCCAAAACCAGACGCTGAGCCGTATCAGGTACACCGCGTTTTGCTTGATTGGGGGCGCTTCGCACCCCAACGCGGGGCAAGCCCGCTCGCCACAACAAGCCCGCTCGCCACGACGAGCTACCTGGCCACAACGAGCCCGGCTGCCAAAGCGTGCCCGTTCACGATGGACCTCCTCGGTCAACGTTCACGCTGAATAAAAGAACAGCTTCTTCGCCATCTCCCGCGAGACGTCGCTGCGCCAGACCCGTCCCACGACCTGGTTGTTCCGGGCTTGCTGCAACTGCGCCTTGAATCCCAGATAACGCTGCTCCGCGCGTTTCAGATGCCCGGCGGTGTAGGCCAGGTCAGCGTCGGTTCCCCTGGCGTAGTGAAAGTGTGCATACCACAGCACCTTGTTGGAGGCTTTGTCGCGGATCGCATATTCCGTGAGAAAGTCCTGGGCCTGGGTCGCTGTGCGGGCGCTGACCCGTTGAATATCCACCTGATTATCGCGCCACAGCGTAAATACCTTGTCGGACGTCGGCGCCTGGCGCTTGTAGGCGTTGTTTCGGTAGCGCTTGCCGGTGTCGCGCAGGTCCAGGGCTTCGGCGCGAAAGCCCTCGATGGCCGCCGTGATCGGCCCGGTGGCCGGCTTTGCGCGCGCAAGCTCGTTGCTGATGGACTCCAGCTCATCGGCCAGTTGTTCGAGCAGCGTGAACCATTCCTGCGGGTTCTTCTCATCGCGTAACGTCGCGTCATCCAACTGGCGCATTTCACGCTGAATCAGGCGCTCCCGATTTACCCGCTCCTGTTTGAGGCGGTTGCCAGCCTTGATCGCCGCACTTGCCGAGCGCCCGGCAGGCGGTCGTGTCGGTGGCCGAGCCGGTGGCGCCGCCTGGACTATTTCGACGTAATTGCCTTCCTCTGGATGTGCATGAAAGGTGCTGCTGACGGCGCCCGTTTGCGGGTCATGCAGGTCGATAAGCGCGTCGCTCGCTTGTGTGCGGGCATCACCGACCAGCGTGCCATGGTTGCGGGTTTTGAACACCCGCCTGTTGGCAGGCTTGTTTTTGAGTGGCAGCGCCCTGGGCAGCGGTACCTGGGTTTTTTCGAGGGTGTGAATGGCGGTGGCCAGGTCTTGCTCGGCGATGCTGCGCGCCTGTGCAAGGCTTGCCAGAAACATCTCCGGATAGGGTTGACGCACAGTGCTCGACCCCAACTCGTGCAGCGAGCGCATGGCGTAGGCCTGACTTTCGTAGTGCGTGATGACGTTTTCGTAGACTGAAATCTGTTCCTGCAGGGTAAAGCCGCGCACGATGCGCATTTGTAGATGAGAGATCAGCGCCGAGTAAAAGCGCGTGCCGTTCAGATGCTGGAGGAAAAACCCCTCGCTGTGATCGGGCGCCGGGCCACTGCGGTCGATAGCCAGCTCCACTTCGGTGCTCAGTAACTTGATCCTGTAGTTGGCGGCGTAGAACAACTCCGGCACGGTGATTTGCGCGTGCAGCTTGTCGCTCTGCGCGCTGCCCGCCGGCGAGAGTCGGGCCATTTCGTCCCACAGGGTTTCTATGCGCTCCGTGCATTCGATCAGCGCCTGGCTGTGCGCTTGCTCGCGTTGCTTTTGCGCGATAAATGTCTCGTAAACGCTGTTCTGTTCACGCGCCAATGCTTCAAGAGACCGTGAGGCAAGCGCGTCTACGTGCTCACCTTCAACGGTAATCGCCACGTCCCTGAGATGGTCCTGCAACAGGTCGCGCACGGCACAATGTATCCGCGACAGCGTGTTCATCGCGCTTAATTGCTGCTCTTCATACAGGGGCGCTGCGTCCACCGCGCGAATCTGGTTAAAGCTGTCGAGCAACTGCCGTTGCAAGGGCACCAGTGCGTCCACGTTGCGCTGCATGAGGCGTAACGCCACTTCAAAAGCGACCTGGGTTGCGCGGGTTTTTTCCTGCCAGAACTGCTGCAGTTGCAGGTCATGCGTCTTCGGGGACGCAGACGTCTGGACCGTGTTCCACGCGTTTATCAGCGCTGCACGGTTTGACTCAAACTCGGCGCGGGTGTGCCGGGCCTTGTTGAACGCTTGCTCGTGGACGGCGCAGAGTTGATCCATCTGGTTGCCGATATCGGCCTTGCGGGCCAACAGTGGCGCCGTTCGGTCCTCCAGCGCCTGCCGGTAGGCGGCAATCCGTTTTTTCGGGCCACCCCCCGTCAGTTTCAGGCCACGATCCAGCGTCCAGTGCCCTTGGCCGTCGGTGCGCAATTTGATGCCGGGATGATCCGGTTTTAGCGGATGCACGACGAACACATCGCCGAAGCCCGGCACGATCTTTACCTGGAACAGCCGGCCAGCGACCGTGGCATGCCATTTTCCCGCGATCCTGAACAAGCCTTTGAAGGCACCGGTATCCACCGGAGCCAGGTGCTCTTTGGGCCATTCGACGCGCACGGCGGTGAGCTGTTCAAGCAGGCGCGCGGCAGAGGCATCCCGCGCCACTGACGTGTCGAAGTCCAGCAAGGTGTGACCGCTTCCCGGGGGCTCGGACGGCAGCGCAATCGGGCCTGGATCAATTACCAGCGTGGTGTCCGGCGGTCGACCCGATGCCCGGCGGATCGGGTCCAGCGCCAGCCCGTAGCGCGGTGAATCGGACCCTCGCGCAACGTCGACCGCCGTACCGGCATGCAGCAGCACCAGGGCGATGTTCAGTAAAAGATCAACAACGGCCTGCTCGCGGGTGATGGCGTCCGTGCTATCAAGGCCGGGAATGTCATGCATCAGACTGCTGCTCAATGACGCCATCCAGCCCACCAGCATGACCGGCGCACTCAGCGGCAGCCCCAACAGGATGTTGAACAATAGCCAGCCGCCCTCCAGCACAATCGCCCAGCGGCTTTGAGCATTGGACACCGCTTCGCGCTCGGCCAGGTCCACCAGCGCCCGGGCGTTGCGGCCAAACAGATGCTGCATCAGCTCGCCGCCTTGCAGCGACTGGATAAGTTCTTCATCGGTCGCATCAGCCGCCAGCGTCGCGGGCCTGGGTCTGTCAGGTACGTCAAACGGGTCCAGGGCGGAGAAGTGCACGATGTGCGGTTCCTGCAAACCGCCGTGCGCATAGATCGGTCGTGCATGCTCAGGCAGCCACGCCAACACGCTTTCCTGCAGGTCGCCGGGTGCGGCGATGGCCGCCAGCATTGCTGAACGATCCGCGAACTGCCGCAGGGACTGCTCATACAAAGGCCTGTACAGAATATGCGGCCCCTTGCGGTTGTCGGTGCGTTCGATGACGAACATGGTGTCGACCTGATCGGGGGTGGCGCCGTCTTTTCTGCGCAATGCCAGCGGGCGTATCACGACCGCGTCGTCACCCACGATCTGTTGCACCGCGCCGGGCTGTACCAGGGCCGCGATGAACTGGTAGCCCACAAGGGTAAAACCTTGCTCGCCCTTGACCGCCAGTTCCAGCGCCGTCAACGCTAGCATCACCCTCAACGCTTCGCCAAACAGGCGCTGGCGTTCAACGGCCTCGGCAGAGGGAACCAACAAATGCTCTTTGAGCAAAAGCGGGTAGTGTTTGCCAATGTCCACGCGGCTGATCAGGTCCAGCAGATAGTCGGGTGTTGTCCAGGCCTGAATCAGTTGCCCGCCAGTGTGCCGAAGGGTCATTGTGCCCTTGGGTTTGCCGGACAGATTCTTCAATGCCAGGTCGGTCAGACTCATCGTCTGGCGCTCGATATAACCGCCGCCCAAAGTGCCGACCGCCACCGCGAAGGTCAGCTCCAGCTCATCGGGTTGATAGCCCGGCGCCTGGGGCTGGTCCAGCCGCATTTGCCGGTGCAGCTGTTTTGCCGCGTACACCCGCAGGTTATCGATGCCATCGGACCACGATTTACCCTGGCTGACCTGGCGGTTCCTGGCCAGTTCCAGGCTGTGCCTGCGGTACGCCAATTGCGCGGCGGGCTTGGCACTGCTCAACCAGCCAGGCAGCGCCGCGTGCACACGCCGCAAGAATTGAGGATCGGCACTGTGTGCGCCACTTAACCACGCGGCCGGATCGGTAACGCGCACGAACAGCGCGGCGAGTTCGGCTTTGCTGGTGCGCGTCGGCAACTGGATGGCGGCCAGATCCTCCAGCTGTAGATTCAACAGCAGTGCCGCTTGGGTGTCGAAAAAATTGCCGGAAGGTTCATAGCGTTTGAGTTTTATAGCGTCGGCTTCGAACTGCAGGCTCAACTCGCGTTGCCAGGCCTGGACGAATGCGTCCATCGACGGGTAAGTCGCGATCACGCCTGACAACCGGCAATGCAACACCCGTTGATCGAGCGTCACCAACAAATCAGGCGACAGCAATGTGCTGGACAGTGCGCCCCTGGACACCCGCGATTCGAGCACGTACACGCGCGCCGGGCTGAACGCCTCAAGGCCCAGGCGATCAGGATGATTGGCCATCTGCGTGAGGGTTTCAGCCAGCGTCGGGTCGACGGCGGCGTGGCTGATCGCGGCGACCCGCAGCGCCTCGGCAAGCCGGTCGCCCAACCATTCCCAGCGGCTGCCGCCGGCGGTACTGGCGCCATTCCAGTAGCGGGCCAACGCCTCCTGAAAGCCGATGGCGATAATCCCGGGCAGTTGCCGAACCACCCCTGCCAGCATGGTCATGTCTGGCCCGGTCGCAGCGTGCGAGTCACCGACCTGGGCGAAGGTGACCTTGCGCCGGGTGATGTCCACCAGGTGCGGCACACGGTCTGCGGTGCCGGTGTAAAAGTCCGGCGGATCACCGCCGGCCAGGTAATCGAGCACCACCTCCACCAGCCGGGTCAGGTCATAACCGCCTGCCTGATTCGGGAAGGCGACATACACCGCTTCGGCGGGGATATTGAGCGGTGCGGTTTTTTCAATGATCAGTTGATCCAGCAACTGTGCAATGACTGAGCGCAGCGTGGGGCGAGCACGAAACTGCGCTTGCACGGTCTGGCGCAGTGCTTGTGCGCCAGTGGAGGACTCGGGGAGCGTCATGGGTAGTCCTTTCCGTGTTCAGCCTGCAGTAGACGGGGCAATGCTCAGGAACAACCGGTCAGTTGGCGGCTCGATCAGCACATAGAGAATCTTGCCCAGCGGCTCGGCGCCGGCCTCCTGCTGAGCGCGCAGCCGGGCTTGCACATGCTGCTTGAGCAGATCCTTTTGCGTGAATTTGCGTTGCTCGGGCAGCTTCAGATGGGCGCGGGTATAAGCCGCGGGCGCAGCCTCGGCTGATGTGTAGTGAAAGTGCGCGTACCACAACACCACCGCAGGCTTGCGGGCTTTGTCGTACACCGCGTATTCGGTAAAGAAGTCTCCGCTCAAGGTGGGACGCAGCGGGTCTGCCTGGCTGGTCAGGTTGATATCGATTTCTTTATGGCGCCACAGGTAATCGATACCTTCCAGGGTTGGCCATTGTTGTTTGTAGGCGTCGCTGGTGACGCGCTGCGCCTTTCGAGTCATGTCACGGGCGTTGGCCCTGAAGTCATCGATCAAATCCTGTGCCGTCGGGCTGGCGATGTGTTCGCGTGCGATCTCGTCAGCAAGTGCGTCAAGCCTGCTCGCTTGTCCGCCGAGCAGCGCATCCCAGTCCGCCGGGTTGACGTCTTGTCGGGTCAGCGGCGATTGCAGTTTCTGCTGCTGGGTAGCGATGACACGCTCAAGCGCCGGCCGTTCCCGGATCAGCTGCAAACCCTGGTTTTTCAGGGTGGTCAGCGACTGCGCCTTCGGCGCCGGTTCAGGCGCCGAAGGCGTGTCCTGGCTGGACTGCGCCCAGCCGTCCGCCTGTTGGTCGTACCTTGCAATGGCTTCGCCTGTCATCGTGTCGGTGATGACAATGTGTGTGGTATCGGTCGTCGCGCCTGCTGGCTGCAGTTCTCCGACGTAGTAGTGGTGCTTGCGGGTTTTGAATACCCGTTTTGTCGAGGCCTTGGGGCGCAGGTTGGTCGCAGTGGGGGGCTGGGTGTCCAGTTCTTCCTGTCGGCGTACCACCGTTTCCAGCTCGGTTTCGGCCAGCCGACGAGCACTGTCCAATTGCTTGAACAGGCGTTCCGACACAGGATGCAGGCGACCCGGGTTGATCGTCTTGAGTACTTGTGCGGCATGTTCATAGCGCCGGTACATGACCAGTACCGTGTCGTATACCTGGCGTTGTTCTGCCAGGGCATAGCCTGAACTGCTACGCACCTCGACATGGGACAGCACAGCTTTGGTCAACTCCATGTACGCCAGGTGTTCGACGTACAGCGCTTCTTGTGGCGTGCGTATCAGTCCGGGCTCGAATGGTTCCACCAGTATCCACGACAACGGGATCAGTGCGTTGAGCTTCAGGCTCTCAGAGGAGAAGTGCTGGGGATGCTTGATCCCGGCCAGCAGCGATTCCCGTATCGCACGGCCCGCGACGGAGTCTTTTTCAAGTTGATCCAGGGTGTTTTCCATGGCTTCGGAAAGCGTTGCCATGCGTTGCCACATGTCGGCCAGTTCAATCGCTCTGGTGACATGCTCGTTATAGGCAGTTGGGTTTCCTATCCATTTTTCCGGGAGCATGCGCAAAACCAGGTGTGACATCGGCTCTCCACTGCCGGTGAAACGCAGCGTATCGGCCCAGCCCCTCAGGTACGTGTGAATGGAAAACTGATCACCCCAAAGGGTGTGCAGTGTTTTGGCCCGGTCCCGGACGTGAACCCCGGCGCCCCCATACTTTTCCAGAGACCGACCCACTTCAACCAGCTCCAGACGCAGCGGCAGCACCTGGTCATAGCGTTTTTGCAGCGGTTCCAGCAGCGCTTCGTACTGGTTGCGCAGCCTGGCGTAACCCTGCACCTCAAGTTGATGCCTTTGCAGCAGCGCGGGTTTTTGTGCGACGTCGGCGTGCTGGAGCAGCTTCCATACCGTTTTGAGCGTATTGCCCTGTTTGATCAAGTTCTCGTAGGCCGTCTGCATCCGCATCATCGATGCATTGAGCTCATTTATTTGCGGGGTGATTTCCAGGCCAAGGGACTCCATTTGCGCGACCATTTCACGAGTCTTGCGCTGGTTTTCCTCGCGCAACTGCGCAATACGTTTGGGGCCACCGCCCAGCAGCTTCAAACCGCGATCCAGGGTCCAGTGGCCCTTGCTATCGGTTCTTAGCTTGATGCCCGGATGGGCGGGTTTTTCGGGGTGAACAATAAATACCTCACTGAACCCTGGAACGATCTTGACCCGGAACAACAACCCGCCAACCGACGCATGCCAAACGCTATCGATTTTGTACAGACCCTTGAGCGCGCCGATTTCGATGGGAGCGGGAACAGGGTCGGGCCAGGCCACTTTGTAGTTCAGCAGTTTTTCCAGCAGCCGCGCGGATGCGCCGTCGCCGGCCACTGAATGATCGAAGTTGACCCGCGTGCGACCGCCACCCGGCGGTTCGGAGGGCAGGCCGACCGCTCCGCGCTTGATCACGGGCAGTGTTTTTGCCGGCGGGCCCGCCGTGCGCCGCAGTGGCAGTCGGGCGACGGCCGACTGATCAATAGGCGGCCGCTGCGTTGCGGGTGGAGCCGAGGCTTGATGCACCAGCACCATGGCCGTGTTGAGCAGCAAATCGATCCATGCCAGTTCCCGCGCAATTGGGTCGTCGCTGACCAGCGCCGGCAAGTCCTGGGCAAGGCTCTGGACCAGTTGCATAAACCAGCCCACCACCGCCGCCGGTCCGCGCACCAGCATCAATAAGGTATTAAAGCCCAGTTGCGCGCCTTCCAGAATCAGTGCCCAGCGGCTTTCGACATTGGAGGTCGACTCGCGCTCGGCCTGTTCCAGCAGTTGGCGCGCCTCGCTGGTAAACAGGTACTCCATGAGCTGGCCATTGGTCAGCGACTGCATGAGTTCGTCGTTGCTCTCATCATCGCTCAACGCCAGTATCGCCGGTGCGGGCACGGCGGGCAGCGGATCGAACGCCGAACCAATGCCACCGATCCGCACGTAATGCGGCTCGTTGAATCCGCCGTTGCTGTAAATAAGACGGGCGCTGTCACCCAGCCACGCGAGGACACTGTCCTGCAGCTCGCCCGGCTTGACGATGGCCGCAAGCAATTGCTCGCGGCTGCTGAATTGCAACAGCGACTCACGATAGCTGGGGCGGTACAGCAAATGTGGGCCGGCCTGGCCATCACGCGGCTCGATGATGAACATGTGCTGCACCCCATCCGCCTTGGCTCCGGGCTTGCGTTGAAAGGCCAGCGGGCGCATGACGATGTCGCGGTTATCCACGCAGCGCTCGGCGCGGCTGGCAGCGACCACGGCGGTCACATACTTGACGCCCATCCAGGTAAGGCCCGCTTCGTTCTTTATGGCGTGCTCCAGCGCCTGGCTCGTCAGTTCAAGCGGACGTTGGGCAATGAACCGGCGTTTGCGTTGCTGCGCCTCATCGGTGTCGCCGAGCAATTGGCGACGAACGTAGTTGGGGTAGTTCAGACCGATATCCACCCGTTGTACCAATTGCTCGATGTAATCGGGCGTCAGCCACGCTTCAAGGGCTTGTCCGGTCGTGTCACGCAGGGTCATGGAACCGCGCGGTTTGCCCGACAGGTTTTTCAGGGCCAGGTCCACCAGGCTCATGCGCACCGTTTCGAGGTAGCCCCCGCTGAGCGTGCCGTACGGTACGGCAAAGGTCAGTTCCAGGTGGTCGGCGCTGTAGGTGGCGGCGTCGGTTTCACAGGTGCGCTGGTTGGTCAGCCAGGCATTGCGTTCCAGGCACAGCTGGTTGTCCAGATGGCGACGAGCATAGGAACGGATATCGTCCAGACCCGTCAGCCAGGTTTTACCGTCTTCCAGCCGCCTGACGCTGGCTTGTTCGAGCAGGCAGCGACGATAGGCCAAACGCAGGTCGGGCGAGGCCTGCCGCAACCAGTCGGGGAGGGCGGCCTCGACCGACAGCAGGGTCTGGCTCGGCGCGGTGGATACGTCGCCCAGCCGCGCGGCGGGGTCGGTCAGCGATTCGAACTGCGCTTGCAGGCGATCCGCCGAGGTAGCGCTCGTCAGGTCCAGGGCCGCAATGTCATCGAGCTGGGCATCGAGCACCAGTGCAGCCTGCACTTCGAAGATATTGCCGTCCGGTTCATAGAGTTGCCAGGTGAGGCTGTCGGCGGTGAACTGTTCTGCAATGCGCCGCCCCCAGGCTTCGCCAAAGGCATCCAGGCTGGAGTAGGCTTCGATGCGGCCCGACAGGCTGCAGAGCCACGCCTGTTTACCATCGACCAATACCAGGTCGCTCGATTGCAACGTGACCTGGATGTCGCCTTGAACCAGGCGGGTTTCCACGCTGTAGGCATGCAGCGAAGATTCCGGCCCGGCGCGCTGGCTGCGGGTTTCGCGCGCAGGGTAGTCGGCCAGGTGAATGAGTCGTTGCAACGCAGAGACATCGCCGCTCAATTGGCGGATGGCTGCAGCGCGCAGTTGGCCCTGCAAAATACCGGCAAACCACTGCCAGCGGCTGCCTGCGGCGTCGCTGGGCATGTTCCAGTAGGCGGTCAGCGCGTCTTGAAAGCCCACCTGCACGATAAACGGCAGTTCGCGGATGACCGCTTCCACCACCGCCAGGTCGTAGCTGTGCATGCCGTTTTGTTCGAAGACCAGCCGCGTGCCGCCGGCGTCGCTCAGGTAAGCGTCGAGCCCGTCGCGAGCAGTGAGGTCAGGGAAAATGCCGCTGGCGAGGTATTCAAGCGCGACCTCAAGCAGTGGCTGCAAACTGCGTCCACCGCCTTCACGGGGCAGCGCGAGGCGCAATCGGGCAACGGGCAGCGTCAGCGGCGGGTATTTTTCCACAAGGTGGTCGGCGAGCATCTGCGCGACCACCGAGCGCAACGTCGGTCGTGTGCCGAACTGCGCGTGGACGGCACGCTTGATCAAGTTGTCGGTCATGGGTATTCCTTTACGAAAGAGAAGGGGATCCCTTTACGTTACGGCTCGCAATGCCGCGCGGGCGTTAGCCGGTTACCGCCACCCTCTGATGCGCCAACTCGCCTATCATGTGCACTTTCTCTTTGCCGATGACCGACTCGTAATGACTGCCGACAACCTCACCACCGTCCTTGCCACCGCCGACATGCTTGAAATTGACGGGCTGCACGCCTTCGACTTTGCGCTGTCCAAGGAACACCTGCTGATCACCGCCATGGACGGCCGCGCAGAAAAGCGCTGGACCTTCAGCCTTCAGCAGGTGGAAAACGCCACGTTTGATAACACCCTGCAAAGCTGGACCCTCTGCGGTGACTCGGGCGAGCATCGCCTGATCTGCATGAGTGCGATCACCGGCAACAATAACGATGAGGACGACGAGCATGATGATGCGTAAATTCTGGCCGCTGCTGATGGCGGGCAGTGTCGGTGCGATGTCGGTGCAGGCTGCACCGGCCGACACCCATGACCTGCTGGTGGGCAGCTACACCGCTGGCAGCAGCGAAGGAATCTACCGCCTGCAGTTCGACAGCCGTACCGGCCAGTTCAACGGCAAGCCGGTGCTGGCGGCCAAGGCGGCCAATCCGTCCTGGCTGACCCTTTCCAAAGACCAGAAGCGTCTCTACGTGGTCAACGAAAATGGCCCGGGCCAGCAGGATGCGGTCGGACGCGTCAGCGGCTACAGCATCGACCCGCAGAACCATCAGCTCAGCCTGATCAATCAGGTGCAGAGCCTGGGCAATGAGCCGACCCATTCCAGCATTGCGGCTGACGGGCGCTATCTGTTCGTTGCCAACTACTCGGTACTGGAAGACCCGGGCGGCAGCCTGGCGATTCTGCCGCTGGACGCCAGTGGCAAGCTGTCGGCACCGGTGCAGATGAGCGGGCACCCCGCCAGTGGCGTAAACCCTGAGCGCCAGGCGTCCAACCATGTGCACTCGGTGGTGTCATCGCCCGATGGCAACTACGTGTTCGTGCAGGACTTGGGTGCCGACAAGATGTTTGTCTACCGTTATGACCCCAAGGCCAACCACGAACAGCCCTTGACCCCGGCCAGGCCGGCGTCGGTGCAACTCCCGGCCGGCAGCGGTCCGCGTCATCTGCTGTTCAGCGCCGACGGCAAGCATGCCTGGCTGACCACCGAGATGAGCGCCCAGATTGCGGTGTTCGATTATCAGGACGGCCAGCTCACCCAGACCCAACTGGTGGATTACGCCACCGGCCAGCCGGTGACCGACAAGGCCGGTGCGGCGTTGCATGCCTCAAGTGACGGCAAGTTCCTGTACGTGAGCAATCGCGGTACGGCCAATCAACTGCTGGTGTTCAGCATCGACCCGGCGACGGCGCACCTCAAGCAGATTCAAAAACGCTCCGTCGAGGGCGACCACCCGCGTGAATTCAGCCTGGACCCGAGCGGCAAGTTTGTGCTGATCGCCAACCAGAAGAGCAATGAAATCGTGGTGATCGAACGCGACCCGAAGACCGGCCTGCTGGGTAAAACCGTGCAGAAACTGCCTATTGATGCGCCCAGCGACCTCAAGTTTCTGCTGCGTCAATAAGCCACAGGCCCCGCAATGCGGGGCCTGAGCTTGTCTATTAATTCTGTTAATAGCGGCTACTGTTTCAAAGCATTTCTAAGGTTCAACCCTCGGGCGTACGTTGAGTCCCAAGGCCTTCCCCGGCCACTCAACCACACGAACACGAGGGTTACCGCCATGAACTTGAACCTCTTCTCCATCATCGCCGCTTCTGCTGTTTCCGCCACTGTTGCCTTGCCAGCGGCCGCCAGCGTGGAAGTCACCGACAAAAAATCCGGCACCAGCGCCTACACCCAGAAGTACCTGCAACAAAGCGCCAACTTCTATGCCGCCCTGGATCACAAGACCCTGCGATAAGCTTGAACTGAGCTCCCACATTTGATGGTGTTGAACTCAGGGTTTGGCCATTACCGCTACAAACAGCGGCGATTGCAGAAAGCGCTGCAGCCAGGTTTGTAATCGGACATAGGGCGTACTGGCGAACCACTTGCGATCCACATGGGCAAACTGGCGCACGAACGGCGCCAGTGCCACATCTGCCAGGCTCAAATGATCGGCCAACAAGCAGCTATGCCCCGCCAGTAAATTTTCCAGCTTCTGCAGGAACACCTCACCCTCGGCCCGATAATGTTCCATCGGATGCTCCGGGTAGCGCTCGGCATACTTGTACCGATCCAACTGATATTTAAAGCCCTGGTCATTCTCGGCGATCAACGCCAGCGCGGCCGGGTCATCCTGCAGCAACCAATCATCCGGGTCGTGCTGCGCCAGGGCCCATTGCATGATCGCCAGGCTTTCATCGATCACTTGGCCGCCCACGCTCAATACCGGCACCGTGCCCTTGGGCGACAGCGCCAGCATGTCGGCCGGCTTGGCCTTGAGGCTCACCTCAATGATGCACACCGCCACGCCTGAATAACGCAAGGCCAGACGTGCGCGCATCGCATAAGGACAACGCCGGAACGAATACAACAGCGCCTCGCTCACTGGACCTCCAGCGTACTCAAGCCGTTGCCCTGACGCTTGACCTGGATCTGCACCGGGATGCGCTCGTGCATCTCCTGCACGTGGGAGATCACCGCCACCTTGCGGCCCTGGGCCTGCAAGCCATCCAGGGCATCCATCGCCAATTGCAGCGACTCGGGGTCCAGGCTGCCGAAGCCTTCGTCGATAAACAGCGACTCGATCTTCAGGGTGCTCGACGCCATGGACGCCAGCCCCAGGGCCAGGGCCAGCGACACCAGGAACGTCTCGCCGCCGGACAACGAATGCACCGAGCGCAGTTCGTCGCCCATTTCCGTGTCCATCACCAGCAAGCCAAGCATGCTGCCGCCGCGCTTGAGGCGGTAGCGGCGCACCAATTGGCGCAACTGCACGTTGGCATGGTGCACCAATAGGTCGAGGTTGTAGGCCTGGGCGATCTTGCGGAAGGTGTCGCCGGTGGCCGAGCCGATCAGCGCATTCAGGCGTGCCCAGCGCTGCCACTCTTCATAGGCCCGGGCAATTTGCGCGGCCAGTGCGCTGTTGGCCTCCTGACGGCGCTGGTCTTCCGATTGACGTGCGCGCAGCTCGGCGCACTGTTTTTCGGCCTCGGCGATGTGCTGATTGAGGGCGGCGAGGCTGTTGTCCAACTGTTCTGCTTCGAGGTTGCCGTTGTGCAGGGCCTGGTGTTCGGCCAGGCGCTGTTCGCGCTCATGCAGCAACACCCTGGCTTGCTCGAGGGCTTTTTCGCTGGTCTGCACCTGCTGACGCAGCTCACTCAGTTGGGCATCATCGAACGCCAGCAAACGCGTGAGGTGCGTGTCATCCAGCTCGGGATGCCGTGCGCGCCACTCGCTCAAGCGCGTGTCGAGCGCCTGTTGTTCGCTGTGCAGCGCCGACTGACGCTCCTGACGAGCCTTGAGGTCGGCCGCCAGTTGGATCAGTTCGTCGTGAATAGCCTGCAACTGTTGACTGGCCTCGGCTTCGCTCTGGCGCGATTGCACCACTGCCTGTTCCAGTTGCTGTTGCCAGTGTTCGGCACTGGTGTAGTCGCCCAGCAAAGTACCGAGTTTTTCCTGAGCGGCCTGTTGCTGCGTCGCCAGCTCGTTGAATTGCTGGTTAAGCGCGTCGAGCTGTTGCTCACGGTGTTGCTGATGGGTGTGCTCTTTTTCGATGGCCTGCTGACGCGCTTGTTGTTCGGCCAGTTCGTCGCGTTGGTGGCCCAGTTGCTCAAGCCGCTGGCTGACGTGCTGGTCGAGCAGCATGAAGGTTGCCGCTGGATCGCTGCGCAAACCGTCGAGGGTTTCGGCGGGCAACAGGTTGGCGAAGGCGTGCAGCTCTTCGTCAAGGCGTTCGCGGTCGTTGGCCAGTTCGCGTTGCTGGTCGAGCATCAGTTGGCGCGCTTGCTGGCTCGCTTGCTGGGCGCTGTTCAACTGCTGTTGCAGGCGCCCGGCATTCTGTTGCAGGTTGAGCAGTGCGGCCTGGCGCTGTTCGTCCTGGCCGATGCTCTGAGTCAGCTGGTTGAGCTGCTGGCCCAGCCAGGCGCTGCGTTTGGCCGCTTCCTGATTGAACAGCGAAGCCGACAAAGGGTGCGCTTCAAGGCTCGGCTTGAGCGCAGTGTGCTGGGCGGCCAGGTGTTCCTGTTGTTGCAAAAACTCTTTCTGCTGGGCGATCAGGCCACCGACTTCACCGCGCAGTTCGGTGAGCTTTTCCTTGAGCGTGTCGACGACCTTCTGCGCCGTGGCCTCTTCGGTTTCATCGTGACGGCCCAGGCTGTGCAGCAACGCTTCGGGCTGGTGATACGGGTGTTCAGGGCTGCCGCACACGGGGCAGGGCTGGTCATCCTGTAACTGTTCACGCAACTCCTCGACGCTGGCACTGCGCGCCAGGCGTTGGCGCTCCAGCAGTTGCCGGGTCACGGTGAGGGTCTGTTCGGCCACCGCCAGTTCGGCCTTGGCTTGCAGGCCGGCCTGGTTCAGATGCTCGCGTTGTTGCGCAGCATCGGCGAGCTTCTGCGTGAGGGTGGCGGCTTGCTGGTCCAACTGTTGCAGACTGTCCCACAGGCGCGTCAGCTCTTCGAAGGCGCGCTGCTGCTTGCGATTGTCCTGCAGCAGGCTGGCCAGCAGTTGCACCTGTTCCGCTACCGCGTGGGGTTCGGCACCGGCCTCCTGAAACAGCAGGTCCAGCGCTTCGCGCTGCTCGGCGAACGCCTGTGCAGTGGCCGTGGCGCGCTGCTCCAGTTGGGGCAATTCGGCCTGGCCTTTGCTCAGGCGGTTGCCGATCAGCATCAACTGTTGCAGACGGTCGCGGTAGGCGTTCCAGGCGTCGCTCAGCGGGGCGAGGTTGGCGCTGCGCTCAAGCTCTGCGGCCAGGCGCTGCAGGCGCTGTTCGACGTCGGCGTGTTTGTCCTGCATGGCTTTGAGCCGGGCCTGGCCTTCAAGGCAGGCGCTTTGCTGCTGGTGTTTTTCTTCGGTGCGCTTGGCGAGGTCGCGGGTCAGGTGGGCGAGGGTGCTTTGCTCTTCGACGGCCTGGCGCAACAGCGGCGCAGCGTCGGCCTGGTTTTTTACCGCCTGGGCCACAGCGCTTTGCGCGCTGGTTTGTTGCAGCTGTGCCTGCTGCTGGCGGGTCTGCAGCGCGTGTTGCTGTTCAATATACTGCTGAATCTGCGCCGCCAGTGGCGGGAGCAAGGTACTGAGTTCGGCCTGGCGTGCAAAATGGTGTCGTTGCGGCGCCAACTGCTCCAGGTGATTAAGGTCCTGGCGCAGCGGGGCCTGGGCTGCCCAGGCCTGCTCGTCGCGCTGCAGTTGCTGCGCCGCATGTTGATGGCGCTCTTGCCACTCACGCAACTCCTTGAGCCAGGTGTGCTGCAACTCCAGCTGCCTGAGCTGGGCCTGCCGGGTCTTGAGCTGTTGCTGCGCCTCGCTCAGTTGCTGGTCCAGCTCGGCGCGGGCTTCGGCGGCCAGCGGGACAATGCCGGTGGCCTGGTCCTGCAGTTGCCTGTGCACCTCGCGGGCGTCCCGGGTCTTGTCGAAGGCGCGGCGGCCAAGCTGGGTGTACAGCGCGGTATCGGTGAGCTTTTCCAGCAGTTCGCTGCGCTCGTTGTCATTGGCCTTGAGGAAGGCGCTGAACTCGCTTTGGGCCAGCAACACCGCACGGGTGAACTGCTCGAAGTTCAGGCCCAGGGCGAGTTCCAGCTGGGTCTTGTATTCGGTTTTCTGACTGGCCAGCACCTGATCACTGTCCAGGTCGAGCAGGCTTTGCCGACTGTTTTGCAGCTTGCCGCTGGCCTTGTCGCGGGCGCGGTTGGCCTCCCAGCGCGCGCGGTAGCGACGGCCGTTGACGCCGACAAAATCCACCTCGGCATAGCCGCCGCCCGTGCCGCGGCGAATCAGCGTGCGCGGGTCGCCGATGGAAATGTCGGTATCGGCGTCGGGCATTTTCGCCTGGCCGGTGTCGCCCAGCCGTGGCACCGCGCCAAACAGCGCCAGGCACAGCGCATCGAGCAAGGTACTTTTACCGGCGCCGGTGGGCCCGGTAATCGCGAACAGCCCGGCGCTGGCCAGGGGCTCGGCAGTGAAGTCGATTTCAAACGGGCCTGCCAGGGAGGCGAGGTTTTTCAGGCGGATGGCGAGGATCTTCATGGTTGCTCACCTTCCTGCTGCACTTCCTGGAGCAACACGGCGAAGTCCTTCAAGGTCTGTTCATCCACTTCACTGCCATAGTTGTCCTGCCAGGCGCGGCTGAACAGCTCCTGGGGCGTGAGCTGGTCGAGTTCGACCAGCCGCGCCTGGTCCGCGTCGTCCTGGCCGCGTGTGCCGGCGTATTCGGCGGCGATGCGCACCAGGCGCACGGCCTTGCCTTGCAGGGCGGTTTCGATTTGCTGGCGCAGGTCTGGTTGCGGCTCGTCCAGGCGCACCCGCACTTCCAGCCAGGGATGGCGCTGGGTCTCGGCGAGCAGGTCGATGTCGGGCAAGTCCGCCAGGGCCTTGAGGATATCGGCCAGGGGGGCAGCTTCCAGGCGTTGCAGGTTGACCGAGCGCGGAATCAGGATCGGTTCGACGCTGACCAGTCTTTCGCCCTGGAACATCACGTCGAGAATCTGGTGTTTGTAGCCGATCTCGGAAAACGACAGTGGAATCGGCGAGCCGCTGTAGCGAATGCGCTCTTCGCCGTTGACCTTTTGCGGTTTGTGCAAATGGCCGAGGGCAACATAGGCGATACTTCTATCGAACAGGCTGGCCGGCATCGCCTCGGCATTGCCGATGATCAGGCTGCGCTCGGAGTCTTCCGACACCGAACCGCCGGCCATGTGTGCATGGCTGATGGCGATCAGCGCCTGGCCTTTTTTGCGCTTGGCGTTCGCCGCGGCGATCAACCATTCATGCACCTGGCCGATGCCGCGCAGGTAGTCGTCGCCCAAGTGGGCGCCAGTGACTTCCGCCGGGCGCAGAAAGGGCAGCGCCAGGCACCAGCCGGCAATCTTGCCTTTGGCATTGGGCAAGGGAATCAGCAGGCGCTCGGCATCCAGTTGCCCGTCATCCAGCCACAGCACCCGGCCCAGCGCATGGGTGCGCAGACGGCGCATCAACGGCGCGGGCAACTCGATGCGCGAGCCGGAGTCATGGTTGCCGGCGATCATCACGATGGTCAGTGCGGGGTTTTGTTCGTGGGCGCTGATGATGAAGTCATACAGCCGCTCCTGGGCCTTGAGCGGCGGGTTGACCGTGTCGAAGATATCGCCGGCGATCAGCAGCACGTCAGGGCTGTGGGCCTTGAGCTGGCCGAGCAGCCACGCCAGGAAACAGGCGTGTTCGAAGTCGCGTTCCTGGCCATGGAGGTTTTGGCCCAGGTGCCAGTCGGAGGTGTGAAACAGACGCAAGGCGAACTCCGTGGAGAAGATGGAAAGGAGGGGAGTTTACCTGCAAAAGCGCGGGCTATGCCTGAAACCGACACAGTTCAAGGGTGGGAGGGGCAAGCCACTCTTATCAAACACAAAATAACGGGCTGCTTTAGAACCGGAAATCTCACCCTCCCTGTGGCGAGCGGGCTTGCCCCGCGTTGGGGTGCGAAGCGCCCCCAATCGAGCAAAACGCGGTGTACCTGATACGGCTCAGCGCCTGGCTTTGGGGCTGCTGCGCAGCCCAACGCAGGACAAGCCTGCTCGCCACAGGGAATCTGCGCTTAACTGAACGGCATTAGGGCAAGCCCGCTCGCCACAGACAAACCCACCCACATGAGTTTTGGGTGTGTCGGTTATTTGGGATAGAGCGGCGGCAAGCTGGTGCTGTCCGTTGTTGGGTCCTGCTCGCGGTCCGCTATCGGAATGGCTTTCACCGCGCGCCACAGGTCTTCGCCCAGCCAATAGTGGCCCCCTTCGCTGTACAGCGCGCCATTCAACCCATCCAGCGCATCCGACAACGGCACGAACCGCGCGGCCATTTCGGCGAGGGTTTCCGGTTGCTGGCGGGCCCAGGCGTCCAGCGCCTGGCGTGTGGCCTGGGGGTCGTTGGCCTGGGTGGCGCGCTTGAGGTCGTCGAGCAGGCTGCGCGGGCTCGGGCCGGTTTGCGCGGCGCGCAACACGGCCGGCTGCGAGCGGGCGCGCCACCACAGGCCGAAACCGAGCAGGGTGGTGCAGGACAGCAGCAGGGTGCTCAACTGCCACAGCCACAGGCGACTGTCGTCCGGTGCAGTGATGATGGTCGGGGTGGCGGGCGTGTCCACCACCAGGCTCGGGTTGTTGGCCACTTGCAGGGTGCGCGCCGGCAGGCTGGTGCGCTCCAGATGGTCTTCGTGGGTGTTCCACCACACCACTTCCACCGGCGGCAGCTCCAGCGCGCCGACCCGGTTGGGCACCAGCGCCTCGCGGTCTTCGCGGCTGCCGACCAGGCCGCGGTCGCTGTTCTGGTTGCCCAGCACCGGCTGGTCCGGGTAGCGGCGCAGACCGGCGATGTCGGTGCTGGGCAGGGTCGGCAGTTGCGCGCTGGACAGCCCTTCGGCCTTGACCGTGAGGCTGCGGGTCAGCGAATCGCCGACCTGCACATGCTCAGGCTCCGGATTCCAGCTTTCCGTGAGGGTCAGGCTGCGCGCCGGTAACCAGGGCGTATCCGCCGGGTACAGGGCGGGTTTGGGCTTGACCGTCAGCAGCATGGGCGCGGAGCTGACGTGGATCAGCCTGCCCGGCTTGGTGCCTTGCAGGGTGTTTTCCTGCGCCGGGCGCGACTCCACCAGCGTCGCGCTGAAGGTCTGCGCGGGAATCTCCACCGCGCCGCTGCGCTGCGGGTAGAGGGCATAGCGCGTTTCGATCACGCCATGGCGGATGCTGTTGATGACTTTCTCGTAGGTGCGCGACTCGCCCAGTTGCTCGATGCGCGCGTCCGGGATCTGCAATGGCGTGAGGCTGCTGTCGTCATACAGCGACACCGAGTGGTACACGCGCACGGTCAACAGCACCTGAGCCTGCACGTACGCGGTGTTCTGGTCGAGGCTGGCCTGCACAAACACGGGTGCAAGTTCCGCGCTGGTGTTCTGGCTGGCGGTTTCCATCACTTGCAGGGTGATCGGCTGGGTCGTGTATTCGCCCACCTGCAGCGGCGGGATCACCACCTCGCCGTTCTCCTTGGGCAACAACGTGATGATCCAGCGCGTGGTCGCGTGGTTGTCGCCGCCCAGGGTGGTGAGCTGGTTGATCTGGCGTGTGCCGCTGACTTCGAACTGCGCGTCCAGCGGCGACAGGTCGGGCTTGCCGAACTGGGTGACGTCGCTCGATTCCACCGTCAGTTCCACCGTTTCCCCGGCGTTGAGGCGGCTGCGGTCGACGCTGGCGACCAGGCTCGCCGCCTGGGCGGGGCCTGCCGTCAGCGCGAGCAGAAGCAGAAGGGTGGTGCGGCGGCTCATCGCGTCTTGTCCTGATGCTGTTGCTGTTCGTACCAGAATTTGCGCCGCAGCAGCTCGCCGGGGTTGTCCGGAATCTGCCGCAGCCATTGTTCCAGGGCCTGGCGGTGTTCGCCGTCAAGGCTGGCGTCATTGGCGCTCAGCGGCGGGGTGGTGGTTTGCTCATCGCCCAGCTCGCTGCCCGGTACTTCGTTGCTGCCGGACTTGGCCGGCGTACCCGGCTGGGTGTCACCGGTCTGGCCCTGGCCCTGGGACGATTGCTCGCCGCCAGTGGCACGTTGCCCGCTGTCGCCCGGTTGCGCAGTTTGGCCGGGTTGGGTGGTTTCGTCATCTTCGTTTTTTGCAGGCTCTGGCGGCTCGGGGGGCGCCTGCTGCTGCATCAGGGCTTCGACCAGGGCCTTGTTTTTCAGCGCCGGTTGCAGGTCCGGCTGTGCTTCCAGGGCCTGGTCGTAGGCATCGATCGCCGCTTCCAGCTCGCCGGAGCGGGCCAGGGCGTTGCCTCGGTTGTAGTGGGCGCTGGCGTCAGTGCCCTGGGCAAAACGCTTGATCGCCTCGGCGTAGTTGCCAGCCTCATACAGCGCCACGCCTTGCCACTGGGGGTCGGCAAAACGCTCGGCAGCTTCGGCCGGCCGTTGTTTTTGCAGCAACTGCTGGCCTTGCTGGTCGGCGCGCAGCCACAGGTCCTGCAACTCGAAGGCGTAGCTGGGCTGCGGCGCGGCGAGCAGCAGCAGGGGCAGGCAGAACAGCCAGCCGCGGCGACCGGCGCAGGCGGCCAGCAGCAAAAGCGGCAGCAGCAGCCAGTAACCCTGGTCGGCCCAGGTGTCGAGGTGCAGCCATTGTCCGTCGCTGAGCAGGGTTTGCGGTGGGTCGAGCACGCCGAGCTGGCGCAGGTCCTTGTCGTCCAGGCGCGCGGCGCGGTAGCGGCCGCCCATCTCGTTGGCGAAGGCCTTGAGGGTCGGGCTGTCGAGCCGCGGGATCAGGATCGCGCCTTGTTCGTCCTTGAGGAACTCGCCGCTTTCCTGGGTCACCGGCGTGCCTTCGCGGCTGCCGATACCGAGGATCGACAGCGCCGGTGACGCGTTGCCCTGCAGCAACAGCCGGATGCCCTGGCGCTCCTGTTTGGACAGCGACGAGCCGATCAACAGCAGGCGCCCCTGGCCGAGACCGCCGTGCTTGAGCAGGGCCAGGGCCTTTTCCACGGCGAGGTCGGCGCGATGGCCAGGCTCGGGCATGATCGAGGGGCGCAGCGCTTCGAGCAGGTTGCGGCTGGTGCCGAGGTCGTCCGACAGCGGCACCAGGGTGTGGGCGCTGCCGGCGTACACCACGATGGCGGTTTGCGCATCGCTGCGCGCCTGCAGCAAGTCATACAGCTTGCGCCGCGCCTGTTCGAGACGATTGGGCGGGCTGTCGGTGGCGAGCATTTGCGGGGTCAGCTCCAGCAGCACCACCAACGGGTCGGCAGGCTTCTGGCTGGTTTGTTCCACGCGTTGCCAGCTCGGACCAAGCAACGCCAGCAAAGCCAGCAGCCACGCCAGGCCCAGCAACACCCACGGCGATTTGCTCTCGCGCCCGTTGCCGCCGCTGAGCAGCACGGCGTGAAACGCAGGCGGCAGGATCATCTGCCAGCGCCCGGCGCGTTTTTGCCGGTGCCACAACTGCCACAGCAGCCAGCCGAGCAGCGGCAGCAGCAACAACCACCAGGGACGGAACCAATGCGGCCACAGATCGATCATCGACGCCTCCGCAAACGCAGGCGTTTGAGGCGCTGGCGCCATTCGGGGCGCTGCGGCAGGAACATCCCCCGGCTCGGCAGTTTGCTCAACAGCCGTTGCAGCGCGTTGTCGGGCCAGCGTTCCTGGATCACCAGCAGCATGCTCAGGATCAGCGCCAACGCCAGCGGCCCGCTGTACAACGCCTGGGCCGGGCGGGCCTGGGTGGGTTGCTGTTCGACCGGTTCAAGGCGGTCGAGGGTTTCCTTCACCTGCTGCAGCTCCTGGCCATCCCGGGCGCGGAAATATTGGCCGCCGGTGGCCTGGGCGATGGCCTTGAGCGCCGGCTCGTCGAGGTCCAGGCTCGGGTTGACGCCGAGAATGCCCAGGGAGCCGGTCTGCTCGGGGTCGGCGCCGATGCCGATGGGGTAGATCTTCACGCCTTCTTCGGCTGCCAGGCGCGCGGCGGTCAGCGGGTCGATCTGGCCGCCATTGTTGGCGCCGTCGGTGACCAGAATCAGCACGCGACTCTGCGCCGGGCGTTGGCGCAGACGCTTGAGGGCCAGGCCGATGGCGTCGCCGATGGCGGTGTTCTTGCCGGCGATGCCGATGCGCGCTTCGTCCAGCCAGGTGCGCACGGTGCGCCGGTCGAACGTCAGCGGCGCCTGCAAATATGCCTGGCTGCCGAACAGGATCAGCCCGACGCGATCGCCTTCGCGGCCTTGCAGGAAATCGCCGAGCAAATGCTTGACCAGGCTGAGGCGACTGACGTCCTCGTCCTGCCAGTGCATGTCGGGGAAGTCCATGGAGCCGGACACGTCCACCGCCACCAGCAGGTCGCGGCCACTGGCGGCAATCGGCAGCGGTTCGCCGAGCCATTCGGGGCGGGCGGCGGCGGTCAGCAGCAACAGCCACAGCACCACGAACGGCGCTTGCTGGCGCCAGCCGGGCAGGTTGATGCGCGCGCGGCGTCGGGCCAGGCCTTCGAGGTCCTCGAGGTAGCTGACTTTGAGTACCGGCTCGCCGCTGTCGGCGATGGGCAGCAGCAGTCGCATCAACCAGGGCAAAGGTAGCAGGGCAAAGATCCACGGCCAGGCGAACTCAAACATGTTTGCGAATCCACGTGTCGACGGCCTGGGTGAGGCCGGCGATGGCCTTGTCGTCGAGCTTGCATTCGGGCTTGTAGGCGCCTTCTACCAGCACCATCCAGCGCGTGAGGCCGGCGGCCGGGCAGCGGTTATCGAGGAATGCCAGCCATTTGCGGCCGTTGAGGGTGTGGCTCTGGCTGTAGGGGTAATCGTTGCGGCACAGACGCTTGAGCAGGCCGTTGAGCTGTTGCAGCCAGGCACCGGCGGGGGCGCCGTCGTATGGCTTGGGCATCAAGGCCAGTTCGGCGAGGGCGGCGATGCGCAACGGGTCCAGCGGTTGTTCGGCGCGGGCTACGGGACGGCGGGCGGGCAGGAAGCGGCGAGCCCACCACAGGCCCCAGCCGAGCAGCGGCACTGCCAGCAGCAACAGCCACCAGCCCGGCGCGGGCGGCCACAGGCCAATGGGCGGCGGGGTGATCAGCGGTTGCAGTTGGTCGAGGCTGCTCATTGTTTTTTGACCGGGCGTTGCGGGTTGAGGTATTCGCGCAGTTGCTCGACCATTTCGCTCTGGGTGCTCAAGGGCATCAGCAGCACCCGCAGTTTCTGTGCAAGCCGTTCCCAGCGGGCCGTGCGCGCTTCGGCCTGGGCCTTGTACGCCTGACGCAGGTCGAAGTTGAGTGTGTCCAGTTCCAGTTGCGCGCCGCGTTGCGCGAACCTGAGCAGCCCGGCGGCGGGCAGGGCGTGGTCGAGCGGGTCGGAAATCGGCAGCAGCAGCAGGTCGCAATGGCGCGACAGCAGGCTCAGTTGCTGTTCGGCGCCTTCGGTGAGGGCGCGCTCGTCGCAGATCACGATGCCCAGGCTGCCCGGGCGCAACACCTCGCGGCCACGGCGCAGGGCCATGCCCAGGGCATCGGCTTCCGGAAGGCTGTCGGTATTCAGGCTCTGGTTGACGTGCACCAGGCGATTGAGCAGTTGCAGCAGGCTCTGCTTGCTGCGTCGGGGTTTGATTTCGTAGTGCTCGCGGTCGCCAAACACCAGCCCGCCGACCCGGTCGTTATGCCCCAGCGCGGCCCAGCCGATCAGGCTGGCGGCCTGCGCCGCCAGCACCGACTTGAACATCTGCCCCGAACCGAAAAACAGCCGGCAGCTTTGTTCCACCATGATGAAGATCGGGCGTTCGCGCTCTTCGTGGAACAGCTTGGTGTGCGGTTCCTGGGTGCGCGCGGTGACGCGCCAGTCGATGGTGCGCACGTCGTCGCCGGCCTGGTATACGCGCACCTGATCGAAGTCGACACCGCGCCCGCGCAGCTTGGAGTGGTGCAGGCCGATCATCGGGCTGCGCTGGCCGGGCGTGGAGAACAGCTGCACTTCGCGCACGCGATGACGCATCTCGATCAGCTCGCTGAGCGTGACGCGGATCCCGGCGCTGGTGTTCATCGGCTTCAAGCGACGGCAACGACGTCGAGAATGCGTTGCACCACGCGGTCCTGGTCGATGCCGGCCGCTTCTGCCTCGAAGGACAAAATGATGCGGTGGCGCAGCACGTCGAACAGTACCGCCTGGATATCTTCCGGGCTGACGAAGTCGCGACCGGCGAGCCAGGCGTGGGCACGGGCGCAGCGGTCGAGGGCAATCGAGCCCCGGGGGCTGGCGCCGTAGGCAATCCATTCGGCCATTTCCGCGTCGAACTTGGCCGGGGTGCGCGTGGCCATCACCAGTTGCACCAGGTATTCCTCCACCGCATCGGCCATGTACAGGCCGAGGATTTCCTTGCGCGCGGCGAAGATCGCCTGCTGGCTGACGCGGCGTTCGGGCTTGGTTTCACCGTTGAGCGCTTCGCCGCGCGCCTGTTGCAGGATGCGCCGCTCCACGGCGGCGTCGGGGAAACCGATCTTGACGTGCATCAGGAAACGGTCGAGCTGGGCTTCGGGCAGCGGGTAGGTGCCTTCCTGCTCGATGGGGTTTTGCGTGGCCATCACCAGAAACAGCGGCGACAGGTCGTAGGTGCTGCGACCCACGCTGACCTGGCGCTCGGCCATGGCTTCGAGGAGGGCCGACTGCACCTTGGCCGGCGCCCGGTTGATTTCGTCGGCCAGCACCAGATTGTGGAAGATCGGGCCTTGCTGGAACACGAAGCTGCCGGTTTCCGGACGATAGATCTCGGTGCCGGTGATGTCGGCGGGCAACAGGTCGGGGGTGAACTGGATACGATGGAACTGCGCTTCGATGCCTTCGGCCAGTTCTTTGATGGCCTTGGTTTTGGCCAGGCCCGGCGCGCCTTCCACCAGCATGTGGCCGTCGGCCAACAGCGCAATGAGCAGGCGCTCGATGAGTTTTTCCTGGCCGAGAATCTGCGTGGAAAGAAAGGTTCGCAGCGCAAGCAGCGCTTCACGATGTTCCATCGATGACGGTTCCTGGGAAGAAGAGCCTGGGTGTTATGCAAACTGCCAAGGCCGGGGGCGTCTACTTTAATGCATCGAAGGGGGCGGCGACTAACGGCGTAACGGGTATTTTTGGCAAATCGTGTAGGATTTTTGTTTTGGAACACGGCCGATGTGGGAGGGGGCTTGCTCCCGACAGTGGTGTGTCAGTCACAGATGTATCAACTGCCCCGCCGCTATCGGGAGCAAGCCCCTCTCCCAAATTTGATCGTTGGTGCAGCTTAAATCCGGGTGAAGGTGCCGGTGCCCTTGAGAATGTTCTGCAAGGTCTCTTCGACTTCGGCCATATCCGCCGCAACGGTGGCGTGGCTGATCTCCAGTTGGTCCTTGCCACCCAAGGCATCGGCATCGCCAGCGGCCAGCTCAATCAGCAAGGTCGTGTCACTCAGGCTGACTTTCAGCCCGTCCAGCGTCGACGGCTCGTAGTCCCAGGTCAACTCCACTTCGTCTTCATCCGGGTAACGGCTCAGCATGAACATCTCGCCGTTTTTACCGTGGCAGCAGAGCATGGCCATGTTGTCTTCTTCGTCGTCGCACGGGGTGGCCATCAATGCGTCGGTTTTAAATTGCAGCATGGGGAATCCTGTCGGGGGGAGGGTGATGCGCGGGCAATTGTGCCATTGCGGCGAATTTTGTGCTGCATCCTGTGTCAGACCCCAAGCATGACCTGACGGGCAATACCAGTCATTTTCGGTACTCCAGGCCTGGAAAACAGACGGTTTTTCTGCCGAGGAAACCGGGTTGCCCAAGGCGCAACCCCAACCCTGCGTACCGATGACCGAATATGTCGCAGGATCGCAAGCAGCTATCTTCCCGCACTCGTTAAGCTGCGCAACGGATGTGCCCTGGCCGGGCGTCTGACCTGCCCGTCGTACCGTCACCCGGCTGCGGTTCATCCTGTGGAAGTTGTATGTGACCTGACTGTCTTGTCCAGCTTCACCCACCTGTCACTCTGATTGGTTTATGGTGTTTGTCATCGTTACCCACGAACAGAGCTGACGGTCTCCCCGCACGGGGATAACACGCGACGCTTCCATCAATAACAAGCCCAAGCGGAGTACCACAGATGGCGTTCTTCACCGCAGCCAGCAAGGCCGACTTCCAGCATCAACTGCAAGCGGCACTGGCGCAGCACATCAGCGAACAGGCACTGCCACAAGTGGCACTGTTCGCTGAGCAATTCTTCGGCATTATTTCCTTGGATGAACTGACCCAGCGTCGCCTGTCTGACCTGGCCGGTTGCACCCTGTCTGCCTGGCGCCTGCTTGAGCGCTTCGATCCTGCGCAACCGCAAGTGCGCGTTTACAACCCCGATTACGAACGTCACGGCTGGCAGTCGACCCACACTGCGGTTGAAGTGCTGCACCGTGACCTGCCTTTTCTGGTGGACTCGGTACGTACCGAGCTGAACCGCCGTGGCTACAGCATCCACACCCTGCAGACCACCGTGCTCAGCACCCGTCGTGGCAGCAAGGGCGATCTGCTGGAAATCCTGCCCAAGGGCACCCAGGGCGAGGGCATCGAGCAAGAATCGCTGATGTACCTGGAAATCGACCGCTGCGCCAACGCCGCCGAACTGAGCGTGCTGAGCAAAGAGCTGGAGCAGGTACTGGGCGAAGTGCGGGTGGCGGTGGCCGATTTCGAACCGATGAAAGCCAAGGTCCAGGACCTGCTGGCCGGTATCGATGCCAGCCAGTACGCGATTGACGGCGAAGAAAAAGCCGAGATCAAGAATTTCCTCGAATGGCTGGTGGGCAACCACTTCACCTTCCTGGGCTACGAAGAATTCGTGGTACGTGACGAGGCGGACGGCGGTCATATCGAATATGACGCCAGCTCCTTCCTCGGTCTGACCAAGCTGCTGCGTGCCGGCCTCAGCGCCGACGACCTGCGCATCGAAGACTACGCCGTGGCCTACCTGCGCGAGCCCACCGTGCTGTCGTTCGCCAAGGCGGCGCACCCAAGCCGCGTACATCGCCCGGCTTACCCGGACTACGTGTCGATCCGCGAGATCGATGCCGACGGCAAGGTCCTCAAGGAACACCGCTTCATGGGCCTGTACACCTCGTCGGTGTACGGCGAAAGCGTGCGGGTCATCCCGTATATCCGCCGCAAGGTCGCGGAGATCGAACGCCGCTCCGGCTTCCAGCCCAAGGCTCACCTGGGCAAGGAACTGGCCCAGGTGGTTGAAGTGCTGCCCCGTGACGATCTGTTCCAGACCCCGGTCGACGAGCTGTTCAGCACCGTGATGTCGATCGTGCAGATCCAGGAGCGCAACAAGATCCGCGTGTTCCTGCGCAAAGACCCGTACGGACGCTTCTGCTACTGCCTGGCCTATGTGCCGCGTGAC
The DNA here is from genome assembly GCF_054343995.1 of Pseudomonas sp. GNP013. NCBI lineage: Bacteria > Pseudomonadati > Pseudomonadota > Gammaproteobacteria > Pseudomonadales > Pseudomonadaceae > Pseudomonas > Pseudomonas sp. GNP013. The sequence continues at coordinate 2,538,560 of NZ_JBTGUT010000001.1, read as the reverse complement.
GTCTACTCCACCGAAGTGCGGCAGAAAATCCAGCAAGTGCTGATGGACCGCCTGAAGGCCTCCGACTGCGAGTTCTGGACCTTCTTCTCCGAGTCGGTGCTGGCCCGTGTGCAGCTGATTCTGCGGGTCGACCCGAAGAACCGTCTGGACATCGACCCGCTGCAACTGGAAAAGGAAGTGGTGCAGGCCTGCCGCAGCTGGCAGGACGACTACGCAAGCCTGGTCGTCGAGAGCTTCGGCGAAGCCCACGGCACCAACGTGCTGGCGGATTTCCCGAAAGGCTTCCCGGCCGGCTACCGCGAGCGCTTTGCCGCGCATTCGGCCGTGGTCGACATGCAGCACCTGCTCAGCCTCACCGAAGCCAACCCGCTGGTGATGAGCTTCTATCAGCCGCTGGGCCAGGTCTCCGGCCAGCGCGAGCTGCATTGCAAGCTCTACCACGCCGACACTCCGTTGGCGCTGTCCGACGTGTTGCCGATCCTGGAAAACCTCGGTCTGCGTGTGCTGGGTGAATTCCCGTACCGCCTGCGTCATGCCAACGGCCGCGAATTCTGGATCCATGACTTTGCGTTCATCGCCGCCGAAGGCGTGAACCTGGATATCCAGCAGCTCAACGACACCCTGCAGGACGCGTTCGTGCACATCGTGCATGGCGACGCCGAGAACGATGCGTTCAACCGTCTGGTGCTCACCGCCGGTCTGCCCTGGCGCGACGTGGCGTTGCTGCGTGCCTACGCGCGTTACCTCAAGCAGATCCGCCTGGGCTTTGACCTCGGCTACATCGCCAGCACGTTGAACAACCACACTGACATCGCCCGCGAGCTGACGCGGTTGTTCAAGACCCGCTTCTACCTGGCGCGCAAGCTCACCGCCGATGATCTGGAAGACAAGCAGCAGCGTCTGGAACAAGCGATCACCAGCGCCCTGGACGATGTTCAGGTGCTCAACGAAGACCGCATCCTGCGGCGCTACCTGGACCTGATCAAGGCCACCCTGCGCACCAACTTCTACCAGACCGATGCCAACGGCCAGAACAAGTCGTACTTCAGCTTCAAGTTCAACCCGCACGCGATCCCCGAGCTGCCCAAGCCAGTGCCGAAGTTTGAAATCTTCGTCTACTCGCCGCGCGTTGAAGGTGTGCACCTGCGCTTTGGCAACGTCGCCCGTGGCGGCCTGCGCTGGTCCGACCGTGAAGAAGACTTCCGCACCGAAGTGCTCGGCCTGGTAAAAGCCCAGCAAGTGAAGAACTCGGTGATCGTGCCGGTGGGCGCCAAGGGCGGCTTCCTGCCGCGTCGCCTGCCGTTGGGCGGCAGCCGGGACGAGATCGCGGCCGAGGGCATCGCCTGCTACCGCATCTTCATCTCCGGGCTGCTGGACATTACCGACAACCTGAAAGACGGCGCGCTGGTGCCTCCTGCCAACGTCGTGCGTCACGACAACGATGACCCGTACCTGGTGGTGGCGGCTGACAAAGGCACGGCGACCTTCTCCGACATCGCCAACGGCATCGCCATCGACTACGGCTTCTGGCTGGGCGATGCATTTGCCTCTGGTGGTTCGGCCGGTTACGACCACAAGAAAATGGGCATCACCGCCAAGGGCGCGTGGGTGGGTGTGCAGCGTCACTTCCGTGAGCGCGGCATCAACGTGCAGGAAGACAGCATCACCGTGGTGGGCGTCGGCGATATGGCCGGTGACGTGTTCGGTAACGGCTTGCTCATGTCCGACAAGCTGCAACTGGTCGCGGCTTTCAACCACTTGCATATCTTCATCGACCCGAACCCGAACCCGGCCACCAGCTTCGTCGAGCGCCAGCGCATGTTCGAGCTGCCGCGTTCAGCCTGGACCGACTACGACACCAGCATCATGTCCGAAGGCGGCGGTATCTTCTCGCGCAGCGCGAAGAGCATCGCTATCTCGCCGCAGATGAAAGAACGCTTCGACATCAAGGCTGACAAGCTGACCCCGACCGAGCTGCTCAATGCCTTGCTCAAGGCACCCGTGGATCTGTTGTGGAACGGCGGCATCGGCACTTACGTCAAGGCCAGCACCGAAAGCCATGCAGACGTGGGCGACAAGGCCAACGACGCCTTGCGCGTCAACGGCAACGAGCTGCGCTGCAAGGTGGTGGGCGAGGGCGGCAACCTCGGCATGACCCAGCTGGGTCGTGTGGAATTCGGTCTCAATGGCGGCGGCTCCAACACCGACTTCATCGACAACGCCGGTGGCGTCGACTGCTCCGACCACGAAGTGAACATCAAGATCCTGCTCAACGAAGTGGTGCAGGCCGGTGACATGACCGACAAGCAGCGCAACCAGTTGCTGGCGAGCATGACCGACGAAGTCGGCCACCTGGTGCTGGGCAACAACTACAAGCAGACCCAGGCCCTGTCCCTGGCCGCCCGCCGTGCCTACGAGCGTGCCGCCGAGTACAAGCGTCTGATGAGCGACCTGGAAGGCCGTGGCAAGCTGGACCGCGCCATCGAGTACCTGCCGACCGAGGAGCAACTGACCGAGCGCGCTGCCAATGGCAAGGGCCTCACCCGTCCGGAGCTGTCGGTGCTGATCTCGTACAGCAAGATCGACCTCAAGGAAGCCTTGCTCAAGTCCCAGGTGCCGGACGACGAGTACCTGACCCGTGACATGGAGACCGCGTTCCCGCCGAGCCTGGTGGCCAAGTTCTCCGAGGCCATGCGTCGCCATCGTCTCAAGCGTGAGATCGTCAGCACCCAGATCGCCAACGACCTGGTCAACCACATGGGCATCACCTTCGTGCAGCGCCTCAAGGAGTCGACCGGCATGAGCCCGGCGAACGTGGCCGGTGCGTATGTGATCGTGCGTGACATCTTTCACCTGCCGCACTGGTTCCGGCAGATCGAGGCGCTGGACCATCAGGTTTCCGCCGACGTGCAGCTGGAACTGATGGACGAGCTGATGCGCCTGGGCCGCCGCGCCACGCGCTGGTTCCTGCGCAGCCGTCGCAACGAGCAGGACGCTGGCCGTGACACCGCGCACTTCGGTCCGCATCTGGCGGCGTTGGGCCTCAAGCTCGACGAACTGCTGGAAGGCCCGACCCGCGAAGGCTGGCAGACCCGCTACCAGGCCTACACCGAAGCCGGCGTGCCGGAATTGTTGGCGCGCATGGTGGCAGGCACCACCCACCTGTACACCTTGCTGCCGATCATCGAAGCTGCCGACGTCACCGGGCACGACGCCGCCGAAGTGGCCAAGGCCTACTTTGCCGTGGGCAGCGCCCTGGACCTGCCGTGGTACCTGCAGCAGATCAGCGATCTGCCGGTGGCCAACAACTGGCAGGCCCAGGCCCGCGAAGCGTTCCGCGACGATGTGGACTGGCAGCAACGGGCAATCACCATCTCGGTCCTGCAAATGGCCGACGCGCCGCAGGAGATGGACGCCCGCGTGGCCCTGTGGCTTGAGCAGCACCAGGACATGGCTGATCGCTGGCGCGCCATGATGGTGGAAATTCGTGCTGCGGTCGGCACGGACTACGCCATGTACGCGGTGGCCAACCGTGAATTGCTGGACCTGGCGTTGAGTGGTCAGTCGGTGCTGCAGCCGGCTTGATCAGGCAGTAAGACAAACGCCCCTGCATCGTGAGATGCAGGGGCTTTTTGTTGGATCAGTTTTTGTCCAACACCACACATCCAATGTGGGTGATTTGCCTATTTAGTTAAAGTCAGTGGCGTTTAAGCAGCCTGCTTTCAAGGTGATCCAGGTATTGGCTCATCAACCTCACAGCCACGTTTGAGTCACCCTGTTCGACGGCATCCACAATCGCCCCATGTTCCTGCCACGCGCAATACGTGCAGGCCTGCGCTGCATATTGGGCAATCACCAGCGACGTCAACGGCACCAGGCCGTTGAGGAACTGCGCCAGCGGTCCATTGCCCGCCATCACCGCCAGTTGCATATGGAATTCCCCGGACAACCGAATTGCCGGCCCGCGTTGATCCCGTTCGATGCACTCACGTTCCCGTGCAATCAATTCGCGCAGTTGCCGTATGTGCAGGGGCGTGGCCTGGGCGCAGGCCAATTGCACCACGGTCACTTCGGTCAGTCGCCGTGCCTCGAGAATCTGCCGGGTTTGCTGCGCATCCGGCGCGACGACCTGGGCGCGCTGGTTGGGGCGCAGGAGGACCACCTGCTGATGGGACAGCCGGGTCAGCACCCGGCGAATCACGCTGCGGCTCACGCCAAAGGTTTCAGCCAGGCTTTCTTCGGTAAAGCGGCTGGTCGGGACAATGCGGTGTTCAAGGATGGCGTCGAACAGCCGCGCGTAAATGTCGTCTGCCGAGGGCTTTTTACCGGCAATCAAGTGCAGTGGCGGCTGGGGCGGGTGGCGGTGCAGGGCGTGGGCGGTCATGGCCGGTCTCCAAAAATCAGCTGCCCGGATGGTCGTCCGGAATGGTCAGGGCGATGCCCATGCGCAGGCCTTCCTGAAGGATATGCCGTCGCATTTCGGCACTGGCCAGGGCGCTGTTCTTGTTGCGGATGGCGCGTACCACGGCTTCGTTTTCCCGCAGGCGTTCGGCCAGGTGCTCGGGCGAGTTGCGCAGTACCTGGGCGCTCTGTTTGAGAGCGTTGCGGGTTTGCTGCACCACGTTCTGGAAGATCGGGTTGGCGGTGAGGGCGAACAGCGCTTCATGGAAGCCGATGTAGGCGTGCATGCCCGCTTCGGCATCACTGGCATCCAGGGCTTCGCGCATGTCCATCAGGGTCAGGCGCAGTTGGCCGACCTCCTGGGTGCTGATCGATTGCGCCACCAGGCCGACAATGAACGGTTCGAGGGTGTAGCGCAGTTGCAGGATATCTTCCAGGCTGGCATCGGCCACGGCGTCGTTCGAGTGTGGCTGGCTGACGCTGTTTTCCAGCACCACCACGCCTTTGCCGGGCATGGACCGCACTAGGCCGAGGGTTTCCAGCACGATCACTGCTTCGCGCAGGCTGGGCCGGCTGATGCCCATCTGTTCGGCCAGTTCACGCTGACCGGGCAGCATTTCACCGCGCCGCCACTGGCCGCGCTTGAGTGCGGCACGCAGTTTTTCCACGACTGAATTGACGACGGTTGAGGTGCTGATCACGTCGATGCCTCCTTAAGTTGCAAACACAGTGGTTATCCCAGTGAAAATCCAGTGTGGGAGGGGGCTTGCTCCCGATCGCGGTGTTTCAGTCACCGGAGGTGCAAGCTGACCCACCGTTATCGGGAGCAAGCCCCCTCCCACAGTGAATCTGTGTCGCTTTCAGAATTCCTGATGCGCGGGCAACACCGGTTTCTTTGTCTGGAAGGCGTAACCCTGCTCGCCGTCCAGCACCTTGTTGGCGCGTTGGATATCAATGTCTTTTTCCCAGCGCGCGATGGCCACGGTGGCGACGCAGTTACCGATCAGGTTGGTCAGCGCGCGGCCAATGCCCATGAACCAGTCCACCGCCAGCACCAGCACCAGGCCCACCACGGGAATCGCCGGGATGGCGGTGAGGGTCGCCGCCAGAATCACCAGCGCGGAACCGGGTATGCCGTGGGCACCCTTGGAGGTGATCAGCGATACCAGCAGGATGGTCATCAGGTCGGTCATCGACAGCGGCGTGCCGGTGGCGTTGGCGATAAACACGATGGCCAGGGTCAGGTAGATTGAAAATCCGTCGAGGTTGAACGAATAACCGGTGGGAATCACCAGGCCCACGGTGGAACTGCCGATGCCCAGGTGCTCGAGTTTGCGCATCACCTGCGGCAGCACGGCGTCGGAGGAGGCGGTGCCCATCACGATCAGCAGCTCCTCGCGCAGGTACTTGAGCAGCGGCAGCATGCGCAGGCCCGACAGGCGCATCACCAGGCCGAGAATCAGTGCGACGAAGGCAAAGCAGGTCAGGTAGAACAGGCCCACCAGGCTGCCCAGGTGTTGCAGCGAATCCAGGCCGTAGGTGCTGGTGGTGAACGCGATGGCACCGAACACGCCAATCGGTGCCAGGCGCACGATCATGCCCATGATGCGGAAAATCACATGGCTCAGTTCGTTGATCAGCCGCGAGATGCCCGAGGCCGCTTCGCCCACCAGGTTCAGTGCGCTGCCAAACAGCACCGAGAAGAGCAGCACTTGCAGCACATTGTTGTCGGCAAAGGCGCCGATCACCGAGTTGGGGATCAGGTCCATCAGAAACTGGCTGGTGCCCTTGAGGTGCTGGCCCTTGTCCGCCAGTTCATTGAGGCCGGCGGAGGAGAGCTGCTCCAGGTGAATATTGGCGCCCTGGCCGATGCCGGTGCTGAACGCCATGATCAGGCCGATCACCAGGGCGACGGTGGTCAGCACTTCAAAGTAGATCACCGACTTGAGACCGATGCGCCCGACTTTCTTCAGGTCGCCGGCGCCGGAAATGCCGCTGACCACCACGCAGAATACGATCAGGCCAATCAGCATCTTGATCAGCTTGATGAAACCGTCACCCAGAGGTTTGAGTTGCGTGGAGAATTCGGGAAGGGCCAGGCCGCAGGCGATGCCGAGCATCAGGCCAATCACGACTTGCAGGAAAATCGAACGCGAGCACCATCTGAGCATGGGAGGAATCCCTATTCGGTGCCCTGGTGGTTCCAGGGCTTAATTGTTGTGGTCATACCGGTAAGTCCAGTGCGCGGCCAGTCTAGGCCGGATTTTTTTGAAATCACAAGCAAATATTTGGCGGTTGACAGGTCCTGGTCTGACCAGTTGGTCGGCGAGGGCGATGCTTGAGCGGTTGGCGGGGTGGAAAAATTTTCGCTTATCATCCGCGCTCGGCATACGAGGTGATGCATGGATCAGGCAGGGCTGACAACTGACGAGACCGGGCTTACCGGGTGCACCTGGCGTATGGCCGCGCCGGAGTACCTGCGCTACCACGACCATGAATGGGGCGGATGATATCCGCCTGTACGAGAAGATCTGTCTGGAGGGGTTTCAGGCGGGGCTGGCGTGGATCACGATCCTGCGCAAGCGCGAGCAGTTCCGGGCGGCGTTCGACGGTTTTGATTTTCGCCGCGTGGCGCAATACGGCGAGGCGGATATCGAGCGGCTGATGCACGATCCCGGCATTGTGCGTAATCGCGCGAAAATCGTGTCCGCCATCAACAATGCCCGCAGGGCCTGCGAGTTGGTGGAGGAGACCGGCTCGCTGGCGCGCTGGCTATGGGCGTTCGAGCCTGGCCCTGACGAGCGCCCGGCGGTGGTCGACATGGCCTACTGGGCCGCGAACCCGACATCGCCGGCGTCGGTGCGCCTGTCCAAAGCCCTGAAGAAACGCGGCTGGAGCTATGTGGGGCCGACCACGATGTATGCGTTGATGCAGGCGATGGGGATGGTCAACGATCACCTGGAAGGATGCGCCTGCCGCCAGCAGGTCGAAGTGCTGCGGCGCCAGTTCAAACGGCCTTGAGTCTGTGGCTTGAGCGGAATCAAAACTGTGGGAGGGGGCTTGCTCCCGATAGCGGTGTATCAGTGACAGATAGATGTCTGACACTCCGCTATCGGGAGCAAGCCCCCTCCCACAGGGATTTTGTGTGGGTTTCAGGCCAGGGTCAGGAGAGGAAGCCACCGTCCACATTCAGCGAAACACCGGTGGTGTAGCTCGACGCATCGCTGGCCAGGAACAGCACCGCGCCGGCCATCTCGCTCGGGTCGGCCACGCGTTTGAGGGGGATCTGCGCCAGGGCCATTTTCAGGATCGCGTCGTTCTTGACCAGCGCCGAGGCGAACTTGGTGTCAGTGAGGCCCGGCAGCAGGGCGTTGCAACGAATGCCGAACTCGGCGCATTCCTTGGCGAACACCTTGGTCATGTTGATCACCGCAGCCTTGGTCACCGAGTAGATGCCCTGGAACACACCCGGCGAGATGCCATTGATCGACGCCACGTTGATGATGCTGCCGCCGCCGTTGTCGCGCATCAGCTTGCCGGCTTCCACCGACATGAAGAAGTAGCCGCGGATGTTCACGTCGACGGTCTTCTGGAAAGCGCCGAGGTCGGTGTCCAGCACATTGCAGAACTGCGGGTTGGTCGCGGCGTTGTTGACCAGGATATCCAGGCGGCCGAACTGTTCGCGGATGCCGGCGAACACGTGGGTGATCTGCTCCATTTCACCGATATGGCAGGCCACGGCGGTGGCTTTGCCGCCGTCGGCGATGATCGCATCAGCCACGTGCTGGCAGCCTTCGAGCTTGCGGCTGGAAACGATCACATGGGCACCTTGCTGGGCCAGCAACCTGGCAATGGCCTCGCCGATGCCACGGCTGGCACCGGAGACAAAAGCGATCTTGCCGTCGAGGTCGAACAGTTGGGTCTTGGACATGAGGGTTCCTTGTTGTGAACGATCAGAGCGCGGATTTACCGATGACATTCAGGCTCATCTGCTCCAGCAGCTTGTTCATGTGAATGAACTGCGCAAAGCGTTTGTCCTGGGTCTGGCCATGGAAGAAGCGGTAGTAGATCTGCTGCACGATGCCCGCCAGGCGGAACAGGCCGTAGGTGTAGTAGAAGTCAAAATTGTCGATCTGGATGCCGGCGCGTTCGGCGTAGTAGTCGACAAACTGGCGTCGGGTGAGCATGCCCGGTGCATTACTCGGCTGGCGCCGCATCAGTTGCACCGGCGCAGGGTCGGCGGCTTCGATCCAGTAGGCGAGGGTGTTGCCCAGGTCCATCAGCGGGTCGCCCAGGGTGGTCAGTTCCCAGTCCAGCACGCCGATGATCTGCATCGGGTTGTGCGGGTCGAGGATTACGTTATCGAAGCGGTAGTCGTTGTGCACGATGCTGGAGGTAGGGTGGTCGGCCGGCATCTTGTCATTGAGCCAGGCACGCACGGCTTCCCACTGGGGCGCGTCGGGGGTCAAGGCCTTTTCGTAGCGCTCGCTCCAACCGCGAATCTGGCGCTGCACGTAACCTTCGGGCTTGCCCAGGTCGGCCAAGCCGCAGGCGCTGTAGTCGACCCGGTGCAGCTCGACGAACGTGTCGATGAAGCTTTTGCACAGCGCTTGCGTTCGGCTGGCGTCCAGGCCCAGCTCGGGCGGCAGTTCGGAACGCAGAATGATGCCGTTGACGCGTTCCATCACATAGAACTCGGCGCCGATCACCGATTCGTCGGTGCAGTGCACGTAGGCCTTGGGGCAGTAGGGGAAGCCGTCCCTGAGCTGGTTGAGAATGCGGAACTCGCGGCCCATGTCGTGGGCCGACCTGGCCTTGTGGCCGAAGGGCGGGCGACGCAGGACAAATTCCTGGTCCGGGTATTCCAGCAGGTACGTGAGGTTGGACGCACCGCCAGGGAATTGGCTGATGGTGACCGCACCACTCAGGCCCGGGATATGCGCCTTGAGGTAGGGATCGATCAGGCTGGCATCCAGTTCTTCGCCTGGGCGAATCGTTGTCGATTGGTCGTTCAGCGCCATGCTTATCCCTTCTGCTTATTCTTGAGGCCTTGGACTATTGGGTAATCTAATGCGCAGCGCCGCCCAGCGACAAGGTCGGGGCTGCTTAATAGGTTAGCGTGTTGGAGGATGATCAGCGTGCCTGATCGGTCATTTAATGGGCGCGGGCAAGGCGACGGGCGTGAGTACCGGGCGTCCGGCAAAATATTCCGTGAGGTTGTCGGCTACGCGCTGCACGGTGTCGTGGGCCGCTTCCGGGGACAGGCCGGCGACGTGGGAGGTGAGCACGGTGTTGCCGAGTTTCTTCAGCGCGTCGGCCACCTTGGGTTCGTCATCGAACACATCCAGCGCCGCGCCGCCGATTCGGCGTTGCTCCAGGGCGGCGATCAGGTCGGCAGTGACCACCACGCTGCCACGGCCGATATTGACCAGGTAGCCATTGGGGCCGAGCGCGTCCAGAACGCGGCGGTCGATCAAGTGACGGGTGCTGGTGCCGCCGGGGGTGGCAAGAATCAGGAAGTCCGAGGTGCGCGCCAGTTCCACCGCCGTGGCGCAGTAGGTGTAGTCCACGTCATCGCGGGGCTGACGGTTGTGGTAGCTGATCTGCATGCCGAACCCCAGAGACGCGCGCCTGGCGATCTCCAGGCCTACCGCGCCGAGCCCGAGAATGCCCAGTTGCTTGCCGCCCAGGGAAGGGCGCATCACCTTGGGCCATTCACTGCGGCGCACGGCGGCGTCGGTCTGCGGGATGCCGCGCACCAGTGACAGCAGCAGCGCCATGGCATGGTCCGCCACCGACGGCGCATTCACCCCGGCGCCGTTGGTCACCACGATCCCGCGATTGCTGGCGGCCTGCAGATCCACGTGTTCATAACCGGCGCCGATCACGCAGATGATTTCCAGCACCGGCAATGCGGCGATTTCCTCGGCATACAGACCGAGCGGGCCACGGGTCAGCACAGCCTTGATCTGCGCACCGTGGGCCTTGATCGCCTGGGCGCGTTCAGCCGGCGTGGGCGCAAGGATCACATGAAAGTCATTGCTCTCGATGATGTGCAGGTATTCGTTGATGGTCTCAACCAGGACCAGGACAGTGGTGGTCATCGCAACGCTCTTGCTGAGGGGTTTGAGCGGGTGAGTATAAAGCGCATCTGTACGCAAAATCCCATTGCAGGTGCGAACAGGCTGGCCGCTAGCTCACCGTTCCTCAGCTAAGTCTTTGCTTCTTCAAGAGAATCCCGGACAATCCAGCCCCTTCTACAGTCGGGGCGCTGCCTGTCAGGTTTTTCTGACTCGTCCCGGCCGTGTCAATGCGGAGATCCGACCGGATGAATGATCAGGCCAATAGCGTCGACGAACGCTATGCAACGACACCTGCAACCCTCTCAAGCTGGAGCCGCCAGGACACCACCTGGATGCTGGGCCTGTTCGGCACAGCGATTGGCGCCGGCACTTTGTTTCTGCCGATCAACGCAGGTCTCGGCGGTTTCTGGCCGCTGCTGATTCTGGCGGTGCTGGCGTTCCCGATGACGTTCTTTGCCCACCGTGGCCTGACCCGTTTCGTGCTGTCCGGGCGTGAAGGGTCCGATATCACCGACGTGGTCGAAGAACACTTCGGCATCAAGGCCGGTGCGTTGATCACGCTGTTGTACTTCTTTGCGATCTTTCCGATCCTGCTGATCTACAGCGTTGCGCTGACCAACACGGTCGGCAGCTTCATGGAGCATCAACTGCACATCATGCCGCCGCCACGGGCGATCCTGTCGTTCGTGCTGATCCTGGGCCTGCTGGCCGTGGTGCGTTGCGGTGAGCAGGTCATCGTCAAGGCCATGAGCCTGATGGTGTATCCGTTTATCGTCGCGTTGCTGTTCCTCGCGGTGTACCTGGTGCCGCACTGGACCGGTGGCATCCTCAGTACCGCTCACGTGGTGCCGGCGCCATCGGCATTGCTCAATACCTTGTGGCTGGCGATTCCGGTGATGGTGTTCTCGTTCAACCATTCGCCGATCATCTCGGCCTTTGCGGTGGACCAGAAGCGCCAGTACGGCGCCCATGCCGACGAGCGCAGTTCGCAGATCCTGTGCCGCGCCCATGTGCTGATGGTGGTGATGGTGCTGTTCTTCGTGTTCAGCTGTGTGCTGACCCTGTCGCCGGCGCAACTGGCCGAGGCGAAGGCGCAGAACCTGTCGATCCTGTCGTACCTGGCCAACCACTTCGACAACCCGACCATCGCCTTCGCAGCCCCGCTGATTGCGTTCGTGGCGATTGCCAAGTCGTTCCTCGGCCACTACATCGGCGCCAGCGAAGGCCTCAAGGGTTTGATCGTCAAGACCGGTCGCCGCCCGGCGCCCAAGACCCTGGACCGCATGACTGCTGCTTTCATGCTGGTGGTGTGCTGGATCGTCGCGACGCTTAACCCGAGCATCCTTGGCATGATCGAAACCCTGGGCGGGCCGGTGATTGCGTCGATCCTGTTTTTGATGCCCATGTATGCCATCCGCAAGGTGCCGGCGATGGCCAGGTACCGTGGGCAGGCGTCCAATGTGTTTGTCACGGCGGTGGGCTTGGTGGCGATTACGGCGTTGGTGTATTCGTTTATTGCTTGAGGTTTAACGCAGCTTTCAGGGCTGCTCAACCTCTGAAAGGTGGGAGGGAGCTTGCTCCCGATGGCGGTGAATCAGTCACTGAAGAGGGTGACTGAACCACTGCTATCGGGAGCAAGCCCCCTCCCACATTTGTTTTGTGGTGTTGCTGATACTGGATTCCAGGCATAAAAAAACGCCGCGTACCTTGCGATACGCGGCGTTTTTACGTCACAACACCTTAGGCTTGAATCACCGGGATGTTGGCGCTTGCTGCGATCTTGCGGAACTCGGCGATCTGGTCGAAGTTCAGGTAGCGGTAGACGTCACTGGCCATGGTGTCCAGTTTCGCCGCGTAGCCCATGTACTCTTCGACAGTCGGCAAGCGACCCAGGGTAGATGCGACTGCCGCCAGCTCGGCCGAGGCCAGGTAGACGTTGGCGCCATCGCCCAGACGGTTCGGGAAGTTACGGGTCGACGTGGAAACCACCGTCGAGTTCGGCTCTACCCGTGCCTGGTTACCCATGCACAGCGAGCAGCCGGGCATTTCCATGCGCGCGCCAGCCTTGCCGTAGATGCCGTAGTAGCCTTCTTCGGTCAGTTGGTGAGCGTCCATTTTGGTCGGCGGCGACAGCCACAGACGGGTTGGCAGCTGACCCTTGACCTGCTCCAGCAGCTTACCGGCTGCGCGGAAGTGACCGATGTTGGTCATGCACGAACCGATGAACACTTCGTCGATCTTCTCGCCGGCAACGCTGGACAACAGACGGGCATCGTCCGGGTCGTTCGGGGCGCAGAGGATCGGCTCGTTGATTTCCGACAGGTCGATCTCGATGATTTCGGCGTATTCGGCGTCGGCATCGGCTTCCATCAGCTCCGGGTTGGCCACCCAGGCTTCCATCGCTTGGGCGCGACGTTCCAGGGTGCGCGGGTCGCCGTAGCCTTCACCGATCATCCAGCGCAGCAGGGTGATGTTGGAGTTCAGGTACTCGGTGACCGACGCTTTGGACAGCTTGATGGTGCAACCGGCAGCCGAACGTTCGGCCGAGGCGTCGGAGAGCTCGAACGCCTGCTCCAGCGTCAGGTCGTTCAGGCCTTCGATTTCCAGGATGCGGCCGGAGAAGGCGTTTTTCTTGCCTTTCTTCTCTACGGTCAGCAAACCGGACTGGATCGCGTAGTAAGGAATGGCATGAACCAGGTCACGCAGGGTGATGCCAGGTTTCATCTTGCCTTTGAAACGCACCAGGATCGATTCCGGCATGTCCAGTGGCATGACGCCAGTGGCTGCGGCGAACGCGACCAGACCGGAACCGGCCGGGAACGAGATGCCCATCGGGAAACGGGTGTGGGAGTCACCACCGGTGCCGACGGTGTCCGGCAGCAGCATGCGGTTCAGCCAACTGTGGATGATGCCGTCGCCTGGACGCAGCGATACACCGCCACGGGTCATGATGAAGTCAGGCAGGGTGTGGTGGGTGGTCACGTCGATCGGCTTTGGATAGGCCGCGGTATGGCAGAAGGACTGCATCACCAGATCGGTCGAGAAGCCCAGGCACGCCAGGTCTTTCAGTTCATCACGGGTCATCGGACCGGTGGTGTCCTGGGAGCCTACGGTGGTCATCTTCGGTTCGCAGTAGGTGCCAGGGCGAACGCCTTTGCCTTCCGGCAGACCACAGGCCTTGCCGACCATCTTCTGCGCCAGGGTGAAACCCTTGCCGGTGTCGACCGGCGCTTCAGGCAGCTTGAACAGGTCGGTAGGGCCCAGGCCCAGTTCGGCGCGGGCCTTGTCGGTCAGGCCACGGCCGATGATCAGCGGGATACGGCCACCGGCGCGGACTTCGTCCAACAGCACCGGGGTCTTCATTTCGAAGGTGGTGATGACTTCGTCGGTACCGTGCTTGCAGACTTTGCCGGCGTGCGGGTACAGGTCGATCACGTCGCCCATGTTGATGTTGCTGACGTCGAACTCGATCGGCAGAGCACCCGCATCTTCCATGGTGTTGTAGAAGATCGGCGCGATCTTGCTGCCGAAGCAGAAGCCGCCGGCGCGCTTGTTCGGCACGTAGGGCACGTCGTCGCCGAAGAACCACAGCACCGAGTTGGTGGCCGATTTACGCGACGAACCGGTACCGACCACGTCACCGACGTAGGCGATCGGGAAGCCCTGGCCGCGCATCTCTTCGATCTGCTTCATCGGGCCGGTCTTGCCTTGCTCGTCCGGCACGATGCCTTCGCGGGCCATTTTCAGCATGGCCAGCGCGTGCAGCGGGATGTCAGGGCGCGACCAGGCGTCCGGCGCCGGCGACAGGTCGTCGGTGTTGGTTTCGCCGGTGACCTTGAACACGCGCAGGCTGATCTTGTCGGCCAGGGTAGGGCGGTTGCGGAACCATTCGCCGTCAGCCCACGACTGCAGCACGCCTTTGGCATGCTCGTTGCCGTTTTTGGCTTTTTCAGCCACGTCGTGGAACGCGTCGAACATCAGCAGGGTGTGCTTGAGCTGGGCGGCCGCGACAGGCGCCAGCGTGGCGTCGTCCAGCAGCTCGACCAGCGTCACGATGTTGTAGCCACCTTGCATGGTGCCAAGCAGTTCAACGGCGCGTTTTTTGTCGATCAGGGGGGAAGTGGCTTCGCCCTTGGCCAGGGCGGAAAGGAAACCGGCCTTGACGTAGGCAGCTTCGTCAACGCCTGGTGGAATGCGGTTGGTGATCAGGTCAACGAGGAATGCTTCTTCGCCGGCAGGGGGATTTTTCAGCAGCTCGACCAGGCCTGCGGTTTGTTCGGCGTTAAGCGGCTGGGGAACAATACCCAGGGCTGCACGCTCTTCGATATGTTTGCGGTAGGCTTCAAGCACAGTTATTACCCTCATCAGTGGTCCCACGGGACGCTCATCCAGAAATGATCGGCACGCGTGCGCTCGGGGGCTTTTTGGGCCGCAAAGCCAGCGCTGCCGGCATCTCTCACAGAAGCTGCTTTCAAAGTTTTACGCCTGCAGAACGGGCTGATGAGGGTTGGCGAGGGCTTGACCTACCGAGTCATTGACCATCGCCAACACCGTTCTGAAGGAACGACTGTGCTCGTGACGCTTTGAAAACAGCTTCCAGCGGATTATTGGCGCCTTACAAGGCCGGGTGATTCTACGGCAAAAAAAATCTAAAGGTAAGTTGCCTGGCCAAGATTGCCGGGCAATCACGCTTAGACAAAGGGCTAATATGGCCGACTGTTTCGCTGGTTTGTGTCGTGCCCTCTCATCAGATGACGTCACGATCTGAGATTTCAGGCAACCACCTCCCTGTGGCGAGCGGGCTTGCCCTAATGCCGTTCAGTTAAGCGCAGATTCCCTGTGGCGAGCAGGCTTGTCCTGCGTTGGGCTGCGCAGCAGCCCCAAAACCAGACGCTGAGCCGTATCAGGTACACCGCGTGTCCCTTGATTGGGGGCGCTTCGCACCCCAACGCGGGGCAAGCCCGCTCGCCACAGACGCTTTAGTTTGGGTGCCGCCGCCCACAGTTGATCTTTATCGTCTCAGGATTTGATGGCCAACGCTTCGAGGTGATCCATCAGCGCCTGCGGTTTCAGCACCAGCACATCGCTCTCCACCGCATCGAGCACCACCTCCGCCGTATTACCAATCAATGCCCCGGAAATTCCGGTGCGCGCCACGGTGCCGATGATCGTTACCGCCGCCTGCCATTTGTGCGCCGCGAACGGAATCAACACATCGGCCGGGCCTTCCTCGATGTGCAGGTGCGCGTCGTCCACATCGAATTGCGCCTGGAACGCCTTGCACTGTTCGCGATAACGCGCTGCGATGGTTTCCCTGAGCTGGAACGTCGGATCGGCCGCCGCCAGCATCGGCGATGGATGGGCGCTGATCACATGCAGTTGCGCCTTGGCCAGGCTGGCAATCTCGAAACCATGGTCGATGATCGAATCGTGCAGCGCGCGATGCTCGCTGTCGGTATTGCCCACATCGATCGCCGCGAGGATCACGCCACCGCTCCACGGGGTGGAGGTTTTCACCAGCAGCACCGGCGTTGGGCAGTAGCGCAGCAGTTTCCAGTCCGCCGGGGTCAGCAGGGCCTTTTTCAGTGGGCTGTCGGGCATGTGCTGCTTGATCACCAGACCGCAGCCCTCGGCCTGCTGCACGTCGATGATGGTTTCATGCAGGCTGTCATTCCACGCCTGTTCGGTGGTGACGCTGTAGCCGTCCTCGCGCAAGCCGGCCTTGAGCTGGCTCAGCAACGCTGAATGCTCGTGCCGCCTGTCGCACACCAGCAAGTGCAGGTGCGCGTCGGTCACGCCGGCGATCAGCCTGGCGCGCTTGAGGGCCAGGCTGTCGGCCTGTTCGGGCTCGATAACCACCAGGATGCTGCGGATGGCTTGCATGGTTGGCACCTCCAGGAACGTGGACTGCAACAACTATAGTCGCTGCCCGGTATTCGTCATCTTGATGCACATCAAGGTAGGCGGCTGGTGGTCTGCGGCGCGCTCGGTATAATCGGCGCCCTTTTGTGATCCTTTGCCCGTGAGCCCGATGAACCTGCCCGACATCCACCAATTCCTCGGTTGCCGCACCCCCGATGCCTGGGTCCAGGCCGCGCTGGCCGATCAGGACACCCTGCTGATCGACCACAAGAACTGTGAGTTCAAGGCGGCCAGTACCGCCCTCAGCCTGATCGCCAAGTACCATGGCCATGTGGACCTGATCAACATGATGTCGCGCCTGGCCCGCGAAGAACTGGTGCACCACGAACAGGTGATGCGCCTGATCAAGAAGCGCAAGGTCGAGCTGCGCCAATTGTCGGCCGGCCGTTACGCCTCGGCGTTGCGCAAGGTGGTACGCAACCACGAGCCGGTCAAGCTGGTGGATACGCTGGTGGTCGGCGCCTTTATCGAAGCGCGCAGTTGCGAGCGTTTCGAAGCCCTGGTGCCGCACCTGGACGAAGAACTCGGCACGTTCTACTTCGGTTTGCTGAAAAGCGAGGCGCGGCATTTCCAGGGTTATCTGAAACTGGCGTATCAGTACGGCGACGCCGCTGACATCGCCCAGGTCATCGAACGGGTGAGGGCGGCGGAACAGGAGTTGATCGAGTCAGCCGATGTCGAGTTCCGCTTTCACAGTGGCGTGCCGGCCTGAGGCGACGGCCACGCCAATCCGGTGATCAAGGGTTGAGCGCGTTCAGGATTGAATGGGCGACTTTTACCCGTTCGGCGTTCGGATAGTTTTTATTCGCCAGAATCACCACGCCCATGCGCGCGCTTGGTACGTAGGCCACATACGCACCGAAGCCATTGGTGGAACCGGTCTTGTTCACCAGTGTGTCCCCATGGGGGGCTCGCGCGGGTGTCAGCCAATCGACCTTGTGCGGCTCGATGGCCATCTGTGTGGAGTTGCCGTCAATCAGGGCGTTCAGTTGGATCGGGTACGGGTACATTTCCCAGCCCAGACCCTGGGTCATGCCATTGACGGTGTAGTAGCCGGTATGGGTGAGCGCAATGGCCTGCCGGACGAGTTTTTCCTGGCCAGCGGGGTTCATGTTGACGTTGACGTAGTGCAGCAGGTCCGCCGCACTGGTCTTGATGCCATAGGCTTCACTGTCCATCGCGCCCGGGCCAACCCGTACAGGTTTTCCTTTGCTGTCATAGCCTTGGGCGTACAGGCTCATCTGATTTCGAGGTATTTTCAGGAAGGTATGCGAGAGCCCAAGCGTTGGGAGCAAGGTCTTTTCCATCAATTGATCGAACGGCTGACCCAGGCTTTGCGCCGCCAGATAGCCAAACAGGCCCAGGCTCGGATTGGAATACAGGCGCTGGGTGCCAGGGGCGAACGCGGGCTGCCACTGCTGGAAATAGTCGATCATGCGCTGGCCGTTATCCGCCTCCTGAGGAAATTGCAGCGGCAGGCCGCCAGCGGTGTACGTGCCCAGGTTGAGTACGCTGATGTGATCGAACCGGCCGCCCTTGAGTGCCGGCAGGTAGTGGCTGGCCGGCTGGTCGAGGGTAAGTTTGCCCGAGGCCACGGCGTAGCCGGCGAGGGTGGCGGTGAAGGTTTTGCTCACCGAACCGACTTCAAACAGGGTGTTCTCGCTGACCGGTTGCCCGCTTTGCTTGTCCGCTACGCCGTAGCTGAAATACTGCGCTTTGCCGTCCTGCAGCACCCCAACGACCAGACCGGGGATGGCTTGCTGTTGCATCAGCGGCTTGACGCTGGCGTCCACCACGGCGCGCAGATCGGTGGCGGCCAGGCAGTGGCTGGCGCCAATGAGCAGCGCAAGGGCCGTGACAGAGGGGATGAATCGAGGCATGGGTCGCTTCCATGGCAGATAAGAGGGTGGGCAAGTTTCGCAAATACCGGGTGTTTACCCCAGCCCTCGGGTAAAACCTTTTACGAAACATAATGAAACATTTGCCGGCCCGCGCAGCTCTATCGCTACACCCGTATCGAGTCCGTCAATGAAAACGCCGCGTCCTTCCGCCCGCATGCCGCACCTGACCCAACTGCGTAACCTCAAGATGGCCCGTTCGGCCCATGCCTACGTACGCGGCAGTACCGTCCAATTCTACGAGTGGCTGCACAGCCTGCCCGGTCGACGCTTGCCCAGCGGGCCGCCGATCTGGATCTGTGGCGATTGCCACGCGGGCAACCTGGGGCCGACCGGCGACAACAATGGCCGCATCGACATGCATATCCGCGATCTCGACCAGACGGTGATCGGCAACCCGGCCCATGACCTGGTGCGCTTGGCGTTATCCCTGGCCACTGCCGCGCGGGGCTCGGACCTGCCCGGGGTGACCACGGCCCGCATGCTCGAAGAAATGATGCTGGGCTACGCGCAGGCCTTCAAGGACAAGCCGGATGAAGTGCCGCCACGGCCGTCCCAGGTCAAGGCCGGGATGCGCAGCGCGGTGGAACGCACCTGGAAGCACCTGGCCCGCGAGCGCATCGATGACGTACGCCCGACGATCCCTTTGGGCAAGCACTTCTGGGCATTGTCCCGTGCGGAAAAAAGCGCCCTGCAGGCCTTGTGCGGCTCCGATGAGCTGCATCACCTGGTGACCTCGCTCAAGGGACGGCCCAAGGACGCCAAGGTCGAATTGATGGACTCGGCCTATTGGGTCAAGGGTTGCAGCTCGCTCGGCCTGCTGCGTTACGCGGCGCTGTTGCGCGTTGGCGACAAGGACGATCAGGAATACTGCCTGATCGACATCAAGGAGGCGGTCGGCGCAGCGGCACCGCGCGCAGCCCGCGCAAAAATGCCACGGGACAACGGCCGGCGCGTGGTGGAGGGCGCCCGTCAGCTGTCACCGGGGTTGGGTGAGCGCATGTTGGCGACGCGTTTTCTGGACCATGGTTTTTTCATCCGCGAGCTGCTGCCCCAGGACATGAAGCTGGAGCTGGACGAATTGAGTGAGATCGACGCCATGCACGCCGCCGGTTACCTGGCGCGCGTGGTCGGCATCGCCCATGCCCGGCAAATGGATCGGGCGACGCGCAGGGACTGGATGGCCATGTTGCAAGAGAACCGCTCACGGCAGCTGGATGCACCGTCCTGGTTATGGACCAGCGTGGTGCAACTGGTGGGCAGCCACGAGCAGGGCTACCTCGACCATTGCCGGCGGTATGCGCTGGAACACTGATCAGGCCAGGTATTTATTGAACCAGCCCAGGGTGCGCTCCCACGCCAGGTTCGCCGCCGCTTCGTCGTACCGTGGCGTCGAGTCGTTGTGAAAGCCGTGGTTGGCGCCCTTGTAGATGAACGCCTCGTAATGCGTGCCGGCCGCTTTGAGCGCCTGTTCATAGGCCGGCCAGCCTTCGTTGATCCGCGTATCCAGCTCGCCGTAATGCAGCATGAGCGGCGCCTTGATGCGCGGCACATCCCTGGCCTCGGGCTGGCGTCCGTAGAACGACACGGCGGCGCCCAGTTCCGGGTAGGCCACTGCCGCCGCGTTGGTCACGCCGCCGCCGTAGCAGAAGCCGGTGATGCCGACCTTGCCGGTGCTGCTGTCGTGGTGCATCAGCCATTCGATGGCGGCGAAGAAGTCGTTCATCAGCTTGGTCGGATCGACGGTTTGTTGCAGCGCCACGCCTTTTTCATCGTTGCCGGGGTAGCCGCCCACGGAGGTCAGGCCATCGGGCGCCAGGGCGATAAAACCGGCCTTGGCCAGACGTCGGGCGACGTCTTCGATGTAGGGGTTGAGGCCTCGGTTTTCGTGAACCACCACCACCGCCGGCAACTTGCCTGCAGCTTTCGCAGGGCGCACCAGGTAGCCGCGCACCGTGCCGTTGCCCTTGGGTGAGGGGTAGGTGATGTAGTCGGCCACAATGTCCGGGTCGGTGAATTTCACCTGCTCGGCCAACGCATAGTTGGGGCTCAGCGCCGCGAGCAGCGCCGAAGCGGTCAGGCCGCCGAAGGTGAACAGCGCGGCGCGGTCGAGAAACTCGCGCCGGTTGAGCTTGCCATGGGCGTAGCCGTCGTAGAGTTCCAGCAGTTCGGGGGCAAAGTCTTTGGCGGTGAGACGAGTCATCGGTGCACTCCTCGATTGGCGATGGCAAGCACTGTAGACCACTGCGGGTAGTGCCTGCGTTAACGCGCAAACTTTTTCGCCCCGGCCACGCAGCCGATCACGGCGACCGTTACCAGCAACATGCCCAGGCTGACCTGCTCGTGCAGCAGGCCCGCCGCCAGCGCCAGGCCAAAAAAAGGTTGCAGCAGTTGCAACTGGCCGACCGCCGTGATGCCGCCTTGGGCCAGCCCGCGATACCAGAACACAAAGCCGATCAGCATGCTGAACAGCGCAACATAGCCCAGGCTCAGCCAGGCCGGCAGGCTGATACCGCTGAACGTGGCGGGTGCCAGAATCAGGCTCAACGGTGCCACCACCGGCAGCGACAGCACCAGTGCCCAGCAGATCACCTGCCAGCCGCCCAGGCTGCGCGAAAGTTGGGCGCCTTCGGCGTAGCCCAGGCCGCACACCAGCACCGCCAGCAGCATCAGCAAATCCCCGAAGGGCGCGGCGCTCAAGCCTTGGGCAAACGCGTAGCTCACCACCAGCAGGCTGCCCAACAGCGAAAACAGCCAGAACACTAACCTCGGACGCTCACCGCCACGCAGCACGCCAAACACTGCCGTCGCCAGCGGCAACAAGCCGATAAACACGATGGAGTGGGCGGAGGTAACGTATTGCAGCGCCAGCGCGGTCAGCAATGGAAAGCCGATGACCACGCCAAGCGCGACGATCACCAGCGGTACCCATTGCGTGCGCGCCGGACGTTTTTCCCTGAACAGCCACAGCAGGGCCAACCCTAGCAGGCCGGCGAGCGCGGCGCGGGTGACGGTCAGGAACACCGGGTCGAATTCCATCACCGCCACGCGCGTGGCCGGCAGTGAACCGCTGAAAATCACCACGCCGATAAAACCGTTGATCCAGCCTCGGGTGTTGTTGGGAGACGTGCGTTGCATGAGTGGCTGTCCGAAAAAAGCAAAGGTTGCGTTGTAGCCATCCTAGGCAGCAGCATTGAGACAATCAAAAAATTGTCATGGATACATCGCTCATGCCCCGTGCGCGCTACAAGTCGCTGGTCGACAGCTTTGCTCAGGCTATCCGCTCTGGCCGGATGCCGGCGGGAACACGTCTGCCCACCCATCGCCAGTTGGCCGCCGACCACCGTCTGGCGCTGGCCACGGCGAGCCGCGTGTACAGCGAACTCGAAGCCATGGGCCTGGTCAGCGGCGAAACCGGGCGCGGCACCTTCGTGCGTGAGATCGCCCTGCCGCCGGGGCAGGGCAGTGGGCAGATGCCGGTCGCGAGCGACCTGCTCGACCTGAACTTCAACTATCCGTCGCTGCCGGGTCAGGCGGACCTGCTGCGCACGGCGTTACGCCAGTTGGCGCTGTCCGGCGACCTGGAGGCGCTGCTGCGCTACCAGCCCCATGCCGGGCGCCTGCATGAACGTGCAGCGGTAGCGCGCCACTTGCTGAGCCGGGGCCTGTCGGTAGCGGCCGAGCAGGTGCTGGTGGTCAGCGGCGCGCAGCATGGGTTGGCCGTCAGCCTGATGGCGTTGCTCAAGCCCGGCGATGTGATCGCGGTGGATGCCCTGACGTACTCGGGCTTCAAGGTGCTGGCCGAAACCTTGCATCTGGACATCGTCGCGATGCCGGTCACCACCAGCGGGCCAGACCTGGACTACTTGCAAGGTCTCTGTCAAAGGCGCCTGGTCAAGGCCGTGTACAGCATGCCGACCCTTCACAACCCGCTGGGTTGGGTGATGGACATGGCGCAACGCGAGCGACTGGTGGCGATTGCCCGCCAGCACAATCTGATGATCATCGAGGATGCGGCCTACGCCTTTCTGGCTGAACAAGCGCCGCCGCCGCTGGCGACCCTGGCCCCGGAGCGCACGCTGTATGTGGGCGGGCTGTCCAAAAGCGTCGCCACCGGTTTGCGTGTGGGTTTCATCGCGGCGCCTGCGGCTTGGGTGAGAGGATTGGAGCGTACCCTCATGGCTACCACCTGGAACGTACCCGGGGTGATGAGTGCGATTGCCGTGGCCTGGCTCGAAGACGGCACGGTGGCGCAACTGGAAGCGCAAAAGCGCGAGGATGCTCGGGCGCGACAGGCCGTGGCCGCGCAGGTGTTCAAAGGGCTGGTGACGGTAAGCCACGCCTCGTCGTATTTCCTGTGGCTGCCCCTGGCGGACAACCTGCGCGCCGATCAGGTGGCAATGACGCTGCAGGGCAAAGGTGTGTCCGTGTCCACCGCCGAACCGTTTGCCGTTTCGGCGCAAGTGCCTCACGCATTGCGCCTGGCCCTGGGCTCGGTGCCCATGCCGGCGCTGCGTGATGCGCTGATGACGGTGCGTAAGGCTGTAGCGTGGTGAGCCCAATCAGTACTTGTAAGCCTGACGACCGATCAACAGCCACTTGCCTTTCTGCTTCTGCCAGACCTGGAAGTTGTCGATATCGGTCGGCACGTCGACGCCGCTGTTCACTGCCAGGGCGTGAAAGTGATTGCGCACCAGGGCGGTGTCACCGTTCAGGGTGATGGTCTGGTTCTGCATTTCGAGGGTTTTGAACGCGCTGACGTGGTTTTCCAGGTCGGCGATAAATTGCGCCTTGGTCTGCACCTTGCCGCTGGAGTGGCCGTAGGTGAGGTTATCGGAGGTCAGCGCGTTGAGCTGCTTGAGGTCCAGGTGCAGCATGGCCTGGGTCAGTTGATCGACGGCCTGGGCAACCTCTTTTTCGGCAGGGGCTGGCGCAGCGGCGACGTAGCCGGCGAACAGGCACAGAAAACCGATCAGCACTTTGAATTTTTGCATGGGGGTTCCTTATTGTTGTGGGGGCGCACGCTCACCAGGTGAGTTGTCGTACAACCATGCAATAGATTCGAAAGCGAAGGAAAGTGAATTTTTGAAATATCTTGAAAGGACTATGCTGATGCCCAATCACCCGACGCCTGCGAGAGCCTGAATGGAATTTAACTGGCACAGCGACCGACTTACCCGCGCCACGCCTGTCACCTCAGGCTACAAGAACACGCAGAACGTACGCCGGTTCATGCTTGAGCAGTGTGGTACGGCGTTCAAGTTTGATCGGCCGTTCATGGCCTGGATCCGCAACGGCACGCCCAAGACACTGGGGGATGCGGTGGACGAGTGGCAACGCCGGCAAGCCGACGTTTAAACCTCTGCAAACAGGGCTCTTGTGGCGAGCGGGCTTGCTTGTGGCGAGCGGGCTTGCCCCGCGTTGGGCTGCGAAGCAGCCCCAGTAAAGACGAATGCGCTGTATCAGGCACTCCTTGGCCTGGTTTTGGGGCTGCTCCGCAGCCCAACGCGGGGCAAGCCCGCTCGCCACGGGGCGTTTCGCGATCCTCGAATTTGCATTTAGCCTGTCATTCAGTCGCCAACGGCGGGGTACGCGGCGGCACCGGGCGACGGCTGCCGGTGGCTTAATACGCCGCAGCAAAGCGCAGCAGCTAAACCCTGGTAAACAGGGCTCTTGTGGCGAGCGGGCTTGCCCCGCGTTGGGCTGCGAAGCAGCCCCAGTAAAGACGAATGCGCTGTATCAGGCACTCCCTGGGGTTGGTTTTGGGGCTGCTCCGCAGCCCAACGCGGGGCAAGCCCGCTCGCCACGGGGCGTTTCGCGATCCTCGAATTTGCATTTAGCCTGTCATTCACTCGCCAGCGGCGGGGTACGTGGCGGCACCAGGCGACGGCTGCCGGTGGCTTCATACGCCGCAGCAAAGCGCAGCAGCGCCGAGTCGTCGTAGGCGCGGCCGGCAAAGGTCAGGCCGACCGGCATGCCGATGTCCGCCATCACGCCCATCGGCACGGTGACGGTGGGCACGCCCAGGTGGCGGATGGCAAGGTTGCCGTTGGCCACCCACACGCCGTTGCTCCAGGCGAGATCGGCGGACGCTTCGTTCACGTCGGCATCCGCCGGGCCCACGTCGGCCACGGTGGGGAACAGCACGGCGTCGAGTCCGCGTGCGTCCATCCAGTCTTCCAGGTCTACCCGGCGCGTGTGTTCCAGACCGCGCAGGCCATCGGGCAAGGTCGCGATTTCGTTCCAGGGCGTGATGCCGCGCTGGGCCATGCGCACGTATTCGTCCATGCCGGCGGCCAGGTCGTCTTCGCGGTTGGGCAGCGTGCCTGGGTCGTGGGGGAAAATCTGCGGGCCGTCCACATCGGCCAGGCGGTTGAGCGCCGGATCGCCGTTGGCACGCAGGAAGTCATCAAAGGCCCAGGCCGACAGTTCCCACAACTCATCGTGCAGAAATGCCTCGGATACCAGGCCACGGGTAAACACGGTCGGCGCGCCGGGGCGGTCGCCTTCGCAGTTGGACACCAGCGGGAAATCTACATCGATCACTTCGGCTCCAGCCGCTTCCAGCGCCTGGCGTGCGGCGTGCCACAGGTCGATCACCGATGCGCGGGTGTTGATCTTCTGCCCGGTCGGGCCGCCGATGCCGGGTTTTTCACTGGTGCCGGCCTCGGGGTCGGCATTGATGTACATGCGCGGCACGCCAAAGCGTTTGCCGGCGAGGGCGGCGCTGTCGGTAGCGAGTGCCGCGTAGGACGCCGGGCGCACCGCGCTGACGCTTGGGATCGGTACCCACGGTTGCAGACGCCACAGGTCGCCACGGGTGTCGGGGTCTTCGGCCACCACCACGTCGAGCACTTCCAGCAGGTCGGCCATGGTGCGCGCGAACGGCACCACCACGTCCATGGTCGGGGTCAGCGGCCAGTTGCCGCGCACCGAAATCACCCCGCGCGACGGCGTGTAGGCGCACAGGCCATTGTTCGACGCCGGGCCACGCCCGCTCGACCAGGTTTCCTCGGCCAGCCCGAACGCTGCAAAGCTCGCCGCCGTGGCCGTGCCGGCACCGTTGGACGAGCCGGACGCAAAAGGCGCCGTCAGGTAATCGGCGTTGTACGGGCTCTCGGCACGGCCATACACGCCGCGCTGCATACCGCCATTGGCCATCGGCGGCATGTTGGTCTTGCCCAGGCAGATGGCGCCACCGCCACGCAGCCGTTCAATGGTAAAGGCGTCACGCTGGGCGACCAGCCTGGCAAACGCCGGGCTGCCGGATGCAGCGGTCAGGCCCTTGACCAGATAACTGTCTTTGGCGGTATAGGGAATGCCATCCAGCGGCCCGAGTGTTTCACCCCTGGCCCGGCGCGCATCGGACGCCTTGGCTTCGTCGAGCGCATCAGGGTTGCGCACCACCACGGCGTTCAACGCGGTGGCGGTGTGCGGGCCGTCATAGGCATCGATCCGCGCCAGGTACGCCTTGACCAGTTCAACGGCAGTGGTCTGGCCGGACTCAAGCGCAGCGCGCAATTGGGCAATCGAGACTTCGGTAACTTGCATCAGATTTTTTTCGCCGCCTTCACGTGGGGGTATGGCGGCAGTCTACGTACAGATATTTCACAGTGCCAGCTTGCTGCTAAGGTGAGCGCTTTGATGATTCACGCTCCAAGGAGGAGAAGATGCCAAGACCCTATATTGCCCTGATCGCTCTGGTCGGGTTTTCGTTGTACACCGTGGCGACGATGTTAACCGCCGAGCAATCGCTGCTGGCCTTCGGGCGCGAGTTGATGTCGCGCCCCGACACCGCCCAGGTGGTGATTGACCTGTACCTGATGGCGGCGCTGGCCTGTGTGTGGATGTACCGCGATGCCAAAGGGCGAGGGCGCTCGGTTGTCTCACTGCTGCCGTACTTTTTGCTGACGGCACTGTTCGTGTCGGTGGGGCCGTTGCTCTACATCGTCGTAAATGGATTTTCACGACGCTAGCGCAGGCCGCCCGCGCCGGTGCGGTCTACCAGTTGCAGGCTGTCACGCCCGCCGCGCTTGGTTTCGTAAAGCGCGGTGTCGCCCAGTTCGATCACCGCCGCCAGCGAGGCAGGTGGCTGGTCGAACAGGTTGGCGCCGATGCTCAAGGTGACCGGTGCGGGCGTGGTGAAGGCTTGCGCGGCGCGTTGCTGGAATTGCTCGCGCAGGTGACTGCCCAGTTCGATGATCTGCTGCGTGGAGGTGTTGCTCAGCAGGATTACGAACTCATCGCCGCCCAGGCGTGCCGACAGCGCGCCCTGGGGCGTCGCGCTGCGGATCAGTTCGCTAAGGTCGATCAGCAGGCGGTCGCCGGCGGTATGGCCGTAGAGGTCGTTGACCAGCTTGAAGTTGTCGATGTCGATCAGCAGCAGCGCCCCGGGTTGCGTGGACGACACCTTGGCCAGCAGACGCGGTGCCCGCAGTTCCAGGGCGCGGCGATTGTAGAGGGCGGTCAGCGGGTCACGGGCGGCGAGCCGGGCGATCTGCTGTTCGCGGCGATGGCGCTCGGAGCCGGTCATCGACAGCGCAATCAGCATGATCGCCATGGCGCCTTCCACCAGTGAAATCTGGATGATCTCGCCCTTGAACGAAGCCAGGTCGATCAGCGCGCCCGGTATCAACACCGACAGCGCTTTGACCACATAAAAGCCGCCGTGAAACCGCAGCACGTAGCGCAGCTGTACCGCGCCGATGCTCAGCGAGCTGCCGTGGGGCCGCAGCAGGTAGCTCGCCCGTAGCGTCGGCAACGCCACCAGCAGCGACTGCACGCCCAGCATGGCCTTGGACCATGGCAGGTCGGCGGGCAGCGTCAGCATGCCGAACCACACCACAAGCATCAGCAACCAGGCCCGCGAAAGCTTTACCTGAGTAAACCGTGCAACGCCAAGCAGAAACAGCACGTGCGCGCTCACCAGCATGCCATTGGCGAGCCAGATGCCGATCATTAAAAAACCGTTGATGCGCAGCAAGGCCAGGGTGGAACCGACGCCGATGGTGGCGAAACCGCTGGCCCAGAACAACAGCGAGGGTTCGCGCACGCTGTGCCATTCAATCGCAAGGTAAAGGGCGGCAGCGGCTGCCAGGGCAACGGTCAGTGCCAGAATCGTAGGAGGGTCGAGCGTCATGTTGGTGCCGGGGTTGCCTGGGTGTGCGTTTAAAAACGCGATTGTAAGCGCACACGCAGGGTTTTCGGAGCTTTCAGAGTGATGGCGCAGTGATATCAGATAGCCGGTTCATCAAACGCCTTTGGTCGACGGCAACAGGATCGTCAGGATGCCCACCAACGGCAGGAACGAGCAGATCTTGTACACGTACTCGATACCGTGATTGTCCGCGAGCAAGCCCAGCAACGCCGCGCCGATCCCGCTGAAACCAAACATCAGCCCGAAGAACACCCCCGCGATCATGCCCACATTGCCCGGCACCAGTTCCTGGGCGAACACCACGATGGCCGAAAAGGCCGAGGCGAGCACGAAACCGATCACCACGCTGAGCACGGCAGTCCAGAACAGGTCGACGTAGGGCAGGGCGAGGGTGAACGGCGCCGCGCCGAGGATCGAGAACCAGATGACTTTCTTGCGGCCGATCCGGTCGCCAATCGGGCCGCCGGCGAAGGTGCCCACGGCGACGGCGCCGAGGAACAGAAACAGGTACATCTGCGAGCTGGACACCGACAGCTGGAATTTTTCGATGAGGTAAAAGGTGAAGTAGCTGGTCAGGCTGGTCATGTAGAAGTATTTGGAAAACACCAGCACCGCCAGCACCACCAGGGCAAAGGTCACGCGGCCTTTGGACAGGCCGTGGGTGGCCTTGCCGCCTTGCTTGAGCTTGAACAGGTTGAGGTGGTTGCGGTACCAGCGGCTCAGGCCGTACAGCACCAGAATGGCGAACACGGCAAACAGGCCGAACCAGGCGATATGGGTCTGGCCGTAGGGAATGATGATCGCCGCCGCCAGCAACGGGCCGAAGGCGCTGCCGGTGTTGCCGCCCACCTGGAAGGTCGATTGCGCCAGGCCGTAGCGTCCGCCCGAGGCCAGGCGCGCGACGCGGGACGTTTCCGGGTGGAAGGTCGACGAGCCCACGCCCACCAGCGCCGCCGCCATCAGGATGGCGGGGAAGCTGCCGACAAACGCCAGCATCAGGATACCGACCAGGGTGCACACCATGCCGGCCGGCAGCAGCCAGGGCTTGGGGTGACGGTCGGTGTGGTAGCCGATCCAGGGTTGCAGCAGCGAGGCGGTGAGCTGGAACGTAAGGGTGATCAGGCCGACCTGGGTGAAGCTCAGCCCGTAGTTGGCCTTGAGCATCGGGTAGATCGACGGCAGCACGGCCTGGATCAGGTCGTTGATCAGGTGAGCGAGGGCGCAGGCGCCCAACACGCGCATGACCAACGGGCTTATCTGGGGCGCAGGGGCGGCAGCGGAGGGTGTGGCGGTAACGGTCGACATGCAGGCATTCCATACAAGGCAGCTAACAGGGGCTGACAGTACTTCAGCTGGCAGCTCATTTCTAATTGTTTCGAGACCTGTGCTGCAGGCATTCCGTTACTGCTCGGACACCGACAGGTTTGCGTAGAAAATGCAGCCGATCAAGCGTGCGAACAGGCTCAGGGTTTCCGGCAGGTTGGGGTCTTCAAACAGCATTGCGCGCGAATCCAGGGCGCACAGGGCACCGTAGAGACGGCCATCGGGGAGGAAGATCGGCGCGCCGGCGTAGCTTTCAATGTCGAACTGTTTGACCACCGGGCGTACCGCGAAACGGCCGCTCTTGCTCACTTGCGGGATGAACAGGGTCGTGGGGTTGACGCAGAATTCGCTGCACAGGGTGGTTTCCAGGTCCAGCACGTCGTTGGCGTTGATGCCCATTCCCGAAGGGTCGTAGACCGAACAGACCACCCACTCGACGTCGGTGAACTTGGCGATCCCGGCAAAGCGCATGCCGGTCAGGCGGGTGACCAGTTGCAGGATGCTGGTGGTGGCTTCGATTTCGGCAATGGCAGCGCGCTCGTCCGCGCTGAGCAATGATTGTGGGGCGATGACGCTTGGAACCATTTGGAACACTCCAAAGACGTGGCGACCGAGGCCGCCACGTGCAGGCAGGTACTAGTTGATGCGTGGATGCTGTTGTACCAGATTGTTGCGCTTGGCTTCCAGTGCGGCGATCTCGGCATCGATATCTTCGATCTTCTGCTCGATATTATCGTGATGTTCCTGCAACAGTTCCTTGGCTTCTTCCATGTCCGAAGCCGCGGGCGCCGCGCCGCGCAGGGGCTTGTTGGCGGTTTCCTTCATGGTCAGACCGGTGATCAGGCCGATTACCGCGAACACCATCAGGTAGTACGCGGGCATGAACAGGTTGTTGGTGCTTTCCACCAGCCAGGCCACCGCCGTCGGGGTAACCCCCGCGATCAGTACCGACACGTTGAACGCACTGGCCAGGGCGCTGTAGCGCAGGTGAGTGGGGAACATCGCCGGCAAGGTGGAAGCCATCACGCCGATAAAGAAGTTCAGCACCACCGCGAGGATCAACAGGCCGGCGAAAATCAGCCCGGTCTTGCCGCTGGTGATCAGCATGAACGCGGGGATCGACAGCAACAGCAGGCCGATGCTGCCGGCGATGATGAAGGGCTTGCGGCCGATCTTGTCGCTGACAAAGCCGATGAACGGCTGCACGAACAGCATGCCCACCATGATTGCGATGATGATCAGCACGCCGCTGTTTTCGGCGTAGTGCAGGTTATGCGACAGGTAGCTGGGCATGTAGGTGAGCAGCATGTAGTACGTCACGTTGGTGGCCGCGACGATACCGATGCAGGTCAGCAGGCTGCGCCAGTGCTTGGTGGCGATCTCCTTGAATGACACTTTGGGGCCATGGGTCAGGCCTTCGCGGTCGCCCTGTTCGAGCTTGTCGACGTGCTGTTGAAAGGCCGGGGTTTCTTCCAGCGCATGGCGCAGGTAGAGGCCGATCATGCCCAGGGGCAGGGCCAGGAAGAACGGCAGACGCCAGCCCCAGGCTTCGAAGTCCGCCTCACCCAGCACGGTGGAAATCAACACCACCACGCCCGCGCCCAGCACGAAACCGGCAATCGAGCCGAAGTCCAGCCAGCTGCCGAGGAAGCCACGCTTGCGGTCAGGAGCATATTCGGCGACGAAGATCGACGCGCCGGTGTATTCACCGCCTACCGAGAAGCCCTGGGCCATTTTGCAGAGCAGCAGCAGGATCGGTGCCCAGATGCCGATGGAGGCATAGCCGGGAATCAGGCCGATGGCGAACGTGCTCAGGGACATGATCACGATGGTGGCGGCGAGGACTTTCTGTCGCCCGTATTTGTCACCCAGTGCGCCGAAGAACAGGCCACCCAGTGGACGAATCAGGAAGGGAACGGAGAACGTGGCCAGGGCTGCGATCATTTGCACGCTGGGGGAGGCATCCGGGAAGAACACCTTGCCGAGCACATAGGCGACGAACCCATACACGCCAAAGTCGAACCATTCCATGGCGTTACCCAGTGCGGCGGCGGTGATCGCCTTGCGCATCTTGGCATCGTCGACAATGGTGATGTCTTTCAAACCGATGGGTTTGACGCTTTTCTTACGTAGTTTCATGCAGGCCACTCTAAACAGAACAGGGGGAGTGCCATCGTTGCAGTGGCACCGCTGTGCTGCTTCAGATACACGCGGACACGAAATAATTCACCTTGTTGCATATTTTTTTGCCTTTTCCGCCTGCAGGCGAGAAGGCCATCGAGTGAAGCGCGGCTGTCATCCTACAACCTGTTGCGGCTGCCGTTTTTCATACCCCTTTAAATCCTTGCCCAATCGGCAATATTTCAGATTGACACCCTGTAGCCGTCCCGATATAAAAGCCATAGTTGTACGACGACATATGACGTTACATATGTCCTACCTAACAAAAATAAAAAAAGTGATGCCATGAATCTGAACGAGCCCATCAGTGCCCATCGTGTCGGCCAGGCGGTCGGCAATTACCGCTGGACCATCTGTGCGATGCTGTTCTTCGCCACCACCGTCAACTACCTCGACCGCCAGGTGCTCAGCCTGTTGGCGCCGCAGTTGTCGACGCAATTTGGCTGGAGCAACACCGACTACGCCAACATCGCGGCGGTGTTCCAGTTTGTCTACGCGATTTCCATGCTGTTTGCCGGGCGTTTTGTCGACAGGATCGGCACCAAGGCTGCTTACGTCATCGCCATCGGCATCTGGTCCAGCGGTGCCATCCTGCACGCGTTCGCGGTGCCGATGGGTGAGGGGATTGCGGCGGTCAGCGGCGCAATCGGTCTGGCGGTGATCCCGGTGTCGATTGCCGGTTTCATGCTGGCGCGTGCGGTGCTGGCGATTGGCGAGGCGGGTAACTTCCCGATCGCCATCAAGGCCACCGCCGAATACTTTCCGAAAAAGGAGCGCTCGTTCGCCACCGGTATCTTCAACTCGGGTGCCAACGTGGGCGCGATCCTGGCGCCGATCTGCGTGCCACTGATTGCCGGCATGTGGGGCTGGGAGGCGGCCTTCATGGTGATCGGCATGCTCGGCTTCGTGTGGGTGGCGATCTGGGCCGCCGTGTATGAAAAGCCGGACCAACAAAAACGCCTGTCGGCCGAAGAGCTGGCCTACATCCGCAGTGACCAGACCGCACAGCCGCTCACCCCGGCGCCTGCCGGCAGCGTCGCAAAGAAAGTCTCCTGGTTCAAATTGCTCACCTACCGCCAGACCTGGGCCTTCGCCTTCGGCAAGTTCATGACCGACGGCGTGTGGTGGTTCTTCCTGTTCTGGTTGCCCACCTACCTGTCGGCGCAGTACGGCATGAAAGGTGCGGATATCGTGATGCCTCTGGCCGTGCTGTACAGCATGACCATGGTCGGCAGCATCGGCGGCGGCTGGTTCCCCAGCTACTTCATGGCCCGAGGCGACGCACCTTACGACGGCCGCATGAAAGCCATGCTGGTGATCGCACTGTTTCCGCTGGTGGTATTGCTGGCGCAGCCGCTGGGCTACATCAGCTTCTGGATACCGGTATTGCTGATTGGCGTGGGCGCGTCGGCGCACCAGGCGTGGTCGTGCAACATCTTCACCACCGTGTCCGACATGTTCCCGCAGAAGACCGTGGCCTCGGTGGTCGGCATCGGCGGCATGGCCGGCGGCCTGGGCGGTGTGGTGATGACCAAGATCGGCGGCTGGGTGTTCGACTATTACAAGTCGATCAACGACATCCACACCGGCTACATGATCATGTTCGCGATCTGCGCCCTGGCGTACCTGGTGGCATGGAGCGTGATGAAGACGCTGGTGCCGCGCCACAAGGAAATCACGGACCTCTAAAAGCGGCGGCGATCAAGTGTGGAAGGGGGCTTGCTCCCGATGGCGGTGGGTCAGTCAATGCAGATGTTGACTGAAACACTGCCATCGGGAGCAAGCCCCCTCCCACATTTCGATCGCCGTTTATCAGACTAGGTTACGGGTTGCGCGTGATTCGCCAAATGGTATTGGCCAGGTCATCGGCAATGATCAGCGCGCCTTTGGGGTCAACTGTCACGCCCACCGGGCGGCCGCGGGTCTTGCCGTCATCGCCGCGAAAGCCGGTGGCGAAATCAATCGGCTCGCCAGCCGGCTTGCCATTGCTGAACGGCACGAAGATCACTTTGTAGCCCACCGGGTTGGGACGGTTCCAACTGCCGTGTTCGCCCACGAATACGCCGTCGGCAAACCTGGCGCCCATGGCCGGGATGGAAAAGTCCACGCCCAGCGCCGCCACGTGGGAGCCGAGGCTGTAATCCGGCTTGATCGCAGCGGCCACCTTGGCCGGGTTTTGCGGTTGCGCACGTGGGTCGACGTTCTGCCCCCAATAGCTGTAGGGCCAGCCGTAGAAGGCGCCTTCACGCACCGAAGTCAGGTAGTCCGGCACCAGGTCCGGGCCCAGTTCGTCGCGCTCGTTGACCACCGTCCACAATTGCCCGGACCCCGGTTGAATGGTCAGCGCGGTCGGGTTGCGCAGGCCGGTGGCGTAAGGCTTGTGCGCGCCAGTGGCGGCGTCGATCTGCCAGACCATCGCGCGGTCGATCTCCACTTCCATGCCACGTTCGGTCACATTGCTGTTGGAGCCGATGCCCACGTAGAGCTGGCGCCCGTCCTCGCTCACGGCCAGGGACTTGGTCCAGTGATGATTGATCTGCGCCGGCAGGTCGGTGACCTTGGTCGGTGCGCCGCTGGCTTTGGTCTGGCCGTCGGCATAGTCGAAGCTCACCAGCGCATCCTGATTGGCCACATAGAGCTTGCCGTTGGCGAAGGCCAGGCCGTAGGGCGCGTTGAGGTTGTCGGCAAACACGGTCTTGAGTTCGTACTTGCCATCGCCGTCTGCATCGCGCAGCAGGGTGATGCGGTTGCCGCTCTTCACCTTGGTGTTGCCTTCGGCCTTGATCAGGCTGGCGATCACGTCCTTGGGCTTGAGCTTGGCGGCGCTGCCACCGCGACCTTCGGCCACCAGAATGTCACCGTTGGGCAGCACCAGGGTCTGGCGCGGGATCGCCAGGTCGGTGGCAATGGCGGTCACACTGAAGCCTTCGGGCACCGTGGGCTTGCGGTCGCCCCAGGGGGTCGGCTCGGCAATCTTCATGCTCGGCAGCAGGCTGCTTTGCTGTTCCGGCAACTTGGGATCCGGGCCACGGGCCTGGGTCTTGTCGCCTTCGCCACCGCAGGCAGCCAGCAGCAGTGCGGCGCTCAATAAGGTGAGGGTGTGGGACGTTTTCATTTGCCACCTCCGGCGCGCAGGCCAGTCCAGGTTGCCGCCAGGGTCAGCAGCAGCACGATGGCCGACAGCACCAGGCCGGCGGGCATGGCGGCGTAGGCATCCTTGGCGTGTTGGAAGGCATTGACCAGGCCCAGGACCCAGGTGGCCAGCAACAGCAAAACGTACAGCAGCGGTGCCCCGGCCTTGCGCTCGGCGCGTACCAGGTTGACCAGCGCGCACAACAGCGCCAAACCGCAGAACACCAGCGCACCGGCGATCAGCCAGGAGGCAAAGTTGGCCCACTGAATCTGGAAAGTCTGGGTGTAGGCGATGTCACTGAGCAGGGCGCCGAGAAACAGCGGCACGGTGCCGGCGAGCAAGGTCGCATGCAGCGGCCCGGGGGTGATGCGTTGATACGCGGGAAGGGTAGTCATGGGGGAACGGCTCCTTGTTGTACAACGCCCCAGGTTCGGGGCAGCGCATAGGAAAGGAACGCAGCGTTTGTCAGAAAGTTCAGCGCATCTCGTGTCTAAATATTATGAACCGCCAGGGTCAGCCGCCGGCCCAACACCTTACAATCCTGCTCAATACTTCCACGCCAGGCCCTTCCATGACCCACCCTCGCATCGGTTTTGCGTGCCAGTACCGGCACCCAGAACGCCTGCTGTCCAACAGCGCCCTCAAGTTGATCGAAGGCCCGTACAACCCGCGTACCACCACGTTGCGCTGGATGGACGGGGTGGCGCCAGAGGTCGCCCGCGCCAAGCTGGTCGAGGTAGTCACCCATAACCTGGCGGCCCAACTGCGTCTGCTGGCCTACGTTGCCGACCTGCCACCGACCCTGCGCATGCTGCGCTTGAGCAGCGACCTGCTGCCGTTCTACAGCCACCCGAAAGTCGCCGTCTTCTACCAGGACCCGGCCATTGCCAGCCAATTGCTCGAAGGTTTTGCCGCCATCGGCGACCTGGCGCGCGCGTCTGACATTCGTTTGTCATTCCATCCCGGCCAGTACTGCGTGCTCGGCTCGGAAAACCCCGGCGTGGTGGAAAACAGCCTGGCCGAATTCGAATACCACGCCGACATGATCCGCATGATGGGCTATGGCCGGCGCTTCCAGGACCTCAAATGCAACGTGCACATCGCCGGTCGCCTGGGCGTGGCGGGCACGCGCGCGGTGTGGTCGCGTTTATCGGAAGTGGCGCGCAACTGCATTACGTTCGAAAACGACGAAAAGACCTACGGCCTCGATCACTGCCTGCAAGTGGCCGACCTGGCGCCCGTGGTGCTGGATATTCACCACTGCTGGATCAACGAAAACGACTACATCGACCCCGATTCGCCACGGGTTGCCCGCGTGATCGAAAGCTGGCGCGGCGTGCGCCCGACCCTGCATTACTCCCAGCCTCAGGAGGTATTGCAGGAAATGGGCTTTGACGCCGAGCACAAACTGGAAATGGATGCCTTGCTGAAGGTGGTCTCCAAGCGCGACCTGTACGCCCACAGCGCGCAAATGTGGAACCGCTGGACCAACGATTACGCGCTGCAGTTTTTTGATCGTTTCGACATCATGCTCGAAGCCAAGGACAAGAATGTGGCTGCGCTGGCGTTTTACGAGCATTTCAAAAAAAGCTCAGCGGCCTGCAGCTGACACAGCTTCTCCGTGAGGAGCGGGCGTGTTGTGGCTAGCGAGCTTGCCCTAATGCCGTTCAGTTAAGCCAACGTGATGCTCGAAGCAACGAGCGGTGCGACTTTTCGGTGTACATATCGGTTGTGCGGTAACGGCGGCTTAGGGTTCCGCCCTTACGGCGGCTCACTTTTGAAAAGCGCAAAAGTAAGCAAAACGCTCTTGCCCCAACACTCGGCACCTCGCCCAGGCTCGGTGTGCCCGAACGCTGTAAAAAATGTGGGAGGGGGCTTGCTCCCGATGGCGTCGGCCCAGCAAACATTGATGTTGAAGACCCACCGCTTTCGCGGGCAAGTCGAATCGTCGCACCGCAGCTCTTATCAAACACAAAATAACTTATTGATTTTAAACCTGAAGTTTCAGGCGGCCACAAGGGTTCGCTCTATACAAACGGTTAATCAGTCCCTAGGACTTGAACCGTCCCACCAACCCATTCAACTCGTCCGACAGTTGCGACAACCGCCCCGAGTCGTCCTGCGCCGAATGGGCCAGGCTTTCCACCAGCCGTGCTTCGTCGTAGATCTGCTGGATATGCCGATTGATCTCTTCGGCCACGCTGTGTTGTTCTTCGGCGGCGGCGGAGATCTGCAGGTTCTGGTCGCGGATTTCGTTGACCGAGGTCTGGATGCCTTCGAAGCTGTCGCGCGCGCTTTCGATGGATGACACGCTGGCGCGGGACAAGTCCATGCAGCTGTTCATCTTCTGCGTGACTTCCTCGGTCTTGCTGCCGAGGGAGCCCAGCAGGTGCTCGATTTCGCCGGTGGAGTCGGACGTGCGCTTGGCCAGCGCGCGCACTTCATCGGCCACCACCGCAAAACCACGGCCCTGGTCACCGGCCCGGGCGGCTTCGATGGCGGCGTTGAGCGCCAGCAGGTTGGTCTGTTCGGCAATCGCGCGGATGGTGCCGAGGATCTGGTTGATGCTGCGGCTGCCGGCTTCCAGCTCGACCATGGCCTGGGACGATTCGCTCAGGCGCCGGCCCAGGCGGTTGACGTTGTCGGTGGTCACTTCGATCTGCTGTTTGCCCTCGGCGACACGACGGTGACCGTTTTCGGCCGACTCGGCCGCGCCGCTGCAGGAACGCGCCACCTCGTTGGCGGTGGCGACCATTTCATTGAACGCGGTCGATACCAGCTCCACAGCCTCGCGCTGGCGCCCGGCCGCTTCGTTCATGTTGTGCGCCACTTCGCTGTTGACCCGTGAGGCGTCCTGCAAATTGGTCGATGCCGACCCGATGCGCTGGATCAGATGGCGAATCGCGGCAAGAAACTTGTTGAACCAGCCGGCCAGTTCCGCGGTTTCATCCTTGCCCTGCACGTGCAGGTCATGGCGCAGGTCGCCTTCGCCCTCGGCGATTGACTGCAAGCCACTGCTGACCTGGCCGATCGGCTTGACGATCACCTTGGAAAACGCCGCCGCGAGCAGCCCGAAGATCAGCACCAGCACCACCACGATCACGGCCGTGATGTAAGTCATGCGGGTCGCGGCTGCCATCACTTCGTTGTATTCAATCAGTCCCACATAACGCCAGCCCAGACCTGGCGAGGTCCAGATGTTGGCCATGTAGCGCACGCCGTCGATCACCACCTCGGTGGAGCCCTGAGGGGTGTTGGCCAACTGCGCGTACGGCGCGCCGAGGTCCTTGAGCGGCTTGAAGTTGTGCGCGGCATCGCGCGGGTCCACCAGCACCACGCCGTCTTCGATCAGCATCACGTAGCCGCTGTCTCCCAGCTTGATGCTCTTGAGCAACTCGGTGAGATTCTTCAGCGACACACTGACCACGAACACGCCCTTGGGCTTGCCGGCGTTATCCAGCAACGTGCGCGCAGTGCCCACCAGGGCCACGTCATCTTTATCGTAATAGTAAGCCGGGGTGCGCACGGTCTTGCCGGGGCTGGCCATGGCGGCCTTGTACCACGGGCGGGCGCGCGGGTCGTATTTGGCCAGTTGCGGATCGTCAGGCCATTTGACGTAGGTGCCGTCCTCAAGGCCAATGGACAAGATGGCCGCCGCCGGGTGAGTGGTGCCAAAGCGAGCAAACTGCTCGATCACGCGCTGGGCCTGGGGCGGCATCGGTTGGCTGGCCGCATCGGCGCCCTGGTAGTTCTTCAGTGTGTCAACAGAGGTGTATACAGGATCGGCGGCCATTTGGTCGACGTTCTGCACCGTGCCATCGAAGAACTGCCGGATATTGCCGTCAATCTGACGAATCTCGCGGGTGCTGCCATCGATGAACTGATCGACCGCCTCGGTGCGCGTGTTCATGACAGAGATCACCGCGACCAGGCTGACCGGGATAAAAGCGACGCAGACGAACGCGAGCACCAGCTTGTTCTTTATTTTCATGGAGACGACCATCAGCGGGGAGGGCGGCCAAATCGTCTGCCCTGGGTGGGCACGGCGACTTGATTTCACTGACTGTTTCGGCCTGATGGTGGTAAAGCTTTAGCGTTATTTTGTGTACAACTCGTCGCTGCCGAGTGGCGCCTTCCCTGGCGCTCTTTTCACCCGTTTATTGCGCCTGGCTGCAGTCGCGCGGGGTGATGCCTTTTTCCTTGGCGTACTGCTTCGCCGAGGCCTCGATGATGGGGCGCAACAGCGCGCGGTCGGCCTGCACCCAGTCGCTGATCAGGTTCCAGCGCTGCCCGTCCCATTGTTGGAAACGCACCGCGCCGCCGCCTTCATGGTCGGCGCAGGACAGCTTCAGCGGCTGCACCAGGCCCTTGGCGCCCAGCGCCTGCAACCGCGCATCGTCCAGGTTCAGGTGCTCGAAGCCCCAGCGCACCTGCTCGCCGGTCAGGGGTTGGTGGCCGTATTTCTCCTGGGCCAGGCGCACGGCTTCGACGTTGAGAATGCCGTTGACCACGCCCAGGTTGTAATACACGGTGCCAAAGCGCTTGGGGTCGGCGAGGTTGCCCTTGCCCGGGTCGATCACGCTGTGCTGAATGCCTTGCAGCACGGGAAAGTCGGTGCCCGAAGGGTGAGTGGTGATGGCGATGAAACCCTTGGCGGCGCTGCCGGCCGGCACCACGTCTTCTTCCGAATTGCTCCAGATGTTGCCGATGATGTGATCGGCCGGGTAGCCGACTTTTTGTGCCGACTTGAGCGCCACCGGGTTCATCACGCCCCAGCCGCGCAGGATCACCCAGTCCGGCTTGAGGCGGCGGATGTTCAGCCATTGCGATTGCTGTTCGTTGCCCGGGTGGGGCACTTCGAGCAGGGTCAGTTCGAAGCCGGCATTTTTCGCCAGAGTCTCCAGCACGCCGTTGGTTTCCTTGCCATACGGCGAGCCGTGATAGAGCACGGCGATTTTCTTGCCCTTGAGCTTGTCGGCGCCGCCTTCACGCTGGCCGATGTAATTGATGATCGCCGAGACTTCTGAATACGGGTTGAGCTGCAACGGGAACACATAGGGGAAGACGCTGCCGTCGGTGGAGTCGGTGCGGCCGTGGTTGATGGTGATCAGCGGCAGCTTGTCGGCGCTTGAGCGCTCCAGCGTGGCATAGGCGATGCCCACTGACAGCGGGTTGGTGGCCGCTGCCGGCGCACCGTTGAGCCCGCCCTTGAGGCGCTCGTAGCATTCGACGCCTTTTTCCACCACGTACTCGGTTTCGCATTCGCTCCAGGTCAGCTTGACGCCGTTCACGCCGCCCTGGGCGTTGACGTATTGCAGGTAGTCGATGAACCCGCCGAAGAACCCGCTGCCACCAGCGGCATAAGGGCCGACGCGGTAGCTTTGCAAAGGAAAGTATTGTTCGTTGGCGGCCTGGGCCGCGGCCGTGAACCCGGCGGTCATCAAGGCCAGGCCAAGTGCCAGGCGGCGCAGCGATAAGCGGTGGGGCATAGAGGCGATTCCTTGAGCAGTGATTGAATGTCAGTAACTGAATTCAGTAACGCAGCGGCCACACCCTGGCCCGTTGACGAAAGCGCTGCCACAGCCGGGCCAGCCCCTCCGGTTCCTTGATCAGGAAGGCGATGATCAGCGCGCCGAACAGCATCTTCTGGATATTTTCCAGCTGGCCCGCGTCCATCAACCCGGCAGGCAGCAGCGCGAAGAGATTGCCCAGCAGAATCGGGAACAGCACGATGAAGGCCGCGCCGAGAAGGTTGCCGAGCACACTGCCCAGGCCGCCGATAATGATGATGAACAGCACCTGGAACGAGCGGCTCAGGTCAAAACCGTGGGGCTCCACGGTGCCCAGATAAGCGAATGCCCACAGTGAGCCGGCGATGCCCAGGTAGAAGCCGCTGATGGCGAACGCCAGCAGCTTGGCCTTGTACAGGCGAATGCCGATGACGGCGGCGGCGGTGTCCATGTCGCGCACCGCCATCCAGTTGCGGCCCAGTTCGCTGCGCACCAGGTTCTTGCCCAGCCAGAACAGCGCCACCACCACCGCCAGGGTCAATACGTAGCGACCCCGAGGCGAGCTGAAGTCCAGCCCGGCAATCAGCAGCGGTGGCGAGGTGATCACGCCGGACGCGTTGTCATTGGTAAACCAACTGAAGCGGGTGAGCACCCACTCCACCACGAACTGTGCGGCAAGCGTCGCCACCAGCAGGTAAAAGCCTTTGATGCGCAGGCTCGGCAAACCGAACAGCACCGCCACCAGCGCGGCGATCACACCGCCCAGGGCGAAGCTCACCAGCAGCGGCAAGCCGGGCACGCGCAATTGCAGGTTGTAGGCGGCAAACGCGCCCACTGCCATGAACGCCGCCGAGCCCAGCGACAGCTGCCCGGCGTAGCCGGTAAGCAGGTTCAGGCCAAGGCCGGCCAGCGACAACACCAGCAGCGGCACGAGGATCGCGCTGAACCAGTAGTCATTGCCCAGCCAGGGCACGCCGACAAAGGCCAGCCCCAGCAGCAGCCACAACGCGATGCGGTCCTGGCGCAGGCGGAACGTGCGGCGCTCGGCCGCGTAGGAGGTACTCAGTTGACCGACTTCTTGATACAGCATGCAGGCATTTCCTCAGGGCAATCAGACCCGTTCGATGGCGCGTTCGCCGAACAACCCTGCCGGGCGCACCAGCAGAAACAGCATGGCGAGCACGTAGGGCACCCAGTTCTCAATGCCACTGCCGATAATCGGGCCGAGGTAGATCTCCGCGACTTTCTCGGTGGCACCGATGATCAAACCGCCGACAATCGCCCCACTGATCGAGGAAAACCCGCCGATGATCAGCACCGGCAAGGCCTTGAGCACCACCAGCGACAGCGAGAACTGCACCCCCAGGCGCGCGCCCCACAGCAACCCGGCCACCAGCCCGACAAAACCGGCCACCGCCCACACCAGCGCCCAGATGCGTGGCAGGCGGATACCCACCGCCATCGAGGCCAGCGGATCATCCGCCACCGCGCGCAACGACAGGCCGATCCGCGTCTTGTTGAACAGCAACGACAGCGCCACCACCAGCACGGCGGCGGTGCCGGCGGCAAACAGGTCGAATTGCGACAGCAGCATGCCGCGGATTTCCAGCGGTTCGTCGGCAATGCCGAGGTCGAGGCCATGCACCTGCGCACCCCACAAAAACTGCGCAAACCCTTCGATCAGGTAGGACAGGCCCAGGGTGGCCATGAACAGGATGATCGGCGGGCGATTGACCAGTGGGCGCAGCACCACTTTTTCGATCAGCAGCGCCAGCACCACCATGCTCGCCAGCGTCGCCACGAAGGCCCAGGCAAACGGCAGGCCGCGCTCGAGCAGGCTGACAAAGGTCAGCGCGGCGAACAGCACCATGGCGCCCTGGGCGAAGTTGAACACCCCCGAGGCCTTGTAGATCAGCACAAAACCGATTGCCACCAGCGCATACATCACGCCCGCCAGCAGGCCGCCGATCAGCACTTCGAAGAAAAACTCCATGCTCAGCTCCCCAGGTAGGCAGCGATAACGTCAGGGTTGGCGCGCACCTGTTGCGGGGTGCCGTCGCCGATCTTGCGACCGTAGTCGAGCACCACCACGTGGTCGCACACGCCCATGACCACGCCGATATCGTGTTCGATCAACACCACGGTGGTGCCGAACTCGCGGTTGATGTCGCGAATGAACTGGCTCATCTGCACCTTCTCCTGGGCGTTCATGCCGGCCATGGGCTCATCCAGCAACAACAGCGTGGGTTCGGCGGCCAGGGCGCGGGCCAGCTCGACGCGTTTTTGCAGGCCGTAGGGCAGGGTGCCCACCAGCGCATGGCGCCAGGGATGGATCTGCAAAAAGGCGATGATCTTTTCCGCGTATAGACGGTGGGCGTCGTCTTCGCGTGGCGCGCGGCCCAGGCGCAGCATCTGTTCGATCCAACTGCTGCGGCGCTTGAGGTTGCGACCGGTGAGTACGTTATCGAGCACGCTCATGCCCTTGAACAGCGCGATGTTCTGGAAGGTGCGTGCAATGCCGCCTTCGGCCGCCTGATGCGCCCGCATGCGCTGGCGCGTCTGGCCGGCGTAGTGAATGCGCCCGCTCTGCGGCGTGTAAACGCCGTTGATCACGTTGAGCAGCGAGCTTTTACCGGCGCCGTTGGGGCCGATCAGCCCGCAGATGTGGCCGGTCTTGA
Organism: Pseudomonas sp. GNP013; assembly: GCF_054343995.1. Lineage (NCBI taxonomy): Bacteria > Pseudomonadati > Pseudomonadota > Gammaproteobacteria > Pseudomonadales > Pseudomonadaceae > Pseudomonas > Pseudomonas sp. GNP013. The sequence continues at coordinate 2,496,274 of NZ_JBTGUT010000001.1, read as the reverse complement.
CCTCGAAACTGATCGAGGTAATGGCCTTGACGCCCTTGAATGATAAGGAGATGTCATCGAGCCGCAGTAATACCGAATCAGTGAAAGGGCGCATGGTGGGCTCGTCAGGCAGATTGGGAAAGCATGGAGTCGGTGGCTTCGAGGCGCGCAGCGGGTTCCTGCCAGTGGCCGGGATGAATCCCCAGCGCAGCGAAGAACGTCGCGCTGTGTGGGCTCAGCGCCGGCCCCACCAGCAACGGCACGCGCAGTCGGCTCATGCCCAGCACATCGAGCAAGGGCCGGCGCACCAGCCAGTGGCCCAGCCAACGGCGCACGGGTGATTCGCTCGGCTTTAGGGCCCAGCGGTACAGCGCATGGCTGACAGTGCCCGGCAGCGGCAGGCGTTCACGCACCCAGTGCTCCAGGCGCGCGTAGGATTCGCGGGTGCCCAGCACCAGCGTCGGGCCCAGCTCGCGGCGGTCGGTGTCGCGGGTGGCCAGGGCTTCGGGGAAGTTCAGACGAAAGCCTGCGTGCAGCCAGGGCGCGAGCAGGTAGCGCGCCTGGCCGCTGGCGGCGAATACCCGCGCGGCCAGGGCCTCTTCGCCTGCGCTGAGCCGTTCGCGCTCGACCAGTGCGCGCGCGTCGGCCAGTAACTGCGCGTGGGTCAGGCCCAGCGCGGTGCCTGCGTGAAAAACGAAGGCGGTCGCATCGGATTGGCGTGCGCAGGGTGGCGCAGGGGCGTCGGTGCGCAGGTCGGCGTAGGCGATCAGGTTGGCGTTGAGGTGCTGGCTCAGGCCTCGTCCGTCGAGGTACACAATCACACTGTGCCCGCTCAGTTGCTGCAGCGCGTCGAGGTTCTGCACGAGCACGAAGCGCGGTCGCAGCCCGTTCAGCAATGCGCGGTGGTCACGGTCGGGGTCAAGCAGGGTGACGCTGGCGCCCAACCACTGCGCGGCCAATGCCATCAGCAGCGCTTCGGGATGCGCCTGGCTGATGATCAACAGATCATCGTTGCGCCCGAACTGGCGCTGTTGCAGGGCGGCGGCGAGCTGGCCGACGTCCCGGGCCAGTTCGCTCCAGCTGCGTTCATGCCAGATACCCAGGCGCTTGTGGCGCAAAGCAATCGCCGAGCCACGGGTTCGGGCCTGGTGCAGCAGCGCCTGGGGCAGTGTGTGGGGCATGGCGGCATCCTTCGAAGGGTATGCGAAGGTATTTGCACGCGCCGTGCCAGGCTGATAACTGCTTTTATATCAAATGGATAGACGTTACTCCTAAGGTGATTTGTCTGTGTTGATTCAGCACAGGCTGTCCGCGCAGTGTTGTTGGGCCAACAGTGCCGCTAGGTCGGGATCAGCCCCGCGTCCCGGTAGGTTTGCACCAGTTCGTCGTAGAGGTCGATGTCGGCGCGGCTGCGCGCGATCAATTGCGCGCCGGCGATGGCGGTGTAGATGGCACGTGCGCGGCGTTGGCACACGTCGGCCTCGCCGGTGGCGAGTTGTGCGAGCAGGTCCGCGAGCCAGGCGATGTTGATGTCGGCAAACGTCAGCACTTCTTGCTTCACGGCTTCCGGTAAATCCTGGTATTCGGCCGCCATGAAGCTGGACAGGCACAGGCGGTTGCCGTCTTCGAGGGTCCTGCGAAAGATGTTCGGGTAGTGCTGCAGGCAGTCCAGCGGTTGTGGGTGGTCACTGCGCAGGGTGTCGAGGGCCGTTGCCGTGTCCTCCCAGTAACGCCTGGCCACCGCGGCGCCGAGGTCGGCCTTGCTGGCGAAGTGGTAGTAGATGCTGGCGTTCTTGATCCCCACCGTCTCGCCGATGCTGCGAAAGTTGATGCCGTTGTAGCCGTAGTGCTGGGCCGAAATCCTCGTGGCTTCGAGGATGGCTTCGCGTGCATTGACGCTCACAGGTGGATTCCTTGGTCGAGGGACAGGGATCGGATTCTACGCCCACAAGCATTTGCCTGCCAACTGGTAGGTAGTGCTTGACAGGGGCTGACAAGGCGCTCAGTCTTTACCTACCACTTGACAGGTAGGTGTTCTGGTCAAGCCTTTCAACACCCTTTGAGCGAGAGATCCCCCATGAAAATTTATGACTGGTACAACGGCCCTTATCCTGCCCGTGTTCGTATTGCACTGGCGGAAAAGGGCTTGCTGCCCAGCATCGAATTCGTTTCGGTCAATTTGTGGAACGGTGAGCATAAAAAGCCCGTTTTTCTGGCCCTTAACTACTCCGGCACCTTGCCGCTGCTGGAACTCGACGACGGTACGCTCATCGCCGAATGCACGGCCATCACCCAATACCTGGATACGCTGCACGGCCATCCGACGCTCACCGGCAAGACGCCGACCGAGCAGGGCCTGATCCATATGATGACCAAGCGCGCCGAAATCGAATTTATGGACGCGGTCAGCGTGTACTTCCACCACGCCACACCTGGCCTCGGGCCAGAGGTTGAGCTGTATCAGAACGCCGAATGGGGCAACCGCATGGGTGACAAGGCGATCAGGGGCATGCGCTATTTCGACGGCCTGCTGAAGACTCGCCCGTTTGTTGCCGGTAATGAGTTTTCCATGGCCGACATCGCCGTGTTGGGCGGCATGATCTTCGCCGACCTCGTGAACCTGCCCGTCCCGCAGGACTGCGAGTCGCTGCTGGCCTGGCACGCCAGGGTCAACGAGCGCCCAAGCGTTCAGGCCTGGCGCGCGATGGTGGCGCAGCCGCAGTAACGCAATCATCCGGCTCTGGCGAGCTAGCTTGTTTGTGGCCAGTGGGCTTGTTGTGGCGAGCGGGCTTGCCCCGCGTTGGGGTGCGAAGCGCCCCCGTCAAGGCCGAGTGCGGTGTGCCAGATACGCCGCAGACACAGGTTTTGGGGCTGCTGCGCAGCCCAACGCGGGGCAAGCCCGCTCGCCACAAGAAGCCCGCTCGCCACAGGGGATGCGCTCGCCTGAGGTTCTTGCTGACCGGCCCCCACAGCGGGCTTTACCTCAGCCGCGCCTCAGCGATTGAACCGCTCAACCAGCGCGTACTGCGTGGCTGCGGTGTTGGTCAGTTCCTTGCTCAGGTCGGTGGATTGATGGGCCTGCAATGAGGTCTGGTCGGCCAGCTCGGCGATGGTGGTGATGTTGCGGCTGATCTCTTCGGCGACCGCGCTTTGCTCCTCGGTGGCGGCGGCGATCTGGGTGGTCATGTTGGTGATATTGGCCACCGCTTCGCTGATGCCGACCAGCGCCTGGTCGGCTTCGAGCACCCGGGCCACGCCTTCCTCGGCCTGGCGGTGGCCGTTCTGCATGCTGCTGACCGCGTTATTGGACGAGGCCTGAAGCTGGGTGATCAGGGCGTGGATCTGCGTGGTGGATTGCGATGTGCGTTGCGCCAGCTGGCGTACTTCGTCGGCCACCACGGCAAAGCCGCGTCCTTGCTCGCCGGCGCGCGCCGCTTCGATGGCGGCGTTGAGGGCCAGCAGGTTGGTCTGGTCGGCAATGCCTTTGATCACATCGACCACGCTGCCGATTTCGTCGCTGTCGCGGGCCAGCTGCGCCACGGTGGCGCCGGTTTCGCCGACCACGGCAGACAAACGCTCGATGGCTTCGCGGGTATCGCGCGCCACTTCACGACCACGACCGGTGAGCACATTGGCCTGCTGGGTGGCGTCGGCGGTGCGTTGTACGTGGCTGGCGACTTCCTGGGTGGTGGCGGCCATCTGGTTGACGGCTGCCGATACCTGTTCGGTTTCAACACGCTGGCGGTCCAGGCCCCGGGCGCTGGCAGTGGCCAACTGGTCGGACTGGCCGGCGAGGGCGCTGAGCTGCTCGGCGCTGTCCTGCAGGCGCGTCAGGCAGGTTTTCAGGCGCGCGGTCTGGCTGAGGAACGCGGTTTCCAGACGTGCCTGGGGCCCGCGCGCGTCGCTGTACATCTGCGCGATCAACGCATCCGAGGTCGACGGTTCCACACCCGCCAGCAGGCGCAGTGTGCTGCCTTGGCGCCAGCGCGCGCAGAGCACGCCCACCGGCACGGCCACGGCCAGCGCAACGGCAATCGCCACCGGAGCGCCGAAAAACATCCCGGCCACGCTGCCGGCCAGGCCCGTGGCCATGTACGGCACGCACGCCACGGCCGTCGGTAGCCAGGCATCCTGGCGCGGTACACCGGGTTTGCCTCGGCTGATCCGCTGGTACAGCGCCTGGGCCCGGCGGATTTCATCGGCGGTGGGTTTTACCCGCACCGACTCGAAACCGACGACGCGGCTGCCGTCGTATATCGGCGTGACGTAAGCGTTGACCCAATAGTGATCGCCGTTTTTCGAACGGTTCTTGACGATGCCCATCCACGGCTGGCCTTGCTTGAGCGCGCGCCACATGTGCGCAAACACCGCCGGCGGGACATCGGGGTGACGCACGATGTTCTGCGGTGCGCCGATCAGATCGGCGCGGTCAAAACCGCTGATATCGACGAACGCGTCGTTGCAGTAAGTGATCATCCCCTGAGTATCGGTGGCGGAGATGAGTTTCTGCGACGGCGCGAGGGAAATCTCACGCTGTGTTACGGGCTGGTTGTTGCGCATGGTGCTGCTCCCTGAAGTGCCAGACAGGTCATCGGCATCACCTCGAATAAGTTGATGGCCGATTTTTTGCCAGGCACTGCGGGGCGGCATTCAGGGGCGTGAGGCGACCTCATCGAGGTGGTCGAGCAGGTCCTGCGGGTCTTCGTAAACCCGCAGCGCGCCCGCACGTTCCAGTTCGCCGATGTCATAGCCCCCCGACAGCAGGCCGATCCCGGTGGCCTTGGCACGCCGCGCGGCGAGCATGTCCCACACGGCGTCGCCGATCACCAGGCACTCGTCGATCGGCACCTTCATATGCCGCGCGGCGGCCAGAAACAGGTCCGGGTCGGGCTTGCCGTACTTCACATCGTCACGGGTGATGATGTTCACCTCGTCAATGTCCAGTTCCAGCGCCTTGAGGTTGATCTTCGCGGTGTCCAGGCCGCCGCTGGTGGCGATGCACCAGTTGAGGCCGGCCTGGCTGAGGTGGTCGAGCAGCGCGACGGCGCCCGGCAGCGCGATGATCTGCCCCTGCAGTCGCGCATACGCCTCGGCATGCAGTTTGCTCAGGCGTTCGGCTTGGGGCTCGCTGATGTCGAGCCCGGTTTCGCGGGACAACGACTTGAGCATCAGGCCGCCGCTCATGCCGATCCTGCGGTGGATGCGCCACATCGCCAGCGGGATGCCTTCGGCGTCGAGGGCTTCTTTCCAGGCGGCTACGTTCTGGTAAACGCTGTCGGTGAGGGTGCCGTCGAGGTCGAAAATAAAGGAGGTTTGAGGTCGCATGGGGCTGTTCTCCAATCAGAAAAAAGATGATGGGACATCAGCTTGAGTGACATCACAGGGTTTGGAGTGCCCCGTGGTTTTGCCGTTCGATTTTTTGCTCATTCGCGCAGGCTTTGGCAAAAGCCTGAAACTTTCCGGGGAAAAACCTCATAATGGCGGCCATTTTTGTTCAGCCGTTATTCTGGTGTGCCCCCATGGAAATCAAGGTCAACTTTCTCGACAACCTCCGACTTGAAGCGAAGTTCGATGACTTCACGGTGATTGCCGACCAGCCGATTCGCTACAAGGGCGACGGTTCGGCGCCGGGGCCCTTTGATTATTTTCTCGCGTCGTCGGCACTCTGCGCGGCGTACTTCGTGAAGCTGTATTGCCAGACGCGCAATATCCCCACGGAAAATATCCGCCTGTCGCAGAACAACATCGTCGACCCGGAAAACCGTTACAACCAGATCTTCAAGATCCAGGTCGAGTTGCCCGCCGATATCTCCGACAAGGACCGCCAGGGCATCCTGCGCTCCATCGACCGCTGCACCGTAAAGAAAGTGGTGCAGGCAGGTCCCGAGTTCGTCATCGAGGAAGTCGAGAACCTCGACGCCGACGCCCAGGCCCTGCTGATGCCAGGCTCGACTGCAGGCGCCGGCACCCGCATCGCCGGCAAGGACCTGCCGCTGGAGCAGACCATCGCCAACATGTCCGCCATCCTCGCCGGGCTTGGCATGAAGATCGAGATCGCCTCGTGGCGCAATATCGTGCCCAACGTGTGGTCGCTGCATATCCGCGATGCGCAGTCGCCGATGTGCTTTACCAACGGCAAGGGCGCCACCAAGGAAGGCGCGCTGGCGTCGGCCCTGGGCGAATTCATCGAGCGGCTCAACTGCAACTTTTTCTACAACGATCAGTTCTGGGGCGAGGAACTGGCCAATGCGCCGTTCGTGCATTACCCGGATGAGCGCTGGTTCCAGCCCGGGCCCAACGACGAACTGCCGGGGGAAATCCTCGATGCGTACTGCCTGAAGGTCTACAACCGCGACGGCGAGTTGCGCGGTTCGCACCTGTTCGACACCAACTCCGGCAACGAAGCGCGCGGCATCGTTGCGCTGCCGTTTGTGCGCCAGTCCGATGGCGAGGTGGTGTATTTCCCGTCCAACCTGATCGAGAATCTCTACCTCAGCAACGGCATGAGCGCGGGCAATACCCTCGCCGAAGCCCAGGTGCAGTGCCTGTCAGAGATTTTCGAGCGCGCTGTTAAACGCGAAATCATCGAAGGCGAATTCGCCTTGCCGGACGTGCCGGCTGAAGTGCTGGCCAAGTACCCCGGCATTCTCGCGGGCATTCAAGGCCTGGAGGCCCAGGGCTTCCCGGTGCTGGTCAAGGATGCGTCCCTGGGCGGCGAGTTTCCGGTGATGTGCGTGACCCTGATGAACCCGCGTACCGGCGGTGTATTCGCCTCGTTTGGCGCGCACCCCAGCCTGGAGGTGGCGCTGGAGCGCAGCCTCACCGAGCTGCTGCAAGGCCGCAGTTTCGAAGGCTTGAACGATTTGCCGCAGCCGACCTTTGAAGCCCAGGCGGTCACCGAGCCGAATAACTTCGTCGAGCACTTCATCGACTCCAGCGGCGTGGTGTCGTGGCGCTTTTTCAGCGCGCAATCGGATTACCAATTCGTCGAGTGGGACTTCTCTGGCCACGGCGAAGACTCCAATGCCGAGGAAGCCGCGACCCTGTTCGGCATCCTCGAGAGCATGGGCAAGGAGTCGTACATGGCGGTGTACGAGCACCTGGGCGCCACTGCCTGCCGGATCCTGGTGCCCGACTATTCGGAAATCTACCCGGTAGACGACCTGATCTGGGACAACACCAACAAGGCGCTGTTTTTCCGCGAAGACATTCTCAACCTGCACCGCCTGGATGACGCGCAACTGCACGCGCTGGTCGAACGCCTGATCGAAAGCGAGCTGGACGACTACACCGATATCACCACCCTGATCGGCATCGAATTCGACGACAACACCGCGTGGGGCCAGTTGACCATTCTGGAGTTGAAGCTGCTGATCTTCCTCGCTCTCAAGCAGTACGAAGAAGCCAAGGAGTGCGTGGAGATGTTCCTGCAGTACAACGACAACACCGCCGAACGCGGCTTGTTCTACCAGGCGCTGAACGCGGTGCTGGAGATGGAGCTGGACGACGACCTGGCGCTGGCAGACTACGAGGCCAATTTCCGCCGTATGTTCGGCAACGAGCGCATGGACGCGGTGATCGGCTCGGTCGCCGGCAGCGTGCGCTTTTATGGCCTGACGCCGACCAGCATGAAGCTTGAAGGGCTGGACCGGCACTTGCGTCTGATCGAGAGCTACAAGAAGCTGCACAGCGCGCGGGCCGGGGTTACCTCAGTCTAAGACACGGATTTCGTGTGGGAGGGGGCTTGCTCCCGATGGCGGCGGGTCAGTACTGGATTGCTGACTGATTCACCGCCATCGGGAGCAAGCCCCCTCCCACATTTGATCGTTGCTGCCTCAAGTCTTTAGATATGAGCCAGGGCCTGGGCCAGGTCGGCACGCAGGTCTTCTACATCTTCAACCCCTACCGACAACCGCACCAGCCCGTCGCCAATCCCCAGCTGCGCGCGGGTGGCCGCCGGGATGCTGGCATGGGTCATGATCGCCGGGTGTTCGATCAGACTTTCCACGCCGCCCAGGCTTTCGGCCAGGGCGAAGAGATTGACGTTTTCCAGAAAACGTCTGGCACCGGCCAGGTCGGTATTCAAGTCCACGCAAATCATCCCGCCAAACCCGTGCATCTGCTGTTGCGCCAGGTCGTGCTGTGGGTGGGATGTCAGGCCGGGGTAGTGCACCCGCGCCACTTGCGGTTGCTGCTCCAGCCAGGTCGCCAATTGCAGTGCGTTGCTGCAATGGCGCTCCATGCGCAGGGCCAGGGTCTTTACACCGCGCAGGGTCAGGAATGCATCGAACGGCCCTGCAATGGCGCCAACCGAGTTCTGCAGGAAGCCCAGGCGCTCGGCCAGCGCCGGGTTGTCGCCGACAATCGCGATGCCACCAATCACGTCCGAGTGACCGTTGAGGTACTTGGTGGTGGAATGCACCACCACATCAAACCCCAGCTCCAGCGGGCGCTGGATCCATGGGCTGGCGAAGGTGTTGTCGGCCACGCAAAGGATGCCGCGCGCACGGCAGATACGCGCCACGGCGCGCAGGTCGGTGAGGCTCAGCAGGGGATTGCTCGGGGTCTCGACCCAGACCATGCGCGTGTCGTCTTGCAACGACGCTTCAAACGCCGCCACATCGCTCAAGTCGACATAGCTGAACCGATGCCCGGCACTGCGTTGGCGCACCTTGTCGAACAGGCGGAAGGTGCCGCCGTACAGGTCATTGCCGGAGACGATATGCGCGCCGGCATCGAGCAATTCCAATACGGTGGAGATCGCGGCCAGCCCGGAAGCGAAGGCGAATGCCTGAGTGCCGCCTTCTAGGTCCGCTACGCAGCGCTCCAGAGCAAAGCGCGTCGGGTTGTGGGAGCGGCCATAGTCAAAGCCCTTGTGCACACCGGGGCTGTCCTGCAGGTAGGTGGAGTTGGCGTAGATCGGCGGCATCAGTGCGCCCGTGCTCGGGTCGGGCGCTTGCCCGGCGTGGATGACACGGGTGGCGAACGCGTTTTTATCGGGCTGGCTCATGCAAGGGACCTCCGTAAATGGTTGAGCAGGTCGACACGGGTGATCAGGCCATGGAAGCCCGACGCGTCGGCAATGATGGCGACGAGGCCGCGATCCAGCTCGGCCTGCAGTTCGGCCAGGCTGGCGCTGGGGTCGAGGGTTCGCAAGGTGTCGGTCATGGCGCTGGCAACGATCATGGAAAAATCCGCAGCGTCATGGTGCAGGCCCAGCAGGATGTCGGACTCGTCGATCACACCCACCAGTTCCTGGCCGTCCACCAGCACCGGCAGTTGCGATACGTCGGCCAGGCGCATGCGCTGGAAGGCGGTGAGCAGGGTGTCGTCGGGGCTCACGCTGATGACGCGGCCGTCCTCGAAACGACGGGCGATCAGGTCGCGCAGGTCGCCGTAATGTTTGTACTGCAACAGGCCGGCGTCATTCATCCATTGGTCGTTGTAGACCTTCGACAGGTAGCGCGTGCCGGTGTCGCACACAAAGGTCACCACGCGCTTGGGCTCGGTCTGTTCGCGGCAGTAGCGCAGCGCGGCGGCGAGGAGGGTGCCGGTGGACGAGCCGCCGAGAATGCCCTCGGCCTTGAGCAACTGGCGCGCGTGGTCGAAGCTCTCTTCATCGCTGATGGAGTAGGCGTGGCGCACGCTGGAGAGGTCGGCAATCGACGGGATGAAGTCCTCGCCGATGCCTTCCACCGCCCACGAGCCGGGCGTTTCCATGCGGCCGCTGCGGCTGTACTCGGCCATCACCGAGCCCACCGGGTCGGCCAGCACCATCGCCAGCTCCGGCTGCACGCGCTTGAAAAACCGCGTGAGCCCGGTGAGCGTACCCGCCGAACCCACGCCCACCACAATCGCGTCGAGGTCATGCTGGGTTTGCGCCCAGATTTCCGGCGCGGTACTGGTCTCGTGGGCCAGCGGATTGGCCGGGTTGTTGAACTGGTCGGCGAAAAACGAGCCGGGAATGTCCTTGGCCATGCGCGCGGCCACATCCTGGTAATACTCGGGATGGCCCTTGCCCACGTCCGAACGGGTGATATGCACCTCGGCGCCCATGGCCTTGAGGTGCAGCACTTTTTCCGTGGACATCTTGTCGGGCACCACCAGCACCACGCGATAGCCCTTGGCCCGGCCGACCAGCGCCAGACCCAGGCCGGTGTTGCCGGCAGTGGCTTCGATAATGGTGCCGCCGGCGCGCAGACGACCATCGCGCTCGGCGGCGTCGATCATCGCCAGGCCGATACGGTCCTTGATGGAACCGCCGGGGTTCTGTGATTCGAGCTTGAGAAACAGGGTGCAGGGGCCAGTGTCGAAACGGCTGACGCGAACCAGCGGCGTATTGCCGATCAGCTCGAGCACGGCGGGGCGGGAGGGTGTGGGCATGTCGTCACCTGAGTGCGGAAGGGGGACAGCAAATGCAAAACATGCCTTGGACCATAGGTCGAGATCGTGCCACTCGCAACCGGGCGGTCGGGTGGATGTCTTTTTTTGGCGCATGGCGGATCGGGACGTCTTCAGCCACCCAGACGCAAAGCCTGCATCAGTTGCTCAACAACGAAGGCTTCGACGGCACCTTCACTGGCACCCGCCTCAAAAGCAGCACAACACGCCGATTTTTCGCCAGCGCAGAGCCGGTAGACAGCAATGACACTGCCGGGTCCGCCGCCCGTGTGTCCACACAGGGAATACCCCCCGTCAATCGTCCCCTGCATCACGCCAAGGCCATAACCCGGCGTGATCCAGGGGCGACCGCGAATCGGACCGCCCAGGGCGCGTGCTGTCTGCATTTCCTCAAGCAGGCTCGTGGAGAGCAGCAGGTCTGCACAGAAGAGTCGGTCCAGAAATAACGCGGCCTGCGAAACCGGACCGATCAACAAGCCGTGGTAAACCCATGCGGGGTCATACTGTGCGGGACTTCCAGAATAGGTTGTTTGCAAATCCGCCCGCGTTTTTGCAAAGCGAACGTTCGATAGGCCCGAAGGAGAAAGCGCCCGTTGAACCACCGCTTCCTCAAGCGTCAGATCGGTCAGCCGTTCAATCAGCCTGCCGATGAGCAGGTAGCCGACATTCGAATAACGCCAACCCGTTCCGGGACTGTATCGAAGCCGAGCGCCGTCAAGGCGCCGCATCATTTCATCGGCTGGCCAGGCTGGCTCATTGTTCTTGACAGCGGCGTGATAGGTCGCCAGTTCGCCATAATCAGCCAGACCTGCTTCGTGCCGCAGTAGCTGGCGTAACGTAAAAGGCTGATCAGGAATGGCGTCGTCTAATCCGATCAAGCCGTCACGTACCAACGATAGGGCTGTCGCAGCCAGGACTGTTTTCGTAAAGCTCCACCAGGGTGCCACCGGTTCTGACCGGTCAGGGGTCAGGGGTTGACCATTCGATAGGAGGGAACTGAACATTGGCTTGCCTGTGTTGAGTGGATCGACAGCCCGACAAGTGTGAGAGCAGCCATGAAGATTGCAACCAGCATAATCGCTTTAGGCATGGCGTACGCCGCCTGCTCATCTGTTTACGCTTATCCAATTGAAGTGGCTGCGAAGCAGATGCCCGACCGTCACTTGATCTGCGGCTCGCCGGCGGCGCAGCAGTTGGCGGGAAATGGCGGAGCAGGCGGTAATGGCGGCGCTGGTGGGAGTGCGGGTGGAAATGGAGGGGCGGGCGGTAATGGTGGGAGTGGCACTGTTCCGGTAAAGGAGGTTCCGGCGGCGCTGGAGGAACGGGTGGTACGCCAGGCGCAGATGGCGCGCCAGGTTCGGAAGGTGCAAAAGTCCCCGGCAATGAGCCTGATAAAAAATCACGCACCTGAAGTGGCTTGAGCCCCTGCACCGCAGAGGCAGGTTTCCTTGACTGAATAGAACATTCTCAGGACGGAAGGCTATACGGGTATGGCCTGCGCCTAGCCGTATTTGCTCAGGTTACGATTGGACCGCCGGTTCGACGTAGCCGTCTTGAAAGCTACCGGGCAGTTCATCTGATCTCCGATTTAAAATTCTTACGACTGATAGCTTTGGGTCGGTTCCGGTCTTTCGCGACCGTCTACAATCGACCCATAGCTGCCCTTGATTGAGGGCAGCAAACGGCAAGAAAGCGGCTTTCATTCAGGGCTGCTTCTTGCGCTTTACAGATGATCGAAGACGCCTACGAAATCAGGGTCGATTCACACAGACCATATTCCAGGTCCTGACCATTGCTGTCAGAGCACTCGAGGTGCTAACACTTCGCTTAATGGCAGCGAACACCATCCAGTCCAATGGGTACATTGGACTGCCAGCAAGGCTAACAACTTCCATGCCTAGCGTAAGCAGCGCGTCCTTGTCTCGTTCCAGCGCCTGCAAAAGCGCTTCGACGTGCTCGCTCTGGATGGTGTGTCCATGTCTAAAATTCTCACGATTCAATTAGGGGTGATGCGTTCACTTTTCTAAAACAACGTGTCGAGTTAAAAAAAGGACGGCCAAAAACCACTGGAGACTAGCAGCAAATCACCGAGCCCTCTGCCACAGGGGCAAGCGGCCAGCGGTTCATGGACCGCTGGCCGAAAGAAGCTGTTCGCTTCCGACCCAGAGCAGACTGTCATGGGGTCGGGAGAACCAAATCTGCTCAGTCCACAATGAAGAAAATACCGGATCATCGCGCGCGTACAAAGCTCTTAAAACTTGAAAAATCAAGCGATTCAACTGAGCCGGTCGCTTCTATCACACGCTCCATTTGTATAGGCGTCGCTATCTCCCCAGCTAGAATGCGGAAGCGCAGCATTAGCTTTCCAGGAGCTGAAGGGACTATGGCAAAAGTGTCAACTGACCATCCTTCCTCCCCCGGCAATAGTGAGCCAAAACGCACGAGGCATCGTGGCGCGTTACCATTCTCGTCAACAATTAGACGCGGATTTTGACTAGCTAACACCTCGGGTAATGTGCGAAGTCCCATGGTGAAGTCGTGCTTGCTGCTCGGCTCTTCTGGAAGGTCACTTCCCGCGAGTAGGTGGACGGATTGCCCCTCCTGAGGCTCGACCAACACCTCAAGTTTAGCGTTGGAGAGCTGCACCTCGGAGCGATTATGGAGCACAAACTGCATCTGAATGACCGCCTCGCTGACTTGAATATATTCTGCGTACTCTCTCCAAAAATTACGGTTGTCTCCTGACATAGGTGACCTTATGTCAATGTCGAAGGGGCCTAAGGTTCGCCGAGGGCTCTCATAGTTCGGGAATTTTTCGGTGAATTGGAGATAGCGGTGTGCACTCCTAGTTGGGAGTTCGTCGTTATGTATGGTAAGAATCGAAAGATCCACGCTGACTTCCGCGCGGCCACTATCCGCGATCGCCATTGCTGCAATTTCTGGAGGCTCTGCCTCGTCGGTACTGCTGCCGCGTCGAACGTATACGACATTACTTTTCAGTTTTCCGTAAGGATTAGAGAGGTAGAAGCTTCGCTTTTGTTTTGGAATAGTAATGACGCCAACAGTCTTACCGTCATATAGGTGCTCTTCGTAGTGAAATGTCAGTTTGGGTTTCACTTTCCCATGGACGAATTGCTGCATCGCCGCGTCATCAATGCTTCCCGAAATACCAACGATCTCAGCAGGATGAGGGCGCTGATCTTTAAATCCTAAGAGGATGTATCCGTTACCATCCCGCCAAGAGTTAGCGATTGCAAGTATGTCCTTGAGCATTTCACCCTTGTCGTTCTCACTCCCGCCCACGAAACGGTACTGCGCGGATTTGAAATCAATGTCAGTGCCCTCACTCTTGTAGCGCAACGCAGTAATCATATCTTCTATCAAGGCGCATTTTCCTTTCGTGTTTGAGAACAGATTCTGACTAGACGAAACTCACCTCCTTACGGTCAATCCCGCTGCGCCTCCAAGGTCTAGCGCGACAGTAAATCACCCAGCGTTTGGTGCATAGCCATCGCTGGCGAAAGCCTATGCTAGATAAGCAAAGAGGGCTTACGGATTTTTATAGTTTTCATGCCCTCGCAAGGGTCAGTAGTGGGATCATGGATGGCTACGTCGGCCCTTAGTGCCCGTTGCTGGCTGGCCGATCCTTGTCCTCCATCACGTGGAGCACAAGCCATGTACACAATGCTACCTACTGCCATCAGTCTTCGAACAATGAAAAGCTGGCGGGGGAAAAAGCCCCGATGCGCGGCCATGGCCTTGTTACTGTCACTGGGCTGGGCTTTGCTCGCCCCTGCGGTTGACGGCACGATTTGCAGCGAAATACCTGAGCAGAGCTGGCCGGTTGTCAAACCTTGACCGATACTCGGTCGCTCAAGGATATGGAGGCAGGCCATGGTAATTCCCGAATTAAAAGCAGAAGTCAGCGTTGACCTTAGCAAGGTTGCGGAAGATTTTTATACTGAGGCCGCAAAAGACTCCATCAAGGAAGCATCCAAAATCGGCGTGGATGCGGTCAAAACTATTCGGCTAGCACTATTGCCTTTGCAACTCACTGCTGCCTACCAAGATCGCGTGGCACGCTGGATTGATAAAACAATCAGGTCTGTCCCAGAACCTCGAAGAGTAGCGCCAATTCCATCATTGGCATTGCCAATTATTGAGAAACTAAAATATTTTGATGATGGCGAATTACTTGGAAATATGTACAGTGACCTGTTATCGAGGACTTTCGATAGGGATAGATTACGCGAAGCGCACCCTGCATTTGTCAACGTGATAAGCCAGCTTTCACCTGATGAGGCGAACCTGATAAATATTTTGTCTTCTGAAACGGGAAAGGTCTACTTTGGTTTGTCTGCTCAAGAATGGACCGTAAGTTTTGACCTAATTGCCGCTGAGCTTCAGCGATGCGGCTTTCCAGGGGAGCCGAGGCAGTGGCTTCCCCGGTTTGCAGTCGACCCGGAAGCTTTGAATTTTCCAAGTTATTTGCAAATGTACGTTCATCACCTCCAGTCGCTTGGTCTGATAACATACAACAATACTTCTGATCCAGAGTTCTTCAGTGTGATTGGAAATCATGAGTGGGGAAAGAAGTGGTGGACTATTGAGCTTACTAGTTTTGGCCGTTTGTTCCACTTGGCTTGTATCAAAGACTCCTTGGAAAGCGGATTGAGAGCTAATAGAGACTGAACATTTTTAGGCCCGCTAAGCACGGGTTTTTTTGTCGGAGCAAACCTACCGACTACCGATAACTCACCGGTTGCCCGTCTGGTTACAGATCCGAATGGCCGAACTGCTGCGCTCATGGATAAGGCGTTCGCTGCTCACCGGCGGCGAAAGTTCGATTTCGAAGCATTGTCCAATATGTTGGGGTTCGTTGATCCTGCACGGGCGCGGCTCGAACATGAGCAGGCTGGCGTAGCGACATAATGGGAGAGTTTTTGCCATTCGTGACGGGCAGCAATTGGCCGATTGCAGCCCTTCATAAAAGCCAGCAATCAGCCAATAACCACGCTCCTGTTACGGCACCGATATCCCATACTCAGCCAGCTTGGCCTTGTGCTTCTCCTCCACGTATTTCTTTTTGACGATCTGCGAGAACTTCAGGAAGTCAGCCTTGGCGCTGTCCCTGTCTCCCAGATGGTCGTACGCGATGCCGCGCGCGTAGTAAGCCCAGGCAAAGTCCGGCTGGCGTTGAAGGCCGGTGCTGAATGCTTCAGCGGCTTCCCGGTACTGGCCCAGGTCTGTCAGTGCAAGGCCCAGGTGATAGTAGGTCGGCATGTGGAAGCCCGAGCCTTTTCCGGCTTCTCCCAGGCCGTTGTCCAGGTTGTACTGCACCAGTTCAAGGGCTTTTTTCGGGTTGCCAGCGTCGCGATACATGGCACTCAAGTCCAGGTTGGCGCGTGGGTCAGGCTTGGTCGCCAATTGCAGGGATTTTTCCTTGGCTGTAACGGCTTGCGCAAATTGCTTGAGGTTGCTGTAGGCGTCGGCCTGCAACGCGTAAACCAGACTTTGCAGTGAGGCGGGCAGGGTGTTTTTCTGCAGGCACAAATCACCCTCTTGCAGCACCAGAGGGTAGTTCTCGGCTTTGTAGGCCTTGAACTGAGTTGCGCAGTGCGCAAGGTTGGCTTTTTGCGGGTTCTGCATTCCGGCACATCCGGTGAGAATGAAGACGCATGCGATGAGTGCGGGCCAGCGAATAGTCATGAAAAACTTCCTTGTCAGTCAAACAGCCGAGCGTTGAGGTCAGGGCGATAGACCTGCAAAAGCGGTGCGGTCACGGTGCCTTGCAGCGAGCAGAACACAGTGGTGTGTCCCTTGAGTGGCGGTGTCGCGTCGCCCTTGTCGACCATGAACACGCGGTCTACGAAACCAAACGGCGTGGCGACGCCAGGGCCGGTCAAGCCTTCGGTGCGCCATTGGCCGATGGGGTCACCGACGCGGCGAATTTCGGCGCGGGCAATGGCTTTGCCCTCACTGACAAAGCGTGCGTTATCGACAATCAGCGGCTTGAGTTTTTCGGCCACCTCTTGCGGCAGACCATCGGCTACGAAACCCCAGAACAGAAAGTTGCCGACGTCGTTCATGGTTTGTGCCTGGTTGTAGTAGCCGATCAGAGGCACGCCGTTGACGATCAGGGGCTTTTCGAAGCGTTGATAGGTGCCACCTTCCTGCAACGGGTTCATGATGGTCGGCGCCTTGACCGAGCCGTACTGACTCAGGCGCAAGGTATCTGCCGGCAGGCGGGCGTCGCGCAGGCTCTCGAAGAAATGCGCATCGCAGCGAGAGAACTCGGTCAGGAGCTGTTCGGGCGTGGTGACGGTCTGAGCCTGGGCGGCATTACAGGCAGCGGCGACGGCGAGCAAGGCAGCGCCGGAAAAAACGGATCGGAACATTTGAAATCATCCGTGAAGTAGGAACAAAAACTGTCGGCTTGTCAGTCGCGAACTTTAGCAAAACGGCACTGCGAACAAAACGGAGCAATCACATGCTGAACATCGGAATACTAGGCGTCGGCGAGCTCACCGAGAAAGTCGTGATCGGCCTGCGCCGCAGTGGCTTCACCGGGCAAATTCTGCTGTCTGCGCGCAACCATGAACGTGCCCAGGCGCTGGCCAATCGTTGTGCCTGCGAGGTGATGGCCGACAATCAAGCCGTCGTCGATGGATCGGACCTGCTGTTCCTCGGCGTGCGGCCTGATGCGGTCGCGCAGCTTGCTGCGCAGGTGCAGCTCAAGCCTCGGCAGACGCTGGTCTCGCTGGTCGCCGGGTTGACCCTCGGCGACCTCGCCGGGCACTTTCCCTCAGCACTGCCGGTGCGGGCGATGCTGTCGTATGCGGCGCAGATCAACCAGTCCACGGTGGTGATCAGCCCAGGTGGCGAGCCCCATCAATCGGTACTCGGCGCGCTCGGGCAATTGGTCGTGCTGGACGATGAGCCCGAGTTCGAACTGGCCACGGTCGCGGCCTGCATGAACGGCTGGTTCTATTTCCTGGTGCATGACCTTCAGCAGTGGTTTACCGCCAGGGGGTTGTCCGAGGAGCAGGCGCGGCAACTGGTGATGGGCAATCTGCAGGATTGCCTGGCCAGTGCCCGCCACCAACCCGACACCAGCGTGAAAGCGCTGGGCGAAGCGATTGCGACGCCGGGCACCTTTACCCGTGCGGGGCTGGAGGTGCTGAGGGAGCAGGGCGCCACCCAGGCCTGGGCTCAGGCGTGTGACGAGGTGTTGGCGCGTTTGAAGAAACGCTGATTGTCACGCGGCGTCAGGCAATGGTGGAGGCGTCTTTATCCAGCGCTATCTTTACCTGGAACACCGTGCCCCGATCCGCGTCAGAGCTGACCTCGATCGTTCCACCATGTGACGCCACGATTTCCGACGCGATAAAAAGACCCAGGCCCAAGCCCTCCGTGGGGCCGTGATCAATCGCCGTGCGTTGGGAGAAACGGCCCATCGGGTTGAAGATGAACGGCAGCACGTCCTCGGGTATCGCCTCGCCGTTGTTGTGCACCGAGAACACGGCGTGGTGCTCGTGAGTCGTCAGCTCGACCTTGATAGGCCGGGCGGTGTCGCCGTGCTGCACCGCGTTGCTGATGATGTTCGAGAAGACCTGTTGCATCCTCGCGCCATCGAACAGCCCGGCGACCGGTGACGGTGTTTCGAGCACGATCCTGGCCTCGGGATGAAACGCCTGGATTTCTTCAACCACACGCTCGCAGAGCGGTGCGAGGTCAACCGCTGCGGTTCTGACCGGAATCCCCGGTCCCATCTGGCAGCGGGTCAGGTCGAGCAGGTCGCCGACAATCTGGCTCGCGCGCCGCACGCTGGTGTAGATCTGATTGGCGACTTTGGTCGAGCGGGCGCCGGCGCCTTCCAAACGCCTGAGAGTGTCGGCACCCAGCATGATTGCGCCAAGCGGGGTGCGCAGGTCGTGACCGAGAATGCCGAGGAACACGTTGCGCGAGGCCTCGACCGCACGCGAGTAACTGGCGATGGATTCGGCGAGTGCCTGATCGATGGCCTCGTGGAAGCGGGTCATGTCGTCGACGTTGATCGGCGTGCCGTCCTGGACCTGGCGCATCCACTGGCTGACCACACTGGTTCTGAGGGCGCGGTATTCCGAGACCATCTGGTCAATGGTGAAACCTGCCATCAGCCGCGTGATGGCGTGGGTTTCGGCGGCGGTTTCCTGCTCATCCACCGGGCCATGGCCCTGGGCCTTGGCCGTTTGCTCGCGACGGGTCTGCCGGGTGCGCAGGTCCGACACGATGGCCCGCAGCATCTGCTCGGCGTGATCGCGCAGCGCCAGGCTGTCGAGCTCGGCGCCCGGCGTCTTGATGGTTCTGGCGAAATCTTCCCAGGCCTGCAGAATCGGCTCGAGGTGTTCGAGGATGAAATCGGGCAGGCGCATGTCGTGAATCCTGGTGGGAGGCGATGCAGAGGCGCGCAGAGTAACCCATGTGGAGAGGGGGCTTGCCTCCGATTGCGGTGTATCGGCCAAAGATGTACTGGCTGGCCCACCGCAATCGGGAGCAAGCCCCCTCCCACAGGTTGATTGTCAGGGGTGAAACCTGCGCCCCAGCGCGTCCAGGCGCACGGCAATCGGCGGCAGGCGCTCGCTGCTGCGCGCCAGGGTTTCCACGTCGTCGGCGGTGCTTTGCGCGATGCTCTGCACCGACTGCAGGCGTCCGACGATCTCAAGGTTCGCCGAAGACTGGTCGCGGGTGGTGCTGACGATGCGCCCGTTGAGCGCGTCGATCTGCGCGATGTCATGGCCCACCGCCTGCAGCATCTCGACGGCCAGCCGGCTGTCTTCCACACAGCGTTCCACGCCTTCGCGGCTGTCGTGCATGGCGGCGACGGCCTGCCGGCTGCCGTGTTGCAGGCCTTCGATGATGGTCTTGATTTCCTGGGTGGAGAGGGCGGTGCGCTGGGCCAGGCTGCGCACTTCATCGGCCACCACCGCAAAGCCGCGGCCTTGCTCGCCGGCGCGGGCGGCTTCGATGGCGGCGTTGAGGGCGAGCAGGTTGGTCTGGTTGGCAATGCTGCTGATCACCTCGAGCACCGAGCCGATCTGTTCGGCCTGGGCGGCCAGGGATTGGACGGTGGATTCGGTGCCGTTGATGTGCGAGGCCAGTTGGTTGATCTCCTGGCGGGCGCGGCTGACGCTCTCCTGACCGCGCACGATCTGGCGGCTGGCCTGACCAGCGTGCTCCACGGCCTGTTCGACCTGCACCGTGATGTGGCCCATGGCGTCTTCCATGCGCTGCATCGAACCGGTCATCTCGGTGATCTCGGCCAGTTGATGCCGAGCGCCTTTTTCCAGGGTGCCGCTGGCGCTGGCCAGTTCCTGGCCGAGTTGCCCCAGGCCATGGGAGTCGCGGGCGACGCCGTCGATCAGGAGGGTGAGCTGTTGCAGGAAGTGGTCGAACCGTTTGGCCAGGGACACATGCACCTTGCCTTCGGTGTGCGCGCTTTCGGCGGTGAACTGCGAGGTCACTGCGAGCATCTTGTCGAGCATTTCCTGGCTTTCGACTGCTTCGGCCTGGCTGTGCACCGCGAGATAGAGCAGTGCGATCGTTTCCATGACCACGTAGAACGCGTGCACGAAGACCATCGTCCAGCCGCCGTGATGCTCCATCACGAACACCGGGAAGCCCTGATGCTGCAAGGCGTGGAACACCACGTGATGCACGGCGATGGTCGCCGCGGCCACCAGGATCGGCAGCCAGTCACGGTAAAAGGTCAGCACTGCCAGCAGCGCGAAGATCCCGAAGTGGGATTCGATCACGCCCTGAGCCTGGTTGATATGCAGCGCGGCCATCACCATCAGGCCGGCGCCCAGTGCGCAACGCATCAACCGGCTGCCACCGATGGCGCGGTACAGCACGGTGAGCACCAAAGCAGTGCCGCCGCCGACCAACAGCGCCTGTATCAGGGTGTCATGCCAGAACGCCAGGCCCAGGGAAAACAGGAACATCAGCCAGATAAGCGCCAGCATGATGCGGTCGGCCTTGCGGTAGTGCTCCAAAAAGGGGCTGGGGACGGGCATTCACGTTTACTCCTTGTGGTTTGGCCAGGAACAAAGCATGGGGCGTGCCACGACGGCCGCGTGCTGAGTGAAGCGGATCGTTGTTTTTTTGCGCTTCAGGCTGTTATCGGCAAGCCCGCACGGGACTTTAAGCCAGGAACGGCTGCCCGGGCGGGCAGCCGCAGGAGGGTCAGAAGCTGTACTTGGCGGTCAGCATCATGTTGCGCGGTGCGCCGTAGGAATCGCCGCCATAGTCCACGGAGTTGGCGATGGTCTCGTAGTACGTGCGGTCGAAGATGTTGTTGGCGTTGAGCTGCAGGTCCAGATGCTGATTGACCTGGTAGCCGGCCATCAGGTCGGTGACGGCATAAGCGCCCTGTTTGAGCCGGTAGCGGCTGCCATCCGCGACGGTCAGGTCGTTGTACATGCGGCTCTGCCAGGAGATGTTGCCGCCCACGCGGAGTTTTTCCAGCGGGCCCTGGAAGTTATAGCGCGTGGTGAGCTTGAACAGGTGTTCCGGGGTGTCGGTGTCGAACTGCTTGTTCACGCTCTGCGGATTGGACGGGTCCTTGATCACGTGGGTGCGCGCGTAGGTGTAGCCACCGCCCACTTGCCAGTGTTCGGTAAGGGCGCCTTGCAGTTCGAAGTCGATACCCTGGCTGCGAATCTCGCCCGAGGCCTCAGCGCAGGAGGCCTGCGGGCAGTTCGGCACCACCACGTCGACGGCGCGGTTCTGCTGATCGACGCGGAACAGCGCGACGCTGGCATTCAGCGCGCCACCCAGGTATTCGCCCTTGATGCCCACCTCGTAGTTCTTGCCGACGATGGGCCTGACCGGGGTGCCGGAGGTGTCCTTGGCCGTCTGTGGGGTGAAGATATCGCTGTAGCTGGCGTACACCGAATGATGATCGTCCAGGTCGTAGATCAGGCCGGCGTAGCGGGTAACGTTACGGGTGACCTTGTAGTCGCCGTCGCCATCGTGGTTGTCGTAGTCGTACCAGTCCAGACGGGCGCCGAGGATCAGCTTCAATGGGTCGGCCAGGCTCAGGCGGGTGGTCACGTAGACACCGTCTTGGGTGGTGACTTCACGACCGTTGGCGGTGTGGGCGAACTCCGGCTTGCCCGCCGTGAGTGGCCAGTTCATGTCGTATGGCGAGTAGCTGTGAGTGGTCAGGTCGTAGACGCGACGGCTGGCGCCCACCACCAGCTCATGGGTGCGCCCGAGCGCCTGGAAGGGGCCGCTGACAAAGGCGTCGAGGCCCGCCTGGTTTTCATCCGCCGCCGACTGGTACACGGTGCGGGCCAGGGTGTTGTTGACCCAGCGCGACTGGTAGGAACCGGAAAAAAGGGCGTTCTGCTCGGCGTAGTTGGCGTTGACCTGCAGTTTCCAGTCGTTGGCCAGTTGCTGGCGCAATTCGGCAAAGACCGTGTTGATTTCCTGGTCCTTGTTCTCCCAACGTGTACCGGGGTTGTAGGAGCGCGACAGGTTCAAGTGGTGACCATCCTGGCCTACCATCGACGAGCCCCAGAAGTAGTTGGTCTTGTCCTTCTGGTTCGAGAAACCCAGGGTCAGGCGGGTGTTTTCACTGAGGTCGGCTTCGGTGACCGCATAGAACAGCCCGTGGTAATCCCCGACATTGTCGATAAAGCTGTTGGCATCGCGGTAGGAGGTGACCACCCGGCCACGCCAGGTGCCGCTGTCATTCAGCGGGCTGGAGGCATCCAGCTCGCCACGGTAGTTGTCCCAGGTGCCGGCCGCGCCGGTGAGGGTGACTTTCTGCTCGTCCAGCGGCCGCTTGCGGATCAGGTTGATGGCGGCCGACGGGTTACCCGCGCCGGTGACCAGGCCCGTAGCGCCACGCACCACCTCGACGCGGTCGAACATCGCCAGGTTCGGTTGGGCACCCACGTTGACGCCGTTGTAGCCACTTGGAATGCCGTCGTACATCAGGTTATCGATGTCGAAACCGCGCGCGGTGTACGACTGCCGGCCAGGGCCGTTGGAGAAGTTGAGGAATAACCCCGGGGTGGCGGCGACCACATCATTGATGCTGGTCATCGCCTGGTCGTCCATGCGCTGACGGGTGACAACGGTGACGGCCTGTGGGGTTTCACGCAGGGTCAGGGGCAGCTTGGTCGCGGTTTTCATCGCGCCCGTGGTGTAGGACTGCGTGCCCTCGGTGGTTTCGCCCAATTGCCCCTCGCCGGAAACTTGTGTGGCGCCCAGTTCGATAGGGCCGGAGGAGGGCTCGACCTCGGCGGCAAAGGCCGCGTGTGAGCTGGCGAGACAAATGGCCAACGCCATCAAGCTCGGTGCAAAAATGGTGTTGCCTTGTTGTTGCACAGACATGGAACAAGCTCTCCCCGATGCGCCTTCTGTAGCGAATAATAAAACGGTTGATAATTATTCGCATCAGTGTGACAGAAGGTGTCCGGGCAAAAAAGTCTTTGCAGAGAATTGGTTAACGAATTTTTCACATTAAGGATGATGTGTAAGCCGTCTGGGGTGAGGGCCAATGCCGTTTAGTTAAGTGCAGATTCGCCCGTGGGAGCGGCGGTGCGATTTGCCCGCGAAAGCGGAGGGTCAGTCAACATCAATGTCTGCCGGGCCGACGCCATCGGGAGCAAGCCCCCTCCCACATTTTGTACAGCGTTCGGCAGACCATTTCGGTCGGCTCTCAGGCCGCCACGCTTTTGCTTTTGCTTTTGATCTGGAAGCGCCCCGTCAACCACGCTGGCCGCACGCAGGCTTGAATCCGTGGGTAACCCGGCAGGACGCCGGGTTAGCCGCACTGGGCCAGGGATGGCCCATTGCGGCGGCCCACGGATTCAAGCCTGCGTGCGGGCACACCGAGCCTAGGCGAGGTGCCGAGTGGTGGGGCAAGAGCCCTTTGGTTACTTTGGGGCTTTTCCAAAGTGACCCGCCGTAAGGGCGGAACCCTAAGTCGCCGTCACCGCATCAACGGATATACACACCAAAAAATCGCCTTCACGTGCAAGTCGAACGGTCGCTCATTTGACCTTCGTCGCTTCAAGCACTGCGTTCGCATAACTGAACGACATTCGGGCGAGGGCACGCACCTCGCCTTCAATCCGGGCGCTAGACGAACACAATCTCGAACGGTTCGCGCATCCGCTCGAGCAGATCATGGGCGAGCATCGGCGGCAGGCCGATGGCGGGATCGCCGGCCAGCTGGCTGGCGAAGGCGTGGGCGGCGTGCAGCTTGCGCGCGACGCACCAGCTATCCAGGCGCACCTTGCGCGCGCGCAGCCAGGGAATCGTCGAGCCTTCGCGCACCGGACTGTGCCACGCCCACACCGGCAATTCGTACAGATGGGCGCCCACCAGGTTGCAGGCCGTCGCGCAGGCACGCCCAACGGCCTCGTGATCGGGCGTGCCGTCGTGGCGCCAGGTGGTGAAGGCCACGTCGCCGGGTTGCAGGTAACGCGCGATAAATTGGCTCACCGCGTGTTCATCGTCGGCCAGGCCGCCGTCACGAAAACCGCCGCGAATCCATTTAAGGCTGTGCAGCGGCATGCCCAGACGGCGTAACGCTTCCACGCTTTCCTGGGGCCGCACCACGCTCAACCGGCTGGCCGGCCACACCCGGGAACCTGGATGGCTGGCACTGCCGTCGGTGATCGAGATCAATTGCAGCGGGTGTTCCAGCACGCTCAGGCGCTGCAATAGACCACCACAGGCCAGCACTTCATCGCCCGGGTGCGGCGCAACCACTACCACGCGCGCACCTGGCGGTACCAATGAGTTGGGGTGAATAGTGGGGATCTGCGCCAATTGCGGCGCGCTGTTCCAGACTTGCGCAGGACCGCGGCGGCCGTCACGCAGGGAAGCAGGATTCATGGGGGACACATCCTTGTCGATTGAACTCGGTCGCCACCGCATGCGGTACGACACTTGGGTAACCGCCGCAGACTCCGTTGCGACGAATGCCTGGCATTCCAGCCCGGGAATCCCAGTCAGGCGTTGTCAGCATAGACAAGGATCCGCCGTTGTCACAGGGCACAACGACGATTTTTGAGGCGTTGCTATCATCGCAGGCCTTCGTGAGTGGCCACCGAGGTGCCGTCACGGCTCCACAGATCAAGGATTAAATCCGCTTCGTGGTGCATCAGCACGCGTGGCATCGCCAGGCGCTGGTCGAGCAGGGCATGCACCTGTTCGGCGGTCTGCGGGCAGCCGTCGATGGCCGGGCGCCAGTGGCAGGCGAGCAGTTGCCCGTTGGCGCTGAGCGATCCGAGGGCACGGTCGATCAGGCGGGAAAGGTCATCGGCATCCAGGTAGTAACACCATTCGCTCAATACAATCAGTTCGAACTGGCCCTCGGGCCATTCCTGCGGCAGGCGGCTTTGCTGCACCTGCACGTGGGGGAAGTCCTGCAGGCGCTTTTTTGCCAGGGCCACCGCCGCCGAGGCGGTGTCGCAGCACAATAACCGGTCACAGCGCGGCGCCAGTGCGGCGCTCAGCTCGCCGTTGGCGCAGCCGGGTTCGAAGATCGAGGCGTAGTGCGGGCGCGGCAGTACGGCCAGGGTCAGCGCGCGTTTGCGTTGCTCGTACCAGCGTTGGCGAAACGCCCAGGGGTCATCGTTACCGTCGAATAATTGGTCGAAGTAGGGCGTTGCGACACTCATACAAACACCACTTCAAACGGTTGCAGCAACCGTTCGACCACATAGGGCGCCAGGACTGGCGGCAGACCGATCTGCGGGTCACCCTCCAATTGGCTGGCAAACGCATGGATCGCGTGGCGCTTGCGAGCCACCGCTTCAGGGCTCAACGGGATCTTGCGCGCGCGGTGCCACGGCACCTGGCTGTCCTCGGGTGTCGCCCAGTGCCAGGTCCACACCGGCAGTTCGTACAAAGTTGCGCCTACGGCCTGGGCGGCCTTGGCGCTGGCGCGACCGACCGCTTCATGGTCGCAATGCCCGTCTTCGCGCCAGGTGGCGAACACCACATCATCAGGCTTGAGGTGGCGCTGGATGAACGCAACCAATTGCGCTTCGCCGGCAGCGACCTTGCTGTCGGCGAAACCTGCGCGCAGCCATTTAAGACTGTGCAAGGGCACACCCAGGCGATGCAGGGCCTGGGCCGACTCCTGCGGGCGCACCACGCTCAAGCGCTCCACCGGCCAGCGCTGCGACCCCGGATGACTGGCGCTGCCGTCCGTTACCGAAATCAGCTGAATCGCCCGGCCCAGCGCGGCCAAGCCTTGCAGCAGGCCGCCCGTACCGAGCACTTCATCGTCCGGGTGCGGCGCGATGATCACGGCGCGATGGCCCTCGGGCACCAGTTGTTCGACGCTTATCTGCGGCAATCCGGCCATGTGGGGTGAATTCTGCCATTGGTGCAAGGGTGTGCCCTGGCCGACAATCGGGTTGGGTTTCATAACTGCCAACTCCCGGACGGCTCGCCCGCCACCAGTTCGCCCAACGAGGCGAGGTCACGTTCGGCATGGCTTTGGCGCACGTACACCGGCAGGTCCGCCATCAACTGGGCAAAATGCGGATCCTTGCAATACGGCCCGGCGCCGACGGCACGTCCGACATGGTGGATCACCTGTTCGGTCATGTTTTCGATGCTGGCGCGGGTTTGCTGCGCCAGCAGGCGCGCGTCAGCCAGAGGCTCCTGGTCGATCTGCCAGGCACTGGCGCGCAGCACACAGGCCGCGCTGTTCAGCGCACTGTCGACTGCACCCAGATGGGCCAGAGCATGGGGTTCCGAGCGTTTGCCGCAGTGCTCGCGCAGCACTTCGGCCAGGCGTTGCGCGCCACCGTACCAGCATGCGGCAATACCGACGCCGCCGTGCCAGAAGCCCGGCCGCGCCAGGTAATCCCCGGGTTGGCCGATGGCAATGCCCCAGGCCTCATTGAAGACCACCTCGACACTGCCAGTGGCCGCCATGCCCACCGCGTTCCAGCCTTGATCCGTCACCGTGACGCCTGGCTGGTGCATTTCCACCGCCACCAGTTGCTGGCGATCATCCTCATCCCAGGCGGTGAGCAAGCCATGGCTGACCACCGCCGCGCCCGAGCACCAAGCCTTGCGCCCCTCCAGCAGCAGGCGCTGGCCCGCCTTGCGCACCCTTACTCTCGCATTGGGCGGTTCGGCGGCCCACATGCCCCAGGTGCTGCCCAGTGGCGGCAGCGGGCAGCGTAGCTCGGCAATGATCGCCAAGGCGTCGGTATGGCCCTCGAACAACTTGCACAGGCGCAGGTCGTGCCCGGCCACCTGCGCCAGGCGGCTGAACCGTTCCAGGGTCTGCCCGCTGCCGGGCAGCGGGAGTTGATCGAGTCCTTCTTCCTGAAGAGCCTTCACGGCGTCACCCAGGGCCTGCGTGTCCGCATAGCCCCGGTAGCCGCGAAGGAATCCGTGCAAAGCCATCTCACACCTCGTCGTCTCGCTGAAGTTCGAACAATAGCAGCGAACGACCGGTTACGGCGTACTCGTGTTCAAAGTCGAAGCGTTCCTGGCCGCGCACCGCCGGTTCGTTGGTGTCGAGCATGCAGGTCCAGAACTGACCTTCGGGCACGTGGGGCAGGCGGAAATTGACCAGGTCGTGATGGGCGTTCACCACCAGCAGCAACGTCGCATCGGCGCCGGCACGGCGAATCCCGGTTTCCTGGGCGCGGCCATCCATCAGCATGCCCAGGCAACGACCGTGGGCGTCCTCCCATTGCTCGGTGCTCATTTCGTTGCCATCCGGCGCGAGCCAGGTGACGTCCTTCACGCCGATGTCTTCGTTGTAGTCGCCCACCAGGAAACGCCCGCGACGCAGGATCGGATAGGCCAGGCGCAGCTTGATCAGACGCTTGACGAACTTGAGCAGGGCCTTGCCGTCTTCGTCCAGGTCCCAATTGACCCAGCCGATTTCGCTGTCCTGGCAATAGGCATTGTTGTTGCCGTGCTGGGTGCGGGCGAATTCATCACCGGCCACGATCATCGGCGTGCCTTGGGCCAGCAGCAGGGTGGCGAAGAAGTTGCGCATCTGGCGCAGGCGCAGTGCGTTGATTTCCGGGTCTTCGGTCGGGCCTTCGACGCCATGGTTCCAGGACAGGTTGTTGTTGCTGCCGTCCTGATTGTTCTCGTCGTTGGCTTCGTTGTGCTTGTCGTTGTACGACACCAGGTCGTGCAGGGTGAATCCGTCATGGGCGGTGATGAAGTTCACCGAGCTGTACGGACGGCGACCCCGGTGGTTGAACATCTCGCCCGAGGCGGTCATGCGCCCGGCAAAGTCAGCCAGTTGCGCGTCGTCGCCCTTCCAGAAGGCACGCACGGTGTCGCGGAAGCGGTCGTTCCATTCCACCCAGCCCGGCGGGAAGTTGCCCACCTGATAGCCGCCGGGGCCGCAGTCCCAGGGTTCGGCGATCATTTTCAACTGGCGCAGTATCGGGTCCTGACGGCAGGCCACGAGGAAACTGTGGCGCTCGTCGAAACCGTCGCGGTAGCGGCCAAGAATGGTGGCCAGGTCGAAGCGGAAACCATCGACGTGCATCTCGGTGGCCCAGTAACGCAGCGAGTCGGTGACCATCTGCAACACGCAAGGGTGGCTCAGGTCGAGCGTGTTGCCGGTGCCCGAATCGTTGATGTAGTAGCGCTTGTCGTCGGGCATCAAACGGTAGTAGGAGGCGTTGTCGATACCGCGCATCGACAGGGTAGGGCCGCGCTCGTTGCCCTCGGCCGTGTGGTTGTAGACCACGTCGAGGATCACTTCGAGCTTCTGCTCATGCAGGTGCGCAACCATCTCCTTGAACTCGGCGATCTTGCCGCTGGCCAGGTAGCGCGGGTCGGGGGCGAAGAACGCGATGCTGTTGTAGCCCCAGTAGTTGGTCATGCCTTTTTCCAGCAGGTGCTGGTCATTGACGAAGGCATGCACGGGCAACAGCTCCACCGACGAGACGCCCAACTGGCGAATGTGCTTGAGCACATCGTCTTCCATCAAGCCGGCGCAGGTGCCGCGTACCGATTCCTCGACCGAGGGGTGACGCATGCTGATGCCACGCAGGTGGGTTTCATAAATGATCGTACGGTCCCACGGCACCCGCACCGGCTGGTCGTTGCCCCAGGTGTGCGCCGGGTCGATGACCTTGCACTTGGGCACGAACGGCGCGCTGTCGCGTTCGTCAAAGCTGAGGTCGTCGTCCGGATGGCCGATGGTGTAGCCGAACAGCGCCTCGGACCACTTCAATTCACCCACGAGTTGCTTGGCGTAGGGGTCGATCAGCAGTTTGTTGTGGTTGAAGCGGTGGCCGTTGGCCGGGTCGTAAGCACCGTACACGCGATAGCCGTAGATCAGCCCTGGATGGGCGTCGGGCAGGTAGCCGTGGAAAATCTCGTCGGTGTATTCAGGCAGCTCGATACGCTCAAGTTCCACTTCGCCGCTGTCATCGAACAGGCACAGCTCCACTTTGGTGGCGTTGGCCGAGAACAGCGCAAAGTTGACGCCCAGGCCATCCCAGGTGGCGCCAAGCGGGAAGGGCAAACCTTCACGGATCCTCGACGGCTCATGGCTCGGCGTCGGAGGGTTTTTGTCGGGCTTGCTCATGATGTTGCTCCTGCAATGGTCTTTTTCAGGCCGAACGCGGCCGTACTGACGAAAATTCAGCTGACTGTCTGGAAGGTAAAAGCACCCCTTGCCGACGGTGTCGACAAGCGGTGTGGAGGTCAAGGCTTTGGTTTTTTCGGCGCTGGCGGCTTTTTCGCAGCCGGGGCAGCCGATTTGCTGTCGGCAGGTGGTGCCGGCTTGGGCTTGGGCGCCGCTTTAGGCCCCGCCTTGGGCACGGCCTTCGGGCCGGTTTTGGGTTTGTCCGCAGGCTTGCCCTTGCTCGGCGTCAGCGCCTCGGCTTCAGCCAGCTTGCGCGCCATTTCCCAATGCCGTGCGTCGTCACCGTGGGGCTTGCCTTCGGATTCCCAGATCTGATGCGCCAATTCGCGAATGCGTTTGTCTTCATTACTCATCACACGCTCCTCACAGAAAATGTTCAGCTTTCTTGAATATCAGGATTGATAAAGACATTGACCGGGAAATCCCCCAGGGCAGTGCTGATCAACAGCTCCTTGTCTGGTGTGACTGCGCCTGTATGAAAAAGTCCCTTCCAGTTTTGCGTTGGCGCGTTGAACGGTAATTTCACCCGTGTATCGCCCCAAACCTGCGCAGTGATGGTGGGATGCACACCTTTTTCAAGCAGGCGCTGCGGCCAGCGTGGCACCACCACCAGCACCTGTGTCCCGGCGTGCTCGCGGCAGAATGCAACCACGTGGGCGGCGTGTTGCCCGACCACTTCCAGCGGCGTGTAGCTGCCGCTGCGGAATACCTCGGGATGGGCCTCGCGCAAGGCCAGCACCTGAGCGATCAACGCTTGCTTGATCCGTCCGTCACGCCAGTTGAACAGCAGCTCACCAGGATCCGGCGGTGTATCCAGCGCCTCTTGCCGTGCGCTGAAATTCACCGGGCGACGGTTGTCCGGGTCCACCAGGCTGAAATCCCAGAACTCGGCGCCCTGGTACAGGTCCGGCACACCCGGTACGGTGACGCGAAGCAAGGTTTGCGCCAGACCATTCAAGGCGCCGGCCGGTGCGATGGCCTGAGCGGCGCTGCCGATGGCATCGCGCAGTGCGCGGCCTTCGTCGCTGAGCAACAGGCGCGAGAGGAATGCTTCCACGCCTTGTTCGTAAGCTTCGTTGGGCGCGCTCCAGCTGCTCTGCAACTTGGCTTCGCGCAGGGCCTTCTGCTGCCATTGCCACAGGCGTTGCTGGTAGTCGCTAAAGTCCGCGCCCATGTCCAGCGGCCAACTGCCCAGCAGCACCTGGTACAGAATCAGCTCATCGCCAGCGCTGGGTATGTCGGCATCGCTGCGCAAGGGCGCGGCGAGGGTGCGCCAGTGCTCTACCTGCTCGACATACCATGGCGCGCACTCGCTGAGCACCGCCAGGCGCGCGCGGGTATCTTCGCCGCGCTTGTGGTCGTGGGTGGCGGTGGCCAGCAGGTTCTCCGGGAACGCCTGCAGGCGCTGTTGGTTGACCGCGTGAAATGCCTCCACCGGCGCGCTGAACTGCTCGGTGCTGAAGCCCACATCGTTGCGCGACAGCAGCACCACCGAGCGATAGAACGCGGTGTCTTCCACGGCCTTGGCAGCGGCCGGCGAGGTCAATTGCTGGAAGCGCACGCACGCATGCTTGAGGATCTTGCGTTCACGGCCCACCGGGCGATTGCGCCACGGCTGGCCGCCGAGCCACTGTTCAAGATGCTCGAGCACCGGCCAGTCGCTTTCGTTCAAGGTGCTGCGCGCACCGTCCATGGCCTGCTGGAAGATCTTGTCGTCGGCGGCGCTGCGGCCACGGGCACTGATGTAGGTGCGGTACACCGGGAAATGCACGATCAGTTCCTGCAAGGCCCGGCGAATGGCGCCCAGGGTCAGGTCGCGGGTCATTACGTCATCGCGCGCCACCTGCAACAGCGCCTGGGCCACGCTTTCGAAGTCGCCGCCCAGCGAGCCATTGAGGATCTGCTGGCGCGCCAGCCGGGCTTCCTCGATAAATGCCGAAGGCCGCTCGCTGTGACGCGTCCACAGCTCGGCCAGCGGTGCAAAGCCTTGCGGGTCGTGTTGCAGCAGCGACAGCTGGTTCATGAACTCGTAGCCGGTAGTGCCGTCCACTTGCCAGTCTTCGCGCACGGTTTCGCCGTCGCCGAGGATCTTCTCGACAAAGATCGGCAAGTGCCGGTCCGGCGCCAGTGAGTCCACGCGGCGACGCAGCTTGCGGCAGTAACCGCGCGGATCGGCCAGGCCGTCAATGTGGTCGATGCGCAGGCCGTCCACCAGCCCTGCGCTGATCAGCTCGAAAATCTTGCCATGGGTGGCTTCGAACACGGCCGTGCGTTCCACCCGCAGGCCGCCCAGCTCGTTGACGTCGAAGAAACGCCGCCAGTTGATATCGTCCGCCGCCGTGCGCCAGCTGGCCAGGCGGTAGGCCTGTTGTTCGAGCAGTTGGTGCAGGCGCTTGAAGCCGTCCGGTTGACGGCTGTCGAACGCGGCCAGACGCTGCTCGATGGCCGGCAGCACCTCGGTGGCCCGCTCGGCCAGGGCCTGCTTGAGCCAGGCGGCTTCGGCGTAGGCGTCGTCCTGATGGGCGAGGGCGCTGAAACGCTCGGCGAGCGGTTTGAGTGGCTCGTCATTGCCCAGGATCATCGCGTAGTCGCGCGGGCAGATCGGGAAGCGGTGCTCGTAATGCTCGACGTAGAACGCACCGTGCGCGGCGTCAAACAGCAACTTCAGGGTGCCGGTCTGCAGGGCTTCGCCGTAGTCGCTGCCCAGAAACGGCATCAGCAGCTGGCCCTTGAGCAGCGGGTCCGGCGAGTGCCACTGGATGTCGAAAAATTCGCTGTAGGGGCTCAGGCGCCCCCATTCCAGCAGGTCGAGCCACCAGGGGTTATCGGCACCGCCAACGGCCATGTGGTTGGAGACGATATCGAGGATCAGCCCCATGTCGTGCTCGCGCAGCGCCGCGACCAGCCGGCGCAGGGCCGCTTCGCCACCCAGTTCCGGGTTGACGCTGGTGGGGTCGACCACATCGTAGCCGTGCATGGAACCGGCGCGCGCGCTCAGCAGCGGCGAGGCGTACAGGTGGCTGATGCCCAATCGGGCGAAGTACGGCACCAGCGGCACCGCGTCATCGAGGGTAAAACCTTTATGGAATTGCAGGCGCTGGGTCGCGCGCAGGGGCAGTGCTTTCATCGGTCACGCTCATAGGCTTGGTTGCGCGCGACGGCCAGCAGCTCGAGGCGACGCGCGGCGCCGGCGTTGTCGAGCAGGCTCGCGGCCTCGCCCGGCAGGCGGCGGCGCCAATTGGGATGGGTATCGGTGGTGCCGGGCAGGTTGGGTTGTTCTTCGATGGCCAACGCATCCTCCAGAGGCAGCAACACCAGCGGCGCACGGGTGTGCCCCAGGTAGCGCACGCTGGCGTCGATCATGTGGTCGGTCTCGTTGCGGATCTCGTCGACGAAGTTCTGCGGGTCCTGGCCCAAGGCCTGGCGCAGCGCCTGGCGTTCACGCAAGCGATGCTCGCTCCATTGCTCCACGGTGGGCGCGTCGATCAGGCCGAGCTGAACGTTCCAGTCGATATCGCGGCTGTGCCACCAACCATTGAGGGTGGGCAGGTCGTGGGTGCTGGTGGTCGCCAGGGCGTTGTCCGGCCAGTCGAGAATCGGCGTGAACCGGCCCTCATGGTTCTGTTCGAACAACAGCACGCGCATGCCGAGGATGGAGCGGCTGCTGAGTTTTTCCCGCAGGCCGTCGGGCACCGTGCCGAGGTCTTCGCCCAATACGATGGCCTGGTGGCGGTGCGATTCCAGCGCCAGCAGGCGCAGCATGTCGTCCACCGGGAAATACAGGTAAGCGCCTTCGCGCGGCGAGGCGTCCATGGGGATCACCCACAGGCGCTGCAGGCCCATCACATGGTCGATGCGCAGGCCGCCGGCGTGGGCGAAGTTGGCACGCAGCATCTCGATGAACGCACGAAAGCCGTTGCGCTTGAGGCCTTCGGGGGAAAACGCGGAGATGCCCCAGCCCTGGCCGGCACGGTTGAGAATATCCGGCGGCGCGCCCACGGTGAGGTCGGCGAGCAGTTCATCCTGGCGGCTCCAGGCCTGGCTCCCGCCGCCGTCGGCGCCCACGGCCAGGTCGGCGATCAGACCGACGCCCATGCCGCTGCCACGTGCGGCTTGTTGCGCACGCGCCAGGCAGCGCGCGATCAGCCATTGGCTGAAGGCGTAAAAGCCGATTTCATCACGGTTGTCTTCGGCAAATTGCGCCAGTGCCGGGCTCTGCGGCGTGCGCCAGTCCTCGGGCCAATGGCGCCAGTCGAGGTCTTCGCCGGCAGCGGCGCGCGTCGCTTGTACGGCTTCAAAGCGGCAATGGTTTTCCAGGGCTTCGCCACCGGCCTGGCGAAAGCTCAGGAAGTCGGCGTGCTGCGGGTGATGGCCGTGGCGAAAATCTTCATACAGGGCGCGCAGCAGGCGTTGTTTGGCCTTGGCGGCGGCCGGCCAGTCGATCAGGGTTTCCTGTTCGAGCCGGTGCAGTTCTTCGTCCAGATCCAGGACCTCAATCGCGTTACGCACTTCCCGTTCGCCAAGGATGCTGGCGGGCGATGCGTAAAGGCTGTTGAGAAACAAGCGGCTGGACGGCGAGTAGGGGCTGTAGCTGCCGGTGTTGGCGCTGAACATCGCGTGCATCGGGCTGATCGCCAACGCATCGGCGCCGCGTTCGGCGGCGGCGCGCACCAGGTTTTCCAGGGCCAGGGTGTCGCCGAAACCGCCATCGCCGAGGCGCCGCAGCGAATACAACTGGGCACTGAGGCCCCAGGCGCGGGCAGGGCGGGTGTCGACTGCTTCGGCCACGCTGTAGCAATGGCGGGGCGCCACGGCGAGGGTGAATTGCTGATCGGCGATATGCACCTGGTGATACCCAAGAGCGATCACCCCCGGCAGCACGGCGTTGCCGTCCAGACGCAGTTCCAGGGCGTCACCCTGTTCCAGGTTCACGCGGCAGGGCGTGTCGGGCGCGAAGAAGTGCGCCAGGTCGAGGCCGTCGCCGCTTTCAACGGTGAGCAGGGGCGGCAGGTGTTTGTCGTTTTGTGCCTGTTCCAGTTCATGCAGGCTGGCGTCGATCTCGGCATCGTTGTCGGCCGGGTGACCGAGGCCTTTCAACACGGCACGCAGGGCATCGGCGCTGACGCGTTGCGGGCGGCCGTTTGCGTCGATCCAATCGACGGCCAGGCCCGCGCGGCTGGCGAGGATTTCCAGGTTCGCTTCGCTCAAGGGTGCTCTCCAACAGGGGATAAGGTGACGCGCGCGCTGCAGGGCGGCAGTTGCGCATCCTGGCTGGCCGGCGTTTGAAAGATAACCGGGCCTGACGCGGCGCAGGCCAGCGTCGTGGTGCCCAGGTTCAGGTCGATCTGCAAGGTGCTGCCATCGCCCAGACGCCAGCGCGCACTGACGGCGGCGTCGGCCAGCACCTGCGCGCCCAGGGCGACGGCGCCGGGCAGGTGCGGCACGATGTGCCGGTGGCGCAGGCGCAGCAGGTGGCGATACAGCTCGGCCTGTTCGTTGTCGGCAAAGCTGGGGGTCGACTGGGTGAAGGTCGACAGCGCATTCGGGTCGGGAATGCGTTCGCGCCGCTCGGGGTCATGGAAGGCGGCGAAATCGGCAAATTCGTTGCGCCGGCCTTCGCGCACGGCTTCGGCCAGGTCGCCATGGTGATCGGTGAAGAACAGGAACGGCTCGCTGGCGTTGACTTCGTCGCCCATGAACAGCAGCGGAATCATCGGCGACAGCAACAGCAGGGCCGTGGCCGCTTCGAGCGCCTGCGGCGAGCAGAGCTGGTGCAGGCGCTCGCCGAGGGCGCGGTTGCCGATCTGGTCATGGTTCTGCAAAAACGCGACGAAGGCGGTCGGTGGCAGATCGGCGCTGGGCTCGCCACGGGCATGGCCGTGGCGCGTGGTGTGGCCCTGGTAGATAAAGCCTTCGCCCAGGCAGCGTGCGAGTTTGGCGGTCGGGTCCTGTGCAAAGTCGCTGTAGTAGGCGTCGGTTTCGCCGGTGAGCAATACGTGCAGCACGTTGTGGAAATCGTCATTCCACTGCGCATCGAAATCCTGCCGCAACAGGCTGGCCTGATTCAGCTCGTTTTCCAGCATCAGCCACACGTGACGGCCGGTGTCCACCTGCTGACGCACGCGGTGCGCCAGTTCCTGCAGGAAGTCCGGGTTGTCGATGGCGTGCACCGCATCCAGGCGCAGGCCGTCGAAACGGTACTCCAGCAACCACATCAGCGCGTTATCGAGGAAGAAGTCCCGCACCTCGCGGCGATTGAAGTCGATGCCGGCGCCCCAGGGGGTGTGCACCTCTTCCTGGAAGAAGCCTGCGGCGTATTGGCCCAGGTAATTGCCGTCCGGCCCGAAGTGGTTGTAGACCACATCGAGGATCACGGCCAAGCCGTGTTCGTGGGCCGTGTCGATCAGGTGCTTGAGCTGTTCGGGGGAACCGTAGGAGGATTGCGGCGCGTAGGGCAGGACCCCGTCGTAGCCCCAATTGCGCTCGCCGGGAAACTGCGCCAGAGGCATCAGTTCGATGGCCGTGACACCCAGCTCGGCCAGGCGCGGCAGGTGTTGCTCAACCGCAGCGTAGCCGCCCAGTGCGCCCACGTGCAGCTCGTAGATCACCGCTTCGTGCCAGGGGCGGCCCTGCCACTGGCTGTGTCGCCACTCATAGGCGAGCGGGTCGACCACCAGGCTCCAGCCGTGTACATCGTCGGCCTGTGCCCTTGAAGCGGGGTCGGGTACTTCCATTTCCCCATCGATGTTGAAGCGGTAGCGTGTCCCCGCAGGGCACGCCACTTCTGTCTCGAACCAGCCATCTGCCTGGGGCAGCATGGCAATGGATTTACCGTGTTCCAATTCAACGCTGACATAAAACGCGTCTGGCGCCCACAGGGCAAAACGCGTGTGTTGCGCGTCCAGCATGATTGCGCCGTGGGGCCAGGTTTCCAGAGTCCGTAACGGCATCTACAAAAACCTCCCTTTGATTATTTAGCGGATTTCCCCAGTGCTTTAGCCACCAGTTGCTCATAGAGTTCGGCGTAGGGTTCCACCGCCTGGCTCCAGTTGAAAGGTCGTGTCATGGCCCGGCAACGCATGGCGTTAAGCAGGTCCGGGAAAGCGAATACCTTGAACGCGCGGCTCAGGGCTTCCTTGTAGCTGTCGACGGTCGATTCATTGAACAGAAAGCCGGTCACACCGTTTTCGATGGTGTCGGCCAGGCCGCCGGTGTTGCGCGCTACCGGCAGCGAACCGAAACGCTGGGCGTACATCTGGCTCAGGCCGCACGGCTCGTAGCGCGACGGCATCAGCAGGAAATCGCTGCCGGCGAACATGCGGCGCGCGTCGGTTTCGTTGAAGCCGATGCGCACACCGATCTGGCCCGGGAAGCGCAATGCCAGTTCGCGCATGGCGTTTTCTTCTTCCGGCTCGCCGCGACCGATGATCGCAATCTGACCACCTTGCTCGACGATAAAGCTGGCAACGGCCTCGGTGAGGTCCAGGCCTTTCTGGAACACCAGACGCGAGACCACCGCAAACAGCGGGCCGGTGGATTCGCTCAGGCCGAACAGGTCGCGCACTTGCCTGGCATTGACCGCCTTGCCTTCCCAGTCGCCGATGTTGAAGTTGTGGGTCAGGTGCGGGTCGGTGGAGGTTTCCCAGCTGTCTTCGATCCCGTTGGGAATGCCGCTGAGCAAGCCTTGCTGGGTCTTGCTGGCCAAAAAGCCATCGAGGCCGCAGCCGAATTCAGGGGTGGTGATTTCTTCGGCGTAAGTGGCGCTCACGGTGGTGATATGGCTGGAATACGCCATGCCGGCCTTGAGGAACGACATCTTGCCGTAGAACTCCATGCCTTCCTGTTGCAGGGCGTGGGGCGGAATGCCCAGCTCCGGCGTCGAGGCCAGGCTGACCACGCCTTGATAGGCCAGGTTATGGATAGTGAACAGGGTCGGGGTGCGTGACCCGCGCCAGTGCATATAGGCCGGAGCCAGGCCGGCAGGCCAGTCATGGGCGTGCACCAGGTCCGGGCACCAGTGAATCTGCGCGAGGTTGGCGGCCATGTCAGCGGCGGCCAGACCCAGGCGGGCGAAGCGAATATGGTTGTCCGGCCAGTCGCGGCCGTTGTTGGCGCCGTAGGGAGTGCCTTCACGCTCGTACAGTTCGGGGCAGATCAGTACATAGATGACCAGGCCATCCTTGAGGTCCATGCGCCCGATCTTGCACGGCGGCAGCGCGGCATGGCCACCCAGCTCGCCGACGATGTGGATGGGGTTGTCGCTTTCCATCACCTGCGGGTAACCGGGGATCAACACGCGCACATCATGCAGATGCGCCATGGCGCGGGGCAGGGCAGCGGAGACGTCACCCAGGCCACCGGTTTTCACCAGGTCGGCAAACTCGGAGGTGACAAACAGCACTTTCTTGCGATTTGGATTTTGACTCACGATCGGCCGCACAGTGCCGGGCAGGTCGGCCAATGACGTAGGCCCCCCTACCGGCTGACTAAAACGCTCTCCCTGAGTTACAACTGCGGCACTGATCATAATGCACTCCCCTTGATGTTGGTCGGCTAATAGCCCGCTGCCACTAGCTCGAATTGGCCGCTTCCTGCGGCCAGGCGCACAAGCGCTATACAAACTGGCAAGGCGTATGCCAGCTGCACGGTTATGTCGAAAAGATTGGATGGACGGCATCTGGCGGGAACCGCTGAACACGCCCTACCTGAAACTTGACCTATGGCAGAGTTTGAAAGTTTCGATTTTTTGCGGGGTTTTTATTTTGAAACGGACCCATGGGTCATCAGTCTAGGACATAACCCAGACACCGTAGGGATTTTGGGAAGATTTTGTAGGACAAAAGACTTGTAACAGGCTGGCGGACGGATATAAGCCGACGGCCGGTAGGGCTGACGCTGTGCAAAATGGGCGTTGTGGTTGCTAGATGCAGGCTGTTGTGGACCACGCTGTTGTGGCGAGCAGGCTTGCCCTGCGTCGGAGTGCGCAGCGCTCCCTCAGCGATCACACATTTGCAGAAGGGGCTGCTGCGCAGCCCAACGCAGGGCAAGCCTGCTCACCACAGTGGCCTGCTCATTCCGAATCAAGCCAGAGCTGCCCTGCAATGGTGCGGCGGACGGTTATGCCAGCACGCGAACGGGCGCACCTTCAGCCCAGGCCAGGATGTTTTCGATCATCTGCTGGTAGAACTGCCGGTAATTCTGCTCGCTGACATACCCAACATGGGGCGTCGCCAGCACATTGGGCAAGCGCCGGAAGGGGTGATCGACCGGCAACGGTTCCTCGCCATACACATCCAGCGCCGCCCCGGCCAGTCGCCCGGCGCTCAGGGCTTCGACCAGCGCCTGCTCATCCACAATCGGCCCGCGTGCGGTGTTTACCAGTCTGGCCGTCGGTTTCATCCAGCCCAGCGCCTCGGCGTCCACCAGCCCGCGGCTGCGGGCACTCAGCACCAGGTGCACGGTGAGGATATCGGCCTGCTCGAACAGCTGGCGCTTGCTCACCCAGGTCACGCCGACTTCGGCAGCGCGCTCGGGTGTGAGGTTTTCGCTCCAGGCGATCACGCGCATGCCGAACGCCTGGGCAAACCTGGCGACTTTCTGGCCAATGCTGCCCAGGCCGAGAATGCCCAGGGTCTTGCCGTGCAGGTCGCCGCCCAGGCCGACCTGCCAGTG
The DNA here is from genome assembly GCF_054343995.1 of Pseudomonas sp. GNP013. Lineage (NCBI taxonomy): Bacteria > Pseudomonadati > Pseudomonadota > Gammaproteobacteria > Pseudomonadales > Pseudomonadaceae > Pseudomonas > Pseudomonas sp. GNP013. The sequence goes on along the minus strand of NZ_JBTGUT010000001.1, from coordinate 2,457,567 downwards.
ACCGGCCCGCAGCGAAGCGGCTTCGGCAAGCAGGTTGCGCGTCGAGGCCATGATCAGCGCCCACGTCAGCTCCGGCGCCGCATGTTTATAGCTGTCGGTGCCGCACACCGGGATGCCCAGCGCCTTCGCGGCGGGAATGTCGATGGCGGCATTGCGCATGCCGCCGGTCACCAGCAGTTTGAGGTTGGGCAGGCCTTGCAGCAGCGCCTGGTCGAAGGCCGTGCGTTCGCGCATCAGGCAAATCACGTCGAAGGCCTTCAACCGTTCGATCATCACCGCGGTGTCCGCCGGGTAGTCATGCAGGAAGTGCACCTGCCCGACCTGCGCCAGCGCCGACCAATCCACCACGCCACTGGCCACGTCCTGCCAATCATCAATGACTGCGATCTGTACCGACATTCACGAGTGCCTCGAAAAAAGTTGGATTAAAGGCTGTTCAACCCCTGCAACAGCGCCTTGTGAAACCGAGCCGGTTCTTCCATCTGCGGCGCATGGCCCAGGCCCGGGAATTCCACCAGTGTCGCCTTGGGAATCAGCTTGGCCACTTGCTTGCCCAGCACGGTGTAATCGCCAAGCTTGGCCTTGACCTCGGGCGGGGCCACGTCCTTGCCGATGGCGGTGTTATCGGCCGTGCCGATCAGCAACAGGGTGGGCATCTTCAGGTTTTTGAATTCGTAATACACCGGCTGGGTGAGGATCATGTCGTAAATCAACGCCGAGTTCCATGCCACTAGCGTGTGCCCCGGGCCGTTGCTCAAGCCTGCGTACATGTCCACCCAACGCTCGTACTCCGGCTTCCAGCGCCCGACGTAATAGGTGTTGAGCTGGTAGTTGCGAATCCCCTCGGCACTGACTTTCAGCTCACGCGCGTACCACTGGTCAACGCTGATAGAGGGCACGCCCAGCGCTTTCCAGTCTTCCAGGCCAATCGGGTTGACCATCGCCAGCTGTTCGGTCTGTGCCGGGTACATCAGTGCGTAACGGGTGGCGAGCATGCCGCCGGTGGAGTGGCCGATGATCGTGGCCTTTTTCACGCCGAGCTGTTCCAGCAGTTGGTGGGTATTGGTGGCCAATTGCTGAAAACTGTATTGATAGTGCTCGGGCTTGCTGGAGGTGCAAAAGCCGATCTGGTCCGGGGCGATAACCCGGTAGCCGGCATCGCTCAAGGCTTTGATCGAGCCTTCCCAGGTGGCGCCGCAGAAATTCTTGCCGTGCATCAGCACCACGCTGCGGCCATTGGGTATGCCGTTGGCCGGCACGTCCATATAGCCCATCTGCAGGGCCGTGCCCTGGGATTCGAACTCGAAGTGCTTGAGCGGATAGGGGTACTGGAAACCTTGCAGTTCAGGCCCGTAGGTGGCGGCAAAGGCTGAGGCCGCGCCAGTGGCGAGCAGGCCGGTGATGAACATGTCGCGGATCAGAGGCATGAGCAATACTCCAGAAAAGGTGTCCGGATGCTGTTTACAGTGGATTAAGCAGGAATTAATACCCAGTGCAGCGTCACGGCAGCGAGTACACCATACCGCAGGCTTTTGGCGAGGGTGACCAGCAGCAGGAATCGCCACAGCGGCTCGCGCATGACGCCGGCGACGAGGGTCAGTGGGTCGCCGATGATCGGCACCCAACTGAGCAACAGCGTCCAGTGCCCCCAGCGTTGATAACTGTTACGTGCTTTTTCCAACTGCCTGGCGTTGACCGGAAACCAGCGCCGGTCCTTGAAATGGTCCACCCAACGGCCGAGCAGCCAATTGACCACTGAACCCAGCACATTGCCCAGGGTGGCGATAACCAGCAGCCACCCCAGTGCGTAGTCACCGCTCAGCAGCAGCCCGACCAGCACGGCTTCCGATTGCAGCGGCAACAGCGTGGCGGCGCCAAAGGCCGCGAGGAACAGGCCGAGGTAGCCGATCAAGTGCGAGGATTCATCGTGGGTTTCACCGTGGAGGGGTCAGGCATTCTCCAGCCGTTGCTTGAGCCGGTCCAGCGCAAGCGCCGACAGCTCGACCATGCGCGCATGCAAGGTGGCCAGTTGCAACTCGGTTTCGTAGGTGAGCACACGCTTGAACAGCGTGCCGTCGCGATAGGGTTGCAGGAAGTAGTGGATGGAACCGTCGACCGCCACCGAAGTAAATGCAGCCTTGAACTCGCCAGGGGGCTGGGCGATTTGCACGCGGTAGCTCAGGGGCACACGCACGCCGAGCAGGTCGATCATTTCGCCAAAGCGTGCGCCGGCGGCGAGGGAACCACGGGTGCCGGTGTCAGCGCTGAGGGAGGTAGGGTGCCATTCGTGCCAGTGATCCGGCTGGGTCACATAGTCGTAGACGGCGTCGATAGGGGCCTGGAGAAAGCGTTCCTGACTGATCCGCTCCAGACGGACCGAGCAATCGGCAGTGCGCATGGCACACCTCCTGTGTGGCGAAATCCTTGAGCTGTCAGAATAGTCCCACTCCCGCGCTGTGCACGGGAGTGTTTCATAAATTTATCACTGCACCTTGAAACGCCCCATCAGGCTGATCACTCGGCCATTGGCCTCCAGCAGGCTCTGGGTATTGGTTTCGGTGGCATGGCCGCTCTCTACCAGCTCTTCGACCATCTGTCGGATCTGCACCATGCTGCGGTTAATCTCCTCGGTCACTGCGCTCTGCTGCTCGGCGGCCGTGGCGATCTGGGTGCTGAGGTTGTTGATGTGCGCCACCGAACCGGCCATCTCATCCAGCCCGGTATTCACCCGCGCCGTGGCGTCCGCCGCCGACTGGCAGCTGGCCTGGGTATTTTCCATGGCCGCCACCGACGAGCTCACGCCGCTGGTCAAGCGGGCGAGCATTTCATTGATCTGCGAGGTACTGGCCTGGGTGCGTGCGGCCAGCGCCCGGACTTCGTCGGCCACCACCGCAAAGCCACGACCTTGCTCGCCCGCGCGCGCCGCTTCAATGGCCGCGTTGAGCGCGAGCAGGTTGGTCTGGCCGGCGATGGCGCCGATCACGCCGAGGGTTTCGGTGATGCGCGCCGCGTCCTGGCGCATGTTTTCCACGCTGTGGGTGGCGCTGGACACTTCGCCGATCAAGGCGCTGACGCTGGTGGATGCTTCGCCCACGACCACGCGGGAACGGTCGGCGTGTTCGTTGGCGCGCTGGGTGAAGGCCGCGGTTTCGGCGGCGTTTTGCGCGACGGTGTCGGCGGTGGAGCTCATTTCGGTGATGGCGGTGACCGTCTGGTCGGTCTCGCTCGCATGGCGCACCAGGATCTGGTTGGTGTGGGCCGAGGTCCGCTGCAATTGCTCAAGGCCCGACGACATGGCGCCGGTGGCCTGGGTCACTTCGCCGATCATGTTTTGCAGGTAGACGATAAAACGGTTCACCGAGTGGCCGATGGCGCCCATTTCGTCTTCGGCGCGGATGGTGATGCGCCGCGTGAGATCGGCATCGCCAGCGGACAGCGCGTCGATGTTGGACGTCAGCGACTTCATGCGCTGCACCAGTTGGCGGATCGCGTAGGCGGCCAGCAGCACCAGCAGCAACACCATGGGGATTTGCAGCAGGGCCAGGCTGCCGAGCACGTCATCGCGTTGTGCGGTGATCAGCGAGGTGGGCAGGGCGGTCGCGAGGAACCACGGTGTGCCCTCGATCGGGCGCATATAGAAGGTGCTGGCCACGCCGCCGTTGTCGAACTCGCTGCGCTGCAGGCCTTGCTCTCGTTGGCTCAGGGCCTTGCTGACCTGGGTGGCAAACGCCGAGGTGCCGGTCAGTTCGCTGATGTTCTTCAACACCACCGGGCTGCTGAAACGGGTGCTGTTGCTGATGATCTTGCCGTCGGCCTCGACGATCAGCATCTGCCCGCCGATGTCTTTTTCCTTGGCGGCCACCAGGTCGTTGAAGAACCCCAGGGTCACGTCGATGGTGGACACGCCATAGGCGGCGCCATCACGCTGGATCGCCATGGCGCAGTTGGTACGCGGCTCCTGGCTGGCGTCGTCCTTGTAGGCAGCGGCCCAGGCGCATTGGCCGGGCGGGGAGGCGAGGCCGCCCTTGTACCAGCTCTGATCGTAATAGTTGGGTGCAGGGTCGCTGTTCCAGAAGGTATTGACCGCCAGCTTGCCCGACGCATCGCGGTGCCAGAACGTACTGAATTTGTTGCGCCCCGGCGCGCGCTGGTTGGGCAACGGCCAGATGCCGCCGCCAAACACCTTCAGCTCGCCGTACTGGTCCACCAGGCCGGGCAGAACCTTGTCGATGGCATCGCTGTCGAGCAGGGGTATGGTCTGGGTGATGCTGCGTTGCTGGGCCTGGACCTTGTTCAGTTCGCCCTGGATACGTTCGGCCACTTGCGCGACACGGTTGAGCACCACCTGTTCTTCGGTATGGCGCAACGTGGGTGCGACCAACTGGCCGATACCGACCACCGTCAACACGATCAACACCAGAACGAACAGCAGCAGAAACAGGGTATAGCGGGCTTGGATGGAGCGCAGTGGGGGCATGGGGTCGTCCTTACGAAGCGTTTATTGTTGACGCGGCTTTTTTGGAGCTTCGTAGGGGTATCGGCTTGGTCTGTAGGAGCTTTAGGTACGATGGTGCAAGAAAATTCGTACCTTCCTCGCCGCCATCAGCGCGTCAGTCAGACAAGCCAAAGTTTTTCAGCGCCTGTAATATCCGGCCTCGGTGCAACATTCTTAACGTTTCAGGAACCCGTCATGACCCAAAAGCAACGCTTGAAGTACTCGATTCTGATCTCCCTGGTGGTACTGGGCTCGATGTTCGGCCTGTCCTACCTGCAGAACACGGGCGTGATCAGCGAAAAAACCTTTCAGTACCTCGCCATTGCCATCGCGGTGGTCGTGGTGGTGATCAACGGCATCATGCGTCGCAAGGTCAAGCCCAACTTCTGAGTGGAGTCAGGCGCGGCCTTCGAGCACTTTGGCGGCCTCTTCGTGGAGGCTGTAGCTCTTGTCGGCATTGAGGGTGATCACGCCCTCGCTGCACAGGCGCTTGAGCACCTCGCGCACGCTGAGAAACGACAGCGGGATGCCCAGCTCCAGCAGGTGGCCGTGCACCCCGCGCACGCCCAGGGTGCGCTGGTTGTCGGCGGCGGTGAGCAGGGCGTCGATGACCTTCAGCCGAATCAGGCTGGTACGCAGGCCAAAACATTTGAGCAAATGGCGAATACGCTGGTTGCCTTGCTGTTCGGGTGTCTTGCCGAACGCTTGGGTGCCGCTGCCGAACTTGGCATCGGTGGCCGATGAATGTCCATCCGTGGTCACTGGCGGGTTGTACATGCAAAAACTCCTTATCAGAGCCTGATCAGGAAAATGATGGCGCTCTTAGGTAATAAGACGAACGAGCGAGCAAAATCATGAAGTGGCGAATGTAGAAATTTTGTCGGTATCGGTTTTGTCACAAGGCAAACACACGGAATAAAGCGCTCCGGCGGCTAAATTGTGCACGGTCTTTTGCGTTCTTACGGAGGGGTGGTTACCCCCCGGTGAGGGTGTTCAATTTGACTGTGGAGTCTGCGTGATTATTACCAATGGGTTGTCCAGGGTGTGCATGGCGGGTCTGTTGCTGGGGGTGAGCCTGGCCGCATCGGCACGGGAGCAGGTGACGCAGGCGTCGGCCGATATCCGCCGCACCACCTACGGCGTGCCGCACATACGCGCCACCGATGAGCGCGGCCTGGGCTTCGGTATCGGTTACGCCTACGCCCAGGACAATCTGTGCCTGCTGGCCAATGAAGTGGTCACGGTCAATGGTCAGCGCGCAAGGTTCTTCGGTCCCGATCAGGCGACCCTGGAAGAGCGCAACAACCTCGCCAGCGATGTGTTCTTCACCTGGCTGAACACGCCGGAGACCGTCGCGGCGTTCTGGAAAGCCCAGAGCCCGGAGATCAGACAGCGTATTGAAGGCTACGTGGCCGGCTATAACCGTTATCTGCAAGAGCAGGGCGCGCCGGCGCAATGCCAGGGTGCCTGGGTGCGCCCGCTGGTAGCCGACGACCTGGTGAAGTTGACCCGCAGGCTGCTGGTGGAAGGCGGCGTTGGTCAATTCGCCGAAGCGCTGGTGGGTGCGACGCCACCCCAGGCCACCGCATCCGTACAGCCCGACGCCAAGGCGTTTGCAACGGTAGCGGCCAATCAGCAGCGTTTCAGTCTGGACCGCGGCAGTAATGCCGTCGCCGTGGGCCGTGATCGCTCATTCAACGGCCGTGGCATGCTGCTGGCCAACCCGCATTTTCCGTGGGTGGGCGGCATGCGTTTCTATGAGATGCACCTGACCATCCCCGGCCAGTTGGACGTAATGGGCGCCGCACTGCCGGGCCTGCCGGTGGTGAATATCGGTTTCAACCAGCACGTGGCGTGGACGCACACGGTGGACACGTCCAAACATTTCACCCTGTACCGGCTGACGCTCGACCCCAAGGACGCTACGCGCTACCTGTTGGACGGCAAATCCGTGGCCCTGAAGAAAACGTCGGTCACCGTGCAGGTCAAGCAGCCGGACGGCAGCCTCAAAACGGTGAACCACACCGTTTACAGCTCGCCGTTCGGCCCGGTGGTGCAGTGGCCCGGCAAACTCGATTGGGACGCCAGGTACGCCTTCAGCCTGCGCGACGCCAACCTGGATAACGACCGCGTGCTGCAACAGTGGTACGCGATGAACCGCGCCGACAGCCTCAAATCCCTGCAAACCTCGGTGCACAGCCTGCAAGGCATTCCGTGGGTGAACACGGTCGCCGCCGATGACCAGGGCCAGAGCCTGTACATGAATCTGTCGGTGGTGCCCAACGTCAGCGCCGCCAAACTGGCGCAATGCAGCGACCCCCGCGCCGGCCTGCAAATGATCGTACTCGACGGCGCCCACAGCGCCTGCGCCTGGGACATCGACCCGCGCGCGGCGCAGGCGGGCATTTTCCCGGCAGAGCAGTTGCCACAGTTGCAACGCACCGACTACGTGCAGCATTCCAATGATTCCGCGTGGATGGTCAACCCCAAGGCGCCATTGAGCGGCTTCTCCCCGGTGATCAGCCAGGACTCCATCGGCCTCGGCCCACGTGCGCGCTTCGCCCTCCAGCGCCTGCATGCCCTGGAGAAACAACCGATCAGCGTCACCGACCTGCAAGGCCTGGTGATGGACAACGAGGTGTACCTGGCCGGCCAGGTCATGCCCGACCTGCTGGCGTTCTGCGCCAAACAGCTGGGCGGCGACGCCGACGCGCTGCAACCGCTGTGCAGCAGCCTCAAGGCCTGGGACCAACGCGCCAACCTCGACAGCGGCGTGGGCCTGCTGCACTTCATCAACCTGATGGAACACCTGCAGCAAACCCCCGATGCCTGGCGCGTTGCCTTCGACCCCGCCAACCCCCTCACCACCCCGCGCGGCCTCGCCATCGACCGCGCGCCGGTGGCCAACGCCCTGCGCGAAGCCATGCTGGCCTCGACCGCAGCCGTCGGCAAACTCGGCGTGAGCCGTTGGGGCGACGTCCAGGTCTCCGGCCAAACCCCGATGCACGGCGGCCCGCAGGAACTCGGCATCTACAACGCCATGCAAACCGTACCCCGCGCCGACGGCAAGCGCGAAGTCGTCAGCGGCACCAGCTACCTGCAAATCGTCACCTTCGACGACAAAGGCCCGCAGGCACTCGGCGTGCTCGCGTTCTCCGAATCGAGCAATCCCGACTCGAAATATTCAAACGACCAGACCCAGGCATTCGCCGAGAAAAAGCTGCGCCCACTGCCGTTTACCGACGCCCAGATCCAGGCCGACCCGCAGTACCAGACCCAGCACATAAAGGAGTAGGGCAGGCGCGCAACCCCTTGATGCGACGCGAAATATTTTCCAAATCAAGGGGTTGCAGGCATGGGTAAATCGGTACATAATGGCGCCCATCGAACGCAACGAGGCGTTAAAAACCTCAATGTATTCAATAGGTTATAGTGAGTTATAGTTGTTCGAGTAGAGGCAGGCCCTTATAGCCCACTCAAGTTTTTATGCGGTGAATGTCGGTGGTAAAGGTATTCATCGTTTGAGGCCGAGTAGCAAAATGGTTATGCAGCGGATTGCAAATCCGCCTACGCCGGTTCGATTCCGACCTCGGCCTCCACTCTTGAAAACCCCGTAGATTAACGTCTACGGGGTTTTTTATTGGCTGGAAATTGACCCGAAGTCCTTGCGCCTTGCGCGTGGAACTAAAAAGCGGCGCCTGGTTAGAGTGCGCCGCCAAAGATTTGGTCCACTTATCCGCGAGCTTGCGAATCCAGCGGGATCGACTGAAAAGCCCCCTCCATACCTTTTTGGGCGGCGCCCAGCCACTGCTCAACTTGTTTGAGTTCCAGGTTGAATGTTTCACAAGCCTGTTTGACCGTTATCTTCTGACTCAGGATCTCGATCACAAGTGCCACCTTGTGCTGGGTCGTCCATTCCCTTGAATCGGCAGGAAGGCTTGGACCCGAGGGGGCGCTGAGGCGGCGGATAATCCGGCCACCATGGCGGGAAATCGGCGCTTCGAAGAATCGGTACATGAACATTGCTACCGCAATGGAAATAGCGATCCAGCCAAATCGCCACAATTCTGCGGTCCAGGCCGGCAGCTGCAGATAGGCTTGGGTGGCTTTAGAACCCACTATGGTGAAAATCCCCCAGTGGAACAGGTAGAGGCTGAATGAGCAGTTACCCGCGCTGTTCAGCATGGACACCGGGATTGCAATGGCTTTGTTTGTGCTGTGCAACCAGCCGCGCTGTTCAGTATTCAATAAAGCAACTATCAGGAGACTGGATGCCAGCGCGACCCCGACAACAATAAAGTACAACTCACCCGAGCCCAATGCCGCTGATGGCGCATTGATGATTCCTGCAACCGTGGCAATGGAAAGAGTGAAACCTGCCGCTGGATGAATCCATGCCAACTGTCGTTGATACAGGTAGAGCGCGATCCCTGTCGCAAATAGCAGTTGAAACGGCGAAAACAAGTGGTGCCCCAGTGCGCTGACGAGCCAGGGATGACTTGGAGAAATGGAATACAGGACAGCGCCGATACCGAACAGCAGCAGAAGGGTGAGCATCAATATCCTGTGGCTGTAGCGAATCAGCACCAAGGCCGAGACGAAGTAGAATAAAATTTCGAATATCAGCGTCCAACCTACTGAATTTATAGGCTTTATCGTGCTGGGTAATAACAGTAGCGAGTTGATATAGGACGTTATATTAAATGGAGTTCCGTATGAAAAAGAGACGTTGAATATATACACGCCAATTAATGCGAAAACAAAGGAAAGCCACCATATCGGATAGATCCTGATGATGCGCTTGCCTAGAAAAGGAAAGAGCTTGAATTTCTCTCCCGACGTGACGTGCGTAATAATAAAACCGCTGACTACAAAGAATAGATAAATCGCCCAATGCCCACGGGTATAGACGAAGGGTATATCAACTTTGTACCCGTCCGGCATCATGTCTATTGCGATATGAGAGTGAAACAAAACAACGAGTAGGGCGGCTATGCCGCGCACCATTTGAATGGAAATATACTGACTTTTTTTCTGTGCGATCATTTCGCTATTTTCGTCCTGTGGTATCCAGGCTGGAATCGTTCCAGGGCCCGCCTTGCGTAGCCCGGCAGTGTATAGAGGTCTGACAACCGCAGCCATCCAAACAGCCGAGATCGACCGAATGCAGATCCAGCAGCCAGCACTGCATTCAACAGATCAAAAACAAGCCAAACCTCGCTGATGAAACGTTTAACCCCCCGACAAAATGCACACGCAAGCGCTTGCGTAAGCAAATGTATCTGACTACAGTCGGCCCCACTCGATTACAAAAATAATAAATCCAGGAGCTCATCAATGAGCCTTGAACCCTTGCTTGAGATGCAGGGCATCAGCAAAACCTTCAACGGTTTGCGCGTGCTCAACAGTGTCGGCCTGAAGGTCTTCCCCGGCGAGATCCACGCCTTGATGGGGGAGAACGGTGCCGGAAAGTCCACGTTAATGAAGATCCTTTCCGGCGCTTACCAGGCCGATCCCGGCGGTGAAATCCGCATCGACGGCCAGCCCGTCCCCACCTTTACCCCCGCGACCGCCAAAGCCCTCGGCATTGCCGTGATCTACCAGGAACTGAGCCTGTGCCCGAACCTGAGCGTGGCCGAGAACATTTACCTGGGCCGTGAACTGCGCCGGGGCTGGACCATCGACCGCAAGGGCATGCAGGTCGGCTGCGTCGAGGTGCTGCAGCGCCTGGGTGCCGAGTTCACGCCAGCCACGCCGGTCAGCAGCCTGTCGATTGCCGAGCGCCAGTTGGTGGAGATTGCCCGTGCGCTGCATGCCCACGCCAGGATCCTGGTGATGGACGAGCCGACCACGCCGTTATCGTCCCGCGAGACCGACCGCCTGTTTGCGTTGATCAAGCAACTGCGCAGCCAGGGCCTGGCGATCATCTATATCAGCCATCGCATGGCCGAGATCTACGAGCTGTCGGACCGCGTTTCGGTGCTGCGTGACGGCCAATACATCGGCGAGCTGACCCGCGATGCGCTGTCGGCCGAGGTGCTGGTGAAGATGATGGTGGGCCGCGATTTGTCCGGCTTTTACAAGAAGGAACACGCCGCCTACAACCCCGGCAACGTGGTGATGCGCGTGCGTGACATGGCCGATGGCAAGCGTGTGCGCCATTGCAGTTTCGACCTGCACGCCGGTGAAGTGCTGGGCATCGCCGGGCTGGTGGGGGCAGGGCGCACCGAGCTGGCGCGGTTGATCTTTGCCGCCGACCCGCGCACCAGCGGCACCCTGGAAGTGGTGGGCAAAACCGTCACCCAACTGCGCAACCCGGCCGATGCGATTCGCGCAGGCGTGGTCTACCTCACCGAGGATCGCAAGGCCCAGGGCCTGTTCCTCGACATGAGCGTGGCCGACAACATCAACGTGTGCGCTTGCGTGCCGGATGCCCACGCCGGCGGCGTACTCGACCGTACGCACGCCGCGCAACGCTCGAATGACGCGATCAAGTCGCTGTCGATTCGCGTGGCGTCGGGCAAGGTCAGCGTGGGCTCGCTGTCCGGCGGCAACCAGCAAAAGGTGCTGCTGGCACGGCTGCTGGAGGTCAAGCCCCATGTGCTGATCCTCGACGAGCCCACCCGTGGCGTCGATATCGGCTCCAAGTCCGAGATCTACCGCATCATCAATCAACTGGCCCAGGCCGGCGTTGGCATCGTGGTCATTTCCAGCGAACTGCCGGAAATCATCGGCACCTGCGACCGCGTGCTGATCATGCGCGAAGGCCAGTTGGTGGCCGAAGTCGGCGGGGCCTCCGGCCACGCCATCTCCCAGGAACGTATTATTGACCTCGCCACCGGTGGCGATCAGGTGGTGGCGCATGGCTGAAGTGAATGTAGCGACAACGACAGGCAAGGCAGAACGGGTTCGCGAGCTGATGCGCACCGTCGGCATGCTGCCGGTGCTGGTCCTGCTGCTGGTGGGCTTTGCCCTGGCCAGCGAAAACTTTCTGACCCTGCAGAACCTCTCGATCATCACCCAGCAGGCCTCGGTCAACGTGGTGCTGGCGGCGGGCATGACCTTTGTGATCCTCACGGCGGGCATCGACCTGTCGGTGGGCGCGATCCTCGCAGCGTCCGCCGTGGTGGCCTTGCAGGCGTCAATGTCGCCGCAGTTCGGCATGTTCGGCATCGCGGCGGGCGTAGGCTTCGGCCTGTTGCTGGGCCTGGTCAACGGTGGGTTGATCGCCTTCATGCGCCTGCCGCCGTTTATCGTCACCCTCGGCGCGCTCACCGCCATGCGTGGTCTGGCGCGCCTGCTGGCAGATGACAAGACGGTGTTCAACCCCGACCTGCCGTTCGCCTTTATTGGCAACGATTCGATCCTCGGCGTGCCCTGGCTGGTGGTGATCGCCGTCGCGGTGGTCGCGCTGTCGTGGTTCATCCTGCGCCGTACGGTGATGGGCGTGCAGATCTATTCGGTGGGCGGCAACCCGGAAGCGGCGCGGCTGTCGGGGATCAAGGTGTGGAAGGTGCTGCTGTTCGTCTACGCCATGTCCGGCGCGCTGGCCGGGCTCGGCGCGGTGATGAGCGCCTCGCGCCTGTTTGCCGCCAACGGCCTGCAACTGGGGCAATCCTATGAACTGGACGCGATTGCCGCGGTGATCCTCGGCGGCACCAGTTTTACCGGCGGCGTCGGCACCATCGGCGGCACCCTGATCGGCGCGCTGATCATCGCTGTGTTGACCAACGGTTTGGTATTGCTGGGCGTCTCGGACATCTGGCAGTACATCATCAAAGGCATTGTGATCATCGGCGCGGTCGCGCTGGACCGTTATCGCCAATCCGGTGCGCGCACCTGAGTTTCCTCACACAACAATCACAAGAGAGACCCGCATGAACCTCAAACGCCTGTTTCCCGTAATGGCCCTGGCTGCCCTGATGTCCCAAGCCGTCGAAGCCCGTGAGCTCAAAGCACTCGGCATCAGCATGGGCTCGCTGGGCAACCCGTATTTCGTGACCCTGGCCGATGGCGCCACCGCGCGGGCCAAGGAGCTCAACCCCAACGTCAAGGTCACCTCGGTGTCGGCTGACTATGACCTGAGCAAGCAGTTTTCGCAGATCGACAATTTCATTTCGTCCAAGGTCGACCTGATCCTGATCAACGCCGTCGACCCGTCCGCCATGGCCTCGGCGATCAAGAAAGCGCGTGACGCCGGGATCGTCGTGGTGGCGGTGGACGTGGACGCCAAGGGCGTGAACGCCACGGTGCAGACCGACAACGTCGAAGCCGGCAGGCTGGCCTGCCAGTTCCTGGTGGACAAGCTTGGCGGCAAGGGCAACGTGATCATCCAGAACGGCCCGCAGGTCACCGCCGTGACCGACCGCGTCAAAGGCTGCAAAGCCGCACTGGCCGGCGCGCCGGATATGAAAGTGCTGTCCGACGACCAGGACGGCAAGGGCTCGCGTGAAGGCGGGTTGAACGTGATGCAGGGCTACCTCACGCGCTTCCCGAAAATCGACGGCCTGTTCGCGATCAATGACCCGCAAGCCATCGGCAGTGACCTGGCGGCCAAACAGCTCAAGCGCAGCGGCATCATCATCACCTCGGTGGACGGCGCGCCGGATATCGAGAACGCCCTGAAAACCGACACCCAGATCCAGGCGTCCGCCAGCCAGGACCCGTGGGCCATGGCGCAGACCGCTGTGAACGTGGGCAATGACCTGCTCAACGACAAGGCCCCGGCCGAAGCGGTCACCCAGCTCACGCCCAAGCTGATCACCCGTGACAATGTCGGCAGCTACAGCGGCTGGTCGAGCAAACGTTGATTGGTTGAGGGGAACCGCGCCGTGGTCACCATGGATGACGTCGCAAGCAGGGCGGGCGTGTCGACTTCGACGGTGTCCCATGTGCTCAACGGCACCCGCAAGGTCAGCCCGGCCACGGTGCTGGCGGTGCAGCAGGCAATCCAGGCGTTGGGGTACATCCCCAATACCCTGGCGCGCTCGCTCGCGCGGTCGAGCACCAGCACCATCGGCGTGGCGATTTCGGCGCTGTCCAACCATTACTTCAGCGAAACGGTGCACGCGATTGAAACCGAGTGCGCCAAGCATGGCTTCATGATGCTGTTCGTCGACACCCACGATGACCCGGAGCAGGAGCTGCGGGTGATCACGGCGCTGCACCATCGGCGGGTCGACGGCATTGTGCTGGCGCCTTCGAACGGCTCGATGGCCCTGGAATACCTGCGCGCCAACCGGATTCCGGCGGTGCTGGTGGACCGCATGATGAGCGGGCAGTTTGACCAGATCGGCGTGGAGAACACCCAGGCCACCCAAGGGCTGATTGCCCATCTGATCGAACACGGCCATCGTCGCATCGGCTTTATCGCCGGGCGTCCGGGTTTCAGCACCACCGATGAACGTGTCGAAGGCTACAAGGCGGCGTTACAGGCGGCGGGGTTGCCGTTCGATCCGCAACTGCTGGTCAACGGCGGCTCGAATACCGAGCCGGCGCGACTGGCGACCGTGCAACTGTTGGCCCTGGATTCACCGCCCACGGCCATCATGGCCGGCAATAACCTGATGACCCTGGGCGCCATGCATGCCCTGCGTGACGCCGGGCTGCAAGTGCCGACGCAGATGGCGCTGGTGGGGTTCGATGATTTTGACTGGGCGGATTTTTTCGTGCCGCGCCTGACGTTGATCGCCCAGCCGGTGCAGGCGCTGGGCACGCGCGCGGTCAACCTGTTGCTGCAACGCATGGCCACGCCTGGCGCGCCGCCGCAAAGCGTACGCCTGACGCCGAGCCTGCAGGTGCGCAATTCATGTGGCTGTCATTGATTGGAATCACGTGCGTATGAGCAGTCCTGTTTCTCTCGGTATTGACCTGGGTACATCGGAACTCAAAGCCATCCTCATGGATGCATTGGGCAACGTGCTGGCTCAGACAGGCGTGCGCTTGAGCGTGTCGCGCCGTCATAGCGGCTGGTCCGAGCAGTCTCCGCAAGACTGGTGGCAGGCCTGCTTACAGGCGCTGGGCAGCTTGCGCACCCATGAGGCCTTCGGCCGCGTGGCCTGTATTGGCCTGTCGGGGCAGATGCACGGTGCGGTATTGCTGGGGGACGATAACCGCGTGTTGTACCCGGCGATCCTGTGGGACGACTCCCGCGCGGTGGCCGAGGCCGAGCAACTGGGCGCAGGCTTTGCCGACATCACCGGCAGCCTGCCGATGGCCGGGCTTACCGCGCCCAAACTGCTGTGGCTGCAACGGCACGAACCCGAGGTGTTCAAGGCGATTGATTGCGTGCTGTCACCCAAGGATTACCTGCGCCTGCGCCTGACAGGCGAGCGCATCAGCGATATGTCGGATGCGGCAGGCACGCTGTGGCTGGACGTCGCGCAACGCCAATGGTTTGCGCCGATGCTTCACGCCACTGGTCTGACGCTGGCACACATGCCCCGGCTAGTGGAAGGCGGCGCAGCCAGTGGTGTACTGAATGCCAGGGGGTTGGGCCTGCCGCCCAGCGTGGTGATTGCCGGGGGCGGCGGCGATAACCCGGTGGCGGCGGTTGGCATCGGTGCGGTCAATGCCGGTGACGGCTTTATTACCTTGGGCACCAGCGCGGCCATCGTCGCCATCACCGACCACGCCGCCGGCAACCCGGCCAGTGCCGTGCACAGCTTCTGCCACGCTTTACCCAACCGCTGGTACACCATGGGCGCGATGCTTGCCGGTGCCAGCTGCCTGCGCTGGGTGACACGCCTGACCGGTACCGCGGATGAGCAAACACTGTTGGACCTGGTGCAGGCGCAGTTGCCTATCACCGAGAGCGTGCCGCTGAGCACCCCGCTGTTTTTGCCTTACCTGGCGGGTGAACGTACGCCCCACAACGACCCGTTGCTGCGTGGCGGTTTCATGGGCCTGGGCCATGACTGCACACCGGCGATGCTGGGGTATGCGGTGATGGAAGGGGTCGGTTTCGGCCTGCTGGACGCGTTGCATGCAGTGCAGTCGAGTGGTGCGGATGCCAGCGCATTTGCGTTGGTAGGCGGCGGGGCGCGTAGTGAATACTGGGCGCAGTTATTGGCCAATATTCTAGAACGGGAGATCTACACCTTACACGGCAGTGAACTGAGCGCGTGTATTGGCGCGGCGAAACTGGGGTTTATGGCGAAAGGGCAGAACGCAGAGTTGTTGCAGGTGGGAATGCCTGTAAAAACACGATACTTTCCCGATGTGGCTCAACGTTCACTCCTGCAAATCCGTTATCGACAGTTTCGGGGGCTCTTGGCCGCTGCCAAAAAATTATCTGCCTGAATGGTTTTTATAGGCTTGATACAATGATATCTCATGGCTATCATTCTCGATGTGTTGGCATTTGGATTAGGGAAAGTCATGGGATATTTTGTAACGGTCACCTTTGATTTGAAGGCTGTAGGTACGTCACCCAATGGAACAAATGTTTATAAGAAGATTTCTAGGGACCTAGACGACCTTGAATACTCAAAGGTCGTTTCCGGGAAGAAGAAAAAAACTCTTAAATTGCCTTCAAATATTTATGTTGTAGAGTTTGAAGATAAATTCAAAGATCGCACGAAAGTTATTGAATTTGTCGAGTCAGAGCTGAAAAAAATCTTTAAGCGTCACACCGTTGCAGGGAAGTACTTTATTTTCGCGGGGAAAGACTGGGCGTGGAAAACAGGGAAGTTCAGTCGCAGAACTGCAGAATGATGATCACCTCTCTCAGGTTGTCGGGCCGATAGTACAAGGAGAACGAGTGATTAAAAAAATGGATTGGTTTGACATTAATGTCGATGATGAACGGCTGAGTGAAAAATTCAAATTTCTTCTGGATGTTCCCTATGCGGCAGAGAGGACTATATTATCCTCATGGATAAAAAAGTTCTTGGTCAAGGACGGCTTGAAAAAAACAATAAATGAATTTCAGACTACCTTCCACACGGTATTTTGGGAGATTTATCTTAACGAGCTTTTTCTCGAAGAGAACATCGCAATACTGCCGGGCGCAGTATCACCTGACTTTCATCTAAAGAGAGGGAGTAGCACGTTTTTTGTTGAGGCCGTGGTTGCAAATATTGCCAACGGGGCAAGAACAGAAGAGGAGCGAACTACAGAGGAAATATATGGCGTAAACGAGTATCCGGAAATAATGGATGAATCCATTGTGAGAATATCTAATGCCATATCTTACAAGTTAGGTGTTTTCAAGGAAAAGTACAAGGCGCAGGTAACAAATAACTCGTTTGTCGTGGCCGTCGGAGATTTTGGTCAGGTTAACTACGGGCAGTCCTACTACTTACCGATGCTCGCACTACTGTACAATGCCTACTATGATCCAGAGGATACGCAGAATTTATTGATTCTAGGTGAGGATACTTATGGTAAGGAGTATAAGTATCTCGAGTCGTTTATTAAATCAAATGGCTCGCCGTTGACGCTGGGTTTGTTTTCCGGGAGGGAAAATTCGCATGTTTCAGCAGTGATTTATTCTTGCATGTTAACCCTTGGTAAGCTGTCCAGTTTGTGCGAGAGTCATAGTCCACTTGAAAAATACATAAGGGTCACCAAGGAGAACTATTATGGTACGCTTGACATCTCCCGGTACAGCGGAAGTTCTCCTGATGAAACGCTCGGCGATGGACTTTTTGTCTTTCACAACCCTTTCGCAACGAACAAGCTAGATTCAGAAATCCTACAAGGCAAAGGCATAACGCATGTCTTTTTTGACCCTGAAAGTGGAGAAATAGAGATTGATACGAAAGGGGGAATGACATTAATGCGTAGATATGTATGCATGAAGGCCGATGCGCCTTTCTTGATCCCTGACTTTGATGAAATCAATTGGATTCCGGTACGCCGCTCCGATGCTGAATCCTCATAAGTCAGTTGCGTTGTATCTCGGCTTGGCTGAGGCCAAGCCATCTTACAAACCACGCTGTCATTCTTGAGCGTTCGGCACTTTCACATCGGTGGGTGCTGTTCCACCAACTCCCGTAGCACCTTTAGCGTCGGGTTTCCATCTTCAGCACCTCCGCCTGCTCCCAGCAGATCCAGCCTTCATTGAGCTTATCAATCATGCGCATACGCGGTAACGCATGTCGGGCGCCTTGTGCGCGCAGCAGGAAAGCCCGGCTCCCGACGGCAGCAGGATAAACACACCCATCGCGCCCTTGAACGCCTCGGTCAACGACTGGGCACCTCCCATATGAGCCAGTGTGACCTGGCAACCCAATTCTGCCCAATAACCCGCCTTGTTGGCATCGCGAACCAGCCCGCGTACGGGTTGTTTCGCGTCAAGTAGGTTACGCGCAAGGGCACCGCCTACCGGTAATCACGTACATGCGCTTTAAACCTGGCGTCCCAAACGGTGGAACACGCATAAAAATCGGCCAGTGTTGACGAGAATACTTATCTCGTCATTGCACTGACTGGTCATTTGGCCTCCATGATGGTTATTCCGTAGCTTCTTGCCTATGGGATGAGGTGCGTGTCAAACCATTTCAAGAGGTAATATGACATCGGGTGTTCATATGGAGACAGAATGTATACACTCGGGTTTTTGAGTTTGCATTATGAATCATCTGCACTCGGGTCATATTCTGGCGACTAAGAAAACAGAGTCATTTTCACAGTATCCAGCGTTTAAGCAAGCACTGCTCACTTTTATTGAAGACTCTTTCAAACTGCACAGAGGCACCATTACTCTTGATAAGAAAGGACGTATGAAGGGGGCGCTAGCCATTTTCAAAAAATTTAACGCCAGTGAACTTCACGTCCATAATATTCGGTTTCCAGGCGGTATTGACGGTGCACGGCTGTTTGATATTTTTGAATGCTTTGGTCGCCTTCAGTTTACCCAATGTTCATTCGGCGTGCGAAATATACTTTTGAAAAGTCCCAAAGTTTCTTTTTTTGATTGTCAGTTTTCCGCCAAGTATGAAGTTTTAGATATGCACTTGAGAAAAGATAAAGCCTATGGTGATTGCTTATACCAGAAGTGTAGGTTTTTAGACGAGGTGCGCTGTGGTAGTCATGAAAAAAAAGAACGTTTGGTCATAAGTCATCCGCTCTTTGCAAACTGTAACTTCAAGGGGAGAGTGACCTTGGAGAATGCTGAGTTAAGGGGCTATTTTTTAGACGGTGATAGTCAGGACTTGTCTGTGTTATCAAATCTGCGAGCCAAAAATTGCATATTTCATAGCGGCTTTTATGTTAATCGCCAAAAAACCCAACACATGCTTCTCCGTTCATGCGTGTTCAAGGGCAAATTTGAACTCAAAGAAAACTCTATAAGGAAGGTGGTGATAGTAAACTGCAATTTTGAGAAGGTTTCGGATTTTTATAAGACCAGTGTAGTTGATTTTACCTTGCGTAAAAGCGTATTTGATACATTTGCTGGCTTCGAGGAGTGTCAATTTGGCAGCCCTAAGAGCGTGGAGCTTAGCGCGGGCCGTAACCCGACTGCAGCAGCTTCAGCAAACTTTACCTATGTGACTTTTATGCAGTTTGCAAGTTTTCGCGGTGCGACTTTTCATACTGGGTTGGACCTTGAAAAAATAAACACTATAGAGCAGCCAAATTTCCACCGCGCCAAGGTGAGTTATGATGGAACGCCAAGGGAAACGTTCAGGATAATAAAGCATGCGCTTGACAGCCATGGCGCTCACATTGAGGCCAATTACTTTTTTGCACTGGAAATGAAAAGAAGACAGAAAGAACTTTCAGAGGGTCGAGGGTCCAGGCTGGATAAGTGGGTATACCTAAGTAATCAGTGGGCGTCAAATTTTGGGCAAAGCTATGTAAGGCCTTTGATCTGGATCGCGGCTCTTGCTTTGCTGTTTCATTGGTTGACGGTAAAACAAAAAGAAAACTATCTGTATAGTCTCTACCCAAGTGCCAATGGGGCGATAGAAAACATATCTGACTTTTTGAATGATGTTGCCGCCGGTGTAATTCCGTTTAAACAATTTTTACATCCAGGAATGGAGTTTGTCAGCCTTATCTTTTATGTGGGGTTTGCCGTTTTAATTTGGCAGGTAATAGTTTCACTAAAACGTTTGATTAGGCGCTGATGGGTTAGAGCTGATCTGTGAACACCAAGACGTTGTTGAGCGGTCGTCGGGGGGCGCACGTGAATGCGTGAGACCAATTATTAACCGGCCAGCGGCGGCAAGCGCCGTTTTACCGGGGTTTTCTTGACGATGGCCGTGTTGGTTTCGGCATAGGTGTTGAGCCGATCAAGCAGGGTGTCCAGCTGTTCCATGGTGCGCACATGCAGGCGGGCGATGAAGCAATCGTCGCCGGTGACCTTGTCGCATTCGGTGAATTCCGGGATCGCCTGGACCTGGCGCTCCACCTCCTGCAATTTGCCAGGCAAGGGGCGAATGCGCACGATGGCTTGCAGCAGGTAGCCGAAGTGCCGGGCGTCGATATCGACTGTGTAATGGGTCAAGACACCGCGCTCCTCGAGGCGACGCAGGCGTTCGCCGACACTGGGGGACGACAGCCCGGTGATGCCGGCCAGGGCCTTGAGGGACAGGCGCGAGTCGTCCATCAAGGCGGCGATCAGTTGCTGGTCGATAGTGTCAATCATGCTGTTCACCTAATAAGAACAGGTAATTCCGCCGTCTGGCCTTTTTTAGTCGCTGGAGCGGCTGCGCGCCAGCTTGCCATAATTGAGCCTCACTTGAGGAGCTGCAAACATGGACGCATCCATCCGTCGCGGGTCGTGGGAAATGGTCGCCGCCATGCTGATTTCGGGCACCATTGGCTGGTTTGTGCTGGTGTCTGGTGTGTCGGTAATCGAAGTAGTGTTCTGGCGCTGCGTGATCGGTGCGCTGACGCTGCTGCTGGTGTGTGCGCTGCTTGGCTACCTGCGCCTGGATCTGCTCAGTTGGGCCAAGCTTGGCCTGGCGGTGCTCAGCGGCGTGGCCATTGTCGGCAACTGGCTGCTGCTGTTCGAATCCTACTCGCGTGCGTCCATCGCCATCAGCACGGCGGTGTACAACGTGCAGCCGTTCATGCTGGTGATGCTGGCGGCGGCGTTTCTCGGCGAGAAGATCACCGTGCAGAAGCTGGCGTGGTTGAGCGTGGCGTTCCTGGGGATGCTGGCGATTGTTACCGCCCATGGCGAACAGCAGGGCGGCGGGGATTACCTGGCCGGTATCGCACTGGCGCTGGGCGCCGCGTTTCTGTATGCGATTGCGGCACTGATCATCAAGCGTTTGAAGGCCGTGCCGCCGCATTTGATGGCATTGATCCAGGTGACCACCGGCGCAGTGTTGCTGGCGCCGCTGGTACCGTGGAACAACTTGCCCGTGGCAAACACTGCCTGGGCTGCGTTGATCACCCTAGGCGTGGTGCACACCGGCTTGATGTATGTGCTGTTGTACGGGGCGATCCAGAAATTGCCGACCGCCATCACCGGGGCGTTGTCGTTTATCTACCCGATTGCGGCGATTTTTGTGGACTGGATTGCCTTTGGTCACCGCCTGGGCTGGCTGCAGTGGCTGGGGGTGGCGGCGATTCTGCTGGCGGCTGCCGGGTTGCAGCGAGGCTGGTGGTGGCCACTCAACCCAGGTCGGAGCGAGCTTGCTCGCGAAGAACGCCAACGGTAACGCTGGCGTTCTGGTTAAACGCGGTGTTTTTGCGTTTTTCGCGAGCGAGCTCGCTCCTACAGAGGTGTTAGTGCGTGCCTTGGAAGATGATGTTTTCCGGATTGAAATGCTCCACCACGCTGCCCGGTTGCGGCAACCCCAGGATATGCCCCTTGATCTTGCCAACGACGTGCATTTCGCAGGGCTTGCAGTCGAACTTCAACGTCAGCACTTCATCACCGTGTATCAACTGCATCGGCGCCACTTTGGTTTTCACACCCGTCACGCCCTTGGCCTGTTTGGGGCACAGGTTGAACGAGAAACGCAGGCAGTGCTTGGTGATCATCACCGGCACTTCGCCGGTTTCTTCGTGGGCTTCGAAGGCGGCGTCGATCAGCTTCACGCCGTGACGGTGGTAGAAGTCGCGGGCCTTCTGGTTGTAGACGTTGGCCAGGAACGACAGATGCGCTTCCGGGTACACCGGCGGCGGTGTGGTCTCGGCCTTGCGCCCGCCACGAGGGTGCGCGGCAACACGGGCAGCGGTGAGGGCTTCGATCACTTCACGGCGTAAGGCCTTGAGTTGCGAGTTGGGGATGAAGAACGCCTGCGGTGCATCCAGCGCGATATCGGTGGCGTGGTACTCGGTGGTACCGAGCTGGCCGAGCAGGTCACGCAGGGTGTCCAGCGCCTGTTCCGGCTTGTTGGCCACGCCAAACGGGCCGGGCAGGGTGATGCTGGCGCGGATGCCTTCTTCGCTGGTGGCAGTGACTTCAAGCTGCTCTTCGCGCAGGCGCGCCACCCAGGCCAGGCCGATACGGCGTTCGGCCGAGGTCTTGAGCAGGGCCTGTTGCCAGTTGTGGTCCAGGTTGCGGTTCAGCGGATGGTGCGGGCGCAGTTGATGCAGGCCGGCGGGCATCTCGTTCGGCTCGACGCGGTAGCGGTAGCGCTTCTGCCCGTCTTCCTCGAACTCGCCCTTGGGCTCGGCGATGTTGGCGCGAAAGCCCACCACTTCACGCTTGACCAGCACATTGAGTCCGTCGCCGTTGGACAGCGGTTCATGGGTCACCACCTGCAAGTCGCGCTTGCCGGCCTTTTCCACGGTGCCCACCGGCAGGCCGGTGAAGGTCGGGGTGTCGAAGGCGCCGATGTCGATCTTGCGGTCGCTGACAAAGTAATCGGTGCTGCCCCGGTGAAAGGTCTTTTCCGGATCGGGCAGGAAGAAATGCACGGTACGCCCGCTGGACGCGCGCGCCAGATCGGTGCGGTCTTCGAGCACATCGTCCAGACGCTGGCGGTAATAGGCAGTGATGTTCTTCACATAGCCCATGTCCTTGTAGCGGCCTTCGATCTTGAACGAGCGCACGCCGGCTTCGACCAGGGCGCGGATGTTGGCGCTCTGGTTGTTGTCCTTCATCGACAGCAGGTGTTTTTCAAAGGCCACGACGCGGCCCTGATCATCCTTCAAGGTGTACGGCAGGCGGCAGGCCTGGGAGCAGTCGCCACGGTTGGCGCTGCGGCCGTTCTGCGCGTGGGAGATATTGCACTGCCCGGAAAACGCCACGCACAAAGCGCCGTGGATGAAGAACTCAACGGCTGCCTCGGTCTCGTCGGCAATCGCGCGGATTTCCTGCAGGTTCAGCTCGCGGGCCAGCACCAGCTGCGAGAAACCGGCCTGATCGAGAAATTTGGCGCGGGCCAGGGTGCGGATATCGGTCTGGGTGCTGGCGTGCAGCTCGATGGGCGGGATATCCAGCTCCATCACGCCCAGGTCCTGCACGATCAACGCGTCGACGCCGGCGTCGTAGAGCTGATGGATCAGCTTGCGCGCGGGCTCCAGTTCGTTGTCATGCAGGATGGTGTTGATCGTGGTGAAGACGCGCGCGTGGTAACGATGGGCGAATTCCACCAATTGAGCGATATCGCTCACCTCGTTACAGGCGTTATGGCGGGCGCCGAAGCTTGGCCCGCCGATGTAGATGGCGTCGGCGCCATGCAGGATGGCCTCGCGCGCGATGGCGACATCGCGGGCCGGGCTGAGCAATTCAAGGTGATGCTTGGGCAAGGACATAGTTTTTTTAGTCAGGCTTGTCACGGTTGAGGCGCGCATTGTAGCCGTGAAATGCCTGACCGGCATCTACCGCAGGGCTGTCAGGCCTTGGCGGCCATGGCGGTGACTTCCACGCGCATGCCTTTGACGGCCAGTTCAGCCACGCCGACTGCCGCACGCACCGGCCATGGCTTGGCGAAAAAGCGCGTGTACACCGCGTTGAAAGCGGCGCGGTCGGCCATGTCGGTGAGGTAGATGGTCAGGTGCATCACCCGGTCCATCGAACTGCCGGCCTTCTCCAGCGCCACTTTCAGCGCTTGCAGGGTGCATTCGCTTTGCAGGGTGATGTCGCCCAGTTCCAGGCTGCCGTCGGCGTGGGTCGGGATCTGGGTGGACACCAGGATGCCGTTGAAGCCGATAACGTCCGAGGAAATCGAGTCGGCGTCGGGATCAGGGGTGAAGGACAGGTCGTGATTGGCCATGGGCGCCTCTTGTTGGCAAAAAAACAGAGGCGCCATGGTCCCTGAAAAGCCCCGCCGGGGCAAACCCGGGCAGCCGTTGCAGGCGCTTATTTTGACGTCAATAAATAAACAGGCCAGCCGCTTAAAGTCGCGTATTTCGCGGCCGATAGCGGCATTGATACAACTGTTTATCCGCGCGCTGAGGGCACGTCATGTTCAACAAATCACTCAAGACAGAACTGGCGGCCAGGACGGCCGAAGTCACCGAGTACAAAGGACTGATTGCTGCGCTCGAGCGCTCCATGGCCGTGGTCGAATTCGATCTCAACGGCAAGGTGCTGCGCGCCAACGAAAACTTTCTGCGGACCCTGGGCTACAGCGCCGCGCAATTGGCCGGCAAGACCCACCGCGATTTCTGTCTGCCGGCGCTCACGGGCAGCCCGGCCTACGCCACGTTCTGGCAGGACCTCAGGGCCGGCAAGTTTGTGTCGGGCACCTTCAAACGGGTGGACGCAAACGGCAAGGTGATCTGGCTGGAGGCCAGCTACAACCCGGTGCTGGATGAGCGTGGCCAGGTGCTCAAGGTGGTCAAGTACGCCCTGGACGTCACCGCCAACGTTGAGCAGGAGGCCGCCACCCGCAGCAAACTGGTGGCGCTGGACCGCGCGATGGCCGTGATCGAGTTCGACCTCGGCGGCCAAGTACTCGACGCCAACCCCAACTTTCTCAACGTGATGGGCTATTCACTGGCAGAACTCAAGGGCAAGCATCACCGCCTGTTCTGCGAGCCGACGTTGATCAACAGCAACGAATACACCGACTTCTGGCGTCGGTTGAACAACGGCGAGTTTTTCACCGGCCAATTCAAGCGCCTGGGCAAGCATGGCCGCGTGGTGTGGCTGGAGGCCAGCTACAACCCGGTGTTCGACAGCGACGGCAAACTGATCAAGATCGTCAAGTTCGCCAGCGACATCACCGAGCGGGTGGAGAAGTTCGAGGAAGATTCACGCGGCGCCTCCCGGGCCTATCACATCTCGTCCGAAACCGAGCGCTTCGCCGAGCACGGCACCCAGGTGATTCACGACACCGCCACGGAAATGCGCCGCATCGCCGAAAACATCGGCGCTTCCGCCAAGCTGGTGGGGCAGTTGGGCGAGCGTTCCGAGCAGATCACCGCCATCGTCAACACCATTCGCGGGATCGCCGACCAGACCAACCTGCTGGCGCTCAACGCCGCCATCGAGGCCGCGCGGGCGGGGGACCAGGGCCGTGGGTTCGCAGTGGTGGCCGATGAGGTCCGGCAACTGGCCGGGCGCACCAGCCGCTCCACCGCCGAAATTGCCGAAATGATCGGCATGATCCTCTCGGAAACCCGCGATGCGGTCTCCAGCATGAATTCCACTCAGGAAGGCGCGCAACGTGGCGTCAGCCTGGCCGACCAGGCCGGTTCGGTGATCCTGCAGATCCGCACCAGCACCAGCGACGCGGTGCAGGCGGTGAGCATGTTTGCCTCGAAACTGGACGAGTCGGAGGTGATTCCGAAGACCGCCGTGGGCTGGATGGGCTGATCAGCGTGTGCCAGTGAGGGCGCCTAGACCGGCTGCCTCACCGCGCGGCGTACCCATTCCACCTCGTCGCGCAGCTCCAGCACCTGCCCATGAAACCGCTCCAGCGCGGCATTGTGGCCAACGCTGATGAGGATCGTCTGCGGCAGCGTTGCCTTGAGCAACTGGTAGCAACGCGCTTCGTTGGCCGCGTCCATCGCCGCGCTGCTCTCGTCGAGAAACAGCACCGCCGGCCGCGCCAGCAGCGCACGCACAAAGGCGCAGCGCTGTTGCTCGCCGATGCTCAGGGTCTGCGCCCAGTCGCGCTCCTCGGCCAGTTGCGTGCCCAGGTGCGCCAGGTCGAGCTGGTCGAGGAACCGCTGTACCACCGCGTCCTGCTCGGCCGGTGCGGGGTTGGGGTACCAGAGGGTTTCGCGCAGGCTGCCCAGGGGCAGGTAGTTCTTTTGCGAGAGGGTGAGGGCGCGCTCACGGTCATAGGCGACCGACCCCGAGGCATGGTGCCAGAGCCCGGTGAGGGCGCGAATCAGGGTGGACTTGCCATAACCGGACGGCGCGCGGATCAGCAGGCTGTCGCCGGGCTTGAGCGCAAGGTTGAAGCCGCTGAACAGACGGCGGCCGTCCGGCAGCCAGATGTCCAGGTTGCGCACCTGCAAGCCGTCGTGCTGTTGCGTCAGCACGACGGCGGAATCGACCTTGACGTTATCCAGACGCTTCTGGAACCCGTGCAGCCGGTCGATCACCGACTTCCATTCGGCCAGCTCCGGGAATACGCCCACCAGGTAAGCCACGGCCGCATGCACTTCGCCAAAGGCGGCGCTGATCTGCGTCAGACGGCCAAGGGTAAAGACCCCGGCAAAGAACTGCGGCGCCATGATCAACATCGGAATCACCGTGGCGCTGCGCAGGTAGAACGTCGAGTAGCCCATGATCAGCTTCTGCTTTTTCACCAGCACCCAGAAATTCTGCAGGGCGGCTTCCAGGCGCTGATTGAAGCGCTGGTTTTCCACCGCTTCGCCACGGTATTGGGCCACCGAATCGGCGTTCTCCCGCAGGCGCATCAACGAAAATCGAAAGTCGGCCTCGCGCCGCTGCTGCATGAAGTTCAGGTGAGGCAGGGCGCGACCGAGCCAGAAGGCGAAGCCGGTGCCCGCCAGCGCATACACCAGCGCCACCCACACCAACAGGCCGGGAATCACCAGGCCGCTATCGCCCAGGGGAATGCGGATCAGGTCGGAGGCCTGCCAGAGGATATTGAGGAACGAAAACAGCGACACCACGGCCGTCAGCAGCCCCAGGCTGAGCTTGAGCGACTTGATGATGAACAGGTCGATGTCTTCGGCGATGCGCTGGTCGGGGTTGTCGACCTCGGTTTCGCTCATTTTCAGCTTCTGGTAGCGCTGGCTGCCCAGCCACTGGTCGAGCGTGTTGCGCGTGGCCCAGCGCCGCCAGACGATGGTCAGCTTCTGCTGGAAGTGAAACGCCCCCACGGTGAACACGGCGAGGGCCACCTGCAGCAGGATGAACTGCCCCGTACCGAGCATGAAACCCGGGTAGTCCTTGGCCTGCAGCGCATTGTAAAAATGCAGGTTCCAGAAGTTGTTGAGGATATTGACGCCCACCAGGCACAGGTTCATCAGCACCGTGCCCAGCAGCAACCGCAGGGCCGGGTATTTCTGTTCCGAGGTCCAGAACGGTCGTGCCAGGCGCCAGAAATTGCGAAGTGTATGCATGGGGGCTGAAGATGTCCGGTCGTTGGCGACGTTGAGTTTGCAGGGGAGGGAGGATAGGATCCGCCAATGCTAATCGCTTGCATTCATAAGGGAAAGCCACAGGAGCATCGGTATCGAATTTCCAGAATGGCTCAAGCAGGCGTGGCCGCCGATTCAGCGGGTCATCCAGCTTGACGCGAATGACCAGCCTTTTCTCGCGCTGAGCCGCGTCGCCGAGCCGGCGTTGCTGCAGCCGGTGCTGGCCGAGTTCGCCCTGCGTTACCCCGGCGTCAACAACGCGGCGGTGGTGTCGCAGTGGTCGATGAACTACATGAGCATCGTGGTGCCGGCCACCCTGGCCTGCGTGCTCACCCGCGAGCAGGCCATCGACTTCTGGAGCGACGACAGCGTGTTGCGCCTGGACGCCGGTCAGCCGCTGGCGTTGCACTTTGCCACGCGCTTGCCAGCCCTTGCCGCCGCCGAGCGGGCCGACTACTTTTCGCGCTGGGTGCACGAGCACCTCGCGCCCCTGTTCGCCACCCTGGCGCTGGCCGGGGGCCTGGCGCCGAAGATCCTGTGGGGCAATTTTGTCGCGATCTGGGACGGCGCCTTCGCCCGGCTCGACCCGGACCTGTCCCGCCCAGGCTTTGCCGAAGCGCACCGCTGGCTGGAACCGGTCAGCGTCAACCACGGCCGCCTGAAATTGCGCGGCCTGCAACGCCAGGTGCCGTCGCCCGCCCCCGAGATTTGCCCGCAGCTGCCGCTGCGTCGGCATTGCTGCCTGCACTATCAACTGCACCCGCTGGTGGAAGGTGAGCCGCTGGTGCTGTGCGAATCCTGCCCCAAACTGCACCGTTTGCCACTGGCCGAGCAGGTCAGTTACCTGCACTCGCTCTACGACTGAGCTTCCAGCGCCACGCCGGCTGCCAGCGGCGCCTCACTCAGGCGCCCGTGTTCGATGCGCAGCAGGCGGTCGGCGAGGCCGAAATACGCGTCGTCATGGGAAATCACGATCACCAGCTTGCCCCGTCCACGCAGGTCGGCCAGGATCCGCGTGTAGAAAAAGTGCTTGAACACCGGGTCCTGATCCGCCGCCCACTCATCGAACAGGTAGCACGGTCGGTCATCCAGATAGGCACTGAGCAACGCCAGGCGCTTGCGTTGCCCGGTGGACAGCGCCAGCGTGGTCAGGCGGCCCTGTTCGATCTGCACTTTGTGATCCAGTTGCAAGTGCACCAGGTAATCCTGCGCCTGCTGCACCAGCTTCGGGTTGTCACCGTCGAACAGGTTTTCGAATAGGCAGAAGTCGGTGAAAATCGCCGAGAAGTGCTGGCGAAAATGGTGGTTGTCAGCGCTTGAAGACACTTGCTCGTCCAGCATCACCTCACCGCTCTCCGGGCGATACAGGCCGGTCAACAGCAGCGCCAGGGTGGTCTTGCCGCTGCCATTACCGCCAGCGATGAACACCACTTCGCCGGCCTTCAAGGTGACGTTGATCGGCCCCAGGGTGAAATGCCCGTCCTCGCGCTCGCGGTAGTAGGTGTGGGTGACGTCACGGCACACCAGGTTGCGCACACGCGTCGGCGCGAAGGTTTCCAGGCTTTCCTCGGCGCTGTGCATCTGGCCCTCGAGCGCGCGGATCTTGTTCAGCGCAACGCTGGCGCGGCCCAGGGTCGGCACCGCGTGCATCAGTTCCGATAGCGGCGTGATCATGTACAGAATCGCGAGGATATAGCCCGTCACCAGGCTCACGCTCAGGTCGATAAAGCGCGGCGCCACGAACAGCACCACGCCGATCAGCAGGTAGAACACCGCGTTGCCCCAGTTGAGCACCACCGCGTAAATGCTCATCCCACGCACGAAGTCGCGCCGGTATTGCTGGCTGGTCGGCAGCAGCAGGCGGCTGAAAAAGTGCTGGCGACGCGGATGGTTCAGCTGCAGCTCCTTGCTGCCATCGGTGAGCAGCCGATAGTGCTCGAACAACTGGTCCTTGAGCTCGCGCGCGCGGGAGATCGAGGTCAGCGCCTTGCGCTGCGGCCAGTTGAAACTCAGGCTGCCGAGCACGATCAGCAACACCGTGAGGCCCAGCAACGGCAGGCTCAACCAGCCCAGGTAACCGAGGCAGGCGAGGATGATCCCGCCGTTGACCAGCAGCACCGGCACCAGCTCCACCGCCTGGCTGATGGTTTGCGTGTCGTCGGTCAGCACCGCCAGCAGCCGGTGTTTGCCCAGGCGCTGCAATTGCGCGTAGGGCGTGTCGATCAGTTTGGCGCTCAGGTGCAGGCGCATATCGTTGACCGCCGCCTGGCCCAGGCGCAGCAGGCTGATGTCGGAAATGATCCGTGACACCGCCACCAGCAGCACCAGCGCGCCGAAGTACAGGCCGTCCATCGGGCGCAACTGGTCGAACACCGTGAGGCTGTGGTTGATCATCGCGATCAACCCGGCCGCCGCGAGGCCGCAGGCCAGCCCGGTCAGCGTTGCCACCAGCAGGGCGCGCCACGAGCGCTTGGCCATGAGTATCAGCAAATCCATTCAAACTGCTCCGTCTGTCGCCAGGGCCGCAAGGCCGGCCGCCAGCTGTTGATGCACCGAGGGTTGCGCAAGGATGTTCAAGTGCTGCGCCTGCGCCACTTCACGGGTGTACGCGCCGCTGCTCAACTGTTGCCACTGCGGGTCGACAAAATCCGCCGCGCCCAGCGTGGCGTCCGCCCACCACACCTGTACCGGGCAGCGCAGCCGTGGCGGCTGGAAGCTGGCGAGCAGCTGGCGGGTCTGTTGCTGATGGCCAAGCCGCGTGTGCAGGTGTTCCCAGCTGTCGCCGTCGAGCTGCAGACCTTGCTGCTGCGCCCATTGCGCGAGGGCGGGCAGGCGCTGCGCGGTGGGCAGGGCAGCCAGTTGCGCGGTCAACTCGGCCGTTGCCGGCGCCGGTAAGCCGCGCAGTAGCGCCTGGCTGTTTGCCGTGAGCGCCTGCGTGGCGTCGGCCAGCAAGGTCTCGATGCTGTCTTCATCGGCGCTGCGCGCGTACTGCGAGTCGAGGATGCCGAGAAACGCCACCTGTTCGCCGCACCGCTCCAACTGCGCTGCAGCGGTGATCGCCAGCAGCCCGCCGAGGGAAAAGCCCAGCAAGTGATAGGGCCCGTGCGGCTGCTGAGCACGCATGTGCTCGATATAGCGCGCCGCGAGCCCTTCGATATCGCCGCCGTCCACCGTGTCGTCGTCACCCAGTTTTTGCAACCCCCACAGCTGCCAGTGCGGCAGATGGGGCAGCAGCGCGCGGTAATCCTGCACATGCCCGGTGGACGGGTGAAAACAGAACAGATTCGCCCCCGCGCCCGGTGCCGACAGGCGCACCAGTGGCGACAGCTTGAATTCGGCCTGCACCAGTGCGGCAAAGGTCGCCACGCTCGGTGCATTGAACACCGCGTTCACCGTAACCGGCGCCGCCAGTACCGTCTGCAGGCGGCTGGCCAGGCTGACCGCCGCCAACGAATGCCCGCCCAAGGCAAAGAAATCATCTTCAATGCCCACCCGCTCCAGGCCCAGCACCTGCGCCCAGGTCTCGGCCAGCAGCGCCTCCAGCGGCGTGCGCGGCAATGCACCGCCGACGCCGCCCTGCACCTGATCGGCCCATTGCTGCAGGGTCTTGCGGTCGAGCTTGCCGTTGCCCATCAGCGGCAACGCCTCGACGATGCGCAGGCTCGGCAGCATGTAGTCCGGCAGGCGGTCCTGGGCCTGGCCATGCAATTGCGCCACGCTCACCGAGTGCCCCGGCGCCAGGGTCACGAAGGCAAACAGCTGCTGGCCCAGTTCGCCCTTGGGCAGGCACTCCACCGCCGCCTGGGCCACGCCCGGCAGGCCGGAAAGCTGCGCCTGGATCTCGTCAAGCTCGATGCGAAACCCGCGCACCTTGACCTGGCGGTCGCTACGGCCGGTGATTTCCAGGCTGGCGTCGTGGCGATAGCGCGCACGGTCGCCGGTGCGGTACAGCCGCTCGCCGTCGCGCTCGATAAAGCGCTCGGCGGTGTGGGGCGCGTCGAGATAGCCGCGCGCCAGGTGCGGCCCGGCGATATACAGTTCGGCGTGCCGCCCCGGCGCCGCGAGTTGCTGCTGTTCATCCAGCAGATACAAACGCATGCCGTCGAGCCGATCATCCAGCGGCAGGCGGCGGTAGTCACAGGCCGGGTCCAGCCTGTGCATGGCCACGCCGACGGTGGCTTCCGTCGGCCCGTAGTGGTTGAACAGCGTCAGCGTCGGCGCGAACTGGCGGATCGACTGCAGCAGGCGCCGCGAACAGCTCTCGCCGCCGAGGATCAGTTGCCTGCGCGGCAGCACGGCGGCGCTTTGTGCGTGCATCAGCCAGGCATCGAGCAGCGACGGCACGATTTTCAGATGGTCGACCGGGTACTGCGCCTGCCAGGCGGCCCAGGCCTGGGCGTCCATCGCGGTGGTCTTGTCCAGCAGGTGCAGTTCGCCGCCGCTGAGCAAGGCGGGAAACAGCAGGGTGTAACCCAGGTCGGCGGCCAGGGAGGTGACCACGGCGCTGCGCTCACCGGCTTGCAGCTGCAGGCGCGCGGCCACGCTGGAGACATAACTGGCCAGTTGCGCGTGCTCAATGATCACGCCCTTGGGCACGCCGGTGCTGCCCGAGGTGAACAGCACATAGGCCGCATCCGTGGGCAGCACGTCGTCGCCCAGGTCGGTCATGGGCGCCTGTTGCCACACGGCGGTGTCGCGCAGGTCGAGGCTGCCCATCGACGCCAGCAGCGGCGCGCTGCCGGCGGCCCCGGTCAGCACAAAGCGCGGCTGCGCCTGTTGCAGGATCGCCAGGGAGCGTTGCGCGGGCTGGTGCACGTCCAGCGGCACAAAGGCCGCGCCGCTCTTGAGCACGGCGAGCATCGCCAGCACCATCGGCGCCGAACGGTCGAGGTACAGCGCCACGCGGTCCTCACGGCCGATGCCCTGGCCGCGCAGGTAATGCGCCAATTGGTTGCTGCGCGCGTGCAGCTCGGCGTAGCTCAGGTGCTGGTGCGGATCGCGCAGGGCCAGGTGTTCGGCAAAGCCTGCGGCGCAGGCGTTGAAGCGCGCCGGCACGCTGGCGAATGGCGGCGTGACGCGCTGATGGCGTGCCGCGAGTGTCGCCGCAAAGCCCGGCGCCGCCAGCGACAGTTCGCCCAGCGGCGTGGCGGGGTGGGCGAGGGCGTCCAGCAGCAGCGATTGCAGTTGTTCCAGCAGGGTTGCAGCGGCCCGGGTGCTGTAACGATTGGCCTGATGGCAGAGCGTCAGGCGCTGATCTTCGGCGATCAGCAGCAGCTCCATGCCGGCCGGGATTGCACACACTTCCAGCACCTTGAACGGGCTGGCGGGCGCATCCAGCGCCGGGCTCCACTGGAAACCATAAGGTGACGCGATGTCGGCCGGCGAGTATTCCTGCCATTCGCCGACGTCCTCACAACGTCTTTGCAGCGCCGCCAGGGCCTCGCCGAACGGACGCTCCAGCGCCGGCTGCCACGGCAGCGGCAGGGCCTTGGCGAACAATCCCCAGCAGTCGGCCAGTTCTTCGTAGTCGTCACGGCAGTCATGCACCCAGTTAAGGGTGAGAGCCGGGCTGTCAGTGGCGCTCAACCGCTGCAACAGCACGCCCCAGGCGGCCATCAGCAGGTGTTCGGCGGGGGCGGCCTGGGCGTGCAACGCAGCGCTCAACGCGGGGTCGAGCATCACGCAGGTGGTCAATGGCGTGTCGGCCTTGTCGTTGCGCACTTCGCGGTACAGCAGCTCGGTGCCGGCCTGTTGGCCCAGGGCCAGATCGGCCCAGTACTGGCGTCCCTGCGCCGCGTCGTCATCCGCCTGCAGGTCGTGAATCCAGGCGCTGTATTGGGTGTAGGTCATCGCCTCGGCGTCAGCCAGCGGCGGCTGCGCCAAATCCAGTGCCTGCGCCGAACCCAGCGCCTGCGCCAGGCGCAGCAGCGTGCCACGGTCGGCCGCCAGCGCGGGCAGTTGCACGGTCACCCGTTGCACCTCGGCGTCCAGCGCCTGCACGTCGATGCTGACCACGCTTGCGGCGGCGACGCGTTGCAACGGCACCTGCATCCCCGGCTCGGGCCGAGTGTGCAGGCGCAAGGCGTCATGCACCTGCGCCAGCGCCGCCAGCCGTTCACGCAGTTGTGCCAGCGCGGTGGCGCCACGCACCCCCAGCACCAGGCGGGCCGGCGGCGCATTCGCCAGCCATTGGCTGCGTTGCTGTGGCGACAGGGCGAACGCTGCCTCGTGGTTGCTCATGGCTGTTCCCCCAGTTGTTCGCGGTTCATCATCTGCCCCATGGCCACGCAGATTTTGCGCTCGCCTTCAAACGGGTCGCGGGCATGGGCCACCAGCATATTGTCGAGCATCACCATGTCGCCCTTGTGCCAGGCAAAGCGCACCGCACAGGCCTCGTACGCGGCGCCGATCACGTCCATTACCGCGTCTTCGATCACGCTGCCATCGCCGTAATACACGTTGCGCGGCAGGTTGCCGGCGCCGAACAGGTTGATCAGGTTGCTGCGCACCTCCGGCTCCAGGCACGCGCTGTGGTGCAACTGCACCTGGTTGAAAAACGACGCTTCGCCGGTGTCCGGGTGCGCCACAATCGCCGGGCATTGCTGGGCGATCTTCAGGTTGTCCGCACCCAGCCACTCCCACTGCATGCCCGCTTGGCGGCACTGACGCTCGACCTCTTCGCGCTGCTCGGTCTTGAAGAAGTCCTGCCAGCGCACGTCCAGCTTGTCGGTGAAGTGCCGCACATACAAAAGGCCCAGGGCCTTGAAGCGCTCGACGATGTCCGGCGGCAACTGCGCCAGCACCTGGCGGCAGTCGACGATCGGCGTGCAACCGCCCCGTGGCGCCGGGAT
This sequence comes from Pseudomonas sp. GNP013, assembly GCF_054343995.1. Lineage (NCBI taxonomy): Bacteria > Pseudomonadati > Pseudomonadota > Gammaproteobacteria > Pseudomonadales > Pseudomonadaceae > Pseudomonas > Pseudomonas sp. GNP013. The sequence continues at coordinate 2,423,799 of NZ_JBTGUT010000001.1, read as the reverse complement.
CTCGCAGAAGAACCACTGCTTGCGCGGCCATTGCGCCATGTGCGAGCTCTCGTTGTGGAACAGGATCATGTGCTGTTCCGGGTACGGTGTGGAGTGGTAGATATTCTTGCCGGATTTATTCTTCGGCAGGTCGCCGTAGGTGCCGTACAGGTCCGGCTCGATGGCCTGGGCGAACTGCTCGAAAGCGGCGGCATCCGGCAGATTGAACCCGCGAAACAGCAGGCCGCCGTGGGTGCGCAACTGCGCATTGATCCACTCGCGCGCCTGCACCGCCCAGTGCACCGGGTCGAGGTCTGCCAGCAACGGTTCGATCACCAGCGGCAGCGGTTGCGCCTCGCCCAGGGTGCGGGTGCGCACCTGTTCGTGGGCCAGTTGGCTGACGGCGGTGGCGCGGGTGTTCTTCAGCTTGCTCATTTTCGACTGCTTGCGCTCGCTGCGCGCTTGGGTCTCATCGATGGCCGCCGGGGCGTCCGCGTGCAGGCGCCACGTCCAGTCCTGCAACGTCAGGCTGTCGAGCAGTTGCGCAAAGCCTTGCTCCAGGCGTTCAACGGTGTGCGCCTGCAACACACTGGTGCGATACACCCAGCGCACCTGCAGGCCGCTGTCGTCTTCCTCGACAAACACGGCCAGGTCGAACTTGCTGGTCTGCTGCTGCGGCGCCAGGTGTTCCACCGCCAGGTCCGCCAGGCTGGCCGTGCCCTGCGGGGTGTTCTGCATCACGAACAGCACCTGCACCAGCGGGTTGACGCCTGGAGTGCGCGGCGGTTGCAGCGCCTCCACCAGCTTGTCGAACGGCACCTGCTGGTGCTGGAACGCGGCCAGGCAATCCTCGCGCAGGCGTTGCAGGCGGCTGTCGAAGGTATCGCCGGCATCCAGCCGTGCGCGGATCGGCAGCACGTTGACGAAGAAACCGATCAGGTTTTCCAGCGCCGCCTGCTCGCGGTTGGCCAGGTCCGTGCCGACGATAAAGTCATTGGTGCCCGTGGCCCGCTGCAACAGGCTGTTGAACGCATTGAGCAACAGCATAAACAGCGTCGCCTTGTGGGCCTGGGCATACGCCTTGAGCACCTGGGTCTGGGCCGGGGTGAAATGCTGGGTCAACAGCGCGCCTTGATAATCCGGCTGGGCCGGACGCGGCGCATCCAGCGGCAACGGGATCAGCATCGGCGCGCCGTCGAGCTGGCGCCGCCAATAGTCGATGGCACGCGCCAATTGGCGCTGTTGCGCTTCACTGCGCTGCCACTGGGCGTAATCGGCGTACTGGATCGGCAACGCGGTAAACACCGGCGTGGTGCCGCTGGCGTAGGCCTGGTAACCGGTGATCAATTCCTGCATCAGGATGCCCATGGACCAGGCGTCCGTGGCGATATGGTGCAGCACCAGTTGCAGCACATGGTCATCCGCGCCCAGGTGCAGCAAATGCGCGCGCAACATCGGCGCCTGCTGCAGATCAAACGGCTGCGCCGAGTGTTGATCGATCATTGCCTGCAGGGCTTGCGGCTGCACCGTGAGCGGCGTGAGGTCGAGCGTCGGCGCCGGATGGATCACCTGGCACGGCTGGTCGCCGTGCAAGTCAAAGCGGGTGCGCAGCGATTCATGGCGTTCCAGCACCCGCTGCAACGCCTGTTGCAAGGCGGCGATATCCAGTGCGCCACGCAGGCGCACCACGCTGGACATGTTGTAGGCCGCGTTCGGCCCCTCGAAACGGTCGAGGAACCACAGCCGTTGCTGGGCGTAGGACAGCGCCAGCGGTCGGTTGCGCGGCACCGGCACGATCTCGTCCTCGTCGGCCACCTGGGCCTGTTGATCCACCACCTGCGCCAGGTGCTCAAGGGTGCCGCCTTCGAACAGCACGCGCAGCGGCAGGCTGACGTGCAAGCGGCGGCGAATGCGCGAGAGCATCTGCGTGGCCAGCAGCGAGTGGCCGCCAATGGCAAAGAAGTCATCGTGCACGCTGACACTGGGCACGCCGAGAATGGCCTGCCACAGCTCGGCCAGCACTTTTTCGGTCGGCGTGCGCGGGGCAATCGACACGCCATCGGCGGCTGCGGCATGGGGCAGATCCAGCGCGGCGAGAGCCCGGCGGTCGACCTTGCCGTTGGCATTCAGCGGAAGCTGCGCCAGTTCCACCCAGCGCGCCGGCACCATGTAGTTGGCCAGTTGCGTGGCCAAATGGGCGCTCAGGACCGACTGCGCATCGCCATCAACGGCGCTGTCGAGCACATGGAACGCCACCAGTTGCAGCGCACCACGGGCATCCGGCAGGGCCAGCACCGCGGCGCTCTGCACGGCCGGGTGCTGCATCAGGCGGTTTTCGATCTCGCCCAGTTCGATGCGATGGCCACGAATCTTCACCTGCTGATCGCGCCGGCCCAGGTATTCGATCACGCCATCGGCGCGCAGGCGGCCGATATCGCCGCTGCGGTAGAGGCGCGCGCCCGGCTCGAACGGATGGTCAACGAAGGCTTCGCGGGTGCGTTGCGGGTCGCGCAGGTAGCCACGGCCGACGCCGACGCCACCGATGCACAGTTCGCCCGGCACGCCGATGGGCACGCTGCGCAGCGCGCTGTCGAGCACAAACACCTGGTTGTTCGCGGTCGGTCGGCCAATCGGCATGTGCAGGCAGTCAGCGTCCGGTGCCTGGGTGATCGGGTAAAACGCCACGTCATCCGAACACTCGGCAGGGCCGTAGGCGTTCATCAACGGGATCGTCGGGAAGCGCGCAAACCAGTCCCGGGCCAACGCCGGCGGCAGTGCCTCGCCGGTCGGCAGCAGCCAGCGCAAGCTGGGCAGGCGGTGCTCGTCGCGGGCTTCCTGCAACAGGCCGCGAATCAGCGCGGGCACGGTTTCCAGCAGGGTCAGCTGCTGCGCTTGCACCGCATCGAGCAAGGCCTGCGGGTCATGGGCCTGGGCGTCCGGCAGGATATGCACGGTGGCGCCCGCCAGCGGCGCGGCGAGGAACTGCCACACGCAAATATCGAACGCGGCGGAGGCGGTCTGGGCGATGCGGTCGTGTTCGCCCAGGCCCAGGGCCGGCACCTTGCCGAAGATGTTATTGAGCATGCCGCGCTGTTCCACCATCACGCCTTTGGGCGTACCGGTGGAACCCGAGGTGAAAATCACATAGGCCAACTGGTCGGGGTTGTGCGCGTAAGTCACCGCGGGCCGGGCCTCGCCTTGCCACAGCGTTTGCGCAACCAGGCAGGTCGGCTGCTTGAGCACCTGCGGCAGCACGCCCTCCAGCACGCCGCTGGCGCTGTCGCACACCATTAAAAGCGGCGCTTCGCCCAGGTTCAGCAGCTCGGCCAGGCGCGCGGCCGGCTGCTGGATGTCCAGCGCCTGGAACGCAGCACCGGCCTTGAGCGTGCCGAGCATCAGGGTCAGCAAGCTCAGGCCGCGCTCGGCAAACAGCGCCACCAGGGTTTCCGGGCCGGCACCGGCGCTGTGCAGAGCATGGGCGACGGCGTTGGCGCGGCGGTCCAGTTCGGCGTAGGTCAAGGACTCCTGCCCGTGCACGGCGGCGATCTGCTGCGGCCGGCGGCGCACCTGCTCGGCGAACAAGGCGGCGTAACCCTCGGTCAGCGGGAAGTCGACCGCGCTGCGGTTCCACTCCACCTGCAGTTGCTGACGCTCGGCGGGCGCCAGCATGTGCAGGCTGCCCAGCGTTGCCTCGGGGGCCTCGAGCATGCTCGACAACAACTGCACCAGGTGCCCGAGCATGCGCTGCACGCTGTCGGCGCTGAACCGCTGGCTGTCATAGGACAGGCGAATGCCCAGGCGGTCGCCGGGGTACAGCACCACGGTCATCGGGAAGTTGGTGTGCACGCGGTCTTCATAGATGTCGATGCTGAAGGCGTCCAGCTGCACGCTGCTGATGTCCAGCGGCGCGTTTTCGAACACCACCAGGCTGTCGAACAGCTGCTGCCCGCGCGGCACGCCGCTGCTGCGCTGGATATCCACCAGCGAGGCACTTTCGTGTTCACGCAGCCGCGCATTGTGCGACAGCAGCGCCTGCAACCAGCCGGCGACCGGCGCTTCGGGGTCGACGTCGAGGCGCAGCGGCAGGCTGTTGATGAACAGCCCGACCATTTCCTCGACGCCGGCAAGCTCGGTGGGGCGACCGGCCACGGTGACGCCGAACAGCACGTCGCGATTGCCGCTGTAGCGCGACAACAGCAAGGCCCAGGCGCCCTGGATCCAGGTGTTGGGCGTCAATTGGTAGTGCTGGCACAGCTGCTGCAACCGTTGGGTCTGGCTGATGCTCAGGGTCTGGTCGAGGTCGCCGACCGCTTCCGGTGCTTGTTCCGCGCGGGCCAGGGCGCTGTCCAGGTGCAACGGCGTGGGCTCGCTGAAACCGGCCAGGTCCGCTTGCCAGAATGCATGCGCGGCGGCCATGTCCTGGCGTTCCAGCCAGCTCATGTAGCCGCGGAACGAGCGAAAGCGCGGGCGCGCCAGCGGTTCCTGATGCACAACCGCCTGATAGATCGCCAGCAGGTCCTCCATCAACAGGCCGAAGCACCAGGCATCGGTGAGGATATGGTGGAAGCTGCGCACCACGGCGAATCGGCGCTCATCGAGCTGGAACACGCGCAGGTGCGTCAACGGCGCCACGGCCATGTCGAAACCCTGCACGCGCTGGGCCTCCAGCGCCTGGTCCATGGCCAGGCGTTGCTGCGCATCATCCAGGTGCCGCAGGTCCTGCCAGTCGAACGCCGGCGCGGTGTGGCGGTACACGCACTGCAACGGCTCGTGGTCGTCCTGCCACCGGAACGCGGTGCGCATCATCGGGTGGCGGTCGAGGAAGACCTGCCAGGCCGTTTCCATGGCCGCGCGTTGCAGCACGCCGTCCCAGCTGTAACGCTGCTGCATCAGGTAGATGCCGCTGTGGGGCTGCAGCAGGGTGTGCAGCAGCATGCCCTGTTGCATCGACGACAACGGGTAGACGTCTTCGAGGTTCGACCAGTCCAGCGGCTCGGCGGCGAGGGTTGCGGCTTGCCGGTGGCACAGCGGGAAGGCGTCGCTGTGGGGACGCAGCTCAGGCGCGGCCGCAAGTGCAGCAAGGCTTGCCAGGCGCTCGGCGAGTGGCGCGGTCCAGTCGGCGGCCAACCGGCCTTCGCAGCGCAGGTGCAGTTGGCCATCCTGCCAGTGGGCTTCGATGCGAAGGGCATGGGCCGTGGCCGCCGGCAGGTCGGCGGCGGTGACCTGCGCCAGCGCGCCGTGGGCTTCGCGGTGGCTGTCGAGGTCGCCGCGCCAGTGAATCGCGATATCCGCCGTGGGCAGATCGCGCAGCGGTTCCTGCAGGTAGGTGTTGTCCGACAGGTAGCGCAGCACGCCATAGTCGGCGCCGTGTTGCGGGTAGGCACGCAGTTGCGCGGCCACGGCGTGCAGGCGTTGCAGCGCGGTGACGGCGTCGGTGTGCAGGAACACCGGCACCGGCAGGTCCAGCGCGCCGATGATGCGTTGCGGCTCAAGATCGGCGAGGGCGATGGGCGACTGCACCGGCAGGCGCTCAATGGCCGGGCGCGCAGTGTACAGCTCCAGCGCCAGCAGGCCGTTGCCGCACTGTTCGGCCACGGCGGTGGCCAGCAGGCTGTTCCAGTCCAGGTGCAGCACCTCGGCCAGGCGTTTCAAGGCGCCGGAGGTCTGGCTGCTCAGGCTGTGGTCGATCACCTGGCTCGGTTGCTGGCTGGCGGGCAGTTGCAGCGTGTCCATCCCGGCAAATTGCAGCCAGTGTTCCCAGGCGTCATCGAGGGCATCGCTGTGGGCGTGGTCTTGCTGATGGCGCGCCCAGGGGGTGAAGTTGCCGCCGTGATAGGACAGCCGCACCGGCCGTTGCAGGCGCAACTGGCTCAGCGCCAGATTGAGGTCGGTGAGCAACAACGGCCACGAGGCGTCGTCCACGCACAGCGGATGCGCGGCCAGCAGCAGGTGCGCGTCGCCCAGCAGGCTGGCGTGCAGGCTTTGCCCGGCGTGCAGGTCCAGTGCGTCGACTGCGGCCTGGGCCAGGGCCTGTAATGAGTGCGGCAGGTATTCGCCGCTGCTGATCGCGGCCGCCTTGGGCGCTGCCAATACGCGCTGCTGCCAGTCCGCGTCGAACCCCAGGCGCAGGGCCTGATGATGCTGCTGCAAGGCGCCCAGGGCCTGGCCGAGCAAGGCACGGTCCAGCGGCTGCGCCAGGGCCACGCAGCGCCAGGTGGCGGTCAGCGGGCCTTGTTCCAGACGCGCGCGCTGGCCGGCGCCGAGGGGCAGCGCATAGCCGTCGGCTTGCTGCTGCGCCACGGTGTGGCTGGCATCGGCGCCGAGCACACGGGCGATGTCGGCGACGGTGCGGTTCTCGAACAGTTGCCGTGGGGTGAGCTTGAGGCCTTGCTGGTTGGCTCGCGCGATGATCTGCAGGTTCAGAATCGAATCGCCGCCGATGGCGAAGAAGTTGTCGTTGACCCCAACCTGTTCGCGCTTGAGCACGTCCTGCCAGATCGCCGCCAGCAGGCGTTCGACGTCGTTGCGCGGCGCCACATAATCGGCGTTGTCGTCGCGGGTGGCGTGGGGCAGTGGCAGGCGTTGCACATCGACCTTGCCGTTGCGCGTCAGGGGCAGTTCATCAAGGGTGATGAAGTGCGCCGGCACCATGTAGTCCGGCACGCGGCTGCCCAGGTCGTTGCGCAGCTTGAGCGCCGACAGTGACTGGCTGGCCACCAGATAGGCGACCAGACGCAGGCTGCCTTCCAGCTCGAGCGCGCGCACCACCACCTGTTCGATCAGCGGCGACAGGCGGCGGATCTGCGCCTCGACTTCGCCCAATTCCAGGCGATTGCCGCGAATCTTCACCTGACTGTCAACGCGGCCGAGGAACGCCAGTTGTCCGTCAATCAGCCAGCGCACGCGGTCACCCGTGCGGTACCAGCGCTGTTGGCGGGCATCCAGGTGGAAGCGTTCGGCGGTCAGGTCGTCGCGGTGCAGGTAACCACGGGCGAGGGCGCCGCTGATCAGCAGTTCGCCGCTGATGCCGGTGGCCACGTCGCGCCCCTGGGCGTCGACTACGCGCAGTTGGCGGTTCGGCAGCGGCCGGCCGAGGGCAATGCGTGGCTGGCCCGCCGTGAGTTCGGTGGCAATCGCACCCACCGTCGCCTCGCTCGGCCCATAGTGGTTGAACACCCGCAGGCCGGGCGCCAGCGCGTTGACCTGAGCCAGCAGCGCCGGGCTCAGGGCGTCGCCGCCAAACACCAGCAGGGCCGTGGGCAGCAACCGTGCATCCGGCAGTGCCTGCAACAGCCCGCTGAGGTGGCTGGGGGTGATTTTCAGCACGTCCACCGGGAACTCGCTGAACAGCTGCGCCAGGGCCAGCGGGCTGAAAGCGCTCTCGTCATCCACCAGCAACAGGCTGGCGCCGCTGCACAGCGCGCCGAACAGCTGGGTGTGGCCGAGGTCGGCGGCAATGCTCGACAGCAGGCCATAACGCGCGGCGGCGGGCGGCTGCAGCACGCTGTGCACCGCGCTCAGGTAATCGACGATGGCGCGGTGTTCGACCACCACGCCCTTGGGCGTGCCGGTGGAACCGGACGTGTAGATCACGTAGGCCGCGTCATCCAGGCGGTGGGAAACCACTGGCGCGCTGGCCGGCTGGGCGGCAATCGCTTCGGCCTGTGCGTCCAGGCACAGCAGCGGCGTGTGCTCACCCAGGCGGGTCAGCAGGGGCGTTGCCGTGGCGCCGATCAACAGCGCGGCGCGGCTGTCCTGCAGCACGTCGGCCAGGCGTCCGGCGGGTTGTTTGAGGTCCAGCGGCAGGTAGGCGGCGCCGGCCTTGAGGGTGGCGAGCAGGGCGATCACAAAATCGGCGCTGCGCTCCAGCGCCAGCGCCACCAGGCTGTGACGGCCGATGCCCTGGGCGCACAGATGCTGGCTAAGGCGATTGGCGCGCTGATCGAGTTCGCCGTAGCTCAGCACACTGTCGCGGTCGCGCAGCGCCGGTTGCTGCGGTGCGGCGGCGGCCTGCTGTTCAACGCGCTGATGCAGGCACAGGTCGGGCACCGCAAGCGCCGCACCACGGCCGAGGGCTTGCAGTTGCTCGCGCTCCTGCGTACCCAGCCAGTCGAGATCCGCAACCCGGCACTGCGGCTGCGCGGCCATGGCCAGCAGCACCGTGCGCAATTGCGCCGACAGCAGGGCGATTTCCTCGTCGCTGAAACGGCTGCGGTTGTAGCTGAACAGGTAATGCAGTTGCTCGCCCGGCACCACGATCAGCGACAACGGGAAATGGTTGCGCCCCTGGGTCAGGGTCAGGCCATCGCTTGCGTGCTCGCGGTTCGGGTCGGCGAAGCTCAGGCCACCGGCGTCCTGGTTGAGCGCATCGGTGACCGGGAAGTTCTCGAACACCAGGATCGAGTCGAACAGCGCCTGCTCGGCGGCGATGCGGCTCATCGACTTGAGCTTGCCCAGCGGCAGATAGGCGTGGTGGCGCAGGTCGCTGTTGGCTTGCTGCAACTGTTGCAGCCAGTCCACCAGCGCCGGGCCTTCGGACCATTGCACGCGCAGGGGCAGGGTGTTGATGAACAGGCCGACGGTGCTGTCGATGGCGGCCAGGTTTTCCGGGCGACCGGCCACAGTGACGCCGTAGATCACGTCATCGCGCCCGGCGTGCTGGCCCAGCAGCAGCGCCCAGGCGCCCTGGATCAAGGTGTTGAGGGTCAGGTGATGGCGGCGGGCGAACTGCGCCAGTTGCTCGGTTTCCTCGATGCTCAGGCGGTGTTCGCGTTCGGCGCACGGCGCGTCGGCAGGCGGGGCCAGGCGCAGGCCGAAGTCGGGCAGCGGGGTCGGTTCGCTGACATCCTGCAACTGCCCGTGCCAGAAGCTTTCGGTGGCGGCCATGTCCTGCTCGGCCAGCCAGGCGATGTAGTCGCGGTAGGCGCGGGTCGGCGGCAGATTGGCCGTGCGGCCGTGGGCGTGTTCGTAGTAGAGCGCCAGCCATTCCTGGATCGCGATGCCCACGCTCCAGCCGTCCATGATGATGTGATGGAAGGTCCAGATCAGGTGCCAGCGCTGCGGTTCGAGGCGCACCAGGGCCAGGCGCATCAGCGGCGCGTCGTTCAGCTCCAGCGGTTCGGCGCGTTGTTCAAGGGCCAGTTGCGGCAGGGCGGTGTGGCTGTCGCTGCGGCCCTGCCAGTCGAGTTCGCTCAACGGCAGGTTCAGCTCGGACTGCACCACCTGATAGGCATCGTCGAGGTCTTCCCACAGAAACGCGCTGCGCAATACCGCGTGGCGTTGCATCAGGGCCTGCCAGGCGGCGCGAAACGCCGGCAGTTGCAGCGGGCCATGCATGTCCAGGCTCAGTTGCTGGTAGTACACCCGCGAATCGGGCTCGACCACGCTGTGAAACAGCAAACCGTGCTGGGTCGGCGACAGGGAGTAGATGTCTTCGATGTTGTTCATGGTTGTGCGATCCATTTCAAATGCTTGGAGAGAACGGCGCGCCGTTCTCAGGAATTCGGTTTGCTCTTGAGCTTGCCCAGCAACGTGTCGAGGGACTTCTGATTCAGTGCCTTGGCCAACGGAAAGTCGGACGGCATCAGCGCGCCCGCCTGGGGATCGAGGCAATGGTCGAGCAGCGCTTGCAGGTGCGTCAGCAGGCGCGCGGGCAGGTCGCGGTCGGCCTCGGCGCTGATGCTGTGCCAATGCAGCTGCAACACGCCGTCCTCCAGCCACGCCACCACTTCACGGGCATGGCTCACACGGTTGGCAGGCGCAACCTCCGCCGGCGCCGCCAGGGTGCTGGCGCGCAACCAGCCGGCTGGCGCTTGCTCATGGCCCAGGTAGTTGAACAGCACGTCACCGTTGCCGGCCGGCAGCGCACCGCGCAGGCGCAGCAAGCCGTATCCCAGGCCCTGTCCGGGCACCGCGCGCAACGCTTCCTTGGCCTGGCGCACCCAGTCGCCGGGCGTGCCTCGGGCATTCACCCGCAACGGGAACAGGGTGGTGAACCAGCCAACGGTGCGGCTCACGTCGAGCCCTTCGAAGCCCGCATCGCGACCATGGCGCTCCAGATCGACGACGATGTCCTGGCGCTGCTCGGCTTCGGCGAGGGTCGCGACCAGGGCGGCGATCAGCAGTTCTTCCGGCTGGGTACGGTAGGCGGCGTGGGACTCGGTCAGCCATTGCTGGGTGCGCGTGGCATCCCAGCGCGCCGAGAGGGTCTGGCGCTCGGCCACCGTGGCCTGCGGCATCGGCGTGACGGCGAGCTGGCGCGCCCAGTAAGGCTGCTCGACGGCGGCACTGGCGGCCCGCCCATGCAACTGCTCGGCCCATTGCCGGTAGGACGTGGTTTTCGCCGGCAGCACCACGGGCGCGCCGCTTTCCAGCGCGGCATACACCTGCTGGAAATCTTCCAGCAACGGCCCCCACGACACGGCGTCGATCACCAGGTGATGAGCCACCAGGTACAGGCGCTGTGGCGTGCCTTGCAGCAGCGCAGCGGCGAACAGCGGGCCGTGTTGCAGGTCCAGACTGCCCGCGACTTCGTGTAATTGCTGCGCCTGGCTTGCCAGGGTCAGCCGCGCCGGTTCGACCGCTGCAATCTCCGCCTGCCACTGGCCGTGCGCAGCGTTGAAGCGCAGGCGCAGGGCGTCGTGATGGGCGACCAGATGATCGAGTGTCTTCTGCACCAGCGCCGCTTGCAGTGGACGCGCGCTGTCGGCCAGCACCGATTGGTTCCAGTAGGCAGGCTGCGCTTGCTGCTGGTCGAAGAACCATTGATGCAGCGGCATCAACGGCATCGCACCGCGGACTTCGCCTTGCTCGGCCACGGCCAGCAGCGGCGTGATCAACTGCGCCAGGCCCGCCGGGGTCTGGGCGCGGAACAGGTCCTTGGGCGTGAGGGCATAACCGTGGTCGCGCAACTGCGAAATCAGCTTGAGGCCGAGGATCGAGTCACCGCCCAAGGCAAAGAAGCTGTCCGCGGTGCCGACCGCGCGGCCGCCGGTGAGGCTGTCGCCGAGCAAGTCGCTGAACAGCTGGCACACCAGGCCTTCCAGGGCATTGCGTGGTGCGACCGACGCCTGTTGGCGCTGCGGCAGAGGCAGCGCCGCCAGCGCTTTGCGGTCGAGCTTGCCATTGGTGGTCAGCGGCAGGCTTGGCAGTTGCACCCACACGACAGGCACCATATAAGCCGGCAGTTGACCGCTGAGTGCGGCGCCCAGCGCCGTCTCGGCTGCAGCGCCGCTGTAGAACGCCACCAGGCGATTGTCGACCACCAGCGTGCAGGCGCCGCTGACGCCCGGCTGACCGAGCAGCGCGGCATCGATTTCGCCCAGTTCGATGCGTTGGCCGCGCAGCTTGACCTGATGGTCGAGGCGGCCGAGGTAATCGATATTGCCGTCAGGCAGGAAGCGGCAGCGGTCGCCGGTGCGGTACAGGCGTTCGCCGTTCACCGTGAGGAAGCGTTCGGCGGTCAGGTCGTCACGCTTCAGGTAGCCGCGCGCAACGCCGACGCCACCGATATACAGCTCGCCGATGCTGCCAATCGGCAACGGCTGCTGCTGCTCATCCAGAATGTGCAGGCGCAGGTTGGCGATGGGCTTGCCGATCGGCACGACAAGGTCGTCCACCGAGCAACGCCACACCGACACGTCAATCGCCGCTTCGGTCGGGCCATACAGGTTGACCAGCGCCGCCGGGTGGCGACGCATGAAACGCTGCACCAGATCCGCCGGCAGCGCCTCGCCGCTGGCGAACACCTGACGCAGGCTGCGGCAGGCGGCCAGGCTCGGTTCTTCGACAAACGCGCGCAGCATCGACGGGACGAAATGCAGGGTGGTGACCTGCTCCTGCTGGATCAACTGGCTCAGGTAAGCCGGATCACGGTGCCCATCGGGACGCGCCACCACCAGCGTGGCGCCGGTGATCAGCGGCCAGAAGAATTCCCACACCGACACGTCGAAGCTGTACGGCGTCTTTTGCAGCACGCGGTCGTCAGGCCCAATCGCAAAGGCATCCTGCATCCAGTGCAGGCGGTTCATCAGCGCGCCGTGTTCGTTCATCACGCCTTTTGGCTGGCCGGTGGAACCCGAGGTGTAGAGCACATAGGCGAGGTCGTTGGCCTGCACGTTCAGCGGTTCGACGTTGTCAGCCGCGGGCAGTGAGTCCAGCGTCCAGGCGGTATGGTTTGCGGGCAGGTGCGACAGCCACTGAGGTTGGGTCAGGGTGACCCGGGCATCCGCATCGTCAATCAAAAACGCCAGGCGCGCGGCCGGCAGTTCCGGATCGAGCGGCAGCCAGGCAGCACCGGCATGCACGATGCCGAGCAAGGCCACCACCATCTCCACCGAGCGCTCCATGCACACCGGCACAATTGACTCGCGACCAATGCCGGCCGCGCGCAGGGCACGGGCGACGTGTTGGGCGCGCTGGTCCAGCTCGGCGTAGCTCAGGCGCTGGTCTTCGAACACCAAGGCTGGCGCATTCGGCGTGAGTGCGGCCTGTTGGCTCAGGGCCGTGTGCAGGTCGGTCGGGCCAGGGTAATGCCGCTCGGTGGCGTTCCATTGCGCCAGCTGCGCCTGATCCTGCTGCTGCGGGAACAGCTCGACCAACGCGCGCTCCGGCGTTGCCACCAGTGCATCGAGCAGCGCACACCATTGTGCGCTCCAGCGTTGCATCGTGGCGGCGTTGAACAGCGCGGCCTGGTATTCCAGCGCCAGGGTCATGTCGCTGCCGTCGTCGTGCACTTCCCAGCTTTGTTCGAACTTGGCGTCGATGGCCGGCAGGGTGCGTTCTTCAAGGGCCAGCCCTGGCCATTGGCGGCTGTCCATATGGCCGTGATTGAGGGAGAACAGCACCTGGAACAGCGGCGTGCGGTTGAGGTCGCGGCGCTGGGTCACGGCGCTGACCAGGCTGGCGAACGGCAGGTCGGCATGGGCCTGGGCCGCGCGCAGATCGGCTTCTATCGCAGCCAGCAGGGTTGCGGCCGGGGCCTGTTGGTCGACGTTGCTGCGGATTACCAGGGTATTGACCAGGCAGGCCAGCAGGGTCTGGGTTTGCGGTTGGTCGCGCTGGTCCGCCGGAGTGCCCAGGCGAATATCGCGCTGGCCGCTGTAGCGGGCCAGCAGGGCGCTCAAGGCGCTGGCGAGCACCACGTACGGTGTGGTGCCGCGCTGCCGCGCGAAGTGGCGAATCGCTGCCGAACGTTCGCGGCCCAGGCTGAGATTCAGTTGACCGGCACGCCGATCCGCTTCAGCGGCGCGTGGCTGGTCCAGCGGCAGTTCGAGGCGGTAGTCGTCCTCGCCCAGGTGGTTTTTCCAGTACGTCAGGCTGGCCGCGCGCCGGGCCTGGGTGTGCGGATGCTGTTGCCACAGGGCGAAGTCGACATAGTCGATGGGCAGTGGCGTCCAGTCGGGCGCCTGCCCGTGCAGCCCGGCGCGGTACGCCTGGGCCAGTTCGTCGATCAGCAGGCGCATGGCCCAGCCATCGGTGGCGCTGTGGTGCAGGCACACCAGCAGCAGGTGCTCGTCGCGGCCCTGGCGGTGCATTAAATGCGCGCGCCAGGGGGCGGCGTTTGCCAGGTCGAAAGGGGCCATCAACTCGGTCTGCGCGCGGTTGCACGCACTGTCCCAGTCGCGCTCGGCAACCGACGTCACCTGCAGCGCCGGGCCTTGCGCATCGATCAGCAACTGCGCCTGGCCTGCGACTTCCCTAATGCGGCTGCGCAGCACCAGATGGCGCTCGCTGAGCTGATCAAAGGCGGCGCGCAAGGCCGGCAGGTTCAGCGCACCGGTCAAGGTCAGCGCGAACGGCATGTGGTATTCGCGCGATTGTGGCACCAGTCGGCTGAGCATCCAGAACCGCTGTTGCGCCAGGCCCAGCGGCAGGGCAGCCGGACGTGGCTGCGGCGTGATCTGTTCACCCGGCAAGGCGTCGTCCAGCTGCGCGGCCAGGGCCGCGACGGTCGGCTGGGCAAATACCCGTGCCAACGGCAACGTTACCCCCAGGCGTTCCCGCACCCGGGCGACCAGTTGCGTGGCCAGCAGGGAATGACCGCCAAGCTGGAAGAAGTGGTCGTCGATGCCCACCTGCGGGCATTGCAGCACTTCGCTGAACACCTCGCACAGCAGCGTTTCGTTGGCGTTGCGCGGCGCACGGTGCGGCTGCTCGCGACTTGCGTCGGGCAGGCGGATGGCGGCGAGCGCCTTGCGGTCGAGCTTGCCGTTGGGAGTGAGCGGCAGGTGATCGAGCTGCACCAGCAGGCTCGGCAGCAGGTGGGACGGCAGTTCGCGGGCGAGTGCCGCGCGCAGTTCGGCTTCGCTGGCGTCACCGCTCCAGAAACTCACCAGGCGTTGGTCGAGCAGCAGAGTGGCGGCCTCGCGTACCTGCGGCCGGGCCAGCAGAGCAGCGTCGATTTCGCCGAGTTCGATACGCTGGCCGCGCAGCTTGACCTGATGGTCGAGGCGGCCGAGGTAGTCGATATTGCCGTCAGGCAGGAAGCGGCAACGGTCACCGGTGCGGTACAGGCGTTCGCCGTTCACCGTGAGGAAGCGTTCGGCGGTGAGGTCGTCGCGTTTCAGGTAGCCGCGCGCAACGCCGACGCCACCGATATACAGTTCGCCGGCCGTACCGATGGGCAACGGCTGCTGGTGGTCATCCAGAATATGCAGGCGCAGGTTGGCGATGGGCTTGCCGATCGGCACCACAGGGTCGTCGACCGAGCAACGCCACACCGACACGTCAATCGCCGCTTCGGTCGGGCCATACAGGTTGACCAGCGCCGCCGGGTGGCGGCTCATGAAGCGCTGCACCAGATCCGCTGGCAGCGCCTCGCCGCTGGCGAATACCTGACGCAGGCTGCGGCAGGCGGCCAGGCTCGGTTCTTCGGCAAACGCGCGCAGCATCGACGGCACGAAGTGCAGGGTGGTGACCTGTTCCTGCTGGATCAGTTGGCTGAGGTAGGCCGGGTCACGATGGCCATCGGGACGCGCCACCACCAGCGTGGCGCCAGTGATCAGCGGCCAGAAGAATTCCCACACCGATACGTCGAAGCTGTACGGCGTCTTTTGCAGCACGCGATCGTCAGGCCCAATCGGATAGGCATCCTGCATCCAGTGCAGGCGGTTCATCAGCGCGCCGTGTTCGTTCATCACGCCTTTGGGCTGGCCGGTGGAGCCGGAGGTGTACAGCACGTAGGCGAGGTCATTGGCCTGCATCTTCAGCGGTTCGACGTTGCCCGCGTCGGGCAGTGCGTCCAGCGTCCAGGCGCTATGGCCTGCGGGCAGGTGCGACAGCCACTGGGGCTGGGTCAACGTGACCAGAGCATCTGCATCCTCGATCAGGAATGCCAGACGCGCGGCCGGCAACTCGGGATCGAGCGGCAGCCAGGCGGCGCCGGCATGCACGATGCCGAGCAAGGCCACCACCATGTCCACCGAGCGCTCCATGCACACCGGCACAATCGATTCGCGGCCAATGCCGGCCGCGCGCAGAGCGCGGGCGACGTGTTGGGCGCGCTGGTCCAGCTCGGCGTAGCTCAGGCGCTGGTCTTCGAAGATCAACGCAGGCGCATGCGGCGTGAGTGCCGCCTGCTGGCGCAGGGCCGTGTGCAGGTCGGTCGGGCCAGGGTAATGCCGTTGGGTGGCGTTCCACGCCTGCTGTTGCAGGCGCTCGGCGTCGGTCAGCGGCGACCAGTCGGCGATCAGCGTCTGCGGTGCGTCGAGCATGCTTTGCAGCAGTGCCTGCCATTGCGTCAACCAGCGTTGAGCAGTGGCCTGGCTGAACAGCGCGCTGCGGTATTCCAGCAACACCGACAGCACTTCACCGTCGTGCACTTCCCAGTTCAGGTCGAACTTGGTGGCGGCGGCCGTCACTGCCCGTTCACGCACCTGCAAGTGCGGCCACTGGCTGGCGTCGGCAGTGCCGTTCTGCATGACGAACAGCACCTGGAACAACGGCGTCTGGCCGAGGCTGCGTTCGGGCGCGAGGTGTTCGACCAGTTGATCGAACGGCACGTCCTGATGCTGCTGGGCGTCGAGCACGGTGTTGCGCACCTGGTCGAGCAAGCCGGCGAAGTCCAGCCCCGGCGCCAGGTCGGCGCGCATCACCAGGGTGTTGACGAAGCAACCGATCAGCGGCTGCAACTCGGCCAATGGCCGCTGCGCCACCGGGCTGCCGACGCGCACATCGCGCTGGTTGGCGTAGCGTCCCAGCAACAGTTGTGCGGCGCTGAGCAGCAGCATGTACAGGGTTGCGCCGCGCTGCTGGGCAAACTGGCGCAAGCGCGAGGTCAGCTCGGCGGGCAATTGCAGCTGCACCGAGCCGGCACGCGGGTCGAGCAGGTGCGGGCGTGGCTGGTCGGTGGGCAGTTCCAGCTGGTAGCTGCCGTCCTCCAGTTGCGTTCGCCAGTAGGCCAACTGACTGTCGAACCGCGCCTGCTGCGCCGCTTCGCGCTGCCACAGCGCGTAATCCGGGTATTGCAGGGCCAGCGCCGGCAGGCTGTGCTGCTCGCCTTTGTAGCAGCGGGCCAGTTCGTCGAGCAGGTTCTGCGTGGAGGCATCGTCGCTCACGCAGTGGTGCAGGGTCAGCACCAGCAACGCCTGCCTGTTGCGTTTGAGCAGGCGCGCGCGAATCGGTGCTTCACGGGCCAGGTCAAAACGCTGCGCGCTGGCGGCCTGGATCGCGTCTTCGTTCAGTTGCTGCCAGTGGGCGTCGGTGACAGTGTCCCAGTGCGTCATGGCCAGCGTCAGCTCGACGTGGGGTTCGATCACCAGCGCCAGTTCACCGGCCGGCTCACGCACGATGCGGCTGCGCAGGATTTCGTGGCGTTGAATCACGTGGTTCAGCGCCGCTTGCAGCGCCGGTACGTGCAGTTCGCCGTCGAACTGCACGGCGCTGACCACGTTGTACTCACTGGCGCCGCTCAGTTGCTCGAGGAACCACAGGCGCTGTTGTTCGAACGACAACGGCAGGCGCGCAGGGCGCGGGGCGGGCACGAAGGTGTCGCGGGGTGTTTGCAGCGGCTGCGCGAGCAACGCCGCCAGCGCCTGCAAGGTGGGATGCTCGAACACCGCCCGCAGCGGTGGCACCGTGGCAAATTGCTGACGCAGGCGCGCAAACAGCACGGCCGCCAACAGCGAATGGCCACCCAGGTAAAAGAACTGGCTGTCACGCCCGATTGCGCTCAACGGCAGCTTCAGCAGCTCGGCCCACAGGGCGGCGAGCTGGCATTCGGCGTCGGTGCGCGGCGGGTCCGTGGCGTCCGGCTCGGCCTGGGTGTGCGGCGCGGGCAAGGCCTTGCGGTTGAGTTTGCCGTTATCGGTCAGGGGCAACGAGTCCAGCACCACAAAGGCCGACGGCACCATGTAGTCGGGCAGGGCGGCGCCAAGGGCGTGGCGCCACGCGCTGAGGTCGGGCTGGGCGCAACTGACATAGGCCACCAGGCGCTTGTCGCCGGGCACGTCTTCACGGGCCAGCACCACCGCCTGGCGTACGCCGGGTTGCGCGCCGAGCAGGGCTTCGATTTCGCCCAGCTCGACGCGGAAACCACGGATTTTCACTTGATGGTCCATGCGGCCCAGGTATTCGAGCTGGCCACCGGGCAGCCAGCGCACCAGGTCGCCGGACTTATACATGCGTGCCTCTGGCAGCGGCGAGAAAGGATCGTCGATGAATACCTTGGCGGTCTGCTCGGCGCGGTTGAGGTAGCCGCGGGTCACGCCGGCACCGCCGATATGCAGCTCGCCGGGCACACCCACCGGCAGCGGGTTGAGGAACGCGTCGAGCACGTAGGTGCGCACGTTGGCAATCGGCCGGCCAATGATCGGCCGCTGCGGGAAGTCATCCACCGCGCAGCCAGTCGCATCCACCGTGCACTCGGTGGGGCCGTAGGTGTTGAAGAAGCGGCTGCCGGCGATGGACGGCAGGCGTTGCCAGAGCTGCGCGTCCACCGCATCGCCGCCAAACAGCACGAAACGCGGCAGGTAGGTCTCGCCACGGCGCACGCCGTCAGTTTCGAGCAGGCTCTTGAGCTGCGCCGGGGTGCATTCGAAGGCGTCCAGGCGTGTGTCCTTGAAGAATTGCGCCAGGGCGGCCGGTTCGTAGCGCACGTCTTCCGGGGTCAGGTACAGGCTGTGGCCGTCGAGCAGCAGGATCAGTTCGGCCACCGAGCTGTCGAAGGCGAACGAGTAGTTGAAGCTGGTGCGCATCGGCTGGTCGGTGTAGCGCCGGTACAGACCGTGAATGCGCGCCCAGGCCAGGTTGACCACCGACGCGTTGGTGACCAGCGTGCCCTTGGGCTTACCGGTGGAGCCGGAGGTGTACATGATATAGGCCAGGTCATCGGGACCTGCCAGCGCGGCGGGGTTACTCTCGGGTTGGCTGGCGAGCAGCGCGGCGTCGGCGTCCAGGCGCAGGCGTGGCAGGTGGCTGCCCAGCTGTTCGAGCAGGCCTTGCTGGCCGACGAACAACCGCGGCTGCGCGTCGTCGAGCATGTAGGCCAGGCGCTCGGCCGGGTAGCTCGGGTCCAGCGGCACATAGGCGCCACCCGCCTTGAGAATGCCCAGCAGGCCGATCAGCAATTCCAGCGAACGCTCCACACACAGCGCCACCGGGCGGTTGGCGCCCACGCCTTGCCCGCGCAGGTAATGGGCGACCTGGTTGGCGCGGCGGTTCAGTTCGGCGTAGCTCAGGCGTTGGCCTTCAAAGCACAGCGCGTCACGCTCAGGCGTGCGTTCGGCCTGCTGTTCGAACAGCTGGGCGAAGGTCAGGTGCTGCGGCACGTCCATTTCGGTACGGTTCCACTCCACCACCGTGCGCTGCCACTCGGCGGGCATCAGCAAGGGCAGGGTGGCGACCGCGCGTTGCGGCGCGGCGAGCAGTTGTTCCAGCAGGTGTTCCAGGCGCGCCAGGGTTTGCCGTGCGCTGTCCTGGGTGAAGAGGTCGAGGGCGAACATCAGCTCGAGCTGAATCGGCGCATCCGCCGGGCACAGCACATGCAGGTCGAGGTCGCATTCGGAGTGCTTGAGCGGCGTGTCGAGCGCTTCGAAGGCCAGCCCCGGAAACTGCAGGCGCGCCTCCATGCCCAATTGCTGCGCAACCATCACCTGATACAACGGCGCATGGCTGAGGCTGCGCGGCAGTTGCAGGCTGTCCACCAGTTGTTCGAACGGCAGGTCCTGGTGTTGCAGGCCTTCGCGCAAACGCGTGGCGACTTGGACAACCACCGCATTGAAATCGGCCTGGGCGCTGAAGTCGGCGCGGATCGCCAAGTTGTTCAGCAGGATCCCCAGCAGGCCTTCGGTGCCCGGCTGTTCACGGTGGGTAACCGGGGTGCCGATCAGTACGGTGGCGTCGCCGCTCAAGCGGTGCATCAATACCGCAAAGCCTGCGAACAGGACGCTGAACGGCGTGGTGCCCAAGCGACTGGCGAGTGCCTGCACGCGGCCGCTGAGGGCGGCGCTGAGTTCGCGTTGCACCAGCCCCGCGCGGTAGCTCTGCACCGACGGCCGTGGATGGTCGGTGGGCAAAGCCAGCAGGGGGCTGGCGTCCTGGTCGCGGCGGTCAAGGGTGCGCGTCCAGTAGTCGAGTTGGCGCGCAAGTTCAGCGCCTTGCAGGTGATCACGCTGCCACAGGGCGAAGTCGGCGTATTGCAGGGGCAGGGCCGGCAATTGCGCGGCGGCGCCGTGGCGGCGGGCTTCGTACCCTTGCGCCAGCTCACGCAGGGCGATGGTGGCCGACCAGGCGTCGGACACCAGGTGATGCAGGGCAATGCCCAGCACGTGCTCGTCCGGCGCCACTTTGAGCAGGCGCGCGCGCAGCAGCGGCGGCGCCGTCAGGTCGAAGGGGTGTTCGAAAGTGGCTTGCAGGGCGTTGAATTGCGCACCTTCACGGGCGGTGGCGGTCAGGTTCGACAGGTCTTCGAATGGCAGCTCGATGTTCAGCGCCGCGCTGATGTGCTGGCTCGGCACGCCGTCCACGCTGCGAATGCCGGTGCGCAGGATTTCATGGCGCGCCAGCAGGTCATTCAGGCTCGCGTGCAGGGCTGCCACGTCGAGTTGCCCGCTGAGGCGCAGGGCAAACGGGATATTGAACAGCGTGGTGCCGGGCGTCAGTTGCTCGATAAACCACAGGCGTTGCTGCGAGAACGACAACGGCAGCAGGGCCGGTCGCGGCCTGGCCTGTAGCGAATCGGCCGCGACGGCTTGCGGTACGGCGGCCTGCGCCTCACGCTCGGCGATGGCCACCGCCAGCAGCGCGACGGTGGGCTGTTCGAACAGCACCCGCAGCGGCAGCTCGAGTTTGAATGTGCTGCGCAAGCGCGCGACGATCTGCGTCGCCAGCAGTGAATGGCCGCCGAGGGTGAAGAAATTGTCTTCCACACCCACGCTGTCGCGGCCCAGCACTTCGGCCCAGACGGCGGCAATGGCGGCTTCATGTTCGTTACGCGGCGCGAGGCTTTCGCTGGCGTCTGCCTGCCAGGTCAGTTGCAGCGCAGCGAGGGCCTTGCGGTCGACCTTGCCGTTGTTGTTCAGCGGCAGGCGGTCGAGGCATTCAAAGGCGGCCGGCACCATGTACGGCGGCAACTGCGCGCGCAGGTGTTCGCTCAAGCCATGGTTGCCCAGGCTTTCGTCATGGGCCGACCAGTAGGCCACCAGCCAGGCTTCGCCCACGCTGTTTTCACGCAGCAGCACGGCCGCTTCGCGCACGTTCGGGTGCTGGGCCAGGCGGTGTTCGATTTCGGTCAGTTCGATGCGGTGCCCGCGCAGCTTGACCTGCTGGTCGCGGCGACCGAGGTATTCGATCACCCCGTCGGCACGCCAGCGGCCAAGGTCGCCGGTGCGGTACAGGCGACCGTCGATCTGCGCATGCTCGATGAAGGCTTCGGCGCTGCGCTGCGGGTCGTGCAGGTAGCCGCGACCCACGCCGACGCCGCCGACGCAGATTTCCCCGGCCACGCCAACGGGCACCGGGCGCAGTGCTTCATCGAGCACGTACAGGCGGTTGTTGGCGGTGGGCTTGCCGATGGGCATGTGGCTGACGCTGGCGTGCGGCGCTTCGGTGATCGGCTGGAACGCCACGTCGTCGGCGCATTCGGCGGGGCCGTAGGCGTTCATCAGCGCGATAGCGGGGAACCGCGCAAACCAGTCGCGGGCCACGGTCGGCGGCAACGCTTCGCCGGTGGGCAGCACCCAGCGCAGGTCGGGCAGTTGCAAGTCGCACGGGCACAGCGCAAGCAGGGTGCGCATCAGGCTCGGGACGATTTCCAGCACATTCAGGCGCTCGCTGGCGAGCACCTGCAGCAGGCGTTGCGGGTCGTGGGCGACCTCGTCCGGCAGGATGTGCACGGTGGCGCCGAGTACCGGGGCGGCGAGGAACTGCCACACGCTGATATCGAAGGCCACCGAGGCGGTCTGTGGAATGCGGTCGGCGGCGTTCAGGCCCAGGGCCGGGACTTTGCCGAAGATGTTATTGAGCATGCTGCGCTGTTCGATCATCACGCCCTTGGGCGTACCGGTCGAGCCCGAGGTGAACAGCACGTAGGCCAGGCTGTGCGGGGTGCCGGCGAGTGCCAGCGGTGCATCGTTGGGGGTGTTCCAGGCCGCTTCGGCGAACAGCGCCCGGGGCGCGTGATCGAGGCCGCTGAGCAGCTGATCGAGCAGGCCGCTGCAGTCTTCACTGGCGACCAGCAAAGGCGCGCGGGACAGGCTGAGGATTTCGCGCAGGCGCTCCGGCGGGTGGTTGACCTCCAGCGGCAGCATCGCCGCGCCGGCCTTGAACACCGCGATCATTGCGGTCAACAGCGCCAGGCCACGGGGGGCAAGCAGCGCCACCAAGCGGTCTTCGGCGGCGCCGGCCGCACGCAGGGCGTGGGCCAGGCGCGTGGCGCGCCGGTCCAGTTCGGCGTAGGTCAGGGAGTGGCCGTCGCAGATCGCGGCCACCTGATCGCCGCGTTCGGCGACCTGGGCGGCAAACAGTTCGGCGTAGCTTTTATCCAGCGGGAAGTCGTGGGGGTTGAGCGCCCAGTCGCCCAGCAATTGCTCGCGTTCATCGGCGGCCAGCAGCTCGAAACTGCCCAGCGCTGCCTCTGGCGCGGCGAGCATGCCGCGCACCAAGCTGGCCAGGTGGCCGAGCAGGCGCTGCACCGTCTCGGCGGTAAAGCGCTCGCGGTCGTACGACACGCGGATGCCCAGTTGCTCGCCGGGCAGGATCACCGCGGTCAAGCCGTAGTGGGTGTGCACGCTATGGTCCATGCCGTCGAGGCTGAACTGAAAGCCGCCGTCGAGAATCTGCTCATCGATGGGGGCGTTCTCGAACACCAGGATGCTGTCGAACAGGGTTTCGCCACGGGGGAAGTCGCTCCAGCCCTGGATATCGGTGAGCGGCGTGTGCTCGAAGTCGCGCATCTGCACGTTGAGTGCCTGCAAGTCCCCCAGCCAGTCGTCCAGCCGTGCCTCGGGATCGACGCTGACGCGCAACGGCAGTGTGTTGATGAACAGGCCGATCATTTCGGCGACGCCGGTGAGCTCGGCAGGACGCCCGGCCACGGTGACGCCGAACACCACGTCGCGTTGCCCGCTGTAGCGCGACAGCAGCAGCGACCACACGCCCTGGAAAAAGGTGTTGGGGGTGATCCGGCGGCTGCGGCAGAAACTGGCCAGCGCCTGGGTGTGCTGCGCGTCCAGGTGGATCAGTTGGTCGTCCACCAGCACTGCATCGGTATAGCGGTCGCGCGCCACGCCGTTGTCCACGGTGAGCGGCGTCGGCGCGTTGAGCCCGTGCAACTGGCCGCGCCAGAACTGCTCGGCCTTGCCCGCGTCCTGGCGTTGCAGCCATTGGATGTAGTCGCGAAACGGCCGGGGGGCGCTGATCTGCGGCGTGCGCTGGTTGCACAGCGCCTCGTAGACCTTGAGAAAGTCCACGGTCACCAGGGAAATGCACCAGGCATCCATCAGGATATGGTGGAAACTGCGGATGAATTCATAGGCCTCATCGGCCAGGCGCACCAGACGAAAACGAATCAGCGGCGGCTTGGACAGGTTGAAACCGACTTTCTGCTCCTCCTCCAGCAGCACACGAATGCGCGCCTGCTGCTCGTGGGGCGCCAGCCCGCGCAGGTCGAGAGTATCGAGCGGCACCTTGACCTCGCGGTGGATCACCTGCACCGGCTGCTTCTGGGTTTTCCACTGGAAGCTGGCGCGCAGCGACGGGTGCAGCGCCACCACCTGGCGCCATGCTTCAAGAAACGCGGTCTCGTCAATGGCCCCACCGATTCGGTAGCGATCCTGCATCAGGTACACCCCGGAGTCCTCGTGCAGCAGGGAGTGGAACAGCATCCCTTGTTGCAGCGGTGACAGCGGGTAGACATCTTCGATCGGATTGCGCGTGGTGTTGTCGGTGGTCATTCAAAACGTCCTGCAGAAATAGGGGCGACGGCGGTTACAGGTCGGCGTCGTTGAGCTCGGCCATCAGCGCGTTGAGTTCGTCATCCGACATGCCGGAGGCGCTGAACTCGGCGCTTTGCGCCTGCGCCGGGCTTTTGTCCAGCGGCTGGGCGACGCTGGCCATGGCGGCGATGCTCTGGTGCTCGAACACGTGCTTGGCCGACAGCGCGATGCCTTGTTCGTGAGCCTGGGCCACCACTTGCAGGCTGAGAATCGAGTCGCCGCCGATGGCGAAGAAGCTCTCGGTGACGCTGACACGGGGCAGTTTCAGGACCTTGGCGACGATGGCGTGCAGCGTGGTTTCCATCGGCGTGCGCGGGGCCACATGGCTGCTCTGGTCAAGTTGATCCGGGTCGGGCAACTGCTGGAGGTCGAGCTTGCCGTTGGGCGTGCGCGGGAAGGCGCCGAGGGTGATTACGCGGGTGGGCACCATGTACGACGGCAAGCGCTCGCCGAGGTAGCGCTTGAGCGCCTCGGAATCCGGCGCATAGCCGTGGGCGGCGAGCACGTAGGCGAGCAGGCGCTTGCCGGCGGGCTGGTCCTGCACGATCACTGCCGCTTCACGCACGTCGCTGTGGCTGCACAGTTGGCGCTCGATCTCGCCGAGTTCGATGCGGTAGCCGCGCAACTTGACCTGATGGTCTTTGCGCCCGAGGAACGCCAGGCGCCCGTCGGCCAGCCAGCAGGCGAGGTCACCGGTACGGTAGGCGCGGGTGCCATCGGCGAGGGTGACGAAGGCTTTGGCGGTTTCTTCGGGTTTGTGGCGGTAACCCCGGGCCAGGGTCGGGCCGGCAAGAATGATCTCGCCCGGTTCACCGATGCCGCTGGCGACGTCGTGTTCATTGAGGACGCGCAGGTCCATGCCGGCAATCGGGCGGCCGATGGTCAGGGCGCGGTCGCTGTCGAGCACGTCGTAAGTGGCCCACACGGTGGCTTCGGTGGGGCCGTATTCGTTGACCAGCAAGGCCCCGGGCAGGGCGTTGCGGTGCTGGGCAATCAGCGACGGCGGGCACGCCTCACCGGCAACGATCCAGCAGCGCAGGCTTTCGGCGCCGCCCAACTGATCCAGCAGCGCCTGGTACAGCGACGGCAGCGACAGGCCATGGCTGACCCGCTGCTGCGCGACCAGTTGCGCCAGGCGCGGCATGTCCAGTTCTTCGCCGGGCGCCGGCAAGACCAGGCGGCCGCCCTGGGCCAGGGTCCAGAAAATCCCGGCCACCGAGCTGTCGAAGGCAAATGACGACAGCAGCAGGTAGGCGCTCACGGGCGCCTGATACGCGGCCATGCGCACCTGGGTGGAATGGCTCAGGGCGCCGTGGCTGATTTCCACGGCTTTGGGTGCGCCGGTGGAACCGGAGGTATAAATCAGGTACGCAAGGTCGTCGCGGTGGGGCAGGGGCAATGGCGGCAGGGTGCTGGCTGCGTGCAGATCGGCCAGCACAAAGCATTGCAGGCCGGCCGGAACGCTGTCGGCCAGCTCGGGGCTGACGACGATGTGCGCGATGGCGCTGTCGGCGAGCATGTAGGCGCGCCGGTCCTGCGGGTAAGTGGGGTCGACCGGCACGTAGGCGCCCCCGGCCTTCATTACGGCGAGCATGGCGACGATGGCGGCGTTGCCGCGTGGGAACAGAATGCCCACTGGCACGTTGGCCGCGATCCCGGCGTGCGCCAGTTGGTGCGCCAGTTGTGTGGCGCTGGCGTCCAGTTGCGCGTAGGTCAGGTCGCCCTGTTGATCGCTGAGGGCGACGGCATCAGGCTGGCGCTGCACCTGGCGAGCGATCAGCTCTACCAGCGTCACCGCTTCGATCACCGGCGGCTGTGTCGGTGCGGCGATGATCGCCGCTTGCTGTGGGCCGCTGATGGGCAGTTGCGCCCAGGCCTGTTGCGGGTTGGCCAGCGCGGCCTGCAGCAATTGCGCCCATTGTTCGGCCAGGCAGGCGGCCGCCTCAGTGCTGAGCTGATTGCAGTCGTAGACCAACTGCGCGCGGAGGCGGTCGCCGCCCTGATGGACCTGCAGACACGCCTTGGCCGGGCTCGTCACCGCGCTGGCCTCGCGTTCGCGCGGGTCACTGGCGCGCCAGGCGAACGCATAACCGCCGCTGAGGTCACCGGTGTAATAGTCCTGCCAGCCGGCGGCGTGCTCTACCAGAGTGCCGATATGGGCGCTCTGTTCCTGCAGGGTGGCCTGCGCCTGCAGGTCGATGCGCAGGGGCAGGCTCTGCTCGAACAGGCCCACGGCGTTGTCGAGTTCCGGTCCACGGCTGGGGTGAATCAGAGTAATGGGGACTTGCTGTTGCCCGGACAGGCGCCCAAGCAGCACGGCCCAGGCAGTCAGCATCAGGTGGGCGGTGAAGGCCGGGTGATTGGGCAGGCTGATGTCCAGATGTGCGGGGGCAAATCCACCGTCACCGGGTGTTTCCAGTGACAGTTGCAAGGCGTGCCGTTCGTGCTCGGCCGCAGGGTTCCAGAACAGCGCGCCGGGATGCTGCGGTGCGTCTTCGACCAGGCTCCAGCGCCATTCGGCGTAATCGGCGTATTGCAGGCTGTCGGCCAGGTCCGGCGGGGTGTCTTGCAGCAGGGCTGTCGCCAGCAGTGTGAGGCTGGCGAGGTCCAGGTGACTGCTGGCGGCGGCCAGGTGCAGCACCTGGCCGTCGGGCCGTTGCACGAGGGTGACCGTCAGTGGCTGTGTCCAGTCCTGCGCAAGCGACGGGATCTGCTGCGCCACGTTGACGCGCAACGCGCACGCGTCATGGATCACCTGCACCGGGTGGCGCAAGCCGGGCACCGGCGTCAGTTGGGTGCGCAGGATCTCGCTGCCGCCCGCCAGCGCTTGCAGGCGCTGTGTGAGGGTGTCGGCGTCGACCGGCGGGGTCACGGCCCATTGCAGCTGGCAACCGAACGGGTGCCGGCTGCCGCCGTTGAGGTGTGGGTAAAGGGAAGCCTGTTGCGGCGAGATGCGAAAGCCTTGAAGTCCGTTCATGTTCAACTCAACTGCAAAATAGGGTGGAGAGCGCTCACACGGCGACGTCGCTGGACAGCAGGGCCTCGGCCATGCCGGTCATGATTGCGCGCTTGCCGGTAAAGGGTTCGCGGCCGTGGACCGCGAGCATGTTGTCGATAAACAGTACGTCGCCCTGTTGCCAGCTGAAGCGCACCAGCGAATCAAGGTAGGCGGCGCGCAGTGCTTGCAGCACCTGGGGCTCGATGGGCGTGCCATCGCCGTAAAAGGTGTTGGTGGGCAGGTCGAGGTCGTTGAAGTTGCCTTGCAGCGAATCGCGGATCGCCGCCGGCAGGGTGCTGATGTGAAAGAACGTCGCGTGGTTGAACCAGACCTCTTCGCCGGTACGCGGGTGGCGCACCACGGCCGGACCGCGTTGGCGAGTGCGCAGGCGGTTGTTTGCCTTCCACTCGACCTCGATGCCGACGCTGGCGCAGTAGGCTTCGACGTCGCTGCGCTCGCTGGACTGGAACACGCTCTGCCACGGCAGGCCGAAGCCGTCGCCGTAGTTGCGCACATAGAGCACGCCTTTTTCGCGAAAGCGCGCCTGGATCTCGCTGCTGATGCGTGACTTGACCGTGCGGGTGGAGCCAATCGGGGTTTCGCCGCCGGTCTCGGAAGGCAACTGGCAGTAGAAGAACAGCCGCAGCGGAAACCGTGGCGAATAAGAGTGCTCGTTGTGCGGGAAGATCATCTGGTCGGCCGGGTAGTCGGTCGAGGTGTAGATGTTGCCGCCCACCCGGGTGCGCGGCGAGGCGCGGAACATGTACTCCAGGGCGCCGGGGGACAGCGCGGCGATGACCTGGTCGAACTGTTCCACCGAGGTGACGCCGAAACCACGAAACAGCAAGGCGCCGTGTTGCAGCAGTTTCTGTTCCAGGGCGTCGCGCTCACTGGCGGCCCACGCGGCGAGGTCAACGCCCTCGACGGCCGGTTCGATCACCAGCGGCAGGGCATGGTCGGCGCTGAGCAGGCGTTCGCTGACCAGCTGCCGTGGGGCGACGTTCATCGCTTTGCGGCGTACACCGCCGAGGGTGCGCGGCGTTGGGGGTACGTCTGGCATACAGGCATCCACCTCTGTCAAAGGGTCAGTGAGCGTCGTTTGGTCTGCAGCAACTGGCTGCGCCCGGCGCTGGCCTGGGTGTGTTGGCTTTCGCGCTGGAAGGCCTGGTCCCAGGTGTCGAGGCGCGCCGCCAGTGCGGGCAGCGACTCGCTCAACCAGTCGCCGGCCTCGTCCAGCAGACGCGTCCACAGGTGTTGCAGGCGCAAGGCACGGGCCTGATCGAAGTGCTCGCCACGATATTTCAGGGTGGCGTCGATGCCATGGCCGGCATGTACCAGGTCCAGCACCAGGTGGAAATCCCCCGGTGCCTGGGCCACATCGAGCGTGTGCAGGTGCGCGCCGGCAATCAGCGTCGGCGCTGAACGTGACGGTTGATAGTTCAGCTTGACCTGGAACAGCGGCGCGTGGCCCGGACGTCGTGCGGGGGCCAGCGCGGCGACCACCAGGTCGAACGGCAGGTCCTGATGGGCGTAGGCTTGCTGCGCCTGCTCGCGCACCTGTTGGAAAAACTCGCCGAGGCTTGACTCGCCCTCTACCTCGCAGCGCAGGGTGAGTTGGTTGACGAAGAAGCCGATCACCTCGTTATGCGCCGCCAGCGGACGACCGCTGACGTCGGTGCCGAGCAAAAAGCGCGGCTGGCCTCCCAATTGCTTGAGCACCAGCTGGTAGCAGGCCAGCAGCAGCATGAACAGGGTCATGCCCTGTTCACGGGCGAGAGCGGACAGCGCATCGCAGCGCGATTGAGGCAGGCTGAAGTCGAGGCGGTGCTGCCCCGGCGACGCGCCGCTGCCACCCAATGCCAGGGTTTGCGGGACGTCGGCCAGGTGTGCGCGCCAGAAGTCCTGCTGCGCGGCGATGCGCGAGGGCGTCCAGTGCGCCGCTTCCCAGCGGGCGAAGTCGAGGTATTGCAAAGGGCGATCAGGCGAGGTGTGCGCCGCCAGTTCGGCGAGCAGCAATTGCGCGGAACGGCCGTCGAAGGCGATGTGGTGCAGGGTCAGCAGCAGGTCATGCCTGTCGCCCTGGCTGATCAGGTGCGCGCGCAGCAGCGGGCCGTGTTGCAGGTCGATGGCGGTTGCGTGTTCCCGGGCCAGGCAATCCTGCAGGTTGTCCTGCACGAGCAACTGCACGGGGCTGGCGGGCATTACCTGCTGCTGCGGGCCGTCGACGCCGTCGTGATAGACCGTGCGCAGCACGCTGTGACGCTCGACCAGCGCGTCGAGCCGCTGCGACAGGGCTTGCGTGTCCAGCGCGCCGTGCAGTGTCAGGTGCAGCACGAGGTTGTGCTGGGTGTCCTGCGGGTTGAGTTGATGCAGGAACCATAATCGGCGCTGGGCGAAGGACTGGTGACTATGGCTGAGGTCAGTCTCGGGTGCGGGATTGGCGAGCGGGGCAGCGGTGCCGAGGTAGATCAGCAGCGCCTGCGCCCAGTGCGCCAGGGTCTGTTCGCCGAACAGGCTTTGTGTGTCCAGTTCCCAGCCAAGGTCGCGCTGCAGACGTGCGGCGAAATCGGCCAGGCCGATCGAGTCCAGGCCCAGGCCGATCAGGCTGAGTTCGGTATTCACGCTGAGGTACGGGTTGAGCGCGAGCAGGGTCTGCGCCAGCCATTGATGGCAGGTGGCAAGGTCGGGCTGCTCGCGCAATTGCGCCACGTCAAGGCGCTTTGCGGGCGAGGCGGGTGTGGCGCCGCTCTGGGCGATGATGCTCAGGGTGCCGGCTGCCAGTTGGGTGCGGGCACCCTGGCGGGCAATCTTGCCGCTGGTGGTCATGGGAATGGTGCCGGCCTGCACCAGCACAATCTGATCGATGCCACAGTCAGCCGCTTCGCGCACCGCGCTTTGCATCGATGCAAACAGCGCCGGGTGATGGGCCGGGTCGACGAACTTGCGTTGCGGCTCGGCCACGATCACCAGTTTTTCGCGGCCCAGCACCGGGTCCATTTCCGAGAAGGCAGCGATGCGACCGGTGCGGATGCCGGGCTCGCTGTCGGTGATCGCAAACTCGATATCGTGGGGGTAGAGGTTGCGGCCGTTGAGAATCAGCAGGTCCTTGAGACGCCCGCAGATCACTACCTGGCCCTGATGCATGAAGCCCAGGTCGCCGGAGCGCAGGTAATGGCCGGGCTCGCCGGCGATCTGCGCCTGGAAGGCGATGCGGCTGGCCTCGGGGTTTTGCCAGTAGGCCTCGGCGTTGCTCGGGCCTTGCAGCCACACTTCGCCGATGCGATCGGCGGCGCAGCGCTCGAAGGTGTGCGGGTTGGCGATGGCAATGGCGTGATGGGCCTGGGGGTAGCCACAGGCGACAAACTCCACTGCGGGCGCATCACCGCTGGCCAGGGCCACACGACCGGTTTCCAGCACCTGTTTGTCCAGGCGCAGCACCACCGGCAGCGCGTCGGCCGGAGTTGCACTGACGCACAGGGTGGCTTCGGCCTGGCCGTAACCGGGGCTGATGGCCAACGGGTTGAGACCGCAGGCGGCGAAGCGCTGGGCAAAGGCGTCGAGGGTGCCGGGGTGGATCGGCTCGGCGCCGTTGATAGCGTGTCGCCAGGCGCTGAGGTCGAGCTGGGCGATCAGGCTGTCGCTGACCACGCGGTTGCACAGGGCGTAGGCGAAGTTGGGCGCAAAACTGGCGGTGGCGCGGTAGCGACTCAGCGCCTGCAGCCAGGTGGAGGGCGCGTTGACGAAGGTCTGCGAGGCCATCAGGTAACACGGCATGCCGCTGTAGAGGGGCGCCAGCACGCCGCCGATCAGACCCATGTCGTGATACAGCGGCAGCCAGTTGACCATGGCGCCGTGTTCATCGAAACCGTAGGCCTGGCGCATCAGCTCGACGTTGGCGATCAGGTTGCGCTGGCGCACTTCAACGCCTTTGGGCGTGCCGGTGGAGCCCGAGGTGTATTGCAGGAATGCCACCGTGGCGGCGTCGATGGACGGGCGTTGCCATTGGCCGGCGGGCGGCGTGCCGAGGTCGTGCACGGTCAGTACGTCGACGCGCTGGTCCACCAGTTCACGCAGGGCCTCGCAGTGTTCGACGGGCGCCAGGATCAGCGCCGGCTGTGCATCGATCACCACGTTGCGCACGCGGTCCAGATGCCGCGGCTTGCGCGACGGCGGCGGGAACAATGGCACGGCGATCAACCCGGCATACAGGCAGGCGCAGAAGGTGCGGACATAGTCGAGGCTGCTGGGCAGCATCAACAGCACACGCTCGCCCGGGTTGTAGCGCGCTTGCAGGGCCGCGGCCAGGGATCGGGACTGTTCGTGCAGTTGGGCGAAGGTGAGCGTTTCGCCGACGTCGACGCCGTCGGGCAAAAAATGCAACGCGGCACGCTGCGGGAAGTGCAGGGCGTTGGCCTCCAGCACGTCTATCCAATGATTGAATGCAAACATGGTGGGATTCATGCCATGGCCACGATGACTTTGCGGTCACCGGTATAAGGATTGCGCCCGTGGGCGACCAGTCGGTTGTCGAGCATCAGGATGTCGCCAGCCTGCCAGGGGAAGCTCACGGCGGTCTGGTCATACACGGCGCGCACGCTGTCGAGCAGGGCGTCGGCAATGGGCGAGCCGTCGCCGAAGTACACGTGACGCGGCAGGTTTTCCTCACCCACGGCGGCCAGCAGGCTGGCGCGCACGGCGGGCTCGATTGCCGAGACGTGAAACAGGTGCGCCTGGTTGAACCAGACCCACTCGCCGGTTTCCGGGTGCTGCAGCACGGCGGGGCAGCGCTGGCGGGTGCGCAGTTCACCGTCGGTTTTCCACTCCCACTCGATGCCGTTGTCCTGGCAGTAGCGCTCGACCTGGGCACGGTCTTCGGTGTTGAACACCTGTTGCCAGGGCAGGTCGAGGGCGCCGCTGTAGTTGCGCACGTAGAGCAGTTCGCGGCTGGCGAACAGCTCGCGGATCTCGGCGGGCATGCGCTGGTAGATCAGGCGGCTGTCGCAGATTGGCGTCTCGCCGCCGGTTTCGCTGGCCTTGATGCAGTGGAACCAGATGCGCGAAGGCCAGGGCCGGGTGTAGGCCTGCTCGTTGTGCAAGGGGATGAACTGGTGCGCCGGGTATTCGGTGGAGCTGTAGACCCCGGCGAACACTTTGCTGCGCGGCGTCGAGCCGAACTCGTAGCTGGCCAGGGGCGCGCCGAAGCTGGCGGCAAAGCGTTTGAAGTCGATGGGGGTGGCGACCGTGAAGCCGCGAAACAGCACGCCGCCGACGGTGCGCAGGCTGGCGTCGAGGCTGTCGCGTACCGACTGCTCGAGCGCATGAATCGATTGGCCGGGGCTGGCCTGTACGCACCGGGGCAGGGTGGCGCCGTGGTTATCATCCGTGATCAACATGGGCTTGAAACGTCCGTCCGGGTGTTCGATGGAGGTCATTGTCTTGCACATCCTGTTTATGCTTTTGGCTTTTCAGCAACGTGACAGCAGGCCTTGAAAACCGGGCAGAGGCCTTCACAAAACGTTTAACAAAATGTGTTTATGTCAGTACGAAGGGCATACTAGGTGTTAATGAGAGGGATTATCAATAGTATTCCTTTAATATTTTTTTTGGCTTAGACTCCGCCCCGCTGGGGAAAAAACAGTGTTTGCCAACGGATAAAAACTCAAATAATTGCGGTAGGGGAGCGGGGCGTGAATCACAAAATCAATACACTGGCGTTGGCGGTAGCATCAGCCGTCTGCCTTATGAATACTGCATGGGCGGACGATCAGCCAGCGGCGCTGGAGATCGCTCCAGTCACCGTCACGGGCGAAAAGATGAACCGTTCGCTCGAGAAGACCCAGTCGAGTGTGGCGGTGGTGACGGAGCAGCAACTGCGCGACAAGGCCGATCACAGCCTGATCGACGTGTTTGCCCGTACGCCAGGCGTGTACAACCAGTCGGGTAATGAGAACTGGGGTATTCGTGGCGTTCCGGTGTCCGGTTTCGATGACCAGGGCCCGGCAACCTTGAACGGTGCGATTTCGGTGTATGTCGATGGCGCCCAGCAACCCAACCGCGCGCTGACGCTGAGCCCGGTTGGCCTGTGGGATACCGAACAGGTCGAAGTGCTCCTCGGCCCGCAGTCCACCACTCAGGGGCGCAACTCCCTGGCCGGTGCGGTGGTGATCACCACCCGCAACCCCACTTTCGAACCTACCTTCTCCGCCCAGACCAACATCGGCAACTACGGTGAGCACGGCGTGGCCGTGGCCGGCGGTGGCTCGATCATCGACGACAAGGTCGCCGGCCGTATCGCCATCGATACCCAGGACGGCGACGGCTATATCCGCAACACTACCAATAACGACGACGCCAACCCACACCGCACCAGCAACTATCGCGGCAAGTTGTTGATCACCCCGAACGACGACACCGATGTGCTGCTGACCTACGCGCACAACGAGCACCGCCAGGGCGACAACTCGATCACCCGTATCGGCGACAAGGTGCAGTATTACAAGATTGCGTCCAACACCAAGGCCTATGACAACCTCAACCAGGACACCGTGAGCGCGAAGATCGACTGGCGCCTCAACGACGCCTGGACGCTGACCAACATGACCAGCTACACCCACTCGGGCTACACCGCGCGCAAGGACTTCGACCAGACCGCCACGGCCAACAACGTCATCCTGCGCGAGCAGAACGGCGACATGTTCAGCCAGGAACTGCGCCTGGCGTATCAGAACGACACGGTGCGCAGCTTCGGCGGGCTGTACCTGGGCAACACCACCAACAGCTTCCACGACCGCTTGCTGTTCAACAACGTGCAGCGCGGCGCCGCCAAGGGCGATGTGGACGTCAAGAACGCTGCGGTGTTCGGTGAAGTGGATTGGGATTTTGCGCCGAACTGGACCCTGATCACGGGCCTGCGCTACGACTACGAAACCAACGATACCGACGTCAAGCAGGACGACTTCTCAAGCCCCGGCAAGGTGAAAAAGAGCTTCAATGCGTTCCTGCCCAAAGTCGGCGTCGACTATCAGTTCATGCCTGACCAGTACGTCGGCTTCATGGTGCAGAAGGGCTACCGAGGCGGTGGCGTGAACGTGCGGGCCGGTGGCGGTCACAGCGCCTACGATCCGGAATACACCACCAACTACGAGCTGTCGTACCGCGGTTCGTTCCTCGAGAAGAGCCTGCGCGCGCGTGCCAACCTGTACTACACCGACTGGAAGGATCAGCAGGTCAGCGTGCTCGATCCAACGGGTAATTTCTTCCTGGTCTACAACGCCGGTCGCAGCGACATCAAGGGCCTGGAAGTGTCCGTCGAAAAAGACTTTGGCGAGCAGTTCACCCTGAATGTCGGCGGCGCGGTCACCGACTCCAAGTACAAGGAATTCAACACCGGTGACGGCACCGACCGCAGCGGCCAGGCGTTCCTCTACTCGCCCAAATACAAGATGTCGGTGGGCGGCACCTACCGCTGGAATGACCGCCTGACCCTCAACACCGACCTGACCTACCAGAGCACCGCGCCGTCCGACTTCGAGTTCGACGCTGCTGGCAATGTGAGCAAGGTGCGTCGCAGTGACAACTATGTGCTGACCAACTTCAGCACCGAATACAAGGTCACCAAGAACGTCGCGGTGTCCGGTTACCTGAAAAACGCGTTCGGCAAGGAATACGTCACCAGCAACCGCATCGGCGACATCATCGATGTGGGCGCGCCGCGCACGTTCGGCCTGGTGCTGCGTTACGACATGTAAACCTCTGGACGCCGGGGCCCCAGGTTCCCGGCGTCCGGTTTTGCCTGGCGCATTCTGCTCCTACACCCAGCCTCCCTGGAGGACTTCATGAACGCCGTTTCGAATGCCACGACGGGCGGGGCAGCACAGCTACGCCTGTCGCACACCGGATTGTCCCAGCCCTATTGCCTGGACCTGACGCCGATGCTCGAGCGCCAGCAACAGCAGGAATCGAATGCGCGCAGCTACCCACGGCGCATTCCGCTGGTACTTGAACGGGCCCACGGCATCTACGTACAGGACAGTCGCGGCCAGGTGTTTGTCGATTGCCTGGCCGGCGCCGGTACCCTTGCGCTGGGCCACAACCACCCGGTGATCATTGAAGCGATCACGCAATTGATGACCGCCGGCGTGCCGATGCACACCCTGGACCTGATGACACCGGTCAAGGACGCCTTCGTGCAGGAAATCTTCGGCTGCCTGCCGGCGGATTTCGCGCGCAATGCGCGCATCCAGTTTTGCGGCCCCAGCGGGGCGGACGCGGTGGAAGCCGCGCTCAAACTGACCCGCACTGCCACCGGGCGGCATTCGGTGCTGGCGTTCGAGGGGGCCTACCACGGTATGACGCTGGGGACGCTGGCCATCAGCGGCAACCTGTCGCCCAAAAATGCCCTCGGCGCCCTGATGCCGGGGGTGCAGCGCCTGCCGTTCCCCCATGATTACCGCTGTCCGTTCGGCGTCGCCGGCGAGCAGGGCGTCACCCTCAACCTGCGTTACCTGGAGCACCTGCTCAACGACCCGGAAAGCGGCGTGACCCTGCCGGGTGCGATGATCCTTGAACCGATCCAGGGGGAGGGCGGGGTGATCGCCGCGCCGGACCGCTGGCTGCAGGAACTGCGACGCCTGACCGCCGCCCACGGCATTCCGTTGATCGTCGACGAAATCCAGTGCGGCATCGGGCGCAGCGGACGGATGTTCGGCTTCGAGCAGTCGGGCATCACCCCGGACGTGATCACGTTGTCCAAGGCCATCGGTGGCGGCTTGCCGCTGTCGGTGATGGTCTACAACGATTCACTGGATGTATGGCAGCCCGGCGCCCATGCCGGCACCTTCCGTGGCAACCAGCTGGCCATGGCGGCCGGCACGGCGACCTTGCGTTTTATTCGCGACAATCACCTGGTGGCCCACGCCGAAACCGTGGGCGCGCACCTGCGCAAACAGTTGCAGGCGCTGCAGGGTGAATTCCCCTGGATCGGGGATGTGCGCGGACGCGGCCTGATGCTGGGCATGGAAATCGTCGACCCCCATGGGCTCGCGGACGTACAAGGGCATCCGCCGGTCGACGCGGTACGCGCCAAGGCGTTCCAGCAGGCGTGCCTCAGGCACGGGTTGATCGTGGAACTGGGCGGACGTCATGGCGCGACCGTGCGTTTTCTACCGCCGCTGATCATCACCGAGCAGGAGATTGATTTTGTGGCGCAGATCCTGTTTGAGGCAGCGCGTTCAGTTTGATCATCAAGGCTTCGACGCCTGGTCGGATAACTGGATGACATGGGTTTGCAGCATGAAGTTGAAGCTGGACACGCTGTTGAATTTCAACGAGGCGTTAGCGGCCAGCGGTGATGTCAGCGCCTGGCAGAGCGTTTCGCCCGGTAACACGTAAGCCTTGTTGAAGGTAATGTCGGCCTTGGTCGGCGCGCTCGACATGGTCGGATCAAAACGAAATACCTTGCGCGATGGGTTGCTCATACAGAGTTTCCCCTGTGTTTGCTTAAAGCTGATCTGCTTCCAGGTGTCGACCTCGGACACGTTGGGATCGACGCCAATGATCACGGGCAGATCCTGCCCGATGACGAATTTCACCTT
Source organism: Pseudomonas sp. GNP013 (assembly GCF_054343995.1). Classification (NCBI taxonomy): domain Bacteria; kingdom Pseudomonadati; phylum Pseudomonadota; class Gammaproteobacteria; order Pseudomonadales; family Pseudomonadaceae; genus Pseudomonas; species Pseudomonas sp. GNP013. The sequence continues at coordinate 2,387,797 of NZ_JBTGUT010000001.1, read as the reverse complement.
GCCTGCGGCTTGCTGCTGTGGGGGCAATCCTGAAAACAGCACCCGTGCGATGTGTTCCCTGTCGAGGGACTTGTTGCTACGGAAGATCACGCGCACGGTCTGGTTTTTACCGGGTGCGACCACCACGGTTTGCGGCACGGTGTACAACACGCCACCGTCGAGGTCGTCATCCGGCAGTTTGCTCACTTTGCTGTAGAGCAGCACGGCTTCGTCACTGTTGTTTTTAAGGTCGATGGTGGCCTCTTTCTGTCCTTTTTCAATCAGCACCGCAGAGGCGCTGGGTTGCACCTGGGCTTCAGCCAGCAGGGGCATGGCTGTCAGGCAGGCCAGCCACAGGCATTTTTTGCCGAGAGCAGTCAAAGGTTGTATCGATAATTTGTTCATTGGAAATCTCCATTTGAGTGGGAAGTTTGCACATCAAGGTGCTGTCGGACGCATCGAACATGCCTGACGTTTGCAGTTGTTTAATGTTGTCCTGTTTAACCAGCAGCACGTTCTGGTCGATAAAGTTGGCGATCAAGTTGCCGTCCTGGTCATAAAACACCGTGCGAGAACTGAGCGCTTCTGGCTTGTTTGTCCAGCGCATCAACACGTTCTTGTTAGTGGTGGGCTCGAAGTCGAAATAGGACACCGCGCCACGGTCGCTGATAAAGTCCATCTGGTTGTTTTGGAAGTACACGTCATCGTCCAACCCCTTGGGATTGACTTTGACAAAGTCAGGCTTGTTATCGGAGATATTGGCCAGCACCACTTTGCCGTTATAGTTTGTTCTTGCCGAGCTGCGCTGGCTGCTGACCTTGACGAAACCCTTGAGGTGAGTGTCGACAATGGCATAGGTGTCTTTGAGTTGTTCAGGAGTAAACACCACGCCCTTGTGATTGGCGGCGATTGAACCCGAAAGGCTCAGGCTGTTTGACGTTGCGCTGCGGCTGTCGCTTTCGGACTTGGAAACGGTCAGGCCGGCATGCGTGTACGGTGTATTGAAGTCGTTGCTTATATAGTTTTCTGTGGATTCGCTGCGATTCGCAGTGCGCTGCACATGGCCAGCGGTCACGCTGTAATCACTGTTGACCCGGGTGGTCAGGTAGTTATCCAGGCGCTGGCTATTGCTGTAAGCGTTGTATTGCGATCGGTAGTCAACACGGCGGCCGCCCACTTCAAATGGAATCGACAGTCTGGCATTCAACGTCATTTTGTCACGCTGGGTATCACCGGGCGCTTGCAGGGTAGACCCGGCACTCAGGCTGAGTGAGGCTTTTTTGATGTTTGTGGAATAGCCTACCGACCACGTCGAATAACTGGCGCGGTTGTAGAAGTCGTTCCGGTCGAGCGAAATGCTGAACGCATTATTGTCACCCACGACAAAACTGTGCGCGATACTCAGGGTACTTTTTATATCGGCTTGGTAATCATAAAGAACCTGGCCGACATAGGAGAAATTGCGGCTGATTGCCTGGTACGTAAGGTCGGTGCCGCCGTAACTCAGCGTGGCGTTAAAGTTGGCGCCGAGTTTATTGTGCTCATTCCTCGATAACAGGCCGTACGTGGTTATCTGCAGACCGCCTTTATTGAGGGTGTTGTTAACGGAGACGCCCTGATAATGTTGTTGGGCGACGACCGCGACGGTGGGGTTCACGGCATCGCTGTAGCGCTTTGAATAACCCGCACCGGCTGTCACGGCGCGCGCATCCGTGTTCGAGCGCCCCGCAAATGCATACAGTCCACTGCTTTGCGTGGTCGCACGGCTGATGCGAGCACGGGAAATCTGGCGGGTATCGATCACCTGGCCATCGCGTTTGATCACCACCACCACGTCCGACGTCAGTGATGTCACCGGTATTGCGGCCAGGTTGTTGTGGCCGCGGTTGACGTTCAGGGTGTAGACCAGTTGGTCTCGCTGGTAGAACTCGATCACCGCCGGCGCATCGCTGTCGTAGGTGAAGGCCACGCTGCCAATGCCTGAGGGCGCACCCTTGGTGTTGTAGACCACGCCATCCACATACCCCACGCCGAAGCCGCCGTCGGGCGAGTTCAGGCGGCCGGCTTTGACGCGGCCAATGTCGAAATCGCGATCCACATAAAACGACTGGACGTTGTTATTGCTGTAGCGCTGGGTTCTGGACGTAAAGCTGCTGAAGGTGCCGTTGGCGCGCAGCAACGCGTTGTCTGCGTTGGCGCCGACTTGATAATTTGCGCTCAGTGAGTCATTACTCGAACCGCTGGAGTCGTACGACGAATAGTAGGTGTTGTAGTTGACGAAGGCGCCGGTTCCGCCCTTTTGGTGTTGAATGAAATCGGGGTTTTCCAGCAGCGCGCGCGGTACCGTGAGCTTCAGGCTGCGGTCGCTGCGGCTGAAATTGGGCTTGATCCGATCAGTCAGCAGCACGTAGGTCGCAGCGCCATTTTGAATGCGCTGACCCCAGGCTTCTTTCTTCAGACCGAACCGTTCAAGGTCATGGGCGGTATAGCCCGCTTGTCCTCCGGGCGCGCGATAAACCACGGTCTTGGCAATGAAGCGATCATTGACGTAGAGATGGACCGCGTTATCGCCAGCATAAAGTTCCGTGTCGTGAAGGGCGTCCTCAACTTGCTGGTCACTGATGCCATTGATGCCGAGCAACTTGCTGTCAAATTTGAGTTGCGCGTGAGCGTTCATCGAGATGAAAAAGATCAGCAGTAAGGAGTGGACAAGTTTCATGGCAATAAAAATGTCCCACCGTCAGGCAGGACATTTGCGAACCCACAATAAATTAGTAGTAACGAACGTTCACTTGTGCCGTGCCGTTCCATGGAACTTGCGTGGTCGCGCTGATTTGGCTGGCGATGTTTATTTGCGGTTCAACCTCAAAGTTCCAGGTGAACGCATTGCCACTGGCCGGATTGCCAGCGGTGTCCAGAGGGCTCCACTCTTCTTTGGTGTAATAAGCCCAACTGGACATCAACGCTCGACTGCTGGGCGTAGACATATGGTTGGCCGCGTCGCGGTTATAACCAAAGCTGGTGGTGTTGGTTGCGCCGTCGACGATGGTGCTGACCGGTTTCAGCACAAAGTTGCCGATCTGCTTCTTGGTCACCGGGTCAAAGCCGATACCGAAGATACGGCCTGAATCGGCGTGGTCGGTGCGCCCGGCGCTATTCTTGCCGATCATGGCGCTGGTAGGGTCCGCATCGACGATCCACATGGCGGTTTTCGTGGTTGTGCCTTCCGGGCAGTTAATATCGATCCTCGCTGTTTTTGCGGGGAGTGTGGTGAAATCGGTTTTGCTAAGTGAGTCCCAAGTGATCTCGCCCCAGTCCAGATCATTGCCAGTTGGGACATTAACCGTGCACGCGGCCGGCGTGATAATACCTTTAACGTTAATCTCGCTGGCGGCATGGGCGATAAAAGGGGCGAGGGCAGCGAAGCCGGCAACGGATAATGTCGTACCCAGTTTGAAACGTTTCACAGTCATACTCCTATGAATAATTAAAAGACGCGTCGAGATGGCAACGTCGATAATGAAATCGACACCATTCAAGAGCAGCGAAATTATAGGAGTGCAAAAAGTGCTAGTTACCTGGAATATTCCAGTTCTGCTGTTAACGAGGACAGCTGGGCGTGCACACGGGGATGATGTGCGAACCGTCAAACACCGGCGGCGCGAAGTTTGTAAACGAAGTCGCGTACCGCCGCGTGCACCACCGAGTGGTGCAGTGCTTCACGGTGCAAATGCTGCGCCTGACGGGACAGTTCGGTCAGGTCGACCAGTTGCAACGCTCCGGCGAGTTTGTGCAGCAGATGGCCGAGGGTTTCGGCATCGTCACTGATCAGTGCGGCCTCTATGGCCAGCAGGTCCTTGCGACTCTCTGCGCAAAAACTGTCCCACATCACGGCCTTCAGATCGCCCATGCTGGTGACTGCCGAGTCTTCAGGCGGCGCGCACAGGTAACGCTCGAACAGGGTAATCAACGCACTGAGGACGATGGGCTTGAGGATGAGTTCGTCCATACCGGCCGCTCGGGCACGCTGCTGTTCCTGCGGGTGGATGCTCGCCGTCATGCCGATGATGGGGATTGTCGCGGCCTCGAGCTGTGAGTCGCGTACCTGGCGGGTCATGGCGTAGCCGTCGAGTTCCGGCATATAGCAATCAGTGAGGATCAGCGTGTACTGCTGCGTTTGCAGACGCTCGAGCGCCTGCAGGCCGTTTTCCACCAGGTCGAAGGCGCATTGCAGGTGCTCCATCTGCCTTTTCAGCAGCAGTCGATTGGTGGGGTGATCCTCCACGATCAGCACTTTATGGCCCTTGGGGTAACTGGAACGGGGCAACGGAATTCGGCGGCTGCTGTTGCGCCCCAGCAGCAGTTGCTCAAGCGCGGCCTGCAAACCGCCCCAGATCAGCGGGTTAACGCTCAGCCGGGTGGACGAGGGGCCGACCGCATAGCCGGCAGGCAAGTCTTCGGTGGTAATCAGCAGCGTCCCGGGATTGCCGGCGGATGCCTCGTCGGTGGTGATCAGAAGGTCCGGCTGCTCCGACGTGAACTGAAACCCCAGCGCCAGCAGGTGCTGCGCCAGGGCTTCCTGACAGGGCGCAAGATCGGACGCGAGCTTTACCGAGTGGGACGCGAAAGGTTTTTCAAGCGCGGCGACGACGGGCAGGCTGAGGGTGAACGTGATGCGCGTGCCTTCATTGAGGCAGCTGTGCAGGTAGAGTTCACCGCCCATCAGTTGCACGAGTCGACGCGAAATCATCAGGCCCAGGCCCGAGCCTCCGTAGCGGCGGGTAATGGAGCTGTCCGCCTGCATGAAGGGTTGAAACAGACGCTCCTGCTGCGCCTGACTGATGCCGATGCCGGTGTCCGCAACCAGGAATTCCAGGTGCTGCTCGCCATCATCGTGCTTGACGCTCAGTTCCAGGCGCACATGACCGCTTTGGGTGAACTTGGTGGCGTTGCTGAGCAGGTTGAGCAGCACCTGGCGCAGGCGGCTGCCGTCGACTTCCAGCAGCCCGGCGATGCGATGATCAATCAGGCTGTGCAACGCGAGGCCTTTGCCGTGCGCCTGATGGCCGATCAGGCGCAGCACGCCGTCGAGCAATTGACGCAGATCGGTAGGCTCGGGCGACACGACGAGCATGCCGGAGTCGATGCGTGAAAAATCCAGGGTGTCGTCAAGTACCTGCAGGAGCGAGCGGGTCGATTCGTTGACCATTGTCAGCATTTCCTGCGCATCGGTGGGCAGGTGCAAGTCGCTCATCAATTCGAGCAGGCCGAGAATGCCATTCATCGGCGTGCGAATTTCATGGCTCATGGTGGCCAGAAACGCCGCCTTGGCCTCGGCCGCCTGTTCAGCCAGCTGTTCGGCGGCGCGAATGCTGGTGACGTCGATAAACGTGGTGAGCACGCCCTGGGGTTCGGCGCCGTCAAGCCGATAGGGGGTGACGATGTACAGCCAGTGCTGGTCGCTGCCATCCTCGCCCACCAGGATATGCTCGCCTTGTTGGCGTTCATCGTCGCGCAGCGCCCGGTCGACCATCTTCGAGATCCGCTGGCGCACCTGCGCAGGGTAGTAGCTGATTTCGTCAACGGAGCGCCCCAGCACCTGGGCCGCTTCGACGTTAAAGGTTCGCTCATAGGCTTTATTGAGCATCAGGTATCGGCGCTGACGGTCCTTGATTGCCACCGGGTATGGATACGATTCAAGCAGTTCGCGGCTGAAGCGCAATTGCGCGGACAGCCGCTGTTGCGTTTCCCTCAGGGCGCGCTGGCGGGTTTTGAGCGACAGGTGTGCGTAGAGCAATACGCCAATGATCAGCAGGGCTGCGGACCCTATGCTGCCGACGATACGCCAGAGGCGTTGTGGGGAGACGCCGATTTCATAGGTATTGCGCAGCCACTGTTGGGCAAACAGGTCGCGCTGTTCTATCGGAATGCTCTGGATCAGTTGATCCAGCAGGGCCGCCAATTGCGCGTGACGCTCGGTCACCGCGATAGACAACTCCAGCGGCAGATCGGTGGCTGCGGCAATCTTGAGGCTGTCCGACCAGCCTTTCTCCAGTAAGCGGTCCACGGTTATCAGGTTGCCCACGTAACCATCGGCCTTGCCGGTGCGCACCAGCTCAAAGCCATCTGCCGGGTCGGTTACCCGCAGCAGCAAGCTGTCGGGCACCCGTTGCTGGAGGCGTTGCGCGAACTTCGGATTGTCCGGCACGACCAGCGTCGCGCCATTGAGCTCTTCGATGGCGGTTTTCGCGGGTTCTCCGAGGCGTGTCACCAGCACGTTGGGAATCTTCACGAAGGGCTGCGTGTAGCGCCAGCCGGGCAAGTGCTCGGTGGACGCGTCCACCGGAATACGCAGGTCAATCTCGTCGGAAGGCGCAGCCGTGCCGCTTGGCGCGGGTATTTCAACCACTTTGAGCCGCAGCGCATTCACCAGGTATTTCAGGTAGCTGTAGCTCAGGCCATTGGGGCGACCGTGTTCGTCGAGGAACGACATGGGACGAAAGGTGGTTTCATAACTCACGCGCAGCATCGGCAAGTCATCCACCCATTGGCGCTGCGCGGTGGTCAGGTGGGAGGAGGGCTGCATGCGTTGATTGATCGAATGCTTGTCCAGCCAGCGCAACTGCAGGTCGTTGAGAAAGTCGGACGGGGTACGGGCCATGGTTGCGGCAAGGGCGTCGCGCACGTCGGGCCGCAGTGAACTGATACCGAAGTGCAGGCCGGCGTTGTCGTAAAGATCCTGCTGCCTGACCTCAAGGGACTTGTAGTGTCCGCTGCTGAACAGCGCCTCGAGCTGGTACGGCTCGCCCAGGTAGGCGTCACCTTCGCCATGCTGCAAGGCGTCCAGGGCAGCCTTGGTGTCCGCGTAGATTCGCAGTTGAGAGGGCGGCAGGCGTTGGCTCAGCCATTGAGCAGTGGTATAGCCCTGCTCGGCGACGAATGAATGTGACGACAAGTCGGCAGGTGTGATCGCCGCGCTGCCGTGCCGTACAACCAACACCAGGGGGGAGAGCAGATAGGGGCTGGAAAAGTCCATGCAGCGTTGCCGCTCGGCGTTGGTCTGCAAGTCCGGCACGATGTCGATGCGTCCTTCGCACAGTGCGGTGGTGGCTTGTTCAAAAGTGGCGAACTGGCGAAACTCCAGTTTCAGATTCAATTGGTCGGCCAGGTAACGCAGGTAGTCGATACTGAACCCGGCCGGGCTGTCGCCGACCCAGTAGCCGAGGGGAGGGGTGGTCTGCACCGGCAGGCCGACCACTACCACAGGGTTGCCCAACGCCGCCGGGGCTTGTGTTGACGCCGTGCACAGGCTCGACACCAACAATGTCAGCCACAACAGCCTGCGCAGGGCGTTTATCACCCGGAGTGCTCGACGGTGGATTTGCTCAGTGAGGCGTAATACTGATACAGCTGCGCGTCGGACTGTATACCCAACTTGCGCTTGGCCGAGTTCTTGCCCCAGCTGACCGTCTTGACGCTGCGATGCAGGGTCTCTGCAATGTCCTCGGGCGACATGCCCGACGCCAGCAGCCGCACGATTTCCAGCTCCCTGGGGCTCAGCTGCGCTTCTCCTGCCGGGCTGCGGGGCGATTCAGCCAGCGCCTTTTTCAAGGCTTCATTCAAATAGATGCCCCGACGCAGCACGGTGCGCACGGCTTTTGGCAGGCAGAGAATGTCGCTGTTTTTTTGAATGATGCCACGCACTTTCGCCTCCAGAATCAGCCTCAGAATGCCGAGGTTCTCTTCACCCGTCAGCACCAGCACCGGCAGGTTCGGGTAACGTCTGTTGAGCAAACCCAGCATGTGCAGGCCATCCATGTCGGCGCCGGGCATCGAATAGTCGACGATCAGCACGTCGCATTCATGGTTTTCCAGCGCGGTGAAGAGTTCCGGAACGCTGGTGGCGGTTGCCTGGATTTTGGCAAAACTGCTGTCATTCAACAGTACAACCTGGCAACCGTGCAGGATGGCAGGGTGATCGTCGGCGATGATGATACGAGGAATCATAAGCGCTGCTCCTGGGGAACTGTACAAATTGGCCCGTCACTGTCGCCCGACTGCTCAACACGCAGAAAGTGTAGCGTGAGTACCGTCCTGCGCGCCTGTTCAAGTTGAGACGGGAGAGCCGTGAACGATACATGCACGCAGGTTTGAGAAGACTGGAAAAATCTAGTTCCCGGGGCTTGGCTAAATGCGGCACTTCAACTTGAACTAATCACTACGCCATCCGCCCTAACGCTGTGCAGCTAATCGCCAACCCGGATTGACGCCGGGTTGCTCACTACACGCAAAGGTTTTGTGATTATGAAAAGTGAACAAGTAGAAGGTGTTGTAGAAAAGGCCGCAGGCAAGGCACAGAGCGCTGTCGGGAAACTGTTTGGTGATTCGAAGCTGCAAGCTGAAGGGGCTGGACGCCAGGCGGCTGGTCAGTTGACCCAGACCTACGGCGATGCGCTTGACAGTGTGTCTACATTCGTTAAAGAGAAGCCGGTTGCAGCCCTGGCAATTGGTGCGGTAGCGCTGCTGGTGCTGGATCGTCTGCTGCGCCGCTGAGTTGGGGGGAGAAACCTTGAGGGGTTTTTCCTGAAGCTCACCTTCGAACGCTTCGAAGTTGTGTTGTTTGGAGTGCGCGAAGGTGAGATGTGTGCATTCACCTGGAACGTCGAAAAGTATGTGGCTGGCGACGATAGTAACGTGCGTCATCAGTGTGGGCTTTTGGCTGACGGCGTCATGGTTGGCCGGAGTGAATGAGCCGTGGGACGCGCACTGTTATTTTGCTGTTCTATATCCGGCGTCCCTGGCGCTCACACTGACGCTGGGTCTGCTGTTTCAGAAACGCGGATGGCTGGCGGGCCCCATCGTAATGTTCGGGCAGATTCCGTGTGTGATGATCACATCTGAAACCGGGCCGCTATTGGCAGTTGGCATTGTGTATTGCCTGTTGCTTTCGATCCCGGCAGTGATGCTGTGGTGGGTGGCTCGCGTTATCTCTCGACGCTTCACCGCTCCAGCGGGTTAGGCTGCATTAAGCGTCTACGCTGAGAAAATCTCCTGAGCATAAGAGTGAGGTGACCCGAATGAACAGCGAATCCACGCCGGACAGGACCCGTACCGACCCAATCGACGCCGAGTATTTCGAATACAGCAAAGCGGCCAATCCGATCAGCGCGAACTTGATCACACGGATTCCCTATCAGAGCTTCCCGGCTTCGCTGTATGACAGCGGCCCCTCCAGGGTAGTGCCACTGGACCTCAGCGAAGCCCTGGGCTGCGAAGGCCCGGCGACTGGCCCTGGGCTGTGCGCGAACTTCATTCGGCTCAACGCCGGCGATACCTTCACCTTGCAGCCCAACGCGACGTCTCAAGTGCTCTATGTAATTGCGGGGGAGGGCCGCGTGGTTCAGGGCGAGCATGCCATTCAATGGTCCAAAGGCTGCTTTATCGCGCTGCCTGGCCTGCACGAGGCACGTCTGAGTGCAACGCAGGATGCTCGATTTTACTACGTGCACGATGAGCCGCTATTGCGCTACCTGGGCGTGACGCGCAGCAGTGATCGCTTTGCACCGACGCTCTATCCCGCAGACGTGGCGAACGCGAAACTGCGTGAAGCGGCCGATGACCCGCATGCGCAGGACCGTAGCCGCATCAGCATCCTGTTGGGTAATCGCAACTTTCCACAGACCCGCACAGTGACTCATGTGCTGTGGGCAATGTATGGAATTCTGCCAGCAGGGTCGGTGCAAAAGCCCCATCGGCATCAGTCGATTGCGTTGGATTTCATTATCGATTGCCCTGTGGGGTGTTACTCGCTGGTGGGCACTGAACTGGGTGCGGATGGACAGATCCGCAACCCGGTACGAGTGGACTGGTCACCTGGCCTGGCGTTTGTGACCCCGCCAGGGTACTGGCATGCGCACTTCAATGAGGCAGACGCGGAGGCATTCCTGATCCCGATTCAGGATGCGGGGCTGCAAACGTATTTGCGGTCGTTGGATATTCGGTTTAGTTGAGTGGCTTGGGGGTAGTGCGAATAATTGCGCGGTGCGTTCACGTTGCCTGATACATCATTTATTTTGAATGCTTCCGGGTAACGCGGATGCTCATGGCACCTCCTAATTGGCCTCAGTTTAAGTCAAAGAGGTGTCTAGGAATGGGCTGTGAGAAACCGTATGGCGGCCTTCTACGAGGGTCTGCGTTGGGAATCCTGGCGCGACGACATTCAGCGTGTTAGCGGTGATCAATGAGTTTCTTTCTACCCATTCCTATGGACACAAGAGGGCTCAATTCAACGATGGGTTGGCTCCAGCGCGGGCCGAGGAAAAAACTTAACGTCGTGTCCGGGATTAGTTGACCACTACATATGAGGCTTCGACGACCTTGCGTTTGAATACGGTTGGGAAGTTCGGGCGGCGACCGGGGTGACGAGCGGGAGCTATATCCAAGATAGTGTCCACTAAAAATGGTGTCCACTATCTTGGATAATTTGGAGAACGGTCAGGAGTGGGTGCTGATCGGACGGTTACGACCTAAGGACAAATAGCTCCCTTGCAAAAAAGCAAGAAGCCGGCTCTCACAGATGGCCCATAACCTTGGAGACGCGCAGTGCTCATAGGTACCGCAACGTTAAAAATCTTCGCGGCCTGACGGCTCTTCGGACTCAGGATCAGCTTGAAAAAGGGTGATCGGTAGCAATCCATGTTCGATGGATTTAGTCTGCGGATCATAGTAAGCCTGATAGAAATTGAACGACTCAATGCCTTCTCGCTCGCAGTGGGCTCTGATTATTTGGATGCATTTCAGCTTGTCTTCCAACGCAGTCTTGATGCCAAAAATCAGGCCATCCAGGCTTGTGAAACGGTACTTAAGGATCCGGTGCTTTTTGTCGGAAATATCGAGGTAGGAACTCAGCACCAGGCGATACTCTTTTTCTGATCCCCATTGAGGAAGCTTGGACGTCAGCGCGAAATCGATATTTTGGTGGTGCTCCATCCAAAGCCCATTCGAGTGGGACCTCAACCACTCGCTTTTGCTGCTGAGATTTCCTTGGGTATCGCTGTACCAGAAGCCACTCAGGGCTTCATTCGAAACGTTGCCGAGGAATCTGAAGAAGTCCATCTCTGAAAATTCTCGATCATAAAACACCTCTTTGAAGCTCATGTTTTGGAAGCTGTGAGAGATGCCGTTGTATCCTCTGCCGTCTGGCTTATTCATTTCCATAGTCATTGAGGGCGCGTCGCCGAGAACGCGATATCTCAAACAGATTCCCCTATGATTATCACCATAGCTACCCCAAATCGCCGAATTATTGCACTCTTTCATGAAGCAGGCGACATACCATTGCGGGTGCATCAATCGTTCGATCTGATCAAGGTAGTGGGGCACGAAAGCGGTGATTAACTCACGTGCCCCGATGTGACCACCTGGCATAACGTGCGCGGTTCTAATAGCGTATGTCGCATTGAGTAACGCCATTTTTTCATACGAGCCAGCGTCTCGAAGCGTGCCATCCTGAGCTTCTATGTTAGAGATGGCCTGTAGGTGTAGGTCGCGATCACGTAGCGGATCCTCGGACGTCTGGTCGGGGTACACACCAGACAGCCCGTGCTTGAAGTTGACGAGCAGCACGGTGGACAACAAGCGAGTGTGCAAGGTCGCAAGATAGAACGACAGCTCTGGCCTGTAGTGCCTCGCTTCATTCTTTGAAAGAGCGCGCACATAGCCTTGGATGACATCGCAGCCGCCGATCAGCGCATCCATCTCTTGGTACCCGGCTTGGAAAGCTCCACGTAGGTTGGAAGGGTACTGATCTATGGGAAGATTTTTTGGCAGGGGTGTTCCGAGTCGCACCGCTTCATCGACGTCCCAACTTCTGAGCGCCAGCACCAGGAGATAGTGCCTGAAGAAGTTTCTCCATATGATCTCATCGCCTGCCCAGTAGATTTCTTTGTAGCCTTCTAGGGGATCATTGAGTTGTTCAGGTGGGGCAAAATAAATCTCAAGATTTTCTAGCTCGCCTGGGAGGGCTTTCTTGATGTCAGTAGCCTTAGTCCCCAATAAGCGCTCCGCTGTGCGGAAGCGGTAAAGATGTCGTTCCATATAGGCTCGTCGATAGGAGGCTGGGAAAAGTCGCTGGCATGGCGCGGTTTTTAACAGCAGGCCGGGCGCTTGGGACTGTAGCCCACCAGCTCGGCAGCTTGCCCATAAAAACGTCCGATGCTGCATCCTATCTAGACTCGAGCGCTGCTGAAGAAGCGGGCTATGCAAGTCACTTTCGCCCGCGAAGATGGCTCCTCGTCCGCCACAAGCCATCCGCGCCACTGAATAACCTACGCTGGATCAGGCTTCGACTAAGACTCCAAGGCCTCGCAAACGGATGGCGGCGGCGCTTTTAGAAACAGCAAAATATCGGCTCAGCGCGTCCAGCACCAGGTGATAATTTCTGATGTTGTCACGCTGGTCATCGAGAAAAAGGGCGCCATGTCCTCGGTTGCGAATATCATAGTGCTCAACCAGAAGCGAGAAAGCTTCGAGAAAATGCTGTTCAGGCATTAGTAGGTAAGACGCAAATGTATTCGCTTGCCATTCGAGACGTTCCAATTCGCTTTTGGGGACAGCGATGCGCTCAAGCTGATCAATGTCCTTCGAACGTAGGCTCTCCCGTGCAATGTAGCGGCCGTGATTGAGATAATAGTGCCCCAGCTCGTGAGCAAGCGTGAACCGAGTCATCGGGGCTGTTTTGTCGCGAGAATTGATTTTTATCTCCAAGGGGGCAAATGTGATCCTACCTAAAGCACCATCTGGTTCATCTACGTAGCTAACGGTCAAGGCACTCGACGTGGTCTCACCAGCGACTACGGCTTCCAGATCTACTACCCCCCTTGTATAACCGGCAGATCGCAAAACCTGCTCTGAAAGATCTTCAATTGCTCCCTTAGAGAGATAGCCAATTCTAAGGACTGGCAGGTGAGGGGGCCGAATGATTTCCAATATGGCCGGATCGAAACTGCTGGCCAGATCCAGCCCTGTCCAGATCCCCTCCCAAGCGTTGGTGTAGCCCCCAGGGGTGACAGCATAAGCTCCCGAGAGAGTCGGCCGGAAGCCAGGGTAGGTCAGAGCGTACTCAATTTCAGCGCGCTTTCGCGATGACGCATTTCTCACTCCCGTGAGCAGGGCACGAGCCAGCTCCCATTGGAAGCCTTCGTCCGGAAAATACCGAATAACACCGAAACCCTGATTCCTGGCGATGTTGATCGTGCCGGACTGGAAGGCGCTTGCCGATACGAATATCCCTTTTGCATTGAATCCTGTGACTTGGCGGATCTTGGCCCCAAACTCCTCAATATCCCCAACCGGAACGGTGCCTGCATAATTCTTACATTCGACCAAGACGATCATTGACGGCTTAGGTTGGCCAGGAATGAAGATCTCTATGGCGATGTCGAAAACGATGTCGTCTTCTCGATCGCGAGAGTAATAGCGCTGCTTCCTGATAATCTGGCAATGCTCAGGTCTGCAAAAAAACCGCCCTTCATTGATCTCGCGACTCAGGAATTGGAAAACCTGCTCCTCGAAGAGATCACCTTTGACGTAAGTACTGAGCACTAGTGGTTCCATCTTGGTAATAGCGATCCTGATATTCTTGGTATTTGCTGCGGCGCGAGCCCATGGACGCAGCTAGCCCCTCAGCTTTATTGAAAGCCCCGTGATCACCCTAGCTATGACTCCAATTTACAGGCGAATGGTAGGGGAAAAGTCCACTAGTGGCTCTCCTAGAATCGCAGTTTTGGATATTCGCCGTTTTCGACAGCAAACCGAAATACGGCATGGCATGCCAAAAGGAAAGCTGCGTCAGTCTCACACCGACGCGTGAGTACCTCCAACTCGGGGTAGTCGAAGAACACCACAGGAACCTGATGCTTGTCCATGAAAGCCAGAGCGCGCTCGCTGTACTCATCATACATGTCTGTGAAGAGCTCCTTAACGATCACTATACCCAGCATCGGCTTGTCAGAAAAATCGACTTGGATACTTTCACCGGAGGTAGTCTCAGTTGCTGAACCGGTGTCCGCAGAGCCGTCGAGAACGCGCCGCCAAGCTGGGATAACCCTCCAACGAGCTGGTTGAGCGATACCCGGCGTTTTCTGTCCAATGATCTATTAATCATCGCTTCCGTGTTGGGACTGTCCTTGGCCTGCAGGAAGAGATTTACTTCGCCGCCCAGAACGGCGACGTCGACAAGCTCTTCGTTGTCGCTAGGCTTGATCGGGCCGTGAATGATTTCGTTGGCTGAGAACACCCGTTGCAAGAGAAACACGATATCCCGTTCCTGGTAAGGGCCTGGCTCAGGGCGAACCAACGTGCTGGTCGAAAACCCGGATGATCCATGGAATGCGTGCTGATCTTCACGCAGATCGAAATATACGAAATCGCTAGGAAACAGCTCCTCACCAAGCAGAACGGGAAACGCTTCGCGGTCATCTGAATCAGTCCGTACAGAGAACCATTGCTCCGCTTGATCAATCATCATGTGGACATCGGGGTCACAGAGCGCCGGCAGGTCTCGAATTTTCGCCCGCAAGTATGCGAGTGATGCGGATGCTCGACAGCTGAGCTGCTCCCTGTTGTGTTCATCGAGAAAGCAAACATCGAATTCGTCCGGTAGGTCAGACAACGCTGAGCACAGGGAATTACTCGGAACTAACGGTGTAGTGATAGCGAGGGGATTGTCGGGATCGTCAAAAAATGCAGATATCAGAGCCAGACCGTGCGTACCCTTCATCTCAACGGGAGCCAGGTACAACTTCAGCCCTTTTCGGGAGCGAGCCGTCAGTATGATCTCCTTCGACGTCTTTACTAGGAGTACGGCCCGTTGTTCCGTTAGATGACTTCCAGGCGCGACGGCGATGCCGCGGCCGAATTTGCGCATTGGCCCAAACAGATCCGGTCTTGTGAAGGTGAAATACATCCTTGCTCCTCAATGATGAATGCTCCGATTCGCACCGAATAGCAGACGGTGCTCACCGGCCACCCTCCCATGGTTGTTTGAATTTTGTGACAGCCTGCGATGGGCCGTCAGCCAAGCCTGCGCCGGTGGCAATATTACTCTTCGCGTGGCGGGAGGCACCAATGCCAGCGTGGCAAGATTTCTGCCCGATGGCAGTCGTGGCGGGCACCAGGAGGAAGAAGAGGGCAGTTACGTCCTTATCGAAAATACTGCCTAGTGGATGCGGTGATGCCCGCCAGAATAAGGGCGACGTCCGGCTGGAACACTGGCGCTTGGGCGCACGCTTCCCACGCTCTCTGGAACTGCAGAATCGTCCTCCCGTGCTGCCTGACGGCAAACAGCCCGACTAACAATACACAAACGTTCGTTCTGATTGACCACCAAAACAAAAAAGGATGGGGGGGATTGCGCCGTTACCCCGGCTGCGTTGGTTAAACGGGAAAGAGGGCTGCCATAGGCCCGGCAGTTTCCCTTAGCGTACGGCTGATTAGCCTCCAATAAACTCGTCCGTAGGAGAGGGTCAAAGCACTAGGTACCAGCACATTGAAACTTCTACGCCTTGACCAAGGTAAGGTCAGCTTCAGCTGCGAGTGCGTTTATGAACAGCTGAGGGATGTGCGACTCACCAGGATATTTCATAGCAAGTTGAGTAGTCGCCCGATTAAAGGCTTGACGAATATCCTGCCCAAAGCCAATTGACGCGTAAAATCGGGCGGCGAAGTCTTTAGCTGCCTCATCTGCCCATGCGTTATGAACCAGTTTCGATGGTGTTTAGAACTCAGACCTGGATCATCGCCCGAGAAGGTCTGTCGGATGATCGGACGCCATAGCGGATCGAATCGAGAGGCTTGAACCTGGTGTCGCTACCCACGTAACCGGCGGTCTCATGATGAACTCTATAAAAGCCTTTGCATCGCGAATGAACAGCGCAACAAAGATCACGCTTGTTTTCAAATCTTAGGATTCGATGAATTAAGCCTCGGAAATCTCGAAAGGCCAGAAGGTAGGGCGCGGAATCGGTTGATTTGGTTGGATTCTTGTAATTCGAGGCAAAGTCCGGTTTTTACCGACTGGTGTGGCGGTAAATCATTAAGGATTATTAATCATTGGCAGCAAAATCAATAACCTAGACGGTATTGTAATCTAAAAGGGATGAAATCACCAAGATTCCAGAGGGGTTTATCTTTTTTAACTTTCGCGTATATCCCAAAACAGTTTTATCTCAGCGTGTAACGGATACACGACTCTGATTTTTAAATACAACATTTTATAATAAAAAAAGCATTGCGATTCAGATGGTTATCGTGGCAGCCGCCTCCGTTCCAAACCCGTGTCAAAAAACATGATCTGTGGTGAGCTATATAGGTGATAGGAAACCAATGGGCCCTATTCATGTTTATTGAGCTAAAAAAAGGTCTTCAAGTAATAGCGCGCGGAAAAGGCGCGGTTATATCTTCTATCATTGACTCGGAACATGTCATGGTGCGAGTTTCATCGACCGGTGAAATTGTGCCAGTAGAAGTTAAGGAAATCGAGTTTTTAATGGAGGCGGATCAGCATAGTATTGCTTGGTCGACTAAGCGTGGCTTCGAAGTATCAGATGATGAGTTCAATGAAGCCAAACGCCGGCATCAAATTCTCATTCGGCTTAAAAATGGAGAGATTTCTCATAAGCAAGCGGCGGTGGAAGTCGGTGTCAGCGTGAACCATATCTATAAGATTCTAAGAGACTTCGACGCTGCTAGAGGACCGATTGCGATAACAAGGAGAAGCCGAGGAGTTAAAAAGGGTGAAGTGCGACTTAGCCCGCAAATAGAAAAGATCATCAGCGAAGCTATAGAAGTATACAAAAATAAAGAAGCCGTACCGTTTTCAACGATATGGAAAAGAGTTGAGGTGGTGTGTAAAGAGGAAGGATTCAAGACGCCATCGAAGCCAACCGTGAGACAACGAATTTTTTCAACATTATCTGCACTACAAGTCACATCTTTACGTAAAGGGAAAGAAGCCGCCAGACAAAAACATCATGCAAAACCAGGATCGCAGGTTCTGACTTATCCATTAGAAGCTGTTCAAATGGATCATACATTAGCTGATATTGTGCTTTTAGCGAACGATCGAATTCACCCGATTGGCAGGCCATGGGTAACATTTGTGCTCGATAGGTATACCCGCGTAGTTTTAGGCTATTATTTGAGTCTGCACGTTCCTAACTCGGTATCTGTTGCCTCAGCCTTAACTCATGCCGTACTTCCAAAATGGGACTTTCTGGGAAGGCTGGATTTAGATAAATTCAGCTATCCGTTTTATGGGGTACCCCAGTTACTCGGGATGGATAACGCTAAAGAATTTAGGAGTAGTAGATTTCTATTGGATTTAGATAAGGCCCAGATCGCATACAAGCATCGCCCTCCAGGAAGAAAGCATTACGGGGGACATGTAGAAAGAGTTATTGGCACATTTATGGGAAGATTGCATCTTTTGTCAGGAACAACAATGTCAAATACCGTGGCGCGTAAAAATCTGAATTCTTCCGCGGTTCCTACTATGACATTCTCCGACTTTTGCCGATGGTTTGCCTTGCAAGTGTACGACTATCACAATACCGTTCATTCTGAGATTAATAAGTCGCCTGCAGAAGCATGGACGCAATATTTCGATCCGGCTGGTATAACTCCTTATCCTCCATTCACGACGGATCCTCAACAATTTAGATTGAACTTTATGCCTTCTAAAGAAAGAGCCGTGCAAGCTAAAGGGATAGAGTTCAAGAATATGTTTTATTGGGATAATGTGCTTTCGCCGCTGGTGGGAACAGGAAAGGCCACAATAAAGTACGATCCTTTTTCAATGAAGCAAATATGGGTGAAATTTCCATCTGGGTATGTACCTATCCCATTCGCTGATATGAGCAACCCTGATTACACCTACGAAGAGTACCGTGCGGCTGCGTTCCACAGCGGTCATAAAACACCAGGTGCCTTCACAACGCCAGAAGGGCCGGCTGCCTTTCGAGAGGCTGAGGCGATCGAGATTAGAAGCGTCAAGGAAACAAAAAGAGCGAGAAGGCAGGTTGCAGCACAAGAAGAGTACGAAAAAGAATTTTACCCAAGTAAGAAAACCGCCGAACAAAAAAATGTTCCGGATTATTCACAGCCCCCCAAAAAATTTGGTGTGAGTGATAAAGTATGAGTGATTACCCTCAAGATTTACGAGAGCTTTCTGTCCAAGATAGAATTTCATTAATAAATAAAGATGTTTGGGTTGACTATTCTCCAAGTGAGGAAGTATTCAAAATAATGAATAATATTTCTCGCGTACCGAGACGTATTACGGCCCCTGCACTTATGGTTGCAGGGGTAGGGGGGGTAGGTAAGACGGCAATCATACGTCAAATATCGAAGAGGGTTGAGAAAAGTGATGGCCTTTTGTTTCTGGATATGGCGCTCGATCCAGAAAATCCTCATATCAGAAAGACCTTTCACTCCGAATTGTGTAGGGCGTTAGAAATACCAGCTGATAGATCCTCCAGACCAAAGGAAGGGCGGTGGGTTTCGCATGAACTTGCAGACATTTTGAAGCTAAGGCAAATCTGGGGGTTGGTTATCGATGAAATACATGAATTGCTGTTAGTGAAGAAAGACGAGCAGCGAATTAACGGATCGATTCTCAAAACGTTGATCGGTGAAAAATACGCTTTGTGTTTATTTGGATTTGGTACTTTAGGCGCTACTACTGTACTAGGCGCAAAGCCTGAAACTAAACGACGTTTCACTGAAGTTTTGCTAAATGACTGGAGAGAAACTGAAGAATTTAGATCGTTTCTACTTTCTATTGAAGAGAAGCTACCGCTAAGGGAACCCTCCAAGCTCTACGAGAAAAATATAGTAAGGGTTATTTTGCAAAGTACTCACGGCCGCATGGATAAAGTCATAGACCTGATACGCAGCGCCGGATGTTACGCACTCAAGAATGGCAAGGAACGCATAGATGTAGAATGTTTGAAGGCTGCAGCAGAAAAGCCTTGGTCTTACTAATGAGTTTATTATGTGGCCTACCTTCACCCTTTTATGATGAAACGTTAACATCATGGTTCTATCGAATATCTTTGAAACATCGAATAGTTGTGAGAGAGCGCGAACTGCTCTTGGCACGACCAAGGGCAGCATGGGGCGGAGTTAATGTCGTTGATGAAGATCTAGACTTTGATTTCTCGACTAACTACTTTAAAGAGAATACTATTTCCTTAACGTTAAATACACAGCTGACCAAATGTTTTTTTAGATCAAAAAATATAGCTCTTGTCAATCCTGGCCGAAGAACGCATTTCTGCTCTATTTGTTTGCGTGAGGACGTTGCAAAGGGCCAAATGCCAGGATGGCGTAGAAGTTGGTGCGCAAGAGATGCTGTACTATGCCCTTTCCATGGAGTAGATCTATCAAGTCTGCGGACAAATGCGACGTTCCGAAAGAGTTGGGATGCTTACGTACAAAGTGTCCAGCCTAATATAGCCCTCGATCCTTGGCAGAGCATGAGTTTTCAGAGACTGCGCAGAAATTTAATTCATCGCGTCCAACTTTGGCGTAAGCGTCAGAATAAACGTACATGTAAGTTATTTGACAATCTATATGATCTCTTCCTCCTGGCGCCGACCTACAATCATGAAGCCGGTGTAGCACGTCTACTTTTTGGCCGCAAACCTGCAAAAAAATACAGTCAAATTGTTACATTTGAGGACGCAGTTCTTTATGGCGCTGAACTAAGTGATGTGCGAGCAAGATTTGGCAGCCAGATGCTTGCGGCCTACGTTCTTGGTGGGGTCCAAGAAAAGGAAATTTTGCAACTGCGGGCTATTTGCATGGCGCACCATATAGCGTTTCCTAAAGCAGAAGAAATTATTCCAATGATACATTTCGGTTGTGCAACTCCGGCGGATTATGAGTTCTTGCATAGCTATTTAGGGAAGTTTCCTCGAAAGAGGGGTAGTAAGCTTGATTGCCTCTTTACGCGTTTTGAAAAAAATATCGGCTCACGCATTTTCTATAGCCAGCTTCGGTTTGGTCGCTAGCTCTTTCGAAGGTAGGCATTTATGACGAGCCGCGTACGACGAGAACGTAGGGCCTTTGAAGTAGGCTGCTGTGCCTTTGTGCGTAGGTGCTAATTCATGGGTACGAACGTTCAAGTATGCTTGGAGAGCTCAATCAGCTGAATGACCCCGCCCGAAGTCCTGATTGAAACAGCATTCATTGAGCGATTTGAAGGCAGAGATAGGAATTCCTTGCTTCCTAAATTCCTAATTCTGGACAAGTGAAGACTCCGACTTTCGCGGAATCTCTTTAGAAGATGGCGACGACAAATTTCGAATCCCCGTATTAAAGACGATTGTATTCGTCTATTTCAAGCGGACGCGATCACCCTAATCACAAGGATTTTATGCTTCAACAAAAAATTTACACCAACTCTTTTAAGTCCTAGGTCGTGCATCGTATCGTTCAATGAACTGAAGTTCTTGAGAGGCCTCAGCAGCGTCCCTTTCCAGAACTCTCAAGGCCGCAATATGTTTGTCTTTTGCCTCTTGGGGTGCTTCGGCTAGGCCTAGCAGTTTTCTCTGACCTCTCTGAATTTTTTCATTGACCTCGGCAATGTATTTTACTCTGGACTCTTTTTTCTCGGCGGCGAAGAGCTGGCATTCCAGAAAGCGAATGGCGTCGTAAATTCTCAAGACCTCACTGCTCGTCTTCGAGTGTACAAAGTTTAAACTACCCTCATCAAACGCATGGTGCTCTTGATTTTGTCCGCGCCAGTTCACAAGATCTTTCTTGATAACATTGAAGTGTGACAGGTCGTAGTCAATATACGGTAGAATCAAGTCAAACGTGTGTTCCAAGCTGACTTGTAGGTACATGCTCTTTTTGAGTTGGGACTTATTGAAGTTCGCGGTCACTTGCACACCTTTCTCGATGCAGAACTCAAGCACCATTGACTCAAACCAGACACGGCAGTACAGCAACGCCTGGCGAACATCGAAGACTGACAACGCCACTTGCACCTTCTTCTGAAAACCACCGGCATGATCGATCACCACGATGCCCTTATTTGTGTAGCTGAGTACATGGTTCGAATGCTGGTCGCGTTGAGGATGCCGGTCGGCGATGATGCAGAAACGCTCCCAAAACAGACGGTCATGGGTGGTGACCACCATCTGGATGCGGCGTAGGTAGGCGTCGTTGAAAAACAGATCAATGATATTGGATCGGTGATCCGTGTCGATGGCATTGACGACATCGTCAAACACGATTAGCGGAAAATTTTTTTCTCGGCCATTGCCAACAAGATTGATAGACCCAGTGTCCGCAGATGCCCTTCGCTAAGCATTGAGAATGCATCAACTAAGGATCCATCCATGTTTGTCATCTTGATCCGGTAGCCATCAGCAAGCTTATGGAAGCTCAGTGCCTGAATCTGCTCATGGTCGTCGTCATGGTTATTAATTGCCCGGTAGTACTCGGCAGCCTTGGCTTCGATCCCTGTGATGCGGTTTTTTTCGAGCTGTAGCTTGTAGTCCAGCAGATCGCTGTAAAGCGTTCGATATTCGGTCTCCAGATCCTTAAGCAACTGGTTGAAGTGCCTGTTATCAACCGCATCATTGAGTAGGACGGTTTTCTGCCCTATCAATTGCGCCATATTGAGGTTAGCGGTTTTGAACTCAGTCTCCGCCCGAGCTTTACTCTCGAATAACCGCTTCAGCAAATCATCAACTTTCTTGAGCCGATCCACCTGGATATCGAGTCGGGACGCCTGAGTTTCTGCCTGACCAACTTCCAACCGTCGGCGCTCACAAGTTCGCAGATAGGCTTCAATCAGTTCGGTATTGGCATCACACAGCGTCAGGAACGACTCGAGAACGGATGGTGCGACCTTCGAGCGATCGGTAGCTGCATGAAACTCAGCAAGCATTCCCACCAGCTCATCCATCTTCAATGGGCAGGAAATGTCGGCATACTCATTGCGCTGTATATCGTTGATGCCCGTCGCGATCTTTGAAGCCCAGAGTGCGATCCGAGCATCACTCCGTTGCCTGGATTGCTTCAAAAACTCCAGAGCGCTGAGTGACTTGAGCTGTTCCCGCGCCCTCTCGAACGGGTTCATGACGACCTGATCGAGAGGGGTCAGGCATGCTGGGCAGGCCTGCCCGACATGCTGTTCGATAGCCTCCAGCGCGTCGAAGATAGCGCGATAGTTGATCTCGCTGGCCATATCCAACAACGCGCGCTCGATGAGGGCACGGCGACGGAGTAATCGCTTGGCAATGGCACAAGTACGCCAGACTTGTTTCTCGGGGATAGCAACAGGGGCTTTGGCTGCCCGCAGTCGTTCAGCTCCACGGATATGCATGTCTATCAATTGGCGCAGCCGCTTAACCTTGGGACGAATCTCAAAATCTTGATCTGGTCGCAGGCCCAGCAGCTTACAAGTCTCGCAGATGGATCGCTGCAGGGTAACCGTCCGAGCAACACATCTTCCTGATGCCATCGGTTAAGGCGATGGTGTCCACCTAAATTTAAGTGGACACCATTTTTAGCCTTTTTAAGCGGACGCCCATGCCACAAGAACGCCGTTCCTATTCCAAGTCCTTCAAGGCCCAGGTCATTACTGAGTGCGCCCATC
Source organism: Pseudomonas sp. GNP013 (assembly GCF_054343995.1). Taxonomy (NCBI): domain Bacteria; kingdom Pseudomonadati; phylum Pseudomonadota; class Gammaproteobacteria; order Pseudomonadales; family Pseudomonadaceae; genus Pseudomonas; species Pseudomonas sp. GNP013. The sequence goes on along the minus strand of NZ_JBTGUT010000001.1, from coordinate 2,365,146 downwards.
CTGACACTTCAATTGCCAATGTCGCCTTGACCCACAACCTCAATGCAAACCTCGTCCATAAATGGATTCGGGTGCATGCGCAGAAAAACCTGGCACTGCAAACTGCCTTCATCCCGGTCAAGACTTCGCCGCCGGTGCCGATGCATCAGGCCCTTCCTGCCACGATCCGAATCGAAGTGCCGCATCCAAAAGGTGTAGTCGTGGTGAGTTGGCCAGCAGAAAATGCAGCGGCGTGTTCTGCTTTCCTACGAGACCTGCTGCGATGATCCGCGTCGATTCCATCTGGCTCGCCACCGAGCCCATGGACATGCGCGCCGGCACTGAAACCGCGCTCGCACGAGTCGTGGCGGTGTTCGGTGCGGCGAAGCCGCACTGTGCCTATCTGTTCGCCAACCGCCGCGCCAATCGAATGAAAGTGCTGGTGCATGACGGCGTGGGGATTTGGCTTGCCGCCCGGCGTTTGAATCAAGGACGCTTCTTCTGGCCGGGTGTGCGACACGGCTCCGAAGTTGAGTTGGATGCCGAGCAACTTCAGGCCCTGGTGCTCGGTTTACCTTGGCAGCGCGTCGGTGCAGGCGGAATCATCTCGATGCTTTAACATCTGCCATGGCGTGCTTGCCAGCGCAATTGGCCCATCAGTCTATCGTCGCCATCAGCCCTCTCTGGCAAAATCGGCGGCATGACTTTGCATCCAAATCTCGATCAATTAAACCCTGAACAACTGCGTGCCCTGGCGGCGCAGTTGATCCAGCGCGTCGAGACAATGGACAAGCAAATCACTCATCACAAGTCGGTCAACGAGAAACTGGCCCACGAGATCGCGCTGCTCAAACGCTTCAAGTTTGCCAAGCGCAGCGAGCAGTTGAGCCCGGATCAAGCCAGCCTGCTCGACGACTTGATCGATACGGATATCGCCGCTATCGAAGCCGAACTTGAGGCTCTGCAACCGGCACCTGTCGAAGCCAAAGTGCGCCAGCAACCCAAGCGCGCACCGCTGCCACCGCAGTTTCCTCGCACGCTGATCCATCACGAACCGGACAACAGCCACTGCCAGTGCGGCTGCGCCCTCAAGCGCATCGGCGAAGACGCCAGCGAAAAGCTCGACTACACGCCCGGCGTATTCACCGTCGAGCGTCACATCCGTGGAAAGTGGGCCTGCGAGCAGTGTGAAACGCTAATCCAGGCGCCGGTACCGGCGCACGTCATCGACAAAGGCGTCCCGACCGCAGGCCTGCTGGCCCACATCATGGTGGCCAAGTTCGCCGACCATCTGCCGCTGTATCGCCAAGAGAAAATCTTCGGCCGCGCCGGGCTGCCCATCGCCCGTTCGACACTGGCGCAGTGGGTGGGTCAAACCGGCGTACAACTGCAACCGCTCGTGGAAGCACTGCGCGAGGCAGTGCTGGCCCAGCGAGTCGTCCATGCCGATGAAACACCCGTGCAGATGCTGGCACCGGGTGAAAAGAAAACGCACCGAGCGTATGTCTGGGCCTACTGCACGACACCATTCTCGGCACTGAAGGCGGTAGTCTACGACTTCAGCCCGAGCCGTGCTGGCGAACATGCGCGCAACTTCCTGGGCACTTGGAACGGCAAGCTGGTCTGCGATGGCTTCGCAGGCTACAAGGCCGGCTTCGAAGGGGGCATCACCGAAATCGGCTGCATGGCCCATGCTCGCCGCAAGTTCTTCGACCTGCATGTGGCGAACAAAAGCCAACTGGCCGAACAGGCGCTGCACTCAATCGGCGGCCTATACGAGGTTGAACGAAAGGCCAAAGAGATGAGCGATGAAGATCGCTGGCGATTACGTCAAGAAATGGCGATTCCTATCGCGGAGAAGTTGCATGAGTGGATGCTGGCTCAGCGCGAACTTGTGCCCGAGGGCTCGGCCACAGCCAAGGCTCTGGATTACAGCCTGAAACGCTGGGTAGCGCTGACGCGCTACCTCAATGATGGTGCTGTGCCCATCGACAACAATCGGGTCGAAAATACGATCCGGCCTTGGGCCCTTGGCCGTTCGAATTGGCTCTTCGCCGGATCACTGCGCAGCGGTAAACGAGCGGCGGCAATTATGAGCTTGATTCAATCGGCACGCATGAATGGGCATGATCCGTTCGCGTATCTCAAGGATGTACTGACGCGGTTGGCGACACAGAGGGCCAGTGCAATTGACCAATTACTACCGCATCAATGGGCACAGGGCTCCTAACACGCTATGAGCTACATTCAGTCCGACGCGTCTGAATCTAATGGTGTCGATGGAGGTATTTGCCATGCGGGTTTTTTGTCATCCTGACTGTCGAAAATACGCCGCGCCTTGCGGAAATCCTCAACGTTCTCGACAACCCAAGTCCAGATAGGTGACATGCGGATCAACAGTCCCATACCCAGCGGCGTCAGCTCATACTCGACACGTGGCGGAATCTCACCGAACTCCCGCCGAACCACTAGCCCATCCCGCTCCATGGAGCGTAGCGTCTTGGTTAACATCCGCTGAGTCACCCCAGTCATCTGCCTTTTTATTTCGGCATGGCGCATCGTGCCGTAAACCCCCAGGGCATGCAGAATACCTAACGACCAGCGGCTACCTGCGTGAGCAAGCACTTCTCGTCTGACGCCATCATCGTCTTCTCTAAGCGTTCGGCAAATTGTTTCTGCCTGGCTGAGAGCCTCCTGATCGGTCATTTCATTCTCTGGTATCACAGGTGTGCCTTCTTACGAACGTTGCCTAATCGTGCAAGCATTTGTTCATCTTACAGGCAACAGGTCTCAGGAGAAATCATGACCGAAGTGACCCAGCTTTCCCCCCAATCCATTCTCGTTCTAGGCGCCGGTGAGCTTGGGCTGCCGGTTCTGCGCAATCTTGCGCGAGTAGCAAAGCGCGCGCCCGGCTCCACAATCAGCGTCCTGCTCAGGGATTCGACCATCAACACTCAGGTGCCCGAGAAAAAGGTCGAAATCGATGAGCTTCGAGATCTTGGCATCCAGATGGTGGCCGCAGATCTCGTGAATAATTCAATCGATCAGTTGGCTGAAGTGTTCGCACGGTTCGATACCGTAATAGGCTGCGCAGGCATGGTTGCAGGCCGGGAAACCCCGATGAAGCTGGCTACAGCAGCTCTCAAGTCCGGTGTGAAGCGCTACTTTCCTTGGCAGTTTGGTGTCGACTTCGAGGTAATCGGTCGGGGCAGTCCTCAAGATCTGTTCGATGCTCAGCTTGATGTACGCGAATTGCTTCGCGCCCAGGATAAAACTGAATGGGTAATCATCTCGACGGGTATGTTCACCAGCTTTCTATTCGAGCCAGTATTCGAGGTGGTTGACTTCGAAAACGATACCGTGAACGCGCTAGGCAGTCTTGAGACCAGCGTGACGCTCACGACTCCAGAAGACATTGGTGCGTTGACAGCGGAAATTGTTTTCTTCGAACCTCGCTTCCGCGATCAGATTGTGTACCTCTCGGGAGATACAGTGACGTACGGAGAGGTTGCGAGCCTCCTCGAACGTGTACTGGGTCGCCCGTTCAAACGTAACGTGTGGACTGTTCCGTACTTGCTCCAAGAATTGGAGAGAGACCCAACGCATCACATCAAGAAGTACCGCGCTGTGTTCGCCCAGGGCAGAGGCGTGGCCTGGCCTAAAGCAGGCACTTTCAACGCGCAGCAGTCGACTCAAGTCACGACCGCTGAGGAGTGGGCCCGTGCAAATCTGGCAACCTCATCAGCATAAGGGCAGTAGCTGAACGAACGTTCTCGCGCTCGGAGTTGACCTGCTAAAAAGCTCCTCAGTCTGATAATGGGCGCTGATAACCGAAGCTAAGGCGCGGAGAATGGGTCTGGTAATCCAAGACGACCGAATCTTTATCTTATCCGCACCATCTGCCGAGGTCTGAGGCGTCCCACTTCACTATCTATTGAGTTTTCTAAGCGCGAATTCCGAACCACGGTGACTTAACCAAGCGCTTACTAAAGCCTTGCAAATGAGCGTGGTTTTGAGGAGCACGGGGGAGAATGGTGTGGTCAAGGTGTGTCTGCCGGACGCTTACGCTGCAGGTCATGCTTGTGTCGGCGCAGCGCCTGCCCGAGCTGTGCCCGATCACGCTCCAAGGCAGCGAGGGCTTCAGCCCGGTCGGTACGCATAGAGGTTTTAAGAGTGAAGCTTTCCGGGCGAACAAAACGGGAGATGACTTCTTGTAGTTCTTCTAAGCCGAACAGGGTGGCCAGCACATCACCTTCTCCGCTGCCCGTGTCCTTGGAACCCAATAGCGAGAATTCTTGAAGCCGGTTGCGGTCGATGAAGCAACTAGACCAACTGATGCTCTGATTGACCTTGCTCCCGTCTTTGCCCATAAGCATTAATTGGGGCTTAATCTCTCCCCGTGAAATGTACTCCTTTACCTTAGTTTTGCGGCGGGCAGCTTCCTTGATGTCTCCGGTGGTGCCTAATTCCAACGCTTCACACAGCGACGATTTACCGCCTCCATTGGGCGCATAGAAGATGTTTTTCAGTTTGCTGAAGCGAATGAAATTGCCCTTGTCGTCAGAGCCGAACTCTCCGAATCCACGGAAGTTTTTTACGCGAAGGTAGTCCAACGCACCTAGATCGGACGGTGGGATCTGATCCAGTTCGGGCCTATTTTCGAGCACCCTTTTGAAGCGCGCGGCGACACGCTGATAATCCCGCCCCAGCAGTTGATCTGCTGCTGCCGTGATGTGGGCTTTAATGTGATCGGAATAGCGGCCCTTGCTCTGGTTCGCTTGGTACATGCACCAGAGGAGGATAAGATAAGGCTCGTTTCGCCCTTCAAGGTTCTGTCTGGCAAAACTCAACAGATACTGACTCATCGCGCTTCCTCCCTGATGCGCATCAGCGTAACCGGACTGAAATCACAAAGCCATTACCATGCTCTTGGAAGGCACTAGTCGGGCGGGCGCGGAGGAGCAGAATTTATGGGCACCTCTTAGCCTCAACTGAGGCCATGAGCAACCCGTGTTCCCCCGAATGATTAAAAATCAAGTGTGCGAAAAGAAGCCACCAATCGCTGATGTAACGGCAAGTCTCGACGTATCGACGCACATATTGAGAGTCCATTTTAGCGGCTATTACGCTTGGTTCTTTGAGTCACTGGCAAGGTGATGCCCCCCGGAGGTATCTTCGTTCTCAACTGTTGAGAACTTGAGTAGGGTGGTGGCTCGGCTTTCGAGCAGTGCACCCGCTTGAAAGTAGCCCATCACCGTACTCACACTGCGATGTTCGGTCATTGCCATAACGTCACCCAACGGTACACCCTGGCGGCCAGCCTCGGTCACAAAGCCTGAGCGCAAACTGTGCGCTGCCCAATCGCCCTCGAGGCCCGCCAATTTGGCTCTGCGCTGAACAATCCGCGCCACCTGGTCAGCGGACAGACCCGTTGATCCAACTTTGTCTCCTTTATACATACGTCGAAATAAAGGTCCTGACTCCGCCGGTGCTGCCAATAGCCAAACGCTAAGTGCCTCAGCCGCGGGACCGCGTAGCGGCTTTTCTCTGCGTACCCCGCCGGTGTTGGTTTTGGTCAGACCCAACGCATACAACCAGGTGTCGGTATCCAGTTGGCGTACATCGCTAATTTGTAAGTTCACCACCTCAGAACGCCGTCGGCCACCGCCGCTCCAGGCCAGCAGGAGGAGGGCGCGGTCACGCTGACCGCGAAGACCATCAGTGCAGGTGGCCAGCAGTGCCTGTAGAGACTCAAGTACGATGGCGGTCTTCTTACGCACCGATAGCCCTTGGCGTGACTGCGCCTTGCGTGCCTCGCGTAGCAAGCTCTTGAGCACCGGTGCATCGGTGGGGCTATCCCAGCTATTCAATCGATGCCATTTGCCCAGCACCGAAAGTCGATGACTGACGGTGTTATAGGCCAGCGCACCCGGCTTGGCTTTGACCTTTGCGCGGATAAGCGCAGCATCAATGGATGCTGGCAATAAATGCACCCATTTGCCGTCGTCCGTCGGACGGGCGAGGTGATCAACCACAAACTGGACCGCCACTTCGACGGGTAAATGCGTATCGCCTAACGCGTGTCCATATCTCAGTTGTAACCACGCCGACCAATAGGCGAGGGCACTCCGATAGCTGCGCACAGTATTGGCCGCCGTGCCTGCTGCAATAAAGGCTGCGGCTGCCTCCTGGGCGTTTAGCGTCAGAAAATGCAGGTCCAGCGGCGTTTCGTCGACCTGCGAAATCTGGTTTGTAATATTTAATACGTCCAACGTATTTTAAATCCATATTTAGGAAGATGAGGTCGGATAACATTTAATTATCAGACCTAATATAGCGGAGGGCATGGCATGGCGGTAGGCGTACCGGAAACGACCTGTTCGCCGCCGCGGACGCGGTATTGGGCCGCGGAGAGCGGCCCACCGTGGAGCGGGTGCGACTGAAACTAGGCCGAGGCAGCCCGGCGCGCGTTGGGGCCCTACTGGATCAATGGTTGGAGCGGTTGGTCCTTACTGGCCGTCGCCCCATCAGGCCTAACACGCCGTCGATGGGCATTCTAGCTGGTGGAACACGTTGCCAAAACGGTGGCAGACGCTGGGGGAGTCACCCACCAACTTGCGCTTGGCATGGGGGGCTTAAACGTGGCGACCTGAGTGCCATGGGCATGGGGCGCTCGGACTACGAAACCTTCATGGCGCAGGAGCCGCAAGACCAACGTAATGCCTTCCGGGTATTGGCGCGCAGCGGTGATTTGCCGAGCGAGCTGCTGATGGCGGGTGAACATGTCCCCGCCGAAACGGTTGCGATTCTACGCAAGTCGATCGTGGATAACTCGGCAGCGTTGATCAACAGCATCAGCCAAGGTTGAAAAACTTAACGTCGTGTCCGGGATTAGTTGACCACTACATGCACCGTTTGCATGGATAAGTTACTCATGCTCCACGTTCCCCACAGCCAGAGACAGCGAATCACCAAGAATGCGCCACAAAGCGGTAAGACGCCGACAGTAGGTGCCTTCACTACAGTAAATCAACTCGACATGAAGACTGTCGATAACCGCGATATAAGCATCCTGAAACATCGAAATCTCGTTCGCCGACAGTGCTGGATACCTGTTCTCAAGGCTTGCGCCAAAGCGTTCGCGAAGACGATCCAGATAGGCTTCAAAGCCACTTGCAACCGATGCCTTTAACTCCGAAGGCGGAAAGAATGCCGTGCGCAGCAGGAAACGCAGAGCTGCGGAAGACTCGTAGCGGTTTGAAAGATTGTCCGTGTACAGCTTGCCAGGCTCGTCATCATTCGCCGGGACGCTTGCAAACATCTCTTCGATATAGTGCCTCTCCGTCGCCAGCGCCAGATTCAGCACGGCGTTGAACAGATCATCCTTGCTCTTGAAGTGCGCGTATAACGAGGGCTTGCGCATACCTGCCACGACAGCGATTTCATTGAGCGACGAGGCGTCGTATCCCCGCTCAGCGAAATGCACCAGAGCGATATCACAGATTCTGCTTGCCGAAGGGCTCAGCACTTTCATCGGGATGACCTTTTAATTCAATGATTTAACGCGGTGATGTGCTCGGCTCTGCCTTCGCGCACACTGCCCCAGGTCAGCGCACCCACCATAACGGCGCAGACTATCAGGAATGCGCACCAGGCAGTGGCGCCATAGCTGCTCGCCCAACCGGTCAACGGTGTGGCGAAGGCCGAGATGCCAAGCTGAAACGCGCCGAGCAATGCAGCCGTTGAACCCAGGGCAGTGGTTTGCGAAGACATCACCAGCGTCATCAGTGAGGTTTCTGCAATCCCCAATCCAAGCAGTGCTACCGCGACACCGGCAGCCAGCCAGTACAAACTAGAACCAGATACTGCTGCGCCGTAGGCCATGACAGAACCTGCGAAGATGCAAAAAGCTCCAGCCGTTGCCATGCGGGCCAAACCGTACTTGCCCACCAGTCTGGTCGCCACGACCGCCCCTATGAGAATCGCGATGCCGGTTGCGCCAAACAGCGTACCGAACTGGGCAGCAGGCAGTCCGTACTCCTTCTGATAAACAAATGTAGCGCCGCCCACATAGGCAAAGAGAAAGAAGAACACTGCTGACAGCGCTAAGGCGGGCCTTAGAAAACGACCGTCTTTTGCGATGCGCGCATACGTGCGTATCGCCAGTCGCATATTCAATGGCTCGCGCTTTTGCATTGGTAGTGTTTCAGGCAAAACAGCCATCGAATTCACCGCCACCAGCGCACCGAGAACAGCCAGTACCAGCATGACGGCCCGCCATCCGAAATGCGCCTCAATGTAACCACCCAACCCCGGGGCGATGATGGGAGCAACACCTTGAATGGTCAGCAGCAGGCCAAAAAGTTTTGCTGCCTGAACGCCCTGAGTGACGTCACGCACCATGCTCATGATGACTACCAACGTCAAAGCACTGCCTATCCCTTGGGCAAATCGTGCCACGAGTAGCCACTCAAGGGTTGGTGCCGCTCCTGCAGCCAGCGCACTCAAACTGAACAGCAACAAGCCTGCTATCAGTGGACGTCGACGGCCAAAGGCGTCAACTACCGGCCCGAACAGCAATTGCCCAAGCCCCATTGCCAACAAAAAGACCGTGAGCGTCAGCTGAATGCTGGCAACACTGGTCGAATAATCAACCGCCATTTCGGGCAGGCTTGGCAAATACATATCGACGGCTGAGGGCCCCAGTGCGGCGATGGCGCCCAAGGCAATGGCAAACTTTAGTGAAGGATTGCCGAAATGACTCTTTTCCATAACAAACTCATGATTGGCTTCCTATCGGAAGGTAGGAGGTAGCGAGAAGTTAACGAGAACCCAGAGGCAAGGTCAAGCCGTAATTTTCTTAGGGGCCAGGCATCATCGCCAGCGCTCCGCGCAAGGCATGCGCACGTAAGTGTTTTAGGCTTCAGTTCAAAGTGTTTTTTTCAAGAAGCGGCTGAAAATGAGCGGGATTTCTGAAACATTATTTTTAAGCGATCAAGGTAAGCGACTCAGTTCGCAGAAACGGGTTGGCCAAATCGATCACGCTGCGTTCGAGCCTAGTGCGCTGGATGTATCGACAGACGCTGTCACCTTGCGCACCAGCGATGGGAAAGCTGAGAGGGTGGCCATGTTGGCCCGCACGCCAACGGAACACTTAGCGCCAATGGCCGTAACTGTGTGGACGGAATCAGGGTTCAAATTGAACTCCGTGAGAGCCAGACTTGCCTGCGAACTAGGCGCCTTGGTATATCAGGCAAACCGCGTCATCGCTCTCGCGGGCAAGCCTGCTCCAACAGATGGCCCCCAATACCTCTTACAAGCGAAACCTCGACACCATGCTGTTCAGGTCTACCGCCAGGCGGGTCAACTCGCCGCTGGCGGCGCTCGTCTGGGCGGCGCCGTTGGAAGATTGCGTCGACAGGTCCCGGATGTTGACCAAGTTGCGGTCCACTTCACGGGCGACTGCAGCCTGTTCTTCCGCAGCGGCGGCGATGACCAGGTTACGCTCGTTGATCTCGATCACTGCGGTGTTGATGGTTTCCAACGCCAGGCCTGCGCCTTTCGCGATGTTCAGGGTAGATTCAGCACGGTCAGTGCTGTTACGCATTGAACTGACTGCTTTTTGGGTACCGCCTTGAATGCTGCCAACCATGCGTTCAATTTCGCTGGTGGACTGTTGGGTGCGATGGGCCAAAGCGCGTACTTCATCGGCGACAACCGCGAAGCCGCGACCGGCTTCACCGGCCCTGGCCGCTTCGATAGCTGCGTTCAGCGCCAGCAGGTTGGTCTGATCCGCCAAGCCACGAATCACGTCCAGAACCTTGCCGATGTCGCGGGACTCTTCCGCAAGATTACCAATCAGATCGGCGGTGCTTTGCACATCCCCGCTCATGCGTTCGATAGCGTTGACGGTTTCGTGAACCAGATCCCGGCCATCGCCTGCTGACGCCGTCGCGTTTTTTGACGCCTCGGAAGTGCTCACTGCGTTACGCGCCACTTCTTCGACGGCGCTGGTCATTTCGTTGACTGCAGTCGCAGCTTGCTCTATTTCGTTGTCCTGCTGCGCAAGGCCACGGGCGCTTTCATCGGTAACTGCGTTCAGCTCCTCGGCAGCGGAAGCCAGTTGTGTTGCGGATCCGGAAATACGCATCAAGGTATCGCGCAGTTTCTCTTGCATCTTTTGCATGGCGAGCAGCAACCGGCCCGCTTCGTCAGTGCCATCAACCTTTATCGGTCGGGTCAGATTACCTTCGGCGATGGTTTCAGCCGCTTCAAGTGCCAACGCTATCGGTTGGGTGATGCTCTTGGTCAGCATCCAGGCAAACAGCATAGTCAGTAGCGAGGCAATAATGAGTAGGCCGACAACCCAGTTGAACGCAGAGCTGTACTGGTCAGCAGCGGATTGATTGATGATAGCCAGCTGGGCGTTATTGAAGTCAGTAAGCTTATTCAACGCTACGTTGATCTGCTCAGCGTTAGCCGCAGATTCGGCGTTCAGCACGCGCGTTAGCTCCTGCAGATCGCCAGCCCGACTGAGGGTAACAAGGCGCGTTTCAATTTTGCGATATTCACCCATCAGCCGCATATAGTCGTTGTAGTCGGATTGCTCTACAGGAGATGAAATCAGTTTGGCGTATGCTGCCTGCGACTTGTTAAGTTGTTGGTTTTGTTCCTCAAGTAATTCGATGGTCCTGTTCTGAATATTCGGTTCGCGATCAGTCAACAGCCGATGCGATAAAACCCGCATACGGACGCCCGTCACCGTGAGAGCATTCAGGGTCTGAAAGCTAGGGACGCCATTTATCGCGATATCGTCGCCAGCTGCTCGGATCTTGCTCATCTGAGACAAGGCGAAGAGGCCGAGAATCAGCATGAGCGCGCCTATCAGGGAGAACCCCAGAAATGCGCGCGGAGCAATGTTCATTGTTCTTATTGTCATGGTTTTCCCAGATCGTGGAATGTGCTCCCCGCAAGCAGCGGCGGATGGCCCAGCGCATAAGTTTTTATCGGTCGCTTGATGACACACTTGAGCGAAAACAGCTGTGTGCCGCATATTAAAACTGATATTGCCCACTCACCAACTTGCAGACATCGACTGATGGTGGCCCGATGCAGCCCGATGGCGACAATCTTCAACCCAAACGACCTGGACGCGACGTTCGTTCAGTTGGTAGAGACGCGCTAACAAGGTTGCATATTTCTCTTGCAGAATCAGTTCTAGAGGCTGCAGCAGCGTGGTAGAAGATGCTGTGCATAATGGTACTCAAGGATAGGGGATGGTCGGTTCGATGCCGGCGAACACCGCGCCAGCGCCGTCGTAAGTCGCTTCGCCGAGGAAAGCATGCTGTGTCACCACCATGGAGTCGCGTACGATCCATTGCAGACGATTGTCATTGAAGATGGCTGCAGTCCCCGCCAGTCGATAAGCCTTCATGACTACGTCCGCTCCGGTATGAGCGGCATGGGTGGCGCTGAGGCGTAATAAGTTAGTCTGCTGCAGGGTCACCGCATTACCGGCGATGAGCGAAGCCCATACAGCTTCGGCGGATTCGTAGAAAAACGCCTGGGCGCTTCGCAGCATCGCCTCTGCCTTACCCAGTTCGCTGCGATAATAAGCTCGATCACCCAAGCGCGGGGCACCGGTGACAGTCTTGGTGCTGCCCGACATTGCGATCACCAAGTCCAGTGCTGCGCGTGCCAGCCCAAGGTTAACGGCGGCGTGAACTTGCGCCTGGTAGGAAACGGACGGGTAATGATAGAGGGGCTCGTCAATTGTGGAGGCACTGCCCCGCACGAAAGTCCACTCGCGTTGGATGTTCTTTTGGTGCAATTTGAGGTCATGGCTCCCCGTCCCTTGCATCCCGACAACATTCCAGTTGTCGACGATCTGCACTTCGCTTGCCGGGAACACAGCGGTCAGCGGTTTGCCTGCCGTCGGTCCTCCACCGTTGGCCGATGTGCCACCTATGCCTACACCAATCCAGTTGGCGCCTTTGCACCCACTAGCAAACCGCCAGTGCCCGCTGACTTCCCAGCCATTTTCAGTCTCTTTGGCGGGTTGTAGAGGGTAAAGGCCGCCAGCATAGACCTGGTCTGGCCCGTTGGCATAAATCAACGCTTGGGTTGCCGGGGGGAGTGCCGCCAGGTAGATGTTGGCTGAGCCGAACGCGGTCACCCAACCGACCGAACCGTCGGCTTCGGAAACCCGCTCTACGATGCGTAGGAACTCGGCTGGAGGCAGCGCATCGCCACCGAAACATTTGGGAGTACTGGCGCGGAAGATACCCACTGCTTTCATTTTTTCGATCATGTCTAAAGGGACATGGGAGCGTTGGTTAAACTCGCTGCGACGCTCGGCAATCTCCGCAATCACATCATCCAGGGAAACCGCCTTGATGCTGATTGGAGCGCCTTTACGTGTGTCACGATAATCGAAATTGTTTTTGCTGTTCATGTTTATTGTTCTCTGGCTAGGGTGATTGCATACACGTTCAGAATGCGTGGGCTGATAAGAAAAAATCAAATTCGAAATATGAATAAGGTAAATAATCCGTGGGAATTAACTGTCGTGCCATGCGCCTCTAAAGGGGAGGGCGTTTAAGTGCGACGGCTATTCCTGCTGTCAATAGTGCGTATGAGTAAAGCGAATTTGACCGAATGAACAATCCCTCTCAACATGGATTCACCAAGTCAATAATTAACAGGTGAAGGTTATGGTTAGCGATCAATCAAAACAACATTTCCGGCAAGCGCTGTCATTGTTGTCTGCGGCGGTGAATATCATTACTACCGATGGCCCCCATGGTCGCTTCGGATTAACTGCGAGTGCGGTCTGTTCGGTCACTGATACGCCCCCAACATTATTGGTTTGCATCAACCGTAACAGTTCAATTCATGAAGCGTTGCTGGGCAACAGGGCGTTGTGCGTAAATATACTGACCGGTGATCTGGAGGGTGTTGCGCGACAGTTTGCTGGTATGACCGACCTGCCGCCTGCTGAACGTTTTGCCGGCCAGGATTGGCGGACAGGCTCCTCGGGCCTACCGGTGTTGAACGACGCCCTAGCAAGCCTCGAAGGAAACATAGTAGATATCAAGGAAGTCGGATCGCATTCGGTATTATTTGTAGAAATTAACCAAATTCAGGTCCGTGAAGAGGGGGAGAGTCTGATTTACTTTGGGAGAAACTTTCACCGTCTGGGGCGGGCTGCAGCCGTCAACGTACAGACGTCGGCATCCTGAATAATTGCAGTTCCCCATTCGTGGGTTACAGGGTTTATAAAGAATGCTCGCACGCCTCATTTCATATGAACTCCAGTATGGCTGCCGGAGGCAAACAGACTAATGATTAACCGGCGCAGCCAGGTTATCCCGGCATCCGATAGGAAACGGCTATGGCAATAAAGTCCCACCGAGATAGGTGGCAATTCGATGGGCAGACTCAGCAGCCGATAGCGCTGGTCGTGGTTTAGCTGCATGGCAATGGCACGCGGCAGAATCAATGCCAGATCAGTGTTGGCAACGATTTTCGGGGCAATCGTGAAGTTAGGCACTTTCAGAGCGATTTCGCGCGCAATGCCGGCCTTTCCGAATGCTGCATCGGCGGTTACGCCATGGCCGGTAATATTGCTCGAAACGTCAACATAGCGCAGGGCGAGTATGTCCTGAACGCTCAATTCATCTTCCTGAAAAGGATGGCCGTCGCGCAACAGACAAATGAATTCGTCGTCTAGCAAGTTTTCGTGGATGCACTCTTCACCAAGCTCTACCAGATAGCCTATCGCGATATCTATATCACCTTTGCGCAATGCCATAGCCAGTTGCTCTATAGGCATTTGACGCACATCCAGGCGTACTTTCGGCGCCTCGCGCGCTAGCACTTCCATCACCGTCGGTAGCACATAAAGTTGCGACATATCCGACATGGAGATGCGAAAAGTACGATCCGCTGTTTTCGGTTCAAAGTTCGAAAACATCATTAATGCGCTTTGAATAATAATCAGCGCATGTTCAATGGGGCCGTGCAGGCGAATAGCTGCGTCAGTCGGCTCCATCGACGTTGCTGTTCGTACGAACAGCGGATCGTCAAACACATCGCGTAGTCGACGCAGTGCGTGACTGACGGCGGGCTGGCTGAGGTGTAGGCGTTCGGCCGCGATTGTCAGGCTGCGGTATTCCCAAATAGCCACAAAAGTCCTGAGAAGATTCAGATCGATCGTGGCCATGTTGATGTGCGTCATTTATTTACCACGAGCCTTACGCGTGATGCTGGAAAAGACGCCGTCGCGGTATATCCAAGCATGTATCAGCGCTGCGCAAAGATGTCCTAACACAAGCAGAAACAGAACCCAGGCGAATAACCCATGTGCGGCCCGAAACCAAGCGTAAAGCGCGGAGCTGACAGGAGCAATGGGTGGAAGGTTCCAGCCCGCGAACATGGTGACAGGCCAATTTCCGGCAGAGAGCGTGGCCCAACCGAGCAGTGGCAGGCAGAGCATCAGCAAGTAGAGCAATAGATGCGAAACATGCGCCGCCATTGCCTGCCAGTACGGTACGCTGGCAGGCAATGGCGGCGTGGTGCTTAAAAGCCGATTGCCTAGACGCAGGATAGCCAAAAGAAGAATGGCGATTCCCAGAGGCCTATGAAGATCAATGAGCCAGGGACGCAGGCTCAGAGAAGACATCATGCCTACACCTATAAATAGCATAGCCAGGATAAGGACAGCCATGAGCCAATGGAGAAGCCGTGCCGCGAAGTTGAAACTTTGCACACCGGTGTGCTTCTGCTGGGTATGCATTATTTGATTTCCTTTTTGCCAACCGCGTCAGTGGCTTTACCAAAACCTATTTCTCGTAATCGGGCGTTATAGGACTGGGAGTAAATACCCGCACGGGCTGCAAGCACCGGATCGTCTGAAAGCGCTATTCCTGAAGGTACAAGCGTCGGGTCAAAGTTAATGTCACGACATGCCCCATGAGTTTGCTCTACCACCTGGTTGACCTCTAACGTCCCAGCGATTACCTCCTTGCGGTTGCTCGGCCATGGTTGAGAAGGGTCGTTCACCGGATCTCCCGCCTCGGCCAGTTGGAATACCAGATCCCAGTACAAGGGTGCTACACCCACACGCTGAGTTATTTCATCAAACAGGAAGTCATGACTGGCTTGCGCATGAGCCTCTTTGCTCAACATCTCTACCGCCGCATGAGGGCGCATGGACCAGCGCACAGGTTGACGCTTTCCATCCGCTGCAATGAGTACGAAGGCGTTGATGGAATTATATTCGGTTCCTGCAAAACTGGCCGGCCAAGTCGCGTTCGCCTCTCGCTCTACAGACTTGCGAGCCTCTGGATATTTTTGAAAAAACGCGGCCACCTTGTCCGGGGCTGGTTGTCCAGTGGCAGCCACCGGTTCAAAGGCCTCGACCTGCGCCAGGAAACCCTCGGCATCCCGAGTCGCGAAGTAGGGTTCGTTGTTGAGCTTCATTCGCCACTGTGACTTGTCGTCGCCTACCAGCATGAGTGCCATGCTGACGGTCGCCGTCGAATTGTCCGCCGCATGCGGGTCCACGGTGCCGATTGAAAAACGCCCGACGGCTGGGATGTTGGCCGGTAGAAAAATACGTGAGGTCGACAGAGGGACGGCCTCGCCGCTCGCATGAAAAGTCCCACTGAAACACATACCCTTACCGTGGGCCCGTCGATAGCCTGGTGGAAAATTATCCAGGGAGTCACCCAGAAACTCTTTTGTGGTAACGCCGGTGCCTAAGAATCCTCCTGCCCAGGCAAAAGCCAGCACAAGAGCAGTCGCGATACTGAATATGCCCAACAACGGCACTCGATATTTCCATAAACCCTGAAGGTTATTCTTAAGCATAAAATTCTCAGCTGCACGTTGTCAGGCAGCGCTGGATTGAAACTGCCGAATGGCTAGCGCCAACACTAACCGGCGCAAAGCAGTAGTCATGTGTAAGACAGGGGGATTTGAACCGCCGATACGGCAAGAAAAAATCCCGGTGGGCTCAATGGGTTTGCTTGAGCGGCAACGCATGACAATCCCTGCGCCATAGCCTGTGTGTCATCACATTGCTGAGGACGGCCAAGGCAAATGACGCCGGCGATGCACCGCTTTTGACGTTATATGTCCAGCACCAATCGTGGAGACTTTGATCGTGAACAGCATACCAATATCGTATCGTTCGCCGCTTTTTCATCAGCAGTGAGATACACATCGCGATGGTCTGGTTCACCCTCTAAAACATCACAGAGGCATGTGCCACAAACACCCTGCTCGCAGGATATTTCGATATCAATACCTACTTCAGCCAGTGCTTGATAAATGGTCTGCCCGGTCATGACATTGACGGTTTTACCGCTGCGCGCCGCCACAACCTCAAAACCAGACCCATTGGTATCAATGTCGGCCTGAAAGTATTCGCGGTGAATGTGTGCATCAGGGTAGCCGAGTTCGAGAGCATTATTGATAACCCACTTCATAAAACCTCCCGGTCCACATGTATAGATGTGAGCCGTGTCCTGGCTGCCTCCTAATACGCGTTTGAGGTCCAGTTGGCTTTCAGGTTCATCGTCGAAGTGCAGCTGGACAGCTTGGGAAAATCCGGAGAGCTCCAACTCTTCAAGAAACGCACTTCGGCTACGTGAGCGTGCGCAATAATGCATCTCAAACGCCTTTCCCCTGGCTTCAAGCGCATAGGCCATGGCCAGCATCGGTGTGATGCCAATACCCCCTCCGAGCAGGATTGAACGTTCGGCATTCAAGTCCAGCGGGAAATGGTTACGAGGCAGGCTTATGTTTACCTTTACGCCTTCAAGTAATTCCTGATGGACTGCAATGGACCCACCCCTGGATTGAGGATCTCTCAATACCCCAAGGCGATAAATGCCTGCGTCAGCGGGATCGCCGCACAACGAATATTGGCGGATCACATTTGAGGGTAGGTGCACATCAATATGGGCACCGGCCTCAAAGGTCGGTAAATTGCCGCGGTCTGCCCGCGCCAGCTCGATGACGACCACATCATCACCTTGCAGCACTCGTTTAAGCACGACTACGTTTAGGAGTTCATTCATCGGGTAATACCTGTACGCACGCGGGAAGACAATTCATATTGATGGTTTAAAAAAGCTCGCCAATCTTCATTCAGACTGATCAAAAACACGCATAACACCGGCCTTGAGTGACGTGTGAGCGAGTAAGCCTTCTTCACCCAATTCATGACCTGCGCCTGAATCCTTCATGCCGCCGAAGGGGAGACTGAGATCCAGCACATTGTGGTTATTGATCCAGATAGTGCCTGCCTTCACGCCGCCGAAGAAGCTCGTGATCCGATCAACGTTTTTGGTCCAGATACTGGCCCCCAAACCAAATGAGGTCGCATTGGCGCGCTGGATAACCTCACGGTCGTCCTTGAAGGAAAAGGCTGTTAGCACCGGCCCAAAAATCTCCTTTTGGGATGTGATGCTGTTGTTTGTAAGGTCGGTCAAAATGGTAGGCTGAATATAAGCGCCAGGGCTGTTGATCGTTTCGCCCCCACACAGTAATTCTGCACCGGACTCAAGGCCCTGGTGGATCATGCTCATCACCTTGTCGCGGTGGGCGTGATGAACGAGTGGACCCATCTGCGAACTTAAATCCAGACCCGGGCCAATTTTGATGGTCCGTGCGATTTCAGCGACTCCCGCAGTGACTTCGGCGTAGTGGCGTTCGTGGACGTACAGCCGAGAACCTGCGCAGCAGTTTTGACCATGATTGCCGAAAATAGCCCAGGCAGCGCCGGGAATAGCGATGTTCAGATCGGCATCTTCGGCGATGACGACCGGTGACTTACCGCCGAGTTCAAGCGTGTATTTTTTCATCAGGGGCGCTGCTATTGCGGCGATTCGTTTCCCTGTCTCAGTCGAGCCTGTAAAACTTATCTTGTCCACGCCAGGGTGCTCAACAAGCGCCGCACCTACTTCATGACCTAGGCCGGTAATGACATTGACAACTCCAGGTGGAATGCCAGCTTCATTACACAGCTCCGCCAGGCGCAAAGTAGTGAACGGGGTTTGCTCAGCGGGCTTGAGAACAACAGTGCACCCCGTTGCAAGAACAGGTGCCAATTTCCAGACCGCTTGGCAAAGCGGAACGTTCCACGGGGTAATTGCTGCGACGACACCCAGTGGCGATCGTTTTGTGAAACCAAAGAATTTTTGATCCGGCAGGTAAGGAACGGATAGATCCAGGGTTTTTCCAGAGATTTTGGTGGACCACCCGGCCATATAACGCAGCGTATAAACCGACAGGTCCGCATCGAATGCGCGAGTGTTTCGAATAAGGCGGCCACTGCTGAGCGTCTCGAGTTCAGAAAGCTCCTGAGCATTTTCCGCAATCAGATCAGCGAGCCGCAGCATCAAAGCTTCACGTTGATAGGGTCTCATTCTGGACCAGGCGCTGTCTTCAAATGCCTTGCGTGCAGCGGCCACTGCCAGGTCGACGTCAAATTGGTCTGCCTGTGCGATTTGACCTAATTCAAGACCGTTACTAGGATCGGCGATAGAAAAGTATTTTTCTGAATGCGGGTCCCTGAACTCACCATTAATGAAGATTTGGGTACGTTTGCCGATCTTGGATTTAGCCCCAGCGGTGAGGTGTTCGTAGTTATTTGCCAATGTCATGATCGAATGCCCATTGTTATTGTTTCAGGGGCCGCTATCGTACTAGCGGAATATAAAGGAAATTAATATCCCGCACCGTCACGAGTTGGACAATGACAGCAGAGGTACCTATTGTTGCCCTTGCTGCAACAAAGGCGAATCATCCAGGTGGTGCGTCCAATGTCTCACTTGCGTTTAGGGCGGATTGGTTTTTGCTGATCGTGCCCTAGGTCGTGGACCACGACTGCACTAAGCTGAGACGATGACGATATCGGGTAAAACAGTAGTGCATCTGACCGGGCAGGTATATCTAGCCTGTATGGAATACAAGCAAGTATGGTCTTTAAGGCGAATTAAGAGTGTTGTATAATTTCTGCAATTTTTAGGTAAAAAGGAAATTCTCAATGAGGGTTGCTAAAAACAATCAAAAGACTGAAGAGAAACGTACGGCTATTTTGGTCGAGGCAAGGATGGTATTTCTCGACTCGGGAAATGCTGGATTCAGTATGAGAAGCGTGGCTAAAAAAGTCGATATGTCGCTGAGTCATCTTCAATATTTTTTTCCGACCAAAGATCAACTATTTTTGGAGATGGTCAGGTATACCGTAAATGACTATCTGAAAAATTATAAACTCATCATGATGGAGTCCTATAATAGTCCCGAACAACAGATGTGTGCTGTGTTGGATTATTTGTTTAGCGATCTCATGCGACTGGATGTTACAGCTATCTTCGTCGAGCTCTGGGGGATGGCACTCCGGGATGTAGAGGCGCGCCTTTTTCAGCGTAAACTGTACAGAGTCAATAGGCGAAAATTTTCGACAATCCTTACCAGGGTTTACCCTGATGCATCGCGTGAGACCATCAAGCGGGTCGCAACCCAGGTGCTGTTACACATCGATGGCATTATGGTGCTTTACATGGTGGATTGGCCGGATGCGCAGAATTATGAGCGAATAGTTCAAGACGCTAAATCCATCATATGGAGAATCATGGAAAACATCGCTCAGAAAAAAGAGGCTAGTCAACTGCCGTAGCTATGGCATTTTTCCGAACCAAGAAAATCTTATTGGGATTTCTGCTGGTGCAATCACGGATGCGCCGAATCTGTGCGTTTATCGCCATTGCCAAGTAATGCACCAAATCACGCGAAAGAGGGGACAGCTTCCTGGATTGGCGCGAAATAATTTGTACTTGTGTTACATTCAATGCGTGATAATCGATAGGAATAGCTTTTAATGTACCGTTGCATAACTCATCAATGACGGGAAAGTCACTGAGTATTGTCGAGGCTATGCCATTGCGCGTGAGGTCCAACATTATCTTCAGTGAGTTTGAAGTAATGTAAGGCTGGAAGTGAGCGCTGCTTTCACTTTGCAACTGATCAATAATTCCTCTGATCCGGTACTCAGGCGGGGGTAGAACAATATCTTCCTCAGCCAGGTCTTGAAGACTGAGTATCGATCTGCCCGCCAGCGGATGGTCGGGGTGGACAATAGCTCTCATGGGTTGATCGAAAGAATGGAGCCTATTGATGTTGGTGGTCTTGGTCGGGGAAAACACCAATCCTATGTCTGCTTCGTCTTCAGCGACCATTCGCTCAACTTCGTGAGAGGGCGCAATCAACAGCTCAGTGTGCGATTGTCGGTTAGCTTTGAAAAATTGATAAAGCTCACCTATGGCCTGAGTACTGAGTAATCCTTCGCCCACCGCAATGCTGGTTCTATTTAAATATCCTTCTTTGAGTTGGCCGAGTTTTTTCAAAAGTTGATTGTGATGACCCATACGCTCAACATAATAATCAACTGCAGCCTGACCAGCGGCGGTCAGGCAGATCCTGTGAGTACCTTCTTGTATGAGCTGAATACCTAGATCGGACTCCAGTTTCGCAATCTGTCGACTGATGGAGGAGACGGCGAGCTCCAGCTCTTCGGCCGCCGCGCGCATGGTTCCCAGTCTGGAGCTCAAATACAGATACTTGAAGCGTTGATCTTGAAGCTCAGTTTGGGAATTCATCATGGGTGCCTCGCACGGTTCGCATCATCAAGTTTTTTATTATGCTGACGAATCTATGCTAGTGAATGCCGGGAAGCAATACTGCGGGCTAGTTTTTTTGGTCAGTGACCTACAATGCTTTTATAGCTTTTTGATCTAAGGGGCGTTTCTGTCTGCGCCGAAATTTGCGGTTCCAGGTTGCACGTTTAACGTTCTATGGAGCTCTTGATTGCGGAGGTACCCCTGATTTCCTGGCTTGATCAGCTGTGCTGGCGCTTGAGGTGATACGGTGCGGGATTAACTATGGGTGTGTCGCCAGTGACGAGATCAGCGACCAGTTGTCCGGCTGCTGGAGAGGTGCCAAAACCATGCCCTGAGAATCCGGAAGCAAGCGTCAAGCCCGGGATTTTATCCACGGGGGATATCACTGGGAGGCCGTCCGGCGTTACATCGATCATGCCAGCCCATTCGAGCTCTATGGTGGCTTTTTTAAAAGCGGGCCAAGCTTCAGTGAGATTGCGTAATGCAGCCCGATTCAGTCCGTGATTGACCTTTGGGTCTATTGTCCGTCTCTGCTCGAAAGCAGAGGTACCTTGGTCAGAATTGCGTCGCGACAGGGCCAGTTCTGTCATGAAATCTCGTCCCAGGGAAAGATTCATGTTTTTCCATTGGGAACGCAGTGTGGAAAAGTAGTGATGCCCGATCAGCAAGCTGTCAGGTACGATCGGCACCATGAAAGCTCCCCGGTTCGTGATGATGTATCCGCCGTCCTGGTGTTTGCGAAAAGAGATATCTGGAGTGCCTACTGCGACTTCAGTCATGCCCTCTATCGTCAGAGGAGCCGTTCGAAGGACTGAGGCGACTACCGGTAACGTCAACAGGGGAACACCGCAGGTAGCCAGGAAGCGTCTTGACCACATGCCGCCGGAAAGGATTACGTTATCGCAACGCACTTCCCCCCGCTCGGTTACAACACCGCTTACTCTGCCTGCCGACATGGATAGCGTTCGCACCGCGCAGTTCTCCACGATGATAACGCCTTTAGCGATAGCCGCCCGTGCGATGGCACTGCTGGCAAGAGTAGGTTCTGCTCGGCCATCAGAGGCTGTGTAAATTCCGCCTGCCCAATCGACGGTGCACCCTGGAGAAATATCAACGATTTCTCTCGCCGTGACCAGGCGTGAGTCGAGCGAGGCATCAGCGACTGAGTTCAACCATTCTTGATGTGAAGCCATTTCCCCGGCTGAGCTGGCGGTATACAAAATACCCGTCTGTCTGTAGCCAACATCGGCATTGAGCCGTTGTGCCATGGTGCTCCATAGTTTTTCTGCGGCGATTGAAAGAGGGAGGTCCAGTTTGGCCCGCCCCATTTTCCTGATCCACCCCAGATTTCGCGAGGATTGTTCGCCAGCAATTCGGCCCTTTTCAAGTACTGTGACGGGGATGCCACGTTCTGCCAGCGACAATGCCGCAGTGAGTCCGATAATGCCCCCTCCGATCACCACCACTGTCGTGGCGGCAGGAAGAACGACAGAAGTCTGAACGGGAGAGATAGAGGGGGCCAAGTTTCTTGTCCTTGATACTGTATACGTTATCGAAAGTGCACTGAATCGCTACGCCCTGAGGCTGCTAAGTGTCACGTATTGTTATGAGTAATCGTGATTTCTTTGACATTGGCCTTTGAGACCCCGCGATAGGCGGTGACTTCAATTTCAACTTTGTATATCTCAGATCCCAGAGGAGGGCTGGTCAGCGTCAGCGTTGGATTAATACCGCGCATTTTTTCTGCGTAGGTGGCCATTACGATATCTATGTCCTTCGCAAACGGTATGAACACGCGCGCGGCAACGATATCGCCAAGCGAAGCGTCAACGGCCGAAAGGGCATGTTCTATATTGGCCAAGACTTGAAGGGTCTGCTCAGCCGGGTCTTCGGGCATTTCCTTTGTGGCGGGATTGCGGCCGGCGGTATTGGATACGAAAATCAGATCGCCGACGGCGATGAGGCGCGAATAGCTACCCAGCTCCTCAAACTTGGATCCGGTTTTAACTTTAATAACGTCGATAACTTCTTTCATGTGGAGTGTCCGGTATTCAATGAAAACTCAGAAGGCGCGGTGGCCGTGCGGGATCAACTTAGCGTTGGGGTTTCCCAGAGATTAAGTTTGACGCCTATGCCTTTTTCGCAGGCATTGCGATAAATCACGGTGCCCCACGCAACGTCTTCTACCGGCATACCGCCGACGGACATGATGATGATTTCATCGTCGTTTTTGCGGCCAGGTGCTTCACCGACAACAATCTTGCCCAGATCCTCGAGCTGGTCAGGTGACATTTTTCCTTCGTCTATCAGATCCAGGAATTGGATGCCCACTACTGGCACGATGTTGTGCACTGGCTTGGGATTTTCTTCATGCCATGCCTGGTAGAGAGAAGGATTGTCCAGAACCTTGCGGATGTCGGGTGACTGCATGCCTTCATCGATACTCGTCAAGGCGGGCATGGACAGAAACGTACCAGGGCTTAACCATTCACGCTTCACCACAGGATAGGCAGAGGCATCGCCAATTGCTCCGGAATTGCAGAATGTGACGATGTCACAGTCGCGTACCACAGCTTCGTTGGTGTCAACCACATGAATGTTGACAATCTGCGGAAAAGTCTCACGAACCCACGATGTAAACGCATCGATATTTTTTTGGCCGCGTCCTTTGACTTTAACTGTGTCAATCTCAGGACATTCGGCAACGAATGCCGAAAGTGAGGTCTTCGCCATCACACCTGGACCCAGGATGCCAACCACCTTCGAATTCTTTTTGGCCAGATGGCGGGCGCCTACGCCAGGCACGGCGCCTGTTCGATAAGCAGAAAGAAGATTCGCTGACATGATTGCCAGAGGAGCGCCCGTATCGGCATCGTTGAGTACGAACAGAAGGATGGAGCGGGGGAGGCCCTTCTCTCTATTCGCGATGTTGGATCCGTACCATTTCATCCCGGCTGTTCGAAATTGACCGCCAAGGTACGCAGGCATCGCCATGAAGCGTCGATCGGGGGTAGGTTTGGGCATGTCCGGAAAAGGTGAGTCTTCGGGAAATACCACCACAGATCCGTGGGAGTTGTTATTGGGACCTGCCATCCTGTAGTCGCCGTGGTACATCAGGGAAAACATTTCTTCCATCGTGTCAACGCAGGCTGCCATATTGGTGACGCCCGCCTGAATCATGTCCGGTTCGGAGAGGTAAATGAAATCAATATTTGGTAAGTTGTGCATAGTCGTTGATGCTCATTTTGAAATACTGCTCTTGCCGCTGATACGAACCTTTCTCAGCGGGGACGTGATCTGACCGGTTGCGGTCTAACCTTCAACGCCGTTGTCATTCTGAATCGAACGGTCCAAATCGCAGGGCCTTCGAATAATCGGGTGAGCCATGACGGTTATGCGCTTTTTTCGGCGCTTAACTGCTCCAAATCAGCCTTGGAGCATTCGGCATGAGTTCTGGCGCTCAAGCTAAACTAGGTAACAGACCACGCTTATCCTACAGTTCGTTTTTTTGAACTCGATGACATTCGAGGCGACACTTGTTGTGGTAATGACAACGCTTGCGCTAGCAGGGTATAGCGGCTATTCCGGTCAAGCACCGATCAACATCATTGCCTAAAAAGCAACATGATCCCTGGTTGCTGTGATTGTGGCCCGATTTCTATGTCAGTAATTTCCTTGTCTTGTTTTTGCAGATTCGACAGGAGCCTTTTCATGATTTCCCCCATTTCTGACATTTCCCTGCTGGAAGAGCGTATTCGGGTACTTGAGGCCGAATCTGCGGTTCGCCATTTACTGAATCGGTATATGTTTTTGTGCGACGTTCCCGGGCCTGAAACACGTGAAAGCGAGCTGGGCCAATTGTTCTGCCAGGACGCAGTTTGGCAGGGGGTCGGTTCTCGGTATGCCCTTAAGTTTGGTCGTGTAGGCGGACGCAAAGCGATAGTGGCGATGCTCATGAGTTACCTGCCGCCAGCTCCACACTTTCTGTCAAATATGCACTTTCTTTCCGGTGAGCAGATATCTGTCGATGGTTTTCAAGCCAAAGGCCGATGGGTAATGCAGCAACTCAGTCGCTACGAGTCTGGCCAATCAGGATCAATTGTCGCCGCCCTCAGCGTGGAATTTCTCTGGGAGGCAGACGCCTGGCGCATCTCCTCTTTTTCAACTGAACGCGTTGATGCCTTTCGTCTCGAGAATGTCCAGGGGGCGTCACTGTGAGCCCGCTGGTCATTGAAGGTTGCATCGGGGGGCCAGGTCGGACGGTCGCCATCAAGGATTCTTTGGATGTGGCAGGTTGGCCAACACGGTGTGGGAGTCGTGCTTTCGAACACGCCCCGCCAGCCCAAAACCATGCAACTGTTGTGAAGGCGCTTCTCGACGATGGTTGGCAAATCATTGGCAAGACTGTGCTGCATGAGCTGGCTTTCGGTGTGACCGGTATCAACGAGTGGGCTGGAACGCCAGTTAATCCACAGGCACCAGATCGGATACCTGGTGGCTCTTCCAGTGGCTCAGCGGTCATCGTTGCTCAGGGAAATGTGGATGTGGCATTGGGTACTGATACAGGAGGTTCTGTGCGCATGCCGGCTGCTTGCTGTGGGGTCTTGGGTCTCAAGCCATCGTTCGGTCGTTTGAGTCGTCACGGTGTGTATCCGGCCTCCAGTTCTCTTGATGTTGTAGGACCCATGGCTCGTGATCTCGAGACGCTCGTGGCCGCGATGACTTCAATGGACTCAACTTTCTCGGCGCATAAGCCTCTCGGGAAATTTCGGGTAGGTTTAGTCAATGTCTCTTGCGATCCTGCGATTGAGCAAGCCATACGGAACGAGATGAATCGTCGCGGCTGGGCCTGGGAAGTCGTCACGCTGCCGCTTCTTGATCAGGCATTCGAAGCTGCATTGACCGTCATTAATGCTGAAACGTGGGCTGCTTATAGTCATTACACCGGCCAGGCTTTACTGGGTGCCGATATTGAGGCGAGGTTACTGCGTGCGGCCGACACTGATGCCGTGGCCGTACAAGCAGCGAATGCGGTGCGCATGGCATTCAGCGAACAGGTAGACCATTTGCTGGAACGCTTCGATACACTCGTCCTTCCGAGTTTGCCTCGTCTGCCACCGCTATTGGTCGATGTGTGCAAGGGTGAATCGGTGATCGATCTGACGCGCTTCCTCAGGCCGTTCAACTTGAGCGGGCACCCTGCATTGAGTGTGCCAATTCCCTATCCGGGTTCCTCCATTAAAACCGGCCTGCAACTCATCGGAGCAAAGGGTGACGATGCACGTCTGTGTGCCATTGCTGGTGCGTTCCTTTGAATAAATCAGCGTTCGTCATCGAGCGCAGCAAGCACGCGGGTCAGGCGGTGCAATCAGCAGGCGGTGCAAGCAAAAAGTGACTCAGTTCCTTCTCGGGCGACCAAGGACCTGATCAGGGATGTCACCCAAAAGGTTGCAGCGTTGCAATCTGTACAACGAATGTCGCTTACGGTGTCATCGTTTCCGCGGCGAAGTACTGCAAGGATACCGGTAGGCCGTACACCGCTATGAAGCCGGCGACATGTGATGCGCAATCTACATCGCGCCGACAATTAGAAGGATACGCTTGAACCAGATTCAATCCGATTGCCACGGCCAGGAATATACACTGCACATTGATGCCTCATTGAATAGGCGTCATGAATCGTGTCATCGAAGACAAGTTCCTGAGTACCCGCCTTTTGGCAAGATAAGCGTTTGGTGAACTTGGCAACGAGTGGAGAGCGATATAAAGAATAGCCAGGCTGCGGTTTTCAGGGGCAGCGCGCAGGTATTGCTTGCGCTTGAGGAGCGCTCGCGTTGGTCCGCAAGGATGCTGCTGCATCGATTTATTTCCGTTATTCATAAAATAATTAGAGTGGAGAATTGGGATGACAGAGCTATCCGAGCCCCTATCTGCAGATGTACCTGCAGGCGGCCAGCAATTAGAAGGTAATCTAAGTGCTTATAAAATCGCGTTATTGGTGATTGCAGCCGCAGGACCGTTAGGGGCGGTTCTCACCGCAGCCCCTATTGCTTTTGAGCACGGTAATGGCGCTGGCCTTGCCGGAGCATTCCTGCTGGCAGGAATTCTGATGATTTTTTTCTCGATAGGGTATGGCGAATTAATCCGGGCGATCCCGGGGGCCGGCGCATTTTACAAATACCTCACGGTGATCTTTGGACGGGGCGTAGGAGCGGGGGCGGCATGGGTTGCCTTAGCCTCTTATCTGGCGATTACCACGGCGATTGCTGTGGCGTCCGGGTATTACACGAATATGACCCTGCAAGGGTTTGGTATTGATATCGGCTGGGCAGCATGGACCGTCTTATATGTGGGGGCGATCTGTTACCTGGGTCGGGCGAATATTGATTTTGCCGCAAAGATCCTCGTGCCTTTGGTGCTTGCAGAGTTCTTTGTGCTTTTTCTACTGGGTATTTCCATATTCTTGGATAAAGGTCTTAACGCCTTCCCGGTTCAAGCCATCTCGGTAGACGCAATAATGTTGCCGGGGCTGGGGGTTGGGCTCATGGTGGCGCTGGCATCATTCCTCGGTGTCGAGTCCGCCGCGCTTTATGCGATGGAAGCCAGGAAGCCAGCAAAAACCATTCCGCATGCCACTCGTTTGGCGGTCGTTTTGGTAGGCGTCGCCTACTTGATCATTATCTGGCTGATCATCGGTGAGGTTGGGTTTGACTCCATCAAGGACGAGGCAGCAATAGCGAAGGGCGGGTTGGTCATTAATCTGTTCACGACTCGTCTGGGTAGCACGATGGCGACGATTGTTTCCCTCATGCTCTGCACCAGCAACTTTTGCTGTTTGTTGTCACTGCATAATGCTGCGACGCGCTATGTTCAAGTTTTGGCCAAAGACAGACACTTGCCGAATGTGCTTTCACATGTTCATGAAACGAAAAAATCTCCAGCCAATGCTAGTCTTCTTGTAACCGTGCTCGTTGCGCTGACCATTATCGTCTCTTCCTCCCTGGGCTATGACGCCTTTGTATTTTTGTTTCCCGTAACGGTGGCATTGTCGACGCTTGGATTGATAGGGCTTCAGACATTTGTCACATTGGGGGTCGTCGTTCACTTCAAAAAAGCCAACGATAAACGGTATTTTAAAACATTACTCTGCCCACTCATCGCACTGGCGGGTCTTAGTACTGCCGTTTATCTTATCTACGATAATTACGGCATGCTAACGGGCAGTGAATCTGCCTGGGTCAATGGCACTCCATTACTTCTGGTTGTCTTGTTTCTCTACGGGATAATCAAGGGGCGCTTCAGGAAAGCTGACTCCTCCGGGATCAAATGATATAGGCCTTACCTAAACCGCCGTTAAGCTTGATCCAGGTGGGCTTACGCTTGTTGTCTTTAAAACAATAAACCTCTCGCGGTCGGCGGTTGATGAGCTGTGGGTGCGGGCTTAAGGTTATTTAAAAATGACTCTCGTCACATTGCGATAGAAAGGTAATTAATTGTGAGCGATTTAATTAACGTTGTCGGGTTTGATATGGAGCCCGCAAGCTTGGTCAAGCACGACCGCGTGCACACCTCGTTGTACACCGACGCCAAGCTGTTTGACATGGAACTGGAAAAGATTTTCTACAGTACCTGGGTCTGGGTCGCGCACGTCAGCGAGATCCCGGAGGCGGGCAGCTACAAAAGCACCTACATCGGCAAGCAGCCGGTGATCGTGGTGCGCGACCGCAAGAAACAGGTCCATGTGCACCTCAACCGCTGCCGCCATCGCGGCGCTACGGTATGCGAACACAAGAAGGGCAAGACCAACAGCTTTGTCTGCCCATATCACGGCTGGAGTTACGCGCTGGATGGTTCACTGCGTGGTGTGCCGAGCCCTGAAAGCTACGGTGATTGCCTGGATAAGGGCGAGCTGCCTCTGGTCAGCCTGCGTGTTGAAGAATACGCGGGCATGCTGTTTGCCACGCTCAAGGATGACATCGAACCATTGGTCGACTTCCTCGGGCCTGCCAAGAAATGGATCGACCTTTTCATGAAGCAGGGCGCCGGTTACCCGATCAAGGTCCCAGGCGAGCACCGTTTTCGCTTTCCGGGCAACTGGAAAATCCAGCTGGAAAATACCACAGACGCTTACCACTTCCCTCTGGTGCACAAGTCATTCCTGGCATCGGTTGATGAGCAAACCCTCAAACTGTTCGACTTCGTTGAAGGGCCGGGTTACGTCGAAGACCTTGGTAACGGGCACAGCGTAATGGTGATGATCCCCGACCTGGTGGATCTTGAAGCCGATCTCGACAAACCGATTCCGGAGCGCTTCGAGGAGCTTGCTGCGCAATTGCGCGAAGACGGTATCGAAGAGCAGCAAGTGCGCCGTATTGTTCGTGCTGTCGGTGGCTCGGGTTTCAATCTTAACCTGTTCCCCAACGTTGCCTGTTCCATGGCGTTTTTCCGCGCGCTGCAACCGATATCGGTGACAGAAACAGAAATTCATCACTCGGTAATCACCATGGACGGCGGCCCTGCTATAGCCAACCGCTACCGCCTGCGTTTGCATGAGCACTTCCAGGGTCCGATGGGCTTTGGTACTCCGGACGATTCCGAAGCCTGGGAGCGTGTGCAGAAAGGCGCCAGTGCTGGCGAAGACCTGTGGATCATGTTGAACCGTGGCCTGCCGGGTGAGAAACCGACCGAAGACGGGCTGGTCAGCGACGTAAGCGCCGAGACCGGCATGCGCGCTGCTTACCAGCAGTGGAAAAAGATGATGACGGCAGAGACTAAGTAAATGAACCTGCAATTACTGAACCAAGTCACCGCTTTTATCTGGGCTGAAGGCGACATGCTCGACCATGGCGAATTCGACACCTGGTTGAGCCTGTGGAACGAAAAGGGTACTTACATTATCCCGATCAATCCCAAGGAAGAAGACTTCGAAAACACCCTCAACTACGCCTATGACAATCATCACATGCGTCAGTTACGAATCCAGCGTCTGACCGGAGGTGATTCGATTTCCACCAGCCCGCAGCCGCGTACCGTGCGCACCCTGTCACGTTTTCGTGTGCTGTTCGAAAGCGATGAAAAAGTGACGGTCCGTTGCGCGCAAAACGTGCGCGAGTTCCGTAAGGACTCGCTCAAACATTACAGCGCGGACATCGTCTACGAGCTTGAACGCGTCAGTGACACTTTCAAGATTCAGCGTAAGTTGATTCGTTTGATCAACGCTGACGACGCGCTCGCTGGGATAGGTTATATACTTTAAGTTAACAGTTCGGGTGCCGAAGACGAGGAGTGTTCGAACTGTTTCTGCCGACTATAACAGTGGTGCCTTCTGACACTCGCCAAGCGTTTTGATCGGAAGGCACTTTGTCGGGGTTGAACAGGGTCTACTGAGGGTGTCGGTTATAGATTTAAATATCAGTCTCTGTAGAGGCGGTGTTTTCTGTCGGGTCAGCATACTCAAATTTTTAGCCCTTCTTATACGTGGCACAGGCTCTACAGAAAAAGCACGTCAGACTCGATTGTTGTACAGATAATAATGCTCATGTTAGGCCTGCTAGAGAGGTATTCAAGCAAGATATCGCTAGGAGGTGAAGATTTAAAAAAACGCAACAGATGTTTAAAGCATAGACTGCGCAACTATTAATCGGTAGCTCGCATTGACTACCCCAACGACTGCAGAATCCTGGCGGCATTTAAATGCAGGTGAGGAATAGCCCATTTAATGTATCGCTTAACCCAATAAAAAAAATGGAAATGCAACCATGCGTCGATATTCCCTGCTTCACTTTTGTACCCTCGCTGCACTGTTCAATGCAACAACTCCCGCGGGCGCTTATGAGCTTTTTTCCCGAGATGACACCCATCTCAATGCTAACTTGGATGCGGTTTTTGGCGTTTTCCACAGTCGTGAAAGTTATCCAGCCTCTGGCCGGTTAACACAGGGGGCGTCCTCATGGCGAGAGGGCTACATCAAGTACGGCGTGAGCGGCGATCAGGGATTGCGAGGCGCAGGGACGGCCTATGGTGCCTTCTCACTGGTCAGTTCGGCCACTTGGGGGGACGGGGACGCTGCTGGCTACACTGATGGATCTGAGCGCACCACCAAGATTGAAGATGCTTATTTGGGATGGCGCTCGGGCAACCTGGTTGAAGTCCTTGGCAAAGACGGCATCGACTTTTCATTCGGTCGACAGAATATTGCAGTGGGCGACGGCTTCCTTATTCAGGGCGATGCCTTCAGTGCAGGTCGCGGCCTCGGCGACGGACAGTACAATCGTGGAGGTGCTTTCTACGTGGCTGCCCGCAAAGCGTTCGATAAGACAGCCGTGTTGCGCATTGGCGGTAAAGAGGGCTGGCGTGGCGATCTGATGTGGCTTAAATCCGATAACCCCTCTCAGGCCAATACCGAGATGTACGTCGGTACGCTGGAACACGTGGCTGCAGCCGGTACGGTTGGCCTGACGTACATCAACACCACGAAAATCGCTGAACAGTACGCTTCGCCCCTGCAGCTTGAGCGTGAAGGCATGAAGACCTACAGCGTGCGCGCAGTGGGTAATGCTGGCGTGGAAAACCTGTTTTTGTCGGGTGAATACGCCAGGCAAAACAAACCGAATGCGGCGAATGAGGACGCTTGGTATCTGGAAGCAGGGTGGACCTTTGCTGATGCTCCGTGGAGGCCGAGCGCCAGCTATCGCTACAGCCGCTTTTCAGAAGGTTATGACACCTTGTTTTATGGGACGGGTCGTGGCTACGGCACATGGTTCCAGGGTGAAGTGGCCAGTAACTATGCCGGCCCCTTCAACAATAACGCTCGTATTCAGAATGTTACGTTCAAGGTCAATCCTTTGGAAAGCCTGACCCTCGGAGCCATGTACTTTAATTACGACACCATCGATCGTAACGTGAGTAACACCGATGGTCATGAAATCGACTTGTATGCCGAATGGCGCGTTAATCAGCACTTGACCGTTTTGCCGTTGTTAGGCATCTACCAGCCAGACAAGAGCGCAGAGAAGGGGGGGACGCAGTTGGGTAACAACGATACAAATGTGTACACCCAGTTGGTGTTTTCTACGACATTTTGATACCTGGCAGGTGACTGATGTCACCTGTTTTTGTTCCTCGCCGTTTAGATAAAGTTGTATCCCTGCACACGCCATAGCTCACCGTCGGATCGCCGAGTTTTGCCTGGCAAACGTTCTGTACTTCTTGCGAGATCTAGCTTGATCAAAGAAAAGCATGACGTAAATAACGCAGTCAGCACTAGAAACCGGCAGAGCGTTTCATCCGTGCGCCTGGAATAGTTTCCACTTTTGCTCCTTGGTGGAGGTGCCCTCGTTCCCGAGGGCACCCTTTTTAGACAGCCACTCTTTTTGAGCGGTTCTTGGCCGCTTTATTCTGGCGTTGCGTTTCCCAAGACTATTTCGTCTGGAGCACTCACGATTTTAGCCCCATCGACTTTCCTGACAGCGTCGCCGCGACATCGAGCATCATTTCGCGCCAACGCCGAGGGCCGGCTTGAAGCTTGATGTCCGAAATTTACAATACCGTCACCAACCGCACGCCGATACTCGACCTCGATAGCGTGGGAGCAGTCGATACCTCCTTCAGTCGAGAATAATAATGTCCACTACCACAAACATAGACTTCATCTACTTGTCCGAGCGCGTATCGCTTCGATCGTTTCTGATTTGACCCAAACCTCATGCCACTGTAGGAGCGAGGTTGCTCGCTCCTACGCAGATTAGCGGAGCGAAGCTATGCACTCAGCCAGCAGTTTCTTCACCACTCGAGCAGGCCTGAACCTGCATGTCCTGCGCTCGGACTTTCTGCCGGCGGCGACCCTGCAAGCCATGCGCGACTGCAATGCGCAGGTGCGCACCGCCGAAGTCGCGGACGCCAGCCATTATGTGCACGACGACCAGGGCGCGGGCCTCAACCGCCTGGTCATCGAGTTTCTTCACAGACTCGCGATTTCCGGTCGATGAACCCGCGGGCACGCCTGATTGTATTGCTCTCATCATTGACGGCCTTCGGGCCGTTTTCGATTGACACTTACCTGCCCAGCTTCCCGCAAATCGCCGAGGACCTGTCGACCAGCACTGCGCAGGTGCAACACACCATCAGCGCGTTTCTCGCCGGGCTGTGCCTGGGCATGTTGTGCTACGGCCCGTTGTCCGACCGCTATGGCCGACGCCCTCTGCTGCTTGGCAGCCTGGTGCTGTACGCGGCAGCGACCCTGGGTTGCCTGTTTGCCGGCAGCGTCGAACAATTGATTGCCTGGCGCTTTTTCCAGGCGCTCGGTGGCGCGGGCGCGCTGGTACTGGCGCGCGCCGTTGCCAGGGACATGGTCGGCCTGGTGGAGGCCGCCAAAGTGCTGTCGTGGATGCACGTGTTGACGATGATGGCGACACTGGTCGCGCCGATGATCGGCACCTGGCTGGTGCTGATCCAGGGTTGGCGCACGATCTTCGCGACCTTGTTCATCCTGTCCAGCCTGTGCCTGTTGCTGGTTACCCTGACGCTTAAGGAAAGCCTGCCGATACAGGATCGCGGCGCGTCCGTGGCGGCGGCTTTCGCGGCCTACCTTGCCATTGCCCGCCAGCCCAGGGCGGTGGCACTGATCCTGTGCATGGCCTTGGGCTTTGGCGGCATGTTCGCCTTTATCACCGCTTCGCCTTTCGTGTACGTGGTGTATTTCGGTGCCTCGCCTCGGGTATTCAGCGCATTGTTCGCCTTGAACATCCTCGGCATCATCCTGGTGACCTTCATCAATGCGCGCTGGGTCGGCCGTTATGGGCCACAACGCATGCTCGGCGTGGGCGCGGTGCTGGTCAGCGGGGCAGGGCTGGGGCTGATGCTGGTCGGCTATACCGAATGGGGTGGACTGGCGAGTATCGTGTGTTGCATGGCGCTGTACATGGGTGTGACCGGGTTGATCGGCGCCAATTGCATGGCCAGCCTGATGACGCTGTTTCCACGCCGGGCCGGCGCGAGCGTGGCGTTGGGGATTTCGGTGCAATTTGCCACTGGCGCGCTGGCCAGTGTGTGGGTCAGCGAGTTGGCTGATGGCACCGCGTGGCCGATGTGCCTGGTGGTGGGGTGTTGCGGGTTGGGTAGTCTCGTCGCTTATGCGGTGAGCCGTCGCCTGCCTGCTCGGGCGGTCGCAATGCAAGCTTGAGTCCGGTGGCAGTTGAGTTGTCAGCCCTGACCAAGAATTCGGCAATACTGGACATGCCAGCCAGGCAAATCCGCTACACACTGTAGGCGTGATAGGCCCTGATAATAAAAAGGTAGTCTGGTATGTCGTTGTCTCTGGAAAACCCTTCTTCGTACTACACCATGACCCGTAAATACGATCTGTATTATCGGGATCTCGAAGGGGATATCGAGGCAGAGGTTGTGATTATCAGGGGCGGTTTTTCGGGTATCAACACGGCGCTGGAGCTGGCCGAGCGGGGTATCACCAACGTGGTGATGCTGGAAGCCAATTACTTGGGCTTCGGCGGTTCGGGGCGCAACGGCGGCCACGAGATGGCGGGCATCGGCCATGATCTGGAGAATATCGAAAAGGACGTCGGCCCCGAGGGGCTCAAGGCAATCTTCGAGATCAGCGACCTGGGTGCAAGCCTGATCAAGCAACACATCGCGCGGTATGACATCCAGGCAGATTTTCGGCACGGTTATGGTTACCTGGGCTTCAATAAGCGCCAGGGGAAGCTGTTGCAGTCCTGGGCCAAGGGTTTCCAGAGCCTGAATCCGGATCAAGAAATCACTTACCTGGAAGGTTACGAAGTGCGCAGCATCGTCGGGTCCGATATCTACACCTGCGCGCTCAAGCATATGGGCAATGGGCATATCCATTCGCTGAACCTGCTGCTGGGGCAGGCTCAGGCATTCACTGAAATCCATGGCAGCAGGATTTTCGAGCAGTCTCCTGTGCTTGAGGTGAACTATGGGACTCAAGTCCCCGCGCGAACCGCAAAAGGGTCGGTCAAGGCCGACAAACTGCTGTTTGCGTGCGGGGCCTTTCTCAACAAGATGGACCGCTCGCTCGACAACTCCACCATCAACGTCTACGCAATCAATACGGTCACCGAGCCGCTGACCAATGAAATGATCGAGCGCATCAGCCCGATCCGTGGCGCCTTCAGCGATATCACGCCGATCATTGATTATTACCGGATCACCGCGGATAACCGGCTGATGTACGGCACCGCCGGCATGCTGCTCGAGTATGTCCCGCTGGACCTGAAGGCGTGGAACCATAAAAAGATGCTGAGACTGTTTCCCTACCTTGCCACCACCAAAATCGATTTGGCCTGGGGCGGCCCGATGGATTGCTCGTTGAACCTCTTCCCGCAGGTCGGCACGTTGGATGAGCATCCGAATGTGTTCTATGTGCAGGGATATTCCGGGTTCGGGGTCACACCCAGCCAGGTGATCGCCAGAGTCATCGCCGACGGCCTGAGCGGTGGCTCGCCCGCCTGGGACGCGATGAGTTCAATTCCGCGCAAGCGTATTTTCGGCAAGGATCGTTTCAGGGCAGTGCTGTGCTCTCTGGGCAAGGTTTCTCGCCAACTCAATGCCTACCGTGTAGGCCGTCGTTAAGCAAACGTGGACTTCTGTTCATCAAGCCGGGATACCTCAATGAAAATTACAAAAAAAAATCCGATCGATAAAACTTCCGTTTACTTGTGTGCAGGGCTGGTCTCGGGGGCGGGCGCACTATTATTGAACGTGCTGCCGGTCCTGTTTGGAGCGTTTGCCGAGCGATTCGGGCTGGGCGAGCACCAACTGGGTAACCTCGCCATGGCGATGAACCTGGGATTCGGCGCGTTCGGGCTGGCGTCATTGCTGTGGATTCACCGGCTCAGCTGGCGGGTTATTTCGGCGTTGTCGTCGGCGCTGGTGGTGGGCGCGGTGTTGTTTGTTTTGCGCGAGCCTTCCTATGAAATGCTGCAGGTGATCATGGCCTTGGCGGGTGCCGGGACAGGCGCCTTGTATGCCCTGGCCATGACGATTTTCGGTGACAGCTCTCGGCCCGAACGTGCGTTTGGTTTCAAGCTGGGTATCGAGACGGTACCGGGCGCCTTCCTGCTCATCCTGTTGCCAGTGGCGGTGGCGCCGGTGTGGGGCTTTGAAGGCATGTTGATCACCATCGCCCTTGCCATGGTGGTGATGGGCATTCTGCCGCTGCCTTGGGTGCCGCGTCGCAGCGAGCGCCAATTGGATGCGTCCGATGCTGCTGTCCAGATTGCCAGTACTGAGAGTCGCGCCATCGTGTGGTTGAGTCTGGTGGCCAGCCTGGTGTTCCTGACCGGCATCATGTCGGTGTGGGCGTTTCTCGAACTGATGGGGAAAAAGACCGGACTGAGCTCCGATACCATCGGGATGGTGCTGGCGCTGGGCTTTTTGATCAATGCAGGCGGTGGTTTCATCGCGTCGGCAATCGGCCTGAAGGTGGGGCGCTTCATGCCGGTGGCGGTTATCATACTCGCGGAGTTGCTGGGCCTGGTGGCGCTGGCGCAGTTTTCCTCTCTGACGACCTATGTCGTAGGGGTCATTTGCTTCCTGTTTTCGATCAGCTTCGTGCTGGCTTACACCTTTGGCGTCATGGCCGAGTTCGACCTGTCGGGCAAGCTTGTCGCGTTGGGCGCACTGTGCCTGTCTCTCGGTGCGGCATTCGGGCCAGCTATCGGTGGGTTCCTGATCGAGGCGTTTGGCTACTCAGCGGTATTCGTGTTCTCTGGCGCCTGTTCGGTTGCGGTCCTGGCCATCTATGGTGCTGCGGTGTTGAGAGCTCGGTTGGCGTTCAATCGCGCCAGGGATTCAGACACCGCAGTCATGTCCAGACTGTGAAGCAGGCGACCACCTGTTATTCAGCGCGCACTGCGCTGCTGCGCTGAGCCTCGACGAACGCCGCCAGGCGTTCGCTGGCATCGGCATTCAGCTCTTTGTAAGACTCCCCGGTGGCCTGCGCCATGGTCTTGATCATGCGCTTGGGCGCCAGCCAGTAGTACAACGCCGCCGACTGGCCTTTGAGTCATGCGCTGAAGTTGGATTTCGCAGCGCGTGGTCGACACCACAGGCTATCGGGCCTGGTCTGCGAACTATATGGGCTGGCGCCCTTGCACAAAGTTTTGGCAACAGCAGGCAAACCACGGCCTTCCAGTTGATTTTTTTGCGAGTTGGCGCGTTCTGTGCTTAATCATTAAAAGTAAGATTTTTTTGTTACCTGAATCACGTGAAAAGCGCACTAATAGTGGGCGTGTCCCTGGGAGAATATGATGAATGGTCAAGCGTTGTCGGCATGGAACGAAAGTGTGAACGCGGCTTGCGGTCGTTTCGAAACGCGCTATGACCATTGCCAGAGCCTTTTCATCGGGGAAATGAAACAAACACTGATAGGCAGCACGGCTGTTGCTCACATCCGCAGCAATGCCCATGTGATTGCCATGGATAGTCGGTCAAGCGGGCGCGATTCAGTGGGCCGGTGTTTCCTTGTGTTACAACAGCAGGGTTCAATGGCCATTGAACTGGGGGACCGGGTGGTTGACCTGCGGGCGGGTGACCTTGCTTTGCTCGACTTTTCCGAGGGGGTAAAAATGATCCCCCAGGGGTTGTTTTCCCATGTGTCGATCCCTCTGCCGCGTGAGCTGTTCAAGGACCTGGAGCGCGCCCGCTTCGGCAAACTGTCGACTACGGGGGGTTGTGGTCAACTGCTTGGCACGCTGGTGCGTCAGGTCGCTGGAGGCGAGCTGGCTCAGTGGTCTTGCCCGCAGGATGGCGACGGCGTGCAACGAGCCTTGGTTGCCTTGCTTGAGTCGGTGATGGAGTACCGCGCCAGCGACCACTCGCCGGGGTGGCAGTTGCATGAAGTGCAATCGGTCATCCAGCAGCGGCTCGACTCACCGCGGCTGTCGCCGGCGTCGTTGTCCGAAGAACTTGGCATTTCCAGCCGCCAGCTCTACCGGCTGTTCGAGGCCAGTGGCGACAGTGTTTGCCGGTACATTATGCGTGAGCGGCTGTTGAAGGCGGCGCAGGATTTGCGCGACCCCGTTTGCTCGCATCGCTCGATCACCGAGATCGCCAGCTATTGGGGGTTTGCCGACTCGGCGCATTTTTCCAAGACGTTCAAAAAGCAGACGGGGCTGACACCGAGCACCTACAGAAGTCGCGGGCGCTGAGTCCGGGTTCAGCGAACCGTGCGGATATGACTGCTTTCGTGTCGCATCCGCGCGGCTTTTTGTTGTCCGCGATTTGAGCGCAACCTGACAATAATTTGCAAAATGCTGTCCAGCATGTCCAATCAATCGGCGCCCGACTGCATCAGAATTTCTGTGTACCAGCTTAGAAACCGGCCCACAGCGATCTGATCCATTCATTCATTGAAACGGGTGCTTCATGACCAAGAAAGTATCGTCTTCCCTTGTGCTTCTGGCTGCACTGGCCTGCGGCTTTCCACACGCGCAGGCGCAATCCTCCGAACCGTTGCAGAGCACCATTGAGAACAAGCTGAACGGTATTGCCGCCAGCCGGCCGAAGAAAGACGCCAGGACAGTTGTCGAGCAGGTCTACACCGAGCAGACCCAGATCACCGGCGAAGGGGTAGCGGAGCGTTATCAGGGCAAGGCGCAGCTTACCGGCCTGGTTCAGCACCTGATGGCGGGCTCCAGGAGCACCGTCATCCATCTCAACCGGTTGGTGCAACTCAACGATGAGTCGGCCTACACCTGGGTGACGTGGGACGTGACTCCGGCCGGCAACGAGGAGCAGTTGAGTACGGCGGGGCGATGCGTGTCTGCCGTACTCGTTCACAAATAATGTTGGATCTCTACCTATCAGGTAGATAGAGATCTGCTTTTGATCTGCCCTCAAGTTCCTTCGTGTCAGTAGCGGATGATCACCGATTTCAGCTCGGTATAATCGTCGATAAACGCACTGCCGAACTCACGCCCGACACCCGACGCTTTCATCCCGCCAAACGGCACGCTGGGGTCGACGAAGGTGTGCATGTTGACCCACACCGTGCCCGCTTCGATTCGCGGGATCAGACGCAAGGCCTTGGACAGGTCGTTGGTCCAGATGCTGGCGGTAAGGCCGAACGGGCTGTCGTTCATTAGCTCGACCAGTTCTTCTTCATCGTCGAACCCCAGCACGCACACCACCGGGCCGAAGGTTTCTTCGTGCAGCAGTGGGTCGTCCTTGCCGGTGGCCACGATCAGCGTCGGTTCCACGTAGTAACCGGCGCGGTCCACTGCACGTGCGCCGCACACCACCTGGTTGCCCTGCAGGGCGCGGTCGAAAAAGCCGAGGATTTTGTCGAAGTGCGGCTTGTTCGACAGCGGGCCGAACTGGGCGTGTTCGTCCAGGGGCGAACCGATGACCATCTGCGACAGCATCGCGGCCATCTTCTGCGTCACTTGCTCGACGAGGGAGCAGTGCACGAACAAGCGCTCCGGTGAGGCGCACACTTGACCCTGATGCACATAGGCCGACTGCACGAAGCGCGCCACGGCGTCATCGACATTGGCATCGGCCAGTAGTGCCGCCGCGTTCTTGCCGCCCAGTTCCAGAGTGACGCGGGTCAGGTCGGCGGCCATGGCGGCCTTGCCCACGGCAATGCCGGTGGGCACCGAGCCGGTGAACGACACCTTGCGCACCTGCGGGTGTGCGATCAACTGCTGACCGACCTGGCCACGGCCGTTGACCACGTTGATCACGCCCGCCGGAATCCCGACCTCAATCGCCAGTTCTGCCAGGCGTAGCAGAGACAGCGGCGTGTATTCGCTGGGTTTGAGCACGACGGTGCAGCCGGTAGTCAGCGCGGCGCCGAGCTTCCATACGCCGATCATCAACGAGAAGTTCCACGGCACGATGGCCGCCACCACGCCCACCGGTTCGCGCAGGGTGTAGGCGCTGTACTGCTCGCCGTCCATGGCCGGAAACGACGGGGTCATTGTCTGGCCGCCGATCTTGCTCGCCCAGCCGGCGAAGTAGCGCAGGAACACCGCGCTCTGGCCCACTTCGATATGCCGCGACAGGTTGATCGATTTGCCGGAACTCAGGGTTTCCAATTGCGCCAGTTCTTCGCCGTTGGCTTCTATCAGATCTGCCAGGCGGTTGAGCAGGACGCCGCGCTGGTAAGGCGTGACCTGTGCCCAAGCGCCCTTGAAGGCGGTAGCCGCGCTGTCGACGGCCAGGTTCACATCTTCGGCCTGCGCATCACGCAACTGCGCAACGGTCTCGCCGGTGCCGGGGTCGATCACGCCGATGCGCTGCGCTGACGCGCTGGTGTGCACGGCGCCATCGATGAAGTTGGAATGATCGCGACCCAGGAAAGCAACGACTGAGGGCAATAAGGCAATGTGCATGGCGGGGCTCCAGTGAAAGGTTCGTCGCGCCCGTTGGGCGCTCGAAAGACCTCTGCATTAAAAGCCGATACGCGCCTGGCTGCTTGTTCAAGCCTGCCAGGAAGTTGACTATGCGCGACAGGCTATGTCGCGGCTGGCCTAGGGCTCGCCGAGGTTGTCGAACACCGTTTCGAGCAGGCGGCTCAGGCGCTGGATCTGCGCTTCAGTCATGCCGGTGAAGCTGCGTTTGAATACATCGCGGGTCGCCACCTGGATGCGTTCGATCGCCGCGCGGCCCTCAGGGGTGATTCGCACCTGGGTGACGCGGCCGTCGTCCTCGCAGGGCGCGGTATCGACCAGGCCATCTTCCTTCATGCGATAGACCGTCTTGGTGATGGTAGACAGCTTGGCGATCGCGTGGGTGGAAATCTCAGAAATGCTCGACTGGCCGTTCTCCTTGAGGATCAGCAGCACGCGCCAGCGCGGGATATCCAGGCCGATTTTCTTCAACGCCTTTTCCATGTACTGGCTGTAGCGGCCATGCACCATGGCCAGCCAGTAGAACGGAAAGTCTTCCTTGTGAAAGTTTTCGCTGCCGGGGTCGTAGCGGTTTGCGGTTTTTTTTACAGAAGTCATGGCGTGCTCATGTCAGAGGAGGCGAGTAATCATAGACTTTTCTCGTGAATTGGGCACGGTTATTGAGCCGTGCGGTCTGGGTCGACAATTATAAATATAATTGACAATTCACGTAATATTCGGTGAGTGTGAAAAAAAGGAAAGGGCGCATCGGGCGTCCGTATTCCGTAATTCGTACTGAAGGTGACGTGACATGACCCTGGTGATTGAACAGCTTTCCCTTGGCGGCGATGGTCCGACCGTGATGGTCAAGGACACTATCGATATCGCCGGCCTGCCAACGCGTGCGTCGAGCCAGGCCCTGGCGGATGCCGCGCCGGCCACCGCCCACGCCGATGTGGTGCAGGCCTTGCTGGACAAGGGCTGTCGCCTGGCGGCGAAAACCAGTCTGCACGAGCTGGCGTTCGGCACCACGGGCATCAATCACTGGGCCGGCACCGCGCCGAACCCGCGTTTTCCGGGGCGTATTCCAGGCGGTTCCTCCAGCGGCTCGGCAGCTGCCGTGGCTGCGGGGCTGGCGGATTTCTCCCTGGGTACGGATACCGGCGGTTCGGTGCGCATCCCCGCGTGTTGCTGTGGTGTGTTCGGTTTTAAGCCGACGTTCGGACGGGTCAGCCGCCGTGGCGTGATGCCGACGCACAGCAGCCTCGACTGTGTCGGCCCGTTTGCCGCGAGCCTGCCGATGCTGGTCACGGCCATGCAGGCGATCGACACGACCTTCAAGCCCGTGCCGACACCCGCCGCGCCGCGCCTGGGGATTGTGACGGTGCAGGCCAGCAAGGAAGTACAGCGCGTGATCGACGCTGCCATCGCCGGCAGCCAATTGCCCAATGAACCCCTCACGCTGCCCAGCCTCAAGGCGGCCTATGACGCCGGCATGGTGGTGATCAACCGCGAGACCTTCGATGCCTGCGGACATTTGCTGGACACCGGCAAGGTCGGCGCCGACATCGCCGCGCGCCTGGCGGCCGCCGACAACACCACGGCCACTGCGCTGGCCGAGGCCGAGCAGGTGCGCCTGCGCTTCACCGCCGAAGTCGATGCGGCGCTGCAACAGGTCGACGTGCTGGTGCTGCCAACCATGCCGGACTTCCCCTTGACCCTGGCCGAGGCGACCGACACCCAGGCGGTGCTGGGCATGACCGCCTTCGTCCGCCCGTTCAACCTGTCGGGGCATCCGGCGCTGAGCATCCCGCTAGCCAGTGCCGAGGGCCTGCCGGTTGGCCTGCAACTGGTGGCCGCCAAGGGCGCGGATGAGCAACTGCTGGCCATCGCCGGTCGCCTGCTTGAAAGCCTGTACGCTGGGCATGGTGGCTGAAATGAGCACAAGCATTCCCCGCGCAGACTTGGAACAACGCCTGCGTCGCTTTGAGATCCAGGACAGCGTCCGCGCCTGCATGAACCGCTACATGGTGTTGTGTGACGCCCTCGACGCACACACGCCGCTCGACGAACTGGCCGGCTTGTTCACCGAAGATGCGGTGTGGGAGGGCAAGGGCGCCAAGTACGTCCAGAGCTTCGGCGGCTATCGCGGGCGCGCAGCCATTGCCGCGATGTTCGCCGGCTACATGAAAACCCCGGCGCACTTTGCCCTCAACGTGCACTTCCTCGCCAGCGAGCTTATCGAGGCGCGGGACGCCGCCGTGGTCGGCAGTTGGGTGATGTTGCAGACGTCCACCTTCGCCAGCGGCGCCTCCCACCTCAACGCCGCGCGTCTGAGCGTGCGCTTTGCCGAGGAAGACGGGCAGTGGCGCATGGCGCATTTCCAGACCGAAAACCTGTTCAGCCGCCCGGTACAGGCGTGTAGCAGCGACGCCGAGCTGCCGGTGCCCAAGCCTGCCGCACAGGTGAGCGATAGCGCTCACGAATAACCCCTGACTTTCATATTCCGCGACTGCCGATAACGGCGGGCGCGCTGTGCGCGTGGCGCCTGGAGATTGCTTTGAAACTGTTCGAACTGTTGACCTTCACCTTGCGTGTACGCACCGTGCCGCAAGCCTTGCCACGCCTGGAGCAGAGTTTGCGCGAGGCGGGCGAGGGCGTGCATTTGATGGGCTGCTGGGTATCGGAAATCGGCTCGCAGAATCTTATCGCGGTGCTGCGCGGGTTCGACGATGGCGGCTGTCGTGAACGCGAACGCGAGCGCTATCTGCTGGCGTCCGATGGCTTTGCGATCGGCGAATTTCTGCTTGAACAGCAAGTGGATGATTACAGCGCCTTCGATTTTGTCGAACCGCTGCCTCCCGGGACTCATGGCCCGTTCTATGAATTGCGCGAATACAACCTCGTGCCCAGCGGGCTGGCACCGACGTTGCGTGGTTGGGTCAAGGCCGTGGAGCGGCGCACCGGACCGGACTATTCCCAGGTGTATGCCGCGTTCTATGCCACCAGCGGGCAGATTCCGCGCTACTTGCACATCTGGCCCTACAGCTCGCTGGAACAGCGCCTTGAAGTGCGCACTCGCGCCGTGGCCGAAGGCGCCTGGCCGCCGGAAAATTCCGCGCCGCAACTGTTGCAGATGCACTCCACGGTCTATCTGCCGGCGCCGTTCTCGCCGCTGCGCTGAAAAAATTGCACAGAGCACCCCCTGTAGGAGCGAGCTTGCTAGCGAAGAACTCTCAGACACCGCGTTTATCCAGGTGGTACACGTCATCGTTGAGGTTTTTAGCGGGCAAGCTCGCTCCTAAATTTTTATATTTTTTAAAAAAAATTTTTAATTTATTAACGATAATTCCATTTAAAACAATGAGTAATACTTATTTCATCCAATATTTACGCAAAATATTACGTGATTAGTATTGTTTTTAAGCGTGATAAATCAATTGACAATTCACGTAACCAAGCTCAAATTCACCCCAACGGCACCCACAAAAACAAAGGTAACCACTATGCCGATCCATCGCCCTCGTTACGCCCCGCGTCCCCGCTCGACGCTGAATTCCCGCCCAGCCCAATACCGTTCCTGAAAACGGAGTCAATCTATGCATTCGCTTAAAAAACCAGCGGTTGATACGGTGAGCTCGCTTGCCAGTGGCCCCGCCTTCGAAGCCTTGCTGGTCGATGTGCGTGAACGTGCCCGAGCCGGCGAGTTCGACTGCCAGCGCCACATTTCCCAGGACGTGATCGAGGCCTTCAAGCAGCACGGCGTTTACCGGGCACTGGTGCCCAAGCGCTTTGGTGGCCTGGAGTGTTCGCCGGCCGAGTTCTGCCAGGTGATCGAGCGTATTGCCCAGGCCGATGGTTCCGCCGGTTGGGTTGCCAGCTTCGGCATGAGCCCGGTGTACCTCGCGGCGCTGCCGCTGGAGAGCATCGCCAAGGTGTATGCCAACGGTCCGGACGTGGTGTTCGCCGGTGGCATCTTCCCGCCGCAACCGGCGGAAGTGGTCGAAGGCGGTTTTGTGGTCAATGGTCGTTGGAAATATTCCAGCGGCTCCCTGGGCTCCGACATTGTCGGCGTCGGCATCGCCCCGAAAAACGGCGACACTTTCGGCCTGCCACGCATTGCGGTAATGCCGCGCAGCGCGATCCGCATCGACGAAACCTGGGACACCGTCGGCCTGCTCGGTACCGGTAGCCATGACCTGGTCGCCGAACATGTGCGGGTCTGCGAAGAGTGGACGTTCGTGCGTGGCGGCTTGCCGAATCTGGACGAGCCGTTCTTCCGCTACCCATCGCTGTCATTCGCCACCCAGGTGCTCTCGGTGGTCAGCTTGGGCGTTGCCCGTGCGGCACTCGATGCCCTGGCCGACATGGCCAGTGGGCGTGTCTCGGTCACTGGCGCCCCGGCGATTGCCGATCGGCCCCTGGCCCAGGTCGACATTGCCCGTGCCGAAGCCGAGTTGCGTGCCGCACGGGCGTTTTTCTACGAATCCATCGACCGCGCCTGGGACTACGTCCTGGCCGGCGACGCGGTACCCGTGACCGCGACTAACCTGCTGCGGCTGTCGTCGACCCATGCCACCCGCGTCGCCGCCGATGTGGC
This sequence comes from Pseudomonas sp. GNP013, assembly GCF_054343995.1. Taxonomy (NCBI): domain Bacteria; kingdom Pseudomonadati; phylum Pseudomonadota; class Gammaproteobacteria; order Pseudomonadales; family Pseudomonadaceae; genus Pseudomonas; species Pseudomonas sp. GNP013. The sequence continues at coordinate 2,320,504 of NZ_JBTGUT010000001.1, read as the reverse complement.
GCGTACCGCGCAAATGCTCTCGGGCATGAGCGGCGTGTACAACGACAGCCCGCTGGCCCGCTGCGTCAACGACGCCCAAGTGGTGACCCAGCACGCCTTCATGGGCGACATCACCTATCAAAACGCCGGAGCCATGTTCTTCGGCAAACAGCCTTTGCCTGGCTACCTCTAACCGTCGAGGAAATAAAATGAGCGATAAAAAGACCTTGCGCGTGCTGTTCTGCATGGGCATCAACCAGAATTTTTTCGATGCCGCGCGCGACGAGCAATTGCAGGTGTGGGCAGCGTTCAGTGCAATGTGGAACGGCATTCACGACCTCGCCGGCGTCAAGGTGCTGGGCAACATGGATGACGACCAGAGCATGGTCGGGCCTTCCGATGGCTTCCCCTGGACCACCTACCTGCTGGCCGACGTGCCGGACATCGATACCGTGCATGCCGCCTGCAACCTGTTTCGCACAACACCCGTGGGAGATGGCCCGTACAAGCTGTGGCGCTACACCAAGATCGAAGCCCGGGTTGGGCGCGAGCTGATCATTCAGCGTACTTGATGCCGACGAGGACACTACCATGAGCAAGCTGATTCCCGCAGTAAACCTTGACGTCGACCCCGCCGACCTGGTGCAGGCCGACCGCGTCCACACCTTGATGTACACCGACGCGCAACTGTTCGACGCCGAGCTGGAGAAGATTTTCTACAGCACCTGGATCTGGGTTGCCCACGCAAGCGAGATCCCCGACAACGGCAGCTACAAGACCACCTATATCGGCAAGCAGCCGGTGATCGTGGTGCGGGACCGCAAGAAAGACGTGCACGTGCTGCTCAACCGCTGCCGTCACCGTGGCGCCACCGTATGCGAACACAAGAAAGGCAAGACCAACAGCTTCGTCTGCCCGTACCACGGCTGGGGCTACGCGCTCGATGGCTCGCTGCGCGGTATTCCGCACCCGGAAAGCTACGGCGATTGCATCGACAAGGCCGAGCTGCCGCTGGTCAGCCTGCGCACCGAAAGCTATGCCGGCATGATCTTCGCCACGTTCAAGGACGACATCGAGCCGCTGGAGGACTACCTCGGCGCGGCGAAAAAATGGATGGACCTGTTCATGAAACAGGGCGCCGGCTATGGCATCAAGGTTCCGGGCGAACACCGCTTCCGTTTCCCCGGCAACTGGAAGATCCAGCTGGAAAACACCACCGACGCCTACCACTTCCCGTTGGTGCACAAGAGCTTTCTGTCGTCGGTGGACGAGCAGACCCTGGCGCTGTTCGACTTCGTCAAGGGCCCCGGCTACGTCGAGGACCTGGGCAACGGCCACAGCGTGATGGTGATGATTCCCGACCTGATCGACCTCGAAGCCGACCTGGACAAACCGATCCCCGAGCGCTTCGAAGGCCTCGCGGCCGAGCTGCGTGACGGAGGTATCGAAGAGCAACAGGTGCGCCGGATCGTGCGTGCGGTCGGCGGCACCGGCTTCAACCTCAACCTGTTCCCCAATGTCGCTTGCTCGATGGCGTTCTTCCGGGTGCTGCAACCGATCTCGGTGACCGAGACCGAAATCCACCACTCGGTGATCACCATGGACGGCGGCCCGGCCGTGGCCAACCGTTATCGCCTGCGTCTGCATGAGCACTTCCAGGGCCCGATGGGCTTCGGCACCCCGGACGATTCCGAGGCCTGGGAACGGGTCCAGAAGGGCGCCAGCGCCGGTGAACGCCTGTGGATCATGCTCAACCGCGGCTTGCCCGGCGAGCAGGCCAGTGCAGACGGGCTGGTATCCGATGTGAGTGCCGAAACCGGCATGCGCGCGGCCTATCAGCAGTGGAAAAAGATGATGTCGGCCTGACCCGTGGAGAACCTTATGAACCTGCAATTACTGCACGAAGTGACCGCTTTCATCTGGCAGGAAGGCGACATGCTCGACCACGGGGAATACGACGGCTGGTTGAAGATGTGGACCGAGAAGGGCACCTACATCATACCCATCGATCCTCTGGAAACCGACTTCGAGAACACCCTCAACTACGCCTACGACGACCATCATATGCGTGAGCTGCGGGTGCAACGCCTGACCGGCGGCGAATCGATTTCCACCAGCCCGCAACCGCGCACGGTGCGCATGCAGTCGCGGTTTCGGGTGTTGGCCGATGACGGCGTGCAGGTGACGGTGCGCTGCGCGCAGAACATCCGTGAGTTCCGCAAGGAAAGCCTGAAGTTCTACAGCGCCGACCTCACCTACCAACTGATCCGCAGCGAGGGTGGTTTCAAGATCCAGCGCAAAGTGGTCAGCCTGATCAACAGTGACGATGCCCTTGCCGGTATCGGCTACATCCTTTAAGGAGCGCCGAAATGAGCCAGATCGCATTGGTGACGGGCGCGGGTCAGGGCCTGGGGCAGCATTTCTGCGCGAGCCTGCTGCGGGCCGGGTACTCGGTGGTCATTACCGACCTCAACCTTGACGCCGCGCAAGCCTGCGCCAAACAGTTGGATCCCGCCGGCGAGCACACGCTTGCGCTGCAACTGGACGCCGGCAGCAAGGCCGATTTCGAAGCGGGCCTGGAGCAGGTGCTGGCGCGTTTCGGCGCGCTGCACGTGGTGGTCAATAACGCGGCCGTCACTAAGACCACGCCGCTGATGCAGATCAGCCCCGAGGAATTCGACGCCGTGGTCGGCCTGAACCTGCGCAGTGTGTTCCTTGGCTGCCAGGTGCTGGGCGCGCACATGGCCGAAACCGGCTATGGACGCATCATCAACATGGCCTCCCTGGCCGGGCAAAACGGCGGCACCGCGACCGGCGCGCATTATGCCGCGAGCAAGGGCGGCATCGTGACGCTGACCAAGATCTTCGCCAAGGAATTTGCCGCGCGCGGGGTGACGGTCAACGCGATTGCCCCAGGCCCTATCGAATCGGCGGCGGTGCGCGCGGCGATTCCGGCCGAACGCTTGCCGGGCCTGATGGCCAATATTCCGGTGCAGCGCCTGGGCGATGCGGATTTTCTCGGTGACTTGATTGTGCAGTTGGCACGCCCCGAGGCGTATTTCGCTACCGGAGCCACTTGGGATGTGAATGGCGGCCTGTTCATGCGCTGACTGATACCGGCCGCTACGGCGGCCTTTGCGAACTCCATGGAATAATGGCCATGACTGAAGAACTGTTGGACGTAGTCGTGCGCAAGCGCGAGCTGCAAGGGGACGGTGTTGTCGTCCTGGACCTGACCCGCCGTGACGGCGCGCCGCTGCCGATGTTCGATGCCGGTGCGCACGTCGATATCCATATCGGGCCGGGGCTGGTGCGCCAGTACTCGTTGTGCAGCAACCCTGCCGACCCGAGCCTGTATCGCCTGGGTGTGCTCAGGGATCCGGCCTCGCGCGGTGGTTCGGTCGGGGTGCATGACATCCTGCTCGAAGGTCACGAGGTGCAGATAAGCCTGCCGCGCAACCTGTTTGCGCTGGCGGCCGATGCGCGACGTTCAGTGCTGTTGGGTGGCGGTATCGGTGTCACGCCGATCATTGCCATGGCCTATGCGTTGCACGCGGCCGGCCAAACTTTCGAACTGCACTACTGCGGGCGTGAGCGTAAGCGCAGTGCGTTCCTCGCGGAACTGGCCAGCGCACCGTTTGCCGCGCAGGTGTTCACCCACTTCGATGACGAAGGGCCCGAGCAGAAGCTCTATCTGGCCAAGGTGCTGGGCAAGGGCGAGGCCGGCGTGCACATGTATACCTGCGGCCCCGCAGGGTTCATGGACTGGGTGATCCAGGGCGCGCGCAAGCAGGGCTACAGCGAGTCGCACATCCACAAGGAATATTTCCAGGTGGAAGTGGACAACTCGGGTGGCAGTTTTGAAGTGGTGGCCGCACGCAGCGGCAAGACCGTGCAGGTGGCCGAAGGGCAGAGCATTCTCGCCGCGCTGGCGCAGGTGGGCGTCAAGATCGAGATTTCCTGCGAGCAGGGGGTGTGCGTGACCTGCCTGTGCGACGTGCTCGAAGGAGAGCCGGACCATCGCGACGTGTACCTCACGGACGATGAAAAGGCCGGCAATGACCAAATTCTAGTGTGCTGTTCACGAGCCAAATCCAAAAAACTCGTGCTGGATATCTAAGGGGAACGACCATGATAGATGTAGGCAGCTTTCGCAATGCAATGGCCATGCTGGGCGGTGCCGTGTCGGTCATCACCACCGATGGCGCCGCAGGACGGTTCGGCTTTACAGCGTCGGCGGTCTGCAGCGTGACCGACTCACCGCCCACGCTGTTGGTGTGCATGAACCGTTCCTCTCATTCCAACGAGCATTTCAAGCGCAATGGCGTGGTGTGTGTTAACACCCTATGCGGCGATCATCAGCACCTGTCCGGTGCTTTCGCCGACCGCACGCTGAGCATGGATGAGCGCTTTGCTGTGACGGGGTGGACCACCCTGGAAAGCGGCGCGCCGGTGATGCTCGAAGCGCTGGTGAACTTCGACTGCCGGATCGCGCAGGTCCACGAAGTGGGTTCCCACAGTATTTTCTACTGCGAGGTGCAGACCATTCGCCAGAGCGGTGCGGACGAGGGCCTGGTATATTTCAACCGCGCCTATCACCGCCTGGGTGAAGCCTCCAAGGCTTGCTGAATGCCACGTTCGCTGGAGAGCGAACGGTAGCCGGGTTCAGACAAACCCTGCCGGAGGAACTCAGATCAATTCTTCCACCAACTGCAGGCAATGTGTAAGCCCCGGCGACTGGTCATTCATCCGCCGGCTCAGAATGATCGGCGAGGTCGCAGTGGTTTCCACAACAGGCGTGTAGCCGATGTCCGCGCGGTGCAGCACCTGCACCGAAGCCGGTACCAACGTCACACCCATGCCCGCGCCGACCAGGCCGATGGCGGTCTGCAATTCGTTGGTCCATTGCGCCACCTTGAGGCTCAGGCCATGGGCGTCGAACAGCGCGATCACATGGTCTGCATAACTGGGACGCGGATTGCCGGGGTACAGCACAAAAGGCTCTGCGGCCAACTGGGCGAGGGTGGCTGGTGCGGCCAGCAACGGGTGGCGGGCGGGCAATACGGCGACTAGTCGATCTTCCACCAGTACGCGCTGGACGATGGCCGAGTCGTCGATGCGGATTCGCCCGAAACCCACATCGATCCGCCCGGCCTTGAGCGCTTCGACCTGTTGTAAGGTGGTCATCTCCGACAGCCCCAATTCCAGCTCCAGCGCCTCGTGGGTGCGCAGCATGCGAATCAGTTCCGGCAACACGCCATACAGGGTCGACGGCGCAAAGCCGATGCCCAGCCAAGTCTTCTCTCCCTGGCCGATGCGCCGCGTGTTGGCGCACACCGTGTTCAGCTGTTCCAGCAGCACATTGGCATGCTCATAAAAAAACCGTCCGGCCTCGGTCAGCCGCAGCGGCCGGCCGCGTTCGAGCAGAACAACCCCCAGCTCATCCTCCAGTTGCTGGATCTGCCGGCTCAAGGGCGGTTGGGCGATGTGCAGGCGTTCGGCGGCGCGGGTGAAGTTAAGGGTTGCCCCCAGCGCTTGGAAATAACGCAGGTGACGTAGTTCCATGATCACTCCCTCCATACCCTAAGGGTATTGTTCGAGACTCATTCTATATTGGATGCCCTGAAGAATAGGGAACAGAATCGGATCAAATCTAAAAAGAACTCAACAGGTATCGCCATGCCCATTTGCGCCATAGAGTCGATCGAGACCATCATCGTCGACCTGCCCACCATTCGCCCGCACAAGCTGGCGATGCACACGATGCAGAACCAGATCTTGGTGATCATCCGCGTGCGCTGCGCCGACGGCATCGAGGGCATCGGCGAATCCACCACCATTGGCGGCCTGAGCTACGGCAATGAAAGCCCCGACAGCATCAAGGTCAACATCGATCGCCATTTTGCGCCGCTGCTGATCGGCCAGGACGCCAGCAATATCAATGCGGCCATGTTGCGCCTGGAGCGCAGTATTCGGGGCAACACCTTTGCCAAGTCCGGCGTCGAAAGCGCCTTGCTCGATGCGCTGGGCAAACGCTTGAACCTGCCGGTCAGCGAACTGCTCGGCGGCCGCGTGCGCGATGCGTTGCCGGTGGCCTGGACCCTGGCCAGCGGCGACACCGAAAAGGACATTGCCGAGGCCGAGAAAATGCTCGACCTGCGCCGCCACCGCATCTTCAAATTGAAGATCGGCGCCGGTGAGGTCGACCACGACCTGGCCCACGTGATCGCAATCAAAAAGGCCCTGGGCGACCGCGCCAGTGTGCGCGTGGACGTTAACCAGGCGTGGGACGAGGCGGTGGCATTGCGCGCGTGCAAGGTGCTTGGCGACAACGGTATCGACCTGATCGAGCAACCGATTACCCGCAATAACCGCGGTGGTATGGCGCGGCTCAACCTGTCGAGCCCGGCACCGATCATGGCGGATGAATCCATCGAATCTGTGGAGGACGCCTTCAACCTGGCCCGCGAAGGCGCGGCGTCGGTGTTCGCCCTCAAGATCGCCAAGAACGGCGGCCCCCGCGCGGTGTTGCGCACGGCGGCAATCGCCGAGGCGGCGGGCATCGGCCTGTACGGCGGCACCATGCTCGAGGGCGGTATCGGCACCCTGGCGTCGGCGCATGCATTCCTCACGCTGAACAAACTGGCGTGGGACACCGAACTGTTCGGCCCACTGCTACTGAACGAGGACATCCTCACGGAGCCGCTGGTGTACCGTGATTTCCACCTGCATGTCTCCACCGCACCGGGCCTGGGCCTGGCCATCGATGAGGAGCGCCTGGCGTTCTTTCGTCGTGACAAACACTGAGAGGCACCTGCCATGTTGTTCCATGTGAAAATGACCGTGAACCTGCCCCTGGACATGAACCCCGAGCGCGCGGCCAGCCTCAAGGTCGATGAGAAGGCCCTGGCGCAGCGTCTGCAACAGGAAGGAAAATGGCGCCACCTGTGGCGTATCGCCGGACATTACGCCAACTACAGCGTGTTTGATGTCGACAGCGTGCAAGACCTTCACGACCTGCTGATGCAACTGCCGCTCTTCCCTTATATGGCCATCGAAGTGAACGCCTTGTGCCGGCACCCTTCGTCGATCCATGAAGATGACCGCTAAGCCTGTCATTCACCCAATAATTACAAGATGAGGAATGCACTATGTCCACCCGACTGTCACAGACCGACCACGCTCAACAGTTTCTTGAAGAGGCCAGCGGCAACCTTAACGATGGCGGCAACCCGCGCACCAAAGCGTTGGTGTACCGAATTCTGCGCGACACCGTGAACATCATCGAAGACCTGGAGGTGACCCCCGAAGAATTCTGGAAGGCGGTCAACTACCTCAACGAACTGGGCAAGAACCAGGAAGCCGGGCTGCTCGTCGCGGGGCTGGGGCTGGAGCATTACCTGGACATGTTGATGGACGCCGCCGATGTCGAGGCCGGCAAGACCGGTGGCACCCCGCGTACCATCGAAGGCCCGCTTTACGTGGCCGGTGCGCCGTTGTCCAAGTACGAAGCGCGGCTGGATGATGGGACCGATGCCGCCGCGCCGCTGTTCATGCGTGGTCAGGTGCGCGATACCGACGGCAATCCACTAGCCGGCGCGATTGTCGATGTGTGGCAAGCTAATACCGGCGGCACGTATTCGTGGTTTGACCCGACGCAATCGGAGTTCAACCTGCGTCGACGCATCGAAACCGATGCCCAGGGCAACTATCGTTTCCGCAGCATCGTGCCGTCGGGTTATGGCTGCCCGCCGACCGGGCCGACCCAACAGTTGCTTGATCAACTCGGGCGCCACGGGCAGCGGCCGGCGCATATCCATTTCTTTATTTCGGCACCGGGTTACCGGCACCTGACCACACAGATCAACCTGTCGGATGACCCGTACTTGCACGACGATTTTGCGTATGCCACACGCGATGAACTGATCGCCGAAATCCGCTTCAGCGACGATCAGCAACTGGCGCGGGAGTTGGGCGTGCAAGGGCGCTTTGCGCGGATTGATTTCGACTTTGAGCTGCAGGTGGCCGCTGCACCGGTAGAGCAGAAGCGCATGCAGCGCGTTCGTGCGCTCGAGGATTGAGCGCGGTAGGGCAGGTGAGTACCTGACTGTTCGGGATTACGGTGTGTCGGCCAGTCTATCGACCGATAGATCGCAACGGGGGCGCAAGCAGACTTTAGTTGCATTGCCTGGTCAGCGGATGCTGGCCAGGCTTGGCGCAGAGGCTTTTTTGGAGAAACTCAGCCGAATTGATCTGCATATTCAACTACGGTTTTAGACTTCCTGTTACGTGTTAGCTGATAAGAAAAAATTGCCAGCCACATGAACCAGCCTGGCATCACCATCAAGACGACGCTCAGCCATTTCGCGGCTGAGTACCGTGCACTGTTCGCCAAGGGTCGGCTATTCCTGCAGCGACCGGTATCGCGTTTGCCTTGGGCGTACTGTCGCTGCTCGGTAAACGTGTGCCCATTTCGTTGAGAATCTTTCTGTCCGCGCTGGCGATTCTTGATGACCTTGGTTCTGTACTGATCATCGCCCTGTTTTACACCAGCGGCTTGTCGGTCAGCATGTTGCTGGCCTCACTGAGCGTTATTGTGTTCCTGGTGATGCCCACGTGGGTCGCTTTCGCCGTTGTACCCATCTTCGGTTTTGCCAATGCGGATGTCTCTCTTGCCGGTATCTCGCCCAATAACCTGATCGACCCGGTACCTCTGGGAGTAACGCTTGGGCTATTGCTAGGCAAGCAAATTGGCGTGTTTGGTTTGGCTGCGCTGGCTATTCGCGCAGGGCTGGCCAAGCTGCCTGAGAAATGTGATTGGTCTCAGCTGTACGGTGTAGCGCTGCTGTGCGGAATTGGTTTCACAATGAGCCTGTTCATCGGGGCGCTGGCTTTCCCGGATAACCTGCATTTGGTCGATGAGGTGAAGGTTGGGGTGCTAATGGGCTCCATTCTTTCCGCTGTCCTCGGTGTTGCTGTTCTTTTGAAGGCTAAACTTTGCCGTTCCCAACCGCTCAGGATCGTACCTTTCTCAAAGGCCTGTGAGTTTGTCACGGAAAGTCGGAACTCCACGTTCAGCAGACATGCCGGCGCCGGTAAAAAACACAACCTTTCGAGCGTCAGTCACGGCTTTGATGGCGCGATCCCAGCATGTCCTCTGGAAGCTTTGTCGGCTGCAGAGCAAACGAACGGGGTGTGGTAGCTGCTATCGATTGCGGAGCTGAAGACTGGGCCCATCGGGGACACGTCAGTATCTGACGCTTCTTCAATCCGTCCTGCCAGAAGCACCTGAAACTGAGATGGATAGTGACGCAGGAGGAATTTGGCGTCACGGCGTACCCTTTCTGGCATCGATAAGTCTCGGGAGAGCTCGAGCAGAAACGCCCCCGTTTGGATGACTGCCCGGGTACGTTCAATCGGCATGGTCATGTTTAAGCCCTCTTGGTCATCGTGCTGCCGCAATTAGGTGCTCACGCTTGGCGAGTGCTTCCTATGATGTCTTGACCTACAGTTAGTTGACGTGCCGTATCGGCCACACAGAGAACATGCTACTAGGTTCCTTAGGCTAAGGCCCCCATGCGTGAGTGCTTGGACGAAATCAATCGGCGTTATGCTGCGCAACGGATTCCTGTGCAGAACACGTTAGCCCTGCCCGAAGTGAAGCCACCAAACCCCGACAAATAGCCAACATCGCCCACCATCAGCAGTCCTTGGTTGCGTGTTTGAAAACATCCATTGACTTGGTGAGGGTTCAAAAGATCTATGGTATTTCTTACTGAAACGTTATCCCTAGATGCGTGGATCAGCCGGCGAGCCTTCAACCCGGTTCCAGTTAGCATCCGCCTAACAGGGCCCGGTCCAGAAACCTGTTCTGTTTATCAGATCTGTTCCGAAGCAAGCCCTGAGCATGCTCTTCAAAATCTGCTTTCATTTTCCACTTGAGTGTCTTTACTTTTCGTCTCCCCTTCATTATCCCCCCTTTTTGAGTTTCAAAAGTCATAGTAATACTAGGTGCATCAAGCACTGATGGAGACTATCTCCAACGCAGAAAGCGAGTAACTTTCTTAATTTGTCGAACACACGATGAGCGGCAGGGTTGTTGTGCGTTGGAGAAATTTCCTCGCCCTGGAAGCGCTTTGATGAAATTCGATGCAGGTCGGTGCTTGAATCGCATGCGACCGCCTGGCAAAGTCTGATGCGAACGAGTGCTCTGTGAAACCACATCATATCTCCATGTTTGGTATCCATGCGGTTATTCAGCCAGCGCTGTCTAGTCAGCGCGTTAGCCGAGGAGGTCATTCAGGTCGGAGTCATTGAACCAGCAGTGACTACGACGGTATAGCAAGCTCAACTATCTTGGCTGACCTGTAGCGGCCAGCAGGCCTGAACATGCAAAGTACTAATAGAGCGGTTGATGGAAGCTTATATTTCTCACTGTCTCCCTAAGGGTCCAAAAAGCTGGGTATTGGATGCTGCCGAATAGTTCTCTGATAGCTGAAAGTTCTGTTGTTGAAGGTGCCTGGGGCAATACAACACCCGTGATTTCTTTTTCCGACGAAGATCCAGGTCACCCAGTTTGTAACTGGCTGAAGCAGTTCGGTAAACGACCGCGCTTTGATCAGTAGAGATGCCGTTAAAGACGGTAACGCTCTCTAGCTCCTCTAAAGTCCAGTAGGTGCGACCGCTGATGGACGGAGGGCACATCATGTGCACATGCCTAACCTCTACGTCCGTGACTGCAGATAGGTAGTACTGTAATTCGTAAGCACAGTTGAGTATGGCTGCACGATTGGTCTGCCCCGTGTGCAGGGAGATGATAGTGGCAACAAAGCATAGTCCCTCCATTTCGCCGTGAGTCCAATTCCGTACCTCACGCTGAGCGGGGTCATAAACAAAAATCAATTAGGGCACCCTGGCTGGTAGAAGGCATCGGTTTTGGAAAATGCTCTGCTTGCGATGGATAGAAAAAAAGCCCACAGCAGCGCCAAGAAATTTCCCTTGCGGGTTTGCGTTGCCGCAACGCAATTCTACCGAAATGAACACTATAGATTGTAGCCCTATAGTGATCAAAAAGGCTTCATCGTTCCTTTTGCGAGGAATGGTCATGGAAGTGAAGCAGGCGTTCGGGATTGCGCTCCGAAATGCCAGGGTTCGTCGGGGCTTAACGCAGGAAGATTTCTACGATATCAGCAGTAGGACCTACATCAGCACGCTAGAGCGCGGGCTGAAAAACGTTACCATTGACAAGGCAGCTGCATTGGCCGAGCGCACTGGCGTTCATCCTCTCACTCTGATAATCGAGACTTTCCTGATCCTCGACCCAACAGTTAATCTAGCCTCCCTGATCAGACAGGTGCAGGAAGAAATGGAAGCGGCTTCTAAGTGAAGGGGGGGAGAGGAGAGGAGCCACAGCAGCCCAAGGAGTCGAGAACGCAGCATCGAACTGGCGCTTCAGCAAATTGGGTGAGGCGACCGCTGGCTTACCGCCGTACTTTCCAGGGCGGCGTCGATAACCTGTCTGAGAACGCAGACCTTCAAGGCGCATCAACGAACAGCTCGTAGAATGCTTGTGGTGGTATTGGGGGAAATACACAACTAGCACGGTTGAAGTTACAAGCGCCAGCTGAGTGCAGCGTGAGTGCCCCACCAGTTAAAAGAAAACTGATGCTCTGGCGACTCCTGAAGTGGCTGGCATTTCTTTCTTCATCTGTTCCGGCACATGGTTGAAGGTCTAGCCTGTAGCGTGCAGGGTAAGGGACCGGCAAACCCACCTTCCGACCCCGGCCAATAAGGGCAATTGTGTCCGCGTAATTTTATGCGGACACAACTACCCTTAATGTCAGGATCGCCATGCGCCAACGTAATTCCTACACAAAATCCTTCAAGGCCCAAGTCGTCCATGAATGCCTGCAACCTGGCGTTTCCGTGGCAGCCATCGCGATGAGTCATGGTATCAACGCTAATGTCGTGCGCCGTTGGCTACCGCTTTACCGCGATCAGCCGGTCGCCACCTTGCCAGCGTTCATTCCTTTGAAAGTCGAATCGAAACCAGTAGCTCAAGCGTCGGCGATCATTGAATTACCGATTGGCCAGCAAACGCTTACGGTGAAGTGGCCAATTTCCGATCCCGAAGGATGCGCCCGACTCATTCGAGGGCTCACCCAATGATCCGCATCGATGCCATCTGGCTCTCCACCGAACCCATGGACATGCGTGCTGGCACCGACACTGCGTTGGCCAGGGTGATAGCGGTGTTCGGTGCGGCGAAGCCGCACTGTGCTTATCTATTCGCCAACCGCCGCGCCACTCGCATGAAAGTCCTGGTGCATGATGGGTTTGGCATCTGGCTGGCTGCCCGCCGATTGAATCAAGGAAAGTTTCACTGACCAGGAATTCGTCAAGGCTCTGAACTTGAGTTGGATACCGAGCAACTTCAGGCTTTAGTGCTGGGCTTGCCTTGGCAGCGCGCTGGGGCTGGCGGTGTGATCACACTGCTTTAACGGCTGCCATTAGCCTATCGGTGTATCGCTGCGAACGCCCTGCTCTGGCACAATCTGCAGCATGAATTCTTCTCCCAATCTCGACCAAATGACTCCTGACGCAACTGCGTGCCTTAGCTGCGCAGTTGCTCTTGCAAGTCGATGCAATGGGTAAGACGGTCGAAACCATTGGCAAGAAGACCAACCGCGATCAGACGGTGATCGAGAAGCTGACCTTCGAGATCGCGCAGCTCAAGCGCTTGAAATTTGCCAAGCGTAGCGAGCAGATGAACCCTGAGCAGGCCAGCTTGCTCGATGACCTGATCGATACCGATATCGCCACGATTGAAGCTGAGCTTCAAGCCTTGCAAACAGCGCCTGCGCCGACCGAGAAAAAGCAAAATCCCCAGCGCACCGCGTTGCCGGCAGAATTTCCACGCACGTTGATCCATCACGAACCGGACAACACTCACTGCCCATGCGGCTGCGCGCTCAAACGCATCGGTGCAGATGCTCATGCCGGGAACAAAGAAAACCCATCGCTCCTATGTTTGGGCCTACGCCACCAGCCAATTCTCGGATCTGTCAGCGGTGGTTTACGATTTCAGCCCCAGCCGCGCCGGTGAGCACGCTCGCAACTTCCTGAAAGACTGGAAGGGCAAACTGGTCTGCGATGATTTTGGCGGTTACAAAGCCAGTTTCGAACTCGGCGTGACCGAGATCGGGTGCATGGCCCATGCGCGGCGCAAATTCTTCGAGCTGCATGCTACGAATAAAAGCACGCTTGCTGAGCAAGCCTTGCGCTATATCCAGTTGCTGTACGAAATCGAGAGCGAAGTCCGCGACCTGGAACCGGATTTACGGCGCCGAATACGGCAAGAAAAAGCCGTCCCGGTAATGGACATGCTACATGCCTGGACGAGCGCTCAGCGCGAGCTTGTACCCGAAGGTTCAGGCATCAGCAGAGCACTCGATTACAGCCTGAAACGCTGGGCAGCGCTGTCGCGCTACCTCGATGACGGGGTCGTGCCCATAGACAATAATTGGGCTGAGAACCAAATCAGGCCATGGGCTCTTGGGCGCAAGAACTGGTTCTTTGCAGGGTCGCTACGCAGCGGAAAACGGGCGGCGGCGATCATGAGCTTGATCCAGTCTGCGCGGCTGAATGGTCATGATCCGTATGCTTATCTGAAGGATGTGCTTACGCGCCTGCCGACGCAGCGGGCGAGTGAAATCGATCAGTTGCTGCCGCATAGGTGGCAGCCGGTTTCATCACGCAAGGTGTGATGCCCAGGCGCTTACGTGGCTTGTGCACTTGCTAACAAACTGGCGCGTATCGCTCGGGCAAGAGCCGCTCACCATACGCAATATGAAACAGGGCCAGACGCCTTGAACGCCTGACCCTGCGGTTGTTGCAGTAGAACGATTCACCTTCAGGTTTTGCGATAGCTGAACAACAGATGATGTGAACGGCGCACCGGCCTGACGAAAATCCTGACATAAAAATCAGCTTCAGAAGCCGACGGGTTTTTAAAGATCGTCAGGCGCGACTCTCATCGTGGCGCTGGGGCCTGCCCCAAACAGACGCCGGATAGATTTAAGCAAGCCAACCACGTCACCCAGTATTGCAAAAATGGGGGTGACCATAGATTTTATTGCCTGAGTTTCACTGCAGCCAGGGCAGCCTTTGGAAGCACTAGCTGTTAGGGGAGCGAAGCTGGGCTCCAGCGATTGGGTAGCGGTTGTCTCATATGATTGTGGCAAGCCACCTAAGGGCGACCTACCAGCGGCCAGATGTCAGCTATCGTTTGAACTCGACTGAGTTTTAGGGGCATCAACACTCGGCTGTTTTTTTGCGATTTCTGACTTCGTCTCTGCGGACTTTTGAGCGGCCAGATAGGCCTGCTGCTGTTCCAAATTTCGTTGTATCAAACGGTCAGCACCGCCTTCAGCGAGCGCGCTAGTGGCACTGATACTGAGCAGTGAAATAATGGCAAGCTTGCGAAGGTTCATTTTGCATCTCTCTGATAATGGTCATGGAAGATACTGTTGCCACGCTTCCGTTTGCCATTCTCAGAGGTCGGGATTAACCAGCGATTAATGGGTCCAGTGCTTTCGAATCCATAGCGTGAAAACTTGTGCTACCAGTTAGGCGCCTTTCCGAGACTTGACACCTCCCGCTGCTTTTTCGTTTCCGACCCACCACACCCATTGCTCCGAGCTGGGAGTGCTGTGTGAGCCGATTCAATTCCAAAAAACATGCCCCACGGAATCGAGCGCATGGAGTATCTACAGCGCCTGCTCGACAAGATCGACAGGTTCGAATTTTTGATTGCGGGCCTCATTGGGGCCGTAGTTGCGAGCTGGTGGCACAAGGATGACTTGCCCGACTGGCGCGCCTGGATGGTGTTCTTGGTTACGGGTGCTGCCTGCTCGCTGTACCTGACGAGCATGGTCAGCGCCTACCTGAATGTCACCGAGCCCAAGATCGTCGCCGGGATTGGTTTCCTCCTTGGCATGTTCGGAGGCTCGCTACTGGCAGCAATCAACCGAGCCATCAAAGCCGCTGACCTCTGGGTGCTTTACTTTGAGCAACGTCGCCTGCAGCGTCATGCAGGCTTCTTCACCCTGCTGATTTTCGGCGTCGGTGCGGTGGTGGCGGGGCAGTATTCCGGCTGGAACCTGGGCCTGTCCCAAGGCTTCGGCGGCATGTTTCTGGCCTTGCTGATCATTGCCGTATGTACCTGTTTCGTTACTCGGCGGTGAAGCATCGAGTAATCTCCTATGAGCCCGGGAGCGCTACATCACGTTTGTTCTGCAAACGGCGGGTCAGCATTGCAAGCGTCACGGCCAACGCACCGCATGAGCAGGTAACCAGCGCCATTGGCAACGCCGTACCATCGTGAAGCACACCCACCAGCGCGGCCGCTGCTGCCGCCACACTGAACTGCAGGCAACCGAGCAATGCCGACGCGCTGCCCGCACGCGCCCATTGCCCGTTCATGGCGCAGGCTGAGGCATTGGGGGTGATGGAGCCCAGGCAGGCAATGCAGACAAACAAGGGCACCAGCAGGGGGCAGAGCTGTTCGGTGCGCAGACCGGCAATCACCAACAAGGCCAGTGCAGCAGCGAGGTACATCCAGATAACCCGCGACAGCAGGAACGCAGGCCCCTTTTTGCCCACCAACCGGGCATTGAGCTGCGAGACCAGAATGAAACCCGCCGCATTGGTACCGAACAGCCAGCCATAGTGCTCAGGCGGCACTCCGTAGAGCTTGATGAACACGAACGGCGAACCGGCGATGTAAGAAAACATCCCAGCCATGGCGATCCCGCCAGTGAGCGCGTGGCCTAGAAAAATACGATCGCCCAACAAGCGGCGGTACTGCGTCAGTGCGCCTGATAAAGGCTGGCGAGGATGAGTGGCGGGCATGCTTTCCGGCAGGCCCAGCGCCACGGCTATTGAAGCCAGCGCACTGAACGCCGTCAGGCTGATGAAGATCGACTGCCACCCATAGAGGTTGACCAGCAAGCCGCCGAGCATGGGCGCCAGAATCGGCGCCAAGCCCATCACCAGCATTAATTGCGAGAATACTTTGGCCGACTGAACGGCATCGCACCTGTCGCTGACAATGGCTCGGGCAATCACCATCCCCGCACAGCCGCCCAGCGCCTGAACGAAGCGCGCGCCGATCAGCCATTCCAGATTCGGCGCGAAGGCACACGCCTGCGATGCGAGGGTGAACAGCGAAGCCCCGAACAGCAGCGGGACACGTCGGCCGAAGCGATCCGCCACCGGCCCGTAAGCCAGTTGACCGATGGACAAGCCCAGAAAATATGACGCCAGGGTCAACTGGACATGCTTCTCGTCAGTGCCAAACGCGAGGGCAATGGCAGGGAAGCCAGGCAGATAAAAGTCGACGGCCAAGGGGCCGAATGCGCTCAAGGCACCGAGAATAATGATTGCGCGCAGGTTCATCAGACATCCAGACGATATTCAGAGCAGAGGGTGTACCCAACCCCGCAAAGCCCAGACATGGTATGCACTTAAGTTTAAGTGGACACCAGTTCTAGCCTTTTAAGCGGGTATTTCATGCAGCCAACACGCTATTCCGACTCCAACTCCTTCAAAGCCCAGGTCATTCAGGAGTGTGCCCAATCCAGCGAAATGGAGCTGGATACCGATCAACTCCCGGCACTGGTAGATGACTTGGCCGGACGCATACCGTGCAAGATCGGGTTGGATGGTACAGCGGTTCTTACACCCATCAACTTGATCTAGAAATTGCCTCTTTGCTAATCAGTGTCTGCGCTCGCACATATTGTCCTGGCGTAACACCCATTATCCGACGGAACATGGCAATGAAAGCACTAATATTTTCGTAGCCAAGCTCAATCGCCGTTGTCGTCACTGACATCCCCTCGACTAATAGTTGAGTAGCGCGCAACGTGCGTGCACGTTGTCGCCATTCAGAAAAACTAAAACCGGTTTCAGCGACCAGACGCCGGGCAAGTGTTCTAGGTGCCATACCTGACCAAGCAGCCCAATCCTCAAGTGATCTATTGTCATCAAGCTGAGCAAGTATCGCATCGGTGATACGCCTCAAGCGCGGGTCATTGGGGTGCGTCAGACCGATGGGTTCAGCGGGTGAGGTAGCAATTTCATCCAAGATGACTGCTGCAACCCGCGACTCCATTTCGTTGCGGGGTGGTTGTCCCCACGACGCAGCGCGGCTTACCGCTTCGCGCAGCAAACTGCTGACCCTAAATGTGCATGGCATTTGATGCAGGATCCCGCACTCTTGCTCCGCGATATAGACCATCGCTCCTGCAAAAGCGCCATGCGACATCATCGCGTGTGCGACACGGGGAGGTATCCAAATGGCATGGCTAGCCGGCACTACCCATGAGCCGCCGTCAGTGCTCACGGAAAGCAGCCCGGCAAGGCTTGCGATTAGTTGGCCTGTCGTATGAGTGTGGGCCGCCGTTTCGCGGATCGCCCGGTCGCGTTGCTCTATCGCCAGCAGTGGCATAAGCGCGCGGTTCATGGCTGGTTTACGTTATCCAATGTCATATCCGAGGTAGCCATATCCTGAATGCCTAATGGAGAATAAGACCGGTCAGAGGAATACTCAATGTCTAAAAATCGCAAATTTTGCCTCTCTTGGATTGGCCTGATTATGCGTACCTCTCACAGATTTATTTTCTGTGTTTTGGCCGTAACAGCTGGATGTGCAAGCTCAACTCCCTATTTGGCCCGTGAACCTTTAAAGGATCATTTGATGAATTCTAACCACATGGTGCATGCCGTCGATCATATTGGCTTCGCAGTCAGTTCATTGGAAGAAGCCATTCGCTTCTGGACAATTGGACTTGGGTTCATTCTTGAGCGTCAGTCGGAAATGGGCGGATCATTCATTTTGCAAGTAACCGGCACCGCCGATCCGAGCGTGCGAACGGCGATAGTCAAAGGCCCGGATGGCAGTCGAGTAGAGTTGCTGGAATATTCGCAGGGTGACCACCACGGTATCACTACACCTACGGCATCAGCGATTGGTTCAGCGCATTTGGCATTGAGGGTGCAAGACATATACGCCGTACTCGAACGCATTGAGCAAGCAGGCTGGAAAGCAAGAGGCAAGCCTCAAGCGATTCCCGCAGGCCCACGCAAGGGAACTCTAGTTGTATATGTGACTGGGCCAGATCATATCACTCTGGAACTGATGCAGGCTAATGAGTAGCTTCCTGCCGAAGACTGTTAAACTTATTTCCCTAAAGCAATTACTTAAAGCGCTCTCCGTCGCGCATGACGTCTCATGGCAAACATAAAGATCATCAGATTCAAGTATACAGCTGGCGTAATCATACACTTCGCCGGCCACATAAAATTTGGATTTCCTTTCTGGCACTCCACTGCGCAGATCGAAAAGCTAAAGCCCTGTTAGTGCGCTAGAGCGCAGATCACTAACGCGTAAAGGCGCAAATCTTAAATTACCGCCATATAGGATCTATCAATGACTGCTTTTGGCGGCGGACATTCTGATCTGCGACCCAAGTCTTCCAGGCACAGGGAGGAGCGCCAGCTCTCGAATTTCCGCCAATCCTCAAAGGAGGAAATTGGGATTAGGAGTAGGGCGCTAGTCAGTCTTTATGGAAGTACGAATTGGACCGCCCTGCGAAAAAAGCACTTTTTTTTCTATGACAACGCGCGTGATGAGTACGAGAATTTGAACCCCCTGAAACCGCTCTGCCAGAACGCCCCGGGTCGCATAGCCATTGTCCCGTCGGGAATCGAACGGTCTTCTTGGAAAATAGCACTCATTTCAGATTCCTTTACGCAGAATCGAACTGAATATTTCGGAGCCTAATTTTTTTTGAGTTTCGTAAACACCGTACTCTCGAAGGCTGCCACTTATGCTAGCAATTCGTATAGAGTCCAAACATGATGACTTTAGAGGAATTATTTCTTGATTATCCGCTCCTTCAATTTCCAGCTGGTGAACCGTTACTAGTATAATCTCATACACGAGGTTTCTGATTTGACGTTGCGTCAAACCAGGACGACCATGTGAGGTCACCAGCAACGGCTCATCCTCATCGTCGGGAGCCTCCCTAGGCAGACCACGACTTGACCGATACCTTTGAAGATATGGAATGAATATGTTTGGGGCAGTCACTGCTTCGACGCCCCGTAGACCTTCAACTAAATACTGAAAACCGCAGGTAGTATGTTTTAAGAGGTTAAATGAAGGAGTTCTTCTTACGTCTTTCGCAATCCACCGGATCGGCACTAAAAGATACCTCATCAAGGCCACAATGAATAAGGCTCGTTCATGGCGACCGCAGTCCAGATTTGCACCAATTCTTAAGATTTGATCCACATGCCAAATCGTCAGTCCGCGGTCAATTGACCTAGCTTCGGCACTAAAAGTTTGAAGGGGGAGCCTTTCTACATTTTGTGCCGGATTAAACTGGCAAATTCCTTTGCGGATTAGGTGATCATAGAAAGACGTGCAACAGGAGACTATGAGCTTAAACATGTTCATTGTACGCATCCCGGTTTCATTGGCGGGCTTTGAAAATGGGCGCCAGGCCGGGTTAGCAATGTAGCCGACTCCATCAACCCAATCGAATCGTCGACGTGCGACGTCGCCTACCCATTCGGAAGGGGGGCATGAGTTG
Source organism: Pseudomonas sp. GNP013 (assembly GCF_054343995.1). Lineage (NCBI taxonomy): Bacteria > Pseudomonadati > Pseudomonadota > Gammaproteobacteria > Pseudomonadales > Pseudomonadaceae > Pseudomonas > Pseudomonas sp. GNP013. The sequence continues at coordinate 2,300,864 of NZ_JBTGUT010000001.1, read as the reverse complement.
AACTCTAAGAATTCTCGAAACTCTTCCTTTTCGATCGCTTCTACAGACTTTCCTTTTACGATCCATGACCAGAGTAATAGGCGTTCTGTAATACTCCTCGCAGATCCAAAACCTGACAGATTTTCTCCATCACTATGTGCGCCGACACGAGAAGCAATGAATTCTCGCGCTATATTCGCGAACTTGAAAGCATTCAGGTTTGAATCGAATTTAGCTAAGTATCTCTCTACTCCTGGATGCTCCCCGTAATAGGCAAGCTCACTTAAAGAAATACTGGTCATGCCTGAAAAGAGTGGGTTAGGCAAGCTCATGATGGCTGTCTCTCGACAAATGATTTAATGAGGGTAGGAGATCATCATGGAATTTGACATTATTTTTTTTAAAAAAAACACTTCCTCAGCAAACCCTTGATCTGGTTCGTCATTATCAAAAATTCGATTTCGAGCATTTTTTTTAAAATCATCAGCACTAAATATCTCATTGTTTCTCAAGTGCTTTTCACCTAATCAGGCTCAAGTATTTGAGCTATAAAAGTTTCAACCCCTTGATTTTTATGTCTTTAAGGGCCCGCTCAAAAGGGAAGATTATTGTTATTTGGGCTTCAGGTAACGAGCGAAAGACAGATATTTCGCCTCAATGACTTATCGTAACGATGCCAAGCTGGCAGGTTGTGGGGCTAAGCTGTTGATTTCACGGTACGATTTTTGAACTCACGAATTATCATTTTATGATTACAGCCACAACTGGTGACACAGTGCGCTCACGTTGCCTGATACATCATTTAACATAATATACATTATGCGTACTCCAATATACGTAACCGGCGGCCTTGACACGGGCATCTCAACGCTCATGGAGGATTGCCTACCTTCAAGCACTCGGGCAATGTACAGCTTCACCGATAAGGAAATATCGATGTCAGCCCCGACACTTAAATACATGCTTGCGAACGACCCAAACCTTCCTCAGCTTCAAAGAAAATTGCTTGCGCAGTCACTTCACAACGCCAGGCTACCCGCCGGGTCTCTACAGGCAGATGACGGCTCGGTTTATGCGGTGGTTAAATTGCAGGGTTCGACTTACATGCCCCTCGAATGCATCCACAACTGTCGCCATTACCAGAGCATCAATGCAGGCGATGTTGTTTATGGATGGAATCTGTTCGCTGGCGCATACGCGGACGGGAAAATGTTGAATGTCGCTCAGTACCACTGCGTCTGGCGGTCTCCAAGGGGTCAATTACTCGACGTTACGCCGGAGCCCGACCTGCCAGGCCAGCAAATACTGTTCATGATTGACAGCCGAATCAAAATTGGTTTGACGCGTAATATTCATACACCCCCTCTGTTCGTGATAATGACTGGCCAAACCGGGTGGACTACAGATTTGGTTGACTTCTGCGATGCGCAAGCTGATTACTTCGAAACGGCCAGGCAAGTGAGCCCTTATGTACAGCGCCTTTTGAATATATAGCCCCAACTCAACTAAATGACTATTTAGTTGAGTTAAGTCACAAAGCGAACCAAATGCTCTTCAGTAGCCACTGCCTGCCGTCGCCGCTCCCCCCACAATCGCAATCCCCGAACTGCTACCCAACCGAGTCGCCCCCGCCTCAATCATCTTCACAGCCGTCGGATAATCACGCACCCCACCGGATGCTTTTACCCCAATACCGGCGCCCACGGTCTTGCGCATCAGGGCTACGTCTTCAACGGTAGCGCCGCTGCGGCTGAACCCGGTGGATGTCTTGACGAATGCCACGCCCAGGTCGCGACAGATCTCGCATGCCTGAACCTTCTGTGCGTCATTGAGCAGGCAGGTTTCCAGGATGACCTTCAACGGCACGGCCGCGCAGGCCTTGTGCACCTGTGCAATATCGTCGCGCACGGCGTCCAGCAAGCCGTCCTTCAGCCAGCCGATATTGAGCACCATGTCGATCTCCCCTGCCCCGGCCGCAATGGCTCGTTCGGCTTCGAAGGCTTTGGTGTCACTCAGGCCGGCGCCCAGGGGGAAGCCCACCACCGCGCAGATCACCACGCTTTTATCGGTCAGGCACGAAGCCACGTAGGGCACCTGCCCGGAATTGACGCATACCGAATAAAAGCCATGTTCCCGCGCTTCGTCGCACAGGGTCTTGATCTGATCAACGGAGGCGTCGGGAGCCAGCAATGTGTGATCGATGTACTTGGCCAATGCGGCGGGTGGAAGACTGTTCATTTAATGGCCCCTTGCCTGTATGTTTCCAATAAGTGTGAAGCGCTGTCACAGTGCTCACATAATCCGTTACAATAGTAACACTTAATGTTGCTTATTTAACATCATCAATCAAGCCCTGGAATACGCGTGGACAGTAGAAAAGTCGAGCGACTCAAGCTTATCCAGCAAGCCCTGCAGGACCAGAACGCCATTCACCTGCGGGAAATGGCGGCCCTGCTGGACGTTTCCGAGATGACCCTGCGCCGCGATCTCGCTCACTTCACCGAGCACCTGCGCCTGCTGGGCGGCTATATCACCCGGGTCGGCAATGAGGTCGGCGATTACCGCGTGGCCGATCAAGACACTCGCCACGTCGAGGAAAAACGCCGCATCGGCAAGCTCGCCGCCCAACTGATCCAGCCTGGCGACACGGTGTTTTTCGACTGCGGCACCACCTCGCCGTTTGTGATTGATTTCATTCCCGATCAGTTGGAATTCACTGCGGTGTGCAGTTCGCTGAACGTGCTGCTCAGGCTGCAGAACAAGCCCAATTGCCATATCGTCTTGTGCGGCGGCACCTTTCACCGCAAGAACCAGGTTTTCGAAAGCAGTGCCGAAAGCAGCATTCTCGACAGCGTGCGCCTGACGTGGGCCTTCGTGACCGCCGCCGGCGTCAGCCAGGCATTCGGCGTGACCTGCTTCAACTTCAATGAGGTCGAGGTCAAGCAAAAGGTCATACGCCAAGCCCAGCAACGGGTGCTGCTTGCCGACTTCAGCAAGTTCGACACGGTGCGCACCGCTCACTTCGCCACCCTGGAAGACTTTCAGTACGTGGTCAGCGACAAGAAAATCCCGCGCAGCTACAAAGAATCCATCCTGGCCAGCGGTGCGCAATTGCTGGTTTAACCCAGCACCGTTTGCCGCTCCTGCGCACTCAGGTAGCCGGTGGTCAGGCTGAACGAAGCGCTGGCGCCGGCGGCCAGTACCCGCACGTTACCCTTGGCTTTTTCGGCGTTATACCCCTCGGGTTCGCAGGTGGACGGCAGCACGAACGCCGCCACCTGCTGATCCGGCGTGTAGAGAATCCAGCGCACGGCATGCTCGAACTGCTCGGGGCGGTAACGGGTGTAAAACGCCGCACCGTCGGGATGATCCAGCAGAAAATGCGCCTGGCCTGCGGCGTCCGTGCCCACGCCGTCGAAGAAAAACACGACTTCCGGGTCGTACAGCGATGGCTGATCGAGACTGGCCAATTGCGCCGGATGCTCGACCAATTGCGCCATGTAGGCGCTCCAGGCCGGTGTCGGTTTGACGTGGTCCGGCACGCTGGTGCGCAGGCGTTGGCGTTGCATGCCCAACGGCTCGACGAACCGCGCACCCGCCACATAGGCGTAGTTCATATGGGCCATATACATCAGGTCCATGGGTTTGCCGGCCAGGTTGGTCACCGCCATGCCGATATCGAACAGGGCCGAATCGGCGCGCAGGGTCACGCTGGGGCATGCGCGATAGCGATCGCCGAAGCCTTTGGCATATTCGTACGAACCGTTCAGGCTCACGCAGTCTTCACCCAGTTCCAGCCAGGCCGTGTCCATCGGCGCGCAGGGCATCTCGCCATGCAGCGCGTGGGTGTCCTGCGGCGCCGGGCAGCCGTTGCGCAGCAGGCCGCTGTGAAACATGAAACAGCCGTAGGTATCGATGATCGTCGGGCTGGGCCGGGGTTGCTCGAACAGGTTGGGCATGGTCAGGTCGCAATCGTCGAAGACGGCGGACCAGATCATCTGCCCCTGATAAGGCAACAGCACCAGACGACCACGGCTGTTTTCCAGGCTCAGGGCCTGCACGCCGGACGGATAGGTCCAGGCACTGACCTTGAAGGCCTGCGACTGCAGGATAATTTTCTCCTGCTCGCCGAACAGCGCGGGGTACAGCGGGATACGGGTACTCATGAAGCCACCGCCCCGGCTGCCGTCAACGGCTCGCGGCCTGGCTGGCGCATGCACTTGAGTGCGTAGATGACGATCACGATAAAGCACAGCAACGGCACGCTGTAGGCCAGTTGCATATTGCCGCCGCTGGCGTCGGACAGCAGGCCCTGGAAGATCGGGATGACGCCGCCGCCGACGATGCTCATCACCAGCAGTGAGCCGCCAACGCCGGTGTCTTCACCCAGGCCGTCGATGGTCAGGCCATAAATGGTCGGCCAGCAAGGACCGAGGAAAATACTCACGCCGACCGCTGCATACACTGCCGAGATATTCGGCACCAGAATGGTGTAGGCCAGCAGCACGATGCACAGCACACCGTAGATCGCCAGGACCTTGGCCGGGTGCAGGCGTCGCATCAACAGGTTGGCGATCATCTTGCCGACAAAGTAGGCGGCAAAGGTGGTCATCAAAAACCATGAAGCGCTGCGCTCATTCATGCCGCCCATTTGCATGGCCAGGCGAATGGTGAAACTCCACACGCCGACCTGGGCACCCACATACAGAAACTGCGCCAGTACGCCAAAGGTAAAGCGCGGGTTACGCCACAGGCGACCGAGGCTTTGACGCACGCTGCTACCCGCCTTGCTGCCGGCAGGTTTATTGCCCTTGCAGGCGGGGAAACGGGTGATGGCGACCAGAATAAACATCAGCACCAGCACGGCAATCATCCACTTGTAGGGCAATAAGGTGGACTGAATCATCTGCAACTGCTGCACCGCCGCCTCGGTGGCGCTCATCTGCGTCAGCTGTTCGGTGGTGGCGTCAGTGGACTTGAACATCACAAAGCTGCCGACATACACCCCGGCCATTGCGCCGAATGGGTGGAAGGTCTGCGAGATGTTCAGGCGCCGCGTGCCGGTTTCCCGTGGGCCCATCAGCGTCGAGTAGGTGTTGCAGGCGGTTTCCAGAAACGACAGGCCCGCAGCGATCACGAACAGCGCCAGCAGGAACATGCCGTACTTGGCGGTGGACGCCGCCGGAAAAAACAGCAGGCAGCCGAGCATGTACAACAACAGCCCGATCAGAATCGTGCTCTTGTAGCTAAAGCGCCGCACCACCATCGCGGCCGGAATGGCCACGAAAAAGTAGCCCAGGTAAAACGCCGACTGGACGAACGCGGTCTGGAAATCACTGAGCAAAAACGCTTTCTTGAAGTGCGCGATCAGCACGTCGTTCATGCTCGCCGCAGCGGCCCACAGTGCAAAGATGCTGCACAGCAGGATAAAGGCGAACCAGGGCGTGCGGTTCAGGTAGAAACCGTCGGGTGTCTGTTGCAGCGCAGGTTTGTTCATTATTGTTCTCCGGGCTGGGTTGAAGGTGTTACGGCTGTTGCTGGAAGCGCGCGAACGCTTCGCCGTCGGGATAGGAAGACTGCGTGCCCAGCGCCATGACCGAGCATGCCGAGTACGCTACCGCCTGCTCCATGGCCTGCTGAATATTGCCGTCGCGGTTCCAGTGGTGAATGAAGCAACCAATAAAGGCATCACCGGCGCCCGTGGTGTCGCGGGCCGCAACCTGGCGGCCCGGCACGCGGAACTCGCCCTCTTCGCCCACGTACAGCGCACCCTGTTCGCCCAGCGTGACGATGACGTGGCGAATGCCGCTGGCAACCAGGGTGCGTGCAGCGGTTTGAGCGGCGGCCGGTGAGTCCACCACCTGCCCGGTGATCAGCGCCAACTCCGATTCGTTGGGGATCAGAAAGTCCAGTTGCGCGAGATGCTCAGGGCTCAAGCTCGCCAGGGCCGGCGCCGGATTGAGCAGCACTGCAATACCGTGCCGGCGTGCGAATTCGATGGCGTAGTACACCGTCTCCAGTCGGATCTCCAGTTGCAGCACGATCAGCGTGCACTCACGCAGCTCGGCCGCCGCCGCATCAATGTCCGCCGGCGCCAGATGCGCGTTGGCGCCCTTGACGATAAGAATGCTGTTGTGGGAATCGGCGCGCACAAAAATCGGTGCCACACCACTGGAGACGCCAGCCACCCGCTGCACATAACGGGTGTCGATACCAAAGCGCTGAAAATTGGCCAGGGTGTTGTCGGCAAACATGTCGTCGCCAACCTTACTCACCATCAGCACCCGCGACCCGAGCTTGGCAGCCGCCACCGCCTGGTTGGCGCCCTTGCCACCACAACCCAGGGCAAAGTCCGGCGCTTCCAGGGTTTCGCCCTGGGCCGGCATGCGGTCGATGTAGGTAATCAAATCCACCATGTTGCTGCCGATGACTGCGATCTTGCTCATTGCTATTCCACCTTGTTGCGGCACGGCCAGGCAGGTCATGTCGCTCTTGTTTTGTTATTTAAATAACATATGGTGTGAATATTCAATCTTTTTTTGCGGTGTCGCATCGAGTCCAGGCAAAAAAAGCCGGCCCATGGTGGGCCGGCGCGTTGCGTAGCGAGCGTTACAAGCTGAAGCGATCCACCGATTGCGACAACTTGCCGGCCAGCCCGGACAAATGGTCGGTAGTGGACGCGGTTTCGCCGATCACCCGGCTGTTGTTTTGCGACATGCCGGCGATCATCTCGACCTGATGGGAAATTTCATTGCTGGCCAGGCTCTGCTCGCCGATGGTGCGCGAAATATCGTTGACCAACTCGGTGGTGCTGAGGGTGGCCTGCAGGATTTCGCGGATGGCCCGTTCGACCTCGGCGGTCACGGCCATGCCTTTGTCCACCTGGGCGACGCCCTCCTCCATGCTGGTCACCGCCTCACGCGTACTCTGCTGGATGCGTCCTACCATGCTGGCAATTTCCTGAGTCGAGGCGCTGGTGCGGCCTGCGAGGCTGCGCACTTCATCGGCCACCACCGCAAAACCACGACCCTGTTCACCGGCGCGAGCGGCCTCGATCGCGGCATTCAGGGCCAGCAGGTTGGTCTGGTCGGCGATGCCCTTGATCACCTGGATAATGCTGTAGATCGCCTCGGACTCTTTGTCGAGGGTACGGATGACCTGGGCCGATTGCTGCGCCGAGCGGGCGATGCCGTCCATGTCGCTGACCACCTGGTGAATCACTCGACCACCGTCCTTGGCCAGGGCTTCGGCCTGGTTGGCCATGTCCAGGGCGCGCCCGGCATGCCGGGTGATTTCCTCGATGCTGGCGGTCATTTCGCTGGCAGCGGCCGCCATGGTGCTGGCCGCGCCGCTTTGCTGCTGGCTGCTGTTGGCAACCTCGTGGCAACCGTGGCTCAGCTGCTCGCTCATGTGGTTGACCTCATGGGCGTTGCTGCGCACTACCTCGATCATGCCGCGCAAGTCGCGCTGCATGGTCGCCAGGCTACTGATCAACATGCCCGCTTCGTCCTTGCGCCGAGGCTCGGTGATCGGTTCGCTCAAATTGCCCCTGGCAATGCTCGCGGCAATGCGGCTCGCGGTCTGCAGCGGCCCCATGATGCTGAGGATGACCCAGCGGCCCTGCGTCAGCAGCAGCAACAGGCTGACGATCAACACCACGCCCAGGGTCAGGTTGGCATTGCTGAGGGTTTGCCGGGTGCTTGCGCCGCTCTGTTCGGTGTTGCCTTCGATCACCTCGCTCAAGGCGGCCATCTGTTCTTCCAGGTGACTGAACGCACTGTTGAACGTATCCAGTTCGGCGCGGGCGGCTTCGGGGTTGTCCAACGCCAGGGCGACGATACGCTCACCCGCGCTGATATAGGTGTCCAGGCTGGGCTTGAGCTTTTCCAGGTTGGTCTTGAGGGTGGCGTCCAGCGGCAGCTTGAGATTATCGCCCAGCACCTGGCGGAAGTGCTCGGCATGTTCTCTCAGCGACTGGGTGACCTCGGCCTTGGTGCTGGTGCTCTTGCCCAGTCCCACCAGCATCGCCGACAGCACGTCGGCGCGCAGGGCATCGTGCATCATGTCCGCTTCCATGTGGTTGCGCAGCACCGTCATGCTCACCGCGTTATCGGCCACGGCTACGCCCATGCGGGTGTTGCCCAGGTAACCGGCCAGGCTCATGACCAGCGCCGTGAGCAGTCCGGTCGCAATCAACAGCATCAAGCGTAGTCTGATCGTCATGCCTTATCCCCTGTATGGGCCGCCGATTGGCGGTCCTGCCGCTAGTAGCGTTATCGGCAGTGATCACAGGACTTTTAGGTAAATTTCAGCAGCGCGCCGCTAGGCGGGTATCAACCACTCGTCGGGCCTGCGCCGCATCCATCACAACTATCGCCGGAGCCAAAACTACTAATCCCATAGCACCCTTGGAAATCTATGGAGATTGTTATGACTGACTACCCACGCCCTCCCTTCGCCCCACAAGCCCAAGCCGTGCCAGGCACTCAAAAGAAGATGGATCCGTACCCTGACTGCGGCGAGCAGAGCTACAAAGGCTCCGGTCGGCTGGCCAACAAGATCGCGTTGATTACCGGCGCCGACAGCGGTATTGGTCGTGCCGTCGCCATTGCATTCGCCCGTGAAGGCGCCGATGTGGCCATCGCCTACCTGGACGAACACGAAGACGCCCGGGAAACCGCACGCTGGGTTGAAGAAGCCGGCCGTCAGTGCCTGTTGCTGCCCGGTGACATCGCGCAGAAAGCCACCTGCCAGGCGCTGGTGGACAAGACCGTCGAGCAGTTCGGCCGCATTGATGTGCTGGTCAACAATGCCGCGTTCCAGATGAACCACGAAACCCTCGAAGAGATCGAGGATGAAGAATGGGTCAAGACCTTCGATATCAACATCACCGCGATGTTTCGCCTCTGCAAGGCCGCTTTACCGCATATGAAGGCCGGCAGCTCTATCATCAACACCAGCTCGGTCAACTCCGACATGCCCAAGCCAACCCTGCTGGCCTACGCCGCCACCAAGGGCGCCATCGCCAACTTCACCGGTGGCCTGGCGCAGTTGCTGGGCAGCAAGGGGATTCGCGTCAACAGCGTCGCCCCCGGTCCGATCTGGACGCCGCTGATCGTGGCCACCATGACCGATGAAGACGTGCAGAGCTTCGGCAGCGAAACCCCACTGGGCCGGCCGGGCCAACCAGTGGAAGTGGCGCCGATCTACGTGTTGCTCGCCTCGGATGAGGCCAGTTACATCTCCGGCTCGCGCTACGCGGTGACCGGTGGCAAGCCGATTCTCTAATACCCCACGCAAGTGTGTGGGGCTTTCTCCCGATAGCGGTGTATCAGCCAAAAAATGGTTGCCTGACACACTGCAATCGGGAGCAAGCCCCCTCCCACCTTTTGATGTTCATCAAACGTTGCTCTTCATCCAGGCGGGCGACCGCTACAGGTCGAACCTGTCCACCGCGCGTCGCCGCTCGTTATCCTCGCGCACGTCATAACTGGCGGTGGTCTGGATATTGGTGTGGTGCGCCAGCTTCTGCGCAATCGACAGGTCATGCTCCTCGATCACGCGGGTGATGAACGAGCGGCGAAAGTCGTGGGGCATGATCTTCACCCCCACCTGCTCCCCGCGCTGGCGGGCGATGTAATAGATCGCATGCTTGGTGATGCGCTCGCGGGTGATATGACTGCCCCGGCGTATACGGTTGAACAGGAAGCTGTCGTCCTGCTCGCCCTCCTTGAGCTGTTCGCGACGAAAATCCAGCCAGGCCGCAAGCTTGGCGAATGCCCAATCCGGCGCGTACTTGACCAGTTCCTTGTTGCCCTTGCCGATCACTCGCAGGCTGCGCTCCTGGAAATTGACCTGCGCCAGGTCCAGGTTCACCGATTCCGACTTGCGCATGCCCGAGCCATACAGAATGCCGATCACGGCCGCGTCGCGCAGGCCCTGGGGGCGTGGGTCGGCGGCGCACACGTCCATCATTTCGCGGATCAGCGTGCGCCGCAGGTTGCGGCCCTGGCTGAGGCGACTGCCCGCGGTGGCCTTGACCGTGCGCATTTTCAGCAGGTGCTCCTGGCTGATCAGGCTCATGCGCCATGCCTCGTTCATCACCCCGCGCACGGCATTCACATACAGCGATGAGGTATTGGGCGCATAGCCGTCTTCGCGCAGGGCGGCGACGAGGGCGATCACGTGTTCGGGTTGCAGATGGTGCCAGTCGATGTCTTCGAGGTTGATGTCGTCGAAGCCCAGGCGGTCGGCCGCGTCTTGCAGCACGTAGCGCATGGTCAGTTGGCTGGAGGGGGCCAGGCGGGTGAGATAGAGGGTCAGTGGGTTGCGGATAGACTCAGTCAAGGTAGATCAGCCTTTGGATTAAATACCTCAAGTAATCGATTGATTAATCGAGGTATTTAGTGAATTGGCGAGGCCTGAGTCTAACGCAGGATCAGCCCCCGCACCACATCACGGCGCCGAGTCTTCGTCTACGGTGGGTTCCTGCGGCTGGGGTTGTGCCTGGGCCTGTCCCCACTCGGTGTCCTGCTTTTTCATCAGCGCAAACCAGTGCTGGCGCATGAAGGTCAGGTAGCGCTCGGGGGCCTTGGCAAAGTCTTTCTCATCGCCATAGCACCCCGGCAACGGCAGTTCGGTGCCCTGCTCCTTGTACTGGCTGACCAGCGCCTGTTGCGCAGCCACGCTGCAGTCGGTGGGCAAGGGCATGCCGCGCAACGCGCCAAGCTCTTCGTCCCACCACGCGGCGCCGTAACGGTCGACACCGCGCAGCCGGTACTTCTGGGACTTGCCCACATGCATGATCAGCTTGAATTGATTGGGGCTGACGTCGCTGGCGCAGGTCAGCGAATAGCCCACGGTGGCCTGGGTGCTGCCGTCTCCCGCGAGGTCAGTGACCCTGGTGGCCGCCATGTCGAAACGCAGCGCCGCATCGAATTCGCAGCGTTGCACGTCGTCGTAGAGCATCCACATGCGCCTGGGGCGGTCACCATCGATCAGGTACTGGGCCGCGTAGACGAATGCAGACTGACTGCCATCGTCGTCCCGCTCGCTGATTTGCTCGGCGAGCACCAGCAGGTTCTTGCCCTGGCGATCGTCCCAGGTGAACGCCGCCACCTGCTTGCCGCGCACTTCGACGCCGTCCGGTACCTGACTGACAGGCGTGAGCGCCACCCCTTCATCGGCCCGCACCGTACCGACACAGGCCACGGTCATCATTAAACCGATCAACGCAGGCCGCAATTGGCCGCGCAAAAGCTGCACGCTATTCATCCGACTACCCTGGCACGAGATGGCTTACTTTACCGGCACTTGAGGCGTAATGCAGAGAAGATTGTTGAATAAAATCCGCTGGCTAATCACAGACGACGGAGTCGCGCGCAATGTGCAGTTGCCTGTCCCCCTTTTTCCGGCCAAATCTCGCCTGCAGGCCCCTGACTGCTTAGCTGAACCCTAGCTGTCTACCTGTCAAATAAACGAGTTTTTCATCAGGCTTTCATATCTGTTCAACATTTTTGCGCTTAATCTTGAACACAGTACTTCACAGCAAACCGCGCTACACAGGCTAACCTGTTGATAATGTTCCAGCTTTGATACCGCTCAGTTACCCGCGGTCTGCAGGTTCGCCCCCTGATTGCTGCTGTTTTCACGCTTCAAGTTGCGCTAACCCCGAGGTCATGAATCTTTGAAACCCTACCCTATTCATTGCGTGTCGATCGTTATTCCGGTCTACAACGAACAAGAGAGCCTGCCTGAGCTGTTGCGTCGCACCACTGCCGCCTGCAAGCAACTGGCCTACGAATACGAAATCATCCTGGTGGATGACGGTAGCCGCGACAACTCGGCCCAGATGCTCGAAGACGCGGCGAACGAAGACGGCAGCAACATCGTGGCAGTGATCCTCAACCGCAACTACGGCCAGCATGCCGCGATCATGGCCGGTTTCGAGCAATGCCGGGGCGAGGTGGTGATCACCCTCGACGCCGACCTGCAGAACCCGCCGGAAGAGATCCCGCGCCTGGTCGAGCAGGCCGCCCTTGGCTACGACGTGGTCGCCACCGTGCGCAACAATCGCCAGGACTCGGCCTTTCGCCGCTGGCCTTCGCGCCTGATCAACCTCGCCGTGCAGCGTTCCACCGGCGTGGCCATGACTGACTACGGCTGCATGCTGCGCGCCTACCGCCGCACCATCGTCGACGCCATGCTCGCCTGCCGCGAGCGCAGCACCTTCATTCCAATCCTGGCCAACGGCTTTGCCCGCCACACCACGGAAATCCTGGTGCACCACGCCGAGCGTGAACACGGCGAATCCAAATACAGCGCCATGCGCCTGATCAGCCTGATGTTCGACCTGCTCACCTGCATGACCACCACGCCACTGCGCCTGCTCTCCATTGTCGGTTTCAGCCTGGCGGCGCTGGGCGTGCTGTTCGCCTTCGCGTTGGTCATCCTGCGCCTGGCCTTCGGTGCACAGTGGGCCGGTGACGGCATGTTCGTGCTGTTCGCGGTGCTGTTCGTGTTCACCGGCGGCCAGTTCATCGGCATGGGTTTGCTGGGTGAATACCTGGGACGCATGTACAGCGATGTGCGCGCCCGCCCCCGTTTCTTTATCGAAAAAGTGCTGCGCAACCAACCGGCAGCACCTGCACCCGTGGTCGTCGTCGACGGCCTGGTGTCTTCCCATACCTCCACTTCTTCCGATCAGGTTCAGTCATGAGTTCAAAAGCTGTTGTATTCGCGTACCACGATATTGGCTGTGCAGGCATCGAAGCCCTGCTCGCTACGGGTTACGACATTGCTGCCGTGTTCACCCATGCCGATGATCCCAAGGAAAACAATTTCTACGGCTCCGTCGCGCAACTGTGCGCACGCAATGGCATCCCGGTACACGCTCCGGAAGACGCCAACCACCCGCTGTGGGTCGAACGCATCGCCAAGCTGAACCCGGATTACATCTTCTCTTTCTACTACCGCAACCTGTTGAGCGAAGCCCTGCTGGCCACCGCCAAAAATGGCGCGTTCAACCTGCACGGCTCGCTGCTGCCCAAATACCGTGGCCGCGCCCCGGCCAACTGGGTGCTGGTCAATGGCGAAACCGAAACCGGCGTGACCCTGCACCGCATGGTCAAGCGTGCCGATGCCGGCGCCATCCTCGCCCAGCAAAAAGTCACGATCGACCGCAGCGATACCGGCCTGACCCTGCACGCCAAACTGCGTGACGCGGCCACCAGCCTGCTGCGCGACGCCCTGCCGCAGCTGGCCCAGGGCAAGCTGACCGAAACCGCCCAGGACGAAAGCCAGGCCACCTGCTTCGGTCGCCGTACCGCTGCCGATGGCAAGCTGGACTGGAAAAAGCCGGCTGAGCAGCTGTTCAACCTGGTGCGCGCGGTGACTCAACCCTACCCGGGCGCCTTCTGCGCCGTGAGCGAGCACAAACTGATCGTATGGCAGGCCGAGGTGGTCAAGGGCAATGAAGGCCTGGCGCCGGGCCGCGTGATCAGCGTCAACCCGCTGCGCATCGCCTGCGGTGAAGACTCCCTGGTGATCAAGTTCGGCCAGCGCAACGCCACCGGCCTGTACCTGGCCGGCCCTTCCCTGGCCGATGAACTGGGCCTGGTGGACGGCTCCGTGCTGCGCGGCGCCGAATCCGGCCGCAAGCCACGCCGTACACGTGTGCTGATCCTGGGGGTCAACGGCTTTATCGGTAACCACCTGTCCGAGCGCCTGCTGCGTGATGACCGCTACGAAGTCTATGGCCTGGACATCGGCTCCGACGCCATCGAGCGCCTGCGCAGCCACCCCAATTTCCATTACGTGGAAGGTGATATCAGCATCCACACCGAGTGGATCGAATACCACATCAAGAAATGCGACGTGGTGCTGCCGCTGGTGGCCATCGCCACGCCCATTGAATACACCCGCAACCCGCTGCGCGTGTTCGAGCTCGACTTCGAGGAAAACCTCAAGTTGGTGCGCTACTGCGTCAAATACAACAAGCGCGTGATCTTCCCGTCGACCTCCGAAGTCTATGGCATGTGCCAGGACCAGTACTTTGACGAAGACACCTCCAACCTGGTGGTCGGCCCGGTCAACAAGCAGCGCTGGATCTACTCGGTGTCCAAGCAACTGCTCGACCGCGTGATCTGGGCCTACGGCGACAAAGGCCTGAAATTCACCCTGTTCCGTCCGTTCAACTGGATGGGCCCGCGCCTGGACCGTCTGGACTCGGCGCGTATCGGTAGCTCCCGGGCGATCACCCAGTTGATCCTGAACCTGGTGGAAGGCACGCCGATCCGCCTGTTCGACGGTGGCGAGCAGAAGCGCTGCTTCACTGATATCGCCGACGGCATCGAAGCCCTGGCGCGCATCATCGATAACGACAACGGTGTCTGCGACGGCCAGATCATCAACATCGGCAACCCGGAAAACGAAGCCAGCATCCGCCAGTTGGGCGAAGAACTGCTGCGTCAGTTCGAAGCCCACCCACTGCGTGGCAACTTCCCGCCGTTCGCCGGTTTCCGCGACGTCGAGAGCAAGGCGTTCTACGGCACCGGTTACCAGGACGTGGCACACCGCAAGCCGAGCATCGACAACGCCAAGCGCCTGCTGAACTGGACGCCGACCGTGGAGATGAGCGAAACCATCGGCAACACGCTGGACTTCTTCCTGCGCGAAGCCATGCTCGAAATCGCGGACAAAAAGTAATGAAGGCAGGCTTGCGCATCGACGTCGACACCTACCGTGGCACCCGTGAAGGTGTGCCGCGGCTGCTCGAATCCCTGGACGAAGCCGGGGTTAAAGCGACGTTCTTCTTCAGCGTCGGGCCGGACAACATGGGGCGCCACCTGTGGCGCCTGATCCGTCCGCAGTTCCTGTGGAAGATGCTGCGTTCCAACGCTGCCGGCCTGTATGGCTGGGATATTTTGCTGGCCGGCACCGCCTGGCCGGGCAAACCGATCGGCCGCGACCTGGGGCACCTGATGCGCCAGGCCAAGGCGGCGGGCCACGAAGTCGGCCTGCACGCCTGGGACCACCACGGCTGGCAGGCCAACACCGGACGCTGGAGCGAAGCAAAACTGATCGAACAGATCCGCCGTGGCGTCGACACCCTGAGCGACATCCTGGGTGAACGCATCGACTGTTCAGCGGCCGCCGGTTGGCGTGCCGATGAGCGCGTGGTGCAAGCCAAGCAAGGGTTCAACTTTCGCTACAACAGCGATTGCCGGGGTACCAGCATGTTTCGGCCGACATTGGCCGACGGCAGCGCGGGTACGCCACAAATTCCGGTAGACCTGCCGACCTTCGACGAAGTCGTCGGGCCGGTGGTGGCTGCCAAAGACTTCAACGGCTTCATTCTTGACCGCTTTGAAGCGGCCAAGCTCAACGTCTACACGATCCACGCAGAAGTAGAAGGGATTCTGATGGCCAATGATTTTCGCCAGTTGCTCGCCCAGGCAGGGCAGCGCGGCATCGAGTTCGCGCCACTGGGTGAGCTGTTGCCCACCGACATCGACACCCTCCCCCGGCAGCAACTGGTACGCGGCGCCTTGAGCGGCCGCGAAGGCTGGCTTGGAGTGCAGCAGGCATGATTCGGCGTTGGGCGCTGCCCCTGTTTTTGCTGGCCTTCGGCGCGTTTTACCTGCTGCCATTGGCCACCCATGGCCTGTGGATTCCGGATGAGTCGCGTTATGCGCAGATCAGCCAGGAAATGCTGCTGACCGGCAAATGGGCCGCGCCGCACTTCATGGGCATCCGCTATTTCGAAAAACCTGCCGCCGGTTACTGGATGATCGCGTTCGGCCAGGCGATCTTCGGGCAGAACCTGTTCGGCGTACGGTTTGCCTCGGCCCTGAGCACCGGCCTGAGCATCCTCCTGGTGTACGCCGTGTCGCGCCGCTTGTGGGATAACCGTCAGAAAAGCCTGATCAGCACCGTGCTGTACATGAGCTTCGTCAGCGTGGCGGCGCTGGGCGGTTATGCCAACCTCGACCCGCAGTTCACCTTCTGGGTCAACCTCACCGGCGTTGCGCTGTGGTTTTGCTTGGACAGCAGCACCCGGCGTGGCCGCCTGTGGGCGTGGGCCCTGCTCGGGTTCGCCTGCGGCATGGGCTTCTTGACCAAAGGCTTTCTGGCGTGGCTGCTGCCGGTGTTGATTGCCTTGCCTTATATGGTCATGCAAAAGCGTGTGGGTGAACTGATGCGTCATGGGCTGATCGCGGTGGCGGTTGCCACGGCTGTCAGCCTGCCATGGGCGCTGGCCGTACACCTGCAGGAGCCGGACTACTGGCACTTCTTCTTCTGGCACGAGCATATCCAACGCTTTGCCGGCGAAGATGCCCAGCACGCCGAGCCGTTCTGGTATTACCTGCCGCTGCTGGCCGCCTTTTCGCTGCCGTGGCTGGGCCTGCTGCCGGCCACCTTCAAGCAGGCCTGGCTGGACAAGCGCTCGCCGAAAATCACCTATCTGTTGCTGTGGCTGCTGATGCCCCTGGCCTTCTTCAGCCTGGCCAAAGGCAAGCTGCCGTCCTACATCATGCCGTGCCTGCTGCCCCTGGCCTTGCTGATGGGCCATGTGCTGGCCGACACACTGGCCCAAGGCCGCACCCGTGCCTTGCGCATCAACGGTTGGCTGAACCTGATTCTCGGTGTCGTGGCGCTGCTGGCGCTGGCCTGGGTGCAACTGAAAAAACCGCTGTATGAACCCGGCCAGGAAACCTTCAGCCTGGTGCTGGTGTGTGTCTGCCTGTTCGGCTGGGTCATCGCCAACCTGCTGCAGGCCATGCGCCCGTTGACGCTGTGGGCGGCACCGCTGATCGGCAGCGGCTTGCTGGTTGCCCTCGCCCCGGCCGCGCTGCCCCATTCGGTGGTTTACAACAAGACCCCGGATCAATTCATCCTTGATCACCTGCAAGCGCTGCAACCCGCCACCGCGCTGCTGAGCAACGACCTGGGCGCCGCGTCGGCCCTGGCCTGGCGCCTGCAACGCGCTGACGTGACCCTTTACAACTCCATCGGCGAAGTGAAATACGGCCTCGCCTACCCGGATGCCGGCCATCACATGGTGGACACCCACCAGATTCAGCAATGGATGATCGATGCGCGCAGGCAGGGTCCGGTCGGCGTGGTGATGCGGGTCAAGGGCGATGACGAGATTGCCGAAGTCAATCTGTTGCCCCAGGACGGCAAACGCTACGAGCAAGGCAACATCGTGATCCTGATCTTCGCCCAGGTGGCACCGTGATCACCCTGTTGCTGTTACTCGCCGCGTGCCTGCTCACCTGCATGGGCCAGGTCTCGCAGAAGTTTGCCGTGGAAAGCTGGCGCCACCAGCCCGCGGGCTGGGCGTTGAAGCTGCGCTCGCCGTGGCTGTGGTCGGCGCTGCTGTGCCTGGGGTTTGGCCTGCTCGTGTGGCTGCTGGTGTTGCAGCGCCTGGAAGTCGGGATTGCCTACCCGATGCTCAGCCTGAACTTTGTGCTGGTCACGTTGATGGCGCGGTTCGTGTTCCATGAGCCCGTCGACGGCCGTCACTGGCTGGGCGTGGCGCTGGTGATTGCCGGCGTTGTGTTGCTGGGGCGCCAGGTATGAGCCGCGTACGGGGTTTCGCCCTGGCCATGGGCAGCGTCGGCCTGGTCAGCGCCGCACAGCTGGGCATGCGCTGGAGCATGACGCGCCTGCCGCTGCCCCATGAGTGGCTGAGTGCACCGATTGATCCAAGTGCGCTGGGCGTGGTGATCCTCGCGATCCTCGCCTACGCGCTGTCGATGCTCTGCTGGCTGGGTGCGCTCAAACACCTGCCGCTGGGCCGTGCCTATTCATTACTGAGCATCAGCTACGCGCTGGTGTACCTGCTGGCTGCCAGCCTGCCGGTGTTCAACGAATATTTTTCGCTTTCAAAAACCCTGGGGGTGGCGTTTGTCATCCTCGGTGTGTTGGTTATCAACTCCCGCCGTGCTAGCGCAGCAAGTCCCAGGAATGCCTCATGAAAATCAGTGTATTTGGTAGTGGTTACGTCGGTCTGGTGCAGGCCACCGTATTAGCCGAAGTCGGTCACGATGTCATCTGCATGGACGTGGATCAAAACAAGGTCAAGCTGTTGCAGCAGGGCCATGTGAGCATTTTCGAGCCGGGTCTTGCGGCCATGGTCAAGGAGAACCTGGAGAGCGGTCGCCTGCACTTCACCTTTGATGAAAAACTGGCGGTCGAACACGGCGAAGTGCTGTTTATCGCCGTGGGCACGCCGTCGGACGAAGACGGCTCGGCTGACCTCAAATACGTGCTGTCGGTGGGTGATGCCGTGGCCCGCCATCGTGTGGCCCCGGTGATTCTGGTGGAAAAATCCACCGTGCCCGTCGGCACCGGTGACACCTTGCGCGCGCACATTGAAAAAGCCCTGCGCGTGGCCGGCCGTCACCTGGAGTTCGATATCGTCTCCAACCCGGAATTTCTCAAGGAAGGCTCGGCCGTTGCCGACTGCCGCCGCCCGGACCGCATCATCATCGGCTGCGAGCGTGAAGAAGTGCGCGAGGTGATGCGCGACCTGTACGCGCCCTTCAACCGCAACCATGACCGCATCATCTTCATGGACCTGCGCAGCGCCGAGCTGACCAAGTACGCCGCCAACTGCATGCTGGCCACCAAGATCAGCTTCATCAACCAGATCGCCGAGCTGGCCGAACACCTGGGCGCCGACATCGAAGCCGTGCGCCTGGGCATCGGTGCCGACTCGCGCATCGGTTACCACTTCATTTACCCGGGCTGCGGTTACGGCGGTTCGTGTTTCCCCAAGGACATGCGCGCTTTGATCCACAGCGCCAGGCAGGCCAACTGCTCCAGCGACCTGCTGGAGGCGGTGGAAGCGATCAACCAGCGCCAGAAGAGCAAGCTGTTCGAGCGCATCAACGCGTTCTTCAAGGGCAATCTGCGCGGCAAGACCTTCGCCCTCTGGGGCCTGGCCTTCAAGCCCAACACCGACGACATGCGCGACGCCCCCAGCCGCGTGCTGATGGAAGCCCTGTGGGCCGCCGGCGCCAACGTGCGCGCCTTCGACCCCGAAGCCATGCAGGAAACCCAGCGCCTCTACGCCGATGAAGAGCGCCTGATGCTGATGGGCACCCCGGAGTCCACGCTGGTGGGCGCCGACGCGCTGATCGTCTGCACCGAATGGCAGCAGTTCAAGGCGCCGGATTTCGACCTGATCCACCAGCGCCTGAAAACCCCGGTGATCTTCGATGGCCGCAACCTGTATGACGGCGAGCGCCTGGCGCGCAAAGGCTTCCAGTATTTCCCGATGGGCCGTGGCGACTCCTGCACGCTGCCGATACCGCAGCAGCAATGGTTGCCCCAGGTTGTGGAAGCCTGATACGTGAACAAAGCGCAACCCTCCCCGCTCACTGCAACGCTGCGCCGCCAATCCCTGGGTCTGGGGTTGCTGGCGCTGTTGCTGTTTGTCGTCGGTAACTGGCATCAGGCAATCATCGGCTTTGACTCGCGTTTCGTGGTGTTTGCCCAGGAGATGCTGCGCCATGGGCCGAGCTTTTTCCCCACCACTTACGGGCAGCCCTACGCCGACTACCTGGCGACCTCCACGCTGCTGACCTGGGTGTTGTCGTTGCCGTTTGGCCAGGTCACCAGCTTCACGGCCTGGCTGCCCACCTCCATGGCGTCGGCGCTGATCGTTACCCTGGTATATCGCCTGACGGCGCCCTACTCCACGCGCTGGGGCCTGCTGAGCGTGGCAATGCTGTTGCTCAGCAGTACCTTCATTACCGAGACCCGCGCGGTATCCCTCGACCAGATGCTCGCCGCCGTGGCATTGGCGGTGTTCTACCTGGGTTACGCCCATGATCATTTCGGCGCGGCCAGGCGCGTGCACTGGCTGTTCCTGCTGCTGATCATCGGCTTCGCCATTCGCGGGCCCATCGGGCTGGTGATTCCTGTCGGCGTGCTGTGCAGCTACTACCTGCTCAATCGCCAATGGCGCCAGTTGTTCAGCTTCGGCCTGCTGGCCCTGGCGTTGCTGGCGGCGTGTATGGGCCTGTTGCTGCTGCTGGCCAAGCTCAGTGGCGGCGACGTGTTCATGCAGGACGTGATCCGCATGCAATTTCTGGGACGCATGGACGGCAGCGAAGGCTCGAGCGGCGTGCTGTATTACTTCACCAGCTCGCTGGGCAACTATGCCCTCGCCTACCCGCTGGCGGTGCTGGTGCTGCTGGCGGTGCTCGCCGGCGGGCGCCGCCCCGCGGACCCGGCGTTACAACTGGTGCTGTACTGCGCAGCGGCCGGTGTGCTGGTGATGCTGGGGCTGTCGGTGCCACAGGCGAAAAAGGCGCGCTACATCCTGCCGATGCTGCCGATGGCGGCGATCATAGCGGCCTACCCGTTCCAGGTCAGCCAGGGACGCTTGTTCGCCGGATTGCGCGCCTTGATGCTGGGCATCTGGACGCTGTCGCCGGCACTTCTGGCGATCGGGCTGATGGTTGCGCGGCGGCGTTATCCGCAGCAGCTGGACAGCCTTGGGCTGATGTTTGCCGTGCTCGCGGTGCTGCAACTGCTGGCATTGCTTTCGTTGCTGAAGCCGCGATGGCGCCCGCTGGGGCCGGCGTTGGCGGCCGTGCTTGCGATCTGGTCGACTTACATCGTGGTGGTCGAGCCTCTCGAGCGCGCGGTCTACGACACCCGCGCTTTCAGTCTTGCGGTCAAGGCGCGGATCCAGCAGGAGCCTGCCCCGTTGGTGCTGCACGGCCTGGGCAAGGATGCGAAAGCCATCAAGTTCATGGTCGGTTATGGCTGCGACAAGGTGCCCCTGTTCACCCGGACGTCCAGAGACCTGGCACCGCTGCAAGGGCCGGCATGGCTGGTGATGAGTGCCCAGGACTTCGCCCGCCTGGAAGACCCGCGCCTGCATGACCTCACACCGACCCTCACCGGTACCTTTGACAAGGATGCCTACGTGCTGCTGCATCTGGAGAAGGCTTCGCCGCCTTGAGCGCAGTGTTGACCGATTTGTAGGACGTGACGCCCGCTCTTTCAGGAGCGGGCGTTTTTCGTCACAAGCACCCGGAAACACCCTACACATCTATGCGTAAAGACCGATTAACTCTGCCTTTCGGCGCCCCCACCCCGTCGGTAAACTCGCTTGCCAGTGCGTTAACTATCTACCACCCGACGCACACTGCATAACAACAAGGACGCTGTCGGCCAGCCTCATCACGGCCGCCTACTGCATAAAAGAGGGCAATGCCGTGTCGGATGATTTTTTGCTTGTTGCCGTGCCGAGGCTGGATGGATTGATGGAACTTCGCGATGCCGTGGTGGCGCTGAACGGGCCGCTGGCGGAGGACCCGGCGGTGCAGGAAAACCTGCAGCGTCAGCTGTTCAACGAGGAACGCAGGACCCGCGTGCTGGGGCGCATCAGTGCGGTGTCAGCACAAGACACCCGGCAAATTCCCTTTGGCTGATGGCCTTAACTCCAGTTTTATTGCATTCAACCTGCATTAATATGCATTGGACCCGCCCATTCAACGGCGGCACACTGCGCAGGTTCCTTCCCCCAATTGTTGGAACTTGCGAGGGCTTTTTCCGGGAAACCAGGCAAGCCCTTTTTTTTGCCCGCTGTTCATGGATTCGTACAATGTTCGCTCGCTGGTTACCCGCAGCCATCAATACCCGACCCGCCGAATGGAGCCGTGCCGCCATCGGCATGGCCCTGGGCACCCTGTTCAGCGTGTGGCTGTGCGCTCAGGTATTTGGCATGGACGTAGCGCTGCACCTGCTGGGGCCGCTGGGTGCGTCGGCAGTGTTGCTGTTCGCGGTGTCATCCGGCGCACTGGCGCAGCCGTGGTCAATCATCGGGGGTTACCTGTGTGCGACGGTCGTTGCGCTGCTGGTGGCCCGGGTCCTGGGGCGCACCCTGGGCAGCGCCTGTCTGGCGGCAGGCATGACGGTAATCCTGATGTGCTGGCTGCGCTGCCTGCACCCACCGGCCGGGGGGCTGGCGATGACCCTGGTGCTGGCCGATCCTGCGTCCGCCACCCTTGGCTGGCACGAACTGTTCGCCGTGATGCTCGGCGCCGGCGCATTGCTGACCTGTGCACTGGCCTACAACAACGCCACCCGCCTCCGCTATCCAAAGGCTGCCGATGTATCACCCGATGGCGTCATGGGCAGCCAACCGCCGATGACTGACCCGGCGATCACCGTCGCCGACCTGAAGCGGGCCCTGGCTGAAATGGAACAGTTCTACGACATTGAACCGAACGCGCTGGAGCAACTGGTCCATGCGGCCGAGGGCCATGCGCGCCGCCGCAGCATCGGCGAAGTCCTGGCCCGTCGCGCGGCGTGAGCATGGCTGCATAAATGCAAGAAGCACCTGCATGTTTGAAGGTTGTACTGGGCAAATTTGCACTGGTAGGATCGTGAGCAGGTTCGTTCGCGAATATCTTGATAAAGACAATAAAAAGCAGGGAGTTAGAGATGACTGCTCAGGTTTCCGCCGAGGCAAGCCACGTCGACACGCACACCACGGATGTTCTGGCCGAAGTCCGCAACCATATCGGCCACCTTACCCTCAACCGCCCGGCCGGCTTGAACGCTCTCACGCTGGACATGGTGCGCAGCCTCAACCGCCACTTGCAGGCCTGGGCCGATGACCCGCAGGTGTATGCGGTGGTGCTGCGCGGCGCCGGCGAAAAAGCCTTCTGCGCCGGCGGCGATATCCGCTCCCTGTACGACAGCTTCAAGGCCGGCGATACCCTGCATGAGGACTTTTTCGTCGAGGAGTACGCGCTGGACCTGGCGATCCACCATTACCGCAAACCCGTACTGGCCCTGATGGATGGCTTCGTGCTGGGCGGCGGCATGGGGCTGGTGCAAGGCGCTGACCTGCGGGTGGTCACCGAGCGCAGCCGACTGGCCATGCCGGAGGTGGCCATCGGTTACTTCCCCGACGTGGGCGGCAGTTACTTCCTGCCGCGCATTCCGGGTGAGTTGGGGATTTACCTGGGCGTTACCGGCGTGCAGATTCGTGCGGCCGATGCACTCTATTGCGGCCTGGCCGACTGGTACCTGGAGAGCGAGCGGCTGACCGACCTGGATCAGAAGCTGGACGACCTGCGCTGGCACGGCGCCCCGCTCAAGGATCTGCAGGGCGTGCTGGCCAGACTGGCCGTGCAGCAACTGCCCGATGCACCGCTGGCCGGGTTGCGCCGGGCTATCGACCACTTCTTTGCCTTGCCGGATGTGCCGAGCATGGTCGAACAGCTGCAGCAGGTCACGGTCGCCGACAGCCATGAATGGGCGATCACCACCGCCAGCCTGATGCAGACCCGCTCGCCGCTTGCCATGGCGGTGACCCTGGAAATGCTGCGTCGCGGCCGCCGCCTGCCGCTGGAGCAATGTTTCGCCCTGGAGCTGCACCTGGACCGCCAGTGGTTCGAGCACGGCGACCTCATCGAAGGCGTGCGCGCGTTGATCATCGACAAGGACAAGGCGCCTCGCTGGAACCCGCCGTCCCTCCACGAGCTGCACGCCGCCCACGTTGAACGCTTCTTTCGCGACTTCAAGCAGGTTGGGAGATAAGTCATGCAAGATATTGAATACACAGAAGATCAGGTAATGTTTCGCGACATGGCACGCGACTTTGCACGCCATGAGATCGCCCCGCATGCCCAGGCGTGGGAAAAAGCCGGCTGGATCGACGACGCCTTGGTCGCGAAGATGGGCGAACTGGGCCTGCTGGGCATGGTCGTCCCCGAGGAATGGGGCGGCGCCTATGTCGATTACGTGGCTTATGCCTTGGCGGTGGAGGAGATTTCCGCCGGGGATGGCGCTACTGGTGCGTTGATGAGTATCCATAATTCAGTAGGTTGCGGGCCAATCCTCAACTACGGCTCACTGGAGCAAAAGCAAACCTGGCTGGCGAAACTTGCCAGCGGCCAGGCGATTGGCTGTTTCTGCCTGACCGAGCCCCAGGCCGGTTCCGAAGCGCACAACCTGCGCACCCGCGCCGAACTGCGCGACGGTCAGTGGGTGATCAACGGCGCCAAGCAATTTGTCAGTAACGGCAAGCGCGCGCAGCTGGCGATCGTGTTTGCGGTGACCGACCCCGATCTCGGCAAGAAAGGCATCTCGGCGTTCCTAGTGCCCACTGACACCCCGGGGTACGTGGTCGACCGTACCGAACACAAAATGGGCATCCGCGCGTCCGACACCTGCGCCGTCACCTTCACGGCCTGCACCGTGCCCGAGGCCAACTTGCTGGGCGAGCGCGGCAAGGGCCTGGCCATTGCGCTGTCGAACCTGGAAGGCGGCCGCATCGGCATTGCCGCCCAGGCCCTCGGTATTGCCCGTGCAGCGTTCGAAGCGGCGCTGGTGTATGCCCGTGACCGCACGCAGTTCGACAAGCCGATCATCGAGCACCAGAGCGTGGCCAACCTGCTGGCCGACATGCAGACCCGCCTTAATGCGGCCCGATTGCTGATCCTGCACGCCGCGCGCCTGCGCAGTGCCGGCAAACCGTGCCTGTCGGAAGCCTCGCAAGCCAAGCTGTTTGCCTCGGAAATGGCCGAGAAGGTGTGTTCGTCTGCGCTGCAGATTCATGGCGGGTACGGGTACCTGGAGGACTACCCGGTGGAGCGCTACTACCGGGACGCGCGGATCACGCAGATTTACGAGGGCACCAGTGAGATTCAACGGATGGTGATTGCCAGAGAGTTGAAAAACTATCCGCTCTGACTGATGCAACGCCAAGCTGCGGGAGGGAGCTTGCTCCCTCTTATCAAACACCCAATAACTTTTTGACTTTAAAACCTGAAGTCTCAGGCAGCCACATTCCTCTGTGGCGAGCAGGCTTGTCCTGCGTTGGGCTGCGCAGCAGCCCCAAAACCAGACGCTGAGCCGTATCAGGTACACCGCGTTTTGCTTGATTGGGGGCGCTTCGCCCCCCAACGCGGGGCAAGCCCGCTCGCCACAATAAGCCCACAAGCGCAGATTCCCTGTGGCGAGCAGGCTTGTCCTGCGTCGGGCTGCGCAGCAGCCCCAAAACCAGGCGCTGAGCCGTATTAGTTACACCGCGTTTTGCTTGATTGGGGGCGCTTCGCACCCCAACGCGGGGCAAGCCCGCTCGCCACAGAAGCTCCATTCGGCGCAGCTATCCTTAGCGCCGGGCAGATCGGTTACTTGTCCTTGAATTCAGGCGCGCGCTTGGCCACGAAGGCGGCCATGCCTTCCTTTTGATCCTGGGTGGCAAAGGCTGCGTGGAACACTCGACGCTCGAAGCGCACACCTTCCGACAGGCTGACTTCAAAGGCGCGGTTCACGCTCTCCTTGACCATCATGCTGATCGGTACCGACTTGCCGGCAATCAGGGTCGCGACTTTAAGCGCTTCGTCGAGCAGTTCATCGGCCGGCACGATGCGCGCGACGATGCCGCAACGCTCCGCTTCCACCGCATCGATAAAGCGCCCGGTCAGGCACATCTCCATGGCCTTCGCCTTGCCCACGGCGCGGGTCAGGCGCTGAGTGCCGCCCATGCCCGGCAGCACGCCGAGGTTGATTTCCGGCTGGCCGAATTTGGCGCCGTCACCGGCCAGGATAAAGTCGCACATCAGCGCCAGTTCACAGCCGCCACCCAGGGCGAAGCCGTTGACCGCCGCGATGATCGGCTTGCGGCGATTGGCCACGCGGTCGCTGTCACTGAACAGATCGTCAAGGTAGATCTGCGGGTAGGTCAGCTCGGCCATTTCCTTGATGTCGGCGCCGGCGGCGAAGGCTTTTTTCGAACCGGTCAGTACGATGCAACCGATTTGCGGATTGGCTTCCAGGCCGTCCAACGCCTGGTTCAGCTCGCTGACCAACTGCGCATTCAGCGCGTTCAGCGCCTGCGGGCGATTGAGGGTAATCAGCCCGACACGGCCCTGCACGTCGAGCAAAATGGTTTCGTAGCTCATGGATTGGCTCCTTAGAGATTGCGTGAGATGACCATGCGTTGAATATCGCTGGTGCCTTCGTAAATCTGGCAGACCCGCACATCGCGGTAGATCCGCTCCAGAGGAAAGTCGCTCAGGTAACCGTAACCGCCCAGGGTTTGCAAGGCGGCCGAGCAGACTTTCTCGGCCATTTCCGAGGCGAACAGCTTGGCCATGGAGGCCTCCACCAACGCCGGCTTGCCGCTGTCGCGCAGCGCAGCCGCGTAATGCACCATCTGCCGCGCCACCGCTATCTGCGTGGCCATGTCGGCCAGGCGAAACGCCACGGCCTGGTGCTCGATCAGCGCCTTGCCGAAGCTCTCGCGCTCACGCGCATAGTCACGCGCCGCCTCGAACGCCGCGCGGGCCATGCCCACCGCTTGCGACGCAATGCCCACACGGCCGCCTTCCAGGTTGGCCAGGGCGATCCGGTAACCCTCGCCCTCCTCGCCCAACCGATTGGCCACCGGCACCCTCAGGTCTTCAAACAGGATCTGGCAAGTATCGGAAGCATGCTGGCCGAGTTTGTCCTCGACCCGCGCCACGCTGTACCCCGGCGAATCCGTCGGCACGATAAACGCACTGATGCCGCGCTTGCCCGCGGTCGGGTCGGTGACGGCGAACACAATCACCACCCCGGCGTTTTTCCCCGAGGTGATGAATTGCTTGCAGCCGTTGAGCACATAGTGATCGCCGTCGCGGCGCGCGCGGGTTTTCAGGCTGCTCGCGTCGGAGCCGGCCTGCGGCTCGGTGAGGGCGAAGGCGCCGAGCATGGCGCCACTGGCCAGGGGCGCGAGGAACTGCGCTTTCTGTTGCTCGCTGCCGAATTTGAGGATCGGCACGCAGCCCACCGAGTTGTGCACGCTCATGATGGTCGAGCAGGCGCCATCGCCGGCGGCGATTTCCTCCAGGGCCATGGCATAAGCGAGATAGCCGGTGTCGCAGCCGCCCCACTGTTCCGGCACCAGCATGCCGAAAAAGCCCAGCTCGGCCATTTCGCCGATGGCCTCTTTGGGGAAGCGGTGGTCGCGGTCCCACTCGGCGGCAAACGGCTTGAGCCGCTCCTGGGCAAATTGCCGGGCGGCGTCACTGATTTGCAGCTGTTCGTCATTGGGCAGCATGGTGCTCATTCCTTAATACAGGCATTCGACGGCCATGGCCGTGGCTTCACCGCCGCCGATGCAGATGGCGGCCACACCGCGCTTGAGGCCTTGCTGGCGCAGCGCCGAAAGCAACGTCACCAGGATCCGCGCGCCGGAGGCGCCAATCGGGTGGCCAAGGGCGCAGGCACCGCCGTGGATATTCACTTTGCCGTGGGGAATCTGCAGCGTGCTCATGGTGACCAAACTGACCACGGCAAACGCTTCGTTGATCTCGAACAGGTCGACTTCGTTGAGGTTCCAGCCGGTCTTGCTCATCAGCTTACGAATCGCCCCTACCGGCGCCACCGGAAACAGCCCTGGTTCATCGGCGAACGCCGCATGACCATGGATGACTGCCAGAGGCTTGAGCCCGCGCTTGTCAGCTTCGGATTGGCGCATCAACAGCAAGGCCGCCGCGCCGTCGGAAATCGAGCTGGAGTTGGCTGCAGTCACCGTGCCGCCTTCGCGGAACGCCGGTTTCAGGCTGGCTATCTTGTCCAGTCGGGCCTTGGGCGGCTGCTCGTCATGCAGGATGGTTTGTTGCTCCTTGCCCACGGTGACCTGCACCGAGACGATCTCGGCGGCAAAACTGCCGTGGCTGATCGCTTCCTGTGCGCGGGTCAGGGAGGCAATGGCAAAGGCGTCCTGGGCTTCGCGGGTAAAGCCGTTATGCTGGGCGCAGTCTTCGGCGAATGTGCCCATCAGCCGGCCCTTGTCGTACGCGTCTTCCAGGCCGTCGAGGAACATGTGGTCAAGCATCTTGCCGTGGCCCATGCGGTAGCCGCTGCGGGCGCGGTCGAGCAGGTACGGCGCGTTGGACATGCTTTCCATGCCGCCGGCAATCACCACCTCGGCGCTGCCGGCGAGCAAGGCATCGTGGGCCAGGATCGCTGCCTGCATGCCCGAACCGCACATCTTGTTCAGGGTGGTGCAGCGGGTGCCCTTGTCCAGGCCGGCGCCCAGCGCGGCCTGACGTGCCGGCGCCTGGCCTAGGCCCGCCGGCAGCACGCAGCCGAACAGCACTTCGTCGACGCCGTCTGCGGCGATCCCGGCGCGTTCGAGTGCCCCACGAATCGCGGCGGCGCCCAGTTGCGGCGCGGTCAAGCCCTTGAGGTCGCCCTGGAACCCGCCCATGGGCGTGCGCGCGGCGCTGACAATAACAATCGGATCGTTCATGAGACCTCCTTAGCGGGCTGCCATGCGCAAGGCGCCGTCCAGACGGATCACCTCGCCGTTGAGCATGCTGTTTTCAATGATGTGCCGCACCAGCGCAGCGTACTCGGCAGGTTTGCCCAGGCGCGGCGGAAACGGCACGCCGGCGGCCAGGGCGTCACGTACCTCGGGGGTCATGCCGGCCATCATTGGCGTTTCGAAGATGCCGGGGGCGATGGTCATCACGCGGATCCCGAAACGCGCCAACTCACGGGCGGCCGGCAATGTGAGGCTGGCGATGGCGCCTTTGGACGCGGCATACGCCGCCTGGCCGATCTGCCCGTCGAAGGCGGCGACCGAGGCGGTATTGATGATCACCCCGCGCTCGCCGTCGGCATTGGCGTCGCTGTCGGCCATCGCCGCCGCCGCCAGACGCAGCAGGTTGAAGCTGCCGATCAGATTGACGTTGACCACCTGGGCAAAGCTCGCCAGGCCGTGAGGGCCGTCCTTGCCAAGGATTTTCTCGCCGCGCACCACACCGGCGCAGTTGACCAGCCCATGCAGGCCGCCAAACGCGTCGACCGCCGCCTGCACGGCCGCCTGGGCGGCAGCTTCCTGACTGATATCGGCCACGGCGCTGCGTGCACGCTCGCCCAGCTGTTCGGCCTTGGCGGCGACGGCTTGGGCGTTCATGTCCACCAGCATCACTTTCGCACCCGCCGCCACCAGCATGTCGGCCGTGGCCGCGCCGAGGCCCGAGGCACCGCCGCTGACCAGAAACACCTTGTTTTCAATCTGCATCATGGTTTCCTTGAAAAGTGGATCACGCCACGGCCGCCTGGGCCTTGGCGATCTCTTGATTACGCAGGATGAAGCGTTGCAGCTTGCCGCTCGGGGTCTTGGGCAAGTCGCTGACAAATTCGATTTCCCGTGGGTACGCATGGGCCGCCAGGCGCTTGCGCACATGCAGGCGCAGCTCTTCGGCCAGTTCCGGGGTGGCGCGGTACTGCTCGTTGATCACCACAAACGCCTTCACCAACTCGGTGCGCTCCGGGCACGGCTTGCCGACCACGGCCGCTTCGACCACTGCCGGGTGCTCCACCAGGGCGCTTTCCACGTCGAACGGGCCGACGCGGTAGCCGGACGTGGTGATCACATCGTCACTGCGCCCGACAAAACTGATGCTGCCGTCCGGGTTCAGCTCCACGGTGTCGCCGCTCAGGTAGTACTTGCCGACGAACGCTTTGGTGTTTACGCCGTCGTAACCGGCAAACCAGCACATCGGCGATTGTTCGCGGTCGATGGCCAGGATGCCCGGCTGGCCGGCAGGTAATTCCCGGCAGTCATCGTCCAGCACCACGATACGGTGGCCCGGCGAAGCGAAGCCGGCCGAGCCCACGTGCACCGGATGCGTCAGCCCGTGATGGTTGCACAGCACCATGCCCAGTTCGGTCTGGCCGTAATGGTCGTGGATGGTCACGCCCAGGTTGTCGGCGAACCAGCGGATCACTTCCGGGTTCAGCGGCTCGCCGGCGCTGCTGACGATGCGCAGCCGGCCCTTGATCGATTCGGCGAACTGCTTGCCGCCGGCAATCAGCAAACGGTAGGCCGTGGGCGAGCCGGTGAGGTTGGTGATGCCGTACTTGTTGATCACCCGGCAGGTGCTTTCGAGGGTGAACGGTCCATCGTAGAAGGTGATTGGGTGGCCCATGGACAGCGGCCCGGTCACGCCGAAATAGATGCCGTAGGCCCAGCCCGGGTCGGCGACGTTCCAGAAGGCGTCTTCGGGCCGCAAGTCCACGGCGTCACGGGTGTAGCTCTGGAACGCGACGATGGCCTTGAGCGGCACCGACAGTGCCTTGGAGGGGCCGGTGGTGCCCGAGGTAAACATCAGCAGGAACGGCTCGTCCGCGCCCAGCATCACCGGCTCGCAATGATTGGCGTGATTGGGCAGCTCGGCCCAGAAACTGAAGTCGCCCCGCACCAGGCCTTCGCCTTTGGGGCCGGTGACCGTGACGATGGTCGGGCAAGCGTCGACGTCAGCGAGTTTGGGGCGGTTGACCGCGTCGGTGACCACCAGCGCCGCGCCGGAACTGTTCAAGCGGTGCTCGATGGCCTTGGGGCCAAAGGCGGTAAATAACGGTTGGTAGACCGCGCCGATGCGCCAGGTGGCAAGCACCACCACCAGCAGTTCGGCGGTGCGTGGCAGCAGGCCCGCGACCTTGTCGCCGCGCTTTATGCCCTGAGCCAGGAGGAAATTGGCGAAGCGTGCCGCCTGATCCTGCAGGTCGCTGAAAGTCACCGTGGCGCTGCGCCCGTCCCGGCCCTCCCAGAACAGCGCGATGCGCCCCGGCAGCGCATGGCGGTCACAGCATTCCACGCAGGCGTTGAGGGCCTGCAGGTTGCCGGCCAGCGCCGCGTCAACGGTACGCGGGTAATCGAACTCGGTGATCGCAGACAGGTAGTCACGCATCGCTTCAAATCCCTCTGTGTTTTTATTTTCAGGGCGTCAACAGCAGAAATAGTGGCGTCAGAGTGTTGCAGCGGCAATGGTCAAAGCCTTCAAGATAGTTGACTGGTTTGGCCATTGCGCGCGGGAGCGGACACAGGTTTGACACCTGCCGTGGTCTGGTCGAAGCTGACGGCCTTGTAACAGTCGCTCACGTTTTCTGGACGCCCGCATGTCAAAGTCACGCCGTTACTCGATTGCCGGCCTGTGCGCCCTGCTGTTTATTGTAGTGATCACCTGGTATTTCTCCCGATCCACCCCGACGGCGGTGCCGCCTGCGATTGCCCATGGATATGCCAAGGCGCTGCGGCAGGCACACAACGGCGAACCGGGCGCGGCGCGGGTGCTGTACCAGCAATTGGGCCGCCCGGACCTGTCGCCGGAACGCCGCGCCGCCCTGCATGCCGAACTGCCCAACTACCCCAGCCCCCAGGCATTGAAACTGGCCGATAAAGACCTGCTTGACGACTCGCCCGTGGTACGCGAAGCGGCCATTCACAGCATTGTCGGCCTGGTGCCCACCGGCCAGCGCACCCTGCTGCTCGGGCCGGCGCTGGACGACCCGGAGCAGGAGGTTCGTTTTGCCGCCGCCAATGCCTTGCTCGGCCTCTCGCCGGACACGTTGGGCCTGTACTTCGGCCCGTTGCAGCAAGTGCTCGATGAGTTCGTGAAAAAGCTCAAGGCCGAGCCCGAAACCGCCGAGGGCTGGATTCAACTGGCGCGCCTGTACATTCACAGTGCCCTGCTGCCGGATGCGCAAAATGCGCTGGAGCAGGCAATACGTCTGCAGCCGGACAACCTGCAAGCCGTGGTTGCGCAGATTGAACTGCTGGACAAACAGGGCAAGACCGACGAGTCCCGCCAATTGCTCGGGCGCCAACTGGCGGCGCACCCGGAATCGGCCTATTTGCAGCATGCGCTCGGCATGTGGTTGCTGCACCACGGCGAGCGGCCTTATGCACTGCTCGGCCTGTCCAGAGCGATCGAACTGGAGCCGGACAATCAGGATTACCGCTACGACCTCGCCACCACCCTGCACGCCCAGGACGAACTGGAAGCGGCCCAGCGCCAGCTGGAAGAAATCATCCAGCGCCACCCCGCCAACCGCAAGGCGCGGGTGCTGCTGGTCAACTACTGGAAAGAGAGCGGGCAGTTGCAGAACGTGCAGATATTGCTCGCGCAGCTTGAGCAACAGAACCCCGACGACCCCGCGTTGCAGCAAGGCCTGTAAAAAACCTCGCAGCAAACGGACCTGTTGTGGCGAGCGGGCTTGCCCTAATGCCGTTCAGTTAAGCGCAGATTCCCTGTGGCGAGCAGGCTTGTCCTGCGTTGGGCTGCGCAGCAGCCCCAAAACCAGGCGCTGAGCCGTATCAGGTACACCGTTTTTTGCTCGATTGGGGGCGCTTCGCACCCCAACGCGGGGCAAGCCCGCTCGCCACAATAAGCCTGCTCGCCACAACAGGTCCCGTTTGCCACAACACAGCAAGCCCGCTCGCCACATTAAAGACCTGCTTTCCACCGTTAGACCTGCTTCACACAGCAACCGAGAGTCGCCCACAGCACATAATCGCAAGTTCGCGGAACGGCTACAGGCCGCTACGGTCAAGAGATTATGGCGTGCCAAGCGGGCACGCCCTCTATCTGTACGTGACCTGAGGGCACTTCTTGTCTACATCCAACGAGCTGTTCAGTGAAAAGGCGGCCATCGGCATTGAAGGTCTTGATGACATTCTTTGCGGCGGGCTATCGCGCAGCCACCTGTTCCTGCTGGAAGGCGAACCTGGCACCGGCAAGACCACCGTAGCCCTGCACTTTTTGCAGGCGGGCGCCAAAAACGGCGAGCGATCGCTGTACATCACGCTGTCGGAAACCGAGCGTGAATTGCGCCAGGGTGCCAAGTCCCACGGCTGGGACCTGGATGACAATATTCATATCTTCGAGCTCACCCCGCCCGAAAGCCTGCTCAACGCCGACCATCAGCAGAGCCTGCTGTACTCCTCCGACCTGGAACTGGGTGAAGCCACCCGGCAGATCTTTGAGGTCGTCGAGCGGGTCAAGCCGAGCCGCGTGGTGATCGACTCGCTGTCGGAAATTCGCCTGCTGGCCCAAAGCTCGTTGCGCTATCGCCGGCAGATTCTGGCGATCAAGCACTACTTCGTGCGCTACGACGCCACCGTGCTGCTACTGGACGACCTCACCACCGAATCCCTCGACAAGACCGTGCACAGCGTGGCCCACGGCGTGATTCGCCTGGAGGAGCTGACGCCCAGCTACGGCGCCGAGCGCCGCCGCGTGCGCGTGGTGAAGTACCGGGGTCAGAAATACCGTGGCGGTTTTCACGATTTCACCATCATGCAGGACGGCATCCACGTGTTCCCGCGTCTGGTGGCCGCCGAGCACCGTGGCGGTTACGTACGAGAGACGCTGAGCAGCGGCATTCCTGAACTGGATGCGCTGATGGGCGGCGGTGTCGAGACCGGTTCCAGCAGCCTGATCCTTGGCCCGGCCGGTACCGGCAAATCGCTGATTTCGATGGTCTTCGCCGCCGCCGCAGTGGCGCGTGGCGAAAAAGCCGCGTTGTTCATCTTCGATGAAGAGCTGGGCCTGCTGTTTGAACGCATGAAAAACATGGGCATCGACCTGGCCGCCTTGCAAGCGACCGGCAACCTGTTGATCGAACAGGTAGATGCCGCCGAACTGTCGCCTGGCGAGTTTTCGCACCGCGTGCGCCGTTGCGTCGACGAGCGCGGCATCAAGACCGTGGTCATCGACAGCATCAACGGCTATCAGGCCGCGATGCCGGAAGAGAACGCGCTGATCCTGCACATGCATGAATTGCTGCTGTACCTCAACCGCCGAGGCGCAGCGACCTTCATGACGGTTGCCCAGCACGGGCTGGTCGGCGACATGCAGACACCCGTGGACATCACCTACCTGGCCGACACCGTAATTTTGCTGCGCTACTTCGAGGCACTGGGCAAGGTCCGCCGCGCGATTTCGATCATCAAGAAACGCACCGGCGCCCATGAATCGTCGATTCGCGAGTACCGCATCAGCGGGCGCGGGCTGACCGTGGGTGAGCCCCTCGACAACTTCCAGGGCGTATTGCGCGGTATCCCTACCTACATGGGCGCGGGCTCTCCCCTGCTCAAGGAAGAGGGCCAGTGACCAGTCTTTCCCCTGTCTCCGAGCGGGCAATCATCCTGGCCCCCGTCGGCCGTGACAGCTCACTGGCGCTGATGATGCTCAACGAAGCCGGTTACAGTGGCATCGTCGCCGCCAACCTGGGCGCCTTGTGCGAGGCACTTGAACAAGGCGCCGGCTTGCTGGTGATTGCGGCGGAAGCCCTGCGCGGCGTCGACCTCGAACCATTGCTTGAATACCTGCATCAACAACCCGCCTGGTCGGACCTGCCGATCGTATTGATGACCCACCACGGCGGCACCGAACAAAACGGCTCATCGCACCTGAGCGGCCTGTTGGGTAACGTGACCTTTCTGGAACGGCCGTTTCATCCGGTCACGCTGATCAGCCTGGTGAGCGCCGCACTGCGTGGCCGTCGCCGCCAATACGAAGCCCGTGACCGCCTGATTGACTTGAGTGAAAGCGAGCAGCGCCTGCAAAGCACCCTCGAAACCCTCGAACAGCAAGTCGAGGAGCGTACTGCACAACTGCGCAGCAACGAAGACGCGCTGCGCCAGTCGCAGAAAATGGAAGCGGTCGGTCAGTTGACCGGCGGCATTGCCCACGACTTCAACAACATGCTCACGGGCATCATCGGCAGCCTGGAATTACTGCGAAGGCGCATTGCACGGGGCAAGCTCGACGACCTCGATAGCCTGATCGACCTGGGGGTCACCTCGGCCAACCGCGCCGCCGGATTGACCCACCGTTTGCTCGCCTTCTCCCGTCGCCAATCGCTGGACCCCAAGCCTGTGGAGATCAACCAACTGGTGAACTCGATGGGTGAGCTGCTGCAACGCAGCATCAATGAAAGCATCGCGCTTGACATGCGCCTCAGCGGCCCGCTCTGGACCGCCGAAGCCGACCCCAATCAACTGGAAAGCGCGCTGCTCAACCTGGTGCTCAACGCGCGCGATGCGATGCCGGGCGGCGGCCGCCTGACGGTCGAAACCGGCAACCGCCATCTGGACAGCGTGTTTACCGCCGCCTACGGCACCCTGCAGCCCGGCGATTACGTTGAATTAAGCGTCAGCGATACCGGCTGTGGCATACCCGACAACGTGATAGGCCGAGTGTTTGATCCTTTCTTCACGACCAAGCCGATCGGCCAGGGCACAGGCCTTGGCTTGTCGATGATCTACGGCTTTGCCCGCCAGTCTCGCGGGCATGTGACCATCCACAGTGAAGTGGGCAAAGGCACCACCGTCAGCCTGTTCCTGCCCCGCTTTGCCGGTGAGATCGCCGCGCAGGAGGCCACCAATCCGACGCTGCTGCCGTACGCCAATGCCGGCGAAACGGTGCTGATTGTCGAGGACGACCCCGCCGTACGCGTGTTGGTCAGCGCGGTGCTCAAGGAGTTGGGCTATGGATTCGTCGAGGCGGTGGACGCTGTCACGGCGGTGCCGATCATCGAGTCCGAGCAACGCATTGACCTGATGATCAGCGACGTCGGTCTGCCGGGCATGAATGGACGCCAGTTGGCTGAGATTGGCCGGCAGATCCGACCCGGGTTGAAGGTGCTGTTCATCACCGGGTATGCCGAGCATGCGGCGGTGCGTGGCGGGTTTCTCGACCCTGGGATGCAACTGATCACCAAGCCATTCACCTTTGACCTGTTGACCGCCAAGGTTCGGGAAATGATCCAGGCCTAGGGCTGCATGAAAGCAGCCCTTCGGCCGTCAGGCCAGCAGCCGCTGGATATGCTCCTGCAGCGTATCCAGATCGAACGGCTTGGCCAGGATCGGCGCATTGCGTGTGATCGGGCTGTCACAGTCGAGGATTTCCTGCGGGTAACCGCTGATAAAGATAACCTTCAATTCCGGCCGTACCCTCAGAGCTGGCTCGGCGATCTGCACCCCGGAGATGCCACCGGGCAGACGGTAGTCGGTGACCATCAGGTCCAGGTGCGGCTTGGTCGCGAGAATTTCAAACGCCTCTTTTCCGTTGACGGCCTTCAATACCCGATAACCCAGGCCTGCCAGGTATTCACCCAGCACAAACATAATGGATTCGTCGTCCTCGACGATCAGTACGACGTCTTGTGCATCTTCACTCATGGGAAGCCTATGTCCGGTCAATTGCTGCAATTACGACCATGGGGTCAAGCAGAGGTTGCGTTGAGCTGACGATTGATTTCAGGGCGCCGCCTGCAGAGGCAGACACACGCGAAACAAGGCGCCCTCGCCTATCTGGCTCTCCACCTCGATGGTGCCGCCATGGGCTGCCACGATCTGCTCGGAAATGAATAACCCAAGGCCCAGTCCGGCCGCTGCATGACTGGCCGAAACGCGCTCGAACTGCTGGAAGATGCGCTTCTGGTTCTCTTCGCTGATACCAATGCCGTGGTCGCGCACTTCCACGCGTGCCTCGCCATGCTCGGCGTATACCCGCACGTGCACCGGGCTCTTGGCGCCGTAGCGCAACGCGTTGGTCAGCAGATTGTTGATCACCTGTTCAATGCGAAATTCGTCCCAATGCCCCTCCACCGGCCCGTCGACCACCAGTTGCATGGACGACTCGGCGGCAGTTACCTGCGGCGCAAAATTGTTCACCAGGCTGCTCACCAACTGCGCCAGATCAAAAGGCGCCGGGCGAATCGACAATTTGCCGGTGCGAATACGCGACACATCGAGCATGTCTTCGATCAACCGGATAAGGCTGCGGATCTGCCGCTCGTCGCGGTCGACCATCGCGTGCATCTTGTCCAGGGTAAACGCCGCAGCGTTGTCCCGGGCCAGGTGCATCTTGCGCAGTTGGGTTTCCAGGATCAGGCCGTTGAGGGGCGTCCGCACTTCGTGGGCGACGATCGACATGAAGTCATCGCGCATGCGCACCGCCTGCTCCAGCTCTGCCTGGGTGGCCTGCAGGCGCGTCAGCAGCAGTTCCTGCTCGCGGCGGCTGCGCTCCAGGGCTTCGACCTGCAGCTTCATGGCCTTGCTTTGGCGATACAGGTCAACGAACACATTGACCTTGCTCTTCACCGCATGGATATCCAGCGGTTTGTGCAGGAAGTCCACGGCGCCGCTTTCGTAGCCCTTGAACGCGTAGTTCAGCTCGCGACCGGCGGCACTGACGAACACAATCGGGATGTTCTTGGTCTTTTCGGTGCCGCGCATCAACTCGGCCAGCTCGAAGCCGTTCATGCCGGGCATCTGGACATCGAGAATCGCCATGGCGAACTCGTGTTCGAGCAACAGTGACAAGGCCTCATCGGCGCTCAACGCCTTGTAGACGTGACGATCCTCACGCTTGATCAGCGCTTCGAGGGCCAGCAGGTTTTCCGGCAGATCGTCGACGATCAGCAGTTTGGCCTGGACGGTACTTAACATGGGGAAGATTCCAGGGAAGCCAGCAATGAGCCGATTCGGCCCATAGTCAGAATATGATCAGGTGTGTGCAGGGCCAGGGCCGCCAGCGGCATCACGGCGATGCGTGCTTCCGTGGGGTCCTGGACCACCGTGGTGCCGCCCGATTGCTTGACATGGGCCAGCCCGCGCGCGCCGTCCTGGTTGGCGCCGGTGAGCAGGATCGCCAGCAGGCCGGCGCCGTACACGTCGGCAGCCGAGGCAAACAGGTAATCGATGGCTGGCCGGGAATGGTGCACGCGGTCCTCCTGGCTCAGGGACAGGCTGCGATCCTGCTCCACCGAGAGGTGATAGCCGGGCCCGGCAAAATACAGGGTGCCGGCCTCGATCAGCTCTTTGTCCCGCGCTTCTTTTACCGGGATGCGCAGGCGCCGCGCGAACACTTCGGCCAACTGGCTGCGACGCTCGTCCGGCAGGTGCAGCACGGCAATGATCGGCAGGCCGAAGCCCGTGGGCAGCTCGCCAAATATGCTCAGCAACGCCTCGACACCGCCAGCGGACGCGCCGACGACGATGGCTTCAATCCCGCGAATCGGGTTGGCTGCGGCGTCGTTCATGATTTGCGGTAGATCCGTTCCTGTTTGACCAAAGGCTCGAACTGCTTGCTGTAGGCGGAAAAATCCAGGGTTTCCTTGCTGCCCAGCACCAGGAAGCCGCGATGACACAGCGATTCATGGAACAGCCCAAACGCGCGATCCTGCAATTTTTTATTGAAGTAAATCAGCACGTTACGGCACGAAATTAATTGAGTTTCGGAGAATACACTATCGGTCGCCAAACTGTGATCGGCAAAAGTCACATTCTCACGCAGTGTCTTGTCGAAGATCGCGTAATCGTAGGCTGCCGTGTAGTAGTCGGCAAATGAGCGCTGGCCGCCGGCCTGCTGATAGTTGGCGGTGTAGGCGCGCACGTTCTCCAGGGAGAAGATGCCCTGCTTGGCCTTGTCCAGCGACGCCGGGTTGATATCGGTGGCGTAGATGATCGTGCGCTCGAGCAAGCCTTCCTCACGCAGCAGGATCGCCATCGAGTACACCTCCTCCCCCGTGCTGCAGCCGGCAATCCAGATCTTGATCGACGGGTAGGTCTTGAGCAGCGGCACCACTTCCTGGCGGATCGCGAGAAAGTGCGAAGGGTCGCGAAACATCTCGCTCACCGGGATCGTCAGAAATTGCAGCAGTTGCATGAAAGCCGACGGATCGTGCAGCACCCGCTCCTGCAGCGCCGAGATGGTCGCACAGTCGAACTGACGCAACGCATGGGCCACACGGCGCTTGACCGACGCGCCCGAGTAATCGCGAAAGTCGTAGCTGTACTTGAGGTAAATCGCCTCAATCAACAGGCGCAGCTCAATGTCGCTGCTTTTGTCCAAGAAACTGCGCTCCACTTAAATGCGTTCCATCTTCGGCAGCCACACGCGAATCAACGAGAACAGCCGGTCCAGGTCAATCGGTTTGGCCAGGTAGTCATTGGAGCCTGCGGCGAGGCAGCGCTCCTGATCGTCTTTCATGGCCTTGGCGGTGACCGCAATGATCGGCAACTTCTTCCAGCGCGGGTCCTGGCGGATCAACGCAGTGGCCTCGTAACCGTCCATCTCCGGCATCATCACGTCCATCAGCACCAGGTCGATGTCCTCGACTTCATCGAGCCGTTCGATGGCTTCGCGGCCGTTTCGGCCGATCACCACCACAGCGCCCTTGTGTTCCAGCGCACTGGTGAGGGCAAAGATATTGCGTACATCATCGTCCACCAGCAGGATCTTGCGGCCTTCGAACACCTTGTCGCGGCTGCGCGCGGTTTTGAGCATCGTCTGGCGCTCATGGGACAGCTGGGATTCGACTTTGTGCAGAAAGAGTGTGACCTCGTCCAGCAGACGTTCCGGCGAACGCGCGCCCTTGATGATGATCGAGCGCGAATACTTGCGCAGTTCGGCTTCTTCATCGCGGGTCAGGTTGCGCCCGGTGTAGACGATCACCGGCGGGAATGAACAGATATCTTCGGTGGCCATGCGCTTGAGCAGCTCGTTGCCGAGCATGTCCGGCAGCTTGAGGTCGATGATCATGCAGTCATAGATATGATCGCGCAGCAGGTCCAGGGCTTGCTGGGCAAAGCCCACGGCAGTGATCTCGATGTCATCGTCGCCGATCAGGCGGGCAATGCTGTCGCGTTGCAGGTCATCGTCTTCCACCAGCAGCACACGCTTGACCTTCTGCGTCAGCTTGGCCTCCAGACGCGCGAACACATCCTTGAGCTCTTCACGGGTGGTGGGTTTGACCGCATAGCCGATGGCACCCATGTGCATCGCCGCTTCGACGCGGTCTTCCACGGAAATCACGTGCACCGGGATGTGGCGGGTGCCGGCGTTCTGCTTGAGGCGCTGCAGCACGGTGAGACCGGAATGGTCCGGCAGGCGCATGTCGAGCAGGATCGCGTCGGGAATGAGTTCTGCCGCCAGGCTGTAGCCTTCGTCCGCGCCATGGGCCACCAGGCAGTGGTAGCCCAGTTCATGCGCCAGATCGAAGAGGATCCGCGCAAAATTGGGCTCGTCTTCCACTACGAGGATGCAGCGGGTGGTGAACGGCGCCTTGTCGCGGTCGTCGGCAAAGCGCGGGATCTGGCTGGTATCGGCCACCGGCAGCGGCGAGACCTTGACCGGCGCAGGCGCGGCGGCCAGCGGCTGGCGCGCCTGCTCTGCCAGCGGCGCATCGGCTTCGCGCTCCACGTAGTGCTCAGGCAAGACCAGGGTGAACACGCTGCCCTTGCCCGGCTCGCTGGTCACGCTGATATAACCGCCGAGCAACGCGGCCAGGTCGCGGGAAATCGACAGGCCCAGGCCGGTGCCGCCGTAACGGCGGTTGGTGGTGCCGTCGGCCTGGCGGAAGGCTTCGAAAATGCTTTCCTGCTGGTCCGGCGCAATGCCGATGCCCGAATCGCGCACGGTAAAGGCAATGCCCGCATCCTGCGCACGGGACACCGACAGGCTGACCTCACCCTGCTCGGTAAACTTGACCGCGTTGGACAGCAGGTTCTTGAGGATCTGCTCCAGGCGCTGGCGGTCGGTAAACAGCATGGCCGGCGCACCGGGCTGTACATCCACCTGAAAACCCAGCTTGCGGTCGGCGGCCAGCGGCTCGAACATCCCGCGCAAACCCTCGACCAGACGCGCCACGCTGGACGTTTCCGGACGCACTTCCAGCTTGCCGGCTTCGACCTTGGAGATGTCGAGGATGTCGTTGATCAGGTTCAGCAGGTCGTTGCCCGCCGAATAGATCGACTCAGCGAACTTGACCTGTTCGGCACTGAGGTTTTCCTGAGGGTTCTCGGCCAGCAACTTGGCCAGGATCAGCGAGCTGTTGAGCGGCGTACGCAGTTCGTGGGACATGTTGGCGAGGAATTCGGACTTGTATTTGCTCGAACGCTGCAACTCGTCGGCGCGGTCTTCGAGTTCAAGCTGGGCCTGGTTGAGTTCGATGTTCTTGCGGTCCATGGCGTCGCGCTGCTCGGACAGGGTCTGGGTCTGCTCGGCCAACTGCTCGTTGGTCTGCTCCAGCTCCGCCTGCTGGGTTTCCAGATGGGCCTGGGACTCCTTGAGGATGCGTGACTGTTCTTCGAGCTCTTCGTTGGCGGTCTTGAGTTCTTCCTGCTGCACTTGCAGCTCTTCGTTGAGCTGCTGGGTCTCGGCGAGCACTTCCTGCAGGCGCTGACGGTAGCGCGCAGCTTCGATGGAGGTGCCGATATTGCCGGCGATCAGTTCCAGCAGCTCGACGTCGCGTTCATCCAGGGGGCGCAGGAAACCCAGTTCGATCACACCGTTGACACGGTCCTCGTCGCTGGTCGGCACCACCAGTACGCTGCGCGTCGAGCCCTCGCCCAGCCCGGAGCTGACCTTGAAGTAATCCACCGGCACATCGTCCAGGCGAATCAGGCGATCAAGCTGGGCGGCCTGCCCAACGATGCCTTCGTCGCTGTAGATCGACTGTTCGTGCTGTTCCTGCTCGCGTGAGAAACCATAAGTGGCCACACGCTTGAGACCGCCGTGCTCCTGACGCACGTACAACGCGGCCACGGCAGAGCCCATGTATTGAGCGAAGAACTGCAGGATATTGCGGCCGAGCATGTTCAGGGTCAGTTGGCCGAGGACCTGCTCGGCCAGTTCGGTCTGGCCGTTGCGCAGCCAGGCCTGTTGCTCAAGACGCCGCGCAATCTTCTGTTGCGACGCGAGGTTTGCGCTGTAGCTATCTGATAACGCTACCAAATTCCTGCGGCCGATATAGGCAAGAAAACCGCTCAGCCCCAATACGAATGTCAGGTACAGCGCAACGCTGACAATGGTGGTACGGGTGACGTCCTTGTTGCGCGCGATTCGG
The DNA here is from genome assembly GCF_054343995.1 of Pseudomonas sp. GNP013. Classification (NCBI taxonomy): domain Bacteria; kingdom Pseudomonadati; phylum Pseudomonadota; class Gammaproteobacteria; order Pseudomonadales; family Pseudomonadaceae; genus Pseudomonas; species Pseudomonas sp. GNP013. The sequence goes on along the minus strand of NZ_JBTGUT010000001.1, from coordinate 2,259,206 downwards.
AACTGCTGCTCCATCGCCACCGCATCCGCGTATTCCTGGCGGATCGCATCGGTGAGGCCCTTGCCCCGACCGGCCTTGACCGCCGAGCGGTAGTCACCGCTGTTGCGCTGCAGGTCGATCATCGACTGGGCGTACTTGTTCCACTCGCCCTGCATCGCTTCCAGGCGTTTGAGGCGGTCCACCTGCTGCGGGTTATCCGCCACCAGCTCCTGCAAGTTACGCAGGTCGCCAATGATGCGCGGCTTGGCCACTTCGTAGGGGTCGAGAAAATGCTCGTCGCCGGTGATCAGAAAGCCACGCAGGCCGGTTTCCAGATCCACTGTCAGTTTCGACGACTCATTGAGGTTGTTGATGACCCGGTCGGTGTGCTCCACCCACTGGATCACCGACAGCAGATAGGTGATCAGGCAGACGAAAAACACCGCGCTGAGTACGCCGACGCTTAAGGGTAACGCGACGTTTCGGCCCAGCAGGGTACGGAAGCTCTTTTCATCGACGGATGACGCAGGAGTCATGGGCATGCCTTGGCCAATACGGAAAAACCGGGAGTTTGCCCGAATATCGGGTGCCGAGGCTATGTTTGTGCGCTGATTTGACGCAACAGTACGGGCTCGATGCATAAATCCCACACCTCTTACCGCCAGTTTCGCCAGCTTACTTACAATTTTTTTTACAGATCGACGCAGCGAAGTTGGAACGTCAGTGCATCGATCCGGCACTCATGGCTGCGCCTCAGGAACAGGGAGATCCAACGTAAAGGCGTCCTTCTGACAGACCGGGGTATTTCGAATGAGCATCACCCGCGTAGCGCATCGACCGATGAACCTTGTCACCGAAGCACCTGAGCCGGGTGCAAAAAAAGCGGGTGCGGTAACAGCGAACCCATCTCCCCGGGACCGTTCGTCCTCGGTTGCGACACCTGCCGTCAAAACCGTGCAGCAATTGCTGGCGGACCAACAGGATATGTTCAGTTTGGCCGATAAACTAAGGGGCCTGACAACCTGGGTGGATCACAAGTTTTCCTACCAGTTGAACAGCGATGTCGTGCTTCCCTATGTAGGTTCTTCCTACGCTCTGGCGCGCACCACTCCCCCGACCCTGGCTACCGTCATCACGGACCTGGGCTATGACTTGCCGCAGAACGTCGTTGAAGCCAAAGCGCTGGCAGACATATTGGAGAAAAAAGCGTCGGTGCTCCTCCTGGGGGATTTCGGTGGCGCGCTGTCCTGGCCGATACCGATGGCGCAAACTGACCAGTACCGCATCGCCCAATTCCTGCTTTCCAGCGAGACGGGGCTGCCGGGTTTACCGTTGTCCACTGACAGGGGTGTGCTGGATTATTTATTGATTGGCAGCTCGGTGACACACGATGACTTGAAAGGCCCCGCCACCATGGCCATGCAGAAATTGCTCGACAGCCCAAACGCCCTGGCGCTGGGGCAAGCCCTCCAGGCGCACCTGGGGGGTGTGGCGTCGGACACCAGTATTTACGACTATATATTGGCGGCGATTCACCTTCGGCTGGATCCGGAATCTTCTCTAAAAAAAATTCGCAACCACACCGCGCACTTTGATCTGTTACGTCCCGAGCATTGGGGCCTCGCCCCGTCGCACGTCGTCAGCGAACTGAGCCGTCATCTTGTCGACAATGGACGGGCTGCACCGTATTCAGCCACGCTCGCGACTCACCTTTTACTGGCCTCCAGTGCACCGCAATTTCTGGTTAAAGACATTCCAGGCGGCGTCACCGTAGGCTCTGCCATGTGGGCGCAGTTGACGATTGCCGCAGCCAGGATCGAGGCGCAGACGCCGGGTCGGGTGCAGAACATGACCTACGCAGAGGTTATCGCTCAAGCTGAGTCAATAGCGGCTGACACTTACACCAGTCAATTGGCTCAACGCGGCGCCCTGATCGATTGGGCCGTAGCCAATGGAGTGCTGAAGCCCAGCGAAACCGAACATTCTGCGGCCGAGATACAACAGGCCAGGATCGCCTATAACGATCAACTCAGCGCGCTGGTGAAGTCTTCGTCATTACTGGAGACGCCCGTGCCCAGTCGAAAGGACATCGCGCTGGAATACCTGAAAGCTGAATTTCCTCAGGTGGATCCTTCCGTCTTTGAAATCAGGAATTTGCAAATACGCGACCAGAACGCACTCCGCGTTTACCCCGCTTATCTTACGCGACGCTCGATGCTTGATATCGTGATGGAGGGCAAACCGCTCGACAAGCATCACGTATGGGTCACGCCGGATAGGCGAATTCCGATCGCCTCGTTCAACACTTACTTAAAAACCAAAAAACATACTGAGGTCAAAAAGTTATTCGACACTCATTATGAAGCCGCCATGAAATCGCTGGGTGACGGCCACCATGAACTTGTCAAGCAGCTGGTATCCAACTTGCCACTGGCTGACCGCAGGAATTTTGAACAGGGCGACGTGAAATTTTTTCACACCAGCGACTACAAAATTGCACTCGATTTCACTTCACCGCTCGAACTGGTACATCGTGCGCGCACGATGCATGTAAAGACTACGCTCAACGGCGAGGTCAACGTGTATGAAATCGACTCCAGCACAGGGACCATTGAAAAAAAGGAACACCTGATTCGCAGACTCAGCGAGCCCTATACCGCTGAGAAGATGGATTCCAGAGCCGCGAATCTCATTACTCGAATGTCCGTGCTGAACCCTTACAACAGTGCTCGAGACAGCGAAACGACAGAGAAGCCCGTTACCGCTCAAACGCCCGACAGCTATCGCTCCAAGCGCACCGACTTTATTGCCAACATGTACGTCAAAGCGCTCGCGCTGGATGGCGAGGAGCTGTTGAACCACGCCAGAGGTATTACGTCCTTCGACAAAGGTCGGGCGCTAGGTAGCGTGATTGATGAGTTTTTTCTCAACCTGATTCCGTTTCGATCGGCTATCAATAATTTTCTGCAAGGCAACACCCTTGACGGGGTCGGTGATCTGGCTATTGACGCGTTCGGACTGCTCACGCTGGGTGCGGGCAAGGCGGCGCAAGCGGTAAAAGTCTTTGGCAAGGGCATGTCGGGTTTGAACGCCGCTGCCAAGGCAACCAAAGCGGTAAAGTTTATTGGCGCGGCTGCTATTGAGTTTATTAATCCCGTGGGCGGGGTGGGCGACGTGTTGGTGGGAGGAGCCAAGCTGGTTGGAAGAGGGCTTGCCAAGGGGGCCGATGTGGTCACCGCGCTCAGGGGCGCAAGTGGCAGTTACGATGCGCTCAAAGCAGCCAGTAAACATAATCGCATCGTTGCAACCGGCACCTTCAAGCTGGCAGACGAGGTTGTCCAAGGCGGTGCAGTGTTTGAAAACCGTAAATGGTACTCGTTGGACCCGGTCATTGGTCCTTATGGAACGGCGTTGGCGAACTTCAAACCGGTAACGGTCGCCGCCAACGGTGAGATAAACGGCAACTGGATTAATTGGTTGACCGCTGTTGTGGCTCCAACCCCGAGAACGCCCCACATTTCTGATGTCCTCAGAGACACCTTGGCAAAGGCCAAGGCTAATGACCTTGCCGCCTTCACCCGAGGTCATGATGCTGGCAACATCGAAAACATCCCTGGGTATTACAGTTCCATGAATGTTTCGGATCTCAAGGAGTTGACCGTCAGTTCGGGGCGCACGGCCGAAGAGATCGGTTCGTTGGCCAAAGTGATAGAAACCAGAATGGTGCGCAATAGCCTTGAAAGCGCGAGAATCTTCAGCGAGCAAATCGCGGCCGCAGGTGGCAAAGCCACGCTGATGCCGCAAAACTTCTACCTGAGCCAAGGGGATCTGGCATCAAACGGCGAATGCGCGGCCTTGGTCAATACCATGGCCATAGCCATTCAGAATGGGCGCCAACAGACGTTGATCGATAATTTTTTCAAAGCGAGCATTAAGACCAATGATTCCAAAGTCCTCGCGTTTCGCAAACAACTGAACGAGATGCATCAGATCGTTCGCGACCATTTTCATGGTGTTCAACCCGTGTCCCAAATGTCACACATTGACATCGGCGCTACCCTGAGCAAAGCAACCCCGCCCTGCATGATGAGGGTCGCTACGCAAAATCACGGTCTGCTCGCGGGGGCCATGTTGAATAGCAACGGCCAGAAGGAGTGGTTTTTCTTTGACCCCAATTTCGGCCTGGCGACGTTCACCAGCGAAGCCACAATGCAGCGCGGAATAGAGGTCTGCCTGAATAGCGGAAGAACAGCAGGCACACTGAGCCCTGTCGCCATTACCAGCGGCAGGCCGCAATTCAATGTCAGTCTTTTCAATGAGTCTGACTTTCTAATGACAGTGCCCTATAACAACCCGTATGCGCTGTTCAACGCGGCTCTTTGAGCCAGGGCTCACACATTCGTGCAAGAGGGTTTCAACGCCGGGCGTTCTGTACGCCTCCAGCGACTTCAAGACGGGTCGCAACCCCTCGGCAGTCAAACGTATGAGTAAACCAGCACGCTGACGGGACATTCGGCGTGCCTAAGGTCACAATGCCAGCCATTCATTTTGAACTTGCTGGCATTGTTATCACTCACTACCGGGTTAGCTTCTGCCTCGTCACGTTCAGCCCCTCACTTTTCAGGAATGCTCATTATGTCCTCCACCTCCTCCACCATCCTTGTAGTAGAAGACGACAACATCGTGCGCATGCTGATCGTCGATGTACTCGAAGAGTTGGAGTTCACTGTGCTGGAGGCTGCTGACGCCGAACAGGCACTGGCATTTGCGCAGAATCGCGATGAGGTCATCAGCCTGATGATGACCGACGTCGGCCTGCCGGACATGGACGGCAAGCAACTGGCAACCAAAGTACGTGAGTTGCGCCCCGAACTGCCGATCCTGTTTGCCAGCGGCTACGCCGACAACATCGATGTGCCCCCCGGCATGCAGCTGATTGGCAAACCGTTCTCGATCGATCAGTTGCGCGACAAGGTCAAGTCCATGCTCCCCGCAGCCTGATACCTGCCCCTCGCCTTATCCATTTGCTCAGTTCAGTGTGCGTGCAGGGATTTACGTGACGTTTGCCCAATAAAACGGGAAACTCGTCGCCTTCATCTCCCGTCAGTCAAAAGAACTCTGGAAGGACGCAACAACATGATCGGAAAACCTGCGCGCCTGGTGCTGGCGAGCCTCTCCCTCCTCATGAGTACCGGCGCATGGGCCGACTTCACGGCGACGCCGGCGCAAGCGCGGGCGATCGCCAAGGAAGCCTACCTGTATGGCTTCCCGGTGGTGCAAATGTACAAAACGCTCTACACCCAGGCGGTGGACAAGGGCGGCGTCAACTACAAGGCACCGTTCAACCAGATCGGCAATGCCGCGCAGGTGGTGACGCCCAGGGACGCTGCGTTCCCCAGCCCGAACGCAGATACGCCCTACTCCTTCGTATGGATGGACCTGCGCAGGGAACCGCTGGTACTGACCCTGCCCAAAATCGAAGACGACCGCTATTACTCGGTGCAGTTGATCGACCTGTATACGCAGAACTTCGCCTACCTGGGCACCCGCAGCACGGGTAACAACGGCGGTCACTACATGATCGCCGGGCCTGACTGGAAAGGTCAGCAGCCGGTGGACGTCGACCGAGTGCTCTACAGCGAGAGCAATATCGCCTACGCCCTCTACCGCACGCAGTTGTTCGATGAAAAGGACCTGAACAAGGTCAGGCAGATCCAGGAAGGCTACAAGGTGCAGGCGCTGAGCAGCTATGTGAAACAGGCCGCGCCGCCCAAGGTTGCAAAGGTCGAGTGGCCCAAGCCGATGGCGACCATGACCGAGGGCCCGCAGCTGTTTCGCTATCTGAACTTCATGCTGGCCTTTGCCGCGCCCCAGGACAGTGAAAAGGAGATGCTCGCGCGCTTTGCCACCATCGGCATCGCCCCCGGCGCGCCGTTCAAGGTCAAACAGTTGACGGCTGAGCAACGCAAGGCGCTGGAAGACGGCATCGCCGACGCCAAGGCCGAGTTCGCTGCGTTCAAGAAAGACAAAATCGAGACCCGTCAGGTCACCAGCGCAGACCTCTACGGCAGCCGCGACCACCTGCAGAACAATTACCTGTACCGCTACGCCGGTGCCGAAACGGGCTTGTTCGGCAACTCGAGTGATGAAGCGGCCTACTTCAAATACGTCGTCGACAGCGAAGGCAAACCGGCCAACGGTGCACGTCACAGCTACACGGTGCATTTTGCCAAGGACCAGTTGCCGCCCGCCGATGCGTTCTGGTCACTGACGATGTACGACGCCAAAACCCGCTTGCTGGTGCCGAACCACAAGAAGCGCTACCTGATCAATTCACGCATGCTGCCCGCCCTCAAGCGCGACGCTGACGGTGGCCTGACCCTGGCGCTGCAGCACCACGAACCACCGAAGGCCGAACAGAGCAACTGGCTGCCGGCGCCACCAGGCCCGTTCTATGCGGTGCTGCGGGTGTACCTGCCCAAACCCGAAGTGGGTAATGGGCAATGGAAACTGCCTCCATTGACGCCGTTGAAATAGACGCTTCAGGCGCGTTCGCGGGGAATCAGGCTTTGTAGCTGCGATGCCAGAAAGTTGGCATCGAAGGCATAGGTGTCCGGGTCTTTCAGGCCATTGGTTTTCTTCCATAGCCAATCGTTTTTGTCCGCCGGCAGCACCAGCGATATGCTGCCATGGCGCGTCGCGGTCAGGCCCGTCACCGCCACGGAGATCAACCCGCCCGCTCCCATTACATCCGGCACGAACTCTACGGTTTTGCCGGTGATTAGCACAGTGAGCTTTTCGGTGTTGAAGGCCGATGCCTGTGCAGCTGCGCTCGGGCCGCTGGCGACGTAGGCTTCACGGCTCACCTCCAGCAATCCGGCGCGCTTTACCGGTTCCAGCCACTGTTCAATCAGTTGGAACAGCTCGCCGAGTTTGTGCGCCCAGCGCGCCGACTGCACATCGAACAGCTGTTTTTTATGCGCTTCGCTATCAGCGTAGTGACGAAGCATCTCGCCCAATTGGTGTACATCGTCCATTTCGGAAATCCTTGGGTGAACCAAGTTGCGAAGCCCGATCATGGCAGATGCGCCCACATGGCGTACGGCTTAAAAACTGTTCGGGGCATTTGGTCGGCTGTTTGCGGATCAGATCGAGCTGCGCAGACGCGCCATGCTCAACGTATCGACAAACACACCGTCACGCAGGGCGTAGTCGCGCAAGCGCCCTTCCACCTCGAAGCCGAACTTGCGGTACAGGTGATGCGCGGCTTCGTTGTCGGCATACACCGTCAGTTCCACCCGGTGCAGGTTCATCCAGTTGTCGGCCACGTCCAGCGCGGCCGCCAGCAGCCGGGAGCCCACTCCCTTGCCTTGCCAGGCCGTCGCCACGCCCATGCCGAACGAACCGACGTGGCTCTGGCGCACCCGCAGGTACTGCTCCAGGCCAAGTTGGCCAACCACCTCGCCGCCATGCAGCGCAACCAGCTGGAGTCGGCGCTCGTTATCCAGCACCAGACGTTTGCGCCAGGCTTCGACCGACTGGAAGGGCATCTGCAGCACCTGCCTGCACACCGCCGGCTCGTTATAGAGGGCGGTGACGCCTTCCAGATGGGCCTCGGTGAAGCGCTGGATCACGATCGGGGTTTCAGGCGCATGCATTGTGTTTCATCCTTTGAAAGACACATGGCCGCCCAGTGTAGGGCGCAAGTCGGCGCAAAGGAAAGTGCCGTACGTTCCCGGAGCCTGCCGGTAACAAGCGCTGTGTTTTCCTACATTCACGGCCAGACCGACCTTGTAATACTCCCGGCCATCCAACCACAGCCGGGTCTTCAAACAGTGAGCAAGCAACGAACAGTATTGGGCAGCCTTATTATCATTGCGCTAATGACCAGCGGAGCCTGTGCGACCAGAAAACAGGCGGAAAATATTCGATGGCTCCCCGACTGCGACGCACGGCCTATCCGCGGCCTGGACCCGGAAGTCGTTGCCAGAACACAGTGCGGCATCGTCCGCGTGCCGTTGAATCACCTGAAACCTTCGCTCGGCACCCTCGACCTGGATATCACGCGGGTGACCGCGCGCCAGCCAGGCAAGCGAGAAGGCGCGATATTCACCAACCCGGGCGGCCCCGGTGCTGAAGCAGACGGCTTTGCGGTGCTGCTGGCTTCAATCTGGAAAAACTACGGCGAAAAGCCCGACGGCGAGGCGTATCGGCATCTGACCGACACCTTTGACGTTATCGGTCTCACGCCCCGGGGAATGGGCAGCACGAAAGATTCGCAGCTGGTGTGCCAATCCGATGAGCTGATCGTCGCGCACAACGACATCACTGAAGACCGCAGCCCCGCCAACCTGATGGCCCTGCAACACAACGCCGCCGTACTGGCCCGTGGCTGCGCCAGTCAGCGCCTGGCGCCCTATATCAATACCGCTCAGACTGCGCGTGACATGGAGTTCGTGCGCGTTTTACTCAAGGAGAAAAAGCTCAATTATTTGGGTAATTCCTACGGCACCTGGCTGGGCGCCTGGTATGCGGGACTGTTCCCCGAGCACGTTGGTCGCATGGTGCTCGATTCGAACACGGACTGGACATCGACTTTCCAGGACGCCTCATTAATCCAGGCGCCAGAGAAGGAAAAGATATTCGAACGTTTTGTTGCGCAGCCCGCCGCCCGCCGCCCGCAGGTCTATCAGATGGGCAACGATCCCAAGGCCATACGTGACATTTTCCTCGAACTGTTACCCGAGGTCCGCGCGGCACTGCGTTCGGACAATGAGCTTTACAGTTCTGCAGAGTATCTGATGGCAGCACGCTTGCTCAGTCAATGGTTGCGAGAAACGCCCGACACCAATGACACCCACCTTCTGTCCAGGGCACGCACCCACCGATTCAGCCCGGACACCGAGGTGGATCAGTCTGCTAAAAGTGCGTTCATGCACTTGCTTACGCTCATCCGCAACCCTGAACCCTGGAATGGTCTGGCACCCGGTCCGCTGAAGCTCACGCCGACGGCCTCTGTACGCAGCACGGTGTTATGCAATGACACACCAGCGGCGGGCGAGGCATTCTGGGCCGACAAGGGCAACCGCTACGCCACCCAGTACCCGGTGGGCGGCAGCTTTTTCCAGGCCGCGCACTGCGCTGGGTGGAGTGTTCAACCATTGAACGGTGTTCCCGTGAAAAACCTGAAGCACGTGCACAGCATCCTGATGGTCCAGGCCGAATTTGACGACCAGACACCGGCAGCGGGCGCGTTGAAAGCCTTCAAAAGCTTGCCCAACACCCACATGACGTTGCTCAAGGGCAGCTATCAGCATGGTGTGTCTTTTTCCGACAGCAGCGCCTGCGTCAATAAGAGTGTCGGTGATTACCTGGCATACGGACGCAAGCCTGAACGTTATCTGATCTGCTTCGGTGCAGATTGAACCGGCGCCGCCAGTCGCCACACCCGTGCGATATCCGATGCGCGCTCGCGCAACAGGCGTGGCGCCTCGCTGCAGGCCTGCTCCAGGCTCATGGGTCCTGACGGCAAGGCAAAGGCTGCGTCCACGCCGTGGGCATACATCTGCGCATAGCCATCACCCAGGGTGCCGGCGATCACGATCACCGGCACGCTGTGCTGTTGGGCAATGCGTGCCACCCCAAACGGCGTTTTGCCGCGCAGGGTCTGCGCGTCGAAACGGCCCTCCCCGGTGATGACCAGGTCGGCGCCGCACACGACGGCGTCCAGGCCGACCAGTTCGGCGACTACCTCCACTCCCGCCCGAAACTGCGCCCTCAGGAATGCCTTGGCGGCAAAGCCCAGGCCGCCGGCGGCGCCGCTGCCGGGCTCGTCGCGCACGTCGGTGGCCAGCACGCTGGCGCAGTGGTCGGCGAAATGACCGAGCGCGGCGTCCAGGTATTGGACTTGCCGGGGATTGGCGCCTTTCTGCGGACCAAAAATCGCCGAAGCGCCGTGCGGGCCGCACAGCGGGTTGTTCACGTCGGCGGCGATTTCAAAACGCACCTGTGCCAGGCGCGAGTCAAGGTTGTCCAGGCCGATATGCGCCAACTGCGCCAATGCCAGGCCGCCGGGGGGCAATTGTTGGCCTGCCGCGTCGAACAGTTGCACACCAAGGGCTTGCATCGCCCCGGCGCCGCCATCATTGGTCGCACTGCCGCCGATGGCCAGGATGATGCGCCGCGCGCCGAGATCCAGTGCGGCGCGGATCAATTCCCCCGTGCCGTAAGTGGTGCTGGAGCAGGCGTCGCGCTGGCCCGGCGCGACCAGTTGCAGGCCGCTGGCCTCGGCCATTTCGATGATGGCCGTGTGGCTGTCGGCCAGCCAGCCCCAACGGGCTTCAACCGTGCCGCCCAATGGCCCTCGAACCGTCTGGCTGCGCAACTCGCCGTTGCACGCAGCCAGCACGGCATCGACCGTGCCTTCACCGCCGTCCGCCATCGGACATTGAACCAGCTCGGCAGTCGGCCAGACCTGGGCCAGCCCTTCGGCAATGGCCTGGGCCACGCCTGCAGCACTCAGGCTGTCCTTGAACGAGTCAGGGGCGATGATGATTTTCATGGGCGTTCTCCGGTTTTTATAACGCCCATGCTGCCAGTTGCCACCGGTCATGACGCCTGTCCGATGCACAAGTGCGGCGCAGGTTTGTTGTTCATTGTGACAATGGCTGGGGCAACAGTTGCACACCCAGATACAGCGCGAGCATGCCGTCCAGGGTCAGCGGGTCAACGCCGCTGAGTTCGGCGATACGCTCCATGCGGTAGCGCAGGCTGTTGCGGTGGATGCCCAGGGCGTCGGCACAGGCCTGGCTCTGCCCGTCGTGTTCGCACCAACTGCGCAGCGTGGCCAGCAACTGGCCATTGTTGTCCCTGGCCAGCACCTGGCGCAGCGGGTTGAGCAGCTCATCCAGCGCGTCTTCGTGGCGATGGCGCCAGAGCATCACCGGCAGGCGGTAGCGGTTGAGGGTAAGAACGCGCGATTGCGGCAGCACATCGCGGCCGTAGGCGAGCAGATCGCCGACGCGGCGGTAACAACGACGCAATGCGGCCAGCCCCTCGGCCTGCCCGCCAATGGCCACGCGCAGGACGTTCCAGCCCAGACCGTCGAGTTTTTCCAGCAGGCGTGGATTATCCACCAGCACGGCGGCGGGCCGGCACCACAGCAGTGAGGATGGCGCCGAACTCACGCACCAGCTGTCCGGGTAGCGTGAGGCCAGCCAGGCACTCAAGTCCTGAGCCGATTGCCCGGCCCCCAGCTCAAACAGGTACGGCATGCGCGCCGCTTGCGGCTTGAGGCCCAGGCGTTGCGCCTCATCCACCAGGCGCGGCGAGTCGCCGTTGTCGGCCAACAGCAGCGCCAGCAGGTCATCGCAGCGCTGACGTCGCCATTGTTGCTCGATTTGCTGATGACGATGGCTCACCAGCATTTCGGCGGTCATGCGCACCAGTTCGGCGTAGGTGCGCAACCCTTGCGGCTCGCCGGTGATGCCGAGCACGCCGATCAGGCGCTGATCATGCAGCAGCGGCAGGTTGATGCCCGGTTGCACGCCCTTGAGGTGCTTGGCGGTCTGCGTGTCAATCTCCACCACGCGGCCGTTGGCCAGCACCAGCTGCGCGCCTTCGTGACGGGTGTTGATGCGTTCCGGCTCGCCGCTGCCAAGGATCAGGCCCTGGCTGTCCATGACATTGACGTTATAGGGCAGGATCGCCATGGTGCGATCGACGATATCCTGTGCCAGGTCATGATCAAGCTCGAACATGGGGCTGTTTTCCTTGAAAGCGAGGTTGTTCATCGGCACAGCGCATCGCATGCTTGACTGTGCGCGGGCACAAAGACAGCAGCCTGCCCGTTGGCCGAGACTCGTTGGGCGATCAACGTTACCTGCGCATCGCAAAAAATCATAATAAAGAGAGACCGCCATGTCCCAGAGCGCCGCTGCAGCACCGGCCACCGATGACGCAAAAAACGCCATCTACAAGCGCGTCACCCTGCGCCTGATCCCCTTCATCTTCATCTGCTATCTGTTCAACTACCTTGACCGGGTCAACGTCGGCTTTGCCAAGCTGCAGATGCTCGACGCGTTGAAGTTCAGTGAAACCGTGTACGGCCTGGGGGCCGGGATCTTCTTTATCGGCTACGTGCTGTGCGGCGTGCCGAGCAACCTGGCGCTGACGCGGTTCGGCCCGCGGCGCTGGATCGCACTGATGATGATCGTGTGGGGCACGCTGTCGACCTGCCTGCTGTTCGTCACCACGCCCACGCATTTCTACACCCTGCGTCTGTTTACCGGCGCCGCCGAAGCGGGCTTCTTTCCGGGCGTGGTGCTGTACCTTTCGCAGTGGTTCCCGACCTTCCGCCGGGGGCGCATCATGGCCTTGTTCATGTCGGCAATCCCGGTGTCCGGCCTGCTTGGCAGCCCCTTTTCCGGCTGGATCCTCAACCATTTCGCCGCCGGCCAGGGCGGCCTTGCGGGCTGGCAGTGGATGTTCCTGTTGCAGGGCGTTCCCACTGTAATACTCGGCGCCCTCGCCTACTTCCTGCTCAGCGACAGCTTTGCCCATGCCAAGTGGCTCACGCCCCACGAGCGTGCGGTGCTGGAGGCCGACCAGGCCACAGACCTGGCGAACAAGCCGAAAACCAGCACCGATTCGCTGGCTGAGGTGTTCAAGAACCCGGTCATCTGGGCGTTCGGCCTGATCTACTTCTGTATCCAGAGCGGTGTTTACGCGATCAACTTCTGGCTGCCGTCGATCATCAAGAACCTGGGATTCAGCGATAACCTGGTGATTGGCTGGCTGAGCGCGATTCCTTATCTGCTGGCGGCGGTGTTCATGCTACTGGTGGGGCGTTCCGCCGATTTGCGCAAGGAGCGGCGCTGGCACCTGGTGGTGCCGATGCTGATGGGCGCCATCGGCCTGGTGATTGCGGTGAATTTCGCCACCACGCCGGCAATCGCGATCCTCGGCCTGAGCATTGCGACCATGGGCGCCCTCACCGGCCTGCCAATGTTCTGGCCGGTGCCCACCGCCATGCTCAGTGCAGGCGCGGCGGCGGGCGGCCTGGCGTTGATCAACTCCATGGGCCAGATGGCTGGCTTCCTCAGCCCGTATATCGTCGGCTTTGTGAAGGATGCCACCGGGTCCACGGATATGGCGTTGTACCTGCTGGCGGCGGTGATTGTGGCGGGCAGTGTGCTGGCTTTGCGCATGACCCGCAGCCTGAAGGCCTGAGCCGGCCGGGAGCCGTCAAAAACGCCCCAAAATAGCGCGACGCTGCTTCGCTAAAACCACCATAATCTACGCTTGAAATTGGATTGAACGGTTTGCGCGAGGGCAGCGTGTCTAAAGGTGTTGTGTTATCCGTATCGGCGTCGGTGTTGTTTGCCGTCATGTACTACTTCACGTCGTTGCTGACGCCGTTGAGCGGCCTGGAAATTTTTGGCTGGCGCATGCTGCTGACCATGCCCTGCATGACCGTGTTCATGATCGTCACCGGCGAGTGGCGGCGTGCATGGGCGTTGTTGCGCAGGATCGCGGCCCAGCCACAGTTGATTGTCGGGGCGATGCTGTCCTCGACGTTTCTTGGTGTGCAGTTGTGGCTGTTCATGTGGGCGCCGCTCAACGGACGCAGCCTGGACGTGTCGGTGGGCTATTTCCTGCTGCCGCTGACCATGGTGCTCACCGGGCGCCTGGTGTGGGGCGAGCAGTTGTCTTATCTGCAGAAAATTGCGGTGTTCTTCGCCGGGCTCGGGGTGCTCAACGAGGTGTTCCAGGCCGGAGGCTTCTCCTGGGCGACGCTGGTGGTGATCATCGGCTACCCGCTGTATTTCATCATCCGCAAATACCTCAAGACCGACCACCTGGGCGGGCTATGGCTGGACATGGCGCTGATGCTGCCGGTCGCCTGGTGGTTCGTGCAGAGCGGTGAACAGGGGTTTGCGGTGATGGATACGCACCCGAAACTCTACGCGTTGATCCCCATACTCGGGCTGATCAGTGCCTCGGCGCTGGTGAGCTATATCATTGCCAGTCGACTGCTGGCGTTCAGCCTGTTCGGGCTGCTCAGTTACGTTGAACCCGTGTTGTTGCTGGTGGTGGCACTGCTGCTCGGCGAGGGCATCAAACCGGGCGAATGGCTGACCTACATTCCGATCTGGATCGCGGTGATGGTGCTGGTGTTCGAAGGCTTCAAGCACCTGGTGCGCCAGCGTCGGGCGTGAATGGCAGGCAATAAAAAGCCCGGCCGACGCCGGGCTTTTTATTTATGCGTCAGTCGGTGCTCAACACACCGCGACGCACCTGGTCGCGCTCGATCGACTCGAACAGCGCCTTGAAGTTGCCCTCGCCAAACCCATCGTCGCCCTTGCGCTGGATGAATTCGAAGAACACCGGCCCCATCAGGGTTTCCGAGAAAATCTGCAACAGCAGGCGCTTGTCGCCTTCGATCGACGAACCGTCCAGCAGGATGCCGCGCGCTTGCAACTGGTCGACCGGCTCGCCGTGGTTGGGCAGGCGGCCTTCGAGCATTTCATAGTAGGTGTCCGGCGGCGCAGTCATGAAGCGCATGCCGATCCGCTTCAAGGCGTCCCAGGTCTGGATCAGGTCGTCGGTGAGGAACGCCACGTGCTGGATGCCCTCGCCATTGAACTGCATCAGGAATTCTTCGATCTGCCCCGCGCCCTTGGACGACTCTTCGTTGAGCGGGATACGGATCATGCCGTCCGGCGCACTCATGGCCTTGGACGTCAGGCCGGTGTACTCGCCCTTGATATCGAAGTAGCGCGCCTCACGGAAGTTGAACAACTTCTCGTAGAAGTTCGCCCAGTAGGCCATGCGGCCGCGGTACACGTTGTGGGTCAGGTGGTCGATGACCTTGAGACCAGCGCCGACAGGATTGCGCTCCACGCCGTCGAGGTAGACGAAGTCGATGTCATAGATCGAACTGCCTTCGCCGAAGCGATCGATCAGGTACAACGGCGCGCCGCCGATACCTTTGATGGCCGGCAGGTTGAGTTCCATCGGACCGGTCTGGATATGAATCGGCTGGGCACCCAGTTCCAGCGCGCGGGTGTAGGCCTTTTGCGAGTCCTTGACGCGAAACGCCATGCCGCACACCGACGGACCGTGTTCGGCCGCGAAATACGAGGCCAGGCTGTCGGGTTCGTTGTTGAGGATCAGGTTGATCTCGCCCTGGCGGAACAGGTGCACGTTCTTGGAGCGGTGGGTGGCTACCTGGGTGAAGCCCATGATCTCGAAGATCGGCTCCAGGATGCCTGGGGTCGGTGATGCGAATTCGATAAATTCAAAGCCCATCAGGCCCATCGGGTTTTCGTAGTGGTCTGCCATGGTCGGCGCCTCATCATGCGGGTGGTTGGCAATTGTTCAGTGGCGAGCAGGGATGAGGATTGAGGGCGGCGCGCAGGAGAGGCCTCGCACGCTGCGGGCGAGGAAGTCACCGAAGATGAGGGGGGAGCCGAGTAGCTTCATGGTGTCATCAGTCTCTGACGGCAGAGGCTTGCGTGAGCGCAAGTCCATATTCTTGTATGCGTAAATCGATTCTACACAGCGTAACCTTGTTTGTCCGCAGTCTTATCAGATCGCCAATGCCCTGCCCCGTGCAAGGGGTTTGTAACGGCACTCGATACAATGTTGGCCTGCTGCGCGGCAAGCATATTTCAGCCCAGGCATCTATCATCGCTATATTGCCGCCGGCCTCCTGGCGCCCCCACTCGCCTGACAGGCCGCTTATGCCCTTATCCGTCAAAGGCCCGCGCAAGCCCCTCGCCCGCCATTCCATCAGCGTTTTCTGTGCGCTGGTGCCCATTGTGCTGGGTGTGTTCATCCTGCACTGGCAAGCCGAGCGCACCCTGAAGCACAACACGGTGCAAGCCGCCCAGGAAGCGGTGCGCCAATTCGAACTGATGCTCGACCAAACCGCACTCGCCACCCAGGCGCTGCTGCCGTTGGCTGGCAAACCCTGCGACCAGGCGGTGCAATTGGCGCTGCGCGAGCAGGTCACGCGGAGGCCGTTTGTGCGCGCAACGACCTTGTCCTGGCAGGAAAACATCTACTGCACGTCACTGTTCGGCAGCGATCACGTGTCACGCATCAACCCGGCCGACTACGTGGATGGGCGACTGTGGCTGATGAAAGGCAACCCGGTGACGCCGGACACAGCATTGCTGGTGTACCGGCTGGTCGATGGTGACCGGGCCGCCTTCGCCTCAATCGATGGCTACCACCTGACCAATACCCTGCGCCTGCTCAGCCGCCATGCACAAATGGTGCTGCGCGTGGGCCACAATTGGCTGGGGGACGACGGCAAAGCCCACGCCACTGCGGTTCCGACGTTTGCCGTGGCCCATCACCATCTTGCTTCCGAACGCTATCGATTGAGCGTCGACGCCGGCCTGCCGGCGGGTGAAGTCTGGCGCTACATGCAGGCGCGCTACCCGGCCATGTTCAGCCTGGTGCTGTTTTTTGGCCTGTTGGCGGGCCTGCTCGCACATGGCCTGCAAAAACGCGTGTCGCGGCCCACCCATGAGCTGCGGCGCGCCTTGGGCGCCAATGAGTTTCTCGCGTATTTCCAGCCAGTGGTGCGCGGCGATACCCGCGAATGGGCAGGCTGCGAAGTGCTGATGCGCTGGCAGCACCCCAAGGAAGGCCTGGTACGGCCCGACCTGTTTATTCCATTGGCCGAGGATTGCGGCCTGATCGTACCGATGACCCGCGCCCTGCTGCGCCAGACTGCCGAACAACTGGCACCGCACGCCGCGCTTCTCACTCCCGGCTTTCACATCGCGGTGAACATCACGGCCCGGCATTGCCGCAATCTGGAGCTGGTGGAGGATTGCCGGGCATTTCTTGCCGCCTTCCCACCCGGTCACGTGACGCTGGTGCTGGAGCTCACCGAGCGCGAGTTGATCGAGCCTACCGATGTGACCCGTCGATTATTCAATGCGCTGCATGAACTGGGGGTGATGATCGCCATAGACGACTTCGGCACCGGGCATTCCAGCCTGGGCTACTTGCGCAACTTCCACGTTGACTACTTGAAAATCGATCAGAGTTTTGTCGCCATGATCGGCGTCGACGCGCTCTCCCGCCACATTCTCGACAGCATCATCGAACTGTCTGCAAAGCTCGACCTGGCTATCGTTGCCGAAGGCGTGGAAACTGCCGAACAGTGCGAATACCTCGCCGCCCACGGTGTGGATTTCCTGCAGGGTTATCTGTTCGGACGGCCTTTGCCCGGCGCTGAATTCATTAAATCCCTGGTTCGCCATTGAATAGTCAGTGACGGGCGATGTGAAATAATGCAGTTAAGACAAAAGACTTGATTTACTCAAGACAGATTAACTACTACAATTTTTCGTGCCTGTGCAGCACCCGCAGACGCCATCTTACTTGAGTCGCCTTACCGCTTTTGGCTTATTGCTTTGTCTGCAGTTGATGTCAGCCACATACACTATTGGAGTAAAGATCTTGTCCAGACTCGCCGAATTTCGCGCAGCAGAAAAAGCCCTTCAAGAACAGCTCGCCCAGCTGGAATCCCTGAAGAACGACGCCGGCCTGAAGAAAGAAATCGAATTCGAAGAAAAACTCCAGGCGCTCATGAAGCACTACGGCAAAGGCCTGCGCGACATCATCTCCATCCTCGATCCAAACCCGGGCAAGGCCGGCACGGCAGGCGCCGCCGCCCCCAAACAGCGCCGTGCACGGGTGGTCAAGGTGTACCAAAACCCGCACACCGGCGAGCTGATCGAAACCAAGGGCGGCAACCATCGCGGCCTTAAAGCCTGGAAAGAACAGTATGGCGCTGCCACTGTTGACTCTTGGTTGCGCGGCTGATCGCAGCGCACTAACAAAGAGCCCCGCTTAAGCGGGGCTTTTTTATTCAAGGGTTCGAAAGCGAACTTAAATATTATTTCATTTTGTTCAAAATCGATAAGTACCCCACACTTAAAGTTTCAGCGTGCTGCGCACTGAATTGACTTCATCCTTGCTCGCTTCATAAGCCTGGGCCTGACCCGCAAATGAAAATACATAGGCCTTATCGGCATCGACAGCGCCGACCAATGTTTGTGACAGCACATGCCTGCCGTTCTCGGTAATCACGCAGGTAGATTCCAGTGCATCGAGACGGCTCAATGTGCTGGCGTGAATTTTGGTACACACACTTTGATAACCACCCTGGGCGAAATCCTTCTGGATGGATTTACGCATTTCCAGCAACACGCCTTGCAGATTGACCTTATGCCCCGCCTCAATCGGCGTAGCGGTCAGCTCCATGGCCATCAGGGTCGCACCCTTTTCGTCGTTCTTGATTGCCCGTTGGCGCGACACGCTCGAGGCGGCCGAGGGCGCCTGGGCGTCAGGCGCCACGTCCTCTATCTGCCAGCCACTGGGCCAGTGAACTTCCGGGTCGGCCGCCCCTACCAACGGACTGGCCAACAATAAACACAGGACACTCAACAGCGGTTTAGGTAATTGGATCATTGCAAAGACGCCCAAGGTTCAGGCGTCAAAGTCTGAGCCCCCACCCCCGCGACTCGCAAGGCCTGCGTGACCTTTTCTTTTGGCGCTGCCGGCGGGCCTTGCGTATCATGACCGCGCAGCACGGACGCTTGCCGCAAGCCAAGGGACCGCTTTGCCCCATTTTTTCTGGAGGGCCCATGAGCCTGCACGAACTGAACACCTTGCCGGGCGTCACCGCCCAACCTGACACCGCCACCTCGAACTTCGTCTTCAACCACACCATGCTGCGGGTCAAGGACATCACTCGGTCGCTGGACTTCTATACGCGCGTGCTGGGGTTTTCCCTGGTGGAAAAACGCGATTTCGCGGAAGCCGAATTCAGCCTGTACTTCCTTGCCCTCGTCGATAAAACGCAAATTCCAGCGGACGCCGCCGCGCGTACCCAGTGGATGAAATCGATTCCGGGCATCCTGGAACTGACCCACAACCACGGCACCGAAAACGACGCAGATTTCGCCTACCACGACGGCAACACTGACCCACGCGGTTTCGGTCATATCTGCATCTCGGTGCCGGATATCGTGGCCGCCTGCGAGCGTTTCGAAGCCCTGGGCTGCGATTTCCAGAAGCGCCTGACGGATGGCCGCATGAAAAGCATCGCCTTTATCAAGGACCCGGACGGGTACTGGGTCGAGATCATTCAGCCCGCGCCGCTGTAACGAAAAAACCCCATGATCGCTCATGGGGTTTTTCATTTTCAGGCTTGGTATCAAGCCGGAGCGGAGCTGCGGATCAAGTGATCGAAAGCACTCAGGGAGGCCTTCGCGCCCTCGCCTACCGCAATCACGATCTGCTTGTAAGGTACAGTCGTCACGTCACCGGCGGCAAACACGCCTGGCAGTGACGTTTCGCCACGGGCATCGACGATGATCTCGCCGCGTGGTGTCAGCTCCACGGTGCCTTTGAGCCAGTCGGTATTAGGCAGCAAGCCGATCTGCACAAAGATGCCTTCCAGGTCGAGGGTGTTGAACTCGCCGCTGTCGCGATCCTTGTACACGAGGCCGGTGACTTTCTGGCCGTCGCCTTTGACTTCACTGGTCAGCGCACTGGTGATCACGTCCACGTTCGGCAGGCTGTGCAACTTGCGTTGCAACACGGCGTCGGCGCGCAGTTTGCTGTCGAACTCGAGCAAAGTGACGTGGCTGACAATACCGGCCAGGTCGATGGCTGCTTCCACGCCGGAGTTACCGCCGCCGATCACCGCCACACGCTTGCCCTTGAACAGCGGGCCATCGCAGTGCGGGCAGAAGCACACGCCCTTGGCCTTGTATTGCTGCTCGCCCGGCACACCCATTTCACGCCAGCGCGCGCCAGTGGCCAGAATCAGCGTTTTGGACTTGAGGGTGGCACCGCTTTCGAAGCGAATTTCGTGCAGGTCACCGGCATTTTTTGCCGGGATCAGGCTGCTGGCGCGCTGCAGGTTCATGATGTCCACGTCGTACTGACGCACATGGGCTTCCAGGGCGCTGACCAGTTTCGGCCCTTCGGTTTCCTGCACCGAGATGAAGTTCTCGATGGACATGGTGTCCAGCACCTGGCCGCCAAAGCGCTCGGCCGCCACACCGGTACGAATGCCTTTGCGCGCAGCGTAGATGGCGGCCGAAGAGCCCGCGGGGCCACCACCGACGACCAGTACGTCAAAGGCGTCCTTGGCACTGATTTTTTCGGCGGCTTTTTCGATGCCGCTGGTGTCGAGCTTGGCGAGGATCTCTTCCAGCCCCATGCGGCCCTGACCGAAGTTCACGCCGTTCAAGTAGACGCTGGGCACCGCCATGACCTGGCGCTCATCGACTTCCGCCTGGAACAGCGCGCCGTCGATGGCGACGTGGCGGATGTTCGGGTTGAGCACGGCCATCAGGTTCAGCGCCTGGACGACATCCGGGCAGTTCTGGCAAGACAGCGAGAAGTAAGTCTCGAAGCTGAACTCGCCTTTAAGGGCGCGAATCTGTTCAATCACTTCGACACTGGCTTTCGAGGGGTGGCCGCCGACTTGCAGCAGGGCCAGCACCAGCGAAGTAAATTCATGGCCCATGGGGATGCCGGCAAAACGCAGGCTGATATCGGCACCCGGGCGGTTGATGGAGAACGACGGCTTGCGCGCGTCATTGCCATCGGTGTTCAGAGTGATCAGCGTGGTGAGGCTGGTCACGTCCTGCAAAAGGGCAAGCATTTCCTGGGATTTCGCGCCGTCATCGAGGGAGGCGACGATCTCAATCGGCTGGGTGACCCGTTCCAGGTATGACTTCAACTGAGCTTTAAGAGTGGCGTCCAACATACGGGCGATTTCCTTTGATTTCGGGTATAAAAAAACGCCCGAGCGAATCTCGCCCGGGCGTTTTTGAGGGCGGTTGCAGCTTACTGAGTAGGTGCGGATACCCGCCCTGGGTGCTTCACAGACTTAGATCTTGCCAACCAGGTCCAGGGACGGAGCCAGAGTGGCCTCGCCTTCTTTCCACTTGGCTGGGCACACTTCGCCCGGGTGGGCAGCGACGTACTGGGCAGCCTTGATTTTGCGCAGCAGCTCGGAAGCATCACGGCCAACACCACCGTCGTTCAGTTCGACGATCTTGATCTGGCCTTCCGGGTTGATCACGAACGTACCGCGGTCCGCCAGGCCTGCTTCCTCGATCAGCACGTCGAAGTTGCGGGAGATGGTCAGGGTCGGGTCGCCGATCATGGTGTACTGGATCTTGCCGATGGCTGGCGAGGTGTTGTGCCAGGCAGCGTGCGCGAAGTGGGTGTCGGTGGACACGCTGTAGATCTCGACGCCCAGTTTCTGGAATTCGGCGTAGTTGTCAGCCAGGTCTTCCAGTTCGGTTGGGCAAACGAAGGTGAAGTCGGCTGGGTAGAAGAACACAACGGACCACTTGCCTTTCAGGTCAGCGTCGGTCACATCTACGAAGCTGCCGTTTTTGAATGCGGTGGCTTTGAACGGTTTTACTTGGCTGTTGATGATAGGCATCGTTGACTCTCCGTCAGGGGTTATGAAGTTGATGGGGTGAATCCTAACCACTCTTTGCGTCGATGGCTCATTGGCAAACCTGATGCTGGTGATTGGTTTTCCCTATCAGGTAGCTGTATTAATAGAAGAAATCTCACAGCAGCGGTTGGCTGGCCAGGGTCATGCCGGTAAAGGGGGTTGCCTCAACATAGCGCATGGCCGATTTCATGTCGCGCCAGCCGACGTAACTCATCAACGACTTCAAGTCCCAGCCGCTGCGGTGAGCCCAGGTCGCAAAGCCCCGGCGCAATGAGTGGCTGGTGTATTGCTCGGCGGCGATCCCCGCACGCTCCAGCGCCTGGCGCAGCAATGGAATCACGCTGTTGGGATGCAAGCCCGCCTCGCCCAGGTTGCCCCAACGGTCAATGCCGCGAAACACCGGGCCGCGCACCAGCGCCGAAGCGCTGAGCCATTCGCTGTAGGCCTGTACCGGGCACAGCCTCAAGAGTGCAGGCGTTTGGTAAGTCTTGCCGAGATTGTGCCGATCGCTTTTGCTGCGCGGCAGGTACAGGCTGATACCGGCGCCGGGCGTGGCCTGCACATGTTCGATCTGCAGGCGACACAGCTCATCACTGCGAAACCCGCGCCAGAACCCCAGCAGGATCAACGCAGTGTCGCGCCGGGCGCGCAGCAGTCGCGGCTGATCCTGTTGATCGCTCGCCTCCTGGGCCTCTGCCTGCAGAGAAGCCACCACCTGCTCCAAATGAATGAGTTGCAACGGCTCGGCCTGCTTCTCCTGAACCGGGTGCACGGCCCGAATGCCCTTGAGCACCTTGCGCACCACAGGCGTCCTGGTCGGATCGGGAAAACCCTGGCTGGTGTGCCACTGCGCCAACGCCGACAGGCGCAGCTTCAGCGTATTGACCGCCAGCACGCCTGCATGCGCCACCAGATAGCGCGCCACACTGTCGCTCGTCGCCGGCAGGAATCCGCCCCAACTCACTTCGAAATGCTCGATGGCCGCGCGATAGCTGCGGCGCGTGTTGTCGCGGGTGGCGGCGTTGAGATACCGCTCCAGATCGCTCATGGCAGGCCTATTCGTACTGATGGCAGGGGTTTTCGCGCTCACAACGCACATGACACGGGATAATACGCCAATATCCCATCTGTTAAATCATGAATTTAAAGACCCTTTTATTTATGATACGGTATGTAAATACATACTCTGTACCACAGTACGAAATCGACGGAGACCCCATGGCTCGTGGCGGCATTAATAAGGCAGTAGTGCAGACGGCGCGCACGGCGATCATCGCCCGCGGCGAAAACCCCAGCATCGACGCGGTACGCATCGAGATGGGCAATACCGGTTCGAAAACCACTATTCATCGGTATTTGAAGGAGCTGGACGAGAGCGAAACCCGGGCGACCATCACCCAGGCGCCCATCGACGACGAGCTGAGCGAGCTGGTGTCACGACTGGCCCAGCGCCTCAAGGAGAAAGCCCAGGAGCCAATTGACCTGGCCCAGGCGCGGTTCGAACAGGACAAAGCCGCCCTGCTCGGCCAGCTGGAAGAACTCGAGCTTGCCCACGGCCAGCTCAAGCAGCAGTTCGATATCCAGGCCGCAGCGCTTGCCGAAGAAAGTGCTGCACTGCAGACCGCCAGCACCAGCCTGCAAACCGAGCAGACACGCAACGCCGGGCTCAGCCAGGCGTGCAGCGATTACGAATTGAGGATTAACGATAAAGACGAACAGATCCGCTCGCTGGAAGAAAAACACCTGCACGCCCGCGATGCACTGGAGCACTACCGCAACGCCATCAAGGAACAGCGCGAGCAGGAGCAGCGTCGTCACGAGGGCCAGGTGCAGCAGGTGCAGGCCGAGCTGCGCCAGGCGCAGCAAAGCGCGATGGTGCGTCAGGACGAGATCACCCAGTTGCACCGTGACAACGAGCGCCTGCTGATCGAGCACCGCGTCACGGCCAGGGAACTGAATACACTGCAGGAACAGACCCGCGAAGACCAGGCCCGGCAACTCGCGCTGAGCGAACAGGTAAACCGGATTGAAAGCGAGCGCGTCCTGCTGCAGGAGCGTCTGCGCGTGGCCATGTTGGACAGCCAGTCACGCCAGGACGCGCTGGCCGAGCATCAACAAAAGAACAAGACGCTGGAGCTGGACCTGATCAAGGCCCAGGCCAGCATCGAGGCGCTACGCCTGGCGGCCGTCGTTGCGACGACGCCAGAGGCAACGCCTGACGCCTGATCAGTCGGCTACAGGCGTGCGCATGGTGACGAACTCTTCAGCGGCCGTGGGGTGCACGCCGATGGTTTCGTCGAAATGCTGCTTGGTCGCGCCCGCCTTGAGCGCGATCGCCAGGCCCTGCACGATTTCGCCGGCATCGGGGCCGACTATGTGGCAACCCAGCACCTTGTCGGTGTCGGCGTCGACCACCAGTTTCATCAGGGTCTTTTCCTGGCAATCGGTAAGCGTGAGCTTCATTGGCCGGAAGCGGCTTTCAAACACCTTCACGCTGTGGCCCTGCTCTTTCGCATCTTCTTCGGTCAGGCCAACGGTGCCGATGTTCGGCAAACTGAACACTGCCGTCGGAATCATCGCGTAATCCACCGGGCGATACTGCTCGGGCTTGAACAGGCGACGTGCCACCGCCATGCCTTCAGCCAGGGCCACCGGGGTCAGCTGCACACGACCGATCACATCGCCAATCGCCAGGATCGACGCTTCAGCGGTCTGGTACAGGTCATCCACTTCGACGAAGCCGCGCTTGTCCAGTTTGACGTCGGTATTTTCCAGGCCAAGGTTATCCAGCATCGGCCGGCGGCCCGTGGCGTAGAACACGCAATCGGCTTCCAGCACGCGACCATCCTTGAGCGTGGCCCTGAGGCTGCCATCGGCCTGCTTGTCGATACGCGCGATATCGGCATTGAACTGCAGGTCCAGGCCGCGCTTGGTCAGCTCTTCTTTCAGGTGGGTTCGCACCGAACCGTCGAAGCCGCGCAGAAACAGATCGCCGCGATACAGCAGCGATGTACTGGCGCCAAGGCCGTGGAAGATCCCGGCAAACTCGACCGCGATGTAGCCACCGCCCACCACCAATACGCGCTTGGGCAGCTCTTTGAGGAAGAAGGCTTCGTTGGAGCCAATTGCGTGTTCGCGCCCCGGAATCTCCGGAATCTGCGGCCAGCCACCGGTAGCGATCAGGATGTGTTTGGCGGTGAACCGCTCGCCATTGATTTCCACCTGATGAGAATCAACCAGTCGCGCATGTCCTTCGTGCAGGGTCACGCCACTGTCGACCAGCAGCTTGCGGTAGATGCCATTGAGGCGGTTGATCTCGCGATCCTTGTTGGCGATCAAGGTCGCCCAATCGAAGTTCGCTTCACCCAGGGACCAGCCAAAACCACTGGCCTGCTCGAAATCTTCGGCAAAATGTGCGCCGTACACCAACAGCTTTTTCGGCACGCAACCGACGTTGACGCAGGTACCGCCCAGGTAGCGGCTTTCGGCCACGGCCACTTTGGCACCAAAGCCTGCGGCAAAACGGGCCGCACGAACACCGCCGGAACCGGCGCCAATTACATACAGGTCAAAATCGTAGGCCATTTCATTCTCCTCGGCAGCACATCAGCATACCGACTTAGATGGGGCTGAAAAACGAAAAAGCCACCCGGGGGTGGCTTTCTCTTTAAACACAACGACACAGGCGTGAATCAGTAAGCTTTGCCCGTCTTGTAGAAGTGCTCGTAGCAGAAGTTGGTGGCTTCGATGTAGCCTTCGGCGCCGCCGCAGTCAAAACGCTGGCCCTTGAATTTGTAGGCAATCACGCAACCGTCTTTGGCTTGCTTGAGCAGGGCGTCGGTGATCTGGATTTCACCGCCCTTGCCTGGCTCGGTTTCTTCGATCAACTTGAAGATGTCCGGGGTCAGGATGTAACGACCGATGATCGCCAGGTTCGATGGCGCGTCTTCCGGCGCTGGCTTCTCGACCATGTCGCGGACGCGGATCAGGCCATCACCAATGTCGTCGCCGGCGATAACGCCGTACTTGTTGGTCTCGGCCGGGTTGACCTCCATCACAGCCACGATGGTGCAACGGTATTTCTGGTAAAGCTTGACCATCTGGGTCAGCACGCCGTCGCCTTCCAGGTTGACGCACAGGTCATCAGCCAGGACCACGGCGAACGGTTCGTCACCGATCAGTGGGCGGCCGGTGAGGATGGCATGGCCAAGGCCTTTCATCTGGGTTTGACGGGTGTAGGAGAACGAGCACTCGTCGAGCAGCTTGCGAATACCGACCAGGTATTTTTCCTTGTCGGTGCCCTTGATCTGGTTTTCCAGCTCGTAGCTGATGTCGAAGTGGTCTTCCAGCGCGCGCTTGCCGCGACCGGTGACGATGGAAATTTCATTCAGACCGGCATCCAGTGCCTCTTCGACGCCGTACTGGATCAGTGGCTTGTTTACCACCGGCAGCATCTCTTTGGGCATGGCCTTGGTCGCTGGCAAGAAGCGAGTGCCGTAACCGGCTGCTGGGAACAAGCATTTCTTGATCATATGAGTCCTTACAAAGGGCTGTGCGTACGGAATTCGGCGCAGTCTAATGACGCCGCAGTCACCTTACAATGGGTCCTGCTGGCGTTGCGATAGCAACATAGAGAAAAATTTTCTGCGTAAGTTCCGCATATCTTGTGACAAGTGCCCTCACCCACGCCATGGATATGCAATAACTTGGGCCGCAATGCAACGTTTGGCGCTATCATTGCGGCCTTGAATCACATCATGAGACGGTTAATAGATGTCAGAACCCAAAGGCGTAAATGGCTACCTGATCACCCAGCGAGCGGACGGCTGGCACTTGATCAACTTCCACGGTGACAGCGTCGCAGGCGTATTCGCCAGCGAGAGCATGGCCATTGCCGTTGCCGAAGTGTTCGTGGATGAGGCAGGCCATGCGTCCAGCAAGCGGCCCAAGGGCAAATAAGCCTTAAAGCCCTGCATAAAAAGCCCCGATAATCGGGGCTTTTTTGTGTTTGTTGTCCCGTCCTGAATAAGGTTTACACCTTCTGACCTTTCTTCAGGAGGACTCAATGGATACGGGAAAAAGGCGCAGCCAACGCGATTACACGCTAGCTTTTAAATTGTCGGTCGTAGACCAAGTCGAAAAAGGCGAGTTGAGTTATAAAGAGGCTCAACGGCGCTTTGGCATTCAGGGCCGGT
Source organism: Pseudomonas sp. GNP013 (assembly GCF_054343995.1). Taxonomy (NCBI): domain Bacteria; kingdom Pseudomonadati; phylum Pseudomonadota; class Gammaproteobacteria; order Pseudomonadales; family Pseudomonadaceae; genus Pseudomonas; species Pseudomonas sp. GNP013. Next base: position 2,232,515 of record NZ_JBTGUT010000001.1, on the reverse strand, counting down.
CCACGGTACTGGTTTGGCTACGCAAGCATGGCCGACAGGACTGGAGCCAAGGCGCCTCAATCCGAGCGCCGCGGAGCAGGCCGATGACCGACCCCCACCTCCCGCTGACACCCGAGCAGCGGATTAAAGAGCTTGAAGAACAGTTGGCGCTGAGCAATCAAAGGGCCCAGTTCTTTGAAGCTGTCGTGAACGTCTTGAAAAATGATTACGGTGTGTCCATCGTAAAAAAGCGACCCGGCAAGTCCTCTCGCAAGGGCAAATCCAAGACCTGAGCATTACCAGGGCTTGCCTGTTCATGGGAATTTCGCGCCAAGCGTATTACAAACGTAACCGAGCCGTTGATGCGAGAGCTCACCAAGACCAGCAAGTAGTGGACTTTGTTCTGGAAAAGCGGCGTCGCCAGCCGAGGTTAGGCACGCGCAAGCTGCATTATCTGATGAGCACTGAGGCTGAAGTGCAGGTAATTGTTGGTCGAGACCGTCTTTTTTCCATCTTGCGCGAAGCGCGAGAGCTGGTTCCTCGAAAGCGTGCTTATCATAAAACTACGCATAGCCATCATCGGTTCCGCCGCCATCCCAACCTGCTCAAAGCAGGCCCGGAACAAGTTGTCGCTGGCAGGCCCGAGCAGGTTTGGGTTGCAGATATTACCTATCTGCCCACGCGGGAAAGTGTTGTTTACGTCAGCCTGATAACAGACGCGTACTCACGCAAGATCGTGGGTCATCATGTGCATGACAGCTTGCATACGGAGTCGGTGGTCAAAGCATTGCAGAAAGCTGTTAGCCAGCGAAAATCCAAGCAATCGCTGATCCATCACTCGGATCGCGGGGCCCAATACTGCTCCGACCTGTACCAGCAAATGCACGCCAAGCATGGGATCAAGTGCTCAATGACGGACGGCTACGATTGCTATCAGAACGCGATGGCAGAGCGGGTAAACGGGATTTTGAAAACTGAGTTTTTGCTGCACCGGCCCAAAGATTTGGCGGATGCCGTAAAAATGGTGGATGAGTCGGTGCTGATCTACAACGGGGAGCGGCCGCACTTATCCCTGAAATACAAAACGCCCGATGCGGTGCATCAGGCGTTTTGAGACTGAAACAGGTGTAAACCTATTTCAGGACTAGACATGTCTGTACCAAGATGGCAGATCGCTATAATCTTGCGCAAACGCCCCACGACAGTGTCAGCGCCCCCTCTATAACACCTTCGACGACGACCCCACCATGAACAAGATCCTGATACTGATTGCAGTACTGGCGCTGGCCGGTTGCACCACCACCTCTGACGTGGTCCTCAAAAATGGCGAACAAGGCCTGACCATCGATTGCTCAGGCGAAGTCAACTCCTGGGCCAGCTGTTACGAGAAGGCCGATGCCTCCTGCGCCGGCACCGGCTACCGCATCATCGGCACCGAAGGCACGCCTGCACTGAGCGAAGAAGACAAGACGCTCGGCAAGGATGTCGGCAATTTCAAGGGCCGCAGTGTAGTGGTCGTGTGCAAATAGGCGCTGCGCCCCTGCTGTACCCCTATAGTTGAATCTCGGCAAAGCGGATGCCCAGCCCTCGCAGCGTCTCGGTCAAATCATCCAGGCGCGCGAAGGACTCCACTTCATCCTGATCATCCACCAGGAAAAAACTGCGGCCGCCGCTTTTTTTGAAGAAGACGATCCATTCACCCAGATCGGCAGGGTTCTGGATAATGTGAGTGGCAGAAATCAGGCCCTCGGCCTGACAGCTTGTGACGTGTTCACGTTTCATGACGGCGTTCCAAAAACACACAAATGCCGCTTGGCCTCAAGGGTCGAGCGGCATTTTTATCGGATTCAAAAGGTTGGACCTGTTACAGCACTCAGCCGGAGATGCAATCTTCTCCGGCTTTCTTCACGTCACCCGGGCGGATCGGCACATTGGACATGCTCTCGTACAGCTTGATGCTACTGCCACTGGAACGGTCTTCAATCTCGAAAATCGCCGAAGGGTCAGACGAGAATTTCTGTGGCACGATCACCTGTACCCCGTTCTTGTGCGGCTCTATCTGCGATGGCCGACGCGTGCTGGACAACTTCTGCACAATGCACGCCGCATAATCCTGCGGTTTCTTTCCGGAAATCACCGCCAGCGTGGGCGGGGTCTGCTTGATGTCTGCAACCGAAGCACACCCGCCGATCGCCAACGCCAGAACCAACACACTCCACTTCATACAAAAACCTCCGATAAAGATCCTACGACAGCGGGCATGGGAATTTTCTCCCGCAAAAGTAGGACTTTTCTCTGATAGCGGGTAGATAAACTGTTTTAAATTGTCGAAGTCGTCGACGACGGCCCGATAATAAACGCGCTGGGGCTGATAAACTCCATCTTAACCTACGTATCGTTCTGATTTTTCAGAAAAAGCCCTTCTGGAGACACCTCATGAAATTCATCCACCAGCGTGAGCACCTCAATGAGGGAGACATTGTCGTCATCGAATGCTCGCAAACTTGTAATATCCGTCTGATGAGCGATGCGAATTTTCGCAGCTTCAAGAACGGCGGCCGCCACACTTACCACGGTGGCGCCTTCGATCAGTTCCCGGCCAAAATCACCGCGCCGAGCACCGGTTTCTGGAACATCACCCTGGACGTGGTCACCCGTCGCGCCATCAGCGTTACCCGCAAACCGGCGCTGTCCCACAAGATTCGCATCGTCCGCCGTACCAGCAGCAAGCTGAGCTGACCCGCGCACTGACAGGAATAAAGCTGTGACCACTACCACCAAATACGTCATCAAGTACAAGCTCAACGGCCAACGCCGCTTTGAGTTCGCCCAGCTTGAGTCCAAAAGCATTGAAAAAGCCAGGCAAGCGCTGGCGAAAATTCACCATGCCGGCGACGAAATCAGCGAAATCACCGTGAGCAAGGCGCTGTAAGCCCATGGCCGGCCCCACTGCCGATCTGTTTGCCGACGAGGCCTTGCAGCAACCGGCAAGCCGCGAGCAGATCGGCGAACAATCCTGGGTGCTCAGAGGCTTTGCCTTGCCATGGATTGATCGCCTGCTGCCCGAGCTGAGACGCGTACTGGCCCGCTCGCCCTTTCGCAGAATGGTCACACCCGGCGGCTTTACCATGTCGGCGGCGCTGAGCAGCTGTGGCGCATTGGGCTGGACCACCGACAGCAGCGGTTACCGCTACAGCCCGATTGATCCCCACAACCAACAGCCCTGGCCTGCCCTGCCCGATGCCTTGCGCCAACTGGCCGAGCAGGCGGCGGCGAGCGCAGGCTTCAGCGACTTCGCACCGGATGCCTGCCTGATCAACCGTTACGTGCCCGGCGCCAAAATGTCCTTGCACCAGGACAAGAACGAACGTCACTACCGTGCGCCGGTGGTGTCGGTGTCCCTCGGGCTGCCGGCGATCTTTCTGTTCGGCGGCCACGCGCGCAGTGACAAGCCGCAAAAAGTTTCCCTGTTCCATGGCGATGTGGTGGTCTGGGGCGGTGTCGATCGCTTGCGCTTTCATGGGGTGATGCCGATCAAGGACGGCGAGCACCCGGTCATGGGTGCGCAACGCATCAACCTCACCTTTCGTACTGCCGGCTGATTTGACCGCAAGCTTCAGAGTGCCACGGGCCATCCGTGCAGCTAATCTGCCGGTGAACCGTCAAGAGTCCAGGCCATGAACATTGAACAAGACCCACGCTGGGCCGCTGTCCTCGCCCGAGACCCCAAGGCCGACAACCTGTTTGTCTACGGCGTCAGAACCACCGGCGTCTATTGCCGGCCCAGCAGCAGCGCACGCCGGCCGCGCCCGGAGAACGTCGAGTTTTTTGACACACCTCAACAAGCCGAGGCGGCCGGTTATCGGCCGAATAAACGCACCGAAGGCGCCACCCAGCATGCCCGACGGGTAGCCGACGCGTGTCGCCAGATCGAACAGGCCGACACCGAACCCAGCCTTGAAACCCTGGCCCTGCAGGCCGGGTTGAGCCCCTTCCATTTTCACCGGGTGTTCAAATCGGTCACCGGCCTCACGCCCAAGGGCTATGCGCGCGCCGAACGCTCACGCAGAGTGCGCGCCAGCCTCACGCAGCAGGGCAGCGTCACGGACGCGCTGTACGATGCAGGCTTCAACTCCAACAGCCGCTTTTATGAGTCGGCCGGGCAAATGCTGGGCATGAAACCCAGTGAATACAAGGCCGGCGGCACCAACAGCGAAATCCGTTTTGCCGTGGGTGAATGCTCGCTGGGCGCGATTCTGGTAGCGCAAAGCCTGCGAGGCGTGTGCGCGATCCTGCTGGGCGACGATCCGAATGCGCTGGTGCAAGACCTTCAGGACAAGTTCCCCAAGGCCGAGCTGGTCGGCGCGGATCACGACTTCGAACAGCTGGTCGCTCAGGTCGTGGGCTTTATCGAAGCGCCTGGCCTGGGCCTGAACCTGCCGCTGGACCTGCGCGGCACGGCGTTTCAGGAACGGGTGTGGCAGGCCTTGCGCGATATTCCGCCGGGCAGCACCGCCAGTTATGCGCAGATCGCCCAACGCATCGGCGCGCCCACGTCATTCCGTGCGGTGGCGCAAGCCTGCGGGGCCAACAGCTTGGCGGTGGCGATTCCCTGTCACCGCGTGGTGCGCAGCAACGGCGATTTGAGTGGTTATCGCTGGGGCGTGGAGCGCAAGCGGCAGCTATTGGAACGAGAACGCGAGGGTTGAACGGACTGGCCGGATGAGCATGGCCCTGTTAAAACAGCGAACCGTCTTACTTACGCTGGAGCCCCATCCCATGAGCACCTGGCCAGACACCCGCATTCTCGACCTGCTGGGCATCGAAGTGCCCATTATCCAGGCGCCCATGGCCGGCGCCACCACCACCGCCATGGTCATCGCCGCCAACGAAGCCGGTGCGCTGGGCTCAATGCCTGCCGCGGCGCTGAGCATCGAGCAACTTCGTGAAGCGCTGACCACGATTCGTCAGGCAGGCAACCGGCCAATCAACGTCAATTTTTTCTGCCATCAACCGCCCGCGCCAGACGAAGCGCGGGATAACCACTGGAAAGCGTTGCTCGAACCCTACTACCGCGAACTCGGTGCCGACTTTGATGCGCCAACGCCCGTGTCCAACCGCGCACCGTTTAACGACGAAGCGTGTCGGGTGGTCGAAGCGTTTCGGCCCGAGGTGGTGAGCTTTCACTTTGGCTTGCCGGAAAAATCTCTGCTCGATCGGGTCAAAGATACCGGTGCCAAGGTGCTGTCGTCGGCCACCACCGTTGAGGAAGCCCTCTGGCTGGAGCAACATGGCTGCGACGCCATCATCGCCATGGGCATTGAGGCCGGCGGGCACCGTGGGATGTTTCTGAGTGACGACCTCGATAGCCAGATCGGCCTGTTTGCCTTGTTGCCGCAAGTTGTCGACGCCGTCAGCGTGCCGGTGATCGCCGCCGGTGGCATCGCTGACGCGCGCGGCATTGTCGCGGCCTTTGCCCTGGGCGCGTCAGCGGTGCAGATCGGCACGGCGTATCTGTTTACGCCGCAGGCCACCGTGACGGACTCCCACCACCATGCGCTGCGCCATGCCCAGGCCAGCGAGACTGCCCTCACCAACCTGTTCACGGGTCGCCCGGCGCGAGGCATCGTCAACCGGGTCATGCGTGAACTCGGCGCGATGAACCCCGCAGCACCTGCGTTTCCCAAGGCCGGCGGTGCCTTGATGCCGCTCAAGGCCAGGGACGAAGCGGGCTTCAGCAACTTGTGGGCCGGTCAGGCAGTGCGCCTGGGCAAAGACATTTCAACCTGCGCGCTGACCCGCGAGCTGGCCGAACAAGCCCTGGCAAAACTGCAGTAGGTACTTCGCGCTGTACCGACAATGGCCAGGCGCTATATATTTGCCTACACAGCGATTGCGCCATGACGCGCCGCCCACCCTCTAAGGAGCTGCAGCATGAAGATTCACGCCCCTCGCCTGGCCGTCCTGGTCGCGGCCCTCGCCTTCGGGTCAGCCCAGGCCGATGAAGTCCAGGTGGCCGTAGCCGCCAACTTCACCGCGCCGATCCAGGCGATTGCCGCCGACTTCGAGAAAGACACCGGCCACAAGCTGGTTGCGTCCTACGGGGCAACGGGGCAGTTCTACACCCAGATCAAGAACGGCGCGCCGTTCGACGTGTTCCTGAGCGCCGACGACACCACCGCACAAAAACTCGAAAACGAAGGCGACACGGTCAAGGGCTCGCGCTTCACCTACGCCGTGGGCACCCTCGCGCTGTGGTCGGCCAAGGACGGTTATGTGGACGCCAAGGGCGAGGTGCTCAAGGAAAATCAGTTCAGACACCTGTCCATCGCCAATCCAAAAGCTGCGCCTTACGGCCTGGCCGCCACCCAGGTGCTGGCCAAACAGGGCCTGACCGAGCAGGTCAAGGACAAGCTGGTTGAGGGCCAGAACATCACCCAAGCCTACCAGTTCGTGTCCACCGGCAACGCCGAACTGGGGTTTGTCGCCTTGTCGCAGATCTATAAGGACGGCAAGGTCACGCACGGTTCGGCTTGGATTGTTCCTGCTTCACTGCATGACCCGATCAAACAGGACGCCGTGATCCTCACCAGGGGCAAAGACAACGCCGCAGCCAAGGTCCTCGTTGACTACCTCAAGGGACCCAAAGCCGCAGCCGTCATCAAGTCCTACGGTTACGAGCTGTAAATGCCGCTGTCGAGCGCCGATTTTTCCGCGATCTGGTTGACCGTCAAACTGGCGTCACTCACCACCGCGATCCTGCTGTTGATCGGCACCCCGATTGCGCTGTGGCTGTCGCGCACCCGCTCGTGGTGGCGCGGGCCCATCGGTGCGGTTGTCGCCCTGCCGTTGGTGCTGCCGCCCACGGTAATCGGCTTTTACCTGCTGTTGACCATGGGCCCCCACGGCTACGTCGGCCAGTTCACCCAATGGCTTGGCCTGGGCACCCTCACCTTCAGTTTCGCCGGGCTGGTGATCGGCTCGGTCATCTATTCCATGCCCTTCGTGGTGCAGCCGTTGCAAAACGCGTTTTCTGCCATTGGCACGCGCCCACTGGAGGTCGCTGCCACCTTGCGCGCCACCCCCTGGGACACGTTTTTCACGGTGATCCTGCCCCTCGCACGCCCTGGATTCATCACCGCCTCTATCCTCGGTTTTGCCCACACCGTCGGGGAGTTCGGCGTGGTGCTGATGATCGGCGGCAATATCCCGGACAAGACCCGGGTGGTGTCGGTGCAGATCTACGATCATGTCGAAGCCATGGAATATGCCCAGGCTCATTGGCTGGCGGGCGCCATGGTGGTGTTTGCATTCGTCGTGCTGCTGGCGCTTTATTCCAGCCGTAAAACCCGCATGGGCTGGAGCTGATGTCGATGATCGAAGTACGTCTGCACAGGAAGTACCCAGGTTTTGCGCTGGATGTGGATTTGCACCTGCCCGGGCGCGGTGTGACGGCGCTGTACGGGCACTCCGGCTCCGGCAAGACCACTTGCCTGCGCTGCATCGCCGGGCTGGAGCGCGCCGAACACGGGTTTATCCAAGTCAACGACGAGGTCTGGCAGGACAGCCGCAACGGGCTGTTTGTGCCGCCGCATAAACGTGCGCTGGGCTACGTGTTTCAGGAAGCCAGCCTGTTTCCTCACCTGTCGGTGCGGGCCAATCTCGAATTCGGCCTCAAGCGCATCCCGCGCCAGGCGCGCCGTGTCGATATGGCCCAGGCCACCCAATTACTGGGCATCGGCCATCTGCTCGAGCGCAATCCCGAGCACCTGTCCGGCGGTGAACGTCAGCGCATCGGCATCGCCCGCGCCCTGCTCACCAGTCCCAGGCTGTTGCTGATGGACGAACCGCTGGCCGCCCTCGACAGCCAGCGCAAGGGCGAAATCCTGCCGTACCTGGAACGGTTGCACGACGAACTGGATATTCCGCTGCTCTACGTCAGCCACGCCCAGGATGAGGTCGCGCGCCTGGCCGATCACATCGTGGTGCTCAGCGACGGCAAGGCGCTGGCCAGCGGCCCGATCGGCGAAACCCTGGCGCGCCTGGACCTGCCTCTGGCGCGGGGCGACGATGCCGGCGTGGTGATCCACGGCACCGTCAGCGCCTATGACGCAGCCTACCAGTTGCTCACCCTGCAACTGCCCGACAGCGCCTCGCACATGCGCGTCGCCCACGCGCCGCTGGCACTGGGCCGGGCGCTGCGGGTGAAAGTGCAGGCGCGGGATGTGAGCCTGAGCCTGCAGGCCCAGGAGCACAGCAGCATCCTCAACCGCCTGCCGGTGACGGTCACCGAGGAAATCGCCGCAGACAACAGCGCCCACGTGCTGGTGCGCCTGGACGCCGGCGGCACACCGCTGCTGGCACGGATCACACGGTACTCCCGCGACCAGTTGCAACTGCACCCCGGGCAGGCGCTCTGGGCACAGATCAAGGCAGTCGCGGTGCTGGCGTAACCATTTGGCACGACCGCACATCGCTGCGGTCAATCAGACATACCGGCCTGATCTGTTGCCAAGGAAGTTGCCCATGCCCGATTCCGACCTGCCCCGCGACCTGCACTACGTCGATGACACCCAACCTGGCATCACCCGCAAGCAGTTGCGCGGCAAATTCCAGTATTTCGATATCAACGGCAAGCGCATCACCGCTGCCGACGAAATCAAACGCCTGAACGCCCTGGCCGTGCCGCCGGCGTACACCGATGTATGGATCTGCGCCAACCCGCGCGGCCACTTGCAAGCCACCGGCCGCGACGCGCGCGGGCGCAAGCAGTACCGCTATCACGCGCGCTGGCGCGAAGTGCGCGACACCGACAAGTACTCACGTCTGCAGGCTTTCGGCAAGGCCCTGCCCAAACTGCGCAAACAGTTGGAAGCGCAGTTGGCCGAGCCCGGTTTCACCCGTGAAAAGGTGCTCGCGACCGTGGTGATGTTGCTCGATGCCACCTTGATTCGCGTCGGCAATACCCAGTATGCGCGCGACAACAAATCCTACGGGCTGACGACGTTGCGCAACCGCCACGTCGACGTCAAGGGCAGCGAAATCCAGTTCCAGTTCCGTGGCAAAAGTGGCGTTGAGCACCAGATCAGCGTGAAGGACCGGCGCCTGGCTACCGTGGTCAAGCGCTGCATGGAATTACCGGGGCAAAACCTGTTCCAGTACCTGGACGAAGACGGTGAGCGCCATACCGTCAGCTCCCACGATGTGAACGCCTACCTGCACAGCCTCACTGGCGCGGACTTCACCGCCAAGGATTACCGCACCTGGGCCGGCACCGCCATGGCGTTGGCGGTGCTGCGCGAGCTGGAGTGGCAGCCCGAATCAGATGCCAAACGCCATGTGGTAACCATGGTCAAGGACGTGGCCAGGCAGTTGGGCAACACCCCGGCGGTGTGCCGCAAGTGCTACATCCACCCGGCAGTGCTCGAACATTTCAGCCTGGGCGAGCTGTCCAAACTGCCCCCGCCACGACTGCGCAAAGGGCTCAAGGCCGAAGAAGTGGCGTTGGCCATGTTCCTTGAACAACTGGCTGAGGCGAGCTAGGCTTCAGCTCCTTTATCGCTGACCGGACGACTGCCGACGTGAACAACTGAGCCTTTCAAAAATGTATCTGCAACAGGCCGCCTTACGTGCCTGTTGGCCTGTTCGACATTTTCTGGAGGTGCCTGTGACTCACGTCAAGCGGCTACCCGTGTTGGTTTCCCTGCAACACCTGTGTTTCCAGTTCGCCAACGGCGAAACCCTGCTGGAAGACCTTAACCTGACCATCGATCACACCCCGACCGGCATCGTCGGCCGTAATGGCTGCGGCAAAAGCCTGCTGGCCCGGCTGCTCGCCGGTGTGCTGACGCCGTCTTCGGGCAGCGTGAAAGGCTCTGCCAGCGTGAAGTACGTGCCGCAGACGGTGGAGATTCAAACAGGCGACACCGTCGCCCATCTCAGCGCAACGGCCCCTGTCCTGGCTGCGCTTGAGCGCATGGCTGCAGGCACCGCCGAGGGCGCCGATGTGGCGTTGATCGATGATCGCTGGGACCTGGCCGAGCGCTTGCGCGCTGCACTCGATGCCGCCGGTCTGCCTGACGTTGACGCGCAGACGCCGGCTGAACATCTGAGCGGCGGTCAGTTGGCGCGGGTGGCGATTATCGGCGCGCTGTTGGCGGCGCCACAATTGCTGATTCTCGATGAGCCGAGCAACCACCTCGACAGTGCCGGACGCGCCTGGCTGTTGCAGGTGCTGCACCTCTGGCGAGGGGGGCTGGTGGTGGTCAGTCATGATCGGCAGTTGCTCAATGCCATGGGCCGCATCATTGAGCTGTCACCCCTCGGGGCCCGGTTGTACGGCGGCAACTACGAGGACTATCGCCAACAGCGCGAGGCGCAGCAGCATGCGGCAGTCGCCGAACTGGCGCGCGCACGCCTTGAGCGCAGCCGCGAACGGCAGCGCCTGCAACACCAGAACGATGACCTGCAACGCCACGCCGCGCGCTCGCGCCAGCATGCGCAGAATGCCAACGTCGACCGGCTTACCCGGTCGCGCTGGAAAGGTGCCGCCACCGAAGTGGTCAGCAAGGTGCGCAGTGGGCAGCAGTCCCATAAGGGCCAACTCGATGCCCAGGTGCGCCAGGCCTGCCAACACGTGGCACACGAGACACCCACCCTGCTCGCCTTACCGGCCTCGACAGTGCCCAACGGTCGTCAGGTGATGAGCCTTGAGTGCGCGCAACTGCCGTGGCTTGATCCATTGGCAACCTCAACGTGGCTCACATTTAACCTGGCCGGGCCCGTGCGCATTGCCGTAAAGGGACCCAACGGCTGCGGCAAATCCACGTTGCTCAAGCTGCTGGCCGGTCACGTGCAGGCCGCCAGCGGGGTCTGTTCGGTGCATCTGCCGACGGCGTATATCGATCAGCATCTGGCGCTGCTGGATAACGGCCGTTCCGTGGTCGAACAGCTCAACCTGCTCGCCACGCCGCTGGCCGAAGCCGAACTGCGCACCCGCCTCGCGTTGCTGCAACTGGATGCGCTGCGTGTGACCCAACCGGCGGGGCAACTCAGCGGCGGCGAACGCCTGAAAGCCGCGATGGCGATCGCCCTGTGGCGCGGGACGCCGGCGCAATTGCTGCTGTTGGACGAGCCGACCAATCACCTGGACCTGGAGTCGGTCGTGGCGTTTGAGCAAGCCTTGAAGCACTTCACCGGGGCAATGGTGGTGATTTCCCATGACGACGCCTTCCTGCAGGCGATCCAGCCGACTCATCTGTTGATCTGGCAGGAAGAAGGTTGGCAACTGGTGCGCATCTGAGCCCAACACCGCCCTGTGGCGAGCAGGCTTGCCCTGCGTTGGGCTGCGCAGCAGCCCCATACCAGCTGCTGAGCGGTATCAGGTACACCGTGTTTTCCTTAATTGGGGGCGCTTCGCACCCCAACGCAGGGCAAGCCTGCTCGCCACAAGGGTGTGGTCGGCTGGGAGGGATCATGCCGGCCATCCATGCATTGCGCCGCCGTTCAAAGCGTTCTACGGTAATGGCCGATTAATCTCACCCAGGACCCGCGCGCATGCTGCCTTCATCCCGCAAACCGTACGCCAGCGCTGCGCTCGCCCATCGGCGACTCTGGCGCGGACGCGTGGGCCTGATGCTAGTGGCTGGGCTGTCGGTGCTGGCGGGGATGACCGATGCCATTGGTTTTATGGCCAGCGGCGATTTTGTGTCGTTCATGAGCGGTAATACCACGCGCCTGGCAGTGGCAATCAGCGCGGGTGACTTGGGTTTGACTGCGCGCCTGTTGCTGCTGGTCGCCACCTTTATTCTGGGTAACGCCCTGGGCGTGGTCGTCAGCCGACTGGGCAAACGCCGGGCACTGCCGTTGCTGCTGTGCATCGCCGCCCTGCTCTGCGCCGCCGCGCTCTGGCCGTTGGCCGATACGCTGCCCGCGCTGCTGGCAGCAATTGTGGCCATGGGCATGCTCAACGCGGCCGTCGAAGAAGTGAACGGACTGCCGGTGGGGCTCACCTATGTGACGGGGGCGCTCTCGCGATTTGGTCGTGGGCTGGGTCGCTGGGTGCTTGGGGAACGACGCAATGGCTGGCGCGTGCAATTGATCCCGTGGACGGGCATGTTTGTCGGTGCGGTGATCGGTGCGTTGCTGGAACAGCAGATGGGCATGCGCGCATTGTGGGTCAGCGGTGCGCTGGCGGGGGTGTTGGGGCTGGTGTCGCTGACGATTCCACGGCGCTGGCAGTTGAGTTTCATGCCCCGTTGAACAGACGTGAGCGCGAGGCCCGCTCGACGTTCAGGCCTCGACATCCCTGTACTGGTAAAGAGCCGTTACGCCGAGCGGGCGGCTGAATCATAGGCCAATGCCTCAGGGCTGTCCCGCAAGGCATTTCCGAAAATCGCTGAGGCACGGCTTACAGGCAGGTTGCCAATGCGGCCAGGCGACGCTTGGCAGGCATGCTGTCAGCAGCGGCGTAGTATTTCACGCTGGACCCTGCGCCCGCGCTCTGCACGTCCACAAAGTAATCGCCACCGGTGGTGTAGACCGTGAAACCGCCCGCCCCGACCGGCTCCTTGAAGCCGCCGGCGTCCACGCCGAACACGCTTTCATCCTGCCAGCCGTACTGGATGCATTCGGCAACCACCAGCGTGGCCTTGTCCGACGCCAGTGTCTTGTAAGGGCTGCCCGCGCGCGCCTCTTTCATCTTCGAACCGGCGCACCCCGTCAGGGCTGCCACTACCAATGCACCTAATACCACGTTGCGCATGCCATCGCTTCCTTGGAAAAAAAGCGACTCTATCACTGCAGCACTCTTTTTTCGCCTGATCGGGCCGTTGCCTGTGACGATCCTGCTCAAGCGAGCCTGACCGACGCCAGCTCCACCGAATCGCGCGCCACGCGCAAGTCGCAGGCGTCCTGATTAAGCCGGTGAATGGTGTTGAGCAGACGCTGACGCAGCACCTCATCGCCAAGCTGTTCGACGGCGCGCATCAGCTCGTACGCCGCCGTTTCGTTGTTATCGGCGACGGCATCGAGGGTCTTGCGCAGGTTGCGAGTGGCACGGGTCACGCGGATTTTTCCTTCTTCAGCAATGGGCAGGCACTGTAGGACATGGATGTTTCATTTTAATTTCAAACAGTTGTGGCCCATTCGCCGGTATTTGATCCAGATCAATCGCAACAAGTTTTTCCCGAAATATCTGGCAATATGCTGGCGGTTGACGGCGCTGGCGAACTTTATGTCGGCGAACTGATCCATGCTCTGCACGTCAGGCCGCCGCAGGCCTGCGCATTGGCTGTTGGTCCCCTGGAGCGTTCATACATGCTTGTCGCAATTGGCATTTTTATCTTCACCATCGTGCTGGTCATCTGGCAGCCCAAGGGCCTCGGGGTCGGCTGGAGCGCAACGATGGGCGCGATCCTGGCCCTGGCCTTCGGCGTGATCAGCCTGGCGGACATTCCGGTGGTGTGGCACATCATCTGGAATGCCACCGGCACCTTTGTCGCGTTGATCGTGATCAGCCTGCTGCTGGACGAGGCCGGGTTCTTCGCCTGGGCCGCGCTGCACGTGGCACGCTGGGGCCGTGGGCGCGGCCGGCGGTTGTTTGCCTACATGGTGCTGCTGGGTGCGCTGGTGTCGGCGCTGTTTGCCAACGATGGCGCGGCGTTGATCCTCACCCCCATCGTGATGTCGATGCTGCTGGCCCTGCGCTTTTCGCCAGCGGCGACCCTGGCGTTCGTGATGGGCGCCGGCTTTATCGCCGACACGGCGAGCCTGCCGCTGGTGGTGTCGAACCTGGTCAACATCGTCTCCGCCGACTACTTCAAGATCGGCTTCAATGAATATGCCGCCGTGATGGTGCCGGTGAACCTCGTCAGCGTGGCCGCAACCCTTGCGGTGCTGCTGTGGTTTTTCCGCCGCGACATCCCGCAGACCTATGACCCCGCCGACCTGGATGACCCGGCCAGCGCGATCCGTGACCGTGGCACGTTCCGCGCCGGCTGGTGGGTGCTGGGTATTCTTCTGGTCGGCTGTTTTGCCCTGGAACCGCTGGGCATTCCCATCAGTGCGATTTCCGCCGTGTGTGCGGTGCTCCTGCTGGTGATTGCCGCGAAGGGCCACACGATTTCCACGCGCAAGGTATTGAAGGACGCGCCGTGGCAGATCGTGATCTTTTCCCTGGGCATGTACCTGGTGGTCTACGGCCTGCGTAACGCCGGGTTGACCGACTACCTGGCGACCTGGCTCGACACCTTCGCCACCCACGGCGTGTGGGGCGCGGCCATGGGCACCGGCGTGCTCACGGCACTGCTGTCGTCGGTGATGAACAACCTGCCGACCGTGCTGATCGGTGCGTTGTCCATCGAGTCCAGCCATGCCGTGGGCGTGGTCAAGGACGCGATGATCTACGCCAACGTCATCGGCAGCGACCTCGGCCCGAAGATCACCCCCATCGGCAGCCTCGCCACCCTGCTGTGGCTGCATATCCTTGCGCGCAAAGGCATCACCATCAGTTGGGGCTACTACTTCAAGGTCGGCATCGTGCTGACCCTGCCGGTGCTGTTGATCACCCTCGCCGCCCTCGCCTTGCGCCTGAGTCTCTGACGGCTCTATGCTCTCGGCTTTTGTCAAAAGGACGTGGGCATGCTGTCGATCTTTGTATACGCACTGGTGTTCGGCTTCGTGTTTTGCCTCTCGCCCGGCGCTGTTCTGGCAGAAACCCTGCGCCGTGGCCTGCTCCACGGCTTCACCCCGGCACTGCTGGTGCAGGTCGGCTCGCTGGTGGGCGACGCGGTATGGGCCGTTATCGGCCTGACCGGCATCGCGCTGCTGATCCAGCACGATGCCGTCCGCGTACCGCTGACCGTGGTTTGCGCGCTGTACCTGGCCTGGCTCGGTGTGCGCAGCTTGATCGATGCCTGGCACCTGCCGGCAGCCGATGACGTCCCTGCCAGCTCCCGGCAAAATGCGCTGGCGGTGGGCGCGGCGATTTCCCTCGCCAACCCCAAGAACATCGTTTACTGGGGCGCCCTGGGCAGTGCGTTGTCCGGCATTGTCGGCGCCACACCCAGCCACGGGCAAACCCTGATGTTTTTTGCAGGCTTCATGGTCGCGTCGGTGCTGTCGTGCTTTCTGGTGGCGGGACTGGTGAACCTGCTGCGCCAGAACGCTTCGCCCACCTGGCAGCGCGTCAGCTACGCAGTGTGCGGGCTGGTGCTGATTTATCTGGCCGTGCTCGCGGCGCAGGGTATATGACGCGATGTATACCAATCGTTATCTGAATGGACGCTGACCCATGAACCGTATCGAACAGATTGCGCTGATGGCGAACTACAACCAGTGGATGAACCGCAAGGTCTACCACGCGGCCGCCCAACTGACCGATGAAGCCCTGCGCAGGGACCGCCAGGCGTTCTTTGCCTCGATCTTCGGCACCTTGAACCACCTGGCCCTGGGCGACATCGTCTGGCTCAAACGCTTTGCCACGCATCCGGCCGGGTTTTCGGCGCTGACCCCCTTGAATGCCCTCGCCACCCCCGCCAACCTGAAACAACTGGCATTCACCGACCTGCAGGAACTGACCGCCCTACGCGTGTGGATGGACCAGATGATCATCGACTGGGCTGCGACCTTGCACGACGACGACCTCGACCAGCAATTGAGCTACCACACCATGGCGGGTGACGCGGCCAGCAAGCCGTTCTTCAGCCTGCTGGTGCACTTTTTCAATCACCAGACTCACCACCGCGGCCAGGTGACGACGTTATTGAGCCAGGCCGGACAGGATGTGGGGGATACAGACCTGCTGGCGCTGATGGATTGAAGCGTCGGATTTTTCTGTAGATAACTGATCTACCAAGGTTTTTAGCCCGCGCAAAGGATCGATAAAAGCCCCCTTCGACCTTGCATCGAAACGCCCGGGACTATATATTCCCAACCCTGCTGCACCGCGCTACCGCCCGAATGGCGAAACTGGTAGACGCATGGGACTTAAAATCCCCCGCTCGTAAGGGCGTCCCGGTTCGATTCCGGGTTCGGGCACCATAGATATCAAAGGGCTTGCCAGGGAAACCTGAGCAGGCCCTTGTCTTTTTCGTTCCGTAATTTCTCTCCAATGGCGTTCTGCCGAACGAACACTCAGGTAGTTGCTCTCATGTCAGAACCGCGTATTCGAGCGCTTGCTCTATGTGTCTTTCACCATCACGGAAAAATACTGGTCAATCAGTTCCACGACGCTGTTGAAGCACGAACTCTCTTTCGACCCATTGGCGGGGGTATTGAGTTCGGCGAGAGAGGCGTCGATGCCATCGCCCGTGAAGTGAAGGAAGAGCTGGGGCTTTCGATCAGCGACGTCCGATTGATTGGCACGCTGGAAAGTATTTTTACCTACGCAGGCAAGCCAGGACACGAAATAGTCTTCGTCTACGATGCAAGGTTCGACGACGCAGAAGTCTATGAAAAACCCTGGCTGGAGGGCCATGAAAGCGATGGGGCAGCGTTTCAAGCCACATGGTGTTTTGGCTCAAGCTTCAATGCTGGATCTCAGTTAGTACCTGAGGGGCTCTCCGAGCTGCTCAAAAGAGCCTCGCTGTTAGGGTGAATGCAGAAGTAGAGCGCAGGCACACTGCTTCGATAACGATGCACGGCGTCGCGAATATTGATCCTGCAATACGCTTCAATACCAGCGATCTCAAAGGCCGCGTGGTGTCCCTCGCGACAATCTACAACTACAAATAGCTTATAAAAACGCGAAAGCCAGTCGCAGGCGACTGGCTCGAATGCAAGGGCTGCCAAGCACTTACGTTGAGCGGCCCTCGCTGCGGTTTTGTTGTTTTTTAACGCCTTTCCCGTTCTTTCGCTCGTATTGATGGTGGATAAACCACACGACCAGCACTACACCGGCCAGACCAAAAATAAACAGCAACAGCTCTATCGCGGGACCTTCATGTGAAAACATCTTTCGTTCCTCGTCCTGAAGTATCGCGCCGCAAAAACGGGCGCCTCCGAAATTGTTTGTAACAATTCATACATTTCCAGAGTAGACGCCAAAACTGTGCGTGACAACCCCGATGGCGCCAGAACCCTTGATCCAGACGTGTCAGTCGTCGAAAACCGTTGCTGCACCCGCATTGAAAAAAGTGCTGCAGTGCTCGTCTCAAGATGTTGCAAGCTCAGATGGGCAGCGACTCTATCGTCCACCTGCTGACGCTTCCGATGTTCAAGGAATACGCGCTGGTTTTCGGGATTTGGGTTTATAGCCTGCAGTTGCGCACTACTGGCTACTTTTCGAACACGTGATGGACAGACGTGTGTTATTGCGCGGAGCCCTGCCGACGCAATAATTAAAATTGAAGCCGAAAAAAAGGGGCCGTTGCGGGCCCCTTTGCACATTCGAGTATTACTTGCTCAGCCATGACTCGACAGTGTCGGCGCCATGTTCGGCTTTCCACTCTTTCAAGCCTTTGTGATTGCCACCCTTGGTTTCAATCGTCTCCCCCGTGTGCGGATTCTTGTAGACCTTTACCTGGCGGGCTTTGCGCGTGCCCGCCTTGGGCGCAGCCACCGGAGCACGTCGGCCGCTTTGCGGATCCAGCAGGTTGATCACATCCTTGAGGCTGTAGCTGTACTTGGCGAGCAAATCGCGAAGCTTGGTTTCGAATTCAATTTCTTTCTTAAGGCCGGCATCGCCTTTTAAGTTCTCCAGCGCTTGAAGTTGTTCAGCGAGATGTTTTTCGAGTTGGCGGAATTCGGCGAGCTTGGACATGGGCATTTCCTGGAGAGTGGATAATTGTGCGGCACATTCAAATGGACACTTGAATAAGGCAGAAGTATCAATCGAATGTAGCGCGCAACAACAGCGTTTATTTGCGGCGAGCTGACTTATTGTGGCGAGCAGGTTTGTTGTGGCGAGCGGGCTTATGGTGGCGAGCGGGCTTGCCCCGCGTTGGGGTGCGAAGCGCCCCCAATCGAGCAAAACGCGGTGTGCCTGATACGGCTCAGCGCCTCGCTTTGGGGCTGCTGCGCAGCCCAACGCAGGACAAGCCTGCTCGCCACAGGAAATCTGCGCTTAACTGAACGGCATTCCCGCTCGCCACGGTGCGATTTCGACACTGACCGGTCACACGAGGTTCATAAACCAGACGGAAGGCGCACGCCGACGTCTAAAGTTGTGACGCACCGCGCAGATAACCCCTATGTCGTTTACATCCGCAACACTGTTCAAGGATCGAACTCATGCCCCCGAGTCAACCCAGCCGTACTGCCCTTGCCGGTCATCCGCGTTTTCGTTGGTTCGCTTTCATCCCGGTCATCCCCGCTGTCATCTGGATACTGTCGCAGTCCACTGCCCCGGCCAACCTTGCGGCCTGCGCCGTGCTGGTGTTGATCGGCCTCGGCGCCTGCGCCTGGAGTGCCGGTGCCCAGCGCGACGCCGTGCAGCGCGCCGTCGCGCTGGCAGAGGATTCAGCGGCGCAGGCGGGCCTGCAGGGTGTGGATTCACGCACCCAGCTCGACGAGATCCTGCTCGGCGCCATGCCGATCTGGGCCAAACAGGTGGAAAGCTCGCGGCAGCAGACCGAAGACGCGATCGTGAGCCTGGCCAATCGGTTCACCGGGATTTCCACGCGTTTGCAGGACACCGTGCAGGCCTCGCAGCAGGCCGCCGGCGAGCTGGATGGGCAGGCCGCCGAGGGCGCGCTCAAAGAGCTGGCCAGCAGCGACAGCGAGCTGAGCCAGGTGATCGATTCGCTCAAGGCCACCCAAACCAGCCGTGACCAGACCCTGACCCAGGTGCGCAGCCTCACGGCCTATACCGGCGAGCTGCGCACCATGGCCGCCGATGTCGCGGCCATTGCCGCGCAGACCAACCTGCTGGCGCTCAACGCCGCCATCGAGGCCGCACGTGCCGGAGAAGCCGGTCGCGGCTTTGCGGTGGTGGCCGATGCGGTGCGCAGTCTGTCGAGCAAATCCAGCGAGACCGGCCAGCAGATGTCGGCCAAGGTCGACATCATCAACAACGCCATCACCCAACTGGTGCAGGCGGCATCCAGCAGCGCCGACCAGGACAGCCACTCCGTTGCCGCGTCCGAGCAGAGCATCCAGCAGGTGCTCGAGCGCTTCCAGAACATCACCGGGCGCCTGGCCGACTCCGCCGACCTGCTCAAGCAGGAAAGCTACGGCATTCGCGACGAGATGACCGAGGTGCTGGTCAACCTGCAGTTCCAGGACCGGGTCAGCCAGATCCTCAGCCACGTGCGTGACAACATGCACGCCCTGCACGAACACCTGTTGCAGGCCAGTCAGTCGCCGGACCAGGCGCTGGTCGTCGACGCGCGCCAATGGCTGGCGAGCATGGAGGCCACCTACGCCACCGACGAACAACGCCGCACCCACCATGGCGAAGCAGCCGCGTCACAGAATTCTCAAGACATCACCTTCTTTTAAGGAGCACACCATGGCGAAGAATGTATTAGTGGTCGACGACTCCAGCAGCGTGCGGCAAGTGGTCGGCATTGCCTTGAAAAGCGCCGGTTACGACGTGATCGAGGCCTGCGACGGCCGGGATGCGCTGGGCAAGCTCACCGGGCAGAAGGTCCACTTGATCATCAGTGACGTGAACATGCCAAACATGGACGGCATCACCTTCGTCAAGGAGGTCAAGAAGCTGGCCAACTACAAGTTCACGCCGATCATCATGCTGACCACCGAGTCCCAGGAATCGAAAAAGGCCGAAGGCCAGGCGGCGGGTGCCAAGGCCTGGGTGGTCAAGCCGTTCCAGCCGGCGCAGATGCTGGCGGCGGTGTCCAAACTGATCCTGCCCTGACCACTGGCGCCATGGAGGGCCTCCCATGCCGATTACCTGCGAAACCGTTGACGGCACCACCTGCGTGGGCATCGACGGTGAACTGACGATCTACACCGTGGCCGAGCTGGCCGCCGCGCTGATGCCGCAACTGGGCACGGCGCCGCGCCTGGCGCTTGACCTGTCCCAGGTCACCGAGATGGACGGCGCCGGCCTGCAATTGCTCGCGGTGATCCACCGCGAAGCCGAGCACCGCGGCACGGTCCTGAGCCTGGCCGGCCAGAGCCCGGCGGTCGAGCAAACCTTCACCTTGTGTGGCGGCGTCGCCTTCTAGCGCCCACCGCCCCGTTCAAAGCACGACAAAGGAGTGTCCAGGTGAGTATCAACCTCGATCAGGCACAACAGACGTTCATCGTCGAGGCACGCGAACTGTTGCAGGCCATGGAGCAATCCCTGCTGCAACTGGAAAGCGAGCCCGGCGATCAGGATGCCATCGGCGCGGTGTTCCGCGCCGCACACACCATCAAGGGCTCCGCCGGCCTGTTCGGCCTGGAGCCGATCGTGAGCTTTACCCACATCGTCGAAGACGTGCTCGACCGCCTGCGCGATGCCAGTGTGGCGGTGGACGCCGCGCTGATCGCAGTGCTGCTCAAGTCCGGCGATCACATGCTCGAGCTGATCGACGTGGTGGCCAGCCGAGGTGAAGCGCTGCAGGCACCTGCGCTGGAGCGCGAAGCGGTGCTGCGCCAGGCGCTGAGTGCCTATCAGGGCGCGGACCACGCGGTGGCCGGCGTGCCGATGACTGCCGTGGTCAACGACACCCAAGGCGACGTGCTGTGGCACATTTCCCTGCGTTTTGGCGTGGACGTGTTCCGCAACGGCATGGACCCGCTGTCCTTTCTGCGCTACCTCGACACCTTGGGCCAGATACTGCAGGTCACCACCCTGACCGACCGCCTTCCGCCCTTGGACAGCTGGGACGCAGAGAGCTGCTACCTGGGCTTTGAGATCGACCTGCGCTCGGCGGCCAGCCACGCCACGCTCAATGAAGTCTTCGACTTCGTGCGCGACGACTGTGAAGTGCACATCAGCGCCATCGACGACACGCCGTTTGAGGAACCACCCAGCGGCATCGAACTGGTGGCGCAATCGGAACACTTGACGCCGGCGCCCCAGCGTGTGGCGACGAGCAGCGAAGCAAAACCCCGCGACGGCAACTATGTAAGGGTCAACGCCGACAAACTCGACGAACTGATCAACCTGGTCGGCGAACTGGTGATCGCCAGCGCCGGCGCCAGCCTGCTGGCGCGCTCGTGCAACAACGACCCGTTGCAGGAGGCCACGTCCACCGTGTCCGGGCTGGTGGAAGAGATCCTCGATGGCGCCCTGCACCTGCGCATGATCCCCATTGGCGACACCTTCAACCGCTTTCGCCGCGTGGTGCGCGACGTCAGCCAGGAACTGGGCAAGGACATCGACCTGCTCATCAGCGGCGCGGAAACCGAACTGGACAAAACGGTGGTGGAAAAGATCGGCGACCCGCTGATGCACCTGCTGCGCAATGCCATGGACCACGGCATCGAAAATGCCGCAGCGCGGCACGCGGCGGGCAAACCGAGCAAGGGCCACCTGAGCCTGAATGCCTACCACGACTCCGGCAGCATCGTCATCGAAATCGCCGACGACGGCGCCGGGCTCAACCGCGAGCGCATCCTCGAAAAAGCCCAGGAGCGCGGGCTGGTCGCCAGCGGCGCGCAACTCACCGATCAGGAGATTTACAACCTGATCTTCGAGGCCGGGTTCTCCACCGCCGAGGCGGTCACCAACCTGTCCGGGCGCGGCGTGGGCATGGACGTGGTCAAGCGCAACATCACTTTGCTGCGCGGCACCGTCGATCTCGACAGTCGCCCCGGCCAGGGCACGGTGGTGCGTATTCGCCTGCCGCTGACCCTGGCGATCATCAACGGTTTTCTGGTCGGCATCGATCAGTCCACCTACGTGATTCCGCTGGACATGGTGCAGGAATGCATCGAGCTGGACGAACACCAGCGCCAGTCGAGCCGCGACCAGGGTTATCTGGACCTGCGCGGCGAGGTGTTGCCGCTGGTGGACCTGCGTGAGCACTTCAGCCACGAAGGCCCGCCGGCGCGGCGCCAGAATGTGGTGGTGGTGCGTTACGCCGAGCACAAGGCCGGGCTCGTGGTGGATGACCTGCTCGGCGAGTTCCAGACCGTGATCAAACCCCTGGGCAAGCTGTTTGGCGCACTGCGCGGCATCAGCGGCTCAACCATCCTGGGTAGCGGTGCGGTGGCGTTGATTCTGGACGTGCCCGCCCTGCTCAGCCAAATCGTACAACTGGAAGCCCGTACGGCCCAGGCGCCTCAGTCGCCCTTGGTCGTCGTCCGCTGATGTATTTGCAACTCCATGGAGGTTCCCCCGATGAAATGGTTCTACGATCTTAAAATTTCCACCAAGCTGATCAGCTCGTTCCTGGTGGTGCTGGCGCTGACGGCGGTGATGGGCGGGTTCGCCATCCTCCAGCTGGGCTCTGTCAACCAGGCGGCCCAGGACATCCGGGGTAACTGGATGCCGTCGATGCGCGCGGCGGCCGGCATGCGATTTTTCGCCGCCAACTATCGCTTGAAGGAAAACCGCAACATCAGCACCGAAGTGCTCGAGGAAAAAGCCCAGGCCGAACGCGAAGCCGTCGAGGCGCGCCAGCAATTCGAAACCCGGCTGGGTACCTACGAGCAATTGCTGTCCAACGAAGAAGATCGTCAACTGCTGGCCGGTGTGAAGAGTGCCTGGGCCGCTTACCTTGCGGCCAGCCAGCAGCTGTTCGAGCTGTCCCGGCAGAATCAGGAAGTCCAGGCCCGTGCCCTCCTGCGTGGCGAATCCAAGACGCACTTCGATGAACTGATCACCCGCCTGCAGAAAATGATCGAACTCAACGACGCCGGCGCCACGGTCGCCGGGGACCACGGCACTGCGCTGTACGAGAATGCACGTCTGTCGATCATCGTCGTGCTGGTCGTGGCGCTGCTGATTGGCCTGGGCCTGGCGCTGTTCATCGCGCGAATCATCTCGCGTCCGTTGCGCCAGGCAGCGGCCGCCGCCGAGCAACTGGCCGAGGGCAACCTCAACGCGCATATCGACAGCGGCGCCAAGGACGAAACCGGCATGGTGCTCAATGCCATGCGCAACATGGTCGGCAAACTGGCGCACATCATCGGCGAAGTGCGCAATGCCGCCGACAACCTCGCCAGTGCCTCGGAACAGGTCAGCGCCACCGCGCAATCGATGAGCCAGGCCACCAGCGAGCAGGCTGCCAGCGTCGAGGAAACCAGCGCGTCGGTGGAGCAGATGAGCGCCAGCATCAACCAGAACACCGAGAACGCCAAGGTCACCGACGGCATGGCCAGCAAGGCTGCCAAGGAAGCCACCGAAGGCGGTGAATCGGTGCAGCAGACCGTGGTGGCAATGAAGAAAATCGCCCAGCGCATCAGCATCATCGATGACATCGCCTACCAGACCAACCTGTTGGCCCTTAACGCGGCCATCGAAGCGGCCCGGGCCGGCGAGCATGGCAAGGGCTTCGCAGTGGTGGCCGCCGAGGTGCGCAAGCTGGCGGAACGCAGCCAGGTGGCCGCGCAGGAAATCGGCGAGTTGTCGTCCAGCAGCGTGGAGATGGCCGAAACCGCCGGCAAGCTGCTCGGCGAAATGGTGCCGTCGATCAACAAGACTTCCGACCTGGTGCAGGAAATCAGCGCCGCCTCCGAGGAGCAGGCTGCCGGTGTCGCACAGATCAACACGGCGATGACCCAGCTCAACCAGGTGACGCAGCAGAACGCCTCGAGCAGTGAGGAACTGGCCGCCACCGCCGAAGAAATGAGCAGCCAGGCCGAACAGCTGCAGCAGGCCATGAGCTTCTTCGTGCTCGATGCGTCGCCCAGGGCCACGGTGCACAGCAGCGCGGTGGACACCGGCAACAAGCCCAACCGCCAGCCGCCGCGTCCGGCTGCGCCGGCACCGCGCAAGGCATTTGCCTACAGCATGGCCAGCGCCCCCGACGAATCGGAATTCACCCGTTTCTGATCGCACGCGACGCTACGGGCTCACAGGGAGAATCACATGGGCGCAGTAACCCCTTCCCGTCATACCGCGGTTGCGGTCGACGAGGATGCGCAATACCTGACCTTCATGCTCGGCGGCGAGATGTTCGCCATCGGCATTCTGGGCATCAAGGAAATTATCGAATACGGCAGCTTGACGGTGGTGCCAATGATGCCCGCGTTCGTGCGTGGCGTGATCAACCTGCGTGGCGCCGTGGTGCCGGTGGTGGACCTGTCGGCGCGCTTTGGCCGGCAGAATTCGGCCATCACCCGGCGCTCCTGCGTGGTCATCATCGAAGCCCGTACCGAAGACGGTCAGCCCCAGGACATCGGGCTGCTGGTGGACACCGTGTCGGCGGTGCAGGAAATCCCGGCGGCGCAGATCGAGCCACCGCCCAGCTTCGGCGCGCGCATTCGCGCCGATTTCATCAGCGGCATGGCCAAGGTCGAAGGCAAGTTCGTGATCGTGCTGGAGGTGGACAAGGTGCTGTCCATCGACGAGATGTCCAGCCTCGCCGAGGCTGGCCAGGCGCCAGCACTCGATACCGACGCGCGTTGAGGCCCGGTCATGCCAGATACCTCGTCGCTTGATGACCGCGAGTTCGGTCAGTTCCAGTCCTGGCTGTACCGCGCGGCTGGCATCAATCTGTCGCCGGCAAAAAAGGCACTGGTGGCCGGACGCCTGTTCAAACGCCTCAAGCATTATGAGTTGGAGAGCTATGGGGAGTATTTCAAGCTGATCATGAGCGACCAGCGCAAGGGCGAACTGCAGGTCGCGCTGGATTTGCTCACCACCAACGAAACCTATTTTTTCCGCGAGCCCAAGCATTTCGATTTCCTGCGCCAGCAGGTGCTGCCCAAAGCGGCGCCGGGCAAGCTGTTTCGCGTGTGGAGCGCGGCCAGCTCCTCCGGTGAAGAGCCTTACAGCCTGGCGATGACCCTGGCCGAAGGCCTGGGCACCACGCCGTGGGAGGTGATCGGCTCGGACATCAGCACCCAGGTGCTGGCCAAGGCACGCAGCGGGCATTACGCCATGGAGCGCGCCGGCACCCTGCCCCAGCCGCTGTTGAGCAAATACTGCCTCAAGGGCATCGGACGCCAGGAGGGCACCTTCCTGATCGACAAGCGTTTGCGCAGCCGGGTCAATTTCGTGCAGGTCAACCTCAACGAGCCGCTGCCCGGCCTGGGCGAGTTCGACGTGATCTTCCTGCGCAACGTGATGATCTACTTCGATCAGCAGACCAAGAGCCAGGTGGTTGCGCGCCTGCTGCCGCTGCTCAGGCCCGGCGGGCATTTCATCATCAGCCACTCGGAAAGCCTCAACGGCGTCAACGACACGTTGAAGCTGGTGGCGCCGTCGATTTACTGCAAGCCATGAAAAAGCCCGCCGATGCGCCCGAAGTGGTGTTGGCGCCAGGCCAGGTGAGCTTTGCGACGCGGCCAATGCGCCTGCGCACCCTGCTCGGCTCCTGCGTGGCGTTCACCTTCTGGCACCCGCAACGGCGCATCGGCGGCATGTGCCATTTCATGCTGCCAGCGCGCTTGCGCAAGGGCCAGCCCCTGGACGGCAAGTACGGCGACGAGGCACTTGAGCTGCTGCTGCGCCACGCCCACGTCAACGGCACGCGGGCGCAGGACTATCAGGTCAAGCTGTTCGGCGGCGGCGAGATGTTCCCCGAACAGCAGCGCCGCCTGCCGGACCAGGACGTGGCCAGCCTTAATATCCGCGCGGCGCTGGCCCTGACCGAGCGCCATCACCTGCACCTGGCCGCACAGGACATGGGCAGCACCGGCTATCGCACGATTGTGTTCGACCTGTGGAACGGCAACGTCTGGGTCCGGCACCAACCAATGGGAACACTCCAATAAATGCCTACCAAAAAAATCAGCGTGCTGCTGGTCGATGACTCGGCCGTGGTGCGCCAGGTGCTGCTGGCGATCCTCAACGACACGCCGGACATCCATGTGATGGGCGCGGCGTCCGACCCGATTTTCGCCATGGACAAGCTCGCCCGCGAATGGCCGGACGTGATCGTGCTGGACGTGGAAATGCCGCGCATGGACGGCATCACGTTTCTGCGCAAAATCATGAGCGAGCGCCCGACGCCCGTGGTGATCTGCTCCTCGCTGACCCAGAAAGGCGCGGAAACCTCGTTGCAGGCGCTGTCGGCCGGCGCCGTGGAAATCATCACCAAGCCCACCACCGGGCTGAAGAACTTCCTGATCGACTCGGCCGCCGAACTGGTGGCGGCGATCCGCGCGGCGGCCAACTCCAACGTCAAGAACCTCGGCAAACGCGCCGTCAGGCCTGCCGCCGCGCCCGCCCCGGCCAGCAAGCTCAGCGCCGACGCGATCCTGCCCGCCGCCAACGGCCACGCCATGGCCCAGACCACCGAACGCATCGTCGCCATCGGCACCTCCACCGGCGGCACCCAGGCGCTTGAGGCCGTGCTGACGGCGTTGCCGAGGGTGTGCCCGGGGATGGTGATCGTGCAGCACATGCCGGAAAAATTCACCGCGTCCTTTGCCGAACGCCTCAACAGCGTGTGCCAGATCGAAGTGCGCGAGGCGCGCAACAACGACCGCATCCTGCCGGGCCTGGCGCTGATCGCCCCCGGTGGCAAGCACCTGATGGTCACTCGCAGCGGCGCCTACTACCACGCGCAGGTGATCGACGGCCCGCTGGTCAACCGCCATCGTCCGTCAGTGGATGTGCTGTTTCGCTCGGTGGCGCGTTTTGCCGGCAAGAACGCCACCGGCATCATCATGACCGGCATGGGCGACGACGGCGCACGGGGCTTGAAGGAAATGCTCGACGCCGGCGCCGCCACGGTGGCTCAGGACGAGGCCAGTTGCGTGGTGTTCGGCATGCCGAAGGAGGCGATCAAGCTCAATGCCGCGCAGCGCATCATGGCGCTGCAGGACATTCATCAGGCGATTTTATACAAGTGAGCGGGTGCGCTGGCGGGCGGGCCGCGGGCGTCTGATCAGTTGCTGCCAGACAAGCTGCCCCTGCACCAGGGCAGCGGCGTGCAGAACCTTGTGCGTCCAGCGGGCATCCTGCGGGTCAACCACGACCACGCGAAACCCGTGATCCTCCCCTTCGATGCGCACGCCCTCGGAATCATCGACGTGCAGGTCGATGTCGAACGCCGGCGGGTACTTCGACGGCGCGTTGGACAGGCCGTGTACCGTCAGGGCGCGATTATGCAGCACGCTGTTGACCACACCGTCGACGCGGATGCCGTAGAGCAACAGCCAGCGGCGGATGTAGGACGGCGTGCGGCCGGACGAGGTATAAACCCAGACACTGCAACCCTGGCGGCGCAACTCGCGGATCAGCGCGCGGGTGCCCACCCGCAGCGGCTCGCCCAGCCATCGATGCACGCAGGCCGGCAGCCGGCTGGTTTCCGCCGCGCAGTGATGCTGCTGGCAGGCCAGGGTGTCGTCGATATCGAAGGAAATACGCATGCGTGGAAAGGCGCGCATCAATGGCCTCCCTGATGCAGCGGCCGGGGGCCGTCGCCCAGGAAAAACTTGCCTGGGGCGGGTGCCTGATGTTCCAGAAAGGCCGCGTATTTCTTCTTGATCTTGGGCAATTCGTACAACGCCTTGACTCCATGTTTTGCAGAGTTGCGGATCACCGAGGACGGATTGAAATAGCCCTCGGCGTTCTCCAGCGTCAGGACGAAGGGTGGTAAACCTGCGCGCATGAGCAAATAGCTGACAATCAGCGAACCGCTGCGGTTGTTGCCTTCAATGAACAGCTGCGGCTTGCTGAGAATGCGTACATAGACGCCGGCCGCACGCTTCCAGACCGACTCGCTGCGATACGCACAGTACCAATTGAACAGGTCCTTGATCCCGCCTTCAACGTTGTTGAAGAAGTGTTCCTCAGTCGCTGCCAGGTGCTGCGCGTATTCCAGCCGGCGCGCCGGGTCTGTACCGCACAGTACCACGGCGTTGATCTCCAGCATCAGGTTCAGTTGGTGTAGATCGAACAGGTCGACGCCGCGTGCGACATAGTCGTCAATCAACGCGTAGCCTTCAAGCACATTGTGCAGCACTTCGTCAGTCAGGGGGTCGCGCGGCTCGGTGAAGTGCCGGCTTAGCTCGGCGAAGCGATCCTGCACTTCACGCAGTGCGCGCTCAATGGCCGGCAAATCCAGGCGATGCGTTACAGACATTGAAACTCCTTGGAAAACCGAGGCAGGAAAATCTACCGGATGCCCGCCAATTCCATTTGGCGTTTGCAGGTAGGCGGTGTCGATGAGGCGGTGATGCTCAGCTGAACTTGCCGCTGATGTAGTCTTCGGTCATTTGCTCACGGGGTGTGCCGAAGATCTGCGCAGTGGCGCCCATCTCCACCAGATAGCCGGTGCGCGTGCCCTGGGAAATGTCCACCGAGAAAAACGCGGTGGTGTCCGCAACACGGATTGCCTGCTGCATGTTGTGGGTCACCAGCGCGATGGTGTAGTCCTTCTTCAACTCGACCATCAGCTCTTCGACCCGGCGAGTGGCAATCGGGTCGAGGGCCGAGCACGGTTCGTCCAGCAACAGCACTTCAGGCTCGGTGGCGATGGCGCGCGCGATGCACAGCCGTTGCTGCTGGCCGCCGGAGAGCGACAGGCCGCTGACCTTGAGCTTGTCCTTGACCTCGTCCCACAGCGCTGCGCCCTGCAGCGCGTGCTTCACGCGGTCGCCCAGGTCGCCCTTGTAGCGGTTCAGGCGCAGGCCGAAGGCGACGTTGTCGAAGATGCTCATCGAGAACGGGTTCGGCTGCTGGAACACCATGCCGATGTAACGACGCACCACCACCGGGTCGACGCCCTTGCCGTACACGTCCTGGCCGAGAAAATGCACATGGCCCTCGAAGCGGAAGCCCTTGACCAGGTCGTTCATGCGGTTGAGGCTGCGCAGCACAGTGCTCTTGCCGCAGCCGGACGGCCCGATGAAGCCGGTGATCTTGTTTTTTTCGATCGGCACGTGGCTGTCACGCACCGCCATGAAGTTGCCGTAGAAAATCTTGTCCAGCTTGCAGTCCATGACCACAGGCGAGTCGGTCACAAACGGAGCAGCAATTTGCGCAGTTGATACGTTCAAAATTCAGGTGCTCCCGCTCTTAATACTTGGGTTTGCCGAAAATACGGCTCACGATATTCACCACCAGCACGATCATCACCAGCACCAGCGAGGCCGCCCAGGCGAGTTCGAGCTGGTTGTCGAACGGCATGCCGGAGAAGTTGTAGATCAGCACGGCCAACGAGGCTGTCGGGTTCATGACGGCGAGGTTGCCGTCGTGGTAGATCCAGTAGTTGCTGAACAGCGCGGTAAACAACAGGGGGGCGGTTTCGCCTGCGGCGCGCGCCACGGCCAGCATCACACCGGTGAGGATCGCCGGCATGCCGGTGGGCAGAACGATTTTCCAGATCACCTGGGAACGGGTGCAGCCCATGCCGTACGCGGCGTCCTTCATGATCTTGGGCACCATTCTCATCGACTCTTCGGCCGTCAGCACCACGATCGGCAACATCAGCACGGCCAGCGCCACGCCCCCTGCAGGAGCCGAGTAAGTGCCGGTGGTCATCACCACCAGGGCGTAGGCAAACACGCCGGCCAGGATCGACGGCAGGCCGGTGAGCATTTTCGCGGCAAAGCGCGCCGCGCTCGCCAGCTTGCTGTCGGGGCCCAGCTCGGCGAGGAACACCGCCGCGAGGATGCCGACCGGCACGGCGATGGCCGCCGCGATACCGACCATCACCAGGGTGCCGGCCATGGCGTTGCCGAAACCGCCGCCGGTCTCGAAACCGGTGGGCGGCAGCTCGGTGAACAGTTCAAGACTCAGGCGCGCCCCGCCCCGGGTAATCAGCATATACAGCACGGAGATCAGCGGTACGCTGGCCAGCAGCGCCCCCAGCCAGACCAGCGTGGTCAACACCAGGCTGCGCAGGGCGCGGCCTTCGAAGCGGCGCTGCAGGCTGGGCAGCGCGATGTCGGGCGTGGTGAGGTTGGTCATTGCTTGGTCCCCCGCTGGGCGTAAAGCATGAGCATCGAGCCCGCCACGTTGACCAGCAGCGTGATGAACATCAGCACCAGCGCTGCATACATCAACACCTCGATCTCGTTCGGCCCGGCTTCTGGAAAGTTCAGCGCCAGCAAGGCCGCCAGGGTATTGGCCGGGGCGAACAGCGACAGCGAAATATTGTTCGCGTTGCCGACCAGCATCGCCAGGGCCATGGTTTCACCCAGGGCGCGACCCAGGCCCAGCACCAGGGAGCCGAAGATACCGGTGGCCGCCGACGGCACCATCACCTTGAGAATCGCTTCCCAGTGGGTGGTGCCCATGCCGTAAGCCGCCTGTTTGGTTTTCATCGGCACGCCGGTGAGCGCGTCCTGGGACACGGCGGCAATGGTCGGCAGGATCATGATGGCCAGCACCAGCGCGGCCGGGAGCAAGCCGGGGCCGCTCAAGGACGTGCCGAAAAACGGGATCCAGCCAAGCTCCGTGTTCAACCACGCGGTCAGCGGCCGGATGGCCGGGATGACCACGTAGATGCCCCACAGGCCGTACACCACGCTGGGGATGGCCGCGAGCAGTTCAACGATGGTACGAAACACCGCAGCCAGCTTGGCCGGGAGGAAATCCTGGGTGAGAAAAATGGCCATGCTGACGCCGAACACGCCGGCGATCAGCAATGCGATAAAGGCGCTGTACAGCGTGCCCCAGATCGCCGGCAAAATGCCGTATTTGCCTTGATTGACATCCCAGACGCTGCCCAGCAGCACGTCAAAGCCGTGCTTTTCCATGCCGGGAAGCGCCTTGCGCCCTACTTCGAACACCAGCGCGAAAACCAGCGCCAGCACCAGCACCACGCCGATGCGTGCAAGCGCGCGGAAGGTGCGGTCAACCACAAAATCCTTGGTGGACGGTGGCTGACACGCAGAGTCCGGGTTAACCGGTACGACAAAAGGTGAGTTCATGGGTTGCTTCCGAAACAGGGAGGACGCGCTCCCGGCGAGGCGGAGTGCCTGCGCCGGGAGTGAGCTGGCAAGCCTTACTGGATGTTGGCTGAAGCTTTGCGAACCTGTTCAACCACCGAAGCCGGCAGCGGGATGTAGCCCATCGAATCAGCGATTTTCTGACCTTCGGTGAGGCTGTATTCAACCATTTCGCGCATGGCCTTGGCCTTGGCCGGGTTGCCGTTGTCCTTGCGGAAGATCATCCAGGTGTAGGACGTGATCGGGTAGGACTTGGCGCCATCCGGGTCCGGCAGCCAGGCCACCAGGCTTTCAGGCATTTTTACCGCTGCCAGTGCTTCTGCACCGCTTTCGGCGTTCGGCACCACGTAGTGGCCGGCCTTGTTCTGCAACTGGGCGAAGTCGACCTTGGCCAGTTTGGCGAAGCCGTATTCGATATAACCAATCGCGCCCGGGGTCTGGCGTACGGTGGCGGTCACGCCATCGTTCTTGGGCGACTTGATGAACTTGTCGGTGGCCGGCCAGTTGACGGTGTTGCCTTCACCCATCGCGTCCTTGAACGCAGGGTTGATGGCCGCCAGGTGCTTGGTGAACACCGCAGTGGTGCCGCTGGAGTCCGCACGCACCACCACGGTGATCGGCGTATCGCTGAGTTTCAGGTCCGGGTTGGCGGCAACGATCTTGGGATCGTTCCACTTGGTGATCTTGCCCAGGAAGATGTCGGAATACACATCGCGCGGCAGCTTCAGCCCTTTGGGGTTGCCCGGCAGGTTATAGGCCAGCACGATTTCGCCGGCGGTCATCGGCAGCAATTGCACACCTTCGGCGACCTTGGCGATGTCTTCGTCTTTCATGGCCGAGTCGCTGGCGGCGAAGTCCACGGTCTTGTTGAGGAAATCCTGTACGCCCGCCCCGCTCCCTTTGGACTGGTAGTCCACCGTCACGCCCGCGCTTTTCTTGCTGAAATCCTTGAACCAGGTGAGATAGATCGGCGCCGGGAAACTGGCACCGGAGCCGGTCAGGCGGATGCTTTCGGCAGCAAACACCGAAGTGGCACTTAGTGAGACCGCGACGGCGAGTGCAGCTGACTTCATCAAGCTTTTCATTCAAGGAACTCCGTGTTGTATTTTCGGGCTCCCGGGACTTTGCAGCAGCTTTGTTACGTTTTTATGAAAAATGAATGGCAGGCAGGTTTTTGTCCCGTTTTACAGCGTCAAACGCTTATTTACGTGTCATTACTTCGTAACAAGATGCGACTAACACTCGATCATCCTCCCCACGCGAGTGTCTCCCATGTCTGCAACAGACGACGCCCTGATCCAGCGCATCCGCCGTGAGCTGCTCGATCACAGTGACGAAGAGCTGGAACTGGAATTGACCGAAGACGGCCATGACCTCAATGCGCTGCTGGATGAGCACATGGAGGAAAGCCCCGAAAAGGCCGAACGCAGGGTTTATTTCAGCGAATTGTTCCGCCTGCAGGGCGAACTGGTGAAGCTGCAAAGCTGGGTGGTCAAGACCGGGGCCAAGGTGGTGATCCTGTTCGAAGGCCGCGATGCCGCCGGCAAGGGTGGGGTCATCAAGCGCATCACTCAGCGGCTCAACCCCAGGGTGTGCCGAGTCGCCGCCCTGCCCGCGCCGAACGACCGCGAACGCACGCAGTGGTACTTCCAGCGCTACGTCTCACACCTGCCGGCGGCGGGCGAAATCGTGCTGTTCGACCGCAGCTGGTACAACCGCGCCGGCGTCGAACAGGTCATGGGATTTTGCAACGAGGCGCAATACGAAGAGTTCTTTCGCACCGTGCCGGAGTTCGAACGCATGCTCGCGCGCTCCGGTATCCAGTTGATCAAATACTGGTTCTCGATTTCCGATCAGGAACAGCACCTGCGCTTTCTCAGCCGCATTCATGATCCGCTCAAACAATGGAAACTGAGCCCCATGGACCTGGAATCCCGTCGCCGCTGGGAGGCCTACACCAAGGCGAAGGAAATCATGCTGGAACGCACTCATATCCCCGAAGCGCCCTGGTGGGTGGTACAGGCGGACAACAAGAAGAAGGCCAGGCTCAACTGCATCCACCATTTGCTCAAGCAGATGCCCTATGAAGAAGTCGAGGTGCCGATGATCGAGCTGCCCGAACGCGTCAGGCAGGAGGATTACCTGCGCAGCCCCACGCCGCCGGAAATCGTCATCCCGCTGGTTTACTGACAGCGTTCGGGTGCCCGCCATTGCGTGATCCCGACTCGCCCGCAGCGAGTCGGCTTGCCCTTCCCGGCTTTAGTCCATTACCTCCGCCACGCCGCGATCCTCACCCAAAAAACCACCACTCTGGTGGTGCCACAACCGCGCATAGATGCCGTTCTTGGCGAGCAGTTCGGTGTGGGTGCCCTGTTCGAGAATGCGGCCGTCATCCATGACGATCAGTCGGTCCATGGCGGCAATCGTCGACAGTCGATGGGCGATGGCGATCACGGTCTTGCCCTGCATCATTTCATCGAGGCTTTCCTGGATGGCCACTTCGACTTCCGAGTCCAGCGCGCTGGTCGCCTCGTCAAGCAGCAGGATCGGCGCGTTCTTGAGCATTACCCGGGCAATCGCGACACGCTGGCGCTGGCCGCCGGACAACTTGATGCCACGCTCGCCAACGAGCGTGTCGTAGCCGGTGTGGCCCTGGCGGTCACTCAATCGGCTGATGAACTCATCGGCCTGGGCGTTGGCCGCTGCCATGCGGATTTGCGCGTCGCTCGCATCGGGACGACCGTAGGCGATGTTGTCGCGAATGGAGCGGTGCAACAGCGACGTATCCTGAGTGACCATGCCGATGGCGCTGCGCAGGCTGTCCTGGGTCACCTGCGCGATGTCTTGCCCGTCAATCCGGATCGTGCCGCTGTCGACGTCATAAAAGCGCAGCAGCAGGTTGATCAGCGTGGACTTGCCGGCGCCGGAGCGCCCGACCAGACCGATTTTTTCGCCCGGGCGAATGTCCAGGCTCAGGCCATCGAGCACCTGGCGCTCGCCGTTGTAGTTGAAACTGACGTTGTCGAAGGTGACGGCGCCACCGGAGGTGACCAGCTCACCCGCGTCCGGCGCGTCCTGCACCTTGGCGCCGCGAGTCAGGGTGCCCATGCCATCCTGCACGGTGCCGATGCTCTCGAACAGCGAGGTCATCTGCCACATGATCCAGTGGGACATGCCATTGATGCGCAACGCCATGGCGGTGATCGCGGCCACGGCGCCCGCGCCGATCTCGCCCTGGTGCCAGAGCCATAGCGCATAACCTCCAGCGGCCATGATCAAGGCCACCACCAGGGCCTGGTTGACGATCTCGAACTGGCTGACCAGGCGCATCTGGCGAAAGCCGGTCTGCTTGAAATCTTCCATGGCCGCGCGGGCAAAATGCGCTTCGCGGTTGGAATGGGAGAACAGCTTCACGGTGGTGATGTTGGTGTAGGCGTCGGAAATACGGCCGGTCATCGACGAGCGTGCGTTGGCCTGCTCCTGCCCCACTTTGCCCAGACGGGGCACGAAGTACAGCATGGCCAGCCCGAACAACAGGATCCAGGCAATAAACGGCAGCATCAGTTTGAGCGCGAAGCCGCCGGCCAGCGCGATGATCGCGATGAAGTACACACCGATGCCGGGCAGGATCTCGATCAGGGTGAACAGCACGTCGCGCACCGCCAGCGCCGTCTGCATCACCTTGGTGGTGACCCGCCCGGAAAACTCATCGGAAAAAAACGAAAGGCTTTGCCGCAGCATCAGCCGGTGGAAGTCCCAACGCAGCCGCAATGGCAGGTTGATCGCCAAAATCTGGTGCTGCACCATCGTGCGCAACGCCACCAGGCCGACACTCAACACCATCACGATGCCCATACCCCACAACACACGGCTTTCCTGCGCGGCCGCATCACCGCCGGTCTGCCAGGTCGACAGCAAGTCGACGACCTGACCCAGGAAGGAAAACAGCCAGGCTTCGTAAATCGACACCGCGGCGCTCAGCAGCGCAAACGCCAGGATGTAGCCACGCGCGCCGCGGGTGCAGGCCCACAAAAAGCGCGCCAGGCCCTCTGGCGGCGGAGGGACTTCGTCAGGGGGGAATGGGTCGAGTCTTCGTTCAAACGCACGAAGCATGGTGGTCTCCAAAGCAATCAAGTTGGAGGGGATTCTGCCAGTTAACGATTGCTTTGGGGGGATCAGTGTGCGGGCTCGCGGGGATCAGACCTGCACGCTGAACCGCTGCGCCGCGCGCCGCTCGTACATTGCATCCTCAGTCTCGGCCGTCGCCCGCTCGCCTCTGTAGGACAGCTGGGTGATAAAAAGCCGGTCCTTGGCCCCCTTCAAATCCGACGGGTCGAATTCCCTTAACAGCGGCGCCAGATCAATGGTCCTGGCGAAGTTTTCGTTGGTCAGGCTATAAAAGCCCAGCCCCGACTGCACCGAATCGGCGTCCACCGTATCGATGGAGGCGTTGCGGTAGGCCACGGCTGCGGTTTTCAAGGCAACGGATTGATTGAGCAGATCCGTCAGCCGCCGAGTATCCGAACTGCTGAGCTGACTGGCCTTATCGCGCACTTTCAGGCTGCCGTCCGCCTCCACGGTGAAGCCATACTCTTTCGCGGCCAGGTCGGGAGCGGTGACCGCCAGCGTCGACTCGAACACCTTGAAGGACGCCTTCAGCGTGCTCAGCGCCCCGGAGGCGACCTCAACGAGTCGAGGAAAGTCTGGCGATTGGGAGCGACCGATCCAGGTATCGAAAACCTCAGGAGGCTTCACCGTGGCATCTGCTGGTCCACTCGGACTGGGATGGTAGACGGCCGCCGGGGAGGCGTTCGCCAGCGCTTCTTTTGCAGCGTCTGTCAGTGGCTGCACCACGAGCGTCTGACCGGAAGGCATGAGGCTGGTGTTGGCTGGCGGGGTATAGGCAGCGCTAACGGGAAGAGTCATTTCATCAGTCCTTGATTGGTGGGGCTCATAGCGTTTATCGACAGCGATGGGCCAGGCTTTAGCGTCTGCTGACGTGAACCGGTTGCAAAAAACGCGAGGATGATGTCGACTTTGGTGTCGAACATCCGCCGCCAGGGCTTTTGTGGCGAGCGGGCTTGCCCCGCGTTGGGCTGCGCAGCAGCCCCGACAAAGATGAATGCGCTGTCTCAGGCACTCCGCGGTGACGGGTTTTGGGGCTGCTACGCAGCCCAACGCGGGGCAAGCCCGCTCGCCACAGGGGGCACTCGGTGGTTGTCTAAAAGGTGTGGATACTCAGGCCAGCGACGAAGTCTCGATAGCTGTGCAAGCTGCACCTTAATCGGTCCATGATTGGCGGGCTCATAGCTTTTTTTGGTGTCGACCATGGGTTACTCCTTTTGCGCAGAGAATGCTTTTGTGGCGAGCGGGCTTGCCCCGCGTTGGGCTGCGCAGCAGCCCCGACAAAGATGAATGCGCTGTCTCAGGCACTCCGCGGCGACGGGTTTTGGGGCTGCTGCGCAGCCCAACGCGGGGCAAGCCCGCTCGCCACAGGGGGCACTCGGTGGTTGTCTAAAAGGTGTGGATACTCAGGCCAGCGATGAAGTCTCGATAGCTGTGCAAGCTGCACCTTAATCGGTCCATGATTGGCGGGCTCATAGCTTTTTTTGGTGCCGACCATGGGTTACTCCTTTTTGCGCAGAGAATGCTTTTGTGGCGAGCGGGCTTGCCCCGCGTTGGGCTGCGCAGCAGCCCCAAAACCAGACGCTGAGCCGTATCAGGTACACCGCGTTTTGCTCGATGGGGGGCGCTTCGCACCCCAACGCGGGGCAAGCCCGCTCGCCACAAGGGGCACTCGTGATGGAGAGCTACCGGTTTATCGAGCAGCGCCTTGCAGCGCGCGCTGACGGCGCGGCTTACAACATTGTTCATCCAGTGCTGCTGGTTTTCTGGATGTGGGGGAAGTGGATCGATATAGACATGAGCCTGCATTTCCCCCACTGGACTCAACGTATTCAGTCAATTATCGAAAGGCCTGCCGTGCAACGGGCATTGGCCACCGAGGGTATCGATATCAATACCTTCGGATAAACACTGATAGCACACGCACAGGTCAGCAGGCCCCTGGCGGAATGCCGTCCTTGTTGAAGTCCTTCAAACGCTCACGCTCTTGTTCGGTTGAATGCGCGGGGGTCTGCTGTTCCTGTTCCGGTTGCTTCTTCTTTTCTTCAGTCATCGCGGTGTCCTCTGGGTGGTCTGTGTTTCGGCAGTCCAAGCCGCTGGCAGTTCAACCGGGATGCAGGTGCCGCGCCCGGCAACAAATTTAGAACTCGCTCCGTTCTTCAGCACTCGGATGAGAAAGCACCGAAAACATTGAAGGATCGAGGCTATGCAGAACCTCAGGATCGCCACATTCAACGTCAACGGCATCGGCGCGCGGTTGCCCAACCTGTTGCAGTGGCTGGAGAAAGAGCGGCCGGACATTGTCTGCCTGCAGGAACTCAAGGCTCAGGACAAAGCCTTCCCCGCTGCCGAGCTTGAGGCGGCAGGCTATGGTTGTCTGCACCATGGGCAGGCCGCGTGGAATGGCGTGGCGATTCTTGCCCGCGACTCCGAACCCCTGTTGATCCACAAAGGCTTGCCCGGCGCGGAAGACGACTCGCAGTCGCGCTACCTCGAAGCCGCCGTGCATGGCGTGGTGGTCGGTTGCCTCTACCTGCCCAACGGCAACCCGCAACCGGGGCCCAAGTTCGAGTACAAGCTCAAGTGGTTCGAGCACCTGATCAAGCATGCCCGCACGTTGCAATCGGGCGAACACCCGGTGGTGCTGGCCGGGGACTTCAATGTGGTGCCCACCGACGCCGATATTTACAGCACCCGTTCATGGCTCAAGGATGCCCTGCTGCAGCCGGAGAGTCGCGAGTGCTATCAACGGTTGCTGGACCAGGGCTGGATCGACTCGGTGCGTCACCTGTATCCCGAGGAGCGGGTCTATACGTTCTGGGATTACTTCCGGCAACACTGGCAGAAGAATTCCGGCCTGCGTATCGACCATCTCCTGCTCAACCCGGTACTCGCCCCGCATCTCAAAAACGCCGGTGTGGATGCCTGGGTGCGCGGCGAGGAACACGCCAGCGATCATGCGCCCACCTGGATCGAGCTGTCGTCGCGCAAAACGCGCGCTAAGAAAAAGCCGCAGGCGAACAAAGCCCTGGAGGAGTACCACCACAAACGTGATTTCGATGCGACCTCGGAACCCGCAGGCGGCACGTCCAGGGGCAGGACACGCACAGAGCCGAACGCCCTGCAGTTCTGCATTCAAAAGCATGACGCCAGCCGCCTGCACTACGATTTTCGCCTCGAACTCGACGGCACCCTCAAAAGCTGGGCCGTGCCCAAGGGGCCTTCTCTGGACCCGAAAAACAAGCGCCTGGCCGTGCACGTCGAAGACCACCCGCTGGACTATGCGACCTTTGAAGGCAGCATCCCCGAGGGCCATTACGGTGCTGGCGACGTCATCGTGTGGGACCGCGGCATCTGGAAACCGCTGTCGGATCCGGTGCAAGCCTACGCCAAAGGCCGCCTCAAATTCGAGCTGCAGGGCGAAAAGCTGGGGGGCGTGTGGAACCTGGTCAAGACGCATATGCCGGGCAAGCAGGAGCAATGGTTTCTGATCAAGCATCAGGACGAATTCGCCCGCGCCGACAGCGATTACGACGTGGTCGAAGCCGAGCCACACAGTGTGCTGAGCGAGCGCACCATCGTGCAGAAAAAGCGCAAGGCGGCGCAGGCCAAACCCGTCGACCAGGCCCCCGCCAAGCGCGCCAGGCCCACACGCGCAAAAAAGCTGGAGAATGCCCGGCCGGCGGCGCTGCCGCAAAGCCTTAAGCCTGAGCTGGCCACGCTGGTGGATTCCCCACCCGAGGGTGATTGGCGCTATGAAATCAAGTTCGACGGCTACCGCATCCTGGCCCGGGTGGAAGACGCCAAGGTGCAGTTATTCACGCGCAACGGCAACGACTGGACGCATAAGCTGCCGCGCCAGGCCGAGGCGATTGCCAGCCTGGGCCTCACATCTGCCTGGCTGGATGGCGAAGTGGTGGTTGCCAACGAACACGGCGTGCCGGATTTCCAGGCCTTGCAAAATGCGTTCGAGCAGGCGCGCAGCGGCAACATCGTTTACTACCTTTTCGACCTGCCCTTTCTCAACGGCATGGACCTGCGTGAGGTGCCGGTGGAGCAACGCCGAGGCGCCCTGGCCAAGGTGCTGGAACGCAGCGAAGGCGATCTGCTCAAGTATTCGGCGGACTTCGCTGAAACGCCCGAGGCACTGCTCAACAGCGCCTGCGACATGCACATGGAAGGTCTGATCGGCAAACGCGTGGGCAGCGCGTACCAGTCACGGCGCAGCGGCGACTGGATCAAACTCAAATGCAAGCGGCGCCAGGAGTTCGTCATCGTCGGTTATACCGAACCCAAGGGCTCGCGCAGCAAGTTCGGCGCGCTGTTGCTGGGGTTGCATGATGACGACAGCGGCGAACTGCGGTACGCGGGCAAGGTCGGTACCGGCTTCAACCAGGCCACACTGGCGACGATCTTCGCGCAACTGACCCCGCTTGAGGTCAAGAAACCTGCGGTGGTCAACCCGCCAACGGGGTTCGAGGCCAAGGGCGTGCACTGGCTCAAGCCCGCGCTGCTCGCGGAAGTGGCGTTCGCCGAAATCACCCAGGACGGCTTCGTCAGGCAGGCGGTGTTTCACGGGCTGCGCAACGACAAACCCGCCAGGTCGATTAGCGAAGAGCGCCCTGCCCTTGCCGTCAAACCTAAAACCGCCAGGAAGACCAAGGCGATGACCAAGACTGCATCCGACAAAAACGGCTCGACCACGCTCAGGCTCACCCATCCTCAACGCGTGATCGACTCCGGCAGCGGCGCGACCAAGCGTGACCTGGCGGACTATTACATCGGCGTCAGCGACTGGATCCTGCCGCAGTTGCGCAACCGGCCTGTCGCCCTTG
This sequence comes from Pseudomonas sp. GNP013, assembly GCF_054343995.1. Taxonomy (NCBI): domain Bacteria; kingdom Pseudomonadati; phylum Pseudomonadota; class Gammaproteobacteria; order Pseudomonadales; family Pseudomonadaceae; genus Pseudomonas; species Pseudomonas sp. GNP013. The sequence goes on along the minus strand of NZ_JBTGUT010000001.1, from coordinate 2,192,667 downwards.
TGCGTGCGCCGGATGGCATCGGTGGCGAGTTGTTTTTTCAGAAAAACGCAGAACACCTGGCGATTCCCGGCATCGAGATCATCGGCAAGCAAGAGACCGGTCACCCGGTGATGCTGATCAACAACATCGAGGCACTGGTCGGCGCGGTGCAGATGAACACCATCGAGCTGCATACCTGGAATGCAGTGTCCAAAAACCTGCAAAAACCCGACCGCTTCATTCTCGACCTGGACCCGGACCCGGCGCTGCCCTGGAAAAGCATGATCGAGGCCACCCAACTGACCTTGACGGTACTGGACGAACTGGGGCTCAAATCCTTTCTCAAGACCAGCGGCGGCAAGGGTATTCATATCGTCGTGCCGCTGACCCCGAAGGCGGACTGGGACGCGGTCAAAAGCTTCAGCCACGCGGTGGTCAAACATATCGCCAACCTGCTGCCGGACCGGTTCTCGGCGGTTTCCGGGCCAAAAAACCGGGTGGGGCGGATTTTCATCGACTACCTGCGCAATGGCCTGGGCGCCACCACCATCTGCGCCTATGCAGCGCGCAGCCGCGAGGGCTTGCCGGTGTCGGTGCCGATCTTCAAGGACGAGTTAAAAGACCTCAAGGGCGCCAACCAATGGACCGTGCGTAATCTGCATGAGCGCCTGGGCGAGCTGGACGCCGACCCGTGGGCCGATCTGCCTGGAATCCGGCAAACCATCACGGCCCAGATGCGTAAACGCATCGGCCTGAAGTGAGCACACAGGTGTATCCGAGCACACCGGACGGTCGCTACTTTGTGGTCAAGGGCACGTTGTGGCGGAGCAGCAACCCGTAGCTGCCTGACGACGTCAGGCAACAGCTGGTCAACCAATTGATGGCCGCACGGCGCGCGGTGAAGGCCGCCAATGCCTCGGGCGATCCCCATGAGCTGAAGGCCGCGAGGGCCACGGTTCACGAGGCCAAGGTCGCGCTCGGCGAACGCGGCCCGGTGTGGTGGGATGACGGAGCGCCGGACTTCAACCGGCACAAGGTCGGCAACACGCCCTATGCACCGTGGTATGCATCGCTGAATGCCTGAGGTGCCACCGGCCCCCCAGGCAACCTCATCACAGCATCGGTGTGCTGCTCACCACCCGCAACGCCAGCCCTTCATAGGCATCCAGCGTGATGGTGAACTCACCCTCGGCGGTCAAGTCACCCTCGACCCGCTCATTGATGATGTCCACCACCGGCCCCGGCGCAATATTGGGCAGGTGCAGGGTTTCCGTGATCGGCGTGGCGCCGAAGTTCAGCGCGGTGATCTGCGTGCCCTTGCCGGCCGGCAGTTCGTGGACCATCACCAGCAAGCCCGGGTGTTCGACGTCCGGCACCAGGATCTGGCGGCTCGCGGCCATATCATAGGCGCGGCGCACGCCGAGGATTTTTTGCAGTTGGGAGGCGAACGACTCCGGGTCCTGCAACTGGCTGTTCAAACTGCCGTACAGGGATTTGGAGCGCGGCATCTGCCCGGCCGACAGCTCGGCCTCTGGGTTCAGGTCCACCAGGTCGTAGGCGCCACGATGGATCCAGCGGGTGTCGCCGTCCTGCATCAGGTGGTCCACCTCATCGGCGGCCAACGGCAGCGCGCCCACCAGGTCCCAGCCGGACAACGCAAACACCCCGGGCTGCATGGCGTTGTACATCACCAGCAGCAAGTGGATTTGGCGGATCTGCTGGACATCGGCCGGCGTGATGGCGTCCAGGTCGCGGATGCCCAGCGCCGCCGTGATGATGCTGGCCGTGGTGCACGACACCCCATTGGTAACGAACTTGAGGTTGTACGGCGCATGCTCGCCGGTCAGGCGCTCATACATCTGCTCGCGGATGTGCTCGCGCAGGATGTTGCCGGGAAAGGTCTGGCCCTGATACAGGAAGCTGTCGTGGGCGTGCAGGGTCCAGAAGTGCACCAGTTCCAGGGTCAGTTCATCGTGGTTTTGCAGCGCGTGAATCAGCGAGCCCGGGTCGATGCCCAGGCTGTGCATCTGGCGCAGCATCAGGCGCAGGAATTCCGCATCGCCCATCAGCAAGGCGTGCTGGTAGGCCGGCCGGGTGATGAAGTCGTAGGAGAGGTCCGCCCCGCCGTGGGACATCGACGCGATGTCATCCACGGTGAGGTTCAATTCCTGGAAGCTGAAGCCGCCGGCCTTGCGAATCGCGCCGCCGAGCAACTGGTTGCCGGTGATCGACAGCGGATGGCTTTCCGACCAGGCGGTGCCGTCCAGCTTGCGCTCGACACCGAGGAAGCCGTTGGCATCCAGGCGCAGGATCTTCGCGCCCATCACGTCGATCGCGTGCAGGGCGTCGCCGATGATCATCTGCTGCGCGGCGAATGATGGGTCAAGCCAGTTGAGCGACGGCTGGCCTTCCTTGAAGTAATGCAGGTACACCCAGCGCCGGGGTTTGCCGTCGACGCCCAATACTACCGGCGTGGCGCTCCAGTCGGTTTCCTTCACACCGGGCTCGAAGAAGATCACCCGTTGCAGTTGGCCAACGATGTAGTGCTTGTCGCGCAGGGCATCCACCTGCAGCGGGCTGAGGTTTTGCGCATCACGCCCTTCGGCGACATCGGGCAGCAGGGGCCAGTCTTCTTCGCGGATTTCCACCATGTGGTAGAGCCCCGGATAATCCTCGTAGGCCATCTCGGCCAGGCGAAAATCCGCGCCCTTGCCGGTGTGCGACGGGATCACGTCGTCGATGATCACTGCGTTGTGCGCGGCGGCCATACGCGTCAGCGCCTGTAACTGCGCCTCGGTGCCCAGCTGCGGGTCGATGTCGAAGCTGATGCGGTCGAAGTTGCCATCGATAGTCGGCGTATGGCGGGTACCGGACAAACCACCGGACTTTTTCAGCGGGCCGTTGTGAATGCCCTGGATGCCGATTTTCGACAGCGCATGCCACAGCGCTTCATCGCCCAGAGCTTCCAGCACGGTGCCGTCTTCGCGGGTGACGATCGAGGCCGGGTACGCGGTGAACCACACCGACGACAAGGCGGAAGCATCACGCGGCCGCGTCTGCGCGTAAGGCTGCTGCCACAACCGGCCCTGCCCCGAATACAGCCGGGCGCGCTGGCGCGCCGCATGCAGCATCGATTGTTCTACCAGCCAGTTCACATGATCCTTGTCTGCCGCCGTCATAAGCCCACTACCTGTCTCGTGAAAGGTTATTCGTAAACATAGGAGGGGCAACGGCGCCTATTCGTTGCATCGCGATACCCAACACCCGGGATTCTGCGCACAGGCGCGCAAAAAAAAGCCCGGCGGCACCGTAACGGTGCGACCGGGCAAAGCAAGCGACCCTTTTAAAACCGTGGTTTCACGCTTGTCCACTCAGGCTGATAGCGCTGCATCTGTTTCACGTCGTCGCGCTGGCGAATGCCGCAACTCAAGTACTGGTCATGGAGCTTGCCCAGTTGATCGTGGTCCAGTTCGAGCCCCAGCCCAGGTGCGCGGGTGATTGTCACGCAGCCGTCGACAATCGGCACCTTGCCACCCTTGATCACCTCCTCGTCCGGTTCCTGCCACGGGTAATGGGTGTCGCAGGCGTAATCGAGATTGGGCACTGCAGCGGCAACATGGGCCATGGCCATCAGGCTGATGCCCAGGTGCGAGTTGGAGTGCATCGACACGCCCAGGCCAAAGGTGTCACACATTTTGGCCAGCACCTGGGTGTCGCGCAGCCCACCCCAATAGTGGTGGTCGGCCAGCACGATCTGCACGCTGTCTTGCGCTACGCTGCGGCGAAATTCGTCGAAGTCGGTGACCACCATATTGGTGGCCAGGGGCAGTCCGGTGCGGGCGTGCAGCTCGGCCATGCCGTCCAGGCCTGGCGTCGGGTCTTCGTAATATTGCAGGTCATCGCCGAGCAGTTGGGCCATACGCACCGAGGTTGCCAGGGACCAATTGCCATTCGGGTCGATGCGCAGCGGAACCCCCGGGAACGCCTCTTTCAGGGCCTTGATGCAGGCCACTTCGTGTTCGGGGTCCAGGGCGCCGGCCTTGAGCTTGATGCTTTTGAACCCATGGCTTTCAATCATTCGCCGCGCCTGGGCGACGATCTGTTGCGCGCTCAGCGCCTCGCCCCAACTGTCGGGCTTATAGGGCGAATCGACGTGCCGGGCGTATTTGAAAAACAGGTAGGCGCTGAAGGGGATGCGGTCGCGGATCGCCCCGCCGAGCAAGTCAACCAGCGGCACATTCAGCGCGTGGGCCTGCACGTCGAGGAAGGCCACTTCAAAAGCCGAGTAGGCATTGCTCACCGCCTTGCTGGCATGGGAGCCCGGCGCCAGCTCGGCGCCGGGCAGGCTGGTGGTCTTTTGCGCAGCCACGGTGGTCTGCACGATGGCGCGTAGCTGGTTGAGCTGGAACGGATCAAGGCCGATGAGCTGTGGCGCGACCTGCTGCTGAATCGCCAGCGCCGGTGCATCGCCATAGCTCTCACCCAGCCCGATATAGCCGGTGTCGCTCTCGATTTCGATGATCGAGCGCAACGCGAAGGGTTCATGAATACCGCTGGCGTTCAGCAGTGGTGGATCGCGGAAGGCAATCGGGGTGACGCTGACACGGATGATTTTCAAGAGATAGCTCCCTGTTGGCCTGAACGCAAGGTGTGATGAGAATCGCGAGGTTGGCTGACGACCGGTTCGACGGGTGCCGTGCTGGCGGGTACGCCGCTGCGTGGCGCAGTGCGGGCAAAAAACACCACCACTGCCGCTATCAGCGAGGTTGCCGCCAGGCCATACAGCCCGCCCTGGATGGAGCCGGTGGTCTGCTCGAGAAAGCCAAAGGTGGTCGGCGCGACGAATCCGCCCAGGTTGCCGACCGAGTTGATCAATGCGATCACCGCCGCAGCGATGCGTGCATCCAGGTAGCCCTGGGGAATCGGCCAGAACAACGCCGAGGCCGCCTTGAAACCAATCGCGGCAAAACAGATGGCGACAAATGCAAACACCGGCCCGCCCGTGGTGGACATGAACATGCCGAACGCGGCGATCACCAGCATCAGCGATACCCAGGCCTGCTGGTGTTTCCACTTGCTGGCCAGAGCAGCAAAGCCGTACATGGCGATGATGGAAATCAACCACGGAATCGAGTTGAAGAGGCCGACCTGAAAGTCGCCGAGGCTGCCCATCTGTTTGATCATGCTCGGCAGCCAGAAGGTCGCGCCGTAAATGGTCAGGGCAATGGAGAAGTAGATAAAGCAGAACAACGCGATCTGTTTATCGGCCAGCAATTTGAACATCGACGGCCGGCTGACCTGCGCCGCCTCACGCGCCAGTTGCTCAAGCGCAATGGCGCCGACCAGCGCCTGCTTTTCTTCGTCGCTGAGCCACGTGGCCTGACGAGGATGGGATTGCAGCCAGAACCACACAAACCCGCAGAGCACGATGGAGGCAAAACCTTCAATAAGAAACATCCACTGCCAGCCATGCAGGCTCAGGCCGCTCACACTCAGCAGCGCGCCTGACACCGGACCGGAAATCACCGAGGCGATGGCCGAACCGCTGAGGAAAATCGCCATGGCCTTGCCGCGCTCGCTGGCCGGCAACCACTGAGTAAAGTAATAAATGATGCCCGGGAAAAACCCGGCTTCGGCGGCGCCGAGGACAAAGCGCAGCACATAGAAACTGGTCTCGCCCTGCACAAAGGCCATGGCCATGGCGGCCGCGCCCCAGGTGAACATGATGCGCGTCAGCCAGGCACGGGCCCCGTAGCGCTGCAACAGCAGATTGGACGGTACTTCGAACAGCGCGTAGCCGATGAAGAACAAACCCGCGCCCAGGCCATAGGCCGCGGCGCCAATGCCCAGATCGGTTTCCAGATGGCTGCGCACAAAGCCGATATTGACCCGGTCGATGTAGTTGACGATGAACATCACCACAAACAGCGGCAGGACATGGCGCTTGACCTTGGCCGCCGCACGGGCGAGCACAGTTGGGTCGGGCGAACTCTGGACGGTATTCAAGGGCGACTCCCGTTGATTTATTTTTTTAGGGACGTCGGGATGATGGACGCTGGGTATTGATCCCGTCTAATCTAACTTGGCATTCGATTGATACCTGGATTAGATCAATGTTCGAACTGACTCAGTTGCGCTGCTTTACCACGGTGGCTACCGAACTCAATTTCCGGCGTGCTGCGGAGCGATTGAACATGACCCAGCCGCCGCTGAGCCGGCAGATCCAGTTGCTGGAACACCATTTGGGGGTGGAGCTGTTCACCCGAACCACCCGTAGCGTGACGCTCACCGCCGCAGGCCGGGCTTTTTTCGTCGAAGCGCAGAACCTGCTCGAGCGCGCCCAGCAAGCTGCCGTGACCGCACGGCGCTTTGCCGAAGGGGATATCGGCACAGTGAACATCAGTTTCGTGGGCAGCGCGGTGTATGAGTTTCTGCCCAAGGTCATCGCCGAAGCGCGGCTCAAGCAGCCCCATGTGCGCATTGATCTGGCCGAGATGAACACCTATCAACAGCACGAAGCCCTGCGCGCGCGCCGCATTGACCTGGGTATCGTGCGCGCGCCCCTGCTCGAACCCGGCTACGCCACCGAATGCCTGGTGCGCGAACCCTTCGTGCTGGCTGTGCATTGCAGGCATCCACTGGCCCAGGCCGAGCACGTCTCGGTGCAGGACCTGGATGCGCAGCCCTTCCTCATGTACGCCCACTCGGCCTATCCGCCATTCAACGAGCTGCTTACGGGCATGCTGCGCTCAGCCCGCGTGGCGCCGGAATACGTGCAATGGCTGGGTTCTTCCCTGACCATTCTGGCGCTGGTCAACGCCGGCATGGGCCTGGCCCTGGTGCCCCGTTGTGCCAGCAGTGTGGTGTTCAAGAACGTGGTCTTTCGCGAGATCGATCTTGGCGAAGGTGTGCAGAGCGAACTGCACCTTATCTGGCGCGAACACAATGACAATCCGGCGTTTGCCATGCTGCTCGAGGCTATTCGCAAGGCGGTGCATGGCGGTTGGGAAAGTGGTCATTGATCGTGCTCACGCAGCATAAATGACGGTTTGCGCAAGATCGGCCGACAGGGGTTGCCGGGTGAAGTAGATGTCGCCGTCATCGGTATGAATTTCGTAATCCACTTTGCGCGCCGAAGGCACTGCCGGGCCGGCATGCTTGATGATTTTGCGCACGCGCTGGAATTTCACCCCCAGGGTGCCGTTCTGGACAGGGCCGGTGAGCACGTTGACACTTTGAAACCAGCCATCGTCGCGTTTGCTGGCCAACAGCGCATTGGCCATCGCCTCAAACCGCTCCAGGCGGGTGAACCCCCACAGTGTCGGCGCTTCGATGGCTTCGCCTTGACCGGCCGCACCGGTAAACACGAATAGATTGATCGTCGGATTGTCTTCGCAGAAGAAGTCATAAGGCAGCAGCCCGTCGATCATTTTCCGCCCTGAAACAAACCCCTTTTTATGCACCTGAAACATCGCTGCCTCTACTCAATCAATGGCTTTGCCGAGCGCAGAGTCTAAAGAGGTGGCAGGTTCAGAGCCGTCAAGCGAGTGTAATTTCGCGTAAAGACCGCGCCCTCGGCAAACTGATTTCCACGGTCAATCCGCCCTCCTGCTCATTGCGCGCCACGATACTGCCCTGGTGCATTTCCAGGGCACTGTGGGCAATCGCAAAACCCAGGCCAAAGCCGACGCTGGTGTCGCCACCGCCGCGTTCGAACGGCTGAAAGATGCTCTGCAGCCGGGTCTCGTCAACCCCCGGCCCCTGATCGGTGATGCGTACCCACAGATACGCCCCATCGTCACTGAGCCGGGTAGATACCTGCACCGTAGTATTCGGCCGGGTATAGCGCACGGCGTTGCGTATCACGTTCTCGAAACAGCGGTACATCAGCTCGCCATTCACGCAGGCGATAAAAGGCGGCCCGCCCTGCAACTGCACCTGACAGCCTTTGATGTCCGCCTCGAATTGCGCATCCTCAACGATCATCGCCAGTAATTCGCTGATGTCGAACGGTTCGCGCTCGATGCTCTCGGGCCGCCCTTGCAGGCGCGCCAGCGTCAGCAACGCTTCGATCAGGGCATCCATGCGCTCGGACTCGCGCTCGATGCGCTCAAGCATGTCCACACGCTCGCTGTCCTGACGCAACAGCCCAATGGCCGCGCGCATGCGCGTCAGCGGTGAACGCAGCTCATGGGAAATATCGTGAAGCAATCTGTGCTGGGCTTGCACCAGCAACTTGAGCTGGTTGGCCATGCGGTCGCATTCGCCAGCCAGGTCGGCGATTTCGTCGCGACGCTTGCCCATCATCGGTTTGACGCGAACATCGAAACGCCCCTGGGCCACCTCGCCCATCGCACGACGCAAACTGGCCAGGGGCCACGCCAGGTAGTAGGCCAGAAACCCGCTGAACAGTGCGCTCATCAAGGTGCCGATGATCAGCGGCACCTGCAGGCCGGGGCCGCCGTGCTCATAGCTGATCGGGTGGGTGGAGCGCAGCGACAGAATGAGACCTTCCTTGCTGATCACCGTCTGCTCATAGGCTGGCGACAGCACTGCGGAGCCGGCCAGCAGTTGCCCGGCATTGTCATACACGCCGATTGCCTGATCGGGCGGACGTCGCCAGGTCGCCAGCAGCTCGGCTCCAGACTCAACGCCGAACTGGCGCAGCAGCGCGGCCTCGCTGGCCAGGATAACTTTCAAATTGGGGTCGTTCGGCTCGAACGTTTCCACCTCATGCACCCCGACCCCGGCAAAAAAGGTCAGGCTCGTCGCCAGCCAGAACGCCAGGAACAGCTTCCAGAACAGCCGGCTGGGTTTCATCATTCGGCAATCAACTGATAGCCAAGACCGCGTACGCTCTGGATCCATGCCTTGCCGTCGCTGCGCGGCCCCAGCTTCTGGCGAATGCTGCTGATGTGCACGTCGATACGCCGGTCATAGCGTTTGAGCGGCCCCCCCAGGGCATTGAGCGACAAATCGGTCTTGTTCACCACCTGACCCGCGCATTTGGCCAGTTCCTCCAGCAGGCTGAACTCGGTGCTGGTCACCCCCAGCTCACGGCCACGCCACCGGGCTTCGCGCTTGGCCGGCCACAACACCAGCTCTCCGGTGCGGATGACGTCTGCCGTCGGACGATCCGCCGGCTGCACCCGCCGCATGATGGCACGCAGACGCGCCACCAGCTCTCCGGGAGAGCTGGGCTTGGGCACGTAGTCGTCCGCGCCCAGCTCAAGGCCGGCAATACGGTCGATATTGTCGCCACGGGCGGTGAGCAGCACGATCGGCACCTGGCTGACGGCGCGGATACGCCGCAGCACCTCTATCCCGGACACCTGCGGCAACATCACGTCCAGCACCACGATGCTATAGCGGCCCGACAGCGCCTGCTCCTCACCCTCCTCGCCGGTCGGCACGGCGGTCGCGTCGAAACCTTCACGCGCCAGGTACTGCCTGAGCATTTCGGTGAGGTCTTCATCGTCATCAACCAACAGTACTGAAATCATCGCCAGCTCCCCGGTCAGGGTGCGCACATTATCGGTTTTCGCTGACCAGCGTCATGACGTCATTCCAACCTTTACCTAACTTGACACTGGGTTAACCGCACCATACCCACCGCGCTCTTATGCTTCCGCGTCGATGTGTTCTGGAAAGATTTTGATGATTTCTTCGCGCTTGCTCTGCACGGTTGCGCTATTGCTTGATATTTCATTGCTACAGGCCCAAACCCTGACGATTGCGGATATCCGTATCAACGGCCTGCAAAGGGTCTCGGCTGGCAGCGTTTTCGGTGCACTGCCACTAAACATAGGTGAGGAAGCGGACGCCCGCCAACTGGCGCAGGCCACCCGCGCGCTGTTCAAGACCGGATTGTTTCAGGACATCCAGCTGGCACGGGAAAACGATGTGCTGATCATCAATGTGGTGGAGCGCCCGACGGTTTCCAGCATCACGATTGAAGGTAACAAAGCCATCGCAACCGACGATCTGTTGAAAGGCATGAAACAGGCCGGGCTGGGCGAAGGCGAGATTTTCCAGCGTGCCACCCTCGAAGGCCTGCGCAACGAGCTGGCGCGCCAGTACGTTGCCCAGGGCCGCTACTCGGCTTCGGTCGATGCCCAGGTAATCACCCTGCCACGCAACCGGGTCGAGCTCAAAGTCACGATAGATGAAGGCGCCGTCGCCGCCATCAGCCATATCAACGTGGTCGGCAACACGGTATTCAGCGACGAAGAGCTCGCCGATCAATTCACCCTGAAAACCAGCAACTGGCTGTCGTTCTTCAGGAACGACGACAAATACGCCCGCGAGAAGCTCTCCGGCGACCTTGAACGGCTTCGCTCCTACTATCTGGACCGTGGCTATATCAACATGGATATCAGCTCGACGCAGGTCTCCCTCACGCCAGACAAAAAGCACGTCTACATTACCGTCAACATTCAGGAGGGCCGCCGCTACCGGGTGCGCGACGTCACACTCAGCGGTGACCTGAAAATCCCGGAAGACCAGATACAGTCACTGCTGCTGGTGCGCAAGGGCCAGGTATTTTCACGACAACTGATGACCACAACGGTTGAGCTGATCACACGCCGCCTCGGCAATGACGGCTACACATTCGCCAACGTCAATGGCGTACCCCAGGTGCACGAGGACGATCACACGGTGAGCCTGGTGTTTGCCATCGACCCCGGCAAGCGTGCCTACGTGAATCGCATCAATTTTCGCGGCAATACCAAGACCCAGGATCAGGTGCTGCGCCGCGAAATGCGCCAGATGGAAGGAGGATGGGCATCCACTTTCCTCATCGACCAGTCCAAGGTACGTCTTGAGCGCCTGGGCTTCTTCAAGGAGGTCAATGTCGAGACGCCGCCAGTGCCGGGCACCGATGACCAACTGGATGTGAACTACAGTGTGGAGGAGCAATCGTCCGGTTCCATCACCGCCAGTGTCGGGTTCGCCCAGAGCGCCGGGCTGATCCTGAGCGGGTCGATCAGCCAGCGCAACTTCCTCGGCAGCGGGAATTACGCCAGCCTGGGCTTGACCCGCTCCACCTACCAGAGCAAATACAACCTGGGCTTTACAGATCCGTACTTCACCAAGGACGGGGTCAGCCTGGGTTACAACGGTTTTTACAGCAAGACCGATTACAACAATTACTACGACAACGGACGCTCCTATTACGCGCTCAACAGTTTTGGCCTGGGCGCGAAAATCGGCTACCCGATCAGCGAAACTTCACGTTTGAGTTTCGGCCTTACGGCACAACGTGACAGTATCGAGCCGGGCACCTACAGCGCCGATGAAATCTATGAGTTCATTGGCCGAGAGGGCAAGGCGTTCACCAACTTCAAGGCTGAACTTGGCTGGTCGGAATCGACCCTGAACAAAGGCATCCTCGCCACACGCGGGCACTCGCAGAGCCTGAACATGACGGTGACAGTGCCCGGCAGCGACCTCAGCTTCTACAAGCTCGACTATACCGGCCAGACGTTCGTGCCGCTGAGCACTGACACCGCCCTGCGCCTGCATACCAAGCTCGGCTACGCCAATGGCTACGGTTCCACCGATGGCCTGCCCTTCTATGAAAACTACACCTCCGGCGGCGAAGGCTCAGTGCGCGGCTTCAAAAGCGGTACGCTAGGGCCCCGCAACACGCCCGCGACCGGAGCCTATTCCCGCCAGGGGCAGGCGTACTACACCGACCGTGACCGCGATGCGCTGGGCGGCAACGTCCTGATCACGGGCGGCATGGAATACCTGTTCCCCATACCCTTCGTCAAAGACACCAAATCCTTGCGCACCTCCGTGTTCTGGGACGTGGGCAGCGTCTACGCGGATAAATGCTATGTCAGCACCACCCAGGGATGCGGCACTATCGGGCTGGGTCAACTGGCCAGCTCGGTAGGTGTCGGCGTGACCTGGTACAGCCCGTTGGGCCCATTGAGCGTCAATCTGGCCTATCCGATTCGCACCCCTGAAAATGCAGATACACAGATATTCCAGTTCTCCCTGGGCCAGAGTTTCTGAGTGCACGCACACCTGAAATTTCACTCCGAGGCCTGTCGATACTGCCTCGGGGTGAAGCCGGTGGAGGATTTGAACTGGCGGGTAAATGCACTGTGATCGGTGTACCCACACTGCAACGCCACCTCGGTAATCGGCAGCTCGGAATGCAGCAACAGTCGATGAGCATGCTCCAGGCGCACCTTCTGGATCATCTGCCGGGGCGTAAGCTGGAACACGCGCTTGCAGTAGCGCTCCAACTGCGCCACGGAAATTCCGGCGATGCGCGTCAGTTCCACAAGGGTTACACGGCGGTGAAAATGTGCGCGAATGTATTCGTCGACCGCCGCCAACCGCTGGTAGGCCGGGTGGGATTCGCTCGCCGACTGCAGATCGACCGAAATACCCGCCAGGCCAATGATCTGGCCGACATCGTTGTACAGCGGCCATTTGTGAGTGAGGCACCAGCCGGGCTCGCGAGTGCCGTAGAGGTGCAATTCGAGCTGGTCTTCAAGCACAACGCCGGCTTGCAATACGCGCCGATCCTGCTCGGTATAGCCGGGGCCCAGTTGCGCGGGAAACACTTCTGCGCTGGTCTTGCCCAACAGCGGCTGCAGCTGCCTGAGGCCGCAACGCTGCACCAGCGTGCGGTTGGCGAGCACGTAGCGGGCATCGCTGTCCTTGATGAAGATCGTCGCAGTGGGGATCACATCCAGCAGCGGTAACAGTTGCGCCACGCCAGCCAGCAAGTGCTCGATGCTCTGGGGGCGACAGCCCTGGATAAGGTTCGCAAACGCGCTGTGCATCATGAATCTGACCGCCCCTTCATACGTCGAAGTCCAGCAGATTGCCCCATGCCTAAGGCGCTGTCGAGCACGGCCATTGTGCCGAAATCGTCATCCACAGTTGCGCAAAACATCAATCGGCATGCGGCCGACCCGTTCAGGCTAGGCCAGTCACAAGAAGACGCGGCCATGACTTCTTCCGGCAACGTGCACTGACGGAGCGCTCCATGAAACGATTGCATGTCATCGACTCCCACACCGGCGGCGAACCCACGCGCCTGGTCCTCAACGGCTTTCCTGCACTGGCCGGTACCACCATGGCCGCCCAGCTCGAAAACCTGCGCGCACACCACGATCAATGGCGCCGCGCCTGCCTGCTGGAGCCGCGCGGCAACGATGTGCTGGTGGGCGCGCTGTATTGCCAGCCGGTAACGCCAGGTGCCACCTGCGGGGTGATCTTCTTCAACAATGCCGGTTACCTCGGCATGTGCGGCCACGGCACGATCGGCCTGGTAGCCTCTTTGCATTTTCTCGGCCATATCGGCCCGGGCGACCACCTCATCGACACGCCGGTCGGGAGCGTAACCGCCACGCTGCACACCAACGGCGCCGTTACTCTGCGCAATGTGCCCGCCTGGCGCTACCGCAAACAGGTTGCGGTGCAGGTACCTGGCCATGGCGTGGTACATGGCGATATCGCCTGGGGCGGCAACTGGTTTTTCCTGGTCTCGGACCACGGCCAGGCGTTGCACATGAGCCATGTCGACGCGCTCAGCGACTACACCTGGACGCTGCTCAAGGCCCTCCAGGATCAGGGCATTCACGGGGCGGAAGGTGCGCTGATCGACCATGTCGAATTGTTCGCCGATGACGCCCAGGCTGACAGCCGCAACTTCGTCATGTGCCCAGGCAAAGCCTACGACCGCTCGCCCTGCGGCACCGGCACCAGCGCCAAGCTCGCCTGCCTGGCCGCCGACGGGAAACTCGCCGAAGGCGACATCTGGTTACAGGCCGGTATTACCGGCAGCCAATTCGAAGGCCGTTATGAATGGGATGGCGAACAGGTGCGGCCCTTCATCACCGGCCGCGCCTACGTGACCGCCGACAGCGTACTGCTGATCGACGAGCAGGACCCTTTTGCCTGGGGCATCTGCGCCCCGACCCTATTCGTCTGACACAAGGAGTTGCGACAATGACCCAGAACATCTTCAGCGGCTGCATCCCTGCCCTCATGACGCCCTGCACCCCCGCGCGCAAGCCCGACTTCGACGCGCTGGTCGCCAAAGGCCGCGAGCTGATCGATATCGGCATGAGCGCCGTGGTGTACTGCGGCTCGATGGGCGACTGGCCGCTGCTCACCGACGCCCAGCGTCAGGAAGGCGTGGCGCGCCTGGTGGCCGCGGGGGTGCCAACCATTGTCGGCACTGGCGCGGTGAACAGTCGTGAGGCCGTGGCCCATGCAGCGCATGCCGCCAAGGTCGGCGCCCAGGGCCTGATGGTGATTCCCCGCGTACTCTCCCGAGGCGGATCCGCTACCGCGCAAAAGGCCCACTTCGCAGCGATCCTCAATGCAGCGCCGAACCTGCCGGCGGTGATCTACAACAGCCCCTATTACGGTTTCGCAACGCGTGCCGAGCTGTTCTTCGAGCTACGCCGCCAGCACCCGAACCTGATCGGCTTCAAGGAATTCGGCGGCGCCGCCGACCTGCGCTACGCCGCCGAGAACATCACGTCCCAGGACGACGACGTGACCCTGATGGTCGGCGTCGACACCCAAGTGGTGCATGGCTTCGTCAATTGCAACGCCACCGGGGCCATCACCGGCGTCGGCAACGCGTTGCCACGGGAAGTGCTGCAACTGGTGGCGCTGAGCCAGAAGGCCGCCCTGGGCGACGCCAAGGCCGCTCGCCTGGCCCGCGAGCTGGAAACAGCGCTGGCGGTGCTGTCTTCCTTCGATGAAGGCTGCGACCTGGTGCTGTATTACAAGCACCTGATGGTGCTCAACGGGGACCAGGGTTACGCGCTGCACTTCAACGAGACCGATGAGCTCAGCGATGCCCAGCGGCGCTATGCCGAGCAGCAATACACATTGTTCCGCAACTGGTATGCCAATTGGACGGCCGAGGTGTTGGTGTAGGAGCGAACAGGCCATGTGCGATCACCCCCCGCCAGACATCACTGTCGTCGGCGCCGGCATCATCGGTGTTGCCTGTGCTCTGCAACTCTCGCGGCAAGGACGCCAGGTGCTGGTGATCGACGCGCAGGAACCGGGCATGGGCGCCTCGTACGGCAACGCCGGCCATCTTGCGACCGAGCAGGTATTTCCGATCGCCGACCTGGCGATCCTCAAACGCCTGCCCGCGATGCTGCTGGACCCCACGGGCCCGCTGCGCCTGGACTGGAAATACCTGCCCCGCGCCCTGCCCTGGTTCGCCCGGCTGCTGCTCAACCTGCGGCCGGACGCCTATCGACGCACAGTGGCAGGTCTTCGGGCCCTGAATGAAGGCAGCCTGGACGCCTGGCGCCGCCTGCTTGAGTCCATCGGACAGCCACAACTGCTGCGCAACGACGGCTCGTTGCTGGTATTCGAGCGAGCCGATTCGCGAAACGCCATCGATGCCTTGCAACAGCGCATGCAGCAACACAGCGTACCGGTGACCTTCTGGCCGGGCGATGCGGTCCGGGCGGGTGCGCCGCAGTTGAGTGAGCGCATCCAGGGCGGTTTGTTTTTTCCGGGCACCGGGCACTTTATCGATCCCTACACGGTGGTGCATGCTCTGGTTAATGCTGCCAAGGCCAACGGTGTACGTTTTATCCAGCGCAAGGTACTCGATGGACGGATTGAAGGCGATGGCGTCACGCTGGCGACCGACCAGGGAACCCTCACCGCACGGCAGGTCCTGATTGCCTGCGGCGCCCACTCCGCCAAACTGACGGAGGCCCTGACCGGCAAGAAAGTCCCGCTGGACACGGAACGCGGCTACCACCTGATGCTGCCCCACGAGCACGGCAGGCTGCCGTTGGCGGTCACCTCGCTGGAGCGCAAGTTCATCATGACCCCCATGAGCGGCGGCCTGCGCCTGGCCGGCACGGTGGAATTCGCCGGACTGGACCGCCCCGCCAACATGGAACGCGCATGGCAACTGTACCGTCTGAGCCAGGGCCTGTTCCGCAAAGACTTGAACCGCCACAACGCGACCCCCTGGATGGGGTTTCGGCCGTCCCTGCCGGACTCGCTGCCGATCATTGATCAAGTCTGTGGGGGCAAGGTGCTGCTCGCGTTCGGTCACCAGCATCTGGGGCTGACCCAGGCCGCGGTGACAGCACAGATGATTGGGCAAATGCTGTCTCATCAAAACGTCCCGCAATGGGCGTCGTATCGTCTTTCACGGTTCTGAGGGATTAAAAATCAGAATCAAATCCTGGAAGCGGGCCTTTCTGTGGCAAGCGGGCTTGCACTAATACCAGTCAGTTAAACGCAGCTCCCCTGTGGGAGCGGTGGGTCTTCAACATCAATGTTTGCTGGGCCGACGCCATCGGGAGCAAGCCCCCTCCCACATTTTTTACAGCGTTCGGCAGACCATTTCGGTCGGCTCTCAGGCCGCCGCGCTTTTGATCTTGATCTTAGGCGCCCCGTCAAACACGCTGGCCGAACGCAGGTTTTGGAGCGTGGGTAACCCGGCAGGACGCCGGGTTAGCCGCGCTGGGCCAAGGATGGCCCATCGCGGCGGCCCACGCTCCAAAGCCTGCGTTCGGGCACACCGAGCCTGGGCGAGGTGCCGAGTGTTGGGGCAGGAGCGTTTTGCTTACTTTTGCGCTTTTCAAAAGTGAGCCGCCGTCAGGGCGGAACCCTAAGTCGCCGTTACCGCACAAACCGATATGTACACCGAAAAGTCGCACCGCTCGTTGCTTCGAGCATCACGCTGGCTTAACTGAACGGCATTAGGGCAAGCCCAGCGTTGGGCTGCGCAGCAGCCCCAAAACCATACCCCGTGCAGTGTCAGGTACACCGCGTTTTCCTTGATTGGGGGCGCTTCGCACCCCAACGCGGGGCAAGCCCGCTCGCCACAGAGGCCTCGGCCTGCTTAAAAGTCTTTGAGTCTAGAGGCGGCAGCCCTGAACAATGCCTCGGCAATGTGTTGAATCTCATCGCGCATCCACAGTTTTTCCATCCATCCGGAAGGAATGCCTTGAACTCCGTAGTGAGCGCCGGCCAATTGCCCAACGATGGCAGCGGTTGTATCGGCGTCATCGCCCAGATTTGCTGCTTCGAGTACCGCGTCGGCGAAACAATGGGTGTGATGGAAGCACCAGAATGCAGCCTCCAGGGAAGCCACTGCATAACCGGAACCCACAATGTCGTTACTCGACTTCGCTTGATATTCACTGCCTGCAATAGCCGACACTTTCGGTGCCGACAGGGAGAGATTGGGAAACCGAAGCACATCAGCTTTAGCAGCCCCACTCAATGCATTACTGATCGCTTCAGCCAGTAACAGACAACACTCAATCGCCTCCTGCGCCGCATGGGTGGTGCGAGAGCTGTCTGCCGTGAATGCGCGGACCTGCTGACGATCAGGAAAGTAAAACAGGGCCACAGGCGCCAAGCGCATCATTGAGCCATTGCCTGCGGAATATGGGTCCGTAGAGCCTGCAAATGGATTGCCATTTTTCTGGAAATCAGCCAACGCTTGACGAACCGTCATCCCAATATCAAAACATTCGCCTGTGGCGCTCAAATCCCCATGCGTCCACCATTTAAGGTAACGCGCCATCTGATCTGCCGCGTCAAACCCTCCACTCTGCAACAAGCTCTGCGCCAGGCAGAGTGCCATCGATGTATCGTCCGTCCATTGGCCAGGTTTGAGCTTGAAAGGCCCTCCGCCGACCATATCAACCACGGGCGCGAATGAGCCTCGGGGCATGAATTCGACCGTCGTCCCAACTGCGTCGCCACAGGCCAAGCCGAGCAAACTGCCACGATAGCGATCCAAAAGTGTTATAGCCATGCGTACTCCCTGAGCTAATTCCTCAACGACACACACCTTACTTCACCAACCGCTTCTCCTTGGAGGGGCGATATCCGAAATACGCGCTGTAACACTTGCTGAAATGACTCGGCGATACAAACCCGCACGCCACCAGCACATCCACCTGTGACAACTCGGTGTGCTGCAACAAGCGTCGCGCCTCGGTGACGCGCAGTTCCATGTAATAGCGCTGCGGCGTGGTGCCCAATTGCTCCTTGAACAGCCGTTCGAGCTGACGCCGGGAACGCCCGGCGTAAACGGCCAGTTGGTCGAGTTCGAGGGGTTCCTCAAGGTTGGCGTCCATCAACTTGACCACTTCGCGCAGGGGCGCGCTGACGCAGACGTTTTCGGTCGGTTTGATGCGCCGATAGCGTGACTCCTCGAACGCCAGAATATCTTCGATACCTTCAACCAGCGCCTTGCCATGCAGGCTCTTGATCCAGTCCAGCGCCATATGGAAGGCGCCCGAAGGGCTGGAGGCGGTGAGCCGGTCGCGGTCGATCACGAAGGGTTCGCTGGTGACCTGGGCCGCCTTGGACACTTCCGCAAGTGCCGGCCGGTGCTCCGGGTGGATTGCGCAGCGATAACCCTGCAACAACCCGGCGCGTCCCAGAAACCAGGAGCCATTCCACAACCCGGCGAGACTGATGCCTTGTTCGGCGGCGCTGCGCAGCAGATGGGTGAAGTCTTCGCTGGCCTTGAGCTCGGTGCGAAAGCCGCCGCAGATCACCAGCAGGTCCAGGTCATGCAACGCCGCCGCATCAAGCACAGCGTCGGGGCGAATCACCAGGCCCAGGTCACTGATGACTTCGCCCTCACCCCAGCCGAAGGTGCGCGAGGCGAACAACTCGGGGCGCAGCAGGTTGGCGGTAACCAGGGTATCGAGGGTCTGGGTGAATGCCGGCAGGGAAAAGTGTTCAAGCAACAGAAAGCCGACGCGAGCGACCGAGGCCAACTGCCCGGGATTTTCGTTGAGGTAACGCAGGTTCTTGCCTTTCATGCCGCCGCTGAATTGACGTCTTTCCATCGCAGGGTTGGCCCACTTTTATTGTTGATTGCGTGGGCGCCATCTTAGGGGCAAATCGGCTGGCTGTCTCAACCGGTGGGTAAACAGTCACCTCTTGCAAGCCCTTGCCTCATTCGACAAATCGCAATCTGATACGGTTTTATATTCGCCAGCTGCCTCTGTACCGAAAACGCCTGCAGAGGGACAATGGCGCCAACCCGACATTTCTGTCGCCCAACTTCTCGGAGGCTTCATGACCAAGATGGCACTTTTTCTGTTCGGTTTTCTGGTACTGACCATTGGTATCGGCCTACTGGCGACGATATCGCCGGTCTAAGGTTCATCGACCTCTGCCCCATGCGTGTCTTCGCTGTGCAAAAGTACGGCGCACAAAGCAGCTCCCCAAGCGTCATTCCATTCGATTGAGGGCGAAAGATTTCCAGCAAAGCGCTTTCGGCCATCAAAACGCCATAATCTCTGCTATTGTCCAAAGACCTCATCTCCTCATCATCGCCCCCAGGCGATCTTCTGTGGAGCATGCTCTGCGACATCGGCGTTTTCGGTGTCGGCCCTCAATAGCATGGAACGCCCAAGCGATGGATACACCGCCACCCACACCGTCGCAATCGCGCGCCGAAAAGATCGTCGAATTCAAACGTCAGAAAACCCTGCTCAAGACCGGCGCGCTGCAGGATGCCATTTTCAACAGCGCGTATTTCTCCAGTATCGCCACCGATGAAAAAGGCGTGATCCAGATCTTCAACGTCGGTGCCGAACGCATGCTCGGCTATGCCGCCGCCGACGTGGTCAACCGCATCACCCCTGCCGACATCTCTGACCCGGCCGAGCTGATCACTCGCGCCGCCGCGCTCAGCCTGGAGCTCGACACACCCATCACACCAGGGTTCGAGGCGCTGGTGTTCAAGGCCTCGCGGGGTATCGAAGACATTTACGAGCTGACGTATATCCGCAAGGATGGCAGTCGCTTGTCAGCCATGGTCTCGGTGACAGCGTTACGCAACCGCAATGACATGATCATCGGCTACCTGTTGATCGGCACCGACAACACCGCGCGCAAGCAGGAAGAAGCCGAGCGCAAAGGCTTCGAACGCGCCCTCGAAGAAAAGAACCTGGAGCTGGAACACGCCAGCCACATGAAGTCCGAATTCCTCGCCACCATGTCCCATGAGTTGCGCACGCCGTTGAACGCGGTGATCGGCTTTTCCGAAGCCCTCAAGGATGGGCTGGTGGGCGACATGAGCGACACCCAGCGTGAATACATCGGCGACATTTTTACCAGCGGCCAGCACTTGCTGTCGCTGATCAATGACATTCTCGACCTGTCCAAAGTCGAGGCCGGGATGATGGACCTGGAGCTGGAAGCCGTTGAACTGTCGGGCTTGCTCGCCAACAGTCTGTTGATCGTGCGCGAAAAAGCCGCGCTGCAGCGTATCCAGTTGAAACTCGACAGCCCGGACGACTTCGGCTGGCTCGAGCTGGACCTGCGCAAGACCAAACAGATCGTCTACAACCTGCTGGCCAACGCGGTCAAATTCAGCGAGCACGGCAGCTCGGTGACCCTGGCCGTGCGCGAAGTCAGCCGCGATCAGGTCGGTCTGGTGCCCGGCGACTGGCCAGTGCACAACTTTGCGTTGCCGCCCGGCTCGCACACACAGTTTCTCGAACTGAGCGTCAGCGATACCGGCATCGGTATCGCGAGGGACGACATGGGCAAGCTGTTCAAGGCCTTCAGCCAGATCGACAGCAGCCTGGCGCGCAAATTCGAAGGCACAGGTCTTGGCCTGGCGATGGTCAAGCAGTTGACCGACCTGCATGGCGGCAGCGTCGCCGTGGCCAGCCGCGAAGGCCTCGGTGCGCGCTTTGTGGTGTGGCTGCCGCTGCACCGGACTCTGGAGGCCACATGGCCGCAATCCTGATCGTCGAAGACAACGAAGCCAACATGCGCCTGGCCCGTCTGCTGCTGGTGAATGCCGGCCACAGCGTGTTGTGGGCCGCCGACGCCGAAAGCGGCCTGACCATGGCGCGCGAGCTACAACCGGCGCTGATTCTGATGGACATTCAACTGCCTGGCATGGACGGCCTGGCGGCAACACGCTTGCTCAAGCAAGACCCACATACCGCGCACATCCCGGTGATCGCCCTCACCGCCATGGCCATGAAAGAGGACCGGGAAAAAACCCGCCTGGCCGGCTGCGACGCCTATGTGATCAAACCCCTGCGCTACAAGGAGCTGTACCAGGTGATCGACACCCTGCTGAACCCGTCCATTACACCTCTAGCATGAGTCCTCTCCATGGCCAGCTCACCTGCAACGCTGTTGATCGTTGATGACGACGCTCATATACGCAAACTCCTGGAAACCCTGCTGCACCACGAGGGCTACCTGACCCTGAGCGCCGCCAGCGGTGAAGAGGCCTTGCACCTGATAGCCAGCACCCCGCCCGACCTGGTGTTGCTGGACGTCATGATGCCCGGCATGGACGGCTACGAAGTGGCCAGCCAGCTCAAGGGCAATCCCGTCACCGCGAATATCCCGATCATCATGCTCTCGGCGCTCAGCGAATCCGAGGCACGGGTCAACGGCCTGCAAAGCGGTGCCGAGGAGTTCATCACCAAGCCGGTGGAGCGCCTGGAGCTGTGGCTGCGGGTGCGCAATCTGCTGCGACTGAAGGCCCACAGCGATCAGCTCAGACAGCACAATCTGATGCTCGAACAGCAGTTGCTGAAACACACCAGTCCAAACGCGCAGATGAACGTGCATGACCTGGCCCGCCAGGACCTGGAATACGCCCTGCGTGCAGCGGTTGAACGCAATGAGTTCGCCCTGCACTACCAGCCCAAGGTCGAGCTGGCCAACGGCGAAGTCTGTGCCCTGGAGGCCTTGCTGCGCTGGGATCGGCCTGGCTATGGCCCGGTCTCACCTGCCGTGTTTGTTCCTGTACTGGAAGACCTTGGCCTGATCGTGCCGGTGGGCCGCTGGGTGATCGAGCGCGTCTGCCAACAGATCGCCACGTGGCAGCTCAACGGCATAGGCGCGGTGGAGGTGTCGGTCAACGTGTCCGGCCATCAATTGATTGAGGGTGACCTGATCGCCGATATCGAGCGCACCCTGGTCACCACCGGAGTGGAGGCACACTGGCTGGAGGTGGAGCTCACCGAGAGCTCACTGATGGAAAACACCGAGCACACCATCGCCGCCCTGCAACGCTTGCGCGCCATGGGGGTGAAAATCTCCATCGACGACTTCGGCACGGGCTACTCAAGCCTGGCGTACCTGCGACGGTTTCCCATCGATACGTTGAAGATCGATATCGCGTTCATCCGTGAGGTCACCACCAACCCGCAGGATGCGGCAATCACGCGCACCATCATCGAACTGGCCCACAGCCTGAACCTGCGGGTGGTCGCCGAGGGCGTCGAGACCCAGGCGCAGTTGACGTTCCTGAAAGAGGCCGGCTGCGACCAGATTCAGGGGTATCTGTTCAGCCGACCGTTGCCGGTGGAGACGCTGGAGCGGTTATTGCTGGATAGAATGAAGTAAGCCTACGCAGCCCGATCAGGTGAGCGGCCTCGTCACAGGAATGAGCTCGCCTGAAACCACGCATGGCTGAATCGAAACACAATGTCATCTAATGCACGATAGCGCGAGGGAATCAATAACGTGACCGGGGCGACAGAAGGTTAGTAGCCTCTCAGCCCAAACAAGGCCTCTTCATGCAACGTGTCTCCACTCTCACCCCAGCGTTCAATCAGCCATTACCTGCCCTGCCAACCGCCTCCGGGCAACCACTTTCCAGACAACAGCGCGACGCCCAGGCGCCACCCGAACCTGGCACTTCCCGCGCCGACGGCGACCGCGAACTGGCCATGCAATACCGCAACGCGCTCCTTGTTGCCGCCCAAAGCAGCACCACGCCCACCATCAATCACGTGCCGCCCCACTCCACCTTCGGCCAGTGGTGGGGCCAACTACGTGACGCGTTCCAGTCCACCGATGTGCGCCAGTGGATTCAAGACCACGGTATCAACCGCAGCTCGATCACGCTCGACCCACAGACGGGCGAAATCGCCTTCATGGTCAAGGGAAAACCGCACAAGGCAGGGCAAGACGATGCCCATTGGCGCGCAGTCAGCGGGCCCATTATCGAAGCTGCGCGTTTACTCGAAGTGGGAACCGCCTTCAAGCCACCTGTCACCCAGGTCGATGAACCGGTTCCGTGGTGGATCGTCGGACGTTTTTATCAAGAGCCCAACGGGTCGACACCGTTCGAAAGGCGTCAACGCGCGCAGACCATCGAGCGCGATCAGAACTTCAGGCCACTCGACCCGAACACACGCCGAGCGTTGATCAGCGCGCGTAGTGAAGATGCACTCTTCGAGCAGAAAGCAGCGCTGGCCGATATCCATACCCGCCACGTTGCCGCCTCCACGCTGCAATACGTGGCGAACACCGTGAAAAATGGCATCGACTATCACGGGCAGATTGAAAACGAGTTAAAGAAGCACGTTTATCTCTCTGAACACGCCTCCTACTATCCGGATAGAACCGGCAAAACGAACCGGGTCAGCCTTGTGAAATTGCTCAAGGACCACGGCTGGGACATTCCAACGAATCACCAGCAGTTAGAGAACCTGGCGACCGCACTGGCAACGCCTGCCCTCACCTCACCCATCCATGGCAACCTGGGGGGCGCACTGGCCTGGCCCGAACCCCTTGAGCAGGACAGACAGCGTCAACTCAAGCAGGTTATCCACTCAGCTCGACTCGGCACTGTGAGGGTATTTCACGATGACACCGTTCTCACTCATTTGCTGCGCGACAGGCCTGTTTCCCCGCAAGAGCTGCGCGATCCGCGGCGGCTGCTCAATGACTTGCTCAGGTCCCCCAAGGGCAAGGCATTGGGCGAAGCGCTTCAAGCCTTTTTTGAGCAGCTCGCCATCAAGGGCAGCCCCAGCGACTGGCTGCTGGCAGCCCTGAACCTGGAGAGCAGCAGCAACATCGAAGGCGTGACGACTCACTCCCCGCAGCCCCATATCGAGGGCTTCCCACTGGTCACCGCGCAAAACGCCGACAAGACACCCTCAATCATCGTCAAGGAGCTGGCTGAATACCTGCTCGCCAACGGCAACGCCGAATCCGCCGAGACGGCAACCATCAGGGCTCACCTGCAACTGGCCAGACTAGCGCCACAGTTTCTGGTCAACGACATCCCCAAACAAGTGAAAGTAGGTGCTCATAGCTGGGTCAGCTTCACCACAGCGGTTGCCCGTATCGAAGCGAAAGCACCTGGAACAACGGCAGGGATGAGCTATGCGCAGATCATGCTGCATGCCAGCGCTGCGCCGATTAACGATCACGAGCGTCAGGTCGAGTACGCCGCCCAGCAAGACGCGATCAAGGACTGGGCTGTTGCAAATGGCTTGGGCTATCCGGTAACCGAAAGCGCGTTGACCGAAGTGTGTAACGCATTCAACAACCAGATTGGCGAACTGCGCGAAGCCGCAGAAACGCAAGTCCCGCAAATGCCGACAGCCAGCGCCCTTGCCTTGGAGCAATTGAAAAAAGCGCTGCCGGACATGGACCCGAAACTGTTCGAAGCGAAATGCATTGAGCTCGAACCCTCCAACAAGGACTTCCCAGGCCCTTACTCGATACTGGATCTGTTTATCGATGGCCGCTTCCTGCGACAAGCGCCGGATGGAAATTTAACGGTTGGGCTGTCTTGGCTGAAATTCATACCCGGGGTGATATCAATACCGATTGGCGACGACTTTACTCGCGGCACCTGGAACGCGTTGTCAAAAGGAATCGACATCAAGGCGGTACTGGCAAAAATCAAGGATTTGCCCTCCCCGCGACAGCTTTTCGAAACGGCATTTACCGATTACGCCAACGCGGTGAAGAAGACGACTGCGGCGCAAATAAAAACCCTGGTTTCAAACCTGCCACTGGAAGACCGGCAGAATCTTGAGTTTGGAAAAATAACCGTCCGTACGGAAATCGACTACTGGCGAAACGATCATCCCCTACCCGTTGAAAAAGGCACTGTACTGGTCGAAACCGTGCGCAACGGTACATCTGTTACTTATGCAATCAATCGACTGAAGGGCACCATCACCCAACTACCAGGCAAGGTCTACAAGGAGCGCCAGCCCACCGACAGTTGGCATCCTTCCAAAGGAAAAAGATACGACGTCATAACGCCCGGTGGTGAGTATCCCTACAGACTGACGGATGAAAAAAAAGGTGAACACGGCACACCCTACAGCTACGCCAGTGACAGAACCCGCTACCTTGCCGAGGCTGTCATCGCAGACATGGAACTGCCTGCGATAAAGCGCTACGCCAAAGGTGCGACAACCTTTGAAACGCAAGTGCCCACTTACCGCATCATCGAAGAGATTGCGCTCAACCTGATCCCGTTCCGGTCGGCGATCAAGCATTTCATCGAGGGCAAAACGCTCGAAGGTTTCGTTGACCTGGCGTTCGATATCTTTGGCTTCGCGGTCGGCCTTGGCGCCACGGCCAAGGTCACGAAAGCCCTGTCAGTTGGAGCCTCGGCACTGTCCAAAATCGCCCGTGCGGGCAAGATCCTCGGCCGTGCAGCGGTAGGCACGCTCAATCCTCTGAGCGGTCTGGATGACCTGGCCCGGGGGGCTATCAACCTCGCTCGCCGGGGCGTTTCCCGCGCGGAAAAGCTACTGGCAGGGTTGACGAAAGTTGACGTGGCCGCACTGGCGAAAAAACCCAATATCGCCCAAGGCACACTCAAGGGGGTCAATGGCGCAAGTGATGTCGGGGCACTGGCGAAATTGGACGAAGCGACCGGTCAATGGCATGCCATCAACCCAGCCACGCAAAAACCCTTCGGGCCGCCGCTAGAGAACTTTCAGGCCAAGGTGATTTCCAGCGGTGAACTCTGCGAAAACATGAAGACGTTGTATAAAAAACTGGATAAGAGCACCCAACTGGACATTTGTTATGCGACTGCGTTACGCGCCGCCCAGGCCGACAGAAAGATCACTGACACGGCGTTCAAGGTGATCGTTCCCGAAGTACTCAATGGCGGATCACAGACCTATAACCGCATGATGCAAATCCGTCCGGACACTCTGAAAAGCAGCTTTAATGCAGCCGACATTACCGAATCAGGCATCGTTACCTTTGTCAGCCGGCGCGGCTATAACAAGGACAAAATCGTGCACGCCGCCTATATTCAAAAAGCCCCCGACGGCCAATTGTACCTCTACCACTCCAACTCTCTGTCGCTGGACCACGCCTTAGGTGGCACCAGGCTGAAGCCTGCCACCGCAGGCACGGCTAACGTCTATACGTTGGGTCGGGAACAGCAGGCCGGCATTCAACGTTTCATGGATGACGGCGGCGGCTACGACATGGTGTTCACGCCTTCCAGCACCCTGGAGTCCAGCATCAGGCGTCGCGCCGCCTGAGCCTGCCTCATCCCTCAAAGTGAATGGAATCACTTTGAACCCGCACCCGGGCGCGGCCCTCCAACCTGCATACACCACGGCCCGGAACGCGCTCGATGACATTCATTCTATGGTTGGCCGTACTCGGCGCCGTATTGCTCACCCTCGCCCTCACCTCTTCCTACCTGCGCTGGATGCCGGTGACCACCTCGGCGGTGTGCCTGTTGCTGGGCGTCGCGATTGGTCCGCTGGGGGTTGACCTGTTGCACCTGGACATCAAGGGTTCCGCGCGCTGGATGGAACACCTGACCGAAGTCGCCGTGCTGTTTTCGCTGTTTGTCAGCGGCCTCAAGCTGCGCCTTCCGCTCAGCCATCGCCTCTGGCGCACTGCGTTCGGCATGGCCGGGCCGGTGATGCTGCTGACCATCCTCGGCACCTGCCTGGCGCTGCATTACCTGCTGCAATTGTCGTGGGGTGTGTCATTGCTGGTGGGGGCAATCCTGGCACCCACCGACCCGGTGCTGGCCGGCCTGGTACAGGTCAACAATGCCCAGGACTACGACGCGCTGCGCTTTGGCCTCTCGGGCGAGGCCGGTTTGAACGACGGCACGGCCTTCCCCTTCGTGATCTTCAGCCTGCTGTTCATGCAGCATGGCGGTTTCGACGGCGACTGGCTCGGCGGCTGGGTTCTGAAGAATCTGATCTGGGCAGTGCCAGCCGGGTTGCTGGTGGGTTACTGGATGGGCCGGGGCATCGGCCGCGTCACCTTGTGGCTGCGCATCACCCACGACGACAGCACCCTGTCGCCCAATGACTACCTGACCCTGGCGCTGATCGCACTGGCCTACGTGGTCGCCGAAGCGATCGGTGGCTACGGTTTTCTGTCGGTGTTCGCTGCCGGGCTCGGCCTGCGCCAAGCCGAACTCAAATCCACCGGCAACGCCAGGACACCCGCCGAGCACCTGGCACTGCCCGTGGTCGGTCACCTGGAAGTGGAGCCGGAGCGTGCCCTGCAAGGCGACGTCAGTGAACTGGCCGATACGCAGATTGCGGCAGGCGTGATGATGGGCGACATGCTCTCGTTCGGCAGCCTGGTGGAACGCTCGATGGAAGTGTTTCTGGTGACCGTCTTGGGCATCGTGCTGGTCAGCCATTGGGACTGGCGCGCGCTGTTGGTGGCGGCATTGCTGTTTTGCGTGATTCGCCCGGTCAGCGTATTCGCCATGCCCTGGGGCAGCCTGGTCGACCGCCAGCAACGCGGCCTGATGGGTTGGTTCGGGATTCGCGGCATCGGCAGCATCTACTACCTGTTCTACGCCCTCAACCATGGGCTGATCGGCACCAGCAGCGCCGTGGCGGTGAACCTTACCGTATCGGTGATTGCCCTGAGCATCGTCGTGCATGGCCTGAGTACCCAGCCAATGCTGGCATGGTATGAACGACGAGCCAGGGCGAAGGGTCAGTCCTGACGCTCAGTATTGCCGACGTCTGCCGCGTCATCCAGATCGTTGAGAGGCACAGTGGCATCCTCCTTGAGCGGCGCGGTGGCATCGTCCATCAACGAGCCCGGGTCTTCGTTGCCCGGATCGTTGGGGTCGTCTTCCAGGTCGAGTTCTTTTGACATGACGTTCTCCTCTAGCCGCCCTGAGTATCGATATCGGCATCGGTTTCAGGTTTGTGCTCGGGCTCGGGTTCGAAATCCGGGCTGAACTCGTTCTCCTTTGCCTTGGGGTCGCTGGCAGCCGCTGGATCCTTGGGCGCATTGACAGCGCTGCCTGGGGCCGGCTCGCCGCCATCGATGGCCGGGTCGTTACGGTTGCTGGTTTGCGGGTCGTCGCTGGTGTTCATGGGGCACCTCTTCGCAGGTCTGAGGGAAATCTGTACTGCGTAAAACTAAGGCGCCGCGCCGACGAGCGAAGTTCCTTCCGAGTGCTCAGCGGATCGGATTGTCGACCTGGATATAGAACGCATAAATGCCCAGCACCAACCAGAACACCATGAACAGCCAGGGTGCACGCATGGAGAACAACAGCGACTTGCGATAGCCCTTGTGGGAGGACTCCATTTCGGAAAACAGCGGCGACTCATCGTAGGCCATGCCCATCACCGGCTCGCTGCGCAGCAGTTCGCTCTGCTTATAGTGCCAGTGGTCGATGATTTCATACGCCGCGCGAATACCGGGCCAGGCATTCAGCGAACTCAAAATACCCAGCGCCACCAGGAACACCGGCACCACCAGGGTAAACAGCTTGCCCCACTCCGGATTGAGGTTGCCCATGCCGGAGACGAAGGCGATCACCAGGAATGACTGCGCGGTGAGGTAGGCATCGGTGCGGTTGGCGAGGATGGTGGTTTCGTACTGGATTTCTCGGCGGTAGAAGTCCAGCCGGTCCTTGGGCGAACCGAAGATCTTGGCGTTGTGCTCGCTGTGGTCGGTCAGGGCCGATTCCGGGGTATCGGGCGAGATGATGGTTGGCACGACGGTACTCCGCAGATTGTCGAATGCCAATTAGAAGAATCGAGCGTGGGCGAAGTTCAAGTTAGTTACGCACCATTAAAGAGCACTGCGCGAGCGATCTGAGGTGGAACGCCCTATCGTGGCGAACGGGGCACCGTGGCGAGCGGGCTTGCCCTAATGCCGTTCAGTTAAGGAAAATTTGTGGGCTTATTGTGGCGAGCGGGCTTGCCCCGCGTTGGGGTGCGAAGCGCCCCCAATCGAGCAAAACGCGGTGTCCCTGATACGGCTCAGCGCCTGGTTTTGGGGCTGCTGCGCAGCCCAACGCAGGACAAGCCTGCTCGCCACAGGGAATCTGCGCTTAAAGGGCGAGCCCGCTCGCCACAAGTAATCGGCGCCTGAAGGCCATTTCGGCACATGCATTGCTTAACCCTTTCATCTGCCCGTAAACAGGAGCAAGCGTTACCCCCCGACCCAGAGCCCCCCCACCAGAAAGAAAGGACCAGGCCTGTTGGCACCCTGCGCCACGGGCTCATATAAAAAATGCGTTTTTAAAAGCGGCAGTGCCACCCATGCACCCCTGGGCACTGACAAGGTATCGGAATGGCTCGATCTTTCTTTGACGAAATGAATGACGCGAACGGCGAGTGCCGTGCGCATTACCAGGATTTCTCGCGCTGGCTGGCCAATACGCCGCCGGAACTGCTGGCCCAGCGTCGCCGCGAGGCAGATTTGCTGTTTCACCGCGCCGGGATCACGTTCACCCTGTACGGCGATGAACAGGACACCGAGCGCCTGATCCCCTTCGACATCATCCCGCGCAGCATTCCCGCCAGCGAGTGGAGCGTGATCGAGCGCGGCTGTATCCAGCGCGTCAATGCACTGAACATGTTCCTCGCCGACATCTACCACGACCAGCGCATCATCAAGGCCGGCATCATTCCGGCGGAACAGGTGCTGGGCAACGAAGGCTATCAAAAGGCAATGGTCGGGCTGGACCTGCACCGCGGCATCTACTCGCACATCTCCGGCGTCGACCTGGTGCGCGACGGCGACGGCACCTACTACGTGCTCGAAGACAACCTGCGCACCCCCAGCGGCGTGAGCTACATGCTCGAAGACCGCAAGATGATGATGCGCCTGTTCCCCGAAGTGTTCGCCAGACAGCGCATCGCGCCGGTGGACCACTACCCCAACCTGCTGCTCAAGACCCTCAAGAGTTCCAGCCGCCTCGACAACCCGAATGTGGTGGTGCTGACCCCTGGCCGCTTCAACAGTGCGTTTTTCGAGCATGCCTTTCTGGCGCGGGAAATGGGCGTGGAACTGGTGGAAGGCGCCGACTTGTTCGTGCACGACCTCAAGGTATTCATGCGCACCACCGACGGGCCCAAGGCCGTCGACGTGATTTACCGCCGCATCGACGACGCGTTCCTCGACCCGCAGGCGTTCAACGCCGAATCCATGCTCGGCGTGCCCGGCCTGGTGGCCGCCTATTGCGCGGGCAACGTGGTGCTGGCCAACGCCATCGGTACCGGCGTGGCCGACGACAAGTCGATCTACCCCTACGTGCCGGCGATGATCAAGTTTTACCTGGACGAAGAACCGATCCTGCAGAACGTGCCGACCTTCCAGTGCCGCAAGCCTGATGAACTGTCCCACGTGCTGGCCAACCTCGGCGAGCTGGTGGTCAAGGAAACCCAGGGTTCCGGCGGCTACGGCATGCTGGTGGGCCCCGCGTCCACGGCCGCCGAGATCGAGGACTTCCGCCAACGCATCAAGGCGCGCCCCCATGCCTACATCGCCCAGCCGACCCTGAGCCTGTCCACCTGCCCCACGTTCGTCGAAAACGGCATTGCGCCCCGGCACATCGACTTGCGCCCCTTTGTCCTCTCGGGCAAGGAAACCCGTCTGGTGCCCGGTGGTCTCACGCGGGTGGCGCTGCGTGAAGGCTCGCTGATCGTCAACTCGTCGCAGGGCGGCGGAACCAAGGACACCTGGGTGGTGGAGGACTGAATATGCTGAGTAGAACCGCCGCAGATCTGTACTGGATGTCACGTTACCTGGAGCGCGCCGAAAACCTGGCACGCATGCTCGAAGTCAGTTACTCGTTGTCGCTGATGCCCCAGGCCGGGCGCAGTGACGGGCTGGACGAACTGGCCATGTCGCTGCTCAGCAGCGGCACCCTGGAAAATTACCTGGAGCGCCACCAGACCCTGGACGCCGAACGCATGCTGCACTTCTTCGCCCTCGACGAAGAAAACCCGGCCAGCATCTACAACTGCCTGCGCGCCGCACGCGGCAATGCCCACGCGGTACGCGGGCGCATCACCGCCGACATGTGGGAAAACCTCAACGCCACCTGGCTGGAAATGCGCAGCATCGCCGCCGGCGGCCTCGCACGACATGGCATCAGCCACTTCTGCGACTGGGTCAAGCAGCGCTCGCACCTGTTTCGCGGCGCCACCTCGGGCACCATCATGCGCAATGACGCCTACCGCTTCATCCGCCTGGGCACCTTTGTCGAACGCGCCGACAACACCCTGCGCCTGCTGGATGCGCGCTACGAGATGTTCGGCGAAGAGTCCGAAGAAGTCAGCGACCTGTCGGCACGCGGCTACTACCAGTGGAGCGCCCTGCTGCGCGCATTGTCGTCCTTCGAGGCGTATACCGAGCTGTACCCGAATGCCCTCAACGCGCGCTCGGTGTCCGAACTGCTGCTGTTGCGCAGCGACGTTCCACGCTCGTTGCACGCCTGTATCGAGGAACTGAGCCAGATCCTCGCTGACCTGCCCGGCAGCTACGGCCGCACCGCGCAACGCCTGGCGGCGGAGTTCGAGGCGCGGCTGCGCTACACCGGCATCGACGAGATTCTGGAGGACGGCCTGCATATGCGCTTGATCGAGTTCATCGACACCGTGCGCGAACTGGCCCGATCCATCCAAAGTTCCTACCTGGAAGTGGTCTGAAAGGGAGCCTGCGCAACGCTCTGTGGCAAGCGGGCTGTTGTGTCGAGCGGGCTTATTGTGGCGAGCGGGCTTGCCCCGCGTTGGGGTGCGCAGCGCCCCCAATCAAGCAAAACGCGGTGTACCTGATACGGCTCAGCGCCTGGCTTTGGGGCTGCTGCGCAGCCCAACGCAGGACAAGCCTGCTCGCCACAATAAGCCCACTCACCAGAGGAATGTGGCTGCCTGAAACCATCAGACCCCGTTGGCGTGCACGGCCCACCACCTGGGCAACAACTGCCGCACCCGCGCCTCGCCAAAGCGGTCGTCGATCAGCATCACCACGCCCCGGTCCTGCTGGCTGCGAATCACCCTGCCCGCCGCCTGCACCACCTTCTGAATGCCGGGATACAAATAGGTGTAGTCATACCCGGCGCCGAAGATCGCGCCCATGCGCAGCTTCATCTGCTCATTGACCGGGTTCAACTGGGGCAGGCCCAGTGTCGCCACAAACGCGCCGATCAAGCGCGCGCCGGGCAGGTCGATGCCTTCGCCGAATGCGCCGCCCAGCACGGCAAAGCCAATGCCCTGGCTGTGCTGCGTGAACTGGTCGAGAAACCCCTGGCGCTCGGCCTCGGCCATGCCGCGCGATTGCAGCCACAGGGCAATCTGCGGGTGCCGTTCGGCCATCAGTTGGGCGACCTGTTGCAGGTAATCGAAGCTTGAAAAAAACGCCAGATAGTTACCCGGTTGCGCGGTGAACTGCCGCGCAATCAACTCGACGATGGGTGCCAGCGACGCCTGGCGATGCACGAAGCGCGTGGAGATACGCTCGACAATGTGCACCTGCAACTGCTCCGCCTTGAACGGCGACTCGACATCCACCCAGGCCGTGTCCGCCGGCAGGCCCAACAGGTCGGCGTAGTAATGCCGTGGGCTCAGGGTCGCGGAAAACAGCACGCTGCTGCGCGCGGCGGTAAGCCTGGGGCCAATGAATTGGGCGGGCACCACATTGCGCAGGCACAAGGTTGAGCTGCTGCGCTTGCCGTTGAGCTGACGTTTGCTGATATCGAAGATGAAGTGTTCGTTGAACAGCTCCGCCACCTTGGCAAATTGCAGCGCCTCGAAATAGAAGGCCTGCAGGTCACCGCTGAGGGCCTCGGGACGCTCGTTGAAGTAGTCGCCCAGCGCGCCGACGCACAGGCTCAACGCCTGCAACAGTTTTTCCGGCCGAGCACCGTAGGCCTGATACGGCGCGACCTGGTCCTTGTGCAGCGCATTCCATTCACGGTTGAGGCGCTGCAAGGGTTTCTTCAAGGACTCCGGCGCCGTGTCGCGCAAGGTCTTGAGTGTGTACTGGTCGAGGCTCGCGCTGTACATCGCGCGCGCCCGTTCGACCAGGTTGTGGGCTTCGTCGACCAGCACGGCGGCCCGCCATTGGTTGAGCTGGGCCAGGCCGAACAACATGGCGGCAAAGTCGAAATAGTAGTTGTAGTCGGCGACGACCAGGTCGCTCCAGCGCGCCATTTCCTGGCTCAGGTAATAAGGGCACACGTCATGGGCCAGGGCCACTTCGCGCAGGCTGCGTTGATCGAGCAGGCGCACCCTGGACGCGGCGGCGCGGGCGGCGGGCAGGCGATCATAAAAGCCTTTGGCCAACGGGCACGATT
Organism: Pseudomonas sp. GNP013; assembly: GCF_054343995.1. Lineage (NCBI taxonomy): Bacteria > Pseudomonadati > Pseudomonadota > Gammaproteobacteria > Pseudomonadales > Pseudomonadaceae > Pseudomonas > Pseudomonas sp. GNP013. The sequence continues at coordinate 2,159,348 of NZ_JBTGUT010000001.1, read as the reverse complement.
CGCCGTGGCAGGCCTTGTCCAGGTGCTCGCAGGCCTTGTCTCGCGCCACCAGCTCCAGCACCCGCAGCGGTAACTCCGGGTGGCTGTCGTACAAGACCTGCGCGGCATCCAGAGCCAGCTTGCGCCCGGGCGTCTTGGCGGTAAGGAAGAACAGCGTGTCCAGTTGCTGGGGCCCCAGGGCCTTGAGCAGCGGGAAAATCGTGCCGACGGTCTTGCCGATGCCGGTCGGCGCCTGGGCCATCAGGCAGCGGCCGGTGCTCACTGCCTTGTACACCGTCTCGGCCAATACGCGCTGGCCGGGGCGAAACGCGGCATGGGGGAAGGCCAGGGTTTGCGCCGCCTGATTACGGGCTTCGCGGTGCTGCATTTGCAGGCGCGCCCAGTCGAGGAACAGCGCACAGTGCTGATTGAAGAACGCTTCGAGTTGCGCCGCCTGGAAGGGCTGGCTAAGCAGGGTCTCGCCCTCGCCGACGATATCGAAATACACCAGCGCCAGGTTGATCTCGCTCAGCCCGAGCTTCTGGCACATCAACCAGCCGTACACCTTGACCTGCGCCCAATGCAGCAGCCGGTGATTGGCAGGCTGGGCACCGAGGTCGCCACGGTAGGTCTTCACCTCTTCCAGGCGATTGCTGTCGGGGTCGTAGCCGTCCGCCCTGCCCCGCACCTTGAGCTGCTGGTACTCGCCCTCAAGGGCCACTTCGTGCTGGTAATGCGCGCTGCGCCGGGACGCCACCGTGCGATGGCCGATGATGCCTTCCTGGGCGCTGGGCGATGGGGTAAAACGCAGGTCGAGGTCGCCGACCTTGGCGGTGAACTCACACAGCGCCCGCACAGCCACGCTGTAGCTCAAGCGGGCTGCTCCGCCCAGCGCACGTAGCAGACGGTGACCGGCATCTGGTACTCGCCGCAGAATTCCAGCCAGCGCAATTGATTGTCCTGCAAGCGGTCGCCGGGGCCCTTGACCTCGATCATGCGGTAGGTCTTCTGCGCCGGCCAGAACTGGATCAGGTCCGGCATCCCGGCACGGTTGGCGCGAATATCCAGCAGCAGGCGTTCGAACCAGTAGCGCAGGTGCTCGGCGGGCAGGCAGGTCAGCGCCTGTTCGAGCAACTCGTCGCTGAGCAGGTTCCAGAACACGAACGGTGACTGGATGCCCCATTTCTCCACATAGCGCTGGCGGATACTGGTTTTGTAGCGCTCATCCTGCAATTGCTCGAAACACGCGGCGAACAGCGGCGCACGGCGCTGATGGAAGTCTTCGCTGTGCAAGTCCGCAGGCCCGCGCTGGAACGGGTGAAAAAACGACCCCGGCAGCGGCGCGAAAATCACCTCCCAACACAACAGGCCGAACAGTGAGTTGATCAGCCCGTTTTCCACGTAATGCACCGGTGCGTCAGGCTCACTGAGGTGCGCCTGCACGCAGTACTCCACCGACATCACCGGCGTCGGCACCGCCAGCGCCAGGTCCAGGCGCGTGACTGGCCGCGGCCGGGCCTTGGGCAGCGCCGGCTCGCCCAGCTTGCGGCGCAGGCGCGGCAGCACCCGCAGCAGGTGTTGCTGCTCGGCCGCGCTGTGCGGTGCCTGCTGCGCCAGACACGCCAGGGCCATGGCCTGGGCGTAGGCCTCCTGGCGTTCCAGCACGCGGATCAGCCGCGCGCGGGCGCCGGGGTGGCTGCATGCCCGGTAAATCTGCTCGGCCAGCGCCAGTTCGGCGCTGCGCTCGCACAGCTGGCCGATCTGCAACAGCAGCTTGGCGCGGCGCTTTTCCAGCCAGGGGTTGTCGGTTTTCAGCGTGGCAATCTGCTCCAGCACCTCATCCACGGCTTCGCCCGTCTCGAAAGCCTGCTGGCACTGGTGCAAAAACAAGTAGCCGTGCACGTCATCGCGGCTGCGCAGGCCCCGGGATTCAGTGCAGAAGGCAACTTTTTCATAGGTATGAATGCCCAGGTCGGCGAGCACGAACTCAGACCAGTCCTGGTGCAGGTTGCCGAAGAACATCAGGCGCAGGCGGTCGCACAACTGCATCACGGTGAGGCTGTAGAGCGTATCGGGCAGCGCCGGGCACCACTGGGCGAAACTGCGGCTGTCGGGGAACTGCGCGGCCAGCTGTTCCAGCCAGTCGGCCTTGTTGCCTCTGGGGTGTTCGATCCAGGGTTTGAACGCCGCGAGCAGTTCGCTTTTTTGCAGCACGCTGAACAGCACCTCAAACTCCAGCGGGCTCTGATCCTCCACCCAGCCCAGCCCGAGCAACGGCGCCGCCGCCGCATGGGGGCAACCGATCTCCAGATAATTGAGCTTACCCGCGCGAAAATGCACACCCTTGCGCATCACCATGCGCACCAATAACGCCTGGGACGGCTGCGGCAACCTGTCAAATTGCTGAATGAAATGCTCTTCGTCGGCGTCGAGCAAATCGGCATAGCGTTGCCCCAGCCAATGCAGCACTTGGCGGAAGTTGTGCAGGTAATACAGGGGATCGTCGAGGGGATTGGCCATGGCGCAAGCAATCAAATACTGGTTATGCATACAGAGTGCCGTTGCCCAGGTCTTGTTGCAATCGGTAATAGATAAATGGCGCACGCAACTTTTTGTATAAAAGTGATCAGATAGGGGAATCGATGGCGTACCATTTATGGCCCGCAGCCAGCAGCTGCGGGACTTTTCAGAGTGAAGGTAAGGGTTATGAACATGAAGAATTTGGGTCTGCCGCTGGTTGCACTCACTTTTCTGCTGCTGGCCGGTTGCGCCACGCAAACGGTCGTCACGCTGCAAAACGGCACGCAATACCTGACCAAGGACGCCCCCAACGCCAAGACGGCCGACGGCTTCTATGAGTTCACCGATATTGCCGGCAAGCGCATCCGCATCAAGGCCGATGACGTGGCCACGGTGCGCAAGGAAGACTAGCGTCTAAGCGATCCTGTGGGAGGGGGCTTGCTCCCGATAGCGGTGTATCAGTCAGCCCATCTGTTGCTGACCCGCCGCTATCGGGAGCAAGCCCCCTCCCACCTTTGGTCTTCATTGTTTCAAGCAGTGCGTTCAAAGCCCCTCACACCGTTTCGAACGCATTCAGTCCTTAGCTGATGACTATTCCCTCCCCCGACAAACTCGCCACCCCCACCAGCGTCACCGAATCCCCACCAAAGCTGAGCACCGTATCCGCGCCAACCACTCTGGCGTGATCGCGGTAATCCGTGCTGCCCTGCACGCCGCTGAACACCAGCGTGTCGGTAGGCTGATAGCCGATCACCCGGTCATGGCCGAACTGCCCGCTGAACAGAAAGGTGTTGTGCCCGCTGTGGTCGCGGAGGGTGTCGTTGCCTTTGCCCCCCTCGATAAAGTCGGCGCCCGTGCCGCCCTGGATAAGGTCATTGCCGTCGCTGCCAAGGATGAACGTGTTGCCCTTGTGCGGCTCGGCATTGCGGTTGAGGTCCTGCACCCAGGTGTTGGCCCGCGCCGGGTCCGACAGGTTGGCGACGATCACCGTGGCGTCGCGCGTCATCTGCTCGTAGAAGCCGGACTCCAGGATGCGTGTCATGCCGTCGCCATAACCGCTGGGCAAATGAGCGAACCAGGTGGGCAGGTTGGCGATGGAAAACGGCAGCACATTCCACAGCGTCGAGGCGTAGTGGTCATTGAAGTTGACGATATTGTCGGTGGTCGACTCATGGGGCTTATCGTGCACGCCCAGGGACGCGAAGTTGACCGATGAACCGTCCAGCGCACGGAACACCGGGTCGTTCTCAAAGCCGATATTGAGCACCTTGTCGCCGGCGCTCTGGGTCGGCGAAGCGTAGGCCACGTAGTGGGCGTCCTTGTAGAAACCTGACCATTTATTGCCACTCAGGTCGGCCATACTGTTGACCGCCAGCCCGCCCAGGCTGTGCCCGCTGACCAGCACGTCGTTACCGCTCAGGCCGTGGGCGCCGGCATAGTCAGCGACGTTCTTGAGCAAGCCGCCAAAGGCTTCGCCCGCGTAGTTTTTTGCATAATCCCTGGGGCCCAGCGCGGCCAGCAGGTCGCTGATCAGGTCGCCGATGGAGTCGCTGATCAGGTTTTCCCGTGGGCCGGAGGTGCCGCGAAAACCGATGCCGATTTCCAGCAATTTGCCGGCATCGTCGTACTTGCCCAGCACCTCGACCTGCGCCGTGGTGTAGCCGGCCTTTTCGCCAAAGAACGTGCCCCGGGCGTCGACCTTGCCGGCGTAGCCCAGGGCGGCGGCGCTGATCGGCGTCCAGCCGGCTTTTTGCACCGCGTCCAGCGCCGCTTTTTCCGAGTCCGGATTCCACGGGATACCCGGAATCACCCCCTGGGAATCAGTGCTGCCAAGCAAGGCGCCCACCAGCGTGGCGGGCAAGCCGAGGCCCAGCCCATTGTGCTGATAGCCCACGGCAAAGCCGTTGTCCAGGTTGTGATACGTGTACAGCGTGATCGCCATGGCATCGGCGAACAATGCTTTGGAGCCCTCGGTGCCGAGGTTTTTATAGTCAAAGATACCCATCGCTCGTGCCTCTCTTTTGTTGATGTTGTCGAGAAAGCCAATCGATCGTTCCCGCGTCGCGCGCGGGAACGCTTCATGCGTCAGAACGCCCAGTCGAGGCTCAACCCCACCCCGTGGACCTTCTCCTTGCTGGCCAACAGGCCGTTGTAGTCGAAGTTCACCCGCGCATCCTTGCTCAACGCCAGGCTCACCCGCGCGCCAACCAGTGCCGCATCACGCACCATCGGCGCACTCTGCACCGCAAACGACGGGCCGCCCGACGCAAACGCCAGGTGCTGCTCGGAATCGGTGCTGCCCAGGTTGTGCTGCCAGCCCAGGGTGCCGGACAGCTCCAGTTGCTGGTGGTCATTCACATTGAAGGTCTTCAACGCACGCAGGCCCAGGGTGCTCAGCACCAGGTCGCGGGTGTCGTCACGGCTTTTCAACGCGGCGGCATCGCCCTTCTCGGTAAAACCATCGCTGTCCAGGTGCACGTAGGCCAGGTTGGCGAAGGGTTCCAGCGCCAGCGCCGGCAGATTTACGCGGTAGGCTGCCTCGGTGAACACTTGCGTGCTGCGGGCATCGACCTTGGCTTTCTGCTTGCCGGCGACGTCGCCGTATTGCAGGTCGCGCTTCACGTCGGCGCGGTGCCAGCTGTAGGTCGCCCCGCCGCTCAGGCGCCAGGCACCGATCTCATGCCCGGCATAGGCACCGAAGTGGTAGCTGTCGACCGACGCGCGCGAATGGGTGTCGCTGCCCATGTTCAGTGAAGTGTCGCTGTAGCCCGCCACCAGGCCGATACGGGTGGACTCATCCAATGCCCCGTCAACCCCGGCGAGCATGCCGCCAATCGACGTGGTGTAGCCCGCCGTGTCGCTGCGGCTGTCGGTCTTGCCCCAGGCGCCGAGGGCCTTGATCCAGACGTTGCCGCGGCTGTCGACGGTGTCGCTGGAGGCACCCATTTCACCATTGCGCAAGCGCTCGCCCACGGCCTCGCGCACGTAGCGGCTGTCGTTGACCAGCGCGGTCTCCAGCGCCGGATAGATTTCCCCCGACAGTTGCTGGAACGCGCTGCGGGCCGACGCGGCTGTGGGCGCCAGCAGCAGGCTTTCGTACACCGCATTGCCCGCGCCCAACTGCTCGGCGGCTGCGGCCACGGCGCGCTGGTTATCGGTGACGCCCACGCTGGCAAAGCTGTTGGCGTTGCGCGCCACATCCAGTTGCACGCCGTTGGCGGCGTAGTTCAGGTTGCCGCCGATGAACACGTAGTCGGGCAGCACCGCCGCAAAACTGCCGTTGATGCCGCCGGCCGCTTGCAGGATGTTGTACTGGCGCCCGATCAGGCTTTGCGCCTGCGCCGTGCTGAGCAACGTCGGGCTGTTTTCCAGGGCCAGGGTCACGGTGCCGCCGTTGAGCGTGGCGGTGCCGCCGGCCACGATGCGGTCGCTGCGGGTGGGCGACAGTTCCACGGCGTAGGTGGAACCTGCGTCGAACGTCACATCCCCGGCCACGTTCAGCGTGCCGATGGAGTTGCCCGGCGCCACGGTGCCGCCGCTTTTGGCCAACAGTGAACCGATGCGCCCGGAGCCGCCGACCACGCCGCTCTGGCTGACGGTGACGTCCGAGGTCAGCGAGCCGTTGATTGCCAGCCGGCCCTGATTGACCAGGGTCGGGCCGCTGTAGGTGTTGGTGCCGCTCAGCACCAGGGTGCCGATGCCCAGCTTGGTCAGGCCGCCATGCCCGGCAATGTCATTGCTCCACACGTCCAGCCCGCAATGCACATCGGTGCACACCCGCTGCGTCGGTTTGCCGGCATCCACCACCGCGCCGATGCCCGGCAGGTCGGCGACGAACTGGCCGCTGCCGTAGGCACCGTCGATGCGGAACTCGGCCGGAATATCCTCGGCAGTCACCAGCATCCCCGGCCCGTTGATGGCCTTGCCCAGGTTGATCATGCCCCAGCCGTACAGCGAATCGATGCCCGGCGCGCCGAGGTCGGTGGCGGTGGTCTTGAGCAGCGTGGAGATCTGGTCGCCGCTCATGTACGGGAAACGCTCCATCAACACCGCCGCACTTCCCGCCACATGGGGCGCGGCCATGGAGGTGCCGTTGAAGTTGGCGTAGTCGGTGGTGAGGTTGTCCAGGTTGGTGCCGTTGATGACCGAGCTGAAGATCTTCGTACCGGGGGCCGACACGCAGAAACTCGCCGCATACCCGCAGCGCGAGGAAAAGGTGCTGATCACATAGGGCGTGGCGCTCGCGGTGTCCGGGTTCTGCTGCAAGGCGGCCACCGACAGCCAGTTGGGCGCAATCTCCGGGACGAAGTACGCCAGGCCCGAAATTGCATCCGGGTTGTTGCGGTTGTAGTCGTTGCCAGCGGCGAAGATGGTCAGCACGCCGCTGCGCGCGGCGTCGATTGCGCCCTGGTAGGCGCCGCCGGCAAGGGTGCCGAGGATCGGGCGGATGTTATTGAATTGGGCCTGTGCTTCATTCACGGTGAAATTGGGAAACGCCGGATCGCGGCCGCCCTTGGCATATGGGTCACCGATGCCGATGCCCCAACTGTTGTTGATGATGCGCGCGCCGCTGGCCACCAGGGCGTCCCAACCGGCCTTGTACACCGCGCCATCGTTGCCGAGGATGATGCCATCTTCGGGGCCGGGGTCGCCGTTCTCGGCGCTGATGATCTGCGCACCGTAGGCCACGCCGTGCATCGGCCCGCCATCGCGGTTGCCTGCGGCGATCCCGCCGACGTGGGTGCCGTGGTTGCCCAGCTTGCCGTTGGAACCCAGGGACGGCGTGCCGTCATAGCGAAACGCATCGCCGGCCTTTACCGGAATATAGGGGTCGGTGTACTGGCGGATGCCCTCGGTGACAATCGTCACCACTTTGCCGGGGCTGGCGAACTCCGGGTGCGCGGCGTACACCGGCTGGTCGAAGATGCCCAGTTTTACGCCCTTGCCGGTGTAGCCGGCGGCGTACGCGGTGTCGGCATGCACGGCGCCCAGGCCCCATTCGGCGTTGAACTCAGCGCTGCGCCAACTGGCGGCATCGCCCAGCTTGCCGGTTTCCACATAGGGGGCCGCGTGGGCGGTGCCCAGGCTGGCCAGGCAGCACAGCAATGCGCCACAGGGCGCGCTGCGCGGGTGGCGCAAAGCCTTGTCGATGGCGGTTGTTAACCCTGACTTGCGTGTGTTCACGGTGACCTTCCTTAGTTTTTTATTACGGATATAGAGATCCCTGTGGGAGGGGCTTGCTCCCTCCCACCTTAGAACTGCCAGTTCAGGCTCAGGCCTACGCCCTGGGTTTTTGCCCTGCCACCCAACTGCCCGTTGTAATCGAGATTGACCCGCGTCGCCTGGCTCAGCGCGAGGCTGGCCTGCACGCCCAGCAGCGCCGCATCGCGCAGCAACGGCGCGCTGCGCACGGCAAACGACGGGCCACCGGCCACAAACGCCAGATGTTCTTCGGATTCGACGGCGGTCAGGCTGTGTTGCCAGCCCAGCGCCCCGGACAGCGCGAGCTGCTGGTGATCGTTGAGCGCGAGGGTTTTCAGCGCGCGCAGCCCGAGGGTGCCCAGCACGGCGTCACGTCGATCACTGCCGCGTTCCAGCGCGGCTGCGTCGCCTTTTTCGTGGAACGAATCGCTGTCCAGATGCACGTAGGCCAGGTTGGCGAACGGTTCCAGTGCCAGCGGTTGCAGCTGCAGGCGATACGCCGCTTCGCTGAACAGTTGCGCACTGCGCGCGTCCAGGCTGGCCTTCTGCTTGCCGCTGACGTCGCCGTATTGCAGGTCGCGCTTCACATCGCCGCGGTGCCAGCTGTAGGCACCGCCGAGGCTCAGCCGCCAGTTGCCCAGCTCGCGCCCGGCATAGGCACCCACGTGGTAGCTGTCGACCGAGGCCGAGGCATGGCTGCCGCCCCGCATGTTCAGCGAGCTGTCGCTGTAGCCGGCCACCACGCCGACGCGGGTCTGCTCATCCAGCGCGCCGTCCACGCCCAACAGCAGGCCGCCGAGGGAGGTGGTGGCGCCTGCGGTTTCGCTGCGGTTGTCGCTCTTGCCCCAGGCGCCCAGGGCCTTGAGCCACAGGTTGCGCTCGCCGGCAATCGGCACATGGCGCAAGCGCTCACCCACGGCATCGCGCACCTGGCGGCTGTCGTTGATCAGCATGGCGCCCACTGCCGGGTAGATCTCGCCGGACAACTGCTGCAAGCCTTGTTGCGCGCCTGCCAGGGAGTCGGAACGCAGCACGCTTTCATACACCGGGTTGCCCGCGCCGAGCTGCTCGGCGGCCGTGGCCACGGCGCGCTGGTTGCGGTTGGCGGCGACGCTGGCGAAGGTGGCGTCATTGCGCGCCACGTTCAGTTGCACGCCCGTGGCGGCGTAATCGAGACGCCCGCCGAGGAACAGATAGTCGGGCAGCACCTGGCCAAACTGCCCCTGAATCCCGCCGGCCGCTTGCAGGATGGTGTATTGGCGGCCAATCAGGCTGTGTGCCTGCGCCGCGCTGAGCAGGGTTGGGCTGTTTTCCAGGGCCAGGGTCACGTTGCCACCGCCAAGGATCGCCCGGCCGCCGGCGACGATGCGGTCGCTGCTGCTGGGTGTCAGTTCCACTGCATAGGTGGAGCCCGCCGCCAGGTTGACGTCGCCCGCCACCTGCAAGGTGCCCACGGAATTGCCCGGCGCCACGCGCCCGCCGCTGTTCACCGACAGCGCGGCGATACGCCCGGAGCCGCCGAGGGTGCCGCTGTCGTTGACGGTGACCGCCGAGGTGAGCGAGCCATTGACCGCCAGCAGCCCGCCGTTAACGGTGGTTGCGCCGCGATAGGTGCTGTCGCCGCTGAGTACCAGCGTGCCCGCGCCGGACTTGATCAGGCTGCCTTCATACACCCGCCGCGCGGCGGCCTGGTCACGTGCCGTGCCCACCGCGTAATCGGTCTGGTCCTGCTGGCTGGCGTTCGCGCCGACGCCGTTTTGCCAGCCCTTATCGAGCAGGGTTTGCTGCCAGGCGGCCTGTTCGGCGCGGTCCTCGGCCTGGCGCTGGATCAGCGCCTGGTCGGAAATACCATTGCTCCACACATCGCCCTGCCCGGCCGCGAGGGTCACGTTCATCGCCCCGAGCAACTGCCCCGGCCCGTGCATCGCCCGGCCCAGGTCGGGCACCCCCCAACCCACCGTGGTGTTGGGCGCCTGGGTGAGCGAACCGTCGAGTTGGGTGGCGGTGGTCAGCAGCACCTGCAGGGCCTGCTCGTTGCTCATGTAGGGGTAGCGCTGCATCACCAGCGCGAGCGCGCCGGTGGCATGGGGCGCCGACATCGAGGTGCCGGATTTCACCCCGTAACCGCCACCGGGGACGGTGCTGTTGATCAGTGCACCGGGGGTGGAAATACACCAGTACTTGGCGACTCCGCATGTGTTGTACTTCTGGTTATTAGCGATATCCAGGCCCGAGACCGCCAGCCAGTGCCCTTCCAGTTCCGGCTGGAAGTACGGCAGCGCGGCCCGCACGCTGGCATTCGCGTAGCCGCTGTTGCCGGCGCTGAACACGTTGATTACCCCGGCTTTGGCCACATCCGCCGCCGCGTCCAGCCAGGTGCCACGGTTGTAGTGCTGGGCGTAGGCGGCGTGCAGGTCGCCGAGGGTCTGGTAGCTGACGTCCTTGGGCTGGCTGCCCCAGCTGTTGTTGATGGCGCGCACGCCGGCGTCCACCAGGGCGCTGTACACGGCCTTGAAGTACCTGGGGTCGGGCGTGGGGCCGAACAGAAAGCTGTCGTTGGCGTTGGTGTTGCCCACATAGACCTGCGCGTTGTAGGCCACGCCGTGCATGCCGACGCCATCACGGGCGGCGCCCATAGTGCCGGTGACGTGGGTGCCATGGGAATCGTTGTTGGGGTTGAGCGCGCCGGTGGTGCTGAAGGCGCTGCCGTCCAGGTAAGTGCCCGTGGCGGTGACCGCGTGAAAACGATCGGTGGAAGCCTCTGGATGACCGGCATCGAAGCCCGAATCCAGCGCGCCGATCTTCACCCCGCTGCCATTGATGCCGGCGGCGTAGGCTTCATCGGCCTTCATGCGGCCCAGGCCCCAGTCACTCTGGAACTCGGCGGAGCGCCAACTGGCGGGATTGCCCGGCTGGCCGGTCTCGGTGTATTGCGCCTGCGCCGCCACGGACAACAGCAGCAAGGAGCCTGCGGTAAAGGGTTTGAAACGCGACGAATCGGTGATCATCAGAACCATCCTGTGGGTGTTGTTATGGGCGTTGGTTCACAGGGCCGAAGGCCTCATCCACTTTCGCAAGGTCGGTGTCGCGCAGATTGCCCGCGTAGTAATGCAATTTGGTCCAGGCCATCAGGTAGTCGTAACGCGCCTGGGCCAGGTCGCGGCGGGTGCTGTAGAGCTGCTGCTCGGCGTTGAGCGCATCGAGGTTGACCCGCTCGCCGCCGAGGATGCTGTGTTTGGTCGAGACCACCAGCGCCTCGGCCGACGCCAGGGCCTTTTGATAGGCGCGCAGCTTGCTCACCCCCGACAAACACGCACTGAACTGGCGACGCAGTTCGATCAGAGTTTCGCGGGTCTTGCCTTCCAGCTCGTATTCGGCCTGCTCCATGGCACGGCTGGCCTGGCGGGTTGAGGCCGATACGCCGCCGCCGGCATACAGCGGCACGCTGATTTCGACGCCGATGGTGTTGGTGTCGTAGCGCTGGTTGTAGGTGTTGCCGCTGTCGGACTCCTGCTGGCGCGAGCTGGCATACGCGGTGACCTTGGGCAGATGCCCGGCGCGGTTGCGCTCCACCTCGTAGCGCGCCACTTCCAGGGACTGGCGCTGGGACGCGAGCGTGGGGTTGTTGCTCAGGGCCAGTGCGTGCCAGGTGTCGTAGTTGGCGGGCGTGAGGGTGAAGGCGCCGAAACGCTGGTTCAACGGCGCCAGATCATCGATGTTGACGCTCTGCACGCCAATCAGCGCGCCCAGCTCGCGCAGGGACGCGTCCTGTTCGTCCAGCGCCTGGATCTCTTCGGCGGTGGCCAGTTCGTAACGGGATTCGGCTTCAAGAATATCGGTGCGGGTGCCCTCGCCCTGCTGGAACAGGTGCTGGTTCTGCTGGAACTGCTGCTCGAAGGCTTTTTTCTTGGCACGGGCGATGTCGATCTGGTCCTGGGCAAACAGCGCCTGGGTGTAATAGCTCAGTACGCGCACCAACAGTGCCTGGCTCTTTTCGCGAAAGCTCTCGTCGGCAAACAGCGCCTGGGCCACGCCCTTGCGGTAGTTGGCATAGGCTTCGTAGTCGAACAGCGGCTGTTGCAGGCTGAAGGTGGAGCCGTAACTGTTGTAGTTGCGGTCGTCGCGATAACTGCCGCCACGGCCGTCCGGCAGATGGGCTTCGGAGTTGTTGCGGCCCTTGTTGTAGGTGTAGGACAGCCGTGGCAGCAGGCCGGCGCGGCCAATGGTGCGGTTTTCCAGGCCGGCGTCGCGCTCCTTGATCGCGCCGAGGAATACCGGATCGTTACGCAGCGCCTGCTCGTACACATCGAACGGGCCCATCGCGGCCTGGGCACTGGCGCAGCTCAACAGCAAGGCGAGGCATACGGGCTTCATGCTCATTCCTCGGTCAACGCGGAGCCGGCGCGATCCAGCAGCGGCTTGAACAGGTAGTTGAGCAACGAACGCTCGCCGGTGCGCACGAACATCTCGGCGGGCATGCCGGGCTTGATCACCAGGCCGTGGAGTTTTTCCAGCGCAGCCTCGCTGACGGTGGTGCGCAGCACGTAATACGGCGCGCCGGTCTTTTCATCGAGCATCTGGTCGGCGGAAATCAGGCTCACCTCCCCCGGTACGCGCGGGGTGCGGCTCTGGTTGAAGGCGGTGAACAGAATATCCACCGGCAGGTGGGTGCCGACCTTGTCCACCAGGTGCACCGGCAAGTGCCCTTCCACTTCCAGACGCGTGCCCTGGGGCACGATTTCCAGCAGGGTTTCGCCGGCCCGCACCACGGCGCCTTCGGTGTGCACGCCGAGGTTGACCGCGATGCCATCGGCCGGCGCGTTGATCTCGCTGTGTTGCAGGTCGAAACCGGCGGAGGTCAGTTGCTGTTCCAGGGTGAGGCTGCGCAATTGCGCATCGGCCAGTTGGCTGCGCACCTCCTTCTGGTATTCCTCGCTGTGCTGCTGCAGTTTGAGCCTGGATTCGAGGATGCCCTGCGCCACCCGGCCGCTTTCGCCGCTGTTCTGCGCCAGGTCCTGTTGCACCTGGGACAGCTGGCGCTGGTAGTCCATCAGCCGGTTGCGCGGGATGTAGCCGTTGTCGGCAAGCGGTTGCAGGTTGGCCAGTTGGTCGCGCAGGGACTGGGCCTGGGCGGTCAGGTCGGTGCGGGCGCGGCGCATGCCGTTCAACTGCGCACTGGCACCCTCGATATTGGCGCGAATGCCGGCCTGCTCACGGGCAAACGCTTCGCGGCGGCTGCTGAACAATTGGCGCTGGCCTTCCAGCACCAGGGCCAGCGCCGGGTCTGGGTCGGCGCTCAGATCAGCGGGAAAGGTGACCGCCGCTTGATTGTCGCGCTCGCTCTGCCAGCGTGCCACGCTGGCCCAGGCCATGCGGTACTGGGCCTGCAGCGACTGCACGTCGGCCTGGTTGCGGGTCTGGTCGAGCCGAAACAGCGGCTGGCCCTGTTTGACCGTCTCACCTTCGCGCACCAGGATCCGGCTGACCACACCGGGGCTGACGCTTTGTACCGCCTTACGCTTGCCGGACACCACCACGGTGCCCTGCACCGGAATGCCCTGATCGAGTGGCGCCAGGCTCGCCCAGAGGAAGAAACCGCCGGCACCGACCACGGTGAGCAGCCAGCCCATGCGAGTGAAGAAGCGGGCGTCGCGTTGTTCAAACGTCATACTGCTCATGCGCCTGGATTCCTTCCGGCTTGATACTGGCGGCTGAAACTGACGCCGGGTTTTTCCTTCGGCGCTTCCTGCTGGCCGGACAACGCGCGCAGCACGTCCTGGCTCGGCCCGAATGCCTGCAGGCGTCCTTCGTTGAGCACCAGCAGCTTGTCGGCCTGGGCCAAAACAGAAGAACGGTGCGTCACCAGAATCACGCTGCTGCCCTGGGCCTTCATTTGCACGATGGCGCTGGCGAGCGCCGCTTCACCGACGGTGTCGAGGTTGGAGTTGGGCTCATCCAGCACGATCAGCCGCGGCCCGCCGTACAGCGCGCGCGCCAGGGCGACCCGCTGTTTCTGGCCGCCGGACAGGCCACCGCCGTTATCGCCCAGCAATGTGTCGTAGCCCTGGGGCAGGCGCAGGATCAGCTCATGCACGCCGGCCTGTTGCGCCGCCTTCACCACCCACGCCGGGTCGGCTTGGCGAAAACGCGCGATGTTGTCGGCGATGCTGCCGCTGAACAGCTCGATGTCCTGAGGCAGGTAGCCGATGTGCGGGCCGAGGTCGTCACGGTCCCAGCGGTGAATGTCCGCGCCATCCAGACGCACCGTGCCGGCCAGGGTCGGCCACACGCCCACCAGCACCCGCGCCAGGGTGGACTTGCCGGAACCCGAGGCGCCAAGCACGCCCAGCACTTCACCGGCACCGAGGTTGAAGCTGACATGGTGCAGCGTCGCCAGGCGCAGCCCCGGCGGGCCGGCGCTGACGTCTTCGAAACTCACCTGGCCGTGGGGCGCCGGCAAGGCCATCTGCTCGCCCCCCGGCGGGAAGGCGCGCAGCAGCTCATCCAGGCGCTGATAGGCGAGCTTGGCCGAGCTCCATTGCTTCCACACCGCGATCAACTGGTCGATGGGGCTGAGCACACGGCCCATCAGGATGGAACCGGCGATCATCATCCCGGCGGTCATGTCGCCCTTGATCACCAGCAGCGCGCCCAGGCCCAGCACCAGCGATTGCAGGCACAGGCGCAGGGATTTGCTCAAAGAGGTGATCACCGAACCGGTGTCGCTGGCCTGGTTCTGCAGGCCGAGAAACTGCGAATGCACGGCAAACCAGCGGGTGCGCAACGCACCGAGCATGCCCATGGCCTGGATGGTCTCGGCATTGTGCAAGTGGCTGGTGGCCAGTTGGGTCGACTGCTGGGAGTAGCCACTGGCCTCGCCCAGCGGCTTTTTGGTCAGGTATTCGTTGAGGCAGGCCAGGCCGATCAGCAGCACCGCGCCGGCCGTGGCCAGCACCCCCAGCCACACGTTGAACAGGAAAATCACGAACAGGTAGATGGGAAACCACGGCGCATCGAAAAACGCGAACAATGCAGGCCCGGTGATGAATTGGCGGAGATGGGTCAGATCCCCCAGGGATTGCCCGGCATGGCCCTGGCCGCTGTGCAGGTTGCGCTCAAAGGCGGCCTTGTAGACGCGCAAGTTAAAGCGCCGCTCCAGATGACTGCCGATGCGGATCACGATAAAACTGCGAATGACTTCGAGCAGGCCAATAAACGCAAAGAAGCCGACCACCATCAGCGTCAACATCACCAGGGTGGTTTCATTCTGGGAGGACAGCACACGGTCGTAGACTTGCAGCATGTAAATCGATGGCACCAGCATCAACAGGTTAATCAAGGCGGTGAAACAACCGATACTGATCAAGATGCTTTTGTATTCACCCAGCGCCTTGAACAAGGGTGCAACGGTAGGGGGCCTGGCCATATCTTCTTATCTTCCTTGAAGCAAACTACGCGCACTAGTTGGCGCAACCCTTGATCAGGGCCGGTCAACTAATCAATCAAGTTATATGTTTATAACGGCAACTAAGGTTTTCGTTGCAATACCACAACACCGCCGGATCGAGTGCGGCCCTCGTACTCGCCTTCGTGTTGGCGATTCAAGTGGGTAATACCGCTGCCTTCGGCGTTCATCAGCCAGATTCCATCCGGGGTGGGTGACCAACTCAAGGGCTGGTCGCCCAGCCACTGCGCCACACACGCCACATCGCCGCCCAGGGCGTTGGCCTGCTCCAGTAATTCCAGGTTGCACACCTGATCCTGCTGTTTCAATTCCCAGTGCCCCGCCAACTGCGCGGGCGTGGGTAAAACCAGACTGCTCGCCATTGCGTGGGCTCCTGCCGACACGAACATCACCTGCACAACACAGGCGATCATTTTGGATAACCACTGCATCTTCACGCTCCCGCCTGCAAGCGCGGCGCCGAAGCGCCGCGCCCGTGCATCACGCCACGATGTCGCTGACGGCTGCCTGGCCAACGGTGGTGACGAGGAAATCCGCCACACCCTTGCCGGCAAAGTCGACGGCCAACGTGCCCAGGTTGGTGCCTGAGGCATAGGTCAGCACCGCGTCGCCGGCATGCCCGGAAAAGGCACTGACGAAGCTCAGGCCCGCGCCTTTGGTAATGCCGGACAGGTCGATCTTGTCTGCACCACTGGTGAAGTCGAAGATCTTGTCCGCAGCCCCGGGTCGGGAGTCGGAACTGGCGCCGAACACGAAGGTGTCATTGCCTGCACCGCCCCACAGCTGGTCTGCACCGCCACCGCCGTAGATGAGGTCGTTGCCGGCCCCGCCCTTGATCAGGTTGGCCGCATTGTTGCCGATGATAAGGTCGTTACCCGCCCCACCGAACGCGTTCTCGATGGTCACGCCCTTGGCAATGGACACATTGCCCACCAGGCCGCCGACGTCGGAGAACGAGGTTTCATTGAGGTTGATTTTCTGGTTCTGGGTAAACCCGGAGAAGTCCAGGGTATCGTTGCCACCACCGTCCCACACCGAGAACACCAGCTTGTCGGCGTTGGAGGTCGCGCTGAGGAAATCACGCCCGGTGTTGGAGTTGAAGCCGTAGGTAGTGTCGGTGGCGCGGGTGGCGAAGTTGGCACCGTAGAGCTTCTGGATCGCGGCAATGTCGTCGATCAGCGGGCCGGAGGCATAGGCTTCAACCCCGCCTTTGCTGAAGTTCTGATTGGTGTTGCTCTCGCTCCAGTAGCTCATCAGGCTGTAGCCACGCGTGTCCTGTCCGTAGGTCGCGTCTTTGTAGGACGGGTTGCCGTTCCCGGCGTTGTAGTCGCCAGGGTGCGCCAGGCCCAGGGTGTGGCCGATCTCGTGGGTCAGGGTCTGCCGTCCGTAATTGTTCAGGTCCGGCGTCTTGTTCTGCGTGTAGCTGTTGTTGGTCAGGTACCACGAGGTGCCGTCGTAGCCTGCGCCGGTGCCGGGCAGGTAGGCGAAGGCCGCTGCGCCGTCCTGGCCGCCGCTGTAGTTGCCGAAGGTCATGTGGCCGTCACCGCCGCTGGCCTTCTCGGTGAAGGTGACCTTGGCCACGTCCGCCCAGGATTGCATGGCGAGCGCTGCCTGTGCTTTCTGCTGGGCGCTGAACTGGCTGAAGCCCGAGATCCCGTGTTTATTCAGGGTGCTCGTGGTGGCCGAGGTCAGGAAGGTGTAGGTGAGGTCGATCTTGCCGTTGCCATCGGCGTCGCGGTACGCCGCGCCGTCCCGCAGCAGCTGGGTCGCTGCCTGGTCCACGGTGTAGGACGGTTTGCCATTGACCGTGAGGTTGCCGCCACGGTCATACAAGTGGCTGAAGCTATCGATTTGCGAGTAGGCGGTGCTGGCCTGAGCGGCAGATACAATAGCTTTGTCTTTTACTTTTGACATAAACGTACTTCCTTGTTTGCAAGTGCATCAGTCTTGGGTCGATAGGAACCTCGCGGGCGAGATCGTCCTATCACTCGCCTCTTTTGAAGGCGTAAGAAAACTGACACAACTTGAAATCTTTCGTCTACCTCTATTTCTGCAATCAAAATGTGATGGGCTTTGCAGGTTGGCAAGTCGTCGGCAATGTTTATTGGGGGCGGTGGTTGTTGTCCTACAAAATAACGGGCGCTGTTATTTAAATATTAAATAGCTGCAAGGGCATTCAACTTGCGTTGCGCAGTTGAATAATGGATCCAATTATTGTCACGGTGTCATTGGCAACATTAAAGAGCCACTACTTATTATTTGTCTTGAATATTGGCCCCTATTACCGGGACAAATAGCTTATCCCTTTGTTTGTGTCGGTTTTGAGGCGCGCAGCCGCCTTGAGACCTCGTCCGAGGCAAGCTTCATGACCCAGGTCAATGTAAAGGGAATGAACCGCCGAACGTAGCGAAAAATTTAACCTCACCTGGGCGAGCGGATGCTATTTTTAAGCTCCGGACGCCATGACCACAGACGGTTCTGGCCCCTGCCGCGAGCTAAAGGAAGTGCTCATGAACAAGGTGGGCAACATGAACAAAGTGACGTTCCCGAATGCCTGCCAGCTGATGCGCTGGCATTTTCATCCGACCGGCTTCGAGGGCAGCATGGACGCGCCCGGCAGCATGGTTGCGCGCCTGTTCGACCGCACGAGCGGCGAGACGCTGATTGCGATTGCCGGCATTCCCTGCACCTCGGTGATGAACGCTGCCGATGTGGAGCGCATCATCGAAGCAATTGAGGATGAACTGGCGTCGTTCGTGCCGCCGCAGTCTTTACGGGCCTGAACATGTGGGAGGGGGCTTGCTCCCGGTGGCGGTGTGTCAGTCAACTTATCAAGGCTGATACACCGCCATCGGGAGCAAGCCCCCTCCCACATTGACCAACTTTACTTTCAAATCCGCTGATCATCGAAAAACGCCTTTTTGCCATCTACCCGCTCGGATGCCCTTGGCACATTGACCGCTGCGCCTTCAGGCTTTTCCACATACCAATAGCAATGGCTGGAGGCCCGGGTAATGCCGACATACGCCAGGCGCAGCACTTCGTCTTTTTGCGCCGTGTCATAGGGCTCGCTGTCGCCAGCCTTGCCCAGGCCCGCCATGCGGTACACCTGGTTCTTGTACGGCGAGCTGGTGACGTGCTGGCAATCGCCCAATAGAAATACCGCATCCGCCTGCAGGCCCTTGGCGCTGTGGTATGTCAGCTGTTTCAATCTGCGCGCTGGCGCCGGCAGGCTCGAATCAGCATTAACTACGGCCTGAATATGTTCCTGAATCAATAGCTTATCGCTGCTTTTTCGATACAGCATCAATACCGAATCTCCCTGCTGATAGTGCGCCTGCAACTGCCGCCCCAAGGCAGCATCGTCGCGCGCCAGCACTTGAACGGGCACCAGTGCCTTGGGCACGCCGCTGGCTTTGGCCTTCTTGCCGGGAATTGCTGGCGCGGCGCGCACGATATGCTCGGCGGCATCGATGATGTGCTGATGGCTGCGGTAGTTCTCACCCAGCATCACGCGGGTGGTGCCAGGCGACGGGAACTCGGTGTTGAATTCCATGAAGTATTTGGGCGAACTGCCGCGCCAGCCATAGATCGACTGCCAGTCATCACCCACGCACAGCAACGAAGAACGCTGGGCACCGCGCCCCACGTGCATGGCTGGGCCACGGCTACGGATTTCACGCAGGCTGGCGCGAATCCACGAGACGATCTGCGGCGAGACGTCCTGGAATTCGTCGATCATCAGGTGCGACATCGGCCGCAGCAGCGGATCGCTGAGCAACGTGAGGTTTTCCGGCATGTTCTCGCCAAACAGCGAGAACATGCGGTTATAGGTCATGATCGGCGGCGATTGTTCGAGCAGATGCTCTTCCAGGGCTTTCCAGAAGATGCTCAGTGCCTCAAAGAACAAGCGGTCGGCATCGTCCCTGGCGAACGTCATCTGGCCGACGGCAGCAGGCACGTCCAGGCCGAGGTTCTCGATAAAGCCCGCCGCGGTGACGAAACAGTCCAGCAATGGTGCCGAGGCCAGCTCGCCCTTGACCTTGTAGTCAAAGCCGGGCCCAGCGGTAGCGTCGCCCGCCAGGCTGCTTATAAGACGCTTTGATGATTCATAACTGTCCAGCCATATCAAAGGCTTGCGACAGAAAGCTTGAAACAGGGTGCGCTTCACCGCCCACTCGGCGCGTACCGACAGCTTGGCGTTGGGGCGGCTGATCTGCGGGTTTTCCCGCGCATCGAAGCCCAGCACCACCCAGGCGTCCAGTTCGGGAAGATAGCCGTGACAATGGAAGGTGGCGCCGTTGATTTCAAACGTCTGGCGGCTGGGCTCGATGCCCTTGATCGGCCAGGCACCCGCGCGAAACCACAGGTCCTCGATCAGATCGCACAGCTCTTCATCGCGCTTGGCCGCCAGCTCTGTCACCGCGATGCGCTTCTGCACGTCCGGGTGGTCGCGCTCCAGCTCCTTGAGCTGCAGGCCATGGCGGGCCAGCGGCGCAATCAGCTCGCGAAACCGCGCATTGCGACTGTGCAGCCGGTGGTAGCAGGCGTTCATCTGCTGGCGCTGGGCGTCGTTGATGCGCAGGTCGAAGGGGTTGCTGTCAGCGTCATCGGAGCCGGCACTGAGGTTTTCGAACGCCTGCAGGCGCTCGAACCCCGGCAGGCTGCGCACCATCGGCAGAATGCGTGAGTGAAAGGTGCGCACCACGGCCTGAGCCTCTTTCAAGCTGAGGGGCTGGCCCCACAGCGCGAGGATGTCCATCAGCTTGTTGACGAAGTCCTTGCGCGACTCACGGGTGAAGGTCACCACCGTCATCGAACTGAGTTCAAAGCCCAGGTAATGGGTGAGCAGCAGGATGCGCAGCACCAGCGAGGTGGATTTGCCGGCACCGGCACCGGCAATCACCGAGGTGGACGGCGTATCGCTGAAGATCATCTTCCACTGCGCGGTGCTGGGCTGGGCATGGGCCGGCAACAGGCGCGCCACATCGGCCTTGATACGCTTTTTGATCTCGGCGGTGAGCGGCAGGCGCCAATCGTCGAACAGGCTGTCGTCCACGCCCGGCGCGCGGTGCTCATCCGGGCGGAAATCGCGAATCAGCAAAACTTGCCGGCCTTGCTCGATACCCTCGGCCATGCCCTCACGGTAGCCGTATTCCACGCCCGCTTCATGCCCGCTGCGAAAACCATCGGCCTGGCCGTGTAACCACGAAAACCGGTGCTGGGCACGCAGTCGTGTGAGGCCATGGCCAAACAGACGAGCGGCGAGGCGTTTGAACAAGGGCATTTCTGCCAGCGGAAGCAGATCAGGGGGCAAATCGGGCTTTTGCTGCGGCACGCGAACTCCAGCGAGGACGTTGATTCTGGCGAATGCGCCATGGTCGCCGGAATCGCTGCTCAGTGCCAGCCAATTGCTTTGCCGTCATGCAGTTAGGCGACGAAGTGAAAGTCAAAACCCCGTTAATCCATCTAATCGGCTGATAGGAATCAGGCAGTTTTTACGCTTTTTAACGATCAATGACTCAAGGATGATAGCGCCCATTCAGAGGAGACGATCATGCTAGAACTTCGACCTTTCACTTCCCTGGGCGGCGCTCACCACGGCTGGCTTGACGCCCATCATCACTTTTCGTTTGCCGAGTATCACGACCCCAAACGCATGCACTGGGGCAACCTGCGCGTATGGAACGACGACATCATCGCGCCGGGCAGCGGTTTTCCGCAGCACTCGCACCGGGACATGGAAATCATCACGTATGTGCGCGAAGGCGCCATCAGCCATGCCGATAACCTCGGCAACAAGGGCCGCACCGAAGCCGGTGACGTGCAGGTGATGAGTGCGGGCACCGGGATTGCCCACAGTGAATACAACCTGGAAGCCACGCCGACGAAGATTTTCCAGATCTGGATTATTCCCAATGAAGCCGGGCTGCCACCGTCGTGGGGCGCCAAGCCGTTTCCGCAGGACGGTCGTGAGGGCTTCGTGACCCTGGCCAGCGGCAAGAGCGGCGACAGCGAAAGCCTGCGCATACGCGCCGACGCCCGCCTGGTGGCCGCCAACCTGAAAGCCGGAGAAAGTGCCGAGTACCAACTGGACGGCGGACGCCGCGCCTATCTGGTGCCGGCCACGGGGGTAATTGAGGTCAATGGCGTGCGTGCGCAGGCGCGAGACGGTGTGGCGGTGGAAGATGAGCCAGTGTTACGGGTAACCGCGATTGAAGACAGCGAGATTGTGCTGGTTGACCTGGCCTGATTCACATGGAAGGCTCCGGCAAGTCTTCGACTTAGCGCTGTCGCGCAGCAAACTGGAGTCTCTGTGGCGAGCGGGCTTGCCCCGCGTCGGGGTGCGAAGCGCCCCCAATCAGCGAAAACGCGGAATACCTGATACTGCGCAGAGTCTGCTTTTGGGGCTGCTGCGCAGCCCAACGCGGGGCAAGCCCGCTCGCCACAACAAGCACGCTCGCCACAGGATGTAGAGAGGGCGTGCCCTCTCTGACATGGGTGTTGCGGGGTTATTGAGAAATAGCGCCATCAACCAGCACTTGCGCTTCCTCCACCAGCTGCTTGAGGTGATCTTCGCCGATAAAGCTCTCGGCGTAGATCTTGTAGATATCCTCGGTGCCTGATGGCCGCGCGGCGAACCAGCCGTTTTCGGTCATCACTTTCAAGCCGCCAATGGCCTGGTTGTTGCCCGGCGCGTGACTGAGAATCTGCTGGATGCTCTCCCCGGCCAATTGGGTGGACGTGACCTGCTCCGGCGACAACTTGCCCAGCAGGGCTTTCTGCGCCGGGGTGGCCTTGGCGTCGACGCGAATGGCAAACGGCTCGCCCAGCGCATCGGTGAGGCCACGGTAGATCTGGCTCGGGTCCTGGCCTTTGCGCGAAGTCATTTCGGCCGCCAGCAAAGCCGGGATCAGGCCGTCCTTGTCGGTGCTCCACACCTTGCCGTCCTTGCGCAGGAACGACGCACCGGCACTTTCTTCACCGCCAAAGCCCAGCGAGCCTTCGAACAGACCATCGGCAAACCACTTGAAGCCCACCGGCACTTCATACAGGCGACGGCCGATTTTCGCCGCCACCCGATCAATCAAGCCGCTGCTGACCACGGTCTTGCCCACGGCCGCATCGGCACGCCAGTGGGGACGGTTCTGGAACAGGTAGTCAATCGACACCGCCAGGTAATTGTTCGGTGCCAGCAACCCGCCGGACGGCGTCACGATGCCGTGGCGGTCGTGGTCCGGGTCGCAGGCGAACGCTACGTCAAAGCGTTCCTTGAGCCCGATCAGGCCTTGCATGGCGTAGCTGGAGGACGGGTCCATGCGGATCTGGCCGTCCCAGTCGACACTCATGAAGCGGAAAGTCGAATCGACTTCGGTGTTCACCACGTCCAGATTCAGCCGGTAATGCTCGGCAATCGCCGACCAGTAGCGCACCCCTGCTCCACCCAGCGGGTCGACGCCCAGGCGCAGGTCGGCGCTGCGGATGGCATCCATGTCGATCACATTGATAAGGTCCGCCACGTAGGTGTTGAGGTAGTCATGGCGGTGGGTGGTGTCTGCCTTAAGCGCCTGGGCGTGGGTAATACGCTTGACCCCGGCCAATTGGTTGGCCAGCAGCTCGTTGGCCTTGGCTTCGATCCACTTGGTGACGTGGGTATCGGCCGGCCCGCCATTGGGCGGGTTGTATTTGTAGCCGCCGCTCTGCGGTGGATTGTGGGACGGCGTGATGACGATGCCGTCCGCCAGGCCACTGGTACGGCCGCGGTTGTAGCAGATGATGGCGTGGGAAATCGCCGGCGTCGGGGTGTATTCATCGCCCTCGGCGAGCATCACGTGCACGCCATTGGCGGCAAGCACTTCCAGCGCGCTGGCGCCGGCCGGGGTCGACAGTGCGTGGGTATCCAGGCCGACAAACAACGGGCCGTTGATGCCCTGGGCTTCGCGGTACAGGCAGATCGCCTGGCTGATGGCGAGCACATGCCATTCGTTGAAGCTCAGCTCGAAGGAGCTGCCACGGTGCCCGGACGTACCAAAAGCCACGCGCTGGGTGGAGATCGCTGCATCAGGCTGGCCGGTGTAATAGGCCGTGACCAGTCGCGGGATATCCACCAGCAACTGAGCTGGCGCCGGTTTGCCCGCAAAAGGACTGATTGTCATGCATGAACCTCGAAAAGAAGACGTCGGAAAAAGGCAGTTTACTGGCACTTGGACTACTGCGCGACGGTATCGATCCTACCTCATGATGAGAAATTTCACGCAGCTAGCCCTGGTGTGCCTGGCGCAGTCCCTCGCCCAGCGCAGCCAGGGCTGTGTCCAGGTTGGGCAGACCATGGAACGTATGGCTCAGACGCAGGTGCTGATGGTGCAGGCCGCTGATACTGAACAGCTCACCGGGCGCGACGACGACGGCGCGGGCCAGCAGATACTGGAATACCTGGCGCATATCCACTGTCCTGGCTGACTCCAGCCAGAATGTCGCGCCGCCCACCGGCATGCGGTATGTCACCAGGCTTCCCAGATGCTGGTCAAGAAGCTCACTCATGGCGCTGGCCTGCTCGCATAATAATGCGCGCAAATTGCGCAGGTGCAGGTCAATGCGCCCGCTGTGATACAGCCGCGCAATCGCACGCTGACGGATCGCCGACAGCCGAAACGAGCGCAGCAGAAACTGGCGCTGCAATTGGCTGCTCATGTGCCGCGATAGCAGATAACCGTAGGACGCTTCCAGCCCGAGGATTTTCTCGAACGAGGAGAACACGATCAGCCGCTCGGGGTTGACCAGGTCACGCAATGCGGCCTGGGTCGGCACGAAACTCAATTCGCCGTACAGGTCGTTTTCCAGCAGCCAGCAACCGTAGTGGTCCAGCAGCTGCGCCAGTTCGAGGCGGTCCTGAGGTTGCACGGCCACCCCCGCCGGCAGGCTCACCGACGATGACATCAACAGCAGTTGCACGGACTCCTCGCGCAGTGCCCGTTCGAGCAACACCAGGTTCAGACGACCCGCGTGCAGCCAGGGCAATTCGATCACACGCACGCCGGCATCCTGCAGCAGGCGCAGGATCAACCAGTCACAGGGCGACTCGACCAGCACCGTGGAGCCGCGCAACCCCAGCACCTCGATGAGGATGGAGAGCACGCCGCGCAGGTCGGCCCCCACGTACACGTCATCCGCGTGCCAGCAGCGCGTGGGCGATGAGGTGTAGCGCGCCGCCAGCGCCGCGCGCAACTCCCACACGCCGCACGACTGGGAACTGTGCTGCGACTGACGGGGATACTGGCGCACCAGCTCGCGCTCCAGGCGCAGCAAGGTGTCGTCCAGATTCGCCAGCAAGGCCGGTTCATCACCGCTGAGCACCGCCATGGCCGGGCTGCGGGCCGCCACGTAAAGGCGTTCGAGCAAGTCGCCGCTGGCAAACGTCGCGGTGCTGTTGGCAAGGGGCCAGGCGTAATACCCCGATTTGGCCACCGAATACACGCGGCCCTCTTTCTCCAGCAGCGAATACGCATACTGAATGGTGGAGATCGAGACATTCAGGCGCTGGGACAGCTCGCGCAGCGACGGCAGCTTCACTCGCGTATCGGTACTCACCTCGTTGATCAGGTTGATCATGTAGCGATACACCGCCTGGTAAGCGAAGTCCGCTTGTCGCGCGCCACGCAGTGTCATCGAGCGGACAGCTGCCGAGCCATATCGTGACCGCTCAGGTTGCCTTCAAGGTCGTGCTCGCGCGCACTGCTACCGGGCAGCAGGGTCATTGGCCGCTGACGATACAGATGCTGGAGCAAGGGCAACGGCAACCCGCTGGCAACGGTCACCCACTGTTGCAGCATCTCGGCCGCCGGCTTGCCCTGCAGCACCTTGTGCAGTTCGGGCAGCGCCACGAGCATGCCTGGATGGCACTGGCGCAGGTAGCTTTCGAGCCGTTCGCCGTGATGGATAAACGGCGAAAACAGCAGGCAGATCAGCTGACTTTCATCCTGCCCGAAAAACTGCCGGGCGTAGTCGGTGGACGCGGCGCGCCCTTCACTGCTACCGGCCTGGGCCAGCAGTTCCGGCGGAATCTGCACATGATCGAGCTGCTCCTGCGCCAGCAGCAGGAACTCTTCAACACCTTCCCCATACGGCAATTCGCGCAGGCATTCGGCCTTCAGGCCGCGCAGGTGCGCCATCAACACGGGATTGGCAAACGCCGGATGGCTGAAATGAAACCCCAGGGGGTCTGGGGTATAGGCCATGAAATCGGTGAGCAAAGGTGCACTGGCAGGGTCTATGCCTTCAAGCAAGTCGGCAAAGCCGATATACGCCAGGGGACGGTACCCGCCGATGCTGATGTCAGCCCTGGGCTGATAGTGCTCGCCATACAGATCGCGATAGAAGTCTTCGCTCCATTGGTCCATTCGCGCAAACAGCCGGTCGAGGGACAGGGGCCTGGCTGCCCGGGCCTTGTCCGAACCGGCCTGAGCCGCCTTTTTCAGCCAGGCCAGCAGTTGGCTCTGTTTACGCCCGGAGTCGCCGCTGACCAGCACATGCACACCGCCGTCCCACGCGGTGACACGCTGGTAGAAATCCCCCAGGGCGAGGTAGGTATCGTTGCACAGCGTTGCACAGATATCGCCGCAGCTCAGGTGCCCGACCATCAACCGGTTGCGTTGCGCCGCTTCACAACCCTGGGTCGATACCGGGCGCTGATGATTGAATGGCAGCACCTCATGGTTTTCCACCATCAGCAGTTCCACGCGGTCATCGTCATGGAAAAACAGACGGCTGTAACCGTTGTGGATGGTATCGAGTGTGCGCTGGGTCATGCCGGCATGGCGCAGCGTGGCGACCCGCAGTTGGAACGTCGTCGGTGATCGCCCGGCGATGCTCAATTGCGCCGCGCGCAGCATCGCCAACGTGTAACTGCTGACCTCACCGCCGCCGTGGGCGACCAGCACCTTGTAGGCGCCGATATATTCCATGCCCCCGGCCGCCACGACAATACGCTGGATCAATAATTGAAGCGCCGTACGTTCCGCGCGACTGAAGTACCCGATCAATCGTTGCTGAACTTGCTGGTAAACATACGTCATGGCCTGTTCGTGAATAGCGCTCATCGCTCTACTACCTGAGTTGAAATATAAGTTTCAAACAACTACCAACGCGAGTTGCTTGATGTATTGAATTGCCAGGAACGTCGCTTTAGGTACCGTATTGACAGTGAATCAACACTAGCACCTTGCAAAAAATCGACATCGACTGTGCAGAGCGTCCACCCGGGCCTCCATGGCCTCGAGCGCCGACACACACGCCACCCACGCAGGGATTGACGACCTTCCTAGGAGTATTCAGACAATCTCCTACATTCCTTTAACCCCGAATTAAAAGATCCATCCGACAAATAAAATTTGTCAGGCAGTGTTCCATGAATGTCACTTGATCGAGCGTCAGCATAAAACTGTCTGCCCCCTGAGCCCGCCGCAAATGTTCCATTATTAACGGCAGCAGAAAATACCCGCTGCCGTATCAGTGCATCAATCATCACTCGGTCCTTGAGTTGAAAGTAAGAACACAATTATCAAGGCTGGAATAATGATTAACAGATACAGAAGCTGGCCGAAAACCAGTTCAGTTCAGGTTCAAGCACAAGGTGGATCACCCGGACACGACGACGCCGCGCTGGAATTCAGGGCGGCGTTCGGGGCAAAGGTATCGTTTACGGGACTGAGGGGCGATTACACGCAGTGGAAAACGCGCAGGGTAAGCCCTGTCAAATGGCGCTTTTGTCCCATACGCCAAGGGCAAGGAACAGCCGATTACGAATGTTCCTACACACGAAACAGCTTAAACTTGCAGCGCCACCCGCTCACGGCACGGGCATTCGTCCATATAACGGTGCGCTTCAACGAACTGGTCGAAGGCAAACACTGTGGTTTTCAGCGGCACCAGCACACGGTCAGCGGTCAACTGGTTGATATCACGTAATGCCCGCTGCATGGCGACCTGGTCCTGGATAATGCCCAGCTCCGGTTTGCCGGTGAAATTGCCGATGCAGTGCACAAAGAACTGAATGTTCTTCTGGAACGCCGCACAGGCCGGAAACGGTGTCTGATTGCCGCCCTGCAGGCCATAGAGCACCAGACTGCCGCGCGGGGCCAGCACGTCGCCAAGCAACGACATCTGCGGGCCGCCCAAGCCATCGAACACCACGTCGACGCCACGATTGTCGGTGAACTTGTTGATTTGCATCAGCAAGTCCTGCTCCTCGGTGACGATCACCTTTTCCGCCCCGAGGGACAGCAGGTAGTCACGCTCGGCGCTGTCCTTGGTCGCCGCAATCACCCGCACACCCAGCGCCTTGCCCAGTTGCACGAAAGACGGGCCGGCGCAGTGGCTGGCGTCGGTCACCAGGGCAAACTGGCCGGGTTTGACCCGTGCCAGGTCCATGTAAGCGAAGTAGGCGATCAACAGCGGCGTGTAATGCACGCTGGCTTCAATCGGGCTCAGCACATCCGGGTAACGGGTCAGGGCCGAACGGGGCAGGACGATCTGTTCGCCATACACCGGGTAATCATTGGGGCTCTCGGCCGGAAAACTGGCCACTTTATCGCCCACCGCCAGGTCATCCACGCCGTCGCCGAGGGCGACCACCACGCCGGCCATTTCATGACCAAGGCCGGACGGCAAACGTGCATGGGAGGACGCCAGGTTCTGGCGCCACAGGATGTCGTACCAGCTGATGCCAATCGCCTCGACACGCACCTGCACTTCGCCCGGTGCGGGCTGCGCGGCTGCATGCTCTTCGCATTTGAGCACCTCGGCCGGACCAAACTTGTGAAAACGGATCGTGCGGGACATCGCAAACCTCGTCAAAGTAACCTCTAATGCCATGAACTTTATCTGGGCTTTGCGGGTAAGGCCACCGGTCGCCATTAATAGTCGACATGCTTGTCATTGATTCCGCGACTAAGCTACAGACCTCAGCTTTCGTAGGAAAACTCAATTATCTTGTGCAGAGTATCAGCCTTTCCCCGTAAGATTCATGCCGGTCGTTGTTTACACATGGCCGCTCTCGTCAAGTTTGCAGACTCTTCCAGGACACAAGATGAACCGTAACGACCTGCGTCGTGTCGACCTTAACCTCTTGATCGTATTCGAAACCTTGATGCATGAGCGCAGCGTGACCCGCGCTGCCGAAAAACTGTTCCTCGGCCAGCCGGCCATCAGCGCCGCCCTGTCGCGCCTGCGCGGGCTGTTTGACGACCCGCTGTTCGTACGCACCGGCCGCAGCATGGAGCCCTCGGCCCGCGCGGTCGAGATCTTCGCCCTGCTCTCCCCGGCCCTGGACTCGATCTCCACCGCCGTCAGCCGCGCCGCCGAATTCAACCCGGCCACCAGCACCGCCGTGTTCCGTATCGGCCTGTCCGACGACGTCGAATTCGCCCTGCTGCCCCAACTGCTCAAACGCCTGCGCGCCGAAGCCCCCGGCATCGTGCTGGTGGTGCGCCGCGTCAACTACATCCTGATGCCAGGCCTGCTGGCCTCGGGCGAAATCTCCATCGGCGTCAGCTACACCGCCGACCTGCCCGCCAACGCCAAGCGCAAGGTCCTGCGCCGCAGCCTGCCCAAACTGCTGCGCGCCGACAGCGTGCCCGGCTCCCTGAGCCTGGACGACTTCTGCAGCCGCCCCCACGCACTGGTGTCGTTTGCCGGCGACCTGAGCGGTTTTATCGATGAAGAACTGGAAAAGCTCGGTCGCAAGCGCCATGTGGTGCTGGCCGTGCCGCAGTTCAACGGCCTGGGCACCTTGCTGGCGGGCACCGACATACTCGCCACCGTGCCCGACTACGCCGCCGAGGCCCTCACCTCGGCCGGCGGCTTGCGCGCCGAAGACCCACCGCTGCCGGTGCGCAGCTTTGAACTGCACATGGCGTGGCGCGGGTCACAGGATAATGATCCAGGGGAGCGGTGGTTGAGGTCGCGGATTCAGATGTTTTTCGGGGATCCTGACAGCCTGTAATGGAATTCCGTTAAATCCCATAAACCCTTTTTATAACAAAAACTTACTGGTCACTTAAGTCCATCGCAGTCTGTCTAAATCCAATGGATTCCACGACCCTTGGGGGCAAATTTCGGTTCCTTGAAAAGGATGCCCCCATCGATGCCCTCAGATAATGCAGTTGTTTTCAAACGAAAACACAGCGATGCCCTGAATAGCCCCGCATACAAACGGCCCTCATCATCTCAGCAGCCCACCACTGATTGTTGGCGCATCATGCGGCCGGGGATGCGGTTAGCTCTTTATTAAATAAATATTCATAAATGGCTGAAGGCCACAAATCACGGGGCTCCTGTGGCCTCCCTCATTAGCTTGCGAGCTAACTTTTGTCACGTTAACTATCAAGTTACCTGACTCAGCGCCGATTCACGGGCATTCCGAAAAATCAAAGGCACACCCGTAATGAGCGCAAAGTGGTTGGACAACTTGAAAGTCGGCAAGAAGCTCGGACTGGGCTTCGGTGCCATTTTGCTGGGCGTGCTGGCCGTCGCCGCAATCGGTTACTCCAGCACCAACCTGCTGATCGAGCGACTTGGCAAGAGTGGCAAGGTCTCCGAGATCAAGGCTGATGTCCTGAACGCCCGCATCGCCGCACAAGGCTACGCCACT
The DNA here is from genome assembly GCF_054343995.1 of Pseudomonas sp. GNP013. Classification (NCBI taxonomy): domain Bacteria; kingdom Pseudomonadati; phylum Pseudomonadota; class Gammaproteobacteria; order Pseudomonadales; family Pseudomonadaceae; genus Pseudomonas; species Pseudomonas sp. GNP013. The sequence goes on along the minus strand of NZ_JBTGUT010000001.1, from coordinate 2,129,535 downwards.
GCACCGAGTGCTGCGGGCGTGCAAGCCTACAGCGGTGCGCTGGATACGCTGAGCCGCAGTGTCGGTGAGGGCATTGGTCTGCTAGCCGCGCCGAGTAATCTGGCTAAGCTGCGCTCCATCAAGGAGCAAGTCGGCGGCCTGAAGCAGACGTTCGATCAATTGGTCAGCATCAATCATAAAGTCGATGATGCCTTGAAACCCTTGATCAAGGTCTCGGACGACGTCAGTGCCACTTTCGAAAACCTGCTGGAAAAGACCATTGACGACACATTGCGTGCTCCGGATGAAACCGGCATAAAACAAGTCAAAATCGCTGGTGACTTGCGTAACGGAATGACCAACTTCCGGCTGGTGTTTCGCCGCTATCTGAGTGTCCCGTCAACCGATAACCGTCAAGCGACCTACAATTCGGCCGACGCGCTGATCGCGCAGGTATCGGCTGCTCGCAGCGAATTGCCAAACCAGGCGAACGCCGCTGTAGACACCGCGCTGAATGCGCTTAAGCAGTACAAGGTGCTGATGTCGTCGATCTCGGAAATGCTTCAGCAGGCCGATCAGGTTCGCGGCAATCTGCAACAGCAATCCGTCGCAATAGCTGTTGTGGCCGATGATGTGGCGGCACAGCAGATTATCAGCGCCCAAAAAGAAAAGAACAGCGCTGTCGTTCAGTTGTTGAGTGTCGCGCTGGTGGTCTTGCTGATTGGTATCGTTGCTGCGCTCCTTATCACCCGCCAGATAACCTTTCCATTGAACGATACGGTCATTGCCGCGCGCCGTATTGCTGATGGTGACCTGACCCGGGACACCAGCACGACCCGTCAGGACGAACTGGGCTTGTTACAGAACACCATGCAGCACATGACCGTTTCCCTGCGCGGCCTGATCGGGGGCATCGGCAACGGTGTCACGCAGATCGCTACAGCGGCCGAGCAGTTGTCTGCTGTCAGCGCGCAGACAAGTACAGGCGTCACCCTGCAAAAAAACGAAGTTGACCAGGTCGCCACCGCCATGAATGAAATGGCCTCGGCCGTACAGGAAGTAGCGCGGAACACCGAAGACGCTTCGCGGGCCGCCAAACAGGCAAGCGAACGTTCTGCGCACGGCAGTAATGTGGTGCAACATGCAGCAAGCGAAATTGGCCAACTGGCCGATGAAGTGAAGCATCTGGGCGAAGCCATGCAGCGCCTAACCGAAGACAGCAGCAAGATCGGCAACGTCATCGACGTGATCAAGGCTGTCGCCGAGCAGACCAACCTGCTCGCGCTCAACGCCGCCATCGAGGCCGCACGCGCCGGTGAGCAAGGTCGTGGTTTTGCTGTAGTGGCCGATGAAGTGCGCTCGCTGGCCCAACGTACCCAGAACTCCACAAGTGAAATCGAACTGCTGATCAACACTCTACAACAGCGCACGAGCGCAGCATCAGGTCTGATGGACGCAAGCCTGCAACGTACCGAGGGCACCGTAGTTCTGGCTCGTCAGGCTGAACAGGCATTGATTGATATCAATCAGTCCATCGGCACGATTGAACAGATGAGCCAGCAGATTTCCGCCGCTGCCGAACAACAGAGCGCAGTGACCGATGAAATCAACCGGAGCGTGCTCAGCGTGCGTGACATTGCTGAGCAGTCTGCATCCGCAACCGAGCAGAGCGTCGCATCGACTGCAGAACTGGCGCGCCTGGGCAGTGATTTGCAGAGCTTGGTTGCGCGTTTCAAAATTTAGGTATCCAGAGTCAGACGCCTCGTGAAGCGGTCACCAGGCGATCTGCCGCTTTTGCGCGCGCATGAACATCCAGCTGCCGGAACGCTTGCCCTTGCATCACTTAACACTGGCATGCACCGTCGGGCCTTTTGAGCCACCTCCCTTCCAACTATTTATTGCGAGTCGTTAGGTGCTTGATTTTTTATCAGGCGGATCTCTGGGAACCCGTGCACCATCAGCGCCAGGGGCGCCGTCGGCACCTGGTGTCCCGCCAGGGCCAGCCGCACCACCCTTGCCGCCAGAGCCTCCCTTGCCGGGTTGAGACCCGCTGCCTCCAGCACCACCGGCTCCACCCGCCCCGCCCTGGCCGCCGTTACTTCCTCCAGCGCCACCATTACCGCCCGATCCACCATTGCCCGCTAGTTGCAGTAGCGGTGGTGAACCGGTGATTACGTGAGTATTGAACTCTTGGGCAATAGGGGCTTTGCTTTGAGAAGCATAAACTAATGAGCACGCTGCGAACGCTACGCTTATAGCAATTACGCCGGTTACAATTTTCATTGTTGCTCTCCTATTAGACGGGCCAAAACACTGCCTGGATAAGTTAATGTCGCAACGCCACTCTTGGCATTATTGCAACAGGGGCGAGGTGGCCCGTATTTCAAGCTAGCGAAGAAATATTTTGTTGCAATGGTAAATCTGTCTGTTCGCTGAACATAAATCTATTCGTGGGCTCGAAGCGCTGATCCTTAACAGAGTCGACTACGGTTACCGCTGCGGACCTTTGGCAAGGCATTGATGAGCCATGCGCTTCGTGTATCTGGCACTTTCTCAGCGGTTGTATGTCAATCATGTATGAACGCCACGTTAGTACGTCATCAGTAAGCGTCCCGCTAATACACGTTGATTTTAGATATGGCACGCGAAGCAATGCCCGCTTCTTGATAGATGCTTAGCTGAAGGGATTAGTAATTATCGTGCCGGCAAAGCCGGCTCGGCGGGACGTGTCGCATTCCGCACTACTGATCTCTCTATCTCTTTGTTTTCCAGCATGATCCCGAATCGGCCAGACAGCTCCTTTCGGCCCTTGGATGTCAATGCGAGTGCCCGACTATCAAGGTCTTGGATAACCCACTTGCGGCTTATGACCGTCTGTAGAAAAGCCGCTCCGAGTGCTCCGGCAAGATGAGGGCGCCGCATGCTCCAGTCCAGGCAGGAGCACGCGAAACGACGCCGTTGTGCCCTTACTTTTTCTATCTCGATACCGAGATCGGTCATGGCTTTTTCGCCGCTCATCGTGAGCTGATACATAGGCTCCCCAGAAACCGGCACGGTTAACCAGCCTGACTCCATGAAATGGTCGTGCAGTTGTACAGCCAGTGTTCCCGCCATGTGGTCATAACAGGTACGCGCGAACTGCAATCGGGTTGGGGTCGTGGACACAGATCGTGTATCTGCGTTTTGGCTGATCACCATGAGGGCCTCAATAGCCTGGGCCACTTGCGCGTCAGCCAGACTGTAGTAGCGATGCCTGCTCTGCGTGTGCAACTTTACCAACCCGTCCTCTTTTAGTCTTGCCAAATGCGCGCTCGCCGTGGATGCACTCACGTCGGCGATGACGGCCATTTCGGTACTGGTACGGGCGTGGCCGTCCATCAGCGAACAAAGCATTTTCGTCCTCGCTGGTTCGGCAATAGCGCCGGCTACCCGAGAAATCGCGGTGTCATTGCTTAGAGCATCCATATTTCGTTCCTGAGCGAATCGTCACCATGGAGGATGTTCGATAGTAGTCGTTCTTTGTGAACAGGACTTCCGGAATGACGCCTTTTGAAGCAGCTACCCATACTGATCCCTACGTTTATTACTCAGGTCTCAGGCAACAAAACGGCCTGCTATTCGATGCAGACCTTCGTTTATGGATTGCAAGTAGTGCCAAAGCTGTCGAAGCCATTCTGGGGCATCCCGACTGTCGGGTGCGTCCGCTAAACGAGCCGATTCCTCCCGCGATTGCGCAAGGCGTGGCAGGGATGATTTTCGGTCGTTTGATGCGCATGAACGAGGGCCCGCATCACCTGTGCCCCAGGATGGCTATCGAACCTGCCTTGGCCTCTGTCGAGACAGATAGCATCGCAGACATCGTGTCACGTGTGGTCGAGACCCTCGATAACCCGGTTGAAAACCTAGATGAGTTGATGTTCACGTTACCGGTTTCCGTTATTGCCGCCTTGATAGGCCTTCCATCCAGCCGGCTACAGGAAGTAGCGAGGCTGACACGGGATTTTGTCGCCTGCCTGTCGCCGTTAAGCGACGAAATTCAACTCGGTGAAGCTAATTCCGGGGCCACTCGACTTAGTCAATTATTCAGCGCGCTGCTGAGTAACGACGATGAAAGTAGCCGCTTCTTAAGCCATATCTGGAGCGGATGCGAAGCCACCGCCTGGAGAGATCATGATGCATTGATCGCTAACCTGATCGGCCTGTTGTCACAGACCTGCGAAGCCACCGCAGGCCTGATCGGCAATACCCTTGTAGCGCTCCATCGTAACCCTGATCTGATTAAAGACATGCAACCTAAGCAGATGCTCGTTGCAGACTTGGTGGAAGAGGTAGCGCGCTACGACTCGCCCGTGCAAAACACCCGGCGATTCGTTGCGAAGCGATGCACTATCGGGAGCAGCGTCTTGGAGGCGGGTGATACCGTTCTAGTGTTGCTCGCTTCAGCCAATAGGGATCCCTACGCGAACCCAGATCCCGATAGACTCTTGGTCAAACGAACGCAACGACGAACCTTCAGCTTCGGCTCAGGAAGACATCAATGTCCAGGCCAGCAACTTGCATTGACTATCGCCTCTGAGGCGATTTTGGCATGGCTGCATCGACAACCAGCCTCATCTGCTCGTCCTTACCGGTGGAGTTATTTGCCCTCCCTTAATGGTCGCATCCCTCATTTCTATCGTGATCGGGAAACTCAGCAATGATCGCAGTTATCTTTGAAGCATGGCCTCATGAGGAGCAATACCAGCGGTATCTTGACCTTGCCGCTGAACTGAAACCATTGCTAGCAGAGCTGGATGGTTTCATCTCAGTTGAGCGTTTCCAAAGCCTAAGTGAACCAGGAAAGGTTCTCTCACTGTCATTTTGGCGTGACGAGGAAGCTATTAAGCGGTGGCGCGGCCTTGAGCTACATCGTTCGGCCCAATTAGCAGGCCGTAGGCAGGTTTTCGATGACTATCACCTGCGCATCGCCCAAGTAGTTCGAGATTATAGTCTTGAGGATCGTGATCAAGCGCCGAGCGATAGCAAACAAGCTCATCAATGAAAGAACTGCTTTGTGATCTTTTCCATTTCAACGGCTCCGTGGCAGAAGCCAGTTATGTGGCAGTAAATCTGCAATCTTACTTGCGCGCTGAGTTGGCAGACGCGTAAGTACATCCTTCAAATAGGCATACGGATCATGCCTGTTGAGCCGTGCAGACTGGATTAAACTCATGATCGCTGCCGCCCGTTTGCCGCTGCGTAGCGATCCTGCAAATAGCCAGTTCTTGCGTCCAAGAGCCCACGGTCGGATTTGGTTCTCGGCCCAATTGTTGTCAATGGGTACAGCCCCGTCATCAAGGTAGCGCGATAGCGCTGCCCATCGTTTCAAGCTGTAATCCAGGGCTCTGCTGATGGCCGAACCTTCAGGCACGAGATCGCGCTGGCCGATCATCCAGGCATGCAGCCTTTCCATCACCGGTACGGCTTTTTCTTGCCGTATTCGTTGCCGTGAATCTGGCTCCAGGTCGCGGACTTCACTCTCTATTTCGTAAAGCAATTGGATATAGCGAAGAGCTTGTTCGGCGAGCGTGCTTTTGTTCGTGGCATGCAGTTCGAAGAACTTGCGCCGCGCATGGGCCATGCAGCCGATCTCCGTCGCCCCGAGTACGAAGCTGGCCTTGTAGCCACCAAAATCATCGCAGACCAGATTGCCCTTCCAGCCTCGCAGGAAGTTGCGAGCGTGCTCACCGGCACGGCTAGGGCTGAAGTCGTAGACGACAGCCGATGTTTTGCTGAATTGGCTGGTAGCGTAGGCCCATACATATGAACGATGGGTTTTCTTCGAGCCTGGAGCGAGCATCTGCACGGGTGTTTCATCGGCGTGGATGACGTGCTGCTTGAGTACCACGTCGTGCAACGCATCAACCAGAGGCTGCAACTGCACGCCCGTCACACCTACCCATTGGGCCAATGTTGAACGTGGAATCGCCAAGCCGGCTCGGCCGAAAATCGACTCCTGGCGGTAAAGTGGAAGATGGTCGGCAAACTTGGCAATCATGACGTGCGCCAGAAGCCCAGCGGTCGGGATGCCCTTGTCGATGATCTGCGCCGGAACCGGCGCCTGAATCAGTGTTTCGCGGTCATCGCAGACCCATTTGCCACGGATGTGGCGTTCAACGGTAAATACGCCCGGCGTGTAGTCCAGTTTCTCGCTGACGTCTTCACCTATACGCTTGAGTGCGCAGCCGCATTGGCAGTGAGTATTGTCTGGTTCGTGATGGATCAATATGCGCGGAAACTCTGCCGGCAACGCCGTGCGCTTGGGCTTCTGCTTTTTCTCGGTCGCCGCTGGCACTGTCTGCAACGCCTGAAGCTCTGCTTCAATCGCCGCGATATCGGTATCGATCAGGTCATCTAGCAGGCTGGCCTGCTCAGGACTCATCTGCTCGCTACGCTTGGCAAACTTCAAACGCTTAAGTTGGGCAATCTCGTGGGTCAGTTTCTCGATGAGCGTTTGATCGCGGTTGATCTTCTTGCCCATGGTTTCGACCTGCGACAGCAACTGCGCTGCTAAGGCACGCAGCTGGTCGGGGGACATTTGGTCGAGATTAGGCGAAGAGGTCATGCTGCCGACTTTGCCAGAGCAGGCAGTTCGCGGCGATCAACCGATAGGCTAATGGCAGCCGTTAAAGCAGTGTGATCGAGCCGCCGGAACTCACTCGTTGCCATGGCAGGCCCAATACCAAGGCCTGGAGTTGCTCGGTGTCCAACTGCATTTCAGAGCCATGACGAACGCTTGGCCAGTGGAACCTACCCTGGTTCAACCGACGTGCAGCTAGCCAGATACCGAAACCATCATGCACCAGAACTTTCATGCGCGTGGCGCGGCGGTTGGCAAATAGATAAGCACAGTGCGGCTTCGCCGCACCGAACACCGCGATCACCCTGGCTAGCGCAGTTTCGGTGCCTGCGCGCATGTCCATCGGATCGGTGGCGAGCCAGATGGAGTCGATGCGAATCATCGCAGCAGGTCTCGAAGAAAGGTCGCGCAGGCCGCAGCATTTTCTGTTGGCCAGTTCACTTTGACAGTGCCACGCGAGTGCTGGATCTCAACGCAGATATTCGATGATGCCGCTTGCGAGTTTGCTCCTGCCAGCGGTAGGGGTAATGGAAGAAACGCAGGTTGCAGTGCCGTGTTTTTCTGCGTGTGTACCCGAATCCATTTGTGCACGAGGTTTGTGTTGAGCCTATGGCTGAGCGCGATGCTGGCAATCGAAGCGCCGGGCTGGGCACACTCTTGAATGACTTGGGTCTTGAAGGATTTGGAATAGGAACGGCGTGTTTGCTGCATGAAATACCCACTTAAAAGGCTAGAATTGGTGCCCACTTAAATTAAGTGCACACCATGTCTTGCCTTTGCGAGGACGGGTAGATGACTTGGCCGGACGCATACTCTACACCCAATGAATTCGCGACCATACGCTAGCGAGTATTCCGCCCCCTGCATGCCGAAAAGAATCTAAAAGAACCAGCCCGACCAATTCCTGAATATATAAATTGCCAGAAAAACAATCCAAGAAATCGCCAGAAGCACAGTGGCTGCAACCCATCGAAGACCCATTACTAAATCCTATTTTTGACTCTTCTTCACTATAAATTCAGCGAGAGCAAGCAAGACGAAAAACAACTTCACGCTGGTACAGAGAGGCCTTAAACCCGCCCTGTAAGGCCTTTATTTTCGGCGAGATAAGTCCAAACTAAATCATGCCACGGACAAATGTTCATAGAGGATAGTAGAGCCAACTAGCACCAACACCAACCCACCGATTATTTCAGCGCGCTTACCAACCATTGTTCCAAGTACACGACCCAACATCACGCCTGTGGTCACCATTACCGTGGTGGCAATGCCAATTGCCGACGCAGCAACCAGGATATTCACGTTGACGAAGGCAAGCCCGACTCCCACGGCTAACGCGTCAATGCTGGTGGCGAAAGCGGTAACGGCCAAAATGAGGAACGAGTGCTGGTTAGGTTTTTCTTCCTCTACATCTTCATGTTTTAGCCCGTTGTAGATCATATGCAGACCCAACGCCAACAGTAGGGTGAAAGCAATCCAGTGATCCCAGCTTTCAACGTATTTGGTGGCTACTTGACCAATGCCCCACCCTACTACAGGGGTTATAGCTTCAATCACACCAAAAATAAGACCCGTACGCAGAGCTTCACTTAAACGTGGCCTATGAAGACTAGCGCCTTTGCCTATAGCCGCAGCAAAAGCGTCCGTGGACATAGCCAAAGCAAGAAAAACGAGGGAAATTGGATTCACGGTTCACGTCCAGTCGGGCTTTGAGTCAACGACGCAACCACACGCCCGACTTTAGGCATGGATGCATCGTTGGTCTCGCCAACCGGAAGGTGTTCGTACCACGGCATGGTGCCGAGAATGTTGACACGAACGCTCTTAAACCGAAGTCAAGAGCAGGCTACTCCCCAACAAGGGACGCCAATATGGCCTCATGGTTGTCAAAAAAATGTTAAATTCCAAAGCTGTTTGGTTACATCTCGCTAGATTGCGCTGGAGAACTGGCCCTCGCGCGATCGGAGGCGGGCGGCAAGGCATGTCACTTTCCAGTTGGGTGGCAATGGGATGGTTTACTGGTTGCGCCCCGGTACTTGCTCACGCAGGAGTAATTGCAGGACGCGGGGTCAGCTCAGCCACCAGGCTAGCGTTGACGTCTTTCGCCAGCAGGCTCGCTCCCACAGTAATCGCGCGCAAAAAACCGGCCTGTGTTTCAGCCGGTTTTTTTATTCCAACCGTTTCAGAACGACGCGTCCTTCAACCCATCGAGGTACCGCTCGGCGTCCAGGGCCGCCATACAGCCGGCGCCGGCCGAGGTAATGGCCTGGCGGTAGACGTGGTCGGCCACGTCACCGGCGGCGAAGATGCCGTCGATGTTGGTGGCTGTCGCGTTGCCTTCACGGCCGCCCTGCACCACCAGGTAACCGTCCTTGGCGTCCAGCACGCCTTCGAACAGCGAGGTGTTCGGGGTGTGGCCGATGGCGATGAACACGCCGTCGACTTTCAACTCGTCGAAGCTGCCGTCGTTGTTCTTCAGGCGTGCACCGGTCACGCCCATGTTGTCGCCCAGGACTTCGTCCAGGGTGGCGTTGAGCTTGAGGATGATCTTGCCTTCAGCAACACGCGCGTGCAGCTTGTCGATCAGGATCTTCTCGGCGCGGAAGGTCTCGCGACGATGCACCAGGGTCACGGTGCTGGCGATGTTGGCCAGGTACAGCGCTTCTTCCACGGCGGTGTTGCCACCACCGACCACGGCGACCGGCTTGTTGCGATAGAAGAAACCGTCGCAGGTCGCGCAGGCGGACACGCCTTTGCCCATGAACGCTTCTTCCGATGGCGGGCCCAGGTAGGGAGCGCTGGCGCCGGTAATGTCATTCTTCGTCCAAGTTCTGCGCCAGAAAAACCGCCAGTTCAAGCGGACTTCGGCTATCGCCTACAAGTCATTCATTTCAATTCAGCCTAACCAACATAACGTCTGTTCAGCCGAGCCAATGCGCTCATCAGCCAACGTTATCCATTAGCCGGGCCTGATCGTTCGGGTTCGCAACGTTGGTAATAATTACTACACAATAAGTGTACTAATATGCCCTCCCAGCGGACATAGGGCTTCGCAGGATGCGTCAGGTTGCGCAGTAGACGCGATTGCTTGCCCTGCAGAACCGAGCAACGCCCGCAAACACCGCCCAAGGCAAACGCGTTGGTACTCCTATTTTCTGAGGAAGGCTGTCGATGAGGACAAAATACAATTCCTGCAAGCCAGTTCGCTTGCAGGTAGGCGTCAAACATTGGGTGCCCTTTTGTGCGCTTGGTCTTGTCAGTGCGATGGCTCAGGCGGCAGATACTCCTGACGCCTCCGCCTCGACAGCAACCACCACCCTGGGCACCGTGTCAGTGATTGGCCAGGGAGAAACGCGCCAGGTTCAGCGTGTCGATGAAACAACCGTTAAACGTTACTCCGCAGGCACCAACCCGCTGAAGACCTTGCAGAGCATGTCTGGCGTAAACTTCCAGTCCGGTGATCCTCTGGGCCGTGAAGAGGGCAGCCAGCGCATCAGCTTGCGCGGGTTTGATATGCATCACTTGGGCTACACGCTGGATGGGGTAACGCTGGGGAATATGAGCTTCGGCAACTTCAACGGGCTGAGCATTACGCGCGCCGTAATCCCGGAAAACGTGGGTTCGACCGTTGTCGCCGCAGGCATTGGTTCGTTGGGAACCGCCTCCAACAGCGATCTGGGCGGTACCATCCAGTTCACCACCTCCGACCCGGATAAAGAGTTCGGTGGCCGGTTGTCCCAGACCATGGGCAGCTACGACACCAGCCGCACCTACATGCGTGTCGACACCGGGGAGTACAACGGCCTGTCGGCGTATGTCTCGGGTGAGAAGTACGACGCCAACGCCTGGAAGGGCAATGACAACCCGCAGAAATCAGACGCGATCAACGCCAAGGTTCTGTATAAATTCGGCGACAACCGCATCAGCTTCTTCCACAGCAAGTCGGACCATGAAGAAGCCAACCTGATGTCGCTGTCCAAAAGCATGATCGACCGACTGGGCTACAACTACACCTATTACACGCCCGATTGGACCCGTGCGGTGAATGCCGCTAACGGTATCTTCAGTGGTGGCGTCAAAAGCGCCGCAGAGGGTGTCTACAACGCCAGCAGCTTGCGCTATGACGAACTGGATATCCTGAAGGGCAATTTCAGCCTCTCGGATAACCTGGTGCTGGATACCACCGTTTACCATCACCATAACTCTGGGTTTGGTAACTCGTATTATCCGTTCACCTACAATACCGGCACCTCAGTAATCCCCGCGAACGCATTGCGCAGTACCCAATACGGCATTGATCGAAACGGCTTTCAGACCTCCCTCACCGCGTTCCTGGGCCAGCATGAGGTCGAGGGTGGATTCTGGATCCAGTCCAACAAGAACAATGTCGGTCGCTATCTCTACGACACCACCGGACACGAGCCCCAGAACCATATCGTCACGACCAATGGTTATGGATTATCGGCCACCATATTCGATCAGTCTTACAACGACCTGACGCGTCAGTTCTACTTGCGTGATACGTACACGCTGCTGGACGACCGTTTAAAACTTGAATTCGGTGCCAAAAGCACAGTGACGACCACGACTGCTGAAGGAAAAGTCGGATACGCGAGCGGATCACTGGAAGCCAGCGATCACTTCCTTCCTCAGTTTGGTGCGACCTACAAGCTTAATGACGAAGATGAGGTGTTCGCCTCTTATTCGCAGAATATGGCTGCCTTCCCTTCCGGGGCCTACAGCCCATTCAGCAATACTCAGGCAGCGGTCGACGCACTCAACGGCTTCAAAGGCCTCAAGCCGGAAACCTCCACGACGATTGAAGCCGGTGTTCGGCGCACGTCCAAGCACTACATTGCCTCGGCCACCGTCTATAACACCCAGTTCGACAATCGCCTGATCGCTATCGCCAACTGCACCGGGATCTTCATCTGCGCCAATGGCGTGGCCAACGTAGGCTCGGTAACCAGCCGAGGTGCTGAGTTCGCCTTTGCTTTGATGCCTGATGAACATTGGCGTTGGTCCAACTCGCTTTCGTATAACCACAGCACCTACGATGACAACTACACCAGCAATGCGCAGACGGTGAATGTCAAAGGCAAAACGGTCGTCGATACCCCCAGGATCATGTACTCAAGCGGCCTGGACTGGAACTGGAACCGCTGGAGCGCGGGCCTGCAAGGTACTTACATGACCAAACGTTACTTTACCTACACCAATGACCAGAGCGTGCTTGGTTACTGGTTGGCCAACGCGAACATGGCGTATGACCTGGGAGCATTCGCGGGCCTGAAGGACACGTCCGTTGCATTGAACATGGTCAACTTGTTCGATAAACGCTACATCTCTACGCTGAATACCGATGGCAGTGCGGCCTCCGACCCGAATGGTGACCTGCAACTGTTGCAGGTGGGAACGCCGCGCAGCGCTTTCGTTACGCTCTCAACGCGTTTCTGATTCAGCAAGACGTTTGATGAAGCATGGGTTCACATAAATAACAGTGCAAAAAAGACCCCGTCGCCTTCAAGCGCCGGGGTCTTTTTTTGGTTGGTCAGTCCAGAATCACCACAGCCTTCACCGCCTGGAGCAATCAGCGGCCAAGCACCAGCCTATGCCTGGCTGGCTACAGGAAGAAACGCTCTTTCAAAGGGATCAATGCAGCACCAATGGCGGCGGCATCGCCGTTGCTTTCGGTGAGTAACAACTTGGGCCTGGGGGCGGGCGTTCCATAGCGCGGTGAGCCCCAGAAACTGACATTGTCGATCAGTCGACGCCCGAGTTCGGCAGGCACCTGCCCACCGAATACGATGGCCTGCGGATCGAACAATCCGGTGAGGGTATTGATCAAGCGATCCAGGCCCGGCCGCACATGCTCGACCCACTCTTCGACACCCGGCCAGTTGGCGTCGAACCGATTGCGCAGGTCTTCGATGGAATCAATCTGGATATCCTGCTTGTGCAACGCATCGATCAAGTAGCGCAGCGCCGGGCGGCGCTCGACTTCATCGTGGGTGTACAGCATGATTTCACCAGCATTGCCATGGCTGCCGAAGTACGGCTTGCCGTCAATGACGATGCCGGTACCGAAGCCATAGTTGAACGACAGGTAAATGAAGTTGTTCGCCCAGGCGCCGACGCCGATGAGACTTTCACCGATGGCCCCGGTGGTGGCGTTGTTCTTCAACCAGACCGGCATATCGAGGGCCTGCTCCAGGAGCGGACGCAAGTCGATCAGCGACCAGTCCTGAAGGGGTTCCGGTGCGTTCACTCGCCCTTCGTCGACAAAGTAGCCGGCAATCGCCACCCCGACACCCAGCAGATGATCGCGGCTCAGCGCGTTGCGCTGGAGCATGCGATCAATGACTTTGCTTAGCGCATCCAGGGTCGAATTCAAGCTCAGGGGTGGGGTACGCAACGTGACCTCTTCGAGGACATTGCACGCAAAATCGGCGATGCAGACGACCGCCGAATCAGTATTAATGGAGATGCCCAGTACATAAACCGCCTCGTTGGCGAGTTCCAGGCGCAAGCTGGGCTGACCGCGGCCGTTTTTGATGGCCTGACCCGTGCGGATGAAGCCCCGGCTGATCAGGTCTTCGATGATCCGGTGCACGGATTGCTGTGCGAGATCCATTTCCGCCGACACGGCGGCTCGGGTGATTCCTCCACTGCGCCGCAAGATATCGAGAATTTTGCGCTCGTTCAGACTGGGGTGGTAATCGCGCTTCAGGCGTTGTTCTGCGTCCATGAGTCAACTATGCAATAAGTAGATTTTCCGGTAGCAGAGCAGTCTAAAGCCTCTTCTGGCCGATGGGGTTGAATTCATAAAATTTTAACGTTACACCCTCGGGACGAGCGCAGAGGCGCCATTGCCTTGGGGGCGGGCCAGGGCAGGCACCCGCGCAGTGCATTTTGCGGCGTTGACGCTTTTATCCACAGCACTGCCAATCAGCACACACCGATCGAGCGGCAGTTCGAGCGATTGCGCCGCCGCCTCATATAAGGTCATTTCCGGCTTGCCGATAATGCGCGGGTTCCAGTCTTCAGGGGCCATGCACGCTTGCAGCGTAGACAGAAAGGCACCGATATCCAGGACTCGATTGCCATACCTGGTCGAATGAAGTGTCTCGGCGCTCGCCGCTACCAAACGGGCACCTTCGAGGAGTGAATCCAGCGCCGTATTGAGCTTGGTATAGGTGATGCGTACGTCGCTCAGCAAGATAACGAGGTCGGCATCCTTGCGAACCAGCTGCAAACCAATCGAGCGCGCGTAGCTTTTCATCCGATTGGAGCCCACGACCAGCACATCACCCACGTCCATCGCCAAGGCATCATGCAGAGAATGGGTGCCTGCCAGGATGATGCGGTGAGTCGGCAGCCTGACCCCCTCTGCCGCCAGTACGGCGGCAATTTCATAAGGGAACAGCGTCGAGTTGTTGGACACGAGCGAAACGCTGGACGCTACAGTTTGAAGGAATCTGATGACCGCAGCCTTGGGCTTTCCGTTGTTCGCCAAGCATCGGTCCCAGTCCAGGACAATGCCTTCGCAGGGGGACGCGCACTCTGCCGGATGCGGTGGGGCAGCCCAACGGTTTTCAGCGTGTTGGTACAAAGCCGCGTCGATCGTCTTGGCAAACGATCTGATGGTGGGGATAGCGTTCATGGCGTGTTTATTCTGATAGCTATGTCAGACAGGCTGACAAGACAGGGTGAGCTAGATCACAGAGCTCTTGGGTGCCCGCAACGATAGTGAGTCCGGCTGGCACGGCCAGGCCCTGGGTAGAAATCGCCAGGCCCGCTTCGCTGCACAGCAAACGGCCGGCAGCGACATCCCACAGGCTGGTGTAGCGCTCCACGTAGCCGCTTGTGCAACCCAGCGCCGCGAACCCCAGGCCGATGGTCGCGCATCGGTAACCCGCCACGCCCCAGCCGGCCTGGCGGAACTGCAACTCCAGCGCGCCGATGTGTTCTGGACGCCAGTGCAGGTTTTCGCCGATCGCCGCCACTTTCAGCCCCGCCCACTGAGCAAGTCTCTTAGCATGTATGCCGTTCTTTCTCAGCCCGTAACCTTTGCCGGCGCTCAGCGTGTAACCCAAAGCGGGATAGGCCACTACGCCCACCAGCGACTCGTCGCCCTCCACATAGGCAATGGAAATGCCCCACAAAGGCGAGCCGCTGACGAAGTTGGCGGTGCCGTCGATCGGGTCGATCACCCAGCCGCGCCCGTGCAGATCACCGCCCATCTCTTCGCCCAGGATCGCTTCGCCAGGGAACTCGAGGGTGAGTTGGGCGCGCAGATACTGCTCCACTTCCAGGTCGGCCGCTGAGACCAGATCTTGCGGACGCTTGACGGTGACCGCCAGCGAAGAGAGGTTCTGGAAGTGGCCCAGCGCAATCTTCGCAGCCCTGGCAGCCAGGCGTTCAGTCTCGTGCAACCGATGCTCCAGCTCCATCACATACCCGCCTGACGGGCGTTGATATCGAGCAAGTTGGGGTAATCGGTAATCACCGACTGGGCGCCCCGGCTTAACAGATAGCGTGCGCGATGTGGGTCATTGATCGTTGCCACCGCAAACTCGACTTCACTGTCACGCAGGCGGCTCAGATGGCATTCATTCAGAAAGGGGTCGACCACATGCAGAATCTGGCAGTCATATTCCGCCAGCAGCTTGGCCGGATCGGCCGGTGCGACCAGGCTGGCCAGGCACAGCGGAACCTCTTCCCACAGCGCTCGCGCCTTGCCGAGCGCACGGGTCGAAAAGCTCGAGACGAACAGCTTGTGATGGTCTCGCGGCCACTTCTGACGCAGTAAAGGGATGGCCGCTTCGGCGGTCTCCAGGTCATCACCGGTGGTCGGCTTGAGCTCGACCTGCAGGCCCAGCCCCAGACGAATGACGGTGTCGACCACTTCTTCAAAGGTGGGCACGGCAACGCCCGCGTAGGTGCTGGAGAACCATCGGCCAGCATCCAGCGATCGAATATGTTCGAGTGTGTTGAGGACCACCGCGCCCTGCCCGGAGGTGGTGCGATCCAGGGTGTCGTCATGGATCACCACCAGGGCGCCATCACGGGTGAGCTTGACATCGATCTCGACCCACTGCGCGCCCATCCGCGCCGCGAGTTCGATGGCCTCCAGCGTATTTTCCGGTGCGAAGGCACTCGCGCCACGATGCGCAATCAAATTGCTTTGAACGACGCGTGATTTAGCTTTCATAGCGAAACGTTATCCTGAACTAGGGATGAAGAGATGCGTTGCCCGGAGGCCCCATCGAACAGCAAGGCCTCGTCGGCTGGGAACCACAGGTTGAGGGTCGAGCCGACGGAGCACGGCTGCGAGTCGGATTGACTGACCAGTACCGGCTGCCCCGCAACCCGGCAATGAATGACACGATGGCTACCCAACTCCTCGACGGCGTGAACGGTGGCACTCACGCCGGGGCTGGCGACTTTCAGGTTCTCGGCCCGAATGCCCAGGAACAACGGGCCAGACGTCGCCATGGCGGCCTGTACCTTGAACGGCAGCACTTGGCCGTCGCCCAGGGTCAACACGCCTTCAGGGCTGCACATCACCTCGATAAGGTTCATCGGCGTCGAGCCAAAAAAACGCGCAACAACGATAGAGTGCGGACGTTTGTACAGCGCATGGGGCGTGTCGATCTGTTCGACACGGCCCTTGTTGAGCACAACGACCCGATCAGCCAGGGTCATTGCTTCGGTCTGGTCATGCGTCACGTAGAGCACGGTGGCGCCGGTGTCCTGATGTATGCGTCGCAACTCTGTGCGCATCTCCTGGCGAAGGCCGCTGTCGAGGTTGCACAGCGGTTCATCGAAGAGCAGCACCGGAGGCTTGCGCACCAGCGCTCGACCAATGGCTACGCGCTGACGCTGGCCACCGGACAACTGCCCGGGCTTTCTTCCCAGCAAGGCGTGCAGCCCCAGTGTGCTGGCGATCGCCTGGACCCGCGCTGAGCGCTCTTCCCGGCCGATCCCGGCGAGTTTGAGCCCATAGCCGATGTTGTCTTCGACGGTCATGTGCGGATACAGCGCGTAGTTTTGAAAGACCATGGCGCAATGGCGCTCGCTGGGCGGGCGCCGTGTAACGTCGACACCGCCGATATGGATGCTGCCCGCATCGGGGCTGTCCAGGCCAGCGACCAGACGCAACAATGTTGACTTGCCGCACCCCGATGGGCCGAGGATGACGCTGAACTCCCCGGCGGGGAATTCCACGTCCAGCGCATCGATGATGGCCGGGCCGTGCTTGGTGTAACGCCTGGACAGCCCACTGACACGAATGTTTGGCGCTGCGTTGTCGCATGTAGACCGAGTCATTTACCTACCCCTACAAGCCCCTTCACGAACCAGCGCTGCATCACAGCGATGACCACAATGGGTGGAATCAGACTGAGCAAAGTGGCGGCCATCAGCAGCGACCACTGCGGAAGTTGAGTGGCATCAGCGGGCGCAAAGTTGGCGGCCCCCAGTACCAGCGTGCGCATGTTGGTGCGATTGGTGGCCACCAAGGGCCACAGGTAGTCCTTCCACGCCGAAATGAACACCAGGGTGCCCAATGCGGCGAAATTGGTTTTCGACAGCGGCAGCAGAATGTCGACGAAAAATCGCCAGGGGCTGGCGCCATCCATGCGTGCGGCCTCTACCAGATCGGACGGCAGCGTCTGATAGAACTGTCGGAACAAAAAGGTGCCTGTCGCCGACGCGATCAGTGGCAGAGCGAGCCCGGGATAGGTGTCCAGCACGTTGATATGCGGCACAGGGATCGCCCCTATGCCCAGCAGGTCGAGCAGCGAGCGCAGTGGCCCCAGGAGGTCGCCCGCCACTGCGTAGGTCGGGATAATCCTGATCTCCAGCGGTAACAGCAGTGTGCCGAGGACCGCGACAAAGATCAGCGATTTGAACGGCGTCCTGAAGTACACCACTGCAAATGCGGTCAGTGCCGAGAGCGCCAATTTGCCGATCACCACCAGGCCCGTCACGATCAGGCTGTTGCCCATCAACGTGACCACATCGAGCTTGTGCAGGACCTCGCCAACGTTGACGAACAGTTGGTTGCCTGGCAGCCAAGGCATTCCGTGGGCAAGAATCTGTTCGTTGCTGACCGACGCTGCGCAAAGCGCCAGATACAACGGACCGAGCGCAAACAGCGCGCCCAGAAGCAGAAGGACGTAGGCCAGCGCCGTCGAGAGCGGGTGACGTTCAACCATGGTGTTCTCTCCGGCGATTGCGCCAAGACAGGTATCGATACTGAGTGACACTGAGCACGACGACCACCACCAGCATGAGCACCGACAGGGTCGACGAACCGGCCAGATCGATGCCGACAAAACCATCCTGATAGATCTTGAACGCCAGGATTTCAGTGGCATTGCCTGGCCCGCCGTGCGTCAGCCGGTCGACCAGGCCAAAGCTGTTGGACAGGCTGTCCAGCAACCCGACCACGAACACGAAAAACAGATAGGGCGCGACCATCGGCAATTGGATGTCACGCAACCGCTGCCATGGCGTCGCGCCATCAAGTGCCGCCGCCGCCAGGCAATCCTCTGGCACTGACTGCAGGCTCGCGACGATCATTACGATGTTGAAGGGCAACTGGCACCAGGCGTAGGCAAACACCAATAGCGTCATCGCCTGCCATCCTTTGGCAGACGGCGCCCAGGCTTCGGGGACCAGGTGATTGATCCACGCCAGCGGGCCGAAGATCGGATTGGCCAGCACTTGGAAGATAATTCCAAGGGTCGCCCCCGAGACCGCATAAGGCCAGATCAGCACATTGCCGAAAATCTTGTACCCGCGAACTTTCAGTTGCAGGCAGGCCGCCAGCGCCAGCGCCAGGCTCAATGCAAGCAGCGTGCTGCACAGGCTGAAGACCAGGGTTGTGCCCAGCGATGAGAGTACGCTTGGGTCGTGAAGGACCCTGACGTAGTTGGCGAGCCCCGCAAAGATTTCGCTGCCGCCAAACGGCTGCACGTAATGAAACGACCACCAGAACGCCTGCACGGTCGGCCAATAGAAGAACAGCAGAACCGCCAGCAATTGGGGCAATGCGAGGAACAAGGGCAAGAAGCGCTGGGAGAACTGCGCGTTGTGGCTCATGGATTGACGCCTTTATCCGTCTCGCGGGGGCCGTAGGTGTTCTCGAACACCCGCAGCAATGAGTCGCCCTTCCCCGCCGCTTGGTGCAACGCAACGTCCATGGGTTTCTGCCCGGCGAGTGCGCGCCATACCGCCTGTTGCCAGGCGAGCCGCAGCAAGGTGGTAAACCCCGGACGTACCTCAAACGCCGTTGTTCGGTCACCTCGTGTCATGGCGTTAAGACCCACCACGGTCGCACTGTTGGCAGGTAATTGCGCCAGGTACGCTGTGGCCGCGCCCTGCGTCACGGGCAAATAACCGGTTGCGTCGCTAAACAACGTTTGTATCGACACATCACGCAGAAACATCAAAAACTCGGCGACTGTCTGGTATTGCGCATCGCTCTGCCCGCGCAACACCCACAACGCCGCACCGCCCGGGAGCGAAGCCGCACGTTGCTGACCGGCGAACACCGGTAAAAGGTTGGCTTTCACGTCACTGGGATTAACGCTGTAGATCAGCTTGGACGCGCCGGTCGAACCCAGCAGCAGCGCGCAGTCCCCGGCGGTGAACGCCAACTCCTGACCGCCACTTCGGGTGGCGGCCTGATCGATCAGCAAGCCTTCAGCCATCCACTGCTCGACCTCTTCCATAAGGCGCAGGTGCAGGCCTTGGTCGAATGCCCAGTGCGTTGCGTCCTTACTCAGCAATGGCGCGCCCATGACCGCGCTGCTTTGTTCGAGCCAGACCCAGGGGCCTAAATCCGTCACTGCGGGGCATTTGCTGCCATGCGCCTTCAGGGCAACCAAGGCCGTGCCAAAGGCTTCCCAAGTCTCTGGGGCTTGAGTTATCCCGGCTGCCGCGAGCTGATCGGCGTGGCTGTAGAGCACTGCAGTGGACGTTGCAAATGGCTGTGCCCAGACGTTGCCGTCGGCATTGCTGTAGTAGGCGGCGACGGCGGGTAACAACGGATCGTCAGACACCTTGTGCTGTGATTGCAGGAACCCATCCAGGCCCAGAACTGCTCCGCTATTGAGCATTTCCGGCGTGGCGACATCATAGATTTCAACCAGCGCCGGGGCCTTGCCCGAGCGGTAGGCGGCCACGGTCTTTTGCAGGTTCTGCTCATAGGAGCCCTGAGCAATGCAACGCATCGGCAGCGACTGCGGGTGAGTCGAGTTGAAGCGCTCGCAAATGTCCTGGATCGCCGCCCCGGCCGCGCCCGAGTGGCCATACCAGAATTCGACATCAGCATCGGCGGCGTAGGCCTGGCCGGCACCCGCCACCCAAACGATGGCCGCCGATAAAAGTGATCTGAAACGCATTGTTTACACCGCTGAAGTGAGTACTGGTTAGCGTCAGTAAGGTGTGCGGCTCATGCAGCTTTCGCCTTACTGGCTTTGCGTAATCACCGACAGCCGAGTGATCTCTGCCTTCTGCACGAGCGCCAGCACCTGAGCAACGCGGCCGTACCCCGTCAGGGTGTCGGCACGTAACGTCAGCGAAACCTCGGGGTCCCTGGTTTTGAGGGCAACCAACGCTTGCTCCAACTCATCAAGCGGCTCTGCTTTGTCATCGATGAACACGCCGCCCGCCGCGTCGATACTGATCGCCACCGGCTTGCTATCGTCCAGCGCCTGCGTGGCGACGGTCTGGGGCAGATTCAGCGGGATCGCATTGTTCAACAATGGCGCCGTTACGATGAATACAACGAGCAGTACCAGCATCACATCGACCAAGGGCGTGATGTTGATATCGCTGATGGTGCTCTCGTCATTGCTCGTGGTGAAGGCCATTTCAGGCTGCTCCGCTCAGTTGGCGCTGGGTCTCGGTGGCGGGCCCGTCGCCGAGCTCAAAGCCATGACGTTGCGCGCGGTTCATGAGGTTAAGGGCGAAACTCTCGAGATCGGCAATCATCAATTTCAAGCGACGACCGAGGAAGTTGTAGGCCAATACCGCAGGCACGGCGACCGCAATACCGATGCCAGTGGCGATAAGCGCGTCGCCGATCGGGCCCGCGACGACAGCGATGCTGGCTGACTTGGCGGTGCTGATCGCTTGCAGCGCATGGATGATCCCAAACACGGTGCCGAACAACCCGATAAAGGGTGCAGTGCTGCCAATCGAGGCCAGCACGATCATTCCGTGTTCCATCAAATGGCGTTCGCCGTGAATCTGCTTCTGCAGGGAGCGTTCGAGCACTTCCTGACGGCTCCAGCCGTCGACCGGGCAAGGCCCTTCGCGGCCTTTGCTGAGCGCCAGGTGCGTGGCGTTGGCCAAACGCGCCAGTTGCCCCTGGTGCTCTTCTGCGGTCACGGAGGTCTTGAAGCTGGCGGTCGACCAGAAGCGTTCAGCGTACCGTTGGTTCTGGCGGCGCAGTTTTACCAGTTGAATCCATTTGGCAATCAGCACAGCCCAGGTGGCCAGCGAGAACAGCACCAAAATGCCCATGGATGCCTGGTGAATCAGAGTTGAATAATCGTTCATGGCAAAACCTCAACGAGATAGTTTGAACTCAAGCGGCACGGTGACCCAGCCATCAATGGCGGTATCGCCCCGTTTAGCGGGAATGAAAGTCCACTGGCGAACGGCGGCCAGTGCCGCCTCGTCCAGCGCAGGAGAACCGCTACTGGACGCGATCTCCACGGTGTCGGGTCGCCCATTGGGCATAACGTGCACGCGCAATTGGGCGGTACCTTCCTGGTGTCTGCGCGCCGCCGCCGGCGGATACGCAGGCGCCGGGTTATTCAGGTAGCCCGCTCGCCCCACCGGGCCGGTGACCGGCAACGACGCGGTGGGTTTGGGCGCGGGCGTTGCAGTGGCACTGGGCGTGACAGCTTTTGCGGGCGCATCACGTGACGGCGCAGGGGCGGCGACTTGCCTGGGCTCGGCAGGTTTGGGCGTTGCCTTGGCAACAGGCTTGGGCGTCGGACGCGGCTTCGCTATAGGCGGTGGTTCCACTGGAGGTGGCGGCGGGACAGGCGTCGGCTCTGGCTTAGGCGCCTGCACGGGCGCTGGAGGCGGCGGCGCAACCATCTGCATCGCAATGGCGAGGGGCTTGGTGGGCACCTCCAGTGGTTTGGACGGTCGATCGGTTTGCAACCAGACCAGCAGCGCGATGTGAGCGCCTACGGCCACCCCCACCCCAATCACATACACCTGCCATCTGACGGCGGGGCGGTTGGCGTCGGGTATCGGCAGCGTAGCAAATACCGCTGGCGACAACATTGCACCCGTGGCAGGCCTTCCCCGAAGCAACGGCGGGCGGCGCGATAAAAAATGCGAAAGCATGGCAATACCCATCTGTGAACAACGTGCGTAGCCGTTATTGGAGGCGGAGAACATATTACTACGCTTAATGTGTATTAATTATGACGTAGCGGCCGCTCCAGGTCTTCACGACCATGGGACAGGCGCAGGCGACCGTCATCCAGCACCGTGAGCGGCATCGGATCGGTGATTTCGCCGATGAATGAACCGGTTTCATCATGGTTACGAAAAGCCATTAGACAAAGGCTGCCCCGGCCATCGACCAGCAGCTTCCCTGCGTACAGGCTGCAATACGCGTCACCCTGCAGAAAATCCTCTTCCGGCAGGTGCCAGGGGCCCAGCGGGTGCTCGGCCATCAGGTAATGGATGCCGCCCTGCTTGCCTTTCATATGGCGTTCGGCGTGGACCGGGTCAATGTGGGTATGCGCAACGCAAAACACGCAATACCAACGTCCCTGGTATTCCATAGGCTGGGGCACCTCCATGTGCCCATAGCGTTTGGAGCGGAAGATCGGCGGACCTTGCTCCCAATGCCGAAGGTCAGGAGAGCGCGCGTGCCCGATGACTCCACGAGTATTGCGCTCACCCTGTGGCTCACGCGCGGTGAAAAACATGTGCCAGCCATCGCCCTTCGGATCGGGGAATACCCACGGATCACGGAAGGCCTGCTCATACCAAATGTTTAGATCCAGTGACTCGTAGTAGCGCAGATCGGCCTGTAAAAGCGGCGTTTCGGTGGGGCGGCGCCACACGATCAAGTCATCGGAACAAGCGACGCCGATACGCTGTACGCAACCGTCTTCGGCCTTGCTGGTGCCGGTATAGAACATCATCCAGTGCCCCGCTTGAGCGCGAACCACGCAGCCCGTCCAGGTGGTGTAATCGTCCCAACTGGGCGTGGCGGCTGGCCAAAGCGCGTCGGGCAGAATCTCCCAGTTTTTCAGATCCACAGACCGCGCATGTCCGATCCGCACATTCCAGTGGCGCAGGTTGGGATCGTCCAGGCTGCGAGGGGCAGATAAATAGAACAGATGTGTGTGGTCACCGTCCTGGACGAACCAGAAGTCCCACACCCAATGCTCAGCCAAAAATAACGCCATCAATCACTCCAAAAACATTACTACTCTTTATGAGTTATATTCTGGCGCAGTATTGTTTCGTTTTTGTTGCGGTGCGTTGGTCATTCGGCTTCCGCTTGAGATCACAAGCGCCACACTGGCAAATACGCAGACTCCCTTAACGGTTGAGATGAGCTTTGCAGCACGCATAGCCACAAACCAGAGGCCTAGTGGTGGTCAGCGCGCGAAAAGCTATGAGCGCTGTTGATGCTACGGTCATGGGAAAGTAGTGAGCAGTGGCACCGTGAAATGCAGATGTCGGCCAATAGCGGCTACGTGCCTATGCCGGTATGCAGGGGGAGTTGCGGTACGCGCGCTACATCGACTCCTGGCTCGGCCTGCAGGGGGCTGAAAGACGCGCGATCTTTCGTGCCAGCGGAAATGGTGGAACAATCTCGCACGGATCTTTAGAGCAAGCGCTTGGCCCACGACTGTTCTCGCTTTCGTAGGCGTAAAAACACTTAAAAATAAAAAAGGGTGGCAAGATAAAATATCGCAACCCCTTGAGTTATATGGTCGGGACGGAGTGATTCGAACACTCGACCCCTAGCCCCCACCTTCTTTTTCATCCTTCTTGAAAGCTTTCAAAATTTTGCTCTGGATTTTTCCAAGCGGGTATTTACTTGAGCTCCCGCGGTGTTCTGCTCCACGAGAATGCAGTAACGTCCATTAAGAGCCGGTGTTTTTGTGGGGGTAAACGTAGGGGATATCCGCTCTATAGCCAGCTCCAACGTTTTTCGAGCACTTTGGCAACGAATCAGGCGTCCTGCAAAATCAGGTCGGCGCCCTTCTCCGCCACCATCAGCACTGCGGCGTGGGTATTGCCGCTCGTCACATTGGGAAAAATCGACGCATCGACAATGCGTAGACCCTCGAGACCATGGACTTTAAGCCGTTTATCGACCACTGACGTCCGTACATCCGCCCCCATCGCGCACGAGCCGCACAGGTGATAGATCGAACCGCTGTTTTCGCGAAAGTACTGCAGCATCTGTTCATCGCTTTCGACCACCGGCCCCGGTAGGACTTCTGCAACCGTGATGCTTTTCAAGGCCGGCGCCTGCATGATTTTGCGCATCAGCCGACTGCCCTGGATCACTTCGTCGATGTCCTTTTGTGTGCTCAGGTAATTGGGATCGATCAGCGCAGCGTCTCGAGGGTTATTCGACTGGATCTCGATATGCCCACGACTCGTCGGCCGGCACGGGTTGAAACATAGCAGGAAGCCGGAATACGGCTCTGGCTTGAGGCTGGCCTTGTTGTTTTTCGGGATCTGGTACGACAGCGGATTGAAGTACAGTTGCAGGTTCGGGTTGGCCTGCGACTCGTCGCCACGGAAGAACCCACCGGCCTGGTTGACGCTCATTGCCAAGGCACCCTTGCGGGTCAGCAGGTATTTAAGGCCGAGCTTGAACTGCCCGAACAGCGAGCTGAGCTGGTCATTAAGCGTCGCAATGTTGGCCTTGTAGTAGTAGCTGACGCACAAGTGATCCTGAAGGTTCTGCCCCACTGCCGGCAGGTGTTTGACTAGCGGGATCTGGTGCCTGGCCAGCAACGCCTGATCGGCGACACCGGATAGTTGCAGAATCTTCGGTGTGTCAACGGCACCGGCGCAGAGGATCACCTCCTTGCGCGCCTGGAAGGTGCGAACCACGCCGTGTTGGGTCACGGAAATACCGCTGGCCCGCTGGTTCTCGAACAATACCCGATCCACCAGTGCGTAATGCTCGACCGTCAGATTCGGGCGACTGAGTGCGGGATGCAGATGCGCAAAACTACTGGAACTGCGCTGGCCGTCCTTGGTGTTGACATCGTAGATACCCGAGCCTTCGAAGTTCGGCCCGTTGAAGTCGTCACTCTGCGGGTAACCGAGTTCATCGCACCCCTTGAGGAATACATCGCAGATTGGATGGGTCTCTCCCTTCATCGGAGTGATGCTGATCGGGCCGCTGCCGCCGTGGTATTCGCTTTCGCCCAACGGGTGATTTTCCAGTTTGCGAAAATACGGCAACACGTCCTTAAAACCCCAGCCATCGTTTCCGTTGGCGGCCCAGTCGTCGAAGTCATGGGCCTGGCCACGGACGTAGACCATCGCATTGATCGAGCCGGAACCGCCCTGGACCTTGCCGCGCGGGGCATAAATTTCACGGTTGTTGAGCTGCTTTTGCGGCTGGCTGTAGTACATCCAGTTGAAGGTCGGGTTGTAATACATCTTGGCGAAGCCGACCGGGATCTTGAACCACAGCGAACTGTCCTTGCCGCCCGCTTCCAGCAGCAGCACCGTGTATTTGCCGCAGGCCGATAGCCGGTTGGCGAGGATGCAGCCGGCCGCGCCTGCGCCAGCGATGATGTAGTCGTATGTCATGCACGGTTACCGCGTAAGTCGTTATTGGAAAACACCCATTCCCGCAACTGAAAGACGGGAAATACCGTCAGCCTCTGGCCGGCGATGTGTCTTTGACGTCTGCCGGGGCCGGCGCCATTTGCAGGTGCAAACGCTCACCGGTATAGGGCGAATGCCTGCGCACCACGTCCATGTTCAGCTCCACCCCAAGGCCCGGCTCGGTGGACGGGATGATGTAGCCGTCCTCCCATTGCAGCGGCTTGGTCAGGACTTCGGCGTGGAAACCGCCCCAGGTCATGATGCTTTCCTGGATGAGGAAATTCGGGGTACAGGTTGCCAACTGGAAACTCGCCGCCGCGCCAATCGGCCCGTTATAAAGGTGCGGTGCGATCTGCGCGTAATAGGCCTCAGCCATACTCGCGATTTTTTTGGCCTCCAGTAGCCCGCCGCAGCGGGCGACGTTCATTTGTAGAATCGACGCACCGCCGGCCTGCAACAGCTTGAAGAATTCGTACTTGGTGGTCAGCCGCTCGCCCGTAGCAATCGGAATGGTGGTCTTGGCCGCGACTTGCGCCATCGCCTCCTCCTGCCCCGGTGGCACCGGCTCTTCAAACCACAACGGGTCGTACTTCTCCAGGCGCTTGGCCAGGCGAATCGCCGAGGACGGGACCATTTGCCCGTGGGTGCCGAACAGCAGGTCGCACTTGTCGCCCACCGCTTCGCGGATCTTTCGGCAGAAGGTTTCGCAGCGCTCCAGCACTTCCAGCGAAATCTGGTGCCCGGAGTACGCGGTGTACGGCCCGGCCGGGTCGAACTTCACGGCGGTGAAGCCTTTATTCATGTTTTCTATGGCGCATTCGGCAGCCAGGTCCGGGTCATCGTAGTCGTACTCACCCTGGCTGTTGACCGGGTACAGGTAGGTGTAGGAACGCAGACGCTCATTGACCTTGCCGCCAAGCAATTCATAGACCGGCTTGTTCGCCGCTTTGCCGATGATGTCCCAGCAGGCCATCTCCAGGCCGCTGACCACGCCCATCATGGTCAGGTCGGGACGCTGGGTGAAACCGCTCGAATAAGCCTGACGGAAAAAGCGCTCGATGTGATGCGGGTCGTGGTTGAGCAAGTAGCGTTCAAACACGTCTTCGATGATCGGCAGCATGGCTTTGGGGCCGAAGGTCGCAGCGTAGATTTCGCCGACACCTTCAATGCCACAATCGGTCTTGAGCTTGACGAACAGCCAATACATGCCGCCTATGTGCGGTGGCGGGACGGCAACGATATGGGTTTCAAGGGCGACGATTTTCATCTCAGGCACCTGTTTTATTCGAAGATTGACGATTGATACGCGCGCGCAAGGTCAGGGCCGCGAGGGTCCCGACCAGGCCGACGAAGGCGATGTAGCCGAAATACAGCTTGTAACCAAAGGCGCCGGGGAAGTGCTCGGTGAGGTAGCCATTGATCAATGGAATGAAGGCGTCCGGCAGGTAACCGACCACCGAGACAATGCCGATGGCCAGGCCGGTAATGCGCAGCGGAATGTTGCAGGTGTCCAGGATCGCCCAGTACAACCCGCGAATCGCATACGTCATCAGGCCGATGAAGATCACCGTACCGACCAGCAGGCCCATGCTGTTGAGCGCCGGGAATACGATCAGGCCGACCATCGCCAACGTCGCCAGAAATAGCGCTACGATCAGCACCGAAATGTTCGAGAACTTGTCACCGAGCCAGCCGCCACCGATACCGCCAATCGGGCGCATCCACAGCTTGATGGTGGTGATGGTGCCGGCCATGACGGCGGTCATGCCGCCGCCCTGCAAATAATCGGAGAAGCTGTAGGTCGCCCAGAAGATGTGGTAACCGCAGAACACGATGGCAGTCACCAACCACAGCTCCGGAATTTTCACCAGCGTCGTCAGGTCACTGAGCAGGTTGTACTTGCCCTTCTCCACTGGCGCGGTGTCCTCCATCGACTTCGGGTCCTTGATCAGCACCAGCACACAGCCGATGGCGATACAGGTGAAGGCGTAGAGGTAGACCACGTGCTTGAAACCTTCAGCGGCGGACTCGCCACGGGTTTCAGTGGCGAACGCGAACAGCCCCAGGGCGACCGTTGCGAGCAACGCCTCGACCAGACCGCGACCGCCGTCAAGGATGCCGAAGAACCGACCCTGTTCAGTCTGATGAGCAATCATCTTCACCCGCTTGAGCACCGAGGCCCAGAACGTCAGGCCGGTGGTCAGGCCCCAGCAACCGAAGATGATCATCAAACCGGCCATCGACGGTGCCGTGGAGTACCAAAGCCCCAAGGCTCCGGTGGCCACCAGCGAAAAGAAAATCAAAAACCGTGGCGCGATCCGGTCGGCCAACCAACCGCTCGGCAAATAGCTAAGCAGGAAAATCGTCCCTAGCATGGAGTACAGATAACCCAGCTCGCTGTGGTTGATCTGGAACACCTCAAGCATGGTGGTCTGGTAAACCTGCCGCAGGTACAGGATCGGGTAGATCGCCCCGGCGGCCAGCACCAGCAGCATTAACTGGACGTAGCGACTTCCCGTGTCACTGTGGCTTTTTGCACCCGCGCTCGAACCCTGAACAGCGGCAACAGTGGTTGCAGACTTGGACATCTGTGAGACCTCGGGCAGCCCGGTGGTCCGGGCGCCCCAATAATTGTTTTTATAGGTTTGGAGCAGTAGCAAGCGCAAAGCTACAAGCGGCAATTCAGAGCCGGCTGCCGTTCGCTTTTACTTGCCGCTTGACGCTTGGAACTTGTAGCTGCCGGTCTAGTACTTCATCACCACGAGTCGGGTCTGGGTGAATTCGAGCATGCCGTGCTTGCCGTCATCACCGCCCAGGCCCGAACGTTTCCATCCGGCGTGGAAGCCCTGGTAGGGGTCGGCCGGGGTCCGGTTGATGTACAACTCGCCGGCCTCGATGGTGTTGGCGACTTTCAGGGTGGTGCGATAGTTCTCGGTGTACAGCACCGACGACAGGCCGAACTGATGATCGTTGGCCATGGCCAGCGCTTCTTCGATGTCGCGGTACTTGAGCACGGGCAGCACCGGGCCGAAGATTTCTTCCTGGATGATTTCCATGTCCTGGCGACAGTTGCTTAAAAGCGTCGGCGGGTAGAAATGACCGTTGCCCTCAGGCATAAAACCGCCTGTTTCCAGTACCGCACCGTCGGCGACGGCACGCTCGACCATGGCGTGGATGTTTTGCCGCGAGCTTGCGTTGACCAATGGACCCATCAGGCTGGCGTCGGTGGCGCGGTCGCCAAACTTCACGGCGCTGATTTTGGCTTTGAGCAACGCGAGAAATTGTTCGTAGACACTCTCCTGCACATAAACCCGCTCCACCGCCGTGCACAACTGACCGCAGTGAGTAGTCTTGGACGCGACGATAGCGCTGGAGGCAGCTTCAAGGTCAGCGTCGGCTTCAATGATTGCCGGGGTTTTGCCGCCCAGTTCCAGGGACGGCTTGGCGATGTTGGCCTTGCAATAATCGAGCACGATGCGCCCGGCGTTGACGCTGCCGGTCAGGGTAATCAAGCCTACGGCTTTGTGGGTGCAGACCGTTGCGGCGGTGGCATGGTCCATGGTCAGTATGTTGACCACGCCGGCCGGTAAACCGGATTGCTGCACAGCCTTGGCGATTTCAAATGCCGAGGTCGGGGTGTTGTTACTTGGGCGCACCACCACGGTATTACCGGCAATAAGCGCCGGGGCGATTTTGCGCAGCAAGGTGTAGACCGGGTAGTTGAACGGAATCAGGCAGGCGACCACACCAATCGGCTCGCGGTGCAGAAAGAGGTTTTCGTTCGGGGTATCGCTGGGGATAATCTCGCCTTCGATCCGCCGCGCCCATTCGGCGTGGTAACGGGTGATTTGCGCGGCGTAACGGGCTTCGTTGCTGGCGTCGCTGACACTTTTGCCGGACTCGGCGGCCAAGGCGGCACCGATGCTCTCAGCGCAGGCCTCCAACGCGTCAGCGAATGAGCGCAAGTGCTCGGCGCGTTCGATGCTGGTGAGCTTGCCCCAGCGCTTCTGGGCGGCGGCGGCAGCCTCGACGGCGGCGGTGGCTTCAGCGCTGGTGGCGGCCGAGACCTGACCGACCAAGGCTTCGGTGGCCGGGTTGTAGACCGCAATCAGCGCATCGCTGGCAGGCTCAATGAAGTGACCGTTTACAAAGTTTCGCTCAAGTCGCATGTGCATCGCCCATCGTTGTTTTTATCCAGTTCCCGCAGTTTTGGCATCCTGAGGGGCTTGAACAAACGATTTATTGAGCGGGGTAACATTCAAAAAATGCAGGTTACGCGAGAAGTCATCAGATTTCCCATGAAGGTTGGGGGTTAACCGGCGGCGGTGGAGGGTTCGAGCTGCCTTTGCGCCAACCAGATTTCCTCCTGCAACCACTGGCTGAACACCTGCAATTGCGGCATCAAGGTCTGCTCCGGCCGAGTCACCAACCAGTAGGATTGATGCCCTTCCACATGCACGTTCAGTACTTGGGTCAACTGCCCGCTGGCCAGCTCCGGGGCAACCATGTTCCAGTCGGCAATGGTGATGCCCAAGCCGTCGGTGGCCGCACGAATCGCCAGGTCCAGCAGGTCGAATTCATAACCGCCCTGGGTATCCACGCCGCTGATTTTCGCCGCGTCGAGCCAGTGTTTCCAAGTCAGATAACGCTGGTCTTCCCTGGCCAACACATGCAGCAAGGTCAGGCGATTAAGGTCGATGCCGCGCTCGCTCCACTCCCGCGCATACAAGGACGGAGCACACACCGCAATGTGCCGTTCCTGGAGCAGCAGCGAGCTGTCCAGCCCATCCCATTCGCCATCGCCAAAGCGGATCGCGCAGTCCAGGGTGCTGGTTTCCGCCAGGCTGTCCTGCAAACGCGTGGTGATGCTCAGTTCCAATTCGGGGTGTTTCTCCCGCAGCCGTCCCAGGCGCGGCATCAGCCAGCGGCTGGTGAACGTTGGCGGTGCGTTGATGTGCAGGCGATTGGCGTGGGACTTCTGCTGGATGCTACGCACCGTCAGCTCGATTTTGTCGAAGGATTGATGCAGCGCCCGCAGCAAAACCCGGCCGGCGCTGGTCAGTTCAAGGTGGTGATGCCGACGTTCCAGCAGATTCTCGCCGAGCTGTTCTTCGAGCTGGCGCACCTGGCGGCTGACGGCACTTTGCGTGACGTTGAGCAGCTCCGCCGCCCGGGTAAAACTGCCGGTATTACCGGCCACTTCAAAGGCTTTGAGCGCATTGAGCGCGGGCATTTTGCGTTTCATGAACAGGACTCGCGCTGGGGCTGACGAGCCACAAGCATCCCACGGCTTGCGGGAAATTTCCTGAGTAACATGCATTTTTGTGTTGTGCGGGCCGATTGCCTTGCTCCCTCGCCACAGGTAATTGGCAATATTCAATGACGTCGGTTTCAGCCCTGCCACTGTCGCTGACGTATAAATAGCATGCGTATTTCGCAGCACACTCACGACTATTAAGCACTGGCTGTTTTATTTATATAGGCGCTAGTCTTATTCAACTAAATACCCACCTAAGTTAACGCACTTATCTAGGGCAGCTCTTTCACCTACGCCCCATTCCATAGCAATTAAACTGACCGAGCCAACCCCATGCCACTCAACACACGCTCACCCACAAGAAGTACTGTTTTATTGGCGCTTATCTTTACGGCGTGTAACGCCACCACCCACGGCTTCAGTATTTTCCTTTATTCGGCCTTATTACCCCAGATTCGCCAGGTGTTCGATCTGAGCTACAGCCAGGCCGCGTTCATCGCGGCGCTACTGCAACTGTTCTACATGGGCGCTTCGATTGTCAGTGGCATCGCCGCGGCGTGGATCAGCCCGCGTAATATGGTACGGCTGACGATGGCCTTGAGCCCGGCGCTGCTGGCCCTGGCGGTCGCCACCCCGTGGGTGCTGCCGTACGCATTATGCCTGGCACTGGTCTCGGCCTGCGCGGTGGCGAACTGGAATGCCATCGCCGCACTGGCCGGCGAAGTGATCCCCGCCTCCCACCGCAGCCGTGTACTGGGGCTGGCATCGTCGGGGGCGGCGTTTGCGATCGGCCTTAACGGTATGCTGATCGCTCTGTTGCAGGGCATCTCGCTGCGGCACTTCTGGCTGATTTGCGCCGGGCTGACACTGATGGTCACCCTACTGACCTTTTGGGTCCTGGCGCCGTTGGCGACAGGCCAGCGCATCAAGAAAAGCAGCGCGCCATCGCTGCGCCGGATACTCAGGCAATGGTTGAAGCTGTGCCTGGATTACCCGGTGGCGCTGCACATACTGCTGCTCAGCGCCTTTATTGGCGGGATCAGCGGCCCCTTCCTGAATTTTCTCTCGGCGTTTGCCAGCGAACGGCTGGGCGCCAACGCACAGATCACCGGCTCATTGTGGACACTGATCGGGATTGGCGGGGCAGTCGGCGGTTTGTTGTTGGGTTCGCTCGCCGATCGCTGGGGGGCATTAAGGGTGATGGCGTTGAGTATCAGCGCCTTCGGCCTGGCGATGCTCGCCCTGCTCTGGCAACCGAGCTTGAATCTGACCTGGCTGGCGGCCGGGCTGTTCGCGCTGTTCTATTTCCCTGTCTGGGGCTTGATGGCCGCCTACCTCAGCGCACGCTTGAGCCCCGTGCAGAGCCTGCAAGTGGTGAGTCTGAGCATGGTCGGTTATGGCTTGGGCAGCGCCACCGCAAACTGGCTGTGCGGCTGGCTGCTGCAGGCCACCGGGCAGTTTGGCCTGGTACACGGCTGGATCGTCTGCTGGGTCACCGCCAGCCTGTTATTGCTGAGGCTGATGGCTCGCCGTCAACGCTGTGAGCCGACGCTCGGCCAGCCACTCTGAACGGCCCAAGCGACGCGACAGAATATCCACCAAGGCCTCCACAGCCAACGCCTCGCACTGAGTAGAACGCCAGAACATCAACCGCGCGGGCTCAATCGGCGGAAAGCCCTGAGCCTCGTCCAGCACCTGCCAACCTGCCGGCACCAGGCGCCGCGCCGTAACACCGACCGACTGGCCCTGTTCAATGGCAATCCCAATACCACGCGGGCTCTGGCTGGTGTAAACCACATGCCACGCCCGCCCGGCCTCGGCCAGCGCCCGCACGGCGTTGGCTCGAAAGGCGCAGCCCTCGGCATACACTGCCAGCGGCACCGACGCCTGAGCACCGGCGCACCACCCCTCAGCCGCCACCCACACCAGCGGCTCATCACACAGGTATTCACCCGCTTGTAGATTGGCATGTTGCACGCCGAGCACCAGGTCCAATTCACCGCGTTGCAAACGACTGACCAGCGCCGTCGACATCTCGCAACAAATATCCGGCCGCACTTGGGGAAACTGCGCCTGAAAGTCGCGCAACACCTCGGCCAGGCAAAACTGGGCGTAGTCCTCGGGCATGCCGACGTGAACGCATACCTGCTCATCGGGCAGTTGCACGGCGTTGATCGCATCGGCATGCAGCTTGAGGATCTGCCGCGCATAGATCAGAAACGTCTCGCCACCCGGTGTCAGGCTCACCGAGCGACTGGTGCGCTGAACCAACGGCGTGCCGACGATCTCTTCCAGGCGCTGCAAATTCTGGCTGATGGTCGATTGGGTTTTGTGCAGGCGCTCGGCCGCCGCAGAAAATCCGTGGCACTCGATAATCGCAACAAACACTTTCAGTAAGCTTCCATCCAGTTCGCCTGACATAACTATCGCCCCTGCCGATGGATTCGATCACAACTTGTAATTTCCACTTCGCACCTCTTTAAGCAACTATCGATTCAACGCCAAACACTGTTAATTGATAGTTCCAGGAGACTTGCATGAGCCTTCAACTTGCCGACGCCGAAGTGGGCGATATCAGCGACATTATAAATACCGAGTTGTACCCCATACATGATTCGGGCCATGTCCGGTTGCAGGCGCTGATCGAACACGCTCGTGCCGAACTGGCCGAGGATGGTTGCTGCCTGCTGAAGAACTTCCTGCGGCCCGAGGCGCTGGAACAGGCGCGTGCCGAGGGTCAGGCGCTGTCGGGCAAAACTTTTTATTCGGTGCGCAAGGTCAACGCCTACTTCACCGAAGACGACCCCGCCCTGCCCCAGGATGATCCGCGCCGCACATTCATGGAGCGCACCAGCGGTTTTGTTACGCGAGACATGATTGCCCCGGACGCGATCATTCATCGCCTGTACGTCTCGCCGATGATGAAGCGATTTATAGGTGCCTGCCTCGACGAGCCGGAGATTTTCGAATACGCCGACCCGTTCGCCGGGCTGGTGATCAACGTGATGCCCGAAGGCACCGAGCAGCCCTGGCACTTCGATACCAACGAATTCATCGTCAGCATGATGACCCAGAAGCCCGAGGCCGGCGGCTTGTTCGAGTACGCGCCGATGATCCGCACGCGCACCCAGGAAAACCTTGGCGCCGTCGGCAATGTGGTGCGCGGCGACGACCGCAGCCGGGTGCAGGAACTGGAACTCAACCCAGGCGACTTGCAGATTTTCAAGGGCCGCTTTTCGGTGCACCGGGTCACTCGAGTCCAGGGCGCCACTGAACGTAATACAGCGATCTTCGCCTACTCCGAAAAGCCCGGAATCATCGGCCGCGCCCAGCGTACCAAGCAGCTTTACGGACGCCTGTCCGAAGCCCATCTGCAAGCCGAACGCAACCTGGTGCGCAGCGACCAGTTGCTCGACTGATCCCCCCAAAAAAATCCTAGAAAAAAACCAACCGTATTTGCCTTGCGAGGAACACCCCATGAGTCTGTCCGGCCCTAACCGCAACCCCGCCGACTGCGAACCGACCTACGCCGAGATCCAGCAGATCCAGCTCGACCGTTTGCAACGGGTGCGCAACGAACTGAAAAAACGCGACTACGCCGCGTGCGTGCTGTTCGACCCGACCCACATGCGCTACGCCACCGGTTCGCGCAACATGCAGGTGTACTCGGCGCGCAACCCGGCGCGTTACGCTTTCATCCCGGCAGAAGGCCCGGTGGTGGTCTTCGAATTCGGCGGCTGCCTGCACCTGGCCGAACAGCTCAACACCGTCGATGAAGTGCGCCCGGCCAAGGCCATCTCCTATTACTTCTGCGACAGCTTCCTGAATAACGTCACCGCCGAATGGGCCGCTGAAATCGGTGAATTGGTGCGCCAACACGGCGGCGGCAACAAACGCGTCGCCATCGAAAGCGCGACTTCAGCCGCTGCGTTCGAACTGCAAAAACTCGGCTACCAGATATTCGATGCCCAGGAACCGCTGGAGCGCGCGCGCTGCATCAAGGTGCCGAACGAGCTGAAGATGATCCGCGCCAGCCTGCGTGCCACCGAGGCCGGCGTGCGCTTGATGGAAAGCAAACTGGTGCCGGGCATCAGCGAAAACGAACTGTGGTCGCACTTGCACCAGCACGTGATCGCTACCGACGGCGACTACGTCGAAACCCGCCTGCTGTCCTCCGGACCGCGCACCAATCCGTGGTTCCAGGAATGCAGCACCCGGCCCATCGAAGCCGGTGACCTGGTAGCGCTGGACACCGATGTGGTTGGGCGTTTCGGTTACTACGCGGACTTTTCACGGACCTTCCTGTGCGGCGAGCAAGCCGCCACCGCCAAGCAACAGGAGTTGTACAAACTGGCCTACGAACAAGTGCAGACCAACATGGAAATGCTCAAGGCCGGCCGCAGCTTCAAGGAATACGCCGAGCTGGCCTGGAGAATCCCGGACAACTACAAGGCCAACCGCTATTTCGCCCTGGCCCACGGCGTTGGCATGACCGGTGAATACCCGTACGTGGTGCACCGCGAAGACATTGATGCACTGGGTTACGACGGGGTGTTCGAAGCCGGCATGACCATCTGCGTGGAGAGCTACATCGGCCATGATGCAGGCGGCGAAGGGGTCAAGCTCGAAGAGCAGATTTACATCCACGAAAACGGCATCGAGTTGCTCTCGGACTATCCGTTCGATGCGCGCCTGATGCCGCGCTGAGTTACCCCGGACGGTGCCGTAACCTCCTTCTTCGACATCGTCCGGTTTTCCCCTTGTTCCCACCCGGAACAAGGGGCGTTTGCGGCCACCGCGCAGTGTTTCGTACCCGCGCTTTCCTCCGTCCGGCCTGTCTAGCTCAAGCGGCAGCCTTCCTTACGGTCAGTAACATGCATTTATCGAACGTTTCAGCGTTGAATTTATCGTTTGTCGATCGTTGCGCAGATGACAAAACTGCGGGCATCTCTAATAAAAACAACATGAGAGCAGCCCTATGTCATACCCAGCCTCCGTCCTTCTGATCTCGTTGCGCCTTGCTCTACTGCCGGCTTCACGCCTGTCACGCCTGCGCCTTCGCGCTGCCGGCCACTGACAGCGTCGGTTCATCGAACCGACCGCGTCTGCCGCTCGCCCCATTTGCGGCCAGTCGAAAAACGCACTTTTGCACGTTATCGGAGAGGCATATGAAAGACTTAATGACACTGGACGGCGCCTTGCCGCATCCAGCGGTAAACGACCTGTGCACCCAAGTCAAAAGTGGCGCAATCAATCGTCGCCAATTCCTGCGCACCGCCGCGCTGCTGGGCATCACCGCCGCCAGCGCCAGCACCTTCCTCGGTTCCGCGCTGCTCGGTAATTCGGCCCACGCCGCTGACGCGGTAACGCCGCGCCAGGGTGGCAGCCTGCGGTTTGCCTGCGCCATCCAGGAAATCCAGGACCCGATGCTGATTACTTGGATCGAAGCCTCGAACCTGCTGCGCAACAGCCTCGAATTTCTGACCTGGGTCGATGCCGACAACATCACTCACCCGTACCTGGCCGAGAGCTGGAGCCCGTCCGACGACCTGAAAACCTGGACCTTCAACCTGCGCCAGGACGTGAAGTGGAGCAACGGCGACACCTTCAACGTCGAGGACGTGCAGCACAACATCGAACGCTGGATTGCCGCCGACTCCAAGTCGGTCAACCGCACCGCGTTCCAGGACATCACAGCTTTCGAAAAAGTCAGTGACTTCCAGTTCCGCCTGGTGCTCAAACGGCCGATGCTGGCGATCCCGGAAATGCTCAATGCCTTCACCTGCGCCATCGTGCACCGCAGCTTCAAGGCCGGTGACGACTGGGCGAAAAACCCGCTTGGCACCGGGCCGTTCAAACTGGTCTCGTTCGCGGTCAACAAGCAGGCGACCTTCGCCAAGCGTGCCGATTACTGGCGCAAACCGGCGAACCTCGAAGAGCTGCGCTACGTCGACATGGGCACCGACATTTCCACCCATCTCGCCGCGCTGCAGGCTGGGCAAGTGGATGTGTTGTACCGGGTAACGGTGGCCGAACTGGATCTGGCGAAACGCTTGCCGGGCGCGCAATTGCTCACCTGCAAGTCGGCACAAACCATCGTCATGCGCATGGCCTGCGACCAGAAACCGTTTGACGACCTGCGCATTCGCAAAGCCGTGGTGCTCTGCGCCGACAACGCGCAGATGCTGAAAATCGCCTATCGCGGCATGGGCACCCTGGGCGAAGACCATCATGTCGCGCCGTCCCACCCGGAGTATTTCCCGCTGCCCAAACGTGCGCGAGACGTGGCGGGTGCGAAGAAACTGCTCGCCGACGCCGGCCACCCGAACGGCATCGACATCGACCTGATCGTCGGCAACACCCAGGGCCGCTACGAACAGGACTGCGCGCAGATCCTCCAGCAGAACTGCGCCGAGGCCGGCATCCGCATCAACCTCAAAGTGATCCCAGCGACGCAATACTGGCCGATCTGGGACAAGGCCGCGTTCAGCCTCACCTACTGGGCACACCGCCCGCTTGGTGTGATGTCGCTGGAACTGGCCTACCGCAGCGGTGCAGCCTGGAATGAAAGCCACTACAGCGACCCGGCGTTCGACGCCGCGCTGGATAACGCCATGGGCATTATCGACCCCAAGCAAAGGGCCGTGGCCATGCAAAGCGTCGAGCAGATCCTGCAAGACGCCTGCGTCATGGTCCAGCCGTTCTGGGGCGACAAGTTCACCGCCGCGAGCAAGAAGGTCCAGGGCTTTCAGGTTCACCCGTCGGACTTCTACCCAATGGATCAAGTCTGGTTGAGCGCCTGATTCAAGCGCCCCGAACCAGCCCGCCCACTCAGTTGCGGCGGGCCGCCATCCCTTGATTAGCCGGAGCGTGCAAGCATGGCTGAATTTCTATTGCGCAAGTTATTGGCGCTGGCGGCAACGTTGCTGTCGGTGTCGGTGATCGTATTCCTGGCCCTGGAATTGAACATTGAGGACGTCGCAATCAACGTCCTCGGTCCCTACTCCGCTGCGGACCAACGCGCCGCATGGCTGGTGGAGCACGGTTACAACCAACCTTTCGTTTGGCGCTACCTGGTGTGGCTGAAGGATTTCCTCAGCGGCGACTGGGGCACTTCGGTGCACTTTCGTGAGCCGGTGATTGACCTGCTGCTGCCGAACCTCGCGCAAACCTTGACCCTTGCGGGTCTGGCGTTGGCGGTGATGGTGCCGGTG
This sequence comes from Pseudomonas sp. GNP013, assembly GCF_054343995.1. Taxonomy (NCBI): domain Bacteria; kingdom Pseudomonadati; phylum Pseudomonadota; class Gammaproteobacteria; order Pseudomonadales; family Pseudomonadaceae; genus Pseudomonas; species Pseudomonas sp. GNP013. The sequence goes on along the minus strand of NZ_JBTGUT010000001.1, from coordinate 2,091,605 downwards.
GCGTTGACCCTGGGCATTCTCGCGGGGATTCGCCAGGGCTCGGCGGTGGATCGACTGGTGTCGTTTCTGTCGATCGTCACCACCTCGATTCCAGACTTCGCCAGTGCGGTGTTTGTCTCGGCGATATTCGTGTTCTGGCTTAACTGGCTCCCGGGCGTGAGCAGCATGAGCGACGGCTTCAACCCGGTGGAACTGGCACTGCCACTGATGGTGCTGTGCCTGTTCGGCATCGGTTATCTGGCGCGGATCACGCGTGCCTCGATGGTCGAAGTGATGCAGGCGCCGTACATCCGCACTGCCCGCCTCAAAGGCGCGTCGACCTCACGCATCGTGTTGCGCCATGCGCTGCGTAACGTGCTGATCGCGCCAATCACCGTAATCATGTTGTACATCCCGTGGCTGCTGTCGAACGTGATCGTGGTCGAGGTGTTCTTCGCCTACAAAGGCTTCGGCTCGCTGCTCTACACCGCGTCGCTGAACCATGACGTCTACCTGATCGAAGCCTGCGCGATGATCAGCGGCATCGTCGTCGGCGCGACTAAAATTTTCTCGGACCTGGCCTACACCTGGCTCAACCCGCGCATTACCTTGCGCAGTCTTGGCGGAGGTGGGCAATGAATGTCCTCAACGCGTTCAAACATCCCCTGGCGTTGCTCGGTTTGTTGCTGGTCGGCGGCTGGGTGCTGATGGCGCTGTTCGCGCCGTGGCTGGCGCCTCATGACCCGCTGGAGAGTTTCACCCCACTGCTGACGCCGATGACTCCGGATGGCGACGGCCTGCGCTTCCTGCTGGGCACAGACATGATCGGCCGGGACATTCTCTCGCGCCTGATATGGGGCACGCGCACCGTACTGTTCTGGTCGATCTTGGCGACGCTGACCGCATTCGCCGTCGGCATCGCCATGGGCCTGTGCGCCGGCTACTTCAATGGTTGGGTCGATGCGCTGCTGTCCTATGTCGCCGACACCGTGCTGTCGTTTCCAATGCTGGTGTTGTACATCGTGATCATCATCGCCCTCGGCGCGTCGGCGCTTAACATCCTGATTGCGGTGACCTTCACCAGTGCCCCGGCGATCTTCCGGATCATGCGCGCGCTGACCATCGACATTCGTTCCCGGGACTACGTGCTCAGCGCCATCACCCAGGGCGAAGGATCGCTGCGGATCATGCTGGTGGAAATCCTGCCAAATTGCGGTGGCCCTTTGATCGTCGATTTCTGCCTGCGCATCGGCTACACCGCGATCATGATCGGCGCCCTTGGCTTTCTCGGCCTCGGCCTGCCACCGCCGACCCCTGACTGGGGCGGAATGATCAACGAAGGCCGCAGCATGGCCATCGCCTTCCCGCACTTGGTGATCTTCCCGTGCATTGCCATCTCCACCCTGATGCTGGGCCTGAGCCTGTTGGCGGACGGTCTGGACGAACACGCCCAGAAAGGCGCAAGGAGCTGAGCATGAGTCATAAACAAGTATTGAGAGTGGAAAACCTCTCCATCGAACTGCCCGCCGGCGCCGATCGTAGCCACGCCGTCAAGGGCATCAGCCTGGATGTACGCAAAGGCGAAATTCTCTGTGTTATCGGCGAGTCGGGCTCAGGAAAATCGGTACTCTCGGCCGCGATCATGGGCGATTACGCCAAAGGCCTGCGCCACACTGAAGGCGTGATTGATTTCCTCGGCGACGATATTTGCCGCATGGATGAAAATGCTCTGCGCAAGCTGCGCGGCAATCGCATTGCGATGATTTTCCAGGAGCCCATGGCGGCGCTGAATCCGGCGATTCGCATTGGTCAGCAGGTCGAGGAAATCTTCGACATTCACGCGCCGCAGATGCCCGCCACGGAGCGCCGCGAACGCATGCTCGCCCTGCTCGACTCGACTCAATTGCCCGACCCGCCACGGATTGCCAACAGCTTCCCGCATCAACTCTCGGGCGGCCAATGCCAACGGGTGGTAATTGCCATGGCGCTGGCGATGAACCCGGATTTGCTGATTGCCGACGAGCCGACGACGGCGCTGGATGTGACCACGCAAGCCCAAGTGCTGAAACTGGTTCGCGACCTGCGCGGTCGTGGTCAACACGGCATCCTGTTCATCACGCACGACTTCGGCGTGGTGGCAGAAATCGCTGACCGCATCGCGGTGATGGAGGGCGGTGTGCTGGTGGAAATCGGTGAGCGCGATCAAGTCCTGGATGCGCCAAGACACCCGTACACGCGCAAGTTGATTGCCGCTGTTCCGGCCCTGCACCCAGAGCTGCACGCACCGTGCGCCGACGGTGAGCTTGCGTTGCGCATCGAGCATCTGACCAAAACCTACAACGTCGGCGGCAGGTTGATCCCGGCGCTCAAGGATGTCTCGCTGCAACTGCCACGGGGCAAGACGCTGGCGATTGTGGGTGAGTCCGGCTCGGGCAAAAGTACCTTGGTGAAAGCGGCGATTCGGCTGGTGGAAAGCGACAGCGGCCACGTCTGGGTCGGTGATACGGATTTCCTCGCGTTGCGCGGTTCTGCGCTGGCGGCCAATCGACGGCGGATTCAGATGATTTTCCAAGACCCGTACGGCTCGCTCAATCCACGCCATCGGGTCGGCGACATCATCGCACGCGCGGCGCAATTGCGCGGGTTGTCGGCCAAGGATGCGTGGACCGAGGCCGGTGATCTGCTGGAACAGGTCGGGCTCAAGCGTGACGCCCTCAAGCGCAAGCCCCGACAGTTCTCCGGCGGTCAGCGCCAACGCATCGGCATTGCCCGGGCCTTGGCAATGCGCCCGGAAGTGCTGATCGCGGATGAAAGTGTCTCGGCGCTGGATGTCTCGGTGCAAAAACAGGTGCTGGAGCTGCTCGCCGAGCTGCAACAGCGCCTCAACCTGAGCATCTTGTTCATCACTCACGACCTGCGCGTGGCAGCGCAGATCAGTGACTACATCGCGGTGATGCGCCAGGGCGAAGTGGTGGAATACGGCACGGCCGAACAGGTGTTGTTGCGACCGCAAAACGCCTACACCCAGACCCTGCTCGCGGCGGCACCCGGTGCTTCGGCGATCCCGCAGGTGTCTGCCATCGAACCAACGCTGAGGCTGATTCGACCGCAAGCCAACTGAGTCAACAACCCTTTTCCCAGGTAGCAGCGTTCGCTGCTGCATGGGCTGCTGTTGCCAACGATAACTAAAAACCAGGAGTATCACTGTGCGCACAACTACCCAGATTGCGGTCCGCTCCATCGCCCTCATTCCGCTGCTCGGCGCCTTCGCAGCCCCGGCCATGGCGGTGCAGATCACCGACAACCTTGACCTCGGCGGCGCCATCCGGGCGCGCTGGGACTATGACCCGGACCGGGACATACAGAAGTTCGGCCTGGACACGGTGTTCCTCAGCGCCAAGTACAACTCCGACACCTGGATCGGCGAGGCCCAGTACCGCTTCTACGGGCGCTCCTATCCTTACCAGTACACCAAGAACTACGGCGATATCCAATTCGCCAAGTTCGCCTGGGTCGGCTACAAGTTCAATCCCGACCAGCAGGTGCAGGTGGGGCTGAATACCGTGCCGTTCGGGTTGCAGCCTTACTTCGGCAGCACCTTTTACGAAACCCTGGGCAACGTCATCGGCCTGGAAGATGTACAACAGGTCGGCGCCAAGTACATCCAGCAAAGTGGCGACTGGAATATCCAGGCCGGCTATTACCTGCGCCCGGCGTGGCAAGGCAAGGGCACGAGCAAAGGGGTGACGTATTCCAGCGTGGTGTCCGGGGCCGACAGCTACGTGGGCGACGGCAGCGACAACCAGGAGCGGAATACCGTGGTGCTGCGCGTGGCCAAAGCCCTGGACCTCGGCGCGTGGAAATCCGAAATTGGCATCTCGGGCCTGACCTCGACCCTGGAAAACAAGGACACCGATAACGATGGCCGCCGCAACGCGGTGGCCGTGCATTACCTCGGCAAGAACGGCCCATGGGGCGTGCAACTGCAAGCGGCGCGGCAACAGATGTCGCCGCGCAACCGTGGCAGCGATGAAGTGGTCACACTCGGCGGGTACGACGGCACCTACAACGTCGCCAGTCGAGGCAATTTGTACGTCGCCGACCTGAGCTATGACGTCGCCGGCAAATACCTGTTCGACCAGATAAGCGGTGTGAAGCTGTACGCCAACTACAGCGCCTTCGATAAATCCGCCGACGCGTTCAAGACCTCGCAACGGCTGATCCTCGGGACCTCGTTTTCCTTCAGCAAACTGTGGATCGCGACGGAATGGTTGTACGGCAAAAATGACCCGTACATTGGTGGCAGCAGTTACACCCAAAGCCTGGCGTCTGGTGGGAGTAACCAGTGGGAGAATCAGCTGTACATGAACATTGGGTACTACTTCTGATCCGGATTGTCCGGCGTTTCTGGAAGGCATCTTCGCGAGCAAGCCCGCTCCCACAGGTTTAGCGCATAACCTGTGGGAGCGGGCTTGCTCGCGAAGACTTTACCCAAACACCACTTGCATCAACCTCTCAGAAAGGAGTCAGATACGTCGTACAGAATATTCACCAAAAACAATAAACCTGCCCACGCACTACAGCGTCGAAGGCGGGTATGGAGTCACCCTTTAATGCGTCAACTGCCCTCGCTCAACATGCTGCGCGTCTTTGAAGAAGTCGCGCGGCATCGCAGTTTCAGCCAGGCGGCTTTGGGTCTGAACGTCACCCAAGGCGCGGTCAGCCGTCAGATCAAGCAGCTTGAAGATTATCTCGGCGTGGCGCTGTTTATCCGCACACCCCAAGGCCTGTCGCTGACCCAAACCGGCCTTGCCCTCTCCCCCCAATTGAGCGATGCCTTCGACCAAGTCGAACGTGCCCTTCAAGCGGTGAGTGTGCCGAACCTGCGCCAACGCCTACGCATCGTCGCACCACCCACCTGGGCCACGCGTTGGTTATCAGCGCATTTGCGCGCGTTCTGCCAGCGCTACCCGAACATCAGTCTCAGCGTGACCCACCAGAACGGCAACGACAGCCTCGCGGAGATCGACTGCCACATCCGCTTCGGCCTCGAAGCGGCCAACCATTGCAGCAGTCAGTTGCTGGTGATGGAGCGGCACATGGCAGTGGCCAGCCCGGAGTTGTTCGTCAATGGCCAGCCGCCGGATCTGCGGGAGTTTGCGCTATTGCACATCCTGCATGACGGCAAACGCTTGAAGGTGTGGGAGAATTGGTTGGCGGCGATGGGCCGCGAGGATGTCGATGCCGCGCAAGGGCTGGAGTTCAGCACGCTGGACCAGGTGATCCACACGGCACTGGCCGGTGGTGGGCTGGCGGTGATTGACCGACAGATGATTGAAAAGGAACTGGCGAGTGGCAGTCTGTTGCCGATCACTGCTGTGGAAGTGGTCGGGCCTTACGGGTATTGGCTGGATGTGGCGAATGAGAAACGGGGGCTGTCGAAAGTGCAGTTGTTTACGGATTGGTTGGGATTGGTCAGCAACCCCTGAAACACCGACATTTTCAAATGTGGGAGCGAGCAAGCCCGCTCCCACATTGGGTGTGTGGTGGGTTTTAGATTGGCGCTGCGATCTTTGTGGCAGCGGGTGCCACGCTCTCCATCGGACCCTGCGCCTTGCACGCCTGGCTCAGTGTCAGGGACTTGGTTTCCGGTGCCCAAGCCCAGGAAATGATCGCGCCCAGTGCGAGAATCGACGCCAGGATGCCCATGGTCGGGCTCAAGCCGATACCCGCCACACTCACCGGCAACAGGAACGTGCTGACCGCCGAGCCCAAGCGACTCACCGCCGTTGCCAGGCCAATCCCGCTGGCCCGCACTTCGGTCGGAAAGCTCTCGGCCGGGAACACGCCCACCAGATTGCTCACCGCCGACAACACCAGCGTGAACACGCCGAACACCAGCACCATCAGGAACGCCGCACTGCCCGGCAATGCCGCCAGCAGGAACAAGGCTACCGCCAGGATGATGAACGAATTGATCAGGAAGCCTCGGCGCGAGAACTTCACTGTGCACCAGATGCCGATCAATGCGCCGAGGATCAGCAGCATGTTGAGCATCAATTCGGTGCCGAAGCCCTCCGCCAGGCCCATCTTCTGCAGTATCGACGGCAGGAAGGTGTAGATAGCGAAGTACGGCATGACGATGCAGACGAAGAACAGGCAGTTGAACGCGGTGCGCTTACGGTATTCGCGGCTGAACAGCACTGCGTAGCCGGAACGGGTTTCGGTGGAGCGGGTTTCGTCGAGTTCGACGTTATCGCCCAGGTGTTTTTTGACAATCGCCCGTGCTTCGGCGATCCGTCCCTGGTTGACCAGCCAGCGCGGTGACTCGGGTGTGCCGATTCGCGCGATCAGGATGAGCGCCGCCGGGATTGCCGATGAAGCCAGCATCCAGCGCCAGGCGTCATCACCGAGGCTGAGCATCGCGGTGCCGACGAAGGTCGCGGCGACGTAGCCGAAAGTCCAGATGACGCTGAATGAGCCGAGCAACACGCCCCGGTGTTTTTTCGGCGAAAACTCCGCGAGCATCGCGTGGCCGACGCTGAAGTCGCCGCCCAGGCCAATGCCGATCAGCACCCGGCAGAGGAATAGCTGCATCGCAGTTTCAGCGTAAAACTGCATCACCGAAGCAACGGTGATCAGGACAAAACTGACCAGGAAGATTTTCTGCCGCCCGACCTTATCGGAAATCCAGCCGAAGAACAGGCTGCCGACAAACAGGCCAATCAGTGCCGAAGCGCCGATCAGGCCCTGCCAGAAGGCATCGAGCTGCATCTGCGGGCTGAGCAATGTGAAAGCAATACCGATCAGGCCCAGGATGTAGCCGTCGGTAAAATGTGCGCCGAAAGTGAGACCGGCAATTTTGATATGAAAGCGCCCGATGGGCAGGTCATCGATCTTTATCGATTGAGCGGACATGTTCGTCTCCAGTTGTTGTTATTGAAGGAGAAATGAAACCGATGGCGCTTGTACCTGTGGGAGCTGGCTTGCCCGCTCCCACAGGTTTGGATCTGGGGCTAGAGGCCGCCCATCAACAAGTATTTGATTTCCAGGTAGTCTTCCAGACCGTACTTGGAGCCTTCGCGCCCGAGGCCCGATTCCTTGATGCCGCCAAACGGCGCGACTTCCGTGGAGATGATGCCTTCGTTGATCCCGACCATGCCGGCTTCCAGGCCTTCGGCCATGCGCCAGACGCGACCGATGTCGCGGCTGTAGAAGTACGCCGACAATCCGTAGGGCGTGTCATTTGCCCGTTGCAATACGTCGGCTTCGTCCTTGAAGCGGAAGCACGCGGCTACGGGGCCGAAGGTTTCGTCCTGGGCGATCAGCATGTCGCTGGTGGCATCGGTGAGAATGGTCGGCTGGTAGAACGTGCCGCCAAGCGCATGCCGACGACCGCCGCACAACAGCGTGGCGCCCTTCTCCAAGGCGTCACTCACGTGCAACTCAACCTTGGCCAACGCCGCTGCGTTGATCAGCGGACCTTGCTCGGTTTCACCGTCCAGCGCACTGCCGACGCGCATCGCAGCGACCGCTTCGGCGAGTTTGCCGGTGAACGCTTCGTAAACACCGTCCTGGATGAAGAAACGGTTCACGCAGACGCAGGTCTGCCCGGTATTGCGGAATTTCGAGGCCATCGCGCCTTTCACGGCGGCGTCCAGATCAGCATCGTCAAACACAATGAACGGCGCGTTGCCGCCCAGTTCCAGCGAGACTTTTTTCAGCGTATCCGCCGCTTGGCGCATCAGTAGTTTGCCGGTCCGGGTAGAGCCAGTGAACGAAAGTTTGCGCACGATGCCGGAAGCTTGCAGTGCTCCGCCAATCGCCACGGCGTCACCGGAAACCACGTTGAACACCCCGGCCGGAATGCCCGCCTGCTCGGCCAACACCGCCAAGGCGAAGGCTGACAAAGGCGTCTCTTCCGACGGTTTGAGAATCATTGTGCAACCCGCCGCCAGCGCCGGACCGACCTTGCGCGTGACCATCGCCAGCGGGAAGTTCCAAGGGGTGATCGCTGCAACCACGCCGATGGCCTCCTTGACCACAATGATTCGCGCATCAGCCTTATGGCTCGGGATTACGTCGCCGTAAGCGCGCTTGGCTTCTTCGGCGAACCATTCCAGAAAGCTTGCGGCATAGACCACTTCGCCCATAGCTTCGGCGAGCGGTTTGCCCTGTTCGCGACTGAGCAAAGTGGCCAGATCTTTCTGGTTGCTCAGCATCAGTTCGCCCCAGCGCTTGAGGCGCTGACTGCGCTCTTTGGCAGTCAATTTTCGCCAGGCTGGCAAAGCACGGTTCGCCGCGGCGATGGCGAGGTTGGTTTCTTCGGCGCCGGCCTTTTGCACGTCGGCGATCACTTCGCCATTGGCCGGGTTCAACACCGGATAGGTCGCACCACCGCTCGACCATTGGCCGTCGATGAAATTTCCGTTACGAATCAGCGAGCTCATGCCACAGCCTCGGTCAGAGTAAAGCGTTCCAGCCCTGGGCGAGCCGAGCGCAGGATGCGTTTGCCGGCGGTGTAATCGTTGATCACGTCGCACGGGGTGTAGTTGCGTTCCAACTCATGCAGTTCTTCGGCGTCGAGCCTGGTTTCCAAGGCTGCCAAGGCACTGTCGAACTGCGCGGTGGTGTCGGCGCCGACCAGCATGCAATCGACGCCCGGATGATTGGCAACCCAGGCTTGAGCGATCTGCGCGTTCGAGACACCACGGGCGCGGGCCACGCGCTGTACCGAATGAGCGATCTCGAACGAGGCCTCGTCGCTGTACATCTGCTGAGTGAAGAAGTCGGTCTGGTTGCGGGTCGATTGCACATCGCCGGTCAACAAGCCGCGAGCCAGCGGGCTGAACACCGAAACGCCAAGACCCTGATCACGACAGAACGGAATCATCTCGCGCTCTTCTTCGCGGTAGGCGCAGTTCAGTTGCAGCTGCATGTTGATCGGCTTGACCCAGCCGTTGCGTTCGCAAGCCATGAGGATCTTCGCCAGCTGCCCGGTGAGCATGGTCGACACGCCGATGTAACGGGCCTTGCCTGAACGCACGATGTCATTCATGGCGCTCATGGTTTCTTCGACCGGGGTATTCACATCGAAGTAATGCAGCATGAACACATCGACGTAATCCATGTTCAAGCGCTTCAGCGAGGCGTCGATGCTGTCCATGATGTGCTTGCGCGAATGACCGCTGGCGTTGATGCCGTTGCGGGTGCCGTAGCCGACCTTGGTGGTGATCACCAGATCTTCGCGGCGAGCCAGACGCTTGACGATGCGCCCCACCACTTCCTCACCGACACCAGCGGAATAGAAATCCGCCAGGTCAATGAAGTTCACCCCGTTGTCGAGGGCATGGGCGACGATCGGCTCGCTTTGCTTTTCATCGAAGATCCACGGTTTCCAGTCCGGGGTGCCCATGTTCATGGTGCCCAGGCACAGGCGGGAGACTTGCAGGCCGGAGTTGCCCAAACGAATGTATTGCATGGCGCAGACCTCAGGCTTTTGGGGTGTAGAAGGGGTTGCTGATGTGAGCGACCACATCCGCCAGTTGCGCAGTTTCCGGTTTGCCGGTCAGGGCGGCGCGGATCGCGGTGCGGCAGGCGTTGTAGTTGTTCAGGTACACCGCATCAAGGTCATCACACGCCGGGTTGACCCAGTTGGCGGTGACGATGGCCCACTCATCTTCAGCTTCCGGCGGCAAAGTGCCATCCAACAAAGCTTCCAGAACAGCCTTGGCGATCGCAGCCTGGGACGCGCCCCAGGTGGCGTTGCCATGCAAGTCGCTGCTGATCGCAGCTTTATTGACGTAAAGCGTCATCGGCTTGACCGGAATGTTCGGCTGGGCGATCACCATGAACGGGCAATGCCCCTGGCTCGGCGACGCCAGGCTGTTGGCAAACGCCTGCCCTGCCGGACCGTTACGCGGGCCGATCAGAATGTTGATGTGCGCGGCGTTCACGCCTGGTCCTTCAAAACCTTCTCCGATGTACAGGTCGAGTTCTCTCATGAGTCATTACTCTTTTTGGATTTATTTTGGGTGATCAGAAGCGCACGCGGGTCTTGAAGATCGCGTGGCAAACATCGGGGTATGAAGAGCGCAACACGAGGCTGGCGAGGACGCGGCAGAGGGGCTTAGTCATGAATGCAAACGCTCTTTTTGTTATTGATGAGCTGTGTTTGCGACTTTTTAACATCGGGGGCCAGAGGGGCTGTAACCATTAAAAGTCATGGGGATATGAGTTCTCCTCATACCCAGCAAAATCCCGCGCGGAACTGGAAGACAAATTGTTCGCCAACCAGCCCTGCATAGTAGACCGCGATTTCGCATTTACCGTGTGCGTCAGGGGGCAAAATTGGGGCAATTTTCAACTCGGCCGACCTTGAATCACTGCGCTAGAGCCCAGTCAAAATGTTTTTCGGCGACCCTGACAGCCTGTAACAAAGCCCCACAAAGCCATTTTTTAACAAAAAGTCATGGGCACCTTCAGTACACTTCCACCTATCCATATCCAATGGAGTTCACGACTCCCACGCTCCGAGCGCCCACGCATGAAGCCATTCAATCGCCGACGCTTCCTCACTACGACGTTGCAGGCCATGGTCCTCGCGCCGCTTTTGCGTGTTCGCCCCGCGCTTGCCGACGACACCTTTCGGCCCTTACGCGCAGTCGCTGCGCAACACGGGCTGTCGTTCGGCTTCGCGGTAGATCCCGCCCTGCTCGATACCAACCCGTCGTATCGGGACGTCGTGGCCCGGCAAGCGGGCATCGTGGTGCCGGAAAACGCGTTGAAATGGGCCCAGGTCCATCCCGCCCCGGACCGCTACACCTTCGCCCCCGTGGACCTTATCCTCGCGTTTGCGCAGGCGAACCATCAGCGCATGCGCGGCCACACACTGTGCTGGCACCGCGCCCTGCCCGACTGGGTCACCCGCACGGTGACACCCGCCAACGCGAAGGAGGTACTGACGCAACACATTGCCGCGGTGGTCGGCCGCTACCGTGGCAGGATTGCCTCCTGGGATGTCGTCAACGAGGCCATTCAAGTTGACGACGGGCAGACAGGCGGGCTGCGCGACGCCTTTTGGTACCGGATGCTCGGTCCCGACTATATCGACCTGGCCTACGGGGCCGCGCACCGTGCCGATCCGGACGCCGCGCTCTGCTACAACGAATACGGACTGGAAAGCGACTCCCCCGCTGGCACGCGCAAGCGCGCCGCCGTGCTTGCCCTCCTGCGAACCCTGAAGCAGCGCGGCGTGCCGGTGCATGCGCTGGGCATTCAGTCCCATTTGCGCGCCGCGGACCCGCATGGCTTCGGCCCCGGGCTCGCCGCGTTCCTGCGGCAAGTGCATGACCTGGGCCTCAGCATCTACATCACCGAACTCGACGTCGACGACAGCCACGTGACGGGCGACGCGAATCAACGCGACGCCATCGTGGCCGGCACCTACAAGCGATACCTGGACCTCGTGCTCGGCACGGGCACGGTATCCGCCGTTTTGACCTGGGGTGTATGGGATACCGCGCACCGCACCGGTGCTACCCCTTCGATGGGACCACTGGCGCAGCGACCGCTGGTGTTCGGTCCGCAGGGCGTGATCAAACCCGCCAGCTGGGTCGTCGAGCATAGCCTGGCATGGCGGGCGAGCTAGGCCTCAGCCCCAATTTTGAAGGACGTGCCCACGCGGCGGGCGAGTGAGATTGCCGATCTGTGCGATACGTCCACCTGCCTTTGTTGCAGCAATCGATTGATTGATGCCGTCACCGCCTGCCCGGGGCCGCGACAGACCTCAATAACGAATCAGAACGTCGCCCACACAATGAACTGCATGTACGTGTTGGTTGATGCGTCGCCGCTCTGCCGGCCGCCGTTGCCCAGCCACTTCTGCGGTTTGTAGAAGCCCACCAGCGGCGAAAGCGTGATGTTATCCGTGACGGCCCAATCCACAAACAGATCGAGCTCCTGCGCAGCGAAATCCAGCTCATGACGGCGGGAAAGCTGGTGGTAGTCGAACGCCATCGCGTTAAGGGTCAATTTCTCGGTCGGTTTAACCGACAGGAGTATGTCGTTGATCTGCATGTTCGAGGTCACGGAACCCGCGTAATTAAGCCCTATTTCCCCCTGGAGCCGTTTGCGATAACCGCCCTGGAACAGGAAGTCCCAGCCTTCGGAGTAGCGCGAATAACGATAGCTGACAGTCGGTTGCCATGGGGTATCGACGAAGGTGTAACCCGCGTCGAAGAACATCGCTCGCTGTGAGCCCGACCGTTTTTCCTGGCGGGCCACCTCAAACGCAAAATCGGCGTTTTCGATCCCGGCATTGCCCTGCCCTCGGATGCTGTAGACGTTCATGCCCTTGCGCTCAAGCCGATCGGCGAAGGCGTATTTCTCGTCCACATCCAGGCCATGCACGTAGGTCGTACCGATCGAACCGATGGGGGTGGTGTAGTCGATAGTGCCCACTGCCAGTTCGGTCTTGGACTGCCCGGCGTTGTCGGATTTCAACCATATCACGCTGCCGTGCAGCCCTTCCTTGCCACCCAGTTTCAGCACCGCCGTGTTGCCAAACGCCAGGCGTTGGCCCAGGTAAAAGGCGCCCCCCCGGTTGAACCGGCCATCACGCACGCCCTCGATGGGGCTGAACGCGTTACCCGCGTCGAAGCCATCGTCGGTGATCAGAAAACCATCCACCGTGACAATCTGGCGCCCGAAAGAGAAATCCACGCCATCCTTGCCCAGGGCGGGTAGCAGGTCACCTGATTTCCAGCCGAGGAACGCGTCTTCCACAGCGGTTCGTCGCTCATCGCCCGCCGTCGTCGCCCCCATGTCTCCGTCACCCCACGACCCGCTGCTGAGCAGGCTGAAGCCGCCATAGACCGAGCCGGCAACCAGCTTATCCGTGGAGCCATTCAGGCCGTATTTGACGTAACCCTCCTGCCAATGCATGCCGCCGGATTTTTTCTGCGGATCGCCCAGGTAGTTATGGGTACTGCCAAACCAGCCAAATGCAGCGCCCAGGTCGGCATTCAAAACGGTTGCTCCGTTGTCTTCGTTGTACAGCGCGTAAGCGTGTGCCTGCGAGCCGACTGCACAGAGTGCAACCAGCGACAGTAACGGCGCGTAGGGGGGAATGCGCATAACGTCTCTCCTGTTTTTATTGTTGTGAGGCGAAACAGGAGTGTTCCGGCTTGGCTCGGCAATGCGGTAACCCAAATCAGCATGTACAAGGGGCAAGATCGCCCATCCGTCGTCGAGCGGTCCCCTCCCGCGCAAAAACGCCTCAGTGCCTTCATTGGTTGCCGTTTTGGGCTAAGGCTTCTGAGTGTGAGCGCCCTATGCTGGGCCCATAAGAACCATAAAAACCCGAGGCACCCGTCATGACCCTTTTGTCACCCTCCCCGCTGTTTCGTCAGGGGCTTTGCCTTTTGACCCTCATCGCCTGCAGTGCATTAGCGCCTGTTGCCAGTGCCCACCATTCCTTTGCGCTGTTCGACCAGACCCAGACGCTCACGATCAAAGGTGTGGTCGAGCGCTTCGCCTGGACCAACCCGCACATCACGATCTATGTCGACGTTCCCGGCCCACCGGCCCAGCGTTTCAAGATCGAGACCGGCAGCGTCAACGCGCTGCAACGCACGGGCTGGACAGCCAATTCGGTCAAGGCTGGCGAAACCGCCGAGGTGTCCTTCAAACCGCTGAAAAACGGTGAGCCGGGCGGGCTGCTGGTGGAGATCAAGATGGGTGACGTGGTGCTCTCGGGCGGCGGCTAAACGCGACACCTCCCGATTGCGACAACAACAGAACTGGGCAAACCAGCAACGCGGAGACACTTCAATGAAACCAGCACGAACCTGCAGCACAGCCATGCTCTTCCTGGGAATGGTCCTCGTGACTGTCGCCGGGATGAGCAGCGCCGCGACAGCGTCAAAACCGCAAACCGACAAGCACAGCGTGGCCACACGGCCCGACATCAGCGGCACCTGGGAAAGAACCCCGGACGACTGGTTCGGCGAGAACCCGGACGACCCGGTACACCCCGGCGGTCCAATGGATCTCAAGGCACCCTACGCCGCCGAATACGTTGAGCTCAAAAAGAAAGAAGCCGTGGCCAACGCCGCCGGAACGCCGATCGCCACCACCAGCTCCAAGTGCCTGCCCGAGGGCATGCCGACCATGATGGCAGCGCTCTTCCCGATCCAGATCATTCGCGACGACAAGCAGGTGATCATCCTCGGCGAGTATCTCCAGCAGGTGCGGCGGATTCTTTTGAACCAGCCCATGCCGCCGACAGATACTCTCGACCCGCTGTACCAGGGCCACTCGCGCGGACACTGGGAGGGCGACACGCTGGTGGTCGAGACGCAACGGGTGCGCACGGACGTACGCTTCTACGACGTCCCCCACGGGTCGGCGATGAAGATCACCGAACGCATCCGGCTGCGCGGGCCGGATCACCTGGAAAACCAGGTCCTGATCGAAGACCCGCAGGTACTCAACACCCCCTATCGCTTTACGTTCGAGTACAAGCGCTCCAACTACGCCATTCAAGAGTACGTGTGCGAGAACAACCAGATCGTGATCGACAGCGAGGGCAAGGCATCTCTGAGCCTTGAGTGAATCCGCCCATCCCCCCCTCTGGAGCGCTACGAATGGAACGCCTGACCCCTATCGGCATCAGCGTTGTGTTGTCGCTGCTTGTCGCGTCGAACACCTTCGCCGACGTGCCGCGCATGCCCACGGCTATCGCGGTGCCGCCTTCCGACAAAGCACCGCTGTCGTCGGCGACACGCCCGGGCACCGAATACAGCGACCTCAATCACTACGGCTACGTCGAGCAGGAGTACTACCTGCAAGGCGTCGCTCCGGCCATTACCGCCGCCGGCAAAACCCTGCTGGAAGCGCCTTACACCACGCGCATTCTGGTGCGCAAACCAGCGGACCCGGCGCGTTTCAATGGCACGGTGGTGATCGAGCCGTTCAGTTGGTTTGGCGAGCGCGGCGCGGGCTGGATCCTGACCCGCGACTATCTGCTGCGGCGCGGCTACGCGTATGTCGGGTACACGCTGAATGTAAACAAACCGGCGGTGGACCCCAAGTTCATCTCCGACACGCCGGCGGCCGAAGCCGAACAGATCGCCCAGTACGGGCGGATCGTGAACTTCGAGTTCATGCGCCGCTTCGACTTTGCACGCTACGCGCCGCTGGGCACCTACTACGACCCGGCACACTTCACACGTGGCGAAGCGCCCGATCCGTTTGCACCCCAATCCCAGGGCATCGGCGCGCAGCTGGCGTTGCTGCTTAAAACCAAGGGAGCACAAAGCCCGCTGGCCGGCCTCGACGTGCAGCGCGTCTATGTGAATAGCTGGGCCGTCACCGCACAGGTCTGGATGGACTATCTCGACCAGGGTCGTCACCAGCAGTGGCGCATGCCCGACGAAACGCCGCTGATCGACGCCTACATGACCGGCCGCATGGCCTACGGAGAAGTGGGCGGCGACGTGCTCAGAGTGCCCCGCCAGATGCCCGAAGGCGTGCCGTTCGTGACGGTGTTCAGCCAGTCCGAACTGATGCACGACGTGATCGAAGGCATCCCCCTGCCCCCGGACACTGACACGCCGCAACTGCGCTACTACGAAGTCACTGGCATGCCCCATCTGCGCCTGGCCGACCTGGGTACGGAGCACACCGAACAGCTCGCTGCCGACATCGGCAAGGGCGACGACCCGCGATGCCGGACGCTGTATGACGAACCGGTTGAAGGGGTGGTCTCGGCGCTGCTCGATGGCATGGACCAATGGGTACGTGACGGCAAACCGATGCCCAACGCACCTCGGGTGGTCCGTGACGGCAAGGCCGCTGCCCGTGCGCCCGCCACCGGCAACCTGCAAGGCGGCGTGCGCCCGCCGTGGATCCAGGTGCCCAGCGCCACCTACCTCACCGATCAAGAGACCGGCTGCGGATTGATCTACGACACCAAGGTGCCTTACTCGAAGGAAGTGCTCGGCCAGCGTTATGGAAACTTCAACCGCTACGCACAGAAATTCGAAGACGCCAAAGCCGTTTCGATCAAGGAAGGCTATTTGCTGCCGGAGGATGCGGCGGGCCTGCGTCCGATCGCAACCCCTCAAGATTTCTAACCCACTGCGGAAGAAAAGCCGATGTCATCTTCACTCATCATTGCCTGGATCTACGCGTCACCGTTGAGCACTGCGATCCGCGACATTCTGTGGGTGATCCCCACCGTGCAGAGCATTCATATCATCGCCATCACCGTGCTCTTCGGCTCGGCACTGATTTCCGACCTTCGCCTGGCGGGCGTGTTCGCCAGCGATGAGCCCTTGCGCGGCGTCGTACGCCGTTACTACCCGTGGATGCGCAATGCGCTGATCGTGCTGCTGTGTACCGGGCTGGTGATGATCATCGCCGAGCCCGACCGGGTGCTCGTCAACTCGACGTTCTGGCTGAAGATGGCCCTGGTGGTGACGGCGTTCAGCATGACCTGGTTGCTGCGCCGCCCGCTGATGCGCCCCGCCGGCCATGCAGGCAGCGACGACGCATCGCGTCCGGTCAAGGCACTTGCGTGGCTGTCGATCGGTTTGTGGTGCGTCGTGATCATTTGCGGTCGCTGGATCGCCTACACGATCTAAGCGTTTTCAACGAAAGCTCTCAGGTATTCGCCATGGATATTCAACCCCTGCTGCAAGCTGTCCAGGACACCCCTGTCGCGACGTTCATCCGCGAGTCAGGCTCGGCTTTTCCGATGCTCGAATCGGTGCATGTGATCGGCATTGCCATCGTCTACGGCACCATCGCCGTGGTGGATTTACGCCTGCTTGGCGTGACCGCCCACCGGCGCGGCGCGCTCAAGCTGATCCAGGATTTACTGCCCTACACCTGGGTCGCGTTCGTGACCTGTGTGATCACCGGCCTACTGATGTTCTGCGCCAATGGCACGACCTATGTGCAAAACACCGCGTTCCTTTTCAAAATGGGGCTGTTGATGCTGGCAGGCATCAACATGGCGGTGTTCCACCTGGGGGCCTTTCGCCGAATCGCCGAATGGGACACCCAACTGCCGCCTCCCCGTCAGGCGCGGGTCGCCGGCTTCAGCTCGTTGCTGTTGTGGGCGGGCGTGGTGTTCCTCGGCCGCTGGATTGCATTTCTCTGATGGCGCGTCCAGCCGCTGCAATCACGCGGGTGCGCCCACGTTCCAGCGGCTGGGAGTCGCTGGCCCTGGGGCTGGCGACCCTGGCCGTCATCGCCAGCGTGGCAGGCTACGTGCTGCTGCGCCCCGAACGCGTTGGCCCGCCCACCCCGTTGAGCTGGCAGGTACGTTCCTTCGATGGCCTGGGCGCGGTCGATCAGGCCATCCACAGCGCATTGCTACCGGCCGGTGAAGAAATCATCTGGAACAACAACGATACCGGCGGCTGGATCACCCTGGAGCGTGCCCAGGAATTGTTGCTGCCGCCCTTCTACCGGGATGCCTTCTGGAAGGCTAATGGTGAAGTGCACTGGCAATTGATTCTGCCCGGCACCCACCTGGCCCATAAGGGCGGCGACGACGATGCCACGGCGGCAGACCAGACCGTCAGCGAGATATCCAAAGCCACCCTGGGCCAGGGCGCGACGGTCTACTACGGCTCAGCCGGCCACGCGCCCGGCCAGAGCGCCTACCTGCTGATCATCGGGCATGCCCATGCCGGTGTGATGTGGGCCAACCAGGCGACGATCTGGGTGCACCGCGACCCAAACGCGCCCTACCCCGCCATCGTCAAACCCGAATCCCTGGTCGGCGAGGGTTGGCGCCAAGTCATCCCGTACGACGGCGCCAGCGAAATCGAACGCGTAAAAGGAACCCAGCCATGACTGTTGCCACGAAACACCGCGCCTTGTGGCGCCGTTGCATCGCGCTGTGGGTGCTGATACCCGCCATCGCGCTCGCCGCCCCGGCCTTGGCCTCGGCGAAGCCACTCAGAATCGGTATCACCCTGCATCCCTATTACAGCTTCGTGGCCAATATCGTGGGTGATCGGGCGCAAGTCATTGCGCTCATCCCGGCAGAGGCCAACCCGCACAATTACCAGCCGCAGCCCGATGACATCACCCGCGCAATGAATATCGATGTGCTGGTGGTCAACGGCATCGGCCACGATGAATGGGCCTTCCAGATCATCAAGGCCGCCGGCCGCACGCAAACGCTGCCGATTATCCAGGCCAATGCGACGGTGGCGCTGATTCCCATCGGCGGCGACCAGGAAGGCGTGAAGGTGGTCAACCCGCACACTTTTGTCTCCACCACGGCGGCGATACAACAGGTGTTCGAGATCGCTCGCCGGCTCGGTGAATTGGACCCGGACAACGCTGCGGCGTATCGAAAAAATGCGCTGGCGTATGCCGGCCGTATCCGCGAGCTGCGCGCAGGCTTCATGACGCGCTTCGCCGCACTGGACCTGTCCAGGTTCCGCTGCGCGACGACTCATGCTGGCTACGACTACATGATGCAGGAGTTCGGCCTGTTCGTAAGCGCCGTGATCGAGCCGCGCCACGGCGTCGCGCCGACGGCACGCCAATTGGCCAACACCATCGAGGCGATCAAGAAAGCCAACGTCAAGGTGCTGTTCGCCGAGAAGAACTTCTCCCTCGACCTGGCCAAACCCATCGAAGCCGCCACCGGCGTGAAGGTGTTCGCCCTGTCCCATATCACCGGTGATACCTACAGCGCGGACGAGTTCGAGGTGGCGATGCGCGAAAACCTCGAAACCCTGGCGCAAGCCGTTGAGTACACCCAGCAATGAACGCGCTGAAGGAGGAATACGCAATGCGCGGCCCCGCCATTGTGTTCGACAACGTCTCCCTGCGACTGGGCGGCACGCAGGTGCTCGATCAGGTGAACCTGCGCATCGAGGCCGGCGCCTTGCACTGCCTGGTAGGCCCCAACGGCGGCGGCAAGACCTCGCTGGTGCGTGCGCTGCTGGGCCAGATGCCGCACTCGGGGACGATCCGATTCGAAGGTGAACTCATCGCGCCCCTGGGGTATGTCCCCCAATTGCCGGACTTCGACCGCAATGTACCGATGACGGTCAACGATCTCATGGCCCTGTTGGGTCAGCGCCGGCCCGCCTTCCTGGGCGCAAGCCGCGCCGCCAGGGCAGCCAATGCCCAGGCCCTGGAACGTACCGGCATGGCGGGGATGGGTAACAAGCCTTTTGGCAGCTTGTCCGGCGGCCAGCGTCAGCGCGTGCTGCTGGCCCAGGCGATCAGCCCGATGCCGTGGCTGCTGATCCTCGATGAACCGACCGCAGGGATCGACGAGGCCGGTGTGCGCCTGGTGGAGGCACTGGTGACTGAACTGAACAACCGTGGGGTGACCATCCTGTGGATCAACCACGACCTCGAACAGGTCAAGCGTATCGCGCAGTCCGTGACCGTTATCAACCAACGGGTGCTGTTTCACGGCCCCGCCGAGCAGATCGACAGCCGACTGGAGGTCATTCGATGAATGCCTTGTATGACTTCATTCGCGACCACCTCCAGGCGCTCGCCGCGAGTCACGTGTTGCCGCAACCCTTCGAATACGAGTTTGTGATCAATGCGTTGATGTGCTCAGTGCTGATCGGTCCGTTGCTGGGGGTGTTGGGCTCGATGGTGATGATCAAACGGATGGCGTTCTTCAGCCAGTCCGTGGGCAATGCGGCGATGACCGGCGTGGCCATTGGCGTGCTGATCGGCGAGTCGTATACCTCGCCCTACTTTTCGATGTTCGGCTTCTGCCTGCTGTTCGCCCTGACGCTCAAGTACACCCAACACCGCACCACCCTGGCCAATGACACGCTGATCGGCGTATTCCTCTCCATCTCGCTGGCGGTCGGTGCCTCATTGCTGCTGTTCGTGTCAGCGAAAATCAACACGCATGTGATGGAGGGTGTGTTGTTCGGCTCGATCCTGGCCGTCGACCACACCGACATGAACGTACTGCTTGGCGTGACACTGATTTGCACGCTGATCGGCCTGCCCCTCTACAACGGCATGTTGCTCTCCAGCCTCAATCCAAGCCTGGCCCATGCGCGCGGCGTAAAGGTGCGCAGCGTCGAGTACCTGTTCGTGGTGCTGGTCACCCTGGTAACGGTCGCCTGCCTGAAGATCATCGGTGCCGTCCTGGTCGAGGCCCTGCTGCTGATACCGGCAGCAGCCGCCCGCAACATCAGCCATTCATTGCCTGGCCTGGTCACATGGGCCGTGCTGATTGCGACCTTTTCCTGCGTGGTTGGCATTCTGGCACCGATGCAGTTCCATATTCCCGTGCCCACGGGCGGCGCCATCGTGATCGTCGCGGCCCTGGTGTTTGCGTTCACAACCATCATCCGCGGCACCGCGCCGCAGTTCAGAGGGGCCAGCGTATGACACGGTTCAACCCATCCATTCGCCCCTGGCTGGTGCTGCTGGCATGGCTGCTGGGCAGCGCGCCGTCAGCCTTCGCGGACGTCAGCCAACAAAAAGTGCTGGTCGCCCTGCCGGCGGTGTATGCACTCACTTCGGCACTCGGCGAAGGCACACACCTCGAGGTCGTACGTGTTCCGCTGGACGCCGCCGTCCCCATGGAAAGCCAGGCCAACGCGCTGTCGCGCCTGGACCCCAGCGTGTTCCAGACGGCCGTCGCCGTGGTCGCCCTGCGCAGCCTGTGGCGCGCTGATCCGCTGTATGCGACGGCGCGGCGCCACACTCTGCGGATCGTCGAAATCGATGCTTCGCATTCATGGGACAACCTCAAGCCCGGTGTGGCCACCACCCGTGTGCCCGCCAATGATGTGCCCTGGGCTGACGTTCGCAACGCCGAAGGCCCCCCGTCGCCCTACGCCTGGCTGGGGCCCGTGAATGCCATGCGCATGTCGGCGCTGATTGCAGCTGACCTGGCGCGGCTGTCCCCGGACGACGCGCCACGGATCGCGCGCAACCTCGCCGCGCTCGACGGCCGCATCCGCCAACTGAAGGCCGACTACGGTGACAGCCTGCTGAAAGTGCCGGACCTGCGCGTCCTGTCGCTGGCCAGCGAGCCGGTCTACCTGCTCGGCGAGTTCGGCGTGTATGTAGACGGTTGGTTCGTACGCCAGGACATCGACTGGACTGACGCCGACCGCGCCGCCCTGACCCGCTACCTTCGCGAGCGTGATATCCGCGTGGTGGTCCACAAATGGGCGCCTGACGCCAGGATTGTACGAGCCATCGAGGACGGCGGCGCACGCCTGCTGATCCTGGATATCGGCAATCCGGGCATGCTCGCCAACAAGGCCAACAGCTACGAGGCGCTGTTGAGTTCCAACCTGGACGCCCTGCTGGCGGCTTTTGCGCCGGCCAGTCCCCCTGCGGCTGCCATTCAAGCAGCGGTCCCGCAGTGATTCATCTCGACCCTAGAGGCTGAACCTTATGAAAGCGCAAATGTTTGCCCACCCGATCCTGCTGACCAGTGCACTGCTGTCCTGCCAGGCCGCCCTGGCCCATGGCCCGGTTTTCGACTGCTATATCGAGCACGACGACTGGGTGAAGTGTGAAGCGGGCTATACCGACGGCAGTTCCGCTGTGGGTCGAAAAATCCATGTTCAGGACACGAGCAACAAGCTGTTGCTTGAAGGCACTGTCGGCAAGGACAACAGCTACACGTTCCAGGCCCCCGCCGGCGCGTACTCCGTTGAGTTTCTCGGCGGTGAAAACCATGGCGCCACCCTTCAGTCCTCCGACATTACACAGTGAAATCGACCATGCCGATCAAACGAAGACTGCTTCAAGCCCTTGCCGCCGCGACCTTCAGTTGCATGACCTGCGCTGCACAAGCTCACTTCCAGATGCTCTACCTCGACGAAACGGCGTTGCAACGTGCAGCCAATCTGGACTTCGCCATAGTGTTCACGCACCCGTTCTCCGGCGGCCCGACGATGAATATGGGTGAACCGCGCGCGTTCAATCTCATCAGCGCCCACGGCGGCGAAAAAACCGACCTGCGCCAATACCTCAAGCCTGTCCAGTGGCAGAGCCGCGACAATCAAGCGGCCGCCTATCGTGCATCGATTCCACGGGAGTTGGTGCGCTCACTGGGCGACCATATTTTCGTGCTTGAACCTGAGCCCTATCTGGAAAAGGAGGAAGACGTTTACATCCAGCAGTTCACCAAGCTCGTCGTCAACGTGGGTGGCGTCCCCGGTAACTGGTCAGAGCCCCAGGGGTTGCCGGTTGAGATCCAACCCCTCAACAAGCCCTACGCAAACTGGACGGGCGGCGTGTTCCGCGCAGTGGTCCTGGCTGACGGCAAGCCCGTTCCGTTCGCCGAGATAGAACTCGAATACATCAACCATTCTGTCGACATCAAAGACAACGCCTTCGGCAAGCAGGACTATGTCAAGGCCCCCCAAGCCTCATTCAAATCCCTGAGTACCTATTCGGACGCCCAGGGTGTGGTGACGATCGGCCTGCCACGTGCCGGCTGGTGGGGCATTGCAGCGCTCAACATCGGTGCGACCAAAACCTATAAAGGCAAACCCCTTTCCCAGGACGCGGTGCTGTGGGTGCAAGTCAGGGATATGAAATAACCTGATCGCCAACGTCATGCTGACCAAGGGCTGAAGAATATTGGCCTGCGTCAATGGCGACGGGCGCCGTGAGGATGTGAAATGGATAAGTTGCAGGACGTTGAAGAGGAGAATCGACTGGCGGCGCACGCTCAAAGAGTTTTAAAGAGTGGTGCGCTCGGTAAATCGCGGCAGATCATTCGTCTTTTCGAGTTTCTGCTCGAGCGATCACTGATGGCGACCCCAACGAAGGAGGTCGAGATTGCACTCGTTGTGTTTGGTCGCCCCACCAACGTGGATCTCGCGGCTGATGCCACGGTTCGAGTGCATATTCATCGGCTGAGAAAAAAACTCGAGGCTGCGCCCGTCGATGAGCGTGGCGAGCGTCTTGTCCTGCCGCGTGGCGAATACCGTCTGGTGGTCGCTGCTCCCGATGAGCAAGACAACCACTCCAACCCTGCGCGCCGACGTTTGCTTGATTGGCGGTATTTTGCCAGCGCGGCGCTTTTCCTTGCGTTCAACGCAATGTGCTGGCTCTGGCTGACCGGGAAACCACCCAATGACGCGCGCGTCGAGAGCATTCTCTGGAGTGGTCTGACGAAAAATACAGCTGAGCTATTGATCGTTTCCGGTGATTTTTACGTATTCGGTGAACAAGGCGCTGATGGCTCCATTCTTCGCATGGTCGCTGATTACACCATTGCTTCCAGCGAGGCTCTCAATAAGTACAAGCAGCAGATGCCTGGGGCCGGCCAGAGGTACGTCGACATGAATGCGCATCACTTGCCGAGTGGGCTCTCATCGGCTCTGGTTTCGGTGACGCCAATCGTGGCCGCAACGAGGCCTGGCAATTCAAGCCTGATCAAGGATGTGACAACATCACGCTTCACCAATGAGATGCTGAGCGATCACGATATTGTCTATGTCGGTTTGCTCGACACCCTCGGCGATCTGCATGAACCGTTCTTCGACCTTTCCGGTTTTTCGCTATCGGCCAGCGGCGATACCCTTGTGGACCGAGCGAGCGGCGATCAATTTCAATCCGATTGGGCCGAGCCATCCACTGAAAGAATCATGCGCCGTGATTACGCCTACCTTGCGAGCTTTCCGGGACCGGCAGGAAATCACATCGTCGTCGTGGCCGGCATTATGGATCCAGCCCTGATAGAAGCGGCGAAGATCGCATCGAACAGTGCCGAACTGAATCGCTTGAAGGCCCAGCTAGGTGATAGCGAGGCCTTCGAAGCACTGTACGAGGTGCGTACGTTTGGTCCGTCGAATCTATCGGCAGAATTACTGATCGCACGCCCGCTTGACGTCAGTCAGATGTGGCGTGCGAGAGACGGGAGTAGGCCCTAGGCAATCTCCACGAACATATGCGCCTTGTCGCGCCGGACTTTTTCGAGTGTTACCAGCCAATCGCTTTCGGTATCCCGGTACCCCAGGGCCAAAAGAACCGAACTGTTCAAGCCCTGTTCGCGAAGCTTCAGAAGCGCGTCCACCGCGCTGTTGTCGAACCCTTCCATGGGCGTGGCATCCACGCCAAGTTCAGCAGCCGCCAGCAGCGCAAATCCCAACGCGATGTAGCATTGTTTGGCGGCGTGAAAATACTGCTGTTCCTTGCTCATGCTGCCTAACGAGTCGAGCAGCGATAACCGGTAATCATCGGTGACACTGGCAGGCAGATTACGTATCGCGTTGCTGTATTCGAAAAAGTCGTTGACCCGCTCAGGCGTATATTCATCCCAGGCAGCAAAAACCAATAAATGGGACGATTGAGTAACTTGCTGTTGGTTGGCGCAGATCGGCTGCAACTGCGCCTTCAACTCAGGGTTAGTGATGATTAACACCTTGAAAGGCTGCATGCCCGAGCTGCTGGGGGCCAGACGTATGGCTTCCAGGATCGGATCGATCTTCTCTTGCGCCACCTTGTCGCCGTTGTAGCTTTTGGTTGCATAGCGCCAATGGAGCGTGTCTTTCAATGCCATGGTGATGTCCTTTAATGGAAATTGAGGTCTTGTCTTTTAGATTGCCAAGCGCTGCGCACCCTTCATGGGTTCGGACTCTCGCCTTCCTTCAAGTGACGCCAGAGGGTCTTGAAAGGATCGATATAGAACCCCTTCAGGGTTTTGTGTGGATTGTTGGCGCCATACTCTTCGTCGTTGCATCCCCAACGCCAGGTTTCACCCTTCTTGGGCAGGTACAGCGTGCCGAACATCCAATCCCAGAGTGTCAGTATGACCGCGTTATTCTTGTCCCAGTGATGGGGCTCCATACTATGGTGCAGGTTGTGCATGACGGGAGCCAAAATGATCCTGTTCAGCCAGCCATAGGAGATCGGCATATGGACGTGCGAAAAAACATCTATCACAAAGAAGGCGATATAGGCCGTTGTGGTGACTGCAGCGATCATGCCCGGATGAATTTGGCTTCCCGTTGCATACAGTACAACCCCGGTGAAGGCCCCGCCAAAAATCGCCGGAATGATATTCAGACCAAAGAACTCGATGGGGTGCTGTCGAAAAAGCGTCCAGGGCGTGAGCGTTTCAGCGGTGTGGTGAGGCTTGTGAAGATGCCAGAGCAGTGCATGGGTATGGCACCAACGGTGTACCCAGTACCCCACGAAGTCCACGCTGAGGAAATAGACCAGGAACTGAATTGAGACCATTAGCCAGGTCGCTGTGATCACGGGCTCCTGGGCGCCGAATTCAACGTTTAAATAAGCACCTGCGTTGTCAGCGATAGCGATGCCATTAATGGCGATGACACCGACAAGGGGAAAACCCAGCATAAGCAGGATAATGCCGTTCCACTTATCGACGCGCGATGAAGCGTGATCGTATTGCTCCCTGGGAAAGGCTGCATTGATTAGAGCGCGTAGGGTCAGGGGACCTTGCCACTTTCGCGAGAAGATGAACATCACCGCAATGACCGTTACGAAAAGAGGAAGCCCAAAGGCCCACAAGCTCATTATTTCAATTGTCGGCTCATAGAATGCGACAATTGATTCCCAGACGTTATGCATTGTCATCGTGAATTCCTCGCCATTTATTGTCTTGTTATTGTTTTGAGGCAATGGATAGCCTCTTGTTTTCTTTACTCTGCGTGAAGGCCCGGTCAGATGGCTTGCGTTAACCGGCTATGGGGATACTGCCTATGACTGGCGGCCATTGAGAAGTTGGGTAACGGTTAATTAACAGTACGCAAAAGGTTATTTTCGGAAAAACATCCGAAAAAACATCATTTAAATCATGGGGATATTTTCAGGGCTCATGCAGGCGGAGTTGCCTTCACGGCATCAGATATGACAGTTACCCGAGTGACGTTCAGGCAGTAACAGGAACGTTCGTCGTTATTCCAGGCAGGCTCGTTGATGTTCTACTGCGAGGGTCAAGAACATCACACCATGACATGCTTGTTGATGTTCAAACGGATCACGTTGTCCATCGAAAAGCCCAGCAGCAAGTGGGCACTGGGCTTTTCGGGTTTTCAGACCGCAGCAGCGATGGCCTTGCCCAGCGATTCGGTGTTGCCGGTGCCACCGATGTCGGCGGTCAGGGGCGCGTGCTCCGGGCCCATCGCAAGCACGGTTTCGATCGCTGTCAGCACGGCGGCGCCGGCTTCGGGATGGCCCAGGTGCTCGAGCATCATCGCACCGCACCAGATCTGCCCGATCGGGTTGGCGATACCCTTTCCGGCGATGTCGGGCGCCGAACCGTGCACCGGTTCGAACAGGCTCGGGAAGTTGCGTTCCGGGTTGATGTTGGCCGAGGGCGCGATGCCGATGGTGCCGGTGCAGGCCGGGCCCAGGTCGGAAAGGATGTCGCCGAACAGGTTGCTGGCCACCACCACGTCGAACCAGTCCGGGTGCAGGACAAAGTTCGCCGTAAGAATATCGATGTGGTACTTGTCGACGTTGACGTCCGGATATTTCTTGCCCATTTCCACGACGCGCTCATCCCAGTAGGGCATGGTGATCGCGATGCCATTGGATTTGGTGGCCGAGGTCAGGTGCTTCTTCGGACGGCTTTGCGCCAGGTCGTAGGCGAACTTGAGGATACGGTCGACGCCGACGCGGGTCATCACGGTTTCCTGCAGCACGATTTCGCGAGCGGTCCCGGGGAACATCTTGCCGCCGACGCTGGAGTACTCGCCTTCGGTGTTCTCGCGCACCACCCAGAAATCGATGTCGCCGGGCTTGCGGTTCGCCAGTGGCGCCTTCACGCCGGGCATCAGACGGCAGGGGCGCAGATTGACGTACTGGTCGAATTCACGCCGAAACTGCAGCAGCGAATCCCACAGGGAAATATGGTCAGGCACCACGTCCGGCCAGCCCACGGCACCGAAGTAGATCGCATCGTAGCCCTTGAGGGTGTCGAACCAGTCGTCCGGCATCATCTTGCCGTGCGCCAGGTAGTAATCGGCGCTGGCGAAGTCGAACCAGTCCCATTGCAGCTCGAGGTTGAAGCGGGCAGCCACCGCGTCAAGCACACGCACGCCTTCGGGCATCACTTCCTTGCCAATGCCGTCGCCGGGGATCACTGCAATTTTGTACTGGGTTTTGCTCATGGATTCGACTCCTGGGTTGATTGGGGCATGGATCTCAGTGTATGCAGTGTCCTGGGATTAATAATTAGCCTTGCTGGAAAGCCATTCTTAGTTTTCAGGAAAGAATCCATGAGCATGATCGATGACCTGAGTTTCTTTCAGCAGGTGGCTACGCGCGCCAGCCTGACGGAAGTGGCACGCCATCTGGGGCTATCGCTGCCTGCCGTGAGCAAACGGCTCAGCCACCTGGAGGCCAGGCTTGGGGTGCAGTTGCTGCAGCGCACCACGCGTCGATTGTCGCTGACCCCCGAAGGCGTGCTGTACCTGGAGGGAGGTCGGCCGATTCTGCGCCAGCTCGAGGAACTGGAGAGCGCGCTCAGCAGCCGCCAGCCCACCTTGCACGGCCGGTTGCGGATCAATGGCACGCTGGGTTTCGGCCGGCAGCACCTCGCCCCCGTGGTCTCGAGCTTCGCCCGGCTGCACCCGGAGCTCGAGATTTCTCTCGAGCTGACCAGCCAGCCACTGAGCATCCTGGACGATCAATTCGATATCGGCGTGTGCATGGGCGAGCCGCCGGACTCGCGGTTGATCGGCATTCGTCTGCTGGAGAATCCACGCATTCTCTGCGCGTCTGCGGGATACCTTGAAGCGATGCCAGAGCTGACGTGCGTGGCGGATCTGGCGCGGCATAACTGCATTGTTTTGCGCCAGTTCGGCAGCGACTATGCGATCTGGCGCTTCAGCAAGGATGGCCAGGATTACTCGCACAAAGTCAGCGGGACGCTGTCGAGCAATGATGGCGAGGTCGCGTTGAGTCTGGCGCTGGACGGCCATGGATTGATTCTGCGGTCGCGCTGGAATGTTCAGCAATATCTTGAAAGTGGTCGCCTGCAGGCGGTACTGACCGATCACCAGGCGCCGAAGGCTGATATTTTTGCGGTGTATCAGCATCGGCAGCATATCCCCCAGCGCATCTCGGTCTTCGCCCGCTACCTTGCGCAGGCGCTGGCGGAGCGTTTGCCGTTCGCCGCCCTCAAGTGAACAATGACGGGTGCGGCGTGTTGACCGATCAAGCCACACAGCTAAACGGGTGCAGCGAAAAAACCCAGCACTGCTTCGAGCAGCACGTCAGGCACTTCTTCGGCGATGTAATGGCCGCAAGGTAGCGCCTTGCCGCGAACATTCAGGGCGACCTTGCGCCACTCTTCCAGCGGGTCGAAACAGCGCCCCACTGTGCCCTCCTCGCCCCAGAGTACCAGCAGCGGCAGCGTCAGATGATTGCCCGCCAGGATATCGGCGCGGTCGTGCTCCAGATCGATACCGGCCGAAGCGCGGTAATCCTCACAAATGCCCCGCGCACTGCCCGGACGTTGCAGGCAGCGCAGGTACTCGCCAAACGCCTCGTCGGTGAAAGGCTTGAGGCCGGCGCTACGGGAGCCCATCACACTGCGCAGATAGAGCTCGGGGTCGGCTTCGATAAGCCCCTCCGGCAATGGCGCAGGCCGAATCAGGAAGAACCAGTGCCAGTAAGCGCGGGCGAAGGCTTCGTTCGTTTGCGCGTACATCGACAGGGTTGGCGCAATGTCCAGCAGCACCATCTGCTGCACCGCGTGCGGATGGTCGAGGACCAGGCGATGGGCCACGCGCGCACCGCGGTCATGGGCCAGCACCCTGAACTGCGCAAAGCCCAACGACTTCATCAACTCGACAGCATCGAGCGCCATTTCACGCTTGGAATAACTTGCATGCCCGGCGTCGGCTGGCGGCCTGTCGCTGTCGCCATAGCCGCGCAGATCAGCGGCGACTACAGTAAAAATGCCCGCCAGCTGCGCAGCCACCTTGTGCCAGATCACGTGGGTCTGCGGATGGCCGTGCAACAGCAGTAGCGCGGGGCCACTGCCGCCAATGCGGTAACTGATGTTCACGCCGTTTACCTGGCGTTGTGCTTTCTGGAATCCGGCAAACATGATTCGACTCCGTAAAGGTGAAGGCTAACTACATAGCCGCAGAATAACCCGGATTACGATGACAGTTCAGGCACCAGACGACACCGGTAACAAGCAGTGCAATCGCCGCTATTTCATAGGAGTCAGGCAACCGCTGCTCCCATAGAAACCCAAAAACCAGCGCCGCCAATGTCTCAATCACGAGCACTTGTCCGCTGAGTGCCAGCGGCAGAAGTCGGCTCGCCTGGTTCCAGCATGCGCCACCCACCACTGAAGACAAGACGGCTACGCCTCCTGCCACCAGCAAAAAATGCAGCCATTGGGCGCTGCCATGGGTTGCGGCCTGCAAGCCCAGAACAGGTGCCGCCAAAAGCAGCGACTGAGCACCCGTCATCACCCCTGTCAGCAGTGCCCAGTCATGCGAGGAGACGCTGGCGACCTGAACCAGCCGCCGAGCGTTGCTTACGGCATACCAACTCCACGTCACCAGAGCACCCACCGCGCATGAAATCCCGGCGATGGTTGCCAGCGTATCCGGCCTGTCGCCATTGATCAGTGCATGCCAACTGATGAGCATGACGCCACCCACCGCGCAGCACAGCGAAGGGACGAGCTTGTGCAGGGAAACGGCGTCGGCGTCATGACGACCTGCCAGGGTGACGATGACCGGGATGAGTCCGACAATCAGCGACGTTGTGGCGATGCCCACCAGCTGCACGCCGGTGCCCACCAGCGTGTAGTAGATGAGGTTCCCTATCAGGCTGAGCCAGAACAGTGATTTCCAGTCAGCCATGCTCAGATGGGCGCATACGCGCCGCCAGCGCGGCATCAGCAAAACCGCCGAGACCGCGCCATAACAAAGAAATCTCAGCACTGCGAATTCCAGGCCGCTTAGCCCCGGGGTCAGCTGGGGGCCAAGGAAAATCACGCCCCAGCACAACCCTGCGCACACGCCGTAAACAATGCCCTTGAGCAGTGACCGATCAGCAAACATTTCACCCGTACTCCATAGCCTGATGGATGAAGTCTGATGCAGCTGATTCGGCAAATATTGTCGGTAACTGTGCAGTCTTTTACCCAGGCTGTTTCTGCGCTTTGCGATAAGCAGCCGGCGTTATGGCGCTGATACGCTGCATGGTCCGGGTCATTGATGCCTGATCGGAAAAACCTGCCCGCAAGGCAATCTCGGCTATGGGTAACGAGGTTGCGCGCAGCCAGCGTTGAGCTTCCTGCAGGCGTAATTCAGTCAACCACGCTTGAGGGGTCATCTCGAACAATTGGCGAAACCGCTGGTGCAGTTTACTCAGGCTCATATTGGCGACTCGAGCCATGCTTTCGTTGCTCCAGTTCGCGCCAGGGTTGGCCTGAAGACGGACGATCAATTGCTTCATGGGGTCTGCAACGCGGGGAGCATCAGCGCCCAGGGACGAAAGAAGCAAAGGGCCCAGCTGTGAGGCCGCGAGGGACAGTTGCGCGTTTCCTATCAGCTCGGCGAACTCCATCAGCCGACGAGTCGCGGCAGGAATAGGCACATAGATGCTCCGAGCCAGACGCTCGATCTGCAGCGTTTCCAGGGTCGTCGGCGCGCAGTCCAGAACCAGAAAGCGGTTATCGGCGTGCGTATGCTGCGAGTGCACCGCGCCGGGTGTCACAAGTGCCGCCAGTGACTGATCGATGTAGCCACCGCGCCCCCCTACGTCGATTTCCATTCGGCCACGAATCGGCAGTACCAATTGAGCATGCTCGTGATGGTGGTGAGGGGCTTCCCGCTCGTAGCTGCGAACTTCAAGATTCAGAAACATTTGACGCTATCGCCCTTATCGAAAGTTCTTTCATGCACCAACGGTCGGCGTTTACCTGACCCATTTATTGCTTCGCAACTAGGTGCTCAACTGTTCCTGGAGCCATGCCAGTAGCGCCTGCGCTTCAATCCGTTCATCCCCGCCATTTTCTTTATAAACAGAAATGGCATGGGGCAGAGGCACATATTCTGCACAAGGTCGCACCAAAGCGCCCTCCTCAATAAGCTTTCCGGCAGTTCGACGCCATCCCAATGCGATGCCATGTCCCGCGACTGCCGCCTGAAGCATCAGCGGGTAGCTATCGAACACCGTACCAGGCACATGATTCGCGATCGACTTTCCAAACACCTGCAACCACTCTTCCCAGACCATAAAGTCCGGGGACGTAGAGCGATAGTGTAAAAGATGGTGCAGACAAAGCGCTTCAGGGCCAATCAACGTGCCTGTGGCAAGGTAGCGCGGACTGCACACGGGGAAGACTTCGTCAGCAGCCGTAAACGCCAGAGCATGCAAGCCGCTGGCGCGCCCGGTGCTTTGCAAGGCAACATCGAAGCGGTCGTTGAATTCGGCAATAGGCCGTGTTGAGGTCACTACTTGAACCTCGATTCCCGCCCGTTGATCCTGGAACGTGGAGAGGCGTGGCATCAGCCAGTAAAAGGCTTCACATAACTGGCAGAGTAAAACGACACGATTTTTGCGCTGTGATTCTCGAAGCGTAACAGCATGGTCGCTGATATTTCCCAGTGCCGCGCTCACCACGCTTCCCAACTGCCGCCCCTCCTCCGTCAAAAAGACCGCCCGATTACGCCGGACAAAGAGCTTCACGCCGAGATCTTCTTCAAGACCGCGGATTTGCCGGCTGACGGCGGCTTGGGTGATGTGCAACTCATCAGCGGCCCTCGAGAAGCTTTCCAGCCGGGCAGCCGCTTCAAAAGGCAGCAAACTGGTCAGCGCAGGCAATGTCTTCCTGAGGTTATTCATAATCAGTCGTTATGCATTCAGACCCGAGAACTCGTTTTTAACACACTGCGACAAAACGCAATATGGGCTGAACATCTGCCGGACCTCAGCTAATGATCACCGCTCGCACCACTATCATCACCGGCACGCTGCTCGCCGTTTTTGCGACGCTGGCCTGGGCTCTTAACTTCGTAGCGCCTTACGTCACTGGCGCCTACAGCATTTACGACCTTACGATCATCAGATTTCTGATCGCGGGTGCCTTGGGGTCGCTGGGGGTGATCCTGTGCCGTACTCAGCGGCGGTCTTTGCAACGTTCCCAGCAGTTGCTCGCCGCAGCGCTGGGCGCAATGGGGTATCTAGGGTACAGCAGCTGTATTGCAGCGGGCGTGATCTTCGGTGGCCCCGTACTGACGGCGGCGTGTGTCGGATTCGTGCCTGTTCTACTCGCCCTGCTCGGCAATGCAAAAGAGAAAACGGTGCAGTGGCACCGCCTTGCGTTACCCCTGACGTTCATGATGGTTGGGCTCTTCCTTGCAAATATCGGCAGCGTGAATCTGGCGCAGGCAGGCAGGTCGTCCTGGCTGACGGGATTATTTTTTTCTGTCCTGGCAGTGACCCTGTGGCTAGCCTTCAGTCTGCTGAATCAAAGCGCCATGGGAAAAATCCCCCATGCTGCAACGGGCATCTGGACCAGCTTGATGATGGCGGGTGCTGGCATGGGCACCGTGTTCCTGATACCCGTTGTACACATGCTGGGGCTCTTTAAACTCCCGAGTATGGGTTTCAGTATCACCTCGGCGGGACATCTTTATGCCTGGGCTCTGGTCATTGCGGTTATGTCTTCGGTGATCGGTGCCTGGGCTTGGAACGCGGCGACAAAACGGCTGCCGATGGTGCTTTCCGGTCAGTTGATTTCGCTGGAATCTTTGTTCGCCGCTGTCCTCGGCTTGCTCTTTATTGGGAGGTTCCCAACACCCATAGAGGCGACAGGGCTTATTGCCGTGGTCATAGGGGCAGCAATAGCGGTTCACAGCATTCTCGGCGCGAATGAAACCATTACCTCTTCAGTGGTCACTCGCGCCAACCGACCACGCCCTTGATTTCCAGGAAGTCGTGAATGCCCCACCCCGCGTACTCGCGGCCATTGCCGGATTGTTTGTAGCCACCAAACGGCGCGAACGTGTCCCAGCTTGGGTAGTTCAGGTACACCGAGCCGGCACGCATCTGTTTGGCCACGGCGCGGGCACGCTCGATATTACCGGACTGTATGTAGGCCGCCAGGCCGTAAACGGTATCGTTAGCCATTTCGATGGCCTGCGCTTCGCTGTCATAGGCAATGATCGACAGCACGGGGCCGAAGATTTCTTCGCGGGCAATGGTCATCTGCGCCGTCACGTCGCCGAACACGGTGGGTCGCACGTAGTAGCCCTTGTCCAGGCCTTCAGGACGGCCCAGGCCACCGCTCACCAGGGTGGCGCCCTCCTCGATGCCGATGGCGATCAGGCTCTGAATCTTGGCGAACTGTGCGTCGCTGATCACCGGACCGAGATTCGTGCCGGCATCCAGCGGGCTGCCGGTCACCAACTGCTCGGCGGTTGCCTTGGCAATTTCCAGAACACGGGCAAGCTGCGCTCGCGGTACCAGCATGCGTGTTGGCGCATTGCAGGATTGCCCGGAGTTAGCAAAGCAGCGCTGTACCCCCTTGGCCACCGCCACGTCAAAGTCCGCGTCTTCCAGCAGGATATTGGCCGATTTACCGCCCAACTCCTGAGCCACGCGTTTAACCGTATCGGCCGCCGCCTTGGCGACCAGAATGCCGGCGCGGGTGGAACCGGTGAACGAGACCATATCGACTTTCGGGTGGCTGGTCAGGTAATGGCCCACGTCCGCACCGGTGCCGTTAAGCAGGTTGAAGACCCCGGCAGGCACACCCGCTTCATGCATGATCTCGGCGAAGATGATACCGGTCAGCGGCGCGATTTCGCTGGGTTTGAGCACCACGGTGCAACCGGCGGCAATGGCGGGCGCGACCTTGCAGACGATCTGATTCAGCGGCCAGTTCCACGGCGTGATCAGGGCGCACACGCCGATGGCTTCACGCATCACCTGAGTGATGCCATGCACTTCGCTGAACGGGAAGGTCTCCAGGGCACTGATGGTCGATTCCAGGTGCGCGCGGCCACTCCAGACTTGCGAGTCACGGGCGAAATGCAGCGGCGCGCCCATCTCCTGGCTGACGGCCTTGGCCAGGTCTTCGTAGCGCAGGTTGTAGACCCGCAGAATTTCCTTGAGCAGTGCCAGACGTTCGCTGACGGGGGTTACAGAGAACGCGGGAAAGGCCCTGGCAGCAGCGTTGACCGCGCTGTCCACGTCCGCCGCGTTGCCCACCGCGATGCTGATGAAAGCTTGCTCGGTGGAGGGGTCGATCACCTCCAGCGTGTTGCCCGACTGGGTATCGACCCACTGGCCATCGATGTAGAACTTGAGCGCATTGTTCATGGTTTATCTCTGGATAACTCGGAAACAGGTGCCCTCAGCGCTCCGTTTCAGGACACGCTGACGGGCCAATTCTCATGCGTGAGTAAGGTACCAGCGCCAGTCCTGCTCGCCGACCTCGGCATTGAAGGTGCGGAACTCACGCCACTTGATCGCCAGGAACACCTTCAGGAATTCGGCACCCAGCGCCTCGCGTGCCCAGGTTGAACCCTGCAATGCCTGCAACGCAGTCAGCCAGTCGGTGGGTAAAAAATCGGTCGCCTGCTCATAGCCGTTGCCCACAATCGCCGCGCCAGGATCGCTCTGATGCGTGATGCCGTGGTGAATGCCCGCCAGTAACGCGGCAGCGGCGAGATAGGGGTTGGCATCGGCACCGCAAATGCGGTGTTCGATGTGCCGACTGATCGCGGGGCCGCCGGGCACGCGAAATGACACCGTACGATTGTTGACGCCCCAGCTTTTGGCCAGCGGCGCGTAACTGCCGGTCTGGAATCGGCGATAGGAGTTGGCATGAGGGCAAAATATCGCCAGCGCGTCGAACAAGGTTGCCATCATCCCGCCAATGGAGTGACGCAACAGCGGTGTGCCCTGGGGGTCTTCGCTCGCATACAGGTTGTTGCCCTGCTCGTCGGCCAGGCTGACGTGCAGGTGCAGACCGCTGCCGGCCTGATCGCTGAACGGCTTGGCCATGAAACACGCTTGCAGCCCGTGTTTGTTGGCCACACCCTTGACCAGGCGTTTGTAACGTACGCCTTCATCAATGGCCTGGAGTGCGTCGAAACGATGCTCCAGCGTCAACTCGAGCTGGCCCGGCGCATACTCGGAGATCGCCGTGCGCACCGGTAAACCCTGCAGCGCACAGGCTGCGTAGAGGTCATCAAGAAACGGTTGAACCTGTTCAAGTTCGTATACGCCATACACCTGCGGCGCGACCGGACGTACGCCATTGGTTTGCTGCGCCGGCTGCGGTCGCCCATTGACGTCGCGCTGTTGGTCCAGCAGGTAGAACTCCAACTCCACGGCCATGACCGGATGGAAGCCATCGGCTTTGAGCCGCTCGATGGTGTTCACCAGCACATGACGCGGGTCCGCCGGTGCGGCGGGAATACCTTGGGTCGGGTGCATGCTGACCTGCACTTGACCGGTGGGATGGGTGCGCCAGGGTTGCACGGTCAAGCTTCCCGGCAAGGGGTAGCTCCAGCAATCAGCGTCAGCGACATCCCAGACCAGGCCAGTGTCGTCCACGTCCTCACCCTGCACGGTCAGGGCAAGAATGGAACTTGGCAGCGGCCGCCCAGTGTCGTAGATCGCCAGCAGCTCATTACGATGCAACAGTTTGCCCCGTGGCACGCCATTCGCATCGATAAGGAACAACTCGATGCTCAGCACTTCAGGGTGTGCGGCGAGATAATCCTCGGCCTCTTTTCTATCAGCAAATTGCATGTCGAACCTCTTGGCGCTCATTCAAGCGCCCTGGCAGTATTTGAAAAAAACGGGGCGTCACCGTCCACTTAAGCGGAGGCGACCCGGGCTCCCGGCAGGGCAAGCAGCGTGGTCAGCGCGTTTTCCAACTCGCCGAGCAGCCTGTCGATATCCGCCTCACTGGTTTGCGGGCAGCACAGGGTCATGTTGTGAAAAGGCGTGATCAGGATGCCGCGATTGATCAAGTAGAGGTGCAGCGCCATTTGAAGGCTGTCATGAAAAGCCGCCTCGGCTTGCGCACCGGTCCTGGGCGAGGTGGCACAGAATTGAAACTCACAACGGGCGCCCAGCTCGGTGACAGACCAGTTCAGTTGATGGCGCTTGAACAACGCGCGAAATCCCTGCGCCAATCTTGAGGCGACAGACAGCATGTGCTGGTAGGCAGACTCCGTCATGACCTCTTCAAGGCTGGCGCGCATGCAACGCATCGCCAGCGAGTTGGCGGACAGCGTTGTTCCCATACCGCTGTGTCCATGACCGCCGCCCTCTGCGCTCGCCTGCACCTCGCGCATGGCCAGGGCAACTTCCTCGGTCATGCCAAACACCGCGCAAGGCACGCCCCCGGCGATGGGTTTACCCACCACGAAAAAGTCGGGTTCCAGCGCCCATTGGCGTGTGCATCCACCCAGGCCGGTGGAAATCGTGTGGGTCTCATCAATGACCAGCAGGCTGCCATATTGGCGGGTCAACTCGCGGCACTTTTGCATGAACCCAGGATCAGGCAGAACCATGCCGATGTTCGTCATCGCCGGCTCGCACATCAGCGCGCACACATCGCCCTGGGCTAACGCAGCCTCCAGTGCGGCGACATCGTTGAACGGGATGGATCGGCTGTATTGGCTCAAGTCATAGGCCTGGCCCACAAGCCCTGGACGGGGCACTGTCTTGCCGTCGCGGTAGCGCACCATCACGTCATCCACGGTGCCGTGGTAGCAGCCGTCGAACACCAGCAAGACGTTGCGTTTGGTAATCGCGCGCGCCCAGCGCAGCACATAACGGTTGGCGTCAGTCGCATTGGCCGTCACCTGCCAGTAAGGCAAATCGA
The DNA here is from genome assembly GCF_054343995.1 of Pseudomonas sp. GNP013. Lineage (NCBI taxonomy): Bacteria > Pseudomonadati > Pseudomonadota > Gammaproteobacteria > Pseudomonadales > Pseudomonadaceae > Pseudomonas > Pseudomonas sp. GNP013. The sequence goes on along the minus strand of NZ_JBTGUT010000001.1, from coordinate 2,054,782 downwards.
ATCGCTGAGCCAGCAACTCGCCGCAAACCACCGCGTCCTCGCCGGGCAGCATGGTGGTCAAGCCATTGTTCGCCTGCTCGGCGATGGCACGGGCAACAGGATCAGGTGAATGGCCGAACATCGTGCCGGTGTCGCCCAGGCAAAAGTCGATGTATTCATGATCGTCAACGTCGGTGAAGCGTGCGCCTTTGGCGCGCTGCACGAAGAGCGGCGAAGGCATCGACCAGTCGCTCATCCAGTGCATGGGCACACCGTTGAACAGATTCGCCCTGGCACGCTTGGCCAGCGCCATCGACGTTGGGTTGCTTTCTATGAAACGCTCACGCTCGGAGGCGGTAAAAACAGCAATCGCTGATTCATTGATTCCACTTTTCGACATGATTAAACACCCTGCGTTGATGACAAAAATCGGTTAAACGTCGTTGCCGCTCGGACAGGAACACTCAACTGTCCTCTTTCCTGACCTCAGGCTCGCGGAGCCTTGTTCTCGATCAGGCAGTTGCCGCCATCCACTACAATGACTTCACCGGTGATGTAACTGGATTCAGGCGACGCCAGAAATGCAACCGCCGCAGCTACTTCGCGAGGACTGCCTGCCCGGCCCATCGGGGTGAAGCGCCCCGCCTCGGCTTCAACGGGTGAGGTTGACCCCGTCGTGATCCAGCCAGGCGCAACGCTGTTGACGGTGATCCCTTGCCTGGCGACTTCAAGTGCAAGCCCCATGCTCATGCCCACCATCGCGGCCTTGGCGGCGCTATAAGCCGCCTCGCCCGGATTGCTGCAGCGGGTGCCTGTGATGGAGCTGATATTCACAATGCGCCCGTAATTTCGCGCCCTCATACCGGCCAGAACGGCTCGCGTCAGAAGAAAGGCCGTGGTCAGGTTTCTGCCCAGTGAAAGATTCCATTCCTGCAGTTCCATCGTTGCCAATTCCGAGAACACCTCGGGGCTTCCTTGCATGGCCATGCCGGCATTGTTCACCAGAATATCGACCCGTCCCCAAACGGACTCTGCCCAGAGGCTGAATTCACGCACCTGATTTTCATCGGTAAGATCAGTGGGCCGGCCTTCAACTTCAAACCCTTCAAGGCGCAGCTCTTTAACCCGATCCGCAATGCGCTTGCTGCTGGCAGTGATGATCAACTTCGCCCCGGATGCACCCAGCCTGCGAGCAATAGCCATGCCGATCCCGGATTCACTCCCGGCACCACTGACGAGTGCAACATGCCCTCTCAATTGCGTATCCAACATGGCGTGCCCCAGGTCTTTAATTTGAAAGAGAGTAGAAACTAGGCGAATAAATCTGATACATAAAGACAATCATCATCAGAAAATCTGACAACCCCATGGCGTTTACCAGTGAGTCACTTAAAATTTTCCTCTCGGTCATCGACAGCGGATCCTTTTCGGCGGCGGCGCGAAAATTAGGCCGGGTCCCCTCGGCCATCAACATGGCGGTGTCGCAGCTTGAAGCCGAGCTGGATTTGTTGCTTTTTGACCGATCAACTCGCAAAGCCATTCCTACGGCCGCCGCCAAAGCACTTGAGCCCCAGGCACGACAGGTCGCGAGCCAGATAAACCTGCTGGATGCGCATGCCCTCCAGCTGCATCAGGGGTTGGAGGAGCGCCTGGTCTTTGCGATGGCGCCGGAGTTGCAAACAGGCGTATGGAATCGTCCGCTCTCCATTATCGCCAGGGAGTTTCCCACGCTTGAAATCGAGATTCGCTCCGCGTCCCATCCGGAGGCCATGCGCATGCTCCATGAAGGGCGTGTGCAATTGGCACTTGGATTTGAACGACCAGGGCTTGACGAGCGGGAAACATTTCTTGAAGCGGGGAGCCAGTTGTTAGTAGCGGTTGCTGCTCCAGATCACCCTGCGGCCGCCGGCAAGAAAAGCCCCTTGAGTGAGGAGCAACTGGTCAACGTTCGGCAGATTATCGTCGCCACAGGAGGGCCTGCAGACTCTGACCCACGTGTCGTGCTGTCGCGGCGGATTTGGCACAGCGACAATTACCTGGCCACGCTGGACCTGGTGCAGCAAGGATTGGGTTGGGCCTATCTTCCAAAATCGCTGGTACACCCTCTCATCACGTCAGGCGCATTGACGGAGGTGGTGTTTGACTACATGCCGAGTCAGATGCGGCTATGGGTCGATATCATCTGGGTAAAAAACCGGCCCCTGGGACTGGGCGCGCTTCGTTACCTGAGCCTGATTCGCGAAATTACGCAGGGGGAGCCTCGTCGTATTTGATGAGTAAAAGTGCACATTGAGGCTTGCAACGACGCCCACTCGCAGTAAAAACAGGCACCGCCGACTCACCCATTCCGCCTTTCGACATGATCATAACCTCATGTCCAAGATAGGCATCAATGGGCCACTGTCAGTTTCCAGCGGAGACGCCGCAATCAATCGCCATGTCCGCGCCAGTGATGGATCGCGCACCGGGTTGGGACAGGAAAAACGCCAGCTCGGCAACCTCTTCCGGCTGGATAAATCGGGCGCGGGCACCTTGGGGGTACTTGTCCAACAGATCCTGATAGTAGGCCTGAGGGTCTCCCTGCCCATATTGAGTAGCTTGAAATTTGAGCATTGGGGTTTCGATATCACCTGGGGAAATAGCGTTGCAGCGCACGCCAAAGGGTGCCAGGTCCAATGCCAGGGTTTTTGTCAGCAGGGTCACGCCGCCCTTGCTTGCGCAATAAGCTGCGGCGTTTCGATTACCTTGCCGGCCGGCATCGCTTGAAATATTCAGGATGGAACCCTCTGATAATTTCAGATGGGGAATAGCGGCTGAACACATGAAGAACGTTGCCTTTAGGTTTACGTCCAGAACAAGGTCGAAATCCTCTTCGGTAAACGCTTCAACCGGACCTTCGCGCCATACTCCCGCAGCGTTGATCAATACATCCAGCCGGCCCATCGCCATAACGGCTGCATTAACGGCTGCAGCACACACAGCGGGTTGACGGATATCACCGCAAAAAATGCCTGACACCTGATATTCAACCTGTAAGTCTGCGAGCTTTTTCGCATCCAGATCTGTTGCGAAAACCTTGAAGTCTTCATTTAAAAAACGCTCAACCAGCGCGCGACCAACACCACCTGCTGCGCCAGTGATCAGTACACTTCGAGGGGCCATGGAACCTCCTGCCAAGATAGAATTTAAGAACGTGTGGGATGCGTCCAGCTCACCAGACCGCGATATGCGAATCCGCCCGTGGCTCAGTGCCGCCACACAACACGCCGGTGACCGGGTCACGCAGGATGATCTGCCCACGCCCGTAGTCGGTGAGGTCGCTGTCGGTCTGCACCTTGTGCCCGCGCCGCGCCAGCGCATTGACCAGGTCGCGCGAAGCTCCATGTTCGATGCCGACCTTCATGTCGCCCAGCCATTGCCAGCGCGGGGCGTCGAGGGCCGCCTGGGGGTTGAGGCCGAAGTCCACCAGGTTCATCACCATCTGCACATGGCCCTGGGGCTGCATGTAGCCGCCCATCACGCCGAACGGTCCAAGGGCCTCGCCGTCCTTGCTGAGAAAACCCGGGATGATGGTGTGGAAGGTTTTCTTGCCCGGTGCCAGGCAATTGGAATGGGACTCATCGAGGCTGAATTCCTGCCCGCGGTTCTGCAGGGCGATGCCGCTGTCGGGCAGCACCACGCCGGAGCCGAAGCCGTGGTAGTTGCTCTGGATGAACGAAACCATATTGCCTTCGGCGTCGGCGGTCGCCAGGTATACCGTGCCGCTGGCGTGGGGGTCGCCGGGTTTGGGCGGCTGGGCCTGCTCGCCGATCTCGCCACGGCGACGGCTGCTGTAGTCGTCGCTGAGCAGGTCGGCCACCGCCACGCGCATGTGCGCAGGGTCAGTGATGTAATGCAGGCCGTCGCTGTAGGCCAGCTTCATGGCTTCCAGCTGGCGATGCCAGGTTTGCTGGCTGTCGCGGTGATCGAAGTTGAAGCCTTCGAGGATTTTCAGCGCCATCAGTGCGACCAGGCCCTGGCCGCTCGGCGGGATTTCCCAAACATCCACGCCCCGGTAATTGATGTGGATCGGCTCCACCCACTGCGCGCGGTAATCCTTGAGGTCGCTGGCGCGCAGGTAGCCGCCGCTGGCGCGCGAATGCGCATCCAGGCGCTCGGCCAGAGCGCCGCGATACAGGCTTTCGCAGCCGGTGGCGGCGAGTTCTTCCAGGGTACGGGCCTGGGCCGGGTTGCGGAAAATCTCCCCCGCCTGGGGCGCGCGCCCGTCGATCAGGAAGGTGTCGAACCAGGCTTGCAGCACCTCATCGCGGTGCGGGCTGAATTCGTTCAAGGAGATCTGCCATTGATGGGCAACCACCGGAGACAGCGGGAAACCGTCGCGCGCCAAGCTGATGGCCGGCTGCAGCAAATCGGCAAACGGCAATTTACCGAAGCGTTTGGACAACTCGGCCCACGCCGACGGGCAACCGGGCACCGTCACCGAGGTCCAGCCGTACAGCGGCATCTGTTGATGCCCCGCCGCCTTGACCGCCTCGATACTCAAGGCGGCGGGCGCATGGCCGTTGCCGTTGAGGCCATGCAACTGGCCCTTGCACCACACCAGCGCAAAGGCATCGCCGCCCAGGCCACAACCGGTGGGCTCGACCACGGTCAGCGCGGCGGCGGTGGCGATGGCGGCATCGATGGCATTGCCGCCCTTTTGCATGATTTCGATGCCGGCCTGGGCCGCCAGCGGTTGCGAAGCGGCGACCATGCCCCGACGCGCGAACACGCTCTGGCGTTGCGAGGAATAAGGGTATTCGTGAGCGGAAAATTTCAACATGGCAAAGGCTCTTCAAAAAAGGTCATAACACGCGGCTGAGAAACGCCCGGGTCCGCGGATGGCTGGGGTGGCTGAAAATCTGTTCCGGCGGCCCTTGCTCGATCAATTCGCCCTGATCGAGCACCACCACGCGGTCGGCCACTTCACGGGCAAAGCCCATTTCATGGGTGACCACCACCATGGTCATGCCCTCCTCGGCCAGTTCCTTCATCACCTGCAGCACTTCGCCGACGGTTTCCGGGTCGAGGGCGCTGGTGGGTTCGTCGAACAGCATCGCCTGGGGTTTCATCGCCAGTGCACGGGCAATCGCCACCCGCTGCTGCTGGCCACCGGAGAGCATCGACGGATAGTGGCTGGCCTTGTCCGCCAGGCCGACCCGCGCCAGCAAGCCCCGGGCCTGCTCCAGCGCCTGGGCACGCGGCACACCCAGCACCTGGATCGGCGCTTCGATAATGTTTTCCAATGCAGTCATGTGCGGGAACAGGTTGAAGCGCTGGAACACCATGCCAATGTCGCGGCGCTGGCGGGCGATGTTGCGCTCCGAATCGCGCACCAGACTGCCATCAGCGCGTTCGCGATAGCCCATGGCGCGGCCGTTGACACGAATGCGCCCGCCCTGGATGTCTTCAAGCAGGTTGATGCAGCGGATAAAGGTGGTCTTGCCGGAGCCGGAGGCGCCGATCAGCACCACCACTTCGCCACGCCGTACCTGCAGGGAGATGCCCTTGAGGATCTGCAATTCGCCGAACGACTTCTGGATATCCTGTGCGTCAATGATCAGCTCTTCACTTTGGTGCGCCATGGTTAACGTCCCCTCAGCAGTTTAAGGGTGCTGCGACCGAACATGCGGCTGGCGGCCGGAGGTGGCGCCGAAGGTCGATCGGACTGGCCGAAACGGTTTTCCAGCCAGCGTTGGAAAAAGCCCCACAGGGTGGTCAACGTCAGGAAGTAAATCGCGACGACCAGGTACAACTCGAACACGCGAAACGTCGCCGAGGTCACCATCTGCGTGCTGAGCAACAGCTCCTGCACGCCGATCACACTGACCAGCGTGGTGTTCTTGAGCATCACATTGAACTCATTGCCCAGCGGCGGCACGATCACTCGAAACGCCTGGGGCAGCACGATGCGCCGCATCAGCTTGCCGAACCCCATGCCCAGGGAACGCCCGGCTTCGTACTGGCCCTTGTCCACCGCGCCGATGCCGGCGCGGATGATCTCGGCCATGTACGCGCCTTCATTCAGGCCCAGGGCGATGATCGCCGCCTGGATATTGCCGGGGATGATCAGCCCGAACAGCTCGATGTCCTCGAAGCGGAAGATCCCGCCCGCTGCCAGTGCGGTGTACAAAAACACGATCTGCACCAGCAACGGCGTGCCGCGCATCAGCCACACGTAAAGGCGTACCGGCAGGTGCAGCAACGGGTTCTTCGACAGGCGCAACAGCGCCGCCGCCAGGCCCAGCGCGCAGCCGAGCAGCATCGCCAGCACGCTGATCAGGCACGTCAGCCACAGCCCGGTGAGGTAGACCCCACTGGGTTGCAGCAGGTATTGCCAGAACACATCCCAATTGAAATTCATCGTGGTAGAACCTCAGTCCAGTGTGTCGCTGCTGACATGCCATTTGTTGAGCAATTGCACATAGCTGCCATCGCTGCGCATGTCGCTGATGATCTGCTGCACGGCGGCGGTCAGTTGCGGGTCGTCCTTGCGCATGCCCAGGCCGGTGAGGATGCGGCTGAATGCAGGCACCCCTTCCTGGAACAGCTCCGGGGCCATCGCGGCGTAGTAACCGGCGGTTTCCACGGTGGTGCCATAGGCGTCGACCTGGCTGATGCGCAGCGCCTGGAAGGCATCGGTGTCGGTGTTGTAGACCACCAGTTTCATCGGTGGCTTGCCGGCCTTGGCGAGGCTCTCGTTCTGGGTGTCGAGCAGGGTCTTGATGGTGGAACCGTTGAGCACCGCCACCTTGTGCGCAGACAGGTCATCCAGGGTCTTGATGCCTTTGGGGTTGCCCTTGGGCACTACCACCGCCTGGCTGGAGTACATGTAGTTGACGATGTCGATCACCTGGCGGCGCTCGGGTTTGTCGAACAACTGGTCGACGATCATGTCGCACTGCTGGGCAAGCAGCGCCGGCACCAGACCGGAAAACGGAATGACCCGCCATTGCACGGTTTTATTGCCCAGGCGCTTGGCGATTTCCAGGCCCAGGTCGACGGTGAGCCCGCGCGGTTTCTGGGATTCGTCGAAGGACACCAGGGGCGGTGAATCCATCCCCGAGCAGTAGGTGAGTTTGTCGACGCTTTTGAGGCGCTCAGGCACCTGGACTGCGGCGCAGGCCCATTGTGTGCAGAAACCCAGGGTTACAGCCACCAGCAAGGCGCGGTGTTGTTTATGCATGACCAGACACTCCACTTCGTTGAATAACGGGGCAGGAATCAACGTCTAAACCTGGACGGGTTCGGACCCGCCTCTCTTATTTTTCCAGTTGCAGAAATTGAATCAGCAGCGGCACGGTGCTTTCGATGTGTTCGCGCACCACGGCTTCGGCGCGGGCGGCGTCACCGGCGCGAATCGCGTCAAGGATCACCGCGTGTTCCTGACGCGCGCTGAGGGGTTTTTCGCTGTGCTGCAGCCACAAGCGCATGGGCGCTTCCACCAGCGAATACAACGCCGAAATCTGCTTGAGCAAGCGCGGCCGGCCGCTGAGCCCGCACAGGTATTCGTGAAAGGCGCGGTGGCGACGGACCCACGCGGCGCTCTCGTCGCGGTAGTCATCCATCTCGTCCAGCAGCCGCTCCAGAGCCGCCATCTGGCGCTCACCGATACGGCTGACCGCGACGCGCACCGCCAGGCCTTCAAGCGCGCTGCGCATCTCGAACACCTCGTGCAGCTCAGCGATATCCAGGCCACTGACAATGGCCCCGCGATTGGGCCGCAGCGTTACCAGGCCCTGGGCATCCAGGCGGCGGAATGCTTCGCGCACCGGCATGCGGCTCATGCCGATCTCGCCGGCGATATCCTCGGCAATCAGGCGGTCGCCCTTGCGGAAACGGCCGCCGCAGATGGCGTCGAGGAGGAAGTTGTAGGCTTCCTCTTCTGCAGTGAGAGGCTGGCGGTCAGCGTAAGCGGGAGCAAATTGCATGGGCAGCCTCTTTGTATTTTTGTATCCAATTATCCATGGATGCAATAAAGCATGGGCCGTGCCAACAACCTTGGTGCAGCGTTAAATGACTGATTCGAATGTGATCTTTGGTTTGTAGGCAGGAGAGCCGTCGCAGGAACATGGCGCCATGTGCTACCAAATGGCACAGCGGCGATCTATTTGTGTGCACGGAGGTAGCGGGTGTGCGCCGAGTGGGTCTTTGCGGGGCGCTTCCAGCAGATGCTGATGACGACGGACGTGGCGGGAAGGTTTACCGGAACATCCGATTTTCAATCCTTGCTCAATTTGGGTATGGCCATACGACTACCCGCCTTGATTTCACGCAACGCCAGACTCGACTGAATAGACGCGATACCGACCTGGCGCCGCAGCACCTGCTCGATAAAGTCGCTATAGCTATCCAGATCCTCGGCCAACACTTGAAGCACGTAGTCGGCATCTCCGGTGATCTTGTGGCAGGCCAATACCTCTGGCAACTGCGCAATCACTGCCTCGAAGGCGTCCGGAGCGTGATCGGCATGGGTGGAAAAGCGAATGTGCACGAATGCCATGATATCCAGCCCCAGCATTCTTCGATCAAGGGTTGCCTGATAACCCTTGATCACGCCCGCCTCTTCCATCCTCTTGCGCCGTCGCCAGCAAGGCGTGAGGCTCAATGAGAGCCGCTCACTGAGTTCGGCATTGGAAATGCTCGCGTCCTCCTGCAACAGTTCGAGAATGGCCAGATCGGTCTCGTCGAGGCTAATGCGTTTGGATATATTTTTCTTCATTACGCCATTACCGAGTTAAATCGCCCGATAAATATACAGAAGCACGAAAACAAAGCAAAGAACGCCCGTCCTGACCAGAACAGAATATTTGCACTGGCTCACATTAACGGATGCGCAGAATGTTTACAGTTTTCAGTGATTCCCACCGTCTGCACCACGGCACCGAGTTGAAGGATGGCGTGCTCAAGCCGTCGTTCGAGCAGCCCAGTCGGGCCGACACCGTTCACAACCGCGTCAAGCAAGTAGGCCTTGGCCAGATAGTCGGACCGCGCGTGTTTGACCGCGCGTGTTACGTCAACGCGCACAGCGAGCGCTACGTGAGCTTCCTGGAAAGCGCCTGGTCGCAATGGAGCGCCACAGGCCGCACCCATGATGCGCTGCCACTCGTATGGCCTGTACGTGACCTGGCCAACGATCAGGTACCCACGTTCATTGACGGCAAACTCGGCTTCTATGCAATGGATGCAGGCTCGCCGATCACTGCCACCACCTGGCAGGCGGTCAAGACCAGTGCCGATATCGCCCTCACGGGCCTGGCGCTTATCGATGAAGGCCACGACAGTGCCTTTGCCCTTTGTCGTCCGCCGGGCCATCACGCGGCGCGTGAATACATGGGGGGTTACTGCTACCTCAACAACGCGGCCATTGCTGCACAGCAGGCAATCACCCAGGGCGCCAAACGTGTTGCGGTACTTGACGTCGACTTTCATCACGGCAACGGCACGCAGAACATTTTTTACCAGCGCAGTGACGTGATGTTTGTCTCGCTGCACGGCGAGCCGGCCGTGTCCTATCCCTACTATTCGGGGTTCAGCGGTGAAGTCGGCGCCGGCCCCGGCGAAGGGTTCAACCTCAACTACCCGCTGCCGAAAAACACCGCCTGGGAAACCTACCGCGACGCCCTGCTGCATGCCTGCAGGAAACTTCAGCAATTTTCGCCGCAGGTATTGGTGATCTCACTGGGCGTCGACACCTTCAAGGACGACCCGATCAGTCACTTCCTGCTGGAAAGCGAGGATTTCATCGGGATCGGCGAGCTGATCGCGAGTGTTGGCTGCCCCACCCTCTTCGTGATGGAAGGCGGCTACATGGTCGATGAGATCGGCATCAACGCGGTGAATGTACTGCATGGCTTCGAGAGCAAACGCGCCTGAACACCCCTGCTTTACAACGTTTAACTGGATGGATTGGAGAATAAAAAAATGACGCTCTTCCTGGATGTCGATGATGCCGCACGCTTGTTCGCCAAGGTGGGTATCCGCCGGGCGATCCGTGAGATGGCCACCTACATCGAAGCAGACTATTTACGCTGGGCGCAGTTTGACAAGTCGCCGCGCACGGCCAATCACTCCGCAAACGGTGTGATCGAGTTGATGCCTACCGATGATGGCAAGCAGTATTCCTTCAAGTACGTGAACGGCCATCCGGACAATGGTCAGCAGCACCTGCTGACGGTGATGGCATTCGGTCTGCTGGCCGATGTCCACAGTGGCTATCCGACCCTGCTCAGCGAGCTGACCCTGACAACCGCAGTGCGCACCGCTGCAACCTCGGCATTGGTCGCGCGTACACTTGCCCGTCCAGGGGCCACCTCGATGGCGCTGATTGGCAATGGCGCTCAGAGCGAGTTTCAGGCACTTGCCTTCCATGAAATGCTGGGCATCAGCGAAATCCGCATCTTCGATATTGATCGCGATGCCTCACTCAAGCTGCTGCGCAACCTGGCGGCTTTCCCGACGATCAACGTGATTCACGCCGACTCCGTACAGGAAGCGGTCAAGGGCGCGCACATTGTCACCACCGTGACCGCCGACAAGGCCTACGCAACGATCCTGACGCCCGAGATGATCGAGCCCGGCATGCATATCAATGCCGTCGGCGGCGACTGCCCGGGCAAGACCGAACTGCACGCCGACATCCTGCGCAACGCCCGGGTCATCGTGGAATTCGAACCTCAAACGCGGATTGAAGGTGATATTCAGCAACTGGAGGCTGACTCGCCCGTCGTCGAGTTTTTCCGGATTGTGCAAGGCGACGTCCAGGGACGCGAGAGCGATGGGCAGGTGACGGTCTTCGATTCCGTGGGCTTTGCCCTCGAGGATTTCTCGTCGCTTCGCTACCTGCAGGCGATGGCGCACGAACATCAGGTCGGTCGGCACATCCACCTGGTACCCACGCCTGAAAATATAAAGAACCTGTTCCAGATGCTGGATCAGCAGCCGGCCAAAGCCGCCCATCTGCGCACGGCCAGTTGACCTGCGAGTGACGCCCCCGGCATTTGAACTGGGGCCGTCACTGTCCACATAAAACAACACCGTCACCCGTCATTGCCTCCTGACAATGGCGCTGGATATCCACTTTTCTGCCAAAACTCAAAAACATAAGATCAAGAGGTTTTGAAATGAAATCGAATTCATCAGAGCGGGCTGAGCAGCCTGCGCTGCAGCGCACGCTCAGCAATCGTCACATCCAGTTAATGGCCATGGGCGGCGCCATTGGCACGGGCTTGTTCATGGGCTCCGGAAAGATCATCGCCCTCTCCGGCACCTCGATCATCCTTATCTACATGATCATTGGCCTGTTCGTTTACTTCGTCATGCGTGCCATGGGCGAAATGCTGCTTTCCAACTTGAATTTCAAGACCTTTGCGGATTTCGCCGGCGCCTACCTGGGCCCCCGCGCCGCATTTTTTCTCGGCTGGTCGTATTGGCTGAGCTGGAGCGTTGCGGTGATCGGCGATGCCGTCGTGGTGGGAGGCTTTTTCCAGTACTGGTTCCCCCACCTGCCCGCCTGGATACCGGCTATCGGGATGCTCGCGACACTGTTCGCCCTGAACGTGCTGACGGTCAGACTTTTCGGTGAAGTCGAATTCTGGTTCGCGATCATCAAGATCATCGCCGTGGTGACGCTTATCGGCGTGAGCATCGTGCTGATTGCCAGCTCGTTCGTATCCCCCAGTGGCGTGACCGCGTCCCTCGGCCACCTGGTGGATAAGCAGGCTGCATTCCCTCATGGCGTGCTGGGTTTCTTTGCCGGCTTCCAGATGGCGATATTCTCCTTTGCCGGCACCGAACTGATCGGCACCGCTGCGGCAGAAACCCGGTCTCCGGAGCGGACCCTGCCCAAGGCAATCAACTCGATTCCGCTGCGAATCATTCTGTTCTACGTGTTGGCATTGGGCTGCATTATTGCCGTGACGTCCTGGCAACAGGTGTCACCTGTAAAAAGTCCTTTTGTCGAACTTTTCCTCGTCGCCGGCTTTCCCGCAGCAGCCGGCATCGTTAACTTCGTAGTCCTGACATCCGCCGCGTCATCGGCCAACAGTGGCGTATTCTCCTCCAGCCGTATGCTGTTCGGGCTGGCGAATCAGGACAACGCCCCGGGTATTTTTCGGCGACTGTCGGGCAACAGTGTGCCGCTGCTGAGCCTGGCCTTCACCACCCTGTTGATGCTGGCGGGTGTACTCGTGCTGTTCATCGTCCCGGAAGTCATGACGGCATTCACCATCGTTTCCACCGTGTCAGCGATTCTGGTGATCTTCACGTGGTCGACCATCCTCGCGTCCTACATTGCCTATCGCAAAAAGCATCCTGAGCTTCACGCCAAGTCGGCTTACAAGATGCCGGGCGGCGTGCCCATGGCAGGGTTCTCACTGGCTTTTCTGGGCTTCGTTCTGTGCCTGCTGGCATTGCGACCTGACACGCGCGTTGCCTTGATGGTCATGCCGGGGTGGTTCATATGGCTGGCAATTGCTTATCAGCTGACACGCAGCAGGAAGCCTGCTTGCTCGGGTGCTCAGGTGACGATAACCCGGGGCCTGTGACGCTAGTCGTCGAGCATCGTGCGGATTTTCCTCGGCAGGTCCTGCGGCTGATAGGGTTTGGGCAACAGCTCGAACTCATGCACCTGTATATCCGCGCGCTCCAGCGAATCTTTCGCATAGCCCGTGGTGAGCAATACGCGGGTATGCGGGTACAGCCGGGCGACCTCACGGGCCAGTGCCGCGCCGTTCATGGCGCCCGGCATGATCAGGTCACTGAACACCAGGTCATAGCGGACGTTCTCCAGCATCGCCAACGCCTGCTCGGCATGGGTCGCGGTCGCGGTCCGGTAACCGTAGTCAGTCAGTATGACCTGGACCAGCTCGGCCACTTCGGGTCGGTCCTCCACGATCAGGATGTGCTCAATGCCTCGCAACGAGGTGGTGTCAGACGGCGGCTGTTCGACCCAGGCCTGGCTGTCGTCGGCTGGAAAGTAGAGACGTATCGTCGTTCCGGCGCCCGGGGATGAGCGGATCCGCGCAGCTCCGCCCGATTGTTTGACGAACCCGTACACCATCGACAGCCCCAGTCCCGAGCCCTTGCCCTCCTCCTTGGTGGTAAAGAACGGCTCGATGATTTTTTCCTGTATGCCCGGCTCTATGCCGTTGCCATTGTCGGTCACCGACAGGCTGACGTATCGGCCCTCGGGCACCCCGTTTTCAGGCGACTCAACGTTGCAGGTCGTGAGGCTGATCGTCGGCTCGACGCACCCCTCCAGCGCATCCTGGGCGTTCGATAACAGGTGCTGCACCGCCAGCTCTGCCTGGGCAGGGTCGATGCGGCAGTTCCACAGGTTCGGCGCGAGGTCCATCTGCACATTGGCGTCATGCACGGCACGCCGCATGAAATCGGGCCGGGTGAGCAGGCAGTTCAGATTGATCACGCGACTGTCGAGCCGCTGTTTGCGCGAAAACGCCAGCAACTGTTGTGTCAATGTCTGTGCTTTTTCAGCCGCCGCCCTGGCACGACCGGCGCTGTTGAAGATGCGCTGCAGATCGCCGTCGGGGCGCTTCGCGCTTTGCTGGATCAAGTCGAGATAGCCGACCATTACCTGCAGCAGGTTGTTGAAATCGTGGGCGATGCCGCCGGTGAGTTGTCCCAGCGCTTCCATGTCCTGGGCGCCACGCAGGCGCTGCTCGGCATCGTGGCGGCGGCTCACGTCCAGCTGTGAAGCAAAGAAGTACACCAGTTGCCCCGCTTCGTTGAACAGCGGCGCGATGAAGATTTCATTCCAGAACGTCGAGCCGTCCTTACGGTAATTGAGCACCTCCACACAGACTTCATGGTGACGCTCGATCGCCCGCTGCGCGTGCGCAAGGGTGCTCTTGTCGGTTTCGGGGCCCTGCAGGAACCTGCAGTTGCGTCCGATGATTTCGTCCTGTTCAAAGCCGGTCAGGTTCACGAAGGCCTGGTTGGCAAAGATGATCGGATTGTCGGGCTGCGCGGGATCGGTCACGATCATCGCGCTGTGGCTGGCGTCCATGGCTGCCAAGAAGAGGTCTTTGCGGTGGGAGGACAGCGTCGCTACAGCGACACTGTCGACCACGGGCGTGTTCTTTCTAGCCAAGGTTCACCTCCGGGGCAGTGGTGCGTTTTCCATGGACCATGAAAACGCCGCGGAGTGCGACCCTGTGCGTGGCCGCTCGGCCGCTAGCCCACCTGCGTGGCAAACCTGCCCACGGCATCCACCACCCGCTTGGCGCCGTCCTGAATCTCGACAATCACCTGGCCCGCCTGCGTGGCCAGCTCCAGGCCCTGCTCGGCCTGGGATTTGCTGTTGGCCATTTCGGCAACCGTCTCATCCACCAGCTTCTGGTTCTGCAACACCACTGAGGCGATCTCTTCGGTGGCCGTGCTGGTGCGTCCGGCCAATTGGCGAACCTCATCGGCCACCACGGCAAAGCCTCGACCCTGCTCGCCCGCGCGCGCCGCTTCGATGGCCGCGTTCAACGCCAGCAGGTTGGTTTGCTGGGCGATGCTGCTGATGGTCTGGATGATCGAGCTGATCAACAGCGACTGCTTGCCAAGGGCTTCGACGCCGCCGGAAGCGGCCTGCATGTCTACCGAGACCTTACGCATGGTATGCATGGTGTCATTGACCACCACGGCGCCGCGCTGGGCCGTTACATCGGTCTGCCGGGAGATTTCAAAGGCAGTCTGGGCCGCTTCGCTGACCTGTTGTTCGCGGGCCACCTGGTCGGTGACCACCGTGGCGAACTTCACCACCTTGCACAGCGTGCCTTCGGTGTCATACACCGGGTTGTAGGTCGCTTCCAGCCAGACCGTCTGGCCGCGGCTGTCGATACGCTCAAAGCGGCCGCCGACAAATTCGCCCCTGTTCAAGGTGGCCCAGAAATCCTTGTACTGCTGCGACGCGGCGTCTTCCGGCTTGCAGAAAATACGGTGATGACTGCCTTTGGCCTGGCCCAGGTTGTAGCCCATCGCCTTGAGGAACTGTTCGTTGGCCATCAGCACATGCCCGGAGAGATCAAACTCGATCACCGCCGTCGAGCGCAGCAAGGCATCGATGAAAGAGGTGTTTTCCGAAGCTTTTTCCAGCCGGGAAGTGATGTTGGTCGCGTAGCACGTGACGTGGCTCAAACTGCCACTGGTATCGGTGATGGGCTGCCAATGGGCATGAATCCACACCAGCGAGCCGTCCGCATGCAGGTAGCGGTACTCGTCCGTGATCGACTTGCCGGCGGCAACGGCGGCGCGAAAGTGCTGATAGCACGGCAGCCTGGAAACGTACTGCGGAACGACATCAGTCATCGCCCGCCCCAGGAGCTGCTCCGGGGTGTAGCCCAGGGCATGGGCAAAGTTGTCGTTGCAGGCGGTGATTTTAAACGTCGGATCGATACTCAACGTCAGCATTTCATGGTTCAGGCCGTCGCGCAGTTGGCGCAGCTGGGCCAGCTCGGCAGACTGGGCATTGAGCTGTTGCTTGATTTTGGAGTTGAACATTGGGCAGCGCCTCTTGGGTCATACCCACGCTATCGGCAAGGTCGGCAGCATATTGAGGCCCCGTGCAAAAGCGGCTGATGGACTGTCGGCGCACGTTGCAAGTGCGATTCTTTGCGCCTATCGTGTCGAATAACCTATACAGAGCGATAAATCTTGTACAAGAAAACCCAATGGCCTCTGACCCTCTACTTTGATGGCGATTGCCCACTTTGTGCGCGAGAGATCAAGCTGCTCAGTGCCAGGGCAACGCCGGATCGCCTGCTGTTCGTTGACATCAGCGCTGAGGCATTCGACGCGACGCCCCTGGGGTTCACCGCAGCGGACATGGCCTCGTCACTGCACGCCAGGTTCGCCGATGGAACCTGGGTCACCGGCCTCGACGCGACGCTCTGGAGCTGGCGGGCAGCGGGCCTGGGCGCCTGGGCCGCACCGTTGTCCTGGCGCCTGACCCGGCCGCTGCTGAACATCGGCTATCGCCTGTTCTGCCGCTGGCGCCCGCACCTGGCCTGGCTGCCGCACCCTGACGGCAGCGCTCGCTGTGGCGCGGATGGCTGCGCCGTTCCCGGCGGCCGCGCGACCAGTGCGGAAAAAAAGACCTAGACGTCCAACAGGCTATCAAGGAACGCGATGACCAGCCGGTTGAATGTCTCGGCCTGATCGTCGTGCACATAGTGGCTGGCGTCCGCGACTTCGGCGGTGCGCACCATCGCGTTGCTGTCGCGCATGGCTTGCAGCGTCGCTGCCGGCAGGAAGTCCGAGCGCGCGCCGCGAATGAACAGCGTCGGGCAATCCAGGGCGCGCACCGCCGGCCACAGGTCGGTCGGCTCGATACTCAAGCGTGCCTCGGCGATGCCTTGCTGATCATGGCGCCAGGTGATCACGCCGGCGCTTTCTTTCATCGAGTGTGCCAGCCGCGAGGCCAGGCCCTGCTCCGACAGGCCGGGGCGTGAGGTCTGCCAGAACGCGCGGGCGGCGTCCCAATTGTCGAACTGCAGCGGGGTCTGGTTCATCTCGCGGCGGATGCGCGCGGCGCCGTCCCCCTGGCTGGAGGAGCCGGGGCCGATGTCTTCGATGATCAGGCCCGTCAGGCGGCCGGGGTTTTGTCGGGCGTATTCGAGGGCGTTGGCGCCGCCCAGGGAGTGGCCCAGCAGGATGAAGCGCTGCAGGCCGGCGTGGGCGACCAAGTCCTGCAGGTCGTCTACGTAGGACTGTGTGTGGTAGCTGGTGGGCGGTGCCCAGTCGCTCAGGCCGCGGCCGCGTTGGTCCAGGGCGTAGACGCAGTAGGTGGGGCCGAGCGCTTTTACCAGTGATTCCCAGGTTTGTGCGTAGGCGCGCAGGCCGTGGAGCAGGACCAGGGGGGTGCCGCTTGGATGGCCCCAGCGCAGGATGTGCAGGTTGAGGCCGGTGCGGTTGGTGAAGAAGCTGCTGGTTGGGGGCATTGGGTGGGTCCGCCGTGGGTTTAATGTGAGAGCTGGCTTGCCTGCGATAGCGGTCTGACGGTGTACATATGCGTTGTTGCGGTAACGGCTGATTACGGTTCCGCCCTTACGGCGGGTCACTTTGGAAAAGCCCCAAAGTAACCAAAGGGCTCTTGCCCCACCACTCGGCACCTCGCTCAGGCTCGGTGTGCCCGCACGCAGGCTTGAATCCGTGGGCCGCCGCAATGGGCCATCCATGGCCCAGTGCGGCTAACCCGGCGTCCTGCCGGGTTACCCACGGATTCAAGCCTGCGTTCGGCCAGCGTGGTTGATGGGGCGCCTGAGATCAAAATCAAAGGCAGGATCAAGAGCCGATCAACGGCTGGGTTGGTTAGAAACGGTCGAAGCGGTATGGGCTTGGGTCGATGATGGGGGGGTGGCCGCTGATGAGGTCGGCGGCCAGTTGGCCGGCGGCCGGTGAGGTGCCGAAGCCGTGGCCGGAGAAGCCGGTGGCGACGGTGAGGCCGGGGATTTTTTCGACGGGGCCGATGACCGGGTTGGAGTCCGGGGTGACGTCGATAGTGCCGGCCCAGGTCTGGGCGATTCGGGCTTGCTCGAACACCGGCCAGGCGGCTTTGAGGTTGTTCATCGCGTCGTTGTTCAGCCGTGGGTTGGCGGCCGGGTCCTGGGTACGCACGCGTTCGAACGGGCTGATGCTGTCGGCCGACCAGCGTCGCGACAGGGCCAGGTCGTTGAAGAAGTATTTGCCCAGGGACACGTTCAATACGCTGCGTTGCGCACGGAATTGGGGCATGTATTGCCGGGCCAGCAGCAGGTGGTCGAGGGTCAGGAACGCATCCAGCTTGCCGCGCTGGGTGATGATGAAGCCGCCGTCCTGGTGTTTGCGAAACGAAAAGTCCGGCGCGCCCACGGCAATTTCGGTGGGGCCTTGCATCGGATGGGTGCGCATCACCGAGCAGGTCAGGGCCAGGGTCGGCAATGACACGCCGAGGTTGCCCAAAAAGCGCCGCGACCACATGCCGCCGGCGAGCAATACCTGGTCGCAGCGGATTTCGCCCTTTTCAGTGACCACGCCGCTCACCTTGCCGGCCGACATCTGCAGCGTGCGCACTGCGCACTGCTCGATGATCACTACGCCCAGGGCCATCGCCGCCCTGGCGATCGCGCTGCTGGCCAGGGTCGGTTCGGCGCGGGCGTCGGACGCGGTGTAGATCCCGCCGGCCCACTCGCCCTGGCCACCCGGCACGCGTTGCGCGATTTCGCGATGACTGAGCAACTGCGAGTCCAGGGAAAGGTGCTCGACCGACTTGAGCCAGCCTTCATGCATGGCCATCTGCGCCTCGTTGCGGGCGACGAACATGATGCCTTCCTGGCGATAACCGACATCCGCGCCGACCCGTCCAGGCATTTGCGCCCACAGGCGGTCGGCGGCCAGCGCCAGCGGAATGTCATGGGCGTGACGGCTGGTCTTGCGTACCCAGCCCAGGTTGCGCGAGGACTGCTCGCCGGCGATACGGCCCTTTTCCAGGACCACCACCGGGATATTGCGCTCAGCCAGTGCCAGCGCGGCGGTCAAGCCAATGATCCCGCCGCCGATGATGACAACGCCGGTCGCGGAGGGGAATTCGGTGGACGTGTTCACGGGCGCAATAGTCGGGGCCATGATCGAGACTCGCAAAACAGGAAAGGTCGGCCGCGCGAATGCACGGCCGCGTAACGGATTACTGCGCCAGGCGAATCACTTCGACTTGAGCGTTGGAGGCGTTGCGGTAAGCCGTCACCTCCAGTTCCACCTTGTAGACCGTCGAGCCCAGCGGCGGGCAGGTCACGGTACTGGCCGGGTCGACGCCGCGAAACTTTTCGCCGATCAGCCCCATCACCGCCGGCACGTCCCTGGGGTCCTGGATGAACACCCGCGAGCACACCACATCGGCCAGGCTGGCATCGACTGCCTTCAAGGCCGACTCGATGTTGGCAAACACCTGGTGCGTCTGCTCCAGAACGTCTTCGGGGATCAGTTTGGTCTGCGGATTGCGGCCGGCGGTATTGGAGACGTAGATCCAGTTGTCCACCACCACCAGGCGCGAATAGCTGGCCTGGTCTTCAAACGGCGAACCAGTCTTGAGCTTGATGATTTTTGTCATGTCGAAGGTCTCTTCAGTTGGGTAAGGAGTGGTTCAGCGCAGCTCAGGGGTTTCCCACAGGTTCAGCTTCACGCCGATGCCCTGTTTGATCGCATTGCGGTACACCACCGTGCCCCACGCCACGTCCTCGACCGGCATGCCGCCGACCGACATGATGATGATCTCGTCATCGTTGCGACGGCCCTGGGCATCGCCGGCGACGATCTTGCCGATGTCTTCCAGCGCTTCGCGCTGCAGCGTGCCTTCGGCAATCATGTCCATGAACCGCACGCCAATCACCGGCACGCAGTGGTGCGCAGGCTTGGGCAGTTCGTCGAACCAGGCTTCGTAAAGGCCGGTGTTGTCCAGCACCTTGCGCACGTCGGCGCGCTCCATGCCCTCGTCCAGCGAGCAGGAGGCGGGCATTGCCATGAAGCATCCCGGCTTGACCCACTCGCGCTTCACCATTGGGTAGTTCGAGGGGTCGCCTGTCTCACCGGAGCTACAATAAGTAACAAGGTCGGAATCACGGACCACCTCTTCAAGGCTGTCGACCACATTAATCGTGGTGATCTGCGGATAGGTTTGCTTCACCCAGCCCAGAAAATCATTCAGGCTTTTCTCGCCACGACCCTTGATCTTCAAGGTGTCGATATGCGGGCAAACGGCGATGAACGCGGCGAGCGTGGTCTTGCCCATCACGCCCGGGCCGAGCAGGCCGACCACTTTGGAGTCCTTGCGGGCCAGGTGGCGCGCGCCGACGCCGGGGATCGCACCGGTGCGATACGCCGACAACAGGTTGGCGGACATGTGCGCCAAGGGGGCGCCGGTGTCAGGGTCATTGAGGGTGAACATCAGGATCGAGCGTGGCAGGCCTTTCTCGCGGTTGGCGATGTTGGAGCCGTACCATTTCACCCCTGCGGTGCAGAAGTTGCCGCCCAGGTAGGCCGGCATCGCCATCATGCGGCGGTCGGCGGTGGGTTTGGGCATGTTGGGGAACGGCGAATCCTTCGGGAAAATCACCATCGCGCCATGGGAATCGTTGTTCGGCCCGGCCATGCGGTAGTCCCCGCTGTACAGAAGGCCGAACATTTCCTCCATGGTATTCACACAAGCGAGCATGTCGGTCACGCCGGCGCGGATCATGTCCTGCTCGGACAAGTAGATGAAGTCTATTCTTGCAGTAGTGGCCATTATTATTCTCGACTCAAAGAGATACCGCTGCGGTAGGCGCTGCTCCCACGCTATCGAGGTCGAGTATCGGGCTGCGTGGGTCGGCGGTATTGTAAATTTCGGACATCACGGTTCGGCGCACAGCCAGGAGTTGGCGCGATAAGTGCGTGAATATTCCCGCCTATTTCCCTGGTAAGGTCCGGTCATGCTCAACCTGTGTTCACCGCCCATACGGCGGCACACCGCTTATGAACAACCGTGGTTCGTGCTCAACTCATCGCGGTATTCGGTAGTGCCTTGCGAACACCCGGCGATTTCGCATTTCTACGCCTTCGACGTCGCCCACTCGGCTGACCTGCTGGCGGTGCCGGATGGCTGCGTGGACATCGTGTTCGACTGCGACGCCACGCGCCCCAGCGTGAAGATCTGCGGTACGCCGCTGCAAGCCCAGCGGGTTGAACTGCTGCAGGGCCATCATTACTTTGGTGTACGCTTTGCGCCGGGGGTCATTCCAGGTTTCATCAATGTCATGGCCGAGGACCTGACCGAACAGGAATGGGACCTGCTGCAAGTGTCGGCATTTGCCCAGAGCATTTTCGAGAACATCGTCAATGCCCCGCTGCTGCAGGACCAGATCAAGCTGTT
Organism: Pseudomonas sp. GNP013; assembly: GCF_054343995.1. Taxonomy (NCBI): domain Bacteria; kingdom Pseudomonadati; phylum Pseudomonadota; class Gammaproteobacteria; order Pseudomonadales; family Pseudomonadaceae; genus Pseudomonas; species Pseudomonas sp. GNP013. Next base: position 2,033,877 of record NZ_JBTGUT010000001.1, on the reverse strand, counting down.
CAACGACTACCTGGCCCCGCGCCTGATGGGCCGCACCTCGAAGCTGACCGCCATCGTTATCCAGCAGGCGCTGGCCCATCGCGGCGACCTGCGCATCCAGCACCTGGAAGACCTCAGTGGCTACACCAGCCGCACGATTCATCGCCAGTTCAGCCAGGACACCGGCGTGTCGCCCAAGACTTTCTTCCGCATCATTCGCTGCCAGGCCGCCCTGGACACGCTGAACAACCAGCGCGACGTGTCGTTCTCGGACCTGGCGCTGGACCTGGGCTTTTCCGATCAATCGCACTTCCTGCGCGACTTCAAGAAGCTCGTCAGCACCACGCCCTGCGAGTACCAGCGCAAAATGCTGCAGAACGCCTACAACGAGCGCATCCGTTTCGCCTGAAACCCTGCCCTTCCCCGCTGCACGTTGTTTGCGGCCTCCATGCGTTCTCCATGATTCCTTCACTGACCCTGCACGCTTGCCAGGCATCATCGGCACCCGCTGAAATACCCAATGCGCTCCACAGGTGCCCCATGCCCTCCGTCACACCACCGATCCTTATCGTAGCCAGTGAAAAACTCGCCCAGCAATCCGCCAGCCAGACCCTCAAGGCCATTGCCCGGACCTACCCCGGCAAGTTGTTCGCCACCTTGTCGCTGGTCGCGCTGGAGAACGCATTGCTGTTGGCCTACCCGCTGTTCGCCGGCTTTGCGGTGGACTCGATCATCCGTGGCGATGCCGCCAGTGCGTTGCTGTATGCCGGCGTGGTGCTCGGGTTCTGGGTGGTGGGCGCGGCGCGCCGGGCACTGGACACGCGCACCTTCACGCGCATCTACGCAGACCTTGCCGTGCCGGTGATTCTCAACCAGCGCCTGCAACGCCACAGCACCTCCAAGGCGGCGGCGCGGGTAGTGCTGGCGCGGGACTTCGTGGATTTCTTCGAAAAGCATGTGCCGATCATCGCCACCGCGCTGGTCTCGATCATCGGCGCAGCCGGCATGCTGTTGGTGATCGAGCCGTGGGTCGGCCTGGCGTGCCTGGTGGCATTACTGCTGTGCCTCACGGTCATGCCCGGTTTTGCCCGACGCAACCAGCGTTTGCACGAGCGCCTGAACAATCGCCTGGAAAAGGAAATCGGCCTGGTCGAAGCCGTGGGTGAGCACACATTGCACCGTCACTACCACGTACTGTCGCGCCTGCGCATTCGGCTGTCGGACCGTGAAGCCGTGGCCTTCCTGTGCATCGGCGTAGTCTCGGCGCTGCTGTTCGTGGTCGCCATCAGCCAACTGGCGTTGGCGCCTGCGGTAAAAGCCGGGCATATCTACGCGGTGATGACCTACCTGTGGACCTTCGTCAGTTGCCTGGATGAGGCGCCGTCGATGATCGACCAACTGGCGCGCCTCAAGGACATCGGCAAGCGCGTGGACCCGGGACTGGCTTGAGCGCCTGACCAATAACTCAGGCCGAATCCGATCCAAATGTGGGAGGGGGCTTGCTCCCGATGGCGGCGGGTCAGGTGAATTTCTTTGGCTGACATCCCGCTATCGGGAGCAAGCCCCCTCCCACACTTGATCGGCTGTGTGTCAGTCGGCATTTTTTCAATAGCTATGGCGCAGCATTTCACGGTCAGCTACTGACACAGCACAGTCAAAATGTGGGAGGGGGCTTGCTCCCGATGGCGGCGGGTCAGTTGAGACTTCTTGGGCTGACACACTGCTATCGGGAGCAAGCCCCCTCCCACACTTGGACTGTAGTGCATCAGATCTGTACCGATGGCCGGGCAACACCTCAGCTCGAGGCCCGGCGCGTTTCCGAGGGCGACTCGCCAAACAGCTCGCGGTAATGCGTTGCGAAGTGGCTCAGGTGGAAAAAGCCCATGGCCACGGCAATCTCGCCGACGTTCTTCTCGCTCGCCGACGTCGCGATCAACTGCCGCCGTACTGCGTTGAGGCGCAGGTTGCGCAGGTACTCGACCGGGCGCATGTCGGTCACCGCCTGGAAACTGTTCTGCAGGGTGCGGCGGCTCACGCGCAGTTGCTCGCACAGATCCAGGATGCTCAACGGCGTATCGCCGCTGGCGATGATCAGCTCCTGGCTACGCCGGACCAGGTACGCGCTGACCGCGAAATTGCCGCGGCGGCCGCGCACTTCATCGCCGGCGTGGCTGAACAGATCGAGAAACGCCCCGAGCAGTTCATCTTCCAGCATCTTCTCCGAGGCCGGGCTGATGGCGTGCGCATGTTCCAGAAAGTGAAGAAACAGTGGGTGGATGCGCTGACGAATGCGCAGCAGTAACGCTTCATCCACGCTGAGCGCCGACACGCTGGTCAGACGCTTGAGCTGCTCGGCGGACAACTCGAACGCCGCCAGTTTGGCAAAGCGCACCGCATCGACGTTGAGCGAAAAAAAATGCGTGCCCTGGGGCGCATGCAGTACGAACTCCTCGGCATCGCGCAACAGCACCACACTCTGTGCGCTCACCTGTTGGCCCTGCACCACCGGCGGGCTGCCCAGCGACATCGCCGCGCACAGGCGGCCCTTGGGCGAGCGGCCATGCTGCACGACGCGCTTGTCGAGCACCTCCTGGAAAATCTGAAAACGATCCCCGGACAGCTGGCGCAGCTCGCTGTTCAGGCAGCCGCGGCCGAGCTGGTCGTAGACCTGCTGCCAGCCCTGGATAGAGCCGGCGTGCTGTTGGGAGTCATTGAAGGTGCGCACTTCGGCAAGCATAAGTGTCATTCCTCGGCGGCCTGAAGCGGGGCTCAGTCGTCCGTGACGGCAGCGGACGTTGGCGCAGGCGCGATGCCGGCGTGAAAATCCAAAGCCAGTTCCGTGCCAAGCATGTGCAAACGATACGCTCCCGGTTCTATCGCCAGCGGCGCCAGCAACGCACCGGACAACACCACCTGCCCGGCCTCCACCGGATGACCATCAGCCAACAGGCGTCGCACCAGCCAGCACAGGTTGAACAACGGGCTGTCCTCCCGCGCCTGGGTGTCGCCGCTGCCCAGCAAGATGCCCCCGTGCTCCAGCCGATAGGCCACGCAGGCATGCCGCGTCGCGTCGAACGGCACGCGCGCGCCCACACAGTAACGGCCTGCGGCGGCGTTATCGGCCAGAAATGCGCCAAGCCCGAACTGCCAGCCTTGCCAGCGGCAGTCGGCGATCTCGAACGCTGGCGCCACCTCGGCAATCGCCGCCAGAATCTGCGCATCGCTGTAGTCACCCGGCGCCAGCGTCTGCCCGAACACCAGGGCCAGTTCCACTTCCAGCTTGGGCTGGATCAGCCGCCCGCACGCCACCGCACTGCCCGGCGCCACCGCCATGGCCTGGGTAAGCGCGCCGTACACCGGCTCATCGAGGCCAAAGCGCGCCTGCGCGGAGCGGCCGGCAAACGCCACTTTCCAGCCGCTCAAGCGCTCGCCGCCTGCCGTGCGTTGTGCCAGGCTCTGGCGCAGCAGCGTGTAGCCTTGCTGCTTGTCGAGCGCCTCGGCCGGCAACGGCGCAATGGCCTGCACAGCGTGCGCGGCCTGCTGCAAGTGCGCGAGCACAGCGTTAACGCCGCTCATGACAGTTGCTCCGCCAGTTTGCGCAGTACGCCGTCGAGTCGCTCAGGCGTAGTGATGGCGGCGACAAAACGGTCCGGACGCACCACCACGATGCAATCACGCACCCTGGAGAACCATTCACCCAGGCGGTTATCCACGTCCTCCACACTCAGGGCGTCGCTGGCGGTCAACGGCTGGTTGCGTCCCACACCGCTGCGCGAACGATTGACCTGAATGAAACGCGTGCCCCACCCGGCCCAATACTCGGCCATGGCAGCGCTCAAGTGTTCACCCGGGTTCACCCGATACCCGAGCACCGCATAGCCATCGCCGAGCATTTCGTCGAGGCGTCGGCGCTGGCCCTGGGCATCTTCGATGGACGGCTGGATAAACAACTGGCCGACCAGGTCGTCCTCGCGCAACTCGGCGCGCTCGTGGTGGACCAGGCCTTTGGTGATGGTGGCCTTGGGTTTGAACTTGAACTCCAGCAAATGCGAACGCAGGTTGTCGACGCTGTTGACCGCCTGGAACAGCCAGTCGCGCACCCCGGCCATCAGCGGGTTGGTCAAGCCGAGGACGGCGCCCATGTTGTCGGCCAGGGCGACCAGTTCGGTCGCGTGGCCACGGCGCTCCTGATCGTAACTGCCAAGGATCGACGGTGCCGCGCGGCCCTGGATGATCGCCGCGAGTTTCCACGCCACATTGGCCACGTCGCGCAGGCCGGAGTTGAGGCCCTGCCCGGCCCAGGGCGGGGAGATATGCGCCGCATCGCCGACCAGCGCCACACGGCCTTCGACAAAGCGCGCCGCGACCCGCGAGTGGTGGGTGTAGGCGCGAATACGGATGATATCGAGGTCGTTGACCGCATCGCCGATGTGCCCGTGGATCAGCCGGCGAATGGTCGCCTCTTCGCACATCTTCGCCTCGTCCTCGCCCTCCATCAGCATGAATTCCCAGCGTCGCTGCTGGTAAGGCAGGTAGATGCACACGAAGGGCCGCTGCGGGTCGGCATGCAGTGCGGTGAACGGCGCATCGAGGGTATCGTTGGCGGTGTCGACCACCACCCATTTGCGCGGGTGGGTCAGCCCGAGCAGCTCGATGCCCAGTTGTTTGCGCACCGTGGAGCGCCCGCCGTCGGCACCGATCACGTAGTCGGCCTGCAACGCATAAACGTCGCCGTCGGCACCGCGCACCTGCAGGGTCACGCCCTCCCCGTCCTGGGCCAGCTTGAGCAGTTCGTGGCCCTGGCGCAGCTCGACGCCGGCGTGCCGGCCCAGGTGTTCACGCAGGGTGCCTTCGAGCAACTGCTGCATGAAGATGTTGCGCATCGGCCAGCCGTAATGCGCGGTACTCGGCTTGACCTCGGCAAAGCACACGCCGCGCGCGTTGTAATAGCGCAGCGGCACGTCGCAGATCATGTCGCGCACCGCCAGGTCGGCCATGCCGATGCCCTGCAACACGCGCAACGCTTCGTCGTCCATGCCCACGGCGCGGGGATACGGCAGGATGCCGTCGGCCAGTTCGAGGACCACGCAGTCGATGCCGTACACCCCCATGTAATGCGCCGCCGTGATCCCGTTGGGGCCACCGCCGACGATGACCACCTGGGTCTTCTCCTGCTTCATCGCTATTCACCGCTGTTCTTGTTGTGGTTGAGGTCCGCCAGCGCTCACGCCTGCGCCGTTATCAGTGCAGCCCGTCAAGGCCCTTGACGTCTTCGGCGCGCAGGCCGCCCAGCCGTGCATGCAGACGCCCACGGGTGGCGAAGGCCCAGATCACCACCAGCTCATCCGGCGAAGGTCCGTCGCCGAACGTTATGGAAAAACTGTCGTAGTGCGAACGCACGTACAGCGCGTCCTTGTGCGCCAGCGGCACGTCGATGGTCGAGCCCGGGCCACCGCGCTTGCCGGTGGACGGCACCCACGACTTGCCGCCGCCCAGCGCCACACGAATCGGGTCGGCCGCCGGGTTGGTCAGAAACGCGTTGCCGTGCTCGTACTCGCCGGCGCTGCCCACCAGGATAGCCTTGCCATAGCTTTCAATCCGGCGTGAACCGGCAAGTGCCAGGATGCGCCGGCCGAACTCTTCACCCAGCAGCGGCGATGGCTCGATCAATTGCGAAAGGTCTTCACTGTAGCGGCCAGCATAGGGGTTGGCGATCACGGCGGCCACGGCGTATTTGAACACCGGCTCGCCATCGGCCAGTTGGCCGGTTTCATTGGCCAGGGTTTCTTCGACGAAGCTGTACCATTTGCGAATGTGGTAGCTGGCGAAATTTGCGGTTTTCATCAGGTGAACCTCGGTTCAAATCGGGTCAAGGGGGTCAAGCGTGATATTGCGACTCGGCGCACCGGCGGCCTTGAAGCGGGCCTTGCCGCACGCATCGTCATGCTCGGTCTCGAGAAAGAATTCCATGCGATTGTCATCGGGGTCGTTGAAATACAGACCGTTGCCGATTTCATGATCGGTAATTTTCACCACCTCCACCCCCTTCTCCAGCAACATGCCGTAGAGCTGGCGCAAGGTGGTCATGTCACCGTCGATTTCCAATCCGTAGTGTTGCAGGCCCAGCCCGCCCTGATGGGCGCCGGGCTCTGCACGAATCAAGGCGATGTCGTGATGCTTGGTGCCAAACGCCATCATGACCCAGCTTTCGCCCCGGGCACTTTCGTGCATGCCCAGGATGTCGGCGTACCACCGTGCCGACACATCAGGATCACTCACAAATAGCGATAAGTGGGTCCGAAGGATTTTGACTTTCATCACCGGTTACCTCAGTTCTTCTTGACGATGGATTGATGCCCGGCCTTGATCTGCGCCACGGCAGGCGTCCACAGCACATCGGCGATCTCGCTGAACTCGCGCCAGTGCTTCTGCCAGCCGTCACCGCCGTTGTCGGACGTGAACAAGTGCCCGTACTTGGTGCCGGCGACGATCTGGCGCGGGTTGGCCGGGTTGAAGGCAATCGCCCAGACGCAGGAATTGGGCTGCTGCGGCAGCGGCAATACTTCCCAGCTGACGGCGGCATCGCGGGAGATCAGGACCTTGCTGGTGGTGCCCGGCGTACCGTCGGAAATGCTCAGGTACAGCGTGTCCTCGCTGCCCGGCGGCGCGTTCATGGCGCGCAGGTAGTACAGGCCGAAGGCTTCGCGGCCGACGATGCCGGTCCAGGTCAGGCCTTCATCGACGCTGCGGTACACCGCGTTGACGCACACCACCACGATGACCTTGTGGCCATGGTTGGGCAGTACCACGATGTTGTGGATGTCCGAGTTGAAGTCCCACAGCAGGCGGTCATCGATACGGGTCCAGCTGTCGCCGCCGTCGCGGGAGTGGAACAGGCCACCCTCCTCCAGGCCGAACCACACCTGGTTGCGGTCGGTGGGGTCATAGGCGAAGGCCAGCAGGCGCGGGCGACTGACGCCGTCGCAGAATTCCGGAATTTCCACCGGTGCGCGGTCCCAGCTCGCGCCGCCGTCCAGGGTGCGCCACAGCACGGCGCGCGAGGGCGCACCGGTGCCGACAAAAATCCGCTGGGCGTCCTGCGGGTCCACCGCCACCTTCCACACGGTCTGGCCATTGAACGGTGAATCGACCTGCTGCCAGCGCCCGCCGGTGTCATGGCTGACGCACAAGCCGATGTCGGTGCCGGCGTAGATCACCTCGGGCGTGCCGGGGTGCACGCTCAACGAGCGGGTGATCGCATCGAATTCCAGGTCCTGCCCCAGGCCCAGGCGGTGCCAGGTCTTGCCATCGTCGGCGCTGCGGATCACCGCCTGGCCGACGGTGGCGACTAAAAGGGTGCCGTTACTCATCGCATTTGCTCCTCAGATGAAGATGCCACGGGTCAGGCCGCCGTCGATGCCGATGGATTCACCGGTCACCGCGCCTGCCTTGGGAGACGCCAGGAAGCCGATCAGCCAGCCCATTTCAATCGGGGCCAGGGTGCGGCGAATCGGCGTCGCGTCGATGTAGCCTTGCTCGACCTGCTCCGGGGTCTTGCCCTGCTTGATCCCTTCGCGCTCGTACAGCTCGTGGATGTGCGGAGTGTCCACCACGCCCGGATGGATCAGGTTGACCGTGATGCCGAAGGCGCCCAACTGGTCGGACAGGGTCTTGGTCATGTGCGCGATGGCCAGGTTGCGCATGCCTGACAGCACCTTGCTGCTGCGTCCGGTGAGGCCGCCGATATTGATGATGCGTCCGAAACCGCCGGCCTTCATGTGCGGGGTCACCGCCTTGGCGCAGCGGAAGTAGCCGATCACCTTGGTGTTGAGGTCCGACAGCAGCTCGTCGTCGCCGGCGTGCTCGATGTCATTGCGCACCACGCCGGAGGGCGCCGCCGCGCCGTTGACGAGAATGTCGATACGGCCGAAGTGCTTGTGCGCCGCTTCGACCATGTCCGACACCGCCGACATCTGGTTGGTGTCGCAGTACAGCGGCAGTACTTCGTTGCCAGTCTGCGCGGTGATTTCTGCGGCGGCCTGTTCCAGGAACTCCATGCGCCGCGCGCAGATCACCACCTTGCAGCCTTCCTCGGAAAGAAACCGCGCGACTTCCTTGCCGATGCCCATGCCGCCGCCAGTGACGATTGCCACGCGGCCTTTCAATTCCAGATCCATTGCCATTTCCTCTTGTGATTATTCGGTTCAGGCCAGATCGACAAAGACGCTTTTGGTCTCGGTGTAGGCGTCGATCACGTTCTTGCCCATTTCCCGGCCCCAGCCGGATTGCTTGTAGCCGCCGAACGGCGAGGCCGGATCGACCACGTTCCAGCAATTGATCCACACCGAGCCGGCCTTGAGCTGCGCGGCTACGCGGTGCGCCGAGCGCAGGTCGCGGGTCCACAGGCCGGCGGCGAGGCCATAGGGCGAATCGTTGGCGCGCAGCACCAGCTCGTCGATCTCGCTCCAGCTCATCACCGTCAGCACCGGGCCGAAGATTTCTTCGCGGGCCACGCAGGCCCGCTCGGCGCGGTCAAGGAAGATGCTCGGCTCAATGAAGTGGCCGCGCTCAAGGTGAGCGGGACGACCGCCGCCGCAGATCAGCTCGGCGCCCTCTTCCTGGCCGCGCTGCAGGTAGCCCTTGACCGTGTTCAACTGCCGACCGGACACCAGCGGGCCCATGGTGCTGGCCGGGTCCAGGCCGTTGCCGAGCACATGGGCGGCGGCATGGCGCTGCAGTTCTTCAAGCACCTGGTCGAGCACGCTGGCGTGCACATACAGGCGTGAGCCGGCGGTGCACACCTGGCCCTGGTTGTAGAAAATGCCGTCGGCGGCACCCTTGGCGGCGCGCACGATGTCGGCGTCGGGCAGGATGATGTTCGGCGACTTGCCGCCCAGTTCCAGCGAAACCTTCTTCATGTTGCCGGTGGCCGCCTGGGCGATCAGCCGACCGACCTGGGTGGAGCCGGTGAAGGCGATCTTGTCCACGTCCGGGTGCTGCGCCAGCGGCGCGCCGGTGTCGGCACCCAGGCCGGTGATCAGGTTGACCACCCCCGCCGGAAAGCCTGCGGCCTCGATCAACTGCACCAGACGGATCGCCACCAGCGGCGTCTGCTCGGCAGGTTTGAGTATTGCTACACAGCCGGTGGCCAGCGCGGGGCCGAGCTTCCATACGCACATGGTCAGCGGGAAGTTCCACGGCACGATCAGTGCGCACACGCCCACGGGCTCGCGCAGGGTGTAATTGAGCATCGGCGCGCCACTGGCCGGCGATACCGGCAGCGTGCTGCCTTCGATCTTGGTCGGCCAGCCGGCGAAGTAGCGAATGATGTTCGCCGCGCTGGCCGCTTCGCCCCGCGCGTTGGCGATGGGCTTGCCGTTTTCCAGGGTGATCAGCTGCGCCAGTTCCTCGCGGTGCTGGTCCAGCAGGTCGGCCAGGTGCGACAGCAACAGGCCGCGCCGCGCAGGTGACCGCAAGGCCCAGGTGCCGGTAAAGGCAGCGCGGGCGGCCGCGACCGCTGCGTTCACATCACGCTCGTCGCCTTGGGCGACTTCGGTGAGGGTCTGCTCGGTGGCCGGGTTTTCCACGGCAAAGCGACGACCGCTGGCGGCGTCCTGCCAGCTGCCGCCGATGAACAGGCGACCGGGCTGGGCGAGGAACGTCTGGACGGCGGGTAACAAGTGGAACGTGTTCATGGTCGGCTCCTTCACAGCGCCATTTCGATCAGGCAAGGCCCGGCGTCGGCGGCGGCGTTGGCCAGCGCCCGTTGCAGTTCGGCATTGGTGTGCACGGTGCAGGACGGCACGCCGTAGCCGGTGGCCAGGGCCTTCCAGTCAATGCGCGGGCTGTCGAGCACGGTCAGCTTGAGTGCCTGCGGGTCGAGTTCGGTCATGCCGAAGCGGCGCAGTTCGTTCTGCAGGATCGCGTAGCGATGGTTGGCAGCGATCAGGATCACCACCGGCAGTTGCTCGCGGGCGATGCTCCACAGGGTCTGGATGGTGTACTGGGCGCTGCCGTCCGATTGCAGGCAGAACACCCGGTTGCCGCGCTCGGCCAGTGCAGCGCCGAACCCCACCGGAATGCCCTGGCCGATGGCGCCGCCGGTATTGGTCAACACGCGGTGGCGGGCAGCGCCGGCTGAGGCGGTGAAAAACGGATAGCCGCAGGTGCCGCCTTCCACCGAGACAATGCAGTCGTGGGGCAGCGCGGCAGCCAGCAGTTGCCCGACCGATTGCGCGCTCAATGCCGCCTCGCCCGGCGGCAGCTCGATGTGCTGCGGCGTGGGGACATAAGCCGGCGCATTCAGCGCGTCGGCCAGCACAGTCAGTGCACCGGCCACGTCATCGCCGACCTCGGCCAGCGACAGCAGGCGCTCGCGCTCGGCCAGCCGCGATGGAATGCCTTCGTAGCCAAAGTAACTGATGGGCTCCAGCACACCGGCGCACACCACCTTGTCGTACTGCTCGAGAATCTCGATGGCCACTTCCGGGAAGTACGGCAGGCGGTCCAGGTCGGGCAAGCCGCCGCCGCGATAGCTCAGGCGCGGGAAGGTCTCGGCGAACAGCCGCACGCTGGGCAGTTGTGCCAGGCGCCCCGCCGCTTCCAGGCCGGCCACCGACAGGCCCTGGTCGCCGACGATGAACACCAGCCGCTGGCCATCGCGCAGGGCCTGGGCCACCGCTTCGATGCGGTCGCCGGCAAAGCGTCGCACTGGCGCACGCAGCGGGCTGAACTGACCGTGATGGGTGACTGGATTGGATTGCAGATCCATCGGCAGGATCAGGCTGGCGATCTGGCCCTTGGCTTGCCAGGCAGCGCGCATGGCTTCCTGCAGGTCTTCACCGACACCGGAGGCGGTGCGCGAGGTGCGCACCCAGCTGGACACCGTGCCGGCCAGGGCCTGGATGTCGCTGGCCAGCGGCGGATCGTAATTGACGTGCCACGACGCGTGGTCGCCGATCACGTTGACGATAGGCGTATTGGCGCGCCGTGCGTTGTGCAGGTTGGCAATGCCGTTGGCGAAGCCCGGGCCCAAGTGCGTGAGGGTCATCGCCGGTTTGCCGGCGATGCGGCCATAGCCATCGGCGGCACCGGTGCACACCCCTTCGAACAGCGACAGCACAGGCTTCAGGGCAGGTGCACAGGCCATGGCCGCCACCAGCGGAATCTCGGTGGTGCCCGGGTTGGCAAAGCAGTACTCGATACCGCTTGCCGCTGCCGCATTCACTATCAGTTGCGCGCCATTCATTGTCTGCCCTCTCGGTTGAGCGTTTTCTTTGGTGAGATTTATCACACACAAAAACACACCAAACAAGCATTTTTTACTTTTTATCTCTTAATTTGAGATTTATGCAATAATAAACCCTTAAGTTATCTGTGGGAGTGCACCGTGGGATTTCCCACCTTGGATCCCTGGTGTTTTCGCCTATAGTGCTTACCCGCGAGCCATCCCTTCTCTAGGAACGAAATGAGCAGCCTGAGTAAATTGCTGAGTGTGCTGGACCTGTTCGGTCCGGCGACGTTGAAGATCGACCCGGAGACGATTGCCGAGCGCATGGGCCTGTCGCGCGCCACCGCGTATCGCTACGTCAAGGAGTTGTGCGAGGCCGGCCTGCTGACCCGCGTGGACGCCGGCCACTACGGCCTGGGGCCGCGCGTGATCGAGCTGGACTGGATGATGCGCCAGTACGACCCCATCCTCCTGGCGGGGCGCGAACTGATGCACGAACTGTCGGCGCAGACCGGCCTGGCCGTGTTCGCCAGCGTTTTCTACGACGGACGCATCATCAATACCTACATTGCCGAACCCACCGACACCTACCACTTCTCCTTCGGCCGTGGGCACCCGCTGCCGTTTTTTCGCGGTGCGCAATCCAAGGTGCTGATCGCCTTCCAGAAAGGCCGCCGCCTGCAACGCCTGTTCGAAGACCACCTGGCTGGCGACCCGGACAGCCCCTACGACTGGGCGAGCTTTGCCAAGGCCACGAAAAAGATCCGCAAGGACGGCTACTGCATGACCCACGATGAACTCAACCTGGGCCTGACCGGCATCGCCGCGCCGATCATCCAGCCGGATATCGACGAAGTGATCGGCAGCTTGTCGGCCGTGGGCAGCACCCAGAGCTTCAAGCTGCTGCGTCAGGAGACCGTGATTGAAATGGTGATGGACACCACACGGCGCATTGCCGACAACCTGCGCAACCCGTCGCCGTCAGGCGCGGCGGACGCCTGAGTCAGAGTCGTCAGAACGGCACGGCGACGGTCAGCTGGCTGTAAACGTTGGTGCCGTTGCCCCCGACCTGATTGCCGCCGGTAGTGGCGTCCTGCTTGGGCTTATAGAGGCCGATCAGCGGCGTGATGATCAGGTGCGGGTTGACGGCCCATTCGGCATACACATCCAGCTCGCGCGCATCGAGGTTCAGCGCGTTGCTTTTGCGTACGGTGTCGAAGTCGAAGTACAGCGCGCCCAGAGTCAGGTTTTCCAGGGGCGTGGCCTTGAGCGCCACATGCTGGATGCTGGTGTTGCTGTTGAACGGCCCCGTGTAGTTGCCGGCGACTTCCCCCTGCAGCCAGGTGCCGTAGCCGCCGCTCACGCCGGTGAACAGCGAATCCCATTTCTGCGAGTAGCGTGTGTAGCGGTAGCTGACCTTCGGCGTCCAGGCGACGTCGGCAAAGGTGTAGCCGGCTTCGCCGTACCAGGCTTTTTCGGGGCCGCTGTCCTTGTCCTGCCAGGCGTATTCGAACGCCAGGCTGACGTTGGGCAGGCCGGCATCGCCTTCGCCGCGCACGCTGTACACGTTCATGCCCTTGCGCTGGCGCTGCAGATCAGTGGCCCAGCGCTCGTTCACATCGATGCCGTGCACCCAGGTCAGGCCCAGGGTGCCGGGTTTGGCGGTGTAATCAAGGGTGCCGGCGGCCACTTCGGTTTCTGCCTGGGCGCGGTTGTCGGACTTGAGCCACAGCAGGCTGCCATGCAGGCCATCCTTGCCGCCCAGGCGCAGCAACGCGGTCTGATCGAAGGCATGCCGCGCGGCCAGGTAATACGCACCGCCACGGTTCATGCTGCCATTGGCCGGGCCCTTGCCCAGGTTGGGCCCGTCGTCGTTGACCAGAAAACCACTGCCAAGCTTGACCACCTGGCGCCCGCCGGAAAGGTCCACGCCGTCCTTGCCCAGGGCCGGGAACAGATCGCCGGAGCGCCAGCCCAGGTAAGCATCTTCGATCTTGGTGGTGCGCTCGGAGCCCAAGGTATTGCCGGCCGGATCGCCCTCGCCCCAGGTCGCCGAGCTGACCAGCGCGAAGGCGCCGTAGGCGGTGCCGTTGCCCGCCAGCGTCTGGTCGCCGCTAAGGCCGTATTTGATATAGCCTTCGCGCCAGCTCGAACCACCCGGCGTGCCGTCGTAGTTCTTGCGGCTGTTGAACAGGCCGAACACGGCGGTCATGTCGGCATTCAGGTGCCGGCTGTCGTCGCTGTACAGCTCATAGGCCTGGGCCTGGCTGATGGCGCAGAGCGTCAAGCCACAGGCGAGCGTGCCGCAGAGAAATGAAGCGGATGAATGACGCATGGTCGAAGCTCCTTGGGGTTATTCAGCAGCGCGTTTATTGACGAACAACAATTGCTGGCCGGTGAATTCCTGCAGTCCCTCAAGGCCGAACTCGACGCCGAAGCCGGACATCTTGCTGCCGCCGAACGGCGTGTTCGGCTGGATACGCGCATGGCAGTTGACCCACGCCACGCCGCTTTCCAGGCGGCTGGCCAGGGCCTGCGCCTGCTCGCTGTCCGGCCCCCAGACCGAGCCTCCAAGGCCCATGTCGCCAGCATTGGCGCGGCGCAGTACGTCTTCCACATCCTCATAAGCGATCAGCGGCAATACCGGGCCAAACTGCTCTTCGTCCACCAGACGATGGCCGTCGGTGACGTCCGCGACCAGCGTCGGCGGGTAAAAGAACCCTGGCCGGTCCAGCCGTGCGCCGCCGCACAACACCCGTGCACCCTGGGCGCGCGCATCGGCAACCAGCGCCTGCACCAACTCCAATTGATCGAGGTTCTGCACCGGGCCGAAATTAACGCCCGGCTCCAGGCCATCACCGACCACCTGGCGCTCGGCAATCTGCGTCAGCGCCTCGGCAAACGCCTGGTACTGGGACTGGTGGACGTACAGGCGCTTGAGCGCGGCGCAGGTCTGGCCCATGTTGAGGAAGGCGGCCTGAAAGATCTCTTCGGCCACCTCGTGCACGGGCGTGCCGGGCAATACGATTGCCGCGTCGTTGCCGCCCAGCTCCAGGGTCAGGCGCTTGAGGTTGACGGCGGCGCCGCGCATCACGCTCTGGCCGGTGGCGGTGGAACCGGTGAACACGATCTTCTGGATGCCCGGGTGCGCGGTGATCGCGCTGCCGAACCCCTGCTCGCCGGTCACGCAGTTGATCACGCCATGGGGCACGTGCCGCGCGATGATCTCCACCAGGCGCAGGGTGCTCAACGGCGTCAGGCTCGACGGCTTGCTGATCACGCAGTTGCCCGCGCGCAGCGCCGGCATGATGTGCCACACGGCAATCATGAACGGCCAGTTCCACGGCGTGATCGACGCCACCACGCCCAGCGGCTTGCGGTGCAGCTCGACGCGCTGGGTCGGGGTCTCTTCCACCAGTTCCACGGCGATTTCCTGCCCGGCGGCATAGCGCGTCCAGGCAGCGGCGCCCATGACCTCGGAAAACGCCAGTTCCAGCGGTTTGCCCTGTTCCATCACGATCAGCCGGGCGAGTGCGTCGGCGTCCTGTTCGATGTCATTGGCAATCGCGTTCAGATGCTCGCAACGCCGTTCATGGGCGCTGTGGCGCCAGGTCTTGAACGCGGCCTGGGCGGCGGCCACCGCCGCGTCCAGTTGGCCCAGCGAGCCGGCCGGGCATTGCGCGAAGGCGCTGCCGGTGGCCGGATTGATCACGTCGAACTGACCGTTTTCACCGGCAACCTGAACACCGTTGATGAGCATCTTGTAAGCGTGCATGTGCAATTTCCTTTAACGCAGATGAGCCCTGCCGGACACCGGCAGGCGATCAATTCACAGTGGGGATGGCGCGAGCGAGGCCTTAGAGCTTGTGGCTGCCCAAGGCCAGGAAGCGCTGCGGTGCTACCTTGCGCAGGCGCGCGGCGAGGTAAAGGCCGCCCAGCAGCGCAGCGGGAATCACCGCACACAGGCTGTAGGACAGGAGCTGGCTGGCACCGGTGAGCACATCGAAATGCGCCACCGCCAGCACCAGCACGCAGAGCAAAGCCACGCACGAAAACACCGGCAAAATGCGCCCGCGCAGCACATTGACCTTGAGCTCCGGATGCCGGTGGAAATACACGCAGATGGCCACCGAGGTGATCGCCATCAGCAGGATCACGCACAGGGTCGCCAGGTTGGAGAACCAGGCGAACAGTTGCAGGATCGGATCGGCGTCCATTGCGGCAAAGATCAGCACCACCACGGCGGCGATCAGGCTCTGCAAGGCCGAGCCCATGTGCGGGCTCTGGTGCACGCGGTGGGTGGTGCCCAACAGGCTGTGCAGCAGGCCGTCACGGCCGATGGCGTAGAAATAGCGCGCCGCCGCATTATGGAACGCCAGCAGCCCGGCATAGATGCTGACGATGAACAGCACACGGATGACCTGGGTCAGGTGCGGGCCGACAAAGTGGTCGGACATGCCGTAGATCAGGGTGGTCGGGTCCTGCATGGCTTGCAGCAGCGGCACGATCTTGTCGGCGCCCACGCCCACTATCATCGACCACACCGACAGCGTGTAGAACGCGCCGATCAGCAGCACCGAACAGTAGGTGGCAATCGGGATGGTGCGCTTGGGGTCTTTGGCTTCTTCGCCGTAGATGGTGGTGGCCTCGAAGCCGATGAAGGCGGCGAAGCAGAACAGCAGGCCGATGGACGGCGTACCGCTGGTGAAGTGCTGAGGGGTGAACGAGTCGAGATTGACACCGCTGTCACCGCCGGTCTTCAGAATGGCGAAATCGAGGATGAGGATTGCCAGGTACTCGGCGACCACCACCAGCGACAGCACCTTGGCCGACAGGTCGATCTTGCGATAGCCGAGAAACGCAATGCTGGCCATCGCCATCAGCGAATAGGACCACCAGGGCAACACCACCCCCGCGACACTCTCCATGGTGCCGCTGACCACACCGCCGAACATGCCATACAGCGCGATCTGCAGAATGTTGTAGGCAAACATCGCCAGCACCGCCGCCGAGCCGCCGGCCAGGCCACCCAGGCCACGGGAGGTGAACGCGTAGAAACCGCCGGCGTTGGTGACGTGGCGCGACATGGTGGTGTAGCCCACCGAAAACGCCAACAGCACCAGCAATGCCAGGATCAGCAAGGCCGGGGTGCCGGCACCGTTGCCCAGCATGATGCCGATGGGAAAGCCACCGGCGATGACGCTGAGCGGGCTTGCCGCCGAAATCACGAAGAAAATGATAAAGCCGACACCCAGGGCGCCACGCTTGAGCTCCGTGGAACTGTTGACCGGTAGAGATACGCTCATGTTGTTGACCTTATTGTATGAGGCAGTCGCTGTGGGGTGGCCCCGATCCAGGCGCAATCGGTGCCGGGTAGCGCTTTTATTGTTGAGGTTGCACGCTGGTTTCGATGCTATGCCCGCCTGTGAACACCTCGCTATCCCAAATCGGTAACATCGCGGGCTGCGCCCCAAAACAGGTCATGGCGCTGCACTCCCCGCCGATTCGGGATAACGCTGCGAGCCCTGCGCCGTGCATGCTAGGGTCAGCCCCCCCTTGCCTGCCTGAACCTGGAGTGACTCATGTCAGCCATTCAATTATCGAGCCCGGCCCATGTCGTCTAAGCGTCGCTGGTTGATCCTGGCGATTATTTCCAGCGCGTTGCTGCTGATCGTCATCGACATGACGGTGTTATACACCGCGCTGCCCACCCTGACCCGCGAGCTCGGCGCAAGCGCCTCGCAGAAGCTGTGGATCATCAATATCTACGCACTGATCGCCGCCGGCCTGCTGCTGGGCATGGGCACGCTGGGCGATCGCCTGGGGCACAAACGCCTGTTTATCGGCGGGCTGAGCGTGTTCGGGGTGTTCTCGCTGATTGCGGCCTTCTCGCCATCGGCCAACGTGTTGATCGGCGCCCGGGGTTTTCTGGCGGTCGGCGCGGCAATGATGATGCCTGCCACCCTGGCGCTGATCCGCTTGACGTTCAACGACGAACGCGAACAGGCCATGGCGTTTGGCATCTGGGCGTCAGTGGCCTCCGGTGGCGCAGCGCTGGGGCCGGTGGTCGGCGGCCTGCTGCTGGAACACTTCTGGTGGGGCTCGGTGTTTCTGATCAACGTGCCGATTGTGCTGGTGGCCTTACTGCTCGGGGTGACGCTGATTCCCGAGCATCCGGGCAATCCCCGGCGCCACTGGGACTGGCGGGGCTCGCTGCAGGTGATGGTCGGTTTGATCAGCATCGCCTATGCCGTCAAGGAGCTGGGCAAACGCTCGCCCTCCTTCGCCGCCATGCTGGTGGCGATACTGCTGGGTGCGTTGTTCCTGGCGATGTTCATCCGGCGCCAGCGCCGTGCCGCGCAGCCGATGCTTGAGCTGTCACTGTTCGCCGAGCCGCTGTTCAGAAATGCGGTGATTGCAGCGCTCGCTTCAGCCCTGGCGTTTATAGGCATGGAACTGGTGTTCAGCCAGCGCCTGCAATTGGTGCTGGGTATGTCGCCGCTGGGTTCCTTCGTTGCCGGGCCGCTGGCCGGCTATTACCTGTCGCGCCTGGGCAGCCGGCGCATGCTGTTCTGGACCCTGCTGCTGTCGGCCGCCGCGATGCTGGCGTATCTGTTGCTGTGCAACGCGGCAGTACCGCTGCAGATTGCCAGTCTCGCGCTGTTGGGCATGGCCATGGGCGCGGCCCTGACGGCGGCGTCCAGCACCATCATGCTCAGCGTGCCCAGCGACCAGGCCGGCATGGCTGCGTCCATCGAGGAAGTCTCGTTTGAACTGGGCGGTGCAGCCGGGGTGACACTGGCGGGCAGCCTGCTGTCGGCGATATATGCCTGGTCGACGAGCCTGACGATTCCACCCAGGCTCGGCCTGAACCCGTCGACGTTCGAGAGCCTGGACGATGCCCTGCTGGTCGCCGCAACACTGCCGAGCGACGACGCTGCGCTGCTGACGGGGCTGGCACGCGCAGCGTTCGATGCCGGTTTTATTGCCGTGCTGGCGGTGTTGACGGTCCTGTTGCTGGTGGCAGCGCTGCTGGTCAGGTTCAGTCGGCGCTGAATCGGCCGATGTAATGACATACCCAATAAGAAGTCAGTGGCCCAGGCCAACTGATAACCCACTGGCACGCTGTTCACTTGCGAGATCATCCCATGCTCGACGCGCTCTCCATCCGCATGAAAATCATCCTGCTGTCCGGCCTGTGCCTGCTGGGCGTGATCGGCCTGATCGTCGGCATGAACCTCTACCAGAGTAGCCAGAACAACCGCTTGATCAGCACCTCCAGCGGCAGGATGCTGACCGACAGCGGTGAAAACCTGCTGCAGGCCAAGGCCGCCGAGCAGGCAAGCAACCTGCAGCGGGCCTTCGGCAACAGCCTGCTGCTGATCACCGGCCTCGCCGACCAGACGACCCATTTGCGCAGCATGGCGATGCAGCGCGGGTTGCCGGCCGCAGCCTTGCGTGAGGAGCTGAACCGCGGCCTCAACATCACCTTCGAGCACAACCCCCAGGTGCTGGGACTGTGGCTGGTGTTCGAGCCGAATGCG
Source organism: Pseudomonas sp. GNP013 (assembly GCF_054343995.1). Taxonomy (NCBI): domain Bacteria; kingdom Pseudomonadati; phylum Pseudomonadota; class Gammaproteobacteria; order Pseudomonadales; family Pseudomonadaceae; genus Pseudomonas; species Pseudomonas sp. GNP013. Next base: position 2,015,124 of record NZ_JBTGUT010000001.1, on the reverse strand, counting down.
CTGGGGGGCGAGGACAGCGAGTTCGTCAACGACGCCGCGCGCGCCTCCAACGAAACCGGACGCTTCGCCAGCGCGTGGAACCGCGGTGCCGGCCCGGCGGTGAACATCCTGATTCCCGAAACCGACTTGCAGAAAACCGAGCTGAGCATCAGTGGCGCCCCCTATAACAGTTGGTACACCTGCCCCCGCGACACGCGGCGCACCTGCCTGATGGCGCCCTACGCCGACACCCAGGCCGGCCAGGTGCAACTGATGACTACTCTGTCGATGCCGTTGATGGCCGACGGCAAGGTCATCGGCACCCTCGGCGTGGACCTTGCCCTCGGCGCGCTGCAAGCGGCCGCCGGCGAGGCCCAGCGCACGCTGTTCAACGGTGCGGGCAGCATGCTGATTGTCTCCGACAGCGGCGTGCTCGCCGCCTACAGCAAGGACGCTGGCCAGATCGGCAAACCAGTCACCGCCGCCCTGGGCGATGCGGGCAAGGCGCTGCTCGCGGCATTGGCGCAAAAACAACCGCAGGTGCTGGCCCAGGATGACTTGATCCGCGCGGTGTACCCGGTCGCGCCGATCCCGGACGCCGCGCCGTGGGGCGTGGTCATCGACCTGCCCAAACAGGTGTTGCTGGCCGACTCGGTGGCGCTGCAGGCGTTGCTCGACCAGACGCAGACCCGCGACACCCTCATCGCGTCGCTGGTGGCCATCGGCGCCGGGCTGCTGGGCCTGCTGCTGATCTGGCTCACCGCCTCCGGTGTGACGCGCCCGATCAACAGCGTCGCGCAGATGCTCAAGGCCATCGCCAGCGGCGACGGCGACCTGACCCAGCGCCTGGATTACCGCAAGAAAGACGAACTGGGCGAACTGGTGAGTTGGTTCAACCGCTTCCTCGACAAACTGCAACCGACCATCGCGCAGATCAAGCAGAGCATCACCGACGCGCGTGGCACCGCCGACCAGTCTTCCGACATCGCGCGGCAGACCAGCGAAGGCATGCAGGTGCAGTTTCGCGAGATCGACCAGTTGGCGACCGCGTCCAATGAGATGAGCGCCACCGCCCATGAAGTCGCCCACAGCGCGTCGAACGCGGCCCAGGCGGCACGCGGGGCTGACCAGGCGTCCAGGGACGGCATCACGCTGATCGAACGCAGCACCCGCGACATCACCGCCCTGGCCAGCGAGGTCAGCAAGGCCGTCACCGAGGTCGAAGCGCTGGCGGTCAACAGCGAGCAGATCGGCTCGGTGCTGGAGGTGATCCGCAGCATTGCCGAACAGACCAACCTGCTGGCCCTGAACGCCGCCATTGAAGCGGCACGCGCCGGGGAAAGCGGCCGTGGGTTTGCGGTGGTGGCCGATGAAGTGCGCAACCTGGCCAAACGTACCCAGGATTCGGTGGAGGAAATTCGCCTGGTGATCGAGCGCATCCAGAGCGGGACGCGGGGCGTGGTGACCACCATGCATGCCAGCCAGACGCTGGCCCAGGACAACGCCGGGCAGATCCATCAGGCCGTGCAGGCCCTGGGCAGGATCAGCGAAGCGGTGACGGTGATCAGTGACATGAACCTGCAGATCGCCAGCGCAGCGGAGGAACAGAGCGCGGTGGCCGAGGAGGTCAATCGCAACGTCGCGACCATTCGCGGCGTCACCGAAACCCTGACGGAACAGGCCGCCGAGTCAGCGCAGATCAGCAGCCAACTCAACGCCCGGGCCAATCAGCAGATGAAACTGATGGACCAGTTCCGCGTATAGCGACCGCTGTACCCATGAGGCATGGCTGTGGCGAGCGCGCTTGCCCTAATGCCGTTCAGTTAAGCGCAGATTCCCTGTGGCGAGCAGGCTTGTTGTGGCGAGCGGGCTTGCCCCGCGTTGGGCTGCGCAGCAGCCCTAAAGCCAGACGCTGAGCCGTATCAGGTACACCGCGTTTTGCTCGATTGGGGGCGCTTCGCACCCCAACGCGGGGCAAGCCCGCTCGCCACAACAAGCCCGCTCACCACAGGAATGGTGCTGTCTGAAACGTTGGGTGTTAAATCAACAAGCTATTTTGTGTTTGATGAGAGGCGGCACGTGAGGTGTGCGACGGCAGCTCGGCGAACAACGCGTGATATTCAGCGGCGAAATGGCTGAGGTGGTAGAACCCCCATTGCGCCGCCGCATCGCCAATGGAGAGCTGCGCGGCGGGCGTGGACATCAGGGTGCGGCGCACGCCGTTGAGCCTGATGGACCGCAAATAATTCAGCGGCGTGGTCTCGGCCACCGCGCGAAAGCTGTTCTGCACGGTGCGCCGGCTCACCTGCAGGCGTTCGCACAGGTCGGTGACGCTGGGCACGTCGAACTGCCCGGTGGTCGCCAGGCGATGGCATTTCTCGACGATAAAACTGCGCGTGGAGCTGGGCGAGCGCTGTTGCTTGTCGCAGGACGGATCGCTCATCAGTTGCACCAGCTCGTCGAGCAGGGCCTGCTCCAGCAGGCGCGCGTGCGAATCGCGCAGCTCTCCGGCCATGGCCTGGGCGAACAGCGCGAGCAATCGGCGCCGCGCGTCGGCGAAGCGCTGGGGGGAAACCCTGATCACCGGCTGACGCAGTAACAGATTGAGGTCACTGGCCGACGCCGTGTGCGCCAGCGCCTGCTCGAACAACTCGCGCTCGAAGGTGATGGACAGCAATTGCATGCCCATCGGCATATGGAACATGAACTCCTCGCCGCCGTGCAGGAAGAACAGGCTGCTGTCGTCGACCTCCCGCCCCTGCATCCGCACCGATCCCGGCACATTGATCGGCACCGCAAAGCACATCTTGTTGCGTGGCGCCACGCCGTGCTGCACCACGCGCTGGTTGATCTGCTCGAGGAAAACGTGGCACCCGGTGGTGGTCAACTGCATCAGCGAACTCTCGGCCGAACCGGCGGTGAGCTGGCTGTAGTCCTGGTGCCACTGCTGAATGTTGGCCGCGTGCACGTGCACATCGTGAAACTGGCTGACGCTTTGATTTCTCATCATGCGCGATATTCTCCGCAATTTTTTTATTTTAAAGCCAGCTTCGTGCCAGATAGTCTCACAAAGATCAAATATTGCAATATTTCAACATTATTTCGGGCTCACAAAAAACCGCTGCGCGGCGCGCCGATGTGCCGATTCGGGATACCCGCCCCGGGCAGGTCACGCCGATGATCGGTACACCTGAATAGACCTGCCAGAGACCCATCATGAGTGAAGCCCAGCTTGAAGCCCTCCACTTCTCCGATGCACCGCGCATCATTTCCGGCGCCCTGCCCGGCCCCAAAACCTGCGAGGCCCTGGCGTTGTCGGCGCGCACCGAGTCCATGGCGCGCGGCGGCGGACGCATGCCGATCGCCATGGACCGTGCTTTTGGCGCCACCTTCAAGGACCCGGACGGCAACACCTATATCGACCTCTCCGCCGGCGTCGGCGTGAGCAGCGTCGGCCGTTGCCACCCCAAAGTGGTGCAGGCGATCCGCGATCAATCCGAAGTGCTGATGCACGCCCTGGAAATCAACAGCACCCGGCGCACCGAACTGGCGGCCAAACTCTCCGAGATTGCGCCGGACGGTTTGCGTGGCGACTGCATCACCTTCTTCACCCAGAGCGGCAGCGATGCGCTGGAAGCAGCGATCAAGTTCGCCAAGCGCATTACCGGGCGCCACCAGATCATCGCCTTCCACGGCGGTTACCACGGCGTGTGGAACGCCTCGGGCTCGCTCACCACCGGCACCGCCTACCGCAAGGGCTTCGGCGCGCAGATGGGCGGTGTGATTCATGCGCCCTACCCCTACGCCTATCGCTTCCCGTTCGACACCACGCACAAGAGCGCCGAACAGATCGCCGGCGAGTACGTTGATTACTTGCTGAACACGCCCTACACCGCCGCCGATGACGTGGCGGCGGTGATCGTCGAGCCGGTGCAGGGCGAAGGCGGCTACGTGCCGCCGTCGCCGGAGTTCTTGCAGATTCTGCGCCAGGCGTGCGACCGCAGCGGCACGCTGTTGATCGTCGACGAGGTGCAGTCCGGCGCGGGGCGCACCGGCAAGATGTGGGCAGTGGAGCACTCGGGGGTCAAGCCCGACATGCTCACCTTTGGCAAGGGCATCGGCAGCGACCTGCCGATGGCGGGGTTGATCATGCGTTCGGATCTGGCGGCGCAGATTCCCGATGGGTCGATGCCCAATACCTTCGCGGCAAACTCGCTGTCGGCGGCGGTGGCGCTGACCAATATCGCGATTCTGCAGGACCCGGAGCTGGATCTGCTGGGGCGCGCGCATACGCTGGGGCTGGAGGCGCAGGAGTATATCCGTGGGTTTGGCAGCCGGTTTGTGGGTGAGGTGCGTGGGCGTGGGCTGATGATCGGGATTGAGTTGGTGGAGGATCCGCTGACCAGGGCGCCGCTGGCGCCGCAGAAGATTGGGGCGTTGATGGGGTTTCTGATGAGCCATGGGGTGTTGATGATTCCTTGTGGGCGGTACGGGAATGTGATGCGGGTGATGCCTTCGTTGACGATTACGCGGGGGTTGTTTTTCAGGGCCTTGGATGTGTTTCGGGAGGCTCTGGGGTCGCTTGAGGAGTGAGGTTTTGGACGTGACGCGGTTTGGGATGTGGGAGGGGGTTTGCTCCCGATAGCGGTTTGACTGGGTACATATCCGGTGCTGGGGTGACGGCTTGGATGGGTTCCGCCCTTACGGCGGGTCACTTTTGGAAAAGAGCCCCAAAAGTAACCAAAAGGGCTCTTGCCCCACCACTCGGCACCTCGCTCAGGCTCGGTGTGCCCGCACGCAGGCTTGAATCCGTGGGCCGCCGCAATGGGCCATCCATGGCCCAGTGCGGCTAACCCGGCGTCCTGCCGGGTTACCCACGGATTCAAGCCTGCGTGCGGCCAGCGTGGTTGACGGGGCGCTTGAGATCAAAATCAAAAGCAAATCAAGAGCAGATCAAAAACGAATTATTTATGGAGGCTGGTATGGGTCAGCGTTTGAATCACTTTATTAATGGCGTGGTCTCTGAGGCTTCAGAGGGTGGGCGGGTTGAGCTGGTCAATCCGGTGACGGAGCAGGTGTATGGCAGTTTTGCGCGGGGTACGGTCGAGGATGTGGATCGGGCGGTGAACGCGGCGTTTGAGCAGCTTGAGCGTGGCGAGTGGAGTCGGTTTGATGGGGCGCAGCGCGCTCGGGTGTTGTTGAAGCTGGCTGATCTGGTGGAGCGCGACAGTGAGTTGCTGGCGGATATGGACGCCGATGCTATCGGGCGTTCGCCGCTGGAGCCGCGTCGGATGGATTTGCCCAATGTGCTTGCCAATCTGCGCGCGGCGGCGGGTTGGGCCAATCAGTTGGAGGGGCGGACCATTCCCAGTGGCGGGTATTTCGGCACCAGAACCCTGTCGTACACCGTGCGTGAGCCGGTGGGTGTGGTCGGGGCCATTGTGCCGTGGAATTCGCCGCTGATGATCACCGTGTGGAAGCTCGCGGCGTTGCTGGCCGCAGGCTGCACGGTGGTGATCAAGCCCTCGGAAGAGACTCCGCAGTCGGCCCTGCACCTGGCGGCGCTGGCGCAGGAAGCGGGTTTTCCGGACGGGGTGATCAATGTGGTCACCGGCTACGGCAATGAGGTGGGTCGGGCGCTGTGTGAGCATCCGCACATCGCCAAGATCAGCTTCACCGGCAGCCCCGAAGCCGGGCGTGAGATCCAGCGCACCGCCGGGGTGCTGTTCAAGCATGTCGCCCTGGAACTGGGCGGCAAGAGCCCGCAGATCGTGTTTGACGATGCTTCCTTCGAGGACGCGCTGCGCGGCTGCAGCCTTGGCCTGTTCGCCAATCAGGGCCAGATTTGTGCGGCCGGGTCGCGCATTCTGGTGCAGCGCGGCATCGCCGATCGTTTCGCTGCGGCGCTTGCCGAGGCGGCGCGCGCAGTCAAGGTGGGCGACCCGCGTCAGCCCGGTGTGCAGATGGGGCCGGTCGCGAAGAAAGCGCAATGGGAGCGGGTCAATCGCTATATCCAGCTGGGCATCGACGAAGGCGCCACCCTGCTCGCCGGCGGTGTGTCGAGCCCGGAACAGGGCTGGTTCGTACGCCCGACCATTTTTGCCGACGCACGCAATGACATGGCGATTGCCCGCGACGAAATCTTCGGCCCGGTGGGCACACTCATCCCGTTCGACAACGAAGCGGATGCCGTCGCCCTGGCCAACGACTCCGCCTACGGCCTGGCGGCCACCGTGTGGACCGCCGACCTGGTGCGCGCCCATCGCGTGGCCGCAGCGGTGAAGGCCGGTGCGGTGGGCATCAACTGCTGGAGTCCGCTGGATGCCAACCTGCCCTGGGGCGGCGTCAAGACCAGCGGCATCGGCCGTGAAGGCGGGTTTGGCGGCGCGCTGGCCTATACCGAAGAGAAGGTCATCACGGTGTTGCTACCCCATTGAGCGCAGCCCTTTATCCATGGAGAGATGTCGATGAACACCGAAACGATTGACCGATATCCAACCTCTTTGCGCATGCTGCACTGGGTGCGCGCGGTGCTGATCGCCGGGCTGCTGTGGGCGGGCTGGCATATGACCGGGCTGGCCGATGAAGTGGCAAGCAAATATGAGCTGTATTACCCGTGGCACAAATCCTTCGGGGTGCTGGCGTTCATGCTGGTGCTGGTGCAGATCGTGTTGCGTTGGCGAACGCCGGTGCTGCCGTCACCGCCAGCGACGCTGGCGGCCCATGAGCGGTTTTTGTCACGGCTGGTGCAGCGCGCGATGTATGTGCTGATCGTGGTGGTGCCGTTGATGGGTTACTCGATGTCGAGCACTTACACGATGAGCGATGGGGTGTTTTTTTTCGGGGTGAATCTGCCGGAGTTGCTGGCGAAGAATGATGAGTGGTTTGTGGTGTTTCAGTGGTTGCACAAGGTGTGTGCCTATACGTTGCTTGGGTTGATTGTGGTGCATGTTCTGGGGGCGCTTAAGCATCGGTTTTTTGATAGGGATCCGCGTAATGATGTGTTGCGTCGGATGCTCTGAGGGGTTGTTGGGGGATGCGGCCAAATGTGGGAGGGGGCTTGCTCCCGATGGCGGTCTGACTGGGTATATATTATCCGTTGCTGCGGTAACGGCTGATTACGGTTCCGCCCTTACGGCGGGTCACTTTTGGAAAAGAGCCCCAAAAGTAACCAAAAGGGCTCTTGCCCCACCACTCGGCACCTCGCTCAGGCTCGGTGTGCCCGCACGCAGGCTTGAATCCGTGGGCCGCCGCGATGGGCCATCCTTGGCCCAGCGCGGCTAACCCGGCGTCCTGCCGGGTTACCCACGGATTCAAGCCTGCGTTCGGCCAGCGTGGTTGACGGGGCGCCTGAGATCAAGATCAACAGCCAGATCAAAAGCAGATCAAAAGCAGATCAAAAACGGAGCGGTGCTTCTGGCTGCGGCGAAATGGCGCATGCCTTGCGCTTTCACTTGGGCGGTTAACTGCGGCTAAATAGCGGCCCCTTTGTGTCGACTGCCTTGATGCCCATGTTTTCACGCATCAGTCCCTGGATTGCCTGCCTGGCCTTGCTGCTGAATATGCTGGCCATGCCGCTCAGCCGTACCATGCAGGCGCCGGATAGCGGGTTGATGCTGTGGGGTGGGTTCTGTTCGTCGCAGGCTCTGCCGCCGGGCTTTGACAAGCTGGTCGTGCCGTTGAAGTCGGCGCCTGCGTCCGGTGAGATGAAGCACGGTGACTGTTGCTGCGGGCATGCCGGTCTGGCGGCGTTGCCGTCCAGTCATTACCGCCATTTTCTGCCGCGTTATGCACCGGACAGTGTCCTTGATGATCCGCTGCTGCCTGCGCTGCATCCCAGGATTCGCTGGCCGAGCCTGAGTCCGCGCGCCTCCCCTGTGACCTGATTGCCCGATCTTCATGTTTCAGCCGCGCGATTGCGTGGCTGAACGTCCTTGACGTTTTTCAGGTTTCAGGAAGCGTGCCTTATGCCTGCTCCATTTACTCTGCCGCGCGCAAAGCGTGTGGCTGTGCCCTGCTCACTCTGGCCGATGCTCTCGGTGAGCCTGCTTGCCTTTTCTTCATTGGCCTCGGCGGACGAAAGCGCTGCCCTCACCCTTGGCGCTGTCGCGATCCAGGGCACCAGCGGTGAAAGTGGCCCGCTCGGCACGCGCGGCGTGCCCGGTTCGGTGGACATCCTCGGCGCCGATGTCGTGGAGAAAATGCCGGTCAACTACAGCTGGGAGCTGTTCAGCCGAGCGCCGGGGGTGATGCTTACCGAGTTCAACCAGGGCACCACCTCCGGCAAGATTTCGTTTCGCGGTTTCAACGGCGAAGGTGAAGTGAACGCGGTCAAGCTGCTGATCGACGGCATCCCCAGTAACAGCAACGACGGCAACATGCCCTTCATGGACATGATTTTCCCGCTGGAACTGGACAGCATCGAAGTGGTGCGCGGCACCAGCGATGCCCGTTACGGCCTGAACAACATCGCCGGTAACGTGAACATGCTCACCCGCACCGGCGGCGACTACACCCGTGCGCGCATCCGTTACGGCAGCGATGACACCCGTGAAACCCAGTTCGCCAAAGGCATCGAGAGCAGCAACTGGACGCAGAATTACTTTTTCGCCTACCAGAAAGCGGACGGCTATCGCGATCACGCCGAGGCGGACAAAGTCTCGCTGTCCGGCAAGTGGTTCTATACCCCGGACGACAATCGCTACCGCATCGGCCTGATCGCCCGCCATTACGAAACCGAGGCCGAGGAACCCGGTTATCTGAGTGCCGACGATGCGCACCAGCATCCCCGCATGAGCAATGTCTACAACGCCAGCGACAAAGGCACGCGGCGCATGAATCAGCTCAGCCTGCACCTTGATACCGAGCTGGCCGAGACGCTTTCGTGGTCGGCGAAAACCTACCTCAATACCTTCGATGATCGACGCTGGACCCAGTACTGGCGCACCAGCGCCCAGCAGGAACGTGACGCGTACGAAACCCAGTACGGCGCTCTCACTTCCCTGACCTGGCGCCCCGTCGTCAGCGGGCTGTACCACTTCGCCCTGGAAGGCGGCACGGATATCCAGCGTCAGCAGAACACCAGCGAGCGCTACCGCACCCTGGACCGCGCGCGCCAGGCGCAGACCCGGGATCAGCAGTTCGACTTCAACACCGTCGGTGCGTACGTGCAGGCCGAGATTCAACCGTTCGAATCGCTGAAGATCATCCCCGCGTACCGCGTCGACCGGATCCAGGGTGACTTCACCAATGCAATGACCGGCACGGACTACGCCATCAACGACTACGGGCTGATCAAGCAACCCAAGCTCAGCGTGGTGTATTCGCCCTGGAACGTGGCCAGCGTCTACGCCAATTGGGGCCGCACCTTCCAGGTGGGCACCGGGGCAGCCGCCTACAAGATCCCGCCGCGTGACACCGACCTTGCGCCCTCGATCAACGAGGGCTGGGAAACCGGTATCACGTTCACCCCTGCCGACTGGGTCGATGGGCGCATTGCCTACTGGCAACAGGAGGCCAGCGGCGAAGTCAGCCGCCGGCTCAACGACCCCAGCGGCGAGTCGGACAATGTCGGCCAGACCCGCCGCTGGGGCTACGACGCGCAGCTCAACCTGCACCCGAACGCGCGCACCGAGATCTGGCTGGCCTACGCCTGGCAGTACTCGAAAATCCTCCAGCCCAGCGCGACCCTACCGGGCAGCAAAGGCCGCGAGATCGACCACATCCCCCATCATTTGTACAACGCCGGCATTCGTTACCAGGCCACACCGGCCCTGCAACTCAGCGCGTGGATGAATGGGCAGACTCACTACTATCTGGAGCGGGAGAACACCCAGGGCACTTACGGCGGTTATGTGTTGATGAACCTTGGTGCCGTTTACCGGGTGACGGAGTCGGTCAGTGTTGATCTGCAGTTGAAGAACCTCACTAACCGTTACTACGAATATGCGTGGTATGACCCGGATGGGGCCAGGGCATCGCTGCATTCGCCGGGGGATGGGCGGACGCTGATGAGTGGGGTGACGTTGGACTTTTAGGGTTTGGTGTACCTCTGCGTTATTTCCATCAAAAGCAGACTGTGTTCTATCTGATCCATGGAGATCCAAATGTGGGAGGGGGCTTGCTCCCGATAGCGTTGTGTCAGCTACCAATAAGCTGACTGACACTCAGCCATCGGGAGCAAGCCCCCTCCCACATTTTTATAGCGTTCGGCAAAAAAATCGGTCGATTTTAAGCTCGAGCAAGCAACTCCAACCCCTCCTGCAACGCCGGAAACAAACTGTTATTAAAGTTGTTCCACCGCAGCTCAAGGATAGTGTCCTCAGGCGAAATCTGCGTCTTGAGCACGTCATGCAACACCTCCCCCGAGTCGATCCCGTTGTCCACGTAATGAAACGACGCCCCGGTGAGATAAAGCGGTTCACACGGCCTGGTTTCCCGGGTGGTCCAGTCCACCACCGCCTCGCCGCGCGCACCATACAGCGCATTCCAGGTCGCATAGGCCCCCCGACGCTCATACGGCGATTCAATACGGGTGATGCCCGGATGAATATTCATGATCCGCCGCGCAAACGGCGCGCCCGGACGCACCAGTTCATCGAGGATCACCAGCAGACCATCGAGCACCACGATATCGGCCTTCAATTCCACCAGCGTGTCATGCAGGCGACGCTCGAAGTCCTGCTTGCCGGCAATGTGTTCGGCGCTGCCCCGGGGTAAACGGCGGTAGGTGGACGGCACACTCAGCAGCAGGTCGTTGACCCGCTTGCCCTGCACCCGCAGGTCCGCCGGGTACAACCACTGGCGGCCCGGCTCGCAGGCAAAGCCATAATCGGCAACCAGCGCCTGATCCCGCGGGTTGTGTTCGTCATCGTCATACACCACGCCCACCAGGTCATAGGCCTGGCCCAGCGGTGTGTCGTTGAGCGCCCCCACCAGAAATTCCAGCACCGACGTCATGTAGCGCTCGTGGTCCTTGTAGGCCACCGGCTGCCCGGCCTTGTCGGCGGCGGCATTGCGCAGGGACCACACATACACCAGGTTTTTCTTTGTCATGTTTTCGCTCTCGCTGAAGGAACCGCGCACGGCGTCGCTACGCGTGCGCCTACAGAACAAGAACGAACCAGCCTGCGGGCAATTTATCAGCTGCGCCCTACCCCCCGGCACACCGGGCTAAATAGTCGCCCCGGCGCTTCGTTTGTCATGGGTAAGGGTCTGTGTGCCCAGCCCCCTCTTTTTGACTTTCCGGGAAGTATTTATGACCGATGCCAAACGCGGCGCCTTTAACGGCTTGCTCGCACTGATCAGGCCCTTTCGCACCATCGTGACGGTGTCCGTTGCGCTGGGCATGGTCGGCGGCCTCGCCATCACCCTGCTGCTGGCCACCATCAACAATGCCCTGCATTCGCCCGACGGCATGACCCAGGGCGTGGTCATGACCTTTGCCGCGCTGTGCGTGGTGGCACTGGTCAGCTCGATCATTTCCGACATCGGCACCAACTATGTGGGCCAACGCATCATCGCGGCGCTGCGCAAGGACCTGGGCGAGAAAGTCCTGTCAGCGCCCATCGGCCAGATCGAGCGCTACCGCTCGCACCGCCTGATCCCGGTGCTGACCCACGACGTCGACACCATCAGCGATTTCTCCTTCGCGTTCACCCCGCTGGCCATCGCCGCCACGGTCACCCTCGGCTGCCTGGGCTACCTGGCGTACCTGTCGGTGCCGATGTTCCTGATGATGGTGGTGGCGATTATCATCGGCAGCACCGTGCAATTCATTGCCGGCGGCAAGGGCATCCAGGGCTTTGACCTGGCTCGCGGGCATGAGGATGAGTTGCAGCGTTACTACAACGCCATCGCCTCGGGCGCCAAGGAACTGCGCATGCACCGTCCACGGCGCTACCGCATGAACACCCACCGCATCCAGGAAACCGCCGACCTGATCAGCGATATCCAGGTGCGGTCGGTGAATATCTACATTCTCGCCAAGACCTTCGGTTCGATGCTGTTCTTCGTGGTCATCGGCCTGGCCCTGGCGATGCAGGCGTACCGGCCCAACCCGGATCCAACCGTGATCACCGGTTTCGTGCTGGTGCTGCTGTACATGAAAGGCCCGCTGGAGCATTTGCTGGGCTACCTGCCGGTGGTGGGCAAGGCGAAGATTGCGTTCGGCCGTATCAGCGAGCTGTCGGAACGTTTCTCGTCGCCGGAGCCGCACCTGCTGATGGACGACAGCGAAGCACCGAAATCGCTGGTCCACAGCCTCGAACTCAAGGGCGTGAGCTACAGCCCGCCGGCGGTCGAAGGCAGCGAGCCGTTCCACCTGGGCCCGATCGACTTGAGCATCAAGCAAGGCGACATCGTATTCATCGTCGGCGAAAACGGCAGCGGCAAGACCACCCTGATCAAGCTGCTGCTGGGCCTGTACCCGCCCCAGGCCGGCGAAATCCGCCTCAATGGCGAAGCGGTGACCGCCACCGAACGCGACGATTATCGACAGTTGTTCACCACGGTGTTCTCCGACTACTACCTGTTCGACGACCTGGTGCAGGGCAGCGCCACCCAGTCGCTGGACAGCGCCAGCAAGTACCTGGAGCGCCTGGAAATCGCGCACAAGGTGAGCGTCAAGGACGGCGTATTCAGCACCACCGACCTCTCCACCGGCCAACGCAAACGCCTGGCGCTGGTGAACGCCTGGCTCGAAGAGCGTCCGGTGCTGGTGTTCGACGAATGGGCCGCCGACCAGGACCCGGCCTTTCGCCGCATCTTCTACACCGAGCTGCTGCCGGACCTCAAACGCCTGGGCAAAACCATCATCGTGATCAGCCACGACGACCGCTATTTCGACATCGCCGACCAGCTGGTGCGCCTGCGCGCTGGCCAGGTGGTGCACGAGATGGAACCGGCGTGAATTTTATTTTCCGGTTTCCCCAGGTAGGAACGTCTCACTAGTGGTAATGAGAACTAACCTCAATAAATACTTAGAATTGCCCACTTAAAAACATAGAAGAGAAAGCATCCATGCCAGCACGTCTCGGTCTCAGCCCCCTGAGCAAAGCGCTATCCATGCGCCGGGCCCTGAACATCAACCTTCTTCCGAGTGCCCTTCTGCTTGCGGTATCGCTGCCTATTGCAGGCTATGTACAGGCCCAGGAGGTCGAGTTGAATATTCCTGCACAGCCGCTGGGGAGCGCGCTGCAGGAATTCGGCCGGCAGACCAATGTGCAGGTGTTGTATAGCCCGGGGGATGTGCAGGGCAAGAACAGTAACGCGGTCAAAGGCAAGCTGGACCCGCAACTGGCAATTGGCACCCTGCTGGCAGGCACCTCGACCCGCCACAGCCTCAGCGGCAATTCGCTGACCGTCACCGCCGCGGGGGCCGCGACCGGTCTGGAGCTGAGCCCCACCCAGGTCACCGGCAACATGCTCGGCAACGTCACCGAAAACACCGGCTCCTATACGCCGGGCTCCATCGCGACCTCAACACGCCTGGTCCTGACGCCAAAGGAAACACCGCAGTCGGTAACCGTCGTCACCCGTCAACACATGGATGACTTCGGCCTGAACAACGTGGATGACGTGATGCGCCACACGCCGGGCATTACCGTTTCCGCCTTCGATACCGAGCGCAGCAACTACTACGCCCGGGGTTTCTCCATCAATAACTTCCAGTACGACGGGATTCCGTCCACCTCGCGCAACGTTGCCTACTCGGCAGGTAACACCCTGAGCGACATGGCGATCTACGACCGGGTCGAAGTGCTCAAGGGCGCCACCGGCCTGCTGACCGGTGCAGGTTCGCTGGGTGCAACCATCAACCTGGTGCGTAAAAAACCCACCGCCGACTTCCAGGGCCACGCCTCCCTGGGCGCCGGTTCCTGGGACAACTACCGCAGCGAGCTGGACGTCAGCGGGCCGCTGACCGAAACCGGCAATGTGCGTGGACGCGCCGTCGCCGCCTACCAGGACAAGCACTCGTTCATGGACCGCTATGAACGCAAGAGCCCGACCTACTACGGCATCATGGAGTTCGACCTGTCGCCCGATACCATGCTGACGGTCGGCGGCGACTATCAGGACAGCCTGCCCAAAGGCTCTTCGTGGTCGGGCAGCTTTCCGCTGATCGACGCCCAGGGCAATCGCAACAACGTGAAGCGCTCGTTCAACAACGCCGCCGACTGGAGCAGTTGGGAGCAGTACACCCGCACCGCCTTCGCCATGGTCGAGCACGACCTCGGTGGTGGCTGGGTCACCAAGCTGCAACTGGACCACAAGATCAACGGTTACCACGCGCTGATGGGTTCGATTCAGGGCGATACCCCGGCCCTGGACGGCACCTCGCAGCTCACCTCGGGCAAGTACACCGGTGAAACCGTCAGTGACTCGGGCGACCTGTACGTGAGCGGTCCATTCAGCCTGGGTGGCCGCGAGCATGAGCTGGTATTCGGAGGCTCCATCAGCGCCTCGGAGTGGAAGGGCAACGGCTACTGGAACCTTGCACCCAACCTGGTCGACTTCAACAACTGGCACGGTAACGCCCGCGAACCGGACTGGGGTCAGTCACAATCAAAAATCGACGACACCATACGCCAGACCGGCATGTACATGACCACCCGCCTGAACCTCGCCGACGACCTCAAGCTGTTGCTTGGCGGCCGCGTGGTCAACTACACGGTGACCGGCAATAACCCGACCTACCGGGAGTCGGGACGTTTTGTACCTTATGTCGGTGCGGTCTACGACCTAAACGATACCTACTCGGTCTACGCCAGCTATACCGATATTTTCATGCCGCAGGAAAGCTACAACCGCGACAGGAACGACAAACTGCTTGAGCCGGACGAAGGCCAGAACTGGGAGCTGGGCATCAAGGCAGACTTCCTGGATGGCCGTGTGAATGCCAGCGCCGCCTACTTCGAGATCCATGAAGACAACCGTTCCGTGTCGGACGACGACTACAACAACTTGAAGCCTACGCCGTCGAACTATGCGTTCAAGGGCACCCAGGCCGTGACCAAGGGTTACGAGCTGGAGATGTCCGGCGAAATCGCTCCGGGCTGGCAACTCCAGGGCGGTTATACCCACAAGATTGTGCGTGACGACAAGGACGTGAAAATTTCCACGTTCGAACCGGAAGATCAGGTCAGCCTCTACACCACGTACAAACTCAAGGGCAACCTGGACAAGTTGACCGTCGGCGGTGGCGCTCGCTGGCAGAGCGTTGGCTGGCAGGACATCTACAACAGCCCACGTGGCGGTTACGAGGAGTTCTCTCAGAAGGCTTACTGGCTGGTGGACGCGATGGCGCGTTATCAATTCACCAAAAACGTGTCGGCCACGTTGAACATCAACAACGTCTTCGACAAGTCCTACTACACCAACATCGGTTTCTATAACTCCGCCGCTTATGGCGAACCCCGTAACTTCATGCTCAGCACTCGCTGGGACTTCTAAGGCGCGTCAAATCACCGGATGACGGTGTGAATTAAAACGCCTCGGACCTTAAAGGCCCGGGGCGTTTTTGTGTGTGCCGCCACGCCCAACCTGCGACCTAGCGCTGTCACGCAGCAAACTGGAGCCTCTGTGGCGAGCGGGCTTGCCCCGCGTTGGGGTGCGAAGCGCCCCCAGTCGAGCAAAACGCGGTGTACCTGATACGGCTCAGCGCCTGGCTTTGGGGCTGCTGCGCAGCCCAACTCAGGACAAGCCTGCTCGCCACAGGGGATCTGCGCTTAACTGAACGGAGTTAGGGCGCGCTGCAACATCAGGCCGGAGCCTCTGTGGCGAGCGGGCTTGCCCCGCGTTGGGGTGCGAAGCGCCCCCAGTCGAGGAAAATGCGCTATACCTGACACCTCTCAGAGCCTGGTTTTAGGGCTGCTGCGCCGCCCGACGCAGGACAAGCCTGCTCGCCACAGGGGATCTGCGCTTAACTGAACGGAGTTAGGGCGCGCCCTGCAACATCAGGCCGGAGCCTCTGTGGCGAGCGGGCTTGCCCCGCGTTGGGGTGCGAAGCGCCCCCAATCGAGCAAAACGTGGTGTACCTGATACGGCTCAGCGCCTGGCTTTGGGGCTGCTGCGCAGCCCAACGCAGGACAAGCCTGCTCGCCACAGGGGATCTGCACTTAACTGAACGGAGTTAGGGCGCGCCCTGCAACATCAGGCCGGAGCCTCTGTGGCGAGCGGGCTTGCCCCGCGTTGGGGTGCGAAGCGCCCCCAATCAAGCAAAACGCGGTGTACCTGATACGGCTCAGCGCCTGGCTTTGGGGCTGCTGCGCAGCCCAACGCAGGACAAGCCTGCTCGCCACAGGGGATCTGCACTTAACTGAACGGAGTTAGGGCGCGCTGCAACATCAGGCCGGAGCCTCTGTGGCGAGCGGGCTTGCCCCGCGTTGGGGTGCGAAGCGCCCCCAGTCGAGCAAAACGCGGTGTACCTGATACAGCTCAGCGCCTGGCTTTGGGGCTGCTGCGCAGCCCAACGCAGGACAAGCCTGCTCGCCACAGGGGATCTGCGCTTAACTGAACGGAGTTAGGGCGCGCGCTGCAACATCAGGCCATCGCAGCGGCGAAGCTGCGAACGAATTCGGCGTTATCGATCAACCGATCATGGCTGGTTTCGATCAGCACCGAGCGTTCTATCGCTGATTGCCCGGTGACTTCCAGCATGCTTGCCTCAATCAACTGGCGATGCACCCCGGTACGACTCAAGGCCGCCCACCAGCAACTGATCGGTGCCTTGATTGCCTTGAAGTCGGCATCATGCAGGCGCTGGCCGAGAATGCGGTCAACTTCCCAGGAAATCTGCGCCTCGTGCCCACTGAGCAGCTCATCCTTGAGTTCACGGAAGCGCTCACCCAGGGTCTGCTCTGCCCAGCGGCTGAATTCGGCCCACTGCTCGCCCTCCTCGGCGCCTGCCTGTCGCAGTGCTGACCATTGAGCATGAATGTGCCGCGATGACTCGGGAAACATCACCTCCAGCAACTCCACGCGCCGATCATTGGCAGAAACTTCCCGCTCGTCGACCATGACCGCCGTCTCCCAAAACGGCTTGACCCACTGCGGCGGCGAGGCGTCGATCCAACCGACACATTCCACTTGCCGTCCCGCCTGCTCCAGGCCGTAGGCAACCTCCATCGCCAGGTTGCCCCCCAGAGACCAACCGGCCAAGCGAAATGGGCCCTCGGGCTGGGCCTTCAACAATTGCGCCGTGTAATCCTCAACCATCGCCGCCCAGGCAGGCACTTCGCTGCCCTTCTCGGCCAAGGCACGACACATCACTCCCATTACCGGCCGTTGCTCACGCAAGGCAAGGGCAATCGCCTTGTAGCAATGCACCGAACCGTAGCTGGGATGGAACAGGTACAACGGTGTTCCCTGAGTCTGGCTGTTGAGCTTCACGATCAACGACTGCCCGGCACTTCCCTCAAGGCATGCCGCCTGCCCTGCGACCGTCGGGTTGAGCATCAACTGACTGACCGACAGCTCCGCGCCGACCGCCTTGCGAATGCGCTCCTTGAGCATCAACACCAACAACGAATGACCACCCGACTCAAAGAAATTGTCTTCGATGCCAATCTGCTCGACCTCCAGAACCTCGCGCCACACCGCCACCAGCCTTTGCTCAAGCGGATTGCGCGCAGCCACGAAACGTCGCTCATGCACGCTGGCGTCCGGCGCGGGCAAGGCCTTGCGGTCCAGCTTGCCATTGGGGCTCAGCGGCATGCGCTCCAACAGCACCCACTGCGCAGGCACCATGTAGTCCGGCAGATGCGCCAGCAAGTGAGCGCCCAAGGCGTCACGCCACGCCTGAGTCGAGTCCTGCAGCACCAGATAACCTACGAGGTACTTTCCTTCATGCACCTGCACCGAGGCCTCGCGCACCTGTGGATGCTCGAGCAAGCGTGCCTCAATCTCACCCAGTTCGATGCGCAAACCACGCAGTTTTACCTGATGATCAAGACGCCCGATGTACTCGATCACGCCATCCATGCGCTGGCGCACCCGGTCGCCCGTGCGGTACAACCGCTCGCCAGGCTGGAACGGGCACGGCACGAAGCGTTCGGCGGTGAGGCCCGGGCGTCGATGATAACTGCGCGCCAGCCCGACGCCGCCCAGGTATAACTCACCGGCGACACCGGCGGCGACTGGCTGCAACTGCGCGTCCAACACGTGCGTGCGCAGATTGGCGATTGGCCGACCAATCGGCACGCTGTCGCGCTGCTCATCCACGCATGTCCAATGGGTCACATCGATGGCAGCTTCCGTCGGCCCATACAGATTGAACAGGCCAGCGTTCGGCAGTTTGGCGAACACCTGTTGCTGGGCGTCCACAGGCAACGCTTCGCCACTGCAGATGATGCGCTGCAAACCCTGACAACGGGCGGCCTGCGGATCCTGGAGGAATGCCTGCAGCATCGAAGGCACGAAATGCAGGGTGGTCACCTGTTGCCGATTGATCAGCTCCACCAGGCGTGACGGGTCGCGATGATCGCCAGGGGCGGCGACCACCAGTCGAGCGCCGGTCATCAAGGGCCAGAAAAACTCCCATACCGAAACGTCGAAGCTGAACGGTGTCTTTTGCAGCACCGTATCGTCGGCGTCGAGTGCGTACGCCTGCTGCATCCACAGCAAGCGGTTGGTCAACGCGCAGTGGCGGTTGCCCGCGCCCTTCGGCTGGCCGGTGGAGCCAGAGGTGTAAATGACGTAGGCAAGGTTTTCAGCATCCACGGCCACGTCAGGATTGGTATCGGCATAGGCGCTCAGCCAGCGATCACCCTGTTCCACCAGCAGGCAGCGCTCGGGATCACTGATCGGCAGGGCCTGCATCAGGTGCGCCTGGGTCAACAGCAGATGCACCTGGCTGTCCTCCAGCATGTAGGCCAGGCGGTCGCGCGGGTAGTCAGGGTCAAGCGGCACATAGGCGCCACCGGCCTTGAGCACGGCCAGAAGCGCCACCACCATTTCGATGGAACGCTCCATCGCCACACCCACCAGCACGTCCGGCCCTACACCCTGCTGTATCAGGCGGTGCGCCAGACGGTTGGCGCGAGCATTCATCTGCGCATAGCTCAGCGACTCTGCGGCAAACACCAAAGCCTGGGCATCCGGTGTACGGCTGACCTGCGCTTCGATCAACTGCTGCACGCTGTGCTGCAACGGATAATCCCGCGCCGTGTCGTTCCACTGTTCGAGCATCACCTGTTCTTCCACAGGCTCCAGCAGCGTCAACTGACTGACCCGCTGGTGTGGATCACCCAGCATGGCCTGCAACAGGTTCTGCCAATGACGCGCCATACGCTTGGGCGTGGCGGCGTCGAACAGGTCAGTGGCGTAAGTCAGGATGGCGCCCAACCCATCGCCGGTTTCCTGGGTGTCGAGGCTCAGGTCGAATTGCGCGGTCTGTGTCCCCCAATCCAGCCCTTCAATGGTCAGGTCCGGCAGTTGCTGGCCAGTGCTGGCCAGCCGTGCCTGGCTCTGGTGATTGAACATCACCTGGAACAGCGGGTTATGACTCAGGCTGCGTTCCGGCTGCAGCGCCTCCACCAGTTGCTCGAACGGCAGGTCCTGATGGCTCTGCGCATCCAGCGCCCGGCGCTTGGCCTGCTGCAACAATTGGGTGACCGTCAGTTGGGCATCGATGTCGCCCTTGAGCACCTGTGTATTGACGAAGAAACCCACCAGACGTTCGGTCTCAACTCGATTTCGGTTGGCGATCGGCACGCCGACACGAATGTCCTGCTGGCCGCTGTAACGGTGCAGCAAGCTCTGAAACGAGGCGAGCAAGACGATGAACAGCGTGACATTTTCGCGCTGGGCCAGGGCCTTGAGCCCCGCCACCAACGCCGGGTCAAGGCTGATCTCCAGGCTGGCGCCACGAAAGCTCTGTACCGCAGGGCGCGGCCGATCAATCGGCAGCTCCAGAACTGGTTGTTCGCCACCCAGCAACCCCTGCCAGTAAGCGAGTTGGCGATCACGCTCACCGGCGGCCATCCAGTCACGCTGCCACTGCGCATAGTCGGCGTACTGAATCGGCAACGCTGGCAGTTGCAGGTCCTCGCCCTCGCTGTAAGCGGCGTATAACTGCACCAGCTCATCCACCATCACTTGCATCGACCAGCCGTCGGACACGATGTGATGCTGCACCAGCACCAATACATGGTCGTCTTCGGCCAGGCGCAATAACGTCACGCGCAGCAACGGCCCCTGTTGCAGGTCGAAAGGTCGCGCAATCTCGGCCTCGACCAGACGTTGCAAATCAGCTTCAGTGGCCCGCGCCTGCACAATGTCCACTGCGCCCACTTCACGCACTACTTGCACGGCACGGCCTGCGTCCTGATACACCTGAGTGCGCAGACTTTCATGCCGGGCCACCAGTGTTGCGAAGCTGCGCTGCAACGCCAGCGGGTCCAGCCAGCCACGCAGACGCAATGTGCTGGGCACGTGGTAGGCGGCACTGTGCGGGTCCAATTGCCAGAGGAACCATTGACGTTCCTGGGCATACGAGAGCGCCAACGGCCGTTGACGACTGACCGGCAGGATCGGCGGCGCGCTCGCCAACGATGCGTGCGGGTCGCTCAACGCCTCGACGAATCCCTGCAGGCGCGGTTGCTCAAACAGGGTTCTGAGGAGCACCTCTGTGCCCAACAAATGACGCAGACGCGAGATCACCTGCATCGCCAGCAGCGAGTGGCCACCGGACTCGAAGAAATGATCGGCCAGGCCGACTTGCTCCACGCCCAACACCTCGGCCCAGATGGCCGCCACCTGCTGCTCCAGCTCACTCTGCGGCGCCACATACACCTGCTGCATCAGACTCACATCCGGCACGGGCAGGCCCTTGCGGTCGAGCTTGCCGTTGGGGGTCAGCGGCATACGCTCAAGGAACATCAGATGGGTGGGCACCATGTAGTCGGGCAAGCGGGTTTTCAGGGCGCTGCGCAAGGTTTCGCGCGCGCTCGATTGGGCGACGGCGTCCGTGAGCAGGGCCGTGTCCAGCGGCACCACGTAGGCCACCAGTTGTTTGCCGGTCGGGCCGTCCTGGGCCACCACCACGGTTTCGCCGACACTTGGCTGCTCACGCAGACGCGCTTCGATTTCGCCCAATTCGATACGAAAACCACGGATTTTAACCTGATGGTCAACCCGGCCCAGGTAGTCCACCACCCCGTCCGGGCGGCCTCGGGTCAGGTCGCCGCTGCGATAGACGCGGCTGCCGGGCTGGCCGAACGGGTCCGGCACAAAGCGTTCGGCGGTGAGTGCCGGGCGCTCCAGGTAACCGCGCGCCACGCCCTCGCCGCCCAGGTACAACTCACCGGCCACGCCGATGGGCTGTAGATTGAGTTGCGCGTCGAGCACGTAGCCGCTGCGATTGCCCAGCAGCGTGCCGATGGGTGCGTACACGGCGCCGCACGGATCGCCCCGGCGCGCTTTCCACAGCAAGGGGGTGACCACGGTCTCGGTGGGGCCGTAGCCATTGAACAGGTAGGTGGGCTTGAGTGCGCGCCAGGCCAGGTCATAGCTGGCCTGCGCCACGGCATCGCCGCCGAAGCAGTAGACCCGCACGGCCGGCGGGTTGCCGTCGCGTTCGGCGTGTTCGGCCAATTGTTGCAGGTACACCGGCGGGAACACCGCCATGGTCACGTGATGGCGGTGCATTTGCTGGTAGGTGTACTCAGGCAACCACAGGCTGTCGTCACGGATCAGCACGCTGGCGCCATTGATCAGCGGGTGCATCCAGCCCTCGTGGGAGCCATCGAAAGCAAACGACATGAAGTGCAGTTCGCAGTCGGCCGGGCCGGTTTCATAGCGCTCGCCGGTGGCGATGATGTGCGCCACCAGCGGGCCGTGCGCCACCGCGACGCCCTTGGGCATGCCGGTGGAGCCGGAGGTGTAGATCACGTAGGCGAGGTTGTCGCCGTGCAGTGCGACATCCGGTGCGGTGTGGTTGTCGTCGGACCAGGCGTGCAACTGGTCCACCGCCAGGGCTTGCAGTCCTTCGGGAATCGGCAAGCGCTGCTGCACCGCCGAGTGCGTCAGCAGTAACCGCGAACGGCTGTCCTGCAGCATGTACAGCAGACGATCACGCGGGTATTCGATGTCCAGCGGCACATACGCGCCGCCAGCCTTCATCACCGCGAGGAACGCCACCATGATCTCGGCGCTGCGCGGCATGGCAATCGCCACCCGCACTTCCGGGCCGACACCACGGGCGATCAGCGCCTGGGCCAGGCGGTTGGCACGGCGGTCGAGTTCACCATAGGTGAGCTGTTCGTCAGCGAACTTCACCGCCACCGCATGCGGTGTTTCCTGCGCACGGTCGGCGACCAGTTGATGCACCAGACGCCGGGACGAGAAGCCTGCGGCGCTGCGATCCCACAGTTCAAGGATCTGCTGCTGTTCGGCAGCGTCCAGCAGATTCAACTGGCCGAGGGCTTGCTGCGGGTTGGCGACCATGCCCTGCAGCACGTTCTGCCAGTGCCGGGCCATGCGGTGCACGGTGCCGGCGTCGAACAGGTCCCTGGCATAGCCGAGGGTGGCCCAGATGCCCTCGGCGGACTCCTGGATATCCAGGTCCAGATCGAAATGCGCGGTCTTGCTTTCCCACGCCAGGCCTTCCACCCACAGCGTCGGCAGTTGCTGCTGGACCTGGGCCTGGCCGACGTCGGTCTGGTGGTTGAACATCACCTGGAACAGCGGGTTATGGCTCAGGCTGCGTTCCGGTTGCAGCGCTTCCACCAGTTGCTCGAACGGCAGGTCCTGATGGGCTTGCGCCTCCAGCGCACGCTGGCGGGTCTGCTGCAACAGTTGCTCGACGCTCATCTGCCCGTGAAGGTCAGCCTTGAGCACCTGGGTGTTGACGAAGAAGCCGATCAGGCGCTCGGTCTCGCTGCGGTTGCGGTTGGCAATCGGCACGCCGACGCGGATTTCTTCCTGGCCACTGTAGCGATGCAGCAAGGTCTGGAAAGACGCCAACAGCAGCATGAACAGGGTCACGCCCTGCTGCCGGGCCAGGGCCTTGAGGCCCTCGGTCAGTTCGGGCGTCAGCTCGAACGCCAGCCGCGCGCCTTGATGGCTTTGCACCGCCGGGCGTGGGCGGTCGAACGGCAACTCCAGCACGCTCTGCTCGCCGCCGAGCATCTCACGCCAGTAGGCCAACTGACGCTCCTTCTCGCCCGCCTCCATCCAGTTGCGCTGCCACAGCGCATAGTCGGCGTACTGGATCGGCAACGCCGGCAACTGCACGTCCTCGCCCTGGCTGTAAGCGGCATAGAGCTGCACCAGTTCCTCGACCATCAGTTGCATCGACCAGCCATCGGAGACGATGTGATGCTGCACCAGCACCAGCACATGCTCATCGGCGGCCAGGCGCAGCAACGCCACACGCAGCAACGGGCCTTGCTGCAGGTCGAAGGGCTCGGCGATCAGCGCTTCGACGCGCGCCTGGAGTCGGGTTTCGTCGACCTCGGCCAGCGTAATAGGAAGCGCCAGATGAGACTCAATCACTTGAACCGTGCGGTCCGGGTCCTGGCGCAAGCGCGTGCGCAGGCTTTCGTGGCGGGCCAGCAGGGTGTCGAAACTGCGCTGCAAGGCCGCCGGGTCCAATTGCCCTTTCAGGCGCAAGGCGCTGGGGATATGGTACGCCGCGCTTGACGGCTCCAATTGCCACAGGAACCACTGGCGCTCCTGAGCGTAGGACAGCGGCAAGGGCTGTTCGCGCCCTGCCGGCAGCAACGGCGGCGCCTTAGAGAGCGTAGTGTCCGGGGTGTGCAAGGCGGCGACAAACGCGTCCAGCCGAGGGTGCTCGAACAGCGCCTTGAGCGGCACTTCCAGGCTGAGCGTGTGGCGAATCCGCGACACCACTTGCATCGCCAGCAGCGAATGCCCGCCCAGCTCGAAGAAGTGCTGATTCAGGCCCACACGCTCGGCGCCGAGAATAGCGGCCCAGATCGCCGCCACCTGCTGCTGCAGCGGCGTGACCGGCTCCAGCCAGTCCGGTTGCAACGCGCTCGCGTCGGGTTTGGGCAACGCCTGGCGGTCCAGCTTGCCGTTGGGGTTGAGCGGCATGCGGTCGAGGAAGATCAGGTGCGCCGGCACCATGTAATCGGGCAGGTGTTCGCGCAACGTTGCCATCAGCACCGCGCCGGCCTCGCCGCGCGCGGCTTCGTCCAGCGGTTGCGCGGGCACCAGATAGGCCAGCAGTTGATTGTCAGCCGCCAGCAGCAACGCTTCGCGCACACTCTGTTGGGCCAGCAGCAGGGTTTCGATCTCACCCAGTTCGATGCGAAAACCGCGCACCTTCACCTGATGGTCGACCCGCCCGACGTACTCGACAATCCCGTCGGCGCGGTAGCGCGCCAGGTCGCCGGTGCGGTAAAGGCGCGCGCCAGCGTCGCTGAACGGGTTGGCGACAAAGCGCTCGGCCGTCAGGGCTGGCCGCTTCAGATAGGCACTGGCCAGGCCCAGGGCGCCGGCAATGTAGAGTTCGCCCACGGCGCCGGGAGGCAGCAGGTTGAGGTCGCGGTCGAGCACGTACAGCCCGCGCCCGGGCAACGCACGGCCAATCGGGCTGGCGGTCACACCGTTGATGACGCCGGGGTCGGTGCAGTCCAGCACACTCGAGACCACCGTGGCCTCGGTGGGTCCGTAGGTATTGAGCAGGCGCACATGGCCCAGCCCCGCCCGTTGCCACAGCTGCGGGCCATCGAGCGGCATGGCTTCACCGCCGATATGGATCTGGCGCAACGCACCATAAGAGCGGGTGCCCGCTTGCAGGCAATCCTGCAGAAACAGTTTCCAATAGGCCGTGGGCAAATCGGCCAGGGTGATGCCCTGCTCGATGATCTGCCGGTACAACTGCGCGCCATCCCACAACTGCGGGCCACGCAAGACCACGGTGGCACCGAGGGTCAGCGCCGGGTAAAGCTGCTCGACAAAACCGTCGAAGTTCAGCGTGGCGAACTGCAACACGCGGTCCTGCGGCACCAGCCGTGAGTAATCGGCGGCAATGCCGGCGAATTCGCTCAAGGCCCCATGGCTGATGGCAACGCCCTTGGGTTTGCCGGTGGAGCCGGAGGTGTAGATCACATAGGCCAGGCGTTGCGGCTCGAAATCGGTCGCCGGGTTGTCAGCACAACTCACTGCCAACGGCGCCTCGATCAGGTCGATTTCCACGGCAGTTACCCGCTCGGGCAACGGCAGGCGCTCACGCAGGCCGGACTGGGTGAGCACGAGGCTCACACCGCTGTCCTCCAGCATGTGCAGCAGGCGTTCACGTGGATACTCGGGGTCCAAAGGCACGTAGGCCGCGCCGGTCTTGAGCACCGCCAGCAGGCTCACCACCATCGCAAAGGAACGCTCCACCGCGATGCCCACCAGCCCCTGCGGGCCGACGCCCCGGGCCATGAGCAAATGCGCCAGGCGGTTGGCCTGCTGGTTCAATTCGCCGTAGCTGAGGGCCTGGTCATCCAGGGCCAGGGCCTGGCGTTCAGGCTGGCGCTCGGCCTGGGCTTCGAACAACCGGTGCACCGCCTGCGCGGCAACGCCACAGGCCGGCGCATTCCAGTCTTCAAGCATCACGCGTCGCTGCGCCTCGTCCAGCATCGGTAACCGGGCAAGCACGCTGCGCGGGTTATCCACCACTGCCTGCAGCAGGGCCTGCCAGTGGTGCGCCAGGCGCTCGATGGTCGTGCCGTCGAACAGATCGGTGGCGTAGGTGAACGCCGCCCATAGCCCGTCGGCCGATTCGTGGGTGTCCAGGCTCAGGTCGAAATGGGTGGTCTGGCTGTCCCAGTCAAGCTGCGCCACACGCAGGCCCGGCAGCTGCCGGGTGTCCTGCCCGCCCTGGGCATCGGTCTGGTGGTTGAACATCACCTGGAACAGCGGGTTCTGACTCAGGCTGCGCTCGGGCTGCAACGCCACCACCAGTTGCTCGAACGGCAGGTCCTGATGGGCCTGGGCCTCCAGCGCGCGCGCCTTGGTCTGCTGGAGCAGTTGCGCAAAACTCATCTGGCCGTCGAGGTCGGCCTTGAGCACCTGGGTGTTGACGAAGAAGCCGATCAAGCGCTCGGTTTCAAGGCGGTTGCGGTTGGCCACCGGCACACCGACGCGGATATCCGACTGCCCACTGTAGCGATACAACAGGGTCTGGAAGGACGCGAGCAAGAGCATGAACGGCGTCACGCCCTCCTGCTGCGCCAGCCGCTTGAGGCCGGCGACCAGCGTGGTCGGCAGATGCACCTGCAAGCTGGCCCCGCGATGGCTTTGCTGCGCCGGGCGTGGACGGTCCAGTGGCAGCTCCAGCACCGGCTGCTCGCCTGCCAGCAGGTTCTGCCAATAGGACAACTGGCGCGCCTTTTCCCCGGCTTCCATCCAGCGACGCTGCCACAGGGCGTAGTCGGCGTACTGGATCGGCAGCTCGGGCAGTTGCGGCGTGTGCCCCTGACTGTAAGCGGCATACAGGTGCACGAGTTCTTCAACCATCAGTTGCATCGACCAGCCATCGGACACGATGTGGTGCTGCACCATCACCAGCACATGTTCATCATCGGCCAGTTGCAGCAGGCTCACGCGCAACAGCGGCGCCTGGTGCAGATCGAACGGCCGGGCCACCTGCGCTTGCACCTGCGCCATCAGCTGCGACTCGTCGACATGTGCCTGGCGGATCTCGACCCGCGCCTCGGGCAGCACGTGTTGCCACAGTTGCTCACCGTCTTCGACCAGTTGTGTGCGCAAGCTGTCGTGACGGGTCAGCAGCGTGTCGAAACTGCGCTGCAACGCCGCCAGGTCCAACTGCCCGTGCAGACGCAAGGCGCCGGGAATATGGTAGGCGGCGCTGTGCGGGTCGAGCTGCCAGAGAAACCACTGGCGTTCCTGAGCGAAGGACAACGGCAGGCTGTGGCCGTCCTCGCGGATCGAGGCAATCGGCAATTGCGCGAAGCTCATGCCACGGCTGTGCAGACGTTGGTAGAACTGCTGGCGCTGTTCCAGCGGCAGGCGAAGAAAGCGCGAAACCAGGTCGATGTTAGGGTTGGAAAGCATGGGTCAAATCGCCTCTAGTTCGCTCAAAAAGTCACGAAGGTCATCAAAATCTTCCACGGTACCGGCGCGCAAGGTGGCGGCGGCCTGCACGTAGGCCTGCAGCGATTCGGTCTGGAACAGCTCCATCAACGGCACCTCCAGGCCCAGTTCGGCCTGGACCCGCGAGGTGATCTGGATCGCCAGCAAGGAATGCCCGCCCACTGCAAAGAAGTTGTCGTTCAAACCCACCTGCGGCAGGTGCAGAATGTCGGCCCAGATGGCGGCGACCTGCTGTTCCAGTTCGCTGACCGGCGCCACGTAGCGCTGCTGCATCTGGCTGGCGTCCGGCACCGGCAGGGCCTTGCGGTCGAGCTTGCCGTTGGGGGTCAGCGGCATCTGCGCCAGAAACACCAGGTGCGCCGGCACCATGTAATCCGGCAGGCGCATCTTCAGGGCGCGGCGCAGGGTGTCGCGCCACTCGGCCTGGTCGGCCACAGCCTCTGCCGCCACCACGTAGGCCACCAGTTGCTTGCCGGTCGGGCCGTCCTGGGCGACCACCACGGTTTCACCGACGTTGTCCTGTTCGCGCAGGCGCGCTTCGATTTCGCCCAGTTCGATACGGAAACCGCGGACTTTCACCTGGTGGTCGACACGACCGAGGTAATCCACCACGCCATCGGGGCGCCCACGGGTCAGGTCGCCGCTGCGATAGACGCGGCTGCCCGGCGTGCCGAACGGGTCCGGCACAAAGCGTTCGGCGGTGAGTGCCGGACGCTCCAGGTAACCACGGGCCACGCCCTCGCCGCCCAGGTACAACTCACCGGCCACACCGATGGGTTGCAGGTTCAACTGCGCATCCAGCACATAGCCGCTGCGGTTGCCGAGCAAGGTGCCGATGGGGGCGTAGACGGCGCCGCACGGGTCGCCCTGGCGCGCCTTCCACAGCAAGGGGGTGACCACGGTTTCGGTGGGGCCATAGCCGTTGAACAGATAGGTGGGCTTGAGCGCGCGCCAGGCCAGGTCATAGCTGGCCTGCGCCACGGCGTCACCGCCGAAGCAATAAACCCGCACCGCCGGTGGGTTACCGTCGCGCTCGGCGTGCTCGGCCAGTTGCTGCAGGTACACCGGCGGGAACACCGCCATGGTCACGTGATGGCGGTGCATTTGCTGGTAGGTGTATTCGGGCAGCCACAGGCTGTCATCGCGGATCAGCACGCTGGCGCCGTTGATCAGCGGGTGCATCCAACCCTCATGGGAGCCGTCGAAGGCAAACGACATGAAGTGCAGTTCGCAATCGGCCGGGCCGGTTTCGTAGCGCTCGCCAGTGGCGATGATGTGCGCCACCAACGGGCCGTGGGACACCGCGACGCCCTTGGGCATGCCGGTGGAGCCGGAGGTGTAGATCACGTAGGCGAGGTTGTCGCCGTGCAGCGCGACAGCCGGTGGCGCATCGCTGTAACCGGCCCAGTCCTCGGTGCGGTCGATGGCCAGCGTCGCCAGCCCTTGCGGAATCGGCAGTTGCTGCAACGCGCAGGTATGCGTCAGCAGCAGCTGTGCGCGGCTGTCCTGCAGCATGTACAGCAGACGATCACGCGGGTACTCGATGTCCAGCGGCACATACACGCCGCCGGCCTTCATCACCGCGAGGAACGCCACCATGATCTCGGCGCTGCGCGGCATGGCAATCGCCACCCGCACTTCCGGGCCGACGCCCTGGGCGATCAAGGCATGGGCCAGGCGGTTGGCCTGGCGGTCGAGCTCGCCGTAGGTCAGGGTTTGCGCGTCGAACTTTACCGCCACCGCCTGCGGCGTTTCCCGCGCGCGGTCGGCGAACAGTTCATGCACCAGCCGCTCAGCCGAGAAGCCGGAGTCGGAGCGATTCCATAGCTGAAGAATCTGCTGTTGCTCCTCCGCATCCAGCAGGTTGAGCGCACCGATGCTCTGCTGCCGGTCGGCGACCATCGCCCGCAACAGGTTCTGCCAGTGGCCGGCCATGCGCTCGATGGTCGCCGGGGCGAACAGGTCGGTGGCGTAACTCAGGGACGCGCGCAACGTGTGCTGGCTTTCCTCCACGTCCAGCGCCAGATCAAACTGGGCAATGTCGTCGTCCCAGCTCAACACGTCGATATTCAAGTCGTCCAGGCGTTGCAAATGGCTGTCGACGGAGGTCTGGCGATGGTTGAACAACACCTGGAACAGCGGGCTCAGACTCAGGCTGCGCTCGGGCTGCAAGGCCTCCACCAGTTGCTCGAACGGCAGGTCCTGATGAGCCTGGGCCTCCAGCGCGCGCTGACGGGTTTGCTGCAACAGCTGCTCGACGCTCATCTGCCCGTGGATATCGGCCTTGAGTACCTGGGTGTTGACGAAAAAGCCGATCAGCCCTTCGGTTTCCAGGCGATTGCGGTTGGCAATCGGCACGCCGACGCGCACGTCTTCCTGGCCGCTGTAGCGGTGCAGCAAAGCCTGATAAGACGCCAGCAGCAACATCGGCAAGGTCACTTCACAGCGTTGGGCCAGGCTGCGTAAATCGGCCAACAGCGGCGCCGACAACTCGATGCCCAGGCGTGCGCCGCGATGGCTTTGCACGGCGGGGCGCAGGTAGTCGAACGGCAATTCCAGCACCGGTTGCGGGCCGCCCAACTGCTCGCGCCAGTACGCCAATTGACGCGCCTTCTCACCGGCCTGCATCCAGTTGCGTTGCCACACAGCGTAGTCGGCGTACTGGATTGGCAGTGCCGGCAACGCCGGCGTGCGGCCGTGGCTGAACGCGGCGTACATCTGCACCAGTTCCTCGACCATCAATTGCATCGACCAGCCATCGGAGACGATGTGGTGCTGCACCAGCACCAGCACATGCTCGTGGGCCGCCAGACGCAGCAGCCGGACCCGCAGCACGGGCCCGCGCAGCAGATCGAACGGCTGCCCGATGATCTGCGCAACGTCGGCTTTCAAGCGGGCTTCATCGCTGTCGCTCACCTCGACTTCGATCAGCCCCGATTCCTCGATGACCTGCACCGTCGCGCCACCTTCCTGGCGCACGTGCGTGCGCAGGCTTTCATGGCGCGCCAGCAAGGTGTCGACACTGCATTGCAGCGCGGCCAGGTCCAGCGGGCCGCGCAAACGCAGGGCGCTGGGAATATGGTACGCGGCGCTTTCGGGGTCCAGTTGCCAGAGGAACCACTGGCGTTCCTGGGCGTAGGACAATGGCAACGGCTGGCTGCGGTCAACCGGCACCAGCGGCGGTGCAACCACCGCCTCCTCGCCCAGTGCCCGCACGAAATCACCCAGCAACGGTTGTTCGAACAGGCGCTTGAGCGGCACTTCCAGCGCCAGCGCCTGGCGCACGCGGGACACCACGCGTGTGGCCAGTAACGAATGCCCGCCCAATTCGAAGAAGTGATCGTCGAGGCCGACCTGCGGCACGCCCAGGACGTCGGCCCAGATCGCCGCAACCTGTTGCTCGCGCGCGCTGACCGGCGGCACATGGCCTTTGCTCGGCAGCGCGGCGTCAACCCTGGGCAATGCCTTGCGATCGAGTTTGCCGTTGGGGGTCAGTGGCAGGCTGTCGAGAAATATCACCTGCGCGGGCACCATGTAGTCCGGCAAATGTTCACGCAGGGCGGCTTTATAGGACGCCTGGGGTTGCGGTTCGGCGGTCACCAGATACGCGATCAGGCGATCATTATCGGCCAGCACCACGGCCTCGCGCACATCGGCAAGCTCGCGCAGGCAGGCTTCGATTTCGCCCAGCTCGATACGGAAACCGCGCACTTTCACCTGATGGTCGACCCGACCGATATACGCCACCACGCCATCGGCGCGGTAGCGCGCCAGGTCGCCGGTGCGGTACAGGCGCTCGCCCGGCGCACCGTAGGGGTTGGGCACAAAACGCTCGGCCGTGAGTGCCGGCCGCGCGTGGTAACCGCGCGCCAGGCCGATGCCGCCGATCAGCAGTTCGCCTGCCGCACCGACCGGGCTTGGCGTCAGTCCGGCGTTGAGGATAAACAGCGTGGTATTGGCCACCGGCCTACCGACAAAAGGCTGCGCGGTGGTCAGGCGATGGGCCGCCGACCAGATGGTGGTTTCGGTGGGGCCATAGAGGTTCCACACCGGGCCTTGCAGATCGAGCATGCGCTGGGCCAGGTCGGCCGGCAGCGCTTCGCCGCCGCACAGGCGCTTGATACCGCTCAACAATCGGGCGCGCGGGCTTTCCAGCAGCATGCGCCAGCTGGACGGTGTGGCTTGCAGCACGGTGGCGGCCTGATCGCGGGCCAGGTCGATGATCGCTTCGGGGTCGAGCGCCATTTCCTGTCCGCTCAGCAGCACCGTCGCGCCCACGGTCAACGGCACATACAGTTCCAGCGCAAAGATGTCGAACGAGAAGGTGGTCAGCGACAGCATCCGTGCCTCGCGTCCGATCTCCAGGGTAGCGGCCATGCCGCTGGCAAAGCTGCACAGCGCCTGATGCGGCACCATCACGCCCTTGGGCCTGCCGGTGGAACCGGAGGTGTAGATCACGTAGGCCAGGTGCTGCGGCGCCACCTCGACCTGCGGGTTGTGCTCGGCACTCTCGGCAGCGTCAATCGTCAACACCTGCACGCCGTCGGGCAGCGGTAGGCGCCCAAGCAACTGCGACTGGGTCAACAGCACCCGGGCACGGCTGTCGTCGAGCATGAACGCCAGGCGATCGGCGGGGAACTGCGGATCCAGCGGCACATAGGCGCCACCGGCCTTGAGGACCGCCAGCAGGCCGACCACCATCGCAAGCGAGCGCTCGACATGCACGGCCACCAGCACGTCAGGGCCCACGCCCGCCGCGATCAGGCGATGGGCCAGGCCGTTGGCGCGGCGATTGAGTGCGCCGTAGCTCAAGGCGTCGCCGTTGAATTGCACGGCGGTCGCCTCCGGCTGCGCCAGCGCGTGCGCCTCGAACAGCTGGTGCACGCAGCGCTCGCGCGGGTAGTCGACCTGCGTGCGGTTCCAGTCTTCGAGCATTTGCCGGCACTGCGGCGCGCTGAGCAGGGTCAGCTCATCCAGCGCCTGCGACGCATCGCGTACCACCGCATGCAGCAGGGTGTGCCAGTGCTCGGCCATGCGCGCCACGGTCGCGGGCAGGAACAGGTCGGTGGCGTAGGTCAGCGAAGCCCACAGGCCATCGGCGGACTCTTCGGTTTCCAGGTTGAGGTCAAACTGGGTGGTGTGCGCCGCCCAGTCCACCGGCTGCAGGTCCAGCCCGGCCACTTGCAGCGGGGCCGTGCGCAGGGTGTCCTGATGATTGAACATCACCTGGAACAGCGGGTTATGGCTGAGGCTGCGCGCCGGTTGCAGCGCTTCCACCAACTGCTCGAACGGCAAGTCCTGATGGGCCTGGGCTTGCAGGGCGTGCTGCTTGACCTGAGCGAGCAACTGGTCGAAGGGCATCTGCCCGTGCAGGTTGGCCTGGAGCACCTGGGTGTTGACGAAAAAGCCGATCAGGCGCTCGGTTTCCAGGCGATTGCGGTTGGCAATCGGCACCCCGACGCGCACCTCGGACTGCCCGCTGTAGCGATGCAGCAAGGTCTGGAACGACGCCAGCAGCAGCATGAACAGGGTCACGTCCTGGCGCTGGGCGAGTGCCTTGAGTTCGGTCACCAGCGAGGCGTCCAGATGAATCTGCCGCCGCGCACCGCGATGGCTTTGCACCGCCGGGCGCGGGTGGTCCAGCGGCAGTTCCAGCAGCGCATGCTCGCTGCCCAGCCTTGCGCGCCAGTAATCGAGCTGGCGCTGCTGCTCGCCGGCGGCCATCCAATCGCGTTGCCACTGCGCATAGTCGGCGTACTGGATTGGCAACGCCGGCAGTGGCGCGTGGCCCTGATACAGCGCCACCAGTTCGTCCACCATCACTTGCATCGACCAGCCGTCGGAGATGATGTGATGCTGGGTGATCACCAGCACCTGGTGCCCAGCGTCGATTTCCAGCAGTTTCACCCGCATCAACGGACCGTTGCGCAGGTCGAAGGGACGCTGGATTTCCTGCACTACGGCCTGCTCGATGGCCAGGGCGTCGATGGCTTGGCGTTCGATCGGCAGGGCGAGGGACGCGTGAATCTTTTGCCAGGTACGCTCGCCCTCCTCCACAAAGGTCGTGCGCAACGGCTCGTGACGTTGAACCAGGCACTGCAGCGCGCGCTCGAGGGCCGCCGTATCCAGTTGACCGCGCAGGTGCAGCGCGGTGGGCACATGGTAGGCGGCGCTGGTGGGGTCCAGTTGCCAGAGGAACCACTGGCGCTCCTGGGCGAAAGACAGGGCCAGTGGTTGGTCTCGGCCAATGGCCGTCAGCGCCGGCGCCGTATCGGCCTGCAAGCCGGCGCAGGCCAGGGCGAAGGCTTGCAGGGTCGGCTGTTCGAACAGCGCGCGCAGCGGCACTTCCAGCGCCAGTTCATGGCGCACTCGCGAGACCACCTGGGTGGCGAGCAATGAATGGCCGCCGCGCTCGAAAAAGTGGTCATCAAGGCCCACCTGCTCAACCTGCAACACCCTCTGCCAGATCACCGCCAACTGTTGTTGCAGCGGGCTTTGCGGGACACGGTAAGCCTGCCGCGTCAGGTTCAGGTCCGGTGCCGGCAGTGCGCGGCGATCCAGCTTGCCGTTGATGTTGAGCGGCAAGGCGTCAAGGACCACCCATTGCGCGGGCACCATGTAGTCCGGCAATGACCGGCGCAGGGTCGCCGCCAGCGCCTGGGTGTCCAGGCTGTGGGCCTGGGCCGCGACGACGTAGGCCACCAGTTGTGCACCGGTCGCGCCCGGCAGGGCCAGCACGGCCGCCTCACGCACCTGCGGCAAGGCTTGCAGGCCGGCCTCGATTTCGCCCATCTCGATACGGAAACCGCGAATCTTCACTTGGTGGTCGATGCGCCCCACGTATTCCAGCGCACCGGCCTCGGTGTAACGGGCCAGGTCGCCGCTGCGGTAGAGCCGCGCGCCGGGGACGCTGGAAAACGGGTCCGGCAGGAAGCGTTCGGCGGTCAGCGCCGGACGCTCGAAATAGCCCTGGGCCAGGCCGGCGTGGGCACCGATGCACAATTCGCCGACGCCGTCGGTGGCCAGCAGCTCGAAACCGCTGTCGAGCACATACAGCGCACGGCCCGCAATCGCGCGGCCAATGGGCACGCCAAACGCGTCGCCAGCATCGGCCAATTGGCAGTCATGCACGCTGGACACCACCGTGGCCTCGGTCGGCCCGTAGGTATTGAGCAAGCGCACCGCGCCCAGCCCGGCCGCATGCCAGGCGCGCACGCCTTCCACGGCCATGGCTTCACCGCCCACGTGCACCTGACGCAGGTTGCCCAGGGAGCGCCGACTCTCAGCGCACTCCCTGGCGAGCAAATACCAGTAGGCGGCCGGCAAGTCAGCCAGGGTCACGCCCTGCTCGACGATTTCCCGGGCCAGTTGCCCGGCATCCCACAGTTCATCGCCGCGCATAATCAGCGCCGCGCCCGCACACAGCGGCGGGTAGCATTGCTCGACAAAGCCGTCGAAGCTGAACGTGGCAAATTGCAGCACACGGTCTTGTGTGGTCAGTTGGCTGTAGCTGTGGGCGCTGTCGCAGAACTGACCGAGGGCGGCGTGATCGATGGCCACGCCCTTGGGCTGGCCGGTGGAGCCGGAGGTGTAGATCACGTAGGCGAGGTCTGCGACCTGCGCGTGGTTGGGCGGATTGCTTGACGGATAATCGGCCAGTTCTTCACCGCCGGCGCTGAATGCCAGGCGCGTCAGTGCTGGGGGCAGCGGCAACTCGACCAGCAGCCCGGTTTCGCTGAGCAACAGGTCCAGGCGGCTGTCCGCCAGCATGTAGGCCAGACGGTCGGCCGGATAGCTCGGGTCCAGCGGTACATAGGCGGCGCCGCTTTTGAGCACGGCCAGCAGGCTGACAATCAGTTGCGGGCCGCGCCGCGACGCCAATCCCACTCGTTGCCCCGGACCTACGCCCAGCTCCAGCAAGCGGTGCGCCAGGCGGTTGGCCCGCGCATTGAGCGCGGCATAGTCCAGGCGCTCGCTGCCCGCCTGCACCGCCAGGGCGGCCGGCGTCGCCAGGGCCTGGGCGGCGATGCGCTGATGTACCCGCAGAGGGCGCGGGGCTGCATCGGGCTGTTGGCTGAGGGCGAGCACCTCGCGCTGCGCGCTGGCGTCCAGCAGTTGCAGGTTGCCCAGGCAGCTGTCGGCATCCGCCATCATTTGCGCCAGCAGATGCTGCAGGTTGGCGCTCAATCGCGCCACCTGCGCGGCACTGAAGCGCGCGCGGTCATAGCTGAATTCCAGACGCAGGCGCTCGCCCAGTTCGATGCCAAGGGTCAGCGGGTAGCTGGTGCGCTCGTGGCTGTGCAGTGCCCCGAAGGTCAGCCCGGCAGGCGCGCCCTGCTTGAGTGCTTCGGCGACCGGGAAGTTTTCGAACACCAGCAGCGTGTCGAACAGCGCTGCGCCCTGCTGGCCGGCCCAGCCCTGGATGGTGTAGAGCGGCACGTGTTCGTGGTCACGCAGGCTGAGGTTGAGCGCCTGCAACTCGCCCAGCCACGCGCCTGTCGACTGGGCCGGCGAGGCGGCGCTGATGATCGGCAGGGTGTTGATGAACAGGCCCAGTTGCTGCTCGATGCCCGGCAGCGGCGCGGACCGCCCGGCGACCGTGGCGCCAAACACCACGCAGTCCTGGCCGCTGTAGCGTTGCAGCAACAGGCTCCAGGCGCCCTGCAGCACGGTGTTGAGGGTCACTTTGTGCTGGCGCGCGAACGTGCCGAGGGCGGCGCTGAACTCACTGCCAAACGCCACCTGATGCTCGGCCATGCCCACGCCGTCTACCGGCGCACGCAGCGCATCGGCCAGCAGGGTCGGCGCCTGCACGGGGGCCAGGGCGGTTTTCCAGAACGCTTCGCCGGATGCCTGCTGTTGCAGCCAGCCGAGGTAATCGCGGAACTGCCCCAATGGCGCAGGCACCGCGTGGCCCGCGTAATGGGCGATGACTTCGCCGAGCAACTGGGCGTTGCTCCAGCCGTCCATCAGGATGTGGTGACTGGTGAAAACAAGGTGCCAGGCAACCCCGGCACCGCGCACCAGCAGCAGACGGAACAGCGGCGCGCGGTCGAGCGCGAAGCCCTGCTCGCGCTCGGCATCGGCCAGCGCATCGACGTCGGCGTCTGGGTCTTCAATCACCTGCAATTGCAGGTCGACCTGGCGCTGGATCAGTTGATGGGCACTGTCCAGGCCCAGCCAGTGGAAGCTGCTGCGCAGGATATCGTGACGGTCCAGCGCGGCCTGCCAGGCACGCCCGAACTTCAGCAGGTCCAGGCCTTCGATATCCAGGCGCAACTGGTTGATGTAGGCCTGCGCCTCGGGTTCGTAGAGGGTGTGGAACAGCATGCCCTGTTGCATCGGCGACAACGGGTACAGGTCGGCGATGGCCGGCCCCGGCACCGGCAGCGCATCCAGCTGCTGCTGGGTGAGGCGCGCCAGCGGGAAGTCCGACGGCGTGACTTGCCCGGCAGGCGTGGCACAGCAATGGGCGATCAGGGCCTTGAGTTCGACGGCGTATTCATCCGCCAGGCGCTGGATGGTTGCCGCGTCGAACATCTCGCGACTGAAGCCCCATTGCAACGCCAGTTCACCGCCGTACACCTGCCCTTCCACCGTCAACCAGTTGGCCAGCGGCGCCTCGGGGTCCTGGGCCAGGCCGCTGCCCTGGGTGGCCGGAACGAACAGCGCCGACTCATCGAACTGGCGATCGAACTGGCCCAGGTAGTTGAAGGTGATGCGCGGCGCGGCCAGATTCGACAAGGCAGCGCCAGCGTCGGGCGTGCCGAGGTAGCGCAACAAGCCGTAGCCGATGCCTTTATCGGGCACGGCGCGCAATTGCTCCTTGACCGCCTTGATCGCACCGGACAACTCACCGCCCGCCTCCAGCCGCAACGGAAACAGGCTGGTGAACCAGCCGACCGTGCGGCTCAGGTCGAGGCTGTCGAACAGGTCTTCGCGGCCATGGCCTTCCAGTTGAATCAACGCGGCCGGTTGCGCGCTCCAGCGGCTGATGACGCGCGCCAGTGCGGTCAGCAACAGGTCGTTGACCTGGGTGCGGTAGGCCGCCGGGGCGTGCTGCAGCAGTTGGCGCGTGTGCTCGGCGTCAAGGCGCACTTCGATCCTGCTGCCCAGACGGTTCTGCAGACCGCCCTCGGGGTGGTCGCAAGGCAGTTCGGTGTCGACGGTTTGCGCCTGCCAGTACGGCAGTTGCCCGTTGAGGGTCTGCGCGTGGTCGTGCAGATGCCGCGCCCAGTGCTGATAGGCGCTGGTCTTCGCCGGCAGCGCGGCATCATGGTAGGCCTGTTGCAGGTCGTCCAGCAGGATGCGCCAGGACACGCCGTCCACCACCAGGTGGTGGATCACCAGCAGCAAACGCTGGGTGCCATCGGCCATGTTCACCAGCGCTGCGCGCAGCAGCGGGCCTTGCGCCAGGTCGAGACTGCGCTGGGCGTCATCGCACAACGCGGCCAGTTCAGCATCGCTGTCGGCACGGGACTGCCACAGCGCCGCTTCGGCCACCGGTGCGGCGTGGCTTTGCGTCCAGCCTTCGGCCTGCGACACAAAGCGCAGGCGCAAGGCGTCGTGATGGTTGATCAATTGCGTCAGCGCTGCTTCAAGGCGAGCAGGCGCGAGGGTTTCGCGCGGGGTCAGCAGCAGGGACTGGTTCCAGTGATGACGCGCCGGGATCGCCTGGGCGAAAAAGTGCTGCTGCACCGGGGTCAGGCGCACCTCGCCTTGCACCGGTTGCTGGTCGATCAGGCTGACCTGCTCGACACTTGCCACCAGCGCCAGGCTGCGCACGTTCTGGTACTGGAACAGGTCGCGCGGACTGAGACGAATCCCCGCCTGACGTGCGCGACTGACGACCTGGATGGAGATGATCGAGTCGCCGCCCAGTTCGAAGAAGTTGTCTTCCAGGCCGACCTGCTCTACACCGAGCACATCGGCCCAGATCGTTGCCAGGGTCTTTTGCAGGGCATTTTCCGCTGGGACAAAGACTTGCTGCGGCGCGGCGTCCGGCGCAGGCAATGCCTTGCGGTCGAGCTTGCCATTGGCGGTCACCGGCAGTTTGCTCAGGTGCACGAAGTGGGTGGGCACCATGTACTCGGGCAGGCTGCCGAGCAGCCAGGTGTTGAGATCGGTTGGCGCTTCGCCTTCCGGCACCAGCCACGCCACCAGTTGTTTGCCGCCATGCACCAGCACCACGGCTTCACGCACCTGCGGGTGCTGCATGAGGCGGGTTTCGATTTCGCCCAGTTCGATGCGCAGGCCGCGCAGCTTGACCTGATGATCGAGGCGCCCAAGGTAGTCGATCACGCCATCGACACGCTGGCGCACGCGGTCACCGGTGCGGTACAGGCGCTCGCCTGCGGTGAACGGGCTGGGCACGAAACGCTCGGCCGTCAACGCCGGGCGCCGATGGTAGCTGCGCGCCAGGCCGATACCGCCCAGGTACAGCTCACCGGACACGCCGGCAGGCACCGGGTTGAGCTGCGCGTCGAGCACGTAGGTGGCGAGGTTGGCAATCGGACGGCCGATGGGCACGCTGTCGGCGCCCTCGTCGACGCAGGTCCAGTGGGTCACGTCGATGGCGGCTTCGGTGGGGCCGTAGAGGTTGTACAAGGCCGTCGCCGGCAGTCTGGCGAACACCTGCTGCTGCGCATCCAGCGCCAGGGCTTCGCCGCTGCACACGATGCGCTTGAGGCTGGCGCAGGCCTGCACGCCGGGCTCATGGATAAATGCCTGCAGCATCGACGGTACGAAATGCAGGGTGGTAATGGCGTGCCGGCCGATGGTCTCGATCAGCCGCGCCGGCTCGCGGTGTTCGCCGGGGGCGGCGACCACCAGGCGTGCGCCGGTCATCAACGGCCAGAAGAATTCCCACACCGAGACGTCGAAGCTGAATGGGGTTTTCTGCAGGACTGCGTCACTGGCGTCCAGCCGATAGGCCTGTTGCATCCAGCACAAGCGGTTGACCAGCGCGCGATGGCTGTTGCCGGCGCCCTTGGGCTTGCCGGTGGAACCGGAGGTGTAGATCACGTAGGCGAGGTTCAGCGCATCGACGTCGACCTGGGGCGCGTGCGGACTGAAGGCGTCGAACCCGCTCAGCGCAGGGTCGAGCACCATGACCTGCAGGCCGTCCGTTGGCAGCAACGTCAGCAAGGCGTCCTGAGTGAGCAGCAGCGCGACGCCGCTGTCTTCGATCATGTAGGCCAGGCGCTCGCGCGGGTACTCAGGGTCCAGCGGCACGTAGGCGCCACCAGCCTTGAGGACCGCCAGCAGGCCCACCACCATTTCGACGGAGCGCTCGACGCAGATGCCCACCAGCACGTCAGGGCCGACACCGCGCTCGCACAGGGCGTTGGCCAGTTGGTTGGCGCGGGTGTCGAGTTCGCTATAGGTCAAGGTGCTGGCGCCGAACACCAGCGCGGGGGCGTGCGGGGTGCGTTGCACCTGTTCGGCGATCAACCGATGCAGGGCGCGCTCGCCGGGGTAATGTTCGGCGGTCTGGTTCCAGGCCTGCACCAGCAGCGTTTGCTCGCTTTCGTCGAGCATCGGCAATTCGCCGACACGCTGTTCGCCGTCGCTGACCATGGCCTGCAACAGGCTGATCCAGTGCTGCGCCATGCGCTCGATGGTCGGCGCGTCGAACAGGTCGTTGGCGTAGGTCAGCGCGGCATGCAGGGTGCCGGACTTTTCCCAGGTGTCCAGGCTCAGGTCGAACTGGGTGGTGCGGCCCTGCCACTCCACCTCGGACAGCGCGAGACCCGAGGCGGTGCTCACCGAGGCAATATCGGCCACCACCGGCTGGTGGTTGTACATCACCTGGAACAACGGCGTGTGGCTGAGGCTGCGTTCCACCTTGAGCGCTTCCACCAGGCGCTCGAACGGCAGTTCCTGATGCGCCTGGGCGCCGAGCGCATGCTCTTTGATGCCCTGCAGCAGCTCGCCGATGCGCGTCTGCCCGGTCAGCTCGGTGCGCAGCACCTGGGTGTTGACGAAAAAGCCGATCAGCCCTTCGACCTCGCTGCGATTGCGGTTGGCAATCGGCACGCCGATGCGAATATCGCCCTGGCCCGTGTAGCGATGCAGCAGCACATTGAACGCACCGAGCAACAGCATGAACAGGGTTACGTTGTGTGCTTGCGCGCAGCGACGCAGTTGGGCGGCCAGCGCGGGGTCGATCGCGAAGTTATGGCGGGTGCCCCGGTAACTCGGCAGCGCCGGGCGCGGGCGATCGGTGGGCAACTCCAGCACCGGGTGTTCATCACCCAGGCGCGCCTGCCAGTAATCGAGCTGGCGGGCCTGCTCCCCGGCTTCCAGCCAGCGACGCTGCCACAGGGCGTAGTCGCTGTACTGGATCGGCAGCGCAGGCAGTTGCGGCTTCTCGTTGCGTTCATGAGCGTCGTAGAAACGGATGAACTCGTCGATCAACACGTTCATCGACCAGCCATCGGACACGATGTGGTGCAAGGTCAACAGCAGGACGTGCTCCCGAACGTCGAGCTTGAGCAGTTGCACGCGCAGCAGCGGGCCGGTTTCCAGGTTGAATGGCTGCAGCGATTGCGCAGTGGCCGCCGCAGCGACTGCCTGTTCGCGCGCAGCGGCGGGCAGATTGCTGATATCCGACTGTTCAATAATCAATGATGGCTCGACGGCGACCTGCTGCAGGCGCTCATCGGCCTGACGCTGGAACACCGTGCGCAGGGTTTCGTGGCGCGCGATCAGGCTGGCGAATGCCTGCTCCATCGCGGGCACACTCAGCGCGCCCTTGAGCCGCACCGCACCGGGCAGGTTGTAGGCGCCGCTGGCGGGGTCCAACTGCCAGAGAAACCACATGCGTTGCTGCGCGTAGGACAGCGCCTGGCGGTCCTGCGCCTCCACGCCTGCCGGGATCGGAAACCGGGAAAAATCCACCCCTTCCTTCTGCAACGCCTGCAGGAACAGCTGGCGTTTTTCCAGGGGCAACCCGATAAACCGGCG
Source organism: Pseudomonas sp. GNP013 (assembly GCF_054343995.1). NCBI lineage: Bacteria > Pseudomonadati > Pseudomonadota > Gammaproteobacteria > Pseudomonadales > Pseudomonadaceae > Pseudomonas > Pseudomonas sp. GNP013. The sequence goes on along the minus strand of NZ_JBTGUT010000001.1, from coordinate 1,974,108 downwards.
AGCAAGTTTCAAGGAGTCTTCAGCATTCATTTCAAAGGGTCCGGAGCAATAGGCAGGAAGCACAAAGGCACGTCGTCCCTATAAAACGAACCGCGAAGGGAAAAATTAGCGAGGAGGGAAAGGCGCGATGCGAGCTGTCACGAGGGGTTACATCAAATCCGGGAACGCACCAGTAACCCGAGCCAGCATTGACGTACATCCCTTTTTGCAACTAACTTTAGTTACAGGCAAGGAGCGCCGTGTCCAAAATGAAAAGCTGCTGGCCAAACTGCTCAACGAGCGCATGGCCTTTACCTGGCCCGAGCTCGTCACGCTGTTGCGTCGTCTCGGTTACACACAACTGGAAGGGGCAGGAAGCCGCGTCAAGTTCGACATCGGCGACCCGACGGCAATGATCACCTTGCACAAGCCTCACCCCGGCAACGAACTGAAGCATTACATTCGGCGTCAGATCATCGAACAATTGAAATCAGGAGACCTGATTCAGTGAACAACCAACTGAAACACAAAGGCTACATCGGCTCTATCGAAGCCAGCCTCGAAGACAACTGCCTGTTCGGCAAAGTGCTGTTCATCAAGGCATTGGTGAGCTACGAAGGCAAGACAGTCGCCGAGCTGGACACGGCGTTCCAGGAGGCGGTGGACGATTACCTCGCCACCTGCCAGGCGCTCGGGCAAACACCGGAAAAACCCTGCAAGGGCTCGTTCAATGTGCGGGTCGGGCACGACCTGCACCTGGCGGCTGCGCTTGAGGCCAACCGCAAGAAAGTCACCCTGAACGACCTCACCCGCCAGGCGTTGAATGAGCTTTTACAACATCAAGGTGCCGGTACCTGCACAGTGACCAGTTGACTCCATCGGTGCTGTTGGGTAACTCCATCCCTGTGGCGAGCGGGTTTGCCCTAATGCCAGTCAGTTAAGCGCAGATTCCCTGTGGCGAGCAGGCTTGTCCTGCGTTGGGCTGCGCAGCAGCCCCAAAACCAGACGCTGAGCCGTATCAGGTACACCGCGTTTTGCTTGATTGGGGGCGCTTCGCACCCCAACGCGGGGCAAGCCCGCTCGCCACAATAAGCCCACACATTTTCCTTAACTGAACGGCATTAGGGCTTGCCCCAATGCCGTTCAGTTAAGCGCCGCTCCCCTGTGGGAGCGGCGGTGCTACGATTCGACTTGCCCGCGAAAGCGGTGGGTCTTCAACATCAATGTTTGCTGGGCCGACGCCATCGGGAGCAAGCCCCCTCCCACATTTTGTACAGCGTTCGGCAGACCATTTCGGTCGGCTCTCAGGCCGCCGCGCTCTTGATCTTGATCTTAGGCGCCCCGTCAAACACGCTGGCCGAACGCAGGTTTGGTTAGCCGCGCTGGGCCAAGGATGGCCCATCGCGGCGGCCCACGCTCCAAAGCCTGCATGAGGGCACACCGAGCCTGGGCGAGGTGCCGAGTGTTGGGGGCAAGAGCGTTTTGCTTACTTTTGCGCTTTTCAAAAGTGAGCCGCCGTAAGGGCGGAACCCTAAGTCGTCGTTACCGCAGAAACGGATAGATACACCGAAAAATCGTCTTCGCGAGCAAGTCGAATCGTCGCTTGGGGGCTGCTGCGCAGCCCAACGCGGGGCAAGCCCTAATGCCAGTCAGTTAAGCGCAGATTCCCTGTGGCGAGCAGGCTTGTCCTGCGTTGGGCTGCGCAGCAGCCCCAAAACCAGACGCTGAGCCGTATCAGGTACACCGCGTTTTGCTTGATTGGGGGCGCTTCGCACCCCAACGCGGGGCAAGCCCGCTCGCCACAACAAGCTAGCCTTCGCGCGTATACAACCCATTGATCGCCTTGTGAATAACGTCAATTCGAAATCAAACTAAGGCCAACCCTTGTTTTCTGCCCTTGATTCACTAAGTTTACATTTCGTTTCCTCAATCCCATTTGGTCCGCAGTACCGTCCGATGGCATAGACACTTCGGAGTCATGCTATGAACCAACGCCTCGGCACTGTCGACAACCCTGCTGATCTGCGTGCCTTGCCCACGCAAGCGCTGGCCTCGTTCGCTGATGAACTGCGCAATTTCATCCTCAACAGCGTCAGCGCCACTGGCGGGCATCTGTCTGCGAACCTGGGCACTGTGGAACTGACCATCGCCCTGCATTACGTCTTCGATACCCCCGACGACCGGATTATCTGGGACGTGGGACACCAGGCGTATGCCCATAAAATCCTGACCGAGCGCCGTGCGCAGATGGGCACCATTCGCCAGTTTGGCGGGATTTCAGGCTTCCCCCGACGCAGTGAATCCCCTTACGACTGTTTTGGCACCGCCCACTCCAGCACCTCGATCTCGGCCGCGCTGGGCATGGCCATTGCCTCCCGCCATCACGCGCGCAAGAGGCATTGCGTCGCGGTGATCGGTGACGGCGCATTGAGTGGTGGCATGGCCTTTGAAGCCATGAACAACGCGGGGTTGTATCGGGACCTTCCCCTGCTGGTAATCCTGAACGACAACGCGCTGTCCATCTCGCCGTCGGTAGGCATGCTGCGCGAGCACTTGGACGCGTTGGCCGCCAGGCGCAGTGACGGCCCTTCGGCAAACCTGTTCGAGGCCATGGGTTTCACCTACACAGGCCCCATCGACGGGCATGACCTCGGGCAATTGCTCGACGTGCTCTACACCTTGAAAGACCGTCGCGGGCCCCAATTGCTGCATATCGTTACCGAAAAAGGCCACGGCTACCCGCCCGCCGCGGCCGACCCGGTGCTCTATCACGGGCCGGGGAAATTTGACCCCATCGTCGGTATTCGCTCGGCGGCCCCTGCTGCACCTACGTATACGCAGGTGTTCGGTCAATGGCTGGCTGATGAAGCCGAGCGCGACCCACGAGTGGTCGTGATTACCCCCGCCATGCGTGAAGGATCGGGCCTGGTGGAATTTGAGCGTCGATTTGCCGATCGCTACTTCGACGTTGGTATTGCCGAGCAGCATGCGCTGACGTTTGCCGCAGCATTGGCAGCCGAGGGCATGAAACCGGTGGTGGCCATCTATTCGACGTTCTTGCAGCGCGGCTACGATCAACTGATCCATGACATCGCCCTGCAGCAGTTGCCGGTGGTACTGGCCATCGACCGCGCCGGGATCGTCGGCGCCGATGGCGCAACCCATACGGGCGCATTCGATATTGCCTGCCTGCGCTGCATTCCCAACCTCATCTTGATGGCCCCCGCAGACGAAGACGAATGTCGACAGATGCTGCACACCGCACTGCAACAATCCGGACCCTGCGCGGTGCGTTACCCACGAGGGTCAGCAAACGCATCCAAACCGTGCTGCGAACCGAGGGAACTGCCGATTGGCAAAGGTGAGATTCGTCGCACCAGCACCCAGGCCCACGGGCAGCGCATCGCCGTCCTGGCATTTGGCTCAATGACGCAAAGGGCGCTGGAAGCGGCAACACTGGTCGATGTCACAGTGGCCAATATGCGGTTCATAAAACCGCTGGACGCCGAGCTGATCCTGTCGCTCACGCAGGCACATGACGCACTGGTGACCGTTGAAGAGGGCTGCATCATGGGCGGTGCCGGATCAGCCTGCCTGGAGTATCTGGCCGGCCTGAAACAACGCCCGCCGCTGCTGCAACTGGGCTTGCCCGACCATTTCATCGAACATGGAACACCTGACGAGCTATTAAGCCACTACAGCCTGGACGCAATCGGCATCGCCCGTTCAATACAGCAATTCGCCCGTGAGCAGCAGTTGGGTTCCCTGGCGCCCGACGCTATGTCGGCCTGCCAGGCGAGTGCACGAACATGAACATTTTCCTGGCTCAGCCACGGGGTTTCTGCGCCGGTGTGATACGCGCCATCGACACGGTCGAGCAGGCCCTGGAGCAACATGGCACCCCTGTCTACGTACGGCATGAAATCGTGCACAACCGCCATGTTGTTCGGACATTGCAGGATCACGGCGCCATTTTTGTCGAAGAGCTTGACCAGGTGCCGAGTGGTGCCGTGACCATTTTCAGTGCACACGGTGTGACGCGCGCTGTGGAGCAGGAGGCGTCGCAGCGCCATCTTCATGTGCTGGATGCCACCTGTCCGCTGGTGACCAAGGTGCACAACCATGGCCGCCAGTACGCCTCCATGGGTTATCGGCTGATTCTGATCGGCGAACCCGGACATCCTGAGGTCATCGGCATACTGGGCCAGATAGACGCCTCGATCACCCTGATCCAGACGGTCGATCAGGTCAACGCACTGGGATTTTCTCCCCGTACACCGCTCGCTTATCTCACCCAGACCACCTTGAGCGTCGACGACACGCGCAAGGTGGTCGACGCCCTGAAACGGCGCTACCCCGACATCGTGGGGCCGTCCAGCCGCGATATTTGCTATGCCGTGCAAAATCGCCAGCGAGCCGTACGCGAACTCTGCACACAAGTGGATGTGTTACTGATCGTCGGCAATGCCAACAGCGCCAACGCGATGACGTTGTGCACGTTGGCCAATGACAGCGGCACGCCCAGCTATCTGGTGGCCGACGGCAGCGAAGTGGATCCACGCTGGTTTACACCGCAGATGAGCGTTGGCATCAGTGCAGGCGCTTCAACCCCCGAGGCCTCGGTGCAGGATGTGATTGCAGCCCTGGCACGCATTGAACCGTTGCACATACACACCTTGCCCGGTCGCGAGGAGCACGCTCAGTTTCAACTGCCTCACGGGTTGATCGCCCGACAATAACCGTCACGCTATAACGCAGGAGCAGGCACGATGAATAACCTCCGTCTGGAGATACCGCCGCTGGAATGCCCTTCACCGACGCATATCGATGAAGCGCTTGGCAATCACGTCAACGACCTGTTACTGGCGTGGGTCAGTGAGGTGGGCATATTCGAGGGGCAGACGGACAAGGTACGCGCTTCCAATTTCGGGCGATTTGCGATGCTCTGCCACCCCGATACCGACGTACCGGACCGCCTGCTGCTGTCGGCAAAATGCATAGCGGCGCTGTTCGCGGTGGACGATCAGTATTGTGACGATGAACGCAGCGGCTCGGCTCCCAGGCTGCTGGGCCCGCGCCTGTCGCTGGCACTGGCGGCACTGGACAAGGCCTATCTGACCTCGCCGCACGATTTGTCATTGCAACGCGCGCTGAGCGCCGATCCGGTATTGCGCGGCCTGCAAGGTTATATGAGTCATCTGGCGCGCTACGGCTCCGAGCCCCAGATGGCTCGCGTTCGGCTGGAGACGATTGCCATGTTCGTCACCATGAACGCTGAAGCCTCATGGCGCATCGAACTCAGTCTGCCCTGCGTCTGGGAATACCTGGCGCAGCGACAGGTCAACAGTTTTCTACCCTGCATGGCGTTGATCGATATTGTGGGCGGCTATGAACTGGACGCCGCTGTATATTTCTCCGCGCCGGTGCGCGAAGTGGTCAATCTGGCGGCCAGTGCAACCATCATTGCCAATGACGTCTACTCCGCGCCCAAGGAAGCGCAGCCGCAAATAGGCGACTTCAACCTGCCATTATTGTTGGCTCACGAACAGCACTGTTCCTTGCAGGAAGGCCTGTGGCTGACCGCCGACATCCACAACAGCATCATGCATCAGTACCAAGCCCGGGAACGTGCACTGCTCGAACACGCCTCGCCATCCCTGCAACGCTTCCTGACCGGCGTAAAAGCCTGGCTGGCCGGCAATAACGAATGGCACCGCCACAGCGCGCGCTATCAGGTATGAGTCAGCCTGATTGCGCGCCTGTCAGATCAACCGCTTGATCTGCTTGTGGCGCCACACCAACCGGTAGTACGCGATCTGCAGGGCGAGCATCATCAGGTAGGTCACCGGAAACGCCATCCACACGCCTTCGAGGCCGAAGTGCGCATTGAGCAGGTACGCCACCGGCAGCTCGACGAACAGCACACAGACAATCGAGATCACCACCGGCATCAGCACCACGCCGCTGGCGCGCATGATGCCGCCGATCACGGCCTGGAAGCCGAACACCAGGATGCTCCACAGCATGATGTGCAACAGGTGTTCGGCATTGACCCGCGCGGTGTCGTCGGTGATGAACAACCCCAGCAACCAGTGTGACAGGCCGTAACCCAGCACGATCAGGCCGCCGGTCAGGCAGGTATTGATCAACAGCCCGGCGCGCAGGATCGGCCCGATGCGCTCCACACGCCCCGCGCCAATCGCCTGGGCGCCGAGGATCGAGGCGGTGATGGCAATCGACAGCGCCGGAAACTGCACATAGTTGACGATCTGCGTCACCGCGCCATAGGCCGCGGTGGCTTGGGAACCGTGGCCGTTGACCAGTGCCAGAATCACCAGCTCCGACAACGACAGCACCACCATCTGCAGCCCCGTCGGCAGGCCGATGCGCAGCACCTTGCCGAGGATCGCACGGTCCAGGCGTAACGCCGCGAGCAACTGGCGATCCGGCGCCATCACGTGCTTTTTATGGCGCAGGCGCAGGATCAAAAACAGCATGGCCAGGGTGTTGCCCACCAGCCCCGCATAGACTGCGCTCTGGATGCCCATGGGCGGCAGGCCGATCCAGCCGCGAATCAACGCGGGGGTCAGCAGCAGCCCCGTCAGGGTCGAGACCATCAGCGCCAGCAGTGGCGACACCGTGTCGCTGACCCCGCGCAGCAATTGGGTATAAAGGATGAACACCAGCAGCAGCGGCATGATCAACATCATTACCTGCGCGTAACCCACCGCATCGTCGAGCACGTCCAGCGGTGTACCCAGCGCCTGCAACGCCGGCCGCGCAAACAGGCTGCCCAGCACGGCCGCGATGAGCCCCACCAGCGCGCCGAGGGTCAGCGTGGCACCGGTGATGACCTTGACCATGCCCGTCTCGCCAGCCCCCCACGCCTGGCCGATCAATACCGAAGCGCCCGCCCCCAGGCCGATCACCAGGGCAATGAAAAAGAACACGATGGGAAACATTCCCGACACCGCCGCCAGCGCCTGGGTGCCGAGCATTTGCCCGACATAAATACCGTTTAACGTGCCGGAAAAGCTTTGCAGGAAGTTGGACAGCACCATCGGTGCGAGAAAGAACAGGTAGGTCTGCCACAGCGGGCGTTGCACAAGGTTTTGCATGAAAAAACGGTGCCTCGAAGAACTAACGCATCCACAAGTTATACCGTATGTGGATCCAATGTTCCCGCGCTTGATCAATTTGCTCAATGACAAGTGCGCGAATTACTGATTGGACGCGCCGGTTGCGGGTGAGTAGATTCCATGCCGGGAATAGCTATTAGCCATCATCTCTCATCCCTCTGGAATCGAGCCTCACATGAAAAAACCTGTCTCGCTGGCGATGCGTATCGGCCTGGGCTTTGCTTCCACCCTGTCACTGTTGGTGCTGATCACCGCCGTGGGTATCCAGCGCGTGGGCTTTATCGACAGCACGCTCAAGGACGTCGCCGAAAAAGCCGCCGTGGCCCAGCGCTACGCTATCAATTTTCGAGGCAGCGTGCACAACCGCGCCATCGCTATTCGCGATGCGGTACTGGTCACGGATGAGACCGCGCTCAATCGGCACCTGGCCGAGATCGACCAGCTCAAGCGAGACTATCAGGACGCCGCCCTGCCACTCGACCGCCTGTTCGGCAACGGCGGCGCCAGCGCCGAGGAAACCCGCCTGCTGAACGATATCAAGGCTATCGAGACGCAGACCCTGGCGTCTTCGGAGCGCGTCATCAGCCTGCGCCGCAATAACGACATCGCCGGCGCACAGGCGCTGTTGCTGGCCCAGAGTTCAGACCTCTATTCCGAGTGGCTCAAACGCGTCAACGCATTGATCGATTTTGAAGAGGCGCGGATCCGGCACCAGCTTGGCTCGGTGCAAACCGCAGCGAGCAACTTCGCGGTATTGATGCTGCTGGCCAGCGCCGTGGCGATTGTGTTGAGCGTACTGGTGTCGCTGCTGATCATCCGCAAGGTCAAGGCCACCCTCGGTGCCGAGCCGGAAGAAGTGGCCGAGGCGATCCGGCGCCTGGCTCAGGGTGACTTGAACCAGCGTATCGAGACGCGTCACCCCGACAGCGTAATGGGCATTCTCAAAAATGCCCTGATTCGCCTGGGCGACACCATCACCGAAGTGCGCGCATCGGCCCAGGCCTTGCGGGATTCATCGGTGACCCTGTTGTCTGCGGCTGGCGACAACCGCCAGCAGATCACCCTGCAAACCAGCGAAGCCCAGCATGTGGCCGCCGCCATTACGCAAATGGCCGCGTCGGTCAATGAGGTATCGGGCTACGCCTCGGCCGCCGCCAGGGCCACCCTGCAGGCCGATGCCGAAGTCAACAGCGGCCACCGTCTGGTGGGTGAAGTGAGCGTGGCGATTGAAGAACTGGCGGAAATTCTCGAACAGGCCACTACCCGCGTCAACCAGGTGTCCAGCGACAGCGAAAGCATCGAAACGGTGATTGAGGTGATCAACTCGATTGCCGCGCAGACCAACCTGCTCGCCCTGAACGCCGCGATTGAAGCCGCACGCGCCGGTGAACATGGCCGCGGCTTTGCGGTGGTGGCCGACGAAGTGCGCTCGCTTGCAACTCGCACTCAGGAGTCCACCCAGGAAATCCGCGACATGATCGGCAAACTGCAAAGCGGCACTCAGAGCGCCGCCGACATCATGCAGCGCAGCCGCGCCCTGGCCCAGACCACGGTCGGCCAGACCCGCGATTCGCAAGTGTCATTGGGCAAGATCAGCGAGGAAGTCGGCGCGATCAACACCATGAACGCGCAGATCGCCAGCGCCTCGGTGCAGCAGAGCGCCGCCGCCGAAGAGGTCGCGCAGAACGTCACGCGTATCCACAGTTCCACCGTGCAATCGGCAGTTGGCTCCGAAGTGGTGGAAAACGCCAACCAGGAACTGGCGGAACTGGCGGACAGGTTAAGCACCAAGGTAGCCTTTTTCAGCGTGGCGACCCGCTGACCGCCATAGATTTGCCACGGTTGGGCAGCGGGCTTTACTGCTGCCTGGCCCGACGGCTTTTGGCCTTGAGGTTGTCTGAAAACTTTTTGTACAGCGCTCTGACGAGCGTTCGTTGCGCGCAGTGAAATTTGACCACACAGACTGGCGTAATCGTTGCACCAGCGTGCAGGACGCTTGCGCGCGGACAATGGATGCTGTGGAGACCCTCCCTGAATACACTGGAAGCACTTCTTTACTCCTTACCTTACAAGAGCGCAAAAGGTAAAAAATCAATCCTGCACAAGAATGTAGGAGACGTTACCTTTTGCCGCAGGGCACTTCGCGTTATCTTTTTTTGGCCGTCTGATCAATCGTAGGCATCGGAACGTACGAGCGTCGCGGCCAGTTCTTCACGGGTCCGGCTGATGACGGCGCCTGCCGTGAGCAACTGATCGACGGCATCCAGGCCGCCCTCCGGCGTGATCGCGCGGCAGGCCGGCAGGTGCAGCACCACCGCCAGACCCGCCTTGAGCAGTTGCAGGGCGGTGATCTTGACGCAGTAGTCCAGAGCCAGGCCGCCGACGATAACCCGCTGCACGCTGTGAGCCTTGAGGTACTCGATGACGCCCGTGGAGAGCTTGTCATGCAGATCGTGGTAACAGGCACCGTAGGGATGCAGGTCGGGTTCGACGCCTTTCCAGACGAAGTAATCGTAGTCGTAGGGCGTGGGCAGTTCATCCAGCAGGGTGAAGCCCTCGGTGCCAGGCACACAGTGGTTGACCCAGGTGACATCGGCATGCGCCAGGCCCGTGGGCTGCAGCATTTCGCTGTGCCGAGAGACTACCCAGGGTGCGTGCGGGGTGTGCGCGTCCTTGCTGCCAATACGATGACCGGCAAGGCTGGCCATGTAGTTGAGCTCGGCGCCGATCTGGTCACCACCGGCCACCGGCAACTCTTTGGGGCACAGTGGCGTGAAGCTTTTCTGGGCGTCGACATCGAATGAGGCGATGGCGATTTTTGCGAGGGGCATGGCGGTTCTCCCGTGGCCAGGCAGGAAGTGTATAGAGGTCCGTTTTTTGATTACAGTTTTGCGATTGAACGCCTGACGGTCAGGTAAGATAGCGCCGTTTGTCACAGCCACCCCGTTGTGCCCGCCAACCCAAGTCGACTGCCCATGCCCTTCGAACTCAGCGTAGACCTCACCACCCTGGCCATCCTCGCCGTGGTTGCCTTTGTCGCCGGCTTTATCGACGCCATCGCCGGCGGTGGCGGCTTGCTCACCACGCCTGCCCTGCTCACGGCCGGCATGCCGCCGCACCTGGTGCTGGGCACCAATAAGCTCAGCTCGACCTTCGGCTCGGCCACCGCCAGTTTCACCTTCTACCGGCGCAAGCTGTTCCATCCGCGCCAGTGGGTGCACGCCATCGTCGGCACCCTGATTGGTGCACTGACCGGCGCCGTGGTCGCGCATTACCTGCCCGCCGAAACGCTGAACAAGATGCTCCCGGTGATTGTTTTCGCCTGTGGTGTGTATCTGCTGTTCGGCGGAACGCCCAAGGCGCCGCTGGATGCCGATGCGCCGATCAGGAAGAAATGGCAGGCCACCCAGGGCTTCGGCCTGGGTTTCTACGACGGCGTGGCCGGGCCCGGCACGGGCGCGTTCTGGACCGTCAGCACGATGCTGTTGCACCCCATCGACCTGGTGAAAGCCAGCGGCGTGGCGCGCAGCATGAACTTCGTCAGCAACGCGGCGGCGCTGACGGTGTTCATCATCAATGGGTCGGTGGACTGGATCGTCGGCCTGGCCATGGGCCTGTCGGTGATGTGCGGTGCATTCTTTGGCGCACGCAGCGCAATCAGCGGCGGCGCCAAATTCATTCGCCCGGTGTTCATCACCGTGGTGCTTGGTCTGACCGTACGCCTAGCCTGGCAACACTGGTTCAGCGTGGCCTAGGCGACGGGCCAGGTACAGGTCGATGAGATAGCGCGCAATCGAGCGCGACGCCGGCAACGGCGGCAACGCGTGGATATTGAACCACTGCGCGTCTTCTATCTCGTCGGCCTGGGGCACGATCTCGCCGCCGGCGTATTCGGCATGAAAGCCCAGCATCATCGAGTGGGGAAACGGCCAGCATTGGCTGCCCCTGTACTGAATGTTCTTCACCTCCACCTGCACTTCTTCACGCACCTCACGAATCAGGCACTCCTCGGCCGACTCGCCCGGCTCGGCAAACCCCGCCAGCGTGCTGTACACCCCCGTGACAAAGCGCGGTGAACGCGCCAGCAGAATCTCGTCGCCGCGGGTCACCAGCACGATCATGCTCGGCGAAATGCGCGGGTAACTGCGCAAATCGCAGGGCGGGCAGAACATCGCGCGCTCGCGCGGCACCTGGACCATGGGCTGACCGCAACTGCCGCAGAAACGGTGCTCACGCGCCCAGGTGCCGATTTGCGCCGCATAACCCAGCACCTTGTACAGGGTGTGATCGCCCTGCAGCATGAAGCCGCGCAGGCCCTGCCAACTGCAGCCTGGCACGTCGGCGGCACTGTTGAGCTCCAGCAGGTACACCGGCTCGCCATCGAGGTGGCCGATACCGTGCTCGGCGAACACCGACAGGTCCTGGCGCTTGAGCCATTCACGCGGAAACAGCGGGCCATTGGCGTCCTGTAAAAAGCCCTCGCGGCTGCGCGCAACGGCCCAGCCACCGGGAGTCTCGTTGTCCAGCAGCGTTGTGGTAATCCAGCCTGGAGTCATGTCGGTCAATCCACAAAGTCGGGTTTCTGTTTACTCATATGGGCCGCGATGGCCACGCGCAAATCGTTGGATTGCAACATAGCCGCGTTCCAGGTGGCAACGTATTCCAGACCGTCATTGACGCTGTGGTCCCGCATGTAGCTGAGCATGGCCTTGGTGCCAGTCACGGCAATTGGCGATTTGGCGGCAATCTCGCGGGCAATCTCCAGGACCCCGGCCAACAGGCTGGCGTGATCGGGGTACACACGGTTCACCAGGCCAATGCTGCGCGCCTCTTCGGCGCCGAACTGACGGCCGGTGTAGGCCAGTTCGCGCAGCATGCCGTCACCGACGATGCGCGGCAGGCGTTGCAGGGTGCCGACATCGGCGGCCATGCCAATGTCGACTTCCTTGATGGAGAATTGCGCATCCTCGGCGGCGTAACGCATGTCGCAGGCGCTGATCAGGTCGATGGCGCCGCCGATGCAGTAGCCCTGGATCGCCGCCAGCACCGGCTTGCGGCAGTTGTCGACCGCGTTGAACGAGGCTTGCAGCTCGAGGATCTTGCGCCGCAGCAGGCGTGCGTTACGCCCCACGTCCTTGCCCAGGTCATTGGCCACCTGGGCCAGCAGCATCAAGTCGATACCCGACGAGAAATGCTTGCCCGCACCGCTGAGTACCACGGCGCGCACGGCGTCGGTGTCTTCGACCCATTGAAAGATCTCGACGATTTCACGCCAGAATGCCGCGTTCATCGCGTTGATCTTTTCCGGGCGGTTGATCTGCACATGGGCAACGTTGCCGCTGAGTTCGACGACGAAGGCTTGGTATTCGGACATGGCAGTGATCCCTGACTGACGATTGATAAGGGCCAGACTATAACAAGGCTGCGCAAGGGCGCATCGGCCAAAAGCCGGACGCGCCCTTATCGGCGCCATGGGCACCGAGCCGCTGGGAAAATGCTGGATAAAACCCCGCGCACCCGCCATCCTTCGCGCTTTAAGCCGCCCGCTCGCGGCGCTCCATGCTCAAAGGACATGCCCATGCACAGCCACCCTCTCGCCCTGGCCGATTTCGAATTCATCGACGAAACCCTGCTCAAATACGGCGACGACCATTCGGTACTCAACCTGGCAGAACTCGATGGCTACTTCACCGCGCTGGTGTCGAGCCCGGCCCGGGTGGATGTCGGCGAGTGGTTCCCGGCGATCTGGGGCGGACACAACCCGGCCTGGGAAAGCGCGGACGAAGCCCAGGGTTTCCTCGAACTGTGCGTACGCCACATGAATACCCTGGCCGCCCAACTGGCTAACGATGCCCGGGGGTTCAAGGCCCGTTTCGATGACACCGAGCATCAGGGCCACACCCTGACCCTCGCCGAAGAGTGGTGCTTTGGCTACATCCGTGGCGCGGCCATCGCCCACTGGCCTGACCTGCCGCCCGAGCAGGCCGCGCACCTGGAAAAAATCGCCCAGTGCGCCGAGCAGGACAACTTCGAGCTGCCGGCCGACCTCGATGTACAGGCGCACCAGCAGCGCGTCAGCGAGATCGAACCGGCCGCGCGCGCCCTGCACGATTACTGGTTGGCCTTGCGCTAAGCCTCGACAAGCACCGCTGCTTTGGCCGATTATTCGAGTCCGCCCGTCGGCCACTCCGTGCCACCTTGCCCTGATCAGGAGCCTTGCACCTTGAGTTCGCAGAAAACCGTGACCGTTACCCCGCCCAATTTCCCCCTGAACGGCAAGGTCGCGCCCCCCGGCTCGAAATCCATCACCAACCGCGCCCTGTTGCTGGCCGCCCTGGCCACCGGCACCAGTCGCCTGAGCGGCGCACTGAAAAGCGATGACACCCGGCATATGTCGGTGGCCTTGCGCGAGATGGGTGTGACCATCGATGAGCCGGATGACACCACCTTTGTGGTGACCGGTTCCGGCAAGCTGCAACGGCCCCTGCAACCGCTATTTCTCGGCAATGCCGGCACGGCGATGCGCTTTCTCACCGCCGCCGTGGCCACCGTGCAAGGCAACGTCGTGCTGGACGGCGACGCTTATATGCAAAAACGCCCGATCGGCCCGCTGCTGACCGCCCTCGGGCAGAACGGCATTCAGGTCGACAGCCCCACCGGCTGCCCGCCGGTGACCGTACACGGCGTGGGCAAGGTGCAGGCCAAGCGCTTCGAGATCGACGGCGGCTTGTCCAGCCAGTACGTCTCGGCGCTGCTGATGCTGGCGGCGTGCGGCGAAGCACCGATTGAAGTGGCACTGACCGGCAAGGACATTGGCGCTCGTGGCTATGTGGACCTGACGCTGGACTGCATGCGCGCATTCGGCGCGCAGGTGGAGGTAGTCGACGACAGCACCTGGCGCGTCGCCGCGACCGGCTACCGTGCCCATGACTACCTGATCGAGCCGGATGCGTCCGCCGCCACCTACCTGTGGGCGGCTGAAGTGTTAACCGGCGGCCGTATCGATATCGGCGTGGCCGCGCAGGATTTCACCCAGCCGGACGCCAGGGCCCAGGCGGTGATCGCGCAGTTCCCGAACATGCCGGCCACCGTGGTGGGCTCGCAGATGCAGGACGCGATCCCGACCCTGGCGGTATTGGCCGCCTTCAACAACACCCCGGTACGCTTCACTGAACTGGCCAACCTGCGCGTGAAGGAATGTGACCGCGTGCAGGCCCTGCACGACGGCCTCAACGAAATCCGCCCGGGCCTGGCGACCATCGAGGGCGATGACTTGCTGGTAGCCGCCGACCCGGCGCTGGCCGGCACTTCCTGCAATGCGCTGATCGACACCCACGCCGACCACCGCATCGCCATGTGCTTTGCGCTGGCGGGGCTGAAGGTCGCGGGCATTCGCATCCAGGACCCGGACTGCGTGGCCAAGACCTATCCTGATTACTGGAAAGCCCTGGGCAGCCTGGGCGTTGCGCTGACCTATTAAGTCGGTGGCGCCGCAATGGGGAGGGAATGCACATGACAATTCGCCAACCCTGCCCACCCGGCGCCTGTATTTGCGCCCGTGAACAGCTGCTGCAGGCGCCGGGTGCGGACCTGCGGGTGCTTGGCCTGACGCGTCAGGAAGAAAAAAAGCTGCTTGCCCGGCTGGAAGATCTCAAGAGTCTGCAGGACCTGGAGCACATGCAGCAGCGCATGTATGAGCTGCTGGGGATTCGCGTGCATGTGGCGCCCGGGCATACCGAGGTCAGGAGCATGCGGGGAATTCAGATTGTCATCGATGAACTGCCGGGAATGTGCCGCAAGACACGGCAGGCGATTCCGGCGGCGATTCGCCGGGGCCTGGAGAAACGGCCGGAGATTGCTTATCGGTTGCTTGATGCTTATGACTTGTTTGGCCAGGGGTGATGAGACGGCATATCCATTGCTGAGGTAACGGATAGGTACCCAGGCCCAAGCCAGCATCCCCCCTCCTGCTTATATCATTCCGAATGATAGTCACCTTCGCCTCATTCGATTCGTGACATACCCCTACCCCGCGCATGATCCGCCCATCTCAAATACATTGGCGGATGCACCTCATGGAACAGTCACTCAAACACTTGCGCTTCCCCCTGGCGATATTGGCCGTGGTGGTGATGAGCGCCTGCGGCAAGACCCCCGATCAGGCCGCCGCCATGCCACCGGCGAAAGTCAGCGTGGCCAAGGTGCTGGAACAACCGGTCAACGAGTGGGACGAATTCACCGGCCGTCTCGAAGCCCCGGAAACTGTGCAGATTCGTCCTCGGGTCTCTGGCCAGATTGATCAAGTCGCTTTTACCGAAGGCGCTTTGGTCAAGAAAGGCGACCTGCTGTTTCAGATCGACCCGCGCCCGTTCCAGGCGCAAGTGCGCCAGCTTGAAGCCCAGTTGCAACAGACCAAGGCCGCCGCCAACCGCAGTGACAACGAAGCCCAGCGCGGTGACCGTCTGCGCCAGAGCAATGCGATTTCCGCCGAACTGGCCGACTCGCGCACCACCGCCGCCCAGGAAGCCCGCGCTGCGGTCGCCGGGATCCAGGCGCAGTTGGACCTGGCCAAACTGAACCTGAGCTTTACCCGCGTGACCTCGCCGATCAGCGGCCGGGTCAGCCGCGCGGAGATCACCGCCGGCAACCTGGTGACGGCCGATACCACCGCGCTGACCAGCGTGGTTTCCACCGACAAGGTGTATGCCTACTTCGACGCCGACGAGCGCGTGTACCTCAAGTACACCGAGCTGGCGCGCCAGGGCCGCCGTGGCGCGACCACCCCGGTGTACCTGGGCCTGTCCAATGAAGCCGGCAACCCGCACCTGGGCCAGATGAACTTCGTCGATAACCAGGTCAACCCGGCCACCGGCACCATTCGCGGGCGCGCCGTGTTCGATAACAGCAAGGGCGAATACACCCCTGGCCTGTATGCCCGCCTCAAGCTGGTGGGCAGCGG
This sequence comes from Pseudomonas sp. GNP013, assembly GCF_054343995.1. Taxonomy (NCBI): domain Bacteria; kingdom Pseudomonadati; phylum Pseudomonadota; class Gammaproteobacteria; order Pseudomonadales; family Pseudomonadaceae; genus Pseudomonas; species Pseudomonas sp. GNP013. The sequence continues at coordinate 1,958,031 of NZ_JBTGUT010000001.1, read as the reverse complement.
CACCTATTCTGCCGTGCTGATCAACGACGAGGCCGTGGGCACCGACCTTGGCAAGAAGTTCGTGCTGGTGATGGAAGGCGACAAGCCGGCCTATCGCGCCGTGGAGCTGGGGCCAAAGATCGAAGGCCTGCGCATCGTGCGCAGCGGCCTGGGCAAGGACGACACCATTGTGGTCAAAGGCCTGCAGCGCGTGCGCCCGGGTACGCCGGTTTCCCCGGAGACCATCCCGATGGCCAGCCAGGAAACCCTCGCCGCTCTCGCCCAACAACGACAAGCGCTTGAAGCCAGCAACCTCGAACAGGTGGCGCCGGAAAAAACCGCGCCCAAGCTCGCTGCTGTCGCGACTCCACGCGGTTAAGGGATACGACTCAAGATGAATTTTTCCAAGTTCTTCATTTCGCGGCCGATCTTCGCAGCGGTGCTGTCGCTGTTGATCCTGATCGCGGGTGCAATCTCGCTGTTTCAATTGCCGATCAGCGAATACCCGGAAGTGGTGCCACCCACCGTGGTGGTACGCGCCAACTTCCCCGGCGCCAACCCCAAGGTCATCGGCGAAACCGTGGCCGCGCCGCTGGAGCAGGCAATCACAGGCGTCGAGAACATGCTGTACATGTCCTCGCAATCCACCGCTGACGGCAAGCTGACCCTGACCATCACCTTCGCCCTGGGCACCGACCTGGACAACGCGCAGGTGCAGGTGCAAAACCGCGTGACGCGCACTCAGCCAAAACTGCCCGAGGAAGTGACACGCATCGGCATCACCGTGGACAAGGCCTCCCCGGACCTGACCATGGTGGTGCACGTTACTTCGCCCGATCAGCGCTACGACATGCTCTACCTGTCCAACTACGCGATCCTCAATATCAAGGACGAACTGGCCCGCCTCGGCGGCGTCGGCGACGTGCAGTTGTTCGGCATGGGCGACTACTCCCTGCGCGTATGGCTGGACCCGAACAAGACCGCCTCGCGCAACCTGACCGCCACCGATGTGGTGACGGCGATTCGCGAACAGAACCGCCAGGTAGCGGCCGGTGCCCTGGGCGCGCAGCCTGCGCCCAACGACACCAGCTTCCAGCTGTCGGTGAACACCCAGGGTCGTCTGGTCACTGAAGAAGAGTTCGAGAACATCGTGATCCGCGCCGGTGACAACGGCGAGATCACCCGTCTCAAGGACGTCGCACGGGTTGAGCTGGGCTCCAGCCAATACGCCCTGCGCTCGCTGATCGACAACCAGCCGGCCGTGGCGATCCCGATCTTCCAGCGCCCTGGCTCCAACGCCATCGACATCTCCAACGAAGTGCGCGCCAAGATGGCGGAGCTGAAGAAGAGCTTCCCCGAAGGCATGGATTACCGCATCGCCTACGACCCGACGGTGTTCGTGCGCGGCTCCATCGAAGCGGTGGTGCATACCCTGTTCGAAGCGTTGATCCTGGTTGTGCTGGTGGTGATCCTGTTCCTGCAGACCTGGCGCGCGTCGATCATTCCGCTGGTGGCGGTGCCGGTCTCGTTGATCGGGACCTTTGCGGTGATGCACCTGTTCGGCTTTTCGCTCAATGCGCTGTCGCTGTTCGGCCTGGTGTTGGCCATTGGTATCGTGGTGGACGACGCCATCGTGGTGGTGGAGAACGTCGAGCGCAATATCGAGTTGGGGCTGGACCCCTACCCGGCCACGGAAAAGGCCATGAGCGAAGTGACCGGCCCGATCATCGCCACGGCGCTGGTGCTGTGTGCAGTGTTTATTCCGGCGGCGTTCATCAGCGGCCTGACCGGGCAGTTCTACAAACAGTTCGCCCTGACCATTGCGATTTCCACGGTGATCTCGGCGTTCAACTCGCTGACCCTGTCCCCTGCCCTGGCCGCCGTGTTGCTGCGCAGCCATGACGCACCGAAGGACCGCTTCTCCAAAGTGCTCGACAAACTGTTCGGCGGCTGGCTGTTCCGTCCGTTCAACCGCTTCTTCGAGAAAGCCAGCCACGGTTACGTCGGCACCGTGCGCCGGGTGATTCGCGGCAGCGGTATCGCGTTGTTCCTGTACGCAGGGTTGATGGTGCTGACCTGGTTCGGCTTTGCCCACACCCCCACCGGTTTCGTGCCGGCCCAGGACAAGCAATACCTGGTGGCCTTCGCGCAATTGCCGGACGCCGCCAGCCTGGACCGTACTGAAGCGGTGATCAAACGCATGTCCGACATCGCCTTGAAGCAGCCGGGCGTGGAAAGTGCCATCGCCTTCCCGGGCCTGTCGATCAACGGTTTTACCAACAGCCCGAACAACGGCATCGTGTTCGTGACCTTGAAGCCGTTCGATGAGCGCAAGGACGCGAGCCTGTCCGCCGGTGCGATTGCCGGTGCCTTGAACGGCCAGTACGCCGGCATCCAGGAAGCCTATATGGCGATCTTCCCGCCGCCGCCGGTACAGGGCCTGGGCACCATCGGCGGCTTCCGCCTGCAGGTCGAAGACCGTGGCAACCTGGGCTACGACGAGCTGTACAAGGAAGTGCAGAACATCATCACCAAGAGCCGTGGCGTGCCGGAGCTGTTTGGTCTGTTCACCAGCTACACGGTCAACGTGCCCCAGGTCGATGCCGCCATCGACCGTGAGAAGGCCAAGACCCACGGCGTGGCGATCAGCGACATCTTCGACACCCTGCAGATCTACCTGGGCTCGTTGTACGCCAACGACTTCAACCGCTTTGGCCGCACCTACCAGGTCAACGTGCAGGCTGAACAGCAGTTCCGTCAGGACGAAGACCAGATCGGCCAGTTGAAAGTGCGCAACAACAAGGGCGAGATGATCCCGCTGGCGACCTTCATCAAGGTCAGCGACACCTCGGGGCCCGACCGCGTGATGCACTACAACGGCTTTATCACCGCAGAGATCAACGGCAACGCCGCACCGGGCTACAGCTCCGGCCAGGCTCAAGCGGCGATTGAAAAACTGTTGAAGGATGAACTGCCCAATGGCATGACGTACGAGTGGACCGACCTGACCTATCAGCAGATCCTCTCGGGCAACACCGCGCTGTTCGTATTCCCGCTCTGCGTGCTGCTGGCGTTCCTGGTGCTGGCCGCGCAGTACGAAAGCTGGAGCTTGCCACTGGCGGTGATCCTGATCGTGCCGATGACCCTGCTGTCGGCGATCACCGGGGTGATCATCTCGGGCAGCGACAACAACATCTTCACCCAGATCGGTCTGATCGTACTGGTGGGCCTGGCGTGCAAGAACGCGATTCTGATCGTCGAGTTCGCCAAGGACAAACAGGCCGAGGGCCTTGACCCGCTGGCTGCGGTGCTCGAAGCCTGCCGCCTGCGTCTGCGGCCGATCCTGATGACCTCGTTCGCCTTCATCATGGGTGTGGTGCCACTGGTGCTGTCCAGCGGTGCCGGTGCCGAGATGCGCCATGCCATGGGCGTGGCGGTGTTCTCCGGGATGATCGGGGTGACCTTCTTCGGCCTGTTGCTGACGCCGGTGTTCTACGTACTCATTCGTCGCTATGTGGAGCGCAGCCAGGCGCGCAAAGCGGCCAAGGCCTTGAAGCTGGAGACACAGCCATGAGCGTGAAACTATTCCTGCCGAGCCTGCTGGTACTGGCGCTCGCCGCCTGCGCCGTCGGCCCGGACTACAAAACCCAGACGCCGGAGGCGGCGAACATCACCGCCGCTGCAGACGCAAAGCAATACGATCACGCCAAGTTCGAAGGTATCTGGTGGCAGCAGTTCGAGGACCCGACCCTCAATCAGTTGGTGACTCAGTCGCTGCAAGGCAACCGTGACCTGCGCGTGGCGTTTGCCCGCCTGCGTGCGGCCCGGGCGATTCGTGATGACGCCAGCAATGACGCCATGCCGACCATCACCAGCCGCGCCAGCAGTGACTTGGCCAAGGGGCAGATCCCTGGCCAGACCACTCGGCGCGTCAACAGCGAACGTTATGACCTGGGGCTGGACATGGCCTGGGAGCTGGACCTGTTCGGCCGCATCCAGCGCAATCTGGAAGCCAGCGACGCCGACCAGCAGGCAGCCGAGGCCGACCTGTACCAGTTGCAAGTGAGCATGATTGCCGAACTGGTGGATGCCTACGGCCAGTTGCGCGGTGCGCAACTGCGCGAACGCATTGCCCTGGACAATCTGAAGAACCAGCAGGACTCACGCAGCATCACGGTGAGCCTGCGTGATGCCGGCGTGGGCGACCAGCTCGATGTGGAGCGCGCCGATGCACGCCTGGCCTCGGTGGAAGCCAGCGTGCCGCAGCTGCAGGCCGAACAGGTGCGCGAGCGCAACCGCATCGCCACCCTGCTCGGCCAGCGCCCGGACAAGCTCAGCGTCGACCTGAGCCCCAAAGACCTGCCGGCGATTGCCAAGGCGCTGCCGATCGGCGACCCGGGGCAACTGCTGCAACGGCGTCCGGACATCCTCAGCGCCGAACGCAAGCTGGCCGCCGCCACCGCCCGCATCGGCGTGGCCAAGGCCGATCTGTTCCCACGGGTCAGCCTCAGCGGCTTCCTCGGCTTCACCGCCGGGCGCGGTTCGCAGATCGGCTCATCGGCAGCCAATGCCTGGGCGCTCGGCCCAAGCATTACCTGGGCGGCGTTCGACCTGGGCAGCGTGCGTGCGCGCTTGCGCGGCGCGGACGCCGAGGCCGATGGCGCGCTGGCGACCTATGAGCAACAGGTGCTGCTGGCGTTGGAAGAATCGGAAAATGCTTTCAGTGATTACGGCAAACGCCAACAGCGGTTGCTGTCGTTGATCCGTCAGAGTGAGTCCAGCCGCGCCGCCGCCGACCTCGCGGCCATTCGTTATCGCGAAGGCACGGTGGACTTTTTGGTGTTGCTTGATGCCCAACGGGAACGTCTGGCCGCCGAAGACGCCCAGGCTCAGGCCGAAGTGGACCTGTATCGCGGGATTGTCGCGATCTACAAGGCGCTGGGCGGTGGCTGGCAGCCGGACACGGTTGTCGCTAGCAGCAAGTGATGTAAAGAGCTCCTTTGGTTGGTCGCATCCAGCCAATTTTAGCCCCGTGACCCATTCGGTCATGGGGCTTTTTTTTGGGTCTTGGGAAAGGAGCTACGTGGCAAATTCCTAAAAGAATGACGCTGTCAGCGACGTTCTGGTCCCACACTGGCACTACTTGCCAGGCATTATTTCGTTCAGGATCAAACTGCGATAATGGCCCGGATTTGATCCGGACCATTTGCGAAAGGCTTTATAAAACGAACTGGTGTCTGCAAATCCCAACCGCGCGGCAATCTCGGCAAAGCTGATCTGCGGTTCGGCCAACCATACGATGGCCAACTCTTTACGCACGTTGTCCTTGAGGCCCAGGTAGGTCTGCCCTTCTTCAGCCAGACGGCGTCGCAGGGTCGAGGCGGACACGCACAGCGACGCCGCGAGGCCGTCGGTTTTCGGCCAGGTGTCGGGCGGCAGTTGGCGCAGGTCGTGTTTGATGCGCGTGGCCAGGCTTTGCGGGTCGCGGTATTTGACCAGAATGTTGGCTGGCGCATGCGCCAGAAACCGCTGCAGCTCCTGCGGGCTGCGCTTGATCGGCAGGTCCAGGCAATCGGCGGAGAAGATCATGCGCGTGCGCGGCCGGTCGAAGCGCAAGTTGTCGGAGAACATCACCCGGTAATCGTCATAAAAGGCCGGTTGCGGACACCGCAGCTCAATGGCCAGGATCGGGATACGCCGGCCCGCCAGCCAACAGGCGACGCCGTGCACGATCATCCAATAGGTGAAATAGGTAAACGCGCGTTTAGGCGCGGGTTCGAGCAACACGATTTCGGCCAGGCTTTGTTGGCGCACCAGTTGAGCGGGCATCTGCTCCAGCATCAAGGACAGAAAACCCAGGCCGGTTTCCAGGCTCGCGCCCAGGTTCGGTTGCGCCATTGCGGCACGACACAGGAACGCCAGGCTGCCGGACTTGAGCTTGCGCGGGTCCATGCCGAAGAACTCATCGTCGCTGCGCCGTGCGAGCAAACGCCACAGGCGCGCATAGGCTGTGGCGGGAACGCGGGCGAGCGGCTGCTCCAGCAGCGCCGGGTCGATGCCGACCTTGCTCAGGGCCTCAAGCGTAGCGGCGCCCGGCGCGCAGCTCTGCAACAAAGCCTCGCGCACAAGGTGGACAGAGATGGTGTCTTTTTCCGACATGGGCTGCGGGGCAATCCGATCACACTGAAGATGGCGAGCATCATAAGGGCGCTTGCGCTTTGCCACCACCGTTCAGCCAGGGTTCAGCAAACGTCAAGTTTTCCTGTTTAGTAATGAGTATCATTATGTTACAACTTAGCACCCTACCTAATTACCCTGTGGTGCCGAATGCTTGTCCCCTTTCTCATCATGCTGCGCGAGGGCATTGAGGCCGCGTTGATCGTTGGCATCATCGCCAGTTACCTGCAGCAAACCGGCCGTGGCCAGTGGATGCCGGCGGTGTGGATCGGGGTGTTTCTCGCCGCTGCGTTGGCCTTGCTGGTGGGCGGTGGATTGGAACTGGTGAGTGCCGAGTTTCCGCAAAAGCAGCAGGAATTGTTCGAAGGCATTGTCGGACTGGTGGCCGTGGGCATCCTCAGCTCGATGGTGTTCTGGATGCGCAAGGTGGCCCGCTCGATCAAGCACTCGCTGCACGCCTCCCTCGATCACGCCCTGACCGGTTCCCGACACCAGGTCACGGCCTTGATCCTGATGGTGTTTTTCGCCGTGGCCCGCGAAGGCCTGGAAACCGTGTTTTTCCTGCTCGCGGTGTTCCAGCAGAGCGAAGGCCCTGGCGCGCCGATCGGTGCGCTGCTCGGCCTGATCCTGGCGATCATCGTCGGTTTCCTGATCTACAGCGGCAGCATGCGCCTGAACCTCGGCGCGTTCTTCCGCTGGACCGGCCTGTTTATCCTGGTGGTGGCCGCCGGCATCCTCGCCAACTCGGTGCAGGCCCTGCACGAAGCCGGTGTGTGGAACCACCTGCAAACCGTGCTGTTCGATTTCAGCAGCGCGCTGCCAATGGACAGCCCGCTGGGCTCGGTGCTAGCCGGGATGTTCGGCTACCAGGAAGCGCCGACCGTGAGCACCCTTGGCGCCTATCTGATTTACCTGGTGGTGGCACTGGTGATGTTTTTCCTGCCCGCATCGCCTGCTGCGCCTGTCGCCCAATCCTCTTCCGCTTCCAGTCAGTAAGGACCGTCTCTTGTCCAGCCCAACGCCTCAACCCGCCCCGCCGTCCCGCGCCCTGCGCTGGGCCGTGGCAGGCTCGGTGGTCGTGATGATCGCCGCCGGTGGTTTGTTCTATTACGCCTCGCAATTGGCCGCGAGCAAACGCCAGGCCAACCACAATGAAATCACCGTGACCCTCCACGGCCATGCCTGCGAGCCCAATGCGCTCACCGTGCCGGCCGGCCGCGCGAGCTTTCGCATCGTCAACCGTTCGGACCGCGCCGTGGAGTGGGAAATCCTCGATGGCGTGCTGGTGGTCGAGGAGCGCGAGAACATTGCGCCGGGCCTGAGCCAGGTGATCAACGCCAACCTGCTGCCCGGCGACTACGCGATCACCTGCGGGCTGCTGAGCAACCCGCGCGGCACCTTGCGGGTAACGCCGACTGCGCAGTCCGACGCCCAGGCCAAGGCCAAACCTTCGATGGTGGCTTTTATCGGACCGCTGTCGGAATTTCGCGTGTACCTGAGCGGCCAGGGCAGCGCGCTGGTCAAGACGACAACGGCGCTGCAACAAGCCATCGACGCCGGCGACCTGGCCCAAGCCCAGGCGCTGTATGTGCCGGCGCGTGAGGCCTACCAGCGCCTGGCGCCGGCTGCTCAGCGCCTGGCCGAACTGGACAACGCGATCAACGCGCGCGCCGATTACTTTGAAAAACGCGAGCAAGACCCGGCCTTCAGTGGCTTCCACCGCCTGGAATACAGCCTGTTCCAGCAGCGCAGCCTCGATGGCCTGGCGCCGATTGCGCAGCGCCTAGTGGCCGACGTCACCACGCTCAAGCAGCAGTTGCTGGCCCAGTCCCTGCCGCCGGAGCAACTGGTGAGCATTGTGGTGCGCAACCTCAACAGCCTGGCCGATGTACGCGCGGCCAGCGGTGAAGAGGAACGCTACAGCCATATCGACCTCAACGGGTTTGCCGCCAACCTCCAGGTCGCGCACAAAGTGGTGGAGCTGATGCGACCACTGCTGAGCAAGTCCGCCGCCGACCTGTTGCCCACTATCGACAGTGCCCTCGCCGCCTTCGACAGCGAACTCCAGGGATTCAAGGTGGATAACGGTTACGCCCGCTACGACAGCATCACCGTTGATCAGCGCAAGCAGATCGCCGACAAGGCCAAGGCACTGGCCGCCGCACTCGATGGAATCGACCCCGCCCTTGGCCTTTCCGGCCTGCAGTGAGACGAACGCATACATGAGTGATTCAGAGCAGTTTTCCGCACAACGCCGCCGTGTCCTGCTGGGCATGGCCGCCACCGGCGCTGCGATTGCCGGCAGCAGCCTGAGCTGCCCGGCGATGGCCGCCGCGGCCGAACAGGTCACCACTGCACCGCGCAGTGACAAGACCCAGGACCACCACGATTTTTTCGGCACGCACCAGAGCGGCATCGTTACCCCCCGCCCGGCCTGCGGCATGCTGGTGTCATTCGACGTATTGGCCAGCGACCGCGAAGACCTGGAGCGGCTGTTTCATACCCTCAACGAGCGCATCCGTTTTCTGATGACCGGCGGCACCGTGCCCCAGGTCGACCCGAAACTGCCGCCCACCGATTCCGGCATCCTTGGCCCGGTGGTCACGCCGGACAACCTGACCATCACCGTGTCGGTCGGCGAGTCGTTGTTTGATGAGCGCTTCGGCCTTGCAGCGGTCAAGCCCAAGCGGCTGAGCCGCATGGTCGGTTTCCCCAATGATGCGCTGGAGCCGGCGCAGTGCCACGGCGACCTGAGCCTGCAGTTCTGCTCCAACACGACCGACACCAATATCCATGCCCTGCGCGACATCGTGAAAAATCTGCCCGACCTGCTGCTGGTGCGCTGGAAACAGGAAGGCAGTGTGCCGCCCCAGGCACCGACCAAACCCGGCGAGCCGGCGCAGAGCGCGCGTAACTTCCTCGGCTTTCGCGATGGTTCGGCCAATCCGGATTCCAACAATGCCAAGACCATGGACCAGATCGTCTGGGTCCAGCCCGGCAGCGATGAACCGGCCTGGGCCGCCCATGGCAGCTACCAGGCGGTGCGCATCATTCGCAACTTCGTCGAACGCTGGGATCGCACGCCGTTGCAGGAACAGGAAAGCATCATCGGCCGCGTCAAACCCACCGGTGCACCCATGGGGGGCCACAGCGAATCCCAGGTGCCGGACTACAGCAAAGACCCGGAAGGCAAGCTGACCAAGCTCGATGCGCACATCCGCCTGGCCAACCCGCGCACGCCGCAGACCCAGGCCAACCTGATCCTGCGCCGGCCGTTCAACTACTCCAACGGTGTCAACAAGAACGGTCAGCTGGACATGGGGTTGCTGTTCATCTGCTACCAGGCCGACCTGGAGAAAGGCTTTATCAGCGTGCAGACCCGGCTCAATGGCGAGCCTCTGGAGGAGTACCTCAAGCCGGTGGGCGGCGGGTATTTCTTCACCTTGCCCGGCGTTACCGGGCCCAGGGACTTTATCGGGCGCACGCTGCTGGCGGCCACGCCCCCTCAAACCACTGCCAATACCTAAAAAACCGGAGCGTCCCATGAAGAAGTCGACTATTGCGTTGTCGTTGCTAATGACCCTCTCGCCGCTGAGCGCATTTGCCGCCACCGCGCCCCTGGACCTGGTCGGTCCGGTGTCGGACTACAAGATCTACGTCACCGAAGAGATCGCCGAGCTGGTCACCCAGACCCAGGCGTTCACCGCTGCGATCAACAAGGGCGACCTGGCCACGGCGAAAAAGCTCTACGCGCCGACCCGTGTGCACTACGAGTCCATCGAGCCGATTGCCGAACTGTTCAGCGACCTGGACGCGTCCATCGACTCACGTGTCGACGACCACGAAAAAGGTGTGACCGCCGAAGACTTCACCGGCTTTCACCGCATCGAATACGCGCTGTTCTCGCAGAACAGCACCCAGGGCCTGGAAGCGCTGACCGCCAAGCTCAACACCGATGTCAATGACCTGAAAACCCGCGTCGACGGCCTGACCTTCCCGCCGGAAAAAGTCGTCGGCGGCGCCGCCGCGCTGCTGGAAGAAGTCGCCGCGACCAAGATCTCCGGTGAGGAAGACCGCTACAGCCACACCGACCTCTACGACTTCCAGGGCAACATCGACGGTGCGAAGAAAATCGTTGACCTGTTCCGCGGCCAGATCGACAAACAGGACAAGGCGTTCCTGACCAAGGTCGACAAGAACTTCGCAACGGTGGACAAGATCCTCGCCAAATACAAAACCCCGGACGGTGGTTTCCAGACCTACGACAAGGTCAAGGAAAACGACCGCAAGGCCCTGGTGGGTCCGGTTAATACCCTGGCCGAAGACCTGTCGACCCTGCGGGGCAAGTTGGGTTTGAACTGATATGCCACTGAGTGTTCGGACCGCCTGTATGGGCGCCCGGACGCTTTTGGCGTGTTTGCCGGGCTACACATGGAAGTCAGATAACGGTGTTCCATCCGGCTTACCCGTTTGCGGGTTGAGCGCATACCAGACACCGTTGACCCTGGACGCTACGACGGCGACACCCTGACTGGTACCGGCCTGGCCTGATTGGCGAGGCGCTGGTGCCGAATCCAATCCACCGGCCAACCAATAAGCCCTCAATTTCTCTTCAATCGTGATCAGGTGGGGCGAGGCCTTGCCGAGCAACGATGCACTTGGCACCAGCCGCGATAGCTTGAACACGCCCTTGACGGCGGCTGCTGTCAACTGCGCGTAACCATCCGCCGGATTCATGACCCCGTTTGCCAATAATGCCGACTCCTTGATGAAGTTGAACGCCCTGTCGCTGAAGCTTGCAACCGGCTTTGTCCAGGCCTTACGCGGTGTCAGGGGCGAAACCGCACTTCCCAACCGGCGAAATGCGCTACCCAACGGGTTGGGCGTAAGCGCCTTGGCCGTACGCAACAACGACCGCACCTGGCCTCCGGCTCCAATAAGGACCCCGCCCACGTCCAATGTCAGGGCGAACAACCCACTGCCGATATTGCCGTCCGAAAACTCCTGATAAGCACCGAGAAAGGGGACGAGGCCCTTCAAAATAGCCTTGTCCCGGGCGAGCGCTTCGCGTTTTTTTTCCAGCGGCAAGGTACCTTCGGCCCTGAGCAGCATCTGCTCATCGCTTTCATACAAATTCTTGTCGGCAATCAGCGTCGCGATGCTGTGGGTCTTCGGCGATGCATACGTGTCAATCATGTCCGAGCTGGGTGCACCACCGGCCGATTTAACGCCGCCAATGGGCTCGCCAATGCGTTCAACGATAACCTTGGACGACACGTTCGGCCTGGGCGTAGCACCTTTCAAGTAAGCGTCCAGGTCCAGGTTAAGTTTGAATCCGCCCGTAAAGGCCTTTACGTAGATACCATTCAAACCTAACGGATTGGGTTTACCTTTAAGCACATCACCCTCTCTCAGTTGTTGAGGAAGGTCAGTGCGTTTGATGATTTCCCCATTGACAAACACCTCGAAATAACACACCTGCTTGCCCAGTTCGACCCTCATCAATGTACCTTGCCGACCTCTCGCGGCTTGCACATCGGCGTCGGTCTGCGTGGCGGGCGGCAGCCCGGTCTCGCCGCGCACGGTAAACACAGTGACGACGCTCTGCGGGTGGTCAAGCAGTTGACGGTCGGCCAGGGGGAGTTTGGCAAACATGAGTTTGAGCTGAGTGGCGTAGGCAGTCTTGAGGGTCGCGCTGTGCGCATCGACGGCTTGTTCAAGCAGCGGCTTCAACGCGGGAAGTCTACGAATTCGTTCATCGAGTTCTGCGCGCTTCTCGGCAGGCGCCTCAACGGCGAGGTTCGTCTGAAACGGAGTCGATCGATGCCTTGACAGCCTTTCAGGCATGTCATCCCTAAGTATCCATTTGCCTGGCATCAAGTCGCCGGTCATGTAGGTTTCGATGAGCGAACGTGCGCGAGGCTCGGAAATGGGCGTATTGCGTCGAGCATCGGAGTCGGCAAGCAGTACTTTCATCGTTTCCAGCTCGTTGCGCGTGATGCCCGGAAATACCTTGAGCAGTTCCCTGATGGCAATGGCCTTGCGCGCCGGTAGCTCTGCGACGGCGTTCAATGCGTCGTTGACCTCCCGGCGTTGTTTGAAAAAGGCTGCGGTGGCAGTTTTGAGCGCCGATTCGGGATGCTCTCCCGCCACAGCAGCAGGGATGACCCCATTGAGCACTGCCCAGTCGAGCAGGATCCTCATGGCCGGCAGCTGAATCAGGATAGCCTGCTCTTCGCTGGTGGCGGCCAGCGTGGTCAGATCGCTGATCTGCTGTTCGTTCATCATGCGGCTGGTGCCTGGGCCCTTCAGTTCTGCCATGGCAGCACCCAGCCGCAGCTCCATCCAGCCAGGCGTGCCAATTCTGATTTCCTTGGGCACGTCCATGATCAGCAATTCGGGCGCCACCTGCGCAAGGCCGACCTGTGCCACCAGTACCGCAAGTTTCGGGTCAAGGCCCCGCTCAAGCTGCAGATGTTTCTCAAGGTCGCGCCTTACTGCGTTGAAAGTGCGCCCCATGTTGCTCGGTTGGTAGAGTGCATAGCCCGCGATATAGCCGGGCCGGGGCGGTACGTTCACTCCTGCGTGCAAGGTGAGCGCAGCGAGCGCCAACTGTTGCCGCACGGCTTTGGGCACTGGTGACGCTTGCCATTTCAACATGTGGGCAAAGGCGTCACCGTCGTTGAGAACCTCGCGGCTGTTCAGAAATTTTTCCAGGCACTCCGCCGGGTTCTGTTGCAGCAGTTCCGGCGATGTCTCTTCAAGGTAGTCGAAAACCGGCGGACTCTGCCCACCCAGACGCCTGTCGGCCTCGGCCTTGAGGCTGGCTTTATCGCCTGCCGTCAATCTGCCAGGAGACCACGGTTCTTCCAAAAGGCCGGAGTAATTCCCCAACGGCGGCGCCGGCGGCAACGCACTGCGCAACCATCGCACCACATTGCGCGTCTCGCCAACCGTGCGCGGTGAGCCCAGGCCCTTATAGTCCAGGAGTTGGCGGACGTCGTATGACGGCACCGAATAAAGCGCATGTCCCCGGGCATGGCTCAGATCCATCAACTGGTGCAGCTCCAGTTCCAGCCCGCGATCCGCACTGATGACGCTTGTAAGATCCAGCCAACCCCCGTCCGGGAGCTGATGCTCGAATTTGCCTTCGGACAGCCGAAATGGCTGCCCCTCCCAGAAGAAGCCGGCTTTTTCCAGATGAGTGCGCAGCGCGGGCGATTCAGTCAATCGCTGAAGACTTGCCCGAACCCTATGATCACCCGCGACCAACGATGAGCTGGCGGATGGCTGCGCCGCATGTTCGGACCAGTCCCAAGGCGCATCGTCAGGCGCATTGCCGATCTTGCGCTCCAGGTAATCGCCCAGGTAGGCGCGCTCATCCAGGTCACCGATCGTTTGCCGCACGTGCTCCAGACGGCTGCCGAGGCTCTGGTACTGTCTAGCGGGCATCACCAGCGCGCCGGTTTGCAGCTGCGCCATCACCGGGTTTCGGCCTTCGTAAGCGTCAAGCTGCGGCAATCCATAAGCCTGCACGACGACCCCGACAGGCAGCCACGACTCCCCCTCTTTCAGGTAATACAGGCCCTCGTCCGCCGGGTCCAGCACCTCTGTGATCAAGCGCAGTTTCTCGCTGACCTGCCACCAGCCGGAATTGTCAGCGGTGCTGAAGGTCACGGCCGTGCGCACGCCGTCAAGGTTGGCATAGCCGCTGATGCTGTCCCGGTGAAACTCCAGCCCGTCCGTTTCCAACCCTTTGCTTTTGATCCACGCCTGCAGGTCGGGCTGGGCCAAGACCTGGCGGTAAATGTCCAGAGCAGGCGCCAGGGACGTATCGTCAGGGATCTTTACAAGTGCATAACCGGTTTGCATCGAGCTGAGCAGGTACTTGCCAAAACCCGCGTCCGCCCATGCACGATTCGGGTTCTCCGGCCGTGTAGACGGCAGGGTCCAGCGCGGTGGGGCTGGAGGAAGATTTTCGCTCAGTCCGCTGATGGCCGCGTAAACCTGCGCCAGTGTGCGGGGGGATCCCAGCCCGGAAAAAACCAGGTACTGACGCGCATCGTATAGAGGCTGCGAGTACACAGTATTGCCGATCGACTTGCACATTTCCTGCAACTGACCGAAGCGCTTGTCCAGGGTCTCTATAGCCTGTCTTTCTTGCGGACTGCCACCGACGCCGACCTTACTGATCTCGTCCTGCAGAAAACTGCCCAGGGGAAACCATTGGCTACGCCGGTCAAGTATTTGCAGATCGCCATCGACTATCCTGTAGACCTGGTCCACGCCGCCGAAGCCAACTTTTTCAATGAATGTCTTGAACGCGGGCAGCGCAAGCCATGCTGCAAAGTGCTCACGCGGTGCCTGGCTTTTTTGCGCCAGCGTGGACTCGGGCCGAACCACTGCCAGTCTGTCGCCAAGGCTGAGGGTATCGGTGTCAACGGCATCTTTAACCAACTGCAAGAGTTGAGTCGCGAGGCTTGATCGAGCATCAATATCGCTGATTTTCTGTAGCAGCTGCGCGTACTGCTGACGCCACAGACTGCGTTTATCGTCGGTTATCGCTGGCCAGCCAGCGGTCTTGAGCAGTTCACCAAGGGACGCTTTTTGCTGATCGCTGTGGGGCGGTTCCACACCGTAGAAATTGAAGACGGTATCCAAATCCACGAAGCGACCTTTCTGCGGCAGCAGTACCCCGGCGGAGTTGGGGGACAATTTGTCCGCTGCCTCAGTCAACCTGGCGCCGACCTCGTTCCATCCTGACCCGTCAGTGGCGGTGAATCTGCATTTGACCTGCTTGCCTTTGATCAACACAGTGCCTTCCACACCATCGCTGAACACGCGCACCGATGAGACATCCATGCCCATGGATTTTAACCAGGCCTGCACCTTTGGCTCCCGTGCGGCCTTGTTGAAGACATCAATGAAGGGCTGGATAGAGGCATTTCGAGGGAAGAGGTGGTCTTTGGACTTGCCGGTAATCAGCCACTCAATCAAGGATTGTTGTAACGTTTCATCAGCCTTTTGCGTAAACCCTGGGGTTCCGAATTCTTCCAAAGCCGCAGGGCCAGTATTTGCAGCGCGACTCTCGCGCTTGTGGCGAGCGGCGACAGGCTCAAACCGCGCCTGTCTCAGTTGCCCATCCTGTCCCCGTGGTGCGCCCGGAACCTCAGTCACCGTGCGACCGTCCCCAGGGCTTGATCCTGCCTGAGAATGGTCAGGTTCGTTTTCAGCTCGGCTGACTGTAGATACGAATGAAGATGGGGCAGAACCCACTGATGCAAGTGTCGACATTTCAAGTACTCTTCACGGTTGAACGCAAGAGTTCTCGTCCTTAAGAACCGTCAACAAAAAGCCTATGAGATAACCCATAGGCCGCATGTAGGAGAGTTCTCAATACACCCGATAAAGAAGTGTCACCCTGTGGGGTTGCCCGCTACAGGATGCGATAAAGCAACCGCTCGATCCGCACCCGGCTGACCCGGCGCAGGAACTTGCCGACCGCCGCCGGGTAATCCACCAGCGTCTGCAGATGCTGATAGCCATCGATACGCGTGGTATGGCGGAAAATCTGCGCCAGCTCCTGCGCGCGCGGCGCCAGCCATTGGCCTTGCGGGTCGTCGATCAGCAGGGCATTTTCCAGGTCGAGGCGAAATGCCCGTGGGTTGAGGTTATTACCGGTGAGCAAGGTGTAGCGCTCGTCCACCCACATGCCCTTGAGGTGGTAGCTATTGTCGCCGTGGTGCCACAGGTGCAGGTTCAACTGGCCGCTGTCGATCATCGGCTGATGGCGCTTGGCGAAACGGCGCAGGCTGATTTCATACAGGTACGGCAGCGCCGCAATCACTTTGAACGGCTCGCTGGGCGGGATGTAGAAGTCGTTGGCGGTCTTGTCGCCGACAATGATGTCGATCTTCACCCCACGCGCCAGGGCCCGGTTGATTTCGCGGGTCACCGGCAGCGGCAGGTTGAAGTACGGCGTGCAGATGGTCAGTTGCTGCTGGGCGCTGGCGATCAACTCGAGAATCACCCGGCTCAGGGGGTTGTTCTTGCCCACCCCCAATAGCGGGCAGACCGACAGGTGACCGTTGGGCAACTGCCCGGCCGTGGTGTCATACGCGGCGTGCTTGAGACGACTGCGCAGGTCGCCGATGTCGTTGCGCAGGCTGCGGGTGGTCGGCGGGTTCGGCAGGTCCAGGCGGTGCACGGCCCTGGAGGCGATCAGGCCGTGTTCCACCAGGTGCTGCATGGAGTCGGCCAGCGGCTGGCTGTGGATCAGGTGATAACGGTCGAAGCGGTACTTGTCGAACTTGTGCAGGTACACGTTATTCAGGCTGGCGCCGCTGTAGAGCACGCTGTCGTCGATCACGAAACCCTTGAGGTGCAGCACGCCGAACAGCTCGCGGGTCTGCACCGGCACGCCGTACACCGGCACTTCACTGGCATGCGACTGGGTCATCGCCTGATACCAGGCGCTGTTGCCCGGTTGCTTGCCGGCGCCGATCAGGCCGCGCTGGGCACGCAGCGAGTCGACCACCACCACGATCTCAAGCTCGGGCCGCGCAGCCTTGGCGGCGTGCAGCGCGTCGTAGATCTCCTGCCCGGCCTCGTCCTGCTGCAAGTACAGCGCGACGATGTAGATGCGTCGGGTGGCCTGGGGGATTTTTTCCAGCAGGCAGTGCCGAAAGGCCGCGGCGCCGGACAGCACCTCGATCGCTTCGGTGGACAGTGGAAAACCGCGCAGTTTGGGCAACAGGGAGCGTTTGAAGAACGACGGCATAAGGCTCGCAATGGGTCGAATCCGAAGAGGCCCCGAGCTTACACCATGAGACTGCCGAGGTCTCGAAAGCCGCGCTATCATCGTTGCCGTCAAACACCCGATAATCCGTCGCCGCAACCAGGGGCGACGTTCGATCCCGAGGAGTCGCCAATGTCATCCACGTCTGAAGCCCGCCCGCCGCTGCCGCCGTTTACCCGTGAGTCGGCCGTCGAAAAAGTCCGCCTGGCCGAAGACGGCTGGAACTCGCGCGACCCGCAGCGGGTATCCCTGGCCTACACCCTGGACACACAGTGGCGCAACCGCACCGAATTCGCCTGCAACCGTGAGGACGCCAGGCAGTTCCTTGCGCGTAAATGGGCCAAGGAACTCGACTACCGACTGATCAAGGAACTGTGGGCGTTCACCGATAACCGCATCGCCGTGCGTTATGCCTACGAATGGCACGACGATTCGGGCAACTGGTTCCGCTCCTACGGGAATGAGAACTGGGAATTCGATGACAACGGCCTGATGGCTAATCGGTTCGCCTGCATCAACGACCTGCCGATCAAGGAAAGCGAGCGCAAGTTCCATTGGCCGCTGGGCCGGCGTCCGGATGATCATCCGGGGCTGTCCGAGCTGGGCCTCTAGCGCTCTGTAAAGCGTGGAAGGGGCTGCACCCTTCCACCGTTGGATGTCATCGAATCCGTCAGTCCTCGTTCAAACCGACGCGATACAACACGCCATTGGCTTCATCGGTGAGCACATACAGGTAGCCGTCAGGCCCCTGGCGCACATCGCGGATGCGCGCTTTCAATTCCCCGAGCAGGCGCTCCTCATGCACCACCTTGTCGCCGTCGAACTGCAGGCGGATCAGCTCCTGGGTGGCCAGCGCGCCAATGAACACGTTGTGCTGCCACGGCTTGAAACGGTCGGCGTCGTAGAAGGCCATGCCGCTGATGCCTGGGGATTTTTCCCAGACATGGTGCGGCGCCACGGTACCCTCGACCGTCTTGCCCTTGGCCTCGGGGATCGGCGTCAGCGAATAATCGATACCGTGGGTTGCCAGCGGCCAGCCGTAGTTCTTGCCGCGCTCGATAATGTTGATTTCATCGCCGCCACGCGGACCGTGTTCGTTTTCCCAGATCGTGCCACTCCAGGGATTCAGTGCCAGGCCCTGCGGGTTGCGCTGGCCATAGGACCAGATCTCGGGACGCACGCCCGGCTGGCCGACGAACGGGTTATCGTCGGGTACCCGCCCGTCGGGGAAGATGCGCACCACCTTGCCCTGCAACTTGTCGAGGTCCTGGGCGGTGGGCCGGTCGTTGTTCTCGCCAAGGGTGACGAACAGATAACCGTCGCGGTCGAATGCCAGCCGCGAGCCGAAGTGATTGCCGGTGGACAGCTTGGGCTCCTGACGCAGGATCACCTTGAAGTCTTTCAACCCGCTCAAGTCGTCCGCCAGGCGCCCGCGCCCTACCGCAGTGCCGGCCGTGCCACCCTTGCCGCCGCCTTCGGCATAAGACAGGTACACCATGCGGTCCTGCTTGAAGTCCGGCGAGAGCACCACATCAAGCAAACCGCCCTGCCCCTTGGCCCAGACCTCGGGCACGCCGCTCAGCGGCGCCGAAAGCTTGCCCTCGGGGCTGACAAACCGCAGATGGCCGGGACGCTCGGTCACCAGGAAACCTTGCTTGTCCGGCAAGAAGGCCACTGCCCACGGGTGATCGAGGCCCTTGGCGACGGGCGTGACGGTGACACTGCCCTGCTCGCTGGGAAACTGTTGCTGATCGGCGGCGTGTACCGCCGCGACGGGAATAAAGGTGGTTGCGCACAGCGCAGCGAGCAGCGTTTTGCGTAAAGACATAAGACACGGTTCCTTAGCGACGATTGCCGTTGGCGTCATAGGTGGGGGCTTTGGTTTCGGTCGAAGGCCGGCTGGGCGCGGCCTCGCGCTGGGGGTAGCGGTTGCCGATGCCACGGTTTTCCAGGGTCGGCGCAGGCGTGGTGGGGCCGGTCTGATTGCCACGGATGGCCGGCGCGTTGGGCTGAGTGCCCTGCATGCTGTTGGGGTTGGCCCGGTGGATCGGCCCCTGATTGGCGTTGCTGTTGCCAGGCAGGTTCTGCGCCTGGGCCATGGAAACACACGTAAGGCCCAACGCGAGCGCTGCAAGGTGACGCACACAAGTGTTCATGACAAAGCCTCTCTGAGCGAGTGGTACCTGCTTTCGATAACACGCTACGCCCCGGGTTCGTATTTCGACACTAAATACTTCCTCATCAGGTGTAACACGATCTGTCCGCACATCCGCGTGGCGAAACTTTTACCGGACCCAGCGAGTCACCAGAAGACCGTCAATTCACAAGGAGCCGCACCCATGCCAAGGTCAATCTGGAAAGGCGCCATCAGTTTCGGCCTGGTCCACATCCCGGTGTCGCTGGTCTCGGCGACCTCTTCCCAAGGCGTCGACTTCGA
Source organism: Pseudomonas sp. GNP013 (assembly GCF_054343995.1). Taxonomy (NCBI): domain Bacteria; kingdom Pseudomonadati; phylum Pseudomonadota; class Gammaproteobacteria; order Pseudomonadales; family Pseudomonadaceae; genus Pseudomonas; species Pseudomonas sp. GNP013. The sequence goes on along the minus strand of NZ_JBTGUT010000001.1, from coordinate 1,938,640 downwards.
CTGGCTGGACAAGCGCAGCATGGACCCGGTGGGCTACAAGCGCATCAACAAGACCACCGGCAAGGAAGTCACCAAGGAAAATATCGTCAAGGGTGTGGCCTACGAGAAGGGCCGCTATGTGGTTTTGAGCGAAGAGGAAATCCGCTCGGCCCACCCCAAATCCACCCAGACCATCGAGATCATCGCGTTTGTCGCCAGCGACCAGATCCCTCTGCAGAATATCGACACCCCCTACTTCCTCGCGCCCGACAAACGCGGCGGCAAGGTCTACGCATTGCTGCGTGAAACCCTGAAGAAAACCGGCAAGGTCGCCCTGGCCAATGTGGTGTTGCACACCAAGCAGCACCTGGCAGCGCTGATGGCGCTCGATTCTGCGCTGGTGCTGGTGATGCTGCGCTGGCCTGCCGAGGTGCGCAGCCTGGACGAGCTGGAACTGGGCAGCGACGTGGTCAAGCCCACCCTGGCCAAGGGCGAACTGGACATGGCCAAGCGCTTGGTGGAAGACATGAGCGCGGACTGGAAGCCGGAGGAATACCGCGACAGCTTTCAGGAGAAGATCATGGCGCTGGTGGAGAAGAAGGCCAAGGCGGGCAAGATCGAAGATGTGGAGAGCGCTGAAGGCGTTGAAGAGCGCAAGTCCGCCGATGTGATCGACCTGACCGAGCTGCTCAAGCGCAGCCTGGCGGGCAAGCCTGCGGCAAAAAAACCAGCGGTGAAAAAATCCGCTAAGAACGCTTCCTGAGTCACTGTCCGTGGTCGTTCAGTTAAACCGACGCAATGCTCAAAGCGATGCAGATCAAATGTGGGAGCGGCGTTTAAGCCCGCTCGCCAAGGCGCCGAAGCCTGGCGCCACTTCAGATCAACAGGAAAACAGCCGCCAGCGCGGCGAATATCGCCCATTTTTCCAGGTAGTAGCGCGTACGGTTACGCTTTTTCAGCTCTTTACCGCGCAAGCGGATCTTGTACAGGCGCGTAAACGCGCGGTTCAGCGCGCCGGTCTTGTCGCCGGCATCATTGGGCGAACCCGCCGCCGCCATCACATTGCGACTGAACCAGCGATTGAATGCCGCCGCCCAGCGGTACTTCATCGGCCGCTCGATATCGCAGAACAGGATGATGCGGTTGTGCTGGGTGGTGTTTTGCGCGTAGTGAATGTAGGTCTCGTCGAACATTACCGGCTCGCCATCGCGCCAGTAATAACTCTCGCCATCTACATTGATGTAGCAGCCCGGGTCGTTGGGCGTATCCAGGCCCAAATGGTAGCGATAAGAGCCGGCGTAAGGGTCGCGATGGCGCACCAGCCTGGAGCCGGGCGGCAGCTCGGCAAACATCGCCGCCTTGATCGAACCGATACTCTGTACCAGTTCGGTGGTGCGCGGGCACAGCTTCATTGCCGACGGATGGCTGTCGCCGTACCACTTCAGGTAGAAGCGCTTCCAGCCGGACTTGAAGAATGAGTTGAAACCCACATCGTTGTACTGGTCCGACCGTTTGATCTCACCCGCACGCATCAGGTTCTGGCCTTCCTGGCGGATTTCCTCCCAGTGTTCCTGCAAAGGGCTCAAGTCCGGAAAGTCACTGGGCGACAGATATGGCCGGCTCGGCAGCCTGGAAAACAGATAGAGAAAGCAGTTGATCGGCGCCAGGAACGTGGAGTGGTCGCTCAATTGGCGGCCCAACTTGTGCCGCACCCGACCGCGCAGGTGGACATACGCAATGGAGACGACGTAGAGAACAACAATGATGAGTTTCAAGAGATTTCGTCACAAGTCAGTAGAGAACAGGCTGCTCCTGCGCGCCCACGACGGCCGAGGATTGGATAGCAGCACCTGATTTCACAATTCACAGACAGGCGATAATCGGCGGTTTGATGGCAAACCGCTTTACGGCCATTGGCCGTTATTTAGCCACACTTTGTAACCAAAGGTTAACCAAGAATTGTGAAAAACTGTCGACGAAGTGTGCATCGAAGAAGTGAGGCAAAGCAAAGCAAAAGCAGTGTGATATCCATCAGACAAATGGAGATCCACATGTGGGAGGGGGCTTGCTCCCGATGAGGGTGGATCAGCTACACATAAGCTGACTGACACTCAGCCATCGGGAGCAAGCCCCCTCCCACAGTTTGTACAGCGTACGACAGACAACCTCGGTCGGCTCTAAGGCCGCCGCGCTCTTGATCTTGATCTGAGGCGCCCCGTCAAACACGCTGGCCGAACGCAGGCGAGGTGCCGAGTGTTGGGGCAAGAGCCCTTTTGGTTACTTTTGGCTGGGCCGGCATTCCGGGCTCTTTTCCAAAAGTGACCCGCCGTAAGGGCGGAACCCTAAGTCGCCGTTACCGCACAAACCGATATGTACACCGAAAAGTCGCACCGCTCATTGGTTCGAGCATCACACTGGCTTAACTGAACGGCATTAGGGCCTGCCCCGCGGCAAGCCCTGCGTGTCACACCAACGGATCGTCGTCCTTGCGTTCACGACGGGCAAAGCGTCCATCCTCAAGCGACGAATAAGGCGCAGGTTGATTGCGCGAGCTGATCAGGTGACGGATCAGTGCAATCAGCATCCCGAGGACCAGACCTGCGATCAGGCTCACCGCCAGGATGATGGCTTTTTTCGGTTTGATCGGCGCCAGAGGCTCCTGGGCGCGGCGGTCAACCGTGACCAGCTTCAGGTTGCTCATGTCGATGTTCAAATTGCGCAAACGAGCGACCTCGGCACGCAATGGCTCGACGTCCTGCAGGAAAATGTCTTCGTTGCCACGCTTGCGCAGCACTTCGACCTCACGATTGGTTTCCAGCAGTTGCAATTCCTTACCAATCTGGGCGATCCGAGGATTGGTAAAGTCGTCACTGGTACGTTGCTGCAATGCCGTGCGCTCAGCCTCAAGGGCCTCGGTGCCGAGGAAGTACAGCGGAATCTGCTGGTTATTGACCTCGGTACGCATCACCTGGCTCGAACCGCTCCGCGTGGCGTCAGCCATGGAAGACGGTGTGGTCGGCGTCTTGATGCCCATGGACTTGGCAATCGAGATCGCCTCCGCCAGTTCGGCGAGGCGGTTGGTACGCTCCATTTTCATCTGTAGGCGCAGGGCGCTTAATTCATCCTGCAACCGGGCTCGCTTGAGGCGGTCATCCTCAAGGAGTTTGGCAATCTTCGATTCTTTCTCGGTGTCATAATTGGCACGCGCCGCGTCGATCTTGCCCTTCAGCTCGTTCAAGCGGTTGTTGACGATCACCTTGAGGTCGGCGCCCACCTGCTCACGCTCGGAGGCGATGGCATAGTCGACGAAGCCGTTGAGAATCGACACGCCGTCCACGTCCGAGGGGTATTGCAATTCGAGGCGGATGTAGCTGCTCAAAGAGTCGGATTTCTTGGGGTCCGGCAGGATCAGGTTGACCGAGTTACGGTTGAAGTCCTCGAAACTTTGCTCAAGGCTTTGCCCCGGCTTTTGAAAGGCGGTGAACAACTGCTCATGGGACCGAAAAAATCCAAGCCGCGCTTCATAGGAGTCCAGCTGTGCGCCGACTTTGGCCAGCGCATCCGCCGGCGGTAGTTTGTAAACCTCGGAGCGGTTCAGCGCGTCCAGCTCATTGATCGCGGCCGGGCGCAGTACACTGCTGACTTCGTAGGTTTTAGGCGCCAGAAACGCATAGCCTGCACCGAGCACGCCCGTCAGCAGCGCACAGCCCAATACCAGTTTTTTCTGTCGCCAAACAGCATGCAGCAATTCAAACAGGTCAATTTCATCCGACGCAGGATAATTACTGGACTGGGAAGTTCGATTCAAAATGTATGCACCTTAAAACCAATATCAAAGAGCTATCACGAAGACCTCGAATACCCAGCAGGGACAACGCCCTGACACCGATAACAAGGCTCGCCAATTCAGGTCTGACCACCGGGTCTAGAAGAAAAATCCCAAGCCGTCGTAGTTTCTTTCCGTCGTATTCACAATAGACGTTAGTAAAGACACACATGACGTAGGATTATTCTAATCACAAGCGTAGTAAAAAGATCGATAAATAGTTGCCGATAAAGGGAAAATTAAAAGGACCTTATATGCAGACCCTCACCGACCCGGATTACCAAGCCCTCCAGGGCACCTGGGAGCAGACGTCGCTCGAAGACAGCGGCGTGCTCAACCCTGCGGATGCCCACAGCGCCCCCGGTGCAATGACTACAATTGCCGCAGATCAGTTTGAAGTGGTCACCGTTGATGGCGAGGTCTTGCTGGCTGGGCGATTCACGCTGGACAGCAGCCAGCGCCCCAAAAGCATTACCTGGGTAGACGCCATCGGCGATGACGCCGGTAAGCCGCTACCCGCCAGCTATCGACTTGATGGCGACACATTCGTGTTTATCGCTGCGGATGCGGGCCAGCCGCGTCCTGCTTCATTCAGCACCGGACCAGGGCAAACCATGCGCACGTTCGTGCGCAGGTCCTGATCACCAGAGCATCCGAATTCACCACAGAATTTTCACGAAGCCTTCACTTTCCGACCTATAGGGTGAGGCCTACCTACTCCAGTGAATCACTTGGCCCGCCTCTCCTCGCGGGCTTTTTTTTGCCTGTGGGAAACACTTCAGGGCACACGCCTGGTGGCTGTCATCGTGAAACACAGCGGCAACTGCGCAGGCTGGTGCTGATACTGGTCGTAAAGTTCCTCGCGATTGGAGTGCGGATACTCCTGCAAATGACCGATCTGCAAGTGCGCAGCCACCGCCGCGCTGATCACGCTGCCCATGGTATGCACATACCAGTAGGATGTCGGCCCCTTCAAGTGCTGTGCACCCTCATAGACAATCGACTCCTGCAACACAAAGGGCTCGCGTTGAAAGTATGAACTGGCAGGCAGCATCGGGTTGGGCGCGCGCGGGTCGAACATCTCCAAAAACGGATGCGTTTCGTACACCACCAGCGTGCCGCCAGGTCTCAAGGTGCTCGCGACATGCCGCATGAACAGCGCCACATCCGGCATCCAGCCCAGTACACCAATGGTCACAAGAGCAATGTCGAAGCCTGCCTGCAAACGTTCGGGCAGTTGGTGGACATCGGATTCGATGAACTCGGGTTCATGAGGCGAGGCGCCAGCCAGTTCCCGCGCCTGCGCCAGGAATGCCGCAGATTGATCGATACCTACTACAGAACGCGCGCCCAAGCCGAATAATGACAGACTTTCGCGGCCGTTATTACAGCACAGTTGCACAACGTCCTTGCCCGCGACGCCAATGTCTTGCAGCACAGCCGTGAGGGTAGTATCAAGGCAGGAAAACCCGGGATTCGTCACCGCATCCATTAACGCCCGCCAGGTGTCGGTATTCTTATGCAGCTTGGCGGATGCATTCCAGGCGTCCTTATTGCTGGCAATTGCCTGTAGAGCTGATGGCATTTCCATGTGTCTCCAGATAACGAATACAACAGAAAATAAGCCAATCACCCGTAAGATGAAACCCTAAGCCTCGCGCGAAACTTATAGCAAGTGCCGCAGGTCATTAGCCCAACGAGTGTCCAGCCCCGTGGACGCCGCTCTCGAAGATCCTGCCGTGGCCCGACACTCCGACCTGCGCACTACCCTGTCCCTGGACAGCCTTAACTTCTTCCTGGCCGATGTGCGTGACGGCCTCGGGCCTTACCTGGCCATCTACCTGCTCGCAGTGCACAAGTGGGACCCGGCCAGTATCGGCGTGGTGATGACCCTGGCGGGCATCGCCGGGCTGCTGACCCAGGGCCCGGCGGGGGCGCTGCTCGATCGAACCCGCAGCAAACGCGCCGTCATCGCCATCGCCGCAATCCTGGTGACGGCCAGTTGCCTGATACTGCCGTTTGTCAGCAATTTCAGCCTGGTGGCACTGACCCAGGCCGCCAGCGCCGTGGCGGCTTCCGTATTTGCCCCGGCGATTTCAGCGATTTCCCTGGGGATTACCGGGCCCAAAGCCTTCACGAGGCGCACCGGGCGCAACGAAACCTTCAACCATGCAGGCAATGCCGTGGCCGCGCTATTGGCTGGCGGCCTGGCGTACCTGTTCGGGCCGGTGGTGGTGTTTTACCTGATGGCCTTCATGGCGGTCGCCAGTCTTGTGGCGGTCAGTTGCGTGCCCGCCGCGGCTATTGACCACGAAGTCGCACGTGGATTTGACCCTGCCCATCACACCGACGACGAGCAACCCTCCGGAGTGAAGGTGTTGCTGTCGAACCGCCCGCTTCTGCTGTTCGCCATTTGCTGTGCCCTGTTCCACCTGGCCAATGCTGCCATGCTGCCACTGGTCAGCCAGAAGCTCTCTCAGATCAACCTGCAGATGGCTACGCCGCTGACCTCGGCCTGCATCGTCGCTGCGCAGTTGGTGATGGTGCCGGTGGCCTGGCTGGTGGGCGCCAGGGCGGATGTGTGGGGGCGCAAACCTTTGCTGCTGGCCGGTTTCATTATTCTGCCGCTGCGTGGGGTGCTCTATACCCTGTCCGGTGACCCATACTGGCTGGTGACCGTGCAATTGCTGGACGGCATTGGTGCAGGCATTTTCGGCGCGCTGTTCCCGGTGATCGTCAAGGATCTGACCCAGGGGACCGGGCGCTTCAATGTCAGCCTGGGTGCGATCTCGACGGTGTTTGGGCTGGGAGCGGCACTGAGCAGTAGCCTGGCCGGTTTTGTGGTGCAACAGGCGGGCTACAACGCCGCGTTCCTGACCCTGGCCGGCGTCGCCGCCGTGGCACTGGCGCTGGTGTGGCTGGCCGTGCCTGAGACGTTGGCAAAAAAACCGACGTTTGCGGGGGTTGGAACGGTCGCTTGAATACGCGTGCAAGGTGGTGAGAGCCGGTCAGCTCTCACCCGCTGACTCACTCTGCGGTGCTGGCGAGGAATTCGCCGGCTTTGCGCACAAGCTTCCTCCACTCTCTCCCATCGATGAGGCCGTTGCTCTCCATATCATCGGCCGTCCTCAGCAATTTGAAATATTTGTCCTCAATATTCTGTTCGTTCACCACCTGGATGTAGATCTGTGCCCAGGTTCTTACCGCAGAGCGCCGCAGTGATCGTTGCATTTTTGCACCTGATTATGTCCGCGGACATAGAGCGCCGGCCTGAGAACATCGTTCAGCGGCGCCACTGCTGATCCGACGAACGGTGGCACCAGGCCATTATTGATGCTGCTACGCCCTTTCGGCGCAGTGGTTCAGAGCCGACTCACAGCGGTTGCGCCTGCAAACCGCCATACAACTGTCGTCACACCTATGCGACAATGCGCGCCATGTCTGGCATGAACCCCGCCTTCATCTCCCAGCAGCCCGGCCATCACGTCAGGCGCTGCTCTCGACTTATGCGCGTTGGATCAACAAGCTCGGACTGGAGCCAATGGAAAGGCTCCAGATGGCCCCGCCCTGGGTCCAACTCACATAAGCGCACCCCAAGCTATTGATAGGTAAAGTAATTGATCTCCACAGCTAACATCACCATGCAGTTCGGCGCCAAGCCGCTCTTCGAGAACGTCTCGGTCAAGTTCGGCGCCGGCAACCGGTATGGTCTGATCGGTGCCAACGGTTGCGGCAAGTCGACCTTCATGAAAATCCTCGGTGGCGACCTGGAGCCTTCCGGCGGCCAGGTCATGCTGGAGCCGAATGTGCGCCTGGGTAAACTGCGCCAGGATCAGTTCGCCTACGAAGAATTCAACGTGATCGACACCGTGATCATGGGCCACGAAGAGCTGTGGAAGGTCAAGGCCGAGCGCGACCGTATCTATTCGCTGCCGGAAATGAGCGAAGACGACGGTATGGCGGTGGCCGAGCTGGAAACCGAATTCGCCGAGATGGACGGCTACACCGCCGAATCCCGTGCCGGTGAACTGCTGCTGGGCCTGGGCATTCCCCTGGAACAGCACTTCGGCCCGATGAGCGAAGTGTCTCCTGGCTGGAAGCTGCGTGTATTGCTGGCCCAGGCGCTGTTCTCCGACCCGGAAGTGCTGCTGCTCGACGAACCGACCAACCACCTGGACATCAACACCATCCGCTGGCTGGAAAACATTCTGACCCAGCGCTCCAGCCTGATGATCATCATCTCTCACGACCGTCACTTCCTGAACAGCGTGTGCACCCACATGGCTGACCTGGACTACGGCGAGCTGCGCCTGTTCCCGGGCAACTACGACGAGTACATGACCGTGGCGACCCAGTCCCGCGAGCAACTGCTGTCGGACAACGCCAAGAAGAAAGCGCAGATCTCCGAGCTGCAATCCTTCGTCAGCCGCTTCTCGGCCAACGCCTCGAAGGCCAAGCAAGCCACCTCCCGTGCCAAGGCGATCGACAAGATCCAGCTGGCCGAGGTCAAGCCATCGAGCCGCGTGAGCCCGTTCATCCGTTTCGAACAGACCAAGAAGCTGCACCGCCAGGCCGTCATGGTCGATCGCATGGCCAAGGGCTTTGACGGCAAAACGCTGTTCAAGGACTTCAACTTCCAGGTTGAAGCCGGCGAACGCGTGGCAATCATCGGCCCGAACGGCATCGGCAAGACCACCCTGCTGCGCACGCTGGTGGGCGAGCTGACCCCGGACGCCGGCTCCGTCAAGTGGACCGACGCCGCTGAGCTGGGCTACTACGCCCAGGACCACGCCCACGACTTTGAAAACGACATGAGCCTGTTCGACTGGATGGGCCAGTGGACCCAGGGCGAGCAGGTTATCCGCGGCACCCTGGGCCGCATGCTGTTCTCCAACGATGAGATCCTCAAGTCGGTCAAGGTAATCTCCGGTGGTGAACAGGGTCGCATGCTGTTCGGCAAGCTGATCCTGCAAAAACCCAACGTGCTGATCATGGACGAACCGACCAACCACTTGGACATGGAATCCATCGAAGCGCTGAACCTGGCGCTGGAAAACTATCCGGGCACGTTGATTTTCGTCAGCCACGACCGCGAGTTCGTCTCGTCCCTGGCCACCCGCATCATTGAGCTGAGCGCCAGCGGCGTGATCGACTTCAGCGGTACCTACGACGACTACCTGCGCAGCCAGGGCGTGGTGTTCTAACTTGCCGTGATCGTCAGGCTCCATGTGCCTGACAGCCTCCCTGTGGCGAGCAGACTCCCTGTGGCTGACAGGCTCCCTGTGGCGAGCAGGCTTGCCCTGCGTTGGGCTGCGCAGCGGCCCCAATCAAAAACACCGCGTTCTGTCTGGCAGAATGCGGTGTCTGGTTTTAGGGCTGCTGCGCAGCCCAACGCAGGGCAAGCCTGCTCGCCACATTAAAAGCCCATCCAATGCGACAGGCTTCAGGCGAAGTAGTTAGCCTGCTTTCATTTCCCGCAAGCCCTTGCCATGATGCAGCCACCGCCCGCCCGCGAATGAGTTGCCATGTCCGCCGCCCCTTCCTCCCTGTCGATCACCCTGCAGATCGTCTCCATCGTCTTCTACACCTTCATCGCCTTTATCTGCATCGGCCTGCCGATTGCGGTGATCCCGGGCTATGTGCACGAGCAACTGGGCTTCAGCGCGGTGGTGGCCGGGTTCACCATTGCTGCGCAGTACCTGGCCACCCTGCTCAGCCGGCCCTTTGCCGGGCGAGTATCGGACAACGTGGGCACCAAACGCGCGATTGTGCTTGGCCTGACCGGCATTCTGCTCAGCGGCGTGCTGACGTTTTTTGCCACGCTGGCGCAGAGCCTGCCGACCCTGAGCCTGGGTATCCTGATTGCCTCACGGCTGCTGCTGGGCGTGGCCCAGGGCCTGATCGGGGTGGGCACCATCAGTTGGTGCATGGGCGCCGTCGGTGCCGAACACACCGCGCGCTCGATTTCCTGGAATGGCATTGCCTCCTACGGCGCCATTGCCATTGGCGCACCGTTGGGGGTGGTGATGGTTGCGCACTATGGCTACACGAGCCTGGGCCTGGCGCTGTCAGTGCTGGCGGCACTCGGGCTGGTGTTGATCCGCAATAAACCTTCGGTGCCGGTGGTGCGCGGCGAGCGGCTGCCCTTCCTGGCGGTTTTCGGGCGCATCGCGCCGTTTGGCGCCAGCCTGTGCCTCGCCTCGATTGGCTACGGCACGCTGACCACCTTCATTACGCTGTACTACCTTAATCGCGGCTGGGCCGGTGCGGCGTACTGCCTCACCGTATTTGGGGTGTGTTTTATCCTGTCGCGCCTGCTGTTCATTTCCGCCATCAGCCGTTTTGGCGGTTTTCGCGCCGCCATCGTCTGCATGTTCATCGAAACCCTGGGCCTGATTCTGTTATGGCTGGCACCAACGACCGGCGTGGCGTTGCTCGGTGCCGGGCTGACCGGTTTCGGGCTGTCGCTGGTGTATCCGGCGCTGGGCGTGGAGGCGATCAGGCAGGTCCCCAACAGCAGTCGCGGCGCGGGCCTGAGTGCGTATGCGGTGTTTTTTGACCTGGCGCTGGCGATTGCCGGCCCGCTGATGGGGGCCATCGCGCTGAACCTGGGTTACGGCTGGATCTTCTTCTGCGCGGCGTTGCTGTCGGTCAGCGCGCTGGGCGTGACCCTGTTGCTCAAGCGTCGCGCTTACTGATCCGCCGTCTGCAAACCGGCACGGCTGGACTGGCCCAGGGTGTGGCTGAAAAAGCGCCCGGCCTCGGAGATCAAGTCGCGGTGAATGCCCTCACGGTCAACCCCGTCGGCATCGGTGCACACCGCCGGCATGGCCGCCAGTTGATCGCTGTCGCACGGCGCCATGAACACAAAGTGCCCGGCGCCGGCCAACAGTTTGAAGTCCGGCGGCTCGGGCAATTTACGCGCGAGCGCGGCGGCGTTCTTGTCCACGGCCACCAGCTTGTCGCCGTCACCGCTGTAGAGCAGCACCGGCACATGCACATCCGCCAGGGTATGGCGACCGAACATCAGGCTCAGCGGCGCCATCAGCATCAGCGCGTGGATGCGTGCATCGGCATGCGGCTGCAAATCGTCACGGTCCACCACCAGTTCGCCTTTGGTGGTGCAGGCGTCATGGTCTTCGGGGCGTTCCTGGCAATAGCGGCGCAGGCGGTCGAAATCCGGCTTGGCCCCGGCGAGGATCAACGCGGTCTCGCCGCCCGCCGAATAGCCGATCACGCCCACCTGCTCGACGTTGACGAACGGCGCAAGCATCGGGTCGCCAAGGGTGGCAGTGATCGCTTCGGAAATCTGGATCGGCCGCCCGTACAGGTTGCTCACCGTGCCCAGCCGGCTGTGGTCCTTGTAGTTGTCGCCGGGGTGCAGCACCGCCACCACCACAAAACCCTTGCGCGCCAGCGAAGTGGCCAGATCATGCAGCGCCAGCGGCGTGCCGGTGTTGCCATGGGACAGCATCAGCATCGGGAAACGCCCGATGGCGACTTTGGAATCTTCCGTGGCGCCGACGGTGTAGGCCCCCACCTGCGTGGTGTGCTCCATGCCCGTGGAGGGGTAGAACGCGACGGCTTTCATCGGCTGTTGGTCCACCGGATCGAGAAAACTCATGCGATGGAAACCCACACTCCAATGGGGGAGCGACACCGGTGCGGCCTGCACTGAAATCAGGCCGCCGAGGAGGGAAAGAGCCATTACTGCACATAGACGCATCATGGGGATGTCCACCTGTGCCGCGTGAGAACCAACATCGAATGAGAAACCCGGGATCGTGAACCCTTGTCTGCCTACGATCTGCATAACCCGGGCCACATTGAAAGGACCGCGCGCAAACGAAAAAACTCCGTACTCCGCTCGCGTTCAGGCGATCAGAATACAGAGTTTAAGCGCCGTGCTTCAGATTGATACCGGAGCGCGGCGAATTTTACACAAGCCTTACGCAGCGGCGAACAGCTGCTCGTTGATCAACAGGTTAGCCTCGCTCATGGCCTTGCTGCGCACGTCATCGCCGTAGGCCAGGCCTTCGGCCCGCACCACTTCGATATCGGTGATGCCCAGAAAGCCGAACAGCAGCTTCAGGTAGCCTTCATGGGCAGCGCCCGACGCCTGGCCCGCATGCAGGCCACCGGCGGTGGAGACGATGATGACTTTCTTGTTGCCGCACAGGCCTTCAGGACCGGCTTCGCTGTAGCGGAACGTCTGGCCGGCCACCGCGATGCGGTCGATCCAGGCCTTCAACTGAGTCGGGATGGTGAAGTTGTACATCGGCGCACCCACCACCACGGCATCGGCGGCGAGGAATTCAGCCAGCGATACGGCACTCAGCTCGGCTTCGTGCTTCTGTGCGGCATCGCGCAGTTCTGCGGCGGTGCCCAGGGCGCCCAGGGTGGCGCCGGAGAAGTGGTTGATCGCGTCGCTGGCGAGGTCGCGGTACGTCACTTCCACACCCGGCTGTGCGGTCTGCCAGGCCTTGGCCACCTCGGCACTGAGCTGACGGGAAGCCGAGTTGTCACCGAGGATGCTGGAATCGATATGCAACAGTTTCATGGTGGATCTCCGTGAGTGGGATCGACAGTGGCGATCAGATGGTGGTGATGCTACGCATGAAACCAATAGTCGATAAGCCAGCTAAAATGCGATAGTTTGTCCCACTGACAGGACAATAGGCGCCCCTATGCAAGACCTCAACGACCTCTACTACTTCGCCAAAGTCGTCGAAGCCGGCGGCTTTGCGGCGGCCGGCCGGCTGCTGGGGATACCCAAGTCGCGGCTGTCGCGGCGCATCGCCGAGCTGGAAGAACGCCTGAGCGCACGCCTGCTGCAACGCACCACCCGGCAACTGACGCTGACCGCGGTGGGCGAGCGTTACCTGCGCCACTGCCAGGCGATGCTGCTGGAAGCGGAAATGGCCGACGAGGCCGTGGCCAGTATGTCCAGCGAACCCCGTGGCCGCCTGCGGGTGAGCTGCCCGGTGGGCATGGCCCAGCACATGATGTCGGAACTGGTGGCCGGATTTCTCGCGGCGTACCCGCTGGTGCAGCTGGACATGACCCTGGTCAACCGCCGCGTCGACCTGGTGGCCGAAGGCATCGACGTGGCCCTGCGCGTGCGCGAACTGGGCGATGAAGACCCGTTGCTGGTGACCAAGCGCCTGCGCCAGGCCCAGACCGTGCTGGTGGCCAGCCCGGGCTTCATGCGCGAGCGGCGGGTCAACAGCCTCGAAGACCTGAAACAGCTGCCGATCCTCGGCGCACTGGAGGCCGACCGCATGGTCCATCAGCGCATTCTCGACCCCCGAGGCAATGCCCACGATCTGGTGATGGAGGCGCGCCTGGGCATTGACGACTTTATCGTGCGCAAGGCCAGCGCCGTCATGGGCCTGGGCTTTACCGTGCTGCCGATGATGTATTGCGAAGAGGAGCTGGCCAGCGGGCGTCTGGTGCAACTGCTGCCGCAATGGTCATTGCCGGGCGGCTGGCTGCAGGCCGTGTACCCGCACAGGCGCGGCGTGCTGCCGGCCATTCGCGCGTGGATCGATTACCTGGAAGAAGGCTTCAAAGGCTGTGGAGACCGCTTGCTATGACGATGACCGAAGCGCAAGTTGCGCAGTTCTGCCTGAGCCTGCCCGGCGCGCGGGAAGACTACAAATGGGGCGGCGTGCGCGTATTTTCGATTGCCGGCAACAAGATGTTCGCCCTGCAGAACCTGCGCGGTGACTCGCTGGCGTTCAAGGTCGACAAGGCACTGTTCCTCGGTCACGTCGATCGCCCCGGTATCCACCCGGCGCCGTACCTGGCACGGGCGCAGTGGATCATCATGCACGTGCCCTACCCGCTCGGCGCGCAGGAACTGCGGGGTTTGTTGCAGCGCTCCCATCAGTTGGTGGTGAGCAAACTGCCCAGGCGCACTCAGCTCGGTTTATGGCTAGAGCACTGACAACAGCGTGCCGCCAAGGAACAACTGGTCAAGCCAGAACACCTGGTGCAGCAGCACAATCACCCAGAACAGCACCTGGTAAGACACCTTGCGCGTCTTGTGCCGGAACACCTGCTGGGCAATCAGCGCCCCAGGCCATCCGCCCGCCAGTTCCACAGCGTGCAGGATGTTTTCCGGGATGCGCCGGCCTTCGGACTGCGCCTTGCGCTTGTCGCTCCAGTACAAAAAGAACGCCATCACACTGACCACCGCGTAGGCGGCCAATGGCAGCAGGGTTTCGCCGCGCTGCCACACCAGCACCGAACCCAGCAGCGGCGCCGCGCACAACAGCGCGAAAATCAGCGCTTTAAGGCGTGGGTGCTGGATACTCATGCGTTGGCTGCCGACCAGTCGATCCAGCCGAACTGCCAGGTCGCCAGGATCAGCAGGCCGAAGCCGATGCGATACCAGGCAAACGCCGCGTAGCTGTGGTTGGCGATGAACTTGAGCAGGCCCTTGACCGCGATCATCGCGAAGATGAACGAGGTAACGAAGCCGATGGCGAACACCGGCAGATCGGCCGGCTGAAACAGGTCGCGGTACTTGTAGCCCGAGTACACCGCTGCGCCGACCATGGTCGGCATCGCCAGGAAGAACGAAAACTCGGTGGCGGTCTTGCGCGACAGGCCGAACAGCAGGCCGCCGATAATGGTCGAGCCGGAACGCGAAGTGCCCGGGATCATTGCCAGGCACTGGGCCAGACCCACCTTGAGCGCATCCTTCCAGGTGATCTCGTCGACGGTTTCGGCGTGCACCTGGTGTTCACGGCGTTCGGCCCACAGCATGATGATGCCGCCGACCACCAGCGCCGTGGCCACGGTAATCGGGTTGAACAGGTAGTGATGGATCAGGTCGGCGAAAATCACCCCGAGCACCACCGCCGGCAGGAACGCAATCAGCAGGTTGACGGTAAAACGCTGGGCATTGCGCTGGGTCGGCAGACCGGTGACCACGTCGAGGATCTTGCGCCGGAACGCCCACACCACTGCGAGAATGGCGCCGAGCTGGATGATGATGTTGAACGCCATCGCCCGTTCACCGCCGAAATTGAGCAGGTCGGCGACGATAATCTGGTGGCCGGTGCTGGAGATCGGCAGGAACTCTGTCAGCCCTTCCACAACGCCAAGAATCAATGCCTGAATGGCGGTCCAAAAATCCATACTTCCCCCAAAGGTCATGCGCGACGGCACGCCTCATTTCTATTTTTAAGTGGTTCATTGACGACACGACCCGGCGCAGACACGCACTGCAGGGCTGCAAAAAATCCGTGAAAAATCAGTCAGTACTCAGGTTTTGCGCTGACGGGCCGAAAGCCTATCAGACCCGCCGCAAATGTCGATGCAACACCCACAATTATAAAAAGCCCGGAGTGACAGGACGATGAACAGTTTGCGCACTATGTCGATCAGCCGCCGTCTGTGGCTGATCCTGATCGTCGCGGTACTGATGCTGCTGACCCTCGGCGTATTGATGCTCAAGCAGATCCACGACGACCTCTACCAGGCCAAGCGCCAGCAGACCCAGCACGTGGTGCAGACCGCCAGCGGCATCCTCACCTACTACCACACCCTCGAAACCAGCGGCGTGATGACCCGCGACGCCGCCCAGAAACAGGCCCTGAGCGCCGTGCGCGGCCTGCGTTACGACCATGACGACTACTTCTGGATCAACGACCTCACGCCCGTGATGATCATGCACGCGGCCAACCCCAAACTCGACGGCCAGAACCTCTCGGCGATCCGCGACCCGGACGGCTTTGCGGTGTTCAACGAGTTCGTGGGCCTGGCCAGGGCCAAGGGCGCCGGCATCGTCAATTACCGCTGGCCCAAGCCCGGCGCCGAAGCGCCGGTGCAGAAAACCTCGTACATCCAGCTGTTCGAACCCTGGGGCTGGATCATCGGCTCCGGGGTGTACGTGGACGACGTGCAGGCCGAGTTCAAGGGCCAGGTGTGGAAAGCCTCGCTGATCGGCCTGGGCATCGCGCTGGTGATGGCGCTGCTGGTGCTGTTGATCGCGCGCAGCATCGTGCAGCCGTTACAGGCGGCGGTGAATGCCATGGCCAACATCGCCAGCGGTGAAAGCGACCTGACCCGCAGCCTCGACACCCACGGGCGCGACGAAGTCACCCAGTTGTCCCGACACTTCAATAGCTTTACCGCCAAGCTGCGCCTGGTGGTGGGGCAATTGCAGACCTGCGCCAACGCTCTGGGCCACTCGTCCGTGGAGCTGGGCACCAACGCCAGTCAGGCCCATGACCGCAGCCAGCAGCAGTCGCAGCAGATGGAGTTGGTGGCCACCGCGATCAACGAAGTCACCTACGGCGTGCAGGACGTGGCGAAAAACGCCGAACACGCCGCCAGCGAGATGCGCGACGCCCAGTCCCAGGCGCAACAGGGCCAGGTCAATATCGACAGCAGCCTGCAGCAGATCGACCAGCTGTCCAGCACCATCAGCCAGGCCGTGGACGTGATTCGCACCCTCTCCAGCGAAAGCACGCAGATCGGCAGCGTGCTGGAGGTGATCCGCTCGATTGCCGACCAGACCAACCTGCTGGCGCTCAACGCCGCCATCGAAGCGGCACGCGCCGGCGAGCAAGGCCGTGGCTTTGCCGTGGTTGCCGATGAGGTGCGGCTGCTGGCACAGCGCACGCAGACATCCACCGCCGAAATCCAGGCCATGATCGAACGCCTGCAAGGCCACTCGGAAGCGGCGGTCAAGGTCATCAGCGACAGCCACAGCGCCTCGCAACTGACCATCGAGCAGGCCGGCCGGGCCGGCGCCAGCCTTACCGCCATCGGCCAGGCGCTGCACAACCTCAACGGCCTCAACGCGTCGATCGCCAGCGCGACCCTGCAGCAGGCGCAGGTGGTGGAAGACATCAATCAGAACGTCACGCAGGCAGCGGGGCTCTCCCAGAGCACCGCGCTGGCGGCCCAACAGTCCAGCGTAGCCAGTGCGCAGTTGCGCGGATTGAGTGAACAACTCGACAGCCTGCTGCGCCAATTCAGGATCTAGCGTCACCGTGTAGAGTGGCTGTGTTTTGTAGATCAGCGACCTCTGGGTACAATCACCGCCCTCTTCCACGCTCCCAAGGTACCGCCATGTCCGGGCTTGAATTGTTCGCCGCCGCCCTGGGGGTGATTGCTGTCTGGCTGACGGTCAAGCAGAACCCCTGGTGCTGGCCCATCGGCCTGGTGATGGTGCTGCTCTACACCTGGGTGTTCTACGACGTGAAACTCTATTCCGACATGCTGCTGCAAGTGGTCTACGCCGCGCTGCAAGTGTATGGCTGGTGGCAGTGGACCCGCGCCGGCGAAGTCAGGCAGGGCCGCCAGGTGACCAGCCTCAAGGCCCCGGCAATCCTCGTCAGCCTCGCGGTTGGCGCGCTTGGCAGCCTGCTGCTCGGCGCCGCCATGGCGCACTGGACCGATGCCGCGCAGCCCTGGCTGGACGCCGCCCTCACCGGCTTCAGCCTGGTGGCGCAGATGTGGATGGCGCAGAAACGCGTGCAATGCTGGCCACTGTGGATAGCGGTGGATGTGATCTTCGTCGGGCTGTTTCTCTATAAAGGCCTCTACCTCACGGCCGCGCTCTACGCGCTGTTCACCGTGATCGCTGTGCAAGGCTGGCGTGAATGGCGCGCCGACCCGGCGTTGCGCCCATGAAGGTGGTGGTATTGGCGGGCCCTGAGTCCAGCGGTAAAAGCTGGCTGGCTACGGAGTTGCATCGGCATTTTGGCGGGCTGATGGTGGGTGAATACGTGCGCCACTTTATCGATCACCACCAGCGCGACACTACCTTTGCCGACATACCGACCATCGCCCGTGGCCAACTGGCCTGGGAAGACGCGGCACGCGCGCAGCAGCCGCACCTGTTGATCCTCGACACCCACCTGCTGACCAACCAGCTGTGGAGCCTTACCCTGTTCGGCGACTGCCCCGCCTGGCTGGACGAAGAACTGCTGGCCCGTCACTACGACCTGCACCTGCTGCTGTCCCCCGAAGACGTCGACTGGACTGCCGACGGCCAGCGCTGTCAGCCGGCACTGGCGGACCGTCGCGCGTTTTTCCAGAGCAGCCTGGACTGGATCGAACGGCACCGCCAGCCCGCCCTGGTGATTCGCGGCCAATGGGCAGCACGCCGCGCCGAGGCATTCGCCGCCGTCCATCAATTGCTGGATCAGCCACCTCGCCCCTAGGCGCTGGTTGCTTCGCCTACCGACTATCGGGCCGACGCAGTCCGCCTGCCGCATCGCCAGTCAACCTTCTAAAGGAGACTGGCCCATGAACCTGCGTATCGTTGCCCGCCTGATCAATTTGCCCGAAAACCGTGCCGTCCGGGTGCAAACGGCGGCACACCCGCTGTTGCTGGTGCGTATTGGCGACCAGGTGCGTGCGTTCCAGGCCGATTGCCCCCACGCCGGCGCGCCATTGGAAGACGGCGTGATCTGCAACGGGCACCTGATCTGCCCCTGGCACAAAGCCGCCTTTGCCGTGGACAGCGGCGCCGTCATGGAACCGCCGGCACTGGTCGGACTCAGGCAATACCCGGTGCAGGTGCATGCCGGCGTGGTCAGCGTCGGCGACCAGCCCATTGCGGCTGAACCGCCGGCTCCACGCCTCGACGCGCGCTGCTTCGCAGTCATTGGCGCGGGCGCTGCGGGCACAGCGGCCGTGGCCACGCTGAGACGCGAAGGGTTCGCCGGACGCCTGCTGTGGATCGACCGCGAAGCGAATCCCGCCTACGACCGCACGGCCTTGAGCAAATTCGTGATCAGCGGGGAAATGGCCGCTGAAGACACCCCGCTGCTGCTGGAGGAACACAGCTTCGCCGACTTCGGCATTCACGGCGAGGTCAAACGCCTGGACGCCGCCGGCAAATGCATCGAACTGGTGGACGGGCGCCGCTTCGACTACGACGCTGCGCTGGTTGCCAGCGGCGGCGCAGCACAGCCTTTGGACATCCCTGGCGCGGTACTGAGTAACGTGTTCGTACTGCGTAGCCGCGACGACGCCGCGCGCATCGCCAACGCCGCGCAGTCAGGCGCATGCGCAGTGATAATCGGCGACAGTTTCATCGGTCTCGAAGCGGCCTCGGCGCTGCGCCAGCGCGGGCTGGTGGTGCAAGTAGTCAGTCGTCACGAGATACCGCTGGCGGCGCCGTTGGGCCGGCGTATCGGCGCGGCCCTGCGCCAACTGCACGAAGACAACGGGGTGATCTTCCACAGCAACACCGAGCCCGAGCGCTTCGACGGTCATGGCGCCGTCAGCACCGTGCTGCTCAAAAACGGCAAGCGACTGGCCGCCGACCTGGTGCTGATGGGCGTCGGCGTCAAGCCTGCCACCGCTTTCGTTCACGGCGTCAGGCATGCGGATGACGACTCACTGAGCGCCGACGCTCACCTGCAACTGGCACCGGGTTTGTGGGCCGCCGGCGACAATGTCACCTTCGCCTGGCAACAGCTGCCGGTGCGCATCGAACACTGGCGCCTGGCTCAGCAACTGGGCGTGCTGGCCGCGCGCAACATGCTCGGCGATACGCAGGCGTTCAGTGACGTGCCGTTCTTCTGGACTTACCACTTCGGCAAGACTTTCGAGGTGCTCGGGCGTGCGCAACACTGGAACCGCCTGCACCTGGAAGGCGACCTGCAACGCCACACCTTCATCGCCCTGCTCTGCCGCGACGATCAGGTCGAGGCGGTGATCGCCTGCCAGTATCAGCAGGCCATGGCGCGTCTTTCCCGGCGCATGCGGCAACCGCTGGGCAAGGCCGAAGCGCTTGAACTGATCCGTCAGACCCAGCACTGACCTGTGGGAGCGGGCTTGCCCTAATGCCGTTCAGTTAAGCGCAGATTCCCTGTGGCGAGCAGGCTTGTCCTGCGTTGGGCTGCGCAGCAGCCCCAAAACCAGACGCTGAGCCGTATCAGGTACACCGCGTTTTGCTTGATTGGGGGCGCTTCGCACCCCAACGCGGGGCAAGCCCTAATGCCGTTCAATTAAGCGCAGATTCCCTGTGGCGAGCAGGCTTGTCCTGCGTTGGGCTGCGCAGCAGCCCCAAAACCAGACGCTGAGCCATATCAGTTACACCGCGTTTTGCTTGATTGGGGGCGCTTCGCGCCCCAACGCGGGGCAAGCCCGCTCGCCACAATAAGCCCACAAGCGCAGATTCCCTGTGGCGAGCAGGCTTGTCCTGCGTTGGGCTGCGCAGCAGCCCCAAAACCAGACGCTGAGCCATATCAGGTACACCGCGTTTTGCTTGATTGGGGGCGCTTCGCACCCCAACGCGGGGCTTGCCCGCTCGCCACAATAAGCCCACAAGCGCAGATTCCCTGTGGCGAGCAGGCTTGTCCTGCGTTGGGCTGCGCAGCAGCCCCAAAACCAGACGCTGAGCCGTATCAGGTACACCGCGTTTTGCTCGATGGGGGGCGCTTCGCACCCCAACGCGGGGCAAGCCCGCTCGCCACAGAGGCTCCAGTTTGCTGCGCGACAGCGCTAAGTCGAAGACTTGGCGGAGCCTCCCACATTTGATCGTGTTTACACGCCCCTATTCCGGTCGGCTCTCAGGCCGCCGCGCTTTTGCTTTTGATCTGGAGCGCCCCGTCAAACACGCTGGCCAAGGGGCTCCCGTCAGTAACCCAGCGACAGCCCGGTATTGCGGCGCGGGTCATTGGCGCCATAGAAGCGGTTTTTCCCCACCGGCTTGCCATCCAGTGACGGCGCGCCCACCAGGATCGCGGCGAGGTGGTTGGCGTCCTGCGGGCCGGCAAACGTATGACCCCAGCTTTCAAGGATCTTGCGCGTGTCCGGGCTGACCGCGAAAGTCTCGAGGTTGGTGGCCGGCGGCATCCACTGCTGGTGGAAACGCGGCGCGTCCACGGCTTCCTGAATGTTCATCCTGTAGTCGATCACATTCAGGATCGTCAGCAAGGTCGCCGTGATAATGCGGCTGCCACCCGGCGTACCCACCACCATCACCGCCTTGCCATCTTTGGTCACGATGGTCGGGCTCATCGACGACAGCGGCGCCTTGCCAGGTGCAATGGCATTCGCTTCACCCTGCACCAGGCCGTACATGTTCGGTACACCCACCTTGACGGTGAAGTCGTCCATTTCATCGTTGAGAATCACCCCGGTAGTGCTGGCCATCACGCCGGCCCCGAACCAGTCGTTGAGGGTGTAGGTAACGGACACCGCATTGCCCCACTGATCAACGATGGAATAGTGGGTGGTGTTATTGCCTTCGTGGGGCGACACGCCTGGTTTGATCGCCTGGGAGTCTGCGGCCTTTTGCGGCTCGATGGCGGCACGCAGCTTGGCGGCGTAGTCCTTGTCCAGCAGGTGGGCGATAGGGTTTTTGACGAAATCCGGATCGCCCAGGTAGCTGTTGCGGTCCACGTACGCGTGGCGCATCGCTTCGATCTGGTAGTGCAGGCCCTGGGCCGAGTGATAGCCCAGCTCGGCCATCGGATAGCCTTCGAGGATGTTCATGATCTGGCAGATCACCACGCCACCCGAGCTTGGCGGCGGCGCCGAGACCACATGGTAGCCGCGGTAATCGCACTCGATGGGCGCCAGTTCGCGGGTTTTGTAATTGTCCAGATCGGCCTGGGTGATGATGCCCTTGCCGGCCTGGCTGGACGCCACCAGAGCCTTGGCCACCCAGCCCTTGTAGAAACCGTCGCTGCCCTTGGCGGAAATCTCCTTGAGGGTCCTGGCCAGGTCCTTCTGTACCAGCTTCTGCCCGACCTGCAGCGGTTGACCGTTGTGCAGGAAGATGCCGCGCAGGTCCTTGTCCTTTTCGAACTCGCCGGTGGCGGTGTGCAGCAGGTCGATATCACCCTGCTCCAGGGCAAAGCCGTTTTCCGCCAGGTTTATCGCCGGGGCGATCACCTGGGCGCGCTTGAGGGTGCCGTACTTGCTCAACGCCAGTTCCATGCCGGACACGGTGCCGGGCACGCCCACAGCCAGATGGCCTTTGGCGCTGAGGCCGTCAATGACGTTGCCGTCCTTGTCGAGGTACATGTTGGCGGTGGCCGCCAGCGGTGCTTTTTCGCGAAAATCGAGGAAGGTCCTGCGGCCGTCGGCCAGTTGCACGGTCATGAAGCCGCCGCCGCCGAGGTTGCCTGCGGCCGGGTACACCACCGCCAGCGCATAACCGACGGCCACGGCCGCGTCCACCGCGTTGCCGCCGGCCTTGAGTACATCCACGCCCACGTGTGTGGCCAGATGCTGGGCCGTGACCACCATGCCGTTTTCACCGCCGACCGGGGCCTGGGAGGCGGCCTGCACCGCGCTGACGGTGAAGACGAGGGCGGTAGCGATCAAGGTGCGGCTGAAGGGTTGGTAATTCATCCATGGATACTCGGCTGATTGAGATGCACCAAATTAGCCCTTCCCGGCGCCGATCCCCAGCGCGGTGGCGTTTTTAGTACAGAACCTGTCGGGGATAGAACCTGCGTGCTCGCGCCTGCGCTAGAATCGCCGCCATTGTTTGTCCGCCCCCCTGATACGAGCCCGCCCATGAGCTTTGATTTCGATACGATCCACTCCCGCCTCGGCACCGGCAGCACCAAGTGGAACCGCTACCCGCACGACGTTTTGCCGATGTGGATCGCCGACATGGACATCGCCGCACCACCGGCCGTGCTGCAAGCCCTGCACGCGCGGCTCGACCAGCAGGTGCTCGGCTACAGCGTGGCCGGCCCGGACGTGCGCGAGGCGATCATCGCCGACCTGTGGGTCAAGTACGCCTGGCGCGTCCAGCCTGAAGAGCTGCTGTTTTTGCCCGGCGTCGAGCCCGGCTTCAATATGGCGCTGCACGGCTTTGTGCAACCGGGCCAGCCGGTGGTGCTGCAAACCCCCAATTATCGGCCGATCCGCCTGGCGCCCGGCCACTGGAACCTGCCGCGCATCGAAGTGCCGTTCGTGCTGGTCGACGGCGAATACGTCACGCCCATGCCCGCCATGCGCGAGGCGCTGAAGGGTGCCGGCGCCCTGCTGCTGAGCAACCCGCACAACCCGATCGGCAAGGTGTTCCCCCGCGAAGAACTGCTGGCACTGGCCAACGCCTGCCTGGAAAACGGCGCGTTGATCATCTCCGATGAAATCCACGCCGAGCTGTGCTTCGACGGCCGCCGCCACATTCCCACCGCCAGCCTCAGCCCCGAGATTGCCCAGCGCACCATTACCCTGATGTCGGCCAGCAAGGCCTACAACGTGGCCGGTTTGAAGACCTGTTTCGCCGTGGTGCAGAACGCCCAGGTACGTGAACACTTCAACAACGCCCGTTGCGGCATGGTCGACAGCGTCAGCCCCCTGGGCCTGGAAGCCACCCGCGCCGCCTACAGCCAATGCGGCGAGTGGCTGGACGCACTCAAGCAGTACCTGCAAGCCAACCGCGACTACCTGCTGGACGCGGTGAACACGCGCTTGCCCGGCGTCAGGATGCACGCGCCACAAGGCACTTACCTGGCCTGGCTGGATTGCAGCGCCCTCGGCCTGGAAGACCCGCAGCGGTTCTTTCTGGAACAGGCCAGGGTAGGCTTGAGCGCCGGTATTGAGTTCGGCGATGACAGCCAGCAGTTCGTGCGGCTGAACTTCGGCTGCCCACGGTCGATGCTCGAGGAAGGCCTGCAGCGTATGGAACGGGCCTTGCGCTAAAACCCGTGAACCTCTGTGAGCTCCTGTTGCGGTGAGCGCCTGCATCAATGGGTGCAGGCCCTCACAATTTGGCGATGGACACTTCCGTCGATTTCACGAATGCAATCACTTCGCTGCCCACCTTCAATTCCAGGTCACGCACCGAACGGGTGGTGATCACTGACGTGACGATGCCGGACGCGGTCTGCACGTCGATTTCAGACACCACTTCGCCCAGCAGAATCTCTTTGATAACGCCCTTGAACTGGTTGCGCACGTTGATCGCTTTAATGGTCATGTCGGCTTTCCTGTTGGCTGTTGGGTCAATCCGCACGAATGCGCAGGCCCTCAAAATGCGCTATCAACCAATAAATCAAAAGGAATATATAACTCTTTATTTATTCGATATGGATATATAAGAACTGTTCGCCTGCCAACACCTGATCAACAAACTGCCTTGTTGTGCCCGCCGAGGCAGGAACTGGCGGTGCAGTTGCCACACCCCAGGGACCGCCGTGACCCGCTGCTGGCCCGGCTCAAGGCGCAGGCCCTGACCGAGTTGCAGCAGGCCCATGTGATCTAGACGGCGGTCAATGTCACCCAGAACCGCGTGCGTGCCTGCACCTCGAACCCCAGGGTTTGCGCCAGCAGGTTGAGGATACGGTCGGTATCTTCCAGGCGAAAACTGCCGGTGACCCGCAAGGCTTCCAGGCGCGGGTCCCAGCGCAGCACGCCTGGGCGGTAACGCTCAAGCTCACGCAGGAAGTCGCCCAAGGGCTGGTTCTGCGCGGTCAGCACACCGTCGCGCCAGTCCGGCTGCGTCACATCGAACGGGGCCGTGCGCCCCACGCCAACCGCACTCCACAGGGCCTGCTCACCCTTGTGCAACGTCGTCATCTGGCCCGTCAGGTCACGCACCTGCACCGCGCCCTGCAGCACCGACACCCGGCAACCACTCGCCAGTTGCCGCACACACACTTCGGCCTGGCTGACCCTCAACTGCCCGTAGCGCGTCTGCACCTGCAGGGCTGACGGCCCCGGCACCTTCAACGCCAGCTCGCCCTCGACGAGGGTGAGATGCCGCCGCGCCAGGTCCACATCCACCGCCGTGGCGGTATTGAGTTGCAGGCTGGCGCCCTCGGCCAGGGGCAGGCGCCTGCGTTCGCCGGTGGCGGTATGCAGGTCGGCGCGCCAGGCCTCGATGGGCAACTGTCGGCTGATCAGCCAGGCGGTCGGCACCAGCACCGCCACCCCCAGGGCGCGCTTGAGCACGGCGCGCCGACCTGGCTGCGCACGGTCGAGGCTGGCCAGCGCCAGCGCCTGCGGCAACTCGCTGAAACGCTGACGCAGGGACTGCGCTTTCTGCCAGGTCTGTTCATGTTGCGGATGGCTGTCGCGCCATTGCTGCAAGGCGGCATGATCACCCTCGGTGGCCGCGCCCGACTCCACCAACGCCAACCAGTGCGCCGCTGCCCGCGCGACCTCGCGACTCATTCGTCCACCAGCAGGCAATGCTCATAGGCCTGGGCCATGTAGCGCTTCACCGTGCGCTCAGACACCTGCAGCCGCTCGGCGATCTCGCGATAGCCCAGGCCCTCGAGCTGGCTCCACAGGAAGGCACGACGCACCGGCGCAGGCAGCCCGTCGAGCAGTTCGTCCAGGGCCTGCAGGGTTTCCAGCAGCAGCCAGCGCTGTTCGGGCGACGGTACGCAGGCTGGCGGCAAACTGGCCAGAGTATTCAGATACGCCTGTTCCAGGCTGCGCCGCTGATGAAAGTTGACCAGCAGCCGCTTGCCGACCGTCACCAGGTACGCGCGCGGCTCCTGCATCTGCGCAATCGGCTGCGCGCTGGCCAATACCCGCAGGAACGTATCCTGGCTCAGGTCCGCAGCATCCCAGGCATTGCCCAGGCGCCGCCGCAGCCAGCCTTCCAGCCAACTGCGATGATCACGATACAGGCTCGACAAGGTTGGTTCGGGGGCGTGCGTGGGGACAACGGCATCATTCATGGCAAACCACCTGCACGGCGCGATTGAGTCTCAAATGAGATTCATTCTATTTAATATCGTGCTGGCACACCACGATCTTTTAAACAGGTTGTTTAGAAATCGGCCTGGAAAAGTTGTCTTTACTATTTGTCTTGTTGTGGATATTTTATCCAAAAGCTCGATAACCACCTTGATCGGCGAGGCCCCATGAAGACTGTCCACACCCGAGACGCCGCTGCGCCCGCAGGTCATTATGCTCAGGCAGTGGGCCACAACGGCACGCTGTATATCTCCGGACAATTGCCGGTCAGCCCGGACGGCGGCCATAACTTCTCGGCGTCATTTGCCGAACAGGCGCAGATAGCGCTGGGCAATCTGCTGGCCATCTTGCACGCCAGCGGCGGCACCCCGGCGGATTTGCTCAAGGTCACGGTGTATGTCACTGGCATCGCGCATTGGCCGGAGTTCGACCGCCTCTACGCCGCCGCGCTGGGCGAGCATCGCCCTGCCCGCGCGGTGGTGCCGGTGCCGGAGTTGCACCATGGTTATCTGATCGAAATCGAAGCGGTGGCGCGCTATTTGGCGTAGGTGTAGACCGCCGCGCGCGACACGCCCAGGTGTGACGCGACCGTCTCCATGGCCCGGCGCACGTCCATGCAGCCCGAGTCCTTGAGCTCCTGCATCAGCACGCGGCGATCAGCAGCCTTGAGCGCGCGGGGGGTGGTGGCCAGGCGGGCGGCGAATTGATCGATGCGCGCACGGATGACATCTGCGCCGGAGGGGTCGAGGGATTCGCCCGGTGTGTCATCGCCGACGCTGCTGAACTGTTCGAGCATGCCCTGCAAGCCGCGGAACAGCGACAGGTCGACATTCATGCACAAGGCGGCGACGTACTGGCCGCTGGTGTCCTTGATGCCGATCGAGGTGCTTTTGACCTGACGCCCGTCGCGAAACTGGTTCTGGTAGTTGGCAATGACTTGCGGGTAATCGGGGTCGGCAATCCGCGCCAGCCCAAGCTCGGTGGCCGGGTCATCGGGCTGGCGCCCGGAGAGGTTGTTATGGATGGCCAGGATCGCGTGCTGTGGGTCGCGCAAGTCGTGCAGCACCACTTCGCAGAAGGGGCTGAAGGTCTTGCTCAAGCCTTCGGCAATCTGTTCGAGCTGGCTGATCAGGTGAGTGTGTTCGATAGAGAGGTTTTTCATGCAAGACAACATATCCAGTCCTGGACAGGCCGTCAATTTGGCCGCCGTCCCCTTTTGTGGAGCTGCAACCATGGACACCCCTGCCGCACTGCTCGACACGGTCAAACTGCAGCGCAATATCCAGCGCATGCAGCAGCGCGCCGACAGCCTGGGCGTGCACCTGCGCCCCCATGTCAAAACCCATAAATGCGCGCAAGTCGTGGCCGCGCAGCTGGCCGCCGGCGCTCGCGGCATCACCGTGTCGACGCTCAAGGAAGCCGAGTACTTTTTCGCGCTGGGCATCGAGGACATTCTCTACGCCGTGTGCATTGCCCCGCACAAACTGCCCCAGGCGCTGGCATTGTGGCGCCGTGGTTGCGCGCTGACGCTGATCACCGACAGCCTTGCCGGCGCCAGCGCCATCGTCGATTTCGGCAAAGAACACGGCGCGACCTTCGCGGTCATGATCGAGATCGACTGCGACGGCCACCGCTCCGGGGTCAAGCCGCAGGCCCCGCTCTTGCTGGAGATTGCCGCCGTGCTCGGCGACAGGCTCGCCGGGGTCATCACCCATGCCGGGGAAAGCTACGGCCTGGACACGCCCGACGCCTTGCAGGCCATCGCCGAACAGGAACGCGCCCGCTGCGTTGAGGCCGCCGAGCGCATTCGCGCCAGCGGTCAGCCCTGCCCCCAGGTCAGCGTCGGCTCCACGCCCACTGCGCTGTCGGCGGCGCACCTGGACGGCGTCACCGAACTGCGCGCCGGCGTGTACGCGTTTTTCGACCTGGTAATGCACAACATCGGCGTATGCCGCCTCGACGAACTGGCCTTGAGCGTGCTCACCACGGTCATCGGCCATCAGCCGGAAAAGGGCTGGATCATCACCGATGGCGGCTGGATGGCCATGAGCCGCGACCGTGGCACTCAATCCCAACAGCAGGATTTCGGCTATGGCCAGGTCTGTGATGAGCACGGCGAGCCCATCACCGGATTACTGCTGGGCAGCGCCAACCAGGAACATGGCGTAGCGCACTTCGCGCACCACGACCTCGACGTGGTCACCCGCTTTCCACTCGGCACACGCCTGCGCATCCTGCCCAACCACGCCTGCGCGACAGGCGCCCAGTTCGGCAGCTACAGCGCACTGCTGGAAAACGGCCAACGCCAGGACTGGCCCCGCCTGCGAGGCTGGTAGAACGACAATCCCATCAATCTGACTCGATGTTTGTGGAAGCTGGCTTGCCTTAATGCCAGTCAGTTAAGCCCGCTCCCACATTTGATCCAATCCCACTACCCCAAAAACAACCGAACCTTGTGCTCCAACTGATCCAAATGCCGGTCCCGCTGCTTCTCCGCATCCACCATCGCCCGCTTGCCATGCTTCTGAAGCAGATACGCATGAATCTGCCGCACCTCCAGCGAGCCATAGATGGACGCCACATCCAGCACCCCCATCAACCCATCCGTGCGGTAATCGCGGGTATTCATCACCACCTGCGTTCCGCGCCCGCCCAGCACCTGAAACCCCATGGCGGCAAACACCGCAACCTTCTCAACCGCACACCCCAGTTCCACGTGCGGATAACGCGCCAGCACCTCACCCATCATCGCGCGCGCCACGCCCTGGCGTCGGCAGCCGGCCTGCACGGCCATAAAGGCCACGCCGCAGGCCTCGGGGTCATTCTTCACCGGCAGGTACAGCAGAAAGCCGATGACCTTTTCCGGCTCGCTATCGTCGGTGGCCACGATCAACTCGACCGCAATGCCCTTCTCCCCCGACAAGGCCTCAAGGTACAGGTGCACCTCAAAACCGATGGCGTACTGATAGAGGTTGTAGAGCAGATTGCTCGGCGGCAACGCAACGCTGCTGATGTCGGTGAGGTTGTCCACCACCATCTGCAGAATCTGGCTGTTGACCGGCTCGGGGCACGGCGTGGTGTAGCGGGTAAGGCTGAACATGCACATTCCTGGGGCTTCGCTTCAAGACTGGCGCGATTGTACCCGTAGCCGCCCGGTCAGTGCCCGCACGCCGTGCGCAAACAACCGCTGACGCAAAAAAACAAAAAAGGCGTTGCACCAGACCGGGTTACATCGCGCATCATGGGCACTTTCAAGTTCAAGGGTTAACGTCCATGCGCGTTCTGTCATTGATGATGGGTCTCACGACGCTGGCCGCCAGTACGGTGTTCTGCGCCAGCGCGATGGCGAATGAAGAAAGTCAGCTGGTGCAACAGATCAACGAGTACCGCAGCCAGGTGCAGCGCTGCGGCGACCAGGGTTCCCAGGAACTGCCGCCGCTGGCCAGCGATACGCGGCTGGTGCTGCCGGCCAACAATGTCGGCGATCTGCAGCAGGCCCTGGCCCGCGCGGCCTACCCGATGGTGAATGTGCAGGCCATCAGCCTGTCCGGCCCCAGGGATGCCCAGGCGGCGATGAAGGCGGTGCGTGAGAGTTTCTGCCGGGTGGTGCTGGACCCGCAATTTGTCGATATTGGCGTGAGCAACAGTGGCCAGGACTGGCGCATCGTGCTCGCCCGTCCGCTGCTCACCAGCGGCCTGGGCGACTGGCAGACCGAAGGCCGGCAAGTGCTCAACCTGATCAACGCCGCGCGCGAACAGTCGCGCCAGTGCGGCACCCAGGCATTTGCCGCCACCACGCCACTGTCGTGGAACGACACCCTGGCCAGCGCCGCCAACAGCCATACACGCAACATGGCCAACGGCAACTTCTTCGATCACCTGGACCACGACGGGCGCACGCCTGGCGACCGCGCCGAACTGGCCGGGTATATCGCAAAAAACATCGGCGAAAACATCGCCGCTGGCCTGGATACGCCGCGCAAGGTGGTCGACGGCTGGCTCGCCAGCCCCGGCCATTGCGCCAACCTGATGAACCCGCAATTTCGCGAACTGGGCGCCGCTTATGCGATGGACCCGAAAAGCGACGCGGGCATTTACTGGACCGCCGTATTTGCCGCCCAGTGACCCTTGGGCGGCGGCCCAAAAAACCTGATGTTTCTCTATCCGATTGGATAGAGCATCAAAGTGCCACCTAGTAGACAATTGCGCTGAACTGGCGACGATCGTTCAGGTCTGTAACTGGCGACCTGACATTTCAGGCAATACTCGAACCGTGGCAGATAAGGTGTTGACCCGATGATGAATTGGCTTCAGGGCAGCAGCGGCATGGCTGAGCGGGTACGCCAGCATGACTGGGCCAGTACGCCGTTGGGGCCGCCTGATCAATGGCCGGACGTGCTCAAGACCACCGTCGCGCTGTGCTTTGCCTCCAGCTTTCCCCAGGCGATTATCTGGGGCCCCCGGCTGATCACGCTCTACAACGATGCGTTTGCGCCTATTCTCGGCAACAAGCCCGAGGCCCTGGGCCGGCCATTCAACGAGATCTGGCATGAAGTCTGGGACGATATCAGCCCCATCGTCGCCGACGCGTTCGAGGGGCATGCCACCTATATCGAAAACTTTCCCCTGGTGATTGAACGTGAAGCCATGCCGGAGCAGGCGTACTTCACGTTCTGCTACAGCCCGATCCGCGACCCCCAGGGCCGCGTGGTCGGCATGCTCGACACCGTGACTGAAACCACCCCCACGGTATTCCTCGCCCGCCGTCTGACGGTGCTCGAAGCCATCGGCCGCAGCGTCACCAGCGCAACCGATGCCCAGACGATCATGACGTCCACTACGCAGCTGCTGGCCGAACACCTGCAGGTGTCCATCTGCGCCTATGCCGACATGGATGCGGACGAAGACGGCTTCACCCTCCGTGGCGAATGGTCGGCGCAGGGTATGCCAAGTATCCTCGGCCGCTACCGCCTGGCTGACTTCGGTGAACGGGCCGTTACCTGCCTGCGCGCCGGCCAGCCGCTGGTGATCCGCAACAACCTGGAAGAACTGCCGCCCCACGAGTCCGTCAACTTCCAGGCCTTGGGCGTGACCGCCACCATCTGCATGCCGCTGATCAAGGATGGCCGACTCACTGCGTTGATGGCCGTACACGACAGGCAGGCGCGCTTCTGGTCGACCTATGACCTGGCCCTGCTGGTCGAAGTCACCGAACGCTCATGGGCCCATATCGAGCGCGTGCGCGCCGACGTCGCCGTGCGTGAAGGCCTGGCTGCCTACACCGAGCTGAACGCGACGCTGGAGCAGCGCGTGGAAGAACGCACCCTGGCGCTGGCCCAGGCCGAAGCCGCGCTGCGCCAATCGCAAAAGCTGGAGGCCATCGGCCAGTTGACCGGCGGCGTGGCCCACGACTTCAACAACCTGCTGACAATCATCCGCTCATCGGTGGATTTTCTGCGCCAGCCCGGCCTGTCGCAAGAGCGTCGCCAGCGCTACATGGGTGCGGTATCCGACACCGTGGAACGCGCCAGCAAGCTGACCAGCCAGTTACTCGCCTTTGCCCGGCGCCAACCGCTCAACCCGGAAGTCTTCGACGTGAGCCAGCGGGTGCGCAGCATCGGCGAGATGCTCGAAAGCGTCACCGGCGCACGCATTCATGTGCGCGTCGAGCTGCCTGACCAGCCCTGCTACGCGCGCATCGACCCCAGCCAGTTCGAAACGGCGCTGATCAACATCGCCCTCAACGCCCGCGATGCCATGGACGGCCAGGGCACGCTGAGCCTCAAGGTCGCCTGCGATCAGCCTCTGCCGCGCATCCGTGGGGAGGCCTCATCGAGCCAGCCGCACATCAGCCTGTCCCTGGCCGACACCGGCGCGGGTATTGCCGACGACAACTGCGAGCGCATCTTCGAGCCCTTCTTCACCACCAAGGCGGTGGGCAAAGGCACTGGCCTGGGGCTGTCGCAAGTGTTCGGCTTTGCCAAGCAGTCGGGCGGCAATATCGATGTGGCCAGCACGCCGGGCCAAGGCACGGTGTTTACCCTGTACCTGCCGCAGGTGGAAGGCGAAGCGCGAGCGCAGCCGCCTGCCGAAGAACAGCCGCTCACGCTGATTCAGAACAACGCCCTGCGCCATGTGCTGATCGTGGAGGACAACCTGGAGGTGGGCCGCTTCGCCAACCAGATCCTCCAGGACCTGGGCTATCAAACCACCTGGGCCACCGACGCTGAACAGGCACTGGCGCTGGTGGGCGCCGACGCCATGGTGTTCGACGCGATCTTCTCGGACGTGGTGATGCCGGGCATCACCGGCGTGGCCATGGCGAAGATGCTGCGCCAGCAGCGACCGGAGTTGCCGGTGGTACTCACCTCGGGTTACAGCGACGAGCTGGCGGACAGCGGCTACGAAGGCTTCGAATTCCTGCCCAAGCCCTACTCCGCCGACCAGGTCGCGCGGGTATTGGCCAGGGCCTTGGCCCAGGAATGAGCTATTCCGCCACGGCCACCTGATTGCGGCCCATGGCCTTGGCGCGGTACAGCGCCTTGTCGGCGGTGTTCATCAAACCGTGCAGGTCGAGGTCCTGGGCCTGGGTCGAGGCCAGGCCCAGGCTGGCGGTAAGGCCATGCACCGGCTCGGACGCCAGTCCCGCAACCGCCTTCACCAGTTGTTCGGCGATGGCCCGAGCGGTTTCCAGTGACGTGTTGGGCAACAGCACCGCAAATTCCTCGCCGCCCAGGCGGCCATACACATCGGCCTGGCGAAACGAAGTGCTGATCACCCCGCCGATCTGGCGCAACACCTGGTCGCCGGCCTGATGGCCGTAGGTGTCATTGATCGCTTTGAAGTGGTCCATGTCCATCATCAGTGCACACAACGGCTGCTGCTGATGACGGCATTGCGCGTACAGCACATGGGCATGTTCAAAAAACGCGCGGCGATTCATCAGGCCGGTGAGTTCGTCGGTCTGTGCGGCGCGCGTGGAGATGCTGTGGGCCCGCTCCATCTGGCGGGTCAGGCGGAAGGCTTTTTCCAGCGCATCGGACAACTTGCGCGTGGCGCTGACTACAAAGGAGGAGAACACCAGTACGGCGATGCCCACGCCCACCTGCATGGGCGACGGCTGCAGCAGCAGCCACAGTGTGCAAGGCAGCAACACCAGGCCGATGGACACCAGCGTCATGGAGCGGTACACCGAGTAACAGGACACTGCGCTTACCGACATGCCCACGGTAAAGAGCATGATCAGCACTTGTGACAGACGGTCGTCGGTGGGCATCAGCGCAAAGGCACCAGCGCCCCATACGGCGGCCGAGAGAATGAGGGTGATCCAGTAACGGTGCTCCCAGCGTTGCGGGGTGCGCTCGCTGTTGGGGCAACGGAACCAGTCGGTGAACATCTTGACCCGCAGCAGCGACGTCAGCGCCAGCGCCACCAGCCATATGAGCATGACGCGATGATCAAAACGGTCCCAACACAGCCAGCAGAGCATGACGGCAGCCATGTAGCTGCCGAAAATCGCGGAAAAGGATTGGCGAAAAAGCTGATGCAAACGGTCGGTTCGCACCTGCTCTTCGATAAAACCATCCTGGTCCTGCCCACGCCCTAGGCCATTCATGAAAGCTGCCCGCTCCGCCTGCCATGACAAAGGCGCCATTGTGGCACCCTGCCACTAGCCTGGACAACTGAATCCAGCACGGTAGAGCCTTTTAACTCAACTCAGGGCGCAAAATCAGTACGCCCAGCGGTGGCAGATTCAACGACAGCGACACCGGCTGCCCATGGCGTGCCTCATCGTGGGTGAAGACGCCACCGCCGTTGCCAAAATTGGAACCTGCGTAGGTGTCCGCATCACTGTTGATCACCTCGCTCCAGCGCCCGGCAAACGGCACGCCCACGGTGTAGCCCTCACGGGGCACCGGGGTAAAGTTGGCCACCACCAGCACCGGTTTGCCGTCCTTGCTCCAGCGCAGCCAGGCAAAAACGCTGTTGATGGCGTCGTCGCCGATCAGCCACTGGAAGCCCTGCGGCGCGTCGTCCTGCTCGTGCAGCGCCGGTTCCTCGCGGTACAGGCGGTTCAAATCGCCCACCAGTTTCTGCACGCCCCGGTGTTCCGGGTACTGCAGCAGGTACCAGTCCAGTTGCTGATCGTGATTCCACTCGCGCCACTGGCCGAACTCGCAACCCATGAACAGCAGTTTCTTGCCCGGGTGCATCCACATGAAACTCAGGTAGGCCCGCAGGTTGGCGAATTTCTGCCAGCGGTCGCCGGGCATCTTGTCGATCAGCGAGTGCTTGCCGTGCACCACTTCATCGTGAGAGATCGGCAAAATGAAGCGCTCGGACCAGGCATACACCAGGCCGAAGCTCAGCTCATTGTGATGATGGGCGCGGTAGACCGGGTCCTGCTGGATGTAATGCAGCGAATCGTGCATCCAGCCCATGTTCCACTTGTAATTGAAGCCCAGACCGCCCTGCTGGGTCGGCTGGCTGACGCCAGGCCAGGCCGTGGACTCTTCGGCAATCACCAGCGCGCCAGGCGCTTCGAGGGCGACCACGTCGTTCAAGTGGCGCAAAAAGTCGATGGCCTCGAGGTTTTCCCGCCCGCCGTGGCGGTTGGGCACCCATTCACCGGCCTTGCGCGAATAGTCGCGGTAGAGCATCGATGCCACCGCATCCACGCGCAGACCGTCGATGTGGAAATGCTTGAGCCAATGCAGCGCCGACGCCAGCATGAAGCCGTGCACTTCGGTGCGGCCCAGGTTATAGATCAGCGTGTCCCAGTCCTGATGAAAGCCTTCCAGCGGGTTGGCGTATTCGTACAGCGCGGTGCCGTCGAATTGCGCCAGGCCATGGGTGTCGGTCGGGAAATGCGCCGGTACCCAGTCGAGGATCACGCCGATATCGGCCTGGTGCAGGGCGTTGACGAAGTACGCAAAATCTTCCGGCGAGCCAAACCGCGCGCTCGGTGCAAACTGCGACAACGCCTGATAACCCCACGAACCGCCAAACGGGTGCTCCATAATCGGCATCAGCTCGATATGGGTGAAGCCCAATTCCTGCACATAAGGAATCAGGCGCTCGGCCAGTTCACGCCAGCCGTACTGGCGCGAAACCTCACCCGCCTCGTCCAGCTCACACTGCCAGGAGCCCACGTGCAGCTCGTAGATCGACAGCGGCGCCGAGGGTTTCTGCTTGTCGGGGCGCGCCTGCATCCAGTCGTGGTCCTGCCAATCCACCTGCAGCGGTGGCGCCACTTTGGACGCGGTGTCGGGCGGCAACTGAGTGGCCAGGGCCATGGGGTCGGCCTTGAGCGGCAGGATGCCGTGGGCGCCGAGAATCTCGTATTTGTAAGCCGCACCCGGCTGCAGGCGCGGGATAAAGAGTTCCCACACGCCCGACGGATGCCGCAGGCGCATCGGATGACGGCGACCGTCCCAGATATTGAAATCGCCCACCACCGACACGCGCCGGGCGTTTGGCGCCCACACGGCAAATCGCACGCCGTGCACGCCGTCGACACTGGTCACCTGGGCGCCCAGGCAACTGCCAAGGTCGCGGTGATTGCCTTCGGCAAACAGGTACAGGTCCATTTCACCGAGCAGCAGCTGGCTGAAGCTGTAGGGGTCTTCGGTGATCTGCTCACCGCCGGCCCACTGGATTTTCAACAGGTAATCCTGACGCGTGGCAAAGTGCCCGATGAACAGGCCCGGCACCTGAGTCGCCTCCAGGCTGCCGATCGATTCGCCGCCGTCGCGTGTCAATACCTGCACACTCAGGGCTTCGGGCAGGAACGCGCGGATGAATTGCCCGCCCTGCTCATCATCATGTGGGCCCAGAATCGAGAACGGGTCCGGGTGCTCGGCGCGCACCAGCGCTTCAACGTCTCTGGACGCCGGCATTGCAGTCAACTTGGGCTGCAGCGGTTCTTTATTGATATAACTCATGACGTCTCCCCACCGCGTGCAGTTTTCGATATAGGGGCAAGCCCGCTCAACAATGCGTGCAAGCCTTGTAATGGCACCGCCAACCAGGTCGGGCGATTTTCTGCTTCGTAAGCCACTTCGTACGCAGCTTTCTCCAGGCTGAACAGTGTCAGCGCGGCGTCCTGGCCCTTGGCGTCCTGCCAGTCATGCGCCAGTGTAGACGCAGCGGCCTCATAGGCCTGGATAAATGCCTGGCGCGCCTCCTTGAGGTAGCGATCGGTCACGCGTTTGCGCGCAAGGTCCGCTTCGGGGGAGTGATCCACCCCCTGCACGTTCAGCGCCATGGCGGCCGCGTAATCAAACGAACGCAACACACCGCTCACATCCTTGTAGGGGCTGTGCTTGCCGCGCCGCTCATGCAGCGGCCTTGCCGGCTCGCCCTCGAAGTCGATCAGGTAGGCATCGCCCTTCACCACCAGCACCTGGCCCAGGTGCAAGTCACCGTGCACGCGAATGCGCAGCCCGCCCAACGTGGCTTTCGCCAATGCCTGGACCTGGCTGCCGATGGCTTTTTTCTGCGCCAGTAGTTCACTGACCAGCGTCTGCTCAGCGGGGTTCAACTGATGTTGGTTGAGCTTGAGCAATTGCAGGGCGCGTTCGATCTGCGCGCCCACGTCTTTGGCCCAGGCCTGGGTGTCCTTGGTCGAGGTGGTTTCTGGCCTGAAGTCCTTGTTGTCAGTGGGCGCACCCAGCACGCCGTGCATTTCGCCCAGACGCTGGCCGAGCAGGCCGGCAAAGTCCGCCAGCTCGCCCAGAGCGTTGTAATGCTGCTCCTGATCGGACATGGCCTCGGCCAGTTCGTCGCGGATCGCTCGCTCCAGGTTGTTCTGGGTCCAGCTCCACGCATCGCCCTGGTTGCTCAGGTAACCCTGGGCGATCATCAGCAGGTTGTCCTCGCCCTCAGCGTCACGCCGAATCATCGACCCCATCAGCGGCGAGATATTCGGGTAGCCGGCCTCGGTGAGGTAAGCGCTCATTTCAAGCTCGGGGTGCACCCCGGCGCTGACTTTGCGGATCAGCTTGAGCACCAGGCGTTCACCCACCACCACCGAGCTGTTGGACTGCTCGGCAGAGAGGTAACGAACCGATACGTCGCTGCTCAGTTGCAGCGCGTCCAGGTGCGGGGTCGCTGCAAAGCGCAGGGCACCGTCGCTGCTGTCAAGCACGCTGCCGGCCTGCAGGGCCTGGATCACCGCACGAATGAAATGCTCGAGGCTGAACGCATCGGTTACCAAACCTACCTCGCGGGTGCGCCGCACGCGGGCCAGGGCCAATTGCTGGGGCAAGGCGCTGGTGAACTGGTCTTCGCGCAGCAAACCGAACGGCAACTGATAACGGCTCACCTGCCCGCCGCTGCTCACCTCGATTTCGCTGAGCAACACCGGATGTTCCGGGTCGCCAAACCGCACGCCGTAAGCGATGTGCACGCTGTCGATGGTGGCGTCCTTGCCGGCAAACCAGCGGCGCTTGGGCAGCCACAGCGGCAGTGAGTCGTGTTCGAGGGTGTTGCGGCAAGGTTCTTCGAGCAATTCTTCCATGCGTTTTTTCAGTACCAAAGTGGTGAAGTCGGGAATGCTCTGCGCCGGCTCGACATGCCAGCTGGGCATCTGATTCTCGGCGGCCAGCACAAACCAGTAGAAGCCGTACGGCGCCAGGGTCAGCAGGAAGTTGAGTTGGCCAATCGGTGGGAACGCGTTGCCGCCGAGCATCTCCACCGGGACCATGCCGGCGAATGCCGACAGGTCCAGCTCCGCCGCCTGGGCGCTGCGTGACACGTTGGCCACGCATAATATGATTTCCGTGCGCCCGTCCTCGCCGGTGAACTCGCGGGTATAGGCGAGGATGCGACGGTTGCTCGGCGAGAGCATTTTCAGGCTGCCGCGACCGAACGCCTTGGACTGCTTGCGCACTGCGAGCATGCGCCGCGTCCAGTTGAGCAGCGAGTGCGGGTCCTGGGCCTGGGTCTCGACGTTGACCGACTGGTAGCCGTATTGCGGGTCCATGATCGGCGGCAGCACCAGACTCGCCGGGTCGGCGCGGGAGAAGCCGCCATTACGGTCGATGGACCACTGCATGGGCGTACGCACACCGTCGCGGTCGCCCAGGTAGATGTTGTCGCCCATGCCGATTTCATCACCGTAATACAGGGTCGGCGTGCCGGGCATCGACAGCAGCAGGCTGTTGAGCAACTCGACGCGGCGGCGGTCGCGTTCCATCAAAGGCGCCAGGCGCCGACGAATACCCAGGTTGATACGCGCGCGGCGGTCGGCGGCGTAGTAGTTCCACAGGTAGTCGCGTTCCTTGTCGGTGACCATCTCCAGGGTCAGCTCGTCGTGGTTGCGCAGGAAAATTGCCCACTGGCAATTGGCCGGGATCTCCGGGGTCTGGCGCAAAATATCGGTGATCGGAAAGCGATCTTCCTGGGCCAGCGCCATGTACATGCGCGGCATCAGCGGGAAGTGAAAGGCCATGTGGCATTCGTCGCCGTCGTCGCCTTTTTTGTCACCAAAATACAGCTGTGTATCTTCAGGCCACTGGTTGGCTTCGGCCAGCAGCATGCGGTCGGGGTAATGCGCGTCGATCTCGGCGCGGATCTGCTTGAGCACGCCGTGGGTTTCCGGCAGGTTCTCGTTGTTGGTGCCATCGCGCTCGATCAGGTAGGGGATCGCGTCCAGACGCAGGCCGTCGATGCCCATGTCCAGCCAGTAGCGCATCACCGACAGCACGGCTTTCATGACTTGCGGGTTGTCAAAGTTGAGGTCCGGCTGGTGCGAATAGAAGCGGTGCCAGAAGTATTGACCGGCGACCGGGTCCCAGGTCCAGTTGGACTTTTCGGTGTCGAGGAAAATGATGCGGGTGCCGTCGTACTTCTGGTCGTCATCGGACCAGACATAGAAATCCCGCGCGGCCGAACCGGGCTTGGCCTTGCGCGCACGCTGGAACCAGGGGTGCTGGTCGGAGGTGTGGTTGATCACCAGCTCGGTGATGACCCGCAACCCGCGCTTGTGCGCCTCGGCAATGAAGCGCCGGGCATCGGCCATGGTTCCGTAGTCGCTGTGCACGCCACGGTATTCGGCAATGTCGTAACCGTCGTCGCGGCGTGGCGAGGGATAGAACGGCAACAGCCAGATGGTGTTGACGCCCAGATCGGCGATGTAATCAAGTTTGGCGATCAGCCCGGGAAAGTCGCCGATCCCGTCATTGTTGGAGTCGAAATAGGATTTGACGTGAACCTGGTAGATCACCGCGTCCTTGTACCAGAGCGGATCCTTGATGAACGTGGCTGCCTTGGGTTTCTTCGCCATTGGACACTCCTGAAAACTCGAAAAAACGGGCTGACGCAATCCGGTCAATGTGGGAGGGAGCAAGCTCCTTCCCACCTTTGACCTCGGCAGGCTTAAGACGCGGTAATGCGCCAGATCCCAAACGGCATCTGCGGATCGAGACGGGTCCACTGGCTCTTGCCGTACCAGGTCCAGCGATGGCCGTTCATCAGGTCCTCGCCCTGGGTCTGCGCATCGTCCGGCAGGCCCATTTCCCATAGCGGCAATTCGAAGTGGGCTTCCTGGGCGTTGAACGGATCAAGGTTGACCGCCACCAGGATGAAGTTGCTGCCATCTTCGCTGCGCTTGCCGAAATACAGGATGTTGTCGTTCCAGGCGTTGTAGAGCTTAAGCCCCAGGTGTGTCTGCAGGGCCGGGTTCTGGCGGCGGATGCGGTTGAGTTGGGCGATTTCGGCAATGATGTTGCCCGGCGCGGTGAAGTCGCGCGGGCGAATCTCGTACTTCTCCGAGTCCAGGTACTCTTCCTTGCCGGGCACGGGTGCCGCTTCGCACAACTCAAAGCCCGAATACATACCCCACAGGCCCGAGCCCATGGTGGCCAGCGCGGCACGGATCAGGAAGCCCGGACGGCCGGATTCGTGCAGAAAGCCAGGGTTGATGTCCGGCGTATTGACGAAGAAGTTCGGCCGATAGCACTCACGCCACGGCGACTGGTTGAGCTGGGTGAAATACTCGCTCAACTCGGCCTTGGTGTTGCGCCAGGTGAAGTAGGTGTAGCTCTGGGAATAGCCGACCTTGCCCAGGCGCGCCATCATCGCCGGCGTGGTAAAGGCTTCCGCAAGGAAGATCACCTCGGGGTATTTGGCGCGCACATCGCTGATCAGCCATTGCCAGAACGGCAACGGCTTGGTGTGCGGGTTGTCGACGCGAAAAGTCTTCACGCCCTCTTCCACCCAGCCCACCACAACGTCGCGCAGCTCTGTCCACAAGCCGGGAATGGCGTCGGCGGCGTAGAAATCGACGTTGACGATATCCTGGTACTTTTTCGGCGGGTTTTCCGCATATTTGATCGTGCCGTCCGGGCGCCAGTTGAACCAGCCCGGGTGCTGCTTGAGCCATGGGTGGTCCTGGGAGCACTGGATAGCGAAGTCGAGGGCGATTTCCAGGCCATGGTCGGCGGCGGCCTTCACCAGGCGGCGGAAATCATCACGGCTGCCCAGTTGCGGGTGAATCGCCTCGTGACCGCCGTCCTCGCTGCCGATGGCATACGGGCTGCCGGGGTCATCGGGGCCGGCATGCAGTGAATTGTTGGGCCCCTTGCGGTGGCTGCGGCCAATGGGATGGATGGGCGGAAAGTAGAGCACGTCGAAGCCCATGTCATGGATCATCGACAAACGAGAGTGCACATCGTTGAAGGTGCCATGGCGCGCCGGATCATCGGTGATCGAGCGCGGAAACAGCTCGTACCAGCTGGCGAACTGCGCACGTTCACGTTCCACATCAATCGGGTAGACGGTGCTGATGCTCAGATAGGCGCGGTGGTCGGCCTGGGTCATCAGGTGTGCACTGTCTTCGTGCAGGAACTGCGCAACCTGCTCGGTTTCCAGCAGGCCGGAGAGTTCGTGGTGCAGCAGCATCAGACGGTCGCGCAGCTCGTTGTCACTGCGCTCGGCAGCCTGCAGCACCAGGCTGCGGCCTTCCTGCAGCTCGAGGCTGACCGGTACACCGGCTTCGTGCTTCTTGCGCAGTTCATAGCAGAAACTGGCGAAGGTATCGATCCAGGCTTCGATGCAGAACTCATGCGGGCCTTGCTCGGTAACGGTAAACGCGCCCTCCCAGCCGTTGTTGCCAACATCGGCCATCACCACGCTGTGCCAGGTTTCTTCGTGCAACGGGCGCCAGCGAATCAATACAGCCAGCTTGTCGTGGCCGTCGGCAAACACCTTGCTGGTGACGTTCACGCGCTGGTTCACCACGGCTTTTACGGCAAATTCGCCGCCGTCGATCACGGGCGTGGTGTCTTCAATGGCGATCCTGGGCAGCAGCAAGGCCTGGGACAATGGTAATGCGCAGTTATCTGAAGCCAGTGTTTCAGCAGTCATCGAGCATCTTCCCCTTACGCCCTGTGGACGCTCTTTTGCTTGATCCGAATTCTGATACGGCGGCGCTCTCCCTGAGCGGAGCCGTCTTAGGTCCGAGCCTGTGTGCGAGAGAAAAGTTCAGGCGGATATGCCGCCACCGGGCGGGAATCAAATCCGCCACGCGGTTGTCCACCGCTGGAGCAAAGCACAAAGGAGGCCACACCATGACTATTCCGATTCCGGCTGAAACACCCGACCCCAATATTGACGACCCAACGTTACCGCCTGTTGAACCGCCGCCGGTTCCTGAACAGGAACCGCCGGAAAACCAGCCGCCACCGGTGCAGGAGCCGCCTGGAGGTGAACCGCCAGTGGTTCTTTGAGGCTTTCCACGCGGTGTTCCGCATTCGCTTGCGCAGACTACGCAACCGGGTTGCGCAAGCGGACCTTGATCGTGGCAATTTCCCACTCGATAAAAAGCTCTAGTCCTAACTGCAACGAACGTGCGGGTTCTCATACTGATTTTTCGCTCGCCTGAACGTCACGCATCAGGCAAGGCGTAATCCAATCTGTTTATGAGGAATCAGCATGACGACCATCAGCGCACCGCCGGCCTTTGCGTTCAACGCACCTCACACCGCCCCGACCAGCCCCCACCCGCTCAAGCAACCCGAGGTATCCACGCCTGCGCTCTACCTGGAGCGACACCTTGAGGATATAAGCGCCCGTGTGGACCGTAATACCATTGACCACATGATGCGTAACCTGGATTCGAAAGAGTCAAAGGATTACTTCGAGAAAATCGACGCATTGCTGACCCCGGACAACATCAAGCGCCTGGCAACCGGCCCCAAGGCGAAATCTCACATCAAGGCGCTTGCCCATATCGAAACCCGTTTTAATAGCGGCTCGATCGATAAGGTATCAACCCCCGTCGAGTGGAAGCATGTCGAGGACTATCGCAAAGCCGTGGAGGCAGAACTGTTCGAGTTGACGATCAGCATGCTTAAAGCCCCGTGGGAGAAGGGCTCTGATTTGGCGCGCGGTTTCTTCCATAATGAAATCGCCCCGCATATCCTGCATGGGATGCATGACCTTCAGTCCAAATGCACGCACCTCAGTGAAATAGCCAAGTTGGTGAAAAACATACTCGAGTCGTTGCAGGATGCGCACCTTACAGAGCGCGCGCAGGATTTGTCGCGAGGGTATGCGGTCAGGTGAAAGAACCGGACCCGTTGACCCGAATCGGTAGTCACTCGTCCTTCTCGAACGCGCGCACGATCCGCGGCATCACGCTGAACACCGCCAGGGCCAGCAAGGTACTCAACAATGCTGTGGATTCCCGGCCCAGGCCGGCCGCGACGCCAATCGCGGCGGTCATCCAAAGCCCTGCTGCGGTGGTCAGCCCTTTGACGTGGCCCGCGTCCTCATCCTTGCCCTTGATGATGGTGCCCGCGCCCAAAAAGCCGATGCCGGCGATCACGCCCTGCACCACGCGGCTCATGGCATCGGCCTGGTTACCGGACATCTGCGGCACCAGCACGAACAGCGCCGCGCCCAGCGCCACCAGCATGTGCGTGCGTATCCCGGCCGCCTTGCCCTTGCTCTCGCGCTCAAAACCGAGGATGCCGCCGAGAATGGCCGCCATCAACAGCCGCACGGTCATCTGGGTGACCTGTTTTGCATCGCCGATATCGGCGAATTCGGCCTGCAGGGTCAGCCACGCTTCTTGCCACCATGCGTCCATGGATGCGCTCCTTTGTGATTGTTGGTAAAAGATGGACAGCGGCGACCGCCAGTCAGTTGCCTGGAACGCCTGGACATCGGCGAGCCTGCTGCTACCTTCCGGTCCGATTACCCACTGAACCTGTTTTAAGGCCCGATGAAACGCTACGAAAAATTTGCCGATGCCATTGCAGAACTGATCCGCTCCGGCGTGCTCGGGCCTGGTCAGCGTGTGCCTTCCGTGCGCTACGCCAGCCAGACCTACGGCGTCAGCCCCTCCACGGTGTTCCAGGCTTATTACCTGCTCGAGCGCCGTGGCCTGATCCGCGCGCGGCCGCGCTCGGGTTATTTCGTCAACACCCATGCGCCCAGCCCGCTGGCCGAGCCGATGCCGAGCGAGCCGGTGCGCGACTCCACCGAGGTGGATGTGAGTGAGCTGGTGTTTTCGGTGCTTGACTCCATCAAAGACCCCAATACGGTGCCGTTCGGCTCAGCCTTTCCCAGCCCGCTGCTGTTCCCGTTGCCGCGCCTGGCCCGTTCCCTGGCCCGCGCCGCT
Organism: Pseudomonas sp. GNP013; assembly: GCF_054343995.1. Classification (NCBI taxonomy): domain Bacteria; kingdom Pseudomonadati; phylum Pseudomonadota; class Gammaproteobacteria; order Pseudomonadales; family Pseudomonadaceae; genus Pseudomonas; species Pseudomonas sp. GNP013. Next base: position 1,895,552 of record NZ_JBTGUT010000001.1, on the reverse strand, counting down.
CGCGAAATGGACCCGCGCCTGGTGGTCAACGACATGTCGCCGGGCAACCCGCAACTGCGCCGGCAAATCGCGCTGCGCTACAGCGTCGGCGGGCTGGTGGTGCCGATGGAAGAACTGCTGATCACCAACGGCGCCCTGGAAGCGCTCAACCTGTGCCTGCAGGCCGTGACCGAGCCGGGCGATCTGGTTGCCATCGAAGCGCCAGCGTTCTACGCCTGCCTGCAAGTACTCGAGCGGCTGAAGCTCAAGGCCGTGGAAATTCCCGTGCACCCGCGCGATGGCATCGACCTGGACGCCCTCGCCCAAGCCCTGGCGCGCTACCCGATCAAGGCCTGCTGGACCATGACCAGCTTTCAGAACCCCATGGGCGCCACCTTGCCGCAGGCCAAAAAGCAGGCGTTGGTGGAACTGCTGCGCAGCCACCAGGTGCCGTTGATCGAAGACGATGTGTACGCCGAGTTGTATTACGGGCAACACGCGCCGAAACCGGCCAAGGCCTTCGACACCGACGGGCTGGTGATGCATTGCGGCTCGTTTGCCAAGAGCCTGGCGCCGGGTTATCGGGTGGGCTGGGTCGCGGCCGGGCGCTATGCGCAGAAGGTCGAGCGTCTCAAGCTGATGACCTCATTGTGCCCGTCGATGCCGGCCCAGGCTGCCATCGCCGATTACCTGCAACACGGCGGTTATGACCGCCACCTGCGCAGACTGCGCTATGCCCTGGAAGAACAGCAACACGCCATGCTGGCCGCCATTGCCCGCCACTTTCCGGCACAGACCCGCGTCAGCCAGCCCACCGGCGGCTATTTCCTGTGGCTGGAACTGCCGGAGCAGACCGACTCGCTGAAACTCTTCCAACGGGCCCTGGCCCAAGGCATCAGCCTGGCGCCTGGGCCGATCTTCTCGGCGACCCGGCGCTTTCGCCACTGTATCCGCTTGAATTACGGCAGCCCCTGGACCGCGGCGTCCGAGACAGCGATGCAGACCCTGGGGCGGCTTGTGCAGTCGCTCTAGCGGCCGCCGCCCAGGTCGATAAAGGTGCCGGTGGCATACGAAGCCTTGTCCGACAGCAACCAGATAATCGCCTCGGCCACTTCATCCGGCCGCCCGCCACGGGCCATGGGAATGCCGGGCTCGAGCTTGCTGACGCGGTCCGGGTCGCCGCTCAGGGCGTGGAAGTCGGTGAAGATGTAGCCGGGGCGCACCGCGTTGACCCGGATACCCTCGCCCGCCACTTCCCGGGACAGGCCCAGGGTGAAGGTGTCGAGCGCGCCCTTGGAGGCGGCGTAGTCGACATACTCGCCGGGCGACCCCAGACGCGCCGCTACCGACGACACATTGACGATACTGCCGCCCTGCCCGCCATGGCGTGGCGACATGCGCAGCAGCGCCTGTTTGGCGCAGAGGATCGGCCCCAACACGTTGGTCTTGAGGACCTTGAGGATGCGGAACTCGGACATGTCCTCCACCCGCGACTTGTGCCCCACGGTGCCGGCGTTGTTCACCAGCGCGGTGACACGGCCCAGCTCGGCGTCGACCCGGCTGAACAGCGCGATCACTTCATCTTCGATACTGACATCGGCGCGCACCGCAATCGCCTCGGCGCCCAGGGCGCGCACCTGTTCCAGCACCGCCTGGGCGGCGGTTTCGTCAGACTGGTAATTGATGCAGATGCGATAGCCTTCGCGGGCGGCGAGCAAGGCCGTCTCGGCGCCGATTCCGCGGCTGCCTCCGGTAATGATGACGACTTTGTCCATGCCAGCGATCTCCTGAAATACCCTGATGTTTGCGGTTGGATCCAAGAGTAACCGTCACGCCCGGTATTTGTCAGGCTCGAGGAATGCTTGCGCGCGCTGGATATCGGCCATGAAGCCTGCCGCCGGTAACGGATGGCCGAGCAGGTAGCCTTGCAGCGCGTTGCAGCCCAGCCGCGTGAGGAAATGCTGCTGCGCATCGGTCTCCACGCCTTCGGCGACAATCCGCAGGCCCAACGCCTGGCCCAGTGCAACGATGGCGGACACAATGGCGGCGTCGTCGCTGTCGTGCTCCAGGTCGCGTACAAAACCGCGGTCGATCTTCAGTTCGTTGGCTGGCAGGCGCTTGAGGTACATGAGACTCGAGTAGCCGGTGCCGAAATCGTCGATGGACAAGTCGACGCCCATCTCCGAGAGCTGCTGCAATACTGTCATGCTCGCATCGGCGTCGCTCATGGCCGTGGTCTCGGTGATTTCCAGGGTCAGGCTGTTGGCCGGCAACTGGTGACGTGCCAGCGCGGCGGCAACGCTCTTGACCAGCCCGGCATGACCGAACTGCAACGCCGACAGATTGACCGCGATGCGCCAGTCTTCATAGCCCTGGGCGTACCACATGCGCATCTGGCGGCAGGCTTCATTGAGCACCCACTCGCCGATCGGGATGATCAGACCGGTCTTTTCCGCCAGTTCGATAAAACTGACGGGCAGCAGCAGGCCCTGTTGCGGGTGCTCCCAACGCAGCAGCGCCTCGGCGCCGACCGGCATGCCACTGACCGCGTCGAACTTGGGCTGGTAATACAGTTGAAATTGCTCGAGCTCCAGGGCGTTGCGCAGGTCCTGCAACAGTTGCAGTTGCTTGCGCGCGTTGGTGTTCATCGAGGCTTCAAAGAAGCTGTAGCCGTTCTTGCCCAGGCCCTTGGCGTGATACATGGCGGCGTCGGCGTTCATCAACAGTTCCTGAGGGCTGTTGCCATTGCCCGGAAACAGGGCGATGCCGACGCTGGCGGAAATTTTCAGGTCATGCTCGGCCACCTGGAATGCGCGATTGATCAACACCACCTGGCGCTCGGCCAGGCCCAACGCGTCGGCCGGCTGCGTCAGTTGCACCAGCAGCACGAACTCATCGCCGCCGATACGCGCCAGGGTGTCCTGGCTGCGCAGGTCCTCGCGCAGGCGCTGGCCGACGTCGCGCAGCAGCAGGTCGCCCAAGTGATGGCCAAAGGCATCGTTGACCGGCTTGAAACCGTCCAGGTCAATGAACATCAGCGCAAAGCAACCGCCCTGCTCCCTTACCGCCTGCATCGCCTGCGCAATGCGGTCGGCGAGCAAGGTCCGGTTGGGCAGCCCGGTGAGCGTGTCATGCAGGGCCAGGTGGGTCAGTTCCTGGTTGGCCAGGGCCAGGGAATGGGCGAGCACGGCGGTACGCGCCTGCAGACGGGCGTCCAGCAGCGAGGTGAGCAGCGCAATGAGCAGCACCGCCAGCGACGTGACCAACACCAGATTGTCCAGGCCCCTGCCGCTCAGGCCGGTCAAGGCTGCGCCACAGAAACTGTCGTCGGCAAACCGCGCCGCGGCCATGCCGGTGTAGTGCATGCCGACAATCGCGATGCCCATCACCATGGCCGCACCGCCTCGCGCCAGCCGCACATAAGGGGTATTGCGCCGCAGGTTGAACGCAATCCACAACGCCGCGCCGGACGCTATCACCGCGATCAGCAGCGAGGCACCCAACAGCGTGGGGTCGTAATCGATACCGGGCGTCATGCGCATGGCAGCCATGCCGGTGTAGTGCATGCTGGCAATACCGGCGCCCATAATCAGCGCGCCGAATGCCAATTGCCAGACGGGCAGACGCGGCTGGCTGACCAGCCATAACGCAAAGCCGCTGGACAGCACGGCGATCAACAGCGACAGCGCGGTAATGCCCACATCGAAGCCCAGAGCAAACGGCAGGCGCAGGGCCAGCATTCCGATAAAATGCATCGACCATACGCCCACCCCCATTGCCAACGCACCGCCGGCAATCCACAGATAAATGGCGCTGCCCCTGGCCGTGGCAATCCGCCCCGTGAGGTCAAGGGCGGTGTAGGACGCAAGGATGGCAACACACAGGGAAATGGCGATAAGGGCGGGTGAATAACTACCGATCAGCATGGGACTTCTCGCGGGCACTGGTTTGACACGACCGTACCAAGTGGCAAAGCGGCGGATTGTAGCGAGAATAATTCTTGAACAGGCGATTAATTATCAAATCGCCACTATCGGTTTTTTGACGTCAATTGCGCGGCTTTTGCGAAGCACAGCCGGCTCCATCTGATCCACGCAAAACCCACTGTTGGAGCGGGCTTGCTCGCGAAAGCGGTGGATCAGTCACAGACAAAGTGACTGGGACCGCGCATTCACGAGCAAGCCCGCTGCCACATTTCCCAATCCGCGCAGCTCATTGACCAGCCGTGTTACACACCATATAGTGTGCCCACTAACAGGCCAGACCACTACATAGTGTGCAGCATCGGTATTTCTCGACCACACTCTGTGCAGTATTTCAAGCGATCAGGAAGGAATATTTCAATGCTGAGTTGGGATGAAGTCGACAACGAGGACACTGGCGAAGCCGTCATCAGGGGCGCCAACGCCGGCCATGCCAGTGAAGCCAACATGGACCGTCTCGACGGTGCCGGCGCCGCAGCCGCCCTTGAAGCGCGCAACGTGACCGCCAACGACTCGGCGGCGATCATCCGCGCCAAGGCAGCGCTGGACAAACTCGACGTCGCCGAAGGCCTCGCCGAACTCGAAGGCTCCGCTGCCCGCGTCGCCGTCGACGAAAAGCGCATGATCAACTGCCGCGCCGACCTCAACCAGCTCGTGCCTTTCAAATACGACTGGGCCTGGCAAAAGTACCTCGACGGCTGCGCCAACCACTGGATGCCGCAAGAGGTCAACATGACCGCCGACATCGCCCTGTGGAAAAACCCCGAAGGCCTTACCGACGACGAACGCCGCATCGTCATGCGCAACCTCGGCTTCTTCTCCACCGCCGACTCGCTGGTCGCCAACAACCTGGTGCTGGCCGTGTACCGCCTGATCACCAACCCGGAATGCCGCCAGTACATCCTGCGCCAGGCCTTCGAAGAAGCGATCCACACCCACGCCTACCAATACTGCATCGAATCCCTGGCCATGGATGAAGGCGAGATCTTCAACATGTACCACGAGATTCCATCGGTCGCTAAAAAAGCAGCCTGGGGTCTCAAGTACACCCGCTCGATCTCCGATCCGAAGTTCGAAACCGGCACCGTCGACACCGACAAAGAGCTGCTGCGCAACCTGGTCGCCTACTACTGCGTATTGGAAGGCATCTTCTTCTACTGCGGCTTCACCCAGATCCTCTCCATGGGCCGCCGCAACAAAATGACCGGCGTGGCCGAGCAGTTCCAGTACATCCTGCGCGATGAGTCGATGCACCTGAACTTCGGTATCGACGTGATCAACCAGATCAAAATCGAAAACCCGCACCTGTGGGATGCCGAGATGAAGGAAGAAGCGACCCAGATGATTCTGCAGGGGACGCAACTGGAGATTGAATACGCGCGGGATACCATGCCGCGTGGGGTGCTGGGGATGAATGCGGCGATGATGGAGGATTACCTGAAGTTTATTGCTAATCGTCGGTTGTCGCAGATTGGGTTGAAGGAAGAGTACCCAGGCACGACCAACCCGTTCCCGTGGATGAGCGAGATTATGGATTTGAAGAAAGAGAAAAACTTCTTCGAAACCCGCGTGATCGAGTACCAGACCGGCGGCGCGCTGAGCTGGGACTGAATCAACATAGCGCCGGAAAAATGTGGGAGGGGTATGCTCCCTCCCACATGAGCCTGTGTTCTTTAAACGTGTGTACACCCTTTTATGCCCAATCAAACCATCAAAACCCCCTGCGTAGGCCTGTGTTCCACCGTTTACGGTGACCTGGTGTGCCGGGGCTGCAAGCGCTATCACCACGAAGTCATCCAGTGGAATGGCTACAACGCCGATGAAAAACAGGCGGTGTGGCTGCGCCTTGAGCAACTGCTGGTGCAGGTGATGACCAGCAAGCTTGAAGTGTTCGACCCCCAGCGCCTGCGCCAGCAGCTGGAAGACCGCAAGATTCGCTATGTGCCGCACCAGTCGCCGTATTGCTGGGCCTATCAGTTGATTGCCCGGGGCGCGCGGGTGATTTCACGTTTGGACGCCTATGGCCTGGCGTTGTTGCCGGAGTTTCGCGAACGCAGCCTCAGCGAGCTGCGCGATGCGATCGACCGCGAGTTTTTCCTGCTATCGGAGGCCCATTACGAGCGCTACATCGCGCCGGGGTTTCTGCAGGAGGCATTCGGGCCGGCACTGATCGCCAGCACCTGAACCGCCCCACTCCCCTCGTCATTGTGTTTAAAATGCGGCCCGCTCAAACACCGACGCTCACCGATGACCCCAGACGCACTCGCCACCCTGCACGCCCATTTGCTGACCGCCCTGGCCGACGCGCCCGCTGAAACCCGGCGCCTGTTCCACGGCCGTGGCCGCTGCTGGCCGGGGCTTGAGCAGTTGACGGTGGACTGGCTGCAAGGCGTGGTGCTGGTGGCGCTGTTCAAGCAGACCGAGCAGCTGGACGCCTTGAAACAGCAACTGTTGCAGATCGACTGGGCAACCCTGGGTGTGCGCGCCGTCGCCCTGCAACACCGCTACCTGCCGCAAAGCACCACCGAGTGGCTGGTGGGCGAGCCCATCGACGAGTTGACCATCACCGAAGGCGGCCTGCGCTACCTGATCGACCTCGGTAAAAAGCAGAACAGCGGCCTGTTCCTCGACATGCGCTATGGGCGCAACTGGGTGCGCGAACAGGCCCGGGATCAACGGGTGCTCAACCTGTTTGCCTACACCTGCGGGTTTTCGGTGGCGGCTATCGAAGGCGGCGCGGCCCATGTGGTCAACCTGGACATGGCCCGTGGCGCCCTGAGCCGAGGTCGCGACAACCATCGCCTGAACGGTCACGACTTGGGCAAGGTCACCTTTCTGGGCCACGACCTGTTCAAATCCTGGGCCAAGGTCACTCACAGCGGCCCGTACGACCTGGTGATCATCGACCCGCCGTCCTTCCAGAAAGGCAGCTTCCTGCTGACCAAGGACTACCAGCGCGTGCTGCGCCGCCTGCCGGATTTGCTCACGGCGCAGGGTACGGTGCTGGCCTGCATGAACGATCCAGCGTTTGGCGAAGACTTCCTGATCGACGGCGTCACCCGCGAAGCACCGGGCCTGCGCTTTGTAGAACGCCTGGAAAACCCGCCGGAATTCCCCGATATCGACCCACAGAGCGGGTTGAAGGCCCTGGTGTTTCGCCAAGGCTGATGCCGAAACGTCCTACGCTTGCTAACCTAAGCGGTAGATCGGGGTGGTGAACCTTATCCCCCCATTCCCGGTCGATACCTGCATTCCCCCGGCCAGACTCGACGGCGTCACGTTGTCGGCTGCCCTGTTACACCTTTTGGAGAAACGCCCGTGATCTCGACCCTGCATGTAGCCAGACTCAAAGCCTGGGGCGCCCATGGCTTTACCGCCACCGGCGTGGTCCTGGCCTTCCTGGCCACCCTGGCGCTCCTGGAAAACTCGCCCAAGGCCTGCCTGCTGTGGCTGGGTCTGGCGCTGGTGGTGGACGGCGTCGACGGCTCTCTGGCGCGCAAACTCAACGTCAGCACGGTATTGCCCAGCTTTGACGGCTCGGTGCTGGACCTGGTCATCGACTACCTCACCTACGTGTTCATTCCCGCGCTGTTTATCTATCGCTACATCGACCTGCCGGAATTTACCCACCTGTTCACCGTGTCGGTGATCCTGGTGTCGTCGCTGTTCTGCTTCTGCAACGTCAACATGAAGAGCAAGGACAACTACTTCGTCGGCTTCCCGGCCGCCTGGAACGTGGTCGCGTTGTGCGTCTACATCATCCAGCCGGACGCCTGGGTGACCCTGACCACCGTGATCGGCCTGGCCCTGCTGACCGTCACCCCGATGAAGTTCCTGCACCCGTTCCGCGTGAAGCGCTTCATGCCGATCAACATTGCGGTCACCACTATCTGGCTGCTGTGCAGTTTCCTGATGGTCGTGGACCACCCCAACACCAACCCGTGGACGTTCGGGCTGTGGTCGCTGATGTCGGCGTACTTTCTCGGGATCTGCGTGTGGCGCACCGGGCTTGAGTGGCTCGAAGCGCGGCGTTGAGCCGTTATTGCGCAACGAAGCACGCCCGTACAAGCCCGGTGCCGGATTTAACGCAATAGTGATGCAGTTTTTCACTCTGGCTTTAATGCACAAGGGAGTTTCAGATGAGCGCATTCGTTGCCAAAGACGGCACCCGGATCTACTTCAAGGACTGGGGCAGCGGCAAGCCCGTGTTGTTCAGCCACGGCTGGCCACTGGATGCCGACATGTGGGAATACCAGATGGAGTACCTGAGCAGCCGTGGCTACCGCACGATTGCCTTTGACCGTCGCGGCTTCGGGCGCTCCGACCAGCCCTGGACCGGCAATGACTACGACACCTTCGCCGACGATATCGCCCAACTGATCGAGCACCTGGACCTTGCGGACGTGACCCTGGTCGGCTTCTCCATGGGTGGCGGCGACGTGGCGCGCTACATCGCGCGCCATGGCAACGCCCGGGTCGCAGGCCTGGTGCTGCTGGGTGCGGTGACGCCGATCTTCGGCCAGCAGCCGGACTATCCAACAGGCGTGCCGGCTGAGGTGTTCGACGGTATCAAGGCCGGCCTGCTGAAGGACCGTGCGCAATTTATCAGCGACTTCAGCAGCGCATTCTTCGGGATCAACAAGGGCCAGCAGGTTTCCCAGGGCGTGCTGGCGCAAACCCTGCAGATCGCCCTGCTGGCGTCGCTCAAGTCCACCGTCGACTGCGTCACTGCGTTCGCGCAAACCGACTTCCGCCCGGACATGGCGACAATCGAGGTGCCGACCCTGGTGATCCATGGCGACGGCGACCAGATCGTGCCGTTCGAAACCACCGGCAAAGTGGCGGCGCAGATGATCAAGGGTGCTGAATTGAAGGTGTACAAGGACGCCCCCCACGGGTTTGCCGCGACCCATACCCAGCAGCTCAATGAAGACCTGTTGGCGTTTCTGCAGCGCTGATCAACCGTTTGCACGCAACGCACAGCCACTGTGGGAGCCTCTCTCCCACAGTGGCCTGCGGATCCCTGGCTGACGCGCACTGCCCGTTGCTGGACAATGGTTGGAATCAACCGCCGCAGGCTGCGGTCCCAGTACACACGCTCACTGCAACAGGTATCCCTCCATGACACTGCCCCACACCATGACCCTGATTGAAATCACCGAATTCGGCGGACCTGACGTGCTCAAGCCACGCCAGGAAGCCGTGCCGACCCCAGGCCCGGGTGACCTCCTGATTCGCGTGCACGCCGCCGGCGTCAACCGCCCCGACGCCTTGCAACGCGCCGGCAAATACCCGATGAAACCCGGCATGAGCCCGATCCCGGGCCTGGAAGTGGCCGGTGAAGTGGTGGCGCTGGGCGACGGTGTCACCCAATACAGCGTGGGCGACCGGGTATGCGCCCTGACCAACGGCGGCGGTTACGCACAGTTCTGCACGGTGCCGGCTGGCCAGGCGTTGCCGATCCCCGAGGGCATGGACTGGATTCAGGCCGCAGCCGTCCCGGAAACCTTCTTTACCGTCTGGGCCAACCTGTTCGGCCTGGGCAATGCCCACACCGGCGAACGCGTGCTGATCCATGGCGGCACCAGCGGCATCGGCACTACCGCGCTGATGCTGTGCCGCGAGTTCGGCATCCAGGCCTTCGCCACCGCCGGCAGTGCCGACAAGTGCGCGGCCATCGCCAAACTGGGCGCCGAACCGATCAATTACCGCGAGCAGGACTTCGCCGACGTGATCGCCAAGAAAACCGATAATCAGGGCGTGGACGTGATTCTCGACATCATGGGCGCCTCCTACCTCAACAATAACCTCAAGGCCCTGGGCATGGACGGCCACCTGGTGATGCTGGGCTTCCTCGGCGGCGGCAAGGCCAACGACGTCGACCTGCTGACCATCCTCAGCAAGCGCGCAGTGATCACCGGCTCGCTGCTGCGGGCACGCACCGCCGATGAAAAGGCCGCGATTGCCGACCAGCTGCGCGAATACGTGTGGCCGGTGCTGGCGCAAGGACGCTGCCTGCCGATCATCGACCAGGTGTTCGACTACACCCAGGCCGACCAGGCCCATGCCCGCATGGAAGGTGGCGACCACATCGGCAAGATCGTGCTGCGAGTGATTTAAAACCAGTAAGGAAATCCCGCTGCCTCTGTGGGAGCGGGCTCAGTGGAGAGCGGGCTCCTGTGGCATGCCGTTCAGTTAAGCGCAGATTCCCTGTGGCGAGCAGGCTTGTCCTGCGTTGGGGGGCGCAGCAGCACCAAAACCAGGCGCTGAGCCGTATCAGGTACACCGCGTTTTGCTTGATTGGGGGCGCTTCGCACCCCAACGCGGGGCAAGCCCGCTCGCCACAGGAGCCCGCTCGCCACAGGAGCCCGCTCGACACAGGAGCCCGCTCGCCACAGGGGCGTGTGATTATCTGGGATGGATCACAGCACAGTGAGTTGTGCTACTCGGCGTACGTCGGGTAATCCACATAGCCCAATTCAGAACCGCCATACATCCCTTCAGCACGCAACGGGTTCAACGGCCAATCGTTGAACAATCGCTGCGGCAGGTCCGGGTTGGCGATGAATGGCCGGCCGAATGCAATCAGGTCCGCCAGCCCCGCTTCGACCAACCGCGCGCCACGCTCGGCGGTGTAGCGGCCAGCGTAGATGATGCGGCCGCTGAACGCACTGCGCACGGCCTGGCGGAAGGTGTCGGGCAGGTCGGGGGCGTTGTCCCAGTCGGCTTCGGCAATGGACACGTAAGCGATACCCGACTGCTCCAGCACTTTGATCGCTTCGATATAGGTGTGGTGCGGGTCTTCTTCCACCAGGCCGATGTAGACACGGTCCTGATCGGTGCCGCTGAACAGCGGTGAAAAACGCACGCCCAGCCGCTCGGGCCCGACCACCTGGCTCACCGCCTCGACCACCTCGCGCAGGAACCGCAGGCGATTGTCCAGCGAGCCGCCGTACTGGTCATCGCGCTGGTTGGAATGTGCCGAGATGAACTGGTTGACCAGGTAACCATTGGCCGAGTGAATCTCCACCCCATCGAAGCCCGCGTCCAGCGCATTGCGGGCGGCCTGGGCGTACTGTCCGACCAACTCGTCGATCTCCAGCAGGTTCAACGCGCGCGGCACCGGTGGCTGCACCAGGTCGCCGGTCCCCGGGCCGGTGGCGATAAACGCCTTGGCCTGCTGCGCCTGAATCGCCGACGGCGCCACCGGCGCCGCACCCTCGGGCTGCAAGGCATTGTGGGACACCCGGCCGACGTGCCACAGCTGGGCAAAAATCACCCCGCCCTCGGCGTGTACGGCGTTGGTGACCTTGCGCCATCCTTCGATTTGCGCAGGGCTGTAGATGCCCGGCGTCCAGGCATAACCCTGGCCACGGGGTTCGATCTGCGTGCCTTCGCTGACCATGAAACCGGCGGTGGCGCGCTGACGGTAATACTCGGCCATCAAGTCAGTGGCGATATCACCCGGCTGGGCACTGCGCTGGCGGGTCAGCGGCGGTAATACCACGCGGTTGTTCAAGAGATGATGGCCCAGCTTTACCGGGGTGCTTAAAACGTTGGCAGTCATTGCGATATTCCAAATTCGGGACGAACGAAAACGTTGGCGACTCGTGCGAGTCGCCAGCGATAAAACGGTTAATTGAATTAAGCGGTGAGGTTGAGCAGGGCCTGGGCCACTTCGCTCGAACTGCCGGGGTTCTGCCCGGTAACCAGGAGGCCGTCGACAATCACGAAGGACTGCCAGTCAGCGCCCTTCTCATACTTGCCGCCCAGCTTCTTGAACTCGTCCTCGACCAGGAACGGCACCACGTCGGTCAATTGCACCGCCGCTTCTTCGGAGTTGGAGAAGCCGGTCACGCGGCGACCCTTGATCAACGGCTCGCCATTGACCGCCTTGACGTGACGCAGAGCACCCGGCGCATGGCAGACGAAACCGATAGGCTTGCCGGCACGCTCGAACGCTTCGATCAGCGCAATCGAGGTGGGCGACTCGGCCAGGTCCCACAGCGGTCCGTGGCCACCTGGGTAGAACACGGTGTCGAAATGGTCCGCGTTGAGTGTGTCCAGCTTCACGGTGTTGGCCAGCGCCTGTTGCGCGGCAGGGTCGGCGGCGAAGCGGCGGGTCTGCTCGGTCTGGGCGTCCGGTTGATCACTGACCGGGTCCAGTGGCGGCTGGCCACCGGCCGGAGATGCCAGCACGACCTCAACGCCGGCGTCCTTGAACACGTAATACGGGGCTGCAAACTCTTCGAGCCAGAAGCCGGTCTTGCGGCCGGTGTCGCCAAGCTGGTCGTGAGAGGTGAGTACCATTAATACTTTCATTTTCCAGTGCCTCGATCGATGTGGATGTCAGGGTGTGCAGGGCTGCCCAACAACTGCTGGGTCAGCGACAGCGCTTCGGCAAACGGCTCGGCGCTGCGGGTGATCTTGCTCATGACGCTGGTTCCCAGCCACAGCGCATACAGGCGCCGGGCCAGGCCTTCGGGGGATTGCTCGATAGTCAGCGAACCCTCTTCGACCCCGCCGCGTATCCCCTCGGCGAGTACTTCGATGGTGCGCGAAGTGCCACGTTGCAGGGCCAGGCGCATCGGCTCTGAAAGGTCTGACACCTCGGCACCGAGTTTGACAGCCAGGCATTTGCCGGAATCGGTGCAGCCGGTCTGGTTGTCGATCCAGGCCTGCCAGTAGCGCATCAACATGTTGTGCCGGGACAGGTCGGGCTGGCTGAACAACTGCTGCATGCCGTGCACGTAGTTGTCGAAGTAGGTGTCGAGCAACACCACACCGAATGCGTCCTTGGAGTTGAAGTAGTGATAAAACGAACCTTTGGGCACCGCAGCGGCCTGCAGTATTTCGTTCAGGCCCACCGCAGAAAATCCCCTGGCGCCGATCAGCGGCTGCGCGCTGTCGAGAATCACTTGCCGGGCACTTCTGCTGTCGTTGCTCATGCTTGCCTCCCTCCGATTAGACCAGTCGTCTAGTTCGTGAAGCCATGGTAGGCAGCGTGGCAGAACCTCACAATGTCAGATCCGCAAGGATTTCGGACATGGGTCGAAGTCGGTTGCCGTTTACCCGGCGCCCGCCGACAATTCACTCCCCGCGCCCCTTGGAGAATAACGATGCACAGCGTTGCGCTGATGGTTTACCCGAACTTCCAGTCCTTGAGCCTCAGCCTGGGCTCGGTGTTCGAGTGCGCGAACCTGCTGCGCGGCGAGCCGGCCTATGCGTTTCATCTGGTGTCGGAGAGCGGCGGCGCGGTGATGACGTCCCAGGGCTTTTCGGTAAACACCTCGCCCCTTCGGCCAGAGGGTTATGACACGTTGATCGTCAGCGGCTACCTGGAGTTTCGCCTGCCGGAAGCGAACCTGCTGGAGCTGGTCAAGGCCGCGTCCGCGCAGTCACGCCGGGTGGCGTCGCTGTGCATGGGGATTTTCGTGCTGGCCGAAGCCGGGTTGCTGGAGGGCAAGCGCACCACCACCCACTGGATTCACGCGCCAGCGTTTCGCAAACGCTATCCGCACATCCGCCTGGAAGAAGACAAGCTGTTTGTGGTGGACGGCCAGGTATGGACCGGCGCCGGCATGAGCGCCGGGGTCGACCTGGCCCTGGCCATGGTGGAGAACGACCTGGGCAGCGACCTCGCCCGGCGCATCGCGCGCAAGCTGGTGATCGCCCAGCGCCGCGGCAGCGAGCAATCGCAGTTGTCGGCCCTGCTGGAGCTGGACCCAAAGTCCGACCGCGTGCAACTGGCCCTGGCGTACGCCCGCGAGAACCTCACCCATGACCTGTCGGTGGACGCCCTGGCCGAGGTCGCCCGGCTCAGCCCGCGCCAGTTCAGCCGGGTATTTCGCGAAGAAACCGGGCAGACGCCGGCCAAGGCCATCGAATCACTGCGGGTGGAAGCCGCGCGGGCGATGATGGAAACCAGCCGGCACCCGGTTGAGGTGGTGGCCCGCGAAACCGGATTCGGCGACCGCGAGCGCATGCGCCAGGCGTTTCTGCGGGCGTTCGGGCAACCGCCTCAAGCGATGCAGCAGGCCTTCAATGCAGCGCCGCCCGCGTAATCAGGTAAGTCACCAGGTGCGGGTCATCGTCCAGCTCAAGGGTCTGCACCGGGCGCGGCAGGTAATCGAGCACCGTGCGCCAGAACGCCTGTGACACTTCATCCTGGTCATAAAAGCGCACCAGCCAGTTGGCCTCGCCGCTGCACAGCACCTGGGTGGCGATGGCGCGGCCGATGCCCCTGCGGCGGTAGCGCTTGAGGATGAACAGGTCGGCCAGCTCCAGGGCATCCAGGCCCAACTCGCTGCCTTCTATCAGCATGAAACCGGCAATGCAGCCATCCACCAGCAGCAGGTTGGCGCTCCATTGCGGGTCTTGCCAGTAGCGGGACAGGTGTTCGTCATGGATATAGAAACGGCCATCCGCTTCGACATCCTCCTGCTCCCAGTCCGAGGACTCGTAGGCATAGTACTGGTACAGATTGCGGATCAACTCGGCTTCTTCGGGGCCGGTCTGGATCAATTCGACGGTGGTTTCAGGCATGGGGCTCTCAGTGAAATAACGCAGGGCGCCATTGTTCACAAAACCTCGCATCAAGCCAATGCCGAGTGAATCCTTTCTGTTGGCTGAACGGAATGCAGATAGCGAGGGCGCCGGCCACCATCCTGAAACATTTGGAATAAACTTCGCCGATTCCCGCGCTTCTCAAGGACATGCCTCGTGACCAACGTTTGTACCGCCGGCCTGGATGTCGGCTTTGCCTCCCTGGATTACCTGCAGATTTTCTTTTTGGGCGTGATTCAGGGCATCACCGAACTGCTGCCGGTGTCGTCCACCGCCCACATGCGCGTGGTCCCCGCCCTGCTCGGCTGGCAGGATCCGGGCTCGGCGTTTTCGGCGGCCATGCAATTGGCGGCGCTGGCGGCCGTGGTCAGTTACTTCTGGCGCGACGTGCGCCAAGTCACCACCGGCAGCATCGACGCGGTGCGCCGGGGCAACTACAACGACCGCTGGTTCAAGCTGGCGGTGGCGATTGTGCTGGCGACCATCCCGATCTGCATTGCCGGGCTGGTGCTGTCTTCGACCCTGAATGCGTGCAACTCGCCGTTGCGCGGGCTGATGGTGATCGGTTTTTCCTGCGTGGTGATGGCGGTATTGATGGCGGTGGCCGAGCTGCGCGCCCGGCATACCCGTGACGTCAGCCAGATGCGCCTGCGTGATGCGCTGATTGTAGGGGTTGCACAGATTGGCGCGCTGATTCCCGGGGTATCGCGCTCGGGCTCCACGCTGACGGCGGCGCTGTTTCTCAACTTCAAGCGCGAGGAAGCCGCACGTTTCTCCTTCCTGCTGGGCCTGCCCGCCATCGCCCTGGCCGGGTTGAAAGAGCTGTGGGTGTTGCTGCACGCCGACCTGCCCGCGCACGCCTGGCCGCACCTGCTGTTCGGGCTGGTGGTGGCGAGCATTTCGGCATTTTTTGCGATCTGGGGGCTGATGAAGTTTCTGGAGCGCTTTTCAACCTGGCCATTTGTGGTCTACCGGGCGCTGCTGGGCGTGTTTTTAATTGTGGCGGTCAGTACCGGCCTGTTGAGCTGAGTCGCCTTGCACTGAAAAACCTTTAAAGCCTGCGACATTCAACGCTCAGTCCGCCAGCCTCAAGTAGCTGGCTCTCGATCACTACTGGCAGGCAACGCTGAATACTGAAGCCCTAGCGGACGGTGTGGGAGCTTGCTCCCACATTCGGGTGTTGGATTACCAACCCTCCTTCAACATGCGCAGCTCCAGATGCTGCAACAGCATGATGGTCTTGCCATCGACAATCTCGCCACTGTGCACCATCGCCAGCGCCTGCTCGAAGCCCAGCTCCAGCACCTCGATGTCTTCGCCCTCTTCTTCCAGGCCGCCGCCCGCGCCGACTTGATCGGCCGGCTGATATTCGCCAAGGAAAAAGTGAATGCGCTCGGTGACCGAACCCGGGCTCATGAACGCCGCGTAGATTTTCTCCACATGGCCGACGCGGTAGCCGGTCTCCTCTTCGGCTTCCAGGCGGATGCGTTCTTCGGGGCTGGCGTTGTCCAGCAAACCGGCGGCAGCTTCTATCAGAAAACCTGGGTAATCATTGACGAAGGTGGGCATGCGAAACTGGCGCACCAGCAGCACGCTGCGCTGCTCGCGGTTGTACAGCAGGATGGTCGCGCCGTTGCCGCGGTCGTACACCTCACGGGTCTGGGCTTGCCAGCTGCCGTCCCGGCGGCGCAGGTCGAACGTGTATTTTTTCAGCAGATACCAATTGTCCGAGAGGGTTTCTTCGGCAGTGATCCGTACGGGGCTGTTGTCCATGGTCGGGCCTTAGTGCGTGGGAGGTGGAGCATGTCGCGGCTGTCTTGCCAGCGTCAAGTTGAAGCAGCTTGCAACACCTTGCAAGCAACCGGTCGCTACGGCTGTCGCATTAATCCCTGCCGTTGCAGGCCATCTGGTAAAACCCGTGCTTCATCTGATTTCAGGAATGTTCATGCCTTCACGTTTATTGTCCCGCCTGGGCCTGCGCTGGTTTGCGCTGCTGTGCATGACTCTGCTGATCGTCGGCCTGCCGGTGGGGTGCGCCGTGCTGCAACACAAGGAGCGCGAGTTGGTGTTCCGCATCGAACCGGGCACCGCCGGCTGGTACAGCGGTTTACCCAAAACCGTGCAGGAATTCGAGCTCAAGCCTGCCAGTTTCAAGGCGGGACAGAATATCCATGGCTGGTGGTATCCGGCAGACCGTCAGGACGCACCCTCGATCCTTTACCTGCACGGCGTGCGCTGGAACCTGACCGGCCAGCTGTTTCGCATCGAACAGTTGCACGCCCTGGGTTACTCGGTGCTGGCCATCGACTACCGCGGCTTCGGCCAGAGCCACGGCGACCTGCCCTCGGAAACCAGCGTCTACGAAGACGCGCGCATCGCCTGGGAGCGCTTCCAGGTGCTGCAACCGGACCCTGGCAAGCGGCTGATCTACGGGCATTCCCTGGGCGGCGCGGTGGCCATCGACCTGGCGGCGCAACTGGGCAGACAATCCCCTCTGCCCGTGCGCGGTCTGGTGATCGAATCCACCTTTACCTCGCTGGCGGATGTTGCCACGGCCGTGGCCAACACCTCGCTGCCGGTGCGCTGGTTGCTCTCGCAGAAATTCGATTCGATCGACAAGATTGCCGACATTCATATGCCGCTACTGGTGGTGCACGGCCTGGATGACCGCTATGTACCGCCGCGTTTCAGCGAGCAACTGTTTGACGCCGCGCGCGAGCCCAAGCGGCTGTTGCTGGTACCCGGCGCCAGCCACAACAACAGCCTGAGCCTGGCCGGGCGCAATTATCGCGAGGCATTGGATACCTTGATGCGAACCGAGATGCCGGCACAGGTGGTCACACCGTCCACAGGGCGCGGCGGCGACTCCTGATTGCGCTTTTCGGCACTGGCTTCGCGCTTGCGTGTCAAGCGCCAACCCTGCCCATGCTGGCCCGCGCCCGAAGTTGATCAAATAATAACCTGAGCTTAAATCGCCAAGCCTGCCGGGCCTTCGCAAAGTTATCCACAGAGATACCCACGGTTTTCGTGGACAACTCTTTTTATATTTTTACGGTTTTTTTTCCAGCAGACACAGCGCATCGGCCACGGCATGGCCACTTGCGGTGTTATCGAAGATGCACCAGGTGGGCACGCCGGCGGCAGTGGATTGGCGCAACGCTTGCGCCTGGAGCGCAACGCGCTCGGGGCCATAGGCACTGTGATAGATCCGCGGCGAACCATGCAGGCGCCAATAGCGCACGCCCTGCCAGGCGTCGACAGCATCAATGACCACCGGGTCAGCGGTCACCCAACCGATCTGGTACGCCTGCAACAACGCCCCGGCCGCCGCCCAACTGGCATGCCGCGGCTCCAGCACCACATCGCCGGCAAAGCGTCGTCGCAGTGCCTCGAAAAAATCGCCGGCCACTTCGGTCTCGTAGCTCAGCGACGGCGGCAACTGCACCAGCAGGCAGCCAAGTTTCTCGCCCAGGTGCAGGCATTGTGCGAAAAATTCATCGAGTGCCGTTTCGCATCGCTGCAGGCGCAACTCATGGGTAATGTGCTTGGGCACCTTCACCGAGAAGCGAAATGCCGACGGCACCGATTGCGCCCAGCGCTCATAGGTGTTGGGCAGGTGCGGTCGGTAAAACGAACTGTTGATCTCTACTGCGTTGAAACGCGACGCATAGCGCTGCAAGTGGCTGCCCTCGTCGGCAAACGCCGGCCAGTGCTCACGCGGCAGACTCCAGCCCGCGCAGCCCACAAACAGCGCTCCGGTCAAAACAGCACCATCACGTCATCGGCTGGCTCAGGCTCGATGCCCGGTTCAGACGCCGTGAGGGCGCTGGCCATTTCAGTGACCCTTGGCGAGCTGTTCATTGATCGCATCGGTCTGGCGCTCGAGGTCCTTGATCTCGGTAGGCGTCAGCACTTTATCGACGGTTTCGGTCTTCGCGTTCGGGCGCTCCAGGGTCTTCCCTTTGGCGGGGCCGGCCGTGCCTTTTTGCGCGTCTTCAGAGCTGATCGGGTCCGGGGTTTTATCGGCGGTGGTGTGGTCGGTCATGGTGAACAGTTCCTGGCAATTGAAGGCCGCCAAATCGGCGGGTGCTTATGCAGCAGAGCCCATCGAAATTCGATGGTTCAAGAAAATTGCCAGTGCCGACCGTTGGGAAAATCGCTGTAAAAAAATTTAAACCTTTTGCCCAGGCACCGGTTCAACAAACAGGTACGGCATCACCCCACTCAAGGAGATTCACCATGACTAATTTGCTGATGAAACAAATGGGCCTGACCTTTGTGCTGGTTGCAGGCTCGATATCCGCCGCGATGGCCGCCACGTCCAATGACTTTGTCGACCATGCCGCGCAAGGGGGTATCACCGAAGTCGAGGCCGGCAAACTCGCGCTGGAAAAAAGCAGCTCGGCTGACGTGAAGACCTTCGCCCAGCACATGGTTACCGACCACACCAAGGCCAATCAGGAACTGATGGCCCTGGCGAAAAAACTCGACATCGAAGTACCGGATGACGCAGCGCTGACCGACAAGGCCAAGAAAGCCATCCTGGAAATGCGTGATGAATCGTTCGACAAGGCCTACGCCAACAACCAGGTAGACGCCCATGAAACAACCGTCGAACTGTTCAGGAAAGAAGCCGCTTCCTCGGACAACGCCGAGCTGAAAGCCTTCGCCACCAAGACCCTGCCAACCCTTGAAGCCCACCTGAAAATGGCCAAGGAGCTGCAAGCCAAGCACGCCCATTAATTCATAACTGACTCAAGGAGACACCTGATCATGAGTACGCAACTCAACGGCAAGAAGATCCTTGTCATCACCTCCAACACCGGTATCGAGCGCGACGAATTGCTCAAGCCGCTGCAAGCCCTGCGCGGTTACGGCGCTACGGTTACTCACGGCTCCAGCAAAGGCGGCACCACGCAGACCTTTGTCGGCGACACCGAGAAAGACCAGAGCGTGGAATCCGATGTGCAGCTGTCGGATGTGGCCAGCAGCGATTTCGATGCACTGGTCATCCCTGGCGGCACCGTCAATGCCGACACACTGCGTCAGGACCGGGCCGCACTGCGCCTGATCAACGATTTTGCCAAGAGCGGCAAGACCATCGCGGCGATCTGCCACGGCCCCTGGGCGCTGATCGATGCCGGCGTGATCGAAGGCAAGACGCTGACCTCGTACAAAAGTGTCCGTATCGACCTGGAAAACGCCGGTGCTGCCGGCTGGGTCGATGCCGAGGTCAAGCAGTGCAAGGCCAATGGCTGGACCTTGATTACCTCGCGTACACCGGATGACTTGCCGGCGTTCAACGAGGCGATTGCCACGGCACTCGCAGGCTGATTGCCCGGTACAACGTAAACAGGCGCCATTCGGCGCCTGTTTTATTCAATCCTCAGCACTTCAGCTTTTGCGATGATCTGCCATCTCACGCTTGGGACCGAACATTGCCCATGCAATCAGTCCAAGCAACGGCACAAAGATCAGGATGATCAGCCACAACCCCTTCGTCTCCCAGCCGCCCGTGCTGCGCAGCACCACATTGATTGCCCACAATTCTGCGAGCAGCAGAATCACCGCCAATATGATCCAGATATATTCCAATTGCATGATTCACCTCCTGAGGTCTATGCATTAGGTCAAGCAGATCGCCCAAGGGTTCCATTGAATTCTTGCGAGCGGCGCTCGCGCCTGCGTGCGCTGCACGCTCATGAAGCGCTGCCGGTGCAGGCGTTGTGCAATCCCCCAGTGATGCAACCATGCAAGGTGCACGACGGCGCCGCGTTGGATTCAAAATAAATTGTTGATTCCTATAGGTTTTATTTTTAAAGCAAGCTGGTACGCCTGATGCAACCCTTCTACGGACGAGGCGCGCATTTCGACGCGCCCGAACGTTATCCGTGAGGTTCGACCATGAATGCCATTGACCTTCTCAAAGCCGACCACGAACGCGTCAAAGCCCTACTGACCCAATTGAGCGAGTCCACCGAACGCGGCGTAAAAAAACGCACCGAGTTGCTGGCCAAACTGGAAATGGAGATCAGTCTGCACACCAAGCTGGAGGAGGAAATCCTCTACCCGGCCTTTAGAAAAGCCGGCGGCAAAGAGCAGGACATCATGTACCACGAAGCCAAGGAAGAGCACCGCACCGTCGACTCACTGGTGCTGCCTGACCTCAAGCAGACCGAGCCCTCCACCACCGAGTTCTCCGGTCGCGTAAAAGTGGTCAAGGAACTGCTGGAGCACCACATCGAGGAAGAGGAAAGCGAGATGTTCCCCCAGGCTAAAAAACTGCTGGGCAAGGAAATACTCGAAGAACTCGGCGCCGAGATGGAAGCCATGAAAGCGGCCTACAAGAAAACCATGGGCACCAAGCCGATGGCGGCCTGATGCGCAATCGCCGCTTGAAGTCGAAGGGTTTCACACTACGCTCTCCATGTAGGTGTTCCCAATCAGGCGACAGCATTGTTTGATCTGGTTGAAATACGATCCGGGCGCTGCATTGGCAGCGTTCGGGTTTCAGTCAATGGATCGAGGGGATTACGTCATGAAGACCATCACATCCCGTAACCTGTTTCTGGTCATGGCCTTGTCAGCTGCCCTGGCAACCCCGGCATACGCTGCGTTTGGCGATGATGTCGGACCGGCGGCGACCCCGCTGAACGGCGGTTCTGCCCTGCCACCGGGCTCCGGGCATGGCAGCCGCTCTGACCACGACAAGAAAAAAACCACCCGCGTAAAAACACAGAAGCCTCACGCTACGCAGACCCACACACCCAAATCTTCCGAGCGTTCGCAATCGCCTGACGACGAGAAACCTCGTCCGGCTGATTGAACAGGCAAAATGGTTCCAGATGTTGCCGCACCACGTGCAGCCCAAGCCTGCGCGGGATAATTCTGCCCGTGTGATTTTCCTGTCACACAACGCGCAGGCGCGGTGTAGTGGGCGCGCCCGCGCCGCTGACATCTAAAAAATCACTCGCGCACACTGCACCTGTGGCAGAACGTCGCAGATTACGCCGGCTGGCCAGGGTTGATAGACTGGGCGTCCTCCACGCTTGTTCTTTCAATGCCTGCTGCTCAAAGCCTGATGTGTCCATTCGGCGCAGGGCGGGCGTTACACAGGATGCACCGTTGATGAGTACGTTATTCACCCGCCGCACAGTGCTGACCGGCATGGGCCTGCTGGGCCTGGGCCTGCTCAGTGGCTGTGACAGCAGCCCCAGGCTGAACTTCAAGTACGGCAAGGACCTGAGCGACAAGATCATGGGCCGTACCTTCAAGCTCAAGAACACCGAGGGTGAGACCGTCACCCTCAGCTCCTACCGTGGCCTGATGCCGGTGGTGTTCTTCGGCTTCACCCAATGCCCGGCCGTGTGCCCGACCACCCTGGCCCGCGCCGCCCAGGCCAAAAAGCTGATGGGCCGCGACGGCGAGATCATGCAGGTGATCTTCATCACCCTTGACCCTGAACGTGACACGCCGGAAATCCTCGACAGATACGTCAAGGCGTTCGACCCCAGCTTCGAAGCGCTGTACGGCACCCCGGAAGAAATCGCCGTGGCGGCCAAGGAGTTCGGGATCTTTTATGAAAAGATTCCCGCCGGCGATACCTATACCCTGTCCCACACCGCCACCAGCTTTGTATTCGATACCCGTGGCAACCTGCGCCTTGGGCTGCAGGCGTCCCTTACCGCTAAAGAGTGCGCAGAAGACCTGCTCACCGTCATGGAGGTCTGCTAATGACTGCCGTTCAACACCTCAAACGCCTGACCGCGGGCCTGGCCCTGCTCGGCCTCGCCGCCCACGCCAGTGCCCAGGTCCAGGTGACCGATGCGTGGGTGCGCGCCACCGTGCCCGGCCAGCCGTCCAGCGGCGCCTTCATGACCCTCACGGCGGACAGCGACAGCACGCTGGTGAGCGTGGCGACGCCAGTGGCCAGGGACGTGCAGATCCATGAAATGAGCATGAAGGATGACGTGATGCGCATGGGCCCGGTGGATTCGGTCGCGCTGCCGGCAGGCAAGGCGGTCAAGCTCGACCCCAACGGTTACCACGTGATGCTGATGGGCCTCACCGGGCAGATCAAGGAAGGCGAGCAGGTGCCGCTGACCGTCACGGTGGAATCGGCCAAGGGCGAGAAACAAGTGATCCAGCTGCAGGCCCCGGTGCGCGGGCTCGATGGCATGGAGCACATGGACCACAGCAAGATGCATTGATCGCCCGGTGGCTGACCGATACCGGACGTGTCGCCACCGCCCAACGATGGAGCCGCCGCCATGATGCTCACGCCCTCTGATGCCCCTACGCAGGCGCCGCGCTTCTGGCGCGATGCGCGCCTGCCATTCATCGAAGCGCGGACCATCGCCGACGGGCGCAAGGTGACGTACGCCCGCCACGCCCACGAACACTTCTCCATCGGCGCGATCATCACCGGGCGCAGCTATTACCACCATGGCGCGCAGACCTTCCAGATCAGCGCCGGCACCGTGGTGTTGATGAACCCCGGTGATGTGCATGCCTGCAACCCCATCGACAACACACCGTGGTCCTACCACATGCTCTACCTCGATACGCCGTGGTTGACCGACCTGCAATATCAATTGGGCTTCAGCACGGATCACGGTTATCGCCCTTTCAGCACGCCCTATTCACGCGACGCCGTGCTCTACAACGGCTTGCTCGCACTCTACCGTCTGCTGGTGGATGAACAGGCCGAACTCCTGCAAAAACAGAGCGCGCTGGTGAGCTACTTCACCGAGGTGCAGCAACGCCTGAACCCTTCGCGGGCGCCGCTGCGCGAGGCCAATCACAAGCTGGAACGCGCCGCCGATTACATCCGCGCGCACTGCACCGACACCTTGAAGCTGGAGGACATTTGCCTGGCGGCCGAGCTCTCGCCTTCGTACCTGATCCGCGCGTTCAAGCAGTATTGCGGGCTGACGCCGCATGCGTTCCTGGTGAACCAACGCATCCAGTTTGCCCGCAGCCAATTGCGCAATGGCGAGTTGATCGCCGACGTGGCCCTGGCTGCCGGCTTTGCCGATCAGGCGCATTTCCAGCGCGCCTTCAAACAGCACTTCGCGGCCACGCCCGGGCAATACCGCGACGTGCTCAAGTCATCAGCAAATAACCCACACTGGCCACCAGCAACGCGGCCATCACGCGGTTGAACACGCGCACGCCGCGCGGGTTGGCCAGGTAGCGGCGCAAAAAGGTGCCGGCATAGGCCCAGCACGCCACCGACAGGTAGCAGATCACCAGATAGATCGCCGCAAACAGCCATACTTGCGCGGCATCGCCATCCGCCACGAACAACCCCATGCCTGCAACGCAAGCGAGCCAGGCTTTCGGGTTGAGCCACTGCATCACCGCGCCGTAGAGCATCGACGGCGCGCTGGCGCGGCCATCGGCGTCGAGCCGGCCGTCATCCGTCGCGAGTTTCCACGCCATATACAGCAGGAACGCCACGCCGCCCCATTGGATCACCTGAGTCAGCAATGGCCAGCGCACCAGCACCTCATGCAGCCCCAGACCGATCAGCACCAACAGCACGGTAAAACCGCTGGCCGCACCGAGCACATGCTTCTGGCTGGCGGCAAAACCAAAGCGCGCCCCGGAGCTGAGGGCGACCACGTTCACAGGGCCTGGCGTGATGGAAGTGGCCAGGGCGAAGGCAGCCATGGAAATGATCAGGCTCATTGCGGTTCCTTTTTGTGAGCGAAGGTGGAGACAGCTCACGGTAAGGCGCTCAGCGGCTGCGGTATTGAACAAAATGCCCCTGCTGAAAAATTGCCCGAGCCCCACCAACATTCCAACGGTGGGAGGGGGCTTGCGCCCGATGGCGGTGTACCAGCCAAAGATATACCGACTGATTCACCGCTATCGGGAGCAAGCCCCCTCCCACATTGCGGTTCATGGTGGTATCCAAACGATTGGCAAGGACTCAGGTAACCATGCAACACGGGCTTTGCATTGCACATCTTTGCTGTGCTTTGCAGCCACGCACCTGGCGAAATTAACAACGATTAACTCGCCAGCCAGGTGACCGGGCACCATCATCAAGCGCGTCTACACTGCATCCATTCACCGGGAACGCTCCCATCGAAAACGGATATTCGTCATGGCCCGACTTGAGTATTGCGCCCCCCGTGCGCCCACCGCCGGCGGCTTGTGCCCGCGACGCGAGCGTATCGCCAAACAGCTGATCCTCGCCCACCTTGGCGAAAGCCTGGCGATTGCCGACCTGGCCCAGGCCTGCGCGCTGTCACGCAGCCATTTTTCCCGCGCGTTCAAATGCACCACCGGGCTCTCGCCCCAGGAATGGATCCGTCGGCAACGCATCCAGCGCGCCAAGGAGCTGATCACCGGGTCGTCCTTGAGCCTCACGCAAATCAGCCTGGAATGCGGTTTTTGCGATCAGGCGCACTTCAGCCACATCTTCACCCGCAGCGAAGGCGTCAACCCCATGACCTGGCGAAATCACCACTCGCGCCCGGTCATCGCCGCCTAGTGGTCGGTGCGGGCCTGGACTATGCTGAGCGTCTCCGTCTCCCCGAGCATGGCCGTCCATGAACGACCTCAGCGACCCGGCCGTGCACTTCGGCCCCTATCAGGTTCACCCGCGCCAGCGCCGGGTGCTCGAGGCAGGCCGGCCGTTGCGCCTGGGCCGGCGTGCGGTGGACATTCTGCTGGTGCTGCTGGAGCACGCAGGCGATGTGGTGAGCAAGCAGGCATTGATCGCGCGGGTCTGGCCCACCAGCGTGGTGGAGGACGGCAACCTGCGTGTGCACATGGCGGCGCTGCGCAAGGCTCTGGGCGACGGCCAGGCCGGGCAGCGCTATATCGTGACGGTGGCCCAGCGCGGCTACAGTTTTGTCGCGCCCCTGAGCATCGAGCCCATGACCTTGCCCCATGACGGCCCACGCCCGTGCCACAACCTGCCGCTGCGCCGCACCCGCATGATCGGGCGCCAGGCGCTGATCGACACACTGGTGCAGCAACTGCCCCGGCAGCGCTTTATCACCCTGACCGGCGCCGGCGGCATCGGCAAGACCACCGTGGCGCTGCGGGTGGCGGAGCTGCTGATTGGGCACTACCGCGACGGCATTCGCCTGCTGGACCTTGCGCCGCTGAGCGCGCCGTCGATGATCCTGCCCAACCTCGCCACCCTGCTCGACCTCACCCCCAGCGCCGATGAGCCGCTGCCGAGCATTGCCCGCAGCCTGCACGAACGCCAGTTGCTGCTGGTGATCGACAACTGCGAGCACCTGCTCGATGACATCGCCCTGATCAGCGAAACCCTGCTACGCCAAGCGCCTGGGCTGCACATCCTCGCCACCAGCCGCGAAGCCCTGCGCGCCGAAGGCGAACAGGTGCAACGCCTCGAGCCGCTGGCCTGCCCGCCCGCCACCGGCAACCGCGCCCAGGCCCTGGGTTACCCGGCCATGCAGTTGCTGATCGAGCGCGCCATCGCCCATCAGGACAGCTTCACCTTGAGCGAGGCCGAACTGCCGCTGGCGATTGAGATCTGCCGGCGCCTGGACGGCATTCCCCTGGCGATCGAACTGGTCGCGGCGCAGGTCGAGCGCTTCGGTCTGCCGGGCCTGCTGGTGCAGCTGCAAGACACCTTCCGCCTGCTGACCCATGGCCGGCGCAGCGCCCTGCCCCGCCAGCAAACCCTGCGGGCCACGCTCGACTGGAGCTTCGACCTGCTCAACGGCGGCGAACAGAGCTGCCTGCGCCGTCTGGCCGTGTTTCGCGGAGGTTTCAGCCTGGCCAGTGCGGTGGCGGTGATCGCCGGAGCGCAGCAGGTGCCGGCCGATGTGCTCGGTTCAATCACGCAACTGGTCGCCAAGTCCCTGCTGAACGTGGAGCCCGGCGACGACGAAGTGGTGTATCGCCTGCTGGACATCACCCGCACCTACGCCCTGGAAAAACTCACCCTGGCGGCTGAACTCGACGCCACCCACGAACGCCATGCCGCGCGCTGCCTGGTGCTGATGGAGCAGGCCCGCGACGACTGGGAACTGACCGCAACCCAGGCCTGGATCGACCGCTACGCGCCGCTGCGCGAAGACATCCGCGCCGCCCTCGATTGGGGCCTGGGCGATGCCGGCGCGCACGTACTGGGGATTCGCCTGACGGTCAGCGCCATGCCGCTGTGGCAGGAGCTGTCACTGCTGCGCGAACAGGCGCTGTACGTGGGCAAGGCACTGGCCCTGCTGCAGCGGGCCAAGGTGCCGTGCACGCAACTGGCGATGCAACTGCAACTGGCGCTGGGCAGCCTGTCCTACCACGCCATGGGCGGCGCGCCGCAGACCATCGACGCCTTCGTCAGCGCCCGTCGGCTGGCCGAAACCCGCGGGGACATTGCCGGTCAGTTGCGCGCGGTGTCCGGGCATATGGCGGTGAGCCTGTGCGCCGGTCGCTACCGTGAAGCCCTGAGCATGAGCACTCAGTTCGATCGCCTCGACCCGCGCAGCGACCCGCTGCTGGACTTGAGCGCCCAACGCCTGCGCGTGCTGGCGCAGCATTACGCAGGCAACCAGGCGCTGGCCCGACACAACGCCGAGCAGGTGATCCAACGCATGGCCCAGAGCGGCCATCTCAATCGCTTTACCCACTCTTTTGGCGTGCAATACGACCAGAGCGTCGCCTCGCTCACCGTGCTGGCGCGGGTGCTGTGGTTGCAAGGTTTGCCCGAGCAGGCGTGGCGCACCGCCAGCCAGGCCCTGGAACTGGCGCTGCAGATCAACCATGGCACCACCCTCTGCTACACCCTGGCGCTGGCCGGCGTGGTGATTGCCCGCTACAACGGCGATGAAGCGTCAGCGCAGTCGTTGCAGGCGCTATTGGAGCAGCAGGCGCACAAGCATTCGGCGCAGTTGTTCCAGACCTGGGCGCAGCTGTATGCGCAGCACCTGTCGATCGACGCCATGCAAGGCCTGGACCTGGTCAAGGACATCCTGATCACCCTGGGCGTGGGGCACGTGGATGATGCCTGGTTCGAACGCGTGCGCAGCGGCGATGGCGGCTGGTGCGCACCGGAGATTTTGCGCGTACGCGCCCAGGCGTTGCCCGACAGCGCCGCCGCCGAGGCGTTGCTGCGCGACGCCCTGGGCCTGGCGCACCAGCAAGGCGCCCTGGCCTGGGAGTTGCGCTGCGCAACCTCACTGGCGCGGCTATGGCAGCGCCAGGGTCAGCGGCACGCTGCGCACCAGTTGCTGAGTTCGGTCTACGCGCGCTTCACCGAAGGCTTCGCCACCCGCGACCTAATGCGCGTGCGCCGCCTGCTCGACGAGTTGCAGGACAAACGGCTGGCCTGAAAACGGCCCCAGGTAGTGCCCATAGTGCTGCTGCAAACGCGCCACCTGCTGCGGGTCACGTAACTGCGCCAGGGCGTAGCTGCGCACGCAGTTGAGCAAGCGATAACGCGACGGGCCAGGGCCCGGTTCCACCTGCAACAACGAGGTGTCGACCAGCCGCGCGAGCAGGTAAGGCAGGTCCGCGTGAGCAAGCTCGGTGCCGGCGATTCGCTCGGTCAATGCAGGCAAGGTCAGCGCCATCCGGAACACCCCCAACTGCAGGAACAACCAGCGTTCGGGCACGCTCAAGCGCTCGTAGCTCCACTCCAGCGCGGCGGTCAGGGACTGATGCCGTGCGACCGCCGTGCGGCGGCCACGGGCCAGCAGTTGCAGGCCATTACGCAACTGCGCCTGCACGCCCTGCACACCCAGCGCATGGACCTGGGCGGCAGCCAGCTCCAGGGCCAGGGGAATCCCGTCCAGCCGCCTGCAGATATCGTGCAGCGCCGGCAAGTCCTGCGCACGCAAGACAAAGCCCTGCTGGGCGGCCTGCACCCGAGCGACAAACAGCTGCACCGCCGGGCACGCCATGGCCTGTTCAACAGGGCCGCCGGCTGAGGGCAGCGCCAGAGCCGGCACGCGCTGCAGCCATTCGTCCGGCAACTGCAAGGCTTCGCGGCTGCTCAACAGCACCGTTACCTGGGGCGCCTGTTCCAGCAGACAGCGCACCAGGTGGCGGCAGGCACCGAGCAGCAGGTCAGCGCCATCGAGCACCAGCAACAGCTGGCGCGCGGTCAATTGGCGGCACAGTTCGCCGACGGTGTCACAGGACACCAGCTGCAACGCGCTGCACAGATGGCGCAGCATCGACTGCGGCGTCGCAACCGTGGCCAGGTCCACCCACCACACACCCTCGCGGTAACGCGGCAGTACGCGTTCGGCCAGCGCCAGCGCCAGGGTGCTCTTGCCGATACCGGCGCACCCGGTGAGGGTCATCACGCGTTGCCCGCACAAGCGTCGCCCCAGGGCACCCAACAGCTCGGCGCGGCCGATCACCGGGCTGAGCCGGGCTGCGAGGTTATGGCGCGCGATTGTGGGGGGATCGACGGCTTGCAGCGGCGCGACAAAGCAGTAGCCGCGCTGCGGGTCATTGACGATGCAGCGCTGCCCATCCAGCGCCCGACGCAGTGCCGCGATGTGCACGCGCAGGTTGTTTTCCTCCACCACGCTGCTCGGCCACACGCGGGCAATCAACGTCTCCTTGCCGACAAACCGGCCACGCGCCTCCAGCAGCACCACCAGGATATCCAGCGCCCGACCGCCCAACGGCACCGGCCAGCCGGCCTTGCTGACCAGGCGCTGTTGCGGGTGAAAGGTGTAAGGACCGAAACTCAGTGTCGGGGCATTGTTCATCTGTGCACAGCGCTGGAACACCCGACCTTGGGCGTCTGCGCATCCTTTTCCAGGGGCCTGGCGTTATCTTGCCAGTTGGCCGCAACGGGACAATCCCGGCACGGGGAACCAGACGGACATTGGTGTGCCTGAGACGGACAATCGCGCCTTAACTGAACTGTTGACGGTACTGGGTGGGGTTCAGACCGAGTTTTTCGCTGAACAGAAAGCGCATATGCCGCACGCTGCCAAAGCCTGCGTGGAAGGCCACGGTCTTGAGCGGCAGGTCGGTGGTTTCCAGCAGGTGCCGGGCGCGGTCGATGCGCGCGCCCTGCAGGAACGCCATGGGTGTCATCTGCACTTCCCTGGCAAACAGCCGCGCAAAATGCCGCGCGCTCATGCCGGCCAGCGCCGCCATCGAGTCGATGCTGAACGGCTGGTCCAACTGCGCGAGCACCTGGTTCTGCACGCGGGTGATTACGGTTTCGTGGGGGGCCACTGCGGCGGTCATCGGGCTGAACTGGGCCTGGCCGCCCTGGCGTTTCATCACCACCAGCAGCACCTTGGCCACGTCCACCGCAACCTGCTTGCCATGGTCCTGGGCCACCACCGACAGCGCGAGGTCGATGCCGGCGGTGACCCCACCCGAGGTGATCAGGCGGCCGTCCTGCAGGTAGATGTGGTCGGTCTCGACAGTGGCCTTGGGAAAGCCCTTGATCAATCGCTCGGTGTAGTGCCAATGGGTCGTGACCCGACGACCGTCGAGCAGCCCGGCGTGCCCCAGCACAAAGGCACCGGTGCAGATCGAGCCATAGCGTGTGGCCCGTGGTGCGGCGGCCTTGAGCCAGGGCAACAGCGCGGGATGGCATTCGTTGTAGGCACCGGGGCCGCCGGGCACCAGCAGCAGGTCGTAGGCGGCGTCGGACTGGTGCAGCAGCAGGTCGGGCTGCACCTTCACACCGTTGGAGGCGATCACCTGGCCCGCATCGATGCCGAGGGTGACGATCCGGTAATGGTCCGCCGCCGGCAGGTAGCGGTTGGCAATCGAAAACACTTCGAGCGGGCCGGCCATGTCGAGCAGCAGGAAGTCCGGAAACAGCACCATGGCCACGGTTTTCATAGCGTCAATATCCATCACGAGGGAAAGCGGCGGCCATTATGGCATGGCTTTTACTGTCAACTCTGGGGAGACGGTTATTCAGCTTTCATCGTCTTAATGAATACCTGCGTAACCATTAACCTTCTTCTCAACGCCAGCGCCCTGCCTGTTGCAGCCCGCGCTCACTTGAGGACACCACCATGCTGACCCTTCGCAACGCTTCTGAACGCGGCGCCGCCAATCACGGTTGGTTGAAGTCGTTTCACACCTTCTCCTTCGCCAGCTACTGGAACCCTGCCGAACAGGGCTTTTCCGACCTGCTGGTGATCAACGATGACCGCGTCGCTGCCGGCAAGGGCTTCGGCCAGCACCCGCACCGCGACATGGAGATTTTCTCCTATGTGCTCGAAGGCGCTCTGGAACACAAGGACACCCTGGGCACCGGCTCGGTGATCCGTCCCGGCGATGTGCAACTGATGAGCGCCGGCAGCGGCGTGGCCCACAGCGAGTTCAACCACAGCCAGCGCCAGGGCGTGCACTTCCTGCAAATCTGGATCGTGCCGAACGTGTCCGGCGCCGAACCGCGCTATCAGCAGGAACACTTCAGCGAGACGCAGAAACGCGGGCGGTTGCAATTGATCATTTCGCCGGATGGCGCCAACGGCTCGCTGCATGTACGCCAGGACGCGCGGGTGTATGCCGGCCTGTTCAACGGCGACGAAACCGCGACCCTGGACGTGGCGACCGACCGCCATCTGTATATCCACGTGGCGCGCGGCAGCGTCGAGGTCAACGGCCAACGCTTGCATGAAGGCGACGGCGCCCGGGTGCGTGACGAGCGGCAGATCCATCTGAGCCAGGGCGAGGACGCCGAAGTGCTGGTGTTCGACCTGCGCCCCCATGAACTGCCGCAAATGCCATGATCTTCCCTGGCATCAGGCAGCCCCCTGTGGGGGTAGCCTGAGGGTTAGATACCCTGCCCAAACCGCCGAATGGCCAGGCAATACCCCACCAACGCGACCGCCGCCAGCAACCCGCCCGCCGCGCCGATCCAGGCGAAGCCGAAGTGGCTGCCGACCCAGCTGCCCATGAGGGCGCCGCCGCCGATGCCGATGTTGTAGATGCCGGAGAACATCGCCATGGCCACGTCCGTGGCGTCGGGTGCAAGCACCAGCACCTTGGACTGCATGGCGAGGCCAAAACCCATGATCGCCATGCCCCAGAAAATGCTCAGCAGCACCAGGTAGGACTCGGCGCCGCTCAGCGGCAGCATCAGGGCCAGGCATGCGGCGAGAATGAACACCGCACCGACCACGAACAGATGGGGATTGAAACGATGCACCAGGCTGAACAGCAGCGAGCCGATGATGCCCGCGCCGCCGAATACCAGCAGGATCAGGGTGACCGCGCTGCCGCTCATGCCGGCCACGCCTTCGACGAAGGGTTCGATGTAGCTGTAGGCGGTGAATTGCGCCGTCACCGTCAACGCGGTGAGCACGTAGAGCGCCACCAGCGCCGGGCGTTTGAACAGCAGCGGCAGGCTGCGCAGCGAACCGGAGTTCTGGCTCGGCAGCAACGGCAAGGTGCGCGCCAGCCAGAACACCAGCGCCGCGGCGAAGGCGCCGATCACCAGGAAGGTGGTGCGCCAGCCCATGGCTTCACCGAGCAGGCGGCCCAGAGGAATGCCCAATACCATCGCCAGTGACGTACCGGTGGCGAGCAGGCCGAGGGCCTGCACCTGCTTGCCCTCCGGCGCCAGGCGTACCGCCAGCGAGGCGGTGATCGACCAGAACAGGGCATGGGACAGCGCAATGCCGACGCGACTGACCATCAACAGGCCAAAGCTGGTAGCGACGCTGGAGAGGATATGGCTGGCGATAAACATGCCGAACAACACGATCAGCAATTTGCGCCGCTCGATGTTGCGCGTCAGCAGCATCACCGGCAGCGAGGTCAGGGAAACGATCCAGGCATAGATGGTGAGCATCAGACCGACGTTGGCAATCGGCATGTCGAAGCTGGCGCCGATGGCGCTGAGCAGGCCGACCGGCACGAATTCAGTGGTGTTGAACACAAACGCGGCCAGCGCGAGGGCGATGACCGGCTGCCAGTTGGGCTGGGGTGTTGCGGCTGAAAGGCTCATGGAACGGCGAGGTACTCTGAAGAGGGTCAAAACGGCCACGCAGAACCTGCGTGACCGCCGAGCATTCTATAGGTTTCTCGCCGGCGCTGTGGGCGCCGGGCCTGCCCAGCTGTCGGGCAAGGGCTCAGGGCGACGTCAGGGTAATTAAATAGTTGCCCGATTCGAGCGGCTTGCCGGTGGCGTCGACCAGCTGGTAGCGCTGGTCAAAATAGCGCCCGTCACGGCTCTGCGACACCAGCTGTGCGCGGGCCGCGCCGCCGCCCGTGGCCATGTTGCGCGCCTCCAGGCGGCTGCTGCGACTGTCAGCGATGCAACCGCTCAATTCCATCACTGCGCCACTGCGCGCAGTTGTCGCGCACCCGGCCTCGACGATGCTGCCCCTGAACTCGATCACCCCGTGGCCGGCCGACTGCGCCGCGCTGCACACACCTGCGGCCACACACAACAGGCCCGCCACTACCGAAACGCTCTTGATCTTCATGCTGACTTCCTTCCTGGGCTCTTGAGAAGTAAGTCGTCTGACGCGGCGTTAACTTGAGCTTATTCGTCGGTGCCTATGACCTGGATCAAGGATCCACCTGCGCCATCAGCTCCGGAATGCTTTCCGGCCGATTCGCATAGCGCTGCGCCAAGCCCGCGCACACCATCAACTGGATCTGGTGAAACAGCATCAGCGGCAGGATCAGCACCCCCATGCTCGCCCCGGCAAACAGCACCTGCGCCATCGGCACGCCGGTGGCCAGGCTTTTCTTCGAGCCGCAGAACAAAATGGTGATGCGGTCCTCCTGATTGAAGCCCAACAGCTTGCCCAACAGGGTCGACGCCACCAGCACCAGGGCGAGCAGTACGCAGCAGGCCAGCACCAGCCCGCCCAGTTCCCACAGCGGAATCTGATACCAGATACCTTCGTTGACCGCTTCGCTGAACGCGCCGTAGACCACCAGCAGGATCGAACCCTGGTCGACAAACTTGAGCCAGGATTTATTGCGCCCGACCCAGTCGCCGATCCAGCGGCGGGCAATCTGCCCGGCGATAAACGGCAGCAACAGCTGCACGCTGATTTTCAGGATCGCATCCACCGTGGAGCCGCCGTCACCGTGCACGTTGAGCAGCAGCGTCACCAGCAGCGGCGTGAGGAAGATGCCGAACAGACTGGACGCCGCCGCGCTGCAGATCGCCGCCGGAATATTGCCGCGTGCCAGGGAGGTGAAGGCAATCGCCGACTGCACCGTGGCCGGCAACGCGCACAGGTAGAGCATGCCCATGTACAGGTCTTTACCGATCAGCGGCGACAGCACCGGCTTGAGCGCCAGCCCCAGCAGTGGAAACAGCACGAAGGTCAGGCTGAACACCAGCAAGTGCAGGCGCCAATGGCCGGCACCGGCGACGATGGCCGTGCGCGACAGCTTGGCGCCGTGCAGAAAAAACAGCAGCGCAATCGCCAGGTTGGTCACCCAGCCGAAGGCCACCGCCGCCTGGCCGTTGACCGGCAACAGGGAGGCGAGGATCACCGTGGCGATCAGGGTCAGGGTGAAATTGTCGGGGAGAAAACGTGGACGGGTCATAAGCAAATCTTCCAGGGGTTGCCAAGCGCACCGTGGCGACTCTAACGTAACGGCCTGTTACCGACTAACGCCAATGAGCCAGTAAATGCCGCCTAAAGGACACGAAAAGACCGTTCGGCGCAGTGTGCCCGGGCTTTCCAGCCTGCCGCGTCCGGTGTACGGGCGCACCGAATCCCTGCCCAATCGCGCCCTCACACGCCGGCACAGCCACCCGTGGGTGCAATTGTCGTACGCGATTTCCGGGGTATTGGAGATTCAGACCAGCGCCGGACGCTTCGTCGCTCCGCCTCAGCGCGCGGTGTGGATCCCGGCGGGCATGCCGCACCGGGTGTACAGCGCGCCGCACACCGAGATGCGCAGCTTGTACCTCGATTGCAGCGTGACCACCTGGGCGGTCGAGCGCTGCCATGTGCTGGAGGTGAGCAGCCTGTTGCGCGAGCTGATTCGCAGCTTCAGCGCGTTGCCGGTGGCCTACGCCGAGGACGGGCCGCAGGGGCGTCTGGCCCAGGTGCTGCTGGATCAGTTGGCGGCAGCGCCGCAGGTGGACTTGATGCTGCCCCTGCCCCACGACCCGCGCTTGCGCCAGATCTACCGCAGCCTGAGCCTGCATCCGGAACAGCAGACGACCCTGAGTGAGTGGAGCCGCAAACTGGCGGTGAGTGAGAAGACGCTCAGCCGGTTGTTTTTGGGGGATACCGGGTTGACCTTTCGTGCCTGGCGTCAGCGCTTGCGGTTGCTCAGTGCACTGCCCGCGCTGGAACAGGGTGAGCGGGTGACGGATGTGGCGTTGGGGTGTGGGTATGAATCGACGTCGGCGTTTATTAATGCGTTTCGGCAGCAGTTTGGGGGGACGCCTGGGGAGTTTTTTCGCTAGCCGACTGGGTACATATCCGTTAGTTGGGTAACGGCGGGTATGGGTTCCGCCCTTACGGCGGGTCACTTTTGGAAAAGAGCCCCAAAAGTAACCAAAAGGGCTCTTGCCCCACCACTCGGCACCTCGCTAATGCTCGGTGTGCCCGCACGCAGGCTTGAATCCGTGGGCCGCCGCGATGGGCCATCCTTGGCCCAGCGCGGCTAACCCGGCGTCCTGCCGGGTTACCCACGGATTCAAGCCTGCGTGCGGCCAGCGTGGTTAACGGGGCGCTTGAGATCAAGATCAAAAGCCAAAGCAGAGCCAGAGCCAGAGCAAAGCAGATCAAAAGCAGTGTGATATCCAACAGACAAATGGAGATCAACTGTGGGAGGGGGCTTGCTCCCGATAGCAGTGGGTCAGCTACCAATAAGCTGACTGACACTCAGCCATCGGGAGCAAGCCCCCTCCCACATTTTGAACAGCGTTCGGCAGACAATTCCGGTCGGCTCTAAGGCCGCCGCGCTTTTGCTTTTGATCTGTGGCGCCCCGTCAAACACGCTGGCCGAACGCAGGCTTTGGAGCGTGGGTAACCCGGCAGGACGCCGGGTTAGCCGCGCTGGGCCAAGGATGGCCCATCGCGGCGGCCCACGCTCCAAAGCCGGAGTGAGGGCACACCGAGCCTAAGCGAGGTGCCGAGTGTTGGGGCAAGAGCCCTTTTGGTTACTTTTGGGGCTCTTTTCCAAAAGTGACCCGCTGTAAAAGCGGAACCCTAAGTAGCCGTTACCGCAGCAACGGATATGCACCCAAGCCCCCCATCAGAATCAACCCCCCTCCCCCCCATAAGCCTCTTCAAAAAAGTAATCCTTCCAACTCCCCGCCTTGTTCTTCAACACCCCCAACGCCTGCAATTTCTCGGCATAGATATAGGTCCGCTGCGGCACGATAGTGAAATCAATCTCCGGGTCCTGCACGATTTTCTCCACCAGTTCCAGCGGCAACTTCGACTGTTCTATCCGGATATAAGCCTTGGCCGCCGCCGGCTTGTCAGCCTTGATAATCTGCTCGGCCTCAGCCAGCGCTGCATAAAACGCCTTGTAGGTTTTGGGATTCTCATCGTGAAATTTCTGCGTCGTGTAAAGCACGTTGAACGTAGCCGGACCGCCCAGAATGTCGTAAGAACTGAGCACCTTGTGCACCTTGGGATTCAACAACTCCTGATACTGGAACGGCGGGCTGGAGAAGTGCGCATTGATCTCCGAGCCCCCGGCAATCAGCGCCGCCGTGGCGTCGGGGTGGGCCAGGCTGATGGAGATCTCATCGAACTTCTTGTAGTTGGCATCACCGAACTGCCGGGCCGTCTCGATCTGCAGGGTGCGCGACTGGAAACCCACGCCGGCGGCGGGCACGGCGATGCGGTCTTTCTCGGTGAAGTCCTTGAGGGTCTTCACCTCGGGATTGTTGCTGAGCAGGTAGTTGGGCATCGAGCCCAGGGAGGCGATGGCCTTGACGTTCTGTTTGCCTTTGGTACGGTCCCACAGGGTGAGCATCGGCGGGACACCCGCCGAGACCACGTCCAGCGCGCCGGCGAGCAGCGATTCGTTCATGGCGGTGGCGCCGGAAATGCTGTTCCATTCCACCTGGATATCCAGGCCCTGTTCCTTGCCGTGCTTTTCGATCAGGTGCTGGTCGCGCACGACGTCGAGGATCAGGTAGCCAATACCGAACTGCTGGGCGATGCTGATTTTGCCTTCGGCGTGCGCGCCAACGCTGAGCAGGGCGCTCGCGACGGCCAGCAGGGTCAGGGAAGAACGCTTGAAAGTCATGAGGGGTCTGCCGCGTCGTCGTAAAGGTGACTGAGGGTAGCGACGATTTTTAAGACTGGAAAAGAATATCGGGATCTATTGTTATGCAAATAATCCCCAAACCAACGCTCGGCTGTTATTGTGCCGCGCTTTGAGATACTGCCGCCGACCTGCGAGGAAATCGACGTTGAACACTGACGAAAAAATGACTGGGGACCTGTTCGAGGTGGATAAGCGCCTGTCACTCAAGAACGTGGTGGACTTCAACGCCTACCTGCGCAGCGCGTTCGGCGATGGCCCGTGCACCTGCGTGCGCTGCGTTGCCGGCGGCGGTGACGAGCGCGACTATGCGTTCCAGCACACCTTCAGCTTTGACGCGAAACCCACCCACCGCCGCTTCGCCTCGACGGCAGGCAGTGATGTGCTGATGGCATTGAAGAAGGCGTGGTTGTCCTACACCAAGGCCGAGTTGCCGCTCAGCGGTGTGCTGGAGCTGGACACGGTGAAGGCGTTTGTCGAGCCGCAACTGCACAAACGCGTGGCACCGCTTTTTCTGGCCAGCGGGCTGGTCAAGGACGTTGAAGGCGAACTGCACCTTCAGCCTCAAGCGGCCTGAAACCAGCCTTTAAAGATGAGGGAGGGCGCAATCCCCCTCCCCCATTCAGACTAAAAACCCGGCACGCCCTGCACACGAAACTCCGGTGTCAGCTCTTCCTCCAGCGGCTCCACCAGTGGCCGATCATCGATCCCCGGCATCAGGATCACCTTGCGGCAATTCTCCTCGCCCTTGTCAAACAATTCGTACCCGCGCGCGGCCTGCTCCAGCGACAGCCGATGGGTAACGATCGCCTCGGGATTCAGGTGCCCCAGCTCAATGTGTTCAAGCAGCTCAGGCAAAAAGCGCTGCACATGGGTCTGGCCCATCTTGAACGTAAGGCCCTTGTCGAACGCATCGCCAAACATGAAGCCATGGATAAACCCGGCATACACCCCCGCCACGCTGACCACGCCACCACGGCGCACGGCCGCAATGCACTGGCGCAACGCCTTGCCGCTGCTGCCTTCGATCTTGAGCGTGGTGAGGATGGTTTCGGTGGTGCTGCCCTTGGCCTCGAACCCCACCGCGTCCACCACGCCGTCGACGCCGCGCATGCCGGCGGTTTGACGGATGATGGTGTCGGCAGGATCGTCGTCTTCCTCGAAGTTGATCGGGATCACGCCGTACATTTTCTGCGCGTAGGCCAGTCGGTACGGGTGGTCATCGACCATGAATATCTGCTCGGCGCCCAGCATCTGCGCGCAGGCCGCACTGAGCAGGCCCACCGGGCCCGCGCCGTAGATCGCCACGCTGGAGCCCTTGCCGATACCCGCATTGGTCACGGCCTGCCAGGCGGTGGGCAAGATGTCCGAGAGGAACAGCACCTTCTCGTCCGACAGGGTGCCGGGCACCTTGAACGGTCCGGTGTTGGCCTTGGGCACCCGCACCAGTTCGGCCTGCCCGCCCGGCACACCGCCATACAGGCGGCTGTAGCCAAACAACGCGGCGCCCGGTGGAATCGCCTTTTTGTTGAGGATCGCTCCACGGCCATCGTTGGTGGTTTCGCAGGCGGCAAATTGCTGCAACTGGCAGAAGAAACAATCGCCACAGGCAATCACGAAGGGGATCACCACACGGTCGCCGCGTTGCACTGCCGTGACTGCCGGGCCGGTTTCTTCGACGATGCCCATGAATTCATGGCCGAAAATATCGCCGTGTTCCACCGTGGGGATCTTGCCCCGGTACAGGTGCAGGTCGGAGCCGCAGATGGCGGTGGCCGTGACGCGCAGGATGATGTCGTCGGGTTGTTCAATGATGGGATCGGGGACCGTGTCCACCTGCACCTTATGGGCGCCTTGATAGGTCATGGCTCGCATGGGTTGCTCTCCTTTGAGTTGACTGCATCTGAATTAACCGCCCATCACCGCAAGCGGGTCACGGTGAGGGCGACCACGGCGATCCGCTCCACGCGTTCATAGCCCGGTTTATCGAGTTCTTCGCCGAACACATCGGGGTCCAGTTCGCGGTAGGTCCAGCCGAACGCATCGTTGCCCAGCAATGGCCGCGCGGCTTCCAGGAATGGGTCGATGCCGGCCACCATCGCCACGCCGGTGTAGAGCACCAGGCTGCCACCCAGGGACAGGCGTTGCAGCGCCTGCTCAAGGATGCGCAGCGACAACTGTTCGCCCAGCGCACCGCCGCCGTGGCGATAGGCGCGCTGGCCGTCGTCGTTCATGTAGGGCGGGTTGGCGACGATCAGGTCGAACGTGCCCTCCACGCTTGCCAGGATATCGCTCTGGTAGACGCTGACATTATTCAGCCCGGCCAGCTCGGCATTCACCGCTGTCATTCGCAGGGCCTGGGGATTGATGTCCACCGCCAGCACCTCGGCGGCGTGCCGTGCCTGGGCGATCACCAACGCACCGACACCGGCGCCGCAGCCAATGTCCACCGCCCGCCGCAGCGGCTCGAAGCGTTGCTGCAGATGGGCGTCGATTACCTGAGCGAATCGGTAGCTGTCGGGGCCGAAGAACACCGCGTCGGCCTCGGTGGTAGGAAACGGCGAATGGGCAAACAGCAGCTCACCCAGGCTCGACCAGCGCACCGTGCTGCGCCACAGGGCGTCGTGCTTTTCGATCACTCCGGCCTGGCATAGCTCGTCGCGAAACGCGTCGGGCATCAGGTCGCTGTCGAACGGCATCGACCAGCCGAACACATCGCGCAGGTTCATCGCCAGCGGCGTGGCCAGGCGTTTGAACACACGTTCGTGGGTCAGAGGCGTCGGTGTGATGAAGCGATAGCCGCTTTCCTTCAGACCACGACCCAGGTTGAGCAAGGCGCGATCGGCAAGTTGTTGTGCAGACATAAGCAGGCTTCCTCAGCGCAGGCGCGCACGTAGCTGGATAAAGCGGCGAGTGGCATACAGGCCCACCGGCAGGCCGTGGCGTCGCGCGGTCATCCACGGGATCAGGGTGTTGATCTGCTGCTCGTCGGGCAGCTGCCACAGCGACTCCACCAGGGCCTGGGTGTCCGGGTCTGCCGGGCGATGCTGTTCGCGGGAAAAGCGGCTGCCGCGCCCCGGCCGCACCGGTGTCACCCGCTGCGGGCTGACCCAACTGCCGGCAATCCAATCGTGCAGGACTTGTTTTTCATAACCGCTGAAAGCCCCGAACATCGCCGCGCCGGCGCCTTCGATCAGCTGCCAGAAGCGGCTTTCGGCCGGGTCCTGGTTGCGCTTGATCCAGCCCTTGTCCTGCAGCGCGGTGAGGAAGTCGCCGATCTGACCCGGCTTGGCCAGCCACTGGTTGACGGTCTTGCCCTCGAAGCGGCAGTAGTCCGAATGCATGTGCTGACCGAAGCTGCGCTTGCGCTCCAGCATGGCCACCACCTCATCCTGCAGGTTGAAGCCTTCGATCACGGCGGTGGTGCCCGCGCCGAGGTCGTTGAGGCGATAGCCCTGAGCCACGCGCCGGTAGAATTCGTCCCTGCCCTCGCCCAGCGGCAACAGGCTCAACACCGACTGCGCCGCCTTGCAGGCATGGCCGCTGCCGGCGTTGTCGATGGTGACGTGCAGGGTGAAGTAATACGGGTCGATGCCCAGTTCGCTCAGTTCATAGGAGGTGATCAACAGGTGCAGAGGCAACTGCTCGTAGCCCAGGTTATAACCGATGATTTCCGGCAGAAACTGCTCGGCACTCAGCCCCAGGGCCAATTGCAGGGCACCTTGCAGGTAGTGCTCGTCTTCGACCCCGGCTTCGCTGTCGGCATCGTGGTCGCTGAGCAATTTACGGTAGATCACCACATGGTTCTGCGCGGCTTCGCCGTCGCCCAATTCTTCCAGGTAGGTGGTGAGCAGGCCGTCGAAGCGCTGGTCCTGCCAGTAGCGCAGCAGCCCGTAGAGCCAGGCGCCATCGACGTATTTGGTCGGCGCCACGCGCTGCAGCACGTAGAGCGCATGAGCCCTGTTCTGAAAATAACGGCGTGGTCGGCCCTGCTGGCGCTGTTCAAGGTATTCGGCGTATTGCTCGGCCACGGCGGTGCAGCGTTGCTCCACCCAGGCGGGCAGTTGCTCAGGGGTATCGGGCAGTTCGTTGGCGGCGTGTTGCACCTGCGCCAGCTGGCTGTGCAAAAATTCATGGGCCAGCTCGCGGGCATTGGGCGCTTCGTTGTAAAGCTGTTGGTACACCCGCTGATAGTGGCCGTGGTTTGAGTGATGAACAGAGGCCGGCTGGCCCGACAGCGCCGTTAACAGGGTCATGATGGCAGTTCCCGCAAAGTCCGATGCAATCTGGCCTTCAACCGTGAAGACCCCAAACGGGCGCGCGTTAGCAGGCGCCTCTAAAGTGCAGAGCGTCGGGCAGTGCGGAAAATTCAATCGGGGTTGGGACGGCGGGGATCAGTGGTCTATGGGTGCAAGGCAGCACCGACAGCTGATGGCGGCTGATGGCGGCTGATGTGCCGAGAGGCTCAAGGGTATTTCTGACGTGAATGCAGGACGTTGACTATTTCAATCCGCTCAAGCGTTACTCGATAAACAAGAACGTAATTGGGATGTACCACGACCTCTCGAGTCCCCGGCACGCGTCCGCCGGGATAAAGGTAAGGATGCTCAGTGAGTGGTAGAGGAGCCACTTCAAGACGGGCTTTTAAACGTCTTGCCGCATCAGGATTTTCAGCAGCAATGAAAGTGACGATATCGATCAGATCGGCAATGGCCTCATCGAGCCAAACAAGCGCCAGCATCAGGCTTTTGACCACTGCTTGCGTTCTGCCTCCAGAATGATCGCTTCAACCCGCGCCATCACTTCGTCATGAGGAACGCCACTGCCAGGATTGGCCAGACTCTTTTCGACCTTTGCCCGAAACCACAGATCATGGCTGCTTGCCTGCTCTTCGGTCTCAAACTCGGAAACGATTGGGGAAAGCGGAACACCCATGACATGACCTCCTGTATGAATGCTCAGCAGTCTAGTAGCAACCTCCTGTCTTGTCTCTGGCCTCCGGATGAAATGCAGGCCTGCTTTTAACAGCAAGCCTGCATCCCCGGCATGGTTATTTGCGCGCCGCCTCCCACTGCTTGAGCAGGTCGTTGTAGCTCACGGTTTCGCCTTTGGGTTTTTCGTTGGCCAGTTTCGGCTTGGGCGCGCCCGGTTGGTCGAACCAGTATTGCGCATCACGCTCAGGGTTCATTTTCGGACCGCACACCGGTTGCACCTTGGAGCGTTCCAGGCGGGTCATGATCGCGTCCTGTTCCCTGGCCAGGTTGTCCAGTGCCTGTTGCGGGGTTTTCTCGCCGCTGGCGGCGGCGGCGATGTTGCTCCACCACAGTTGCGCCAGGCGTGGGTAGTCCGGCACGTTGGTGCCGGTCGGCGACCATTCGGTGCGCGCCGGGCTGCGGTAAAACTCCACCAGGCCACCGAGTTTGGGCGCCATGTCGGTCATGGCCTGTGAGTTGATGTCCGACTCACGAATCGGCGTCAGGCCGACGATGGTTTTCTTCAGCGAGACAGTTTTCGAGGTCACGAACTGCGCGTAGAGCCAGGCCGCGAGTTTCTGTTTCTCCGGCGTCGACTTGAGGAAGGTCCAGGAGCCTACGTCCTGATAGCCCTTCTTCATGCCCTTTTCCCAGTAAGGCCCTACAGGCGACGGCGCCATGCGCCATTTCGGCGTGCCGTCGGCATTCACTACCGGCAGACCCGGTTTGACCATGTCGGCGGTAAACGCGGTGTACCAGAAGATCTGCTGCGCGATGTTGCCTTGGGACGGCACCGGGCCGGATTCGGAGAAGGTCATGCCCGCCGCTTCCGGAGGCGCGTAGGCTTTCATCCAGTCGACGTATTTCTGCGTGGCGAACACGGCGGCCGGGCCGTTGGTGTCGCCGCCCCGGGTGACGCTGGAGCCCACCGGGTGGCAGTCCTCCACGCGAATGCCCCACTCGTCCACCGGCAAGCCGTTGGGCAGCCCCTTGTCGCCGCCGCCGGCCATGGAGAACCAGGCATCGGTAAAGCGCCAGCCCAGTGACGGGTCTTTCTTGCCGTAATCCATGTGCCCGTAGATGCGCTTGCCGTCGATTTCCTTGACGTCTTCGCTGAAGAACTTGGCGATGTCCTCGTAGGCCGACCAGTTCACCGGCACGCCGAGGTCGTAGCCGTATTTTTCCTTGAACTTGGCTTTCAGCTCAGGCCGCTCGAACCAGTCGGCGCGGAACCAGTAAAGGTTGGCGAACTGCTGGTCGGGCAACTGATACAGCTTGCCGTCCGGTGCGGTGGTGAAGGACAGGCCGATGAAGTCCTTGAGGTCCAGGGTCGGCGAGGTGAAGTCCTTGCCTTCGTTGGCCATCAGGTCGGTGATCGATTCGGTCTTGCCGTAGCGAAAGTGCGTACCGATCAAGTCGGAATCGTTGACCCAGCCGTCATAGATATTCTTGTCGGACTGCATCTGGGTCTGCAGCTTTTCCACCACGTCGCCTTCCTGCAGCAGGTCGTGGGTCAGCTTGATGCCGGTGATTTCGCTGAAGGCCTTGGCCAGTACCTTGGACTCATACTCGTGGGTGGTGAGGGTTTCCGACACCACGTTGATCTTCATCCCACGGAACGGTTCGGCGGCCTTGATAAACCACTTCAATTCCTCCAACTGCTGTTCGGCCGTGAGGGTGGACGGTTTGAACTCGCTGCCGATCCATTTTTTCGCGGCGTCTTCGTACGCATCGGCCCAGGCCGACGCGCTCAAACCGCTGAGGGCCAGTACGGCAGCCAATGAAATGCTATGTCGCAGCTTATTGTTGTTATTCAACATAGAGACCTCCTGGTTGTTTATTCACAAGGGCACTAGCCCCAACGCATCACACTCAACAGCCATACCAGGGAGAGCGCGGACGCCACCCAGATGCTCCAGTCGGTAACGCCGATCACCAGTAAATGCAGGTAGGCGCTGCCGAGAAGACCGATAAACAAACGATCACCACGGGTGGTGCTGATCGGCAGAAACCCGCGCCGGGGGATGCTCGGCGAGCGCAGTTCCCAGGTGGTCATGCCCGCCAGAATCAGCGCGATGCCGCCAAAGAACAGTGCAGTAGGGGTGGTCCAGGCCATCCATTCCATCATCGACTCCTCAGACCCGGCCCAGGGCAAAGCCCTTGGCCACGTGGTTGCGAACAAACCAGATCACCAGCATGCCCGGCAGGATGGTCAACACGCCCGCTGCCGCCAATACGCCCCAGTCGATGCCCGACGCCGACACCGTGCGCGTCATAACCGCCGCAATCGGCTTGGCATTGACCGAGGTGAGCGTGCGCGCCAGCAGCAGTTCGACCCAGGAAAACATGAAGCAGAAAAACGCCGTGACGCCGATGCCGGAGCCGATCAGCGGGATAAAGATCTT
The DNA here is from genome assembly GCF_054343995.1 of Pseudomonas sp. GNP013. Classification (NCBI taxonomy): domain Bacteria; kingdom Pseudomonadati; phylum Pseudomonadota; class Gammaproteobacteria; order Pseudomonadales; family Pseudomonadaceae; genus Pseudomonas; species Pseudomonas sp. GNP013. The sequence continues at coordinate 1,851,455 of NZ_JBTGUT010000001.1, read as the reverse complement.
CACAAAGAACTTGGGGAACGAGTAGCCGTCGATGTAAGCGGTTTCGTCGATTTCCTTGGGCACCCCGGACATGAAGCCCTCCAGGATCCACACCGCCAGCGGCACGTTGAACAGGCAGTGCGCCAGCGCCACCGCGATATGCGTGTCGAACAGGCCAATGGAGGAATACAGCTGGAAAAACGGCAGCAGAAACACCGCCGGTGGCGCCATGCGGTTGGTCAGCAGCCAGAAGAACAGGTGCTTGTCGCCGAGGAACCGGTAGCGTGAAAACGCGTACGCCGCCGGCAGCGCCACACTCAGGGAGATCACCGTGTTCAAACTCACGTAATACAGCGAGTTGAGGTAGCCGGTGTACCAGCTCGGGTCGGTGAAGATCACCTTGTAGTTGGCCAGGGTGAAGTCCTGCGGAAACAACGTCAGCCCGCCGAGGATTTCGGTGTTGCTCTTGAAGGACATGTTCAACAGCCAGTAGATCGGCACCAGCAGGAACAGGATGTAGATCAGCAACGGGATTAGCTTGCGTTTGCTCATGTTGGCGGCCTCAGCGGTTGGCGTCGGAGTGGGTCATGGCGGTGTAGAACAGCCAGGACACCAACAGGATGATCAGGAAGTACACCAGGGAAAACGCCGCCGCCGGGCCCAGGTCGAATTGGCCGACGGCCATCTGGGTCAGGGTCTGACTGAGGAAAGTGGTGGCGTTACCCGGCCCGCCGCCCGTCAACACGAAGGGCTCGGTGTAGATCATGAAGCTGTCCATGAAGCGCAGCATCACCGCGATCAGCAGCACGCTTTTCATCTTGGGCAGTTGGATGTGTCGGAACACCGCCCATGCCGACGCGCGATCGATCCGCGCCGCCTGGTAATACACATCCGGAATCGCGCGCAGGCCGGAGTAGCACAGCAGCGCCACCAGCGAGGTCCAGTGCCACACGTCCATCACCAGCACGGTGACCCAGGCGTCCGCCGTATTCGCCGCATAGTTGTAGCTGATGCCCAGGGCGTTGAGGCTGTAGCCGAGCAGGCCGATATCGGCGCGGCCGAAGATCTGCCAGATGGTGCCCACCACGTTCCACGGGATCAGCAAGGGAATCGCCAGAATGATCAACACCAGTGACGACCAGCGCCCCTTGGTCGGCATCGTCAGGGCGATGGCGATGCCCAGCGGGATTTCGATCAGCAGCACGCAGGCCGAATAGATGAACTGGCGCAGCAGCGAGTCGTGCAGGCGCGGGTCGAGCAGCACCTGTTTGTACCAGTCGGCGCCGACAAAATAGCGGCTGGACTGGTCGAAAATATCCTGCACCGAGTAATTGACCACGGTCATCATCGGGATCACCGCACTGAATGCCACCAGCAGGAACACCGGTAACACCAGCCACCAAGCCTTGTTGTTCTGCACCTTGTTCATGGCAGCACCTCCAGCAGGTAATCGTCGGCGTACAGCATCAGCCACTGCGCGGGAAAACTGATCGACACCGTGCCTTCGGGCACCGGTTTGTCTTCGGCCAGGCGCACCTTGAGCACCGCGCCGTCGAGCTTGAGGGTGATGATCTTGTAGGTGCCCAGGTCTTCCAGGTGCGTGACGTCGGCCTGCAGGGCGTCAGGGTTGTACTCGTCCCACACGTGGATGAATTCCGGGCGAATGCCCACCTGCAACTTCGTGTAGGGCGCAGTGGCGAGGCGCTGTTGCAGCGCCTCGGACAACGGCAAATGCGTACCGGCAAAGCGCACACCGCCCGCCTCGGCCTGCACCTCGATCAGGTTCATGCCGGGGCTGCCGATGAAGTAGCCGACAAAGGTGTGGCTGGGCCGCTCGAACAAGTCCCGTGGCGTACCAAACTGCACGATCTGCCCGCCGTACATCACCGCGATCTTGTCGGCGAAGGTCGAGGCCTCCAACTGGTCGTGGGTGACGTAGACCATGGTGATGTTGAACTGCTCATGAATCTGCTTGAGCTTGCGCCGCAGTTTCCACTTCAGGTGCGGGTCGATCACCGTCAACGGTTCGTCAAACAGGATCGCCGACACGTCGTCGCGCACCAGGCCACGGCCCATCGAGACCTTCTGTTTTTCGTCGGCGGTGAGGTTGCGTGCCTTCTTGCTCAGCAGGTTTTGCAGGTCGAGGACTTCGGCAATTTCCGCCACCTTGCTGTGAACCTTCGCCTCAGCCATGCCCTGGTTGCGCAGGGGGAAAGCCAGGTTGTCGAACACGGTCATGGTGTCGTACACCACCGGGAACTGGAACACCTGGGCGATGTTGCGTTTCTCCGGGGTGAGGTCGTTGACCACCTTGCCGTCGAACAGCACCTGGCCTTCGGACGGGCTGAGCAGGCCGGAGATGATATTGAGCAAGGTCGACTTGCCGCAGCCCGATGGCCCGAGCAAGGCATAGGCGCCGCCCTGCTCCCAGACGTGGTTCATGGCGCGAATCGCATAGTCCTCGGGACCGACGGGCGCTGCGCTGTAGCTGTGCGCCAGGTTCTGCAAATGGATCTCGGCCATCAGGCAACCCTCGCGACACGGCGCCCGGGCGCCTGGACCAGGCGGCCCTCGGCATCGAACACAAACAGTTTATGGGTGGGGATATACACGCGGATCGGCGCGTCGACGTCGTATTCGTGCACCCCCGGCAAATGCAGCACCAGCAGGAAGTGCTCGCTGCGCACGTGCAGGAAGGTTTCCGAGCCGCTGATCTCGGCGACTTCCACCGTGACCGCCAGCTCCAGGTCGTCGTCGTTGCTCGGCACCAGGCTGATATGGCTGGGGCGCACACCGAAGCGGAATTCGCCTTCGCCGATGGGGCGCAGGTCGACGTTGAGCGGGAAGTGCACGAAGTTGGCGAAGCTCACTTCATTGCCGCTGATACGTCCGGGCATCAGGTTGATCGGCGGTTCGGAGAACAGTTCGGCGGCGAGTACGCTGTGCGGCTGGTGATAGACCTCGGCGGCCTTGCCGCTCTGGATCACCCGGCCTTCGTGCAGGATGGTGGTGGTGCCGCCCAGGGCCAGGGCTTCGTTGGGCTCGGTGGTGGCATAGATAGCGATGGTGTGGCGCGCCGCGAACAGCTCGCGCATTTCCTGACGCAGCTCTTCGCGCAGTTTGTAGTCCAGGTTCACCAGCGGCTCGTCGAACAGAATCAGCTCGGCGTCCTTGACCAGCGCGCGGGCCATGGCCGTGCGTTGCTGCTGGCCACCGGACAACTCCAGCGGGTGGCGCTTGAGGAACTTCTCGATGCGCAGCATGCGCGCGGTTTCCAGCACCTTGCTCTGGATCACGTCGTCCGCCACACCGGCCTGGCGCAGCGGCGAGGCGATGTTTTCGAACACGGTCATGGTTGGGTAGTTGATGAACTGCTGGTACACCATCGACACGTTGCGCAGGCGTACCGGCGTGTTCGTGACATCCACGCCGTGCATCAGGATGCGGCCGCTGTCGGGCTTGTCCAGCCCGGCCATCAGGCGCATCAGGCTGGTCTTGCCGGACAGGGTGCGGCCGAGCAAAACGTTGAAGGAACCGGCTTCGAAACGCAGGTTGGCGTCGTCGATCCAGGTGTGGCCTTCTACGACGCGGGAGACATGTTCCAGGGTCAATGACATGACACGACCTTTTTATTATTGGAATGAATCTGGCCACTCGTCAGAGCGAGTTTCGTGCCAATAACGGCAGGTGGTTGATCCGTAAGGAAATGGGGGGAACGGGGCGTTCAGGCTTGAACAATCGGGCTGAACAACTGAACAGTTCGGGGGTTGACAATGAACAGTGCTGAACAACACTTTATGGGCAATGAAGCTCAAATATGGCAGGGGCAGTGTGTCAGCTACCAATAAGCTGGCTGACCCACCGTCATCGGGAGCAAACCCCCTCCCACATTGGCCTGATGACAACCCTTAGATTGTGCAAGCCCAATAACAATAAAAACAGCAGGTCGCCCCATGGCCGAACCCTTGTCCCACGACACCCTTATCCAGGAATCCTGGCGCCGTTGCCGCGCCTTTGGCCTGGACCACCAGAGCACGCCCAGCTTTGATCAACTGCCCGCCGAGGGCATCAGCCAATTGCTGGAAAGCCAGCATTCCCTGGTGCAGACCACCCATCAGGAAGTGCTGCCCTACTACGAGAACATCCTCAGCAATTCCAACTGCCTGATCATGCTGGCCGACAATCAGGGCCAGGTGCTGACGTCGTGGGGCACCCAGCGCTTCATCGAGCCCAAACTGGCTCGCGGCTTCAGCGCCGGCGCCAGCTGGATGGAGCGTTCCAGCGGCACCAACGCCATCGGCACCGCGCTGGCCTGTGCCCAGGCGGTGCACATCGAACACGATGAACACTTTCTCAAGGCCAACCGCTTCATGACCGGCTCCGCGGCGCCGATCTTCGACGCCCAGCGCGAGATCATCGCGGTGCTGGACGTCTCGAGCGACAGCTACCTGCCGCCCTCCCACACCCTGGGCATGGTCAAGATGATGAGCCAGACCGTGGAAAACCGTCTGATCCTCAACCTGTTTCGCGGCGAGCACTTTCAGTTGACCTTCAACACCGGCCTGAGCAACCTCGACAGCCAATGGGCCGGCCTGCTGATCTTCGATGAAAGCGGCCAGGTGCTCTCGGCCAACCGCCGCGCCGATAACCTGCTGGGCATCAGCCTGTCGCGGATGATGATCGACAGCCTGTTCAAGGTGTCGTTGCTGGAGTTGCTCAATCAGCCCGAGGGCCTGCCGTTTTCGCTGCAAGCGGCGGGACGCAACCGCTTCCAGTGTTTACTCAAGCGCCCCAAACAGACACCGGTGCAGGCGCGCGTGTTTACCCAGCCGGCGGTGCCCAAGCCCGCTCCGATTGGCCTCAACACCCTGCATTTTGGCGATGTACGCGTGGAAAAAGCGGTACGCCAGGCCCAGCGCCTGCTGGAGAAGGACATCCCGCTGCTGATTCACGGCGAGACCGGAGTGGGCAAGGAAGTGTTCGTCAAGGCCCTGCACCAGGCCAGTTCCCGCAGCCGGCAGGCGTTTATCGCGGTGAACTGTGCGGCGATTCCCGCTGAGCTGGTGGAGTCGGAGCTGTTTGGCTATGAGAAAGGTGCGTTCACCGGCGCCAGCCAGAAAGGCAGCATCGGCCTGATTCGCAAGGCCGACAAAGGCACGTTGTTTCTCGACGAAATCGGCGACATGCCGCTGCCGACCCAGGCCCGCCTGCTGCGTGTGTTGCAGGAGCGCTGCGTACAGCCGGTGGGCAGCAGCGAGCTGTTCCCGGTGGACCTGCGCATTATCTCGGCGACCAACCGTGCGCTGCGCGAGCGGGTACAGGCCGGACGTTTTCGTGAGGATTTGTACTACCGCATCGGCGGCCTGACCCTGGAGCTGCCGGCGCTGCGCGAACGTACCGACAAGCGCGCGTTGTTCCAGCAACTGTGGCAGCAGCATCGCGAGCCGGGCCAATGGGCCGGGCTGAGCGCCGACGTGCTGGCGCTGTTCGAGCGCCACCCGTGGCCGGGCAACCTGCGCCAGGTGAGCAGCGTGTTGCAGGTGGCATTGGCCATGGCCGAGGAACAGCCGATTCGCGCCGAGCACCTGCCGGATGATTTTTTTGTGGATTTGAACAGGGAGGCGCCGCAGCCCGTCGTCGCGGGCATGGGCGACGACGCGGACCTGAACCAGCGCCTGAAGGCCGCCGGCGGCAATATTTCCCACTTGGCGCGGGAACTCGGGGTGAGCCGCAATACCCTCTACAAACGCCTGCGCCGTAACGAGCGCTGAGCTAGCGCGGCGTCACCACCACCAGCAGGTCGGTGAACGTCTGCACCTGGATCGGCAGGTTATCCGCCAACGCTGCGAGCGCGGCAGTCGTGTCATCGAGCTTGAACACACCGGAGACGCGCAGATCACCCAGGGCCTGGGGATCGAACCGCACCAGGCCATGGCGATAGCTGGCCAGGGTTTGCAGCACGTCGCTCAGTGGCTGGTCATTGACCTTGAGCAGGCCACGGGTCCAGGCATCCGGGTCGCTGCCGGGGGTGGCTTGTGCGGGCGTGGCGTGGCCGTGATCAAGAATGGCACGCTCGCCCGCCATGACCTTGACGCCCTCCTCGGCCGCGCCTTTGACCGCCACGCTGGACTCGATCACAGTCACCACCGTGGTGCCGTCCGCCGCCCGCTTGACCAGGTAGCGAGTGCCCAGCGCGGTGGCGCTGCCTTGGTCGGTGCGCACCACGAACGGCCGTTGCGCATCCTTGGCCACGTCCACCCACAGCTCCCCTTGCAGCAGTTCGAGCACCCGTTGATGGCCGTCAAATTTCACGTCCACCGCCGAGTTGCTGTTGAGCTGCAACTGGCTGCCGTCTTCCAGCACGATCTGGCGACGCTCGCCGACGGCGGTGCGCTGGTCGGCCATCCACACCGGCGCACGCTCCACACCCAGCCAGCCGCACAGCAACATCCCCAGCACGCCCACCACCTGGGCGCCGCGAGCGCGCCGGGGGGCAAATGCACGATTGAGGGCGACACGCGCCGGCTGCGCAGGCAGAGGGTCGAAGCTGCCCCACAACGACCGCATGCGTTCGATGGCCACCGCATGGCGTGGGTCGGCCTGGCACCAACGGTTGAACGCCTGGCGCTCGGCGTCGGTGACGTCTGCGTCGTGCAGGCGCGTCAGCCAGTTGGCCGCTTGCTGGATGATCTGTTCGGAACTCACGACAGCGGCTCCGCCCCATGCAGGCTGTGGTAGCAGTGCACCAGCGCGGTGGAGATGTAGTTTTTAACGGTGCTGGCGGACACGTGCAGGCGTTCGGCGATCTCGTGGTAGGTCAGCCCGTCGAGACGGCTCAGCAAAAAAGCTTCGCGGGTGTTGGCAGGCAGCCCGGCGAGCATCTCGGCAATCCGCTCAAGGGCTTGCAGGGCCACATGAATCGCCGCCGGGTCAGGCATGCCGGCGTCTTCGCACTGAATGACCAGCGCCTCCATATAGGCTCTTTCGATACGCCGACGCCGCGCGCCATCGATCAACAGCCGACCCGCCGTGGTCGCGAGAAAGGCGCGGGGCTCCTTGATCGCCTGCGGCTCGGCCAGCATCAGGACGCGGATGAACGCATCGTGAGCGAGGTCCGCCGCATGCTGCGAACAGCCCAGTTTGCGGCGCAACCAACCGTGCAACCAGCCATGATGCTCGCGGTACAGTGCCGTGAGTGTCTGCTGGCGGACAGAGTCGCCCAACGCGGCCGGAATCTCATGCATGCGCAAAAATTTCTCAAATGGGAAATGTTACCAATTGCGCGAACAATGCCAGCAAAACGGTGTGGGAGCAAGGCTCTCGATGGGCCATTCGCGTAAGGAAGCCGGTCGCAAGCCGCAGTGCCAGTCAGTTGAGCGCAGATCCCCTGTGGGAGGGGGCTTGTCCCGATGGCTGAGTGTCAGTCAGCTTATGTTTAGCTGACCCACTGCTATCGGGAGCAAGCCCCCTCCCACATTTAGTACCGGGTACCTGTGCCCCCTACAACACACTCCCCATCGCCTTCATCAACACCAGATCCCGCCCATAAATATCCGGCGCATACACCACCCCACCCTGACGATCCACCTCCACCGTCCAGTACCCCAGCAACACCGGCACCGGCGTCGCCAGTCTGAACTCATGGGTCACCCCCGTCGCCAACAGCTCATCGGTGCGCGCACGCTCGGCCGGACTCACCAGCAAATCGCGCAGCAGCAGCGGCTGCTCGACCCGCACACACCCCGAGCTGAACGCACGCGGGCCCTTGGTGAACAGCGGCTGGCTCGGCGTGTCGTGCAGGTACACCGAATACGGGTTGGGAAAACGCATCACGATCTTGCCCAGCGGGTTATGCGGCCCGGCCTGCTGACGCAGCAGGATGTTGCCCGGCCGCGCCCAGTCGATCTGCTCGGGCGCCAGCGGGCGGCCTTCCGGGTCGAGCACTTGCAGGTTCTGCTGACGCAGGTATTCGGGGTTCAGGCGGATGGCCGGGAGTTTGTCCTCGCGCATGATCGTGGGCGGGATGGTCCAGGTGGGATTGAGGGTGAGCCGCGTGATACGTGACTTGAGCAGCGGCGTCTGGCGTTCGGCGCGGCCGACCTGCAGGCGCGTCTGCCACACCGGGATGCCGCTCTGGTACACGCTCAATTGCGCCGCCGCAACGTTGACCAGCACCCCTTCGGGCTCCAGGTCCTGGGCCAGCCAGCGAAAACGCTCAAGATTGATGCGCAACTGTTCGCGGCGCATCGCCGGGCTGATGTTCAACTCGGCCACGGTACCGGCGCCGATCACGCCATCGGACTGCAGCGAATGGCTGAGCTGGAACGCCTTGACCGCATTGACCAGTTCCGCGCGGTATTGCCTGGCGCTGCCCCTGGGTTCGCTGGCCAGGTAGCCACCGTGGTACAAGCGTCGCGCCAGTTCGGGCACGCGCGGGTCTTCCATGCCGGGGCGCAGCAGTGCGCCGCTGGCGACCGCGTCCCACTGCGGCAATGGCTGCCGGCGCACGCTGGAATAGACATTGCGCAGGCTGCGGTAGAGATCGGCGCTGGGCCGTGCCTGGTCGAACGCCTGCGCCATGTCCTGCAGGCCGGTGGCGGCAAATGCCAGCACTTCGAGCGTGGGATCGACGGTCGGCGGTTGGGCATGCCACAGCGGTTCGAAACGCGATTGCTGCAGGCGCCCGTAATGCAGGTCCAGCAGGGCTTGCAGGTAGTGACGGCTGGTGTCGATATCGCTGCACAGCACGTTGCTCGCGGCATCGGCAGTGGGCAGGCGGTAGTGATCGGGGTCCAGGCCGTCGTCGGCGAGCAGCTGCAACTGGGTGTTCAAGCCTTGCCGACGTTCATCGGCGGTCCACAGTGGCGTATCACCTTGCTGCTGGTAAAACGCTTGCAGGCGCGTAAGGGCGGCGGCGTCCACTTGCGCGGCGAAGCCTGGGCAGACGCCGGGCAATTGCGCGAGGGCTTGTTGCACGGGGGCCAGCTCCACCGGGGCGGGCTCGACAACCGGTAATGCCTCCAGCGGCAGCTCGTCGGCTGTCGCGACCAGTGGTGCAACGATCAGGCAAAGGCTCAAGTAACATGCGTGTTTTTTGAACAATGACTTTGCTCCAATCCTACAGCGGGGGGGTATGTACTGTAGATGCTGACTTTTATATGTCGCCTCGGTTTCATGACGGTGACCATGGGCACTTTGAGCACTGTCGCGCTCGCCGCCAATGGCAACCCTCCCACGTTGTATAGCAGCCTGGCGCGCTCGGCTCCAGAACTCAATCCCACGGTATTGAAAAGCGCCCTGAGCGCGGTGCAATGCGCGGTCAACAACGGCGAGGAACGCTCCGAACGCCTGGCCGTGATCGACTACTCCCAGCCTTCTACCGCCCGTCGGCTGTGGATTTTCGACCTGCGCAAACGCACCCTGGTGCTGCGCGATCTGGTGGCCCACGGCGCCAACTCCGGGGAAAATTTCGCCACGCAGTTTTCCAACCTCGAAGGCAGCCACCAATCCAGCCTGGGCCTGTTCCGCACCCAGGAAAGCTACCTGGGCACCCATGGCTACTCGCTGCGCATGGACGGCCTGGAGCCGGGCTTCAATGACCTGGCCCGCGACCGCGCCCTGGTGATTCACGCCGCCGACTACGTCAGCCCGCTGTGGAGCAAGCGCGAAGGCCGTATCGGCCGCAGCCAGGGCTGCCCGGCGGTGCGTCCGCAGGTGGCGCGCCAGGTGGTCGACAAACTCAAGGATGGGCAGTTCATGTTCTCCTGGTATCCCGACCAGCGCTGGTTGAAGTCCTCGACGTACCTCAATTGCAAGCCCCAACAGGTGGCAACCAGTCGTACAATCCGTGGCGGTTAGCCTGTCCCCACCGAGATAAGAGAGCGTCCCATGCTTCTACACACGTCCACCTGGATCGAGATCGGCCAGTTTCTTGAACGCAGCCGCACGGTGGTCATCCCCATCGGTTCCAACGAGCAGCACGGCCCTACCGGCCTCTTGGGCACCGACTGGATGTGCCCGGAAATCATCGCCCATGAAGCACAAAAGCACGCCGATATGCTGATCGGTCCCACGTTCAATATCGGCATGGCCCAGCATCACCTGGGGTTCCCCGGCACTATCTCACTGCGCCCTTCCACTTTTATCGCCGCCATCGGCGACTGGGTGCGCTCACTGGCCGGGCATGGTTTCGAGAAGATCCTGTTTCTCAACGGCCACGGCGGCAACATCGCGACGATTGAAGCGGCGTTTTCCGAACTGTATGCCGAGGCCAGCTTCGCCCGTCGCCCGGCGGGGTTTGCCCTCAAACTGGTGAACTGGTGGGACCTGGAAGGCGTTACCGACCTGGCCCACCGTCAATTTCCAGTGGGCCATGGCAGCCATGCCACGCCTTCGGAGATTGCCGTGACGCAGTGGGCGTATCCGGAGTCGATCAAGTCCGCCGACTATTCGCCGCAGATCGCCAACACCGGGCCGATCCGCGAAGCACTGGACTTCCGCGCCCGCTTCCCCGACGGTCGGATGGGCTCGGACCCGGCCCTGGCGACGGTGGAGAAAGGCGGTGAACTGGTGGCATTGGCGGCCCGGGGGCTGGTCAAGACCGTGAACAGTTTCAGCAACGAAGCACGTATTTAATCTAGCGCAGCACACTGGAGCCTCTGTGAAGAGCAGGCTTGTTGTGGCGAGCGGGCTTGCCCTAATGCCAGTCAGTTAAGCGCCGCTCCCCTGTGGCGAGCAGGCTTGTCCTGCGTTGGGCTGCGCAGCAGCCCCAAAACCAGACGCTGAGCCGTATCAGGTACACCGCGTTTTACTTGATTGGGGGCGCTTCGCACCCCAACGCGGGGCAAGCCCGCTCGCCACAATAAGCCCACACATTTTCCTTAACTGAACGGCATTAGGGCTTGCCCCAATGCCGTTCAGTTAAGCGCCGCTCCCCTGTGGGAGCGGCGGTGCTACGATTCGACTTGCCCGCGAAAGCGGTGGGTCTTCAACATCAATGTTTGCTGGGCCGACGCCATCGGGAGCAAGCCCCCTCCCACATTTTGTACAGCGTTCGGCAGACCATTTCGGTCGGCTCTCAGGCCGCCACGCTTTTGCTTTTGATCTGGAAGCGCCCCGTCAAACACGCTGGCCGAACGCAGGTTTTGGAGCGTGGGCGAGGTGCCGAGTGTTGGGGCAAGAGCGTTTTGCTTACTTTTGCGCTTTTCAAAAGTGAGCCGCCGTAAGGGCGGAACCCTAAGTCGTCGTTACCGCAGAAACGGATAGGTACACCGAAAAATCGTCTTCGCGAGCAAGTCGAATCGTCGCTTGGGGGCTGCTGCGCAGCCCAACGCGGGGCAAGCCCTAATGCCGTTCAGTTAAGCGCAGATTCCCTGTGGCGAGCAGGCTTGTCCTGCGTTGGGCTGCGCAGCAGCCCCAAAGCCAGACGCTGAGCCGTATCAGGTACACCGCGTTTTGCTTGATTGAGGGCGCTTCGCACCCCAACGCGGGGCAAGCCCGCTCGCCACAGGATGCGTTCGCCTATGACTGTGCGGGCAAACCCGAACGTTATTGGCACGCCTTCGCCGCCAGCTCAAGCCGCGACGGCTTGATCGCCGAAACCACCGGCTTGCGCTCATACAACGAGACCTTGGTGCCGTCCTGGGACTTGTACACCTCCAGCACATCGTCGGCAGCAATCTTGCTGCTCAACAACACCGTGGCGTGACGCGAGTTCTGCGTCACGGTGGCGGTGATGCCGTGTTTCTCAAGCTCAGGCAACAGGCACTGCACGTAGGCTTGCGGGGGCTTGGCCGTTTGCAGCGTGAGGGACGGAGCGTTAGGGGCGGAAATACAGCCGCCCAGCGCCAACGCCATGACCGGTACGAAAAAAGAGCGCATACACCTTCCTGCATCGATAAAAGAAAAATCCACTGCAATCCGCGCGCAGAGTCTACGCCAGCAACGCGTGCCAGCAAATGGCCCGTACGCTGATCACCGGCGGTCGCCGGAGTGGATCACGCGCTGATTGTCCCTGTTCCCTGAAAAAACAGAACTTGCGATGCATGATGGTGACTATTATCTGAACCGATAATGCACCGCCTATAACGATAAGGACCACGCCATGAAGCCCCACCAGAAGACCTTCGACCGCATCCGCGAAGCCGTATTGCCTGAGTTTCGCGAGCGGATCGCCGACTACCTGGTCGAGTATGAAAACGTGCTTCAGAACGCCGCCGCCGATGCGCAACACGTGCACGCCAGCGCCCAGCAGTTGCGGGGCTACCTGCGCGGCCTGAACACCACGCGGGTGCTGGGCATGGCGGACTGGGAAGACCTGGACCGGCGGGTCGCGCACATCATTGAACGCCCTGCGGCCCAGGGCGTTGCAGATTGACCCATGCCTGCACCGAGGGCCGCTGCCACTGACGCTGCGCATACGCCACCAGTTCGCCGGGCACGCGGTCACCATTGAGGATCAGGCGGTTGAGCATCACGGCCAGGTCGACGTCGGCAATCGACCACTCACCGAACAGGTTCTCCGGGTGCCCCGCCAGCAGCCCCTGCGCCGCGCTGATCAGCTTGCGCGCGGCCGCTTCGGCCAGCGGCGACAACGGCGGCAGGGTCTGACCGCAAAACACCACCAGCGTCGACCGTTCCTGACGAATGGGTAGCAAGTCGCTGCGTAACCAGGCCTGCACCTGCCGCGCCCTCGCCCGCTGCTGCAGATCGGATGGGTACACGGTTATTGCAGGATAAGCCGCGTCCAGGTATTCGCAGATCGCCGACGATTCAGACAGTGCAAAGTCGCCCTCAACCAGCGTCGGCACACGCTGGGTCAGGGACAGCCGGGCAAAGTCCGCCGCCTGGTTTTGCGCCGCGTCCAGGTCCAGGGTGACGGTGTCGAAGGCCAGGCCTTTTTCCCGCAGGGTGACGAACACCGACATGGCGTAAGGGCTGGTGAACAGCGAGTCGACATACAGACGCAGCGGACCTTGGTGCATGGGCGTTCTCCTTCAGGTGAGTCGCCACGCTACGAGATGTACCGCGATAAAGACAATGCAGGGTTTTTATGGGGGCATTCCAGGCGGGAATAGCACGCCAACGCTCAGCCATAATGTTATAGGATAACGACCTCTTCCCGCCCAGCCCTGCGATCCTGCCCATGACTGACGCTGTTCCCCTACGCCAACGCCTCCTCTCCATCGACGCCCTGCGCGGCCTGGTGATGCTGTTCATGTTGCTCGACCATGTGCGCGAGACGTTCCTGATGCACCGCCAGGTCGGCGACCCCATGAGCATCGACAGCACCGAGCCTGCGCTGTTTGTGAGCCGTACCCTGGCCCATTTATGCGCGCCGGTGTTTGTATTGCTCACCGGTTTATCGGCCTGGCTTTACGGCCAGAAATACCAGGGCACTCGCGATGTGTCGGCGTTTCTGTTCAAGCGCGGGCTGTTTCTGGTGGTGCTGGAGTTCACCCTGGTCAGCTTTGCGTGGACCTTCCAGTTGCCGCCCAGCGTGATCTATCTGCAGGTGATCTGGGCAATCGGCCTCAGCATGATCGCCCTCGCCGCGCTGGTATGGTTGCCGCGACCGCTGCTGATCACCCTGGCACTGCTGATCATTGGCGGGCACAACCTGCTCGACGGCGTGCACTTCGCGCAAGGGTCGGCGCTGCAACATGCCTGGTCCATCCTGCACGAACGCAGTTGGATCGACATAAGCGACAGCCTGCGGCTGCGCGTCACTTATCCGGTATTGCCGTGGATCGGCGTGATTGCCCTGGGTTACGGGCTGGGGCCGTGGTTTGCCACAGGTATGCAACCGGCGTTGCGTCAACGTTATCTGCTGCTGGGCGGCGTTGGCGCGTTGGTGGGGTTCGTGCTGTTGCGGGCCTTCAACGGGTATGGCGAAAAGCCGTGGCACACCTATGACACTGGCGTGCAGACGTTGATGAGTTTTTTCAACATGACCAAGTACCCGCCTTCGCTGCTGTTTCTGGCATTGACCCTGGGGATCGGTTTGCTGCTGTTGCTGGCGTTTGAACGCGCCGGGCACAAGCGCTGGATCGGCGTGCTGGCCGTGTTTGGTTCGGCGCCGATGTTCTTCTACCTGCTGCACCTTTACGTGCTGAAAGTGCTGTATATCGCCTGCGTCGCCCTGTTCGGCCTCAACCACGGCACCTACTTCGGTTTCGACAGCGTTGGCGCAATCTGGCTCGTCGCCCTGCTGCTGCCGTTGGCGCTGTATCTGCCGGTGCGCTGGTTTGCCGGTCTCAAGGCACGCCGTCGCGATCTGGGCTGGCTTAAATACTTCTGACACACAGGGCAGGCTCAGCGAGCGGGCTTTTAGTGGCGAGCAGGCTTGTCCTGCGTTGGGCTGCGCAGCAGCCCCAAAACCAGTCTCCGCGCAGTATCAGGTATACCGAGGGTTTCTTGATTGGGGGCGCTTCGCACCCCAACGCGGGGCAAGCCCGCTCGCCACAATAAGCCAGCTCGTCACAACAGACCGGCTCGTCACAGAGGCCGAGGGTTGCTGCGCGACAGCGCCAAGTCGCCGATTTAACGGGGGCTCCCACACTTTTTACCGCGTTACGCCAGTTCGGCACGCAGTTGCCGGGCGGCCGTCACCATGTGAATCAACGCCGCTTCCGTCTCCGGCCATGCCCGCGTTTTCAGCCCGCAATCGGGGTTGACCCACAGGCGCTCAGCCGGAATGCGTTTGGCGGCCTTGCGCAGCAGGTTGGCCATTTCCGAGGCATCCGGCACCCGCGGTGAGTGAATGTCGTAGACGCCCGGGCCGATGTCATTCGGGTAAGCGAACACTTCGAACGCCTCCAACAACTCCATGTCCGAACGCGAGGTTTCGAGGGTGATCACGTCCGCATCCATCGCCGCGATGGACTCGATCACATCATTGAACTCGCTGTAGCACATGTGGGTGTGGATCTGGGTTTCATCCCGCACACCCGAGGCGCACAGGCGGAACACTTCAGTGGCCCAGTCCAGGTAGCCCTGCCACTGCGCCCGGCGCAGCGGCAAGCCTTCGCGAAAGGCCGCTTCGTCGATCTGCACGATCCTGATGCCGGCGGCTTCCAGGTCGAGCACTTCGTCACGGATCGCCAGCGCCAATTGGCGGGCCTGCACTTCGCGGCTCACGTCTTCGCGCGGGAACGACCACATCAGCATGGTCACCGGGCCGGTCAGCATGCCCTTCATGACCTTGCGGGTCAGGCCCTGGGCGTAGCGGATCCACTCCACCGTCATCGCCTTCGGGCGGCTCAGGTCGCCGACGATCAGCGCCGGTTTCACGCAGCGCGAACCATAGCTCTGCACCCAGCCAAAACGGGTGAACGCGTAGCCGTCCAGTTGCTCGGCGAAATACTCGACCATGTCGTTACGCTCGGCCTCGCCGTGTACCAGCACGTCCAGGCCGAGGTGTTCCTGCACTTCAACGGCGTGCTTGATCTCGCTGTGCATCGCGTCAACGTAGTCGGCTTCGCTCAACCGGCCCGCCTTGTACGACTGTCGCGCCAAACGGATCGAGGCGGTTTGCGGGAACGAACCGATGGTGGTGGTCGGGAACAGCGGCAGGTTGAGACCGGCGCGTTGTTTCTCGATACGTTGGGCAAACGGCGACGGACGCTGACTGTGCTCGGCGGTTATCGCCGCCACGCGGGCCTGGACGGCCGGTTTGTGGATACGCGGCGACGCGGCACGGCTGGTCTGCACCGCGCGGCTTTCAGCCAGCGCCGCCAGTACGTTCGGCGCTTCAGGCGCGTTGACGGCCTGGGCCAACACCGCCACCTCCGCACATTTCTGCACGGCAAATGCCAGCCAGCTGTTCAGCTCGGCATCCAGCTGGTCTTCGCGACTCAGGTCGACCGGGCAGTGCAGCAGCGAGCAGGACGGCGCCACCCACAAGCGCTCACCCAAACGTTCATGGGCGTGCTGCAAGGTGGCCAGGGCCTGTTCAAGGTCGCTGCGCCACACGTTACGGCCGTTGACGATGCCCAGGGACAGCACTTTATAACCCGGCACGCGGTCAAGAATGGTCGGGTATTGCTCCGGCGCACGCACCAGGTCGATGTGCAGGCCGTCGACCGGCAGGTTCGCGGCCAGGCCAAGATTCTCTTCCAGGCCGCCGAAATAGGTGGCGAGCAGTTTTTTCAGCGGGTCGCGCTGGATCAGGTTATAGGCGCGCTCAAAGGCATTCTTCCACGCCTGCGGCAGGTCGAGCACCAGGATCGGTTCGTCGATCTGCACCCACTCAACGCCCAGGTCCGCCAGGCGTTGAAAAATCTGCCCGTACAACGGCAGCAGGCGATCCAGCAAGTCGAGCTTGTCGAAGTCGGCGCCCTTGGCCTTGCCCAGCCACAGGTAGGTCAGCGGGCCGATCACCACCGGTTTGACGGTGTGCCCCAGCTCGCGCGCTTCCTGCACTTCTTCGAACAGCTGCTCCCAACCCAGCTGGAATTGCTGATCCGCGCTGAACTCGGGTACCAGGTAGTGATAGTTGGTATCGAACCATTTGGTCATTTCCTGGGCGTGGGCGCCGCCGCAGCACGCGTCGCTGACGCCCCGGGCCATGCCGAACAGGGTGTTCAGCGTGGCCTTGCCGTCCGCCGGGCGGAAGCGCTCGGGGATCACGCCGAACATCAGCGAGTGGGTCAGTACCTGGTCATACCAGGCGAAATCGCCGGCAGGCAGCAGGTCGATTCCGGCGTCTTTCTGCAGTGCCCAGTGCGCCTTGCGCAGGTCACGGCCAACGGCGCGCAGGCCGGCTTCGTCGAGCTCACCCTTCCAGAACGCTTCCTGCGCTTTTTTCAATTCACGATCGCGTCCAATGCGTGGAAACCCGAGGGAATGAGCGACTGCCATGACGTGCAACTCCAATGTCGATAAAGATGGCAGCCATTGTCGACAGACTTTGAGAGTGAAACAAACTCATTAAATTGCAGACCGTCACAAGTTTTACTCATGTTGCATTCAGGTGCAGATAGAACCCGTGGAGCATGAACCCGGCACTGGCCGCCAGCGCCAACCCCATGCAGCGGTTGAACCAGGTAAACGCCGCCGCCCCGCTGATGCGCCGTCCCAGCAGTGCACCGAGCAACGCGTAGACCCAGGGCGCGCCCACGGCGCCCAATCCCAGCAAGGCCGACACGCCAAAGATGGAGGCGCCGGTGATATGCGCCGCCGGCAGCATCACGCTGGTGATCGGCAACACCGCCACAATGCCCTTGGGGTTGAGCAGTTGGATCACCAGCCCGTTGCAGAAGGTGAGCGCCTTGATCGGCGCGGTTGAATCCTCTTCAACCACCGTACGCGCGGTGAACACCTGGTACGCGAGGTACAGCGTGTAGGCGCCGCCGATCAACGAGATATAGGGCAGCGCCGCCTGGGAAACGATCGCTTCACCGGTGTAGCCAAACAGCACGAACATCAGCAGCATGGCGCAGCCCACGCCCAGGTAGAAACCGCTGGATCGACGCAGTTTGCCGGTGAGCCCGGCGTTCAGGCCCATCAGGTTGACGGGCCCCGGGCTGTACATGACGCTGAAGGCGTAGAGAAAAATGTCCATGGCAGACCTGCAAGAGAAGGAGTGCGGCGAGTCTATCCAGGCGCATGTCGCTCAATCTTGTACGTTTGTGGTAGGTGATCGGGCATTCATTACGCGTACTATGCTGCCAAACAAATACTCAAATGAGCCCCCATGATCAAAGCCAGCCTGCGTAGTCACCTGACCCTGTGGTTTGCCGGTCTGTCATTGCTCACCTTGTTGAGCGTGGGCTTCTACGTAGGCCATATCGCCACCGAGCAGATGAAGCAGGCCAGCGGCAATGCGCTGCTGAGCACGGCGCGCTCCACGGCGGCGCTGCTGGCCGTGCAGTTGCGCGAGCGTCAGCTGGAAGTCTCGCTGCTGAGCCGGGCGCCGTTGTTTCGCCGCGGCGATCTGGATCAGCCGGATATCCTCACCTTGATGGAACTGCGCACCCGCTCGCGCGCCGAGTACGCATGGATGGGCGTGGCCGACGCAGACGGCCGCGTGCGCCAGGCGGCGAACGGGCTGCTGGTGGGCCAGTCGGTCGGCCAGCGCCCCTGGTTCCAGGCCGGCATGCGCGGTGAATACACCGGTGATCCCCACGAGGCCGTGATGCTGGCCAAGCTGCTGCCGGGCTCGGGCAATGGCGAACCGTTGCGCTTCATCGATTTCGCCGCGCCGCTGCTTAATGCCCAGGGCGAGACCATTGGTGTGCTGGGCGCCCACGCGCACTGGCGCTGGATCACGCAGATCGTCGATTCGGCCGTGATGCAAAAAGATGCGTTTCCCGAGATCGAAGCGCTGATCGTCGATTTCGACGGCAAGGTGCTGTATCCCGAACTGCTCGCCGGTGAACAGATGGCCACAGACAAACTGAACACCGCGTCCGGCTGGTCCACGGGCAAGGGCTATGTCACCGCATCGGTCGCGGTTCCCAGCCCGTCCAACGCCAAAGTGACCTGGTACATCATGCTGCGCCAACCCCTGGACGTCGCGCTGCAACCGGCGCGCACGCTGCTCTACAAACTGCTGCTGCTCGGCGTGCTCGCCGCGCTGGTGTTTGTGCTGGCGGCTTATTACCTGGCCGCCTCCCTCAGCCGCCCCATCGAGCGCCTGGCCAGGTCCGCCAAACTCGTGCAGGACCAGCAGCCCGGCGCCATCTTCCCGCAGGATCACGCGGTAGTGGAGATCGCTCAACTGGGCCGTTCACTCACCGGCATGACCCAATCGCTGCTGGCCAAAGAGCGTCAGTTGCAGGAGGCCAATGCCTCTCTCGAGGCGACTGTTGCGCAACGCACCGCCGACCTCACCCAGGCCAATGCCGAACTGCTCAAGCTCGCCACCCACGATGCACTGACCGGCGTGTACAACCGCCGCCGCTTCGATGAAAAACTGGCTGAAAGCAGCCTGCTGTTCCAACGCACCGGGCGTACCTTTGCCCTGCTGCTGATCGATGCCGACCACTTCAAGCAGGTCAACGACACTTACGGCCATGCCGTGGGCGATGACGTGCTGCGCCAACTCGCCCTACTGATCAAGAGCACCACCCGCGTCACGGACTTTGTTGCACGTTACGGCGGCGAGGAATTTGCGGTGTTGCTGCCGACGGTCGAAGCCCCCGACAGCCCCGACGTGGTGGCCGAGAATATCCGCGCGGCGATTGCCGAAGCGATGTTTGAAGGGGTTGGGCAGGTCACAGTGAGCATCGGCGTGAGCGTCGCCGAACCGTCAGACCGCGATACCCGCGCCCTGCTGACCCGCGCCGATCTGCAGTTGTATGAAGCAAAGGCCGCAGGCCGTAATCGGGTCGCCCCCGTCAAATAATCTGCCCCGCACGCCATTTCAGACAATCACCCCTGTGGCGAGCGGGCTTGCCCCGCGTTGGGGTGCGAAGCGCCCCCAATCAAGCAAAACGCGGTGTACCTGATTACGGCTCAGTGTCTGGTTTTGGGGCTGCTGCGCAGCCCAACGCAGGACAAGCCTGCTCGCCACAGGGAATCTGCGCTTAACTGAACGGCATTAGGGCAAGCCCGCTCGCCACAACAAGCCCGCTTGCCAAAGGGGTTTTGAATGCTCAGTCAATCAATCCCTGGGCGTCATAAAACGGATACGGCCCCGGGTACTCCCCGAACACGCCGTTGTGGCTGACCAACCCCTGCTGCGCCTCCCAGCGATGCAACAGATACCCCGCCGGTTCCAGGTTGAAATGTGCCGGGGCCGCGTCCTGCAGATCCAGCACAATCTGATGGGACGTGCCGGGGCATACGCAACTGAGGCTGCCACCGAAACGCCGCTGCATGGGCCGGTGCAGGTGACCGCACAACAGGCGTTCCACCTGCGGATGGCGGGCGATCACTTGCTCAAGCGCAGCGGCATTGATAAAGGGCTCACGGTCCATATGGCCGATGCCGCTGATGAACGGCGGGTGGTGCAGGATCAGCAGCGTCGGCGCATCCGGGCGCAGCGCCAGTTGGGCGTCGAGCCACTGCAACTGGCTATCGAGCAACTGCCCGCCGTGGCTGCCGGGGATGGTCGAGTCCAGGCCGATCAGGCGCAGCGGATGGTCATCCACCACCCAGTCCAGGGGTGCCTGCGCCGACCGTGGCAAGTAGGCGTGGTCGGCAAACGCATCCAGCAACGGCCCGCGTGTGTCGTGATTACCGGGCACGAGGTAGCAAGGCATGTGCAGGCGCGCGAGTTCCGGGTGCAGCACCGCGTACTCATCGGCGCGGCCGAAGTCCACCAGGTCGCCGCTGATCACCACGATATCGGGGCGCGGGTGGCTGGCGTTCAGGTGGTCGACGGCACGGCGCAGCGCGCCCAGGGTATCCACTACGCCATAGGTCAGGCGCTGACCGGCCTTGAGGTGCAGGTCGCTGATTTGCGCAACCAGAAATGGACTGTTCACAGGCAAACTCTCACGCATTGAGGGTAAACAACATGTTCGGCGTGATCGCCAGGGCAATCGGCGCGCCGACGGCATGCAATTGGTTGTCGCTGCTGTCCACCAGCAACGGCTGCGCGCCGCCCACATCCACCAGCAGACGGCTTTGCGCGCCCTGGAAAAACTGCGCCAGCAGGTGCCCGTGCAAGTGCCCCTCGCCATCCATCACACGCAAGTGCTCGGGACGGCAATAGACAGTTGCGGGCACGTCGGCCACTTGCCACGGCAATTCGCCGCCGCACACCTTCAGGCCCCGGGGCGATTGCGCGATCACCTGGAACGCATTCAGGTTGCCCACAAAGCCTGCGACGAACGCATTCGCCGGCTGCTGATAAATCTCGCGCGGGCTCGCCAGTTGGGCCACGCGGCCCTGCTCCATTACCAGAATGCGATCGCCCAAGGCCATGGCTTCGCCCTGGTCGTGGGTGACAAATACAGAGGTGATGCCCAAGCCGCGCAGCAGCAGATCCAGCTCGCTGCGCAGGCGCTCACGCAGCTGGGCATCGAGGGCGGCCAGCGGCTCGTCAAGCAACAGCACCTTGGGACGCGGCGCCAGGGCACGGGCCAGGGCGACGCGTTGGCGCTGCCCGCCCGACAGTTCATGAATGCTGCGCCGGCCGTGATTGTGCAGCCCCACCAATTCCAGCAACTCATCACAGCGCTTGTTGCGCTCCAGCGCAGGCACGCCGCGAATCTTCAGGCCGTAGACGATATTGCCGGCCACATCCAGGTTGGGAAACAGCGCGTAGTTCTGAAACACCATGCCCACATCGCGACGTTCGATGGGCAGGCGGGTGACGTCCTGGTCGCCAAAGAACACCTGCCCCACATCCGGCCGTTCCAGGCCTGCAATCAAGCGCAGGGTCGTGGTTTTACCGCAGCCGGACGGGCCGAGAATGGCCAGGGTTTCACCGCCTTCGACGGTCAGATCAAGGTTGTGCACGGCCACGGTGCCGTCGGCGAACGCCTTGCGACAGCCCTTGAGGCGAATAGTGATAGCGGTCATCGACGCTCTCCACGAGACAAACGGGCACTGATGGCCTGCAACGCGATCAGCAGCGGCACGATCATCAGCAAAAAGATAAGGGTGTAGGCGCTGGCGATTTCCAGGCGCGCCGAGGCGTAGCTGTCGGCCAGGCCCACGGGCAGGGTCTTGGTCATCGGCGTGTGCAGCATCCAGGTCAGGTTGAACTCACCCAGTGAAAGGGTCACCACCATCAGCACACCGGCGAGAATCCCCGCCCGGCAGTTGGGCACCACCACGCTGAAAAAGCGCTTGATCGGCCCTGCCCCCAGGCTTGCGGCGGCCTCTTCCAGCACCGGCAAGTGCTGGCGCTGCATCACCGCCATCACCGGGCGCACCAGAAACGGCAAGGTGAACAGCACATGGCCGACGAGGATGAACAGCCAACTGCTGCGGAACGCGCCGAACTGGCCATAGGTGAGCAATAACGCCAACGCGCTGGCCAGGCCCGGCATTGCCACTGGCAGCACCATCAATTCCTCGAAGGCACGGCTGAAGCGGTTGTTCATGCGCACCAGCGCGTAGGCCGCCGGCACGCCGACCACGCACACGCACACCGCACAGGCCAGCGCCAGTTGCAGCGACAGCCACACCGTGGGCGAATAGGCCTGCCACACCTGGATCAACCAGTCGAAGGTCAAACCGCTGGACAGCCCGACAAAGAAATTGCGCGTCAGCCCCGCCATTAACGACAACAGCACCGGCACCAGCATGAAGGCGCACACCAGCAGGGTGAACAGCAGTTGCAGCACAAATAACGATGAGCGTTTCACAGAACCGTCCCCGCGTTTTTCACCAGGCGCCGGGTCAGCAGCAACACGGCCCAGGTCACCGCTCCCAGCACCACCGACAAGGCAGCGGCGACGGCGAAGTTGGCGTAGTTGGTGAACACGTTATAGATCGCCACCGGCGTGACGTTCAGGCGCGTGCCCAGGGTAAAGGCGGTACCGAAGGCGCCCATGGAAGTGGCAAAGCAGATCGCGCCACATGAGGCCAGCGCCGGTGCCAGGCCAGGGATGATCACATCGCACACCACCCGCCAGTGCCCTGCCCCCAGCGAATGCGCGGCTTCCTCCAGGCTGCGGTCGAGGCTTTCGCATGCCGCCATCACGGTGAGAATCACCCGTGGAATCGAGAAGTACAGGTAGCCGACAAACAGCCCCGCCAACGAGTAGGCAAAGATCCAGCGTTCACCGGCCAGTTGCAGCCCCAGCGCCGCAAACAGGCCCTGGCGCCCGGCCAGCAGGATCACCAGAAAGCCCACCACCACGCCGGGAAATGCCAGCGGAAAGGTCAGCAGCGCCACCAGCGCCGAGCGCCCGAAAAACTGCTGGCGTGCCAGAAACACACCGCTGATGCCGCCGATCACCAACGCCGTCAGCGTGACGAACACGGCCAGCGCACAGGTCTGCGCCAGGCTGCCCAGGTATTGCGCGCTGCTCAGCACCTGCCAGTAACCGCTGCCGAGGCTGTCGCGGCGTTGGGCCCCGAGCAGTATCAAGTGCGCCAGCGGCAACAGCCAGAACGCCAGCAGTAGCGCAAAGGCCGGGGCCAGCGCCCACGCGGCGCGTGGGGTCGAGGCCACTTACTTGACCTCGTTGAGGTAACGGGCGGCGAAGGCTTCCTGCACAGCGGCCATTTTCTGGTAGTCCACCACACCGGCGCGGGCGTAGTCGCTGTCGGGCAGGAACTGCGCGGCCACCTCGGCCGGCATCTGCACCGGACGCACCGGGCGCAGGTAGGCCTTGGCCCACAACGCCTGGCCCGCATCGGACAGCACGAAGTCGAGCACCTTTTCCCCGTTGGCGCGGTGCGGCGCATTCGCCACCAGGCTCATCACGTAGGGCACGCTGATGCTGCCCTCTTTGGGGATCACGAAGGCGACGTTGGCGTTGTCCTTGTAGCGGGCGCGGTAGGCGTTGAAGTCGTAGTCCACCAGGATCGGCAACTCACCGGACAACACCCGCGCATAGGCGGTCTGCTTGGGCACGATGGGGGCGTTTTTCGCCAGCTTCTGGAAGTAGTCGATGGCCGGGGCGAAGTTGTCGAGGTCGCCGCCCATGGCACGGTTGATGGCGACCGCCGAGGCGTAACCGACAAACGCACTGGACGGGTCCAGGTAGCCGACCATGCCTTTGTATTCGGGCTTGAGCAGGTCGGCCCAGCTTTGCGGCACGGGCAGACCGCCAAGGGCGTCGACGTTGACCATGATGCCCAGGGTGCCGGAGTGGATCGCGAACCACTGCCCGGACGGGTCTTTGAGGCCTGCGGGAATCTGCTCCCAGCCTTTGGGTTTGTAGCCCTCGACCACGCCGGCCTTTTGCGCCTGCAGGCCGAAGGTCACGCCGTAATAGACCACGTCGGCGACCGGTGCGGCTTTTTCGGCGACCAACTGCGCCAGGGACTGACCGGAGTTCTTGTTGTCCAGCGGCACCTGCACACCGGTTTGCGCGGCAATCGCCTTGAGCTGGGTGCCCCAGTCGGCCCAGTCCGGCGGGCAGTTGTAGCAGATCGCGGTGTCGGCGGCCTGGGCCAGGCTGGCCATGCCGCACAGCAGCACGGCGGCGAGGGTTTTACGGAGTGTGCGCATCAGGGTCGTCCTCATGGGGTTGAGTGCTTTCGCCCGGCCGGATATGGCAAGGCAGACAATGGGAAATCGGCGCGTTGCCGGCGATCTGCGCCAGCAACTGGTCAATCACGGTGCTGGCGAGCAGCGCAATGGGCTGCACCACGCTGCACAACGTGGGGTGCAGTTGGGTACCGAGGGTGATGCCGTCAAAGCCCATCACCGAAAGTTGCTCGGGCACGTTCCAGGCGTTGCGGCGCAGCTCGGCGATCAGGCTGATGGCGAGGAAATCGTTGGAGCACAGCAACGCTGTCGGCGCGTCGGCACCGGTCAGGAATGGCTCGATGGCGGCGAATTCGGCCTGGGTGTGCGCGGGCATTTCGATCACCGGGCGGCTGTTGAGGCCCCAGGCCTTCATCGCATCGCAGTAGCCGGCATGGCGCAGACGCGCACGGTCGGACTGCAACGCGGGGCCGGCGACCATGCTGATGCGCCGGTGCCCCGCGTCCAGCAGGTAACGGGTGGCCAGGGCCATGCCGGCGCGATTGTCCACCGACACGGCGCTGTAATGCGGGTTGCTGGGCTGGTGGTACGCCAGCACGAACGGCGTCTGCTCGCTGGCCAGGCTGTTGAGCACGCTGTTGCTCTCGGCATCGGTGACGGTCAGCACCAGCCCGTCCACGCGCTGGCGCAACAACTCTTCCACCACGATGCTCTCGCGTTCGCTGCTGTAGTCGGTGGTCGCCAGCAATAGGCTGTAGCCGCGCAAGCGCGCCGCGCGCTCCATGGCCTGGAACTGTTCAGCGAACACCGGGTTGAGCAGGTTGGGCACCACCACGCCGATCAGTTGTGTGGTTTGCAGGCGCAGTTGACGGCCCAGCAGGTTGGGTCGAAACCCCAGCTCGCGGGCGGCGGCGAACACCTGTTCACGGGTGGCCGGACGCACCTGGCCGGGGGAGGCAAAGGTGCGCGCGGCAGTGGCACGGGACACGCCGGCCAGACGCGCAACGTCTTTCAGATCAGGCATGGTCACTCGCTTGAGATCGATCTCATTGGCGAGGACAGTAACGGGGAAATATGGCAGGACGGTGGTGAAGAGATGACGGTTTGATGTCAGTGAACCAGCGCCTTCGCGAGCAAACCCACTCCCACACTGGCTCGATGTATGCCCATGGATGGTCATAATCGCCGGGTATCGTCAAAAACCGGCGCGGCAAAATCCGCTCGCTAACCTTTCGATCCTGACCAAGTGCGGGCACAATGCGTGTCCTTTTTTGGCAGGCACCGCCGCAGGCTCTGAAAATGATCAAAACGCCGTATTACCTCATCGATAAACAGAAGCTTCTGGTCAACATGCAGAAGATTGCTTACGTGCGCGAACAGTCCGGCGCCAAGGCTCTGCTGGCACTCAAGTGCTTTGCCACCTGGTCGGTGTTCGACCTGATGCAGCAATACATGGACGGCACCACCTCGTCGTCGCTGTACGAGTTGAAGCTCGGCCGCCAGAAGTTCGAAGGCGAGGCGCACGCCTACAGCGTGGCCTGGGCCGACGATGAAATCGAAGAGATGCTGGAAAACTGCGACAAGATCATCTTCAACTCCATCAGCCAGTTGCAGCGCTTTGCCGCACGCAGCGAAGGCAAGACCCGCGGCCTGCGCGTGAACCCGCAGGTGAGCAGCTCCGACTACCTGCTGGCCGACCCGGCGCGTCCGTTCAGCCGCCTGGGCGAGTGGGACCCGGTGAAGATCGACGGCGTGATCGAGCAGATCTCCGGCTTCATGTTCCACAACAATTGCGAGAACGGCGACTTCAGCCTGTTCGACAAGATGCTCGGTACCATCGAAGAACGCTTCGGCGCGCTGCTGCACAAGGTCAAGTGGGTCAGCCTCGGCGGCGGCATCCACTTCACCGGTGAAGGCTATGCACTCGACGCATTCTGCGCGCGGCTCAAGGCGTTCTCCGAGAAGTACGGCGTGCAGGTCTACCTGGAACCCGGCGAAGCGGCGATCACCAACAGTGCTTCCCTGGAAGTCACCGTGCTCGACACCCTCTACAACGGCAAGCACCTCGCCGTGGTCGACAGCTCCATCGAAGCCCACCTGCTGGACCTGCTGATCTACCGCCTCAACGCCAAGCTGGCGCCGAGCGAGGGTGAACACACCTATATGGTGTGCGGCAAATCCTGCCTGGCCGGGGACATCTTCGGCGAGTATCAATTTGATCGTCCGCTGGCCATCGGCGATCGGCTGTCGTTCATCGACACCGCAGGCTACACCATGGTCAAGAAAAACTGGTTCAACGGCCTGAAAATGCCGTCCATCGTAGTGAAACAACTCGACGGTACAGTCGAAGTGGTTCGTGAATTTGGTTACGACGACTACCTGTCCAGCCTTTCGTAAGCTGGCGGATATAGGAGAAATAAAGCAATTGAAAAAGAACGTTCTTATCATTGGTGCAGGAGGTGTCGCCAAGGTGGTGGCCCACAAGTGCGCGCAGCACAACGACGAACTCGGTCGTATTGCTATCGCGTCGCGCAACATCTCCAAATGCCAGGCCATCATCGACAGCGTCAAGGCCAAGGGTAGCCTCAAGGTTCCCGCCGACATCCAGGCCTTCGCGCTGAACGCTCTGGACGTGGAAGCGACCAAAGCCCTGATCCGCGAGACCGAATCGCAGATCGTCATCAACGTGGGCTCCGCGTTCCTCAACATGTCGGTACTGCGTGCCTGCATCGACACGGGCGTTGCCTACCTCGACACCGCCATTCACGAAGAGCCGGGCAAGGTCTGCGAGACCCCGCCGTGGTACGGCAACTACGAATGGAACCACCTGGAAGAGTGCAAACAGAAGAACATCACCGCCATCCTTGGCGTGGGCTTCGACCCGGGTGTCGTCAACGCGTATGCCGCGCTGGCGCAGCAACAGCATTTCGACCGCATTGATTCGATCGACATTCTCGACGTCAATGCCGGCAGCCATGGCAAATATTTCGCCACCAACTTCGACCCGGAAATCAACTTCCGCGAATTCACCGGGCAGGTGTGGAGCTGGCAGAACAGCCAGTGGACCAGCAACACCATGTTCGAAGTCAAACGCACCGACGACCTGCCGGTGGTCGGTTCGCAGAACCTCTACCTCACCGGCCACGATGAAGTGCACTCACTGTCGAAAAACCTCGACGTGCCCAACGTGCGTTTCTGGATGAGTTTTGGCGAGCACTACATCAACGTGTTCACCGTCCTGAAAAACCTCGGCCTGCTGTCCGAAAAGCCGGTCAAAACCGCCGAAGGCCTGGAAGTGGTGCCGTTGAAAGTGGTCAAGGCCGTGCTGCCCGACCCCTCTTCGCTGGCCCCCGGCTACACCGGCAAAACCTGCATCGGCGACCTGGTCAAAGGCACCAGGAACGGCCAGCCGCGCGAGATGTTCATCTACAACGTGGCGTGCCATGAAGAAGCCTTCGCCGAGACCGACAGCCAGGGCATCTCCTACACCGCCGGCGTACCACCGGTCGCCGCTGCGCTGCTGGTTGCCCGTGGCGAGTGGGACGTGAAGCACATGGCCAACGTCGAGGAACTGCCGGCCGAGCCGTTCCTCAAAGCGCTGGACGTGATGGGCTTGCCGACGCGGATCAAGGACGAGAACGGCGACCGTGCGTGGGATGCGATTGCCTGATCAGGTGATGGTTGACCGAACAAAAAAATGCGCCCCGAGGGGCGCATTTTTTGTTGGGGCGATACACACCTCAAACACAATGAAGATCAAAGGTGGGAGCAGGCTTGCCTGCGATATCTATTCAAGATTGCGCGCCAATGGTCATGTCCCCCAGGAACAGCGCCTGGCCATTCCTGTGGCGAGCAGGCTTGTCCTTGATTGGGGGCGCTACGCCCCCCCAACGCGGGGCAAGCCCTAATGCCGTTCAGTTAAGGAAAATGTGTGGGCTTATTGTGGCGAGCGGGCTTGCCCCGCGTTGGGGTGCGAAGCGCCCCCCATCGAGCAAAACGCGGTGTACCTGATACGGCTCAGCGCCTGGCTTTGGGGCTGCTGCGCAGCCCAACGCAGGACAAGCCTGCTCGCCACAGGGAATCTGCGCTTAACTGAACGGCATTAGGGCAAGCCCGCTCGCCACAGAAACTCCAGTTTGCTGCGCGACAGCGCTAGGTCGAAGACTTGGCCGAGCCTCACACACTAATCAAAACACTGACCAGCCAATCCGCTCACTCAGCAACTCCAGCGCCTTCATCCCCGCCAGCGAGTTCCCGGCGGCGTTCAACTCCGGCGACCACACGCACACCGTGAATTGCCCCGGCACCACCGCGACGATCCCGCCGCCGACCCCGCTCTTGCCCGGCAACCCGACGCGATAGGCAAAATTGCCCGCCTCGTCGTACAGGCCGCTGGTGGCCATGATCGAGTTGACCTGTTTGGTCTGGCGCGCGGTGAGGATCTGTTCGCCGCTATGGGCACTCACGCCTTCGTTGGCCAGGAAGCTGAAGGCCTTGGCCAGGTCCAGGCAGCTCATCTGCAAGGCGCAATAGTTGAAGTAGCTGTGCAACACCGCGTCGACGTCGTTGTGGAAGTTGCCGAAGGATTTCATCAGATAGGCCATGGCCGCGTTGCGTGCACCATGCTGCGCTTCGGAGTCGGCGACGATGCTGTTGACCAGGATCTGTGGGTTGCCTGACAGGCGCCGGACGAAGTCGCGCATCGACAGGATCGGCACGGCGAAGCGTGACTGGTTGATGTCGCAGATCACCAGGGCGCCGGCGTTGATAAATGGGTTGCGCGGGCGACCGCGCTCGAACTCCAGCTGCACCATGGAGTTGAACGGTTGCCCCGAAGGCTCGTGGCCCAGGCGCTCCCAAATGGTTTCGCCGCCGTGGTCGATGGCCTGCACCAGGCTGAAGACCTTGGAAATGCTTTGCACCGAGAACAACGTGTCGGCGTCCCCCGCGCAGTAGGCCGCGCCGTCGTTGCCGTACACGGCGATGCCTAGCTGGTTGGCGGGCACATCGGCCAGCGCGGGGATGTAGTCGGCGACTTTGCCCTGGCCGATCAGTGGACGAACTTCGTCGAGAATCGCGTCCAGCAGCGCCTGCATGTCTTGTCCTGTCATCGTGCCTTGCATCGTGGATAAGCGGGGCGCGGAGGATACCGCAAAGCTGCGGATCAGGCAGGTGCCGCGCTCAGATTAACGCTGCACCGGAATGCGGATATCGCCGCTGCGGCACTGCGTCTTCACGCTTGTGGGGCAACCGGCAAAGCGCAGTTCCTTGCTCAGGCACACGCGCACTTCGGACAACACCTTGCCCTTGCAGATCACCGCCACGCTGTGATTGCCCATGGACGGGTTGCTCTGGCGAAACAGCGCTTCGATTTCAGCGGCCTGCAGATAATTGGGCACGTCGAACGGTTGCAGTTGTTGCGGAATCTGCACGGAGGCCAGCGCAGCATCCGTCGCATTGAGGTAACGCGTGGCGTCCAGGCCGCTGCAGGTGCCGTGTTTGCTCCACTCATGCTTGAGCAATGCCTGCGTGGGGAATATCAACGCGCCCTTGGCCAGCTCGGCGTTCGACAGCCGCGACCGTGGATCACACGCCGACGGCCAGCCACCCTTCGCGTATTGCGGCCAAAGCCCGTGCAGCACGAAGCCATATCCCTTGCCCGAGCACTGTTCGTTACCCGGGTGCGTGAGGCAGAACGTCGGCGACCACGACAACGACAACACATAAAAATCAAAATCCCCGGCCGGCCTCTGCTCGCGTGGCGCTGCGGTCACACTTGCGGCCAGGACCAGCCATACGGCCACCCAGTATTTCATTTTTTGCTCCTTGAAAAGACTGATCCTGGCACGGCTATCCGGGATGATTGGGGTTACGTTGTAGCACCTTGTCGAGGATGCGATCGGTTTTCAGCGCTTCGATGGCCTGGGACGGATGCTCGGCCTCGCCACGGATGTGCGCGTTCATCGCCAGCACGTGATGCCACTGGATGTGTGCATGGCACGGCACTTCCAGCACCTCGTGGGTCTGCCCTTCAAGGCGCAGGGGCTGGTCTTCGAACACGGAAAATGTAATGCGACCCAGGCTGCCGATCAACTCGACCTTGTCTTCACGGCGGTCTGCGACGAAATTCCAGCAGCCCATGCCCAGGGCACCGTTGGCGAAGGTCCAGCACGCCGTCACCGCGTCTTCAGCGGCATAGTGCCCGGCTTGCCGTGCGGTAAAGCCGGACACCTCGACAATGTCCCCGGCCAGGTACTGGAACAGATCGAAACCATGGCTGGCCAGGTCGGCGAAATAGCCGCCGCCGGCAATGGCCGGGTCGGTGCGCCAGTTGGCGGCGCTGGCGTCATTGGCGGCCGGCGGTTTGCACAGGGTCCAGGTCAGGTGGCGCAGTTCGCCAATGCGGCCCTGTTGCAGCCAGTCGCGTACCTGCTGAAAGCGTGGCAGCGAGCGCCGGTAATAGGACACGAACAGGTGCAGCCCGGCGCGCTCGAAAGTGCGCTGCATCAAGGCGCTTTGTTCGGCATTCAGCGACATGGGTTTCTCGACGCAGCAATGCTTGCCGGACGCCGCCACCATCAGGCTGTAGTCGAGGTGGCTGTCGGGGGGCGTGGCGATGTAGACCGCGTCCACTTCGGGGTCGTCGATCAGCGCCTGGGCGTCAGTGTAATAGCGTGCAATGCCATGGCGCGTCGCATAATCGCGCACGGCCTCCGCGCGACGCCCCATCACGGCCACCAGGGCAGAACCTGGCGCTTTATAGAAAGCGGGTCCACTCTTCAACTCAGTGACACTGCCACAGCCGATCATGCCCCAACGTACGGTGTTCATCGGTTTTCCTCGTCCTTTTCGTTCAAGCGGGCAGTATCCACATACATATCCCGGCACGCCATAACCACTTAGCATGACAATTGCATTACACTTTTATGACATTCATTTGCTGCGGGGGGCACAGACGATGAAAATCAGAGCCACGGTCATTTGCGAACACGAGGGACATATCCTTTTCGTGCGCAAGGCCAGATCCAAATGGGCGTTGCCGGGTGGCAAGGTCGAACGCGACGAGCGCCCGGTGGGTGCGGCAGAGCGCGAGCTGGAAGAAGAAACCGGGTTGAGCGTGGACGGGCTGCTGTACCTGCAGGAGCTCAAGGCACGCGATACGCTGCACCATGTGTTCGAGGCCTCGGTGGTCAATATCGACGAGGCGCGCCCGCGCAACGAGATTGTCGACTGTCGCTGGCATGCCTATGGGGAAGTCGATCAGCTCGATACCACCGATGCCACTCGGCATATCGTTAAATCGTTTGTACGGCGTTTGTAACCTGCAGTTTGCGTTATCTGTGACCCTGCTCGCTCAGTGTGCGGCAGTTTGTACTCAGTCTCACGCCCCGGACAGAGGCCACACTGGCAACCCTTTCCATCTGTGAACACAGCAACCAACGCTCGACGGCCGCCTGTCGCTGCCGATCCACCTTGGCGTTGTACTGCACGAAGCAAACACCCAGCAGCACCGCGACACCCAGCACTGCGGCGGCAAAATAGCCAAAGCTATCGGACGATGATGGTTGCGGCGCAGTCAGGAGTGACGGGCGCCCTGCTCTTTCCGGCGTTCGCATACAGGCCTCCAGGGTGAAGTGCGCGATTGTATGCAAATGCAGACAGAGCATCTGTCGTGGATTTGTAAGCGCTGCGGCGGATAACCCCGGGTGCCCTCAGCGCCTCAGCCCCTCACTTGCGCGCGACCCGGTAGCGCAGGCATTCCTGATAGAAGCTTTGGCGAATCGCCTCGGGCTTGAGCCGTGATCGACTGTCGTAGGTTTGCTCGGTGATACCCATGGCCATCATGTGCATCCACGGCTTGTTGAACTTGATGGTCTGGATCTTCTGCCGAGCGGCATACAGCGACACGCCCGACAGCTTGAGCTCCTGGGCCCTGGCCGCCGTGCCGGCGCCCCAACTGCACATGTATTTGTCACCTTCGCGCAGCTCCCGTGCCTGCACGGCAGCCGCGCCGCCGGCCAGAGAGCAGGCGAACAGCATGATTCCAACAGTGCGCATGTGCTTCCTCACCTAACCACCTGAAAATAAAAGCGATTCTGGCGAGGATTTTGTTACATGGGGGCCATCAGATTGCCTTATTTACCACTGATAAGTGGCGCTTGCCTGCACGGTGCGCTGTGAGCCGTACCAGCACCACGAATACGACAGGCACGACGCGACGTATTCCTTGTTCGCAAGGTTGGAGGCGTTCACGGCCAGGCGCAGGTTGTCCCTGGGGTTGGCGATGTTAGGAATATCGTAGTGCGCCGCCGCATCGAACAAGGTGTAACCCGGCACCTTCAGGGTGTTGGCGGTATCACCCCATGAGGAGCCGACATAGCGCGCACCGGCTCCCACGCCAAAGCCTTTCAACTGGCCGTCGTGAAAGGTGTAGTCCGCCCACGCCGATGCCGTGTGACGTGGCAGACCGTAAGTCGTGGTGCCTTTGACCGGAACCGCCGGGCCGATGCCGATATCGGTGATCGGCGCGTACTGCGCGGTGCTGTTGGACTGGCTGGCGCGGTTGTCCAGATAGGCATAGGCGGCGGTTATATCCAGGTTGTCGTTGAGGCTGGCTTTGCCTTCCAGTTCAAAGCCACGGGATTGCTGTTCGCCATCCTGGATCGAACAGCGGCCGTTACCGCACATATGGGACGGGTCCGGATCAAGGGTCGGAACGTTACGCTGGCGCAGGTCGAAAATGGCTGCGGTGATAAAGCTGTTGCTGCCCGGCGGCTGGTACTTGATGCCGATTTCATACTGCGTGCCTTCGGTCGGCTTGAACACCGAACCGCCGTAGCCGGTGCCCGACTGCAGATTGAACGACTCCGCGTAACTGGCATACGGCGCCAGGCCGTTATCGAACAGATACACCAGACCGACTCGACCAGTGAACGCATGGCTGTCCAGTGAGGACTTGCTCTTGGCGCCGTTGCTCAGCGCCTTGGTGGTGCTGTCGGTGCTGGCCCAGTCATAGCGACCGCCGAGCAGCAGCACCCATTTGTCCCACTTCATTTGCTCTTGCAGGTACACCCCGGTCTGTTCACTGCGCGACGTGGCGTCGGTGCCGAAGGCAGGTGTGGCCACGGGCGCGCCGTAGACCGGATCGAAGATATCCAGGTTCGGTCCCTTGCCGTAGCCCGCCTTGGTGTCGGTGCTGGTGTTCTGGTAATCCAGGCCCGTGAGGAAGGTGTGCTGCAACGGCCCGGTATCGAATTTGGCCTGCAACTGGTTATCGACGGTGTAGGCGTCCATGTCCACATCCGTGGCGATGGTCGAGCGCGTGGCCGTGCGGTAATCAGCCTGCAAGTTGCTGTTATAGATGCTGCGGTAGACGCCTTCGGCACGCAGGTAACGGGCGTTTTGGCGCACGGTCCAGACATCGTTGAAATGATGCTCGAACGCATAACCGAGGGAGTAGTACGCGCGGTCACTCTTCTCGAAATTCTTCTCGCCATCATAGAAGTCCACATCAATCCTGCGCCCGGTCGGGCTGTGCAGCACCGAGCCCCAGGCCGGCACCGACCCGTAGGACGCGCCCTTCGGGTCCTTCTGAAAATGCCCCAGCAAAGTGAGCGAAGTGGCGTCATCCGGGCGCCAGGTGAAGGCGCCGGACAGCGATTGGCGACGGGTTTCGGTGTGTTCCACCTGGCCGTCGGCGTCATCGAAAAGTCCGGCAACGCGGTAGGCATATACCCCCTGATCGTCAATCGGCCCGCTCAGGTCGAAGGTGGTGCGTTTTTTGTTGAAGGTGCCGTACTCCACGCCCACTTCATGGAACGGCGTATCCAGCGGGCGTTTGGTGACCATGTTGATCACCCCGCTCGGCGTGCCCTGGCCGTACAGCACCGACGCCGGGCCGCGCAGCACTTCGACGCGCTCCAGGTCGAACGCGTCCTTTTGCGGCAAGGCGTCGCGGCTTGACGGCACGCGCAAGCCGTCCAGGTAGGTGGCCGGGGCGAAGCCACGGATGGTGAGCTGGTCGAGACGCGAAGCGGTGGCGCCGCGGGTTTCCGGAACCACGGCGGCGCTGTAGCGCAGGATCTGATTGAGGCTTTCGGCGTTCTGCGCGCGCATCTGGTCCTTGGTGACCACGGAGATCGACTGCGGGGTTTCGATCAGCGCCGTGTCAGTCTTGGTGCCTGACAGGCTGCGGCTGGCCACATAGCCGGCCACCGGCCCGGTGGGGCTTTCGGTCTGGTAGGCCGCGCTGATAGTAGTGGCCTGCAACTCCGTGGCGCCGCCGCTATCCGGGACGGCTTCGAGCCGGTAACGGTCGGCGCCCATCTTCAGCGCCTGCAAACCGCTGCCGGCGAGCAACCGGGCCAGCGCCGCATCCGTCTCGTACTGCCCGCCGAGGCCACTGCTGCGCTTGCCTCGGGTCAGGCTCGCATCAAAGGCCAGCACCAGCCCTGCCTGCTCGGCCAGGCTATTGAGCGCCTGACTCAAATCACCGGCCGGAACCTGGAAGCGGCGCAAGGCGCTGCTGCTGTCTTCGGCAAAGACGGGCTGGACCGCCAGCAACGGCGCGGCGGCAAAGGCGATCGCCACTGACAGGGCCAGTGGATGCAAGGGACGGGCAAGGCGCGACATGGAAAATCCTGCGTAATGAAGGTTCTATTAACCATGACGGCCAGGTCGCAACATCGGGCAAGGATGAGAGCGGTTTTTATTTGGGCGGGTGCTTTGCAAGCAGACGGGTTGGTGATTCTATAATCCTAATTGAACTCGAGGGACCTATGCCTAAAGAACACGAATTCGTTGATCTAAAAGCTGCAAAGATCCATCTCTATCCAACAAATAACTGAGCAGGCTTGAATTCTAAACCGCTAACAAACGTCTATCTCCAAACACTACGGCGAATTAAAATACACATTCAACTTGGCAAACCTCGCCCACCCACCCTATTGAAAACCCATCAACTCCAAGACTCAAATCGTCCTCGCAATATCACCATGACTATCGCGCCAAACCTATTGCAAATCGCAACAGTGGTCCGGAAAGAAATACAACACAACCCGCAGATACACCAGCCAAGGCAATGTCAATAAACTCTATAGCAACCAGAAAGATCTCCAGCGCCGAAAGTTTGAACGCTGCCGTGGTCTGGTGGCGAATTCGCGGCTGAGCTGTGCGATGCACCGGTATTGCACCAGGGCTGCTTCGCAGCCCAACGCGGGGCAAGCCATAATGCCAGTCAGTTAAGCGAAGCGCCCCTGTGGGAGCGGCGGTGCTACGATTCGACTTGCCCGCGAAAGCGGTGGGTCTTCAACATCAATGTTTGCTGGGCCGACGCCATCGGGAGCAAGCCCCCTCCCACATTTTGTACAGCGTTCGCAAACCATTCCGGTCGGCTCTCAGGCCGCCGCGCTTTTGCTTTTGATCTGGAAGCGCCCCGTCAAACACGCTGGCCGAACGCAGGTTTTGGAGCGTGGGTAACCCGGCAGGACGCCGGGTTAGCCGCGCTGGGCCAGGGATGGCCCATCGCGGCGGCCCACGCTCCAAAGCCTGCGTTCGGGCACACCGAGCCTGGGCGAGGTGCCGAGTGTTGGGGCAAGAGCGTTTTGCTTACTTTTGCGCTTTTCAAAAGTGAGCCGCCGTAAGGGCGGAACCCTAAGCCGCCGTTACCGAAAAAACCGATAGGTACACCGAAAAGTCGCACCGCTCGTTGCTTCGAGCATCACGCTGGCTTAACTGAACGGCATTAGGGCAAGCCCGCTCACCACACAAGCTCGACCTCCATGGTTGTGCAGTTGCCTGGCAAGGCCCATGCACCGTGAACAGCAAAACAGCTACTCCTTCAAACCAGCCTCAACCTTCTGCGCGACCTCCGCCGTCAACCAGGCTTTCCACACCTCAGGATGTTCCTTGAGAAACGCCTGGGCCACTTGCCTTGGTGCTGTGTGATTTTCGCTCATGGTTGCCAGGGCCTTGTTCAGTGGATCGATGGGGAACTGGACCTTGGTGAAGAACTCGGCGATCTGCGGATGTTGCTGCTGGAATGGCGTGGATACGCCGATGCTCAGCTTGGACGCCAGCGACCGAGTGGGACGAGGGTTGGGATTGTCAGCGTCGGTGAGGGTCTTCCAGGCGTCAGCGTCAAACGGTGGTTCTTCCAGCTGAATCAGTTTGTAGCGACCCATTAATGGAGTCGGCGACCAGTAGTAGAACAGTACCGGCTTGCCTCGGCGGATCGATGAGGCTATCTCGGCGTCCAGTGCTGCACCCGAGCCGCTGCGGAAGTTCACGTAGCTGTCGTTCAGGCCATAGGCCTTGAGCTTCTGCTTGTTGACCACTTCGGACGTCCAGCCAATGGGGCTGTTGAGAAAGCGGCCCTTGCCGGGCGATTCCGGGTCCTTGAATACGTCCTTGTAGCGCGCCAGGTCCTGCACGGTCTTCAGGTCCGGCGCCAGCGGCTTGAGGCCTTTGGACGGGTCACCCTTGACCACGTATTCCGGCACCCACCAGCCTTCGGTAGCGCCCTTGACCGTATCGCCCAGGCCCACCACTTTGCCTTCGGCTTCAGCCTTGATCCACACCGGGCTGCGGCCGGCCCATTCTTCGCCGATCACCTGGATATCGTTTTTCGCCAGGGCGGTTTC
The DNA here is from genome assembly GCF_054343995.1 of Pseudomonas sp. GNP013. Lineage (NCBI taxonomy): Bacteria > Pseudomonadati > Pseudomonadota > Gammaproteobacteria > Pseudomonadales > Pseudomonadaceae > Pseudomonas > Pseudomonas sp. GNP013. Next base: position 1,814,774 of record NZ_JBTGUT010000001.1, on the reverse strand, counting down.
CAGGGTGATGGTGGTGCCGGGCAAGGTGTCGGTGGGCAGGTCATAGCCCTTTTCGACGATAAAACGCAGCACTTCGGTGATCAGGCTGCCGCTTTCCCAATTCAGGTCGGCAAAATGCACAGGGGCCTGCGCCGCCGACACCGGCAACGACAGACTCAATGTCGTCACAGCCGCAGCCAACAGGGTTCTCAATCCTTTCATGCCTTCCCACCTCGCCTCTGTGCAGCCACTGACGGACGGCTTGCTGCCTATGCGCGAAGCCTCTGAATAGTTAAGTCAGCTCAACTGTAGTAGAGGTTCCGCAAAGAGAAAGGAATCAAAGAGCCCGCTGTGTTTACTCGCTGGCCTTGAAGGTCACCAGCTCACCCTTGCGCCACTTGGCGGCTTTGCCGGTGACGGCCTTGAGGGTCTTGGTCAAGCCTTCCTGCAACTGTTCATGGGCGGCGAATACCAGCATCACGCTGTGGCCTTCCTTGAACACGATGCCTTGGCCTTCGGCTGACGAAACAAAGGCGTAATCGCCCAGGCCGTACACCGTCAACTTGATATCGCGAAACTTCAATTCGAACTTGCCGCCTTCACGACTGGGCAACACGGCAGCGCGAAAATGGTCGCCCACCTTCAGTTCCAGACGCGGCTTGTCGTCGACGACCAGGGCCGCCTCGGTGTCGATTTCGGCAATGTAGATGCCTTCCGGCGTCTGTTCAGTGATGTAAACAAACCGCGATTGAAACTGCTTGACCAACTTTGCGCGCAAATCACCCAGCACGAACAACGCGTGCATATCCAGATTACTGACTGCCAAGGAAACGCCCCCACATTGAAATAGTGCCGCCCGCCGGAGCAGGCAGCACAAAAAACGGCCCTAAGGCACGATCACATAGTCGTTAAAAAACTGAAGAAGACCCTGCTGCGCCTTAAGACTAGTACAGGCGCGCACGATGGACCTTGTGCAAGGTCATCCGGCGTCACAGCAAATCACAGGTTCAACGGCCAGAGAATACGGGCCGCGCTACTTCAGAGAATAACCCGGTCCAGTGCGCACAATTCCCACGCACCCTACAAAACAAAACATTTGAGCATGGAACCAGACGGGTTGCCGGCGACAATACTAAAACAGCACCGCCGTTCAAAACCACTCGAAACGCTGCCGATGAGTGCACAGGATCAATCAAAAGGAGCTGACCATGCAACCACGCCTACACGATGCTACGTCTTCCCGTACCTGTTCATCTGCGCAGGACGGGCGCCAATACTACTGCCTGCCTGACCCCGAGGGGTACTCCAATTCCGTTCTTTACCAAGTTCTACCGGCCGGACGTAACTTCTTCCATATTCTGGAAGTGACCAGCGGCAGAATTCGCGGCTTTCGCAGTCACCACGGCAAGGCCTGCGAACTGGCCCGGCAACTGGAAGCCAGCCTGTACGCCCTTCACGGGACGAGCGGTTCGTCACACCGATGACTTTACTGCGCCACCACCCTTCAACAACTGCCATACTGCCGCGTCCATTGAAGTTTGCCCATGTGGGTGCGGTTTCAGCAGTGCAGTTACCTTGAAGGGAAGGCAATACGTGACGGAATTTGATATTGGCGAGTTTTTCATCCACGGCGATGCACGGGAAATAGAGGGTGAGTTTCAGGCGGTGATCGTGATGCGCGCCAAACCACCGCTGACCACCGTCACCACACATCAGGTGGAAAAAGACCGTTGGTTCAAGACATTCGAGACAGCTGCGGTTGCTGGCCGCGAGTCAGCCCAGGCGCTCAAGGCCGCTGTGGATTCAGGCGCCCTGACCTCCTGAGAATCGGATCGAACTCTGGCGCGCCACAGGTCTCCCATGCATACGATGGTCAGCCCGCATGGAGAAACCGATGGACACTACTACCCCGACGCTGGAAACCCTGTTCGATCAACTGGGCCTGGATTCGAGCCAGGCAGGGATCGAGCGCTTCACCGCAGAACACCGCCTGCCCAATGACGTAAAGCTGATCGATGCGCCGTTCTGGAGTGAGCAGCAGGCGAGCTTCCTCAAGGAACAATTGCATGTTGACGCCGAATGGGCGCCGGCCGTGGATGATCTGAATGCGTTGCTGCATGAATCCCCGGAAGCTTGACTCATCCCATAGCCAGATGACCGTGGCGGCGAACTAAACCTTGGCCGCCTCGGGTTTATAGCCCAGGCGCAGGCCACCCCAATGCCGGCCCTTGACGCTGATCGGCACCGACAGGTCGTGCATCAATTCACCCGTATCGCGGGTATAGGTTTGCAATAACACCGCCTGCTGGTGGCTGCCGCAGCGGATGCCGGTGCGGTCCTCGAACTTGCGCTTGGTGCGATTTTGCACCGCGTCCACCTGGGTATCTCCCGTCAACGCCTGTGAAAATGCCTGGTTATGCGTCGGCACGTAGCCCTGCGGCGTGCAGGCAATCGCAAACACCAGCCCCTCGTGGCGCGGCAGCAACGCTTCCTGTATCGCCGGCAGCACCTTGTCGGTGTACCCGTCAAAACGCGTGTGATATTTACTCGGGCTGGTATTGGGTATCAACGTATAGCTGCGGTCGAACAGGTCATCCAGGCTGATTCGGCCCTGCTGCACATCCGCCTCGAACTGTTCGGCGATACGGTTGGCCCCCTCGCGGGCCAGGTCGTAGACACGCTGGTGATAGTCATCCAGACCGACCTCGGCCAAACGCTCGCTGATGGTCTCCGCCTGCCCTTCCATCTGCACCGCGGCGTCGGCCAACTGGCGCGTCTGCTGGTCGCTCACCGTGAGGTCACTGCGCATCTGCTCCACCGCATGGAACAGGCTGTCGAGCTGCGCGCGATTGGTGTCGCTGCCCTGGGCGATTTCGTTGACTTGCCCTTCCACATCCGCCGCCAGGCTGGCGATGGTCTCCAACTGTTCGCCCGCTTCCTCCACCTGCGCGACGCCGGTGTTCAAATCCGCCGACAGTTGGCGAATCTGCTCCACCACCTGGGCCGTGCGCTGCTGGATATCCGCCACCATCACGCCGACTTCGTCGGTGGCCTTGGCGGTACGCCCGGCCAGCCCCCGCACTTCATCGGCTACCACCGCAAATCCGCGTCCGTGCTCGCCGGCCCGTGCTGCTTCAATGGCGGCGTTCAAGGCCAGCAGGTTGGTCTGGCTGGCGATGGACTGGATTACCAGGGTCACACGCTGGATTTCTTCGCTGCGCTGGCTCAACGCTTCGATCAGCTCACGGCTGGCATTGGCGCGCTGGCTGAGCTGGTGCATACGCGTGATGGACTGGGCCAGCACCTCGCGGCCCTCGCTGCTGCGCTGATGGGCCTGGCTGGCCGCGCCAAGGGCCTGGCGGCTGAGCTGGGCGGTCACCTGTTCGGTGCCGATCATCACTTCAGCGCTGCTGACGATCTGTTTGGCCGCACTCAGCTGGGATTGCAGGCGCGCCGCCAGTTGCTTGACCGAATAGGCCACGCCTGCGGCTGACAATGCGTTATGGCTGGTGGTATGGGAAAGGTCGCGCGTCAACTCGCCGATTGCATCGACGGTATTGATCGAGGTCACGGCAGGCGTGCGGGTTTTCAAGCGCGGCAGCCAGATCACCAGCAAGGCCAGTGGCAGGCACACGTACAGCGGCAGGCCGGCAAATGCCAGGCCCAGCAGCACCAGCACCATGGCGGCGCTCTGCATAAGCGGCATCAGCCAGACGGGCAGCCTGCTCACCGCTTGCGGTGGCATTGCCATGCCTATCAGAGATCCATCTCCAGCCATCGTCGTTACCCCACTGCTTGTCGTTGTTGTGCCTGCATTAGACGCCACTATCGGGCCATTATCCATGGGCCTTTAGTGGGGGGCTTGCAGCACATCAACAGAGGAGGTGTAACGGGATTGCCCTGGGGGGCCGCAGGCACGGCGCCCCAGCTTCACCGCATCAGGCCTGGCGCTGATGCTTGTCGATCTGCTCGTGGCGCTCTTGGGCCTCGATGCAGTATTTGGTGGTAGGGCTGATCAGCAGGCGCTTGAGGCCGATAGGCTCGCCGCTGTCGTCACACCAGCCAAAGGAATCTTCCTTGATACGCTCCAGGGCGCGCTCCAACTGCGGCAGCATGCGCTGGTCGCGGTCGATGGCATTGACCAGCCAGGTGCGCTCTTCTTCAACGGAGGCGGCGTCGGCCGGGTCGGCCGGGGTGTCCAGGCTTTCAATGGCGATACGGTTCTGCTCAATGCGCTCGTGGTGCTCGACTTTCATGTCCTGCAGCAACTTCTCGAAAAAAGCGTGCTGTTCGGCATTCATGTAGTCATCCGCCGGCATGGCCAGCAACTTTTCCTTTGTCATTGATTTCTCTATAAAAAATACGTGCATTAAGGCGAATAAGGGAGCGTTCCGGTCGACCTCTGCTGGTCTCGGAAAGGCGCCATCCATTCCAAGCGCCACCCGGCACTCAATTTAAGAGGGGCGGCAGTCTAAGGCCGACTTGAGGGCGCAGCAACTGAAATGACAGGCATTTTTTCCCGATTAACCCCCAAAGGCACCAGGACGGGCTTGGCGAATGGTTATCGGAGTGCGTTTATAGCAGGAAAGTTCGTAAAGCGGCTATAAGCCGCATGCTGCAAGCGACAAGCTGCAAGGCGCTCCACTTCAGCCTGCAGCTTGCAACCTGTCGTTCAGCGCTTGAGCTTGCGTTTGTTGCGATACTGGTCAATCACCACCGCCACCACAATGATCAGCCCCTTGATGATGTCCTGGATATACGCATCCACCCCCACGAAGGTGAACCCGCTGGCCATCACCCCGAGGATCAGCGCGCCTATCACCGTGCCGGTGATGCGCCCTACCCCGCCCGCAAGGCTGGTGCCGCCGATCACCGCAGCGGCAATGGCGTCCAGTTCATAGGACATGCCCATGCCCGCCTGGCCGGTGGCGGCACGTGCCGAGGCGACCACACCGGCCAGGCCCGCGAGGAGGCCGGCGATGCTGTAGACGATGATCAGGTGGCGCTTGACGTTGATGCCCGACGTGCGCGCGGCCTGCATGTTGCCGCCGATGGCGTAGGTGTACTTGCCGTACTTGGTGTAGCGCAGGGCGATGTGGAAGATCACCGCCACCACCAGAAAGATGATCACCGGCATGGCGCCATGGCCGATGGCGGTGTAGGAATCCGACAGCATGCTCACCGGCTGTCCTTCGGTGTAGTAGCGCGCCAGGCCACGGGCCGAAACCATCATGCCCAGCGTCGCAATAAATGGCGGAATGCCGGTCACCGCAATGATGCTGCCGTTGATCGCGCCGGCCAGCAGCCCCACACCGAGCCCCATCGCCACCGGGATCCACACCGGCAGGTCGGTGAGCGATGGAAACACCGCGCGGGAAAAGTCCGAGGTCTGCGCCAGGCTGGCGGCAATCATTGCCGACAGCGCCAGCACCGAGCCCGACGACAGGTCGATGCCGGTGGTGATGATCACCTGGGTCACCCCGATAGCCAGCAAACCAATGATCGACACCTGCAATATCATCAGCACCAGGCGCTGGGAGTTCATCAAAAAGCTCTGGTCCCGCACGATCCAGCCGAACAGCTCAAACACCAGGCCGATGCCGATCAACACCAGAAAAATGCTCAGTTCGGTGGGCAAGCGCCGACGCTGCTTGACCGGCGCCGTAGCCGGCTTGTTGTCCGTTATTGCGTTCATAGCCAATCACCTTCTTATTCTGTAATCAGTCGACTGTGGTCATACCCGACGCCAGTTGCATGACTTTTTCCTGGGTCGCCTCGCTGCGATCCAGCGTGCCCATCAGGTCGCCTTCGTGCATCACCATCACCCGGTCGCTCATGCCGAGCACCTCGGGCAGTTCCGACGAAATCATGATCACCGCCATGCCTTCGCTGGCGAGGAACGAGATCAGGCGATAGATCTCGGCCTTGGCGCCCACGTCGATACCACGGGTCGGTTCATCCAGGATCAGCAAGCGTGGATGGGTCATCAGCCAGCGCGCCAGCAAAGCCTTCTGCTGATTACCGCCGGACAGGGTGTCGATGCACTGCTCCAGCGACGGGGTTTTGACCCGCAGCTTCTTGCACATGTCTTCGCACAGCGCGCGCAAGGCTTTCTGCTGGATAAAACCGTTGTCCGAATAGTGCGGCAGTACGGCCATTTCCATGTTTTCCAGCACCGACAGGCACGGGAACAGACCGCTGAGCTTGCGATCCTCGGTCAACAGCGCAAAGCCCTTCTCGATGGCCATGTGCGGGTCGCTGATGCGCACCGGCGTGCCGTCCAGGGTGATCTGCCCGCTGGTGCTGGGGGTGATGCCGAAAATGGCTTCGGCCACATTGGTGCGGCCCGAGCCCATGAGCCCGGCGATACCGAGGATCTCACCGGCGTGCAGGTCAAACGACACGCCTTTGAATACGCCGTCCAGCGTCAGGTCGCGCACCGACAGCAGCAAGTCGCCAATCGGCGTCTCGCGCACCGGGAACAGCTGGCTAAGCTCACGGCCCACCATCATCGAGATCAGGCTGTCGCTGTTCATGCTGTCGGCGCGCTGCAAACCGATGTAGCGGCCGTCACGAAATACCGCCACTTCATCGGCGATGGCGAACACTTCGTTCATCTTGTGGGTGATGTAGACAATGCCTTTGCCCTGGGACTTGAGGTCGGCAATGATCGAAAACAGGTGGGCGACTTCCTTCTCGGTAATCGCCGAGGTCGGTTCATCCATGATCAGGATGTCGGAGTCGTAGGACACTGCCTTGGCAATCTCGACCATCTGCCGCTCGGCGATGCTCAGGTTGCCGACCTGCTCCTCGGGGTCCAGGTTGATGCGCAGCCGCGCCAGTAACTCGGCGGTGCAGCGGTGCATTTCGCGGTGGTTGACCATGTGCAGGCTGTTGAGCTGCTCACGGCCGATCCAGATATTCTCGGCGATGCTCATGTGCGGCATCAGGTTGAGTTCCTGATGGATCATCGCGATGCCCGCCTTCTGCGCGGCCAGCGGCGTTTCAAACACGATCGGCTGGCCGCGCAGACGGATTTCGCCGGCGTCGGGCTGGTAGATGCCGGCGATGATTTTCATCAACGTCGACTTGCCGGCACCGTTCTCGCCCATCAGCGCCAGCACCGAGCCCGGGCGTACGCGCAATTGCACATCGTCCAGGGCCACGACGCCGGGAAAGCCTTTGCTGATGTTGACGATTTCCAGCAGGTAGGGTTCGTCCAGCGCCAGTGGCTGGATACCAGGGGGCTGCGAGGCAGTCGCTTGAGCGAGCATGGGGAGTACTCCATCGGCAGGACGGCCGTGACCGCCCTGCCGCTTATTGTTGTTATGTCACTGCTATTTGAAGTCGTTGACGTTGTCCGGCGTGATCAGCTTGAACGGGATAATCACGTTCTGCTCGACGGGCTCCTGCTTCGCCATCTTGCGCGCTGCTTCCACCGAGCCCACTGCCTGCCCCTTGGCGTCCTGGAACGCCGAGGCGGCCATGTCACCCTTGGTGATCGCGTTCAGCCCGTCCGGGGTTCCGTCGACGCCGGCAATCAGCACTGTGCCGGGTTTGGTGCCTGCAGATTTCAACGCCATGGACGCGCCGATGGCCATCTCATCGTTGTTGGCCAGCACTGCGTTGAACTCGCGGCCCTGGGTCAGCCAGTCGTTGACCAGGGTCATGCCCTTGTCACGCAGCCAGATACCGGTCTGTTCCTGCTCGATCTTGATGTCGGGGTACTTGGCCAGCACCTCTTTCACGCCCTTGGTGCGGTTGGTCGTGGAGTTGTTCGCAAGATCCCCCAGCAGGATCACGATTTTGCCCTTGCCACCGAGTTTTTCGGCGATGTATTGCATTTGCAGCTTGCCGGCCTCGACGTCATCGGAGGTCACGGCCACCACGCCCTTGGGCAGGTCTTTCTGGTCCGGGCGGCGGTTGACGAACACCAGCGGGATGCCCGCTTTGGTGGCTGCGCTGATGATGTTTTTGGTCGATGCGGTGTCCACCGGGTTGACGATGATCGCGTCGACCTTCTGGCTGATGAAATTCTCGACCTGGCTCAGCTGCTTCACCACGTCGGCGCGGGCGTCTTCGAATTGCAGCTGCACACCGTCACCCTTGGGATAGGACTTGGCCTGCTTGTCCATGTCTTCGCGCAGGTAGGTAAGGAAGGTGTCATCGAAGGCGGACATGCTCACGCCCACCTTGATATCGGCGGCAGCGGCCATACCGCTGGCCAGCCACAGGGACAAGGCCAGCGCGGTAAAACGGATCGGGGTCTTCATGAACGGTCTGTCTCCACATTTATTGTTGGTTTTCTGGACGTTGCGTTAATCAGGACTCGGCGGGCAGTCGAACCACCGGCGCGCCGGGAATGCAGCACACCAGCGCGCCGTGGTTTTCGACGCACAGCACATTGAGAAAGGAGAAGTAGAAAGGCCGGGCGCGGGGCAGGCCGCGTGGCGTGTGAGAAAGGCGTAAAACTCGCAGTACGGCGTTGAAGATTTTCATCTGACGGTACCTGGTTGTTTTTGATCTTGTTTTTGTTGAGTCGCCGGAATCAGGTCCGGAACGTACTTTATGCAACCTGCAAAAGACTTTATTGGAAAATAATTTCTATATCAACCTATTTTAGAATTTTATTCCATTTTCGTTGAAACCACTTGCTGACGCTCCGCACTCAGGCGTGCGGCGTCCAATATACGGGTGGTTTCCAGCGCGTCATAGGCGTTTACCGGCAAGGGCCCCTGCCCTTTCACAGCACGCTGCAACTGGCTGTAGAAGTGCGTCCAGCAGCCTTTTTCGGTGGGCACCCGTTCGCGCTGCTCGCCTTGTTCAAACCAGCCCCAGCGGCGATGCTCTTCCGCCCCCCAATGCTCGCCTTCGGTTTTCGGCGACTTGCCGGCCATCAGTGCCGCTTCCTGGCCGTCCAGGCCTTCCACGGTGTAGCACCCGAGGGTGCCGCTCACGCGAAAACGCGAAGCCGGGCTGTTTTGCAGACCATTGCCCCGCAAGTGCGAAATGACGCCGTTGGCATGGGTCAGCGACACGAAGAAACCATGGTCAACGCTGGGGTGTTCGGCGGTGTAATGCAATTGCGCAAATACCTGGTCCACCGGGCCGAACAGTTGCAGCGCCTGGTCCACCAGATGGCTGCCGAGGTCACGTAGCCAGCCGCCGCCACTGGCATTGCCGACGCCCTGCGGACTGTAGCGCTCCACACAGGATTCAAAGCGCGTAATGGTGCCCAGTGCGCCGGCGTCAATCAGCTTGCGCACGGTCAGGTAATCGGAGTCCCAACGGCGGTTCTGGTAGACGCTCAGCAAGACGTCATGCCGCTCGGCGGCCGTGATCAGCGCCTGGGCCTGTTCGGCGTTGCTGGCGAAGGGTTTGTCACTGACCACCGCCACGCCGTGCTCGATGGCTTCCAGCACCAGGGCCGGGCGGCCTTTGAGCGTGGTGGAGATAACCAGCGCATCAACGCCGGCTTCGACGATCTGGCCGATGGCGTCGAATGCCGGGATACCCGGGTGATCGGTTGCCAGTTGCTCGCGGCGTTCGATTGATCGTGTGACCACGCCCACAAACGTCGCGCCCGGCAATGTTGCAATCAGCGGCGCATGAAAAAAACGCCCTCCGTGGCCGTAGCCGACAAGTCCGATTCGCATAACGCGTGTTCCTTTATTGAGAGGCAAGGCCAATCCAGGGGGGAGCAAGCGAACTTCCTCCCACCTGTTTGATCGCGCATCTGCAGAGGTTCAGTTATAAAAACCCGGACGCTGCGGCAGGCTGACTTTCACAATCTGCTCGCTGTTTTGCGCCTCGATGCACGCGTCCGCCGCCACGGCCGCTGCAAAGCCGTCCCACGCCGACGGCCCGCCGACCTGGCCGGCGCGCACGCTGTCGATAAACGCCTGCAATTCGACGTCATAGGCGCCGACAAAACGGTCTTTCCAGTCCATCAAAATGGCGTTGGACAGCTTCGCCTCACTGCGCAATTGCACCTGGGACGGTTCCGGCAATTTGGCGATACCGGTCTCCCCCACCACTTCGCACTGGATGTCGTAGCCGTACTGGCAGTTCACAAACACCTCCACGTCAATGCGCGTGCCTTTGGCGGTCTCCAGCAGCACGATCTGTGGATCGCGCAGATGGGCCAGGGCCTTGCTGCTCTTGCGCGGGAACACCACTTGCACCGAGACGTAGTCGTCGTCGAGCAGCCAGCGCAGCACATCCAGCTCGTGGATCAACGTGTCGGTAATTGCCATGTCAGTCTTGTAGTTGTCGCCCACCCTGGGGTTGCGATGCGCGCAGTGCAGCATCAAGGGCTCGCCAATCTGGCCGCTGTCGATCACCGCCTTGAGGGCTCGATAACCAGCGTCGTAGGGGCGCATGAAGCCCACTTGCACCAGACGCTTGCCGTGGGCCACTTCGGCATCGACGATCGCCCGGCAACCTTCGGCCGTCACGGCCAGGGGTTTTTCGCAGAACACCGGCTTGCCGGCAGCGATGGCGGCGAGCACAAACGCCTGGTGGCTCGGCCCCCAGGACGTCACCAGAACCGCCTCGACCTGCGGCGAATGGATCAGCGCATGGCCGTCCGGGTACACCTCGGCATCCAGCTGCAACTCGGCAACCACACGGGCGGCCTGTTCAAGGTTGATGTCCGTCACCGCCACGACCTGGCTGTTGAGCAACGTCTGGCTGCACCGACGAATATGGTCTCGGCCAATGGCGCCCGTGCCGATCACTCCAAGCTTCAAAGACATGCAAACACTCCTCTTGTTGTTAGTACTGCCTGGCCTTGGCCAACTGTTCATTGAGTTTTGCGGCGGCTGCACGGGTGCGCTCGCTGGTGGACACCTGCGCCACCCCCACCCGCCACCACGACAGGTAGCCGTGGACCATGGTCTTGGGCAGCACCTTGATATCGATCAGGGTCGAGACGCTTTGCGTGCGCGCATCAGCCAGGGCCGCTCGCAGCTGTTCCACGTTGCTGACCTTGTAGGTCTTGCAGCCATAGGCCGCCGCGCTCATGGCGAAATCAACCGGCACCAGGCCGCCGTCGAGCTTGCCGGTCTCGGGGTTGCGGTAGCGGAATTCGGTGCCAAAGCTGTCCATGCCGTTGCCGATCTGCAGGTTGTTGATGCAACCGAAGGCCATGTTGTCCAGCAGCACCACGTTAATCTTGCGCCGCTCCTGGATCGAGGTGGCCAGTTCCGAATGCAGCATCATGTAGGAGCCGTCGCCAACCAGCGCATACACCTCCTTCTGCGGTTCGGCGAGCTTCACGCCGAGGGCCGCATTGATCTCGTAGCCCATGCACGAATAACCGTATTCGACGTGGTAGGTGTTGACGCCCTTGCTGCGCCAGGCCCGCTGCAAATCACCCGGCAGGCTGCCGGCGGCGGCGACGATAATGGCGTCGTCGGCCAGGCTTTCATTAAGCACGCCAAGAACGCGGCTCTGGGTGAGGCAGGAGCCGGTGAGCTCGATGAATTCGCGCAGTACCGCGCGGTCCAGCGGGTCGTCGACCTCGGGCACGAAATCATCGCCGTGGTACTGCACGTTGTGCACGCGATCCAGCTCGGCCTCCAGTTGCGCCTTCGCGTCGCTCACCTGTTCGCCCCAGCCCGCGCGGTAGTCGCCGAGCGCATCGGCCAGTGCTTCGAGGGCCACCCTGGCGTCCGCCAGCACCTGCACACCGTCCAGCTTCAACGCGTCGCACGGGCTGATATTGAGGTTCAGAAACCTCACCTCGGGGTGTTTGAACAGAGACTTGGACGACGTGGTGAAGTCGCTATAACGGGTGCCGACGCCAATGATCAGGTCCGCCTCCGGCGCCAGCAGGTTGGCCGCCAGGCAGCCGGTTTCGCCGATACCGCCCACATTGAGCGCATGGCTGGACAGCACGGCGCTCTTGCCCGCCTGGGTCTCGGCGAAGGGAATGTCAAAACGCTCGGCAAAGGCTTGCAGCGCCGCATTCGCGCCGGCGTACTTCACCCCGCCGCCACAGATGATCAGCGGCTTGCGCTTGCCCCGGAACACCGCCAATGCATCGCCGATCATCGCGGCAGTGGGCGCACGACGCTCGATGCGGTGCACGCGCTTTTGCAGGAAATAATCCGGATAATCCCAGGCTTCAGCCTGCACGTCCTGCGGCAATGCCAGAGTCACGGCGCCGGTTTCAGCGGGGTCGGTCAGCACGCGCATGGCGTGGATCGCGGCGCTCATCAACTGCTCGGGACGGTTGATGCGGTCCCAGTATTTGCTCACCGAGCGGAACGCATCGTTGGTGCTGATGCTCAGGTCGTGGAACTGCTCGATCTGCTGCAACACCGGGTCGGGCTGGCGGCTGGCGTAGACATCGCCGGGCAACAGCAGCAACGGAATACGGTTGGCGGTGGCGGTCGCCGCAGCGGTGAGCATATTCGCCGCACCCGGGCCGACGGACGCGGTGCACGCATAGATTTTGCGGCGCAGGTGCTGCTTGGCGAACCCGATGGCGGCATGGGCCATGCCCTGCTCGTTGCGGCCTTGATGCACCACCAGGTCGCCGCTGTCCTGCTCGAGCGCCTGGCCCAGGCCCAGCACATTGCCGTGGCCGAAAATAGTGAATACCCCGGCGACGAATTTGCTCTGTACGCCATCGACTTCGATGTACTGGTTATCCAGAAATTTCACCAGGGCCTGGGCCATGGTCAATCGGGTGGTGGTCATCACTTGCACCTTGTGTCAATTCAGATCCATTGGGGCTCGGTTATGCCCGGGACTTTTGCAACAGGGTCATGCCTGCTCCCAACGCCTGCTGAATATCCGCCATCCAATGCACGCTTTCGGCAAATGGTTCGAACGACAGATAGCCCCTGTAGCCGCTGCCGAGCAAGCTGTCGATCTGCGCCGCATTGCCGAGGATATCGCCCTCGCCCACCCGTACGCGGTGGCCGTCGCGGATCGAATTGAGCGGCGCATCGGCATCTTCCACGCCGCAGATATGCACCAGCCCGGTGAGTGGCGCGAAGAACGCCTGCTCGCCGGCCAGGTGATGGTGGAAGGTGTCATGCACCAGGTGCGGCGCAACCATGCGGTTGAGGGCGAAACGTAACGGCGATTTCATTGTTGTTCCCCGTCCAAAACAGCTTAAAGGTCCAGCAGCCAACTGTGCTGCGGGTCATTGTGGAAATGCCAGGCGCGCTTGGGCCCGGCCATCACGTTCAGGTAATAGGACTCGTAGCCGTACGGCACGCTGACCGGGTGATACCCCTTGGGCACCACCACCAGGTCGCTGTTTTCCACAGCCATGGCCTGATCGATGCTGCGATCGTCGGTGTAGACACGCTGGAACACGTAGCCCTGGGGCGGGTTGATCTGGTGGTAGTAGGTCTCTTCCAGAAAGCTCTGGTGCGGCAGGTCATCGGTGTCGTGCTTGTGCGGCGGGTAGCTCGACGAGTGCCCGGACGGCGTGCGCACCTCTACCACCAGCAGCGAGTGGGCCGGCTCGCTGTCGGGCAGGATATCGCACACATAACGGGTGTTGGCGCCCTTGCCGCGCACGCTGCGTTTGCAGTCTTCGGGGCGGATCAGGCGCGGCTCGAAACCTGCGGCGCCGGGGGCGGCGCACACGGCGATTTGTACATCGCTCAAGGCGGTCACCTGGGCATCGGTGCCCGGCGGCAGGTAGGCGGCAAACGGCGATTTGTCCTCGAACACCGAGTGGCGATCACCGAGGTTCTGCCAGTCGAAACCTTCGCCTTGAATAGTCACCCGGCCACTGAGCAGCACCAGGCACAGCTCTTTGTCGCCGGCGCTGACCGGCAGGGTTTCGCCCAGGCTCAGGCGGTATGCACTGAAGCCCACGTACGCCAGGCGCCCTTCTTCCAGGGCGACCATGGTGTGTCCGCGTTTGCTGCTTTTAACCAACAGGCTCATGGTTGGGTCCTCTCATCGAGCAGCGCGCGCAAGGTGTCATAGCCTTTTTTCGCATAGACATAGCTGGGCGCCACGGCAGGGTCCTGCTCGGCTTCCACCACCAGCCAGCCCTCGTATCGGGCCGCCAGCAATACATCGAGCAGTTCGGCAAAGTTGATGTCGCCATCGCCAGGCACGGTGAAGGTGCCGTTGACGATGCAGTCGGGGAAGCTCCACATCTGGTTGCGTGCCAGTTGCACCACCGGCTTGCGCACGTCCTTGAAATGCACGTGGCAAACGCGGTCGATGTGTTTGCGCAGCACTTCAAGCGGTTCGCCGCCGCCCATGTAGCAATGGCCCGAATCGAACAGCAGGCCGACTTCGGGACCGGTGCGCTGCATCAACTGGTCGATGTCCTGCGGGGACTCGACGTAGGCGCCCATATGGTGGTGGTAGGCCAGGCGCACGCCCTGGGACAGGGTAAAGCGCGCCAGCTCCGTGAGCTTGTCGGCGTAGTCCTGCCAGGCCTGTTCGCTGTGAAAACGCGGGCGTTCGATCAGGCGAATGCGCGAACCCTGGATGGAATCGGCAACTTCGCCATACACCAGTACCTTGGCACCGTTGTGTTTGAGCAATTGAACGTGGCCGCCAATCGCCTCGATTTCTTCGGCCACCGAGCGGCGCGCCAGACGGCTGGAGTACCAGCCGGAGACCAGCGCCAGCTCATAGGGGCGCAGCACATCGGCGACGCCCTGGGCGTCTTTGGGGAACTTGCCGTTGAGTTCAAACCCTTCGTAGCCGATGGCCTGGCCTTCGCTCAGCGCGGTGCTCAGCGGCGTTTCACCGCCCAGGGCCGGCAGGTCGTCGTTGCTCCAGGAGATCGGGTTGATGCCAATTCGGATTGCGGGCATGGCTGCACCTTTTATTGTTTTCAGGTATCACTGAGATCTGCTTTATGTGGGAGGGGGCTCGCCTCCTCCCACAGTGGATCGCGTTTAATGTCGAGCGCTGCGCCAGGCGTTGATGAGCTGTTCAAAGGTCTTCTGCACTTGCTCAACCAGCAGGTCGTCATCGATCTCCCCCGCCATCCACGCGCGGCTTGGCTCCTGGAAGATCGTGCGGCCCACCGCAAAACCCCGGCAGGTGGTGCTGTGGCTGGCGTGTTGAAAGCCCTCCGCCAGGCATTCAGCGGACGCATTCAGGCCCAGCAATACCACGCCACGGCAATACGGGTCGCGCTCAAGGATCAGCTCATCGAGCTTTGTCCACGCCTCGGCCGACTGCGCCTCGATCTTCCACCACGCCGGGTAGATGCCCAGGTTGTACAACCGTTTGAGGCTGCGGTAGAGCACATCCGGGTGCGGCGACGGGTGATCCTTGGGCGGGATGACTTCCAGCAGCAGTTCATGGCCGCTGACCAGCGATGCGTCGTACACCGCCCTGAGTTGCGCTTCCTGTTCCAGGCGCAGCAGAGGCTCGTCATCCGGGTGAAACTGCACCAGGCACTTGATGATCTGTTCGTGGGGCCAGGCGATCAGGTTGCTGCCAATCGAGCGACCGTGTTCAAACGCCAGCGGCCGTGAGTTCTGCACTTCCACCGGGCGCGCAATCCACCAGCCGCGACCGCTGGCAGCGTTGAGCGCGTCCTGGCCGAAACGCTGGTCGGCCAGCAGGCCCACATCGGCCTCGACGCCCTGCTCGCGCAGCTTGTGCTCCACGCGTTCGATGGCCTGGATAAACAGCCGCTTGATGTCGCTGATGCGGGTCAGGTCCTGGCCACCTTTTTGCGCAAGCTCCACCAGTTGCCAGCGATGGTCAAAGGCAAACACAAACAGCTGCTTCCAGGTTTTGCGCGGCACCGTGACCCGGTGCAGGCGTTGCAGGGTTTCGTCCTGATCCGGCCGGGTGATGGGCACCGGGCTGCTGAACAGGTAATCCAGTTCGGCGCGCGTTGGCATCGCCGGGGCACAGGCGTGACGCGACACCACCAGGCCACCACAGGCGTTGGCCAGCTGGCTGCAACGCTCGTCACTGGCGTCATTGATCCAGCCACTTAAAAAGCCCGACATGAACGCATCGCCGGCCCCCAGCACATTGAGCACTTCCACGCGCACACCGGGGTAAATCGCGCCGTCTTCCAGGCGGGCCGGGATCGCGCCGTGGATCACCGTGCAGCCTTGCGGGCCCAGTTTGACCACCAGCGTCGCCGGGGTCAGCTCGCGCACCGTGCGCAGCGCGGTAAGCAGGTCTTCACTGCCGCCGGCGATGAGGAATTCTTCTTCGGTGCCGACGATCAGGTCGAAACGCGGGAGGATGGTCTGCACGTGCTGGCTGACATTTTGGTCGGCCACAAAGCGCGTCTCGCCGTCGGCCTTGCCCGCCAGACCCCACAGCACCGGACGGTAGTCGATGTCCAGCACGCACCTGACGTTGTGCCGGGCCGCGTAATCCAGCGCCTGGATGCTGGCCTTGTACACGCTGTCGGTGGAGAAATGCGTGCCGGTGATCAGCAGCGCCTTGCTGGAAGCGATAAAGGCCTCGTCGATGTCCTCGGCGCGCAGGGCCATGTCGGCGCAGTTTTCGCGATAGAACACCAGGGGGAAGGTTTCGCGGTCCTTGAGCCCGAGCAGCACCAGCGCGGTGAGGCGTTCCGGGTCGACCTTGATACCGCTCACATCGCAACCTTCGCGGCTCAGGGACTCCACCAGAAAACGGCCCATATGGTCGTCACCGACGCGGCTGAGCATCGCCGACTTGAGCCCCAGGCGTGCAGTGCCGAACGCGATATTGGCGGATGACCCGCCGAGGTATTTGGCGAAACTGGTGACGTCCTCAAGCCGCGCCCCCACTTGCTGCGCATAGAGGTCGACGCCCAGGCGCCCGAGGCAAATCAGATCCAATTGACGCCCACTGGCAAAACGAGTCTGGCCCATGCTGGCTCCTGTTATTTTTATCAGCCTGCGTTGTGCCGCCGTGGCGACGGCAAACGCTCTTGGTGGGAGCAGACTAGAACGTCCGGCGACACCGATCAATATTTATTCCATAATTATTTTTATTGGAATATTTTTTCCAATAAGCCAGCATAGCTTCACGCCAGCCGCAGTGCATCGTTTCAGCAGCCCCGCCGGCCGTGATGCCGAGGTATTTTTTTGCGCCTACCCTGTAGACTGGCGCCACCGCCCAGCGCACCAGACCGACACGCCAGAAGGATTGCCCATGTCCGAGACCCCTTCACAAGACGCTCTCGCCAGCGCCCCGCTCAATGCCGAACGTTTGTTGCAGCTGATCACCGATGAATACGAGAGCCTGCCTCGCCAGCTCAAGCGCATCGCCAGCTACATGAGCCAGCAGAGCGACCGGATCATGGTCGACCGCATCAGCGACATTGCCCGCGAATGTGAAGTGCACCCTTCGGCCATCGTGCGTTTTTCGCAGCGCTTCGGCTTCAGCGGGTTCAGTGAGATGCAGACGCTGTTTCGCGAGGCGTATACGCACAAGACCACGCCCGTGCAGAACTACCAGCAGCGCATTCGCAGCATGATCGCCAACAAGTCGCAGAAGGCCAGCGGCGGCGACCTGGCGCGTGAGTGCGTGAATGCCACGTTATCGGGCATCGAGCGGCTGGGGCTGGAGCTGGATGACGTGGCGTTCGACAAGGCCGTGGACCTGGTGGTCAACGCCGACAACATCTATGTGGTGGGCGTGCGCCGTTCGTTTGCGGTGGCCGACTACCTGGTCTACAACCTGCAGCACACCAATAAACGCATCCACCTGGTCTCGGGCCTGGGCGGCAGCTACCGCGAGCAGATGCGCAGCGTGCGCGCCAATGACCTGGTGATCGCCATCAGCTTTACGCCCTACGGCAAAGAGACCCAGCACTGCCTGCGCATCGCCCAGCACCATCAGGCCAGGACGCTGATCATTACCGACAGCAACCTCTCGCCCCTGGCCAAGCGCGCGAATGCGGTGCTGCTGGTCAACGAGGGATCATCCTTTGCGTTCCGCTCATTGAGCGCAACATTGTGCCTGTGCCAGGCCTTGTTCATCGCCGTGGCTTACCGCCTCGAATTGAAAGTGGACGAGATTCACGAGCAAGTGGGTTTCGACGACTGACCTGACACCCTGCAAAACAAAATGTGGGAGGGGGCTTGCTCCCGATAGCGTGTGTCAGTGCTGAACAGGCCAGCTGACATACCGCTATCGGGAGCAAGCCCCCTCCCACATCGGGATGGAGTCTGGCTCGGATCAGTGCATGAAGATCGCGATCAGAATGATCAACGGGATTGGCACGCCAAGGAACCACAGAAGTAATGAGCGCATGATGTTCTTCCTTATTTAACGAACGTAGTTTTCGGTTTCGACGTACACCACCGCATCGCGACGGCGACCGCCGAAGGTGGCAGCGAAGCTGGCGAAGAACGCACCGATCAACAGCGACACGAAAGTCCACAGCGAGGCGTACGCGGCCACTTTCGCGGCCGTGTCGGCAGCTTGCTTGGCTTTGAGCTTGGCGTCTTCGATGGCTTTGCGGGCGTCGCCATACACCTTGTCGATACGCGCTTCGGCATCGGCCTGGCTGAGGTTGGTGCGCTGGCTGATCAGTTGAGCCAGGTAGGTACGGTCTTCCGCTGCCAACTGGCCGTCGTTGCTCAGGGTACGGGCGAAGATGCGACCGACCACGGCATGGGCTGCGTCATCGCTGACCGCTGCAGGGCGATCATCACGGAACAGGCTGTCGACGTAGTAGCCGAAGTCGCCGCTGTGGGCGCCCTTGGCCATGCTGCCGGCGGCCTGGGTCATGCCGCTTGCCGCACCCGACGCCACGCTGGCACCGGCTTTGACGCCACCGCCGACGACGCTGCTCACCGAGCCGACGACCAATACGGCCGTGATCAGGGTCGCCACGGCCCAGGCCAGGAAGCCGTGGGCGGTGTCGCGAAAGTACACCTCATCGCCATGCATGTTGGCCCACTTCACGCGCAAGCGACCGGCGATGTAACCGCCCAGGCCCGATGCGACGATCTGGGTGAAAGCCAGCCAGATAATGGTGGAAATGCCAAGGCCCTTGGCACTCATGCCGCTGTCGGCCCACGGCGATACCGCCGAGAAACCCAGGCCGAAGCCCAGCAGTACGAGGATCAGGGACAGTGCAGCCGCCGCAGCGGCGCCAGCAAAAATCGCCCCCCAGGAAACCCCGGAGCGCGCGCTCGATTCTTGAAGCGTGGTGGATGATGTGATCATTGTTGTTGTGCTCCCGGCAGGAAAAAAAGTGTTACAAGTCTCAAAAGGGACAGTGCAGGCCGCGTGCCAGCCCCCTCTAAAAATAAAATCTATATATTTCAATAACTTAACTAAATTGAACTTACACAATCCATGCAAGTTGCAATAAACCCGGGTTTCGAGCGGGCGTAATGCAATCCCCCCAGCCACACACAACGGCCTGTGAGAAGGGGCTTGTTCCCCCAGATGATTTTCCTGTCAGTTTTATGGAGATGACGTTTTATTTAGGAAACGTTCAGTTACTTATTGGCAAAATATGCGTACTTCTAGTGTGAATCGCTCACCAGGTACTCCTATGACCCGTATTTTGACCATCGAGGATGACGCCGTAACGGCCCGCGAGATCGTCGCCGAGCTGAGTAGCCATGGACTGGAGGTGGACTGGGTGGACAATGGCCGCGAAGGCCTGGTCCGCGCCGTGAGTGGTGATTACGATCTGATCACCCTCGACCGAATGTTGCCGGAACTGGATGGCCTGGCCATCGTTACCACCTTGCGCACCATCGGCGTCTCCACGCCGATCCTGATGATCAGCGCCCTCTCCGACGTCGACGAGCGTGTGCGCGGCCTGCGCGCCGGCGGTGACGATTACCTGACCAAACCCTTCGCCTCCGATGAAATGGCCGCGCGCGTCGAAGTGCTGCTGCGCCGCAAAAGCACGGTCAAGGAGTTCGAAACCGCATTGCGCGTGGCGGACCTGGAACTGAACCTGATCAGCCGCGAAGCCAGTCGCGCCGATCAGCCGCTGACCCTGCTGCCCACCGAATACAAATTGCTCGAATTCCTGATGCGCAACACCGGGCAGATCCTCTCGCGAATGATGATCTTCGAGGAAGTCTGGGGCTATCACTTCGACCCCGGCACCAACCTGATCGACGTGCACATCGGGCGCCTGCGCAAGAAGATCGATCCCCCGGGCCTCACGCCGCTGATCCGCACGGTACGGGGCTCGGGTTATGTCATTGCTGAACCCCTCTAAGGGCTGGCGCTCCTCCAGCAGCCGCCTGCTGGCGCTGTACAGTTCGCTGTTCGTGGCCTGGAGCTGCATCCTCATGGGGGTGCTGTATTACGAGGTCTCGGGTTACCTGAGCGACCTGTCGCGCCATTCGCTGCTGCAGCGCCAGCACCTGTTCCAGCGCTTCGACGGTGAAGAACTGGTGGAAGCGCTGACCACCAGCATGACCTTCGACATGAAGGGCGTAGACGCCTATGGCCTGTTCGACGAGGCCTTCCGCCCGTTGAGCGGGCCGATCCGCGCGGTGCCACCGGACCTGCCCCTGGACGGCAAGATCCACACGCTGGTCAATTGCGTCGAATCCGACGATCCCAAGTTGCCCAAGGACAGCTGCGATGCCGTCGCCACCCACACCGACGACGGCCGCTGGCTGGTGCTGGTGCGCGCCAACGGTTCGCTGTTCGGCGTCACGCGGATCATCTGGCACGCCCTGTTGTGGGCGCTGTCGCTGACCATCATCCCCGGGATCGCCGGCTGGCATCTGCTGCGCCGCCGCCCGCTGCGGCGCATTCGCGGGATTCAGGCGAGCGCCGAGGCCATCGTCGCCGGCGACCTCACCCATCGCCTGCCGCTGTCCGACCGGCGTGATGAGCTGGACATGCTCGCGGCCATCGTCAACGCCATGCTCGACCGCATCGAGAAACTGATGAATGAGGTCAAGGGCGTGTGCGACAACATCGCCCACGACCTGCGCACCCCGCTGACGCGCCTGCGCGCGCAGTTGTACCGCATCAAGCAGCAAGCCGAGGAAGACTCGGTGCACGCGGTGAAACTCGACGATGCAATTGCCGAAACCGACACGCTGATGGCGCGCTTTCGTGGGCTGTTGCGCATCTCGGAGCTGGAAGATCACCAGCGCCGCTCGGGCTTTCTGGTGATGGACCCGCTGCCGCTGCTGCGCGAGCTGCATGACTTCTACCTGCCCCTGGCCGAAGAAGGCGAATTGCAACTGGTATTGGACGTGCCGGCGTCTTTGCCGCCAATCAGCGGTGACCGCGCACTGCTGTTCGAAGCCCTGTCCAACTTGCTGAGCAACTCGATCAAGTTCACCCCGCCGGGCGGCGAAGTGATTTTGCGCGCGGTCAATAACGCCGGCAGCACCCGCATTGAAGTGCATGACTCCGGGCCTGGCATTCCGCTGGCCGAGCGCGATGCGGTGTTCCAGCGCTTTTACCGGGTGGACGAAGGCGATCAGCAAGGCGGGTTCGGGTTGGGCTTGTCGATTGTGGCGGCGATCATCAACCTGCATGGCTTCAAGCTGGACGTGGGCAGCAGCGCACGCGGCGGCGCCAGGCTGGCACTGGAGTGCCGGCAACAACTGATGCCCAAATAACCCGGACACTGCAAAAAAACGGTGGGAGGGGGCTTGCTCCCGATGGCGGTGGTTCAGTCAGCATGGCTGTAGCTGATACACCGCTATCGGGAGCAAGCCCCCTCCCACAGTTGGATGTGCACTGTCTGTCGGATCTGATCAGGCCGGGTAGTTGGCGCGCAGCGCAGCAAGCCCATCGCGGTACACACCAGTGAACAACGCCTCGGCAGCCGCCTCGGTGGTGCCCGCTGCCGGTGTGAATACGCCGGACCAGGTCACCTTTGCCGACGTTTCGCTCAGCGCCTCAACCTGCACCGTCGCCAGGTAAGCACTCACCGGAAACGGCGATTGCTCGATGGTGTAGCTGTAGGTGCGCGCCACGTTGTCAAAGGTTTGCAGGCGCTCCACGATCACGGCGCCATCGGTAGTTTGCAGGTGACGCACGCGTCCGCCCTCACCCGGCTCGCTGCTGGCGATGAACGCCAGCCAGTCCGGCAGGCTGTTGAAACCGCCCATCAATTGCCAGACCTGATCGGCCGAAGCGGGGATTTCAATCACGCAAGATGCTGTTGCCACGGTAAATACTCCAGAAAATAAATCAGCATTCAAATCCTTGTCCTGTCGAACCACGCCGCTGCACCAGAGGTAGCAGACGACATGATTCCAGGGGGTGCTCAGTGAGTGTTTGAAACACTGCCCGGCTTATCGTTCAACCGCATCGGCCAACTATCGGTTATTCCAACCTCGGGTATTTAGGCGCTGGATACCTAAGTTCTCCCCGCAGAACGGAGTCGAACTCAATCACGGCCTCCTCAAGCCTTCTCAACAGTTGCGCGGGACTGATGACCTGCGCCAAACGGTTGGCGATCGATCGCAGGTACACACGAAGCATCTCGTCCGCATCCACGATCCGCTTGATGAATAACCACAGCCGTTTGCGCAGGCCTTCATAACCTGCCTGATATTCCGCCGTGCCGGAGAGCTTGGCGAATCGCGACAAGATGCTTGTAGCTCCCGGGTCCGCCACGAGTTCCTGAGCCGCCACTCTTCGCCATAGCGTTGTTCTGGCGGCCGCTTCCGACTCGGGCAAGCCCCTGAGCCAGTCAACGGGTTGGTTCAAAAGCGGGGCGTTATTGTTGACCCATAATTCGACACCTGTTTCACGCTCAAACGAGAGTAAACGTTGGAACGTGTTCAAATCGTTGAAGGGATTTCCATTCAGGTCCAGCCCCTGCCTCAAGTCAACTGTCCTGGGAATAGAGGTGAAATTGTTATCCTCCAGCCCCAGAAATTCCAAAGACTGATGTTCAAACAACTCCTCGGGAACAGTCGTCAACCCCGTGCGATTCAGAGTGAGGCGGCGCAGTTTGGTCAAAGTGGCGATCGATGGAGGCGTCCCAAGATTATTACCGCTCAAATCAAGTGACTCCAGCGCCGTCATCTGACTGAAAAACGCACTCTCCTCCGGCGGCATGCTCAGCCCGTTACTGGTCAGTTTCAGTTGCCTCAGACGGGGAAACTTTACAAGTTCCGCGGGCAAGCCGGAGCGGATCACGTTTTGAATCTCGAGAATTTCAAGACGCGGGAAGCAGCGGGAATAGATCTCCAAATACTCAGGAATCATTCCCTCCGGTTCACTGATGGCAACCACGGAATTGAACTGCAGATTCTCGCTGCGCATATAGGTGAAAAGGTCCACTAGCGGGCGATTGCCCGACACGGTGAAATCCGCGTCAAGCTTGAAGCCGATCATCCGACCGTTGCGATAGACCTTTTGCGATTGCGCGCCACGCCATGTGTACAACCGACGCAGCTCCTCAAACCATTCGGGTGGCGTTTCAGGATCAAGTTTACTCTGATCAATTATCCACTCGATCTTGTCTTCCTCATCGATCGGCGCGTCTGGCAACTCGTCATCAGAATCAATCGAGAGGCCATCCTGGTAAGCCTCGTTTTCCTTTTGGAAATATTCATCCTCCAGAATGCTCCACTGGTACTCGGAGATGTAGCTCAGGTTTTCCTGGGTATCCACAATTCGCTGTAGCTCGGCTTGCGCATCATCGACCCAATCGAAACATTCCATGAATTCGCTGACTTGCAGATCCGTGAAGCCGGGAATGTAGGTGTCCACCAGCATTCTATCGGTCCGCAGGGCTGCCGCTCGCCCTCCAGCCCCCCCCCGTAAGCTACCTTCTTCCGGCTCGAAAAACGGCGTTCGCAATTGCTGTCGACGCAGCACCGTTTCAAATTCGCGCCGGTTTAAAAGGTTGAGCCGTAGCTTGAACTTGAAGTTGTCGAGTGAGCGCTGCACGCCCAGCTTGAGAAACTCCGCATCCGTCAGGCTGGCTACAAGCGCATCGCCAAAGTCGTCCGTGATATAGCCAGGCGTCGGCGTTGAGTCCGGGCATCGGTAGCGGTTTGTTGCCCTGATGATGATGCGTTGTTTTGGCAGGGAGGGCGCTCCGATCCTGTCCACTACCACACCGGAGGCCGACCCTTCGCGCACCGTTATCGGCACGTTCCAACCGGGCATGCGCCGAGCGCTGTGCAGCAGCAGCGTGTCACTGTCCACGTTACGGATGCTATCGAGATAAGCCCCCTCATAGGCACGAACCAGGCGCAACTCGTGTTCGTAAGCCGAGACTTGAGGTTCCAGACGCTGAAACAACGCCTTGGTCTCTGCCAGGGTCAACGTGCTGTCAGGGCTGATGTGTTCGTCGAGCAACATCTGATCGCGCACTGACAAAGGCAGTGACGGGTATTCATGCGCGAGGGCCTTTTGCAGGTCACTCTGCGGTTTGGTGAGGACGTTGTAATGCTCTTCAAACATCGACAACCGCTGATCATGCGCGATCCCCCTGGCCTTGAGGTGTATCAATCGGGCTCTGACGTAAGTGGGAGGATATGGCTCCCCTGGCTCAAGTAGATCGCCCAATAACTGACGTGTTTCTTCCGGGCCCAAACGTCTTGCCAGGTCTTTGAATAACGAGCCGCCTTTGGGATGAATAACCAACACATCTTCTTCAGCCGTGATTGCGGCGGTTTCCCAGATGACCTTGTTACCATCGACCAGCCGCAAGCCGACGCCGCGGGGCCAGGAACTGTCTGACGTCAACCAGCGGGCCAGGTGCAAATCCCCCAGAGGCGACTGAACACTGCCCAGCTGCGTAATGTAGTCTTCCACTCGCTGAGCGGTCTTGAAACGCAGCAACGTATCGGCAAACAACCCTTTGGGCCTGGCGCCCGTGATCAGTTGCTGGCGCAATTGCTCATCTGAAACGCCGCTGACCCGGCGGATCAATTCCAGCCTGTCATCCGAAATCCCTTCCACCTCGCGCCCGAAACCGCGCATCAACTGAGGACGAGTCCACTGTGCGACGGGCACATTCTCCGCGCCTGGCGGGATGAAGATTTCAGCAGCAACGACGTGAGGCGACGATGGGGTAACGATGGGCTCGGAGGGAGGTTGAATGCTTGCGCCCCCCTCATCGAGCACAGGCGGCCTGGGCCGCGGTGTTGGCTTTGACGCCGGGCCGGCCAGCGCTACGCCGGTCTTGATCAACAGCGGCAGCGCATTGAGCAAGCCAAAGACCGTTCGGGTCACGCCTTCATTGATTTTATCCCGGCTCTCGCCTTCCACCACTTCAGACACCCCCTGCGCGGCGTCGATCAACCCGGCCAGACCCAGCAAGCCTTCACCACCGGGAAAGAAAATAGCCAGCGCGCCCCATCGGTTTATCCAGCCGATCACCGGATTGATCACGGCCGCCAGATTGTCGCGATTGACATCGGCATCGTCGCGAATGGCTTCCTCGGCAGTGGCCAGGCTTGTCTGCTTGAATACCTTGACCAATTCAGCAAACGGATCAACTGAATTCGCAACGGTATCCAGCAGGATGTAATCGTCCGGGTTCCAATACCCGTCATTGTTGAAGAAGCCCGATTCGCGAGTAAGGTGATGCTGCTTCGGATACTGGGCCATGGCCTGCAATGCTGTCAGCACACCCGCGTGAAAGGTGCCGTCGCTGCGGTCGTCTTTTTCGAAATGCTCGCAGAGGGCCACTCTTTTCTCTCGGTGTTTGCCTTGCTCTACGATCCAGGCGCGCAATGCCTTCATGTTTGCGAACTGATGAAGCGGCGACGAATTGCCTGGTACATAGAGCAGCACCACACCGCTGCGACGATGACGCACTACCCAAAGATCCCGCGCCGTGTAGCGATAGATCATCAGGCGGGAAACTTCTACATGCGCCATTGGAAAGGTGCGTTGCTCCAACTGAACACTGCTGATGCCAGAGAACTCAACAGCGTCTTCTCCAAGTCCCGCCACTGAAAGAGCCAACTGCAATCCGGCAAGGGTCAGGCTCGATTCAAGATTTTGCAAAAAGGCAGCCATGACGAATGCTGTCTTCATTGAGGTGCGCAACGCGTAAGGCTCGCTCCCCATGATCGTGGCATCCGATGGCAAGTTGCTATACAGGTACTCTTGATACAACTCTTTGTAATCGAGCGTCCACACCCATTTTTTAAACTCGGCCGCAGTGATCGCAAGTTGCGTGGAAGGCCCGTAGGTCTGCGGGTCGGTGCGGCGGTAGATACCCTCGTAAACCTTATGATTACCGCTGCCCTGAAAAGCGAACTCGTCGACATTCGCAACCAGCTTTATCTCTGGCCCTACGGCTGGTGGCGTGTACAGGCCGAAAGCCGTTTCTGCAAAACGGTTATCGCCCACCGCCTGGTAGTCGCTCAACAGGCCCTGCACCAGTGACTGCTGGACGCGGATCTGCCCCTGATACACACCGTTGATGGGCGGGTGGCCGTGGTAGTCATAGTCCAGCGTCACCAACTGGGTGGTGACAGGGTCGAGGTCTTCGCCCCACTTGAGGCGTATCTGTGTGGCACCGTGTTCAGCGGGTGTGAAGATCAGGCTGTCTTTCAGGGCAAGATTCAGTGAGCCGAGCCGGTTGGTTGTCGAAATGCAGGATGTCATGCAGTCAAATCCATTTGTGATTGAAGAATCGTCGACTCTAGGTTCGTTGACTTGATTGAACGATCAGAGAATGGAGGTTCGCGTCGAGCCCATTACTGACGCCTTCTGTAGGTCAAGCGGTGCCCACGAGGCCTGAGCCAACGCTCAATCTTGTAATATCCCGCCGTTATGCCTAGCTTATGCGCCCCCCGCCCAACGCTTTAAGGCCCTGCCCCATGGTTATGGTTATGCGTCTTCGTCCCGTCATCACTTCACCTTTTGCCCTCGGTCTGTTGCTCAGCAGCGGCATGGGCAGCAGCCAGGCGGCTGAAATCGAACTGCCGGCGCTACAGGTCCAGGGCGAGGAAGCCTCCGGCTACCGCACCGAGAGCGCGTCGGTCGGCGGGTTCAACGAAGCGCCGTTACTCGACACACCGGCCTCGATCACGGTCATCAACGCCACGCTGATCAAGGACCAGCAGGCCCGCCTGCTCAGTGAAGTGCTGCGCAACGACGCCTCGGTGGGCGACAGCTATGCGCCGATCGGCTACTACGAAAACTTCGTGGTGCGCGGCTTCTCGCTGAATGCGGCGAGCAGCTACAAGATCAACGGGCGCACCATCACTGGCGAGCAGAACGTTGCGCTGGAGAACAAGCAGCAGGTGGAAGTGCTCAAGGGCCTGGCCGGGCTGCAAAGCGGGATTTCCGAACCCGCCGGCGTCATCAACTATGTGACCAAGCGCCCGGAAGAGGTGCGTTCGGTCACCGTCTCCACCGATGATCGCGGCAGCGGCTATGTGGCCACGGATGTGGGCGGCTGGTTCGGCAGCGAGCAGCAATTCGGCCTGCGTGCCAACGTGGCCCATGAAGACCTCAATACCTATGTGGAGCACGCCGATGGCCGGCGCGATTTCGTGTCCCTGGCCTTTGACTGGAACCTCAGCCCAGACGCCGTGTTGCAACTGGACGCGGAATACCAGAACAAGCAACAGCGCTCGGTGCCGGGCTATCAATTGCTGGGCGGCACTGAAGTGCCCCACGGCGCATCGCCGAAAAAACTGCTGGGGCACCAGAGCGGTTCCAGGCAGGTGGGCATCGACTCGCTGAACCTCAACGGCAAGTTCGAGTACCGCTTCAGCGACCAATGGAAAGGCAGCCTCAGTGCAGCCCGCAGCCAGGTGGTGATCGACGACTACAGCGCGTTTGCCTGGGGCTGCTACGGTTCGGCCAGTTGCAGCGGCTCGAGCACGCCCAACTACTTCAGCCCCGAAGGCAATTACGACGTCTACGACTTCCGCAGCCCGGATGACACGCGCCGCGACGATGAAGTGCAAGCAACCATGACCGGCCTGTTCGACACCGCCGGCATCGGTCATGAGCTGACCTTCGGCAGCAGCGCCTTTCGCCGGGTGGTCGACAAACGCATGCCAGTCAACGAGCTGATTGGCACCGCCACTGTCGACGAGGACGTGCCGACCTTCACCGCCACCGACAAGCCGCTCAACGACAGTCATCGGGCCCTCGACAGCCGCCAGTACGGCGTGTTCGTCACCGACCGCATGCGCCTGAGCGAACAATGGCAAACCGTCGTCGGCGGCCGTGAAGTACGCCTGGATGAGCGCGCCTTCGACAGCGACGGCAACCCGGCACGGCATACCCAACAGTCTGTGTTCCTGCCCCAGGCGGCGTTGATCTACAAGCCGGTGCAGGCTGTTTCGCTGTACACCAGCTACAGCAAGGGCCTGTCCCTGGGCGGCACCGCGCCGTGGTTTGCGAGCAATCCCGATACCACCCAGGCACCGACCACATCACGGCAGATCGAAGCCGGGGTGAAATACGACTGGCGCCGCATCAGCTTCGCCGCCGCCGTGTTCCAGACGCGCCAGGCCTATCAATATGCCAAGCCCGACGGCACCGGCAAATTCACTTACGTACAACAGGGCGAGCAGAAAAACACAGGCCTGGAGCTCTCGGCCAACGGCTGGGCCACCGAGCGCCTGCAGATCGCAACCAGCGTGGCGGCGATTCGTGCGCGGGTGAGCGGCAGCGGCACGCCGGGTTATGAAGATCATCAGGCAATCAACGTGCCCACGCTGCGCGCCAGTGTGTATGGAGATTACGCGTTGCCGTGGGTGAACGGTCTGGCGGTGCTGGGCGGCGTGCACTACAGCGCCAAAAAGTACGCCAATCGCACCGGCAATGCAGCGGTGGGGGATTATGCGGTGGTCAATGTCGGCAGCCGCTACACCACCCGGCTCGATGGCTATGAAACGGTGTTTCGCCTGAGCGTCGACAACCTGTTCGACAAGCGATACTGGCGCGACGCGGGCGAGTACATGGGCGATGACTACCTGTTCCAGGGCGCACCGTTGACGGCCCGCTTGAGTGCATCGGTCAACTTCTGATTCAGGTATGCATGCAGATCCAACTGTGGGAGAACGCCTGGTTTTAAAGCCTGAAATGTCAGACAGCCACATCACTGTGGCGAGCGGGATTGCCCTAAGGCCAGTCAGTTAAGCGCAGATCCCTTGTGGAAGCGGCGGTGCGACGATTCGACTTGCCCGCGAAAGCGGTGGGTCTTCAACATCAATGTTTGCTGGGCCGACGCCATCGGGAGCAAGCCCCCTCCCACATTTTGTACAGCGTTCGCAAACCATTCCGGTCGGCGCTCAGGCCGCCGCGCTTTTGCTTTTGATCTGGAAGCGCCCCGTCAAACACGCTGGCCGAACGCAGGTTTTGGAGCGTGGGTAACCCGGCAGGACGCCGGGTTAGCCGCGCTGGGCCAAGGATGGCCCATCGCGGCGGCCCACGCTCCAAAGCCTGCGTTCGGGCACACCGAGCCTGGGCGAGGTGCCGAGTGTTGGGGCAAGAGCCCTTTGGTTACTTTGGGGCTTTCCAAAGTGACCCGCCGTCAGGGCGGAACCCTAAGTCGCCGTTACCGCAGAAACGAATATGCGCACCGAAAAATCATCTTCGCAGGCAAGCCGCTAGTCACAGAAACTACAGTCTTACCAGAACCGCTGTTGGGTCAGGCGGCTCCACCACGTCAGCAGCACCCGGTCCACTGAACCGCTGGCCGCCAGGCCCACACGTTCCTGCAGGCTCTTGCGCTCGGCGTAGTGCAGGTGGAACACCTCGGCCGTCTTGGCCTTGGTGGCCAGGTATTCGTCGCTGGTCTGCAGCGCGTCCACCAGTTGCTTGTCCAGCGCCGCCACGCCCAGCCACACCTCTCCGGTGGCAACGTCATCGATTGACAGCTGCGGGCGGTAACGCGAGACGAAGTTCTTGAACAGTTGGTGGGTGATATCCAGGTCTTCCTGAAACTTCTCCCGGCCTTTCTCGGTGTTTTCGCCGAACACCGTGAGGGTGCGCTTGTATTCACCGGCGGTCAGCACTTCAAAGTCGATGTCGTGCTTTTTAAGCAGGCGGTTGACGTTGGGTAACTGCGCGACCACACCGATGGAGCCGAGGATGGCAAACGGCGCGCTGATGATCTTCTCGCCAATGCACGCCATCATGTAGCCGCCGCTGGCCGCGATCTTGTCGATGCACACGGTCAACGGCACGCCCGCCTGGCGAATGCGCGCCAGTTGCGACGAGGCCAGGCCGTAGCTGTGCACCATGCCGCCGCCGCTTTCCAGGCGCAGCACCACTTCGTCCTCGGGCGTGGCCAGGCTCAGCAACGCGGTGATTTCATGGCGCAGGCTCTCGGTGGCCGAGGCCTTGATATCGCCATCGAAATCCAGCACGAACACCCGGGGCCGGGCCTCTGGCTTCTTTTTGCTGTTCTTCTTTTCGGTTTTGCTTTCGGACTTGCGCAGGGCCTTGAGCTGGTCCTTGTCAAGCAGGGACGACTCCAGGCGCTCACGCAACCCCTTGTAGAAATCATTGAGCTTGCTGACCTGCAACTGGCCGGCGGACTTGCGACGTCCTTTACTGCGCAGCGCCGCGAAGCTGATCAGGACGACCAGAATCGCGACCACCAGGGTGACAGTTTTTGCGAGAAAGCTCGCGTATTCAGCCAGAAAATCCATGGTTCTCCTTACAAGTGCAGTGCGCCAGGCGCGGATGGCCCCAGCATACCGGCGGCACTGCCTGCAAACCAGTGCCCAAACCGCCAGCAGCCGCCCTCCAACTACCTTTTAAAACAAGCGTATGTTTTTCCATTGACAGCTTCCGGGCATCCCC
Source organism: Pseudomonas sp. GNP013 (assembly GCF_054343995.1). NCBI lineage: Bacteria > Pseudomonadati > Pseudomonadota > Gammaproteobacteria > Pseudomonadales > Pseudomonadaceae > Pseudomonas > Pseudomonas sp. GNP013. The sequence continues at coordinate 1,784,135 of NZ_JBTGUT010000001.1, read as the reverse complement.
ATAACCTCGTCGGACGTTTCAACGTACCCAGGAAAACGGACGTGGGCAGCATCTATCTGATTCGGCATGGCCAGGCCTCTTTCGGGGCAGACGACTATGACGTCCTGTCGCCCATCGGTGTGGAACAGGCGCAGGTGCTCGGTCGTCATCTCGCCGACCTGGGGCTTGCCTTCGACCGCTGCATCGCCGGTGACCTGCGCCGCCAACAGCACACTGCCACCGCCACCTTCGAATCCTTCAGCGCCCTCGGCTTGCCGGTCCCGCCCGTGGAAACCGACAGCGCATTCAATGAATTCGACGCCGAAGCGGTGATCCGCGCGCTGCTCCCCGAGCTGTTGAGCGAAGAACCCGACGCCCTCGACATCCTGCGCAACGCCGCGCAAAACCGCCGCGAGTTCCAGCGCATCTTTGCGCTGATCATCGACCGCTGGCTGGCCGGCACTTACGACCCGCCGGGGCTGGAAAGCTGGCTGGGGTTCGTCGAGCGCGTACAGGGCGGTCTGCAGCGTCTGCTGGATAAGGCCGACGACGCCGACAAGATCGCCGTGTTCACCTCCGGCGGCACCATCACCGCCCTGCTCCACCTGATCACCCGAATGCCTGCCGCGCAGGCCTTCGAGCTGAACTGGCACATTGTTAACACCTCGCTCAACCAGCTGAAATTCCGCGGTCGCGAGGTGGCCCTGGCTTCCTTCAACAGTCATGCGCACTTGCAACTGTTGAAGGCGCCGCAGCTCATCACGTTCCGATGAACTGCGGCCCACCGTGACCCCAAGGTCACTGGACTCTACCCTAAAGGATCGAAACCATGACTGACGTAGCCAAAGCCGTAGCAGCAATGAAAGCCAAATTCAACCCAAGCGCCGCCGAAGGTCTGGACCTGGTGTTCGGTTTCCGTATCGATGACACCAAGAACTTCTCGCTGGTGGTCAAGGACGAGACCTGCGAACTGCTGGAAGGCGAAAACCCGGACGCCCAGGTCACGCTGGTGATGGACAGCGAAACCCTGGAAGGCATCGTCGACGGCTCCACCGACGGCATGCAGGCGTTCATGGGCGGCAAGCTGCGCACCGAAGGCGACATGATGCTGGCCATGAAGCTGAGCGAATTGTTCCCGTCCTGAGTACCCGTGGGAGGGGCTCGCCCCTCCCATATCAGTTTTTCGGTTGCAGCAACAACGCCACCAACGCGCTCCACCCCGTCTGATGCGACGCCCCCAGGCCTCGCCCCGTTTCTCCATGGAAATACTCATGGAACAGCACCAGGTCGCGACTCGCCGGGTCCGCCTCCAGCTGCGCATACCCCGCCATCGAAGGCCGCAGGCCGTTTTCATCCCTTAGAACCAATCGCGTCAAGCGCTGACTCAAGCTGTCGGCGACCTCCCCCATCGACGCCAGATAACCACTCCCCGTGGGGTACTCCACCGAAAAATTATCCGCGTAGTAACGATGAAACTCGCGCAGCGACTCGATCAGCATGTAGTTCACCGGCATCCACACCGGCCCGCGCCAATTGGAATTACCGCCGTACAGGCGTGAATCGGATTCGCCGGGCTGATAGCGCGCGCTCAGGCTGTCGCCATTCATCTGCAGCGCCAGCGGCTGCTCGGCGAAGGCTTTGGACAAGGAGCGCACGCCGAACGCCGAGAGAAACTCATCGTCATCCAGCATGCGCCGCAGCAGGTCCTTGGTGCGCTCGCCGCGCAACAACGCCAGCAACAGGCGATTGCCCTGCCCCGGTTCATTCCAGCGCGACACCAGCCTGGCCAGATCAGGCCGGTGATGTATAAAGCCCAACAGCCGTTCGCGCAACCCCGCCAGGCCTTCATGCTCGCGCTGCTCCAGCACCAGCACGGCGAACAGCGGCATCAGGCCGACAATCGAGCGCAGGCGCACCGGCTCGCTGTGGCCATCGGGGCGGTGCAGCACGTCGTAGAAAAACAGGTCCTGCTCATCCCACAGGCCTTCGGCGCTGTCGTCGACGCGGTTGATGGCGCCGGCGATATACAGGAAGTGCTCGAAGAACTTCACCGCAATGTCGACGTACACCGCATTGCGCCTGGCCAGTTCCAGGCCGATGCGCATCAGGTCCAGCGCATAGGCTGCCACCCACGCGGTGCCATCGGCCTGATCCAGTTGATAACCCGGTGGCAACGTCGCCGAGCGGTCGAACAAGGCAATGTTGTCCAGGCCCAGAAACCCGCCCTGAAACAGGTTGCGCCCCTCGGCATCCTTGCGGTTGACCCACCAGGAAAAATTCAGCAGCAGCTTGTGGAAAATCCGCTCGAGAAAATCCATATCGCCGACGCCCGTGAGCGCCTTGTCCTGCTGATACACGCGCCAGCTGGCCCAGGCATGCACCGGCGGGTTGGCATCGTCGAAACGCCACTCATAGGCCGGCAACTGGCCATTGGGGTGCATGAAGCGGTCCTTCACCAACAGCAGCAGTTGTTGCTTGGCATAGCCCGGGTCGATCAGGGCAAACGCCACCGCCTGGAAGCCCTGATCCCAGGACGCGTACCACGGGTATTCCCAGGTGTCAGGCATTGAGAGGATGTCGAAGTTGGACAAGTGCCGCCAATGGGTATTGCGAATGTGCAAGCGCTCGGGCGGCGGCGCCGGTTGGGCCGGGTCGCCGTCGAGCCACTGGTTCACATCGAAATAATAGAGCTGCTTGGACCACAGCAGGCCGGCCAGGGCCTGACGCTGCACATTGCGTGCGTCTTCATCGACGAGGCCCTGTTGCAGGGCGGCGTAGAAGTCATCGGTTTCCTCGCGGCGCTGGTCGAACAGCTTGCGCGCATTGACCTCAGGCGCGCCCACCGGCGCAAAGCGCAGGTAGACCGTTTTGCTTTCCAGCCCCGCCAGCTCCAGGATGAAACGCGCGGCGACCTTGGTGCCCGCGTCACGCCGAATGGCGGCCTGCACACCGTCCACCACGTAATCGTTGATGCCATCCTTGAACGGCCCGGGCGCGGCTTGCCCGTCAAGCCTGGGGTAGTTGGTTTCGTTCTCGCAGAACAGCCATTCCACGCCGTCCTGGCCCCAGGCGCCGAGCTGGTAATCGGGCAATTCATGATGACGCGCGAGCACGCGCTCACCGTCGAGTTTCAATTGCGGCTTGGCGGCGTCAGCGGTCCAGCTCCAGTCGTTGCGCGCCCACACCTGGGGCAGCACCTGCAGGCGCGTCGGCTGCTCGGCGCGGTTGTGCACGGTGACGCGCATACAAATATCGTCCGGCTGATGCTTGGCGTACTCGACGCTGACGTCGCAATAGCGGTTGTCTGCAAACACGCCGGTGTCGAGGATTTCATACTCGGCATCACCCAGCCCGCGTCGCGCGTTTTCGCTGATCAGGTCGGCATAGGGAAACGCTGCATGGGGGTATTTGTAGAGCATGCGCATATAGGCATGGCTCGGCACACCGTCGACGAAAAAGTACAGCTCCTTGACGTCCTCACCGTGGTTGCCCTCGGCGTTGTTCAGGCCGAACAGGCGCTCCTTGAGGATCACATCGCGCTCGTTCCACAGCGCCAGGCCCAGGCACCAGCGCTGCGCCTTGTCACTGAAACCGGCCAGGCCATCCTCGCCCCAGCGATAGGCGCGGCTGCGCGCATGTTCATGGGGGAAGTAGCGCCAGGCATCGCCGTCGGCGCTGTAGTCTTCGCGCACCGTGCCCCATTGGCGCTCACTCAAATACGGCCCCCACGCGCGCCAATCCTCGGCATCCTCGGTCGCCAGGCGCTGGCCTTCAACCGTTTCACGTAGTCGGGTATTGGGTGTGGCCGTCATGGAGTCCTCCGTCGCCTGCCTGATAGACGCAGTGTAGAGCCCAACCGCGCGCGGATGCACATGAAGACTTGGAAGACGCCTTTCATTCATTTGCAGAATGAAGTCCTGAGGATTCTTCGTTTGCACGCGCACCCCGCGCCCAACAAAATCCCGTGAACGGCCACGCTCATCGCCACTGCCATCAGGAATTTTTCTATGTCCAGCACCGCCCACGTCAGCCCCGACGACATTCGCAAAGGTTTCTCCAGGGCCATGTCCGACATGTACCGCGATGAAGTGCCGCTTTATGGCGCGCTGCTGGAGCTGGTGGCCGAGACCAACCGCCGCGTACTCGACAGCGACCCGGGCCTGGCGCAACAGCTGCAACGCACTGGCGAACGCCAGCGTCTGGACCTGGAACGCCACGGTGCCATTCGCGTGGGCACGGCTGCCGAACTGGCAACCCTGCGCCGCTTGTTCGCGGTGATGGGCATGCAGCCGGTGGGCTATTACGACCTGACCCCGGCCGGGGTGCCGGTGCATTCCACGGCGTTTCGTGCGATGCATGAAAGCGCGTTGCAAACCAGCCCGTTCCGCGTATTCACCTCGCTGCTGCGCCTGGAACTGATCGAAAACCCCGAGCTGCGCGCCTTCGCCGAAACCGCCCTGGCCAAACGCTCGATCTTCACCCCGGGCGCTTTGGCGCTGATCGAACACGCCGAGCAACACGGCGGCCTCAACGCCGCGCAGGCCGATGAATTCATCCGCCAGGCCCTGGAGACTTTTCGCTGGCACCACACTGCTACCGTCACCGGCGCGCAGTACCGGCAATTGAGTGACCAGCACCGCCTGATCGCCGATGTGGTGGCCTTCAAGGGCCCGCACATCAATCACCTGACCCCGCGCACCCTGGACATCGACCAGGTGCAGGCCGCGATGCCCGGCAAAGGCATCACGCCCAAGGCGGTGATCGAAGGACCGCCGCGCCGCCGCTGCCCGATCCTGCTGCGCCAGACCAGCTTCAAGGCGCTGGACGAACCCATCGCCTTCACCGATGCCCACGGCAGCCACAGCGCGCGCTTCGGCGAAATCGAACAACGCGGCGTCGCCCTCACCCCCAAGGGCCGCGCGCTGTACGACCAACTGCTGAACGCCGCGCGCGAGGAACTGGGTGCCTTTCCCAACGAGGCCAACGCCGGGCGCTACACGCAGTTGATGGCACAGCACTTCCAGGCGTTCCCCGACGATCATGGGCTGATGCGTGAACAGGGCCTGGCCTATTTTCGTTATTTCGCCACCGAGCAGGGCCTGGCAGCACGCGGCCAGGCCGACCGGCCGCACACGCTGGAGGCACTTTTGCGCGCCGGCCATGTGGCGATTGAACCGTTGGTGTATGAGGATTTTCTGCCGGTGAGTGCGGCGGGGATTTTCCAGTCGAATTTGGGGGATGCGGCGCAGAGTCACTATGCGGCGAACTCGAACCAGGCCGAGTTCGAGCAGGCGCTGGGGTGCAGGACAATCGATGAATTGCAGTTGTATGCACAGACGCAGCAGCGTTCCATCGACGCCTGCACCCAGGCATTGCTGTAGGAGCAAGCGTGCTCCTACAGCCGTTGGCATTCAGCTCAGGCGGCCGCTGATCTCGTCCTTGATCAACAGGCGTTTCTTCTTGAGCTTCTCTACATCCTCATCGTTGGCACTGGCTTTTTCCGCCTCCAGCACGTCCTTGTCGGCGGCGTCATAGCGAGTGAGCAGCGCGTCCAGCCGTTTATCGTTCGCCCTGTGTTTGTGAACGTCGTCCTTGCTCATCCCCAGGTCCTGATACAGGTCGTGTTTAACTGGCATGGCCTACCTCCTCACGTTGATCAATGGCTTACGCCTTTGAAACTAGCCCATTCCTGACGCGCTTGTCATGTTTCAAGCCCATCGGTTCCGTTCGTCGCGGCGCGAAGGATGGGATCAAACCTTTGCGCTGAGCTGCCCTCCACTGTAGATCGCCACCCAAGGGAGACCGGTTCATGAATCACGCTGCCACCGCTGTCGACACCCAATGCATCAACACCCTCCGCACCCTGGCCATGGACGCCGTGCAGAAGGCCAACTCCGGCCATCCGGGCACGCCCATGGGCCTGGCGCCGGTGGGGTATACGCTGTGGAGTCGATTCCTGCGCTATCACCCCGAGCACCCGGACTGGCCCAACCGCGACCGCTTTGTGCTGTCGGTGGGCCATGCGTCGATGCTGCTGTATTCGCTGCTGCACCTGGCCGGTGTGGTCGAGATCGACGCCCACGGCAAGCGCAGCGGCCAGCCGGCAATCAGCCTGGACGATATCAAGCAGTTCCGGCAGATGAGTTCCAAAACCCCAGGGCACCCCGAGTACCGCATGACCACTGGCGTGGAGACCACCACCGGCCCGCTCGGCCAGGGCTGCGCCAACAGCGTCGGCATGGCGATGGCCGAGCGCTGGCTGGCCAAGCGCTTCAACCGCGACGGTCAGGTGCTGTTCGATTACAACGTCTACACCCTGTGCGGCGACGGCGACATGATGGAAGGCATCAGCAGCGAAGCCGCGTCGATGGCCGGCCACTTGAAGCTGGATAACCTGTGCTGGATCTACGACAACAACACCATCAGCATCGAAGGCCACACGGAACTGGCGTTCAGCGAAGACGTGATCAAACGCTTCCAGGCCTATGGCTGGCACACCCTGCACGTCACCGATGCCAATGATTTGCAGGCATTGAGCGACGCATTGACCACCTTCCAGGCCAACACCGGCGCGCCGACCCTTATTGTGGTGGACAGCGTGATCGGCTACGGCTCGCCGCACAAACACAACACCGCAGCGGCCCACGGCGAGCCGTTGGGTGACGACGAAATTCGCCTGACCAAGGCGGCCTACGGCTGGCCGGAAGATTCCAGCTTCCTGGTGCCCGAAGTCGCGCGCACGGTATTGCGTGACGCGCTGCATGAGCGTGCCGAGCCTTTGTTTGCGCAGTGGAACCAGACCCTGTCGCGCCTCGACCCGCAACTGGCCGATGAACTGCAGCGCATGCGCGCCGGCGAAATGCCCGCGCAGTGGCAGGCGCAACTGCCCGACTATGCGGCCGACGCCAAGGGCGTGGCCAGCCGCGCCGCCGGTGGCGAGGTGCTGAACGCCTTCGCCCAGCAGATTCCCTGGCTGCTCGGCGGTTCGGCGGATTTGTCGCCTTCGACCAAGACCAACCTCACCTTCGACGGCGCCGGGCGTTTCAGCGCCGATGACTATAGCGGGCGCAACCTGCACTTCGGCATCCGCGAACACGCCATGGGCGCGATTGCCAACGGTATGGCGCTGTCCTACCTGCGGCCGTACACCTCGACCTTCCTGGTGTTCAGCGACTACATGAAACCGCCGATCCGCCTGGCGGCGATCATGGAACTGCCGGTGGTGTTCGTGTTTACCCATGACTCGATCGGCGTGGGCGAAGACGGCCCCACTCACCAGCCCATCGAGCACCTGACCCAACTGCGCGCCACACCGGGACTGCTGACCCTGCGCCCGGGCGATGCAAATGAAACCCTGGAAGTGTGGAAAGTGGCGCTGGCGCAAACCCATCGGCCCAGTTGTGTGGTGCTCTCGCGCCAGCCGCTGCCGACCCTGGACCGTACGAAGTACGCAGCCGCCAGCGGCGCGGCCAAGGGTGCCTATGTGCTGGCGGGTGCCGAGCAACCTCAAGTGCTGCTGTTGGCGACGGGCAGTGAAGTGAGCCTGGCGGTGGCGGCGTATGAACAGCTCAAGGGTGAAGGGATTGCCGCGCAGGTCGTCTCGATGCCCAGCTGGGAACTGTTCGAAGACCAGGACCAGGCCTACCGCGACAGCGTCTTGCCGCCCGCGGTGAAAGCCCGCGTGGTGGTGGAACAGGCCGGCCCGCTGGGCTGGGACCGCTATGTCGGGCAGACCGGCGCCAAAGTGGTGATGAACAGCTTCGGCGCCTCGGCCCCACTGGCCAAACTGCAGGAGAAGTTCGGCTTCACCGTGGAAAATGTGGTCAAGCAGGCCAAACAGCAAATCCAGCTGAATCAACACTGATCCACCTGTGGGAGGGGCTTGCTCCCGATGGCGGTGTCACAGTCAACATCTGCATTGACTGACCCACCGCTATCGGGAGCAAGCCCCCTCCCACATTGGCCGAAGGTGGCCGCACAGGTTCGGGATCACCTGAGATTTACTCAAGAAGCCCAAACACACATCCAACTGACCCAACACCCTCTCACAAGTGACCTTCCCTGGTTGTTAGACCCGCTCGCGCGCCAGAAACGGCGCGGTGCGGCTTTTCTTGCTCCTGGCGACCTTTTGCGGCGTGCCACAGGCAACCACGGTGCCGCCCTCATCGCCGGCCCCCGGCCCGATGTCGATCACCCAGTCGCTCTGGGCCACTACGCGCATTTCATGCTCCACCACAACCACCGTGTGCCCTGCGTCCACCAGTTGATTGAGCTGGCTGAGCAAGCGGTCGACGTCGCGGGGATGCAATCCGGTGGTCGGCTCGTCGAGCACATACAAGGTCGCGCCCCGGGCATTGCGTTGCAGCTCGGTGGCGAGCTTGATGCGTTGCGCTTCGCCACCGGACAGCTCGGTCGCCGGCTGACCCAGGCGCAAGTAGCCCAAACCGATATCGCGCAGCACCTGCAGTGAACGCAGCACAGCAGGTTGCTCGGCGAACACCTCGACCGCCTGTTCCACCGTCAGCCCCAGCACCTGGGCGATGCTCAGGCCTTGCCATTTGATCGCCAGGGTCTCGGGGTTGTAGCGCGCACCGTGACAGGTCGGGCATGGCGCGTACACGCTGGGCATGAACAGCAACTCAACGCTGACAAACCCTTCACCCTCGCACTGCGGGCAACGGCCCTTGGCGACGTTGAACGAGAACTGTCCCGCGTCATAACCGTGCTTCGTGGCCGCCGGCGTGGCGGCAAACAGTTTGCGCACGTTGTCGAACAGCCCGGTGTAGGTCGCCAGATTGGAACGCGGCGTACGGCCGATGGGTTTCTGGTCCACCTGCACCAGCCGACGGATATGCTCGAGCCCGGAGCGGATGTGCCCGCCGCTGGTTTGCGGGGCGTCGTCCTCCAGACTGGGATCTTCGTCATTGACCACCCGGCTGCCGAGGCCACTGCCCACCAGGTCCAGCAGCGCCTGGCTGACCAGGCTGGATTTGCCCGAGCCGGAAATACCGGTCACCGCCGTGAAACAGCCCAACGGGAAATCCACCTTCACGTCATTGAGGTTGTTGCGCGTCACCCCTTCCAGCTGCAACCACTGGGCGGGCTCACGGCGCGTCGAGGGCAACGCCTGCCCTTCGGCAAACAGGTACGCGCGGGTCTGCGAAGCCTGCACGTGCGCCAGCCCGGCCGGCGGGCCGCTGTACAGCACTTGCCCGCCGTGTTCGCCGGCGGCCGGGCCCACGTCGATCAGCCAGTCGGCGCGGCGCATGGTTTCCAGGTCATGCTCCACCACGAACAGCGAATTGCCGGCGGCTTTCAGGCGCTCGAGCGCGGTGAACAGCGCCTCGCCATCGGCCGGGTGCAGGCCCGCCGAGGGCTCGTCCAGCACATAGATCACGCCGAACAACTGCGAGCCCAATTGCGTGGCCAGGCGCAAACGCTGCAACTCGCCGGACGACAGTGTCGGCGTGCTGCGCTCCAGGGACAGGTAACCCAGGCCCAGGTCGATCAAGGTGCTGACCCGTTCGAGCAGGTCCTGGGCGATGCGTTGCGCGGCCAGGCGTTTCTCCACCGACAGCTTCATGCGGTCCTGCCCTGCCGCCACCGGGCGCAACAGTTCGGCCAGTTGCGAAAGAGACAGCTGCGACAACTCGCCGATATCCACCCCGGCAAATTTCACCGACAGCGCGGCACGCGTCAGGCGCTTGCCCTCGCACAGCGGGCAGGCGCTGCCTTGCATGAACTGCGACACGCGCTTTTTCATCAGCGCGCTTTGGGTGTGGCTGAAGGTGTGCAGGATATAGCGCCGCGCACCGCTGAATGTGCCCTGGTAACTCGGCTCCAGCTTGCGCTTCAACGCGTCGCGGGTCTGCGCCGGGGTGAAGCCGGCGTACACCGGCACCGTCGGGGTTTCTTCGGTGAAGAGGATCCAGTCACGCTGCTTTTTCGGCAGGTCGCGCCAGGGGATATCGACGTCATAGCCCAGGGTCACGAGGATGTCGCGCAGGTTCTGGCCCTGCCACGCCAACGGCCAGGCGGCCACCGCACGCTGGCGGATCGTCAATGAGGGATCGGGCACCATCAGCGCCTCGGTCACCTCATACACGCGGCCCAGGCCATGGCACTCCGGGCAGGCGCCCTGGGGCAGGTTCGGCGAAAAGTCCTCGGCATACAGCATCGCCTGGCCCGGCGGGTAGCTGCCGGCGCGCGAATACAGCATGCGGATCAGGCTCGACAAGGTGGTCACACTGCCCACCGAGGAACGCGCGCTCGGCGTGCCGCGCTGTTGTTGCAGGGCCACGGCCGGCGGCAGGCCTTCGATGGAGTCCACGTCCGGCACGCCGACCTGATCGATCAGGCGCCGCGCATAAGGCGCCACCGACTCGAAATAACGGCGCTGGGCCTCGGCATACACCGTGGAAAACGCCAGTGACGACTTGCCGGAACCTGACACGCCGGTAAACACCACCAGGGCATCCCGTGGAATATCCACGTCGACGTTGCGCAGGTTGTGTTCGCGGGCGCCGCGTACCCGGACGAAACCTGGGCGTTGGACGGAGATCGGGGGAATGCTGCGCGGTGAAGTCATTGGCAACCTTGTCGTGCGGTAAGCATGCTGCGCACCCGTAGCGTGAGGGCTTCGGGGCTGTAGGGCTTGCTCAGCAGATGAATGTCGGGGCTCAGCAGGTGGTTGCTGGAGAGAATGTCGCGGGTGTGGCCGGAGGTGAACAGCACCGGCACCGGCGGCTGTTGCTGGCGAGCCCAGTCGGCCAGGTCGGTACTTTTGACCCGTCCCGGCATCACCACGTCGGTAAAGATCAGTTCCGGTTGCAGGCCGGTTTGCAGCTTTTGCATGGCCTGGTCGCCGTCGTCGGCGGTGAGCACGGTGTAGCCCGACTGTTCGAGCACTTCCACCACGGTGAGGCGCACGCCTTCGTTATCCTCAACCACCAGGATGGTTTCCTGGCCGCCGACAGTCTCCACGGGCTCATCCACCGACTCCCCGCATTCCTCACCAAGGCTGCGCGGGAAATACAACTGCACCACGGTGCCCTTGCCTTCGGCGCTGCACACGTCGACATGCCCGCCGCTTTGGCGCACAAAGCCGAACACCATGCTCAAGCCCAGCCCGGTGCCGTGGCCGTCGCGCTTGGTGGTGAAGAACGGTTCGAACACCTTGGCCCGGATCGCCGGTGACATGCCCACCCCGGTGTCGCTCACCGACAGGCGCACGTACTCGCCGGGGCTGATGCTTTTGCCCACGCAATCCTTGGGATTGAGGATGATGTTTTCGCCACTGATGCGAATCACGCCTTCGCCTTTCATGGCGTCCCGCGCGTTGATCGCCAGATTGAGCAGGGCATTTTCCAGCTGGTTGCGGTCGACGTGAATGCGCCACGGGTCGCGCGGCAGTTGCACATCGATATGGATGGTTTCACCCAGCGCACGCTGCAACAGCTCGCCGAGGCTTTCATAAATGCGCAAAGGGTTGTACACCGCCGGCGACAGCGGCTGACGACGGGCAAACGCGAGCAATTGCGAGGACAGCTTGGCGCCCCGCTCCACGGCGGCGATGGCCGCCGTGACACGGCGCTGTACCTGAGGGTTATCCGGCTCATGCCGGGCCAGCAGGTGCAGGTTGCCGGCGATCACTTGCAGCAGATTGTTGAAGTCGTGGGCCACGCCGCCGGTCAGGCCGCCGATGGCTTCGAGTTTCTGCGACTGGCGCAACTGTTCCTCGGCGGTCGAACGCGCCTGCACTTCGGCGGCGACGCGCTGCTCAAGGTTGTGGGTGAGCTCCTGGCGCACCCGCTCGGACTTCACCAGTTCGGTGGTCTCCACCACAATCGCCAACACCCCGGCCGGTTGCTGGTTGTCGCCGGCAACCGGGCTGTAATAAAGGTCGAGCCACAGGGTTTCGGGCCTGCCGTGACGCGACAGCACCAGTTCCTTGTTGTTGAACGACAGGGTGCCGCCGGCCAGGCAGGTGTCCACCACATGCCGGTTGAACTCGGCCACTTCCGGCCAGCCCTGCTCCACCGGCGTGCCCAGCAGGTAGGGATGGCGCCCGCCGGCGAACACCGAATAGCTGTCGTTGTAGATCATGTAACCCGCCCGCCCCCACAGCATCACCATCGGCACGGGAGATGCGAGCATCATCTGCACCGTGCAAGCCAGACTGGTCGACCATTCGTCGAGCGGCCCCAGGTCGGTGTTCGACCAGTCGAACGCGCGAATGCGTTGGGCCATTTCACCGGCCCAGCCTTCACAGTCATGTGGGTTGGATAAAAATTGCATGGTTGGGCTCTGCACAAAGAGGACGTTTGCAAGGTTTGGAGCATGCCAGTTGTAGATGGTTTCATCCGGACTTATTTAGGGCGCAAACACTATGCAATCAACGGCTTCAATGGAAATCCCGGCTGCGCACATGGATGCCGTCCAGCAGCGGCGTGAGGTCGGTGAGACGCCCGGCGATCAGGTGCCGCACTTCGCCCACCGCCTCCCAGCGCCCATCCACCTTGAGCAGGCGCGAACCCACCAGGGCCTGGCGCTGGCGCTCGGCGAGGTCGCGCCAGACCACCACATTGAGGTTGCCGAATTCATCTTCCAGGGTGACGAAGGTCACGCCGCTGGCAGTGCCGGGCCGTTGCCGCCCCGTGACCAGCCCCGCCACACTGACGTTGCGCCCATGTTCCACCGTCGCCAGCTCGCGGGAACTGCGACAACGCCGCTTGCGCAACTCCCCGCGCAGCAAGGCCAGCGGGTGCGGGCCCAGGGTGGTGCCGAGGGTGGCGTAGTCGGCGTGCAGGTCTTCGCCCAACGTTGGCGCGGGCAACGCCACCGGGGTTGCGTCGGCGCCGGGCAGGCCGGCAAACAGCCCCAGCTGTTTATGCACCCCGGCCACGTCCCAGCGCGCCTGGTGCCGGTTGCCGGCCAGCGCACGTAATGCACCGGCATCGGCCAGCAGGGCCTGGGCACGCGAATCCAGCCCGGCCCGCTCGTCGAGGTCGGCAATGTCGCCGAACACACGACGCCCGCGCGCGGCCTCGATGCGCCGCGCGTCGTCTTCGCGAAACCCCGAGATCATGCGCAGCCCCAGGCGAATTGCCGGTTGCTGGCCGTCGATGGGCTCCAGGCTGCAATCCCAGTCACTGGCGAGCACGTCCACCGGGCGGATCTGCAGGCGATGGCGGCGTGCGTCCTGCAGGATCTGGTCCGGGCTGTAGAAACCCATGGGCCAGCTGTTGATCAGCGCACAGGCGAACGCCGCCGGCTCATGGCACTTGAGCCAGCAACTGGCGTAGGTCAGCAGGGCAAAGCTGGCCGCGTGGGACTCGGGAAAACCATAGCTGCCAAAGCCCTTGATCTGCTCGAAGATCTGCGCGGCAAAGGCTTCGGTGTAGCCGTTCTTCATCATGCCGGTGCGCAGGCGTTCCTGATGGGGCTCCAGCCCGCCATGGCGTTTCCAGGCAGCCATGGAACGGCGCAACTGGTCGGCCTCGCCGGGGCTGTAGTCGGCGGCGACCATGGCGATCTGCATCACCTGTTCCTGGAACAGCGGGATGCCCAGGGTGCGTTCCAGCACCTCTTTTAAGGCAGGCGACGGATAAGTCGTGGGTTCTTCTTTATTACGCCGACGCAGATACGGATGCACCATGCCGCCCTGAATCGGCCCGGGCCGTACGATGGCGACTTCAATCACCAGGTCGTAAAACGTCTGCGGCTTGAGCCTGGGCAACATCGACATCTGCGCCCGCGACTCGATCTGGAACACACCGATGGTGTCAGCCTTGCTGATCATCGCGTAGGTGGCCGGGTCTTCCTTGGGGATCGACGCCAGCGTCAGGTCCTGGTTGCGGTGGCGGCGCAGCAGGTCGAAGCAGCGGCGGATCGCGCTGAGCATGCCCAGGGCGAGGATATCCACCTTGAGCAGGCCCACGGCGTCGAGGTCGTCCTTGTCCCACTGGATGATGGTGCGCTCGGCCATGGCCGCGTTTTCCACCGGCACCAGGGTGTCCAGCGGGTGTTCGGAAATCACGAAGCCGCCGGGGTGCTGGGACAGGTGCCGGGGGAAGCCGATCAACTGTTGGGTCAGCGTGAGCACCCGGCGCAGGATCGGGCTGTCCGGGTCGAAGCCGCTTTCACGCAGGCGTGCCAGCGGTGGCGCATCATCACTCCAGCGCCCGCAGCACTCGGCCAGCGCGTTGATCTGGTCGGCGGGCAAGCCCAGGGCCTTGGCCACATCGCGCACTGCGCCGGCCGCGTGATAACTGCTGACCACCGCCGTCAACGCCGCGCGGGCACGCCCGTAGCGTTGGAACACGTATTGCAGCACCTCCTCGCGGCGTTCGTGCTCGAAGTCGACGTCTATGTCCGGCGGTTCGTTGCGCTCCCTGGACAGGAAGCGCTCGAACAGCAGCCGGGTCAGGCTCGGGTCGATTTCGGTGATGCCCAGGGCAAAGCACACCGCCGAATTGGCCGCGGAGCCGCGCCCCTGGCACAGGATCGAACGGCTGCGGGCGAAACGTACGATGTCGTGCACCGTGAGGAAGTAGCTTTCGTAGCCCAGCTCGCTGATCAGCGCCAGCTCGGTGTTGATCTGCTCCAGGGTGCCGGCCTCGACGCCCTGGGGCCAGCGCCGGGCAATGCCTTCTTCGGTGAGGGTACGCAGCCAGCTCTTGGCGCTGTGGCCGTCGGGCACCAGCTCGCGCGGATAGTGGTAGCGCAACTGGCAGAGGTCGAAGGTGCAGCGGCGGGCGATGGCCAGGGTTTCGTCGAGCAAGGCCTGGGGGTACAGCGCGGCCAGGGCCTCGCGGCTGCGCAGGTGGCGTTCGCCATTGGGGTGCAGGCGCGTGCCGGCTTCGGCCACCGGTACGTGATGGCGGATGGCGGTCATGGTGTCTTGCAGGGCCCGGCGACCGCGCGCATGCATGTGCACATCGCCACAGGCCACCGCCGGGATGTGCAGGCTGGCGGCCAGTTGCAGGCGCTGCTCCAGATGGCGCGCATCGTCCTGGCCGCAGTGCAGGTGCACCGCCAGCCACAGGCCGTCGACGAAGGTGCGGCGCAGCCATTGGATATCGGCCTGGGTATTGCCGTCTTCGGCCACCCACAGCGCCAGCAGGCCGGAAAACGGTGTATCGAAGTCCTCCCGCAGCAGGCGATAACCGCCCTTTTCGGCCCGCCGCCGGGCCAGGGTGATCAGCCGGCACAGGTGCTGGTAACCGATGAGGTCCTGCACCAGCAACACCAGTCTCGGGCCGTTTTCGATGCGCATCTCGCTGCCGATGATCAGCGGCACCTCCACCGCCTTCGCCGCCTGCCAGGCCCGCACGATGCCCGACAAGGTGCACTCATCGGTGATCGCCAGCGCGCGGTAACCCTGTTGTTTGGCACGCTCGAACAACTCCAGCGCACTCGAGGCGCCGCGCTGGAAGCTGAAGTTGGACAGGCAGTGCAGTTCGGCGTAGTTCATGCAAACCAGCCTTGCAGCCATAACCCGTCGCTTTGCCCCACGCTGCGGTAGGCCCAGCCCTGCTGACCGGCGCGGGTCTGGATCAGGTAGTAGTCGCGGCGGATGTCGGCGCCGTCCCACCAGCCGGATTCGATGCGTTCCGGGCCCATCAGAATCTGCACCCCCTGCTCGGCCAGCAGGGTTGGTTCGCGCAGCAGCCAGCCGGGGCGTTGCACCTTGTTCAGGGGTGGGCAGGGGTGTTTGTCGACCACCGCCTGCCAGGCACATTCGGGGCGGTGATCGGCATGAAAACGCAGGCCCTGCACCGCCTCATCCCCCAGGCGCGCGCGCAGGCGTTCGCGCAACTGTTCCCACGGCAGGGTTTGTTGCGGGCGGTCGTCGAACAGGTCCTGGCGCTGGGGCACGAACAACGGCAGGTCCTCGGCCACCAGGCGAAAGCCGCGTACCGGCGCGGTAACCTGCACCTGCTCAAGCCGCCCGCGAGCCAGCTCGAACAGCATCGCCGGTTCGCGCTCGGCGCTGAGCAGGCCGACCTTGATCACGCTGTCCGGCGCCTGGGCGTGTTCCAGGTGCAGGTCGAACCGTTGCACGCCGCTGTCGCGACCGCAGAGGAAGGCTGATAGATCGCCGGTCAGGCGGCGCAAGGGAAACAGCAGCGCCTGGTGGGAGCGCACGTCGAAATTCAATTCGATACGCGCATCGAACTGGTCCGGCGGCTGATAGAAGGCCAGGGCCAGGGGGCGCTGCCCGGTCAATGTATCCAGGTGCTGCAGCAGCCCGGCGTCAAAGCGCCGCGCCAAGGTATGCCGGGGCAGCGCCTGCACCTGCGCCAGCGTGCGCAGGCCCATGCGCGACAAGGCGGTGGCGGCCTGCGGGTTCAGGCCTGCACGGTCGATGGGCAGCGGCGCCAGGGCGTGCAGCAAGGCGCTGTCATCGGCCACGGCCAGGCCATCGTAAAGGTTCGCCAGCACCCGCGCCGCCGCCGGGTTGGGGGCGGCGACGATGCGGTGGCGAAACCCCAGTTCGGTGAGTTCCTTGCGCAAGCGCGCCTCGAACTGCGGCCAGGGCCCGAACAGGCCCAGGCTCGACTCGATCTCGAACAGCAGCGCACGCGGATAAAACACACTGACCTGGGAACTGAAACGGTAGGCCCAGGCCGCGAGAAACTGTTGCCAGTGTTCGATTTGAACCGGGTCGTACTCGGCGCTGGCAAAGGTTTTGCTCAGCGCATGGGCGGCCGTCAGCGACTGACCGGGGCGCAAGCCCAAGGCGCGCGCGGCGGCATTGGCCGTTTGCACGACGCGGCGCTGCGGCGTGCCCGCCAGCAGCACCAGCGGTTGGTCCGGCTCGGGATGCAGACGCTGCACCCCGTCCAGCGCCAATTGCGGGAAGACAATACACACCCAGCGCATGGCAACCTCAGTGCCCGGCCAGCGCAATCGGCGCCGGATGGGCCAGCCCGCCCCGGCACTTGAGCACGCGCACCTGCGCAGGCCGCGCCTCGACCGCCAGACGCAGAGCCGCCGGCGACGCATTGAGCGCCTCGCCCAATGCGCGCCAGGCAAACGCCAGGGTCTGCCCGGTTTCCGCCGCCACCTGCAGGCGGCGCAAGGCGCGGTCATCGGCCTTGCGCGGCCAGCACAGCACCGCGCCGCAACTGCCGGAACGCAGGCACTGTTCCGCCGCCCACAGCGCGTCGCGTTCCTCGGCCTGGATGACGGCGAGCTGGCGCAGGTCCACCCCGGCGTTGTGCCAGGCATGGGCGTACGGCGTGTAAGGCGGCGCCACCAGCACGATGCGCTCCCCCGCCGCCGACAGGCGCGCCAGGGTCGGCAGCACCAGTTGCAATTCGCCTACGCCCTCCGTGGCCATCAGGATTTCGCTGAGGGCCGACTCCGGCCAGCCACCGCTGGGCAGCACCGCATCCAGCGCCGCCAGCCCCGTGGGGTGCACGCTGGCCGGTGGCGCGGCGGGCCGGCCTTTCCACACGCGGCCGCCATTGAACAGCATGTCCAGCGCAATAACGGCGCCCATCAACCCTGCCTCACCAGGCCGCAGAACACCCCTTCGATGGCCAGGTCCTGGTCAGGCCCCACCACGATGGGCTGATACGCAGGGTTGCGCGGCAACAGGCGCACGCTGTCGCCATGGCGCTCGAACCGCTTGATGGTGACTTCGCCATCCAGGCGCGCCACCACGATCTGCCCGTTTACGGCCTCGGCACTGCGGCGCACGCCCACCAGGTCACCGTCGAGAATGCCGTCTTCGATCATCGAATCGCCCTGCACCCGCAGCAGGTAATCCGGAGTTTTGGCGAACGTGGTCGGGTCCAGTTGCAGGCGGCTGTGCACCTCGGCATCGGCACCGATGGGCAGCCCGGCGGCCACGCGACCGAGCACCGGAACATCCAGCCAGTCGGGCCGCGCCGGCTGATTGAGCAGGCGAATGCCACGGGCCTGGTTGGGGTTGACCTCGATAAAACCGGCTTCAGTCAGCGCCAGCACATGCTTGCGTGCCACGCTGCGCGAGGCAAAGCCGAACGCCTCGGCGATCTCGGCGAGGCTGGGAGGCTGCCCTTGCTGCGCGATGCGATCGCGGATAAAGGTCAGAATGGCGGTACGGCGTGGGGTTAGAGTCGTCATGGAGTACATTTGTACTCCTGCGGGAAATTTCTGACAATTACCGGCAGTCGGGAGACCGGTACGGATTGCATGACTGCCCGGTGTCAGGGCTTTGAAAGTGTGCGAATGAAGTGACGCTTTATCTTTGTACGCTTATATAAGCCACCTCTAGAATTGTGCGTCGGCGTAGTACCGTTCTTACACTTATTTCATGGCGAACTATAGGAACTTTCTAATTAACTGTTTTGCAGCGTTTACCTATGGCGGCAGTTTCTTCGGCTCAGTAAGTTGCTCGACCGAATAACGTTAAACCGCACATCCGCCAATCCTTATCGTGAGTTAGTTGGGTTCTTCCAACTTAATCAAGATCAGGCAGGGCGGACGCTGGAGACAGTGAATGCTTGCATTGCCAGTGCCTTCCTGGTTCGACATAGAATCACGCTTGACCCATGCAATGGGCTATCAATCAGGCGCCAGCTTTCGTACCGCGTATAACGAGTCTGTTCCCTCTCTCGCGTTTAACCTGCGTCGGCTTAAATGCATCAGAACGGCTTTCATCCATGCCGAGTGGGAAGCCGCCGATCTTTTGAGACGACGCTTCGCTGACCTGGACATATCCAGCGTCCTTAACGATTTGATCGACGCCGTCGCTCAAATGGCGATGATTGTGGCCGGGAGCGTTTTAACCGGTGCTGTGATCGGTGCCGGCGTGGGCGTGCTGGGCGCTGGTGCCGGCGCCATTCCGCTGGGCGCCACCGGTGCCGCCCTGGGGTTGCAAGTCGCCGGCGGGATCCTGAGTGTGCTTGGGCTGGCCGCACTGACGGAGTTCTTTGCCGAGGGATTGCCTGCAATTGTCGAGTATTACCTCAGGGGCATTCGCACCGCCTGGGGCGCACCGCATGGTGAAGAGGGGCTGACAGCCTATAGCCATGACGATTCTTTCGCCATTTATTGCGCCTCCCAGGAAATCGCGAAGGGCCATGTAGAAGCCGTCATCCTGCTGTTGGGCGCCATTGTCAGCTACCTCACGCGCGGTCGCGGCGACGCGCACGCCCTCGCCCAACAAATGCAAGCCAGCGCCAAAGGCAAGCGACTGGGCGCCTGGGTACTGAAACATGAAGAAGCCCTGAAAAATCGTCCGGAACTGCAAACGGCAAAATCGCACACTGGGTCGTATGTGCCTCAGCAGCCTGCTCCGGTAGCCACTCCTGCAAAATCCAGACAGCCGACCGTGGTCAAGCCCGGCAGGATGGCGCTGCATAATGTTGAGTGTTTCAAGGCGGACAAGCTGCCGGTTTACAAGGTGGGAGAGTTCAAGCGGCAGTTGAAGGGGCAGGAAGGTGGGCTGAATCGGCTGACGATTGAGGAGTATTTGGAGAATATTGCGAGTCCGGTGAAGCGCAGCCCCGAAGTGGCAAAGCGCGCCAGAAAAGAATTAGAACGTAGGTTACGAAAGAGATTTCTGAAAGATTTTCCAGATATGGATAGAAAAGAGGCTCAGACAGCTGCTATCAACAAAGCCAAAGAGACGATGGCCAATATTGCAGCACTTCACACCCCTGACCTGCGTGCTGGCGGCAAGGATATCATCGGCGATTTCGGTGACCGGCAAGTAAACTCCACCATTGGGCCACAGTGGAGGCCAAAAATTAAAAACCTGAAAGAGGTTGCTGAGAAGGTTCCTGAATCTCTACGGAAATCAACTTTTCTCAACGTAAAATTGCATAAGTGCTAATCAAGGAGGTGTCCATGGATGAGGTATTTTCAATTTTTCTAGAGGAGTTTGGTGCTCCTATTGAGCGACAGGAAGTGCCAGCTTCAAGCATCGACCGCTACAGGGGCAAGCTGCCCAATCAACTGCTGGCGTATTGGGCGGAGCACGGTTGGTGCGGATACGGTGACGGGATTTTTTGGATAGTGAATCCTCAGGAATACGAGAGTGTGGTGGCTTCCTGGATTGAGGGTACGGAACTGGAAAAGTACGATACTTATCATTTGATTGCCCGTGGTGCATT
This sequence comes from Pseudomonas sp. GNP013, assembly GCF_054343995.1. Lineage (NCBI taxonomy): Bacteria > Pseudomonadati > Pseudomonadota > Gammaproteobacteria > Pseudomonadales > Pseudomonadaceae > Pseudomonas > Pseudomonas sp. GNP013. The sequence goes on along the minus strand of NZ_JBTGUT010000001.1, from coordinate 1,764,045 downwards.
TGGCGATATGTATCTATGGGGCGAAAAAACCGGCTATTCGCTGAAAATAACCAGCTTTCTTTCTCGATGTGTTATCGACGACTTTAAACCAACACCAGAACAAATGGATCGCAATCTGCAAGACTTCCTACTGATCGCCGATGTCGAAGCCAACGATTTTGGCGACCTATTCAAACCCGCCAGGAAAAAGCTCGGCACTCTTCGCCACGACGAGATGTATGGCTTCGTTCCAGCGATTATGCTCGGTGGCCCGGACACGCTTGATCATCTTGAAAAGGTGAAGACTGTTGAGCACCTGATCTTTCTCTCTCAGCTCGCCGAACTTGAGCCTTATAGTTTTTCAGACATTCAGTTCTGATCAAAAAGAGACGTCGGTGGACGAGGTACTTGAAGATGGAGATCGTCCCACGCTCCCGCGTGAGAATGCTCAATCTCAGGGCTGCAGCGCAGCCCGGCGCGGGGCAAGCCCGCTCGCCACTGGGGCGGTGAATCCAGGGCAAGGAATGTATACAGTTCCCAATGTGGGAGGGTTGAGCACACACCGAGCGTCTAATACCCGGTCATCTCCAGATACCCCCCCCCCCCCTCAAACTCCACCGGCCCTTCCCAGTACGGAATATTCAAATCCATCCAGGCCTTGGGGTTGACGGCTTGAGTCGTGATATCCAAGCCCTTGCCGGGAATCTTAAGCGACCAGCGCGTGGGAATACGGCGCCCGTCAATCTCGGTGGTGGCCAATGGCGTGAGCTGGATATCGGCGTTGTGCAAGGTCTGCGTCCCCCCTTGCGGATCAATCCAGGTACCCGTCAGGTAGCCCGAACCGTCCTTCTGCCGCACACGAAACAGCATCAACTGCTCGCCCCTGTCCAGGTGCAGCGAAAACCAGTCCCAGCCCGTCTGGCTGGCGGCCAGGGGTTGGCTGCTCCACTCCCGATCCAGCCAGGCCGGCCCGGTCACCTGATACACCTTGCCATCCAGGCTGACACTGCCGCTGGCCGTAAAAAACGGCTGACTGTAGTAATACGACGCCTGGCCCTGATCCGATTTACGGCTGTAGCCACGGTCACCTTGCAGCACCAGTGGGCGGCTGGAGGTCAAGCGCAAATCGTAGGCAAACTGCGCGCCGCCGGCCTTGAGTTGCATGTCTGTCAAGGGGCTGGCCGCGCCGGGACGGCTGGCAAAATTCCACTCGTCGATCCAGGCAGCAAACGGCTCCGCCTGGGCGCCGGCCTGGCCGACACCGCCACGGGCGTAGCGCTCGGCAGCGTAGTGGCGGGTGGCAGAAGTGACGGCCGCGTGGCCCAGCCAGACGGTGGAATCGCGCCAACCGGCCTGCGCGGGGCCCGCCTGCAAGGCGTTGCGAAACAGCGTCCACTGCACGCCAAACACATTGCCCTGGGCGTCCTTCAAGTTGGCGGTGACGTACCACCATTCAATGCGAAAGCCTGGATGCGCACCGTGGTCTGCGGGAAACGTAAACACCTTGCCTGGCACCACCTGGGCAAAATCCGCGGCATCGCTGCCAAGGCCGGCAAAGCTTTCTTCGGGGGCGGGGGCTTTGTCGCACGCACTCAACAGCAGCAACGCACACCACAACCAGGCTTTAATTTTCATGGGCGAAGGTCCTCAGCAGATCCGCCGGGCGGCTGCGGTACAGCTGCCACAGCGGCCAGGCGGAGGCCAGCAGCGTGGCGAGCATCGCCAGCCCCAGCAGTTGCGCCAGCTGCCACGGAAATACCTGCAACGGCAGGCGCCAGCCAAAGGCCTGCACGTTGATCACCGCGTCCAGGCACCACGCCAGCAGCAGGCCCAGAGGCAAGGCCAGCACCAGGGTCAGCACCGCCAGCAGCCAGGTCTGGCCCAGGTTGAGCAGCATCAGTTGTCGGCGCGTCACCCCCAGCGCCCACAACGGCGCGAGTTGGCCGAGGCGGCTTTGGCTCTGGGTCAACAGGCTGATGAACAGCGCCACGCCGGCGACGCCGAGGGTGAGGCTGTTGAGCGCGGCCGTGGCGGCAAACGTGCGTTCGAACACCTGGCTCGACCAGCCTTTGAGCTGCTGTTGATCGACAATGCGGCTGTCCTCCAGGGCAAAGGTGCGCTGCACGGCCTGGATCAGCGACGGTACCTGTTGCGGCAACACCCGCAGGTTGAAGCGCACCGGTGACAGCCCTGGCCAGTGCGCCAACAGGTGCTGTGAATCGACCAGCAGATGGCCCTTGGGGTTGCCGTAGTCAGCGTAAATCCCGACCACCGAAGGCGACCAGTTTCCCTGCGCGGTGGGCACGCTGAGCGTATCGCCCAATCGCACTTTCAAGCGCCGCGCCAATTGTTCACTGAGCATCACCGTATCGCCTTGATGCAGGCGGTCCCAGGGTTGGCCGACGGCTTCCAGCAACGGCCAGTGCTGACGGTAGGTGGGGTCGTCGACCACGCCGAACACGTCCGCCGGCCAACCCTGTAATTGCACGCTGACCTGCCAGGCGGGCAGCACCGCCTGCACCTGCGGTTGGCGGGCCAGCCAGGTGTGCATCTGCTCGGCCTGCGCCGGGTTTTGCGGGTTGAGGTAGAGCTCGGCGGTAAGGCGCTGTTCCAGCCAGTTATCGAAGGTGTGGCGAAAGCCCGAGGTCATGGAGCCCGCGCCGATATTGGCCGCCAGCGCCAACAGCAGCGCCATCAGCGCCAGGCTCAGGGCCGGCAGTTGCTGACGGCAATCGGCGAGAAACCACTGTCCCAACACCGAACGGCTGCGCCCCAGCACGCCTTTGAGCAGCGCATTGAGCAACACCGGCAAGCCCAGCGCCGCGCCCAGCAACAGTGCGGCCATCAGCACAAACCCGGCGGCCAGGCTGTTGCCCAGCCACAGCGCCAGCAGCGCAATCAGCAGCGCCGCTCCCGCCACCCAACCCTGGCGCCGCAACCAGCGGCCATGGGCCTCATGCCAGGCCTGGGCATTGGCCAGCGCCAGCAGCGGCAAGCGTGCCGCGCGCCACAGGCTGCCGGCGCCGGCGAGCAGCGCGCCGAGCAGGCTCAAGCCGAGCCCGGCTACCCACCAGCCCGGGCTGAGGCTCAATTGGCCCGGCACCTCGGCGCCGTACAGGCCGCGTATGCTGGCAGCCACATCCGGCAGCAACAGGCTGGCCAGCAAGTACCCGCTGGCCACGCCCAGCACGCCGCCGAGCAACGCCAGCACGCCCAGCTCCACGCCCAGGCTGAGGGTCAGCAGGCGCGCGCTGACCCCGCACGCGCGCAAGGTGCGCAGCAGGCTGCGTCGTTGCTCCAGGGCCAGGCCGATGGCGGCGTGGACGATAAACAACCCGACCACAAAGGACAGAAAACCCAGGGCATCCAGGTTCAGGTGAAAGCTTTCGGTGAGGCGCGCGAGGTTGTTGTCTTCGCCCTGCTTGAGCTGCAAGCCGGCCGGCGGCGTGGGATGGGTGGCGGCGAAGGTTTTGTCCAGCAGCAGGCGCGACAATTGCCCGGGCATGCCCAGCAAGGGTTGGGCAAAGCCGATGTCCATCAGCAGCAGCCCGGGGGCCATGTCCGGCTGGGCCTGCAAAGGCGGCAGGGCTTGCCCGCTGGTGGTATGCGCTTGCTCGCCCTCGCTCAGGCCCAGCGCGTGCAGGGTCTGCGGCGAAATCCAGGTGCGCCCCGGCGCGGCAAAAAACGCGAGCATCTGCGCCTGGCTCAAGCGCTGCCCTGCCACCGCGCCACTGCCGGGCAGGGACAGCGGTTCGATGCCCATCAACTGCAGGCGCTGGTCTTCATGCCCCTTGAGCAACACGCGCCCCTGCACCACCGGCGACACCGGCCAGCCGGCGCGACGCAACTGGGCAAACAGCGCCTCGGGGAAAGCGGCCGCATCCGGCGCACTCAGGCTGGCTTGCGGCTCACCGCCGATCAACTGGCCGGCGCGTGCGTAGCTATCCCGCGCTTGACTGTTGAGGGCTTGCACACCGGTGAGCAACGCCGTGGCGAGCCACAAGCCGGTGAGCACACTGAAAAACTGCACGGGGTGACGCCGCCAGTGGCTGAGCAGCGCGCGCAAGGCCCAATAAAATACCCTCATCTCAAGAGGCAACGGCGGGCACGACCAGCCCGCGATGCAGCACCACCTGGCGGTCGAGCCGCGCCGCGATACGCGGGCTGTGGGTGACCATCAACAGGCTGGTGGGGCTGTCGCGCAGCAGGTCCAGCAGCAGTTGCAGCACGTCATCGCTGGTGGCTTCATCGAGATTGCCGGTGGGTTCATCCGCCAGCAGCAGGCCCGGCCGCGACGCCAGCGCGCGGCCCACCGCCACCCGCTGCTGCTGACCGCCGGAGAGTTGCTCGGGATAGCGCTTGAGCAAGTTGCCCAGGCCCAGGCGCTCGACCAACTGCGCCTGCCACTGCGGATCAAAACGCCCGGCCAGGCGCGCCTGGAAGGCCAGGTTATCGTCGACGCGCAAACTGCCGATCAGGTTGAACTGCTGGAACACCAGGCCGATTTCGCTGCGCCGCCACTGCGCCAGTTGCGCCTCGCCCAGTTGGTCCAGGCGCTGCTCGCCCACCTGGATACTGCCGGCGTCCACACGGTCGAGCCCGGCCACCAGATGCAGCAGCGTGCTCTTGCCGCTGCCCGACTCCCCCATCAGCGCCAGGCTGCTGCGCTCGCCCAGCTGCAAGTCGACGCCGGCCAGCACCGCCAGCGGCCCCTGGGGGGTGGTGTAGCTCTTGCGCACGCCGTGCACCTGCAACATAAACACGCTCACTTGGAAAACTGAAAACGAGAATAACGGCTGATGGCGCCAAGTACGCAAATTTTTCACATGGATTTCACCACCTGCCCACCCCTGTCACTTTAAATTGCCGGCGCATTACTGATGAATCGGCAACTTGTTAGTTATTCAGTGCGACAACTTTTAACCGCAGGATGTTCAGCCAAAAGACAGCCGCCCTGTGACAGCCTCTTTATCCCACTGCGGGCCTCCGTTAATGCATTGCGCCTACTTGAATATTAATAAATACGGCCATGGTGAATGATGTGGTTGACCTCACGCTAACCAAACCGCGCACGCGCCGACGCTTTATCAAGCGCTGGCGAACGTGGCGGATGAGCCTTGCCGTCGTAAGCCTGATGCTTGCGGGCTGGCTGTTGTGGCCTGCGACACCCCGCGACCTGGGTGTGGGCAAGCGCCTGCTGACTGCGCACCTGCTGCCTGCCTGGCGGGAAGGCGAACTGATCGTGCTGGTGCGCCATGAAGAGCGCTGTGATCGCTCGAAAAACCCCTGCCTCGGCCCGTCCGACGGCCTCACCGTCGTCGGCCACCAACATGCCGAGGCGCTGGGCAAAGCCTTCAACGTATTGGGCATGACGCGCACCGACGTGCTCGCCAGCCCCGCCACTCGCACGGCCCAGACGGCCCATGCAATGTTCGGCAACGTCCAATTGACGGCCGATCCGCAGGCCATCTGCGGCGAGGCGATCGGCGAACAGCTGCTGCAGCACAAACACCCCGGGCGCAACCTGATCTTCGTCACTCACAGTGGCTGCATCGCCGACTTCGAAAAAGCCCTGGGCTACCCCCACGCGGCGTTTCCCCAATACGGCAGTGCGCTGTTCATACGGGCAAGGGCCGACGGCAGGTTCGACACCCTGGGACTGGTCAATGGTCCGGCATGGACGGCTGTTTTGAAAAACCTCTGAACACACTTTTTTACATATCCAGCATTACCTATTCAGCAAAATGACAGGCCTGTTCTGGCATGTTGAGCCGCGCCCGTTAATTAACGGCGCCCCACATAACTCGACCCAGTTAGTGAACATTTTGAGTCTTGCTCTTATTACTTATATAGCCCCCCACTCCGTCATTAAGTGTCAAGGCGCCGCGCGCTCATGACCCGACTAAAACCTCTGCCCTTACTGTTGCTGGCAATCGCCGCATTTTACCTGCTGCCCCTTGGCCTGCATGGCCTGTGGGTGCCCGACGAAACCCGCTACGCCCAGATCAGCCAGGAAATGCTCACCAGCGGCAACTGGGTATCCCCGCATTTCATGGGTTTGCGCTACTTCGAAAAACCTGCCGGCGGCTACTGGTTGATCGCCCTCGGTCAGGCGGTGTTCGGCCAGAACCTGTTCGGCGTGCGGATTGCCTCGGCACTCACCACCGCCCTGAGTGTATTGCTGGCCTACCTGATCGCCCGCCGCCTGTGGAACGATCCGCGCAAAAGCTACGCCTGCGCCCTGCTCTACCTGAGCTTCGGCCTGGTGGCCGGGCAAGCCGGGTACTCCAACCTCGATCCGCAATTCACGCTCTGGGTCAATCTCAGTCTGGTGGCGCTGTGGTTCGCCCTCGACAGCCGCACGCCACGGGCCCGACTCGGCGCCTGGGCGCTGCTCGGGGTGGCTTGCGCCATGGGCTTCATGACCAAAGGGTTCCTGGCCTGGCTGCTGCCGGTGCTGATCGCGGTGCCCTACTTGTTGTGGCAACGCAGGCTGGGTGAATTGCTGCGCTATGGCCCACTGGCCGTGGGCGTTGCCTTGCTGCTGTGCCTGCCCTGGGCCTGGGCGATTCATGTGCAGGAACCGGATTACTGGCGCTTCTTTTTCTGGCACGAACACATCCGCCGATTTGCCGCCGATGATGCACAGCATGCGCGGGCGTGGTGGTTCTTCCTGCCGATCATGGTGGTGGCGTGCCTGCCCTGGGCCGGGTTGCTGCCCAGCACACTGCTCAAAAGCTGGCGGGAAAAACGCCAGCCGGCCATCGTGTTCCTTTCCCTCTGGCTGTGGCTGCCGCTGGCGTTTTTCAGCCTGAGCCGGGGCAAGCTGCCAACCTACATCATGCCGTGCCTGTTGCCGCTGGCCCTGTTGATGGGGCATGCGCTGATCGACCTGGTTCACCAGCACAAGCCACGCGCCATCCGCCTCAACGGCGTGATCAATCTGGTCGTCGGCCTGCTCGCGATGGTGGCCTTGATCTACCTGCAAATCGACCGCCCGCTGTACGGCAACAGCCATGCCGAGATGTTCAGCCTGTCGCTGGCATTTATCGTGCTGCTGGGCTGGATCCTTGCCAACCTGCTGCAGGCCTTCCGCCCGCTGACGCTGTGGGCGACACCGGCGCTGGGCATCGGCCTGCTGGTGGTGTTGCTGCCGGTGGGCATGCCGGCGCAGATCGCCAACAGCGAAATGCCCGACCAGTTCGTGCTCGAACACCTGGACGAACTGCAGCAGACCCAGGCGCTGTTGAGCAATCAACTGGAATCGGCCTCCGCGCTGGCCTGGCGACTGAACCGCGCGGACGTCACGCTTTACAACACCGAAGGCGAACTGCGCTACGGCCTGACGTATGCGGATGCAGCGCACCGCAAGGTCAACCTGGACACTGTCCAGGCCTGGCTCGCCGAGGCGCGCAAGCACGGCTCGGTCGGCGTGCTGCTGCGCGTCAGAAGCACCAGCGAACACCGTGAAGAGGGGCAACTGCCACCCGGTGGCAAGCGCTACCGCAAGGGCGACCTGGTCATTACCCTCTACCCGCAATCCCCTTAGGAATACCCATGAGTTTCTGCAAGACCGAACGCGGCGCACTGCTGTTGCTGCTGGGCGTATCAGCCCTGCTCCTGCTGCTGGGCCTGGGCAGCCGCGACCTGTGGGGACCGGAAACACGCTGGGCGAATATCGCCCTGCAGATGCTGCAAAGCGGCGACTACTTCGACCCTTATCTCAAGGGCGCACCCTACTATGACAAACCCCTGCCCTCCTACTGGCTGATCACCGGCTTTGCCAACCTGATGGGCGGCCTGGGCCCGTGGTCGCTGCGCCTGTCGTCGGTGATCGCCGCGTGGCTGAGCATCTGGCTGGTGTACCTGATCGGCGAGCGCCTGTTTCGCAAGGGCACCGGGCTGATTGCCGGCTGGATGCTGGCCACCACGTTCTATTTTCTGTTCTGGGCGCGGGTGGCCACGGCGGATGTGCTCACCGTGTGCGGCGTGCTGGCCGCCGTGTGGTGGTACTGGCGCGGGCCGGACGACACCCGGCTGGGGCGCTACACAGTATTTTTCCTGCTGCTGGCGGCGACCTCATTGTTCAAGGGGTTGATCGGCTTCGTACTGCCGGGCCTGGTGCTGTTACCGCACCTGCTCAGCGAACAGCGCTACAAACGCCACTTCAACCTGCGCCTGCTGCTGGCCGTGATTATCGCCGGCGCGTTCTACGCGATTCCCTTCGTACTGTCCCATCTCTATGGCGCCCCCACCTATGGCGAAAGCGGCCTGGAGCTGGTGTTCAAGGAAAACGTAGTGCGCTTCTTCGATCCCTTCGACCATATGGGGCCGATCTACACCTACCTGATCTACCTGCCGGCGTACACCCTGCCCTGGGCACCCTGCTGGATGCTCGGCCTGTGGCTGGCGCTGCGCCACTGGCGCGAAACGCCGCCCAATGTGCGCTGGCTGGTGTGGGGCCTGGGCCTGTTGTTCGTGTTCTTTACCGCCAGCGGCAGCCGACGCAGCTACTACGTACTGCCCCTGGTGCCTTTTGCCCAGCTGCTGGCAGCGTGGTGGTTGAGTGAACGCCTGGAGAAAAACCCCGCCGGTTGGCCGCGCTGGCAAAAGGGTTTTGGCTGCGCTGCGGGCTTGATGCTGCTGGTGATCGGCGGCGTGTATCCCTGGACCAACGGTAATGGCGGCGTGACGCAGTTTGTCGACGATGTGAAAGCACAGGCGGTGAAAACAGCACCGTGGGATCAGTGGCAGATGGTGCTGGTGGAAGTCGACAACAAGCTGCCGATGTACCTGAACAATGGCGGCAAGCCGTTCTACTACGTCAGCGAAACCCAAAACTTCCCGCGCCAGGGCGACAGCGCCGCGTTCATGGCCTGGCTGGAGAAAACCAGCGGCCAGGAATTTGATCCACAGCACACCATCATCATCGCGCAGTTCTCCAAAGACGACCCGACGCCGCTGGCGTTTCTGGGGGCGGATCACCAGGTGATCGTTACCCAGCCGGATAATGGGGAGCGGTTGTTTCACAAGCGCGAAGGTGGGAGTGTGGGGTTTCTTCCAGTGAGTAAATGAAGCGACCCGGTGCTTACAGACACTGAATACCCAGTGTGGAAGGCTCCGCCAAATCTTCGACTTAGCGCTGTCGCGCAGCAAACTGGAGACGATTCGACTCGCTCGCGAAGGTGATTTTTCGGTGTACCTATCCGTTTCTGCGGTGACGGCGAATTAGGGTTCCGCCCTTACGGCGGGTCACTTTGGAGAAGCCCCAAAGGGCGCCTCAGATCAAAATCAAGAGCGCGGCGGCCTGAGAGCCGACCGGTAATGCTCTGCGCAGCATCAGGTAAACCGCGTTCTGTCGAATTGGGGGCGCTTCGCACCCCAGCGCGGGGCAAGCCCGCTCGCCACAAAAGCCCGCTCGTCAGAGAGGTTCCGGTTTGCTGCGCGACAGCGCTAACCGAATCTCCCACATTGACCGCAATCTATAGGGGCGTTGGTTAATGGGATTTGGTCATGGTTTGTTAAGGGCCAGCAAGGCGCGTCCCTTTTAATTGCAGGACGTTTCCTAGACAATCTCTGCCGCCTTGCGCCTGTTGGAGTCGGTGGCTAGTCTGCGGCCCGTCACTGCCAATTCAGTGATCGGGTTTAGTCGCCCGGATCTCATATGGCGCATGGTCCCCCGTGATGTTTTATGGTGGCTGTGCGTATGGGCACCTTCGGGTGCGCCGGTTTGCCATGTGGCCGGTCGACTAACCTGCGTACAGCCACCGCCCATCGTTTAGTCGCGAAGAGTGTCGGCTCCAAACCATGTGGAGTTACACCATGAACAAAGCCCTACCCGATCCACCTCACGATCGCAGCGCCTTCCACCGCGCCATTGACCGTCACTCACCCACAAAAGACTTCCATTGCGTCAATGAAGACCTGAGCTTCGAAGATGCCCTGCTCTTCACCGCCAGCTTGCTGGACAGCGCCTCGGTGACGGCACTCGATTGCAGTGAGCACCTGGAGAGCCCCGAACGGGCGAAGATTCTGGCGGTGTGGCATTTGCTGGAGATTGCCAGGACCACGGTGGATCGCTCTATCCACTGCATGAACAACCCAAAAACCACTGCCTGAACGCGCGAAAAAAATGTGGGAGGGGGCTTGCTCCCTCCCACAGTGAGCGTATTTCAAGATCAGGTTCAGCGTAATTCTGGCCCTCAAATCCTGCGACGACGATTGAGTTGCGGAATGGTGGTTTGCGCCACTTCCACTCGCTGCACCCGCGCCTGGGTGCGCGCTGCCAGTTGTGCCAGTGTCGGCTGGCTGAACAGGGTGCGCGCATCCACTTCCAGCCCGGCCTTGCGCAGGCGTGCCACCAGGTTGACCGCCAGCAGGGAATGCCCGCCCAGCTCGAAAAAGTGGTCATGACGCCCCACCCGTTCCAGCTTCAGCACGTCGGCCCAGATTCCGGCCATGGTGGTTTCCACCTCGCCTTGCGGTGCTTCGTAGGCGCGGCTGATCACCGCTTCCAGGCCCGGTTCCGGCAGGGCCTTGCGGTCGAGTTTGCCGGCCGGGTTCAGCGGCAGCGCATCGAGCTGCACGAAGGCCGCCGGCACCATGTACTCGGGCAGTTGCTCCAGCACATGGATGCGCAACGCTTCCAGGCTCGGTGCCTGTTCGCGCACGGTGAAATACGCCACCAGCCGCTCTTCGCGGATCAGCACCGCCACTTCACGCAACGCCGGGTGCGCCAGCAGGCGTGATTCGATCTCGCCCAACTCCAGGCGCACGCCGCGTAGCTTGACCTGGAAGTCATTGCGCCCCAGAAACTCCAGGTTGCCGTCCGGCAGGTAACGCACCAGATCGCCGCTGCGATACAGGCGGTCGCCGGCCACGAACGGGCTGTCGATAAAGCGCTCGGCGGTCATCTGCGCCAGGCCCAGGTATCCGCGTGCCACGCCTACCCCGCCGATATGCAACTGGCCGCTGACGCCCAGCGGCACCGGCGCGTCGTGGTCGTCGAGCACATACAGGCGGGTGTTGTTGATCGCGCGGCCGATCGGCAGTTGCAGTGCCGGCACCGGTGCGCCGGGTTCAAGGGTCCAGGCGCTGCTGTCGACGGTGGCTTCGGTGGGACCGTAGACATTGTGCAGGCGCACCTGCGGCAAGCGCGTTTGCACGCCACGGGCCAGGGCTTCGGTGAGTTCGCCGCCGCCGCACAGCACGTCGGTGAGGCTGGTGCACAGCGCTGACTCGTCCAGTTCCAGAAACTGCTGCAACATCGCCGGCACGAATTTGATCACGCTGATGCGCTGCTCGCGAATCACTTGCGCCAGGTACGCTGGTTCCCGATGCCCGTCAGGTCGCGCCAGCACCAGGCGCATGCCATTGGTCAGCGGCCAGAACAGCTCCCACACCGAGCCGTCGAAGCTGAACGGCGCGCGTTGCAGCAGCGCGCCGCCTTCAGCGTTCGGGCACAGTGTGGAGCCCCAGTGCATCAGGTTGCTCAGCCCGCGATGCTCGATCATCACGCCTTTGGGCGTACCGGTGGAGCCGGAGGTGTACATCACGTAGGCCAGGTTGGCGGGGCTCAGGCCCGGCACCAACGGATTGCCGATCGGCGCGTGGCGCCAGGCGCAGCAGTCGAAGTCGATCAGCGGGATCGACACGTCGCCCGGCAGGTCGCGCGTTGCGGCATGCACCAGCAGCGCCACCGGCTGGCTGTCGTGCAGCATGTAGGCCAGGCGCTCGCGCGGGTAGCCCGGGTCCAGCGGCACGTAAGCGCCGCCGGCCTTGAGAATCGCCAGCAGGCCCACGACCAGATCCAGCCCGCGCTCGACGCACAGCGCCACCCGCGAATCGGGCTGTACCCCGCGCTCACGCAGGTGGTAGGCCAACTGGTTGGCGCGCTCGTTGAGCTGTTGGTAACTCAGCTGGTGTTCGCCGGCCTGCACCGCGATGGCGTGAGGGGTATGTCGCGCATGCGCCTCGAACAGTGCCTGCACGCTGAGGGTGTCGGGGTAGACGGTGTCGGTGGCGTTGAAATCCACCAGCAAGGTGTGCAACTCGTCGGCGGGCAGCACCGGCACGTCGCGCAGCGGCGATGTCGGCGCCTGTTCCAGTGCCTGCACCAGGCCGCGCACGGCCGTGTCGAGGTAGGCCAGCAGCCGCGCGGCGCCGACCTTGCGCGGCGCCTTGGCCTTGAGGCGAAACCCCTCGGCGGTGTCGTCCACCGTGAGCATCAGCGGGTAGCTGAGGATGTCCTCACTGCTGAGCAGGGCAATCCCGGGCACCAGCTTCAACTCGGGGTCGGCCGAGGTATGCCGGTAATTGAGCAGGCTGTTGAACAACGGCGAGGCGCTGCTGCAACGCTGGGCCAGCGCCAGCGACGCCTGCTCGTGAACGAGCAAGGCACTCAGTTGGGCGTGGGTATCACTCAGCGCATCCAGCACAGTTTGCCCGGCCAGTTGCACCCGCAGCGGCAGCGTATTGATGAACATGCCCAGTGCGCGGTCGGCGCCCTCGCCCGCCTGCAGGCGACCCAGCAATACGGTGCCGAACACCACGTCATCGCGGCCCGACACACGGCTGAGCACCTGCGCCCAGGCCAGGTGAAACAGACTCGCGGCACTCACGCCCAGGGCGCGGGCCTGTTCGCGCACGCATTGATTGAGGTGCTCGTCGAGGGCCTGTTCGGCCTCTTCACTGTCGGCGCGATTGGCCTGGCGCTCCTGCAAGCCGAACGCCAGTGTCGGCTCGTCGACATCCGCCAGACGCTCACGGAAAAACGCCTCGTGCGCGGCCTGGCGCGCCGGCAAGCGGCTCTGCGCGACCACATTGCGATACGGCACCGGCGCCGGCAGTTGCGCCTGCTGGCCGAGCAGGTGCGCGCGAATCTCGTCCACCAGCACGGTGGTCGAGGTGGCGTCGTTGACCAGGTGATGAAAGCGCAATCGCGCAATCCAGCGTTGCTGCTGCGGCTGTTCGGCGTAGTCCATGGCCATCAGCGGCGCCTGGCGCAGGTCCAGCGGCTCATCACTGTCGCCCAGCGGCGCGACGCGCAACTGCGCCTTGCGCCACACCACCTGCATCGGTTGCTCCAGCGCATCCCAGGCCAGGCTGGTGCGCAGGATGTCATGCCGGTCGATCACCTGTTGCAGGGCCTGGGCAAAGGCATCGAGCTGTTCGCGCCGGGCAAAGCTGAACATCGCGTGCTGCTGGTACGGATCGCGCTCATCGGTGAGGTGGTGGTAGAGCAAGCCCTCCTGCAACGGCGCCAGCGGGTAGATATCCTGCACATTTGCCGCGCCGCCGGGAATACCCGCGACGATGCGGTCGATGCTGGGCTGGTCGAGTTCGGCAAGGGCCAGCAGGTCCGGGGTGATGTGGGTGCAACCTGGCGCAATTCGGTTGGCCGGCACCGCCACCTCGCGGCGCTGGCTGACGGCTGCCAGCGCCGCCAGGGTGGGCTGGCCGAACAGCACCTGCACATCGGCATGCAGCCCGGCCTGACGCATGCGCTGCACCAGTTGCACCGCCAGCAGTGAGTGCCCGCCCAGTTCGAAGAAATGATCATGCCGGCCCACTTGCCGCACCTGCAGCAGCTCGGCCCAGATCTGCGCCAGGATGGTTTCCGCACCGTCGTGCGGGGTTTCGTAACGGCGGCTGACAAAGGCATCCTGGGTCGGTGCCGGCAACGCCTTGCGGTCGAGTTTGCCGTTGGCGGTAAGGGGCAGACTGGTCAGCTTCACGTAGGCGGCGGGCAGCATGTAGTCGGGCAGCGACGTTTGCAGGTGGGCGCGCAGGGTGTCGATATCGATAGGGTGATGCTCGATGAACCAGGCCAGCAGTTGTCCCTCGCGGAACTGCACCACGGCCTCCTTGACGGCGGGATGGCCGGCCAGGGCGGTTTCGATTTCCCCGAGTTCGATGCGCACGCCGCGAATTTTCACCTGGTCGTCATTGCGCCCCAGGTATTCAAGGTTGCCATCGGGCAGCCAGCGCGCCAGGTCGCCGGTGCGGTACAGACGGCCGGCGCTGAACGGGTCATCCAGAAAACGTTCGGCGCTGAGGTCCGGGCGGTTGAGGTAACCGCGCGCCACGCCCTTGCCGCCGACATACAACTCACCCGCAACGCCAATCGGCAGCAGGCGTTGCCGGGCATCCAATACGTAGACCTGGGCATTGGCGACAGGCGCGCCGATAGGCAGCAGGCTTCCCACTTCAACCCTTCCGGACGTGGCGACCACCGTGGCTTCGGTGGGCCCGTAGTTGTTGATCACATCGAAGGTTTGTGCACGGTTGAACGCACGCAGGCGGTCGCCACCGATGAGCAAGGTGTGCAGGGTCGGGTGTTCCAGGCGCTGGCTGAAAGCGTACTCGGCCACCGGCGTGGGCAGGAAGCACACGTCCAGCGGCTGGGCGCGCCACCAGTCGAGCAGCGCGTCGATGTCTTCGGCACCGTCATGGGCCGGCGGCAGGTGCAGCGTGGCGCCCACGCACAGGGCCGGCCACACCTCCCAGGCCATCGCATCGAAGCCGAACCCGGCGACGCTGGCGGTGTGGCTGCCCGCATGCAGGTTGAAGGCCCGGCAGTGCCAGTCCACCAGGTTCGACACACTGTGGTGCTCGACCATCACGCCTTTGGGCAGGCCGGTGGAACCGGAGGTATAGATCACGTAGGCAAGGTGCGTGGGCTGCACCGCCACGTCAGGGTTGGTGCCCAGGTGCAACGCGGGACGGTCCAGCGCGATCACCGGTACGTCCAGCGCAGGCAGGCGCTGGCGCAAGTCATGCTGGGTCAGCACGGCGACCGGGGCGCTGTCGTGCAGCAGGTAGTTGAGGCGTTCGGCGGGATGGGCCGGGTCCAGCGGCACATAGCAGGCGCCGGACTTGAGAATCGCCAGCAGCCCCACCAGGGTGTCCAGCCCGCGCCGGGCCAGGATCACCACGCGATCGTCCGGCTGTACGCCCTGTTCGATAAGCTGATGGGCCAGGGCATTGGCCTGTTGATTGAGCTGGGCATAGCTCAGTTGCCGGCCCTGATACACCGCCGCCGAGGCCTGCGGCGTGCGCGCAGCCTGGGCTTCGATGCGCGCGTGCAGGGTGCTCGGCTGAGTATCGGGCTGGGCGGTGGCGTTGAACTGTTGCAGTTGCGCCTGCTCAGCCGGGGTAATCAGGGACAATTCGGCGAGGGTGAGCGCCGTGTCCTCCAGGCCCTGCTCCAGCAACCCGATGACGCGTTCAGTCAGTGCCTGGACCTCGTCGTGACTGAAATACGCCTCGTTGTACACGCAATGCAGGCATGCGGTGTCCTGCACGCGATTGCTGCGCAGGTGCATGGCAAGCGGCAGCGCTTCATGGTGGTTGGAAACCTTGATGGCCCGGGCCTGGACCTCGCCATAGCGCAGGTCATGATCGTCCTGCTCGTAGGACACCGACACCTCGAACAGCTGGCCGCGGTCGCTACGGCGCAGGCCCAGCTCACGGTTCATGTCGCTCAAGGGGAAGCGCTGGTGGCGCATGTCCTGCTTGAGCTGGTCGCGCACGCCGCGCACCAGTTCGGCGAAAGACAGCTGCTCGTCAAATTGAAAACGTACCGCGCTGACCTGGGCAAACATTCCCACGGTCGCGCGAAAACGCGCGTTGGCGCGGTTGAGCATCGGCAGTCCTGCCACCCATTCCTCGCGCTGATAGGTGCGGGTGAAACACACATATAACGCCGCCAGCAATACATGGAACGCCGAGGCCTGGTAACGCTTGGCCATGTCTTCCATGCGGTGCAGCAACGCCACGGGAAACCCTTGCACCAAGGTGCTGCTCGGCGCTGGCGCGGTGTGCCGTGGCGTCAGCAGCGGCTCGGGCAAGGTCTGGTATTTGTCCAGCCAATAAGTGCGGTCGCGGACGTAACGCGACGACTGCCGGTAGTGCTGGTCGGCGTCGATGAAGTCGATATACGACGGCGCCAGCGGCTGCGGCTGACGGCCCTGCACCAGGCCCGTGTAGAGCTGCGCCAGGGAGTACAGCATCTGGCCGAAGCCCCAGCCATCGAGGATCAGGTGATGGGCCTGGGTGCCGAGCCAATAGCGGTCGGCGTCGAGCTTGACCAGAAAAAAGCGGAACAACGGCTCGCCCTGCAACCCATAGGGCCGAGCCATCTGCGCCTGCATCAAGGCCTGCGCGGCAACCTGCGGCTCGGGCAAGGACGAGAAATCATACCGCGCCACCTCTACCGTCAATGCCGCAGCGAAGTGCTGGCGTGGCAAGCCGTCAGCGTCGCTGAACAATTGGGTGCGCAGCCCATCGTGCAGGGCCACCAGTTGCTCGATGGCCTGCTGGATCAGCGCGGGCTCCACAGGGCCGGCAAAGTCGAGAAAACCACCGATGTTGTAGAGCGGCGAGTCACCCGCGCGCTGTTGGTCGAGCCAGATATCCTGCTGGGCGGCGGTGAGCGGGAAGCTGGGTGACGGGCTGGAAATGTGCGGCATAAGATCCTTCTCATGGGGGCTCGCCAGGGAGGTCCATCACGGCGAAATTGCCGGATTTGAGCATGGGGGTACGGGGCTGCCTGACACCCCAAACCCGGACATTCAAATGAATGGAACCGGCTCGGCTGAAGGTTCACCGCTGAAACGATTAAAGCGGTGTAGGACATTGGCTATATAACGCCGAGGATGGCAATTAGACACTCCCCCTATAAAATTGAATTATCTTTATAAATCAATAATTTATAAAATTATAAAAATCCGAGCTGGCTATTCGTCTGTGGAAATACCTGACAGAACCGTCGATTTAATGGCGGTACTTTTATGGCAGGTTGTGTCCCACGTTTCCGCTACATACGTAGGACAAATCCATATGGCTAAATGAAATCTCGAACGCCGAGTCACGTTCAAGCACCACGGCGCGCCCCGCACAGACCCAGGGCGCCCGATGGCGGTTTTCGACATCAAGGATGAGATGGCTATGAGTCTGACGCGCACCATGAGCAACACAACCAGCCCGCATTTCTATGCCGAAATGGGCGAACTGATTTCAAACAGCGGCCAGGAAGATTTCGCCGCGCACATGCTGCACCTGGTGGACAAATGGGTGCCGATCCACATGGTTGACCTCAGCGAGTGGACCCTCGACGAACTGCACGACCGCGTGCTCGATATCAAGCTGCTGGGCAGTGCGGGGCTCAAAAGCGAGCTGTCTGCGCCCCAGACCCTGCACCCGCTCAAGGACCATCCGCTGCTGCGGGAGATGCTGCGCATGCAGGACCCGCTGCTGATTCAGATGCGCGCCCAACCCAACAGCGCGCACCCGCGCGGCACCTCGCACCAGTGCAACCTCGTGGCACGCCAGGGCAATCGGCGCCAGGTGATTTCGTTCTACCGCCCGCCGGCCCAGCGTGGGTTCTCCCTGGCGGAGCTGTCGTTTCTCAAGTGCCTGTCGGACACCCTGCTGCCGCTGCTGGAGCGTCATGCCCAATGGCTTCACCAGGCGCCGCAGAGCGGCAGGGAACCGGTGCATAACCCGCTGGAGCAATCGCAATTGCAGCGCGAGTTCTACAAGCGGCTGTCGCTGAGCGATATCACGTTGTCGGCACGCGAGCAGGAAGTCTGCCTGGGCCTGCTGACTGGCGGCACCGTGCCGCAGATGGCGGAAAAACTCAGCGTGAAAAACAGCTCGATTGAAACCTACCTCAAGCGCGCTGCCGCCAAACTGGGCGTAAGTGGCCGCCATGGCCTGGCCAAATGGATGGTGGGCGCTTGATGACCAGAACCACCCTCACCGCCGTCGGCATGGCCTGCCTGCTCGGCGGTTGTTCGCTGATTCCCGAGTACCACCGGCCCCAGGCACCGGTGCCGCAGCATTACCCCCAGGACGGGGTGTATCGCCAGGCGCAAGCGGGCACGCAAACCACCTCGGACTGGCAGCACCTGTTCCATGACCCGGCGCTGCAACAGCTGATGAGTGATGCACTGGTCAACAACCGCGACCTGCGGGTGGCGGCGCTGAACGTCGCGGCGTTCCAGGCGCAGTACCGCATCCAGCGTGCCGACCTGTTTCCGGCGGTGTCCGCCACCGGTGCCGGCAAGCGCCAGAACGTGCCGGGGGATGTGACGGGCACCGGCAAGTCAGCGATCACCTCCAGCTATTCGGCCACCCTGGGCATCAGCGCCTATGAACTGGACCTGTTCGGCCGTGTACGCAGCCTCAGCGAACAGGCGATGCTCACCTACCTGGGCACCGCAGAAGCCAGGCGAAGCGCGCAGTTGAGCCTGGTGGCGAATGTCGCCAACGCGTACCTCACGTGGCGCGCCGACCAGGAACTGCTGGACCTGGCCCGGCAAACCCTGGCCGCCAACGAACGCAGCCTGCACCTCACCGAGCGCAGCAAAAGCGCGGGCAAGGCCTCGGCGGTGGATGTGGTGCAAGCGCGCACCAGTGTCGAAAGCACCCGCGCCAGCCTGGCCCGTTACCAGCGCCAGGTGGCCCAGGACCTCAACAGCCTCGCCTTGCTGGTCGGCGGCCCGGTGGACCCAAACCTGCCGTCGCGCCCGCTGGCGGACGACCTGGTAGCTCGGGTGCCCGCCGGCCTGCCCTCGGACCTGCTGCAGCGCCGCCCGGATATCCTCCAGGCCGAATACCAGTTGCAGGCCGCCAACGCCAATATCGGTGCCGCCCGCGCTGCGTTTTTCCCCTCGGTAAGCCTCACGGCCAATGC
Source organism: Pseudomonas sp. GNP013 (assembly GCF_054343995.1). Lineage (NCBI taxonomy): Bacteria > Pseudomonadati > Pseudomonadota > Gammaproteobacteria > Pseudomonadales > Pseudomonadaceae > Pseudomonas > Pseudomonas sp. GNP013. The sequence goes on along the minus strand of NZ_JBTGUT010000001.1, from coordinate 1,745,366 downwards.
CGGCAGTGCCAGCACCGAGCTGTCGGGGTTGTTCAAGGGCGGCTCGGGCACCTGGACGTTCCAACCGCAGATCAACCTGCCGATTTTCAACGCTGGCAGCCTGCGTGCCAGCCTCGATTACGCCAGGCTGCAAAAAGACATCACGGTGGCCCAGTACGAAAAATCGATCCAGACCGCCTTTCAGGAAGTGGCCGATGGTCTCGCCGCGCGCCAGACATTCGTCGACCAGCTCAACGCGCAACGGGATTTTGTGGCCGCCAGCCAGCGCTATTACGACCTCGCCCAGCACCGCTATCGCAGCGGAGTGGACAGCAACCTGACGTTCCTGGACGCACAACGCTCGCTGTTCAGCGCGCAGCAGGCGCTGATTGTGGATCGACTGGCGCAGTTGGTGGCAGAGGTGAACCTGTATACGGCGCTGGGTGGCGCGTGGGCCGAAGCCCCGCGCCTGGCCGCTTCGCCCTAGAGCAGTTTCAGCCCGATGATTGAACGGTTGCTCCAATCCGATTCGCGCAGCTCGGATGCCTTCCCGTAGTTATCCAGCTTGCCGTCGATGACTGCCATTGAATGCGCTAAGCCAGAGACCGTGCCGATCGCTCCCTGCCTGAAGTCTTCAAGAGTAGCCGGGGTCACGTAGTTCTTCAGGCCCAGGCGGCGCAGGGCCTGCCCTGGGTACTCGCCATCGTTCAAGCTGTTCAGGGCAGCGGCATAACCCAGGTGGCCGACGCCATCATTGTTTTCCAACTGAGCACGCTTGGCGCTGACGGCATACAGAAACTGCGCATTGACCAGCACATCATTGGGCCTGTCGGCCTTGAAGTCCGAGGCTTTGCCGGCTTGCTCCAACTCTGCGTAACTGATGCGCAGTCTGTAGGCATCGCGCATGACAACCTCAACACCCGTGGCCGTCGCCTGGACGCGCTTGAAGACGCCGTGGGGATTATGACCAAACCTCATCATGGCGGCCTTGATTGCGGAAATGGTGACGCAATTCCCTTCAACGTTCTGGTAAAAGTCCGTGAATACGTCAGCGGGTTTTATGCCGATGTTGGCCGCCGTTCCGCGGATGAACCGGCCAGCTCCACCCACCCCCGGATCCAGATTTTCAGCCTGTGTGATGCGTCGGCGATTCACTTCATGGGTGTCATACCGCCCACTCCTGCGTTCGGACAATTGCCTGAGCCGCTCGCCCAACACGCCCAGCGCGCTGATCAAACCTTCTGCATTCTGCCTTGACGCGGGCTCAATCGGCATCTGCGCTACGGAATAATCGGTCCTTCCAAAATACACATTCAACCCCAGCATTTTTCACCTCCAATATGCAAACGGTGCAGTCAATCAGCCAGCGTGGCAACTTTCAGGGAAGGTGAGACGGGCCTGTTATAGAACTGCCCCTCCATCACCCCATCAATGATGACGCCGTTCTTGTGTCTGCCGCCTGACGTCACCGGCACACCCACTTGCGCCCCCAGTGTTCCTGCATCGACAACCTTGATCTGCTGTTTCAGGCCCAGCAAGGACAGGGCCGAGTACCCATCAATGCCCTCGCCCGCCACTGCCAGCACGCCCGGATACGTGCGGCGCGCGTGATAGTCGCTGTCCGTGCCATACATCTTCATGAACGGATCCGACGCTTTGTGAAGGTCCAGCTCCAGGCTCTTGCGCTTGTTCATCACGGCAAACAGGAAGCTGGCATCCTTGACCATTTCTTCATCACCGCCGCTGAACTTTGCAGCCCTGAACGCCAGGTTCAACTCTTCAATCGATATATTGAGTTTGAAGCCATCTCTCATCGTAATGCGGTAGCCGTCCCCGGTATTCACGACGTCCTCAAATACACTGGCCGGGCTCTGTCCAAACTTCATCATTGCAACTTTGATGGCGCCTACATGTTCTTCCCTGCCAGCGCTGCCAAAGTAAGGATAGTGTTCGTATGACGCACGCAGCCCGTTGAGGATGTCAGCCGGCTTTTGTCCTTTGGGTACCGCCGATAAGAAGTCTGTGACCGGCTCATAATGTTCAGTTGCAAACATCTCAGTCAGTTCGCTATCAAAATGGGTACGGGTAGCCGCCAGATTTGATCGTTCCATGAACGGTGCCAGCCTGTTGCGCCAGACATTGTCGATGGACACCGGTTCAGTGCGTGGAGCGGGCGCGACGTCCATGGGCGGCGGTGGACTGGGCAGCGTTTTATCCTTGGCCATCCATTTATTCAATGCACCGACCAATGCGTCGTACATCTTCAACAAGGCAGCCAACTCGGGATCTTTTTCCTGCGCCGTTAAATGTTGGCCGATCTCACTGAGTGCCGAGAACGGTCGAAGAGGATTAACGCCATGACTCGCCGCCGGTTGATGATCGACTGATTCAGGCATTTTGCTGATGGGCGCGGGAGTTTCACCGCCCACGGGAGGCATCATCAGACGATTGTTGTACGCAGAACTCATGAGCATGACATTCAAGTCTCGGTAATTGAAATAAAAGGTCAACCCGTCAACGGGGGTACTTTTGCGTGGCGAATCGAAGATGATCGTTCCGGCCGCCAGCGGGCTAATACGTAACAACGACCTTCGATTTCAAACAATTACCATCGGAGAAATCCGCAGCCTCGGCCTGTTTGTGCGCAGGCACGCTGCCCTGCTGGAACTGACGCGGTGTACAGCCATACTCACGCCGAAACACCGTGTGCAGATACTGCGCCGAGGTAAAGCCGCAACGTGAAGCGATATCGGCAATCGCCAGCGCCTGGTTGCCCAACCCCTTGGCTGCTGCGGCGAGTTTGAAGCGCAGGATCTCGTCATGCACGCTGCAGCCGCGTACCTTGCGAAAGTGCGCTTCCAGGGACGAACGCGACACACCCACATAGGCTGCTACCTGCGCAGTCTTGATGCCCTGGCAGGCGTACTGGCGAATAAACAACAAGGCTTGCATCACATACGGATTGCCCAGCGGTTGATGCAGGCTGGAGGCCTGCACGTTGATCGCGTCCGGTGGCACCAGCACCTGGGTGCCCGTGCAGGGTTTGCCGTGCAGCATCTGGTGCAGCAACGCGGCAGCGGTGCGGCCCATGGTCTCGGTGCCCTGGATCACCGAACTGAGCGGCACCCGCGTGAGCGTGCGGGTCAGCGGGTCGTTGTCGATGCCGATCAGGGCGACCTGCTCCGGCACCGCAATGCCCGCCGTGAGGCAGGCCTGCAAGAGCTGCCGGGCGCGGGCATCGGTGACGGCAATAATGCCGATGGGCTTGGGCAGGCTGTGCAGCCAGGCGATCTGCTGCTCCACCGCGCTGTCCCACAGCGGCGCGCTGGTGCCCAGGCCGCGATAGATCTGCACCGCCAGACCGTCGCGCTGCATCAGCCCACGAAAGGCCTTCTCACGCTCCTGGGCCCAACGATTGGCCTGGGCTTCGGGCAGGCTGAAACAGGCAAACCGGGTCAGCCCGGCTTCGATCAGGTGTTCGTAGGCAAGCTTCATCAGCGCATGGTTGTCGGTGGCCACGTAGGGAATGCCCTTGGGATAGGCGTGCACATACTCGTAGGAGCCGCCCACCGCAACGACTGGCAACCTGCTCCCGGCCAGCGCCTCGCCGATCAGCGGGTCATCGAAATCCGCAATGATGCCATCGCCCTGCCAGCGCTCGATGCCCTTGAGGCGGCACAGGAAGTCCTCCTCCAGAAACAGATCCCAGGACGCGCGGGTGCTGCTCAGGTAATTACCGATGCCGGCAATGATGCCGCGGTCGTAGATTTTGCTGCCGTTGAAGAGCAAGGCGATGCGGTGGACGGGCGGTAGGGTTTTCATTGTTGTTGTCCTGGGGCCGATCAGGACAGACTAGACCTCGCCACTCAAAATCGCACCACACCTTGGTGATTTTCATAATCGGCAAGGCAGGCGCCGTTGCTAGTATCCAGACACCGCCAAGAACAATAAGGAAAACGCCATGCCGTACTTCCCCGGTGTCGAGAAGGTTCGCTTCGAAGGCCCAGACAGCGACGCCCCCCTCGCCTTTCGCCATTACGATGCCGACAAGCTGATCCTCGGCAAACCCATGCGCGAACACCTGCGCATGGCCGTCTGTTATTGGCACACCTTTGTGTGGCCGGGCGCGGATGTGTTTGGCGCAGGCACCTTCAAGCGACCGTGGCAGCGCAGCGGTGATCCGATGGACGTCGCCATTGGCAAGGCGGATGCGGCCTTCGAGTTCTTCTCCAAGCTGGGCATCGACTACTACAGCTTTCACGACACCGATGTGGCGCCCGAGGGCAGCTCGCTCAAGGAATACCGCCATCACTTTGCGCAGATGGTCGATCATCTGGAACGCCATCAGGAGCAGAGCGGCATCAAGCTGCTGTGGGGCACCGCCAATTGCTTCAGCAATCCGCGCTTCGCCGCCGGCGCTGCGAGCAACCCGGACCCGGAAGTGTTTGCCTGGGCCGCCGCTCAGGTGTTCAGCGCGATGAACGCCACACTGCGGCTCAAGGGCTCCAACTATGTGCTGTGGGGCGGCCGTGAAGGCTATGAAACCCTGCTCAATACCGACCTCAAGCGCGAACGCGAACAGCTCGGCCGATTCATGCGCATGGTGGTGGAGCACAAGCACAAGATCGGCTTCAAGGGCGACCTGCTGATCGAGCCCAAGCCTCAGGAGCCGACCAAGCATCAGTACGATTACGACAGCGCCACGGTGTTCGGCTTCCTGCACGAGTACGGGCTGGAGCATGAGATCAAGGTCAATATCGAGGCCAACCACGCAACGTTGGCCGGACACAGTTTTCACCATGAAATCGCGACGGCCGTGTCGCTGGGCATTTTCGGCAGTATCGACGCCAACCGTGGCGACCCGCAGAACGGTTGGGACACCGACCAGTTTCCCAACAGCGTCGAGGAAATGACCCTGGCCACCTATGAGATCCTCAAGGCTGGCGGATTCAGGAACGGCGGCTATAACTTTGATTCCAAGGTGCGTCGCCAGAGCCTGGACGAAGTGGACCTGTTCCACGGGCATATCGCGGCCATGGATGTGCTCGCCCTGTCGCTGGAACGGGCGGCGGCGATGGTGCAGAACGACACACTGCAGCAGTTCAAGGATCAGCGCTATGCTGGCTGGCGGCAGCCCCTTGGCCAGGCGGTGCTGGCGGGGGAATTCAGCCTTGAGTCGCTGGCCGAGCATGCGTTCACCCATGAGATTAACCCGCAGGCGGTGAGTGGGCGGCAGGAGATGCTGGAGGGTGTGGTCAACCGGTTTATCTATCGGTGAGGTTTGGCTTCTGTGGTGAGCCTGCTTCTGTGGCGAGCGGGCTTGGTGTGGCGAGCGGGCTTGCCCCGCGTTGGGCTGCGAAGCGGCCCCAAAACCAGACGCCTCGGTTGTATCAGGTAAAACTGCGGTGTATGAATTGGGGGCCGCTTCGCGCCCCAACGCGGGGCAAGCCCGCTCGCCACATAAAGCTCGCTCGCCACAGAGGTCCGCTCGCCACAATCAGTAATGTGCTTGCCTAGAGTCTTCCAACAACAATAAAAGGACGCACTACCATGAAGTCATTCAAACGTACGCTGCTTGCCGCCACCCTGGCGGTGCTCGCCCTGCCGGTGATGGCCGATCCCGCCCACCCGAAAATCGGCTTTTCCATCGACGACCTGCGTCTGGAGCGCTGGTCCCGCGACCGTGATTATTTTGTGGCGGCGGCGGAAAAGCTCGATGCCAAGGTGTTTGTGCAATCGGCCGATGCCAATGAGCAAAAGCAGATTTCCCAGATCGAAAACCTGATCTCCCGGGGCGTCGACGTGATCGTGATCGTGCCGTTCAACGCCACGGTGCTGACCAACGCGGTCGCCGAGGCCAAGAAGGCCGGGATCAAGGTGGTGTCCTATGACCGCCTGATTCTCAACGCGGACATCGACGCCTATATCTCCTTCGATAACGAGAAGGTCGGCGAGATGCAAGCCAGCGGCGTGCTGCAGGCGGCGCCCAAGGGCAATTACTTCCTGCTCGGCGGCGCGCCCACCGACAACAATGCCAAGGTGCTGCGCGAAGGCCAGATGAAGGTGCTGCAACCGGCCATCGACAAGGGCGATATCAAGATTGTCGGCCAGCAGTGGGTTAAAGAATGGAACCCCACCGAAGCCCTGAGCATCGTCGAGAATGCCCTGACCCGTAACGACAACAAGATCGACGCCATCGTCGCCTCCAACGATGCCACCGCCGGCGGCGCCATCCAGGCCCTGGCCGCGCAGAAGCTGGCGGGCAAGGTGCCGATCTCCGGGCAGGACGCCGACCTCGCCGCGATCAAGCGCGTGATCGACGGCACCCAGACCATGACCGTGTACAAGCCGCTCAAGCTGATCGCCACTGAAGCCGCCAAACTCTCGGTGCAATTGGCCCGCAGCGAAAAACCGGCCTACAGCTCGCAGTACGACAACGGCAGTAAAAAGGTCGACACCATCCTGCTGACGCCGACCCCGCTGACCAAAGCCAATGTCGACCTGCTGGTGAAGGACGGTTTCTACACCAAAGAGCAGATCGGCGGGCAGTGACCGTCATGTCCGACTACCTGCTGCAGATGAATGGCATCGTCAAACGTTTTGGCGGTGTCAATGCGCTGAACGGCATCGATCTCAAGGTACGGCCCGGCGAGTGCCTGGGCCTGTGCGGCGAAAACGGTGCCGGCAAATCCACGCTGATGAAGGTGCTGTCGGCGGTCTACCCGCACGGCACCTGGGAGGGCGAAATCCTCTGGGACGGGCAGCCGCTCCAGGCTCAGTCCATCCGCGAAACCGAAGCCGCCGGCATCGTCATCATCCACCAGGAGCTGACGCTGGTGCCGGACCTTTCGGTGGCCGAGAACATCTTCATGGGCCACGAGCTGACCCTGCCCGGCGGGCGCATGAACTACCCGGCGATGCTGCACCGCGCCGAAGCCCTGATGCGCGAACTCAAAGTGCCGGACATGAACGTGGCGCTGCCGGTGTCGCAGTACGGCGGCGGCCACCAACAACTGGTGGAGATCGCCAAGGCCCTCAACAAACAGGCGCGCCTGTTGATCCTCGACGAGCCCTCCTCGGCCCTGACCCGCTCGGAAATCGAGGTGCTGCTCGACATCATCAAGGGGCTCAAGGCCAAGGGCGTGGCCTGCGTGTACATCTCCCACAAGCTCGATGAAGTGGCGGCGGTGTGTGACACCATTGCGGTGATCCGCGACGGCAAACACATCGCAACCACGGCCATGATTGACATGGATATCCCGCAGATCATCACGCAGATGGTCGGGCGTGAAATGAGCAACCTCTACCCTGCCAGGCCTGACGCGGTGGGCGATGTGATCTTCGAGGCGCGTCACGTCACCTGCTACGACGTGGACAACCCCAGGCGCAAGCGCGTCGACGATATTTCCTTCGTGCTCAAGCGTGGCGAAATCCTCGGCATCGCCGGGCTGGTGGGCGCCGGGCGCACGGAGCTGGTATCGGCGCTGTTCGGCGCCTACCCCGGCCGCTACAGCGCCGAGGTGTGGCTGGATGGCGCAGTGATCGACACGCGCACGCCGCTCAAATCGATCCGCGCCGGGCTGTGCATGGTGCCCGAGGACCGCAAGCGCCAGGGCATCATTCCCGACCTCGGCGTGGGCCAGAACATCACCCTGGCGGTGCTCGACACCTATGCGCACCTGACGCGCATCGATGCCGAGGCCGAACTGGGGAGCATCGACCAGCAGATCGCGCGCATGCACCTGAAAACCGCCAGCCCGTTCTTGCCGATCACCAGCCTCTCCGGCGGCAACCAGCAAAAGGCGGTGCTGGCGAAAATGCTGATGGCCAAGCCCAGGGTGCTAATCCTCGACGAGCCCACGCGCGGGGTGGACGTGGGCGCCAAATACGAGATCTACAAGCTGATGGTTGCACTGGCGGCCGAGGGCGTGGCGATCATCATGGTGTCGTCGGAGCTGGCCGAAGTGCTGGGGGTGTCGAACCGCGTGCTGGTGATCGGCGACGGCCAGCTGCGCGGCGACTTCGACAACCAAGGCCTTACCCAGGAACAGGTGCTCGCCGCTGCGCTCAGTCAAAACAATAACGATCGGAAGACCGCCTAGATGAATCAGGTCAAACACCTTTTTACCCGCTACAAGATGCTCGCGCTGGTAATTGCCGTGGCGTTCATCTGGCTGTTTTTCAGTTGGCAGACCGAGGGCGGTTTTCTCACGCCGCGCAACCTGTCCAACCTGCTGCGGCAGATGTCGATCACCGGGATTCTGGCGTGCGGTATGGTGCTGGTGATCATCAGCGGCGAGATCGATTTGTCGGTGGGCTCGTTGCTCGGATTGCTGGGCGGGCTGGCGGCGATTCTCGACGTGGTGTATCACGTTCCGCTGCTGGCCAACCTGAGCCTGGTGGCGTTGTGCGGGCTGATGATCGGCCTGGCCAACGGCTACATGACGGCGTACCTGCGCATTCCCTCGTTCATTGTCGGTCTGGGCGGCATGCTGGCGTTTCGCGGGATTCTGCTGGGGATCACCGGCGGCACCACCATCGCGCCGGTGTCGCCGTCGCTGGTGTATGTGGGCCAGGGTTATCTGCCGCATGAGGTGGGTATCGGGCTTGGGGTCTTGCTGTTTGCACTCACCGTGTTTCTCACCTGGAAGCAACGGCGCAATCGCGCACTGCACGGCCTGGCCGCGCATTCGCCGGTGCGTGACGGGCTGCGTGTGGTGCTTATCGGTGCGGTGCTGGCCGGGTTTGTCACCACGCTCAACAGCTACGACGGCATTCCGGTGCCGGTGCTGCTGTTGCTGGCGCTGCTCGGGGTGTTCAGCTACGTCACCAGCCAGACCGTGTTCGGCCGCCGGGTGTATGCGGTGGGCAGCAACATGGAAGCCACGCGGCTGTCGGGCATCAATGTGCAGGCGGTGAAACTGTGGATCTTCGGCATCATGGGCGTGATGTGCGCCCTCGCCGGCCTGGTCAATACCGCGCGCCTGGCGGCCGGTTCGCCGTCGGCCGGGAACATGGGAGAGCTGGATGCGATTGCCGCGTGCTTTATCGGCGGCACCTCGATGCGCGGCGGCTCGGGCACGGTGTATGGCGCGCTGCTGGGGGCGCTGGTGATTACCAGCCTGGATAACGGCATGTCGATGCTGGACGTGGACAGTTACTGGCAGATGATCGTCAAGGGCAGCATTCTGGTGCTGGCGGTGTGGGTGGATGTGAGTACGCGAGCCGGGCGTCGCTGAGGTCATTGGTGCGAGAAGGGGCTTGGTCCCGATAACGCCAGGTCAGCCACAGATAAGGTGACTGCCATACCGTCAGCGGGAACAAGCCCGTTGGGTTAACCGTAATCTGTAGACCTTAGCGGGACACCGGCATCGCAAACTCCGCGCCCTGCTCGATACTCTCCGACCAGCGCTGCATGATCGACTTCTGTTTGGTGTAGAACCGCACACCTTCGGTGCCATACGCATGCATGTCGCCAAACAGGCTTTTCTTCCAGCCCCCAAATCCGTGCCACGCCATCGGCACCGGGATCGGCACATTGATGCCGACCATGCCCACTTCGATGCGCCGCGCGAACTCGCGGGCGATATTGCCGTCGCGGGTAAAGCAGCTCACGCCGTTGCCAAATTCATGGTCGTTGACCAGTTGCACCGCCTCGGCAAAGTCATTCACCCGCACACAGGCCAGCACCGGGCCGAAGATTTCTTCGCGGTAGATGCTCATCTCCTTGCTCACGTGATCGAACAGCGTCGCGCCGAGCCAGAAACCGTTTTCCAGGCCGGGTTCGGAGGGCACGTAATCACGGCCGTCGAGCAGCAACTGGGCGCCAGCCTGCACGCCCTGTTCGATGTAGCCACTGATGCGCTGCAGCGCCGCACGGGAAACAATCGGGCCCATTTCGGCCTTCAGGTCGCGGCCGTCGGTGATGCGCAACTGCCTGGCTCGTTCGGTCAGGGCGGCGACGACTTTATCGCCCACATCGCCCACCAGCACCGCCACGGAGATGGCCATGCAGCGCTCGCCGGCACTGCCGTAGGCGGCGCCCATCAAGGCGTCGACGGTCTTTTCGATATCGGCGTCGGGCATCACCACCATGTGGTTTTTCGCACCGCCCAGGCCCTGCACGCGCTTGCCGTTGCGCGCGCCGGTTTCGTAGATGTAGTGGGCAATCGGCGTCGAGCCGACAAAACTCAGGGCCTTGACGTCCGGGTGTTCAAGCAGTGCATCCACCGCTTCCTTGTCGCCCTGCACCACGTTGAATACGCCCTGGGGCAAGCCGGCTTCGCGCAGCAGTTCGGCCATGAACAGCGAGGCGCTCGGGTCGGTAGGGCTGGGTTTGAGGATAAAGGTGTTGCCGGCGGCGATGGCGATCGGGTACATCCACATCGGCACCATCACCGGGAAATTGAACGGCGTCACGCCCGCCACCACGCCCAGGGGCTGGCGCAGGGTCCAGTTGTCCATGCCACGGGAGACCTGGTCGGAGTGCTCGCCCTTGAGCAGGTTGGGGATGCCGCAGGCGAATTCGAGAATATCGATGCCACGGTCGACTTCGCCCTGGGCATCGGTGAACACCTTGCCGTGTTCGGCGACGATGATGCTTGCCAGTTCGTCCTTGCGCTCACGCAGCAGATGCAGGTACTGAAACAACACGCGGGCGCGGCGGATCGGCGGCGTGTCGGCCCAGTCGGCAAACGCAGCCTGGGCGGCGGCCACCGCTTCGCCCACGGTGTCGCGGCTGGCCAGGGCGACGCGGCCGGTTACTTCACCGGTGGCAGGGTTGTACACGTCCTGATAGCGATCATCGCGGCTGACGCGCTGGTCGTTGATGTAATGCTCGAGGGTGATGGTCATGGCAGCGGATCCTGGGTCGATTAGCGTTGGCACCTACCATAGGCTTCCGCTTTGTTGCGAACCAGAGCAGAATCCAGAACTTATTGTGCACACAGGCGAACAATAGTCCCATGGAAAAAACCGAGATCGAAGGCCTGTGGACGCACATCCACTGGCTCTCCGTGCTGGAAGAACACGGCACCTACACCGCTGCCGCTGCGCGGCTGGGCGTGAGCAAATCGGCGGTGAGCCAACGCATTTGCGAGCTGGAAGCCGCCACCGGCACCCGCCTGGTCACCCGCACCACACGCAGCGTGCGGCTCACCGACGCCGGGCGCTCACTGACCCGCGACGTGCGCAGCGCCTACGAGCACATCGCCCGCAGCTTTTCCTCGGTGCGCGACTCGGCCGGCGAAATCCGTGGCCTGGTGCGCCTCACCGCTCCGGTCGCCTTCGCGCGCCAGCAACTGGTGCCGCATCTGCCCGAATTCCTGCGTCAGCACCCGCAGGTTCGCATTCAGCTGGACGTGTCCGATGCGTTAAGCTCACTCGCCGCCGAAGGCTACGACCTGGCCGTGCGCCATGGCTTCCAGGTGCCGGAAACCCACGTCGCCTGGAAACTCTGCGACACCGCCTCGGTACTGGTCGCCACCCAGGACTACCTGCACCACCACGGCGAACCCCGCGAACCCGCCGACCTCAGCGCCCACAACTGCCTCTACTATCCGCGCGGCGCCGACCAGCCCGCGTGGACCTTCGAGCGCGGCGTTAAACAGACAGAACGCATCACCGTGCCCATCGCCGGCAGCTTTTCTACCAATAACAGCGAGGCACTGCGTGACTCGGCGCTCAATCACCTGGGCATCGCCCTGCTCCCGGATTTCAGCGCCCACGCGGCGCTGGCCAATGGCACGCTCAAGCAAGTGCTCAAGGGCTGGCGCTTGAAGGGTGCGTTTGCCGACGAGATCTACTTGATTCGGCCGTATTCGCCCCATGTGCCAAAGGCAGTGAGTGCGCTGGTGGGGTTTCTGAAGGACAAGCTGTCGGCAGGCTTCGGTTCTGGCGAGCGGCAGGTCGCGACGAGAGCGGGCTGAACATTTTTTTGAAAATGCTGCAATGCGTAGGACATTTCACACAGTTTTCACAGGCGCACGCTTAAGCTCCACTCAGCTCCTAAGTGAACACCTTTAAGCCCGCGCCCCCATCGTGGGCTTTTCTTTGCCTGGCGCAAAAGGCATTGCGCGCAGTGCCTGCCCTGAATGCAAAAAGCCCGGCTCAATGGCCGGGCTTTTTGTTATGGAGCGGTCCTCAGTTGTCAGGATGCTCACTCGCCACCGAATCCGCAGCGTCCACGTCAGACATGTCTTCCTCGTCATCAGCCGGCAACGACTGCTCCGGCGCGTCGCGCTTGGGATCGTGACCGGTTTCGCTGTCCGTGCCTCGGGTCACGGGCTGCTGTGAAATGTTGCCTGGGGCGTTCTCGTCGATTTCCATGCTGGCTCTCCGCTTGGGCGTTCGGGATATCCGCGCTTGAACATGAGAAGCATCGTGGTCTGACAAGTGCCGTTTGATGGACGAACGGTGGCCTGTTCGGACCTCGCTCTATCGGCGGTGTAGAAAATTTGAATTAGCAGATTGTCTTCCCGGTCAAGAATTATGAACGCAGTCAATCTGACGAGGTGAGCGCAATGACTATCCAGGCAGAGACACTCGTACAACTGACCGAAGCGCTGCGCGAACGCGGCTTGAATCTGGTGTCGGATGTGCACTTTACCCGTGCACCTTATCGGCACAATCACCGCTGGATCTGCACGGTGGAGTAAGGTCACACAAAAACAAATGCCCCGACGAGTCGGGGCATTTGCTGTCAGCCGGAGTAGACCGCGTTTTCACATGGCCCGCCCGGCCCTTTTTTACTCACTGCAGGCTTACCTGACGCAGTTGCGGATCACTGTCGCTACCGATCGTGATGCGTTTGGGCTTGGCCTCTTCAGGCACCACGCGCAGCAGGTTGATGCTCAGCAATCCGTTGTTCAGCGAAGCACCACGCACCTCGATGTGATCCGCCAGGCGGAACGACAACCGGAAGGCCCGTTGCGCAATGCCCTGGTGCAGGTAAGTCACCTCTTTCTCGCTTTCACGTTTGTCACCCACAACCGTCAAAACGCCCTTCTCGACCTGGATATCCAGATCCGCCTCAGTAAGCCCGGCGACTGCAATGACAATGCGATATTCGTCATCACCGTGCTTTTCCACGTTATGAGGCGGATAGGTGTTCGGAGCCTCGCTGCGCAGCGCAGACTCAAACAGGTCATTGAAGCGATCAAAGCCCACCGACTGACGGAACAGAGGGGCCAGGGAAAGAGTAGTAGCCATTTTAAAATCTCCTGATTAGATCCAAGTGATTTAAAGCACGACCCTGATTCGGCGTCGCGTGAAGGGAATTTATGTGCGGGAGAGAAGATTTCAAGGGGCGGGTTTGAAATTTTTTTACGGGCTCGCTGGCCCTGGGCTGAAAATCCCGCGAAGCCTCTGGCTCGCGGGATTTCTCCTCGGTGTTAAGTCAGTTGACCTTGAACTGCCTCACCAATCCCTGCTGATGCTCGGCCAATCGAGCAAGCTCGCGGCTGGTGGCGGCGGTTTGCTCAGCGCCGGCGCTGACCTGGATCACCAGTGAGTTGATGTCGTTGACGTTGCGATGAATTTCTTCGGCCACCAGGCTTTGCTCCTCGGCAGCGGACGCTACCTGGATGTTACGGTCACTGATGGACGCAATGCCTTCGGCGATCTCATTGAGCAAGTGGCCGGCACGCACCACATTGCTCGCACCTTCCTGCGCCTTGCCAAGGGTCTCCAGCATGGAGACCGCGGCGCGGTCGGAACCCGACTGCAGGTTGGCGATCATGTTCTGGATGCTGACCGTGGAGTCCTGGGTCTTTTTCGCCAGATTGCGCACTTCATCCGCAACCACCGCAAAACCACGGCCCTGCTCCCCCGCACGCGCCGCTTCGATGGCGGCGTTCAGTGCCAGCAGGTTGGTCTGCTCCGCAACACCGCGAATCACGTCCAGCACCGAAGAGATGGAATCGCTTTCGAGTTTGAGTTCGTTGATGATCTTCGAGGTTTGTTCGGCCTGCACTTCCAGGCCCTGGATCAAGCTGATGGTGTTATCGATCTCAGTCTTGCCCTGCATCGTGCTGGCGTTGACACGCTGTGACATTTCGGCGGCGTCAGTGGTGATGCGCGCTACATCCTTGACCGTGGCGCTCATCTCGCTGATCGCGGTCACCACCTGGTCGGTCCCCTGACGCTGTTGTGCCACGTTCTGGCTGGTCTGCAAGGCCACCGCCGAGGACTGCTCGGCAGCCGTGGCAACCTGCGCCGTGGCGCTGCCGATTTCGCTGACCACGCCACTTATCTGAAGCGCCATGTTGTCCAGGTTGCGTGATATTTCGCCAAACTCGTCCTTGCCGGTGTAGCGGGTGCGCACCGTCAGGTCGCGGGTGGAAAGCGATGCAAGGGTGCGGTTCACATCGGTCACCGCCAGCTTGATATTGCGGATGATCACCAACGCCAGCCACAGCAAGGCGATCAACATCACGATAACGGTCGCTATGGCCACATACAGACTGAGTTCGGCATCGTCACGCTCGTGATGGGCCAGGCCAACCACGGTCTGGCCCAGCTCCGCTTCGACGCCAGCCATGAGGTCGATACGACTGGTCGAAAGGTTGAACCAGTCTTCAGGTTTGATATTGAGCGGGTTGCCCAGGGGCGTGTCAAAACCGAGCCGCTGAAGGCGTGCGACTTCCAGTGATCCGGGTTGTTGCAGGACGGCATCCAGCTTGCTCTTGAAGGCTGCCGGAGCCCATCGCTGGAAGGCTTCAAAGTAGCCGGAGAACTCACCGAGGTTACGGCTGAAGCGCGACAACAATGCAGCGTCGAAGCGATTTTGATTGAACGCCAGGCCCAGCAATACGCGCTCGCGCCCGGCACGCTCTTTCATATCGACAAATTGATTGAGCGAGCCCAACGCACGCAGAATCTGGGGGTCATCAATGCTGGCTTCCAACGAATAATTGAAGCCCACGAGGGTTTTAATCAGGTCGGTAAAAAGAGCGCCGGACTCCGTGTTGTTAATCGCCAGGTTATCGACTTTCAAACGCAAGGCGGCCAGCTCACCCAGCGCGCGCAATGCCTCGTTCGGAGCTGGAATACCCTCGCTCGATTGCCCTCGCAGCGCGCCGATTGACGTGTCGGTCTCCTGGCGCAAGGCCTTGAGCTTGTCTTGCATGGACTTGCCACCGCTGCCCAGAAAAACGCCGCTGGCGCCGCGCTCGCGTTGGAGGGTGGTCACGACATTGCTGAATTTCTGTGCGGCGGTGGTGGCGGCAACTGCGCGATTCATTGACCCCAGCGTATCGCTTTTGTCCGCAATGAAAATGCCCGCAAAGGCCAGAAATCCGAGCAAAGGAAAAATCAGAATAAGCAGCAGCTTGGTACTCAAAGGAGCATTGCTAAGCATTACAAACCTCGGGACTTACAAATTTTGTCTAATAATTACCTCCGGCGCACGTTCTAGTGAAATCGACGTTTATAGGAGCCAAAGATGATCCAGTTTGAGCCCGCCATAGCCGTTTTTCTTCCGTTTACACTATCTCGGCCTGAAGCTATCGAGCTTTAGAGCTGCCGGAAAAAATGGACTGCGCGTGAACCTGGACACCTGAGGGTGTTTACAAACCCCGGAAACGCAAAAGCCCCGCTTTCGCGAGGCTCTCGTGTCAATCTTGGCGGGAAACCAGGGATTCGAACCCTGGGAACGCTATTAACGTTCGCCGGTTTTCAAGACCGGTGCATTCAACCACTCTGCCAATTTCCCTTGTGCATCACGGGATTATAGTAGCCCTTCCCGTCTCAGCGGGCGCCATAATACCCGAATGAAACACACTGTCAAACTCTCGCCATCGCTTGTTACAGAGCGTCTGTTATGATCTTTGCGACTGAACGTTTCAAAACCACAGGAGTGTCGCCATGCGCGAACAGAATTACGCAGTGAATGGCAACGCCCAGGCTGAGCAGCTTGAAGTCAGCCGCGTGTTGCGCAACACCTACGGCTTGCTCGCCCTGACCCTCGCCTTCAGCGGTGTGATGGCGTTCGTGGCTCAGCAGATGCGTGTTGGCTACCCGAATATCTTTGTTGTGCTGATCGGCTTCTATGGTCTGTTCTTCCTGACCAACAAGCTGCGTGACTCGGCCTGGGGCCTGGTGTCGGCGTTTGCCCTGACCGGTTTCATGGGCTTTATCCTTGGCCCGATCCTCAACCGTTACCTGGGTATGGCCGGCGGCGCGGAAGTGGTCAGTTCGGCGTTTGCCATGACGGCGCTGGTGTTTGGTGGCTTGTCCGCCTATGTGCTGATCACCCGCAAGGACATGAGCTTCCTCGGCGGCTTCATCACCGCAGGCTTCTTCGTGTTGCTGGCGGCGGTGGTTGCGGGCATGTTCTTCCAGATCAGCGGCTTGCAACTGGCGATCAGCGCAGGTTTCGTGCTGTTCTCGTCGGTGTGCATCCTGTTCCAGACCAGCGCGATCATCCACGGCGGCGAGCGTAACTACATCATGGCGACCGTCAGCCTGTATGTGTCGATCTACAACCTGTTTATCAGCCTGTTGCAGATCTTCGGCATCATGAGCCGCGACGACTGATTCATTTTCATTGCCGCAATAAAAAATGCCCCGTATCGAAAGATACGGGGCATTTTTGTTGGCGCGGGACTTAATACTGGTTGGGTTCCATCTCCAACTCAACCTTGAAACGCTGGGCGATGTCCTGCTGGATACGCCGCGCGAGGTTGGCAATGTCCTGCCCGGTAGCACCGCCGTAGTTGACCAGCACCAACGCCTGCATGTTATGCACGCCGGCATCGCCGTCTCGAAACCCCTTCCAGCCGGCCTTGTCGATCAGCCAGCCAGCGGCGAGTTTCATCTGCCCGTCGGCCTGGGGATAGGCCACCAGGTCCGGGTACTGGCTTTTCAGCTCGGCTGCGAGTGCCTGGGAGACCAGCGGGTTTTTGAAGAAGCTGCCAGCATTGCCCAGCTCTGCCGGGTCCGGCAGTTTCTCGCGGCGAATGCTACAGATCGCACGGCTGACGTCACTCGGCGTGGCATCGGTGATGCCCTGCGCCGCCAGACGCTGCTGCACCGGGCCGTAGTCGAGTTTCAAGTGGCGGATGCGGCTCAGGGCAAAGCGCACGCGCAGGATCAGCCAGCGTCCGGTGTGCTGCTTGAACAGGCTGTCACGGTAGCCGAACTGGCACTCTTCCAGGCTGAAATCGCGCAGTTCGCCGGTTTGGCGATCCAGGGCGGTGAGGCCGGCGAATACATCCTTGATCTCCACTCCATAGGCACCAATGTTCTGCATCGGCGCTGCGCCGACAGTGCCGGGGATCAGGCTGAGGTTTTCCAGGCCGCAGAAACCATGTTCCAGGGTCCACAACACAAACGGATGCCAGGGCTCACCCGCTTCGGCTTCGATCACCACGCGGCTGCCGTCGTCCTGCAATACCCGAATGCCGCGGGTTGCCATGCGCAATACCAAAGCGCAAATGTCCTGGGTCAGCAGCAGATTGCTGCCGCCACCGATCACCAGCAACGGCAGTGCCTGCGCAGCGGCGTAAGCCAGGGCTTCACGCACATCGGCGTCGCCATGAGCCTCGGCGAACAGTTGGGCACGCACATCGATGCCGAAACTGTTGAAGGGCTTGAGCGAGACCTGCGCCTGCACCTGCAAGGTCATAACCGCCCCTTCAATTCGATCACCAATAAATCACAGGCGCGCTCGATCAGGTCCAGCACCCTGTCGAAGCCTTGTTCGCCTTCGTAGTAAGGGTCTGGCACTTCGTCCACGTCGGCATCGAAGCGGCGCAGGAACAGATCCAGCTCCGCCTTGCCCTGCCCTGACTGCATCAGCTTGAGGTGACGCAGGTTACTGTGGTCCATCGCAAGGATCAGGTCGTAGCGCGAAAAATCGGCGCGGCTGACCTGCTGGGCACGCTGGGACGACAGGTCATAACCGCGCATCAGCGCCGCACGCTGGCTGCGCTGGTCCGGCGGGTTGCCGACATGCCATTCACCGGTGCCGGCGGAGGCCACGTCGACCTGCCCCGCCAGCCCCGCTTCGCGCAATTTATGGCGCAGTACGCCTTCCGCCGTGGGCGAGCGACAGATGTTGCCCAGGCAGACAAACAGAACCTCCATCAGGCCCCCAGCAGGCGACGAACGCGCTCGAGGTCTTCCTGGGTGTCGACACCGGCCGGCGGCGCTTCGAGTGCATCGCCGACATGGATGCGCACGCCATGCCACAGGGCCCGCAGTTGCTCCAGGGATTCGGTGTTTTCCAGCCAGCACGGGCCCCAACTGACGAAGTCGTGCAGGAAGCCGGCGCGGTAGGCGTAAATGCCGATGTGGCGGCGGTAAGGCACGCCTTCGGGCAACAAATCGGGGTGTTTGGCAAAGGCATTACGCGCCCAGGGCAAGGTCGAACGACTGAACGTCAGCGCCAGGCCGTTGATGTCGCTGACCACCTTGACCACGTTCGGGTTGAACAGGGTTTCCACGTCTTCGATCGGTTCGGCCAGGGTGGCCATGCGCGCTTCGCCATGGGCGGCCAGGTTGGCGGCGACCTGATCGATCACGCTCGGCGGAATCAACGGCTCGTCACCTTGCACGTTGACCACGATGGCGTCGTTTGCCAGGCCCAGTTGCGTGGCCACTTCGGCCAGGCGGTCGGTGCCGGAGTTATGGTCTTCGCGGGTCAGCACCGCCTCGGCGCCAAACCCTTGGCAGGCGGCGATGATGCGCGGGTCATCGGTGGCCACCACCACCCGCTCGGCGCTGCTTTTGCAGGCCTGTTCCCACACCAGCTGAATCATCGGCTTGCTGCCGATCAATTGCAGCGGTTTGCCCGGGAGACGGGTCGATGCATAGCGCGAGGGAATGACAACGGTAAAGGCGGTGGTCATTTATCCAGACGCTCATCGGTGGTGAGGGTGCGCGCTTCGCTTTCCAGCATCACCGGGATACCGTCGCGGATCGGGTAGGCCAGGCCCGCACCTTTGCTGATCAACTCGGTTTTGTCGGCGCTGAGCTTGAGCGGGCCTTTGCAGATCGGGCAAGCAAGGATATCGAGCAGTTTGGTGTCCATGAAGATTTCCTGGAAAGAAGCGTGTTAGGGCAAGGGACGTGCGGGCAGCAGGCGCGTCAGCTGCGTGTCGAACCAGGCGACAAACGCCGGCGACGGCAGCGCATCCACCGCAAGGTACCACCAGTCGGGCTGTGCGAAGGCGCGGCACTTCACCGCGTCCTTCTCGGTCATCACCAGCGGCAATGACGGGGTAAAACTCAAGACCTCGGCGCTGTACTGCGCATGGTCGGCAAATACATGGGGTATGGGCTGCCAGTGTAGCGTTTCAAGGGTGGTGAAGAAACGCTGCGGGTTACCGATACCGGCGACCGCATGCATGGCCTGACCCGCCTGGAAGTGGTCGACCGGCCTGCGCTCGCCGCTGTGCAGATTGATCAGTGCGGCAGGTTGCAGGCGAAAGGCGAAACCGTCTTCACGGTCGGCCCCCGAGCCGTTATATAACAGCGCATCGACGCTTTGCAGGCGCTCCACCGGTTCGCGCAGCGGCCCGGCAGGCAGGCAACGGCGGTTGCCCAGGCCACGGGCGGCATCGATCAATACCAGTTCAAGATCACGCGCCAGGCGGTAATGCTGCAGGCCGTCGTCAGACAGAATCAGGTCCAGGGGTTCGCTTTCCAGCAAGGCTTTTACCGCACGACTGCGGTCGGGGTCGATCATCAGCGGCACACCGCTGCGCTGCACGATCAGCAACGGCTCGTCGCCGGCCACGGCGGCACTGTGGTCGGCCTCGACGCGCCAGGGCAGTTGTGGCGGTTTGGCGCCGTAGCCACGGCTGACCACGCCCACCCGCAAACCGGCGCGGCGGCAGTGTTCGATCAACCACAGAATCAACGGCGTCTTGCCGGTGCCGCCCACGGTGATATTGCCCACCACTACAACTGGCACAGGCGCCTTATAGATGTCGCCCTCCCCGGCCATGAAGCGCGCGCGCTTGCGCTGCACCACCCGACGATACAGACACTCCAACGGTGTCAGCAGCGCCAGGGCCGGATGGCCTGTGTACCAGGCCTTGAGCAGACGGTCGGACATTGCCATCAGGGTTGGCCCGCCGCCTCGACGGTGCTCATGCGCAAGTGGCTGAAGCCCAGCTTGCCGGCGGCGTCCATCGCAGTGATCACGGCCTGGTGCTGGGTCTTGCCATCGGCACTGATGGACAACGGCATTTTGGTATCGCCGCCGGATTCCTTCTGCAGCGCGTCCATCAAGCTATTGAGGTCGTTTTTCTCCAGCAACTGGTTGTTCACAGTGAACACGCCATCAGCGCTGATGGCGATGTCCAGTTGCTTGACCTCCTGGTCCTCGGCCGGCGAGCCGCTCACCGCTTCCGGCAGATCAACCCGCAGCGCGGTCTGCCGAGTGAAGGTGGTGGTCACGACAAAAAACAGCAGCAGGATAAACACCACGTCGATCAGCGACGCGAGGTTGATATCGACATTTTCCCGTCGCTTGCGGCGAAATTTCACACCTTGTCCTCAACCAGATCCACGTCACGGTCGCCCTGCACCACTTCCACCAGCTTGATGGCTTCCTGCTCCATGCCGACCACCAGCTCATCGATACGCCGTTGCAGGAAACGGTGGAAGAACACCGATGGAATACCCACCATCAGGCCCGCTGCGGTGGTGATCAAGGCTTTGGAAATACCGCCGGCCAGCACCGCCGCGTTGGTGGTCATGCCCGAGCCCATGAACGAACTGAAGATATCGATCATGCCCAGCACGGTGCCGAGCAAGCCGAGCAACGGCGCCATGGCGGCGATGGTGCCGAGCGCATTGATGTAGCGCTCCAGCTCATGAATGACGCGGGCAGCGGCCTCTTCGATGCATTCCTTCATGATCTCGCGACCATGCTTGGAGTTGGCCAGGCCCGCCGCGAGGATTTCCCCCAGGGGTGAATCGGCGCGCAGTTCCTTGAGCTTCTGTTTGTCGAGCTGCTTGTTCTTGATCCAGCCCCACACCTGCCCCAGCAGATGCTCGGGGGTCACGCGACTGGCACGCAGGGTCCACAGGCGTTCGGCAACGATGCCCAGCGCTGCGATGGAACTCAAGATGATCGGCAACATCATCCAACCACCGGATTTGACCAATTCCCACACAGTGAATGTCCCCTCGAAAAAGTGCGCCACTTTACCATATAGGTTCGGTCGCGGGGCCCGCCCGTCGCAGGCCGTGAGCGCGTTGGATAGCGAATCAGCGTAACGGTTCACGCCAGAAGCGGCGTTGCGCGCGTGCAACCGTGGCGGGCTCGAAAGCCCCCAACTGCAGGCGTACCGCACCCTGCTCGGCGCTGTCATACACCCGGCTGCCCACTGCGCGGTAACGCTCCAGCACCTGGGCGTGAGGATGGCCGAATGCATTGCCGCGCCCCCGCGAGATCAGCACCGACGTGGGCTCCAACTGCTGCACAAAGGGCCGCGACGACGAACTGCGGCTGCCATGGTGAGGGGCTTGCAGCCAGTCGGTGCGCAGCGCCAGCGGCGAGTCGAGCAACGCGCGCTCGGCAGCGCGATCGATATCGCCGGTGAGCAGCAACCGTTCGCCATTGGCCTGCACCTGCAACACGCAGGATTTCGGGTTACCGTCGACGGCCCCGGGCCATTGCCACAGCTCGAATGACACACCGTCCCACTGCCAGCGTTCGCCGCTGATACAAGGTTGAGTGCCGAGAAACTCGGGCAGGCCGTCGGTTTCACCCCCCACCACACGCTTGACCGGCAGCCCGCGCGCCACCGCGGCCGCCCCGCCGGCATGATCGGCATCGGCGTGGCTGATCAGCATCAAATCCAGCGACGCGATGCCAAGCTTTTTCAGCGACGGCAACACCACCCGCGCGCCCAGGTCTGCGGCCCGCGAACGCGGGCCGGCATCGTAGAGCACACTGTGATGACGGGTGCGCAGGATAATCGCCTGCCCCTGGCCGACATCCAGCTGCACTACGTCCACCCGCCCATGGGGCACCAGCTCACGCGGCGTAAACACCGCCAGCAACAGCATCGGCCAACCCAACAGCCGAAAAGGCACACCGCTCGGCAGCAGCACGATCACCGCGCCGGCCAGACTCACCAGCCAATACCCCAGGGGCACTTCGGCCGGTATCCACGCCGGCAGGTGCGCCGCCAGCAGCGCCAGGCCCTGGAACAACAGGTCCAGCGCGCCGCCCGCCAACCACAGCAGGCCCTCCCCCACAAGCGGCACCGCCAGCAGGGTAGTCCCCAGCAATGCCAGCGGCAACACCACCAGGCTGATCCAGGGCACAGCGACCAGATTGGCAAGGGGAGCACTCAGGCTGATCGGCAAATCAAGCATCAACAACAGGGGAAAAAGACCGATGGCGATCAACCACTGCGCACGCGTCCAGGCCTGCCACAGGCGCCACGGGCCCAAGCGCCCGCCGAAGGCCAGTATCAACACCG
Source organism: Pseudomonas sp. GNP013 (assembly GCF_054343995.1). Taxonomy (NCBI): domain Bacteria; kingdom Pseudomonadati; phylum Pseudomonadota; class Gammaproteobacteria; order Pseudomonadales; family Pseudomonadaceae; genus Pseudomonas; species Pseudomonas sp. GNP013. The sequence continues at coordinate 1,722,942 of NZ_JBTGUT010000001.1, read as the reverse complement.
CAACCGCACCGAACGATAACCAGAATCCGGGCTGCAGACTCGCCAGCGGTTCCAGCACCAGTACCCCGTTGAGTGCCAGCAGCAACGGCCACCAGGCACCCAGGTGGCGAAAACGCAACCGCCACAGCAGCACCAGCCCCACCATGACGCAGGCCCGCTGCACCGGCACGCCGAACCCTGCCAGCAAGCCGTAACCCAGCGCTGCAACAAAGGCCAGGCCGCAGGCCCAGGGCAACCACGGCCAGGTGGCGGGCCAGCAACCATAACGCGCCAGCAACGCGATCAGCCCGTAGATCAACCCCGCCAGCAGGCCAATGTGCTGGCCGGAGATCACCAGCAGGTGCACGGTGCCGGTGTCTTGCAGCACTTGCCAGTCTTCGTCCGCCAGCCCGGAGCCGTCGCCCAGCACCAGCGCGGCCAGCCCCGCTTCGCGGCCCTGGGCATCCACCGTCATCAGGCGTTGGCGCAGCGTATCGCGCCAGGCGTTGCGGGCCGGCGTCAGACGCTCGCCGTCCTTTACCGTACCGGTCGCGCCGATGCGCTGCGCCAACAGCCAGGTTTCGTGATCGAACCCCTGAAAGTTGAGCAGGCCGGACGGTCGCTTCAGGGTCACGGCCAACCGCCAGCGCTCGCCACTGTGCACCGCCGGCCCGCCGTGCCAGGACACCCGGATGCGCCTGGGCAAGCGGGTATGGCGTGACCGGCTGTCGGCCAGTTCGAAGCGCACGCCAGTGGATGTCTGCTGCGGTAACCCGACCACCCGCCCTTCCAGCCAACGCGTCTGGCCGTCCAGTGCGGAGGGCAATCGGTCATTCAGCGCCCACTGCGCACTGATGCACGCCCAACTCAAACCAAACAGGAAAAAGGCCAGCGCGAAGGTGCGAAACGGCAACAGCATCAAGGCCAGCACCAGCATGGCCAGCAGCCATCCCGTCGCTGGCAATGCGGGTAAAACACGCAGAGTCAGCAACCCCAGCGCCAATGCGAACATCCCTGTCTTCATGAATCATCCTTCTCAAATGACCCACTCAGTCTTAGCCGGGCGTCGGACGGCGCCTATGATGTTTTGTCACAAAGTCTGAATTTTCTGTTTATAGAATCCGGGCATACTTGCCCCTCGAACTGACCTGGACCCCTTATGCCCCGGCGCTTATTCAAACGGTACATGCCCGACCCCAGCAGTATCAGGGAACACAAGTCATTACAGTTTCTTGGGACCTTGCTGCATGACCCGAACCTCTGGCACCTGAACCGGCACTCGGTGGCGCGGGCCATGGCCGTGGGTCTGTTCGCGGCCTTTATCCCGATTCCCCTGCAGATGTTATTGGCCGCGCTGCTGGCCATCGTGGTGCGCGGCAACATGCCCATCGCCGTCAGCCTGGTGTGGCTGACCAACCCGATCACCATGCCGGTGGTGTTCGTGTGTACCTACATGACCGGCGCCTGGCTGATGAACGTGCCGCCGCGCAGCCTGCCCGACCACCTCACCTGGGAATGGATCAGCGGCCAGCTGAACACGCTGTGGCAGCCGTTCCTATTGGGTTCGGTGGTGCTGGGGCTGGTGCTTGGCGCACTGGCCTACTGCCTGACCATGGGCTACTGGCGCTGGTGGGTCGCGCGCCAATGGAAACGCCGCAAACTGCGCCGCCGCTGAAACCCGACACCCAGGCTCCCGCTCAACACCATTAATTTTCAGGATTCCAGGCCGCGCAAATGGCTACACTGCGCAGGTGGCGCGGGCCGGATGCCCGCGTGGAAGATTGATATCAGTGGTAGCAGGAGAAGTGGCGTGCTTAGAAGAATGGGAATTAAAGGCCGCGTACTGTTGCTGACCTTATTGCCGACCAGCCTGATGGCCGTGTTGCTGGGCGGTTATTTCACCTGGATGCAGCTCTCGGAACTGCAGACCCAATTGCTGCAACGCGGCGAAATGATCGCCGAACAACTGGCGCCGCTGGTGGCCCCGGCCCTGAGCAGCAAGAACGCCGACCTGCTGGAACGCATCGCCACCCAATCCCTTGAGCAGACGGACGTGCGCACCGTGTCGTTCCTCGCACCGGACCGCACGTCCCTGGCCCATGCCGGCCCGAGCATGCTCAACCCGCCGCCGACCGGTAACAGCTCACACCTGCTGCAACGCACCGGCAATGACGCCACGCGCTATTTGCTGCCGGTGTTCGGCCGCCATCGCAACCTGGCCGGCGAGCTGATCCCCGATGAAGCCGACCGCCTGCTGGGCTGGGTCGAGGTAGAGCTGTCCCATAACGGCATGCTGCTGCGCGGCTACCGCAGCCTGTTCGCCAGCCTCCTGCTGATCGCCGTCGGCCTGATCTTCACCGCCGCGCTGGCCCTGCGCATCAGCCGCACCATCAACGCGCCGATCGGCCAGATCAAGCAGGCCGTGGCCCAGCTCAAGGACGGCAACCTGGAAACCCGTCTGCCAGCGCTGGGCAGCCAGGAGCTTGACCAACTCGCCTCGGGCATCAACCGCATGGCCGAAACCCTGCAAAACGCCCGCGAAGAACTGCAACACAGCATCGATCAGGCCACCGAAGACGTACGCCAGAACCTGGAAACCATCGAAATCCAGAACATCGAGCTGGACCTGGCCCGCAAGGAGGCCCTGGAAGCCAGCCGCATCAAGTCGGAGTTCCTGGCCAACATGAGCCATGAGATCCGCACCCCGCTCAACGGCATCCTGGGCTTTACCCACCTGCTGCAAAAAAGCGAACTGTCGCCGCGCCAGCTGGATTACCTGGGCACCATCGAAAAATCCGCCGACAACCTGCTGGGCATCATCAACGAAATCCTTGATTTCTCGAAGATAGAGGCCGGCAAGCTGGTGCTCGACAGCGTGCCGTTCAACCTGCGCGACCTGCTGCAGGACACCCTGACCATCCTCGCCCCCGCCGCCCATGCCAAGCAGCTGGAACTGGTCAGCCTGGTGTACCGCGACACCCCGCTGGCGCTGGTCGGCGACCCGCTGCGCCTCAAGCAGATCCTGACCAACCTGATCAGCAACGCGATCAAGTTCACCCGCGAGGGCACCATCGTTGCCCGTGCAATGATCGAAGACGAACAGGAAGACAGCGTACAACTGCGCATCAGCGTGCAGGACACTGGCATCGGCCTGTCCAGCCAGGATGTGCGCGCGCTGTTCCAGGCGTTCAGCCAGGCCGACAACTCCCTGTCGCGCCAGCCCGGCGGCACCGGCCTGGGGCTGGTGATTTCCAAGCGCCTGATCGAACAGATGGGCGGCGAAATCGGCGTCGACAGCACACCGGGCGAAGGCTCGGAGTTCTGGATCAGCCTCAACCTGCCCAAGACCCGCGACGATGTCGACGACCTGCCCTGCGCGCCGCTGCTCGGTCGCCGCGTCGCCGTGCTGGAAAACCACGAACTGGCGCGCCAGGCCCTGCAACATCAGTTGGAAGACTGCGGCCTGGCGGTCACGCCATTCAATACCCTGGAAAACCTGACCAACGGCATCACCAGCGCACACCAGACCGAACAGGCCATCGACCTGGCGGTGCTTGGCGTCACCGCCAACGACATTCCGCCCGAGCGCCTCAACCAGCACCTGTGGGACCTCGAACATCTGGGTTGCAAAGTGCTGGTGCTGTGCCCGACCACCGAGCAGATGCTGTTCAACCAGTCGGTGCCCAACCCCAACAGCCAGTTGCAGGCCAAACCGGCGTGCACGCGCAAACTGCGCCGTGCCCTGGCCGACCTGATCAGCCCGCGCCCCTTGCGCGCCGAGCCTGGCGAGCCGCTCTCCAGCCGTGCGCCGCGAGTGCTCTGCGTCGACGATAACCCGGCGAACCTGCTGCTGGTGCAGACCCTCCTCGAAGACATGGGCGCCAAGGTGCAGGCGGTGGACAGCGGTTACGCGGCGATCAATGCGGTGAAGCAGGAAACCTTCGACCTGGTGTTGATGGATGTGCAAATGCCGGGCATGGATGGACGCCAGAGCACTGAGGCGATTCGCCAGTGGGAAAGCGAACGCCACGGCACGCCGCTGCCGGTGGTCGCGCTCACGGCCCACGCCATGGCCAACGAAAAACGCGCGCTGCTGCAGAGCGGCATGGACGACTACCTGACCAAGCCGATCAGCGAACGGCAACTGGCCCAGGTGGTGTTGAAATGGACCGGCTTGGCCCTGCGCAACCAGGGCCCCGAGCGGGTCACTGAAAACCTCGGCCACGGCGTGCAACTGCTGGTGCTCGACCATGAAGAAGGCCTGCGCCTGGCTGCCGGCAAGACTGAGCTGGCGGCCGACATGCTCGCCATGCTGCTGGCGTCGCTGGAGGCCGACCGCCTGGCCATCACCGTCGCCCGCGAAGCCAACGACAATCAGGCCCTGATCGAGCGCGTCCACCGCCTGCACGGCGCCACGCGCTATTGCGGCGTGCCGCAACTGCGCGCCGCCTGCCAGCGCGCCGAAACCCTGCTCAAGCAGGACGATGCCAAGGCCGCGGCGGCGCTGGATGAACTGGACATGGCCATCACCCGGCTGGCCAGTGAGGCACGGGTGAGCGCCTGACTCCTGTTGATCAGCGGTCACATACCGGGCTCATGATAGGCCGGCACCCGTGATAGGATGCCGCGCCTATTTGGAGGATCCATGGCCGAACACGATTTCCGCTTCAGCTTGCTGAGCCCGCAACACACCCTGATCGAATGCCGCGCCCTGGTGCCGGGCCGTTACCAAGTGACCGGCAACGGCGGTTCGATCAAGCATGGCGACGTGCTGATCGTCACCCTGCGCGGCAGTAAAACCCTGTCGATGCGCCTGACTGTCGAAGGGGACGCACGCTACTCCATCCGCCCCGCTGGCCAGTGGGTCGCCATGGCCCACGGGCCGCAATTCGGCGAGCTTGAGATTCACACCTGGAAGGTCAACTGCGACAGCTGCGACAACGTGCTGGAGTTTGAATTTGCGGTGGAAACCAAGCTGACCAAAGCGCCGCTGCAGCCAGCGGCCAACGCGCGCATCAAGGCGTTGGGCTGGGCCAGCGATGGCGACAGGCACCGCTGCCCGAAATGCCAGCAGGCCGCGCAATGAGAGGCTTGTTGCTCATCGCCCTGGCGGCCGGCCTGAGCGGTTGCGCCGCTCACGCAGTCAAGCTCAAGCAGGATCACAGCTACGTGGTGGAATGGATCGGTGAACGGCCGCTGATGGATGACGCGAACCTGACCGTTACCCTCGGTGCCGATGGCCGCGCCTACGGCAACGGTGGCTGCAACCACTGGTTTGCGCCCTACACCGTGAACGGCGACACCCTCAGCTTCGGCAAGATCGGCAGCACCCGCAAGCTCTGCGCCGAGGCCTTGATGGAGCAGGAACAGCGCTTCTTCCAGGCCCTGCAAAGCGTGCAACGCTGGGACATCTCGCCTATCGAACAGACCCGCTTCTGGCCGGCCGAAGGCAAACCGATTCGCCTGTGGCTCGAAGAAGGCTGATCGCAAGGTTGGCGCAAACCCAATGTGGGAAGGGGGCTTGCTCCCGATAGCGGTGTATCAGTCAACCGATGTATGGACTGACACTCTGCAATCGGGAGCAAGCCCCCTCCCACATGTGAGTTATGCCCTTTAGCCGCGCAACGCCTTGAGCTTGGCCAGCACCCCTGCCGCCGTCTGCTCGCCCATCAACTGCTCGCGCACCTTGCCCTTGTCGTCAATGATGTAGGTCACCGGCAACGCCTCGCTGCGCGGGATATCAAAGAGCTCTTCGGGGTTCTGCGCCAATACGGTGAACTTGATCCCCAGTTTCTCGCTGGCGGCCTTGAGTTCCTCGCCCTGCACGTTGTCGAAATTGACCCCGAACACGCCGACGTTCTGGGCTTTCAACTGTTCAGACAACGCATTGAGCTCGGGGATTTCCGTGCGGCACGGGCCACACCATTCCGCCCAGTAGTTGACCACCACCCACTGCTTGTCGAGGCGCTCCGCCGCCACCTTCTGGCCGTACTGGTCGACGCCATAGTCGTTGCCGCAGCCGCTGAGCAGCAGGGTTGTGATGATCGCCAATGCACCGATCAGTCGCCTTGTCATGGAGTAATCCTTCGCAAAAATGAACGTGGGCTGCGACCGGTTGCCTCTTACGGTTTAAGGACGGGCCGCCACGCGGGTAGAATACCCGCCACCTTACGCAAGATGCGACCCGCACATGACCGATCTGACGCTTTATCACAACCCGCGCTGCTCGAAATCCCGCGGTGCGCTCGAACTGCTTGAAGCCCGTGGCCTCGCTCCGACCGTGGTGCGCTACCTCGAAACCCCGTTGAACGCCGCGCAACTGACGGCGTTGCTCGGCAAGCTCGGCATCACTGCGCGCCAACTGCTGCGCACCGGTGAAGACGAATACAAGACCCTCGACCTCGCCGACGCCACCTTGAGCGAAGCCCAGGTGATCGCCGCCATCGCCGCGCATCCGAAGTTGATGGAACGCCCGATCCTGGAAACCGCCGACAAGGCCGTCATTGGTCGCCCACCCGAGAAGATACTGGAGATTCTGCCGTGAGTACGCCGTATGTGCTGGTGCTGTATTACAGCCGTAACGGCTCGGTGAGCGAGATGGCCCGGCAGATTGCCCGTGGCATCGAGCAAGGCGGGCTGGAAGCGCGCCTGCGCACGGTGCCGGCGATTTCCGCCGAGTGCGAAGCCGTGGCGCCGGGCATTCCGGAAGAAGGCGCAGTGTATGCGAGCCTGGATGACCTGAAGAACTGCTCGGCCCTGGCCCTGGGCAGCCCGACGCGCTTTGGCAACATGGCCGCGCCGCTCAAGTATTTTCTCGATGGCACCAGCAACCTGTGGCTCACCGGCGCCCTCGTCGGCAAGCCGGCCGGGGTGTTCACTTCCACCGCCAGCCTGCATGGCGGCCAGGAAACCACGTTGATGTCGATGCTGCTGCCGTTGCTGCACCACGGCATGCTGATCACCGGCCTGCCCTACAGCGAGCAGGCGCTGCTCGACACCCAGGGCGGCGGCACGCCCTATGGCGCGAGCCACCATGCCGGAGCGGACGGCAAGCGCCTGCTCGATCAACATGAAACAGCCCTGTGCCGCGCCCTGGGCCAGCGCCTGGCAAAAACCGCCCGGCTGTTGGACGGCCAACCGGGCTAAGGTCCTGCCACCCCGCTCCCACAGCTTGCAATGCATGCCAAATGTGGGAGCGGGCTTGCCCGCGAAGGGCTCACCCGGGTCTCAATGATTGACGGTATAAGCCAGCATCATCGACAACTGACACATCGGCCGCCCGCTCTCGGCGTGCCACTGGTTGAACGCGCCCTGCACCGCCGCCAGATCCCGCAGGCTGGTGGGCGCCCTGTCGACGATCTTCTGCGCATTCAGCGCCGCCACCACATCATCACTGGGCACAAAGGTGTCCTTGCCCACCATGCGCAAAAAGCGCGGTGCCGACAGCCCGCCCAACTGGTGGCCGTGCTTGCTCAGGTATTTCCATAAGCCGACGATGTCGGTCACCGGCCAGTCGGCGACAAAGGCGCCGAAGCTGCCCTTTTCCTGCTCGATATCCAGGATCATCTGCGCGTTGCGCGGCACGCTCTTGAGTTTGCCCAGGTGGCGGATGATGCGCGTGTCCTGCATCAGCCGTTCCAGGTGCTCGGCGCCCATCAACACGACTTTCTCCGGGTCGAAGCCGAAGAATACCTGCTCGAATGCCGGCCACTTGGCGTCCACCACGCTGTGCTTCAAGCCTGCGCGAAACACCCGCAACGCCAGGGTCGACAGGTAGCGGTCATCGCTGATCTTGCGCAACTGCGCGGCCGTTTTGGGCGTTGGCAGGTGAGCTTCCAGCTTGGCCGCCGAGCCGAAGCGGTTCAGACAATATTCGTTCAGCCACTTGTAATCGCGCATGCCCTCTCCCGGGGATTGAAATGAAAACGGCGCCCGTGAGCGCCGTCCTTCAGAGCGTTGCAGGGCCTCAGAGGTTCACTACATTGACGAAGCGCGAGGCGGCGCTCTCGTCGATACGCAGGCTGGTGAAGTCGAACAGGTTGCGGTCGGCCAACTGCGACGGGATCACGTTCTGCAGGCTGCGGAAGATGCTCTCGGTACGCCCGGGTGTCTTGCGCTCCCAGTCCAGCAGCATCTCCTTGACCACCTGGCGCTGCAGGTTTTCCTGGGAGCCGCACAGGTTGCACGGGATGATCGGGAACTGCTTGAGGTCGGAGTAGGCCTGGATATCCTTCTCGTTGCAATACGCCAGCGGGCGGATCACCACGTTGCGCCCGTCATCGGCGCGCAGCTTGGGCGGCATGGCCTTGAGCGAGCCGTTGAAGAACATATTGAGAAAGAAGGTTTCGACGATATCGTCGCGATGATGACCCAGGGCCATCTTGGTCGCGCCAATCTCGTCGGCAAAGGTGTAGAGCGTGCCCCGGCGCAGGCGCGAGCACAGCGAGCAGGTGGTCTTGCCTTCGGGAATCAGTTCCTTGACCACCGAATAGGTGTCCTTCTCGACGATGTGGTACTCCACGCCCAATGCCTTGAGGTAGGCCGGCAGCACATGCTCGGGAAACCCCGGTTGTTTCTGGTCCATGTTGACGGCAACGATGTCGAACTTGATCGGCGCGACCTTTTGCAGGTGCAGCAACACATCGAGCATCGTATAGCTGTCTTTGCCGCCGGAGAGGCAGACCATGACCTTGTCGCCGTCCTCGATCATGTTGAAATCGGCAACCGCCTCACCGGCCAGGCGACGCAGGCGTTTTTGCAGTTTGTTCTGGTTGACCGTAAGAGTGCCCATGGCGCTTGGATCCGCTGGAGGTGTGTGACGAAAAGCGCAGCATTTTACCGATAAGGCCGGAGAAGTTCCAATGCGCCCGCTGAGCCTTTAAACCCTGGGCAATGACCATTCGGCGCCTGACAGATTCGGAAACACCCCGCTTTGCGGCATACTGGACCGCTCTGGAGATAGATACAGCATGTCCGAGCCACTCAATACCCGCGTCGAAGATTGTTTCCTGCAAGCCGAATCCTTTTTCAAACGAAGCTTCAAACGCCCCCAGATCAGCCTCAAGCTGCGGGGCCAGAAAGCCGGTGTCGCGCATTTGCACGAAAATCTGCTGCGCTTCAATCCACAGCTGTACCGCGAAAACAGCCAGCACTTCCTGAAGCAGACCGTGGCCCATGAGGTGGCGCATCTGATTGCACACCAATTGTTTGGCGAGCGCATCCAGCCCCATGGCGAGGAATGGCAACTGATCATGCGCGGCGTTTATGAACTGCCGCCGGATCGCTGTCACACCTATGCGGTGAAGCGCCGCCAAGTCACTCGCTACATCTACCGATGCCCGTGTGCGGACAGCGACTTTGCGTTTTCCGCGCAGCGCCATGGCATGGTGGCCCAGGGGCGCAGGTATCTGTGTCGGCGGTGTCGGCAGACGTTGGTGTTCAGCGGGGAAACCCGCGTGGAATAAGGGCCTCATCGGGAGCAAGCCCTCTCCCACAGCGATCTGCGCTTAACTGACTGGCATTGGGGCTTGCCTGCGACAGCGCCCGGCACCGTCACCCCACTGTTTTGATCACGGCGGGCTTTTTCGCAGCCGCCGCTTTATCATGAGGCTACGTTTGTTTGCCGAGTGTTCCATGAAGTTCGCGATTGCACTGTATAGCGCCGCCCATGCGCCCTCCTCGCGCCGCGCCTTGCTGTTCGCCCAGGCGGTATTGGCCGGCGGGCACGACATTGTGCGGCTGTTCTTCTATCAGGACGGCGTGTACAGCGCGTCCAACAACATCGTTGCGCCGCAGGATGAGCAAGACATTGCGCGCCAGTGGCGTGATTTTGTCGGCCAGCATCAGCTTGACGGCGTGGTGTGCATCGCCGCCGCCCTGCGCCGTGGCGTGCTTGACCGCGACGAAGCCAACCGTTATCAGCGCAGCGCGGTGAATCTGGATGCGCCCTGGGCGCTGTCGGGCCTGGGGCAACTGCATGACGCCATCCAGGACGCCGACCGCCTGATCTGTTTTGGAGGGCCGTGACATGTCCAAATCCTTGTTGGTAATCAGCCGCCAGGCGCCGTGGTCCGGCCCGAGCGCGCGGGAAGCCCTGGATATCGTGCTGGCCGGTGGCGCATTCGATCTGCCGATCGGCCTGCTGTTCATGGACGACGGCGTGTTTCAGTTGGCCTCGGACCAGAACGCCAGGGCCGTGCAGCAAAAGGATCTGAGCGCCAACCTGCAGGCGCTGGAGTTGTTCGGCATCGACGATGTGTTCGCCTGCAACCACAGCCTGGAAGTACGCGGACTGAATGCGCCAGCCAGCGCCCAAGGCCTGGGCAGCGACGCCATTGCCCAATTGATCGACCGTTACGACCAGGTGATAACCCTCTGATGTCGACTCTCCATGTGCTCTCCCACTCCCCGTTCACCGACAGCCGTCTCGACAGCTGCCTGCGCATCTGTGGCGCCGAGGACGCGATTCTGCTCTGCGGCGACGGCGCCTACGGCCTGCAAAATGCCGCGCTGCAAGGCAAGGGCGTGAAAGTCTTCGTGCTGGCCGAAGACAGCCAGGCGCGCAACCTGCCACTGCCCGACTGGGCCGACAGTGTCGATTACCCCGGCTTCGTGCAGCTATCCGTCGGCTACGACAAGGTCAACACCTGGCTATGAACACCCTCACCGTAGGCGCGCGCTGCCTCGAACTGGACAAGGACGGCTACCTCGTCGACCTCAACGACTGGTGCGTGGACGTCGCCAACGCCCTCGCCGCTGCCGAAGGCCTGGCATTGACCGCCGCGCACTGGGAAATCCTCGAGTTGCTGCGCGGCTTTTATGCCGAGTTCCAGTTGTCCCCGGCCACACGCCCGCTGATCAAATACACCGCCTTGAAGCTGGGCCCGGAAAAGGGCAACAGCCTGCACCTCAACAAACTGTTCAACGGCACTCCCGCCAAACTCGCCGCCAAACTGGCGGGCCTGCCCAGGCCGACGAATTGCTTATGACCGACTTTGCCCCACTGACCCTCGCTACGCCCGAAGAGCACCCGTTTGCGCCGTTCGTGCGCATCCTCGGCAAAGGCAAGCGTGGCGCGCGCAACCTGACTCGCGCCGAAGCCCGCGAAGCCATGGGCATGTTGCTCGACGAAAAGGTCGAGGACACCCAGCTCGGCGCCTTCCTGATGCTGCTGCGCCACAAAGAAGAAAGCCCGGAAGAACTCGCCGGCTTCACCGAAGCCGTGCGCGAGCGCCTGAACGCGCCGGCGTTGAATGTGGACATCGACTGGCCCACCTATGCCGGCAAAAAGCGCCACCTGCCGTGGTTCCTGCTGGCGGCCAAGTGCCTGGCGCAGAACGGCGTGCGCATCCTGATGCACGGCGGCGGCGCGCACACCGCCGGGCGGCTGTACACCGAGCAATTGCTTGAAACCCTGCAAATCCCCCTGTGCCGCACCTGGCAACAGGTCGAGGCGGCTTATGAGCATGGCAACCTGGCGTTTATCCCGCTGGGCGATTGGGCGCCGCAGTTGCAACGCATGATCGACCTGCGCAACACCCTGGGCCTGCGTTCGCCGATCCACTCGCTGGCGCGCCTGCTCAACCCGCTGAAGGCCCGTTGCGGCCTGCAAAGCATTTTCCATCCGGGCTACCAGGGCGTGCACCGCGACGCCAGCGGCCTGCTGGGCGATAACGTGATCGTGGTGAAAGGCGACGGCGGCGAAATCGAGATCAACCCCGACACCCTCAGCCATTTGTACGGCACCACGGGCGGCCAGAGCTGGGACGAAGAGTGGCCTGCCCTCTCCGCCCAGCGCCACGTCAAACCGGCCAGCCTTGAGCCCGAGCACTTGACAGCGCTGTGGCGCGGCGACGTCGAGGACAGCTACCCGCAACTGGCACTGATCGCGACCATGGCGCTAGCCCTGCGCGGTCTTGGCCAGCCACGGGAGCAGGCGTTCGAACTGGCCCGGCACTACTGGTTAGCGCGGGACAAATCGATTTAATCGATGATTGTCGCCGGGTATTTGCGCTTTTAGTTCGAACTCACGCCTTTAGACTGGGCTCCAACGCTTATTAGCCAAGGAGCCAATCATGGGTTTGCTGATCGAAGGACACTGGAAAGACCAGTGGTACGAAAGTAGCGCAGATGGCGCTTTCCAACGCGAACAGGCACAACGTCGTCACTGGGTGACCGCCGACGGCGCGCCCGGCCCGAGCGGCGAAGGTGGCTTCAAGGCCGAAGCGGGCCGCTATCACCTCTACGTGTCGCTGGCATGCCCGTGGGCGCACCGCACCTTGATTCTGCGCACACTCAAGGGGCTGGAAAGCCTGATTGACGTGTCGGTGGTCAGTTGGTTGATGCTGGAAAACGGCTGGACCTTCGACAAGGCCCACGGCTCCACAGGCGACGCTCTGGATGATTTCCAGTTCATGCACCAGCGCTATACCGCCGACACCGCCGATTACACTGGGCGCGTCACCGTGCCGGTGCTGTGGGACAAAAAACTCAAGCGCATCGTGAGCAACGAATCGGCGGAGATCATCCGCATGTTCAACAGCGCGTTCAACGCGTTGACCGGCAACACCCTGGACTTCTACCCCGAGCCACTGCGCCCGACCATCGATGCACTGAACGAGCGCATCTACCCGGCCGTCAACAACGGCGTGTACCGCGCGGGCTTTGCCACGTCGCAGCAGGCGTATGAAAGTGCATTTGATGATGTGTTTGCCGAGCTGGACCATCTGGAGCAACACCTGGGCACGCATCGCTACCTGGCCGGTGAGTACCTGACCGAGGCGGATGTGCGCTTGTTCACCACGTTGATTCGCTTTGATGCGGTGTATTACAGCCACTTCAAGTGCAACCTGCGGCGCATTGCCGATTATGCGAATTTGTCGAACTGGCTACGGGAGATGTATCAGTGGCCGGGGGTGGCCGAGACGGTGGATTTTGCGCATATCAAGGGGCATTACTATGCGAGCCATCGCACGATCAATCCGACCGGGATCGTGCCGAAGGGGCCGCTGCAGGGGTTTGATGGCGAGCATGACCGCAACAGGCTGACTGGCCAGGGCGTTCACGGCTGACTGCACAACTTTGGGAAGCGGGCCTGCCTTCAGTCAAGCGCAGATTCCCTGTGGCCAGCAGGCTTGTCCTGCGCTGGGCTGCGCAGCAGCCCCAAAACCAGACGCTGAGCCGTATCAGGTAAAACGCGCTTTCCTTGATTGGGGGCGCTTCGCACCCCAACGCGGGGCAAGTCCTAATGCCGTTCAGTCAAGCGCGGATTCCCTGTGGCGAGCAGGCTTGTCCTGCGTTGGGCTGCGCAGCAGCCCCAAAACCAGGCGCTGAGCCGTATCAGGCACACCGCGTTTTGCTCGATTGGGGGCGCTTCGCACCCCAACGCGGGGCAAGCCCGCTCGCCACAATAAGCCCACAAAACCCTGGGTTGCCATCAAGAGGCGATGTCAGACCTGGGATTGGGCGCCTTCGAACCATTTGAGTTTTTCACGCAACACCACCACCTCACCCACGATCACCAGTGTCGGCGCATGCACTTCATGCTCCGCCACCATGCGCGGCAGGTCGGCGAGGGTGCCGGTGAATACGCGCTGGTTGGCGGTCGTCCCCTGCTGGATCAACGCAGCCGGGGTGTCCGGCGCGCGGCCATGCTGGATCAGCTGTTCGCAGATGATCGGCAACCCAATCAACCCCATGTAAAACACCAGGGTCTGCGACGGGCCGACCAGGTCCCGCCAGGGCAGGTCCGAGGTGCCGTTCTTCAAATGCCCGGTGATGAAACGCACCGATTGCGCATAGTCGCGGTGGGTCAGCGGAATCCCGGCATAGGCCGCGCACCCGCTGGCCGCAGTAATGCCCGGCACCACCTGGAACGGGATGCCATGGGCCGCCAGCTCTTCGATTTCTTCCCCGCCACGTCCAAAAATGAACGGATCGCCCCCCTTGAGGCGCAGCACGCGCTTGCCCTGTTTGGCCAGGCTGACCAATTGCTGGTTGATCTGCTCCTGCGGCACCGCGTGTTCAGCGCGGCGCTTGCCAACGTAGACACGCTCAGCATCGCGACGACACAGATCCAGAATCGCCGGTGCCACCAGGCGGTCATACAGCACCACATCGGCCTGCTGCATCAGGCGCAGCGCGCGGAAGGTCAGCAGGTCCGGATCGCCCGGGCCGGCGCCTACCAGATACACTTCGCCCGGCGCATAAGGCGGCGCACCGTTGACCTTTTCGATCAACAGGCGCTCGGCTTCAGCCCCCTGCCCGGCCAACTGACGGTCGGCAATCGGGCCTTGAAACACCTCTTCCCAGAACGCACGGCGTTGCTGCACATCCGGGTACAAACCTTTGACCTGAGCGCGAAAGCGTGCCGCCAGGCCGGCCAGTTGACCGTAAGTCGATGGAATCCAGGTTTCCAGCTTGGCGCGAATCAACCGCGCCAGCACCGGCGCATCGCCGCCGCTGGACACTGCGATCACCAGCGGCGAGCGGTCGACAATCGCCGGGAAGATCACGCTGCACAACGCCGGCGCATCCACCACATTGACCGGCACACAACGGCGCTTGGCATCATTGGACACTTGCGCGTTCAACGGCTCGTCGTCGGTGGCCGCAATCACCAGCACGCAACCGTCGAGGTCAGCCTCCTGATAACCGCGCAGCACGACCTCCCCGCCACTGCCCAGCACCAGTTCACGCAACTGACCTTCGACCTGGGGAGCAACCACCTGCAGCAACGCACCGGCTTCGGCCAGCAGGCGGGATTTGCGCAAGGCAATTTCCCCACCGCCAACCACCAGTACACGACTGCCGCGCAGGTTATGAAACAGCGGCAGAAATTCCATTTAACCGATGACCTCGACACCCGCCATGTAAGGCTTGAGCACCTCCGGCACGCGGATCGAACCGTCTGCCTGCTGGTAGTTTTCCAGCACGGCCACCAGGGTACGGCCAACGGCCAGGCCCGACCCGTTGAGGGTGTGCACCAGTTCCGGTTTGCCGGTTTCCGGGTTACGGAAACGCGCCTGCATACGCCGCGCCTGGAAATCGCCGCAGTTGGAGCACGACGAAATCTCGCGGTATTTGTCCTGGCTCGGCACCCACACTTCCAGGTCGTAGGTCTTCACGGCGCTGAAGCCCATGTCGCCGGTGCACAGCGCCAGCACACGATAAGGCAACTCCAGCAGCTGCAGCACGCGTTCGGCGTTGGCGGTCAGGCCTTCAAGGGCCTCCATCGATTTGGCGGGTTCGACCACCTGCACCATTTCGACCTTGTCGAACTGGTGCTGGCGGATCATGCCGCGGGTATCACGACCCGAGGCACCGGCTTCGCTGCGGAAACACGGGCTGTGGGCGACGAATTTGAGCGGCAGCTGCCTGGCGTCGAGGATCTCGCCGGCGACGATGTTGGTCAGCGACACTTCGGCGGTCGGGATCAGGTACAGGTCGGCTTCGCCATCGCGGCTGATCTTGAACAGGTCTTCTTCGAACTTGGGCAACTGGCTGGTGCCCATCAGCGCTGGCGCCTGCACCAGGTAAGGCGTGTAGGCTTCCTCGTAACCGTGCTCGGCGGTGTGCAGGTTGATCATGAACTGCGCCAGGGCGCGATGCATGCGCGCAATCGGGCCGCGCAGCAAGGCAAAGCGCGCGCCGGACATCTTCGCAGCGGTTTCGAAATCCAGGCCGCCGGTCAATTCGCCCAGGGCGACGTGGTCCTTGATCTGGAAATCAAACGCTTTGGGCGTGCCCCAGCGACGCACTTCGACGTTGCCGTCTTCGTCGGCGCCAATCGGCACTGACTCATGAGGGATGTTGGGGATGCCGAGCAGGATCGAATCCAGCTCGGACTGGATCCTGTCCAGCTCGACCTTGCCCTCGGACAGCTCGCTGCCCATGCGCTCGACGTCCGCCATCAACGGCGCGATGTCTTCGCCGCGCTGCTTGGCCTGGCCAATGGATTTGGAGCGCGCATTACGGTCAGCCTGCAGTGCTTCGGTGCGGGTCTGGACGGTCTTGCGCTGTTCTTCCAGCGCTTCGATGCGCGCAACATCCAAGGCAAAGCCACGGGATGCCAGGCGGTCCGCTACGTCCTGAAGGTTGCTACGTAACAGTTTGGAATCGAGCATGTCGGTCTCTCGTTTATCAAAGTTTGGTCAAGGACAGGCCGGCCCAGGTGGCGAGCAGCCCGCCGAACACGCTGATGCCCAGGTACCCGAAGGCGACCAGGGCCTGGCCGCTTTCCAGCAGGCGCAGCGTGTCCAGTGAAAAGGATGAAAAGGTCGTCAGACCGCCTACAAAGCCGACAATCAAGCCGGCGCGAATCTCAATCGGCACATCCGGACGCAACAGGAACCAGCCGTACAACAGCCCGATAATCAGGCACCCCACCAGATTGACCGCCAGGGTCGCCGCGTAAAAATGCTTCGGCCAGTTGGCGCTCACCCACGTCCCGGTGGCGAAACGCAATAATGTACCAGCGATGCCGGCAGCGGACACGGCAAGAATCGTCTTGAGCACTACTTTCTCCGTTGCCTGGGGCTGAGACGGTCGAGTTGAGCGAGGTGATTGAGCTTTTCGCCGATCTTCAGCTCCAGGCCACGGGGCACCGGCTGGTAGAGCGGCAATGGCTCAAGCTCATCGGGGAAATAATCTTCGCCGGCGGCGTAGGCGTCCGGCTCATCGTGGGCGTAGCGGTATTCATCGCCGTAGCCCAATTGCTTCATCAGCTTGGTCGGCGCATTGCGCAGGTGCATCGGCACTTCGAGGGAGCCGTGTTCGGCCGCCGCGCGCAATGCCGACTTGAAGCCCATGTACACCGCATTGCTTTTTGGCGCGCAGGCGAGATACGTGATGGCCTGGGCCACCGCCAACTCCCCTTCGGGGCTGCCGAGGCGCTCCTGCACGTCCCAGGCGGCGAGGCACAGACTCAGGGCGCGCGGGTCGGCGTTGCCGATGTCCTCGCTGGCCATGCGCACCACACGCCGCGCCAGGTACAGCGGGTCGCAACCGCCATCGATCATCCGCGCAAACCAGTACAACGCGCCGTCCGGGTTGGAGCCGCGCACCGATTTGTGCAGCGCCGAAATCTGGTCGTAGAAGGCTTCGCCGCCCTTGTCGAAACGTCGACGCGTATCGCCCAACAGGCTTTGCAGGAGATCGACGCCAATCTCGCTGCCGTCTTCGGCCAGGTCCGAAGCGTTTTCCAGCAGGTTGAGAAAACGCCGGCCATCGCCATCGGCGGCGGTGAGCAAAATCTGAAAGCCTTCGTCGCTGACGCTCAACTGGCGCTTGCCCAGGCCCTTGTCTTCGCCCAGGGCGCGCTGCAACAGCTTCTGCATGGCGGCGGCGTCCAGGCTCTTGAGCACATAGACCCGCGCCCGCGAGAGCAAGGCGTTGTTGAGTTCGAAAGAGGGGTTTTCGGTGGTGGCGCCGATAAAGATCAGCGTGCCGTCCTCGACGTAGGGCAGGAACGCATCCTGCTGCGACTTGTTGAAGCGATGCACTTCGTCGACAAACAGGATGGTGCGCTTGCCGTACTGGCCGGCCTGCTGCTTGGCGACTTCCACCGCCTGGCGGATTTCCTTGACCCCGGCGAGTACCGCCGAGACCGTTTCAAAGTGAGCGTCCGAGACCTTGGCCAGCAGCCGCGCCAGGGTGGTCTTGCCCACACCGGGCGGCCCCCAGAAGATCATCGAGTGCAGCGCACCCTGCTCCAGGGCTTCGCGCAGGGGCTTGCCGCGCGCGAGCAGGTGTTCCTGACCGACATACTCATCCAGGTTGGTCGAGCGCAGGCGCGCGGCCAGGGGCTGGGCAATCGGATCACTTCGAAACAGGTCCATGGGCAGCGTTTGTAACCTCTGGGCAGTTTATTCCTGGATCACGTCGGCACCCTTGGGGATGTCGAACTTGAACCGGGACGCAGGCACCGGCGTATTGGCCTTGACCCCGGTGAACAGGATATCGGTGCGCTGGCCGACGCTGTCGATCAGGCGCATGTTGTTGATCACGCCATTGCCGAACGACAGTTGCAGGCTGTCAAACAGCGTGTCTTTGGATTTTGGCTTGAGGGTGAACTCAATCACGTTGCTGGTTTGCTTGGAGGTGATGTCGAAGCTGTCGTTGATTTTCGACACATCACCGGACAGCAGCAGCGCCGGGGTCTGATTCAGCCGCGGGTCGAGCTTCTTGATGGTCGCCTGCTCCAGGTCCGGGTCCCACAGCGTGACCTTCTGGCCGTCGGAGACGATGGTCTGCTCGGACTTGCCTTCGGTGTGCCAGTAGAACAGGCCGGGGCGCTGCACGGCCATCTCGCCGGCGGTTTCCTGCAAGCGGGTGCCGCCGGCGTCCAGGGTCAGCTGGGAGAAGCGCGCGGTGAGGGTCTGGGATTTGTCCAGCAGGTTTTTCAGGCTGGCGACGGAGGCCGGGTCGGCGTGGGCCGAAACAGCAGTCAGGGCCAGGGCCGGCAACAACAGCATGCGGATAAGGCGCATGGGAGTCCTCATTGAGTAATCAGGGCGCGCCGCGTGCTGCCACGCGGCGCGAGGTCAGTCGCGCGCCTGCCCGGGGGCAATGACTTCACGCGAGCCGTTGGTGTTCATTGCGGTGACGACGCCGGCGTTTTCCATCGATTCGATCATGCGCGCGGCGCGGTTGTAGCCGATCTTCAGCTTGCGCTGCACGGCGGAGATCGAGGCGCGACGGCTTTCCAGCACGAAGGCCACGGCCTCGTCGTAGAGCGCATCGGTTTCGGCATCATCGTCGCCACCGCCGCTGCCGCCGTCGAAGCCGCTGCCGGCCTCTTCCACACCGGCGAGGATGTCGTCGTTGTATTCCGGCGCACCGCGCAGTTTCCACGCTTCCACCACACGGTGCACTTCATCATCGGACACGAAGGCGCCGTGCACGCGAATCGGCAGGCTGGTGCCGGGCGGCATGTAGAGCATGTCGCCGTGGCCCAGCAACTGCTCGGCGCCGCCCTGGTCGATGATGGTCCGTGAGTCGATCTTGCTCGACACCTGGAACGCCATGCGGGTCGGAATGTTGGCCTTGATCAGGCCGGTGATCACGTCCACCGACGGGCGCTGGGTGGCGAGGATCAGGTGGATACCGGCGGCACGCGCCTTCTGCGCGATCCGCGCGATCAGTTCTTCGACCTTCTTGCCGACGATCATCATCATGTCGGCAAATTCGTCGACCACCACCACGATGGTCGGCAGCTTGGTCAACAGCGGCGCCTCGTCGTGAATGCTTTCACGTTTGTACAGCGGATCGGTCAGCGGCGTGCCGGCGTCCTGGGCTTCCTTGACCTTGGCATTGAAGCCCGACAGGTTACGCACGCCCATCTTGGCCATCAGCTTGTAGCGCCGCTCCATCTCGGCCACGCTCCAGCGCAAGGCGTTGGCGGCGTCCTTCATGTCGGTGACCACCGGGCACAGCAGGTGCGGAATGCCTTCGTAGATCGACAGTTCGAGCATCTTCGGGTCGATCATGATCAGCTTGGCGTCGTCCGGGCCGGACTTGAACAGGATCGACAGGATCATCGCGTTCACGCCCACCGACTTACCGGAACCGGTGGTACCGGCCACCAGCAGGTGAGGCATTTTCGCCAGGTCCGTGATCACCGGCTTGCCGCCGATGTCATGACCCAGGGCCAGGGTGACCGGCGATTTGAAGTTGTCGTATTCCGGGGTCGACAGCACCTCGGAGAAGCGCACGATCTGGCGGTCCTCGTTGGGAATCTCGATACCCACGGTGGTCTTGCCGGGGATCACTTCCACCACGCGCACGCTGGTCACCGCCAGGGAACGCGCCAGGTCTTTGGCCAGGTTGGAAATACGGCTGACCTTTACACCGGCGGCCGGCTGGATTTCGTAACGGGTGATCACCGGGCCCGGGTGGATCGAGTCCACCGAGACTTCGACGCCGAATTCCTTGAGCTTGATTTCCAGCAGATGGCCGACTGCCGCCAGGGATTCCGGGGAATAGTTGAGTTGTTTCTTTTCAGCCGGGTCGAGAATCGAGATCGGCGGCAAGGTGCCTTCCACCGCGCTGTCGATGAACAACGGCGCCTGTTTCTCTTTCTGCACGCGATTGCTCGGCTCGGGAGCCTTTGTCGGTGCCGGGGCGATCACCGGCGGCACCTGCTTCTCGCGGTCCGACATGTGTTTGCTCAGGGCCTGCTCGCGCTCGATCAGGCGTTCCTTGACCTTGGCCTGCTCACGGCGGTCCGGCGTGGTCGGCGCGACCACCTCGTTGACGCGGGTGTCCACCTCGCGCAACTGCGCCACCATGCGTTTGCGCTCGACACGCGCCGACCACCAGCGGTTGGCGGCACCCTGGAACAGCTCCAGCAGGTCGAGGGTGATCTTGCCGGTCACGTCCATCACCTTGAACCACGACAGGTCGGTGAACACCGTGAGGCCGAACAGGAACAGCGCGATGAACATCAGCGTGCTGCCCTGGATATTCAGGCTCTTGCGTGCCAGGTCGCCGAGGCTTTCGCCCAGCGCACCGCCCGCACCCGCCGGCAGGCCGGTGGGCGCATGAAAGTGAATATGCGCCAGCGCGGCGCCGGACAGCACGAGGAATACCAGACCGATCAGGCGCCAGGAGAACAGCCAGCCGCTCCACTGCCACGGCTCGTGACGCTGGCGGAAGATCTGCCAGGTCTTGATCGCCAGCAGCAACGGGAAGATATAGGCGAAGTAACCCAACACCATGAACAGGATATCGGCGCTGTAGGAACCGGCAGGCCCGCCGAAGTTCTGCACGTCTTCGATCTTGCTGTTGTGGCTCCAGCCCGGATCGTCCTTGCCGTAGGTAAGCAAGGCCATCATCAGGAACAGGCACAGGGCACCGATGGCGATCAGCGCACCTTCCTTGAGTCGGTAGTGCAGGTGCTGGCGCCAGGCCGGCACGACTGCTGCTTTGGGTGTTGCGGCGGATTTCTTCAAAACGGGTCTTTTCCTGCGCCTTTGGCGCGTCCATCTGTTGAATGACTGCACATGCTGCCCAATCCGAGCAGCTGAAAAATGAACGAATGTCGGTAAATCTACTGTTAATACAGGGCGTTGGACAGGCGAAACGACGATAACGCCACGATGGCCGCATTGTACGGGTTTGCGTGCGTGATGCCACACACTTGCCCCTCACCCGCCAGCCTGGATAATTGGCGTGTCATGGCCTGTTCAATTTGAGCATGCATTGCCTTAGCTGACAAAGGCTTATGCGTGGTTTTTAGCATTCAAGGCAAGCTTGGCAAAGGGCCTGCATTGGCGCGACCCGATTACGACCGCACCCCTTGCGCAGAGTTGCAGAAACACTCGTTTACGCTAATACCCGACAATGTGCCCTTCGTACTGGCCGTGCGCTGCCACCTCGACAATAATCACCGCTCAAG
Source organism: Pseudomonas sp. GNP013 (assembly GCF_054343995.1). Lineage (NCBI taxonomy): Bacteria > Pseudomonadati > Pseudomonadota > Gammaproteobacteria > Pseudomonadales > Pseudomonadaceae > Pseudomonas > Pseudomonas sp. GNP013. The sequence goes on along the minus strand of NZ_JBTGUT010000001.1, from coordinate 1,701,566 downwards.
CGGCAGGCGTCATATCTGCCACTCCCCTCCCCTTCTGCAAAGCCTGGATGCCATGCTGACCTGGTTACAACGCGACACCCTGACTTTTCCGCCGCTGGCCAAAGCCATGCGTGAACCCAATGGCTTGCTGGCCGCCGGTGGCGACCTGTCGGCCGAACGGCTGATCCAGGCTTACCGCCACGGCTGCTTTCCCTGGTTCTCCGAGGGGCAGCCGATTCTTTGGTGGTCGCCGGACCCGCGCACGGTGATATTCCCCGACGAACTGCATGTCTCACGCAGCCTGGGCAAGTTGCTGCGCCAGCAGCGTTACAGCGTGACGTACGATCAGGACTTCGCTGCGGTGATCCAGGCCTGCGCGGCGCCGCGCAGCTACGCCGACGGCACCTGGATCACCGAAGGCATCCAGAGCGCGTACCTGGCCCTGCATCAGCGCGGTTATGCGCATTCGGTGGAGGTATGGGACGACGATGAACTGGTGGGCGGGCTGTATGGCCTGGCGATGGGCCAGTTGTTCTTTGGCGAATCCATGTTCAGCCGCGCCGACAATGCCTCGAAATTCGGCTTTGTCACCCTTGCCCGGCAATTGCAGGCCTGGGGGTTCGTGCTGATCGACTGCCAGATGCCCAACGATCATCTGCACAGCCTGGGCGCCCGCGCCATCCCGCGCAGGGAATTCGCCGATTTCCTGCACAAACATCTGGATCAGCCCAACGCAGGCCCGTGGGTTTCCTAGGCGACATCCGCGCACCTGGCTTACACTTATTTCAACGCTTATCCCGAGGGTTGATCATGACCGAGCTGGCGCGCTTGAAGTTTTATGCCACTCAAGCCCACTCCTGCAGCTATCTGCCCGATGAGCAGGCCACCACGCTGTTCCTCGACCCCAGCCAGCCCATGGACGTGCATGTGTACGCCGACCTCTCGGAGATGGGATTTCGGCGCAGCGGCGATCACCTGTACCGACCACACTGCCAGCACTGCAATGCCTGCGTGCCAGCACGCATCCCGGTTGCGCAGTTTGTGCCGGACCGCAACCAGAAGCGCATTCTCAAGCGCAACGCCGACCTGACGGTGACGCCGGCCCTGCCCAGGTTCACCGAGGAATACTTCGACCTCTATCAGCGCTATATCGAACAGCGGCATGCCGACGGCGATATGTTCCCGCCCAGCCGCGACCAGTTTTCCACCTTTCTGGTGCGTGACCTGCCCTTTTCACGTTTTTACGAGTTTCGCCTGGAAGGCCGCCTGGTGGCCGTCGCCGTCACCGACTTGCTGCCCAACGGCCTGTCGGCGGTGTACACCTTCTATGAGCCCAGGGAAGAGCGCCGCAGCCTCGGACGTTTTGCAATCCTGTGGCAGATCGGCGAAACGCTGCGCCAGGAACTGGAGGCGGTGTACCTCGGTTACTGGATCAAAAACTGCCAAAAGATGAACTACAAGACCCAATATCGGCCCATTGAGCTGCTGATTAATCAAAGATGGGTCACGCTTAACTAGAACCCCTTGGCTTGAACACTCTTTTTCGGGCACAATGCACGCCGCTTTTGCCTGGCGCAGTTGCACCGGGCCATTCACTGGATACCGAGGGCTTTACTGCATGTCGAAAGAAGACAGCTTCGAAATGGAAGGCACTGTCGTCGACACCCTGCCCAACACCATGTTTCGTGTGGAGTTGGAAAATGGGCACGTCGTAACCGCGCATATCTCCGGCAAGATGCGCAAGAACTACATCCGTATTCTTACCGGTGACAAAGTGCGCGTCGAGCTGACGCCCTATGACTTGAGCAAAGGGCGCATCACTTACCGCGCTCGCTAAGCAAGTCAATACAAAACGCCCGGTTATGCCGGGCGTTTTTGTGTGTGCGTATTATTTATTTACCAACACCACCCTCCCACATTTTTATCTCTGCTGTGCTGAAAGTGGATTGTAGACAGCAAAAAGGCGCCTTTCGGCGCCTTTTGTATTGCTGTGGAACGATCAGGCCATTTCTGCGGTGGTCTCGAACTCGAAGGTCAGCTCGCCATCCTTCAAATCGATATGCACCACCCCACCATGATCGGCCAGTTCGCCGAACAGGATCTCTTCGGCCAATGGCCGCTTGATCTTGTCCTGGATCAGACGCGCCATCGGGCGAGCGCCCATTGCCGCGTCGTAACCACCCTCGGCGATCCAACTGCGCGCCGCTTCCGTTACGTCCAACTGCACGCGCTTGTCTTCCAGTTGCGCCTGAAGTTCGGTAAGGAACTTGTCCACCACGCTTTTGATAACCTCATGGCTGAGGCGACCAAACTGGATGATGGTGTCCAGACGGTTGCGGAACTCCGGCGTAAAGCTCTTCTTGATCACTTCCATTGCATCGGAAGAGTGATCCTGATGACTGAAGCCAATCGAAGCCCGCGCGGCGGTTTCGGCACCGGCGTTGGTGGTCATGATCACGATCACGTTGCGGAAGTCCGCCTTGCGCCCGTTGTTGTCGGTCAGGGTGCCGTGGTCCATCACCTGCAACAGCAGGTTGAAGACTTCCGGGTGGGCCTTCTCGATTTCATCGAGCAGCAGCACGCAATGCGGTTGCTTGGTGATCGCCTCGGTCAACAGACCGCCCTGGTCGAAACCGACATAGCCGGGTGGCGCACCGATCAGACGCGAAACGGTGTGGCGCTCCATGTATTCGGACATGTCGAAGCGCACCAGCTCAATACCCATGGCCTTGGCCAGTTGCCGCGCCGCTTCGGTCTTGCCGACGCCGGTAGGACCTGCGAACAGGAACGAACCGACCGGTTTGTCCGGCGACTTGAGGCCCGCACGCGACAACTTGATGGCCGTGGACAGCGAATCGATCGCCGCATCCTGGCCGAACACAGTGAGCTTGAGGTCACGTTCCAGGTTACGCAGCAGCTCCTTGTCGGAACTGGTGACGTGTTTTGGCGGAATCCGCGCGATCTTCGCCACGATGTCCTCAACCTGAGGCACATCAATGCGCTTCACACGTTTTTCGACCGGCTGCAGGCGCTGGTAGGCACCCGCCTCGTCAATCACGTCGATGGCCTTGTCCGGCATATGCCGGTCATTGATGTAGCGTGACGCCAGCTCGGCCGCCGCGCGCAACGCCTCATCGGTGTACTCGATGCCATGGTGCGCTTCGAAGCGCCCCTTGAGCCCGCGCAGAATGCCGATGGTGTCTTCGACAGAAGGCTCGGAAACATCGACTTTCTGGAAGCGCCGTGCCAGCGCACGGTCTTTCTCGAAGATGCCGCGAAATTCCTGGAATGTCGTCGAACCGATGCAACGGATATCACCCGACGACAATAATGGCTTGAGCAGGTTGGAAGCATCCATCACCCCGCCGGACGCCGCACCGGCACCGATGATGGTGTGGATTTCGTCGATGAACAGAATGGCTTGCGGGCGTTTTTTCAGCTCGCCGAGCAACGCCTTGAAGCGCTTCTCGAAGTCGCCACGGTACTTGGTACCGGCGAGCAACGCGCCGAGATCAAGGGAGTAGACGACGCTGTTGGCCAGCAGATCCGGCACCTGGTTGTCGACGATGCGCTTGGCCAGGCCTTCGGCAATCGCGGTCTTGCCAACGCCCGCCTCACCCACCAGCAACGGGTTGTTCTTGCGCCGACGTGCAAGGATCTGCGCCACGCGCTCGACTTCAAGCTCACGCCCTACCAGCGGATCGATCCGCCCCTGGCGCGCCAGTTCGTTGAGGTTGCTGGCATAAGCGTCCAGCGGGTTGCTTGAAGAAGAAGACTCACCGCCCTCGTCGTCCTGCATATCCTGCTCACCCTCGGAATGATCGCCGTGCCCGGGCACCTTGGAGATACCGTGGGCGATGTAATTGACCACATCGATACGGGCCACGCTCTGCTGCTTGAGCAGGAACACGGCCTGGCTTTCCTGTTCGCTGAAGATGGCCACAAGCACATTGGCGCCGGTGACTTCACGCTTGCCGGAGCTCTGAACGTGGAACACTGCACGCTGCAAGACCCGCTGAAAGCCCAGGGTTGGCTGGGTTTCGCGGTCCTCGTCATGCACGGGGATCAGCGGCGTGGTGGAGTCGATAAACTCCTGCAGGTCATGCTTGAGTTTGTCGAGGTTGGCGCCGCACGCACGTAGAACGGTGGCGGCAGCTTCGTTATCCAAAAGTGCCAGCAGCAGGTGCTCGACGGTCATGAATTCATGACGCTTCGAACGAGCCTCCTTGAAGGCAAGATTGAGGGTGACTTCGAGCTCGCGGTTTAACATAGCTTCACCTCATACCCAAGTGGTCGGCGTTAACCGTCCTTCTCGATTTCACAGAGTAGCGGATGCTGGCTTTCCCTGGCGTACTGGTTGACCTGCATGGCCTTTGTCTCGGCGATGTCGCGGGTAAACACTCCACATACTGCTCGTCCTTCTGTGTGAACGGCCAGCATTACCTTGGTCGCCAACTCGCGGTTCAGGTTAAAAAACACCTCGAGCACTTCGACCACGAAATCCATCGGTGTGTAGTCATCATTGAACAAAACCACCTTGTACATCGGCGGCGCCTGTAAAGCAGGCTTGGCCTCCTGAACAGCAATGCCTGCAGAACCGTCGTCATCGTGTTGGTGATCCGGGCGATCCTGATTGAAGGTTAGTCGAATCTGGCTGATTGCATGCATGGAAAGAAAGGTTCGTCAGTGGTTCAATAACAGTGGTGGGGGCGGGCTGTCAGAATTTCAACTCCCGACGGCGGGTCGCCTTGACTATCGGCAAATCGGTGTTACAACCAATAGAACCCACAGTGGGTAAAAAAGGTCCGCGCAGTCAACCTTATTTATTCGGGTTAGGACGGATAAACTGGATGATACTCCAGTGATGGAGTCTGGTGCAGAGGGATATGGTATGTCTGGCGTCAAGATCAATGGCAAGGTCAAATGGTTTAACAATGCCAAAGGCTACGGCTTCATTAATGAAATCGGGAAAAATGAAGACCTCTTTGCGCATTATTCGGCGATTACCATGGATGGGTATAAAACGCTGAAAGCGGGCCAGGAAGTGACGTTTGAGGTTATCCAGGGGCCCAAGGGGCTGCATGCCGTCGCTATCTGTGCGGCTTGCGCGGCAGACTCAAGCAAAACCCACGACGAGGCACACGAGAAAACCGCTGACAACGAGGCCTCCCCATCAAAGGTTAAACAACCGGCCTGACCCGCCACCCCGGTACAGAGCCTAAAAAAACCGGCCACTTTGACTGAAAAGGTGGCCGTTTTTTTTGGGGCTGCTTACATATGCGAAATCAACGCCTCGCCAAAGCCCGACGACGACACCAGCGTGGCCCCGTCCATCAGGCGTTCGAAGTCATACGTCACAGTCTTGGCCGAAATAGCCCCGTTAGTGCCCTTAATGATCAGGTCTGCTGCCTCGGTCCAGCCCATATGGCGCAACATCATTTCCGCCGACAGAATCAGCGAGCCCGGGTTGACCTGGTCCTTGCCTGCGTACTTCGGCGCCGTCCCATGGGTAGCCTCGAACATGGCCACGGTGTCGGACAGGTTGGCCCCCGGCGCAATGCCGATCCCCCCCACTTCCGCCGCCAGCGCATCGGACAGGTAGTCACCGTTCAGGTTGAGCGTGGCGATCACGTCATATTCAGCCGGCCGCAGCAGGATCTGCTGAAGCATGGCGTCGGCAATGGCGTCCTTGACCACCACATTCCTGCCCGTTTTGGGATTCTTGAACTGCATCCATGGGCCGCCGTCGAGCAGGGTCGCGCCAAATTCCTTCTCGGCGATGCCGTAGGCCCACTCCTTAAAGGCGCCCTCGGTGAACTTCATGATGTTGCCTTTGTGCACGATGGTCAGCGACTCACGGTCATTGTCCACCACGTACTGCAGGGCCTTGCGCGCCAGACGCTCGGTACCTTCTTTAGAGACGGGCTTGACGCCAATCCCGCAATCCTGGTCGAAGCGGATCTTGGTGACGCCCATTTCCTCCTTGAGAAACTTGATCACCTTGATCGCTTCCGGCGAGCCGGCCTTCCATTCGATGCCTGCGTAAATGTCCTCGGAGTTTTCGCGGAAGATGGTCATGTCCACATCCCCTGGCTTTTTCACCGGGCTGGGTACACCTTCGAACCAGCGTACCGGGCGCAGGCACACGTACAGGTCCAGCTGCTGGCGCAGGGCCACGTTCAGCGAACGGATCCCGCCGCCCACTGGCGTGGTCAGCGGGCCCTTGATGGACACCACGTAATCCTTGACCGCATCGAGGGTTTCCTGGGGCAGCCAGGTGTCCTGATCGTAGACCTGAGTGGCCTTCTCGCCGGCATACACCTCCATCCAGGAGATTTTGCGCTTGCCACCGTAGGCCTTTTCAACAGCTGCATCGACCACCTTGATCATCACGGGGCTGATGTCGACGCCGATGCCATCACCTTCAATGTAAGGGATGATCGGGTGGTCAGGCACATTGAGCGAATGGTCTGCATTGACGGTGATTTTGTCGCCGACGGCCGGAACCTGAATCTTCTGGTATCCCATGCTGAACTCCATCTATGGATTGAACATCTGGCTGCGTTCGAGCCTACTCCAGATAAATGACACCTGACACCTGGCGCCCTGCTCATTTGCATCGAAAACAGCATCATTTGTCGCCTACAAGCTTTATACCCATGGCAAAATCGCCAATCCTGAGCACATCGCGCAACCTCAAGCCTGCCCCGCCCGCCTGCGACCTTTAGACCAATGGACGACACACCTTTTGTGTGAAGGCTCTGCGTGAGCATAGCGACCTATGTATAATGCCGCCGCTGACCCAAGAGTCACGACGGCTGACCGCTCTGGAACAGGTGCCTTCAGCTGCCGAGCCGGACTACTACAATAGTCCACCCGCTTGACGCTCGACTGATGCAACTCAACATCACCGCGAAGAAACCTCGACATTTCGCTCATGGATGACTTTGAACGAACGCGCTCAACCCAGGCGCATCTCGAGTTTCTGCGCACGCTTTCAGCAAATGAAGAGAGTTAATCCGAATATGCCCACCCGCTCGAAGATCATCTATACCTTCACCGACGAAGCCCCGGCCCTCGCCACCTATTCATTGCTGCCTATCGTAGAGGCCTTCACCGCTTCCGCTGATATTGCCGTGGAAACCCGCGATATTTCCCTCGCCGGGCGCATCCTCGCAAGCTTCCCCGAGCAACTGGGCGCCAAGGCTGTAGCGGACCACCTCGCCGAACTGGGCGACCTGGCCGTAACCCCTGAAGCCAACATCATCAAGCTGCCTAACATCAGCGCCTCGACCCCGCAGCTGCAAGCCGCGATCAAGGAACTGCAGGCCCAGGGCTATGCCCTGCCGGACTACCCGGAAACCGTAACCACCGACGCGGAAAAAGAAACCCGTGCGCGTTACGACAAGGTCAAGGGCAGCGCCGTGAACCCGGTACTGCGCGAAGGCAACTCCGACCGCCGCGCACCGCTGTCGGTCAAGAACTACGCGCGCAAGCACCCGCATAAAATGGGCGCCTGGGCAGCTGACTCCAAGTCCCACATCGCGCACATGAGCAATGGCGACTTCTACGGCAGCGAAAAATCCGTACAGATCGACGCCGCTGACGCAGTGAAGATCGAACTGGTCGCTCAGGACGGCACTGCCAGCGTCCTCAAAGAAAAGACCTCGGTACAGGCCGGCGAAATCATCGACACCGCCGTGCTGAGCAAAAACGCACTGCGCAGCTTCATCGCCGCCGAAATCGAAGACGCCAAGAAACAGGGCGTGCTGCTGTCGGTTCACCTCAAAGCCACCATGATGAAGGTCTCCGACCCGATCATGTTCGGCCAGATCGTTGCCGAGTTCTATAAGGACGCCCTGGCCAAGCACGCCGCCGTGCTTGAGCAGATCGGCTTCAACCTGAACAACGGCATCGGCGACCTGTACGCACGCATCAAGGCCCTGCCGGCCGAGCAGCAAGCGCAGATCGAAGCGGATATCCAGGCGGTCTACGCCGCTCGCCCATCCCTGGCGATGGTCAACTCCGACAAGGGCATCACCAACCTGCACGTGCCGAGCGACGTGATCGTCGACGCCTCGATGCCGGCAATGATCCGTGACTCCGGCAAGATGTGGGGCACCGACGGCCAGTTGCACGACACCAAGGCCGTGATCCCGGATCGCTGCTACGCGACCATCTACCAGGCGGTCATCGAAGACTGCAAGGCTCATGGCGCCTTCGACCCGACTACCATGGGCAGCGTGCCGAACGTGGGCCTGATGGCCAAGAAAGCCGAAGAGTACGGCTCCCACGACAAGACGTTCCAGATCAAGGCTGACGGCGTTGTGCGCGTCACCGACAGCAAGGGCAACCTGCTGATGGAACAGACCGTCGAAGCCGGCGACATCTTCCGCATGTGCCAGACCAAGGACGCGCCGATTCAGGACTGGGTCAAGCTCGCCGTCAACCGTGCCCGCGCCAGCGACACCCCGGCCATCTTCTGGCTCGATCCGCAGCGCGCGCACGATGGTGTCGTGGTCGAAAAAGTTCAGGCCTACCTGAAAGACCACAACACCGAAGGCCTGGACATCCGCATCATGTCGCCGGTCGACGCGATGAAGTTCACCCTGGAGCGCACCCGCAAGGGCCTGGACACCATCTCGGTGACCGGCAACGTCCTGCGCGACTACCTGACCGACCTGTTCCCGATCATGGAACTGGGCACCAGCGCCAAGATGCTGTCGATCGTGCCGCTGATGAACGGCGGCGGCCTGTTCGAAACCGGCGCCGGCGGTTCGGCGCCCAAGCACGTGCAGCAACTGCTGGAAGAAAACTTCCTGCGCTGGGACTCCCTGGGCGAATTCCTGGCCCTGGCCGCGTCCCTTGAGCATCTGGGTGTGACGTACAACAACCCGAAAGCGCTGGTACTGTCCAAAACCCTGGACCAGGCCACCGGACAGTTCCTCGACAACAACAAGTCGCCTTCGCGCAAAGTCGGCAACATCGACAACCGCGGCAGCCACTTCTACCTGGCGCTGTACTGGGCCCAGGCCCTGGCCGCCCAGACTGAAGATACCGCGCTGCAGGCGCAGTTCGGCGAACTGGCGAAAACCCTGGCCGCGAACGAAGCAACCATCGTTGCCGAGCTCAACGCCGTACAGGGCAAGCCTGTGGACATCGGTGGCTACTACGCGCCGAACCCTGAGCTGACCAGCAAGGCCATGCGCCCGAGCAATACGCTCAATGCGGCGATTGCCAAGTTGAAGTAAGGCTGTAACGCAGTACCACGAACCCCGGCCGAGTGCCGGGGTTTGTGTTTCCACCGCTCAGTCACTGAAGAAACCCGATCAAACTGTGGCAGGGGGCTTGCTCCCACCCACACTGGCATAGAGAGACTTGCCCATGACCTGGCTCCCCCACATCACCGTCGCCACCCTCGTCGAAGACAACGGCCGCTTCCTGATGGTCGAAGAACTCAAGGGCGGCCGCGCCGTGCTCAATCAGCCCGCCGGGCATCTGGAGCCCAATGAGACCCTCACCGAAGCCGCCGTGCGCGAAACCCTCGAAGAAACCGGTTGGGACGTCGAAGCCACCGGCATCGTCGGCATTTATCTCTACACCGCACCGAGCAATGGCGTGACCTACCAGCGTGTATGCTTTATCGCCAAAGCGCTTAAGCACCACACCGACTATCAACTCGACGAAGGCATCCTGCGCGCCCGCTGGCTGTCCCGCGACGAATTGATCGCCCTGCGCGCCGACTGGCGCAGCGAGCTGATCATCCGCTGTATCGATGATTATCTGGCCGGCCAGAAGCACAGTCTGGAATTGATCCGCCCTTCTCTTTAGCCTTAGCGGCTGCGGCCTGCTAGAATCGCGTCCTTTTTCAAGACACCCGTTGAAACCCTATGCGTGATCCAGCCCCTTCTGACACACAAAAGAAGCGCGTCATCGTCGGCATGTCCGGCGGCGTGGATTCTTCCGTTTCCGCCGTTCTGCTCATGGAGCAGGGTTATGAGGTGGAAGGCCTGTTCATGAAGAACTGGGAAGAAGACGATGGAACGGAATACTGCACCGCCATGGACGACCTGGCGGATGCCCAGGCCGTGTGCGACAAGATCGGCATCAAGCTGCACACCGCCAACTTCGCCGCCGAGTACTGGGACAATGTGTTCGAGCACTTCCTGGCCGAATACAAGGCCGGCCGCACGCCGAACCCGGACATCCTGTGCAACCGCGAAATCAAGTTCAAGGCGTTCCTCGACTACGCCCTGATGCTCGGCGCCGACCTGATCGCCACCGGGCATTATGTGCGCCGCCGCGATATCGATGGCCGCACCGAATTGCTCAAGGGCCTGGACCCGAACAAGGACCAGAGCTACTTCCTGCACGCCGTCGGCGGCGAACAGATCGCCAAGACCCTGTTCCCGGTGGGCGAACTGGAAAAACCCGAAGTGCGCAGGATCGCCGAGCAACACGGCCTGGCCACCGCCAAGAAGAAAGACTCCACCGGCATCTGCTTTATCGGTGAGCGCCGTTTCAGCGATTTTCTCAAGCAGTACCTGCCGGCGCAGCCGGGCGAGATCAAAACCCCTTCAGGCGAAGTGATTGGCCGCCACCACGGCCTGATGTACCACACCATCGGCCAGCGCCAGGGCCTGGGCATCGGCGGCTTGAAGGACGCCGGCGAAGAGCCGTGGTACGTGCTGGTCAAGGACCTGGAACACAACGTGCTGATCGTCGGCCAGGGCAACGAGCACCCGCTGCTGTTCTCCGGCGCGCTGCTCGCTTCCGAGATCTACTGGGTCAACCCTGTAGACCTCAGCACGCCGCGTCGCCTGACCGCCAAGGTGCGCTATCGCCAGGGCGATCAGCCCTGCACCCTGGAAAAAACCGCCAACGGCTACCGCGCCACCTTCGACGACCCGCAACGCGCGGTCACGCCAGGCCAGTCCGTGGTGTTCTACGACGGCGAAATCTGCCTGGGCGGCGGCGTGATTGAAGTCGCGCAAGCCTGGAGCCACCCGGCATGAGCCCGACCCAGGAGCAATTGACGGCGCTCGGCGGCGTGTTCCTCGCGGCGGTGCTGGTGGACAAGATCGCCAGAACCGGCCAGGTCACCGAAGCCGGCCTGACCTGCATGCTCGGCAGCCTGCTGATCCGCGACCCCAAGGACACTCTGGAAGTCTACGGTGGCGACGATCTGGCGCTGCGTGAAGGCTACCGCGCACTGATCGGCGCCCTGGAGCGCGACCCCAGCACCCTGCAGCGCGAGCCGTTGCGCTACGCCCTGTCGATGCTCGGTCTGGAGCGTCAACTGGCCAAGCGCGACGACCTGCTCGACACCATCGGCAAACGCCTGCCGCAGATCCAGTCCCAGGTCGAACACTTCGGCCCGGCCCACGAAAACGTGGTCGCCGCCTGCGGCGCGCTGTACCAGGACACCCTGAGCACCCTGCGCCAGCGCATCCAGGTGCACGGCGACATGCGCAACCTGCAGCAACCGAACAACGCCTCGAAGATCCGCGCCCTGCTGCTGGCCGGTATTCGTTCGGCGCGGTTGTGGCGTCAGTTGGGCGGCCATCGCTGGCAGCTGGTGATCAGCCGACGCAAATTGCTCAAAGAGCTTTACCCGTTGATGCGCAACGAATAAGTCGCCGCAACAGACTGTTTTCACGCCGCTACGCGTAATACGCCGGTCAGTTGGCAACGGACCGGCGGATCTTTTCATGTATGATACGCGCCCCATTTCGTTGCCCGACTGTCCGAGAGCACCCCATGCAGCTTTCTTCGCTCACTGCGGTTTCCCCTGTTGACGGCCGCTACGCCGGCAAAACCCAGGCCCTGCGCCCTATTTTCAGCGAGTACGGCCTGATCCGTGCGCGCGTGCTGGTTGAAGTGCGCTGGCTCCAGCGCCTGGCCGCTCACCCTGGCATCAGCGAAGTGCCGGCGTTCTCCGCCGAAGCCAACGCAGTGCTCAACACCCTGGCGGACAACTTCGCCCTGGAGCACGCCGAGCGTGTGAAAGAGATCGAGCGCACCACCAACCACGACGTCAAAGCCATTGAGTACCTGCTCAAGGAGCAGGCGGCCAAGCTGCCGGAACTGGCCCAGGTCAGCGAGTTCATCCACTTTGCCTGCACCAGCGAGGACATCAACAACCTGTCCCACGCCCTGATGCTGCGCGAAGGCCGTGATGACGTGATGCTGCCGCTGATGCGCCAGACTGCCGAGGCCATCCGTGAGCTGGCCATCCGTTTCGCCGCCGTGCCGATGCTGTCGCGCACCCACGGCCAACCGGCCTCGCCGACCACTTTGGGCAAAGAACTGGCCAACGTGGTGTATCGCCTGGAACGCCAGATCGCTCAGGTGGCGGCCGTGCCGTTGCTGGGCAAGATCAACGGCGCCGTGGGCAACTACAACGCGCACCTCTCGGCCTACCCCGAGATCGACTGGGAAGAAAACGCCCGCGCCTTCATCGAAGACGAGCTGGGCCTGGGCTTCAACCCCTACACCACGCAGATCGAACCCCACGACTACATCGCCGAGCTGTTCGACGCCATTGCGCGCTTCAACACCATCCTGATCGACTTCGACCGTGATATCTGGGGCTACATCTCCCTGGGCTACTTCAAGCAGCGCACCATTGCCGGCGAAATCGGTTCCTCGACCATGCCGCACAAGGTCAACCCGATCGATTTCGAAAACTCCGAAGGCAACCTCGGCATCGCCAACGCACTGTTCCAGCACCTGGCCAGCAAGTTGCCGATCTCCCGCTGGCAGCGCGACCTGACCGACTCCACCGTACTGCGCAACCTCGGCGTGGGCTTTGCCCATAGCGTGATCGCGTACGAAGCCAGCCTCAAAGGCATCAGCAAGCTTGAGCTCAACGAGCAGAAAATCGCCGCTGACCTGGACGCTTGCTGGGAAGTGCTGGCCGAGCCGATCCAGACCGTGATGCGCCGCTACAGCATCGAAAACCCCTACGAAAAGCTGAAAGAATTGACGCGCGGCAAGGGCATCAGCCCTGAAGCGCTGCAAACTTTCATCGACGGCCTGGACATGCCAGCCGCGGCCAAAGCCGAGCTGAAACTGCTGACGCCGGCCAACTACATCGGCAACGCTGTCGCGCAAGCCAAGCGCATCTGACCATCGCAAGACCCTTGAGACGCCCGGCCGCGCCGGGCGTTTTCATTTCAGTCTTAAAAGTGCTTTTTTTCAATAGGTTACACATGAATCCTGATATCCCTCTTCAACTCTTGGGCGGCATCACGGCACGGGAGTTCCTGCGCGACTACTGGCAGAAGAAACCCTTGCTGATCCGTCAGGCCATCCCCGATTTCGAAAGCCCGATCGACGCCGACGAACTGGCAGGCCTGGCGCTGGAAGAAGAAGTCGAATCGCGCCTGGTGATCGAGCATGGCGAACGTCCATGGGAACTGCGTCGCGGGCCGTTCGCCGAAGACGCTTTCAGCACCCTGCCCGAGCGCGAGTGGACCCTGCTGGTGCAGGCGGTTGACCAGTTCGTGCCGGAAGTGGCCGAGCTACTGCAACAGTTCCGCTTCCTGCCGAGCTGGCGCATTGACGACGTGATGATCAGCTTCGCCGCACCGGGCGGCAGCGTGGGCCCGCACTTCGACAATTACGACGTGTTCCTGCTGCAGGCCCAGGGCAAGCGCAACTGGAAGATCGGCCAGATGTGCAACTCGGAGAGCCCGCTGCTGCAGCATGCCGACCTGCGCATCCTCGCCGACTTCGAAGAAAGCGCCGAATGGGTGCTGGAGCCGGGCGACATGCTCTACCTGCCGCCGCGCCTGGCCCATTTTGGCATCGCCGAAGACGACTGCATGACCTACTCGGTGGGTTTCCGCGCGCCAAGCGCCGCCGAAGTGCTGACCCACTTCACCGACTTCCTCAGCCAGTACCTGACCGACGAAGAACGCTACACCGACGCCGATGCACAGCCGGTCAGCGACCCACACCAGATCCAGAGCGACGCCCTCGACCGCCTCAAGAGCCTGCTGGCCGAGCACATGAGCGACGAGCGCATGCTGCTCACCTGGTTCGGCCAGTTCATGACCGAGCCGCGCTACCCGGAACTGGTGGCCGGCGAAGAGTTGGGCGAAGACGACTTCATTGCCAGCCTGCAGGACGGCGCGATCCTGGTGCGCAACCCAAGCGCGCGCCTGGCCTGGTCGGAAGTCGACGACGACGTGCTGCTGTTCGCCAGCGGCCAGAGCCGCTACCTGCCAGGCAAGCTGCGCGAGCTGCTGAAGCTGGTGTGCTCGGCCGATGCGCTGCACAGCGACAACCTCGGCCCATGGCTGGCCGACGAAGACAGCCGTGACCTGCTGTGCGAGCTGGTCAAGCAGGGCAGCCTGGGGTTCGCCGATGAATAGGATTCACGTAAGTGTCGCGGACTGGCGAAAGGATATCGACGAGATTCGGCGCATTCGTGAAGCGGTGTTTATCGCGGAACAATCGGTTCCACCCGAGCTGGAGTGGGACGCGGACGACGCGGGTGCCATGCATTTTCTGGCGTTTGAAGGCGACTTTCCCATTGGCACCGCGCGCCTGCTGCCCAGCGGCGAGATCGGCCGCGTGTCGGTACTTAAAGACTGGCGTGGACTGAGAGTGGGCGACAAGCTGATGGAAGCGGTGATCGGCGTGGCCGAGCAACGCGGGCAGACCCGGCAGTTCCTCAGTGCGCAGGTGTACGCGGCGCCGTTTTACGAGCGGCTGGGCTTCAAGATTGTCAGCGATGAGTTTCTTGAGGTCGGGATTCCGCATGTGGATATGGTGCGCGGGGACTGATCCAGGACCGCGTCGCAGCTATCGGGGGCAAGCCCCCTCCCACATTTTGACCGAGTACATCTTCAAGTGTGGGAGGGGCTTGCCCCCGATGGCTGTTTCAGCAACACCATAAAATGCCCTGCCTTGCCAGGGCATTTTGCTGCCTGATATTCAACTTGCGCCCTGCCAGGCCGACAAACTGGCACTATCAAGCCAAATGAATTGCAGAGATCACGGACATGTCCCTACGCACCCTGCTCACCGCCCTCCTCCTGACCACCAGCGTGTCAGCCATGGCCGACACGGCCGTGGTCGACCTGAGCAACCGCACCAGCGCCGACCTGCTGCCCGTGGCGCAAAACTTCATTGGCAAGGACGGCACCGTCAGCGCCTATGGCAATCAGCTGATCGTCAATGCGCAACCGGATAAAATCGAGGGTTTGCGCGCCCTGCTCGCGCAGCTGGACACACCCGCCAAGCGCCTGCTGATCACCGTCGACACCCATGAAAACAACCAGCAAACCAATGGTCAGGTGATCAGCTACAGCACCGAGAGCCGTGAAGGCGGCATCCAGCAGATCCAGGCCAGCGAAGGCGTGCCCGCACTGATCCAGGTGGGCCAGAGCGTGCCGCTGACCAGCACTCAGCAGGACAGTTACGGCCGCCTGCAGAATCAGACCCAGTACCGCAATGTCACCCAGGGTTTCTACGTCACGGCCAGCGTCACCGGCGAGACCGTTCACCTGGCGATCAGTACCAACCGTGACCGTATGAGCCAGGAACGTCCCGATGTAGTGAATGTGCAAAGTACCGACACAACCGTCAGCGGTCGCCTGGGCGAGTGGATTTCCCTGGCCGGCATCAACCGCGCGACTCAAGCCGACAAATCCTCTACAACCCGCAGCTACTCTACTCAGGGCCGCGATGACCTGACTGTACGGGTCAAAGTCGACAGCCTGAACTGAGGCACCAAAAACTGACTGACAAGTCGCACAAAGGCAAATATGTAGTGCTTTTAAAAAAGCACTACAAAACATTTGACGCCCCAAAAAAGGCTGTGCATGATGGCCTCGCTCCCGCTAATCCAGGGCCCTGGCAAGGGGCCCTTGAACCCTAACAAGACGCGACGACGAGGTTTATCTCCATGGCACTGACACGCGAACAGCAAATTGCAGCCCTCGAAAAAGACTGGGCTGAAAACCCACGCTGGAAAGGCGTGACCCGCGCTTATTCGGCTGCTGACGTCGTCCGCCTGCGCGGCTCGGTTCAACCTGAGCACACCTTTGCCAAACTCGGCGCCGAGAAGCTGTGGAACCTGGTCACCCAGGGCGCCAAGCCGTCCTTCCGCCCCGACAAGGATTTCGTCAACTGCATGGGCGCCCTCACCGGCGGCCAGGCCGTGCAGCAGGTAAAAGCCGGTATCCAGGCGATCTACCTGTCCGGCTGGCAAGTGGCGGCGGACAACAACTCCGCCGAATCCATGTACCCCGACCAGTCGCTGTACCCGGTGGACTCGGTGCCGACCGTGGTCAAGCGCATCAACAACTCGTTCCGCCGTGCCGACCAGATCCAGTGGAAAGCCGGCAAAGGCCCGGGCGACGAAGGCTACATTGACTACTTCGCCCCCATCGTGGCCGATGCCGAAGCCGGTTTCGGCGGCGTACTCAACGCCTACGAACTGATGAAAAGCATGATCGAGGCAGGCGCTGCCGGCGTGCACTTCGAAGACCAGTTGGCCTCGGTGAAAAAATGCGGCCACATGGGCGGCAAGGTGTTGGTTCCGACCCAGGAGGCGGTACAGAAGCTGACCGCTGCGCGCCTGGCCGCCGACGTGGCCGGCACCCCGACCATTATCCTTGCCCGTACCGACGCCAACGCGGCTGACCTCTTGACGTCCGATTGCGATCCGTACGACCAGCCGTTCGTGACCGGCGAACGCACTCAGGAAGGTTTCTACAAGGTGCGCGCCGGCCTCGACCAGGCCATCGCCCGTGGCCTGGCCTACGCACCGTATGCCGACCTGATCTGGTGCGAAACCGCCAAGCCGGATCTGGACGAAGCGCGTCGTTTTGCCGAAGCGATCAAGAAGGAATACCCGGACCAGCTGCTGTCCTACAACTGCTCGCCGTCCTTCAACTGGAAGAAGAACCTGGACGACGCGACCATCGCCAAGTTCCAGCGCGAACTGTCGGCCATGGGCTACAAGCACCAGTTCATCACCCTGGCCGGCATTCACAACATGTGGCACAGCATGTTCAACCTGGCGCACGACTACGCCCGCAACGACATGACCGCCTACGTGAAGCTGCAGGAGCAGGAGTTCGCTGACGCCGCCAAGGGCTACACCTTCGTGGCGCACCAGCAGGAAGTGGGCACCGGCTACTTCGACGACATGACCACCGTGATCCAGGGCGGCACCTCGTCGGTGACTGCGCTGAAGGGTTCGACTGAAGAGGAGCAGTTCCACTAAGTAACGCGTACACGGCCACTGCGACCCCAGGGAAGACCTAACTGCAGTGCCACGCAACAATCACGCCCCGACTGGTTCGGGGCGTTTTTTTGCCTGCACAAAACCTACCGATGCACTACAGACCAAATGTGGGAGGGGGCTTGCTCCCGATAGCGGTGGATCAGCAACAGATGAGTTGGCTGATACTCAGCTATCCGGAGCAAGCCCCCTCCCACAAGGAATTTTGCGCAAAACATTGATCCAGAGCGGTATTCGCACACACCGAATCGGTTAAAAGAATCGCTGCGACAACTAAGCGACACTCAAGCAAGTAACGGCAACTTCCCCCGCCACATGAGAAACAATCGCTTAAACCCCACACAAACAATATTCATTATCATTTGGCCGCTGAAAACTTCGTTATAGCTTAAACAAGACGTAATTGATTCAAAGCCCGCTAATGCCCGCAGAGCAAGGGCTACAGCCCCACAAAGGTGCACTATGTGCTTCATCCACCGAATAATTTCGCCGCAGGAATTTTACTTGCCCGGTGTTTAGCCATAAAATCACCGGGATTGATTGCAGTGCGACATATCGTCACTGCATCGTTACTTTTTCGAGCTCAGAGACCTTTGCTCTCTGTTAAGGATTTCCAGCATGACCGAAGCGACAGGACTCATCGCCCACAACTGGGGCTTTGCCATTTTCCTCCTCGGTGTTGTGGGGCTTTGCGCCTTCATGCTCGGCGTCTCCAGCCTCCTCGGGTCAAAAGCCTGGGGGCGCAGCAAGAATGAACCGTTCGAATCCGGCATGCTGCCTACAGGTGGCGCCCGCTTGCGGCTCTCAGCCAAATTCTATCTGGTCGCGATGCTCTTCGTGATCTTCGATATCGAAGCCCTTTTTCTCTTTGCCTGGTCTGTGTCCGTCCGCGAAAGCGGCTGGACCGGATTCGTCGAAGCCCTCGTTTTCATAGCAATTCTGTTGGCAGGCCTTGTCTACCTATTTCGAGTGGGCGCCCTTGACTGGGCTCCGGAAGCTCGTCGCAAGCGGCAAGCGAAGCTGAAACAATGAGGCTTTGGCGATGCAATACAATCTCACCAGGATCGACCCGGATGCTCCTAACGATCAGTACCCCATCGGCGAACGGGAAACCGTCTCCGATCCGTTAGAAGACCAAGTCCACAAAAACATCTACATGGGCAAGCTCGAAGACGTGCTGAGTGGCGCGGTCAACTGGGGGCGTAAAAACTCCCTGTGGCCGTACAACTTCGGCCTTTCGTGCTGCTACGTGGAAATGACCACCGCCTTCACGGCGCCCCACGACATCGCGCGCTTTGGCGCCGAAGTTATCCGGGCATCGCCGCGCCAGGCGGACTTCATGGTTATCGCCGGTACCTGCTTTATCAAGATGGCGCCGATCATTCAGCGCCTCTACGAGCAAATGCTCGAGCCAAAGTGGGTTATCTCCATGGGTTCGTGCGCCAACTCCGGTGGCATGTACGACATCTACTCCGTGGTTCAGGGGGTGGACAAGTTCCTGCCCGTGGACGTCTACGTGCCTGGCTGCCCGCCCCGCCCTGAAGCTTTTCTGCAAGGCTTGATGCTGCTGCAGGAATCGATTGGCAAGGAGCGTCGCCCGCTTTCCTGGGTCGTCGGCGATCAAGGCGTGTACCGCGCCGAGATGCCGTCACAAAAGGAACAGCGCCGCGAACAGCGAATCGCAGTCACCAACCTGCGCAGCCCCGACGAAGTCTGATCCAGCCCGCTTCTTCTATAGAACGAACACCTGGCCTCATTCTTTACGTTGACCGAAAGCGATAAAAAACCATGACTACAGGCAGTGCTCTGTACATCCCGCCTTATAAGGCAGACGACCAGGACGTGGTTGTCGAACTCAATAACCGTTTTGGCCCTGACGCCTTCACCGCCCAGGCCACACGCACCGGTATGCCGGTGCTGTGGGTAGCGCGGGCCAAGCTCGTCGAAGTCCTGAGCTTCCTGCGCAACCTGCCCAAGCCGTACGTCATGCTCTATGACCTGCATGGCGTGGACGAGCGTCTGCGCACCAAGCGCCAGGGGCTGCCCAGCGGCGCCGATTTCACCGTGTTCTACCACCTGATGTCGCTGGAACGTAACAGCGATGTGATGATCAAGGTTGCCCTCAGCGAAGGCGACCTGAGCGTGCCGACCGTCACCGGTATCTGGCCCAACGCAAGCTGGTACGAGCGCGAAGTCTGGGACATGTTCGGTATCGACTTCCCGGGCCACCCGCACCTCACGCGCATCATGATGCCGCCGACGTGGGAAGGTCACCCGTTGCGCAAGGACTACCCTGCGCGCGCCACCGAATTCGACCCCTTCAGCCTGACCCTGGCCAAGCAACAGCTCGAAGAAGAAGCCGCACGCTTCCGCCCGGAAGACTGGGGCATGAAACGCTCCGGCACCAACGAGGACTACATGTTCCTCAACCTGGGCCCGAACCACCCTTCAGCTCACGGTGCCTTCCGCATCATCCTGCAACTGGACGGCGAAGAAATCGTCGACTGCGTGCCCGATATCGGCTACCACCACCGTGGTGCCGAAAAAATGGCCGAGCGTCAGTCCTGGCACAGCTTCATTCCGTACACCGACCGTATCGACTACCTCGGCGGCGTAATGAACAACCTGCCGTACGTGCTCTCGGTCGAGAAGCTTGCCGGTATCAAGGTGCCGGACCGCGTCGACACCATCCGCATCATGATGGCCGAGTTCTTCCGCATCACCAGCCACCTGCTGTTCCTGGGTACCTACATCCAGGACGTGGGCGCCATGACTCCGGTGTTCTTTACCTTCACCGACCGTCAACGCGCCTACAAGGTCATCGAAGCCGTCACCGGTTTCCGCCTGCACCCGGCCTGGTACCGCATCGGCGGCGTGGCGCATGACCTGCCGAACGGCTGGGAACGTCTGGTCAAGGAATTCATCGACTGGATGCCCAAGCGTCTGGACGAGTACCAAAAGGCCGCGCTGGACAACAGCATCCTCAAGGGCCGCACCATCGGCGTTGCGCAATACAACACCAAAGAGGCCCTGGAATGGGGCGTCACCGGTGCCGGCCTGCGTTCGACCGGTTGCGACTTCGACCTGCGTAAAGCGCGCCCGTACTCCGGCTACGAGAACTTCGAATTCGAGATTCCGACGGCCGCCAATGGCGATGCCTACGACCGCTGCATCGTGCGCGTCGAAGAAATGCGCCAGAGCCTGAAGATCATCGAGCAATGCATGCGCAACATGCCGGCCGGCCCGTACAAGGCGGATCACCCGCTGACGACGCCGCCGCCCAAAGAGCGCACGCTGCAGCACATCGAAACCCTGATCACGCACTTCCTGCAGGTTTCGTGGGGCCCGGTCATGCCGGCCAACGAATCCTTCCAGATGATCGAAGCGACCAAGGGTATCAACAGTTATTACCTGACGAGCGATGGCGGCACCATGAGCTACCGCACCCGGATTCGTACCCCAAGCTTCCCGCACCTGCAGCAGATCCCTTCGGTGATCAAAGGTGAAATGGTCGCGGACTTGATTGCGTACCTGGGTAGTATCGATTTCGTTATGGCCGACGTGGACCGCTAAGCATGAACAGCACGCTTATCCAGACAGACCGTTTCACCTTGAGTGAAACCGAGCGCTCGGCCATCGAGCACGAGCTGCATCACTACGAAGACCCGCGCGCGGCGTCGATCGAAGCCCTGAAGATCGTGCAGAAGGAACGTGGCTGGGTGCCGGACGGCGCCCTCTACGCCATCGGCGAGATCCTCGGCATCCCGGCCAGCGACGTTGAAGGTGTGGCCACGTTCTACAGCCAGATCTTCCGCCAGCCGGTGGGTCGCCACATCATTCGCGTGTGCGACAGCATGGTCTGCTACATCGGTGGCCACGAATCGGTGGTCAGCGAGATCCAGAACAAGCTCGGCATTGGCCTCGGCCAAACCACCGCAGACGGCCGCTTCACGCTGCTGCCGGTGTGCTGCCTGGGCAACTGCGACAAGGCGCCGGCGTTGATGATCGACGACGACACATTCGGTGACGTACAGCCTGCTGGCGTGACCCAATTGCTCGAGGGCTACCCATGACCCTGACCTCTTTCGGCCCGGCCAACCTGATCAAGCGTTCGGCCGAGACCCACCCGCTGACCTGGCGCCTGCGTGACGACGGCGAGCCGGTCTGGCTCGACGAGTACCAGACCAAGAACGGCTACGCCGCTGCACGCAAGGCCTTCGCCGACATGGCCCAGGACGATATCGTCCAGACCGTGAAAGACGCCGGCCTCAAGGGCCGCGGCGGCGCGGGCTTCCCCACCGGCGTGAAGTGGGGCCTGATGCCCAAGGACGAATCCATCAACATCCGTTACCTTTTGTGTAACGCGGATGAAATGGAGCCGAACACCTGGAAAGACCGCATGCTGATGGAGCAACTGCCCCATCTGCTGATCGAAGGCATGCTGATCAGCGCACGCGCGCTCAAGACCTACCGTGGCTACATCTTCCTGCGTGGCGAATACACCACCGCCGCCAAGCACCTCAACCGCGCCGTGGCAGAAGCCAAGGCAGCCGGCCTGCTGGGCAAGAACATCCTCGGTTCCGGTTTTGACTTCGAACTGTTCGTGCACACCGGCGCCGGGCGTTATATCTGCGGTGAAGAAACCGCACTGATCAACTCCCTCGAAGGCCGCCGCGCCAACCCGCGCTCCAAGCCGCCCTTCCCTGCCGCCGTGGGCGTGTGGGGCAAGCCGACCTGCGTGAACAACGTCGAAACCCTGTGCAACGTGCCGGCGATCATTGCCGACGGCGTGGACTGGTACAAATCGTTGGCCCGCGAAGGCAGTGAAGACATGGGCACCAAGCTCATGGGTTTCTCCGGCAAGGTCAAGAACCCTGGCCTGTGGGAGCTGCCGTTCGGCGTGACTGCACGCGAGCTGTTCGAGGACTACGCCGGCGGCATGCGCGACGGCTACACCTTGAAAGCCTGGCAGCCAGGCGGCGCCGGTACCGGCTTCCTGCTCCCTGAACACCTCGACGCACAAATGTATGCCGGCGGTATCGGCAAGGTCGGCACCCGCATGGGTACCGGCCTGGCGATGGCGGTGGACAACACCGTGAACATGGTTTCGTTGCTGCGCAACATGGAGCAGTTCTTCGCGCGTGAATCGTGCGGTTTCTGCACCCCATGCCGCGACGGTTTGCCGTGGAGCGTGAAGCTGCTGATGGCCCTGGAAAACGGCGAAGGCCGCGAGGGGGATATCGAAACCCTGCTCGGCCTGGTCGGCTTCCTCGGCCCAGGCAAGACCTTCTGTGCTCACGCACCGGGCGCCGTGGAGCCATTGGGCAGCGCAATCAAATACTTCCGCCCTGAATTCGAGGCGGGCATCGCGCCCACCCGCGCGGGCGAGCTGACTCAGGTGGTATCGCCGACCATGGTCGGCGCGTAACGCTTTAAAAGGCGAAGGGCCCGTGCCCTTCGCTTTCTCATGTGCTGACGCCTTGATGGCTGTATCGATGCACATGAATAACAAGATTCCATTAGCCACGCCCACTGACAACGGGCCAACGAAGAACTTTGAACCATGGCCACTATCCACGTAGACGGCAAAGCGCTCGAAGTCGATGGGGCGGACAACCTGTTACAGGCATGTCTGTCACTCGGCCTCGACATCCCGTATTTCTGCTGGCACCCCGCGCTCGGTAGCGTCGGTGCCTGTCGCCAGTGTGCGGTCAAGCAGTACACCGACGAGAACGACACCCGTGGTCGTATCGTCATGTCGTGCATGACCCCAGCCACCGACAACACCTGGATCTCCATCGAAGATGAAGAATCCAAGGCGTTCCGCGCCAGTGTCGTCGAATGGCTGATGACCAACCACCCCCACGACTGCCCGGTCTGTGAGGAAGGCGGTCACTGCCACCTGCAAGACATGACGGTGATGACCGGCCACAACGAGCGCCGTTATCGCTTCACCAAGCGCACTCACCAGAACCAGCAACTGGGCCCGTTCATCTCCCACGAAATGAATCGCTGCATCGCCTGCTATCGCTGTGTGCGTTTCTACAAAGACTACGCCGGCGGCACCGACCTGGGCGTCTTCGGCGCCCACGACAACGTGTACTTCGGTCGCGTTGAAGACGGCGTTCTGGAAAGCGAGTTCTCCGGCAACCTCACCGAGGTCTGCCCGACCGGTGTGTTCACCGACAAGACCCACTCCGAGCGCTACAACCGTAAGTGGGACATGCAGTTCGCGCCGAGCATCTGCCATGGCTGCTCCAGCGGTTGCAATATCTCTCCGGGCGAGCGCTACGGCGAACTGCGTCGCATCGAAAACCGCTTCAACGGTTCGGTCAACCAGTACTTCCTCTGCGACCGTGGCCGTTTTGGCTACGGCTATGTCAACCGCAAGGATCGCCCGCGCCAGCCATTGCTGGCCGATGGCACCCAACTGAGCCTGGACAGCGCGCTGGATAAAGCCGCCGACCTGCTGCGCGGCCGCAACATTGTCGGTATCGGTTCGCCACGCGCCAGCCTCGAAAGCAACTTCGCGTTGCGCGAACTGGTCGGCGCCGAGCACTTCTACTGCGGTATCGAAGCCGCCGAGCTGGAACGCGTCCGTCTGGTCCTGCAAGTGCTCAACGACAGCCCGCTGCCCGTGCCGAACATGCGCGACATCGAAGACCACGATGCGATCTTCGTGCTCGGTGAAGACCTGACCCAGACCGCAGCGCGCGTGGCCCTGTCCCTGCGCCAGTCGGTCAAGGGCAAGGCCGAAGACATGGCCGACGCCATGCGCGTGCAGCCGTGGCTCGACGCCGCCGTGAAAAACATCGGCCAGCACGCGCTGAACCCGCTGTTTATCGCCTCCCTGGCTGAAACCAAGCTCGACGACATCGCCGAAGAATGCGTGCACGCCGCACCGGACGACCTGGCCCGCATCGGTTTCGCCGTGGCCCACGCCCTCGACGCCAGCGCACCGGCCGTCGAAGGCCTGGACACTGAAGCCCTCGAGCTGGCCCAGCGCATCGCCGACGCCCTGCTGGCGGCCAAGCGTCCGTTGATCATTGCCGGCACCTCGTTGGGTTCCAAGGCACTGATCGAGGCCGCTGCCAACATCGCCAAGGCCTTGAAGCTGCGCGACAAGAACGGCTCCATCAGCCTGGTCGTGCCGGAAGCCAACAGCCTTGGCCTGGCCATGCTCGGTGGCGAGTCGCTGGACACCGGCCTGCAAGCGGTGATCGACGGCAACGCCGACGCCATCGTGGTGCTGGAAAACGACCTGTACACCCGCACCGACGCGGCCAAAGTTGACGCCGCGCTCAACGCCGCCAAGGTGCTGATCGTCGCCGACCACCAGCAGACCGCCACCAGCGAACGCGCCCATCTGGTACTGCCGGCCGCCACCTTCGCCGAGGGCGACGGTACGCTGGTCAGCCAGGAAGGCCGCGCCCAGCGCTTCTTCCAGGTGTTCGATCCGAAATACATGGACGCCAGCATCCTGGTTCACGAAGGCTGGCGCTGGCTGCATGCCCTGCGCGCGACCCTGCTGAACCAGCCGATCGACTGGACCCAGCTCGATCACGTGACCGCCGCCACTGCCGCCAGCGCGCCGCAGCTGGCGCGGATTGTCGATGCCGCACCGTCCGCCGCGTTCCGCATCAAGGGCATGAAACTGGCCCGTGAACCGCTGCGTTACTCCGGTCGTACCGCCATGCGCGCCGACATCAGCGTGCACGAACCGCGCACCCCGCAAGACCACGACACCGCGTTCGCCTTCTCCATGGAAGGCTACTCGGGTTCGGCCGAACCGCGTCAACAGGTGCCGTTCGCCTGGTCGCCGGGCTGGAACTCGCCGCAGGCCTGGAACAAGTTCCAGGACGAAGTCGGTGGTCATATCCGCGCGGGCGACCCGGGCACTCGCCTGATCGAAAGCACGGGTGATTCGCTGAACTGGTTCGCCGCCGTACCGCGTCCGTTCAACCCGGCGCCGGGCACCTGGCAGGTGGTGCCGTTGTTCCACCTGTTCGGCAGCGAAGAGACCTCTTCCAAGGCCGCGCCGGTACAAGAGCGCATTCCAGACGCCTACGTGTCGTTGGCCAAGTCCGAAGCCGATCGCCTGGGCGTCAATGACGGTGCCCTGCTCAGCCTGAACGTGGCCGGCCAGACCCTGCGTCTGCCGCTGCGCATCAATGATGAGTTGGGGGCTGGCCTGGTTGCATTGCCTAAAGGTCTTGCGGGCATCCCTCCGGCCATTTTCGGCAAAACCGTTGACGGTCTGCAGGAGGCAGCGCAATGACCTGGTTCACCCCTGAAGTGATCGACGTGATCATCTCGGTCCTCAAGGCCATCGTGATCCTGTTGGCCGTGGTCGTCGCGGGCGCCCTGCTCAGCTTCGTCGAACGCCGTCTGCTGGGCTGGTGGCAGGACCGTTACGGTCCGAACCGCGTTGGCCCGTTCGGCATGTTCCAGATCGCCGCCGACATGCTGAAAATGTTCTTCAAGGAAGACTGGACGCCGCCGTTCGCCGACAAGGTGATCTTCACCCTGGCGCCGGTGGTGGCCATGAGCGCCTTGCTGATCGCCTTTGCGGTCATCCCGATCACCCCGACCTGGGGCGTGGCGGACCTGAACATCGGCCTGCTGTTCTTCTTCGCCATGGCCGGTCTGTCGGTGTATGCGGTACTGTTCGCCGGTTGGTCGAGCAACAACAAGTTTGCCCTGCTGGGCAGCTTGCGCGCCTCGGCCCAGACCGTGTCCTACGAAGTGTTCATGGGCCTGGCGCTGATGGGCATCGTGGTGCAGGTCGGCTCGTTCAACATGCGCGACATCGTCGAGTATCAGGCACAGAACCTGTGGTTCATCATTCCGCAGTTCTTCGGCTTCTGTACCTTCTTCATTGCTGGCGTGGCCGTGACTCACCGTCACCCCTTCGACCAGCCGGAAGCGGAACAGGAACTGGCCGACGGTTACCACATTGAATATGCCGGCATGAAGTGGGGCATGTTCTTCGTCGGTGAATACATCGGCATCATCCTGATCTCGGCCCTGCTGGTGACGCTGTTCTTCGGCGGCTGGCACGGTCCGTTCGGCATCCTGCCGCAGTTGGCGTTCTTCTGGTTCTTCCTGAAGACCGCGTTCTTCATCATGTTGTTTATCCTGCTGCGCGCTTCCATTCCGCGTCCACGATACGACCAGGTGATGGATTTCAGCTGGCGCTTCTGCCTGCCACTGACCCTGATCAATTTGCTGGTGACGGCTGCCGTTGTGTTGTTGAACACGCCAGCGGCCGCGGTTCAGTGAGGATTTGACCCATGTTCAAATATATTGGCGACATCGTTAAGGGTACCGGTACCCAGTTGCGAAGCCTGGTGATGGTGTTCGGTCACGGCTTTCGCAAACGCGACACCCTGCAATACCCGGAAGAAGCGGTGTACCTGCCGCCGCGCTATCGCGGCCGCATCGTGCTCACCCGCGACCCCGATGGCGAAGAGCGTTGCGTAGCCTGCAACCTGTGCGCCGTGGCGTGCCCGGTGGGTTGCATCTCCCTGCAGAAAGCTGAAACCGAAGACGGTCGCTGGTACCCGGACTTCTTCCGCATCAACTTCTCGCGCTGCATTTTCTGCGGCCTCTGCGAGGAAGCTTGCCCGACCACCGCGATCCAGCTCACGCCGGATTTCGAGATGGCCGAGTTCAAACGTCAGGACCTGGTGTACGAGAAAGAAGATCTGCTGATCTCTGGTCCCGGTAAAAACCCTGATTACAACTTCTATCGTGTTGCAGGTATGGCCGTTGCCGGTAAGCCCAAGGGCGCCGCACAAAACGAAGCCGAGCCGATCAACGTGAAGAGCTTGCTGCCTTAAGGAAGAAAGATGGAATTCGCTTTCTATTTCGCATCGGGTATCGCGGTTGTGTCCACGCTTCGCGTGATCACCAACACCAACCCCGTGCACGCCCTGCTCTACCTGATCATTTCGCTGATCGCCGTGGCCATGACCTTCTTTGCACTCGGCGCGCCGTTTGCCGGTGTGCTGGAAGTGATCGCCTACGCCGGCGCCATCATGGTGCTGTTCGTGTTTGTGGTGATGATGCTCAACCTCGGGCCGGCCTCGGTCGCCCAGGAGCGCGTCTGGCTCAAGCCCGGCATCTGGCTCGGCCCGGTGATCCTCGCAGCCCTGCTGCTGGGTGAACTGCTGTATGTGCTGTTCGCTCACCAGAGCGGCCAGGCCATCGGCCACACCACCGTAGACGCCAAAGCCGTGGGCATCAGCCTGTTCGGCCCGTACCTGCTGGTGGTCGAACTGGCTTCGATGCTGCTGCTCGCCGCAGCCATCACCGCCTTCCACTTGGGCCGCAACGAAGCCAAGGAGCAATGACGATGCCTGCTATCCCTTTGGAGCATGGTCTGGCGGTCGCCGGCATCCTGTTCTGCCTTGGCCTGGTCGGCCTGATGGTGCGCCGTAACATTCTGTTCGTGTTGATGAGCCTGGAAATCATGATGAACGCTGCGGCACTGGCGTTCATCGTGGCGGGCGCACGTTGGGGCCAGCCGGATGGACAAGTCATGTTCATTCTGGTGATCAGCCTGGCAGCCGCCGAGGCCAGTATCGGCCTGGCGATCCTGCTGCAGCTGTACCGTCGCTTCCACACGCTTGATATCGACGCTGCCAGTGAGATGCGCGGATGAACATGATCTTTCTGACTTTCGTATTTCCCCTGATCGGTTTCCTGCTGCTGTCGTTCTCTCGCGGGCGCTGGTCGGAAAACCTCTCGGCCCTGATCGGCGTGGGCTCCATTGGCCTGTCGGCCATCGTGGCCGCCTATGTCATCTGGCAATTAAACGTGGCGCCGCCGGAAGGCGGTCACTACACGCTCGTGCTGTGGCAGTGGATGTCGGTGGAGGGCTTCAAGCCCAACTTCGCCCTCTACGTCGACGGCCTGTCGATCACCATGCTCGGCGTGGTGGTGGGTGTGGGCTTTCTGATCCACCTGTTCGCGTCCTGGTACATGCGCGGCGAAGCGGGCTACTCGCGCTTCTTTGCCTACACCAACCTGTTTATCGCCAGCATGCTGTTCCTGGTACTGGGCGATAACCTGTTGTTCCTGTACTTCGGCTGGGAAGGCGTGGGTCTGTGCTCGTACCTGTTGATCGGTTTCTACTACAGCAACCGCAACAACGGTAACGCGGCCCTCAAGGCGTTTATCGTCACCCGCATCGGCGACGTGTTCATGGCCATCGGTCTGTTCATCCTGTTCCAACAGGTGGGCACGCTGAATATCCAGGAACTGCTGGTGCTGGCACCGCAGAAATTCCAGGTCGGCGACTTCTGGATCACCCTGGCGACCCTGATGCTGCTGGGCGGCGCCGTCGGTAAATCGGCGCAACTGCCGTTGCAAACCTGGCTGGCGGATGCGATGGCCGGCCCGACCCCGGTTTCCGCACTGATTCACGCGGCAACCATGGTAACCGCCGGTGTCTACCTGATCGCGCGGACCCACGGTCTGTTCACCCTGGCGCCGGATATCCTGCATCTTGTGGGCATCGTCGGTGGCGTGACCCTGGTACTGGCCGGCTTCGCTGCGCTGGTGCAGACCGACATCAAGCGCATCCTCGCCTACTCGACCATGAGCCAGATCGGCTACATGTTCCTGGCCCTGGGCGTTGGCGCCTGGGACGCGGCGATCTTCCACCTGATGACCCACGCCTTCTTCAAGGCGCTGCTGTTCCTTGCCTCCGGTGCGGTGATCGTGGCCTGCCACCACGAGCAGAACATCTTCAAGATGGGCGGCCTGTGGAAGAAACTGCCGCTGGCCTACGCCAGCTTCATCGTCGGTGGTGCCGCCCTGGCCGCCCTGCCGTTGGTGACTGCCGGTTTCTACTCGAAAGATGAAATCCTCTGGGAAGCGTTTGCCAGCGGTAACCAGAACCTGCTCTACGCAGGCCTGGTGGGTGCATTCATGACCTCGCTGTACACCTTCCGCCTGATCTTCATCACCTTCCACGGTGAAGCCAAGACCGAAGCGCACGCGGGCCACGGCATCTCGCACTGGCTGCCGTTGTCGGTGCTGATCATCCTGTCGACGTTCATCGGCGCCCTGATTACCCCGCCACTGGCCGGTGTACTGCCGGAAAGCGCCGGGCATGCCGGTGGCGCCGCCAAGCACAGCCTGGAAATCGCCTCGGGCGCCATCGCCCTGGCGGGTATCCTGCTCGCGGCCCTGCTGTTCCTCGGCAAGCGCCGCTTCGTCACGGGCGTTGCCAACAGTGGCATCGGGCGCTTCCTGTCGGCCTGGTGGTTCGCTGCCTGGGGCTTCGATTGGCTCTACGACAAACTGTTCGTCAAACCGTACCTTGCGATCAGCCATGTACTGCGCAAAGACCCGCTCGACCAGACCATTGGTTTGATCCCGCGCGCCGCCAAGGCCGGTCATACCGCCCTGAGCCGCAGCGAAACCGGCCAGTTGCGTTGGTATGCAGCGTCCATGGCGATCGGTGCCGTGCTGGTGATCGGCGCCATCGTAGTGGTAGCGGTCTGATATGAACCTTGCGAATTGTAAGAACCTGCGAAAGGAAACGAGCCCGTCATGATTCTGCCCTGGCTAATCCTGATCCCCTTTATCGGCGGCCTGCTCTGCTGGATGGGTGAACGCTTCGGCGCCACCCTGCCCCGCTGGATCGCGTTGCTGACCATGTCCCTGGAACTTGCGCTCGGCCTTTGGCTGTGGGCCCATGGCGACTATTCATTTGCGCCGGCACCGGGCGTCGATCCCACCTTCGCGCTTGAATTCAAGCACGTGTGGATCCAGCGCTTCGGCATCAACGTGCACCTGGCCCTCGATGGCCTGTCGCTGTTGATGATCCTGCTGACCGGCCTGCTGGGTATCCTCTCGGTACTCTGCTCCTGGAAAGAGATCCAGCGTCACGTGGGCTTCTTCCACCTGAACCTGATGTGGATCCTGGGCGGCGTGGTCGGCGTGTTCCTCGCCCTCGACCTGTTCATGTTCTTCTTCTTCTGGGAAATGATGCTGGTGCCGATGTACTTCCTCATCGCGCTCTGGGGCCACAGTTCGTCGGACGGCAAGAAAACCCGGATCTATGCGGCGACCAAGTTCTTCATCTTCACCCAGGCTTCCGGCCTGATCATGTTGGTGGCGATCCTCGGTCTGGTCCTGGTCAACTTCAACAGCACGGGCGTGATTACCTTCAACTACGCCGACCTGTTGAAAACCAAGATGTCCCTGACCACCGAGTACATCCTCATGCTGGGCTTCTTCATCGCGTTTGCGGTGAAGCTGCCGGTGGTACCGTTCCACTCCTGGCTGCCGGACGCCCACGCCCAGGCGCCGACCGCCGGCTCCGTCGACCTCGCCGGTATCCTGTTGAAGACGGCGGCCTACGGCCTGCTGCGTTTCGCCCTGCCGCTGTTCCCGAATGCCTCGGCCGAGTTTGCGCCGATCGCCATGACCCTGGGTCTGATCGGGATCTTCTACGGTGCGTTCCTCGCGTTCGCGCAAACCGACATCAAGCGTCTGATTGCCTTCTCGTCCGTTTCCCACATGGGCTTCGTACTGATCGGCATCTACTCCGGCAGCCAGTTGGCGCTGCAGGGCGCGGTGATCCAGATGCTGGCGCACGGTGTCTCTGCCGCCGCACTGTTTATCCTCAGTGGTCAGCTGTACGAGCGCCTGCACACCCGTGACATGCGTGAAATGGGGGGCGTGTGGTCGCGCATCGCCTACCTGCCGGCGATCAGCTTGTTCTTCGCCGCCGCGTCCCTGGGCTTGCCGGGCACCGGCAACTTTATCGGCGAGTTCCTGATCCTGATGGGTGCCTTCGTGCAAACGCCGTGGATCAGCGCGATTGCTACCTCCGGCCTGGTGTTTGGTTCGGTCTACTCGCTGATCATGATCCACCGCGCCTACTTCGGCCCGGCCAAGTCCGACACCGTCCTGCAAGGGATGGATGCGCGCGAACTGATCATGGTGCTCGGCCTTGCGGTGCTGCTGATCTACATCGGCGTGTACCCGCAACCGTTCCTGGACACTTCTGCCGCAACGATGCATGGCGTGCAGCAGTGGTTCGGCACCGCCTTCTCTCAACTCGCTTCGGCCCGGTAAGAGCGCTATGGAATTCACGATCCAACACTTTATCGCGCTTGCGCCGCTGCTGATCACCAGCCTCACCATCGTGGTGGTGATGCTGGCGATCGCCTGGCGCCGCAATCATTCGCAAACGTTCCTGCTGTCCTGCGCCGGGTTGAACCTGGCCCTGCTGTCGATCATCCCGGCGCTCAAGGTCGCGCCACTGGCGGTCACGCCATTGATGATGGTCGATGACTTTGCGCTGCTGTACATCGCGCTGATCCTGGTCGCGACCCTGGCCTGCGTCACCCTCGCCCATGCCTACCTCGGCGAAGGCGGCACCGGCTACCCGGGCAACAAGGAAGAGCTGTACCTGCTGATCCTGCTGGCGGCGGCCGGCGGTATCGTGCTGGTCAGTGCGCAGCACCTGGCCGGTTTGTTCATCGGCCTGGAACTGCTGTCGATCCCGACTTACGGTCTGGTGGCCTACGCCTTCTTCAACAAGCGCTCCCTGGAAGCCGGCATCAAATACATGGTGCTGTCGGCCGCCGGTTCCGCGTTCCTGTTGTTCGGTATGGCCCTGCTCTACGCCGAAGCCGGCAGCCTGAGCTTCACCGGCATCGGTCACGCCCTGGCCGCCACCAGCATGCCTGCGCCGATTGCCCAACTGGGCCTGGCGATGATGCTGATCGGCCTGGCGTTCAAGCTCTCCCTGGTGCCGTTCCACCTGTGGACCCCGGACGTGTACGAAGGCGCCCCGGCGCCGGTGGCCGCGTTCCTGGCAACCGCATCGAAGGTGGCGGTGTTTGCGGTGATGGTGCGGCTGTTCCAGATCTCGCCTGCGGCCAACACCGGCGTGCTGAGCAACGTGCTGACCGTGATCGCCATTGCGTCGATCCTGTTCGGTAACCTGCTGGCACTGACCCAGAACAACCTCAAGCGTCTGCTGGGTTACTCGTCCATCGCCCACTTCGGCTACCTGCTGATCGCCCTGGTGGCGAGCAACGGCCTGGCCGTGGAAGCCATTGGCGTGTACCTGGTCACCTACGTGATCACCAGCCTCGGCGCATTCGGCGTGATCACCTTGATGTCGTCGCCGTACAAGGGCCGTGATGCCGACGCACTGTACGAATACCGCGGCCTGTTCTGGCGCCGTCCGTACCTGACCGCCGTGCTCACTGTGATGATGCTGTCCCTGGCCGGCATCCCGCTGACGGCGGGCTTTATCGGCAAGTTCTACATCGTCGCTACCGGTGTGCAAGCGCACCAATGGTGGCTGGTTGCTTCCCTGGTACTGGGCAGCGCCATCGGCGTGTTCTACTACCTGCGCGTGATGGTCACCCTGTACCTGATCGAGCCGAACCTGCGCCGCGTGGACGCCGAGCTGCACTGGGAACAGAAGGCAGGTGGCGTGATGCTGCTGGCCATCGCCCTGCTCGCCTTCTTCCTAGGCGTGTACCCGCAACCGTTGCTCACCCTGGTGCAGCATGCGGTGCTGGGCGTTTGATCACTTAGTCACATGCGATAAACAGAACGGCGCCTTCGGGCGCCGTTTTGCGTTTCCGGGTCGCGCTGCCGCTGCCCTTCCCTGTTCGCAGAATTTTCCTATTCCATCTACCTCTTCATCTGGCATCCATGCGCTGGGGGCGACCTTATGGTGGTTGCGTTTTAGGAAGGTTCCCACAGCGCGGTCACTTGACCCCTTGCGAGTGGGCCAGCAAACTATACGCAGGCTACGTATAGAACATGGATGCTCTATTTATCGAACTGCCGGCCTTCGAGCGGCATCGCAAGGATTATCTGAGTGACGAGCTTTTCCACGGTTTTCAACAGGCGTTGATGAAGAACCCGGAAGCAGGAGACGTGATCGAGGGAACCGGCGGGCTGCGCAAGGTCCGCTTCGTCGATGAGCGGCGCAACAAAGGTAAACGCGGTGGCCTGCGGATCATTTACTACTGGTGGTCAGGCGGCACCCAATTCTGGCTGTTCACCCTGTACGGCAAACACGAACAGGACGACCTGGCACCTCACCACAAAAAATCCTTAAAACAGATGCTGGACAGGGAAATCAAAGCGAGAACACATCATGAAACGTGAAATTTTTTCCGAACTGGTCGAAGGCTTCGACGCCTTGGCCGAAGCGCGCCAAGGCAAGGTCACCCTGCGTACCCACAAGGTTCAACTCACCCACCTGGCACCGCTTACCGCCGAAGAAGTGGTTGCCGTGCGCCAGCAGCTCAACCTTTCGCGCTCGGTATTCGCCCTGTACTTGCGCACCAATATCCGCACACTGGAAAACTGGGAACAAGGGCGCGCCAAACCCAATGCCCAGGCCGTGACGCTGATCCGTCTGGTGGCACGCTTTCCGGAAACCGTGGCGCATTTGGCCGCATTGACTTGATGGGCTGCGCGTTTCGCTCGCGAAGCGGCTGGGCATCGTGCACGTTGTCATTTTGAATGAACCTTTTAGAACAGCTTCCTATCCATTTATAACAAGACAGGGAGGCAACATGAGTACCGCAAAAATCTACACCATCCACTATCAACTGCACGGTAAGCCGAAATCCTTTGTCGTACGCGCCGAAGTCATGAACAACGCCGAAGCCTGGCACTGGGCGGCCGTTGATGCCGACATTGCACACGTTAGTCGTATTGGCCGCGTAGGCCATGAACAGGTGAAGAAAACCACGCGCCCCTGGGCGGAGAAATACGGCATCACCGAAGTCAGCTGGAACCCACCCAAATAAACAAAGCCCCGCACAATGGCGGGGCTCTTTTTTTACTTTTTCAAGTCGCCCAACGGATCGTAGGGCGGCTTTTTTTCCGACTGCTTTTTCTCGTCCAGCGGGGCGATGGCCGGGCCGATGGGATCGACCTGCGGGTCTGACACATTGGGAGAGTCCGGGTCGAAACCCAGCTCATCCTTGCCGCTTGAATGCTCGTTTGAACGCGGGCCTTTAGGGGGATTGCTCATGGTGACCTCCTCTCTTACAACGGGCGGGCTTTATCGTGGAGAGTGTCGAGGTTTTCCTCGACCTGCTTCACATCGTCGTCCGGTCGGTCCTGTGGGTCGTTGGGGCGCAACGCA
Organism: Pseudomonas sp. GNP013; assembly: GCF_054343995.1. Classification (NCBI taxonomy): domain Bacteria; kingdom Pseudomonadati; phylum Pseudomonadota; class Gammaproteobacteria; order Pseudomonadales; family Pseudomonadaceae; genus Pseudomonas; species Pseudomonas sp. GNP013. Next base: position 1,667,175 of record NZ_JBTGUT010000001.1, on the reverse strand, counting down.
TCGTTGTCGCGCTCCTCTTCGCCGGGGGTGCGATGGGTATCGGGCGTACCCGGCGGTGGCTGCTTGTATTCGGGCATGATGGCGTACCTGTAAAGGGCTTCACAGGTTTAGAGAAACCGCCTTCGGCCATCGTTCAACTTGTTTGCCCGCGGGCCTGGGTGCGCCAGCAGCACAACGCACTGATCGCAATCGCCGCGCCCGCCAGACCAAACACCAGCGACGCCGAGGCCACCGGCAATACCAGACCCGCCAGCAACGGACCGAGCCCCGCGCCGATATCGCGCCATACCGCGTTGGACGCCAGCGCCGACACCCGCATCGAACCCGGGTTGCGCTCGGTCACCAGGGTGGTCACCAGCGGCAATTGCAAAGCACGCAGCACCAGCACCGCCGCTGCGCCGGCAATCACCCACTCACTGCCGAACGCCCCCAGCGCCAGGGCGCTCATGAATGAAAACAGCAGCAGCATTGAGGTGGCACCGAACCGCTGCGCCGCGTGACCGCCCAGCGGACTCAGGAGCAATTCCGACAGGTACCGCAAGCCCATCAGGCCACCGGCAATCAGCACCGCGTCACCGCCGACGATCTTCTGCGCCTGGATCGACAGCCCGAAAATAAACAGGCCGTCCAGCGCCACGCCTTCGATAAACGACCACAACGCCACGCTGTCGGGCCAGTTGAAGCGTCGCCCCGGCGTGCTGTGCAGATCGTGCCCGGTACTGGGCAGCCCGCGCGCCAGCCACAGCCCCATGAGGCAGCACAGGGTAAGGATCAGGAAAATCGGGCGCGGCCCGGCCCACAAGGTCAGCAGCCCGCCCAGCGGCAAGGCCAGCATCGGCCCCAGGGCAATCAACGCCCGTGAACGTCCGGCGCGGCGCGCGGCACCCTGCGGTTCGGCAGTGGCCAATACCTGAGTCGACAGATTCAACGCGGCATAAGACAGACCCCACACCAGCCGCAGGCCGAGCAAGGCAGCAAAGCCGGACAGCACCGAGTTGCCCAGGGCACACAGCGCAGCTGCGCCGGCGGCGAGCATGCAGGTAAGGCGATCGCCGTTACGTGCATAGAACTTGAGCACATGCCGATAGCCGAAGATCCGCACCAGGCGGTTGGCCGCCAACAGCACGCCGGCCTGGGCCAAGGTGATGCCGAAGGCTTCGGACTCCATCGGCAGCAGCAGATAAAGCAACACGTCACTGGGCAGGCAGAACCCGAGAGTCAGCGCGGCGCGGCGCGAGGTGGTATCGGCGATACGGTGGGCCTGACTGGTCATAAAGCTGAAACATTCAGAATCAAGTCGTCACACTAGCCTTCACCCGCGCTGTTTTACAAGGGTCAGATCCGCTGCCGGTCAGTGAGTTGGCGCCCTGTGGCGAGCGGGCTTGCCCTAATGCCGTTCAGTTAAGCCAGCGTGATGCTCGAAGCAACGAGCGGTGCGACTTTTCGGTGTACATATCGGTTGTGCGGTAACGGCGGCTTAGGGTTCCGCCCTTACGGCGGCTCACTTTTGAAAAGCGCAAAAGTAAGCAAAACGCTCTTGCCCCAACACTCGGCCAGCGTGTTTGACGGGGCGCTTCCAGATCAAAAGCAAAAGCAAAAGCGTGGCGGCCTGAGAGCCGACCGAAATGGTCTGCCGAACGCTGTACAAAATGTGGGAGGGGGCTTGCTCCCGATGGCGTCGGCCCAGCAAACATTGATGTTGAAGACCCACCGCTTTCGCGGGCAAGTCGAATCGTCGCACCACCGCTCCCACAGGAGATCTGAGCTTAACTGACTGACATTAGGGCTTGTCCTGCGTTGGGGTGCGAAGCGCCCCCAGTGAAGGAGAACGCGATGTACCTGATACGGCTCAGCGCCTGGTTTTGGGGCTGCTGCGCAGCCCAACGCAGGACAAGCCTGCTCGCCACAGGGAATGGCATTAGAGTCAGATTCGCTGTTGATACGGCAACAAACGCAGCCCGCTGGCCACACTGCCCACCAGCGCGAACGCACACCCCAGCCACAGCGCGTAGTGCGGGCCGCTGCTCACGGACAGGTGAAAACACAGGGCCACCAACGAGGCGCCCAGTGTCTGCCCCAGCAGCCGCGAAATCGCCACGATGCCGCTGGCCCCGCCACTGCGTGCCAAAGGGGCGCTGGTCATCAGGGCCTTGAGATTGGGCGACTGGAAAAACCCGAAACCGGCGCCGCACAACGCCATGCGCCAGCCGATATCAAATGCCGAGGCCTCATTGCCCAGAGTCGCCAGCGCGCCCATGCCGAGGCTCAGCATCAGCAGGCCGACGCCGCACAACAGGCCCAGGGACACACGATCCGCCAGACGCCCGGCCACCAGCGCCATCACCGCCACCACCGCTGGCCATGGCGTCATCAGAAACCCGGTCTCCACCTGGCTATGGCCCAACGCCGCCTGCAACAGAAACGGCAGTGACACAAACGCCAGGCCCTGGGCGCTGAACGCGCAAATGGCGGTAAGGGAGGACAAGGCAAATACCGGGCGCTTGAACAGGTCCACCGCCAGCATCGGCGCCGGGTGCCCGGCCTCGCGGCGCAGCAGCAGGGCACCGCACACCGCTGCCAGCGCCACCAGCCCGATGCTCAATGCACCCTGCGCGCCATGCACGGCGGCGCCCAGGCCCAGCACCAGCAACGCGAACAAACCGGCACACAGCAACGCTGCCAGGCGATCAAAGGCGTGCCCGCTGATCGGCAGCGTGGGCAGCGAGCGCACCCCCAGGCCCAGGGCCAGCAGCCCCAACGGCACATTGATCAGGTACAACCAGTGCCAACTGGCCACCGAGAGAATCGCCGACGCTGCCGTCGGCCCCAGCGTAAACGCCAGCCCCACCACCAGCGAGTTATAGCCCAGGCTCCGCCCGAGCATCTTCGAGGGGTAGATATGGCGCAGCAACGCGGTATTGACGCTCATCAACGCCGCCGCCCCCAGCCCCTGGGCCACACGCGCGGCGGTGAGGGTCAACAGCGAACCGGCCAGCCCGCACAACAGCGACGAGACGATAAATAGCAGCAGCCCGCTCAGGTACACGCGGCGATGCCCCAGCACATCGCTCAACGACGCAAACGGCAGCACCGTTGCGATGATCGCCAACTGGTAGGCGTTGACCACCCAGATCACCGAGGCCGAATCGGTGCCGATACCTTCGGCCAGGGTCGGCAACGCCGTGTTGACGATGGCCGTGTCCAGCGTCGCCATGCCGATGCCCAGGGACAGCGCGATAACAGCTGGCAGGCGTTTATTGAGGGCAAGCCCATCGGCAACAGAAGACATGAACGCTCCGTACGGGTGACAAGGGGCCTGTAGGTTACGGGCAGCGCGGATTTTTTTCAGGCAACAATCGGCTGGCTGTCAAAATATTCATCCTGGGGCGAGCAAGGTTCAGTTAAACGCAGACTCGCTGTGGGAGCAGAGGGTCAGCAAATATTGATGCTTACTGACCCACCGCCATCGGGAGCAAGCCCCCTCCCACATTGTTTACAGCGTTCGGCAAAGCTGCGTAGCCCTTGCCATCGAGCCGGTGGATGGGTAACTCTCTCGTCATGTTTGGACACTATTCCCGGGGTAGCGACATGACCACCAGCAACCTGCTCGCCCAGCTGTTTCCCACCGCCTCCACCGATATTCCCGAACAATTTCGCCTCGCCGCGCCGATTGAACAGCGTGATTACCTGGTCGATGGCCGCTTGCAGGTCTGGAACGGCCCGCTGGCCCGCGTGCAAAGCCCGGTGCAGTTGGGTGATGAACGCGTGCACATCGGCAGCACGCCGTTGCTGGACGCCGACACCGCTCTTACCGCGCTCGACGCCGCCGTGCGTGCTTACGACCGCGGCCAGGGTGAGTGGCCGACGATGCGCGTGGCGGAGCGTATCCAGCATGTCGAAGCATTCCTGCGGCGTATGCGCGAACAGCGCGACGCGGTGGTCAAGCTGCTGATGTGGGAGATCGGCAAGAACCTCAAGGACTCGCAGAAAGAGTTCGACCGCACCTGCGACTACATCACCGACACCATCAATGCCCTCAAGGAACTCGACCGTCGCTCCAGCCGCTTCGAGCTGGAACAGGACACCCTCGGCCAGATCCGCCGCGTGCCGCTGGGCGTCGCATTGTGCATGGGCCCTTACAACTATCCACTGAACGAGACCTTCACCACGCTGATCCCGGCGCTGATCATGGGCAATACCGTGGTGTTCAAGCCCGCCAAGCTCGGCGTGCTGCTGATTCGTCCGTTGCTGGAGGCGTTTCGCGACAGCTTCCCGGCCGGGGTGATCAACGTGATCTACGGCAGCGGCCGCGAAACCGTGAGCGCGCTGATGGCCAGCGGCAAGATCGATATCTTTGCGTTTATCGGCACCAACAAGGCCGCCAGCGATTTGAAAAAGCTGCACCCCAAGCCGCACCGCCTGCGCGCGGCCCTGGGCCTGGATGCGAAAAACCCCGGCATCGTGCTCCCGGAGGTCGACCTGGATAATGCCGTGAGCGAAGCGGTCACCGGCGCTCTGTCGTTCAACGGCCAGCGCTGCACCGCGTTGAAAATCCTGTTTGTGCATGAGGATGTGGTTGAGCGTTTCATCGAAAAATTCAATGCCAAACTGGCCACGCTCAAGCCAGGCATGCCGTGGGAAGATGGTGTGTCGCTGACGCCGCTGCCGGAGGTGGGCAAGGTCGACTATCTCAACGCGCTGGTGGCCGATGCCGCGCTGCACGGCGCCAAGGTGGTCAACCCGAATGGCGGCGAGAGTCGCGGCTCGTTTTTCTACCCGGCGGTGTTGTACCCGGTGAACCCGCAGATGCGCGTATACCACGAAGAGCAGTTCGGCCCGGTGGTACCGATCGTGCCCTACCGTGATCTGGACAAGGTAATCGACTACGTGCTCGATTCTGACTTCGGCCAGCAATTGAGCCTGTTCGGCACCAATGCCGTGGAAGTCGGGCGGCTGGTAGACGTTTTCGCCAACCAGGTGGGCCGTATCAACATCAATGCCCAGTGCCAGCGCGGGCCGGACACTTTCCCGTTCAACGGGCGCAAGAACTCGGCCGAAGGCACGCTGTCTGTGCATGACGCACTGCGCGTGTTCTCGATTCGCACCCTGGTGGCAACGAAGTTCCAGGAAAGCAACAAGGCGTTGGTCAGCGATATTCTGCGTAACCGGGATTCAAGTTTTCTGACCACCGATTACATCTTCTGACGAATGTGGGAACTGGTTTACCTGCGATGCAGGCTCCTCGGTCTGTCTGCCACGCAGCGGTGAGGCTATCGCAGGCAAGCCAGTTCTCACAGTGGATAGCATTTCCCCCTGATTACCGAGGTCACTTTACTACCGATGAATTTGCCCCTGTTTGCCCGGCGCCTTTTGCGCCCGTTGCTGGACCCCTACCGCCGCTATCGCCATGCCAAGCTGATCCACGCCGTGCGCGTGTCCATCGGCTTGCTGGCGACAATCCTGCTCACCACCGGGCTCAACCTGCCCCACGGCGAATGGGCGTCGGTGACCATGCTCATCGTGATCGGCGGCTTGCAGCACCACGGCAACATCGGCAAAAAGGCGGTGGAACGCGCCTACGGCACCTTGATCGGTGCCAGTGTCGGCTTGCTGTTAGTGGTGCAACAGGCCTACTTCGGCCTGCCGCTGTTGACCTACCTGCTGATGTCGGTGGTGTGCGGGTTCTTTTCCTATCACGCCATCGGCAAGGGCGGCTACATCGCGCTGCTGTCGGCGATCACGGTGTTTATCGTGGCCGGGCACGGCGACAATCCGATCTCGGACGGCTTGTGGCGCACCGTGGACATCCTGATCGGCATCGCACTGGCGCTGGCGTTTTCGTTCGCCCTGCCGCTGTACGCGGTGTACTCCTGGCGCTACAACCTGGCCAGTGCGTTGCGCGACTGTGCGGCAATCTACAGCCGGATTATCGGTGGCCAGTCGGTGACCGACGATGAACACCTCAAGCTGCTCAACCGCCTGAACACGGCGATGGTGCAACTGCGTTCGCTGATGCCGTCGGTGTCCAAGGAAGTGCGCATTTCAATGACTGAGCTGGACGCGATCCAGCGGCACTTGCGCCTGTGCATCAGCACCCTGGAGATTCTGGGCAACACCCGGCCTGACCCGCGTGATACGCAGACGATGGCACGCATGCAGGTGATGTTGAAGGCCGAGCACCGGCAGATCCGGGTGCACCTGGTGGGGATGGCGCGGGCGTTGAAATCGGGGTTTACCGAGCGGCTGGATCGGCCTGCGGCGCAGGTGGTGGATGAAGATGGGCTGGATGCGCCGGTGCAGAATGCGCTGGATGGGTATCGGTTGTTGACGTTGCAGTTGGCGGGGAATGTGGACGGGATGCGAGTGCGGTTGGCGAAGACGGCGGGGCATTGGAGGATTTGAGTGACAGATAATAACAGCGAAACCTGCACCAGACTTAAAACGAAGCTCTCCCGTAATCGTAATGCCCCAGCCAGTAGTGGCGGATAACGGGGAGACGCATGCCATATACACGCTGCAAGTCAGCGATGCCGTCAAAGCCTACCAACCTGGCACCGGTTAACATCCAAGGCTGAATCACAGGGAACGTTGTATAACTCTCGGCACCCACCAAACTGAATACATTACTGACGTGAACGGCATACGACACCACGACGCCTGCCTTATCTTTAACATCAATAAAGGTAGATCCCCAGCCATTGCCTGTTACTACGCCATGCGGGGTCACGGATGCAACACTGGGGCGACGAGAAGTGTAAGTAAATCCCCCAGAACCTCCGGTAGCAACCCGAGTCGCGGTATTACCAAATGAGTCATATCCTGTTCTTGGCCAAGAGGGCACTTTAATGGAAAGCCCATTCAATATCATTGGCGCTTGCTCAATCTTCAACTGGCCCAAAACCGTATAAGTGGTGGACTTGAAAGCGGCAGCATGTTCTGCAATGGCACTACCATCCAATGAAACTGCTACCTCAATCAACACCGCGCTGTTGGTGGCCAGGCCCTCCAGCCACGCTCTCAACACCGGTTTATTTATGAAACCCTGCGTTAGGTCAGCGTTCGTCACTTCGTAACCTTCAAGTATGTTCAAAGGCGTGGCCCCCAGGCTGCGCGCGGTTATCCAAACCCTTTGGCCGCAAGCCATGAATAACCATTTCGGCAGTTTTACCTCAAGCGTGCCGGTGATGGTTGCCAGATTCAAGACGCTGTTGTCAGCAACCCCATTAATCAACGCCTGCGGAAACTTGTCGACGGGGATCGTGCCAACCGTCAGTTCCTGAGTGGCGGAGGAAATGGTCTTCGTACCCGTTGTCACCTTGTAACGCAAGGTCACGACCTTGCCGACGCTCGCCGCGACAATCTGCGCGCTGATGGGAACGTCGGCATGTCCGCCACTGACTCCATTCTGCTTCGCGATGACGGCCAGGCTGCCGTCCGGAAAAATCCATTCAAGCGTGATGACCTGTGCAGTGGTCATGCCCGTGTACATCACGGCCACAAAAGCCCCTTGCACATAAGTCAGAGGAACGATGGTCAGTGCAGGGCCAGCCTTGTTATCGAAGGCTGGGGCCGGCAGGGTCGTTGGGACGGCCTGAACAAGATATTCGCTCTCCCCGAACGACACCTGCGTATCCGCTTCGTCTCTCTGCGCATAACTGACCCCAAACTGAAGGCTGAGCACTGAGCCTTCCTTGAGTCTCCTCAGGCTAGTCACATCTGCAAGCACGCTGACCCCATGAGCGACTTCTTCCGCGGTGACCTTATCGGCAAAGTACAGTACCTCGCTATAGCGTGTGCCGTCGGTGAACGTGCCTTTGACAGTCAAAAACTTCCTCTGGTCTTTCTGGATCAGAATCCACGGATCGACGTTTATCCTCGCCTCATCCCCCAATGCGAAGAGCGGGAATATCATGCCTTCGACCCCGTTGAGCGTTGGCGTCGGCATTGCTGTGACCAGCAGCAGCTTGATTTCCAGGGGTTGGGACCGGTAAGTGAACTGCCCGCGGGTGAAACGGTAATCCACTTTGATCGTGTTGCCATGTTCACGTATTGCCAAGGCAATGATTTCAGGCGGGATTCGCACATCCACGCTGTTCGTTGTGGGGCTGCGTCTTTTCGATCCAGCTTTTCAACTGAGCCAGTATCGGCAGGCTATGTGCCTGACGGCCGTTTTTACAGTCAGCATCACTACTGGCCTTCAAGTCGCGCTCGATGCCGTAAAGCTTGTTGATCAGATTCAGCGCGATATCCGCGCGTCCCGTCTTACCTTTGGGTTGCACTTTCTGTGCTTCAACAAACTTGCGACGCGCATGAGCCCAACAGCCTAAACGCTCAACTCCGGCTTGGGCGCCCAGTGCATTGTAACCGGCGTAATCATCGGTCATGACGTAACCGCGATAGCCTTCGAGCAGGCGCGTCGGTACCTCCTGCGCGCGGCTGGTGGAGTAGTCAAAAAGGATTACCGGCCTATCGGGTGGGCCGCCGGTTTGCACCCACATCCAGGACTGGCTGCTCGCCTCGCGGTCAGGCTCTTTCAACACCTGCACCCGTGTTTCATCGCAGTGGATCACGCGACCGGCCAGCAGGCTGTCGCGCATTAAATTCAGCAGCGGCTGGAAGTGATCGCCGCACTGGATGACCCAGCGAGCCAAGGTCTGGCGCGGGATATCAATACCGTGACGCCCCAACACTTTTTCAAAACGATGAAGCGGCAAACCGTCTACATATTTGGTCGTCAGCAGCATCGCCAGAACACTGGGGCTGGCGATGCTCTTTTCAATCAATTGCGCTGGCTTGTCTGCAGTGACCGGTGCGCTCTCGCAGTCGCGGCAACCGTAGGTTTTGCGGACATGTTTGATGACGCGAATCTGCATCGGCACGATTTCAAGCTGCTCGCTGACTTCCTCGCCAATGGCGTGTTTGCGGCAACCGCAGGCGCAGGTCAGTTCGTGTTCGGGCAGTTCGTGGATGACTTCGATGCGCGGCAGATCGGCAGGCAGTGGCTTACGCTTGCCACGGCGCTTGGCGGGGGCGACAACCTCTTCTTCAGCGTTCTCGTCGATAGCTTCGACGACGCTTTCGGCTTCGTGGAACAGGGCCAATTGTGGCGTCGCTGGATCGGCTGTTTGCTCGGACTTACGTCCGAACAAGCGCTGGCGTAGCAGCGCATTTTCTTCTTCCAGATGAACAATGCGGCCCTTGCTCGTTTCGCGCTCAAGCAACATCTGCTCAAGCAATTGTTTGAGCAGCACAGGGTCGTCAGGAAGATCTTTGGGCAGCGGAATCATGCCCTGGATTATACCGAATCAGGCCACGAATCGCGGCGTCAAAACCTGATGGGGACGGTTACGCCAGAGGTCAAAACCGTCGAGCAGCCAATTTAGCTCCTGAACGGTCAGGACAATCGCCTCGTCCGTCACATCGGGCGATGTTTTGAAACGCTCGGACTCCAGGCGCTTAAGCCAAAGGCAGAAGCCGTTACGCTCCCAGTACAAAATCTTCACCCGGTTGCGTGGCTTGTTGAGGAGGACGAAGAGCACGGGGTCGAACACCGCGACCTTGATGTCCAGTTCGACCAAGGCCGCTAAACCGTCGATGGACTTTCGGAAGTCGACGGGCTTGGGGTACAGATACACTTTTTCGACTTTTGCGTCGGGACGCATCATGGCGAATGGGCTCCAGAAAGAAATCGGGAGCACAGCATCCGGGATCACGCGGCGGCTTTGAATATGGGGTTCATGGAGCGCTTACATACGAAGGAACAGGAATAGTTGATATAACCATCACCTTGCTGGGGTTAGGTCGCGCGCTAATGACGCGACGGGGCAAGGTGAATGAGGCGCCAGAGCCGGCAGCGCGATCTACTGTCAGAATTGACAGTGCCGACGAACGGCAGCCCTCAACAAAAAATTCAGAAACATCAAAGTCATTACGATTTCGCAAGGTGAGCAATAATTCAAGACGCCGGGCTGTTTGATCCAGCGCTCAAGCAGCAAGTAGTGCCCACACTCGGATAAGTAGCGAGGGTGGACGGAAGATGGGTAAGATGGGTAAGAATATCGGCGTAACGCACCACCGGCTGTGCAAAACCGCCAGCCGGTGGATACTTAACATCACGCAACACACTTAAGATCTTAAATTTTCAAATATAATCTCCTTTTTTAACTTACATCAGGAAAGACGAAAAACCGTCACGAAGTGGATGTAGAAGTCATTTCCGCCCCTGCTATCAGCACCACCACCCAAGTCCATATGATTATATATCACCAGCGCAGCTGGCCCCGACTGCGAAACCGTAAAGTTGGCAGCTAGATTATAAGCAACGCCGTTTCTCGGCACCGTAAATCTAGACACAACAACTCTTCCTCCCACTAACACTTCTAATATCGGCGGAACATTTGAAGGCTGAGGGCTAACATTTGATACCTGGCAACCAAAGTCATAACGGTGCGCCTTGTTAAAATTAAACACCTGCTCAATGACCGACCCCGAATTCGAGAGAGCTGGAGTATTGAAATATATTCCTCGGCCATCTAGTGTTCCGCTGTAGCCTCCTCTGCCTTTTGACCAAGAACCCATCCCTCTTCTAAAATCAGTAAGCAAGTCAACCCAAGAATCATTTAAAATGTAGTGATTTAAAGGAAAGGCTAGCCGTTGCTCATAAATACCGGTAAATGAAACATGACAAACAACATGTATCACCTGTCCTTTGGGAACACTTTTCAGCCAACTACGCAACACCCCTATATCTATTAAACCGCCGGCTGCTTGCGCCGCAGTTATTTCTGCAGCATTTAACACCCTCAAATCTGCCACACCTACACTGCTGCAGGTCAACCAGACCAGTTGTCCAGCTGTGCTCAATGGCCATTTACCTATCGCTGCTACTGCATTGTCGATGAACGTGTTCAGATCCAACGTACCGCCAGTTGCAGTTCTATTGATCACTGGCATTGGCAGCTTGGCCTGCTGAATAGTCTCGACCTTCACCGTCTGCACATAAGAAGGAATCACCTTATCGCGCCGTATGATCGAATACTTTAACTGGACCCTGCTGTTCACACTTTTTTGTACGACTTGCAACGCAGTAAAGTCAAACACTACTACTCCGCTCGCCTGACCATTTAGAGTAATCGCCGACTGAGTACCATTTTGAAAAATCCACAGCAATGTGATGACATCCGTCGCGAGCATGCCCGAATATTTGACAGTCACGGTAATATTTTTTTCAATCGCTAACGGGTCAACTGTCGTCTCTTGCGCAGAACTTTCCGCACCGTTAAGCATCGGATAAGACAAACTCGAAGGCAATAGCTGGATCCTGTAATTCGCCACCCCGAACTTTATTGCCGCCGGCTTACTTGGGATGCCAGGCAAACTCACCCAGAACTCTATACTAAACACCGAACCGTCCATGAGCTGGAGGAGCTTATCGACGGGTAATGGACAGAAAACACCTTTTATGAGTTCTTCGGCGGTAACATTTTTCGCGATGTAGAGTTGCTCGACGTACGGAGTATCATCATCAAACGTTCCAGTAACTGTCAGCCATACAGGTTGGCCCAACAGCATGAACGCCCATATCGGTATATGGATAAGAGCGTTATTACTGAGCAAATACACCGGTAGCACCGTCGCGCCTTCAAACCCGGGAATACTGGGAGTCGGCAGCACTGCGAGGGGTAATAATTTTACGTAAAGCGTGTCAAAGCTGTATACAAACTGCCCACGTCTAACCTCGCAATTAATAGCGATGTCGTTGCCGTCTTGGCGAATGCCTTTGGCAATCACATCTGCCGGGATAAGCACATCGATGCTATTGGTACTCGGATTACCGATTGTCACTCCCTCATATTGACTGACATCATAGTATCCATCCCATCTATAAAAAATTTGATCGCCCTTGCGCATCGATTTATAGCTGATCCGCAGAGTAGCACCATTTATCACATTTCTTGGCGCCAATGTTCCCGAGAGCGGATCAGCTTCAAGGATCTTAAGAACATCCAACTCTACCGGTAAGCCGATAGTGACATCCAACGCTCTGGAGCGAAGAATTTTTGAGGGTGTGCCAGCACTTTGCACGCTATAGCTGATACGCAGGCTACCGTCCTTGTTCTTTGCAAGGACTTCTGTGCTGACCGGAATCGATAGGGTTGTCAAAATCACACCGGCGATCGCGTTCGTCACGTCGATGATACCTGTGGCCGAACGCTGTGAATCTTTGCCGATCACGCTCCACGACACCTTGTCGCCAGCGACTGTACCTGGGTAAGGCACAAACATTAGCCACTCATCTCCTGCCACTGTGGTCGGATCAATGTTTGCGTCAACAGCATCGGGGACGACCATCTCGTTCAAGTCTTCAACGCGAGTACCAATCTCGACGCCCAGCAACTGCGATTGGCGGATAGAGGAGGGTTTACCGCCACCGTCGTCGGTCTCGTAATAAGCGTGGAAAACACCCTTATCTTCAAATACTTTCAACGACGTCTTCGGCAAAATGCGCGTGCCGCCCTGCGGACCTGCCAGTTGCCGAAAGGTCAGACGCTGACCGCCGCCGTCTTCCCGTATCTGCTCACAAACCAAGGTTTCCAGGTTTTTCGGGTCGTGGGGAGAGTAGACCGGCAGTTGCGCGGTTACGTCAGTATTAGAGGGGACGAGGCCCGCCTCATACGGGATCAATGTGATCGGTGGCATCAAGGTAGGCGTGCCAACCACATTCAACAATGTGCTACTTGACGTTTCTACAGGCCGCCCGGCACGTGTTAACTCGAACCATACCCGAATCCGCCCTCCCGCCAGATTCGTCACCATGCTAGTGGGCAGTTGTACAAGCTCTCTCCGGCGGTTCTTGTCGTCGACAGTCGGCAAACGCACGGTAGAGGTGACGCCGTTTTTATCGGTCGTTTGTACTACCACTGTAACTTTATTCAAGGGAGCAGGCGTCGGCCTATAAAATGTTAAAGGTACGTCTACCTGTAGCTTAGCAGCGCTGTGGATATCGAGATCGAGTTGGTCGATCACATCGCCATCTGCCAGAAAAAGCGGGAAAGGTAATAAGCCTGCCTCCATCTCACTGATCAATGGGATTGATTTCGAAAAAAAATATTTTCCCTCCGGTATATTACCCACAACATCCTCAACAGTGAAGACCACGCCAATCGGCCCGGAAGCTGAAATCTTGAGGAGGGTTTCTTCGGGAATCGTTATCTCGATTGGCAGATTGCGGCTGGCCTCTGTCGGGCTCACAACGTGCACATAGGGGATGCCATCCACGAAGATACTAATTTGGTCGTTCTTACGAATATTCAGATACGGTTGAATCATGACGACCAAGCCGCCTGCGATGACATCCGGGCTTATGATGTCATTCTCCTTCAGGTCTCGGAACCACATGAACAAACCACTGTGCCATGGTTCTTCGGGCCTGCGGTCGTGGCCTGCCGGGATGGTCTGCTTGAACAACATCATCTCGGTGGTCGAACGGCTCTCTTGCAGACTCGCAACGCGTAAGACCCTGGAGAAATACTGGAGGTCACCCTCGCCAATCTTATTTGCATCGATATACAAGAAATAACGGATTTCATCGGTAACGACGTTACTTGAGGCGATCGGTTGAGTCAGGTCACCAATGCGCAAACCAAGATAATCGCCCACAGCTAAATCACGCCAACGCTCAATGCCGAAGCAGGCAAAGGGCACCATGCCGCGCCTCCCCAAGCCTTGGGCAGACTTTTCAGGGTATAGAGTCTTGCTCAGATCGCGCGGTGGATATACCGAATAGGCAGGAGGCGTGAGCTCATCATACGGAACAGGAATAGTCGACATAACCATCACCTTGCTGGGGTTAGTTCGCGCCGGAGCGGCGCGACGGGACAAGGTGAATGAGGCGCCTGAGTCTGCAGGGTGATCTACTGTCAGAATTGACAGTGCCGACAAATGGTCGAGTGGCGTCAGAAAATAAGCGAAAGCTCGAAGGAGTCTTAAAATATCCAAGCCGCAATGGATGCGCGAGGTGAACTCGATGTATTTGCGCCTGGCCAGAACCTTAATCGAAAAAATGTAGACCGTGAAAAGCGCAGCCTACGGTTAGATAGGCTGCCTCATTTCACTCAGGTTTATTAATAAATTCTGATATTGCTGACCTCAAACGCCGAGTTCGTGATGAACTGTACAGACTTTATAGCCTTCGTTACTCCTGAATCGACAGGAATCGTAATGTAATAATAATAAGTGTTTGGAAAGCTCAACACTTTCTGCACAACCAAAACCCCGGCCTCATCCAAAAAATTGATGAATAAAGAGGGGTTCACAATGCCGATATTCCCACCTTTAAGATTAAACGTAATCCTGCGCGAGGTCCTATTGGCAACCACCAGCTGATAGGCCTGGAACTTAACGTCACTGGCGTAACCCACATAATTGTAGATCGTCAACCCGAACACAGAATCTGAAAAATAGTGTATATAGTCAATCGTATGAGCCTGACTCATAAATTTGATATCCAGGAGCGGGCCGGATATCGACTGGCCTGGCACCCGTTCTTTAGTAAAGAGCAACCAAACAAATGCCGGCAAGTTGAGTGGTGTAGTACTGACACGCAACCGCCCCCGTATTGGGACTATTAGCGATATAGGGTGCCCAATACCCTGGACACCCACTTCCGGAACTCGTCCAGCGCTGCCGCGAAAAAACCGGTGCGTGAGCGCCGTAAACCCGCAAAACGTCGTAGATGGCAGCATCAAATAGAGGACCGCCTCCAACGGAAGCTGCCCACCTCAAGGTCGTTTCCCAGTTCATTAAGTTATCATTCAGCGCCATCGTGAATACATTGGAGACATACACAGGGTAAGACGCGCTTGCCCCGTTCCGGTCCTTGGCGGTGATGACAGCCGATCCGTTCACATTACCCGTCACGTTACCCCCTGCATCTACCGACGCCACTCGCGGGTTACTCGAACTAAAGGTATACGGACCCAAGCCACCGGTAGGCACTCGGGACGCAGTATTGCCAATTGAGACCAAACCGGTTCTTGCCCAGGTTGGATTCTTGATAGCCACGCCAGATAAGGACATTGCCGTTGGAGCGATCTTCAACTGCCCCATAACGGTGTAGGTTGTCGGTTTGAATATCACTGGATATTCCGGCTTGGCATTGCCATCAAATGTCGCGAACACGTCCACTGTGATCGCACTGTTAATGCCCAGCCCCTCCAACCACGTTCTCAGCACCGGTACATTGACCAACCCTTTTGCTACATCTGTGGCCGTGACCACGTAGCCTGCCAGCACGGGCAGCTGCGCCACACCTGCACTTCGCAGATTGATCCAGACGCGCTGGCCTGGGGAGATAAGCTTCCACTGCGGCAAACTCAATGTGGCATTGCCGGCAAAGCCCGCAAGATTAAGAGTGCCCTTGTCGGCTATTACATTGATCAATGCCTGTGGCAAGCCTTCCACGGGAATCAGACTCACCGTCAACACCTGAGGCTCTGACGTAATCGTCTTGCTGCCCGATGTCACTTTGTAGCGCAAAGTGACGATTTTACCCACGCTCTGGGCGATGATCTGCGGGCTGATAGCGAAATCGACACGCCCGGCGCTCCCCCCATTCTGAGTAGCGATCTGGGCGATGGTCGCATCCGGAAAGATCCACTCCAGCGTCACGATCTGCGAAGTGGTCATGCCTGTGTACACTACCGCCACCACGGCCCCTGAGACATAACTCAGCGGTGCAATAGTCAGCGAAGGCAAGGACTTGTTATCGAAAGCGGGCGCCGGTAGGGTCGCTGGGACAGCCTGGACCCGATATTCGCGATGCCCGAACGATACCGCAGTCTCCGGCTCGTCTCGCTCTGCGAAACTCACGCTGAAATCAAGGCTGAGAATGGTGCCGTCTTTTAAAGCACGAAGCCTGTCAACGGGTACAAAAACGGAAACACCGTTCGCGAGTTCATCGTCGGTAACCTCATCGGCGAGGTAAACCGTCTCCACTAGCGGCTTGCCATCTGCCAGGGTCCCTCTGATGGTCAAGAATTTCTTTTGATTTTTCCGAATGAAGATCCACTTGTTGACTTTGATCGTCGCCTCATTGCCCAACGCCAATAACGGGAAGACCATATCGGTGACGTTATTGAGCGTCGGCAGCGGCAGCGCTGTTACCAGCAATAAGCGCAGCGCCAACGGCTCGGACCTGTAGGTCGTTTGCCCACGAGTAAAACGGTAACTTACCGTGATGTAGTTGCCCCCCTCACGAATAGCCAGCGCGATAATGTCGGGTGGGATACGGACATCTACAGTGTTCGTCAACGGATCGCCCTTGGCAGTAACTTCAGTGATGCTGATGCCAAATTCGCCTTTCCAACTGACAATGATGTCGTCGTCAGCCCGCATGGTTTTGTAACTGACCCGCACGGTGGCGCCATTCAACACGTCCTTGGGATACAACTGGTCTTGCAGGACCTTATCGGCCTCGAGGACTTTCGGCAGTGCAAGCACAAGCCTTGGCCCCACGGTGAGGTTAAGCACCTCGGAGCGCAGGAACGTGTCTGGTGTGGTGGCTGTACCCGCCTTTTTCACGCTATAGCTGAAAGCTACCAGTCCACCGACGTTCCCAAGCAAGACCTGCGGCTTCAATTCAATCCACAGTTCCGTCAAAAGTGGACCCTCGGTCGCAGCGTCAATCAGAATACTGCCACAGTCCGAGCTATCGGAGTCCGCGCCAATCGCGGTCCAGTAAAGGGTGCTGCCAGGACTTGCGCCTATGTAGGGGAACGACATCAGCAACACGGAGCGTTTCACGTCTTTGGGGTCGATGTTGCCACCCTCGGCAAACTTGATAGCCGGCGCTGGCAAATCGATAACCCGAAAGCCAATTTCGGCGGTTCGACTCTCTGACTCACGAATCGAAGAAGGAAGGCCCCGACCGTTATTGGTGCGGTAGAAAATCGAGAACGGGCCTTTGCTATCAAACTGCTTGAGATCGTCCTTGCTCACGTCCCGCACGCCACCCTGTGGCCCGGCCAGTCGCGTCTGGACATGCAGCAAACCACCGCCACCCGACTCCCCCTCCTGGAACACGAGAGCTTCCAGCCAACTGCCATCATGGGGTTGGTACGTTGGCATCGTGACAGCGATATCCGTATCCATCGGAATCAGCGTGCCCTCGATCGGCATGATCTGCGGCGCGGGCATCCTGCTCGGCGTCCCCACCACCGAGACCTCCGTGCTGCCCGACCGCCCCAGCAGCGCGCCGGTGGATCTGTTCACCTCGACGTAGGCCAGAAAGCGCCCGCCTGCCGCCTTCTCGATAATGGAACCGGGCACATTGATCGGCTCGCCCCTGAGGTTCTTGTCGGGAACTGCCGGCAAGCGCACTGTTTCGTCCGGTTGGCCTGCCTGGATAATGGTGATAACAACCGTGACCATATGGCGCGGGTTAGGCACTGTGGTGTATCGCGGCAGCGTGGGTTTTAACGCAAAGACGGAGCGGCTTTGCGTATCAAAATCGACTTGAATCGCCTCGTCGGTGTCCACAGTAAAGATCGGCGGTTCATACAGTTTGGTGTCCAGTTCCACGCGTACCGGGTAGGGTTTGGAGAACTCGTATTTACCGCCAGACGTATTCCCCACCACATCCACAACCTTGAACACGACGTACACCAGCCCATATTGATTGCCTTGGGCGATCACGTCGGCAGGCACCTCGATCCGAAGCGGCCCGGCACCGGCAGCATCCGCGGGGCTCACAATGTAATCGAAGTAAATCCCGGCCCAGACAATGCTGATGGTGTCGTTCTGGCGAATGTGCTGATACTTTTCAATCAGGCACCACACTCCGTTCGCAACGCCATCTGCAGTGATGATCGAGCCTTCCGGCAAGCCTTCAAGGGACAGTTTCAACTCGCTGTGCCACGGCTCCCAGACTCTGAGATCGTAACCGCCCGGCAACGTTTGTTTGAACAGCGCCCACAGGGTGGGTGAGCGGCTTTCCTGGCGGCTGGCGGCACGAAGCACCCGGGAAAACACTTCAACGGTGCCCTCCGGTACTTTTTCCTTGTCGACCGACAAGTAGTAACGGTCAGTGACATCCTGAACGAACGCCGAAGCTGCCGGGTTATTCAAGTCCTTGATGCGAACAGCGTAGTAATCACCTACTGAAAGATTATGCCAAGCCTCAATCGCCATGGTCAGTTTGCCAAAGGACATGGCGCTGGTACCTACACCCCACGCCGCCTTTTCAGGATATTGGGCGTTGGTCAGGTCAACTGAAGGGTAGGCGGAATAAGGGTCAGACGGGAGATCGTCATACGATGGAACAGGAATAGTCGACATAACCATCACCTTGCTGGGGTTAGGTCGCACGGGAACGGCGCGACGGGGCAAGGTGAATGAGGCGCCTGAGTCTGCAGGGTGATCTACTGTCAGAATTGACAGTGCCGACGAATGGTCGAGTGGCGTCAGAAAATAAGCGAAAGCTCGAAGGAGTCTTGAAATATCCAAGCCGCAATGGATGCGCGAGGGGAACTCGATGTATTTGCGCCTGGCCAGAACCTTAATCGAAAAAATGTAGACCGTGAAAAGCGCAGCCTACGGTTAGATAGGCTGCCTCATTTCACTCAGGTTTATTAATAAAGTCTGATATTGCTGACCTCAAACGCCGAGTTCGTGATGAACTGTACAGACTTTATAGCCTTCGTTACTCCTGAATCGAAAGGAATCGTATTGTGATAATAAGTGTATGGAAAGTTCAACACTTTCTGCCCAACCAAAACCCCGGCCTCATCCAAAAAATTGATGATTAAAGAGGGGTTCACAATGACGATATTCCCACCTTTAAGATTAAACGTAATCCTGCGCGAGGTCCTATTGGCAACCACCAGCTGATAGGCCTGGAACTTAACGTCACTGGCGTAACCCACATAATTGTAGATCGTCAACCCGAACACAGAATTTGAACTATATTGTATATAGTCAATCGCATGAGCCTGACTCATAAATTTGATATTCAGGAGCGGGCCGGATATCGACTGGCCTGGCACCCTAATATATTGCATAGGTGCAACGCCCAGACTGACGAAATCGTAAATCTTCAGACGATACGTTGTATCCTTCATCGGCAGCGCATCTGACTCCTTTGCGTCAGTACCAAATCCCACCATGCTGCTCAGTAAAATCTGCCCTTCGTTAAATGCCGACTCCAGCCAACTTCTCGATACAGGAATATTGATCAACCCTCCTTTTACCTCGCCCGCCGAAACCACATGCCCCTCAAGTACGGATAATGGCAAGGACTCCTTGCTGCGCAAGGTTATCCACACCTTCTGACCGGAAGCAATAAATGGCCAGGCAGGTAATGCCAGGGTCAATAAACCAGGAATATCCCTCAGATCGAGTGTGGCGCCATCCGGCAAGTTGTTAATCCGCGCCTGAGGTAAGTTCGACACGGGGATAGTTTGCACCGTCAAAACCTGAGTGTCTGACGGAGTGGTCCTGGTTCCTGTCTTTACGTTGTAACGCAACGTAATGTCCTTATCCATACTTGCAGCAATAATTTGCGAACTGATGGGAACGTCGACCCGACCTCCACTTACCCCACTCTGTGCAGTAATGGCAGCAAGCCTGCCGTTCGGGAAAATCCATTCAAGGGTGATGACCTGTGCAGTGGTCATGCCTGCGTACTGTACGGCCACAAAGGCGCCACTCACGTAACTCAAGGGAGCGATAGTCAGTGCTGGCCCTGGCATGTTGTTGAAGGAGGGAGCCGGAAGGGTCGCCATCACCGCTTGAATGCGATATTCGCGCGTCCCAAACGGCACTTGCGTATCCGGTTGGTCTCTTTGTGCGTAGCTGACGCCAAACTCAAGACTCAGCACCGAACCGTCCTTGAGCCGTCCAAGGCTAGTCACATCACCGAATACGCGAATGCCATGCGCGACCTCTTCTGCGGTGACCTTGTCGGCCACGTATAGCGTCTCGACATACGGTTTTCCATCCGAGAAAGTGCCCTTGACAGTCAAAAACTTCCTTTGGCCTTGCTGGATCAAAATCCACGGAGCGACTTCTATCCTCGCCTCATCCCCCAACGCGAGCAGCGGGAAGACCACACCTCCGACCCCGTTGAGCATCGGTGACGGCAGGGTCGTGACCAGCATTAACCTGACGTTCAGTGGCTTGGACCGATACGTGGTTTGCCCACGGGTAAAACGGTAATCCACTTTAATGTTGTTGCCTTTTTCACGAATAGCCAACGCGATAATTTCGGGTGGAATGCGCACATCAACACTGTTCGTCAGCGGGTTGCCCTTGACGGACACCTCCGTTTGGCTGATGCCAAACTCTCCTTCCCACCGGACGATAATATCGTCCATGGCCTGCATGGTTTTGAACTCCACCCGCACGGTGGCGCCGTTCAACACATCCTTGGGATACAGTTGATCCTGGTAGACTTTATCGGCTTCCAATAACTTCGGCAGCTCCAGCACCATACGTGGACCGACGGTGAGGTTAAGCTTTCTGGAGCGCACGTACACACCCGCCTTGAGCACGCTATAGCTAAACGCAATGACGCCATCGATATTTCCGAGCAAGACTTGCGGTTTCAGCTCAATCAGCAGCTCCGTCAAAAGTGGACCTTCGGTCGCAGCGTCAATCAGAATACTGCCGCAGTCCGAGCTATCGGAGTCCGCGCCAATCGCGGTCCAGTAAAGGGTGCTGCCAGAAGTTGCGCCGATGTACGGAAACGACATCAGCAAGATCGAGCGTTTCACATCCTTGGGGTCGATGTTGCCGTCCTCGGCAAACTTGATGATCGGCGCCGGCAAATCGGTTTCCCGAAAACCGATCTCGGCCGTCCGACTCTCTGACTCACGAATCGAAGAAGGAAGGCCCCGACCGTTATTGGTGCGGTAGAAAATCGAGAACGGGCCTTTGCTATCAAACTGCTTGAGATCGTCCTTGCTCACGTCCCGCACGCCACCCTGTGGCCCGGCCAGCCGCGTCTGGACATGCAGCAAACCGCCGCCACCCGACTCCCCCTCCTGGAACACGAGAGCTTCCAGCCAACTGCCATCATGGGGTTGGTACGTTGGCATCGTGACAGCGATATCCGTATCTATCGGAATCAGCGTGCCCTCGATCGGCATGATCTGCGGCGCGGGCATCCTGCTCGGCGTCCCCACCACCGAGACCTCCGTGCTGCCCGACCGACCCAGCAGCGCGCCAGTGGATCTGTTCACCTCGACATAGGCCAGAAAGCGCCCGCCTGCCGCCTTCTCGATAATGGAACCGGGCACATTGATCGGCTCGCCCCTGAGGTTCTTGTCGGGAACTGCCGGCAAGCGCACTGTTTCGTCCGGTTGGCCCGCCTGGATAATGGTGATAACAACTGTGACCATATGGCGCGGGTTAGGCACCGTGGTGTATCGCGGCAGCGTGGGTTTTAACGCAAAGACGGAGCGGCTTTGCGTATCAAAATCGACTTGAATCGCCTCGTCGGTGTCCACAGTAAAGATTGGCGGTTCATACAGTTTGGTGTCCAGTTCCACGCGGACCGGGTAGGGCTTGGAGAACTCGTATTTACCGCCAGACGTATTCCCCACCACATCCACAACCTTGAACACGACGTACACCAGCCCATATTGATTGCCTTGGGCGATCACGTCGGCAGGCACCTCGATCCGAAGCGGCCCGGCACCGGCAGCATCCGCGGGGCTCACAATGTAATCGAAGTAAATCCCGGCCCAGACAATGCTGATAGTGTCGTTCTGGCGAATGTGCTGATACTTTTCAATCAGGCACCACACTCCGTTCGCAACGCCATCTGCAGTGATGATCGAGCCTTCCGGCAAGCCTTCAAGGGACAGTTTCAACTCGCTGTGCCACGGCTCCCAGACTCTGAGATCGTAACCGCCCGGCAACGTTTGTTTGAACAGCGCCCATTGGGTGGATGAGCGGCTTTCCTGGCGGCTGCCGGCACGAAGCACCCGGCAAAACACTTCAACGGTGCCCTCCGGTACTTTTTCCTTGTCGACCGACAAGTAGTAACGGTCAGTGACATCCTGAACGAACGCCGAAGCTGCCGGGTTATTCAAGTCCTTGATGCGAACAGCGTAGTAATCACCCACCGAAAGATTATGCCAAGCCTCAATCGCCATGGTCAGTTTGCCAAAGGACATGGCGCTGGTACCTACACCCCACGCCGCCTTTTCAGGATATTGGGCGTTGGTCAGGTCAACTGAAGGGTAGGCGGAATAAGGGTCAGACGGGAGATCGTCATACGATGGAACGGGAATAGTCGACATAACCATCACCTTGCTGGGGTTAGTTCGCGCGGGAGCGCGCGCGACGGGGCAAGGTGAATGAGGCGCCTGAGTCTGCAGGGTGATCTACTGTCAGAATTGACAGTGCCGACGAATGGCAGCCTGTTCGAAAAAACCAGGCCTTGATGAATTCCTGTTGAATCGGCCGCAGCGCACGCTTTTTCTTACATATTTTTCACGATTTATTCACACCCTGGGCCGTACTGTGAAGCCTCATCCGTTACAAATGCTGCACATTAAGAACCCGCCGCCCCAGCGGGTTTTTTTTGCCTGCAATTCGAGCTCAGCGCGTTGCCCTCGTCACAGGCGCTGCAGCTTCTTCACGAATGACGCGCTGGGTGTCCAACACCCTGGCCAGCGCGGTTTGTGCTTCGGGGCTTTGCTGCGGCACACGGATCGCGGCCGACACCAGGGTAATCAGCTTGGCCATCACCTCGGCGTCAGTGGCCGGGCGACCAAGACTCATGGAGTTCATCAGCAGGCGCAGTTCGGTCCCGGCCATCACGCCGGAAATCGCCTTGAGCGCAAACTGCAGGCGCACGCCCAGTTCATTACGCGGCAGGTCCGGCAGCGCCAGGGCAAAAGCTTCGAAGAAACGCTGGAACACCGGCTGGTAATGCACCTTGAGGTATTCCTGGATAAACGGCGATGTATCGCTGTACACGCGACCGAGGAAGCGGATGAACGAGCGCCCCTCCCCGCTGCCCGGGTCGCTGCGCTCCAGGCCCATGGCCGGGGCAAACAGCACGCCGAGCAAGGTATCGCAGTCGAGCGGCCCGTCGGATTCGGCCTCACAGCGCGCGAGCAATTCCAGGCGCTGCTCGTTGAGCGGCTCGAGGCGCTGCATCAGCAGGGTTTTCATCAGGGAGTCCTTGTCCCCGAAGTGATAGTTCACGGCGGCCAGGTTCACCTGGGCACGCTCGGTTATCTGCCGTAACAAAACCGCGTCGTACCCGTACTTGATAAAGAGTGCCTCTGTCGCATCCAGCAATCGAGTCTTGGTAATGTTTGGCGTGCTGATTTTCTTAGCGACCATAAAGGTTCCACGGCGGAAATATTGTTTTAAAAAATAATTTGATTTTTTATACCGGGGCTGTCCCTTGAAAGCAAGTACTGACAGGTTGCCATACGATCGAAAGCCACGGTCCACGGGCCTCCAAACAGTAGTCGAGCGCGTGCTCGGCGGCGGCGTCCAGTTGTCGGATAAATCTTTGCCAAGCGTAAAACCGCTCTACCCCAATGGCTGGCGAAGCGCCTGGAACGCGGTTACTATTCAAACAATATTTTAAAAACAAGAAACAAATCAGTCCTCGACACGCCTCACGCAGCCCTCGAAGTTATTTCAACGTTTTTCCGAGAGGTGACGGCGGCATCCAGACTGCAGGCGTAGGCGACGATGACAGAGCACTTCGCGCAACCCCCATTGATCTCCCTGCAAGGCATCGGCAAGCGCTATCAACTGGCGGGGCAAGACCTGCCGATTCTCAATGACGTGTGCCTGTCCATCACGCGCGGCGACAGCTGCGGCATCCTCGGCGCCTCCGGCTCCGGCAAAAGCACCCTGCTCAATATCCTCGGCCTGCTGGATTTACCCAACGGCGGCCAGTATCGCTTTGCCGGCCACGATATCTTCAGCGCCACGCCGGATGAACTGGCGGCGATCCGCAACCAGCAGATCGGCTTCGTGTTCCAGAGTTTCAACCTGCTGCCACGCCTCAGCGCCCTGGACAACGTCGCGCTGCCCCTGAGTTATCGCGGCGTGTCGCGCCATGAATCGGTGATACAGGCGCTGCGCATGCTCGACCAGGTGGGCCTGGCCGAACGCGCGCACCATCACCCTGCCGACCTCTCCGGCGGCCAGCGTCAGCGCGTTGCCATTGCGCGGGCGCTGGTGGGCAACCCCTCGGTGATCCTCGCCGACGAACCCACCGGCAACCTCGACAGCAGCACCGCCCAGGACATCATGGACCTGCTGCTGACGCTCAACCGCGAGCAGCAGGTGACCCTGATCATCGTCACCCACGATGCGCAGATCGCCGAGCGCCTGCAGCGCAAGATCCTGGTGCGCAACGGCGTGGTGAACGAGGCCGGCCCATGAGCCTGCGCGTTGAACAGAGCCTGAGCCAACTGCTGCATGAAGCGTTCGTCAGCCTGCGCACCCTGGGCAAACGCTCGGTCCTCGCGTTGCTGGGCATTGTGATCGGCAGTTCGTCGGTGGTGGCGCTGATCAATATCGGCCACAACGCGGCAGTGGATGCCGCGATGATTTTCAAGGACATGGGCACCGACACCCTGATCGCGCAATTCCCGACCAAACGCAGCGGTAACCTGAGCATGCGCGCCCATCTCGACCTGGACGCCGTGCGCAGCGCCGTCCCCGGCATCGCCCATATCGGTGCGCTCAGCCTGTTCAGCGGCCCCGTCGTGTTCAACGGCCGCACGGCGAATGCCAACCTGGTCGGCACCACACCGGGTATCCACGAGGCCATGCGCCTGGTGCTGCGCGAAGGACGCTTCCTGTCGCCCTTCGATGCCAATGAAACCTACGCGGTGATCGGCGACCAGGTGGCCCAGGCCCTCGGCGCACCGGGTGATCCGCTCAGGCTGGGCGACCGTGTGCGCATCCACGACTACCTGTTTCTGATCGTGGGCATCCTGCACAACCAGCCCCGGGCGATGCTGATGCCGGTGCAGGCCAACGAGTCGCTGTTCATCCCCGCCGAGGGCATGCGCCGCATCTACGCCAACCCGCAGATCGGCAATGTGATCATCCGCGCAGCGCCCGGGCAGGACATGGAGCGCATCGCCCGCGAGGCCGCCGCTGCGCTGCAACGTCAGCTGATTGACCACAACGTCGACATTACCGTGCCCCAGCAAATGATCGACGGCATGACCCGCCAGAGCCGCACCTTCGCCTATCTGCTGCTGGCCCTGGGCGCGATTTCGCTGGTGGGCGGCGGTGTCGGGGTGATGAACGTGATGTTGATGAACGTCTCGCAGCGGCGCCGCGAAATCGGCATTCGCATGGCGCTGGGCGCGCGCCAGCGGGATATTCGCAACCTGTTTCTGCTC
Organism: Pseudomonas sp. GNP013; assembly: GCF_054343995.1. Lineage (NCBI taxonomy): Bacteria > Pseudomonadati > Pseudomonadota > Gammaproteobacteria > Pseudomonadales > Pseudomonadaceae > Pseudomonas > Pseudomonas sp. GNP013. Next base: position 1,641,781 of record NZ_JBTGUT010000001.1, on the reverse strand, counting down.
GAAGCCGTCACCCTCACCGCTGTCGGCGCCGTCTGCGGCGCCGTGCTCGGCATGACGGCGGCGTGGCTGTATGCGTGGCTGTCGGGCTGGGTGTTTTCATTGGCGGTGGCGGCCCTGCCCCTGGGAGTGGGCAGCACGCTGCTGGTGGGCTTGTTCTTTGGCATTTACCCGGCGGTCTCGGCCTCCCGGTTGCAGCCGGTGGAGGCCTTGCGCGATGAGTAAATGGCTGTGGCTGCTGGCCCTGCTAAGCCTGCCCGGCATGGCCGCCGAGGTGGTGATCAAGCCGTCGGCACCGAGCACCTCCCGCAGCGGCTACGACCGAGGCGTGTCGCTGAATGCCCAGGCCACCAGCCTGACCCTGGGCGACGCCGTGTACCTGGGCCTGCGCAACAACCCGGCGATTCGCAGCGCGTACCTGCAGCGGGTCGCGCAGAAGTTCGACCTGCGGGTGGCCGAAGACGTGTTCAAGCCCAAGCTCACCCTCAACAGCTATTACCGTGGCACCCGCGGCTCCCAGGACAGCGCGCGCAATGCCAACCTCGCACCGTCCACCAGCCTGCTCGGCGAATACGGCACGCGCCTGAGCATGGCCTGGACCCAGCAACTGAACAACGCCGACCGCGCCGGCCGTTACCGCAGCGACGGTCTGGACCTGGCCGTCATCCAACCGCTGGCACGCGGCGCCGGCTGGGACGCCACCACCGCGCCGCTGCGTCTGTCGCGCCTGTCCGAACAGGCCAACCGCCTGAACCTCAAGGCCACCGTGGCGGGCACCATCAGCCAGATCATCGCCACCTACCGCGAATTGCTGCGCGCCCAGGAGCAACTGCTGATCGTGCAGGAAGCCCTCAAGCGCTCCAACACGTTGCTGGAGGTAAACAAAGCGCTGATCAGCGCCGGACGCATGGCCGAATTTGAAATCGTGCAGACCGAAGCCGATATCGCCACCCAGCAACTGGGCGTCGAAGAAGCGCAGAACCAGCTCGATAGCAGCCGCCTGGCGTTGCTGCGCCTGCTCGCGCTGGACCTGTCCACGCCGATTCGCGCCAGTGAAGCCCTGGAGGCCAGGCCCATGGAGATCGACAAGCGCCAGGCCTTCAACCTCGCGCAAACCCAGCAACCGGAATACCTTGCCGCCCTGCTCGGCAGTCAGCAGGCCGACCTTAACCTGGTGATCGCCAAGGACTCCGGGCGCTGGCAAGTGGACCTGGTGGCCGGCGCGAACCAGGTGCGCGACGCCTATGACAATGACAACGGGCGCAGTAACAACCGTAGCTGGGACAGCTATGCCGGCGTGCAGGTGCAGATCCCCATCGGCGACATCAGCACGCGCCAGGCCGAAGTGCGCGCGCGGGTGAATGTGGAAGATCAGGAGATCCGTATCACCGACGCCCGCCAGGAGCTCGAACGCTCGGTCAACGATGTGGTGCGTGACCTGGGCACCCGCTGGCGCCAGTATGAAATCTCGCGGCGCGCGGTGGAGCTGTCGCGGCGCAAGATCGAGATCGAGCGTGACAAACTCAGCGCCGGGCGCTCCACCAACTTTCAGGTGCTGAGCTTCGAGACCGACCTGCGCAACGCCGAGAACGCGCAGCTCAATGCGCTGATCGCTTACCTGAACGCCCAGACCCAGCTCGACCTGACGCTGGGCATGACCCTGGAAAGCTGGGAAATCGCCCTCAATGACTACTAATCAAAAACGCCTGCTGGTTGCTCTGTTGATCGTGCTGGCGGGCGCTGCCGGCCTGGCCCTGCGCAGCCCGGCGCAAACGCCGGGCAGCGCCGACGAGCAATGGCTGGCGGTGAAACCTGATCAGTTAGTGCACCAGATCGGCCTGGTGGGCAAAATCGAGCCCGACACTACCGTCACCCTCACGGCGCCGTTCGACGGCAATGTGCAGGCCAATCTGGTGGAGCAAGGCCAGCGCGTCGAAGCCGGACAGGTGCTGTTGCGCATGGACCCGGCCACCCTCGAGGTGCAACTGCGCGACGCCCTCTCCGCCCAGCTCAAGGCGCGCCGCGCCGTGCAGGACATGCAGGACTGGGACAGCAGCGCCAATGTGAGTCGCGCCCGCCGCAGCCTGCGCACCGCCGAAATGACCGCCGACACAACCCGGCGCAGGCTCAGCGAAAGCGAAGACCTGTTCAAGCGCGGCATCATCCCGCGCAACGAACTCGACGACCTCAAGCAGCAGGCCCGGCAGCAACAACTGGACCTGGCGGCAGCCCGCGCCGAACTGCAACAGGCCCAGGACCAGGGTCGCGGCGAATACCGGCAGATCGCCGATATGGAGCTGACCAACGCCACGGTGAAATACGAAGCGCTGCAGCAACTACTCGCTGGCAAGGAGGTCAAGGCGCCGTTCTCCGGCATTGTGGTGCCCGCGCCCGGCAACAATTCGGCGCAAGCGGGCGGCAATACCAATGCCCCGGTGCAGTCCGGCAGCAAGGTCAGCCAGGGCCAGGTGCTGTTCGGGCTGGCGAATATCGAGCGGCTGAAAATCGTCGCCAAGGTCTCCGAACTGGACATCAACCAGTTGCACCAGGGCCAGGCGGTGGAGGTACTGGGCGATGGTTTTGATGGCGAGCGGCTGAGCGGGACGGTGAGCGTGGTCAGCGGCCTGGCGATTGCCAGTGAGGGCCAGGGCAGCGCGCAATTTCCGGTGACCCTGGCGATCCCCACACTTACCCCGCAGCAGTTGCAACGGGTGCGCCTGGGCATGAGTGCGCGCCTGACCATCGTGACCTACAACAATGCGCAGGCAATGGTGGTGCCAGGCCAGGCGATTGGGGCGGATATGACCGTGGAATATCGCGCGGCGATGGATCAGCCGGTGGAGCGAGTGAAAGTGACCACCGGGCAATCGACGCCGCAGGGCGTGGAAGTGTTCGGCCTCAAGCCCGGCTTCGTGAAAATCCCGAGACCTTGAAGTATTGACTGCACATGAGTCATTTCAGCCCCCCACATCCCTGTGCCGAGCGGTTTTTTTGTGCCGAGCGGGCTTATTGTGGCGAGCGGGCTTGCCCCGCGTTGGGGTGCGAAGCGCCCCCAATCAAGCAAAACGCGGTGTACCTGATACGGCTCAGCGTCTGGTTTTGGGGCTGCTGCGCAGCCCAACGCAGGACAAGCCTGCTCGCCACAGGGAATCTGCGCTAACTGAACGGCATTAGGGCTTGCCCCGCTCGCCACAACAAGCCCGTTTGTCACAGTAAGCACGCTTGTTACAGTAGGCCCGCTCGCACTTTTAGATCGTCGTCAGTTCCAGGGCCAGGGCCTTGGCCTGGAGTGCCACGTCGGTCACTGCTGTGCTTTCCCACCACATCCCGCGCAATGGCGGGCCCATGGCGAACAGGCGCGTGCTGACCCTACCCTGGGCATCGAGCACCGCACCGGTCGCATCCGCCGCGATTCCCAACGCCAGCGGGCCGGGCTGGATCAGCCCGCGCTTGAGCAACTGTTGCGGCAGCGGCCGGGCTACGCGGCGCCAGTCGTATTCGATGCCACTGGAGTTGATCAGCGCGGCGCCGCTCACCTGGGTAATGCCTTGCTCGCCGCGAAAACGCAGGCGAATGCTCACGCCGCTGGCGGCAGGCGCCAGGCCCTTGAACGATGCCGCCCGGATGCGCAATCGCCCCTGCGCCTGCAACCGCGCCACCAACTCGGCACTCAACGGCGGCGCACGGTGGTGATGGCTTTCCCACCACGGCCGTACATGCCGCACGAACTGACGCTTCTCGCCCTCGCTGGCCTGGCTCCACAGCCGGGCAATGTGCGCACGCACGGTGTCCAGCGGGGCCTGCCAATCAATGCCCTGCGCCAGCGCGCGGCGGCACTGGCAGCGCAGCGCGCGCAGTAATTGCCGAGGGCTGCGCAGCGCAGGGTCGGCGCTCAAAAAGTCCTCCCAGGCCGGCGGCTGCCGGCGCACATGGGGCAGCAGGCCGTGGCGTGAAAACACTTCGATCGGCCCGCGATGCCCGGCCTGCTCAAGAGACACCACGGCGTCGACCATGGTCAGCCCGGAACCGATGATCAGCACACTTCCCTGCGGGTCGATCCGCGTCATCGCCTGCACGTCCCACGGGTCCACCGCCGCCGCGTTGACGCCGCTGGAGTCGGTCTGTGGCGTGCGCGCCGCCGGGAACATGCCGGTGGCCAGTACGGCATGGGCACCGCGCAATTGCTCGCCGTTATCCAGGGTCAACAGCGCAGCGCCCGCCTCGACCTGCAGGTCGACCGCTTCAGCGCGGACATGCTCGACGGTGGAGGTGGACTGCGCCTGGGCTTCGGCCAGGCGCTGCTGCACGTACAGGCCGAACAGCCCGCGTGGCGGGAACAATTCACTGACCGGCACGTGCTGCTGATCGGACTCCGGCCAGCCACCGGCGGCGATATGGTCGGTAAGCCACTGGGTCAGGTCATCGGCATTGTCCGGGTCGACGCTCATGCGCGCCGCGTTGCCGTTCAGCGTGTGACCCAGCTCGACCGCGCTGTAGGCCTCGCCGCGTCCCAGCTCGGCGCGCGGCTCGATCACCAGGATTTGGCGTGTGCCGGGCAGGCGCAACAGTTGCACGGCGAGCATCGTGCCGCTCAGGCCGCCGCCGATGATCAGAACATCAGCGTTGCGGGTGGATTCAGTCATGCGGGTTGGCCCTTACTGTTTGCCCAGGTAAATATCGTGCAGGTCGCCCCGCGCCAGCAGTTCAGCGGCGCTGCCACTCAAGGCAACGCGCCCAGTATCCAGCACGTAGCCATGGGACGCATAGTTGAGCGCAACGTTTATGTTCTGCTCGGCGATCAAAAAACTCACCTGCTGCTCACGGTTGAGCTGGGCGATGATCGCGAAGATCTCCTGCACGATCATTGGCGCCAGGCCCATGGACGGCTCGTCGAGCAATACCAGCTCTGGGCGCGTCATCAACGCACGGCCAATCGCGACCATCTGCTGCTCACCTCCCGACGTGAGCCCGGCGCGGGTGTGGCGTTTGGTCTTGAGCCGTGGGAACCAGCAGTAGATGCGCTCAAGGTCCTGGGCCATGGCCTTGCGACTCAAGCGCCGCACAAAGCCGCCGCTGCGCAGGTTGTCTTCGACGGTCAACTGGCCGAATACGTGGCGACCTTCGAGCACGTGCACCATGCCCTGGCGCACACGCAGGCTGGGGTCGATACCGGCGAGGTCCTGCCCGGCGTATTCGATTACGCCCCGGCTGACGTCGGCACGCTCGGCGCGCACCAGCCCCGAGATAGCCTTGAGCGTGGTGCTCTTGCCCGCGCCATTGGCGCCGAGCAAAGCCACGATGGCGCCCTTGGGCACGCTCAGCGATACCCCGGCCACAGCCAGGATCGCGCCGTCGTAGATCACCTCAATGTCGTCGACCCTCAGCAGCGCCGGGCGCGCGGGTTGTGTGGCAGGTTGGTTCATGGTGTTGATCTCCGCTGCAGGTTTGAGTCGGCCAGCGCCCCCCCCGGCAGGAAGGGCTTCTGTGGCGAGCAGGCTTGTCCTGCGTTGGGCTGCGCAGCAGCCCCAAAACCAGACGCTGAGCCGTATCAGGTACACCGCGTTTTGCTTGATTGGGGGCGCTTCGCACCCCAACGCGGGGCAAGCCCGCTCGCCACACCAAAAAGTTCGGCGGTTACAGCGCGCTTGCCTTGAGGTCGCGGTAGCCGGCGCCGGGGTGGTTGGGCGCCAGGCGGGCGCCGTCGCCGAACAGCTTTTCGCGCAGGGTGCCCCGGGCGTAGTCGGTCTTGTACACGCCGCGCTTCTGCAATTCGGGCACCAGCAGGTCCACGGCGTCGATGAAGGTTTCGTGGGTCAGCGCGTAAGCCAGGTTGAAGCCGTCCACGTCGGTCTCTTCCACCCACTCCTGCAGCAGGTCAGCGACAGTTTGCGGGCCACCGACGAACAGCGGACCGAAGCCGCCGATGCCAACCCAATCGGCCAGCTCATTGGGGGTCCAGACCTTGTTCGGGTCAGCCGTGGAAAACGCTTCCACCGCCGACTGGATAGCGTTGGTGTGCACATGCTTGAGCGGTTCATCCGGCTGGAAGCGGCTGAAGTCGATGCCGGTCCAGCCGGAAATCAGCGCCATGGCGCCTTCGTAGCTGACATAGGACTTGTAATCGTCGAACTTGGCTTTGGCCTTGGCATCGGTCTCGCCGACGATCACTGTCTGCAGGTTGAAGATCAGGATTTTACTCGGGTCGCGCCCGGCCTCGGCAGCACGACGGCGGATATCGGCGACGGTCTTTTTCAGCAGCACCTTGGACGGTGCGGCGACGAATACGCACTCGGCCTGTTCGGCCGCGAACTGTTTGCCACGGCTGGAAGCGCCGGCCTGGTAGAGCACCGGCGTGCGCTGCGGCGACGGCTCGCACAGGTGAATGCCAGGCACCTGGAAGTGTTTGCCCACATGGCGAATCTCGTGAATCTTGCTCGGGTCGCTGAAAATCCGCCGCTCACGGTCACGCAGCACCGCGCCCTCCTCCCAACTGCCTTCCCAGAGTTTGTAGCAGACCTCAAGGTACTCCTCGGCGTAGTCGTAGCGCGCGTCATGTTCGGTCTGGGCTTGCTGGCCGAGGTTCTTGGCGCCGCTTTCCAGGTAAGACGTGACAATGTTCCAGCCGATGCGGCCCTTGGTCAGGTGGTCCAGCGTGGACAACCGGCGGGCGAACGGATACGGGTGCTCGAACGACAATGAGGCGGTCAGGCCGAACCCCAGGTGTTCAGTGACCAGCGCCATCGGTGCGATCAGCGACAAAGGATCATTGACCGGCACCTGGGTCGCCTGGCGAATCGCCGCGTCGCCCGTGCCGTTGTACACGTCATAAATGCCCAGCACGTCGGCGATGAACAGGCCGTCGAACTTGCCGCGCTCAAGGATTTTCGCCAGGTCCGTCCAGTATTCCAGGTCCTTGTACTGCCACGAACGATCACGCGGATGCGCCCACAGGCCGGGAGACTGGTGGCCGACGCAGTTCATGTCGAAGGCGTTCAAGCGGATTTCACGGGCCATCAAAACACTCCGTTGAGGTGATAGTTGCCGACGACCCGGTATTTGTGGCGCAACGGGTCATCCAGGGTCGACGGCAGCGCGGTGCGTTGGCCGGTCAGTTCGAATTCGGCGTTGCTCACGGCGACCAGGGCCTCGGCGGCAGCGATATGCGCCTCGGTGAGCGCCACCGGGCTGGGGTGGGTGTCGACGCGTTCGAGCAGGGCCGCGGCCAGGTCGACGCGGATCTGCAAGTCGCCGAAGCGGCTGATCACATAGGGGTCGTCGCTGCGGGCGACGAAGCGCCGGGTGGTTTCCAGCAGTTGGCGGGCTTGGTTCAGGGCGGTCATGGGCGGGGTTCCTCAGTTCCAGGCGTGGCGCGCAGGTTTTACCCCGTTGAGCACGAAGTTGCCGATCAGGTGGTACTTCCAGCGAGCCGGGTCATGCAGGGTGTGGGTGCGCGCGTTGCGCCAGAAGCGGTCGAGGTTGTGTTTGCCGGTGACCGAGCGGGTGCCGGCCAGCTCGAACAGCTTGCTGCTGGCGAGCAACGCGGTTTCAGCCGACAGGACCTTGGCCTGGGCCACGATCAGCGACGCGTTGGCGACCGTGTCTTCGTTGGGTTCGCCGAGCGCCAGGTCGATCGCCCGGCCGGCCCGGGCGAGAATGGCTTCGGTGCCGTGCACACGCCATTGCAGGTCACCGATGCCGGCGATGGTGAAAGGGTCCTGCCAGCCGTGGTCCTGCTGGCTGTCGATCCACGGGCGAGCCTGACGTGCGTGCAGCTTTGCCTGTTCCAGCGCACCGACGGCGATGCCGGTGTCGACGGCGGCCTGGATAATCTGTGAGATCGGGCCGTGGGCGGTTGGCCGGTCGAAGGCCTCATGCGCCGGGATGACCGCACTCAGGGGCACCGTCACGCCGTCGAGGGTCACGCCGCCGCTGGCCGTGGTGCGCTGGCCGAAGCCGTCCCAGTTGTCGATCACGCTCAGGCCCGGCGCGTCGCGCTCAAGCAGGGCGATAAAGGCCTGGCCGTGTTCGTTGTTGCCAACGGTGGGCACGATATGGGCGAACAGCGCGCCGGTGCAGTAGAACTTTTCGCCGTCGACCTGCGCGGTGTCGCCGTGGAAGCGAATCTGCGTGTCGAAGGTGCCGGCGTTCCTGCTCTTGGCTTCGGAGAACGCGTTGCCGAAACGATAGCCCGCGAGGACCTTTTCGAAGTAATGGCGCTTTTGCGATTCGCTGGCGGTTTGCTGCAGGATATCCACGATGCCCAGGTGGTTCTGCGGGATCTGGCCCAGGGACGGGTCGGCGGCGGAGATCAATTTGATCACCTCGGCCACCGTCACATAGGACACACCGGCGCCGCCGTAGGCCTTGGGTACCGTGATGCCCCACAGTCCGCTCGCGGAAAACTCGTCGAGCTCGGCCACTGGCAGGCGACGCTCGCGGTCGCGCGCGCTGGCCTCGACGGCAAAGCGTGCGGCCAGGCGGGTGGCGACCTCGATGGCTTCGGCGTCCGAGCGGATGAGGTGGGCAGGGTGTTGAGGATGGGCTGACATGGGCCGACTCCAGGCTCCGATAGGTTATCGGCGTGATTGCAGGAGTCGTGCCTGAATGTAATCACCAGCAAAATCAGGCGTTTGCAACGGTATTCGGGGATTTTTACAAGGCTGAAACCAGCAAAGTGTTCAGCCACTGTTGCCGCACCAACAGTCAGATCACAACGTTGCGCACAAACCGCACGGCCACCTCGCCATCATTGCGATAGTCGTGCACATGGCGGCTGGCGAACATGTAGAACTCACCGGCGGCGACGCGCTTTTCTTCAGCGCCCACCAGCAAGGTGAGGCAGCCTTCGAAGACGAACAGTTGCACGCTCCAGCCGTCCGGGTCGGAACCGGGGGTGTAGCGATCACCCGGCGCCAGGTGCATCTCCCACAGTTCGACCTCGCGGCGCGCGGTGGCCTTGGCCAGCAACACGGCTTTACTGCCGGCAATCTCGCCGGCCCAGACCAGCTCGTTGATGCGGCTGTGGTCGGGTGCACCAGGCGCCTGGATCAGGTCGCTGAAAGCCACGTCCAGCGCTTCGGCCACGCGATCGAGGGTGGACAGGCTGACGTTTTTCTCGCCGGCCTCGATGGCCACCAGCATGCGCCGGCTGACCCCGGACTTTTCCGAAAGCGCAGTCTGGCTGAGGTCGGCGGCGTGACGCAGGCGACGCACGTTCTGACTGACGTGCTGCAGGACCGAGGCCCGGTGTGGATTTTCTTTGTGCACTATATTGCTCAATGAGTGGGTGTGCGCAGTATACTGCCCAGCGTGCGGCGCATTGTGCGGTCCGTGCCCTTCCCTTGCAAGACCGAGCCGCCATGACTACCCCGAACTCCCCGTCGCGTTTCAACCGTTTCAGCAAAGCCGAATGCATCCTGGTGGTGATCACCATGATCTGGGGCGGCACCTTTTTGCTGGTGCAGCACGCCATGGCGGTCAGCGGGCCGATGTTCTTCGTGGGGCTGCGCTTTGCCGCCGCCGCCATCGTGGTGGGGTTCTTTTCCGTGCGCACCTTGCGCGACCTGACCCTGTTCGAGCTGAAGGCCGGCGTGTTCATCGGCGTGGCAATCATGTTCGGCTACGGTTTGCAAACCATCGGCTTGCAAACCATCCTCAGCAGCCAGTCGGCGTTCATTACCGCCTTGTACGTGCCCTTCGTACCCTTGCTGCAATGGCTGGTGCTGGGCCGGCGCCCGGGGTTGATGCCGAGCATTGGCATCATGCTGGCGTTTGCCGGGTTGATGCTGCTGACTGGCCCGGCGGGCGCGTCGCTGAATTTCAGCGCAGGGGAAATCGCCACGTTGATCGGCGCTGTCGCGATTGCCGCCGAAATCATCCTGATCAGCGCCTTCGCAGGCCAGGTGGACGTGCGCCGGGTGACGGTGGTGCAACTGGCCACCGCATCGTTACTGTCGTTCCTGATGGTGGTGCCGATGGGCGAGGCGCTGCCGGGGTTCTCGTGGTTGCTGCTGTTCAGCGCGGCAGGCCTGGGCCTGACCAGCGCGGTGATCCAGGTGGCGATGAACTGGGCACAACAGAGCGTTTCGCCGACACGGGCCACGCTGATCTACGCGGGGGAGCCGGTGTGGGCAGGCGTGGTCGGGCGCCTTGCCGGGGAGCGTTTCCCGCCGATTGCAATGCTGGGGGCGGTGTTGATTGTGGTGGCGGTGATCGTGAGCGAGTTGAAGACCAAGGGGCAAAAGGCCTTGGAACTTCAGGATGCGCTGGAAGAGGAACAGCGGGGCTGAGGGCGGACCGTCCACATTGAACGGTGCGGCTTGAAATATTGCCAAATGAGATTATTCGACCGCTTCTGTAGGATCCTGCCACACCTTGGCGTTTGGTGATCGAGAAAGCGGCACGTATGATGCATCCCAAACTCCCGCAGATTAGAAGCCTATGTCCCTGATAGTTCTACTGCTTCTGCCATTTATTGGCAGCTGTCTGGCGGCCTTGCTGCCGCACAATGCACGTAATACCGAATCGCTGCTGGCGGGCCTTGTGGCGCTGGTCGGAACGGTTCAGGTCGCCCTGCTTTACCCTCAGATCGCCTACGGTGGCGTGATCCGCGAGGAATTCACGTGGCTGCCCAGCCTCGGCCTGAACTTCGTGCTGCGCATGGACGGCTTTGCCTGGCTGTTTTCGATGCTGGTGCTCGGTATCGGCACGCTGGTGTCGCTGTATGCGCGCTACTACATGTCGCCGGATGACCCGGTGCCGCGTTTCTTTGCGTTTTTCCTGGCCTTCATGGGCGCCATGCTCGGGCTGGTGATCTCCGGCAACCTGATCCAGATCGTGTTTTTCTGGGAACTGACCAGCCTGTTCTCGTTCCTGCTGATCGGCTACTGGCACCACCGCGCCGATGCGCGACGCGGCGCCTACATGGCGTTGATGGTCACCGGTGCCGGCGGCCTGTGCCTGCTGGCCGGGGTGATGCTGCTGGGGCATATCGTCGGCAGCTACGACCTGGATCAGGTGCTGGCGGCGGGCGATCAGATTCGCGCGCACTCGCTGTACCCGGTGATGCTGGCTCTGGTGCTGGTGGGCGCGCTGAGCAAAAGTGCGCAGTTCCCTTTCCATTTCTGGCTGCCCCACGCGATGGCGGCGCCTACACCGGTTTCTGCGTACCTGCACTCGGCGACGATGGTGAAGGCCGGCGTGTTCCTGCTGGCCCGTCTGTGGCCGTCGCTGTCGGGCAGCGAAGAATGGTTCTGGATCGTCGGCGGTGCCGGCGCCATTACCCTGGTACTCGGCGCTTACTGCGCCATGTTTCAAAACGATCTCAAGGGCCTGCTGGCCTATTCCACCATCAGCCACCTCGGGCTGATCACCCTGCTGCTGGGCCTCAACAGCCCGCTGGCGGCAGTCGCCGCCGTCTTTCATATCCTCAACCACGCCACCTTCAAGGCCTCGCTGTTCATGGCGGCGGGCATCATCGACCACGAAAGCGGCACGCGGGATATCCGCAAGCTCAGCGGCCTGGTGCGCCTGATTCCGTTCACCGCGACCCTGGCGATGGTGGCCAGTGCGTCCATGGCCGGCGTGCCGTTGCTCAATGGCTTTCTGTCCAAAGAGATGTTCTTCGCCGAAACCGTGTTTATCTCGTCCACCGAATGGGTGGAAATCGCCCTGCCGCTGATCGCGACCATTGCCGGCACGTTCAGTGTGGCCTACGCGTTGCGCTTTACCGTTGACGTGTTCTTCGGCCCGCCGGCGACCGACCTGCCCCACACACCCCACGAGCCGCCGCGCTGGATGCGCGCGCCGGTCGAGCTGCTGGTGTTTACCTGCCTGCTGGTGGGGATCTTCCCGGCCCAGGTGGTCGGCCCGCTCCTCGCGGCGGCGGCGCTGCCGGTGGTGGGCGGCGTGTTGCCCGAGTACAGCCTGGCGATCTGGCACGGCTGGAACGCGCCGATGGTCATGAGCCTGGTGGCGATGTCCGGCGGTGTGGTGCTGTACCTGATGCTGCGCAAGCAACTCAAGCGCGGGCGCTTCAAGTACCCGCCGCTGATCAGCTACTTCAACGGCAAGCGCGGCTTCGAGCGCAGCCTGGTGGTGATGATGCGCGGCGTGCGCAAAATCGAAAAACGCCTGAGCACCAAGCGCCTGCAGACCCAGCTGTTCCTGCTGGTGCTGGTGGCGGTGATCGGCGCCATGATCCCCATGCTGGGCAGCGGCCTCACCTGGGGCGACCGGCCGAAGATCCCTGGCTCGGTGGTGTTCGTGACCCTGTGGGTACTGGCCATCACCTGCGCCCTGGGCGCCGCCTGGCAAGCCAAGTACCACCGACTCGCGGCCCTGACCATGGTCAGCGTGTGCGGCCTGATGACCTGCATCACCTTCGTGTGGTTCTCGGCACCGGACCTGGCACTCACGCAACTGGTGGTCGAAGTGGTGACCACCGTGCTGATTCTGCTCGGCCTGCGCTGGTTGCCGAGGCGGATCGAAGAGGTCTCGCCGCTGCCGAGCACGCTGCGCAAGGCGCGCATCCGCCGCCTGCGCGACTTCCTGCTGTCCAGCGCGGTGGGCGGCGGCATGGCGCTGTTGTCCTACGCGATGCTGACCCGCCAGACGCCCAACGATATCTCCTCGTTCTACCTGAGCCGTGCCCTGCCCGAAGGCGGCGGCAGCAATGTAGTCAACGTGATGCTGGTGGACTTCCGTGGCTTCGACACCCTGGGCGAAATCACCGTGCTCGGCGCCGTGGCGCTCACCGTATACGCGCTGCTGCGACGCTTCCGCCCCTCGAAGGAAAGCATGCAACTGCCCACGCAACAGCGTCAGCTGGCGCCGGACGTGGCCACTGACCTGGTCAACCCGCGCCAGGCCAGCGACACCGCACTGGGCTTCATGATGGTGCCAGCGGTGCTGGTGCGCCTGCTGCTGCCGATTGCGATGGTGGTGTCGTTCTACCTGTTCATGCGCGGCCACAACCAGCCGGGTGGCGGCTTTGTCGCAGGCCTGGTGATGTCGGTGGCGTTTATCCTGCAATACATGGTGGCCGGCACCCAGTGGGTGGAGGCGCAGATGAACCTGCGGCCAATGCGCTGGATGGGCTTCGGGCTGCTCTCGGCCACCCTCACCGGGCTGGGCGCGTTGTTTGCCGGTTACCCGTTCCTCACCACCCACACCTGGCATTTGAGCCTGCCGGTGCTGGGCGATATTCACGTCGCCAGCGCGCTGTTCTTCGATGTTGGCGTGTACGCCATGGTGGTCGGTTCGACCCTGCTGATGCTCACCGCCCTGGGTCACCAATCGGTGCGCGCCCATAAACCCAGCAACCAGGCCAAAGTGGTTGCCGCAACACAAGGAGCCGCCTGATGGAAGAAGTCATTGCAATTGCCATTGGGGTGCTGGCGGCCTCGGGCGTCTGGTTGATCCTGCGGCCACGGACCTTCCAGGTGGTGATGGGCCTGTGCCTGCTGTCGTACGGGGTCAACCTGTTCATCTTCAGCATGGGCAGCCTGTTTATCGGCAAGGAGCCAATCATCAAGGACGGCGTGCCCCAGGACCTGCTCAACTACACCGATCCCCTGCCCCAGGCGCTGGTACTCACGGCCATCGTGATCAGCTTCGCCATGACCGCGCTGTTCCTGGTGGTGTTGCTGGCGTCTCGGGGCCTGACCGGCACTGACCATGTCGACGGCCGGGAGCCCAAGGAATGAATTGGGTCAATCAACTGATCGTCGCACCGATTCTGCTGCCGTTGCTCACGGCGGGGCTGATGCTGATGCTGGGCGAGAAACGCCGCCCGCTGAAGGCCAAGATCAACCTGCTGTCGAGCCTGCTCGGCGTCGGCGTGGCGGCTCTGCTGCTGTACTGGACGCAACAGGGTGGCCCGGGCTCCATTGGCGTGTACCTGCCGGGCAACTGGCAGGTGCCGTTCGGCATCGTGCTGGTAGTGGATCAACTGTCGGCGCTGATGCTGGTGCTGACCGGGATCATTGGCGTGAGCGCACTGATGTTCGCCATGGCCCGCTGGGACCGTGCCGGCACCAGTTTCCACGCGCTGTTCCAAATCCAGTTGATGGGCCTGTATGGCGCGTTTCTCACCGCCGACCTGTTCAACCTGTTCGTCTTCTTCGAGGTGCTGCTGGCCGCGTCCTACGGCCTGATGCTGCACGGTTCCGGCCGCGCGCGGGTGTCGTCGGGGCTGCACTACATTGCGATCAACCTGCTGGCCTCGTCGCTGTTTCTGATTGGCGCAGCGATGATCTACGGCGTGACCGGCACGTTGAACTTCGCCGACCTGGCGCTGAAAATTCCGCTGGTGCCGGAGGCTGACCGTGGCTTGTTGCATGCCGGTACCGCGATCCTCGCCACGGCGTTCCTGGCCAAGGCCGGCATGTGGCCGCTGAACTTCTGGCTGGCGCCGGCCTACTCTTCGGCCAGTGCACCGGTGGCGGCGATGTTCGCGATCATGACCAAGGTCGGCGTGTACACCGTGCTGCGCCTGTGGACCCTGCTGTTCTCCGGCCAGGCCGGTGCGTCAGCGCTGTTCGGCGGCGACTGGCTGGTGTACGGCGGCATGGCGACCATCGTCTGCGCGGCGCTGGCGATGCTGGCGGCACAACGGCTGGAGCGCATGGCCAGCCTGAGCATTCTGGTGTCGGCCGGCATCCTGCTGTCGTCGGTGGGTTTTGCCCAGCCCAGCCTGACGGCTGGCGCGCTGTTCTATCTGGTGAGTTCCACCCTGGCCTTAAGTGCGCTGTTCCTGCTGGCGGAGCTGATCGAGCGCTCGCGCTCGGCCAATGACCTGCCGCTGGATGAAGAAATCGACGCACTGCCCAAGGCCATGGAATCCTTGCACCCGCGCCCCGGCGTCAACCTCGATGACGAACAGAAAGCCGTGGTCGGCCAGGTGATTCCGTGGACGATGGCGTTCCTCGGCCTGAGCTTTGTCGCCTGTGCGCTGCTGATTATCGGCATGCCGCCGCTGTCCGGGTTTATCGGCAAGCTCAGCCTGTTGAGTGCGCTGGTCAATCCGTTGGGCCTGGGCAATGCGGTCAATGAGCCGATCCGTCCGGCCGCCTGGGGCCTGGTGGCCCTGTTGATCCTCTCGGGCCTGGCCTCGTTGATTGCCTTTGCGCGCCTGGGCACCCAGCGCTTCTGGACCCCGGAAGAGCGCCCGTCGCCGCTGCTGCGCCGCTATGAGTGCGTGCCGATCTTCCTGCTGCTGGGCCTGTGCATTGCGCTGACCTTCAAGGCCGAGCCGTTGATGCGCTATACCCTGGCGACCGCCAAAAGCCTGAACAACCCGGAGAGCTACGTGATGGCGGTAATGGCCACGCGCCCGGTGCCGAGCCCCGAAGGCAAGGCCGCCGCCCTGGAGGTGCAACCATGAAGCGCTTGCTGCCTGCGCCGTGGCTGTCATTGGCACTGTGGGTGCTGTGGCTGGTGCTCAACCTGTCGGTGAGCCCCGGCAATCTGCTGCTCGGCGCGTTGCTGGGGTTTCTCGCCCCGCTGATGATGGCGCCGCTGCGCCCGCAACCGATCAGCCTGCGCCGCCCTGGCGTGATCATCCGCCTGTTTTTCCTGGTGGGCCGCGATGTGATTGTGTCCAACCTGCAAGTGGCGTGGGGTGTGCTGGTGTGCGGCTCGCGCCCGCCGCGCTCGCGCTTTGTGAGGATCCCCCTGGACCTGCGCAGCCCAAACGGCCTCGCTGCGCTGTCGATGATCACCACCGTGGTGCCCGGCACCATCTGGTCGGAACTGGCGCTGGACCGCAGCGTGCTGTTGTTGCACGTGTTCGACCTGGAGGACGAAGCGCCGTTTATCGAACACTTCAAGTCCACCTATGAGCGCCCCCTGATGGAGATCTTCGAATGAGCGCCCTGCTCTCCAATGCGATCCTGCTCAGCCTGTTCCTGTTCTCGCTGGCCATGGTGCTGACCCTGATCCGCCTGTTCAAGGGCCCGTCGGCCCAGGACCGCGTTCTGGCGCTGGACTACCTGTACATCCTGGCGATGCTGATGATGCTGGTGTTGGGCATTCGTTATGCCAGTGACACCTACTTTGAGGCGGCGCTGCTGATCGCGCTGTTCGGCTTCGTCGGCTCGTTCGCCCTGGCCAAATTCCTGCTGCGTGGGGAGGTGATTGAATGATGCCAATGTGGATGGAAATCGTGGTGGCGGTGCTGCTGGTGTCAAGCAGTGTGTTTGCTCTGATCGGCGCGCTGGGGTTGTTGCGCATGAAGGACTTCTTCCAGCGCATGCACCCGCCGGCATTGGCCTCGACGCTGGGCGCCTGGTGTGTGGCGCTGGCGTCGATTATCTACTTTTCGGTGCTCAAGTCCGGGCCGGTGCTGCACGGCTGGCTGATTCCGATTTTGCTGTCGATCACGGTGCCGGTCACCACGCTGCTGCTGGCGCGCACGGCGTTGTTCCGTAAACGCATGGCTGGCGACGATGTACCTGCGGAGGTCAGCAGCCGCCGTTGAAGCTAACCGGGAGGGGGCGGCCCACCTGTTAATTGACAACGCTCGGTACCGATGCGAACGGTGCCGCGTTTGCCTTCTCGAGCATCTCGGACACACTGGGGAACGTGCCCTGGGAAAAGCGCGCCTTTTCAAAAAGATCCGCAGGTACATATACCCCCATCCCCACTTTCACGGGAAGGCCTCGTTGGGTACGCGTCAAAAACTTCGATAATTTGCCAGGTTGATCCCACAGTCCCAGAAATCCCTCTGTCGGATTGAACAACGCACGAAGCAACGCATTGCTTTCCTTAAGGGAGTTAGCCACGAAGGCCTGTCTGTTCAAGCGTGAAGCCAGTCTGATGGCCTTCCCCGTCTTGTAGACCGTCTGTAAACCGCCTGTGCCGATGAGCGACACAAGATCAATCAGCAACCCTTTCACTCCTTGACTGACACTCCCTTCGTAGATGTCGACCAGCGCGCCGACAAACGAAATCATCGACACCAGCGCGCGCCCGTTCTCCTTGCTCATCAAACGATCCACATAGCCCATTGCGTTGTCTTCGCTGGGTAGCACCGCATTCGCATAATCGAGCAGTGCCTGGCGATGACCGCTGTAATTGCCGATGTAGTTACCCTGAAGGAGGGTGTCGACGATCGCCTGAGTCTTGACCGACTCAAAGGTGTCGGGAACCCACTCATTGCGGCTGCCACCCTGCCCGGTCGCAGACGACCCACCCAGCGATGCGCCCACTCTCGAGATGATGACTTTCGACGATGCGCCGGGACGTGGTGCCTCGCCAGTGAGGTAAGCGTTGAAGTCGAACGGCTGCTGGGTACCACGCAAATACCGATGCACCCTGGAAGGTTTTCGCACCAGGTACTCTCGCACCTCTTCGATCACGCCCTCATTCAGTTTCAGGTTTTTTCCGGCCAGATCTGCCGTGCGATCAATGATTTTCCCGGACGCCGGGAAGAACTCACAGTAATGGGTTTTATCCTGATAGCGGACGCGCAACAACGACCCGTGCCAGCCTCGATTGCGGGCGACCTTGTTGCCTGTGGCGGCGTCTTGAGGCTGAGTCTCACCGGTTTCCTGGCGCAGTCTGTAGATATCAACGGTTCCCCATTCCAACGCCTGTCGAATGTCGAGCGGCAAGTTCGCAAGTGTCATTTTCATTAGGGCAGGCATCGCAGCTTTGGTGTCGCCCAGATACCCATCGACTGCGCCGGGGACCTGGTCGGCAATTTTTTCGAGTGATGCGATCCGCCTGTCGAACTCTGCCTGGGTGATGAGCGGATGGGTGAAGCCAAACGGCCCCTTGTGCAGATCCCCCGTTGCATAAGCCTCCACCAGCGTGGGCTTTTTTGCATTGACCCCACTCCCTATAAGATCGAATTTGGTGGCGGGCTTTCGCAACGTGAGGGTTTGCAGTTCGTCGTCCGTCAACTCCGGAAACGTCGGTTTAAGTGCCTTGAACGCCAGACCGGTGCGGGTAGGGGGCGATGCGCCGAGCGTTTCGATGGCGTTTTCGAGCATTTGAGCACGACGTTCAATGCCGTCGCGGGCCTTGTGGTAATCCTCAGCGGTGTATTGATCGTCGCTGCGCTGAGGCACGATGCCCGCCATGACCCCGACGTCGAGCACCACTTTTGCGCCCAACCCTTCGACCAGGGCCTGTTGCGCCGGCGGGAAGGCTTGCGACATGGTCAGCGCGCCCAGCTCATTGAGGTTCATGCCACGGCTGGCGCCTGCCCCTCCCCACACCTCCGCCAGGGCCGTTCCCAGGTTGAGGGTCATCCACGCAGGGCTGCCAATGCGTATTGCATCCACCGACAACCCAAGTTGCTCAAGCGTATTGTCGGCGTGTGGCGGATTCGGTTTTACCAGGAACTCCGGTGCGGCATGCGCCAGGAACAGGTGCGCCAACAAGGGCGCGGCGCGCACGCTCACGCCCTTTTCCTCCACCAGGTGCCTTTCGAAATCCTTGCGCACCGCCCTCATCTCGCGACCCATATTGGCCGGGGCGTAGAAGTGATAACCCGCCGAGTGGCCGGGGCTTGCGGGCGCCTGCGGATCGACACTGAGCAGGATGGCGCTGGTCACCAGCGCTCGTCGCTGCCTGGCACCGGCAGCATCGTCATCCGTTCGTTGAGTCCAGTTCAAATGCTGGGCGAGCTCTCTGCCCCACGCCTGCGCCAGCGGCGTGTTGAGCAACTGGTGCCAGATCCGGTCTGCATTAGCGGCGGTGTCCTGCGGGATAACCTGCGTCACGAGTCGACGCCCCAACTGGGCCCCTACCGTATTGGCGCCATACTTCTGATCGGTCGCCAACGCCGCCAGCGCGCGCTTGTCATTCGCCGACAAGGTACCAACAGCCCACTGCTTGGGCAGCAGCTGCGCGTAATTGCTGTCTTGTGGGGGCGGCGCAAAGCGCGTACGCAGCCAGTTGGCCGCGGCGCGAACGTCACCTGCCGTGTCGAGTTCATCCAGGTTCATCGACCTGGCGACCTCTTGCAGCGTACAACGCTCATCGGTGCATGGCGCGCCTGGCACGGGTTCACTCAACACTGGGCTGAACCCGATATTCGCCAACGAAATCGGCGCGCTGTCAGCGATGCCGCTGGCCGCCCGTTCCAGAGCGTCTGCGAGGTTTTCCTGATCGTCGAGCGCGTTGATTCCGCGTGTTGACCATTCGAGCCTGAGAAGGTGATTGCGTGTCTCTGTCGCAGACAACGGGGGCCAGTTCGCCTCCATCTGTTTCACAAGCGTGCTCGCCTGCTCTTGGGTAACGGCGGGCTGGACGCCGTAGAACAGACTCGCCACGTTTCGCGAAACGTGCGGGCTATCTGCTGTGACATAAGGAACACCGTGGTGAGTGGGGTCCAACGCCTCAAGCGCGCGCATCACGCGCGCGGACACCTGCCACCAGCCGGACGTGTCCTGCAGGCTGTAGGTCTGACGAGAGACCACGCCGTTATGGGTGACAAAGCCCGACACGCTGTTGCTGCCGATAACCACCGAGTCCAGCGAGAAACCCTTGCCCCTGAGCCAGGCCAATACCTCGGGCTGATTCACCACCTGCTTGAAGAGGGCGTAGGGTTGAGAAATCAGAGACCGTGCAGGCACCGTCACTGACGAATCAGTCACGCTGCCCATCGTTGAGATCAACTGCGCCTGAAGGTTTTTATCTGCATCGCCGGAATGAGATGGCGGGTTCCCCAACACACCTAGCGTATGGCGCCTGGGTTTTTCTGGCGCCTGCACGCTCTCACGTTTGCGGCGCCGTGACGCGCCGTGTTCAAACTCGACTGAGTCGGCGGGGTTGCGCAGCAGCCCAGGCAATACTGGCCCGCTGCGTGTCTGGTGGCGCGGTAAGCCAGGTACCGCTTGCTGATGCTCGGCAGGCATAAGCGGGCTGTCAGCAAGCGGGGTAGAAGGCGCTGGGCTATCCGGTTGGCTTTCAGGTGGGAATGGATACGCAATTGGGTGCGTGGGGTACCCGGTCAAGGAAGCAGGCATGTTCAATCCTCGGCAAAGCGCTAGTGAAAGCGTCCTCGTCCTGAGAACTGTTAACGCCAAGGTAGGAATAGAATTGCTCGCCCACTATAGGAAAACGCCGGTAACCCCCGCGAAAAACCCTGGCGTCCGCGACTGATTCAATACGGCGACAGGCTATGCAACCGTCCCCGGGGTTAGCTCAGTTGCTCGCACAAAAATGCGCTGCTGGCGGTCCTGGAGGACGGATGAAAGGCCAGTACCCGCGAAGC
Source organism: Pseudomonas sp. GNP013 (assembly GCF_054343995.1). Lineage (NCBI taxonomy): Bacteria > Pseudomonadati > Pseudomonadota > Gammaproteobacteria > Pseudomonadales > Pseudomonadaceae > Pseudomonas > Pseudomonas sp. GNP013. Next base: position 1,621,557 of record NZ_JBTGUT010000001.1, on the reverse strand, counting down.
CACCTGCAGATCAATGAGTAACAGCGCGCGATCCTCCGGCGAGCCTTTGCGCGACAGCAATGCGCGAGACGCCAACGCGCAGGCCATCCCCAGATAGGACGCGCTGGCCAGCAATTGAAACCAGATGGCGAACACATGGCTGCCCATGCCTTGCTCGGTATCACCGAGTTGATCATCCAGCGCTGTGCTGAAGTGCATCATGGCGTCGGGCACCACGAGATTATTGAACCTGACCTCATGACTGTCCGCGGCCTGCAAATGCGGAACCGACCAGAACGGTTTGCGTTCGATACGTGGGTCGCCGGCAACACCTGCGCCGATCCCCAGGTGCGTGCGGCCTTCAGGGTCCACGTAGTTCACATCAAAGGTGATGACGTCGAAGTGGTGAGTCAGGGTGCACGGTTTTTTGCTTCCGCTGACGACGTAACCGCCGGCAGCTTGTTCTCCATTTGTGCCCGTTTGGCACTCACGGCATACAGGAAATTAGCGTCTGCCACCATCGAAGGACTATCACCACTGAATTCAGATCTACGCGTTGCCTGCGTCAGCTCAGACTTGGACAGGTGATACCAACGGTTATCGCGCATCTGGATGTTCCAGCCATCAGCCGAAGCGATCACCTGCTTGAAAATATCGGTAGGCTTCTGACCAAACCTCATCATCGCGATCTTTATCGATGCAGCCGTGGTGCAATTGCCCTTGTTGGACCCCTGCTTGAAACCACTCCAGATATTGCCGGGTTCATTGCCAACGCCAGGCCTCCTGCCAGGATCAGTCCTTGCCGTGTAGACATCGTGGTGATTCACCCACTGAGTGGGAGCCTGCTGATAAAAGCGCTGCGGGTTATGCAGTGAAGGTCTGTGGTACGCAGGTCGTTGAACGGCTACGGACCTCGGCTCGGGCCGTCGCAAAACGTCTGCATGCGGGGCCGGCTGCGTCGTCGGCTGACGAGCCATCCGTGACTGCCCGTAGGCCTCCACGGTATGAATCAGTTGGTTGAGATTGTTCTTGAAGCCGCCATCATCGGTTTTATCCCGAATCACCTTTAACCTGTCTACCAGGCCTGGCGCCCACTGCGTCCGGGCCCCCGGCGTAGCACGAAGCCACTCATTGACCCATTACCTGACCGCAGCAACGTCGGCCTCGTGCGCGGCAGGCCTCGCCTGCAGGTGCGACTGAATGGGCGAATAACGCGCACGCCCATCTACCGATCCCATCACTCCCGGATTCCACATGTTCGGTTTTTCTCCACTGGCTGATTGAAAGGCCGAACGGCCCAATCGCTCAGTGGCATGACGCAAGCCGGAGGTTCCATCGGCTATTTGCACGACAAAAAAAGCCCCGAACCAGTCGGGGCATTTTTTTGTTCAGCGTTTACCGATCAAACCTGATCTGCCAACCGCCACGTCGTCCCGCCCTTCCCGTCTTCCAACACCACACCCATCGCGGTCAGTTGGTCACGGATACGGTCGGATTCCGCCCAGTCTTTGCCAGCCCTGGCAGCCAGACGCGCCTGGATCAGCGCATCCACTTCAGCGGCATCCACGCGCCCTTCGGCGCCGGCTTGCAGGAAGTCGTCGGCTTCCATCTGCAGCACGCCCAGCACACTGGCCAGCTCTTTCAAGCGCGCCGCCAGGCCCGCCGCTGCGTCAAGATCCGTCTCACGCAGGCGGTTGATCTCACGCACCATCTCAAACAGCACCGCGCAGGCTTCCGGCGTACCGAAGTCGTCGTTCATCACTTCAGTAAACCGCGCGACGAACGCTTCGCCGCCGGCCGGGGCCACGGCGGGCAAGCCTTTCAACGCGTGGTAGAAACGCTCCAGGGCGCCCTTGGCGTCCTTGAGGTTGTCTTCCGAATAGTTGATGGCGCTGCGGTAATGGCTGGACACCAGCAGGTAACGCACCACTTCCGGGTGGTACTTTTCCAGCACGTCGCGAATGGTGAAGAAGTTGTTCAAGGACTTGGACATCTTCTCGCCATTGATGCGGATCATGCCGCAGTGCATCCAGGCATTGGCGTAGGTTTTGCCGGTGGCGGCTTCGCTCTGGGCGATTTCGTTTTCGTGGTGCGGAAACTCCAGGTCGCTGCCACCGCCATGAATGTCGAAGGTTTCGCCCAGGCAGCAGGTCGACATCACCGAGCATTCGATGTGCCAGCCCGGACGCCCGGCGCCCCACGGCGATTCCCAGCTCGGCTCGCCGGGCTTGGTGGCTTTCCACAGCACGAAGTCGAGGGGGTCCTGCTTGGCTTCGTCGACTTCGATGCGCGCGCCGATACGCAGGTCTTCAATTTTTTTGCGCGACAACTTGCCGTAGCCCATGAACTTGGCCACGCGGTAGTACACGTCGCCATTGCCCGGAGCGTAGGCGTAACCCTTGTCTATCAGGGTCTGGATCATTGCGTGCATGCCGGCGATGTGATCGGTGGCACGCGGCTCCATGTCCGGCTTGAGGATGTTGAGGCGCGCCTCGTCCTCGTGCATCGCGGCGATCATGCGCGCGGTCAGTGCGTCGAACGACTCGCCGTTTTCATTGGCGCGGTTGATGATCTTGTCGTCGATGTCGGTGATGTTGCGCACATAGGTCAAGTCATAGCCGCTGAACCGCAACCAGCGGGTCACCAGGTCGAAGGCAACCATGCTGCGGCCGTGGCCGATGTGGCAGTAGTCGTACACGGTCATGCCGCACACGTACATGCGCACCTTGTTGCCATCCAGCGGCTTGAAGACTTCTTTGGTCTTGCTGAGTGTGTTGTAGATCGTTAGCACGACAGTTCCTTAAACAGAATCACTGGCCCCACGAATCACGCAAGGTCACGGTACGGTTGAATACCGGCCGACCAGGTTTCGAGTCCTTGATATCCGCGCAGAAGTAACCTTCGCGCTCGAACTGGAAACGGTCTTCCGGCTGTGCGTCGCCCAAAGAGGGTTCGGCACGACAACCGGTGAGCACTTGCAGGGAGTCAGGGTTGATGTTGTCGAGGAAACTGGCGCTGTCTTCGGCCTTCTCGGGGTTTGGCGAACGGAACAGGCGATCGTACAAACGCACTTCGCACTCGATGCTGGCCGCAGCCGGCACCCAGTGCACCACGCCTTTGACCTTGCGGCCTTCAGGGTTCTTGCCGAGGGTGTCCGGGTCGTACGAGCAGCGCAGTTCGACGATGTTGCCATCGGCGTCCTTGATTGCCTCGTCGGCGCGGATCACGTAGCTGCCGCGCAGGCGCACTTCGCCGTTCGGCTCCAGGCGCTTGTAGCCTTTTGGTGGTTCTTCCATGAAGTCGTCACGGTCGATGTAGATTTCCCGCGCGAACGGCAGCTTGCGCACGCCCAGCTCTTCTTTTTGCGGGTGACGCGGCAGCTCGAGGTTTTCGACCTGGCCTTCAGGGTAGTTGGTGATCACGACTTTCAACGGCCGCAGCACGCACATGGCGCGCGGCGCGTTTGCGTCGAGGTCCTGGCGGATGCTGAACTCGAGCATGCCGAAGTCGACCACACCGTCGGAACGGTTGGTACCGACCATCTCGCAGAAATTGCGGATCGACGCCGGGGTGTAACCGCGACGGCGGAAGCCCGACAGCGTGGACATGCGCGGGTCATCCCAACCGTGCACGTGCTTTTCATCCACCAATTGCTTGAGCTTGCGCTTGCTGGTGATGGTGTAGTTCAGGTTCAGGCGGCTGAACTCGTACTGACGCGGTTGCGCAGGTACCGGCAGATTGCTCAGGAACCATTCGTACAGCGGGCGATGGCTTTCGAACTCCAGGGTGCAGATGGAGTGAGTGATGCCTTCGATGGCGTCGGACTGGCCATGGGTGAAGTCATAGTTGGGGTAGATGCACCACGTATCGCCGGTCTGGTGGTGATGGGCGTGGCGGATGCGGTACATGATCGGGTCGCGCAGGTTCATGTTCGGCGAGGCCATGTCGATCTTCGCGCGCAGCACGCGGGCGCCGTCCGGGAACTCGCCGGCGCGCATGCGGTTGAACCAGTCGAGGTTCTCTTCTACCGAACGGTCGCGGAACGGGCTGTTCTTGCCCGGCTCGGTCAGGGTGCCACGGTATTCCCTGGCCTGTTCCGGGCTCAGGTCGTCTACATAGGCCTTGCCGGCTTTGATCAGCTCGACGGCCCAGTCGAACAACTGGTCGAAATACTTGGACGCATAGCGCACTTCACCGGACCATTCGAAGCCCAGCCACTTGATGTCGCTTTCGATGGCGTCGATGTATTCCTGGTCTTCCTTGGCCGGGTTGGTGTCGTCGAAACGCAGGTGCGTGACACCGCCGAATTCCTGGGCCAGGCCGAAGTTCACGCAGATCGACTTGGCGTGACCGATGTGCAGGTAGCCGTTGGGCTCTGGCGGGAAGCGGGTGACGATCTGCGTGTGCTTGCCCGAATCGAGGTCCGCCTGGATGATCGGACGCAGGAAATTGACCGGGACGGCAGGTCCGGCCTTGGAATTCGAGGTAGGGTCGACAGTGGGCTTGCTCATAGGATCCTTGAACAGACAGGTTCGTGGCCGGGTGAGGCCAGATAAAACAAAGGGCTTATCATAGCCGAAGCGGTCAACCACCTGACAGGGCACGGCCGAAAACTGCTGCTTTAATTGCTGCTTTAATGACAGACGCGGTAAAAAACCACCTCAAAATTCGTGCAAGGCACGCTAAACTGCGCGCCCTGGCCGCCGTTTGGCCAGACAGGTAAAGCGTTCAAACGCCCAAACCCACGAATTCCCTGAAAAGAGTAGTGAACATGACTCAAGTCAAACTGACCACCAACCACGGTGACATCGTCATCGAGCTGAACGCCGAGAAAGCGCCGATCACCGTCGCCAACTTCATCGAGTACGTAAAGGCCGGCCACTACGAAAACACGGTTTTCCACCGCGTCATCGGCAACTTCATGGTCCAGGGCGGCGGTTTCGAGCCGGGCATGAAAGAGAAGAAAGACAAGCGTCCAAGCATCCAGAACGAAGCGGACAACGGCCTTTCCAACGACAAGTACACCGTCGCCATGGCCCGTACCATGGAGCCGCATTCGGCCTCCGCGCAGTTCTTCATCAACGTCGCCGACAACGCCTTCCTCAACCACAGCGGCAAGAACGTGCAGGGTTGGGGCTACGCGGTATTCGGTAAAGTCATCGAAGGCCAGGACGTCGTTGACAAGATCAAAAGCGTGCAGACCACCGGTAAAGCCGGTCACCAGGACGTTCCGGTAGAAGACGTCATCGTCGAGAAAGCCGAGATCGTTGGGTGATATTGCTGATTTCAGATTTGCATCTGGAAGAGGATCGCCCGGACATTACCCGGGCGTTTCTGGATCTGCTCCACGGCCGCGCCCGTGGTGCCCAGGCGTTGTACATTCTGGGGGACTTCTTCGAAGCCTGGATTGGCGACGATGGGATGACCGCGTTCCAGCGTTCCATCTGTGACGCGCTGCGCGAACTGAGCGACAGCGGCACCGCGATTTTTATCATGCACGGCAACCGCGATTTCCTGATCGGCAAGGCGTTCTGCAAAGCCGCAGGCGCCAGCTTGCTCAAGGACCCGAGTGTCGTGCAATTGTACGGCGAACCCGTGCTGCTGATGCACGGCGACAGCCTCTGCACCCGCGACCTCGGCTATATGAAGCTGCGGCGCATCCTGCGTAACCCGATTGTGCTGTTTATCCTGCGCCACCTGCCTCTGGGCACACGCCACAAGCTAGCGCGAAAGCTGCGCAGCGAAAGCCGCGCGCAAACGCGGATGAAGGCCAACGACATTGTCGATGTCACCCCCGACGAAGTACCGCAGGTGATGCAGCAATTTGGCGTGCGCACCCTGGTCCACGGCCACACGCACCGCCCGGCCATCCATAAGCTGCAGATTGGCGACCAGGCGGCCAGGCGCATTGTGCTGGGGGATTGGGACAGGCAGGGCTGGGCGTTGCAGGTGGATGAGCAAGGGTTTGCTCTGGCGACGTTTGATTTTGTGAACCCACAGCTGGCCCTGCCAGGCGCTTGACGCAAGAACACAACAATCAAATGTGGGAGGGGGCTTGCTCCCGATGGCGGTGGATCAGTCAGCCATTCTTTAGCTGACCCACCGCCATCGGGAGCAAGCCCCCTCCCACTTTTTGACCCGGTACAGGCTCAGATCAGTGCCCGGAAGCCTGCGGCCCGGCCTTGGCGCCGAATGGCGGCTTGGCCAGCCACACCAGCAACATCAACGCCACGAACAGCCAGCCCATCAGCGTGAAGTAATCCACGGTGGACATCATGTACGCCTGGCTGGTGACGACCTGGTCGAGTTGCGCATAGGCTTTCTGCCCTGCCCCGCCAAGCGCCTGCAGCGCATCGCGGGTGGCCGGGTCGTAGGTGTTGATGTTCTCGCTCATGTAGGCATGGTGCTGGTCCGCTCGGCGAATCCAGATCCAGGTGGTGAGCGAGGCCGCAAAGCTGCCGCCCAGGGTGCGCAGGAAGGTCGCAAGCCCCGCGCCGTCGGCAATCTGACTCGGTGGCAGGTCGGACATCAGGATGGTCAGGGTCGGCATGAAGAACAGCGCCACGCCAATACCCATGAACAACTGCACCAGCGCGATATGCGTGAAGTCCACCTCACTGGTGAAGCCCGCACGCATGAAACAGCTCAACCCCATGGCCAGGAACGACAGCGCCGCCAGCAGACGCAGGTCGAACTTGTTCGCGTACTTGCCCACGAACGGCGACATCAGCACCGGCAGAATGCCAATCGGTGCCACCGCCAGACCCGCCCAGGTGGCGGTGTAGCCCATCTGGGTCTGCAGCCACTGCGGCAGGATCAGGTTGATGCCGAAGAAGGCAGCATAGCCCCCGATCAACACGATGGTGCCGATCCGAAAGTTGCGGTAGGCAAACAGCCGCAGGTTGACCACCGGGTGCTTGTCGGTCATTTCCCAGATCACGAAAAACGCCAGGGCAACCGCCGAGATCACCGAGCCGATGATGATGAAGTCCGATTCGAACCAGTCCAGGTTATTGCCCTTGTCGAGGATGACCTGCAAGGCGCCGACCCCGACGATCAAACTCAGCAGACCGATGTAATCCATCGGCTGGTAACTGGTTTCCACTGGACGTTTCTTCAACTGGGAACGCACCACCATCACCGCAAAGACGCCAATGGGCACGTTGATAAAGAAGATCCACGGCCAGCTGTAGCTGTCGGTGATCCAGCCGCCAAGGATGGGCCCGGCAATCGGCGCCACCACCGTCACCATCGCCAGTAACGCGAGGGCCATGCCCCGCCTGGCGGGTGGATAAACCGCAATCAGCAAGGTCTGGGTCATCGGGTACAACGGCCCCGCGACCAGCCCCTGCACCACACGAAACGCGATCAACTCGGGCATCGAGGTGGAAATGCCACACATAAACGAGGCCAGCACAAACAGCATGGTCGCCCACAAAAACAGCTTCACCTCGCCAAAGCGCCGGCTCAACCAGCCGGTGAGCGGCAAGGCAATCGCATTGCTCACCGCAAACGAGGTGATCACCCAGGTGCCCTGCTCCGAACTCACGCCAAGGTTGCCGGAGATGGTCGGCAGTGCCACGTTGGCGATGGTGGTGTCGAGCACCTGCATGAAGGTCGCCAGCGACAGGCCAATGGTGGCCATCAGCAGGCTGGGCGGCGTGAAGGAGGCGTTATTGCTCATCAGCGTTGCGCTGCCTTGGGAGCGGCGACGCTGTTGTCATGGATCAACTGACTGATCATGGCATCGGCTTCGGCCAATTGGCGGTCATACACATTGGTGGTGAACGTCGCCTTTTGCGGCGCCTGCTGCGCCAGCACCGGACCGCTCTTGTCGTGCAGGTCGACATTGACCACGGTGCTCAAGCCCACACGCAGCGGATGCTGGGCCAGCTCTTCGGCGTTGATATGGATGCGCACCGGCACCCGTTGCACGATCTTGATCCAGTTGCCGGTGGCGTTCTGCGCCGGTAGCAGGGCGAACGCGCTGCCAGTGCCGGCGCCGAGGCTGTCGACGGTGCCGCTGTATTTGACGTCGCTGCCATAGATATCCGACTCGATGTCCACTGGCTGGCCAATGCGCATGTCGCGCAGCTGGGTTTCCTTGAAGTTGGCATCGATCCACAGCTGGTTCAGCGGGATCACCGCCATCAACGCGGTGCCGGGCTGCACGCGCTGGCCCAGTTGCACGGTGCGCTTGGCCACATAGCCGGTGACCGGCGCGATCAAGGTGCTGCGCGCATTGCTCAGGTAGGCCTGGCGCAGTTGCGCAGCGGCGGTCTGCACATCCGGGTGGGAGGAAATCACCGTGTCGTCCACCAGGGCATTGCTGGTCTTGAGCTGTTGCTCGAGGTTGGTCAGGGCATTTTTCGCGGCGGTCAGGCTGTCACGGGCGTGGGACAGCTCTTCCTGGGAAATCGCCCCACCCTGGGCCAGGGTCTTGCGACGGTTGTAGTTGTCCTGGGCGGTTTGCACGTCGGCCTTCTGCGCGTTGACCTGGGCTTTCATGCCATCGACATTGCTGTACAAGCCGCGCACCTGGCGCACGGTGCGGGCCAGGTTGGCCTGGGCACTTTGCAAACCGACGGCGGCGTCGTTGGGGTCGAAGTTGATCAGCACCTGGCCTTCGTGGACGAGGTCGCCATCGTCGGCGCCGATGCTGACCACGGTGCCGGTGACCAGCGGGGTGATTTCCACCACGTTGCCGTTCACATAGGCGTCGTCGGTGCTTTCATTGAAGCGCCCGTAAAACTCATACCAGCCCCACACGCCCAGGGCGCCGAGGATGACGATCAGCGCCAGGCCGACCAGCATGATCCTGCGTTTGCGCGGGTTGCTGTCGGTTTTGGGTTGCTCTGTTGCGTTGCTGTTTTCGGCAGTGGCCATGACAAATACCTCACATTATTCCGTGCGTGCAGCGGGGGTGGTCGACGCAACGTCTGCGGCGCTGTAGCCGCCACCCAGGGCCTGCATCAATTGAATCGACAGATCGATCTGCGCAGCCTTCAGGCTGGCCAGTTGGCGTTGGGCCTGGAGCAGTTGCTGCTCGATGCTCAGCACATCCAGGTAATTCCCGATGCCTGAGCTGTAACGTTGCAGCCCGGTGTCGTAGGACTGCCGGGCGATGTCCGCCGCGTGTTGCTGGGCCTGGATCTGCCGCGCGGTGTCACGCAGTTGCGCGAGCGTGCTGCCGATATCGCCCAGGGCCTGCACCAGGGTTTTGTTGTACTGAGCCACGGCCAGGTCGTAATCGGCGTCGCGCGCATCGAGGTCGGCGCGCAGGCGGCCGCCGTCGAAGATCGGCAGCGAGATCGTCGGCGCAATGTTGAAGAAGCGGCTGGCCGAACCGAACATCGCATCACCCAGCAACGACTCGGCCCCGGCGCTCGCGCTCAGGTTGAGGTTGGGGTAGAAGCGCGTCTTGCTGGCGGCAATGTCCTTGCTCGCAGCTTCGACGCGCCAGCGCGCGGCGATCAGGTCGGGGCGACGACCCAGCAGCTCGGCAGGCAGTACCGAAGGCACCGCCACGGCGGCGGGTTGCAGCACTGCGGGACGGGCCAGTTCATTGCCACGATCCGGACCTTTGCCGAGTAACACCGCGAGGGCGATTCTGGCGCTCTGCAGCTGTTTTTCCGCATCGATCAGTTGCGACTGGCTACTGGCTTCCAGGCTTTCGGTTTGCTGGTACTGGTACTGGCTGTCGATCCCGGAGTTCAGGCGGCGCTGACTCAGGTCGAGCATCTGGCGGGTGCGCTTGAGGTCGTCATTGGCCAGGTCACGCACGATATGCGCCTGGCCCAGGTCGCTGTAGGCCTTGGCGACGTTGGCGGCGAGGGTCAGACGCGCGGCCTGCTGGTCGACTTCGGCGGCTCGGGCCTGCCCCAACGCGGCTTCCCAGGCGGCACGCTGGCCACCCCACAGGTCGAAGGTGTAATTGAAGCTCGCGCCGATGTTGCGCACGGTCGAATAGGCATCGCCCTCGCCGCGCGGGTCCTGGTCCCGGGCCAGCCGCGAACGGCTCACACCGGCGTTGGCATCTACGGTGGGCAGGCGCGCAGCGTTGGCCGCATAGGCGGCCGCTTCGGCCTGATGGGCGCGGGCGCTGGCCACTTGCATGTCCGGGCTGTTGCGCAGGGCTTCCTGGATCAGGCCGTCCAGCTGCGGGTCGCCGAGGCTCTTCCACCAGTCGGCCGCCGGCCAGGCCGCACTCGAGAGCGTCACCCCAGCGAGGGACTTGCCGGTTTGCAGGGTGTTGGCGTCGAGGCGCCGACCCTGGGTGTCGAGGCCGCTGTAGTTGGCGCAACCGGCCATGCTCATGGCCACCAGCACCAGGCATAACGCACGTGTGTTCATTCTGTACCTACCCGCTGGATGACGATGGCGTCACCCGCTGCAACGAGGATTTTCTTGAGGATTCTTTCCAGGGTCTGCAGCTCGCCGGGCTCCAGGGCGCCGGCCAACTCGTTCATCGACTGCGCGCCGATGTGCGGCAGCATGTCCGCCAGGCGCTGGCCTTCTTCGGTGAGCACCAGCCGCACCTGGCGCCGGTCCTGCTCGGAACGCTGGCGCACCAGCAGGCCCTTTTGTTCGAGGCGGTCGAGCATGCGGGTCATCGAGCCGCTGTCCAGCGACAGGTTGCGACACAGCTCGGCCGGGGTGTCGACGTCGAACTGGGCAATGATGATCAACACCTTGAACTGCGCGGCAGTGACGCCGTGGGGTTCCATATGGGTGTCGATGATGCGGTCCTTGAGCAACGCCGCCCGTCCCAGCAACAAGCCGAGATGACAGTGGCGAAAGCTGTCAGGGGTGAAATGGGTCATCGGAAGTCACCTTATTACTGCCTAGGCAGCGAATGTGTGACGAGATGTTACTGCTTAGGCAGCGAATGTCAAATGGAATTATTAGCTTGCTTGGTATCTAGCTGAGATATGGCTGAAATGCCATCAACCATAAAAAGGGGGTTTGCGTCCGATGGCGGTGTGTCAGCCGCAGATAAGCTGACTGATACACCGCTATCGGGAGCAAGCCCCCTCCCACCGTTTCTGATTGAGTGATGGTTTAAAAATCGCGTTTGTAGAAGATGTCCAGCGAGCTGGCCACGCCGGTCGCCACTTCCAGGTAAACCTTTTTGCTCAGCAGGTAGCGCAAGGCGATGGTATTGGCCGGTTCGAACACCCCTACCCCGTAACGCAGGCTCAGCTTCTCGTTGATCTTGCCGCTGGCGACCACGGCGGTCTTGTTGCCGGCGCCCTGGGTGTCGAGGTCAAAATCCTGGATGCCCAGCTTGTTGGCAATGTCGGTGGTGACCCCCGAGCTGCCCATCAAGCCCAGGCCCAGCGCCGCTTCGGCGAGCATGTTGTTGTCTTCACCGTTGTTGGTACGCGAACGCCCCAGCACCAGATACGACAGCGCATCCTCCTGGGCCATGGCCGGCTCGGAGAAGATCTGCGTGGTGGGCTGCTCGGCGCTGCCGCTCAGGCGAATACCGGCCGTCACCGTTCGCGAGGCCTCGGTGGTGACGCGCACCGCTTCGATGTCCAGGAACGGTTGGTCCAGGGGCCCGGCGAACAACAATCGCGCACGCCGCACATTGAGGCGCTGCCCGTAAGCGCGGTAGCGACCGTCGTTGAGCCACAGCTCGCCGCGGGTGTCCATGTTGTCGCCGATATGCACATGGCCCTGCACCTTGGCGGTGAGGCCGAAGCCGGCGAAGTTGAGCTTGTCTTCACCAACCTCCACATCGATATCCATGGCCATTGCCATCGGCGCCTTGCCCTCTTCAGTCTGGCTGCCGACGATCACCGTGTCATCGGAGACCTTGACCGTGGACGGCGGCAACTCACGCACGGTGATGTCGCCACGCGGGATACGGACCTTGCCGGCAACCGCCAGCTTGTCGTTCTTGAGGCTGATCTTCAGGTCGGGCGCCACTTCCAGCACGGCGTAAGGCTCGACCGTCACCGGCAACTGCGAACCCGTGAGGCTGAGGTCGACCGCCAGCGCCTGGCCCCAGTCGATCTGTCCCTTGAGGCTGCCCTGCCCATCCTTGCCACTGCGCCAGCCGCCGTTGAGTTGCACGCTTTCGCCAGCGATCAGCGCTTGCACGTTGAGGTCCTGGAGGCTGAGGGGCAGCTCCGGCCCGGAGATTTCGCCGCCCACCAGATTGACGCTGCCGTTGACCAGTGGCGCAAGCAAACCGCCGGAAATGCGCCCGGTGCCGTTGAGCTTGCCGGTGAGCGTTTCCACCATCGGCACAAATGGCCGCGCCACCGCCAGGTCCAGGCCGGTGAGGCTGAAGTTGCCGGTGATCGGCTTGTTGGCGGGCAATGGATTGATCTGTGCCTGCAACAACAGCTCGCCCAGTTTGCCGCCACGGAAATTCAGCTGGGTGTCGATGCGCTTGGGATTGAGGGTGGTTTCCAGCTTGAGGGTGTCATAGGGAAAATCCAGCCACTGGGCCTTGTCCTTGACACGCAAGGTGCCGCCGCTGGCGTCCACCGAGACCACGCCCTTCGGGCCGCTCTCTGGAAGATCGAGCTGCACGTCGGCGTTGAGCCTGCCCTGCCAAGCAAAATCCTTGGGCAAAAACGCCGCCAGGCTGTCGATCGGGAATTGCTTGAGGTGGTAGCGCAGCTTGGGCTCGGGCATCAGGCGCTGGTCTTCACCGCACAGACTCGCGCCGCCGGAGACCCAGCAATGGGCGGCGAACGTCAGCTTGCCATCCGCCAGACGCTCGATCCGGGCCGGGGCCTGCAGCCGCCAGTCCTGGCCACCCGCTTGCACGTCGCCGCTGGCCAGCCGCCCGCGCCAGTTGCCTTTGTCGAGGTTGCCGTCCAGCGCGAGCGCCAGCTTGACCGGCGGGCCGGCAAGGTCCAACTGGACTTTCTGGCTCTTGATATCGCCCTGGGCACTGGCGGTGAGTGTGCCCACCTGAGTCTCGCCGCTTTGAATGCCACTGCCCTTGAGGTCGATCTTCGCGCGCTGGGCGTTATCCAGGGTGGCGTCGAGGCTGAGGTTTTGCAGCTGATTGTCGGCAAACGCCAGTTGTTGGCCCTTGAGGCCAAGCTTGCCTTGCGGCGCCTTCAAGGTGCCAGCCACGTCGAGCCGGCCGTTGACCTGGCCGCGCAGTTGCGGCCACAACTGGGCCAGGCGCGCCAGCTTGATGTCGATCTGGCCGGCCAAACGCTGTTGCAGGCTGCCGCTGCCGTTGATGCGATTGTCGCCCAGGCGCAGATCCAGGTTGGCGAGGGTCCATTGCTCGCCCGCGCCTTCGGCCTTGGCGGCGAACACGGCGGTTTGCCCGCGCAGTTGGCCCTTGAGATTGAGGTCGGCGTCGAGCTTGAGTTGATCGTTCCTGAACTCGCCCTTGCTGCGCAAGGGCCCGGCCAGGGTGCCAGGCAATTCAGCCACCCAGTACGCGGGGTTCAGCGCCGATAGATCCAGCGCCGTGTCCCAGGCGATACCCTCGGCGAACTGCAGATTCAGATGGCCTGCGGCCTTGCCCTGGCCTGCGGTGAGTTTCAGCTCGGGCAGGAACACCTGCTTGAGATCGCCACTGAACGGCGTGACCACCGTGAACTTGCCCGCCGGGCCGTCGAGATCGGCTTTGAGGTTGCCCAGGTAGTTGCCGTCTTTATAGGAGATTTCGCCGTTGAAGGTGTGCAAGGTGACCTGCGGCTCGTCAATCAGCGGGTAAAGGCGATGCCAGGGGAAGTCGAGCCAGTCGATTTTGGCGTCGGCGCTGAAGCCTTGCTGCCAATCCAGGTTGGCGCTGAGCTTGAGGTTCTGTTTGTCGCCGGCGTTCAGATCAAGACCGGCGATCTGCGCGCCCCTGGCGTCGACCCTGCCTTGCAGCAGAAGAGCCACCGGGCCTTTTTCCGCAGGCAATACGGCTTTGCCAAGCAATTGGTAACCGCTTTTCAGGTCGCCCCTGGCAGTGACATCCAGTTGATTGAGTTGCAGAGTCGCGGGCAGATCAGCGCTGGGCTTGAAGCTGTCCGCGGTGATGCGCACCTGTGCCGGCAGGTTCTCTTCCAGCGGTTGCAGCTCGCCGGTGAGCCTGGCTGGCAGGTAACCACTGCTGTCGGCATCAAGCTTAAGGGTTTTGAGCAGGTCGCCTTCGACCTTCAGCGCAACCGTCCACGGCGCGCCACCGGGCGCGTACGGCAGGCTGAGGTTGCCGCTAGCGTTCAGCGGCCAGTCGCCGACAGGTTGCAGCAGGCCAGCGAGGTCGAGCACCAGGCCATCGCGCTCCAGGTGCACCGAGTCGATACGCATGCCTGCGGCGGTCCAGTGCGCCGCCAACTGCAGGCCCTTGAGTTGCTCGCTGCCGTTGAACAGCAGGCTGCCGACGTGCACCTCACCGAGTTGAATCGCCAAGGGCAGCTTCAGATCCGGCAACGCGATGGGCCCGCTGCTCGCTTCGCCGCTCGGTGCAAATTGCAGGTTGACCTGCTCCACATCCAGCCGCTCGATGCACAGGGTCATGCGCAAAAGGCAGGCCGGCGACCAGACCAGAGTCGGCGCATCCAGCTCGACGCGGCTGGAGCCCTGCTGCCACAGCAGATGATCGGCGCTCCACTGCCCGCCCAAGCGGCCCTGGAAATTCTCCACGCTCAACCCCGGTACCTGGCCCAGCACCCAGCGGCTACCGGCCTGCGTACCCAGCACCGTCCACAGCGCCAGCAACAACAAGGCGAGGACAGCGATCAACGCCAGCCCCGCTATTTTCAAACCACGCATCACAGCTCAGGCCCCATGGAAAAGTGCAGTCGGATGCCGCCCGGGTCTTCCAGGGCATGGGCCAGGTCGAGACGGATCGGACCTACCGGAGAGACCCAGCGTACGCCGACGCCGACACCGGTTTTAAGGCTCGGCATGTCCAGGGTATTGAACGAGTTGCCCTGGTCGATGAAGGTTGCGATCCGCCATTTTTCGGCGATGGAATATTGGTACTCGGCGCTCAGGGCCACCATGTAACGGCCACCGATACGGTCGCCACGGTCGTTCTCCGGCGACAGGGTCTGGTACTCGTAACCCCGCACGCTCTGGTCGCCACCGGCGAAGAAACGCAAGGACGGCGGCACGGACTGGTAGCCGTTGGTGGCACTGCCGCCGAACTGCGCACGGCCGAGGAAACGGTGGTTGTCCCACAGGGTGGTCAAGCCCTTGATCGTCGCGGTGCCGTAAAGCAGGTTGGTGTCCGAACCCAGGCCTTCCTTGGCAACCTTGGCATCGAAAGCCAGGCGATAACCGTTATGCGGGTCGATGCGGTTGTCGCTGCGCAAGTAGGAATAGTTGATACCCGGCATCACCAGGTTGCTCAGGCCCGAGTCGTTGCCCAGGCGGTATTCTTCACGCTGGTATTTGAGCGAGATCACGCGGGTCCAGCCGCTGGGCAATTTGCTGTGCCACTCGGGGCCGACGGTGAGCAATTTACTCAGGGCGTCGGTGTTGGCGATTTCCTCATTCTGGTAGCCGCCGGCGAAGCGAAGCTTGTCGGTGAGCGGCGGGTCGAGCGGCACGTCGTACCACAGGCCAACGTTCTGCCGTGGCGCCGACAGCTCCGCCTCCCAGCCATAGCTGTGACCCTGGGGGTTGACCCAATGGCGCGTCCAGTTGGCCTTGCCGCGCGGGCCGACGTCGGTGGAGTAGCCAAGGCCCAGGCCCATGGTGCGTGGCTTGCGGGTTTCCAGTTGCACGGCCACCGGGATCACGTCGTCTTTGGCGCCGGCGGGGGTCGCATCCACCCGCACGCCTTCGAAGAAGCCGCTGGCTTGCAGGTTCTGGTTGAGCTCGGCGATGAGCTCGGAGTCGTACGGCGTGCCACTCTTGAACGGCACCATGCGTTGCAGCAGGTCTTCGTCGAACGGCGTATCGCCGGTAAAGCTGACCTTGCCCATGCTGTAGCGCGGGCCGCTGTCGTAGACCAGGTCGATATCGGCCACGCCCGCCTTCGGGTCTACCGAGAGGGTTTGACTGGTAAAGCGGCCACTGAAAAAACCATAGCGCGAGGCCTGGTTCTGGATCAGGCGCTTGGCGTCTTCGTAATGACCGTGGTTGAGCACCGCGCCGGACTTGAGGTCGTCGCTGGCAGGCAGGCGAAAGGCCTTGAGGCTCGCAGCCTGGCCATCGACCCGAATGGTCACGTTGCGCAAATGCACCGGCTCGCCGGGGTCGATGGTGAGGATCAGGCGCGGGTTCTTGCCGCCCTTCACGTCACTGGCGATCTGCGACTGATAGAAGCCCAACGCCTGGGCGGCTTTGCGCGCCTGCTCTTCGGCACCGCGACTGAACCGCAGCAAGGCTTCTTCGTCACGATCGCCAACCCCGCCGATATAGCCTTCGATGTTGGCTTTCAACGCGTCGTTTGAGGGCTTGATCCGCACGTCCAATTCGCTCTGCGCCCATGCGCCACAGCTTGTGAACAGCAGGACCAGGCTGCTGGTAAATCTTCCTGGAAGCTTCATAGGCGCGGATGCTACATGAGCGAGAGGGAGTCTTTGAACCCGGATTTTTCTGAAAAAATCTGTCTCAAACCGTTACAGCCCGCAAAGACTGGGGGTTGGCATGAAAGAACACATGCTCCAGGACGGGTCCTACGGCAACTTCACCGATTTCCTCGTAGCCCTGACGTTCGAGGAACGCCAGGTAGCGTGAATTACCCGTGTCGAGCACCACGCCCGAGGAATGCGGGTCGTCGGCACACCAGTTGTGGACCGCTTCAAGCAACTGCTCGCCATAGTGCTGGCCCTGGAATTGCGGGTGAACGCCCAGCAGCGGTAATACATGCACCGAATCGGTGGGCAGGCACGCCAGCACCGCGTGGTGGTAATCCAGATAACGTCGGGTGCCGCGCACGCCGGTGCTCAGCCACATGCGAATTTGCCAGGCCCAGCTCTCGGTGATACCCAGGCGCCGTTGCGGCGGCGCGATCAGGGCGATGCCGATCATCTTGTCATCAACAAACAGCCCAATGGCCGGGAGCTTCTGGAAGAAATGTTGCTTGACCAGCTCACGCACCGTGGCGCGCACCCGCAATTCATAGCCGGTGCGCTGCGCTTCGAAAATATAGGCGAAGGTCGGCTCATGGCGATAAGCCTGGTACAGCAGCGCGCGGGCCTCGCGGGAATAGCCGCTGTTGAGCACGCGGATCTGGGCAGTGGCGGTTGAAGTGTCAAGCATGCAGTCAATCTCCCTGGGCGCCACTCGAAAGGCGGCGTTCATAGGGTTACGAACCTGCGGCGCAGCAGTCGTTCCAAGACATTGGCAACGCAGATGCCCTGTCCCCACGCTGGCCCCGGCCGGAGTTGTCGGCTAGCATCGCCCTTTTTGCCAGACCGGATTGTCGACCATGAAAATCGTCTCCTTCAATATCAACGGGCTGCGCGCCCGCCCTCATCAGTTGGCGGCGCTGATCGACAAGCACCAACCCGACGTCATCGGCCTGCAGGAAACCAAGGTTCACGATGACCAGTTCCCCCTGGCCGAGGTGCAGGCGCTGGGCTACCACGTGTACTACCACGGTCAGAAAGGTCATTACGGCGTGGCCTTGCTGTCGCGCAAGGAAGCCTTGAGCGTGCACAAAGGCTTCGACAGTGATGAAGAGGACGCCCAGCGCCGTTTCATCTGGGGCACGTTTTCCGATGAAAACGGCCAACCGGTCACGGTCATGAACGGCTATTTCCCCCAGGGCGAAAGCCGTGACCACCCGATCAAGTTCCCCGCCAAGCAGCGCTTCTATGAGGACTTGCAACAATTGCTGGAAAGCCGGTTCAGCAACGAGCAGCCGCTGGTGGTGATGGGCGACGTGAATATCTCCCCGCAGGACTGCGACATCGGCATCGGCGCCGACAATGCCAAGCGCTGGCTGAAAACCGGCAAGTGCAGCTTCCTGCCGGAAGAACGCGAATGGATGGCCCGCCTGAAAAACTGGGGCCTGGTGGACAGTTTCCGGCACCTCTATCCGGACGTGACCGACCGCTTCAGCTGGTTCGACTACCGCAGCCGCGGGTTTGAGGACGAGCCCAAGCGCGGGCTGCGGATTGACGTGATCATGGCGTCCAATGGGCTGCTGCCAAGGGTCAAGGATGCCGGCGTGGACTACGACCTGCGTGGATTGGAGAAGCCGTCGGACCATGCACCGATCTGGCTCGAATTGAGCTGAACCCCTGACGGTCTTCGACCTGGCGCTGTCACGCAGCAAACTGGAACCTCCGTGGCGAGCAGGCTTGTCCTGCGTTGGGCTGCGCAGCAGCCCCGAAGCCAGGCGCTGAGCCGTATCAGGTACACCGCGTTTTGCTCGATTGGGGGCGCTGCGCCGCCCAACGCGGGACAAGCCCGCTCGCCACAGGGATGTAGTTGCTGAAAAACTCACTTGATAAGAGGCGGCAGCCCCCTCCCACACTCATTCCTGGCGCCGCTTGACGGGCGCGTCTCGGTCATATTTCTGCAAACTCTCTGACTTAATCTCGTCGCACTCTCTTTGAAGGTGCCGGCATGATGCTGCGCGTTCTGTTTCTTTTGACCCTTTTCCCTCTGATTGCCGTGTCGGCGCAACTGCCCGTACCCGAGCACGGCCCTGCCCTGCGCATTCAGGGCTCCAATACCATCGGCGCAGCGCTGGGCCCGGCTTTGGTGAAGGGCTTGCTGGAGCACGAGGGCGTGCAACGGGTGCACATCGAACCGGGCGACGGACCAAACGAGCAGCGCGTAGTCGGCAAGACGCGCCAGGGCAGGAGCGTGACCATCGAGGTGGCGGCCCATGGCTCCAGCACCGGCTTTGCCGCGCTGAAAAAAGCCAGCGCAGACCTCGCGGCAGCGTCCCGCCCGATCAAGGACAGCGAGCTGGTGGACCTTGAGCCACTGGGCGACCTGAAAAGCCCCGAAGCCGAACAGGTGATCGCCATCGATGGCCTGGCCATCATCGTTAACCCGCTCAACCCGCTGAACACCCTCGACACCGAACAACTGGCGCAGCTCTTCAACGGCGAGGTCAGCACCTGGGAAGCACTGGGCGGCGTCGGCGGGCCTGTTCATGTGTATGCGCGAGATGACCAGTCCGGCACCTACGACACGTTCAAGGAGCTGGTGCTGAACCGGCGCGGCAAACCGCTGGCTTCAAGCGCCCGGCGTTTCGAGTCCAGCGAAGCATTGTCCGATGCAGTCAGCCGCGATCCCCAGGGCATCGGCTTTATCGGCCTGCCCTACATACGCCAGGCCAAGGCGGTGGCGATTGCCGATGGCGATTCACAACCGATGTTGCCGCTCAATAGCTTGATCGCCACCGAAGATTACCCGCTGTCGCGGCGCCTGTTCTTTTACCTGCCGCCGGCGAGCCACAACCCGTGGGCCCGGGCGCTGGTGGACTTTGCCCAGAGCAGCCAGGGCCAGGCAATCGTCGCGGCCAACGGTTTTATTGCCCAGCAGGTGCAGGCCATTGGCGTGCAACCGCGTGCGTCGATGCCAGCGGACTATCAAGCGATTGCCCGCGATGCCCAGCGCCTGAGCGTCAATTTTCGTTTCGAGGAAGGCAGCGCCAGCCTGGACACCAAGGCACGCCAGGATGTGCTGCGGGTGGTGGACTATCTGAAAAGCCACGGCAAGCTCGACAAGCAGGTGACGCTGGTGGGATTTGGCGATGCCAAGAATGATCCCCAGCGCGCAGCGTTGCTGTCGAAGTTGCGGGCGATGGCGGTGCGCAGGGAACTGGTCAAGAGCGGCGTGGTGCTGCGCGATATTCGCGGGTTTGGCGCGCAGATGCCGGTGGCGGCGAATACGGCGGATGAGGGGCGGATCAAGAATCGGCGGGTGGAGGTCTGGGTGTACTGAGGCTGGAGTTTGGGGGTGTCAGGACGGGCCTCATCGGGAGCAAGCCCCCTCCCACATTTGCACTGTATTCACAATTCAAAATGTGCGAGGGGGCTTGCTCCCGATTGCAGGCGACGCAGTGCTACTGCCCGCCGCGCATCATCTCCCTGGGCACATACTTGCCAATCTCGAACTTGCCGATCGCCGCGCGGTGCACTTCATCCGGGCCATCGGCCAGGCGCAGGGTGCGTTGCATGGCGTACATGTAGGCCAACGGGAAATCATTGGAAACGCCGGCACCGCCGTGCATCTGAATCGCGCGGTCGATCACCTTCAGCGCCACGTTCGGCGCGACCACCTTGATCTGCGCGATCTCGCTTTTCGCTACTTTATTGCCCACGGTGTCCATCATGTACGCGGCCTTAAGGGTCAGCAGGCGCGCCATGTCGATTTCCATGCGAGAGTCGGCGATCTTGTCGATGTTGCCACCCAGGCGTGCCAACGGCTTGCCGAATGCGGTGCGGCTGACCGAACGTTTGCACATCAGTTCCAGCGCGCGTTCGGCCATGCCCACCGAGCGCATGCAATGGTGAATACGGCCGGGGCCGAGGCGCCCCTGGGCGATCTCGAAGCCACGGCCTTCGCCAAGCAGGACGTTTTCGTAGGGCACCCGTACGTTGTCGAACAGCACTTCGGCGTGACCGTGGGGCGCGTCGTCGTAGCCGAACACCGGCAGCGGGCGGAGGATTTTCACACCGGGTGTGTCCACCGGCACCAGGATCATCGAATGCTGCTGGTGACGCGGCGCGTCCGGGTTGCTCAGGCCCATGAAGATGAGGATCTTGCAGCGCGGGTCGCAGGCGCCGGAGGTCCACCATTTTTTGCCGTTGATGACCCACTCATCGCCCTGGCGCTCGGCACGGGCGGCCATGTTGGTGGCATCGGACGAAGCCACGTCCGGCTCGGTCATGGCGAAGGCCGAACGGATCTCGCCGCGCAGCAGCGGTTCGAGCCAGCGCTGTTTCTGTTCTTCGTTGGCATAGCGCACCAGCACTTCCATGTTGCCGGTGTCGGGGGCCGAGCAGTTGAACGGCTCCGGCCCCAGCAGCGAGCGGCCCATGATTTCGGCCAGCGGCGCGTATTCCAGATTGGTGAGGCCGGCGCCGAGTTCGGACTCGGGCAGGAACAGGTTCCACAGGCCTTCGGCTTTGGCGCGGGCCTTGAGTTCTTCCATGATCGCTGTGGGCTGCCAGCGGTCGCCTTCGCTGACCTGGCGTTCAAACACCGGCTCGGCCGGGTAGACGTAAGCGTCCATGAATGCAGTGACGCGTTCACGCAGTTCCTGAACCTTGGGCGAATAGGCGAAATCCATGGGCAGCTCCCTTCTCTGAGAGGTTGTTTAGGTCATGAATTCGATGCTAGAACAGCGCTGATAATTTACCTAGCCTATTCTCGGCGTGTATTAACATTCATCACCGATATATGATCAGCCTATCGGCACCTAACAATAAGAGCGCAACGCAATGAATCTGAGCAAGGTCGACCTGAACCTCTTCATCGTCTTTGATGCGATCTACACCGAAGCCAACCTGACCCGCGCCGGGCAGATCGTCGGCATTACGCAACCGGCGGTATCCAACGCGCTGGCCCGCCTGCGCGAGACCTTCAACGACCCGCTGTTCGTGCGCACCGCCCAGGGCATGGTGCCTACGCCGATGGCGCAGAACATCATCGGCCCGGTGCGCAATGCGCTGTCGTTGCTGCGGGTATCGGTGCAGGAAAGCCGGATTTTCAATCCTCAACAGGCGGCCAAGACCTATCGCATCAGCATGACCGACCTCACCGAGGCGGTGATTCTGCCGCTGCTGTTCCAGCGCCTGCGCCGGCTGGCACCCACGGTGGTGATCGAAAGTTTCCTGTCCAAGCGCCGCGAGACCACCAAGGAACTGGCGGCCGGGCGCCTGGATTTTGCCGTGGACGCACCGCTCAACACCGACCCGCAAGTGCGTCACGTCAAGCTGATGGAAGACCGCTACGTGTGCGCCATGCGCAAGGGCCATCCGCTGGCGGGCAAGGACAAGCTCAGCCTGGATGATTACCTGTCGCTGACCCACATTCATATCTCCAGCCGCCGCAACGGCCTGGGCCATGTCGACCTGGCCCTGGGCAAGATGGGCATCCAGCGCAAGATCGCGCTGCGTTCCCAGCATTACCTGATGGCCTCGCAGGTGCTGCAGCAGACCGACATGGTCATGACCGTGCCCGAGCGCTTCGCCCGCCGCCACGAACTGCACTGGGTCAACCTGCCGGTGAACGACGTGCCGCCCGTGGAAACCCATTTGTACTGGCATGAAAGCACCGACCAGGACCCGGCCAACCGCTGGATGCGCGAGCAGATGATCGAGCTGTGCCAGCAGGTGACGGCCCATGAGAAG
Organism: Pseudomonas sp. GNP013; assembly: GCF_054343995.1. NCBI lineage: Bacteria > Pseudomonadati > Pseudomonadota > Gammaproteobacteria > Pseudomonadales > Pseudomonadaceae > Pseudomonas > Pseudomonas sp. GNP013. The sequence continues at coordinate 1,599,331 of NZ_JBTGUT010000001.1, read as the reverse complement.
AAGCTCGATGGCAAACAGGCCTGACCTTTGACTGGGCGGGCTTGCCGGGGTTGTCGTGGTGGCGAGCCCGCTCGCCACGGCAAGATGAAAGCCATGGGATGTTATTGACGTTTACGTCAACCAGCCATTAGCTTAGCGCCAAGCCATCCGCCGAGCGCCGCCATGAGCACCACCTACAGCATCTCCGACCTCGCCCGCGAGCTCGACATCACCACCCGCGCCATTCGCTTTTATGAAGAGCAAGGCCTGCTGACCCCGGAGCGTCGGGGCCAGGAGCGTATCTACTCGGCGCGGGACAAGGTCAGCCTCAAGCTGATTCTGCGCGGCAAGCGCATCGGTTTCTCCCTGGCCGAATGCCGCGAGCTGATCGAACTCTACGATCCCACCAGCGGCAACCACATCCAGCTCAACAGCATGCTGGCCAAGATCGCCGAGCGGCGTGAACAGCTGGAACAGCAACTGCTGGACATCGAACAGATGAAGCTGGAACTGGACACCGCCGAAGAACGCTGCACTCAAGCCCTGGCCCACACCATGAGCCAGTCTGGCCATTGAACAGAAGGTAATCCTCATGCCCCTCCCCTCCCACGTACGCCTGGTTGAAGTCGGCCCACGCGACGGTTTGCAGAACGAAGCCCAGCCCATCGCCGTGGCGGACAAGGTCCGTCTGGTGGACGCCTTGAGCGACGCCGGGCTGGGCTATATCGAAGTGGGCAGCTTTGTGTCGCCCAAATGGGTGCCGCAGATGGCCGGCTCCGCCGAGGTGTTTGCGCAGATCCGGCGCAAGCCCGGCGTGACCTACGGCGCGCTGGCGCCCAACCTGCGCGGCTTTGAAGATGCGCTGGCGGCCGGCGTCAAGGAGGTCGCGGTGTTTGCGGCCGCGTCCGAGGCGTTCTCGCAACGCAACATCAACTGCTCGATCAGCGAGAGCCTGGAGCGCTTCGCACCGATCATGAGCGCAGCCCGGCAGCACGGTGTCAGCGTGCGCGGCTACGTGTCCTGTGTGCTGGGATGCCCTTACGAAGGTGACGTCGCGCCGGAACAGGTCGCTGCGGTGGCCCGCGAGCTGTACGCCATGGGCTGCTATGAAGTGTCCCTGGGCGACACCATCGGCACCGGCACGGCAGGCGATACGCGGCGGTTGTTCGAGGTCGTTGGCGCCCAGGTGCCAAGGGAGAAGCTTGCCGGACACTTCCACGACACTTACGGCCAGGCGATCGCGAATATCTATGCCAGCCTGCTGGAAGGTATCCAGGTGTTCGACAGCTCTATCGCAGGCCTTGGCGGCTGCCCGTATGCCAAGGGCGCCAGCGGTAACGTCGCCACCGAAGACGTGGTGTACCTGCTCGACGGGCTGGGCATCCACACCGGCATCGACCTCTCGCGCCTGATTGACGCGGGCCGGCAGATCAGCCAGGTGCTGGGGCGCGCCAGTGGGTCGCGGGTGGCGAAGGTGCGTAGCGCCAGTTGAGTAGCATGGCTGTGACAATGTGTTACCGGGCGCCGACACAGCGGGTAACGCGGGAACATAATTGGCCGCCTTTGCGCAGAGGCAATCGCGGCATAAAAAATAAGCTATTGATTTTAATAGAAATTTAAAAGTTGGCATGGCTCCTGCTATCTCTATTGCATAACAAGAATAAAAAGCACCAAGCCTAATAAAAACAAGACGTAACGACTCTGACATAACAAAAACAACACGGCAGAGACGCAGCTAACAGATTTTTTTGGAAGCACTTCAGCGCTCAAAAAAATACGTTTGCTCTTGACCCCGGATGGGGGTCACCCAAAACAGCAGTAAAGGGCCACGGCTGCCAAAAACAACAACAGGCCGCCCCTCAATAATAAAAAAAGAGCACGCAGCGACACATTAAAAGGGACCTTCGGGTCCCTTTTGTCGTTTCTGCCCTTAAAGGTTGGAGGCTCCACGTTGCGCTGTCGCACAGCCAACAGAAAACCTTTGGTGAGCGGGCTTGCCCCGCGTTGGGGTGCGCAGCGCCCCCAATCGAGCAAAACGCGGTGTACCTGATACGGCTCAGCGTCTGGTTTTGGGGCCGCTGCGCAGCCCAACGCAGGACAAGCCTGCTCGCCACAGGGAATCTGCGCTTGACTGAACGGCATTAGGGCAAGCCCGCTCGCCACAACAAGCCTGCTCCCACAAGGGATTTTGCGTGGCTGTCAGGACTGCGTTCGCAGCTCTTGAAGCGTGATCTCGCGCATGCGGAATTTCTGTACCTTGCCCGTCACCGTCATCGGAAACTCATCCACGAACTTGAAGTGCCTGGGCGTCTTGAAGTGTGCGATGCGGCCCTTGCACCAGGCTTGCAGCTCAAGCGCATCGACCACATGGCCCGGATGGCATTTGATCCAGGCGACGATTTCTTCACCGTAGCGCTCGTCGGGAATGCCGATGACCTGCACGTCGGCCACCGCCGGGTGAGTGAAGAAAAATTCCTCCAGCTCGCGCGGGTACACGTTCTCGCCACCACGGATGATCATGTCCTTGTTGCGCCCGGCAATGCACACGTAACCGTGCGGGTCCATGGTCGCAAGGTCGCCAGTGTGCAGCCAGCCCGCCGCGTCGATCGTTTGGCGGGTGCCCTCGGGGTTGTTCCAGTAGCCGAGCATCACGCTGTAGCCACGGGTGCACAGTTCACCGATCTCGCCACGTGCCACGGTGTTACCGGCGGCGTCGATGATTGTATTTTCCAGGTGCGGCTGGGTGCGACCGACGGTGGTGACGCGTCGCTCCAGGTCGTCATCCGGGCCGGTCTGCAACGACACCGGGCTGGTTTCGGTCATGCCATAGGCGATCTGCACCTCGCCCATGTGCAGCTCGCTGATGACCCGGCGCATCACTTCGATGGGACAGGTAGCGCCGGCCATGATCCCGGTGCGCAGGCTGGCGAGGTCCAGCTCGCCGCGCTGCGGATGATCAAGCATGGCAATGAACATCGTCGGCACGCCGTACAGGCCCGTGGCGCGCTCCTCGGCGACGGCGGTCAGGGTGAGCAACGGGTCGAAGCCATCATTGGGGTAGATCATGGTGGTGCCATGGGTGATGCAGCCCAGGTTACCCATCACCATGCCGAAGCAGTGGTACAGCGGCACCGGGATCACCAGACGATCCTGCGCGGTAAGGCCAAGGCTTTCGCCGACCATGTAGCCGTTGTTGAGAATATTGTGGTGACTGAGGGTGGCACCCTTGGGAAACCCGGTGGTGCCGGAGGTGTACTGGATGTTCACGGGTTGATCGAAGTGCAGGCTGGCCTGGCGCTGCTGCAAGTGTTCATGAGCAATCTCCGCCCCCATGCTCGCCAGTTGCGCCCAGGGTACGAAGCCCTCGGGCGGGCTGGGGTCGAGGCTGACGGTGGCACGCAGGTCGGGCGCGAGCGCCTGCAGCATGGCGTGGTAATCGGACGTCTTGAACGCGCCGACGCACACCAGCCATTGGCAGCCGGATTGCTTGAGCACGTAGTCCAGTTCGCTGCTGCGATAGGCCGGGTTGATGTTGACCAGAATCACCCCGAGCTTGGCGCTGGCGATCTGGGTGATGCACCACTCGGCGCAGTTGGGCGCCCAGATACCGAGGCGGTCGCCAGCTTGCATGCCCAGGGCCAGGAAAGCGCGGGCGTGCAGGTCGACCGTTTCAGCCAGTTGCCGCCAGCTGAAGCGGCGCCGCTGATGGCGTACCACCAGCGCCTCGCCCTCGGGATAGCGTGCGGCAGTCTGATCGAAGGCCTGGCCGATGGTCATCGCCAGCAGCGCCTTGTCCTGGGCGCCACGGCTGTAGCTCTGGTTCGGTTGATCCATCACCATCCCCTGTTGTGTTTTTTGTGGGTTGACGTAAACGTAAACTACGATTGACAGCGCCTTAACGCAAGCTTACGTTAACGTAAAGGTCATAGCCCTCCCCGGCACTCGACCCACACAACAACAAAGCTCACAGTAAGGTGCCTGCCATGAGTTATCCGTCCCTGAACTTCGCCCTCGGCGAAACCATCGACATGCTGCGCGACCAGGTGCAGTCCTTCGTGGCCAAGGAAATCGCACCACGCGCCGCGCAGATCGACATCGACAACCTGTTCCCCGCCGACCTGTGGCGCAAGTTCGGTGACATGGGCCTGCTCGGCATCACTGTGGCGGAAGAATACGGCGGCGCCGGCCTGGGTTACCTGGCCCATGTGGTGAGCATGGAGGAGATCAGCCGCGGCTCGGCCTCCGTGGCGTTGTCCTACGGTGCGCACTCCAATCTGTGCGTCAACCAGATCAACCGCAACGGCAATCATGAACAGAAGCTCAAGTACCTGCCCAAACTGATCAGCGGCGAGCACATCGGTGCCCTCGCCATGAGCGAGCCCAACGCCGGCTCCGACGTGGTCTCGATGAAACTGCGCGCCGACAAACGCGGCGACTGCTACGTGCTCAATGGCAGCAAAACCTGGATCACCAACGGCCCCGATGCCAGCACCTACGTGATCTATGCCAAGACCGACCTGGAAAGGGGCGCCCACGGCATCACCGCATTCATCGTCGAGCGCGACTGGAAAGGCTTCAGCCGCAGCAACAAGTTCGACAAGCTGGGCATGCGCGGCTCCAACACCTGCGAGCTGTTTTTCGACGACGTCGAAGTGCCCGCAGACAACATCCTCGGTGTGCTCAACGGCGGCGTGAAAGTGCTGATGAGCGGGCTTGACTACGAGCGCGTGGTGCTGGCCGGCGGGCCCACCGGGATCATGCAGGCCTGCATGGACCTGATCGTGCCCTACATTCACGACCGCAAGCAGTTCGGCCAGAGCATCGGCGAATTCCAGCTGATCCAGGGCAAGGTCGCCGACATGTACACCCAGCTCAACGCCAGCCGCGCCTACCTCTACGCCGTGGCCCAGGCCTGCGAGCGCGGCGAGACCACGCGCAAGGACGCCGCCGGTGTGATCCTCTACAGCGCCGAGCGCGCCACACAGATGGCCCTCGACGCGATCCAGATTCTCGGCGGCAATGGCTACATCAACGAATTCCCCGCCGGGCGCCTGCTGCGTGATGCCAAGCTGTATGAAATCGGCGCGGGCACCAGTGAGATTCGGCGCATGTTGATCGGTCGCGAACTGTTCAACGAAACCCGCTGAAGGAGCGCGCCATGGCCACCTTGCACACCCAGCTCAACCCACGCTCGGCGGAATTTTCCGCCAACAGCGCGGCGATGCGTCAGCAGGTCGACGCCCTGCATGCCCTCCTCGCCCAGGTGCAACAAGGCGGCGGCCTCAAGGCCCAGGAGCGGCATACCTCGCGCGGCAAACTGCTGCCGCGCGAACGCATCAATCGTCTGCTCGATCCGGGCTCGCCGTTCCTCGAACTCAGCCAACTGGCCGCCCATCAGGTGTATGGCGAAGACGTGCCGGCCGCCGGGGTGATTGCCGGGATTGGCCGCGTCGAGGGTGTGGAATGCATGATTGTCGCCAACGATGCCACGGTCAAAGGCGGCTCCTACTACCCGCTGACGGTAAAAAAACACCTGCGCGCGCAGACCATCGCCGAGCAGAACCGCCTGCCGTGCATCTACCTGGTGGACTCCGGCGGCGCCAACCTGCCGCGCCAGGATGAGGTGTTCCCGGACCGCGAACACTTCGGGCGGATCTTCTTCAACCAGGCCAACATGAGCGCCCAGGGCATCCCGCAGATCGCCGTGGTGATGGGCTCGTGCACCGCCGGCGGTGCCTATGTGCCGGCCATGGCCGACGAGGCGATCATGGTGCGCCAGCAGGCCACGATCTTCCTGGCCGGCCCGCCGTTAGTCAAAGCGGCGACCGGCGAAGTGGTCAGTGCCGAGGACCTGGGCGGCGCCGATGTGCACTGCAAAATCTCCGGCGTGGCCGACCACTACGCCGACAGCGACGAACACGCCCTGGCCCTGGCCCGCCGCAGCGTGGCCAACCTCAACTGGCGCAAGCTGGGCGAGTTGCGCCTACGCCCGCCGGTAGCGCCGCTGTACAGCGCAGAAGAGCTCTACGGGGTGATCCCGGCCGAGGCCAAGCAACCATTCGATGTGCGCGAGGTGATCGCGCGGCTGGTGGATGCGTCGGTATTCGATGAATTCAAGGCGCTGTTCGGGACCACGTTGGTCTGCGGCTTTGCGCACTTGCATGGCTACCCGATTGCGATCCTCGCCAACAACGGCATCCTGTTCGCCGAAGCCGCGCAGAAAGGCGCGCACTTTATCGAGCTGGCCTGCCAGCGCGGGATTCCCCTGCTGTTCCTGCAGAACATCACCGGTTTCATGGTCGGGCAGAAGTATGAAGCCGGCGGCATCGCCAAGCACGGCGCCAAGCTGGTCACGGCGGTGGCCTGCGCCAGGGTGCCGAAATTTACCGTGATCATCGGCGGCAGCTTCGGGGCCGGCAACTACGGCATGTGCGGGCGCGCCTATGACCCGCGTTTTTTATGGATGTGGCCCAACGCGCGCATCGGCGTGATGGGTGCCGAGCAGGCGGCCGGCGTGCTGGTGCAGGTCAAGCGCGAACAGGCCGAACGCGCCGGCACTGCCTTCAGCGCCGAGGATGAAGCCGCGATCAAGCAGCCGATCCTCGACCAGTATGAAACCCAGGGCCATCCCTATTACTCCAGCGCCCGCCTGTGGGACGACGGCGTCATCGACCCGGTGCAGACCCGCGAGGTACTCGCCCTGGCACTGTCCGCCGCACTGAACGCCCCCATCGAGCCGAGCCGCTTCGGCGTGTTCCGCATGTAAATGGAGCTTGTCCCCATGCACGATTTCAACACCCTCGAACTGATCACCGATAGCCGTGGCTTTGCCACGTTATGGCTCAGTCGTGAAGCCAAGAACAACGCGTTCAACGCCGAGATGATCCGCGAATTGATCCTCGCCCTGGACCACGTGCAGGGCGACCCTTCCCTGCGCTTTCTGGTGGTGCGCGGACGCGGCCGGCACTTCAGCGCAGGGGCTGACCTGGCCTGGATGCAGCAGTCGGCCGAGCTGGACTACCACACTAACCTGGATGACGCGCGCGAACTGGCGGAGCTGATGTACAACCTCGCCAAGCTGAAAATCCCCACCCTGGCCGTGGTGCAAGGCGCCGCCTATGGGGGGGCGCTGGGTTTGATCAGTTGCTGCGACATGGCAATCGGCGCCGATGATGCGCAGTTCTGCCTGTCGGAAGTGCGCATCGGCCTGGCACCGGCGGTGATCAGCCCGTTCGTGGTGCAGGCTATCGGTGAGCGCGCGGCGCGCCGCTATGCTCTGACGGCCGAGCGATTTGGCGGCCAGCGTGCGCGGGAAATCGGCCTGCTGGCGGAGAGTTATTCGGCCGACATGCTGGAGCAGCAAGTGGACGTCTGGGTGACCAACCTGCTGCAGAACAGCCCGGCGGCCATGCGCGCCAGCAAGGACCTGCTGCGCGAAGTGGGCCACGGCGCCCTCACGCCAGCCCTGCGGCGCTATTGCGAAAATGCCATCGCGCGTATTCGCGTCAGCGCCGAAGGCCAGGAAGGCTTGCGTGCATTCCTGCAAAAACGCACGCCTGTCTGGCAGTCCCGGGAGCCACGCCCATGAGACCACTTACCACCCTGCTGGTCGCCAACCGTGGCGAAATTGCCTGCCGGATCATGCGCACCGCCAAAGCGATGGGGCTGACCACGGTAGCCGTGCATAGCGCCATCGACCGCGATGCGCGGCACAGTCGCGAGGCGGACATTCGCGTCGACCTGGGCGGCAGCAAAGCTACGGAAAGTTACCTGCAAATCGACAAGATCATCGCCGCCGCCAAGGCCAGTGGCGCCCAGGCGATTCATCCGGGCTATGGCTTTCTCTCGGAAAACGCAGCGTTTGCCCGCGCCATCGAGGCTGCAGGCCTGATCTTCCTCGGCCCGCCCGCCTCGGCCATCGATGCCATGGGCAGCAAGTCGGCGGCCAAGACGTTGATGGAAGCCGCCGGGGTGCCATTGGTACCGGGTTATCACGGCGAGGCCCAGGACCTGGACACCTTTCGCGACGCCTGCGCGCGCATCGGCTATCCCGTGCTGCTGAAAGCGACTGCCGGCGGCGGCGGCAAGGGCATGAAGGTGGTCGAAGACATCAGCCAGTTGGCCGAAGCCCTGGCTTCAGCCCAGCGTGAGGCAGTGTCCTCGTTCGGCAACGGGCAGATGCTGGTGGAGAAATACCTGCTCAAGCCGCGGCATGTGGAAATCCAGGTGTTCGCCGATGGGCACGGCCACTGCCTGTACCTCAATGAGCGCGATTGCTCGATCCAGCGGCGTCATCAAAAGGTGGTGGAAGAAGCCCCGGCGCCGGGGCTGAGTGTTGAACAGCGCAAGGCCATGGGTGGAGCGGCAGTGCGCGCGGCGCAGGCGATTGGTTATGTGGGCGCGGGCACGGTGGAGTTTTTGCTGGATGCCCGTGGCGAATTTTTCTTCATGGAGATGAACACCCGGCTGCAGGTGGAGCATCCGGTGACCGAAGCGATTACCGGCCTTGATCTGGTAGCCTGGCAGATCCGCGTGGCCCAGGGCGAAGCGCTGCCGATCACTCAGGCGCAGGTGCCGTTGAATGGCCACGCCATCGAGGTGCGGCTGTATGCCGAAGATCCGACCCATGATTTTCTGCCTGCCACCGGGCACCTGGCGCTGTACCGCGAGTGCGACCCGGGGCCTGGACGTCGCGTGGACAGCGGCGTGGAGCAAGGTGACAGGGTCTCGCCGTTCTACGATCCGATGCTGGGCAAGCTGATTGCCTGGGGCGAGGACCGCGAGCAGGCGCGCCTGCGTCTGCTGGCCATGCTCGACGAGTTCGCTGTGGGTGGGCTCAAGACCAATCTGGGTTTTCTACGACGCATCATCGGCCATCCGGCGTTTGCGGCGGCCGAGCTCGATACCGGGTTCATTCCGCGTTATCAGGCGCAGTTGCTGCCGACGGAGGGTGCGTTGAGCGACGGGTTCTGGCAGGCGGCGGGTTCGGCGTTCATGCAGAGTCTGCCGCGCGGTGAAGGGCCTTGGGCGGATACCCGGGGCTTTCGCGCGGGGCTGCCGGCGCAGGTTTCGCTGCACTTGAGCTGCAATGGGCAGGATCGGGTGGTGACATTGGCTGCCGGCGCTGCGCACAAGATGCACGGTGAGCAGTTGCTGATCGACGATCAGGGCATACGCCGCGCGCACCTGGCGGTGCGTCATGAAAGCGCCGTATACCTGCGCTGGGACGGCGAGATGCAGGCGGTCAGCCTGTTTGACCCGATTGCGGCGGTGGAGGCGGGCCAGTCGCAACAGGGCGGTCTCACTGCGCCCATGAACGGCAGCATCGTGCGGGTGCTGGTGGAGGTTGGTCAGCCTGTCGAAGCCGGCACGCAACTGGTGGTGCTCGAAGCAATGAAAATGGAACACAGCATTCGCGCGCCCGTGGCCGGAGTGGTCAAGGCGCTGTTTTGCCAGGAAGGCGAGATGGTGGCTGAAGGCAGTGCACTGGTGGAACTGGAAATAGCCGACTAGAACCTCGCGGTGGCTTGCACGACAACACCGAGGATGCGGCAATCGTCGGTGAACAGCAGCTTCGGGTAGGTGGGATTGAGCGGCACCAGGTACAGCTGGCCGCTTTCTTCCTGCAATTGGCGAAAGGTGGCCCGGGGGCTGTCGTCCCATTGCGCAACGACCAGCTTGCCGGGAACGGCATCGATGGAAGGGTCGACCAGGATCAGCATGCCTGCGCTGACGCTGAGCCCTGTAGGGGCGGTCATGGCGTCGCCGGTTACGGGGAGCCAGAAGGCTTCGCCGCCCGCGTGATAGTCCGTCAGCTCAAAGCGCTCGGGGCCATAGGGCGCACGTTCTTCGCGCACTTCACAGAGCCCGTTCCAGTCGCTGACCGGGTAGCGGAAATACGGGTTGTAGTGGTGTTCCAGTGGCCGCTCTGCGTCGACCCGCTCACGAATCTCCAGCGCCACCTCCAGATAGCCCAGTCCCAGTTCCGCCAGCACCCGGTTCATGTCCGCAAGGCTGGGCACCCGGCGTTTGTTGAGCCAATGGCCCACACCCCCCTGGGACATGCCCAGGCGTTCGGCCAGTTCATCCTGGGTGACCTTGCGGTCTTTCATGTTGGCCCGGACCAACGCTATCCATTTATCCATGGTGCGTGACAATACGTTGCGTATTTTTCAGGGCAATAAACAGTTTGTAGTAATCCACGAAACGACATAAATACGATACGTACTATTATCAATCTCAAGGATTCCGCCCCCATCAGAGTATCGCCCACGATGACGACCACCCCGTATCTACCGCTCGAAACACCTTCCACTGACGAAGCACTCGACATGCACACCAGCGGCGCCGCCCAACGTGCATTGGACTATTACTTGAAAGCGAATATGTCCGACTCCAGGGCAGACGACACCTTCTTTCACATCAAACCCGGCATCAGCCATGAAGAAGCCCTGGTGCATGCCTCCGACCTGCTGCGCAGTGCAGCCGCTACGGCTTACGAATCTGCGAGCAGCCATCAGGGCAATCAGCGCGACCTGGCGTTTTCAGTGGTGTATCTGATCGATATGGCGAAGGCGATGGTAGAGCGATCGTTGCTACGGCCGCAGGCCGAGGCAAACGTGTGAGGACGCGAAGCAAAAATATTTCTATCCAGTGGATAAAAACATTTGACTTGCAAATGATAATGATTATTATTGGACTCAGCTGATCGCGAGATCAGTCGATAGACCAAGAGACCTTAGGTCGGACTCTTGGAATATCTCCTCATCAGGCTAATCACGGTTTTTGACCCGGCTCTTTGGCCGGGTCTTTTTTTTGCCAGTTTCCCTGGCGTGGCTTCAGGCTAATGAAGACTGTGTGTTGCTTGATGGCGCGCATGGTAGCAAAAGACCATTGCCCAATGAAAGTCGCCCAACCGCTCTGGACGGGATCTTTGAGAAACAGCGCCTGAGAATCAATCTCACCGTTTTCAAGCCGCCGCCGGATCAGGAAGAATGCCCCCTCCCCTGCAACAATTTTGCATCAAGATTTTGCCCAGCCTCTGTGTAATATAGCCGCCACAACTCATATTCAGGCAACCAGACCATGACCGTGGCCTTGACCTCCATCAAGATCAGCACCGACTTCGACAGCGGCAACATCCAGGTCCTGGATGCCAGCGATGCCTATCAGTTGCTGCTGGCGATCAAACCCGATACCCGCAGCCAGCATTTCCAGTGGTTCCACTTCAAGGCCGAAGGCATGCACGTGGGCCACACCCACACCTTCCGCCTGAGCAACGCGAGCCATTCCTCGTATAAAAATGCCTGGAGCGGCTACAACGCCGTGGCGTCGTACGATCACGTCAACTGGTTCCGCGTGCCCACGCGCTTTGACGGCGAGACGCTGCACATCAGCCTTCAAAGCCGCGAGAAACATGCCTGGTTCGCCTACTTTGAACCCTACAGCCGTGAGCGCCACGATTGGCTGATCGACCAGGCCCTGAAACACGCCGGTACCCAACTGCTGGCCACCGGTAAAAGTGTCGAAGGCCGCGATATCCAGTTGCTGCGCCGTGGCAAAGGCGGCGAAGGCCGACTCAAAGTGTGGATCATCGCGCAGCAACACCCGGGCGAGCACATGGCGCAATGGTTCATGGAAGGCGTTATCGAACGTCTGCAACGCGACGGCGATACCGAGCTTAAAAAGCTGCTGGCGGTCGCCGACCTGTACCTGGTGCCCAACATGAACCCCGATGGCGCTTTCCACGGCCACCTGCGCACCAACGCCATGGGCCAGGACCTCAACCGCGCCTGGCAGAGCGCCAGCCAGGAAATGAGCCCCGAAGTGCTGTTCGTACAGCAACAGATGGAAAAGTACGGCGTGGACCTGTTCCTCGATATCCACGGCGACGAAGAAATCCCCTACGTGTTCACCGCCGGCTGCGAAGGCAACCCGGGCTATACGCCGCGCATCGAAGCGCTGGAAAAACACTTTCGCAGCCACCTCAGCGCCTTGACCCGCGACTTCCAGACCACTCACGGCTACACCCGCGACCTGCCGGGCGAAGCCAACATGACCCTGGCCTGCAACGCCGTGGGCCAGAAGTACGATTGCCTGTCGCTGACTCTGGAGATGCCGTTCAAGGACAACGACGATGCACCCAACCCCAAAACCGGCTGGTCAGGGGATCGCTCCAGGCAACTGGGCAAGGATGTGTTGAGTACCGTGGCGGATGTCGCCACGAGCCTGCGCTGATCCATTTACATGGCGCACCTGAAATTTCAGGCAGCCATACGCCCGTGGCGAGCGGGCTTGCCCCGCGTTGGGGTGCGCAGCGCCCCCCATCGAGCAAAACGCGGTGTACCTGATACGGCTCAGCGCCTGGCTTTGGGGCTGCTGCGCAGCTCAACGCGGGGCTTGCCCTAATGCCGTTCAGTTAAGCCAGCGTGATGCTCGAAGCAACGAGCGGTGCGACTTTTCGGTGTACATATCGGTTTGTGCGGTAACGGCGACTTAGGGTTCCGCCCTTACGGCGGGTCACTTTTGGAAAAGAGCCCCAAAAGTAACCAAAAGGGCTCTTGCCCCAACACTCGGCACCTCGCCCAGGCTCGGTGTGCCCGAACGCAGGCTTTGGAGCGTGGGCCGCCGCGATGGGCCATCCTTGGCCCAGCGCGGCTAACCCGGCGTCCTGCCGGGTTACCCACGCTCCAAAACCTGCGTTCGGCCAGCGTGTTTGACGGGGCGCTTCCAGATCAAAAGCAAAAGCAAAAGCGTGGCGGCCTGAGAGCCGACCGAAATGGTCTGCCGAACGCTGTACAAATGTGGGAGGGGGCTTGCTCCCGATGGCGTCGGCCCAGCAAACATTGATGTTGACTGACCCACCGCTTTCGCGGGCAAGTCGAATCGTCGCACCGCCGCTCCCCTGTGGCGAGCAGGCTTGTCCTGCGTTGAGCTGCGCAGCAGCCCCAAAGCCAGGCGCTGAGCCGTATCAGATACACAGCGTTTTGCTCGATTGGGGGCGCTGCGCACCCCAACGCGGGGCAAGCCCGCTCGCCACAGAGGCTCCAGTTTGCTGCGCGACAGCGCTAGGAGCCTCACGCAGTTAGCGCTCAATCTGCTCCAGCATCGCGCCCAGTCATGCTCTGCAACACCCCATCGCGCCGAATCCACCCGTGAAACAGCGCCGCCGCCAGGTGCGCCAGCACGGTAAAAAACAGCACATACGCCAAAAACCCATGGGCCCTGCGCAACAGCGCAAACAACGGCGCATTCGCCGCCACCAAGGCCGGCAACTGCACCGAACTGCTGAGCATTACCGGATCTCCGGCCGCTGAAATCATCGCCCAGCCAAGCAATGGCAACACCAGCATCAACCCATACAGCAGCAGATGAGACGCCTTGGCCGCCAACACCTGCCACAGCGGCAAATCAGCCGGCAGCGGCGGTTGACGCGTGGAAAAGCGCACCACCAACCGCACAATCACCAACGCCAGAATCGCGATGCCCAGCGGCTTGTGCAGGTGCAGCAGCCACTCATGCCGTTCCGATACCGATGCCGCAAGCCCCGCACCGATAAACAGCATGGCAATGACCATCAGCGCCATCACCCAATGCAGCAGGCGCGCCAGCGGCGCAAAAAAACGCGGTTGAGCACTCATGGTTTCGACTCCTGCGGGGCGCTGTGCAGCGGGCTGACTTCACCGGCGCGGCGTAAATACGAACTGGCGTAAGCCGCCGAACGCGCGGCCAGCAATGGGTCACTGGAGGCTTCGATGCCACTCGGCAAAATCAGCGGGTCGAAGTTGATGTCACGGCAATCGCCATCCGCCTGCGGCTGGCTGCCTTGCAGCACCAGCGTACCGGCGTTCAGCACCTTGTGTTCACCGCTCCAGGCCTTGCTTGCGTCGTCCACCGGATCGCCGGGGTTGGCCAGGGTCATGTTCAGTTGCCACCTTAGCGGCCCCGCCGTCAGGCGCTGCACCAGGTCCTTTTCCAGAAAGTCGCTGCCCGACGGGGCGACATCGCCCGCTGCATCCTGACTCTGCGGCACCACGCCCCACCTTACGGCCTGGCGCTTGCCCTCGGCATTCACCAGGTAAAACGCGTTGATGCCGTTATAGGACTCGGTGGCATAACTGGCAGAAGGCTTCGCTGTCTTGACCCACGCCAGAAACGCAGCCGTCTCAGGGTGCGCGGCAAAAAACGCCGGCATGTTCGCCGGGTTCGGCTTGCCGGTGGCCGGGTCGGGCGCACCGGCCTTGAGCATCTGGTAGAACGCCTCGGGCGTGCCCACCGGGAACACCGGCATGCTGTTCATGCCCGTGCGCCATTGCTGGCCGTTGGCCTGGCTGAACTGCACGGCAAAACTGCGGATCGGCACACTGCTGTCCGGCGCGTAGGGGTTGCCGCTGGGCAAGGCGAACCGGCCGATCACCGGCGTCCTCGCCTCGCTGAACACCTGCGCACGGGAGTACGCGCGGGCCTCGGCGCTGCTCTCGAAATATCCCGCCACGCACACGCCTTTGGCATGGTTGCGTCGAAAACCGGGATGCACACCGTTGTTGGTTTCCAGCGCATTGACCAGGGTCTTGGGACGCAGGCGTTGTGGGTCGAGTGTGCCGTTGACGTAGGCAAACGCCCCGGCTACAACCGCAACCACAGCACCGATACCGGCGAGTCGTGCGATCAGGCTCGCCGTGCTCAACGCGGGACGCGGCGGTGATGAGTGATCTACCATGAAGGAACTCCAGGGCCAATGGCCTTAGGGATGAAACATAAGGTCGGAGCATTGAGACGAATGCCGATCCACCCTATTCCCCGGCGCTGGATTTATTTTTTCAGTGCGGGGGAATAACCTTCAACGCCGGACGTCTCTCAAGTCCAAGCGTAGTGGACAGCCAGACGCCCATGCATGCACTCGACGAACCGTTACGTGAACTCATCCCCAGGCTGCGGCGTTTTGCCGTGTCCCTGACCCGTAACGCCAGCAGCGCCGACGACCTGGTGCAGTCGACACTCGAGCGGGCGATCATCAGCTGGGCCGACAAACGCGTCGAAGGTGACCTGCGCGCCTGGCTGTTCTCGATTCTCTATCGCCAGTTTCTCGACGCCCACCGTCGCAGCCGACGCTACGCGCGCATGCTCGAATTCTTCACCGGACGCGACGACGCGCAGCCGTCGGTAGAGCGCACGGTGATGGCCCAGTCCACCCTGCAAGCCTTCGATAAACTCAACACCGAGCAGCGCGCCCTGCTGTTGTGGGTGTCGGTCGAAGGCCTGAGCTACAAGGAAGTCGCCGACATACTCGAGGTGCCCCTTGGCACCGTGATGTCACGCCTGTCTCGCGCCCGCCAGGCCCTGCGCCAACTCAGCGATGGCGAAATTGCCAGCCCTTCCCTGCGGATACTCAAATGATCAGCCTGCCTCCCAGCGAACGCGATTTACATGCCTACGTCGATCATCAACTGCTGGAGAATGATCGCCGCACGATGGAAACCTGGCTGGCCGGCCACCCGGAGGTGGCGGCCCAGGTGCACGCCTGGCAACAGGATGCGCAATTGCTGCGCGCCTCGTTGAGCGGCGCCCTGCAAACACCCGCCAACCCGCAGTTGGACCCGGCACTGATTCGCCAGCGCATCCGGCATCGGTCGCGTCGGCACCTGGCCACAGCCGCCGTGCTGATGATCGCCGTCAGCCTCGGCGGGCTGGGCGGCTGGCACGCCCGCGAAGCCACCCATCCGCCGACGCTGCCAATGACCGATGCGATGCAGGCCTACCGCCTGTTTGCCCAGGACGGCATCATGCCCGCCGACTACAACACCCAGGACAGCGGCACAATGCAAGCCTGGCTCGACCGCTACTTCAACCAGGCCCATCGCTTGCCCGACCTGAGCCAGGCGGGTTTCAGGCCGGTCAGCGGGCGCCTGCTCACCACCGAGCAAGGCGCGGCCGCCATGGTGCTGTACGAAGACCCGCAGGGCCGACGCATCAGCTTTTACATTCGCCCGCCGGGCCCGGGAAACGGCTTCCTGCCCCGTGGCAGTCGCAGCGCCGACGGTCTGCAGGCCGAGTACTGGTCCGGTGACGGCTACAACTATGCGATGGTCAGCCCGGTGGGCCAGCCCGGCACGCCGCTGCTGAAGTTCTAGAAGCCGACGTCGAGCACCACGTTGTCCACATAGACGCCGGCCGGTGGCGTGGTCTGATCGGTGTAGACCCTGGCGTTGTAGTTGTACACCTGGCTGCCGATGCCCAGCCCATTGCCCGGGTTGACTTCGGCCGTCGAACTGGCGCGCCGCGCCGCGCCGACACTGCCCCAGCGCGTGGTGCCGGCACTTTTGAAAATATCGTAGGCCAGGTAGTTGGTGCCGGAAACCATCCGCCGCCGCCCGCCGACACTCACCGGGTTCTGCCCGTCGCTGAGCCCGACGGTATAGGCGCTGCCCTTGGTGCAGGCGATGTTGATGGTCTGTCCGGTCACTGCGGTGAAACCGCTGACCACCGGCGCACTGCCAAAGAGGATATTCGGCGCGGTGATCTGGCAGTCGTTGGTCACCGTCATGCTGACGGTCAGGGTGGCTGTGCCGTTACCGATATCGCGCCCCAGGCAGATGCCGCCAAGGCCCACCCCCGAGCAATAGTTCCAGTTCCAGGCGATGTTCAGTGTCTCGCTGTACAGGCCGGCGGCGACGTTGCTGCCGGTGATAGTGCCCATGTACAGCGGCACGGTTTTCGCGCTAGGCCCTGCGATCAGCCCGATAAGCTGGGCAATGCCGCCCGTGCCGCCAAAATCGAACTGAGTGTTGCGTGCAATCGGAAAGCTCGCGGTATTGGTGCCATAGATCGTGTAGCCGATCACATCACCGGTCGGGCCGACCATGCCGTTGCTGGCCGAGGTGATGGTGGCGTAAAAATGGTCCGACGGCACCAGCAGCGAAATCAACGCCGAGGTGCACGTCAACCCGGCGCTGGTGGTGGAACTGGCCTGCGCAGCCGTGCGTACCGTCATCGAACTGATCGAGCCGAAGCTGGCCGGCACACTGGCCGCCACCGAACACGCCGCCATCGCCTGGCCCGAACACAGCAGCCCCAGACCCAACAGCCATCCCTTGCCCCTCACCCGCATACTCCCCGTTCCTGTCCCTGTGGCGAGCGGGCTTGCCACAACAGCTTTTTCAACAAAGAAAATGGCGCGTTCATTGGCACACCAACGGCCCGATCAGCGGCACGTCCTGTTGTTGCTCGTCCATGTCGAATGTGGCCTGGCAGCTCTGGCCTTCGCCCAGGGTGACCTGCAGCGTGTTATGGGCGCTGAGGTTTTCCAGGTAGACCAGGCCATCCCAGCCCACCACCGCCTGGGTGTTGCTCTGCTCATGCACCACCAGGCTGCCCAGCGGCAATTGCTGATGCTGGCGGTCCACCAGGGTGATGCTCGCGGCAAGCACCCGTCGCAATGGAAACTCCAGCAGGTAGCCGCTGCCCCGACGCACCGAGACCCGCTGCTCGACATTCTGGCTCTGGATATTGGGCGGCAGGTTCAGCGGATCGATCTCGTATTTGGCGCGGTAATACGCACTGCTCCATGGCACCAGCAGGTGGCCATGCCGATCGGTCTGGCCGACCAACTGGTTCTCGTAACGCACCGGAATCCCGGCGAACCCCTGGGTGCTCACCACCACAAACGCGTCGTTGATGCGGTTGGCGGCAAACACGTTGCCACCCATCCAGACGAGTGAGCCGCTGGCGTCCGCCCAGCGCGTTTCGGCATCGCTGCTGCCGTACACGCCGGCCTGCAACTGCACCGACTGCAAGCGCCAGGTCAGGTCAGCCTGGCGATAGGTCGGGCCATCGCCCTGGGCATACCCGAGGTTGTAGCCCACCCCGCCTTCGCTGGGCACTGCGCTGCTGTAGTTGAGGCGCTGGCGACTGGCGCCGTCCTTGCTGCGCTCGGTGCTTACCGCCAGGCTGCCATTGAGGTCGAACGGAATCACCAGTTGCGCCTGCATGGCCCAGTTGCTGTCGCCGATCTCGCGGTTGGCCGACAGGTAAAAGCTGGTGTTGCGCCACAGCGGTTTGCTCCAGCTCAGGTTGAGCAGCCGCGTGCGCGAATCGTCCGCCGCCTGCACATCGAAATAGCCCACGCCCAGGCTGCCGAAACGCTGCAGATTGAGGCTCAGGGTGACCTGCTCGCTGCGCTTGCTGAGGCTGGCGTAGGGCGTGTCGACCAGGGTCAGGTCGGCATACTCGTCGCGGCGCTCGACCCGTTGGTACGACAGGCTGTAGCGCGTGCTGTTGTACTGGTAACCCAGGCTCAGTTGCTGGCCGCTACGGCCGTCGAATCGGCTTTGACTGATGGCGGTATTGAGCACGCCGAAGTTGCCCAGGCGCAGATTGCCGCCAAGCCCGCCAAGGGTAAGGTTGCTGGACGCTTCGGCATGGCTTTCCAGGGTCACATTGTCGGAGTAGCCATAGCGAAAGGTGCCGCTGGCCACGCCCGACCCGTAGCCGAAATCGCGCAGGGCATAATCGCGACGCAAGGTACCGGCGGCGACCGAGAAGTCGCTCAGGCCCTGTTGCAGCAGCGTGCTGGTGACGTAGAACGGCACCGTGGTCGACACCTGCCGGCCCAGTGCATCGGTGGTGACCACCACGGCTTCACCGGCGCCATTGATGAACGGAATGTTGGTGAGGGTGTAGGGCCCGGGTTGCAGCAACGCGCTTTCGGATTTGTAGCCGTTGATAAACAGATCCACTGACGACGGCACTGCCGCCTCCCCGGCAAAC
Source organism: Pseudomonas sp. GNP013 (assembly GCF_054343995.1). NCBI lineage: Bacteria > Pseudomonadati > Pseudomonadota > Gammaproteobacteria > Pseudomonadales > Pseudomonadaceae > Pseudomonas > Pseudomonas sp. GNP013. The sequence continues at coordinate 1,580,587 of NZ_JBTGUT010000001.1, read as the reverse complement.
TGCGGCAAGGGATAGGTGACCAGGTCCGGGCGCACCGCAAAGTCCCGCGACAGCTGCACCCCGCCCAGGCGCACCGAACTGCTCCAGGGCAGCGAGCCGCTGATCAGATCGCCCGCCTCGTAGGTGAGCAAGCGCTCATCATCGGAAAAGCGCCAGGCGGTGTCGTAACGCCGGTAACCGTTATTGAGTGTGCTGTCGCTGATGCCGCCGGCCAGGGTCTGACGAAACTGCCCGGTGGTGGACAAGGTGCCCCAGTTGTCGAACAGCCGCACCTCGTTCCAGGCGGCCAGGTAGCTGCCGCCTTCATCGGTATCGTTGAAATAGACATCGTAGTTGAGCAACGCGCCGAAACTGCTCATGGCCTGGGTGCGCGGGTAGGTGCTGCGGTTGCCGATGAACTGCTCCTGCAGCCAGGACGGTGGCACATCCAGCAGCAGGCGCTGGCCGGTGCTGTCGTAGTCGCTGTGCAGGCCGGGCACCGTATCCAGAGCCACGCTGGGCCCGAAGTCACCGGGCAGGGTCATGCCCACCTCCTGCAATGCACCGGCGGGCACGAAAAGCTGCCCGGCACGCTGATCCACCGCGATCACACGTCCGGTGTCCATCTGGTTGACCACCAACTGCAGAAACAATTGGGCATCGGCGACCGCCTCCATGCTGCTCGGCGGCGGCGGCAGCTCGCCCGCCACCGCTGCGCCCCACAGCCCGCCAGCCACGGCCATCGACAGCCATATGCCGCGAGTCTGACCACAGCTCACCATGGCGTTGTGTCCTTCAATGGACATCTCCCTCCTGTTAACACCCGGGCAACCGCCCGTCCCGCTGCTTCACGCCTACCGCTTGGGCGCCAGGCTCTCCAGTTGCGGCGCACCGTTGATCCGTACCTGTAACGGCTGGTCGGCCGACACGGCGTCCGGCACCGGCCAGCGCATGGTCGCGCCGGGCAGCACATAGCCGAGCAAACCATCGACCAGCGGCCGGGTCTGCCCGTTCTGCTTGAAGGAAGCGTCAGTGAGCCGCGCATGCACGGCGCCCTGGTTACGCACTTCGATGTAGCTGCGCCCGGCCACATTGACCTTGTGCCAGCTCAGTTCCGGCTTGCCCGCGCCCTTGGGGTCACGCTGGCGGGTCGCGTCTTCCTTGCTCCACAGGCCCGCGCCGTAAGCAAACAACGGCACCGAATAGCGCATCTGAAAGCGAATCGCCGCTGCGGTGTTCTTGCCTTCCGGTGGCGCGGGCACCTGCAGCGCGGAGGGGATTTCATCGATGATGATGCGGTAGGCCTGCTCCTGCCCCGGCGGTACTTCCTTGGTGCGGGTCAGCCGCACCAGTTGCTTCTGGCCTGGCTCGATCCTTGCCACGGGCGGGCTGCCGATCACATCGCGCTGGTTCTGGTACTGCTCGTCGAAGTTCTGCTGGCTCCAGGCAAACACGCGCACCTGCAGGTTGGCGGTCTCGGTGCCACGGTTTTCCAGCCACAGTGCGCTGGCCTGCTGATCGGCCTCCAGCACCGGGTCAATCGGCCAGATCAGCACCGAGCTTGCGGCCTGCACAAGCCCGCTCAGGCCCGCGGCAAGCAAGGCAATGCCCACGGCGCACAAGCGCCGGGAAGGTGAACGCATAAAACCACTCCTCATACTCAAATCCCTACCAAGACAGCTGCACCTGCAGCGTGTCGCTGTACGTCCCATTCGGCTGATTGCCCGGCAGTACCACCCGCCCGTAGATCGGCAGACGGATGTTGTTTGCATCGCTGTAGCTCACGCTGACGCTCTGGCTCACGCCCAGGCTCTGGCTGAATGCGGCATCCCGAAATAACTGGTAACCCACCTGCGCACTGCCGCTGCTGTGCTTGAGGTTGCGCCCGCTGGTGCTGTGCAGCCCGCCGTCGACGCTCACGCTCAGTGCCACCCCCGGCGTGCATTGCAGAGTGATGCCACCGGTCATGGCCGCTGTCACGGTGCTGGTGGCCAGGGCGGAATAGCTGCCGTAGTTCAGCGAACCGTAATTGACCCCACCGCCCACGATCAGGCAGCCCGGCGTAATGGTCGCGCTCACCTGGAAGCTCTGGTTGGTAACCGCCGACAACGGCAACGGCAGCGCCAGCCCGAAGGCCAGCAACGCTGTGCGCCACATGGTCAGAACGTCAGTTCAACGGCCACCGTGTCCGTGTAGGTGCCCGCCGGCAACCCTGGTTTGCCGACGGCCCGACCGTACAGCGCAACGGTTTGCGCTACACCGGTGCTGGCGGCCAGGGTCACCACACCGTCAATCGCCAGCAGCGCGGAGTGCCCGCTGTCGGTGTAGAAGTCGTACGGCACAAAGTTGCCGGCGCCGTCGGCCAGGGCGCGGGTGCCGCCCGGCGAGGCGCCGTCATGGGCGCCGGCGCGCACCTTCACCGCCGGCGTGGTGCCGGCCGAACACAGGATCGACAAGGCCCCGCCGGTACCGGTGCCGCCCAGCAGTTGGGCGTCGGCATTGGTGAACAGGCTGTTGATGGTGCCGAAGTTCAAGGCACCGAAATTCAGCCCGGTTGCGGCACCGGAGCCGTTGACCTGACAGCTGGCGATCAACGTCAGGCTGGAGGTGATCTGCCCGGTGACAGTGGTCGCCGCATTCAGGCTGGAGGCCATCGCCAGGCCCAGGGCGCAGACGCCGATTCGCGATACAAGTGGGTGCATGAGAGTCATCCTTTGGGTTTACCAATCCAGTGTCACGGTCAATGTGTCGGTGTAGGTTCCTGCCGGGAGGGCGGTGGTATTGGCCACCACGGCGCCCCACACCGGGATGGTCATTTGCGTGCCATTGCTGGCGACGAAACTGCGTTGCTCGCCGATGCTGTACGGAATACGCCCGAGCGGGTCGGCCATCAGGTGGTAAGCGATTGTCTGGCGCCCGTTGCTCAGGCGCCGAGTGGTGCCGACGGCATTGGTGCCGCCGTCGATGGTCACGGTGAAACTGGCGACCGTCGGGTTGCAGGCGACCATCAACGGCGCGTTATCGCCGGCCGACATGCCGGCCGCCAACGGGTTGCTCCAGGTGGGCCCCTGGCTGCCGAAATCCAGCATGGCGGTGCCGCCGGTCGGGCTGACGGGGGCCACGTCCGTGCCTTTGCTCACCTCGCAACTGGCGGTGATCACCATGCGCGCCTGGATAAAGCCGCTGGCCACCGCCGCCCGGGCATCCGGCGCCAGCAACCACAGGCCGCCCATGGCCATCAGGGTCAAACGACGGCCTACCACGTGACCGTCACCTTGAGCAGGTCGGTGTAGCGGCCGACGGCGGGAATGTCCTTGAGCGGTTCGATGCGGCCGTAGAGCGGCAGGTCGACCGAGCCGCTTTCTGGCACGCGGCCGCTGACCGGCACGTTCACCGGCAACGGGATCAGCCGCGCGGCGTCCGCATAAATACGATAGGGAATGGGTGTGCTCGAAGAGGTGGCATTGCCCAGATAACGCACTTCGCCAGTGCCACCGTGCAGGCCGCCGTCTACGCGCATCTGATACGGCGTGTCGGGGTTGCACTCAAGGCGCGGCTGGCGCTGGCTGATCAACGCCGCACTCAGCGGCCCGGCCGGGTCGTCCAACCGCGGGCCGCTGCCAAAATCCAGCACGCCAAGCTGCTCCACACCCGCACTGCGCGTGGTGCCTACCAACTGGCAACCGCGCTGCACGTCGATACGCACCACAACCTGAAGTTGCGCCGCATAAACCGTGTTGCAGAGCATTGCGCCCATGATTGCCAATACCGCTCGTCCCTTCACAGCACCAAATCCTTATGCGCGGGTGACACCTGTGTATGAGGTTAGCCACTCGGGCGGAATCTGCCAGTCGAGGCAGGATTTAGCCTGGATCATGGCTTTTCGAGACTGCAGCGGTCGCCTAAAGTAGGCCACCACCGCACCCTGGAGTGACTTGTATTGGCCGGTTCCCTGATTCGTCGCCTGCTCGGTAAAAAACCCGACACCCGCACCGACGTATCCATCGCGATGTTCTTTCAGACAAAAGCCGCGCAGCAGGGCTATACCCTCAGTGCCGGCCAGACCCGGGCGATTGCCGCCATGCACCGCGAGACCACGCACCTGCTCGCCGGCCGGCCTACCCGCAGCCTGTATCTGCACGGTCCGGTGGGGCGCGGCAAGAGCTGGTTGCTCGACGGTTTTTTCCAGGCGTTGCCGTTGGCCGAGAAACAGCGCGTGCACTTCCATGAGTTTTTTAGCCGCCTGCACCAGGGCATGTTCCGGCACCGCGCGCAGGACGACGCCCTTGCCGTGACCCTGGATGAATTACTGGACGGCTGCCGGGTGCTGTGTTTCGACGAGTTCCATGTGCACGATATCGGCGATGCCATGCTGATCAGCCGGCTGTTCAAAGCGCTGTTCCAGCGTGGCGTGCTGGTGCTGGTGACGTCCAACTATGCGCCCGAAGGCCTGCTGCCCAACCCGCTGTACCATGAGCGCTTCAAGCCGGTGATCGACCTGATCGCCGCGCGCATGGAGGTGCTGGAAGTCAGTTCACCCGAGGATTTTCGCAGCCTGCCCCAGGCTCACGCGCAACAGCGTTTTACCAGCGGGCACTACGTGTGGCCGGGCACGCCGGCGCAACGCGAGGCGCTTGGCCTGCCCGGGCCGGACGCCGCCGAGCACAGCCTGACGGTGGGCAACCGGCAGTTGACGTGTCGCGGCCATCAGGCGCGCACCATCGCCTTCACGTTCGCCGATCTGTGCGAACAACTCACCGCCGTGATGGACTACCTGTTGCTGTGCCAGGACTATGACCATTGGATCATCGACGGCCTGCCCCACCTCGCCGACTGCCCGATTGCCGTGCAACAGCGTTTTATCAATCTGGTGGACGTGCTCTACGACCGTGACAAACAGCTGACGCTGATCGGTGAACAATCACTGGCACAGGCCATGAGCGGCCAGGCCATCGACCTCGCGCGCACCGCCAGCCGTCTTGGGCAATTGCAACAGGCGTGCCCGCAACCTGCGCCCGAGCCGCTATCATGAGCGCCTTTTTACGCCCCCTTGCCGAGTGACCGCGCCGTTCATGAATACCCTCGCCCAACTCAAGGCCGGCCAATTGGCCGGTGCCACGCGCCTGGACCTGTCCTGCGGGCTGACCGAATTCCCCCGGGAAATCTTCGAACTGGCCGACACCCTGGAAATCCTCAACCTCACGGGCAACGCCCTGAGCAGCCTGCCCGACGACCTGCACCGGCTGACGCGCCTGCGCGTGCTGTTCTGTTCGGACAACGCCTTTACCGAGCTGCCGGCGAGCCTGGGCCACTGCGCGACGTTGAGCATGATCGGCTTCAAGGCCAACCAGATCAGCCATGTACCGGCGGCCGCGTTGCCGCCGCAATTGCGCTGGCTGATCCTCACCGACAACCGCATCAGCCAGTTGCCCGACGAGCTGGGCCAGCGACCGCTGCTGCAAAAACTGATGCTGGCCGGCAACCGGCTGGCGCAATTGCCCGAGAGCCTGGCCAACTGTCAGAACCTCGAATTGATCCGCATCGCCGCCAATCGCCTGACCCACCTGCCGCGCTGGCTGCTGACGCTGCCCAGCCTGACCTGGCTGGCCTACGCCGGCAATCCGGTGGAAATGGCAGCGGACCTCGCAAGCGAGGACGCGACGCCGAACATTGCCTGGACCGAACTGGCACTGGGCGAGGTGCTGGGTGAAGGTGCGTCGGGGATCATCCGCCAGGCGCTGTGGACCCCCCAGGCGCTGCCGGTGGCGGTGAAACTCTACAAAGGCACGATCACCAGCGACGGCTCACCGTTGCACGAAATGCAGGCCTGCATCGCCGCCGGCCTGCACCCCAACCTGATCAAGGTGCGCGGCCGCGTGGTCGGCCACCCCGATGAACAGGCTGCGCTGGTGATGGACCTGATCGAGCCGAGCTACCGCAACCTCGCTGCCCTGCCGAGCCTGGCGTCCTGCACCCGCGACATCTACGCGCCCGCCACCCGGTTCAGCCTCGACGTGGCACTGCGCATGGCGCGCGGTATCGCCTCGGTGGCGGCGCACCTGCACCGGCACGGCATCACCCATGGCGATCTGTACGGCCACAATATTCTGTGGAATGAAGCCGGGGAGTGTCTGCTGGGGGACTTTGGTGCCGCGTCGTTCCACGCCATGGCCGACACGCTGGAGACCCGGGCCTTGCAGAGGATTGAAGTGCGAGCGTTCGGCGTGTTGCTGGGGGAATTGCTGGAGCGGGTTGACGGCCAGGTGAGCGACGAACTGCTGGCACTGCACAAAAACTGCTGTCAGCCCGATGTGCTGGCGCGGCCCGGCTTCGAAGACATCGAAGCCCTGCTCGATGCTCTCCAACACCGCTAAACAACGGTGCCTCTGTGGCGAGCGGGCTTGCCCCGCGTTGGAGTGCGCAGCGCCCCCAATCAAGAAAAACGCTGTGTGCCTGACACTGCTCAGCGCATGGTTTTGGGGCTGCTGCGCAGCCCAACGCGGGGCAAGCCCGCTCGCCACAAAGCCCGCTCGCCACAGGAATGTGACTGCCTGAAACTTCAGGTTTTAAAATCAATAAGTTATTTTGTGTTGGATAAGAGGGAGCAAGCTCCCTCCCACATTGGGTCTGCGTTTTCCCAGTGATCAGCCTGCCAAACCGACAAACATGTCCTGCACATCGTCGTGGTTATCCAGGCCTTCGAGGAACGCTTCGACCTCGGCCATCTGCTCATCGCTCAACCCGGTCACCGGGTTCTTGGCGATATAGCCCAGCTTGGCCGACAGCACGGTGAAGCCCTGCTCCGGCAGCGCTTTCTGCACGGCGTCCAGGTCGGTGGTCTCGGTGATAAACAGGCTGGTGCCTTCTTCTTCACCCTCTTCAAAATCCTGGGCACCGGCTTCGATGGCAGCCATCTCGGGATCGGCGTCCGGGCTGTCCGGCGAGGCTTCGATCAGGCCGACATGGTTGAAGTCCCAGGCCACCGAGCCGGATGCGCCGAGTTGGCCCTTGCGGAACGCCACGCGGATTTCCGCCACGGTGCGGTTGATGTTGTCGGTGACGCATTCGACGATCAACGGCACCTGATGCGGGGCAAACCCTTCGTAGGTCACGCGGTGGTACTGCACGGTTTCACCGAGCAGGCCGGCGCCCTTCTTGATCGCGCGCTCCAGGGTTTCCTTGGGCATCGAGGCCTTTTTGGCCTGCTCCACCACCAGACGCAGGTGGGCGTTGGTGGCGGTGTCGGCGCCGTTGCGCGCGGCAATGGTGATTTCCTTCACCAGCTTGCCGAAGATCTTGCCCTTGGCATTGGATGCCGCTTCTTTATGTTTGACTTTCCACTGTGCGCCCATGACTCACTCTCTAACTGTCCATGGCGCCGAAACGTCTACTGGCCGGCGCTTTGGGGGCAGAGTTTATAGCGCAGCCACGCTTCCTTCCAGCAAAAAACCCTCAGGGCGCCAACTCGAAAACCGCCTGGATCATGCGCTGCGAGCGCCGCCGTTGCAGACAGCCGAGCAAGTGCCGGTTGACCAGGCCATCGCCCTGGATCGGCACCGCGCGCACCCGCGGGTCGGGGCTGACTTCAATCGAGGACACCACCCCGACGCCCAGTTCGGCCGCGACCGCTTCGGTCACCGCTTCACGGCTGTCCAGTTCCAGCAACACCCTGGGCTGCACATCGGCCGCCCGGCAGGCGTCGTCAAAGGTGCGCCGGGTGATGGAGCCAGGCTCGCGCAGCACCATGATCACGTCATGCAACTGCTTGAGCGCAATACCTTCGCGCAGGCTCGCCCACGGGTGCGCCGCCGGCACCAGTGCGCAAATACGCGACTCACTCAAGGGCTGCAGGTGCACGCCATTGCGCGGCGCCACTTCGGTGAGCACGGCCACATCCGCGTGCTCGGCCAACAGCGCTGCCAGGGTTTCCTGGGCATTGCCCAGGCGCAGGTTCACGGTGATACCCGGATAGCGCGCACGCAGGCTGGCAATCATCGGCATCACCAGGTGCGGGCCGTCCGCCGCGACTTCCAGGCGTCCGCTGAGCAGTTGGCGATTGGCCTCCAGCAGGGTCTGCGCTTCGTCCACCAGGCCGAAGATCGCCCGCGTGATTGCCGCCAGGCGCGTGCCCTCTTCGGTCAATTCCACCCGTCGTGCGGTGCGGCGCAGCAGTGGAATCTGATAGTGCTCTTCCAGCGCCTTGATGTGCCCGGTCACCGCCGGCTGGCTGATAAACAGCCGCGCCGCCGCCCGGGTAAAGCTGCCCTCGCGAGCCACGGCGTCAAACGCCCGCAATTGAAACAGATTCATGATTATCGGCCTCACTGATGGCTCGCATAACAACAAACAATTTGATTGATGACAAGCCAAACTGCAATTTAGGCGCCGTAGCTTTCACACCAACGCCTCGCGAGAACCTGAAATGACCACTGCCGCGCCGCTCCTGCTGACTCCCGGGCCCCTGACCACCTCGCTGCGCACCCGCCAGGCGATGCTGGAAGACTGGGGCTCATGGGATGCGCGCTTCAATCAACTCACCGACAGCGTCTGCGCCCGGCTGCTGACGATTCTCAACGGTGCGGACAGCCACCATTGCATCCCCCTGCAGGGCAGCGGCACCTTCGCCGTCGAAGCCGCCATCGGCACGCTGGTGCCCCGCGACGGCAAGGTGCTGGTGCTGATCAACGGCGCCTACGGCAAGCGTCTGGCGAAGATCTGCGCGGTGCTCGGGCGCACGTTCAGCACCTTCGAAACCGCCGAGGACGCCCCCACCACCGCCGCCGATGTGGACCGCCTGCTGCACGCCGACAGCCGCATCAGCCATGTCGCCCTGGTCCACTGCGAAACCAGCACCGGCATCCTCAACCCGCTGGCGGAGATTGCGCAGGTGGTGGCACGTCACGGCAGGCGGCTGATCATCGACGCCATGAGCTCGTTCGGTGCGCTGCCCATCGATGCTCGCGAAATACCCTTCGACGCGCTGATCGCAGCCTCGGGCAAATGCCTGGAAGGCGTGCCGGGCATGGGCTTTGTGTTCGCACGGAAAGCTGCGCTGGCCGCAGCTCAGGGCAACAGCCACTCCCTGGCGATGGACCTGTTCGACCAGCACAGCTACCTGGCCAGCACCGGCCAGTGGCGCTTCACCCCGCCGACCCACGTGGTTGCCGCCCTGCATGAGGCGCTGCTGCAATTTGACGAAGAAGGCGGCCTGCCCGCCCGTCACCGGCGCTACGCCAGCAACTGCCAGGCGCTGCTGGACGGCATGGCCGCCCTGGGCCTGCGCAGCTTCCTGCCGGCCGCCATCCAGGCACCGATCATCGTCACCTTTCACGCCCCGCAAGACCCGCGCTATCGGTTTCAGGACTTCTACGAACGGGTCAAGGCCCGCGGCTTCATCCTGTACCCCGGCAAACTGACCCAGGTGGAGACGTTTCGCGTCGGCTGCATTGGCCACGTCGACGCCGCGCACATGCAAGCAGCGGTCACCGCGATCGGTGAAGCGCTTCTACTAGACACCAGCCTCCACAGGACTTGAACCATGCAGTATCAAAACCCCAACACCCTGCAAGCCGTGATCCTCGACTGGGCCGGCACCGTGGTCGATTTCGGCTCGTTCGCGCCCACGCAGATTTTCGTCGAAGCCTTCGCCGAATTCGGCGTGCAGGTGTCCATCGAAGAAGCCCGTGGCCCCATGGGCATGGGCAAGTGGGACCATATCCGTACCCTCTGCAACCAGCCGGCGGTGGCCGAGCGCTACCGCCAGGCGGTCGGCCGCACGCCCACCGATGCGGACGTGACCGCGATCTACCAGCGCTTCATGCCGTTGCAGATCGAAAAAATCGCCGAGCACTCGGCGCTGATCCCGGGCGCCCTCGATACCATTGCGGAACTGCGTGTGCAGGGCATCAGAATCGGCTCCTGCTCCGGCTATCCCCGGCAGGTCATGGACAAGGTGGTCGCCCTGGCGGCGAGCAACGGTTATGTCGCCGACCACGTCGTGGCCACCGATGACGTCCCCAACGGCCGCCCGTGGCCGGCCCAGGCCCTGGCCAACGTGATCGCCCTGGGCATTGACGATGTGGCGGCGTGCGTGAAGGTCGATGACACCGTGCCGGGCATCCTCGAAGGCCGTCGCGCCGGCATGTGGACCGTGGCGCTGACCTGTTCCGGCAATGCGCTGGGCCTGACCTACGCGCAGTTTCTGGCCCTGGACAGCGCCACGCTCACCACCGAGCGCATGCGTATCGAAGCGATGTTCGCCGGCTCGCGCCCGCACTACCTGATCGACACGATCAACCAATTGCCGGCGGTGATCGCCGACATCAACGGGCGCCTGGCGCGCGGTGAGATGCCCCAGGGCGCCTGACGCAAATAAGGAAAACGGCATCCCGGACGCGCGCCGCGGCTGAATCAGGCATACAGTAAACAGACTCCGTCGCCAAAGAACGGAAACATGCCCTGATGAGTGAGGAAACCAGCGATGCCGTGGAAAAATTCCGATACGCGCTACAGCACCATGTCGATTGCGCTGCACTGGTTGATGGTGGTGCTGCTGGCGGTGGTCTATGCCTGCATCGAATTGCGCGGGCAGTTCCCCAAGGGCAGCGGCGCACGCACGCTGATCGTCGAAATGCACTTCATGTTCGGCCTGACCGTGTTTGTGCTGGTGTGGCTGCGATTGTTTGCGCGCAGCCTGGGGGTTGCGCCAAAGATCGTCCCCGCCCCGCCGCTATGGCAGCGTCTGCTGGCCAGGCTCACGCACACCGCACTCTATGCGCTGATGATCGGCATGCCGATCGCCGGTTGGCTGATCGTCAGCGCCGAAGGGCACTCGGTGATGTTCTACGGGATGGAATTGCCGCCGTTGATCGCCGAGAACAAGGCATTGGCCAAGGAGATCGAGGGCTGGCACGTACTGTTCGGGCAGATCGGCTACTGGCTGATCGGGCTGCATGCGCTGGCAGGGATTTTTCACCATTATGTGATGCGCGATAACACGGCGTTGCGAATGCTGCCAGGCAGGCGGCAACCGGTTGAGTGACACACCGCTGTCGGGAGCATGAGCGATTTCAGGCAACCACACTCCTTTGACGAGCGCGCTCGCCACAGAGGCTCCAGTTTGTTGCGCCACATTGCCAGGCAGAGCCTCCCGCAGGGTGTCGCATCAGGGATTGAATCCGCGGCGGCCCTGAAGGCCGCCGGTGTGGATGAAGATCAGGCGGGTGCCGGGGGCGAAGCGGCCGGCCTCGATCTGCTGTTTCAGCGCCAGCAGCGCCTTGCCGGTGTAGAGTGGCTCCAGCGGCAGGCCGCATTGCTGTTGCGCGGCGTCAATAAACGCCAGCAACAACGGGTCGACGTTGGCAAAGCCGCCCCTGCTCGCGTCCAGCAGTTCATAACCTTGCGCCACGATTGACTGCACAGTGCGCGCCACACCGTGGTCATCCGGCACGGCCAGTGCGCCGTACACCGGATGGCCGCCCGCCTCGGCCAGCACCAACCCCGCCAACGTGGTGCCGGTGCCGGCGGCCAGCCACCAGGCGTCATAGTCGTCCCAGCCCAACGCATTCAACTGCGTACGCGCCTGTTCGACCAATACCCCACATCCCAACGCCCCGGTCAATCCGCCACCGCCCTCGGGCACCGCATGCAGGTGGGGATAGTGCTCATGCCACGGTTCCCAGAACCGCGGTTCGTGACGCGCACGATAGCCGTCATACCCCAGCCAGTGCAGGTGCATGCCGAACGCTTTGAGGTCGAGCACCGTGGGCGTGTCCTGCGGGTGACCGCGCAACAGGCCGACCGTGGCAAAACCGAAGCGCTGGCCTGCCGCCGCCAACGCGTGCAGATGGTTGGAGTAGGCACCGCCCAGGCTGATGATGCCGCTGGCGCCGGCCTGCCGCGCCTGGGCCAGATGCCCGCTGAGCTTGAACCATTTGTTGCCGCTGATCAGCGGGTCGATCAGGTCCAGGCGCAGCACCGCAAGCTCGACGCCGCGCAGCCAATCAAGCTGCACGGGTTCAAGGGGCGCGTGGGGGAGCCAGTCGAAGGGGGCCATCCGGGTGGCACCTGCGCGAAAAAGGGGCGGTAGTCTAACACCGCCCCCGCCCGGGTCTTACAGCTCGGCGGCGAGGCGCGAGCCCTGGTTGATGGCGCGCTTGGCGTCCAGCTCGGCCGCCACATCGGCGCCGCCGATCAGGTGCACGTTCTGACCCGCCGCGACCAGACCGTCGTGCAGTTCGCGCAGCGGGTCCTGCCCTGCGCAGATGACGATATTGTCCACCGCCAGCACCTGGGGCTCACCCTCGGCGCCGATGCGGATATGCAGACCGTCGTCATCGATCTTCAAGTACTCGACGCTGTTGAGCATCTGCACCTGCTTGTTCTTGAGCCCCGTGCGGTGGATCCAGCCGGTGGTCTTGCCCAGGCCGTCGCCGACCTTGGAGGCCTTGCGTTGCAGCAGGAAGACTTCACGCGCCGGCAGGTGCGGCTGCGGCTTGATCCCGGCCACGCCGCCACGGGCCTGCAGTTGGGTGTCGATGCCCCACTCCCGCCAGAACGCGTCGCGGTCCAGGCTGGTGGACACGCCCTGATGCACGAGAAACTCCGAGACGTCGAAACCGATGCCACCGGCACCGATCACCGCAACGCGTCTGCCGACCGGCTTGCGTTCGAGAATCACGTCCAGGTAGCTCAACACCTTGGCGTGGTCGACTCCCGCAATGGCCGGAGTACGCGGTGCAATACCAGTGGCCAGGATGATTTCGTCATAGCTGCCCGCCGCGAGCTGCGCGACATCCACGCGCGTGTTCAGGCGCAGCTCGACCTCGGTGGTTTGCAGCTTGCGCGTGAAGTAACGCAGGGTTTCGAAGAACTCTTCCTTGCCTGGCACACGCTTGGCGATGTTGAACTGGCCGCCGATTTCGCTCGCCGAATCAAACAGCGTCACCTGATGGCCGCGTTCGGCGGCCACGGTGGCAGCGGCCAACCCGGCCGGGCCTGCGCCGACCACGGCGATTTTTTTGCGGTGGGTGGTCGGTAAATAGTTGAGTTCGGTTTCGTAACATGCGCGCGGATTGACCAGGCAGGTGGTCAGCTTGCCGCCAAAGGTATGGTCCAGGCAGGCCTGGTTGCAGCCGATGCAGGTATTGATCTCATCGGCACGCCCGGCCGCAGCCTTGTTGACGAACTCCGGGTCGGCCAGAAACGGGCGCGCCATGGAGACCATGTCCGCATCGCCCTGGGCAAGGATCTGCTCGGCAATCTCCGGGGTGTTGATGCGGTTGGTGGTGATCAGCGGGATCTGCACCGCGCCACGCAGCTTGGCCGTGACCTTGCTGAACGCACCCCGTGGCACCTTGGTGGCGATGGTCGGGATTCGCGCTTCGTGCCAGCCGATGCCGGTGTTGATAATCGTCGCGCCGGCCTGCTCGATGGCCTTGGCCAGTTGCACGATTTCTTCCCAACTGCTGCCACCTTCCACCAGATCAAGCATCGACAGGCGAAAGATGATGATGAAATTCGGGCCGACGGCTTCACGCACCCGACGCACGATTTCCACCGCCAGGCGCATGCGGTTCTCGTAGCTGCCGCCCCAACGGTCGGTGCGGTGGTTGGTGTGGGCGGCGAGGAACTGATTGATGAAGTAGCCTTCGGACCCCATGATTTCCACGCCGTCGTACTCGGCGACCTGGGCCAGCCGCGCGCAGGTGACGAAATCCCGAATCTGTTTTTCGATGCCCTCTTCGTCCAGCTCCCTGGGCTTGAACGGATTGATCGGCGCCTGAATCGCGCTCGGCGCCACCTGCTTGGGGCTGTAGGCGTAACGGCCGGCGTGAAGGATCTGCATGCAGATTTTGCCGCCAGCTGCGTGCACCGCCTGGGTGACGATTCTGTGCTGGTGCGCTTCTTCCTCGGTGGTCAGCTTGGCCGCGCCGGCATACACCCCGCCTTCATCATTCGGACCAATCCCGCCGGTGACCATCAGGCCGACGCCGCCTCGGGCACGCTCGGCGAAGTAAGCTGCCATGCGTTCGAAACCGCCGGGTTTTTCTTCAAGGCCGGTGTGCATCGAACCCATCAGGGTGCGGTTGCGCAAGGTGGTAAAACCCAGGTCCAACGGGGCCAGCAGGTGCGGGTAGGCAACAGCGGTCATGGTACAGCTCCACAACGGATCATCACGGGACGTGAGGTATTCGAATGACACCCCATCGGTTTATGTCCCACAGACTAAGAGGCGATGGACTGCCGCTCAATGACCCAAACTGACAACTTATTGACCGAAATGCACAGCGCCGTATCTGTCACTTCACTGCGCGCACTGATGTAGCGCCCCTATCAACCCGATCCAATTTGCTGACTTCATTAAACCGCGCGACGCCATCATTCTGCTACCAAGCGGCCATCCGGGATTTGCCTGGAGCCCCTGTCTTCCACCTGTTTAATGCCGCCGTGCATTTACCACGTCCCAATCCTGGCCATCGGAGGCCCCCAATGACTCTCAGATCATTGAATATTGCACGCCGCGCATTCGTCTGCTTTGGCTTGATCACCCTACTGCTGTTCAGTTTCGCCGGTTTTTCCTACGTGCAGATCGGGCACTTGCGCAGCGCCGAGCAGGATATCGAGACCAACTCGCTGCCCAGCATTCAAGTCATCGACGATATTCAAATCGCCTTGCTGCACATCCGCCTTGAAAGCATTCGCATGCTCTCACGCGCGACTGAAGAGGTGCGCGCAGCGTCATTGAACAAGGTTCAAGAGGGTTTGCAGACGCTCACTTCACGCACGGAGTTCTATCGCACCCACCTGATATCGGGAACCCAGGACCAGGACCAGTTTGAAAAAACCAATCAGGTGATGAACAGCTACATCGAAGGGTTGAATCGCGTCATAGCGCTGGACACGTCCAATCACGAACAGGCAGTGGCGATGGCCAACACCGAACAGATGCAGCTTGGCAATGACTACCAGGAGCAACTGACGCTGCTGCGCGAGCAAAACGCGCGTCAAGCCGCTGAATCCGGCAAGGAGGCCGGCAACGTGTACGATCACAGCGTCAGCGTCCTGATCGCCGTGCTGCTCGCCGCCGCCATCCTCACCGTCATGCTCGCGACGTTCTTTACCCGCAGTATTGTCCGTCCGATGACCTCATCGCTGCGGTTGGCAGAGGACATTGCCGAGGGCGACTTGACCCATGGGCTTGAGGTCAGTGGCTCGGATGAAGCCTCGCGCCTGATGAACGCACTCAACCTGATGCGCGAAAATCTGCGCAACACGATTCTGGAAATCTCGGGAGCCTCCGCCCAATTGAGCACGGCAGCGGTGGAGATGACCGCGATCACCGAGAATGCCGATCGCACGTTGCAACAGCAGAACAGCGAAATCGAACAGGCAGCAACGGCCGTTAACGAGATGAGCGCTGCCGTTGAGGAAGTCGCCAGGAACGCCACTTCCACCTCCGAGGCCGCCCAGCAGTCGAGCCTGTCGGCAGACCTGGGGAACACGCGTGTGAACGAAACGCTGATCGCCATGCAAAACCTGACGGGCCTGGTTGAATCGTCTTCGGATCAAGTCAAAGTGCTGGCCGGGCAGGCACAGGACATCAGCAAAGTCTTGAGCGTTATCCGTGCCATTGCCGAACAGACCAACTTGCTGGCATTGAACGCGGCCATCGAAGCCGCGCGCGCAGGCGAACAAGGACGCGGATTTGCGGTGGTGGCCGATGAAGTGCGGGCGTTGGCGCATCGCACACAAACCTCGACCGAAGAAATCGAGCACATGATCACTGCGATCCAGGTAGGCTCACGCGCAGCCGTCGACTCAATGAGCAAAAGCACATCACAGGTTCACAACACCCGAGACACGGCCGAACAGGCAGGCCAGTCCCTGCGCCAGATCACCGATTCGGTGCTTGAAATCAATGATCGAAACCTGCAGATTGCGACCGCGTCCGAGGAACAGGCGCACGTTGCACGTGACGTTGACCGCAGCTTGATCAGCATCCGTGACCTTGCCATTCAGAGCAGCGAGGGTACTCGCCAGACCTTGACCGCGAGCAACGAGCTCTCACGTCTGTCCGTCAACTTGAACGGGCTGGTGCTGCGCTTTAAAACCTGACGCGCTGCCCGGCACACGCCACCTTGTTCATTGCCCTTACAGGATTGAAAAAATGCCCAATTCCTTATCCGAGTTGACTGAACAAGCGCGTGTGCCCGAGGTGGATGAGGTGCTCGACAGCATCGTGGCCATGGTGTCGGCGCATTTTGCGGCGCCGACTGATGCAGGCAGACGCACGCCGATGAGCGAGCAGGACAACCTGTTTTTGCATAACGCCGCCGCAGTCGCCGCCGCCCGCCTGGACTTCATTCACGACAGGCACTTCGTCGATGCGCTGACCGGGCTGCCCAATCGCGCGTGTTTTGAACGCGACGTTGCCAGAGAAGCGGCAGGCCTGCCGCAACGTCTGGCCATACTGGTCGAGCCATTGACCGCATTCGGCATGGACAGGCTGGTGAAAGCCCTGGGCCTGGACTGTTTCGTCGAGTTCATGCTGGGGGTAAAAAATGTACTCGCCGCTGTACTGCCCGGGCATGCACGCCTGTATCGCGCCGGCACGCTGAGCTTCGCCGTGCTGATGGAGGATGGCCCCGAGGTTGACCTGCCCGCACTTATCCAACGACTCACCGCCGCTCTGGCGCAGCCCGTGCACTTCCAGAATGTGCCGGTGTTCGCCGACGTGGGCATCGGCGTGCTCAGGATCGGCCCCAGCGCCCTGCCCCCTGTCGATAACGTGCGGCTGATGGCCAGCGTGACTGACACGGCACGGCGCTCCGAGCACCGGTGGCTGTATTACGACGCCACCATCGATGCCCACGCACAGCGCAGTGCAATGCTGCTTCACTCGATCGAGTCCGCATTGCTCGCGCCGGACCAGCTACGCCTGGAATATCAGCCTCGAATCAATCTGGCCGACAAACGCTGTGACTCGGTCGAAGCGCTTTTGCGCTGGACGCACCCGGTACTGGGAGAAATCGGGCCGGCCGAATTCATCGGCCTGGCGGAGACCACCGCCGCCATCCGGCATATCACCAGTTGGGTGGTGAGAAACGTGTGCAAGCAGATAGACGCGTGGCGGAGCCAGGGTCTGCACCTGAACGTGTCGCTCAATGTGTCGTCGATAGACCTGACCGATGGCCAACTGATTGATGAGCTGACCCACTCACTGGCGCAGTTCAACCTGGCGCCGCAATGCATTGAACTGGAGTTCACCGAAAGCGTGCTGATTCCCGACTTCGACGCCGTCCAGCACCAGCTCATGCGCCTGCACCGGTTGGGTGTGGCCATCGCCATCGACGACTTTGGCAGCGGCTACAGCAACTGGCGGTACCTGCGGGACATCCCGGCAAAAAGCGTCAAGCTCGATCGCTCGCTGCTGGTGGATCTGCGGCCCGACACCAGCAATTGGCATATCGTCAAAGGCATCATCAGCCTGGCGCGAAACCTCAATCTCACCGTGGTGGCCGAGGGCGTGGAAACCCTGTTGAACTACCGGCTCTTGCGTGACTGGCAGTGCCATCAGGGCCAGGGCTATTTCTTCTGCAAACCCCTGTCGCCCGACGCCCTGCGTGAATGGATAGCCGGCGGGCAAGCCTTTGCGGGCGGCAAAGAATAAAGCCGGGCAGGAACCAAGCCGGACGATCCGGTTCCAACGCGCAGGCGTCAACATTGGCGAAACTGCCGTCGGTGCCAGGAAAAAGCTGCGCATCGCCCCAATAATTCCTGTAACCCGCTGACTCTGTGTATCCTCATTCGCACTTCAGTCGAAAATTCATGCCCCGTCCCAGGTTCGTTGTCCGTTATCCATGCGTAAACTCTTAGCCCTCACCGTCACCATGGCCCTGGTTGCCGCCCTCACCGCCTATCTGGTCTGGACCCAGGATCGCCCTGTGGCGCATTACCTGTCGGACCTGCGCATCAATGTCGCCGTCAACCAGGGCCAGCCTGCCGACCGGGGCAACCTGCTGGGCATCCAGCCTGAGCTGTTCCCCGCCGATTACCAGAGTGTGGAGCGCCTGCACCTGAAACTCGCAGCCTATCTGCAAAAGGCGCGCGACCAAGGCTTTATCAACGACAAAACCATCGTGGTCATGCCCGAACATATCGGCACCTGGCTGATGCTCGGCGGCGAAAAAAACGAGTTGTACCAGGCCACGCATTGGCAGGACGCGATGAGCTGGCTGTCGCTCAGCAACCCGCTGTCGTTCGCGCGGGCATGGATCAGCGCCACCGGCGACAACCGCATGAACGACGCGTACCTGCGCATGAAAGCCGAAACCATGGCGCGCGACTATCAATTGCTGTTCGGCGGGTTGGCCAAGGAGTTCGGTGTAACCCTGGTGGCCGGTTCCATCGCCCTGCCCAACCCGACTATCAGCCAGGGACAACTGCAGGTCGGCCATGGCGCGCTGTATAACGCCAGCGTGGTATTCGCCGCCGACGGCCTGGCAGTGGGCCAGCCACAACGCCAGTTCTACCCGATCTACGACGAGCGCGGTTTTATCGAGCCGGGCGATGAAAACATCGTCAGCGTGGTCGACACCCCGGCCGGGCGCCTGGGCATCCTGATCGGCAGCGACAGCTGGTACCCCGACAACTACCGCAAGCTCAACGAACAAGGCGCGCAACTCATCGCGGTGCCGGCCTATGTGATCGGTCGGGATACTTGGGACCGCCCATGGCGCGGTTTCAAAAGCGTGTCCACCCCCACGGAAATCAGCCTCAAGCCCGAAGAACTCAGCGAGGGTCAGGCCTGGCATCGCCTGACGCTGATCAGCCAGCAACCGATCAGCCAGGCCACCGCCGGCATGAGTGTGTTCCAGCGTGGACAGTTCTGGGACCTGGGCAGCTCCGGCCAGAGCTTTTTGAGCAGCAACGGCCAGGTGTTTGCCGACGGCAGTGCCCGTGGCGCACGCCTGCTGAATATCTGGCTGTAACAGCGTGAAGCCGGTGCGCCTTGGGGACTTGTCGGTCGGCTTCGTGCACAGCCTGGCCGACGCGATCCAAAGCCATGGCCTTGATCCGCAACCGCTGCTGCTGCAATACGGATTTGACCCGGCGCGCCTCGCTGAGGCCGGCGCACGCTTGTCGATCCCGCGCTACATGCGCCTGGGCCATGCGGCCATCCAACTCACCAACGACCCGGGGCTGGGCCTGCGCATGGGCAGGCTCAGCCGGCTGAATCAGACGGGCCTGGCGGGCGTCACCGCCGCCCAGGCGCCTACGGTGCGCGAGGCCGCTCGCACGCTCACGCGCTTCGAAGCGTTGTACGGCTCCAACTATCGAGGGCAGTCGAGCTTTCACGAAGATGCCGATGGCGCGTGGCTACGGTTCTATTCCATCAGCCCTTACAACGCCTATAACCGCTTTGTGGTGGACTCGATCATTGCCGGCTGGCTGCAGCAATTGTCGAGCCTGGCGCGACAGCCCGTGCAAGCGCAGCGCATCGACATCGAATTCGACGCGCCGGACTACCACGAACAATACAGCGTGTTGGCGGACGGCCCGATCCACTTTGGCGCCGAGGCCAACCAACTGCGACTGAGCCGACAGAGCCTCGCCCTGCGCAACCCACAGCATTGCCCGAGTACCTGGCAGCTGTTGCTGCAACTGTGCGAAAGGGAATTGGAGCAGCTTACACGCACACGCAGCCTGCGCGAGCGCATCACCCGTTTGCTCGGGCCAATGCTCAATGGCGGCCGGGAACCCGACCTTGAAGAAGTGGCAGCACGCTTGCAGCTGCCGACCTGGACACTGCGGCGCAAACTGGCCGACGAAGGCACTCAATTTCGCGCCATTCTCAACGACACTCGCCGCGACCTGGCCATGACCTACATTCGCGATACGGAACTGGCATTTGGCGAGATCGCCTACCTGCTCGGTTTTGCCTCGGCCCAGGCGTTTCAACGGGCCTTCAGGCGCTGGAACAACCAGACCCCAGGGGAATTTCGCCGCAGTCAGCGGCATTCCGCCTGAAGTCGGGGGTTACAACTCGGTGGCGTCGTCGACCGGATCCAGTGGATCCAACTCAAAGGCCTGATACTCCAGCAGTTCTTCCTGATAATCGTCCATGGTGGGCTCCTTTTTGAATGGACAGCGATGACAGGTTAATGACCTGTATCACCAGCCTAAAGTGCCGTCATGACGAAAAAAAGGCAACACCGTGAAGTTCCTGCACTTCAGGATGTGCGGCTTTCCACTGTATACAAGGCTCAAGGCTGCGTTGGCAGCGGCGGAATCGCCTCCGTGGGCGCGGGCAGGTTTGGATTGGTCGGCGCAGGTGCCGGCTCGGTTGCAGGCGCCGCCGCCGGTTCTGCCTGCGGCGCAATCGGCGCTGCCTCAGGTGGCGGAGCGAGCGGCTGCGACGCGGCCGGCTCTTGATTCGGCGTTTCGACCTTCTCGGCTGTCGGTGTCGCCAACGGCGCAGCCTTGGGTTCCGGCATGCCCAGGTCTGCCTTGGGCGTCTCCGGAATGTGCGCCGCCTTTTTCACTTCCTGGGGCAGGAACACGTCCACCAGCGCAAAGTAGCGGTCATAGAACTTGGGCGCTGAAACCGTCTCACTCGCCACTTTCACCATCGAGTCGTCGGTGGAGCCGATAGGCATCGACACCGAGCCCAGCACGCCCACGCCGAGGCTCGCAGAGTTGTTGACCTTCTTCAGCGCGTAGCGGTCCTGCAAGGCGTTAGCGAACATCGTCGAATGCTTGCCACTGCCATCATCGGCGCACACCACGTTGAAGCTGATCTGCAGGTGCGTCTCGCCGGTCTGCTGAAAGCTCTTGTTGCCCACCACCAACTTCGGATCGCTGCTGGTGATGATATAGCCCTGGCTGAGCAATGCACGCCGGGCGGCTTCGCACGCGGCGACGTCGCTGACCGGGTAATCACGGGAAAACGTGCCGGAGTCGTCGAAGTTCTCATGCTCATAAATAGCGGTCTTGGGTGACGAGCAGCCCGCAGCGCCCGCCAGCACCAACGCCAGCCCGAGGCCACGCAAGTGAAATGATATCGACATCGAAAATCCTGAGAAAAACAGTCCGGCCGGTATTGTGCAACAGAACGGTCTCCGGGCGCGCGCATTCCTGTCAGGAAAAATTCCAGGGCCCTCACACATTGGCGCTTCAATATTGGATCAACAGGCGCAAAAAAAGACCCCGGCCTTTTCAGGACGGGGTCTTTTTGTTCAAGCCGACATCAGTACTTCTTGATGTCCGCCTGCGCTTCCAACTGCTTGCGGTACGCAGCGAAGTCCTGCTGACCAACACGGGAAGCGAGGAAACGACGGTATTGCGCCTTTTCTTCATCCGTTGGGGCAGCCGCTTCGTTGACACCGTTCAAGCGCACCAGCACCAGGCTGCCGTCAGCCAGGGTCACGGTGGTGAAGGACGGCTTGTCCTTGGCCGCAGGCTTGGGCATGCGGAACAGGGCCTGCAACACAGCCGGGTCAATCCCTTCCTGGCTACGGGTAGCCGCTTCGGTGACTTTCCAGGCCTGACCATCAATAGGCTGGTTCAGCGCGGTCTTGCCATCACGCAGGCTGGCGATCAACTCGTCGGCGTGGGTTTTGGCAGCGGCGATTGCGCGCTCCTTGGTCATCTGTGCACGGATCGCGTCAGACACTTTTTCCAGCGGCAGTTGCGCAGGCTTCAGGTGTTCCTTGGCGCGCAGCACGATGATGGTTTCAGGGTCCAGCTCAATGGCGCTGCTGTTGGCGCCTTCATCCAGCACTTCCGGGCTGAACGCAGCCGTTACCACGGCACGGTTGGCTGCAACACCTTCGCCACCTTCACGGCCAAACGGCGCAGACGTGTGCACAGTGAGCTTCAGGTCCGACGCCGGCTGGGCCAGGTCGGAGGCTTCGAAGGCCGCATCTTCCAATTGCTTGGTGGCTTCGACATAACGCTGTTCAACCTGCTGGGTCTTCAGCTCGCGGGTCAGCTTGTCTTTCAAACTGGCAAACGTCGGCACCTGAGGTGCTTCAACGCCCAGCAGCTTGATCAGGTGCCATCCGAACGCACTGCGTACCGGCGCCGAAACCTGGTCCTTGTTCAAGGCGTACAAGGCCGTTTCGAAGTCCGGATCGTAGACGCCAGGGCCGGCAAAGCCCAGATCGCCGCCATTGTTGGCAGAACCTGGATCCTGGGAGAACTCCTTGGCCAGCGCCTCGAATTTCTCGCCCTTGGCCAGGCGTGCCTGGATCTCTTCAATCCTGGCCTTGGCCTGTGCCTCGGTGACCTTGTCGTTGACTTCAATCAGGATATGCGCGGCACGACGCTGTTCAGCGAGGTTGGCGATTTCTTTCTGATAGGCCGCCTGCAGCTCATCATCCTTGACCGTAACCTGGTCGAAGAAAGACGACTTCTTCAGCTCCAGATAGTCGATGACCACCTGGTCCGGCGTCATGAACTCCTTGGCGTGCTGGTCGTAATAGGCCTTGACCTCGTCGTCGGTGAGTTTCACCGCCGCAGGGTCAGCCTTGATGTTGACGGTGGCGAAGTCGCGGGTCTGTTTTTCCAGTCGGGCGAATGCCAGCACTTGGGCGTCGGTCACGAAACCACTGCCGGCGATGCCTGCGCGAACCTGGCCGATCAGCATTTCCTGAGTCAGCATCTGACGGAACTGCATCCGGGTATAGCCCAGTTGACGGATCACCTGGTCAAAGCGCTCGGCGCTGAACTTGCCGTCCACCTGGAATTCCGGTGTCTGCAGGATCACCTGGTCCAGAGCCGCTTCAGAGAAGCCGAACTTGGAATCCGCCGCGCCTTGCAGCAGCAGCTTGCGATCGATCAGGCCCTTGAGCGCCGCTTCGCGCAGCAGTTTCTCGTCGAGCATGGAAGCGTCGAAATCCTTGCCCAGCTGTTGCATCAGCTGGCGCCGTTGCATGTCGACGGCCTGGCTCAGCTCAGTCTGGGTGATTTCATCACCGTTGACCTTGGCCACGTCCTGCTTGGTGTTGGTCGAGGCCTGGAAAATGGCCTCGATACCGGTGAACGCCATCAATGCGACGATGATCCCGATAATGGTCTTGGCAATCCAGCCTTGTGAATTGTCCCTGATATTTTGCAGCATGCGTCCCCCAGAAACGGTTGAACTTCAAAAATTGGCAACCGTGGAGCGTGGGTAGAATCCGGATAGAAGAAAGGCGCATCCGAGGATGCGCCTTCTCGTAACTGGCGGAGCGGACGGGGGTTTGAACCCACACCCCCGGCGTGCGACCCAATGGATACGTGGGTCAGCTGCCGCTCCGCTGCCAGGCCAGACCTGCGTCTGGCCCGGGTAGGCAAGGCGTGAACGAAGCTTAGTTAACGGCTTCTTTCAGGGCTTTACCGGCTTTGAAACCTGGTTTCTTGGCAGCAGCGATTTGCAGTGCTTTGCCGGTCTGTGGGTTACGGCCAGTGCGAGCTGGGCGATCAGTCACGGAGAAAGTACCGAAGCCTACCAGTACCACGGAGTCGCCAGCCTTCAGAGCGCCAGTGACGGATTCGATTACTGCGTCCAGCGCACGGCCGGCAGCAGCTTTCGGGATATCAGCGGATGCAGCGATAGCATCAATCAGTTCCGACTTGTTCACTCTAAGTCCCCTTATATATCTATTGAGTATGATTCTAAGTTTTTTTGTAACAGCAAAAAACGGTGCTGAATGGCCTACAGACACTTAAGAGCCGCTTTATAACAAGGGCTCTAAAAAGCTGTCAAGGAAACCCCCAAGGCTTCAACACATTAATGCGTGCTAATTCTTTCCTTGGAATCAGACTCGCGTTTTTCATCCTTGGCGACTATCTCCGGAGCCACATCCGGCAAGGGCTCCGGCGCGTATTGCAGCGCAATTTGCAGGACTTCGTCAATCCATTTAACCGGTTTAATCTGAAGATCCTGCTTGATATTGTCAGGAATTTCCTTCAAGTCGCGAACATTCTCTTCAGGAATGATCACGGTCTTGATGCCACCCCGGTGTGCCGCGAGCAATTTCTCTTTAAGGCCACCAATGGCCAGCACCTGACCGCGAAGGGTAATTTCCCCGGTCATGGCCACATCGGCACGCACCGGAATGCCGGTCAGAGCCGATACCAACGCGGTGCACATGCCTACGCCAGCGCTGGGGCCGTCTTTCGGGGTCGCGCCTTCCGGCATATGGATGTGAGTGTCGTGCTTCTCGTGGAAGTCCAGAGGGATCCCCAAGCTGCGAGCGCGGCTGCGCACCACGGTCTGCGCGGCCGTGATGGACTCGACCATCACATCACCCAGGGAGCCGGTCTTGATCAACTGACCCTTGCCCGGAATGACCGCCGCTTCAATGGTCAACAGTTCGCCGCCCACCTGGGTCCATGCCAGCCCGGTCACCTGGCCAACCTGATCCTGCTGCTCGGCCAGGCCATAGCGGAATTTACGCACACCGAGGAAGTGCTCCAGCGAGTCGGACGAAACCTTCACCGAGAAGCGTTTTTCCAGCGCATGTTCCTTCACCGCCTTGCGGCAGATCTTCGCGATCTGGCGCTCAAGACCCCGTACACCGGCCTCGCGGGTGTAGTAACGCACGATGTCGCGGATCGCCTCGACCTCGAACTCGATCTCGCCTTTTTTCAGACCATTGGCCGACGTTTGCTTGGGCGCAAGGTACTTGACCGCAATGTTGATCTTCTCGTCTTCGGTGTAACCCGGCAGACGAATCACCTCCATCCTGTCCAGCAGCGCCGGCGGAATGTTCATGGAGTTGGAGGTGCACAGGAACATGACGTCGGACAGGTCGTAGTCGACTTCGAGGTAATGGTCATTGAAGTTGTGGTTCTGCTCGGGATCAAGCACTTCCAGCAACGCCGACGCCGGATCGCCACGCATGTCGCTGCCCATCTTGTCGATTTCATCAAGCAGGAACAGCGGGTTACGCACCCCGACTTTCGTCATCTTTTGAATCAATCTTCCTGGCATCGAACCGATGTAGGTACGGCGATGACCACGAATTTCCGCTTCATCACGCACGCCGCCAAGCGCCATGCGCACAAATTTACGATTGGTGGCACTGGCGATCGACTCGGCCAGGGACGTTTTACCCACGCCAGGCGGACCGACCAGGCACAACACCGGACCGCGAATCTTCTTCACACGCTTTTGCACGGCGAGGTATTCGAGGATGCGCTCCTTGACCTCTTCGAGGCCGTAGTGGTCGGCATCCAGGATTTCTTCGGCACGGGTCAAATCCAGACGCACCTTGGTCTGGGCCTTCCACG
Organism: Pseudomonas sp. GNP013; assembly: GCF_054343995.1. Lineage (NCBI taxonomy): Bacteria > Pseudomonadati > Pseudomonadota > Gammaproteobacteria > Pseudomonadales > Pseudomonadaceae > Pseudomonas > Pseudomonas sp. GNP013. The sequence goes on along the minus strand of NZ_JBTGUT010000001.1, from coordinate 1,555,327 downwards.
GCACCTGCACCAGCCAGTCAATGTAGGACCGCACCACGGTGGCTTCAGCCGACATCGGTGACATCTGCTTGAGCTTGTTCAGCTCGGCGGTCGCCTTGGTCAACGCATCCTTGGGCAGGCCGGCGGCATCGATACGCTTTTTCAGCTCTTCGATTTCGTTGTGGCCTTCCTCGCCGTCGCCGAGCTCTTTCTGAATGGCCTTCATCTGCTCATTCAGGTAGTACTCGCGCTGGCTACGCTCCATCTGCTTCTTCACGCGGCCACGGATGCGTTTCTCGACCTGCAGCAGGTCGATTTCCGCATCCAGCAGCGCCAGCACGTGCTCGACACGGGCCGACAGATCGATGATTTCGAGGATGTCCTGCTTCTGCTCGATCTTCAACGCCATGTGCGCAGCCATGGTGTCGACCAGGCGGCTCGGCTCATCGATGCTGTTGAGGGACGACAACACTTCAGCCGGGACTTTCTTGCCCAACTGCACATACTGCTCGAACTGCGAGAGCAGGCTGCGTACGAATACTTCGGACTCGCGCTCAGGCGCTTCGACTTCGTCGATCAGCGCCACTTCAGCGCGCAGGTGACCGTCCACTTCCATGAAGCGCTCGACCGCACCGCGCTGCTCGCCTTCCACCAGCACCTTGACGGTGCCATCAGGCAGCTTGAGCAATTGCAGGACAGTGGCAATGGTACCGACGCGATACAGGGCGTCTTCGCCCGGATCATCATCAGCAGGATTTCTCTGGGCCAACAGCAGGATCTGCTTGTCGCCCGTCATCGCGGCCTCGAGGGCTTCGATAGACTTCTCGCGCCCCACGAACAGCGGGATAACCATGTGCGGATAGACGACGACATCACGCAACGGCAGGAGAGGCAATTCAATGGTTGTCTTCATGATTTCGCCTCTATGACAGTTGAAAAATAAGCATGAAACCAAGATGGGGGCTGCATGCAAAAAAAACAAGCTTATTGCCAGCAGTTAAACGCAGTAAACGCTCGCAGGTAAAAACCCAGCCAAAACAAAGGGGCCCCTGGAGGCCCCTTGTTTGTATCGCGGCTGCAAACGCTTACGCGTCTGGCGCAGCCTTGGCAGTCGGCTCACTGTTTTCATAGATATACAGTGGCTTGGACTTGCCTTCTATAACGCTTTCGTCGATCACCACTTTACTCACTTCGGACTGCGAAGGGATTTCGTACATGGTGTCGAGCAACACGCCTTCGAGAATCGAGCGCAGACCACGAGCGCCGGTCTTGCGCTCCAGTGCCCGCTTGGCCACCGATTTGAGCGCGTCGGTCCGGAACTCCAGGTCTACACCTTCCATCTCGAACAGCTTGGCGTACTGCTTGGTCAGGGCGTTTTTCGGCTCGGTGAGGATCTGAATCAAAGCAGCCTCGTCCAGCTCGTCCAGCGTGGCCAGGACCGGCAGACGACCAACGAATTCCGGGATGAGACCGAACTTGACCAGATCGTCAGGCTCGACTTCACGCAGGGACTCGCCCACCTTCTTGCCTTCTTCCTTGCTGCGCACTTCTGCACTGAAACCGATGCCGCCACGGGTGGAACGCTGCTGGATAACTTTCTCCAGCCCCGAAAATGCCCCGCCACAGATGAACAGAATGTTGCGCGTATCCACCTGAAGGAATTCCTGCTGCGGGTGCTTGCGGCCGCCTTGTGGCGGTACGGAAGCAACCGTGCCTTCGATCAGCTTCAACAGGGCCTGCTGCACGCCTTCACCGGAAACGTCCCGGGTGATCGACGGGTTGTCGGACTTGCGCGAAATCTTGTCGATTTCGTCGATGTAGACAATACCCATCTGGGCCTTTTCCACATCGTAGTCGCACTTCTGCAGCAGCTTCTGAATGATGTTCTCGACGTCCTCACCCACGTAGCCAGCCTCGGTGAGGGTGGTGGCGTCGGCGATGGTAAACGGAACGTTCAGCAGGCGGGCCAGGGTCTCTGCAAGCAGGGTCTTACCCGAGCCTGTAGGACCGATCAGCAGGATGTTGCTCTTGCCGAGTTCGACTTCGTCGCCTTTCTTGTCACGCTGGTTCAGACGCTTGTAGTGGTTGTACACCGCTACGGCCAGAACCTTCTTTGCACGCTCTTGACCGATGACATACTGGTCAAGGATGCCGCTGATTTCTTTAGGCGATGGCAATTTATGCGCGCTGCTTTCGGCCTGGGCTTCCTGCACCTCCTCGCGGATGATGTCATTGCACAGGTCGACGCACTCGTCGCAGATAAAGACCGAGGGACCGGCAATCAATTTGCGTACTTCATGCTGGCTTTTGCCACAGAAGGAGCAATAGAGCAGCTTGCCGTTGTCCTCGCCGTTGCGGGTGTCAGTCATTCGTTCGATCCAAATCCGATAGGCTTGCAACACAAGATGAAGGCTTATGCGGGCTTTTTCAAGCCCGCCGATGATCGGACAAACCGATCAGCCTTGTTTTGCGCTGCTTATATTAGGCTGGGCGCTTTTCGATCACGGCGTCGATCAACCCGTACGCACGTGCGGCTTCGGCGCTCATGAAGTTGTCGCGATTGGTGTCGCGCTCGATTTCTTCCAGGGTGTGACCGCTGTGCTTGGCCATCAGCGTATTGAGGCGCTCGCGGATGAAGAGAATCTCCTTGGCGTGGATTTCGATGTCCGACGCCTGGCCCTGGAAACCACCCAGTGGCTGGTGAATCATCACTCGCGAGTTCGGCAGGCAGAAACGCTTGCCCTCAGCACCCGCGGTCAGCAGGAAGGCGCCCATGCTGCAGGCCTGGCCGATACAGGTCGTCGACACGTTCGGCTTGATGAACTGCATGGTGTCGTAGATCGACATGCCCGCCGTTACCGAACCGCCTGGGGAGTTGATGTACAGATGGATGTCCTTGTCCGGGTTTTCCGCTTCAAGGAACAGCAGCTGCGCACAGATCAGGTTGGCCATGTAGTCCTCTACCGGACCCACCAGAAAGATTACTCGCTCCTTGAGCAGGCGCGAGTAGATGTCGTAGGCGCGTTCGCCACGAGCGGACTGCTCGACAACCATCGGGACCAGGCCGCCTGCGGCCTGGATATCAGAGTTCTGCTGAATATAGGAATTACGGAACATGCTCTGCAGTTACTCCCAAATAGTCATGTCTTGAAAACGCATAAGCCAGCGCGAGGCTGGCTTATGGTTGAATTTCCAACGAGTTGGACAATCAGTCGGCTTGTGCTGCTTCCGCCGGCTTGACTGCTTCTTCGTAAGAGACCGTCTTGTCGGTCACCTTAGCCTTCTGCAGAACAGTATCCACAACTTGTTCTTCCAGCACAACCGAACGTACTTCGTTCAGTTGCTGGTCGTTCTTGTAGTACCACGACACAACCTGCTCAGGCTCCTGGTAGGCCGAAGCCATTTCCTGGATCATCTCACGCACGCGGTCTTCATCAGGCTTGAGGTCGAATTGCTTGACCACTTCAGCCACGACCAGACCCAGTACAACGCGACGCTTGGCTTGCTCTTCGAACAGCTCGGCCGGCAGTTGGTCAGGCTTGACGTTGCCGCCAAACTGTTGAACAGCCTGTACGCGCAGACGGTCCACTTCGTTGGACAGCAGAGCCTTTGGCACTTCGATCGGATTGGCGGCCAGCAGACCGTCCATGACCTGGTTCTTGACCTTGGACTTGATAGCCTGACGCAGCTCGCGCTCCATGTTCTTGCGAACTTCGGTGCGGAAGCCTTCGATGCCGGATTCCTTGATACCGAATTGAGCGAAGAACTCTTCGTTCAGCTCAGGCAGCTTTGGCTCGGACACGGTGTTGACCGTGACGGTGAACTCGGCGGCTTTGCCGGCCAAATCCAGGTTCTGGTAGTCAGCCGGGAATTCCAGGTTCAGCACGCGCTCTTCGCCGGCCTTGGCGCCAACCAGACCGTCTTCAAAACCCGGGATCATGCGGTTGGAGCCCAGCACCAGCTGAGTACCCTTGGCGGAGCCGCCAGCGAATGCTTCGCCGTCAACCTTGCCCACGAAATCGATGTTCAACTGGTCTTCGTTCTGGGCGGCACGTTCGGCCACTTCAAAACGGGTGTTCTGCTTGCGCAGGATGTCGAGCATGTTGTCCAGGTCGGCATCAGCCACTTCGGCACTCAGGCGCTCGATTTCGATACCGTCGAAACCGGCAACTTCGAACTCCGGGAACACTTCAAATACGGCAACGTATTCCAGGTCCTTGCCCGCTTCCAGGGACTTGGGCTCAATGGAAGGCGAGCCAGCCGGATTCAGCTTTTGTTCAACCACAGCTTCGTAGAAGGAAGCCTGGATCACGTCACCTACCGCTTCCTGACGCGCATCAGCACCAAAACGGCGCTTGATTTCGCTCATTGGCACTTTGCCTGGACGGAAACCAGCGATCTTGGCTTTTTGGGCGGTCTGCTGCAGACGCTTGTTGACCGCAGTCTCGATACGCTCAGCCGGCACGGTGATGCTCATGCGGCGCTCGAGAGCAGTAGTATTTTCAACAGAAACTTGCATGGATATTCCTCGTTGCACAGACATTAGCCGGCCATTTCCGACCCCAATCAAGGGCATGCATTCTAGTGGGTCAAACTCAAGAAGTCACCCTGCTGAAAATGCGCGCGAAAACAGCCGCCGTTTTATCGGTACGAAGGCACTGACGGACTTCGCCCCGGTGACAAATACAGCCAATCGCGCCAGAGCTCTGCGCCGCCTCTTCTATATAGCAAAGAGGCCATTCATCTCCCTGACGACCCTCCCTGCTGACAGGGACGGCAGGCAGCGCGGCATCATCGAGACACAAAAACGATGAAGCGCCCTGCCCTTGCGACCCAATACCTGCAGCCGCCGAATTCTCGAACCGCCAAAACCAAAAAAGGCGCCAGACTGTTAAATCTGGCGCCTTTCGAATATGGGGTGGACGAAGGGGATCGAACCCTCGACAACGGGAGTCACAATCCCGTGCTCTACCAACTGAGCTACGCCCACCATCTAGCATCGACGAAGCACTCAAACAACTTCTTCGTCTGGCCTCATCAAGCCCAGTGGCTCGATGACGCTTGATTGGTGCGGATGAAGAGACTCGAACTCTTACGCCTCGCGGCGCTGGAACCTAAATCCAGTGTGTCTACCAATTCCACCACATCCGCGCTTGCAGCTCTTAAAGCAAAGGCGCCAGATGGTTAATCTGGCGCCTTTCAAAATATGGGGTGGACGAAGGGGATCGAACCCTCGACAACGGGAGTCACAATCCCGTGCTCTACCAACTGAGCTACGCCCACCATCTAGCGCTACTTGTGCCAAAGCTGCCTAATGGCGCACCCGGCAGGACTCGAACCTGCGACCATCCGCTTAGAAGGCGGATGCTCTATCCAGCTGAGCTACGGGCGCCTTATTAATCTGTACTCTTGGAGGATTACAAACTAAGTGCTTTCCAGCCTTGCAGAACAACGATTCTGCTCGACCTTCTTAACCAGTGCTAGGCTGTGCCCGACAAGTGCGACGAATAGTATAGAGGGCCCGGAAACCCGTCAAATCTTTTTTGAAAAAAACTGATTTTATTTAAGGGCTTAGGGCAATTTGCGGACCAAGCGCCTTTGCCCTCACGCCTCGGCGTGCGAGAATGCGCGCACTTTTCTTCCCCCTCTCGATGGTTAATCACGCGTAATGACTGCACAACTTATCGACGGCAAATCAATCGCCGCCAGCCTGCGCCAGCAGATCGCCAAACGCGTCACCGAGCGTCGCGAGCAAGGCCTGCGCACGCCGGGCCTCGCGGTGATCCTGGTGGGCAGCGATCCTGCCTCTCAGGTTTATGTCTCGCACAAGCGTAAAGACTGTGAAGAGGTCGGCTTTATTTCCAAGGCCTACGACTTGCCCAGCGACACCACTCAACAGGCGCTTACCGACCTGATTGACGGCCTCAACGACGACCCGCGCATCGACGGCATCCTGCTGCAACTGCCACTGCCCGAACACCTGGACGCGTCCAAACTGCTCGAACGCATCCGCCCGGACAAGGACGTCGACGGCTTCCATCCTTATAACGTCGGTCGTCTGGCCCAGCGTATCCCGCTGCTGCGCCCGTGCACCCCGAAAGGCATCATGACACTGCTCGAAAGCACCGGCATCGACCTCTACGGTCTCGACGCGGTAGTGGTTGGCGCCTCGAATATCGTTGGTCGCCCGATGGCGATGGAGCTGTTGCTGGCCGGCTGCACCGTGACCGTTACCCACCGTTTCACCAAGGATCTGGCCGGCCATGTCGGTCGTGCCGACCTGGTCGTGGTCGCCGCCGGCAAGCCGGGCCTGGTGAAAGGTGAGTGGATCAAGCCAGGCGCCATCGTTATAGACGTGGGCATCAACCGTCAGGACGACGGCAAGCTGGTGGGCGACGTGGTGTATGACACCGCCCTGCCCCGCGCCGGCTGGATCACACCGGTACCGGGCGGCGTGGGCCCGATGACCCGCGCCTGCCTGCTGGAGAACACGCTGTACGCCGCAGAGACCCTGCACGGCTAATAACCTTGCGGACTGAAAAAGCCCTGCGTTATCGCGGGGCTTTTTATTGCCTGCTGAAAAACTGTTTTTTGTTATTTTTTAAGCACTTTCGTCTGGTTCTGGAAGAACATTCGACAGTTATCCATCCATACTCCTAGAATGTAACGTCATTTTTCTTACCAGCCGTTTCCCCAGCGGTCTTTCATTACTTTTTAGCGAGTTCACCCGCGTGAAAATTCGTCTTTCTCTCGTCAGTCTTTTTTTCGCTTTGACCGGCACATTCGCCCACGCCGCCGAAACCACCCAGGCCCCGCGTGACACTTCCAAACTGCAGATCGCTTCCGGCAGCGCCATGCTGGTGGACTTGCAAACCAACAAAGTCATCTATTCCAGCAACCCCGATGTGGTGGTACCCATCGCCTCGGTGAGCAAGCTGATGACCGGCCTGATCGTGCTGGAAGCCAAGCAGAACATGGACGAGTACATCGATATCAACATCACCGACACGCCGGAGATGAAAGGCGTGTTCTCCCGCGTGAAGATCGGCAGCCAGATGCCGCGCAAGGAAATGCTGCTGATCGCCCTGATGTCCTCGGAAAACCGCGCCGCCGCGAGCCTGGCGCACCACTATCCGGGGGGTTACGCGGCCTTTATCGCGGCGATGAATGCCAAGGCCAAGGCGCTGGGCATGACCAGCACCCATTATGTGGAGCCCACCGGCCTGTCGATCCACAACGTGTCGACCGCCCGCGACCTGAGCAAGCTGCTGGCCGCCGCACGGCATTACCCGCTGCTCAGCCAGTTGAGCACCACCAAGGAAAAGACCGTGTCGTTCCGCAAGCCCAACTACACCCTGGGCTTCTCCAACACCGACCACCTGATCAACCGCGCCAATTGGGACATCAAGCTGACCAAGACCGGCTTCACCAATCAGGCCGGCCACTGCCTGGTACTGGTGACCAGCATGGGCAACCGCCCGGTGTCACTGGTGATCCTGGATGCGTTCGGCAAATTCACCCACTTTGCCGATGCCAGCCGTATTCGCAACTGGGTCGAGACCGGCAAGAGCGGTTCGGTGCCGGATGTGGCGCTGCGTTACAAGGCTGACAAGAATCTGAAAAGTCGCCCGAATGCGGCGCACGTGCAGCGCTGAATAACGCAGCAGGCGCCAATGTAGAAGCAGCTCCAACGGTGGGAGGGGGCTTGCTCCTCCCACCGTTATTTGCATGCCAACCGTCTATTTGTGTTCGGCCAACACTTTGAGCGCCTGGGCCGCTGCCTGCTCCTGCCCGGCCTGGGCGGTGGCATTGGCGGCGTCGCGCCAGCGCTGCGCATCGACATTCGCCGGCAACTGACTCGGGCGCTGGGTCAGGATTGCCCAACTCCCGGCGCTGTTCCATTTCGATTCGAAATCACTGAAGTCCATCAACAGGCGCCGGTTCATGCCCGAACGCAGCAACACCGTGCTCTTCTGCTGGTTGAAGCCGACCACCACCACGTACCGCGCGTCCGACCACAGCCCGCCACCCAGGCGCGCCATCACCGGGTAACCCGCCGCCACCTGCGCCAGCACCGCCGTCAGCCTGGCATCCAGCGGGTACACCATCAGCCCGTATTCACGCGCCAGCACCTGCATGTTGCGCGCAAGGTCCGCCTCGGCGCCGGGCAAGTGCAACGGTTTATCCAACAGCCCCGGTGTCATGACAATGCCTTGTTGCGACAGCATGCTGGCTAATGCCGTGGGACCGCTTTGATAGGCCTCGCTGCGAAAGGTCGGCACGCCGTTGAGTTCGACGCGTTCCGGCAGGCCCGCGAGCTTCGAGGGGTGCGACGAACACGCCGCCAGCCCCAATGCACAGGCCAGCAACAAGGTGGGTTTCAGGTTCGAGGGTAAGCGCAATTTTCTACTCTCTTGTTCAACCGCCGATGAGGGCTCAAATCATAGCCCAATCACGCGCTCACCACGGCCGTGGTTATAGCAAACGAGTTGGACGCCATGACCATTGGTCAATAACAGGCAACCGCCACGTCGCTACACTGTCAACCAAGAAGACCGAGTGTGCCCCGTGCGGGCGAGAGGAGGCCGGAATGAGCCTTGTAACAACCATTGCGATGTTGATCTGCGGTTGGCTGGCGGTAGCCGCCGCCATGTTGTGGGGGGTATTGCGCATTGCCCGTCGGCACCATCACCCCCACGCCACTCCCGTAAAACCGCAAAAGGCGCGGTGCGCCACGCCTAGCCAGGCATGCAACTGAAGTCCTGAGTCGCCGCTACCTCCTTGCCGTGCCCATCCATCAGGGCTGCGCGCACGGCGGTGCCCAGGCTGGACTCCACCAACGTGTAGTGCTCACCCGCCTTGAAATGCCTGTACTCGACCCGGCCCTGGCAGTCCTGCTGATTGTCGTCGCCCGCCGGCTCCTCGAATAACGTCACGCCCAGCCGATGGTCCCCCGGTGTCACTTCGAAAAAGCGCCCGTCGTCCACGCGCTTGCCGTCCACCCGCTCGGCCATCAGGTCATTCGGCGTTTCTTCCTTCAGGCCGATCCATGCATCGCCCGGATCCGCCTTGGGCACGGGACCGGCGCAGGCCGAGAGCAATACGCCAACAACAGGAATCAGGCACAGCGTTTTCAATGACATGACAAAGCTCCGAAAAAGACAGTTGCGATGGGCAACAAGCTTGAAGAGCGGTCGTTCGCAGAACAAATGAATAGAGATGAAGCAATCTTAAGCCGCTGACTAAATCTTCCTTCATCTGGCTGAAAGGTGCGTGTTAGGTGGGTCGCCCAAGACTGCCGGGGTTTGCAATCCCGCCTTTTTGGAGAGTCACGCATGCTCGGGCTGGTAAAGACCGCACTGCACAAGCCGTACACCTTCATCGTGTTGGCCATCATCATTTGCATCATCGGGCCGATGGCGGCCCTGCGTACCCCCACCGATGTGTTCCCGGATATCGGCATCCCCGTGGTTGCGGTGGTGTGGCAATACAACGGCCTGTCGCCGGACGCCATGGCCGGTCGGGTGATCTACACCTACGAACGCGCCTTGAGCACCACCGTCAACAACATCGAACATATCGAATCGCAATCGCTGCCCGGCATGGGCATCGTCAAGATTTTCTTCCAGCCCGGCGTGGATATCCGCACCGCCAACGCCCAGGTCACCGCCGTTTCGCAAACCGTGCTCAAGCAGATGCCACCGGGCATCACGCCGCCGCTGATCCTTAATTACAGCGCGTCCACGGTGCCGATCCTGCAAATGGCGTTTTCCAGCCCCAGTCTCTCGGAAGCGAAGATTCGCGACCTGGTGCAGAACAATATCCGCCTGCCCCTGAGCGCCCTGCCCGGCCTGGCCATGCCCACCCCCATGGGCGGCAGGCAGCGCCAGATCACCCTCGACTTGGACCCACAGGCCCTGGCCGCCAAAGGCCTGTCGGCGCAGGACGTCGGCACGGCCCTGGCGCTGCAGAACCAGATCATCCCGGTGGGCACCGCCAAGCTTGGCCCCAACGAATACACGATCCTGCTCAACAACAGCCCCAAGGCCATCGACGAACTCAACGACCTGCCGATCAAGACCGTCGACGGCGCGCTGATCACCATCGGCCAGGTGGCCCATGTGCGCGACGGCTCGCCGCCGCAGACCAACATCGTGCGCGTCGACGGCCACCGCGCGGTGCTGATGCCGGCGCTGAAAAACGGCAGCATCTCGACCCTGTCGATCATCGACGGCATCCGCCAGATGCTGCCGCGCATCAACGAAACCCTGCCGCCGTCGCTGAAGACTTCGCTGCTGGGCGACGCCTCGGTGTTCGTCAAACAATCGGTGGGCAGCGTGGCCCGGGAAGGCATCATCGCTGCGCTGCTGACCAGCGCAATGATCCTGCTGTTCCTCGGCAGTTGGCGCTCCACGGTGATCATCGCCGCGTCGATTCCGCTGGCCGTGCTGTCGGCCATCGCGCTGCTCGCCGTCAGCGGGCAAACGCTCAACGTGATGACCCTCGGCGGGTTGGCGCTGGCGGTAGGGATTCTGGTGGACGACGCCACGGTGACCATCGAAAACATCAACTGGCACCTGGAACAGGGCAAGGCGGTGAAGACCGCGATCCTCGACGGCGCCGCGCAGATCGTCGGCCCGGCCTTCGTTTCGCTGCTGTGCATCTGCATCGTGTTTGTGCCGATGTTTCTGCTGCAAGGCATCGCCGGCTATCTGTTCCGGCCGATGGCGCTGGCGGTGATGTTCGCCATGGCCAGCTCGTTCATCCTCTCGCGCACTCTGGTGCCGACCCTGGCGATGTATTTGCTCAAGCCACACGCACCGGAGCCGGGCCCAGGCCAGCATCCGGAAGACGCCTTCATCAATCACCATGAGGGCGAGTATCACCCGCAGCCGCGCCATCGTGTGCTGCAATTGGTGGTGAATGTCCAGCAGGGCTTCGAGCGCCACTTCTCGAACCTGCGCGATACCTACCATGACCTGCTGAGGCTCGCCCTGGGCCGACGCAAGCACTTTATCGCAGGCTTTCTCGCCTGCGTGCTGGCCTCGTTCCTGCTGCTGCCGAGCCTGGGCGAGGACTTCTTCCCCGCCACCGATGCCGGTGCCCTGGCGCTTCACGTGCGCCTGCCGCTGGGCACGCGCATCGAAGAAAGCGCGGCCGCGTTCGACCGCATTGAAGCGCGCATCCGTCAAGTGATCCCGGCCACGGAGCTGGACACTATCGTCGACAATATCGGCATACCGCTCAGCGGCATCGACATGGCCTACAGCAGCAGCGGCACCATCGGTCCGCAGGACGGCGATATTCAGGTCAGCCTGAAAAAGGATCACGCGCCCACCGCCGACTACGTCAAACAACTGCGCGAAGCCTTGCCGCAAAGCTTCCCCGGCAGCCAGTTCGCGTTCCTGCCTGCGGACATCAGCAGCCAGATCCTCAACTTCGGCACGCCGGCGCCCCTGGACATTAAAATCTCCGGGCGCAGCGATGCCGAAAACCGCGCCTATGCCGTGGCACTTGAGCGTCGCTTGCAGCATGTGCCGGGCATCGCCGACCTGCGCCTGCAGCAGTCCACCGGCTACCCGTCGTTGCAGGTGAATGTCGACCGCCTGCGCGCCAATGGCCTGGGCATCACGGAAAGGGACGTGACCAACAGCATGGTCGCATCGCTGGCCGGCAGCTCCCAGGTGGCGCCGACGTTCTGGCTCAATCCGGCCAATGGCGTGTCGTATTCGATTGTGGCGGCGACGCCGCAATACCGCCTCGACAGCTTGCCGGCGCTCGAAGCGCTGCCGGTGACCGGCGCCGACGGCCAGTCGCAGATCCTCGGCGGCGTTGCCAGCATTTCCCGCACCCACAGCCCGGCCGTGGTGACCCACTACAACATCCAGCCGACCCTGGACCTCTACGCCAACGTGCAGGGCCGTGACCTCGGCGGCGTCGCCCGTGACGTACAAACCGTACTGGACGACACCGCGCACCTGCGCCCCAAAGGCGCGACGATCAGCCTGCACGGGCAGATCGACGCACTGCACGAAGCCTTCACCGGCTTGAGCGTCGGCCTGCTCGGCGCGGTGCTGCTGATCTACTTGCTGATCGTGGTCAACTTCCAGTCCTGGGCCGACCCGTTCGTGATCATCACCGCCTTGCCGGCCGCGCTGGCCGGCATTGTGTGGATGCTGTTCCTCAGCGGCACATCGCTGTCGGTGCCGGCGCTCACCGGCGCGATCCTGTGCATGGGCGTGGCCACTGCCAACTCGATCCTGGTGGTGAGCTTCTGCCGTGAGCGCCTGGCCGCCCATGGCGATGCGTTGAAGGCCGCGCTGGAGGCCGGCTACACACGCTTTCGTCCGGTGTGCATGACCGCCCTGGCAATGATCATCGGCATGTTGCCCCTGGCGCTTTCCGAGGAGCAAAACGCGCCCCTGGGCCGTGCCGTCATTGGCGGCCTGATCTTCGCCACCGTCGCCACCCTGTTATTCGTTCCCGTGGTTTTCAGCCTGGTCCACGGGCGCCACCCTACTCGCGCTACTGCCGGAGAAACCCCTCATGTCGTCTGATCACACCCCCTCGCGCAAGCGTTTGATGCTCCTGGGCGTCGGCGGCCTGACCCTGGCCGCCCTGCTGGTCGCCAACGGCTTGCACGCGCGCGCGCTGCACGCACGGTCGGTCAGCGCCTGGACCGAAACCGCCGCCATCGCGCAGGTAAGCGTGGTGCAACCCGAACGCAGCGCCGCCGGCGACACCCTGCGCTTGCCCGCGCACCTGGAGGCCTGGAGCAAGGCGCCGATCCATGCGCGGGTCAGCGGCTATCTCAAGGACTGGAAAGTCGATATCGGCAGCCGGGTCAAGGCCGGGCAAGTGCTCGCCGACATCGACAGCCCGGACCTGGACCAGCAATTGGCGCAAACCCATGCGCGCCTGGTCCAGCAGCAAGCCAATGCACGCCTGGCGGCCACCACCGCGACGCGCTGGCAACACCTGCTGGCGAGCCATTCGGTGTCACGCCAGGAAGCCGACGAGAAAACCTCGGCTGCGGCTGCGGCCAAGGCCAACGCCGAAGCCGCCGCGGCCGACTATGCGCGACTGTGTGCACTGGAGCGCTACAAGACCCTGCGCGCGCCGTTCGCCGGCATCATCACCGCGCGCAACACCGATATCGGTCAGTTGATCAAGGCCGATACCGACAGCAAACTGGCCTTGTTCAACCTCGCCGATACGCACCAATTGCGTCTGTATGTGCCGGTGCCGCAGAACTACGCGGCGGTTATCCATCCCGGCCTGCAAGCCGAACTGACGGTGCCCGAGCATCCCGGCGAACACTTCAACGCGCGCCTGATCGGCGATTCCACCGCCATCGACCGCCGCTCCGGCACGCTGCTCGCGCAGTTCGTCGTCGATAACCCCGGCGACACGTTGCTGCCCGGCGATTACGCCGAAGCCACCCTGCCGCTTCCGGCCGATACCCACGGCGTGAGCATCCCCGCCAGCGCGTTGATCTTCCGCGCCCAAGGCACTCAGGTGGCGCTGCTGGATGCGCAGAACCGTGTGCACTTGCAAGGCATTCATATCGGCCTCGACCTGGGCGCACGGCTGGTGATCGATCAAGGGCTCAACCCCGCCGACCGTGTGGTCGACAACCCGCCAGATGCCTTGCGCGAAGGCGATCCGGTGCAACTGGCCGCTGTCGCGGGAGGTGCGCATGCGGCGTGAATCGGTCGTGATGTTGCTGCTGCTGGCGTTGCAGGGTTGCTCGATGGCACCGACCTACAAGGTGCCGAGGGTGGACCTGCCGGCGGATTACCACGAGGGGCCGTGGCACAGCGCACAGCCGTCCGACCGAGTGACGCCGCAATGGTGGACGCTCTACAACGATGCGCGTCTGGATGACCTGCAGCAGCGACTGCTCCAGGCCAACCCGGACCTGGCGGCGGCGCTCGCGCATTACGACGCGGCCCAGGCGTATGCCAGCCAGTTGCATGCCGGACTGTTCCCGCAGATCAGCGCCAGCGCACAGCCGCTGCGCCAGCGGCAGTCGGATTCGCGGCCGCTGCGCGGGGGTACGCAGCCGTCGCTGTACAACAGCGATACGGCCGGATTTTCCCTGAGCTACGACCTGGACCTGTGGGGCAAAATCCGCAACCAGGTGGCGGCGGGTGATGCCCAGGCGCAAGCGTCCGGGGATGAGCTGGCGATGGCACGCTTGAGCCTGCAGCAGCGGCTCGCGACCCTGTATGTGCAGCTCGACGGACTGGACGCGCAAAGCCGGATTCTGCAGCGTTCGCTGGATGACTTCAGCCAGGCGCTGCAACTGACGCGCAGTCGCTATGAAGGCCAGATCGCTTCAGAGCTGGACCTGACGCGCGCGCAAAGTCAGCTGGCAGAGGCCAGGGCGCAGCTGGATGAAGTGCGCGGCCAACGCAACCTTGCCGAACATGCCATCGGTGAGCTGGTGGGCGTGGCGGCGAGTGACTTTTCCTTGGCGCCCAGCCCGCATCTGCTCGCCCTGCCGCAGATTCCTGCGCAACTGCCCAGCCACCTGCTGCAACGTCGCCCCGACATTGCGGCAGCGGAGCGTCGCGTGTTTGCGGCCAACGCAACGATCGGCGTGGCCAGAGCGGCGTGGTACCCGGATTTCAGCCTGACCGGCTTGATCGGCGGACAGACCCAGGGCGTTGGCAACCTGCTGTCTGCCAGCAATCGTTATTGGGCGCTGGGACCGCTGGTGAACCTGCCGATCTTCGACGGCGGGCGCTTGAGCGCCAATGAGCGCCAGGCCAAAGCCGAGTTCGAAGAAGCTTCGGCGCAGTACCGCAGCCAGGTGCTGAAGGCTGTGCGCGAGGTGGAAGACAACCTGGCGCAACTGCGCGACTTGCAGCGCCAGGCCGAGGATGAACAGGCCGCGGCGGATGCGGCGCAGCACACCCAGGCGCTGGCCATCAACAGCTATCAGGCGGGCGCGGTGAGCTACCTGGATGTGGTGACCGCGCAGACTGCGGCATTGCAGGCCCAACGGGCGTTGCAGGCGGTGCAGACGCGGCAGTTACAGGCAAGTGTGGGGCTGCTGGCGGCGCTCGGAGGTGGTTGGGAACCCGTCACGTTTTAAGGCCCTACGCAACGCCAGATATGGGAGCTGGCTTGCTCCCGATTGCAGTAGGTCAGCCAATACAAGTGTGACTGACCCACCGCTATCGGGAGCAAGCCCCCTCCCACAGGCTTTGCGCCAGACGCACTAGGTATGAACACTGCTGGATTCATGTGGAGCTTGCTTCTGATGGCAGCGGGTCTGTTGATGCAATGTGTCGCTGACCCACCGGCTCTGCGCCAGACACACTATGTATGAACACCGCTGGCCCCTGTGGGAGGGGGCTTGCTCCCGATGGCGCCCTTCCAGACACATCCTGCCAAAAGCTTGCCGATCAAGCTCAGCCACAGCACCTAGCCTCTCTTGAACACCCATGCAGAGAGGCCAGGGAATGCCTGATCTACCCGCGTCACACCGCCTGCGCATCGGCCGATTCAGCGAGCCGAACCGCATCTACCTCATCACCACCAATACCCACGAACGCATCGCCATTTTCAGCGATTTCCAGTTGGGCCGGCTGGTTGTCCGGCAGATGCGGATCGCTCAGTTCCAAGGCCGGGCGAACTCCCTCGCCTGGGTGATCATGCCCGACCACTTTCACTGGATTATCGAGCTGCAAAAAGGCTCGCTGGCGGACCTGATGTGCCAGGTAAAATCCCAAAGCACCCGCACGGTTAACGGCGCGAGCGGGCGCAAGGGCCGGCTTTGGCAGGAGAGTTTCCATGACCGGGCGCTGCGCAAGCAGGATGACCTGCTGAAAATGGCGCGGTAGGTGGTGGCCAATCCTCTGCGGGCCGGGCTGGTGCGCAGAATTGGCGACTACCCGCTGTGGGACGCGATATGGCTGTAGCGCCGCGAGCCCCCTTCCGCCTTTTTTAACTGCATTCCTGGCTTAAACACTAACTCCCACTCACAGCCTTATCCGAAACTTCGTACACTGCCCGCCCTACTCATTGATTGGTATTGCGCAATGTTGATCAAAAAAGCCCTCACCACCGTCGCGCTGCTGGCTTCTCTGCTGGGCGCTGCGTCAGCTTTCGCCCACGCGCACTTGAAAAGCTCGGAGCCTGCGGCGGACAGCAGCGTCGCTGCCCCCAAGGATCTGCGCCTGACGTTTACCGAAGGCGTTGAAGCCACGTTCAGCAAAGTCTCACTGAGCAAGGACGGCACCGAAATCGCGATCAAAGGCCTGGAGACACTGGATAAAGACAAGAAGGTGTTGGTCGTGACACCCGCTGCGCCACTGGCGGCCGGTCACTACAAGGTGGTGTGGAACGCCGTCTCCGTCGACACCCACAAGAGCAACGGTGAATACAGCTTCAAGGTCGGCCAATAATCCATGGCGACGCTGCTGGTGCTGTGCCGTTTCGTGCATTTCATCGTCGTGTTGCTGATGTTCGGGGCCTGCGCGTTCAGGCCCTGGCTGCTGGGCACGCACGCGCAACCGGCGCTGGACCGGCAACTGCTGCGCATCACCCGTGGCCTGGCCTGGCTGGGGCTCGTTTCGGGCGTGGTGTGGTTGCTGTTGATCACCGCGAGCATGGCCGGTAACTGGGACGCGGCCCTGCAACCGGCGACAGTGCGACGGGTACTGGGCAAGACCTTCTTTGGCCAGGTGTGGGTGTGGCATCTGTTGCTGAACCTGCTGCTGGTGATCGCGCTGATCAAACCCTGGCCAGTGCTGCGCCTGCCATTGCTTGCGTTGTTACTGGCGACCCTTGCACCCGTGGGCCACGGCGCAATGCTTGACGGCCTCAGCGGGCAGTTGCTGATCCTCAATCAGGTGGTGCACCTGGTGTGCGTCGGCGCCTGGCTCGGAGGTTTAATGTTGCTGGTGCTGATACTGCGCTCGCCAACGCCGGCACTGGAGCCGATCCTGCGGCGCTTCAGCGGCGTCGGTTATGGTCTGGTGGCCGGACTGCTGGTGACAGGTTTGATCAACGTGCGCGTACTGACCGGGCAACTGTGGCCGACACCGTTGTTCAGCGGGTTCGCGCTGATTTTGTTGATCAAGGTGCTGCTGGTACTCGGCATGCTGGGGTTGGCGCTGCTGAACCGTTTGCGTCTGGAGCACTGTGAGCAGCGCGTGAGCACGTTGAAAGCCAGTGTGACGCTGGAATGGTTACTCGGTGTTTCAGCAGTGGCAGCGGTTTCCCTGTTGGGCACCCTTCCGCCAATGACCATGACGGGCTGACTTGACACGCCGTCCGACCTTGAAGGTGCTCACCTGGGTAGTTTATTCAGTCATCGTATAACTTCCGCTTGACACCCCCACCAAACCCCGCAAATATCCGTTCCAATGTTGTACGACAACGTATAACAAATAATAAAAACAACAAAAGAAAATGGGAGCTTCACTGTGAGTCAATTCGCCTGCAATTCCTCCTCGCGCCTCGGTCTCATCAGCCTCGCCAGCCTTGCGTTCACCCTGCCCCTCGCCGCCCAGGCGGATGGGTTTCTCGACGATGCCAAGGCCTCGCTCAACCTGCGCAACGCTTACTTCAACCGCAATTTCACCAACCCGGCCAACCCCCAGGCCAAGGCTGAAGAGTGGACGCAGAACTTCATTCTTGACGCCAGGTCCGGCTTCACCCAGGGCACCGTAGGTTTCGGGCTGGATGTGCTGGGGCTGTACTCGCAGAAGCTCGACGGCGGCAAAGGCACCGCCGGCACGCAACTGCTGCCGGTGCACAGCGACGGCCGCCCGGCGGATAACTTCGGGCGCCTGGGCGTGGCCCTGAAAACCCGGCTGTCGAAGACTGAACTGAAGGTCGGCGAATGGATGCCGGTGCTGCCGATTCTGCGCTCCGACGATGGCCGCTCCCTGCCGCAAACCTTTCGCGGCGGTCAGGTCACCTCCAACGAGATTGCCGGGCTGACCCTCTACGGCGGCCAGTTTCGCGGCAACAGCCCGCGCAACGATGCGAGCATGGAAGACATGTTCATGAACGGCAAAGCGGCGTTCACCTCCGACCGCTTCAACTTCGGCGGCGGCGAATACACCTTCAACGACAAGCGCACCCAGGTCGGCCTGTGGTACGCCGAACTCAGCGATATCTACCAGCAACAATACCTCAACCTCACCCACAGCCAGCCCGTGGGCGACTGGACCCTGGGCGCCAATCTCGGTTTCTTCAACGGCAAGGAAGACGGCAGCGCCCTGGCCGGTGACCTGGACAACAAAACCGTCTCCGCGCTGTTCTCGGCCAGGTACCAGGGCCACACTTTCTACGTGGGCCTGCAGAAACTCACCGGCGACAGCGTGTGGATGCGCGTCAACGGCACCAGCGGCGGCACCCTGGCCAACGACAGCTACAACTCCAGCTACGACAACGCCAGGGAGAAATCCTGGCAGGTGCGGCATGACTTCAACTTCGTGGTGCTGGGCGTACCGGGGCTGACCTTGATGAACCGCTACATCAGCGGCAGCAACGTGCACACCGGGGCGATCACCGATGGCAAGGAATGGGGACGCGAGTCCGAGCTGGCCTACACCGTACAAAGCGGTGCGCTGAAGAACCTGAATGTGCGCTGGCGCAACTCAACCATGCGTCGGGATTACAGCACCAACGAGTTCGATGAAAACCGGCTGTTTGTGAGCTATCCGATTTCCCTGCTGTAACACTCAACCCCCACTCGCCGGCAACCCTGTGGGAGGGCGCTTGCTCCCTCCCACATTTTGATCCTCACTGTGCTTTCATTCTGTCTGCAAGAACGTTGACAAGCCGGTGAAACCCTAACGATACTTCGACAAAGTCATACGACAACTTACAACAATAAATGGAACGCCCATGACCACCTCCTCCGCCATTCCATTCAACCGCCTGCTGCTCACCGGCGCCGCCGGCGGCTTGGGCAAGGTACTGCGCGAGCGCATGCGCCCTTACGCCCAGTTGCTGCGCCTGTCGGACATCGCCGACAT
This sequence comes from Pseudomonas sp. GNP013, assembly GCF_054343995.1. NCBI lineage: Bacteria > Pseudomonadati > Pseudomonadota > Gammaproteobacteria > Pseudomonadales > Pseudomonadaceae > Pseudomonas > Pseudomonas sp. GNP013. The sequence goes on along the minus strand of NZ_JBTGUT010000001.1, from coordinate 1,536,344 downwards.
GGGCCCCGCCGCCGCCCACGAAGAAGTGCAGCCGTGCGATCTCGCCGACAAACAGGCCGTGCACCACCTGGTCGAAGGCGTCGACGCCATCCTGCATTTTGGCGGCGTGTCGGTTGAGCGCCCGTTCGAAGAAGTACTCGGCGCCAATATCAGCGGGATTTTCCATATCTACGAAGCCGCACGCCGCCATGGCGTCAAGCGCGTGATCTTCGCCAGCTCCAACCACGTGATCGGCTTCTACAAACAGGGCGAGCCACTCGACGCCCACTCACCCCGCCGCCCGGACAGCTACTACGGCCTGTCCAAGTCCTACGGCGAAGACATGGCCAGTTTCTACTTCGACCGCTACGGCATCGAGACCGTCAGCATTCGCATCGGCTCCTCATTCCCCGAACCGCAGAACCGCCGGATGATGCACACCTGGCTCAGCTTCGACGACCTCACCCAACTGCTCGAACGCGCGCTCTACACGCCAAACGTCGGCCACACCGTGGTGTACGGCATGTCGAACAACCTCGACACCTGGTGGGACAACCGCTACGCCGCGCACCTGGGCTTTGCTCCCAGGGACAGCTCCGAGGTGTTCCGCGCCCAAGTGGAAAAACAACCGCCCGTGCCTGCCGATGACCCGGCGGCGGTGTATCAGGGCGGCGCGTTCTGCGCGGCCGGGCCGTTCGGTGACTGAGTCTGCCTCCAACCCAGGGAGTGAGTGGCCATGACCGCTGAATTGATTGTCGACGCCCGCAATGCCGTGGGCGAATGCCCGGTGTGGGTGCCCGAGGAAAACGCTCTGTACTGGGTGGATATCCCCAACGGCGGCCTGCAGCGCTGGAGCGCCGGCAGCGGCCACATCGCCGCGTGGACAGCCCCGCAAATGCTCGCCTGCATTGCCCGCACCACCGCGGGCAATTGGGTGGCGGGCATGGAGTCGGGCTTTTTCCAGCTCACGCCTTACAACGATGGCAGCCTCGACACCACGCCACTGGCCGGCGTCGAGCACCCGCGCGACGACATGCGCCTCAATGACGGCCGCTGCGACCGCCAGGGCCGTTTCTGGGCCGGCAGCATGGTGCTGAACATGGGCTTGAACGCGGCCGAAGGCACGCTCTATCGCTATGCCAGCGGCGCCGCGCCGCATGCCCAGTTGAACGGTTTCATCACCCTCAACGGCCTGGCCTTCAGCCCCGATGGCCGCACGATGTACGCCTCGGACTCGCACCCGCTGGTGCAGCAGATCTGGGCCTTTGACTACGACACCGACAGCGGCACCCCGAGCAATCGCCGCGTGTTTGTCGACATGCATAAATTCCTCGGCCGCCCCGATGGCGCGGCGGTGGATGCCGACGGCTGCTACTGGATCTGCGCCAACGACGCCGGCCTGGTGCACCGTTTCACCCCCGACGGTCGCCTCGACCAGTCACTCACCGTACCGGTGAAAAAACCCACCATGTGCGCCTTCGGCGGCAGCCGTCTGGATACGTTGTTCGTCACCTCGATTCGCGATGACAACAGTGACCAGTCCCTGTCCGGCGGCGTGTTCGCCCTCAACCCAGGCGTCAAGGGACTGCCCGAACCGCGCTTCATCCTCTAGCTGCATCGCTGTGCCTTGAATACAAAAATAACAAGACAGGAGTGATACCCCCATGGACTTCAAACGCACGTTGCTCGTCGCCGCACTGTTCACCCTCAGCAGCGCCGCTCAGGCGCTGGAAATCAAATTCGCCGATATCCACCCCGACGGCTACCCCACCGTGGTGGCCGAAAAGAACATGGGCGCCGCGCTGACCAAAGAGAGCAACGGCGAACTGACCTTCAAGTTCTTCCCCGGCGGCGTCCTGGGCTCCGAGAAAGAAGTGGTCGAACAGGCCCAGGTCGGCGCCGTGCAGATGACCCGCGTCAGCCTCGGCATCGTCGGCCCGGTGGTGCCGGCGGTGAACGTGTTCAACCTGCCGTTCGTGTTCCGCGACCAGGCGCACATGCGCAAGGTCATCGATGGCGAGATCGGCGACGAGATCCTCGCCACCATCACCGACTCCGAATTCGGCCTGGTGGCCCTGGCCTGGATGGACGGCGGCACGCGCAACCTCTACACCAAAAAGCCGGTGCGCAAAATCGAAGACCTCAAGGGCATGAAGATTCGCGTGCAGGGCAACCCGCTGTTCATCGACGCCTTCAATGCCATGGGCGCCAACGGCATCGCCATGGACACCGGCGAGATCTTCAGCGCCCTGCAGACCGGCGTGATCGACGGCGCGGAAAACAACCCGCCGACCCTGCTTGAACACAACCACTTCCAGAACGCCAAGTTCTACACCCTCACCGAACACCTGATCCTGCCCGAGCCCATCGTGATGTCGAAGATCACCTGGAACAAACTCACCCCCGCCCAGCAAGACATGGTGAAAAAAGCCGCCAAGGCCGCGCAGGCCGATGAGCGTGTGTTGTGGGACGCCAAATCCGCCAGCAGCGAAACCAGGCTCAAGGCTGCGGGCGTGGAGTTCATCAGCGTCGACAAAAAGCCCTTCTATGACGCCACCGCAGCAGTGCGCGCCAAGTACGGCGCGCCTTACGCCGACCTGATCAAGCGCATCGACGCGGTTCAATAACGCCCTCCTTCCTGACAAGGCCCGGCGCGGTCGGCACCGACGCGCCCGGTCACGGTGAACGCCATGAAGAATCTACTGCTGCGCTTCAATGACCGCCTCTACATGACCTGCATCTGGGTCGCCGGCCTCTCGGTGCTGGGGGTGGCGCTGATCATTCCGTGGGGCATCTTCGCCCGCTACATCCTCGGCACCGGCTCCAGCTGGCCGGAGCCCACCGCGATCCTGCTGATGCTGGTATTCACCTTCGTCGGCGCCGCCGCCAGCTACCGCGCCGGCGCGCACATGTCGGTGGCCATGGTCACCGACCGCCTGCCGCCCACCCAACGCCGCATCGTCGGCCTCCTCTCGCAACTGTTGATGGCGACCATCTGCCTGTTCATGACTATTTGGGGCAGCAAGCTGTGCCTGTCCACCTGGAACCAGTTCATGAGCGCCATCCCCACCCTGCGCGTGGGCATTACCTATATGCCGATCCCGATCGGCGGGCTGCTGACGCTGGTGTTCGTGTTGGAAAAACTCGTGCTGGGCGACCAGAGCCAACGGCGCGTGGTGCGCTTTGACCTGGTGGAAGAAAGCGAAGGAGCTGCCTGATATGGACGCATTGATTCTGCTCGGCAGCTTTATCGCCCTGATCCTGATCGGCATGCCGGTGGCCTACGCCCTGGGCTTGTCGGCGTTGATCGGCGCATGGTGGATCGACATTCCGTTCCAGGCCCTGATGATTCAGGTGGCCGGTGGGGTGAACAAGTTTTCGCTGATGGCGATTCCATTCTTCGTACTCGCCGGGGCGATCATGGCCGAGGGCGGCATGTCGCGACGGCTGGTGGCGTTTGCCGGCGTACTGGTGGGTTTTGTGCGCGGCGGCCTGTCGCTGGTCAACATCATGGCCTCGACGTTTTTCGGCGCCATCTCCGGCTCGTCGGTGGCCGACACGGCCTCGGTGGGCTCGGTGCTGATCCCGGAAATGGAACGCCGTGGCTACCCCCGGGAGTTTGCAACGGCGGTCACCGTCAGCGGTTCGGTGCAGGCCCTGCTGACCCCGCCCAGCCACAACTCGGTGCTCTACTCCCTGGCGGCCGGCGGCACCGTATCGATTGCCTCGCTGTTCATGGCCGGCGTGGTGCCAGGGCTGCTGATGAGCGCATGCCTGATGGTGCTGTGCCTGATCTTCGCGAAAAAACGCAACTACCCCAAAGGCGACGTCATCCCCCTGAAGCAGGCGCTGAAAATCGCCGCCGACGCGCTCTGGGGCCTGATGGCCATGGTGATCATCCTCGGCGGCATCCTCTCGGGCATTTTCACCGCCACCGAGTCGGCGGCGATTGCGGTGCTGTGGGCATTCTTCGTGACCATGTTCATCTACCGCGACTACAAATGGCGCGAGCTGCCCAAGCTGATGCACCGCACGGTGCGCACCATTTCCATCGTGATGATCCTGATCGCCTTCGCCGCCAGCTTTGGCTACATCATGACGCTGATGCAGATCCCGGCGAAGATCACCACGATGTTCCTGACCCTGTCGGACAACCGCTACGTGATCCTGATGTGCATCAACGCCATGCTGCTGTTGCTGGGCACGGTGATGGACATGGCGCCGCTGATCCTCATCCTCACGCCGATCCTGCTGCCGGTGATCGTCGGCATCGGTGTCGACCCGGTGCATTTCGGCATGATCATGCTGGTGAACCTCGGCATCGGCCTGATCACCCCGCCGGTAGGCGCGGTGTTGTTTGTCGGCGCGGCGGTGGGCAAGACCACCATCGAGAAAACCGTGAAGGCGCTGCTGCCGTTCTACGCGGTGCTGTTTCTGGTGCTGATGGCGGTGACCTACATCCCGGCGCTGTCGCTGTGGCTGCCAAGCGTGGTGCTGTAATGATTGAACTTGAAGATCGGCTGACCCGCCTCACCCTGTCCCCGGCAGTGGGTGGCAGCCTCGTCAACTGGACGGTGCGCGCCACCGGGCAGCCGCTGTTGCGACACAGCGATGAGCACGCGATCACTAGCGGGTTGCCGGGCAAGCTGGGGTGCTATCCATTGGCGCCCTGGTCGAACCGGGTGGCCGAGGGCGGTTTTGCCAACCCTGAGGGCTGGCTGGCGTTGACGCCCAACAGCCTCACCGATCCCCTGCCGATTCATGGCTCGGCGTGGCAACAGGCCTGGCAGGTGGTGAGCCGGACAGCGGATGATGTGGTGCTGGCGGTGGTCTGTGAGACGCCGTTCGCTTATCGCGCCGAGCAGCGGTTTCGCTTGAGCGACGGTGAACTGAGTATTGCGCTGCGGGTGACTCATTTGGCTGCACAGCCGGCCTGGCACGGGTTGGGATTGCACCCCTACCTGCCCCGCAGGCCAGGCACGCGGTTGCAGGCCAAGGCGTCGCAGGTGTGGATGAGCGATGCGTCCAAATTACCCACGGCGTTGGCGCAGATACCCGAAGCGTGGGACTTTCGCCAACTCAAGGGCCTGCCGGAGGAGCCGGTGGATAACGGTTTTTGCCAGTGGGACGGGCACTGCCGGATCGAACAGCCGGAACTGGGCTATGCGCTGGAATGCCAGGCCACCGGGGCCGATTACTTCCTGCTGTACTGCCCTGCGGGGCTTGAGTTCTTTTGCATCGAGCCGGTGAGCCATCCGGTGAATGCCCACCACCTGCCCGGCCGACCCGGCTTGAAGCTGCTGGAACAACACCAGTCAACCCACCTCGATTTCACCTTGAAATACACGCCCCTGTAACACCAAAAAAATCTGTGGGAGGCTCCGCCAAGTCTTCGACTTAGCGCTGTCGCGCAGAAAACTGGGCCTCTGTGGCGAGCGGGCTTGCCCCGCGTTGGGCTGCGCAGCAGCCCCAAAACCATGTTTTGCGTAGTGTCAGGTACACCGCGTTTTTTTTGATTGGGGGCGCTTCGCGCCCCAACGCGGGGCTTGCCCCAACACTCGGCACCTCGCCTGGGCTCGGTGTGCCCGAACGCAGGCTTTGGAGCGTGTTTGACGGGGCGCCTAAGATCAAAAGCAAAAGCGCGGCGGCCTGAGAGCCGACCGGAATGGGGAATGTGAACGCGATCAAATGTGGGAGCTGGCTTGCCTGCGATAGCGGTGTATCAGGGCGGGCTGTTTTTCAGGCGGCCGGCGGTGTCGATACTGACCACCACCGACAACCCCGGCCGCAGCCGCTCACTCTCTGCCTGCCCCGGGTCCACGGTGATCCTCACCGGCACCCGCTGGGCGATCTTCACAAAGTTGCCAGTGGCGTTGTCCGCCTGCAACAGGCTGAACTCCGAGCCCGTCGCCGGCGAAATATGCTGCACCGTGCCATGAAACCTGCGGTGGTTCAGCGCATCCACGGTGAAGGTCACCGGCTGGCCGACCTGCACGTCGGCCATCTGGGTTTCTTTCATATTGGCGATCACCCACAGCTGATTGGGCACCAGCGCCATCAACTGCGCGCCGGAATTGACGTAGGCGCCCAGGCGCACACCGATCTGCCCCAACTGGCCGTCGCGGGGCGCGGTGATGCGCGTGTTGGCCAGGTCGATGCGCGCCAGCGCCACTGCGGCATCGGCGCTCGCCACCGCCGCTTCCAGCGAACCGCGATTGACGATCACCGTCTGCAGGTCCTGCCGCGCGATCTCCAGGTTGGCCTGGGCCTGGGCCACCGCCGCAACGGTTTGCGCCTGGGCGGCGCGGGCCACGTCCAGTTCGCGCCTGGACACCGAGCCGTCGCTGATCAGCTCTTCATTGCGGCGCAGGTCGGCGCTGCTTTTGCGCGCCTGGGCCTGGCTGTCCACCAGCGCGGCCTGGCGCAGCTTGATGGTGGCTTGCGCGCTGTTGCGCTGCTGCACCACGTTGGCCAACGCCGCCTTCTGCACCGCCCGTTGCGCCAGCGCCTGATCGAGGCGCTGCTGGTAGATGCGGTCGTCCAGGCGCACCAGCAGGTCGCCGGCCTTGACGTACTGGAAGTCCTGCACCGGCACCTCGAACACATAGCCGCTGAGCTGCGGGCCGATGATCGTCACCTGGCCGCGCACCAGGGCGTTCTCGGTGGTTTCCACCGCACTGCTGAACGGCGGCAACTGCCAGGCGTAGAGCACGATCAGCACACCGACGATGGCAATCGCGGCAAAGCCCAGGGAAGAGATGATGCGCACCCGCAAGGAGCGCGGCTCGGTCGCCGTGGCGCCCGGCGGCGTGCTGCCTTCCGGCGTGGCAGCGATGGCATTGGTGGTTGTGGTGGTCGGTTCGGTCATGAAGGTGCGCCGCTGGGTTGAACGGGAGGAACTGCCTGGGTGGTGCTCATCAGCCACAGGCTGCGAATGAAGATCCAGCTCATGGTGAGGATCGCGATGATCGCGATCAGCATGAAGACATCGTTGTAGGCCATCACATTCGCCTCACGGATCGCCGCCGTGGCGAGGCTGCGAATGCCCTGCAGGTTGCGCAGCTGCGGATCGGCGATCACCCCGCCATAGGCCGCCCCGCCGCTCTGCACCCGCGCCGCCACGCGCGGGTCGAGCAGGGTCAGGTGTTCGACGATCATGCTGGAATGATACTTCTCGCGCACGATCTGGAAGGTGCCGAGCAATGCCGCGCCGATCAGCCCGCCGAGGTTCTGGCAAATGCCGAACATCACCGAGAAGCTCACCAGGTTGCGCGGGTTGGCCAACACGTTTTTGGTGCCGAGCACCATGGTCGGCCCGAGGAAAAACGTGCCGCCGAAGCCCAGCAGGAACTGGCTGACATACAGGTTCTGCGGCCGGGTGAGGTTACTGGAAAAACTGTCCATGACGGAGCCGGTTGCCATCAGCGCCAGGGAGATCACCAGCGGCATCAGCAGGTGCGCCGGGTTGATCGTCAACGCACTGACCACCAGCCCCGCTAGCGCCCCGGCCAGCATCACCACGTACAGCGTGTGCATCTGCTCGTAGCTCATGTTGAGCATCTGCATGAAACCCACCGCGCCGGTGGACTGCTCCGACAGCACCATGCGAATCAGGATCACCGCCAGCGCCAGGCGAATCATCACCCCGCTGCCGAGCCAGCGCGTCATCAGCAGCGGGTTGGCGCGGTTATGCTCGATGGCAAGGCCCGCCATGATCAGCACCAGGGAACAGGCCGACGCCACACCGATCCACGGCGCCTCCAGCCACCAGTCGATACGCCCCAGGGACAGCACCGCGCAGAGCAAAGCCACGCCGGTGGCGAGGATGGCGAAGGTGAGAAAATCAAGTTTTTCAAAGGTCTTGAAGCGGTCGCCGGGCGGCAATTTGAGCAGGAACACACAACCCAGGCAGATCAGCGCCAGCCCCAGCTCAAACAGGTACAAGCCGCGCCACTCGGCAATCTGCAGCAAGTCTTCGGAGAACAACCGCGCCAACGGCAAGGCCAACTGCGCGGTGCCCAGCCCGAGCACCAGCGAGCGCAAACGCCATTTGGCCGGGAAGGCCTGGATCATGTAGTACAAGCCCAACGAACTCAGCGCCGCCCCCACCATGCCATGGGCCGCCCGCACGGCGATGGCCGAGCTGAGGTCGTTCACGAATAAATGGCCGAAGGTCACCAGCACGTACAGCACCAGAAACACCTCGGTGAACGCACGCAGGCCGAACTGCTGGCGAAACTTCACCAGCAACAGGTTCATGCACACGTTGGTCATCACATAGGCGGCGGGCAGCCAGGCCATCTCTGCGGTGGTCGCCCCCAGCGCGCCTTGCAGGTATTGCAGGTTGGCGATGACCAGCGCGTTACCCAGCCCCCCGGTGATCGCCACCAGCGCACCGACCAGCGCGAACAGCCAGCGCTTGTGGGTGGGATGCAGCGGCGTCGACGGCGAGCCGGGCAAGGTCGGTCGCTCGTGGGGCTGCCAGGGGTGGGGGGTGTAGTTGTCCATTCGGTGACCTTGGTGAGCCGACGGGGAAGTCGGTGAAATCCATGCTCAGAGACAGTAAACGCGAGTGGAGTTCATCTTGCCAGCGGTGGTTGGGCAAATGAGGGGGGTAGCTGTTGGGGGTTTGTGGTGTACATATCTGTTATTTGAGTAACGGCGGCTTAGGGTTCCGCCCTTACGGCGGGTCACTTTTTGAAGAGCGCTGTATGGACCGGACACATGGTTGACGGGGCGCCTGAGATCACGATCAAAAGCCAAAGCAAAGCAGATCAAAAGCAGCGTGATAGCCATTAGACCAATGGAGATTACATGTGGGAGGGGGCTTGCTCCCGATAGCAGTGGGTCAGCTACACATAAGTTGACTGACCCACTGCTATCGGGAGCAAGCCCCCTCCCACAGTTTGTACAGTGTTCGGCAGAGAATTCCGGTCGGCTCAGGCCGCCGCGCTTTTGCTTTTGATCTGAGGCGCCCCGTCAAACACGCTGGCCGAACGCAGGCTTTGGAGCGTGGGTAACCCGGCAGGACGCCGACCCGCCGTAAGGGCGGAACCCTAATCAGCCGTTACCCCAATAATGGATATGTCTCCCCTAAACCAAAGCCTTCAACAACATCCCAACCGCAACCAATACGCACAAACTGGCAAACCCCACCTGCAATGCCCGCGCTGGAATCACCGACCCCAGCAGCCGCCCAACCAACATGCCGACGACACTCGATCCGATAAACGCCCAGCCCACCGGCTCGATGCTCACCCCCGCATGAAACGCCCCCACCACGCCGATCAGCGAAAGCAGGCTGACAACCATCAGCGAAGTCGCAACGATCCCGCGCATTTGCACATCGGTCAGTTGCTTGAACGCCGGCACGATCAGGAAGCCGCCGCCCACGCCCAACAAGCCCGATACAGCACCGGTAACGGCACCCAATGCAGCCAGGGTGGCGCTGCACTTGGCGGTCCAGGCCAGGCGCCCGGTCTGCTGATTGAGCATGCAGTTCTTCTGCCCCCACAGCGCGGCACCATGGTCGCTCGGCCCGGGCTCGATCTTTTCGCGCTGCAGCATGCGCCAGGCCACCAGTACCATCAGCGCGCTGAACAGCCCCATCAGCACCGTTTCCGAGAGCTGATGAGCGACAAACACGCCCAACGGTGAAAACAGCGCACCGAGCAAGGCGATCAACAGCGCCGCGCGATAACGCACCAGTCCGTGGCGCAGGCCGTCAATCGCCCCGACCGCTGCCGCCGCGCCCACGGCAAGCAACGACACCGGCGCGGCCTGGGTCATCGTCAACCCCAGTCCCAACACCAGCGCCGGCACCCCAAGAATGCCGCCGCCCGCGCCGGTCAGGCCCATGACCAGGCCCATCAATACCCCAAGAACACTCGCCAGCAGCATTCAGTCCACCTTGCTCAGGCGGGTCAGCCACTCGCGCCCCTTGAGCATGCCGTTCCAGTAGAACCACGGCAGCAGCGTGGCCTTGAGGAACCACATCGAACGCCGTGCCCGGGTGGGGTCGAGGGGAAAAGTCGGCAGCAGCTTGCCGCCGTAGCCGAATTCGGCCAGCACCACCTTGCCCTTCTCCACCGTCAAGGGGCAGGAGCCATAGCCGTCGTACTTGAGCGGCAACGGCGCCTGTTTGCGCAGGGCCAGCAGGTTTTCGGCAACCACCACGATCTGCTTGCGCACCGCTGCGGCGGTCTTGGCATTGCTGGTGCCGCACACATCGCCCAGGCCGAAGATGTGTGGATAGCGCACATGCTGCAGGCTGTGAGGGTTCACGTCACACCAGCCGGCCGCGTCGGCCAGCGCGCTTTGGCGGATGAAATCCGGGGAGACTTGCGGCGGCACCACGTGCAACAGGTCGAAGGACTTTTCCTCAACGCTGACGTTGCCGTCGGCACCCTTCACCTCGAACCAGGCCTTGCGTGCCGGGCCGTCGACCTTGATCAGGTTGGAGTTGAAGGCCAGCCGCGCGTTGTACTTTTCCACGTACTTCATCAGCGGTGGCACAAAGGTCGCCACGCCGAACAGCGCGGCACCGGCCAGGTTGAATTCGACGTCGATGTTTTTCAGGCTGCCCTGCTTGAGCCAGTGGTCGCAGGACAGGTACATGGCTTTCTGCGGCGCACCGGCGCATTTGATCGGCATGGCCGGCTGGGTAAAGATCGCCTTGCCGCCCTTGAGTTGCTGCACCAGTTGCCAGGTGTAGGCGGCATGTTCGTAGCTGTAGTTGGAGGTGACGCCGTGGCGACCGAGGGTATCCTGCAGGCCTTCGACTTTCTCCCAGGCCAGGCGCAGGCCGGGGCAGACGATGAGGTTGTTCCAGGTGACACGCTGGCCGCTGTCGAGCACCAGGGTCTGCTCGTCAGGCAATAACTCGCTGGCGGCGGCCTGGATCCAGGTGACCCCGTTGGGCAGTACGTCGGCCAGCGGGCGCCGGGTCTTTTGCAGGTCGTAGGCGCCGCCGCCCACCAGGGTCCAGGCGGGCTGATAGCAATGAAAGTCGTTGGGTTCGATCAGGATGATGTTCAGTTGCGGGTCGCGCTTGAGCAGGCTGGCCAGCAGGCCGATGCCTGCCGAGCCGCCGCCGATGACGACGATATCGCCACTGATGGTGGGGCCCCAGTGTTGTTCGGTCATTGTCTACTGCCTTTTTGAGTCAATGCACACAAGGGTCGCTGCCGGATGGCGTCACGCCCAGCTTTTTATGACCGCGCCGCAGTACAGGCCGGACAGGGTCTTCATCACTTGGATCACTTCGTGGCTGGCCAGCCCGTAGAAGATGTATTTACCTTCCCGACGGGTGGCGACCAACCCTTCGTCCCGCAAAATGCCCAACTGTTGTGACAGCGTCGGCTGGCGCACGCCCGTCTGGGCTTCCAGCTCGCCGACGTTGCGTTCGCCCAGGGTCAACTGGCAGAGGATCAACAGGCGGTCCTCATTGGCCAACGCCTTGAGCAAGGAACAGGCCTTGGACGCCGATGCACGCAATTGGGCGACTTCGCCCTCGCTCAACGTAGATTCCATTTGCCTCGGCTCCTTTATCTCACTTAAGCTCAAAACATTATGTTTAAACGTAAACTGATTGTAACCACTTTTTTCTTCATCGGGGATAGCCGCCATGCCAGCGTTGATTCAAGCCTTTCTGGACGAGGCATCGTCGACCTACACCTACATCGTCTATGAAGCCGAGGGTGGCCCCTGCGCCATTGTCGATTCAGTGCTCAACTACGACCCGGCGTCCGGGCGCACCGATACCGCACAGGCCGACATGGTGATTGCCTTCGTGCGGGCGCATCGCCTGCAGGTGCAGTGGCTGCTGGAAACCCATGCCCATGCCGATCACCTCTCCGCCGCACCGTACCTGCGCCGCATCATGGGCGGCAAGATCGCGATCGGCCAGTCGATCAGCAAGGTGCAGGGCGTGTTCAAGAACCTGTTCAACCTGGAGCCGGAGTTCCGCGCCGATGGCTCGCAGTTCGACCATCTGTTCGCGCCGGACGAAATCTTTCATATCGGCGGCTTGAAGGCCCAGGCGCTGCATGTGCCGGGGCATACGCCGGCCGACATGGCCTACCTGATCGACGACCGCCTGATCCTGGTGGGCGACACCCTGTTCATGCCCGACGTCGGCACCGCCCGCTGCGACTTCCCTGGCGGCGATGCACGGCAGTTGTACGCCTCCATGCGCAAGCTGCTGGCGTTCCCGCCGCACACTCAGCTGTATGTGTGCCATGACTATCCGCCAGAGGGCCGCGAAGCCAGGTGCCTGACCACCGTGTCCGAGCAGCGCGCGGGCAACATCCATGTGCATGACGGTGTGGATGAGGCGACGTTTGTAGCGATGCGCACCACCCGCGACGCCGGGTTGGGGATGCCAACATTGTTGCTGCCGGCGATCCAGGTGAATGTGCGGGCGGGAAATATGCCGCCAGCGGAAGAGAATGGCGTGACCTATCTCAAGATCCCCATCAACAAACTTTGACATGCGATTCAAGCCCCCACCGACATTGTTCAGTGTTGGGTCAGGAACCGAGGCTGATGCCGTTGGCCGGCAGTGGTAACGCCGTCTTGTAGCGCACCTGCTTTAACGCAAAACTCGACCGGATATTGGCCACCCCCGGCACTTTGGTCAGAAAGTCCATCATGAACCGCTCCAGCGCCTGAATCGTCGGCACCAGCACCCGGATCAAGTAATCCGGGTCGCCGGCCATCAGGTAGCACTCCATCACTTCCGGCCGGTCCGAAATCGCCCCTTCAAACTGCTGCAGGGCCAGCTCGTTCTGCTTCTCCAGGCTCACGTGAATGAACACATTCACATGCAGCCCCAGCAGATCGGCATCCAGCAGCGTCACCTGCTCGCGGATCAACCCCTGCTCTTCCATGGCCTTCACCCGATTGAAGCACGGCGTGGGCGACAGGTTGACCGAGCGGGCCAGGTCGGCGTTGGTGATGCGGGCGTTCTCCTGCAGTGCGTTGAGAATGCCGATATCCGTACGGTCCAGTTTGCGCATGAGACAAAATCACCTGTTTATTATGTTTATGCAGTTTTTTTATCCGCAAATGACCGGCAGCGCAACGAAACACAGATAAATATTCTTCTACGCCCCGCCTATGATTGTTGTAGGACAGGATTTCTTCTACCCGAAGACTGACTGTCAGCTAGCGCGCCCACTACAAGAAATTCACAAGATCGAGCGTAGAAAGCCATGAATCAGCCGTATGCACCGCTGCGCCTGCACGTTCCCGAACCCTCGGGGCGCCCAGGCTGCAAGACCGACTTCACCTACCTGCGCCTGACCGACGCCGGCCTGGTGCGCAAACCCGCCATCGACGTAGAACCCGCCGACACCGCCGACCTGGCCAAGGGCCTGATCCGCGTGCTCGACGACCAGGGCCAGGCCCTGGGCCCATGGGCCGAAGGCATCCCCGTCGACATCCTGCGCGCCGGCATGCGCGCCATGCTCAAGACGCGCATCTTCGACAACCGCATGGTGGTCGCCCAGCGCCAGAAAAAAATGTCGTTCTACATGCAGAGCCTTGGCGAAGAAGCCATCGGCAGCGCCCAGGCCCTGGCCTTGAACATCGACGACATGTGCTTCCCCACCTACCGCCAGCAAAGCATCCTGATGGCCCGCGATGTGCCGCTGGTGGACCTGATCTGCCAACTGCTGTCCAACGAGCGCGACCCGCTCAAGGGCCGTCAGTTGCCGATCATGTACTCGGTGAAAGACGCGGGCTTCTTCACTATTTCCGGCAACCTCGCCACTCAATTCGTACAAGGCGTGGGCTGGGGCATGGCCTCGGCGATCAAGGGCGATACCAAGATTGCCTCGGCCTGGATCGGCGACGGTGCCACTGCCGAATCGGACTTCCACACCGCCCTCACCTTTGCCCACGTGTACCGCGCGCCGGTGATTCTCAACGTGGTCAACAACCAGTGGGCCATCTCCACCTTCCAGGCCATCGCCGGCGGTGAAGCCACCACCTTCGCCGGACGCGGCGTGGGTTGCGGCATTGCCTCCCTGCGTGTGGACGGCAACGACTTCATCGCCGTGTACGCCGCCTCCGCCTGGGCCGCCGAGCGTGCGCGCCGCAACCTGGGCCCGACCCTGATCGAGTGGGTGACCTACCGCGCCGGCCCGCACTCCACCTCCGACGATCCGTCCAAATATCGCCCGGCCGACGACTGGAGCCACTTTCCCCTCGGCGACCCGATTGCGCGCCTCAAGCAGCACCTGATCAGGATCGGCCAGTGGTCCGAAGAGGAACACGCGGCGGTCAGCGCCGAACTTGAAGCCGACGTGATCGCCGCGCAAAAACAGGCCGAACAGTACGGCACCCTCGCCGGCGGCCAGATTCCAAGCGCCGCGACCATGTTCGAAGACGTCTACAAAGAGATGCCGGAGCACTTGAAGCGCCAGCGTCAGGAGCTGGGGATCTGACCATGAACGATCACAACAACAGCATCGAAGTGGAAACCGCCATGACCACCACCACCATGACCATGATCCAGGCGCTGCGCTCGGCCATGGACGTGATGCTTGAGCGCGACGACAACGTGGTGGTGTTCGGCCAGGACGTCGGCTACTTCGGCGGCGTGTTCCGCTGCACCGAAGGCTTGCAGACCAAGTACGGCAGCTCGCGGGTGTTCGACGCACCGATCTCCGAAAGCGGCATCGTCGGCGTGGCCGTGGGCATGGGCGCGTATGGCCTGCGCCCGGTCGCCGAAATCCAGTTCGCCGACTACGTCTACCCTGCCACCGACCAGATCATCTCCGAAGCGGCGCGCCTGCGTTACCGGTCGGCTGGCCAGTTCACCGCACCGCTGACCATGCGCATGCCCTGCGGCGGCGGCATCTATGGCGGCCAGACCCACAGCCAGAGCATCGAAGCGGTGTTCACTCAAGTGTGCGGGCTGCGCACGGTAATGCCGTCCAACCCGTACGACGCCAAGGGCTTGTTAATCGCCTCCATCGAAAACGATGACCCGGTGATCTTCCTTGAGCCCAAGCGCCTCTACAACGGCCCGTTCGACGGCCACCACGACCGCCCGGTGACGCCGTGGTCGAAACACCCGCAGGCGCAAGTGCCGGACGGTTACTACACCGTGCCGCTGGACGTGGCCGCCATCGTGCGCCCGGGGTCTGCCGTGACCGTGCTGACCTATGGCACCACCGTGTACGTGTCGCAGGTCGCCGCCGAAGAAACCGGCATCGACGCCGAAGTCATCGACCTGCGCAGCCTGTGGCCGCTGGACCTGGACACCATCGTCAAGTCGGTGAAAAAGACCGGCCGCTGCGTGGTGGTGCACGAAGCCACGCGCACCTGCGGCTTCGGCGCCGAGCTGGTGGCGCTGGTGCAGGAGCACTGCTTCCACCACCTGGAAGCGCCAATCGAGCGCGTCACCGGGTGGGACACGCCCTACCCGCACGCGCAGGAATGGGCGTATTTCCCAGGGCCGTCCCGCGTGGGCGCGGCGTTGAAACGGGTCATGGAGGTCTGAATGGGCACGCACGTTATCAAGATGCCGGACATTGGCGAAGGCATCGCAGAAGTTGAGTTGTCGGTGTGGCATGTAAAGGTCGGCGACATGGTCGTCGAAGACCAGGTGCTGGCGGATGTGATGACCGACAAGGCGATGGTGGACATTCCCTCGCCGGTGCACGGCAAGGTGATTGCCCTCGGCGGCGAGCCGGGTGAAGTGATGGCCGTGGGCAGTGTGCTGATCAGCATTGAAGTGGAAGGCGCGGGCAATGCCAAAGAGGCGCCGGCCGTGGCTGCAAGCGAGCCCGTGCAGGCCGCGCCGGTGGTCGCCGCCAAACCAGCGCTGGCGGTGACGCAAGCGAAACCCGCAGCAGCGCCGGTGGCCCGTGAAGGCGACGAACGCCCGCTGGCCTCCCCCGCCGTGCGCAAGCATGCGCTGGATGCCGGCATTCAATTGCGCCTGGTGCAGGGTTCCGGCCCGGCCGGGCGAATCCTGCATGAAGACCTCGATGCGTATCTGCAACAGGGTTCGGCGAAGGCTTCCATGGCGTCGAACCCTTACGCCGAACGCCACGATGAAGAGCAGATCCCGGTGATCGGCATGCGCCGCAAGATCGCTCAGCGCATGCAGGACGCCACCCGCCGCGCCGCGCATTTCAGCTATGTGGAAGAAATCGACGTGACGGCGCTGGACGAGTTGCGCGTGCACCTTAACGAGAAGCACGGCGCCACCCGCGGCAAGCTGACCCTGTTGCCGTTTATCGTGCGGGCCATGGTCGTCGCGCTGCGGGAGTTTCCGCAGATCAACGCGCGTTACGACGATGAGGCTCAGGTGATTACTCGCTTGGGCGCGGTGCATGTGGGCGTCGCCACCCAGAGCGATGTTGGCCTGATGGTGCCGGTGGTGCGTCACGCCGAGGCGCGCAGCCTGTGGGGCAGTGCGGAGGAAATCGCGCGATTGGCCGCCGCTGCGCGCAACGGCAAGGCCAGCCGTGAGGAGCTGTCCGGCTCGACCATCACCCTCAGCAGCCTCGGCGCGCTGGGCGGCATCGTCAGCACGCCGGTGCTGAACCTGCCGGAAGTGGCCATTGTCGGCGTCAACCGCATCGTTGAGCGGCCGATGGTGGTCAAGGGCCAGATCGTGGTGCGCAAGATGATGAACCTCTCCAGCTCCTTCGATCACCGCGTGGTCGATGGCATGGACGCGGCGCAATTCATCCAGGCCATTCGCGGCCTGCTCGAACAACCCGCCAGCCTGTTCCTGGAGTAAGGGCATGACCCAGACATTACACACCACGCTGCTGATCATCGGCGGCGGCCCCGGCGGCTATGTGGCGGCGATTCGCGCAGGCCAGCTGGGCATCCCGACCATCCTGGTGGAAGGCCAGGCCCTGGGCGGCACCTGCCTGAACATCGGCTGTATTCCGTCCAAGGCACTGATCCATGTGGCCGAGCAGTTTCAGCAGACCGAGCATCACAGCCAGGGGTCAGTGCTGGGCATCGAAGTGGCCGCGCCAACCCTGAACATTCAGAAAAGCGTGGAATGGAAAGACGCCATCGTCGACCGCCTGACCAGCGGTGTCGCCGCGCTGCTGAAGAAGCACAAGGTGCAGGTGATCCACGGCTGGGCCAGGGTGGTGGACGGCAAGACCGTCGAGGTCGGCGACCAGCGCATCCAGTGCGAGCACCTGCTGCTGGCCACCGGTTCGAAAAGCGTCAACCTGCCGATGCTGCCCATCGGCGGGCCGATCATTTCGTCCACCGAGGCGCTGTCGCCGCAACAGGTGCCCAAACGCCTGATCGTGGTGGGTGGCGGTTATATCGGCCTGGAGCTGGGCATTGCCTATCGCAAGCTGGGGGCGGACGTGAGCGTGGTTGAGGCGCAGGATCGCATCCTGCCGGCGTACGACGCCGAGCTGACGCAGCCGGTGGCCGATTCGCTCAAGCACTTGGGCGTGACGCTGTACCTTCAGCACAGCGTGACCGGTTTTGCCGACAACCGCCTGCAGGTGCGTGATCCGAATGGCGAGACCCTGTCCCTGGACACCGACCAGGTGCTGGTGGCCGTGGGCCGCACCCCCAACACCCGGGGCTGGAACCTCGAAGCGCTGAACCTGGACATGAACGGCGCGGCGATCAACATCGACAGCCGCTGCCAGACCAGCATGCGCAATGTGTATGCCATCGGCGACCTCAGCGGCGAGCCGATGCTGGCGCACCGCGCCATGGCCCAGGGCGAAATGGTCGCCGAACTGATCAGCGGCAAGGCCCGCGAATTCAACCCGGCGGCGATTCCGGCGGTGTGCTTCACCGACCCGGAGCTGGTGGTGGTCGGCAAGACTCCGGAGCACGCCACGGCCGCAGGCCTGGATTGCATCGTGGCAAGCTTCCCGTTCGCGGCCAATGGGCGGGCGATGACACTGGGGTCCAAAAGTGGCTTCGTGCGAGTGGTGGCGCGGCGTGACAACCACCTGATTGTCGGCTGGCAGGCGGTGGGAGTGGGTGTGTCGGAGCTGTCCACCGCGTTTGGCCTGAGCCTGGAGATGGGCGCGCGCCTGGAAGATGTGGCGGGCACCATCCACGCCCATCCGACCCTCGGCGAAGCAATGCAGGAGGCGGCATTAAGGGCATTGGGTCACGCGTTGCACCTGTAAAACCGGAGCGAAGCCATCGCAGGCAAGCCAGCGCCCACCGGGGTAATGCATTCCAATGTGGAAGCTGGCTTGCCTGCGATGGCGATACAGAGGCTGGAGCTGTCCACCCTGTGGCTCCCACACCGGCCAAGAATGCAGTATTGTTGCCACCATCCAGAAAAAACCGACTTGACCAGAGATAGAGGGTGTCATGGGTAACGAAAGTATCAATTGGGACAAGCTGGGTTTTGACTACATCAAGACCGACAAACGTTTTCTCCAGGTCTGGAAAAACGGCGAATGGCAGGAAGGCACCCTGACCGACGACAACGTGCTGCACATCAGCGAGGGTTCCACCGCCCTGCACTATGGTCAACAGTGCTTTGAAGGCCTCAAGGCCTACCGCTGCAAGGACGGCTCGGTCAACCTGTTCCGCCCGGACCAGAACGCTGCGCGCATGCAACGCAGCTGTGCGCGCCTGCTGATGCCGCAGGTGTCCACCGAAGACTTCATCGACGCCTGCAAACAAGTGGTCAAGGCCAACGAGCGGTTCATCCCGCCGTACGGCAGCGGCGGCGCGCTGTACCTGCGCCCGTTCGTGATCGGCACCGGTGACAACATCGGCGTACGTACGGCGCCGGAGTTCATCTTCTCGGTTTTCGCCATCCCGGTTGGTGCCTACTTCAAGGGCGGCCTGGTGCCCCACAACTTCCAGATCTCCACCTTCGACCGCGCTGCGCCACAAGGCACCGGTGCCGCCAAGGTCGGTGGTAACTACGCCGCCAGCCTGATGCCGGGTTCCGAAGCCAAGAAGTCCGGTTTCGCCGATGCGATCTACCTCGACCCGATGACCCACTCGAAAATCGAGGAAGTCGGCTCGGCCAACTTCTTCGGGATCACCCACGACAACCAGTTCATCACGCCGAAGTCGCCGTCGGTGCTGCCGGGCATCACCCGCCTGTCGCTGATCGAACTGGCCGAGACCCGCCTGGGCCTCACCGTGGTCGAGGGCGACGTGTTCATCGACAAGCTGGACCAGTTCAAGGAAGCCGGCGCCTGCGGCACTGCTGCGGTGATTTCGCCGATTGGCGGCATCCAGTACAACGGCAAGATGCATGTGTTCCACAGCGAAACCGAAGTGGGCCCGGTCACCCAGAAGCTCTACAAAGAGCTGACCGGCGTGCAGACTGGCGATGTTGAAGCGCCGGCGGGCTGGATCGTCAAGGTCTGATCCGGCAACACCGCAAAACACTGTGGGAGGGGGCTTGCTCCCGATGGCAATGGGTCAGTCAGCACCTGTATGGACTGACACACCGCCATCGGGAGCAAGCCCCCTCCCACATTTGGTTGCAGCGCTCTCAGGAGGGCGGCGGAATATTCTCGGCAATCTTCTTGCCCATGCTGGTCCTCGGCTCCACGCCATACCCCAGCGCCTCATAGAACCCCACCACGGCCTCATTGCCGCCGCTGATCTGCAGGTTGATCTTCATGCAACCCAGCGCAGTCAACGCCTGTTCCGCATGGCGCACCAGTGAAGAGCCCAGGCCGTGCCGACGATAGTCCGCGTGCACCGCCACCGAATACAACCAGCCGCGATGACCGTCATACCCGGCGAGAATCGTGCCGATCACGGTTTTTTTATCCGTCGCCACGAAGAACAAACCGTCGTTGACCGCCAGCTTTTTATCGATGGCCAGGGTTGGCAGGTTATGCGCGGTGTCGTAGCCAAAGGCTTCCCGCCACAACGCCGCCACCTGTGCACGATGCTGACGGTCGCGATACGGCCCGATGGGGTGGCGCGACGACAGCGCCTTTTCCATCACCAGCGTGCGCTCATTGCCGTGGTAAACGTTGCGTACCGTGTGAAACCCCAGCCGGGTATAGAACGGCTCGGCCGTCAGCGAGGACGGCACACTCAATACCGTTACGCCGGCTTCACGGGCCCGCAGTTCGATTTCGATCATCAGCAGCCGGCCAATGCCCTGCCCTTGCAGCGCCGGGTTGACGAACACCGAACGCACCACATTGCCATCGAGGGCCGCCGTGGCGACGATTGTCTGATCCTGAGTGGCCACCAGCACGACGCGGCGTTCGAGCAGCGCCAGCACCGCCTCGGGACTGAAGTTGCTCGCCACCCGGGCAATCACATCGGCCGGGTAATCCCGCGCATTGCTGCTGTGCAAGGCCGCCAGGACGACCTGGCTGATGCCTTCGGCATCGGCGGTTTGGGCGAGGCGAACGGCGGTAGACATGATTCCTCCTGGCTGACGGCGGTTAAGCAAACACCACAATACCAATGTGGGAGCGGGCTTGCTCGCGAATGCGGCGTATCAATCACTGAAGATGTCCATCAATCCAGCGTCTTCGCGAGCAGGCCGCTTTTATCAAGCACAGAATAACGTGTTGATTTTAAAGCCTTAAATTTCAGACAGCCGCATCACTGTGGCGAGCGGGCTTGCCCCGCGCTGGGCTGCGCAGCAGCCCCAAGACCATGCTCTGCGCAGTGTCAGGTACACCGTGCTCTCCTTGATTGGGGGCGCTTCGCGCCCCAACGCGGGGCAAGCCCCAATGCCGTTCAGTTAAGCGCAGATTCTCTGTGGCGAGCAGGCTTGTCCTGCGTTGGGCTGCGCAGCAGCCCCAAAACCAGACGCTGAGCCGTATCAGGTACACCGCGTTTTGCTTGATTGGGGGCGCTTCGCACCCCAACGCGGGGCAAGCCCCAATGCCGTTGAGTTAAGCGCAGATTCCCTGTGGCGAGCAGGCTTGTCCTGCGTTGGGCTGCGCAGCAGCCCCAAAACCAGACGCTGAGCCGTATCAGGTACACCGCGTTTTGCTTGATGGGGGCGCTTCGCACCCCAACGCGGGGCAAGCCCGCTCGCCACAGAGCGTGCATATCCAGCAGCCTCCCACGGGTTTTAACCCTGCCCGCTCGAGATGCGTTTACCAGGCTTGGCGCCGATCAAACTGGTCTGCCCATCCTTCTGCTTACCCGTGCGCGCTTCGGTGATCAGCCCCGGGATCAACTTGCCCTCCGGCAGATTCTTCCAGAATCGGCTCGGAAAGTGCCCTTCCATGACCTTGGGGTTGAGCCGCGCCGGGTTGAAGATATGGCTGTAATAGGTCAGCCACATGGCGCTGTGCGGGTCGTCGACATTCTGCGCCAGTTGCTGCCACGCCTCGGGGCACTTGCGTTGATGAATCAACTGCTCGCCGTCGTAATACACCCCATCCAGCGGCGTGGCGATCATCCAGCGGTGGCGGCCCATGCGCCCGATAAAGTGCTGGCTGGCCGAGTGCAATATGTCATGGGCCGGTTCGTGCCAGGCCACGTATTCCGGTAACTGCGGACCCGCCTCGGGCGGCAGCGCGATGAAGCGTACGAACGCGTGCAAATGGTGCGCCTCGCGACTCACCTGCTTGATGCGCCGCTGCAACTCACTGCCCAGTTTGTCGCCGGCAAGCATCGCGGTGCGGTCGCCATGGCTGACCCGCCACAACACCTCGTACAGCAGGCTCCAGCGTTGGTCGCCGTGATAACACGCGGCAGACGCCAGCAGGTCGATCAGCGCCTTGGGAATCCGCGCCTGGAACGGCCCCGGCGTGTCGGGAATGGCCTGGTCGGTGGCAAACAGGTCGGCGACTTCCGTCGCGCCCCAGCTCACCTGACTCGGGTCGACCTGATGACTGAGCAGCCAGCGCGCCTGTTCGCGCCAGGTGCTGAACAGGTTGTCGCATTCCAGGCTGATCATCCCCACAGGCCCATTTGCTGCGGCGCCGGGCGGTCGCGCAATTGCTCGCGCAGCAGCACGCTGGTGCTCTCGGCCTGTTGCGGGTGGTAGTCGCTGGTGATGAAAAACGGCTTGGCCTTGGCCAGCACGCAGCGCATGCGCGCCAGGTCTTCAAAGCGGATCTTGCGTTCGCGACGCAGGTCGACCAGCCGCTGGGTGGTACGCAGGCCAATGCCCGGGATGCGCGCGATCAGGGTCGGTTCGGCGCGGTTGAGGTCGAGGGGGAAAACTTCGCGATGCTCAAGCGCCCAGGCCAGCTTGGGGTCGATATCCAGCGCCAGGTCGCCGGGGCCAGCAAGCAGCTCGCCGGCGCTGAACCCGTAGCTGCGCAACAGGAAATCCGCCTGGTACAGACGGTGCTCGCGCATCAGGGGTGGCGCGGCCAGGGGCACGCTTTTCGGGCTGTTGGGGATCGGGCTGAACGCCGAGTAATACACACGGCGCAGCTTGAAATTGCCATAGAGCGCTTCGGCGCCGTGGAGGATGGTGCTGTCGTCGGTGTCGTCGGCGCCGACGATCATCTGCGTGCTCTGCCCGGCCGGGGCGAAGCGTGGCGCGCGGGGTTCGTTGCGCACGGTCTGTTCGCCGGTGTAGATAGTCTGCATGGCCTGCCTGATGGAGACAATCTGCTTCTCCGGCGCCAGGGTGTGCAGGCTGGCTTCGGTCGGCAGCTCGATGTTCACGCTGAGGCGATCGGCATAACGCCCGGCCTCGGCAATCAGGGCCGGGTCGGCGTCGGGGATGGTCTTGAGGTGAATGTAGCCGCGAAAGTCGTGTTCTTCGCGCAGCAACTTGGCCACCCGCACCAGTTGCTCCATGGTGTAGTCCGACGAGCGGATGATGCCGGAACTGAGAAACAGCCCGCTGACGCAATTGCGCCGGTAGAAGTCCAGGGTCAGGGTGACCACCTCCTCCGGGCTGAACCGTGCGCGGGGCACATCGCTGGAGCGGCGGTTGACGCAGTATTGGCAGTCGTAGAGGCAAAAATTGGTAAGCAGTACCTTGAGCAGCGACACGCAACGGCCGTCGGGCGTATAGCTGTGGCAGATGCCCATGCCATTGGTGGAGCCCAGCCCCGCCTTGCCTTCCGAGCTGCGCTTGGGCGCGCCACTGCTGGCGCAGGAGGCGTCGTACTTGGCGGCATCGGCGAGGATGCTGAGTTTTTCGATCAACTGCATGAAAGGCTACCGATACTGGTTTTTTGTACAGTATCAGCGGCCCAACGGTGTCACAAGTACCGTCTGTAGGAGCGAGCGAACTCGCCCCTGCAAAGGGGGATCAACTGGCGGTGGCCAGCAACAGATCCTGGACCGAGCGGCCTTGACCACGATGACGATCGTTTTCATACAACGAAGTGGCAATCTCATCGGCGCGGATCGGCAGCACTGACAGCAAGGTGTCGCTCAAGCCATGGCTGGCCTGGCTGAACCCCTGGATGTATATGCCCGCCTTGCAACGCTCGTCGGTGACGATGCGGTAGTCGCGCGCCACTTCGAAATCGCCCATGTAGGCGTGCAGCGGCGCCAGCAGTTCACGGTGCATCTGGCGCTCGTAGCCGGTGGCGAGGATCACCGCGTCGTAGTGGCTGACGCTGGTTTCGCCGGTGGCGTTGTCGCGCAGGGCCAGTTCGATGCCCAGGGGGCCGGCGCTGGCTTTCTCGACCACGGTCATGGTGCGGAACGTCTGGCGCGCGATGCCCGAGACTTTCTGACGATAGAAGATGCCGTAGATGCGCTCGATCAAGTCCAGGTCGACCACCGAATAGTTGGTGTTCTGGTACTCGGCCACCAGCCGCTCGCGCTCGGCACCGACCTGCTGGAACACCAGGTCGGTAAAGGCCGGCGAGAACACTTCGTTGACGAACGGGCTATCGTCGGCCGGCTTGAGCGCCGACCCGCGCAGGATCATGTCGACCTGCACCGAAGGGAAGCTGTCGTTCAGGTCGATGAAGGCTTCGGCCGCGCTCTGGCCGCCGCCGATCACCGCGATGCGCATCGGTTTGCCCTCGACACACGGTTGCTGGGCCATGCGCGTCAGGTACTGGGAATGGTGGAAGACGCGGCCGTCATCCTTGAGCGCCTTGAACGCATCAGGCACTCGCGGTGTGCCGCCGGCGCTGACCACCACCGCACGGGTGGTGCGCACGTGCTGCTCGCCTTGTGTATCACGGGAGATCACGCGCAGCGCCTCGACCTGCTGCTGGTGCAGGATCGGTTCGATGGCCAGGACTTCCTCGCCGTAGTTGGCCTGGCCCTGAAACTGCCCCGCCACCCAACGCAGGTAGTCGTTGTACTCCATGCGGCACGGATAGAAGGTGCCCAGGTTGATGAAGTCCACCAGACGGTCGTGGGCCTTGAGGTAATTGACAAAGGAATAGGGGCTGGTGGGGTTACGCAGGGTGACCAGGTCCTTGAGGAAGGAGATCTGCAGTTCACTCTGGGTCACCAGGGTATTGCCGTGCCAGCGGTAGTCGGCCTGCTTGTCGAGAAACAGCACGTCCAGTTTACCCTGGGCTTTTTCACGCTCCTGCAGGGCGATGGCCAGCGCCAGGTTCGAAGGGCCGAAACCGATACCGATCAGGTCGTGAACCGCGGGCGAAGCAATTGCCTGTGTCATTCCAGTGTCCTCTGGATAAGCCCCTTGGCGGACGGGGCGGGAATACCGTCAAGGCCTGAACAACAGGCCGTGTGTTGATAGGAAACGAGGACAGTGAAATAAAATTTAACTAACAGCTGATCAGTGCGCGTCCCACTCGCGCATGCGCACGCGGCAGTGCTTCATGGCGTTGACGATGTGTTTTTCCACCAGCGCGCGGGAAATGCACAGGCGCTCGGCGATCTGCAGGTGGGACAAACCGTCGAGCTTGCGCAGCAGGAAACTGTCGCGGCAGGCGCTCGGCAACTCGGCCAGGGCGCGTTCGAGCATGTCCAGGCGCTGGGCCTGATCGTGAGTGGCATGTGGCGAGCCGCTGGCGAAACGCTCCTCGCTGTCGAGCACCTCCAGTGGCTCGACCTGGCGCAGGGCGTTGCGCCGGTGGCCGTCGATCACCAGGTTCAGCGCGGTGCGGTACAAAAAGGCGCGGGGCTGGTCGATGGGCGTGTCGCTGGTGCGCTCCAGCACTCGCACGTAAGCGTCATGCACCACATCTTCGGCCACCTGACGGTTGCCCAGCTTGGCGTTGAGGAAACACACCAGCTCGCGATAGTAGTTTTCCAACATGACTCCCGTCCGTGTCGCGCAGCGATAAGACTCTTGAATAAGAACACCCCTGCAGACGCAAGCTTGTCCGCGCCTGCAGGCAAGCCACCGTGATGGCAGTTTGAGTGCGTGCAATTTATAGTAATTCTCATCTACTTTTAAAGAAGTCTCGCCTTTGACGCGGTTTTTTTTACTCATCGGCGCTGTTACAGCCTGTGTAACCGCCTAAATTTGCGCGCAATGCCCTCGTATAACAGTCAGCTCTCCGCGACTGCGGCCATACCTCCCGGCTGGAACCCACGCATGAAACGCCCTCGCCTCGCCCGACGCGCCCTGCCTGCTGTGGCGTGCCTGATTGCCCTCATCGCGCTGATCACCTGGTACGCCCTGCCGCCGAGCCGCGATGCACTGACTACCGTCACCGTCACGCGTGGCAACATTGAAAACAGCGTCACCGCACTGGGCACCCTGCAACCGCGCCGGTACGTGGATGTGGGTGCCCAGGCGTCGGGGCAGATCCGCGCCATTCATGTCGAGGCCGGCGATCAGGTCGAGGCAGGCCAACTGCTGGTAGAGATCGACCCTTCCACACAAAAAGCCAAACTCGACGCCAGTCGCTACGCCATCGACAACCTCAAGGCCCAACTGCAGGAACAACAGGCCCTGCATGCACTGGCGCGGCAGAAATTCCAACGTCAGCAGCGCCTGGCGGCGGGTAACGCCACGCGCGAAGAAGACGTGCAAGCCGCCAGGGCCGAGCTGAGCGCCACCCAGGCGCGCGTCGAAATGTTCCAGGCGCAGATCCGCCAGGCCCAGGCCAGCCTGCGCAGCGACGAAGCCGAGCTGGGCTACACACGCATTTATGCGCCGATGAGCGGAACGGTGGTGGCGGTGGACGCCCGCGTCGGCCAGACCCTCAACGCCCAGCAGCAGACGCCCTTGATCCTGCGCATCGCCAGGCTGTCGCCGATGACGGTGTGGGCCGAGGTGTCGGAAGCCGACATCGGTCACGTCAAACCGGGCATGACCGCCTACTTCACCACGCTCAGTGGCGGCAGCCGTCGCTGGACCAGCACCGTGCGGCAAATCCTGCCGATTCCGCCCAAGCCGCTGAACGAAACCAGCCAGGGCGGCGGCAGCCCCAGCAGCAAGAGCGGCAGCGGCCGCGTGGTGCTCTACACCGTGCTGCTGGACGTGGATAACACCGACAACGCGTTGATGGCCGACATGACCACCCAGGTGTTTTTCGTCGCAGGTCAGGTCAAGGACGCCCTCACCGCGCCGGTCGCCGCCTTGCACGGCAGCTCGGCCCGCGTGGTCGCGCAGAACGGGCGCATTGAGGAGCGCCAGGTGCGCCTGGGCATCAGCGACCGGCTGCGGGTCGAAGTGCTCGACGGCCTCAGCGAGGGCGATCACCTGCTGATCGGCCCGGTCGACGGCAGCGGAGGTTGAAGTGAACACGCCGCTGATCGAACTCAAGAACATCCGCAAATCCTACGGCGGCGGCGACAGCCCGCAGGTGGATGTGCTGCGCGGCATCGACCTGTCGATCCATGCCGGCGAATTCGTCGCCATCGTCGGCGCGTCCGGGTCCGGCAAGTCCACCCTGATGAACATCCTCGGCTGCCTCGACCGCCCGACCGTGGGCGACTACCTGTTCGCCGGGGAAAACGTCGCGCACCTGGACGGCGATGCGTTGGCCTGGCTGCGCCGCGAAGCCTTCGGTTTCGTGTTCCAGGGCTACCACCTGATTCCGTCCGGCTCGGCCCAGGAAAACGTCGAGATGCCGGCGATCTACGCCGGCATCAGCGCCGCCGAACGTCATGCCCGCGCCAACGCCCTGCTCACCCGGCTGGGCCTGGCCGAGCGCACCGCCAACCGCCCGCACCAGCTTTCCGGCGGCCAGCAGCAGCGGGTGTCCATCGCCCGCGCCTTGATGAACGGCGGCCATATCATCCTCGCGGACGAACCCACCGGCGCCCTCGACAGCCACAGCGGCGCCGAGGTCATGACCCTGCTCGACGAACTGGCCAGCCAGGGCCATGTGGTGATTCTGATCACCCACGACCGCGAAGTCGCGGCGCGCGCCAACCGTATCATCGAGATTCGCGATGGCCTGATCATCAGCGATTCCGCCGACAGCGACAGCAGCGTGCCGGCATCGGCCAACGGCAACGCGCTGCAGGCCGTGGACCTGCGCCAGCGCCTGGCCGACGGCGCCGAACACAACGGCGCCTGGAAGGCCGAACTGGTGGACGCCGTGCAAGCGGCGTGGCGCGTGATGTGGGTCAATCGCTTCCGCACCGCGCTAACCTTGCTGGGCATCATCATCGGCGTGGCATCGGTGGTGGTGATGCTGGCGGTGGGCGAAGGCAGCAAGCGCCAGGTGATGGCGCAGATGGGCGCGTTCGGCTCCAACATCCTCTACCTCAGCGGTACCTCGCCCAACCCGCGCACGCCGCAGGGGGTGGTCAGCCTCAGTGACGTTGCCGCCCTGGCCACGCTGCCTCAGGTGCAGCGCATCATGCCGGTCAATGGCAGCGATGCCGGCGTGCGCTTTGGCAATGTCGACTACATGGCGTATGTGGGCGGCAATGACACCCACTTCCCCGGCATCTTCAATTGGCCGGTGGTCGAGGGCAGCTATTTCAGCGAAGCCGACGAACGCAATGCCGCCACAGTGGCGGTGATCGGCCATCGCGTACGCCAGAAGCTGCTCAAGGATGTCGCCAATCCCATCGGCCAGTACATCCTGATCGAAAACGTGCCGTTCCAGGTGGTCGGCGTGCTGGCGGAAAAAGGCGCAAGCTCCGGCAACAAGGACAGCGACGACCGCATCGCCATCCCCTACACCGCCGCCAGCGTGCGCCTGTTTGGCAGCTACAACCCCGAATACGTGGTGATCGCCGCCGCCGATGCGCGCAAGGTGCGGGAGGCCGAACAGGCCATCAATGAATTGATGCTCAAGCTGCACAACGGCAAGCGCGACTTCGAACTGACCAACAATGCGGCGATGATCCAGGCCGAGGCGCACACGCAGAATACGCTGTCGCTGATGCTGGGTTCGATTGCCGCGATCTCCCTGCTGGTGGGCGGGATCGGCGTGATGAACATCATGTTAATGACCGTGCGCGAACGCACCCGTGAAATCGGCATCCGCATGGCCACCGGCGCCCGCCAGCGCGACATTCTGCGCCAGTTCCTTACCGAGGCGGTGATGCTCTCGGTGGTGGGCGGCCTGTTCGGCATTGCCCTGGCATTGCTGGTGGGCGGTGTGCTGGTGCTGGCCAAGGTGGCGGTGCAGTTTTCGCTGCTGGCGGTGCTCGGCGCGTTTGGCTGTGCACTGGCCACCGGCGTGCTGTTCGGCTTCATGCCGGCGCGAAAAGCGGCCCGGCTCGATCCAGTCAAGGCATTGTCCAGTGAATAAATCTTCGTTTATCCCGCACCTGTCGGCCGTCAGCCTGTGCCTGCTGCTCAGCGCCTGCGGCGGCAACCCGCCGATCGTCGACGGCGGCATCACCGCCCCCGCCGCGTGGCAATTCGCCGAGCGCGATGCGGCCCGGGCGACCCACCAGCGCTGGTGGACGCAGTTTGGCAGCCCGCAGCTCAATCGGCTGATCGGCCAGGCCCGGCGTGACAGCTTCGATGTTGCCGCCGCCATCGCGCGCGTACGCCAGGCCCAGGCGAGCGCCGTGATTGCAGGGGCGCCATTGTTGCCCGAGGTAAAATTCAACCTCGCCACCGGCCATCAGAAACTGCTGCGCGGTAAGGGCGGCCCCGACCTGGATGTGTCGCAGAATGATGATGCCGTCGACAATTTCGGCGCCAATTTCAGCGCCAGCTATGAAGTGGACTTCTGGGGTGGGCGCGCCGCCGCACGGGACAGCGCCCTCTATGGGTTGCGCGCCAGCGAGTCCGACCGGGCCACCGTGGAGCTGACCCTGCTTGGCAACGTCGCCGACCGCTATGCGCAAACCCTGGCGGCACGCGAGCGCCTGCAGATTGCCGAGCTGAACCTGACCAACGCACGCAACGTGCTCAAGCTGGTGCAGACCCGCTACGACGCAGGCGCAGCCACGGCGCTGGAGCTGGCCCAGCAGAAAAGCCTGGTGGCCGGACAGCAGCGCCAGGTGCCCTTGATCCAGCAACTGGCCGAAGAATCGCGGATCAGCCTGGCCACCCTGCTCGGCCAACCGGTGCAGGCTCTGGCGCTGGAGGCCGAACCCTTCCACACGCTGACGTGGCCGAGCATCGGCCCCGGCGTGCCCAGCCAACTGCTGAGCCGGCGCCCCGACCTGGCCAAGGCCGAAGCACAATTGGCGGCGGCCAAGGCAGATGTCAAAGTCGCCCGCGCCGCCATGCTGCCCGCCGTAACCCTGGGTGCCACCGTTGGCTCAGATGCCTACAAGGCCGCAGAGATCCTGCGCAGCCCCTACTACACGCTGACGGCCGGCCTGGTGGCGCCGATTTTCGACCATGGCCGTCTAAGCGCCGAGCGCGACAAGGCCCGTGCACGCCAGGATGAATTGCTGCAAACCTATCGCGCCGCCATCCTCAATGGCTTTGCCGATGTGGAGAAATCCCTGAGCAGCATCACGCGCCTGGACCAGCAGCGCCAATGGCAGGACGAAGAATTACAGCAAGCGCAGACGGCATTGCAGATCGCCGAAAGCCGCTACCAGGCCGGCGCCGAAGACTGGCTGGCGCTGCTTGCGGCCCAGCGCACCCTGTACGCGGCCCAGGACGCGAACGTGCAACTGCGGCTGTCGCGCCTGCAAGCCAGCATCGCGCTGTTCAAGGCGCTGGGGGGCGGCTGGAATACCGACAGTTGATAAACGAATCTCCGCTTTCCTACACAAACCTTTTATTCACCCTACATTATCCAGACTGGGGTCCTTGGTAAAAAAGCCGCTATTTCACGGCTGACCGAACCCCCTCGATGAAACTCCGCGCTCTAGCAAAATGCCTGGCCTGCCTCGGCTGTTGGCTTGCAGCTCCCCTGTTGCTGGCCGATCCGTTGATCACGCCGACCGCCATTGACTGGCTGCTGGATTGCCCCTTTTCCGGCGTTGTGCCGCTGGACCCCGAGGTGGTGGCGCGCACCCAGTGCGGTCAGGTGAGCGTGCCGCGCGACCATGCCGCCCCCGGGCGCGGTCGCGTGAATCTCACCCTGACCCGGGTAGGTGCCCGGCAGCCGCTGAACCGCGAAGGCGTGGTGTTTATCCAGCCGGGCACATCAGGCACGGCCAGCGGCGTGCATTTCGCACTGCAATTGGCCAGCCGCTGGGAATCCCTGGCGACACCGTCCTACCGCAAGCTGGTTGACCGGTATGACGTGATCGAACTGAGCGTGCGTGACCTGTCGCAGGACAACGCGGTCGAGCAGGCTGCGCAGGACATGGAATACGTGCGCGGGCAGTTGGGCGAGGCGCAGCTCAGCTTTGTGGGGAATGCCGACGCCACCCTGCTCGGCAGCCGGTATGGCTCGCTGTTTCCCGAGCGGGTCGCACGCATGGTGCTGGTGAACGCGAGCAAAGGCTCGCCGATGGCCACAGGGGTGGAGCAATTGCTGCTCAAGGACGCCTCCAGCGCCGACGTGAATGGCTGCGTGACCCGTTGGCTTGGCGACTTCCTCGCCGACGGCAAACAACCGCCTGCGTCCGCGCGCTGCCTGGACCGCGGGGCGTGGGAATGACAACCGCCCGTCCCAAGTGACCGCAGCTCCGTGGCGAGCGGGCTTGCCCCGCGTTGGGGTGCGAAGCGCCCCCAATCAAGCAAAACGCGGTGTACCTGATACGGCTCAGCGCCTGGCTTTGGGGCTGCTGCGCAGCCCAACGCAGGACAAGCCTGCTCGCCACAGGGAATCTGCGCTTAACTGAACGGCATTAGGGCTTGCCCCGCGTTGGGGTGCGAAGCGCCCCCAATCAAGCAAAACACGGTGTACCTGACTGCTGGTTTTGGGGCTGCTGCGCAGCCCAACGCAGGGCAAGCCTGCTCGCCACAAGAATCTGCGTTTGACTGGGCGGCACTGGGGCTTGCCACAGGAGTGCGAACGCTCACAGCCCCACGCATTCCACTACAATGCCCGGACTCAATCGCAAGGCATTTTATGGACATCGAACTGGCTCGCACCTTTCTTGAAATTATCCGCTGCGGCAGCCTGGCGGCGGCGGCCGAGAAGCTGCACGTCACCCAGACGGCCATTACCGCGCGGGTCAAGAGTCTCGAGAGCCAGCTGGGCAGCACGTTGTTCATCCGTAACCGCGCCGGTGCGCGGTTGACTGCCGACGGCGAGGCCTTCGTGGTGTATGCCAACCAGTTGCTGCAGACCTGGGAGGCCGCGCGCCGCGACCTGCCATTGCCCGAAGGCTATCGCAACATGCTGCACATCGGCGGCGAGGTCAGCCTGTGCAACCCGCTGATGCTTGGCTGGGCCCAGGCCCTGCGCGAACATATTCCCGGGCACGCACTGCGCACCGAAATCGGCGAAGGCCAGCACCTGCTGCGCCAACTGGAACTGGGCGTGCTCGACGCCGCGCTGGTGTTCCAGCCGCAGTACTGGCCGGGGTTGCAGGTGGAGCAGGTGCTCGAAGAAAAACTGATTCTGGTGCAATTGGTGAGCAAGCCGGCGCCTTACGTGTATATCGATTGGGGCCCGGGCTTTCGCCAGCAGCACGACGCCGCCCTGCCCGACAAGGCCCGCGCGGCGTTGAGTTTCAATGTGGGGCCGCTGGCCTTGCAGTACATTCTGGAGAATGGCGGCGCGGGGTATTTCCGCACGCGCGTGGTGCAAAGCTACCTGGACAGCGGCGTGATGCAGCGTGTGCCCAAGGCACCGGAGTTCAGCTTTCCGACTTACCTGGTGTACGCGCGGGCGCGGGACTCGGCCGTGTTGCAGCAGGCACTGGCACTGCTGCGCGAGGTGGTCAGGGCGGAAAGTGACTGGTCACAGCGCTGGGACCCGCTGATCTGAATCCCCCTGTGTCAACTCAGAAATCGACCGTGGCCGACAACAGATAGGTGCGCGGCGTCGAGAGGGTCAAACCCGGCTCGCTGTCATCCGAGGCACCGGCCGAGCTCCAGTAGCGCTTGTCGGCCACGTTCTCCACGTTTGCGCGCAGGGTGATGTGCTTGTCATCCACCTTGAAGGCGTAACGCGCGCCAACATCGATGCGGTTCCAGGCATCGATCTGCTTGACGTTGGCCTGGTCCAGGTACTGGGAGCTGGAATAGATGCCGCGGCTGGTCAGGGTCAGGCCTTCGAGGGTCGGCACATCCCACTCTGCACCCAGATTGACGTTGTACTTGGGCGTTGCCGGCGCGCGGTTACCGTCGAAGGTGCCGTTGGTGGTGTGGGTCAATTCGCTGTCGATGTACATCACGCCGCCGAGCAGACGCAAGCCCTTGAGCGGCTCGCCAAACAGGCTCAGCTCAACCCCATCGTTCTGCCGCTTGCCATTGGGGCCGAACACCCGCGAGCCGGCATTGGTTTCGTAGGCCGGTTGCTTGATGCGGAATACCGCCGCCGTCACAGCGAAGGCTCCGGCATCGTACTTGGCGCCCACCTCAACCTGACGACTGATAAAGGGCGGGAAGATTTCATCTTCGTTGATCGAGGTGGACGGCGCGATCTTGCCCTGGCTCAAGCCTTCCATGTAGTTGGCGTACAGCGAGAGGGTGTCGGTGGCCTTGAACAGCACGCCGCCCGAGGGTGAGATCTTTTCTTCGTCGTAGGCGGTGGCGCCTTTGACGTTGTCCGTCCAGTCGTCGACCTTCACGCGCTGCCAGCGTGCGCCCAGGGTCAGCAGCAGGCGGTCGTCAAAAAAGCCCAGGGTATCGGACAACGCCAGGCCGCTGAACGTGTTTTCGGTATACACCTTGGAGTCAAAACGCGTCGGCCGCGAAGGCGTAGGGGTTTGCACGGGGTTGTAGAGGTTGCTCGGCGGGGCCGCGTAGCGCGCGCCGCCGTTTTCAAAGTCCATGTAGAAGTAGCTGGCCGCGAGGTTGACCTCATGGCTCACCGGCCCGCTGTGAAACCAGCTGCGCACGCCGGCGGTGGCGGTGCGCACATTTTCGTCACGGGTAAAATCACGCGGCTGCACACTGAAGTCGCCGGCGTTATTGCTGACCGACACCGCATGGCGCAGGAAGTCGTGGTTACTCTTGCGCGCGCCGACCCCGCCGTACAGCAGCACATTGTCGCTGAGGTCGAACTCACCATTGAACGTGCCGAAGGTGTCGTTGGTGCTGGCCTTGCTCCAGGACTGCGCGTAGTTGCGGCGCACATCGCTGGCGCTTGGCACCCTGGCATTGGCGGCCACCTGCACACGCTCCTGAGGCGCGTCGGTGTCCCGCGCGGTGCGGCCGATGTCTGTCGAGAGACGCAGGCGCTCGCCGCGAAAATCCAGGCCGAGCACGGCCATCTCGCGGTCTACGCTCTGGTGGTCCCACTCGGTGTCGCCGGCCTGCTTCACGCCGTTGAAACGAATGCCGAACTTATTGTCCTCGCCGAACCGACGGCCAATATCCACCGCCCCGCCCGCCTGGCTGCCCGAAGCCCAAGTGCCGGTAAACGAATTGATAGCCTTGTCGGTCGCCCGCTTGGGCACCACGTTGATGCCGCCACCCACACTGCCGCGCGGCGAGATGCCATTGATCAACTGGCTCGGGCCCTTGAGGATGTCGACGCGGTCGGCCATTTCCATGTCAATCGTGTATGTCGGCAATACGCCGTACAGGCCGTTGTAGGACACATCACTGTTGAACAGGCTGAAACCGCGAATGGTGAACTGCTCATACCGCCCACCCGCCGGGTTGGTGGTGCGCACTGAAGGGTCGCTGGCAATCAGGTCGCCCAGCGTGCGCGCCTGCTGATTCTTGACCGCCTCCTGGGTGTAGGTGGTCATGCTGAAGGGCGTTTCCATGAAGTCCCGCGCGCCCAACAACCCCTGCGAGCCCCGGCGCGCAACCTGCCCACCGGCGTAGGCATCACCGCCCGCCAGGTCGTTGGTGGCGAGGATAGACGTCGGCGCCAGTTGCAGGCTGCTGCCTTCGGGCGCCGGCACCAGCATGAACGCCTGCTCGCCCATCGGCTGCAACTGCAGGCCGGAACCTTGCAACAGACGGGCAAAGCCCTCCTCCACAGCATATTCGCCCGTCAGGCCGCTGCTGTTGCGACCGCTGACCAGCGCCGGGTCCACCGACAGATTGACGCCAGCCAGGCCGGCAAACCGGGTCAGCGCGGCGCTCAGGCTCCCGGCGGGTACCTGATAGCTGCGGCGTGTGGTGTCTTCGGCGTAGCTGAGGGAGACGAACAGCGGGCTGGCGCTGAGGCTCAGCATCAGGCTCAAACGGAACAAAGGGCGCAAGCGCGGGGGCAAAACGGCGGACATGGGAAGGCTCTCGATTTTGTTCACTTACCGGGTATGACAGGTGAAGTGAAAAAAAGGGACAGGCGCAGGCGCAATACCAGAGTCCATCGAAAACAGGTGCTGGGGAACATTCAGTGGAACAGCTCGTCAATTGGCTAGCCGCTCTCTGGGCAAGACCGCACTGCAACGTTCATCCACGCGGCGTACTGTCAAAAACCGCTACAGAGAACCTGCTCCCACCCTGACCACTACTGGAGACGCTATGAACAAGTCCTGCCTCTTTCTGCTCGCCCTGTCAGTCCCCGCCATGAGCTGGGCCGGCGATGCCTTACCCGACTTGCCCGCAGTGACACAGTCGTTATTGGCCGGAAAGTCCGTCTCCGTGGTACTTGACCTGGGGCTCTGCAAACCGGGATCGAGCGACGTAGAGCCCACCAAAACCCGCGGTGGGCTGCGTATTGACGCCTTTCGCGTGACCGAAGACGGCACCCTGGCATTCGCCGACGATCATTTCAGTGTGAACCGTGACGGCAAGCCTATTAATCAATTTTTGCGCTATCGGGTGCACCCGGACGGCAGCGGCGAGTTCAGCATGACGATATTCTCGGTGCCTGATTACCGGCAGATTGATAAAACGCTCACGTATCAATGCGGTATTGGCAAGGGTTTGAGGTTTTTTGCGGGGGGTTGAATTCAGGAGGGTTGAGAGTGCGCTGGTAGCATCGGACCAGCCCGCTCTCAATCAAACGCTACCCTCGCGCTCAATCACAAGTATTCGAGCTTCGCCAAGAGGGTGAGCAACGTGCTCACAACCGATACCCGCAAAAAACACATCTCCCGCCGACAGCACAGCAATGTGTTCAATACCTAGCTCGCGATAGTGCATTTCGACGACGCCGTCCAGAACCGCAAATACTTCCTCGCCATCGTTCACATGCCACTTGTAAGGCTGATCCGTCCAATGAAGACGCACCGTCGTGCCGTGCATGTTTGCAATATCCAGTGCACCCCATGCGCGAGCAGCGGTGAACTCTTTACTCCGGATTACCTTCAATTGTTTTCTCCCTGGTGGCTGAGTTGAAGTTGCCTATCACGCATTCTTTGGCTTGAAGAGACCGTAGCATTTCCGGTATCGAAATCTCTTAAAGAGTAACGTTGTCAAAATGCATCGTCGGTGCTGAAAATTAACGCTTCAGAGCATCGCATTGAGCACGTAGATTCCTGTCGGAGATCGAACCGCAACCACCGTTATTGGTTTTCGCGTTACGCTGATAGCGCTGATCACTGTCGCTGATGCTATTGCAGCTAATCCCGCTGGTTTCCACGTTACAGGCATAACGCAGGTCGTTCGCTAAGATCGAGTTGCAACTACCATGGCCTTGCTTGGCTCTGCAGTAAGCGCGCTGGCCATGTCATTCTCTGGATTCTCAGATGATTCAGTTATACGAATACGGCGAAGCGCTGAGCATCAAGGGTGGCAACAGCCGAGAACCCAGCGCCCTTTTTGAAGCACATGTTATGGACAAAATTCTTCATAGCATCAGACGGATCGATGGTTTCGAGGTTAAGTCCGTCAACAGTTGACCTAGAGAATGCAACACTCAGAATCGGCTGCTCCTCCATATGACCTGTCGAGCTGTTGAGCACATTGTCCAGAGCGGTGACGATGACCAAATCATCCGGCAGGATTGCCAACAACTCTCGACCTACTCGCAGCGCGCAGCTGCACACGTAGTCCTGATGGAGTTCGTTGAACCGACCAATTGGCATAGCTTTGGTCGACAACTTGCCGCTTTTGAGTAGAGATTTGATTTCGGTAGGAATCACGTCGGAGCCATGGATAGCGACTTTGGCTTCTAGGACACCACCGTCATGAACAATCATCTGAATAGCTGAGCCGAGGTGTGATATTTCTGCAAACGACTCGAAAGCTTCGATGGCATCTAGCTTGGCCTGACGGTCACCATCAAGGATACGGATCGCAATGCCCCTCTCCTCTGCCCACTCGGTATGGGCAGTTTTCCATTCATCAAGCTGAGCCTGATATCGCCTTTCGTCTTCCGCCTGCGCGGCGCCAATCTTGCTTTTCAGGGCTGCACGCTGACGAGCCTCTAGCTTGAAGAGCCTAGCCCAGAAATTGGGGTGATATGTAGCGGCCGCGTGCGTAGCTTCTTGTTCAAGAGTACCGCTCTTGAGTGGCTGTCTAGGTTCAGGATTGGAGAGAAGTCGTTTCCATTTCACAGCCTCAGCACACTCCTTGTGCATTGAAAGGATGATATCTATGTGATTTTCGTACACCTCAACTTCATACGCTGCTTGTTCCAGCGCTTCCATCTTTGCGTACTCTTTCTGTCGCTTTTCAAGTTCACGCTGACGGCGATGAGCGTTACGCTCTGATCGCCGCGCAGACGCTTGCAGCGAACGTACAGTCCCTTTCCAACCCATCACGACTCTCCATAACGCCCATATGATGGCACGTTAAAATAACTCTTGGCGTTGACTGAATCACCTACGCATTTCGTTACCGAAACATCAGCTAGCCCATAAGGAATGCATTTGTACTCCACGCTTCTCAGAGCGAGGGCGCGTTCAGTTTCCCAGAAGTAAGAGGACCTTGACGGCCCCCTTGTTTACCCCGCCATTTGACGTACGGCTCTCTCAATCCGCTGGCGTCCCGCATGAGCAAGCTTGCTTACACCAGCTTCCTTCGCGACCGCATATATTAGGGCCTCCCCTTCGTGCCCCCGCTGCACCATCTCGTCAACCAAAGCACGTAGTTCTGGCAGGCAGATTTCAGATAGCCCTCTCGTGGTGTCTTCATCGCCGGGCTTACGAAAGACGACACTGGCATCCGACTCGATATGAGTCGGCCAGAAAAAGACTCCTGTCTGCTCCTCTTCATGTGAGCGGAATCGCGCCCGAGCAATTTGGTCAACGCGATCACGTATCCGTGAGCCGGTTCGTACCCAGCCATGAGCACGGGCAATGCGCCTCGCAAGCGCCGTGTCCAGAACCGGTCCCTCTTCCGCCACGACATGAGCAATCATCTGCTCCAACGTTTCCGTGTAACTCGCCTCAAAGAACTGATCTGGATCGACCAACCCTACCGCCTGACGAGGGTCGGATTCTTTATAAATCAAATATTCAAGGGGACGAGCAAGAGCCAGGACATCCTCATCTGGCTTGATAGATGCAGCCTTGGCGTACTTAAAATCAGGGAATGCACCTGAGGGATCATTGGATTCGCCCGCACTATCCACTGTGGCGACCACAGCAACCTGACTTACTACTTCAATGACTTCAGCCATAGCTACATCGACTTTCAGTCGCTCTGCCTCTTGAGCGGCATCGATGACAGCCTGCTTGGCTCGGGACTCAGCAAGGAGTTCGTTCAGACGTAGATGTACCTTTTCGGCAGTTCCAATTGCATCAACCCACCAGTCTGTCGACCATATCCTAACGATCTCCCAACCAAGTCCACGCAGTACAAACTCACGGAGCTTGTCACGATCACGAGCGGTCGCACTGCGGTGATAGGTAGCACCGTCGCATTCAATCCCGACAAGGTACCGTCCAGGTTTGTCAGGGTGAACAACCCCAAGGTCTATCCGAAAGGAGGAAACGCCAATCTGGGTAAATATCTGCCATCCCTTTTTAGCCAAGGCCGCTGCAACTGCCTCTTCGAATGGGCTGTCAAAACTACCCACGCTACCAAAGTCAGCTTCTGCGAGAGCCCGTGGGCCACGCTCTGCAAACTCCAAGAAGTGCTTAAGATCTCGAACCCCGATCGCTTGCGTACGAGCTAGATCAATATGCTCTGGGCGCAAGGTCGAAAACACCACAAGCTCCTGGCGAGCACGGGTTATTGCCACGTTCAGTCGACGCTCACCACCAGGGCGGTTCATCGGACCGAAGTTCATGGACAGCACACCGGCAGCGTCTTTTCCGTAGGTGGTCGAGAAATAGATGATGTCTCGCTCATCGCCTTGAACGCTCTCAAGGTTCTTGACGAATACAGGCTCCAGCTCGGACTCAGCGAAATACGAATCGAGTGATGGGTCTTTCCGGCAAGCCTCATCCAGCATGTCCATGATGAGCTTCTGTTGCTCGCCGTTAAAGGTTACGACCCCCACGGTCCGCCCGCTTTCGCGGAAGGCCGGAGACTGTAGGCGGGCAACCAAATCAGCAACTAAATATCTTGCTTCAATTAAGTTTGTTCGCGACCCACCCTTGTCATATACACCCGGGACTGGGCATAACCGTACTGCTTTGTCGGCCGTAAACGGTGATGGGAAGGTCACCAGCTTCGACTGGTAGTATCGCTGGTTCGAGAAAGCGATCAGACTTTCGTGGCGGCTACGGTAGTGCCAGTTCAGATTACGCATTGGCAAATTGGCACTGATGCACTCGTCCAGAATACTCTCGAGATCAGCCTCTACATCCTCATCTTCAGCGGTCGACTCAGCTCGGTTAAAGAACGAAGTCGGAGGGAGCTGTTTGGGGTCGCCCACCATCACCACTTGCCTCCCTCGGGCCATTGCGCCGATGGCATCCCAGACAGGTATTTGAGATGCCTCATCGAAGATAACGAGATCGAATGGCGTCGAGGCAGGAGGCAGATACTGAGCAATGGATAGAGGGCTCATGAGCAAACATGGAGTCAGCTTGGTTAGCGCTTCTGGCGCACGACTCATCAGCTCCCGCAATGGAATGTGCTTGGTCTTCTTGCCCATCTCATGTCGCAGGACTCCCCACTCTGAAGAGCGACTTACACTGTCTTGGCTTGGTAGGTCGGAACATAGCCGAGCCCGGAGCCAGTCCTTGGTCAACTCAGTGAACTTGTCATCCAAAGCCCGGAAATCACGAATGCGCTGTTCATGCTCTACGCTAACGAACGTCCGGATCACCTCTTCGTTGTCGACCGTCGTGTTCAGCCACCAGCGGGCATAATTTACTTCCAATGCACGACGGACTTTTCCAGAGCTGATGGCTCCTGTTTCCATCGATTGAACAATCGGAGCCAGGCCGACAGCGTAGGCCTCATCGCGAACCTTCCGCCAAGCGCACCATGCCTTCAGGCGCGATTCAGACGAAACAACAGTTTCGCAATTTTTCTTGATATCACTTAGTGCCAGGTTGGCAGTTTCGATGACGCCCATTTCGGTGAAATGACCGACGGTAGTCAGGTGCGTTGCTCGCTCCTGGAGCAGCTCGAGTTTTTCACGAAGGGTAGCGCCGGCAATGGCTATAGCAGCCTCCGGCTCAAGTAATGCGTTACCATCACCCAGCAAAGTTTGAAGCGGTGCTTTGTAGGCCGCGACCTGCTCAGGATTGAGTGCTAGCTTCGCTACCGCGGCAGCCATCTCCCCTTGGAAGGCTACCGCCGTAAGTGCGACGTCAACCTTCGTTTTTAAGTCATTCCAGACAGGAACGATTTCTCGCAGATCAGCCAGATCCACCAACTCTCGTTCAACTGCTGCTCTTTTCTTGAGCAGTTCAAAATCAGCTTTGAACGACGAGCCACAACGCCCTTCCTCTATATGAGGATGATCGTCGACAAGCCGACCACGTTCTTCAATGTCACGTCGTTCAGCCTGGAAACGTAGCGCTGCAGTCAGCACGTCAATATCAGTGGTCAAACCGCTCCAGAGAGAGCTAGTTGCTAAGCTGAGATCAACCAGCTCATCTAACCCAGCATCGAGACGAGTCAGCGCACGCAGCCGGCGGAGTTCCTCCTTCAGCTCATCACCTAGCTGGCCCTGCTCAACCAACTGCAAGCCGTCATCGATCCAAGCAGAATTACTTTTCTGAAGCCGCATAGCCTCTTGCAGCTTGATCGCTGTCGCGAGATGCGTTGATTCGGATTTGGCACCTTGCCAAACAGCAACACACTCATGACCTGGCTCCAGCTCGTCGATTGCTCGACGTACCG
This sequence comes from Pseudomonas sp. GNP013, assembly GCF_054343995.1. NCBI lineage: Bacteria > Pseudomonadati > Pseudomonadota > Gammaproteobacteria > Pseudomonadales > Pseudomonadaceae > Pseudomonas > Pseudomonas sp. GNP013. Next base: position 1,495,951 of record NZ_JBTGUT010000001.1, on the reverse strand, counting down.
ACCGAATCTCTACCCAAGTAGCGAGATCCTTGCCATTGTCGATTTCACCTGTTGATGTCTGCGTCGGCGCCAATAGCCCAGCGATGCGGCGTTTTCCGAACCAGGACTTAGGCCAGAAAGACTCCTCCGCTTCTTTCCATTCGCGCAGTAGGCGTTCGGTATCAAGTACTTCAATCGCATCCCCGTAGGACGCCGTTAGCTGGTGCTTGAGGTCGTCTATCTGACGCAGCAATATGACAGCTTGCCCGAGAACGTCAGTGACATTTTCTGGCCAGGCCGGGCCTAGATCAACGAATGTAGCGCGGCGTTGTTGCAGCAGATCAATGCCTTGTTTAGCTTCAGCAGTAATACGGGAGGACCAGAAGGATGAGAGTCTGGAGTTAATGTTCCGGTGTTCGTCGACCCAAGTGCAGCCGTCACTCAGGCGTTTAGAAATCGAGCGAGCATCGGGGCGAAGTGCGAACCGCCAATCATGCCCAGCGGCAGCGGGAAGTACTCGAGAAAGAATCGACAGCCCCTCAAGCGCTGTTGGGGTGTACTCCGTAACAGGAAGCCCTGACAGCTCAACGAAGCGATCGGCAGCTCGCTGGACTTCAAGCACAGCAGGAAGCACGTCACGAGCCGCCTGCACGAATTGTTGCTGCCAATGAGGCGACCACTCTGCTTGGCCTACCCCGGACAAAGCGTTGCCTGCCAGCTGACCGTAGCCCACAGCCTGCGCGTTCACTTCAAGGCGGTCGCCCAGCTCTCGAAGCGCAAGCATGGCCTTCTGATCATGAATGTCCGGGGATGGCCAAGAAAGCGCAGCTACTGCCTCATCAACACCCGATGTCACTGTCCCGATAGCATCGTAGATGGTGTAGCCGTTGCGGTGCCGGCGGTGCAGACGCTCGACATAAATATTGAGGCTGTCACGCAGGGAAGCCAGCCGCTGCGCTTCCACCTCCCAAGCGGAAGCATCTACCTCACCTTTCGCTTCCCAAGCCGACTGCAACTGAGCAAGGACATCCGTTTTTCGAGCCTTGCTGGAGTGAAGTTCAAGGCAAAACTCACCCAGACCGATTTCACGCAAGCGCCGGTACACGACATCCAGAGCAGCAATTTTCTCAGATACGAACAGCACCCGGCGCCCTTGAGCGATGGACTGGGCGATCATGTTTGAAATCGTTTGGCTTTTACCCGTGCCCGGTGGACCTATGAGAACGAAATCTTTTCCCTTCGCTGCTGCCATCACAGCAGCAAGCTGAGATGAATCAGATGGCAATGGGCAGAATACATCAGTCGGACCGTAATCACGGTCCAGTGACTCCGCCTCCGGAAACGGGGTCTCGGAGATGAACGAATCACGTGGCGTATCCAGAAGGTGCTGGACTACAGGGCTCTGTCGAAGGTGCTCTGCATTCTCGGCAAGATCCTTCCACATAAGATACTTGGCAAACGAAAACATCGAGAGAACAACGTCCTCGTTCAGCTCCCAGCCAGGGATATCCTTGATAGCATGACCAACTTTGTTCCAAATGGATGCGATATCCAGACCGGAGTCGTCCCGAGGCAGCTCCTGCTCCAGTGAACCCAAGCCCAGTTCAAAGTCTTGACGCAGCATCTCGATCAGAGTCGGGTTAAAACGAGGCTCATCATCGTGCAGCACCATGGTGAATCCAGAACGCGCACTCTTACGCTCCAAAGTGACAGGAACCAAGACCAGTGGCGCTTTGTACTTCTGCCCGGCCCTATCCTCACGCGTCCAGCTTAGAAAACCGATGGCCAGGAAAAGCGTGTTGGAGCCACCTTCCTGCAAAGCAGTACGAGCGCTTCGATATAACTCGGTTAATCGGACATCCATTTCGGCAGACGTCAGCGCAACGAATACTTCCCTACGTTTGAGAGCATCTTCAGCATGACGGCGGCGAACATCTTCTCGCTCACGCTGCTCATAGAGTGCGCGCTCACGCGGATCTGCGCCATCCATTAGGTCAGGCCTGGTAAGCAGCTTTAGAGACTGTCCACTTGCAAGAATGTCCTCAAGAGCACCAGGATCAGGAGATTCAAGCTTCAGCGCTCGCTTACCCATTTTGAAATTGAGCAAGTTATTTCGAAGCGACAGATCCAGAAGCTTTCGCTGCCATCGGCCGAGGCGATCTGCTGGGTCGAGCTTAGACAGATCCTCAACCTGTGCCTTAATATTGTCATCGGAGATGCCGATCCCGTCCTCCACAAGAATCGATGGGGCTTCATCAGACTCAGCAACGGCGACGCGTGTAATCTGAGCCTCTGAGCTGGCGAGCGGTTTGATACGTTGCAAACGGGCGCGACGGATATCTAGCAGCATCTCGAAAACACTTTCAGCATCTTCGGCTACCTGTTTCGTGCCCATCTCTACCGCATAAGAGAATGGCGGTATCGAGGCGTGGGTTATGAGAGTGGTCTCAAACAGCACGAGCTCCTGAAGCTTCACCCGCTTACGTACTGCAGTGACATCATCCACCACGGCAGTCGTGAACTCTTCTGGCTTAAGCCACAAACCAGCAAAGGCATGACCATGGGTGAATACGATCACAGGGTTAAGACCGATCTGCTCCAATGCTGCACAGAAAAGCAGAGTCAGATCGAGACAAGTAGCCAACCCGGAGTCAGCAATCTGACTGGGGCTACGAATCTTCTGTCCTGATTGTTCAAAGCTAGCCGGCGGCAACGCATAGTCGAGCTTCATGCGCGCCACAGCGCCCCACACTGCCGACGCCAACTGCCAAGCTCTTTTGGGGCCACCCTCATATCCATCAAGTGCCGACGGCTTATCGCTAAGACGAAGCAACTCGGCCGCCTGTTTGAGCAACCGCTCAACCGCTGCATCATTCGGCTGAACAAAAGCCGCAGTCATATCTGGTATATGCCGCAATCCGCCCCACTGGTTTCTGGGCAAAAGGTCTACAACCTGTTCAAGCCGAGCGACTTCCTTGCGACCGCTCTCCGCCTCCTTGTCATCGGCTTCGAGGACAAACGTAAAGGTCGACATTTCTGACTCTGTCAGGCGACTCAACAACGGGCCGTCCAAGACAAGATCAAGCCCAGGTATGACCCGGAAGCTATCTGCAGCGATCTCGTCGATCCGCCAAATCTTGGACTTAAATACCTCGGGGGCCGAGCTAAGCGTAAGAGTGGCATTGACGAAACGATTACTCGTTTCGTTCGAGATACGAAGCTCTCGAATCACAGGGATAGCGTTCTGGAAATCTGCAAGATTTAGCTTTGCTACCAAGGTGGCAAGGACCTTTACTTCCTTAGGCGGGGCTTCTTCTTGGGGTGTGAGGGGCTGAACGATATCGTCCATGCGCAACAATCCTTGTCGTTATGCTCAAGGGAGTGCCGAAACTGAACGGCCAGGGAGCCCCTCTTGAGCTGATGGCGGGATGATATCTCTTATAGCGACAGCCGTAATGTGCCTTTGGTCGTCACTGATTTCTCAGCCCATCATCGAACGTCACATACTACGACCGACACAGCTCAATATCGAAAAAGGATCGAAGTGCACTGGGCAAACTCCGATAGTGGTATCACATCGAAATGTCCATCAAGAGCCGGGCGTTTTGTGGGGTAAAAACACCTGCAAACAAAAAAGGGGTCGCGAGATAAAATCTCGCAACCCCTTGAATTATATGGTCGGGACGGAGTGATTCGAACACTCGACCCCTAGCACCCCATGCTAGTGCGCTACCGGACTGCGCTACGCCCCGACTAGGCGTGTTACTGGGTTTGCTTCGCAACGAAGCGATCAGGAATATACCGCAAGCTTTTGAAATGTGGAAGTATTTTAAAAGCTCAATTCACTTCTTCAGCACCACCAGCACATCTTCGAGTTCGGAGATCATCTGGCGGATCAGTTGCTTGTATTGGGTGGTGTCGTCTTTGGCCTCATCACCGGACATGCGCTGACGCGCGCCGCTGATGGTGAACCCCTGGTCGTACAGCAACGCGCGGATCTGTCGGATCATCAGCACGTCCTGGCGCTGATAATACCGACGGTTCCCGGTGCGTTTGACGGGGTTGAGTTGAGGAAACTCCTGCTCCCAATAGCGCAGCACGTGCGGTTTGACCGCACACAGCTCGCTGACCTCACCAATGGTGAAGTAGCGTTTGCCCGGGATGACGGGTAGCTCGTCGTTATGACTTGGTTCCAGCATAAGCCTCAACTCGGGCCTTTAACTTCTGCCCTGGACGAAAGGTGACCACACGGCGAGCCGTGATCGGGATTTCTTCTCCCGTTTTTGGATTGCGGCCAGGACGCTGGCGTTTGTCCCGCAGGTCAAAATTGCCGAAACCGGACAATTTGACCTGTTCGTTGTCTTCCAGAGCGTGCCTGATTTCTTCAAAAAACAGCTCGACCAATTCCTTGGCCTCGCGCTTGTTCAGACCCAGCTCTTCGTACAGACGTTCCGCCATCTCAGCTTTCGTCAAAGCCCCCATACGTCACTTCCTTAACGTGGCGTTTAACCTTTGTTCAAGCGAGGTGAGGATATTTTGTGTCGTGGTATTCACCTCATCGTCGTTAAGAGTGCGCGATGGATGCTGCCAGGTCAAGCCGACGGCGAGGCTTTTTCTATGCGGATCAATGCCTTTACCCTGATAGACGTCAAATAGCCTGAGGTCTGTCAGCCATTCCCCTGCATTTTCACGGATTACGTCCAGAACAGCAGTGGCAGCAACCTCACGATCGGCAATCAGGGCCAGGTCGCGGCGCACTTCAGGAAAGCGCGACAACTCGCTGAATTTCGGCATTTTGCCCGCAGCGACTTCCGCCAGAACCAGTTCAAAAACGAACACCGCACGGTCCAGCCCCAGGTTTTTCGACAGCTCGGGGTGAATCGCGCCAACAAAGCCTACCAGGCGACCGTCGCGCTCAATGCGCGCTGTCTGGCCCGGGTGCAGCGCAGGATGACTGCCCGGCACAAACGTGAAGGCATCCAATGCACCGGCAAAGCCCAGCACCGCTTCCACGTCAGCCTTGACGTCGAAGAAGTCCACGGGATCGCGGCCCTGAGCCCAGCCTTCCGGCAAACGGCTGCCGCAGACCACGCCAGCCAACATAGGCTCTTGCTTCAGGTCGCCCAACTGACCGACAAAACGCAGGCCGCTTTCGAACATGCGCACGCGGTCTTGCTGGCGATTGAGGTTGTGGGAAAGCGCTTTGACCAAGCCTGGCCAGAGCGATGAACGCATGGCCGCCATGTCATTGGAGATCGGGTTAGCCAGCAACAGCGGCTCGACGCCTGGGTTGAACAGCTCGAACTGCCGGGGATCGATGAAACTGTAGGTCACCGCTTCCTGATAACCACGGGCTACCAGCAGACGACGCAGCTCAGGCAGGTGCGCGCGCGCTTCGGCCTTGGGTTGCGGTGCCAGGCGAGCCTGTGGGTAACGAACCGGCAGGCGGTTGTAGCCGTACAGGCGAGCCAGCTCTTCGATCAAATCGACTTCGAGACTGATATCGAAGCGATGGCTTGGCACATCAACGTGCCACTGCCCTTCCCCGCTGGCCGAAATGCCCAGCCCCAGGGCCGACAGTAATTGCTCGATTTCAGCAGGCGCGATCACCAGGCCAAGCATTTGCTCGACACTTTTGGCACGCAGGGTAATAGGCGCAACGGACGGCAGGTGCTGCTCGCTGACCACTTCGGTGATCGGGCCGGCTTCGCCGCCAGTGATTTCCAGCAGCAGGCCAGTGGCGCGCTCCATGGCTTCACGGGCCAATTGCCAGTCCACACCGCGCTCGTAACGGTGCGAGGCGTCGGTGTGCAGGCCGTAGGAACGGGCCTTGCCGGCGATGGCGATCTGATCGAAAAACGCGCTTTCGAGGAACACATCGCGCGTGGTTGCGGATACACCGCTGTGCTCACCCCCCATCACACCGGCAATGGCCAGCGCTCGGGAATGGTCGGCGATCACCAGGGTATCGGCACGCAGGCTGACTTCCTGGCCATCGAGCAACACCAGCTTCTCGCCTTCTTCGGCCATACGCACGCGGATGCCGCCGTTGATTTCGGCAAGATCGAAAGCGTGCAGCGGTTGGCCCAGCTCCAGCATCACGTAGTTGGTGATGTCGACTGCGGCGTCAATGCTGCGCACGTCGGCGCGGCGCAGGCGCTCGACCATCCACAGCGGGGTTGGTCTGGACAGGTCGACGTTACGGATAACCCGGCCCAGGTAACGCGGGCAGGCATTGGGGGCCAGCACTTCAACCGGGCGCACTTCGTCGTGCACTGCTGGCACGGCGGTGACTACCGGGCGGGTAACCGGGGCGTTGTACAGCGCGCCCACTTCACGGGCCAGGCCCGCCAGGGACAGGCAGTCGCCACGGTTCGGGGTCAGGTCGACCTCGATGCTGGCGTCTTCCAATTCGAGATAAACGCGAACGTCCTGACCCACGGGCGCATCCGCCGGCAGCTCCATCAGGCCGTCATTGCCCTCACCGATTTGCAGCTCGGCCTGGGAGCACAGCATGCCGTTGGATTCGACACCGCGCAGCTTGGCCTTCTTGATCTTGAAGTCGCCCGGCAGCTCGGCACCGATCATGGCAAACGGGATCTTCAGGCCCGGACGCACGTTGGGCGCTCCGCACACGACCTGAAAGGTCTCGGCGCCGTTGCTGACCTGGCACACACGCAATTTGTCGGCATCCGGGTGCTGCTCGGTGCTCAGCACCTCACCCACCACCACGCCGCTGAAAACACCGGCGGCCGGCGTCACGCTATCGACCTCAAGACCGGCCATCGACAGACGAGCAACCAACTCGTCGCGATCTACCTGCGGGCTTACCCAGCCACGCAGCCATTGTTCACTGAATTTCATCCTGCTCTCCTAAAGATTCGTTACGACTAGCGAAATTGCGCGAGGAACCGCAAGTCGTTGTCGAAGAACAGACGCAAGTCGTTCACGCCGTAACGCAGCATGGCCAGACGCTCAACGCCCATGCCGAAGGCAAAGCCCGAGAACTCTTCCGGGTCGATCCCGGACATGCGCAGCACATTGGGGTGCACCATGCCGCAGCCCATCACTTCCAGCCAACCGGTCTGCTTGCAGACACGGCAGCCTTTGCCGCTGCACATCACGCATTCCATGTCGACTTCAGCGGACGGCTCGGTGAACGGGAAGAAGGATGGACGGAAACGCACGGCCAGTTCCTTCTCGAAGAACACCCGCAGGAATTCTTCGATGGTGCCCTTGAGGTCGGCGAAGTTGATATCGCGGTCAACCAGCAGGCCTTCGACCTGGTGGAACATCGGCGAGTGGGTGATATCGGAGTCGCTGCGGTACACGCGGCCAGGGCAGACGATGCGGATCGGCGGCTTGTTCGCTTCCATGGTGCGCACCTGTACCGGCGAGGTATGGGTGCGCAACAGCATGTTGGCATTGAAGTAGAAGGTGTCGTGCATCGACCGGGCCGGGTGATGGCCTGGGATGTTGAGCGCCTCGAAGTTGTGATAGTCGTCTTCGACCTCAGGGCCTTCGGCGATGCCGTAGCCGATGTGGGTGAAGAACTGTTCGATACGTTCCAGAGTCCGGGTGATCGGGTGCAGACCGCCCGACGCCTGGCCACGGCCAGGCAAGGTCACGTCAATGGACTCGGCCGCGAGCCTGGCCGCAAGATCGGCCTCCTCGAGCGACGCCTTGCGCGCATTGAGAACCTCGGTGACGCGCTCCTTGGCAACGTTGATCAGCGCACCGACTTGCGGACGCTCCTCTGCCGGCAAATTCCCCAGGGTCTTCATCACCTGAGTCAATTCACCCTTTTTGCCAAGGTAGTGAACCCGGATTTGCTCCAGGGCATTGATATCTTCAGCGCTATGCACAGCCTCAAGAGCTTGGGCAACGAGCGCGTCCAGGTTTTCCATGTACAGACTCCAGATACAAAATAGGGGAAGAGCTTGAAGGCTCTTCCCCTATTTATGACGTTTACCACCCTGGGCTGCAGGAGCAACCCAGAGTGACTGTCGGGGGTACTTAAGCCAAGGTGGCTTTAGCTTTCTCGACAATCGCAGCAAACACCGCTTTTTCGTTCACGGCCAGTTCAGCCAGAACCTTACGGTCGATTTCGATGGACGCTTTTTTCAGGCCAGCGATGAAACGGCTGTAGGACAGACCGTTAACACGAGCACCAGCATTGATACGAGCGATCCACAGAGCGCGGAACTGACGTTTTTTCTGACGACGGTCGCGGTAGGCGTATTGGCCTGCCTTGATTACCGCTTGCTTGGCAACACGGAATACGCGTGAACGCGCGCCGTAGTAACCTTTAGCAAGTTTCAGAATTTTTTTGTGACGCTTACGGGCCATGACGCCACGCTTAACACGAGCCATGAGTTACTTCCTCTATTCTTGATCCAAAATTAACGAAGGCGCAGCATGCGCTCGACTTTTGCCACGTCAGACGGATGCAGCAAGCTGCTACCGCGCAGTTGACGCTTACGCTTGGTCGACATTTTGGTCAGAATGTGGCTCTTGAAAGCGTGCTTGTGCTTGATACCGTTAGCAGTTTTCAGAAACCGCTTAGCAGCACCACTTTTAGTCTTCATCTTTGGCATGTTCGGATACTCCGCATTCAGTTGATAAACATAATCAGAAGGCCTGCCGTGCCCTGTTGATTACTTCTTCTTTTTCGGGGCGATGACCATGATCAGCTGGCGTCCTTCCATCTTAGGATGCTGTTCGACCGAACCGTACTCGAGCAGGTCAGCTTCAACCCGCTTGAGGAGTTCCATCCCCAGCTCCTGGTGGGCCATCTCACGGCCGCGGAATCGCAAGGATACCTTGGCCCTGTCCCCATCACTCAGGAAACGTACCAGGTTGCGCAGTTTTACCTGGTAATCCCCTTCCTCCGTCCCTGGACGAAACTTGATTTCTTTTACTTGAATCTGCTTCTGGTTCTTCTTCGCCGCGGCAACCTGCTTCTTCTTCTCGAAGATCGACTTGCCGTAGTCCATCACCCGGCATACGGGTGGGATTGCATCGGCGGAGATTTCCACCAGGTCCAATTTGGACTCTTCTGCAATACGAAGCGCTTCATCAATCGAGACGATGCCAATCTGCTCGCCGTCAGCGCCAATTAACCGAACCTCGCGTGCCGAGATATTCTCGTTGATCGGGGCTTTCGGTGCAGCTCGTTTATCTTGTCTCATTTCACGCTTAATAATAATTACTCCGAATCTGGGCGACCACGCCGGGAAACCGCTTGCGCGAGGAACTCAGCGAACTGGGCGACGGGCATCGAGCCCAGGTCAGCACCTTCGCGAGTACGCACAGCGACAGTCTGCATCTCGACTTCCCTATCTCCAATAACCAAAAGATAGGGAACCTTGAGCAAGGTATGCTCGCGGATTTTAAAGCCGATCTTTTCATTTCTCAAGTCGGACTTGGCACGAAATCCGCTTTCGTTGAGAGTTTTTTCAACCTCAGCGGCAAAATCTGCCTGTTTATCAGTGATATTCATGATCACTGCCTGAGTCGGAGCCAGCCACGCGGGGAATGCACCCTCGTAGTGCTCGATCAGGATACCGACGAACCGCTCGAACGAGCCGAGGATCGCCCGGTGCAGCATAACCGGGTGTTTACGGCTGTTGTCTTCGGAGACATATTCGGCTCCCAGACGGATCGGCAGGTTAAAATCGAGCTGCAGGGTACCACACTGCCAGACGCGACCAAGGCAATCTTTCAGCGAGAACTCGATCTTCGGACCGTAGAACGCGCCCTCCCCTGGCTGCAGGTCGTACGCAAGGCCCGCACTGTCGAGCGCTGCGGCGAGTGCAGATTCAGCGCGATCCCACAGCTCATCGGAGCCAACGCGTTTTTCCGGACGAGTGGACAGCTTCATTTCGACTTCGGTAAAGCCGAAATCGCGATACACGTCCATGGTCAGCTTGATAAAGGCGGCGGATTCGGCCTGCATCTGTTCTTCGGTGCAGAAGATATGCGCGTCGTCCTGGGTAAAGCCACGAACACGCATGATGCCGTGCAGCGCACCCGATGGCTCGTTACGGTGACAGGCACCGAACTCGGCCAGACGCAGCGGCAACTCGCGGTAGCTCTTCAGGCCCTGATTGAACACCTGCACGTGGCACGGGCAGTTCATCGGCTTGATGGCGTAGTCGCGGTTTTCCGACTGGGTGGTGAACATGTTGTCGCCGTAGTTGGCCCAGTGCCCGGATTTTTCCCACAGGCTGCGATCAACGACCTGCGGCGTCTTGACCTCCAGGTAACCGTTGTCGCGCTGAACCTTGCGCATGTACTGCTCGAGCACCTGGTACAAGGTCCAGCCGTTCGGATGCCAGAACACCATGCCCGGTGCTTCTTCCTGCAGGTGGAACAGGTTCAGGCGCTTGCCGATCTTGCGGTGATCGCGCTTCTCGGCTTCCTCGATGCGCTGGATGTAGGCGGCCAGCTGCTTCTTGTCAGCCCAGGCCGTGCCGTAGATCCGCTGCAACTGCTCATTTTTTGCGTCGCCGCGCCAGTAGGCACCGGACAGCTTGGTCAACTTGAACGACTTGAGAAAGCGCGTGTTCGGCACGTGCGGGCCACGGCACATGTCGACATATTCTTCGTGGTAATACAGGCCCATGGCCTGCTCGTCCGGCATGTCTTCCACCAGACGCAGCTTGTAGTCTTCGCCGCGGGCGGTGAACACATCGATCACTTCAGCGCGCGGCGTGACCTTCTTGATCACGTCGTAGTCCTTCTCGATCAGCGCGTGCATGCGCTGCTCGATGGCCGCCAGGTCATCCGGCGTAAAAGGACGCTCGTAGGCGATATCGTAATAGAAGCCTTCATCGATGACCGGCCCGATCACCATCTTCGCGGTTGGATACAGTTGCTTGACCGCATGGCCAATCAAATGCGCGCAGGAGTGGCGAATAATCTCCAGCCCCTCCTGGTCCTTGGGCGTGATGATCTGCAGGCTCGCGTCGCCAGTGATCAGGTCACTGGCGTCCACGAGTTTGCCGTCGACCTTGCCGGCCACGGTGGCCTTGGCCAGGCCCGCGCCGATGGATGCGGCGACCTCGGCTACGGAAACCGAATGATCGAATGAACGTTGACTGCCGTCGGGTAGAGTAATAGTTGGCATGGCGCCTCCTCTCCTAGTGGTGACCCCTACCAAAGGTCACGTGGGTTGGGATGAGCCAGTACAAGATCCAATACCAGGCCGTTCAGTGATGAACGCCTGCCTTACAGCGGCAGGAGCCTTTCGGCCAACCGATAATCGAACCAGAGTGACTGGATTGAGCTGAAAAGAAACATGGCAAGGCGGCCAATGGCACACCCCGAAATAGCCAGGCGACAGATGCTAGCACAGATGAACGGTCATCGCGCCGGCGACGTGTCTGTTAAGGCAGTTTCCAGCCTTTATGGTCGCCAAAGTGAACTTGGGCTATACGACAGGCCTCAAACCCACCGAGAATCGCCGTTCGTCCTCGACCCAAAGGAGCATCCCATGATGCGTTTTACTTCGACCCTCGCTATCGCTGCCACCCTGAGCCTGCTGTCCCTCGGTGCTCAGGCTGCCGCCCCATCAAACTGGCCAGCCGGTGCCCGCGAAGCCTTCGTTCAAGACTGCAGCGCCGCCGCCAGCCAGAACGTGGACGCCAAGACCGCCAAAGATCACTGCGATTGTGGCGCCAACAAGATCAACGCCGAGTTGAGCACTGCCGAAATCAAAGAGCTCATGACCAACCAGAACGCCAGCCCGGAGCTTAAAAACAAAGCCGTGGCCGCTATTTCGTCCTGCAAAGTCGTGAAGAAAAAGTAACAACGAAACGCCTTCAGGCGCCTGTTTTGCTGAAAAAACAGCCTGAAAACTGCCTTTTCTCACAAATTACGCAGCTTTTACGGCTTTTTTTATCAGCTGATATTACTGGCGCAAGCCCCGTAGATCGGGGCTTTCAGCCGATCATTGCGCTAAACGCAACGCTATTGATTAGCAAACAATGCCTTGGGGGGGCTCCCAAGCCGAACATTTCGACTATGATAGCCCGGTGTGCCCAGTTGGCCTGAGCAGCACAGCACTACTGAAAATATAAGTTTCTTGGAGATACACCATGTCTAATCGCCAAACCGGCACCGTTAAATGGTTCAACGATGAAAAAGGCTTCGGCTTCATCACTCCTCAAGGTGGCGGTGACGACCTGTTCGTACACTTCAAAGCTATCGAAAGCGACGGTTTCAAAAGCCTGAAAGAAGGCCAAACCGTTTCCTTCGTGGCTGAGAAAGGCCAAAAGGGTATGCAAGCTGCACAGGTTCGCGGCGAGTAATTCTCCGCTGAGCTAAAAAAACCCCGTCCATGTGACGGGGTTTTTTATGGGCGCTGCAAAAGCCTGGTGAACCTCAGCCGCAATTGACGCGCGTGATGACCAGATTGTCATCGGTATTCAGGTTCAGGCGGTCGGAGCGGTATTCCAGCGTGATCATATCGCTGGGCTTGAGGATTCGAGCGTTCTGCGCACCGGCGCGGGTGCGGGCCTGATCCAGCAACTGCGGCGAGGCTTTCTGGCCAACTGCAAATTCAGCAGCCTTCGACTCACAGCGGGTATGACCGGAATCGGCTACTGCGGCGTCTTTGCCTGGCTCAGAGGCACCCGGGGTGCTGCAACCCGCCAGTGCGAGTGCCGCCAACAAAGAACCGAATGATGCGAGCTTCCAAGGCATGAAGCCTCCTATGAAAAAAGTGGACAGAGATTGTGCGACAGCCGTCAGACCGATTGGTTTCAAGACGTAAAACGTGCGCAGACAAGTCTGCCTGACTCAGCACCGGCATTCGCTCCGTCAATCGTCACCAGATATGAATGCGCTCAGTAGATATCGATGTAGTCAAACGCCGGCACCGGCCAGTTCTGTTTCAACGCGTTGAAAATCTGCATGACCCAGACCTCATCACTGGCGGCCACGTTGCCCACATAACCAGAGCCTTTGGCCCAGGTTTCCAGGCGAAACAGCAGGCCCTCGATCTCGACACCGCCCACAGCCTTGCCGGAGGAAATGTACGCGATCCCTTCTTTGCTCACGCGCAATTGCGTGTGTTCGTCATCGCTGGCACTGGCGAGCAATTGGCGCACCGCCGCCGGCGTCAGGTTATCGGGACTGTTCAAGTCGATCTGCACGCGGTGTTCCCCGTTGATTCAAAGGGAGGACAGTGTCGCACAGCCTTACCTTTTGCCAAGCGCTTCATGCCTAAGTCGCAGTGCCAAATGCTGCGCAAAATGGTTAACTGCGTCCGCAAGAGCCGCGTTCCAGCGCACTGCCCCCGTTTTTCCGACCCGTGAGCCCCGACCATGAGCACCGTTATTCTCCAAGCCGACATCAAAGCCAAATGGCCTCAGGGACAAAGCTCCTACAGCCCCGGAAGCCCGGAAGAATTGGCGATCATTGGTATCGACCTGCTGGTCAAGGAACTGGGCACACAAGCCGCGCAGGCCTTCATCAGCCAGGTATTCGAGAAATACCCGGCTGATCACACAGGGGCGCACGACCCCGAGCGCGAATAAGGCCCGGCCGGCGGGCGCCGACCGGCAAACCTTATTTCAGACGAGACAGACGTTCAGTCAGTAAGTCGAAAAAGCCCTGGGCGTCGCCGTTTTCAACCCAGAATGCATTTTTCGGTTGTTTCAGGCCGTCATACCAATCGACGACTGTCTGGCCGAAGGTCGGACCCTCGCGGCTGTCCACGACCACATTCACCTCACGGCCACTGAACAGCGAAGGCTTGAGCAGGTAGGCAACGACAGTGGCGTCGTGCACCGGACCACCCGGAATACCGTAGTGCTCCATATCGCCCTTGACGTATTCATTGAGAATGTCGCTCACGATTTTGCTGGCGTTGTTGTTGATGTCGGCGATCTTTTTCAGGCGAGCCTCACTGGTCAGCACCTTGTGAGTCACGTCCAGGGGCAGATAGGTCAGCTTGACGCCACTTTTGAGCACGATCTCTGCCGCTATCGGGTCGGCAAACAGGTTGAATTCGGCCACCGGTGTGATGTTGCCACCATTGAAGTGCGCGCCGCCCATCACCACCACTTCCTTGATGCCCTGGGTGATTTCCGGGTCCTGGGTCAATGCCAGCGCCAGGTTGGTCTGCGGGCCGAGCATGGCGATCGTGATGCTGTGTGGCTTGGCAGCACGCAGGGTCTTGATCAGGTAATCCACGGCGTCGCCTTCTGCGAGGCCCTTTTTCGGCTCATGCACGGTGACGCCGGAAATACCTTCCTTACCATGGATGTTCTCGGCATAGATCGGCGTGCGCAGCAGCGGCTTTGGCGCACCGGCATACACCGGGATATCCTCGCGCCCTGCCCACTCACGCGCCAGACGCGCGTTGCGGGAGGTCTTGTCCAGACGCACGTTGCCGGCCACGGTGGTCAGCGCACGAATGCTCAACTCATCCGGCGACGCCATGGCGAACAGCAAGGCCACGACATCGTCGGCACCCGGGTCGGTGTCGATGATCAGGTCGATTTTTTCCGCCGCCTGGGCGCTTGCAGCAGTGAGCGCGGACAAAAGCAGAACACTCCGGAACAGGTTTTTCAGGGTCGGGAGACTACGTTGCATAAAACACTCCTTGTCGTTGGGAAACTCTAGAACGTGACGCCGGACACCAGCGCGATATTGCAATAAGGCTGGCACTCACCGGTGCGCACCACCGCGCGCGCCGAGCGGCTCAGTTGCTTGAACTGATCATGGCTGAGCAGGCGTCGCTCACCCAGCGCGGCCTGCGCGGTCAGGCTGTCGAGGTCGGCCAGCGCAGCCGGCTGCTTGAGCAGAATTTCTTCGGCCAGCACATGGCTCTCCACCTGCATCTCGCTCAGCACGATGCGCAGGGTACTGATGAAATCGGGGATGCCCTGGGTCAGCGCAAGGTCGATCAACTCGACGCCCGGCGGCACCGGCAAACCCGCATCACCGATGACCAGAATGTCACCGTGGCCAAGGGAGGCGATCACACGGGACAGGGCAATATTGAGCAAAGGGGTCTTTTTCATGAGGGCACAAAACCTTGAACGTCGTTTAGCGTGGGAATGGAAGGTTGCGCACCGTCACGCGTGACCGACAACGCCGCAGCAACCTGGCCAAAGCGAATGGCCTGGGTTTCGGTTTTGCCATTGACCAGCGCCGCAGCAAAACCACCGACAAAGGTGTCGCCGGCCGCAGTGGTGTCGACCGCCTTGACCTTCGGCGCCGCCAAGTGCTCGAAGCGCTCGCCATCGGCGAACAATGCCCCCTCGGCGCCCAGGGTAATGATGACCTTGCCTGCACCGGCCTTGATCAGTTGCGTCGCCGCCAGTCTGGCGCTGTCGAGGGAGTCAACGGTCACACCGCTCAGTGCGCTGGCTTCGCTTTCGTTGGGGATCAGGTAATCGATCGAGGCGTACCACTCGGTCGGCAGCGGGCCGCTGGCCGGCGCCGGGTTGAGAATCACTGTCTTGCCCAGCTCGCGGCCACGTTTGAGCGTGTAGCCCACCGTGTCCATCGGCACTTCAAGCTGGCAGACAATCACTTCGCCAGCCTGCAACACGGCATCCACCGCCTGCATCGCGGCAGGCGTCAACTCACCGTTGCTGCCTGCGACAATGACGATCGCGTTCTGGCTGCTGTCATCCACCACGATCAACGCCACCCCGCTGGAGCCGTCCACCGTGCTGACGGCCTGGCAGTCGATACCCTCGACCAGCAGCGCATCGCGCAATTGATCGCCATAGGCGTCAGTGCCCACGCAGCCAATCATGGCCACCTCCGCCCCAAGGCGCGCGGACGCGACGGCCTGGTTGGCGCCCTTGCCGCCCGGCACAGTCGAAAATGACTGACCGATCAGCGTTTCGCCGGCACGCGGCAAGCGACTGGCGCGGGTGACCAGGTCCATGTTCAAACTGCCTACTACCACTACTTTTGCTGGCATACATCAGTACTCGTCAATTCGGTTCAGCGGTATTGCGCGAACGCACCAGCGACCGGCGCCGTCGACTCACGCAACACAATGCTCGGCGTCACGATACGTTGATCGATCGGCAGTTGGGGGGTAGCAATTCGTCGCAGTAACAGTTCGGCCGCCGTTTCGCCCAGCTGCACGATCGATTGCCCGACCGTGGTCAATGCCGGGTAGACGTAGCGGCCCATTTGTATGTCATCAAAACCGATCACCGAGAGCTCGGCCGGCACCCGAATATTGCGTTCCGCGGCTGCACGCAACACGCCGAAACCAATCATGTCGTTGCTGGCGAAAATCGCGCTGGGCGGGTTTCCGGACAACAACTTCACGGCGGCGGCGTAACCGCCGGTGCTGGTGAAATCGCTTTCCTCTGTGCGGCCCGGCGCAACGTCCACCCCTGCCTCGTCGAGCGCACGGTGATAGCCCGCCAGGCGCATTTGCGCGACGCGGGTGTGACTGGGCCCGCCAATGCAGGCGATGTCGCGATGGCCCAGTTCAAGCAAATGCCGAGTCGCGAGGTAAGCGCCCTCTTCGTGGTCAATGCGCACCAGGTCGACATCTATGCCGTCCAGCGCGCGGTCGACAATGACCATGGGGGTGCGCACCGCACTCAGGCCAGCCGCCAGGCCACTGTCGTCGCCGCCTACCGAGGTGACGATCAAGCCGTCGATGCGCTTTTCCAGCAGCACCCGCAGGTAGCTGCGTTGCTTGGCAGCGTTGTCATCGGAGTTGCACAGAATCACGCAATAACCGTTACGTTCGCAGTAATCCTCGATACCGCGGGCCAGCTCGGCGAAGTACGGGTTGAGGCTGTTGGGCACCAGCAGACCGATGGTGGCGGTCGTCTTGGCCTTGAGCGAGCGCGCGACGGCGCTCGGTACGTAGTCGAGCTGTTTGATCGCCGCCTCGACCTTGATGCGCACAGGCTCGCTGACCGGGCGTGTCTTGTTCACCACATGGGACACCGTGGTGTAGGAAATACCCGCAAGCGCTGCCACATCCTTGATCGTTGCCATGGTTCAGCCTCGCCGACTGGCGCGCTGGCTGCGGTAAGTGTCGAGGACCACCGCAATCACGATCACGGCACCGGTGATGATACGTTTGGTGGGTTCCGTGGCACCGATCTGCGCCAGGCCTGCGGCCAGCACCGAAATAATCAACACGCCAAAGAACGTACTGATCACCGAACCGCGCCCGCCCATCAGGCTGGTGCCGCCGATCACTACCGCCGCGATCACTTGCAGCTCCAGGCCGGAACCGGCGTTCGGGTCGGCCGCTTCCAGACGCGATATCTGAAACAACGCCGCCACACCGGCGAGCAGGCCCATCAGGCTGAACACCAGGATCTTATAGGGCTTGGGATTGATACCGGCCAGGCGCACGGCTTCTTCGTTGGTGCCGATGCCGATCAGGTAGCGACCGAAGACCGTGCGGGTCAGCACCAGTTGGGCAACGATGATCACCAGCAAGGCAATGATGAACGACGGCGAAATACCGAAGGCAATCGGGTTCGACAGCCAGGCGAACGAGTCACCAATGTAGGCCGTACGCGAACCGGTCATCTGGTACGCCACGCCGCGTGCCATTTCCAGCACGCCGAGCGACACAATAAAGGACGGAATGCGCCAGGCCACGGTGATCGAACCGGTGATGGTGCCGGCCAATGCGGCACAGCCCATGCCCAGCACAGCGGCCGGCAACACGCTCCAGCCCCAGCTCAGGATAGCCACGCTGACCGCCGACGCGGCCAATGCCAGCACCGAGCCCACCGACAGGTCGATGCCGCCGATGATCAGGATGAAGGTCATGCCCACTGCCAGCACCATCAGGTCGGGGATCTGGTTGGCCAGGGTGCTGAAGGTGTCGTAGGACAGGAAGTGATCGCTGAGTACCGAGAACAGCGCGATCATCGCCAGCAAGGCACCCGCCAGTCCGAGGTAAGTGCCCAGGCCGTAGAAGTTGCCGCCAGTCTTGCCGGGGGAAGTTGTGGTTTTCATGGGGTATCCCTAAGCACTGCGTCGTTGAGCAGCGCATCACGTTTCTGATAGCCGGCAAACGCGGCGGCGAGCAATTCGTCCTGGGTCCAGCTGTCGCGCTCGAAGGTCTCGATCAGGCGACCGGCGGACAGTACGCCGATGCGGTCGCAGATCAGCATCAGCTCGCGCAGGTCACTGGACACCACCACCAGCGCTTTGCCCTGACGGGTCAACTCGCCGAGCAAGGCATAAATGTCGAACTTGGCACCGACGTCGATACCGCGGGTGGGCTCATCGAACAGCATCACCTGGCAGTCGCGCTCCAGCCAGCGGCCGATCACGACTTTCTGCTGATTGCCGCCGGACAGTTCCGAGACCAATTGCGCCGGGCTGGAACTGCGAATTCGCATGGCGTCGATCTGACGCTTGGCCAGGGCGGTTTCATCGCGGCTGTTGACCACCCCGCCGCCGGAAATTTCCGGCATATTGCCCAAGGCGATATTCGCGCTGATCGACTGGGTCAGCAGCAGGCCCTCGCCTTTGCGGTCTTCGGTGATCAGGGCGATACCGTGCCCCACTGCGTCGACCGGCGAGCGAATGCTCACCACCTTTGCCGGCGAACCCAGGGCGACGGTACCGCTGTCGGCCAGGTCTGCACCGAAGATAAGACGCAGCAGTTCAGTGCGGCCGGCGCCGATCAGGCCGGAAATGCCATAGATCTCGCCGGCGCGTACCTCAAAGGACACATCGCGAACCTTGTCCGACCGTGTCAGGCCTTTGACCGTCAAGGCCGGGCCGCCAATGGTGCGCGGGCCCAGGTCAATCTGTTCGCCCAGCTCCCGGCCGACCATCAAGGTGACCAGTTGCTCGCTGTTGTAATTGGCCATCGGTTCGGCACACACCAGCTTGCCATCGCGCAATACCGCAATGCGCTGGGCGACGCGGGCCAGCTCTTCGAGCCGGTGTGAAATATAAATGATCGCCACGCCCCGAGCCTGCAGACGGGTGATCTGTTCAAACAGCATCTCGACTTCTCGGGCCGTGAGCATCGCCGTGGGTTCGTCGAGAATCAGTACGTGGCAGTCGCCGATCAGGTTGCGGGCAATCTCGACCATCTGCTGATGGCCAATACCCAGACTGCCGACCAGCGTGTCCGGGTCGATCGCGTCCAGGCCGACCTGCGCCATGGCTTCAATTGCGGCTTTACGCAGTTGCTTGCGGTTGATCCAGCCACCGTGGCTGGGCAGGTTATGCAGGAACAGGTTCTCGGCCACGGTCAGGGTCGGCAGCAGGTTGAGCTCCTGCATGACCATGCGCACACCCAGCGCCTCGGCCTGGGTACGGCTGCCTGGTTGGTAATCCTGGCCGTTGAACTGCATCTGCCCGGTGGTGGGCGTGACCAGCCCGCCGATGATCTTCGACAAGGTGCTTTTGCCTGCGCCGTTCTCGCCGGTAAGCGCCAGCACTTCCCCGCGATTGAGCGTCAGCGTGATGTCGGACAGCACCGGTTGGGCATAGGTCTTGCCGATACCGCTGACCGAAAGGACAGCCGCCTGGGCGGAAGGTGACATAGGAAAATCTCCAGGCGCCCGCTCAGGACAAGCGGGCGCTGTTGGGTGCTGCCGGGATTACTTCTTGAGGACGAGTTCGACCGGGGTTTCGATCACGCCGTCCTTGGCATCGACTGTTTCACCCTTGACCAGCTTGAGCGCGTTCTGCAGACCGAAAACGGCTTGCTGAGCGGCAGCCTGGTCGGCCGTTGCGAGGACGCGGCCATCCTGCAGCATCGGCTTGATGGCTTCGATATTGTCATAGCCCACCACCAGCACCTTGCCGGCCTTGCCTGCCGCACGAACTGCGGACACAGCACCGAGGGCCATGTTGTCGTTACCGGCCAGCAGCGCCTTGAGGTCCGGGTATTCGCTCAACATGGCCGATGCCACTTTCTGGCCCTGGTCGATTTCCCAGTTGCCCGATTGTGTGGAAACGATCTTCATGCCGGCAGCGTCCATCGCGTCCTTGAAGCCTGCGGTGCGCTGCTGGGCATTGGTGGTGGTCGGTACGCCTTCGATAATGCCGACCTTGTCACCCGAAGCCAGTTGCTTGGCCAGGTAATCACCCACCAGCTTGGCGCCCTTGCGGTTGTCCGGGCCTACGAATGGAATGTTCAGGTTTTTGCTTTTCAGTACGTCCGGGTCGAGACGGTTGTCGATGTTGACGATCTTGATGCCGGCATCGGAGGCTTTCTTCAGCACGGTGACCAGCGCCTTGGAGTCGGCGGGGGCGATAACGATGGCGTTGACCTTGGCGAGGATCATCTGGTTGACGATATCGATCTGGGCGCTGGTGTCGGTCTCGTTCTTGATACCGTTGGTGATCATGTCAAAGTCGGCGGCATGCTCTTTCTGATAGGCCTTGGCGCCCTCCTGCATGGTCACGAAAAATTCGTTGGCGAGAGACTTCATCACCAGGCCGACCTTGGGTTTGGCGGCGGCGTCATCGGCGAATGCAGAGGAGAGAGGCAGAGCAGCGGATGCGGCAGCAAGCACAGCGACAGCGAGAAGACGTGCAGCGAATGGCAGCTTCATGGGTTCACTCCGATCTTATGATTATTGTAAGCAACGCTTGCAACGAAATATCTCGCAAACGTTTGCGTTAATCGAACTATGAGAACCTTGTCGAGATTTGTCAACGCCGGAAAAGTGCCTTTCATTCAACCCTCCAGCACGCGACGTTGCGGTTCGTCTGCTCTGCCCTTTAAACCTCGCCTGCGCCAGCTCGTTCTTTAACACGACAGGCTGCTGCTTGCCCGTCGCTCAGCACACGGCAGCAGACGCCGGGTATTGTCGGACAACCGAACGCGCTATCGCCCAATTGTTCGGAAAGCCGGACAGACGCGCTGTTCCCCAACCCAAAAAGTCAAAAATAGTTGTTTTAAATCAAAAAGTTAATTTATGTCGCCTGGCAAAATCAGGCTGGTACAAATCCTGCTCTTCCCCTGCACCTCGACGCGTTCAGAGACGTCCGAGGGTTCTAGATGAACCTGCAACAGCACTCATCAAAAACCAGAGAGAAAAATAATGAAATCTGCATTGAAAACTTTTGTCCCGGGCGCTTTGGCCCTCCTGCTGCTGTTCCCCGTTGCCGCCCAGGCAAGGGAAGTCGAGACCAACACCAAACTCTCCAACGTAGTGATTCTCGCCACCGGCGGCACCATTGCTGGCGCCGGCGCCAGTGCCGCCAACAGTGCCACCTACCAGGCGGCCAAAGTCGGCATCGAACAACTGATCGCAGGCGTTCCTGAGCTTAGTCAGATTGCCAATGTTCGCGGCGAACAAGTGATGCAAATTGCATCTGAGAGCATCAACAACGACAACCTGTTGCAGCTGGGCCGACGCGTCGCGGAACTGGCCGACAGCAAGGACGTCGACGGCATCGTGATCACCCATGGCACCGACACCCTGGAAGAGACCGCCTACTTCCTCAATCTGGTCGAAAAGACCGACAAACCTATCGTGGTGGTCGGTTCGATGCGTCCAGGCACTGCCATGTCGGCCGATGGCATGCTCAATCTGTACAACGCCGTTGCCGTGGCAAGCAGCAAAGAAGCACGCGGCAAAGGTGTGCTGGTGACGATGAACGACGAAATTCAGTCGGGGCGCGATGTCAGCAAGATGATCAACATCAAGACTGAAGCGTTCAAGAGTCCGTGGGGCCCGCTGGGCATGGTGGTTGAAGGCAAATCCTACTGGTTCCGCCTGCCTGCCAAGCGCCACACCATGGATTCGGAATTCGATATCAAGACCATCAAAAGCCTGCCGGATGTGGAAATTGCCTACGGCTACGGCAACGTGAGCGATACCGCCTACAAGGCCCTGGCTCAGGCCGGCGCCAAAGCCATCATCCACGCTGGCACTGGCAATGGCTCGGTGTCGTCCAAAGTGGTTCCCGCGCTGGTGGAATTGCGCAAGCAGGGCGTGCAGATCATCCGCTCCTCCCACGTCAACGCCGGCGGCATGGTGCTGCGCAACGCCGAACAGCCTGACGACAAATACGATTGGGTTGCCGCCCTGGACCTGAACCCGCAGAAAGCGCGGATTCTGGCGATGGTGGCGCTGACCCGGACCCAGGACAGCAAGGAACTGCAACGGATATTCTGGGAATACTGATTCCTGACACTACCCTGCAGGAGCGAGTTTGCTCGCTCCTGCACCAAGCACCGCAAATTACCGTCAGACGGACCTCTCGGATTTTAAGCAGTTGCGAAATTGCCTACAGTTAAATACTGTATGTGCGTACAGCTTATTAAGGAATACTCCGTGGCAAAGTCCTCTCCCGCCGTTGCAACAGCGCCGGACGCCTATCAGCAACTGGCCGTTCGCGTGCAAAAAATCATCAATTCGACCAATGCGCAAAGAGCCAAGGCAGCTTTGATCTTCCGCCTGCCGGAAGAACCTGAGGATGAATGGGCACGTTTGCTGGAGGAAATCGCGGAAAACGACAACGTCACCCTCGCCTATCGGGATGATGGCGGTGTGCAGATTTTCTGGGTTGTGCCGAAGGAAGATTGATTCAATGAGTGTCCGTTTTATTGCTGTCTGTTGCCTTTTATTCGCTATCACCGCCCACGCCCAGGCACCCCGAACGTTCAGTGAAGCCAAGAAAGTCGCCTGGAAACTCTACGCTCCGCAATCCACCGAGTTCTATTGCGGCTGCAAATACACCGGCAACCGTGTCGACCTGAAAGCCTGCGGTTACATCCCGCGCAAAAATGCCAGTCGCGCCGCACGTATCGAGTGGGAGCACATCGTTCCTGCCTGGCAGATCGGGCATCAGCGCCAGTGCTGGCAAAACGGCGGGCGCAAGAACTGTACGCGCCATGACGCTGTGTTCCAACGCGCCGAGGCGGACCTGCATAACCTGGTGCCGAGTATCGGTGAGGTCAATGGTGATCGTAACAACTTCAGTTTTGGCTGGTTGCCGGTGCAGAACGGGCAATACGGCTCATGCCTGACCCAGGTCGACTTCAAGGCGAAGAAGGTCATGCCACGACCGTCGATTCGCGGCATGATTGCTCGAACCTATTTTTATATGAGTAAACAATACGGGTTGCGCCTGTCGAAGCAGGACCGGCAGCTGTATGAAGCCTGGAACAAGACCTATCCGGTACAAACCTGGGAGCGCCAGCGTAACCAGACCGTTGCCTGTGTAATGGGGCGCGGCAATGCGTTTGTCGGCCCGGTGAACCTGAAAGCCTGCGGCTGAAACTGGGCGGGAGCCCGCCCAATTGGCGTTACTGCGCCGCCTTGTGCTCGATGATTTCCGACACGGTATCGGTTTTCTTGGCGCGGGCCATTTTCTCCGCGAGCAATGCCTGCCTGGCTTCAGCTTCAGCCTTGCTGGCGAACGGCCCGAGCAGCACCTCGTCCTTGCCGTCCACCTTGACGATATAAAAACTGAAACCATGCTCCAGCAACCAGGCTGTCAGGTCGGTGATCGCCTGTAACT
This sequence comes from Pseudomonas sp. GNP013, assembly GCF_054343995.1. Classification (NCBI taxonomy): domain Bacteria; kingdom Pseudomonadati; phylum Pseudomonadota; class Gammaproteobacteria; order Pseudomonadales; family Pseudomonadaceae; genus Pseudomonas; species Pseudomonas sp. GNP013. The sequence goes on along the minus strand of NZ_JBTGUT010000001.1, from coordinate 1,472,509 downwards.
TGTGGTCTGGCGGGCCTACGCGCAGGTCCCATTCCTGGGCGGCAATCGCACCGCTCTGCGGTTGGCTCTGGCTCGCGGCAGCTCTGGCCTTGGGCGCCTCGACAGGCTTACCCTCTCCGCAACCGGCCAATGCCACCACCGCCATTGCCATCGCTACTTTACGCACTGCCCTGCTCCTTTAAGGAAAAGAGGCAACTTTATCATCCACTGTCTATTCTGGCCTTCATAAACCTTGGCTTAAACAATGCGAATGATGTATCGCAGACCTGTATGATGCCGCCATGGGAATTAATGTCGCCTCTATGCGTCCTAAAAGAGGCAGTCACAGGGAAGCGCTTAGCAGTAAGCTACACACATCCGACACCTGCCCTGTCTGAAACATGTGTCCTTAAAAGTAATCAAGGAGAAGTCCATGCTGATACTCACCCGCAAAGTTGGTGAAAGCATAAACATCGGTGATGACATTACGATCACCATTCTGGGCGTCAGCGGCCAGCAAGTAAGAATCGGCATCAATGCTCCCAAAGACGTTGCCGTGCATCGTGAAGAGATCTATAAGCGCATCCAGGAAGGCCTTACCGCTCCGGAAAAAAACCAGACGCCTTGAAGCGCACTCAGTAGCCAGCCTTTTCGTTCACTGTCACGGCTGGCGAAGACCCATTCGATTCAATCGCGCTTTTTTCATGCTCCTGCTCTCGTCTTCGCCGAAGATGAAACTGTTCCCATGCCCGGAACTTGTTGCGCGATCCCCAGCCCAACTCCTGATAGTACTCACTACTGCCCAAGCAAACTCGGGAGCCTGTCGATGAGGTATTCCTCAACGAAACGCTTTGCCCTCCATTCCTGGATGATTGTCCTGCTGATCGGACTGGTCTTCGTGGGTGTGGAATTTGGCTTGAGGTTCGAAGTGGCTGGCGCCGATGCCCCTTCGTGGCTGGATCTGGCATTGCTGCTGGGCGCTTATCTATTCGTGTTTTGCCTCAAGCCACTTCAGAAGACAGTGCAACGCAAGTTGTGCCAGCACGCCATTCAACGTGCGCGGCAAAAATCTGCAGGTTGAGAGCTATCTGATCGCCGGTATTTACAGCCATGCAACAGCGCCTATGCTTGGGTTTGCACGGTCAGTAAAGGGCGCTGAAACAGATGGAAACGCTCAATAAATCCCAAATCGAAGCCGCACTGGCAGCCCGTCTGCCCAGCTATCGGATCACCTGCACGCTGCATGCCGATGGCACGCTTTCAGCCATGCTCAGCAGTCCCGAAACCGACCACTTCGCGATTACCGGCATCGTCCGCGCTCACTACAATGGCGAGCAAGCCATTGCCCGTCTTGCCAATGAGATACTCAGAGAAATGGTGCTTTCGCGTCAGGGCATGAAAAACAGCCGGCTGCACACGCCACCCGATCATTCCGACAGTGTGAAAGGCCTAGACCGATAACCGGCTCGACCTTTTCGTATCAACTCGCCAGGCTCCGCAGGTAAAGCAAACCCTCACTGTCACGTTGAACATGAATGTGCTCATAGCCATCGATGCAGGCGTGCGCCGTCACCATTGGCGTGAGGTGGGTCGAGGTCACGACCATCACGTCCGCTCCCGCTGCCTCCCCGGCTCGAATTCCGACCGTCGCATCCTCGAAAACCAGGCAATCCTGGACGGTTACGCCAAGTCGTTGCGCTCCCAATACGTAGCAAGCAGGGTCCGGTTTACCTCGGGCGACATCCTCCGCCGTCACCAGCACAGCCGGCGGGGCAATGCCTGCGGCGTGCAGGCGCCGCAATGCCAACGCTCTGGGCGCGGACGTGACCAGCGCCCATTGATCACCCGGCAGGCCATTGAGGAACTCAACTGCGCCAGGTATCGCCACAACACCGTCGACATCATCGAGTTCGGCCTGGGTTATCCATTGTGCCTCCACGTCGGGATCCACACCGGGCAGCGCCTGGCGCGTGATCGTATCGATTGCACGCGCGCCATGGATCGTCTTCAGGAACGCCGCCACATCCAGACCGTGACGTTCGGCCCAGGTACTCCACACCCGCTCTGCGGCGGCGATGGAGTTAAGCAAGGTCCCGTCCATATCGAACAGAAAGGCGCGGTACGGTCGTGCAGGTAAAGCTGAACCTTGGATGGACACTGCGTGGCTTCCTCTTGAGCTGTAGGCGTAATCGGCCCGATGCAATCTACGGCCCAGCCTGACGCTTGTAAACGTCATCGGCACTGCGGGCCTTTCATTACGAACTTGTCATCGTCCTGTTGGCCGTCTGTTCGGATCGCCTGGTTACTGTGAACTCACTGCCAGGCCCGGCAGCCGACTTCTGAGAGAGGAACCAACATGAAACGATTTGCCGCAGGTTTTGCCGCTTTGCTCGTCACCGCTTCGGTGTTCGCAGCCGAGCCCGCCTCAGATACAAGGGTAATCCACGATAAAACCGGCTTCTTCGTGCATCTGGATATCGCCAGGCAACTGTCGAGCAGCGACACGTATGGCCAGTGCGGCATCGTGCCCGCGCAATTGCGCTACCTCGATCACCAGAACCGCGAACACGTGCTGGACTATAAGGTGCAAGCCATCGGTTGCCCCAGTGAGAATTGATCACGCTAAACTGGCGCCACCTACTGAAACAGGGCAACTCCCATGAACATCCTCGTCGTCGAAGACGAACCCAAGGCCGGTAATTATCTGCTCAACGGCTTGCAGGAACTGGGTTATTCCGTGAGCCTCGCGCGCGATGGTGTGGACGGCTTGCACCAGGCGCTGGAAACGCCGTTCGACGTCATAGTGCTGGATGTGATGATGCCGAAAATGAATGGCTGGGAGGTACTGCGGCGCCTGCGCACGGAAGCGGACACGCCCGTGCTGTTTCTCACCGCCCGCGACGACATCGCAGACCGCATCAAAGGGCTGGAACTGGGCGCCGATGACTACCTGATCAAGCCTTTCTCGTTCGCCGAACTGGTCGCGCGCCTGCGCACGCTGACCCGGCGAGGCCCGAGCCGCGAAGAAGAACAGCTGAACATCGCCGATCTGCAGATAGACGTGCTAAAACGCCGCGTCACCCGCGCCGGCACGCGGATCACCCTGACCAATAAGGAGTTCGCCCTGCTGCACCTGTTTGCCACCCACCCCGGCCAGGTACTGTCGCGCTCGCTGATCGCCTCGCGGGTGTGGGACATGAATTTCGACAGCGACACCAATGTGGTCGACGTGGCCGTGCGGCGCCTGCGTTTGAAAATCGACGACCCTTTCCAGCTCAAACTGATTCACAGCGTGCGTGGCATTGGCTACCGCTTCGATACCCAGCCATGAGCCGCCGCCCTTACTCCCTCACGCTACGCCTGGCGTTGATCTTTGCCCTGCTCGCCTTCGCCCTGTTGACCTCCCTTGGCGTAGCACTTTACCGCGAGCTGGAACAGGAACTGGTGCGCCGCGACGACGCTGCGCTGATATCGCGGGTCGATCAACTGCGCAACCTGCTCAACGACAGCAACACCCTGGACCTGATCCGCACCAAACCGGAGTTGTTCCAGAATATGCTGGGCAATCGCGAATCGGTGCTGAGCATTGCCGCACCAGGGCAAAAACCGCTGCTGCTGGTAAACCCCGCGAACATCGAGCTGCCTCCCGTCAATCCGGTGCCCAAAGACCACATCCTCGCATTGAGCGACGTACAACACCTCCCGGGAATCAATGGCGTACCCTTTTCAACCGTCGCCGCCTCCATCGACTCCGGCGACCTGGGCAGCCTGCAAGTGACCAGCGGGCGCCTGATGACCGAGCGCACCGCCGTGCTCGCCAGTTACCGGTTGAGTGTCTATATCCTGGCCAGTATCGCGGCGCTCATCCTCGCCGTGGTGGGCTACATACTGGTGCGCCGTGGGCTGCTGCCCTTGCGGCGTCTGGCCCGGCATGCGCACGGCATCGGCGTGAGCAACCTGGCCGAACGCCTCGACGGTCGTGGTGCCCCCAGGGAATTGCTGCCAATGATCGAGTCGTTCAATACCATGCTGGAGCGTCTGGCCAAGGGCTTCGTGCAACTGGGCCAGGTGTCCACCGACATGGCCCATGAACTGCGCACACCGATCAACAACCTGCTGGGAGAAACCCAGGTCGCCCTGCAACAGGACCGCAGCATCGAGAGCTACCAGCAACTGCTCGCATCCAATGTCGAAGAGCTGGAACGCCTGGCGCGGATGCTCGACAACATGCTGTTCCTGGCCCGCACCGATCCCGCCAGTGCCCTGCGCCAACGACAGGAATTGAGCGCAGCCGATGAAGTACAGCGCATGGCCGATTACTTCGAGGGCCTGGCCGGTGATGCGGGCATGCGCATTCTGGCCAAGGGCGAAGGCGTGATCTGGGCGGAACCGATGCTGCTGCGACGTGCGCTGGCCAACCTGTGCGCCAACGCCATCAAATATGGCGCGCCCGACTGCGACCTGCTGATCCAGGCGATACCCGACACAGAGGGCGTTCATCTGAAAGTCAGCAACCAGGGCGCGACCATTCCAGCCGAGCATTTGCCACGCTTGTTCGAGCGGTTCTATCGGGTGGACGCGTCTCGAGAACGCTCGGCCCAGTCCAACGGGCTTGGGCTGTCAATTGTGGCGACCATCATGCAGTTGCATAACGGCCGATACAGCGTAAGCAGCGAAGCCGGAGTGACGTCTTTCGAGTTGGTGTTCCCTCGGCGGGAAGACTGAGCGCGACACCGAAACCTCGGTGGTATTTTGCAAAACACTTGCGGTCACCGACCGGTCAAACACCCACTATTCTGATCTCCCAAACGCTATCTCACATTGTTCAAAACACAGGTGTCCGGCTTTGGAGAAGAAACAGTATCAATTCGCAGCAGTAAACACGCTGAACATCCCGGCTCAAGGCGGAGACGGTGGAGGTCATGACGGAGGCTCAGGCATGGAAAAACGCATGGGCCTACTGGAAAAAGGGCTGGCTGAGATGAAAGAAAAACTATTCGCCGTTTCGAGCAGGACTGACGCCATGGAGCAACACTCCACCGCCATCGAAAAGCACTTCGCGACCAAGGCGGACCTGGCAACCACGGAGCTGAATCTCATCAAATGGTACGTCGCGACAGCGTTCGCGATGACGTCACTGGCCTGCGCCATCACCTTCGGCCTTGGCCGGGTTTTGATCACCTGACGCAACCGGCGGCCAGTCAGCTGATTTGACGCGCACGGCGCCGCACGAAGCGGTGCGGCGTTTCAGCGCAGGCGCTTCTGGAAAAAGTGGCGCCGGTGACCCGGCGGGTAATCAATGATCTGGCCCACCTCAGTGAACCCCAACTTGCGATAAAACCCGGGCGCCTGAAAGCTGAACGTGTCCAGCCAGATCCCGGTACAGCCTTTCTGCTGGGCAAGGTCTTCGGCAATACGCATCAAGCGCGTGCCGGTGCCCTGGGTGCGCATCTGATCGGGGATGCTCAGCAGCTCGATGAACAGCCATCCGTAGGAAATTTTTCCGTAGAGCCCGCCCACCACCTCATCAGTGGCAGGATCGCGTAGCAGGATGCCCACGGTTTCAAATGGCATACTGCCTGTGTGACTGAGGTTGTAAGCCCTCAGCGGCTTGAGAATCGCCTCACGCTCCTGCTCCGTTACGTCGAACGACACCTCCATCGCCAGCTCCATTGCCCTCTCCTGCATTCAGTGCAAACACCATTATTACGACTTTAATTTCAAGGCCTATACTCAGCGCAGTAGCGACGCGTTCCCACGCCGGGCTCACGGTGATTCAGCCAAAAAGGTAGCGATCATGTATGCCGGACAAATGAGTGGCATGGCAACAACAAATGGCGAAATACGGTGCCAATTGGTTGCGCAAATTATCTGCCTGTTAGCGGTGGCTTCGCTTTTCTGCTGATTGGGGTTGCCACCTCTACACAGCACTCTAAGCGGCCTGGCAACGCATAGCCCGGTTCAGGGGCCATGCACGAGCTTGCGCCTTCAGTTCGGTCCCTTGTCGACGCCGGTAAAAGCATCAACATCCCTCTCCCGCCATCAAATCGCGACACAAAGACTGTCACGTTAATGCAGGACCCTCCTGGGGCGGGACAGGAGTCGCGCTGAAGTAAGTCGGCCACGGGTCGATTTAATCGGACACCTCATAACCGGGTACTTTTCATGCTGATCAATCTTAATATTCCAGCCTCGGTCCCCACCCCTCCGGCGTCCAAAGACACGACTGATGCCGCGAAAGCTGACAGCCCAGGCAGCCTGACGGTCAGCCTTGACCATGACGCTAAAGGTTCGGCCGGCGTGGGCGGTAGCGATGCGCCGCCGGCCAAGCAAGAGTCGGAAACGATCAAGGAACTGAAAAAACAAATCGAACAGTTGCAAAAGCAGCTCCTGCAGCAACAGCAGGCGCTGCAAAAGGCGCAGTCCAGTAACGAAAACGCAGAGGCAAAGGCCGTCACGATCGCAGCAGCGCAAGTGCAGGTGGCAAGCACATCAGCTGCTTTGCAGACCGTGAGCGCAGCCTTGTTGCAGGCTGTTACCAGTGAGGGCAAGAGCAGTTCGGGCTCGATGGTCAGCACCACCGCTTGATACACAACACGCCCGAGACGACTCTTCGGGCGTTTTGATTGACCCAAATGCAAGACAACAAAAAAGGGCCCACCTCTCGGTGAGCCCTTCCAGACCGCCCAGCAGAGCGGATTTTGTTTGGTAGGCGCGATTGGACTCGAACCAACGACCCCCACCATGTCAAGGTGGTGCTCTAACCAACTGAGCTACGTGCCTGCTGTGAGGCGGCATTCTACGGAATTCCGAAGGTGTGTCAACCTCTTTTTCGCAGCTAACCCCATGAATATGCGAATTTTTTATTTTCGGAACGCACGCCCGTGTTTTCCCGGTGGCTGGCGGGCAATTTTCAACTCAGGTAGGATCGCGGCACTCGTAAAAAATATAAAACAGAGGTTCCAGGATGGCGAACACCCCCTATCCCCAGTCATATTACGCCGCATCCGCCAATGCGGTTCCGCCTCGTCCGATGCTGCAAGGTGAAGTCGAAACCGATGTCTGTGTGATCGGCGCCGGCTATACCGGCCTTTCCAGCGCGCTGTTTCTGCTGGAGAACGGTTTTCGCGTCACGGTGCTGGAGGCCGCCAGAGTGGGATTCGGTGCATCGGGCCGCAATGGTGGGCAGATCGTCAACAGCTACAGCCGCGATATCGACGTGATCGAGCGCAGCGTCGGCCCCAAGCAGGCGCAGTTGCTGGGCGAGATGGCATTCGAGGGCGGCAGGATCATTCGTGAGCGCGTGGCCAAGTATCAGATCCAGTGCGACCTGAAGAACGGCGGCGTATTCGCTGCACTCAACAGCAAGCACATGAGCCACCTCGAGTCGCAGAAACGCCTGTGGGAGCGCTACGGTCATACGCAACTGGAGTTGCTGGACGAGCGCCGCATCCGCGAAGTGGTGGGCTGCGACAACTATGTCGGCGGCCTGCTGGACATGAGCGGCGGGCACATCCATCCGCTCAACCTGGCCCTGGGTGAAGCGGCCGCCGTTGAGTCCCTGGGCGGTACGATCCACGAACAATCTGCCGCTCTGCGTATCGAGCGCGGCGCCAATCCGGTGGTGCATACAGCCGAAGGCAAGGTCAGGGCCAAGTTCATTATTGTCGCGGGCAACGCCTACCTGGGCAACCTGGTGCCGGAGTTGGCCGCCAAGTCGATGCCCTGCGGCACGCAAGTGATCACCACCGCCCCCCTGGGCGATGAATTGGCCAGGAGCCTGTTGCCACAGGACTACTGCGTCGAAGACTGCAACTACCTGCTCGACTACTACCGTCTCACCAGTGACAAGCGTCTGATCTTCGGCGGCGGCGTGGTCTATGGCGCGCGCGACCCGGCGAATATCGAAGCGATCATTCGTCCGAAAATGCTCAAGGCGTTTCCGCAACTCAAGGACGTAAAGATCGACTACGCCTGGACCGGCAACTTCCTGCTGACCCTGTCGCGCCTGCCTCAGGTGGGCCGCCTGGGCGACAACATCTATTACTCCCAAGGCTGCAGCGGCCACGGCGTGACCTACACGCACCTGGCAGGCAAAGTGCTGGCCGAAGCCCTGCGCGGTCAGGCGGAACGCTTTGATGCGTTCGCCGACCTGCCGCACTACCCCTTCCCCGGTGGGCAGATGCTGCGTACACCGTTCGCCGCGCTGGGTGCCTGGTACTACGGGCTGCGGGATAAGCTGGGGTTCTGACATAAAGCGGGAGCCGGTTTACGGCTCCCTCGGCCGACCCGAGTACGCCTTGCAGCCACCTCAGCCCAACTACACGTTTCATCAGGTTGCGCTGTGAGCCCCGCCCGCCGCTCATAACCAAATCGCAGACACAAAAAACCCCGGTCTCTCGACCAGGGTCTTTGCTATCGGATCAAAGCAGCCAATGGCTTTCTTTGCGCTTGAAGGCGTTCAGCGGGCCTTGAAGCAGATATGGCGCAGCGGACGGGACTCGAACCCGCGACCCCCGGCGTGACAGGCCGGTATTCTAACCGACTGAACTACCGCTGCGTATCGCTTGACCGGTTAAGCGTGAAGCCCTCAACCGTCTTTAAACATCTGATCGATCAGCCTAGGCTGTTCAATCTCAAGCCCGACCATTCGAACCTGGAAAATATGGCGCAGCGGACGGGACTCGAACCCGCGACCCCCGGCGTGACAGGCCGGTATTCTAACCGACTGAACTACCGCTGCGCGTCGGTGCAACCTTTAACGTTGCGTCTTGCCCGTAAGCAAAACTCTCAAGAAGTGGTGGGTGATGACGGGATCGAACCGCCGACCCTCTGCTTGTAAGGCAGATGCTCTCCCAGCTGAGCTAATCACCCTTTGCTTCGTTGAGGCCGCGAAATTTACGCAGATAGCAGACCTAAGTCAATAGCCCGCTTGAAGTTTTCCTGAAAAAGACAAAATTGCTTCAAGCGCCAGCTCGCCTCACTCGCTGTAAATCATCTTCTTGCTCATGCCACCATCCACCACGAACTCTTGCCCGGTCACAAACCCGGCCTGACGTGACAGCAACCACGCAACCATCGCCGCTACATCCTCCACAGTGCCCACCCTGCCCCCCGGATGCTGGGCATGATCAGCATCGCTCAGCGGCTCGGCACGCCGCGCCGAGGGATCCCGCGCATCGATCCAGCCGGGGCTCACCGCATTGACCCGCACCTCCGGCCCCAGACTCATCGCCAGGGCGTGGGTCAAGGCCAGCAGGCCGCCCTTGCTCGCCGCATAGGCTTCGGTGTCCGGCTCCGATTGACGGGCGCGGGTGGACGCCAGATTGACGATGGCGCCCCCATGGGCACGCAGGTAAGGCGCGCAATGTTTGGCCAGCAGCATCGGCCCGCTGAGGTTCACCGCCAGCACGCGGTTCCAGTAGGCCAGGTCCAGGCTTTCCAGGGTGATATTGTGCGGATCGGCCACCGCGGCGTTGCACACCAACGCATCCAGACGCCCGAACTGCCCCAGCACTTGCGCAACACCCTGAACCACCTGCTTCTCGTCAGCCACGTCCATGGTGATAAACCAGGCATTGTCGCCGAGCACCCTGGACACCTTGGAGCCACGCTCGCGATCCAGGTCGGCCAACACCACCTGCCAGCCTTCGCTGATCAGCCATGCAGAGATGCCCAGACCAATCCCGCGAGCTGCGCCGGTTACCAGCGCGACACGCCCATTACTGGCCACTGCGACCTCGGTGGACCACTCGATCACAAGGCAGCCAACCCGCGGGCCAGGTCTGCCTGCAAATCAGCCACGTCTTCCAGGCCTACCGCAACACGGATCAGGCTGTCACGAATGCCCGCCGCTTCACGCTCCTGCGGGGCCAGACGGCCGTGGGACGTGGTACCCGGGTGGGTAATGGTGGTCTTGCTGTCACCCAGGTTCGCGGTGATCGAGATCAGACGCGTTGCATCGATAAAGCGCCAGGCGCCCTCTTTGCCGCCCCTCACTTCAAAACTCACCACCGCCCCGAAACCGCGCTGCTGGCGCTGGGCCAATGCGTGTTGCGGGTGGCTCTTGAGGCCGGCGTAGTGCACCTTTTCGATGCCGTCCTGTTGCTCCAGCCACTCGGCCAGGGCCTGGGCATTGGCACAATGGGCCTTCATGCGCAGGCCGAGGGTTTCCAGGCCCTTGAGGAAAATCCACGCGTTGAACGGGCTGAGGGTCGGCCCGGCAGTGCGCAGGAAGCCGACGACTTCCTTCATCTGCTCGCCACGACCGGCCACCACTCCGCCCATGCAGCGGCCCTGGCCGTCAATGAACTTGGTCGCCGAGTGCACGACGATATCGGCACCCAGCTTCAGCGGCTGTTGCAGCGCCGGCGTGCAGAAGCAGTTGTCGACCACCAGCATCGCGCCCTTGGCATGAGCCACTTCGGCCAACGCGGCGATATCCACCAGTTCGGCAAGGGGGTTGGACGGTGACTCGACAAACAGCAACCGGGTATTGGCCTTGATCGCCGCATCCCAGCCGGACACGTCCGCCAGCGGCACGTAGTCCACCTCAATGCCGAAGCGCTTGAAATACTTTTCGAACAGGCTGATGGTCGAACCGAACACACTGCGCGACACCAGCACATGATCGCCGGCGCTGCACAGGCTCATCACCACCGCCAGGATCGCCGCCATGCCGGTGGCCGTGGCCACGGCCTGCTCGGCGCCTTCCAGCGCGGCAATACGCTCTTCGAATGCACGCACGGTCGGGTTGGTGTAGCGCGAATAAACGTTGCCCGGCACTTCGCCGGCAAAACGCGCGGCAGCGTCGGCGGCCGTGCGGAATACGTAGCTGGAGGTGAAGAACATCGGATCACCGTGCTCACCTTCCGGGGTACGGTGCTGGCCGGCGCGCACAGCCAGGGTATCGAAAGCTACGCCGTCGAGGTCGCTGTCCAGCCGACCGGCATCCCATTCCTGACTCATGCTGCGACTCCTTACTCTCGAAATTCTTTATTTAAGATACAAAACCGGCCCCTCAGGGCCGGTGTTTACTCAGTTGTTATACAGATCGATGATCGCGCTGACCGCCTGGGTCTTGACCTTCGACGAGTCGTTACGCGCCTGCTCGATCTTGTTCAGGTAGGCATCGTCGACGTCGCCGGTCACGTACTTGCCGTCAAACACGGCACAGTCGAACTGATCGATCTTGATCTTGCCACCGCCGACGGCCTCGATCAGGTCCGGCAGGTCCTGGTAGATCAGCCAGTCGGCGCCGATCAGATCGGCCACGTCCTGGGTCGAACGGTTGTGAGCGATCAGCTCATGGGCGCTCGGCATGTCGATACCATACACGTTCGGGTAACGCACGGCAGGCGCGGCGGAGCAGAAGTACACGTTCTTCGCACCGGCTTCGCGGGCCATCTGGATGATCTGCTTGCACGTGGTGCCGCGCACGATGGAATCGTCCACCAGCATTACGTTCTTGCCGCGAAACTCCAGCTCGATGGCGTTGAGCTTCTGGCGCACCGATTTCTTGCGCGCAGCCTGGCCGGGCATGATGAAGGTGCGGCCGATGTAGCGGTTCTTCACAAAGCCTTCGCGAAACTTGACGCCCAGGTGGTTGGCCAGCTCCAGGGCGGCGGTGCGGCTGGTGTCCGGAATCGGGATCACCACATCGATATCGTGCTCGGGACGCTCGCGCAGGATCTTGTCGGCCAGCTTCTCGCCCATGCGCAGGCGCGCCTTGTAGACCGAAACGCCATCGATGATTGAGTCCGGACGGGCCAGGTAGACGTGTTCGAAGATGCACGGGGTCAGCTTCGGCGCCACTGCACACTGACGGGTGTGCAGCTTGCCATCTTCGGTGATGTACACCGCTTCGCCCGGCGCGAGGTCGCGTATCAGGGTGAAGCCCAGCACGTCCAGCGACACGCTTTCGGATGCGATCATGTACTCGACGCCTTCGTCGGTGTGACGCTGACCGAACACGATCGGACGGATGCCGTGGGGGTCGCGGAAACCGACGATGCCGTAACCGGTGATCATCGCCACCACGGCGTAACCGCCGACGCAACGGTTGTGCACGTCGATCACAGCGGCAAACACGTCTTCTTCGGTAGGCTGCAGCTTGCCGCGCTGGGCCAGCTCATGGGCGAACACGTTGAGCAGCACTTCCGAATCGGAACTGGTGTTGACGTGGCGCAGGTCGGATTCGTAAATCTCCTTGGCCAACTGTTCAACGTTGGTCAGGTTGCCGTTGTGCGCCAGGGTGATGCCGTACGGCGAGTTGACGTAGAACGGCTGAGCTTCGGCCGACGTCGAGCTGCCGGCAGTCGGGTAGCGCACATGGCCAATGCCCATGTGCCCGACGAGGCGCTGCATGTGACGCTGGTGGAACACGTCACGCACCAGGCCATTGTCCTTGCGCAGGAATAACCGGCCGTCGTGGCTGGTCACAATACCGGCAGCGTCCTGGCCGCGGTGCTGGAGGACGGTTAGCGCGTCATACAGCGCCTGATTCACGTTCGACTTACCGACGATACCGACGATGCCACACATGCGACGCAACCCCTACTTAATGAATCTTGACTGAACCCTGCTTACTGAGGCGTTTTGGCCGGTAAGAGGTGTTCCTTGAACGGAAGATCAGCGGGTACGCTGATTCCGCTGGCCAGCCACTGACTGCTCCACCCCAATATGAGGTTCTTGGACCAGTCTGCAACCAAAAGAAATTTTGGCACGAGCACCGACTCCTGCCACCACGCATCCTGCTGAACCGGTCCCAGGCTCAACAGCCCGACCGCCACCACCACCAACAACGCGCCACGCGCCGCGCCAAAAGCCATGCCGAGAAATCGATCGGTCCCGGAAAGGCCGGTGACGCGTATCAATTCGCCAATAAGGTAATTGACCATTGCCCCCACCAGCAGCGTGGCGATGAACATGATGGCGCAGCCCGCGATGACGCGGGCCGAAGGTGTCTCGATGTAGCCGGCCAGATAAACCGACAGTGAACCCCCGAACATCCAGGCTACGACTCCTGCGATGATCCAGGTCAGCAACGACAGCGCTTCTTTTACGAAGCCGCGGCTCAGACTGATCAAAGCAGAGATGGCGACGATGGCAACAATCGCCCAATCAACCCAGGTAAATGGCACGTTAGAGCCTACGGACGGATAAGGCGGCGAATTTTAGCAGAGCGCCGGGCTGTCGGTAAGCGGTGTTTGCGAGCGCTTTGCAAATCAATGATGTGTAGCGGGCAAAGCCCCTTTCAAGGCCACCGTAAAAAACAATGTGGGAGGGGGCTTGCTCCCGATGGCGGTGTATCAGTCACTGAACAGGCTGACTGCTACATCGTCATCGGGAGCAGGCCCCCTCCCACAGTTGATTGCACTCCAGGCTGAAATCAGCCGCGCTCAGGCTGGAAGCGGGTCACGAACCCCTTCAGGTTCTGCTGACGATCCAGCAAGTCCCGCAGGCGATCCGCCTCGGCGCGCTCGATCAGCGGCCCGATAAACACGCGGTTCTTGCCATCGGCACTGCGGATATAGGCGTTGTAACCCTGGCTACGCAGTTTTTTCTGCAACGCGTCGGCACCTTCGCGATTGCCAAGGCTGGCCACCTGGATCGACCAACTGATCGGCAGGCCATTGGGGTCGATACGACTCTGCCCCACATCCGGCTTGCCCGGCGCTGCCGGTTGCGGTGTGACCGGCTTGGGCGCAGGTGTCGGCGCGGCGGGCTTGGCCGCCACCGCAGGCGCTGGCTTGACCACCGGCACGCTCTGTTGCACGGGCGCGGAAGGCGCTGACGGCGCAGCAGCAGGCTCTTCGACAGGCACCGGCTCGTCTTCGGGCAATGCCTGCGGCTCGGGCACCACCACCGGCTCGACCTGCACCTGAGGCACGGCGGGCGCCTGGGGCGCTGCCGGGGCTTCGACGACTACCTGGCGCTGTTCGTCCTGACGGGAAAACAGCATCGGCAGGAAAATCACCGCCAACGCCACCAGCACCAGAGCTCCGACCATTCGCTGCTTGTATGCGCTATCCAGTAATGCCATGTGCAGCTTCCTCCGTGGGACGCCGGGCCAACCACTCAAGCGCCTCGGCAACACAATAAAATGATCCGAACAACAGAATCTCGTCCTCGGTCGTTGCCACCGCACACTGGGCCTCGAGGGCTGCGGTCAGGCTTGCATACGACGCCACGCGCGCACCAAGGTTCTGCAAGGCCAGTTCCAACTCCGCCGCCGGTCGACTGCGCGGCGTATCCAGCGGCGCAACCGCCCACGCCTGGACACTGTCGAGCAACGGCGCAACCACGCCATCGAGGTCCTTGTCAGCCAACAGACCGAATACGGCGAGTCGTCGCCCCTGCGGCGGCGTGCGCGCCAGGCGCTGCGCCAGGTACTGCGCCGCATGGGGATTGTGCCCCACATCCAGCAGCAGGTTCAGACGCTTGCCCTGCCACTCGACTGCACGACGATCCAGACGCCCCACGACCCTGGTCGCCAATAATGTCGCGGCAATCTGCGCAGCATCCCATGGCAGGTCCAGCAACAGATAGGCCTGCAGCGCAAGCGCGGCATTTTCCATCGGCAGGTTCAACAGCGGCAAATCGTGCAGCTCAACCGTTTTTCCGCGCGCATCGCGCCCGCGCCACTGCCAGTGCTGCTCGCCGATGTCGAGGCTGAATTCGCGACCACGCAGGAAGAACGGGCATTCCAGCTCACGCACCTTGTCGAGCAGGGGTTGCGGCGGATCCAGATCACCGCACAACGCAGGCTTGCCCGCACGGAAGATACCGGCCTTTTCATAGGCCACCGATTCGCGGGTATCGCCCAGGTAGTCGACATGGTCAACGCCAATGCTGGTCACCAGCGCCAGGTCGGCATCCACCACGTTGACCGTGTCCAGACGACCGCCCAGGCCCACTTCCAGCACGACCACATCCAGTTGCGCACGCTCGAACAGCCAGAACGCCGCCAGGGTGCCCATCTCGAAGTAGGTCAGGGAGATTTCGCCACGTCCGGCATCAAGTGCGGCGAACGCTTCACAGAGTTGCTCATCGGTGGCTTCGACCCCGTTGAGCTGCACCCGCTCGTTGTAACGCAGCAGGTGCGGAGAACTGTAGACGCCGACGCTCAGGCCTTGAGCCTGAAGCAGCGCCGCGACAAAGGCGCAGGTCGAGCCTTTGCCGTTGGTGCCGGTCACCGTGATCACACGCGGCGCCGGCCGGCCCAACCCGAGGCGGGTCGCTACCTGTTGCGAGCGCTCCAGGCCCATGTCGATGGCGGACGGATGCAACTGCTCAAGGTAGGCGAGCCATTCGCCCAGGGTACGTTGGGTCATAGGTTTGCAGGCACCGGCGGCACGACGATCGGTTCGATTTTAGGCGCGACGTACACCGGTGTCGGCAGCCCCATCATTTGTGCCAGCAGGTTGCCCAGGCGTGGACGCAGCTCGCCGCGCGGGATAATCAGATCGATTGCACCGTGCTCCAGCAGGAATTCGCTACGCTGGAAGCCTTCCGGCAGCTTTTCGCGCACGGTCTGCTCGATCACGCGCGGGCCGGCAAAGCCGATCAGGGCCTTGGGCTCGCCGACGATCACGTCGCCGAGCATGGCCAGGCTGGCGGAAACACCGCCGTAGACCGGGTCGGTCAGCACGGAGATAAACGGAATGCCTTCTTCACGCAGACGCGCCAGCACCGCGGAGGTCTTGGCCATTTGCATCAGGGAAATCAGGGCTTCCTGCATGCGCGCCCCCCCGGAGGCGGCGAAGCAGATCATCGGGCAACGGTTTTCCAGCGCGTAATTGGCGGCGCGCACAAAACGCTCACCGACGATGGCACCCATGGAACCGCCCATGAAGGAAAATTCAAAGGCCGAGACCACCACCGGCATGCCCAGCAGCTTGCCACTGACGGAAATCAGTGCGTCTTTCTCGCCGGTCTGCTTCTGCGCAGCAGTGAGGCGGTCCTTGTACTTCTTGCCGTCGCGGAACTTGAGACGGTCGACCGGCTCCAGATCAGCGCCCAGTTCGTTACGACCGTCGGCGTCGAGGAAGATGTCGATGCGCGCGCGCGCGCCGATGCGCATGTGGTGATTGCACTTGGGGCAAACGTCCAGGGTCTTTTCCAGCTCCGGGCGGTACAGCACCGCGTCGCAGGAAGGGCACTTGTGCCACAGACCTTCAGGAACCGAGCTTTTCTTCACCTCGGAACGCATGATCGAAGGGATCAGTTTGTCTACTAACCAGTTGCTCATGCTTTCTTTCTCCAGTACCGGTGGCTTGAACACAGCCCCGCGTATGCCCTTGAGCTAAATTCATGTGTGGCGATGACGCGGGCGGGTCGGGGTCAGACGTTCGACCAGCCATTTCCCGTCCGCATCCTCAGCCTTCCAGACAACCTGCCTGTGCAGGGTTGTCACTTCGTTCCCGGCCCTCCCGCAGGCGGCGCCGATGCTGCGTTACACAGTGGTAGTTACTGACGGCGGCAGACTGCCAGCCGTCACATCGCGCGCACGGCCTGCATGAATGCGCGAATCTTGTGGTGATCCTTGATGCCCTTGCTCTGCTCTACTCCGCCGCTCACATCCACGGCATACGGCCGAACCTGTTCGATGGCCGCCGCGACATTGGCGCAGTTCAAGCCACCGGCAAGGATGATCGGCTTGCTCAACCCTCCAGGGATCAGAGACCAGTCGAACGCTTCACCCGTGCCGCCCGGGACGCCTTCGACGTAGGTGTCCAGCAGGATCCCGCGAGCGCCCGCATAAGTGGCACAGGCGGCGGCAATGTCATCACCGGCCTTGACCCGCAGCGCTTTGATATACGGGCGTTGATAGCTTTCGCATTCGTCGGGGCTTTCGTCGCCGTGAAACTGCAGCATATCCAGAGGCACCGCATCGAGGGTCTCGTCAAGCTCGCAGCGGCTGGCATTCACGAACAGCCCCACGGTGGTGACAAACGGTGGCAGCCCGGCAATGATCGCCCGCGCCTGCAACACGTTCACCGCCCGCGGGCTTTTGGCATAGAACACCAGACCAATGGCATCCGCCCCCGCTTCGACTGCCGCCAGCGCGTCTTCCATGCGGGTAATCCCGCAAATCTTGCTGCGAACGGCTGACATGTCTTGGAAACCTCAGGGATTGCACCGAGAAAGTCCCGGATGGTAACAAAAGCTTTTCCGGGCGTCAGCCGCCAAGTTCGCTGAAACCTGTGAGGAAGTGTGGCCCGATGAAGCGCTCCGGCAGCTCGAACTCGTCGCGGTACTCCACGCCCACCAGATATAGACCAAACGGATGGGCCGTCACGCCGCCCGTGCGGCGAACACGGCTTTCCAGCACCTCGCGGGCCCATTCCACCGGACGCTCGCCGGTGCCGATGGTCATCAGAACGCCCGCAATGTTGCGCACCATATGGTGCAGGAACGCCCCGGCGCGAATATCCAGCACGATCATCTTGCCGTGCCGGGTGACGCGCAGGTGGTGGACTTCCTTGATCGGTGACTTGGCCTGGCACTGGCCGGCGCGGAATGCGCTGAAATCATGCACGCCCACCAGATGCTGCGCAGCTTGGGCCATGCGCTCGGCATCCAGCGGACGATGGTTCCAGGTGATTTCCTGATTGAGGTGCGCCGGGCGGATCTGGTCGTTATAGATCACATAGCGGTAACGCCGGGCGATGGCCTTGAAACGCGCATGAAAATGCGCAGGCATGACCTTGGCCCAGGTCACACTGACGTCGTGGGGCAGATTGATATTGGCGCCCATCACCCAAGCCTTCATGGTGCGCTCGGCCTGAGTATCGAAGTGCACCACCTGACCACAGGCGTGCACACCGGCGTCGGTACGCCCGGCGCACATCAGCGACACCGGCGAGTCGGCGACCTTGGACAGGGCATTTTCCAGGGTTTCCTGCACCGTCAACACACCCGACGCCTGACGCTGCCAGCCGCGGTAGCGCGAGCCCTTGTATTCGACGCCGAGGGCGATGCGGTAAAAGCCTGCGGCCGCCATTTCGGCGGCCGCGTTATCTATGTTTGCCAAGAACTGAGAGCCCGATGAGTTGCGCAAAGGCGCGCATTATAAAGGCGACGGACGAAGCCGGGGCGCTTTTGTTCGCAATGGACGCTGATACAAATGTGGGAGGGAGCCCCCACTCCCACACGTCCCCTGCAGCGGGCTTCAGATTCTGCCGAGCATTTCCTTGGCCTCGCTGCGCTGCTCTTCGCTGCCTTCGGTCAGCACTTCGGACAGGATGTCACGTGCGCCATCGGCATCGCCCATGTCGATGTAGGCCTGGGCCAGGTCCAGCTTGGTGGAGACCTCATCGGTGCCCGAGAGGAAGTCGAACTCCGGCTCGTCATCGCCCAGCGCCGCGTCTTCAGCGGTAAAGGTAGGCTCGATCGGCGGATGTTCCAGGCTCTGGGACAGACGATCGAGCTCGGCGTTGACATCATTCAGTTCCGAGGCGAATGCATCCGGCTTGGACGCCGCTGGCGCTTCAGGCTCATCGGCCAGGGACAGGTCGAAGTCTTCCGGCAGCTCGAAGTCATCCACGGCAGTGGGTTTGAGGGGCGGCGGTTCAACGTTCATCGGGTCTTCAAGACCGGAAAGAAAGTCGTCATCGGCCTGGGAGGACGGCGGATCCAGTTGCAGATCGAAGTCCGAGCCTTCATTCGACGTGGCTTGGTCGTTGGTCTGTTGCTTCAACAGCGATTCAAACGTCGGCTGATCGGCGGTCACTACCGCGGGCGAAGCAGCTTCCAGCTCATCCAGGCTAAGGTCGAAATCGTCGGCTGATGCATCGGGCGCGGGCTTTTCTTCGAGCAGGTCCTTGACGTACTGGGCATCGAGCGCCGCAGCCGCAACGGCGGCACTCACGCCCGCCGCGAGGA
The DNA here is from genome assembly GCF_054343995.1 of Pseudomonas sp. GNP013. NCBI lineage: Bacteria > Pseudomonadati > Pseudomonadota > Gammaproteobacteria > Pseudomonadales > Pseudomonadaceae > Pseudomonas > Pseudomonas sp. GNP013. The sequence continues at coordinate 1,453,642 of NZ_JBTGUT010000001.1, read as the reverse complement.
CGGCCATGGCCGGGAAGCGCGATTTGAGCTGTTCGACCTGGGCGTGGTTTTCACCGGTGGCTACCAACTGACGCTCCTGCGTAACGAACCCGTCCTTGTCGTTCTGCAGGCCGTAGACTTCCATCAGCTTCAGGCGCAGGTCGCTGCGCTTGGGATCGCGCTTGATCGCCTGCTCCAGCACATCGGCCGCCTGGTTCAAGTGACCACGGTCGATGTGGGACTGGGCTTGTACCAGCGCACCACTGGCATTGGTCGGGTTTACCGCGGCGGCCAACGGCGAAAGCACCGAAGCCACCGTTGGTACGGCTACCGGCTCGACCACGGGTGCAGGCGCGGGGGCCAGCTTGACACTTGGCGGTGCGACTTCCAGGCCTTCGAAACTGTCCGAGGGCAGGTCACGGTCGATGCTCGACGTGAATTCCGCCTCCTCGGCCAGCGCGCGGGCCATGCGCAGGTGCTTTTCTTCTTCAAGCCGGGCATTGCGATGGCGCGCCCACAGCAGCAGCAACAACAGCACCAGCAAGCCGGCCGCACCGCCAATGACGCCGAGCACGATGGGATTGGTGAGCAGGTCGTTGAACTTGCCTTCGGTGCTGGCAGGTGTTGCCGCCGGCGTGTCCACCTCTGGTGCAGGCGTTGCAGACGCGGGGGCCGCTGGCATGGCAGGGGTTTGAGTCGCAGGCGCTTCAGGCGCTTCAGCCGCTGAATCCGCAGCCGCCGGGTCAGCAGCAGGATCAGCCGCCAACTGCGCCGGCATCGCCGCCGTCGCCGTGGCCGGCTGGCCTTTTTCAGCCTGCAGCCTGGCCAGTTGATCATTCTTCAGTTGAATCAGCTTTTGCAGCTTGTCGAGCTGGCTTTGCAGGTCGGCCGCGCGGCTCTTGAGTTCTTCGTTGTCGCGACGGGTGGTGTCCAGCTGTTCCTGGGTCACGGCCAGTTTCTCGCCCAGGGCCTGGCTGTCGCCGGCGTTGCCCTTGGCGCCCTTGCGCGCGGCTTCGGCGGAGACCAGGCTCAAGGTGTCCTTGGCGTCGGTGGTCGCGGCGGCATTGCCCGCCTGGGTGCGGCGGGTGGCGTCCAGTTGCTGGCGGCCGGCGGGCTGATTGGTCGCACTGCGGCGGCCCTGGCGCCAGGCTTCGTTCTGCGCACGCACCTCGGCAATCGCCTGGGGTTGCGGCAGCGCGGTGCTTTGCGTGGCATCGGGCAGGCGCAGGACCTGACCGGTCTTCAAACGGTTGATGTTGCCATCGATGAAGGCGTCAGGATTCAACGCCTGAATGGCCAGCATGGTCTGCTGCACCGAGCCGCCATTGCGGCTCTTCTGCGCGATTTCCCACAGGGTGTCGCGGGACGTGGTGGTGTGCTGGGCCGAGGAGCGTGCCGCAGCCGGAGCGCTGCCGGCGGGCGCCGACAGACGCGGCGCGGGCGCAGCGGCCGGCGTTGCCTGATCGAACTTGGCCGGGTCGAGCAATACGCTGTAGTCACGCATCAGGCGGCCATTGGGCCACTGCACCTGCAGCAGAAAACGTACGTAGGAATCGGGCAACGGCTTGCTGGAGGTGACCCGCACCACGCTGCGGCCGTTGGGGTTGATCACCGGGGTGAACGTCAGGTCATCGAGAAACGCCTGACGATCCACGCCCGCATCGACAAAGGCCTGGGAGGACGCCAGGCTCGGCGTGATTTCGGCGGCGTTAAGGCCACCGACATCGAGCAATTCGATGTCCACCGACAGCGGCTGGTTCAGCTTGGACTTGAGGGTCATCTCCCCCAGCTGCAGCGCTTGCGCCATACCGGAAGACAGCGCCGAGGCGGCCGCTATTGCTAACACCAGTTTGCGAACTTGAACCATAGCCTCATCCTTTGTCTGAACACTCCCCGGCCTGCGAGAAGGTTGGTAACCGCTGCCATTAGGCATGGCGAGCCGATAGGTTACCGACGCGCTTCTGTGCCGCTTCCGACCAAGCATAGCGCCTGGTTAGAATCAATCTACAAATTGCCGCCAAGTATCTTTTACACAAGGCGTTTTATCAACAACTGCGCCAACTGCACTGCATTCAGGGCTGCGCCCTTGCGTACGTTATCTGACGTCAGCCACATATTTAGTTCCGCAGGGTCGTCCACACCTGCGCGAACGCGCCCTGCATACACCACGTCCTGACCCACCGCATCGCCCACGGCGGTGGGGTAATCCCCCTCCTCCACAAGCTCGATACCCGGCGCGGCTTCGAGTGCGCGGTTGACGGCGGCAAGATCCACCGGCGCCGCCAGTTGCAACGACACCGTGAGGCTGTCGCCAAAGAACACCGGGGCTTGAACGCAGGTGGCGGAAATTTTCAGCGCCGGAGTGTCCAGCACTGCGCGCAGTTCGTGTATCAGACGTTTCTCAAGGTCTGTATGACCTTTCGCATCTGGCTTGCCGACTTGTGCCAACAGGTTGAAGGCCATTTGCCGGTCAAAGAAAGCCGGCTCCAGTGGACGCACGTTCAGCAATTCTGCGGTTTGCCGGGCGAGTTCGCTGACGGCTTCGCGGCCCAGGGCCGACACCGCCAGGTTGGCGGTGACGCTGACGCGCAGGATATCCACCAGGCCGCGCAACGGCGCCAGCACCACGGCGAGGTTAGTCGCCGATGGGCTGGGGCTGCTGACCTGGAACGGTTTTTTCAAGCCTTCCAGCACGTGGGCATTGGCTTCCGGCACCACAGGCGGCGCCTGTTCGGCCGGCAACGCGCCGGAAAGATCGATCACCGCACACCCGGCTGCGATGGCGCGCGGGGCGAAACCCAGGGTCACCGCCGGCCCTGCGGCGAAGAACGCCAACTGCGCCTTGCTGAAATCGAACTCATCGACTTCCCGCACCCGCACGTTCTTGCCACGAAACGGCACCGACGCACCGGCGGAATTGCTGCCCGCCAGCAGATACAGAGTGCCGACCGGGAATGACAGCTCTTCGAGAATCTGCACCAGGGTCTCGCCGACGGTGCCGGTGGCGCCGATCACGGCGATTTCAAAGGTCTGGGTCATGGAGGCTGCCTCGGGCATTGCGGGGGGAGCGGCACTTTACCGGGTGGTTGGGGGTGAGGCAATTGGGCTGGGTCTGGTGGTGAAGCTGATGGCCCTACCGGGAGCAAGCCCCCTCCCCCATTTCGATGTGTGAACACTATTAAATGTGGGAGGGGGCTTGCTCCCGATGAGGCCCGCAAAGCCAATAAAAAACCCCGCGCCTGTCACCAGAGCACGGGGTTTTCAACATCCGACAGCCATCAACGCTCCAGCAGAATCCGCAGCATCCGACGCAGCGGCTCGGCCGCGCCCCACAGCAGTTGGTCGCCCACGGTGAACGCGCCAAGGAACTGGCTGCCCATGTTCAGCTTGCGCAGACGGCCCACCGGTACATTCAGGGTGCCGGTGACCTTGGTCGGGCTCAGCTCCTGCATGCTGATATCACGGTTGTTCGGCACCAGCTTGACCCACGGGTTGTGCTGGCTGATCAGCCCTTCGATATCGGCAATCGGCACGTCCTTGTTCAGCTTGATGGTAAGCGCCTGGCTGTGGCAGCGCATGGCGCCAATGCGCACGCAGATGCCATCCACCGGGATCGGGCTCTTGAAGCGACCGAGGATCTTGTTGGTCTCGGCCTGGGCCTTCCACTCTTCGCGGCTCTGACCGTTCGGCAGCTCCTTGTCGATCCACGGGATCAGGCTGCCGGCCAATGGCACACCGAAGTTCTCGGTCGGGTAAGCCTCGCTGCGCATGGCGTCAGCCACACGGCGGTCAATATCGAGGATCGCGCTGGCCGGGTCGGCCAGTTGATCGGCAACGGCAGCGTGGGTCGCGCCCATCTGCTTGATCAGCTCACGCATGTTCTGCGCGCCGGCGCCGGACGCCGCCTGATAGGTCATGGCACTCATCCATTCGACCAGACCGGCTTCGAACAGGCCACCCAGACCCATCAGCATCAGGCTGACGGTGCAGTTGCCGCCGACGTAGTTTTTGGTGCCGGCGTCCAGTTGCTGGTCGATGACCTTGCGATTGACCGGGTCGAGGATGATCACTGCGTCATCCTGCATCCGCAGGCTCGAGGCGGCGTCGATCCAGTAACCCTGCCAGCCGGCTTCACGCAGCTTGGGGAAGACTTCACTGGTGTAGTCGCCGCCCTGGCAGGTCAGAATCACGTCGAGGGTTTTCAGCTCTTCAATGCTGTAGGCGTCCTTGAGCGGAGCAATATCCTTGTCCACAGACGGCCCTTGGCCACCCACGTTCGAAGTGGTGAAAAACACCGGCTCAATAAGATCGAAATCCTGCTCTTCCAGCATCCGCTGCATGAGCACGGAACCGACCATACCGCGCCAACCGATCAGACCTACACGTTTCATCGCAACTACACCTTGTTCAAAAGTGGGCCGCCTGGCAGCAACAACTGCAAACGGGCCCGAGAGATTACAGATTCCGCAGCGCGGCGACTACTGCGTCGCCCATTTCTTGCGTCCCGACCCGGGTGCAACCCTGCGACCAGATGTCGCCGGTGCGCAAACCCTGGTCCAGCACCAGGCTGACGGCGTTCTCGATAGCGTCCGCCGCGTCGCCCAGGTTGAAGCTGTAACGCAGCATCATCGAAACGGACAAAATGGTCGCCAGCGGGTTGGCAATGCCCTGCCCCGCGATGTCCGGCGCCGAACCGTGACACGGCTCGTACATGCCTTTGTTATTGGTGTCCAGGGACGCTGACGGCAGCATGCCAATGGAGCCGGTGAGCATCGAGGCCTGGTCGGACAGGATGTCGCCGAACAGGTTGTCGGTGACAATCACATCAAACTGCTTGGGCGCGCGCACCAGTTGCATGGCGGCATTGTCGACGTACATGTGGCTCAGTTCGACGTCGGGGTAGTCCTTGGCGACTTCTTCGACGATTTCGCGCCACAGTTGGCTGGAGGCCAGCACGTTGGCCTTGTCCACCGAGCAGACCTTCTTGCCACGCACGCGAGCCATGTCGAACCCGACACGGGCGATACGGCGGATTTCGCTCTCGCTGTATGGCAGCGTGTCGTAGGCCTGGCGCTCGCCATTTTCCAGCTCACGCACGCCCCGTGGCGAGCCGAAGTAAATGCCGCCGGTCAGCTCACGCACGATGAGGATATCCAGGCCCGCCACCACTTCCGGCTTGAGGCTCGAAGCGTCGGCCAGTTGCGGATAGAGGATCGCCGGGCGCAGGTTGCCGAACAGGCCCAGTTGCGCGCGGATCTTCAGCAGGCCGCGCTCGGGGCGGATGTCGCGTTCGATCTTGTCCCACTTGGGCCCACCCACGGCGCCGAGCAGCACGGCGTCGGCCGCACGGGCGCGGTCCAGGGTTTCGTCGGCCAGCGGCACGCCGTGCTTGTCGATGGCCGCGCCGCCGATCACGTCGTGGCTCAGTTCGAAGCCCAGGCTGTACTTGCTGTTGGCCAATTCCAGCACCTTGACCGCTTCGGCCATGATTTCCGGACCGATACCGTCGCCAGGGAGAATCAGAATCTGCTTGCTCATGGGTTCCTCATTTCATCAAGCGACCCGCCCGCAGGCAGGTCGGGAAAATTGATCAGCGTTCGGCCCACACCACCAGCACATCGGTGCTGAAGGTGCCATCGGCCTGAATCTCGAAGTAATCGCGCACTTCCTGGCCCATCGCCTGTTGCAGCTCAAGGATGGCCGCACGCAAGGCCGGCGGCGTGCGCATGCGCTCCACCCAGGAGGTGTATTCCAGGCGCAGACGCTGACGGCTGCTGCTGCGTACATGCAAACCGGCTTCGCTGAGCTGGCGCATCCACTCGGCGGCCGAGTAATCACGCACATGGCTGGTGTCGCGCAGCACTTCGACGGTTTGCAGGTAAGTGTCCAGCAACGGACTGCCCGGCGACAACACGTCGACGAACGCCGCTACCCCGCCCGGCTTGAGTACGCGGCGCACTTCGCGCAGGGCCAGGCCGAGGTCGCTCCAGTGGTGAGCCGAATAGCGGCTGAACACGAAGTCGAACTCGCCATCGGCGAAGGACAGACGTTCGGCGGCGCCATGGACGGTGCTGATATTGGTAAAACCACGGTCCTGCGCGGCGGCGGCCACCACGTCGAGCATCTGCTGGGACAGGTCGTAGGCCACCACGTCTTTAACCAGCGGCGCAACGTGAAAGCTCACATGCCCGGCGCCGCAGCCCAGGTCCAGCAGGCGTGCATCGCCTTGCCCAGCCAGTTCGGCCTGCAGCAGTGCAAATTCGCTGCCCTGGGCGTGCACGGCACTGCTCAGGTAGGCCGAGGCCTGCTCGCCGAATTGTTTTTGCACGACTTGGGTGTGGGCGGTCTGGGTCATGGGGACTGTCCTTGGGTGTTGTGGTGTTAACACTGGCCTCATCGGGAGCAAGCCCCCTCCCACAGGGGAACACATTCCACCTGTGGGAGGGGGCTTGCTCCCGATGACGGCGGCCCTGCCTACATCAATTCAGGCATCACGAAACAACCAGGGCTGGCTCGCCCGATGCTTGCTCTCAAATGCCGCAATCGCATCGCCGTCCTGCAAGGTCAGGCCGATATCGTCCAGGCCATTGATCAGGCAGTGCTTGCGGAACGCGTCCACCTCAAAGTGGTACACCTTGCCATCCGGACGAGTCACCGTCTGTGCCGCCAGGTCGACAGTCAACTGGTAACCCTCTTCGGCTTCCACCTGCTTGAACAGCTCGTCCACTTCGGCATCGGTGAGGATGATCGGCAGCAGCCCGTTCTTGAAGCTGTTGTTGAAGAAGATGTCGGCGTAGCTCGGCGCGATGATGCTGCGAAAGCCATATTCTTCCAGGGCCCACGGCGCGTGTTCACGGCTGGAGCCGCAACCGAAATTTTCCCGCGCCAGCAACACGCTGGCGCCCTGGTAACGCTCGGCGTTGAGCACGAAATCCTTGTTCAGCGGGCGCTTGGAGTTGTCCTGATAGGCATAGCCCACATCCAGGTAGCGCCACTCGTCGAACAGGTTGGGGCCGAAACCGGTGCGTTTGATCGACTTCAGGAACTGCTTGGGAATGATCTGGTCGGTGTCCACGTTGGCACGGTCCAACGGCGCGACCAGACCGGTGTGTTGGGTAAAAGCTCTCATCAGGAATTCCTCAGATCAATTCGCGAACGTCGATGAAACGACCGTTGACGGCGGCCGCAGCGGCCATGGCCGGGCTGACCAGGTGAGTACGCCCGCCGGCGCCCTGACGGCCTTCGAAGTTACGGTTGGAGGTGGACGCGCAATGCTCGCCCGACTCAAGACGGTCCGGGTTCATCGCCAGGCACATCGAGCAGCCCGGCTCACGCCATTCGAAACCGGCTTCGAGGAAGATCTTGTCGAGGCCTTCGGCTTCGGCTTGCGCCTTGACCAGCCCCGAGCCCGGCACCACGATCGCTTGCTTGATGGTCGAAGCCACCTTGCGGCCCTTGGCGATCACCGCCGCCGCGCGCAGGTCTTCGATGCGCGAGTTGGTGCAGGAGCCGATGAATACGCGATCCAATTGAATGTCGGTAATCGCCTGGTTGGCTTTGAGGCCCATGTACTTCAAGGCGCGCTCGATGGAACCGCGCTTGACCAGGTCGGTTTCCTGCGCCGGGTCCGGCACGTTCTGGTCGACGGCCAGGACCATTTCCGGCGAGGTGCCCCAACTGACTTGCGGCTTGATCTGCGTGGCGTCCAGCTCGACCACGGTGTCGAACACCGCATCGGCGTCGGAGACCAGATCTTTCCAGGCCTCGACCGCAGCGTCCCAATCGGCGCCTTGTGGCGCAAACGGACGTCCCTTGACGTACTCGACGGTTTTCTCATCCGCCGCCACCATGCCTACACGGGCACCGGCTTCGATGGACATGTTGCAGATGGTCATGCGGCCTTCGATGGACAGGTCGCGAATCGCGCTGCCGGCGAACTCGATGGCGTGGCCGTTACCGCCGGCGGTGCCGATCTTGCCGATCACGGCGAGCACGATGTCCTTGGCAGTCACGCCGAACGGCAACGTGCCTTCGACGCGCACCAGCATGTTCTTCATTTTTTTGGCGACCAGGCACTGAGTGGCGAACACGTGCTCCACCTCGGACGTGCCGATGCCATGGGCCAGGGCACCGAACGCGCCGTGGGTGGACGTGTGGGAGTCACCGCAGACCACGGTCATGCCCGGCAAGGTCGCGCCCTGCTCCGGGCCGATCACGTGGACGATGCCCTGGCGCACGTCATTCATCTTGAATTCGGTGATGCCGTATTCGTCGCAATAGTCGTCGAGGGTCTGCACCTGCAGGCGCGACACGGTGTCGGCAATTGCGTCGATGCCACCCTTGCGTTCCGGGGTGGTCGGCACGTTGTGGTCGGGAGTGGCGATGATCGAGTCGACGCGCCAGGGCTTGCGCCCGGCCAGTCGCAGGCCTTCGAACGCTTGGGGCGAGGTCACTTCATGGATGATGTGACGGTCGATGTAGATCAGCGACGATCCATCATCGCGACGTTTCACTTCATGGGAATCCCAAAGCTTGTCGTACAGCGTTTTGCCGGCCATCAGTCGGTCCTCATCAGCGGTGCATCTTTATGCCGGGCTTTTCAATAACCCTTTGGCTTGTGAGGCTGATGGTATGGCGCTACATTAAATAACTCAAATTCATAATTTTTATGCTTTGGATTACCAACTGGAATACCATTATGGACCTGGCCAACCTCAATGCCTTTATTGCCATCGCCGAGAGCGGCAGCTTTTCCGGTGCCGGCGAACGCCTGCACCTGACCCAACCGGCCATCAGCAAACGCATTGCCGGCCTGGAACAGCAATTGAACGTACGGCTGTTCGACCGCCTGGGCCGCGAGGTAGGCCTCACCGAGGCGGGCCGGGCCTTGCTGCCGCGCGCCTATCAGATCCTCAATGTGCTGGATGACACCCGCCGCGCGCTCACCAACCTCACCGGCGAAGTCAGCGGGCGCCTCACCCTGGCCACCAGTCACCACATCGGCCTGCATCGCCTGCCACCGATCCTGCGCGCCTTTACCCGGGAATACCCCCACGTCGCGCTGGATATTCAGTTCCTCGATTCGGAAGTGGCCTACGAAGAAATCCTCCACGGCCGCGCCGAAGTGGCCGTGATCACCCTGGCGCCCGCGCCCCATCACCTGGTGCGCGCCACGCCGGTGTGGGATGACCCGCTGGACTTTGTGGTGGCGCCGGAACACAGCCTGACCGGCAACGCCCGCGTGAGCCTGGCCGATATCGCACGGCATCCGGCGGTTTTTCCCGGCGGCAATACCTTTACCCATCATATTGTCAGCAAGCTGTTCGGCGCCCAGGGCCTCACGCCCAACATCGCGATGAGCACCAATTACCTGGAAACCATCAAGATGATGGTCTCCATCGGCCTGGCCTGGAGCGTGCTGCCGCGTACCATGCTCGATGATCAGGTGACAAGCATCGCTTTGCCGGGCATACAGCTCAGTCGCCAGCTAGGCTATATCGTGCACACCGAAAGGACGCTGTCGAACGCTGCACGAGCCTTCATGAGCCTGCTGGATGCACAGGTCGATCTGCCAGGGATACCGGCATAACACCGTGCGGCCGTGGGCCTTGAACAAAACCGCGCTGTCTGCCCATCGAGCCAAGGCCCTTTGATAATGCACACCCCTGTCAACCCCGAGCACAACACTGCCGAGCAGGCGCTCAAGGACAGCCAGGAGCGCCTCGACCTGGCGCTGGAATCGGCGCAACTGGGCACCTGGGACTGGCACATTCCCACCGGCATGCTCTACGGCTCGGCCCGCGCCGCTCAACTGCATGGCTTGCCGCCCGAACCCTTCCATGAGCCTTTCGAGGCATTTTTCGAGGGCATGCCCGATTCCGATCGCGACAACATGCGCAGCGCCTACCGCACTCTGCGCAAGGGCCCGGCCGGCAATTACCAGCTGATTTACCGCGTGCCTCTGGAAGACGGCAGCGTGCGCTACCTGGAAAGCCGCGCCCGGCTGTATCGCGACGAACACGGCGCCCCGCTGCGCATGGCCGGCACCCTGCTGGACATCACCGACCAGGTCGAGCGCGAACAACGGCTCATTGCCTCCGAAGAAAAATTCGCCAGCGTATTTCATGCCAGTCCCAACGCGATTTCCATCACCGAACGCGACACGGGCCGGTATGTCGAGGTCAATGACGGCTTTTGCCGCCTGACCGGCTATCGCGCCGAGGAGGCCATCGGCCTCACGCTGTACCAGATCGGCATCTGGGCAGATGAAAACCAGCGCTCGGCGTTATTGGCCGAACTCGCGATCAAGGGCCGCATTCATCACCTGGAAATGCTCTGGCACAACCGGCGTGGCGAAGTGCTGTCGGTGGAGGTCTCGGTAGAACCGATTACCCTCAATGAAACCCCGTGCCTGCTGTTGACCGCGCGGGACGTGAGCCTGCTGAAAAACGCCCAGGCGCAGATCCGCCACCTGGCCTACCACGACCCACTCACCAACCTGCCCAACCGCGCGCTGCTGATGGACCGTCTGAGCCAGCAGATTGCCCTGCTCAAGCGCCATGACCTGCGTGGCGCCCTGCTGTTTCTCGACCTCGACCATTTCAAGCACATCAATGATTCCCTAGGACACCCGGTGGGCGACACCGTGCTGAAAATGATCACCGCGCGCCTGGAAGCCAGCGTGCGCATGGAGGACACCGTCGCGCGCCTGGGTGGCGATGAGTTCGTGGTGCTGCTCAGTGGCCTGCAAGGTTCACGCACAGAGGTCAGCCGGCAGGTGCAGGACCTCGCCGAGACGTTGCGCCACTTGCTCTCGGAGCCGATGTTCCTGGACGGCCACCGCCTGCAGGTCACACCGAGCATTGGCGTGGCGTTGATTCCCGACCATGGCTCGACCCCGACCGACCTGCTCAAGCGCGCCGACATTGCGCTGTACCGCGCCAAGGACTCGGGGCGCAACACCACGCAGATGTTTCACGACAGCATGCAGAAAGCCGCCAGCGAACGCCTGCGCATGGAAACCGACCTGCGCCTGGCGCTCTCGCGCGGCGAGTTCAGCGTGCATTACCAGCCCCAGGTGGATGCGCGCGGCAGCCACATCGTCGGTGCCGAGGCCCTGGTGCGCTGGCAGCATCCGCAACTGGGCGCGCAGTCGCCGGCCGAATTTATCAAGGTACTGGAAGACAGCGGTCTGATCCTGGAGGTGGGCACCTGGATTCTTGATGAGGCCTGCGCAGGTTTTGCGCAATTGATCGCCGACGGCCTGGTGGACCCGCTGAATTTCAGCCTGTGCGTGAACATCAGCCCACGGCAGTTTCGCCAGAACGACTTTGTGGAACGGGTGGAGCACAGCCTCAAACAGCATGCATTGCCGTTCAGCCTGCTGAAACTGGAAATCACCGAAGGCATCGTGATCCAGAACCTGGACGACACGGTGCTGAAGATGCGCCGCCTGAAAAAGCTCGGCGTGAGCTTTGCCATGGATGACTTCGGCACCGGCTATTCGTCATTGACCTACCTCAAGCGCCTGCCGGTGGATGCGCTGAAAATCGACCAGTCGTTCGTGCGCGATGCAACCCACGACCCCAACGACGCCGAGATCATCCGCGCGATCGTGGCGATGGCGCGCAGCCTGAACCTGGAGGTGATCGCCGAGGGCGTGGAAACCCTGGAACAGCTGGCGTTCCTGCAAGGCCTGGGCTGTCACCTGTATCAGGGTTACCTGCACAGCCGGCCGCTGCCCATCGAGCGGTTCAGGACGCTGCTGATGTAGCGCGCGGCGCTCACACCAGGGCGACCGCTTCGCCCTCCCTCGGCCCGCCGCCCCTGCGGCCCCACAGTTCTTCATGTCCGCCAATCACCGCAACCGAATGGGCGTCGGTGTTGATCATGCCCAACTGGCCGCAGGCCAAGGCCGCGACTGAGGTTTTTCTCACATAACGGCTCAAACCCAGGCGTTTGAGCGCCTCGCCGGTTTCCTGCTCGTCTTCGCCATCGTTGAGGCTGTTGATGGCCGCGCTGAAGCTGGCGCCCGCCGTGCCGTCGTTGTTTTGCTCCTGCGCGCGCTTGGCGCTGACGGCAAACAGAAAGTTGGCATCCTTGAGCATTCCGGCATCCGCGCCTTTGAAACGTGCTTCGCGAGCGGCTTGTGACAACTCCTGATTGGACACACTGAGCGTATGGCCGTCCCGCAGCGTCACGTCATAGCCGCGCGGCGCTCTCTGAACCCTTTCGAAAATACTTACGGGGCTCTGACCGAACCGGGCCATGGCCACCTTGATCGCTGCCACCGTGACGCAGTTGCCCTGATTGCTCTGGCGAAAACCGCGCCATATATCATCGGGCTGTTCGCCAACGGCTTTTGTGGACACGTGCAGGGGGCTTTCCACGCTTGCGCTGACACCCCGCCATTGGTTCACCACCGTCCTGAAGAGGCTCGCCAGGTGCAGGCCGTTACCGGCAAGCCGGCAACACTCGCGGTGGCGTTGTACGAACGCCCATGAAGGCTCGGGATAAACGTAACGCTGATGGACGTGCTCAGGCGTGTGGCGCACAGCGCTGCACACGCCCGTAACCGCCCGGTAATACTCATCCCTGAAACCTGCTGCACATGTATTGAAGATTGAAAACATGACCCCCCCTTGAACGCGTCTCCCCGACTGCATGGGCAGTCGGGGAGTCTTGGTCAGCCATTAGCTAGTGAAGATGTCTGCGAGGCTGTATCGACATAGCCCGCCGACGGTCTCAGCCAAAACGTCCAAAGATCGGATGTCCAGCGGCTGGAGCAGGCGACCTGATACCTGGGCGGACCTTGATCTCGCTGTCAGCCTCTGCGGTGGTCTCCCGCTCAGCGTCCTTGTGCACGGCCGTTGTGTGCTCATGCTCATGCCCTTGCACCGCCTTTGCTGCGGTCGTCGTTTGCGCCCCTGCGTCCAGCGCGGTATCGACCTTTCCTTCTGCGTCCGCCTTCATCTCGGCCTCCGTTTTGAACGCACTCGGCGTCGCTGCAAGGGTTTTCGCCTCAGCGCGTAACGGGTTCGCGGCCCTGGTTTCGGTGATCAAGGCAGCGCCATCGGGCTCACCGACCTTTGCCTCGTCGATAATCAATCGTGGCTTGATCGACGAGGCTGTACTCGACCCGTCATGGGAAGTCACCTTGACCTGAATGCCGGCAGCCAGGCTGATTCTGTACTGTTTGCCGCTCTCGGGCGTCAAGTTCACTTGGGTGCTGCCATCGGGCATGACCGTCACCTTCGCATCACCATCGGCCGAAACATCCAGCGACGCGTCTTTTTCAATGCCTTGCGCTACCGGTGCAGGGCTGTCAGTACGTGCGCTTAGCTGCACGCCTTGCTCGGCGCCAAGCTTGACTTTTACCGCTTGCTCTTGGTTCTTGGGCAGCACTTGGGTGTCAGCATCTTTCAGGTCGATCTGTAAACCGCCATCAGCGCCAAGCTTCACCTGAGCGCCAGTCTCGGCCCTTGCAGGCTTGGATTGGGTGTCAGCATCTTTCAAGCTCACTTGCACATTACCTTCAGCACCCGCTTTCATCTGGACATCGGATTTCACCAACGTTACCGGCGGACTCTGCACATCAACCGGCAACTTGGAACTGCCGCCCCAGCCCGATAGAAAGTTGCGCATTGCTTTCAGGACCAGTTCGAACATTTCCAACATTTTTTCCAGGGCATCGGCACTCACGGTCACTTGCTTGGCGCCGCCCTCGACAGTGTCGAGACGCGGCGCCATGTTGCTTTTTGGAACAAACCCGAGGTTATTGACCGGCTTTTCCATCGCTTGCGTTATCTGCGCAGCCGTGTCGCCTTTCGCATTAACATCCGACTTGAAACCCGCAACATTATTCATCGATATAGTAGACATCTGATTCATCTCATTCCTGGGGTGACGCCGCCGGCGCAGTCATCATTTAACACCGGCAACGATAGATTGGGCTGCAAGTAAACATCATCACTTCGCAGTCCCTACTTTCGTGGGGCGCGGCGATATTGAGTTCCAGAAATCCGCGATCACATAAGGAAAACAAAATCAAAAATCAGACTTTACCCCGTTTTGTCCCAGGAAAATCAGAGTGTTGGCCGGTGCAAACGGCGCTTGCACAGATATATAAAGTAATAAGCAGACCACACTTTAAACTCATGAAATCATTAAGCCCTTCCCTCGGCTGACGCCCATGTTAATACGCGCGCGCGATTCCCGCCGCCGCGCCAACATCAATCAACTGCCGAACACTACGTTTAGACGATCAAAAAAAAGGAGCGCCCATGGCACCCCTGATTTAGTGTTTAAAAACGTTATGAATATGAACTTAATCGTTCAGTGCAGGTTGCACACCGATCAACTCCGCGACCTTGTCCAATGCGGTCTCGCGGCGCAAGGCGTGGAACAACTCCACCGCCTGCGGATAGTTGCGCGTCAGCATCGCCAGCCACTGCTTCAAGCGACCGGGTGCCTGCTTTTCCGTCAACTGCGCCACCGACTGCCTCCAGAAGTCATGGAGCATCGGCTGCATCTGCGCCCATGTCATCTCCACCACGTCCTCACCGGCACGTGCGGCCGCAATCTGCCGCGCCAGGTCGGGCCGTGCGACCAGACCACGGCCCAGCATGATGTGTTCGGCGCCACTGATTTCGCGGCAACGCTTCCAGTCTTCAACGCTCCAGATATCGCCATTGGCAAACACCGGCACCTTGACCACGTCCTGCACTCGCGGGATCCACTCCCAATGGGCCGGCGGCTTGTAGCCGTCGGTCTTGGTGCGCGCATGCACCACGATATGCGCCGCGCCGCCCTCGGCCAGCGCGGTGGCACACACCAGCGCGCCATCCGGGCTGTCGAAGCCCAGGCGCATCTTGGCGGTCACCGGGATATGCGCCGGGACGGCGCGGCGCACGTGCTCGACAATCCGGTTGAGCAGCTCCGGCTCCTTGAGCAGCACCGCACCACCGCGTGACTTGTTGACCGTCTTGGCCGGGCAGCCGAAGTTCAAGTCGATCACCTGCGAGCCCAGCTCACAGGCCAAGACGGCGTTTTCCGCGAGGCACACCGGGTCCGAACCGAGCAACTGCACACGCAGCGGCACACCCGCAGCGGTCCGGGCACCTTGCAGCAGTTCAGGGGCGAGCTTGTGGAAATAGGCCGGGGTGAGCAGGCGGTCGTTGACGCGGATGAACTCGGTCACGCACCAGTCGATCCCGCCGACGCGGGTCAGCACGTCACGCAGGATGTTGTCGACCAACCCCTCCATGGGCGCCAGGGCAATTTGCATGGAAAACACTCAACAAAAATCGTGGCGCAGTTTACTGGGTTTCCTGCGGGAAACGTTAACCCCCGGTCAGCGCAGGGCCGTAACCGTCGAGAAACTCACTGGGCATGCGCTTTGGCTTGCCGCTGGACAGCTCGATACACACGAAGGTGGTTTGCGCGCGCAACAGGGTGACACCGTCACGCGGGCGCATCAGTTGAAAGCGGCGAGTCATCTTCAGGCGCTGGTCCCAGTCGACGATCCAGGTGGCCAGTTGCAGCTCATCGCCTTCGTAGCCGGCCGCCAGGTAGTCGATCTCATGGCGCACCACGGCCATGGCACGGTCCAGGCGGCGATACTCGGTGAGGTCCAGCCCCAGACGCTGTGAGTGCCGCCAGGCGCAGCGTTCCAGCCAGGATACGTACACCGCGTTATTGGCGTGCCCCAGGCCGTCGATGTCCTCGGGACCGACCTGCAGATCGATGATGAACGGCGTTGCCAGATCCCAGCCCATGCCTTGCTCCTGTCGTTTGATGTCGGCGCGGCAGTGTATCAACGCACCGCCGACTTCGCTGCGCGCAACACGCGATCCGACAATTCGCCAGGTCCAAGGGCGCGCGCAAGTGACAAGCCGCCGATCATCAAGGCCATGCCCGCCAGGGCCTTGTCGGTGTCTTCGGGGCTGGCGGCCAGTTGAGCGGCCATCAGCTCCGTGTGCTCATTGAGCGCCTGACGGAATTCATCCGGCAGGCGGCCCATCTCGCCCACGGTGGCCGGTAGCGGGCAGGCTTGCGTGGTGGAGTCGCGATGCTTGCGCGACAGGTAGAAGGCCGCCGCCAGGCCGCGACGCTCTTCGCCACTGAGTTGGGCATCGATGTCCTGAATCGCCGCGCGACGCCTGGCCAGCAACGCGGTAAAGGCCTCCAGCATCAACGCGTCCTTGCTTTCGAAGTGCGCGTAGAAACCACCGACGGTCAGCCCCGCCGCCGCCATGACTTCGCCCACACTCGGCTCGGCCGGGCCGCGCTGGATCAGCGCGGCGCTGGCGGCCTGCAGAATGCGTTCGCGGGTTTGCGCTTTTTTATCGCTCATCAAAGGGCTCCGTCGTTCATGGGCCGGATATTATTATCATGATAATACTTGGCAGGCGAGCGATGCGACGGCAGGTTGGAATGGGAGAAGGGATCAGCAGCGATTGGCCAAACGCCAGACAAACAAAAGGGCCATTCAATAATTGAATGACCCTTAAAAATCCCGCAGAGCGGGTAATCGTGGCGTCCCCTAGGGGACTCGAACCCCTGTTACCGCCGTGAAAGGGCGGTGTCCTAGGCCACTAGACGAAGGGGACACAAACCTTCTGTACAACTGATCAGCGCTGAGTGCTGATCGATTCAAGGCCGGTGTGGCCAGACCTTGAACCTGTAGATTGGTGGAGCTAAACGGGATCGAACCGTTGACCTCTTGCATGCCATGCAAGCGCTCTCCCAGCTGAGCTATAGCCCCGATTTTTCGCCTGGCGGCGCAGCAGATCTTGCGAACTGCTTGTTGAAACTGGCGTCCCCTAGGGGACTCGAACCCCTGTTACCGCCGTGAAAGGGCGGTGTCCTAGGCCACTAGACGAAGGGGACAAAACCTTCTGTACAACTGATCAGCGCTGAGAGCTGATCGACTCAAGGCCGGTGTGGCCAGACCTTGAACCTGTAAATTGGTGGAGCTAAACGGGATCGAACCGTTGACCTCTTGCATGCCATGCAAGCGCTCTCCCAGCTGAGCTATAGCCCCTCATCGGTGAGGACGGGGCGAATCTTAATGGCGGTTTGGAAGTGTGTCAAATTTATTTTCAACAATTTCCAAAGTTTTTTGCCGGGATAACAATCACTTACCAACGAAACCCCGGAAAGCCGGGGTTTCGTCACTGCCACAGAGGACTTAGCCGATAGCGCCCAGCAGCTTTTCCCATTCCTTGTTTTCTTTCTTGGAAACACCACCCAGCAAATCAAGCGCTTGGCGCAGGCGGAAGCGGGTGAGATCCGGTCCGAGAATTTCCATCGCATCGAGCACCGACACCGAGCTGGCCTGCCCGGTGATCGCAGCGAACATCAGCGGCATGGCATCGCGCAGCTTCAATTCCAGGGACTCGACCACCGCCTGAATCGTCGCAGTGATCGCGTCCTTCTCCCACTGGCGCAGGCTTTCGAGCTTCCACAGAATCAGCTGCATCAACTGGCGCACCTGGTCGCCCGACAGCTTCTTGGATTCGAACAGCTTCGCGTCCGGGTTCACGCCTCCGGCAAAGAAGAAGCTGGCCAACGGAGCGACCTGGCTGAAGGTCTCCACCCTGCCCTGCACCAGCGGCGCGATCTTCATCAGGTACTCAGGGTTCAACGCCCACTGCTGCACGCGGCTGGCGAATGCTTCCACCGGCAAGTCACGCAGCCACTGGCCGTTGAGCCAGGACAGTTTTTCGATATCGAAGATCGGCCCGCCCAGCGATACGCGGGACAGGTCGAAGTTGTCGACCATTTCCTGCAGCGAGAACTTCTCGCGCTCGTCCGGCATCGACCAGCCCATGCGGCCCAGGTAGTTGAGCATCGCTTCAGGCATGAAGCCCATGCGCTCGTAGAACGTCACCGAGGTCGGGTTCTTGCGCTTGGACAGCTTGCTCTTGTCCGGGTTACGCAGCAGCGGCATGTAGCACAACTGCGGCTGCTCCCAGCCGAAGTATTCATAAAGCAGGATCAGTTTCGGCGCCGACGGCAGCCATTCTTCGCCGCGCAGCACGTGGGTGATGCCCATCAGGTGGTCATCGACCACGTTGGCGAGGAAGTACGTCGGCAGACCGTCGGTCTTCATCAGCACCTGCATGTCCATGCGGTCCCACGGGATCTCGACGTCACCGCGCAGCATGTCCGGCACCACGCACACGCCTTCGCTCGGCACCTTCATGCGGATCACGTGCGGCTCACCGGCGGCCAGGCGGCGGGCCACTTCTTCTTTCGAAAGCAACAACGCGCGGCCGTCGTAGCGCGGGGTTTCGCCACGGGCCTGTTGCTCGGCGCGCATCTGGTCCAACTCTTCAGCGGTGCAGAAGCATGGGAACGCATGGCCCATGTCGACCAGCTGCTGAGTGTATTGCTGGTAAATATCGCTACGCTCGCTCTGCCGATACGGGCCGTGCGGGCCCCCAACGTCCGGACCTTCGGCCCAGGTGATACCGAGCCAGCGCAAGGCATCGAAAATCTGCTGTTCCGACTCGCGGGTGGAGCGCAGTTGGTCGGTGTCTTCGATCCGCAGGATGAATTCACCGCCGTGCTGCTTGGCAAAGCAGTAATTGAACAAGGCGATGTAAGCAGTGCCGACGTGGGGATCGCCGGTAGGCGATGGCGCGATGCGCGTGCGGACGGTGGTCATGGCAGGTCTCGAATGGGCGATATAACTGAAAATTGAAACAAGGGGCGAATGGTAACAGCCTGGGTGATATCTGGAAAACCGAGGCGCGGCTATCGGGGGCAAGCCCCCTCCCACATTTGACCGTGTTCACACATCAAGGTGGGAGGGGGGCTTGCCCTAATGCCGTTCAGTTAAGGAAAATGTGTGGGCTAATTGTGGCGAGCGGGCTTGCCCCGCGTTGGGGTGCGAAGCGCCCCCCATCGAGCAAAACGCGGTGTACCTGATACGGCTCAGCGCCTGGCTTTGGGGCTGCTGCGCAGCCCAACGCCGGACAAGCCTGCTCGCCACAGGGAATCTGCGCTTAACTGAACGGCATTAGGGCAAGCCCCCGATGAGGCCGGCACAACCACTACAAATCAAACAGCCAGCAACCGCTCGCGCAACTTGCCAATCTCATCGCGCGTCTGCGCCGCCGCTTCGAACTCAAGATCGCGCGCCAACTGGTACATCTTCTCTTCCAACTGGCGAATCCGCTTGGTGATCTCACTCGGCGAGCGCAATTCGTTCTCGTACTTGGCGCTTTCCTCGGCGGCCTTGGCCATGCCCTTGCGCTTCTTGCTGCGCGAGCCCGGCACGGTGGCGCCTTCCATGATGTCGGCGACGTCCTTGAACACGCCTTTGGGGGTAATGCCGTGCTCGAGGTTGAAGGCAATCTGCTTTTCACGGCGCCGCTCGGTCTCGCCAATCGCGCGCTCCATGGAACCGGTGATGCGGTCCGCATAGAGGATCGCCCGGCCATTGAGGTTACGCGCCGCGCGGCCGATGGTCTGGATCAGCGAACGTTCGGAGCGCAGGAAGCCCTCCTTGTCCGCATCCAGAATCGCCACCAGCGACACTTCCGGCATGTCCAGGCCTTCGCGCAGCAGGTTGATGCCCACCAGCACATCAAAGGTACCCAGGCGCAGGTCGCGGATGATCTCCACCCGCTCCACCGTGTCGATGTCCGAGTGCAGGTATCGCACGCGCACGCCGTGGTCGGCCAGGTAGTCGGTGAGGTCCTCGGACATGCGCTTGGTCAGCGTGGTCACCAGCACCCGCTCTTCCAGCGCCACGCGCTTGTTGATCTCCGACAGCAGGTCATCGACCTGGGTCAGCGCCGGGCGGATTTCGATCTGCGGGTCGACCAGGCCGGTCGGTCGCACCACCTGCTCGATCACCCGGCCCGCATGCTCGGCCTCATAATTGCCCGGCGTGGCCGACACAAAAATGGTCTGCGGGCTGATCGCCTCCCACTCGTCAAACCGCATCGGCCGGTTGTCCAGCGCCGATGGCAGGCGGAAACCGTACTCCACCAGGGTTTCCTTGCGCGAGCGGTCGCCCTTATACATCGCGCCCACCTGCGGCACGCTGACGTGGGACTCGTCGATCACCAGCAAAGCGTCCGGCGGCAGGTAGTCGTACAGCGTCGGCGGCGGCGCGCCGGAGTCACGGCCCGACAGGTAGCGTGAGTAGTTTTCGATGCCGTTGCAGTAGCCCAGCTCCAGGATCATCTCCAGGTCGAAGCGGGTGCGCTGCTCCAGGCGCTGGGCTTCCACCAGCTTGTTGTTGGCACGCAGGTATTCCAGGCGCTCGGCCAGCTCGACCTTGATGCCTTCGATGGCGCCCATCAGGGTTTCCCGGGGCGTTACATAGTGGCTCTTGGGGTAAAAGGTGAAGCGCGGCAGCTTGCGGATCACCTCGCCGGTCAACGGGTCGAAGGCCGACAGGCTTTCGACTTCATCGTCGAACAGCTCGATGCGGATGGCTTCCAGGTCCGATTCGGCCGGGTAGATGTCGATCACATCGCCACGCACGCGGAAGGTGGCGCGGGCAAAATCCATGTCGTTGCGGGTGTACTGCAGGCTTGCCAGGCGACGCAGCAATTCGCGCTGGTCGAGTTTGTCGCCACGGTCGACGTGCAGCACCATCTTCAGATAGGTTTCCGGGCTGCCCAGGCCGTAGATGCACGACACGGTGGTGACGATGATCGCGTCCTTGCGCTCCAGCAACGCCTTGGTCGCCGACAGGCGCATCTGCTCGATATGGTCGTTGATCGACGCATCCTTCTCGATGAAGGTGTCGGACGAGGGCACATAAGCCTCGGGCTGGTAGTAGTCGTAGTAGGAGACGAAATACTCCACCGCGTTGTTCGGGAAGAACGCCTTGAACTCACCGTACAGCTGCGCGGCCAGGGTCTTGTTCGGCGCCAGCACCAGGGTCGGGCGGTTGATCTGCGCGATCACGTTGGCAATGCTGAAGGTCTTGCCCGAACCGGTCACCCCGAGCAGCGTCTGGTGCGCCAGGCCGGCCTCGATGCCTTCGACCATCTGGCGAATGGCTTCAGGCTGGTCGCCGGCCGGTTCAAAGCGGGTGACGAGCTGGAAATCAGACATAACGTACCTCTTTCAGTCACCCCGGGCCTGTGGCCGCCAAGGACGAATAGCTCAGCAACCCGCGAATACGCTTCGCTGGTTGCAGGAAAAAATCATGATAGCTGTAGAAGTGGTGGCGAAGGCGATGGGTTTCAAGGCACTTGTCCTACATAGCGCCTGTATGGCCCCTGCACAGCCCCGGCCTGTTGAATGCCAATAAGACTAACGGTCGGCGCCTCAACCGAAAAACTTGGCCGAAAAGCCGTTTCAACGGTCGCCCTCGGCCGTGCGGGCCTCTATACTAGCTCCCCGTTTGTGCACCGCTCTAGTGCCTCCGGCCGGAGCGCGACACGTCCCTCCCTTCCCCCCATAGAGCTGCCGCAAAATGAGCCTGTTCTCCGCTGTCGAAATGGCACCACGCGATCCAATCCTGGGCCTCAACGAAGCATTCAACGCCGACACACGAACCACCAAGGTCAACCTTGGCGTGGGCGTTTACTGCAACGAGGAGGGGAAGATTCCACTCTTGCGTGCCGTTGCCGAAGCGGAAGCAATACGCGTGGCGCAACACGCGGCCCGTGGCTACTTGCCGATTGACGGGATCGCTGCCTATGACAAGGCCGTGCAAACCCTGTTGTTCGGTGACGCGTCGCCCCTGCTGAGCGCCGGCCGCGTGGTCACAGTGCAGGCCGTCGGCGGTACCGGCGCGCTGAAAATCGGCGCTGACTTCCTCAAGCAGTTGCTGCCAGACGCCGTCGTCGCCATCAGCGACCCGAGCTGGGAAAACCACCGCGCGCTGTTCGAAACCGCCGGTTTCCCGGTCCACAACTATCGCTACTACGACGCAGCCACCCACGACGTCAACCGCGCCGGCCTGCTCGAAGACCTCAACGCCCTGCCGCCACAATCCATCGTGGTGCTGCACGCCTGCTGCCACAACCCGACCGGGGTCGACCTCAGCCCGGCCGACTGGCAGGACGTGCTGGACGTGGTCAAGGCTAAAAACCTCGTGCCGTTCCTCGACATGGCGTACCAGGGTTTCGGCGACGGCATCCACGAAGACGCGGCTGCGGTGCGCCTGTTCGCCGAATCGGGGCTGACCTTCTTTGTGTCCAGCTCGTTCTCCAAGTCGTTCTCCCTGTACGGCGAACGGGTGGGCGCGCTGTCGATCGTCAGCGAATCCGCGGAAGAAAGCGCGCGCATCCTGTCCCAGGTCAAGCGCGTGATCCGCACCAACTACTCCAACCCGCCGACCCACGGCGCCGCCATCGTCGCAGCCGTGCTGAACAACCCTGAGCTGCGCGCCCAGTGGGAAGCCGAGCTGGCTGAAATGCGCCTGCGCATCCGTGGCATGCGCGAGCAGATGGTCGCCGAACTGGCCAAAGCTGCACCGGGCCACGACTTCAGCTTCGTCGGCCGCCAGCGCGGGATGTTCTCCTACTCCGGCCTGAGCGTGGCGCAAGTCACGCGCCTGCGCAGCGAGTTTGGCATCTACGCGCTGGACACCGGGCGCATCTGCGTAGCGGCGTTGAACCAATCGAACATTGGCGCCGTCACAAAAGCGATCGTCCAGGTGCTGTAAGCCGGCGGTCGTGATGAAAAAGGGGAAACCGATGGTTTCCCCTTTTTCGTGTGCAGCCCCTAGACTGAACCCCGACTGCCCTTTTGCTGTGAGAGCCCTATGAGAAACGACGACCTGGACCTTGACCTGCGCGCCGACCGCGACGAACTGCACGACTTCACCCCGCGCGCGCCGCACGCCAAGCGCCAGAAGAGCCTGGTGCTGCAAGTGGCGCTCGGCGTGTTCCTCGGTGGCCTGGCGCTGTGGCTGGTGCAACTGGGCGCAACGGCGATCATGGCCAAACTGGCCATGGGCACCTTTCAATTCGGCGGCTGATCACCAGCCCAGGCGAACTGGACCCTCTGTGGCGAGCGGGCTTGTCGTGGCGAGCGGGCTTGCCCCGCGTTGGGGTGCGAAGCGCCCCCAATCAAGCAAAACGCGGTGTACCTGATACGGCTCAGCGCCTGGCTTTGGGGCTGCTGCGCAGCCCAACGCAGGACAAGCCTGCTCGCCACAGGGATGGGCTTGCCTGAAATAGCTCAGATTGCGCGTTCCTCCAGTAACCGCACGAAGCTGTTCAGGCTCTGAGACACGGTGCCGCGTCGCCAGATCAGCCAGGTGTTGAGCATGCGAAACCCGTCTGCCAGTGGCCATACGCTCACCGCCGCAAACCCCGGCATGCTTTCCAGCATGCTGCGCGGCATCAGCGCCAGGCCCGCACCGGCGCTGACGCAGGCCAGCATGCCGTGGTACGACTCCATCTCGAAGATCTTGCCCGGCACCGCGCCATCGTGTGAGAACCAGCGCTCAAAGTGGTGCCGGTAGGAACAGTTCGAACGAAACGTATAGATATTCTCGCCATTCACGTCCCGCCCCCGGCTGATCGGCGCATGGTGCAGCGGCGCGATCACCACCATTTCCTCTTCGAACACCGCCACGCCTTCAAGGGTCGCGTGCAGCACCGGCCCATCGACGAACGCCGCCGCCAGCCGGCCGGACAGCACCCCTTCGATCATCGTGCCCGACGGCCCGGTGCTCAGGTCCAGCTCGACCTTGGCGTACTTCTGGTTATAGGCCGCAAGCAACGCCGGGATACGCACCGCCGCCGTGCTTTCCAGCGAGCCCAGCGCAAACGCACCCTGGGGCTCCTCCCCCGCCACCGTCGCCCGGGCCTCCTGCACCAGATCAAGGATGCGCCGCGCGTAGCCAAGGAAATTCCAGCCGGCCGGCGACAGGCGCAGGCGGCTCTTCTCGCGGATAAACAACGCCACGCCCAGGTCCTGCTCCAGTTGCTTGATGCGGGTGGTCAGGTTCGACGGCACGCGATGAATCAACTGCGCGGCCGCGCTGATACTGCCCTGCTCGGCCACGGCCTTGAAAATTTCCAGCTGCACCAGATCCACACCATTCTCCAATCGTGAACGTATTGCTTAATATTATTCACTTTCAAGAAAACATACAGCCCCGTAGGCTGGCGTCATTCACTCATTCAGCCGGACGGTGCCATGAACGCGATTTCCTCCAACACTCACGCCCTGTCGATCAATCCCGCCAATGGCGAAACCATCGGCAGCTACCCGTACGAAACCCAGGCGCAACTGGATGCCGCGCTCGACCGTGCTACTGCCGCCTTCCGCACCTGGCGCCGCCAGCCTGTGAGCCAGCGCGCCGAATTGCTGCTGGCCCTGGCCCGCGCCCTGCGTGAGCAAGCCGAAACCATGGCGCAGATGATCACCCGGGAAATGGGCAAACCCATCGCCCAGGCCCGCGCCGAAATCGAAAAATGTGCGCTGATGACCGAGTGGTACGCCGCCCACGGCCCGGCCATGCTCGCCGCGGAACCGACCCTGGTCGACAACGGCAGCGCGCGCATCGAGTACCGCCCGCTGGGCCCTATCCTTGCGGTGATGCCGTGGAACTTCCCGGTGTGGCAAGTGCTGCGCGGCGCCGTGCCGAGCCTGCTGGCCGGCAATACCTACGTGCTCAAACACGCACCGAACGTCACGGGCAGCGCCTACCTGATCCAGCAGGCGTTGCGCACAGCCGGCTTCGCCGAGGGCTTGTTCGAAGTGATTAACGTAACCCAGGACGGCGTGTCCAAGGCCATTGCCGACCCGCGCATCGCTGCTGTCACCCTCACCGGCAGCGTGCGCGCCGGCATGGCCATCGGCTCCCAGGCCGGTGCTGCGCTGAAAAAATGCGTGCTGGAACTGGGCGGCTCCGACCCTTTCATCGTGCTCAACGACGCCGACCTCGACGCCGCCGTGCAAGCCGCCCTCATCGGCCGCTTCCAGAACAGCGGCCAGGTTTGCGCCGCCGCCAAGCGCCTGATCATCGAAGAGGGCGTGGTTCAGGCCTTCACCGAAAAATTCCTCGACGCCAGCCGTGCACTGGTGATGGGCGACCCGACATCCGCCACCACCTACATCGGCCCCATGGCACGCTTCGACCTGCGCGACGAGCTGCACGGCCAGGTCCAGGCCACGCTCGCACAAGGTGCAACCCTGCTGCTGGGCGGCCATAAAATCGACGGCGCCGGCAACTACTACGCGCCGACCGTCCTGGCCGACGTCACCGACCAGATGACCTCATTCAAACAGGAACTGTTCGGCCCGGTGGCCTCGATCATCACAGCCCGCGACGCCGAGCATGCCGTGGCGCTGGCCAACGACAGCGAGTTCGGCCTCACAGCCAGCATCTTCACCCGCGACGCGGTCAAGGCACAGGCGATCACCGACGAGCTGGAAACCGGCGGCGTGTTCGTCAACGCGTTCAGCGTCTCCGACCCCCGCGTAGCGTTTGGCGGGGTGAAGAAAAGCGGGTTCGGCCGCGAGCTGTCGCACTTTGGCGTGCGCGAGTTCTGCAACGCACAGACCGTGTGGCTGGATCGCAAGTAACCGCACATCACCTCAAGATCGGCTGTGGCGCCTCACACACTGCACCAGCCCATCCAGCGCCTGGGACTTGACCGGCGCGAGCACGCACACCGTGTGCTCGCGCTCGCCCTCCGTGACGGTCAGGGTGTAATGCACCTGGCCCGGCTTGCCGGGCTCCGGCGCATTGCTTTGCGGCAACTTGAAGAAGTCCGACGCCTGGATCAGTTGGCGCAGCTCCTGCTGATCCGGCTCGGGCAGCGCATCCAGCTCGACGCTGCGAGGTTTGGCCAGGCCCGGAAAAAATGCCGGGCCGCCGTTTTCCTTGATCGAAATTCGCATGGCTGTTCCTCACCGCCCAGGCGGTTTGTCAGACGTTGATACCCACCGCTTTCCAGCCTGCCTTGACGGCCTTCTGCTCGTCCTTGTTGGCGCCGTACAGGCGACCGGCCACATCATAGGTGATGCGCGCAAAACGCAGAAACCCCGAGTTCGGCCGCAGCCGTGCGTCGCGCAAGGCGTCGTACCAGATGCGACCGGCACGCTCCCAGGCAAACCCGCCGATCTTCGTCGCGACCTGATAGAACGCATGGTTGGGAATACCGGAATTGATGTGCACGCCGCCGTTGTCATCATAGGTATGCACAAAGTCATCCATATGCCCGGGCTGCGGGTCCTTGCCCAACAGGGCGTCATCAAACGCGGTGCCCGGCGCTTTCATCGAGCGCAGCGCCGTGCCCTTGATCTTTTTGGTGAACAGCCCCTTGCCGATCAACCAGTCGGCGTCCTCGGCCTTCTGCTTCAACGCGTACTGCTTGATCAGCGAGCCGAACACGTCCGACAGCGACTCGTTCAACGCACCGGACTGGTTGAAGTACATCAGCTTGGCTTCGTCCTCGGTGACGCCGTGGGCCAACTCATGGCCGATCACGTCGAGCGCAATGGTGAAGCGGTTGAACAACTGCTGATCGCCATCGCCGAACACCATCTGGGTCGAGTTCCAGAATGCATTGTTATAGGCCTGGCCAAAGTGAACCGTGGCGTCCAGCGCCATGCCGGAATCGTCGATGGAGTTGCGGTCGAACACCTCGTCGAAAAAATCGAAGGTCGCGCCCAGGCCGTCGTAGGCCTCGTCCACTGCCGCATCGCCGCTGGCGGGCTGCCCTTCACTGCGGATCAGCTTGCCCGGCAGGGTGTCGGTGCCATCGGCGCTGTAGATGGAACGGCGTTTTTCTGCGGCCATGGCCAGGGCCATGTGCGCGGTGCCCTTGGCGGGCACGGCAAGCATGCGCAGCGAGCGGAACGTGCTGTCCTTGGCGCGCGTGCGCAGTGCGATTTCGCGTTGGGCTTTATCGCCGTGGCGCGCGATCTGATCGAGCATGTACGGCGGGATCAGGCAGAAGATCGGGTTGCGGGGATGGCGAATACACATAAGCTGGCTCCCTTTTGACGTGTGATGAACTCCGAATAACCGTTTCAGGATAGTCCCGCCGACGGAAACTGGCCTAAATTGTCATGAACCTGTGTTGCAGTAATGTTTATTCCAGGCCCGCAAGGAGCAGTCCATGCCACCCCGCACCCGCAAAATCGACCTGTCACACCGTCCCCGCCTTGGCGATCTGCGCCCGCTGGTCACGGCCAGCCCTTCCCTGCTGCAGGCGCGGGCGGCAACACCGCGCATCACTGCCGCCAAGGACCTGAAAAACCGCACCGGCTATGCCGAGGACTTTCTTGGCGGCTTCGAAGTGCCCTGGCCCACGGTTGACCAGGCCCTGGCCGATGATCTGCAGCCAAAGCGCCTGGACTACACGCATTTTTCCATCACGATGTCGCGCTCCAGGCGCCTGGCCTTCTACGTCGGCGTCAATATCGACGGCGCGCAACACGTGGACATCGTGCGCAGCAACGACACCTGGGCCTACGACGGCCGCTTGCCCGTCGACGCCCAGGTCGGTGAGGAGCTCTACGCCGGCAATGGCCTGGACCGTGGCCACCTGGTGCGACGCCAGGATCCCAACTGGGGCGCCGAGGCCGCCACCGCCAACGTCGACACCTTCCATTTCACCAACTGCTCGCCGCAGATGAGCGGCTTCAACCAGAAGACCTGGCTGGAACTCGAAGACTATATCCTCGACAACACCCAGCGCTGGAAAGCCCGGGCCACGGTGTTTACCGGCCCGGTGTTCGGCGAAGACGACCGCCTTTACCGGGGCATCCGGATTCCCAAGGCCTTCTGGAAAGTCGTCGCCTACCTCAGCGACGATGGCAAGCCCTCAGCCAGCGCGTACATGATCGACCAGAGCCGCGAACTGGGCCAGCTCGACCTGGTGTTCGGCCAGTTGCGGACCTACCAGCGCAGCGTGCTTCAGATAGAACAGCTGACCGGCGTTCGCTTCGGCAACCTGGCCGATTACGACGGCTTCAGCAACGAAGAGCGCGCCACAGGCACGCGCATTGAAGCGCTGATTCGCGGCCCGGAAGATATTCGTTTGTGATGCACCGCCGATAGCGCACCTGCCCTGTGGCCAGCAGGCTTGCCCCGTGGCGAGCAGGCTTGCCCTGCGTTGGGCTGCGCAGCAGCCCCAAAACCAGGCGCTGAGCCGTATCAGGTACACCGCGTTTTGCTTGATTGGGGGCGCTTCGCACCCCAACGCAGGGCAAGCCTGCTCGCCACAGGGCAAGCCTGCTGGCCACAATGGAAGCGGTCTGCTGTTGAGAGCAGCCCCGCATCTTCCCGCCCACCCCGCCATGCACTACCATACCGCGCCGTTTCCCGGACGGGACTCATTGGGGTTTCGCCAACGGTTCAAACGGAGATTGCCCCCATGCTGCCACGCGTTACCGCCTTGATGATCGGCCTCGGGCTGTCCGTTGCAGAGGCCCACGCCGCGCCGACCCACTACCCGCTGACCCTGGAAAACTGCGGCAGCCACATCAGCTTCGCCCAGGCCCCCGCACGCAGCGTGACCATCGGCCAGGCCGCCACCGAAATGCTTTATGCCCTGGGCGTCGGTGACAAAGTAGTCGGCACCTCGCTGTGGTTCAACAACGTGCTGGCGCAGTACAAAACCCTCAACGATGGCATCGAGCGCCTGGCCAACAACGAGCCGAGCTTCGAATCCGTCATCGCCAAGCGCCCGCAGCTGGTGGCCGCCGAGCTGGAATGGGTGGTCGGCGCACAAGGCGTGGTAGGCACCCGCGAGCAGTTTCATGAACTGAACATCCCCACCTACCTGCTGCCGTCGGACTGCGAAGGCAAGGACAACCTGGTGGGCGCCGACGGCACGCGGCTGGAGCCGTTTCGCATCGACACGATCTACAAGAGCATCAGTCAGTTGGCCGAGATCTTCGACGTGCAGGCGCGCGGTCAACAGCTCAACGACGAACTCAAGGCACGCCTGGACAAATCCGTCGCCACCGCGCAAGGCAAGGGCTTGAAGCAGGCCAGCGCGCTGGTGTGGTTCTCCAGCGCCGAGATGGCCAGCGATCCCTACGTGGCCGGCCACAAGGGCATCCCCGAATTCATGCTGCACACCCTGGGCCTGTCCAACGTGGTGCAGTCCGATGAAGAGTGGCCCGCCGTCGGCTGGGAAACCATCGCCAAGGCCAACCCGACCTTTCTGGTGATCGCACGCATGGACCGGCGCCGCTACCCCGCCGACGACCATCAACAGAAACTTGCCTTCCTGCGCAGCGACCCGGTGACCCGCAACATGGACGCCGTCAAACACAACCGTATCATCGTCCTCGACGCCCTGGCGCTGCAGGCCAGCATTCGCATGTTCGACGGCCTGGAACAACTGGCCGGCGCCATCGACGGCTACGACCTGCCCCAATGATGCGCACCCTGCTCGCCCTCACGTTGCTGCTGATCGCCCTGCTCGCCGGGGTGGCCATCGGCGAAACCGCCATCGCACCGCAGGTGGTGCTCAAGGTGTTGGCCAATAAACTGTGGGCGGCCGGCTACGTGCTCGACCCCATCGACGAGGGCGTGGTGTGGAACTACCGCCTCACCCGCGCGCTGGTGGCCGCCGCCTGCGGGGCCGGGCTGGCGACCTGCGGGGTGATCCTGCAGTCGTTGCTGCGCAACCCGTTGGCCGACCCGTACCTGCTAGGCATCAGCGCCGGCGCCTCCACCGGCGCGGTGCTGGTCGCCCTGATCGGCGTGGGCGGCGGGCTGATTTCACTGTCGGCGGGGGCATTCGTCGGCGCCATGGCCGCCTTCGCGCTGGTGACCCTGCTCGCGCGGGCCAGTGGCTCGGCGCGCGGCACTGGGCAGATCATCCTCGCGGGCATCGCCGGTTCCCAGCTGTTCAATGCGCTCACCGCGTTCCTGATCACTAAATCGGCCAGCTCCGAACAGGCGCGCGGCATCATGTTCTGGCTGCTCGGCAACCTCAGTGGCGTGCGCTGGCCATCGGTGTGGCTGGCCGTGCCGGTGGCGGTCGCCGGCCTGATCGTGTGCCTGTGGCACCGCCGCGCGCTGGATGCGTTTACCTTCGGCAGCGACTCGGCGGCCTCCCTCGGCATTCCGGTGCGCCGCGTGCAATGCGTGCTGGTGGGCTGCGCCGCGCTGGTGACGGCGGTGATGGTATCGATTGTCGGCGCCATCGGCTTTGTCGGCCTGGTGATTCCCCACGCCGTGCGCCTGCTGCTCGGCACCGCGCATTCGCGGCTGCTGCCGGCCAGCGCTCTGGGCGGCGCGCTGTTTCTGATCGCGGCGGACGTGCTCTCGCGCAGCCTGATCAAGGGCCAGGTGATTCCGGTCGGAGTAGTCACCGCACTGGTCGGCGCACCGGTGTTCGCGTTGATCCTGATCGGCCGGAGAAACGCGCGATGAGCGTATTGAGTTGCAGCGGCCTGGGCTTCAGGGTGCGCGATGCGCAGTTGCTGCACGATATTCACCTGGAGGTGCAGGCGGGGGAAACCCTGGGCATCGTCGGGCCGAACGGCTCCGGCAAATCCACCCTGCTCAAGCTGCTGGCCGGCCTGCGCACGCCCGCCAGCGGCGACGTGCGCCTGGGCGGCAAGCGTCTGGGCAGCTTGTCGCGCCGCGTCATTGCGCAACAACTGGCGGTGGTGGAACAACAGGCCGACACCGACGACGCCATCGGCGTGTTCGACGCCGTGGCCCTGGGCCGCACGCCCTGGCTGTCGGCGCTGAGCCCCTGGTCCCACGAGGACGAGGCCATCGTGCACCAGGCCCTGCACGACGTGGACGCCACCCACCTCAGCCAGCGTGCCTGGCGCAGCCTCTCCGGCGGCGAGCGCCAGCGCGTGCATATCGCCCGTGCGCTGGCGCAACGGCCACAGATTCTGCTGCTGGATGAGCCGACCAATCACCTCGACATCCAGCACCAACTGACGATCCTCAAAGGCGTGCAGGCGTTACCGGTGACCACCCTGATTGCCTTGCACGACCTCAACCAGGCGCTGACCTGCGACCGCCTCGCCGTGCTGGATCGCGGACGGCTGGTAGCGCTGGGCAAACCGCTGGAGGTGCTCATGCCACAGCGGTTGCAGGACACCTTCGGCGTGCAGGGCCATTACCTGACCGACCCGTTCGACGGCGCGCAGATCCTGCGCCTGCGCTCAAGCTGAACCCTGCTTGACACAGGCCTTGCGCAAAATCTGCAGCAATTGGTGAATGGAATACGGCTTGTGCAGCAAGTCGAAGCCGTGGGTGCCTTGCTGCGCCAGCACATGGCTGTAGCCACTGGTAAGCACAATCGGCAACGCCGGCCACAACTGCTGGATCTCCTTGGCCAGTTCCAGGCCATTCATGCCCGGCATCATCACGTCCGAAAACACCACGTCGAAATCCTCGGCGGCGTCGGTCAGACACTTGAGTGCCTGCTCGGCATTCACCGCCCAGGTCGCCTGATAGCCCAGCTCCTCCAGCGCCTGGGTGGCGAAGGTGCCGACTTCGATATTGTCTTCCACCACCAGCACGCGGCCGCCCTGCCCGTCGGTGAGGAGCGCCGGCTCCAGCGGCACATCGGGCTCCAGTGGTTGCGCGGTGACCCGGGGCAGATACAGGGTAAAGGTCGAGCCCTGACCGAGTTCAGTACTCACCCGCACTTCGCCGCCCGATTGCTTGGCAAAGCCGAACACCTGGCTGAGGCCAAGCCCGGTGCCCTGCCCCACATTCTTGGTGGTGAAGAACGGCTCGAAAATCCGCTCCAGATGCTCCGGCCGAATGCCGCTGCCGGTGTCGCGCATGGCGATTGCAACAAAGTCGCCTTGCACCTGCGGCTGGCCGCGCAGCGCAGGGAGGGTGTCGACTGCCGCCACGGCGATGGTCAAACGGCCAACGCCCTTCATCGCATCCCGCGCGTTGACCGCCACATTCACCAGCGCCGAGTCGAACTGGCTGGAGTCGGCGTACACACAACAGTCCTGGGGCGCCAGGTCGGTGCTGATCTGGATATGGGCGCCGCACAAAGATTCCATCATTTCCACCAGCGAGGTCACGCTCTGGCTGACGTCGAAGGTCTGCGGCTTCAACGCCTGTCGGCGTGCGAAGGCGAGCAGTTGCCCGGTAAGACGCGCCGCGCGATTGACCGTGTCGGAGATGGCCGCCAGGTAACGGCTGCGCCGCACCTCGGGCAATTCCGGGCGTTCCAGCAGGTCAAGGGACGAGCGAATCACCGTCAACAGGTTGTTGAAGTCGTGGGCCACGCCGCCGGTGAGCTGGCCCAGCGCCTCGAGCTTCTGCGCCTGGCGCAGTTGTTCTTCAGCCTTGCTGCGCTCTTCCATGGCCTCGGTGATGCGCTGCTCCAGGGTTTCGTTGAGCGCCTGCATGCCCAGCTCGACGCGTTTTTGATCGGTGATGTCCTGCACCAGGCCGAACAGTTTCAGGGTGCGGCCCTGAGCATCGAGCTGCGGCGTGCTGCGCGCGAGGATCCAGCGCACCTGCTGGTCCTCGGCGCGGCGGATACGGCACTGGAAATCCCAGCCGGTGCCCTGCTCGGCCGCCCGCTTGAACGACGCCTCCACATCGGGCCGGTCCTCGGGCAACACGTGAGACATGAAGGTGTCGATGCCCCAGTGCTCGACCCGCGCGCTGTGGCCGAAAATCTGGTCATGCCGGGCAGCGCGCACCGAGCTGTCGGCACCAATGTCCAGCTCCCATTCACCGATCTGCCCAGCGTCGATGGCCAGGCGCAGCCGCGCTTCACTTTCGCGCAACGCGGCCTCGCGCCGATTGCGCGCACGGGCCAACTGCGAGGTGACGCGCGCGATCAGGTCGCGCGCTGAAAACGGTTTGATCAGGTAGTCATCGGCGCCCGCCGCCAGGCCTTCGGCGCGAGCCTCTTCGCCGGCGCGGGCCGACAGCAGAATCACCGGGGTCGCCTGCAGGCGCGCGTCCTCACGCACCGCGCGCAACAGGCCAAAGCCATCGAGCACCGGCATCATCACGTCGGTAAGAATCAACTGCGGCAAGCGCTCGCGCGCAACCTCCAGTGCCGCCTGGCCATCGGTCGCCGTCTCCACGCGCAGGCCTTCGGCTTGCAGCAGGCGGGCGACATAGGCGCGCATGTCGGCGTTGTCATCGGCCAGCAGCACGCATTCTTCAAACGGTTCGGCGTCAGGCTCATCCTGCACCTGCGGCGCCGGCGCGTCGGGCAACCAGCCCATAGCTTCCTCGACAAAGGCGCTGACGTTGGTAGTGGAACCGTGCAGCAGCGCCGGGCTGTGCAGCGGTTTGGGCACATGGCGGCGGCCCAGCGGCAAGGTGATGGTGAAGGTGCTGCCCACTCCGACTTCACTGTTCACCGAAAGCCTGCCGCCCTGCAGGCGCACCAGCTCATCCACCAGCGCCAGGCCAATACCCGAACCTTCGAACGAGCGGCCGGCGGGGTTGTCGATCCGGTGGAAACGCTCGAACAGGCGCGGCAGTTCATCGGCCGCAATGCCGGTGCCGGTGTCAGTGACACAAACCTGGGCACTCGCGCCATCGGCGCCGGGTTCGACGCTGACCCGAATCTGCCCGGCCAGGGTGAACTTGAAGGCGTTGGAAATCAGGTTCAGCACCACCTTTTCCCACATGTCCCGGTCGACGTAGGCCGTGTCTGGCAATGGCGTGGTATCGATGATCAGCGCCAGACCCGCACGCTCGCAGGCCGAGCGAAAATTGGAGGCGAGGTCGGCGGTCAATTCGGGCAGGTCCACCGGTTCGTAGGATGCCTGGGCGCGACCGGCCTCGATGCGCGAAAACTCCAGTAGCGAATTGACCAGCTTGAGCAGGCGCTGGCCGTTGCGATAGGCCAGAGTCACGCGCTCGCGCTCATCGGCAGGCAACGCGTCGCCCAGGGCCAGCGATTGCTCCAGCGGCCCGAGCATCAGGGTCAGCGGCGTGCGGAATTCATGACTGATATTGGTAAAGAAGGTGGTCTTGGCCTGGTCGATGGCAGCCAGGGCATCGGCGCGCTGACGTTCGTAGGCCCGCGCCCGCACGGTGGCCAGCGCCGCCGAGAGCGCGGCGCCCAACAGCTCGAAAAAGCCGCGGTAAATATCATTCATCGGCAGGCGCGGCGAGGCACCGGCCACCAGCAACAGCGGCGTCTGCGTATCGTCGGGCACCACCAGCGGCAACACGAAAGCCGTGAGCGGCGATTCCGGGTACGGCCCGCAGTCAATGCCGGCGAACAATGCCTCAATGTCGTCCATCTGCAGCGTGCGCTTTTGCGCGCACGCCGCGCCCAGCGGCCATGGCGCGGTGTCATCCAGGCTGATCCAGGCCGGGGATGCGGCGGTATCTGCGCCAATGCCGACGTGCTGCACCAGGCGGTAGCCGTCGGCTTCCCGCGCGTAAAACAGCAGGAAGGGAATATCGAAGTTGAACGTCGCCAGTGTCTCGACCGTCAGCGCGATCAGCTGAGGCAAATCCTCGGCAACCGCCAGCCGGCCAGTCAGGTCACGCAGCGCACGGGTGCGGCGCTCGGCCAGGATGGTCACGGTGGTTTCGGTCACCGGGTGAAACAGCCCGCCGATACCGCCGGTTTCATCGCGGATGGGCGAGGTGGAAAAGGTGAAGAAGGTCTCTTCCAGGTAACCGTTGCGCGTGAGGAACATGCGCTGGTTTTCGAGAAAACTGGTTTCCCCTGCCAGCGCCCGCGTGAACGGCTCGCCGATGGCCGGCCAGGCGCTGGCCCAGGTCACGTGGTAACCCTCGCCCAGCGCGCGCGGGTGCGACTCGCCACACAACACCTTGTAGCCGTCGTTGTAGATCTGCGTGTTCTCCGGACCCCAGATGATATTGATCGGGAAGTTCGACGCCAGGCACAGGCTGACGGTGGTGCGCAGGCTCTGCGGCCAGTGCTCGATCGGACCCAGCGGCGTTGCCGACCAATCCCTGGACTGGATCAGGGAGGCCAGCTCGCCGCCCCCCGACAAGAAGGAATGCGTAATCACGGGATTGAACCACCAGCAGATTTAAGGGCGCGTAGTAGTCAGTCTGACCGCCGCCGACAGAAATCCTCCCATGGCCAGGTCAAGCATTTATTGGCCGCTGCACGTGCGTGGTTTGCCACAGCGGATCGTCTTCGATATCAACGACTGCAAAGCCCTGGCGCAGCCAGAAATCACTCACCGGCTTGGATGCGCGGACTCATGCCACCTGGATCCGGGTGATGCCGACGATGGCGGCTTGCGCGAGGATCTGTTCAGGCGTGGCATCGGCGGGCGGCAGGATCAGGCTGTTCTCGGCGTCGCCCAGGTGCAGGGCCAGCAGGTGCAGGGCAGCGTCGTGATCGGGGAGTTCGGGTTGGTTGAGTTCGAAGGTGTGGGTGCGGGACTGGTTGTTGAAGAGGTAGGTGACGGTGTATTCGCGCATCGCAGTGTCCTTTGGCGGGTGGAGGGCGGTATGAATGTGGGAGGGGGCTTGCTCCCGATGGCTGAATGTCAGTCAGTTTATTTGCAGCTGCCCCACTGCCATCGGGAGCAAGCCCCCTCCCACCGTTTGATCTCCATTTATCTGATAGATATCACACTGGTTTTGATCTATTTGCTTTGCTCTGGCTTTTGATTCTTGGGCGCTCCTTTCAACCACGCTCGTCGTGAATGCAGGTGGTAATCCACCGCCGGCTATAAACCAACACACCCTCCGCCATCGCCACCGGAAAATGGATAAACCCATGGGCAGATTCCGGCAGAAGATGGGTCTCAGCCCCCGGCCAACGTTCAGCCATCTGCAGCGTGTCATCCTTCAGCGGATCCAGTTCCCCGACGAACATCAACACCGGCGGCATCCCGTCGAAGTCACCATACAGCGGCGACAATGGCGCCTGCCGGCGTTCTTCATCATTCAATCCCGGCGTCAGCAGGCGCAGCGCGTCGACCATTCCCGGGCCGTCCAGCAGCAAGGTGTCCGGCCCGGCGGTGCGCACGCTCGGCGTGCCGGTCAAATCGTAAACCCCGTAATACAACACCGCCGCGCTTACACGCTTGAGCAGATCAGGCCATTGCTTGAGCGTCAGCAAGGTCGCGGCCGCCAAATGCCCACCGGCCGACTCACCGACGACAAACACCGGCAAGCCTGCAAACTCATCGGCCGTCAGCAGCCACCGCGCGGCGGCGAGGCAGTCGTCCATCAGCCCCTCAACCGGCGTGTCGACCGCCAGCCGATAATCCACCGACACCACCGTCACATCGCACGCCCGCACCATGCCCAGGTTCAGCGCGTCGTCCATCTGCGCATTGCCGATCACCCAGCCGCCACCGTGGATATCCAGCACCACTCCCTTGGGCGTGCCGGATGGCCGCAAAATGCGCACCGGCACGCCATTCACAACCCTGCTCTCAGCCGGCGTTGCGCGCTTGATCTTCTGACTGACGCGCAACAGCGCCTGAATCAGACGCGGGGTGACGCGGTTGCGGATCTTGAAGCGCGGCATCCACGCGAGCTTTTGGTTGAAGCGGCGCATCTGGGCGAGTTCGGCCTCGGAGGCGGGCCAGTGTTTATGGGCCATTAACGGTTATTCCGCAAAATCGAAAAATTCAACGCCGCCGCCACACACAGCCACGCCAGGTAAGGGAACAGCATCAAGCCGGTGATCAAGTCCAGGCGTACCGCGAACACCACCATCGCCGCCACGGTGAGCCACAGCAACACAATAATCACCATGCCCGCAAACAACCGATGGGCGCCGAAAAACACCGGCGTCCACAGCGTATTCAACGCAATCTGCGCCGCCCACAGCGCCAGCACCAGCTCACTGCCCGGGATCAGGCTGAGGCGATAACCGGCCCAGGCGAGCAATAGATAGATAATCGTCCAGGCGACCGGGAACAGCCAATTGGGAGGGGTAAAACTGGGTTTGACGAGGGATTCGTACCAGGCACCCGGCTTGAAAATCACACCGGTACTGGCCGCAGCGGCGCAGGCGAGCAGGAAGATAAAAAAGGTCATGGACGATCCTTGATCTGGAAGGGTTCCCACCTTGGACGGGCAGTACGGGGTTAAAAGTTCATCGCCGAGACAAGGATCATTCCTACACGTCGTGCGGGAATGAAGCGCGAAAACACATCGCCATAGAGAAGGGGCTCGCTTGAGCCTACCTTATATTCGCAGCGCGCTACGCGGAACGCTGCCGTACGAAGCAAATGCGGCGCCATGAGCTTTGCGACACTGGCTGCAATGACAATGACTGACGGCTTCAGGTGTGGTGGATAGCTCATAACTGACGGCCGAAGATTCCTGGCCGATTCGTAAGCTTGAATCCCTTTAATGATGGCTGCCTTGCCAGCCCTCCAAACCTCTGCGACGTCGTTGTTACGCACCGTCCAATCGCGCTTGAACGATCTACTAGTTCACCTGTGATATCCAGCAGTCGCTTAGCGGCGTGGTTCGCGAGTTTGCGAAAGACCAAGCGCGCCATATCATGCAGTTTCGTTCAATCACGGACTAATGGAATGGCAATACGACTAAGGCAAGCAAGTGTGACTGATATCCCGGCTATCTACCGAGGCGAGGAAAGCTATATTCGGTGTTGGGAACCTGAGCATGAAATTACGTGGCGCTTGCAACTGGAGCGGCACCTGACGCGCTGGGTGGAAAATTTCGAACGGTTTACAATCGCGCTCATGGGTGACCACTTCGCGGGATACTCGCTTTGGACGCCTGATCAAGACCACGCAGAACTTAGCACTATCCACGTAGTGGCAGACCATAGGCGTAGCGGCGTAGGAATGGCACTTCTGGGGGCGTATGCGCTGGACGCGGCAGCGCAGGGATTCAGTCAATTGCGTTTAAGTGTACGGCCTGATAACCCTGCAAAATTGATGTACCAAAAAGCGGGTTTTCTGTGTACCGGGACAGGGGCACACGACTACCTTACCTATGAGCGCCACGCTTGATAGTCACGCCGATGAAGCCAGCTTCTGGCCGTTTTCTGCCTGAGGTGATCGGCTGAAAACGACCAAGAGCGGACAGTGACCGAATCTTTGCGAGCAGCCCATCGATTGCTCAAGGTCGCGCGCTCACTGGCGGATCTTGAACACGCCGACGTGATCAGACGCGACTATTTACGGCCGAAAATGCTCCATCTGGTGTCACTCCTTGGTCAGATCAACCAACGGCGTCTGCCGCACCTCAGTCTCCCGCCCATCCTGAATCTCGCTCACCTGCTTCAAGGCCTTATCCACCGCCGCCTTGTCCGCCAACAAGCTGTAGCTGATGCGGAACTGCTTGTGTTCCTTGGGCCCAATTGTCGGTACCAGGTTCAGTGGCCGCTGATAACGGCGGTTGTAGGAAAAACTCGTCCCCGGCTCCAGCCCCGTGACATAGCCCTGGCCTTGGGTATCGGTGTTTTTCCACAGGGAAAACACGGGCAGTGTCTGAGTATTGAAGCCCACCGAAACGCCCAGGCTGCCAGCCTTGTTATGCAACACGGTCAACGTATCGCCCTTGGCGTCAGCATACGGCACCACGTTGTAAACCGTTTCGTCGTAGTCCCTGGTCGGTGCGCGGTAGGTTTGCCAGTCGGGCAGCTCGCCCTTGGCCTTGTCGTTGAAAGGCGACACCTGTTTCACCGGCGCGGCGAAACGAGCGCCCTGCTCCAGGAACGGGGTGCTGAAGTTGCTGTGATACAGCGCCTGGTATTCCTTCGGATAGTCGCCGTTGTTGGTCAGGGTGTCGTTGAGGGCAAACGCGACGCTGCCGGGTTCGGTGACCAGTTCGGTCGCGACCGAGAAGTCGACCTTCTTGAACGCCTGTTCTTTCAGTTCACCGCGCAGGGTGATGGCGTACGGTGGTTTTTCATCGATGTGCAGCGTGACTTTATTCGCAGGAATGTTGGCGGCCCGACCGTGCAGGGTCAGCAGTTCGCCGTTGTCGACACCGGGATGGCCGACCCATTCGTATCCGCAGCGGGTGACCAGCTCATTGAAACCTTCCAGCCAGCCCAGGCCACCGCGGCCATTGAGTTCGATGAAGGACGGATTGACCACTTCCTTGACCGGCGAATCCCAGCCCATGCGTACATTGCCAACCGAGGCCTGCAAGACGTTCATTCCGCGAGTCGGCACTACCGAGAGTTTCATCGTGCCGTTATCGATGTCGACAATGCTGACGCCCTCCTGCCGACCGCCGTGCAAGGTGCGCAGGGTAACGCTGAAGGGTTTGTCGGTTTTTAGTCCGAGTTGCTGACTGGTGATCTGCCAGCTCTGGGCGGCTTTGTCGGTGTCGAGCAGAACGTAATCCCAGGCCATGGCGTGGGAGGCAGCGGACAGCGTGCTGATGGCAACAAAAAGTTTGAGCGGGGTCATGGCGGCGGCCTTTCTTGGAGTTGTGCCATTTTTATAAACCGGGTGAAACGTTTCAGCAAGCTTAAAAAGAAATCCAGCGCCGGCCAACGTCAGGTAGATTTGAGACAAATCGGAAACTTGAGTCCATGCCATCGCTGATTGGCCGATTACAGTCTGTCGCGAAGGACTCGATTGACCCACTGTTGAAAGATCGACCCAATCTCGAGCCGATCTATCTATGCCGATTAGAAACACCAGTCCTCAGCGTGAATGACACGGCAGAACGGTCCCGCCAAGGTTGCATTGTGATGAGCGACAATATTTTCGGCCGTCAATGCAGGGGTGTCAGTGCAGGTGTGACCATCGGCGATCAGCACTGTATCGAATCCAAGATCTCGTGCGGCGCGACAGGTGCTGTCGACACAGTACTGGGTCTTCATTCCGGCAATAACTACGCCCAGTGATCCACAAGCCTTTAACCGATCGGCCAAGTCAGTAGAAGCGAATGCATTGGGTCGGCTTTTTTCGAAGATCACTTCGTCGCCTTGCAACAGCAGTTCCTGCACCAAGTGCGTCAGTGGGCTTCGTTAGGGGAAGCGTAGATAGGCTCGCGAGGCACTGGCTGTCGCGGGAGCGGTTGATTTATGAGCGCGAGGATCGCCCCACCCCCGTTTCGAGTGACGACTGCCTACCCGTCCTTATTGTTACGACATTCTTTCTAGGCGGTTCACCAAACAGCCGTTTATATTCTCGACTGAATTGATTGGCACTTTCGTAACCCACCATTAACGCCGCTTGAATGACATCGCAATTTTCAACCAGCATCAAGCGCTGCGCCTCATCTAGACGCAAACGTTTCTGATATTGAAGGGGACTGAGCGTTGTGACTTCTTTAAAGTGTTTATATAAGGTCGAAGACGCCATATTCAGTGTTGCAGCCAATTTATCTACCTGCAACGCTTCCCGGTAATTCTCCCGCAACCACAGGATAGCTTGATTAATTTTATTACTTTGAGAACCCACTGAATTCAGTAGGCGAAGCTGGTGCCCAAAGGGCGTTGCGAGCAATCGATAGTGAATTTCTTGATATATCAACGCGCCCAGTGTCTTCGCCTGCTCTGGTTGGTCGAGTAATTCAATCATTCGTAAAAAGGCATCGAGCAATTCCTGGGTGAGTTCTTGCACTGCGGCGCCAACTGCAGTGTCGGTGTTATATTCAATTGGCGGTGGAGTTTTAGCGGCCAACGCGGCCATCAAATGCCTGTCAAGGTCCAAGGACATCGACAGGTAAGGCATTTCCGGGGTTGCTTCCAAGAGGCAACTGGTGACTGGCATGTTCACGCCGGCGATAAAGCACGTGTGTTCTCCGAATGATATATCGTTGATACCAATACGAACCCATTTCTTCCCCTGTACAGCGACGATCAGTATCGGATTGTAGAAATGGGGCTTTGCCGTGTCTGAATGGTCATAGCGATGCAGCGCAAACCCCTCTATAGGCGTTGGGAACCGGCCCGCCTCAGGAAGAAAGCCAAGTAATATTTCCCTGAGCGCCACGCGACCCTCTTCAGCGGCATAACGATAATTCTTCACCTACTAATACCTCCTGCGCAAGAATATCGGGGCGCGACCTATCTTTACACGCTGCCAAAGGGATTATGACATACGTACGCGAGCCTGAAATATTGCGAGATTCAACACATAGAGAAACAGGCATTAACCGTAGAGAAACGTGACTACTGTCTGTTGCCGGTTTTTGAGAGCATAGCCAACTCGGAAAAATCCTGAGTAATCACTTGATTTTAGGCACCTCAAGATCAACCACGCACTAAACATTCGGACGCGCAACTATGCCAAGCAATAAAATCGAACGTAAAATTTATGATGCACTTCCTCCCGTCGTGGGCCCCTATTCGCATTCGGTGAAAAATGGCAATACCCTGTACCTGTCAGGCTTCACAGCGTTTGGAACTGATGCTCAAGGGCTGAGCCTTGAAAAACAGGCCAATGCTATTTTGGAGCAGATTAAAGCGGTTGCCGCCGAAGAGGGCTCCGGTATGTCTTCACTCTTGAAAGTGACTATATTCATCACCGACTTCAGCCAAGCCGGGGAGCTGCGTAAGGTGTTGGGTCAGCATTATGAAGGGCACTTCCCTGCCAGCTCTCTGGTCGAAGTTTCAAAGTTGTTTTCCCCGGAACTGAATATCGAAATTGAAGCCATTTTCGGGGTGTAACGGGCTATTAGAGCAGTGTGCAAACCTCCCAAAAAACGGCCATGGAAAAGACGGCGGAAATGGCGAGCAGGCTTGTCCTGCGTTGGGCTGCGCAGCAGCCCCAAAGCCAGGCGCTGAGCCGTATCAGGTACACCGCGTTTTGCTCGATTGGGGGCGCTTCGCACCCCAACGCGGGGCAAGCCCGCTCGCCACAACATAATAGAGATCGGCATCAAACAATCCTCAGCCAGGGCCACCGCGCCTGATAACTCTGCGCCTTAGCCTCAAACAACGCCCGCTCCGGATGCAGCGGGTTGATCCGCAAAATCCCCTGCTCCACATCCGCCAACCCATACGGCGCATACACCTCGCCCGTCGCCACCTCCAGCGCCACGCACGTGCCGGCCACCAGATACCGATCAACCCCCTGCCGCGCCGAGTGCAGTTGCAAATACGGCCGGCCAAACCGCTGGGCATACCAGAGATGAACCCGCGCCTGATTGCGTACCTCGACATTCACCCCCAGGTCCGCGAACAGCGCGTTCGCCTTCTGGATCACCACGTCCTCAGCCTCGTAGGACAGGTCCGTATCGAAGTAAAAAACGTCGTAGTCCTTCACCCCATGATCCGCCGGCAGATTCGCCTGATGATTCCACACCGCCTGAAACAGGCACCCCGCCGTCAGCAGGCATTGGTCCACCCCAAGCGCCGGCAGGCGCGCGGTGATTTCAGCGTTGAGCGGGTTGGCCATGGCCAGTGTGATAAATGCGTCAGTGCTCAACGTCACGGTTAACGCTCCTGAAGGCAAAATCCGAATCCCCCGCAACGCCTTGCTCCCTTGCCTACACGTGCGTCAGAATCCGCCGGCTTGTGCACTGGGTAGGCCGTCTCTAAGGTGGCTCGGTCGCTGAATCTCTCGGTGATCGGGTTTAGTAGCCTGAATTGTGGGTATCTTCAAGTGCATAAGTTTCATCAGCAAGACATTGCGTCTTTGCTTGATGGTAGCTGTGCGTAGGGCGCTTTCGGGCGCGCCGGCTTTGGATATCCACCGGTCTACTAACCTGCGTACAGCTGCCCCCCTTTCGTTTAGTAGCGGCAAGGTGGCGGCCCAATCCAGGATATCCATATGTTTAAAATCACTCCGGATTCAAACCTCTTCACCGTCGCCCCCAACGCCAGCACCGAAACCCTCATCACCAACAGTTACGAAACCTTCACCTCAGTCAGCACCCTGCTGCTCGACCTGTCCGAAGACCTGAACGGCAAACACCGCGACATCGCCCTGGCGATCCACCAACTGAGCGAACTGGGCGTACTCCTCACCGCCAAGCTGCTCGACCGTGAAGCGCCCTGCCCTGGCTGATCAGCAACCCGCCCGACAAGCCGTCGCAGGCGACCTGCAACGGCTTGCCGCGATCAATTGACCCCAGGCCAGCTCTCGACATATTCAATAGTGAAGTCCGGATAGGAATCGACAATCTGGATCTTGTAGTCGGGGTAGCTGTCGACGGTTTGCCATTTGCCGACAGAGTCCGGCCAGGAAACCACCTTCTTCACCTTAAGGTCGGGGTATTGATTCACCACCTTCACCTTGTAGTCGGGATAGCTGTCCACGAACTGGATCTTGCCGTAAATCTTCGACACATCGACCGTCGTACCGGCGTGAGCGCAAAAAGTGCAGGTCAACAACAGCGAAGCAAGGGCAGCTTTGAACATGAGCATTTCATCCTGAAAAATTGAGGCATCCAGTCTATCTAAAGCCGCGCGGGCCGTGCCGCGAAAACGCCTATCCCTTCAACTCACCCGCCCGATTGCTGGCGGCGTCGTCATACGCCACATACAACGACTCGGCGATCTGGCTTTTGATCGCTTTGGTCGACTCCAGCCCCAAAACAAACCCTTCAGCCTTGCCGCCTGCGCGGTTGAGTTCTTCGTGGGTGGAGGCGCCAGTGATAGCGTCGAGCAGCTTGGCCGCGTGAGGGCCTACGCCTTTGGGGAGGGAGATTTGGTCGATGGTCATCGCAATGCCTTTATAGAAAATGAACGGAAGCGCAGTGAACCACTGCCAGGCCGCCATGGTAGACCGGTTTGCACCGTTGAGGGCTGCTTTCGCCCCCTATCGCCCGCAGCGCCACAGCGACTATTGACGAGTGTCCGCCTCCTCGGCCGGATAAAACTCGCCCTCCTTGCCCATTTTTTCCAGCCGCTCGCGCACGATCACCTCAACGTGGGCCACTGCGGCCTGATCATCAGGGTCGACCAACTGCAGGCACAGGCGTCGAACATTCTGATCGTGAGTACCCTCGCTTAGCATTTCGTGA
The DNA here is from genome assembly GCF_054343995.1 of Pseudomonas sp. GNP013. NCBI lineage: Bacteria > Pseudomonadati > Pseudomonadota > Gammaproteobacteria > Pseudomonadales > Pseudomonadaceae > Pseudomonas > Pseudomonas sp. GNP013. The sequence goes on along the minus strand of NZ_JBTGUT010000001.1, from coordinate 1,409,883 downwards.
GTGAAAACCGCCTCGCCACGCCACAGGCACAGCTCGGTATGCGTACCGCCGAGCCATATTTCGTTGATTGATCTGAGGTCGGTGGTCGCCAGTTGGTCCACGGTGATTGTCTTGTCCATTGCGCTGTACCTTACCGATGATTGGGTGTCGGTAGACTTGCGGGGGTAGCGGGTCGTTCCCGCGGTTGGGGGTTTGAGTGTGGCGGTGGTGGTGAGTCATGGGGCGTATGACGTCCAAGCGAACGTCATTCTGGATGGCGTTGAATCTGGAGAATGGCCGTGACGGATTCCTTTTCAGGCAGAGCTAGGGGCTACAAAGGCTGAGAGGGGCGCTGGGAAGGGGGCTCTAATCGGCCGATTACAGCCCTTCGTGAGAGGCAGCAATCGGCCAGGAGCTGACACTCCATTTGTCGGTGAAACTAACGGCGATCCAAAGGATTATTGACTAAGGCATCATCGGGCCAGTACAAAGGTGGGGGGCTGTCAGTTCTTTTTATAAAGTTCAACCATGAAAAGGAAATCAAAATGACCGACGTTCAAGTAACGTGCATTAACAAACCCAATGTAAATAGTTCCCATGAACACATCACTCATCTAGGCAATCCAGCAAATCAATGGCGCTGGACTCGCGAGCAAGTGATTGCCAGTATTGATGCTGGTACAAACACTTTCTATGTGATCGATCCGGTTAGTCGTGCCCGTGTAAATATTGGTGTCGTACGAGAATCTGGTCGTGCTCCGTATTTGCGTACTTATGCAGATAGCAAATGGAATAATAACTTGTTGTCGCTCAATCAGTGCCCCATCTGATTCAGCGCTGAGCTGTCACTATTTTTTTAGATATATTTTATTAACAGCTTTTGGCCGATTGCTGCCCTTCAGGTGTTTTAATATTGCCCATCAAGAAGCTCGCTTGGGCCTAGCTTGAGGCGTCCATGGCCGGGGACTTATGAACGTTTTATCAATGCAGCAACGAGTTCGAGGAAAAGATCATGAGCAGTGAAAAAAACGAGCACAAAATTACTCTGCCCCCCCGGCTCTCGATTTCGGCGACAGGCTGGTCCGTATGACTTAGATACCGGCCGTCCGTGTTACGCCGTCCAGGTAATCGCGCCGGATGAGCAGGCGAGACGCCAGGTCGAGGACAACTCACAGATCATGGGCACTCCAGGCAAGCACTTTTATGTGTGGGATATCAAGAACGGCTCGACTTGGCCTATTTTCCTGACCCTGACAGTGGATGGAGTGACGGTAGGCAAGGACAACGACTGACAAACTGTTCGAGGAAACCGAAGCATGGAGCCCCATCATACGTTGATAGCTTTAGGTTTGATTATCGCCGCGATAATTGCGGCGAATACTTCAGCCTGCAATCCACCGGCACATACAGCATCCTCGACTCAGCAAGCGAAGCAGATCTGCGATGAAGTTTACGATGACAGCGAGGACGCTAGCGGATACGGCGATTGCGTCAACTCAGCAAAGCGAAACCTCGAGAATACTAATTGACGGAAAAAGGAAACTCCGCATTGAGATATCTCATCGTTTTTAGCGTCACCGTGCTCTTGGCCGGCTGTGGTCAGGAATCCAACCCAGCAGCTGTACTTCGCCTTGCTCCGATCACACCCGGTGCCATTCCCGAAAAGATCGGCGGCTGCGGGGAAGGTTGTAAGAAACTGGACAAGTTTGCTAAGTGGCAACCGCTGCTCGCTCCGCTGGTTGAAATGCACCGCAGGCAGGAGAAGTGCTCTTCAGTTGAGTATGCGATGCCCGATACCGACTCTGACCCAGTGGATCCGAAGTTTTATGTACAGTGCAAAGAAGTGAGAAGCGGCCAGCTTTACAACACCTTCTACACTCGGACACAGATCGAGATGGGCACGCCGGCTACGAGTGAGCCGGTTTCCCGTGCGTATGCTGAACCTCTTTGTGCAGGCCAATTGGCTGAGAAACTGCCCGGCGCTACAATTGCCAACCAAGGCTTTTACGAAGCTCCGAACGGCTCAGTACGTCTAACCTATGACTTAACGGTAAATGGCGTCGACAAGAAGGCGGCTTGTCTAGTTAGCCACGAGTCTGTTGAGTTCAACGTCGTCCGATAGCTCAGTAATTAAGGAAAAAATGACTCTCGCAATAAACGTGATTCTTGGCTTATCGCCGCAGCTGCAGGCACTTATTGACCAGGTGAAAGCCGAGGAAATTAGCTCAGTCCCCTCAAAGGGACGTGTCATGTAAAGTTGAGCCGTAAGACAAGAATTTTAAGGCCGTTAGAGACGCTACATGGGTTCTGGAGATATTCCGATGAATTTTTTGAAAGTAATATTGGCTGTCACTTTTTTTGCTGCTGCTCCCTCATGGGCTGGAGATTTGACTGGACCTCAAAATAATGCAGTCAGATCAGCGAAGCAGTATCTCAGCATGACGGGCTTCTCACGGAATGGGCTTATTCATCAGCTTTCATCTGATGCTGGAGAGGGTTTCGACGTCTCTGACGCTACGATAGCAGTGGACAGCATGAACATTGATTGGAACCAGCAGGCGGTGAAGTCTGCGAAGCAGTATCTCAATATGATGGGCTTCTCGTGCAAAGGCCTCATTAAGCAACTTTCCTCGAGTGCTGGAGAAAAATACACTGTGGACCAAGCAACCTACGGGGCAAAACATGCAGATGGTTGCTGAAAAACGGCGTGCTTTAAATCGCCCCTAGTTTCGTAGACGCCATCAAGCTACAAGGAAGGGTTGCTAACCCTGCATAATTGTCCGCTTCTGGCCGAAAGCAGCCGTTTACGACCGACAGCTAACAACCCATAGCAGCCTCTAACTTTCATGCTTCCCCCTATTCAGTGACTAACTTAGCATTCCAATCAAGGCTCAATTAGGTAGATCACACCCTATTGCAAGTCTCTCAGAGTGCCTTCTGATTTGTCGGACCTATGAAGGAGCGCGGCACCAACAAGGGAGCCTCATCCCACTCAACAATCGATCCCAGCGGCAACTGGCCAGCCTATGCCGAGTGCGCGAATGGCACCTCAATCAAGCGGCTCGTGCGCTCTATAAGAGTCAGGAAGCAGGAAGCCGATTCCTACGTCCGGTGGTCGACCGGTATATATGGCCCATCGGAAAGTCGTTCAGTAATGTCAGAAATCCTAGGTAAAATGATCCGAGTCTTGTGTATGATACAATGTTATATACCGTCAGCGCTTCGCCTAATGAGGGAATGTATGTCTGAGCCTGGAAAGCAGTTTGTTCACGTGCTGATGAGGCTAGTGAATGAGTGTGGATGTATACATGGCGATCAAGATCGGGGAATCGAGCATCTTGCGAGCCCCTTTTTTTCGATAGATTCTGATCCACGGTTGGAGACAGAAGACAATAAAATTGCGCTGTACGGTATGCAAAGTGCGCTCATGAAAGGTGCTGAGAAGCGCTACGGGAAATTTGAAGGAAACAGAATTTTCCCTCGACCGTTCTATATGCAAGATGAGCGGGAAAGGAACTCTAGGATCATGGGCCTATTGGAAGACCATGATTTCGGCATTAAAATTGGAATGATGTTTGATACCTGGGAACGTGCCTTTTATCAGGTGTGCCACGAGACGATTCATCTTCTAAACCCAGTAACAGCCCCTATTGGTCAGCCTATTATTGCCGCCACGCTGGATGAAGGCGTTGCAGTAAAGTTTGCCGAGGAGATGTACGCTGAATATATTGCGGGCTATTGCTCTATGCGTTATTTGGATAGTCCGCTACAGACGCCCGGCAACAAATATGAGCAGGCTTACAATGCTACCAGAAAGATTCCAGATGCTACCTTAAGAACTATTCGGTCGGAATTTGGTGGTTTTCCCCAAGCGCATGATGCAAAAAAATTGCTAGACATGGCAGGCGAATACATTACCGAGAATGAAGCAAAGTTGCTGAGTTCAAACTTTCAGTAGGTCATGTTTGAGAATCGGCGGTCGCGAAACATTCTGATAGTTTGAAACTTAACATTTATAGTCCAAGCTTAACCGGCGCCTCGCCTGTGAGCATTGCTGTTCCCCATGCGGTGCTTAACGGGTTATGGCACCAGTTTGGCGATCTCCGCTCGGATATCACACTTTAATGCCAGCGTCTTCGATGATAATATTGTTTTTGTCAGGCCTAGAGGAAATATGAAAAATAAATTACCAACGGCGCTAGAGTTAAAAGGCAGTTACTTGCTATTTGCTGAGTTTGTTTTTGATACTCTAAAGGATATTGACATTAAAAAAGGGAATCTGGTTCTCGCGGCGGTGAACTCTCAGATTGCCCTTGAGCTTTTCTTGAAGTACTTGTTTACGGCGAAAGGTAAGGTGCTAGAGATTCAGAAGCATAAAGCGGGTAAGCCCATTGAGGATTTTAAAGGTTTTAATGAGATCTTAAATTATTTCTACTCTTCTAAGTCTTGGTCTTTTGGAAATAAAAAAGAGTTTATAGAGTTGATGCAGGCTAGAAACTCTATAGTTCACAGAGGGCAGAGATCTGAATGGGATCCTGAGCTGGCGAAAATAATCGTTAAAACCAATTTTTTTATCCATGTTACTGCGTATGAGGAGTTGGGGGAGATACTGATGAGGCAACATCTGATTCCGCCGAAAGTATCGAGTGTCGACGTTTGGCGAAGTGGGGCTGAGGCATTTTGCTCTGAGCTTTCTGAGGTTTGGGATGTTTATCCGATTATTTGCAGTCGTTGCCATTCTCGCTCTGTCATAAGTAGTGAGCTGTTTGTGCTAGAAGAGGGGCAGGACGTTGATTGTATTGTCTGCTTATGTTGTCTTAGCTCTATAAATATCGAGCATGAAGCGAGGTTGATGGAGTGTAATGTGTGCTTCGAGAAAACATATCTGATTGATGCCTGGAATCAGCAACACCACCAATTGCATCCCGCCAAATGCACTGAATGCGACGCGGACGCTTGGGTTCGGAAGTGCGCGAGCTGTGAAGACTTTTATCATCCTGCGGAAGAAGATTTTATAAAGGATGGCAAATACTATTGCTCGGAGTTGTGTCAAAGCTGATGATCCACAGATTAATTGCCAAGATTGTTAGTTCCTATCGAATGACCGCTTCTGGCCGATTGCTGCCCTTGACCTACGTCAACTCCGGTTCAGAACACGCCATTCTGCGGTCTCACAGGCTATGCTCCCTACCTCAACACCACTAGCACATCAACGGAACGCAACATTATTTAGGATTGAAGATGCAGACCGAACTCAGTTTCACCGATGTAGTACGCGAGATTCTTCGCCAGCATCCTGAAGGTCTCACACCCCAGCAAATCCGAGAGATCGTTAAGGTTGAGTACCCCCTGTACGTCGGCACCCCAAGCCATTTGAAAAACGTTGCTGCCGGCAATTACAAGGACGTTGACCACGCTGTTCTGGCCCGAATATATCTGGCCTGCCGAGGCGCCTCAGACATTACTGCAGATAAAAGCCAAAGACCTCACCTGATGACTCTTCTGCCGGATTCGGGATCAGTCGAAATCAAGGATGATGAGTTCATCGAGGGTGAGGATCTCGCCAAGCTGGAGGCTGATATCGGCACGTTGTACGTGCTCTCCACCGGGCTCTATACCGCTGATCAAATCGAGATAGTCAAGATTGGGATCACCACCGGTCCGGTCGAAAAGCGCATTACCCAGCTTTACACGACGGGTGTGCCCTTTCGCTTCAAAATCGTAAGTCAGCTTGAAACCACAAACTATTCAAAGCTTGAGCAGGCCTTGCATTGCCTTTTCGATAAGTATCGGATCAATAAGTCCCGAGAGTTTTTCACAGCGCATTGCCTGAAGTTTTTGCCAGACCTAATCGCCGTCCACCGGAGTATTGAGACGAGCTAAGGAGGCAAGTTTTTCTGGCCAGGAGAGGCCGTTTATTTACCCGGTTCTAACCGTCCGCTTCTGGCCGCTGTTGAAGAAATTTTTCAGCTTAACCCTCCATCCCATACAACGCCCGCGCCTCCCCCCACAACCCATACACATCATCCGCCATCCGCTCCACCGCCTGCGCTCTTTTCACCGGCTCGTTCAACACCATCAAATCCTCATCACTCGGATTCTTCATATTAAGCTCAGTGGTATACCGCCAAAGCAAACCACCGCTGCCGACGCCGTTATTCACCACTTTCTGCGTCAACGTCGTCAGCCAGGCATGCGCAGTCGGGTGGGATAGCGCATCGCAGTAATAGCCGCAATAAAACCGGTGATCGAGTTCGATATATACCGAGCCCGGCACAAATCCCAAGTCGTAATAAAGACCGTACCAGCGATTATCCCGAGTGGCACTGTAGTAGCGGTCGACCACCTCCGCCGTCGGCGCGTCAGAGGGTTTGGGCAACTCGGGGTATTTTTCTTTGATGCATTGGGCAAGTGCTTGCCAGAATTCCAGTTGCAGGTCTTTCAGGGTTTCGACGAACGCTTTTTGCAGGTCGCGTACCACCAGCAGGTTGTTGTTTTGGCGCAGTGTCTGTTTGAGCGCGTCCATGTAGGCGTGTCCCTGGTTCTGGAAGGTCAGTGTTGCGACGAGGTCGATGTATTGCAGCAGGCTTTCGCGCACGCCGGCTTCGCGGATAACCCATTGCTGGCATTGCTCCAGCCACGGCAGGATGTCGTTGGCGTAGCTGATTCGCTGATAGTCAATGCCCAGGCAACTGCGCCGGTCGGCGTCGCGGCCGTCCAGGGTGAGGTAGAGCGGTGGGTAGGTCTGGCAGCCTTCGCCTTGAAGGGTTTGCAGGTAGCGGTGAAGCTGCGCGTCTTGATCTGCGGCGTAGAGCTTGTTTTCGATGATGACTGCCTGACGCTTGCTGTTGCGGATCAGGATGTCGACATTGCGGTACTCGACCTCGACCGTCACCTCGGTGCAGTCGAAACCTTCGATGTTCAACGCGGCCAACAACAATTGCAGCAGCTTGGTGCCGGCTCCGTGGGCGCCTTGAGGATTGAGCAAAAAGGCCAGGTAGCGAGAGTGCAGGCGCACTTCATCGGAGCTGCTGCGCAGCAGGGTGAACAGGTTGAACGCCGGAGGGCGGTGCAGTTCGGCGCGCAGTAATGCGGCGCGGTGGATCAAGGGTTGCAAGGTTCATTTCCTTATGAGGGCAAGTCCAGGCGGTGATTGTATTGCGCCAGTACTTATCGTGCACGCTTGCATTTTTCGTTGCCAAGAGAATCAACTCATAATCCTGCCCCACCTGTGGGGTGAAACGAAAGGTTTGCTGGCAGCTATAGGAATAGCCGGCAGAAACGTCGCTTTCACTCTGGAAGTTAATGGTTAAAGGCTTGTCGGCTCAGCACTTTCAGCTCGGTGTGCGCCAACTCCAGCGATTGCACATGGCGGTTATGCCGTTCAGTTAAGCGCAGATCCCCTGTTGGAGCGAGCAAGTCGAATCGTCGCACCGCAGCTCTTATCAAACATAAAATAACTTATTGATTTTAAACCTGAAGTTTCAGGCAGCCACGTTCCTGTGGCGAGCGGGCTTGCCCCGCGTTGGGCTGCGCAGCAGCCCCAAAATCATGTTCTGCGTAGTGTCAGGTACACCGCGTTTTCTTTGATTGGGGGCGCTTCGCGCCCCAACGCGGGGCAAGCCCGCTCACCACAATGCTGGCTGGCATCGGGTCAGGCGCGCTTCGGCAACTTCCAGCCCGCCCGCACAAAGTGACACGTGTACCCATCAGGAATCCGCTCCAGGTAATCCTGATGCTCCGGCTCGGCCTCCCAAAATTCCCTCGCCGGTTCAATCTCGGTCACCACCGGCCCCGGCCATAGCTTCGATGCATCAACATCAGCAACGGTGTCTTCGGCCACCTCACGCTGGGCTTCGCTCAGGTAGTAAATCGCCGAACGGTAGCTTGGCCCCAGGTCGTTGCCCTGGCGGTTGGGCGTGCTGGGGTCGTGGATCTGGAAGAAGAACTCCAGAATCTGCCGATACGTGATCACCGCCGGATCAAACACGATCTCGATCGCTTCCGCATGGTCGCCATGGTTGCGATAGGTGGCATTGGGCACGTCGCCGCCGGTGTAACCGACGCGTGTTTGCAGCACGCCGGGGTAGCGTCGCAGCAGGTCCTGCATGCCCCAGAAGCAGCCGCCGGCGAGGATGGCGGTTTCGGTGTGGTTGGTCATGGTTTGCCCTCACGCTGAATGGATATGCAGGTAGTTATGGGGCTGTGCCCGCCAATAGCAAGTCAACGCGTCAAACACCGATGCAAAACCAAAATAAATGTACAGTTTCTCAATAACCTGTCGACATAGATGGCAAGGTGCCATGGATGAGGCCCGCATCACTTATTGAGCCTTTACGCTATGTCCATCTTTGCCTTTCTACACCGTGACCGTCGCGCCCTGCACCAACTGACAGCGGCGATCAAAAGCGGCCAGCAGCCTCATATCGATCGCCGCACAACCGCCCCAGCGGTGCTTGATGCGCTGGCCGTGCTTGAATCATCCAGCCGTGAAGCGCAATCGCGCATCACCCAGCTCGAAAACGAACTCGAATCTGCCCGTGAATTGCTGCGCGAGTCGGCCGCCTCCGCCCAGGCCTCCGAAATCCGCTTCGACCTGGTCAACCGCGCCTCCAGCGAGGGCCTCTGGGACATGGAGGTGGTGGCGGGCGACCCGATCAATCCGAAGAACCGTTTCTGGTGGTCGCCGCAATTTCGCAGCCTGCTCGGTTTCTCTGACGAGCGTGATTTTCCAAACGTGTTGTCCAGTTGGGCCGATCGCCTGCATCCGCAGGACAAGCAGGCGACGCTCGATGCCTTTGCGCGGCATCTGAACGACAAGTCGGGAAGCACGCCGTACAACGTGAACAATCGGTTGGCGATGAAGGACGGTTCCTACCGCTGGTTTCACGCCCAGGGTGAAACGCTGCGCGATGAGCGCGGCACGCCGATCCGTGTGGCCGGTGCGTTGCGCGATATTCATGATCAGCTGCAGCGCGATCAGGAACACGACGTGATCATCACCCGCTTCGAGCTGGCCCGGGAGATGCTTTCCGACGGTTTGTGGGACATGGAAGTGATTGCCGGCGACCCGGTGAACCCGAAGAATCCCTTCTGGTGGTCGCCTCAGTTTCGACGCCTGCTGGGTTTTGAGACGGTGCAGGAGTTTCCCGATGTGCTGGACAGCTGGGCCTCCCGGCTGCACCCGGATGACAAGGAGCGCAGCCTGAATGCGTTTGGCGCGCACTTGAATGACAAGTCCGGGCAAACGCCGTTTGATATCGAATACCGGTTGAAGATGAAGCGTGGCGAATACCGCTGGTTCCGCGCGCGCGGCCAGACACGCCGCGATCCGCAGGGTGCGCCACTGCGGGTGGTGGGCGCGCTGGTGGATGTGCACTTGCAGCATGAACAGCAAGCGTTGCGCGCGGCGGAGGGCGAGCACCAGCGCACGCTGGAAACCAACATTGCGCAGTTGTCGCAGATTGTCGGGACGATCCAGAGCATCGCCAGCCAGACCAACCTGCTGGCACTGAATGCCGCGATTGAGGCGGCGCGTGCCGGCGAGGCCGGGCGTGGTTTCGCAGTGGTGGCCGACGAGGTGCGCAAGCTGGCAACGCGCACCACTGAAGCCACCGAACAGGCGGCCGGGATGATTGCTCGGTAAATCGCCCATTTCAGGCGCCTCTCCCGCTGCGGCGAGAGGCGCTTGTTGAATCAATGAACAAGACGTAAAAAAAGCAAAAAAGTAGCGAACTATCCCCCCCTTTGCAGGCCGCCTCTAAAGTTAACAACAGCACGGCCGATAGTTAATTACGGAGCGCTTAATCCCTGCCCGAAACACACAACAATCCCACTATATATGCCATGGATAGGCTCGTTTCAGGACCGAACATCATGTTCAGCAAACTAAGCATTTCGCAAAAACTTTATGCAAGTTTTACGGCAGTCGTTGTACTGATCGGTTTATTGGTGGGGAGCGCGTATAGAGGCTTCGAAACTGTAGAAGATGCTACAAATAGTAACGTGCACACTTATGAAGTATTAAGCGCCGCACAATTGGCGCTGGAACAGTTGATCAACATCGAAACCGGTATGCGCGGTTTCGTCATCGCGTCCAAGGACAACTTTCTGGAACCGTTGGTAGCCGGTGAAAAACGCTTTTTAGAGAAGCTGGAGTTGCTCAAACGCCTGACGGCGGATAACCCGGCGCAGCAGCAACGCCTGGCCAGTCTGGGCGACACGCAAAAGCGCTGGCTTGCCGAAGACATCGACCCGATCATCGCCCTGCGCAGAAGCCTCACCGCAAGCAAACTGCCCGATGACGAACTGGACGCGCGCATCACCGCCGGCGCAGACAAGGCCAAGATGGACAGCATGCGTGCGACCCTGGCTGAAATCACCGCCACCGAAACCGCCCTGCTGGCGCAAAGAAGCCAGGAAATGATCGATGCCAAGCACATGGCGCTGATGATCCTGATCGTGGGCGGCATCTTGTCGGCTGCGTTGTCGTTGATCCTCGCCACCTCCCTGGGCCGTAGCACTACTCGGCGCCTGCAACTGGCGATTGATGCCGCTACCGCAATTGCCAACGGCAAGCTGGATACGGTGATCGACACCAGCAGCCATGACGAGTTGCCCAAAGCCTTCGACCGCATGCAGAAACGCCTGCGGGAAATGATTCAACAGATCAGCGAAGCGGCCAACCAGTTGGTGGTGTCGGTGCAGCAGATTTCCGGCGCGTCGGAGCAACTGTCCGGTGCGATTCAGGAGCAGTCGACCTCGGCCTCGATGATGGCCGCCACCATTGAAGAACTGACCGTGAGCATCCATCACGTCTCGGAAAACGCCGACGAGGCGCACCAGCTTGCCAGCCGTTCGGGCGAGCAATCCAAGGACGGCGCGCGGGTCATCGAAAATACGCTGGCGAGCATGAACGGCATTGCCAAAACCGTGCAGCACTCCTCCACTCAGGTGGCAGGGTTGGGCCAGCACTCCGAACAGATTTCCTCGATCATCAGCGTGATTCAGGGCATTGCCGACCAGACCAACCTGCTGGCGCTCAACGCCGCCATCGAAGCGGCCCGGGCCGGCGAGCAAGGGCGCGGGTTTGCCGTGGTGGCCGATGAGGTGCGCCTGCTGGCGCAGAACACCGGCAAGTCGACCAAGGAAATCGCGATCATGATCGAGAAAATCCAGGCCGGCGTACGCGAAACCGTCGAAAGCATGCGCGGTGGCGTGCTCGAAGTGAGCCAGGGCGTGGAAACGGCGGGTACCGCCGGTGCGGCCATCGTCGAAATTCGCGAAAGCTCGGAGAAAGTGTTGCAGGTGGTCGATCAGATCTCCTTCGCCTTGCGTGAGCAGACCATGGCCAGCCAGGACGTTGCGCGCAACGTTGAGCGCTCGGCGCAGATGGCAGAAATGAACAACGTGTCGGTGCAGGAGTTACTCAAAACCAGCGGCGGCCTGAAGAACCTGGCCACCAGCCTTCAGCATGAAGTGAGCAAGTTCCAGTTGTAACCCACAGGCTGCGGGGCTGAGCTCGGCGCACGCTGAACGAAGCCCGCCCCGTTGCAGTCGGAGAAATATCCTTTCCGGCAAAGAACCTGGCTCATGCCTCTGAAAACCGCAGCCCTCGCGTCCCTCCTCTCAATGGCGGCCAGCACGGCGATCACCCCTGTGGGAGCTGTCAAGCTTCAGCGAGGCTGCGATGCAGGCGACTCAGTCCGGCAGGTTCACCGCAGCGATCCCATCGCAGCCTCGCTGGGGCTCGACAGCTCCCACATTTGATTGGGGTCGGTCTTGTGGCGAGCGGGCTTGCCCCGCGTTGGGGTGCGCAGCGCCCCCAATCAAGGAAAACGCGGTGTACCTGATACGGCTCAGCGTCTGGTTTTGGGTCTGCTGCGCAGCCCAACGCAGGACGAGCCTGCTCGCCACAGGGAATCTGCGCTTAACTGAACGGCATTAGGGCTTGCCCGCTCGCCACAACCAGCTCGCTAGCCACGCAGATTCCAGCGTGGTGATCATCAGCGCCGTTGAATGCGCACGCTGGCGAAGGTCGGTTCGTCGCGTGCCTGTTCCAGGGTGCTTCTGGGGGTTGCCGGCGCGGAAGCGTGCAGCGGGGGCGGTGAGGCGAGTGGCGGGTGCAGGCGCATGTCGGCGCGTTCGTCGCTGGGGGCAACGCCGAAAAAATCGCGGTAGCACTTGGAAAAATGCGGCGTCGACACGAAGCCGCAGATCACCCCCAGTTCGACAATCGACAGGGATGTCTGCATCAGCAGTTGCCGCGCGCGGGTCAGGCGCAGTTTGAGGTAGTACCGCGACGGCGTGCAAAACAGATAACGCTGAAACATGCGCTCCAATTGGCGCCGCGAGACCTGCACGTAGGCCGCCAGGTCGTCCAGTTCGATGGGTTCTTCCAGGTTGGCTTCCATCAGCGCGACCACCTCCTGCAGCTTCGGCTGCTGCGTACCGAGCAGGTGTTTGAGGGGGACGCGCTGCTGGTCGCGTTCATTGCGAATGCGCTCGTACACGAACATCTGCGAGATCGCCGCCGAGAGTTCATGGCCATGATCGCGACTGATCAGGTGCAGCATCATGTCCAGCGGCGCGGTGCCGCCGGAGCTGGTGAAACGGTTGCCATCAAGGCTGAACACGCTGGTGCTCACCGTAACGCGGGCAAAGGCTTCCTGCATCGAGGCCATCAGCTCCCAATGCACGCTGCACTGGAAGCCGTCGAGCAGCCCCGCCAGGGCCAGCGCCCAACTGCCGGTGCACACCTCGCCCAATCGCCGGCAATGCAGACGCGCCTGGTTGCGCAGCCAGGCGATATGCTCGGCGGTCACGGCCTGTTGAATGCCGATGCCGCCGCACACCACCACCACATCGAGGCTGAGCGGGTCGCGGGTGGACGCATCCGGCGTGACCGCCACGCCATCGCTGGCCCACACCGGCTGGCCGTTGAGGCTCAGGGTCTGCCAGCGGTACAGCTCCTCGCCGGCCAGTTGATTGGCCATGCGCAACGGCTCGACCGCGCAGGACAGGGAAATCAGGGTGAACTGGTCCAGCAGCAAAAAGCCGATGGTCTGGCAGGCCGGCGCATCAGGTGCCATGGCAGTCACTCCCCAGCGGCTGATCAGGACTGCTCCAGCGCCACCGGCGTGACCGCCGACCCGTGCTGGCGCGCGGTGATCAGGCCGATAAACGAAATCACCAGCGCCAGGCCAATGGTCGACGACACTTCCAGGCGGTGGTCCGGCGTCACCATCATCACCCCCAGCGCCAGGCAGATGAACACAATCACCAGGTAGGTAAGCCAGGGAAACAGCCACATGCGAAAGGTCAGCTCAACGTTCTGCCGCAGCAGCAAACGGCGCATGCGCAATTGCGAAACCGCGATCACCAGGTACACCAGCAGCGCGATGGCGCCGGAGCTTGCCAGCAGAAACTGGAACAGCCCGGCCGGCATGAAATAGCTCAGCAGCGTGATGCCCGCACCGATGATGGTGCTCGCGATCACCGCCGCCCGGGGCACGCCCGCCGCCGAGGTGGCTTTGAGCGCACGCGGCGCATCGCCGCGTTTGCCCAGGGAAAACAGCATCCGAGAAGAGATGTAAATCGAGGAGTTCATGCAACTGGCCACGGCGATCAGCACCACCAGGTCGACCATGAATTTGGCGTTGGGGATATTCATCAACTCCAGCGCACGCTGATAAGAGCCCACGGAGGCCAGCAGCGGATCGTTCCACGGCACCACCGAAATCACGATGGAGATCGACAGCAGATAGAACACGCCAATGCGCCAGATCACCGAGCGCGTGGCCTTGGCGATGTTCTGCGCCGGATTGCTCGATTCGGCGGCGGCGATGGTCACCGCTTCCGTACCGATAAAGCTGAACATGATGGTGATAAACGCACCCACCACCGCCGACAGGCCATTGGGCGCAAAACCGCCGTGTTCCTGCATCAGGCGGCTCAGGCCGCTGGCTTCGCGGTGCGGAATCCAGCCCATCAGCACGCTGAAGCCCAGGCCGATAAAGCCGACGATGGCGATCACTTTGGCCATGGCGAACCAGAATTCGAACTCGCCGTACTTGGCCACACTGAACAGGTTGGTGATCACCAGCAGGATGATCGACAGCAGCGCGAACAGCCAGGCGTCCACCTGCGGGAACCACTGGTTGAGCACATGTCCGGCGGCCAGCGCTTCGATCGGGATCACCAGCACCCAGAACCACCAGTACAACCAGCCGATAGTGAACCCGGCCCAGGGGCCGATAGCCTGGTCGGCATAGGTGGAGAACGAGCCGGTGTCAGGCCGCGCCACCGCCATTTCGCCAAGCATGCGCATCACCAGCACCACCAGCAACCCGGAGGCCAGGTACGCCAGCAACACCGCGGGCCCGGCGGCCGCGATGGCATGCCCGGAACCGACAAACAGCCCGGCGCCGATGATGCCGGCAATCGACAGCATGGTCACATGGCGTGGCTTGAAGCCCTGCGCCAACTGACCGCTGGAATCCTTGGAGTTGAGGTTAATCATTGTTTTTGTTGTGCTCTGCGACCCAATTGCGCACCACCATACGGGCGCAGAGCCAGGCGAAAAGGCCTGAGTACGTCACGATCGTGCCTGATGTCGACATGCACAAAAGCGCAGGCCGCCCGTGACGCTGGCGGCGTTACTCCTGAACGCTGCGGATCAACGCACCGAACAGGTCGCCACGGGGCATTTTGTCCAGCGGGATATCGGCGTTCTCGAACCACTCGCGCCCGGCTTCCGGGTGCGGGCCACTGAGTACCACCACGCCCTTTTTATAGGTGTAGCGCGCGGCCGCGACGTCGCCATTGTGGTAGGTCGCGAGGGTCTGGTAAGGCGTGGCTGCGGTGGATGTGGGGAAGTACGGCCCGTCCTGATAGAACACGTAGTCCGGCTTGCCGGCCCAGGTGACGCGCACCGCTGCGTCGTCGATGCCGCTGACTTCAAAGCCTGGACGACCGGCTTCGGTGTCGATGGCGTCGGGGATCAGGCCGAGGTTGTTGTCGTCCGCCAGATAGGCGCCCATGCACAGGCCCAGGTAGCGGCCGCCCTTGGCCACATAGTTGCGGATAGCCTCGGCGCGCTCGTCGCCCAGGCTGTCGAGCGCGCCGGGAATGTCCTGGCCGCCGCCTGGCTGCACGTAGAGGTCGTAACGCGCGAGGGTTTGCGCGGTGATGTCGATGTCCTCGTCCGCGCCGACGAAGTCGACCTGGTAGCCGGGGTTGAGGCGCAGCAGGGCTCTTTTCACATTTTCCGAGCAGTCATCGCACCCTGCCGGGCCCCGGTAGATGGCGACATGGGTGATCGGCGCGGCGGCGTACGCCTGGAAGGCGGCGAAGGCAAGGAAGGTGGCGACAACGGCGTGCAGTTTCATGGTGGCGGGTTCTTCACAGATTGGGGGCACGCGCATAGCCTAAAGCGAATGGCCGCTTAAAAAAGTTAACAGTTGTAAACGCCCTGGGCGATCCCGGGGCACTCTGCGGCCCTGTGACAGTCCATTCCTGCACACCCCCCTACTCTGGAGCCGTCCATGATCACCGTCCATCACCTCAACAATTCACGTTCCCAGCGCATCCTGTGGCTGCTGGAAGAGCTTGGCCTGCCGTACGAGATCAAGCGTTACCAGCGCGACCCGAAAACCAACCTGGCGCCGCCGGAGCTCAAGGCAATCAATGCGCTGGGCAAGTCGCCGGTGATCGAGGACGGTGGCAACGTGGTGATCGAGTCCGGCGCCATTGTCGACTACCTCATCCGCCGCCACGGCGCCGGCCGCCTGCAACCGGACGCCGGCAGTGCCAGCTACGATCAGTACGTGCAATGGCTGCACTTTGCCGAAGGTTCGGCCATGTTGCCGCTGATGCTTAATTTGTATGTGGGCCGCCTGGGTGAAGCGGGCGCGCCGCTGCATCCGCGTATCGAGTCGGAAGTGGCCAATTACCTGGGGTATCTGGATAACGCCCTGGCAAACTCGCCCTACCTGCTGGGGGATGAGTTGAGCGGCGCGGATATCCAGATGAGTTTTATCGGCGAAATCGCCAAGGCCCAGGGCAAGTTGCAGGCTTACCCCAACCTGGCGGCGTGGGTGCAGCGCTTCCAGGCGCGGCCGGCGTATCGCAAGGCGGTGGAGCAAGGTGGCGAGTATGCGTTCGCCAAGTGAGGCGTAGAGCCGGTCCGTTGTAGCAAGCGGACTTGCCCTAATGCCAGTCAGTTAAGCGCAGCTCCCCTGTGGCGAGCAGGCTTGTCCTGCGTTGGGCTGCGCAGCAGCCCCCAAAGCCAGGCGCTGAGCCGTATCAGGTACACCGCGTTTTGCTCGATTGGGGGCGCTTCGCACCCCAACGCGGGGCAAGCCCGCTCGCCACAATAAGCCCACACATTTTCCTTAACTGAACGGCATTAGGGCAAGCCCGCTCGCCACAGGAATGGGATTGGCTGAAATATCTCACGCCCACATCGGATCTGCCGGCTTAGCGAAACATCTGCCACAACGACGCCCCGACGCCGGTGATGCTCTCACCGGCAATCAACCCCGCTGCTGCCGTGATCGCAAAGCGCTGCGTCACACTCGGCCAGCGCAGGCTGACCAGCCAGGTGAGCACCGCGCCCAGCGCCATCATCAACGACACCGAGGCCGGCAGCACAAACGCCAGGCCCAGGGCGGCGGCACTCGGCAGGTAGCGCGCGCGATGGGCCGGCAAGGTGCTGTCGAGCACGCCCAGCAGCACGCCGATCAGGCCGGCGATGCCGATCGCCCAGCGAATACTCGGCGACAGTGAATCCAGGCCATGGGTGAGGGTTTGCGCCACGGCTTTCCAGGTGGCCACGGCCGGTGCCGGCCACTCCTCGGTGAGCAGCATGCCCTGCGGATCGGGGATCAGCGCCAGGTACGCAAACACGCCGACGATGCTGCCGACGAAGATCCCGAGGATCTGCGCAATCATCTGCTTGCGTGGCGTCGCCCCAATCGCCTTGCCCACCTTGAAGTCGTTCATCAGGTCGGTGCACTGCCCGGCCGAACCACCGGCGGTGTTGGCGCTCATCAGGTTGATCGGCACCTGCCCCGGCGCGACGATGCCGAAACTCAACTGGGACAATTGCCCGATCGCCCCGATCGGCGGAATGCCGGTGGCGCCCACCACCCGCGCCGCCACGGCCGCCAGGCAAATCGCCAGGGGGATGGTCAGCAGGGCCATGCCCAGGTTGATGCCGAACAGCAGCGCCTGCAGGCTCACCACCAGGATGATCGACAGCACGAAACCCACCGCCGGCCCGGGCCTGGGCAGGGTCCAGGGCGTACCGCCGCCGGCCTTGCTCGAGGCATGCAACGCCCACAGGCGGATCGCCAGCGAGGCCAGGGTCGAGCACACCATCAGGCTCACGCCCGGCCACAGCAGCCATTCCACCAGCACGGCGAACTGCGGGCCACGGCTGCCCTCGGGCAGGCTCACCAGATGCTGCGCCAGCAACCACGGCCCCAGCCCGCCCCAGGCGAGCAGCGCACCGAGCAACAGGGTCAGGCCCACGCGCAAGCCGATGATGCCGCCAAAGCCGAGCAGCAACAGCGAAGGGTCGGCGGTAAATGTGAGGCGTTCGAGCTGCACGCTCGGCGACCAGCGCGGGAACGCCCACATGAAGGTATCCACCCACTTGACCAGCCCGGACAGCAACGCCGCGCCAAGCAGCACTTTCAAGCGTATCGCGGCTTCGCGGCCGTGGTTGTAGATGTGCAGTAAGGTCTCCAGGGTGGCCATGCCTTCGGGAAACTTCAGCGCCTTGTCATTGAGCAACGAAGGCCGCAGGTACCAGGCAATCCAGATGCCCAGAAAGCTCACCGAAAACACCCAGGCGATCATCGGAATCGGGTCCAGTTGGTGGCCGGTGAGCAAGGTGTAGGCCGGGATCGGCGCCACCAGCCCGCCGGAAATGATCGACGCCGCCGCCGAGGCGACGGTCTGGTTGATATTGCTCTCGTGCAGCGTCCACGGCAGTGCCGTGCTGGAGCGCCTGGCCAGGCCTTGCCAGATCGCGTAACCGACCAGCAAGGCGATGATTGACATGTTGAATGACCAGCCGATCTTCAGGCCGGCGTAGACATTGGAGGGGGTCAACAGGATGCCGAGCACGACTCCGGTAATGACCGCGCGCGGGCTGAGTTCACGTTCGACGGGGCCGTGCAAAGGGGATGTTGGCGGGGTTGAAGGCATGCGGATTCCTTTCGGCAAGGGCACAGGGCGACTTAACAAGTGAGCCCCGTAACCCTCGAAGGTTCATCCGCAGCCTCAGCCCAGGCGGAACCGCGCGGTGTTGTCGCTCAAGGCGCGGCTGCCTCTGCTCAAGGTATCCGCCGCCTGGTTCACCGCCCGTGCACCGTCGAGCAAGCGCCCGGCCGCCTGGTCCACCTGCTGGATATTGCCGCTCACTTCATCTGCGGTGGTGGCTTGTTCTTCCACTGCAGCCGCGATCTGCGCCAGGGTGTCGGTGACGTTCTGCACCGCGCCGGCGATTTCACCCAGGCGCGTGCCCAGGCCGGTGACCGACTCGGCGTCGGTGAGGGCCTGCTCGCAGGCGGCGCCCATCAGGCTGACGGCCTGGCTGACCGTGGCGCGCAGGCTGTCCACCGTGTTGGCGATCTGCGCGGTGGAGGCCTGGGTGCGTTGCGACAGGCTGCGCACTTCATCGGCTACCACGGCAAAGCCCCTGCCCTGCTCCCCTGCGCGCGCGGCTTCGATGGCCGCATTGAGCGCCAGCAGGTTGGTCTGTTCGGCGATGCCGCGAATGGTGTCGACCACCGACTGAATCTGCTGGCCCTGCTGGCTCACCTGCTCCAGCGCGTTGGCGGTGTCGGTGAGGCGCTGGTTGAGTTGCTGGATGCTGGCGGTGGTGCGCTGGCTGTCGCGGCTGCTGTCTTCGGCGATGCGCCGGGTCTGCTGGGCGCTGCCGGATGCCTGTTCGCAGCTTCTGGCCACGCCCATCGACGTGGCCGCCAGTTGGGTGGCAGCGGCGGCGATCTGGCTGATCTGGTGCTGCTGGTCTTCAACCTCGTTGAGGGTACTGCCCGACTGGGCATTGAGGGTCAGCACCGCCGAACCGAGCTGCTGGGTCTCGTGGTTGACGCCGAGCAGGCTGGTGCGCAACTGCGCCACGGCAACGTTGAGCGCGGCGCTGATGGCGGCCAGTTCGTCACGGCCTTGCACCGCCACTTCCACGCACAGGTTGCCGTCGCGCAACGACTCGGCCAGCGTGGTGATACCGCTGGCACTGCGTTGAATCGAGGCCTGCAGGCACATGAACAGGTACAGCGCCGCCAGGGCCAGCAGGCTGAACGTGGCCGCCACCGGCACGAATTGCTGCAGGGAACGGGCGTGGTAATAGTTCAGGCGCGCGTCCAGCGAGTTCAGCGACTGGTTGCGCAGCGCGCCGAGGCCGCCGAGCATGGCGTCGACACTGCGGTCGAAGGCGGCGCTGTCGAGCTTGATGGTGCCGCCGAACACGCCGTCGTCGAGGATTTTGAGTTCGCTGTCGAGCAGTTGCAGGCTGTTATCGTACTGCGCGCTCCACGCCTCGAGACCGGCATAGGGCTTGGCCTTGAGCGAGGCGGCGGCCTTGACCAACTGGTCCCGCGCGTCGCCGATGCGGCTACGCAGGTCGCGCATCTGCAAGCGGCTTTGCAGGGTGAACTGCCCGGACGCGATGGACGACTGCCCCACACTGGCCATGCGCCCAACGCGCTCGATCAAGTCCGGCGTCTGCTGGGTGGAGATCTGCATCAACAGGTAGGTTTCCAGCCACGGGTCGAGGATCAGGCCGGTGTCGAGGGCGATTTGCTCGCGCAGGCCTTGCATCGCGGTCAGCGCCGAAGTGAAGCGGTCGTAGCCGTCCGGCCACCAGCCGACGGTGCGCAGGGATTGCGTGTCCATGCCTTTGACCGTCGCTTGCAACGCCGTAAACCGGGCCAGGGTTTCGGCGCTGGCCTGCTGGGCAGCGAGCGTGTCGCCCAGGGCTTGCAGGCTCTGCTGGATCATGGGGTTAAAGGCATCGACCTTGTCCATCGCCGCTTTGGCTGCCGGGGTGGGTTCGCGCAGCAGGTCCACCGCTTTCCACCGCGCGGCCAGGTTGCGCTGGGCGGTGAGTTGGCTGTCGAGGGAGTCCATGGCCAACAGTTGCTGAACGCCGGACTTTTCGCTGGAAATCACCGCACTTTTCTCGCGGTAGTCCGCCGCGATCATCCACAGGCTGCCGACCAGCGGCAGCATGAACAGGAGGAATAGAATCTGAAACTTGCGCGCAAAACCGAAGCGCCCGAGCAGGCGCATACCGGGTGATAACAGACTGTGCATTGCCGACAACTCCTGGAACAACCCACACCGTGCACGGCGAGGCGAAGCCTTGAAACGACTAACGGCAAAATGCCATGTCATTGATTGGGCTGGCACAAGCAAGATATGGGCCGCTGGCCACAGGCCCGGAATTGGCGGTGTGGCGAGGAGCCGCCCCGTGGGAGGTGCGCAAAATTGGGGCGAAAGCACTCAGTGTGTGGCGCACACTGTAACCGGGCACCGGATTGGTGCGGCGCCCTGTGGGAATGCGCTGATCATGGCGAGGTGTTACGCCAGCAAGGCGGTGATCCATCGCACCTGCCGTTGAAGTGCTTGCAGCCTGTGTTCCGGGCCCCCTTGCAACGCTCGCTCGAAGCCTGCGAGGGTGCGCTGCTTCAGGCACAACAGACGCTGCCACTTGGCGAAAAATACCGGGCTGCGCGCCTGCAGGTTCAGCGGGCCGAAGTACAGTTGTTCGGGCGTATAGGCGACCGGCCCAGTACGTTCGGCAACGATGATTTCGTAGTAGAAACGGTTCTCGTGCAGCAGTTCCTCGTGGAGGATTCGGTAGCGGTTGTCCATCAGCCACCGACGCAGCGGTTGCTCACCGCCATTGGGCTGCAGGATCAGGCGTTCCTGGCCGGTGAGACGTGCCTTGCCAGCGTCGAGAATGTCGCGAATCGTCTCCCCGCCCATGCCGCACAGGCTGATGGCGGTAATCCCGTCATCCGGTTCGATGGCCGCCAGCCCACTGGCCAGGCGCACCCTGATCAGCGGCTCCAGCCCCTTCTCACGGACACTGCGCTCGGCCACCCGAAAGGGCGTCTCGGCCACCTCCCCTGCCACCGCGGCCGTGATCACCCCGCGATGCACCAACGCCACCGGCAGGTAACCGTGATCGGAACCGATGTCCGCCAGGCGCGCCCCCGCCGGCACCTGCGCCGCCACGCGCTCAAGGCGCCGGGATAATGTGTGTTCGTTCAACTGTGGGTCCTTTGGATCATGAATCGCCGGCGACGGCCTGTTTGGCCCGTACCGTTTTTTGACTGGCAGGTGCAGCCATTGGCCGCACCGTCAGCTCGACGCCCAGCGCCGCCATCAATTTCTGGACAGTCTCATAGCGCGTTTTGCTACCGCCCTTCAGGGTTTTATACAGACTCTCTCGGTTCACCCCGGCTGCCTCTGCCACCTTGCTCACGCCCAACGCTTTAGCGACCTCGGCCAGCGCCTTCATCAGCAACTGCGGGTCATTGGCCTGCATGCTGTGCGCCAGGTAAGCACTGATGGATTCCGGGCTGTCGAGGAAGCGCGAAGCTTCATAGGTGCGGGTGCCGGTAGTGTCCAGGTCGAGGATCGGCATGTCCTCTGGCTTGAATTTTGACTCGCTCATCTCACTGACCTCTCAGGGCATCAAGAATCTCTTTTGCCCGTTTGATTTCGAGCCATGTATCGAACTCTGGCGTCCTGCCGATCAAATTGGTCACAGTATCAGTTGTAGCCTATCGGCTACTCCTTGCCAATGCTAGTGGATTTTAGATGCCGGTGCGTACCGGTCAAAAAAACCTAGTCCAGCCCGTGTAGTGGCTGCTTATCGATTCTATTAACGCTTGTTTCCAGGTTGGATCGCGTCGCGCAATCAAGCCAGGTAAACCACTTGAGCCCGACCAGCCAGCGGTCATGCCAACTCAAACTGCTATCATCCGCGCCTGCACACATCCGGACTGGAAACCATGAACCGTCAAAAGAAACTGCAGCAACTTTTCAAGGCGAAGGCGAAGAAGGCCAATGCCAAATTGGCGCCTAAAAGCAAAGACAAATACATCAGCAAGGCCGAGCGGGAAAGGCTGGCGAACGAAGCGGATCAAACACCCGGGCTTTCCCCGCAGAGCTGATTCAGCAACCGTTCAACGCCACCGGCGGCCTTTCACCTGCGAAGAAAAACGGCCGCAGGCGCACACCCACGCCGTTGCCGATAAACGCCGCCACCAGCCACACCCAGCCATGCAGGCTGCCCGAGGCAATGCCGCTGAAGTACGCGCCGATGTTGCAGCCGTAGGCCAGGCGCGAGCCGTAGCCGAGCAGCAGCCCGCCGATCACTGCGGCTATCAGCGAACGCGCGGGGATTTTCAGGCTGGGGGCGAAGCGTCCGGCCAGGCCTGCGGCCAGCAGCGCGCCGAGAACGATGCCGATGTCCATCACGCTGGTGATGTCTTCCCATACCGGCGCGGCCAGGGCCTTGGCATTGCCGGGCATCTGCCAGAACGCCCAGCCGGACACGTCCACCCCCAACCCGCTCGCCACCTTGGCGCCCCACAGCGCGAACGCTGAGGTGATGCCCCACGGCCGACCGGCCAGGGCCAGGGTGGCGTAGTTGAGCAGCGCCAGGCCAATCGCGCCCCACACCAGCGGCCACGGCCCGCGCAGAAAGCGGCGCAGCCCCTGGTGCTCGCTTGTCACGCCTTCTTCAAGCTGGCCATGCCGGGCTTTTTCCAGGCGCACGGTCAGCAACGCAATCGCCGCAAACACCACCAGGCTCAGGACCAATGCTGGTACTACGCCAAAACTCTTGACGATGGACATCGCCGGGAACGCCGGCAGCGCAAACCACCAATCCACATGGTGCGTGGCGATCAGCGAACCACAGATAAAGAACAACAGTGTCACCAGCATGCGCGCATTGCCGCCGCCCACGGTGAACAAGGTGCCCGACGCGCAGCCGCCCCCCAGTTGCATGCCGATGCCGAAGATAAAGGCGCCAAATACCACCGACACCCCGGCCGGCGCCACCAGCCCCACCACCGGCTGGCCAAACAGCGTGCCCGCGCCCAGCGCCGGGAAAAACAGCAGCACCGCCACCGCCAGCATCACCATCTGCGCACGCAGCCCGGCACCGCGCCGGTCCTTGATGAACACGCGCCACGCCGAGGTGAAACCGAAGGCGGCGTGGTAGAGGGTCAGGCCCAGGGCAGCGCCGACCACCAGCAACAGCACCTGGCGCGCGCCGACCGTGTTTTGCAGGAACAGCGCGCCGACGACCAGCAGGATAAAGGCCAGCAGCGGCGCGACTGGCTTGCGCGTGGGCGCCAGCGAAAGGGAGGTGCTCATGGAGATCTCGTTTGACGTTGATTGCAGGACGGTCAGTATGCCGTTTTTTCGTAACAGCCGGCTCACCCGCTCCTACAGTGGGACGCTCGATCAGCCACGGCCTATCGAACCGCTCACCGGCAGATTGCCCAACAACTTCAGCCCGGTGGTTTTCACGAAGCTGTCGTAATCCATCGGCCGTTGAATGCGGGTTTCCGAATTAGGCAGCACATAGGCCCAGGCACGTTTGGAAGCGGCGTCATACACCAGTTTGAACAGCCGCGTCGGCACCCACACCTTATTGCGGCCAATGGTGCCGTAACCCGCGTCGAACAACGGCCCGGTGAACACAAACACATCGCCGCCCGCGCGCGCGGCGAACTTGCGCACATCGGACTCGACCTTGCTCCAGATCTTGCGGTTGTTGGTGGGGTCTTGCGGCACCATGTTCGACAGCGCGAACGACTGCGCCATGGCATGCGCGTCTGGCGCGTCGGCGGCCGGCGACTGGTGGCCGCGGTCCACCGCAGGGTGCTGGGCATGGTAGTCACTCAGCTCCGCGCGACCGCCTTTGGGAATGCGTGGGTCGGCGTAGAACTGGTTGGTACGCTCTTCGCCTTTCGCAGCTTTCAACAAGGCGGCGTTGAGGCGTTCGACCACCACCAGCGGCGTCTTGCTGGTTTGCGAGTAGAGCACGGCAAAGTTATCGGAACACAGCGCCAGCGGTTTCAGGCTGGCGGGTACGGTAGCGGTGTTGATCGGTGCGGCCGGGAACAGGTCGGCGCAGCTGTCAAAGGACAGGCGCTTTTCGTCTTTCGAGTAGAGGGCCGACAGGTTGCGGGCGTGGGCGACAGGCGCAAGCAAAACCAGGGCAGACAAGGCAGCGGCAATAATACGTAAGTGCATGTTTCATATCTTGAAAGTGGGGGCCTGTTGACCGCCCTTTTTCACTTTAGTGCCTGCCCGGCCTGGTCTGTTACCTTCGGCAAATCCCAGGCAAAAAAAAGCCTGCATCGCTGCAGGCTTTTCTATCTGGCTCCACGACCTGGACTCGAACCAGGGACCCAATGATTAACAGTCATTTGCTCTACCAACTGAGCTATCGCGGAATGCGCCGTATGTTACTGATTAAAAAGAAGAAGTCAACCCTGCCCTGCTGACTGCCAGGTTTAAAGCGGATGGCCTGCAGAAAGCTGCTGCTCCTCGGCCAGATCCAGCCAGGCCCGCGCCGCCGGCGGCAGGTGTGCGCTGCTGCGCCAGGCCAGGGCGATGTGCCAGTCGGTGTGCGGTTCGTCCAGGGGGATCAGGGCAATGCCGGCGTGCTGGTGCTTGAGCGCGAGCATGCGCGGCAGGAAGGCGACACCGAGGCCGGCGGCGACCAGATCGACGATGAAGTCGATCTGTGCGCTGCGCGCGGTGACCTTGGGTGTCACACCCCTGCGCTCGCAGGCGGCGAGGATCTTGGCGTTCAGCGCGAAGCCGGCTTCAAAGAGGATGAACGGTGAGTCGGCCAGATCCGTGAAGTCGATGCGGCTGCGCAGCGCCAGAGGATGGCTGACCGGCAAGACGGCGATCAAGGGTTCATTGCGTACGGGCTGATAGTCGAAGCCTTCATCCACGGGCAACAGCAGTGCCGCGAGGTCGACCTCACCGGCTTGCAGGCATTCGCGCAGTTTCTTGCTGCCGTATTCGGTCAGCTCGATCTCGATGTCCGGGTAGCGGCTGCGGTAAATCGCAAACATGCTCGCAAACAGCAGGCCGCAGCCCACCGGCGGCAAGCCGATGCGCAATACGCCGCGTTTGAGGCCGCGCAGGTCGTGGATTTCGGCCACAAGGTTGGCGTGTTCGGCGAGCAGCGCCAGCGCGTGGCGGTAGGTCATTTCGCCGGCGGCGGTAAGCTCGTTTCGGTGACCCAGACGATTGAGCAACGGCATGCCCAATTCCTCTTCCAGGGTCTTGACCGCCTTGCTTACGGTGGACTGGGTGAGGGACACCACCTCGGCCGCCTGGGAGAACCCTCCCTGGCGCACCACCTCAACAAAGGCGCGCAATGTGCGCAGGTTCATCGGCATTCCTTTTGCGACTTGGCTGTAGTGATAAAAGTTGTTTTTATCATGCCAGATCTTTGCCTATGGTTAACGCATCCTGCCGGAGACACTGCCCAATGATCATCTCGTCCGCTTCCGATTACCGCGCCGCCGCCAAGCGAAAGTTGCCGCGCTTTTTGTTCGACTACATCGACGGCGGCGCCTACGCCGAACACACCTTGCGCGCCAACTGCTCGGACTTGACCGACATCGGCCTGCGCCAGCGGGTGCTGCGCAACGTCGACAACCTGAGTCTCAGCACCTCGTTGTTCGGCCAGGAACATACCTTGCCGGTGATCCTGAGTCCGGTGGGGCTGACCGGCATGTTCGCGCGGCGCGGTGAAGTGCAGGCGGCCAGGGCGGCGGCCAACAAGGGCATTCCCTTTTGCCTGTCGACGGTGTCGGTGTGTTCGATTGAGGAAGTGGCGTCGCAAAGCTCGCAGCCCCTCTGGTTTCAGTTGTATGTGCTCAAGGACCGCGGCTTCATGCGCAACGCGCTGGAGCGCGCGCAGGCTGCCGGCGTGACCACTCTGGTGTTTACCGTCGACATGCCGACGCCCGGTGCACGCTACCGCGACGCGCACTCGGGCATGTCCGGGCCGTACGCCGCTCAGCGCAGGCTGTTGCAGGCCATCACCAAGCCGCAGTGGGCGTTCGATGTGGGGTTGATGGGCCGCCCCCACGACCTCGGCAACATTTCAACGTATCTGGGCAAACCTACGCACCTGGAAGATTACATGGGCTGGCTGGCCAACAACTTCGACCCCTCGATCAGTTGGAAAGACCTGGAATGGATCCGCGACGTCTGGAAGGGCCCGATGATTATCAAGGGCATCCTCGACCCGCAGGATGCGAGGGACGCAGTGAGTTTCGGCGCGGACGGCATCGTGGTGTCCAACCATGGCGGGCGGCAGCTCGATGGCGTGCTGTCCACCGCCAGGGCGCTGCCGCCCATTGCCGACGCGGTGGGCGATGAGCTGACCGTGCTGGTGGATTCGGGCATTCGCTCCGGTCTCGACGTGGTGCGCATGCTGGCCCTGGGTGCCAAGGCCTGCCTGCTGGGGCGCGCCACTGCCTATGCGCTGGCTGCCGATGGCCAGCAGGGCGTGGAAAACCTGCTGGACATCTTCGCCAGGGAAATGCGCGTGGCCATGACACTGACCGGCGTGACGTCGATTGAGCAGATTGATCACAACATCCTGGTGCATCAGCCAAATAACCGGCGTGACACTTAGGCGGGCGTTTGCGCCCGTAGAAACCGCCATTGATTTGTAAGGTGTTTTTTTTAATTAAACGAATTGGCATGAATCTCGCTCTAACACTTCCCAAGCAGGGCAAGTAATGGCACCCGACACGCTGACTTAGCCTGTAAGACGTTCAAGTGCTGAGAGGCCGATTGCTGATGAAAACACCTACCCAGATCCACGCAATCGACTTCGACAGCGCCAAATTGCAACGCCTGGGTTTCGGTCAGCCCTCGCCGCTGCCGCACCGCCCCGTAACGCTGGCTCAGTTACGCCAGCAACTGGGGCAGCATCTGCAAACCAGCCTGGAGCCGGAGCGCATCCTGGGTCTGTTCTTTCGCGAAATCCAGCGACTGGTGCCCCTCGACGCGATGGTTTATCGCCATCAGGCCAGCGACCTGCGACTTGAGTTCGGCCAGCGCGGCCATCACTCGGTGAGTTACACCCTCAGCCACGAGGGCGAACCTCTGGGCGAACTGGTGCTGCGCCGCAACCAGCGCCTGGCCGAGGAAGAGCTGGGGCAGCTCGAATCACTGCTGTCCACCCTGCTCTACCCAATGCGCAATGCCCTGCTTTATCGCACGGCCACCCGCAGCGCGCTGCGCGACCCGCTGACCCAGACGGGCAACCGCATCGCCATGGACCAGACCCTGCAGCGCGAAATCGACATGGCGCGCCGGCATTTGAACCCATTGTCGCTGCTGATGCTGGACATCGATCACTTCAAGCACATCAATGACACCCATGGCCACAGCGCCGGCGACCACGTGCTGCGCGCAGTGGCGGCGTCGATCAAGGGCCAGTTGCGTAATGTGGACATGGTGTTCAGGTATGGCGGGGAAGAATTTCTGATCCTGCTCTCCAACACCAGCCGGGAGGCGGCGGCGATGGTCGGCGAGCGACTGCGCCAGGCGGCACAGGCCGAGAATTATTGGGCGGACGATACCCGCATCGATCTGACGGTGAGCCTGGGTTGCTCCACCTTGCTGGCGGCCGAATCCGCCGAGAGCCTGCTGCGTCGCGCCGACAACGCCTTGTATGTCGCCAAGCGTGAAGGTCGCAACCGTCTGGCAATGGCGGGGTAAGCCCCCGCCACTGGGTTTACATCATGCTTCGCTGGCCACGCGTACCGGCCGTTCTCGGGCGGCCACGGGCGCTGTTTCTCTCTCCAGACGCATGCAGCTTTCCAGGAACAGGTACATGTAGTCGTAGCTCTTGCACACGGCCTGGCGCAGTTCTTCCTGCAGGGCTCTGGTCGGGTTCATGCCGGCCAGGGTGCAAATGATCTCCAGCGCTTCCCATGGGTGAGCATCGTCGTACTGGGCATGCATCTTCAACCACTTCATCGCCCGCTTGCGGTCTTCCTCAGGGAAGGCCGCCGCATACACGCCGGTTGAACACACCACGGCCGACCACTCCCCGGTCGCCCCCTCGATCGCATAGTTGGTGGCGGCAATCGCGACGATCAACGCATCGGACGAACTGGTGTGCCAGCACCAATGGCTCAGTGCGTGCAGCTCCGGCGGTACGTTTTGCGCCTGCAGTTCTTCAAGGCTGACGCCATGGGCACGGGCCCAATGAACCCAATAGTCGGCGTGGTTGAGTTCCACACGAATATTGCGCATCAGCCAACGTCGCGCCATATCCTCCCCAGGATGGCGCGCGAACTTGGTTTTGGTGAGGTTTTGTGCCATGTACAAGGCAAACTGTTCCACCACAGGCCAGCCACCGATCAGGTAGTGGCGCATGGTTTTGGCGCTGAGCGTATTGTCGCGCATGCGCTGGTACAGTTCGTGTTCGACAACCCGGCGCTTGCTCTCGCTACAGTCCTGGATCAGTTGTTGCGCCCAGGCTGGGTAACTCGAGGCTTCCATAAGCGGGCCGGTTCGGTTGAATGTGTCGATCACTGTAGGGCTCCTTTTTAAGTGTGATTGTACAGACCAGCAAATGTTTCAGCGGAATGTGCCGGGCGCCTTGAATAACAATGGCTGCGGCCGCGCGGGTCGGCACTGCAGGCTATCGAAGGTAAACAATTGCGGGCGTTCAATCAGGTAGCCCTGAGCGTAATCCACACCAATCTCCAGTAACGCCTGTTCGATTTGGGGTGTCTCTACAAACTCGGCAATTGTGCGCTTACCCATGACATGGCCGATATGGTTGATCACTTCAACCATGGCACGGTTAATCGGGTCGTCCAGCATATCCTTTACGAAACTTCCATCGATCTTCAGGAAGTCTACAGGTAAATGTTTCAGATAAGCGAATGAGGACATTCCGGCGCAAAAGTCGTCGAGGGAGAAGTGGCAACCTAAGGCTTTGAGTTCATTAATAAAGCGAATTGCACTGCCCAAATTGGCGATAGCACTTGTCTCGGTTATTTCAAAACAAATCATTTCCGGTGGAATACTGTAAGTGTTGAATTTCTCACGTAAAAAGCCGAGAAAATCATCATCGCCAATGGTGATGCCTGACAGATTGATCGCACACATCGCCATGGGCCGGCCCGGGCGCTCATGCAGGCAGCGGGCGATAATCTTGAACACGTTTTCCACCACCCAGCGATCCAGAGACGTCATCAGCCCATAACGCTCGGCCGCCGGAATAAAACTGTCCGGCAGAATGATGCGGCCGGTTTCATCGTGCAGGCGCAACAGGATTTCAATGTGGCCACTGCCACCCTCCGTTTGCCCCAGCGGCGAAATTTCCTGGGCGTACAGGCAAAAACGGTCTTCTTCCAGTGCCATGTGCAAACGCTGTACCCAGGCCATTTCACCAAAGCGCATGGACAGCTCGGAATCGTCGGCATGGTAGACCTGCACGCGGTTGCGGCCTTTTTCCTTGGCCATGTAGCAAGCCATGTCGGCCGTGCGCAGCGAGGTTTCCAGGGTGGTCGGCGTGCTGGTGATATGCACCAGGCCGATGCTCACGGTGGTCATGAACGGCCGGCCCTTCCAAACGAAATGCAGGCTTTGCACCGTATGGCGCAGGCTTTCGGCGATCTTTTCCGCCACCGGCACCGGGCAGTTCTCCAGCAGGATGCCGAACTCGTCGCCGCCCAGCCGTGCCAGGGTGTCATCTTCGCGCAGGTCCGATTGCAACAACGCGCAGATATGCCGCAGCAGTTCGTCACCTGCCGCGTGCCCGCAGGTGTCATTGACCAGCTTGAACTGATCCAGGTCGAGGAACATCAGCGCATGCCGGGCATTGGGCTGGCGCCCCGCCTGCTGCAACACCTGCTCCAGGCGGTGCTCGAATTCGCGCCGATTGGCCAGACCGGTCAAGGCATCGTGAGTCGCCTGCCAGGACAGGTTGGCGATGTATTGACGCTCCTGAGTCATGTCATGCAGCACCAGCACCGCGCCACTGATCTTGCCTGCGCTGCGGATCGGCGCCCCCACCAGCGTCACCGAAACAGTGCTGCCGTCCAGGCGCTGGATCAGCGTTGAATGGTCACTGCCGCCACTGAGCTGACCTTTGATGATGTGTTCGATCAGGGTGAAGCCATCGGACTCGGCATCTTCGTCCAGCAACTTGAACAGCGCCGCCAGCGGCAAACCCTGGGCCTGGGCCGAGGTCCAGTGGGTCAGCGCTTCGGCAGCCGGGTTCAGGTAAGTGATCGCGCCGTCGACATCAGTGGTGATGACGCCGTCACCGATTGACTCCAGGGTGATCTGCGCGCGCTCCCTCTCGAGTTGCAGCGCATCGGCAAACGCGTGGCGCTGGGTCAGCAGTTTGTGCGTGCGCAGCAGCGCCAGTGCGATCAAAACCAGGGCGGTGGCCAGGTTGGTGATCACCAGCAGCCGCAGAATCATCCGCGACCCCTCGCCCAAGGCATCGCTGAAGGCCATGGCTGCCGGCGTCACGCCATCGTTGATCGCAAAAATATGCGCCTTCCAGCGCCGCACATCCCGCTCGCTGACCTGGCCGCTGTTGATCGCGCCGTGCATCGAGCGGGCCAGGTCATCCAGTTGCACCAGGTAGCCGTCGCCCACCGTCCACAGCTCGATGGCTTTTTCCAGGTAGCTGAAATGGCGAAAGTTGAGGTACAGCCAGATCAGGCTGGACACATCGTCCGGGTGATTCCCCCCCTTGAGGATGCCCTGGCGCGCGGCCTCGGTGTCCGGCACGGGCTGGTCGAGCGCGATGCGCAGTTCATGCCCGCCCTGGGGCACGGCGATGGCTTGCTGGTACTTGAGATAGGTGGCCGCGTCGCGGTTATCGGCGTAGAGCGTGAGGTAATAGATGGCGTCCTTCTGGCCCTTGGACCACAAGCTTTCACCCGCCACATAGCCACGCACCGCCGACAGCACGTACAGACTGAGACAGCCCAACAGTGCCTGAAACAGTACGACGGCAATGAAGGGCCAGACAATGCCCAGCAGCCGTGGCGTTCCTAGAGTCCGCTTTTGCTTCATGAAGTCCCTTGCACATGCACAGCTGGGTAAGCGCACGAAAATCTGCTTCCGATAGCTCAGCCTAGGCCAAATCAACGCACTTGTTGCAGGTGCCCGTAAAGTTTGGCGTAAAGCCCGCCATCGGCGATCAACTGCTGGTGGTCGCCATCTTCGGCAATGTGACCGCCATCGAAGACCAAAACTCGATCGGCCTGCTTCACCGCCGACAGACGGTGGGCGATGATCAGTGTAGTACGGCCGCTGAGAAACCGCGCCAATGCCTGATGCAGGTTGTACTCGGTGGCCGCATCCAGCGCCGAGGTGGCCTCGTCGAGTATCACCACCTTGGGTTCGGCCAGCACCATGCGCGCAATCGCCAGCCGCTGGCGCTGCCCGCCGGAAAAGCGCACACCGGAGCGCCCCACCACACTGTCCAGGCCCAGAGGCAGAGCCTTGACGGTCACATCCAGTTGAGCGATTTCCAGGGCCTGCCAGCAGGCCTCATCGCTGCGTTCACGGCCCATGGTCAGGTTGGCGCGCACCGTGTCGTTGAACAGCGCCGGATGCTGCAGCACCACCGCCACGTTTTCGCGGATGGTCTCAAGGCCGATGGCCTGCTGGGTTGCACCGCCGAACCGGATGCTGCCGGCTTGCGCCGTGTACAACCCGAGCAGCAGTTGCACCAGGGTACTTTTGCCGCCGCCGCTGGCCCCCACAATCGCGACCTTCTCACCAGGCGCGATGGTCAGGTTCAACTGGTTCAGCACCCGCTCTTCGCCATAGCCGAAATCCAGGCCGCGCACGTCGATACCGACGGTCTCGCGCCCGCTGAACGGGTCTTCGCCACCGGCATACTGCGGCTCGTCGGCACGCGCCAGCAGCTCGTTGATCCGTGTCAGCGCACCGCCCGCCGCGTAGTAGGCGTATTGCAGGTTCAGCAACTGTTCCACCGGGCCGATCATGAACCACAGGTAGCTGAACACGGCGAGCATCTGGCCGATGGACAGATCGGAAAACAGCACCGTGAGCATCGCCGCCGCGCGGAAAATGTCGATACCGAACTGGAACAACAGGCCACTGGCGCGGCTGGAGGCATCGGTTTTCCATTGTGAATGGATGGCGTAGTCACGCACTTCCCGGGCACGCTCGCCCAGGCGTCCGAGAAAGAAGCCCTGGCGATTGCCGGCGCGCACTTCCTGGATGGCGTCCAGGGTTTCGGTGAGCGCCTGGGTGAAGCGCGAGGTGCTGTCGTTTTCCAGCTTCTTGAGGTGCTTGACGCGCTTGCCCAACTGCACCGTGAAGTA
Source organism: Pseudomonas sp. GNP013 (assembly GCF_054343995.1). Lineage (NCBI taxonomy): Bacteria > Pseudomonadati > Pseudomonadota > Gammaproteobacteria > Pseudomonadales > Pseudomonadaceae > Pseudomonas > Pseudomonas sp. GNP013. The sequence continues at coordinate 1,377,463 of NZ_JBTGUT010000001.1, read as the reverse complement.
GATCACCAGCGGGTTGAACAGCAGAATCAACAGCGCCAGCTGCCAATGCATCCACACCAGAATCGCCGAGGTGCCCACCAGCGTCAGCATCGCCACCAGAAAGCGGCTGAGGGTTTCGCCGACGAATTTGTCCAGCGTATCCAGGTCGGTGACCAGGTGCGTGGTCACGGTGCCGCTGCCCAGGCTTTCGTATTCGCCGAGGGAGATGCGCTTGAGCCGTTCGATCAGGCGCACGCGGATGCGGTACACGATGTCCTTGGCCAACCGCGCAAACAGGCGCGCCTGCACCACGTTGAACACCAGCGCGCCACAGCGCAGGGTCAGGGTGACCAGCAGCATCAGGCCGATATAGCCAGCGGCTTTTTGCCAACCCAGGGGCAGCGCGTGGTTCATCACCTTGAGCGCGGCATCGCCGCTGCCCAGCAGCACTTCGTCGACCAGCAGCGGCAGCAGCAGGGGAATCGGCACGCTGCACAGGGTCGCCAGCACGGCCACGCCATTGGCGATCCACAGGGATTTTTTGTGACGCAAGGCCAGGCGGCGAATTTCCGCCCAGGTCAGGCGGTCGATGCGGGCGGGCAGCTCAGGCACTGGCCGCTCGCTCAAGCCATCGGCTCAACAACGGCGAAAGCTCGGACAATGGCTGGTAGCCGTTGGTCAGCAAGGCCAGTTGGCCATCGCGCTCGGCCAGCAGCGTCGGGAAACCGGCGATGCCCAGGTCCTGCACCCAGCTGAAATCCGCCGCCGTCGCCGCATGCTGCTCGGCACGGTCGAAGGCACCGGCAAATTCGATGCGCGGGATGCCCGCCTGTTCGGCCAATTCAACCAGTACGCTGGCCAGAGTCACATCGCGGCCCTCGACATAAAACGCGCGCTGGATCAGCCCCAGCAGGATCCACGCGCAATCCGGCGCCAGGCTGCGCGCGGTGACGATGGCGCGGCAGGCAGGTTCGGTGTCGTAGACAAAGCCGTCGGGCAAGGCCCCTTCGCGCTTGAACGGCTGGCCGGTGGCGTCGGTGACAGCCTGCCAGTGTTCAAGGATGTAGCGTCGGGTGGTCGGCTCCAGCGCCGCGCCGCTGCCGGTACGCAGGCCGCCCACCACCAGGTGCACGTCCACGCCGGCCGCCTGGGCCTGCTCAACCAGTGCCTGCGCCACCGGGGCAAAGCCCCAGCACCAGGAACACATCGGGTCCATCACATAGAGCAGGCGCGCGGACATGGGTCAGGCCTCGGAAGGGGTTTGCTTGTAGTTGAAGCCAATTGGGTGCGGCAGGTTGCGGGCCTTGGCCAGCTCGATCTGCTTCTGCCGGTCGATGGCGCTGCGACGGGTTTTCTCCGGCAGCTTATCCCAGCAATGCGGGCAACTGATGCCGGCCACATAGTGCTCGGACGCACGGTCCTCGACGCTGACCGGTGTGCGGCAGGCGTGACACTGATCGTAGTCGCCCTCGCTGAGGTCATGGCGCACGGTCACCCGGTTGTCGAACACAAAGCAGTCGCCTTGCCATTTGGTTTCTGCCTGCGGCACTTCCTCGAGGTACTTGAGGATGCCGCCCTTGAGGTGATAGACCTCATCGAAGCCCTCGCTGAGCATGAAGCTGGAGGCCTTCTCGCAGCGAATGCCGCCGGTGCAGAACATCGCGACCTTCTTGTGTACGGCCGGGTCGAAGTGGGCCTTGATGTAGTCGGGAAACTCGCGAAAGCTGGTGGTCTTCGGGTCGATCGCGCCTTCGAAGGTGCCGATGGACACTTCGTAGTCGTTGCGGGTGTCGATCAACAGCACCTCGGGGTCGCTGATCAGCGCATTCCAGTCCTGCGGTTCAACGTAGGTGCCGACCTTTTTGTTCGGGTCGACGCCTTCCACGCCCAGGGTCACGATCTCTTTCTTGAGCTTGACCTTGGTGCGGTAGAACGGCTGGTCGTCGCAGTAGGACTCTTTGTGGTCAATGTCGACCATGCGCGGGTCTTTCTTCAACCAGGCCATCAGGCCGTCAATGCCTTCGCGGCTGCCGGACACGGTGCCGTTGATGCCTTCTTCGGCAATCAGCAGGGTGCCCTTGATGCCGTTGTCGACCATTGCCTGCAGCAGTGGCTCGCGCAGGGCGACGTAATCTTCGAGGGTGACGAACTTGTACAGTGCCGCCACGACGATGGGGTGGGTCATGGGTGTTCTCTCCAGGTGGCTACCCTCGTAAGGGGTGAACCGGATAACGGCAGTTGCGAGTTTTTAGCCGCAAGCTGCAAGTAAAAGCAAAAAAAACGCGCCGACTGGGCGGCGCGTTGGGGATTGTAGCAAGAAGGCAGCTGCGAGGGCTCTAATCTTGTCGCTGGCAGCTGACACTTGTGGCTGCCTCAATGCCCTCCGGCGCAGGTCGGCGAGGCCGGGGCTGCGTCGATTTTCGCCCATTCATCAGGCGTGTAGGTATGCAGCGCCAACGCATGAAACTCGCTCATCAGGTCCCCCAGGGTGGCGTAGACCGTCTGGTGGCGCTTGACGCGGTTGAGCCCCTCGAACTGCTGGCTGACCAGCACGGCCTTGAAGTGGGTCTGCAACCCACGGCTGTGCATATGGCTTTCATCCAGCACGCTCAGGTGTTGCGGGCTCAGGGCGGCGAGCGCGGTTTCGATACGCTGTTGCATGGTCATTCCTGCTTACTTCTTCTTGGCCGGTGCGGCGGCTTTTGGCGTCAGCTCGTTGGTCATGTCTTCCAACAGCTTGTTCACTACCGGCACGGCGCTTTCCAGTTTGGCCTGGGTCATCTGAGCCGATTGCTGGGTCAGTTGCGGCATTTTTTCCAGGACCTTCTTGCCCAGCGGCGACTGGTAGAACGCAACCAGGTCCTTGAGCTCGGACTCGCTGAAATTGGTGGTGTAGAGCTTGACCATATCCGGTTTCAGCTTCGGCCAGCCGATGGCCTGATCGAGCGCGGCGTTGGCCTTGGCCTGGTAGCTGTCCAGTACGGACTGCTTGGCGGCAGGCGCCTTGGTCTGTTCGAAACGCTGGGCGAACATTTGTTGCACTTGCATGTACACCGGGGTTCCCAGCTTGTCGGCATGGGCCAGGGTAAGAAAGGCTTCGGCACTGGCGTTGTGGCTGGCGGTATCGGCAAAAACCTGGCCGCTGGCGCAAACCAGAGCAACCGCGGTACAGATGGCACGAAGACGAGTCATCGAGTTTCCTTTTCTACAGGCGAGGTAAGACCCCAAGGGCGACCATTCTGCGCCTAAAAAACCTCGCGGCTCAACCCCAGGCCTTGTCGGACAAGGATCAGCGCCGCTTTAATCCGATGAAAAGTCTTTTATGGAACCCCCCTGCCCCATCACGGCCTAAACTGCGCTGACTGACTTCAAGGAGAGTGCCCGATGAGCCGTATCGAAACCGACAGCCTGGGAGACGTTCACGTCCCGGATGACGCTTACTGGGGCGCCCAGACCCAACGTTCGCTGGTGAATTTCGCCATTGGCGAGCAACGCATGCCGCTGGCAGTGCTGCACGCCCTGGCCCTGATCAAGAAAGCCGCCGCGCGCGTCAACGACCGCAACGGCGACCTGCCCGCCGACATCGCCCGCCTGATCGAACAGGCCGCCGACGAAGTGCTCGCCGGTACTCATGACGACCAGTTCCCGCTGGTGGTATGGCAGACCGGCAGTGGCACCCAGAGCAACATGAACGCCAACGAAGTGATCGCCGGACGCGCCAACGAACTGGCGGGCAACAACCGCGGCGGCAAGAGCCCGGTGCATCCCAACGACCATGTGAACCGCTCACAAAGCTCCAACGACTGCTTCCCCACCGCCATGAGCATCGCCACCGTAAAAGCGGTGCACGAACAATTGCTGCCGGCGATCACCGTATTGTCCGGCGGCCTGGCGGAGCTGGCGGCGCGGCACATGAAGCTGGTCAAGACCGGCCGCACCCACATGATGGACGCCACGCCGATCACCTTCGGCCAGGAACTCTCGGCCTTCATCGCCCAGCTCGACTATGCCGAACGCGCCATCCGCAGCGCCCTGCCCGCCGTGTGCGAGCTGGCCCAGGGCGGCACTGCCGTCGGCACCGGACTCAACTCGCCCCACGGTTTTGGCGAAGCGATCGCCGCCGAGCTGGCTGCCCTTTCCGGCTTGCCGTTCGTGACCGCGCCGAACAAATTCGCAGCCCTCTCCGGCCACGAACCGCTGGTGACCCTGCACGGCGCGCTGAAAACCCTGGCTGTGGCCCTGATGAAGATCGCCAACGACCTGCGCCTGCTCGGCTCCGGCCCCCGCGCCGGCCTGGCCGAAGTCAAACTGCCGGCCAACGAACCCGGCAGCTCGATCATGCCCGGCAAGGTCAACCCCACCCAATGCGAAGCCCTGTCGATGCTGGCCTGCCAGGTGCTGGGCAACGACGTCACCATCGGCATCGCCGCCAGCCAGGGCCACCTGCAGCTCAACGTGTACAAGCCGGTGATCATCCACAACCTGCTCGAATCCATCCGCCTGCTGGCCGACGGCTGCAACAACTTCCAGGAACACTGCATCGCAGGTCTTGAACCGGACGCCGAACAAATGGCCGAACACCTGGAACGCGGCCTGATGCTCGTCACCGCGTTGAACCCACACATCGGCTACGACAAGTCCGCACAGATCGCCAAAAAAGCCTATGCCGAAGGCCTGACCCTACGCCAGGCCGCACTGGACCTGGGCTACCTCACCGACGAAGAATTCGACAAATGGGTACGCCCTGAAAACATGCTGGAAGCCGGCCATTAAAAAGCCTTTGATCTTGATCTTGATCTGCTTTTGATCTTGACCTTGATCCCAGGCGCCCCGTCAACCACGCTGGCCGCACGCAGGCTTGAATCCGTGGGTAACCCGGCAGGACGCCGGGTTAGCCGCACTGGGCCAGGGATGGCCCATTGCGGCGGCCCACGGATTCAAGCCTGCGTGCGGGCACACCGAGCATTAGCGAGGTGCCGAGTGGTGGGGCAAGAGCCCTTTTGGTTACTTTTGGGGCTCTTTTCCAAAAGTGACCCGCTGTAAGAGCGGAACCAATACCCGCCATAACCGCAGCAACGGATATGTACACAACCAAACCACCATCGGGAGCAAGCCCCCTCCCACATTAGGAAGCCAGTCTTAACCGACGAGCCCTGAGCCCGGCAATCAAAGAAGGCGCCAAAGCGACCATCGCCGACCCCATCACCACCACCAACGCCCCAAAATACCCCAACGCATTAATCTCCTCAGCCTGCACAAACCCAGGCCACCACCACGCCGCCAACGCCACCGCTATAAACGTCACCAACGGCGTCAACGCCAACGTCGCACTCACCCGGGAAGCTTCCCAGTGCGCCAGCGCCTCCGCAAACGCCCCATACGCCACCAACGTGTTCATGCAGCACGCCAGCAACAACACCCCCTGCAACGGACTCAACGCCAACGCCTCCAGCGGCTGCGCCCACGGCGTCAACAACGCCGCGCAAAACAGATAAATCACCATCATCACCTGCAGCGAATTCCACACCGTCAGCAACTGCTTCTGCCCCAGCGCATAAAACACCCAGATCGTGGTCGCCAACAGCACCGTCAACACCCCGGCGGTATAAGTGCCCATGGACGTAAGCAGCTCCGCCAGGCGCTGATTGAAGAACAACCCGAAACCCACAATCAACACGACCAACCCCACGCCTTGCCCAAGGCTGAAGCGCTCCTTGAACACAAACACACTGGCGACCATCAGAAAGATCGGCCCCATCTGCACCACCAGTTGCGCGGTGCCGGGGCTGAGCATTTTCAGGCCCACCAGGTACAGCACGTAGTTGCCCACCAGTCCGCACACCGCCATTGCTACCAACCCGCCACCTCTGGCGCCCAGCACCTTCAAGCTGGGCAAACGCCGGGTCGCCGCCAGGTAGATGAACAGGCAACCGCCGGCCACCATCAGGCGAAACCAGGTGACGGTGATCGGGTCCATCACCTGCAAGACCTGTTTGAGCTTGATCGGGAGAATGCCCCAGAGCAATGCGGTCAGCAGGGTCAGGAGAAAACCGTAGACCCAGCGACCGGAAGAGATGTGCATGAGTTGCCCCAAATGCCTGAGGTAGAAGAGCCTGCATTCTAGGGCCAAGCAAACAGATCGGGCTATGCCCTAATGCCGTTCAGGCAAGCGCAGATCCCCTGTGGCGAGCAGGCTTGTCCTGCGTTGGGCTGCGCAGCAGCCCCAAAGCCAGGCGCTGAGCCGTATCAGGTACACCGCGTTTTGCTCGATGGGGGGCGCTTCGCACCCCAACGCGGGGCAAGCCCGCTCGCCACAATAAGCCCACACATTTTCCTTAACTGAACGGCATTAGGGCTTGCCCCAATGCCGTTCAGCTAAGCGCAGATCCCCTGTGGCGAGCAGGCTTGTCCTGCGTTGGGCTGCGCAGCAGCCCCAAAGCCAGGCGCTGAGCCGTATCAGGTACACCGCGTTTTGCTCGATGGGGGGCGCTTCGCACCCCAACGCGGGGCAAGCCCGCTCGCCACAATAAGCCCACACATTTTCCTTAACTGAACGGCATTAGGGCTTGCCACAGAGGCGCCAGTTTGCTGCGCGACAGCGCTGGTTCAGCGCACGGCTTCAAAGAGTCCGCTCGCGCCCATGCCGCCGCCCACGCACATGGTGACGATGCCATAGCGCAAACGACGTCGCTGCAGTTCGCGCACCAGATGCCCCACTTGCCTCGAACCGGTCATGCCGAACGGGTGGCCGATAGCGATAGCGCCGCCATTGACGTTGTACCTGGCATTGTCGATTTCCAGCCGGTCACGCGCATACAGGCACTGGGACGCGAACGCTTCGTTGAGCTCCCACAAGTCGATATCCGCCACCTGCAAGCCCTTCGCCTTGAGCAGTTTGGGCACCGAGAACACCGGCCCGATGCCCATCTCGTCGGGTTCGCAGCCGGCCACGGTAAAGCCACGGAAAAACGCCTTGGGCTTGAGCCCCAGTGCCAGCGCTTTCTCCAGGCTCATCACCAGCGTCATCGATGCGCCATCGGACAACTGCGAGGCATTGCCCGCCGTCACCGAGCCGTCTTCGGCAAACACCGGCTTCAAACCGCTGAGGCTGGCCAGGGTGGTGTCGGGTCGGTTGCAGTCGTCGCGGTCGACCACACCGTCGAGGATCTGCACGCCGCCCGTGTCCTTATCCTCGACCCGGTACTTGACCGCCATCGGCACGATTTCATCATCGAACAGGCCATCCGCCTGCGCCTGCGCGGTGCGCTGCTGGCTTTGCAGCGCATACGCGTCCTGCGCTTCACGGCTGACGTGGTAGCGGCGCGCGACGATTTCGGCGGTCTGGCCCATGGGAAAATAGATGCCCGGCACCTGTTCCTTGAGCAACGGATTGATCAGGTTGTCAGTGTTGATGCTCTTGAGAGTCAGGCTGATGGACTCGACGCCGCCGGCGACAATGATCTCGCTGCAGCCCGAGGCAATCTGGTTGGCCGCCATGGCAATCGCCTGCAGGCCGGATGAGCAAAAGCGGTTGAGCGTCATCCCCGCCGTACCGGTGCCCAACCGCGACAGCACCGCCACGTTGCGCCCGATGTTTTGGCCCTGGGCGCCTTCGTTGGAGGCCGCGCCGACGATGCAGTCTTCCACCGTCGCCGGGTCAATGCCGTTGCGGGTGAGCAGCGCGTTGACGCAATGGGCCGCCATGTCATCCGGGCGAGTCTGGTTGAACTTGCCGCGAAAGGACTTGGCCAGGCCGGTTCGCACGCTGTCGACGATCACTACTTCACGCATGGGCTACCTCGATCTTGTGGTTGTTGGCAGATCAATCGAGGATAGATCCAGACCTGCCCAACCGCGATGATCATTCACCCGGCCTATACAAAAGCATGGTGATCAGGCTGCCTGTGGCAAGCGGCCGAAGGTTATTTCTTTTTCTTCTTCCCGCGCTTGCCAGCGTGCTCGAACGCCTCTTCCAGCGCCCGGTTGATCGTGCGCAACACCTTGACCCGCGCCCAGCGCTTGTCGTTGGCCTCCACCAGCGTCCAGCACGCAACCTCGGTGCTGGTACGGTCGACCATATCGTCGACGGCGGTGCGGTAGGCGTCCCACTTGTCGCGGTTGCGCCAGTCGTCCTCGGTGATCTTGAAGCGCTTGAACGGAATCTCCTCGCGCGCCTGGAAGCGTTCGAGCTGGGTCTGCTTGTCGATGGCCAGCCAGAACTTGACCACGATCACCCCGGCGTCGCGCAGTTGCTCTTCGAAGTCGTTGATCTCGCCATAGGCGCGCATCCAGTCGGCCGGGGTGCAGAAACCCTCGATCCGCTCCACCAGCACACGGCCGTACCACGAGCGGTCGAACACGGTGAACATGCCGCGCGCCGGAATTTTCTGCCAGAAGCGCCACAGGTAAGGCTGGGCGCGCTCGTCTTCGCTGGGCGCGGCAATCGGCACGATGTGGTACTGGCGCGGGTCCAGCGCGGCGGCGACCCGGCGGATGGCGCCGCCCTTGCCTGCTGCGTCGTTGCCTTCGAACACAGTGACCAGCGCGTGGCTGCGCATGCGCTTGTCACGCATCAGGCCAGAGAAGCGCGCCTGCTCGGTAATCAGTTGTTCTTCGTAATCGTCCTTGTCCAGGCTCACTGTCATGTCGAGGCTGTCGAGCAGGCTTTTTTGATCGACCGAGGCCAGCAACGGTGCGGGGTTCATGCCACTGGTTTTGGCCTTGGGCAACGTCAATGCACTGTGCAGGCCCTCGAGGAGAATTTTGCCCACGGTGAGGCTGCGGTAGTGCGCGTCGGCGCCCTCGATCACGTGCCACGGCGCATAGTCGCGGCTGGTGCGACGCAGGATGCGTTCGCCAAAATGGACAAACTTGTCGTAAGTCTTCGATTGCTGCCAGTCCAGCGGGCTGATGCGCCAGCTGTGCAGCGGGTCGTCGGCCAACGATTTGAGCCGCGCCTTCATCTGTTTTTTGGACAGGTGGAACCAGAACTTGAAGATCAGCGCGCCTTCGTCACACAGCATTTTCTCCAGCCGCTCGGCACCGGCAATGGCCTGGTCGAGCCGGGCATCCTTGATCTGCCCGTGCACCCGGCCCTGCAGCATCTGGCTGTACCAGTTGCCGAAGAAAATGCCCATGCGCCCCTTGGCCGGGAGCTGGCGCCAGTAGCGCCAGGCCGGCGGGCGCGCCAGTTCTTCGTCGGTCTGCTGGTCGAAGGTGCGCACCTCGATCAGGCGCGGGTCCATCCATTCGTTGAGCAGCTTGACGGTTTCGCCCTTGCCGGCGCCTTCGATGCCGTTGATGAGGATGATCACCGGGAAGCGTTTCTGCTGGTGCAGCTCGTACTGCACGTCCAGCAACGCTTCACGCAGCGCGGGAACCTCTGCCTCGTAGGTGTCTTTGTCGATGGCGTGACCGATTTCGGCGGATTCGAACATGGGCAGCTCCGTTTCAAGATGGCTCAAGACTAGCGGATTGGGCAACGACACGCGGGAGGAAATTCCACCGGCGCCTGTCACGGGGCAAATCATTGCCGGTCGATCGGCTAGAATGGCCGCCTTGCCTTTGCCGAGCCGCCCATGAACCCCGTAACCCACGCCCAGCTCGACTGGGACGACCAAGGTCGCCCGCACTCGCAGGTCTTCGACGACGTGTACTTCTCCGACCAGTCGGGCCTTGCAGAAACCCGCTATGTGTTTCTTGAGCAGAACCGCCTGCAGGAACGCTTTGCTGCCTTGCCTGCGGGCGGGCGGCTGGTGATCGGCGAGACCGGTTTTGGCACCGGGCTGAATTTTCTATGCGCCTGGCAGTTGTTCGAACAGCACGCCATGGCGGGCGCGCGCCTGCATTTTGTCAGCGTCGAAAAATACCCGCTGAGCCACGCCGACCTGCAACGCGCCCTCGCCCTCTGGCCGGAACTTGCGCCGTTCGCCGAACAACTGCTGGCCCACTACATTGCCATCCACCAGGGCTTCCAGCGGCTGGTGCTGGACAATGGCCGCGTGACCCTGACCCTGTTGATCGGCGACGCCCTGGAGCAGTTGCCGCAACTGGACGCACAGATCGATGCGTGGTTTCTCGACGGTTTTGCCCCGGCGAAAAACCCGGACATGTGGACCGCCGAGCTGTTTGCCGAACTGGCACGCCTGGCCGCGCCGGGGTCGACCATCAGCACCTTCACCAGCACCGGCTGGGTACGCCGGCTGATCAATGCCGCCGGGTTCAAGATGAAACGCACGCCGGGCATCGGACATAAATGGGAAATCCTGCGCGGTGAGTTTCTTGGCTGGCCCGCCGACACCCCGGCAGCGCCGGGCATCAAGCCGTGGTTCGCCCGCCCTCCCGCCGTTAGCGGTGAGCGCAAGGCCCTGGTGATCGGCGCCGGCCTGGCCGGGTGCGCCACCGCTGCCAGCCTCGCGGCCCGAGGTTGGCAGGTGAGCCTGCTGGAGCGCCATGAAGCCCTGGCCCAGGAAGCCTCGGGCAACCCGCAAGGCGTGCTGTACCTCAAGCTCTCCGCGCACGGTACGGCGCTGTCGCAGATGATTCTGGCCGGGTTCGGCTACACCCGTCGCGTGCTTGAGCACCTGCAGCGCGGCGTGGCATGGGACGGCTGCGGCGTGCTGCAATTGGCCTTCGATGCCAAGGAAAGCGAGCGCCAGGCACAACTGGCCGAGGCCTTCGCGCCAGGCTTGCTGCACCGGCTCGACCGCGAACAGGCGCAGGCTCGCGCCGGGGTCGCACTGGCGCACGGCGGGCTGTTTTTCCCGGAGGGCGGCTGGGTCCACCCGCCCGCCTTGTGCGCATGGCAAGCGCAGCGCGGCGGTATCACCGTGCTGACGCATCACGAGGTGCTGGACCTGCGCAACATCAACGGACGCTGGCAAGCCTGGGAAGGCGAGCGGCTGCTGGGCGATGCCCCGGTGGTGGTCCTGGCTGGCGCCGCCGAGGTGCAACGTTTCGCCAACCTGCCGCTCAAGCGCATCCGCGGGCAGATCACCTCGCTGGCGCAAACCGCCGAAAGCCAGGCCCTCGCCACGGTGGTCTGCGCCGAAGGCTATGTGGCACCGCCACGCCTGGGTGAGCACACCCTTGGCGCCAGCTTTGACTTCAAGAGCGATGACCTCACGCCCACCGCCGCCGAACACGCCGGCAACCTGGAACTGCTCAAGGGTATTTCCGTGGACCTGGCCCAACGCCTGCACGTCGACAGCCTCGACCCGGCCACGGTGCAAGGCCGTGCGGCCTTTCGCTGCACCAGCCCGGACTACCTGCCGATCGTCGGGCCACTGGCCGACGCGGCCGCCTTTGACCAGGCATATGCCGGCTTGCGCAAGGATGCGCGCCAGGTGCCCGCCATCGCCTGCCCGTGGCTTGACGGCCTGTATGTCAACAGCGGCCATGGCTCGCGCGGCCTGATTACCGCGCCGTTGTCGGCCGAGCTGCTTGCCGCCTGGCTGGACAACGAGCCCTTGCCGCTGCCACGCAGCGTCGCCGAAGCCTGCCACCCCAATCGCTTTGCCGTGCGCAGCCTGATCCGCAGCCATGCGCCCGTTCCACGCTGACGGCGTTTTGCCTTATAACTTATTGTTCTAAAACTCCACGTATAGCACCGGGTCAGTTTCTGGGTACGCGCCCTCTTGGGCGTATTGAGTATTGACCCTCCCCAACGGAAAAACCGGTAAGGAATTTATGTGCGGATTAGCTGGAGAATTACGTTTCGATGCCCAACCTGCCGACCTGGCAGCGATTGAGCGCATCACCCATCACCTGGCCCCGCGTGGCCCCGATGCCTGGGGCTTTCATGCCCAGGGGCCGGTTGCCCTGGGCCATCGGCGCCTGAAGATCATGGACCTGTCGGACGGCTCGGCGCAGCCGATGATCGACGCCCAGTTGGGGCTGTCCCTGGCGTTCAACGGTGCGATCTATAACTTTCCGGAATTGCGTGAAGAGCTGGAAGCCTTGGGCTATGCCTTCTATTCCGGCGGCGACACCGAAGTGCTGCTCAAGGGCTACCACGCCTGGGGCGAAGCGCTGCTGCCCAAGCTCAACGGCATGTTCGCCTTCGCCATCTGGGAGCGTGATGCCCAGCGCCTGTTCATCGCCCGTGACCGCCTTGGCGTCAAGCCGTTGTACCTGTCGCGCACCGGTCAGCGCCTGCGTTTTGCGTCGGCATTGCCGGCACTGCTCAAGGGCGGCGACATCAACCCGATCCTCGATCCGGTGGCGCTGAACCATTACCTGAATTTCCACGCCGTGGTGCCTGCGCCGCGCACGTTGCTGGCGGGCATTGAGAAACTGCCCCCGGCGAGCTGGATGCGCATCGACGCCAACGGCACCACCGAACAGAAAACCTGGTGGACGCTGCCCTACGGTCCCCATGACGATGAAAAAAACCTGACGTTGCAGGACTGGACCGACCGTGTCCTCGACAGCACCCGCGAAGCCGTGGCCATTCGTCAACGGGCGGCAGTGGACGTGGGCGTGCTGCTCTCCGGCGGCGTCGATTCGAGCATGCTCGTCGGCCTGCTGCGTGAAGTCGGCGTGCAGGACCTGTCGACCTTCTCCATCGGCTTTGAAGATGCCGGCGGCGAGCGCGGCGACGAATTCCAGTATTCGGACCTGATCGCCAAGCATTACGGCACGCGCCATCACCAATTGCGCATTGCCGAAAGCGAGATCATCGAACAGCTGCCGGCGGCGTTCCGCGCCATGAGCGAGCCGATGGTCAGCCACGACTGCATTGCCTTCTACCTGCTATCGCGGGAAGTGGCCAAGCATTGCAAGGTGGTGCAGAGCGGCCAGGGCGCCGACGAACTGTTTGCCGGCTACCACTGGTACCCGCAGGTGGACGGCGCCAGCGATCCCTACGCGGCCTATCGCGAGGCGTTCTTCGACCGCAGCTACGACGATTACGCCGCCACCGTCGCGCCGAAATGGCTGACCGCCAACGACGCCGCCGGGGATTTTGTGCGTGAACACTTTGCAATGCCCGGTGCCGATGCCGCCGTGGACAAGGCCCTGCGCCTGGACAGCACGGTGATGCTGGTGGACGACCCGGTCAAACGCGTCGACAACATGACCATGGCTTGGGGCCTGGAAGCGCGCACGCCGTTTCTGGACTATCGCCTGGTGGAACTGTCGGCGCGGGTGCCGGGTAAATTCAAGCTGCCCGATGGCGGCAAGCAGGTGTTGAAAGAGGCGGCGCGCCGGGTGATCCCGAGCGAAGTCATCGACCGCAAAAAAGGCTATTTCCCGGTGCCGGGCCTCAAGCATTTGCAGGGCGACACCCTGAACTGGGTGCGCGAGCTGTTGCTGGACCCGAGCCAGGATCGCGGCCTGTTCAACCCGGCCATGCTCGACCGCCTGCTGACCGACCCGCAGGGCCAACTGACCCCGCTGCGCGGCTCCAAGCTTTGGCAACTGGCGGCGCTGAACCTGTGGCTCAGCGAACAAGGAATCTGATTGATGAAACAGAATGCCGCGGCGTACAGCCAACGCTTGCTCAAGGGCCAGGCGCCGACCTATGAGCGCCTGCAAGCCCGCCTGGCCGAGGACGGCAACCCGCAGAGCCCCGGCCATATCGCGGTGCATTGCGGCTGGGGACGGCTGTTGATCGGCCATACCTTCCCGGACCCGGCGAGCCTGGCCGAGGAACTGCTCAATGAACAAGCCGGTGAGCGCGACATTGCGTTGTATGTGGCCGCGCCCCAGCAGATCCTCGGGATTGATCCGCAGCAGTTGTTCCTCGATCCGTCCGACACCTTGCGCCTGTGGTTCAGCGACTATCGCCCGGCCACCCGGGTGTTTCGCGGCTTTCGCATTCGCCGGGTGCAGAATGAGGCGGACTGGCAGGCGGTCAACCGCCTCTACCAGGGACGCGGCATGTTGCCGGTCGATACCGAACGCCTCACACCGCGTCATCAGGGCGGCCCGGTGTACTGGCTGGCCGAGGACGAAGACAGCGGCGCAGTGATCGGCAGCGTGATGGGCCTCAATCACCAGAAAGCCTTCAACGACCCGGAGAACGGTTGCAGCCTGTGGTGCCTGGCGGTCGATCCGCAGTGCACGCGCCCAGGCGTGGGCGAGGTGCTGGTGCGCCACCTGGTGGAGCACTTCATGAGCCGTGGCCTGAGCTACCTCGACCTGTCGGTGCTGCACGATAACCGCCAGGCCAAGAGCCTCTACGCCAAGCTGGGCTTTCGCGCGCTGACCACCTTTGCGATCAAGCACAAGAACGGCATCAACCAGCCGCTGTTTCTCGGCCCGGGCCCGCAGGCGGGGTTCAACCCGTATGCGCGGATCATTGTCGAAGAGGCGCATCGGCGCGGTATCGATGTGCAGGTGGACGACGCCGACGCCGGTCTGTTTACCCTCAGCCACGGCGGGCGCCGCGTGCGTTGTCGCGAATCGTTGAGCGACCTGACCAGCGCCATCAGCATGACGTTGTGTCAGGACAAGAGCCTGACCCACAAGGTGCTCAAGGCTGCCGGTTTGAACGTGCCCTCGCAACAACTGGCGGGCAGTGCCGATGACAACCTGGAGTTTCTCGACGAACACCAGCGCATCGTGGTCAAGCCGCTGGACGGCGAACAGGGCCACGGCGTGGCGGTGGACCTGCGCACCATCGAAGAGGTGCAGCAGGCCATCGAAGCGGCGCGTGCGTTCGACAGCCGTATTTTGCTCGAAAGCTTTCACGAAGGCCTGGACCTGCGCATTCTGGTGATCGGTTTTGAAGTGGTGGCCGCAGCGATCCGCCGCCCTGCCGAAGTCAAAGGTGATGGTCAGCATTCCATCGGTGCGCTGATCGAGGCTCAGAGTCGGCGGCGCCAGGCCGCGACCGATGGCGAAAGTAAAATTCCCGTGGATGCGGAAACCGAACGCACCCTGCACGCCGCCGGCTACGACTACAGCAGCATCCTGCCCCGAGGCCAGACCCTGGCCGTGCGCCGCACCGCCAACCTGCACACCGGCGGCTGCCTGGAAGACGTGACCGCGATCCTGCACCCGACGCTGGTGGACGCTGCCGTGCGGGCCGCTCGCGCCCTGGACATTCCCATGGTGGGCCTGGACCTGATGGTGCCCGCCGCCGATCAACCCGAGTATGTATTTATCGAGGCCAACGAACGGGCCGGCCTGGCCAATCATGAGCCGCAGCCGACTGCCGAGAAATTTGTGGATCTGTTGTTTCCCCACAGCCAGTCAACGGTTTGAGAGAGGCGTTGCCTGATCGGCCGCCTCGCGGGCAAGCCCGCTCCCACAGGCTGACCGCATGCCACCGTGGAAACCGGCTTGCCCGCGAAGGCGCCGATACCGGCGCCACCCTTCCTCAGGCCTGCCACTTCAACAGGAGTCCTTATGACCCGAACCATCCCCGAACCGGACCTGAATTACCTGCAGAAAGTCCTGCTGGAAATGCTCGCCATTCCCAGCCCCACCGGTTTCACCGACACCATCGTGCGCTATGTCGCCGAGCGCCTGGAAGAACTCGGCATTCCGTTTGAAATGACTCGGCGCGGCACCATTCGCGCCACCCTCAAGGGCCAGAAAAACAGCCCCGATCGGGCCGTGTCGGCGCACCTGGACACCATCGGCGCCGCCGTGCGGGCGATCAAGGACAACGGTCGCCTGACCCTGGCCCCGGTGGGTTGCTGGTCGAGCCGATTCGCCGAAGGCAGCCGCGTCAGCCTGTTCACCGATAACGGCGTGATCCGTGGCAGCGTGTTGCCGCTGATGGCCTCCGGGCACGCGTTCAACACTGCCGTCGACGAAATGCCGGTGAGCTGGGACCACGTGGAACTGCGCCTGGACGCCTACTGCGCGACCCGTGCCGACTGCGATTCGCTGGGCATCAGCGTGGGCGACTACGTAGCCTTCGACCCGCTGCCCGAGTTCACCGAGAGCGGGCATATCAGCGCGCGACATCTGGACGACAAGGCCGGCGTGGCCGCCCTGCTCGCGGCACTCAAGGCGATCATCGACAGCGGCGAGCCGTTACTGATCGACTGCCACCCGCTGTTCACCATCACCGAGGAAACCGGCAGCGGTGCCGCGGCCGCCCTGCCGTGGGACGTGAGTGAGTTTGTCGGCATCGATATCGCCCCGGTCGCACCCGGGCAGCACTCCAGCGAACATGCGGTGAGTGTGGCGATGCAGGATTCCGGCGGGCCGTATGACTACCACCTGTCGCGTCATCTCCTGCGCCTGGCGGCGGACAACGACCTGCCGGTGCGCCGCGACCTGTTCCGCTATTACTTCAGCGATGCGCACTCGGCGGTGACCGCCGGCCACGACATTCGCACCGCCCTGCTGGCGTTTGGTTGCGACGCGACCCACGGTTATGAGCGCACTCACATCGACAGCCTGGCCGCGTTGAGCCGTCTGCTGGGCGCCTACATCCTCAGCCCGCCGGTGTTCGCCAGCGATGCGCAACCGGCCCAGGGTTCACTGGACCGGTTCAGTCATCAGATCGAGCATGAAACGCAGATGGAGAGCGACACGCGCGTGCCGTCGGTGGACAGCCTGGTCGGGAACAAGACCTGATACTGGCAACTCGGGTCCCGGCGCAGTAGCATCGCCGGGACCCGCTACCTGAGGCTTGTATGCTGATTCCCTACGATGCACTTGAAGTCGACACCCTGACCCGCCTCATCGAAGATTTCGTGACCCGCGACGGCACCGATAACGGTGACGACACGCCCCTGGAAACCCGTGTATTGCGCGTGCGCCAGGCGCTGACCAAGGGCCAGGCGCTGATCGTGTTCGACCCCGACAGCGAGCAATGCCAGTTGATGCTCAAGCACGATGTGCCCAAGCATCTGTTTGACTAACACCCTGCAATCAGGGATTGGGCACCGGCACCGGATGGGTGTTGGCGTCCTGGCTACGCTGGATTTTCCGGTAGACCTCGGCGCGATGGACGTTGACGCCCGCCGGCGCCGCAACGCCAAACCTCACCTGGCCTCCATTGAGTTCAAGAATGTGCAGAGCGATGTCATCGCCGATGGCGATGATTTCGCCCACTGCGCGGCTTAATACCAGCATGTCGATTGTCCTTTTCGAATGACAGGACCTCGACCATGCGCGCACCGGGCGTGTCGCGACAATGGCGCGCGATCAAATCAGGTCTTCCCTACACCGCTGGGTAATTTGCCTGACAGACCACGCCTAAATCAGCCTTTAACAGCCTGCGCCTTGGCGCGCATCTTGTCGGCCATGGTGGTCATTTCGTCATACAGCAACTGGGGATTTTTCTGCTTCAACACCCAGGCCATACGCCCCTGCTCGTGGGGCAGAATCATGAACTCGCCTGCGGCCACGCGCTGGTAGATGTAATCGGCAATGTCCGCCGCCGAAATCGGTGAGCTTTCGAGCAACTTGCCTACCTGCGCTTTCATCGCCGGGGTGGGCCCGCGAAACGAATCCAGCAGGTTGGTCTGGAAAAACGACGGGCACACCACGTGCACGCCCACTTCCTGCTGCTTGAGTTCCACCAGCAGGCTTTCCGACAGCGCCACCACGCCGGCCTTGGCCACGTTGTAGTTGCTCATCGCTGGCCCCTGCATCAAGGCGGCCATTGACGCGATATTGATGATGCGGCCCTTGCTCTTTTCCAGCAGCGGGAGGAACGCTTTGCAGCCCTTGACCACGCCCATCAGGTTGATCGCGATCTGCCAGTCCCAGTCTTCCAGAGACAGCTCGGCGAAGAAGCCACCCGAGGCCACGCCGGCATTGTTGACGATCACATCGATGCCACCCAGCTTGACCTCGCACGCCTGGGCCAGGGCGGTGAGCTGGCTGTAGTCGCGCACGTCGCAGCGCTGGGTGAAGCCATCACCGCCCGCCTCGCGTACCCTTTTCAAGGTGTCCTGCAGGCCCGGCTCGCTGACGTCCGACAAGGCCAGCTGCCACCCCTCACGGGCCCAGCGCAGAGCGATTTCACGACCCAGGCCGGACCCGGCGCCAGTGATCATCATGCGATTTTGCATAGGAGAGCTGCCTTGTGGTTCACGGAAGAAGTGAGCGGCAGTGTAGCGAAGGATTTTGCGCCAACCACGCACCATCAGGGTGATGAATGCCCCAGGCAAACCGTCGGCCCGGTCGGCTGCCGATCTATTGCTCAGAGGCGATTTTTTCAACTAAGGGAAAAGTTTTTTGTTCAGTGAAAAAGAAATAAGCAACTAATCGAAATACTTTAAAAAATTACTGAATTTTTTATCACACCCTCTAGTCCGAGTTGTTAAGGCGTACGCAATTAACGGTGCGAGCCTCTTGATAAATAACCGGTCTCGCTGAAGGCCTATAAGGAAATAAAACCATGAGCCTCATTCTGATCATTATCCTGATTCTGCTGCTGGTCGGCGGTCTGCCCGTGTTCCCGCACTCGCGTAACTGGGGCTACGGCCCGTCGGGTATCCTGGGTGTTGTGCTGGTAGTACTGGTGGTGTTGTTGTTGCTCGGCCGCATCTAAAAGCCGGACAAAAAAAGAGGCCTTTAAAGGCCTCTTTTTTATTGCCCGTGAATTAATCGGGCTTGCCGTCCACTACGCCGGCGGTGTTATCCAACAGGCTCTTGGTGGCCGTTTGCAGGAACGATTCAAGTTTCTGCTTCAACGCGGCTTCGTCCGGCGATTCCGCGATCACTTTACCGGTCGGGTTCGCGCCCAGTTCGTATTGCCACAACTTCGGCGGCATCTCCTTGGGCAATACCAGCACGCGGTCGCCGGTGAGCAAGGCCACGGTCTGGTCGCTGCCCGACGGTTTGATCACGCCGAAGCCCTTGTCGCCTTCCGGCAGGTTCAGCAGGTCGCGGCCCCAGCACTGGTGCAGGGTGTCGCCACCGAGGCGGCCCATGATGGTCGGCACGATGTCGATCTGGGTGCCCACGGTGTGGTCACGCTCGCCGAATTTTTCCTGCATGCCCGGTGCAATCATCAGCATCGGCACGTTGAAACGGCCCAGGTCCATTTCGGTGATCTGCTGCTCGTTGCCAAACCCGTGGTCACCGACGATCACGAACAGTGTTTCCTTGAAGTACGGCTCCTTGCGCGCCTTTTCAAAGAACTGGCCCAGGGCCCAGTCGGAGTAGCGCATCGCCGTCAAATGCTCGTCGAGGCTGCCACGGCCAGTGACTTTGTCCACCGGCAAGGGGTTGGGCAACGCGTACGGCGTGTGGTTGGACAGGGTTTGCAGCAGTGCGTAGAACGGCTTGCCGCCTTCACGGGCTTTGAGCTCTTCGAGGCCACGGTTGAACATGTCCTGGTCGGACACGCCCCACGTCGGGTCGGAGAACACCGGGTCGACGAAGTCGTTGCGCCCGATGAAGTTGGTCATGCCCTGGTTGCTGAAGAAGCCCGACTGGTTGTCCCAGGCGAAATCGCCGTTGTAGACATACACATCGTTGAAGTCACGCGCGCTGAGCAACTGCGGCAGGCCCGACAGCTTGTGGCTGCCTTCCGGGGTCTGCATCAGGTATTCGAAGCCAGGCAGGTTCGGGAAGCAGGCCATGGTGGCGAACATACCCTGGTGGGTGTGGGTGCCGTTGGAGAAGAAGCGGTCGAACAGCAGGCCTTCCTTGGACAGTTTGTCGAAGTAAGGCGTGATGTTGCCCGGGCGGCCCAATGCGCCCACCGAGTGACCGGCGAAGCTTTCCATCAGGATCACCACGACGTTCTTGATCGGCAGGGTCTTCTCGGCCGGTGGCGTGTAGTCGCGGCGCACAGCGGCTGTGTCGGTATCCACCAGTTTTTCGCTCGGCAGTACCAGCATGTCGCGCACGGTCTGAGTCGCCAACGGCTGTTCCAGGGTGGCTTTCCACACGTTGTCGCGGTGCTCGGAGAAACGTGCCTTGGCGGCGCCGATCAATGACAGCGTACCGTTGAGGCCCAACTGGTTGGCGAAGTTGGAATCGGTGGTGTACACGTCACCCCAGCGCAGCGGCGGGCCCTGGCGCAGGGTGCCACGGGCGGCGACCACGGCGATCAGCAGGCACACCACAAACACGGCGATGCGGCTGTACCACGGCGCCACCTGGCGGGTGCCGATACTGCCGCCGCTGAACGGGCCGCGCGGACGGGTGGCGCGGTCGGCGCCCTTGAACGCCATACTCAGGATCAGCGTGCCCACGGCCCAGGCCAGCAGGTAGCGCACCACCGGAAAACCGTACCAGAGCATGCTCACTACGGTCTTGGGATCTTCCTTGACGTACTGGAACACCAGGCCGTTGAGGCGCTGGTGGAACTCGCGGTAGAAGTCCATCTCCATCAGGCCCAGGAACAGCGCGATGCTCGAGGCAACGGTGAGCCAGCAACGGAAGAACCCGCGCGCCGCCATGGCTCGCACGCTGAACAGCGCCAGCAACAACGGGATCAGCAGGTACACCACCAGGCGCAGATCCAGACGCAGGCCATTGGCGAACGCTTCGAGGAAGGTCGCGGCCGGCGTGTCGAGGATCATCTCGCGGTTGTAGACCAGCAGCGCCAGGCGCAGCAGGGAGAACATCACCATCATGACCAGTGCACAGAGCAGCGTGTAAGCCAGATGGGATTTGACGGTCGGTTGCAGCAGGCGATTCGAAGCTCGCTGCTGACTCAGGGCGTCCGGGTTTGCCATGTCGTTTTCAGGACCCATTGGAAGTTAAGTGACGAAGCATTGCAGTGGCGCGAATGGTGCCCGATCAGTGCCGGCAAGGCTATTAATTACTGAACGAGTAACGCTACCACGCCTTTAAAAGCGCCCAGGGCAGGCCCGTGGCCGGAGGATAGAGCCAGCGAATTCTCTTGGATGAAATGTGAAAATTCTGTGCAGCGAATATTTCGACACACAAATCTCCCCTGGCACCGTAATGCAAATGTGGGAGGGGGCTTGCTCCCGGTAGTGGTGTTTCAGTACCAGATTGACTGGCTGATACACCGCTACCGGGAGCAAGCCCCCTCCCACACTTACCGTGCCCGCTCCCGCTATAGAGGGGTGTCAGATCCGCACGTTGCCCCGTGGCCCGGCGATTGCCCAGATGATCAGGCCAAGCACAGGCAGCAGCAGGATTAACAGGATCCACAACACTTTGGCGCCGGTACTTGCGCCGCTTTTGAACACGTTGATGATCGCCCAGATATCCAACGCCAGGATGATCAGGCCAATCAGGCCATTAAAGGTAGAACCCATGGTGTCGCTCCTTAAGTGAGGTCATGCCTGCTTAGGATAGGCGCTGCCAGCCATCGTTCCGTTTTAATTCAGACGTGTACGGCCACACGCAGGGCTTCCAGGGCCGGTTCAGCCTGGATGCCGACCTCGGCGCAGCGTTGCAAGACGTGCGGCAGGTGATTGCCATGCACCAGCACCACCTGGATGGCGTCATCCAGCAACTGGCTGAAATTCACCAGCACATAGCCACCGTCTTCGGCACTCAACGCGCTCATCTGGATCTGAATGCGATTGAGCGCCGTGAGGTCGTCGGCCTTGGCCAGTTGCTTGGGCTTGAGGTTGAACGCCACGCCAGGGCCGAACGAGGCAACGATCTGCGCGAACAGATCGGCATAACTGTCGGCCTGGAACAGCACCGTGTCCGGCAGGCTGCCGACCACCACCCACTCGCCAAGGGGGATTGGGAAGCTGTCGTCGTAGTTGATGTCCGGGTTCGCCGCCAAAAACGCCGCCGGATCGGCATACGCCTGGGCGGCCTCATCGGCAATGCGCGCCACCTCGTCCTCGCCCATGACGCCGGCGCTGATGTGGCTGATGAGTTCGACGAGGGCGGTTTTCATGGGGCAATCCTGTGGCGGGCGGGTTTTGGAGGGCGCAAAGCCTACACCAGTTTCTGTAACTTCGCCGCCGCATCCACCGCGCCCATGGTCTGCGCCGCCGCCAGCGCCGTGGCGCCCTGCGCATCGGTCGCCTTGGGATTGGCGCCCTGCTCCAGCAGGTAGTCGAGCATTTCGATACGGTTGAACATCGCGGCCATCATCAATGCGGTACGGCCATCGGAGGATGCGGCCTCCAGCGGGGTGCCACCTTCTATGAGCGCCTTGACCACGGCCATATGGCCCTTGAACGCCGCGCCGGCAATCGGCAGTTGGTTCTTGTCGTTGGCAATCAGCGGGTCGGCCTTGAATTCGAGCAGCACTTTTACCGCGTCGGCGTGGCCGTGGTAGGCCGCGAGCATCAGCAAGGTGTCGCCATTGTGATTGCGCAAGTTGGCGGGCAACCCCTTGGCCAGCAGCGCGGCGAGCATGGCGGCGTCGCCTTTGCGGGCAACATCGAAGACCTGCTCGGCAAATTCGGCAGCTTCGTCGTCGGTCATCTGTTTGGGTTGGTCTGACATATGGGGCTCCTTGATCAGTACTGAATAGGCGCCAGTGTTGCGAGGGAGTTCCCGCCTGTCATGGCTTTTTTGTCAAAAGTCGTCATAGCGACAATCAATCACCTGTTCAGACCGGCAGCAACGACAGAAGGGAATTTAACCGTATGTTTCGAGTCTTTTAGCTTAGGGACCTTGCAACCGCCGCTGACCAGACAGCGCAAAATGCAGGGGTGCACGATGGCCCTTCATGCAATTTGCACGAAACCGAAAATCCAGAATAAATTCAAGCCATTGATTTATAACGATATTTTAAATAGCCACTAGCTGGCACAATCACTGCACCTATCACTCCATGCTTGCCAACTTGAGCCAACGGAGCTGATAGACATGAGCCTGATCCAAGATAAATTCGCTTCAGTATTTTCCCAATACGACGTCACCACCCAGCCCCGTCCGGACGGCGGCATCCTGTTGACCCTGCGCAACGGCGAAGGCAAACAGGTCAAGCGCTCGATTTCCTATCAGCAGTTGCACACTGCCGACCAACTGACCTGGGTAATCAGTGCCATCCGCCGCGACCTGGCTGAACAAGCCAGTGACCTGCCGCAGATTTCGATGCTGCAAAGCCAGAACCGCTTTGCCCTGCCGACCTACCATTCGGCTTAAGCAACGGCTTTTTACGAGAAGGGCCGCGACGTCGTTGAACGTCGCGGCCCTTTTTCATGCGTTCAATACAGCCGTTGGCGCACCGCCTCATTGACTGCCTGCACGCGATTGCTCACCTGAAGCTTGCCGTAGATATTGCGCAGATGAAATTTGACCGCCGCCTGGGAGGTCGCGCGAATCTTGCTGATTTCCCAGACGGTCTTGCCCTCCGAGGCCCAGCGCAGGATTTCCAGCTCCGTGGGCGTCAGGGGTTTGCCGGACAGACTCAAGCGCTTTCGCGCCGCCATGGCCGTGTCGCACAGCCCGGTCGCGGGTGGATACAACTCCTGTGGGCCACTCATGCCGCTCTCCTTCTTATAAGCGCTTGGCGGATGCCTATACCGACCTTCGGATTCCTCCTATTGACAGCTGGTATAAGCACCGAAGCTTGAGAGCGTTACATAACCCACGCAGCCGTGCGCTTGGTCGCGACATAAATAGCCGTGACCTACACGTAAATACGGCTCTTCCCACAAAAAAATCCAACTCTTTGCGGTTGAACATTTACCTGGCTATTGCACTACCTCGCCCTGTCAGCGCGTGCGGACCATCAGTCATCCAGTCCCGGTAAGCCTGCAGTCACCGCGCCCACCGTGAACTCAGGCGTCAGCCCCTGCACACTGTTGGACAGGCACAACGTCACGCAGCAGGGGTTCTCGCCGATGTCGAACCCGTGTGACAAGCCTGCAGGGATCACCAGCAGGTCGTTTTTTTCACAGCGCACGGCATACAGGTAGTCACCCACTTGCAGGGTGTACAAGCCCTGACCTGCGATGAACAAACGCGCGTGGTCCTCACTGTAGCGTCGCGCCTTCAGGTGCCTGGCGCGCAACGCTTGCGGGTGCGGTTGATCGCTGCCGACGCTGAACACCTCGACCGCGCTGTAGCCCAGGGCGTCGATCTGCGGCTGGCACGCGGCAATCATCTGCGCCTCGCTGGCGCCCTTCTCCAGCGGACCAGGCTGCCAGCGCTCGAACCGCACACCGTGGTCGGCCAGGGTCGAGGCAATATCGTCGGCGTGGGTAAGGACTTTGTTCGGAGTATCCAGTGTGGCAAGGGCGTAGACGGCGACATGGCTCATGGGACGGTTCCTTGATTCTGCTCGTGCAAGCGAAGGCCGATGATAACGGCGGCGGCCAGGGCGGCGGCGCTGGCGATGCCGAACGTGAGGGTCGGGCCCAGCAGGTTCCAGCTGTAGCCCGAATAGAGGGCGCCGAGGGCGCCACCGGTGCCGGCCAGAGCGGCGTACAGCGCCTGGCCCTGACCCTGTTGTTTATCGCCGAAGCTGCGTTGCACAAAGGCAATCGCTGCGGCGTGAAAGCTGCCGAAGGTCGCAGCGTGCATCACTTGCGACAACAGCAGCACCCAGAAGAATTCGGCAAAGGTGCCCAGCAGCAGCCAGCGCAGCGCCGCCAACAGGAAACTGGCCAGCAGCACCCGGCGTAGGGAAAAGCGCATGAGGATGCGGCTCATCGCCAAAAACATCAGCACTTCGGCTACCACGCCCAGGGCCCACAGCAGGCCGATCACGCCACGGCTGTAGCCCAGGTGCTCAAGGTGCAGGGTGAGAAAGGTGTAATACGGGCCGTGGCTTAATTGCATCAGCGCCACACAGGCATAAAACGCCAGCACGCCGGGGCGGCGCAGCTGTTTGAGGAAACCGTCGCCGGCCGGGCGGTTGCCGTGGCTGACGGGTTGCGCATTCGGCACCCACAGGCTGGCCACGATAATCCCGGCCATGATCACCACGACCACCACCGGGTAGATGTCCAGGCTCAGCCAGTCGAACAGGCGGCCCATGAGCACCACGGTGAGGATAAAGCCGATGGAACCCCACAGCCGCAGCTGGCTGTAGCGTGCGGTCTGCTCGCGCAGGTGCGCCAGGGTGATGACCTCGAACTGCGGCAATACCGCGTGCCAGAAGAACGCATGCAGGGCCATGACCAGCGCCAGCCAGGCGTAGGTTTTGCTCACGAAAATCAGCGCAAAACTGGCCAGGGTGCACACCGCGCCAAAGCGCACGATGGCCAGGCGCCGGCCGGTGTAGTCGCCCAGCCAACCCCACAGGTTGGGCGCCACGCAGCGCATCAGCATAGGGATGGCCACCAGTTCGCCAATGCGCGCGCTGGAGAAGCCCAGGTGATCGAAGTACAGCGCGAGGAAAGGCGCGGTGGCCCCCAGCAGGGCGAAGTAGAACAGGTAGAAGCTGGAGAGGCGCCAGTAGGGGAGCGTTGACGTCATAGGTTACACGGGCCGCTTCGCGGCCCAACGCGAGCAAGCTCGCTCGCCACAGCAAGCTCGCCCGCCACAACGGACCGTCACAGCTGGCCCAGCACCGGGGTGTTCACGTGTACATCGGCGTTCTGCCCACGATGGCGCAGCAGGTGGTCCATCAGCACGATGGCCATCATCGCTTCGGCAATCGGTGTGGCGCGAATGCCCACGCAGGGGTCATGACGACCCTTGGTGATGATGTCCACCGGATTGCCGTGCACGTCGATCGAGCGGCCTGGCGTGGTGATGCTGGACGTGGCCTTCAGCGCCAGATGCGCCACGATCGGCTGGCCCGAGGAGATGCCGCCGAGGATGCCACCTGCGTTGTTGCTGAGAAAACCCTGCGGGGTCAGCTCGTCGCGATGCTCGGTGCCACGTTGGGACACGCAGGCGAAACCGGCGCCGATTTCCACGCCCTTCACAGCGTTGATGCTCATCAGCGCGTGGGCCAGCTCGGCGTCCAGGCGGTCGAAGATCGGCTCGCCCAGGCCCGGCTTGACCCCTTCGGCCACCACGGTGATGCGCGCGCCGACCGAGTCCTGGTCGCGGCGCAACTGGTCCATGTAGGCTTCCAGTTCCGGCACCTTGTCCGGGTCGGGGCAGAAGAAAGCGTTGTCTTCGACGCTGTCCCAGGTCTTGAACGGGATTTCGATGGGCCCCAATTGGCTCATGTAGCCACGGATCACGATGCCCTGGCTCGCCAGGTATTTCTTGGCGATGGCGCCGGCGGCCACCCGCATCGCAGTCTCGCGAGCCGAGCTGCGGCCACCGCCACGGTAGTCGCGTTCGCCGTATTTGTGATGGTAGGTGTAGTCGGCATGGGCCGGGCGGAACAGGTCCTTGATCGCCGAATAGTCCTTGGACTTCTGGTCGGTGTTGCGGATCAACAGGCCGATGGCGCAGCCGGTGGTGCGGCCTTCGAAGACGCCGGAGAGGATCTCGACTTCGTCGGGCTCCTGACGCTGGGTGGTGTGGCGGCTGGTGCCGGGCTTGCGGCGGTCGAGGTCACGCTGCAGGTCGTCCAGGGACAACTCAAGGCCGGGCGGGCAGCCGTCGACAATGGCGACCAACGCCGGGCCATGGCTTTCGCCCGCGGTGGTGACAGTGAACAGCTTGCCGAAGGTATTGCCGGACATGCAGGGCGCTCCGTGAAATCAGTTGAATCAAGTCAACCGTAATAACTTAAGGCCGCCAGTATACGCAGGCTAACCGACTAGTTCATCCTCGAAACCTTAGCGGTGGACACGGGTCCAACCGGCACCTTCCAATGATGGCGCGATGATGCTTCGAGTTCTGCTGTTAGCCCTTACCCTCTTTACAAGCCTGGCCCATGCCGCCTCCCCGGTGGTGCTGCAACGCCCCATCAGCCTCGACACCGGCAGCGGCGAGCTGTTCGGCTCGCTGCTGTTGCCACAATCGGACAAACCGGTGCCGGTAGTGCTGATCATCGCCGGCTCCGGCCCTACCGACCGCAACGGCAACAGTGCCGACGGTGCACGCAACGACAGCCTCAAGCGTCTGGCCTGGGTGCTTGCGCGGCATAACATCGCCAGCGTGCGCTACGACAAGCGCGGTGTGGCCGCAAGCCTTGCGGCCACACCCGACGAGCGCAACCTCACCCTCGACGCTTACGTGGCCGACGCCGTGGCCTGGGGCAAACGGCTCAAGGCGGACACACGCATGGGCCCGCTGATCGTGCTGGGGCACAGCGAAGGCGCACTGGTCGCCGCCCTCGCCGCGCCGCAACTGGACCCGGCCGGGGTGGTGTCGCTCTCCGGCAGCGCGCGCCCGGTCGACCAGGTGATCCGCCAGCAACTGGCCGACCATCTGCCTCCTGCCCTGTTGCTGCGCAGCAATGAAATCCTCGACCACCTCAAGGCCGGTCAGGTGGATGCCGATGTGCCGACTCCCCTGGAAGGGATTTTCCGGCCCAGCGTGCAGCCTTACCTGATCAGCCTGTTCCGCGCCGACCCATCGGCCGCGTTCGCCAGGCTGCACATGCCGGCACTGATCATCCAGGGCACCAACGATATCCAGGTCGGTGTGGCCGATGCGCGGCAACTGCAACAGGCCAAACCCGACGCGCAGTTGACCATCATCGAAGGCATGAACCACGTAATGCGCATCGTGCCCAACAACGTCAAGCAGCAACTGGCCTCCTACAACGACCCGAAACTGCCGCTGGCCGCCGAGCTGGGCGAGCGCCTGGTACGCTTTATCGACGGACTGCGCTCGCGCTAAGCAAGTATTGGCCTCCAGTCCTGGCAGAACCGGCCGATAAGCCCAGGGTCGACAGTAAAAAGACTGTCGGCTCGCACGGCTTGGACAGGATCGCGCCGCATGACAATCACCGAAGCAACACCGGAACCGACCAGCGACACCCCGGCCGACGTGCCCGAGGCCGTCGAGGCAGCGGCCCTGCCGTGGGCGGACGTGCAGGCCGAACATTTCAAGATGCTGCGCCTGGCGCCCCTGGCAATCGACCGTGCCACCGGAGCACGGCCCTTGCGCTTTGTGCAGTTCGGCTACGCCGAGCGGCATGATGCGCAACGCAGCCTGTTGCGCATGGTCATCGAGTTACCGAGCCAGCGCGTGCGGCGTGAGCAGAACCAGCTCGACGTGTGGGTGGACCACGAAACACACCGCGTGCACTTCGGCCCGGGCAACAGCCTGGAGATCGAACCGGTCAACCGTGGCCTTGGTCGTTTCCTGGTGGCCCAGGCCGCCGCCTGGGCGAAAAGGAAGTGGTCACATTACCGCGTCGACGGCGTGAGCCTGGCCAACAAGGATGCACTCAACGAAGCCACGCGCCTGCGCCGTGATCACTTCCTGCGCATTCAGGGTTTCGATGTGGCCTACGCCGATGTGCAGCATTTGAAAGGCAATGTGCAGCCGGGCAAGGTCAGCGACGTGCTGGACAGTTGGAACACCGAGAAGGTGCAGTTCGTGCAGATTCTGGAAGCGGCGCAGATGCTGCAACAGGCCGAGCAGAACCTGCAGGAGCAGGAAGTGAAGCTGCGCAAGGAGGAGGAAAAGGTCACCAAGTTCAAGCGCGAGGACAGCGGATTGCGCTTTACCATTACCTGCCTGGTGGCATTTACGGTGTTTCAGGCGGGGCTGTTGATCTGGATCGCCACGCACCGCTGATAAATGCAATGCGATCAACATGTGGGAGGGGGCTTGCTCCCTCCCACATTGACCTCACGTCCTCAGCTAGACCCGGGCGGCAAAGACGGCCTGATGCTCGCGGCACTGTTCAGCCGTGAGCATGAACACGCCATGCCCGCCGCGCTGGAAGTCCAGCCAGGCAAAATCCACTTGCGGGTACAGCGCCTCGACGTGCACCTGGCTGTTGCCCACTTCGACAATCAGCAAGCCCTTCTCGGTCAAGTGGTCCGCCGCCTCGGCGAGCATGCGCCGTACCAGGTTCAAGCCGTCGTCACCGCAGGCCAGGCCCAGCTCCGGCTCGTGCTGATATTCGTCGGGCATATCGGCAAAGTCTTCGGCATCCACGTAGGGCGGGTTGGACACGATCAAGTCAAAACGCTGGCCCGGCAGGCCATCGAAGCCATCGCCCTGCACGGTGTACACGCGCTGATCCACGCCATGGCGCTCGATGTTCTGGTTGGCCACTTCCAATGCTTCAAAGGACACATCACCCAGCACCACTTCAGCCTCCTGGAACTCGTAGGCGCAGGCAATGCCGATGCAACCGGAGCCGGTGCACAGGTCGAGGATGCGCGCAGGCGGCTGGGCCAGCCAGGGTTCGAAGCGGTTTTCGATCAGTTCGCCAATCGGTGAGCGCGGGATCAACACGCGCTCATCGACGATAAACGACAGACCGCAGAACCAGGCTTCCTTCAACAGGTAAGCCGTGGGCACGCGCTCATGGATGCGGCGATGCAGCAAACGCTGCACGTGGGAGATTTCCTCTTCTTCGAGGTTGCAGTCCAGATAGCTGTCGGCAATTTCCCAGGGCAGATGCAGAGCGCCGAGCACCAGTTGCCGGGCTTCGTCCCAGGCGTTGTCGGTGCCATGGCCAAAAAACAGGTCTTCCCCGTGGAAACGGCTGACAGCCCAACGGATATGGTCGCGCAAAGTGCGCAGGCGGGAAGTGATCACGGGGCAAGCTCCTGGAAAAAACGACTGGCGATTCTAACAGCCTTCGCCGGGACCGACGATGAGTGCAGTGCTCGCGCCATCTGTCGGATTTCATCCAAATGGCTGCCCTCTGGTTAAACACGGCAGTCTCTTGACAGGGCTGCACGCCAGCAACGGCGCAGCTTGCGATGGTAGCGATTCACAGAACCGCTCTGCCAGTGGACAATGTCGCAAACGCCCCCCTGACAGGAGCCCCAGAATGTCCGTTCCAAAGACGATGTTTCAACTCAGCGGTCGTGGTTACGCAGCAGCGAACCTTGCCCATGCGACCCTCGTGATCATCGACGCCCAGAAGGAATACCTCAGCGGCCCGCTCGCCCTCTCGGGCATGGACGCGGCCGTCGCCAACATCAGGCAGTTGGTGACCTCGGCGCGCAATGCCGGGCGCCCGATTGTGCATGTGCGTCATCTCGGCACCGTCGGCGGCCTGTTTGACCCCCAGGGCGAACGCGGCGAATTCATCCCCGGCCTTGAGCCTGAGGGTGACGAAACCATCATCGGCAAGCTGTTGCCAAGCGCCTTCCACGGCACCGGCCTGGAAAAACACCTGCAGGACCTGGGCTCGCTGGACCTGATCGTCTGCGGCTTCATGAGCCACTCCAGCGTCAGCACCACCGTGCGCGCCGCCAAGAACCTGGGCTTTCGCTGCACGCTGGTGGAGGACGCCTGCGCCACCCGCGACCTGCCTTGCAAAGGCGGTATCCTGAGTGCCGAGCACGTGCAGCAGACCGAAATGGCCATCATGGCCGACAATTTCGCGACCCTCGCGCTGACCAAAGATCTGATTTGATCGACCTGCGGGTGAGCGGTGTGTTTAAACCCCACTCATCCGCAAAGCCCTTTCATTTGGCGCATTTACCCCTCCACCCGGAACAACCTGTGTATCTTCCGGTCGAAGGGCCGATACCCTGGAGGAAAGGTCGGAATGAAGATATCCGATGGTTTTGATGCTCGTCGCTTGCGCCCCAAGGGCCCGAGCAACTGGCGTCTGCGTCTGGTGGCGTGCTTTGCCGCGCTGCTGACGATGTGTGGTCTGTTGTTGGCCGGCGCTGGTGGCGCCGGTTTGTTTGGTCACTCGCCGGCCCTTGGTGAGCTGAATGCCAGCCCCGGTGGCTCGGCGATTCTGCTGGTAATCGGCCTTCTGGTGCTGTGGTTCGGCGTATGGTTGTGGCGCCGCAGCCGTCGGAAAATGCGCCAGACCTCGTCACTGAATATCGCCTCGCACCTGATGAAAAAGCACGACTGATGGCGCCTGGATAGCGTTTCCTGCGCCCTGGCCGCCGCGATTAGGTAAACTGCCCGCCCCTCGCGGAGGCTGACATGCAAGACGACGACTTTTCCCTGTTCAAAAACGAGCTGCGCGGCGTCAAGCCGATCAAGCACGACCGCGCCGACACCGGCAAACCCAAAGCCGACCGGGCGCAGATCGCCAAGCTGCGCCAGGCCGCCACCGTGCGCACCGATGCCACCACCGTGGATGGTCTGTCGGACCAGTTCGTGATCGACGTCGGCCCCGAGGACGAGCTGATGTGGGCCCGCGACGGCGTGCAGGAAAGCCAGATGCGCAAGCTCAAGCTCGGCCAGATCCCCTTCGAAGGCAGCCTCGACCTGCACGGCATGACCGTGGAAAAAGCCCGGGAAACCCTGTGGGCCTTTCTCGCCGAAGCCACAAAATTCGAAATCCGCTGCGTGCGCGTCACTCACGGCAAGGCCGTGCGTCTGGACGGCAAGCGGCCGATGATCAAGAGCCACGTCAACACCTGGCTGCGCCAGCACACCCAGGTGCTCGGCTTTACTTCCTGCCAGGCCCGCCACGGCGGTGCCGGTGCGGTGTATGTGATGCTCAAGCGCACCATGATGGAAGGCCGCGACGAGTAACAAGTGCCATCGTCAGGCTTGCAGCGATGTGTCCGCCCCCGTAACCTTGCGCTTTGCGAAAATCCAACAGGTAGTTTCATGTCCCTGGAACAGAATTACACAGAGATTCTCGGCCAGCTCGGCGAGGACGTCTCCCGCGAGGGCCTGCTCGACACGCCAAAGCGTGCCGCCAAAGCGATGCAGTACCTTTGCCGCGGCTATGAACAGACACTCGAAGAAGTCACCAACGGTGCCTTGTTCAGCTCCGACAACAGCGAGATGGTGCTGGTCAAGGACATCGAGCTGTACTCGTTGTGCGAACACCACCTGCTGCCCTTTATCGGCAAGGCACATGTCGCCTATATCCCGAGTGGCAAGGTGCTGGGCCTGTCGAAAGTAGCGCGGATTGTCGACATGTACGCGCGCCGCCTGCAGATCCAGGAAAACCTCAGCCGTCAGATCGCCGACGCGGTACTGGAAGTGACCGGCGCGCTGGGCGTGGCCGTGGTGATCGAAGCCAAGCACATGTGCATGATGATGCGCGGCGTGGAGAAACAGAATTCGTCGATGATCACCTCGGTGATGCTCGGTGAGTTCCGCGAAAATGCGGCCACCCGCAGCGAGTTTCTCAGCCTGATCAAGTAACGGGCTGCTTCGATAAAAAACCGGCATTCATCGCCGGTTTTTTTTCGCCTGCAGAATTCAGGTAAGCTGCCACCCCTCAAGTTTAGGGCCAGAGGTTTCAGCCATGTTCGTCAAAGCACTTCGAGTGGGCCTGGGCCAACTCATCATCGCGGGCGACTTTCTTACCCGCCCCCGCAAAAAACAGCGTCCCGCCGAGCAACAGGCCCAGGTGAATGCGGCGGCCAGGGACCTGACCCTGTACCAGTTCCACGCCTGCCCGTTCTGTGTGAAAACCCGTCGCACCCTGCACCGCCTCAATG
Organism: Pseudomonas sp. GNP013; assembly: GCF_054343995.1. Lineage (NCBI taxonomy): Bacteria > Pseudomonadati > Pseudomonadota > Gammaproteobacteria > Pseudomonadales > Pseudomonadaceae > Pseudomonas > Pseudomonas sp. GNP013. The sequence continues at coordinate 1,345,250 of NZ_JBTGUT010000001.1, read as the reverse complement.
TGCCGGTGGCCTTGAAGGACGCGAAGAACAACGAACATGATCGCCAGACCCTGCTGGAGCAAGGCGGCCGGATCAAGGTGCCGTGCCTGCGCATCGAAGAGAATGGCCAGACCACCTGGATGTATGACTCAAAAGTGATCATCGACTACCTCGACAAGCGCTTCGCTGCGATCTGACCGCCCTGCGAATATCCCTGTGGCGAGCGGGCTTGCCCCGCGTTGGGGTGCGAAGCGCCCCCCATCGAGCAAAACGCGGTGTCCCTGATACGGCTCAGCGCCTGGTTTTGGGGCTGCTGCGCAGCCCAACGCAGGACAAGCCTGCTCGCCACAGGGAATCTGCGCTTGTGGGCTTATTGTGGCGAGCGGGCTTGCCCCGCGTTGGGGTGCGAAGCGCCCCCCATCGAGTAAAACGCGGTGTACCTGATACGGCTCAGCGCCTGGCTTTGGGGCTGCTGCGCAGCCCAACGCAGGACAAGCCTGCTCGCCACAGGGAATCTGCGCTTAACTGAACGGCATTAGGGCTTGCCACAACATGCCTGCTTGCCACAACGTGCCCGCTTGCCACTGTTCGAAGATTGGGTCACCTTCAGTCAAATATTGTCAGCTCCAACAACGCCGAACCCAGGCACTTGCCATGCGCATCCAGCGCCAGCGAGCGGGTCACGCCGCCGCGCAGGATCCCCGGCAGCACGAAGTTCAGCGCCTGCACGTTGGGCAGTTCATAGCGCCGCACCGGCGCAGCCCCCGGTTCGCGCAAGCCGTCGAAAAACTGCGCCACGCGTTCGGCGGTCAGTTGTTCACATAACAACGGGTAATCCTCGGCGCGGTAAGCAATGATCGAGATGTTCGACGTGTCGCCCTTGTCCCCGGTACGGGAGTGGGCCAGGGTGTGCAATTTCATGCTTCGATCCTCGCGTTGACCTTACCACGGGGCAGCATCAACGATGCCACCGCCACCACCTGACGTACGCTTTTGCTTGCGCCACCGCCGCCGGCCGGGCCATTGGTGTAAAGGGTTTCCACTTCATTGCCAACGCGCACCGCGTCGCTGCGCTCATCACAGCGCGCCGCCACGCGCAGGCGCACTTCCCAGGGTTCGACGCTGCTGCGCGGGCCATGCAGCGCGTCCATGCCGATCAGTTCGGCGCGCACCTCCTGCATCTGTACGCCCGTCAACGCCAGGCGCTTGAGAACGATGTCCCGCGCCAGTTGCGCCCGCGCGACCGCTCCCGGCCCGCCATAGGACATTTGCCCCTCACCGATCCAGCCATCCAGATAACCGACACTGACTTTCAACTGCTCCGGCCGCGCCCGCCCCGACGCCCCCTCGGCGCGCACGCGGTCGATGCCCTCCTGGGTAAATGCCACCTGGGAAAAGTCCGCCGTCACGTCGGGGGTCAAATACGCCGACGGGTCATGCACTTCATAGATCAACTGTTCGGCGCAGGTAGCAGGGCTGACGAGGCCACCGGAGCCGGCCACCTTTGTGATCACCGCAGCACCGTCTGCGTCGACCTCGGCCAGCGGAAAGCCCAGGCGCGCCAGATCATCCACGTCCTTCAAACCGGGCTCGGCGAAGTAGCCGCCGCTGACCTGCCCCGCACACTCGAGCAGATGCCCGACCAGGGTGCCGCGCCCCAGCAGTTCCCAATCGTGCGCCGCCCAGCCGAATTCAAACATCTGCGGCGCAAGAAACAACGAAGGATCGGCCACCCGCCCGGTGATCACCACATCGGCATCCTCGCGCAGGGCGTCCAGAATGCCATCGACGCCCAGGTAGGCATTCGCCGAGATCAGCCGCTCGCCCAGCGAGCCGAGCGTCTGGCCGTTATCCAGCACATGCTCGGGGCGCAACCCCTCCAGCACATCATCCCCGACCACGGCCACGACCTTGCAGCTCAGGCCCAACTCACTGGCGATGCGCCGTACCTCGACAGCCGCCGACACCGGGTTGGCCGCGCCCATGTTAGTGATCACCCGCAAGCGTCGCTTGCCTGCGTGGCGGCCCACCAATGGCAATACCCGGCGCATGCGTTCAGCCAGCAATGGGTCGTAACCGCCAGCCGGGTCGCCGATGCGCGCCTGCTGGGCCAGGGCGATGGTGCGTTCGGCCAGGCATTCGAACACCAGGTAATCCAGATCGCCCTGCTCGGACAGTTCCACGGCAGGTTCGATACGGTCGCCGGAGTAACCGGCGCCGGAGCCAATGCGCAAGGTTTTCATCTCAGATAACTCCCAGGAGCAATGCGGTGAGGGTCATCAACACCGACGCGGCAAACAGAAAAGGAATGGTGAAACGCTGGTGATCGGCCAATTCGATCTTGCACAGGCCCACCAGCAGGAAGGTCGCGGGGGTCAGCGGGCTGACCGGAAAACCGGTGGTGTGTACGCCGAGCAGCGAAGCCTGGGCCACCTGCAGCGGGTCGACGCCCAGGGCCTTGCCGACTTCGGCGATCACCGGCATCACGCCGAAGTAATAGGAATCGGGGTCAAACAGCATGCTCAGCGGCATGGAGATAAAACCCACCACCGCCGGGATCAGCTTGCCGTGACCGGCCGGAATCTGTGCCACTGCCACTTCGGCAATCGCCTTGAGCATGCCGGTGCCTTGCATGATGCCGGTGAATACCCCGGCGGCGAGCAGGATACTGGCCATGGTCAGGGCGGTCCTGGCGTGGGCGTCGATGCGGGCGCGCTGGGCATCGACGTTGGGGTAGTTGATGCACAGCGCCAATACCGTGCCGAGCATGAACATCACCACCGGATCGACCCAGCCGGCGATCATCACCACCATCACCGCGAGGGTCAGCATCAGGTTGACCCAGAACAGCCGGGGCCGGCGCAGCTTGATGTCGTCGTCGCTGAGCACCCGTTGCGGCACCGCATCCACCGTGGAGCCGGCGCCCAGGCCCAGGCGTTTTTCTTCACGCCGGCCCAGCCACCAGGCGCAGGCGAATACGAAAATCAGGCCGACGATCTGCACCGGGATCAGCGGCTGGAACAGGTCTGCCACCGGCACATGCAGCGCCGCCGACGAGCGCAGCACCGGGCCGGTCCAGGGCAGGAAGTTGACCCCGGCGGCCATGGCGCACACGCAGGCGAGGATGCGTTTGTCGATGCCCAGGCGGGTGTACAGCGGCAGCATCGCCGGCACCGTCACCAAAAAGGTCACGGCGCCGGAGCCGTCCAGGTGCACCAGCAACGCCAGGGTCGCGGTGCCCACCACAATGCGCGTAGGACGCGTGCCGACCGTGCGCAGGATGCGGTCGATGATGGGGTCGAGCATGCCGGCATCGGTCATGATCCCGAAGAACAGAATCGCGAACACGAACATGCCCACCACGGGGGCGACGTTCTTGATACCGGTGATGATGAAGGCGCTGGTTTGCAGACCGAACCCGCCGAGCAGCGCGGCGATAATCGGCAACGCGATCAGGGCGACAAGGGGCGAGAGGCGTTTGCTCATGACAGCAGCGAGCAGGCACAGAATGGTGATGACACCCAGAGTGGCGAGCATGGGTTACTCCAGAGCGGCCTTGGTGGCCGGTTATTGTTTTCCCCGGAGTATCAAAAGCACGCCAGCCTTTGTAAATTGGAATATTCAGCCCTGTGTGTTCGGAAAAACAAAATGAAAAACTCAGTCCAGCATATCCAGGCCTTCCTCGCGGTGGCGCGCCTGGGCAGCTTTGTTAAAGCCGCCAACGAACTGAATCTGTCGCCCTCAGCCCTCACCGTGCAGGTGCAGCAACTGGAAGATTGGCTGGGCGTCGCCCTCCTCGACCGCAGCCCGCGCCATCTGAGCCTCACCGCCGCCGGCCGCGACGCCCGTGGCCCCATGGAAAAACTGCTGCTGGACCTGGATAACATCGTCACCGGCTCGCGCGATCTCGCCGCCCTGCGGCGCGGCGTGGTCACCCTCGCCGCCCTGCCCTCGGTGTGCGCCGACACCCTGCCGCCGGCCCTGCGCCTGTTTCGCGAGCGCTTTGCCGGAATCGAGGTGCGCCTGCATGACCTCGTGGCCCAGCGCATTCACGCCGAGGTCCGCGCCGGAGCAGTGGACTTCGGTATCGGCGTGCGCGCCAAACTCAGCCATGGCCTGGATTTCGTGCCGGTGTTCAATGACCGGTTGTGCGCATTCGTGCCGCAGGACCACAGCCTCAGTCGCCACCGCCGGGTGACGCTGGCGCAACTGGCCGAGCACCCGATCGTCCTCACCGGGCGCGACAGCAGCGTGCGCGAGCAAGTGGACCGGTTGTTCGATGAGACGCGCTTGACGATGAACGCGGGGATTGAGGCCAACTACATGTCGACGGTGCTGGCACTGGTGCGCCAGGGATTGGGGATCAGTATTCTGCCGGAGTCGGCGGCGGACAGCCTGGAGGGATTGCAGCGCGTTGATATCGATCATCCCGGCGTTAACCGGGAGATCGGGCTGATCAGCCGCACAGGGATCGCGTTAAGCCCGGCGGCACAGCGCTGTTTCGAACTGCTGCATGAGCACTTACCTGAATAACGTTCGAACTGGATGTGGGAAGCAGCGCATCGATCAATCCAGCATCGCCACATGCCCGGGATGGTCGGCCACCCGCGCCAGCCACGCCTGCACACCCGGATAGGCGTCCAGGTCAAACCCGCCCTCATGGGCCACGTGGGTGTAGGCATATAGCGCCACATCGGCAATCGAGAACTGCTCCCCCACCAGGTACGGCGTCAGCTGCAGTTGGCGTTCCATCACCTTGAGCGCCTTGTAGCCGCCTTTGTGCAACTTCTTGTATTCCTCCTGCCGCTCCTGGGGCAGCCCCAAGTAAAACTGGATGAACCGCGCCACCGCAATGTACGGCTCGTGGCTGTACTGCTCGAAGAATTGCCACTGCAGCACCTGGGTCCGCAGGCGCGGCTCGCTCGGCAGGAACTCGCTGCCGTCGGCGAGGAAGTTGAGGATCGCGTTCGACTCCCACAGGCAGGTGCCGTCTTCGAGTTCCAGCACGGGGATCTTGCCGTTGGGGTTCTTCGCCAGGAACTCGGCGGTCTCGGTGTCGCCGTTGAGAATATCCACATCGATCCATTGATACGGGATGCCCAGCAGGTTGAGCATCAGCTTGACCTTGTAGCAGTTGCCCGACTTGTAATCGCCATAAACCTTGTACATGAAGCTCCCCTTATGCCGCTTGCGCGAGCTGTGCTTGACGGACCACCGCGGCCAGACGCTTGAGCCCTTCATCCAGGCGGGCCGGGTCGATATGGCTGAAGTTGAGGCGCAATGAACCCAGGTGCTGGTCCGGCTCGGAAAAGAACGGCTCTCCGGGCATGAATGCGACGTCCTGCTCCAGTGCTGGCGCCAATAAGGTGCGGGTGTCGAGCGGTTGTTTCAAGGTCAGCCAGAAGAATAATCCCCCCTGGGGCACTTGCCAGTCGGCGAGGTCACCGAAGTGGCGCATCAATGCAGTCTGGAACGCGTCGCGACGCTCGCGGTAAAAGCTGCGCAGTTCGGCCAAGTGTTGCTGATACTGTTCGGTACCGATCCACTGCATCGCCTGCCATTGGCCGACCCGATTGGTGTGCAGGTCGGCCGATTGCTTGAGCTTGAGCAGGTGCGGGAACAGGTCCGGGCTGGCGATCAGGTAGCCCACGCGCAGGCCCGGCAACAAGGTCTTGGACACAGTGCCGGTATAAATCCAGCTGGCCTTTTTCAGGCGACCGGCGATGGGCCTGGCACTGCCGCCATCGAAAGTCAGCTCGCGGTAGGGTTCGTCTTCGATCAGGGTCACACCGAACTCGTCGAGCAGCGCCGCAACGGCTTCGCGCCTGGCTTCGCTGTAGCGCACGGCCGAGGGGTTCTGAAACGTCGGGATCAGGTAGATGAACGCCGGGCGATGGCGTTCGAGGTTGGCGCGCAGGCTGGCCAGATCGGGGCCGTCAGCTTCCAGTTGCACGGTGAGGCAATCGGCGCCGAACAGTTGGAATATCTGCAAGGCGGCCAGGTAAGTCGGGCCTTCCAGCAGGATTTTAGTGCCTTTGTCGATATACAGCTTGGCCGCCAGGTCCAGGGTTTGCTGTGAGCCGCTGACCACCAGCACCTGGCTGGCCTGGCAGGGTACGCCCAGGGCGCGCGCCTGCGCGGCGAGCAGTTCACGCAGTTGCGGCTCGCCCTCGCTCATGCCGTATTGGCCGATGGTGGGCGGCATGTCATCCCAGTTCAGCGCCGGCAGCATGGTCTCGGCCGGCAGGCCACCGGCGAACGACATCACGTGCGGGCGTTGCGCCGCCGCGAGGATTTCACGGATCAGGGAGCTTTTTAAGCGCGAAACACGTTCAGAGAAGGCCATGAAAGTCACCGGTAGCGAAGGCTGTGGGAAATACGTCAAACTGCTTGACCGAAATTACGACGACTTGCGCGGATACGTCAAGATGATTGACCTTAAAAACTCGACCAGCCAGCAGCAGGCCATGGAAGCGTTCTTCTTCGGCTACCAGGCCTTTACCGCCAAAGCCGATGAAATGCTCGAGCGCCGTGGCCTGAGCCGGGTGCACCAACGCATCGTGTTTTTTATCGCGCGCTACCCGGCCTTGAGCGTGAAGGAACTGCTGGAACTGCTGGGGGTGAGCAAACAGGCGCTGAACATACCGCTGCGCCAATTGCAGGAAATGCATCTGGTGGACAGCGTGGCGTGCGACACCGACAAGCGTAAGCGCCTGCTGCAACTGACCGACGAGGGCCGGCGTTTCGAGCAGTCGCTGCGCCGTGAACAGGTGAAGCTGTTGCAGCGCGCATTCAGTGAGGCCGGCGAAGCAGCGGTGATGGGATGGCTGGCGGTCAATCAGGCCCTTGCCGGATAGCCTTGCACGTTCTCTGGTCAAGTTAATCGAAAACACTATTTGCTTTATTTGTATACAAAAGCATAATTCGCTTCGTGCGAGTTCCTGACTAGATGGTCAACAAACTCGCCACTCCCTCACAGCGCCGCAGCCCACTCAGGCGAGCAGCGCTGGACATAACAATAAAATGCTTGAGGAGTACTCGCTGTGGATAGCCGCAAACCCGAAGCTTCTACGCTCGACCTCGCCGCGCCACGCAGCGGCTTGCTCGAACGCCTGTTCAAACTGCGCGTGCATGGCACCACGGTGAAGACCGAATTGCTCGCCGGCCTTACCACCTTCATCACCATGGCCTACATCATCTTCGTCAACCCCAACATCATGGCGGACGCCGGCATCGATCACGGCGCGGCATTCGTCGCCACCTGCATCGCTGCCGCGCTGGGCTGCCTGCTGATGGGCCTGTACGCCAACTGGCCGGTGGGCCTGGCACCCGGCATGGGGCTCAATGCGTTCTTCACCTACACCGTGGTCGGCACGATGGGCTACAGCTGGGAAACCGCACTCGGCGCGGTATTCATCTCCGGTGTGCTGTTCATGATCCTCACCTTGTCGCGCATCCGTGAATGGCTGCTCAACAGCATTCCGGTGAGCCTGCGCCACGCGATGGGCGCCGGGGTTGGCCTGTTCCTTGGGGTCATCGGCCTGAAAACCGCCGGCATCATTGTCGACAGCCCGGCCACCCTGATCCGGCTCGGCTCGTTGCATGAGCCGGCGCCGCTGCTGGCGGCGGTGTGCTTTCTACTGATTGCCATCCTGAGCTATCACCGGGTGTTCGGCGCGATTCTGATCAGCATCATCGCCGTGACCCTGGCCGGCTGGGGCCTGGGCCTGGTGCACTACAACGGCATTCTCGCCGCGCCGCCGAGCCTGGCGCCCACCTGGATGGCGATGGACGTGATGGGTGTGTTCAATGTAAGCATGATCAGCGTGGTATTTGCCTTTCTGTTTGTACACATGTTCGACACTGCCGGTACACTGATGGGCGTTGCGCAACGCGCAGGCCTGGTGAATGCCGACGGCAGGATCGACAACCTGTCCCGCGCCTTGAAGGCCGACAGCGCGTCCAGCGTGTTCGGCGCCATGGTCGGTGTGCCGCCGGTAACCAGCTATGTGGAAAGTGCCGCGGGCGTCGCGGCTGGCGGGCGCACCGGGCTGACGGCGGTGACCGTGGGCATCCTGTTCGTGGCGGCGATGTTTTTTGCGCCATTGGCGGGCATGATCCCGGCTTACGCCACCGCTGGCGCGCTGATCTATGTGGCGATGCTGATGATGGGCAGCATGGCCCACATCAATTGGGATGAGGCCACCGACAGCATTCCGGCGATCGTCACCGCGATCATGATGCCGCTGACGTTTTCGGTTGCCGACGGGATTGCCCTGGGTTTTATTACGTACGTGGCGCTCAAGGCCGGTACCGGCAAGTACCGTGAGATTTCCGTCAGCCTGTGGGTGCTGTGTGCGATCTTTATCGCCAAGTTTGTATGGTTATGAACACGTGCAGTTGCCAAACACTGGAGCAATGAAATGACGCTTGAAACCTGGCTGCTGTTCAGCGGCGCCGCACTGATCGTGATTCTGATTCCCGGCCCGCTGTCGCTGCTGATGATCAGCAACAGCCTCAACTACGGCCTGCGTCGCTCGTACCCGGCATTTCTCGGCGGGGTGTTTGCGTCAATCTGCCTACTGAGCGCTTCGGCGCTGGGCCTGGGCGCGTTGCTGCTGGCTTCGGAGCACCTGTTCAACGCGCTGAAAATCGTCGGCGCGCTGTACCTGTTCTACCTCGCCTGGCAAAGCTGGCAGCAGTCGCGCCGGCCGGCCCAGGCAGCCAACGTGCCGCAGGCGCCAGGCGTGCCGCGCTTTCGTGCGCTGTTTGGGCGTGCGTTCGTGCTGGGCGCCAGCAACCCCAAGGACATCCTGTTCTTCGCCGCCTTCCTGCCGCAGTTTCTCGGCAGCCAGCAGCCGTTCCTGCCGCAACTGCTGATCATGATCGCGACCTGGACGGTGCTCGACCTGCTGTGCAAGCTCGCTTACGGCCTGAGCGCCCATGCTGCGGCGCGATACTTGCGCAGCGGCAATGGCCAGAGCTGGTTCAACCGGGTCAGCGCCGGGCTGTTCGGCGGCGCCGGCGCGGCGTCGCTGATCAATGCAGGGAATCCACTTTGACGAAATAGACGCTTGGAGGCGACAAGTCCTTGGTGGGCCACTGAATGCCAGCGAAAATTCGCCCCAGACGACCGCTTCGCATCGCGTTATCGACCGCTGCCATTAACAACGAAGCGTCGTGTTGCTTGATTGCCACGTTGATCCAGGCGTCCGTGAGTTTCTTCCCCACTGAAAGTTGCCCGGTCCCAATCCATCGATAGGTCAAGTAATACAGCTTGTCCGAATCGATATGCGTCGCGATTGATTCAAGGTTGCCCAATCCGGCCGTCGCGCCTTGACGTCGCACTGACAGGTCCAGCACGGAGAAACCCTGGGCTTCCAGCACGGCCCTGACCGCTGCATGTTGTGCAATAAACCGCTCATCCCCGACTGCAGTGGCCACGAATTTGAGTCTGGGGTTCAACGAGAAAGGCGGCGTGAAGTCAACACGGATGAAGCCGGGCGACATGCCCTCGAACCCGATATTCACATTGACACCGCTTCTTTTAGTCGGGCGCAGCATTCTCAGCAAGTCGTCCGTTTGACCGGGCCTGGCGGGCGCCGCAGGCAACCAGCGGTCCAACGTCGCGCGAATATTGAGCAGGTGGCTGGCCGTGGCCGCGCTGTCAGGATCGCTCAACTCAATCATCCTTGCCGCTGCGAACGCCCGGCTTTGATGCGTCATGGTGGGGAAAGCCGCACCCACATAATCCGGCAAAGACCTGTCGAACAAGGGCGCGTGGACCAGCCAGCCGCCCGTTGCAATACGCGACACCGCCAGAGGTTGCTCATCAAGGGCTGTGCTTGTCCATCGCTCGATATCAGCCCTGGCCGATGAACCCGGTGTGTCGTCCTTGCGGATAAACACGATGTTATCAAGAGGGGCCTGATCGCCCTCCGAAAGCAACCTGAAGTAACTGCTGGAAGGATCGGCAGGCCCGACGTTTGCCGGGGCCATCCGGATGATTTTATGGCGAGCGCCTGAGGAACCCTGGGTGATCTGAAACACCTCCGGGTCCGACGAAATCAACTGCATGTCGCGCTGAAACGGAATGGACCACGCTGTCCAGTGATCAGTCGTCACATACGACTGCACAATGGCTGTGTGTGTGGCCACGCGCGTAGCCGAGGTGGGCGACTGCCAGTCCGGCGGCGGCTGCGCAGGCGCACGCCACGGGTTGAGTCGCCCTGAACTGCTGCCTGCCACCGGCTGTGGGGCGTCCGCGTCGAGCAGCCACTCTCCGGGCCGATGGATGCTCAGGATCAGTTCATCCTTCCCCGGTGCCTGCTGGTTTTTCAAGCGATAGAACGGTTCCTTGTCGCGCCGGTAAAGTGGGTAATGGGATGAGTCATCGGCCACAAACAGCTCGCCATTTTTTACGAACACGCCTTGCTCACTCAGGCCTTTCAACGCTACGGCGCCCTCAGGCACACCCTTGCGCTGGAAACGTTCCAGGGCATTGAGTCGGGTGACGGGCGACGGGGCGGATACAGCCTGCGCGGTCATACGCCAGCGTTTCAGTTGCCCCAGGGCAGACCTAAGCGTGGGCTGCAGCGTGCGCGGCTTTACAGCGCCGATTCGCCTGGGCCCTGGCAAAAAACTCAGCAGCAGGTCAGTCGCAATAAGTGCGGTCCTGAAACCCACATCAATGGCATCGTCGGAGTCGCCGAAGCGATGATAGTGACGCGCGGCAAGCAACAGTTCGTAAACATCGATGAACCACCCGATCACCGAGCTGGAGGAGGCGACCAGATTGCGTAGCGCCGCATTGCGCCGCTCGGCAATGCGCCGGATTCGATAGGACTGCAGCTCTGTTGCAGAGCGACTGACAGCCTGGGTCTGACGCTGCCGCGCAAGCAGGCTGGCACGATACAACAATGCCTGAGCGTTACTGTGGGAGGTGGCGACCAGGGCCAGCCAGTTCTGGGGATCACTGGCAATCTGCTCAAACGTCTGTTGTTCAATTTCCTCAGGCACAGCCGTAGGCTCAAGATGCCGGATGGCAAATGAGCGAATAAAGTCCTTGGACTGACGAACGCCGTTGACCATGGCAAACGTAACCCTATCGAACATGTTGAATTCCTGGGCACGCTCATCGGCTCTGATCGGGTGATGCGTGATGGCTTCAAATGCCCAACAAGGGGCGACCTGACGTGCCAGTGCCCTGGCGTTGTCAGGCAATGCGCCGATGCAATTGAGTTCCGTATGGGCGTGCTGCAAGCAGCTGTAGAGCGTCAGAACCATGCCTTCAGGGGCCTTTGGCCAGTACACCAGACAGCGCCCGGAGCGCTTGTCATGCACCGCCACAATCCCGGCGATGTAACGGTCATGTTGCATCGTGTGGCCCACCAGATGGACCACATACAATTGCAATTGATGCTGGTTTTTCAACAAGTCCTGCGACGTACGCGCCGCCATCGCGGTATTGAATAGGCATTGGTCATTCACCGACAGCCCCTCTTGAACCGACGAAAAAAGCTGCTGCGCAAAACACGCCTGCAACGCGCGATTCAATAGCGGGGGAATACGCCCTTCGCCGAGCTTGCCGTGAGCGTCCCCAGGCGGATAAAACACCCTGTTGAGCAATCGGTCATACTGCCCGGCGATATCCAATGCCGACACCGTACTTATCAGGTAAGTGGAATTAATCTGACGCTTCCATTCGGGCTGCAGAAAACGGGCGTACCTGAATCGCCAATCGGTCCAGGCCGCCAACGGGTCCAGGTTGTGCAGCGCCAACTGCATCAGACTGAAGGTGGTGCGCGCAGTGGTCGGGGTATATACGATCATCTGGCCGACGCGCGTACAAAACGACGGGCTCGAGCAATACCTCGCGGTGACGTCATCGGGCATATCGATAAAGGGCTGATAAATATCCAACGACGCAGCGATGCCATCCTGGCGCAAGCGGGTGGTCAAGGCGCGCTGGGCAAACGTGTCCAGGCCCGGCAAATGTTGTTCAACTCGTTGTTGATAGGCAAGCACGCCACTCAGGTAAACCCGTTGCAGGCGCCTGAAGCCTTTATGCTGTACAGGTGTCGCATTCGCCAGCCAGGCCGGCATTTTCTTCGCCTCGGCGGCGGCCTTGCGCAGCAATTCAATCGTAGTCTGCGCCTGATTGAGGAGGCTATTGACGGGCATCTTCAGGTGATCTTGCAGCTCAACCATCAACAACTCACGGCTGACCGCGGCGTCCGTCACTTCGCTGAAAATACGCGTGATGTCTTCGTCGCTTTTATGCAGGCGATCATAGCTGCCCAGCAGTTTCTTCAGAGAGAGGAACGCGGGCTTCCCCTCGATGGGTACCAGCCGCACCGCCAGTGTTTCCCGCGCCGCATGGCCGCGCAAATCCTTGCGTTTATTCCGCTCGACATAGCGCCATAACACCGAGTCGTCACGACTGTTCAGGCTGGCCTTGAGGCTGTGGATCAATGCGTCGAGGCCGGCAAACGCTTTCACCGCGCCACTGCGGCCGAACGCACATAGCGTGACCGGCAGTTGGCGAGCGGGCCTCCTCAGCGCTGACGCTGTGGTGACCACCCAAAGGTTATGGATCGCATAGAACGCATCCGGCTCAATGCCCACTGCAATCGACAACACCTGGGTTTCGCTGCCCTCGCGCTTGCTCGCCAAGGGTTGCTCCACCACTTCGATCACCAGGTCCCGGTGCGCAGTGCTCAACAGCTTGAGGCGATGTTGCAGCTCAACCTCGCAGCGCAGCGCCTCGGTTTGGGCCTGCATGAAGAGCGACGCACGCCTCAACGATTGCTTGCCGGCGGGACGTTCAGTCCAGAAGCTCACTTTCAGTAACCTTTGCTGCGCCCCCAGCAGCAAGTCAGTCAGCGCCTGGTGATGGGCGTTGAGCTGGCTCATCAGCGACAACACTTCCTTATAAGCTGCTGTCTCAACACTTGGGTCATCCCGCTGCAGCAGCGCCACCAGGCCCATTTCGTAACGCGTGAGCTGTTGCTCTGCGGTGTGAAGCGCCAAGTTCGAACCGGCACTGGCGAAGGCTATTTCTGCGCCCCTTCGCTGCTGGTCCCACTTGAGCAGCGGCTCACGAAGATCACCAAGCCTGGCGCTGCCCACCAACTGTTTGCGGGCACGCTCGACATAAGTGAGAAAAGGCACGGCGCTCAACCGCCGCGCAGGCGTTTGGGTAGAAAACACGTACGCATGATTGATCTGCACAGCACAGGCCAGTTCGTTGCTCCACTGCCCGTCCAGCAGCGACTCGGCACTCCACGTCAAGGCGTCGCCCAACAGCTCAATACCGCCAACAAAACCGCATGTGCGGGACAGGTTATCGGGCGCGCACAATTCATTGCGACGACCCAGCGGCAAGCACTGCCAGAGGTTGTCGAACACGGCTTCCCCCAACGCCAGCAAGCCACGTTGCAAACTGTCAAGGGACGAATACTCATGGAAGTTGCGCGTCACACCCGGCAGGTAAATCACATGGAGCACAGGACTGGCGTCGCCTTCAACAAAGATATGCAAGGCGCCGGGAAGTGCTGCCGACTCATTGCCCGGCCACATCAACTGGCCCACCTTTACACGCGCCCATGCTGCGCCGGCGTGCTGGCGTGCCTCGGCGGTGGGGGCGTCGATCAGGGCCTGAACCATGGCCATTCCCGCACTCGACAGCTCATCCAGTTGTCGCGCCATAAAGGCTCGATCAGCGAAGAGTGCCCTTTGCAATTGAACCCAGTGCTCGCGCCGGGTCAGCCAGGAACCGTCTGCAAGGCCAAGCCAATAGTCAGTTGCAGCCCGATCCAGCCGTTCGAAAAGCCTCATCGCGATAACCCGGCGCAACACGTCCAGCGGTGTGTAGGGCAACCGACGGTTCGGCTCCCCCTTGACACTCAGGACAATGAAGCGATTAACGTTGGCCTCAACGGCAGGCCGAACCAACAGCAACAGCGCTTTATCGGTCAGGCTCTCGACGGTACAGCTGGACGTGGATGGCGGGAGTTCGGTGAACAACAGGCTGTCGGGGTCGATATCGAACTCTTCGCGCAACTCGGCGCGAATGACCTGCAGCACTCTGGGCGAACGCCATGTCAGGCGTGTCAGCGCCCGCGTCGACTCGGCGCTGCGCCGGTCGGCAAGGCCGATCTGGTTGATCAGGCGGCTGGGGTGGGTAGCGGCGTTGATCCGCAGTGTCAGTTGGTCGCGAATGGTTTGGGACGAGGTCATGGTTTTTCCATCTCTAAATGAGGAAAAGCCTAGGCATCGCGGGTGCTCTCAAGGCACTGCATAATTGAGCGTAAAAAAGCCCGCAGTGTGGGCGGGCAAAAAACCAACGAAGGACTTTGTGGTGTGAAGCGAGGTAACGCTCAGCTACCGCGATAGGTGGAGTAGCTGTAAGGCGAGATCAACAATGGCACATGGTAGTGCTCCTGTTCGGCACTGATGCCAAAACGCAGCACCACCACATCCAGAAAAGCCGGCTCGGGCAACGGCACACCCCGTGCGCGGTAGTAATCGCCGGCACTGAACTGCAATTGGTACACACCGCTGCGGTAGTCTTCGCCCTGCAGCAGCGGCGCGTCGCAACGGCCGTCGCTGTTGGTCATGGCGGTGTACACCAGTTCCAATTGGGCACCCTCGACGCGGTACAGCTCTATCTGGATATGGCTGCCGGGGCAGCCGTGTGCGGCGTCCAAAACGTGCGTGGTCAAACGTCCCATGGCGTTACGCGCCTCCCGAGGTCAGTAGAAGAAGAGGCCGCACTTTTTCAGGGCAGCAAAAAGTCGGCAATAGCCGATTAAGACACTTTTATAAAAAACTGTACACAATAATTTCAACAGGAGCCCAGCTCACTGTAGGAGCGAGCTTGCTCGCAAAAAACGTCAACGATGATGCGCTGTTGGAGCAGGAAAGGGCTGCCCTTCAGATCTTCGCGAGCAACGTCGCTCCTGCAGTAGCTTTTCTGTGGATTAACTGACCAGTTGGGCAAGTTTCTTGCAGTGATTGAATCAGGAAAAAATGCAGAAATGCAGGCTTACAAATTCCACGAAAAGTTGTATACAATCACGCATTGCTGTGACGCCACCCAGTATTTTCAAGGCCTTGCCGCCACACACCTGCTACCACGCACAAGAAGGAAGACTGCAGTGAGCGCTGACTACCCACGCGACCTGATCGGTTACGGCAGTAACCCTCCTCACCCCCACTGGCCGGGCGAGGCACGTATCGCGCTGTCGTTCGTGCTCAACTACGAGGAAGGTGGCGAGCGCAATATCCTGCATGGCGACAAAGAGTCCGAAGCCTTCCTTTCGGAAATGGTCTCGGCCCAGCCGCTGCAGGGCGCGCGCAACATGAGCATGGAGTCGCTGTACGAATACGGCAGCCGTGCCGGCGTGTGGCGCATCCTCAAGTTGTTCAAGCAGTTCGATATCCCGCTGACCATCTTCGCGGTGGCCATGGCCGCCCAGCGCCACCCGGACGTGATCCGTGCGATGGTCGACGCCGGCCACGAAATCTGCAGCCACGGCTACCGATGGATTGACTACCAGTACATGGACGAGGCCCAGGAGCGCGAACACCTGCGCGAAGCGATCCGCATCCTTACCGAGCTGACCGGTGAACGCCCGCTGGGCTGGTACACCGGCCGCACCGGCCCCAACACCCGGCGGCTGGTGATGGAAGAAGGCGGTTTCCTGTACGACTGCGACACCTACGACGATGACCTGCCCTACTGGGAACCGAACACCCCCACCGGTAAGCCGCACCTGGTGATTCCCTACACCCTCGACACCAACGACATGCGCTTTACCCAGGTGCAGGGTTTCAACAAGGGCGATGACTTTTTTGAGTACCTCAAGGACGCCTTCGATGTGCTCTACGCCGAAGGCGCCGAGGCACCGAAAATGCTCTCCATCGGCCTGCACTGCCGCCTCATCGGCCGCCCGGCACGCCTGGCCGCGTTGCAGCGGTTTATCGAATACGTCAAAGGCCATGAACAGGTGTGGTTTACCCGTCGCGTCGATATCGCGCGACACTGGCACGCCACCCACCCGTACACGGGAGTTGCGAAATGACCGCCTTCAACACGCTGAAACCCTCGAGCCTGAGCCGCGAGGCGTTCGTCGCCGCGTTTGCCGATATCTATGAGCACTCGCCCTGGGTGGCCGAAAAGGCCTTCGACCTGGGCCAGGATGCGTCCATCGACCAGATTGAAACCCTGCACCAGCGCATGAGCGATATCCTGCTCAGCGCCGATCATGCCAGCCAGTTGGCCCTGATCAACGCGCACCCGGACCTGGCCGGCAAAGCCGCCGTGCAGGGCCAACTGACCGAAGCCAGCACGAACGAACAGGCTGGCGCCGGTATTCACCAGTGCACGGCCGAAGAGTTTTCCCGCTTCACCGAGCTGAACCAAGCCTACAAGACCAAATTCAAGTTTCCCTTCATCATGGCGGTAAAAGGCAGCAACCGGCACCAGATCCTCGCTGCGTTCGAAACGCGCATTCATCATTCGGCGGACACCGAATTCAAATGCGCACTGGACGAGATCAACAAAATCGCGTTGTTCCGTTTACTCACCCTTTGAAGACCCGCCCCAGCCACTCAACTCAAGGCAGACAAGAAGAATGAAAGCTCACGCCGTACCTTTCGAGAAGTTCGTCAACCTCGCCGACGCCCGCCTGGGCACCCGGATTCTTTCGGTGACCGATGACTGGTTCGCCGACGCCAATCGCCTGTTCCAACCTACCCCGGCCGTGTGGAAGGAGGGCGTGTTCGATGACAACGGCAAGTGGATGGACGGCTGGGAGTCGCGCCGCAAGCGCTTCGAAGGCTACGACAGCGCGGTGATTCAGCTGGGCGTGCCCGGTTCGATCAAGGGCGTGGACATCGACACCTCATTCTTCACCGGCAACTACCCACCGTCGGCGTCCCTCGAAGCGTGCTTCCTCGCAAGCGGCGAGCCGGATGACAACACCCAATGGGTTGAGATCCTGTCGGCTGTCGAGCTACAAGGCAACAGCCATCACTTCCATGAAATCAACAACGACCAGGCGTTCAGCCACCTGCGCTTCAATATTTACCCGGATGGCGGCGTGGCCCGCCTGCGGGTGTACGGCGTGCCGTTCCGCGACTGGTCGGCGGTGGGCGACAACGAACAACTCGACCTGGCCGCGGCCTTGAATGGCGGTCGTGCGCTGGCCTGTTCCGATGAACACTTCGGACGCATGAGCAACATCCTCAACCCTGGCCGTGGCGTCAACATGGGCGATGGCTGGGAAACCGCGCGTCGTCGCACGCCCGGCAATGACTGGGTGATCGTTGCCCTGGGGCATGCTGGCGAGGTCGAGAAAATCATCGTCGACACCCTGCACTTCAAAGGCAACTACCCTGACACTTGCTCGATCCAGGCTGCTTTCGTGAAGGGCGGCACCGACAGCCAGATCGAAACCCAGTCGTTGTTCTGGCGCGAACTGCTGCCGGCACAGAAGCTGGAAATGCACGCCGAGCATACGTTTGCCGAGCAGATCAAGGCATTGGGGCCGATTACCCACATTCGCTTGAATGTGTTCCCGGATGGTGGGGTGAGTCGCCTGCGGGTTCTCGGCAAGGTAGCGAAGTAAGCGTTGAAACCATTCGCGAGCAAGCCCGCTCCCACATTTGAAATGCTTTCCCCTGTGGGAGCGGGCTTGCTCGCGAAGGCGTCAGACCAAACAACACAGCATTCGGATAAGAGACAGCCATGCGCACACTGATGATCGAACCCCTGACCAAAGAAGCCTTCGCCCCTTTCGGTGACGTTATCGAAACCGACGGCAGCGATCACTTCATGATCAACAACGGGTCGACCATGCGCTTTCACAAGCTGGCAACGGTAGAAACCGCCCAGCCTGAAGACCACGCAATCATCAGCATCTTCCGCGCCGACGCGCAGGACATGCCCATGACCGTGTGCATGCTGGAGCGACACCCGCTGGGCAGCCAGGCCTTCATTCCGCTGCTCGGCAACCCCTTTCTGATCGTGGTCGCGCCACTTGGCGATGCACCTGTATCGGGCTTGGTCCGCGCCTTCGTCACCAACGGCAGGCAGGGCATCAATTACCATCGCGGCGTCTGGCACCACCCGGTGCTGACGATCGAAAAGCGGGATGACTTCCTGGTGGTTGATCGCAGTGGCACCGGCAATAACTGCGATGAGCATTTTTTTCAAGAGGATGAGCGGTTGATCCTCGCCCCCCACCAATAAGAGAAGGCCGGATCACCCGACAACAAGGGTGACAGGCGAGAGGTAAAGACTGTGGAAGCACATCTGTTGGAATGGCTGAATCTCAGCGTGCGCTGGGTTCACATGATCACCGGCGTCGCCTGGATCGGCGCTTCTTTCTACTTTGTCTGGCTGGAAAACAACCTCAACCGCGTCAACCCCAGGGACGGCCTGGCCGGCGACTTGTGGGCGATCCACGGTGGCGGCATCTATCACCTGGAAAAATACAAACTGGCCCCACCGACCATGCCGGACAACCTGCACTGGTTCAAATGGGAAGCCTATTTCACCTGGATGTCGGGCGTTGCGTTGCTGTGCGTGGTGTTCTACTGGAACCCGACCTTGTACCTGCTGGCGCCGGGCAGCAGCCTCAGCGGCACCGAAGGCGTGTTGCTGGGCATCGGCTCGCTGTTTGCCGGCTGGTTCATCTACTCGTTTCTCTGCGACTCGGCCCTGGGCAAGCGCCCCGCCCTGCTCGGCCTGATCCTGTTCGTGCTGTTGATTGCAGCGGCCTACGGCTTCAGCAAGGTCTTCAGTGGCCGTGGCGCCTACCTGCACGTGGGTGCGGTGATCGGCACGATCATGGTGGGCAACGTGTTCCGCATCATCATGCCCGCCCAGCGCGCACTGGTGGCGGCCATCGCCGAGCACCGCACACCCGACCCGGCGCTGCCGGCCAAGGGCTTGCTGCGCTCGCGCCACAACAACTACTTCACCTTGCCGGTGCTGTTCATCATGATCAGCAACCACTTCCCGAGCACCTACGGCAGCCAGTACAACTGGCTGATCCTGGCAGGGATTGCGGTGGCGGCCGTGTTGGTGAGGCATTACTTCAACACTCGGCACAACAGCCAGAAGTACGCATGGACCTTACCGGTGGGTGCCCTGGCGATGATTTGCCTGGCGTACGTGACCGGGCCCAAGCCAGCGGTGGACGTGGCCAAGTCGCCGGCTGCCATCGAGTACCAGCCGTTGCCGGAAACCGCGCTGGGCGGTGGCTTGAAACCCGCCGCGCCCGCCGCACCACCTGCCGAACCGACACCGGCCCAGGCTGCCATCGATTTCGGCCAGGTGCACAGCGTGATCGAACAACGCTGCACCGTGTGCCATTCGGCCAGGCCCACCAGCCCGTTGTTCAGCACTGCGCCAGCCGGGGTGATGTTCGACACCCCGGCGCAGATCCAGCAGCAGGCCGCACGCATCCAGGCACAGGCCATTGCCAGTCCGATCATGCCGCTGGGCAACATCACCCAGATGACCCAGCAGGAGCGGGATTTGATCGGCACCTGGATCAGCCAGGGCGCGCACATCAACTGACAGGCTGACGCAGATCCAATGGTGGGAGGGGGCTGCTCGCACAGGGAAGAGTGTTTGTTCGCTCATGATGCGCGCTACCCAACCCGTGCGCCGCAACGGCGCACTTGAGCCAGGGTGCGCGAGTCAGTATTCTCCGCGCCCGCTCGAATTGATTGCCACTGCCTGCCTTGGCGCGGCTCTTGCTATCAGTATCAAAGCTGACCGATCAGACGATTTTTGCAGCAAACCCAAAGGCGCCACACCAGAGCGCCATTAGCAGAAACACACCACCTTAAACTCGGGAGCACCGAATGAAATCTATGTTCAAAGGCCTGATGCTGGCAGGATCCCTGCTGGCCGGCGGCCAGGCCATGGCCGATGATTTGCTGCAGTGGCAGAACAACAGCCTGACCTACCTGTGGGGCAAAAACTTTACGGTCAACCCACAGATCCAGCAAACCGTGACCTTCGAACATGCCGACGCCTGGAAGTACGGCGACAACTTCTTCTTCCTCGACCGCATCTTCTACAACGGCAAGGAAGACGGCAACGTCGGCCCGAATACCTACTACGGCGAGTTCAGCCCGCGCCTGTCATTCGGCAAGATTCTGGACAAGGACCTGTCGCTCGGCCCGATCAAGGACGTGTTGCTGGCCTTCACCTACGAGTTCGGCGAAGGCGATAACGAGTCCTACCTGCTCGGCCCGGCCTTTGATTTGAACGTCCCCGGCTTCGACTATTTCCAGCTGAACTTCTACCAGCGCCAGACCGAAGGCAATCGCCCGGGTGACGGTGTCTGGCAGATCACGCCGGTGTGGGCCTACACCCTGCCGGTGGGCAACTCGAACATCCTGATTGATGGTTTCATCGACTGGGTGGTGGACAACGACCGTAACGCCCGCGGCACTTACCACGCCAACCTGCACTTCAACCCGCAGGTAAAATACGACCTGGGCAAGGCGCTGCACTGGGGCGAGAAACAACTGTATGTCGGCTTTGAGTACGACTACTGGAAGAACAAGTACGGCATCGAAGACTCCGGCGCGTTCAAGACCACCCAGGACACGGCGAGCTTTTTGGTCAAATACCACTTCTAAACGTTGATTGCGGGCAGGCCGAGGAATCGGGTGATTTCCTCGCGCTTGGCCAACGCATCACGCCTGCCCAACTCAATCAACTCGCTGCAATAACCCGCTTCGAACAGCAAGTAACTCAACACCCCCGCCCCGCTCGTCTTCGTCGCCCCCGGCCCCTTCAGAAACACCCGCAGCGCCGCCGGCAATTCCTGGCGATGCCGCGCGGCAATTTCATCGATCGGCTGGCTGGGCGCGATCACCAGCACCTCCACTGCCGCAACGCCGGGCGCGGCATGACTGAACTGGTTCAAGCGCTCCAGCAACTCGATATCGCTCTCCAGGCTGTCGATGAACGTGCTGTTGAGCATATGCCCGCCGATCTGCGCCAGGGTCGGCTGCTGGCCGGTAAAACTGCGCGGCATCGACGGTTCATGACTGCGTAGATTGCCGCTGACGCCCACCACCAGTACCCGGCTGGCGCCCAGGTGCAGGGCCGGACTGATCGGGGCGGATTGGCGCACCGCGCCGTCGCCAAAGTATTCCTGGTCGAGTTTTACCGGAGCGAACAGCAAGGGGATCGCGGAGCTTGCCAGCAGGTGCTCGACGGTCAGTTGCGTGGGGACGCCGATGCGCCGGTGGCGCAACCACGCCTCAATGGTGCCGCCGCCCTGATAGAAGGTCACCGCTTGCCCGGACTCATAGCCAAACGCTGTGATCGCAACCGCATGCAGGTGCTTGTTGCGGATCGCCTCATCGATGCCCGGCAAGTGCAGTTTGTCCTGCAACAGGTCGCGCAGGGGCGAACTGTCGAGCAACGCCACCGGACATTGCCGGCCAAGGCCGAGCAGGCTGTGGATGAAAAACCGACTGGCCTGGCGCATCACCCCGGGCCAGTCGCTGCGCACCACCTGATGGCTGCCAAAACCCTGCCAGAACGCCGTAAGCCGTTGGATCGCCGCGCGAAAATCCATCGCGCCACTGGCCAGGCTCACCGCATTGATTGCCCCGGCCGAGGTGCCGACGATTACCGGAAACGGATTGGGCGCACCGGGCGGCAACAGTTCGGCAATCGCCGCCAGTACCCCCACCTGATAGGCCGCTCGCGCCCCGCCGCCGGAAAGAATCAAGCCTGTGACCGGTTCGGCTGAACGCATTGCATCACTCCATGTGGGGAAAAATGGCGGTTATCGACGGCGTTTTTCGTACAGTTTGGGCTCGCCCGGTGGCCGGCTCTTGAAGCGGCGGTGGGTCCACAAATATTGCTCGGGACATTCACTCACAGCAGCCTCGACCCACTGATTGATGCGCAGGCCGTCGACTTCATCGCTCTCGCCGGGGAAGTCGGTCAATGGTGCGTGGATCATCAGACGATAGCCGCTGCCGTCGGCCAGACGCTCCTGGGTGAACGGCACCACCAGCGCCTTACCGAGTTTGGCGAACTTGCTGGTGGCGGTGACGGTGGCGGCCTGGATGCCGAACAGTGGTACGAAAACGCTCTGCTTGGCGCCATAGTCCTGGTCCGGCGCGTACCAGATGGCGCGCCCGGCGCGCAGCAGCTTGAGCATGCCGCGCACGTCTTCACGCTCCACCGCCAGCGAGTCAAGGTTGTGCCGCTCGCGGCCACGGCGCTGGATATAGTCGAACAGCGGGTTGCCGTGCTCGCGGTACATACCGTCGATGGTGTGTTTCTGGCCGAGCAGGGCCGCGCCGATTTCCAGGGTGGTGAAGTGCAGGGCCATGAGGATGACGCCCTTGCCGTCCAGTTGCGCCTGCTTGAGGTGTTCAAGCCCTTCGACGTGAGCCAGACGCGCCAGGCGCTGGCGCGACCACCACCAGCTCATGGCCATTTCGAAAAAGGCGATGCCGGTGGAGGCGAAATTTTCCTTGAGCAGACGCTTGCGCTCCCGGGCGGACTTCTGCGGGAAGCACAGCTCGATGTTGCGCGCGGCAATGCGGCGACGCTCGCCGGCCACGCGGTACATGCCCGCACCCAGCAGGCGACCAATGGTCAACAGCGCCCGGTACGGCAATTGGGTGACCAGCCACAGCAGGCCGAGCCCCAGCCATAGCAGCCAAAAACGCGGGTGAAAAAATACAGCTCGAAAACGCGGGCGATCCATTACAGATTCCGGTAAAGACAGGGCCGCGCATTCTACAACGGTTCGACTCGGCTTGCGGCCAGTGGATGTTCTCGTTATAAGTCTCGACACTTTTCGTGACAAGCCGCTTTTGCCGACCATGAGCCAAACCGAACCGCTAGACCAAGATCCCGTGTTCCAGCTGAAAGGCAGCATGCTCGCCATCACCGTGCTGGAACTGGCCCGCAACGACCTCGACGCCCTGGACCGCCAGCTCGCCGCCAAGGTCGCCCTCGCGCCGAACTTCTTCAACAATGCCCCGCTGGTACTGGCCCTGGACAAACTGCCCGCCGGTCAGGGCGCTGTCGACCTGCCCGGCCTGATGCGCGTCTGCCGCTCCCACGGCTTGCGTACCCTGGCAATTCGCGCCAGCCGGATCGAAGACATTGCCGCGGCCATCGCAATTGAATTGCCAGTACTGCCACCGTCCGGCGCACGCGAGCGTCCGCTGGATCCAGGCGAAGGCGAGGTGAAGAAAAAACCGGAAAAACCGGCGGAACCGCTGATCAAGCCTACAAAGATCATCACCACCCCCGTACGCGGCGGGCAGCAGATTTACGCCCAGGGCGGCGACCTTGTTGTAGTCTCCTCGGTCAGTCCCGGCGCGGAACTTCTCGCCGATGGCAACATCCATGTATACGGTCCGATGCGCGGCCGTGCGCTCGCCGGCATCAAGGGTGATACCAGGGCCCGTATTTTCTGCCAGCAGTTGACCGCTGAGCTGGTATCCATCGCGGGTCAGTACAAGGTTGCCGAAGATTTACGCCGCGACCCGCTGTGGGGGGCCGGGGTACAGGTCAGCCTGTCGGGCGATGTGTTGAACATCACCCGTCTTTAACGGATACTGCCGCATTTTCCAAGCATCTCTAGACTCTGATAGCAAAGCGAAACCGGCAATACTTGCGTAGGAATAACTGAAAATTGGCGTCCCCCGTGGAAACCGAGTCTTTTTCCTACACAGGCTGTCCGCCTGCAGCGAGTTTCAAGAGATGTTTTTCAGGGGCTGAAAAGTCCTTTTTCCTTAGGGGTGAAACACCTTGGCCAAGATTCTCGTGGTTACATCCGGCAAGGGTGGTGTGGGTAAGACCACCACCAGCGCCGCTATCGGTACCGGCCTCGCACTGCGCGGCCACAAGACAGTCATCGTCGACTTCGACGTCGGTTTGCGTAACCTCGACCTGATCATGGGTTGCGAGCGCCGCGTGGTGTATGACTTCGTCAACGTGGTAAACGGCGAAGCCAACCTGCAGCAGGCCCTGATCAAGGACAAGCGCCTTGAGAACCTGTACGTGCTGGCCGCCAGCCAGACCCGTGACAAGGACGCGCTGACCAAGGAAGGCGTAGGCAAAGTCCTCGCCGAACTGAAGGAAACCTTCGAATACGTGGTGTGCGACTCCCCGGCCGGTATCGAAACCGGTGCTCACCTGGCGATGTACTTCGCCGATGAAGCCATCGTGGTCACCAACCCGGAAGTGTCGTCGGTACGTGACTCGGACCGCATGCTCGGCCTGCTGGCCAGCAAGTCCCAGCGCGCCGAGAAAGGCGAAGAGCCGATCAAGGAACACCTGCTGCTCACCCGCTACAACCCTGAGCGCGTCAGCAATGGCGAAATGCTCGGCGTGGAAGACGTCAAGGACATCCTCGCGGTGACGCTGCTGGGTGTGATCCCGGAGTCCCAGGCGGTGCTGAAGGCGTCCAACCAGGGCGTGCCGGTGATTCTCGATGACCAGAGCGACGCCGGCCAGGCCTACAGCGATGCGGTTGACCGCCTGTTGGGCAAGACCGTTGACCATCGCTTCCTCGACGTCAAGAAGAAGGGATTCTTCGAGCGTATCTTTGGAGGCAATTGAACAATGAAATTTCTCGACTTCTTTCGCGCCAACAAAAAGCCAAGTACCGCGTCGGTCGCGAAAGAGCGTCTACAGATCATCGTGGCGCACGAACGCGGCCAACGCAGCACCCCGGATTACCTGCCGGCCTTGCAGAAGGAACTGGTTGAAGTGATCCGCAAGTACGTCAATATCGGCAACGATGACGTGCATGTCGCCCTGGAAAACGACGGCAGTTGCTCGATTCTGGAACTCAATATCACCCTGCCTGATCGTTGATCGAACAGGCGGCCGCTGCGGCGGCTCGGTCACCTTGATCCCTGTAGGGGAACCGGGTGGTCGAGCCGCCGTTGGCGTTTGTTACGAGGCTGTTTAATGCCGCTGTCCAACATCCATATCCTGCATCAGGATGCCGCCGTCCTGGTGGTCAACAAACCTACCCTGCTGCTCTCGGTGCCCGGTCGGGCCGACGACAACAAGGACTGCCTGATCACCCGCCTGCAGGAAAACGGCTACCCCGAAGCGCGCATTGTGCATCGCCTGGACTGGGAAACCTCGGGGATCATCCTGCTGGCGCGGGACGCGGATTCCCATCGCGAACTGTCTCGCCAGTTTCACGACCGCGAAACAGAAAAAGCCTACACCGCCCTGGCCTGGGGCCAGCCGGCACTGGACAGCGGCAGCATTGACCTGCCCCTGCGCTATGACCCGCCGACCAAGCCGCGCCACGTGGTGGACCACGAATTCGGCAAGCACGCGCTGACCTTCTGGAAGGTGCTGGAACGTTGCGGCGACTGGTGCCGCGTGGAGCTGACACCCATCACCGGGCGCTCGCACCAGTTGCGCGTGCACATGCTCTCGATTGGCCATCCGTTGCTGGGCGATGGCCTGTACGCCCATGAACAGGCCCTGGCCGCATGGCCGCGCCTGTGCCTGCACGCGAGCATGTTGAGCTTTACGCATCCGCAGAGCGGCGAGCGGCTGCGCTTCGAGTGCCCCGCCCCGTTCTAAAGCTGCCAATGCATTAAAAATGTGGGAGGGGCTTGCTCCCACATTTGTACTGTGCACTTCTGACAATCGGACGGTAAACTCCGCGCACTGCTGTCTGGAGCTATTTATGCGCGAAGCGTTGAATCAAGGCCTGATCGACTTTCTCAAGGCCTCCCCTACTCCCTTTCATGCCACTGCCGCCCTCGCCCAGCGTCTGGAAGCGGCCGGCTACCAGCGTCTCGACGAGCGCGACACCTGGGCCACCGAGGCCAACGGTCGCTACTACGTCACCCGTAACGACTCCTCGATCATCGCCTTCAAGCTCGGCCGTCAGTCGCCGCTGCAGGACGGCATCCGCATGGTCGGCGCCCACACCGACAGCCCGTGCCTGCGCGTCAAGCCTCAGCCCGAGTTGCAACGCCAGGGTTTCTGGCAGTTGGGCGTGGAAGTCTACGGCGGCGCACTGTTGGCACCGTGGTTCGACCGCGACCTGTCGCTGGCCGGCCGCGTGACCTTCCGCCGCGACGGCAAGGTCGAGAGCCAATTGATCGACTTCAAGCTGCCGATTGCCATCATTCCCAACCTGGCCATTCACCTGAACCGGGAAGCCAACCAGGGCTGGGCGATCAATGCCCAGACCGAATTGCCACCGATCCTTGCGCAGTTTGCCGGTGACGAGCGTGTGGACTTTCGCGCCGTGCTCACCGATCAACTGGCCCGCGAACACGGCTTGAACGCCGATGTGGTGCTTGACTACGAGCTGAGTTTCTACGACACCCAAAGCGCGGCCGTGATTGGCCTGCACGGCGACTTCATCGCCGGCGCGCGCCTGGACAACCTGCTGTCGTGCTATGCCGGCCTGCAGGCCCTGCTCACCAGCGACAGCGACGAAACCTGCGTGCTGGTGTGCAACGACCACGAAGAAGTCGGCTCCTGCTCGGCCTGCGGTGCCGATGGCCCGATGCTCGAGCAGACCCTGCGCCGCCTGTTGCCCGAAGGCGAAGCGTTCGTGCGCACCCTCCAGAAATCACTGCTGGTGTCGGCGGACAACGCCCACGGCGTGCACCCCAACTATGCGGAAAAGCACGACGCCAACCACGGTCCCAAGCTCAATGCCGGCCCGGTGATCAAAGTCAACAGCAACCAGCGCTATGCCACCAACAGCGAAACCGCAGGCTTCTTCCGCCACCTGTGCATGGCCCAGGAAGTGCCGGTGCAGAGCTTCGTGGTGCGCAGCGACATGGGCTGCGGCTCGACCATCGGCCCGATCACTGCCAGTCACCTGGGCGTGCGCACCGTGGACATCGGCCTGCCGACATTCGCCATGCATTCGATCCGCGAGCTGTGCGGCAGCCATGACCTGGCGCATCTGGTGAAGGTACTCGGCGCGTTCTACAGCAGTCGCGACCTGCCCTGATGTGGAAGGGGCTTGCCCCTCCCTCAGAGGTTCTGTGTGCACCTGACCTGCACTGTCGTGCACAAGACTTTCGCCAAACTGGCCGAATGCCGCGTGCAATCGTACACTCGGGCCACTCGTCGTTTTCAAGGTTGACCGCCTCGTGCTTTCCCGTCTGTTTGCCCTGCCCTGCTACCTGTTGATCGCCCTGCTCACTCTGCTGCCGCTCTCACCTGCGCAGGCCGTGGGCCTGCCCGGCCTGCTGGGCAGCGGCACCAAGACCCAACCCCAGGCAGAAGTGCCGCTGGGCCAGTCGCTGGACGAGGTGATCAAGACCCTCGAAAACGACCAGCAGCGCACCCAACTGCTGAGCGATCTGAAGAAACTGCGTGCCGCCACGCAAAAGGCCCAGCCGGCGGCCGAGCAAGGCGTGCTGGGGTTGATCGGCAGTACGTTGACGGGCCTCGAATCACAGTTTTCCGGGGCTGACAGCCCGCTGGGACGCTGGTCCAGTGAAGTCGACCAGGCCAGGGACGAATTGAGCGCCCTGATGCTGCCGGCCACTGAATGGCTGCCGATCATCTTTGGTTTCGCCTTGATCCTTGCGCTGTGGAGCCTGTTGGCTGCCGCGCTGATCTGGCTGAGCCACCGCCTGCGCGAGCGCTTTGGCCTGCCCGAGGAACTGCCGCAACACCCGCGCACCTGGGACATGCTGCGCTTCGCCCTGCGCAAGCTCGGCCCGTGGCTGATCGCACTGGTGATCACCGTGTACCTGAGCTACGCGCTGCCCTCGTCGCTGGGTAAATCCCTGGCGATGGTGCTGGCCTATGCGTTGGTGGTGGGCACCTGTTTCTCGGCGATCTGCGTGATTGCCTTTTCCCTGCTCGATGGCCCGCATCGCCATCGCGCGCTGTACATCCTGCGCCACCAGGCCTTCCGCCCGTTGTGGCTGATCGGCAGTTTCGCTGCGTTCGGCGAAGCCTTGAGCGACCCACGCATGATGCAGGCCCTCGGACAGCACCTGGCCCATACCGCCGCGACTGTGGCGAATGTGATGGCCGCGCTGTCCACCGGCGTGTTTATCCTGCGCTTTCGCCGGCCGATTGCGCACCTGATCCGCAACCAGCCGCTGTCGCGCCGCCTTAATCGCCGCGCCATCAGCGACACCCTGTCGATCATCGGCTCGTTCTGGTATCTCCCGGCACTGCTGCTGGTGGGCATCTCGCTGTTCGCCACGTTCCTGTCTGCCGGCGACACCAGCACCGCCCTGCGCCAATCGCTGCTGTGCACGGTGTTGCTGGTGTTGTGCATGGTCATCAACGGTCTGGTGCGCCGCCACGCCCTCAAGCCGATGCGCGGGCACAAGCGCCATGCGCTGTACTCCGAGCGCCTGAAAAACTTCGTTTACACCCTGGCCCACCTGGCGGTGTGGCTGGTGTTCATCGAACTGGGCCTGCGGGTATGGGGCCTGTCGCTGATTCGCTTTACCGAAGGCGACGGCCATGAAATCAGCGTCAAGCTGTTCGGCCTGGGCGGCACGCTGCTGTTTGCCTGGCTGATCTGGATCCTCAGCGACACCGCGATCCACCACGCCCTGACCCGCTCGCGCAAGGGCCTGGCCAATGCGCGTGCGCAGACCATGATGCCGTTGATCCGCAACGTGCTGTTCGTGACCATCTTCATCATCGCTGCCATCGTCGCCCTGGCGAACATGGGCATGAACGTCACGCCACTGCTGGCCGGTGCCGGTGTGATCGGCCTGGCCATCGGTTTTGGCGCGCAGTCGCTGGTGGCAGACCTGATCACCGGCTTGTTCATCATCATCGAAGACTCCCTGGCCATCGATGACTACGTGGACGTCGGCGGCCATCTCGGCACCGTCGAGGGCCTGACCATCCGCACCGTGCGCCTGCGCGACATCGACGGTATCGTGCACACCATCCCGTTCAGCGAAATCAAAAGCATCAAGAACTACTCGCGGGAGTTCGGCTACGCGATCTTCCGTGTGGCGATCCCCTACAACATGGAAATCGACGACGCGATCAAGCTGATGCGCGACGTCGGCCAGAAGATGCGCAACGACCCGCTGCAACGGCGCAATATCTGGTCGCCGCTGGAGATTCAGGGGGTGGAGAGTTTCGAGTCGGGCAGCGCGATCCTGCGCGCGCGGTTCAAGACCGCGCCGATCAAACAATGGGAGGTGTCGCGAGCGTTCAACCTGGCGCTCAAGCGGCAGCTGGACGAGGCCGGAATGGATCTGGCGACGCCGCGCTTGAGTGTGCAGGTGGTGACGGCGGGATTGGAAAAAGACAAGTCGCAAGGCAGCACGAATTAAAGGTTGGGGGGGCTTGCTCCTGATGGCTGAGTGTCAGCCGCTGCATGCATTGCTGACCCATCGCTATCGGGAGCAAGCCCCCTCCCACATTTTGATCTGTGGTGCCTAGGCCAACGCGGCGCCATCCATCTTCTGGCGCAGGCTCAACGGGCGCATGTCGGTCCAGGTTTCTTCGATGTAAGCCAGGCACTCCTTCTTGAAGCCGCTCTTGCCCACAGTGCGCCAGCCTTCCGGCACGGCTTTGTAGTCAGGCCAGATGGAATACTGTTCTTCGTGGTTGACCACTACCTGAAACAGGATGTCGTCGCGGTCAAATACTGAGGTCATTGCTGTTCTCCATCGCTCAAAGGCTGGCTGCGCACCACGCGCAGCGCTGATATCTGTAGAAACGTACCGGCCGTGTAAAAAATTAGAGGCCGGCGACGGCCGCTGCCAGGGCGCGGCCGAAGAGGTCGGCAACGCGGTCGACCTCGGCAGCGGTAATCACCAGCGGCGGCAGAAAGCGCACCACGCTGCCATGGCGCCCGCCCAGTTCCAGGATCAGTCCACGCTTGAGGCATTCGCGCTGCACCAGCGGCGCCAACTCGCGATGCACCGGCGGATGGCCCTGGCTATCGGGCGCACCAAGTGGGTCGACCAGCTCCACCCCCAGCATCAGCCCGCGACCGCGAATATCACCCAGGTGCGGGTAATCGCGCTGCAGGATGCGCAAGTGCTCGCCGAGGCGCTCGCCCATCGCCGTCGCGTGGGCCGGCAGGTCGTGTTCCTTGAGGTAGCGCATCACCGCCGACCCCGCCGCCATGGCCATCTGATTACCGCGAAACGTACCGGCATGGGCGCCCGGCAGCCAGGTGTCGAGCCAGTCGCGATACACCACCACCGCCAGCGGCAGGCTGCCGCCGATGGCCTTGGACAGCACCACCACGTCCGGGATGATGCCTGCGTGTTCAAAGGCGAACATCTTGCCGGTGCGGCCAAAACCGCTCTGGATTTCATCGACAATCAACGCGACCCCTGCCTGCTGGGTGATGCGGCGCAAGCCACGCAGCCAGTCGAGATCGGCCGGGATCACACCGCCTTCGCCCTGCACCACTTCGACAATCACCGCCGCCGGCAGCAGCACCCCGGCTTCGGGATCGTTGAGCAAATTCTCCAGGTAATGCAGGTTGACCCGCACACCCTCCGCGCCACCCAGGCCGAACGGGCAACGGTAGTCATAGGGATAAGGCAGAAATTGCACGCCATTGCCGAGCAACGCACCCAAGGGTTTTTTCGGCCCCAGGCTGCCCATCAGGCTCAGCGCACCCTGGCTCATGCCGTGGTAACCGCCCTGGAACGACAGCACCGTGCTGCGCCCGGTGGCGGTGCGCACCAGCTTCAACGCCGCTTCCACCGCATCAGTGCCGGTTGGGCCGCAGAACTGGATTTTCGCTTCCCGCGCCAGCTCGGCCGGCAGCAGCCCGAACAGGTCCTGCACGAACTGATCCTTGACCGGCGTGGTGAGGTCCAGGGTGTGCAATGGCAACTCATCGGCCAGCACCTGCTGGATCGCCTCGATCACCACCGGGTGGTTATGCCCCAACGCCAGCGTGCCGGCGCCGGCCAGGCAATCGATGAAGCTGCGGCCCTCAACGTCTTCCACGTAGATACCCTTGGCCCGCTTGAGCGCCAGAGGAATGCGCCGGGGGTAACTGCGCGCGTTGGATTCCTGTTGGCGCTGGCGGGCCAGGAGTGGGGTTTCGTCGAACTGGTAGAGCGTTTCGGCGGGGTGCGCCGGGGTGGTTTCGATACGGCTGGTAGCGACTGACATCTTTCGAATCCCTCAATACGCTGTTTGGTTGCTTGAGTTGGAGACGCTTGAGGGTGGGGGGGATTTAGGGGGCTTTTTCGGTTAGTTGGGTGTATATCCCGCTCTTGCCCCACCACTCGGCACCTCGCCTGCGTGCGGCCAGCGTGGTTGACGGGGCGCCTGAGATCAAAAGCCGCGTGATATCCATCAGACCAATGGAGATCCAAATGTGGGAGGGGGCTTGCTCCCGATGGCAGTGGCTCAGCGACCAATAAGCTGACTGACACTCAGCCATTGGGAGCAAGCCCCCTCCCCCATTTTGTCTTCGACGTGAACCGCCGCAAGGGCGGAACCCTAAGCCGCCGTGACCTGAATAACGGATATACCCCCCATCAAAGCCCCCGATACTTCTCATTCAGGGCATACAAAATCGCACACGTCTCAGCATCCAAAACCCCACCATAATCCCGCCCCCGAAAATGCATCTGAAACGCCCGCGTCCGAAGCTCAAACCCCTGACGATTCGCCGCCGCCTTGTAGCCATACCGCTGAAACGCCCGCTCCAACTCCACCTCCGGCGGCAACCCGAGGTTGAAACGCCGCAGATACATTCTGCGGGTCGCCTCATCAAACCAGGCACCCACGCCCGCCTCGAACAAAAACCGCCACGGCAACTGCGGCCCTGGATCACTCTTGCGCCAATACGCCACATCCGAATGCCCAAGAATG
Organism: Pseudomonas sp. GNP013; assembly: GCF_054343995.1. Lineage (NCBI taxonomy): Bacteria > Pseudomonadati > Pseudomonadota > Gammaproteobacteria > Pseudomonadales > Pseudomonadaceae > Pseudomonas > Pseudomonas sp. GNP013. The sequence continues at coordinate 1,313,416 of NZ_JBTGUT010000001.1, read as the reverse complement.
TCGGTCGGCCCCATCTGTGGGTACCGCCCAAGCACATCGCGCACCAGCGCAATCAATGCCTGCACTTGCTCCGGAGCATACGCAGGAAACGTGAACACCCCCTTGTCATCCCGCGCCAGGTTGACGATCTCCACACCAATCGAACGACTGTTGAGGTTGTCCCGCCCACCCCAATGGCTCACCCCGGCATGCCACGCCCGCTGGTCTTCCTCTACCAGGCGAAACACGCGCAACTCGTCATACCCGGCGCAGCGATAGCCGGATTCGTTCGGGTCGGGCAACAGGTAGTGGGCGCTCACCCCATCCTGGGTCAGGGTGCGCAACGAGGAGGCAAACGGCGCGGCGGTGTAGTGCAGGATTATCTGCTGCACCTGCTCGCCGTTGCGCTGATTGAAACCCGTGGCGGGGAAACTGCTGTCAATGACCAACATAAGAACCATCCTTTTCAATACAGGCCGAATCGTTCAGCCCGTTCAAGCGCAAAAAAATTACCGCCATCCTGAAGGCTTGAACCCCAGGATGGCGGTAACTATCTGGCACCTGAAAAAACAATCAACGCCGCAGCGGCATGCCCAGTTCGACGCGCAAACCATCCGGCTGGCTGTCGAATTTCAATGAGCAGGAACAGCGCTGCACGATCGCCTGCACGATTGCCAGGCCCAGGCCACAGCCTTCGCTGTTGCCGTTGCGCCAGAAGCGCTGGGTCAGGTACTGCAGGTCTTCGCTGGAGATCTGCTTGCCATGGTCACGCACGCGAAAGATCACGCAGTCGGCGGCGGTCAGCACACTGAGTTCAACGCGGGTATCCGCCGGAGTATGGCGCAGGGCATTGTCGAGCAGGTTGCGCAGCGCGGCGACCGCCAGGCCCACCGGCATTTCCACCGGGGCGGCCGAGAGGTTGTCCGGCAGGATCAGGTCGATGCGCCTGTTGTCACCGGCATTCGCATCCTGGATCGCCAGCCTGGCGACCTCTTCGGCGCTGGACTGCACACCATCGTCGAACGACAGGCTGCCCTCCACCCGCGCCAGCAGCAGCAATTGCTCGAGGGTGCGGTGCAGGCGGTCGGCGCCTGCCTCGGCATGGGCCAGCGACTGGTCGCGGGCCGCACCATCGGTCATGCGGGCCACTTGCAGGTGGGTCTTGATCGCCGTCAGCGGGCTGCGCAGCTCGTGGGCGGCGTCGCCGGTGAGGCGGCGCTCACGCTCGATGGTCTTGGCAATACGCTGCAACAGTTGGTTCTGCGTGTCGAGCAGCGGTTTGAGTTCGCTGGGCAACGGGTGAATCTGCAACGGCTCGAGGGAGTCGGCACTGCGCCGCATCAAGGCATCACGCATACGATTGAGCGGCAGCAGGCTCTGGCCGATGCCCAGCCATAACAGGCACAGACACCCCAGCATCGCCGCACCCACCGGCACCGAGGCCGCCAGCAGGATCGACGTGTTCAACGCTTCGCGCTCCGCATGGCGGTCGGCGGTGGTGATCAACAGGTCGCCACGGCTGAGGGTAAAACTGCGCCAGGCCACGCCGTCGATCAGCTGGTCACGAAAGCCGCTCTGGTGCGACTCCAGGCCCTCATCCGGGGTGGTGTGGCTGCGCGCGAGGACTTCCCCGCGCAAGGAGCTGACCTGACAGGCCATGCCACCGGGCACATGCAGGTGTTCGGCGCTGAAACGCGCGCCGCCACTGACACTGGCCAGGCCCGGCATCTGCTCGGTCAGCCCCGCCACCATGCGCGCCGATGCGACCAGACGCTGGTCGAGGGAAAACATCATCTGGTTACGCAGGTCGTTGAGCATCCAGGTCGCCGCCAGCGCCCAGATCAACACAAAAGCGGCGCCCAGCTTGAACGTCAGGCGCAGGCGCAGGCTTTTCACGAAACCTTCTCTCCCTCATCAGGGCGACCTTCATCGGCAGCGCCCAAACGATAGCCAAGGCCACGCACTGTTTCGACGATGCCATTGCCCAATTTGCGCCGCAGGTGATGGATATGCACATTGAGCGCGTTGCTTTCCAGCTCGTCGCTGAAACCGTAGACGCTGTCCTTGAGCTGTTCGCTGGAAAGCACCCGGCCCTTGTTGTGCAGCAGGGCCTGCAACAATGCCTGCTCGCGGCGCGACAGGTCCACCGGCTGGCCGCCAAGGAAAGTCTCGCGGCTGCTGGGGTCGTAGGCCAGGCGGCCATGTTCGATCAGGTTGACGCTGCGCCCCGCCACCCGGCGCAGCAGGGTTTGCAGGCGGGCGGCGAGTTCACGCAGGTCGAAAGGTTTGAGCAGGTAGTCGTCGGCACCCGCTTGCAGGCCGTCGACACGGTTGGTCACCGAATCCCGTGCGGTGAGGATCAGCACCGGGATTTCCAGGCCCTGGCTGCGCTGTTGCTGCAGCAGCTTGAGACCGTCTTCGTCGGGCAGGCCAAGGTCGAGCACCATGATGTCGAACGCTGCTGCCTTGAGCATCGCCCGCGCCGCGCCAGCGCTCGCCACGCGCTCCACGGTGAAGCCCTGGGCGGTGAGACCGGCCACGATGCCGCTGGCGATCAGTTCATCGTCTTCACAGACCAGTACGTGCATGCTGAACCCTTCATGAAAGATGGCGTGATTAGAGAATGCAGGGATTAAGCGCGCATTATGCCGCCAATGTTGGCAACACCCGCTGATCCGTACACTCTAGAATAGCGCCCGGTTAATCATCGGTTAATCAACGCCACACATTGTGTGCCTCAACTTGTACGGGATTAAGGCTTGACCATGCGGCATCTGTTTACCTTTTTGCTGGTAATGCTTGCGGGATTGGCCCAGGCCTCGCCTGGCAACCCTTTCGACACCAAACCCGATTTCCTCCCGGTGGGCAAGGCGTTCACCTTTACTTCCGAGCGCCTGGAAAGTGGCGAGACCCAGCTGTATTGGCAGATTGCCGACGGTTATTACCTGTACCAGCAACGCATGAAGTTCGAAGGCCTCGCCGAAAAGCCGACGCTGCCCAAGGGCGAGGCCCATAGCGACGAGTTCTTCGGCGAGCAGGAGGTGTATCGCCAGGGCCTGGAAGTGAAGATCCCCGCCGGTGCCACCGGCCAGCTCAAGCTCGGCTGGCAGGGCTGCGCCGATGCGGGCCTGTGCTACCCGCCGCAATCGATCACCGTCGACCTGGGCGGCAACCCGGCCGTAGCCGCCACCGCCCAGGCTCAGGACCAGAGCCTGGCCAGCGGCCTGCAAGAGCGCAGCCTGGGCTGGAGTGTGCTGGCGTTCTTCGGCCTGGGCCTGTTGCTGGCGTTTGCCCCGTGTTCATTGCCGATGCTGCCGATTCTTGCCGGGCTGGTGGTGGGCAGTGGCGCCAGCCCACGTCGTGGCCTGGCCCTGGCCGGCAGCTACGTGGTGTGCATGGCGCTGGTGTATGCCGCGCTGGGCGTGCTGGCCGCACTCGCCGGCGCCAACCTCGCCGCGTTGTTGCAAACCCCGTGGATCCTCGGCAGTTTCGCCGCCCTGTTTGTGATCCTCGCCCTGCCGATGTTCGGCTTCTTTGAACTGCAATTGCCGACCTTCCTGCGTGACCGCCTGGACAACGCCAGCCGCCAGCAAAGCGGTGGCAGCCTGGTGGGCGCCGGCATCCTCGGCGCCTTGTCCGGGCTGCTGGTGGGCCCGTGCATGACCGCGCCACTGGCCGGCGCGCTGCTCTATATCGCCCAGAGCGGCAATGCGCTGCATGGCGGTCTGATCCTGTTCGCCATGGGCATCGGCATCGGTGTGCCGCTGTTGCTGCTGGTGACCGTGGGCAACCGCTTCCTGCCCAAGCCGGGCACCTGGATGAACGTGCTCAAGGGCATCTTCGGTTTCTTGTTTCTGGGCACGGCCGTGCTGATGATTCGCCCAGTGGTCGGCGACAGCCTGTGGCTTGGCCTGTGGGGCGCACTGGCGCTGGTGATGGCCTACTGCGGCTGGGGCCTGGCCCGTGAATACGGTCTGGCCGCCAAGGTATTTGGCGCCGGCTCCGTGGTGCTGGGCCTGTGGGGTGCGGTACTGGTGGTGGGTGCAGCCGGTGGCAGCGACGACCTGTGGCAACCGTTGAGCGTCTACAGCGGCTCGCGCGCCGCTACCGCCGAGGCACACGACGCCTTCACCACGATCAACGACCCGGTCGCCCTGCAAAATCAGCTCGACAGCGCCAGGGCCCAGGGCCAGTGGGTGCTGGTGGACTACTACGCCGACTGGTGCGTGTCGTGCAAGATCATGGAAAAACAGGTGTTCGGCAACGCCGAGGTGATGCAGGCCCTCAAGGACGTGCGCCTGCTGCGCCTGGACGTCACCGCCGACAACGCCGCCAGCCGCGAACTGCTCGGCCGCTACAAGGTGCCGGGGCCGCCAAGCTTCGTGTGGATCGGCCCCGACGGTGAAGAACGCCGCGCCCGGCGCATCACCGGTGAAGTCGACGCCGACGCCTTCCTGCAACGCTGGACTCAGACCCGGGACGCCCGCTGATGCTGACCCTGACCATCGGCACCTTCGCCATCGCGCTGAATCACATCCTGCTGATCAGCGCGCTGATTCTCGCCACCCTGGTGGGCTGGCGTGTGGCCAAGCGTGGCGGTGAGAACCCCGAGTCGGTGCTGTTCAGCCTGTTTCTGCTGGGCATGCTCGCGGCGCGGGTGAGCTTCGTGCTGATGTACTGGAGTGACTATCGCAGCGACTGGCTGCAGATGGTTGACCTGCGCGACGGCGGTTTTCTCGCCTGGCCCGGCATCATCGCGCTGGTGCTTGCCGCCCTCGCCTACGGCTGGCGCCGCCCGGCCCTGCGCAAGCCGCTGAGCGCGGGCGTCATCACCGGGCTGTTGTTCTGGGGCATCACCAGCCTGTCGCTGAACCTCTACGACAAGGGTTCGCAACTGCCCTCGATCACCCTGCGCACTGCCGATGGCCAGGAGGTGCAACTTGCCGATTACAAGGGCGGCCCGCTGGTGATCAACCTGTGGGCCACCTGGTGCCCGCCGTGCCGTCGCGAAATGCCGGTGCTGGAACGCGCGCAACACCAACGGCCGGACGTGACGTTCCTGTTCGTCAACCAGGCCGAAAGCATGCAAAGCGTCAGCACCTTCCTGGCCACCCAGGGCCTGACCCTCGATAACGTGCTGTTCGATGCCAGCGGCCGTCTCGGCCAGGCCGTGGGCTCCATGGCCTTGCCGACCACCTTGTTCTACCAAGCCGATGGGCGCCTGATCAACAGCCACCTGGGCGAGTTGTCCCAAGCCAGCCTGGCCCGCGCCATGGAACCCTTCGACACTGCACCGCAAAGGAAACCGACATGCCAAGCCTCCGCCACCTGCTGACCCTGCTGCCGCTGACGCTCGCGGCCACCCTGGCCCAGGCCGAAGACTGGCCGGCCCCGATCAAACAGATCGAAGCCAAGGGCGCAAAGATCCTCGGCAAGTTCGACGCCCCCAGCGGCCTGACCGGCTACGCCGCGCAATACCAGAACCGCGGGATGGCCCTGTACCTGACCGCCGACGGCAACAGCGTGCTCGCCGGCAACCTGTACGACGCACAGGGCAATGACCTGAGCAGCGCGCCCCTGGAAAAACTGGTGTACGCGCCGATGGCCAAGGAAGTCTGGGCCAAGATGGAAAAAAGCAGCTGGATCCAGGATGGCGATAAAAACGCGCCGCGCACCGTTTACCTGTTCAGCGACCCCAACTGCCCGTACTGCAACATGTTCTGGGAGCAGGCACGCCCGTGGGTAAACGCCGGCAAGGTGCAGTTGCGCCACATCATGGTCGGGATTATTCGCGAGGACAGCCCCGGAAAATCCGCGGCCCTGTTCGCCGCCAAGGATCCGCAAAAAGCCTTGGAGGAACACGAGGCTGCCGGCAAGGCCAGCAAGTTGCAGGCGCTGGACAAGATCCCGGCCACTATCGAGGCCAAGCTCGACGCCAACATGAAGCTGATGGAAGAGCTGGAGTTATCGGCGACGCCGGCGATTTTCTACCTGGATGAAAAAGGCGGCCTGCAGCAACAGCAAGGCGCCCCGTCTCCGGACAAGTTGGCGAAGATACTTGGGCCCAAATAGGCGGCGTCCGGGCTGACGCTATCGGGAGCCAGCCAGCTCCCACACTTGACTGTATTCACACATCAAATGTAGGAGCTGGCTGGCCTGCGATGAGGCCAGAACAGACAGCAGCGGTTAAAGCCCCTCCAACTCGGCCATCAAATCACTCAACCTGCCCACCTTCTCCACGCTGATCTCATTGCCCGCCAACCCCTCGATATACTCGGCCAGCTCCGCCACCGTACTGCACTCGAACATCGCCCGCAGCGGCACGTCGCGTTGCAGGGTTTTCTGCACCCGCGAGGCAATCTGCGTGGCCAGCAACGAATGCCCGCCCAGTTCGAAGAAGTTGTCCTCAACGCCGACACGCTCAACCTGGAGCACTTCGGCCCAGATCGCGGCCAAGGTGGTTTCCAGCGCGTTGCGCGGCGCCAGGTAGGCCTGACTGTGCAACTGGCCGATCTCCAGGGCTGGCAAGGCCTTGCGGTCGAGCTTGCCATTGGCGTTCAGCGGCAGGCGGTCAAGCCAGAGCCAGTGCAGCGGTACCATGTATTCCGGCAGTTCGGCGCGCAGGCGTTGCTTGATGCGATCCAGGCGTTCGCCGGGGTCAAGCGCCGCGTCGGCGGCCACCAGGTAGCCCACCAGGTGTTTGCCGTTGACGCCCTCCTGCACGCCCACCGCCGCGTCGCGCACTTCGGGTTGCTCGTGCAGACGCGCTTCGATTTCACCCAGCTCGATACGGTAACCGCGAATCTTCACCTGATGGTCGATACGTCCCACGTATTCCAGCACACCATCGCTGCGGCGACGGGCAAGGTCACCGGTGCGATAGAGACGCTCGCCCGCCGCGCCGAACGGGTTGGGCACAAACGCCTGGGCGGTGCGCAACGGATCGCTGACATAGCCACGGCCCACACCGGTGCCGGCCACACACAACTCGCCCACGGCGCCTTGCGGCACCAGGTCCAGCGCACCGTCCAGCAGGTACAAACGGTTGTTGTCGGTCGGCGTGCCAATCGGCAGGTACGTGCCGCGTGTCGAGGCCAGGTCGACGCGGAAGAACGCCACGTCGTCCGAGCATTCAGCCGGGCCGTAGGCATTCACCAGGCCAATCTGCGGATAGCGTTGCAGCCATTGATGCGCCAGCTCCGGCGGCATCGCTTCACCCGTCGGCAGCATCCAGCGCAGCCCGTCCAGGCTGACGCGTTCCTGGGCCAGCATGCCCTGGATCAGCGACGGCACGCTTTCCAGCACGGTAATGCCTTGGGCCTGCACATGTTCGAGCAAGCCCTGGGGATCATGGGCGATGGCATTCGGCACGATCTCCACCCGCGCGCCGAACAGCGGCGCCGCGAGAAATTGCCACACGGAAATATCAAAGCTTTGCGAGGCTGTCTGCGCGATGACATCCGCTGGCGACAGGTCCAGGTACGGCACCTTGCTCAACTGGTTATTGAGCATGCCACGCTGTTCGACCATCACACCTTTGGGCTGGCCGGTGGAGCCCGAGGTGTAGATCACGTAGGCGAGGTTATCCGGTGCGCTGTAGATGCCCGGATTTTCACCACGGGCCGGCACCTCCTCCCACACCAGCAACTGGCAATCGGTGCCATCGAGTAACTCGATGGCCTGTTCGCGACACGCTTCACTGCACACCAGTAACGGCGTGCGGCTCAGCGCGATGATGCGGCTCAGCCGCTGAGCAGGCAGGCCCGGGTCCAGCGGCAGGTAACCGGCACCGGCCTTGAAGCTGCCGATGATCATGCCCAGCAGGTCGAGGTTGCGCTCGGCCAGCAATGCCACCGGTTGATCCACGCCGACACCCGCGCTGATCAACGCATGGCCCAGGCCGTTGCTGCGGCGGTTCAGTGCCTCATAGGTCCATCGCTGGTCCAGGCAACTGGCGGCAATGCGCTGCGGATGCTGCGCCACCTGTTCTTCGAACAGCTCAACGTAGCTGCGCGCCAGCGGGTAATCCTGTGCGCTCTGGTTACAGCCCTCCACCAGGAAGGCACGCTCCTGCTCACCGATCAGCGGCAGGTCGGTCATGTCGCCGTGAAAGCCCTGCATCAGCGCCAGCAGCAGGCGTTTGAACTCACCGAGCATGCCTTGTACGGTGGTTTCATCGAAGTAACGCTGGTCGTAGGACAGGTGCAAACCGAGGTCATCGCCCGGATAGCACACCGCCGTCAGCGGGAAATTGGTGTGGGTGCGGCCGGAATCCGAGGTGGCGTTCAGGCTCTGCGCGCGGTCCAGCACCGAGGTGTCCACCGGGGCGTTTTCGAACACGAACAGGCTGTCGAACAGCGGCTGGCCCTTGGGCAGTTCGCTGTGTTCCTGGATCGTCACCAACGGCAGGTATTCGTACTCGCGCAGTTGCATGTTGCTGTCGAGCAGGTCGTTCAACCACTGGCGCACGCTGCAGGGCTGGTCGTCCTCGGGCAGCTTCACCCGCAGCGCAATGCTGTTGATGAACAGGCCAACGGTGCGTTGCATCTCGGGCATGTCCACCGGGCGCCCGGCCACGGTGACGCCGAACAGCACGTCACGCTCGCCGCTCAAACGCCGCAATACCAGGGCCCACGCCGCCTGGGCAAAGGTATTGACGGTCAGTTGATGGGCCTGGGCCAGTTCGCGCAGTTGCGCGCCGTCACGGGCATCCAGTCGGGTGTGGCAGTCGCCCACCAGCATGCCGCCGCTGTGGCCTGCATGTTCGCGCAGGAACGGCCGGTCGCTGGGGATCGGCGTGGTGCGCTCGAAACCCTGCAGGTTGCGCTGCCACCACTGGCGCGCTTCGTTGAGGTCCTGGCGTTGCAGCCAGGCGATGTAGTCACGGTAACGTGGCGGCGTGGCCAGTTGCGCCGCGCGGCCTTCGCCGAGGGCGAGGTAGATCTCGAAGAAGTCGTTCATCAGCAGCGAACGGCACCAGGCATCGATGAGGATGTGGTGGTTGCTCATCATGAACCAGTAGCGCGCTTGGCCCACACGGATCAGGCGCAGGTGGAACGGCGCCTGGTTGAGCAGATCGAACCCGGCTTCGCGCTCCTGCTTGAGCAACGCTTGCAGGCGCGGCTCGTGCTGGTCTTCGCGGTCGCCGCTCCAGTCCAGGTACTCGATCGGCGTGTTGCCGGGTTTGTGGATCACTTGCAGCATGTCTTCGCCGACGTTCCAGCAGAACGACGCACGCAGGGCCTCGTGGCGTGCGATCACCGCTTGCCAGGCCTGGGCGAAACGCTCGGGGTCGAGCACGCTGTCGATGCGGTAGCGGTCCTGCATGTAATACAGGCCGGTGCCCGGTTCGAGCAGGGTGTGCAGCAGCAGGCCTTCCTGCATCGGCGTCAGCGGGTAGACGTCTTCGATCCGGTTTGCCGCCACCGGCAGGCTGTCGAGCTGCCCCTGGCTCAGGTGCGCCAGGGGGAAGTCGGACGGCGTGAGGCCAAAAGCTTCGTCTTCCAGGCAATGGGCGATCAGGCCTTGCAGCTCGGCCAGATACCCGTCGGCCAGCGCGCGAATGGTCTGCGGCTCATGGCGTTCGCGGCTGAAGGTCCAGCGCAGCACCAGTTCGCCGCCGTACACCTGGCTGTCGACGCTCAGCTCATTGGGCAGCGGCGCGTCCGGGTCGTGCGCCAGGCCGGCCGACTCATTCAGCGGATGGAACAGCGCGTCGCTGCCAAAGCTCTGGTCGAACTGGCCGAGGTAGTTGAAGGTAATGGGCGCATCCGGCAGCGCCGCCAGGGTCTGTTGGCACAGGTCGTCGGCCAGGTAACGCAGTACGCCGTAGCCCAGGCCTTTGTGCGGCACGCCGCGCAGTTGCTCCTTGATCGCCTTGATCGAATCGCCCTGCGCAGCCGCCGGCGTCAGGCGCACCGGATAGGCGCTGGTGAACCAGCCGACGCTGCGGGTCAGGTCGATGTCATCGAACAGTGCTTCGCGGCCGTGGCCTTCCAGTTGGATCACGGCCGAGTCGTGGCCGCTCCAGCGACACACCACCCGCGCCAGGGCGGTCAGCAGCAGATCGTTGACCTGGGTGCGGTAGGCGCTCGGCGCCTGCTGCAACAACTGGCGGGTGCGCTCGGCATCCAGGCGCACGCTGACCGTCTCGGCATCGCGGTTGCGCAACGCGCCCTGTGGTCGCGCCACCGGCAACAGCGAGGCAGGCCCGGCCAACTGACGTTGCCACAGGCTCAACTCTTCACGCAGGGATTCGCTATGGGCATACGCCTGCAAGCGTGCCGCCCACTCGCGCAGCGCGCTGGTCTTGGCCGGCAGGCTGACGGAGCGGCCTTCGCTCAGTTGGCGATAAACGTTCTGCAGGTCTTCGAGTAACACGCGCCACGACACGCCATCCACCACCAGGTGATGGATCGCGATCAGCAGCCGTTGCTGCCCCTCGGGACCGTCGACCAACAACGCGCGCAGCAGCGGGCCATGTTGCAGATCGAGGCTGCGCTGGGTTTCGGTGAACAGTGCGACGCATTGCGCCATGTCCTGCACCTGCGCCTGCATCAGCACGCCACCGTGCGGCACGCCCAGGTGTTCGGCGTACCACTGCGCATCGCGCCGGGTGAAGCTCAGGCGCAGTGCATCGTGATGTTCCAGGACCGCCAGCAACGCCTGCTCCAGGCGATGAGGGTCGAGCAATTGCAGCGGCTTGAGCAGCAACGCCTGGTTCCAGTGCTCGCGCGCCGGGATGTCGGTGTCGAAGAACCAGTGCTGGATTGGCGTGAGCGCCGAGGCGCCCGTGAGCAACCCTTGCTCGGCCACTACCTGCTCGGCACGCGTGGCGACGGCGGCCAGGGTGTGCACGGTCTGGTGCTGGAACAAATCGCGCGGGCTGAAGTGAATTCCGGCCTGACGCGCGCGGCTGACCACCTGGATCGACAGGATCGAATCGCCGCCCAGTTCAAAAAAGTTATCGTCGAGGCCAACCTGTTGCACGTTCAACACCGCGCACCAAATGGCGGCCAGGGTGCTTTCCAGTGCGGTGCGTGGCGCCACGTACTGTTGGCGATTCGCTTCGGGATCGGGCTGCGGCAAGGCGCGGCGGTCGAGTTTGCCGTTGGCGGTGAGCGGCATGCTGTCGAGCACAATCAGGTGCGCAGGCACCATGTAGTCCGGTAACTGCGCCTTGAGGTGCGCCTTCAGCGCATCGCGCAACGCGCCGTGCTGCGCATCGCTGACCCAATAAGCGACCAGCTGTTTGCCGCTCGGCGCATCCAGCGCCAGCACCACCGCTTCACGCACGGCCGGGTGTTCGAGCAGGCGGGTTTCGATCTCGCCCAGCTCGATGCGAAAGCCACGGATCTTTACCTGATGGTCGATGCGGCCCAGGTACTCGACCAGTCCGTCGGCACGCTGGCGCACCAGGTCGCCGGTGCGGTAAAGGCGACCGCCCTCGCGGGTAAACGGGTCCGCGACAAAACGCTCCGCCGTCATGCCCGGCCGTTGGTGATACCCCTGGGCCAGACCGGCACCGCCGACGTACAGCTCGCCGGTTGCGCCTTGCGGCACCAGGGCCAGGTCGGCGTCGAGAATATAGGCGACGCGCGCGCCGATAAGGCTGCCGATCGGTACGCTGGCAGCACCCTCCTCCAGTTGCTCCGGCGCCAGGCTGGCGAGCGGCATCACCACGGTTTCGGTCGGGCCATAGGCATTGAAAAACACCTGCGGCTGGAACGCGGCGCGAATGCGCTGCAGGTGTTCACCGGTCAGCGCTTCGCCACCGGTGATGCACATGCGCACCGGCAACGTCTGCTGCTGCGTGGCCAGCCATTGCGCCAACTGGCTGCCGTAGCTGGGGGTAAAGCCGAGAATATTGATGCGATGGGTACGGATCAGCGCGCAGATTTCCTCGGCATCCCACTGCCCCTGGGCGCGCAATACCACCTGCGCGCCGCTGAGCAGCGGCACCAGCAAACGCTCGGTGGCGGCGTCGAAGTTGATCGAATAAAAATGCAGCTCGCAGTCGTCCGCACGCATGCCGAAACGCTTGATCACTGCCTGGCAATGCATGGCGATTTCACCGTGGGACACCACCACGCCCTTGGGTTTGCCGGTGGAGCCCGAGGTGTAGATCAGGTACGCCTGGTGTTGCGCCAGGCTGATAAACGGCAGCTCATCGGCCGGGTAGTTCGCCAGCGCCGGCAGGTCATCTTCCAGGCACCAGCAGGCCACCGTCGCCGGCAATGGGCCAAGGGCTTCGAGCATCGCCGCATCGCTGAGCAACAGGCCGATGCCGCTGTCTTCGATCATGTAGTGCAAACGGTCCAGCGGATACTCCGGGTCCAGCGGCACGTAAGCGCCGCCAGCCTTGAGGATCGCCAGCAAGCCGATGACCATTTCCAGTGAGCGCGGCAACGCCAGGCCCACTCGCACCTGCGGGCCCACGCCGCGCTCGCGCAGTACCCAGGCCAGGCGATTGGCGCGCGCATCGAGTTCTGCGTAGGTCAGGGTTTCACCGGCAAAGGTCAGCGCCGGTGCGTCGGCACGCTGACGCGCCTGCTGGCTGAACAGCTGCTGGAGGCACTGGTCGAGACGGTGCTCGCCGGCTTCAACCCCGAGGCTGTCCTGCAATGCACGCTGCTCTACTGCCGTGAGCAACGGCAATTCGCTGAGGCGCTGCTGCGGATCGGCGATCAGCGCTTCGAGCAGGTTGCGCCAATGCGCGGCCATGCGTGCAATGCGTGGTTCATCGAACAGGTCGGTGCTGTAGGTCAGGCAGCAACCCAGGCGATGGTCGAGGTCGGTGACTTCCAGATTGAGGTCGAACTTGGTGGCGCGCGCATCGTTGGCCAGGTACTCGACGCTCATGCCGGCCAGCTGGCGGCTTTGCTGGAATTCCCAGCGCTGCACGTTGCACATCACTTGGAACAGCGGGTTGTACGCCGCGCTGCGTGGCGGTTGCAGGGCTTCAACCAGGTGGTCGAACGGCAGGTCCTGGTGGGACTGGCCCTCGATCACCGTATGGCGCACCTGCTCGAACAGCTCGCCGACGCTCATCTGCCCGTTGAGCCGGCAGCGCAGCACCTGGGTGTTGAGGAACGCGCCGATCAGCCCTTCGCTTTCCGGGCGAATGCGGTTGGCCACCGGCGCGCCGATGCGCAGGTCGGTCTGGCCGCTGTAGCGGTAAAGCAACACCGCCAGCGTCGCGGTCATGGTCATGAACAGCGTGAGGCCGCGTTTGGCGTTGAACGCACGCACGCGCGCCGCCAGATCATCGCTCAGATCAAAGCGATACAACTCGCCACGATGGCTTTGCACGGACGGCCGTGGACGGTCGCCGGGCAGCTCCAGCAACGGATGCTCATGGCCGAGTTGCGCGGTCCAGTAATCGAGCTGGCGCTGACGCTCGCCGGCTTCCATCCACTGGCGTTGCCACACGCTGTAGTCCAGGTATTGCACGGGCAGCGGCGCCAGCGGCGAGTCGCGCTCGTCGATAAAGGCTTCGTACAGGGCGCTCAGCTCACGGGCAAAGATGTCCATGGCCCAGCCTTCGGTGACGATGTGGTGCAGGGTCAGCACCAGGTAGTGTTCCTGCTCGGCGGCCTTGACCAGGCAAGCGCGCAGCAACGGCCCGGTTTCCAGGTTGAAGGGGGTGTGGGCTTCGTGATCGGCCAGTTGCTGGATGCGTTGCTGGCGCTCGGTTTCGTTCAGCGCCGAGGCATCCTGCCAGTCCATGCGCAAGCCGGTTTGCGCCGCGACCCGCTGATACGCCACGCCATCGACGCTCGGGAACGTGGTGCGCAGGGTTTCGTGGCGCATGATCAACGCCTGCAACGCCGCCTCGAACCGTCCCACATCCAGCACGCCGCGCAGGCGCGCCATGCCGCCGACGTTGTAGGCCGGGCTGTCGGGCTCCATTTGCCAGAGGAACCACATGCGCTGCTGGGAGTAGGACAGCGGCACTTTCTGGCTGCGGTCGACCCGGGCGATGGCGGTTTGCTGATTGCGCTGGCCGGCGCCCTGGATCCGCGCAACCTGCGCGGCAAAGGCGCCCAGTTCGCTGGCGTCGAACAGGGTGCGCAATGGCAGTTCGACGTCGCAGGCCTGGCGGGTGCGCGAGATGATTTGCGTGGCCAGCAACGAGTGGCCGCCGAGGGCGAAAAAGTCGTCGTGCAGGCCGATACGCGGCAGGCCGAGCACGTCGCGCCAGATCGCGGCGATTTGCTGCTGCAACGGTGATTGCGGCTCGACGTGTTCGCGGGAGTGCCACACCGGCTCCGGCAATGCGCGGCGGTCGAGTTTGCCGCTGGGGCTCAGGGGCATTGCGTCCAGGCGCATCAGTACGGCGGGCACCATGTACTCGGGCAGCTCGGCAGCCAGGGCGGTTTTCAGCGTATGAGCGTCCAGCTCGGCATGGCCGGTGTAGTAGCCGATCAACTGCGCATCGCGCACCAGCACCACGGCCTGGGCGACTCCGGCCTGGGCGAGCAGGCGCGCCTGGATTTCTTCCGGCTCCACGCGAAACCCGCGCAGCTTCACTTGCTGATCCAGACGGCCGAGGTATTCGAGCACGCCGTCAATGCTCCAGCGCGCGCGGTCACCGGTGCGGTACAGGCGCGTGCCCGACTCGCCCAGCGGGTCGGCGACAAAGCGTTCGGCGGTCAGCCCGGCACGGCCCAGGTAACCCCGGGCCAGGCCGCTGCCGCCGATGCACAGCTCACCCGGCACACCGGCCGGCAGCGGGTTGAGTTGCGCGTCCACTACCCGACAGATCACGTTGCCCAGCGGCCGGCCAATCGGCGAGCGCTCGCCATCGGCCACCGCGCAATGCCAGTGAGTGACGTTGATCGCGGTTTCCGTCGGGCCATAGCGGTTGTGCAACTGCACCGCCGGCAGTTGCGCCAGCACGCGGTTGCGCAACTCGGCGGGCAAGGCTTCGCCGCCCGAGAACAGGCGACGCAGGCTGGTGCACTCGGCCGCCAGCGGTTCGTCGATAAACACCTGCAACAGTGGCGGCACGAAGTGCAGCGTGGTCACGCCATGTGCCTGCACCAACTGCGCGATGCGATGAGGATCGCGATGCTCGCCGGGCCCTGCCAGCACCAGACGGCACCCGGTGATCAATGGCCAGAAGCATTCCCACACCGACACGTCGAAACTGATCGGCGCCTTTTGCATCAGCACATCAGTGGCGTTGAGCTGATAGGTGGCCTGCATCCACTGCAAACGCTCGGCCAGGGCCGCATGGGTATTGCCCACGCCCTTGGGCTGGCCGGTGGAGCCGGAGGTGTAGATCACGTAGGCGAGATTGTCGCCGTGCAGGTGCAGGCCGGGCGGCTGGGTTGGCCAGCTGTCCAGGTGCAGGCTGTCCATGGCGATGACGCACACCCCTTCGGCGCTGGGCAGTTGCGCCAGCAGTGAGGTCTGGGTGAGCAGCAGGTGCACGCCGCTGTCGTGCAGCATGTAGGCCAGGCGCTCGGCCGGGTAATCCGGGTCGAGCGGCACGTAGGCGCCGCCAGCCTTGATGATCGCCAGCAGGCCGACCAGCAGCTGCGGCGAGCGCTCGGCGGCAATGGCCACGCACACGTCCGGGCCGACGCCTTTGTCGCGCAGGTAATGGGCCAGGCGGTTGGCCTGGGTGTGCAGTTGGGCAAAGCTCAGGCTGCCGTGCTCCCAGACCAGCGTGGTAGCGTGCGAGGTGTGCTGATTGAGCAACTCGGGCAGCCACTGGGTGGCAGGCGCACAGGGCGCGGCGCTCCAGTGGCGCTGCTCGTCCTGAAGCATCAGCGGCAAATCGCCGATCGCCTGTTGTGGCTGCGTGCAGGCGGCTTGCAGCAGCGTGAGGTAGTGTTCGGCGAGGCGCTGGATGGTTGCGCCATCGAACAGCTCATCGGCGTAGTCGAACGCCAGGCTCAGGCGCCCATTGCGGTCTTCTTCGCTGTGCAGCTGCAGGTCGAACTTGGCTTCGCGGCTGTGCCATGGCAGCTCATCGGCGAGCATGCCGGGCAGGCGGCGCAACGCACCGAGATCACGTTGCTGGTGGTTGAACATGACCTGGAACAGGCCCTGTTCGCGGGCCTGGGGGAAAGCTTCCAGCAATTGCTCGAAGGGCAGGTCCTGATGGGCCTGAGCGCCGAGGGCGGCCTGGCGGGTCGCCGCCAGCAGCTCATTGAATGGCAGGCGCCCGTCCAGCTCGGCACGCAGCACCAGCGTGTTGATGAAGAAGCCGATCAGCCCCTGGGTTTCCTGGCGCGGACGGTTGGCGCTGGGTACGCCGATTCGGATATCGCGCTGGCCGCTGTAGCGATGGAGCAACGTCTGGAATGCGGCGAGCAATAGCATGAACGGCGTCGACTCATGGGCCTGGGCCGCTTTACGCACCGCGTCGCTGCGGTCGGCGCTCAGGCGCACGCTGTGGCGCGAGGCACTGTGACGGTGATGGGCCGAGCGTGGGTGGTCGGTGGTCAGGCTCAGGGCCGGATGCTCATCACCAAGCCGAGCCTTCCAGTACGCCAGTTGCCGCTGGCCTGCGCCTTCGGCCAACCATTGGCGCTGCCAGCTGCCGTAATCGGCGTATCGCAGGGTCAGCGGCGGCAGCTCCAGAGGCTGGCCCTGGGAGGCGGCGGCGTAGAGGCGCGAGAATTCATCAATAAGGATATTCAGCGACCAACCGTCGGCGATGATGTGGTGCAGGGTCACCAGCAAGTGGTGCTCTTCATCGTTCAGACGCACCAGGGTCACCCACAGCAGCGGCCCCTTTTCGAGATCGAACCGGGTAAGCGCCTGCTCCTCGCGAATCTGCTGAGCACGGGCGTCACGCTCATGGGCGGGCAGGTCGCTGAGGTCGATGACGTGCAGCTCGAACGCCACGCTCGCCTCAATGCGCTGAAAGGCGTGGCCGTCGCGCTCGTAGAAGCGCGTGCGCAGCGCTTCGTGGCGCTGCACCAGGTACTGGAAGCTTGCGCGCACGGCGTCTTCATCCAGCTCGCCGCGCAAACGCAGCGCGCCGGGGATGGTGTAGGCGCTGCTGTCAGGCTCCAACTGCCAGGTGATCCACAGACGGTTCTGCGCCAGGGATTGCGGCAGTTCGACCTCACGCGGCAGGGCCTGAATCGCGCCTTCGGCGACGCCGCCGTCCAGCTGCAAACGGGCGACGCTGGCGGCAAAAGCTTGCAGGGTGGGCGCTTCGAACAACAGGCGCAGGTTCAGCTCCAGCCCCAGGCTTTCACGCAGCCGCGCGACCACCTGGGTGGCGGTGATGGAGTTGCCGCCGAGCAGGAAGAAGTGATCGTCGGCAGCGACCTCGTTGACCTGCAGTTGCTCGCACCAGATCGCGGCGATCTGGTGTTGCAGGTTGGATTCCAGCACCGCATCACCGGCCTGCGTGTGCAGGCCGGGGAACTGCGCGTAGCTGTCGAGGCTGCCATCGGCGTGACGAAGCGCGCAGGCGGCGCGCTGCACTTTGCCGCTGGAGGTCTTGGGCAGCGCACCCGGATTGAGCAGCACCACCACGCTCGGCGCCTGTTGATACGCCTCGGCCACGGCCTGGCGAATGGCTTTGATCAGCGCTTCGGGCGGCAGAATCTTCTGCACGCTGCGGCTGATTTCGGCGGCGATGCCGATACCTTCCAGGCCCTGGTCCTTTACCGCAAACGCGGCAACCCGGCCCTTGCGCACCACTTCCACTTCGCGCTCGATGGTCTGTTCGATGTCCTGCGGATACAGGTTGTGGCCGCGCACGATCAGCAGGTCCTTCAGACGACCGGTGATGTACACCTCGCCGTCGCGGATGAATGCCAGGTCACCGGTGCGCAGCCAGGTGCGGCCAGCGTGCTGCACGAAAGTGTTGGCGGTGGCTTCAGGGTTGCGCCAGTAGCCGTGGGCGATGCTCGGGCCGCTGGCCCAGAGTTCGCCGACGTGGTTGTCCGCCAGTTCGCTCAGGGTATGCGGGTCGGCGATCAGCACAGCGTGGTCAGGTTGACCGGTGCCGCAGCTCATGATCGCGCTGCCCTGCCCCGGTTCGGCACGGTTGGCGGCCAGGGCCCGGTCGTCCACCCGCAGCGCCGGGATGCCCTGGCCACGGCGGCCACCGGCGACAAACAGGGTCGCTTCGGCCAGGCCATAGGAGGCGAAGAAGTTGTTGGCGCTGAACCCGCAGGCGGCGAATTTCTCGGCGAAGCGTTCCAGGGTATCGAGGCGGATCGGTTCGGAACCGGAATAGGCCACGCGCCACCGGCTCAGGTCGAGGCGCTCCAGCGCGGACTCGCTGACCCGTTCGCTGCACAGGCGGTAGGCGAAATCCGGACCGCCGCTGATGGTGCCGCCGTATTCGCTGATCGCTTCCAGCCAGCGCAACGGCCGGCCGAGGAAGTAGGCCGGCGACATCAGCACGCAGGGCACGCCGCTGAAGATCGGTTGCAGCAGGCCGCCGATCAGGCCCATGTCGTGGTACAGCGGCAGCCAGCTGACGATCACGTCGTGTGGGTTCAGGTCGATGCCAAAGCCACGGCGGATCAGCACTTCGTTGGCCACCAGGTTGCCGTGGCTGACCTGCACGCCCTTGGGCAGTGCGGTGGAGCCGGAGGTGTATTGCAGAAAGGCGATGTCGTCGGGCTGCAGCTCGGGGGCGGTCCAGTCGCCGGCGCCCGGCAAGGTATCGACGCTGAGTATCGGCGGCGCGTTTTCAATCTGCGCCAGGCCCTCGGCGAGGCTGGCGATGGTCAGCAGCAGGCGCGGTTCGGCATCGCTGATGATTGACAGCAGGCGCTCCTGGTGATGACGCCGGGTGGACTCCGGCGGGTAAGCCGGCACCGCGATCACCCCGGCGTACAGGCAGCCGAAGAACGCCGCCACATAGTCCGGCCCGCTGGGGAACAGCAACACTGCACGATCACCCTGTGCGGCGCTGGTTTGCAGGGCGGCGGCGATGGTGCGCGCGCGCAGGTCGAGGTCGCGGTAACTGAGCACCACGTTGTGCTCGGCGGACTCGGCGAGGAAACGCAGGGCGACCTGGTCCGGAGTCTGCGCGGCGCGGCGTTGAAGGGACTGGACCAGGGTGCGGGGAAGTTCGAAGGCATCCATCATGGGGTTCCTGCCTGAAATCGGCTTGCGGTAAATCGGGAAATAGGGGGTTGTCAGCCGGCGGCCAGCTGCCGCGCCGCACCATTGCGCCAGCGGGCCAGGTGGTCTTCGGCGTAGCGGCGCAGGCAGCGCAGCACCGCGCTTTCGTGCTGCATGAGAAAGAAGTGGTGACCGTCGAACATGTCCAGGGAAAAACCGCTGGCGGCGTCGAGTTGCCAGTCGAGCAACTGGTCGGCGCGCACGCTGTCCTGTTTGCCGCCGAACACATGGATCGGCAGGCCCAGCGGCTCACGCTGGCCATAGACAAAACTGCCGCACAGCAGGAAGTCGGCGCGCAGGATCGGCAGCATCAGTTGCATCAATTCGGGGTTGGCCAGGGCTTCTTCGGCGGTGCCCTGCAGTTCGCGCAGACGGGCGATCAGTTGTTCGTCGGTCTTTTCGACGGCGTATTCGCTGACATCCCTGGTGGCAGGGCCGGCCGTGCCGGAGGCAAACAGCGCCAGCGGCGCGGGCACGTTGAGGGCGCGCAAGGCGTGGGCCAGTTCGAAGGCCAGCAGGCCGCCGAGGCTGTGACCAAACAAGGCGTATGGGCCGCTCACGTCGCGGCTGATTTCCTCTGCAAGCTGCGCGGCCAGAGCCTTGATGTCGCGCTGCAACGGCTCGTCCATGCGCATGCCGCGGCCGGGCAATTCCAGCGGGCACACTTGCAGCCAGTCCGGCAGGGATCGACGCCAGCGCACATACACCATGGCGCTGGCGCCTGAGTAAGGCAGGCAAAACAGCCGCAGTCGGGTTGGCATACTCATCGAGCCGGAACTCCAGACAGAGACATGCTGTGTGCACGGTACAAACCCATTGCGTCCTCCTGCGGGTGCTGATCGATGGCCGTTTTCCAACGGGCCTGTCACCCAGAAGAACGGACGGCACCGGCAAATAATTAGTCGTCGACGGCGAGCGAGAGAGACTCACTGCAAACAGGCAAGGCCACGATTAGTTCGTCTTCTCATTTGACAATCATTATCATTAAGCATAATTTGTTGCCCGATGTGTAGGAGGCCTCAGCAAGGAAGCCCTCCCCTAACCTATTCAGCAGTCAGGTGATTTCCATGACGGAACAAGTATTCTCAGGCCGGTGCGACTCACCGCTTCTCCAGGCCTTTGTCGACAATCGGCTGATTCTGGTGAAGATCGCAGCGCGTATCACCGGGTGCCGCTCCCGGGCCGAGGACGTGGTGCAGGACGCTTACTTCCGACTGCAATCGGCGCCGACGATCACGTCATCGTTCAAGGCCCAGTTGAGTTACCTGTTCCAGATCGTGCGCAACCTGGCCATCGATCACTATCGCAAGCAGGCGCTGGAGCTCAAATATTCGGGAACCGAAGAGGAAGGCCTGAATGTGGTGATTCACGGCGCGTCACCGGAAACCTCGCATATCAATTTCAACACCCTGGAAAACATCGCCGACGCCCTGACGGAGCTGCCCCAGCGCACCCGCTACGCGTTCGAGATGTACCGCCTGCACGGCGTGCCGCAAAAGGATATCGCCAAGGAACTGGGGGTTTCGCCGACGCTGGTGAACTTCATGATCCGCGACGCGCTGGTGCATTGCCGCAAGGTGTCGGGCAGCCATAGCGATACGTTTGCGCGCCGGGTCTGATAGACGACACGCATTCATGTGGAAGGGGGCTTGCCCCTTTCCACATTTTGATTGTCTTTCGCTTCAGTGCGCTGGCATCACGTCGATGCGATACGGCTCGAAAATCTTCAACAGCTGGCCGCTGTCGCGCAGGCGCTTGAGCAACTCGGCGAACGCTTCCCCGCTGATCGGCGCGTTCGGGCGCAGCAGTGCGTAGTGGTGATACACCTGATCAACGCGTTCGGAGACCAGGTATTGCCCGGCCATGTCGGCATTGCGCACCAGAAAATCACTCAGGTAGGAGCGCGTCACCAGCGCGATATCCGCCCTGCCGCGCGCGACCATCAGCAGGTTGCTGTCGTGGGAGTAGGTCAACGTCGCGTTGAACTGCTCGGCCATGAACCTGGGGTCAGGGTTGAAGTTGGCAAAGGCGTAGTGGTAGCCACTGAACACCGCCAGGCGCTTGCCCTTGAGGTCGGCGAAATAGTCCTGGTCGCGCCCGGACTGTCGCTGGGCGACGAACACCTCGGCATCTTCCAGGCCCATGTCGACGGTGGTATGGGGGATTTCCTGCCAGCCCCAGTCGGGATTCTCGAAGATGGCCATGTCGATCCGGCCTTGCTCAAGGTCGCGAAAACGCCGGGGGATCGAGGTGGGCACCAGCACAAAGCGGTAGTCGGCCTGCGTGGCATTCAGGGCTTCGATCAATTGAGGCAGCAGGCCGGTGTCGGCGCCCTGCTCGGGGCGTACGGTGTAGGGCGGGAAATGCGCGGCGCCGATCCTGACCACTTGCGCAGGATTGGTCTGCGCCCACCCTGCGGTGCCCAGTGCCCATAAAGTCAGTCCTGCAGCCAGCCGCCATGGCGAAAACATCAAGGCACACACCGTTCGATTCTCTGATGGCGATAAGCTAGGCGTTTTTGTCCGCGGAGACAACTTTGTACTGGCAAATTAATAGTTTGCGTCTCCATCGGCGTAGCGCACCGCCCGCCGCGCTTGCCCGGGCAAACCCGAGTCCGGGCCTTAATCGAAAAGCAGCGCGGAACTACAGGCCCGGGCTACGCTCTATCCCCATCAGGACGGGAACAGTACGGGAACCTGCACCATGCCTCATTGGCTGATTATTGACCTTGAAGCCACGACGGATGAAGGCGGCTGGCCCGTGACGGAGATGGAAGTCATCGAAATCGGCGCGAGCCTGGTCAACCGCCAGGGCCGCGAGCTGGATCATTTCCAGCGTTTTGTACGGCCGTTGCGCCGGCCACTGCTGACGCCCTTTTGCCGCCAGCTCACCCACATCACCCAGGCGAATATCGACGCTGCTGCGCCGATCACCGAGGTGTGGCCGCTGTTCGAACGCTGGCTGGGCCAGCATCAATCGCGCCTGGAAGGTTGGGCCAGCTGGGGTGACTATGATCGCGCGCAGCTGGAGCTCGAATGGCAGCGCCATGGCCTGGTCAGCGCACTCGCCCAGACACTGCACGTGAACCTCAAACAGCGCTTCGCCAAGGCCCGGCGCCTGGACAAACCGCTGGGGCTCAACGGCGCCCTGCAATTGGCCGGCATGCAGTTCCTTGGCCAGCAGCACCGGGCACTGGAGGATGCACGCAACACCGCGCGCCTGCTGCCGCTGATTTTGCCGGTCTAGGCAGCTACTGCGGCGTTGGGCATACTGGCCGACCTTTCCAGACCCCTTTTGCGAGGATTCGCCCATGTTCAAAGTCAACGAGTACTTCGACGGCACCGTCAAGTCGATCGCCTTCGGCACCGCAGAAGGTCCGGCGACCATCGGCGTCATGGCCCCGGGTGAATACGAATTCGGCACCGCCCAGCGCGAAATCATGCACGTGGTGTCCGGCGCCCTGAGCGTCAAGCTGCCGGACGCCAGCGACTGGGAAACCTTCGCGGCCGGCACCCGCTTCAACGTGCCGGCCAACAGCAAGTTCCACCTCAAGGTCGCCGTCGACACCGCTTACCTGTGCGAATACCGCGGCTAAGCGTTACGGCTTGAAAAAATGCCCGTCTCCAGCGAGACGGGCATTTTTTATTCCAGCACTGTCACCGGCATCCCGACCGCCAACTCACCGACGCCATCGTTGACCAGATTCTGGCCGAACATCGCGCCGTTCTCGGTCTTGCGATAGGTTTCAAGCGTTGCGAAAGGCTCGCGGTCGGCGCTGCGCTCGCCGGTCTGCGGGTCGATGGTAGTGAGGATGCAGCGCGAGCAGGGCTTGACCACGCGACATTCGATATCGCCGATGCGCAGGCGTTTCCAGCCGTCCTCGGCAAAGGCTTCGGCGCCCTCGATCACCAGGTTGGGACGAAAACGCAGCATTGGCATGGGGCGGCCGATGCGCGCGGATAAATCGTCGAGGGACGCCTGACCGATCAACAGCAGCGGGTAGCCGTCGGCAAAGCCCACCTGATCGGTGTCCTTGCCGAAGCCGGCATCGGTAGCGCGCGCACGCTCCAGCGGCATGTACACCAGGCGCGTCGGCTTGCCGATGAATTCACTGGCCCAGCGGGCGGCTGCGTCGCCTGCATCCGGCACGCGCAAGGTGTCGCGCCAGATAGTGATGCCGCGCAGTTCAGCCGCGCTGTCGGGCAGCGCCACGTCCAGCGTGGCGTAGCCCGGCGAGCTCAGGGAGAGGCCGCCGGCAGGATTGTACAGCGCCGACAACTGGCTCATTTTCGCCACCGCCCGCTGCGTGAGGAATCGCCCGCTGGCTTCGTCCACCAGCATCCAGCGTCGATCCCCCTGCAGCCCGAGTTTATCCAGGCCGATGTGCTGCAAGGCGTCCGCCCTGCCGGACTTCAAGGGGTAACGGTACAACGCGCTGAGACGAAGCATGAGCCTGCTTTCCTGAGGGGCAAAGCCGTCACCCTAAGGTCAAGCCGACACTTCGTCCAGCATCAGGCGTTGACGCACCACATCCACCAGCTTGTCCGGCTGGAATTTGGAGAGGAAATTGTCGCAGCCGACCTTCTTCACCATGGAGTCGTTGAAGCTGCCCGACAGCGAGGTGTGCAGCACCACGTAAAGCTCCCGCAGGCGCGGATCGTTGCGGATCTCGGTGGTGAGGCGGTAGCCGTCCATCTCGGGCATTTCGGCGTCGGTGAAGATCATCAGCAGTTTGTCGGTCATCACCTGGCCGCTGTCGGCCCAGCCCTTGAGCATGTTCAGCGCCTTGAGACCATCGCTGGCAATGTGCATTTTCATGCCGAGCTGGCCCAGGGTGTCGCGCAGTTGCGACAGGGCGACGTTGGAGTCGTCCACCAGCAGCACTTCGCGGCCACGGGCGCGCTCGAGCACCGGGTCTTCGAGTTTTTCGCGGGAAACCTTGGCGTTGTACGGCACGATTTCGGCCAGCACTTTTTCCACGTCGATGATTTCCACCAACTGGTCATCGACCTTGCTGATGGCCGTGAGGTAGTGCTGGCGCCCGGCGCTGGTCGGCGGCGGCAGGATGGCTTCCCAGTTCATGTTGACGATGCGGTCGACGCCACCCACCAGGAATGCCTGCACCGAGCGGTTGTACTCGGTGACGATGATGGTGCTGTTCGGACCCGGAACCAGCGGACGCATGCCGATGGCCTGGGACAGGTCGATGACCGGCAGCGTCTGACCACGCAGGTTGACCACGCCGCACACGAACGGATGACGCTGGGGCATCAGGGTCAGCTTGGGCAGTTGCAGCACTTCCTGAACCTTGAACACGTTGATCGCGAACAGTTGCCGCCCGGCCAGGCGAAACATGAGGATCTCCAGGCGGTTCTCACCCACCAGTTGCGTGCGTTGATCTACCGAGTCGAGAATGCCGGCCATTGAAAGCTCCTGGTGCGCTGAGGGATTGTGCTGTTCGCTTAAGATTGGTTATCGGCGGCGGGCGCCAGACCTTGACCCTGTAAAATGCCATTTAAACGCATTGATGTCACACTGATATCATGCTTTACTTCGTCGGTGCCTCCATACGGCATGACAACGACGCAACGCGACCCTCAAAACCACGCGAGGTTCCGTCGCGTAAGGGGTTCCCCTAGGCGCAATCAGGCGTGACCTGATATTCGCGATATCTAATAGCCATTAATGTGACGCCATTCTCATTGCATGAATGGAGTCAGGCCTTTGCTCGCCATCGCCAGCCCTCGGCCCAAAGGCCTCTCAGACGTAAACCCGACGGCAACCGAAGCGCTGCGAATGAACTCGACTGCATTCGGCACGCAGGTCTGCGGCACGTCTTTAAATAAACTTCCTACCAAAATATCGGAAGCTGCCTACAGATCTCAGTCATATTTCAGCGTTAGTTTTAAGCCATTCACCCAGTGCGGCATCTCACCACCCGACCTTACGTTGTGGAGACTTGCATGATGAACGACGCTAACGAATGGCAAGTTGCACTTTCCCTGTTTCAGCAGGAGGCTGAAAAACTGCTGGCCAAGTCCGAAGAGTGCTTGAGCCACCTGCACATGATTCGCAACGACAGTGACGCCATCGACTGCATGGAAAGCAGTCTCAGCACGCTCGCAGAAAAAGCCGACAGCCTGGCCCTGCAGGGGATTAGCGAGTTTTCGCGGCACATTCAGCACCTGATCGCCAATGCCGAAAACCCGTTGCAACTGCATGATCAGGCCTTGGCGGCCCTGCACGATTGCCTGACATTACTGGCCTGGCAACTCGAACTGATAGATGCTCGCACTGGCCGACTGCAATTGGACGAAACTGAACAAACTACGCTGATCGCAACCGCCTCCCTGCAGATTCCGCAGAAGAACTTCAGTTATAAACCGCAGCAACGTTTGCACCACAGCGCCTGAGTTGCAGCCGGGCTTATATCCGTTAACGACGCGAACCGTCGCCATTTGAACTTTACGTGCCAGCGAAAAAGAGATCGATTGGCCTTGAATGGCCCTGACGATACACACGCACCTGAACACCGCAACGCCCTTTCCTGCCTGTCGAAACTGCCGCCCCGGCCATTGGCCTGAACGGGCCAGGCGACGTCATGCGCTTGGCGACCAACGGTAATAGTGGTGGTACTATGCGCCGCTCGAAGACTCAACTTCATTGGCTCCATTCGCTATGTACGCCAGCCTCAAGTCACTTATCGCCAGGTCTGTTTCGCGCAGCAATGCACGCCGCATGGTCCTCGTGCTGTGCCTTGGCTCGCTGTCGCTGAGCGTGTGGGCCTACAGCCGCTCCCTCCCACTGCCGCTGGCGGTGCTGCTGCTGAACCTGGCGATAGTGCTGGTGGTCGGCCTGCAGCAATGGAAATCACGCAAGGCCATCAGGTTCCAACCTCAGGAACTTGCCGAGCGCCTGCTGCAGGTACAGGAAAACGAACGCCACCGCCTCAGCCGCGAACTGCACGACGATATCGGCCAATTGCTCACCGCCGCCAAGCTGCAAAGCGAATGGCTGCAGCGCCGCCTGCCGGACGAGCTGCAGGGTCAATGCACGGTGCTGTGCAACACCCTGAATGAAACCCTGGCCAAGGTGCGCGACGTGTCCGCGATTCTCAACCCGCGCCAATTGTCCAGCCTGGGCCTGGAAGCCAGCCTGCGGGCGCATCTGCTCAAGACCCTGGCAAACACCCCGGTGCACTGGAGCCTGGAATGCCAGCAACGGCTAACCGGCATCCCGGAAGAAATGGCCGTGGCGGCCTTTCGCATTACCCAGGAAGCGGTCACCAACATGCTGCGCCATGCCCAGGCGCACAATCTGCTGGTACGCCTGCAACGCCTGCCCGAAGGCCTGTCGCTGGTGATCAGCGACGACGGCCAGGGCTTCTCCCCCGCCAGCAACCCTGCTCTTGAAGGACAACGCGGCATGGCCGGCATGTGTGAGCGGATCGACCAACTGGGAGGCACACTGGCGGTGAGCAGCCAGCCAGGCAAAGGCACCCGCATCGACGCGCTGTTCCCCTGGGCGCCACGCGCCCTCGAACGCGCCAGTCGCCCGAAGGTTATCGAGTGACCTGCAACGTACTCCTGGTGGATGACCACGCGCTGATCAGGGCCGGCGTGCGTGCGCTGATCACGGATATTCCCGGCTACGCGGTGATCGGCGAAGCCAGCGATGGCGCACAGTTGCTGGAGCGGTTCGGCGCCCTGCAACCGGACATCGTGCTGCTGGACCTGTCGATGAAACACACAGGTGGCCTCGATGCCCTGCAGCAGCTCAAGGGTGAGTATCCCAGGAGCAAGGTGTTGATTCTGTCGATGCACACCGACCCGGAGATGATCATGTGTGCGCTGGAGTCCGGCGCCCATGGCTACCTGCTCAAGGACACCACCGCCACCGAGCTGGAACACGCCCTGCGCGCGCTGTGCAACAACGAGCGCTACCTGAGCCCGGCCATCGCCCACACCGTGATCAACCAGGCGCTGGTGCGCAGCCAGGGCGCAGCTTCGGCTGCCGTGCCGAGCCACACGCTCACCGCGCGGCAGCTGGAAATCCTGCGCCTGATCGTGCGCGGCAAGTCCACCCGCGAAATTGCCCATGGCCTGGGCCTGAGTATCAAGACCATCGAAGCGCACCGCTCGCAGATCATGAAGCGGCTGCAGATCTTCGACGTGGCGGGGTTGGTGTTATTCGCCGTGCGCGAGCAGATTATCAGCCTGGACGACTAGCGGAGAATCCTTCGGCAGGTGCACGCGCAGGGCCTTGGGCAACGCCTCGAAGCGCAGGTCATCGCCGCTGAGCGGCTCACCGTCGAGGTTGATGTAAAGCTCTCTCGCCTGCCTGATCTGCACCCATGGCAGCCGCGCCCGCACAAACATCGCGTCCAGGCCCCAGCCGTTGTTCATCAGCTCGCGCAGTGTGCCAACCACTTCCTGGGGCGCCGGGAGGATGCTGACGTCGAGCAGGCCGTCATCGGCCATCGCCTCGGGGCACAGCTCATGCCCACCGCCCGCCTGCCGACCGTTACCGATCCCCAGCGCCAGCAGCTCGCCCTGCCAGTGGAAATCCGGCCCGTCCAGCTCGGCATAGGCAGCCTTCAACTCGCTGAAGCGCGTGAGGCCGGTGAACAGGTAGGCGGCACCACCGAGGACTTTTTTCAGGTCTTCTGAGGTGTTGGCGGTGACCTGGCTGCCGAAGCCGCCGGTGGCCATGTTGAGGAAGATCTGCCCGCCCACCTGACCGAGGTCAATCGCCCTGGGCGGCGTATCCAGCAGCGCCAGGGCCTGGGCCGGCTCCTGGGGCACACCCGCGGCCTTGGCGAAGTCATTGGCGGTGCCGAGGGGCATCAGCACCAGGCTGGCCTGCGCCTTGGACTGAGCCATGGCTTCGGCCACATCGCGCAAGGTACCGTCGCCACCGCCGGCGATGATGTGGGTGTAGCCGCCAGCCAGCGCTTCATCGACCAGGCGCCGTGCATCGCCGCCCTCCCACGTCACCCGAACCGCCAGTTCCCAGCCCAGCTCGCGCCTGGCGTTCACGGCGCTGCGCACGTCCTCGTTGAGGGCTTGCTTGCCGTGGAGAATCAACAGCGCTTTGGGGGTGGTCATTGGTGGGTTACTCCGGGAGTTGAAGGTGCATGAGGGATGTGACCTTTGTCGAGGGGGATTGGTTTACCGGGGTTGGCGCGATTTTTTGATGATGGCGAGTTTGGGTGAGACAGGCAGATTGGGGACCTATCCGTTATTCAGGTAACGGCTGCTGGCGGATCCGCGCTATAGAAAAAGCCCCAAAGCAAGCAAAGGGCTCCTGCCCCAACACTCGGCACCTCGCCCAGGATCGGTGTGCCCGAACGCTGTATAAAATGTGGCAGGGGGCTTGCTCCCGATGGCGGTGGGTCAGTCAACTTATGTGTAGCTGACACACTGCTATCGGGAGCAAGCCCCCTCCCACAGTTGGATCTCCATTGGTCTGATGGATATCACCTGCTTTTGCTCTGCTTTGCTTTGGCTTTTGATCTTGATCTCAGGCGCCCCGTCAACCACGCTGGCCGCACGCAGGCTTGAGCGAGGTGCCGAGTGGTGGGGCAAAGCGTTTTTGGTTACTTTTTGCGCTCTTCAAAAAGTGACCCGCCGTAAGGGCGGAACCAATAGCCGCCATTACAAAAGAAATGGATATGTACACAAAAAGCCGCCATCGGGAGCAAGCCCCCTCCCACAAAAGCCAGGCACTCCAACCCCAAAGCTAGCTCTTGTGCAACTTGCTCATCAACTGCGCCTCAGCCTGGGTCAACCCGCACGACTGCGTCAGCTCATCCACCGTCGCCCCCATGCCGACCAACCTCGCCGCCTGGGCAAACGACAGATTCGCCGGGTCGCGCTGCTCAAGCTGCTCCAGCTTGTCCGGGATCGGCGCCAGGATCGCGCGCAGTTCATGCACCTCATCCCCCACCCTCACCGCACTCTGCTGGTAGTGATCCACCCGCCGGACCAGGTCGAGAATACGCCGCTCGCGCAGCGCATCCCGCTCGGCCTGTTGCAGGGCCAGCTCCCGTTGCTGGCGCATATAACGCAGCACGAACGCCACCGTCCCGGCCCACAGCAGGGCCAGGACAATCACCAAGGCTTCAAAGAACAATCAGATGTTCTCCAGATCCGACCACTCTTCCTCGCTCATCATCTTGTCCAGTTCAACCAGAATCAGCAGTTCGCCGTTCTTGTTGCACACGCCCTGGATGAACTTGGCGGATTCTTCGTTACCCACGTTCGGCGCGGTTTCCACTTCCGATTGGCGCAGGTAGACCACTTCGGCCACGCTGTCGACCATGATCCCGACCACTTGCTTGTCGGCTTCAATGATGACGATACGCGTGTTGTCGTTGACCTCGGTCGGCACCAGGCCGAAACGCTGGCGGGTGTCGATCACCGTCACCACGTTGCCGCGCAGGTTGATGATACCCAGCACGTAGCTGGGCGCACCCGGGACCGGCGCGATCTCGGTGTAGCGCAGGACTTCCTGCACGCGCATCACGTTGATGCCGTAGGACTCGTTGTCCAGTTTGAAGGTAACCCATTGCAGGATCGGATCATCCAAACCTTGTGCGGACGCTGACTTGTTCATTTCTCTGACCCCTTCAAATACCGTAGACACGGCGTGTGTACTTGCCTGACCGCACTTGCGCGCAGCCCTTATTGTTCAATCAACTGCGTTTATTCTGCGCCATCGTCTTGACCGCACCGCTGGCGATCAACTCGGCCAGTTCGGCGACGTCAAGCAACGCGCACATGTGTTCGATCACGGTGCCCGCCAGCCACGGCCGTTGGCCACGGTGGCTGCGCCATTTGATTTCGTTCGGGTCCAGGCGCAACGAGCGGCTGACTTGATGCACCGCCAGCCCCCACTCGTAGCCCTGCACCGAGATCACGTATTGCAAGCCCTGGCGGAAGTCGTCGCGGTAGCGATCGGGCATCACCCAGCGCGCGGTGTCGAGCACCTTGAGGTTGCCAGCCTGGCTCGGCAGGATACCGAGGAACCACTCCGGTTGCCCGAACAGCGGCGTCAACTCCTGGCCTTCGAGCGAATAGATCGAGCCCAGGCATACCAGCGGCACCGCCAGCGTCAGGCCGGCGACGTCGAACAGCAGGCATTCGAACGGCTCCGCGGCCCAGGCCGGGCGCTCGTCGCCACGCACCGTCGGCGGTGTGATGCTCGGCGGCAGGTGCACTTCGACCACGGGCTCGACCACCGCCGGCGCAGCCACCACCGGCAGCGGAACAATCGGCACCACCACCTGCGCGTCGCGCGCCTGTTCTTCCAGCACCGCCAACTGGAACTCGTCCAACGGAGCTTGCACCGCAGGGGCCGGTTCGAGCACCAGGATCGGCTCCGGCAATTCTTCGGCGGTCGCTTCCTGCAGCAAGGCATCCAGATAGGACTCGAGTGCCAACTGCGGCCGGGTCTTGAGCTTGAAGTCGACAGGTCGGTTCATCATGCCACCTGCGCCACAAGTTGCTGCGACAACAGGTGCTTGAGCAACGCACGGTAGGCCAGCACGCCACGGCTCTTGCCGTCGAACTGCGACGGCGTGAGCCCCGCGCGGCTGGCGTCACGCAGGCGCGTGTCCACCGGGATGTAGCCGTTCCAGATCGCATCCGGGTAGCCGTCGCGCAACACGCGCAAGGTGCCGAGCGATGCCTGGGTACGCCGGTCGAACAGGGTCGGCACGATGCTGTAGGGCAACGGTTGTTTGCGCGAGCGGTTGATCATCGCCAGGGTGCTCACCATGCGCTCCAGGCCTTTGACGGCCAGGTGTTCGGTCTGCACCGGAATCACCAGCTGCTGACTGGCCGCCAGGGCGTTGACCATCAGCACACCGAGCAACGGCGGGCTGTCGATGATCGCGTAGTCGAATTCCTGCCACAGCTGCGCCAGGGTCTTGGCGATCACCAGGCCCAGGCCGCTCTGCCCCGGAGACTGTCGCTCAAGGGTGGCCAGCGCGGTACTGGACGGCAGCAGGGAAATGCTCTCGTTACTGGTGGGCAGCAGCAATTGCCCCGGCAAGTCGGCCGGCACGCTGCCCTTGTGCAGGAACAGGTCGTAGCAGCTGTGTTCCAGCGCATCCGGGTCGTAGCCGAAATAGCTGGTCATCGAGCCGTGAGGGTCCAGATCGACCACGACCACACGCTTGCCCGCCTCGGCCAGCAAGCCGGCTAACGCGATGGAGGTGGTGGTCTTGCCGACTCCACCTTTTTGATTGGCAACTGCCCAGACTCTCATTCGGTTGGTTCCTCCCGGCAGGCAATGGCGCGACCGAGACAGTGCATAAAATTAGTGAGCCGGCGACGGGGAATTGACGGAGCCCTGTCGAACCGGCGGCTTAACCGCTGGCGGTGCAGTTTGTGTGCCAGCGCGCTTCAACGCGGCATCCGGTGTTGCATTTGCAGTGCCGGTGCCCGTGAGGCTGCGGCGTACATCCAGGTTGCGTGATACCACCAGCACCACACGGCGGTTGCGCGCGCGGCCCTGCACCGTGGCATTGTTGGCCACCGGCTGGAACTCGCCATAACCCACCGATGCCAGGCGTCCGGGGTTCACACCCTGCATGGCGAGCATGCGCACGATGCTCGCCGCGCGTGCCGACGACAGCTCCCAGTTGGTCGGGTACTGCGCGGTGTTGATCGGCAGGTTGTCGGTGAAGCCTTCCACATGAATCGGGTTGTCAAACGGCTTGAGGATCGCCGCCACCTTGTCGATGATGTTGAACGCCTGATCGCTGGGTATGGCATCGGCACTGGCGAACAACAGGCTGGAGTTGAGTTCGATTTCCACCCACAGTTCATTGCCGCGCACGGTCATCTGGTTGGAGCTGATCAGGTCGCCGAACGCTGCGCTGATGTCATCCGCGATGCTTTTCAACGGGTCGCTGGTACCGCCTATGCCCGCAGCGGTCTCGTCGCTGTCGTTGACCAGCGGCTTGGCCGGGGTTACGGTCTTGGGCCGCTCGTCGCCAATGGGAATTGGCTTGAGCGCACGATCCGTGTCGTTGAACACGCCCACCAGCGCCTGGGAAAGGATTTTGTACTTGCCTTCGTTGACTGACGAGATCGAATACATCACCACGAAAAACGCGAACAGCAAGGTGATGAAGTCCGCGTAGGACACCAGCCAGCGTTCATGATTGACGTGTTCTTCAGGCTCGCGGCGACGACGGCTCACTGGCAACTCCCCCCATCAATCCATGAAGCCCTGAAGCTTCAATTCGATGGAACGCGGGTTCTCGCCCTCGGCAATCGACAGGATGCCTTCGAGCAACATTTCGCGATAACGGGACTGGCGCAGGGCAATCGACTTGAGTTTGCTCGCCACCGGCAGCAGCACCAGGTTGGCACTGGCCACACCATAAATGGTGGCGACGAACGCCACGGCAATCCCGCTGCCCAGTTGCGACGGATCGGCGAGGTTGCCCATCACATGGATCAGGCCCATCACCGCACCGATGATGCCGATGGTCGGCGCGTAGCCGCCCATGCTTTCAAAAACTTTGGCGGCGTTGATATCGCGGCTTTCCTGGGTGTAGAAATCCACTTCCAGGATGCTGCGGATCGCCTCCGGCTCGGCGCCGTCAACCAGCAGTTGCAGACCTTTGCGTGCGTAGCTGTCGGGCTCGGCATCGGCCACGCCTTCCAGACCCAGCAAGCCTTCCTTGCGCGCAGTGAGGCTCCAGTTGACCACGCGGTCGACGCCGCCGGCCAGGTCCACACGCGGCGGAAAAATGATCCACACCAGAATCTGCATGGCGCGCTTGAACGAACTCAAGGGCGCCTGCAGCAAAGCCGCGCCCACGGTGCCGCCGATCACGATCAACGCCGCCGGGCCGTTGGCCAGGGCGCCAAGGTGGCCGCCCTCCAGGTAGTTGCCGCCAATGATTGCGACAAAAGCCAGGGTGATGCCGATCAGGCTCAACACATCCATCAGAGACAGGCCTCCACCAGATGCCGGCCAATGTCGTCCAGGCTGTAGACGGCGTCGGCGAGGTCGGCTTTGACGATGGCCATGGGCATGCCATAGATCACGCAGCTGGCTTCGTCCTGGGCCCAGATGGCGCTGCCGCCCTGCTTGAGCAGGCGTGCGCCTTCACGGCCGTCGGCGCCCATGCCGGTGAGCACCACCGCCAGAACCTTGTCGCCGTAGGATTTGGCGGCGGAGCCAAAGGTGATGTCCACGCACGGCTTGTAGTTGAGGCGCTCATCGCCCGGCAGGATTTTGATCGCGCCACGCCCGTCCACCATCATCTGCTTGCCTCCCGGGGCCAGCAGCGCCAGGCCAGGACGCAGGATGTCGCCATCCTCGGCTTCCTTGACGCTGATGCGGCACAGCTTGTCCAGGCGCTCGGCGAATGCCTTGGTGAACGCAGCGGGCATGTGCTGGATGAGCACGATGGGCGCCGGGAAGTTGGCCGGCAGTTGGGTCAACACCCGTTGCAGGGCCACCGGGCCGCCGGTGGAGGTGCCGATGGCGACCAGCTTGTAGGCCTTGCGCTTGGGCGCCGGTGAATGCGCATGCGCGGCGGGCGCAGGGTTACGGGCCGGTGCGGCGGATGCAGGCCGGGCCGTCGGCGCAGGTGCCGGGCGGTTGAACGAGGAACCTGCTGGGGCAACTGGTGCGGCCGCCGGTGTCGGCGCAGGTGCGCTGGACAGGCTGCGACGGTTACTGCGCGCAATGCTGTGCACCTTTTCGCACAGCATCTGCTTGACCTTCTCGGGGTTGCGCGAGATGTCTTCGAAATTCTTCGGCAAAAAATCCACCGCGCCGGCGTCCAGCGCGTCAAGGGTCACTCGGGCGCCTTCGTGGGTCAGCGAGGAGAACATCAATACCGCGGTGGGGCAGCGTTGCATGATATGGCGCACGGCCGTGATGCCGTCCATCATCGGCATCTCGTAGTCCATGGTGATCACGTCCGGCTTCAACGCAATTGCCTGGTCAATCGCCTCTTTGCCGTTGGTGGCCGTGCCGACCACCTGGATGCTTGGATCGGCGGAAAGAATTTCCGAGACGCGGCGGCGGAAGAAACCCGAATCGTCCACCACCAGGACCTTGACTACCATAAACACTCCGTTAGGTGGGGCGGGCGTTACCGCCTGAGCCCCACCAAAATCAAATACGCCGTGCGGCGTAACGCTTGAGCATGCTCGGAACATCGAGAATCAGCGCGATCCGACCGTCACCGGTGATAGTCGCGCCCGACATGCCCGGGGTCCCCTGCAGCATTTTGCCCAATGGTTTGATCACCACCTCTTCCTGGCCCACCAACTGATCGACCACAAAGCCGATGCGCTGGGTGCCCACGGACAGGATCACCACGTGGCCTTCACGTTGTTCTTCATGCTTGGCCGACGCCACCAGCCAGCGCTTGAGGTAGAACAGCGGCAGGGCCTTGTCGCGCACGATCACCACTTCCTGGCCGTCGACCACGTTGGTGCGCGACAGGTCGAGGTGGAAGATCTCGTTGACGTTGACCAGCGGGAAGGCGAACGCCTGGTTGCCCAGCATCACCATCAGGGTCGGCATGATCGCCAGGGTCAGCGGCACCTTGATGACGATCTTGGAGCCCTGGCCCTTGGTCGAGTAGATGTTGATCGAGCCGTTGAGCTGGCTGATCTTGGTCTTTACCACGTCCATGCCGACGCCACGGCCCGACACGTCGGAAATCTCGGTCTTGGTCGAGAAGCCCGGAGCGAAGATCAGGTTGTAGCACTCGGTGTCGGTGAGGCGGTCGGCGGCGTCCTTGTCCATCACGCCACGCTTGACTGCGATATTGCGCAGGATTGCCGGGTCCATCCCTTTGCCGTCGTCGGTGATCGACAGCAGGATATGATCGCCCTCCTGCTCGGCCGCCAGAATCACCTTGCCGTTGCGCGACTTGCCTGCCGCTTCACGTTCTTCAGGGGTTTCCACGCCGTGGTCGACGGCGTTGCGCACCAAGTGGACCAACGGGTCGGCCAGGGCCTCGACGAGGTTCTTGTCGAGGTCGGTTTCTTCGCCCACCAGTTCCAGGTTGATTTCTTTCTTGAGCTGGCGTGCCAGGTCGCGAACCAGACGCGGGAAGCGGCCAAAGACTTTCTTGATCGGCTGCATGCGCGTTTTCATCACCGCGGTCTGCAGGTCGGCGGTGACCACGTCGAGGTTCGACACGGCCTTTTGCATGGCTTCGTCGCCACTGCTCAGGCCCAGGCGCACCAGGCGGTTACGCACCAGCACCAGTTCGCCCACCATGTTCATGATGTCGTCCAGGCGCGCGGTGTCTACCCGTACGGTGGTCTCGGCTTCGGTGGTGACCGGCTTTTCGGCCACGGCGGCAGCCGGGGCGCGTGCAGGTGCTGCGGCAGGTGCCGGTGCGGGCTTGGCGGCTGGAGCGGCTGCCGGTGCAGGTGCAGGTGCAGATTTGGCGGCCACAGGCGCAGCAGTCGCCGCTGCGGCCGGGGCCACTTCGGTGAACTTGCCCTTGCCGTGCAATTCGTCGAGCAACGCCTCGAATTCGTGATCGCTGATCAACCCGTCGCCGGCCGGTGCTGCGCTGGCTGCCGGAGCGGCTGGCGCGGCGGCAGGCGCCGTCGCGGCGACTTCCGGCAAGGCATCGACAGCAAAGGTGCCCTTGCCGTGCAATTGATCGAGCAAGGCTTCGAATTCGTCATCGGTGATATCGGTGCTGGCGCTCGCTGCGGCTGCGGGCGGCGCGGCGACCGGTGCCACGGCGTCGGCAGCGAACTGACCCTTGCCATGCAACTGGTCGAGCAGCGATTCGAACTCGGCGTCGGTGATGTCTTCGCTGGTTGGCGCGGCAGGTGCAGCAACCGCTGGCTGTGGCGTCTGCGGTGCTTCGGCCTCGGCCTTCACGGCGTTGAGCGAATCGAGCAACTGTTCGAACTCGCTGTCGGTGACATCCGCCTCGGGCTCAGGCTCGGCCACCGGCGCAGGTGCAGCTTGTACAGCCGGCGCCTCGGCAGCCGGCTCTGCCAGGCGCGCCAGGGCGGCCAGCAGTTCCGGAGTGGCGGCGGTGATCGGGGCACGTTCACGCACTTCGCTGAACATGCCGTTGACCGCATCCAGTGCTTCGAGAATCACGTCCATCAACTCCGAGTCGACCTGCCGTTCACCCTTGCGCAGGATGTCGAACACGTTCTCGGCGATGTGGCAGCACTCAACCAGCTCATGGAGCTGGAGGAAGCCGGCGCCCCCTTTTACAGTGTGAAAACCGCGAAAAATTGCATTGAGCAGGTTCGCATCATCCGGTCGGCTTTCCAGCTCGACCAGTTGTTCGGACAGTTGCTCTAAAATTTCGCCGGCCTCTACAAGGAAATCCTGAAGGATTTCTTCATCGGCGCCGAAGCTCATGTGGGTGCTCCTTAGAAGCCTAAACTGGATAACAGGTCATCGACATCATCCTGACCTGACACAACGTCTTCACGTTTATCGGCATGAATCTGCGGACCTTCACCCTTGGCGAGATGTTTTTGTGGATCTTTTTCCGAGAGGATCGCCGCGCGGTCATGTTCGATGCCGGCAAAACGATCGACCTGCCCGGCCATGAGCACCAGTTTGAGCAGGTTGCTTTCCACTTCGGTGACCAGTTGGGTCACGCGCTTGATCACTTGACCGGTGAGGTCCTGGTAATCCTGGGCCAGCAAAATATCGTTGAGGTTGCTCGCCACCGTGCGGTTTTCCTGTTCGCTGCGCGACAGAAAACCGTCGACCCGACGGGCCAGTTCACGAAACTCTTCAGCACCGACTTCGCGACGCATGAAGCGGCCCCAGTCGTGGCTAAGCGCTTGAGCCTCGGTGGCCATGCCATTGACCAGAGGCGTGGCGTTTTCCACCAGGTCCATGGTGCGGTTAGCCGCCGCTTCGGTCAGCTTGACCACATAGGACAGGCGTTCGGTGGCGTCGGTGATCTGCGAAATTTCTTCGGCCTGGGGCATGTGCGGGTCAATCTGGAAATTGACGATCGCACTGTGCAGCTCGCGCGTGAGCTTGCCCACTTCCTGGTACAGGCCGCGGTCACGGGTCTGGTTAAGCTCATGGATCAACTGCACCGCGTCGCCGAAATGACCTTTTTCAAGGCTGTCGACCAACTGGTGAGCATGTTTTTTCAGGGTCGACTCAAAATCGCCCAATGTTGTTTCTTTATGCTCCATAGCTCCCCCGCGATGGCATTAGCCGTGGATGCGTTCGAAGATTTTTTCGATCTTCTCTTTTAGCGCCAATGCAGTGAATGGCTTGACCACGTAACCGTTTACCCCGGCCTGGGCGGCTTCGATAATCTGTTCACGCTTGGCTTCGGCGGTCACCATCAGTACAGGCAGGCTGCGCAGCTTTTCGTCGGCGCGCACATGGCGCAACAAGTCGATGCCAGTCATGCCCGGCATGTTCCAGTCGGTTACCAGAAAGTCGATGCTGCCGCTGTTGAGGATCGGAATCGCCGTAATGCCGTCGTCCGCCTCGACCGTGTTGGTGAACCCAAGGTCACGCAACAGGTTTTTTATGATCCGCCGCATCGTTGAGAAGTCATCAACGATGAGGATTTTCATGTTCTTGTCCAATTCGACCTCCAAGCAGTCTTAAACGCGCCCAGCACCTGGACGCGCCATTTCAATCAACAGGCGTTACACAAAAAGGACTGCCGGTCCACCACGGGTCGACCCCGCGAAGGTCGTGACCCTCGCGGTATCGTCTGCAGTGTCCCCACACTGCCTGTCAGCGCGCGCGCCACTCTCCCAAACGCCCCCGCAAACGGGCTGCGCACTGGCTATGCAACTGGCTGACACGCGATTCGCTGACCCCCAGGACCTCACCGATTTCCTTGAGGTTCAGCTCTTCGTCGTAGTACAGCGCCAGGACCAGGCGCTCACGCTCCGGCAAGTTGGCAATGGCTTCCGCCAGTGCGCCCTGGAAACGTTCATCTTCCAGGTCGCGTGACGGTTCCATATGCGCACTCGCGCCGTCCTCGTGCAGCCCTTCGTGTTCGCCGTCCTGCAACAGGTCGTCGAAACTGAACAGGCGGCTGCCCAAGGTATCGTTCAAAATCCCGTAATAATCATCGAGACTCAATTGGAGTTCGGCCGCAACTTCGTGATCTTTAGCGTCGCGACCGGTTTTTGCTTCAATTGAGCGAATTGCGTCACTGACCATCCGCGTATTGCGGTGCACCGAACGCGGCGCCCAATCCCCTTTACGCACTTCATCGAGCATCGCGCCACGTATGCGAATACCCGCATACGTCTCGAAACTGGCGCCCTTGCTCGCGTCGTACTTGGTCGACACTTCGAGCAGGCCGATCATGCCGGCCTGGATCAGGTCTTCGACCTGCACACTGGCCGGAAGGCGTGCCAGCAGGTGATAGGCAATGCGCTTGACCAGCGGCGCATAGCGCTCGATCAATTCGCCCTGGCTGTCGCGTGCCGATTTTTTATAGAGGTTGTAGCCGCTGGATGTCATAGCACAGGACCCGCGCTTGTCTGATGCACCAATCGCTCGACGAAGAACTCCAGATGCCCACGCGGGTTGGCGGGCAGCGGCCAGGTATCGACCTTCTGGGCAATCGCCTTGAATGCCAGCGCACACTTGGAACGCGGGAATGCTTCGTAGACCGCACGCTGTTTTTGCACAGCCTTGCGCACGCATTCGTCGTAGGGAACTGCGCCAACGTATTGCAGGGCGACATCGAGAAAACGATCCGTGACCTTGGTCAGCTTGGCGAACAGGTTGCGCCCTTCCTGCGGGCTCTGGGCCATGTTGGCCAGCACGCGGAAGCGGTTCATGCCGTAGTCACGGTTAAGCAGTTTGATCAGGGCGTAGGCGTCGGTGATCGAAGTGGGCTCGTCGCACACCACCAGCAGCACTTCCTGCGCGGCGCGCACAAAGCTGACCACGGACTCGCCGATGCCGGCGGCGGTGTCGATCACCAATACGTCGAGGTTGTCGCCGATATCGCTGAACGCCTGGATCAGGCCGGCATGCTGCGCCGGGCTCAGGTGCACCATGCTCTGGGTGCCGGAGGCAGCCGGCACGATGCGGATCCCGCCGGGCCCCTGCAGCAGCACATCGCGCAGCTCACAGCGCCCTTCGATCACATCGGCAAGGGTATGTTTGGGGGTCAGCCCCAGCAGAACGTCCACGTTCGCCAGGCCCAGGTCAGCGTCCAGCAGCATGACGCGACGGCCAAGCTCTGCCAGGGCCAGGGACAAATTCACTGACACGTTAGTTTTCCCGACGCCACCTTTGCCGCCGGTCACCGCGATCACCTGTACGGGATGCATGCTGCCCATTTTATTTCTTTACCTTGTCTTGCTTAGACGCAGGCTACATGGCTTGGCCGCTTGAATCGCTTGCAGACCATCGATGTAGGTACATTTCACGGTGTTCATCCTGCCTCAACCGACCCGTTTTGCCGGGTTGTGGTAAAGGTCGGCGAACATATCAGCCATCGCTTCCTCGCTAGGCTCGTCTTGCATTTGCACACTCACGGCACGGCTGACCAACTGATGACGACGCGGCAGATGCAGATCATCCGGGATTCGCGGGCCGTCGGTCAGGTAGGCGACCGGTAATTCATGACTGATTGCCAGGCTCAGCACTTCGCCCAGGCTCGCGGTTTCGTCGAGCTTGGTGAGGATGCAGCCGGCCAGACCGCAGCGCTTGTAACTGTGATACGCAGCGGTAAGAACCTGTTTCTGGCTGGTGGTTGCAAGCACCAGGTAATTTTTCGACTTGATCCCACGGCCGGCCAGGCTTTCCAGCTGCATGCGCAACGCCGGGTCGCTGGCTTGCAGGCCGGCGGTGTCGATCAGCACCACGCGCTTGCGCAGCAGCGGGTCGAGGGCGTTGGCCAGGGACTGGCCCGGGTCGACGTGGGTCACCGGCACATTGAGAATGCGGCCGAGGGTCTTGAGCTGTTCCTGGGCGCCGATACGGTAGCTGTCCATGCTCACCAGCGCGATGTTGTTGGCGCCGTACTTGAGCACGTAACGGGCGGCCAGCTTGGCCAGGGTGGTGGTTTTGCCCATGCCGGCAGGGCCAACCATGGCGATCACACCGCCCTCTTCGAGGGGTTCGATTTCCGGGGTGGCGATCATCCGCGCCAGGTGCGCCAGCAACATGCGCCAGGCCTGACGGGGCTCCTCGATGTTGCCGGTCAGCGCCAGCAGGTCGCGCGACAGCGGACCGGACAGGCCGATGCGTTGCAGGCGACGCCACAGGTTGGCCTGTTGCGGCTTGCTGCCTTGCAACTGGTTCCAGGCCAGCGAGCCCAGTTGTACTTCGAGCAGTTCGCGCAGGCCGTTGAGTTCAAAGCGCATCGAATCGAAGACGCGCTGGTCGACGGCAGCAGCCGGGGCCGGTGCGGCAGGACGCGGCGGCTCAACGAAAGTCGGCTCCACCAGCGGCTCGGCAGCGGTCAGCGGCAGGCCGGCGAACAGCTGGCGATTGGTGGTGGTGTCGCTGTCGCCGCGCATGCTCAGCTCGGCCTGGGCCGACACAATGCGCGAGGCGGTTTTGCGCAGCTCGTCTTCGAGTTCCATGTTCGGCACGCGTGGCGCCAGGGCCTGGGGGGTGTAATCCAGGGCAGCCGTCAGCTCCACACCGCCGGCGATGCGGCGGTTGCCGATAATGGCAGCATCGGCGCCCAGCTCATCACGCACCAGTTTCATGGCCTGACGCATATCGGCGGCGAAAAAACGCTTCACTTGCATAACCCACTACCTCAGCCGTTGGGCCCTACTGTCGCGACGATAGTCACTTGCTTATTGTCAGGAATTTCCTGGTAAGCCAACACGTGCAAATTCGGTACTGCCAGGCGTCCAAACCGCGACAACATCGCTCGGACCGGGCCTGCCACCAGCAGAATCACCGGTTGGCCCTGCATTTCCTGGCGCTGTGCGGCGTCGATCAACGAACGCTGCAGTTTTTCAGCCATGCTTGGCTCCAGCAGAACGCCCTCTTCCTGGCCTAATCCTGCCTTCTGAATACTATTGAGCAAAATCTGTTCCAACCTTGGCTCCAGGGTGATAACAGGCAGCTCGGAGTCAAGCCCTACAATGCTTTGCACGATTGCGCGGGACAATCCGACGCGCACCGAAGCCACCAGCGCGGCGGTATCTTGACTCTTGGCAGCGTTGTTGGCGATAGCCTCGGCAATGCTGCGAATGTCGCGTACCGGTACCTGTTCGGCCAGCAGCGCTTGCAGCACCTTGAGCAGCTGCGACAACGAGAGCACGCCCGGCACCAGCTCTTCGGCGAGTTTTGGCGAGGCCTTGGCCAGCAACCCCATCAATTGCTGGACTTCCTCGTGGCCGATCAGCTCGTGGGAGTGTTTGTAGAGGATCTGGTTGAGGTGGGTAGCAACTACGGTGCTGGCGTCCACCACGGTGTAACCGAGCGATTGCGCCTGGCTGCGCTGGCTGACTTCGATCCACACCGCGTCCAGGCCAAAAGCCGGATCTTTGGCGGTGATGCCGTTAAGGCTGCCGAACACCTGGCCCGGGTTGATCGCCAGCTCACGGTCCGGGTAAATCTCGGCTTCGGCGAGAATCACGCCCATCAGGGTCAGGCGGTAGGCGCTGGGGGCCAGGTCGAGGTTGTCACGGATGTGCACGGTAGGCATCAGGAAGCCCAGGTCCTGGGACAACTTCTTGCGCACACCCTTGATCCGCGCGAGCAACTGGCCACCCTGGTTGCGGTCCACCAGAGGAATCAGGCGGTAGCCGACTTCCAGACCGATCATGTCGATCGGGGTCACGTCATCCCAGCCCAGCTCCTTGGTTTCCTGGGCGCGGGCCGGGGATGGCAGCAATTCCTGCTGGCGCGCCACCTCTTGCAGGGCCTGCACCTTGACCGCGTTCTGTTTTTTCCAGAACAGGTAGGCACCGCCACCCGCCAGGGCCGCCATGGTCAGGAACGACACGTGGGGCATGCCCGGCACGATCCCCATGATCGCCATGATGCCCGCCGCCACGGCCAGGGCCTTGGGCGAGGCAAACATCTGCCGGCTGATCTGCTTGCCCATGTCTTCGGAACCCGAAGCACGGGTCACCATGATGGCTGCTGCTGTGGATAACAACAGTGATGGCAATTGCGCCACTAAACCGTCACCGATGGTCAGCAAGGCGTACACCTTGCCGGCATCGCCGAAGGTCATGCCGTGCTGGAAGATACCCACGGCCATGCCGCCGATGAGGTTGATGAACAGAATCAGCAGGCCGGCGATGGCGTCGCCACGCACAAATTTGCTCGCACCGTCCATGGAACCGTAGAACTCGGCTTCCTGGGCCACTTCCAGGCGGCGGGACTTGGCCTGGTTCTGGTCGATGAGGCCGGCGTTGAGGTCGGCGTCGATTGCCATCTGC
Source organism: Pseudomonas sp. GNP013 (assembly GCF_054343995.1). Lineage (NCBI taxonomy): Bacteria > Pseudomonadati > Pseudomonadota > Gammaproteobacteria > Pseudomonadales > Pseudomonadaceae > Pseudomonas > Pseudomonas sp. GNP013. The sequence continues at coordinate 1,270,931 of NZ_JBTGUT010000001.1, read as the reverse complement.
TTGCCGGGCATGGCGTCGAGGGTAAAGCGCGCGCTCACCTCGGAAATACGCCCGGCACCTTTGGTCACGACCACGAAGTTGATGATCATCAGGATCGCGAACACCACGATACCGACCACGTAGTTACCGCCGATCACCACCTCACCGAATGCCTGGATCACCTTGCCGGCGGCGGCATGGCCGTCCTGGCCGTGCAGCATCACCACACGGGTGGACGCAACGTTCAGCGCCAGCCGCAGCAGGGTCGCCACCAGCAGGATGGTGGGGAACACGGCGAAATCCAGCGGCCGCAGCGCGTATACGCACACCAGCAACACGACCACGGACAACGCGATGTTGAAGGTGAAGAACACGTCGAGCAGAAACGGCGGCATCGGCAACATCATCATTGCCAGCATCACCAGCAACAACAACGGCACACCCAGATTGCCCCGCGAAAGGTCAGTCAGGGTCGTACGGGCCGTGCCGAACATTTGAGAGCGATCCACCACCGGTATTCCTCGTAACGTAAAGCAAACTTTTGACGCCAGGAGGCGACTTGCAGGCGGTATTGCAAGAAGCTGTCCAACTTTGGTTTTGGCAACAGGATCAAAAATACGGAAGGGGGCTTGCTTCCGATAGTCGTGGGTCAGTCCACCGCTGGAGTGACTGATCCATCGCTATCGGGAGCAAGCCCCCTCCCACATTCTGGTTTGTGTAAAGACTGGATGTGCGCCGCTGGCGCCTTGCGTCATCAAGGTTTTGGTGTGGCTGATCCGATCGGCGGCAGCGCGTACGGACCTTTGGGTCGATGGATCATTTGGAATGCCACTTGCTGGCCAATCGAAAACTCAATCCCACCCCAATCACTCTTGTCTACAAATACCTCACTGTCCCAATCACAGGCCCGAATCACCCACTCGGCCCTGACCGGATTGTAGGATTCGACAGCACCTCTATACACCTTCAACACCGCTCTCCCTGTATATAGCTCACAACCTGTGTACGGTTTCTACTGCAATGGAACCGCGCAAAGGCGCTGCTGGCTACTGTCAAAGTTGACAGGTAGACGCAACCCAATAACGAGTGGTAGCGATGTAAAAATGCGACACAGTGGGAGCCACGCAGCCTCAGGAATCGCGCCGCAGCTCCGGCGGAATCGGCAAGTCCTTGAGCGGGTCCGGCCGTTTGCCCTTGCCCGCGCGGTATTGGCGGATCTGGTAGACATAGGCCAGAACCTGCGCCACAGCCAGGTACAGGCCGGCGGGAATTTCCTGGTCCAGGTCGGTGGAGTAGAAGATCGAGCGCGCCAGCGCCGCCGACTCCAGCAGCAGGATGTCGTTGGCCACGGCAATTTCACGGATTTTCAGCGCAGTAAAGTCGCTGCCCTTGGCCAGCAGCATTGGCGCGCCGCCTTTCTCCGGGTCGTATTTGAGCGCTACGGCGTAGTGGGTCGGGTTGGTGATGATCACGTCGGCGTCGGGCACCGAGGCCATCATCTTGCGCTGGGACATTTCACGCTGTAGCTGGCGGATGCGCTGCTTGACCTCCGGCCGCCCTTCCTGGTCCTTGTGTTCGTCGCGCACTTCCTGCTTGGTCATCAGCAGTTTCTTGTGGCTCTCCCACAGCTGAATGGGCGCGTCCACCGCCGCAATGATGATCAGCCCGGCGGACATCCACAGCGCGCTCCAGCCCACCAACTGCAAGCTGTGAATGATCGCCGACTCCAGCGGCTCGTGGGCGATGCGCAGCAGGTCGTCGATATCGGACGACAACACCGCCAGCGCCACGAACAGAATCAGGATGAATTTGGCCAGGGCCTTGAGCAGTTCCACCAGCGCCTTGGCGGAAAACATGCGCTTGAGCCCTGCCCCCGGGTTCATTCGGCTGAACTTGGGCGCCATGCTGCTGGCGGCGAACAGCCAGCCGCCCAGGGCCACCGGGCCAATCAGCGCGGCCAGCATCAACGTGATCAGGATCGGCTGCACTGCCAACAGCGCGATCTTGCCCGAGTGCATCAGGTACTGGCCCATGGCATCGGGATTGAGCAGCACCTCGCGCGGCAGGCTGAAGTTGTATTTCATCAACTCCAGCAAATCCAGGGCCAGGCCGCCGCCATAGATCAACAGGGCGCCAGAACCGGCCATCATGGTCGCGACGGTGTTGAGCTCCTTGGAACGGGCGATCTCGCCCTTTTCCCGGGAGTCCTTTTTGCGTTTCTCCGTGGGGTCTTCTGTCTTGTCCTGACCACTCTCGCTCTCGGCCATGGCTCAGCGCGCCCGTGCCAGGTCACGTAAAAACTGCAGGGCGTCGGTCGCCAGCGGTTGATACTGATTGAGAATGTCAGCCAGGCCGACCCAGAAAATCACCATGCCCATCACCAGGGTCAGCGGGAAGCCGATGGAGAAAATGTTCAACTGCGGCGCCGCACGCGTCATCACGCCGAACGCGATGTTCACCACCAGCAATGCGGTGATCGCCGGCAGCACCAGCAACAGCGAGGCGCCCAGCACCCAGCCGAGGCGCCCCACCACTTCCCAGAAATGATTGACCACCAGCCCCGAGCCCACCGGCAAGGTGGTGAAGCTTTCGGTCAGCACCTCGAACGCCACCAGATGGCCGTTCATGGCCAGAAACAGCAAGGTCACCAGCATCGTCAAAAACTGCCCGATCACCGCCGCCGAGACGCCATTGGTAGGGTCGACCATGGACGCGAAGCCCATGCCCATCTGGATCGAAATGATTTGCCCGGCGACCACGAAGGCCTGGAAGAACAGGGTCAGGGAAAAGCCCAGCATGGCGCCGATCAGCACCTGCTCGGCGATCAGCAGCAAGGCGCTGAGATCGAGTGCGTTGACCGGCGGCATCGGCGGCAAGCCGGGAACGATCACCACCGTGATGGCCACCGCAAAGTACAGTCGCACACGACGGGGAACCAGGGTGGTGCCGAACACCGGCATCGCCATCAGCATCGCTGTGACGCGAAACAGCGGCAGGATGAACGAGGCCACCCAGGTACTGATCTGCGTGTCGGTCAGCGCCAGCAGCGATTGCATGGGCTCAGCCGATCAACTGCGGAATACTGCCGTACAGCTGCAGAATGTATTCCATGAAGGTTTGCACCAGCCACGGGCCGGCGACGATCAGCGTGATCAGCATCACCAGCAGGCGCGGCAGGAAGCTCAGGGTCTGTTCGTTGATCTGCGTCGCGGCCTGGAACATCGCCACCAGCAGGCCCACCAACAGGCTCGGCACCACCAGCACGGCGACCATCATGGTGGTCAGCCACAACGCTTCACGGAACAGGTCGACCGCTACTTCTGGCGTCATGGCCTCATACCCCTCCGAAACTGCCGGCCAGGGTGCCGATTATCAGCGCCCAGCCATCCACCAGCACAAACAGCATGATCTTGAACGGCAACGAGATGATCAGCGGCGACAGCATCATCATGCCCATGGCCATCAGCACACTCGCCACCACCAGGTCGATGATCAGGAACGGGATGAAGATCATGAAGCCGATCTGGAATGCGGTCTTCAGTTCCGAGGTGACGAACGCCGGCACCAGGATGGTCAGCGGCGCCTGATCCGGTGTCGCAATGTCGGTGCGCTTGGACAGGCGCACGAACAGCTCAAGGTCGCTGGAGCGGGTCTGCGACAGCATGAAGTCCTTGATCGGGCCCTGGGCCCTGTCGATGGCGACCTGGGGCGTGATGGTCTCGGCCAGATAAGGCTGCAGGGCCTGCTGGTTCACCTTGTCGAACACCGGCGCCATGATGAACATGGTCAGGAACAGCGCCATGCCGGTGAGGATCTGGTTCGACGGCGTCTGCTGCAGGCCCAGGGCCTGGCGCAGGATCGAGAACACAATGATGATCCGCGTAAAGCTGGTCATCAGCATGACGAACGCCGGGATAAAACTCAGCGCGGTCATGATCAGCAAAATCTGCAGGCTGACCGAATATTCCTGCGCGCCGGCCGCGTTGGTGCCCAGGGTGATCGCCGGGATCGACAACGGGTCGGCGCCCAGCGCCAGTGGCGCGACCAGCAACAGCATGAGCGTCAATAAAACGCGCATTACTTCTTATCCTTCTGATCCTTGCCCAGCAACTCCATCAGGCGCTGAGCGAATTCCGGCGTGGCAGGCGTGGACGAGTCCACGTTCACCGGGTTCTTGAGCACGTGCAGCGGGGTGATGCGGCCCGGCGTGATGCCCAGCAAAATCTGTTCGCCACCGACCTGCACCAGCACCAGCCGGTCACGCGGTCCGAGCGCACGTGCGCCGATCATCTCGATCATCTGGCCATTGCCCGGGCCGATGCGCTGCATGCGGCGCATCACCCAGGCCAGCACAAAGATCAGCCCCACCACCAGCAGCAACCCCAGCACCAGTTGGGTCAGTTGCCCGCCGACACTGCTGCCGACCACGGGCGCGGCCGCCTTCGCCACGGGTTCGGCCGCGAGGGCGCTCAATGGCAGCGCCAGACACAGTCCCGCCAGTGAATACTTCATGTCAGCGCAGCTTCTTGATGCGTTCGCTCGGGCTGATCACGTCCGTCAGGCGGATGCCGAACTTTTCGTTGACCACCACCACCTCGCCATGGGCGATCAGCGTGCCGTTGACCAGCACGTCCAGCGGCTCACCGGCCAGGCGGTCCAGCTCGATCACCGAGCCCTGGTTGAGCTGCAGCAGGTTGCGGATGTTGATTTCGGTGCTGCCCACTTCCATGGAGATCGACACAGGAATGTCGAGGATCACGTCCAGGTTGGGTCCGTCGAGGCTCACCGGGTCATTGTTCTTCGGCACGCTGCCGAATTCTTCCATTGGCAGGCGCTTGCCGGCCGGCGCGGTGGCGGCATCGGCGGCCAGCAGCGCGTCGATATCGTCCTGGCCGACATCGCCGGTTTCTTCCAGGGCCGCTGCCCATTCGTCAGCCAGGGCCTGGTCTTCGGCGGAAGTGTTTTCGTGTTCGGTAGCCATTACATGTCCTCGGCGAAGCAAACATTCATAAAAAGAGGGGGGATCAGCGCCGGTTGATCGGCTCGATCACCTGCAGCGCCAGGTTGCCCTTGTGGGAACCGAGCTTGACCTTGAACGACGGCACGCCGTTGGCGCGCATGATCATTTCTTCCGGCAGCTCGACCGGAATCACGTCGCCGGGCTGCATGTGCAGAATATCGCGCAGGCGCAACTGGCGACGGGCCACGGTGGCGCTCAGGGGTACGTCGACGTCGAGCAAATCTTCGCGCAGGGCCTTGACCCAGCGTTCGTCCTGGTCGTCCACGTCGGACTGGAAGCCCGCGTCGAGCATCTCGCGCACCGGTTCGATCATCGCGTACGGCATGGTCACGTGCAGATCGCCGCCGCCGCCATCGAGTTCGATGTGAAACGTCGACACCACAATGGCCTCGCTCGGCCCGACGATGTTGGCCATGGCCGGGTTCACTTCCGAGTTGATGTACTCGAAATTGACCTCCATAACGGCCTGCCAGGCTTCCTTCAAGTCGATGAAGGCCTGCTCCAGCACCATGCGCACCACGCGCAATTCGGTAGGGGTGAATTCGCGGCCTTCGATCTTGGCGTGACGGCCGTCGCCACCGAAGAAGTTGTCCACCAGCTTGAACACCAGCTTGGCGTCGAGGATAAACAGCGCAGTGCCGCGCAACGGCTTGATCTTGACCAGGTTGAGGCTGGTGGGCACGTACAGCGAGTGAACGTACTCGCCGAACTTCATCACCTGCACGCCACCCACCGCCACGTCAGCCGAACGGCGCAGCATGTTGAACATGCTGATGCGGGTGTAGCGGGCGAAACGTTCGTTGATCATCTCCAGGGTCGGCATGCGCCCACGGACGATGCGATCCTGGCTGGTCAGGTCATAACTTTTGACGCTGCCGGGCTCGGCAGCCATTTCGGTCTGTACCAGACCATCGTCCACGCCATGCAGCAGCGCATCGATTTCATCCTGGGACAGCAGGTCCTGCACGGCCATGTCGTGATCCTACTGCAATACGAAATTGGTGAAGAGCACTTGCTCGACGGCGACTTTGCCGAGTTCCTTCTGGGACACTTCCTGCACGCTGGCGGTGACTTTCTGGCGCAGCATTTCCTGGCCAACCGGGGTTACCAGGCTGTCGAAGCTCTGTGCGGATAACAGCATCACCAGGTTGTTGCGGATCACCGGCATATGCACCTTGAGTGCATCCAGGTCCGCCTGGTTACGCGCCAGCAGCGTCATGCTCACCTGCAGGTAGCGTTGACGGCCGTTCTGATTGTAGTTGGCGACAAAGGCCGGCAGCATCGGCTCGAAGATAGCCGGTTGCTTGACGTTGGTGGCGGTCTCGGCGGCGGGGGCCGGTTTGCTGGCACTGCTGTGCATGATGTACCAGGTGCCGCCTACCGAAGCACCAATGGCCAGGAGCAGGCCTAGGACAATCATCAGGATAAGCTTGAGTTTGCCCTTGCCCTTGACCTTGCCTTCGGGTGCTTGTGCTGCGTCTTCGCTCTTCGCCATGCCAATAATCCGTCACTATTCGGGGATTCATAGATCTACGGAAAGGCAAGAGCAAGTGTTATGCCAGAATTGTCTAGTAGACAGGCACATGGCCTTGTGAGAGGGGGCTTGCTTCCGACAGCGTTGGGTCATTGCCACATACAGTGACTGACACACGGCTATCGGGAGCAAGCCCCCTCCCACATTCAAGCGGCATATGGCCGAAATCAGGCGTAGTAATCGACCGCGCTGGAGCCGATCACGCTGGTCGTTACGGGCGCGACAGCGGCGCTCACGTCAGCCTGCTCAGCCACATCGCCACGGCCACCCCGCCCCCCGCCGCCACTCACGCCGCGCATCTGGCTCTGTTGTTGCTGTTGCTGCTCCTGGCCACGGGACTGGTCGGACACGTTCACATCCACCTGGCCCATGCCCTGCTGGGCGAACATCTCGCGCAGCCGACCGGACTGGCTTTCCAGCGCTTCACGCACCACAGCGTGACCGCTCATGAACGTCACCTGGGCCTGCTGGTCCGGTGTCATGTTGACCTTGATATCCAGGCGCCCGAGCTCGGCCGGTTGCAGCTGGATCTCGGCCGACTTGAGGTTGGCACTGGAGAGGTACATCACGCGGTTGACCACCTCTTCGGTCCAGCCGCTCTGGTGCATCGCCAGCGGTGCGTTGGCTACCGGCGGCAGCGCATTGGCGGTTTTCGGCGTGGCAGCCTGGGTCAGCGCGGCCAGGCGATCGGCGAAGTTATCGACCCGTGTATCGCTGCCGGCGTTTTTCAGGTCCTTGAGGCCGTCATCGATCAGCGCACCGAACGCCTTCTCGCCGCCCTGATGGGTGCTGTCCTTGGCGGCTTGCTGGTCCACCAGAGTGGCCATGCCGGCGGCGAAGGTCTGCGCAGCGGTAGGCTGATCCTGGGTGGTGGTCGGTGCGCCCTTCTGCGGCGCCTGGCTGGTGGCCGACACGTGACCGCCCTGCTCCATCGCCAGGCGCACGGCGGGCATGTCGTCCAGCGGGTCGGCGGCGGGGTCGAAGGCAGGCTTGGCGGCATCGGTTGCCGCGACAGGTGCAGCGACTGCGGGTTGCGTCTTATCAGCCTTGTCGGGCTTGGCGGCAACCGGGGCCGGGGTTTCCGGCGGCACCGGCACAGCCACCACCGGCGTGAGCGTGGCCACCAGCGCCGGGTCGACCACCGGATCGGCCGCTGGCTGTTGTGCCTGGGCCGCGTCGGTGGGTTTGTCGTCGTCGCTGCTGGCGCTGTCGTCGGACTTGGCCGGCGGCGTGGCAGGCAAGGGTTTGCCGCTATCGGCAACCGCCGGCGTGTTGGCGGCAGGTTTGTCGCTGTCGGCAACGGGCTTGGCCGGGCTCTCGGCGGGCTTGTCCCGCGCGGGTTTGGCCGGGCTGGCGTCGGGCTTGGCGACTGGTTTGGGCGCCTGGTTGGCGAACACTTGAGCGAAGCCAGGGCCTTTGTCCCGTGGGTCCGCCGTCACTGAAGGTGAAGGAGCGACGGGCGCTTGAGGCTTGGCCGCAGGGGCAGCCTGAAGGAGGGAGTTGGGGGCGACTGGCATAAGTAGGGTCTCCAACTGCATGGGGGTCGTGGGATGCAGTTGTGGAGATATAGCAAGAGTTGGGCCAGGTTGGTTTGGTTGGGTGCATATCCGTTATTTGGGTGATGACTACGCGATCCCTGGCCCGCCAGCGTGGTTGACGGGCGCCCAGCCAAAGCAAAGCAGATCAAAGCCGTGTGATATCCATCAGACAAATGGAAATCCAAATGTGGGAGGGGGCTTGCTCCCGATGGCTGAGTGTCAGTCAGCTTATGGGTAGCTGACCCACTGCCATCGGGAGCAAGCCCCCTCCCACATTTTGTACAGCGTTCGACAAACCATTCGCGCTCTTGCTTTTGATCTGGGCGCCCCGTCAAACACGCTGGGCCAGGGATGGTCCATCCGCGCCGTAACGCGCGGCCCCCCCAATCACTCCACAAAAACCCGCCGAAGCTCTTCCTCATACATCGCCCGAACCAAAGCAAACTCCCGGTCAATCTGGTCCACCAACGTCCCAAGATCCCCCACCGATGCCATTTCCAACCGCTGACACAACAAGGCCAACCGCACCGCCCCCAGATTCCCGCTGCTCCCCTTGAAACTGTGCGCAATCTGCCGCAACGCCTGCGCATCACCACGCGCCATGTGCAACGCCTTCACCCGCTCTTCGGAGTCAAGCAAAAAGGTATCCAGCAAGCGCGGATACTCCCCCTCCATCACCTCCTGCAAACCCGCCAGCACCTGCGGGTCCATATGAACATCAACCACTTGCTCGCTCCTTGATCAAGAATCGCCGGATTATGCCAGAGCCTCCCAGCAAAACTCCACGCAGACACTGCGCCCGCCATCAGACCAGCCTACAGCGCTGCACAATTGGCGCACCAGGCTGAGCCCCCGGCCAGACAGACGGTCGATATCCAGCGGCCGCGCCAGTACCTGCTCCACGTCAAACCCCTGGCCACTGTCTTCGACGCGCAAACTCAGGGTACCGCCGGTGTCGGTGGGCACCACCTGCACATGCACACGCACAAACCCGCTGTCCAGTTGTGTCAGTCGCTCGTTGCGCAGGCGGTAATACTGCGCAAACCCCTCGGCATCGCGCTTTAGCCGCGAGTCCAGCCCCAGCACGCCGTGTTCCAGGGCATTGGAATACAGCTCGGCCATCACGCTGTAAAGCGCCCCGCTCTGCTCACGCAGGCCGTGGATTTCCAGCAGCAATTGCAGCAGATAGGGCAACGGGTTGTAGCGTTTGAGGGTGTCGGCGCGAAACTCAAAGGTCACCGACCAGTCCAGCGGGCAAGACTGGCCGCTGTCGGCGTACAAAGGACCGGTTGCGCGCAGCGACTGCCCGGCCTGCAGGGTGATTTCCACCATGCTGATGTCATCGCGCACCTGGCCGCGAAACGCTGCCAGCGCCTGCTCGATGTCTTCAAACAGGCGGTCTGGCTCGCGATTGGCGGCAAACACCTGCAGCAAGCGCTCGGCGCCAAATAATTGTTCGTTGGCATCGGCGGTGTCGAGCACGCCGTCGGACAGTAAAAACACGCGGTCACCCAGGGCCATCGGCCAGACTTCGGTGCGGTCGTCAAACTGCTCCGCCGACAGCACGCCCAAGGGTAAATGGCGTGACATCAACGGCGTGCGCTTGCCCGTGGCGACCTCGTGCACATAGCCCTCGGGCATGCCGCCATTCCACACCTCCACCGCACGCCGCTGGGTGCTCAGGCACAGCAGCGTGGCGCAGCAGAACATGTCCGCTGGCAGGATGCGCTTGAGCTTGGCGTTCATCTCGCGCAGGGTCTGGGCCAGGCCGTAGCCCTTGGCGGTCATGCCATAGAACACTTCCGCCAGCGGCATGGCGCCCACCGCCGCCGGCAGGCCATGACCGGTGAAGTCGCCGAGCAGCACATGCATGTCACCCGACGGCGTGTAGGCCGCCAGCAGCAGGTCGCCGTTGAACAATGCATAGGGCGATTGCAGATAGCGAATGTTCGGCGCCGCGTTGATGCAGCCGGAATGGGCCACCTTGTCGAACACCGCCTTGGCCACCCGCTGCTCGTGCAACAGGTACTCATGGTGTTTGGCGATCAGGTCGCGCTGCTGCAACACCGTGGCCTGCAGGCGACGCAGGCGGTCCATGGCGTTGATCTTGGCCGCGAGGATCACCGGGTTATAGGGTTTGGCCAAAAAGTCATCGCCGCCAGCGTCCAGGCATTTGGCCAGGGCTTCGCTTTCGCGCAGGGAGGTGAGGAAAATCAGCGGCACCAGCGCTTCGCCCGCCAGTTGCTTGATCCGCCGCGCAGCCTCGAACCCATCCATCACCGGCATCAGCGCGTCCATCAACACCAGGTGCGGGCGTTCACGGGTAAACACCTGCACCGCTTCAGCACCATTGGTGGCGGTGAGCACCTGATGGCCCTGACGACGCACGATGGTCGACAGCAACAGCAGGTCGGCGGCGCTGTCTTCGGCGATCAGAATCGTCAGCGCCTCAAGGACAGGGGCCTGGACACTCATTCGATATCGAACAGTTTGTCGAAGTTGGAGATGGCGAGGATCTTGCGCACGTCCGAACTGCTGTTGATCACACGGATATAGGCCTTGTCGCCCCCCGCATGGTCGCGCAGCAGCAGAAGCATGCCCAGCGCCGAGCTGTCCATGTAGGTGGTTTCCTTCAAGTCCACCACGACCGTCTCGGGCTTGGGGTAAACGCCTTCATAGACGTTGCGAAAATCCTGGTGGCTGCTGAAATCGAAGCGGCCCTTGATCGCAATCGTCAACGTCTTCCCATCCATGGATACTTTTTTTTCGACCGACATTTAACTGCTTCCTTGTCATGGGTAAATGTGACACAGGTTTAGCAGTTGAATGGAATCCGAGCAACACAGCAAATCAATCGCGGGAGGGGTTTGTCCCCTATTTAGAACGGGGATTGGCGGGGAAGACGTTGCGACAGCTCATCGAGCAGCTTCTGCTCACGCTTGTCTTCCAGCGCGCGCGCTTCGTCGATGTAGCGCTGCACCAGTTTGCGCAGACCCTCGACCCGGGCATAGGCGGCTTGCCAACTTTCACGCGCCTTGTCGAGGTTGTTCTGGTGCCAGGCCAGGCTCTGGCGTTGCTGACCGACGGCGGTTTCCAGCTGGTTGAGAAAGCCCTGGTAACCCATCAGCCACTGGCCGGACACGCCCTTGCTGCCACGGTCGATCCACTGCTGCTGGTACTCGCTGCGAAAGCGTTCAAGGTCGCCCAGCTTGCTTTCGGCCAGGCGCACCTGGCCCTGGAAATAACCCAGGCGCTGCACCGCGGCTTTTTCGGCCTTTTCGGCCATCTCCACCACCGGCGCAAGGCGTGCAGAACGCGAATTGGCCATGGCTTAACCGCCTGGCGCCGGGGCGAAGATCGACTGCAAGTGAGCCTCGCTTTCGCCCATGCTGATGTTGTCGTTGAGGCCCTGGCGCAGGTAGGTCACCAGTTGCGGTTGCAGGGCAATCGCCAGGTCGGTCTCGCGATCGCCACCGGCCACGTAGGCACCCACGCTGATCAGGTCGCGGCTCTGTTGATAGCGCGACCACAGTTGCTTGAATTGCTGGGCGCGGGCCATGTGCTCCGGCGTTACCACCGATGGCATCACCCGGCTGATGGAGGCTTCGATATCGATGGCCGGGTAGTGCCCTTCCTCGGCCAGGCGCCGGGACAGCACGATGTGGCCGTCGAGCACGCCCCGCGCCGAGTCGGCAATCGGGTCCTGCTGGTCATCGCCTTCGGACAAAACCGTGTAGAACGCCGTGATCGAGCCGCCGCCCGCCTCGGCATTACCGGCGCGCTCCACCAGCTTGGGCAACTTGGCGAATACGGACGGCGGGTAACCCTTGGTCGCCGGCGGCTCGCCGATGGCCAGGGCAATTTCCCGCTGGGCCTGGGCAAAACGTGTGAGCGAGTCCATCAGCAACAGGACATTCTTGCCCTTGTCGCGAAAATATTCGGCGATGCGCGTGCAGTACATGGCGGCGCGCAAGCGCATCAGCGGCGCATCGTCGGCCGGCGATGCGACCACCACCGAGCGCTTGAGGCCTTCCGGGCCCAGGCTGTGCTCGATGAACTCCTTGACCTCGCGGCCACGCTCGCCGATCAGCCCCACCACGATGATGTCGGCCTCGGTAAAGCGCGTCATCATGCCCAGCAGCACCGATTTACCCACCCCGGTACCGGCGAACAGGCCCAGACGCTGGCCGCGCCCGACCGTCAATAAACCGTTGATGCTGCGAATGCCCACGTCGAGCGGCTGGCTGATGGGGTTGCGATTGAGCGGGTTGATCGTGGGGCCGTCCATCGGCACCCAGTCTTCGGCCTTCATGCCACCCTTGCCGTCGAGCGCACGGCCGGCGCCGTCAAGCACGCGGCCGAGCATGCTCATGCCCATGGGCAGGCGGCCGGTGTCGGCCAGCGGCACCACGCGGGCGCCGGGGGCGATGCCTGCAACGCTGCCGACCGGCATCAGGAACACCTTGCTGCCGGAGAAGCCCATCACTTCGGCTTCGACCTGCACCGGGTGGTAGCTGTCGTCGTTGATCACCAGGCACCGGCTGCCCATGGCGGCGCGCAGGCCCTCGGCTTCGAGGGTCAGGCCGACCATGCGCAGCAGGCGCCCTTCAAGAATCGGCTGGCCGGGCAGCTGCGTGGCCTCGGCGTAACCGCCCAGGCGCTTGGCGAAGCTGGTACGGTCAAGGCGCATCCGGGCGGTCCAGGTCGATGCTGATATCGGGTTCGCCCGGGTTCATGGCCTGTTCGTGCTGCTGGTCGAGCAACTTGGCCATGATCTGGCTGATGCGGGTTTCCACCGTGGCATCGATGCGGCTGTGTTCGGTCTCGACCCGGCAGCCGCCGGGCTGCAGCGCGGCGTCCTCGACGATGCGCCAGGTTTCTTCATGGCGCTCGCGCAAGGCTTTGACCTGCTCGAAATCCTGCGGATTGATGTACAGCCGCACATTGCCGACACCCAGGGGCAGCAATTTGAGCGCTTCGCGCATCACGCCTTCGATCTGGCTGGAGTCCAGCACCAGTTCGCGCTGGATCACCTGGCGCGTGATGTGCTGCACCAGTGCGACCATGGATTTTTCGATCTGCGCGTCCTGCCCGGCAATCGGCTCGAACAGCCCGTTCATCAGGCGTTCCAGGCTGGCGAGCTGGACGCCCAGCGCCACCTCGGCCTCCTGGCGCACCTTGAGGGTGGTGCTGCGAAAACCGTCCTTTTCGCCTGCCGCGAAGCCTTCGTTGTAAGCCTCCTGGCGGATGGCTTCCAACTCTTCGAGGGTCAGCGGCTGGACTTCGTCCAAGGGCACTTCTTCCATCTCCGCCGGGGTTTCCACCACCGGTGCGGGTTCGGGCTCGGGCACATGCGGGTCGAAGCTGGGCAACGACCAGATGTCGAACCCGCCCACGTCCCGCGCGCGAATCAGGTCGCTGGGCGTTTCATCTTTGCTCGACATGGACAGCGCCTTAGATCATTTCTTCGCCGCCCTTCCCACCGAGAACGATTTCTCCGGCTTCGGCCATACGGCGGGCAATCGTGAGGATTTCCTTCTGCGCAGTTTCGACGTCGCTGACGCGTACCGGACCCTTGGCTTCGAGGTCGTCGCGCAGCAGTTCGGACGCGCGCTTGGACATGTTCTTGAAGATCTTCTCCTTGACGTTCTCGTCGGAGCCTTTGAGCGCCAGCACCAGCACATCCGAAGACACCTCACGCAGCAACGCCTGGATGCCACGGTCGTCAACATCGGAGAGGTTGTTGAACACGAACATCAGGTCTTCGATCTGGCCGGACAGGGTGTCGTCGATCTCGCGGATCGAGTCCATCAACTGGCCTTCGACCGAGCTGTCGAGGAAGTTCATGATATCGGCCGCGCGCTTGATGCCGCCCAGGGTGGTGCGCGAGGCATTCGAATTGCCGGAGAACTGCTTCTCCAGAATCGTGTTGAGTTCTTTCAGGGCCGCCGGCTGCACAGTGTTCAGCGACGACACGCGCAGGATGATGTCCAGGCGCACTTTATGGTCGAAGTGGCCGAGCACTTCACCGGCCTGGTCCGGGTCCAGGTACGCGACGACGATGGCCTGGATCTGTGGGTGTTCGTAGCGGATCACGTCGGCCACCGCGCGCGGTTCCATCCACTTGAGGCTGTCCAGGCCGCTGGTGTTGCCGCCCAGCAGGATGCGGTCGATCAGGCCGTTGGCCTTGTCTTCGCCGAGCGCCGAGGTGAGCATCTTGCGGATGTAGCTGTCGGAGCCGACGCCCAGGCTGGTCTGGTCGCCGACAATCTCGACGAACTCGCTCATCACCTGTTCGACTTGCTCACGGTGCACATTGCGCATCTGCGCCATGGCCACGCCCACGCGCTGGACCTCTTTGGGCCCCATGTGACGCAGCACCTGGGCGGCGTCGGTTTCGCCCAGCGACAGCAGCAGCACGGCGGCTTTGTCGACTCGGGAGAGCTTGGCAACAGCGGCTCGATTATCACTCATCTGCGTTGATCCACTCTTTCACGACCTGGGCCACACGGCCCGGGTCTTCTGCTACCAGACTCTTGATTGCGTTCAGCTGAGCGTCATAGCCTTCGCTCGGGCTGGGCAACAGGATGCTTTGCGGGCCGCCGAGGCTGACGCGGTCGTTGGCCAGTTCGCCGTCCAGGCCGCCCATGCCACCCAACTCGACGTCGCCACCGGCCAGGGCCAGTTGTTTCTTGCCGTTGCCGGTGATGTTGTTGAGCACCGGACGCAGCACACCGAACACCAGCACCAGGATGAACAACACCCCCAGCACTTGCTTGACGATGTCCCAGAACCACGGCTGAGTGTAGAACGCCGCTTCAGCGATGACTTCGCCACGCTCGGCGGAGAACGGCATGTTGATCACGCTGACGCTGTCGCCACGGCTGGCGTCGAAACCAACGGCATCCTGTACCAGGCGGGTGAAGCGCGCCAATTCATCGGCGGTCCACGGCGCACGGGTCACGGCACCGTCGGCAGCGTTGACCTTGACCTGGTCATCGACCACTACCGACACCGACAGGCGATTGATGCGGCCCTGCTGCTGCTTGGTGTGGCTGATGGAACGGTCGAGTTCGAAGTTCTTGGTGGACTGGTTACGCTTGTCCGCCGGGTACGGCGCGAGCATCGGCTGGCCGGTGGCCGGGTCCATGATCTGCTGGCCGTTGGCGTCAAGCAGCGGCTGCCCGGCGGCAATGGCGCCAGCGGTGGCGGCGGCGCCACCGGTGGTTTGCGGGGCGGTGGCCGGGGTCGGTGGCTGGTTGCTCAGGGCACCCGGCACACCTTGCGGGCCGCTGCTGGCGGTACGTTGCTCGCTGGTCGATTGCTCGCTGCGCAGCGCTGGCTGGTCCGGGTTGAACTGCTCGGACGTCGACTCGACAGCGCTGAAGTCCACGTCGGCGGAGACTTCGGCCTTGTAGCGGTCGTTGCCCAACACCGGTTGCAGGATGTTGTGCACCCGCTGGGTGAGCATGCTTTCCATGCGGCGGCTGTAGTCGAACTGCTTGCCGGCCTGGGTCAGCGCGGAGTTTTCGGCCATGTCCGACAGCAGGTTGCCCTTCTGGTCGACCACGGTGATTTGCGACTTGCTCAGTTCGGGAACGCTGGTGGCCACCAGGTTGATGATCGCCAGTACCTGGCCAGGCTCGAGGGAGCGGCCGGAAAACAGCTCAACCAGTACCGAGGCGCTGGGCTTGCGCTCGTCACGCACGAACACCGAGCTTTTCGGAATCGCCAGGTGCACACGGGCGCCCTTGACGTTGTTGAGGCTGGAGATGGTGCGCGCCAGTTCGCCTTCAAGGCCACGACGGTAGCGCGTGGCTTCCATGAACTGGCTGGTGCCCAGGCCCTGGTCCTTGTCGAGGATTTCGAAACCGATGTTGCTGTCGGACGGCGTCACGCCGGCGGCGGCCAGCTTCATGCGGGCACGGGCCACGTCATCGGCCTTGACCAGCAAGGCGCCGGAGTTGGGTTCTACGGTGTAGGCGATGTCGGCGGCGGCGAGGGTTTCCATGATCTGCTTGGAATCCATGCCCGCCAGGCTGCCGTACAGCGGACGGTAATCGGGCTGCTGCGACCACAGCACCACGGCAAAGCCAATCGCCACGCTCGCCGCCAGGCCGACCATCAGGCCGACCTGACGCAGCATAGTCATTTCCGAGAGGTTTTCCAGGAACGACAGGCCAAACAGCGGCGGCTTGCCACCTGCTTTGGCGGGTACGTTGTCGGTGACTGCTTCTGCCATGACTTAACTCTCGCCCTTAAACCGGCATCTGCATGATGTCTTGGTAAGCCTGAACCACTTTGTTACGCACTTGGGTCAAGGCTTGAAAGGAAACGCTGGCCTTTTGCGAAGCGACCATCACATCAGTGAGGTCCACGCCGCTTTTGCCGATTTCGAATGCGGTGGCCAACTGGCTGGAGGCTTGCTGGGTGTCGCTGACCTTGTTGATGGCCTGACCGAGCATGTCGGCAAAATTGCTTTGGCCCAGTTCCGGCACGGGTGCGACGGATTTCGGCCGGGCCATGGCATCCATTTGCATGGAGCGCATATCCAACATCAACCGATTGAACTCAATACCCTGGCTCATGACCTTCTCTCTCCGACAACCCGCAAATTTTTGACACTACGCAGCAGTTATCAGGGGTAGGTGCAACAAGGGTGCCAGCTCTGGAGCAACTCGTAAGAAAAGGCGACAAAGGCGGTCGGACTATATTTCACCCAGTCATTGACGAGGACGACTCCTGTGGCGAGCGGGCTTGCCCCGCGTTGGGGTGCGAAGCGCCCCCCATCGAGCAAAACGCGGTGTACCTGATACGGCTCAGCGCCTGGCTTTGGGGCTGCTGCGCAGCCCAACGCAGGGCAAGCCTGCTCGCCACGGGGCTGAGCAAACCGGTGCAGGGTTGAGTCAGGTGGCGAAGAGGTAGGCTTCGACGTCCATGCCGGCGTCGCGCATCTGCGCCAGCTTGTAGCGCAGGGTGCGCGGGCTGATACCGAGGCGCTCGGCGGCCTCTTTGCGGCGGCCGCGCTCGGCACGCAGGGTGTCGATGATCATCTGGAATTCACGGCGACGCAGGTCGTCACCCAGCGCGCCCGCCGATTCGGCTTCGGCGACCACGGGCGCGGGCGCCAGGCTCGGCAACGGCGCCGCGCCCGTGCCAGTGGCCAGGCAGAAATCCTGCGGCTGGATCAAGCCGCCCTGCTGCAGGATCAACGCACGCTGGATTGCGTTGTCCAGTTCGCGCACATTACCCGGCCACGGGTAGCCGATCAGACACGCCTGGGCCTCGGCCGACAGCCGCGCCTGGGCGTGCTTCATTTTTTTGACGTGGTTGCGCAACAGGCGCTCGGCCAGCGGGATGATGTCCGCCGGGCGTTCGCGCAACGGGCGCCAAGCCAGAGGGAATACCGACAGCCGGTAGAACAGGTCTTCACGAAAGCGCCCCGCCGCCACTTCACCCGCCAGGTCGCGGTTGGTGGTGGCGACCACGCGAATATCCAGCTGAATCGGCTTGCGCGCGCCCACCCGCTCCACTTCACGCTCCTGCAATACCCGCAGCAGCTTGGCTTGCAGGCCCAGAGGCATTTCCGAGATTTCATCGAGCAGGATGGTGCCGCCGTCTGCCTGCTCGAACTTGCCAGCCTGGGCCGCGATGGCACCGGTGAACGAGCCCTTTTCGTGGCCGAACAGGGTGGCTTCGAGCATGTTGTCGGGGATCGCGGCGCAATTGATCGCGATAAACGGTTGTTTGGCGCGGCTCGATTGCTGGTGGATATAGCGCGCCAGCACTTCCTTACCGGTGCCGGACTCGCCCGAGATGAGCACGGTGGAGTCGCTGCGCGCTACACGGGCGGCCAGTTCCAACAACTGGGCACTGGCCGGCTCGAAGGCAATCGGGCCCTCGCCGTCGGGATTGGAAATAACGCCAAGGGCGTGCCGGGCAACCAGTTCGATCAGCGCCTTGGGCTCGAACGGCTTGACCAGATAATCTGCCGCGCCCTGGCGCATGGCGTCCACCGCACGCTCGACGGCGCCGTGGGCGGTCATCAGCAGCACCGGCAATTGCGGGTGGCGCGCGCGCAGCAGGCCGAGCAACTGGTGACCGTCCATGCCGGGCATGTTCACGTCGCTGACCACCAGACTGAAAGCCTCCTGTTCCACGGCCGCCAAGGCTTCTTCGGCGGAACCGACCGCGCAGTAGTCATGGCCCGCCAGCAGCAGCGTGTCAGCCAATGCCTCACGCAGGGCGCGATCGTCTTCCACCAACAAAACCTTGATAGACATATCCTTACTCCGCGCCTGCCGCACTGGTAAACAGCGGCAGGGTCATCAATGCACAGGTGCCACGCCCCAACCGGGAGTGCAGCAGCAATTCTCCCTGATGGGCACGCGCCACTGCCTTGACCACGGTCAGGCCCAGGCCCGTTCCGTTGGTCTTGGTAGTAAAAAAGGGTTCGCCCAGGCGTTGCAGCACCCGCGGGTCGATGCCGCTGCCGCTGTCGCTGATGCACAGGCGCAGGGTTTGCTCGCGGCTGTACAAGTGAATCTTCAGGCGTGCGCCGGGGCCGCTGGCCTGGGTGGCATTTTCGATCAGGTTGAGCAGCGCGCCCACCAGGGTGTCGCGGTTGCACAGCAGCTCACCGAGATGGCTGTCGCACTGCCAGCGCACTTGCACGTCCTGAATATGAGTGGCAGCGGCGGCCTGCAGCGCCTGCATCAGCGCCGCCGGGGTGACGCGGTCGGTCAAAGGCAACTCGCCACGGGCAAACACCAGCATGTCACGCACCTGATGCTCCAGCTCATGCAGGCGCTCTTTGAGGCGTCCGGCAAAGCGCTGATGGGTGGCGGCGGGCAATTGCTCGTCAGTCAAATGACTGGCGTAGATCAGCGCGGCCGACAGCGGTGTGCGGATCTGATGCGCCAGAGAAGCGACCATCCGGCCCAGCGATGACAACCGTTCGTGGCGTGCCAGTTGGTCCTGCAGGTGCCGGGTTTCCGTCAGGTCGTTGAGCAGCACCAACTGACCGGGCTCGGCGTCCAGGGAACGGGTGGCAATGGACAGGCGGCGCCCGTCCTTGAGGGAAATTTCATGGCCGTCGTCTTCACGGGGGGCAAAGCAGCGGGTGATGACTTCACGCCACAGTTCGCCTTCGAGCGGCAGGCCGAGCATGTCGCAGGCGGCCGGGTTGGCCTCGCGCACGCGGCCTTGGTCGTCGATCACGATGACGCCACCCGGCAACAGCGACAGCAGGTTTTGCAGACGGTTGGCCAAACGCTCTTTCTCGGCCAGCTCTTGCATACGCTGGGCACTGACCACCGCCAACTCGCCCTTGAGCTCGGAAACCCGGGCTTCCAGCAGGCTGTAGGAGTCGGTCAGTTGGCTCGACATCTGGTTGAACTGCGAGAACGCCTGCTCAAGACCCTGGCGGATCGGCGACTCTACAGGCGGAACCAGCCCCTGGATGGCAGGGGCCGAAGATAGCTGGGCGGCGTGGGGCATGATGCTCTCTCGCTGGCTGACCGTCAGTTAAACGGAACGTTGCGAGAGCTGTAGCAATACCCGTGCCTAAAAAAATAGACTTATTTTTCAGTCAGTTGAAAAACAGGCGTCAATCATCCGGCTGTTCATCACCTTCACGACGGCTCATTCCGTACTTGCGCATCTTCTCCACCAGCGTGGTTCGACGGATGCGCAGGCGTTCGGCGGCGCGGGCGACGATGCCGTTGGCATCGTCCAGGGCCTGCTGAATAAGGCCTTGCTCCAGATTGCCGAGGTAGTCCTTCAGGTCCAGGCCTTCGGGCGGCAGCATGGCAGTGGACGCGAAGTCTGGCGTATGGCCATTGATGGCCACTCGCTCTTCCAGGTCACTGCGCAGGCTGTCGACCATCTGCTCGTCTTCGTCGTCGACGTAGCGGAATTTTTTCGGCAGCTCGACCACGCCGATCACGCCATAGGGATGCATGATCGCCATGCGCTCCACCAGGTTGGCCAGCTCGCGGACGTTGCCCGGCCAGCCGTGACGGCACAAGGACATGATCGCGGCGGAGTTGAAGCGGATCGAGCCGCGCTTTTCGTGTTCCATGCGCGAGATCAATTCGTTCATCAGCAACGGGATGTCTTCCACGCGCTCGCGCAGCGGAGCCATCTCGATGGGGAATACGTTGAGGCGGTAGTACAGGTCTTCGCGGAAGCTGCCGACCTCGATCATGCTTTCGAGGTTTTTGTGGGTGGCGGCAATGATGCGCACATCAACGCTCTGGGTCTTGTTGCTGCCCACACGTTCGAAGGTGCGTTCCTGCAACACGCGCAACAGCTTGACCTGCATCGGCAGCGGCATGTCGCCGATTTCGTCGAGGAACAGGGTGCCGCCGTTGGCCAGTTCGAAGCGCCCGGCACGGCTGGTGATGGCGCCGGTGAAGGCGCCCTTCTCGTGGCCGAACAGTTCGCTTTCAAGCAGCTCTGCCGGGATCGCCCCGCAATTGACCGGCACAAAGGGCCCGTCGCGACGCTTGGAGTGATAGTGCAGGTTACGCGCGACCACTTCCTTGCCGGTGCCGGACTCGCCGAGGATCAGCACGCTGGCGTCGGTGTCGGCCACTTGCTGCATCATCTGGCGCACGTGCTGGATCGCACGGCTGGTGCCGACCAGGCTGCGGAACAGGTTGGGCTCGCGGTGACGGCCGCGCTCGCGGGCCTGGTCGTACATCTCGCGATAGACCTGGGCACGGTGCAGGGAGTCGAGCAATTTGCTGTAGCTGGGCGGCATTTCCAGTGTGGACAACACGCGGCGGCGTTGGTCTTCGGGCAACTCGACCGAAGAAATATCGCCCATCAGCAACACCGGAAGGAACTCATCCCAGGTCGACAGTGTCTTTAACAAGCCCAAAACTGCGCCAGGAGCGTTTACCGTCCCGATCAGCACACAGATGACTTCACGGCTCGATGACAATGAGCTGACCGCCTGCTGCCAATCATGGCTGCCGCAGGGCAGATTTTCTTC
Organism: Pseudomonas sp. GNP013; assembly: GCF_054343995.1. NCBI lineage: Bacteria > Pseudomonadati > Pseudomonadota > Gammaproteobacteria > Pseudomonadales > Pseudomonadaceae > Pseudomonas > Pseudomonas sp. GNP013. The sequence continues at coordinate 1,249,860 of NZ_JBTGUT010000001.1, read as the reverse complement.
GCCAAGAAAATTCAAAATCACCGCCAGGTCGCGGCGGCGAACGCTATCGTCATCAATGAGCAGAATTTTGGTTTCACGCCACATGCAATAGCAACTTCCCTAGTAAAACTTCCTGCCCCAGTGTGAGAGCAATCAAGACGTCCGTAGGACTCATTACCTTGTAGACGTCTGAAATCTGAAAACAACACTAGTTAAGTCAAAAAAACCTGCGCAGTCAAATTTATGACGCGCATTAGGGTTAACCGACTCTGTTCAACCAAACAGATGGTAGACCTTTGACGCGTTTTTCGCCTGGTTGATCTGCGACATCTCTTCGAAAATCGCCTGTCTCTCCCCCGTCGTCACCTCGAGCAATTGCTGGTACACCGCCAGCAGACTTTCCAGCTTTTCACGCAACGCATCCTCGTTGACCGGTGCTTCGCTGAGCACCTGATCGATCACATCGCGGCAGCCCAGGTCGAGTTCGCCGATGGCCTCCCAGTTACGGTCCGCCAGCGCGCCCACCAGCGCCTCACGGGTTTCATCAATGCGTTGCAGTGCATGGCTCATGACGTATTCCTCGAGGCCGTTGGCCTTACTGTGCGGCGCCTTGTGGGGTAGCGATACCATCCCAGCCTTGCTTGACGGTAATCATCAAGCGCGCAACCTCGTCGATCATCTCGGGGTCGTTATGCAGGTTGGCTTCCATCAGACGGTTGGTCATGTAGGCATACAGACTTTCCAGTTGCTGGACATACGCCGGGTTTTCGCTCTTTTCAGCGTCCAGACCGTCGCGCAGGCCGATGATGATATCCACCGCCTTGCCGAGCATCAGGCCCTTTTGCGCAATGTCACCACGCGCCAGCGCCCCCTTGGCCTGAGCCATGCGGTCAAGCCCACCCTCCATCAGCATCTGCACCAGACGGTGCGGACTGGCTTCAGAGATCTGAGCATGGGAATTGACCTTCTGGTATTGGCGAAGGGCTCTCATGGGATTCATGGTTCTACCTCGTAACAGGCGACAGCGGAAAGATTTCAGTAACGTTTATGTCGACTCGATTACCCATAACTTTAATCCCGCGGTTATCAAAAAAGCCAATGCACGCAGCATTGGCTTTTTGCGTGGTGCCGCAAGGGCGCCACAAATCCGCTTGGTACAGTTCCTGCTTTGCCCATTTCCAATCGTAGGAAACGATATTTAATTGACAGTCGCGGGCACCATGAAAAATATCATCAAGTTGTTAGTGCCAGAGATGCCGAAGGTCGAGCAGATTCTTCCGTACTGGCAGCAGATCGATGAAAATCGCTGGTACACCAATTTCGGCCCGCTGGTCTGCGAACTCGAAGAGCGGCTGTCGCGCTCATTCAGTCGCGAGCCGACGAAGGTGCATGTAGTGTCCATGGCCAATGGCACCTGCGCGCTGCAAATCGCTCTGGAAGCGTTGAGGCTGCGCAAGGCTGGCCGAGTGCTCGTGCCGGGGCTGACCTTCGTCGCCACGGCCACCGCCATCATCCGTGCGGGACTTACGCCGCTGATCAGCGATGTGGACTCGGACAACTGGTTGCTGACGCCCGCCATAGCACGCGCAGCACTGGCTCAAACGCCTTTTGACGCAGTGATGCCGGTCGCGACGTATGGTTGCCCTCAGGACGTCGCCGGCTGGGACCTGTTCACCGCCGAAACCGGCATCCCGGTGGTGGTGGACGCCGCAGGCGCCTGGGGCAATCAACAGGTCGGCCTGACCACCAAGGTTGCCTTCAGCCTGCACGCCACCAAGGCGCTGGGCGGCGGCGAAGGCGGTTTTGTCGCCGCTCGCCACCACGCTTATGGCCAGAGCATGCGCGCACTCAGCAACTTCGGCATCGATGCCCAGAGTGGCGGCCTGGTGTTCGATGCGGGCGAGAACGGCAAGATGAGCGAATACCACGCCGCCGTTGCGCTGGCCGCGCTGGACAACTGGCCGACCGTCGCCGAAACACGGCGCAACCTGCATCAGCGCTATGCCGCCCGCCTGCTGGAGCGGATTCCCGCACTGAAACTTCAAGTCAAACCCGCCGAAGGCGTGTACAGCCTGATGCTCGTGTTACTGCCGCCGGGCGTTCGCGGCGTGGACATTCAACTGCGCCTGCTCGGCGAAGACATCGAAACCCGTCGCTGGTACTGCCCTCCCCTGCACGGCCACCCGGCCTTCCAGGCGTGCGCAGCCGGCCCGCTGCCGCAGGTCGACCTATTGACCGAACGCCTGCTGGGTTTGCCCTTTCATCTTTCATTGACCGATGCGGACATCGAACGAGTGATCGACTGCCTGGCAGACCTGCTCACCGATCAAGCGGCAGCGACATGACCGCGCGCGCAGACATCCGGTTCAACCTTCGCCCCTTGTTCAAACTGGTGTGAGCATGACAACTACTCCTTCAGCCACACACGTGCCGCTGGTCAGCATTGCGATACCGGCCTACAGCCCTCGATTCTTCGAGGCGGCATTGAGCAGTGCGCTGAATCAGCGCTACACCAATATCGAAGTGGTGATCACCGATGATTGTCGCGACGACGGCGTTCGCCTGATTACCGAACGCCTGGCTGCACAGTCGGCTGTGCCGGTGCGCTACCTGCACAACGAACAGCAGTTGGGCGGCATGCTCAACCTCAACCGCTGCATGCAGGAGTCCCAGGGCGAATACATCAAGTTTCTCAACGACGATGACGTGCTGCTGCCCGACTGCGTTTCACGCATGGCGGCGGTACTCCAGGCGCGTGGTGACATCGCGCTGGTCACTTCGCGACGCACGATAATCGATGCCCAGGGTGACGCGCAGCCGGATATCCTCGAAACGTGCGGCGTGTTCAGCGAAGACACCTGCCTGCACGGCGAAGACATTATTTCGCTGCTCTGCGACTGGCCGGTGAATTTCATCGGCGAACCCAGCACCGTGATGTTTCGCCGCGCGCAGTTGAGCGACAAACTGCCGCACATCTGTGCCCTTGGCGGTGTGGTGATCCGCGCCATCAACGACCTGGCGATGTTTGTGAACCTGCTGCAGCACGGTCACCTGGCGTTTCTGCATGAGCCGCTGTCGCTGTTTCGTCGGCACGCCGACCAGCGTCAGAATCAGCCCGACATGCAAGCGCTGTTCAAGCAGAGCCGTGCCGACTTCGTCGAGCAGATTCGTGCGCTGGGATTGTATCGCCCGCAGTTCCTGCTGCAGGTGCGTCGCCGCTCCCTGTTCAGCCCTCAGGCATTCACGCCGTTTGCACTGCGCAATGCTTACGTTGCCCCCAATGCCGAAGCTACTGCATCGGCGGGCAGTGCCGAAACGTGCGAATTGCTGGAGGTACACCGGCCCACTCTGGAGGACAGCGAGCCCCCCGTGGCCGTGGTGATCCATGCCTTTCACCCGGATTTGCTGCCAGACATCCTGCAGCGCCTGATTCAACTGCATGAGCGTCTGCATCTATACGTCACCTGTATGGCAGGGCGCGAAAATGAAGTACGCGGCCATTTGGCGGCAGTAGGCCTGGGTTATTCACTGTTCCGGGTGCCCAACCATGGGCGCGACGTCCTGCCGTTTTTGAGCGTACTGCCGTATTTACGCGCCGATAATATCCACACCCTTGTCAAGCTGCACACCAAGCGTTCGATCCACCTGGGTGTCGCCAATTCATGGGCCAGTGACCTGTTCGATGACCTGCTCGGGCCAGTGCGCTTTCGCCAGTCGGTGGAGTACCTGGCCAACCCGACGCACCATCCGCTGCTGGGCACGGAGCACTATCGCCAGGCAGTGGTCACCAACCTGTCTGAAAACAACCGCTTCCATCTGCTCGCCCTGGCCGAGCGTGCCGGCATTGACCCACAGCACATCAACGAGGCGGATTTTTTTGGCGGCACCATGTTCTTCATGCGCCTGGAGGCACTGGCCCCACTGGAGCGCATGCACCTGATGCCTGCCGACTTTGAAACCGAGGCCGGCCAGCTTGACGGCACCCTTGCCCACGCGTTTGAACGTTTTTTCGGCGTGCTGGGACATCTCGGCAAACAGCAGCGCAATGTCCACCTGTATCAGCGCTGGCTGGCAACCCGGCAACTGGCCGCCAGCGAATTCGAAGGCTTGCCGGCGCGACTGGCAAGCTGGCCGCAGCAACCGGGCGTATTGCTGGTGGTGACCGATACCAGCGGTGACATCGCCGCCTTGCGCGCCACCCTGGACAGCATCGACCGCCAGCTCTACCAGGCGGCAGCCATCGCCGTACTGTCCAATGTCGAGCCCGCCGGGATAAACCCGGCCGACAATCTGGTGTGGCTGCCGCTGGCAGAGTCCTGGCCGAGCCAGCTCAATGAACTGCTGCAAGGCATCCAGGCCGACTGGTACTACCTGCTGCGCGGCGGCGACCAGCTCGACCCCCATGCCCTGCTGCTGCTGGCCGAGGGGATCGCGCTGAATCCCGGCATCCGTGCCTGTTACAGCGACGAGGATTCGATCACCGCCTCGGGCTGCCAGGACCCGGTCTTCAAGCCGGACCTCAACCTCGACCTGTTGCGCAGTTACCCGTATGTGGGCCGCACCCTGGCGTTCAGCCGCGACGCCGCCTTGCAGGCCGATGGCTTCGACCCTGCCTTCACGGAACTTGCGCCCCAAGACCTGCTCTTGCGGCTGATCGAGGCTCACGGGCTGGGCTGCGTCGGCCATATCGCCGAAGTGCTGGTGCACCAGGCTATCAACTTCGGCCATTGGCTGTGTGAAGCCCAGGTTATCGCCCACTCCGCTGCGGTCGTCGAGGCGCACCTGCAGCGCCTGGGCGTGGCGCACGAATTGCGCACCGGCCCCCTGCCGATGGTGCACCGCGTGGTCTATCAGCACCCCGCAAAACCGTTGGTGTCGATCATCATCCCCACCAAAGACCAACTGCCTATGCTGATGCGCTGCATAGAAAGCCTGATGGAGAACACCCGCTATACCTATTACGAACTGCTCATCGTCGACAACAACAGCCAAACCGCCGAAGCCCGCGAATGGTTCGCCGGCATGGAGCACCTGAACGATGCCAAGGTGCGCATCCTGCGCTACCCACACCCGTTCAACTATTCGGCCATCAACAACTTCGCCGCCAGTCGCGCCCGTGGCGAGTACCTGGTGCTGCTCAACAACGACACCGCCGTCATCAACGGCGATTGGCTGGACGCCCTGCTCCATCACGCCCAGCGACCGGAAGTCGGCATTGTCGGCGCCAAACTGCTGTTCCCCAACGGCGCGGTGCAGCACGCAGGCGTGGTCCTTGGCTTGCGCGGCGTGGCCGATCACGGCTTCATCGACAGCCCGATGCTGTCCAACGGCTACCTGCACCGCCTGCAGATCGATCAGAACTACAGCGCCGTAACCGCCGCCTGCCTGATGATCCGCACCGAGCTGTATCGCCAGGTGGGCGGGATGGACGAGGCCGGCCTGGGGGTTTCCTACAACGATGTGGACCTGTGCCTGAAAGTCGGCCAGGCCGGGCAACTGGTGGTCTGGACGCCTTACTCGATACTGATGCATGAAGCCAATGTGAGTCAGAACAAGGTCGACAAGACCAGCCAGGACGCCAAACGCGAGCGCTTCAAGCGCGAACAGTCGGTGATGTATCAGCGCTGGCTGCCGCAGTTGGCGAACGACCCTGCCTACAATCGCAACCTGACCCTGGAAGGCGGCGGCTTCGCTTACGAATGCAACAGCGATGTGGCCTGGCGGCCATTCGCCAGCCGCACGCTGCCTTATGCTCTGTGCTATCCCGGCGACTCCTTCGGCAGCGGGCATTATCGAGTGCGTCAGCCCTTCGCTGCCTTGCAGGCCGCCAGACTGATCGACGGTGAAGTGAGCGATTTGCTGCTGCAACCGGTAGAACTGGAGCGCCTGGCGCCGGACACGATCATCTTCCAGCGCCAGTTCACCAAAACCCAACTGGAAGTCATCCAGAATGCCCGTTCGCTGTCCAAAGCCTTCAAGGTGTACGAGCTGGACGACTACATCCTGGATGTGCCCAAGGGCAACCTGACCCGCTCGCTGTTTCCCAAAGACACCGCCAAGCGCCTGAAAAAGGCCGTTGCCCTGTGCGATCGACTGGTGGTGTCGACCCAACCGCTGGCCAATGCGCTCAAAGGCTACAACGCCGACATTCGCGTGATGGAGAACCGCCTGCCCGCCCAGTGGTGGAGCGGGCTGACGAGCCTGCGCCAGCAGGGGCGCAAGCCTCGGGTGGGCTGGGCCGGTGGTTCGAGCCACGGCGCCGACCTGCTAGTGATTGCCGAGGTGGTTCGCGAACTGGCCGGCGAGGTGGAATGGGTGTTCATGGGCATGTGCCCACCGGCCCTGCGCCCCTACGTCCATGAGTTTCACGGTGGCGTGAACATCGACCAATACCCGGCACGCCTGGCAGCCCTGAACCTGGACCTGGCGCTGGCGCCGCTGGAAGACAATTTTTTCAACGCCTGCAAAAGCAACCTGCGGCTGCTGGAATACGGCGCCTGCGCCCTGCCGGTGATCTGTTCGGACATCCTGTGTTATCGCGGTGATCTTCCGGTGACGCGGGTCAAGAACCGCTCCAGTGACTGGATTGCCGCCATTCGCGAACACCTGGCCGAACCGGACGCCAGCGCCGCAGCCGGCGACGCCCTGCACAGCGTGATACTGGACAAGTGGATGCTCAGGGAAGACAACCTGCTGGCATGGCGAGAGGCGTGGCTGCCCTGACGTGTGCATGAGGAACGCTTAAACCCCAGCAGTGGAGCTTTTATGTGGCGAGCGGGCTTGCCCTAATGCCGTTCAGTTTAAGCGCAGACTCCCTGTGGCGAGCAGGCTTGTCCTGCGTTGGGCTGCGCAGCAGCCCCAAAGCCAGGCGCTGAGCCGTATCAGGTACACCGCGTTTTGCTCGATGGGGGGCGCTTCGCACCCCAACGCGGGGCAAGCCCGCTCGCCACAACACGCCTGCTCGCCACAGGGAGTCTGCGCACGCATAAAAAAGCCCAGGTCAACGACCCGGGCTTTTTGCCAATCAGTCAAATCAGTTGTTTTTCTGGTTGTTCAGCGCGTTGAGCGTACCCAACACGTTGTTGCTCTGCTGGCGCAACTGGGCCACCAGGGAGTCCATCGCCGCGTACTTGTTGGTCAACGTGGTCTGGTAGGCATCGATCCGCTGGTCGAGTGCAGACTGTTGCTTGGCCAGGTCCTTGAGGCTATCGGACAACGAGGTGGAACGCGTCGCCAGGATACCGGTGGTCGGTTTGGCGTAGGAGTCGGTCGCCGTGGTCAAGCGCGCCAGCAAGCCGTCCTTGCCCGTGAAGATGCTGCTGAGGTCCGCAGCATTGGTCTTCATCGCGTTGTCCCACTGCTTGTCGTCGATCGACAGCAGGCCGGTGGTCTGGTCGGTTTCGACGCCGAACTGGGCCAGGGATCTCAATGCACCGTTGCCCGACATCGTGTTGAACTCGTTGCGAATCGCCGATTGCAGCGTGCGCATGGTCGAGTCACCGGTCAATGTCGCCGCCACGGGGTCGCCCGCCGCACTTTTGGTCACCGCCGTTTCTGCGGTCATCGCCTTGAGCAGCGCGTTGTAGGTGTCGACGAAGCCCTTGACGCCGGATTTGAGTGCGGTGGTGCTGGTACTGACGGAGATGGTCAGGGCCGTACGCACAGGATTATCACTCTTGTCTCCCGCAGTCGCCAGCGGCGACACCGTCAGCAACTTGATGCTGACACCACTCACCGCCTCGGTAATGTTGTTGGTCTTCGATTCGGCGGCAATGCCATCAATGGTGTACTTGGCATTCTGCGGCGGATTGACCACGGTGTAGCCGGTGTCGACACCCGAGTTGCCGGACATGGTCAAGTCCGTGCCCACACCGCCATTGGTCGAGGTGAGGATCAACCGTGAACCATTGGAGTCGGTGAGGATGTTGGCACTCAGGCCCGCAGTGCCGAACTGCGAGTTGATCGAGTCACGTACCTGCTGCAGGGTCGCGCCGGGCGCCACACTAACGTCAAAGTTCTTGCCTGACTGCGAAATGGTCAGCGTGGTCGCCGTGTTGCCCTTGTTGATCACGCTCGATGCGCCACCGGCAAAGTTGGCGCTGCTCAGCTTCGAAGGCTGGGCCAGCTGCGACACCACCAGCGAAAACGAGCCGTTGGAAGCGCCCGCGCCTGCGGTCATGGTGGCAACTTTTTCGTCCGAGGACGTACCGACCAGGCCACTGAAGCTGTTGTCGGTCCCCTGGGTCTTTAGCGCACCACGGAACGCGTCCAAGGCTGCCTGAATCTTTCCGATGGACGAAAGTTGAGTGGTCGCTTTCTGCGATTGCGTGTTGATCTGAAGCTGTTTCGGTGCTTTTTCAGCATTTACCAGCGACGTAATGATCGAGCTGGTATCGATACCAGAACCCACACCACTAACTGTTGTACTCGCCATCATCGTGCTCCTAATTCGGTAGTTGCCGTTTTCTTGACGAGCAACCCATCAAGACATCACCGCAACAAGTTTCATGCCAGCTCAGACCTTTTCGTCGAACAGCACGTGGCTGGCATTTGCCAGGTTTTGCGCCAACTTCAAGGCTGTTTCCGAGGGAATCTGGCGAATCACCTCGCCACTGTCGGTGGCGATGACCTTGACCACAACCCGGTGGGTTGAATCGTCAATCGAAAAATCCAGTTTGCGCTGGGCCGCTTGTACGAATTCACGAATATCGGTAACCGCTTGTTCCAGGTCAGCCCGTTCCGGCTTGCCGGCGATCGGCGCGATGGCCTCGACCTTGCTCTTGTCCTTGTCCGCAACGAGTGCGGTCGGTGCGCTTTGAGGTGCAACCGGTGGATAAGACGAGGCTAGCTTTACACTCATGTCCATGTCCAATCTCCTCTAAAACCGAAACGACGAAAGGGCACGTAAACGCACCCTTCCGTCAGTCACCAAGCGCGGTTATTACTGAAGCAGCTTCAGTACAGCGGATGGCAGTTGGTTGGCCTGCGACAGGATCGCGGTAGCGGCCGATTGCAGAGTTTGTTGCTTGGTCAACTCGGCTGTTTCAGCAGCGAAGTCGGTGTCTTGTACAGTCGAACGTGCAGCGGTGGAGTTCTTCTGAATGTTGGTCAGGTTGTCTACGGTAGTGGTCAGACGGTTCTGAACAGCACCCAGGCCCGAACGTACGCTGTCGATGCCGCCGATAGCCTTGTCGATCACTGCCACTGCGGCCTGTGCGTTGAAGGCACTGGTCACGTCGGTTTGAGCGATGGTGGTTTTGGCCGACGCTGCGGCAGTGCCGGTAGCGGCGAACAGACCGGTTACACCGGCACCGTTCAGTGCATAGCCCTTGGACGAGTCCAGGTTCACGGAACCGGTGGCGGTCAGGCCGTTAGCCAGTGCCGCAGCGGTGCCGTAGTTGCCGGAACCATCTTTGGTGGCAACGGTGATCGAGCCGGCTGCGGTGGCAGCGCTGAATGCCAGGTTCTCACCGGAGTCGGATTTGACCGACAGGGTGCCTTTGGATTCGTCGTAGTTGACGCTAATGCCGAGCTTGGCGGAGTTGGATTTCAACTGGTCAGCCAGGCTGGCAGTATCGGTCACGCCGGTGAACGTTGTAGCTTGGCCACCAATGGTCAAGGTGAACGAAGCCGGAGTCGTTTTGGCAGCAGCGCCGACGACGAACTGAGCTTCAGTGCTGGCGGTAGCCGACAGGCCGCCTACAGCGCCGTTCAGTTGGCTGGCGATGGTTTTGGCCGAAGAGCCTGCAGCTACAGTCACGCTGGCAGTCTGGCCGTTACCGGTGATGCCAATCGCGCCGCCCGCTACGCCGCTAGCGCTAGGAGTGATACCAACGCTTTTAACCTGCTGCGAACCGATGTTGTTGGCGGCAACGTTGTTCAGGCTCAGGTTGATGGTTTCGTTAGCGTTGGCGCCAACCTGAATGGCTTTGGTGCCGTACGAACCGTCGAGCAGCTTCTGGCCACCGAAAGTAGTGGTCTGCGAGATACGGGTCAGTTCCGAAGTCAGCGCCTGGTATTCTTCGTTGTTCGAAGTACGGTCAGCGTCGCTCAGGGAGCCAGTAGCCGAGGACAGAGCCAGGGTACGCATCTTTTGCAGAATGTCGGTCGAAGCCTGCATTGCGCCTTCAGCGGTCTGCGCGATGGAGATACCATCGTTGGCGTTCTTGACCGCTTGGCCCAGGCCGTTGATCTGGCTGGTCAGACGGTTGGAGATCTGAAGGCCCGAAGCGTTGTCTTTAGCACTGTTGATGCTCAGACCAGTGGACAGACGCTGCATGGAGGTTTGCAGCGAGTTGGCTGCTTTGCCAAGGCCGTTCTGGGTAGTGATGGAAGCAATGTTGGTGTTTACTGTTAAAGCCATGACGAAATCCTCGATGGTGGTTTACTGCGGCTTCCGGCCCTGGCAACCGCCGGGTGTGCCTGAGAACCTTCGTAATAGTTATCGTCGTGTGAGCCGGTTGCTTGAGTGTTTTTTTGAATATTTTTAATAGCCCCGTGCCACCCCTTGCAATTCAAGGGTTTACGCGGGCCTAAAACGCCATAACCACTGGTTTTTCTGGCGCCAAATAAAAAACGCCGATGATCTCTCGATCATCGGCGTTTTGTGTGGCGGCTCTATTAAGGTGTCACGGGCGATACAGAATCGCCGAGCCCCACGACAGGCCCACACCGAACCCGCTGATTGCCACGCGTTTCCAGGTGGCGTCCATCACGTGTTTTTCCAGCAGCAACGGAATGCTCGACGACACGGTGTTGCCGGTCTCGACCATGTCCTTGATGAACTTGTCCACTGGTGCATCTTCAAAACGCCGCGCCACGGCGTCGACGATGGCCGCACTGCCCTGGTGAATGCAGAACGCGTCAATCTCGTCAGCCTTGAGGTCTGATTCGTTGAGCAGCTCGTGCAGATGGGCCGGCACTTTGAGCAAGGCAAAGTTGAAGACCTGACGGCCGTTCATGAAGAACACGCCGTCGCTGACCTTGAGGTGCGGCGCGCCGGAACCGTCGGTGCCGAACTTCGACTTGCCGAGCAACCACGGCGCATCTTCGCCCATCCAGGTGGCAGTGGCGGCATCGCCGAACAGCATGGTGGTGTTGCGGTCTTCGGGGTCGACGATTTTCGAGTACGGGTCGGCGGTGATCAGCAGGCCGTTTTTCAGGCCGGCGGCTTCCATGAAGCCTTTCATCGCGTAGATGCCGTAGACGTAGCCGGAGCAGCCCAGGGAAATATCAAAGGCGGCCACATGAGTCGGCAGGCCGAGTTTGTCCTGCACGATGGCGGCGGTGTGGGGCAAACCTTCTTCGTCGCCGTTCTGGGTGACGACGATCAGCGCGTCGATCGACTCGCGCTTCAACTCCGGGTTGTTGGCAAACAACGCGTTGACCGCCTCGACACACAGATCGGAGGTTTCCTGCGTAGCTTCCTTGCGCGGCAGGAACGCCGACCCGATCTTGCCAATGATGAATTCTTCATCCTTGGCGAATTTGGCACCCTGGGCGTAGTTATCGATCCCGTCCGCGGGCACGTAACTGGCGATGCTTTTTATGCCAATCATTGTGGCTTCCCAATACCGAATAGCTGGAGAACACCCCCGGGACTGCGCCTGGAGTGCTGACAATAAGAGGGGGTAACCCCGTAAAATCTCGCTGAAAGCCGCACCGCAGGGTGTGCTGGGCGACTTATCCTTTTCACACGATACAGTGAAGATGCGCCTTATGACTCACAGGTCACTCAATTTTCTGCGTTTTGTGCAAAACCCTTCAACAATTCAACCGCGAAAACGACGACGGCCCACCCCGTTTTCGGAGTGAGCCGTCGTTCGCTGCGCGAGCCTTACATCTTGTTGAACAGGCTCAACTGCGAGATCTTCACGAATGCCAATTGCGAGGCCTGCAGCATGGTTTGCTGCAAGGTCAGGTTGATCGCCGCCTGCGCGGTGTCGATGTTGCCCAGGTCGCTCATGGTGCTGGTGTTGGCCAGGCCGATGCTGGCGTTCTCACTGGCCTGGGTATCCAGGGCATTCTGCCGCGCGCCGATGGAGCCGCGCACCACATCGATCTGGGTACTGGAGTTGGTGAAGTTGCTGATCGCGGCAGACAACGCGTCCTTGAGCTTGACCGTCGCCGCCGGGCTGCCGTCGGCCGGCAGCTCAAGCGCCTGGCGCAGTTGGCTCAGGGTATCGAGCGCGTTCTGGGTCTTCTGGGTAGCGGCGCCCACCGCAAACTGGTCACCGCTCTGCGGCGTGCCGCTGACGTCGAACGTCACCCCGGCCGCGACGACGGTGGTGCCGCCGCCGGTATCGCCGGTGGCGATGGATTTACTCTCGGACGTGTACGGCTGGGCATACACCTGATACGCCGTGGCGCTGGTGAACTTGATCACCGCACCGTTGTTGGCCGGGAACGTGCTGGCATACGAGGCCTGGTTGGTCACGCGGGCATTGCTCAACTGCGCCGTCGAAGGGTTGCTGGCGGTGCGCGACACGCTGAAAGTGTCCGGCTTGGCTTCCAGGCTGAACGAGCGATCCTTGACCACGGCATCGGAGTTGGGGCCCGACGCGACGTCACCCAGGTTGAAGTTGATGTCGAATTTCACGCCACGCAAGTTGACGCTGGAGCTGCCTTCCTTGGTGGAATCGAACGTACCGTTGCCGGGGATCTGCGAGGTGATGTCAACGCCGTTCTTGTCGACCACGGTGTACTGGGTACTGCTACTGAAGGTCAGCTTGTAGGGCTGGCCGTCGGCGAATTTATTGGTGTAGTCGATGCCATTGGTGACGAGCCCGGCCGACAACGCCACTTTATTGTCATTGGCTACCGGCTGGGTGGCCGGTGGCACCACGGCCGGCGCAATCCAGGTGGCCTGGGTGCGACTGGAGTTGACCGCGCCTTCCAGAATGTTCTTGCCGGTGTCACCGGCGCTGATGCTCAGGGTGTCGGACACCTGCAGGCTGAGCGGGGTTTCGTCGCCCTGATAGTTGTAGGTGCCGTCGCTGTTACGGCTGTAGGGCGGCGTATCGGTCTTGGAACCGGAAAACAGATAGTTGCCCGACGAGTCCTTGCTGTTGAGCAGGCCCAGCACTTGATCTTCGATGGCACCGACTTCACTGGCCACCGAACGGCGGTCCGCATCGCTGAGGGAGCCGCCTGCACGCAGCGCCAGTTCACTGGCACGGCCCAAGGCCAGGTTGATCGACTGCAGCACGCTCTCTTCGTTGGTCAGGGAGTTTTTCAGGCTGGTGACGTTGGTGTTGAACTGGCCCAGCATGTCTTTCTGCTGCTGCAGCATCAACAGGCGCGCCGCCGCCACCGGGTCATCGGCGGCTGTCTGCACGCGTACGCCCGTGGAGGCCTGATCCTGAGCCTGTACCAGGCTTGAATAGTTGGTCTGGTACTTGGCGGCAGTGGTATCGAAATACTGCTGTGTGGAAATGCGCATTGTCCCAGGCTCCCTTAAAGACTATTGATCAGCGTACTGAAGGTTTCTTGCGCCGCCTTGATGATCTGCGACGACGCGGTGTAGTACTGCTGAAACTTGATCATGTCGCCCGCTTCTTCATCCAGGTTGACCTGGGATACCGAGTTGCGCGCGTCCTGGTTGGCCTTGAGCAGTGCGCCCGTGGCCGTGGTGTCGGTGTTGCCCGAGGCGGCCTTGGCCCCGACGGTGGACACCAGTCGACTGTTGGCCCCGACCAGGCTCACACCGCCGCCGCTGCCGTCACTCAACCCCACCGTGACTTTGGTCTGCAGGTCGAGCAGCGCCTGGGCGTTGCGGTTGTCGGACTTGCCCGTCGCATTGAACGAGAACGTGGTGCTGTCGCCATTGGCGGGCGAGCCGGCGACAGTGGTATCGAACTTGAAGCTCTTGGCCGGCACCAGCACGGCACCACTGGCATCGCGCATTGGCACGTCGACCGTGATCTTGTTGGTCTGGCCCGGGATGATGGTGCCGGTGCCAATCGAATTGCCCTGGGCATCGTTGAGCGTGTAGCTCTGGGTGCCATCGGCGGCCGGCTTGCCGAACACCATTTTTACCGGCATCGAGCTTTCGATCCCGGTACGCAATTGAGCGGTGTCGGCGCCGCCGTGAATATCAATCGGCACGGTCAGGGTCGGCGGAGTGAAGGTGCCCGTGCCCTGGTTGGTCTTGCTGCCCTCGCCCAGCAACGGCGCGGCGAACGCGACTTTATTGGCGTCGGTCAGCTGGGTGCCGATGGTGGTCGCGCCATTGGCGGTGGGGCTGACTTTGAAACTGTCGCCGGCGGCCATGGGGCCCTTGCCGTCCAGTGCCAGGGTGAAGCCATCGATCACCGGCGGCGGCGTGGTGGTGGTGTCGAACGCGCCCATCGCCTTGCCGTCGGAACGCAGCACGGTATAAGTGCTGCCACTGGTGAAGCTGACCTTGTAGTCGTAGGTCGACAGCTTGCTGGTGTCCTTGATCGTGACATTCAGGTTGCCGGAGCCGGCACTGTTGCCCGCCGCTCCCTGGCTGCGCTGCGCAATGGCGGCGGCGCTGTTGATGTCCTTGAACAACGACGCACCAAAGTCACCGTTCAGGTCCAGGCCCTGGCCCAGCTGGCTGTTGACGGTGTCAGCGGTGGCCAGCGCGATACGCCCCAGGTCGTTGATGGTGGGCGTCAGCACATCGCTGCGGTAACGCAACAGGCCGCCGATGCTGCCACCGCTGAGCACATTGCCCAGGTCGATGGCGGTACTGCCACCGGCATTGAGCTGGATGGTGTACTGGGTCGGGTCGCTTTTGCTCGGCACTGCCGAAATGCTGTTGGACTGGTCGCCCAGCACCAGGGACTGGCCACTGCCAGTGCTGACGCTGAACACGCCGTTCTTCTCGCCGGTGGTGACGCCCACCAGCTCATTGAGCGAACGCACCGCCTCGTTGCGCGCATCCAGCAGGTTGGCCGGCGCACTCATGTTGGAGCCCTGCGCCTGGGTGATCTGCTTGTTGAGCGAGGCGATGGAAGAGGTCAACTGGTTGACCTGATCACTCATGGTGCTCAACTGACCGTTAATCGACTCTTTCTGTTGGGTCAATTGGCTGGAAATTGCGTTGAAGCGGTTGCTCAGGGTCTGGGCGCTGGTCAGCAGCACCTGACGGGCGGACACGTCGCTGGGGTTGGCCGCCGAGGTCTGCACGGCGGCAAAGAACCCACTCAGCACCGAAGACATGCCGGTGGTCTTGTCCGACAGGGTCTTGTCGATGGCGCTGGCCTGGCCCGAATAAGCCTTGGCGTCGTTATTGAGCGCCGTGCTGTTCTGGTAAGCCGCGTCGAGGAATTCGTTGTACACCCGGCGCACGTCGGCCAGGGTGGTGCCGGTACCGACGAACAGGCCACCGTAAGGGTTGGCCGCGCTGGCGTTCTGCGTGGTCTGCTGACGCGAATAGCCCGAGGTATTGGCGTTGGCGATGTTGTTACTCAAGACTGACAACGACCCTTGAGCGGCGTTGAGCCCCGACATCCCGATACTGAGCAAACTCATGGTTCAAACCTTATAAATGTGTGGTTGCGCCAGCGGCAGCGTAATTCTGGTAACTGCCCATCGTTTTTGCGATCTGCGAAATCTTGCTGGCGTAATCCGGGTCGGTTGCGTATCCGGCTTTTTGCAACTCGCGCACAAACTGCTCCGGGTTGTCGGCTGATTTCACAACATCTTTATAGCGATCATTGCTTTGCAGCAACGTGACGAGGTCATGGAAGCTGTCCTGGTAGGACGTATAGGAACGGAACTGCGCCGTTTCCTTGACCATCGCCCCGTCACGAAACTCGCTGGTGATTGCACGGGCCTGTTCGCCCTGCCAGCTCTTGCCGGCCTTGATACCGAACAGGTTGTGGCTGCTGCTGCCATCCTGGGCGCGCATCACCGACTTGCCCCAACCGGTTTCCAGGGCGGCCTGGGCCACCAGGTACTTAGGATCGATGCCAATGCGCGCGGCGGCGGCCTTGGCCATCGGCAGCATGGTGGCGACAAATTCATCCTGGGAACTGAACGCTTTCTTCGCCGGCGCCAACGGTGGCTGGGCCACGGCGCGGGCGTATACCTGCATCTGCCCGCTCGGCGCGGCAAACGCACGCGCGCTGCTGTTGACCACATTGTCGGCGGAGGCGCTGTTGCGCAGCGGCGCGCTTTTGGCGTCGATAGCCACCGGCGCGGTCGGCACGATGCCGGCGAGCAGGCGGTCGGTCAGCTTGCTCGGCAAGGCGATGCGGCGCTGGTTCATCAGCGCCACGTCATTGCTGTGGGACGCCGCGCCGCCAGCCTGGGGCTCAGCCACACGGTACGCCCACAGCGGCCGCTGGCCATTGGAGCGGCCCAACGGGCCGGAAGCCTGGGTGCCGGCGGCAATCTCGGTCGGCACATCGACTTTCTTCGCCGGCTCAGTTGCCCCAGGGCCTTGCAGGGTGGCCGCCTGGGCGTCCACCGGCTTGTTCTTCTGCATCTGGCGCATCAGCACGTCGGCGAGGCCGATGCCGCCGCCTTCGCGGGACATCGACACCGCCAGTTGCTGGTCGTACATGTCCTGGTACTGCTTGGCGGCATCGGTGTTCAGCGGGTTGTCTTCGCCCACGGCGTCGGTGGCCTTGCGCATCGACTTGAGCATTTCGCTGAGAAACAGCGACTCGAATTCCTGCGCCACTTTGCGCATGTTTCCGTCGCTGTTCTTGTCGCCGACCTTCAGCTGGTTAAGCCGGTTCAAGTCGGAGTAAGACCCCGAGTCCGCCGTGCTGCTGATGCCGCTCTTGCGCATATCCATGGCCATGGCCTCAGATCACGATCAGGTCGGCTTGCAAGGCGCCGGCCTGTTTCAGGGCTTCGAGGATCGCCATCAAGTCGCCTGGCGCCGCGCCCACCTGGTTCACCGCACGGACGATCTCGTCCAGGGTGGTGCCGGGGCCGAACTTGAACATCGGTTTGGCTTCCTGCTGGGCATTGACCCGCGAGCGTGGCACCACCGCCGTCTGGCCATTGGACAAGGCCCCGGGCTGGCTGACGATTGGGTCTTCGGTGATGGTCACAGTCAGGCTGCCGTGGGTGACCGCCGCCGGCGAGACCTTGACGTTCTGGCCGATCACGATAGTGCCGGTACGCGAGTTGATGATGACCTTGGCCACCGCCTGGCCAGGATCGACCTCGAGGTTTTCCAGGATCGACAGATAATCGACACGCTGGCTTGGGTCCAGTGGCGCGGTGACGCGCACGGAGCCACCGTCGATGGCCTGGGCCACGCCTGGGCCGAGCATGTCGTTGATCTTGTCGACCACACGTTTGGCAGTGGTGAAGTCGGAGCGATTGAGGTTCAGGGTCAGGCTGTTGCCCTGGTTGAACCCGCTGGGCACGGTGCGTTCCACGGTAGCGCCGCCAGGGATGCGTCCGGCCGACGGAACGTTGACGGTAATCTTCGAGCCGTCGCGGCCCTCGGCGTCAAAACCGCCCACCACCAGGTTGCCCTGGGCGATGGCGTAGACGTTGCCGTCGATACCCTTGAGCGGCGTCATCAGCAAGGTGCCGCCGCGCAGGCTCTTGGAGTTACCGATGGACGACACGGTGATATCCACCACCTGGCCTGGCTTGGAGAACGCCGGCAAATCGGCGCTGATCGACACCGCCGCGACGTTTTTCAGTTGCACGTTGCCTGAACCCGCCGGCACCTTGATGCCGAACTGCGAGAGCATGTTGTTGAAGGTCTGCAGGGTGAACGGGGTCTGGGTGGTCTGGTCACCCGTACCGCTGAGCCCCACTACCAGGCCGTAACCGATCAACTGGTTGGAGCGCACGCCGGAAATACTGGCGATGTCTTTCAGGCGCTCGGCCTGGGCGACAGCGCTCAGGCTCAGCAGGAGCGCCGCCGCCAGCAGTTGCTTGAGGTTCAAAGTTCTCACCTTAATGGGCACCTAGAAAGGAAACAGCGGGCTAAGGAAGAAACGGTCGAACCAGCCCGGCTGGCTCGCATCGGCAAACGCGCCGGTGCCGGAGTACGTGATGCGGGCATCGGCGATGCGGGTCGACGGCACGGTGTTGTCGGTGGAGATATCATCTGCACGCACCATGCCAGCAATGCGCACCAGCTCGTCGCCGGTGTTGAGGGTCATCCACTTTTCACCGCGTATGGCAATGATGCCGTTGGGCAATACATCGGCCACGGTCACAGTGATCGAACCGGTCAGGCTGTTGCCCTGCCCTGCCGCGCTCTTGCCATTGGTGGCACGGTCGCCGCTGTAACCGGCGCTCAAGCTCAGGTCGCCATCGCCCAACGGATTATTGACGTTTGGCACGGCACCGAACAACGAGGTGAGGCCGATGCCGGCCTTGCTGGTCTTGCCCACCTGGGAGTTGGCGTTCTTGCTGGCCTGGGTGCGCTCGTTCAGGGTGATGGTAATGATGTCACCGACCCGGAACGCCTTGCGATCGCTGTACAGGTTCTGCTCGAAACCGGCCTGGTAGATCGAGCCATTGTTGGCGGCCGCCGGCAATGGCGTGCGCGGCAACACCGGCGCGTAGTACGGGTCATTGGGTTTCGGCGACGGCGCGACACATCCCGCCAGCACGCTGATCCCACTCAATGCCAAGACACAAACAAAGCGATTCATGACCCTAACCTCACGGTGTTGCAGACGCGCTCGCAAGCGCCCCATAGACTTGATTACAGATTCTGCGTGACGAACGAAAGCATCTTGTCGGCGGTGGAAATCACCTTGGAGTTCATCTCGTAGGCGCGTTGAGTGGTGATCATGTTGACCATCTCCTCAACCGTGCTGACGTTGGAAGTTTCCAGGGTGCTTTGCAGGGTGGTGCCGAAACCGTTGAGGCCTGGAGTGCCGATTTGCGGCGCGCCGCTGGAGGCGGTTTCCAGGAACAGGTTGCCGCCCATCGCCTGCAGGCCGGCCGGGTTGATGAAGTCGGCGGTCTGCAGGTTGCCGATCACTTGCGACGCCGGGTTGCCGGCGACGGTGATCGACACGGTGCCGTCGTTACCGACGGTGAAGGTCTGCGCATTCGCAGGCACCACAATCGCAGGTTCCAGGGCAAAACCATTGGCGGTGACGACCTGACCGTTGGCGTCCAGGTGGAATGTGCCGTCACGGGTGTAGGAAGTCGTGCCATCCGGTTGCAGGATCTGGAAGAACCCCTTGCCGTTAATCGCCATGTCCAGGGGTTGCCCGGTTTGCTGCAAGTTACCGGCGGTGAAGTTTTTCTGGGTGCCGACGATCTGCACACCGGTACCCAGCTGCAGGCCCGACGGCAGTTCGCTGTCCTGGGTCGACTGGGCGCCCGGCTGTTTCTTGATCTGATAGAGCAAGTCCTGGAACTCGGCGCGATCACGTTTGAAGCCCGTGGTCGACACGTTCGCCAGGTTGTTGGAAATGGTGGTCAGGTTGGTGTCCTGGGCGGACAAACCGGTTTTGGCAACCCATAGAGCCGGAAGCATGCTGTTCTCCTTCGTGCGCCTGATCGTTGGCGCCGTGCTGCGAAATTAGTGGGGGACTTAGCTCATCTGCATGACGCGAGTCATGGCCTGATCGTCTTCCTTGGCGCTGTTCATCA
The DNA here is from genome assembly GCF_054343995.1 of Pseudomonas sp. GNP013. Lineage (NCBI taxonomy): Bacteria > Pseudomonadati > Pseudomonadota > Gammaproteobacteria > Pseudomonadales > Pseudomonadaceae > Pseudomonas > Pseudomonas sp. GNP013. Next base: position 1,230,318 of record NZ_JBTGUT010000001.1, on the reverse strand, counting down.
TCTTGATGTGCAGCTCAAACTGTTTGGAAAGCGCCAGCACCGCGGTCATTTCCTCCACCGCGTTGACGTTGCTCGCCTGCAGGAAACCCGAGTTCAGCGTGACCCGCGCATCGGCCTGGGCAGGCTGGCCATCCTTGGTGTGGATGGTGCCGTCCAGCCCCTTGGTCATGTTCTTGAGGTCCGGCTGGACCAGCTTGATGCGGTCCACTTCGGCCATCACCCGCGGGCCTTCGCCCATGGCGCGGATGCTGATGGTGCCGTCGGTGCCCACTTCGATTTTCTGCTGGGGCGGCACGGCAATCGGGCCGCCGTTGCCCATGATCGGCATGCCGTTGGCGGCGCGCAGCACGCCCAGCGCGTCCACATTCATGCTGGCGCTGCGCACGTAGGCTTCGCCGCCATCCGGGGTTTGCACGGCCATCCAGCCGTCGCCGCTGACGGCCACATCGAGGTCACGGCCGGTTTCGATCATGGCGCCCGGCGAGAAGTCAGTGCCTGGCCGCTCGGTCAGGGCAAACGCCCGCGCCGGAAAGCTGTCACCGAACACCGGCATCGAACGCGCCTGCTCCAGGTCGCGCTGGAAGCCGTTGGTGGAAATGTTCGCCAGATTGTTGGCATGGGCCTTCTGCGCCAGAGCATTCTGGCTGGCGCCGGTCATTGCCACGTAAAGGTATTTGTCCACGCTCTATCCTCTTTCTGACGGACGCTTGCCGCCCACCGCTGTACTGATGAGGCTTAAGCAATTTGCGGTCCAACTTTTTGGAATGGACGCAAGTGCAGGTGGGGCGGGGGTTTGGGGGGAGTTGAGGTGGGCAGATGGACGGGGGATAGTCGAAAAAACGGCGGACTACTGCCGCGGGCGGCAAGTATCGGTCTTGAAACTGACGCGGGTTGGTTTTTTTGGGGCTGCCTGGGTTTTTGTGTGCATATCCGTTATTTGGGTAACGGGGGCGCCCAAGATCAAAAGCAGGATCAAAGGCCAGAGCAAGGCAGATCTAAAGCAGCCTGATACCTTCAGAAAAATGGAGATCCAAATGTGGGAGGCAGGCCCCCCCGGTCGGCTCTAACGCCGCCGCGCTTTTGCTTTTGATCTGGAAGCGCCCCGTCAACCATGTGTCCGGACTAGACAGTTCCTCCCAGAAGTGAGCCGCTGTAAGAGCGGAGCCGATATCAGCCGTTATCTGAATAACGGATATGTACCCCCCCCCCAGACGCACTCAAGCACCCTTCACCACCCCATAATCGCGCAACTTATTAGCAATAGTCGTATGCGAAACCCCCAACCGCTTCCCCAACTGCCGACTGCTGGAATGCTCCACATACAACGCCTCCAACACCGCCTTCTCAAACCGCCCGACAATCGCCTCCAACCCGCCTTCCAGCGAAAAGTCTCCCAGCGGCTGACGCACCCCGTAATCCGGCAGTCGAATATGCTCCACCTTGACCACCCCGCCCTCACACAACGAAACCGCCTGAAACAACACATTCTCCAGTTGCCGCACATTCCCCGGCCAATGGTAATGAGCAAGCCGGTCCATGGCCGCCGGTGCCAGTGTTGGCAGCGGGCAGCCGATCTGCCGGCTGGCCTGGTCGAGAAAGTGCTCCACCAACGGCGCCAGGCCATCCAGGCACTCGCGCAACGGCGGGATATGCAACGACAACACATTCAGCCGGTGATACAAATCCTGACGAAACTCCCCCCGCGCGCAGAGTTCGGACAAATCCACCTGGGTCGCGCAAATCACCCGCACATCCAGGTACACCTCTTCATCGCTGCCCACTCGACGAAAGCAACCGTCCTGCAGAAACCGCAGCAATTTCACCTGCAACCGCGCGCTCATTTCCCCCACGCCATCAAGAAACAGGGTCCCGCCCGCCGTCAGCTCCAGCAGCCCGAGCTTGCCCTCGGCGCGAGCCCCTTCGAATGCGCCGGGGCCGTAGCCGAACAGTTCGGTCTCGGCCATCGACTCCGGCAACCCCGCGCAGTTGAGCGCCATCAACGGCGATTGCCCACGCGGGCTGGCCAGGTGGCAGGCGCGGGCCAGCAGTTCCTTGCCGGTGCCGGTTTCACCTTCTATTAATAGCGGCGCATCCAACGGCGCCATCCGCCGCGCCTCGCGCACCACCGCGGCCATGACCCGCGAGCTCTGGAAAATGCTGTCGAAGCCGCGCAACTCCTGCTTGCGCACGTTGTAGATGCGCTCGCCGACGCGGTCGGCACGGTGCAGGGTCAGTACGGCGCCCGCCATGGCTTCGCTGTCGTCGTGCTCGGACGATTGCAACGGCGCGATATCGGCCAGGAACACATCACCCTTGACCTTGACCCGCAAGCCGTTGATGCGCGACTTGCTGGCGCGCACCAGTTCCGGCAAGTCGAAATCCTCGGCGTAGCGCGACAGCGGAATTCCCGGCACCTCGTCCACCCGCACCCCGAGCAACTGCGCGGCCGAGCGGTTGGCGGCAACGATGGAGCCGCCCATATCGATCGACAACACCGGAAACTCCAGGGCGCCCAGCAAGGCGTTGAGTTCCATGTGCCGGCGCTCGCTGGGCATCAGCCCTACCCGTTTTACGCCGAACACCCCGCCAATTGCCTCGAACTTCGGGCGCAAGGCCTGAAACTGCATGTTCACCAGGTTTGGGCAGTACAGGTAAATGGCGTTGCCATGCTCACCGCCGACCTCGCCTTTGGCGACGTTGACGCCGTACTCCACCAGCAGGTTGAGAATATCCCGCAGGATGCCGATGCGGTTCTGGCAATGCACTTTGATACGCATGAAGAGACCCGAAGAGTGGGAAGACGCCGCGTGTTTTTGTCGCTGAGCGCAGATTATCGTCAAGATTATGTTACAGCCAGTGTCCTTTTCCCAGCCCAATGCCGTGACGAGCGCACATCCGTAACGAATTCTTTACGAACGGTAGTGGCTTTTCCTGCAACTGACTCTGGAAACTGGATGGAATCCTGCCCGGCAGGGCGTATCAATACCGGTATCGCAGGACATAACAATAACGAACGCCTAGCAGGAGAGCCGTATGAAGCAGACGCAATACGTGGCCCGCGAGCCCGATGCGCAAGGTTTTATCCATTACTCGCCGGAAGAACACGCGGTGTGGAACACCCTGATCACGCGCCAACTGAAGGTGATCGAGGGTCGCGCCTGCCAGGAATACCTGGACGGTATCGACAAGCTGGCCCTGCCACTGGACCGCATCCCGCAACTGGACGAAATCAATCAAGTGCTGGCCGACACCACCGGCTGGCAAGTGGCTCGCGTTCCGGCGCTGATCCCCTTCCAGACCTTTTTCGAGCTGCTCGCCAGCAAGCAGTTTCCGGTGGCGACGTTTATTCGCACCCGCGAGGAACTGGACTATCTGCAAGAGCCGGATATCTTTCACGAGATCTTCGGCCACTGCCCGCTGCTGACCAACCCCTGGTTCGCTGAATTCACCCACACCTACGGCAAGCTCGGCCTGGCGGCCACCAAGGAGCAACGGGTGTACCTGGCGCGGCTGTACTGGATGACCATCGAGTTCGGCCTGGTGGACACCCCCGCCGGCCTGCGCATCTACGGTGGCGGCATTCTGTCGTCGCCCAGGGAGACGGTGTACAGCCTGTCAGCGCAGCCCGAACATCAAGCCTTCGACCCACTGGAAGCCATGCGCACGCCGTACCGCATCGACATCCTGCAACCGCTGTATTTCGTCCTGCCCGAGCTCAAGCGCCTGTTCGACGTGGCGCAGGAAGACATCATGGGCATGGTCGAGCGCGGCATGCAGCTGGGTCTGCACGCGCCCAAGTTTCCCCCCAAGCCCAAGGCTGCGTGAACCGTGTATTTTGACGCCAGGTGAGTCTGTTCCCTGGCCGCGCGTTGCTTTAGGGTGACGCCACTGACCTTCACCTTTCGAATTCAGGACATCTCCATGACCACGTTGAACCAAGCCCACTGTGAAGCCTGCCGCGCCGACGCCCCGCAAGTCAGCGATGAAGAGTTGCCGGTACTGCTCAAGCAGATCCCTGACTGGAACATCGAAGTGCGCGACGGCGTGATGCAGTTGGAAAAGGTATTCCTGTTCAAGAACTTCAAGTTCGCCCTGGCTTTCACCAACGCTGTGGGTGAGATCGCCGAAGCCGAGGGCCATCACCCCGGCCTGCTCACTGAATGGGGCAAGGTCACCGTGACCTGGTGGAGCCACTCGATCAAGGGCCTGCACCGCAACGACTTCATCATGGCCGCGCGCACCGACGAAGTGGCCACCGGCGCCGAGGGCCGCAAGTGATGCATTTCGATGCCATTGGCCGCGTGCCCGGCGACCCGATCCTGGGCCTGATGGAGCTGTACGCCGAGGACGCCAGCCCGCACAAGTTCGACCTCGGCGTGGGCGTGTACAAGGACGATCAGGGCCTGACGCCGATTCCCCATGCGGTGAAGCTCGCCGAGCAGCGCCTGGTGGACACGCAGACCACCAAGACCTACATCGGCGGCCACGGCAATGCGGCCTTCGGCACCCTGCTCTGCGAACTGGTACTGGGCGCCGATTCAGCGGTGCTCGGCGAACGTCGTGCCGGCGCCACCCAAACCCCGGGCGGCACCGGTGCCCTGCGCCTGAGCGCCGACTTCATCGCCCAGAGTTTGCCCGGCCGTGGTGTCTGGCTGAGCGACCCGACCTGGCCGATCCACGAAAGCATCTTCGCCAGGGCCGGGCTCAAGGTCAGCCACTACCCCTACGTGGGGGCTGACAATCGCCTGGACGTAGCGGCAATGCTGGCGACGCTGACCACGGTGCCGGAGGGCGACGTGGTGCTGCTGCACGCCTGCTGCCACAACCCGACCGGCTTCGACCTGTCCCAGGATGACTGGCGCCAGGTGCTGCAGATTGTGCGCGAGCGCCGGTTGCTGCCGCTGATCGACTTCGCCTACCAGGGCTTTGGCGATGGCCTGGAACAGGACGCCTGGGCCGTGCGCTTGTTTGCCGCCGAGTTGCCCGAAGTGCTGGTGACCAGCTCGTGCTCGAAGAACTTCGGCCTCTACAGCGACCGCGTGGGCGCGCTGATTGTGTGTGCGGCCGATGCCGAGAAACTGACGGATGTGCGCAGCCAATTGGCCAATACCGCGCGCAACCTGTGGTCGACGCCGCCGGATCATGGCGCTGCAGTGGTCGCAACCATCCTCGGCGACGTTGAACTGCGCGCCCTGTGGAGCGGCGAGGTCGAAGCCATGCGCGCGCGCATCGCCCAATTGCGTGCCGGGCTGGTGGACGCCCTGGTCCCCCACGGGTTGGCTGAGCGGTTTGCGCATATCGGGACGCAGCGCGGAATGTTTTCCTACACCGGCCTGAGTGCCGAGCAGGTCAAACAACTGCGTGAGAAGCACAGCGTGTACATGGTGAGTTCGGGACGGGCCAACGTCGCAGGGATTGATGCAACACGCCTGAACAGGCTGGCCCAGGCCATCGCCGACGTGTCACCCAACTAAAGGAGGGAGGGACTTGCTCCCTCCCACACCTTCAGCCTGCGACCATTTCGGCCTTGAGCTGCGCTTCTTTCGCCTGCGCATCCGCCAGGCGATACAACTCGATCTGCCCATCCCAGTGCTCGATCAGCGCGGTGCAGGATTCAACCCAGTCCCCGCAGTTGAGGTAGTCCACCTCGCCCACCTTGCGAATCTCCGCATGGTGAATATGCCCGCACACCACTCCGTGCAGCTCGCGCTTGGTCACTTCGTGGGCGATGGCTTCTTCGAAATCGCTGATAAAACTCACGGCGGTCTTCACCTTATGCTTCAAATACGCCGACAGCGACCAGTAGCCATAGCCATAGCGCGCCCGCCAATGGTTGAGCCAGCGGTTCAAGGTGAGGGTAAATTCGTAGGCCGAGTCGCCCAGAAACGCCAGCCAGCGGTGATAGCGGGTGATCACGTCAAACTGGTCGCCGTGAATCACCAGCAGGTGACGACCATCGGCGGTGACGTGCACCGCTTCGTCCACCAGCTGGATATTGCCCAGGATCAGCTTGGAATAGCGGCGCAAAAATTCGTCATGGTTACCGGTGACATAAATCACCTCGGTACCGCGTTTGGCCATGGTCAGCAGACGGCGGATCACGTTGGTGTGAGCCTGGGGCCAATACATGCCGCCGCGCATTTTCCAGCCATCGATGATGTCGCCCACCAGGTACACCTTGTCGGCGTGGTAGCCCTTGAGAAATTGCGACAGGTGTTCAGCCTGGCAATCCCGGGTGCCCAGGTGCACGTCGGAAATCCACAGGGTACGCACCCTTTGCTTGCGGCTGGGCTTGATGGACTCTGCACTGGTCATGGGCTTGCCTCGGCGGTGTTTTCGCGAGCTTGCGCCCTGGCGATTAATAGCCCATGACAACGGTGCGTCAGTCTGATGACAGCGACCTGGCTGCGATCATCCCGACGCAGTGTGCGTTGTAGGAATAGTCATGCGATAAAAATCGCGAGGCGGACGACAGACGCCGACCTGCGCAACCCACTAGACTGCGCCTCTGTCACCTCGTTGGTTCAAGGATCGCAATGACTCCCCGCTCAGCCCTCGGCGCCCTGCATATCGGCGCACTGATGTTTGGCCTCACCGGCGTATTCGGCAAACTGGCGGCCGCCTCACCCGCCATTATCGTGTTTGGTCGCGCCGCGTTTGCCGTGCTGGCCCTGGCGGTATTTGCCCGGTTCGCCAGCAATGCTCCCTGGAAGCCACTGCAGATGCGCGACTGGCGCCGACTGGTGGTCAGCGGCGTACTGCTGGCGGCGCACTGGGTGACGTTCTTTATTGCGGTCAAAGTGGCCGGTGTGGCGGTTGCCACGCTGGGGTTCACTGCGTTCCCGGCGTTTACCGTGATCCTTGAAGGGCTGATTTTTCGCGAACGCATCCGTGCCAATGAAGTGTTGCTGGTGGCGCTGGTCACGGTCGGCCTGGTGCTGGTGACGCCGGACTTCAATCTAGCCAGCGAAGCCACCGGCGGCCTGTTGTGGGGGATTGTCTCGGGGTTGCTGTTCTCGTTGCTGTCGCTGAACAACCGTGCCGGCTCCGGGCGAATTCCGGCGGTGCAGGCGGCGTTGTGCCAGAACGTGGTGGTCGCGGTATGCCTGTTGCCCGTGGCGGCACCGGGGCTGACGCAGGTGCGTGCGATTGACTGGCTGTGGATCGGCCTGCTCGGGGTGTTCTGCACGGGCCTGGCCCATAGCCTGTTTGTTGCCAGCCTGGCAGTGATCAAGGCACGCACCGCGTCGGTGGTGTTCGCCATGGAGCCGGTGTATGGCATTACCGTGGCCTGGCTGCTGTTCGCCGAGACCCCGACCCTGCGCATGCTGCTGGGCGGCGCGCTGATCATCGTCGCCATTGTGCTGTCCGGCCTGATGGGCAGCGCCGCTCAGGCAAAACAGCCGGCTGGGGCAAGCTGACGCCTAAGCGGTGCGGTCGTTGTGGCCCAGATCACGTTGCGGGTCGATCTGGTCACGTACCCGTTGCTTGAGCACCTTGGCCTCGGGGAAGCCGCCGTCGGCCTTGCGCTCCCACAGTTGCACGCCGTCGCAGGTAATCCGAAATACGCCGCCGGTCGCAGGCTCCAGCGCGACCCGGGCCAGATCCTCGGCAAAGGTGCTTAACAGCTCCTGCGCCAGCCACGCCGCGCGGAGCAGCCATTGGCACTGGGTGCAGTAGGTGATGACGATCTCGGGTTTGTTCGCGGACATAATTTGACAGGCTCCTGGCGTAACGGCCTCAGCGGATCGAGTGGCTATAATACCGGCCATTATCGCCCAGCCTTGAGATTCATGATGCGCCGCCTGTTGTCCTGCCTGTTCCTGTGCCTGTTTCCCCTTCTTGCTGATGCCGTTGAACCGCCACGCCCGAAAATCGGCCTGGTGCTATCCGGCGGCGCCGCGCGTGGCCTGGCCCACATTGGCGTGCTCAAAGCGCTGGAGGAGCAAGGCATCCACATCGATGCCATCGCCGGCACCAGCATGGGCGCGGTGATCGGCGGGCTGTACGCATCGGGCTACAAGATCGACGAACTGGAAAAACTCGCGCTGAGCATCGACTGGCAGCAAGCCCTGTCCGATGCACCACCACGCGAAGACGTACCGTTTCGCCGCAAGCAGGATGACCGGGATTTCCTGGTCAAGCAGAAACTCAGCTTCCGCGACGACGGCAGCCTCGGCCTGCCGCTGGGCGTGATCCAGGGCCAGAACCTCGCGCTGCTGCTGGAGAGCATGTTCGCCCACAGCAGCAACACGCGTAATTTCGACAAACTGCCTATCCCGTTTCGGGCGGTGGCCACCGACATCACCACGGGCGAAAAAGTGGTGTTCAGCAAAGGCCACCTGCCCCAGGTGATTCGCGCCAGCATGTCGATCCCTGCCGTATTCGCCCCGGTGGAACTGGACGGCCGATTGCTGGTGGACGGTGGCATGACCGATAACATTCCCGTGGATGTGGCGCGTGAGATGGGCGTCGACATTGCTATCGTGGTCGACATCGGCACCCCGCTACGCTCGCGCAAGCAACTGGCTACGGTGGTAGATGTACTCAACCAGTCCATCACCCTGATGACCCGGCGCAACTCCGAAGAACAGCTCAAGGCCCTGCATCCCAAGGACGTGCTGATCCAGCCGCCACTGAGCGCCTACGGCGTCACCGATTTCGGCCGCGCCAGGGACATGATCGACGCCGGCTACCGCGCCACCCGCGCCCTCGACCAGCGCCTGGCCCACCTGCGTCCCGCCGAACAGATCGATGCCGAGCTGGTGGCCGCGCGAGCCCCTGGCGAGCGCACACCCGTGATTACCGCCATCAACGTGGAGAACGACTCGAAAGTCAGCGACGACGTAATCCGCTACTACATCCGCCAACCCCTGGGCGAGCCCCTCAACCTGGGCCGCCTGCAATCGGACATGGGCACCCTGTATGGCCTGGATTACTTCGAACAGGTGCAATACCGCGTGGTGAAAAAAGGCCGCGACAACACCCTGGTGATCAGCGCACGGGGCAAGCGCAGCGGTACCGACTACCTGCGGCTGGGCCTGAACCTGTCGGACGACATGCGCGGCGACAGTGCCTTCAACCTGGGCGCCAGTTACCGCGTCAACGGCATCAACCGCCTCGGTGCCGAATGGCTGACGCGTGTGCAGATCGGTGATCGGCAGGAGTTGTACAGCGAGTTCTACCAACCGATGGACGCCGGCTCGCGTTACTTCGTTGCGCCCTATCTAACCGCCAGGGCGCAAAACGTCGAACTGGTGCTGGACAACGACCCGATCGCCGAATACCGCGTGGAGCGCTATGGGTTTGGCCTGAATATCGGGCGGCAGATCGGCAACAGCGGCGAGATTCGCTTCGGCGTCGGAGAGGCCTGGGGCAAGGCGGACGTGCGCATCGGCGAACGCGACCTGCCGAGTGCGAGCTTCAGCGAAGGCTTCTACGAACTCAAATATTCCTTCGATTCCCTGGACAATGTGTACTTCCCCCACACGGGCGAAGATATCGCCCTGGCTTTCCGCGAATTCGAACCGGGACTGGGCTCCGATCAGCGCTACCGGCAATGGGAGTTCAAGTTGGACAAGGCGATGAGCCATGGCCCGGACACGCTGGTGCTGGGGGGCCGTTATGGGCGCACGCTGGACAACTCGGAGGTGGTGGTTTCCAGCTTTCTGCTGGGCGGCGCGCGGCAGTTGTCGGGGTTTCGTCAGGATGCGATTTCCGGGCAGAACATCAGCCTGATGCGAGCGGTTTACTATCGCCGACTGACGCCGCGGTCGTACTTGCCGCTGGATTTCCCGCTGTACCTGGGGGCTTCTCTGGAGCGGGGTCGGGCGTGGAACAATGATAATGAGTTCGACAGCGGGTATATCAATGCTGCGAGTGTGTTTTTGGGGTTTGATACGCCGCTGGGGCCGTTGAATTTCAGTTATGGGTTTAATGATGAACGGCAGAAGGCGGTTTATTTGAATTTGGGGCAGACGTTTTAAGGGGGGTGTTCTTGGGCGGGGTATATATCCGTTATTTAGGTAATGGCGGCTATTGGTTCCGCCCTTACGGCGGGTCAGTTTGGAAAAGAGCCGGAATGCCGGCCCAGCCCAAAGTAACCAAAGCAGTGTGATATCCATCAGACAAATGGAGATCCAAATGTGGGAGGGGGCTTGCTCCCGATAGCAGTGGGTCAGCTACACATAAGCTGACTGACCCACCCTCATCGGGAGCAAGCCCCCTCCCACATTTTACGGCGTACGGCAGACAATTCCCGTCGGTTCTAAGGCTGCCGCGCTTTTGCTTTTGATCTGAGGCGCCCCGTTAAACACGCTGGCCGAACGCAGGCGAGGTGCCGAGTGTTGGGGCGAAGCGTTTTGGGTTAGTTTTTGTGCTCTTCAAAAAGTGACCCGCTGTAAGAGCAGAACCGCCAGTAGCCATTACCCAAATAACGGATCACTTAATCAAGACTTCTCCAAATTTTGCAAAATATGCCCATGCACCCGCATGCACACTTTCAAATCCGCCTCATCCACCCCCACAAACAACTCATGGCGCAAAGCAGTCGCGATCGTCTCAATCTGATCAATCAACGGCCGAGCCGTATCACACAACAAAATCCGCTTGGCCCGCCGATCCTCCACCACAGCCTGGCGCTGCACCAACCCCTGGCCTTCGAGGCTGTCGAGCAACCGCGCAAGGGTCGGCCCTTCCACACCTACGCTCTGCGCCAGCTCCCGCTGAGTCGGGGCATCTTCGAAACGCGCCAGGTGCAGCAGCACCAGCCAACGCGCCTGGGATAAGCCCAGCCCCGCAAGGCGGCGGTCCAGCTCGGCGCGCCAACCTCGGGACATTTGCGCCAGTTGCATGCCAAATCGGTGTTGATCGGTTAACGGCATAAAAAACTCGTGTTTTAGACTGAAAATAAAGTTTGGCTAATTATTAGTCAGCTAAGCATGAGCCATGCCCATAGGCAATAGTGGCTATGTACTGATTCGTTACATTGTCGCAATTGGCCCATTAAATCTCGAATTCAGACTGCAACGCCGCACGTACACAGTACAGGACGCCTTCCGGCACACGTCCGGTGAACAGCGGTGCGATCTCCGCAACGGGTGGCAGTTCGCCCTCTCCGTCAAGGAAGGCATCCTGAATTTCGCCGAGCAGATCCTCCGGTAAATCAAGGGCCTGCTCAAGTGACAATTGCTGCTTGCCAATGGATTCAGCGAGCAAGGTGTAGACGTTTTTTTCCGAGCATTGCAGTTGGCCAGCGATCTGGATCGGCGTCATGCCGGCTCGCGCCAGGCTGATCAGTTCGTGGCGGATATCGGCGACTTCCTTCGGCGCTTCGGCTTGCCCGCCGAGTACTTCGAGGAAGGCCTGGCCGTAGCGCTCCAGCTTGCGCGCGCCCACGCCGCTGACCCTGGCCATCTCCGCCATGGTGGTGGGCTGCTCGCGCAGCATCTCCAGCAAGGTGGAGTCGGGGAAGATGACGTAAGGCGGCACGCTGTGTTCCTGCGCCAGTTTGCGGCGCAGGGTGCGCAAGGCTTCCCACTGTTCGCGTTCTTCGCCACGCACCAACTGACTGGCCTGGCTGGTGCTGCTGCTTTTGGCAGTGGTCTGCGGCTTGAGGTCGCGGCGCAGCTCCAGGGTTACCTCGCCCTTGAGCAGCGGCCGGCAACTGTCGTTAAGGCGCAGGCCGCCGTAACCTTCGATGTCGATATCCACCAGGTTGCGCGCGACCATCTGCCGGAACAACGAACGCCATTCGCCCTCCGCGCGGGCCTTGCCGACGCCGTAGACCGAGAGCTTTTCGTGGCCGAAGCTGCGCACTTTCTCGTTGTCCTTGCCCAGCAAGACATCCACCAAATGCCCCACGCCGTAGCGCTGGCCGGTGCGGTAGATGGTCGACAATGCCTGACGCGCCGGCTCGGTGGCGTCCCAGGTCTGCACGCCATCGGTGCAGTTGTCGCAATGGCCACAGGGCTCGGGCATGTCTTCGTCGAAGTAGGCGAGCAAGGTCTGACGACGGCAACGGGTTTCTTCGCACAGCGACAGCATGGCGTCGAGCTTGTGCTGCTCCAGGCGCTTGTGACGCTCGTCGCCTTCGGAGTTCTGCAACATCTGCTTGAGCATCACCACGTCCTGCAGGCCGTAGACCATCCAGGCATCCGCCGGCAGGCCATCGCGGCCGGCGCGGCCGGTTTCCTGGTAGTAAGCCTCGAGGGATTTGGGCAGGTCCATGTGGGCGACGAAGCGCACGTTGGATTTGTCGATGCCCATGCCGAACGCAATGGTTGCCACCATGATCAGGCCTTCCTCGTTGAGGAAGCGCTTCTGGTGGGCCGAGCGCGTCTCATTGGGCAGGCCCGCGTGGTACGGCAGCGCTGGGTAGCCCTGCTCGCAGAGGAACGCCGCCACTTCGTCGACCTTTTTACGCGACAGGCAGTAGACAATGCCGGCATCGCTGCGCCGCTCGGACAGGAACGCCAGCAACTGCTTGCGCGGCTGCTCCTTGGGCACGATGCGGTAGAAGATATTCGGTCGGTCAAAACTCGACAGGAAACGCTCGGCGTTCTGCAGATGCAGACGCTCGACGATTTCCTCACGGGTACGCTTGTCGGCGGTGGCGGTCAGGGCGATACGCGGCACATCGGGGAACAGCTCGGCCAACTGGCCCAACTGCAAATATTCGCGACGAAAATCATGCCCCCACTGCGACACGCAGTGGGCTTCGTCGATGGCGAACAGCGCGATTTCCAGGCTCTGCAGAAACGCCAGCATGCGCGGCTGCACCAGGCGCTCGGGGGCCAGATAAAGCATTTTCACTTCGCCGCGCTTGATGCGTGCGGCCAGGTCGCGCTGCTGCTCGGCGCTGAGGGTGGAGTTCAGCGAGGCCGCCGCGACGCCGAGTTCTTCCAGGGTAGCCACCTGATCGTCCATCAACGCGATCAACGGCGAAACCACCACCGCCAGGCCATTGCGCAGCAAGGCTGGCACCTGGAAGCACAAGGATTTGCCACCGCCGGTGGGCATCAATACCAGGGCATCACCACCGTTGGCCACGCGCTCAATGATCGCACCCTGGCGGCCACGAAAACTGTCGTAGCCGAAGATGTCCTTGAGGACGCGTTGAGCCTGCTCGAGCATGTAAAACTCCAAAATGGTGCCGAAATCCCTCTGTACAGGCTGGCCGAAAAACTGCGCGGGCTCGGAAAATAATCCGTAAGCGAAGTTTTCCCGGAGCGCCGCCCGGCCTGCATGGGGCATCACAAAACGCGGCAGTATACCCGAGCGTCATCCGGCAAAGGGCGCGACTGACGAATAGACCTCTCTCGCTAAAACCTGGCAAATATGCAGTGCGGCTGGCCTGGGCGCTCAAGAAAGCCTAGAATTCAGCATCGTTTATTCCCAAGGTAGTCCTTCAATGTCCTTCGCTGAGCAACTAACCCGCCTGCAAGCCTTCCTCGACGCCGATGAGCTGCATGACGAGGCGCTGGACTACGTGGCCGCCCACGGCTACCTGACCGCCCTGTCGATTTGCGCCGACGTCGTCCCCGACCGTGAATGGATCGACGCGCTGTTCGCTGAAGAGCCTCACTACACCGACGACGCCCACCGCGAAGAAATCGAATCCACCCTGGTGGCCCTCAAGGCTCACATCGGTCGCCAACTGGCCTCCGACGAGGAATTCGAGCTGCCGTGCGAGCTGGACCTGGGCGAAGATCCGGATGACTCCGACCTACGCGGCTGGTGCATCGGTTTCATGGAAGGCGTGTTCCTGCGTGAAGCCGCCTGGTTCGAATCGGCCGAAGAAGAAGTCAGCGAGATGCTGCTGCCAATCATGGTCGGTTCGGGCCTGTTCGAGGAGGAAGCTGAATTCTCCGACATCGCCGCCGACGCCAATCTGATGGACGACATGATCGTACAGATCCCGGAAGCCCTCACCGCGCTGTACCTGCTGTGCAACGCGCCTGACGAAAAACCGGCGATTCTCAAGCCTCGCCACCACTGAGTGGTTTGCCCGTGACACCCATGGGCAATCGCTCGCCGCTCCTGCGCTATACGCTGCTGGCCATCGGCTGGCTCAGCGTGGCGCTGGGGGTGATCGGCATTTTCCTGCCGGTGCTGCCCACCACGCCGTTCCTCCTGCTCGCCGCCGCCTGCTTCGCACGCAGCTCTCCGCGCTTCTACCGCTGGCTGGTGGAGCACCCGCAACTGGGCCCGTGGATTCGAGGCTATCTGGACGGCAATGGCATCCCGCTCAAGGGCAAGGTCTACGCCATCGGCCTGATGTGGCTGAGTATCGGCGTATCCTGCTACCTGGTGCCCTCGCCCTGGGCGCGCGGGTTCATGCTGACCAGCGCCGTGCTGGTAACGGTTTACATCCTGCGTCAGAAAACCCTGCCACCGAGGTGATCGAGGGGGCGACCTTGGTCGACACTGACTAACCCCCTGCATCATGCGAGACTGTCCCGCCGGGCCGGGTCTGCCTGGGTGTTCCTGTGCTCGGAGTTAACATGACGCTGTCCAGCGGGCTGATCGCCGCCGTTGCCCTGGCCTATATGGCCATTATGTTTGCCATCGCCTTCTACGGTGACCGCCGCCGCGCGCCATTGCCACCACGTGTGCGCGCCTGGGTGTACAGCCTGTCGCTGGCGGTGTATTGCACCAGCTGGACGTTCTTCGGCGCCGTCGGCCAGGCGGCCGAACAGCTGTGGGCATTCATCCCGATCTACCTGGGCCCGGTGCTGTTGCTGGTACTGGCACCCTGGGTGCTGCAAAAGATGGTGCTGATCAGCAAGCAGGAAAACATCACCTCCATCGCCGACTTTATCGCCGCCCGTTATGGCAAATCCCAGTCGCTGGCCGTGGTGGTTGCATTGATCTGCCTGGTCGGCGTGCTGCCGTATATCGCGCTGCAACTCAAAGGCATCGTGCTGGGGGTCAACCTGTTGATCGGCTCTGGCGCCGACACCACCGGCACCCGCGCCCAGGACACGGCGCTGGTGGTTTCACTGGTGCTGGCGCTGTTCACTATCGTCTTCGGCACCCGCAACCTCGACGCCACCGAACACCACCGAGGGATGGTGCTGGCGATTGCATTCGAATCGCTGGTCAAGCTGTTCGCGTTTCTTGCGGTCGGCGCGTTTGTGACCTACGGCTTGTATGACGGCTTCGACGACCTGTTCAGCCAGGCAATGCTCGCGCCCCGGCTGGAGGAATACTGGAAAGAGACCATCAATTGGCCGTCGATGGTGGTGCAGACGGGCGTGGCCATGATGGCGATCATCTGCCTGCCACGGCAGTTCCACGTCACAGTGGTCGAGAACATCGACCCGCAGGACCTGCGCCTGGCCAAATGGGTGTTTCCGGCGTACCTGATCCTCGCCGCACTGTTCGTGGTGCCAATTGCCTTGGGCGGCAAGATGCTGCTGCCCGGCTCGGTATTGCCCGACTCCTACGTGATCAGCCTGCCCTTGGCCGAAGCTCATCCGGCGCTGGCGGTGTTGGCGTTTATCGGCGGCGCCTCGGCCGCCACCGGCATGGTGATCGTGGCCAGTATCGCGCTGTCGACCATGGTGTCCAACGACATGCTGCTGCCCTGGCTGCTGCGCCGTTCCAGCGCCGAGCGGCCGTTCGAAGTGTTCCGCCACTGGATGCTCTCGGTGCGCCGGGTCAGCATTGTGATCATCCTGCTGCTGGCCTATGTCAGCTATCGGTTGCTGGGCTCCACCGCCAGCCTGGCCACCATCGGTCAGATCGCCTTTGCCGCCGTGACCCAACTGGCGCCCGCCATGCTCGGCGCGTTGTACTGGAAGCAGGCCAATCGGCGTGGCGTGTTTGCAGGCCTCGCGGCGGGCACGTTCCTGTGGTTCTACACCCTGGTCCTACCGGTGACCGCGAAAAGTCTCGGTTGGTCCTTCAGCATTTTCCCCGGCATGACCTGGCTGCATTCGCACCCGCTGGGGTTGTCCGTCACCTCGCTGACCCTCGGCACGGTGTTTTCCCTGGCAGGCAACTTCACTCTGTTCGTGTGGGTGTCGATGTTGTCGCGCACCCGGGTTTCCGAGCATTGGCAGGCCGGCCGCTTTATCGGCCAGGAGACCAGCCAGCGTGCCAGCGCGCGCTCCATGCTGTCGGTGCAGATCAGCGACCTGCTCAGCCTGGCGGCGCGCTTTGTCGGTGAGGAACGCGCGCAGCAGAGCTTCATCCGCTTCGCCTATCGTCAGGGCAAAGGTTTCAACCCCAACCAGAATGCCGACAATGACTGGATCGCCCACACCGAACGCCTGCTGGCCGGGGTACTCGGCGCCTCGTCGACGCGGGCGGTGGTAAAAGCTGCCATTGAAGGTCGGGAAATGCAGCTTGAGGACGTCGTCCGAATCGCCGACGAAGCCTCGGAAGTGCTGCAGTTCAACCGGGCCCTGTTGCAAGGCGCCATCGAGAACATCACCCAGGGCATCAGCGTGGTCGATCAGTCACTCAAGCTGGTGGCCTGGAACCGCCGTTACCTGGAGCTGTTCAACTACCCGGACGGGCTGATCAGCGTGGGCCGGCCGATTGCCGACATCATTCGCTACAACGCCGAACGCGGCCTGTGCGGCCCGGGCGAGGCCGAGGTGCATGTGGCGCGACGTCTGCACTGGATGCGCCAGGGCCGTGCGCACACTTCCGAGCGTCTGTTTCCCAATGGCCGGGTGATCGAGCTGATCGGCAATCCGATGCCGGGCGGCGGCTTTGTCATGAGTTTCACCGACATCACCGCGTTCCGCGAAGCGGAGCAGGCCCTCACCGAGGCCAATGAAGGGCTGGAACAACGGGTGACCGAGCGCACCCATGAACTGTCGCAACTCAACCTGGCACTCACCGACGCCAAAGGCGTGGCCGAGTCTGCCAGCCAGTCGAAAACCCGCTTTCTCGCCGCAGTGAGCCATGACCTGATGCAGCCCTTGAACGCTGCACGTCTGTTCTCCGCCGCCCTCTCCCATCAGCACGACGGCCTTTCGACCGACGCCCGGCAACTGGTGCAGCACCTGGACAGTTCGCTGCGTTCGGCTGAAGACCTGATCAGCGACCTGCTGGACATTTCGCGCCTGGAAAACGGCAAGATCAACCCGCAGCGTCAGCCGTTTGTACTGAACGAACTGTTCGACACCCTTGGCGCCGAGTTCAAGGCGTTGGCTCAGGAGCAAGGCTTGCGCTTTCGTCTGCGCGGCAGCCGTCTGCGAGTCGACAGTGACATCAAGCTGCTGCGGCGGATTTTGCAGAATTTTCTGACCAATGCATTCCGTTATGCCGAAGGCCCGGTGCTGCTGGGCGTACGCCGGCGTCGCGGGGAATTGTGCCTGGAGGTGTGGGACCGTGGCCCGGGCATTCCGCTGGATAAACAGAAGGTCATTTTCGAGGAGTTCAAGCGCCTGGACAGCCACCAGACCCGCGCCGAGAAAGGCCTGGGCCTGGGCCTGGCGATTGCCGATGGCTTGTGCCGGGTGCTGGGCCACCGCCTGAGCGTGCGCTCCTGGCCGGGCAAAGGCAGCGTGTTCAGCGTGCGCGTGCCATTGGCGCGCAACCAAGCCAGCCCACCGCTCAAGGCGCCGCAGGAAACCGGCCAACCGCTGAGTGGCGCGCGCGTGCTGTGCGTGGACAATGAAGACAGCATCCTGATCGGTATGCGCAGCCTGCTGACCCGGTGGGGCTGCGAAGTATGGACCGCCGCCGATCAGGCGCAATGCGCCGTCTTGCTTGCCGACGGCGTACGTCCGCAACTGGTGTTGGTGGACTATCACCTGGACCACGGCGAAACCGGCACCGGGCTGATGGGTTGGTTGCGTGCGCAGCTGGCCGAGCCGATTCCCGGCGTGGTGATCAGCGCCGATGGCCGTGCAGAGACAGTCGCCGAAGTTCACGCAGCGGGGCTGGACTACCTGGCCAAGCCGGTAAAACCTGCAGCGCTGCGGGCGCTGTTAAGCCGGCACCTGCCGCTGTAAGCCTGCTTCACTCGGTCAAAATGTGGCAGGGGGCGTGCTCCCGATTGCAGTCGCTCAGCCAACCAAAACGTAGCTGGCCCGCCGCTATCGGGAGCAAGTCCCCTCCCACACTGGGGCTGCGTTTTTATTCGGGAACGTGCGCCACGCCATCAGAGTCGGTCATCGCGCGTTCGAGCAAATCGGCCGGCAGGCTTTTGCTGGCGCGGGCACCGAGCAGCCTTAATTGCTCGGTGCGGCTGACCAGATTTCCGCGTCCATCCGTAAGCTTGTTGCGCGCTGCGCTGTAAGCCTTATCCAACTGCTGCAGCCGGTTGCCCACTTCATCCAGGTCCTGGATAAACAGCACGAACTTGTCGTACAGCCACCCGGCGCGTTCGGCGATCTCCCGCGCGTTCTGGCTTTGACGCTCCTGCTTCCACAGGCTGTCGATCACGCGCAATGTGGCGAGCAAGGTGGTGGGGCTGACGATCACGATGTGGCGGTCGAACGCTTCCTGGAACAGGTTGGGCTCGGCCTGCAAGGCCGCCGAAAAAGCCGCCTCGATCGGCACGAACAACAGCACGAAGTCCAGGCTGTGCAAACCCTCCAGGCGTTTGTAATCCTTGCCGGCCAAGCCTTTGACGTGATTGCGCAGCGACAGCACGTGCTGCTTCAACGCCGCCTGGCCGATCACCTCGTCATCCGCCGCCACATACTGCTGGTAGGCGGTCAGGCTGACCTTGGAGTCGACGACCACCTGCTTGTCGCCGGGCAACATGATCAGCACATCCGGCTGGAAACGCTCGCCGTCCGGACCCTTGAGGCTGACTTGTGTCTGGTACTCGCGGCCCTTCTCCAGGCCTGCATGCTCCAGCACGCGCTCAAGGATCAACTCGCCCCAGTTGCCCTGGGTTTTCTGGCCCTTGAGGGCGCGGGTCAGGTTGGTGGCTTCGTCCGACAGGCGCAGGTTCAATTGCTGCAGGCGTTCAAGCTCCTTGGCCAGGGAGAAACGTTCACGGGCTTCATTCTGGTAGCTTTCTTCAACGCGCTTTTCGAAGGACTGGATGCGTTCCTTGAGCGGATCGAGCAACTGACCGAGGCGTTCCTGGCTGGTTTCGGCGAAACGCTGCTCACGCTCATCGAAGATCTTCCCGGCCAGCTCAGCGAATTGCGCACGCAGCTCATCCCGGGAACCTTGCAGGTCGGTGAGGCGTTGCTGGTGGCTGTCCTGTTGCTCGCGCAGCTCGGCGCGCAAGGCGGCCGCCAGGGCGTCGAGGCGGCGCAGTTCGGTTTCCTTGGCGCTACGGTCGAGATTCCAGGCGTGGGCGGCATCGCGGGCATTATCGCGATCGACCTGCAGCAATTCGACCTCGCGACGCACGGCCGCCAGATCCGCCTGCTTGGCCGCGTTGGCGTGGCTCAAGTCGCTGATCTCATCGCGGCTGGCGTCCAGCTGGGCGGCAAGCCCTTCCTGGGCCAGTTGCGCGGTGGCCAGTCGTTCTTCGAGCAGTTCCCAGCCGGTGGTGCGCGCAGTCAGGCGCCGCTGAAGCTGCCAACACAGCGCCAATAACGGCACCGCGGCGCCCGCGAGGCCCAGCGCGAGGCTGGTCCAGTCAAAAGCCATAGCCATATTTGCCGTCACCGAAAAAGACCAAGGTTAACCAAGCACAGGGCTGGAGGACAGCTCAGTCTTCGACCTGGGCCAATTCGCGCAGGGCACGGTGATCGCCGGCGCGGGCGGCCAGGCGCAGCAGGTCGTGGCCGATGCGACGGTCGCGGGCATTCCCGCATTCACGGCACATGAGTTCGCCCAGGCGACTCTGCGCAGCCACCACGCCTGCGCGGGCCGGCTGTTTGAGCAAACGCCCGGCAAAGTGCTTGACGTTGGTGTGATGCCCCAGGCGTGGACTGTCGAGCAGCCACAAGGCGACCTTCAGGGAGAAGCGCCTGGGTGCGGTAACAGTCTGGGAGGTATCGGTAACAGAAGATGATACTGAGCGAAACTTCATAAAGCACTGTGGGACAGATCGGAAGGCGCGCCACTCTACTCTTTTTTTCGTGCAGGTAAAGCTGAAATAAACCTGCACGCCCGTGCTAGAGCAAGCGCCTGGGACAATCCACAGAAGCTGTGGATAACTCAGTGGACAACCGTGCTTTAACTTGCGCAAAGCCCCATGGAACGGGGGCCGCAGTCAAACTGACGATTTTTTCACCAATAAAAAAAAGCGATGTTTTTCATTGACTTAAATTTTCATTGCAGGCAAATGGCGGCCCCGGAGTGCAAGTACCGGCAGCACGACACAGGCTGCAACCAATGTGCACAAGTTGCAATCATCCGGCTATATGAACGTGATTTTTTGAGTCGTCAACCAGCGCAAATGTTACCGAAGGTGCGAAAGCGGGACTTTTCAAATGCCTTTCCGGTCGCCACACTGCCCCACCTGGCAGCGCATCGGTGTACGGATACATGAAAGGAATGCTGTTATTCGCCGTGTTGTTATTGGCCATCTGCGCGACGTCTCTGGGCATCAATGCGGCGCTGCCCTCCCCCGACGGCGCATTGTTCGCCATCGCCATTCTGGTGTCTGCGGCGTTCACGGCATTGAGCCTGTGCATTGAGCTGGGTGAGGGCCGGATCAATGACATGGGGGATGTGATGAAGGCGGTCGAAGCAGGCCAGTCACTGCGGCTGACCCTGGCCACCTACGCGCTGGGCTGCTCGCTGGCGGCGGCGATTACGGTGCTGGTGTATCGCGGACTGCTTGGCGGCTGAATGAAGTTTTTTTGCCAGCGGGCTTTCCTTTCGTGTTTCGATCCATTACTATCCGCGGCGTTAGTACCAAGCTGAAAGTCAATTCTGGTCGAACAAATCCCCTGAACAACGCGGGATCGACCACCTCGATGGTTTCCAGGTATCGCTTGCGACGACACAGCCTTTGAACAAGCAAAGGGTGTCGCGAAGTTTCCATACTCTGACCGAACCAACCTGCAGATTGATCAGGATCTTCACCCCGGGCCCAGAACCTTTGCCCTTGTTGTGTTGCCTGCCCTCCTAAGTACCTACCTGCCAGCCCAAGCGCGCCTAATTATCAGCGCTTCAAACTGGCGGCTTTGTTCCAGTCAGGTTCTTCGTTTGATCAATGGTGATCAACGTTACTGGAACGTTTTAACGTTGCACGGTTCTTAAACCGTGTCATTTGTAGGAACACCCATAATATGAAC
Organism: Pseudomonas sp. GNP013; assembly: GCF_054343995.1. Lineage (NCBI taxonomy): Bacteria > Pseudomonadati > Pseudomonadota > Gammaproteobacteria > Pseudomonadales > Pseudomonadaceae > Pseudomonas > Pseudomonas sp. GNP013. The sequence goes on along the minus strand of NZ_JBTGUT010000001.1, from coordinate 1,209,142 downwards.
GCTCAAATTCACACTCAGGATGCCATCCGCACCCTCACCAACGCTTTTGCCCCAATGAACTGCCTGATCATGGCCGCTCGCAAAGGCTGCTTCAGTTTCACCCTGGTCAACGAACACGGCATCGCGCGTCACAGCGAACGCCTGTACCCCGATCAATACTCCAGCGCAGAACCGCTGCAGGCCGTGATCGAGCGTACCCGTCAGGCACTGGTTGCCTGATCGACCCGAGTCGCTGAAACGCAAAAACCCTGTCTGAAAAACAGGGTTTTTTATTGCCCGCGATTTGTACTCGGCGATTTCGACCTCAGTTCGAATAGATATAACCGTTATAACTGAATGAAGAAGATGTTTTAAAAACAGCCTTTTACATCACGAATATCACACTACACTTCAACTCGAGCGGCATGATCCGCTTTCGGCGAGCCTGAGCTTCGATTCATTGCTGCCAAGCCCTCCCCGCTCAGGCGTCGTCGACCATCCCTGCTGATTGAAGCGTAAGTGAGCCTTATCGACGGGTGACACGTATCTGAAAATAAATATTTCATGCTCAAAGCGGACTACGCATGGTGAGCAAAGCTCGGTAAACCGGTGTTTCGCCAATGAATCATGAGCCCCCACCGACCGGGGAATTTGCAAGATTCGTCAAATAACGGAAATTATGGTCGGATTGTCCTACAAAACCCCTCTATCTCCTGCATTACAGCCTATAGCGCGATGTTAAATTTATTGATACTTTCCGCAACGGTGATCACCACGGAGTTCTAATAATGAAAAAAGTAATGCTCAAGACCACACTTAGCTTCGCCGTTGCCATGGCCTCTTCCCAACTGTTCGCAAGCGGTTTCGCGCTGAACGAACAGAGCGTCAGCGGGATGGGTACGGGTTTCGCCGGTCGTTCCTCTTCTGCCGATGATGCAAGCACTGTCTACGGCAACCCTGCCGGTATGGCACGCCTGCAAGGCCAGCAGGTCACGGGTGGCGCTGCAGCCATCGACGCCTCCACCGACATCAGCGACGTGAGTGGCCGCTCCCGCGGCAGCAACAAAGGCGATATGGTGCCTTTCACTGGCGTTCCTTTCGGTTTCTACACCAATAAACTCAACGATCAATGGGCGGTCGGTTTCGGCGTCTATGCACCGTTCGGCCTGGTGACCGATTACGAAAGCGGCTTCCAGGGCCGTGGCTTTGGCAGCAAAAGCGAAGTAAAAGTCATCACCTTGCAGCCTACCGTCAGCTACGCCTTCAATGATCGCGTTTCCGTAGGTTTTGGCCCGACCATCAACCGCATCGCCGGCACACTGGAATCGGACCTGACGCTGAACCCTGCCGCGCCGGACACCAATATCAAGATCAAGGGTGACGACACCGCACTGGGCTTCAACGTCGGCGTGCTGGTTCAAGCCACCGACACCACCCGTGTCGGCCTGACCTATCACTCCAAGGTCAGCTACAAGCTCGATGGCCATACCGAAGTCACCGCACCGACTGCGACTTCGCCGTTCCTGCGCAGCAATCGCTACGATGCGTCGCTGAAGATCGACACCCCTGAGTCCTACGACCTGTCGGTCACCCAGGACCTGACCGACGCGTGGAAACTCTACGCGGGCGCGACCTGGACCCGTTGGAGCCGTCTGAAAGACATCACCGTCGAAAACAAGGGCGTGAGCGGCGCTACCGGCGGCGCACTGGCGCCAGCCCTGGTGAGCACCATCAAGGAAGACCAGAACTGGCACGATACCTGGGCCTACGCCTTGGGTACCTCGTACCAGCTGACCAAACAGGTGGTACTGCGTACCGGCTTGACGTTCGACCAGTCGCCGACCAACAACACGGATCGCTCGCCGCGCATCCCGACCGGCGACCGCACCATCTTCAGCCTGGGCCTTGGCTACGAAGTGATGCCGAACATGACCGTCGACGTGGCCTACTCCTACCTGAAGGAAGAGGACGTCAAGGTTGCACGCTCCAACCAATTGGCCAGCTACAACGCCAAGTATGAAAACAGTGCCAATGGTTTCGGCCTGGGCATGACCTACCGCTTCTGATTCACAGCGGCATAAAAAAGCCCCGCTCTCCTGCAAGGGAGGCGGGGCTTTTCAATGGGCGCCCATCAGGGTTTGGAGGCGATTGCCTTTTCGACCGCATCTATCAACTCCGGGCTGTCGGGCTTGGTGAGGCTGGAAAAGTCGGCGATGACCTTGCCCTGGCGGTCCACCACGTACTTGTAGAAATTCCATTTGGGCGCGTTGCTTTGCTGCGCCAGCACCTTGAACAGGTGCACCGCGTCCGCGCCCCTGACCGGCTGCGGCTCGGTCATGGTGAACGTGACGCCGTAATTCACATAGCAGACCTTGGCGGTCTCCTCGCCGGTCTTGGCTTCCTGCTTGAAGTCGTCGGATGGCACGCCGATCACTTCCAGCCCCTGACCCTTGTAGCGTTGGTACAAGGCTTCGAGACCTTTGAATTGCGGCGCGAACCCGCAGAAGCTCGCGGTATTGACGATCACCAGCGGTTTACCGGCAAAGCGCTGGCACAGGTCGATGGATTCTTTCGCACGCAACTTGGGCAGTTGCCCTTCGAGCAGCGGCGGACACTCGGCAGCCATCGCCACCCCGCCAAAAGCCGCCATCAACACGGGAACTGCAAGCCAGCGCATGTGCATGTGGAAATGTCCTATAAAAAATTCAGAGCCCGAACTTAACAGATCGACATACCCAGTTGCATCAACGCCAGTCCTCCACGTTGCCAGCCCCACCAGGCCATCAGCAACAGGACGATGCCGGCGACGATCACCAACGACCTTGCTGTCCCGCTCATGCTGCCTCCATCTGCGCCTGCAGCCTGGCCACCGGCCGCTCGCGCACCGGCCAGTTCAGGCCTGCAGCGATCAGGCTGAGCACAATTGCCACCTGCCAGATCAAATCGTAGTTGCCGGTATGATCATAGACCACCCCGCCCAACCAGCCGCCGAGGAACGAGCCGAGCTGGTGAAACAGGAACACAATCCCACCGAGCATGGAGAGGTTTCGCACACCGAACAGCGTCGCGACCGTGCCATTGGTCAGCGGCACGGTGGACAGCCACAGGAACCCCATGGCCATGCCGAACAGGTACGCGCTGACCTGGGTCACCGGCGCCCACAGGAACAGCGCGATCACCACCGCACGCAACAGATACAACCCCGTGAGCAGGCGCGGCTTGGACATGCGCCCGCCGAGCCAACCGGCGGTGTAGGTGCCGAAGATATTGAACAGGCCAATCAACGCCAGCACGGTGGTGCCGACCGTGGCCGGCAAATGCTGGTCCACCAGGTAGGCGGGCAAATGCACACCGATGAACACCACTTGAAAACCGCAGACAAAGAAACCAAAAGCCAGTAACCAGAAGCCGGAGTGGGAACAGGCTTCCCGCAACGCTTCACGCAGGGTCTGCTGGCCGACCAGTACCGGCAGCGGCCTGTCCTTGAGCATGCTGACCAGCGGCAGAATCAGCGCCACCATCAAGCCCAGTGCCAAGAGCGCGGCCGACCAACCCAGCCAACTGATCAGACCCAGGGTGCCCGGCACCATGGCGAATTGGCCAAAAGACCCGGCGGCGCTGGCAATGCCCATGGCCATGCTACGTTTTTCCGGGGCCACCGCACGCCCGACCACACCGAGGATCACCGAAAACGAAGTGCCGGACAGACCGATGCCGATCAACAGGCCCGCGCTTAATGACAGCGACCACGCCGAATCGGACAAGCCCATCAACACCAGGCCCACGGCGTAAAGAACGCCGCCGACAAACACGGTTTTGGTCGCGCCAAAGCGGTCGGCCAGAGCCCCGGTGAACGGCTGCGCCAGGCCCCAGATCAGGTTTTGCAAGGCAATGGCGAAGGCGAAGGTCTCACGGCCCCAGCCGAATTCGGCGCTCATCGGCGACAAAAACAGGCCAAAGCCATGACGCACGCCCAAAGACAACGCCAGGATCAGCGCACTCCCCACAAGAACCCAGCCACTGGTGCGCCACATCGAGGTCATTTCTTATTCTCCGCTCGCGGGTATATACCCGCTTATCGTCGAACGAACCCGCCCTCAGGCGAGTTCGTCCAGCAAGGCCAACAGGGTTTCGCGCTTGTCGGCGCCCAGTCGGTCAATCAGTTTCTGCTGCGCCGCTTCCCAGGCCGGCAACGCAGCAGCCAGCCGCTCTGTACCGGCATCGGTCAACATCACCAGACGGTTTCGCAGGTCGCTACCCTCGACCAACTGCACCAGGCCTTCGCATTCCAGCACCCGCAGATTGCGCCCCAGGGTGCTGCGATCCAGGCCCATGGCATCGGCCAGGCTGGAAATACTCGGCTGATCCAGCCGCTGCAGGTTGCACAGCAGTGAATACTGGGCGACGTTGATCCCGAAGCCGTCGAGGGCGCCGTCGTAGTGCCTGCTGACGCCACGAGCGGCGCGACGCAGGTTGATACATAAACATTGGGAGGCAAGCATGGAGCGTGTATATACCCGCGATTGAGCAAATGCAAGAAAGTGTTACAAAGCCAGCCCGACCAGCACCGCCACTTCCAGCAGCTCCAACACGGCGCCGGCCGTATCGCCAGTGGTGCCACCGAGCCGCTTGACCATCAGCCGGCGCAGGCCGATAAAGCACAGCGCTGCGAGCAGCACGGCGATGCCGCCACTGAAACCGCCGATCAGCAGGCAGGCCAAACCGCTGAGGATCAGCACCTGCTGGCCCACCACGCGCGGTAAATAATCTGACAAGGCCTGGCCCAATCCCCCTGCCCGCACATAGCGCGTGGTGAGAAACAGCGCCAGCATCGAGGCGCGCCCGATCAGCGGCGCCAGGATCAAGGCCGCACCGTTGTGCTGCTCGATCAGGGCGACCAACGCCGCGAACTTGAGCAGCAACACCAGGCCCAGGGTTACCACGGCAATCGGCCCGCTGCGCGGGTCTTTCATAATGCTGAGCGTACGCTCGCGGTCGCCGAAGCCACCGAGCCAGGCATCCGCGCTGTCTGCCAGGCCGTCCAGGTGCAGGCCGCCACTGAGCAATACCCACGCAGTCAATAGCAGCGCGGCGTGCAGCAACAGCGGTGCGCCCATCAACAGACTGTTCAAGCCCCACAGCAGCAACCCGAACAGCAAACCCACCAGTGGATAAAACAGCAACGACCGCCCCAGCTCCCGGGGTTGCGGCATGCCCGGCAGGCGAATCGGCAGGCTGCTCAAAAATTGCAGGGCGATCCAGAACGGCAACATGATCAGATGTCTTCCTTCAATAAACCGCCTGCGCCGACGCGCAGGCTGAACAGCCCGCCGTGGCCGACTTCGACGTTCAGCAACTGCTCGCGGGGCAGGCCACGCGCGCGGGCCAGCAGCAAACGCATCACCCCGCCGTGGCTGATCAACAGCACGCGCTCACCGGCATAGGCCTGATGCAGGCGTGAGACCGCACCAAGTACGCGGTCGGAAAAATCGCTGACCGGCTCTCCCTCGGGTGGGGTGAAGTTATACGGATCGGCCCAGAACAGGCCCAGGCCTTCAGCATCGGTTTGCATCAGTGCCGCCGCGCTCTGCCCTTCCCAGGCACCGAAGTGCAGCTCCTGCAGGTCTTTTTCCAGGCTCACCGGCAGGTCGAGGCGTGCACCCAACTCCTCGGCAAAACGCGCACAGCGTTGCAGCGGCGAACTGATTACGCGGGCCCAGGGCCCCTGCTCGACCACGGCGGCACGCATCTGCGCCCAGCCGTTGGCGGTGAGCGCGTCATCCAGGCTGCCGCGCAGTCCACCGCCCAATTCGGTTTCACCGTGACGCAGCAAGTCCAGGTGCAAGGTCATGCAGGACGGTCCGCCACGGCCGCTTCGGCGAAGGTCGCCATCTGCCCGTGCAGCGCGCAGGCCAGGCGCAACAGCGGCACCGCCGTTGCCGCGCCACTGCCTTCGCCCAGGCGCAGGCCAAGGTCCAGCAATGGCTGGGCGTCGAGGCGTTGCAGCACATGGCGATGCCCTGGCTCGGCGCCACGATGGCCAAACAGCAGCCAGTCGCGGCACGGCGGGTTCAGATGCGTGGCAACCAGCGCCGCGACGGTGCAGATAAACCCGTCCACCAGCACCGCGACGCCCTCCTGGGCACAGGCCAGATACGCGCCGACCAGCGCCGCGATCTCAAACCCGCCGAGGTTGAACAGCGTCTGCAGCGCATCACCGCGTTGCCCGGCGTGCAGCGCCAGCGCGCGCTCGATAACGGCCACTTTGTGGCTGACACCCTGGGCATTGAGCCCCGTGCCCGGGCCGGTCAGGTCTGTCACCGGGCAATCGAGCAAGGCACACGCCAACGCACTGGCGGCGGTGGTGTTGCCGATGCCCATCTCGCCGCCGATAAACAATTGCGCGCCGCTCTCCACGGCGCGCAGCACGCTATCGCGGCCGGCTTGCAGCGCTTGCCTGCCCTGGGCCGCAGTCATCGCCGAGCCCTTGACGAAATTCGCCGTGCCCGCGCCGAGATTCAAATGACGCACGCCGGGCAGTTTCAACGCAGGCGTGACGGTGCCGAGGTCGACCACTTCCAGCTGCGCATCCAACTGGCGCGCCAACACACTGATGGCCGCGCCGCCGCTGACAAAGTTGTGCAGCATCTGCCCGGTCACTTCCTGGGGAAAGGCCGATACACCTTCGGCAACCACGCCGTGATCGCCGGCGAAGATCGCGATCCACAGCCGATCCACCGACGGTTTGACACGTCCCTGCAACCCCGCCAATTGCACCGCCAGCGCTTCCAGTTGGCCAAGGGAACCGGCCGGCTTGGTCAATTGCTGCTGGCGTGCCAGGGCTTGTTCGTACGCCGAGGCGTCAATCGCCTTACACGGGTTGAGCCACCAGGTGTCACTCATAACGCAGTACCTTTCAAAGTCAGGGGCAGGCCGGCGACGGTCAGGACAACACGCTGACAACGCTCGGCCAGGGCTTGATGCAGCCAACCGGCTTCATCCACATAGCGGCGAGTCAATTCGCCCAGCGGCACGACACCCAGACCGGTCTCGTTGCTGACAAAAATGATCTGCCCAGGCAGCGAGGCCAGGGTGTCCAGCAGTTGATCGCGCTCGAACGCCAGGCGCCCTGCGTCCTCGAGCATCAGCAGGTTGGTCAGCCACAGGGTCAGGCAGTCCACCAACAGGCAGCGATCCACTGCCGCGTTGTCGCGCAGGACACGCGCCAGCTCAATGGGCTCTTCGATCAAACCCCAATGCTCGGGTCGACGCTGGCGATGCAAGGCAACCCGCTCATTCATCTCACCGTCCAGCGGCTGGCTGGTGGCGATATAAGTGACCGGCAAGGCACTGTCGCAGGCAAGCTTTTCGGCGAGACGGCTTTTGCCGGAACGAGCGCCACCGAGGATCAGTTCAAGCATGGATGGCACCTTCGGTTGGCTGAAATTGTTTGGCTGTCAGGCCGCCATTGCGGGCAAGCCCGCTTCCACAGAAAAGCACATCAGCTGTTGAGCTGGCTTTTGATTTTGCTTGTGATCTCAGGCGCCCCGTAAAACCACGCTGGCCGAACGCAGGCTTGAATCCGTGGGCAACCCGGCAGGACGCCGGGTTAGCCGCGCTGGGCCATGGATGGCCCATCGCGGCGGCCCACGGATTCAAGCCTGTGTTCGGGCACACCGAGCCTAAGCGAGGTGCCGAGTGGTGGGGCGAGAGCCTTTTGGTTACTTTTGGGCTCTTCCAAAAGTGACCCGCTGTAAGAGCGGAACCATAAGCAGCCGTTACCGCAGCAACGGATATGTACACTGAAAAACCGCCATCGGGAGCAAGCCCCCTCCCACATTTGGAACTCGGCGCTTCAGTTAAATAGTGACCGACTGTCAGGCCGCCATCGCGGGCAAGCCCGCTTCCACAGAGACGCCGTATGTACACCGTCAGATTCCACACAGTTTGCGTAACAACTCGGTATCCAGATGGTTCTCGACCAAATCCGCCAACCGCTCGATATCGCGCTCACGCAACGCGTGGTAATCCACCTCCTGCACATCCGGCAACCCGGCCCAACGCAGCAAGGCGCTGCACGCGGCGGGAGTTTCGAACAATCCGTGCAAGTAGGTGCCGAGAATTTGCCCGTCAGCACTGAGCGCGCCATCACTGCGCCCATCATCGAGCAGCACCGCAGCACGCGACAGCCCGTCACCCGACGTCACCCCCGCATGAATCTCATAGCCACTGACCTCAGCGTCCTCCAACAACAGCCGCCCACGCACATTGCGCAACTGCTTTTCTTCTTCAAGCGTGGTGGTGAACCCCAGCAACCCCAGCCCATCACTGGACCCCGCCGCCCCTTCCAGCCCAAGCGGGTCATGCACCTGCTCGCCGAGCATCTGCAAACCACCGCAAATCCCCAACACCTTGCCGCCATAGCGCAAATGCCGCGCCACGGCGCTGTCCCAGCCATTGGCGCGCAGGTACGCCAAGTCACTGCGCACACTTTTCGAGCCTGGCAGGATGATCAGGTCGGCGGCCGGGATCGGCTGGCCCGGCCCCACGAACTGCAAATCTACCTGGGGATGCAGGCGCAACGGGTCGAAATCCGTATGATTGCTGATGCGCGGCAACACCGGCACCACCACCTTGAGCACCTGCGCAGCCTTGTCGATCTGGCGCCGGTCGATGCCGTCCTCGGCTTCCAGGTGCAGGTCCATCACATAAGGCAACACGCCCACCACCGGTTTGCCGGTGCGCGCCTGCAGCCAATCCAGCCCCGGCTGCAGCAGCGCGATGTCGCCGCGAAAGCGGTTGATGATGAAGCCCCGAACCCGCGCCTGTTCGCTGGGCGAGAGCAATTCCAGGGTGCCCACCAGGTGGGCGAACACGCCGCCACGGTTGATATCGGCGATCAGCAGCACCGGGCAATCCACCGCCTCGGCAAAGCCCATGTTGGCGATGTCGTTGGCGCGCAGGTTGATCTCTGCCGGCGACCCCGCGCCTTCCACCATCACCACCGGGTAGGCTGCGCTCAGGCGCGCGTGAGAGGCCAGCACCGCCTGCATCGCGATGGCTTTGTAATCGTGATAGGCCACCGCGTTCATGCTGGTGACGGCGCGGCCATGGATGATGACCTGGGAACCGGTGTCGCTGTTGGGTTTGAGCAACACCGGGTTCATGTCGGTGTGGGGCGCCAGGCGCGCGGCCTGGGCCTGTACAGCCTGGGCACGGCCGATCTCGCCGCCTTCGGCGGTCACGGCGCTGTTGAGGGCCATGTTCTGCGGCTTGAACGGCGCCACCGCCACGCCCTGGCGCACCAGCCAGCGGCACAGCGCGGTCACCAGGGTACTTTTGCCGGCATCGGAGGTGGTGCCCTGCACCATCAGCGTACTCATGCGGTCTCCCGGTAAGCGGCCAGGGCCGTATCGAGGCGCAGCCAGTCGGCCTCGGTATCGGGCAGGCCGAAGCGCAGGCTGCTGTTGTGGACAAACAGGCGCAGCAGGATGCCGCGCTGGGCCATGAATTCGTGCAGCCGTTCGGCGTGCGTCGTGATCAACCACTGGAACAGAGCGCAGCCGCCCTGAGGTTGAAAGCCGTGGCGCTCGAGCAGGGCAAACAAACGCTGAGCGGCCTCGACACACCGCGCACGCTGGCGCGTATGCCCGTCGCTGTCACGCAGACATGCCTGACCCAGCACGCGCGTCGGCCCGCTGACGGCCCAGGGACCGACCTGCTCGGCGAGCAACTTGAGCAACCGCCGCTCGGCCAGGACAAAGCCAAGCCGCACACCGGCCAGGCCGAAGAACTTGCCGAATGAACGCAGCACGATCAACCCGACCTGATGGGCATGGCCTGCCAGGCTCAGGTGCGGGGTGACGTCCATGAACGCTTCGTCCACCACCAGCCAGCCACCGCGTTGCGCCAGGCGGGCGTGCCAATCGAGCAGACGTTGCGGGCTCAGGTTCAACCCGGTGGGGTTGTTCGGGTTGACCACCACCAGCACATCGAGGCTGTCGAGAAAGAAGTCGACTTCCTGCTCCTGCACTTCGCGCACCACATACCCGGCGCGACGCCAGGCCTCGGCATGTTCGGCATAACACGGCGACAACACGCCGACCTTGCCGGAGCGACGCAGGCGCGGCAGTAGCTGGATGGCCATCTGGGAACCGGCCACCGGCAACACATGCGCCGCGCCGTAATACTCGCTGGCGGCCAACTCCAGGCCATCGTCGGTTTCCGGCAGGCGCGCCCAGGCCCGCAGCGGGATCTCGGGGATCGGCCATGGCCACGGCGCCAGGCCGCTGGACAGGTCGAGCCACTGATCTTCGGCAATACCGTATTGAATGGCCGCCTTGCGCAGCCGTCCGCCGTGCTCAAGCATAAAATTGCGCCCCCGCGCACAGGATCAGCAGCCACAACCATACGCCGCGTTGCACCAGTTGCCAGCCCCGCTCGATGGCATCGGCATCCGCCGGCGGGCCTTCGCCCAGCGGTGGACGCTGGTGCAGCTCGCCGTGATAAATCGCCGCACCGCCAAGCGCCACGCCCAGCGCGCCCGCGCCAGCCGCCATCACCGGGCCAGCGTTGGGGCTGTCCCAGGTCGGCCCCTGGGTGCGCCAGCACTTGAGCGCCAGGCGGGTCTTGCCCAGCACGGCGTAGGTCAAGGCCACCAGCCGTGCGGGAATATAGTTGAGCACATCGTCAATTCTGGCCGCTGCCCAGCCGAAGCGCTCGAAGCGTTCAGTGCGGTAGCCCCACATCGCGTCCAGCGTATTGCTCAGACGATAAAGCACCACGCCCGGCACGCCGGCAACCACAAACCAGAACAGTGCGGCAAATACCGCGTCGCTGCCGTTTTCCAGCACCGATTCGGTGGCGGCGCGGGCGACGTCGGTGGCGTCCAGTTCGGCGGTCTCGCGGCTGACCAGGTAGCTCACCCGTGTGCGCGCCTCAACCAGGTCATCGCTGCGCAGGGCCTGGGCCACGGGCATCACATGTTCGCCCAGGCTGCGCATGCCCAGGGCGCAGTACAACGCGAGGATCTCCAGCGCCCAGCCAATGTAGGGCGCCCATGACAACGCGGTGGCCAGCAGGGTCAACGGCACCACTGCGATCACCCAGGCGGTCACGCCATGGCTGCGCCAGCCGCGTCCACCGCTGTTGAAGCGTTGCTCGATACGCCCGGCGAAGTTGCCAAACGCCACCAGCGGATGCCAGCGCCGGGGCTCACCCAGCAGCGCGTCCAGCGCCACCGCAGCGACGCACAGCAAGGCCACACTCATTGACTCACTCCCCACGCATTTTCATACAGCATGTCACTCAACGGTTGTGGCTCGCGCCAGCCTTCGAGCTGCAGCATCGGCGCCGGATAAAATTCGGCGACCGGGCCCAGGCACAACACGGCCAGGGGTTTGGCGCCCGGCGGCAAGCCCAGCAGGTCGGCCAGGGCCCGGGGCTCGAACAGCGACACCCAGCCCATGCCCAACCCTTCCACCCGCGCTGCCAGCCACAGGTTCTGGATCGCGCAGGACAGCGAGGCCATGTCCATTTCCGGCAAGGTGCGACGGCCGAAGATATGCCGCTCACGGTCATCCATCAGCGCCGCCACCAGCACTTCGGCGCAGTCATGAATGCCTTCGACCTTGAGCTTCATGAACTGGTCGGAACTCTCCCCCAGAGCCTGTGCGGTGCGCACGCGTTCCTCTTCCACCAGTTGCTGAATCCGCCCGCGCAACGAACGGTCGCTGATACGGATAAACCGCCACGGCTGCATCAGGCCGACACTGGGGGCCTGGTGTGCGGCCTGGAGCAGGCGCTGCAATAATTCGGGTGTGACCGTGCCGCCGCTGAAGTGGCGCATGTCGCGGCGTTCGGCGATGGCGCGGTAGACGGCGTCGCGTTCGGCCTGGGGGAATGCGTGATCGGTCATGGCCCAGTCGCGGGCAAACCCGCTCCCACCGTTTGATCTGTGAACGCTGTCTTGAGGTCCGGCGCAAAAAGCGCGGCCACCGCCGCCGGATTCGACGGAAAGTAAAAGTGCACATAGGAAGCGGTCATCCGTCCCTGTCGATACACCGCCTCGGCGCCGCGCCCGCCATTGGGGCTCAGGCCACGGGCGATCGGCTGCCACTCGGTGCTGGTCAAGGAATGGTGATAGGTGTGCCCGCGCAACGTGCCCTCCGGCAGCTCGACACTCTGCAGCGCCAGCGCTGCCAGTTTTTTCTGCATCACCGCGTCGCCCTGCAACAGGCCCACCAGTTCGGCGCGGGTGCCGTCGACGTCGGTGAGCGAGTCGAGCAGGTACAACATGCCGCCACACTCGGCGAGCAAGGGTTTGTTCGCCGCGTGATGGGCGCGAATGGACGCGAGCATCGAGGTATTGTGCGACAGCGCCTGGTGGTGCAGTTCCGGGTAACCACCGGGCAGGTAGAGGCTGTCGGCCTCAGGCAGCTGGCTATCGTGGAGCGGAGAAAAGAACGTCAGCTCGGCCCCCATCGCCCGCAACAGGTCCAGGCTGGCGCCATAGGTGAAGGCAAACGCTTCGTCCCGAGCGATGGCAATGCGCACGCCGGCGAGCAGCGGCTCGGCCTCGATCACTTCAGGCACGGCAAAGGTCACTGACGGCGGCACCGCCACTTCGCAACTGCTGCCCAGCGCCTGGGCGGCGGCGTCCAGGCGCGCGTCGAGGTCATTGAGTTCACTGGCCTGCACCAGTCCCAGGTGGCGGCTGGGCAGTTCGATACCGGTCTCGCGGGACAGCGCGCCGTACCAGCGCAGGCCCTCGGTGAGGCTGCCTTCGAGCAGTTGCGCATGGCGCAGGGTACCGACCCGGTTGGCCAGCACGCCGGCGAACGGCAGGTCCGGCTGGTAGCGCGCCAGGCCCAGGGCCAGTGCGCCGAAGGTCTGGGCCATGGCCGTGCCGTCGATCACGCCGAGCACCGGCACGCCGAAATGTCGCGCCAGGTCGGCGCTGGAGGGCGTGCCGTCGAACAGGCCCATGACGCCTTCAATCAGAATAAGGTCGGCCTCGCCCGCCGCTTCCCACAGCAGGCGGCGACTTTCCTGCTCGCCCACCATCCACATGTCCAACTGATACACCGGCGCACCGCTGGCGCGCTCGTGGATCATCGGGTCGAGGAAGTCCGGGCCGCACTTGAACACGCGCACCTTGCGCCCAAGGTTGCGGTGCAAGCGGGCCAGGGCAGCCGTCACAGTGGTTTTGCCCTGGCCGGACGCCGGTGCGGCGATCAGTACGGCCGGGCAATGACGGGGCTGATTCAAAGTTCGACGCCCTTCTGAGCCTTGATGCCGGCCTGGAATGCGTGCTTGAGCATGCCCATTTCGGTGACGGTATCGCCCATTTCAATCAGCTCGGGCTTGGCGCCACGGCCGGTGACCACTACGTGTTGCATCGGCGGGCGGGCCTGCAGGTCGCTGAGGACCTGATCGAGGTTGAGGTAGCCGTGCTTGAGGGCGATGTTCAGTTCGTCCAGCACCACCAGGCCAATGGAGGCGTCTTGCAGCATCGCCCGGGACACCGCCCAGGCGGCCTCGGCGGCGGCGATGTCGCGCTGGCGGTCCTGGGTTTCCCAGGTGAAGCCTTCGCCCATCACGTGAAAGCGCACCTGCTCGGGGAAGCGGCGGAAGAACATCTCTTCGCCGGTGCTGAAACGCCCCTTGATGAACTGCACCACACCGCACTGCATGCCATGGCCCATGGCGCGGGCCAGCATGCCGAAGGCCGAGCTGCTCTTGCCTTTACCGTTGCCGGTGAGCACCAGCAACAGGCCGCACTCATTCGGCGAGTTGGCGATGCGCTCGTCGATCACGGCTTTTTTGCGCAGCATGCGCGCCAGATGGCGCTCGTCGCGTTCGGGGGAATCGGTCATGGCAGCTCTCCGTTGGGGCTGGACAAAAACGGCGGGCAGGAAACAAGCGCATACAGACAGCCAAGCATCGCCCACCGTGATGCTGTTGAATGTTCAAGGCCGGTCTCCGGACTCATGAGCGGCGCCTGCACGTATCAAGCGCAGGCAGGCCGGCGGCGCGCCTTCCCATATCGCGCACGATACAGTGGCAAACAGCACCGTTTTGACTCATTTACCGTTGCGGGGGCAGCGCCGGGATCGCGGCAGCACTGTGTACAAGTGCGCTCACTCACCGGCTTCCCTGTTTCACTCTGTCGACGCACGCGCCACGGAGCACCTGGAACAAGCGGCGAAGGTTAGTGGGTTGGGGGGGAGCGTCAATTAAAGCTGGCCTGGCACTTGAACCATCCTGGGCAGGCAATCCTCTACCCTTACAGGCATTCAGGAGAAAATCATGCATAAAACAAGACTCGCCTTACTCATCATGCTCGCCGGCACCCTCGCCGCCTGCGGTGAAAGCTCGACGTTGCAGGTCTCGGATGGCACCGGGCCGTCGCCCAAATTGCCGCAGCCGAACAAGACGCTGATCCCCACCGTGAATATCGCACCGGCCATCGGCTGGCCTGAAGGCGCCAAGCCGACGGCCGCCGCCGGTACTCAGGTGGCCGCGTTCGCCGAAGGCCTGGACCACCCGCGCTGGCTGTATGTGTTGCCCAATGGCGACGTGCTGGTGGCCGAAACCAACGCGCCGCCCAAGCCGGATGATGCCAAGGGTATTCGCGGCTGGGTGATGGAAAAAGTCATGGGCCGCGCTGGCGCTGGCGTGCCGAGCCCGAACCGCATCACCCTGCTGCGCGATGCCGACCATGACGGTGTGGCCGAGACACGCACGGTGTTCCTGGAAAATCTCAACTCGCCATTCGGCATGACCCTGGTGGGCAACGACCTCTACGTGGCCGACTCGGACAAGCTGCTGCGCTTTGCCTATCAGCCTGGTGAAACCGCGATCAAAACCCAGGGCGCCACGGTGGTGGACTTGCCCGGTGGCCCGCTGAATCACCACTGGACGAAAAACGTGGTGGCGAGCAAGGACGGCAGCAAGCTGTACGTGAGCGTCGGCTCCAACAGTAACGTCGGCGAAAACGGCCTGGAAGCCGAACAAGGCCGCGCAGCGATCTGGGAAGTTGACCGCGCCACCGGCCAGCACCGGATTTTCGCCTCGGGCCTGCGCAACCCCAACGGCATGGCCTGGGAACCGCAAAGCGGCAAACTGTGGACGGCAGTCAACGAGCGCGACGAAATCGGCAGCGACCTGGTGCCGGATTACATCACTTCGGTCAAGGATGGCGGCTTTTATGGCTGGCCGTTCAGTTACTACGGTCAGCATGTGGATGTGCGCGTGACGCCGCAGAACCCGGAGCTTGTGGCCAAGGCCATTGCGCCGGACTACGCCGTGGGCCCGCATACCGCGTCCCTGGGACTGACCTTTGCCGATGGCAGCAAACTCCCGGCGCCATTCAGCAACGGCGCGTTCATCGGCCAGCACGGCTCGTGGAACCGCAAGCCGCACAGTGGCTACAAGGTGATCTTCGTGCCGTTCGAAGGCGGGCAACCCAAGGGGCAGCCGGTGGACGTGCTGACCGGCTTCCTCGACAAGGACGAGAAAGCCATGGGCCGGCCGGTGGGCGTGGTGATCGATCAGCAGGGGGATCTGCTGGTGGCTGATGATGTGGGGAATAAGGTGTGGCGGGTTTCAGCAGCTAAATAAACGCCGCGAAAAAATGTGAGAGGGGCTTGCCCCCGATAGCAGTGGGTCAGTCAATGAATTCCTGGACTGATGCACCGTCATCGGGAGCAAGCCCCTCCCACATATGGATCCTGGTTTCAGCGTTAAGGGTTGCGCGCCAGATGCTCGGCCGGCAATACGCGCTTGGCGCTCAGGTACGCATTCTGCCAATACGCCTTGGACAGGGTATCCAGCTTCACTGTGCCGCCGGTTTGCGGCGCGTGCACGAAACGACCTTCACCCACGTAGATGCCCGCATGGCTGACGCGGGAACCGCCGCCGGTGGCGAAGAACAGCAAATCACCGGTCTGCAGGTTCTGTTCACTCACGTCCTGGGCGCGCATCACGATCAGTTCGCGGGTGGTACGCGGCAGGGAAATGCCGGCGGCATCACGATAGACGAACCCGATCAGGCCACTGCAATCGAACCCCGAATCCGGCGTATTACCGCCCCAGCGATACGGTGTGCCAACCAGGCCGAGTGCACGGAAAAGCACGTCTTCGGCCGCAGGCGAGAAACTCTGGGTGGCAGCGTAGTTGAACACCGGCTTGGGCTTCACGGCGACAGGCGCCGGCGGCGGTGGACGGCTTGCGCAGGCGCTGAGCAGCGCGGCGCAAACAAGAAGCATGAGGCGGGCTGAGGTCGACATGGGCAGAACAATCCTGGTCTGGATGCGGCTTTCGCTGCCGAACGCTGAAAACCAGAACGCGCAAGCAAAGCTCGCGCGAACGGATTACAACAATGTCCAGGGATTCTAGCGCTTACGCGTCAAACTTCAAGTATCACTTTAACTTTACTTACTGGCGGTCACTGTGGACGGGGCCATGGCCAGTGCGCGCTTGGCTTCAATGAAGGTCTTGCTCCAGTAACTGTCGCCCAGGCTGTCGACTCGAACACCGCCACTGCGACGGCTGCTGGAGTGGATAAACTGGTTATCGCCCAGGTAGATACCGGCGTGGCTGACACGACCACGGCCCGCTGTACTGAAGAAAAGCAGATCGCCAGGCTTGAGGTTGTTGCGCGCGACCAACGGTGCTTTCACGTTGATCATTTCGCGCGTCGAGCGTGGCAGATTCATGCCCGCTTCTTCACGAAACAGATAACCGATGAAACCGCTGCAATCGAAACCGGCTTCAGAGGTACCGCCGAAACGGTAACGGGTACCGATCAGCGACATGCCGCGTTCAAGGATGCTGTCGGCCAGCACCGGAAGCTGGTAAGGCTTGCTGCCGGAGAAATCGGTCAGCTCTTTTTCGGTTGCCAGCTCTTCTTCGTAAACAGAAGCAGACTGAGCAGCAACGAATTTTGCCTGGCTTTGAACCTGTGGTTTTTGCTGGACAGCCACTTGCTGGGGCTGGGAGGCGCAACCAAACAACAGGGTGACAAGTGCGAGAGGCACGAGGGGTGCGAAGCGATTTAGCATGGGCACGACCGTGGCTGGTATGTAAAGAAGCCGAGACTATGCCCGCTATCGGATCGATTTGCAAATTCAATCGAGGTCTATGTGACTTGGCGATTGGACTGCGCCATCTAAGCCGTAATTCCATTTAATGAGCACAATGCGTAGCCGGCGAGGCTAAAACGCAGGATTTCTGGCGCCTGAAAAATGCCGAACCGTTGCGAATCAAACGGTTACCAGCCCAACGTCTCTTTGAGAAAAGGGATCGTCAATTTTCTTTGTGCCTGCAGGGAGGCCTGGTCAAGTTGTTCGAGCAAATCGAACAACGCGCTCATGCTGCGGGTGCCACGGGTGAGAATAAAATGCCCGACTTCGTCGGTAAGGTGCAGGCCGCGACGCGATGCACGCAATTGCAGGGCACGCAATTTGTCTTCGTCGGACAAGGGACGCATCTGAAAGATCAGCGCCAGGGTGAGGCGTGACTTGAGGTCGGCCAGTTTGACCGGCAATTCCCGGGGCGAGGTGGACGCCGCGATCAGCAGGCGCCTGCCGCTGTCACGCAGGCGGTTGAACAGATGGAACAAGGCTTCTTCCCACTGCGCTTTGCCGGCGATGGCCTGCAGGTCATCCAGGCACACCAGTTCGTATTGCTCAAGGTTGTCGAAAATGCCGATGCCACGGTCCATCAGCTCGGCCAGTGGCAGATACACCGCCGGCTCGCCCATCTGCTCGAAGCGCAGGCACGCGGCCTGCAACAGATGGGTACGTCCCACGCCATGTTTGCCCCACAGATAGATCAGGCTTTCCGTCCACCCGGCGTCGGCTTCGCATAGACGCTCGACATAGCCGAGTGCTGCGGCATTGGCGCCTGGGTAGTAATTGATAAAGGTTGCGTCATCACGCAGACGCACACCTAGGGGCAGCTGAATCGGTTTCATGCTGACTGAACGGCTCCCATCGAACCGCTAGTGGCCTCTGTGTAAAGTTGGCAAAGTCTATACCCGTGACGCCGGGCGCACAATGCAGCAGACCACAAGCAAAATCAAAGGTTTGCGTTAACCTGCCGGTTTATACGGAGTATTTGACGCGCCCACCTCATAAACAACAAACCCGGCCATGAGCCGGGTTTGTCGCACTGCGATTACAGCTCGGGGTCTTCGACGCCCGTGTACACATCCGAATCCTTGTACAGCACGTGCACATGGCGCACCAACACCATGATCACTGCCGCCACGGGCAAAGCCAGCAGGATGCCGGTAAAACCGAACAGCTCACCGCCCGCCAGGATAGCAAAGATAACCGCCACCGGGTGCAGGCCGATCCGATCGCCCACCAGCAAGGGCGTCAGCACCATGCCTTCGAGGGCCTGGCCGACCATGAACACCGCGACAATCCCCAGCATCGGGTACAGGTCGCCGCCGAACTGGAACAACCCGGCCACCAGCGCCGCGCCGATCCCGATCACAAAGCCCATGTAGGGCACAATGGCCGCCAGACCCGCGATCAGGCCGATCAACAGGCCCAGCTCCAGGCCGATGGCCATTAGCCCGGCCGCGTAGATGATGCCCAGTGCCAGCATCACCAACAACTGGCCACGCACGAATGCACCCAGCACTTCATGGCACTCTGCTGCCAGTGATACCACGCGCTCCTCGCTGTCTCGCGGCAGCAGGCCGCGAATCTTGGCCATCATGATGTCCCAGTCGCGCAGCAGGTAAAACGCCACCACCGGAATCAGCACCAGATTCGTCAGCCAACCGATCAGCGCCAGGCTGGAAGCGGTGGCCTGACTGAGCACCACACCGACGATGTCGGTGGTCTGGCCCATATGCTCGCTGATCGCGGCCTTGACCTTGTCGAACTTCCAGAACCCTTCCGACAGCCCCAGCTTGGTCTGAGCCCAGGGCATCGCCGTGTGTTGCAGCCAGTCGAGCATCTGCGGCGCCAGCTCGTACAAGCGAAACAGCTGCTTGGCCAGCATCGGCACCAGCACCAGCACCAGCGCGGTGATGATCAACGTGAACAGCGCAAACACCGTCACCACGCCCAGGGTCCGCGACAGGCCGAGCTTTTCCAGGCGATCCACGACCGGATCGAACAGATAGGCGAGCAACAACGCGACCAGGAACGGCGTCAGGATCGAATGCAGCAGGAACACAAAAACGCACAGCAGGACAATCCCGCCAAGCCACACCCAACGACGCGTATCCGCCATACACCACTCCAATTGCTTCTATATAAGGAAGAATATTTACCAACGAAAACGCAGTTGCGCCTGAGGTTCAGGTGCCGCTGCGGGTTGCGTGCCATCAACTGCGGGTGGCTGAACCGGAGCTTCACCTGCGGGAATTTCCTGCAGCCTGGCCAGGCTCAGTTGGGTGCGCAATTGATCGGCACTGCCATTGACGCGATACACAATGCGATTGCCGTCCACCCACTGCGGCTGGCCGCCAAAAGGTTCCAGCAGGTGAGCGAGCGAGGCGTAACGCTCCAGGTTCATGCCCTGCACTTCCAGCAACTGTTCGGTGGTCACGCCCGGCTTGACGGCAAAGCGCGGCGCGAGCTTCTGGCTGACGGCCAGCAGCACCGCGTCGGCAACCGCAGCGGTGTCGGCGCCTTGCGCGGTGCCCTGCTCGCTTTTATCGCCCAGCCACAGCCGCCATTTGGCCTGCCACTGGCTGCCTTCCTGGCGCGCATGCACCGCGAGCAACGCGTCGGCGCCATAGCGCTCGGAAGCGGCGCGCAACGGCGTGGCGTCGGCGCCTTCCAGATTCGGTGCGGTAGCAACCACCTGTTCATCCAGATCACCCAACGGCAGGCGCAGCGGCAGGCCGCGATGCTGTGCGGCACGGCGCAGCGCCTGGGCGACGGGCTGTCCATCACCGACCAGGCTGCTGCCGTCGGTGGAATCGTTCAGCCACCAGCCAAGGATCGACGGGCGATTGCTGCCCCAGATCGACAGGCCCGCGTCACGCAGCGCGCGGTCAGTACTGACCGGGTCGAAATCCACCTGCAGGCTTTCCGGCGGGCCGGCGTCGTAACCGTATTGCGTGATGATTTGCTGCGGGTCCTTGCGGATTGCCGCCAGGCCCGGGCCTTCGGCGGCCTTGGCGTCGCCGGTCAGGCGAATCACCAGGGTCTGCACCGCGCGCTGGGTGGCCTGGTCGCGCTCCTGGGGCGACTGGCTGCTGACAGGTTCCAGCACTTGATAGAGGCCATTGAGGGTTTCGGCATGACTCGCCAGGCTGAACAACGACAAACAGCCTACAAAAAAGAATTTACACAAACGCATGGAAGATTCCCGAACGACAAATTTAGCGGGTGGAACAGACCGCGTGCACCCGGTTCAGCCAGGCTGTGACCACAGTGATTGGTAAAACATTCACAGGGTTGCGGTAAGTTTTCGTACTGTCACAACGATAGCTTGCTCAAGGCTATACCTTAATACGCACCAGGGCAGGGCCGCTGAGCATTTTTTTAATCGGCCTTTTTTAGCCTATATGGCCCTGCCCGTCGGCCCGAGGATGGCCGCTGCCCCTCAAGCCTGATAAAATCGCGCGCCTTCGCAGACCGTCAACGTCGAGGCCTTTTCACAAACGCCGCCGTCGGCTCGGTCGTTACCCAGAAATCCCCCCTAAAGGCCTGGATCATGAGCAAGCAACCCTCCCTGAGCTACAAGGACGCCGGTGTAGACATCGACGCCGGTGAAGCATTGGTCGAACGCATCAAGAGCGTCGCCAAGCGCACTGCGCGCCCCGAAGTCATGGGCGGCCTGGGCGGTTTTGGCGCCCTCTGCGAAATCCCGGCCGGCTACAAGCAGCCTGTGCTGGTGTCCGGCACCGACGGCGTGGGCACCAAGCTGCGTCTGGCGCTGAACCTGAACAAGCACGACACCATCGGCATCGACCTGGTCGCCATGTGCGTCAACGACCTGGTGGTGTGCGGCGCCGAGCCGCTGTTCTTCCTCGACTACTATGCCACCGGCAAGCTGAACGTAGACACCGCGGCACAGGTGGTGACCGGTATCGGCGCCGGCTGCGAATTGTCGGGTTGCTCCCTGGTCGGCGGCGAAACCGCTGAAATGCCCGGCATGTACGAAGGCGAAGACTACGACCTGGCCGGCTTCTGCGTGGGTGTGGTGGAAAAAGCCGAGATCATCGACGGCTCCAAAGTCGCTGCTGGCGACGCCCTGCTCGCCCTGCCATCCTCCGGCCCGCACTCCAACGGCTACTCGCTGATCCGCAAGATCATTGAAGTGTCCGGCGCCGACATCGAAAACACCCAGCTCGACGGCAAGCCGCTGACCGACCTGCTGATGGCCCCGACCCGCATCTACGTCAAGCCGCTGCTCAAGTTGATCAAGGATACCGGCGCGGTAAAAGCCATGGCCCACATCACCGGCGGCGGCCTGCTGGACAACATTCCGCGCGTGCTGCCAAAAGGCGCCCAGGCGATTGTCGACGTAGCCAGCTGGCAGCGCCCGGCAGTCTTCGACTGGCTGCAGGAGCAGGGCAATGTGGACGAGACCGAGATGCACCGCGTACTCAACTGCGGCGTGGGCATGGTCATCTGCGTGGCACAGGAACACGTTGAGACGGCGCTGAACGTCTTGCGTGAAGCCGGCGAGCAGCCTTGGGTGATCGGCCAGATCGCCACTGCCGCGCAAGGCGCAGCCCAGGTCGAACTGAAGAACCTCAAGGCTCACTGATGCCTCGGACCTGTAATGTCGTGGTGCTGCTTTCCGGCACCGGCAGCAACTTGCAGGCCTTGATCGACAGCACGCGCACCGGCGACAGCCCGGTGCGCATCGCTGCGGTGATTTCCAATCGCAGCGATGCCTACGGCCTGCAACGCGCCAGGGACGCCGGCATCGACACCCGCTCGCTGGATCACCAGGCATTCGACGGTCGCGAGGCCTTCGACGCGGCCTTGATCGAACTGATCGACGCCTTCAAACCCCAACTCGTGGTCCTGGCCGGTTTCATGCGCATCCTCAGCGCTGACTTCGTGCGGCACTACGCTGGGCGCCTGCTCAATATCCACCCTTCCCTGCTGCCCAAATACAAAGGCATGCACACTCACCAGCGCGCGCTTGACGCCGGCGACAGCGAGCACGGCTGCAGCGTGCACTTTGTCACCGAGGAACTCGATGGCGGACCTCTGGTCGTACAGGCAGTGGTTCCGGTAGAGTCGGGTGACTCGGCGCAGAGCCTTGCGCAACGGGTTCATGCCCAGGAACACAGAATTTACCCACTGGCTGTTCGCTGGTTTGCCGAGGGTCGGTTGATTCTCGGTGAACAGGGTGCATTATTGGACGGTCAGTTACTCGCGGCCAGCGGCCACTTGATTCGAACTTAGGAGATTTTATGCGTCGCGCCCTGCTCTTCGCTTTTGCGCTGTTCGCCTTGCCTGCCGTGCAGGCAGCAGACCTTCACCCTTTCTCCGCCAGCTACACCGCCGACTGGAAACAGTTGCCCATGAGCGGTTCGGCCGAACGCAGCCTGACCAAGAATGACAACGGCTCCTGGACCTTGAACTTCAAGGCTTCCATGATGATCGCCAGCCTCACCGAAACCAGCGTGATCCGTTTCGACAAGGACGCCCTGCAGCCGGTCAGCTACAGCTTCGAACGTGGCGGCCTGGGCAAATCGAAGAAGGTCAACCTGGACTTCGACCAGAGCGCCAAGAAAGTCACCGGCTTTGAAAACAAGGACCCGGTGAACGTCACCCTGGAAAGCGGCATGCTCGACAAGTCGACTTACCAGTTGGCCCTTCAACGTGACGTGGCCGCCGGCAAGAAAAGCATGAGCTACCGCGTCGTCGAAGGCACGGACGTCGACACTTATGACTTCCGCGTGATTGGCCCGGAAAAGGTCCAGACCAAGGTAGGCGCCATCGACGCGATCAAGGTCGAGCGCGTGCGTGACCCGTCGCAGAGCAAGCGCATCACCCAGATGTGGTTCGCCAAGGATCTGGGCGGCGTGCTGGTGGCGTTGCGTCAGGTTGAGACGGACGGCAAGGAATACAACATCATGCTGCAGGATGGCACTGTTGATGGCCAGGCCATCAAAGGCAGCTGATCGGCAGATTGAACAAAGAGCCTCGCTGAATGCGGGGCTTTTTTTTGCCTGGAATCTGGGTGCTGAAGCTTATATCAGCTATCGGGAGCAAGCCCCCTCCCACACGTGGAAGGCATTCCACATGTGGGAGGGGGCTTGCTCCCGATAGCGATGACAGGGCCAGCGCAAAATGAAACTTTTGTCATAAAACCCCTTCGCCTACGACCAAGCACCACGGATTACGCGGCCTGCAGCACTGTTGCGTGTCGTGCAATAAATTGTTGCGCGCAAAGACTGTTTACTTAGCAAGCTAACAAAACATATAACAAAGGCCTGCGACGACTTGCCGCAGATCCACCCGAGATTGGAGCAAGCAGATGACTGTAAAAGTGACTGAACGCGACGACGAACATATGTCCCATGAAGCTCTGGGCCACGGGATTCATATCTGGGATGTCCATCAACAAGACCTGTTGGTCGGCATGTTTCACAATGAAAGCGACGCTCATAACTATAAGAACGAGCTGGAAACGCTTGAACTGAAACGCCAGGCACAGAGTTCCTGAAACACTGAAATCTCGCAGGCACCCGGCCCCACACAGCAGCTGGCGTGCCTGCAAAGAAAAACCCCGCCTTGTGAGCGGGGTTTTTCGTGTCTACAGCCTCACCACATCAGATCGTCCGGGATCTGGTAGGCGGCGTACGGATCATCCTCGTCCGGCACCTGGCTTTCGGTGAGGATATTGAGCTGCACGATACGCTCCGGTGCGCGCTCCTGGATCTTCAGCGCCGCTTCGCGTGGGATCACCTCGTAGCCACCGCCGTGGTGCACGATGGCCAGGGAGCCGTTGCTCAGCTTGTTGCGCATCAACGTGTTGACCGACAGGCGCTTGACCTTCTTGTCGTCCACGAAGTTGTAGTAGTCCTCGGTGGTCAGCTTGGGCAGGCGCGAGGTCTCGATCAGTTGCTTGACCTGCGCCGTGCGGGCCTTGGCCTCGGCTTTTTCCTGCTGCTGCCGGTTCAGTTCCTGATCACGCTTGACCTTCTCGGCATGCGCCTCGGCCGCCAGACGGGCCTGGGTGTCATCCACCTCGGCCTGGCCCTTGTGGACCAGGCGCTGCTGCTTCTGTTTCTCTTTGCCGACCTGCTTGGCCTGCTTTTGGTTGACCAGACCTGCTTTGAGCAACTGGTCGCGAAGGGAAAGGCTCATGGTGCTTACTCACTTAGGCAACTGCTCAACCGCAGCTGGACACATTCTTTTCCTGACGCTTGGCTTCGCCCCACAGGGCGTCCAAGGTTTCGAGGGTGCAATCTTCTATGGGTTGATGCGTATCGCGCAATGCCTGTTCGATAAATCGGAAACGTCGTTCGAACTTGGCACTGGCACCGCGCAGGGCGGTTTCCGGGTCGACCTTGAGGTGACGGGCCAGGTTGACTGCGGCAAACAGCAGGTCACCGACCTCATCGGCGATCGCAGCCGGGTCGTTGGCGACCATGGCTTCGAGCACTTCATCGAGCTCTTCGCGCACGTTGTCCACCACCGGCAACGCGGACGGCCAGTCGAAACCGACCTGGCTGGCGCGCTTTTGCAATTTGGCCGCACGGGACAGTGACGGCAGCGCCGTGGGCACATCATCGAGCAGGGACAGCTGCTGCGGCGCGTCGGACTTCTCTGCACGCTCCTCAGCCTTGATCTGCTCCCAGCGCGCCTTGACCTCGTCTTCGCTCAGTTGCGGCACGTCCAGCGGCGCATAGAGATCCCCGGTGGGGAACACGTGGGGATGGCGACGGATCAGCTTGCGGGTGATGCTGTCGACCACACCGGCAAATTCGAAACGCCCGTCTTCGCGTGCCAGCTGGCTGTAATACACCACCTGGAACAACAGGTCGCCCAGTTCACCCTGCAGGTGATCGAAGTCGCCGCGCTCGATGGCGTCGGCCACTTCGTAAGCCTCCTCCAGGGTGTGCGGCACGATCGTGGCATAGGTTTGCTTGATGTCCCACGGGCAGCCGTATTGCGGGTCGCGCAGGCGGTTCATCAGGTGCAGCAGGTCTTCAAGTGAATACATCGGTCTCTTTCCGCTGAAGATCACATGTGGGAGGGGGCTTGCTCCCGATTGCGCTGGGTCATTGCCAAATGGATTTTCTGGCCCACCGCTATCGGGAGCAAGCCCCCTCCCACAGGTTTGGTCCGCGCCCATTCAACTGCTTATGGCGTGCGGTTGCGCCGGGTTTCGATGATGTTCGGCAACTGGGAAATTCGCCCCAGCAAACGCCCCAATGCGTCCAACCCCGGAATCTCGATGGTCAGGGACATCAACGCGGTGTTGTCCTCCTTGTTCGAGCGGGTGTTGACCGCCAGCACGTTGATGCGCTCATTGAGCAGCACTTGCGACACGTCGCGCAGCAGACCGGAACGGTCGTAGGCACGAATGATGATGTCCACCGGATAAGTGAGCACCGGCACCGGGCCCCAGCTGACCTGGATGATCCGCTCCGGCTCACGCCCGCCCAGTTGCAGCACCGAGGCGCAATCCTGACGGTGAATGCTCACGCCACGGCCCTGGGTGATATAGCCGACAATCGCATCGCCCGGCAGCGGCTGGCAGCAACCGGCGATTTGCGTCATCAGGTTGCCCACACCCTGGATCTGGATATCGCCGCGCTTGCCGGGCTTGTAGCCGGTGGCCTTGCGCGGGATCAGTTCCAGCTGTTCGTTGCCGCGCTCCGGCTCCACCAACTGCTGCGCCAGGTTGACCAGTTGCGCCAGGCGCAGGTCGCCGGCGCCGAGGGCGGCGAACATGTCTTCGGCGATCTTCATGTTGGCCTTTTCGGCCAGCTTGTCGAAGTCCACCTGGGGCAGGCCCAGACGCGCCAGTTCGCGTTCGAGCAAGGTCTTGCCGGCGGCGACGTTCTGATCGCGCGCCTGCAGTTTGAACCAGTGGACGATCTTCGCCCGCGCGCGTGAGGTGGTGATGTAACCCAGGTTCGGGTTCAGCCAGTCGCGGCTCGGCGTACCGTGCTTGCTGGTGATGATCTCGACCTGCTCACCGGTCTGCAGGCTGTAGTTGAGCGGCACGATGCGCCCGTTGATCTTGGCGCCCCGGCAGTTGTGGCCGATCTCGGTGTGCACGCGGTAGGCAAAATCCAGCGGCGTGGCGCCCTTGGGCAAGTCGATGGCATGCCCGTCCGGGGTGAAGATATAAACGCGGTCAGGCTCGATATCCACGCGCAGCTGTTCAGCCAGGCCGCCGATATCGCCGAGTTCTTCGTGCCATTCGAGCACCTGGCGCAACCAGGAAATCTTCTCTTCGTACTGGTTGGACCCGGCCTTGACGTCGGTGCCCTTGTAGCGCCAGTGCGCGCACACGCCCAGTTCCGCCTCTTCGTGCATGGCATGGGTGCGGATCTGCACTTCGAGCACCTTGCCCTCGGGACCGATCACCGCCGTGTGCAGCGAGCGATAGCCGTTTTCCTTGGGGTTGGCGATGTAGTCGTCGAATTCCTTGGGGATGTGCCGCCACAGCGTGTGGACGATACCCAGCGCGGTGTAGCAGTCGCGCATTTCCGGCACCAGCACGCGCACCGCCCGCACATCATAGATCTGGCTGAAGGCCAGGCCCTTGCGCTGCATTTTGCGCCAGATCGAATAGATATGTTTGGCGCGGCCGCTGATGTCGGCATCGACGCCGGTGGCCTGCAGCTCGGTGCGCAACTGGCCCATCACGTCGCTGATAAAGCGCTCGCGGTCCAGGCGCCGCTCGTGCAGCAGCGTGGCGATCTGTTTGTACTGATCGGGTTCAAGGTAGCGAAAGGACAAGTCCTCCAGCTCCCACTTGATATGGCCGATGCCCAGGCGGTGCGCCAGCGGCGCATAAATGTCGAAGACTTCGCGGGCGACGCGGTTGCGCTTTTCGTCGTCGGCGGTCTTCACCGCGCGAATCGCGCAGGTGCGTTCGGCCAGCTTGATCAGGGCGACGCGTACGTCGTCGACCATCGCCACCAGCATCTTGCGCAGGTTTTCCACCTGGCCCTGGGTGCCCAGCACCATGGACTGGCGCGGGCTGAGGCTGGCACTGATGGCCGCCATGCGCAGCACGCCGTCAATCAGCTTGGCCACCACCGAGCCAAAGCGCTGGCCGACGGTGGCCAGCTCAATGTGCCCTTCGCGCACGCCGCGATAGAGCACGGCGGCGATCAGCGAATCCTGGTCGAGCTTGAGATCGGCAAGGATCTCGGCGATTTCCAACCCGGTACGAAAGCTTGAGGTGCCTTCGGCCCACAGGTTCTTGGCCGCATTGTCCTGCTGCTCGGACTCACGAGCGAACTCGCAGGCCGCTTTCAAGGCCTCACGGTCCAGTGCCGGATCGACACTGATGGCATGGTCGAGCCATGCCTCCAGATTGATACTGCCGTCGGTGTTGATCGGCTGGTGTGCTCTCACCTGTACCATCTTTCTTACCTTCCCTACGACGCACCTTGGATGCGCCGGAATCATCGCCGACCTTGACTGCGAACTCCGTGGCAGTTCATGGGCCCTGGAGAACGCAGGCCGGTCGGATTAAACGGGCATCCTAGCCCGCTTCAAATAACGCCATGGCCTCGACATGTGCCGTCTGCGGAAACATGTCGAGGATCCCGGCACGTTTTAGCCGGTAGCCCTGCCTGACCAACTCAACCGTGTCCCGCGCCAGCGTGGCCGGGTTGCAGGACACATACACCACGCGCCTGGCACCCAGGCTGGCGAGTTTGCGCACAACCTCCTGGGCACCGTCACGGGGTGGATCCAAGAGTACCGCAGAAAAGCCCTGTTTGGCCCACTCTGCGTCAGTCAACGGCTGGGATAAATCGGCCTGAAAAAACTGCGCATTATGCAAATTGTTGCTGCCAGCGTTGAGTGCGGCGCGGTCCACCATGGTCTGCACGCCTTCCACGGCGACCACTTCACGCACCTGCCCGGCCAGCGGCAGGGCAAAATTGCCCAGGCCGCAAAACAGGTCCAGCACCCGCTCATCGGCCTGCGGCGCCAGCCATTGCAACGCCTGGGCGACCATCGCCTCGTTGACCGCGGCATTGACCTGAACGAAGTCTCCCGGCCGGTAGGCCAGCTCCAGGTCCCACGCCTCCAGGCGAAACCCCAGGGGTTGATCAGGCTCTACAGGTTCCGGCTTGCCCTCGCCCTGCAGCCACAGCTGGGCGTCATGAAACGCGCAAAACTCCTTGAGCACCAGCAGGTCCGCCTCAGACAGCGGCGCCATATGCCGCAGCAACACGGCAATCGATGACCCGCTAAACAACTCCACATGCCCCAGCGCCTGAGGCTTGCTCAAGCGGCGCAGCATGTTCGGCAGACGCTGCATGATCGGTTGCAAGGCCTGTACCAGCACCGGGCATTCATCAATGCCGACAATGTCCTGGCTGGCCACGGCCCGAAAACCGACCTCAAGCTTTTTCGCCTTGCTATCCCAGCGCACCGCAACCCGCGCGCGCCGTCGATAGCCGAACTCCGGCCCGCTCAAGGGCGCTGCCCACGCCTGCGGTTCAACACCTGCCACGCGGGTCAGTTGCTCGGCAAGCATGCGCTGCTTCAGGGCAAGCTGTTCGTCGTGGGGCAAGTGCTGCACGCTGCAACCGCCGCAGCGACCGAAGTGCGCGCAGGGTGCCGGGCGACGCAGTTCGCTGGCGGTGAACACACGTTCAGTACGCGCCTCGACCACCTTGCCGTGAGCGCCCAGCACCCGTGCCTCCACGTCCTCGCCAGCCAGTGCACCGTTGACGAACCAGGTGCGGCCTTCAAAGAACACGATGCCCCGGCCATCGTTGGCCAGGCGCTCGATGGTCAGGCGTTGCTTTTTGCCCACGGGAATCTGTGGCGCCCGGCTGCCGCCCGTCGGTTGGAAGCGCAGGCCTCTCTCATGTTTGGCCATCAGTTGGGTTCGTCGAAGATGCCGGTCGACAGGTAGCGGTCGCCTCGGTCACAGATGATCGCGACGATCACCGCGTTTTCAACTTCCCTGGACAAGCGCAACATGCCGGCCACCGAACCGCCGGACGACACGCCGCAGAAGATGCCTTCTTCACGGGCCAGGCGGCGGGTAGTGTCTTCGGCTTCACGCTGGGCCATGTCGATGATGCGGTCCACCCGCGTCGCGTTGTAAATTTTGGGCAGGTACTCTTGCGGCCAGCGACGGATACCCGGGATCGCCGCGCCTTCCATCGGTTGCAGGCCGACGATCTGGATCGCCGGGTTCTGCTCCTTGAGGTAGCGCGAGTTGCCCATGATGGTGCCGGTGGTACCCATGGAACTGACGAAATGGGTGATGGTGCCGCCAGTCTGGCGCCAGATTTCCGGGCCGGTGGTAGCGTAGTGCGCCTCGGGATTGTCGCCGTTGGCGAACTGGTCCAGCACCTGGCCACGGCCTTCGGACGCCATGCGATCGGCCAGGTCACGGGCGCCTTCCATGCCCTGCTCCTGGGTCACCAGAATCAGCTCGGCACCGTAGGCCGTCATCGCAGCCTTGCGCTCGGCGCTGGAGTTGTCGGGCATGATCAGGATCATCCTGTAGCCCTTGATCGCCGCAGCCATGGCCAGGGCGATCCCGGTGTTGCCCGAGGTCGCTTCGATCAGGGTGTCGCCGGGCTTGATCTGCCCGCGCAGCTCGGCACGGGTGATCATCGACAGCGCCGGGCGGTCCTTGACCGAGCCGGCAGGGTTGTTCCCTTCGAGCTTGAGCAACAGGGTATTGCTGGTCTCACCCGCCATGCGTTGCAAGCGAACCAGGGGCGTATTGCCGACGCAGTCGGCGATTGTAGGGTACTGCAAGGTCATGGCGTATTCGCAATCCAGACTGCGGGGGCGAACATCATACCGGGAAAGGTCGGCGCGCCATATCACGCAAAGTGCGGTGCTTATGCCTCAAAGATATAAGCATCAGATCAGCCAATGACAAAGTCCGCCCACTCGCGATCGGTCAACTCCGCCACCAGGGCGTTTTCGGCCGTTGCCCTGGCTGCCTGCAGGGTTTGGACATAGCGCAAGTATTCGCCCTCCGTCATTACAGCGTCTGCAACCTTGTTGCTGGCGATCTCCATCAGTCGATCATAGCCGCGCAGTGTCGTGGCAACACGGCTGCGGTATTTGCGCTTCAGAAACTCCACCCAATGCTCCCTGCTGCGCAGGTGCAGAGGCCAGTTCATGCCCACTTCTTCACGTAAGATGCTGGTACGCAGCGTGTCTACGGAGAGGTTGTCGGGTTGTGCCAAGGGCACGTTGAAGCGTGAAGCAAGCACCAGCGGCAGATCAAGACTCGCCGCCAGAGCGATGCGATAACTGTGGATTCGCGTAAATGCCTGCCAGCGTGTCTGGCCCGGAAAGTGGCGACTGACGTGCTGGCTGATGGAGTCCAACCGCCGCAGCGCCCGGTAATAATGCACAAACGCCGGACCGGCGCTTTGTACGTCCGTGGCGAGCATTCGATACGGTAGCCTGAGCAATTCCAGCTCATGCAGGCTCAACAGGCAACCGTCGATTCCTCCGCTCATGTAACCATAGGGCCGCACGGAATAAATCTGCTCCCCTCCCCCGTGAGACAAAGCCTCGTCGACCAACTGCCACACCCGCCGCGTGATCGTTTCGCGCAGGGTGCGATGGCCCACATCAGCGAACAGCGGATAATCAGCGATATTCCCCAACAGCTCGAAAAAACAGTCCGCCATGGGCTGTGCCTGCAACGCCGCCCAGTCCAGTTGCCGCGCCTGGACTTCGCCAGCCGGCAGCAACGCCAACCAACGATCGGCGCGCTGATCGAAAGAGGCGGAAGGCGCCCAAAGCCCGAAATCAATGT
Source organism: Pseudomonas sp. GNP013 (assembly GCF_054343995.1). Taxonomy (NCBI): domain Bacteria; kingdom Pseudomonadati; phylum Pseudomonadota; class Gammaproteobacteria; order Pseudomonadales; family Pseudomonadaceae; genus Pseudomonas; species Pseudomonas sp. GNP013. The sequence continues at coordinate 1,178,218 of NZ_JBTGUT010000001.1, read as the reverse complement.
CCGGCTGCCCCTGCCGCTCACCGATTCGGCGCAATAGCTGCCGTGCTTCGGGCGAAAGCGGGTTACCCCGCAGGTTCATCGCCCGATGAACGTCAGGGTAGATAAACAAGTCCGTCTCGGCCAATTCCCTGATCGCATTGTTGCGCAGGTCAAAACTGCGCAGTGCCTGTAGGGTCACGGCCCCCAGCGGCAAGCGGTCCAGGCCGCAATTGCGCAGGTTAAGCTCACGCAAGTGCGAAAGCGCATAGAGTGACAGCCGCCGCCCCTGGCCCAGTGGATTGACCGATAAATCAAGGTTCCTCAAACCGGTCAGCGCAGCCAGTCGATAGGTGTCCTGCAGGTTGAACCCGAGCAGGTTATTGGAAAGGTTGAGCACCGCCAGGTGAGCCATCCCATCCAAATCCGGTAGATGACTGAGGCGGTTACCTTTGAAGGAGATCACTCGAAGCCCGGGGAAGCTTCGCAGAAACCGATCAGGTAACTCGGTCAGATAATTGCCATTGACGTTCAGCACTGTCACGTGGCCGAAATGGGCGCTCAGTGTCGGCAGGCTTGTGAGTTCCAGATCATCCAGGTTGAGCTCTTCGATAATGCCAGGCGTCAGGCCCTCCTTGGCCCAGCAACGCTGAATCCGGGCCACCGCCAGGGCCCGCGAGCGGACTGATACAGCATTGTTCGCCCCAGCCGAAGCGGCGTCGCGCCACTGCTGCAGGCCCACGTCCAGCGCGTTTCGTTCGCGCACCAGATAGTCGATCATTACAGTACGCTCATCCGTCGAATCACCCGCCTCGCGCAGCAACGCCACCATCTCATCGTCGCTCTTGGAGGGGTATAACGCGCGCAACCGACCGACTTGCTCACGGACCATCGGGCCAAGTCCTTCACGGCCGCTGAGCGGGTAACCGATGCGCCCATCAGCCAGGCGCCGTGGCGGGTTGAAGCGTGGCCGACGGTCGATGTCGAGCACCGTATCAGCGCTCTCCAACGTGTGCCGCTCGCGTTCAGCAATCGAGCGTAAGAGCTCCTCGGGCCCGGATGCGTGGGTGTAGCCCAACGCCTCGCGTTCCGCCTTCGGCAACGCTGTCAATAAAACCGTCAGGAACGGTCCAGGGCTTCCCACCGCTTTGCGCTCACCGTTGTCCAGGGGTGTGTACGCCTGGTAGTGGTGAGAAACCGGTTCAAGCATCCGCCTGAGTGCGGCGCCCTCAGGGCCGATGCTGTCAATCAGACGGCCTCTCTCCCACACCTCGACGCGCAGGTGGGCAGGCCAACCCCGAAGGTCCGGCAGCGCACGCATGATCAGCCTCGTGCTGTCCTCATTCGCCGCCAACCTGCTATACAAGCCTTCCACGGCCCGGATTCTGCGCGAGTACTCCAACATCCGGCGAATATCCGGTGTAAGGCTCAATGGAAGATGGCCCGCCTCCAGGCTTCGCTGCTGCGCCGGGGTGATAGCGTAGACCAGATCGCTGGCAGCCCAAGCCGGCAACCCGGGAAAATACCGCTGCAGCACGCGAGCATGGGGGTTTTTCGACGGCAGCGCTTTTTTCTGACGCAGTGCCTTGTAGAAATGCCGTTCCATCTGCGCCTTGTCGATCCTCACCCCGGTTTCAAGCAACGCAACCTGCTCGGCCCGCGCGACACCTGAACGCCCAACCAGCTCATCGGCCAGATCAGGCCCGACCTCGCCCAGTACTTGATCAAAAAAATCCCGACCCGTTTCCATACCGGTGATCACCCGCTGCTGCAGCGTGTAACGCTCGACGGTGTCCACCAGAACCGCTGGCGGGCGTTCGTTGCGCACATGCACTCTGCGCAGCATGTCCGACGTCACTGCGCTGATCTGCTGGATCTGCTCAATGGCATCCGGCGACAGCGCGCGCGCCAACGGCCCCAGGCGATAAAAAGGTTGTTGCCCGTCCCAGGTCAGAGGGTTTTCCCCTTCATGGCGCCAGGCACCGTTGCCATTGTGGGTCAATACAGGGGAATACGCGTCATTCAAGGACGGATGCTGAACGCGCCAGGCCCCGAGCACCTCATCGTTGAAGACCTTGAAATACTCACCTTCGATGAACAGGTAGTGATCCGTTCCCCGTCGGTAAAGGCCCAATGCGTCGGGTTCGGGGGAAATACCGGTGGTGTCGGTGGTAACCGCGTAATGCTGAATTTCACCTCGACAGGGGTAAAACGATCCGTCAGGCATACGGTTGCGCAGCATTGCATGGGCGACCTGATGACGTAGATCGGCGATGCCTTGCGCACTCAACCCCAACTGCAGCCTGTCCCCTTCCGAAAGCTGACTGACGATCGCTTCATAAAAGCTGTCAGTTCCACTCAATGTCGCTCCGGTGCGTAACTGATGATGGTTGTACGCTGCAAAACGCCCACGCAACTGATCAATGACGACCACATTGCGATCCGCTGGTCCCCTGGACACGTAGGGAACCGCTTGCCCTGCGGGGCTGACCACCAATCGTTGGCCGGTCAGGTCGCGCAGCACAGCATCGGCAAACTCGAAGGCCCAGTTGCAGGTTTGTCGGTCGAAGCGTCGCCCATGAAACAACCCATCGATGATCTTTTCCCGGCGAGCCACCACCCGGGCAGCGCGCAACGCCAGGTAAAGCGCCTCGGGTTGCAATTGCGACGCCAGCAACTGGGCCTGTTGATGCTCGGAAAGCGGATGCTCGCGCAGTACCTCGAGCAAACGCGCCAGGCTAATGTCGGGGTGCAGCGCGCGCAATTGGGTAATCACGGCGGGAACCGGCGTGTCCAGGGTGACGCGATCAGGCAGCAAGGCGTGTACCGCCACGCTGGCCCCGCTCGCCGCAGAGCGGCTGAACTCGGCAAACCGTGTGAGTGCTTCAAACAGATCCGGTTTCAGGGCCCTGGCTTGCAGGGCGAGTTGTTGACCAAGCGCGTGTTCGCCCGCCGGAAAGTGCTCAGGCAGCAACTCGATGATGGCGTTGGGCAAATGGGCAGTGAACTGTTGCGGCGTGCCGTAGGCGAACTGATGGTTTTCCAGTGCAGTCACGCTGACCACGGCGGTCGTCTGAACGAAGCCGCCCTTGCTGTAGCGTCGTACTTCCACGCCCTGCTGGTTGGCAATACTCAGCGCGATGTCCGCCGGCCAGGCTGGCAGCTGGGTGAGCAACGGAGCGAGCACGTCAACGGCTTCAACCGGCACGGTACGCGTGGGGTCGCCCCCCTCGCCAACCCAGTCGATCAGCCGGTCAGCCTGGAACCGCTCAACGGCGTCGACCAGTGAAGCCGAGGGTTGCGCTCCGGCCCAAACCTGCTCCAGCGTCTCCTGCGAGGTGGAACTGCTCACAAGGATCACCTGCATCTCACGGGCTGGCGCGTCCGAACCGAGCATGGCCTCCAGCACCTTGGGGGCGGTTGGCTCGCGATGTTCAGTGACGCCACGCGCTTCGGACAATCGCCGATACAGGCGCTGATGACGACGCTGCACGCTTTTAGCCAGGCGCGTGTGCAGGCGACTGCTGATGAGCAGATCAGCCAGGTCCGCGAAGCCCTGGAGCAAGTCGCCCGGCTCACCTTGCATCGCCTGACTGCCGCCCTCGACCAGCGCTTGCTCCAGCGCCACGAACATCGCAATGGTGCGCACCCGCCCCAGGCCTTTCAAGGCACCCGGCACGGGAATCAAGAGCACATTGAGGATTTCGAGGGCCAGGGTCTTGAACACCTCAAGCAGCGTCGTCATGAAGCCCGGCGTTTGATGGGCCATTTCCTGCAGGTTGGCTCGACACCGCTTGATGTAGAAGTCACTGAGGCTTACGACCGGCACTTTCTCTACGGTATTTCTGACGTAGCCGATCCTTCCGACCGTATCGACTGGCGGGATGGCCTTAGCCAACCGGTAAACCAAATAAGTGACCCCTTCAAAGTCGGTGGGCGACGGTGTGACCTTGGCGATTCGCTTCAGACGCGCACAGTCGCGCAGCGACATTATCGGGTACAGCCAATCGACGTTTCCCTGTCGGAAGGCGCTATCAAAGACCACTCGGAAATGATCGCAAGCTCTGCGGTGACTCTGAAAATGACGCAGGGCGCCCCCCGGACGGCTGGGGAAAAAACTGAACGCGCCCTTGCAGCCAACGACCGAAAACACCAGGTGGGGGATGTTCAACCGGTCGCCTGGCGGCGTACCCACGTAGTGCCCGGTAAGTCCTATGGGCTGAGGTATCCAGCTCGCATTGTCGACACCGTGGGGGATAAACAGCAGCATTTCCTCCTTCGATCCCCAGCTTGCCTTACCGCTCAACGCACGCTGGATCCATTGATATTTTTCTCGGTCAATGCCGCTGGTGATGGTGTTTCTCAGCGCGTCTATCAGCGCGAAAGCAAACTCAGCCGTCGCCAGCGCCGTCACACTGCTACCCAGTGAGCCCGTGGGTTTCAGCGCATCGTCGAGTCGTTGGCGCAACTGCTCGCCCAGATTGAGCCTGCGCACCAGCGCGATGAATTCAGCGGCCGTGGCCTTGACGTGGGTATCCAGGTAACTGGCATCCGCCAGGCCGGTACGGCCAGGGTAGCTCCACCCGGTCAGGCCGTCATAATTGAGGCAGGCAGCGTCCCACAGGCTGAGGCTGGCGACCTTGACTACGCCTTCGGCTGCACGCCGCACGCGCTGTTCAGGTGGCAGGTAGCGGGTATAAATGCGCGCGTTGACCGGATCGATATCCTGTCCGGTCAAGGCCTGCAACTCGGCGCGTAACAACGCCATGGCCTGCTGCTCAAATGCGTGAGTCAGGTCCCTGACGTTTGTTTCCATGCTGCGTTGTGCATCAATACAGGCTTGTTGCAGGCGCACATAGTCGTGCTTTTCCTGGTCGTTGAGTCCGCCAAAAAACGCGTCGAACCTGATTCGCAGAACATCCAGGTTTTGCAGGGCAGACCATTGCGCACGCGTCATCAACGGCGCGCGGCGCTCAGCCATGAATTCGGCCAACGGGTCAGTGGGCGCAGGGGGGTGAGAGGGCTCGGGCATTTCGGGTGTTCCTGAAAAGCCCAGCCTATCCCGTGATTGGCGCCAGGCCCGGTAGCTATGTAGCGCCGTGGTTTCTTTCGAAAACCGCTGGACCCATCGCTGCAATCTGCCCTTCGATCAGTGCCTCGAAGGGTTTGAGCAATGGCTCGAACGACTGCGGTGCTTCCAGCACCTGCAGTGCCTGCACAATCGCCTCCACCGTCGACAACGCCCCTGGCCCCGGCGCCTTGCGCAACCGATAGCGCGACACGCCGCCCTCGGCCAGGGTGACCCGTGGCAATGCCGCCAGCAACGGGTTGAGGTGCAGCAGCTTGCGCGCCTTGCGCCAGGTGCCATCGGGCACCACCAGCAACAGCGGCTGATCGCTCGGCACATAGGCCTGCAACGGCTGGGCATCGTCGCCCGGAAACAACAGCCGCGCCTGATAACCGGGCGGGTTCAACAAGGTCGCCAGATCATCGAACACCTCGCCCACCCGCAGCTGCGCGTTATTCAGACCCAATGCCGCGAGGCGCGCAGTATTGAGCGCATGGTTGACCTCACTCGGGTGCTGCAACAGCAACACGCGGGTGCGGCTGTCCAGACTGGGGATCAGCGCGCACAGGCAATGGCTGGCAGGCCTGAGGCAACGGGAACATTGGGGTCTGGACATGATTTATCGGGCCTGGTTGAGCTGCGCCTTGAGCAGGTCGCGGAAAGTCTGGATCAGCGGCTCGCGGCTGCGACCGCGCCGTATGATCATCGAGAACGGCGCCTGGTAACCGAAGGTCGCGGGCAACAGCACGCGCAGGTCACCCTTGTCGGCCCACGCCTGGGCATAGTGTTCGGGCAGGTAACCGATATAGGCACCGGACAGCACCAGGATCAGCTGCGCTTCCATGCTTTCCACGGTGGCGGCGCTGTGCTTGAAGCCGTGGCGCGCCAGCTCCGCCTGGCTCCAGTAACCGCGCCCGACCATGCGCTGCTGGGTGATCAGCTGTTCGGGGATACGCCGCTCGCTGAACAGGGGATGACGTGTGCTGCAATACAACCAGTGCTGCTCGCGGTACAGCGGCATGTAGATCAGCCCGCTCATACGGGTGGAGAAAGCGCCAATGGCCAGGTCAAGACGATTGTCCTGCACACCGAGCTGCAGTTCATAGGGGCTCATCACCGACAGGTGCAGGTGCACCGCAGGGTGTTCGAGGCTGTAGGCGCCGATCACGTCTGCGAACGGCAGGGCCTTGTCGCTGACCGTGGAGTCGAGCACGCCAAGTCTGAGCGTGCCCCGCAATTCACCCTTCAGCGCGGCGGCGTATTGCTCGAAGCCTTCCAGTTCGCCAAGCAGGCGCAGGGTTTCCTGATGAAACAGTTCGCCTTTGCTGGTGAGGCTGAACCCGCCCCGGCCACGATGGCAGAGCACCAGGCCCAACGCCGCTTCCAGCTGGCTCATGTAGGTGGAAATGGCCGAGGTGGACAAGTTGAGTTCGTGCTGGGCAGTGGCGAACCCCTGGTGCCGCACGACGCTGACGAAGATGCGCAGGAGTTTCAGGTCGGGCAAGGCGCTGGCCATGGAGTCTCCAGAGGCACACACAATCGAGCGAGTTTAACCGCCGGCATCAGTTTAGAAAAATCTGAACTAAGTATTTGCCGCTGGCGATTCTTCCCCTCGCTGGCTTTTCGCAGAATCGGCCCCCTGACACACTAAAACGATGAGGCACTCGCGTGGACAAGATTTTCCATCAACCACTGGGCGGCAACGAAATGCCGCGCTTCGCCGGCATCGCCACCATGATGCGCCTGCCGCACCTGCCAACGGCCAGAGGCCTGGATGCCGCTTTTGTCGGCGTGCCGCTGGATATCGGCACCTCGCTGCGCGCCGGCACCCGCTTCGGGCCGCGTGAAATCCGCGCCGAGTCGGTGATGATCCGCCCCTACAACATGGCCACCGGCGCCGCACCGTTCGATTCGCTGTCGGTAGCGGACATCGGCGACGTGGCGATCAATACCTTCAACCTGCTGGACGCTGTGCGCATCATCGAACACGCCTACGATGACATCCTCGAACACAACGTGATTCCTCTTACCCTGGGCGGCGATCACACCATCACGCTGCCGATCCTGCGGGCAATCCACAAGAAATACGGCAAGGTCGGGCTGGTGCACATCGATGCCCACGCCGACGTCAACGACCATATGTTCGGCGAGAAAATCGCTCACGGCACCACCTTCCGCCGCGCTGTCGAGGAAGGCCTGCTCGACTGCGACCGCGTGGTGCAGATCGGCCTGCGTGCCCAGGGCTATACCGCCGAAGACTTCAACTGGAGCCGCAAGCAGGGCTTTCGCGTAGTGCAGGCCGAAGAATGCTGGCACCACTCACTCGCGCCGTTGATGGACGAAGTACGCGAGAAAGTCGGCGGCGGCCCGGTGTACCTGAGTTTCGACATCGACGGCATCGACCCGGCCTGGGCGCCCGGCACCGGCACCCCGGAAATCGGCGGGCTGACCACCATCCAGGCGATCGAAATCATCCGCGGCTGCCAGGGCCTCGACCTGATTGGTTGTGATTTGGTAGAAGTTTCACCGCCCTACGACACCACCGGCAACACCTCGTTGCTGGGCGCCAACCTGCTGTACGAGATGCTCTGCGTGCTGCCTGGCGTGGCACGCCGCTGATGAGTGCACTCGTGCACTGACTGCCAACGGGGCCGTAGACCTCGAGGCACCTGATTCTTGCTTTGCGTATTTGCGCAGCCGTCTGCCGCCAGCTCGCCCACAAAAAATATAATCGGAGAACCGCCGTCATGGCTTTGGATTTATTCGTCGTACTCATCTACGCCGCCGGCATGCTCGTGCTCGGCTATTACGGCATGCGCCGTGCCAGGACCCATGAAGATTACCTGGTGGCCGGGCGCAACCTGGGCCCGTCGCTGTACATGGGCACCATGGCCGCCACGGTGCTGGGCGGCGCGTCCACTGTCGGCACCGTGCGCCTGGGTTACGTACACGGCATCTCCGGCTTCTGGCTGTGCGCTGCGCTGGGCATGGGGATCATTGCGCTGAACCTGTTCCTGGCCAAGCCGCTGCTCAAGCTGAAGATATTCACCGTCACCCAGGTTCTGGAAAAGCGCTACAACCCCATGGCACGGCAGGCCAGCGCGGTGATCATGCTGGCCTACGCGGTGATGCTGGGCGTGACGTCGGTGCTGGGGATCTGCACCGTGCTGCAGGTCTTGTTCGGCCTGCCCTTCTGGAGTTCATTGTTGCTGGGCGGTGGTGTGGTGGTGGTGTACTCGACCATCGGCGGCATGTGGTCGCTGACGCTGACCGACATTGTGCAGTTCGTGATCAAGACCGTCGGCCTGATGTTCATCCTGCTGCCGATCTGCCTGTACCGCGTCGGTGGCTGGGATGAACTGGTGAACCGCCTGCCCCCTTCGAGCTTCAGCTTCACGGCAATCGGCTGGGACACGATCATCACCTACTTCATGATCTACTTCTTCGGCATCCTGATCGGCCAGGACATCTGGCAGCGAGTGTTCACAGCGCGTGACGCGAAGGTCGCCCAATACGCCGGCACATTCGCCGGCTTCTACTGCATCCTCTACGGTCTGGCCTGCGCCCTGATCGGCATGGCGGCGCATGTGCTGATCCCCGACCTGGATAACGTCAACAACGCATTTGCCGCCATCGTCAAACTGTCGCTGCCGGACGGCATTCGCGGCCTGGTGATCGCTGCGGCGCTGGCGGCGATGATGTCGACCGCCAGCGCCAGCCTGCTCGCGGCGTCCACCGTCCTCACTGAAGACCTGCTGCCACGCCTGCGCGGCGGCAGGCAGTCGAGCCTGGGCATCAACCGTTTGTTCACCTTGCTGACCGGGGCGGCGGTGCTGGCTATCGCGTTGATGGTCAGCGATGTGATCAGCGCGCTGACCCTGGCCTATAACCTGCTGGTGGGCGGCATGCTGATCCCGCTGATGGGGGCAATTTTCTGGAAACGTTCGACCACATCGGCGGCCATTGCCTCCATGACGTTGGGCTTTTTGACCGCACTGGTGTTCATGTTCAAGGATGGGCTGGATGCGAACACGCCGATCTACTACAGCCTGGCGGTGGGTTTGGTGACTTTTGTGGGGATGAGTGCGTTGTCGCGTAAACCGCAGGCGGCTGCGGTTCGCGTGGTTTAACCACGAGCACAACGTAAATGTGGGAGCGGGCTTGCTCGCGAAGGCTGTGTATCAGTCAACCTTTCAGCGACTGACACACTGCCTTCGCGAGCAGCCCGCTCCCACACATTAATGCTTAGCGGCGACGCGGACGACGCTGCTCGTCATCGGTGCGGATCGGCACCGGTTGCAGGGGTGGCTCGATCAAACCGAGTGCCACGCCGAGGTCATGGAGCCAGTTGTGGATTTTCTCTTTCATGGTTGCCCCCCTTGAGGGTGTGCGAGTCGGCGGATATATGTCGCCGTTTCCTACACTGATAGTAGCCCTAAGTCCTACGTAATGCTTGAACGAAACCACAACTAACTATTACTGAATGGATCCGGATCCTGACGCTTCGTTCAAGCTATCACACGCTGAGGGTTAGCCGGCAACTATCGGGGCGCCAACCCTTACCTGCTCACGGCGCGCCAGTATCAGAAAAAACAGCCCGCCCAGGAAGCACCCGGTGAACCAGGCAAAGTTGGCCATCCCCTGCAATGCCGGCGTGAAGGTGATCGCCACCCCCACCAGCGTCGCTGGCACCAGCGCTTTTACCGCCGTCCAGTTCACTCCGCCGTCGAAGTAATAGCGCCCGCTCGGGCTGTCATCGAACAGGGCATCCACGTCGATTTTCTGTTTTTTGATCAGGTAGAAGTCCACCAGCAGAATCCCGAACAGCGGTCCGATGAATGCCGCGAGGATATCCAGGGTGTAGTGGATCATCAGCGGGTTGTTGAACAGGTTCCATGGCGTGATGAAAATCGACGCGACTGCAGCGATCATTCCGCCGGCGCGCCAGCTGATTTTGCTCGGCGCGACATTGGCGAAATCGAATGCCGGGGATACGAAATTGGCGACGATATTGATACCGATGGTCGCGGTGACGAAGGCAAAGGCGCCCAGCAGTACGGCCATGTCGTTGTCGATGCGCGAGACGGTGGCGATCGGATCATGCAGCATTTCGCCAAACACCGGCAAAGTCCCCGAGACGATCACCACGGTCACCAGGGAGAACGCCAGGAAGTTTACCGGCAGCCCCCAGAAGTTGCCGCGCCGCACATCCTGCATGCTGCGGCAGTAACGGCTGAAATCGCCAAAGTTCAGTGTTGGCCCGGAGAAGTAAGACACCACCAGCGCAGTCGCCACGATCACCTGACCGAATGCCTGCCAGCCCGACAGGGACTTTTCGGCCAGGGCGAAGCTGATGTTGCTCCAGCCCGCTTTCCACACGATCCAGCCCGCCAGGGCGAACATCACCGCATACACCACCGGCCCCGCCCAATCGATAAAACGACGGATCGACTCCATCCCGGCCCAGAACACCGCCGCCTGCAACACCCACAACGTCAGGAAACCAAACCAGCCCAGGTAAGACAGGCCCGCGAAGTGCGGCTCTGCATATACCGCCATCTGTGGGAAAAAGCGCAGCACCACAATGATCAAGGCACTGGACGCCAGGTACGTCTGAATGCCGTACCACGCCACCGCAATCAGGCCGCGAATCACTGCGGGAATATTTGCCCCGAATACGCCGAATGCCAGCCGGCAGATCACCGGGTACGGCACCGCAGCCTGCTGACTCGGCCTGGCGACGAGGTTGGCGATCAACTGCACGATACAAATGCCGGCCAGCAACGCGATCAGCACCTGCCAACTGGCCAGGCCCAGCGCAAACAGGCTGGCGGCGAACACGTAGCCGCCGACGCTGTGCACATCGCTCATCCAGAAGGCGAAGATGTTGTACCAGGTCCATTTCTGCGGCAGCGGGCCCAGGTCCTGGTTGTACAGGCGTGGGCTGTAGCCTTTGGGCAATTGTTCGGTCATCGCTTGGCTCCTCGAAATACCGGCCTGCGCATCCGTAACAGGGTGCATACGGGAGGCGGCATGGTTTGTATACGAGGTAGTCAGCAGATTGCGTGCCAATAGCACACAATCCCTCTGGAACGGCGCTCCAAAGGGATACATGGCGCTTTAGCTGCGGGAGCCGCGCTCAACAACGGTGCAGATCAATTCTGTACACAATCACCGGTGCACTCGTTGTGCACACAGGAACCCTACCGTGCAACAGATTGCCGTCAGGAAGGTGCCCCAGGCCATATCCATCAGCGCAAGCCCGGCGGACCAACCCTGCAAGGTGGCCCAGTTGCTCAGGTCGTACGTGCCGTAGGCCACCAGTCCGAGCAAGGCGCCCATGCGCGCGGCGCGCTGCCAGCTCGCGCTGGGCAGCACCACGAACACCACGCAACCAATGGCGTAGAGAACATAGAACAGCACAGCGGGCAGCACGCGCGGCTGATCAAGCATCAGCGAACCGAGCAGGGATTTGTAGGTAGGCCCCATGAGCACGCCAAGCCACAGGCCGTCGAGAATCAGAAAGGCAACGAGGGTGCCGAGGCAGGCAAACAGCGTTTTCTTGGACATCACGAAGGACCTTGTAGGAGCGAGTGTGCTCCTACAGCTAGAGCAAACCGCGCTCAGCTTAGTTCAATGCGATCCGCGTGAATCACGATCTGGCCCTGTTTATAGAGCGCACCAATCGCCTTCTTGAAGTTGCCCTTGCTCACGCCGAACAAGTTGCTGATAACCGCAGGATCACTTTTATCGCTGACCGGCAACGTGCCGTTGTTGTCGCGCAACTTGGCGAGAATCTTCGAGTTGAGGCTCGACGCCGCTTCCTGGCCGACCGGCTGCAGGCTCAGGCTGATGTTGCCATCGGCGCGAATTTCCTTGATGAAACCCTTCTCTTCCTTGCCAGGGCGCAGGAACTTGAACACCTCATTCTTGTGAATCAGGCCCCAGTGTTTGTTGTTGATGATCGCCTTGAAACCCATGTCGGTCGCTTCAGCCACCAGCAGGTCGACTTCCTGGCCCACCTGGTAATTGGCCGGCGTCTTGTCGAGGTAGCGGTCGAGGCGTGCGGTGGCGGTAATGCGCCGGGTGTGTTTGTCGAGGTAGACGTGCACCACGCAGTATTCACCCGCGGTCAACTGGCGTTTTTCTTCCGAATATGGCAGCAACAGATCCTTGGGCAGCCCCCAATCGAGGAACACACCAATACTATTCACTTCAACGACTTTCAAACTGGCGAATTCGCCAACCTGAACTTTGGGTTTTTCCGTCGTGGCGATAAGTTTGTCATCGCTGTCCAGATAAATGAAAACGTTAAGCCAGTCTTCATCTTCACTGGGAATATCCTTGGGGATATACCGATTGGGCAAGAGGATTTCGCCATCCTGCGCACCGTCCAGGTACAAACCAAAGTGAGTGTGTTTAACCACTTGCAAGCTGTTGTAGCGCCCGACTAAAGCCATTTCCAAATACCCTCATTACGTGGGCGGCATTCTACCCGAGTTGAGACCGGCACGCGCGTGGCCCTCGAAAATCGCGGGCAGGCATGGCGTTCCACTGTCGCAGCCCGCTCGTCTGATCACTTCGCTGGATGCTGGCGCGCTACCTGGCACCGTCCAGCCTGTTGATTCTATTTAAAACAGTAAGTTAGCCGTTTAATTCGGGGATTAATGGGCCTCCATTACCAGCCTGACACTCAGCCTCCGGGGGATATTTGCCAAGCAATTGTCAAGTATTTCCTGTACGATGCCTGGCCAAGTTAATTCTCTACAGGTTAGTGGCCGCCATGCGTGTAAAAGCATCCAACAGCAAAGCAAAGCCAGCTCCCGCCGTTGAAACCAGCGAATCGATCAACAGCCAGATTGCTGCTTTCCTCAAGTCCGGCGGCGAAATCCAGCAAATTGCCAAGGGCGTGAGCGGCCAGACTTTCGGCCCGTCCAAGCAGATCAGCCTGGGCAAGAAGTAACACCCGCGCAGCACATCTGGTCCCTACGCGTCTTGTCCTCAAGGCGCTAGGACTGGAATCCGAGACACCCTCCTGCTTTACCTCAAACTGCGCTAATCGACGAACGGGCCTCATCGCCGATCATTCGCCGTTATGCTTGCACACGTCTAGCACGGGCATCTGCCCGATTTCGTCCGTCCTGCTCCTCGCTTTTCATGGAGTGAAGCATGTTCAAACCATGCATTTTTCTGGTCAGCGCCCTGATCGCCAGCCCGCTCGCCGAAGCGCAGATATTTCAGCGCGAATGGGGAGACTTCGACCTCAAGTTGGGCACCACGCCCAGCCGCTCCATGGCTCAGGGCTTGGTCAAGCCCACCTCGCCCGGCAGCGACTCATTCCACGGCGGCCTGGATTTAAGCCACAACAGCGGCCTGTACTTTGGTCAATTTTCGCCGAATATGGGGCTATCGTCGTCCCGCGACCTCGAAGTCGATTCGTACATGGGCTTCAAACACCCTTTCGATCAGACCCTGGGCTACGAAGTCGGCCTGATCCACTACAGCTACCCCACGCTCAGCCCCCTCGACAGCCAGGAGTTCTACGGCGGCCTCAACCTGCTCGGCAACCGTTTCGGCGCCTCCTTCAGCAACGACCCCGACCGTCAGGACAGCACGCTGTTTGCCGACCTCACCGGCACCCAGCCCTTCGGCATCGGTGTCAGCATGAAGTACACCACCCATCAACTCGGCACCCCGGTCGCGGTGGACAACGGCTCGATCCGCAGCTTCAGTGACTGGTCGGTACAGTTTTCCAGGGCATGGAAAGGCATCGATCTGGACCTGATCTACAGCGACTCCAGCCTTAGCGGCGGCGACTGTTCGGCCTACTCCGGACACAACTCGCAATGCGATGGCCTATTGACCTTGAAGGCCGCCCGCTCGTTTTATTAATGGGCTGAACTGTCGCGCCTCGCGCAGGTTCAGATACGTGAACCCCTCTGCGCAAGGACCCGCCCATGCTACGCCGGCTCAAACTTCTGGTGGTACTGCTGACGCTCGGCCTGGTGCTCGCCGGCTGCAATCGCGTGGGCCTGGCCTACCGCAATCTCGACGTGATCATCCCCTGGACCCTCAACGACTACCTGGACATGAATGCCGGGCAGAAGAGCTGGTTCAACGACACCCTCAAGCAGCACCTGGCCTGGCATTGCACCACGCAGTTGCCGGGTTATCTGGACTGGCTGGATCGCATGCAGCAGATGGTCGATGACAATCAGGTCACCGATGCAGCGCTGCAAGCACGAACTGTCGAAGCCAAACAGGCGATCGCCGACGTCGCGCGGGAGATCACGCCATCGGCGATTCAACTGCTGCAGGGGCTGGATGATCAACAGGTCAAGGAGATGAACGACGCCCTGGCCAAGGACCTGCGCAAACGCCAGGACGAATACCTGAAGCCGCCACTGACCCAGCAGATCAAGGAGCGCGCCGAGCGGATGAACAAACGCCTGGATGCCTGGATGGGACCGCTCAGCGCCAGCCAGCAGAACCGCGTGATGGCCTGGTCAACGGAACTGGGTGATCAGAACAGCGCTTGGATCGGCAATCGCGCCCATTGGCAGGCCCAGCTCATCGACGCCGTGAAGCAACGCCAGAGTGCCGATTTCCCACAGAAGGTGCAGCAATTGCTGGTGGACCGCGAAAGCTTGTGGACGCCGGAATACCGCGCAGCCTATGCCCAGACGGAAGCGGCGGCGCGCAGCCTGATCGTGGATTTGATGGCGCAGAGTTCCGCACAACAGCGAATCAAGCTCACGCAAAAAATCGACGGTGTGCGGGGTGATTTCAAAGCATTGAAGTGCCTGAAGGCAGCCAACTGATAACCATGTGTGGGATGGGGTTTGCTAACGATTGCGGGTATCAGTCAGCCTATTGATGACTGACCTACCGCTATCGGGAGCAAGCCCACTCCCACATGGGTCGGGCATGACCTTCAGATCGCACCACCGGCAATCGCGGCTTGGGAAGCCACTTTTTCGAAAGTTGCCTCATCCAGCGCATCTACCTGTTCGTCCAAGACCTGGCGCGTATCGCGTTCGCCGGGAATGGCACTGTCGATCAGCGACAGCAGGCTCGAACCCCGTGGCGTTAAAATAAAATTCTCGCCATTGCCACCCTCTGCCTCCGGGCGCGATTCAATGAACCCGCGCTTGAGCAACAGCGCTTCATAATCCGCAGCGGTTTCTTTCAGCGCATCGAGGTTGCCGACCGATTCGCCCGCCATGGCCTTGCCAGCAGCTTCCTGCGCGGCGTATTTGCGCGGAGCAAAGCTACCCTCGCCGTTCTGCACTTCGTGCAGCAAACGTTCGATCAGATCCCAGTTGTAAGTCGTCATCCTGATTCCTCCTGCAGGCCGTTGAAAAGTAGCCCGTAAAAGCTGTGACCCACAGCATCACTCTGCGTTCAGCCGAATGGACAGACGCCATTTTCCTGAAGTTTCCAGACGTTCCCGGCGCCAGGCGCACATCATCGCGCATAAAAAAACCGGACATTGTCCGGTTTTTTTTGTTGCCAGCGCGTTATTCCGCAGCCGGCGCTTCCGGCTTGCGACGTTTGAGCGGGGCCATGCCATCCTTGCTGACGAGAGACAGATTGTCGGTCTTCGGACGATTGGCAATCTTGCGCTTGGTCGGCGACTTGGCGCCGGCTTTCTTCTTGTCGCCCTTGGCGTCGGTCTTTTTCTTCTTCACGCCAACAGCCTTGCCCGATGCCTTGACCTTCTTCGGCCCAGTGTAAGTGCCTTTGACTTCCTTGATAGTGCGGCGCTCGAACGACTGCTTGAGGTAGCGCTCGATGCTCGACATCAGGTTCCAATCGCCGTGGCAGATCAGCGAGATCGCCAGGCCGTCGTTGCCGGCACGCCCGGTGCGGCCGATACGGTGCACGTATTCATCGCCGCTGCGGGGCATATCGAAGTTGATGACCATATCCAGGCCATCCACGTCCAGGCCGCGCGCGGCGACGTCAGTGGCGACCAGAATCTTCACGCCGCCCGCCTTCAGACGGTCGATGGCCAGTTTGCGGTCCTTCTGGTCTTTTTCGCCGTGCAGCACGAACGCCTTGTATTCCTGGGCCACCAGACGACCGTAGATGCGGTCGGCAGCGGCGCGGGTGTTGGTGAACACAATGGCCTTCTGATACGTCTCGTTGGCCAACAACCAGTTGAGGATCTGTTCCTTGTGCACGTTGTGGTCAGCCATGACGATCTGCTGACGCGTGGTCGCGTTCAGGTCGCTGACGTTGTTGACCTGCAAGTGCTCAGGGTTGTTCAGCACCTTGGCGACCATGTCGCGCAGGGTCGAGCCGCCGGTGGTGGCGGAGAAGAGCATGGTCTGCTGACGGTTGACGCACTCACTGACCAGACGCTGCACGTCGTCGGCAAAGCCCATGTCGAGCATGCGGTCGGCTTCGTCGAGCACCAGCACTTCGACTTCCTTGAGGTCGAGGTTACCGGCGTTGAGCTGCTCGATCATGCGGCCCGGCGTGCCGATCAGGATGTCCGGCACCTTGCGCAGCATCGCGGCCTGGACCTTGAAGTCTTCGCCGCCGGTGATCAGGCCGGACTTGATGAAGGTGAACTGCGAAAAGCGCTCCACTTCCTTCAAGGTCTGCTGGGCCAGCTCGCGGGTGGGCAGCAGGATCAGCGTCTTGATGCTGACACGCACTTTGGCCGGGCCGATCAGGCGGTTGAGAATCGGCAGGACGAAAGCGGCGGTCTTGCCACTGCCGGTTTGAGCCGTCACCCGCAGGTCACGCCCTTCGAGCGCGAGCGGAATGGCCGCTGCCTGCACAGGCGTTGGCTCGACAAATTTAAGCTCGGCCACGGCTTTGAGCAGGCGTTCGTGCAGGGCGAATTGGGAAAACACGGGTGCTACCTCGAAGAAATACAAAATATCAGCTGCATAGGGTAACGGTTTCGGGCGTCCAAACCGAGTTTCTTTACGCGAACAGTGCTAATCGGCAGCTTTTTTGTGAGTGTATTTGTCCATAGCGTCAACTTCAGCGCACTTAAATGCTCTAATCGGCCACGTCTTGTCTTACAGAGGAATCGGCTTTACCCATGGATATCAAACAGCTGTGGCGCAACGTGCAAGATCTCTGGGGCACCCTCGACGAGCATCCGTTGCTGCATTCCAGCCTCGGCCTGCTGGTATTGCTGGTGGTGGCCCTGTTGCTCGGGCGCGTGGCACGTTACCTGATCCTGCACGCGGTCAAGCTGCTCGGCCGGCAACCGGCCCTGCACTGGCTCAACGACCTGCGGCACAACAAAGTGTTTCATCGTCTGGCGCAAATGACGCCGTCCCTGGTGATCCAGTTCGGCCTGTACCTGGTGCCGGACCTGAGCAAGACCGCCATCCTGTTTATCGGCAACGTGTCCCTGGCAATCACCATACTGTTCATGACGCTGGCCGTGAGCGCCCTGCTCAACGCGTTGCTGGACATCTATGCGCGCACCGAACACGCCCGCACCCGCTCGATCAAGGGCTATGTGCAGTTGACCAAAATGGTGTTGTTCGTGTTTGCCGCGATCATCATCGTCGCCACCTTGATCGACCGCTCGCCGCTGTTGCTGCTGTCCGGTCTGGGTGCCATGTCGGCGGTCATCCTGTTGGTGTACAAGGACACCCTGCTGTCATTCGTCGCCAGCGTGCAGCTCACCAGCAACGACATGCTGCGCGTGGGCGACTGGATCGAGATGCCTCAGGTGGGCGCCGACGGCGATGTGGTGGACATCACCCTGCACACGGTCAAGGTGCAGAACTTTGACAAAACCATCGTCTCCATCCCCACCTGGCGTCTGATGTCGGAGTCGTTCAAGAACTGGCGCGGCATGCAGGCCTCGGGCGGGCGCCGCATCAAGCGCAGCCTGTTTATCGATGCCAGCGGCGTGCGCTTTCTGCGCGATGACGAAGAAGTGCGCATGACCCAGGTTCACCTGCTCACCGACTACATCAGCCGCAAGCAGGCCGAACTCAAGGCCTGGAACGAGGCCCAGGGCAACAGCGCGCAACTGTCGGCCAACCGTCGCCGCATGACCAACCTCGGCACCTTCCGCGCCTACGCCCTGGCCTATCTGAAAAGCCATCCGGACATTCAGCCGAACATGACCTGCATGGTGCGCCAGATGCAAACCACCGCCCAGGGCGTGCCACTGGAAATCTACTGCTTTACCCGCACCACCGCGTGGGCGGATTACGAACGGATCCAGGGGGATATTTTTGATTACCTGTTGGCGGTGTTGCCGGAATTCGGCTTGAGCCTGTATCAGCAGCCAAGCGGCAATGACCTGCGGGCAGGCGTGTTCAGCCCACTGCCTGCGCAGGAAAACAGCGCCCTCTAACGTTTCAGGGGTGAGCCGGCTCTTTGCGAATACCAAGCCGGCTGATCCACACCGCCGCCAGAATCACCAACCCACCCAACGCCAGGCGCCCCAGCGGCTCATGCTGGTTCCAGATCAGCAGGTTCAGCAACAGCCCCACCGGCACATGCAGGTTGTTGACCACCGCCAGCGTGCCGCCATTGACCAGGCACGCGCCCTTGTTCCACCAGTACATGCCCAGCGCGGTGCTGACCAGACCCAGGAACAGCAACACGCCCCACTGCAACGGCGCCTGCGGCAAAAAGTCGGCCTTGCCGAACAGCAGAAACGCCGGCAGCACCACCAGCAACGCCCCCAGATAGAAATAACCGAAACGCCGGTAGTGCGGCTGATCGCTCGGATAACGCGCCACCAAATGCTTGTACATGACCTGCCCGGCGGCGTAGGTGAAGTTGGCCAGTTGCAGCAGCAGAAAACCCATCAGGAAGTTTGGCGTGATCTGGTCGAAGCGAATCACCGCTGCGCCCGCCACCGCCACCAGTGCCGCCACCAGCGCCCACGGGTTGAAGCGCCGGTTGAGAGCATCTTCGATCAGCGTCACATGCAACGGCGTGAGGATGGTGAACAGCAACACTTCCGGCACCGTCAATACGCGAAAGCTCAGGTACAGGCAGACATAGGTCACGCCAAACTGCAACGCGCCGATCACCAGCATGCTGCGCATGAAGGCCGGCTCCACCGAGCGCCAGCGGGTCAGCGGGAGAAAGATCAAGCCGGCCAGCACCACGCGCACCAACACTGCGAAGTAGCTGTCGACGTGACCGGCGAGGTATTCGCCGATCAAGCTGAAGGAAAATGCCTGAATCAGGGTGACAATCAGTAGATAGCCCATGCGCGCCTCGTTTCGAATGGGCGGGACAGTAAAGGTTTTCGACGCTTGAAGAAACTCGGGGCAAAAAAAACCCGACCTCGCTAAAGCGGCAGTCGGGCAGGAGCACTCAGGAGCAACAAGTGCAAAGGGAGGTTCGTACGCGTACTTGAAGGGTTTGCGTGGAGCCATGTAAACAGCGCGCGATTATCTGACGATTAAAGGATCAGGCGACCCGAGCAAACCGCGCCCTGATGGCCGCAGCTTTCAATGATCAGAACGTGGCATGTGTGCTTGTAGGCTCCATCTGCAAATGCTGTCAGACAATGGAATGGAGATTAACCAGGGCCCACTCGATAAAAAAGCGCAAAAAACTGCTATAACCCATCTATAAAGTTGTTTATAAGCAGAGCAAGCGCCGTCGACGCTCTATTTCGGGCTGCACGCCAGGGCAATGCGCATCTTGATGATCGCGCGGTTGAATTTGACCGTGGTGTGGGTGTTTTTACCGGCCGGCACCGTGACCGTGCGGCGGCGCGGCGATTCCGGACCGTTGGTGAAGATGACCGAACACACCGCGTCGTTGCTGCCGTAGTTGCTCAACTGGATCGAGCTGATGTCGGCGTCCACGTCCGACGCCGTGTAATCGATGCTTACGCCTTCGATTTTCTTGCTCACATCGATAGGGTAGGCAAACGCACTGATCGGCAGCAGCGCGAGCAGCACACAACACAATTTTCTCATTCGGCAGTCTCCAATAAGGACTGTCAGCTTAGGACAAGAGGAACCCATCTTGAAAGCGCCCCGCGTTACCCTTGATCAATGGCGCACGCTGCAGGCCGTGGTCGACCACGGCGGCTTCGCCCAGGCCGCCGAAGCGCTGCACCGATCGCAGTCCTCGGTGAGCTACACCGTGGCGCGCATGCAGGACCAGCTCGGCGTGCCGCTGTTGCGTATCGACGGGCGCAAGGCCGTACTCACCGACGCCGGTGAGGTGCTGCTGCGCCGTTCCCGCCAACTGGTCAAGAACGCCAGCCAACTGGAAGACCTCGCCCACCACATGGAACAAGGCTGGGAAGCCGAAGTGCGGCTGGTGGTGGATGCCGCCTACCCCAACACGCGTCTGGTGCGCGCGCTGACCGCGTTCATGCCGCAAAGCCGTGGCTGCCGCGTGCGTCTGCGTGAAGAGGTGCTGTCGGGCGTCGAAGAGCTGTTGATTGAAGGCGTGGCCGACCTCGCGATCTGCAGCTTCAGCATTGCCGGTTACCTGGGCACCGAACTGAGCGACGTGGAATTCATTGCCGTTGCCCACCCCGATCACCCCCTGCACCGCATGAATCGCGAGCTGAGCTTCCAGGACCTGGAAAGCCAGATGCAAGTGGTGATTCGCGACTCCGGGCGCCAGCAGCCGCGCGACGTGGGCTGGCTCGGCGCCGAACAGCGCTGGACCGTCGGCAGCCTGGCCACCGCTGCCTCCTTCGTGGGCAGCGGCCTGGGCTTTGCGTGGCTGCCGCGGCACCTGATCGAACGCGAAATCGCCGAGGGCGTGCTCAAGCAGCTACCCTTGGAACAGGGGGCCAGCCGCCACCCCACGTTTTATCTGTACTCGAATAAGGACAAACCCCTCGGGCCGGCCACGCAAATCCTGGTTGAATTGCTGCGCAGCTTTGACACGGCGCCGCTGGACGCGCCTTTTGCCGCGCCCAGGCAGAGCTGAAAAGGCGTTCATCCAGGGCCCAAGGCTGGGCAAACAATCACAAACATGCTTATCTCGCCCGCTTCGACGCCATTGCGCGCCGGGATCGGCAGGAACAACGCGCCAGGATGACCGGTCCTAACCCTGTCCCAGCGCCGAACACGACCACTCGACACCACCACTCAGGATCACTGACCCCATGCTGAAAAAAATTGCCTTCTTTGCCGGTTCCGTACTGTTTGCCGCCAACCTGATGGCGGCCCAGCCGGCCAAGCCCCCCCATGTGTTGATCTCCACTACCAACGGCGACATTGAAATCGAACTGGACCCGGTCAAGGCGCCGATCAGCACCAAGAACTTCCTGGCCTATGTGGACAAGGGTTTCTACACCGACACGATTTTCCACCGTGTCATTCCGGGCTTCATGGTCCAGGGCGGCGGGTTCACCCAGCAGATGTCGCAAAAGCCGACCGAAGCGCCGATCAAGAACGAAGCCAGCAACGGCCTGCATAACGTACGCGGCACGCTGGCGATGGCGCGCACCTCCAACCCGGATTCGGCCACCAGCCAGTTCTTTATCAACGTGGCCGACAACGCCTTCCTCGACCCGGGTCGCGATGCCGGTTACGCGGTATTCGCCAAAGTGGTCAAGGGCATGGACGTAGTCGACGTCATCGTCAACTCCCAGACCACCACCCAGCAAGGCATGCAGAACGTGCCAATCGACCCTGTCCGGATCAAGTCGGCCAAGCGCATCGACTAAGGTTTGCAGGGAGTTCCGTGCGCGGCCCACAAGGCCGCGCGCGCATTTGAAAGGAGAGCCCGCCCGGCGGGTGTCAACCCATGCTCTATCGTCGTTTTGAACAACTGATCGACATCTTCCGCGACGCGCCCAGCGCCGCCCCACCTGATAAAGTCCTGCCTTTTTACCTTTACTACCTGCGTCAGGTATGGCCGCACTTCGCCGCCTTGCTGGTGGTGGGCCTGATCGGGGCATTGATCGAAGTCGCGCTGTTCAGCTACCTGAGCCGCATCATCGACCTGGCCCAGGGCACGCCACCCGCCGACTTCTTCCAGGTGCACAGCACCGAGTTGATCTGGATGGCCGTGGTCGCCCTGCTGCTGCGCCCGATTTTCGGCGCACTGCACGACCTGCTGGTGCACCAGACCATCAGCCCCGGCATGACCAGCCTGATCCGCTGGCAAAACCACAGCTATGTGCTCAAGCAGAGCCTCAATTTCTTCCAGAACGATTTTGCCGGGCGTATCGCCCAGCGCATCATGCAGACCGGCAACTCCCTGCGCGACTCCGCCGTGGCGGCCGTGGACGCGATCTGGCACGTGGCGATCTACGCCATCAGCGCCCTGGTGCTGTTTGCCGAGGCCGACTGGCGCCTGATGATTCCGCTGGTGACCTGGATCGTCTGCTACAGCCTGGCACTGCGCTACTTCGTGCCACGGGTGAAGGAGCGCTCGGTGATTTCCTCCGAGGCGCGCTCCAAACTGATGGGGCGCATCGTCGATGGCTATACCAACATCACCACCCTGAAGCTGTTCGCCCATACCCAGTCCGAACAGGAATACGCCAGGGAAGCGATCATCGAGCAGACCGAAAAAACCCAGTTGGCCAGCCGCGTGGTGACCAGCATGGACGTGGTGATCACCACCATGAACGGCCTGCTGATCGTCACCACCACCGGCCTTGCGCTGTGGCTGTGGACGCACTCGCTCATCTCGGTGGGCGCGATTGCCCTGGCCACCGGCCTGGTGATCCGCATCGTCAACATGTCTGGCTGGATCATGTGGGTGGTCAACGGCATTTTCGAAAACATCGGCATGGTGCAGGACGGCCTCAAAACCATCGCACAACCCCTGGCCGTGATCGACCGCGACAACGCCCAGCGCCTGCAAGTCCCCCATGGCGAGGTGCGCTTCGAGCAGGTGGATTTCCACTATGGCAAGCAGAGCGGGATCATTGGCGGCCTGAACCTTGAGATCAAGGCCGGGGAAAAGATCGGCCTGATCGGCCCATCGGGCGCGGGCAAGTCAACCTTGGTCAACCTGCTGCTGCGCCTCTACGACCTGCAAGGCGGACGCATCCTGATCGACGGCCAGAACATCGCCGAAGTCGCCCAGGAAACCCTGCGCGAGCAGATCGGCATGATCACCCAGGACACATCGCTGCTGCATCGTTCGATCCGCGACAACCTGTTGTACGGCAAGCCCGACGCCACCGACGAAGAACTCTGGGCCGCGATCCACAAGGCGCGCGCCGATGAGTTCATCCCGCTGCTCTCGGACGCCGAGGGCCGCACCGGGCTCGATGCCCATGTGGGCGAGCGCGGCGTCAAACTCTCCGGCGGGCAGCGTCAGCGCATCGCCATCGCCCGCGTGCTGCTCAAGGACGCGCCGATTCTGATCATGGACGAAGCCACCTCGGCACTCGACTCGGAAGTGGAAGCAGCGATTCAGGAAAGTCTGGAAACCCTGATGCAGGGCAAGACCGTTATTGCGATTGCGCACCGTCTGTCGACCATCGCACGCATGGACCGCCTGGTGGTGCTGGAGAAGGGCCGGATTGCCGAAAGCGGCAGCCATGCGCAGCTGCTGGCACACGGCGGCCTGTATGCACGGCTGTGGCAACACCAGACGGGTGGGTTTGTCGGAATCGACTGACGCAAACATCTCTTAAAATACGTGAGGGGGCTCTCCCCCTCCCATATTTGATCGAATTCACTCAACAACGTCTGCATCAAACCCCAGCAGCCACGGGCTTCTGGTGATTATTCATGCCCTGGACTTGTATCAAAACCGTGCTGTAATCAGTGCAGTGCCCAGAGGGGCGCTGAAGTAAATCTGCAGGGAGCATCATGATTTACTGATTAGATAGAGATCTATCAAGGACGGGCTGCATGTCTTTGTTCAAACGTTCAGTCACAGAGGGGTTGGGTACGTTTTGGCTGGTGTTGGGCGGTTGCGGGAGTGCGGTATTGGCCGCAGCGTTTCCTGCAGTCGGTATTGGCCTGTTGGGCGTTGCGCTGGCGTTCGGGCTGACGGTGCTTACCATGGCGGTCGCGATCGGCCCTATCAGTGGTTGTCACCTCAACCCGGCGGTATCGGTGGGGCTGGTGGTGGGCGGAAGGTTTCCGGCGCGGGAGTTGCCGGCCTATGTTGTCGCCCAAGTCATCGGCGCAGCAGTCGCCGCCGCATTGTTGTACTTCATCGCCAGCGGCAAGCCAGGATTTGAATTGGCTGGCGGCCTGGCGTCCAACGGCTATGGCGAGCATTCTCCGGGCGGTTATTCGCTGGTGGCGGCGTTTGTCTGTGAGCTGGTGATGACCACGATGTTCGTTGTGATCATCCTCGGCGCCACCGACAGACGCGCGCCCAAGGGCCTCGCGCCCATCGCCATCGGGTTGGCCCTGACGCTGATCCACCTGATCTCCATCCCCGTGACCAACACCTCGGTCAACCCGGCCCGCAGTACCGGCCCGGCCCTGCTGGTGGGCGGGTGGGCGATCGAGCAGTTGTGGTTGTTCTGGCTCGCGCCGATCCTGGGTGCGGTGATCGGTGGCGTGATGTATCGATGGCTTGGCAAGGAGGCGCCAGGCTAAAACCGGGCGTGTTCAGCCCTGCCGATAAGGCAGGGCTGACCTCGCCTCTTCGGCATACGCCAGAATCCCCACGCGCTCCCTCTCCAGAAAATCCTCCACGGCATTCTTCAACCCCGGATGGCGCAGGTAATGCCACGAGCGGGTGATCACCGGCTCGAACCCGCGAATCAGTTTGTGCTCGCCCTGGGCGCCTGCATCGAAGCGTTGCAGGCCTTCGGCGATGGCGTAGTCCATGCCCTGGTAGAAACAGGTCTCGAAATGCAGGCGGTCGAATTCGGCCAGGCAGCCCCAGTAACGCCCATAAAAACTGTCGCCGCCGATCAGACTGAACGCCATCGCCACCGGGCGCGAACCCTGTTTGGCCAGCACCACGCGGATCATCTCGGGCATGCGCTCGGCCAGCAGGCTGAAAAACGCGCGGGTCAGGTAAGGAGCCTGGCGGCGTACCGCGTAGGTGTTGGCGTAACAGGCGTAGACGAAATCCCACTGCGCTTCTGTCAGTTGATGGCCGTGCAGCCACTCGAACTCGATGCCCTGCCCCGCCACCTGTTCGCGTTCCTTGCGCATCTGTTTGCGCTTGCGTGAGCTCAAGGCGTCGAGGAAGTCCTGGAAATCGCGGTAGCCACGGTTCTGCCAGTGAAATTGGCAACCAAGGCGCTGCAACCAGCCCGGCTGCCGGGTCAAGGCGTCATCGGCCAACACGTCGGTGAAGTTGATATGTGCACTGGAAAGCCCTTCGATTTCCAGGTAACCCGGCAGGCTGTTGAGCAGCTCGAAACCGTCCTCGGCATTCGCCGCCAGCAGGCGCGGCCCGCTTACCGGGCTGAACGGTACCGCCGTGAGCAGCTTGGGGTAGTAGTCGATGCCGGCACGCGCACAAGCATCGGCCCAGCCATGGTCGAACACATATTCGCCGTAGGAATGCCACTTGCGATAACTGGGCAACGCCGCCACCAGTCGATCACCCTCCCAGTGCAGCAGATGCTCGGGCCGCCAGCCCGATTGCGGGCCCAGGCTGGCGCTGTCTTCCAGCGCACTCAAGAAAGCATGCCGCACGAACGGCTGAGCCTGCGGCACCAGCGCATCCCACACCGACGGGGCGATTTCGGACAGGTTGTCCAGACGTTGCAACGGCATCGGCATCCTCACTGGCGGTTGGCATATAAGCCTGGCGAGTATCGCTCATCACGGCACTGTTCACACCTCGAAAACGGCGGACAGGGCTCTAGACCAATAGTTCCACGGACAAGGCATTTGTCATCAAGACGACATGAGTTAGCCACTACTTCGTCATAAACGACAGCAATACTGGCCGTGTTTTTTAGAGCATCTGGTTCTAACCAAATAGCCATTTTTCGCGTCCTTCATAGGGCGTTCGTGTCCTGGAGGGTCTATTCCCTCCTCCTCACTTTCGGAGATTGATATGCGTCTTGCTTCCACCAAAACTGCAGCGGTCCTGTGCGGCGGCCTGTTATTGGCCCTGAGCGTGCCGGCCAGCGCTGCAGTCGACGCTAAATTGCTCGACATGCTCAAGGCCAACGGCCAGATCACTGCGGCGCAGTACACCGAACTGCAAACCGAACTGGCCAAGGACCAGAAAGAACAGCAGATCGCGCGGCAAGCTCAGCAAGAGAGCAACGAACAGATCGCCGCCACCGCGAAAAAGACCAACGACCTGAGCACGTTCGACCAGAAACTCGCCTGGGCCGCCAAGACCCAGTTCAAGGGCGACGTGCGGTTCCGCCAGGAAACCATCAAGATCGACGGCGAGCCCAACAACGGCGGACGTGACAAGGACCGTCAACGTATCCGTGCGCGCCTGGGCGCCTACACCGAAATCAACCCGCAAGTGGACACCGGCATCCGCATCGCCACCGGCGGCGGCGACGATGCGCGCTCCACCAACCAGGACCAGGACGGCTATTTCGACAAGAAATCGATCTGGCTGGACCTTGGCTACATCGACTACCACCCGGACCAGATCAAGAACCTGCACGTGATCGGCGGCAAGATGCTGCAACCGTGGGTGAGCATGGGCGACGTGATCTGGGACAGCGACATCAACCCCGAAGGTCTCGCAGTCACCTACAAATACCCACTGGGCAGCAGCGCCGAGCTGTTCGGCAGCCTGGGCAACTACAACCTCAAGGACAACGTCGACGGCGACGGCGTGCAGTTTCGCCACGACCTGCGCCTGACGTCCGGCCAGCTGGGTACGCGCTTCTCGATCACCGACAACCTGAAAATGACCCTGGGTGGCAGCGTCTACGCCTACCAGAACGACCGCGACAGCCGCTGCACAACCACTACCACGCCGTGCGCACTGGCGGTCAACGGTAATTCGGCCGACAACGAATTCCGTCTGTACGAAGGCTTCGCCCAGGCAGACATCGGCGGCCTGGCCGTGCCCCTGGCGTTCTATGGTCAGTACGTGAAAAACAACGATGCCGTGACCGATCAGGACACAGCGTGGCTGGTAGGTGCCAAGTCCAAGGTGTTCGGTTTCAACCTGGACTACAACTACCGCGATGTTCAACGTAACGCAGTGGTCGGCGCCTTTACCGACTCGGACTTCGCCAACGGCACCACCGGCTCGCGCGGTCACAAGATGAAGGTCAGCTACGACATCGACAAGAACTTCGCCCTCGGCGCCACGTACTTCCTGACCAAGGCCGACTTCGCCAGCCGTACGCAGCGTGATGCCAACACCAACACCCTGCAGCTGGATGCTGAAGCCAAGTTCTGATTACGCCGCTACCCGCCCTTGCGCCGCTCGGCAGCCAGCCGTTCGGCCAGGGCATCCACCTCCGGCACCGGTGCCTGCGGCATCTTCTTCAGCGTCGCCTGCATCAGGCGCATCTGACGGATAAAGCGGCGGCAGTTCGGGCAGAACATCAAGTGATGACGCACCAGCAGACGCTCGCGAAAGGTCAGTTGCCCATCGAGGTAATCACTGGAGCGTGCCACTTGTTCCTTACAGGTCAACATTCTCCCGTTTCCTCAAAATGCTCCACCGTGGCGAATACCTTGAGCCGCGCTCGATGCAACAGCACACGCACATTCGAGAGCGAGAGCGTCAAAAGATTACAGATTTCTTCCAGCTCCAGGCCCTGGCGTTCGCGCAGCACCAGCACGCTGCTCTGCAAGTCCGACAAACTCAGTAGCGTATGCTCCAGGCAATTGCGCAGCTCATCTTCGGTCAACAAGGCTTCCGGGCTGTCCTGATGCCAGGCATACGGGGCGACCGCCCAGTGGCCATCGTCAGGGGAAAAA
This sequence comes from Pseudomonas sp. GNP013, assembly GCF_054343995.1. Taxonomy (NCBI): domain Bacteria; kingdom Pseudomonadati; phylum Pseudomonadota; class Gammaproteobacteria; order Pseudomonadales; family Pseudomonadaceae; genus Pseudomonas; species Pseudomonas sp. GNP013. The sequence continues at coordinate 1,150,402 of NZ_JBTGUT010000001.1, read as the reverse complement.
CGCTCTGCGCCAATCGTGCCATGGGGCGAAGGCAGATCGTCGAGCAGCACTTCCCGACGGTTCTGCCTGTAGCGGCCCTTGGCGGCGTTGGCCGTGATGGTCAGTAACCAGGTATTGAGACTGGACCGCCCCTCGAATTTGCCGAGGTTGCGCACCACCGACAGCCAGGCGTCCTGCACCACTTCATCGGCGTGGCGCTGGCCGACGATGGCATACGCCACGGCGCGCATGGCGCTCTGGTAGGCGGTGACCAGTTCCTTATAGGCCTGCTGCTCTCCCTTGAGCAGGCGTTCAAGCAGGTGCGCGTCGTCCGCTGCTGCCATTCAAGACCTCGACATTCCGGATAAAACCGCTCCAATCACGCCTGCAAGCAGAAAATCAGCGCTTGCGCAGGATCACGCTGCCGATCGAATAGCCGGCGCCAAAGGAGCTGAGCACGGCGACAGAGCCCTTGGCCAGGTCGTCCTGGTTTTTGTGAAACGCAATCACCGAGCCTGCGGAGCTGGTGTTGGCGTAGGTATCGAGAATCACCGGCGCTTCTTCCACCGTCGCTTCGCGGCCCAACAGCTTCTTCACGATCAGGTGGTTCATGCTCAGGTTGGCCTGGTGCAGCCAGAAGCGTTTCACGTCGCCCACGTTCAACTGGTTTTCTTCCAGGTGCACGCCGATCAGTTCGGCCACCATCGGGCACACATCGCGGAACACCTTGCGGCCTTCCTGCACGAACAGTTTGTCCGGCGCGCCGACGCCTTCTTCGGCGGCGCGGTTGAGGAAGCCGAAGTTGTTGCGGATGGTGTTGGAGAACTTGGTCAGCAGCTTGGTGCTGACCACCTCGAACTGATGCTCGGAGGTGGCGAGGTCGGCGCGCTCCAGCAGCACAGCGGTGGCCGCGTCGCCAAAGATGAAGTGGCTGTCGCGGTCACGGAAATTCAAGTGGCCGGTGCAGACTTCCGGGTTGACCATCAGGATCGCCCGGGCCTGGCCCAGCTGGATGCTGTTGGCGGCGTTCTGGATACCGAAGGTGGCCGAGGAACACGCCACGTTCATGTCGAAGCCGAAGCCTTCGATGCCCAGCGCTTCCTGGACTTCAATGGCAATCGCCGGGTAGGCGCGTTGCAGGTTGGAGCAGGCGACGATCACGCCGTCGATATCGGCGGCGGTCCTGCCGGCGCGCTGCAGCGCCTGTTCGGCGGCGGCGACGGCCATCTGGCAGAGCACCGACCACTCGTCATTGCTGCGCTCGGGCAGGCGCGGGGCCATGCGTTGCGGGTCAAGGATGCCCTCCTTGTCCATCACAAAGCGACTCTTGATACCCGATGCCTTCTCGATAAAGGCCGCGCTGGACTCGGTCAGCGCCTGCACCTCACCGCGCTCGATGGCGGCGGCGTTGTCGGTGTTGAACTGATGCACGTAAGCATTGAAAGACTGCACCAGCTCTTCGTTGGAGATGCTGTTGGCCGGGGTGTACAGGCCAGTGCCGCTGATGACGACGTTATGCACGGTCGTTCCTCTGGATAGGTCAGGCAGAAGGTATTGGCACTTTAGTACCAAACTGTAAGTCGTTTGATTCCATCCAGTGGCATCAAACTGGCATCGCTTTATTCCATCGCGTCGCAGCCCTTGCGACGATCCCGGCATTTATGGGCGCGAAGTTTGCCACAAACCCGGGGATTTGGCGCCACATCTCAGACAAGCGCTGGTTTAAATGCGGAAGGCGCCGCCTTGGCGCTGTCGCGCAACAACCTGGCGAGCGGGCTTGTTGTGGGAGCTGGCTTACTGAGGAGCCGGCTTGTTGTGGCAAGCGGTTTTTTTGACGAGCTGGCTTGCCCTAATGCCGTTCAGTTAAGCGCAGATTCCCTGTGGCGAGCAGGCTTGTCCTGCGTTGGGCTGCGCAGCAGCCCCAAAACCAGACGCTGAGCCGTATCAGGTACACCGCGTTTTGCTTGATTGGGGGCGCTTCGCACCCCAACGCGGGGCAAGCCCGCTCGCCACAACAAGCCCGCTCGCCGCAGAGGCAGTTGGGCACTCGGCGGTTCAGGGCTCTACCTGGCTCCACTGCTTGCTCAGGCGCTTGTCGGAGATCGGTACTTTGGTCCCCAGTTGCTGCGCAAACAGTGATACCCGGTATTCCTCCAGCCACCAGCGGTAGAGTGCCAGTTGCGGGTCGCGCTTGCCTTCCTGGGCGTGTTTTTTCAGACGATTCTCATACTGCGTCCACAATCCGCCCAGTTCGGTGCTCCACACCCGATCCTTTTGCACCTGGCCCGGCAATTTCTCCAGGCGTTGCTCGATGGCCTTGAGGTAGCGCGGCAGTTCCTTGAACCATTGCGCCGGGGTTTCCCGCACAAACCCCGGGTACACCAAGTGGCTTAGCTGCTGCTTGATATCGTTCAGCGCCACGGCCTGGGTCAGGTCAATCTTGCCTTTGAAGCGCTTTTGCAGGCCATGCCAGAGTTTCAGCACCTCCAGGGTCAGGCGCGCCAGGCGTTCGGCGTGTTCGGTCCAACCGCCCCGCGTGCGCTCGGCCAAGGCGGCCAGCCCGGCACCGTCGCGCGGCAGGCTGGCTTGACCTTCGAGCACGCAGCTGTCGAGGCTGGCCAGCAGGATGTCTTCGACCAGCGCGTCGATGCGCCCCAGGTCACGGTACATCAGGCCCAGCTCGGTCAGGCCGGGCAGTTTGCCGCGCAGGAATTTCGCCGGCTCCGCCAACTGTTGCAGGAGCAGACGCTGCAACGCGCGGCGATGCTGAAACTCGGCCTCGACAGCCGTCGAGAAGCGCCCCTCCTTGACCGTGCCGCTCTCCTCCACCAGCGCCGGATACACCGTCATCGACAGGCCGGCGATCTGCTGCTGGGTCTTCTCGGCCACCGCCGCAAACGCCCTGGCCTGCACCGGCTCCTGACTTTTTGCGGTCTGCGGCACGGCCAACGCGGCCTGGCTGGCTTCGGCGAAACGTGCGGTCAGCTCGGCCAGGTCGCGGCCTTCGCCGAGGAACCTGCCCTGCCCGTCGACCACTTCCAGGTTCATCCTCAGGTGGCTTTCCACCTGCTGCGCCGCCTCGGCCCAGGCGTCATCGCTGACCCGCGCGCCGGTCATGCGCAACAGTTCGCGCCCCAGCGCCTGGGGCAGCGAGCCGTTGCCGAATTCGATGCGCTGCAGCGCGGCCTTGACGAAATCCGGCACCGGCACAAAGTTCTTGCGCAGCGCCTTGGGCAGGTTGCGCACCAGGGCAATGCACTTGGCCTCGATCACCCCCGGCACCAGCCACTCCAGGCGCTCCGGCGGCAAAGCCGGCAGCAGCGGCGCCGGCACGCGCAGGGTCACGCCATCGCGCGGGTGGTTGGGTTCGAAGTGATAACTCAAGGCCAGGGCCAGGTCGCCCAGGTGCAGGGTGTCCGGGTAATGCGCGGCAGTGACTTCACTGGCCTCGCGGGCCAGCACGTCTTCCTCACGCATGATCAGCAGTTGCGGGTCTTTCTGGCTGTTGATTTTGTACCAACTGTCGAAGGTGGCAGTCTGATGAATCTCCGCCGGCAACCGCGCATCGTAGAACGCGTACAGGGTTTCTTCATCGGCCAGAATGTCACGACGGCGCGCCTTGGCTTCCAGTTCGTCGAGCTGCTCCAGCAATTGCTGGTTGGCGCTCAGGCACCTGGCCCGCGACTGGATCTCGCCACGCACCAGGCCCTCGCGGATAAACAGCTCGCGCGACACCACCGGGTCGATCGGCCCGTAATGCAACGGCCGGCGCCCGACCACGATCAGCCCGAACAGGGTGATCTGCTCGAACGCCACCACCTGGCCGCGCTTCTTCTCCCAGTGCGGCTCGAAATGGTTTTTCTTGATCAGGTGCCCGGCCAGCGGTTCGATCCAATCGGCATCGATCTTGGCGACCATGCGCGCATACAGCTTGGTGGTCTCCACCAGCTCGGCGGTCATCAGCCATTGCGGGCGCTTTTTGCCGATGCCCGACGACGGATGAATCCAGAAACGCCGCTGACGCGCACCGAGGTAATCGCCGTCTTCGGTCTTCTGTCCGATCTGGCTGAGCAGGCCCACCAGCACCGCCTTGTGCAGCTTGGGGTAGTCGGCCGGTTCTTTGTTGAGGGTCAACTGCAGGTCGCGGCAGATCAGGCTCAACTGGCGATGGGAATCGCGCCATTCGCGCAGGCGCAGGTAGTTGAGGAAGTTCTTGCGACACCAGTTGCGCAAAGGGCTGGCAGTCAACGCCTGGCGCTGCTCTTCAAAGCCGCGCCACAGATTGACCAGCCCGGCGAAGTCCGAATCCGGGTCCTTCCACTGGGCGTGGGCCTGGTCGGCGGCCTGCTGACGCTCCGGCGGGCGCTCGCGCGGGTCCTGGATCGACATGGCGCTGGCCACGATCAACACTTCCTGCAAACTGCCGAGTTTGGCTGCTTCGAGCAGCATGCGGCCCATCCGCGGGTCCACCGGCAGACGCGCCAGCTGGCGGCCCAGCGGCGTGAGCTGGCTGTTGCGATCCACCGCCGACAGCTCCTGCAGCAGGTTGAACCCGTCACTGATCGCCTTGCCGTCCGGCGGTTCGATAAACGGGAAATCGGTGATTTCGCCCAGACGCAGGTGCAGCATCTGCAGGATCACGGCGGCGAGGTTGGTGCGCAGAATCTCCGGGTCGGTGAATTCCGGGCGACCGATAAAGTCTTCTTCGCTGTACAGCCGTATGCAGATACCCGGCTCGACCCGCCCGCAGCGGCCTTTACGCTGGTTGGCGCTGGCCTGGGAAATTGCTTCGATCGGCAGGCGTTGCACCTTGGCGCGGTAGCTGTAGCGGCTGATGCGCGCGGTGCCGCTGTCGATCACATAACGGATGCCCGGCACGGTCAGCGAAGTTTCCGCGACGTTGGTTGCCAGCACCACGCGCCGCCCCGGGTGGGACTGGAAAATGCGCTGCTGTTCGGCCGGCGACAGGCGCGCGTACAGCGGCAAAATTTCGGTGTGCTTGAGCTGGGCCTTGCGCAGCATCTCGGCGGCGTCGCGAATCTCGCGCTCGCCGGGCAAAAACACCAGCACATCGCCGGGGCTGCGTCGCTCGCTGCGCTCGTAGGCTGCAACTTCATCCAGCGCGGCAAGAATCGCCTGGTCGACGGTCAGGTCGTCCTCGACGCGGTTGCCCTCCTCGTCCTGCTCCAGGGTCAGCGGCCGGTACCAGGTGTCCACCGGGAAGGTGCGGCCCGAGACTTCGACAATCGGCGCATCGTCGAAGTGTTTGGAGAAACGCTCCAGGTCGATGGTCGCCGAGGTGATGATGACTTTCAGGTCCGGGCGGCGCGGCAGCAGGGTTTTCAGGTAGCCGAGCAGAAAATCGATGTTCAGGCTGCGTTCGTGGGCTTCGTCGACGATGATCGTGTCGTAGCGTTCCAGGTAGCGGTCGTTCTGGGTTTCCGCCAGCAGGATGCCGTCGGTCATCAGCTTGATCAGGGTATTGGAATCGCTCTGGTCTTCGAACCGTACCTGATAGCCGACCAACGCGCCCAACGGGGTCGCAAGCTCTTCGGCGACCCGGCTGGCCACACTGCGCGCAGCGATCCGGCGTGGCTGGGTGTGGCCGATCAGGCCGTACTGGCCGCGACCGATCTCCAGGCAGATTTTCGGCAACTGGGTGGTTTTGCCCGAGCCGGTCTCGCCGGCAATGATCAGTACCTGATGCTTGTTCAACGCAGCCTTGATTTCATCGCGTTTGGCGGCAATCGGCAGGCTGTCGTCGTAGCGGATCACCGGCAGGCTGGCGCGCCGCGCGGTCACCTGGGCGCAGGACGCCTGCATGCGCGTCACCCACTGCGCCAGCTTCTCCTCATCGGGCTTCTTGCGCAGCTCGAGCAACTGGCGCCGCAAGCGGTGGCGGTCGGCGAGCATGGCGTGATCGAGGTTTTTCAGCAGTGGGTCGATAGCGGGCGCTTGGTCAGTCATCAGGTACTTTGACGGTCATCTGTTTAGGCGGGGCCGGCAAGTGTGGCAGAAAAGCGGTTGGGAGCGCCAAGCTTCACGCGCGACTCGGGTGTAAACCGAAAACAAATGTGGGAGGGGGCAAGCCCCCTCCCACATGGATGTGTGTGCAGTTTATAGCGGGTCCTTGCGCCGATACGGGAACACATCAATCACTTTGCCGGCGCGGATCGCGTCCTGCAGCCCTTTCCAGTAGTCGGCATCGTACAGCTCGCCATGCAGCTCATCGAACAGCCTGCGCTGGCCGGCATCGGCAAACAGGAACGGCGGGAACTCTTCCGGGAACACGTCCAGCGCGCCGATGGAATACCAGGGCTCGGAGGCCATTTCGTCTTCCGGGGTGCGCGGCGCGGGAATGTGGCGGAAGTTGGCTTCGGTGAGAAAGCATATTTCGTCGTAGTCGTAGAACACCACGCGCCCGTGGCGGGTGACGCCGAAGTTCTTGAGCAACATGTCGCCGGGGAAGATATTCGCCGCCGCCAGTTGCTTGATCGCCAGGCCGTAGTCGTCCAGGGCTTCGCGCACCTGGGCGGGGTTGGCGCGTTCCAGGTAGAGGTTGAGCGGGGTCATGCGCCGCTCGGTCCAGCAGTGGCGAATCAGCACCGTGTCGCCTTGCACCTCAACGGTACCGGCGGCCACCTCAAGCAGCTCGGCCAGGCAGTCGGGCTCGAACTTGCTCCGCGGGAAGCGGAAATCGGCGAACTCCTGGGTGTCGGCCATGCGTCCGACGCGGTCGACGCTTTTGACCAGACGGTATTTCTCGATCACCGTGGCGCGGTTGACGTTCTTCGACGGCGAGAATCGGTCCTTGATGATCTTGAACACGGTGTTGAAACCCGGCAGCGTGAACACGCTCATGACCATGCCGCGCACACCCGGGGCCATGATGAAACGGTCGTCGGTGCTCGCCAGATGGTTGATCAGCGCGCGGTAGAACTCCGACTTGCCGTGCTTGTAGAAACCGATGGAGGTGTACAGCTCGGCGATGTGCTTGCCCGGCAGGATGCGCCGCAGCAAGCCGATGAAGTCAGCCGGCACCGGCACGTCGACCATGAAGTAGGAACGGGTGAACGAGAAGATGATCGACACCTGCGCTTCGTCAGTGATCAGCGCATCGATCTGGATGCCACGTCCTTCGCGGTGCAGCAGCGGGATCACCAGCGGCCATTGTTCGTCGTGGGTGTAGATGCGCCCCACCAGATACGCCCCCTTGTTGCGGTAAAGCACCGAAGAAAACAACTCGACGTTCAGGTCCGGGTCCTTGCAGACCCAGTCCGGCAGGCTCTCGCGCAATTGCGCCTGGAGGCGGCGCACGTCGCCGGGCAGGTCGGCGTAGGGCTCGCTGAAACAGAAGTCGGCGAAGACCTGCGCCAGCAGGTCCGACAGGTTCCCGGCCGGCGTGTAAAGGCGGGTCTGCGCCGCCCTCGCCTGGCGCTGGCTTGGCCGCGTGGTGTGGATGAACATGCAGGCGTCGCTGATCAGGTCATGGCTGAAGAGGCCGCAGAAGATCGAGTTGTACCAGGTCTCGGCCAACTCATCGTCGACGCGCAGGTCGATCAGGCCGATATAGGCGCTCTTCACCTGGGGCCAATTGCTGCTCTGCAGCAACACAGCACTGTCGAAACCTGCCCGCAGGCGCGCCGTCACTTCGGCCACTTTCTCTTCATACAGGTTGATCCGCGCTGCCGACGCCGCCTGCCCCTGCTGCCACTGGGCCTTTTCGAAACGTTCACGGGCGCCATCGGTGATCCGGCGAAAGTGCTCACGGTAATCGTCGAAGCCGTCAAGCAGGGTGCGGGCAATGGCGAGGGCGGACATGGGAGAAACCTCCACTATTTTCAGTTTTTTTATTCGACCGAGCGGTCAGTAACTGCACGACAAATCCCTACTCTCAGACTCGGACTTTTTATCTGTACGCCTTTAACGGCACCGTCTGGCGCGTTTGACAGGGAAAACCTGCCCGGCTCATCCGGCCCCTAACAAATGTAACCGTGCTGATACACCGTAAGGGAAACCCTGATTACCACGTTAATGGCGCTTTGATATATAGCCCGCGCCCTCCCAGCCTGACAAGGTCACAAGACCGATCCGGGAGCAGGTTTCAACCCCCCGAGGAGCAGTGAGATGTCGTTGAGGAACATGAGGATTGGTCTGCGTGCCAGTCTGAGTTTTGCCGTATTGGCCAGCCTGCTGGTGATTGTCGGCCTGTTCGGCCTGGGGCAGATGGCCGAACTGCGCGAAAGCGCGCTGATCATCGAGCGCTCGTGGATGCCGAGCATCGAAAACGCCCATGAAATCGCCGCCACCGTGGCCGGCATTCGCCTGGAGGCGCTGCGCTTCGTTACCACCGATGAATCACGCATCCGCGACACCAGCCGAGGTCTGATCACGCGCAATACCGGTCAGCTCAAGGCGTTGCTGGCCAGCCATGAGAGCCTGCCGAGCAACGACGACGAGCGCGCGCTGCTGCAACAGGTCAACACTGCGGTGGCGAGCTACATGGGGACCATCGGCCAGATGATCAGCCTGGTGGACAAGGAGCAGCAACAAGACGCCATCGACCTGGTCACCAGCCGCCTGGCGCCCCTGGGCAATGCCCTCAACCAGCACCTGGAGGCCTTGATCAACTTCAACAAGCGGGGTGTCGAAGCGGCGGCCGACTCGGCAGCACAGGTGTATGCGCGTGCGCGCTGGATTGTCGGCCTGATCATCGTCGTCGCGCTGGTCGCCACGTTGCTGCTGGCCTGGCTGCTCACCCGCAGCATCACCACGCCGCTGGGCCAGGCGCTGGCAGTGGCGCGCACCATCGCCGCCGGCGACCTGAGCCAGCCCGTGACGGTGCACGGTCGCGACGAGCCGGCGCAACTGCTGGCCGCTCTGGCCAGCATGCAGACGCAATTGCAGGGCACCCTGCGCGGCATCAGTGAGTCGGCGCAGCAACTGGCCTCGGCGGCCGAAGAAATGAGTTCGGTAATGGCGCAGAGCACACGCGGCCTGCAGGCGCAAAACGATGAAATCGAACAGGCCGCCACCGCCGTCACCCAGATGAGCGTCGCCGTGGACGACGTGGCCAACAACGCAGTGTCCAGCGCCGAAGCGTCGCAGGCCTCGGACGAGGACAGCAAACACGGCCACCACCAGATCAGCCAGACCATCAGCGCGATCCAGAGCCTGGTCGACGAAGTGCTCGGCGCCTCGAACAAGGCCGAAGGCCTGGCCGCCAAGGCGCAGGACATCAGCAAGGTGCTCGAAGTGATCCGTGGCATCGCCGGGCAAACCAACCTGCTGGCACTCAACGCCGCCATTGAAGCGGCCCGCGCAGGCGAGGCCGGACGCGGCTTTGCGGTGGTCGCCGATGAAGTACGCTCGCTGGCGCAACGCACCCAGGCCTCCACCGAAGACATCGAGCAGATGATCACCAGTATCCAGCAAGGCACCCAGGACACCGTCGGCGCACTCAACAGCAGCGCCGAACACGCCGGTCATACCCTGCAGCGGGCCAACAACGCCGGCAACGCGCTGGCGAAAATCACCGCGTCCATCTCGCAGATCAACCAGCGCAACCGCGTGATCGCCAGCGCCGCTGAGCAACAGGCGCTGGTGGCCCGTGACGTCGACCGCAGCCTGGTGAACATTCGCGCCCTGTCGACTCAGACCGCCGCCGGCGCCAGCCAGACCTCGGCCGCCAGCCAGGAACTGTCGCGCCTGGCCGTGGACCTCAATGGGCTGGTGACGCGGTTCGTCGTTTAATTAGCGATTGTGTCAGGCAGGCCGCTGGGCAACACTCGCGGCCTTATCAAGGTAGGAATGTGCTGTGAGACCTGTCGACACCCTGTACCTGCTGGGCCTGGCTGCCATCTGGGGCGCGAGCTTTCTGTTCATGCGCATCATCGCGCCGGAAATCGGCAGTGTGCCGACCGCGTTTTTCCGCGTGTCGATCGCCGCCGCCGGCCTGCTGGTGATTCTGGCGCTGATGCGCGTGCGCTGGGATTTCCAGGGCAAGTTCAAAACCGTGCTGCTGCTGGGCGTAATCAACTCCGGGATCCCCGCCACGATGTACTCGGTGGCCGCCCAGGTGCTGCCGGCGGGTTACTCGGCGATCTTCAACGCCACCACGCCGCTGATGGGCGTGTTGATCGGCGGGTTGTTCTTCAGCGAACGCCTGACCCCCTCAAAATTTGCCGGGGTATGCCTGGGCCTGTTCGGTGTGGGTGTGCTGACCCGCGCCGGCCCGGTGGCGTTTGACCTGCCCTTGCTGATGGGCGCGCTGGCGTGTCTGCTGGCCACCACCTGCTACGGGTTTGCCGGGTTTCTCGCGCGGCGCTGGCTGGATCGCCAGGGCGGGCTGGACAGCCGTCTGTCCGCCTTGGGCAGCATGCTCGGCGCCACCCTGTTTCTGTTGCCGCTGTTCGCCTACAGCGCCATCAGCCATCCCCCGGCGAGCTGGGGCGGCTGGCAGGTGTGGACGTCGCTGCTGGGGTTGGGGCTGGTGTGCACGGCGTTTGCCTACGTCCTGTACTTTCGCCTGCTGACCGCCATCGGCCCGGTGAGGTCGATGACCACGACTTTTTTGATCCCGCCGTTCGGCGTGCTGTGGGGCGCGCTGCTGCTGGATGAGCCGTTGTCGATGGCCCACGTGTATGGCGGCGTGTTGATTGGCGGGGCATTGTGGCTGGTGCTGCGGCCACAGCGGATTGTTGCAAAAAGAATCTAAATAAACCTCCGATACGGCCGATAACCCCCGAAAGCCTCACGGATTGAACTGCCATGCGTAATAACCAGCCCGTTACCCAGCGCGAACGTACCTTCCCTGCCCAGCAACGGTTGATCTCCACCACAGATGCCAAAGGGGTTATCACCTACTGCAACGACGCTTTCGTCGAAATCAGTGGGTTCAGCCATGACGAACTGATGCGCGCACCGCACAACCTGGTGCGTCACCCGGACGTTCCGGCGGCCGTCTTCGCGCACATGTGGACCACGCTCAAACAAGGCCTGCCATGGATGGGCATCGTCAAGAACCGCTGCAAGAGTGGCGATCACTATTGGGTCAACGCCTATGTGACGCCGGTCTTCGATGGCAGCCAGGTGATCGGCTACGAGTCGGTGCGCGTCAAGCCCACCGCCGAACAGATCCGCCGCGCCGAAGCGCTTTATCAACGCATCAACCAGGGCAAGTCGGCGATTCCGCGGCGCGACAAATGGCTGCCGGTGTTGCAGGACTGGTTGCCGTTCATCCTGGTGAGCCAGTTGAGCTTCATGATCGGCGTATCGCTCAATTCCCACTGGGGCTTCGCCCTGGCGGCCGGGTTGTCGGTGCCGTTGGGGCTGCTGGGCCTGCGCTGGCAGCAGCGCGGCCTCAAGCGCTTGCTGCGCCTGGCCGAGCAGACCACCTCAGACCCGTTGATCGCGCAGATGTACACCGACAGCCGTGGCGCCCAGGCGCGTCTGGAAATGTCGATCCTCAGCCAGGAAGCCCGTTTGAAGACGTGCCTTACGCGCTTGCAGGACACTGCCGAACACTTGAACGCTCAGGCGCTGCAATCCAACACCTATGCGCATAACAGCTCCAGCGGTCTGGAACGCCAGCGCGTGGAAACCGAGCAGGTGGCCACGGCGGTCAACCAGATGGCGGCGACCACCCAGGAAGTCGCCAGCCACGTGCAGCGCACGGCGGACGCGACCCAGGAAGCCAATCGCCTGACCGGTCGCGGTCGCGACATCGCCGGGGAAACCCGCGAGGCGATTCAGCGCCTGTCGGTGGCGGTGGGCGAAACCGGCGTGACCGTGACCCAGTTGGCCAAGGACAGCGATGAAATCGGCGGCGTGGTCGACGTGATCAAGGGCATTGCCGACCAGACCAACCTGCTGGCACTGAACGCCGCCATTGAAGCGGCGCGTGCCGGTGAGATGGGCCGGGGGTTTGCCGTAGTGGCTGACGAAGTGCGCCAACTGGCGCAGCGCACCACCGAGTCCACCGGGCAGATCCATGCCCTGATCGCCAAGCTGCAACAGACCGCCAACGCCGCCGTGCAAACCATGGACGCCGGGCGCCGTCAGGCCGAAGAAGGCGTGACGCGGGTGACGGAAGCGGACCAGGCACTGGTCGGCATCAGCGAAGCGGTGGCGCACATCACCGACATGACCACCCAGATCGCCGCCGCGACCGAAGAGCAAAGCTCGGTGGCCGAGGAGATCAGCCGCAATATCAGCACCATTGCGTTGCTGGCGGACCAGACCTCGGAGCAGGCGATGAACTCGGCGCAGTTGAGCGAAGAGCTGACCCATACGGCCAATTCCCAGTATTCGCTGGTGGAGCGTTTCAACCGGTAATCGCTATCGGGAGCAAGCCCCCACCTTTACAGTGTTCACCAATGGAAATGTGTGAACCCAATCAAAGGTGGGAGGGGGCTTGCTCCCGATGAGGCCCTAACAGCCACCGAGAAACTCAGCCACCTTCACCGCCGCAGCCTCCAGATGCTGCTCATGACTGAACCCCGACGCCTTCAACGGCTTCAAGTCATGGTCCGCCGCCGCCAGCCACATCACCTCGATGCTCGGCGACAACGCATACCCCTCCACCGCCGCCCGATTGCCCAGCGCATCGCGCTCGCCCTGCACGATCAAGCTCGGCGTCTTCAACCCGGCCAAATGCTCGACCCGTGGTTTCTCCGGCTTGCCCACCGCATAGAACGGATACCCCAGACACACCAGCCCGTCGGCCGCCAATTCATCGGCCAGCAAACTGGCCATGCGCCCGCCCATGGACTTGCCGCCAATCGCCAGTTTGCCGCCGACATGGCGTCGCACCTCGGCATACACCTCCCGCCAAGCCTCCAGCAGTTTCGGCGCCGGGTTCGGCGGACGTTTGCCGCCGTCCAGCCGACGCTGGGCCATGTAGGGAAACTCGAAACGCAATACGTTGACGCCATGCCCGGCAAGGCGTGCAGCCATGTCGTTCATGAAGCTGGAGTCCATCGGCGCGCCGGCGCCATGGGCCAGCATCAATGTGACCGCCTCACCTGACGCGCCTTGAGCGGCGGCATCCCACAACCAGCCGCGTTCCCGCACACAGTGTGCCCACTGATCCCCGTCAATACTTGCCTTGTGCTGTTTGCCCACGCTTGCCTCGCTATTCAATCGGTCTGTCGCTCATGAACATTACCGTGTAAGTACCGCCTGTCACCACCTGGAGGCCCCCACAACACCGCGCCTGCGACGCCGGATTTGCGTGCAGGACAGGCCCGGAAATATTCCTGTCCACTTGATCAGCTTTCAATTTAGGATATTGTCCCTACACTGAGCACGGAAAAGCCGCAGAATCTGGCGTTCAACCTGGTTGATGGCGGTGATCACGTGCGTTGCAATGGCCTCTCGCTTTCTCCATACTGCGGCCGCTTTATCTATAAAAATACTAAATCGTGGAACCCCGGCATGAGCACAGCAATCAGCCCGACTGCTTATAACTACAAGGTCGTCCGTCAGTTCGCCATCATGACGGTGGTCTGGGGCATCCTCGGCATGGGGCTCGGCGTATTCATCGCCTTGCAGCTGGTCTGGCCGCAATTGAACTTCGACCTGCCCTGGACCACCTTCGGTCGCCTGCGCCCGCTGCACACCAATCTGGTGATCTTCGCCTTCGGTGGCTGCGCGTTGTTCTCCACCTCCTATTACGTGGTGCAGCGAACCTGCCAGGCGCGCCTGATCAGCGACGGCCTCGCCGCATTCACCTTCTGGGGCTGGCAAGCGGTGATCATCGGCGCCATCGTCAGCCTGCCGCTGGGCTACACCACCACCAAGGAATACGCTGAACTGGAATGGCCGATCGCGATTTTGCTGGCAATCGTGTGGGCGGCCTACGCAACGGTGTTCTTCGGCACCATCGTCAAGCGCAAGACCCGGCACATCTACGTTGCCAACTGGTTCTACGGTGCGTTCATCCTGGTGACGGGGATGCTGCACATCGTCAACCACGCATCGTTGCCGGTCAGCCTGTTCAAGTCCTACTCGGCCTATGCCGGCGCAACAGACGCGATGATCCAGTGGTGGTACGGGCACAACGCCGTCGGCTTTTTCCTCACCACCGGTTTCCTCGGGATGATGTACTACTTCGTGCCCAAGCAGGCCGAACGCCCCATTTATTCCTATCGCCTGTCCATCGTGCATTTCTGGGCGCTGATCACCCTGTACATCTGGGCGGGGCCCCACCACCTGCACTACACCGCATTGCCCGACTGGGCGCAGTCCCTGGGCATGGTGATGTCGATCATCCTGCTGGCCCCCAGCTGGGGCGGCATGATCAACGGCATGATGACCCTCTCCGGCGCCTGGCATAAGCTGCGCACCGACCCGATCCTGCGCTTTCTGGTGGTGTCGCTGGCGTTCTACGGCATGTCGACGTTCGAGGGGCCGATGATGGCGATCAAGACCGTCAACGCGCTCTCCCACTACACCGACTGGACCATCGGCCATGTCCACGCCGGTGCCCTGGGCTGGGTGGCGATGATCTCCATCGGCTCGCTTTACCACATGATCCCCAGGCTCTACGGCCGCACGCAGATGCACAGCATCGCGCTGATCAACAGCCACTTCTGGCTGGCCACCATCGGCACCGTGCTCTACATCGCCTCGATGTGGGTCAACGGCATCACCCAGGGCCTGATGTGGCGGGCGATCAACGATGACGGCACGCTCACCTTCTCCTTCGTGCAAACGCTGCAGGCCAGCCATTCGGGCTATATCGTGCGGGCCGTGGGTGGAGCGATCTTTGCCAGCGGCATGCTGCTGATGGCCTACAACGTCTGGCGCACCGTGCGCGCCTCGGACCCGGCGCAAGCCGAAGCCGCCGCCGCCATCGCCGTTGCGGGAGCGCACTGATGAAGCATGACGTCGTCGAGAAGAATATCGGCCTGCTGGCCTTCTTCATGGTCATTGCCGTGAGCATCGGCGGGCTGACCCAGATCGTCCCGCTGTTTTTCCAGGACGTGACCACCAAGCCCATCGAAGGCATGAAGCCGCGCAGCGCGCTGGAGCTGGAAGGGCGTGACGTGTACATCGCCAACGGTTGCGTGGGTTGCCACTCGCAGATGATCCGTCCATTTCGCGCCGAAACCGAACGTTACGGCCATTACTCGGTGGCTGGCGAAAGCGTGTGGGACCACCCATTCCTGTGGGGCTCCAAGCGCACCGGGCCGGACCTGGCGCGGGTCGGCGGGCGTTACTCGGATGACTGGCACCGCGCGCACCTCTACAACCCGCGCAACCTGGTGCCGGAATCGAAAATGCCGGCGTACCCGTTTCTCGTCGAAAACATACTCGACGGCAAGGACACCGCGAAGAAGATGCAAGTGCTGCGCACCCTGGGCGTGCCCTACACCGACCAGGACATCGCCGGCGCGGCCGCCGCCGTCAAGGGCAAGACCGAAATGGACGCACTGGTGGCCTACCTGCAAGGCCTGGGCACCCTCATCAAGAGCAAACGGTGATCGCATGGATATCGGGATGATTCGTGGCCTAGGCACCCTGGTGGTGATGGTGGCCTTCATCGGCCTGGCGTTGTGGGTGTTCAGCCCACGGCGCAAGGCCGAGTTTGACGAGGCAACCCTGCTGCCTTTCGCCGACGACCCGCAAGCGCTCCAGCAGGTCGAGCAAGCCGCCAGGGATGACAAGCAATGAGCACGTTCTGGAGCCTCTACGTCAGCGTCCTCAGCCTGGGCACTCTGTTCGCCATCACCTGGCTGCTGCTGTCGACCCGCAAGGGCCAGCGCAGCGAGCAGACCGAGGAAACCGTCGGTCACTCGTTCGACGGCATCGAGGAGTACGACAACCCGTTGCCCAAATGGTGGTTCATGCTGTTCATCGGCACCCTTGTCTTCGCCCTCGGTTACCTGGCGCTGTACCCGGGCCTGGGCAATTGGCAGGGCCTGCTGCCGGGCTACAACTACCTCGACAACGACCGGCAGACGCCCTTCGCCAACGGCAAGACCGGCTGGACCTCCGTGCATGAATGGGAAAAGGAAATGGCCCGGTCGCAGGCGAAGTTCGGCCCGATCTTTGCCACATTCGCCGCGATGCCGATCGAGGACGTGGCCAGGGACCCGAAGGCCTTGAAGATGGGCGCTCGCCTGTTCGCCTCCAATTGCTCGGTGTGCCACGGTTCCGATGCCAAGGGCGCCTACGGCTTCCCCAACCTGGCCGACGCCGACTGGCGCTGGGGCGGCACGCCTGACGCCATCAAGGCGTCCATCCTGAAAGGCCGCCAAGCGGTGATGCCGGGCTGGGCCGCCGTCATCGGCGAGCAAGGCGTGGCCGACGTGGCAGGTTTTGTGCTGAGCAACCTCGACGGCCGCACACTGCCCGAAGGCACCAGGGCCGACGTGGCCAATGGCGCGAAACTGTTCGCCGCCACCTGCACGGCCTGCCACGGCCCGGCCGGCAAAGGCAACCCCGCCATGGGCGCGCCGGACCTGACGCACCCGGGTGCATTCATCTACGGATCAAGCTTCGCCCAGTTGCAGCAAACCATCCGCCATGGCCGCCAGGGCCAGATGCCGGCGCAGGAGCAACTGCAGGGCAATGACAAGGTGCATGTGCTGGCGGCGTATGTGTACAGCTTGTCCCATGGGGATGAGAAGACTGAGGAGCACGCCAAGTCCGTCGAGGCCCCCGCGCAGTGAGCGCTGGGCAGGACTGTGTTTTTTCTGCTCTGGACAGAGACCGCTGGTAGCCTCGGGCTTGCTCGTCACACAGCCAAAGTAGTAACGTGACTACATTAATTTCAAGAAAGGGGAATGCCCCATGACTATCACGACGATCTCCAGCCGCGAATTCAATCAGGACACAAGTGGTGCCAAAAAAGCAGCCCGCCAGGGACCGGTTTTCATCACCGATCGCGGCAAGCCTGCTCATGTGCTGCTAAGCATTGAGGACTACCAGAAACTGACAGGTCTCAACGCCGATATCGTTGACCTGTTGGTGATGCCCGAAGCGGCCGATATCGACCTCGAAACCAGGCGCGCCGTGATCACTCATCGACCTGTGGACCTCTCTTGATGTATTTGCTCGACACCAATGTCATCTCCGAACTTCGTAAACCCCGGGCAGACGCGAACGTGGTCGCCTGGGCCAAAAGCATTATCGCTACGCGCATGTTCATCTCGGCGATCACCTTAAAAGAGCTGGAAACCGGCGTACTGCGCATGGAGCGACGAGACCCGGCGCAGGGCAAGGTGTTGCGTACCTGGCTCAAGCGCCACGTGATGCCGGCATTCGATGCCAGAATCCTGCCCGTTGACGCAGCCGTGGCATTGCGTTGCGCCAACCTGCATGTGCCTGACCAGGCCAACGAGAGTGATGCATTGATTGCCGCGACTGCATTGGTACATGGACTCACGGTGGTCACCCGTAACATCAGTGACTTCCAATCCAGCGGCGTTCCACTGATCAATCCATGGGACCAATGACCGGCCGATGCCATGATGAGCGACCAGATACCGGTACATGACGTCACCCCGCCCGGGAAAACCGTTGATCTCTACGCGTCACGAGAGAAGATCTACACGCGCGCGTTCACCGGCCTGTTTCGCACTGTGCGCATGCTCGGCGGCGGCGCATTGCTGCTGCTGTATTTCGGCACGGTGTGGCTCGATTGGGGTGGCCATCAGGCGGTGTGGTGGAACCTGCCGGAGCGCAAGTTCTTCATTTTTGGCGCCACCTACTGGCCCCAGGATTTCATCCTGCTGTCGGGCATCCTGATCGTCGCGGCGTTTGGCCTGTTCTTCATCACCGTGTACGCCGGGCGCGTGTGGTGCGGCTATACCTGCCCACAAAGCGTGTGGACGTGGATGTTCATGTGGTGCGAAAAAATCACCGAGGGCGACCGCAACCAACGCATCAAGCTGGACCAGGCGCCGATGAGCGCCAGCAAATGTCTGCGCAAGTTGGCCAAGCACACGCTGTGGTTGTTGATCGGCCTGGCTACCGGCCTGACCTTCGTCGGTTACTTCTCGCCGATCCGAGAGCTGGTGGTGGAGTTCTTCAGCGGCCAAGCCGATGGCTGGGCGTATTTCTGGGTCGGTTTCTTCACCCTTGCCACCTACGCCAATGCCGGCTGGTTGCGCGAGCAGGTGTGCATCTACATGTGCCCTTATGCGCGCTTTCAGAGCGTGATGTTCGACAAGGACACCCTGATCGTGTCCTACGACCCGCGCCGTGGCGAAGTGCGTGGCCCGCGCAAAAAAGACAGCGACCACAGGGCCCAGGGCCTGGGCGATTGCATCGACTGCACGATGTGCGTGCAGGTGTGCCCTACCGGTATCGACATCCGCGACGGCCTGCAAATCGAATGCATCGGCTGCGCCGCCTGTATCGACGCCTGCGACAGCGTCATGGACAGGATGGACTATCCGCGCGGGCTGATCAGCTACACCACCGAGCACAACCTGTCCGGGCAGAAAACCCACACACTGCGCCCGCGCCTGATCGGTTACGCAGGGGCGTTGCTGGCGATGATCAGCCTGCTGGTGGCGGCATTCCTCCTGCGTCCGCTGGTGAGCCTGGATGTGAGCAAGGACCGTGTGCTGTTCCGCGAAGACGCCGAAGGCCGCATCGAAAACGTCTACAGCCTGAAGATCATGAACAAGGACCAGCGCGACCACCTCTACCTGCTCAGCGCCACTGGCCTGCCCGACCTCAAGCTGCAAGGCCGGCGTGAAATCAGGGTGGCCGCCGGTGATACCGTCAGCCTGCCGGTAGGCCTGTCGAGCGCGCCGCAGCAGTTGCCGTCGAGCACCAACGAAGTGACATTCATCCTGACGGACGTCGATGACGTCGGCGTCCGGATTGAAGCCGGCAGCCGATTCATCGGCCCGCCCGTTCGATAACCAGAGAACCGAACCATGCCCCCAGCCACTGCCGCAAGCCCCTGGTACAAGCACCTCTGGCCCTGGATCATCATTGCGATCCTGGCCTGTTCGGTGACGCTGACCCTGTCCATGGTGACCATTGCGGTGAACAACCCGGACAACCTGGTCAACGACAATTACTACGAGGCCGGCAAGGGCATCAACCGCGCCCTGGACCGTGAACGCCTGGCCCAGACCCTGCAACTGCGCGGCAAGCTGCACCTGGACGAACTGACCGGTGAAGTCGAGCTGCGCCTCACCGGCTACAGCAACCCGAACACCTTGCAACTCAACCTGATTTCCCCGACCCAGCCGCAGAAGGACCGCAGGATCAACCTGACCCGCAGCGACAGCGAACCGGGCCGCTACATCGGCCAGGTGACCGACAGGGTCGAGGGCCGGCGCTTCGTCGAACTGCTGGGGGTGGAAGGCAACCAGACCTGGCGCCTCTTCGAAGAAGAAGACGTCAGCCACGACAAGGACCTGCTGCTGGGTGATGAACCGCTGCAGGGCGCCGAGGAGCTGAAGCAATAAAAACGCACGCCTCGCTCAAAATGCTCGCACAGAGGCCCTCCCAGCCACCCCAGATACCAACCATGACCAGCCCCTGCTACCACTGCGCCCTGCCCGTTCCAGCCGGCAGCCGCTTCACCGCGATGATCCTTGGCGAGCGCCGCGAGCTCTGTTGCCCGGGCTGCCAGGCTGTGGCCGAAGCCATCGTGGCCGGTGGGCTGCAACATTATTACCAGCACCGCAGCGAAGCCTCGGCCAACCCCGACACCCTGCCGGTGCAATGGCTGGACGAGCTGGCGCTGTACGACCGCGCCGATGTGCAAAAACCTTTCGTGCGCCACGACGGCGACCTGGCCGAAACCACCCTGCTGATGGAAGGCATCAGTTGCGCGGCCTGTGGCTGGCTGATCGAAAAACACCTGCGCCACCTGCCCGCCGTGGCCGAGGCGCGGCTGAACCTGTCCAACCACCGGCTGCACCTGCGCTGGGCCGACGAGCAAGTGCCGCTGAGCCGGCTGCTCAGTGAGTTGCGCCATATCGGCTACGCCGCCCACCCGTATCAGGCCGACCGCGCCGCCGAGCAACTGGCCGGGGAAAACCGCCTGGCCCTGCGCCGACTCGGCGTCGCCGGCCTGCTGTGGTTCCAGGCAATGATGGCCACCATGGCGACCTGGCCGCAATTCAATGTCGACCTCAGCCCCGAGCTGCACGTGATCCTGCGCTGGGTCGCGATGTTCCTGACCACACCCATCGTGTTCTACAGCTGCGCGCCATTCTTCAACGGCGCGATGCGCGATTTGCGCACGCGCCACCTGACCATGGACGTGTCGGTATCCCTGGCGATTGGCGGCGCGTACCTGGCCGGCATCTGGACCGCTGTCACCGGCACAGGCGAGTTGTATTTCGACGCGGTGGGCATGTTCGCGCTGTTCCTGCTGGCCGGGCGTTACCTGGAACGTCGCGCCCGGGAGCGCACCGCTGCCGCCACCGCGCAACTGGTCAACCTGTTGCCCGCTTCGTGCCTGCGCCTCAAGCATGACGGCCAGAGCGAACGTATCCTGCTGTCCGAGCTGGCCCTGGGCGACCGTGTGCTGGTGCACCCCGGCGCGGTGCTGCCGGCCGACGGCGTGATCCTCGAGGGCCAGTCGAGCATCGATGAATCCCTGCTTACCGGCGAGTACCTGCCGCACCCCCGGCAAGTCGGCGACAGCGTGACGGCCGGCACGCTCAACGTCGACGGCGCGCTGACCGTGCAGGTGCGCGCCCTGGGCCACGACACCCAACTGTCCGCCATCGTGCGCCTGCTGGAACGCGCCCAGGCGGAAAAGCCACGCCTGGCGCAGCTGGCCGACCGCGCCGCACAGGGGTTCCTGCTGGGTTCATTGATCGCCGCCGCCATGATCGGTCTGCTGTGGTGGCAGCTCGACGCGTCGCGGGCATTCTGGATCGTGCTGGCGATGCTGGTAGCGACCTGCCCGTGCGCCTTGTCGCTGGCCACGCCGACGGCGCTCACCGCCGCCACCGGCACGCTGCACAGCCTCGGCCTGCTGCTGACACGCGGCCATGTGCTCGAAGGCCTGAACCAGATCGATACGGTGATTTTCGACAAGACCGGCACCCTCACCGAAGGTCGTCTGACCCTCAACGCCATCCGGCCTCTGGGCGAACTGAACAGCGACCAATGCCTGGGCCTCGCCGCCGCCCTGGAAAACCGCTCCGAGCACCCGATTGCCCGCGCATTCGGCCGCGCGCCGCTGCCCGCCGTTGACGTGCGCAGCGCCGCGGGCCTGGGGCTGGAAGGTCGTGTGGGTGAACGCCTGCTGCGCATCGGCCAGCCTGCATACGTGTGTGAACTCAGCGGTTGCCCGCCGCCCGCCGCGCCGGAGCAAACCGGGCAATGGCTGCTCTTGGGCGACCGCAGCGGCGCGCTCGCATGGTTCATGCTCGACGACCGCCTGCGCAGCGATGCGCCAGCGCTGCTCGCAGCGTGCAAGGCACGAGGCTGGCACACGCTGCTGCTGTCGGGGGACAGCTCGCCGATGGTCGCCAGCGTCGCCGCAGCGTTGGGCATTGACGAAGCCCACGGCGGCCTGCGCCCGGATGACAAGTTGCAGGTGCTGCAACGCTTGCACGCGCAGGGTCGCAAGGTGCTGATGCTCGGCGACGGTGTCAACGATGTGCCCGTACTGGCCGCCGCCGATATCAGCGTGGCCATGGGCTCGGCCACGGACCTGGCGAAAACCAGCGCCGACGCGGTATTGCTGAACAACCGCCTGGACGCTCTGGTGCAGGCGTTCAGCCTGGCACGGCGGACCCGCCGGGTGATCATTGAAAACCTGCTGTGGGCCGGTCTGTACAATGGCCTGATGCTGCCGTTCGCCGCGCTGGGCTGGATCACGCCGCTCTGGGCGGCAATCGGCATGTCTGTGAGTTCGTTGACCGTGGTACTCAACGCCCTGCGCCTGACACGCCAGCCGGGGGCGCCCTTCACGCCCGTTGCCAAACCGCCCGTTGCCGGCCTGAGCCGCGCAGGCCTGGAGTAGCGATGCCAGCTCTTTACATAATGATTCCGGCGGCGCTGCTGTTAGTGGGCGCGGCGATCTACCTCTTTTTCTGGGCAGTGGACAGCGGCCAGTACGACGACCTCGACGGCCCGGCCCACAGCGTGCTGTTCGACGATCAGGACGCGAACCACCTCGCCGCTATCGACGAGGCCAATCCACCGCAGCAACCGCCCAGGGATCCGCCCCGTGCTTGACCTGGCGCCGCTGCTGATCTCCGCGCTGATCTTAGGCCTGCTGGGTGGCGGCCATTGCCTGGGCATGTGCGGCGGGCTGATGGGTGCGCTGACCCTGGCGATTCCCCGCGCGCAACGCAACCGCCGTTTTCGCCTGCTGCTGGCGTACAACCTGGGGCGCATCCTCAGCTATGCCTGCGCCGGACTGCTCATCGGCCTGGCCGGCTGGGCGGTGGCCAACAGCCCTGCGGCGATGGTCATGCGCGTACTGGCCGGTGGACTGCTGATCTGCATGGGCCTGTACCTCGCCGGTTGGTGGAGCGGCCTCACCCGCCTCGAAAGCCTGGGCCGTGGCCTATGGCGGCATATCCAGCCGCTGGCCAACCACCTGCTGCCAGTGTCGAGCCTGCCGCGTGCCTTACTGCTCGGCGCACTCTGGGGCTGGTTGCCGTGCGGGCTGGTCTACAGCACCTTGCTGTGGGCAGCGAGCCAGGGCAATGCGGCCCACAGCGCATTGCTGATGCTGGCTTTCGGCGTGGGCACTTGGCCTGTGCTGCTGGCCACAGGCCTGGCGGCGGAGCGGGTCACCGCATTACTGCGCCGGCGCAGGGTGCGCATGGCCGGTGGCGTGCTGGTGATGTTGTTCGGCTTCTGGACCCTGCCGGGCCCGCACCAGCACTGGCTGATGGGGCATTAGTCAGCCTGTGGCACAGCGCCACTCCCCGTTGATGCAAATCAACATGCCTGCCCCTCCCTGCCCCTAGACTCCGCCCATCAGCCTATCCGGGGGAGCGCCCGCATGCTCGACGCCATTTGTTGGGACACCGATCTGATTCACCGCTACGACCTCGCCGGGCCGCGCTACACGTCCTACCCCACCGCCGTGCAATGGCACAACCAGGTCGGCGCCTTCGAGCTGTTGCACGCGCTGCACGACAGCCGCAAGGCCGCGCGACCGCTGTCGCTGTATGTGCACGTGCCGTTCTGCGCAAACATCTGCTACTACTGCGCCTGCAACAAGGTGATCACCAAGGACCGTGGCCGCGCCAGGCCCTATCTGCAAAGCCTGACGCAAGAGATCGAGAAGGTGGCCTGCCACCTCGGCCCAAAACAGGTGGTGGAGCAGCTGTATCTGGGCGGCGGCACTCCGACCTTTCTCAGCCACGACGAACTGCGCCAGATGATGGGCAGCCTGCGCCGGCACTTCCATCTGCTGGATGACGACTCGGGCGACTACGGCATCGAGATCGACCCGCGCGAAGCCGATTGGGCAACCATGGGCCTGCTGCGCGAGCTGGGGTTCAACCGGGTGAGCATCGGCCTGCAGGACCTCGACCCGCACGTGCAGCGCGCGGTCAACCGCCTGCAAAGCCTGGAGCAAACGCGCGCGGTGATCGACGCGGCACGCACCCTGCAGTTTCGCTCGATCAATATCGACTTGATCTATGGATTGCCCGAGCAGTCGCCGCTGAGTTTTGCCCACACCGTGGAGGAAGTCATCCGACTGCAACCGGACCGCGTGTCGGTGTTCAACTACGCGCACCTGCCGGAGCGCTTCATGCCCCAGCGGCGCATCAACAGCGATGACCTGCCCACCCCGGCCGCCAAACTGTTGATGCTGCAAACCAGCATCGAACAGTTGACCCAGGCTGGCTACCGCTACATCGGCATGGACCATTTCGCCCTGCCGGACGACGAACTGGCCAGCGCCCAGGAAGACGGCACCCTGCAACGCAACTTCCAGGGCTACACCACCCACGGACACTGCGATTTGATTGGGCTGGGGGTGTCGGCGATCAGTCAGATAGGCGACCTGTACTGCCAGAACACCAGCGACCTCGGCGTCTACCAGAACGTGCTGGCGGGTGCGCAACTGGCGACCTGCCGTGGGCTGCTGTGCACCCCGGATGATCGACTGCGGCGCGAGGTGATCCAGCAGTTGATCTGCCATTTTCAGCTGGAGTTCGAGTGCATCGAGCGGGCGTTCACCCTCGACTTTCGCGGCTATTTTGCCGCGCTGTGGCCGCAGTTGCAGACCATGGCCAGCGACGGCCTGATCAAGCTCGACGCCCAGGGCATCCGCGTACTGCCGGCCGGGCGCCTGCTGGTACGCTCGCTGTGCATGCTCTTCGATGCCTACCTTGCGCAGCAGAACCGGCAGCAGTTTTCGCGGGTGATCTGAAGCGTTACTTAGACGCCAGGCTCATGGCTTCCATCTGCGCGTCGGCAGGCTGGTCCTTCATGGCCTTGCCCAACTGCATCTGCACCATGGTCAGGCTGGCCTGCAACGTGGCGATGCTCGCCTGCAGGTTGGCGACCCGCGCCTGACGCGCCTCGGGTGTCATCGAATTGTCGGACTGGGCGGCAGCGACTTCGGCCTGCTTATCGGCGATCTGCTTTTTCAGTTCGCGGATCATTTTCAGTAGCTGTTTGACCGGGTCGGTCTGACTGCTGTCATCGATGTCCTTGTTCGAGTCGGTTTTGGCGGCACGAAAGCCGGCATTGGAGATCGACACGCTCACACCCTCGGTCACCTTGGTCTCACTGACAGGTTTTTCGTCGTCGCGCGCCGCTTCTGCCGCCGTGTTTTTCCTGAGGTCCGGCACCGTGGGAATGTTCACACTGGAAGGATTGAGGCCACCGATGGAAGACATGATCCGGGTCCTGATTGAATAAGATAGGCCTTTGTATCGGCACCGATACACGAACCTTTATAGCGTCGGCGCCGTTTTGTACGCGCTGGCCTCACCTACCCTCGGTGCGTTACCCTTACGTCTTATGTGTGATTTCCCACAAGGATTTAAGAAATGCCTGAGCCAGTCAAACTGCGCGCTCACAGCCAGGCTCACTGCAAGGATTGCAGCCTGGCCCCCCTCTGCCTGCCACTTTCGTTGAATCTGGAAGACATGGATGCGCTGGACGAGATCGTTAAACGCGGGCGCCCGCTGAAGAAAGGCGAGTTTCTGTTTCGCCAGAGCGACCGGTTCGATTCCGTCTACGCAGTCCGCTCGGGCGCGTTGAAAACCTTCAGCCTGAGCGGCAGCGGCGAAGAGCAGATCACCGGATTTCACCTGCCCAGCGAACTGGTCGGGCTGTCAGGCATGGACACCGAGATGCACCCGGTGTCGGCCCAGGCGATGGAGACCACCTCGGTGTGCGAAATCCCCTTCGAGCGCCTGGATGAACTGGCCTTGCAACTGCCGCAACTGCGCCGCCAGTTGATGCGCGTGATGAGCCGCGAGATTCGTGACGATCAACAGATGATGTTGCTGCTGTCGAAGAAAACCGCCGACGAGCGCATTGCCACCTTCCTGGTCAACCTCTCGGCGCGCTTTCGCGCCCGTGGGTTCTCGGCCAACCAGTTCCGCCTGAGCATGTCGCGCAATGAAATCGGCAACTACCTGGGCCTCGCGGTGGAAACCGTGTCCCGGGTATTCACGCGTTTTCAACAGAGTCAATTGCTGGCCGCCGAGGGCAAGGAAGTGCACATCCTCGACCCGATCCAGCTGTGCGCGCTGGCCGGCGGCTCCCTGGAAGGCTGATCCAGACACCTGCGGCCAAGCGCACCGGCGACGCCGCAGGTATACTTCGCGTCCGTTTTCCTCCCAGGACCCTCGACGATGATCCTCGATTCGTTCGACATCAAATCCCTGATCCGCCCCGTCATCGACTTCCCCAAGCCTGGGGTGATTTTCCGTGACATCACGCCGCTGTTCCAGTCACCCCGCGCTCTGCGCCTGGTGGCCGATACCTTTGCCCAGCGCTACGTCGAGGCTGACTTCACGCACATCGGCGCAATGGATGCGCGCGGTTTCCTGATCGGCTCGATCATCGCCTACCAGTTGAACAAACCGCTGATCCTGTTCCGCAAGCAGGGCAAATTGCCGGCCGACGTGCTCGCCGAGGGTTACCAGACCGAATACGGCGAGGCTTTTCTGGAAGTGCACGCCGACAGCCTCTGCGAAGGCGACTCGGTGCTGATGTTCGATGACCTGATCGCCACCGGCGGCACCCTGATTGCGGCAGCGAACCTGGTGCGACGCATGGGCGCGCAGATCTTTGAAGCAGCGGCGATCATTGATTTGCCGGAGCTGGGTGGGTCGCAGCGTTTGCAGGCCATGGGGATTCCCACGTTCTGCCTGACGCAGTTTGCATTGACCGAAAAATAGCGGTTAAGCCGCAAATCAACATGTGGGAGGGGGCTTGCTCCCTCCCACATTTTTATTGGGTGTGCACCTTGAGGCTTGCGGTATTGCCTAGAGCGCGATGGGCTTGCGGCCGGCGAACGAGTGCGCGAGGGTGCCGCCGTCCACCAGTTCCAGCTCGCCACCCAGTGGCACGCCGTGGGCGATGCGCGAGGTAATCAGGCCTTTGTTGGTCAGCAACTGCGCGATGTAATGCGCGGTGGCCTCGCCTTCCACGGTCGGGTTGGTGGCCAGGATCACTTCGGTGAACGTGCCCTGCTCCTGGATCCGCGTCACTAGTTGCGGAATGCCGATGGCTTCCGGCCCCAAGCCGTCCAGCGGCGACAGGTGGCCCTTGAGCACGAAGTAACGGCCGCGATAGCCGGTCTGCTCCACCGCGTAGACGTCCATCGGCCCTTCCACCACGCACAGCAAAGTGTCGTCGCGGCGCGGGTCGGCGCATTGTGGGCAGAGTTCTTCTTCGGTGAGGGTGCGGCACTGACGGCAATGGCCTACGCCTTCCATGGCCTGGCTCAGGGCCTGGGCCAGGCGGATGCCACCGCTGCGATCACGCTCCAGCAATTGCAGCGCCATGCGCTGGGCGGTTTTCTGGCCGACGCCCGGCAACGTACGCAGGCCGTCGATCAGTTGGCGAATCAGGGGGCTGAAGCTCATGGGCGAAGGGTCCGACAAAACAACGAGACGCGGTTTATACCCGCGCCTCGGATTAGCGTCAAATGCTCAATCCTGCGCGACGCGTACCACCAACTTGCCGAAGTTGCGTCCTTCGAGCAAACCGATAAACGCCTCGGGCGCCTGTTCCAGGCCGTCGACCACGTCCTCGCGGAACTTGATCTTGCCCTCGCGCACCCATGGCGCCATGGCGCTGAGGAATTCCGGCTGGCGGTCGCCATAGTCGTCGAACACGATAAAGCCCTGAATACGCACGCGCTTGGTCAGCAGGGTGCGTTGCAGCGCCGGCAGGCGATCAGGGCCGGTGGGCGCTTCGTTGGCGTTGTAGCCGGCGATCAAGCCACACAGGGGAATGCGCGCCTTGGCATTGAGCAGCGGCAGCACCGCATCAAACACCTTGCCGCCGACGTTTTCGTAATAAATGTCGACGCCGTTGGCACAGGCCACGGCCAGTTCGTTGGCGAAATCCTCGCTCTTGTGGTCGACGCAGGCGTCGAAGCCCAGCTCGTCCACCACGTAGCGGCATTTTTGCGCACCGCCGGCGATGCCGACCACGCGCAGGCCCTTGAGCTTGGCCACCTGCCCCACCACCGAACCCACCGCGCCGGAAGCCGCCGCCACTACCAGGGTTTCGCCGGCCTTGGGCTGGCCGATGTCCATCAAGCCCATGTAGGCGGTCATGCCCGGCATACCCAGCACGCCCAGCGCCATCGACGGGCTGGCCAGGCCATTGGGCACCGGCACCAGGTTACTGCCATCGCAAATGCTGTGGCTCTGCCAGCCGGTGGAACCGACCACCAGGTCACCCACTTCGAATTTCGGATTGCGCGATTGCTCGACACGGCTGACGGCGCCGCCGGTCATCACCTCGTCGATTTCCACCGGCGCCGCGTAAGACGGTGCGTCGCTCATGCGGCCACGCATGTAAGGGTCGAGGGACAGGTACAACGTCTTGAGCAGCACCTGGCCGTCCGCCAGCTCCGGCAGCGTCACACGTTCCAGGCGGAAGTTTTCCGGCGTCGGTGCGCCTTGGGGGCGCGAAACCAGGACGATGCGCTGGTTGAGAGTCGGTTCTTGAGACATCAGGGTGCTCCTTATCGAAATCATCGGTATAGGGTGCAGACCGCGAGTGTCATGCCGGGGTTCGATCGGATCGGCACAAACAAAAATGCCAGGCGCAAGGCCTGGCATTGACGTGCAGTCCAGGCTGAACGATCAGAACGGCAGCTTCATTCCCGGCGGCATCTGCATGCCGGCGGTCATGCCGGACATTTTGTCCTGGCTGTTGGCTTCGATCTTGCGCACGGCGTCATTGACGGCCGAGGCAAACAGCGCTTCGAGCATTTCCAGGTCATCTTCGCCCACGCCCGGCAGCACGCTTGGGTCGATGCTCACGCGCTTGATGTCGTGACGACCCGTCATTACCACGCTGACCATATCGCCACCGGCCTTGCCGGTGACTTCGGCGTTGGCCAGTTCTTCCTGCATCTTGGCCATCTTTTCCTGCATCTGCTGCGCCTGCTTCATCAGGCCGGCCATGCCACCTTTCATCATGGGAATCACCTCAAAAGTACGTGGATCAAACAGTTAACAGCCCGGTGTCATGACGCTTGGGTCACCGGAGCCTCGACAGGTTCAATAGTATCGTGACGCACCACCGCACCGAACTGCTGCATCATCTGCTGGACGAGCGGATCAGCCTGGATCGACTGTTCCGCATCGCGCTGGCGGTTGATGCGCCGACGGGTCGCGGCCTGGGCCGGGGTTTCCTGCTCAGGTTTGATCAGCTCGATGGCGATGGTCAACGTGCGCCCGTGGTACTGGTTGAGCGCATCGTTGAGCCGGCGCTGCTGGGTCGCGTTGAACAGGGCGCTGTGGGCCGGGTCCAGGTGCAGCAGCCAGTGGTCGCCGTCGATGGCGATCAGGGTGCAGTTGGCGGCAATGCTGCCGGTCATGCCGGAAATCGGCAGTTTCGGGAACAACTCCAGCCATTGCAGCGCCAGACCGGTGGCCGGGGCTGCGGCGGGTTCCGCCTCGGGCTCCGGAGCCGGTTCGGCAACGTGTTCACTGGCCAGTTCGTCCAGGTAGCTGTAGGCCGAATCCATATCCGGCTCGATGTAATCTTCGTCCAGTGGCGGTTCGTCGTCGAGGTCGATAGCCGGAACGGCGGCTTCCACCTGCGCAACGGTCGGCTCGGGCACCGGCGCAGACACCCACTCGGGGGCATCCGGCACCACGCTGTCCGGGGTCGGCGTGGGCATCGGCGTCAGTTCGGGCTGCTCGCCGGTGGTTTCCAGCACGGGCTCCACGGCGGGCTGCTGTCCGGGTTCGGGCTCGACTGGGGCCTGCTCGTTCCAGGGCAGATCGACAATCGCCTCGGGCTCAGCCTCGGGTTCGACCACGACCGGCGCCGGCTCGGGCAATGGCTCTGGCGCCGGCGCCGGCTCCGGCACAACAGGCGCAGTCGCCACCGGCGCAACCACCGCCGCACCCGCCACGGAGTTGGCGGAATCAACTGTGGCCTGGCTGATCCCCACTGGCTTTAGCGGCTGCCTCGGCGCGTCGGCCGAGTCGGCGGGCCGGAAGGCCAGCATGCGCAGCAGCACCATCTCGAAGCCACCGCGCGGGTCCGGCGCCAGCGGCAGGTCGCGGCGGCCGATCAGGCCCATCTGGTAATAGAACTGCACATCTTCGGCCGGCAGCGCCTGGGCCAGGGCCAAAACGCGGTCGCGGTCACCATGGCCGTTGTCGACGCCTTCAGGCAGCGCCTGGGCGATGGCGACGCGGTGCAGCACGTTGAGTATTTCCGAGAGCACGCCGTTCCAGTCCGGGCCCTGCTCCGACAAATGGCGCACCGCTTCGAGCAGTGCCTTTGCGTCGCCCTCGATCAGCGCGTGCAGCACGTCGAACACCTGGCCGTGGTCCAGGGTGCCCAGCATGGCGCGCACATCGGCGGCCATGACCTTGCCTTCACCGAAGGCGATGGCCTGGTCGGTGAGGCTCATGGCGTCGCGCATCGAACCATCGGCGGCGCGGCCGAGCAGCCACAGTGCGTCGTCCTCGAACGGTACGTTCTCGACGCCGAGCACGTGGGTCAGATGCTCGACCACGCGCTCCGGGGTCATGTTTTTCAGGGAGAATTGCAGGCACCGCGACAAAATCGTCGCTGGAAGTTTCTGCGGGTCGGTGGTGGCCAGGATGAATTTAACGTAGGGCGGCGGCTCTTCCAGGGTTTTCAACAACGCGTTGAAGGAATGGCTGGAGAGCATGTGCACTTCGTCGATCAGGTAGACCTTGAAGCGGCCGCGGCTGGGGGCGTACTGCACGTTGTCGAGCAGTTCGCGGGTGTCTTCGACCTTGGTGCGGCTCGCGGCGTCGATCTCGATCAGGTCGACGAAGCGCCCTTCGTCGATCTCGCGGCACACCGAGCAGGTACCGCAGGGTGTGGAGGTGATACCGGTTTCGCAGTTCAGGCACTTGGCGATGATGCGCGCGATGGTGGTCTTGCCCACCCCCCGCGTACCGGTGAACAGGTAGGCATGGTGCAGCCGCTGGCTGTCCAAGGCATTGATCAGAGCCTTGAGCACATGGGTCTGGCCGACCATTTCGCGGAACGAGCGCGGGCGCCATTTACGTGCAAGAACCTGATAACTCATCGAAAACCGTCGCAACTGGGAAGCGGAAGCCGGTAATGCTAGCGGAGCAAGGGGGAAATTGCATCCGGCACGCTCGTCTAATCTGACTAAGCTGTGCTCAACCGCCTCTCGAAGGCCTGAACATGGAGGGCATATGCGCGTAGTTCTGGGCGCTTTATGGATGATAGCCACGGCCACCCTGGCGGCCCCTGCGCCGCTGCGTTTCTCGGTTTCCGACAGCTGGGCGATGCCGGTGGTGCAACTGGAGGGCGGCGTGCCCACCCAAGGGATTGTGTACGAGCTCATGTCGAGCCTGGCCACCCAGGTCGGCCGCCCGATCAGTTTCCATGTGCTGTCGCGGGTGCGGATTGCGGCAGCCATGGCCCATGGCGACATTGATGTGCGCTGTTACGTGGCCCAGGCCTGGGTCAACGACCTGTCGGGCGACTACAGCTGGAGCGTGCCGCTGATGGTGCAGCGCGATGTGCTGGTCAGCATCAACAGCCAGCCGGTGAAGGTGGACGAGCTGGCCGCGCAACCGATCGGCACGGTGCTCAACTACCGCTACCCCCTGCTCGACCTGCTGTTTGCCAGCGGCCAGCTCAGCCGCGACGATGCCCGCAGCGAGGAACAGGTGCTGCAAAAGCTGGTGGCCGGGCGCTTCGACTATGCGGTGATGAATGAATGGATCGTTGATCGCTTCAATCAGAAAGTCCCGGTTGGGCGGCGCTTGCACAAGGTGGCGACAATTGAAGAGCAAGACCTCAGGTGCGTGGTGCGCAATGCCCCGGACGTGCCGGTGCAACAGATCCTGCGCACCTTGCAGCAAATGAAGAGGTCGGGGGAAATCGACGGCATTATCCAGTTGTACACCGGGCGCCCCGCCGC
Source organism: Pseudomonas sp. GNP013 (assembly GCF_054343995.1). Lineage (NCBI taxonomy): Bacteria > Pseudomonadati > Pseudomonadota > Gammaproteobacteria > Pseudomonadales > Pseudomonadaceae > Pseudomonas > Pseudomonas sp. GNP013. The sequence continues at coordinate 1,118,868 of NZ_JBTGUT010000001.1, read as the reverse complement.
CAATGCCCCTGCGGACTGAAGACCGGCAAGGGACCTTCGCTTAACTCAGAAAAACCATGTGGGAGGGGGCTTGCTCCCTCCCACACCTGGATTGTGTGTGTCGTTGAGGTCAGCTTTTCGGCGCAGTCAACCGAGCGTACTGATCCTGGCTGATCCAGCCGGTGTAGGTGCGATCCCCGGCATTGGTGAACTCGACCTGGGCCCAGCCATCCTTGAAGGCCAGCACACCCACCACGTCATGCTTGACGATGTAAGGGCGCTTGGCAGCGTCGGCGCCCGGCGATTCAAGCAGGTAGGCCTTGTCGGCCGACACGGTCACCAGACCGATCCATTGCGTATCGGCAGTCTCGCTCAAGTCCAGGCCGGTGGCGATCTCGGGCATCAGCACAGTCATGCAACCGGGATGCTGCCGGCCCTGCTCCACAGTCAACGTCACGCCATCGACTGACGGCGCCACGCTGCCGGGGTAGGCGGCGTCGAGCCAAGTGGTCAGCGCGTCGGGCTTGCCTTGCAGGTAGAACGCGCAACCGCGCGTCACACCTTCGCCCATTTGTTCGGCGTAATAGCCTTCGACCTCATGCTGCGGCGTCACGGCCAGCATCAAGCCTTCGTATCTGCCCGAATGCAGTTCGGCCGCCAAGGCAGGGCCAACAACGCATAACGACAACACACCCATCGCCAGAAAACGGATCATCGTGTCTTTCCCCAGTTCACTATCAATTGCGCACAGTTGCCACGCGATAAGCAAGAGGCCGGCGGACGCTAACAAGCCGGTTCGGGGTTGTCCATAGGCTGTTTCCTGCCGAGAAACAGCCCAGGTAAGCCCGCTATTTAGTGGCTTGCAGCTTTTCATAAGCCTTTTTGATTCGCTGGTCGTAATCGCCGTATTGCCGACCATTGTAGTGACGGGCCATCCCAGCATAATCCCGGGCCTTCATGGCCTTGACCAACGCCGCATTCTTGCTGCAAAAACCCACAAACGCATTCAACTGCTGGCCGGCGTTGAGCTTCATCGCAGCAACAAAATCAAACACATCCTTGAAACCACACGCTGCAAAATTGAAGCCCATGATCTGAAACATGCCGTAAGACGCGGACATCAATGCAGCCTTCTGATCCAGGCTGTACGCCGCCCGCAAGGTTTGCCAGGCGGTGGCCTGATTCTTGTTATTGATTCGCCATTGCGTGTCGGCCTTTACCATGCAGGGGGCTGAAAGATTGGGATGGGTACTGGCATACTTTTTCTGGGTGTATTTATGGAAGATGTGCCGCTCGTAGGCGAGCACCGGGAATTTTTCCGGCCCGAATCCGGATCGTCCGCTCGACTCCACGATGGCGAACGCCTTGATGATATTCACCTCGATGCCGTTGCCCAACGCAAGGGCCGCACGCTTGAAGTCGGCGTCGCTGAGGTTCACGTTACCGTCGCAGGTGGCCTGGTTGACCAACTGCTGCTTGTCCGACACAGCCTGAACCGGCGATTGAACCGCCGCAGCAGGTTGCCCGGCCTTGCGCGCATCCTCGAGCAGACTCTTAAATGTCCTGCCGCCCGGATCAATGACCCCGTCGGGGCTGATCACATTGAGGCGAGTTTTCTGGAAGTCGCTAATACGCTGGATCAACAGCGGCCCGCATTTGCCGTCTACCACCAGGGGCGTCGCGGAGGTGGGGGCGATCAGATTGAACAGCTGTTGAATGAATTTGACGTCAGCGGGCACATTGCTGGCTTTGGCAGCGGTGCCGACTGAAGCACCGATAGCACCGGATAAATCTGCAGAAGTGGTCATGGCAATCATCCTAAGTCTTCAGGAAATGAGCGCCTTCACTTCTTCACTACTCCAGCACTGAGGTCATTTGCATGATTGAAATTAGCAGGCAGTTTGACGCTGTCCAGCCGAAATCGTCCGCGCCATGAAAAATGGGCAGAAGGCTGAATAAAAGGAGGGTGAGTTGAATCAGGAGGGAGAGCGTTATGGAGGCAACCCCACCAGCCACACCCCGGCACACAATGTTCCCGCTGTGGCTGCTGCCTTCCGGCTCTGACCAGGTTCACGGGTAATCGTTGCGGGGGGACCGATGGGGTCACCATAACGACGCCTGCCTCTCGGCAAGCGGGGCCATTGTACCGATCTCATCGGAAGTTACAACCGTTGGTGCCGGATTAAAAATATCCGCTGGTTCAAGCACTTGCCAGAGACTTGCGCCTCACCATTGGCGCTCTTTCATTTTGCCAGCAGGACCTCATCAGCCCGGCCGCCCTCTTCCTGAATCACCAGGTGAATGAAGTGCAGCTTGGCGATCACTGCAGGTGGCAGCACAAAGGGGTAGAAATCCGGCTGGCCCATGCTGCGTGACAGTTCGTTGAGCATGCCGGCCAGTTCGATCCAGGCGTTGACGAACGACAGGAACGCCGGGCCACCGGGATGCTCGGGGTCATAGAGGGTGGTGAGGGGGAACGGCTGGTAATCCAGGTCCATCTCACGGGCACTCATGCCAAAGCCCAGGGCGGTGTCGACGGCGTCCATCATGTGCAGGTAGTGGGCCCAGGTTTCCGCCCAGTCTTCCCACGGGTGCATGGTGGCGTAGGCGCTCACGCAGGTCTGCTGCCAGTCGGCACGCGGGCCGTGCTGGTAGTGCTGGTCGAGCGCCTCGGCGTAACTGGCGCGTTCGTCGCCGAACAGGTCGCGATATGGCTGCAGCCAGTGGCTGTTGGCGATCAGACGATCCCAGTAATAATGGCCGACTTCATGACGAAAATGCCCGAGCAAGGTGCGGTAGGGCTCGTGCATCTGCACGCGGACCTTCTCGCGGTGAGCGTCGTCGGCTTCCTTGATGTCGAGGGTGATCAGGCCGTTGGCATGCCCGGTGGTGGGTGCATTGCCTTCAAGGTCGACACCGACGAAGTCGAACGCCAGGCCCGCCTCTTCATCCACGCTTTTGGGCACCACTTGCAGGCCCAGGCTGATCAACTGTGCGACGAGCCGACGCTTGGCCGTCTCGACCTTGCCCCAGCGTTCGTGATTTTCTGCAATCGACAGGTCGGGAATGGTGCGGTTCAGGCTGCAGGCCACGCACAGCGTGTCGGTGCTGTGGGCCGGGATCAGCCAGTTGCACGCCGCCGGGGTGTCGAGGTTGGCGCAACGGCGAAAGGCGCCGGCGTCGAGGTTGTCATCCATCTGCCAGGTGTCGACCACCGGGCCCGGTTGCAGCGACGACAGCCGGCTCTGCTGCGGGTGGTAGCCCAGCAGGGCCGAGCAGGCCAGGCACTGGCTGTTGCGAAAAAACAGCGACTGGCCGCAGCGGCATTGCCAGACCTTGCTGTTACGCGAGGATCCGGCCATGAACGGGGCGGCGATGCGCGAACTGAGTTGCTCGAAGTAGCGGAACATGGCGATCTCTCACGGGAAGACAGAGACTAGATCACCTTGCGCACGGGATCGTTCCCGCGCGCAGCGTCAGGCTTTGCCGTACTTGCTCAGAAACGCCACAAAGGCGGCCTCATCCAGCACTTTGAGCCCCAGCTCGCTGGCCTTGGCCAACTTGGATCCTGCCCCTGGCCCAGCCACCACGCAGTGGGTTTTCGCCGACACGGAACCGGCCACCTTGGCGCCCAGGCTTTCGAGCTTTTCCTTGGCCACGTCACGGCTCATCAACTCCAGAGAGCCGGTGAGGACCCAGGTGTGCCCGGCTTCCGGCAGGCCTTCGACGACCTTTTTCTCGCTCTCCCAGTGCATACCGAAGTCCTTGAGCTGCTGCTCGATGGCCAACGCGTGGCTGGCGTTTGCCGGGTTATCGAAGTACTCGCGCACCGCCTTGGCCTGCTTCTCGGGCAGCGCCTGGCGCATGTCGAGCCAGTCGGCCTTGATTACGCCTTCGAGGCTGCCGAACTTATCGGCGAGTTTCTGCGCCGCGCCCGGGCCGACGGACGGTACGTGCAGTTTGTCGAGCAAGCCGCCCAGGGTGGTGCTGGCGGCGAACTCGGCGCTCAGGTCACCCTGATCCTGCACCTGCAGGCCACATTCGTCCGGCGACAGCAGCGCGCCGATCACCTGCCGGTTATGAGCGTCTTCGAAGAAGCTATGAATCTCGTGCGCCACTTCCAGGCCCACGTCCGGCAAGTACGTCAGCACCTGCGGCAAGGCCTGCTGCACCCGCTCCAGCGAGGCCAGAGAGCGTGCCAGCACCTTGGCGGTCTCCTCGCCCACATCGGGAATGCCGAGGGCATAGATAAAGCGCGCCAGGGTCGGCGTCCTGCTGTTTTCAATCGCGGTGATCAGCTTCTTGCTGGAAATATCGGCGAAGCCTTCCAGGTCGATGATCTGCTCGTACGTGAGCTTGTAGAGGTCAGCTGGCGAACCGATGAGCTTTTCATCCACCAGTTGCTCGATGGTCTTGTCGCCCAGGCCGTCAATGTCCATGGCCCGGCGCGAGACAAAATGGATAATCGCCTGCTTGAGCTGCGCACCACAGGCCAGGCGGCCGACGCAACGGTACACCGCGCCCTCGCTGACGGTTTCCTTGCCCTTGCTGCGCTTGACCAGCTGCGTGCGCTCCACATGGGAGCCGCACACCGGGCAGTGCTCGGGGATCTGCACCGCGCGGGCGTGCCCGGGGCGGCGTTCGGTCACCACCGAGACCACCTGCGGGATCACGTCTCCGGCGCGGCGGATGATCACCGTGTCGCCGATCATCAGGCCCAGGCGCGCCACTTCATCCATGTTGTGCAAGGTGGCGTTGGACACCGTCACGCCGGCCACTTTCACCGGTTTCAGGCGCGCCACCGGGGTGACGGCGCCGGTACGGCCGACCTGGAATTCCACATCGAGCAGTTCGGTGAGTTCTTCCATGGCCGGGAATTTATGGGCAATGGCCCAGCGCGGTTCGCGGGCACGAAACCCCAGTTCGCGCTGGGAGGCAATGCGGTTGACCTTGAACACCACGCCGTCGATTTCATAGGGCAGGCTGTTACGCCGCTCGCCGATGTCGCGGTAGTAGTCGAGGCAATCCTGAATGCCCTTGGCCAGTTTCAGTTCATGACTGATCGGCAGGCCCCACTGCTGCAGCTGCTGCAGGTTACCGATATGGCTGTCGCTGATGTCCGCCGTCACCTGGCCGATGCCATAGCAGCAGAATTCCAGCGGGCGACTGGCGGTGATCTTCGAGTCCAACTGGCGCAGGCTGCCGGCTGCCGCGTTGCGCGGGTTGGCGAAGGTCTTGCCGCCGACTTCCAGCTGCGACGCGTTGAGGCGCTCGAAACCGGCCTTGGACATGAACACTTCGCCGCGCACTTCCAACGTCGCCGGCCAGCCGCTGCCGTGCAGTTTGAGCGGGATATTGCGCACGGTGCGCACGTTGACGCTGATGTCTTCGCCGGTGGTGCCGTCGCCACGGGTGGCGCCACGCACCAGCTCGCCGTCCTGATACAAAAGGCTGACCGCCAGGCCATCGAGCTTGGGTTCGCAGCTGTACTCGACAGCGCCAAAGAGGTCGCCGGCCGGCAGGTCCAGGCCCTCGGTCACGCGCCGATCAAACTCCAGCATGCTGCTCTCATCGAACGCGTTGCCCAGGCTGAGCATGGGAATCTCATGGCGCACCTGGGTAAACGCCGACAGCGCCGCACTGCCCACCCGCTGCGTCGGCGAATCGCGCGTCACCAGCTCAGGATGCTCGGCCTCCAGCGCCTTGAGCTCATGAAACAGGCGGTCGTACTCGGCGTCCGGAATGCTCGGCTCGTCGAGCACGTGGTAGCGGTAGTTGTGCTGATCCAATTCAGCGCGCAGCTCGAGAATACGGGTATGGGCGGCGGTCATGGGTGTTCTCTCATAAAGCAAAAGAGCAGCCGAAGCTGCTCAATATGTTAGTGCACGGATTCTACAGACAACGCTTAAGATCGAACCTCAGCGTTTCTGTGTCAGGGCGCGACGCTCGAACTCGACGATGCGTTGACGGTAATGCTCGATGGTCTGGGCGGTCAGCACGCTGCGCTGGTCGTCCTTGAGTTCGCCGTTGAGTTCCTGGGACAGCTTGCGGGCTGCCGCCACCATCACGTCGAACGCCTGTTTCGGGTGACGCGGGCCTGGCAGGCCAAGGAAGAAACTCACTGCCGGGGTGCTGAACAGGTCGATGTCGTCCAGGTCGAAGGTGCCCGGCTTGACCGCGTTGGCCATGGAGAACAGCACTTCGCCGTTACCGGCCATGCTTTCGTGACGATGGAAAATATCCATCTCGCCAAAGCGCAGGCCGCTTTCGAGAATGTTCTGCAACAGCGCCGGGCCTTTGAAACCACCGGCGTCGCGGCAGATCACGCTGATCACCAGCACTTCCTCGGCGGCCGGCTGGTCGCTGACTGACTGACGCGAGGCCTGCTTGCCGACGTTTTCATCGGGGAAATCATCGTCGCGGCTGCTGAAGCTCGGGCCTTCTTCCACGTCGAGATTCAAGTCACCCTGGTGCGGTTCGGCGGCGCCTGCACTGCCACGCTTGCCACGCTTGGTCGGCTCGCGGGCTTCACGCTGCGGCGCGCTCATCGACGGCAGGTCATGCTCGTCCAACTGCGGCTCTTTATGGGTATCGAGCACACGGGGCGGCCCCAGCAGCTCGGCGCTGCCGTCGTCGTCGGGCAAGTTGGACAGGTTGCGGTCCAGACGAAACTTAAGCTTGCCCTTGCCGCCGCGCATGCGGCGCCAGCCATCAAAAAGAATACCGGCAATCACAATGATGCCGATGACGATCAGCCACTCGCGCAGACCGATTTCCATGTAATCCCGTGCCTCTAATAAAAAATGCTGAAAAATAAGGGGTTTAGCACCGTGCAAACCGCTTTAAAACGTGGCGCCAACTCTATGTTCTGACTGACGTTTTGCCCACGTACACGAAAATTCACATTAAACTAGCACGACCAAAGATAACTTTACACCGTCTGTCAAAATGCCTTGAGCAAATATGTCCATTTGCCACTTTCTTCAGACCGGTAAAACGCCCTTTATCGCCCCCTGCATTGGCGCCAATGGCCGCGCTCAAGACTCCACCATCTTCAGCGCTTCTTCGACATCCACCGCCACCAATCGCGAACACCCCGGTTCGTGCATCGTCACCCCCATCAGTTGATCGGCCATTTCCATGGCGATCTTGTTGTGGGTGATATAGATGAACTGCACCGTCTGGGACATCTCCTTGACCAGGCGCGCATAGCGCCCGACGTTCGCATCATCCAGCGGCGCATCCACTTCGTCGAGCATGCAGAACGGCGCCGGGTTGAGCTTGAAGATGGCAAATACCAGCGCCAGTGCGGTGAGGGCTTTTTCGCCGCCGGACAACAAATGGATGGTGCTGTTCTTCTTGCCCGGCGGGCGCGCCATGATCGTCACCCCTGTATCGAGTAGATCTTCGCCCGTCAGTTCCAGATAAGCGCTGCCACCGCCGAAAACTTTCGGGAATAACGCCTGTAAACCGCCATTAATCTGATCAAAGGTATCCTTGAAGCGGTTGCGGGTCTCCTTGTCGATCTTGCGGATCACGTTTTCCAGGGTGTCCAGTGCTTCGACCAGGTCGGCGTCCTGAGCATCCAGATAACGTTTGCGCTCGGACTGCTGCTGGTATTCGTCGATGGCCGCGAGGTTGATCGCGCCCAGACGCTGAATGCGCGCGGCAATGCGTTCGAGTTCTTCTTCGGCGTCTTTCTCGTTGGCCTGGGCGGTCAGGGTATTGAGCACGCCGTGCAGGTCATAGCCGTCTTCGAGCAACTGGTCCTGCAGGGTCTTGCGGCGCACGGTGAGGGCTTGCCACTCCATGCGCTGTTGTTCGAGCTGGCCACGGATCAACTGCGATTGCTGCTCGGCCTGGGTGCGACGCTTTTCGGCGTCGCGCAATTCGCGGTCGGCATCTTCCAGGGCGATCTGCGCGGTCTTGAGTTCTTCGTCGACACTCATGCGCTTGTCGAGCAACTCTTCGAGTTTGAGGCGCAGCTCTTCCAGCGGCGCTTCGCCCTCCTCCAGGTTCAGGCTCAGTTGCTCGCGTTTTTCGGTAAGGCGTTCGGACTGCATCTCCAGGCGTTCGAGGGCCTGGGCGGTGGACGCATGCTGGGCGCGCACTGAACCCAGGCGCACCGCCAACTGATGGGCGTGATCCTTGTGCTGCCGGGCTTCCTGGCGCACGCGGTCGAGGCGTTCGCGCAGGCTGTCGCGCTGGGCCAGCAGCAGCTCGCGCTGTTCGGTGTCCAGGGCCATGCTGTCGAGGGCCTCCTGCAACTGCAGGCGCGCTTCGCCGATCTGTTCGTGTTCAAGGGCGCGTTGTTCGCCCATCTCCGCGACTTCTTCGTCGAGACGCGTGCGGCGCAGGGTCAGTTGCTCGGCCTTGGCCTTGCTTGCCGAGAGCTGCGCCTTCAATTCGCCCTGCTGGCGCGCTTCGTCCTGCAACAGACGGCGCAGGTGCTCGCGGCCGGTTTCCTGCTGGCGCTGGGTCGCGCGCAGGGTTTGCAGTTCGGTTTCCAGGCGTTCCAGGGTGGCTTCGCGTTCTTCGCGCTCGGCACTCAGGTTGACGATTTCCTGGCCACGGGCCAACACGCCGCTTTCGGCTTCGCTGGCGCGGCGCACCCGCAGGAAGTGACGGCCGACCCAGTAGCCATCGCGGCTGATCAGGCTTTCGCCCGCCGCCAACTGGCTGCGCTGGGCCAGCGCCTCGTCGAGGGATTCAACCGGCCTGACCTGGCCCAGCCACGGCGACAGGTCAACGGCCGCCTCGACCTTGTCCAGCAGGCTGCCCGGCACCCGCTTGCCATCGGCGTCCGGGCTGAGCAGGCGCAGATCGCCCTGGGCAAAGCCGGCCAGGTCAAAGCCGGCGAAATCATCCACCAGCACCGCTTGCAGGTCGGCACCCAAAACGGTTTCCACTGCCAATTCCCAACCGGCGTCCACCTTCAGGCCTTCGGCCAGGCGCGGACGCTCGGCCAGGTGCTGGTCGCGCAGCCATTCGGCGGTGCCGGTGCCCGGGTCCAGGGCCGCTTGCTGCAAGGCCTCAAGCGACGCCAGCCGGCCATTGAGCCGCTGCAGATCGCCCTGGGCCTGCTGCTGGGCCTGGGTCGCCGTGTGCAATTGCTGACGCAGTTGCTCCAGGCGCTCCACTTGCTGTTCTTCACTGGCTTCGAGCTCTTCGAGGGTCATCTCGCTTTCGGCCAGTTGCTCGTTCAAGGCCATGATTGCCGCATCTTCAGGGTCGGCGGCGAGCAGCGCGCGCTCTTCGAGCATGCGCCGCTGGCGCTCGGCCAGGCGCTCCATGCTGGTTTCCAGCTGCTGGATGCGCGACTGCTGCACCTCAGCCTGACGGCGCGGTTCGGCCGATTGCAGGTTGAAGGCGTCCCACTGCTCCTGCCAGCCGTGCATGGTGGTTTCGGCTTCTTCCAGGGCAGCAGCGGCTTCCTCGGCGGCGGCGCTGGTGATTTCCTGCTCCGGGGTGAGCCTGTCCAGCTCTTCGCCGAGGGTCAGCAGCAGAGTGCGGTCATGGCCCAGGTGCGATTCGGTTTCCAGGCGCGCGCGCTCAGCTTCCTTCAAATCGTCCTGCAACTGACGCAGACGCTGCTGGCCATGCTGGATGCTCTGCTCGACGCGGGCAATGTCGCCGCCCACCGAATAGAAGCGCCCCTGCACCAGATTGAAGCGCTCGGACAGGTCATGGTGCCCGTCACGCAGGCGCTCGATGCTCGCGTCGGCGTTGCGCTGTTCGGCCACCAGGGCTTCGAAGCTGATTTCCTGGGTGCCGATGATCGCCTCGCGCTGGCCCACCTGCTCGTTCAGCGCCTGCCAGCGCAGGGCTGACAGCTGCGCCTTGAGCTGGCGTTCCTCGCCCTTGTATTCCTGATACTTCTCGGCCGCCTGGGCCTGGCGGTGCAGGCGCTCCAACTGACGCTCCAGCTCTTCGCGCAGGTCGGTCAGGCGGGCAAGGTTTTCATGGGTACGGCGGATACGGTTTTCGGTCTCGCGGCGACGCTCCTTGTACTTGGAGATGCCGGCGGCTTCTTCGATGAAGTTGCGCAGATCCTCAGGCTTGGCTTCGATCAGCTTGGAGATCATGCCCTGCTCGATGATCGAATAGCTACGCGGGCCCAGGCCGGTGCCGAGGAAGATATCGGTGATGTCACGTCGACGGCACTTGGTGCCGTTGAGGAAATAGCTGTTCTGGCTGTCGCGGGTGACTTTGCGGCGGATGGAGATTTCGGCGTAGGCGGCGTATTCGCCGACCAGGGTGCCGTCGGAGTTGTCGAATACCAGCTCGATGCTGGCCTGGCTCACGGGCTTGCGGCTGGTGGAGCCGTTGAAAATGACGTCGGTCATCGACTCGCCACGCAGGTTCTTCGCCGAACTCTCGCCCATCACCCAGCGCACGGCGTCGATGATGTTCGACTTGCCGCACCCATTGGGCCCGACCACCGCCGCCATGTTACTGGGGAAGTTCACCGTGGTCGGGTCGACGAAGGATTTGAACCCCGCCAGCTTGATGCACTTGAGCCGCACGCTTAGGCGTCCGCCAACGCGGCGATCACCAGCGAGCTGCTGCGTTGGCAGTAGGCCGACAGCACCGCGCGAATCTGCGCCAGGTCACGCTCGAGCACGGCGGCGAGCAGTTGCTCGAACAGCGCCAGGTATTCGCTCATGCTGGCCTTGCGCTGATCCAGGGCCAGGTAATAGGCACGGTTCATCGCCGGTTGCAGGTTCTCGACGGTTTCCTGCAGATACGGGTTGTTGGCGAAGGGGTACGCGGCGCGCATCACATTGAAGCTTTCTTCGACGAAGGCGCGGATGTCCTGGCGTTCGAAATTGCTCACCAGGCGCTGCTGGATCTGCACGAACGGCGCCATGTCGGCCTGGGTCTGCCAGCCCTCGGCGACCGCATTGCCGAGCAGGATGTACAGCTCGCCCATCAACGTGCACAGGCTCTGCACTTTGTGCGCCGTCAGTTCGGTGACGTGGGCGCCACGGCGCGGCAGGATCGCGATGAGGTGGCGACGTTCGAGGATCAACAAGGCTTCGCGCACGGAACCACGGCTGACATTCAGCGCCAGCGTGACCTTCTGTTCCTGGATACGCTCCCCAGGCTTTAAATCGCCGCGAATAATGCGTTCGGCGAGGTGGTGAGCGATTTGCTCGGCGAGACTGTCCGGCGCCTTGAACGTCATGTTTTCCCTTCAAAATCTTCTATCGTTGACAGCGCGGCAGTGTAGCGCATTGGCTCGCTGATGGCGCTACGCCCACAGGGGCGAATTTGGCATGAAATAAGCAGTTATTACAGCTCATCACCCTGTAAAAACGCCGGCTTCAGAAGCCCGCCCCCTAATTGAGGATGCTGTGATCGCGCTTTCTTGACCCTTAAGTCAGAAAAGCATTGACCGAAAAGTCAGACATGACTAGATTCGGCGCAAAGCGGTTACAACAATAATGAATCTGCGAGGCCTTCCGTGATCCAGTTTTTACTCAACCAGGAACTCCGTAGCGAGCACGCCCTGGACCCCAACCTGACGGTGCTCAATTACCTGCGTGAACACGTGGGCAAGCCCGGCACCAAGGAAGGCTGCGCCAGCGGTGACTGCGGCGCGTGCACCGTGGTGGTGGGCGAGTTGCACCGCGATGACAGCGGCGCCGAGCGGATTCGTTATCGCAGCCTCAATTCATGCCTGACCTTTGTTTCGTCGTTGCACGGCAAACAATTGATCAGCGTCGAAGACCTCAAGCACCAGGGCCAGTTGCACAGCGTGCAGCAGGCGATGGTCGAGTGCCACGGCTCGCAATGCGGCTTTTGCACGCCGGGCTTTGTGATGTCGCTGTTTGCCCTGCAAAAGAACAGCGACTCACCCGATAGCCACAAAGCCCACGAAGCCCTGGCCGGCAACCTGTGCCGCTGCACCGGCTACCGCCCGATCCTGGCCGCCGCCGCGCAGGCTTGCTGCAACAAACCCCAGGACCAGTTCGACAGTCGCCAGGCCCAGACCATTGCCCGCCTCAAGGCCATCGCGCCCACCCAGACCGGCGAGTTGAACAGCGGCGACAAACGCTGCCTGGTGCCGCTCACCGTCGCCGACCTGGCCGACCTTTACGACGCCTACCCGCAAGCCCGGCTGCTCGCCGGCGGCACCGACCTGGCGCTGGAAGTCACGCAGTTTCACCGCACGCTGCCGGTGATGATCTACGTGGGCAACATCGACGAGATGAAGCGCATCGACGCCTTTGACGACCGCCTGGAAATCGGCGCCGCCGCCGCCCTCTCCGACTGCTACACCGCGTTGCACCAGGCCTATCCGGATTTTGGCGAACTGCTGCAGCGTTTTGCCTCCCTGCAGATCCGCAACCAGGGCACCCTGGGCGGTAATATCGGCAACGCTTCGCCGATTGGCGATTCACCGCCGCTGCTGATCGCCCTGGGCGCGCAGATCGTGCTGTGCAAGGGCAACACCCGGCGCACCCTGGCGCTGGAAGACTACTTCATCGACTACCGCGTCACCGCCCGGCAAGACAGCGAATTCATCGAAAAAATCATCGTGCCCAAGGGCCACACGCTGTTTCGTGCGTACAAGGTGTCCAAGCGCCTGGACGATGATATTTCCGCGGTCTGCGCCGCCTTCAACCTGAAGATCGACAACGGTGTAATCCGCCACGCGCGCGTTGCTTTTGGTGGCATGGCCGCCACGCCCAAGCGCGCCAAACACTGCGAAGCCGCGCTGGTCGGCGCCACCTGGAACGCCGCCACCGTCGAACACGCCTGCGCCGCCCTGGCCGAGGACTTCACCCCGCTCTCGGATTTTCGCGCCAGCAAGGAATACCGCCTGCTCAGCGCGCAGAACCTGCTGCGCAAATACTTCATCGAGCTGCAGACGCCGCACATCGAGACTCGGGTGACCGCTTATGTCTAACCATCACGCCGTCGTTAAAACCCAGGCCGAACTGGCCGCGCTGTTCGCCGGGGAAATCACCTCTGGCGTCGGCCGCAGCGTCAAGCACGACAGCGCCGCCAAGCACGTCAGCGGTGAAGCGCAGTACATCGATGACCGCCTGGAATTTCCCAACCAGTTGCACCTGTATGCGCGCCTGTCCGACCGCGCCCACGCGCGCATTCTCAGCATCGACACCGCGCCCTGCTACGCCTTTGACGGTGTGCGCATCGTCATCACCCACGAAGACGTGCCGGGCCTCAAAGACATCGGCCCGTTGCTGCCCGGCGACCCGCTGCTGGCCATCGACACCGTGCAATACGTCGGTCAGGTGGTGCTGGCCGTGGCCGCCCGCGACCTCGACACCGCGCGCAAAGCCGCGATGGCGGCGCTGATCGAATACGAAGACCTGGAACCGGTGCTCGACGTGGTCGAAGCCTACCGCACCAAACACTTCGTGCTCGACAGCCACACCCACCAACGCGGGGATTCAGCGGGCGCATTGGCCGCGGCCAAACATCGTCTGCAAGGCACCTTGCACATCGGCGGTCAGGAACACTTCTATCTCGAAACCCAGATTTCCTCGGTGATGCCCACCGAAGACGGCGGCATGATCGTCTACTGCTCCACGCAAAACCCCACCGAAGTACAGAAACTGGTGGCCGAAGTGCTCGACGTGTCGATGAATAGAATCGTCGTCGACATGCGCCGCATGGGCGGTGGTTTCGGCGGCAAGGAAACCCAGGCGGCGAGCCCCGCCTGCCTGTGTGCAGTGGTCGCGCGCCTCACCGGCCAGCCAACCAAGATGCGCCTGCCGCGCGTCGAAGACATGCTGATGACCGGCAAGCGCCACCCGTTCTATATCGAATACGACGTGGGTTTTGACGACAGTGGCCGGCTGCACGGGATCAACCTGGAATTGGCGGGCAACTGCGGCTGCTCGCCGGACCTGTCCAACTCGATCGTCGACCGCGCGATGTTCCACGCCGACAACTCGTATTACCTGGGCGACGCCACGGTCAACGGTCATCGCTGCAAGACCAACACCGCGTCCAACACCGCCTATCGCGGCTTCGGCGGCCCGCAGGGCATGGTCGCCATCGAAGAAGTGATGGACGCCATCGCCCGCCACCTCGCGCTCGACCCGCTGGCGGTGCGCAAGGCCAATTACTACGGCAAGACCGAGCGCAACGTCACCCACTACTACCAGACCGTCGAGCACAACATGCTCGACGAAATGACCGCCGAGCTTGAAGCCAGCAGCCAATACGCCGAACGCCGCGAAGCGATCCGCCAGTACAACGCCCACAGCCCGATCCTGAAAAAAGGCCTGGCGCTGACCCCGGTGAAATTCGGCATCTCGTTTACCGCCAGCTTTCTCAACCAGGCCGGCGCGCTGATCCACATCTACACCGACGGCAGCATCCACCTCAACCACGGCGGCACCGAGATGGGCCAGGGCCTGAACACCAAGGTCGCGCAAGTGGTGGCCGAGGTCTTCCAGGTGCACATCGACCGCGTGCAGATCACCGCGACCAACACCGATAAAGTGCCGAACACCTCGCCCACGGCCGCCTCCAGCGGCGCCGACCTGAACGGCAAGGCCGCGCAGAACGCCGCCGAAACCATCAAGCAACGCCTGGTGGAATTCGCCGCGCGCAAGTACGACGTGAGTGAAGCGGATGTGGAATTTCGCAACGGCCATGTGCGCGTGCGCGAGCAGATCCTGAGCTTCGAGGCGTTGATCCAGCAGGCGTACTTCGCCCAGGTGTCGCTGTCGAGCACCGGGTTCTACAAGACCCCGAAAATCTTCTACGATCGCAGCCAGTCGCGCGGGCGGCCGTTCTACTACTACGCGTTCGGCGCGGCCTGCTGCGAAGTGATTGTCGACACCCTCACCGGCGAATACCGGATGCTGCGCACCGACATCCTGCATGACGTGGGCGCCTCGCTGAACCCGGCCATTGACATCGGCCAGGTCGAGGGCGGCTTCATTCAAGGCATGGGCTGGCTGACCATGGAAGAGCTGGTGTGGAACGACAAGGGCAAGCTGATGACGAATGGACCGGCCAGCTACAAGATCCCGGCGGTGGCGGACATGCCGCTGGATTTGCGGGTGAAGCTGGTGGAGAACCGCAAGAACCCGGAAGACACGGTGTTTCACTCCAAGGCCGTCGGCGAGCCGCCGTTCATGCTCGGCATCGCCTCGTGGTGCGCGATCAAGGATGCGGTCGCAAGCCTCGGTGATTACCGCCATCAGCCAAAGATCGATGCGCCGGCGACGCCGGAGCGGGTGTTGTGGGGGTGTGAGCAGATGCGGCAGTTGCAGGCTTCGCTTTAGGACCGAGGTGCTGCCTTCGCGAGCAAGCCCGCTCCCACAGGGGAACGCATTCCGACTGCAAGAGCGGCTTGCCCGCGATGACGGCCTGACAGACACCACAAGAGGTCACCATGAACAACTGGATCAGCGCCCTCGCCCACCTGCAAACCAGCGGCGAACCCTGCGTGCTTGTCACCATCATCGAAGAGCTCGGCTCCACCCCGCGCAATGCCGGGTCGAAAATGGTGATCAGCGCCGACCGGTCCTTCGACACCATCGGCGGCGGGCACCTGGAATACAAGGCGATGCAGATCGCCCGCGACATGCTCGTGCGCGGCCAGCAGAACACTCATCTGGAGCGCTTCAGCCTCGGCGCCAGCCTGGGCCAGTGCTGTGGCGGCGTGACCGTGCTGCTGTTCGAGCCCATGGGCCAGGTGCAGGCACACATCGCGGTGTTCGGCGCCGGCCATGTCGGCCGCGCACTGGTGCCGTTGCTGGCGAGCCTGCCGTGCCGGGTGCGCTGGATCGATTCGCGCGAGCAGGAATTTCCGCAACAGATTCCCGAGGGCGTGCGTAAAATCGTCAGCGAAGAGCCGGTCGACGAAATTGCCGACCTGCCAGCGGGCAGCTATTGCATCGTCATGACCCACAATCACGCGCTGGACCTGGCACTGAGCGCCGCCCTGCTCAAGCGCAATGACTTCACCTACTTCGGTCTGATCGGCTCCAGGACCAAGCGCGTCAAGTTCGAACACCGCCTGCGCGAGCGCGGCTTCGATGCCGCGCAGCTGCAACGCATGCGCTGCCCCATGGGCCTCACCGAGGTGAAGGGCAAACTGCCGGTGGAGATCGCCATTTCCATCGCCGGCGAAATCATCGCCACCTACAACGCCAGTTTCGGCCAGCACGCTGCCCGCGCCGAACCCATTGCCAAACTGCTGCCGGCGTCACGTCGCAGCCAAGCTATCTGAATCGAGACCCTCATGCCTTTGACTCGCAAAGCCTACCGCGCCGCCCTCCTGCACAGCATCGGCGACCCTGCCGAAGTGGGGATCGAAGCCTCCTACGAGTATTTCGAGGACGGCCTGCTGGTGATCGAAAACGGCCGCATCAGCGCCGTCGGCCACGCCGCCGACCTGCTGCCGAGCCTGCCCGCCGACACCGAAGTCGTTCATTATCAGGACGCGCTGATCACACCAGGCCTGATCGACACCCATATTCACCTGCCGCAGACCGGCATGGTCGGCGCCTATGGCGAGCAATTGCTCGATTGGCTCAACACCTACACCTTCCCCTGCGAAAGCCAGTTCGCCGACAAAGCCCATGCCGAGCACGTCGCGGACATTTTCATCAAGGAACTGCTGCGCAACGGCACCACCACGGCGCTGGTGTTCGGCAGTGTGCACCCGCAGTCGGTGGACGCGTTCTTTGAAGCCGCGCAAAAACTCGACCTGCGCATGATCGCCGGCAAAGTGATGATGGACCGCAACGCACCGGACTACCTCACCGACACCGCCCAAACCAGCTACGCGGACAGCAAGGCGCTGATCGAACGCTGGCACGGCAAGGGCCGCCTGCACTATGCAGTCACCCCGCGCTTTGCGCCCACCAGCACGCCGGAGCAACTGACACTGGCCGGGCAGTTGCTGGGGGAATACCCCGACCTGTACCTGCAGACCCACATCAGCGAGAACACGCAGGAAGTCGAATGGGTAAAAGAGCTGTTCCCGGAGCGCAGCGGCTACCTGGACGTGTACGACCACTACAAGCTGCTGGGCGAACGCTCGGTGTTCGCCCACGGCGTGCACCTGTGTGACGACGAATGCGCGCGACTGGCAGAGACCGGCTCGGCAGTCGCCTTCTGCCCTACCTCGAACCTGTTTCTGGGCAGCGGGCTGTTCAACCTGCCGATGGCCGAGAAGCACAAGCTCAATGTCGGTCTGGGCACCGATGTGGGCGGCGGCACCAGCTTTTCACTGCTGCAGACCCTGAACGAAGCGTACAAGGTCATGCAGTTGCGGGGCGTGCGGTTGAGCCCGTTCAAGTCGTTGTACCTGGCGACCCTCGGCGGCGCCCGGGCGCTGCGCCTGGAGGACAGGATCGGGACCTTGCAACCGGGTTCGGATGCGGATTTTCTGGTGCTGGATTACAACGCTACGCCACTGCTCAGTTATCGCTTGAAGCAGTCGAACACTATTGCCGAGACGTTGTTTGTGCTGATGACGCTGGGGGATGATCGGGTGGTGTTGCAGACCTATGCGGCGGGTCGGTTGGTGCACGAACGCTGATTTTTGGCCACGGGGTTATTGTGTACATCTCCAGTGCTGGCGGTTCCACCCTTACATCGCCCCACCGCTCGGCACCTCGCCCAGGCCCGGTGTGCCCCAGATCAAAAGCAAGAGCGCGGCAGCCTTAGAGCCGACCGGAATGGTTTGCCGAACGCTGTACAAAATGTGAGAGGGGGCTTGCTCCCGATGGCTGAGTGTCAGTCAACTTATTGGTAGCTGACCCACTGCTATCGGGAGCAAGCCCCCTCCCACATTTGGATCTCCATTGGTCTGATGGACATCACCTGCTCTGCTTTGCTTTGGCTTTTGATCTTGATCTTGATCTCAGGCGCCCCGTCAACCACGCTGGCCGAACGCAGGCTTGAATCCGTGGGTAACCCGGCAGGACGCCGGGTTAGCCGCACTGGGCCAGGGATGGCCCATTGCGGCGGCCCACGGATTCAAGCCGGAGTGCGGGCACACCGAGCCTAAGCGAGGTGCCGAGTGGTGGGGCGAAGCGTTTTTGGTTACTTTTTGCGCTCTTCAAAAAGTGACCCGCCGTAAGGGCGGAACCGCAAGCAGCCGTTACCGCAGCAACGGATATGTACACAATTAAAGCCCCCTCCCACACTTTTAAAATGTGTTCACACCTTCAAAGAAGAACGCCCAGCCTTCCTGGTCTGCAGCAAATGCGAAAACACCGCATGCAAATCATCCGAAGCCCCTTCCTCATCAAGGTTGAGCTTGCTGTCGATATGATCCATATGATGCATCATCAAATCCACCGCCAGCACCGCATCGCGAGCTTCGATCGCATCGATCAACTGGGTGTGTTCATCGTAGGAACAGTGCGAGCGGTTGCCACTTTCGTACTGAGCAATGATCAATGATGTCTGCGAAACCAGACTGCGCTGAAAGCTGATCAGCGGCGCATTCTTAGCCGCTTCGGCCAGCTTGAGGTGGAATTCGCCGGAGAGACGAATACCCGCACCGCGATCCCCCCGGGAAAAACTGTCGCGCTCGTCGTTGACCATCTGGCGCAGTTCAGCCAGTTGCTCGGCAGTGGCGTGCTGTACTGCCAATTCAGTGATCGCCCGCTCCACCAGACGCCGCGCCATGAACACCTGGCGGGCCTCTTCGACACTCGGGCTGGCAACCACCGCACCGCGATTGGGCCGCAGCAGCACCACGCCTTCATGGGCCAGACGCGACAGCGCACGGCGAATGATGGTGCGGCTCACGCCAAAGATTTCGCCCAGTGCCTCTTCACTCAATTTGGTGCCGGGTGCCAGGCGCTGCTCGAGGATCGCCTCGAAGATATGCGCGTAGACGATATCGTCCTGGGTGCCGGTGCGACCGGCCTTGCCGGCGCGCGGTTGTTTCTTGAGAGGTTGCAACTGTTCGTTCATGGGCACTCGGGTTTGGAGAACGGCGGCGAATTAACGGTAATACGGCAACAGCGTGGCGCTGGCAAGTATCGCCTGAAAACGGGGCACATTGTACACAACCCAATACGCCAACACACTGTACGGCTGTTTGCGGCCCCGGCTGTATTGCAATGACCGGTTACCTTTGAGTTTAGGCTTGAATCCGCGCCCTCACCGGCAAATACCCAGGCAAAAGGAACACCCCGTCATGACCGACGCCACCCACGCGCCGCTGCGCCCGCTGGCCGACACTTCGCCGTCGGCCGTCGTCGCCGGTTTTATCGCCATGATGACCGGCTACACCAGCTCCCTGGTGCTGATGTTCCAGGCCGGCCAGGCTGCCGGTTTGACCACGGCGCAGATTTCTTCGTGGATCTGGGCGCTGTCCATCGGCATGGCGGTGTGCAGCATCGGCCTGTCGCTGCGCTACCGCACGCCGATCACCGTCGCCTGGTCGACGCCCGGCGCTGCGCTATTGATCACCAGCCTGGGCGGTGTGAGCTACGGCGAAGCCATCGGTGCCTACATCACCTGCGCGGTGCTGGTGACGCTGTGCGGGCTGACCGGCAGTTTTGAAAGACTGCTCAAGCGCATCCCCGCCTCACTGGCCGCAGCCTTGCTGGCCGGGATCCTGTTCAAGATCGGCAGCGAAATCTTTGTCGCCGCGCAACATCGCAGCGCACTGGTGCTGGGGATGTTTTTTACCTATCTGATCATCAAGCGCCTGTCGCCGCGTTATGCGGTGCTCGCCGCGCTGGTGATCGGCACCGCATTGTCCGGGCTGCTGGGGCTGCTGGATTTCAGCGCCTTTCACCTGGAAGTGGCGGTGCCGGTGTGGACCACGCCGCACTTCTCGCTCGCGGCGACCATCAGCATCGGCATCCCGCTGTTCGTGGTGGCGATGACCTCGCAGAACATGCCCGGCATCGCCGTGCTGCGCGCCGACGGTTACAGCGTGCCGGCCTCGCCATTGATCAGCGTCACCGGGCTGGCCTCGCTGCTGCTGGCGCCGTTCGGCTCCCACGGCATCAACCTGGCGGCAATCAGCGCGGCCATCTGCACCGGGCCGCATGCCCATGAAGACCGAAACAAGCGCTACACCGCCGCCGTGTGGTGCGGCGTGTTCTACGGCATTGCCGGGGTGTTCGGCGCGACCCTGGCGGCACTGTTCGCCGCCTTGCCAAAAGAGCTGGTGCTGTCGATTGCGGCGCTGGCGTTGTTCGGTTCGATCATCAATGGCCTGAGCGTCGCCATGCACGAGCCGAAGGAACGCGAAGCGGCGCTGATCACCTTTATGGTCACCGCATCAGGGCTGACGCTGTTTTCCATCGGCTCGGCGTTCTGGGGCATTGTCGCGGGGCTGTTGACCCTGCTGATCCTGAACGGGCGCAGCCGCACTCAATGACGCAGCAGCTTGCGCAGCGGCACGCCGTCTTTCAGCACCGGTGATTTGATCACGATATAGCTGAAGTACTTGGAGATACCGATGTTCTTGTCCAGCAGGCCTTCGACCACTTCCTGGTAATGCTGGATGCTGCGGGTCATGAAACGCACGAGGTAGTCGTAGCCGCCGCTGATGAGGTGGCATTCGAGCACCTCATCCACCAGGCGGATGTTGGATTCGAACTTGGCGAAGTCTTCGCGCTTGTGGTCACTGAGGGTGATTTCGGTGAACACCGTGACCGAATCGGTGATCTTGGCCAGGTTCAGATGCGCCTTGTAGCTGGAGATATAACCGGCCGACTCCAGCCGCTTGACCCGTTGCAGGCAGGGGCTGGCGGACAGGCCCACGGCATCGGCCAGGCTGACGTTGGTCATCCGACCATCTTTTTGCAGTTCAACCAGAATGCTGATGTCGATCCGGTCCAGCTTGACGAGCCCTTCCATTGCATACCTCTTGACTGCCGTTTGTAAGCAATCTTCTAGCAAAATCAGCGCCGTAAAGACAGCTGATGCTGAGCGACCAGGTCAGCCATGCTGTTAATGCAGTAATCGGCTGCACACGGCGTGGGCTGCGGCGAGCGGTGACGGCCGATCAGGCAGCGGTCCAGCGCCAGAACGGCGCCGGCTGATGCGCGGGTCACGTGCAACACAGGCTCTACCTGCGCCCCTTGGCGGTCAAGCCATTGCTCGGCCTCGACCAGGGAAATGAAATGCTCCGCCTCGATGCCCAGGCGCTCGCACAACAGCCCACGGTCCTCGGCATCGCGGTCGCCGCGCACCAGCAGACGATAGAACTTGCGCAGGTACAGCATCGCCCCCGGCGCATCCTCGAACAGCGACCAGTTGCCCGCCGAACGCGCAAAGCTCATGCCCTCCTCCCAACTGGCGTGCAGCCCCCAGCGCTCGGCGAGCTGGCGATGGGCAAAACACAGCACGCCGCTGAAGCCCAGCTCGGCAAAACGCGGGTAGAGGCCCTCGATCACCGTGTTGAACTCGGCCAGCACCTGCTCCCTGGCCGGCGCTGGCCCGCCACGGCTGTCGAGCAGCGGCTGCAACGCGGCGAACACGCCCGAGTCACGGTCCACCAGCACCCCATCACAATCGATCAGCAACGCTCGATAATCTGTCAGTCCCATGAGGGGTCACGCCTCCAATGATGCAATGTGGTCGCCCGTGCGCCATAACGGGTCACGGGCGCTGCCGCCAACCGGGTTCGCCGCCGGTAGCGGCTCAGTTCAAGACCCGTGCCAGGGCTGCGTCGAGAATCTGCACGGCTTCGTCGACCTGCGCCTCGGTGGTCACCAGCGGCGCAAGGAAGCGCAGCACGTTGCGGTACACGCCGCACTTGATCACCAGCAAACCACCGGCGCGGGCTTCGTCGATCACCCGCTGATTGAGGTCGGCATCCGGGCTACGCGCCGCGTCGTCCTTGACCAGTTCGATTGCCAACATGAAGCCGGTGCCACGCACGTCACCGATGCGCGGGTAGCGCGCCTGCAGACCGAGCAAACCGTGGCGCAGGCGTTCGCCGAGGACGTGGCTGCGCGCCAGCAATTGTTCCTCTTCGAACGCACTGATCACCGCCAGCGCCGCCGCGCAGGCCAACGCATTACCGCCGTAGGTGCCGCCCAGACCGCCAGGCAGCGGCGCGTCCATGATGTGCGCCTTGCCCACCACGCCGGACAGCGGCAAGCCGCCGGCCAGGCTCTTGGCCACGGTGACCAGGTCGGGCTGGATGCCCGAGTGCTGGAAACCGAACCAGCTGCCGGTGCGACCGAAACCAGTCTGGATCTCGTCGAGGATCAGCACGATGCCGTGTTTGTCGGCCAGTGCGCGCAAGGCCTGAAGAAACTCCGGCGGCGCGGCGAGAAAGCCGCCGTCACCCTGCACCGGCTCGATGAGAATCGCCGCGACGCGGTCCGGGGCAACCTGGGTGGCTAGCAGTTCATCCAGCGCCTTGAGCGCCAGCTCGCTGGTCATGCCGCGATATGCGTTGGGATAGGGGGTGTGGAACACCTCCGGCGCGAACGGTCCGAAGTTCTGTTTGTACGGCTGGCTCATGCCGGTGAGCGTCGTGCCAAGCAACGTGCGGCCATGGAAGCCGCCGCGAAAGGCAATGACTGCCGAACGATTGGTGTGGGCACGGGCGATCTTCACCGCATTTTCCACCGCCTCGGCGCCGGATGTGAAGAACGCCGCCTTGTACGCCGCCTCCCCGCCAACCATCTCGCACAGGCGCTGGGCCAGGTCGAGGTAAGGCTGGTAGGCCACCACCTGGAAGCAGGCGTGGGAGACTTTCTGCAACTGCGCCTGCACCGCCGCGACCACTTTGGGGTGGTTATGACCGATGTTCAGCACGCCGATGCCGCCGACGAAATCGAGATAGCGCTTGCCTTCCACGTCCCAGAGTTCGGCGCCCTGGGCGCGATCGATCACCAGCGGGTGCGCAGTGATCAGGCCACGGGGTACGAATTGATCGCGCTGACGGAGCAAATGTGGGGTTTTATCGACTCTGCTGTTCATGGCATTTCCCAAGGTGAGCCCGGCAACCGGAAGGTGGTTGCGATGACATTCAGATTACGGCCTGGCAAAAACGAACTGCACCGAACTTGCCCTGTGAGAAATTCGGATCGACTGTTTTTCCACTGCGTTTCAACAGATCCTGCGCCGGCATTGCGCGATGATGATGGCTACTTTCAGCCCTGCGGAGATGCCCATGGCCCTGCTCTACAAATCCGACCCCGTGCGCGGCGAACGCTGGAAGGCGCTGTTTGCCGAACACGCGCCGGACATCGAATGGCGCGCCTGGCCGGACATTGGCGACCCCAGCGAAATCGACTACCTCGCCGCCTGGCTGGCGCCGGACGATCTTGAACAATTGCTGCCCAACCTGAAGGTGCTGTTTGCCGTATCGGCCGGGGTCGATCAACTGGACCTTGCCCGCTTGCCCGCCGACTTGCCGGTGGTGCGCCTGCTCGATCCCGGCATCACCCAGGGCATGTGCGAATACGCCACCTGGGCCGTGCTCACCCTGCATCGCGACATGCTGCGCTACCGCCAGCAACAGACGGCGCGCTGCTGGCAGGCGCACCGGTTGCAACCGGCGGCCAACCGCCGCGTCGGCGTGATGGGCCTGGGCGCGCAGGCGCAGCAGATCCTTGCGACCCTCGCACCGCTGGGGTTTGCCTTGTCGGGCTGGGCCCGCAGCGCACATCAACTGCCGGGGGTTACGTGTTATGCGGGTGAAGCGCAACTGCCGGCGTTTCT
This sequence comes from Pseudomonas sp. GNP013, assembly GCF_054343995.1. Classification (NCBI taxonomy): domain Bacteria; kingdom Pseudomonadati; phylum Pseudomonadota; class Gammaproteobacteria; order Pseudomonadales; family Pseudomonadaceae; genus Pseudomonas; species Pseudomonas sp. GNP013. The sequence goes on along the minus strand of NZ_JBTGUT010000001.1, from coordinate 1,095,231 downwards.
CGGCCAGTGCGACATTCTGCTGTGCGTGTTGCCGTTGACCGAGCAGACCCAGGGCATTCTCAACAGCCGCTTGTTTGATCAACTGCCACAGGGTGCGGGGCTGATCAACATGGGACGCGGCGGGCACCTGGTGGAGGAGGATCTGCTGGGAGCGCTTTCCAGCGGGCAACTCAGCGGCGCGGTGCTGGACGTGCTGCAGCAGGAGCCGGCGCCAGAAGAGCATCCGTTTTGGGGGCATCCGCAGATTGTGCTGACGCCGCATATTGCGGCGATGACTCAGCCGGAGAGTGCGTTTGGCGTGTTGTTGGGGAATATTCGAAGGTTTCAGCGCGGGGAGCGGATGGTTGGGGAGGTGGATCGGGGGAAGGGGTATTGATGGGGTACATATCCGTTATTACTGGGTACATATCCGTTATTTGGGTAACGGCTACGTAGGGTTCCGCCCTTACGGCGGGTCACTTTTGGAAAAGAGCCCCAAAAGTAACCAAAAGGGCTCTTGCCCCAACACTCGGCACCTCGCCTGGGCTCGGTGTGCCCTCACTCCGGCTTTGGACCGTGGGCCGCCGCGATGGGCCATCCTTGGCCCAGCGCGGCTAACCCGGCGTCCTGCCGGGTTACCCACGCTCCAAAGCCTGCGTTCGGCCAGCGTGTTTGACGGGGCGCCTCAGATCAAGATCAAGAGCGCGGCGGCCTTAGAGCCGACCGAGGTTTTCCTATCTGGCGCTGTTCAAACTGTGGGAGGGGGCTTGCTCCCGATGGCTGAGTGTCAGTCAGCTTATGGGTAGCTGACCCACTGCTATCGGGAGCAAGCCCCCTCCCACAGTTGATCTCCATTTGTCTGTTGGATATCACACTGCTTTTGATCTGCTTTGCTCTGGCTCTGGCTCTGGCTTTTGATCTTGATCTCAGGCGCCCCGTTAACCACGCTGGCCGCCCGCAGGCTTGAATCCGTGGGTAACCCGGCAGGACGCCGGGTTAGCCGCGCTGGGCCAGGGATGGCCCATCGCGGCGGCCCACGGATTCAAGCCGGAGTGCGGGCACACCGAGCCCTAGCGAGGTGCCGAGTGGTGGGGCAAGAGCCCTTTGGTTACTTTGGGGCTCTTTTCCAAAAGTGACCCGCCGTAAGGGCGGAACCCTACATAGCCGTTACCCAAATAACGGATATGTACCCACCGCTAAAAAGCTGTCACCCCAACCCCCCAATATGAAATGCCTTAACCTCAAGATACTCATCCAACCCGTACTTGCTCCCCTCACGCCCCAGCCCCGACTGCTTGATACCGCCAAACGGCGCCACCTCCATCGAGATGATCCCGGTATTGAGCCCGACCATGCCAAACTCCAGCGCCTCACCAAAGCGCCACGAGCGTGCCAGGTTCTGCGTGAAGTAATAGGCACCCAACCCGTACGGCGTGGCGTTGGCCAGCGCAAGCGCCTCAGCTTCGTCGGTAAAGCGCATCAGTGGCGCCACCGGCCCAAAGGTTTCCTCATTGGCCAGCAGCATCCCGGCGTGGGCTTCGCCCAGCACCGTAGGCTGCACAAACGGGCTGTCACCACCTGGGATGGCGCCACACAATAAGGTCGCGCCCTGGCTCAGGGCATCCTCGATATGCCGCGTCACCTTGGCCACCGCCGCAGGGTTGATCAGCGGGCCGATGGTCACGCCCTCCTGCAGCCCATTACCGACCTTGAGCTTGCCCACCTCCTCCACCAGCCGCGCGGCGAAGCGTTCGTAGATGCCGGCCTGCACCAGGATGCGGTTGGCGCACACGCAGGTTTGCCCGGCATTGCGAAACTTGCTGAGCATGACCCCGGCCACCGCCTGCTCCAGGTCGGCGTCGTCAAACACCACGAACGGCGCATTGCCGCCCAGTTCCAGGCTCAGGCGCTTGATGTGCTCGGCGCTCTGGCGCATCAGCAGGCGGCCGACGGCGGTGGAGCCAGTGAAGGAAATCTTGCGCACCACCGGGTTGCCGGTCAGCTCGGCGCCGATGCCGGCGGGCAGCCCGGTGATCACATTGAAGACGCCGGCCGGAATGCCGACGCGCTCGGCCAGCACCGCCAGGGCCAGGGCCGACAGCGGTGTGAGGTCGGACGGTTTGACGATGATCGGGCAACCGGCGGCCAATGCCGGCGCGCACTTGCGGGTGATCATCGCGTTGGGGAAATTCCACGGGGTGATGGCGGCGCACACCCCCACCGGCTGTTTCAACGTCAGCAGACGCCGGTCGCCACTGGGCGCCGGCATGGTTTCGCCATACACCCGCCGTGCTTCTTCGGCGAACCATTTGACGAAGCCTGCGCCGTAGCGAATCTCGCCACGGGCTTCATTGAGCGGCTTGCCCTGCTCGCAGGTCATGATCAGCGCCAGGTCCTCGAGGTTGTCGAGCATGGCCTGGTACCAGCGCTCCAGCAGCGCTGCGCGTTCGGCGGCCGGGCGTGCACGCCAGGCGGGCCAGGCACGCTCGGCGGCGTCGATGGCGCGGCGGGTGTCGACCGTGTCCATGGCCGGCACCCGTGCGAGCACCTCGCCGCTGGCAGGGTCAAGGATGTCCAGGGTGGCGCCGCTGGCGGCGGCGATCCACTGGCCGTCAACATAGGCGAGTTCAGCCAGAAGGCTGGGGTCTTGCAGGCGAGTAGTGAGCATGGTCGAGTCCTGATCCGAGACACGCTCCAGTCTAGGGAGGTGCCGCGAACGAGGATGCCGAAAGCGTGGCGTGGGCAGCGTGGCGTGCTGAAATTACCCGCGCAACGGCAGGCTCTGCTAAGCCCTCAACGAGCCAAGCAGGCTGTGCAGGAATGCCTCGCCGGCCTCCATCTGGCTGATCTCGATAAACTCGTCGGGCTTGTGCGCCTGTTCGATGGAGCCCGGCCCGCACACCACCACCGGCACGTCCAGGCGCTGCTTGAACAGCCCGCCTTCGGTGCCGAACGAGACCTTGGCGGTGCCGGTGTCGGGCGCGGCGAACTGCTTGAGAAAACGCACCGCTTCAACGCTGGGGTGCGTGTCGAGGCCGGGGTAGACGTTGACGGTTTCGATCTCGATGGCGGCCACGCTGGAGAGTTTTTTCGCCTCGTGCACGATCACTTCGGCGCGCTCGCGCAGTTGCTCCAGAAACAGGTCCAGGTTGTCGGCCGGCAGGTTGCGCACCTCGAAATCCAAGGTGCACAGGTTGGGCACGATGTTCAGCGCCTTGCCGCCGACAATCTGCCCGACATGCACGGTGCTGTAGGGCACATCGTAATCGCTGTCCTGGGCGCCATGGTGCTGCAACTGCTGCTGGCTCTCGCGCAGTGCGGCGATAAAGTCGCAGGCGACATGGATGGCGTTGACCGAACGCGGCGCCAGCGACGAGTGCGCCTCCAGGCCTCGACAGTAGGTGCGGTAGGAGCCCTTGCCCTTGTGCCCCAGCACGAATTGCATGTTGGTCGGCTCGCCGATCACACACAGAAACGGACGCATCGGTGCCAGGTGCAGCACATCGAGCAGGCGCCGTACGCCGACGCAGCCGATCTCTTCGTCATGGGACAAGGCCAGTTGCAACGGGCGGTTCAAGGTGTGCTGCGCCGCATCGAGCATGGCGTCGATGGCCAGCGCGATAAAGCCCTTCATGTCGCAACTGCCACGCCCGTAGATGCGCCCGTCCTGCACGGTGGCGGCAAACGGCGCGAAGGTCCAGGCCTGCCCTGCCGCCGGCACCACATCGGTGTGCCCGGAGAGCAGCACGCCGGGGCGCACTTCGGGCCCGGTGCTGGCGAACAGGTTGGCTTTCTTGCCGCTCTGGTCCTTGACGATCAGCGACTCGATGCCTTGGGTCAGCAGCAGGTCGCGCACGTATTCGATCAAGGCCATGTTCGACTCGGACGACACGGTGTCGAACGCCATCAGTTTTTTCAGGATCTCCAGTACGCGCGGTTTCATAAGGACTGGCTCCGTTGCAGGGCAAAATATCGGCTCATGCGTAAGCTCCGCTGTTTTCCACCACGAGGCCACGCTGGGTCTTGATCAATTGGGCGCCGTCATGGTGGCAGAGCATTTCACTGCCATTGTCCAGGGAGTGGCGGATAGGGGCGACGCGGTTGCAGACGCCGTCGATACGCACCGGGCAGCGGTTGAGGAAGGTGCACAGCTCCGGCACGGCAGCCTTCGCGCCCACTGGCGGCAGGATACCGCTGGTGGCGCCGCAGGTTTCCAGCCAGCCCTGGCGCAACTCCGGCACCGAATGAATCAGCAGGTCGGTGTAGGGATGGAACGGCGGCGCGGCAAACGACTCGCGGCTGCCGGCCTGCACCTTGTGGCCGCTGTACATCACCACAATGTCGTCGCACAGCGCGCGCACGGTGGAGATGTCGTGGCTGATAAACAGGTAGGACACGCCCAGTTGCTGGCGCAAATCGCGCAGCAGCTCAAGGATCGCCGCGCCGACCACGGTGTCCAGCGCCGAGGTCACTTCATCGCAGAGGATCAGGTCGGGTTTGGCGGCCAGCGCCCGGGCCAGGTTGACCCGCTGCTTCTGCCCGCCGGACAACTCGCTGGGGCGCCGCTCGGCCAGGGCGTGCGGCAGGCGCACCAGGTCGAGCAGTTCATGGGTGCGCTCGCGCAACGCCGCGCCCTTGAGGCCGAAATACATCTTCAGCGGGCGGCCAATGATGGCGCCCACGCTGTGCATCGGGTTAAGCGCGGTGTCGGCGTTCTGGAACACCATCTGAATGCGTCGAAACTGTTCCGGCGTGCGCTCGGACAGGCAACCGCCGAGGGGCTGGCCGTCGAATGTGAGGCCGCCCAGGGCCGGTGTCAGCAGGCCCGCGACCACCCGCGCCAGGGTGGATTTGCCCGAGCCGGATTCGCCGATCACGCCAATCGCCTGGCCACGGCGCACGGTGAGGTCGATGCCTTCGAGCACACGGATCAGCGGCATGCCCTGGGCGTTCTTGTTGCCGTAACCGGCGGTCAGGCCGCTGATGGTCAGCAGCGGCGTGTCTTCGGCGATGCCGCTGGGCGGGCGAATCGTCGCGTCGGGCCGCGCGGCTGCAAGCAGGCTGCGCGTGTAGTCATGAGCCGGCGCCGCCAGCAAGGGTGCGGTGTCGCTTTGTTCAAGAATCTGCCCGTCATTGAGCACCACGATGCGGTCGGCCATCTGCGCCACCACCGCCAGGTCGTGGGACACGTACACCGCCGTGGCACCGCGCTCGCGCACCACGCGCTTGAACGCGCGCAGCACGTCGATCTGGGTGGTCACGTCCAGCGCCGTGGTGGGCTCGTCGAGCACCACCAGCAACGGGTCGCTGATCAGCGCCATGGCCGCCATCACCCGCTGCAACTGCCCGCCCGAGACCTGGTGCGGGTAGCGTTGGCCGATGGTTTCCGGGTTTGGCAATGACAGGTCGCGGAACAGCTCGATCGCCTTGGCCTCCAGCTCAACGCGGCTGCCCAGGCCATGGATCAAGGCGCCCTCCACCACCTGGTCGATAAGTTTTTTCGCCGGGTTGAACGCGGCGGCGGCACTCTGGGCGATATAGGACACGCGGTTGCCGCGCAGTTTCTGCAACTGGCTTTCGCTCGCCGCCAGCATGTCGTGCTCACCCACACGCACCACGCCGCCGGACAACCGGCAACCACTGCGCGCATAGCCCAACAGCGCCAGGGCGATGGTGGTCTTGCCGGAACCGGACTCGCCGATCAGCGCCAGCACCTGGCCCTGTTCCAGGGCAAAGCTCACGCCCTTGACGATTTCCACCTCGCCGCGTTCGCCACAGGCGACCACGCGCAAGTCTTCGACACGAATCAATTCAGTCATTTCAATGGCCTCCGGTGCGTCGGCTACGCCTGGAAGACAGGTAGTCGATCAACAGATTCACGCCGATGGTCAGGGTGCCAATGGCCAGCGCCGGAATAACGATAGCCAGCGCGCCCTGGCTGAGGCCGCCGATGTTTTCGCGCACCAGCGAGCCGAGGTCGGCGTCGGGTGGCTGCACGCCGAGGCCGAGAAAACTCATGCCGGCGAGCAACAGTACGATGTAACCGAACCGCAGGCCGAGGTCGGTGAGCACCGGGTTGAGGATGTTCGGCAGGATCTCCCGGCACGCTACGTACAAACGGCGCTCGCCCCGGGTGCGGGCGACCTGCACGTATTCCAGCGCCTCGATGTTCACCGCCATGCTGCGGGCCACGCGGAACGATCCGGGGATGTAGCTGATGACCGCCGTGCAGATCAGCAGAGTCACCGACGAGCCGAAAGCCGACACCATGATCAGCGCGAGCATTTTGCTCGGGATGGAAATGAAGGCGTCCATGATGCGGCTGATGATTTCGTCCAGCCACTTGGGCGACACCACCGACACCAGCGCACACAGGGTGCCCAGGGTGCTGGCAAGCACCGCGGCCACCAGCGCCAGCCCGACGGTGAAGCGTGCGCCGACCATCACCCGGCTGAGCATGTCACGGCCCAGGTAGTCGGTGCCGAACGGGTGCGCCAGGCTGAAGCCGTCGAAGACGTTATCGGACACCACTTCACCCACCGGGTGTGGCGCCAGCCAGGGGCCGACCAGCGCCAGCAGCAGCCAGGCGACGCAGATCACCGCACCGGCCAGACCCAGCCAGGACGGGCCGTTGGAGGCTTTGGCCAGTGCCAGGGCGGAGGATGCAGGCTTGGACTTCGCAATGAGCGTGTTCATTGGTTTCTCAGCCTCGGGTTGGAGAGGATTGCGCAGAGGTCGGCGATCAGCACCAGGCTCAGGTAAGCCGTGCAGAACAGCATGGTGCAGGCTTGCACCAGCGCCATGTCGCGATTGGTCACCGCATCGACCATCAGGCTGGCAATGCCCGGGTAGTTGAAGATGGTTTCGACGATGACCACGCCGCCCAGCAGGTACGACAGGCTCAGGGCGATGGCATTGGCAATCGGGCCGATGGCATTGGGCAAGGCATGGCGCAGCACGATGCGGATCGGGCCGACGCCTTTGAGCCTGGCCATTTCGACGTAGGGGCTGTCGAGCTGGTCGATCACTGCAGCGCGGGTCATGCGTGCCATTTGCGCGACGATCACGCAGCACAGCGTCATCACCGGCAAGGCATAGGTGCGCATGAACTCCCACGGCGAGCTGATATCGCTGGCATACGACAGCGACGACAGCCACCCCAGGTTCACCGCGAAGATCAGCACCGCCAGGGTCGCCACCAGAAACTCCGGCACCGCGACCATGGCCAGGGTGACGAAGCTCAGGATGTTGTCGATGCGCCCGCCTCGGGCCATCGCCGAACCGATGCCGAGCACCAGCGCCACCGGTACCGAAACCAGCGCCGTGGTGGCCGCCAGCATCAGGGTGTTGGGCACCCGTCCGCCCATCAGCTCACTCACCGGCATCGCGCTGGACACCGACATGCCCAGATCGCCGGTGAGCAGGTTCATCAACCAGTGCAGGTAGCGCAACACACCGGGCTGGTCCAACCCCAGTTTCAGGCGCAGTGCCGCCACCTGTTCAGGCGTCGCGAACTGGCCGAGGGCCTGTTGCGCCGCATCGCCGGGCAGGACTGCCGTGATCGCGAACACGACCATGGACACGATCAACAAGGTCACGACGGCAGCGCCCAGGCGCCGGCCGATCAACCACAGTGTAGTGCTGTTCATCGCAAAGCCCTCATCACGCGTCCAACCACACCTGCTCGGCGAACATGTAGCCCATGAAGCCGCCCAGCGGGTGAGTGCGGTAGCCCTTCAGGCGCTGGTCGACACCATCGATGTTGCTGATGAACACCGGCACGCCGATACCGCAATGGTCATGCACCAGGGTCTGCATATCGGCGTACATCTTGCCGCGCTTGGCTTCGTCGGTTTCGGCGCGGGCCAGCAACAGCAACTGATCGAACTGCTCGTTCTGCCAGCCGGACTCGTTCCACGGCGCCTTGGACTGGAAGAACTGCGAGAACATCACGTCGGCATTCGGCCGTGGGTTGATGTTGCCGAAGCTCAACGGATGCTTCATCCAGTGGTTGGACCAGTAGCCGTCGCTGGGCAGGCGGTTGACGTCGAGCTTGAGGCCGGCCTGTTTCGCCGATTGCTGCAACAGCACGGCGATGTCCACCGAGGAGGTCGCGGCGGGCGAAGCGGCGAGCGGCATGGTGATGCTTTCCATGCCGGCTTTTTTCAGCAGGAAGCGCGCCTTCTCCGGGTCGTACACGGTCTGCGGCAGGTCGGCGTTGTAGTAACGCGAACCGGGCGCAATCGGGTGATCATTACCCACCACGGCAAACCCGCGGAACACGGCGGACTTGACCTGTTCGCGGTCCAGCAGGCATTTCATGGCCTGGGTGAACTCCGGGCTTTTGCCCGGCATCTGGTCCTGGCGGATGATCAGATTGGTGTAGTTGCCCGAGGGCGAATCCACGTATTGATGGCCGGCGCTGGCCTTGATCCGGGTGGTGGAGCGCGGGTCGACCTGGTTGATCGCGTGCACATCGCCCGACAGCAGCGCATTGACCCGCGACGGTTCGTCGCTGATGGCGATGACTTCGATCTCGTCCAGGTACGGCAGGCCGGGTTTCCAGTAGTTGGGGTTGCGCACCGCCACCGAACGCACGCCTGGCTTGAATTCCTTGACCTTGAACGGCCCGGTGCCAATGCCCTGGCTGAAGTCGGTGGTGCCTTCGGGCACGATCAGCAAGTGCGACACGGCCAGGATCGAAGGCAGCTCGGCATTCGGCGCGCCGAGGCGAATCTGCACCTCGTTGGGACCGCTGGCCTTGATCTCCTCGAACTGCGCCACCAGCGCCATGACTTTGGAGCCGATTGCCGGGTCCTTGTGCCGATTCAGGGAATACACCACGTCGGCGGCGGTGAGCGACTTGCCGTTGTGGAAGGTGACGTCCTTGCGCAGGGTGATGGTCCACAGCGTGGCGTCGGTGTTATCGATGCGTTCGGCCAGTTCCAGTTGCGGCACCATGTGCACGTCGAAACGGGTCAGGCCGTTGTAGAACATGTACTGGCGCACGTAGTCGGTAGACAGGCCGCCCTTGGCCGGGTCGAGGGTGTCGGCGGTGGAGCTGGCCACGCTGGCCACGCGAATTTTGCCGCCAGGCTTGCCCTTGCCGGCCACTGGCGCGTCATCGGCCCACAGTTTGCCGGCGGCGCCGAACAGGCTGCCCGCGCCCGCCGCCGCCACACCGGCGACGCCGAGCATCTGCAGGGCGTTGCGGCGCGACATGCCACGGTTAAGGCCTTCAAATACCCGCAGGCTTTCTGCACCGGAGATGAGGTCGGGCGTGTTCTTGTTGTCTGTCATGGCAAGGCTACCTGTCGAAGATGAAAAGATTCGAGTGCTCACGGATATCCGGAGCGTCCTGGAAACGCAAACGACGGTGAGTCAACTGCGGCGCTTCAATGCAAGTAATCCTGGAAGCGGTAATAGGCGCCCACGAACGGCAGGAACCAGGGTGTGCCGAAGTGTCCGGGGATCGCCGGCCACTCAAGCTCGCGCCAGGGATTGGCCGCCGCATTGCCGGCCATCACCTCGGCCATCACCTGCCCCATGTGCACCGACATCTGCACGCCATGGCCGCTGTAGCCCATGGAGTGAAACACGCCGCCGTGCTGGCCTGCGCGTGGCAGGCGGTCGGAAGTCATGTCCACCAGGCCGCCCCAGCAGTAGTCGATCTTCACCTGCGCCAACTGCGGGAACATGTTCACCATCGCCGCTTGCAGCACCTTGCCGCTCTTGGCGTCGGACACACTGTTGGACATGGCGAACCGCGCACGCCCGCCGAACAGCAGGCGGTTGTCCGGGGTCAGCCGAAAGTAATTGCCGATCATGCGGCTGGTGACATAGGCACGGTGCTGCGGCAACAGCTGATCGATCAGCGCCTGGGGCAACACCTCGGTGACGATCACAAAGCTGCCCACCGGCACGATGCGCCGGCGATACCAGCCGAGGCCGCCGTGCTGGCAGGCGCCGCTGGCCAGCAACACCTGACCGGCGTGCAGCGAGCCCTTGGCAGTGTTGACTTGATAGCCTCCGGCGTGCGCCTTCCAGTCGTTGACGAGGGTGTGCTCGTGAATCAGCGCGCCACGTCGCGCGGCGGCGTCGGCCAGCCCCACACCGAAGCGGCCGATATGCATCTGCACGCCGTTGCGTTGCAGCAGGCCGCCATGAAACTGCACCGAATTGACTTCAGCACGGGCCTGCCCGGCGTCGAGCAACTCCACATCGGCGTCCACCTCGCGCCGGATCAGTTCGCAGGTGCGTGCCAGTCCCTCGTAATGCAGGGGCTTGGCCGCCAACTTGAGCTTGCCGTTGCGCACCAGGTCGCAGGCGATCTGCTCCTGCGCCACCAGCGACACCACCGTGTGCACCGCGCTTTCATAGGCTTGGTAATAGGCGCGCGCGCGGTCGGCGCCGAGGCTGGCGTGCAGCCCGGCGTAGTCCTGAGCCACGCCGGTGTTGCACTGCCCGCCGTTGCGCCCCGACGCTTCACCGACCACCCGCCCGGCATCCAGCACCACCACGCTGGCGCCGCGCATGGCCAGTGCACGGGCAGCCGACAGCCCGGTGAACCCGCCACCGACGACCGCCACATCGACCTGCCGGGGCAGGTCACCCGACTGTGCGCCGGTGAAGGCCGGTGCGGTGTCGAGCCAATAGGATTCACTGCCCATGTCTAACCTCGCGCGCTGTGGACGTTCGTTTTACAAACCCACCAGGCCTGGCAACCCGCCGATATCGGTAATCTGCTGGTAACCATAGGCGGCATTGGCCGGCACTTCATGCCCACGGGCAACGAAGGCTTTGTGCTTGATCTTCATATCGTGGGCCGGCATCAGGTCGTAGCGGAAGCTGGACGACACATGCAAGATGTCTTCCGGACCGCAGCCCAGGTTGTCGAGCATGAACTCGAACGCGCGCAGGCGTGGCTTGTAGGCCTGGGCCTGCTGGGCGGTGAACACTTTGTGGAACGGTGCGCCGAGCTTCTCGACGTTGGACATGATCTGACTGTCCATGGCATTGGAAAAAATCACCAGGGGAATCTTGTCGGCGATCTTCGACAGGCCGGCTGGCACATCGGCATGGGGCCCCCAGGTCGGCACGGCGTCGTAATACAGCTGGCCTTCTTCGCGATACTCAATGCCCCAACGCTTGCAGGTACGGGCCAGGGCGGTCTTGAGCACTTCATCGTAGGGCCGCCAGTCACCCATCACCTGGTCGAGGCGGTAGGCGGTGAAGTCCTTGACGAACTGTTCCATCTGCTCAGGCGTGACGCGGTCGGCAAACAGCTCGCGGGTCAGGGTGCCCATGTGGAAGTTGGTCAGCGTACCGTAGCAGTCGAACGTAATGAATTTGGGACGAAGAAAGCTCATGGCGTGTGGTCCTGGAGTCAATGGAATGTGGCCAAGCGTTCGCGGCTCTGGCGGCGCGTCAGCCCTGTGCAACACAGCTTCATTACAACACTGTGAAATCAGCAGATGGCGTCAAAAACGCCCGCACCTCAATACAAAGCACCGTTTTTAGCGCCAGCGCCAGCAGAGTTTGCGGCGCGCACAAGCCTTGGGCAAAGCCCGTATTCATGCGCCTTAATGGGCCTTTTACGGCATGAAGGCTCAAGAATGGGGCTGGCGAGCGGCAGAAAGTGTGGTGGGCCGCCGCGCTTGGTGCTGCGCGCTGACGCGGCCATAAACAGCCCTCTCTACGGCAACGCATTTGCTGCTGAGCGCCGCCTCGAATTTAGTAGTAACTATGGTGGTGTGACCCTCCTGCATCGCAAATCTGCCGAATACTGCGCGCCCTCTTGCCAGCCCTGAAAACAGGTGGGATACAGGCATTCCAATGATGCTCCCCCTTTTGCTCAACGGAGGCCCGCCATGGCAGCCCAGCCACACACTGATTACCTCTATCGCTCGATGACGGTGGCCGACTTGCCGGCCGCCCATAACTTGTCGGTGCAACTCAAATGGCCCCACCGCCAGGAAGATTGGGCGATGCTGCAGCGGGTCAGTGACGGCTTTGTGGTACTCGATGGCGAGCGCCTGATCGGCACCGCATTCGCCTGCCCTCAGGGCGACTACGCCACCATCGGCCTGGTGATTGTCAGCGACGACTATCAGGGCCGGGGCATTGGCCGACGTTTGATGGAGCTGGCGCTGAAAGCCTGTGCCGCGCGCACACCGTTGCTCAACGCAACCGTGGCCGGCGCGCCGCTGTATGCCAGCCAGGGTTTTGTCGAGTTCGGCCATATACAGCAGCACCAAGGCAATGTGCAGGTGCCCGAGCAGACCGCGCTGGCCGAGGGTGAACACTGTCGCCCGCTGACGGCCGACGATCACGCCGCCGTGATTGCCCTGGCCAACGCCGGCAGCGGCCTGGACCGCCGTGAAATCCTGCGCGACCTGCAGGTGGAACACGCCGTGGGCATCGAACGCGACGGCCAGTTGCGCGGGTTTGCGCTGCTGCGCCCATTCGGCCGCGGACGTTGCATCGGCCCGGTGGTGGCCGAAACCCTCGAACAGGCCAAACACCTGATCACCACGTTGCTTGAGCAGGTGCCGGACGCCTTCGTGCGCATCGACATTCCCGCCAAGTGCGGCCTCGGCGACTGGCTCGAACAGGCCGGTCTCAAGTGCGTCGACACCGTCGCCCGCATGGCCAAGGGCACACCGCCCAAGGCCAGCGGCGGCGTCCACCTGTTTGCCCTGATCACCCAAGCGGTCGGTTGATTCTTTCCTGGAGCCTTACCCATGTCCTCTCCCCGTATTCTGATGCTGGCCCGCGCTGACGGCAGCGCCGTTGGCACCCCCTTTCGCCACGCGGCCCTGAACACGCTCGACCCGTTCGGCGACGCCCGCCAGATCGCCTGGCTCAGCGACGACGGCGTGTCGGCCGGGCGCGTTGCGTTCAGCGGCGAAGCTGTCATCGACGATTTCCCCTACAGCGAAACGCTGGTAGTGCAGGCAGGTTCCGTGCTGCTGCACAGCGCCGAGCAGACCCTGGAACTGGGCGTCGGCGACAGCGCCGTGATCGGCCGGGGCACACGCCTCACCCTGCAGGCGAGCCCCGGCAGTTGGTGGGCTTTCTGCGCGCTGAACCTCACCGACGCGCCGCTGCGTCCCGGCCTCACCTGGCTCGATCCACGCACCCCGCTCAACCCGTCTGCCGCCCCCGACGCGCAGATTTTGATCGGCCCCGCGCCGCAGTGCCGCGCGAACAACCTGTTCGATGATGAAAGCACCGAGCTGCGCGTGGGCATCTGGGATTCCACGCCCTATGCCCGTCACGGTCGCCCGCACAAGCTGCATGAATTGATGTACCTGATCGAAGGCAGCATGACGCTGCAGGACGCCGAAGGTGTGGACACAACGGTCAACCCCGGCGACACCGTATTCGTCGCCAAAGGCGCGCCCTGCGCCTGGCGCGGCTCGGTGTATGTGCGCAAGGTTTACGCGGTGAAATAAGCTGTTATCGCTCCAGGGAGCCCGTTGAATGACTACACACTCTTCGAACCGCTACAGCGTCGATGCGCACACGGCGGACAAGTTCTACATCGATGGCCGTTGGGTGGCGCCGGCCGTTCCGGCGAGCCTGGCGGTGATCAACCCGGCCACCGAAGAGGTGGCCGCGCAGGTGGCGCGCGGCTCCAGCGAAGATGTCGACCGTGCCGTCGCTGCGGCGCGTGCGGCGTTTCCCGGCTGGTCGGCCACTGCTCCGGCGGCGCGCGCCGTGGTGCTGGGGAACATCCACGCGTTGATTCTGGAGCGCAAGGAACAACTGGCCCAGGCGCTGTCCCTGGAAATGGGCGCGGCCATCGGTTTTGCCCGCGCCATGCAGGTGCCGCTGGCGGCCGAACATGTGCGGGTGGCGCGTGACCTGCTGAAGAGCTACCGCTTTCACACGCTCGAAGGCAGCACCGCCATCGAACGCGAAGCCATCGGCGTGTGCGGGCTGATCACGCCGTGGAACTGGCCGCTGTACCAGATCACCGCCAAGGTCGCGCCGGCGATTGCCGCCGGCTGCACCGTGGTGCTCAAACCCAGCGAACTGTCGCCGCTGAGCGCGTTGCTGTTCGCTCAACTGGTGCACGACGCCGGCCTGCCGCCGGGGGTGTTCAACCTGGTCAACGGCAGCGGTCACGAGGTGGGCGCGGCGATGGCGGCGCACCCTGACATCGACATGATTTCCATCACCGGCTCCAACCGCGCCGGCGCCCTGGTAGCGCAGGCCGCCGCGCCGACGGTCAAACGCGTGACCCAGGAACTGGGCGGCAAGTCGCCGAACGTGCTGCTGCCCGATGCGGACTTTGCCAACGTGGTGCCGCTGGGGGTGATGTCGGCGTTTCGCAACGTGGGCCAGTCGTGCAGCGCGCCAACGCGGATGATCGTGCCGAGGGCGCGGTTGGCCGAGGTCGAAGCCCTGGCGGCGGCGACGGCCAACGCGATCATCGTGGGTGACCCGTCAGCGGAGGACACGGTGCTGGGGCCGATTGCCAATCAGGCGCAGTTCGAACGCGTGCAAGTGATGATCGAGGCCGGTATCGACGAAGGGGCGAAACTGGTGTGCGGCGGTCCAGGGCGGGTGGCGGGTTTTGATTACGGCTTTTACACGCGGCCGACGGTGTTCTCTGAAGTGGACAACCGCATGCGTATCGCCCAGGAGGAAATTTTCGGGCCGGTGCTTTGTATCATTGCGTATGACACGGTGGACGAGGCGGTGGCCATTGCCAATGACACGGTGTATGGGCTGGGCGCGCATGTGCAGGGGCAGGACCTGCAGGCTGCCCGGGCAGTGGCATCGCGTATTCGGGCGGGGCAGGTGCATCTGAATCATCCGGCGTGGGATCCGATGGCCCCGTTTGGGGGGTATAAGCGGTCGGGCAATGGGCGGGAGTATGGGGTGGTGGGGTTCGAGGAGTATCTGGAGATTAAGGCGATTGTTGGGTTTGGCGGGTAGATTAATGTAGGGGCAAAAACCAAAGCAAAGCAGATCAAAAGCAGTGTGATATCTATCAGACAAATGGAGATCAAATGTGGGAGGGGGCTTGCTCCCGATGGCAGTGTGACAGCCAGTCTATGTATTGACTGATTCACCGCTATCGGGAGCAAGCCCCCTCCCACAGTTTGAACAGCGCCAGGCAGGAAAACCTCGGTCGGCTCTAAGGTCGCCGCGCTCTTGATCTGGGGCGCTGTAAAAGCGGAACCGCCATTAGCCGTTACCGAAGCAACGGCTATACCCCCCCCAAAAAAACCTCAAAAGTCCGCCACCTTTCCCCAAGCCGAAGACTTGAACCGATCCGGGTGATAAGGCTGCGGATCCACAATCGGCTGCGCCCCGCTCACGATATCCGCAATCAAATGCCCCGCCCCCGGCCCAATCCCAAACCCATGCCCACTGAACCCCGCCGCCAACACCAAGCCTGGCAAGCTGGCCATCTCCCCAATCCCGGGAACTCCGTCAGGCGTGCTGTCCACGTACCCCGCCCAAGCCGCCGTCACCGATGACTCTTTAAACGCCGGCATCAGTTGCGCAGCCCGCGCGTAAGTCAACTTCACCGCCGCCGCATCAGGCGTGGGGTCCAGAATCCGCATCTTCTCCATCGGCGTTGGCTCATCCAGACGCCAGCGCTTCCAGCTTTCATGCCCTGCCCGCGCGCCTTCGAACCCGCCCACCGCCAGGTTGCGCCAGCGGCGTTGAAACATCGGTAAAAACTGCGGCGCAAAGCTGAGCAACTGCGGCGTCGGATCAACCCGGCCGCGTCCACTGATGGCCAGCGTATAGCTGCCATCAAAGCGACGTGTCATCGAGGCCTGGGAGGTGTGCAGCGCACTGGGCAGTTCCTGATTGGGCGGCGACACGCGAAGCACCGTTTGCCGAATGGTCGCCTGGGGAAACCGAATGCCGTACTGACGGCAGAACGACGACGCCCAGGCACCGGCGGCGAGTACCGCGAGACGGGTGCGGATGGTGCCCTTCTCGGTCACCACTCCCGACAGTCGCCCGCCTTCGGTCTCCAGCCCGCGCACGGCGCAGTCCTGATGCACCGTGCTGCCCAGCGCCATGATCGCGCGCGCGACCGCAGGCGCTGCGCGGGATGGGTCGGCGATGCCGTCGGTGGGCGCGTAGACCCCGCCCTTCCACTGTTTGCCGGTGGCCCGACCCCGCTCAGCGGCTTGCTGCGCGGTGAGCATATGGGTCTCGACGTTGACCGAACGGGCAAATTCGCCCCAGCGCGCCCAACCGTCGATTTCCTTTTCGTCATTGCTCAGGTAAAGCAGGCCGCAGCGGGTGAAGCCGGTCTGCTCGCCGGTTTCGGCGGCGAACTGCGACCACAGTTCCAGGCTCTTGGTGGCCATCGGCAGCTCGCGCGCATCGCGATTCTGCTGGCGGCACCAGCCCCAGTTGCGACTCGATTGTTCAGCGCCGATACGGCCCTTTTCCACCAGCGCGACCTTCATCCCGCGTTTGGCCAGGTAATAGGCGGTAAAGGCACCGATGATGCCACCGCCGATCACGACCACATCGGCGTCCGTCGGCAGGTCAGGCGAGGTTTCTACAGGAATCAGGGGAGCTGGCATGGGCGGGTTTCCGTCAAGGTCGGTCGTGGGGGCTCTGGCATCGCGGCAGCATGGATTTATTACACCACCATGAAGCCATGCATAAACGGCGAAAAATACCGGCTGACTGATACAAACCACCGTTTAACAGGCCTGCCCCGGCAGACTTTACCGATGAAGCGGATGAGGGTTTGCGTAACGCCGTGAGGCGGCCGCGTCTATTAGCTGGTAAAGTGCGCACCGTTATTTATTAAGAGGAATGTTTCATGGCCACTAACCGCTCCCGGCGTCTGCGCAAAAAACTGTGTGTGGACGAGTTCCAGGAACTGGGTTTCGAACTGAACCTGGAATTCAAGAAAGACCTGGCCGACGATGCAATCGATACTTTTCTCGACGCATTCCTCAAAGAAGCCATGGAAGCCAACGGCCTGGGCTACGTCGGCGGTGACGACTACGGTCTGGTCTGCCTGCAGAAGCGTGGCTCGGTCAGCGAAGAGCAGCGCGCCAAGGTTGAAGCCTGGCTCAAATCCCGCGATGAACTGACCAACGCTGAAGTCAGCCCGTTGCTGGACGTCTGGTACCCGGAAAAGCCGATCAACCCGGTTGCCTGATTGTCCTCAGGGCCATCTTCGTGATGGCCCTGTTTGTTTACGCGAGCCCCTCCTCTGGTGCTCCGCGCCCACGACATTTGGTCGCCGGGCAACCGCTCAAAATCACTCGATCAATGAACTCACTGCCAACTCTGTAGTGAAAGCAACGCCGCGCCTGCAAAAAAACGCCAATTTCCAGCTATCGTTCAGCTACAAGTGGCGCGACCTTGGGGCATAATGCCGACACTTTCATGACCACTGAGGGATTTTTCTTACGTTCCCCTCGCTTTTTTCACCCTCCTCAGCAGTAGGGTTCTATTTTTTATGATCAAATCCTTGCGTCCATTGTTACTCGCCGGTCTGCTTCTGCCACTGGCCTTTTCCGCCGCCGCCGCCCCCGTCAACAACAGCCTGCCGCCCAATGTCGCGCAGGCCCTGCAGAAAGCCAAGCTGCAAAATACCGCCCTGTCCCTGGTGATGATTCCGCTGAACGGCCCGGGCACGCCGACCGTGTTCAACGCCGACGTCTCGGTGAACCCCGCCTCCACCATGAAGCTGGTCACCACCTACGCGGCCCTGGAAATGCTGGGGCCCAACCATCAGTGGAAAACCGAGTTCTATACCGACGGCACCCTCAGCGGTGGCGTGTTGCACGGCAACCTGTACCTCAAGGGCGGCGGCGATCCCAAGCTGAACATGGAAAAACTCTGGCTGCTGATGCGTGACCTGCGGGCCAATGGCGTACAGCAGGTCACCGGCGACCTGGTGCTGGACCGCAGTTTCTTCAACCAGCCACTGCTGCCCGAGTTCAATGACGACGGCAACGACGAGAACAAACCGTTCCTGGTCAAGCCCGACGCGCTGCTGGTCAACCTCAAGGCCCTGCGCTTTGTCACGCGTAACGATGGCGGACGGGTGATCGTCTCGGTTGAGCCGCCGATTGCCACCATTCGTATCGATAACCAGGTCAAGGTCTCCAACGCCAAGCAGTGCACCGGCGATGTGCGCTACAACCCGGTCACCGCCGCCGATGGCAGCGTCACCGTGACCGTCAGCGGCCAGTTGGCCGATGGCTGCAGCTCACAGACCTACCTCTCGCTGCTCGACCACGCCACCTACACCGCCGGCGCCGTGCGCGCCATCTGGAAAGAGTTGGGCGGCAGCATCCAGGGCCGCGACCTCCAGGCCCCGGTGCCCAAGAGCGCCAAGGTACTGGCCCGCGCGTTCTCGCCGGACCTGGCGGAAATCATCCGCGATATCAACAAATACAGTAACAACACCATGGCCCAGCAGTTGTTCCTGAGCCTGGGCGCGCAGTTTCGCAACGACGCCGACGGCGACGATGCCAAGGCCGCGCAACGCGTGGTGCGCCAGTGGCTGGCGAAGAAAGGCATCACCGCGCCGCACCTGGTGATGGAGAACGGTTCCGGCCTGTCCCGCGCCGAGCGCGTCAGCGCGCGCGAGATGGCCGCCATGTTGCAGGCCGCGTGGAAAAGCCCGTACGCCGCCGAATACATCAGCTCCCTGCCGATTGCCGGTACCGACGGCACCATGCGTAAACGCCTGAAGACCACCGCCATGCGCGGCGAAGCCCACGTCAAGACCGGCACCCTGAACACCGTACGGGCGATCGCCGGGTTCAGCCGCGACAACAACGGCTACACCTGGGCGGTGGTGGCGATCCTCAACGATCCGAAGCCGTGGGGCGCCTCGTCGGTGCTCGACCAGGTGCTGCTGGACCTGTACCGCCAGCCGAAAGTGATGGCGGCAGCGCCGGTGCTCTAAATGTGGGAGGGGGGCTTGCTCCCGATGGCGGTGAATCAGTCCACGGATTGACTGATTCACCGCTATCGGGAGCAAGCCCCCTCTCACATTGGTTTTTGTGTCTGCCTTCAGGCCGGTAGTTTTTCCGGCGTGACACGGTCGCGGCCGGCCTGCTTGGCCAGGTACACCGCCGAATCGGCGCGCAGCAGCAAGCCGTCGATGCCCTCATCGACACGCCAACTGGCCACGCCGAAACTGGCGGTCACCGTACCCACTGCCTCCATCGGTACGCTGCGCAACGATTCCCACAGCTCCATCGCCAGGCTGTAGGCCTGCTGGCCATCGGTGCCGGGGCACAAGACCATGAACTCTTCGCCACCCAGGCGGCAGAACACATCGGTGCGGCGCAGGCGCTGGCTGATGCGCTTGCACAGTTCCTGCAGCACGCCGTCGCCCACCCCGTGACCATAGCGGTCGTTGATGCGCTTGAAGTGGTCGATATCCAGCATGATCACCGACAACGCCCCCGACGTACGCCTGACGCGCACCATCTCGGCCTTGAGACGGTCCTGGAAGTAGCGACGGTTGTGGATGCCGGTCAGGGAGTCGGTGATGGAGAGCGCGCGCAGTTCTTCTTCCACTCGCTTGAGATCGGAAATATCCGACACATAACCGTGCCACAGCGTGCCACCTCCGGGTAACTCCTCCGGCGTGGCCTCGCCACGAATCCAGCGCAGACCCCGCTGCGGCAAGATCACCCGGTACTCTTCGCGCCAATGGCTCAGCTGCACCGCCGACGAGCGAATCGAGGCACGTATGCGTTCGACGTCCAGTGGATGGATGCGCTCGAAGACCTTTTCCGCATCCTGCTGCAACACCCCCACCTCGATTTCATAGATATCGCGCATGCCATCGCTGGCATATATGAAGCGCCACTCACCCCGGGGCTTGAGGGTGAACTGGAAAATCCCGCCGGGCACGTGGGCACTGAGTTTTTTTAGCAGGCGATCCCTTGCGGCCAGTGCCTCATAGGCGCGCTTTTGCTCGGTCACGTCGAGGTAGATCGCCAGGTGGCCCACCCACAGGCCATGGTCATCAAGCAACGCGGTGCCGAGCATATTCACGATCAACTGGCTGCCATCCTCACGGACCAGGGTCCATTCGCGCGCCTCGTGCAGGCTGTCCGGGCTCTGTACCAGCATGGCCTGGCTCGGCGGGATACGCTTGCCCAGCAGCAGGCTCACGCTCGCGGCGCTGGCTTCCAGCTCCGACGCCAGGTGCAGGCTTTCGAGGGTGGCGCGCCCAAGCACCTCAGCGGCCTTGAAGCCGAGCATCTGTTCGGCACCGGCGTTGAAGGTATTGATTACGCCGCGCAGGTCGGTGGCGATGATAGCGACCTGGGTGGCGGCATTCAGCACGCTGCGCAGTTGGCTGTGGGTACCGCGCAGTTCCTGCTCGCGCGCGCGCAGCTGCCCGGTGCGCTGCTCCACCAGTTTCAGCGCGCGCTGGCGCTGGCTGACCAGCACGTAGAGCAAGACTGCAACCAACAGGCTAAGCAGCCCGCCCATGCTCAGGATGCTGATCAGCGAGGAGTGCCCGGTGCCGTCGAACACCTGGCTGGGACGCAGTGTCAGGGCGTAGACATGGTCGCCCAGGGTCAGGCGGCGGGTCACGCTGAGGTCGTTGTCGCTCGGCGTGTTGCCCGACTCATAAAGCCTGCGTTGCTGCAGGTCGGAGGTGTCAACGATCTGCGTCACCAGGTTATCGCGGTCGGGCCTGGGCAAGCCGTCGGCCACCAACTGGCGCAGGCTGATCACTGCCATCACGAAGCCAAACGGCTCTGCTCCTGCCTGGGAAGCGACCGGCGCAACCAGCAGCACGCCCGTCGCGTAGGCAGGCTCCACGCCCACCAGTTGCATCGGCTGGGACACTGCCAGCTTGCCGCTCTTCTGCGCCCGTTCAAGGGTCGAGCGCCGCAGGGGCTGGGCCAGCAGGTCAAACCCCATGGGCGAGCCGAACTGGCTCTGGGTCTGGTTGTACAGCACCGGCACGTATTCATCACGTTCAGCCGCCAGAGCCAGTTCGCCGACGGCATTGAGTTCACGGATGGCGAACGGCGTGCCGAGCGCGCGCGAGATGTCCTGTTCAAAGCGGCTGCGCTGCGCGCGCACTACGCGCGGCGCCCACGCATAGGCGCGCGCGTGCAGCAGCAAGGGCTGGGCAAAACCGTCGAATTCTGCGCGGGTCACGTTCTGGGAATTAGTGAAGAAACGTTGCAGGCTGCCCAGGCGTTGCTCCTGGTCTTCGAAACGTTCCTGCAGGCGACTGAAGCGCTCACTGACCAGCAATTGGAAGCGCTGGCGCACTTGTTGTTGATTGAGCTCGCAAGCGGCCCAGGCGACGATAATGGTCAAGGCAACCCCTGCCAGGAATACCACCGACGCCACCCACCAGGCGGATGCCTGCTCACTGATAAAGCCTAGTATTTTCGGGCGGACGGCTTGCAACGGCATGGACAACACTCAAGACGCCAACGTGCGGAGGTGTCACGTTGGCCAGGCCTTAGTTATAGCCATAGGCCAGGGGTTTGACCAGCCTCAAACCACTGCAGAAGCAAGTAAGCTCGCGCCTGCAGTGGACACGCGCCAATCAGCGTGCGGTGATTTTCCAGGCGCGGTGAATTTTGGCATTGCGCGCAAAATCCGGGTCGAGGGTCTTGTCGCTGATTTCCTCGACGGCGTAGCGCTCGCTGAGGTTGTCCTCGAGCACGAACTTGCGGAAGTTGTTCGAGAAGTACAGCACGCCGCCCGGCGCCAGGCGCGCCATGGCCAGGTCGAGCAATTGCACGTGGTCGCGCTGTACGTCGAAGATGCCTTCCATGCGTTTGGAGTTGGAGAAGGTCGGCGGGTCGATGAAGATCAGGTCGAACTCATCGCGGCTCGCCTCCAGCCACGCCATCACATCACCCTGCTCCAGGCGGTTCTTGTCGGAGAAGCCGTTGAGCGAGAAGTTGCGACGCGCCCAGTCCAGGTAGGTTTTGGACAGGTCGACGCTGGTGGTGCTGCGCGCGCCACCCTTGGCGGCGTGCACGCTGGCGGTGGCGGTGTAGCAATACAGATTGAGAAAGCGCTTGCCGGCCGCTTCCTTCTGAATGCGCATGCGCATCGGACGGTGGTCGAGGAACAGGCCGGTGTCCAGGTAATCGGTGAGGTTGACCAGCAGCTTCACGCCACCTTCGCTGACCTCGGTGAACTTGCCCTGGGCGCTCTGGCGCTCGTACTGCTTGGTGCCGCTCTGGCGCTCGCGACGCTTGACCACCACGCGGCTCTTGTCGATGTTGAGCGCCTGGGGAATCGCGGCCAGGGCATCGAACATGCGTGCCGAGGCTTTTTCCGGGTCGATGGACTTGGGCGCGGCGTATTCCTGCACATGGACCCAGTCGTGGTACAGGTCGATGGCCATGGAGTATTCCGGCATATCGGCGTCGTACACGCGGTAGCAATCCACGCCTTCACGCTTGGCCCACTTGCCCAACAGCTTGAGGTTCTTTTGCAGGCGGTTGGCGAACATCTGCCCGCCTTCGCTCAGGCGTGCCTGCTCGACGACCGGTGCTGGCGCCGGTTTGATCGGGTTGCCGTTCTTGTTGTACTGGCGCTCTTGCGGCTCGACCGGGGCCTGGTCGTAAGCGGCCTGCTCGCGCTCGGCCTGACGCTGCTCCGGGGTGCGACGCTCGCCGGTGACGAACTGATCCGGGTTGACCTTGATCAGCAGCAGCTTGCACGGCAGTGCGCCGTTCCAGAACGAATACTGTTTGTGGCTGCGGATGCCCATGCGCTTGCCAAGGTCCGGCGCGCCGGTGAACACCGCCGCTTCCCAGCCCATGCAGGCCTGACGCAGACGTTCGCCAAGATTCTGGTAGAGGTACAACAGGCTGGCTTCGTCACCCAGACGCTCGCCGTAGGGCGGGTTGCAGATCACCAGGCCTTTCTGGTTCTGGTCCGGACGCGGCTCGAAGGTGCCGACTTCGCCCTGGTACACCTTGATCCAGTGACTCAGGCCCGCGCGTTCGATGTTGTTGCGTGCCGGCTGGATCAGGCGCGGGTCGGCTTCATAGCCACGCACCCACAGCGGCGGTTTGTTCATGCCGATGGCGGCACGTTCCGACGCTTCGGTGTGAAGTTTCTTCCACAGCGCCGGCACGTGGCCGAGCCAGGTGGTGAAGCCCCACAGTTCGCGATTGAGGTTGGGCGCCATGTCGGCGGCGATCATCGCGCCTTCGACGAGGAAGGTGCCCACGCCGCACATCGGGTCGGTCAGCGCGCCGCCTTCGGCAGCAATGCGCGGCCAGCCGGCACGGATCAGGATCGCGGCCGCGAGGTTTTCCTTCAGCGGCGCAGCGCCCTGCTGCAGGCGGTAACCGCGCTGGTGAAGGCTGTGGCCGGACAGGTCGAGGGAGAGGATGGCTTCGCCACGGTCAAGGCGCAGGTGGATGCGCAGGTCCGGGTTGATCTTGTCGATGGACGGCCGTTCGCCGGTCGGGGTGCGCAGTTTGTCGACAATCGCATCCTTGACCTTCAGCGCGCCGAAGTGGGTGTTGTCGATGCCTGAACCGTGGCCGCTGAATTCCACCGCCAGGGTGCCATCGGGGACCATGTGCTCGGCCCATTCGATGTCCAGCACGCCGTGATAGAGGTCTTCGGCATCCTTCATCGGGAAGCGCTTGAGCACCAGCAGCACGCGGTTGGCCAGACGTGACCAGAGGCACAGGCGGTAGGCGGTCTCCATGTCGGCCATGCCGCGCACGGCCGAGGTGTGCTCGCGGGCGTCCTCAAGGCCAAGCCCGACGGCTTCCTCGATCAGCAGGCCTTCAAGGCCTTTGGGGCAAGTGAGGAAGAGTTCAAAACGGTCC
This sequence comes from Pseudomonas sp. GNP013, assembly GCF_054343995.1. NCBI lineage: Bacteria > Pseudomonadati > Pseudomonadota > Gammaproteobacteria > Pseudomonadales > Pseudomonadaceae > Pseudomonas > Pseudomonas sp. GNP013. The sequence continues at coordinate 1,071,439 of NZ_JBTGUT010000001.1, read as the reverse complement.
GACATGGGGCATTCCAGGCTTTTCAGCAATAAATGAACGGGCGACGCATCGCCGGTTCGGTTTTCAATCAAGCACTTTTCTTGAAGAGTGCTCGCGTGGCGCGAATGTGCCGTCCCACCCGGGCGATAGGGCCCGTAGGCCCTGAATGCAAAGGCAGATCAATAATTTTAGGCAACAAAAAGAAATATTCCGACCCTTCGTCGAATAATAACCGACTGCAACGGGCGGGCATTCTCACCAAGGGATTGCACCCATGGTCTGCGCGGGGCACATCATAGCTGGCTTTGGCGATAAAAAGGGGCGAAAAGCCATCCCAGCTTATGGCTATAGCATCCAAAACGTTACGTGCTTATGACAAAACGATCATTGAATCCATGTGACCTATTGGTTAGAAATCAACACAGGTTGGCGCCGTAACGACGCCGACACACAGGCTCGCCACGCCGGCAGCGAGCCCACCAACGGCAGAAAAACTCTGCCCGGCCCCAGACGAGGCCGAAGGATATCTAGACAGTCAACCAGTGAGGGAAACACCCTATGAGAAGACTTAAGCGTGATCCGTTGGAAAGAGCATTTTTACGCGGATATCAATATGGCGTTCATGGCAAATCCCGTGAGCTTTGCCCATTTACTCTACCGTCGGTACGCCAAGCCTGGATCAACGGCTGGCGAGAAGGACGCGGCGACAACTGGGACGGTATGACTGGCACTGCGGGTATCCACAGACTCAACGAACTTCACGCCGTCGGCTAACTCAGGGCATTTAATTCCGACATACCACCTTTGAATATGTAACGACTTAACCACGCACGCCTGACCCAGGCGGCGGGCTTCGGCCCAGGGGCTCCTTTATGGAGCCCTTTTTATTGGATGGCAAAACCCATTGAGGCTAGCGTTTTTTGTGGGTTGCCCTATTGCCCGCTCTGTGGCGAGCAGGCTTGTCCTGCGTTGGGTTGCGCAGCAGCCCCAAAACCGGACACTCGGCTCCAACTGAAAGAACGCAGCGTCATGACTGGGTCTGCTGGCAGACTCGCGCGGGGCAAGCCCTAATGCCAGTCAGTTAAGCGCAGATCCCTTATGGAGTCGTCGCACCGCCGCTCCCACATTTTGTACAGCTTTCGGCAAACCATTCCGGTCGGCTCTAAGGCCGCCGCGCTTTTGCTTTTGATCTTGAGCGCCCCGTCAAACACGCTGGCCGAACGCAGGCTTTGGAGTGTGGGTAACCCGGCAGGACGCCGGGTTAGCCGCGCTGGGCCAGGGATGGCCCATCGCGGCGGCCCACGCTCCGAAGCCTGCGTTCGGGCACACCGAGCCTGGGCGAGGTGCCGAGTGTTGGGGCAAGAGCGTTTTGCTTACTTTTGCGCTTTTCAAAAGTGAGCCGCTGTAAGAGCGGAACCGCCAGCAGCCGTTACCGCAGAAACGGATATGTACACCGAAAAATCGTCTTCGCAGGCAAGCCAGCTCCCACATTTGATCGTCGTTGCCTTGAGCATTGCGTTCGCTTAACTGACTGGCATTAGGGCAGGCCCGCTCGCCACAATGGCATCCACCGATTCGCGAATCAGCGCGGGGCCCTTGTAGATGAAGCCGGAGTAAAGCTGCACCAGGCTGGCGCCGGCGGCGATTTTTTCGGCGGCGTGTCTGCCTTCGGTAATGCCGCCCACGGCGATGATCGGCAAGCGTCCGGCCAGCTCGGCCGCCAGCACCTTGACGATGTGGGTGCTCTGCTCACGTACCGGTGCACCCGAGAGCCCGCCCGCTTCATCCCCATGGGCCAGGCCTTCGACACCTGCGCGGCTCAGGGTGGTGTTGGTCGCGATCACCGCATCCATCCCCGAATCCACCAGCGCCTGGGCCACCAGCACGGTCTCTGCGTCGCTCATGTCCGGGGCAATCTTGATCGCCAGCGGCACGCGCTTGCCATGCCGCACGGCCAGGTCTTCCTGGCGCTGGCGCAGGGCTTCGAGCAGTTGTTTGAGCGAATCGCCGAACTGCAGGCTGCGCAGGCCCGGCGTGTTGGGGGAACTGACATTGACGGTGACGTAGCTTGCGTGGGCGTAGACCTTGTCCAGGCAGATCAGGTAGTCATCCACCGCGCGCTCGACCGGGGTGTCGAAGTTCTTGCCGATATTGATGCCCAGGATGCCCTTGTACTTTGCCGCCTGAACCCGCGACAGCAGGTGATCGACGCCCAGGTTGTTAAAGCCCATGCGGTTGATGATCGCCTCGGCTTCCGGCAGACGGAAGATGCGCGGCTTGGGGTTGCCCGGCTGCGGCCGTGGGGTCACGGTGCCGATTTCGACAAAACCAAAACCCAACTGGGCAAAGCCGTCGATGGCCGCGCCGTTCTTGTCCAGGCCGGCTGCCAGCCCGACCGGGTTGGGAAACTCGAGCCCCATCACTGACACCGGCATTTTCGCTGGCGCCTTGCAGACCAGGCCATTGAGCCCCAGACGGCCGCCGGCACCGATCAGGTCCAGGGACAGGTCGTGGGAGGTTTCCGGGGAGAGTTTGAACAACAGCTGGCGGGCCAGGTTATACATGGGCGGGCTAGACTCGGATGGCGGCGAAAGGTGGCGCGATTATAGCCGGGGTGATCGCCCCGGTGCGAGGCGTGCCGCCCAATCGTCACTGACGCAGTGCGACCAGCGCCTCATAGCGGGCCCAGATTTTCTGCGCGTACTGCTCGCGCAAGGCGTCACGCTGCGGCCCCGACCCTGGCCCCGCATTGTAGGAGCCCACGGCCGTCCAGTTGTAACCGAAACGCTGGATAAACTCGGCGAGGATCGAAGCGCCCACTTCAACCGACAGGCACGGCTCGCTCAGCAGCCGCTCTTCGGTAATGCCCTGCTTGAGCAAGCGCGGCAGGTGCATGCTGTTGATCTGCATCAAGCCGATATCACGGCTGCCGTCGCTGTTCGCGTTGTTCATCGCGTTCGCACGGTATCCCGACTCCACCGCCGCGATGGCCTGCAGCAGCTCCGGTTCAATGTCGTAGCGACCGGCCACGTCTGCCCAGCAATCGGCCCAGGCCGGGCTGCCGAGCAGCGCCGCAGTCAATACGATGCTGCTGACCAGGCGTTTAATCATGCTGCACCTGGCCACAGGCCGAGCAGAGACGCGGCCCGTGCGCCCCTTCCCGCAGCGGCCTGAACTGGACATTCACGGCGCAGGTAAAACGATAGCCCTTGCCATAAATCGTCTTGATAAAGCCCTTGTCGGTCTTCAGGTACTTGCGCAGCGAATAAATGCAGCGGGTGAGCGACTCCTCGGACACCTCTCTACGGGGCCAGGCCGACTCCAGCAAATGGTCCTTGGTCATCAACGCACCGCCGGATGCCAGCAGCAATCGCAGCACATGCCACTCTTTGGGCGGCAACTGAAGGTCCACATTCTGCCCGGTCAACCGGCCATAGCCATGCAAGGTCCATCCGGCAAACACCCATGAGGCAGTCAGCTCATCATTCGCGATGGCCATGGGCACCTCGGTATCCATCTACTGACATTGAATTTCTTGCTTCCTGAATCGACCGATACGGCAACAGCAGGACTATAAAAACCTGATCGCCGAACGGAGCTAGGAAACTGCCTATACGCGTGAGGATTTCGAGAGTCACTAAGTAGGACTTTTCGCCGCGCGCAGATCACTCAGCGCCCTCGGGGTTCACGCCCATAAAGGCACGTCGCACGCGCTCGTATTGGGTCTCGGTCAGTGGCGGCGGTCCTACGGCGCCCGCCAGCAGCTTCGGCTCGCCGCCCACCGCGCGCGCCTGGATCACGAACAGCCGCACCTGGGCACCCCGGGCGCGGCGCATGCCCTCGTCATCACGGCGAAAAGCCCCCAACCACAAACGGCGGCCCTGAGGCACACGCACCACCGTGCTGATCGCGATGCGGCCCACCGCCCCTGTCGAACCTGGCGTGAGCTTGCCGGCCATGGGCCGCCCATCTTCAAGGTTCAGTTGCATCTCGATCTGGCTCGCATCGGCAAACCGCGGCAGCACACTGGCTTCGGTGCGATAGCGCACCGGTTGCCACTGGGCGTCGTCTTGCGCCGATTTGGGCAGGTAAAAGGTGTGGGCGTCATGGAACACCGCCGGGACGTTTTCCTGGGTAAGGATCACCGGAAACGCCACCACCCTGGCCTTGCGACGACGCTCCAGCGCAGCCAGTTGCGCCATCAGGCGGTTGTCATCCAGAGGGGCCAGCACCTGCGTTACTGAAGGCGGGTCGTTGCCCTCCCCGGACCAGGCGGTCGCCAGCTTTTCCAGCTCGGCACGGTCCACGTCGATCTGCCACAACGCCACCTCAATCGGCCGCCTGGGCGTGTCGAGTTGCGCCACCAGTTCCTCGATCACCTTCACCTGAGCCGGCGTGCCCTTGATCAGCAGGCTGTTGGAGTCGGGATAGGCGATCACCAGCAGGCTCTTGTTCGCCAGCGGACCTCGCGCACCGCCCTTGCGCTCGGCAGCCAGTACGGTTTCGATCATCGAGGCCATGCCGGGAACATTGACCTGCTCATCACCCAGGGCATATTGACGATCGGCCACGTGGGTGTTGAACACCTGCACCACGCCAAACGCCTGATCGCCCACTCGCACCTGAGTGCGCTGGCGATCCATCAGTTGCGCCAGGTGCAGCACCTGGTCCACATAATTGGGAGGGCCGGACACATAAAAGGTGGGCCCGGTGCTTTCGCGCAGGGGAAAGCGTGATTCATCCAACCCCGAACGGCGCATGAACCCGCGCAGCCGGTCGACCGAGATATGCCGCAGCGTCACTGCCGAGCTTTTCGCTTCGCTGGCGTCATACACACGCAGTACCTGGCCGTCGCTGTACCAGATCAGGCCATGCTGCTCGGCCACGGCCTGCAGGGTGTGCTGCGCGGCGCTCAAATCGAACACCCCGGAAACGCGCTTGCGCGAGACGTCGCGGCTGACCACCACGGGCAACCCCAAGGGCACTGACAATGCGCTGAACACGGTATGCAGGCTTTCATCCTGCGCCCGGTAGTCCTCGGCCGAGGCGAACGCGCTTGCGCACAGCACAGCCAGGCACAGCAACCGGCGCAAGCGGGTCATGACAGGGGAATCGATCGTCACCGTGGATGTTCCTGGCTGTATGGCGCAAAGAGGCGGCCATACTGAAAGCCGGTCGCGTTTCAATCTTGATGAGAAACTGACGGCCAGCCGCGCCTACGGGGCCGTGGCATGTGCCTTGCTAAGCCTTGCTCACTGGTTTTTTGATTGAAAAGGCGGCATTGATGAACGATTCGGCAGGCAGCGGCCCGGCCAGAGATCCATTGGCCTGGGTTCACGGCAGTGACGCCCCGGAAAAGAGCAGCCTCGATCTCGGATTCATGGCCTTGAGCGATTGTGCCTCGCTGGTGGTCGCGGCCACCCAGGGCTTTGCCCAACCCTACGGCTTGACCCTGAACCTCAAGCGCCAGTCATCCTGGGCCAACCTGCGCGACAGGCTGGTCAGCGGTGAACTGGATGCCGCCCACAGCCTGTATGGGCTGATCTATGCGGTGCACCTGGGCATCGGCGGCGTGGCGCCCACCGACATGGCGGTGTTGATGGGCCTGAACCAGAACGGCCAGAGCATCAATCTGTCCCACGGCCTGCAGGCACAAGGGGTGACCACTCCTGAGGCGCTGGACCACCACGTGCACCAAAGCCGCACAAAACTGACCTTCGCCCAGACATTTCCCACCGGCACCCACGCCATGTGGCTGTATTACTGGCTCGCAAGCCAGGGCATTCACCCCTTGCAGGATGTCGACAGCGTGGTGGTGCCGCCGCCGCAGATGGTTGCGCACCTGCAGGCGGGGCGCATCGACGGTTTCTGTGCCGGCGAACCCTGGGCCGCCAGCGCAGTGAAGCACAATCAGGGCTTCACCCTGGCGACCAGCCAGACGATCTGGCCAAACCATCCGGAAAAAGTGCTCGGCTGCACCCAAGCGTTCGTCGATCAATACCCCAACACCGCACGCGTGCTGGTGATGGCGGTGCTCGAAGCCAGCCGTTTTATCGAGCAGAGCCACGAAAACCGCCGTTCCACCGCGCAACTGCTCAGCGCCCGCGAGTACCTTGATGCCCCACTCGACTGCATTGAGCCGCGCCTGCTCGGCCAGTATGACGACGGCCTGGGCAACCAGTGGCAGGATCCCCATGCCCTGCGCTTTTTCGCCAATGGCGAGGTCAACCTGCCCTACCTCTGCGACGGCATGTGGTTCATGACCCAGTTCCGCCGCTGGGGCCTGTTGCGTGAAGACCCGGACTACCTTCAGGTTGCCCGCCAGGTCCAGCAACTGGACCTGTATCGCCAGGCCGCCGCCGTCGTTGACGTGCCTGCGAGCCGCCAGGACACGCGCAGCAGCCAGTTGATCGACGGCAAGATCTGGGACGGCTCCGACCCCGCCGCCTACGCCCGCAGTTTCCGTCTGCACGCCCTGGCGGACCACCCCAACCGCCAGGCCCGGCGCTGACAGGAGCACCACCATGTTGCGAATCCTGTTGATCAACGACACCCCGCGCAAGGTCGGGCGGCTCAAGGCAGCGCTGGTCGAGGCCGGCTTCGAGGTGATCGATGAGTCCGGCCTGACCATCGACCTGCCGGCCCGCGTCGAAACGGTGCGCCCGGACGTGATCCTGATCGATACCGAGTCAGCCGGGCGCGATGTCATGGAGCAAGTGGTGCTGGTGACCCGCGACCAGCCGCGGCCGATTGTGATGTTCACCGATGAGCACGACCCGAATGTGATGCGCCAGGCGATCAAGGCCGGCGTCAGCGCCTACATCGTCGAAGGCATCCAGGCCCAGCGCCTGCAACCGATCCTCGATGTGGCCATGGCCCGCTTCGAAAGCGACCAGGCCCTGCGTGCCCAGTTGCAGGCCCGTGACCAGCAGTTGGCCGAGCGCAAGCGCATCGAACTGGCCAAGGGCATGCTGATGAAAATGAAAAGCTGCAACGAGGAAGAGGCCTACACCCTGATGCGCCGCCAGGCCATGAGCCGCCAGCAGAAACTGATCCAGGTGGCCGAGCAGATTATTGCCATGAGTGAGTTGCTGGGCTGACTGTGGCAAAGCCTTGTGATGGGCAGACTGGTTTTGATTGTTGTTGTGGCGAGCAGGCTTGTCCTGCGTTGGGCTGCGCAGCAGCCCCAAAACCAGACGCTGAGCCGTATCAGGTACACCGCGTTTTGCTTGATTGGGGGCGCTGCGCACCCCAACGCGGGGCAAGCCCGCTCGCCACAGGAGGCTTGTTCTGCACAAAGTTTAGTGTTGGCGCAGGACTTGCTAAGCATTCATCACAGGTAGCCAACGGCGGTTGCCCTTCCACGACAAAGACGTCGCACATCCGGTTTGCTTTCGCGAACCCGATGGCGGCGTTTTTTTTCGTTTTGGCCTTCTGACAAGACCCCCAACCGTTGAGGTGCGTGATGAAATCAAGCTTCTGGAAATCCGGGCACACCCCGACCCTGTTTGCCGCGTTCCTGTATTTCGACCTGAGTTTCATGGTCTGGTACCTGCTGGGCCCGCTGGCGGTGCAGATTGCCGCCGACCTGCACCTGACCACCCAACAGCGTGGCCTGGTAGTGGCAACGCCGATCCTGGCGGGCGCGGTGCTGCGCTTTCTGATGGGCATGCTGGCCGACAAGCTGTCACCCAAGACCGCCGGGCTGATTGGCCAGGTGATCGTGATCGTCGCGTTGTTCGGCGCCTGGAAACTGGGCATCCATAGCTATGAACAAGCCTTGCTGCTGGGCTTGTTCCTCGGCATGGCCGGCGCATCCTTTGCGGTCGCCCTGCCCCTGGCCTCGCAGTGGTACCCCGCTGAACACCAGGGCAAGGCCATGGGCATTGCCGGTGCAGGCAACTCCGGCACGGTGTTCGCCGCGTTGCTGGCGCCAGTGCTGGCCGCCGCCTTTGGCTGGAGCAATGTCTTTGGTTTTGCGCTGATTCCGTTAGTGCTTACGCTGATCGTGTTCGCCTGGCTGGCGCGCAACGCCCCGCAACGCCCGAAAGCCAAAGCCATGGCCGACTACTTCAAGGCCCTGGGCGACCGTGACAGTTGGTGGTTCATGTTTTTCTACAGCGTGACGTTCGGCGGCTTCATCGGCCTGGCCAGCGCCCTGCCCGGCTACTTCAACGACCAGTATGGCCTGAGCCCGGTGACCGCCGGCTACTACACCGCCGCCTGCGTGTTCGGCGGCAGCCTGATGCGGCCGTTGGGCGGCGCCCTGGCGGACCGCTTCGGCGGCATTCGCACCCTGCTGGGCATGTACAGCGTGGCGGCGGTGTGCATCGCCGCGGTGGGTTTCAACCTGCCAAGCTCCTACGCCGCCCTCGCACTGTTCGTCTGCACCATGCTCGGACTGGGTGCCGGCAACGGCGCGGTCTTCCAACTGGTGCCCCAGCGTTTTCGCAGCGAAATCGGCGTGATGACCGGCCTGATCGGCATGGCTGGCGGGATCGGTGGTTTCGCCCTCGCCGCCGGCATGGGCGCGATCAAGCAAAGCACCGGCAGTTATCAACTGGCCCTGTGGCTGTTCGCCAGCCTCGGCGTGCTGGCCTGGTTCGGCCTTTACGGCGTGAAACGCCGCTGGAGAACCACCTGGGGTTCGGCCGCCGTGACCGCCGCGCGCGTCTGATGAGCCTGCAACTGAGCGTTGCCCAGGCCAGCGCCATTGGCCCGCGCAGTGAAAACCAGGACGCGCTGCGGGTGGTCACGCCCAGCGCGCAACTGGCCGCGAGCAAAGGGTACCTGTGCGCCCTCGCCGACGGCGTCAGCCAATGTGCCGACGGCGGCCTGGCCGCACGCTCAAGCCTGCAGGCGCTGGCCCTGGACTACTACGCCACACCGCAGACCTGGGGCGTGGCCCAGGCGCTCGAACGGTTATTGCTCGCACAGAATCGCTGGCTGCAAGCCAACGGCGGCGGCCAGCCGTTACTGACCACCCTCAGCGCCCTGGTGTTTCGCGGTCAACGCTTCACCCTCGCGCATGTCGGCGATTGCCGCGTGTATCGCTGGCTGGACGGCGAGCTGCAGCGCATCAGCGAAGACCATGTGTGGGAGCAACCGGGCATGCAGCATGTGCTCAAGCGCGCCCTCGGCCTGGATCAACACTTGGTGCTGGACTTTCTCGACGGCGAACTGCGCGCGGGCGAGTGCTTTCTGCTGCTCAGCGACGGCGTCTGGGCCACATTGGGCGAGCACAGCATCCGTGCGATCCTGCGCGAGCAAGCCGACCTCGACCTGGCCGTCAACACTCTGGTGAGCGCCGCGCATTTGGCCGGCAGCCAGGACAACGCCAGCGCGTTGCTGGTGCGCATCGACGCACTCGGCGCCGCCACCCTGGGCGATGCGCTGGTGCAGTTGCAGCAATGGCCACTGCCACCGCCGCTCAAGCCCGGCCAGGCGTTCGAAGGCTGGCAGGTGGAAAGTGTGGTGGCGCAGAGCCGACAATCGTTGCTGTACCGGGTCCGCGACGCGCAGCAACAGCCCTGGCTGCTGAAAACCCTGCCGCGCAGCCATGACAATGACACCGATGCGGGCCAGGCCCTGCTGTCGGAGGAATGGTTTCTGCGCCGGGTGGCCGGGCGCGCGTTCCCGCAGGTCCACCCCGCCAGCGGGCGTCAGCATGTGTACTACGTGATGCGCGAATACCCTGGGCTTACCCTGGCCGAGCTGTTCAAGCAGCAAGGCCCGTTGCCCCTGGCGCAATGGCAGTCCATCGCCGAGCGTTTGCTGCGCGCGGTCGGGCTGCTGCATCGTCGGCAAATCCTGCACCGCGATATCAAGCCGGAAAACCTGCTGCTGGGCGACGACGGTGAACTGCGCGTGCTGGATTTTGGCCTGGCCTACTGCCCGGGCCTCTCCGCAGACCCGATCAACACACTGCCCGGCACGCCGAGCTTTATCGCCCCCGAAGCGTTCAATGGCGAGCGTCCTGCGGCCCAGCAGGATTTGTACAGTGTCGGCATTACGCTGTATTACCTGCTGACGGGGCATTATCCCTACGGCGAAATCGAAGCCTTCCAACGCCCCCGCTTCCATCAACCGATCAGCGCCAGCCGCTATCGCCCCGACCTGCCGGACTGGCTGCCCCTGAGCCTGGAGCGCGCCGTGGCCGCGCAACCGGCGCAGCGGTATGAAACCGCCGAAGAATGGCTGCTGGTGCTGGAGCAGGCCGACCGCCGCGAACTGAGCGTGCGCCCGCGCCCGCTGCTGGAGCGTGAACCCTTGAAGGTGTGGCGCACATTGGCGCTGCTGTCGCTGCTGCTCAATCTGGTGCTGCTGTATGGGCTGTTGCACCACTAACGGGCAAAACGTTTCGGCTGTGGGTTTAAACGCCCAGTAAAACCGGGGTTATGCGGACTTGGCACAACCGCTGCATTAGCCTTCCCAACACCCCACATACAGCCGCCCCTTCAACGACGAAGGATCGAGCTTCCCGAGAGAACGGGACCGGACAAAGGCGTCCTCGCTAGGTAACTAGCGGGGACGCCTTTTTTTGTTTGCGCGTGATTGGTCGGAGAGCGACATGAAAAAACTCAAATTGGTGATGATCGGCAACGGCATGGCCGGGGTTCGTACCCTTGAAGAACTGCTCAAGCTGAGCAGCGACCTCTACGCCATCACCGTGTTCGGCGCCGAGCCCCACACCAACTACAACCGCATCCTGCTGTCGCCGGTGCTGGCCGGCGAACAGACCTTCGAAGAGATCGTGCTCAACGACCTGGACTGGTACCTGGACAACAACGTCAAGCTGCTGCTCAACCGCAAGGTGGTGCAGATCGACCGGGTCAAGCGCAAAGTCATCGCCGACGACGGCACCGAGGCCGAGTACGATCGCTTGCTGATCGCCACCGGTTCCACGCCGTTTATCCTGCCGATCCCCGGCAACACCTTGCAGGGCGTGATCGGCTATCGCGACATTGCCGACACCCAGGCCATGATCGACACCGCCAAAACCCATAAACACGCGGTAGTCATCGGCGGCGGCCTGCTCGGCCTGGAAGCCGCCAACGGCCTGATGCTGCGCGGCATGCATGTAACCGTGGTGCACATCGGCGAATGGTTGCTGGAGCGCCAGTTGGACAAGACCAGTGGTCAACTGCTGCAAACCGAGCTGGAAAGCCGTGGCCTGGTCTTTCGCCTGGGCGAACACACCCAGGCCCTGCACGACGCTGGCAATGGCCGGGTCGGCTCGGTGCAGTTCAAGAATGGCGACATCATCCCCGCCGACCTGGTGGTGATGGCCGCCGGCATCCGGCCCAACACCGAACTCGCGGAAAAATCCGGCATCCCGTGCAACCGTGGGATTCTGGTCAATGACACGATGCAAACCTACGACCCGCGTATTTATGCGATCGGCGAATGCGCCAGCCATCGCGGGATTGCCTACGGCCTGGTGGCGCCGCTGTTCGAACAGGCCAAGGTCTGCGCCAACCACCTGGCCCAGCTGGGCTTTGCCACCTACAAGGGCTCGGTGACTTCGACCAAGCTGAAAGTCACCGGCATCGACCTGTTTTCCGCCGGCGACTTCATGGGCGGCGAAGGCACCGAGACCATCACCCTCTCCGACCCGATCGGCGGCGTGTACAAAAAACTGGTGATCAAGGACGACATCCTGGTCGGCGCCTGCCTGTACGGCGACACCGCCGATGGCGGTTGGTATTTCCGCCAGATCCGTGAGAACCATGCCATCGGCGAGATCCGCGATCACCTGATGTTCGGCGAGAACGCCCTGGGCGATGTCGGCCATCAGGGCCAGGACAAGGCCATGAGCATGGCCGACAGCGCTGAAGTCTGCGGCTGCAACGGCGTGTGCAAGGGCACCATCGTCAAGGCGATCCAGGAACAGGGCCTGTTCAGTGTCGACGAGGTGAAAAAACACACCAAGGCCGCCAGTTCCTGCGGCTCCTGCGTGGGCCTGGTGGAACAGATCCTGATCAACACCGTGGGTGGCGCGGCCGATGTAAAACCCAAGAGCGAAAAAGCCATCTGCGGCTGCAGCGACCTCAATCACGGGCAAATCCGCCAGGCCATCCGCGAACAGCACCTGCTGACCATCGCCGGCACCATGAGCTACCTGAACTGGCGCACGCCCAACGGCTGCGCCACCTGCCGCCCGGCGCTGAACTATTACCTGATTTCCACCTGGCCTGGCGAAGCCAAGGATGATCCGCAGTCACGGCTGATCAACGAACGGGCCCACGCCAACATCCAGAAAGACGGCACCTACTCTGTCGTGCCACGGATGTGGGGCGGCGTGACCAACCCTTCGGAACTGCGCCGCATCGCCGACGTGGCCGACAAGTACAACGTGCCGATGGTCAAGGTCACCGGCGGCCAGCGCATCGACTTGCTCGGCATCAAAAAGCAGGACCTGCCCGGCGTGTGGAAGGACCTCGACATGCCGTCCGGCCACGCCTACGGCAAATCTATCCGTACCGTGAAAACCTGCGTGGGCAGCGAGTTCTGCCGCTTCGGCACGCAGAACTCGACGCAACTGGGCATCGAGCTTGAGCATGACCTGTTCAACATGTGGTCGCCGCACAAGGTCAAGCTGGCGGTGTCCGGTTGCCCGCGCAATTGCTCGGAAGCCGGCATCAAGGACGTCGGCATCATCGGCGTCGACTCCGGCTGGGAGATGTATATCGGCGGCAACGGCGGCATCAAGACCGAAGTCGCGGAGTTCTTCGTCAAGCTCAAAACCGCCGACGAAGTGCGCGAGTACAACGGCGCGTTCCTGCAGCTGTACCGCGAGGAAGCCTTCTACCTGGAGCGCACCGTGCATTACCTGCAGCGCGTGGGCATGGAACACATCAAAAAGGCCGTGCTGGAAGACCCGGCCCGGCGCAAGGCGCTGAACGAGCGCCTGCAATTCTCGCTGTCATTCGAGCAGGACCCGTGGAAAGAACGGCTTGAACAGCCGCTGCTGAAAAAGGAATTCGAGGTGATCCCCGTCAAACACCTGGAGGTGCAGGCATGAACTGGCTGGATATTTGCGCCCTCGACGACATCAACGCACTGGGCTCACGCATCATCAACGGGCCCAAAGGCGACATCGCGATCTTTCGCACCAGTGACGACGAAGTCTTCGCCCTCGACGACCGCTGCCCGCACAAGGGCGGCCCGCTGTCCCAAGGCCTGATCTACGGCAAACGCGTGGCCTGCCCGCTGCACAACTGGCAGATCGACCTGGCCTCCGGCGAAGCCCAGGCGCCGGATATCGGCTGCGCCCACCATCACCCCGCCCGTGTCGAAAACGGCAGGGTGATGCTGGCCCTGCGGGACGCCGGTTGATGGACCGCCAAGTCACCGCGTCCACCTGCTGCTACTGCGGGGTGGGCTGCGGCGTGCTGATCGAGCATGACGGCACGCAGATCCTCGGTGTGCAGGGCGACCCGAGCCACCCGGCCAATTTCGGCAAGTTGTGCAGCAAAGGCGCCAGCCTGCACCTGACGGGCGACCTGAGCGCGCGCGCGTTGTACCCGGAGTTGCGCCTGGGCAAAGGCCTGGCCCGTAGCCGCACCAGCTGGGATACCGCACTGGACCACGCGGCCAACGTGTTTGCCGACACCCTCGCCGAACACGGGCCGGACAGCGTGGCCTTCTATATTTCCGGGCAACTGCTCACCGAGGACTACTACAGCTTCAACAAACTGGCGCGGGGGCTGGTGGGCACCAACAATCTCGACAGTAATTCACGGCTGTGCATGTCCTCGGCGGTGGTCGGCTACAAGCGCAGCCTGGGCGCCGACGCGCCACCCTGCAGCTATGAAGACCTCGACATCAGTGACTGCGTGATGATCGTCGGCAGCAACATGGCCTACGCCCATCCGGTATTGTTCCGACGCCTGGAGGAAGCCAAGGCGCGGCGTCCGCAGATGAAAGTCGTGGTGATCGACCCTCGGCGCACCGACACCTGCGAATTGGCTGACATGCACCTGGCCATCCTGCCGGGCACGGATGTGGCGCTGTTCCATGGAATCTTGCACCTGTTGTTGTGGGAAGACTGGATCGACCGCGACTTTATCCAGGCCCATACCGACGGACTGGCGGAGCTAAAGCGCCTGGTACATGACTACACGCCGCAGATGGTCACGCAGCTGTGCGGGATCAGTGTCGAACAATTGCGTCTGTGCGCCGAATGGGTAGGCACCTCCCCTGGCTTTCTGTCGCTGTGGTGCATGGGGCTCAACCAGTCCACCGCCGGCAGCGCTAAAAACAGCGCGCTGATCAATCTGCACCTGGCCACCGGCACAATTGGCCGGCCGGGCTGTGGGCCGTTCTCCCTGACCGGCCAGCCCAATGCCATGGGCGGGCGCGAAACCGGCAGCTTGTCGAATCTGTTGCCGGGCCATCGGGAAGCCGCCAACCCTGAACACCGCGCAGAGGTCGCTGCTTACTGGGGCGTCGATGCGTTGCCGGAGCCGACCGGGCTGACGGCCATTGAGCTGTTTGAGCAGGTGCAGGCCGGTAAAATCAAAGCGTTGTGGATCGCGTGCACCAACCCCGCGCAATCGTTGCCGGACCAGACCGCTGTGCGCGCCGCCCTGGCAGCCTGCCCGTTCGTGGTATTGCAGGAAGCCTTTCGCACCACCGAGACCGCCGCCTACGCCGACCTGCTTTTGCCGGCCGCCAGTTGGGGGGAGAAAGAAGGCACGGTGACCAACTCCGAACGGCGTATTTCCCACGTACGCCGCGCCATCACCCCACCCGCAGAAGCACGGCCGGACTGGGCAATCACCGTGGATTTCGCCCAACGCCTGGAACAGCGACTGCGCCCGGGGCTGCCGAGCCTGTTCGCCTTCGAGCATCCGGCGCAGATTTTTGATGAGTTCAAGCTGCTGACCCGTGGGCGTGATTTGGATTTGTCGGGTATCAGTCATGCCCTGCTCGACGAACTGGGGCCGCAGCAGTGGCCGTTCCCCATGGGCGCGCGCAGCGGCACCTCGCGTCTGTATACCGACGGGGTGTTCCCGACCGACGGGGGGCGCGCGCACTTTATCGCCGACCCTTATCGTGCGGCCAAGGAGCAGCGCGACGCGCGCTTCCCGCTCACCCTGATTACCGGGCGCCTGCGTGACCAGTGGCACGGCATGAGCCGCACCGGCACGGCGGCGCAGTTGTTCGGGCATGTGAGCGAAGCGCTGCTGAGCCTGCACCCCGATGAACTGCGTCGTCATCGCTTCAAGGAAGGCGACCTGGTGAACCTCAAAAGCCGGCGCGGCAATGTGATCGTTGCCGTGAGCAGTGATGACAGCGTACGCCCCGGCCAGGCCTTCCTGCCGATGCACTGGGGCGACCGGTTTCTCAAGGGCGGCGTGAATACCCTCACCCAGCCGGCGTTCGACCCGCTGTCGAAACAACCTGAACTCAAGCACAGCGGCGTGCGCCTGGAGGCGGTGCAGTTGCCATGGCAGCTGTTCGCGCTGATCGAGGGCGATGTGCAGCAACACTTCGAGGCCCTGCGCCCGCTGTGCGAAGGTTTTGCCTATGTGAGCCTGAGCCTGGCCGGGCGGGAACGGCCGGCGTTGCTGGTACGCGCGGCACATACCGCAGCGCCCGAGCTTGAGCTGCTGACCCGTATCGACCAACTGCTGGGCCTGCACGACGGCCCGGTGATGGCCTACGACGACCCGCGCCGCTCGATCGGCAAGCGGGTGAAGATCGAAAAAGGCCGCATCACGGCCGTACGTCTGGCCGGTGAAACCCTCGCCCGCCACTGGCTGCAGAGCCTGTGGCTGGAAGGCCGCACCGATGAGCAGTTGCGCCGCTGGCTACTCGCGCCCTTGAGCGCAGCGCCCGGCGGTGCGGCGGCCAGCAGCAAGGTGTTGTGTAACTGCATGAACGTCAGTGAAAACGCGGTGTGTACCGGTATTGCCCAGGGTCTGGACCTGGATGGACTCAAGCAGTCCCTGGGATGCGGCACGCAATGCGGCTCCTGTGTGCCGGAAATCAAACGTCTGCTGGTCAGCCATCCGCAGCCAATCGCTATCAGTGTGTGAGGACAGGAATATGAGCGCAAAAGTCTGGCTGGTAGGCGCAGGGCCGGGGGATCCGGAGCTGTTGACCCTGAAGGCGGTGCGGGCGATGAACGAGGCCGATGTGGTGCTGATTGACGATCTGGTCAACCCGGCGGTGCTGGAACATTGCGGCGATGCGCGGGTGATTACGGTGGGCAAGCGCGGCGGCTGTCGTTCAACGCCGCAGGATTTCATCCACCGTTTGATGCTGCGTTACGCGCGTCAGGGCAAGTGTGTGGTGCGGCTCAAAGGCGGCGACCCGTGCATTTTCGGACGCGGCGGTGAAGAAGCCATGTGGCTGCGCGAGCGCGGGATCGAGGCACAGGTGGTCAATGGGATTACGTCGGGGCTGGCAGGCGCAACTAACTGCGATATCCCGCTGACGTTGCGCGGTATCAGCCGTGGCGTAACGCTGGTCACGGCGCATACCCAGGACGACAGCCGCCTGAACTGGCGCGCGCTGGCTGAAGGCGGGACGACGCTGGTGGTGTATATGGGCGTGGCGAAGCTGGAAGAAATACGCCAGCAGTTGCTGGACGGCGGCATGGCGGCGGATATGCCGGTGGCGATGATCGAGAATGCATCGCTGCCCCAGCAACGGGAGTGCCGCAGCGTGCTGTCGCGCATGCAGGAAGATGCACAGGCTTTCGCGTTGAAGAGCCCGGCGATTCTGGTGATTGGCAGGGTTGCAGCGGCTGAACAGGCGGCTTATGTCGCAGTGGCCGCCAGCGCCTGAGCAAATTGCAGACGAAAAAAAGCCCGGCCTGAGCCGGGCTTTTTTCTACTACTCAGTAATTACTGAGCGGTAGCTTCAACCGACGCTTCTACGCGACGGTTAACAGCGCGACCAGCTTCAGTTGCGTTGTCAGCAACTGGGCGGGATTCGCCGTAACCTACAGCAGTTACACGGCTAGGAGCCACGCCGTCTTTAACCAGGACTTGCTTAACAGCGTCAGCACGACGCTGGGACAGCTTCTGGTTGTAAGCGTCTGGACCTACGGAGTCAGTGTGACCAGCAACTTCTACGTTGGTGGACGGGTACTGAGCCATGAAGTCGGCCAGGTTTTTCACGTCGCCGTAGCTGTTAGGCTTAACAACGGCTTTGTCGAAGTCGAACTTAACGTCCAGCTCAACACGAACAACCTGAGCAACTGGAGCTTCTGGCTCTGGAGTTGGCTCTGGAGCTGGTGCTGGGGTAGGAGCTGGAGCGACTGCGCCAGCGTTACCGCCGAAGTTCACGCCCAGGCCGACCAGTGCGGAGTAGTCCCACTTGCCGTTGTCCAGACCGTAGTCAGCTTCAACACCGGCACGAGCGTACAGGTTGTTGGTGAAGTAGTACTTCACGCCGGTACCGACGGTGGCGAAAGTGGTCTGATCGCGACCGCTGTGGCCGTCAGCTTGCACGTTGCCACGGCTCTGGTGGCCGAAACCGCCTTCAACGTATGGACGCAGGCTGTCAACGCCGGCCTGACCGAAGTGGTACTGGGCCACGAGGCTGCCAGTGTCACCTTTGATCTTCTGGCTACCAGTACCGTCATTCGAACGGGTGTGGTTAGTCTTGTCGTAGGACAAGTTCAAGGACAGATCGTCGGTCAGGAAGTAACCAATGCGAGCGCCTGGGTTGAAGCCGTCTTCGATGTGCTTGACGCTATCGTTGTACTGCTTCTTGTAGAACAGCTCGCCTTCAACTGCGCCTTGGCCTTGTGCCAGAACGCCGAAAGAAGTTGCGGCAATAAGAGAACCAATGGCCAAGCCCAAGGTGTTTTTCAGTTTCATCCGTTAAATCCCCATCTGGTGATTGTAAAGCAGTCCCACAAACCGGGGGACAACTCGGCGACAAGTCTAACAGAACTTGCCTACACGTAAGAGATATTTGCCACGCACTAAGTTTCAGTCTCGTCCGCAAATTTCTCACGTAATTTATCTAGAGCACGTTTGTACCGCATTTTTGTAGCACTCAAACCCATGTGCATGATGTCAGCGATCTCCTGGAACTCCAGCTCTGCGACGAATCGCAGCACCAGAATCTCCCGATCGATCGGGTTCACATACACCAGCCAGCGATCGAGTCCGCCCTTGTCCTCGGGTGCCGGCGCCTTTTCTTCAGACGCTTCCTCAAGGGGGTCCAGACTCAAGGCGTCCATCAAGCGACGCTTTCGCCGTTCCTTCCGATACTGCGTGATGCACTCGTTGTACGTGATGCTGTAGAGCCAGGTCTTGAACTTCGATTTGCCCTCGAAGTTCTTGAGGCCGTACAGCACCTTTAGCATCACTTCCTGACAGACATCGTCCGCATCTCTATCGTTCCCTAAATACCTTGAACAAACGTTGAACAGAGTGCGTTGATACCTGCGCATCAATTCTTCATAGGCGCGCGTGATGTGAAACAGCTCCGTATGTGCACGCGCGACCAGCTCCTCATCAGAGAGCTCACGGGGGTCATAGCGCGTGGACAGCGTTTGAGCTTTATTCAAAACAAGTCGTGCCGACAGTCAGGTCAATGTCCGCTACGGCCCGGCAAGCCGGGTTCGCGGCGGCGTACATTAGCAGGGTGCCGGGTCAGCGGCTACTGACCTGCTGTTCAAGGAGTATCCGATTGGACAGCGACACCAGCTCGCCATCATCGGTCAGTACTGTCGTTTTGACGGTACCGATCTCCTCGATTTGCCCCTCGACCTCGCCTACACGCACATTTTGCCCTACCTGATACAGCTCACGCACGTAGATTCCCGCAAGAATCTGACCGGCAATTTCCCGGCTTCCCAACCCCATGGCCAGCGCAACTGCCAGACCAACGGTAATCAAAACAATCACAATCACGTGGTTGAGCAGGTCGGTCTTGACCTCCAACTGGCTGATCGCGACCGAAATACTGATGATGATCACCAGCCCCTGAGCGATTCGCCCCAGACCGGCAGCATAGTCCAGCCCCACGCCTTCGGCGGCCCCGCGTACCAGCCCATTGGCCAATTGTGCGAGTAAAACGCCTACCAGCAATACCAGCGCGCCGCCGAAAACCTTGGGCAAATACAGCGCCAGCATGTCGAGCGTAGCTGAAACTCGCTCAAGTCCAAGGGATTGCGCCGCCGAAACCAGAAATATCAGCAAAACGAACCAATAGACAATCTTGCCGATCAAGGTCGAGATCGGCACTTGCAGCCCGGCGCGCCCCAGCAGCTTGGTCAGGCCGGTGCCTGCCATCAAGCGATCCAGGCCCAGTTTCGCGAGCAGCTTGGACAACAGCGTGTCGAGCAGCTTGGCCACGACAAACCCCAGCAGCACCAGCACCAGGGCACCAAACAGGTTGGGAATGAAATTCGCCACCTTGGTCCACAATGCCGTCATCGCGGTGACCAGGCTCTGGGTCCAGAGATCAAGTTCCATGTTCAATCAGCCTTATCAGTGCGAGCAAGAGGTTTGCCACGGGAAACCGGGGATACGTGGGCCGAACCGTTGTTCAGGGCCATCATCAACGCCGGCACCCAACGCCCGAGCAGCCCGAACAGGTCTCCCGCCCCAACCTGACGGTTGGCGGTTTTCAATACGCGGCCCAGGCAGGCATCGTCATCACGGTTGGATGGCGAAGCATTCAGCATGTCACGCAAAGACTGTTCAAACGGATCGTGCATAAAAGACCTCTCGCAAGTGAATTAAAAGACGAGGGTTAAATTCCTGAGGTCACATCCGACCCTTCCTACGTTCAGCTCGTATTCAGGTCAAACCCAGCGCAAGCGTCGAAACAACCACCATTGCCCGAGCGCCACCGACACCATCAACAGGCACGCAATCGCGAATCCATAGGGGCTGGAGGAAAAAGGAATTCCCCCCACATTTATACCCAGCAGACCAGTGAGAAAACTCATCGGCAGGAAAATCCCGGTGATGATTCCGAAGCGGTACATGGTGCGGTTCATGCGCACGCTCAAGCGCCGGTCCTCGGCCTCAAGTACAAGCCCCACGCGCTCCCGGGTCAATTCCAGCTCTTCCAGGTAGCGGGTCAGGCTGTTGTTCAATTCGTTCCAGTAGTCGGCATCGTCGTCACAGAACCACGGCAATTTGATCCGCGTGAGCTGACCGAAAATATCCCGTTGCGGCGCCAGGAATCGCTTCAATCCAGCGGCTCTGCGACGGATCTGCAGGATACTGCCATGCTCCGGAGTATACCGTTCGTCGGCATCGAGTTTTTCTTCCTCTGAATCGACGATTTCAGACAGGTCGGTAACCAGATCCTGCACCTTATTGGTCAGGTACTGCGCCATATAAAGGATGAGTTCAGAGGTATTTTTCGGCCCCTTGCCCTCCGCCAGTTGCACCAGCAACTCATCAGTCGCGCGCAATGGGCGCAAACGCAGGGAGATCACACGGCTGGCAGAGGCGAAGATGCGCGCCGAGACCATGTCTTCCGGTTCGGCACCCGGGTTGAGGTTGACCCCGCGCAGAAACAGCAACAGCTCGGCGTCCGGTAACGGCAACAGGCGTGGACGGGTGTTCTCCTCCAGCAGCAGGTCGCAGGCGAACTCGCTCAATCCGCTGGATTGGCGCAGCCAGGTGCGGGTTTGCGGATGGCTGCGATCCCAATGCAGCCACAGGCTTTCCCGCGGCTGCAGTTGCAGGTCATCCAGTTCAGTCCGGGCAATCGAACGCGCGCCGCCTTTACCGTCCAGCACCAGGGCATGCACCAGCCCCCATTGCGCGTTTTCTTCCTCGAACATCCTCACCCCTGTCGGCTATTGCGGTTTATTCAGGCATCTTCAGCGGACTGGGCGACACGATCACACCGTTATTGTCGGCATAGATGTATTCGCCCGGACGAAATGTGACGCCGGCAAAGGTCACCACCACGTTCAGGTCACCGATGCCGCGCTTGTCGGTCTTCATCGGGTGGCTGGCCAGGGCCTGCACACCCAGATCGGTCTGGGCGATCACGTCGACGTCACGGATGCAGCCGTAGATCACCATGCCTTCCCAGCCATTCTTTGCGGCTTTTTCGGCGAGCATGTCGCCCAGCAATGCGCGACGCAGCGACCCCCCACCGTCGACCACCAGCACCTTACCGGCACCCGGCAGGTCAACCTGCTCTCGGACCAGCGAGTTGTCTTCGAAACATTTGAGGGTGACGATTTCGCCGCCAAAGGAATCGCGTCCGCCGAAGTTGCTGAACATCGGCTCGACCACCTGCACCAGATCGGGGTAGGCATCGCACAGGTCAGGGGTTACGTAATGGATCATGAAAAGAGTCCCTTGCGTCAAAAAGCTGTCTTTGGAAAGAAGCGTCTGCCTCGCAGGTACGCAACATCCCATCCGTTTCGCCGCAACGCAAGCGCGCAGCAGCGACTGAATATGACCAGAAGCGTTTAACGCGTCATAGCTTAGCCGCAACCGCAGATCAGCGAAAAGCCCCGGATCAAGCCGTGGCCATCAGCTCGGGCCGGGCAGCGGACAACGGTGTCAGCGGATCTTTCAGCCACTGCGCCGTCAACGGCCAGACTTCAGCCTGCGCGGCCTTGCTGACGAGCATTTCCACATGCCCGAAATCCCCGGTAAACCCTTGCCCACGCCCCAGGCACAGGTATTGGCGATGTTCGCTGCCCACTTGTTCGAACAGCTGGCGGCAGGCCCAGTCCGGGTCTTGCTCGTCGCCCGCGGCGCTAACCGCCAGCAAGGGCACATCGACCTGGGCCAGGCCCTTCCACCAGTCGGCATCAGCATCGCCAAACCGGCCAAACAGACCGTTCCAGCGCAACGCCTCGATCATCACGCCGGCGGGCTCGTCCTCGGGCCCGCGCTTGAAACGTGGTCCGGACACATGGGCAAAGCGCTTGAGCAACCAGCGACCTGCCCACTCCACCGGCGGGATTTTCAACGGCCAGTGCGTGCGGCTGACCTGACAGCCGAACAACGCCGCCGACGCCACCGCCGATGCTTCCAGGTGGCGCGCGCCCAGGGCGGCAGCCAGGGTGATGGCACCGAGGGAATGCCCGATCCAATGCGGCGTCTGCGCGCTTTGCTCACGCACGAACGCGCCGATGGCCGGCAAATCGTAACGCGCATAGTCGGCCACGCGATTTTTCGCATAGTCCTGATTACGCCTGGACAGCCCGTGGCCGCGCATTTCCGGGATCCACACATCAAACCCCTGGCGCGCCAGGTAGGCGCCCAGGCCGATGCCCTTGGGCGAGTACCAGAAACGCCGGTTGGAAAAACTGCCGTGCAACAAAATAACCGCAATGCCCCGGTTTTCCGGGACATCGGCCAGGCCCAGACGGGTCACTGCCAGCTCGACGGTGCCGTCGGGGCTGTTACCGGGTTTGAGGCGATACACGTCTTCACTCAGGTCGCCACGACGTTCAGCACTGATCAGGGCGACGGGAAACAGATTGCTGCTGCTTTGCATAATGCTCTTGCACAAAAAAGGGCGGCGTCCGCGAGGATTCCCGCCCTGTACAGATAAGAATGCCGGTCATCCGCAACGGGTGACCGGCACTTTTGACGTTGCGATCTTAAGCGGACGCTTGGCCTTCGGCGAGGAAGAACCAGGTTTCCAGCACCGAGTCAGGGTTCAGCGAGACGCTTTCGATGCCCTGCTCCATCAGCCATTTGGCCAGGTCCGGGTGATCCGATGGGCCCTGGCCGCAGATGCCGATGTACTTGCCGGCCTTGTTACAGGCCTGGATGGCGTTGGCCAGCAGCTTCTTGACCGCCGGGTTACGCTCGTCGAACAAGTGCGCGATGATCCCCGAGTCGCGGTCCAGGCCCAGGGTCAACTGGGTCAGGTCGTTGGAGCCAATGGAGAATCCGTCGAAGAACTCCAGGAACTCTTCGGCCAGAATGGCGTTGGACGGCAACTCGCACATCATGATCACGCGCAGGCCGTTTTCGCCACGGGACAGGCCATTTTCGGCCAGCAGGTCGACCACCTGGCTCGCCTCGCCCAGGGTGCGCACGAACGGCACCATGATTTCGACGTTGGTCAGGCCCATCTCATTGCGCACGCGTTTGAGCGCACGGCATTCGAGCTCGAAGCAGTCGCGGAAGGCTTCGCTGATGTAACGCGAGGCACCACGGAAGCCCAGCATCGGGTTTTCTTCTTCCGGCTCGTAGAGCTTGCCGCCGATCAGGTTGGCGTACTCGTTGGACTTGAAGTCCGACAGGCGCACGATCACCTTTTTCGGGTAGAACGCCGCCGCCAGGGTACTGATGCCTTCCACCAGCTTGTCGACATAGAAGCCCACCGGGTCGTTGTAGCCGGCGATGCGCTTGTCGACGCTCTCTTTGATGTCCAGCGGCAGCCCGTCGTAGTTCAACAGGGCCTTGGGGTGCACGCCGATCATGCGGTTGATGATGAACTCCAGGCGGGCCAGGCCCACACCGGCGTTCGGCAACTGCGCGAAATCGAAGGCGCGGTCCGGGTTGCCGACGTTCATCATGATCTTGAACGGCAGGTCGGGCATGGCGTCGATGGAGTTCTGCTTGATGTCGAAGCCCAGCTCGCCTTCGAAGATGAAACCGGTGTCGCCTTCAGCGCAGGACACGGTCACGCCCTGGCCGTCTTTCAACAGTTGGGTGGCATTGCCGCAACCCACGACCGCCGGGATGCCCAGCTCACGGGCGATGATCGCCGCGTGGCAGGTACGCCCGCCACGGTTGGTGACGATGGCGCTGGCGCGTTTCATCACCGGTTCCCAGTCCGGGTCGGTCATGTCGGAGACCAGCACGTCACCCGGCTGAACCTTGTCCATCTCGGACACGTCCTTGATGATCCGCACCTTGCCCGCGCCAATGCGCTGGCCGATGGCACGGCCTTCCACCAGCACGGTGCCGGTTTCCTTCAACAGGTAGCGTTCCATGACGTTGGCCGAGGTGCGGCTCTTCACGGTTTCCGGACGAGCCTGCACGATGTACAGCTTGCCGTCGTCACCGTCCTTGGCCCACTCGATGTCCATCGGGCACTTGTAGTGCTTTTCGATGATCATCGCCTGCTTGGCCAGCTCACTGACTTCCGCGTCGCTCAGGCAGAAGCGCGCGCGCTCGGCTTTGTCCACATCGACGGTCTTGACCGAACGACCGGCCTTGGCCTCGTCGCCGTAGATCATCTTGATCGCCTTGCTGCCCAGGTTACGGCGCAGGATGGCCGGGCGACCGGCCTCAAGGGTGTGCTTGTGCACGTAGAATTCGTCCGGGTTGACCGCGCCCTGTACGACCGTTTCGCCCAGGCCGTAGGCGCCGGTGATGAATACCACGTCACGGAAGCCCGATTCGGTATCGAGGGTGAACATCACGCCGGCGGTGCCGGTTTCCGAACGCACCATGCGCTGCACGCCGGCAGACAGGGCCACCAGCTTGTGGTCGAAACCCTGGTGCACGCGGTAGGAAATGGCGCGGTCGTTGAACAGCGAGGCAAACACTTCCTTGGCCGCGCGGATCACGTTTTCCACGCCACGGATATTCAGGAAGGTTTCCTGCTGACCGGCAAAGGAGGCGTCGGGCAAGTCTTCGGCGGTGGCCGAGGAACGCACGGCGACGGCCATGTCCGGATTGCCGGCCGACAGGGTGGCGAAGGCGGTGCGAATTTCTTCGTTGAGCTTTTCAGGGAACTCGGCCTCCATGATCCATTGGCGGATCTGGCTGCCGGTTCTGGCCAGGGCGTTGACGTCATCGACGTCCAGAGCGTCCAGCGCGGCGTGGATCTGAGCGTTGAGGCCGCTCAGCTCGAGGAAATCACGGTACGCCTGGGCCGTGGTGGCGAAACCACCGGGCACCGACACACCTGCGCCTGCAAGATTACTGATCATCTCGCCGAGGGATGCGTTCTTGCCCCCTACGTGCTCTACATCATGGACGCCGAGCTTATCGAGGGAAACTACGTACTCTACCAAGGTGATCTCTCCACTTTCTGTGTTGGAAAAGCTCATGGACGCCGACGGCTCAGTAGGAGCATTCGCCAGCGCTTGTGGCCTGGGCCTGGAAAATAAGTGAGAATGCGGCCCACTGCGGGACAGCAAAATCGCGCCTATCATATCCAAGATTCGCCATCAGCTTAAGGCCCAGGGCTCAAATGAAACGATCTGCTTTCTTTATCTCCGATGGCACTGGCATTACTGCCGAAACCCTGGGCCAAAGCCTGCTCGCGCAGTTCGAAAACATTACCTTCGCCAAATTCACCCGGCCTTATATAGACAGCGTGGATAAAGCGCGGGCCATGGTACAACAAATCAATCTGGCGGCTGAAAAAGACGGCTGCCGCCCGATCATTTTCGACACCATCGTCAATCAGGACATTCGTGA
Source organism: Pseudomonas sp. GNP013 (assembly GCF_054343995.1). NCBI lineage: Bacteria > Pseudomonadati > Pseudomonadota > Gammaproteobacteria > Pseudomonadales > Pseudomonadaceae > Pseudomonas > Pseudomonas sp. GNP013. Next base: position 1,046,111 of record NZ_JBTGUT010000001.1, on the reverse strand, counting down.
GATTCTTGCGACCTCCAATGGTTTCATGATCGACATCTTCTCCACCTTCCTCGCGCCGCTGGAGCAGGAGCTGAGCGAACACTCCTCCTATTCGGTAGGAAAGTCCCACTCCATCGGGCATAACTCCAACTATATGGAGCGTATCGAGGCGGTCAACTTCGCCCTCGACAACGACGACGGCGCACGCACGCACTACTACGACAAGGCTGACCTGATCCTGGTGGGCGTGTCGCGTTGCGGCAAGACGCCAACCTGTCTGTACATGGCCATGCAATTCGGCATCCGCGCGGCCAACTACCCGCTGACCGAGGACGACATGGAACACCTGACCCTGCCCGCCGCCCTGCGCGCGCACTCGCACAAGCTGTTCGGCCTGACCATCGACCCGGACCGCCTGACCGCCATCCGCAACGAGCGCAAGCCCAACAGCCGCTATTCGAGCTACGCGCAGTGCGAGTTCGAGGTGCGTGAAGTGGAAAATCTGTTCCGGCGCGAGAATATTGCGCATATCAATTCCACGCATTTCTCGGTGGAAGAGATTTCGGCAAAGATTCTGGTGGAGAAAGGGGTGGAGCGCAGGTTCAAGTAATCAACGCCCCCTCCCACAAAAAGCCTGATCAGCCTTACAGATGAAACCTTCCGCCACCCTGCCCCAGCGCGGTTGCCAACGCATCGAACCCCGTCCGCAACAACTGATCATCCCCGGACGTGTTACAGATACTCGCCCGAATAAACTGCGGCACCGCCGTCTGCCCCACCGCAAAGGCTTCTGCGGTGGCGATCAGGTAATTGTTCTGTTTGAGTTCGGCTTCTATTTCCGACGCGCGCCAGGGCTCCGGCACTTCGATCCAGAAGTGCGGACTATTCAGGTGAGTACGGTAAGCCAGGCCAGCCAGCAAATCCTCCACCAGCGCCTTGCGCCGGCTGATCTCACTGATCTGTTGACGCAACAGGTATTCCGCCGTGCCGTTTTCGATCCACTGGGTGGCCAACTCCAGGGTCACTGGCGTGGCCATCCAGCAGGTGGAGCGCAAGGCGGCAGAAATGCGGCTGACCAGCGCGGGCGGCGCATGCACATAACCCACGCGCAACCCGGCTGACACCGCCTTGCTCAGGCTACTGATCAAAATCGTACGCTCGGGCGCGAAATAGCTGAGAGGCGGCGGCCGGTCTTCCACCAGAACGCCGTGGGCCTCATCCTCAAGAATCAACAGATTGTGTTCGCGACAGACTCTGGCCAGCGCTTCGCGGCGCGCCACCGATAACACTGACGTCGTAGGGTTCTGAATCGTGGGTGTGCAGTACAACGCCGAAATTCGGTGATTACGACAGAGTTCATCCAGCGCGCCCGGCAGCACACCCTCCTCATCCATCTCCAGGCCGATCAGGCGGATACCGAGCATGCGTGACGCCGTGATCAACCCCGGATAAGTCAGCTGTTCGGTGACCACCGTATCGCCGGCCCGCAGCAGGGCCATCATGGCGCAGAGCAAACCGTGCTGACCGCCATTCACGCAGATGACCTGCTCGGGAATCGGATGGAAATCGCGCTGTACCAACCACTGCGCACCGGCTTCGCGGTAACGCGGCAGGCCCGCGTCCGGGGTGTAGGCGCTGATCTCCTGGAGAAACTTGGCGTTGGTCGACAGGGTCTGGAAGCTCTGTGCCAGGAACACCGTCTCCTGCCCGGGGATATGCATGTTGCGGCTCATGTCGAAGTACTGGCGCGGCTCCTCGCTGACATTGCGAAAGCCTTCATCGCGCTGGCGCTCCATCCCGCGCTTGCGCACGAAGGTGCCGTCACCGACCCGCGCCACCACCAGCCCCAGACGTTCCAGCTCGCCGTAGGCGCGGCTGATGGTACCGATGGTGACGCCCAGATTGTCCGAAAGCACCCGATGGGGCGGCAGTTTTCGTCCCGGTTCAATCAAGCCTTCAAGGATGCCCCGCTCCATGACATCGGACAGGCGCTTGTACTTGACACCCTGCCCGTTGGACAACCCCTCACGCATAATTGACACCATGTCAATATTTGTTTTGACAGTCATCTTTCGCCCTAATAGTGTGCTTTTACGGGTTCAATCGCCGATTTTTACCGCTTGTTACACGCTCAATATAGAGTTCAATGTCGGCTCAGGGAAGCAATAAACGATGCCAATGTCTGCTGTTCTCGAAAACACCGCCAAAACCAAAACACCCAAACAGTGGTTGCCCGGCTTGGTCACCAGTGTGATGTTTCTTATCGTGTGCCTGAGTTGGGGGACCACGTGGCTGGGTATCAAGATCGCGGTGGAAAGCGTGCCACCGCTAACGTCCGCCGGCCTGCGCTTTCTGATCGCATTCCCGCTGTTCCTGTGTTTTGCCAGGGTGCGCCGCGAGCCGATCCTGTTTCCTCGGGAGAGCCGCTGGTTTTTCGTATTCGTGACACTGTCCTACTTCAGTATTCCGTATTACCTGCTCAACTACGGCGAGATGCATGTCTCGTCGGGCCTCACCGCCCTGCTGTTCAGCTGCATGCCGGTGTTCATCCTGATTTTTTCCGCGCTGTTTTTGCGCGAGCGCATCTACTTTTCCCAAGTGGTCGGCATTGGAATCGGTTTCGGCAGTCTCTACATGATCATCCGCAGCCAGGGCCTGCACCTGGACCACGCCGAGTTCTTCGGGGTGCTGGCGATCCTCGGCGCCGCGATCATGCATGCGTTGTGCTATGTGATTACCAAGCAAAAAGGCAGCGCCATCAGCGTGATCACCTACAACACCCTGCCCATCGGGATTGCCGGCCTGATGCTGTTCGTGGCCGGCTTGTGGTTTGAAACGCCGACGTTCGAAGACATTACCCTGCGCTCCTGGAGCGCGCTGTTCTACCTGGGGCTGGTGGCATCGGTGGGCGGTTTCATCGTGTACTTCATGCTGCTCAAGCGCCTGAGCCCGATCATCCTGTCGTTCGTGTTCATTATCTTCCCGGTGTTCGCGGTGATCATCGGCGCCTGGTACGAGGGCGTGGCGCTGTCCCGTGACCTGATGCTCTACTCGGCAGTCCTGCTGGCCGGTTTTGCGATCACCAAGCTGCCCATCGAAAAATTCCTGGCCAAGAAAAATTGAGCCGCCCACCACGACGCGAGAGCAACATGGATGTCCTTCGTCCCACCGCCCTGGAACAAATCTACGCCCACGCCGGCCGCTGCTACCCCGAAGAGTGCTGCGGTTTCGTCTTCGCCGATGGCAGCGTGTACCCGGGCTGCAATATCCAGAACGAACTGCACCGCAAAAACCCCGAGATGTACCCACGCAGCGCGGCCAATGGCTACACCTTTGCCGTGGCCGACACCCTGCTGCTGAACAAGGCGTTGCGCAGCGATAACCCGGTGGTGGTGATCTACCACTCGCACCCGGATGTCGGCGCCTATTTCAGCGATGAAGACCAGGACAAGGCGCTGTTCATGGGCGAACCGATCCACCCGGTCAGTTATCTGGTGGTCGACGTCCGTCAGGGCCAGGCCCAGGGTTCCAAGCTGTTTGCCTGGGATGGCAAGCATTTCGCCCTCACCCCTTTCAACGACCTGCATGCGGAGCTGTCCATGAACGCTGTCTCTTTCCCCGACATTCTGGTTCGCGTGGCCAAGTTGCCGGAGTCGACCCTCGAGGGCGCCGGATCGACATTGCGCGAGGTCATGGAAAACCTGTGCAGCCGCCACCCGCAGCTGCGCGCACACTTGTTTCACGAGAACAACAACCAGCTCAAGGAACATTTTCTGTTCACCGCCGAAGAAGCCTTGATCGACGCCGACGAGCCACTGCCGGAAAAAGCCCATATCGATGTGCTGCTCGCCACTTCCGGCGGCATGGACGTCGACGCGCTGAGCAATGAAGAAGTGCAACGCTACGTGCGGCACATCACCCTGCCCGGCGTCGGTCGCGAAGGCCAGTTGAAGCTGAAAAAGGCCAGGGTGCTGATCATCGGCACGGGAGGCCTGGGCTCGCCCATCAGCCTGTACCTGGCCGCCGCCGGCGTCGGCACCCTGGGCCTGGTGGATTTTGATGTGGTGGAAAGCAGCAACCTGCAACGCCAGATCGTTCACGGCAACAGCAGCCTGGGCATGTCCAAGGTCGAATCCGCCAAACAGCGCCTGCAGGACCTCAACAGCCATATCCGGATCAACACCCACGACACCGCCTTCAATGCCGATAACGCCCTCGAGCTGGTCGGCGCCTACGACCTGGTGATCGACGGCACCGACAATTTCGACACGCGCTATCGGGTCAACGACGCCTGCGTACAGCTGGACAAGCCGCTGGTGTACGGCGCCATCTACCGCTTCGACGGGCAGATCAGCGTGTTCAACTACCAGGGCGGGCCGTGCTATCGCTGCCTGTTTCCCAGCCCACCGCCAGCCGAACTGGCGCCCAACTGCAGCGCCGGCGGGGTGATCGGCGTGCTGCCGGGGGTGGTCGGGATGATCCAGGCCACCGAGGCGATCAAGCTGCTGATCGGCATTGGCGAGCCGTTGTCCGGGCGCCTGATGCGCTTCGATGCCCTAGCGATGAAATTCACTGAGGTGCGCTTCAAGCGCCGCGCCAATTGCCCGTGCTGCTCCGCCCAGCGCCACAGCCACACCGTCGCCCCGGCAGTTTGCGCCGACGCCGTGGCGCCCCAGCCGTGCCTCGCCGAGGAGCGCTACATCAAGCCGCACGTCCTCAAGCAAGTGCTGGAACACCCGAACAGCGCCGATGTGCTGGTGGATGTGCGCGATGCCAGCGAACTGGAGGTGTGCAAGCTGCCGGGCGTGGTGCACATTCCCCTCGACGAGCTGGATTCGCAGCTCGGCCGCCTGAGCCGCGACAACACCCATTACCTGATCTGCTACGCCGGCACCCGCGCCGAGCAGGCGGCGAGCACCCTGCTGGCCGCCGGTTTTGCCAACACCAGGGTGCTGCAGGGCGGCATGAAGCATTGGGTGCGCGACGTCGAACCCGACATGCCGTTGTATTGAGCGGGGGGCAGAGCGATGTTGCATAACTCGATTATCGACGCCATCGGCCACACGCCGACTGTGCGCCTGGCGCAGTTTTCCGAAGACCTCGGCATCGAGGTCTACGCCAAGCTCGAATCCCTCAACCCCGGTGGCAGCCACAAGGCGCGCATCGCCCTGGGCATGATCCTCGACGCCGAACGCCGTGGTGTGCTGATCCGTGATTCCGGGCAAACCCTGATCGAACCCAGCGGCGGCAATACCGGCATCGGCCTGGTGATGGCCGCCAATGTGCTGGGCTACAAAGTGGTGCTGGTGATTCCCGACAACTACAGCCCGGAAAAACAGAAACTGCTGCGCCTCTACGGCGCCAGGGTGGTGTTGTCGGACAGCCGCCTGGGCAACAACTCCCACGGCGAGAAATGCATGGAGTTGCAGTTGGAAAACCCCAACTACGTGATGCTTAACCAGCAACGCAACGGCGCCAACCCGCAGACCCATCGCGACACCACCGCGCCGGAGATCCTGCGCGACTTCGGTGAGCTGCGTGCGGACTATTTCGTCAGCGGCATCGGCACCGGCGGCCATATCACCGGCATCGGCGAAACCCTCAAGGCCGCCTGGCCGGGCCTGCGCGTGATGGGCGTGGAGCCCGAAGAATGCGACCTGCTCAAGGACCGGCATGCGCCGCACGACATTCAGGGCCTGTCGATCGGCCTGATCCCGAGCATCCTCAACCTGGACGTGATCGACGGCATGCTCAAGGTCTCGCACCGGGCGTGCGTCGACATGATCAAGCGCATCATGCGCACCGACGCCATCAGCCTGGGCCTGTCCTCGGCCGCCAATATGGTCGCCATCGCCCAACTCGCCCCCGAACTGCCGCCTGAAACGGTGGTGCTGACCCTGGTCTACGACAATGCCGACAGCTACCTGCCCAACTTCGAGTAACCGGCCTTCCAACTATCCAGACTGCGGAGGTGGCTCCATGGGGGGCTTTATCGACATGCAACTGCTGCACGATGAGCTGCTCACGCACCTCATCAAGACGCTCACGCCGGCGCAGATGAAGCAGCTGGAACCGCACCTGGCGCCATTGATCCAGGACGCGGCGCAGGCGGTGGCCGAAGACCTGATCGCCTACGCCAGCCGCGACCCGGCTTCACGCGGGCGCGGCGAGTTGATCCTGGAGTCCTACGCCTCGTTCAAGGCGGTGCTGTACTACCGGCTCGCGCACCGTGTGTGGAATTTCCCGGACCAGACGGATGAGGCGTTTGCGCACATCGCCTCGCAGTTGAGCAACCAGGGCAAGATGCTCTCCGGCGCCGACATTCACCCGGCGGCACGCATCGGCCGGCGGTTTGTGCTCGACCACGGCTACGGCACGGTGATCGGCGAAACCTGCGAAATCGGCAACGACTGCTACATCCTCTGTGGCGTGACACTTGGCGCGCGCGGCATCGCCAACAACCCCGACGGCAAGCGCCACCCGCGCCTGGGCAATAACGTCGAGATCGGCTCCGGCGCACGGGTGCTGGGCTACGTGCTGATTGGCGACAATGTGTTTATCAGCCCGGCCTGCGTGATCACTCAGGACGTGCCGGCGGGCACCAAGGTCAAGGTGGTCAACCAGATCCAGATGCAGAAGAACGATGCGTCCGAGCACAGCACCTACCTCGGCGCATTCGCCCTCGAGGAGCGCTTGCATGTGGTCGGTGAAATCACCGCCGGGCACAAGGTCACGGTGCTGGACGCCGACTTTCATCCGTTGCCGGGGCTGATGCTGGAGCCCACGATGAAGGAGCGCCACCACCTGCAATTTCGCCTGCATCGCACCGAACCGAACAACCCGCTGCCGCGCCTGCCGCTGAACCTGAAAGTCTGCGGGCCGGAGTTTGAAATCACCCTGCTGTCCCCGCCGGGCTTGAGTGCGATGGTGCGCTCGGTGTTGCAGGCCAGCCCATTGATCGTCGGAGGTTGAACATGTCTGTGCACTCCATGGAAACCCTGGCGCTGTTCGACAGCGCGCCCTACCAGAACACGTTCAGCGCCCGGGTAAGGGCCGTCGGCGAACACGGCATCGCCCTGGAGCACACGCTGTTCTACCCCACCGGCGGCGGACAACCGGGCGATACCGGCCACTTCATTCTGACCGATGGCACGCGCGTCGACGTGATCGGCACCGTGCGCGACCCGGTATCGCGCGCGATCATCTGGCACCAGGTGCACCAGTGTCCCGCGCAGTTGATCGCCGGCGTCCAGGTGGAGGCGGAAATTGACTGGGATCGGCGCTACTTGCACATGAAGATGCACACCTGCCTGCACCTGCTGTGCTCGATCATCGATGCGCCGGTGACCGGCTGCAGCATCAGCGCAGACAAGGGCCGCCTGGATTTCGACCTGCCGGAAATGACCCTGGACAAGGACAGCATCACCCGCGACCTGAACGCACTGATCGAACAGGCCCACGAGGTAAAAACGCTGTCGATGCCTGCGTCGGAATACGCCACGCTGCTGCAGATCACCCGTACCCAGGCAGTCGCGCCGCCGGTGATTCAGGGCTCGGTGCGGGTGATCGACATCGCCGGCGTGGATATCCAGCCGTGCGGCGGCACCCATGTGGCCAACACCGACGAGATCGGCCGGGTGTTCTGCGAGAAAATCGAGAAGAAGAGCAAGCACAACCGTCGGGTGATACTGCGGTTCGAATGAATATCGGTACTGACGCCGCCAAGTGCAGGAGGTAACTCCTATACCGGCGGGCGGGGTGCTGGAGCCTATTTCTTTTGTTGAATGACTTGCTGACTCAAGCTGTCAACTTTCAGCTGAAGTTGTGCAATGAATTGCTCGTAAGCCTGTGCCGCGTTATCAAGGTGGGTGTTGAGCTGCTCGTTTTGTCTCTTCAGTTCTTCGATGGTGCGGGCCTCAGACGTTGCTGGCTGAGTGGCCGGAAGCGTTTCTTCGCTTTGCCTGGCGGCGGGTACTTTAGGCTGCATGCTGTCCGACTCAGTGGTCATGTCGCTATCCGCCGGCATGGTCGGAGTATCGCTGGGGGAGGCACCCGTGCCGCTGATCTTTTGAAACAAGCCATCAATTTGTTGACTCAGTCCCATCAGCAATTCCGCGAGCTTCCTGAGTGCCTCATCGACCTTCTGGTAAAACTGATCGGTTTGGCTGCTCAGTGCTCCGAGACCAAGAGTCTGCGGCGACTGCGTTTGCGGTGACTCTTGCATGGGTGTCTGTTGCACGGGAGTCGAATCTTGAGTCTGAGCGAGGTTCTGCCCCTCGACTGCGGCATTCCTGACTTGGCTACCGTTATCAAAAGGGGTTTGCCGAGTGGCTTTTTCCGGGTGTTCAAGTTGCTGGGTCAGGTCGGCAATCTGTTGCTGAAGTCCTTTTATCATCGACTCAAACCTGGCGACCAATGCGCTGAATTTCTCATTGAGCGCTTGGTTTTGCAGGGTCAGTTTCGTCACCTGGCCTGGTTCAGCGGCTTTCACCTGCTCGGTGTTGACCAGTGCACTGTGACCCGAAAATTGGCCGCGCTGCTGGGCCGTCATGGCGCTACGGGGCGGCGTCGAGTCCTGGGGAGCAGCCAAATATTCAGCGGCCTCAGCGCTGTGCTCACGACGGATGGGCGCCGGATTGGGGGACATTTCGTAGCCGACGGTATAAGGCGTTTGTGACTGAGTATTTACGCTGGTCATAGGTACCTTCCAAGATTCAGGTAGTGGGTGTTCACAAGGCCTGCTCGAGCAAGTCTTATGGCTACCTGATTGGTGTTTATCCCGGAAGAAGTTCCGTACTGTTCAGGAGTCGTAAGTAGCAACCTGTTTCGAGTAAAAAACAGGCTGCTCAAGGCAACGAAGATCAAATGTGGGAGCTGGCTTGCCCGCGAAGGCGGTAGTCCAGCAACCATTGATGTTGGCTGACCCGGCGCGTTCGCGGGCAAGCCGCTCCCACAGGGGGAGTCGGCAGTTTTCGGGACGAAATTGGCTCTAGAACGCGTCGCCAGGGATGCGCACGAAGCCCTCCATCAGCACCCGCGCACTGCGGCTCATGATGGCTTTTTTGACCACCCACTCACCGTTCACCTGGCTGGCCTCGGCGCCCACGCGCAGGGTGCCGGAGGGGTGCCCGAAGCGCACCGCGCTGCGCTCCACGCCACCTGCCGCCAGGTTGACCAGGGTTCCGGGAATCGCCGCCGCGGTGCCAATCGCCACTGCCGCCGTGCCCATCATGGCGTGGTGCAACTTGCCCATGGACAGCGCGCGCACCAGCAGGTCCACGTCGGCGGCCTTGATCGACTTGCCGCTGGACGCCACATAATCCGCAGGCGTCGCCACGAACGCGACTTTCGGCGTGTGCTGGCGCTGGGCGGCTTCGTCCAGGTGGCTGATCAGGCCCATGCGCAACGCGCCGTGGGCGCGCACGGTCTCGAACATCGCCAGGGCCTTGGGGTCGCCGTTGATCGCACCTTGCAGTTCGGTGCCGGTATAGCCGAGGTCTGCGGCGTCGATGAAAATCGTCGGGATGCCGGCGTTGATCAGTGTCGCCTTGAAGGTCCCCACGCCGGGCACTTGCAGCTCGTCGACCAGGTTGCCGGTGGGGAACATAGCACCACCACCGCCCTCCTCTTCCGCCGCCGGGTCGATGAACTCCAGTTGCACTTCGGCGGCCGGGAAGGTCACGCCGTCCAGTTCAAAGTCGCCGGTTTCCTGCACCGCGCCGTCGGTGATCGGCACGTGGGCGATGATGGTCTTGCCGATATTGGCCTGCCACACGCGCACGACGGCGACGCCGTTGTGCGGTATGCGCGCGGCATCGACCAGCCCGGCGCTGATGGCGAACGCACCGACCGCCGCCGACAGGTTGCCGCAATTGCCGCTCCAGTCGACGAAGGGTTTGTCGATGGCGACCTGGCCAAACAGGTAGTCCACGTCATGCTCGGCGCGGCTGCTCCTGGACAGGATCACGGTTTTGCTGGTGCTGGACGTCGCACCGCCCATGCCATCGATCTGCTTGTCATAGGGGTCGGGGCTGCCGATCACTCGCAACAGCAGGGCATCGCGTGCGGCGCCGGGCACCTGCGCCGCAACGGGCAAGTCCTGGAGACTGAAAAAAACACCCTTGCTGGTACCGCCACGCATGTAGGTGGCGGGGATTCTGATTTGCGCTGCATGTGCCATGGTCAGTCCCTCAGGCGGTTGCCGCCGATGCCAGGAAGTCCTGGGCAAAACGCTGCAACACGCCGCCCGCCTCGTAGATCGATACTTCTTCGGCGGTGTCCAGACGGCAAGTCACCGGCACGTCGACACGTTCGCCATTTTTACGATTGATCACCAGGGTCAACTGCGCACCCGGAGTGCGCGCGCCAAGCACGTCATAGGTTTCACTGCCGTCGATCTGCAGGGTGTGACGGTCGGTGCCCGGCAGAAACTCCAGCGGCAGCACGCCCATGCCCACCAGGTTGGTGCGGTGGATGCGTTCGAAGCCTTCGGCGGCAATCGCTTCCACCCCGGCCAGGCGCACGCCTTTGGCCGCCCAGTCGCGGGATGAGCCCTGACCGTAGTCGGCGCCGGCGATGATGATCAGCGGCTGCTTGCGCTGCATGTAGGTTTCGATGGCTTCCCACATGCGCGTGACCTGGCCCTCGGGCTCGATGCGCGCCAGTGAGCCCTGCTTGACCTTGCCGTTTTCCACCACCATTTCATTGAACAGTTTCGGGTTGGCGAAGGTGGCGCGCTGGGCGGTCAAGTGGTCGCCCCGATGGGTCGCGTAAGAGTTGAAGTCGACTTCCGGCAGGCCCATTTTTGCCAGGTATTCGCCGGCGGCGCTGTCGAGCATGATGGCGTTGGACGGCGACAGGTGATCGGTGGTGATGTTGTCCGGCAGCACCGCCAGCGGGCGCATGCCCTTGAGCGGCCGCGCCCCGGCCAGCGCGCCTTCCCAATACGGCGGACGGCGAATATAGGTGCTTTGCGGGCGCCAGTCGTACAGTGGCGCCACCTTGGGGCCGGTGTCTTCGTGAATCGCGAACATCGGGATATACACCGCGCGGAACTGCTCCGGCTTGACCGAGGCCTTGACCACCGCATCGATCTCTTCGTCGCTGGGCCAGAGGTCCTGCAGGCGGATTTCATTGCCCTGCGCGTCGAGCCCAAGCACATCCTTTTCGATGTCGAAACGGATGGTGCCGGCAATCGCGTAGGCCACCACCAGCGGTGGCGAAGCCAGGAATGCCTGTTTCGCGTACGGGTGAATCCGCCCGTCGAAGTTGCGGTTGCCCGACAACACAGCGGTGGCGTACAGGTCGCGGTCGATGATTTCCTGCTGGATCACCGGGTCCAGCGCGCCCGACATGCCATTGCAGGTGGTGCAGGCAAAGGCCACCACGCCAAAGCCGAGTTTTTCCAGTTCGTCAGCCAAACCGGCTTCTTCCAGGTACATCGCCACCGTCTTCGAGCCCGGCGCCAGCGACGACTTGACCCACGGCTTGCGCGTCAACCCCAGCCTGTTGGCGTTGCGCGCCAGGAGGCCGGCGGCGATGACGTTGCGCGGGTTGCTGGTGTTGGTGCAACTGGTGATGGCGGCGATGATCACCGCGCCGTCGGGCATCTGCCCTGGTACTTCGTCCCACTGGCCGCTGATGCCTTTGGAGGCCAGGTCACGGGTGGCTACACGGGCGTGAGGATTGCTCGGGCCGGCCATGTTGCGCACCACGCTGGACAGATCGAACGTAAGGCCGCGCTCGTATTGCGCGCCTTTCAGGTCATCGGCCCACAGGCCGGTGTGGCGGGCGTACTGTTCGACCAGGGCGACCTGTTCGTCTTCACGGCCGGTGAGTTTGAGGTAGGCGATGGTCTGCGGATCGATGTAAAACATCGCTGCCGTGGCGCCGTATTCCGGGGCCATGTTGGAGATGGTCGCGCGGTCGCCCAGGGTGAGCCTGGAAGCGCCCTCACCGAAGAACTCCAGCCATGCACCGACCACTTTTTGCTTGCGCAGAAACTCGGTCAGCGCCAGCACCATGTCGGTGGCAGTGATGCCCGGCAACAGCTTGCCGGTCAGCTCGACGCCGATGATTTCCGGCAGGCGCATCCACGACGCGCGGCCCAGCATCACGCTCTCGGCTTCGAGGCCACCGACGCCGATGGCGATCACGCCCAAGGCGTCCACATGCGGGGTGTGGCTGTCGGTGCCGACGCAGGTATCCGGGAAGGCCACGCCGTCGCGCACCTGGATCACCGGGGACATTTTCTCCAGGTTGATCTGGTGCATGATGCCGTTGCCCGGCGGGATCACGTCGACGTTCTTGAAGGCTTTTTTGCTCCACTCGATAAAGTGGAAGCGGTCTTCGTTGCGGCGATCTTCGATGGCGCGGTTTTTCTCGAACGCGTCCGGGTCGGCACCGCCGGCTTCGACGGCCAGGGAATGATCGACGATCAACTGCGTCGGCACCACCGGGTTGACCTGTGCCGGGTCGCCGCCTTGCAGGGCGATGGCGTCACGCAGGCCGGCGAGGTCGACCAGCGCGGTCTGGCCGAGGATGTCATGGCACACCACGCGGGCCGGAAACCATGGGAAGTCGAGATCGCGCTTGCGCTCGATCAACTGGCGCAGGGACGCATCGAGGGTGGCCGGATCGCAGCGGCGCACCAGGTTTTCGGCCAGTACGCGGGAGGTGTAGGGCAAGGTGGCGTAGGCGCCGGGGGTGATGGCTTCGACGGCCGCGCGGGTGTCGAAGTAATCCAGCCGGCTACCGGGGAGCGGTTTGCGAAATTCAGTGTTCATCGTCAGAACTCGGTCACGGTGATTGCAAAGGAAGCCGGAGCTCGAACTGGAACGCGATCCCATGTGGGAGGGGGCTTGCCCCCTCCCACATGGGATCCGATTGCCAATTCGGGATCGACGGTCTTCAGCGACGTTCGATTGCCACGAACTTGCGCTGCTCGACGCCGGTGTACTCGGCGCTTGGACGGATGATGCGGTTGTTGGCGCGCTGTTCGAACACATGGGCCGCCCAGCCGGTGAGGCGTGAGCAGACAAAGATCGGGGTGAACAGCTTGGTCGGGATGCCCATGAAGTGATATGCCGAGGCGTGGTAGAAGTCGGCGTTGGGGAACAGTTTTTTCTGTTCCCACATGGTTTTGTCGATGGCTTCGGAAACCGGGAACAGCACGGTATCGCCCACTTCGTCAGCCAGCTTTTTCGCCCAGCCCTTGATCACTTCATTGCGCGGGTCGCTGTCTTTGTAGATCGCGTGACCAAAGCCCATGATCTTGTCCTTGCGCGCCAGCATGCCGAGGGTGCCCTCCACCGCTTCTGCGGCCGAGCCGAAACGCTCGATCATTTCCATCGCCGCTTCGTTGGCGCCGCCGTGCAGCGGGCCACGCAGCGAGCCGATGGCTGCGGTGACGCAGGAATACAGGTCGGACAAGGTCGAGGCACACACCCGCGCGGTGAAGGTGGAGGCGTTGAATTCGTGCTCGGCGTAGAGGATCAGCGACACGTTCATCACTTTGACGTGCAGGTCGCTGGGCTTCCTGCCATGCAGCAGGTGCAGGAAGTGGCCGCCGATGCTCGGTTCGTCGGTCACGCAATCGATGCGCTGGCCGTCGTGACTAAAGCGGTACCAGTAGCACATGATCGCCGGGAAGGCGGCGAGCAGGCGGTCGGTGACATCGTGCTGCGCACTGAAGTCTTTTTCCGGCTCGATATTGCCGAGGAACGAGCAGCCGGTGCGCATCACGTCCATCGGGTGGGCGTCGGCGGGGATGCGTTCGAGCACTTCCTTCAAGGCTTGCGGCAGGTCGCGCAACGTGCCGAGCTTTTTGCTGTAGTCCGCCAGTTGGGCCTGGGTCGGCAGCTCGCCGTACAGCAGCAGATAGGCAACTTCTTCAAACTGCGCGTCGGCGGCCAGTTCACGCACATCGTAGCCACGGTAGGTAAGACCGGCGCCGGCCTGGCCCACGGTGGACAGCGCAGTCTGCCCGGCCACCTGGCCACGCAGGCCGGCGCCACTCAATACTTTTGCTTCAGCCATGGTGTTTCTCCAATTTTGTCGTTGTTCAGGGAGCCACAAGGTTTATTTTTTGGCGGCGAACAGCGCGTCGAGCTTCTGTTCGAAGGTGTGGTAGTCGATACGGTCGTAAAGCTCCATGCGCGTCTGCATGGTGTCGATCACGTTCTGTTGGGTGCCGTCGCGACGGATCGCGGTGTAGACGTTCTCGGCGGCCTTGTTCATGGCGCGAAAGGCCGAAAGCGGGTACAGCACCAGGGAAACATCCGCAGATTTCAACTGTTCGGTGGTGTACAGCGGGGTCGAGCCGAATTCGGTGATGTTGGCCAGGATCGGCGCTTTGACGCGGGCAGCGAACAGTTTGTACATGTCCAGTTCAGTGATGGCTTCCGGGAACACCATATCGGCACCGGCCTCGATGCACGCGGCCGCGCGTTCCAGGGCAGACTCCAGCCCCTCGACGGCCAGGGCGTCGGTGCGCGCCATGATCACGAAGCTGTCATCGGTGCGCGCGTCCACGGCGGCCTTGATGCGGTCGACCATTTCCTGCTGGGACACGATTTCCTTGTTGGGACGATGGCCGCAGCGCTTGGCGCCGACCTGGTCCTCGATATGAATGGCTGCGGCGCCGAACTTGATCATCGACTTGACGGTGCGCGCCACGTTGAACGCCGAAGAGCCGAAACCGGTGTCCACGTCCACCAGCAGCGGCAGGTCGCACACGTCGGTGATGCGGCGCACATCGGTGAGCACGTCGTCCAGGCCGGTGATGCCCAGGTCCGGCACCCCCAGGGAGCCCGCTGCGACGCCGCCGCCCGACAGGTAGATCGCCTTGAAACCGGCGCGTTTGGCCAGCAGGGCGTGGTTGGCGTTGATCGCGCCGACCACCTGCAAGGGGTGCTCGCTGGCGACGGCGTCACGGAAACGCTGGCCCGGCGTACGCTTATTGTGGGAACTCATGACTCACCTCGTGATTGGGCGCAACCGTCGGGAAAGTGACGGGCAATGTTGCGTTTGGAAGCGCCGATATGGCGGCGCATCAGCAGTTCGGCCAGTTCACCGTCGCGCTCGGCAATCGCGTCGAGAATGCGGTGATGCTCGGCAAAGGCCTGGCGTGGACGATTGGGCGTGGCGGAAAACTGGATGCGGTACATGCGCACCAATTGATACAGCTCGCCGCAGAGCATTTGGGTCAGGGTGCGGTTACCGGCACCTTGAATTATCCGGTAATGAAAATCGAAGTCGCCTTCCTGCTGGTAGTAGCCCAGGCCGGCCTGAAACGCTTCGTCGCGCTCATGGGTGTGCAGCACCTGGCGCAGTTCTTCGATCTCGGCGTCGGTCATGCGCTCGGCGGCGAGGCGGCAGGCCATGCCTTCAAGGGACTCACGGATTTCATAGAGCTCGACCAGCTCGGCGTGGCTCAAGGACACCACTCTCGCGCCGACGTGAGGCACCCGCACCAGCAGGCGCTGGCCTTCAAGGCGGTGGATCGCTTCACGCAGCGGACCGCGACTGATGCCGTAGGTACGCGCCAGCTCCGGCTCGGAGATCTTGCTGCCGGGGGCAATCTCGCCCTTGACGATGGCGGCCTGGATACGCCGGAACACGTTCTCGGACATGGTCTGGGAATCGTCCTGCGCCGGCACCGGGGCTTGCAGCTGATCCAGCATATTGTCGACACCTTTAAAAGCAATGTGGCAAAAACTAGCCAATCACCCCCTATTAGTCAAAGAATAAATCCATATTGTCGACAATCGTCTAATAACCTCCGACGAGCTCCAAGCAGACATGGCCGCCTGCCAGCGCTGGCGCCAAAAAAGCATCATGTTAGAATGCCCGCCGCTTTTGCCTGACATCATTGGATGAAACGGCGCACGAGGGAGTTTGCGCAGCAATGCCAGTCGCCTTGAATCGAACATCGCACTGCACGCCTCAGGATCTATGAGACTCAAGCCCTTCCTTTTATTGATGTGCCTGCTGGCCGTACCGGGCTTTGGCGTCGCTGCCGAGAAGACCGTGTATGGCCTCAACGAATACGCGCAATTGGCCGGAATCGACCTCGAAGTGGCCGCCAAACTGGACACGGGCGCCAAGACCGCCTCCCTCAGCGCCCGCGATATCAAGCGCTTCAAGCGCAACGGCGAATCCTGGGTGCGCTTCTACCTGGCGATCGATACCGCCCATTCCCACCCCATCGAACGGCCCCTGGCCCGCGTCAGCAAGATCAAGCGCCGCGCCGGTGACTACGACCCCGATGAAGACAAGAACTACACCGCCCGTCCGGTGATTGCCCTGAATATCTGCATGGGCAGCGCTTTACGCAGCATAGAAGTGAACTTGACTGACCGAAGTGCCTTCCAATACCCGCTGTTGATCGGCTCCGAAGCGCTGAAGCGCTTTGATGCGCTGGTCGACCCCAGTCTTAAATACGCAGCGGGCAAGCCTGCCTGCGCCGCCGACGCTCATACCGCCGAGTAAACCGAATGCGCTCTCTGACCCTGCACCTGAAAATTCTCATCACCATCCTGGTGGTGCTGGGTATTTCGGTCACCTGCTACCAGATCTTCGTGCTGGGCATTCCTGTTACCGAGGATGCCACCGACGATCTGTGGAACATCGACGCCAAGGTCGAGTTTGTCGCCAATCCGAAAGACCCGGTGAAGATCCAGATGTTCGTGCCGCCCCTGAGCCGCGACTTCGTGAGCCTTAACGAGAGTTTTATCTCGAACAACTACGGGGTCAGCGTCAACCGCACCGATGGCAATCGCAAGGTCACCTGGTCGGCGCGCCGCGCCAAGGGCAACCAGACTCTGTATTACCGCCTGGTGCTGACCAAGCGTTACAGCGGTGAGAAGATCAAGGTCAAGGGCCCGACCTTCCGCGACAGCATCGCCGTGGAAGGCCCGGAAAAAATCGCCGCTGAAGCCCTGCTGGCGCCGATCCGTCAGCACTCGGCCGACGTCGAGACCTTCATCACCGAAGCGATCAAGCGCACCAACAACCTCAGCGACGACAACGTGAAACTGCTGCTGGCGGGCGACCCGTCCACCGCGCACAAGGCCAAGATCGTCGAGCTGCTGCTGTCCATCGCCCATGTGCCGGTGGAAAAGGTCCACACCATTCGCCTGGTCGCCGACCAGCCGCAAAGCCCGGAACTGTGGCTGCGCAGCTTCAACGGTAACGACTGGCTGTATTTCAACCCGGAAACCGGCGAACAGGGCCTGCCCGCCGACCGCCTGCTGTGGTGGACCGGCGATGAAAACCTGATCACCGTGGACGGTGGCAAGAAAGCCATGGTGACCTTCAGCCTGAACAACAGCGAGATGAACGCGATTCGCCTGGCCAAGCTGACGGACGAGAACACCGACGCCAACTTCCTTGAATACTCGCTGTACGGCCTGCCGCTGCAGACCCAGCAGACGTTCATGATCATGGTGATGATCCCGATTGGCGTGCTGGTGATCCTGATCCTGCGCAACCTGATCGGCCTGCAGACCCTGGGCACCTTCACGCCGGTGCTGATCGCCCTGGCGTTCCGCGAGACGCAGCTGGGCTTCGGGATTGTGCTGTTCACGATTATCACCGCGCTGGGACTGTCGTTGCGCTCCTACCTGGAACACCTGAAGCTGCAAATGCTGCCCAGGCTGTCGGTGGTGCTCACCTTCGTGGTGGTGCTGATCGCAGCCATCAGCCTGTTCAGCCACAAGCTGGGGCTGGAGCGCGGGCTGTCGGTGGCGCTGTTCCCGATGGTGATCCTGACCATGACCATCGAACGCCTGTCGATCACCTGGGAGGAACGCGGCGCCAACCACGCACTGAAAGTGGCGATCGGCACGCTGTTCGCGGCGTCGCTGGCGCATATCATCATGAGCGTGCCGGAGTTGATCTACTTCGTGTTCACCTTCCCGGCGATCCTGTTGATTCTGGTGGGCTTCATGCTGGCGATGGGTCGTTATCGCGGCTACCGCCTGACCGAACTGGTGCGTTTCAAGGCCTTCCTGAAGGCTGACCAGTAATGTTCGGTTTCTGGAAGACCTGGAAGGCCCTCGAAGCGCGCGGGATCATGGGCATCAACCGGCGCAACGCCGACTACGTGCTCAAGTACAACAAGCGCAGCCTGTATCCGCTGGTGGATGACAAGATCATCACCAAGGAGCGCGCGATGGCCGCCGGCCTGCATGTGCCGGAGATGTACGGGGTGATTTCCACCGAAAAAGGCATCGACAAGCTCGACGAGATCATCGGCGGGCGCAGTGACTTCGTGATCAAACCGGCCCAGGGCGCCGGCGGTGACGGCATCCTGGTGGTGGCAGACCGTTTTGAGGGGCGCTATCGCACAGTGTCGGGCAAGATCATCAGCCATGAAGAAATCGAACACCAGATTTCCAGCATCCTCACCGGCCTGTATTCCCTGGGCGGCCACCGCGACCGCGCGCTGATCGAATACCGCGTGGTGCCTGACCAGATCTTCAAGAGCATCAGCTACGAAGGCGTGCCGGACATCCGCATCATCGTGCTGATGGGCTACCCGGTGATGGCCATGCTGCGCCTGCCGACCCGTCAGTCCGGCGGCAAGGCCAACCTGCACCAGGGTGCAATCGGCGTGGGCGTGGACCTGGCCACCGGCCTGACCCTGCGCGGCACCTGGCTGAACAGCATCATCACCAAGCACCCCGACACCACCAACGCCGTGGACGGCGTGCAGTTGCCCAATTGGGACGGTTTCATGAAGCTCGCGGCCGGCTGCTATGAGCTGTGCGGGCTGGGCTACATCGGTGTGGACATGGTGCTGGATCAGGAGAAAGGCCCGCTGATCCTGGAGCTGAATGCGCGGCCGGGATTGAACATCCAGATCGCCAACGATTGCGGTTTGACCCTGCGCACCCATGCCGTGGAAGCGCGGCTGGAAACCCTGAAAGCCGATGGCGTGACGGAAACGCCGGAAGAACGGGTGAGGTTTGTGCAGGAGATGTTCGGGCATATTCCGCCCGTGGAAGGCTGACCGCCAACACAATGTGGGAGGAGGCTTGCTCCCGATCGCATTGTGTCAGTCGGTTCATCTGTCACTGATCCGCCGCCCTCTCGAGCAAGCCCCTCCCACACTGAACGGGTCGTCTGCGGGCAATTGCCTCTAGGAGCAAATCCTACGCCGGACTACAATCCCCTCCCCCGCGCCTTGGCTGATCCACCCCGCATGTCGACCTGCTCCGTTTACCCGTTGCCCTACCAGGCAAATCCCGCCCAGTACTTTGCGGCGATCCGCCATGCACCCGGCGCGGTGCTGCTGGACAGCGGCCGGCCGACAGCCGAGCGCGGGCGATATGACCTCCTGAGCGCCTGGCCGCAGGCCACCCTCACGGTATCGCCGGATGAAAGCGGCAGCGATTTCCTGCAACGCTTGCGCAAAAACCTTACCCGGTTAGGTGAAGCGAACGTGCCCGACGGTTATGAATTACCGTTTGCCGGCGGGCTGATCGGCTATTTGAGCTATGACTTCGGCCGCCATCTGGAGCAGATGCCGCAGTTGGCCGCGGACGACCTGCACCTGCCGGACGCACGCCTGGGCCTGTATGCCTGGGCGCTGGTCAGTGATCACCTGGTGCAGACCAGCCAACTGGTGTTTCACCCGACTCTGGCAGAGAGCGAACGGCAACGCCTGATTGCCGTATTCAGTCAGCCGGTCGTGGCCTCAACCGCCAGTTTCAAGCTGCGTGGCCCCATGGCAGCGGACCTCAGTGCCGAGGCCTATCAGCACGCCATCGCGCGCATCCACAGCTATATCCAGGCCGGCGACTGCTACCAGGTCAACTTCGCACAGCGCTTTCGCGCGCCCTGCCTGGGCGATCCCTGGGCGGCCTATTGCGCCCTGCGCGAGGCGTGCCCGACGCCGTTCTCCGGCTTCCAGAGCCTGCCGGATAATGGCGCGGTGCTGAGCCTGTCACCGGAACGCTTTGTCAAAATCAGCCAACGCCAGGTCGAAACCCGGCCGATCAAAGGCACCCGGCCGCGCGGCCTTACGCCCGAGGAAGATGCCGCAAACGCCGCCGAACTGCTGGCCAGCCCTAAGGATCGTGCCGAAAACCTGATGATTGTCGACCTGCTGCGCAACGACCTCGGCCGCAGTTGCCGCACCGGGTCGGTGAAGGTGCCGGAACTGTTCAGCCTCGAAAGCTACCCCAACGTGCACCACCTGGTGAGCAGCGTGACCGGCGAGTTGGCAAGCGACAAGGACGCCCTCGACCTGATCGCGGGCAGCTTCCCCGGCGGCTCCATCACCGGCGCACCGAAGATCCGCGCAATGCAGATCATCGACGAGCTGGAGCCCACTCGACGCGGTTTGTACTGCGGCTCGCTGGTGTACCTGGACGTACGTGGCGAGATGGACAGCTCGATCGCCATTCGTAGCCTGCTGGTCAAGGACGACCAGGTGTGCTGCTGGGGTGGCGGCGGGATTGTGGCCGACTCGCAGTGGGAGGCGGAGTACCAGGAGTCGATGACGAAGGTACGGGTTTTGTTACAGACGCTGGAAAATCTGTAGTCCCCCCGGCAATCCGGCCTCTGACCTCACGAAGCGCGAAGCACGAAAAAGCCTGAATCAGTACGCGGATGGACGACCTGCCGGCACGCCTATAGCGTCGACGGCTACTGCCTATACGCGCCGGTGAAGGATCACATATGCGACTGCTTACTCGTGAGAATTTGTTTCCGGAGTTGCATCTCCACCTGCCCATGCCTAACATCTCCCAAATCGGGAGGTCTGCACGATGCGAATAATCGCGTTATCAACCTTGCGACGGTTCTGGGAAAGCCACCCAAACCATGCCGACGCGAGGACGCCTTTGGTCGAACTGTATCGGTACATGGAGAACGCTACCTACCCGACACCACAGGCACTGAAGGCAACCCTCAGAACAGCGAGCATTCTCAAGGCCGGCAGGGTCGTCTTCAACGTAGGCGGCAACAAATATCGAGTCATCATGGCCATCGATTATCAGCGCCAGCTTGGGTTCATACGTTTTGTAGGCACTCACGCGCAATACGATCAAATCAACGCGGAGACCGTGTAATGAACATTAAACCCATTCATTCCTCTGAAGACCTGACCGCCGCGCTCGCGCGGGTGGAACAGCTATGGGGAGCGCAGATCGGCTCACCCGAGGGCGACGAACTGGAAATTCTTGCCGTGCTCATCGAGAAGTACGAAGCGGAACATTTCCCCATGCCGGCGTCGGATCCAGTGGAAGCGATCAAATTTCGCATGGAGCAAATGGGCCTGACGGCCCGCGACCTGGAGCCCTTTATCGGCACCAGCGGGCGGGTCTCGGAAGTATTGAATCATAAGCGCAAGTTGAGCCTGGCCATGATCAAGCGCCTGCACGATGGCCTGAGCATTCCTTATGAGCGGCTGCTGGCAGGCGTTTGAGCAGAACGGGCTTCACATCAGGACCGCCGAATGCCCGCAGCCAGTTGGCGGGCCCGATGGCTCAAGCGCAGCGCCGCACCCCGGGGCTGATTTTGATACCATCGCTCCCCTATAGAGCGCTCAGCGCCACTGACCTGTAGGAACCGTCCTGATGAACCAAGCCTTCGACGTCGTTGAACTCGCCACGACCTATGCCAACAAGTCTGCCCAGGACATTCTCAAGCTGGCTTTCAGCCAGTTCGGTGATGACCTGTGGATTTCCTTCAGCGGTGCCGAAGACGTGGTGCTGGTGGACATGGCCTGGAAGCTGAACAAGAACGTCAAGGTGTTCAGCCTCGACACCGGCCGCCTGCACCCGGAGACCTACCGGTTTATCGAGCAGGTACGCGATTTCTACAAAATCGACATCGAACTGATCTCGCCGGACCAGAGCAAACTGGAACCCTTCGTCAAGGAAAAGGGCCTGTTCAGCTTCTACCGCGACGGCCATGGCGAGTGCTGCGGCATACGCAAGATCGAACCGCTGCGCCGCAAATTGTCCGGCGTCAGCGCCTGGGCTACCGGCCAGCGCCGCGACCAGAGCCCCGGCACGCGCAGCCAGGTGGCCGCACTGGAAATCGACACGGCCTTTTCCACCCCGGAACGCACCCTGTACAAGTTCAACCCACTGGCGCAGATGACCAGTGAGGAAATCTGGGGCTATATCCGCATGCTGGAGCTGCCGTACAACAGCCTGCATGAGCGCGGATTTATCAGCATTGGCTGCGAGCCGTGCACGCGCCCGGTGTTGCCGAATCAGCATGAGCGCGAAGGTCGCTGGTGGTGGGAAGAGGCAACGCAGAAGGAATGCGGGCTGCATGCCGGGAATATCATCAGCAAGGCTTGAGGCGACGTCTGTCACTCATCAAGGAGGTTTCATGCGCATCCTCGTGGTCAACGTCAACACCACCGAATCCATCACCGACGCCATCGCCCAGCAGGCGCGGACCGTGGCCTCTCCGGGCACGGAGATCGTCGGACTCACCCCGTACTTTGGCGCCGAGTCGGTAGAAGGCAACTTCGAAAGCTACCTGGCGGCCATTGCGGTGATGGACCGGGTGATGGCCTACGACCAGCCGTTCGATGCGGTGATCCAGTCCGGCTATGGCGAGCATGGCCGCGAGGGGCTGCAGGAATTGTTGAACGTGCCGGTGGTGGACATCACCGAAGCGGCCGCCAGCACGGCGATGTTCCTGGGCCATGCGTATTCGGTGGTGACCACCCTGGACCGCACCGTGCCGCTGATTGAAGACCGGCTGAAACTCGCCGGCTTGTATCAGCGTTGTGCGTCGGTGCGTGCCAGTGGCATGGCGGTGCTGGAACTGGAAGAGGATCCGCTGGCCGCCATGGAGGCCATCGTGCGCCAGGCGCAATTGGCGATTGCCGAAGACAAGGCCGAAGTCATCTGCCTGGGCTGTGGCGGCATGGCGGGCCTGGACGAACAGATCCGCCAGCGCACCGGCGTGCCGGTGGTGGACGGCGTGACGGCGGCGGTGACGATTGCCGAGGGCCTTGTGCGCCTGGGCTTGTCGACGTCAAAGGTACGCACCTACGCGACGCCAAGGCCGAAGAAAATCATCGGCTGGCCGGGCACGTTCAGCCGCTGAAGAACGACGGTGCCTGTTCAGGGCAGAGGCGGCAGGCCGTAGGCAGCCAGGTCGAAGTCCGCCAGCTTGCGGATGATCTGGTCGGCATGCTGGTATTTGCTGTCGGCCATGGCTTCATCGGGCACCGCAATGGCCGTCATCTGCGCAGCTTTGGCGGCCGTGACGCCGAACGGCGAATCTTCGAACACCAGGCAATCCTGCGGCGCCACACCCAGGCGGCGGGCGGCAGTGAGAAAGATGTCCGGCGCGGGCTTGGCGGCACCGACTTCCGGGTCGTCAGCCGTGACGATGGTGTCGAACAGGCCAAACCATTCGCGGTGCAAGGTGGTCTTGTGGCCAAACGAGTTTCGCGACGAACTGGTGCCCACGGCAATCGGAATGTCATGCGCCTTCAAATGCCGCACCAACGCCTCGGCGCCGGGCATGCCCAAAGCCTTGGGAAAACGCTCGCTCATCAGCGGCTCGCGGATCTCCAGGAACTCGGCCGGAGTGATCGGCAGGTCCAGCGCCTTGACGACGTAATCCGCCAGATCCTGTGAACCGCGCCCGATGATGTGCTGCTTGATCCCCCAGTCATAGGTGCGGCCATAGCGCTCAGCGATGATCTGCGTGACTTCGGTGTAGATGCCTTCAGTGTCCAGCAGCAAACCGTCCATATCGAAAATCACGGCCTTGATCGGGACAGCGGTACGCGGTGCACTCATCGGAGAAGGATCCTGGGGACTGACTGGAGGGATGCAGCACAATAGCGGCCACGCTTGCCTGCAAGCAACCCTTTAGACTGTTAGGTTCTCCCCTTACAGAGTGATCCACGATGCTCTACCGTCTGGCCGCCGATGGCCTCGTGCTGTTCCACCTGTGTTTCATCCTGTTCGCGCTGTTCGGCGGGCTGCTCGCCTTGAAATGGCGACCGATCCTCTGGTTGCACCTGCCGGCAGCCGCGTGGGGCGTTGTTGTCGAGGTGCTTCATCTGCCCTGCCCGCTGACCCGCTGGGAAAACCTGTTTCGCCACCTGGCCGGGCAGGACGGCTACGGCGGGGGCTTTGTCGAGCGTTACATCCTCACGCTGATTTACCCGGCCGGGCTGACGCCGCAGATTCAACTGGGCCTGGGTGCCTTGGTACTACTGGTCAATATCGCGGTGTATGGGCGAATTTTCCGACGTTACGGACAGGCTTGAGACAGCCTCGCCAGTGAAGAATCAGACTCCCTCAGTTCGTTTGTAGCCGCCCCCCATGTCAGAAGCTTTCGAAGTCCCCAGCCCCCACGAAAAGCACATCGAACACACCACAGAACATGCCCACGGCCGCGGAGACAGGTTCGCCAGCCGCATCGCCGTGATGACCGCGCTGATGGCCACCCTCGGCGCCATGCTCAGCTATCAGGCCGGCTCCACCGAGAGCGAAGCCGCGATGGACAAGAACAACGCCGCCATCTTCAAGACCGAAGCGGCCAACCAGTGGAATTACTACCAGGCCAAATCCAGCCGCCAGAATCTGGCCGAACTGGCCACGCACATCCCCGGTGTCGACGTCGCCCACTACAGCGACGAAATCCAGCGCTATAAAGGCCAGAAGGAGGAAGTACGCAAGCAGGCGGAAAAACTTGAAGCCACCTCCAGGGAATGGAATGACAAGTCCGAGGAGGCCCTGCACCAGCACCACCGCTGGGCACAGGCGATGACCGCGATCCAGATCGCGATTTCGTTGGCGGCGATTACCTTGCTCACGCGCAAGGAATGGCTCAAGCGCCTGTCGTATACCGCCGGCGGCGTGGCCGTGATACTCGGCAGCCTGGCCTGGTTGCATCTCTGATTGAAGGCGTGACGCGCTTTGTGGCGAGCGAGCTTGCCCTAATGCCGTTCAGTTAAGCGCAGACTCCCTGTGGCGAGCAGGCTTGTCCTGCGCTGGGCTGCGCAGCAGCCCCAAAGCCAGGCGCTGAGCCGTATCAGGTACACCGCGTTTTGCTCGATTGGGGGCGCTTCGCACCCCAACGCGGGGCAAGCCCGCTCGCCACAGAAACCCAGGAAATTTCCCACGACGGATTTCAATCCGGCCTTCACGCCATTAGAGTGTCGCGCCTTCGAGAATTGAATCTCGATATTCAGCCCATGGAGTTACCCGTGAAGTACGCCCGTCAAGCAGTTGCAGCAGCCGTTCTCGGTTTCACCCTCGCCGGCTGCACCGGCACCGCCATCAAATCCCCGCAATACGACAGCAGCCAGTACACCGTACTGGGCCACAGCGAAGCCAGCGCCACCGGCATCATGCTGTTCGGCATCATCCCGATCGGCCAGAACAGCCGCTTCGTGCGTGCACAGACCGCCGCCATCCAGGCCAAAGGCGGTGATGCGCTGATCAATACACAAATTCAGGAGAAGTGGTTCTGGGCGTGGGTATTGAGCGGCTATACCACGAAGATTTCGGGTGATGTGGTCAAGTTGAAGGCTGCGCAGTAAGCAGGAACCGTCAGAGTCATTACTCTGGCAAGCGACGTATCATGGGCCAGACCTCAGAGGACGGCCCATGGTTTTGCGAGCTGCCTGAACGCGCCTTTTCAAGGGCCAGAAACTACAAAACCCCTGATTTCTCTCGAAACCAGGGGTTTTGTTTACATCAAATTTGGCGGTGAAGGAGAGATTCGAACTCTCGATACAATTTCTTGTATACACACTTTCCAGGCGTGCTCCTTAAGCCACTCGGACACTTCACCGTATCTCGGCAAACCAGTTCAGTCTGTCGAGGCGCGCTAATGTAGTCGAAAGCCTTTCTGATGGCAAAGGTTTTTTTCAGAATTTTCATGCGGTTAGACCGCTCCGTCAGGACGTCCCCGACGGGGGCGGTGATTGTGTCATTCTCGGGCACTGGTGGCATGGCTCTGACTCGCCTTTCACACCCTGCTCCGGGCCGTCTGCCCTTGCAGGTGTGGGAAAAGCCTGACTGGGTAGTCAGTCACGGCGCTTTACCGAGGCGTGCGTGGTGGGTAACGTCTGCTGCATTCTTCTCTAACAAGTCCTGCAAGGAAACGCGTCATGAGTGAGTTGATTGCCTACCACTTCGAAGAAGGTATCGCGACCCTGACCTTGAGCAACGGCAAGGTGAATGCCATTTCTCCGGCGGTGGTCAGCGCTTTTAATGAGGCGCTGGATCAGGCCGAGAAGGATCGCGCGGTGGTGGTCATCACCGGGACGCCGGGCATTCTGTCGGGGGGTTATGATTTGAAGGTAATGACCGCAGGCCCCAAGGAGGCCATCGGCCTGGTAACTTCCGGTTCGACGCTGGCGCGGCGCCTGTTGTCGCATCCGTTCCCGGTGATTGTCGCGTGCCCCGGGCATGCGGTGGCCAAGGGCGCGTTCCTGCTGCTGTCGGCGGATTATCGGATCGGCGTGGAGGGCCCGTTCAGCA
The DNA here is from genome assembly GCF_054343995.1 of Pseudomonas sp. GNP013. NCBI lineage: Bacteria > Pseudomonadati > Pseudomonadota > Gammaproteobacteria > Pseudomonadales > Pseudomonadaceae > Pseudomonas > Pseudomonas sp. GNP013. The sequence continues at coordinate 1,019,646 of NZ_JBTGUT010000001.1, read as the reverse complement.
TTGGCCTGAACGAAGTGGCGATCGGCATGACCATGCACCACGCCGGTATCGAGCTGGCGCGGGACCGTCTGCGCAAGTCGGCCTTTCACCGCTCGGTGATCAACGCCGAGATGTTTGACCCGCAAGGTGCGCTGCAAGCGGGTTTCCTCGACAAGGTGGTGGCTCCTGAGGAATTGCACGCGGCGGCCCTGGAAGCGGCGCGGCAGTTGAAAAAGATCAATATGACTGCGCACAAGCAGACCAAATTGAAGGTACGCAAGGCACTGCTGGAGGCACTGGATGAGGCAATCATCCAGGACCAGAGCCACGGCCTCAGTTAAGCCTCCTGCACAGCGCTCACCGAAGCCCGACCTCGTGTCGGGCTTTTTCTTACAAGAGAACCCGAAACTTTCCTAGCCGCTCTAGAAGGGGTTTGTCAGCGATCGTTGAAACATGTGCTTAAACATCGGCTATCTCCGACGTCCTTAGGGTCAATTGCCGAATACAGTGCACATCCGTACACTGCGCCACCTTTTGTCTCGATGGGCCGTGTCGATGCTGTTTCTGTTACGTATGTTGTTGATGGGTCTGCACTTCATGGTCGCCGGTGTGCTAGGCGTGCTGTTGGGTATTTGCCGGCCATTCAATCCGGACAACAGTCGCTTGTGTGCCCGCCTGTACGCAGTGCCGGCGATGTGGATCCTGCGCCTGAATGTAAAGGCGAACGTAGACTCGCTGCGTCAGAAACCGGGGCCCTGCGTGGTGATCGCCAATCATCAGTCCAACTACGACCTGTTTGTGCTGGGCACCGTGGTGCCCCACCGTACCGTGTGTATCGCCAAGAAGAGCCTGAAATGGGTGCCGCTGTTCGGCCAGCTGTTCTGGCTGGCGGGCAATGTGCTGATCGACCGGGGCAATGCGCACAAGGCGCGCCGGGCGATGCTCACCACCACGCGTACCCTGCAACATGAAGACACGTCGATCTGGGTGTTCCCGGAGGGCACGCGAAACCTGGGCAAGGGTTTATTGCCGTTCAAGAAAGGCGCCTTTCACATGGCGATTGCCGCGGGTGTGCCGGTGGTGCAGGTGTGCGTGAGCAATTACGTCACGCATATGCAACTCAATCACTGGAACAGTGGCGATGTACTCATACGGTCGTTGCCGCCGATTCCTACGATTGGTCTGACGACGGATGACATTCCGGCCTTGATGCAAGCATGTCAGACGCAGATGGATGAATGCATCGCGCAGATGGACCGTGACATTGCAGAGCACGCGCTCCTGAAGAACACCTGAACGACGTGAAATGTCATCGAGCAACAACGGAACGTCAATCAGACTAAGCTGCCCAACTCCTGTCCTCACGATAGAAGTGATCAGCATCATGGGTAGAGTTGTTGCAGCCGCCGTCTACAGCGATGGCAAGAAAGTCACGGATATCACCCTTGATGAAGGCGCGGCCTGGGCCGCCAAACCGGGTCATTTTGTATGGATCGGGCTGGAAGAGCCCACCACCCTGGAGCTGACCAACCTGCAACGCCAGTTCAACCTGCACGAACTGGCAATCGAAGATGCGATGGAAAAGCACAGCCGCCCGAAGCTCGAGACCTTCGGCGATGCGCTGTTTATCGTCACCTACTCGCCGGTGCGCGAGAACGGCAAGCTGGAGTTTATCGAAACCCATATCTTTGCCGGCAATGGCTACATCATCACCGCGCGCAACGGTCACTCGGCGTCCTACGGCTTTGTGCGTCAGCGCTGTGAGGCGCGGCCGCTGTTGCTGGAGCATGGGGAAGATTTCGTACTCTATGCGCTGCTGGATTTCGTCACCGAGAACTATCAGCCCGTGAGCGAGGCGATCCATGCCGAGATCGATGAGCTGGAGCGCAACGTGCTGTGCAGCTCGCTGAGCGAGCGCGACATCCAGAAGATCCACGGCCTGCGCCGCGATGTGCTGCGACTCAAGCGCCATGTGGCGCCGATGGTGGAGATCAGCCAGGAACTGCAGAAGCTGAGCTTCCCGTTCATCGACAAGAACATGCGCCCGTACTTCCGGGACGTGCAGATCCACGTGACGCGGCAGATGGAAGACCTTACCACCCTGCGCGATATCGCCAGCCAGACCATCGAGATCGGGGTGTTGCTGGAGGCGTCACGCCAGAGCGTGGTACAGCGCAAGTTCGCCGCCTGGGCGGCGATCCTGGCATTCCCCACGGCGGTGGCGGGGATTTATGGGATGAACTTCCAGAACATGCCCGAGCTGCAATGGCACTACGGCTACTTCGCGGTACTCGGGTTGATTGCCACCGGCTGCATCAGTCTGTGGGCCAGCTTCAAGCGGTCAGGCTGGCTTTAAGCCGACTCGGGCTTGTGCGCCACGAAGCGCATCATCCATTCCGCCACGGTCGCGCCGTGGTGGTCTCGCTCAAGGCTTGCGACGCCCTGGGTGTAGACCTTTTCCCCAAGAGTCGTCTGAAGAATTTCCAGCAGCTCGCGCGAATAGTCAGCGACAAACTCAGGGTGGCCCTGGAAGCACAGCACCTGGTCGCCGATGTGATACGCGGCGATGGGGCAGAACTCACTCGAGGCGATAACCGTGGCATTGGCCGGCAACGTGGTGACCTGGTCCTGGTGACTGATCAGCAGGGTCAGTTCGGGCACCTCGGGGCTCATCCACGGGGCCTTGGCATCGAGCGTGTAATCGTGGATGCCCATGCCCCAACCCTGGCTTGCGCGTTCGGTCTTGCCGCCGAGCAGCAATGCCAATAACTGGTGACCAAAACAAATGCCGAGCAATTTATCGCCGCGCGCGTAACGCTCCAGCACATACGTTTTGAGGGTCTGGATCCAGGGGTCGGTGCCGAAGGAATCGGCCTTGCTGCCGGTGATCAGATACGCATCAAAAGTTTCGTCATCCGGCGGGTATTCGCCTTGCACGACGTTGTATACGACGAACTCGGCAGCAATCGGCTGCCGGGAAAACAGACGCTTGAACATCTGCCCATAACCCTGGTACTGATCGATCAAGCCAGGGCGCAGGATATCGGTTTCCAGAATGCAGACGCGTAGCGACATAAAAAATACCTGACACGGCGATGGGAATAATGAACACCCAGAGCCTGCCTTGAAACATACCTGCAACGCAAGCGCAGAACTGCGCATTCACCCCGTACGCCTTTATTCACGCCCGATTGACACGGTTTCAATGGCGGATGCGTTGACTGCTTTGACCCCCTGCGCCCGGACGAACGGTAGGCACCTGGGCGAATGACCTGATTAATCGTTTTAGCTGTCTAGCCAAGGCATTGGCGCCAATATGGCGTTCTGCCTTATGCCTTTTTAATCTCTAATTAAGATTGTCTGATATGAAATGAGTCTAAGACTGCAAGAACGAGCGCTCTAAGGTTGAACTCAGTAAGAGGTTGCTGCCGGGTTTTGCTGGAGCAGCTGTAAGAAAAATGTCACGCCAGATCGCGATACTGAATTTAACGGCACGCATTTGACGCTCAGGAATAACAACAAAAGGCAGTCAGCCATGTTCAAACATTCGAAAGTACGTCAGGCGGGACTTATTCTTTTCGCCACCACATTGATTTTGATCCTGCCCAATTTAACCAAGGTTATCGGGTAACGATCCGAGCCACGAGTTCTGTGCACCCACCGCATCAGAATTACAGTTTTTGACAGCACCTGCGAGGCATTGCGCATAGCGATCCCGTTGCAGGGGCTGTCTTTTTACATGCTGATTTCCGCTATCTTGCAGGTCATCGCCACTTGAAAACGGACTCACTGTTGAAAACGATCCTTGCGCTGTTCGCCCTGCTGCTCAGCGTGCCAGCCGGCGCCGCGCAATTGACCATCGAACTGGACCACACCAGCAAGACCTGGCAGACCGCCGAGCTGCTCGAACACCCGGATGCGCAGACGGTGCACATCATTGATGACGTTTCCTACAAGCGCGACATGACATATCGCGCAGTGCCGCTGGCGGTACTGCTGCCGGGGCTTGCGCCGCAGAGTCATCTGCAGGCGGTCGCCCTGGATGGGTTTGCGGCCGAACTCAGCGCCGCGCCCCTGCTGGAAACAACCGGCGCCCGCGCCTGGCTGGCGGTGGAAGACCCGGCCCACCCCTGGCCACCCCTGACGTCAGGCAAACCTGGCGCCGGGCCTTTTTACCTGGTGTGGACCGACCCGCAGGCGGGACCGATCAGCCCGGAGCAGTGGCCGTTTCAGGTTTCCCGCATCAAACAGTTGAAGACCGTGGCCGAGCGTTTCCCGGCGTTATTGCCCGACCCGAAGCTGGCGGCGAATGATCCGATCAACCAGGGCTTTGCGCTGTTCCAGAAAAACTGCCTGGCCTGCCATCGGCTCAATGGCGCCGGGGATGCAGAGGTGGGCCCGGACCTGAATATTCCCTACAGCCCCACCGAGTATTTCAGCGGCGATTTTCTCAAGCACTATATTCGCGACCCGCAAAGCGTGCGGCACTGGCCACAGGCGAAGATGCCGGCGTTCGCCGCCAGTGTATTGCCCGACAGCGAACTGGATTTGCTGGTGGGGTATTTGAAGCACATGGCCGGGCGTAAATCCCAACCCTGAGTTTTATGCTGTGGGAACAGTGCGATTATTGCTGCTGCACAGCGATCACCGGCGTCGGCATCACCAACACCTTGGCGTGCATCTGCTCTTGCCCGCCGCCCCGGCGCATGCCACGCACCGGGCAGGCGTCGAGATAGTCCAGGCCCACCGCCAGCTTGAGGTGCCGCTCCGGCCGCGCCATCTGGTTGGTCACGTCAAAGCTGTACCACGCGCCTTCCAGCCAAGCTTCGGCCCAGGCGTGACTGGCCAGGTGCGTGCTGTCTTCGCTGTATAAATACCCCGATACATAACGCGCCGGAATCCCCAGGCTGCGCGCGCAGGCCAGGAACGCGTGGGTATGATCCTGGCACACGCCCGCCCCGCCGGCGAAGGCCTGGGCTGCGCAGGTATCGACCTCGGTGGCGCCAGGCGTGTAAACCATGGTCTGGTTGAGCGCGTGCATCAGGTCGATCAACGCGCTGCGGTCACGGCGTTGATGACAGTGCTGGTCGGCAAAGCCGCGCAGAGCCTCGTCCGGCTCGGTCAGGCGGGTGCAGCGCAGGAAAGGAAATGCCGACTGGCCCTCGTGCTCCGCTTCACGCAGCTCGTCGATATCCACCTGGCCGCGAGCACGGATAACGATTGCATCGTGGGGTTCATCCAGGGTCAGCACATGCAGAATGTTGCCGAACGGGTCCACCTGGGCGCGCACCGGGCGCGGCAGGTCGAGCTGCCAACTGATGACCTGCTGGCGCTCGCTGTCGTGGGGTGTAAGGCGCAGGTACTGGATGCTGGCGCGCACCTGGTCTTCGTAGTGGTAGGTGGTTTCGTGACTGATGGAAAGTCTCATGGGGCCTCCGTGCAGGAACCGTAAATGGCGTCGCCCAACTGGCGCACCGAGGGGATGAAGGTGGCGTGGAGGTTTCCCCGCAGGTGGTGCAAGGCAGCTCGATTCAACATGGCATCAGTCCTCCACCACCCAGGTGTCCTTGGTGCCGCCACCCTGGGACGAGTTGACCACCAGCGAGCCCTCGCGCAGCGCCACACGCGTCAAGCCGCCGGGCACCACGCGGGTTTCCTTGCCGGACAGCACGAACGGGCGCAGGTCGATATGACGCGGGGCGATGCCGTTGTCGACGAAGGTCGGGCACGTGGATAAACACAGGGTCGGCTGGGCGATATAAGCGTGGGGCTTGGCTTTGATGCGTGCGCGAAAGGCTTCGATTTCGGCGGCGCTGGATGCCGGCCCGACCAGCATGCCGTAGCCGCCGGAGCCCTGGGTTTCCTTGACCACCAGGTGCGGCAGGTTGGCCAGCACGTGGGACAATTCGTCAGGCTTGCGGCATTGAAAGGTTGGCACATTCTTCAGGATCGGTTCTTCATCCAGGTAAAAACGGATCATCTGGGTAACGAAGGGGTACACCGACTTGTCATCCGCCACGCCAGTGCCAATCGCGTTGGCCAGCACCACATTGCCACAGCGATAGGCCGCGAGCAGACCGGGCACACCGAGCATGGAATCGGGGTTGAATGCCAACGGATCGAGAAACGCGTCATCAAGGCGACGGTAGATCACATCCACGGCCTTGGGCCCGTCGGTGGTGCGCATGAACACGTGGTCATCGCGCACGAACAGGTCGGCGCCTTCCACCAGCTCAACGCCCATTTCCCTGGCCAGGAACGCGTGTTCGAAGAAGGCGCTGTTGAAGCGTCCCGGAGTCAGTACCACAACGCTGGGGTTGTCGATGGGGCTGGCGCTCTTGAGCGTGTCGAGCAGCAGGTTGGGGTAATGATCGATCGGTGCAATGCGCTGGGCGGCAAACAGTTCGGGAAACAGGCGCATCATCATCTTGCGGTCTTCGAGCATGTAGCTGACACCGCTGGGTGTACGCAGGTTGTCTTCCAGTACGTAATAAGTGCCGTCGCCATCGCGTACGAGATCAACCCCGGAGACGTGTGAATACAGGTCACGGTGCAGATTCAGACCCTGCATGGCCAGTTGGTATTGCTCGTTGGCCAGTACCTGTTCGGCGGGAATGATGCCCGCCTTGATAATGCGCTGTTCGTGATACAGGTCGGCAAGAAACAAGTTCAGCGCCTTGACCCGCTGGATGCAGCCGCGCTCGACAATCTGCCATTCACTGGCCGGAATGCTGCGGGGGATGATGTCGAAGGGAATCAGGCGTTCAGTGCCTTGCTCGTCGCCATAGAGGGTGAAGGTGATACCCGCACGGTGAAACAGCAAATCGGCTTCGCGCCGACGCTGGGCCAGCAGTTCGGGCGGGGTCAGCGCCAGCCAACGGGCGAATTCGCGGTAATGGGGGCGTACCTGCCCTGCCCCGTCGTACATTTCGTCGAAATAAGTGCGGATCATGCCGAACTCCTTGTCACCCGGACACGAGCACTATCGCAAGGCCCGTGCCAGCGGCATAAACACTTGAACATCAGTGAGTTGAATGGCCGCCGGGATCTGCCAGCACCGTCCTGGTGCACAGAATACCCAGCGCATGGCCGCCTGCTTCATCGCAAGGCGGCGTTTTACTATCAACAGCATAGTCAGACTTGATTTCACTGCGCGGCGCAAGCTGCGGATAATCGCCAACATCTGCTGAACAGGACGCGTCCTACAGTTTCAGCGCAACGATCTTCCCTTTAGGCCACCCGACTTGGGTGGCTTTTTTTTGCTTTCGAAAAACCCGCGCAGCGTTTTCCCACGGCACAAACAAAATCGGCCGACCCAAAGGTCAGCCGATACGCTGTGCTTGTGCAAACAGCTACATGGGTAACCCACGCACCTCCTGCTTGACGCCCCATCCTTCAATGATCCCGCCCAACGGCTCGACCACCGCTTCAAAGTCCTGCTCGAAGTCTCCTATGCCGTCGTAGGTGGCTGACATGATCTTGCTCAACTCCAGATACCAGGCGCCGTCATCGCGCGCGCTGACCTGGGCATTCAGGGACTCGCCGCGAAACTCACCCGCCGCCCTGCGCGCCCGTTCTTCATCCGGGAAAATCGCGTAGAACTCGATGGGGTGAAACCGTGAAAAGTCAAAACCGCCTTCTTTCATGCGGCGTAGGACGTGGGTGCTGATGTCTTCTTGATAGGCTGTGCTCATGAAACGTCCTCCTAAAACCGATGGATAGACTTTCCGTGCCTCCCGAAGCCCGCGCGCTGCTGGCGCGAGCACCACGGCAATGACTGCACCGCAGGGAAAACAAGCATGTAGCTGACAAGACCAGTACCTAGCGAATCATTCGCTGATCTCGCTTGCAGAGTAGCGCGAAGCTATCACCTCCACCAGAGGGGCTGCACTGGCAAACAGGGAATGTTCAGGCGGCGGGCGAAATGTCGAGGATCTGGATACTGTTCTGATCTTTGAGGATCTTGACCGTAGGCTCCGGCTTACGGCCCTCAAGGTCGTTGAGGTCGAGTTCGGCGGCGACCGGCACGAGTTTGTTGCGAATCATGTGCGCCGCATCTTCGAGGCTGGGCTTGTGGTCGCAGTCGAACTGCTCCACGGCCTGCACACCGTGATCGTCAACGAAGGTAATTTGCCACATTTGCATCGGTGCCTCCTCGATAAAACCCATGTGTGGGCTCACATCCATCTGGACCTTGAGGGCTCGTCAAACGTTCCACTCAAGGCCACAGGCACCTGATCGACAGCGGTTATTTCTCGGCGTGTTCCTTGAGGGCTTTCAAGGTGTTGAACGGCGCGTCCACCACGAACTTGTTGGCCAACCAGGAGGGCACGCTGCCGCCCGGCTCCGTGTGCACCTGATAGGTGACCTCGGTCTGGTTATCGCCCTTGGGTACGAGCTTCCAGAAACCCTCGACCTGCGCCACGCGCACGTAGCCTTTTTCTTCCGGCTTGTAGGTCGGCACGCCCTGCAATGTGCGCGTTATACCGCCATCGGCGTTTTTGGTGGTGGTGATGTGGGTGTAGGAATCACGGTCAGTCACCGGGAACGGTGCGTTGAACTGGGTGTAGGTCCAGGCCTCACCGCCCTTCTTGTCCACCAGCTTCTGGGATTTGCATTCGTGAATCCATGAACAGGCAGCGGCGACGTCTTCCTGCAGGGCCTGGATTTTCGCCACGGGCGCCTTGATCAGGGTGACACCGCGATAGGCCTTGTACTTGGAGCCGGCAACCTCGCTCAGGGACACTTTGATGCCGTCTTCGTCCTTGGCCACCTGCCAGTCCTCGGCCTGCGCGGTGGCCGCGAACAACACCGTGAAACCGCACAGCACAGCCATTCGTTTCAGCGAACCCATCGTTGTATTCCTTATTGTTGAAGTTCCGAGAGTAAAGCCCATCAAGCCGCCGTCATCTGTTCCCACCAGCCGATCAGCCGGATTGCATCAGCCTGGTCGGTGCCGCACACCTCCAGATCCGCCTTGAAGTCACTGCACACCGCCGGGCGCTCGGGCTTGCCGAACAGCTGGCATAGCTGTTCGACCGACAGGTGCAGGCAGCGTTCGCCCGCCGGCTTGCCCTTGGGCATTCCGGGTAATGGCGAACTGATAGAGGGGGCGATGCAGCAAGCACCACAGCCTTCACGGCATTTCATAACCGGCAGGTCCTCGACGACTCAATGGGATGGCGGAGCTAGGGTACGCCCCTGAACAACCGTTTTAAAACGGTCCAACGAGGGTTTTTCACGGAAAAGACAAGTGACTGACCAGTCCGCGACAAATGGTCGATCCAGCGCCTCACATGTGCGCAATAGTTATTGCTTGAATTCGAAATCCAGCGCCGCACCTTCAACATCACGGCGTTCTTCGTTGCGCAGTTGCAGCTTCATCTCATTGCTGAGCAAGCGGCCGTTGATCTGAAACGCGCTGTTATCGGTGGGCTTGTCGCCGAACATCGGCGGTAGCAGCGGTACGCTTTTGGGCTTGGGCATGGTACCGATAGGCTGTAAATGCCTGACCATGTCGGACGGCAGCGACAGGTCCAGTTGTGCCGGTGGCAGTTTAGTCTGGGCGACCTCACGAGCTGATCTGGATTTTTTTCTGGCCGAGGCGCGCTTTTTCTTGGCGACCGTGGCTTTCCTGGCCTCTGCCGTTTTTTTCGTGGAGGCCGCCTGTTCGGCACTTGGCGCAGACCTGGTGTCCGATACGGGCGCGGCCGCCATTAAGACGCCGACATTGCACAGCGTTAACAGGCCAATCATCCCTACAGCGCGAAAAATCGAATTCATATCGCCAACAGCATTAACGGCAGAAGGCCATATGCTCGCTTGTTGTGCGCAGCATGACAAGCGCGGCAATCACACCCGTGCAGGAATTGTCCCGGTTCTGCGCCTCAGAGACCGGCGCTGGTCTCCTGGCATAACTGGCTGGCCAGCATTCCCAGGGTCATCAGCGCCCGCTCTGCTTCGCGGTTCCATGGCGTGCCACAGTTGAGCCGAATGCAATGGTTGAACTGTTCTGTATTGCTGAAGATCAACCCGGGCGCAATGCTGATGCCCTGTTGCAGGGCGCGCACATGCAACTCCTGAGTATTGACGCGCCCCGGCAAGCTGACCCACAGGATAAAACCGCCGGTAGGCCGGGTCATCTGCGTGCCTTCAGGGAAGTACTGCTGCACTGCCAGCTGGAAAGCGCTGAGGTTCTTGCGGTATTCCTGACGGATGTAGCGCAGGTGGCGGTCATAGCCACCGTTCTCCAGGTATGCGGCGACGCCCATCTGCGTGACGCTGCACGCCGAATGGGTACTGAACATCTGCAGGCGCTGGATCTCCTGCTGATATTTACCGGCAATCATCCAGCCAATGCGCACACCGGGCGACAGCGTCTTGGAGAAGCTCGAGCAGTAAATGACCCGGTCCAGGCGGTCATAGGCTTTCAGCGCCTTGGTGCGGCCCAGTTCGAACATCAACTCGCCGTAGATATCGTCCTCGACAATCTGGATATCGAAATCCGAGGCCAGACGCAGCAGTTGCTTCTGCCGCTCTTCGGGCATGGTGCCACCCAGCGGGTTGCTCAAGCGTGTGGTCAGCACCAGCGCCTTGATCGACCATTGGTTGGCCGCCAGCTGCAGGGCTTCCAGGCTCATACCGGTGGAGGGGTCGCTGGGAATTTCGATCACTTTGAGGCCGAGCAGATCGGCCAGTTGCAGCAAGCCGTAATAGGTCGGCGACTCGGCGGCGATCAGGTCGCCGGGACGGGTCAGTACGCGCAGGGACATCTGCAACGCGTCGACGCAGCCATGGGTGATCACCACTTCGGATGGGTCAATCACCACGCCTGCATCACGCATGCGGATCGCCACCTGGCGGCGCAGCGGCTCGAAACCGGGGCTGAACATGTAGCTGAAGGCCCGTGGGCTCTGGAAGCGCGTGACCTTGGCCAACTGCTGGTGCAGTGCTCGCACCGGCAGGTAGTCGACACTCGGCACCGCGGCGCCAAGGGGAAACACGCCTTCGCGGCGCGACTCGCCCAATACCTGTTGAATGATGCTGCTGCGGGTGACCAGCCCCGGGCGTTCGACCCGTGCGATATCCGGCGTCGGCGCGGTGAGCGCGGGCGTCTGGTGCACGTAATAGCCGGACTGTGGCCGCGCCCTGATCAGCCCCTGGTCTTCCAGGTTGGCATAGGCCTGCAAGACCGTGGCGTGACTCACGTTGAGCTGGGAACTCATCTTGCGCACCGAAGGCACACGCTCCCCCGGTTGATAGACACCGCGCCGGATGTCCTCAGCCAGTTGCTGGGCGATACGTTGGTAAAGCAACAGATTGGTCATGACGCAGCACTCGATTTCACGGGCGTTTTATTTTTGTGTGGAACATACCGGCACAGTTTAGAAGTGTACGGGGACAGTTGCCACAATAGTCGAGGCCGCGCGGCAGTGACAGCAAAAACTGTAAGGGTTTAGGATAGAGCTTTCAGCTGTACCTCAAAACAAATGTGGGAGGGGGCTTGCTCCCGATAGCAGCGTGTCAGTCGTCAAAGATGTTGACTGAACCACCGCTATCGGGAGCAAGCCCCCTCCCACATTTTGACCTGCGCCAGGCGCCTAGCGAGCAGCGCCCAATTGGCCCTTCGCGTCGGAGAAGACGATTTCCACGCGGCGATTCTGCGCCCTGCCCCGCTCGGAGGCGTTGGCCTCCACCGGGTACTGGTCGCCATACCCCTCAACCTGAATGCGTTTTTCATCGATACCCAGGTCCACCAGCACATCGGCCACCGATTGTGCACGCTCGCGGGACAGCCTGAGGTTTTCCTGCTCGCCGCCGGTGTTGTCCGCATACCCCTCAATACGCACCACGCGCTTGGGGTTCAGTTGCAGGAACTGCACGATTTTCAGCACTGTGCGGTTGGCCGAGTTTTTTAGCTCCGCGTCACCGGTGTCGAACAGCACGTCCCCCAGGGTCATCACGAGGCCGCGGTCGGTCTGGGTGGCGAGGCTGGTGATCTGCTCTTCGAGCCACTTGCCCTGCTGTTGCACGCTCGACAGCTTGCTTTCGCGCAGGGCCAGTTGCAGGCGTTGGCGCTCCAGTTCCAGCTTCGCGCCGCGCTCTGCGTTGAGCCCCTGCTCGGTATGTTCCCGGGCAATCGCGCTGTAGCGACGGCTCAGGTAGGCGTAATGCTCCACATCGGCGCCGCTGCCCCAGTAGCTGGACAGGCGGTCGGCACGGGCCAGCGACTCCCCGGCGCGGATCACATCCTTGGGCGCGAAGCGCAGCACATTGGCGTCTTCCTTGACCTTCTGGAAATCGCCGGCCGCCTGCTGCAGGGCCTGCTCGCTGTTCGGATGGGTGGCACAGCCACCCAACATGGCGCCGGCCAGCAGCACGGCGCTCATCCCACGGATCAGCCGGCTCATTGGGCTTCCCCCAACTGCAATTGCTTGCGCAAGCGGGTGATGCGGGTGTTGAGCACGTTCAGTTGCTCCTGGCTCTTGCGAGTCAGCACCTGGGCTTCGGCCAGGCGGGCATCCAGTTCGGCCTGCTCGGCCTGCATGCGCGCGTCCTTGTAGGACTGGTCGGCCATGTCGGCCTCGGCCCGGGCGAATTTGTCTTCGGCCAGTTTCAATTCGGCCGACTCCTCGGCGACGGCGCCGACCGCGCTGGCTTGCTCAAGCGCTTGCCGGGTCAGGCGCAGCTGTTCATTCGGCGCGGGATCGGTTGCACATCCCGCCAGAGCGACAGCGGCGAGGGCCGCTAAAAGAGGTCGAAAAATCACTGAAAATCCCTACTGTGTTGAGGTGCCGACAGGTTGCTGCAATTGCGCCTTCCAGCGTTCCAGATTGCGCTGCAACGCAGCTTGCGCCACACCGGACGCGGGCAATTCTGTCATCTTTTTCGCCAGCTGTCCGCGCAGCCACGGATCATTGCAGGCCGAGTTGTGGGAAATCGCCAGGTACAGGCCGGGCTGATCGATGGGCACTTCGCGGGCCACCAGGTCGTTGCTCATGCCCAGGCTCTGGGCCATGGCCATGCCGGAATAGCGACTGGCGAGCACATAGTCCACCTCCCCCAACAATAGTTTCTGAAACGCCGGCGTCAGCGTGGGCAGGCGTTGCAGGTTGAGCTGCTGACTGGCGAAAGTGTCGAAATCCGCGCTCAAGCGCGCCCGTTCCGATACTGCGCCCGAGTGGCCGTGCAGGTCGGCCGCAGTGGTATACACCAGGGCGGAATCCTTACGGGTCCAGACGAGGTAGTCGAGCTGCATCAGCGGCGGGTGAATGTAGTCCAGGGTTTGCAACTCGCCGAGGTTCAACGTTGCGTCGGCGAGAATGTCCATGCGTCCGCTGCGCACTTCATCCAGGGCTGCCGCGCGTTTGCCGCCGTAGAGCAGGTCAATTTTCAGACCGAGGTCCTTGGCCACCTGCTGCAACACATCGGCGGTGGCGCCGATCAGGTGCGTGGGGTCTTGCGGGTCGCGCCAGAGCAGGGGTGGCGCGTCCGGGCTGCCGGTGATGACCAGGCGATTACATTTGCCGGCGGCGTGCGCCAGGGTCGGCAGCAGCGTGAGGCCCAGCAGTACGATCCAGGGGCGCAATTCCATGGCGAAGGTCTCCGATAGTCAAAAAAAAGCCCGGTCACAAGACCGGGCTCTTTATAAGTGAAGCGGCTGGATTAGACCAGCTTCTCCAACTCGGGTACGGCTTCGAACAAATCCGCCACCAGGCCGTAATCAGCCACCTGGAAGATCGGTGCTTCTTCGTCCTTGTTGATCGCAACGATCACTTTGGAGTCCTTCATGCCGGCCAGATGCTGGATCGCGCCGGAGATACCGACGGCGATGTACAGCTGTGGCGCAACGATCTTGCCGGTCTGGCCGACCTGCATGTCGTTGGGGACAAAACCTGCGTCGACGGCAGCGCGGGAAGCGCCGACCGCCGCGCCCAGCTTGTCGGCCAGGGCGTACAGGTGCTTGAAGTTGTCGCCGTTCTGCATGCCGCGCCCGCCGGAAACGACGATCTTGGCAGCGGTCAGCTCAGGACGATCCGACTTGGCCAGCTCTTCGCCAACAAAGCTGGAAGTACCTGCGTCGTGGGCGGCGGAGACGGCTTCAACAGTGGCCGAGCCACCTTCAGCGGCGACCGGATCGAAACCGGTGGCGCGCACGGTGATGACCTTGATCGCGGCGGTCGATTGCACGGTGGCAATGGCGTTACCGGCGTAGATCGGGCGCTTGAAGGTATCGGCGCTTTCGACCGAGATGATCTCGGAGATCTGGTCGACGTCCAACTGCGCGGCAACGCGTGGCAGGATGTTTTTGCCGTTGGAAGTGGCGGCGGCCAGGATGTGGCTGTAGCCCTTGCCCAGCTCTGCAACCAGCGGCGCAACGTTTTCCGGCAACTGATGCGCGTAGGCGGCGTTGTCGGCGTTCAGCACTTTGCTTACGCCAGCGATTTTTGCAGCGGCCTCAGCCACCGGGCCTGCGCCCTCACCGGCGACCAGCAGGTGAATATCGCCACCGATTTTAACGGCGGCGGCCACGGTGTTCAGGGTGGCCGGGGCCAGCACCTTGTTGTCGTGTTCAGCGATTACCAAGATAGTCATGTTTAGATTACCTTCGCTTCGTTTTTCAGTTTCTCGACCAGTTCAGCCACCGACTTGACCTTGATGCCCGCGCTGCGTGCAGCCGGTGCTTCAACCTTGATGGTCTTGTTGGTGGAGGCGGTGGAAACGCCCAGAGCTTCTGGCGTCAGCGACTCCAGCGGCTTCTTCTTGGCTTTCATGATGTTGGGCAGGGACGCGTAGCGCGGCTCGTTCAAACGCAGGTCGGTGGTGACGATGGCCGGCAGTTTCAGGGAAACGGTCTGCGCGCCGCCGTCGATCTCGCGGGTCACGGCCACGCTGTCGCCGCTCACTTCAACCTTGGAAGCGAAGGTGCCCTGGCCGTAACCGGTCAGCGCAGCCAGCATCTGCCCGGTCTGGTTGTTGTCGCTGTCGATGGCTTGTTTGCCGAGGATGACCAACTGTGGCTGTTCCTTGTCGACAACGGCCTTGAGCAGCTTGGCCACGGCCAGGGAGGTCAGTTCTTCAGCGGACTCGACCAGGATGGCGCGGTCGGCGCCCAGTGCCAGGGCGGTGCGCAGTTGTTCCTGGGCGGTGGTCGGGCCGATGGAAACCACGACGATTTCGGTCGCCACGCCTTTCTCTTTCAGGCGTACGGCTTCTTCCACGGCGATTTCACAGAAAGGGTTCATCGACATCTTGACGTTAGCAAGGTCGACGCCGGAATTGTCCGCCTTGACGCGAACTTTCACGTTGTAATCGACAACGCGTTTGACAGCTACAAGAACCTTCATGGATTCCTCGTTACTCTCCGGTGAAAAGAAAGTCGCCTAGGCGAACCTGGCGGTTGATGCTCATCGGCACACAAGGGCACCTCCAAAAACCTTGGCACGTGACCTTGATCACGGACAGCGATGACCGTTCGTCAGGGGTGACTGAGAGGTCATTCTTGATCGCGGCGTGTAAACTGAGCGCTCTTTAAAAAAGCGCCCATGCCCTGGCCTGCTTTTGGACGTACTCCTGAAACCTGCAGTCTGCCTACGGTAAGCGCGAAACCGACCGTATCTTGACCGGAACACCTATTCTGGTCAATACGGCAAAATAGCCAGTTATAAGCCGCGTTGCTTTGATTTACCTAGCCTGCGGGCAATTCAAACAAACGTTTGTATTGGACGCTCACAGTGGTGTAGATATACTGCGCGACCTAGAATGCGCCACCTAGAGAGAAAGGTGAGTCCTGCCATCGCCGCACGGCCGCACCGAACCTCCACCCATTAGAAAAAAGCCTGTTGAGCCTTGAGTAGGAGATAGCCTGTGGAACGCGAATACATGGAATTCGACGTGGTCATCGTCGGCGCCGGCCCTGCGGGCCTGTCCGCCGCCTGCCGCCTGAAGCAGAAGGCCGCTGACGCCGGCAAGGAAATCAGCGTCTGCGTGGTCGAGAAAGGCTCCGAAGTCGGCGCTCACATCCTCTCCGGTGCCGTGTTTGAACCTCGCGCCCTGAACGAACTGTTCCCGGACTGGAAGGCCCTCGGCGCCCCGCTCAACACGCCAGTGGTGCGCGATGACATCTATGTACTGCGCAGCCCTGACGCCTCCACCAAGGTGCCCGACTTCTTTGTGCCCAAGACCATGCACAACGAAGGCAACTACATTATCTCCCTGGGCAATCTGTGCCGCTGGCTGGCCCAGCAGGCCGAGAACCTCGGCGTGGAGGTCTACCCAGGCTTCGCCGCTCAGGAAGCGTTGTTCGACGAAAACGGCGTGGTGCGCGGGATCATTACCGGCGACCTCGGCGTCGACCGCGAAGGCAAACCCAAGGAAGGCGTGTACACCCCCGGCATGGAATTGCGCGGCAAGTACACGCTGTTCGCCGAAGGTTGCCGCGGGCATATCGGCAAGCAACTGATCCAGCGCTTCAACCTGGACAGCGACGCCGACGCCCAGCACTACGGCATCGGTCTCAAGGAAATCTGGGAGATCGATCCGGCCAAACACCAACCCGGCCTCGTGGTGCACACCGCCGGCTGGCCGCTGGATATCATGGGCACCGAGAACACCGGCGGCTCGTTCCTGTATCACCTGGAAAACAACCAGGTGGTGGTCGGCCTGATCGTCGACCTGTCATACAGCAACACCTTCCTGTCGCCGTTCGACGAGTTCCAGCGCCTCAAGCACCACCCGGTGCTGGCCCAGCACCTGGAAGGCGGCAAGCGCATCAGCTACGGCGCCCGCGCCATCTGCAAGGGCGGCCTGAATTCGCTGCCGAAAATGGTGTTCAAGGGCGGTGCGCTGATCGGTTGCGACCTCGGCACCCTGAACTTCGCCAAGATCAAAGGCAGCCATACCGCGATGAAGTCCGGCATGCTCGCCGCCGACGCCGTGGCCGACCGCCTGTTTGCCGAGTCCGAGGGCGGTGATGAACTGACCGCTTACGTCGACAGCTTCAAGTCGAGCTGGTTGTACGAAGAACTGTTCGCCAGCCGTAACTTCGGCGCGGCCGTGCACAAGTTCGGCGCCATCCTCGGCGGCGGCTTCAACTGGCTGGACCAGAACATCTTTGCCGGCAAGCTCCCCTTCACCCTGCACGACAACACGCCGGACTACGCCTGCCTGAAGCTGGCCAAGGACTGCAAGAAGATCGACTACGCCAAACCCGACGGCAAGCTGAGCTTCGACAAGCTGAGCTCGGTGTTCATCTCCGGTACCAACCATGAAGAAGAGCAGCCGTGCCACTTGAAGCTCAAGGACCCGAGCATCCCGATCGGCACCAACCTGCCGCTCTACGACGAACCGGCGCAGCGCTACTGCCCGGCCGGTGTGTATGAGGTGATCACCAAGGAAGACGGCGAAAAGCGCTTCCAGATCAACGCCCAGAACTGTGTGCACTGCAAGACCTGTGACATCAAGGACCCTTCGCAGAACATCACCTGGGTATCGCCGGAAGGCGCGGGTGGGCCGACTTACCCGAATATGTAAACCAGTTGCTTGAGAACAAGGCTCCCAGACGGGGGCCTTTTTTGCGCTCGGAAAAAGGCCAGTCGACCGAGTTGCATCAACAGAATCTAGGCAGCCCGCTCTTCGCCAGGGTTGCGCAGAAAATAGCGCTTGTACTCGCGACTGAACTGCGACGTGCTCTGATACCCCACGCTGTGCGCCGCCTGCGCCACACTCAGGCCGTCCACCAGCAGCAACTGCTGCGCCTTCAATAACCGCAGACGCTTGAGGTACTGCACCGGCGACAACAGGGTGCAACGCTTGAAGTGTTCATGAAAGGTCGATGCACTCATGTGCGCATACCCGGCCAGGGTCTCGATATTCAGCGGCTCGGCGTAATGGGCATGCAGGTGACTCAGCGAGGTGGCGATGCGCGAGAATTGCCCCTGCTGCTCGACCAGCGCGCGCAACACGTCCGCCTGCGGGCCGCGCAACGCGGTAAACAACAATTCGCGCACTCGCGCCGGGCCCAGGATGCGGCTTTCCAGCGGATCGTGCAGGCATTGCAACAGCCGCTCCACGCAACCACGCATGGCATCATCGAGCACCACTGAACTCATCGACTCAAGGGTCTGCGGCATCGGCGGCGGCCCGGCCTGCATGCCCATGGCCATCACCAGTTCGCCCAGCACCACCCGGTCGATCCCCACGGTCACGCCATACAGCGGTGCGTCGGGGGCCATGGCAAAAGTCTCGCATTCGAACGGCACCGGCATCGCCTGGATCAGGTAATGCCCGGCGCCGTATTCGAGGGTACGCGGGCCCAGGTACGCGACCTTGCTGCCCTGGGCGACGAACATCAGGCTGGGCTCATAGATCTGCGGCCCGCGTGCCACGTCGCAACTGGCGCGCAACACTTTCACGCCTGGCAGGTGAGTCGGGGAAAAACCATCGCGGGGCGTCAGCCCCTCAATCAGGGAAACCAGCGTGGCGTTGGCGTCGAGATGGCGGGTCAACAACATGGCAAAAAACTTCGCAAAAAAGGGATGAGAACATCATCGCAGGTCTGGCGGCCAATGCATCCAAACCAGGGGCACTCCCGGACGAATAGGCATAAGACCCGGAGCAATCACCATGGCCGCGCGCAGGCTCGGCGGGGAGAATGGCACGCCTCACTTGTTATTGTTTTTGCGAGGCTTCCCTATGTATACCGCTATCGGTTACGCCGCCCAGTCGGCCACCACTCCCCTCGCCCCCATGTCGTTTGAACGCCGCAGCCCGCGCGCCGATGACGTGGCCATCGAGATCCTCTACTGCGGCGTCTGCCACTCCGATATCCACCAGGCGCGCAACGAATGGGGCATCGCCGTGTACCCGCTGATGCCGGGCCACGAGATCGTCGGCAAGGTTACCGCCGTCGGTGCCAGCGTGACCGCGCACAAAGTCGGCGACCTGGTGGGCGTCGGCTGCATGGTCGACTCGTGCCGCACCTGCGCCGCGTGCACATCGGACCTGGAGCAATATTGCCTCGAAGGCCCGACCATGACCTACGCCACCCCTGATCGCGTGGACGGCAGCAACACCATGGGCGGCTACTCCGACAGCATCGTGGTCAGCGAACACTTCGTGGTGAAGATTCCGGCCAAACTCGACCTGGCCAGCGCCGCGCCGATCCTCTGCGCAGGCATCACCACCTACTCGCCGCTCAAGCACTACGGCGTCAAGGCCGGCGATAAGGTCGGCATCCTCGGTATGGGCGGCCTGGGCCACATGGGCATCAAGTTTGCCAAGGCCATGGGCGCCGAAGTCACACTGTTCACCCGCTCCGCGAGCAAGGCCGAAGAAGGCCGTCGCCAGGGCGCGGACCATGTGATCGTGTCCACCGACGCCGAGCAGATGAAAGCCGCCGCCGGGCACTTCGACTTCCTGCTCGACACCATCCCGGTGCAGCACGACATCAACCCCTACCTGGACACCCTGCGCTTTGACGGCGTGCATATCCTGGTCGGCTTGATCGAGCCAGTGGACCCGCCGGTGAATGCCGCCAAGCTGGTGCTGGGCCGCAAAGTGCTGGCCGGCTCGTTGATCGGCGGCATTGCCGAAACCCAGGAAGTCCTGGATTTCTGCGCCGAGCACGGCATCACCTGCGATATCGAAATGCTCGACATCCGCCAGATCAACGAAGCCTACACCCGCATGATCGCCGGTGATGTGAAGTACCGCTTCGTCATCGACATGGCAACCCTCAAGGCCTGATCAGGCCTTGGCGCCCAACTCCGCGGACAGCCGGGCCGCCACCTGTTTGATCACAGGGATCAGCTCGGCCATTTTCTCCAGCGGCATGTAGGGCACGGTACTGGCGATGCTGATGCCGGCGACGATTCGCCGGCTGACATCGCGCACCGGTGCCGCCACGCAACGGATCGACGGTTCGTTGTCTTCCAGATCGAACGCATAACCGCCCACCACGTACTCATGCATGCGCTGCTCGAACTGCGCCCAGGATTGTTCCGGGTGTTGCGGCCATTGCAGGCTTTTCCCACCCTCCGGCAAGCTGGCTTCGTACAAGCGCTGCCATTCCGCCACGCTGTCATCGAGCAGCATCGCCTTGCCCACCCCGGTACGCGCCAGCGGCATGCGATGGCCAACCCGCGAGCGCATTTCCGGGCCGTTGCGGCCGGGGTTCTTGTGCAGGTAGAGCACATCGTCGTATTCGCGGATGGCCAAGTGAATGGTGTCGCCGGTCAGCGCCGACAGCTCATCCAGGTAGGGCACCGCCAGGCTCACCAACGGCAATTCCTCACGCGCCTGAAAGCCCAGCTCGATCAGTTTTGGCCCCAGCAGGTAGCCGACTTGCGGCACCACACGCAGATAACGTTCTTCCACCAGGCAACTGGCCAGGCGGTGCGTGGTGCTGCGGGTGGTGCCGATGCGCCGGGCGATCTCTTTCAGATCCCGCGCACCGGCCGCCACGGCCTGCACCACGCCCAGGCCACGCAGCAGGGTCTGGGTGCCGGTGGGGGCGACGTCTTTGCCGGGGGTGGAGGATGTTTCCTGCATATCGGGCCCTATAAGTGTGAACGCGGCAGCATTATGGCAAATACCCAACGTCAAAACAGCGCAGATCCAATGTGGGAGGGGGCTTGCTCCCGATGGCGGTGGGTCAGCTATTGATGTGCCAACTGATGCACCGCTATCGGGAGCAAGCCCCCTCCCACATTTGCCTCATACGATTCTGAGGTCAGCGTTGCTTCATGCGGTCGATGACCACCGCCAGCAACAGGATCGAACCGCGGATCACGTATTGATAAAACGTGTCGATGTTCTTCAGGTTCATCGCGTTTTCAATGATCGCCAGAATCAGCACCCCGGCAATCACGTGGCGGATCATGCCGATGCCGCCGCTCAGCGACACCCCGCCCAGCACGCAGGCGGAAATTACCGTCAGCTCGAAACCCTGGCCGATCATCGGCTGGCCCGAGGTCATGCGCGAGGCGAGGATCACGCCGGCCAGGGCGCCGATCAGGCCGTGCACGGCGAAGATGATGATCTTGGTGCGGTCAACGTTGACCCCCGCCAGCAGCGCCGCTTCCGGGTTGCCACCGATGGCCATGGTGTTGCGCCCGTAGGTGGTGTAGTTGAGCAGCCAGCCGAAGAACACAAAGCACACGATGGTGATCAGGATCGGCACCGGCACGCCCAGCAACTGGCCGTTGCCGAAGATGAAGAACTGATCCTGGGACACGCCCACCGCCTTGCCGTCGGCAAAGATATAGGCCAGGCCGCGCACGATCTGCATGGTCGCCAGCGTCGTGATCAACGCATTGACCCGCAGCTTGGCGATCACGATGCCGTTGATCAGCCCCACCAGCAGGCCCATCCCCAGGGCAGCGCCGATGCCCAGCATCACGCTGTCGGTGTCGCGCATCACAATGGCCGCGACCACGCCGGCGCAGGCGATCACCGAGCCCACCGATAAATCGAAGTGCCCCGACGCCAGGCAGAACAGCATGGTGCAGGCGGCGATGCCCACCGTGGAAATCGCCAGGCCGAGGCCGCGCATGTTCAGCGGCGAGAGGAAGTTGTCGATGAGCAAGGCGCACAGCACGAAGATGCTCACCGCCGCCAGCAGCATCGCCCAGTTATCCAGCAGCGCGCGCAGGTCCAGGGGTTTGCGCGCTTTGGGCAGCGCGTTGTCTTGGGTCGTCATAGTCGTCTCTCAGTGGGCCGGGCCGCGCGGCAAGGCCAGCTGCAGCAAGTTGGATTCAGTGGCGTGTTCACGCCGTTGTTCGCCGCGCAGGGCGCCTTCGCACAGCACCAGAATGCGGTCGGAAATCCCCATCACTTCCATCAGGTCACTGGACACCACGATCACCGCAATGCCGCTGGCGGCCAGGTTATGGATGATCTGGTAGATCTCCGACTTGGCGCCGATGTCGATGCCCCGGGTCGGCTCATCGAGCAGCAGCACCTTCATCGGCATCGACAGCCAGCGGCCGAGAATGGCCTTCTGCTGATTGCCGCCGGACAGGTACATGATTTTCTGCTCGGCGTTGGGCGTCTTCACCTTCATCGCCTGGATCTGCTGGCCGGCGTTGCCCTTCTCCCACTTCTCGCGCAGCAGCCAGCCAAACGCGGCATGGGCGCCACGGGCGCTGATGTTGATGTTTTCCGCCACGCTGGACAGCGGAATGATGCCTTCCTTCTTGCGGTCTTCCGGGCACAGCAGCACGCCGGCGTCGATGGCATCGCGCGGTGAGCGCAGGTGCAGGGTTTCGCCGCACAGCTCCAGCTGCCCTGCCGTGCTGCGCTGCAGCCCGGAGAGCAGCCGAAACAGCTCGGTGCGCCCTGCCCCCACCAGCCCGAACAGCCCGAGAATCTCGCCCTTGCGCACCGCAAAGCTGACCGGCTCACGCAAGCCTGGCCCAAGCAGCCCATCGACCTTGAGCGCCACCTCACCGTGCTCGCGCGGACGGTAGTCGTAGATGTCCTGGATATCGCGCCCGACCATGCAGGTCACCAGCTGGTCGTGGGTCAGCGCGCTCATGTCCTCGAACGTGCGCACGTAGCGCCCGTCCTTGAACACCGTGACCGCGTCGCAGATGCGGAACACCTCTTCCATGCGATGCGACACGTAGAGCACCACTTTGCCCTCATCGCGCAGGCGCGCGATGATCGCCATCAGCCGGTCGATTTCCCGCGCCGAGAGGCTGCTGGTGGGTTCATCGAAGGCGATCACATGGGCGCCACGGGACAGCGCCTTGGCGATTTCCACCAGTTGGCGCTGGCCCAGGGACAGGCGACCGAGCTTTTCATCCGGGTCGATTTCATCGGCCAGGCCCTTGAGGCACGCCAGCGCCTGCTTGCGCAGCAGGCCGCCGTTGACCACGCCCAAGCGCGACGGCAGGTGCCCGAGGAACAGGTTCTCCGCCACGCTCATTTCCGGCACCAGGTGCAGTTCCTGGTGAATCACCGCCACGCCGCTGGCAATGCTGTCAGCGGCGCATTTGAACGCCATGGTCTGCGCGCCGATCTGCACCGAACCACTGCTGGGAATGTAGGCGCCGCCAAGAATCTTCAGCAGCGTCGACTTGCCCGCGCCGTTCTCGCCCATCAGCGCATGCACCTGGCCCGGCTGGGCGGTAAAGCAGATGCCGTCCAGCGCCTTGACCCCGGGAAAGGTTTTGCCGATACCCTCAAAACGCAGGGCGGCCGCACTCATTTCCACAGCCCGATTTTGGTCAGTTCTTCCTTGAAGTTTTCCCGGGTGATCAGCGTCACTTCGTCCATCGCCGTGTATTTCGGCGGTTCGGTGCCCTTGGTGACCCACTCGTACATCATCAGCGCTGTGTTGTAGCCCTCGATGTGCGGGCTGGGCAGCATCGAGCCGAAGAAACCGCTGTTGGCCTTCTTCAATTCGCCGATGGCGTCGGTGCCGTTGATGCCGATGCCGATCACGTTGGCCGCCGCAAACCCGGCGCTTTCCGTGGCGCGCACGCCGCCGAGCACGGTGTTGTCGTTCATGCCGCCGATGATCAGGTTTTTCGCGCCGCTGGGCAGCTTGACCAGCGCCGAGTTGGTGGCGTCCATGCTGCCCGGAACGTCGAGGGTTTTAAGCGCGGCAGTGAGGATATGGTCCTTGGGAATGCCGGCTTCTTCGAGGGATTTGATCGAACCGTCGGTGCGTTTTTTACCGGTGTCGAGCTCGTTGAAGGTGTTGATCACCGCGTAGGTGTCCTTCCAGTCCCAGCCACGTTTTTTCGCTTCGGCGGCCATCGCGGCGCCCTGCTTCTGGCCCACTTCGAACGCGGCCATGCCCAGGTACGGCACGTCTTCCATGAACGCGCCCTTGGCGTCGACGAAACGGTCGTCCACGGCAATCACCTTGAGGCCGTTGGCCTTGGCCTTGGCGACGATGGCCGGGCCGAGGGACACGTCCGGCGGGCAGATCACAAAGCCCTTGGCGCCGTTGGCGGCCAGGCTGTCGATGGCCGAGAGGGTTTTCTCGCCATCGGGCACGGCGATCTTGATCACGGTGAAACCGTGTTCCTTGCCGGCTTTTTCGGCGAAGGCCCATTCGGTCTGGAACCAGGGTTCTTCAGCCTGTTTGACCAGGAAGCCGATTTTTACTTCTTCAGCGCAAACAGTCCCACTGAAGGCCAATGCAAACGCCACGGCGCCCAGGGTTTTCTTAAGCCTGTTTTTAACCAGCATGAACCACCTCATTCTTGTTATTGAGCAACGTTTCAGTCGTGGTACATCACAGACCGCCCGCCATCGATCATCAGGCAGGTGGCATTGATAAAGGGCGCCTCGTCGGTCGCCAGGAACAGCGCGGTCATCGCCACCTCGATGGGCTGGCCGATGCGCTTGGGCGGGTGCAGGTCGAACGCGCGCTGGCGTTCGGCGTGGGGATCGGGAAAGGCGTTCCAGTAATCGACGTTAAGCTGGGTTTCGATATAGCCCGGTGCGATCGCATTCACGCGGATGCCCTTGGGCGCGTACTCGATGCCCAGGGCGCGGGTCAGGCCGAGCAGGCCGTGCTTGGCAACGGGGTACGGGAAGCAGCCGGGAATGATGTGGCTGGAATGGGTGGACGCGATGTTGATGATGTTGCCGATGCCCTGCTCGATCATGTGCGGCAACACACTGCGGCAGCCGTACCAGGCGCCGTCCAGGTCGATGGCAAAGCAGCGGCGCCAGTCGTCGTCGGTCATCTCCAGCGGGTCGCGGAATACGTTGACCCCGGCGCAGTTGACCAGCACATCGACGCGACCGAAGCGCTCGATGGCCATGTCGACCAGCGCCTGCCATTGCGCTTTGCAGGTGATGTCGACCGCTTGCGCGTAAATTTCGGCGCCGCGTTCGCGCCAATGGGCAGCGACCTTCTCGACCTTGTCGGCTTGGATATCGGCGATTACCAGGCGCGCCTGCTGAGCCTGGAAACAGGCCACGATGGCCTCGCCAATGCCCTGGGCGGCACCGGTGATGATCACCACCTTGTTCTTCAGCCGCTCGCCGTAAACCGGCTCGGGCACGGCGGGGAGTGACAACGGTTGTGCCTGCATCGCTTCACCTGTTTTATTTTTGGCAGTGAGTGCTGATGCAGGCGACTATAAACCCGGAGCCTGAAATATCTCAATATATAAATTTACATCCCACATAGTGAGAAAAGACACAAACACTGTGGGAGGGGGCTTGCTCCCGATAGCGGTGTGTCAGCTTCAGATGTACTGACTGACACTCAGCAATTGCGAGCAAGCCCCCTCCCACCGTTGATCTTCAGTGTTTTCAGAGATGTACGTCAGCCAAGGGCAAAGTCGCGCAACGCGTCGCCTTCCATGCGGTAGCGCACCCACTCTTCCTGAGGCTGGGCACCGATGGACTTGTAGAAGGCAATCGCCGGCTCGTTCCAGTCCAGCACGCTCCATTCGAAACGCCCGCAGCCATTGTCGCAGGCGATTTTGGCCAGGTGGCGCAGCAACTTCTTGCCCGCGCCGCCGCCGCGCTGTTCCGGGTTGATGTAGAGGTCTTCCAGGTACAGGCAGTTGCTGCCCAGCCACGTGGAATAACTGAAAAAGAACACCGCGAACCCAATCGGCAAACCGTCGCGCAGGCAGATCAGGCCATGGGCGGTGGCACCCTCGCTGAACAGGCTGCGTTCGATATCCACCACGCTGGCGATCACTTCATGCCGGGCCTTCTCATATTCGGCAAGCTCGGTGATGAAAGTCAGGATCTGCGCAGCATCGCTGGGCACGGCGGGGCGAATCTCGATGGTCATGGGTGAGCCTTGGCAGTTTCAAAACACACATACTAAGGCCGTTTCATGACTGAATGCAGCGCAATTCATACCGGCAGCGCCAATGCGCCGACCAGCCCCGCCGGCAACGCCAGCTCCAGGGTGCGGGCCGGCGGCTGCGACTCTGCCGACCATTCGCTCAAGCCCAGCCCCGCACATTTGAGCCGCGCCTCGCGCTCGCACCAGGCGCGGGCAAACAGACGCGCCCGCTGCGCCTGGTTCGCCGCGCACAATCGCGCCAGCACCTGCGGGCCCAGGTAATCGCTGGCAACACCGCGCCAGTCCGCAGTCTCCTGCACGGCCATTACATCCACACCCACCGGGCCATGCAGATGCACCGCCGCTACCGAAAAATCGCCGTCGTGACTGATGGACAGCCCGGCACGCGCATGCCCTGGCACCAGAATCTGCGGTGCCTGCCCGGCCCCGGCGGACGCTTCGATGCTGCAGCCCGGCACCTCCAGCAGTTGCAGGAGCACCTCACGCACGCGCGTGCGCGCCGCATCGCGCGTGGTGCCGAGCATGTGCCGCAAGCCAAGCAGCAGAATGCCGGCCTGCCAACGCGGCACCGCATCCGGCCACATGCACACGGGCACCGGCATCAGGCGCGTGCCGGTGCCGCCGGGCAGCCCACCCAGCTGCTGCACGCCGGGATGCTCTCGCCCTTCATCACCAGGGTCAGCGGCCCCAGCCGCGCGCCGTCGCCGACCTCGGCGCTGTAGAGCACCGCACTGCGCGGCCCCATGTACACCCGTGCACCGATCAGCACACGGTCGATTTTCATCACGCGGTCTTCGAACAGGTGCGTCTGCGGGCAGGCGCCGGCGTTCAATTCGCTGTGGTCGCCGATGCTCACGCAATCAAATTCGGTGATGTCGGTGGTGTCCATGTACACGCCACGGCCGATCCTGCAGCCGAGGCCGCGAAACGCCAGCGGCAGCCACGGCGTGCCGCGCAGGTAGCTCATGAAATTGGGCGCGGCCATGCCTTCGTAAAGGCTGGTGATGCCTTCGGACAGCCACACAAAAGGCGTCCACATCGCTTCGCAGCGCTTGCGATAGCGCCCCAGCACCAGCCATTTCAACGCCGCCACCAACAGGTAGTTGCCCAGGCTGTAGGCCAGGCCGATCAGCGCCAGGTAACCGAACACCGCGCCCCAGCGTTCGTCCTGCGCCACTGGCATCAGGTCGATCATGACCGTGTAGCCCACGGCGATCACCGTGGCGTGGGGCAACACGATGCGCAGGCCCTCGATGCTGCCACGGGCCAGACGACGCCACGGCGAGGGGCGGAACGTCAGGTGGTCCGGGTAGCCACTGACCTGTTCGCGCGCCGGCAGGTTGATCGGCGGCGAGCCGAGCCAGGTGTCGCCGCTGGCAATCTCGGCGTTGAGCGGCGCGCGGGAATGCACACCGATCAGCACGTTCTCGGGCAACGTCGTGCCGTCGGGAATGTAGCTGCCGTTGCCGACGAAGCTGCGGTGCGACACCACGGTCGGCTGAATGCGCATCCAACCGCCGTCGACCTGTTCATCGCCGAGCATCACGGCGTCGGCGATAAAGGTTTCATCGCCCAGGGTCAGCATGTCGGGGATCACGCCCTGAGCGGTGGATATTTCCGCATCGCGGCCCACCTTCGCGCCCAGCAGGCGATACCACAGTGGCGCGTAAACCGTCGCATACAGGCCGGACAACACGTTGAGGCTGGCTTCCTGAATATGGCTCACCAGCCACTTGCTGCAATACACCCGGCTGTGCACCGGGTAGTTGCCCGGTTTTAGGCGCGGCAGCACGGCCCAGCGCAGCGCTGCCGAAATCAGCACCATGGCCACGATCAGCACGGCAGCAGCCGGCAGGGCCAGGGCAAAGTAACGCAGCAGTTGTACGCCCACGTTTTGCGCCTGCAGCCAGGGCAGGATCTGCTGCTCATCGAACCAATCGATAAGGAAAAACGTCGGGAACACTGGGATGAAAAACAGCGTGGCGATCAGCAGGATGCCGACCCCGTAGAACAGGTTTTCCAGCAGCAATTGCCCACGCCCCACCACCGGCCTGGGCGGCAGGCTGGCGGGGTCGAACGCGCCGATATCGACGGCAGGTGACCCGCTCCAGATGCGCTCGGCCGGCACACTCGCACCGTCGGCCAGCGCCGATTGCCCTTGCAGGTGGGCGCTGCGGCCGAGCGCCGTGTTGCCTTCCAGAATTGTGTAGGAGCCCAGGCAGGCATTGTTGTCGAGCGTGACCTGCCCAAGATGCAGTTGGCCGCGCTCGACGCGGGCGTTTTCCAGGCTCACACCGTTGCCGATGCTGACCTCATCGCCGATGTGCAACAGGTCGGGAACGCGCACGCCGAGGGAGCCGATATTGACCTCGCGCCCAACCCTGGCGCCGAGCGCCCGCAGCCACAGGCTGTACAGCGAAGAGCCGCTGAGCAGGTAGACCGGCGCCGACTCGATCATGCGCGACGCGGCCCACCAGCGAAAATAGGTCAGCCCCCACAACGGGTAGACGCCCGGTTTCAGCCGCCCGGCGATCAGCCATTTGCCGGCGATGGCCAGCACGAACTGCACCAGCGTCGCCAGCAGGAATACGCCGATGGACGCCGCCGTGGCCAAGGCCACCGAGTCGCCGGGACCGCCGGTGAGGTAGTGATAGGTGAAAAACGGCGCCAGCCACTGGCTCATGCGCAGGCACACCATCGCCGGCAGCAGCGCGGCCTGGGCCAACCCGCAGCGCCAGCGCGCCAGCGTCGACGGCGGGGTCCAGGCGGCTTGTTGCGCAGCCGGTTGCGGCATGGCTTGCAACACCTGCGCAATCGCGCCGACGCGGCGCTGCTGATAGATATCGCGCACGGTGATGTGGGCGAAGCGTGGGTCGGCGCGCAACGCAGAGGCCAGTCGCGCGGCGAAAAACGAGTGGCCGCCCAGGTCGCTGAAAAAGTCGGCCTCGCGACGAATCGGCTGGCCGGGGAAGAGTGTGTGCAGGGCGGCGAACAGTACGCTTTCGCCGGGGGTTTCCGGGCTGTCCGACTCCAGGCTCGCGCCGCTGGTGTCGACGCCGAGCGGACGTGCCTTGAGGGTTTTGCGGTCGATCTTGCCGGAAGTGAGGCGCGGCATGCTGTCGAGCAGTTCGAAGCGGCTGGGTACCATGTACGCCGGCAGGCGCGCCTGCAAGGCTTTGCGCAACTGCGCCGGCAGGCCTTCGACCGGCACGCCGCCCTCCGCCACCAGGTAGGCAATCAACTGATCCATGCCGGCGTCGTTGCGCAACAGCACCGCGACCGTGCCCACGCCTGGCTGCTGGGCAAGCAAGGCTTCGATTTCGCCCAGTTCGACGCGAAATCCCCGGATCTTCACCTGATCATCGGCGCGCCCCAGGCACACCACTTGCCCATCGGCGTCGATGCGCGCGAGGTCGCCGGTGCGGTACAGGCGCTCGTCGTGGTAGCCGCTGGCCCAAGGGTTGTCGATGAACTTTTCGCGGGTCAGGTCCGGGCGCCCCAGGTAGCCCGCCGCCAGGCCAGGGCCGATGATGCACAGCTCGCCGGTCTGCCCGCGCGCCAGCAGGGTCGGCGTAGCGCCCGGGGCCAGGTCGGTTTCGATCACCAGCAATCCGTAGTTGGGCAGCGGCGTGCCGATGGTCACCGCAGTGCCAGGCTGCAACCGCGCCAGGCTGGCGGAAACGGTGGCTTCGGTGGGGCCATAGGTGTTGAAAATTTGCCGACCGGGTCGACTCCAACGCTCCACCAGCGATTCGGGGCACATTTCGCCGCCGAGGTTGATCAGGCGCAGGCTTGGCACGTCTTCACTGAACAGCGCCAGCAAGGTGGGCACCGCGTGCAGCACGCTGATGCGCTGGCGGGTGAGCATGCGCGGCAGAGCTTCGGGGTCGCCGGTGATGTCCTTGGGGCCAAGCCACAGGGTGGCGCCCACCAGGTAGGCAATCCAGATTTCCTCGAACGACATGTCGAAGGCCACGGAAAAACCCTGGTAGACGCGGTCGCTGGCCTGGATGCCGAGAATCGCGTTCTCGCTGCGCAGGAAGTGGCAGATGCTGCCCTGGGAAATCAGGATGCCCTTGGGTTTGCCGGTGGAGCCCGAGGTATAGATGACGTAGGCCGGGTCTTCGGGCCGGGCACCGCTGCGGCGTTGCAACGCACCTTGCAGCGGCGCGAGCAGATCGTCTGCGCACCAGGCGACAAGTCCAACCTCAGCCAGCGCCGGTGCGCTGCCGTGTGCGCAAACAACGCCGACCGCCTGGGCATCCTCCATGCACACTTGCAGGCGTTCGAGCGGCGTGTCCTCGTCCATCGGCAGCCAGGCAGCGCCGGCCTTGGCGATGCCGGCCTGCATCACCAATAGCTGCATGCCGCGCGGCATCCACAGGCCGACGATCTGCCCCGGCCGCACCCCCGCCTCGATCAGCCGCGAAGCCACACAGGCGGCCTGGCGATCCAACTCGCCGTAGCTGAGCTGGCGCTCGCCGTCGATCAGCGCTACCTGCTGGGGATCACGTTTAGCGGTGGCCTCGAGCAGGTCGGCGAGCACCTCGTCACGCAACAGTTCAGGCTGGAGGGGACCGTACAACACCTCGTCAGGGCGCGTGTTTACGGGGTCTTTCAGCAAGCTCACGGTAGTCATGGCGGCAGTGTTCGCTGTGTGGGGGCCATCCGGTTAAGGCGCCGATACGTAATGTTGCGTGTCCACTTGGTATCACCCTCGATACACACCTGGGCGAATGGGCCCCCTGGGTTCTGTCTGGAATGCGACAGATACCCGAAGACCTGAACAACGCCAGAGGACTATCGCAAAGGCCAGCTGTACGGCGGTTGAACGACTGCGCGTGCGGTACACAAAATCTTACAGGTGCCCTAAGACCGTTCGTCGGCATCAAGGCACGAACCGCAAAGGGGCGCTGACCAATAAGGGGTAAGGACATTAATCATATGGAGACACCCTCATGAAGAATTCCAAGTTTGCTGCCCTCGCCCTCACCGGCCTGCTGTCCGCTGCCTCGCTGAGCGCCATGGCGGCCACCGCCACCACCGGCCCGACCGACCCGACGCCGAACGCCACCACCGAGTCGCAGAAATCCATGGGCACGGGCCTGGACACCAACGGGGGCGCGGTTATCGACAACAGCAACGCCGCCGACCCGCACACCAAGGGCCACGACACCGACCGCAAGGCACCGGCCGCCGTGGGCAATGGCAAGATGGGTCCGTCGGTCAACGAGCCGAAAATCAATACCGGTAACGACTCGAACGTGCCAGGCGCGCCAAAACAACCCGCGCCTTGATGCATCGAGAGCAAGACGAACAGCCGATCATTTCCCAGTGAAGAGGTACGCATGAACGTCGATAGAAACCTTGAGAAAGAAGTCCTCACCCGCCTGTTGCACGCTCACCCGCAAGGTCTGGGCAAGGAGGTGCTGGATAACTACCGCGGCGAAAAGGAGGTTGCCAGTGTGCTGGCGTTTCTCCAGGACCGTGGGTTCATCAAGGATGGACATGTGACCACCGACGACGCCGGCGAATATTCGCTGAACCTGCCCATCAAGCTGACCGCCTCGGGCGTGGATGAAGCGCGCAAGCTTGATGGTGAAAGCACTCAGTGATCCATTGCGGGTCCGGCTGATGTAAATGATGTAAATGTGGGAGGGGGCTTGCCCCCGATGGCGGTGTGTCAGTTGGCTGATCCAGCTCTGATACACCGCTATCGGGGGCAAGCCCCCTCCCACATTGGGTTTGTGTTTAGCCGCCGAGGAAGGCGTTGAGTTCGACGGTGCCAGGTGATGTGGCCGGGCCCCAGCGTGTGACGGCCAGCGCCGCGGCGGCGTTGGCATGGCGTGCGGCCTCTGCGGGCGGCAAGCCTTTGGCCAAACCTGCGATGAACACACCCGCATGCGCATCCCCCGCGCCATTGCTGTCTACTGCCTGCACCTTGAAGCCCGGCACATGTTCAATCGCCGAGCCTCGCCCAACCCAGCAACCGTTCGGGCCATCTCGCACCACCAATAGCGTGTCGGCGTTCAGGTGCTGCTTGAGCGATGGCAACGCCGTGGCGATATCCGCCGCGCCAGTGAATGCCAGGACTTCCGGCCCGTTGCTGGTCCAGATGTCGATGCGCGGCAACAGTGTGCGCATTAGCGCCGACTCCGGCGCCTTGACCAGTGGCCCCGGGTCGAACACCACCACGATCTGCCGGGGCAATGCCAGCAGCCAGTCGATCAACGGCTGCGCCTTGCCGTCGAGCAACAGGCTGTAGCCGCTGACATACACGTAATCGTCGGCAGCGGGCACCACGCCGGCCAGGTCCTCGGCACTCAATTCCCCTTCGGCGCCCATGTGGGAAATGAACGTGCGCTCGGTGCTGGCTTCGGTCAGCGCCACGCACAAACCGGTGTCCTTGGCGCTGCTGGCCGGCAGGGCCATCTCGATGCCCTCGGCCTGCATCGCCGCGCGGGCCAGGTCGCCAAAGCGGCCGTTGCCGTGGCGGCCGAGGTACACCACCGGCAGACCATTACGGCGCGCGGCCGCCATGACGTTGAAGCCGCCGCCGGTTGCGAAACTGGCCGTTTGCGCCAGCACGTCACCGCCGCTGGCAGGCAGGGTGTCGAGGGCCATGACTAGGTCGACGATGACCTGGCCGGTGTGCAGCAATCTAGACATGGGCATGCTCGACCAACGCCGGACGCCGGTCAGTCGCCCCGCCCAATACCGCATAGATCCCGCCGGCCACCAGGAAGGTCACGATCCAGCCGAGGCCGTTGTGGCCCAGCCAAGAGTCGGACAGCGGCCCGGCGAACCAGATGTTTTCGGCGGTGGTGCCGATGGTGGTGAAACTGAAGCCCAGCACAATGGCCACGGCCCAGGCGCCGAAGGCGCGCCACTCCACGCCGCCGCGATACCAGTAGGCGCTGCTCGGGCTCACGTCCAGCAGGTCCTTGGGGCTGTAGTAATGACGATGGATCAGGTCGACCACGAAGATCCCGACCCACGCGGTGATCGGCACTGCCAGCAGCGAGATGAAGGTGATGAAGGGGCCGTAGAAGCTGTCGGCGATCAGCATGAAGTAGATGGAGCCGGCGAAGATCGCCACGATATCGACGATCACTGCGTGCACGCGCTTGACCTTCAGGCCGAGGGTCAAGGTGGTAAGACCGGCCGAGTACACCGACAGGTTGTTCGACAGCAGCAGCCCGCCGAACGCAGTGATCAGGTACGGCACGGCCATCCAGGTGGGCAGCATGTCGCGGATCGCGATGATCGGGTCGGTGGCCGAGGCCAGGTCGTTGTTGCCCACCGACAGCAGGCCACCGAGGGTGATCAGCAGCACCAGCGGGATGCCTGCACCGAACGCGGCGGACGCCACCAGACGCACCGCCTTGACGCTGCGGTGCTGGTAGCGCGACATGTCGGCACCGGCGTTGGCCCAGCCGATGCCGGTGCCGGCTGCCATGGTGCCGACGCCGATGATCATCGCGCTCAGGGGTGCCGGGGTGGCGTTGAATACCGCGCTCCAGTCGATGGTGGCGCAGAGGAAGCCGCCCACCAGGATGTTCAAGGCGCCGAACACGTAGGTGGCCCACTTCTGGATCACCAGCAGGGTGGCATGGCCCAGACCGGAGACCGCCAGGGTCAGCAGCACGAAGATGCCGATGAAGATCAGCGTGAGCACAGGTGCACTCTTGGCCTCGACCGGCGAGCCGAACAGGATCGAACACAGCGACAGCAGCACAAAGGCGGCTGTGGTGGTGTTGACGGTTTCCCAGCCCAGGCGCGACATCAGCGACACCAGCGTCGGGCCGATATTGCCACGCACACCGAAAATCGCGCGCGACAGGGTCAGGCTGGGCGCACGGCCACGACGGCCGGCGATGGAAATGATCCCCACCACCGCAAAGGAGCCAGCGGCGCCGAGAATCGCGACGATGATCGCCTGCCAGATGGCCAGGCCACGAAACGCTACCAGCGTGGCGCCGAGCGGCAGGCCGAGGATGCTGATGTTGGCAGCGAACCACACCCAGAACAATTGCAGCGGATGGCCGTTGCACTCGCCTTCCGGGACCGGTTCGATGCCGCGTGTTTCCAATTGCCCGGCGCTTTGGCCGGAAGAAGGGGTGCTCATGGGGGTGCTCCTGGTGCCTGTATTGTTGTGGTTGTGGCAAATCTTCAAGTTGAAGCTGTAGTCAGCTGTCCTGACTCAATGCGATTTTTTTGATCTGTGGCGTTACCGCAATGCGAGCAGCCCCTGGACCAACGGCTGCAAGTCCAGGTCATTCACGCTCTTGACCTGTTCAATCAATGCCTGCGGCCAGCACTGCATACCCAGGCACGCGCCGAGCATGGCGCCGAGAATCGCGGCGATGGTATCGGTGTCACCGCCCAGGCTCGCGGCCAGGCACACGGCTTCAAACGCGTTCATCGCGCCGACCGCCACCTGTTGGGCCAGGGCAAATGACACCACCACCGATTCCTGCGAAGCGACGGACGTGCCGATCAGTTCGTAGAGCAAGTCGGCGAACAGAGCTTTGTCGCCGCTGCCGACGCTCAAGGTGCGTGCCCAACTGATGCGCGTGGAGATACGTCCGCCGGCGATCCAGTGGCCGTGGCCTTCGGCCTTTTGCGCGATCTGCACGCCGATGTTCAGGGCTTCGCCCAGGTCCGCACCATTGATGCCGGCCGACACCACCGCCGCCACTGCCGCCGCGCTGGAGATGCCCAGGCTGGTGTTGTGGGTGACCTGGCACGCCTGGATCACCGCCTGGATGAAGCGCGCCGGGTCGCTGATATCGGCGGCAATCCCCACCGGCGTGATGCGCATGGCCGCGCCGTTGGTGGTGCCGTAGCGCCCTGATTCTTCCGGCGTATGGCCGGCCAGGATCATGTCGATGGCGCGTTTGGTGGACGGGCCCAGCAGGTCCTGGGAGCCCTTGGCGCGCATCGCCGCTTCCCAGTCGATCAGGCGCTGGGCGAGCACGGTGGGCTCGATGTTGCCCCGACCCTCCACCAGCAATTGGCCCACCAGGATCGCCTGCTCGGTGTCATCGGTGATGGAGCCGGCGGGCATGTTCGGTGCGATGGGCTGATCGGGCCCGGCCGCTTCAAGGGCGGTGATCGCGCCGAAGCGCTGCTGCACCTGTTCGCGGCTCAGGGACTGCGTGGGCATGCCGAGCGCATCGCCCAGGGCCAGGCCCTGGAACGCGGCGAGTGCGCGATTTTCTTGGGTCATTTTGAAGCTCCAAACTGCAGGTGCAGGCGAAAGTGCACGGGGTCGAGCAGGCTTTCGACGTACTCCATGAAACGCTCGCGCCGATCGTATGTGGTGCGCGAAGCCTTGAGAAACACCGTGCCCGTGGGGCGGCCCAGCAAGCGGGCGTCTTCATCGTTCAGGGGCTCGGCGCCTATCCATTGGTCGCCGGCGGCGCCAATGAAACCGTAGGCGGCCAGGGTGATGGTCAGGGAGTTGTCGATCAGGCCGACGCGGGGCAGGCTTTCCAGGCCACCGGACGCGGGCATCAGCGAGCGCTCCAGGGACACGGCGGTGCCTTCGGTGGTGCGCCGACGCCGGTCGAGGGCAATGAACTGGTCACTGCCGAAGCGGCTGAGCAAGTCGCTGCGGGTCACGGCTTCAAGGCGCAGGATATCGGTGTTGACCCGTGCGCCAGTGTCCGCCAGGGCCTGGGCCCAGCCGCTGTGCTGGTCCAGCACCATGCCGTCAAAGGTGACGATGGAGCCGACGCCGCTCTGGGTCGCGATGTAATTGCGGCGCTTGAGTTCGGCCAGCGCTTCACGCAGGGTGCCGCGGCTGACCGCGAACTCCTCCGCCAACTGGTGCTCGCCCGGCAGCAGGAAACCGTCGACCATCACCCCGGCTTCGATACGGCGGATGAGCTCGTCGACGACGCGTTTTTTCTTATCAAATCGAACATGTCTAATCATGTACAAATTGATAACCGAAAGCGCAGGGTCGCAGCAAGCGAATTATTTCAGGGAGATGAAAATCGCGGCCTCAGGGCTCCAGGCCGATGGGGAAAAATACCCCGCCGCTCCATACCCCAAGCCAGTGACTGCCGTTGATCGGACGGCTCACCGCAAGCTCCACCAATTGGTAGAACACATTGCGATGGACCAGGGCTTCGAGGTTGGTGCGCACGCGCAAATAAGGCGAAGGTTGCTGGGTGACGGGGTCGGTGACCACCCGCAGCGGGTGTTCCTGGCCGGCCTCGACAACGTCATCAACGTTGGTGGTAAAGCGCAGCACCTGGCTTTCGCCCTGCCCTTGCACCTCGAGGGTAACGGCCACAAACGGCGCGTCATCCACGCTGATGCCGACTTTTTCCACGGGTGTAATCAGAAAGTAATCATCGCCGTCGCGGCGGATGATGTTGGAGAACAGCTTGACCATCGGCTTGCGCCCGATCGGCGTGCCTTGATAGAACCAGGTGCCGTCGCGGGCGATGCGCATGTCGATGTTGCCGCAGAAATCCGGGTTCCACAGATGCACCGGCGCCGGCCCTTTGCCCTTGGGCAGTTGCGCCAACAGATCGTTGGCCTTGGCGGAATCGGTCATGGGGGTCTCCTTGTTGTTACTGATTGCTCATGCCCAGCAGGCTGCGCGCGTATTGCGCGAGCGGGCGGGCAATCAGGTCCTGTGGCCTGTTGTCGTGGAACGTCAGTAAACCGCCACGACTGCGAATACGTGCAGTATCGATCAAATACTGGGTGCTGGTCTCGATCAGCATGATCTGGATCACGCCGCTGTCCAGCCCTACCCGGTCAAGCGCCTCCTGATCCGACCATTCGTCGGCGTTGCCGATACGGTCATCGGCGGCGGCAAAGCGGCAGTACAACAGGTAGTGGGCACCGGCCGCACGGGCCTCGGACATCGCCTGTTCGAGACCTTCGGGTTTACGGGCGCGGCGCACCATGGGGAAATACTCGACGAAACCGTTGAAGGCTTCTTCGGCCACCACATTCGGGCGCGGGTAGGCGCTGCCTGGGGGCACGAAGCTGCCCTGGGCAATAAAGACGAAGGAATCCGGTTGTATGCGCACGGAGGCTGTCCGGCGAGTGTCGCTATGGTCGAGTAACCCGGCATCGCTCATTTGATAGCGAGTGCCTTCGGCCATATCGCTGACGGTCATGCAACCACCCAGCGCCAACGACGCCAGCAACAAAACCAGACTACGCATCCCAATTCTCCAGAAGCCGGTGACGGAAAACCGGCGAATGGGCACGAGATGCAGATTCTGCGCCAGCTCCAGGGAAACCAAATCAAATGTGGGAGCAAGCCCCCTCCCACATGGATGCTGTGAAATCACGGGATAGCGTTAGCCGCCGATGATTTTCATGATTGTTGCCCCGCCCGAAAAGGCTACTTCCTGTTTGTCGCCCAGGGCCTTCATCAGCAAGCCTTGCAGGGCCGGCAGTGCCTGATGGCGCGGCTTGTCCAGCAGGTCGCCGACGTAGTGACGGTTACTCGACGACAGGCAACCGTGCAACCAACCTGTGGACGACAGCCGCAATCGCGAACAGGTACGGCAGAACGGCACACTCTCGTTGGCGATCACCCCGAAGAAGCCTTTGCCCGGCACTTCATAACGTACCGCCGTGGCATCCACGGGAGCGTTGGCCTGCAGGTATTCGTGATGCTCGCCGATCAGGCTGAGCAGTTGCTGCAGGCTGACGAATTGCTGCAGGAACGCGTTGGAATCCCTCGCCAGATGGCCCATGCGCATCAATTCGATAAAGCGCAATTCATAGCCGCGCTCCAGGCAGTAGTCGAGCAGCGGCATGACCTGGTCGAGGTTCTGCCCGCGCAGCGGCACCATGTTGACCTTGATCTTGATGCCGGCGGCGCGGGCCTGGTCCATGCCGTCGAGGACGGTGGCCAGGTCGCCGCCACGGGCGATGCTGCGAAAAGCGTCGGCGTCCAGGGTGTCGAGAGAGACATTGATGCGCCGAATACCGGCGTCCACCAGCAGCGGCAGTTTGCGTGCGAGCAACTGGCCATTGGTGGTCAGGCTGATATCACTGAGCCCCATCTGCCCCACGGCGCCCATGAAGGCTTCCAGCTTGGGGCTCACCAGCGGCTCGCCGCCGGTGATGCGCAGACGGTCGATACCGGCCGCTTCGATCAGGTACGCCACGCCACGGGCCATGGCCTGGGCCGAGAGTTCGTCCTGGGCAGCCACCAGCCGCTTGCCATCGGGCACGCAGTAGGTACACGCGTAATTGCAGGCTGAGGTCAGGCTGATTCGCAAATTGCGAAAACGCCTGCCTTGACGATCAACGATCATGGATCACTCCGGCAGCGGATAATTCGGGCGCACTGAAAACTGACTTATAACTCAGCTTTTAGCAAGGTCCATGCCTGAGTATATTCCTGGGGTAATGCGCCCGGCAGTAAATCATCACGCCATCACCGTGGCGAATGACTCACGTGGCCGGGGTCTCGCCGGTTTTCGGCTCCGCGGCGGGCTGGTCGCTGCTGTGCTTGCGCTTGTTGCCCATGCGCACACCGATGTCCATCAGGAACTGGAAAAAGCCTTCCTGGTCTTCCAATACATTGCTCCAGAACGGCGAGTGATACAGCGCCACGGCGCCATGCACCAAAGCCCAGGCCGCGCAGTAGTGGAAGTATGGCGGCACGTCTTCGAGCTTGCCTTCGCTGATGCGACCTTTGATTAACAAGGTCAGGCGTTCGAAGTTGGAAGCGCGGATCTTGTGCAGTTCCTCGACCATTTCCGGCACTTGATGGCCTTTGACCACCTTCTCTTCCAGACGATCGAACAGGCGGTAGCGCTGCGGGTCCCGCATGCGGAACTCGAAGTAGGCCCGCGACAGGGCTTCCTTGTCCTTGTCGACGTCGGCCGAGTGCAGCAGCGCGTTCAAATCACGCTCGTAGTCGAGCATCAGGCGCAGGTAGATCTCGGCCTTGGACTTGAAGTGCTTGTAGATGGTGCCTTTGCCGATACCCACGGCATCCGCGATCATCTCGACGGTGACGCTGTCTTCACCCTGGTCGAGAAACAACTTGAGTGCGGTGTCGAGAATTTCCTGCTCACGGCGGCGAAACTCACGGACCTTACGGGGTTCTTTGTGCATGAGGAAGAGTTCTGCAGAGGTCGGAATGGGAGGGTTCGCGCAGGGCCACGGATACGCGGCGATACGATTTACCCGGTGCGAGGGATTATCCCGACTGAACGGTCGTTGAGCAACGCCTATGTGAACCCGTCCGGCACTTTACCTTCAATACGCCAACGTTTTTACCCGTACCAGTCAAAAACAATACGCGAAATCCGCCCCGGTGCCTGCCCAATGAGAACTCAAGGGAAGCGCGCGTATTCCAAATCTGTTTAAAAAACGATCAGTCGCGACTGGACTGAATCCAATACTGATCAATACTTCAACTGTCGGCGCGGCATCTCCCCCAAGTGACGCGGCGACCTGGGTACCGACGGACTGAGTGCCCTTGTTAACTCCTAATGGTCTTAACCCGGATTCACCCCCCCAGAACCCGGGTTTTTTTTGCCTGCGATTTGAGCGGGTCAGCCGGCGACGTGTGCCAGGGGGAATAAGCGCTTGAAGTTCTCGGTCGTCTGCTCGGCAAAACGCTCGTAAGACTCCCCGCGCAGCATCGCCAGGTAATCCGCCACGTCGCGCACGTATTCCGGCAGGTTCGGCTTGCCGCGATGGGGGATCGGCGCCAGGTACGGCGAGTCGGTCTCCACCAGCAAACGGTCGGCGGGTACCTGGCGGGCCACATCGCGCAGTGCATCGGCGTTGCGGAAGGTGACGATGCCCGACAGTGAAATGTAGAAGCCCAGGTCCAGAGCGGCCTTGGCCATGTCCCAATCTTCGGTGAAGCAGTGCAGTACGCCCGCCTGTGGCAGCGCGGCTTCGCGCAGCAGGGTCAGGGTGTCGGCGCGGGCGCCACGGGTGTGGACGATCACCGGTTTGCCGGTCTGCCCGGCCGCTTGCAGGTGAAGGCGGAACGAGGCCTGCTGCACCTCGGCGGCTTCGGGCTCGTAGTGGTAGTCCAGGCCGGTTTCACCGATGGCCACCACGCGCGGATGGTCGAGTTCGCCGAGCAGCCAGTCGAGGGCCGGGGCCTCCCCGGGCTTGAGGTCGAGCGGGTGGATGCCCACCGAGCAATCCACATCGGCATAGCGCTCAGCCAGCGCCTTGACGTCGGCGGCGTTCTCGGCGCTGACGCCGATGCACAGAAAGTGCCCTACCCCGCGCTGGCGTGCCGCTTCCAGGGCGGCATCGAGGGAGCCGCCGTGCTGGGCGAGGTCAAGACGGTCGAGGTGGCAATGGGAGTCTACGAGCATAGGAAATCACGACTTCAGAAGTGGCGGGCCAACGATACACCCGTCGGCCGTGGAAATTAACGGCGGCCGAGCAGGCCGACCCACTGCACCAGCAGCGCTTCAAGCAACAGCACGCGATTGAGGTTGGCCTTGCCGAGTACCTTCTGGCGCTGGGCGAGGATCCAGTCCTGGATCGCCAGCACCTTGTCCTGCGCACTTTTCTGCGCAAGGTATTGCACCACCTTGCGCATATCCGGCAAACCCAGGCCGCTTTCGTCCTGGGTCAACTGATAGCGCAGGATCAGGCTCGACCAGTCGCAGAACCAATCGAACAACAGCAGCAGCGGAATATCCTTCCACGCGGTTTCGGCCAGTTGCGTGGCGGACAATTCTTGCTTGAGCAGCTTCTTCACACCGTCCACCACCAGCGCGCGCTGTTCGCGAACGCCCTGAGCCTGCAGCTTTACGGCGGCCAAGGGTGAACCGGCGGCCAGGGTCAGCAGCTCCACGCGTTCTTCTTCGCCGCAGTCCGGCAGCGCCTGCGCCAGCCATTGCAGGCTCATGGCCTCACTGGGTAATGGGCATGCCTGCTGCACGCAGCGGCTGCGAATGGTCGGTAACAGACGGCTGGACTGGTGGCTCACCAGCAGCAGTACGGTGTCGCCGGACGGTTCTTCCAGACTTTTGAGCAGGGCGTTGGCGGCGTTGATGTTCATCGCTTCCACCGGCTCGATCAGCACCACCTTGCGCCCGCCCATCTGCGCGGTTTGCACCACGAAACTGACAAGATCGCGCACCTGGTCGACCTTGATCGCCTTGTCCGCTTCCTCAGGTTCCAGGAGGTAGTTGTCCGGGTGGCTGCCGGCCTTGAGCAGCAGGCAGGACTTGCACTCACCGCAAGCGTGCAGGTTGACCGGGCGCTGGCACAGCAGGCTGGCCATCAGGCGCTCGGCCAGGGCGCGTTTGCCGATGCCGATCGGCCCGTGCAGCAGATAGGCATGGGCGTGCTGGGCACGGCCGGCCAGTTGCTGCCAAAGGCCGTCCTGCCACGGGTAGGCTTCAGCCACGGGCGCGCTCCAGCAAAGTGGGCAGCAAGGCGTCGATATTCTGTTGCACCCGGGCCAGCGGCTGGGCGGCGTCCAGCAGGTGATAACGCGCAGGCTCGGCCTCGGCGCGGCGAATAAAGGCGCTGCGTACGGCATCGAAGAAGCCATGGCCTTCCAGCTCGAACCGGTCCAGGCGGCCACGAGCACTCGCGCGGGCCATGCCCACGTCCACCGGCAGGTCGAACAGCAGCGTCAGGTCGGGACGCAAATCGCCCTGCACGAAGGTTTCCAGGCTGGCGATGCGCTCAAGGCACAGGCCCCGGCCACCGCCTTGATAGGCGTAGGTGGAATCGGTAAACCGGTCGCAGATCACCACCGCACCGCGCGCCAGGGCCGGGCGAATCACTTCGGCCAGGTGCTGGGCACGGGCGGCGAACACCAGCAGCAGCTCGGTGTCGGGGTTCATCGGCTCATCCGCCGGGGCCAGCAGTACGTCGCGGATGCGCTCGGCCAGGGGCGTGCCGCCAGGTTCGCGGGTCAATACCACTTCGATACCCTGCGCACGCAGGCGCTCGGCCAAATAATCGCGGTTGGTGCTCTTGCCGGCGCCTTCCGGGCCTTCCAGGGTAATAAACAGGCCAGTCACAGGCGGTCCTTAGTCAGAGTCATTGCGGGCTTTGCGGCGCGGGCTCGACCGGGGCGTCGGCCGGCGGCGTCACTTCGTCCAGCGGCTTCACCGCCGGCGCCGGGCTGGAGCGGTAATCGGCGCGGCGCTTGAGCTGAAACTCGCGCACGGCGGCATTATGCGCATCCAGGTCGTCGGAGAAGATATGGCTGCCATCGCC
This sequence comes from Pseudomonas sp. GNP013, assembly GCF_054343995.1. Taxonomy (NCBI): domain Bacteria; kingdom Pseudomonadati; phylum Pseudomonadota; class Gammaproteobacteria; order Pseudomonadales; family Pseudomonadaceae; genus Pseudomonas; species Pseudomonas sp. GNP013. The sequence continues at coordinate 977,666 of NZ_JBTGUT010000001.1, read as the reverse complement.
ACGGGCAACGAAATACAGGCTGCTGCCCGGCGCCGGGTTCAACGCGGCATGGATCGCCTCGCGGCCGACCATGGCAATCGGTGTCGGCGGCAGGCCGGCAATCATGTAGGTGTTATAGGGGTTGGCTTCCTTGAGGTGAGCGCGGGTCAACTTGCCGTTGTAGCGCTCACCCAGGCCGTAGATCACGGTGGGATCGGTCTGCAACTGCATGCCGATCTTCAGGCGGCGCACAAACACCCCGGCGATCTGCGCGCGCTCTTCCGGCACACCGGTTTCCTTCTCTACCAGGGACGCCATGATCAGCGCCTGGTAAGGGTCGGTATACGGCACATCGGCGGCGCGCTTGCTCCACTCCTGGGCGAGTACGTCGTCCAGGCGGTTGTAGGCTTTTTTCAGAAGTTCGACATCGCTCATGCCACGCACGAAGCGGTAGGTATCCGGGAAGAAGCGCCCCTCGGGGAACACGCCGGGATGACCGAGCTTGTCCATCACTTCACTGTCGCTGAGACCGGAAAGGGATTGCACGATCTTGTCGTGCCTGGCCAGCGCGGACCGCACCTGGCGGAAATTCCAGCCTTCGACCAGGGTCAGGCTGTATTGCACCACTTCGCCGCGCTGCCACAGACCAATCAGGTCCTGGGCCGTCATGCCTGGGGTCATGCGGTATTCGCCGCTGTGCAGCGGCTGGCCGTCGAGGTTGAAACGCCAGTACAGACGCAACCAGAAGGCACCGTCGATCACGCCTTCGTTTTCCAGGCGGTTGAACGTGCCGGTCGGGGTGGCCCCGGCCGGTACGTCGAGTAATTGCTCCTGGGACAATTTCAACGGCTGCTTGAAGGCAGACTCGTATTTCCAGGCGCCAACCCCCACCAGCAACGCTGCCGAGAACAGGCCGATCAGCAGCAGTACAATCAGTTTTCGTATCAACTCAAATATCCAATAGCGCGCGAACGATGCCTTGCAGTTTACGGGTGAGCGGCCCAACCGACCAGCTCATCGCAGCACAGCCGCGCACCGGCCAAATGCCATAAACGCTGTTGCAGACGAAGACTTCATCGGCCTGCTGCAGGTGCTCCAGGCGGATGTCAGCCACGGCCACCGGGATGCCCCGCGCCTGTGCCTGGGCCAGGATCTCGGCGCGCATCACCCCGGCCACTCCGCAACGATTCAGATCAGCGGTCAGCAACATGCCGTCGCACACCAAAAACAGGTTGCTGAACACGCCTTCGATGACGCGACCGGACATATCCAGCATCAGGCCTTCGGCATGCTCGGCGTCCTGCCATTCCGCGCGGGCGATCACTTGTTCGAGACGGTTAAGGTGTTTGAGGCCGGCCAGCAGCGGCTGCTCGGCCAAACGGGTGGCGCAGGGAAACAGGCGGATGCCGAACGTCTCATGGGCCAAGGGATAGGTCGCAGGCGCAGAGCCTTGCAGAATTCGACGCAGCGGGGCGCCGGGGTTGATGCCGTAGCCGCGCAGGCTGTCGCCGCGGGTGAGGATCAGTTTGAGCACGCCGTCACCCAGGGCGGCGGCAAAGGCCTGTACTTCGCTGCGGATCAACCCGTGATCCGCCGCCAGGGCGAGGCGCCTGCAACCTTCTTCGAGACGCTGCAGGTGACGCTCAAGCAGCACCGGCCGCCCGCTCTTGACCGCAAGGGTCTCGAACAGGCCGTCACCGTAGGCCAGGCCGCGATCTTTCAGGGGCACGCTGTCCGCTGGCTGACCGTCGACCCAACTGTGCATCACTCGGCGAACCGGCGGAACACCAGGGAACCGTTGGTGCCACCAAAACCGAACGAGTTGGAAATTGCCACGTCGATCGGCATCGGCTGGGCTTCGTGGGGCACGAAGTTCAGGTCGCAGCCTTCGTCCGGCTCATCGAGGTTGATGGTCGGCGGAGCGACCTGGTCCTTGATGGCCATCACGCTGAAGATCGCCTCGACCGCACCCGCCGCACCCAGCAAGTGGCCGGTCATGGACTTGGTGGAGCTGACCGCCAGCTTGTAGGCGTGCTCGCCGAACACCGATTTGATGGCTTCGGCTTCCGCCAGGTCGCCGGTCGGCGTCGAGGTGCCGTGGGCATTGATGTACTGCACCTGGTCGGCATTGACCTTGGCATCGCGCAGGGCATTGGTGATGCACCGCGCAGCACCGGCACCGTCGGCCGGTGGCGAGGTCATGTGGAAGGCGTCGCCGCTCATGCCAAAGCCGATCAGCTCGGCGTAGATGGTGGCGCCACGCGCCCTGGCATGTTCCAGTTCTTCGAGCACCAACGCACCGGCGCCATCGGACAGCACGAAACCATCGCGGCCCTTGTCCCACGGACGACTGGCACGGGTGGGCTCGTCGTTGCGGGTCGACAGCGCACGGGACGCACCGAAGCCGCCCATACCCAGCCCGCAGGCGGCCATCTCGGCGCCACCGGCGATCATCACGTCAGCTTCGTCGTAGGCGATATTGCGCGCCGCCATGCCGATGCAATGGGTGCCCGTGGTGCACGCCGTGGCAATGGCATAGTTGGGGCCCTGTGCACCCAGGTGGATGGACAGGAAACCGGAAATCATATTGATGATCGAGCCCGGTACGAAGAACGGTGAAATTCGACGCGGGCCGGAATCGTGCAGGATGCGGCTGGTTTCTTCGATATTGGTCAAACCGCCAATACCCGAGCCCATGGCCACACCGATACGCTCACGGTTGGCGTCGGTGACTTCCAGGCCTGCGTTACGCACCGCCTGAAAACCGGCGGCCAGGCCGTATTGAATGAACAGGTCGAGCTTGCGGGACTCTTTGATCGAGAGATATTCCTCGACATTGAAGCCCTTTACCGAGCCGCCAAAACGGGTGGAATAGGCAGAAAGGTCCGTATGTTCGATCAGACCGATACCACTGCGGCCAGCCAGAATGCCCTGCCAACTGCTCGGCACATCCGTACCCAGTGGCGACAACATACCCATACCGGTGACTACGACGCGTCTACGCGACACAGCACTCTCCTTTTTCTTGATGACGACACTTTTCATCAGCGCTAAAGAAAAAACCGCACGCCGTTACAGCAGTGCGGTTTTTCCCTGACAGCAAGCGACGACTACAAACTATTACGCCTGGTGGCTGGTAACGTAGTCGATAGCAGCTTGAACAGTAGTGATTTTTTCAGCTTCTTCGTCCGGGATTTCGGTCTCGAATTCCTCTTCCAGAGCCATCACCAGCTCAACGGTGTCAAGGGAATCGGCACCCAGGTCTTCTACGAAGGAGGCAGTGTTGACCACTTCTTCTTCCTTAACGCCCAGTTGCTCGGCAACGATTTTCTTGACGCGCTCTTCGATGGTGCTCATACCTTGTTTAACTCCTAATGGACAAATTCAGGCAGCTGGCCAGTGGGTAAGTGTATAGAAAGCCATTTCAGCTTTTCAACTGAAAGCTTCACCCTGTACCCGGTCGGCCACCTGCCTATAAATTAAGTTGCAGCTTTATAACGGATTTTAGACAGCTCGTATGACATTTTTTTGAAGCGATCCGTCACAATTTAACTCATGTACATCCCGCCGTTCACTGGGATTGTAGCCCCAGTCACGTATGCCGCACCGTCGGATGCCAGAAAAGTGACCACATTCGCGATCTCTTGAGCCTGGCCCAGACGGCCCAGCGGAATCTGCGCAAGCAAGGTGTCACGCTGTGCTTGCGGCAGTTCGCGGGTCATATCGGTGTCGATGAACCCAGGGGCCACCGAGTTGACCGTAATCGCACGCGAGCCGACTTCACGCGCCAGTGCACGGCTGAAACCTTCCAGGCCGGCCTTGGCGGAGGCATAGTTTACTTGGCCTGCGTTGCCCATGGCACCCACTACGGAGCCAATATTGATAATTCGTCCCCAACGCGCCTTGGTCATGCCGCGCAAAACGCCCTTGGACAGGCGAAACAGACTGTTCAGGTTGGTATCGACCACGTCGTACCACTCGTCGTCTTTCATGCGCATCACCAGGTTATCGCGGGTGATGCCAGCATTGTTGACCAGAATAGCCGGTGCGCCGAATTGTGCCGTGATCTCGGCCAGTACGGCCGTGACGGACTCATCACTGGTCACATTCAGTTCCATACCGGTACCCTGCACGCCATGCTCCTTGAGGGTCGCGGCAATGCGCTCGGCGCCCGGCGCGGAGGTGGCGGTACCGATCACAACGGCACCCTGACGGCCCAGTTCCAGGGCAATCGCCTGGCCAATGCCTCGGCTGGCGCCGGTAACCAGTGCAACTTTACCTTGCAGACTCATGCAGGCTTCTCCTAAGTTCGAAATCGGGTCAAGCCTGCGCCGCGAGTGCGGCAGCAAAGGCATCCGGAGTATTGAGGTTGGCAGTCGATACGCCGTCGGCGCAGCGCTTGTTGAGGCCAGCCAGGACTTTGCCCGGGCCGCACTCGACCAACTGCGTAGCGCCATTGGCGGCCAGGGTCTGCACCGATTCAACCCAACGGACCGGCTTGTACAACTGCTCCAGCAGGTCACGCTTGAGGGTGTCGAGATCGGCGGCAACGGCCGCACTGACGTTCTGCACCAGCGGGATCTGCGGCGCCTGCCAGTCGATGGCGGCGATGGACTCGGCAAACCGCTCGGCTGCCGGGCGCATCAGCTCGCAATGCGACGGCACGCTCACCGGCAACGGCAAGGCACGCTTGGCGCCAAGTGCCTTGCAGCCTTCCATGGCGCGCTCGACCGCAGCCTTGGCGCCGGCGATGACCACCTGGCCAGGGGAGTTGAAGTTTACCGCGCTCACCACCTCACCCTGGGCCGCCTCAGCACAGGCCTGAATCACTACCGCGTCGTCCAGACCGAGGATAGCGGCCATGCCGCCCTGCCCGGCCGGGACGGCTTCCTGCATCAACTGGCCACGACGCTCGACCAGCTTGACCGCCTCAGCAAGGGTCAGGCTGCCGGCCGCTACCAGGGCGCTGTATTCGCCGAGGCTGTGACCGGCGACAAATGCCGGATGCGCGCCGCCTTCGGCCAGCCACACGCGCCACAGGGCAATCGAGGCGGTCAGGATGGCCGGCTGGGTTTTATCGGTTTGATTGAGTTGCTCTTCCGGCCCTTGCTGGGTCAGTGCCCAGAGGTCGTAACCCAGGGCGTCGGAAGCTTCCTTGAAGGTGTCCAGGATCAGCGGGAATTGCGCGCCCAGCTCGGCCAACATGCCGAGGGACTGCGAACCCTGCCCTGGAAAGACGAATGCGAGGGATGTAGACATGTAACAAGCCCCTAATGATCTGGTCGTAGAAAAATGCTCACCCCTACGGTGGGAGCGCACGAAACTGACAGATTGGATGGTCAATTGAACTGGCCGGTCACATTTAAGCATTCCCGGGTCGATTCGCCTAAGGCAACAGGTCCTCGAGACGGCCGTGCAGGCGTTGCGGCAGGTTTTCCTGGATCTCGATCACGGCCCGCGCAATCGCACTCTGAAAGCCCTGCACACCCGCTGAACCGTGGCTTTTGATCACAATGCCCTGCAAACCCAGAAAGCTTGCACCGTTATGCCGGGCCGGTGCCAGGTCAGCCTGCAAGCGACGCATCAAGGGCAACGCCAGCGCACCGACCATGCGCGACAGCAGGTTCTGCCTGAACAACGCTTCGATCCGCGCGGCAATCATGGTCGCCAGGCCTTCGCTGGACTTGAGCAGTATATTGCCGACAAACCCGTCGCACACCACCACATCGGCTTCGCCCCGGTACAAGCCGTCGCCCTCGACAAAGCCGATGTAATTCAAGCCCCGCGCACCTTGCAACAAGCCAGCGGCAAGCTTGACCTGCTGATTGCCCTTGATGTCTTCGGTGCCGATATTCAGCAGGGCTACCCGCGGCCGGGAAACGCCCAGCGCCTCGGCGGCCACCGAGCCCATTACCGCGAACTGGAACAGGTGCTCGGCACTGCAATCGACGTTGGCCCCCAGGTCCAGCAGTTGGCAATAGCCTTTCTGCGTCGGGATTGCCGCCACCATTGCCGGCCGATCAATCCCCGGCAGCGTCTTCAGCACATGCCGCGACAATGCCATCAACGCCCCCGTGTTGCCGGCGCTGACACAGGCCTGCACCTTGCCATCGCGCAACAACTCAAGGGCCACCCGCATGGAAGAATCGGGCTTGCCGCGCAGGGCCATCGATGGCTTTTCATCCATACCGATGGTTTCGCTGGCCGGCGTAATCGTCAGGCGCGCGCGATCCACCGCCGGATGGCTGGCAATCAATTCTTCAAGTAGGGAGAGTTGACCGACGAGGGTCAGGTGCAGCGAGGGCGTGGCAGACAGGCTGGCAATGCAGGCCTGAACAATGCTGCGGGGACCGAAGTCCCCGCCCATTGCGTCAATCGCGATGACTTGAGCAGACAAGTGATTACTCGTCAGCGCCCTTGTCGATCACTTTACGGCCACGGTATACGCCTTCTGGCGATACGTGGTGACGCAGGTGAACTTCACCGGTGGTTTTTTCTACAGACAGGGTGCTAGCCTCGAGAGCATCGTGGGAACGACGCATGTCACGGGCGGAGCGGGATTTTTTGTTCTGCTGAACAGCCATAATTGATTAACTCCTAAACGTTTGGGTCACGCTTTAACTGCGCCAATACACTGAACGGGTTGGACCGCGTTACCTCGTCCTCGCTCGGTTCGGGCTCGTCATCGAGCCCCTCCGGCTGCTGGCATTCTTCCGGATGATGAGCAGGCACAATGGGCAAGGCGAGCAGAAGCTCTTCCTCGATCAGTGCATGCAGATCCAAAGGATCTTCGCCCAGTTCCAGCACGTCATAACCTTTCGGCAACGACTGGGTATTCGCACCCTCCTTCACCACGGCATAACTGCACTCGCTGTGGATTGGCAGGGTGACCAGCTCAAGACAACGCTGGCAAACCATTTTGACTTCGGTGTCGATAACGCTGTGAATGACCACAGCTTTACGTTCATCTCGTTCAAAAACGAATTTAGCCTGGACCGTACCGACAGTGTCGGAAAGCGGGTCGCAGAGTCTCTCCAAATCGGCCAGCAGTACTTCACCTTGAAGGGAAGTGCCACGATCAGCCAATTTGCGCGGGTCAACGTGAGGTGGAATCGGGTCATTCAACATAGGCGCAGCATTATAGGGATGCACCCGGCCATGTCAAAGGAAATTCAGCCCTGTGCGTCAGCCGGTCACGCCGCTAGAATCGGCCGCTGCCTTGAGGAGACGCCCATGCTGCCTTTATTACTCGCATCCAGCTCGATTTACCGCCGGCAATTGCTCAGCCGCCTGCACCTGCCGTTCACGTGCAGCTCGCCGGATATCGACGAAAGCCATCGCCAGAATGAGTCTACGGTCGAACTGGTCAAGCGCCTGGCCGAAGGCAAGGCTCGCGCCCTGGCCGGCAGCCATCCCGGACACTTGATTATCGGCTCCGATCAGGTTGCCGCGCTGGAAGGCCGGATTATCGGCAAGCCGCACACCTTCGAAAACGCCCGCGAACAGTTACTGGCGGCGAGCGGCAAGCGTGTGAATTTCCTGACCGGGCTGGCACTGCTGAACAGCCAGACCGGGCGCTGCCAGGTGGACTGCGTGACGTTTACCGTGCAGATGCGTGAATTGAATGCCGAACGTATCGAGCGCTACCTGCATACCGAGCAACCTTATGATTGCGCGGGCAGCTTCAAGGCTGAAGGACTGGGTGTGAGCTTGTTCCAGAGTACCGAAGGGCCAGACGCCACGAGCCTGGTGGGCCTGCCGCTGATTCGACTGGTGGACATGTTGCTGGCCGAAGGCGTGCAAATCCCCTGAAGCCACACACAACCAAATGTGGGAGGGGGCTTGCTCCCGATTGCGGCGGGCCAGCTTGTAGATAAACTGGCTGATGCACCGCTATCGGGAGTAAGCCCCCTCACCCCTATGAATCACATCGGCCTTGAGAGATCAGCGCAGCGCCGGCCCCTGGAAGCCCATGTACAAGGCCAGCTTCTCCGCCACGCTGGCACCGAGCTTCTTGGAGAAGCGGTCAAACGGCGATTCCTCTACCGTAAAGTCAACCAACTCCTTCTCGCCGATCACATCCCGTGCCACCGAACTGGCACTGCCCAGGCCGTCGATCAAGCCCAACGGCAGGGCTTGCTCGCCCGACCACACCAGCCCGGAAAACAGCTCTGGATGGTCCTTGTCCTTCAGCCGATCACCACGACCCTGCTTCACACTGGCGATGAACTGGCGATGGGTGGTGTCCAGCACGCTCTGCCAGAACTGGGTTTCATCGGCCTTCTGCGGCTGGAACGGGTCCAGGAACGCCTTGTGCTCACCCGACGTGTAGGTGCGCCGCTCCACACCGAGCTTTTCCATGGTGCCGACAAAACCGTAACCGGCCGCCGTCACACCAATGGAGCCCACCAGGCTGGCCTTGTCGGCATAGATCTGGTCGGCGGCGCTGGCAATATAGTAGGCCCCTGAAGCACCCAGATCGGAAATCACCGCGTACAGCTTGGTCTCCGGGTGCAGGGCACGCAGGCGGCGAATCTCGTCGTAGACATAGCCCGACTGCACCGGGCTACCGCCCGGGCTGTTGATGCGCAGGATCACGCCCTTGACCTTGCTGTCTTCAAACGCTGCACGCAGGCTGCCGACAATATTGTCGGCACTGGCGGGTTCCTTGTCGGCAATCACCCCGCGCACTTCGATCAAGGCAGTGTAGTGGGCGCCACGGGTGGCGCTTTTTTCCATGTCCATCAGCGGGCTGAACAGTGCCAGCATCAGCAACAGGTAAGTGAAGGTCAGCAGTTTGAAGAAAATCCCCCAACGCCGCGCACGCCGCTGCTCCTGGACACTGGCCAGGAGAGTCTTCTCCAGCAGCTTCCAGCTTTTGTCATCACCGCTTTCGGCCTTTTCAGGCGCTTTCCACTCGTCACTCATACGCTTAACCCCGGCAAAAACTTATTGGGCCTGGCCAAGCCAGGCCTGCAATTGCGAAAAATGATCAATGGTCAGCCTGGGCTCGTATTGCTGCAGGGCCTGGGCGGATTGGGCGCCGTAGCTGACCGCCACACTGTCCATGCCGGCGTTGCGCGCCATGATCAGGTCGAAGGAGGCATCGCCCACCATCAAGGCCTGACGCGGCGACACGCCACAATGAGCGAGTATCTGCTCCAGCATCAGCGGATGGGGCTTGCTGGCAGTCTCGTCGGCGGCGCGGGTGATGTCGAAGTAATCTTCCCAGCCATGGGCCTTGAGTACGCGGTCAAGGCCGCGACGCGCCTTGCCGGTGGCAACCGCCAAGTGATAACCCTCGGCGCGAAACGCATCCAGCGACTGCACCACGCCCTCGAACAGCGGCGAAGGCTCGGCTTCCAGCGCGATGTAGTGGTCGGCGTAATGGTTGCGGAACGCGATCAACTCGGCGTCGCCGATCTCGGGGTACAAAGCGCGGATCGCTTCAGGCAGGCCCAGACCGATGATGCCCTTGATCGCAAAATCCGAACACAGCTCAAAGCCCGAGCGGGTCGACGCCATGTGCATCGACTCGACGATCCGGCCAATGGAGTTGGCCAGCGTACCGTCCCAATCAAAAATCAGCAGTTTGTAGTCAAGGTGCGACACTCAGGCGCTCCACGGTCTTGGCCCACATCTCGTCGACCGGCGCCTGCAACTTCAACTCACCGCCATCGGGCAGCGGCACCGTGAGCATGTAGGCGTGCAGGAACAGGCGCTTGCCACCCAGATCGCGAATCTCCTTGGAGAACCCCTCATCGCCATACTTGGTATCGCCGGCAATGCAGTGGCCCGCATGCAGGGTGTGCACGCGAATCTGATGAGTACGTCCGGTGACCGGCTTGGCTTCGACCATGGTCGCAAAATCGCCGAAACGCCGCAGCACCTTGAACAGGGTCAGGGCTTCTTTGCCCTCCTCGTCCACTTCGACCATGCGCTCGCCGGAGCGCAGGTTGCTCTTCTGCAACGGTGCACGCACGCTCTTGATCGAGCTGGCCCAGTTGCCACGCACCAGCGCCATGTAGCGTTTATCCACGCCGTCGCCACGCAGGGCGGTGTGCAGGTGGCGCAGCATGCTGCGCTTTTTGGCGATCATCAGCAGGCCGGACGTGTCCCGGTCCAGGCGATGCACCAGCTCCAGTTCCTTGGCGTCCGGGCGCAACTGACGAAAGGCCTCGATCACGCCGTAATTCAGGCCGCTGCCGCCGTGCACCGCAATGCCGCAGGGCTTGTTGATTACGATCAGTTTGTTATCTTCGAACACGATGGAGGCTTCGAGGCGCTGCAGCAGGCCTTGTGCCAACGGCACCGGCTCGTCACGCTCAGGCACACGTACCGGCGGCACCCGCACGATATCGCCGGCCTGCAGCTTGTATTCGGGCTTGATCCGGCCCTTGTTCACGCGCACTTCGCCTTTACGCAAAATGCGGTAGATCAAGGTCTTGGGCACGCCCTTGAGCCTGGCCAGGAGAAAATTGTCGATGCGTTGGCCGGCATATTCCGGCGAGACCTCAAGCAGCTGGACGCTGGGGGTCGGGGGGGCGGTAGTCGTCATGGCGGCGATGATAACAATTTTTTATGGAATTGAAGCACTTAATCATTGCTGCTATAGTCGCGAACGCCGCCAAAAGCGGCCTGGACAGAGGACTTGCGGCAAACTGCCGGCCCTGACCATCGCAATTCATCAGGACGCGAGGCCGTCCTACGGGGCGTTTGCCACCCTGGAAGGCTCAGGATTGTAACAAGCGCAGGTGACATGAGGCCTGAAGCGAGTGCAGAAAGCAGAGTGAATACTCGCGTTTTGCGCCGATATTTACGGCCAGTTCACAAAGTGCAGTCAGTCTTGTGCCGGACCACGGCGAATGCTTCGGAAACAACGCCTGTTAAGAGCTGGATGTGAGCGCAGTCGCCCACATTGAGTCTTGTTTAGCCATGAGCGTGGACTCCCCATTGGAGCCCACGGTAAATGCCAACCCGCTGCGGATTCTGCGCGCGGCAGCACCCGAATTATCAGGGATACGTGTAGGGTGGAGATGCACAACCGTCGGACCGTGTAGCACTAGGCTTATATTTAGACGCTTCATCTCGTCCACAGTCGCCGGTTGATTCCTCCTCCTGACCTTAGCTTTTGTTGAAGTGGTGCCTTTGTCACCACCGCTAACAAGCAGGACGCGTCCGTCGCGATGCCCGCCCAATTGGCAGGTATTGCTGGACACTGGAGTGGCCAACCACTCTTGACGCACCTGACACCGACCGTGAGAAGTCGTGTGTGCCGAACGCCGTTTCCGGCAGCCCGGAAACCGACGGTACAACATGAAAAGAATGCTGATTAACGCAACTCAACCCGAAGAGTTGCGTGTTGCACTGGTAGATGGCCAGCGCCTCTACGACCTGGACATCGAATCCGGTGCGCGCGAGCAAAAGAAGGCCAACATCTATAAAGGCCGTATTACTCGCATCGAACCCAGCCTTGAGGCTGCCTTTGTCGATTTCGGCTCCGAGCGCCACGGCTTCCTGCCCCTCAAAGAAATCTCCCGCGAATACTTCAAGAAAGCCCCCGAAGGCCGCGTGAACATCAAGGACGTCCTGAGCGAAGGCCAGGAAGTTATCGTTCAGGTCGAGAAAGAAGAACGTGGCAACAAGGGCGCCGCCCTGACCACCTTCATCTCCCTGGCCGGCCGTTACCTCGTGCTGATGCCGAACAACCCGCGTGCCGGCGGCATCTCCCGTCGCATCGAAGGCGAAGAACGCAACGAACTGCGTGAAGCGCTCAACGGCCTCATCGCTCCGGCCGACATGGGCCTGATCGTGCGCACTGCCGGCCTTGGCCGCAGCAGCGAAGAAATGCAGTGGGACCTCGACTACCTGCTGCAACTGTGGACCGCCATCAAAGAAGCTTCGCTGGATCGCTCCGCGCCGTTCCTGATCTACCAGGAAAGCAACGTGATCATCCGCGCCATCCGCGACTACCTGCGCCAGGACATCGGCGAAGTGCTGATCGACAGCGTTGAAGCCCAGGACGAAGCCCTGACCTTCATCCGCCAGGTAATGCCGCAGTACGCCAGCAAGATCAAGCTGTACGAAGACAGCGTGCCGCTGTTCAACCGTTTCCAGATCGAAAGCCAGATCGAGACCGCCTTCCAGCGTGTGGTTGAACTGCCTTCCGGCGGCTCCATCGTGATCGACCCGACCGAAGCCCTGGTGTCCATCGACATCAACTCGGCGCGCGCCACCAAAGGCAGCGACATCGAAGAAACCGCCCTGCAGACCAACCTGGAAGCGGCTGAAGAAATCGCCCGCCAGCTGCGCCTGCGTGACATCGGCGGCCTGATCGTGATCGACTTCATCGACATGACCCCGGCCAAGAACCAGCGCGCCGTGGAAGAAAAAGTCCGCGAGTGCCTGGAAGCCGACCGCGCCCGCGTACAAGTGGGCCGCATCTCGCGCTTCGGCCTGCTGGAGATGTCCCGTCAGCGCCTGCGTCCATCCCTGGGCGAAAGCAGCGGCATCGTCTGCCCGCGCTGCAACGGCACCGGCATCATCCGTGACGTCGAATCGCTGTCCCTGGCGATCCTGCGCCTGATCGAAGAAGAAGCCCTGAAAGACCGCACCGCCGAAGTCCGCGCACAAGTGCCGATCCCGGTGGCCGCGTTCCTGCTCAACGAAAAACGCAACTCGATCACCAAGATCGAACTGCGTACCCGTGCCCGCATCGTCATCCTGCCGAACGATCACCTCGAGACGCCGCACTTCGAAGTGCAACGCCTGCGTGATGACAGCCCGGAAGCCCACAGCGGCCAATCCAGCTACGAAATCGCCGCGGCCGCTGCCGAAGTGGAAGAAGTCCAGCCAGCCGCCGCGACCCGCACCCTGGTTCGCCAGGAAGCCGCCGTCAAGACCGCGCCGGCACGTGCCAATGCGCCGGTTCCGGTTGAAGCCGCCGCACCGGTTGCCGCACCGGCCGCCCTGCCTGAGCCTAGCCTGTTCAAGGGCCTGGTGAAGTCGCTGGTCAGCCTGTTCGCCACCAAGGAAGAGCCGGCTGCGCCGGTTGTGGCTGAAAAGCCTGCTGCCGAGCGCCCTGCGCGCAATGAAGAACGCCGTAACGGCCGCCAGCAGAGCCGTAACCGCAATGGTCGTCGCGACGAAGAGCGCAAGCCTCGCGAAGAACGTGCACCGCGTGAAGAGCGTGCCCCCCGCGAAGCCCGCGAGGACACCCCGACCGTAGCCCGTGAAGAGCGCGCACCACGCGAAGAGCGCGCCCCTCGTACCGCACGTGCACCGCGCGAAGATCGCAAGCCGCGCGGCGAGCGTGAAGAGCGTGTGCGTGAACTGCGCGAGCCACTGGACGCTTCGCCAGCCGTTGCGGCCGTCGCTGCCGCCAGCACCGAAGAACGCCCGGCTCGCCAGCCGCGTGAAGAACGCGCGCCACGTGAAGAGCGCCAACCGCGCCAGCCGCGTGAAGAGCGTCAGCCACGTGCCGAGCAAGCTCAAGACAGCAGCGAAGAAGAAGTGCTGACCGGCGAAGAGCAACTGCAGGAAGATGGCCAGGACAACGCCGAAGGCGATCGTCCACGCCGCCGCTCCCGTGGTCAGCGTCGTCGCAGCAACCGCCGTGAGCGTCAGCGTGATGCCAACGGCAATGTGATCGAAGGCTCGGAAGAGACCGGCGAAAACGCTGAAGGCTCCAATAACGAAGCGACAGGCACCGAAGTAACAGGCAACGAACTGGCCGCCGGCCTGGCCGTTACCGCTGCCGTTGCCAGCTCGGTCATCAGTGCCCCGGCTGAAGCCCAGGCTCACGAGCAGGCTGAACGCGCCACCGCTGCTGTCGAAGAAACCCCTGCTGCAGAAGCGCCTGTCGCCGAAACCGCAGTGGTTGAAGCGCCAGTCGTCGAGGCGACTACCCCGATCGAAACCCCCGAGGTTCCGGAAGTGGAAGTTGCACTGGAGCGTGACGCCCAGCCGCAAACCGAAGTGGTTGCCGTAGAGCCTGCGCCAGTGGTCGAACCTCAGCCCGTGGTTGAAGCAGCTGTTGAGGCGCCGGCTGTCGAAACACCAGTTGTCGAAGAAGCCGCCCCGGCAATGCGTGAAGTTCGTGAAGTTCGTGAAGAACAGACCGCCTTCCAGTGGACTGCCGAACCGGCCGCTGCGGTTGAGGCACCTGCCCCTGTGGTGGAAGAAGCGCCAGCCGCGGTTGCCGAGGTCACCGTCGTCGAGCCTGCCCCGGTGGTTGAGCCGACTCCGGTCGTCGAGCCCGCGCCAGTAGTTGAAGCGCCGGTGGCAGCTGAAGTGGCGGCCCCTGTGGTTGAAGCCGCACCTGCCAGCGCCCTGACTGAAAACGGCCGTGCGCCGAACGACCCACGTGAAGTGCGTCGCCGCCGCAAGGAAGCCGAGGCAGCCGCCGCTGCCCAGGCTTCAAAGGCCCAGGAAGAAGAGCACGAGCCTAAACCTCTCGCCTGATTCCATCAGCCACTAAAAAGCCCCGCCTGAGTGATCAGGCGGGGCTTTTTTTGTCTGTCTGTCCCGTCCTGAATAAGGTTTACACCTTCTGACCTTTCTTCAGGAGGACTCAATGGATACGGGAAAAAGGCGCAGCCAACGCGATTACACGCTAGCTTTTAAATTGTCGGTCGTAGACCAAGTCGAAAAAGGCGAGTTGAGTTATAAAGAGGCTCAACGGCGCTTTGGCATTCAGGGCCGGTCCACGGTACTGGTTTGGCTACGCAAGCATGGCCGACAGGACTGGAGCCAAGGCGCCTCAATCCGAGCGCCGCGGAGCAGGCCGATGACCGACCCCAACCTCCCGCTGACACCCGAGCAGCGGATTAAAGAGCTTGAAGAACAGTTGGCGCTGAGCAATCAAAAGGCCCAGTTCTTTGAAGCTGTCGTGAACGTCTTGAAAAATGATTACGGTGTGTCCATCGTAAAAAAGCGACCCGGCAAGTCCTCTCGCAAGGGCAAATCCAAGACCTGAGCATTACCAGGGCTTGCCTGTTCATGGGAATTTCGCGCCAAGCGTATTACAAACGTAACCGAGCCGTTGATGCGAGAGCTCACCAAGACCAGCAAGTAGTGGACTTTGTTCTGGAAAAGCGGCGTCGCCAGCCGAGGTTAGGCACGCGCAAGCTGCATTATCTGATGAGCACTGAGGCTCAAGTGCAGGTAATTGTTGGTCGAGACCGTCTTTTTTCCATCTTGCGCGAAGCGCGAGAGCTGGTTCCTCGAAAGCGTGCTTATCATAAAACTACGCATAGCCATCATCGGTTCCGCCGCCATCCCAACCTGCTCAAAGCAGGCCCGGAACAAGTTGTCGCTGGCAGGCCCGAGCAGGTTTGGGTTGCAGATATTACCTATCTGCCCACGCGGGAAAGTGTTGTTTACGTCAGCCTGATAACAGACGCGTACTCACGCAAGATCGTGGGTCATCATGTGCATGACAGCTTGCATACGGAGTCGGTGGTCAAAGCATTGCAGAAAGCTGTTAGCCAGCGAAAATCCAAGCAATCGCTGATCCATCACTCGCATCGCGGGGCCCAATACTGCTCCGACCTGTACCAGCAAATGCACGCCAAGCATGGGATCAAGTGCTCAATGACGGACGGCTACGATTGCTATCAGAACGCGATGGCAGAGCGGGTAAACGGGATTTTGAAAACTGAGTTTTTGCTGCACCGGCCCAAAGATTTGGCGGATGCCGTAAAAATGGTGGATGAGTCGGTGCTGATCTACAACGGGGAGCGGCCGCACTTATCCCTGAAATACAAAACGCCCGATGCGGTGCATCAGGCGTTTTGAGACTGAAACAGGTGTAAACCTATTTCAGGACTAGACAGTCCAAAAGCCTTAACCAGCAAACGCTTATCAAATACCAAATAACGTGTTGATTTTTAAAGGTCGAAACTTCAGGCAGCCACATCCCTGTGGCGAGCGGGCTTGCCCCGCGTTGGGGTGCGAAGCGCCCCCCATCAAGCAAAATGCGGTGTACCTGATACGGCTCAGCGCCTGGCTTTGGGGCTGCTGCGCAGCCCAACGCAGGACAAGCCTGCTCGCCACAGGGAATCTGCGCTTGACTGAACGGCATTAGGGCTTGCCCGCTCGCCAAAGAGGTAATGGAGCCTCCCTCATTTTAGTCTGCGTTGAAACTCAGCCCTTGCGGCACATCCACATCCCAGAGTACGCCGGCATCATTCACTGGCACTTGCTTCACGGCAGCCTGAGCAAACAGAGGCTTTGCGCCGCGATCCCCCGTCAGCGCCATTAACGAAGGGCCAAATGCCCGACCGAAAGCAACCGGATGCCCACGCTGCCCGGCATGCACTGGCACATTGATGCTTTGCAGATCATCGATCACACGCTCGATAGTCGCGGGCAGGACAAACGGCATATCCCCCAGCACCACCAACCAACCGTCAGCAGACGCACTGGCCGCAATCGCCGCCGCGATGCTGTCGCCCATCCCCGCCGATTGCAGCAGCAGGACCTCGCAGCCATATGCCCTGGCCAACCGAATGACGTCCGAACGTTCCGGCGACGTCACCAACAGCCGCGAGACGAGCTGCTCAGGCAAGTTCAGCAAAACATGCTCGATCACCGGCCGCGTTACGCCGTCCCGGCCGCTACATTGAGCCAGCAACTTATCCTCGCCCGTTTCGGCGCGAAAGCGACTGCCCTGCCCCGCCGCCAGCACAATCGCGGTCAGCGTCACTCAGCCACCGCCGCCAGCGGCTTTTTCTGCATCGGCGCCACGCCATTCTTGATCGCGACAATTTCCGCCATCAGCGACAGCGCAATTTCCGCCGGGGTGTGGCTGCCGATGTGCAAACCGATCGGCCCATGCAAACGTGCAATGGCCTCATTCGACAGGCCCAGTTCTACGAGGTTTTCCCGGCGCTTCTGGCTGTTGACCCGCGAGCCCAGCGCGCCGATATAGAACGCGCTGGAATTCAACGCGGTCAGCAACGCCATGTCGTCCAACCGAGGGTCATGGGTCAGGCAGACGATGGCCGTGCGTTCGTCGGTCTGGATATTCAGCACCGCTTCGTCCGGCATGCCCGGCACAAAGCGACCGTGCTGCTCTTCCCAGCCGTAGACAAATTCCTCGCGCGGGTCGCAGATCAGCACTTCGAAATCCAGCAGCCGCGCCATTTCCGCCACGTACCGCGACAGTTGCCCGGCGCCGATCAGCAACAACCGCCAGCGCGGACCATAGATGGCCCGCAGACGCTGACCGTCAAAGCTCACCACATCGGTCTTGCTGGCATCGCTGAGGGTCACCTCTCCCGTGGCCAGGTTCAGCTCGCGGGCAACGATCTGGTGATCCTCACAGCGTGCCAGCAGTTGCGCGACCCACTCCCACTCCACCACCCGCTCCTCGGTCAGGCGCAGGGTGCCGCCGCACGGCAGGCCAAAGCGCGCCGCCTCGTCGCGGGTAACGCCATAGGTCACCATCTGCACCGGCGGGCCGTCAGCGGCCAGGCGGCCATCCTGCAGGCGCGCGATCAGGTCATCCTCGATGCAGCCGCCGGAAACCGAGCCAATCACCACGCCATCGCCGCGCAGGGCCAGCATCGCCCCAGGCGGACGCGGCGCACTGCCCCAGGTCTGCACCACGCTGTACAGCACCACGCGATGCCCGGCCTGGCGCCACGCCAATACGCTACGCAGGACGTTCAGATCCACACTGTCCATCTACCCTCCTGTGAGCGTTTGTTGATGAGGTATCGATTGACTCTAAAGCAAAAAATTCCAAAAGGGCGTGCGTACAAACGCAAACGCCCCGAACAGGTCGGGGCGTTTGCGGGTTGCCTTGGCGTCAGTTCACGCCATCAGCGGTTTACTTGACCACCGGAGTCGGGCCTTCGGCCACGCCCAGGTCGTCGACTTCGCGGGTTTCCGAGATACCGGTGCCGCCGGAAGCCAACTCGCTTTGCAGCTTGTCGGTGTCCAGCTCCTTGACCCACTTGGCCACAACGATGGTGGCAACGGCGTTACCCACCAGGTTGGTCAGCGCACGGGCTTCAGACATGAAGCGGTCGATACCCAGGATCAGCGCCAGGCCGGCAACCGGCAGGTGGCCGACAGCCGACAGGGTCGCGGCCAGCACGATAAAGCCGCTACCGGTCACGCCTGCAGCGCCTTTGGAGGACAGCAGCAGCACCAGCAGCAGGGTGATCTGGTGGGTGATGTCCATGTGGGTGTCAGTCGCCTGGGCGATGAACACGGCAGCCATGGTCAGGTAGATGGATGTACCGTCGAGGTTGAACGAGTAGCCGGTCGGGATCACCAGACCCACCACGGATTTCTTCGCGCCCAGACGCTCCATCTTGATCAGCATGCGTGGCAGGGCCGACTCGGAAGAAGACGTGCCCAGCACGATCAGCAGCTCTTCACGGATGTAGCGGATCAGCTTGATCACACTGAAACCGTGGGCGCGGCAGATACCGCCCAGCACCACCAGCACGAACAGCAGGCAGGTGATGTAGAAGCAGATCATCAACTGGCCCAGTTGCACCAGCGAACCCACACCGTAGGCACCGATGGTGAACGCCATGGCGCCCAGGGCACCGAGTGGCGCGAGCTTCATGATCATGTTGATGATATTGAACATCACGTGGGCGAAGCGATCGATGAAGTCCAGCACCGGCTTGCCGTAGGCACCCAGGCGATGCAGGGCAAAACCGAAGATCACCGAGAACATCAGCACTTGCAGGATATCGCCGTTGGCGAACGCGCCGACGATGGTGTTCGGGATCACATTGAGGATAAAGCCGACGATGCTCTGGTCTTTACCGGCGGTGACGTACGCTGCGACTTTGGAGGCATCCAGGGTCGCGACATCGATGTGCATGCCGGCGCCCGGCTGCACGACGTTCACCACGATCAGGCCGATCAGCAGGGCGATGGTGGAAACGACTTCGAAGTACAGCAGCGCGTAGCCGCCGGTTTTTCCCACCGATTTCATGCTTTGCATGCCAGCGATGCCGCTGACAACGGTGCAGAAGATGATCGGGGCAATGACCATTTTGATCAGCTTGATAAAGCCGTCACCCAGTGGCTTGAGGGCCACGCCGGTCTCCGGGTAGAAGTGGCCGAGCAAAATACCGATAACGATTGCGACGATCACCTGGAAATACAGGGATTTGTAGAGTGGCTGACGAGTCGTCATTGCAAAGTTCCTCAATCGTCCCGTGTGGCAAATATCCGCCATTGCCCACGACACTTGAATTGCGAACCCTCCTGCACTGGAGGGATTTGTTGTTTGCGAGGCCTGTAGAAACACACCTGCGCTGTAATCTTGATCGCAAACGCCGTGCCACTTTACGGAAATTTCCGTCAGGCCTTTAGACGCCAGGGATAGCGATGGACGGGCATGGCCGGCCGGGTCAGACAATGTGGCGGATTTCCGCCGGACCGACCTCTATCGTCCTACAATGTGGCGGATATCCGCCTTGGTGAGATAAGTTTGCGGGATGTGGCGCCTGGACGCACGCTCTCGCAGGCAAGCCAGCGCCCACAGTTGCCTGGATTCACCAATCAAAGTGTGGGCGCTGGCTTGCCTGCAACAGGGCGAGTGTAGCCAATGAAGATCAAACAGCCGGGAAATGAATCTTGAACGCCGCGCCACCCAATGGCGAATCGCCCAGGGTCAAGCGTGCGCCGTAGCTTTCAATAATGTCCTTGACCACCGCCAGGCCAATCCCCTGCCCCGGGTGCTGACGGTCCAGCCGTTCGCCGCGCTGCAGAATCCGCGCGCGCTGGTCGGGAGGTACGCCGGGGCCGTCGTCCTCGATGCACAGCTCGGCGCCTTCGAGGTTTTCCAGCAGGCTGATACGCACCTCCCTCACACACAGGCGGTAGGCGTTTTCCAGCAGATTGCCGAGCAGTTCGAGCAAGGCACCCTTCTCGATCGGCACATAGCATTCATCCGGCAAGTCGAAGGACACAGCCACGCGCTTGTCGCGGTACACCTTGTCCAGCGTGTCGCACAGGCTTTGCAGCACCGGCTCAAGCCGCACCTGATGGCGCACCAGGCCGCTTTTGCGCAAGCTGGCGCGCTGCAACTGGTAGCCGATCTGCTGGCTCATGCGCTCGATCTGCGATTGCAGCACCCAGGCCTGATCGCGGTCTGCCGGGCGCAGCGCCATGTCTTCGCTCACGCCCTGCAACACCGCCAGCGGGGTTTTCAGGCTGTGGGCCAGATCGTCGAGGGAATCGCGATAGCGTGCGCGTTGCTCGCGCTCACCGTGCAGCAGGCGGTTGAGAGAGCCGGTCAGGCGCAGCAATTCGCGCGGGTGTTGCTCGCTGAGGCTTTCGCGGGTGCCGCCCTCGATCTGGTCGAGTTCCTGACTCAACCGTCGCAGGGCTTGCAGACCCCAGGTCAGGCCCAGCCACAGCAGGGTGAGCAGCACCAGCAACGCGGCGCCGAAGCCCAGGTAGAGATTTTCGCGCAGGCCTTCGAGGGTCAGCAGGTATTCGCGCACCGGTTGCAGGGCGACAATACTGAACGCGGCGCTCTTGCCACCGAGCAGCTTGACCTCCACGTCGTACACGAAGAATTCCTGGCCGTTGGCCTCGCGAATCCGCGCAAACTCATTGCCGCGCCCGTCATAGCGCGGCTTGTAGTTGATGTTTTCTTCCTGGGTCGCCCGCGAGCGCCACACCAGATGGCCCTCACGGTCGTAGATATAGCCGAGCAGGCGGCTGTCGGTGAGGTTGAAGCGCTCGTCCGGCAACTGCGCTGGCATCAGCAGGCGGTTGTTTTCAACCCGCGCCGCCGAGATCAGGGTCGTCACGTCCGACGCCAGCCGCTGCTCGATGGAATCCTGCAACGCCAGGCTGAACGCGCCCTGCATGGCCGGCAACAAACCCAGCATGAACAGCACGGCGAGGGTGGCGGCCGCCAGCATCAGGCGTACGCGAAGCGAGCGAATCAAAGGCAGCGCTCATTGAACAGGTAGCCCAGGCCACGCACGGTGTCGATCGGCTTGAACCCGGCCGGGCCTTCCAGCTTGCGGCGCAGACGCCCGACCAGCACTTCGATGACGTTCGGGTCGCGCTCGTCGTCGTCAGGGTAGAGCTGTTCCATCAAGCGATCCTTGGCGACCACCTGCTGATGGTGGCGCATCAGGTACTCGAGGATCCGGTATTCGTAGGCGGTCAGCGCCAGCGGCTGTTCATCGAGCGAAGCTTGCTTGCGATTGAGGTCGAGCAGCAAGGGACCTGCGACGATGGTCGACTGGGTGAACCCGCTGGAGCGGCGCAGCAAGGCGTTCATGCGCGCTTCCAGCTCTTCAAACTGGAACGGCTTGACCACATAGTCGTCGGCGCCGGAGGCCAGGCCTTCGACCTTGTCCTGCCAGTTGCCACGGGCAGTGAGGATCAGGATCGGGAACGTCTTGGCGTCGCTGCGCAGTTTACGGATCAGGTCCAGGCCGCCCATGCCGGGCAGGCCCAGGTCGATGATGGCCAGGTCGTGATTGAACTGCCCGGTCTGGTACAGGGCTTCTTCGGCATTGGCCACGGCTTCGACCACGTGCCCGCTGTCGGTCAGGCGGGTCAACAGGTGATGACGCAGCAGCGCCTCATCTTCCACCACCAGCAATTTCATAAGGCTCTCCAAGGCAATTCAACTGTCCGACAGAGGGATATCATAGCGGCCCTGCAAGTCTTGCTGGCGTATTTTAATCCCGTTGCACTGGCCGCTGAGGCGGTAACCCGCCTGCACAGCCCAGAACCCCGACGGCTGGTCCCATGCAGACTACGCACGTGCCCCTGAACTCCCCCTGAACAAGCTCTGAACCTGGCCTGAACCACTGCGGGGTATCCACTGGCGCGCCAACTCGGCAAAATACCGCGCATGACGCCCCTACCCACATGCTGCACCCCACTCGACAGCCACTGGCCCCTGCCCGCGCCCCTGCCCGGCACGGTGTTCTTCAGCACCCGCTTTGATCCGGCGCGGTTGGACAACGGCGATTTTCAGCGTTGCGCAGTGCCGCCGCCAGCGAGCATCCAGCGCTCGGTGGCCAAGCGCCAGGCGGAGTTCCTCGCCGGCCGCGTGTGTGCCCGCGCCGCCCTGCAATGCCTTGATCATTTGGACTACACCCCGGCGATTGGCGACGATCGCGCGCCGGTGTGGCCGGGGCATATCAGCGGCTCCATCACCCACAGCACCGGGCATGCGGCGGCGATTGTCGGCCACAAGGCGCAGTGGCGCGGGCTGGGGATGGATGTGGAGAACATGCTCACGCTGGAGCGGGCGCAGCGTCTGGCCGCAGAGATTCTGACGGCCGATGAGTTGCAGCGCCTGGCCCTGTTGCCGCAGGCACAGATTGCACAGGTGGTGACGCTGACGTTTTCGGTGAAAGAAAGCCTGTTCAAGGCCTTGTATCCGATTGTGCAAAAGCGCTTCTACTTTGAGCATGCCGAGGTGCTGGACTGGTCGGACACAGGTCACGTGCGGCTGCGGTTGCTGACGGACCTTTCCAGTGAGTGGTGCGATGGCAAGGAGCTGGAGGGGCAGTTTGTGGTGAATGACGGGCAATTGTTGAGTCTGGTGGCTGTCAGCGGCTGATACACCGCTATCGGGAGCAAGCCCCCTCCCACAGGGGAACGCATTCCAAACATGGAAGGGGGCTTGCTCCCGATAGCGGTCTCAGGGCTTACCTTGCACCCTCGGCCAGCTCAGGCTGAAACACGCCCCGCCCAGGTTATGGCTCTTGGCGATCAATGCCCGTCCGCCATGCCAGTAAATAATCCGCCGCACGATCGACAGGCCCAGGCCATGCCCACCGGAGGCACGGGTGCGGCTGTCGTCCAGACGCAGGAACGGCGTGAAGATGCGTTCCCAGGCGCTTTGCGGCACGCCCGGTCCGTCGTCCTCAACGTCGATACGGCACTGCGACGCGCCCACCTGATAGCTGATCAACACATGTGCCTGGGCGTGGCGCATGGCATTGCTTACCAGGTTTTGCAGGGCGCGGTGCAGGTAGCGCGGTTCGGCATCGACCCAGGCGTCATCCCCTTGCGCTGATGACAGGCAGTCACCTCGACTGACGGTGACTTCGCGACGCAGTGGCGATAACTCGCCGATGACCTGATCGAGCAGTGCATCGAGGTCGACCCGCTGAAAATTCAGCGCCGGTGCGCCCTGCTCCAGCCGGGCGTAGGTGAGCATTTCGTCGACCAGGCCATCAAGGTCCTGGATATCGCCGTCCATCCCGTCCAGGTATTTGCGTCGCGCTTCGGGCGTGGCCGCGTCGCCAAGCATTTCCAGGCCGAAACGCAGACGTGCCACCGGCGTGCGCAATTCGTGGGACACCGCACGCACCAGCTCGCGCTGAATCGCCAGCAATTGCTGCAGGTGCTCGGCCATGCCATTAAAGGCAGCGGCCAGGCGACCCACCGAATCGGCACCGCGTGCCGGCACACGCACTTGCAGATCACCCTCGGCGATCCGCGTGGCGGCAGCTTCCAGGCCTTTGAGGCGCCGCTCCAGCTGGCGCACCAGGAAATAAACGATCAAGCCGATCAGGGTCAGGCCTGCCAGCGCAATCAGCACCAGCCATTGCACCGGATACGGATTCATTTGATACAGCGGACCGATTTCCAGCACCCAGGGCGTGCCCGCCATGCCGGCAAACACGCGGATCGAGTCACCGCCCTTGCCCAGCGCCATCACCGTATCGCCTTCCGTCACGCGGCGGCGCTGGTCGTCGTCCATATCCGCCTGGTCGAGGGCCAACAGGTGCATATCAAAGCCAAAACCCTTGGCCTCTTTCAGAGCGGCCAGGCGCTGCGGCTGCTCGGCCACGGGGAAACGCACCAATTCGTCGGCCAGCAGGTAAATCGTCGCACGGGCCAGTTGCTCGCTGATCTGCTGCACGTCGCCCGTCAGTAGCAGTTGCTCCCGTTCGCTGACCAGGCGCAGCACCCGTGCGGCATGGGGCCCGGTCTGCTCCACCAGTACCTGGCCGCGCTGCAGGCGACTGCGCTGGCCGAGGTCCAACCGGGCGTCGGCCAGTGGGCGCAGTTGCAGGGGGATGCCCAGCAGACGTTCCCACATGGCCAAGGCCCGTTGACGCTCGATGGTGTTCATGGTTTGCAGGTTGTCGCCCATCAGCGCAAATGTGCCGTGGGCCAGGCGCTCGCGGTACTGGTCGCTGCGCACTTCGTTGAGCAGGTGCAGGGCCAGCACGCCGAGCAGCGCCACCAGGACCAGGGCGGCGCACATGCCGCCGTAGATGCGCAGGAAGATCGAGTTCACAGCGACGTATCCGCAGCGGCTTGGGCGACGAACAGATAGCCTTTGCTGCGGATGGTCTTGATCAGGCGCGGGTGGATCGGGTCGTCGCCGATCTTGGGGCGAATGCGTGAGATGCGCACATCGATGGAGCGGTCCTGGCCGTCATAGCCGATGCCGCGCAGAGCGATGAAGATTTCCTCGCGGGACAGAATGCGCCCGGCGTTCGCCACCAGCAGCCAGAGCAGGTCGAATTCGGCGCTGGTCAGTTCGATAGCGCCAGCGTGCAGCCAGGCTTCGCGCAGCGCACTGTCGACCACCAGCGGGCCGAACTGCAGGCGGCGCTGGTGAGGGGCGCTGGTCGGTTCTGCCGGTTCGCTGCGCCGCAACAATGCCTGGATGCGCGCCAATAAAAGGCGCGGGCGCACCGGCTTGCACACATAGTCGTCGGCGCCCAGGTCCAGGCCCTGTATCTGGTCCATGTCGTCAGTGCGCGCGGTGAGCATCAGGATCACGCCGTCATACCGCGCGCGCACCTTGCGGCAGATACTCAGGCCGTCCTCGCCGGGCAGCATCAGATCGAGGATCACCAGGTCCGGCTGCTCGGCAATGATGCGCGCCGCGGCCAGCGCACCGTTACTTTCCACCGACACCCGCAGGCCGTTGCTCTGCAGGTACTCACGGGTCAGCTCGGCCAATCGCTCGTCGTCCTCGACGATCAACAGGTGCCAGGGTGCTTGCTCCACGGGTGATCCTCGTTGTTATGAAATGCCCTCCGGCGGACACCACCCCCTTCCCACATTTGAATGTGCGCAGACCATAGCGTCTTTGTCATATTTGGGGGGCATAAGTGAGGCCGATTGTAGCCATGGGCCAGCCCTCTGACACAAGACAGGAAGTGCATTCGGTGATCGCCTTTTTTTATGGTAGGGTTCGCGCCCTTCGAAATTGCACGGCCTGCATTGCGAGCTGAATGTTCAACGACAAACGGTCAGATGCAGCAGTAATGCGGCCTACACCGGCACTGAACCTTTCTTACACATTTTACCCACGAGTTATCCACAGGTTACTGCGTTGCTAACCCCTCCAAAACGCATTATCTTGTAGCTCGGCGGCAAGGTAGACCCTACATGTGGGGTTTTCGCCCAATTTGCCCAACCACAGAAGCAGTCCCTGATTCAAGTTTTTTATGGCGTGTGCAGCGTAGAACCAACGATTTTTTTCAGTAGACCAAATCGCTTAAGCGGATGGCAGCTGTTCTCCATCCCGATATGGAAAACGGTACGGGTGTTGCAGGCAAAAGCCTGGCACTCGCAATCAAATATAGAACGTGGAGACAACCCCCCCATGCAAACCGACACAACTCGCGAGAACCCGCAGGGCTCCGTGCCGCAGGCCGCTGATTCGAACCTGGATCTGTCCGCCACCGCACCTGGCCAACTGCGCGTGATCAAGCGTAATGGCACTGTCGTTCCTTACACCGATGACAAGATCACCGTCGCCATCACCAAAGCGTTTCTTGCAGTTGAAGGCGGCAATGCTGCCGCCTCGTCGCGCATCCACGACACCGTTGCCCGCCTGACCGAACAGGTCACCGCGACTTTCAAGCGTCGCATGCCGTCGGGCGGCACCATCCACATCGAAGAAATCCAGGACCAGGTTGAACTGGCCCTGATGCGTGCCGGCGAGCAGAAAGTCGCCCGCGACTACGTGATCTATCGCGATTCGCGCGCCAAGGAGCGTGCCGTGCGCGCCCCGGCCGAAGACGCCGCGGTACAGGCTCACCCGTCGATCCGCATCACCCTGGCCGACGGTTCGTTTGCACCACTGGACCTGGGCCGCCTGAACACCATCATCACCGAGGCCTGCGAAGGCCTGGAAGAAGTCGATGGTGAGCTGATCCAGCGCGAAACCCTGAAAAACCTGTACGACGGCGTGGCCCTGACCGACGTCAACACCGCCCTGGTGATGACCGCCCGTACCCTGGTTGAACGCGAGCCGAACTACTCGTTCGTGACCGCGCGCCTGCTGATGGACACCCTGCGTGCCGAAGGCCTGGGCTTCCTGGGCGTGGCCGACAGCGCCACTCACCATGAGATGGCCGACCTGTACGCCAAGGCCCTGCCGGCCTACATCGCCAAGGGTATCGAATACGAATTGCTGAACCCGATCCTGGCCACCTTCGACCTGGAAAAACTCGGCAAGGCGATCAACCACGAGCGCGACCAGCAGTTCACCTACCTGGGCCTGCAAACCCTGTACGACCGTTACTTCATCCACAAGGACGGTATCCGCTTCGAACTGCCACAGGTGTTCTTCATGCGCGTGGCCATGGGCCTGGCGATTGAAGAGAAGCATAAAGAAGACCGCGCCATCGAGTTCTACAACCTGTTGTCGTCCTTTGACTACATGTCGTCGACCCCGACGCTGTTCAACGCCGGCACCCTGCGTCCACAGCTGTCGAGCTGCTACCTGACCACCGTGCCGGATGACCTGTCGGGCATCTACCACGCGATCCATGACAACGCCATGCTGTCCAAATTCGCTGGCGGCCTGGGCAACGACTGGACTCCGGTGCGCGCACTGGGTTCGTACATCAAGGGCACCAACGGCAAGTCCCAGGGCGTGGTGCCGTTCCTGAAAGTCGTGAACGATACCGCCGTAGCGGTCAACCAGGGTGGCAAGCGCAAAGGCGCGGTGTGTGCCTACCTGGAAACCTGGCACATGGACATTGAAGAGTTCATCGAGCTGCGCAAGAACACCGGTGATGATCGCCGTCGTACCCACGACATGAACACCGCCAACTGGATCCCGGACCTGTTCATGAAGCGCGTCTTCGATGACGGCCAGTGGACCCTGTTCTCGCCGTCCGAAGTGCCGGACCTGCACGACCTGACCGGCAAGGCCTTCGAAGAGCGCTACGAGTACTACGAAGCCCTGTCCCAGTACCCAGGCAAGATCAAGCTGTTCAAGACCATCCAGGCCAAAGACCTGTGGCGCAAGATGCTGTCGATGCTGTTCGAAACCGGCCACCCATGGCTGACCTTCAAGGACCCGTGCAACCTGCGCAGCCCGCAGCAGCACGTGGGCGTGGTCCACAGCTCGAACCTGTGCACCGAGATCACCTTGAACACCAACAAGGACGAGATCGCCGTCTGCAACCTGGGCTCGATCAACCTGCCGAACCACATCGTCAACGGCAAGCTGGACACCGCCAAGCTGGAACGCACCGTCAACACCGCAGTGCGCATGCTCGATAACGTGATCGACATCAACTACTACTCGGTGCCACAGGCGCAGAACTCCAACTTCAAGCACCGTCCGGTCGGTCTGGGCATCATGGGCTTCCAGGACGCGCTGTACCTGCAGCACATTCCTTACGGTTCGGATGCTGCGGTCGAGTTCGCCGACAAGTCCATGGAAGCGGTCAGCTACTACGCGATCCAGGCTTCCTGCGACCTGGCCGACGAGCGCGGCGCCTACGAGACGTTCCAGGGTTCGCTGTGGTCCAAGGGCATCCTGCCGCTGGATTCGCAACAGATCCTGATCGAGCAACGTGGCCAGAAGTACATCGACGTTGACCTGAACGAATCCCTGGACTGGGCGCCGGTACGTGCCCGTGTGCAAAAAGGCATTCGTAACTCCAACATCATGGCCATCGCACCGACCGCAACCATCGCCAATATCACTGGCGTGTCGCAGTCGATCGAACCGACCTACCAGAA
Source organism: Pseudomonas sp. GNP013 (assembly GCF_054343995.1). Lineage (NCBI taxonomy): Bacteria > Pseudomonadati > Pseudomonadota > Gammaproteobacteria > Pseudomonadales > Pseudomonadaceae > Pseudomonas > Pseudomonas sp. GNP013. The sequence continues at coordinate 949,718 of NZ_JBTGUT010000001.1, read as the reverse complement.
CCTGTATGTGAAATCGAACCTGTCGGGCGAATTCACCGTGATCAACCCGTACCTGGTGCGCGACCTGAAAGCCCGCGGCCTGTGGGACTCGGTCATGATCAACGACCTGAAGTACTACGACGGTTCGGTGCAGCAGATCGAGCGCATCCCGCAGGAGCTCAAAGAGCTCTACGCGACCGCCTTCGAAGTGGACACCAAGTGGATCGTTGACGCCGCCAGCCGTCGTCAGAAGTGGATCGACCAGGCGCAGTCGCTGAACCTGTACATCGCCGGCGCTTCGGGCAAGAAGCTCGACGTGACCTACCGTATGGCCTGGTACCGTGGCCTGAAAACCACCTACTACCTCCGTGCCCTCGCTGCGACCAGCACCGAGAAGTCGACCATCAACACCGGCAAGCTGAACGCGGTTTCCAGCGGCAACCACGGTGATGATTCGGTGCTGGCTGCTCCAGCCGGTCCGGCGCCAGTGCCAAAGGCTTGCGCCATTGATGAGCCGGATTGCGAAGCTTGCCAATAAGCTGAGCGCGTCACTCGAAGCCCGTCAACCGAAAGGTTGACGGGCTTTTTTCATGCCTCGCCCACTCTACACAAAGGCGTACGCTTCACCGCGCTGCTCCTGTTGTGGGCGCCCACCTCGTCCCCCCCATAACTCCACCTGCCCGCCAATGACCGCCATCGAATGGCCGCCGTAGTTCACGACGCCCAACGAGCCACTGGCGAGCTCATCACGCGACGATTGCCGGTAAAGCCCCTTGAGCCCCAAACGATCCAGGCCTTCGCTGGCATGTTCACCGTCGTTCAGGCTTACCAGGGCATCCAGGTAGCTTCTGCGGGCATTGTGATCATTGCCCTCGCCAAAGCCATTGTTGCCTTCCATCTGCGCCCGTTTGGCACTCGCGGCATACAGAAAGTTGGCGTCGGTCATCATCGCCGGGTCATCGCCCAGGAAGCGGGCCTGCTGGGCGGCCTGCTGCAATTCGCCCTTGCTCAAGTGGAGCTGGAAACCATCTCGCATCTGAACATCCCAACCATCACCAGCCGCTTTCACGTCGCGGAAAATATCGGTGGGCTTCTGACCGAACTTCATCATCGCGCTTTTTATGGCTGAAACCGTTACGCAGTTCCCATCCGGCCCTTGCCTGAACCCGGACCAGATATTGCCAGGCTCTCTGCCCATCCCAGGCTTTTTACCCGGATTGCTTTTGTCGGGTGTGTAATGGGTAAAACGCGCCCCTTGGGTGAAGGGCTTGTTGCTCATGGATTCTACGGAACCGAAATTTTCAGGCCTGACGCGCGGGCCCGAGCCGCCGCCTCCCGGCAACGGCAGTGAAGGCAAGGCCGCATCGTCCTCAGGAAACCATCCGCTCAGTAACTGCTTGAGAAATTGAAGAAACTTGCGATCCGCGTCCTCAATCAATTTTTTGAGGAGGTTCTTGAACGGCTCATCGCCTATCTTCTCGCGCAACGCATTGAGCTTGTCGCGCGTCTCCCTGACCGTCTGGCTTTTGCCGTCCTGCTGTGCATCGAAGAGTTCATTCAGCAACTGCTTGAGCGCCGCCACCTCGGCCACCGGCACCACCGCAGGCGTCTCGCCACGCGCCCCCCCGGGGTAACGCCCGCACGTGCGCCAGCAAACCCTGATACCCCTGAATTCCACATAACCCGCCCCTTTGATTGGTTAGCCTCGTGGGCCCTGGCCCATCAGTGGCAAAGCGGGCATGGCGCGTTCCTCCCGCCGGCATTTCAAGGCATAACCTGATAGTCCGCTGGCGTTTTCCTACGCCCAGAAAAAAGCCCCTCAAAAAGAGGGGCTTTCTGTGGAGCGCTACCCCATCAGGTCATCTGGATGATGGTCTGCATGATGGTGCTCTGGGTGGAGATGGTCTTGGCGTTCGCCTGGTAGTTGCTCTGGGCCTTGATCAGGTCCACCAGCTCGTTGGTCAGGTTGACGTTGGAGTTCTCCAGGGAGTTGGACACGATTGAACCCAGGGTGCCGGATTGCGGGGTGTCGTAGCCCGGCTGGCCCGAGGCGAAGGTTTCTCTCCAGGTGGTGCTGCCCGCCGGCTGCAAACCTTGTTCGTTGTTGAAGCTGGCCAGGGAGAGCTGGCCGATGGCCTTGCTCTGCTGGTTGCTGAAGGTCGCGAACAGCACACCGTTGCCGTCGATCTTCAGACCCGTGATCTGGCCGGTCGCGTAACCGTCGGTGACCGGCGGGTTGCGGTAGCTGGCCGAGTTGTACTGCGTGATCGTGGCCATGTTGACGGCCACACCCGCGGCGTTGGCGGCAGCGCCGTTAGCCTTCCACACGCCATTGGTCACAGTGCCCGGCACCCAGTTGGAGATGGTCAACGTGGTGTTGGACGCCGTGCTCGGCGGGGTCACGATACCGGTGAGCTTGCCGGCGGTATCAAACGACAGCGTCGAGGCCACCGGGGCGACAGCACCGGTGCCCGTCGGCGCGCTGCCATCAGGGTTGCGACCATCGATCAAGGTGTAGGACTTCCACTGGTTGGAGTCCGACTTGACCATGTATTGCACCATGGCGTGGGAATTGCCCTGGGTGTCATACAAGGTGGTGCTGTATTGGGTGGTGAAGGTGCTGGTGTCGCTCGGGTTGAACGGCTTGGCCACCTGGTTGATCACAACCTCCGAGGAGTTCAGGTTACTGGCCGAATCGACTTTGCTGGAGGCTTTGGGCGGCAGGTTCGACAGGTTCAGTTGCAGGTCGGTCAGGCCGCCCTTGATGATCTTGCCGTTGTCATCCGCGGCATAACCTTGCAGGCGCGAGGTGCCGGTGTTGTTGGTGATGTAGCCGTCCTTGTCGGCACGGAAGGCGCCACTGCGGGTGTATTGCAAGGCACCGTCGCTGCCCTTCTGGATGAAGAAGCCGCCGCCCTGGATCGCCATGTCCAGGATGCCACCGCTGCCGTTCACGTCACCCTGGGTGAACTGCTGGGATACCGCCGCCAGGTTCACGCCGTTGCCGATGCTGTTCTGGCCGGTGCCCAGTTTGGACGCCGCGTAGATGTCGGCGAACTCCGCACGGGACGACTTGAAGCCCGTGGTCGCAACGTTGGCGATGTTGTTGCCGGTCACGTCCAGTTGTTTGTTGGCCGCATAGAGGCCGCTAAGGCCGATGTTAAAAGACATGTATTTCTCCTTGCACCGTAGTTAGCGGGCTCTATAAACCGATGGTCTGGATTTGCGACTGCTTGATACTGCTTCCGCCTGCCAGGTTGAGCAGCATTTCGCCGCCGGTCTGGCTCAGGGTCACGCTGGTCACCGTTGCCGGCAGCGAGGTGGCCAGGGCGACGGAATCACCCGCGTCATTCTTGGTGGTGGCCGTGAACGTGTAAGTCCCCGCAGCCGCAACCTCACCCTTGTCGTTCTTGCCGTCCCAGATAAAGCTCTGGGAACCGGCGCTTTGGGCGCCCATGTCGAGGGTGCGCACGGTGTTGCCGTCCTTGTCGGTGATCTTGACCGCGACATTGCCCACCGACGCCAGCACATTCACGGAGCCGGTCATGCTCTTGCTGGTGTCGACCAGCGTCTTGTCGGTCTGGGTGATCACCGAACGGCCCACCAGCGAAGACGCTTGCAGCGCCTGCGACGAGGTCACGTTGGTGGAAATCGCCTTGACCGAGTCGTTCAGGTTGTTGATGCCTTCAAGGCTGCTGAACTGTGCCAGTTGGGCCACAAACGCACCGTTGTCCTGCGGCGACAAGGGGTCCTGGTTTTTCAACTGGGTTACCAGCAGTTTCAGGAAAGCATCCTTGCCCATTGCCTGGCTGCCCGTCGCGCCTGCGGCGGCGTCAGTGAGGCTGGTGTTGTCCTGGGCGGTCTTGACCTTGGAATTGAAAAGGTCCTGGACTGCCGAGTTGTTTGACGTATCAACGATGGCCATTAGTTGGCGCCCCTTATCACTGACCCAGGGTCAGGACCTTCTGCATCATGGTTTTGGCGGTGTTCATCATTTCCGCGTTGGTCTGGAACGAGCGACTGGCCGAGATCATGTCCGCCATTTCCTCGACCACGTTGACGTTGGGGTAGTAGACATAACCCTTTTCGTTCGCAGCAGGATGGTTGGGCTCGTAACGCGCCTCGAGGTTGCTCTGGTCCTCGACCACACCCAGCACTTGCACGCCGGAGCCTGCATTGCCCTGATCCTGGAACAACGAATCGCTGCCGCCGCTCTGCCCACCCTGGAACATGGTGGCGAACACCGGGTGGCGAGCGCGGTAGGTCTGGTCAATGCTCGAAGACACGGTCTCGGCGTTGGCGATGTTACTGGCCACGGTGTTGAGGCGCGTGGTCTGGGCGCTCATGCCGCTACCGGCAATATTGAAAACACTGGACAGGGACATGGCTTACTCTCCACGCAGGGCTGACATCAGCCCTTTGAATTTGCTGTTGAGCAGGGTGAAGCTGGCCTGGAAGTTCACCGAGTTCTCGGCGTAGTTCGACTGTTCCAACTGAGCATCGACGGTGTTCTGGTCGATCGACGGCTGCATCGGCGTGCGATACAGCAACGACTCATCACCACTGCTCAGGCCTTGCGCTTCAATATGACGGCTGTTGGTCATGTTCAAAGCGAAGGTGCCGTTCTGGGTCTTGTCCTGCTGTGCGGCGAGCACGGCGGAGAAGTCCAGGTCCCGAGCCTTGTAGTTCGGGGTATCGGCGTTGGCAATGTTGTTGGCCAGGACTTCGGCACGCTTTGCGCGAAAGCCCAGGGCTTGTTCGTGAATACCGAGCGCTTTATCGAAGCTGATGCTCATGGCGGAAACCTTTAGGCTGACCTGCTGTTCGTAACAAGGTCATAGCAAGGCGCATGCCAATGTGCGCAAGGCCCGTAATTCAAGGGTTTGCGGGAACAGGTCTGGTAGCAATGCCAGAAAAGCGGCAACCGGCTTCCGCGTGGCGCCAGTAAAGCGGCAACGGTGCTTGCCGCTTTTACGCAGGGACGGCCACCCGTCAATACCCTCACTGAGTGGGCAAGAAGACACCACCGTTGGTCTTGACTGTCATTTCTGACAGTTGCGGTATCTGTCGCCTGGAGGCCTTATTCGGCGACCCCCTTAATGTGTGCCGCAGAGGTTTGAAATGTTGATTATCCCGCTGCCAAGATTCAACGAACAAAACTCAGCACCCACCCCTGCGGAGCTGAACACCCAACTTATTACCGGTCACTCCGCTGGACTGACTGCCGATTTCCCGGTTGAAAAGGACGACAGGGTCTTTCTGACCCTGAGCAGTACTGTGCGTGGTGGCGAGTTCAACCAGAGCTTTCAGATTGCCCAAAGCGCGCCCAAACTCGAATTTCTGATCCCTAAAAGTTTTGTAGAAGTCAGCGCAGGCACCCTCGTGCATCTGCTGCTGTCCATCAACCGCGCAAGGCTGCTCTCCGCTGCGCCAACCGCGCGAGTATTTATCAATCCCCTGCCCATCATCGTGCCGCCTCCTGCCACCGTATGGGATTTCAGCGATAACACGCTTCAAGGCTGGGTACCCCAGGGGCCCTACGTGGGCGGATTACTGCACGTTATTAACAGCAGCGTGGTGGTGGACCTGCTCATCAGCCAGCCGGTCAGCGCTCACATCATCACGCGTGCAGTACCGGTGACTGCGGGGCGCACTTACGATTTCAGCTTCGAGGTCATTGGCGGCTCTGCTGTCAGCGATGGCTCGGCCTTGTGCATGACGATGAACGGCAGCCGGATTGGCGCTGACGTAAAAAACATTACCCAGGCCCAACCACAGACCGGAACCGGGTCATTCACCGCCACCGCGACGACCAGCGTGCGGCTGGGCATTTTCAACCAGACGGTGCCCAGGGGGGCTCATCGCCTGTCCCTGAGCAATATCCGCATGACGCTCAGGCCCTGAGTACGGTTGGCTGAAGGGTCTCGTTTGCTGCGCGCATAAAAAACGGGAGGCCTTTGCAGAGCCTCCCGTTTTTTCAAGTGAACATCACTTGGCCTGGTAAATAATCCCGGGACTGCATTGCACCATCTGGTAATGATCCGGCAGACCGTTGAGTGCCTCCGAAGCACCGAGGAACAGATAGCCGCCGCGCTTGAGGGTGCCGTGGATGCGCAACAGAATGTCTTTCTTTACCTCGGCCGAGAAGTAGATCAGCACGTTGCGGCAAAACACCATGTCGAACTTGCCCAGGCTGGCGTAGCTGTCGAGCAGGTTGAACGAGCGAAACTCCACTCGGCTCTTGATCGGCGCCTTGACCGCCCAGCGTCCCGCGCCCTTGGGGTCGAAGAAACGCTGCAGCCGCTCCGGCGACAGGCCCCGGCCCAGGGCCAGACTGTCGTACTCACCGGTCTTGCAGTTGTTGAGCATGGTGCCGGACAGGTCGGTGGCGACGATCTGCGCACCGGCTTTCAACTGGCCGATATTGGTTCTTTCGAACTCATCGATGGCCATCGAGATCGAGTAGGGCTCCTGCCCCGACGAGCAGGCGGCCGACCAGATACGCAGACGCTGACCCGGGCTGGCCTTGATGGCTTCCGGCAGTACTTTGTTCTTGAGTACCTCGAACGGGTAGGTGTCGCGAAACCACAGGGTTTCGTTGGTGGTCATGGCATCGACCACCATTTCCTTGAGCCCGCTGCGCGGTTGGCCCTGGATGCGCTGCACCAACTCGCCCAGCGACTTGATACCCTGCAGCTCCATCAACTTGTTGAGGCGGCTGGATACCAGATATTGCTTGTTTTCACCGAGCAATATGCCACAGGCCTTTTCCAGGAAGACCCGGAACTGTTCGAAATCCAAATTACCCGTAGACAAAGATACCGCCTCTTAAATCGTGTGACCGCCAGGGGAAATCCCCTAGCCGTGATCTGCTGCCTTGATCCGGTCGACTACCCGGGATGCGAGGTCATCAGGGCGGAATTTGGCGAGGAAGTCATCGGCACCGACTTTCTTGACCATGGCCTGATTGAAAACACCCGACAACGAAGTATGCAGGATGATATGCAGTTTTTGCATGCGTGGATCGTTGCGTATCTCGGCCGTCAGGGTATAGCCGTCCATTTCCGGCATCTCGATGTCGGAAATCATCATCAGAAACTCTTCTTCCGGCTTCTTGCCCTCGTCCACCAGCTTGCGCAGGTAGTCCAGGGCCTGGCGACCATCATTGAGGGCCACCACTTCCACGCCGACAGTCTGCAGGCAACGGGTCACCTGCTTGCGCGCCACGGAAGAGTCATCCACGGTCAGCACGCGCAACGAAATCGCCTTGTGCGCCGTGTCGGCATCCACCACGCCCACCGAGATGGTTTCCGAGGTCGGTGCCACTTCGGCGAGGATCTTCTCCACGTCGATGATTTCCACCAACTGGTTATCGACCCGCGTCACTGCCGTGAGGTAGTGATCGCGACCGGTGCCCTTGGGCGGCGGATGGATCTCCTCCCAGTTCATGTTGACGATGCGCTCCACCGAGCGCACCAGGAAACCCTGGGTCTTGGTGTTGTACTCGGTGATGATCACGAACGGGTTCTGGCGGTCCTGCAACCCGGCGGCGCTGGTGGCCAATGCCAGGTCAAGAATCGGAATGGTCGCGCCCCGGATGTTGGCCACGCCACACACCACCGGGCTGGACTTGGGCATGATCGTCAGCTTGGGGCACTGCAGCACTTCTCGCACTTTAAACACGTTGATGCCATACAGCTGCTTGCCGTCCAGACGAAACAGCAGCAACTCGAGGCGATTCTGCCCTACCAGCTGTGTGCGCTGGTTTACTGAATCCATTACACCTGCCATGCCCAGACTCCTACGCTAAAACCTTTGGGGGTGCGACGCGCACTCCACTCTAAACGGCACGAGCTTTGCTATTTATTGGTCATGGACCTTAAAACGACAGTTTCCCGACGCCTTCCAACGTACCGCAGATTGCTTTGCGTCACGCTGGCATTGCTTGCCTTGGGCTCAGGCGCAGCGGCTCGCGCCGACAACGTCACCCTGCCTGATCTCCTTATCGGCGTCACTCAGGGCTTTCTTGAGTTCACTGTAGAAGATTATCTGGCGAGCACACAGACGCCCGGCCGTTATGAGATCGAAGTCAAGCAGCTCGACCCGCGTCTGCGTATGCCGATGTGCGACAAGGAATTGACAGCCAGCCTGGAAAGTCCGGCCCAGCCAATCGGGCGTGTAACGGTAAAAGTACGTTGCGAAGGCGCGTCGCCCTGGACCGTGTTTGTGCCGGCGCAGGTCAAATTGTTCCGCGAAGTGGTAGTCGTGGCGCGGCCGCTGAAACGCACCGGCATTATTGGTTTCGAGGATGTGGTGATGCGTGAACGCGACATCAGTCAGATCAGCCAGGGCTATCTGACCTCGGTCGACCAGGCCATCGGGCAGAAACTTACCCGACCGGTGGTCACCGACCAGGTGATAACCCTGGTGCATCTGGAGCAGGCCGAGGTCATCCGCAAGGGCGATCAGGTAGTGATCTCCGCCAGCAGCGGCGGGCTGAACGTAAGAATGCCGGGGGAAGCGCTGTCCAACGGCGGTATGAGTGAACAGATTCGGGTGAAGAACCTCAACTCCAACCGTGTGATCAAGGCGCGCGTAACGGCGCCCGGGCAAGTGGAGGTGGCTTTATAGAACACTGGTACAGGACGCCGGGTTTTCCTACACTGTGGGCCAGACGCCTGCGCGCGCAGTTTTATTGTCAATCGAGCCTAAAGTTTGTTTGGGTATGGCCGAAAACATGGCAAGCGTCCAAATACCCAGAGGTTTTTTATCATGGTCATCGATTTCAGCCGTTTAAATAACTCCCCGGCGTTGCCAGGTACTACGCGCACCAGCGGCACCAAGGAAAGCGCAGAAGCCAAGGCCCAGCCAGCGCCTGCCGCGAAGACGGAACAGGCCAGCGCCAGCCAGAGCGGGGAATCCGTACACTTGAGCAATGAGGCTCAGCAGTTGCAGAAGGTCACTGACTCGCTGCGCGACCAACCGGTTGTCAACAAGGCCCGCGTGGCCGAATTGAAACAGGCGATCGCCGATGGCAGCTATAAAGTCGACAGCAACCGCGTAGCCAGCAAGCTGCTTAATTTCGAAGCCGAGCGCTAGGCACTGGCCTGCGCCGGGCTTTTGGACGCTTAAACCCCAAGGCCTGCCATGCACCACGACGAAACCTTGCTTGAACTGATCATCGATGATCTGGCGCCGACGCAACAATTGCTCGAGCTGCTCAAAGAAGAATCCCTGGCCCTCTACGGTCGGGACATGCCCTTGCTCGAAGAAATCCTGGCGCGCAAACAATCGTTGATTGTCCTGCTCGAACAGCACGGCAAGAAGCGCAGCCAGATTCTCACCAGCCTCGGCCTGCCGGCCGACCACGACGGTCTCGCCCAGTTGGCCAGCCATTCCTCGGTCGGTGATCAACTGCTGGAGCAGAGCAAAGTGCTCAATCAATTGCTCACCCAGTGCCAGGAAGCCAACCTCCTCAACGGCCAGTCGATCCAGCTGCAGCAAGCTACGACCGCCAACCAGTTGCGCATACTTCATGGCGGTGAGCCACCTGCGCTGTACAACGCTCAGGGTTCCACCTCCCGCCTGGTCAAACCCAGTACCCGTAGCCAAGCCTGACGCTGGTTTGCAGCGCGGCCTATCCAAGGCGCGCCACATACTGGCAAAATGCCGGTTCTTGCGAGTAGTCGTATATTGTCTGGAGATGGAAGAACCGTGTTCAACGCCCTTAATGCGGAAGATGCCCCGCAGCCACCCAAGGTGCTCACCACGCCTCTGGAAATCGCCAGCACGTTGCGGATGCTGCAAGAAAGTCATGACCCGCTGATCATCACCTTCCACGAACGCAGCCAGCGCTTCCAGAGCTACCTGGTGGACGTGGACCGCGACGGCAAAATTCTGGTCATGGACGAAATGATCCCGCGTGACGGCGAGCGCCACCTTGAAAGCGGCGAACCCTTTCGCATCGAGGGCTTCCACGATGGCGTGCGTGTCGCTTGGGAAAGCAAGGGCACCCTCACAATCAGCGAGAAAGACGGCCACCGTATCTATACTGGCAGCATGCCGGACGAGGTGGTTTATCATCAGCGCCGCAACGCCTTCCGCGCCGCGCTGAAGCTGGCGCAACTGGTGAACATCGAGCTGGGTGGCGAAAGGCTCAAATTTCCGGTCAACGGAAAACTGCTGGATATCTCCGCTACCGGCTGCAAACTGCGCTTTGAAGGCGACATCTCCGAGCGTTTGCAACTGGGCCAGGTGTACGACCGGTTTATCGCCGCCCTGCCCTTTGGCAGCATGACTACCTCCGTCGAGTTGCGTCACCTGCATTTCGAAGATCGTATCAATACCACCTTCGCCGGCGTGCGCTTTCATAACATGAGCGGGCTGGTGCAGCGTCAGGTCGAACGGTTTGTGTACCAGCTGCAACGTGAAGCACGTCGGTTCGACAAGGACGACGATTTCTGACAAGCGAATCACGACAAAAAACGGGCAGATCCTGATGGGATCTGCCCGTTTTTGTTTTCAGGGGCGCGCCCTGCTCAGGTCATGAGGGTGTTCGTCCGGGTCCACTGGTTCCGCGGGTTCCTCAGCGCCTGGCTCGTCAACCGGTGACGGCGACTCGGGCTCAGGCTCAGTATCTGCAACCGGCGTCTGCATCTGTTCCTGCACCACCGCCTCGTCCACGCGCGGATCCAGCGCAGCCACCAGTGGCGAGCTGGACATGCTGTCGGGCATCGCTACGTGGTGCAGCGGCGCATCGTCCACCTGATGCAGGTTGGTCACCGCCTTCGGCCGGATACGCCATACGAGGACCAGGGCACACAGGCTGAAAAACGCATACAGCATGTGGCTGCCAAACATCTTCATGACCACACCGGCCAACAGCGGCCCGATGCTGGCACCGACGCCGTAGGTCACCAGTAGCATGGCCGTCAGCGACACACGACGATCACCCTCGACATGATCATTGGAAAACGCCACGGCCAGCGGATACAGGCAGAACTGCACCAGCGAACAGAAAAAGCCAGCAACGAACAACACTTCCAGAGGCACCCTGGTCATGATCGCCAGCGGCAATGCCGCCACCGCCAGGCACAAGGCGAAACAGCGGATCAGCAGCGCGCGGTCATAGCGATCCGACAACCAGCCCAACGGCCACTGCACCAACAACCCGGCGAAAATGCACGAGCCCATGAACAGGCCGACCTGTTCGGTGGTCAGCCCCTGCTGAGATGCATATAGCGGCGCCAAGCCGTAGAACGAACCGACGATCAACCCGGCCCCCAGCACTGTGCTCAGTGACTGTGGCACGCGCTTTATAAAGAAGCGCGGCTCCATCGGTGCCGGGTGCAGGGGTGCCGGGTGAATGCGGCGCGTCATGGCCACCGGCACCAGGCACAGGGCAAAGCACAAAGCCACCAGCATCAGCAGTTCCAGACCGAGCGCGGGATGCATCACTAGAATCAACTGACCCAGTACCAGCCCCAGGTAGGACGCGATCATATAACCACTGAACACCAAGCCACGCTGTTTGGCCTCGGCCTGTTCATTGAGCCAACTCTCGATGACCATGTATTGGCACATCATGCCCAGGCCCACAATGACCCGCAGCACGATCCAGGCCGGCAACCAGTTGATCAGGCCATGGCCCAGCACAGCCGCACCGACGATGCCGGCACAGGTGGCGTAGGCACGAATATGCCCGACGCGCGCAATCAGGCGGTGCCCGATCTTGCCACCCAGCACCAGGCCGAAATAGTTGGCCGCCATCAAGGCGCCCACCCACAGGCTGTCGACATGGTCGGCCGCGAGGCGCAGTGCCAGGTAAGTACTGAGCAGGCCTGAGCCGATCAGCATCATCAAAGAGGCGAAATAAAGGGCTCGAAAAGATTTCCAGATTTGGCGCATCGGCGTTCCGAGCGGCTCCTTGCAGTAGGGTCAGGGCTAGCGGAATGATAGTCCCGCATCGCCGAATCCGGACAGGCGATACGCGCTGTTTGCGGAGATTAATGTGTTCAACATGATTAACTACAGCTCAGACGCCGCGCGAGCGCATGGAAGGTACACCTTTAAGAGAAATACAGGATGCCCCTGCTGTGAACCCGGATCAGTGCCAAGGTTCGACTGGATCCGCGCCGAGCGCGCACAAAAAAGCCCCGCCAGCCAAATGAGCTGCGCGGGGCTTTGAATCTGGTGTCCCAGGGCCGGTTCGAACGGCCAACCTTCCCCTTAGGAGGGGCATATCAAGCCCAGCCATCACTGGGCAACCCCAGCTTTTATTTGGCATCAGCGTCCGGTTGTGTCCGTAAAAACGACCCCGTATAGTTCTTTTTGCACCCACCACGCACCCATGGAAGCAAATTGAAAGAGAAGCTAACAACCAAACTGCTGGGATCGCTGCAGGTCACTGGCAATGAATACGAAGTTCACGATACCACGGTCGGCGGTCTATTCGTGCGCGTTACCGCCGCCGGCGCAAAGTCTTACGTCGTCTCCTGGGCCCGTGGCCGCAAGAAGACTTTAGGCCGTGTAGGCATTCTCACGCTTGATCAAGCGCGCACAGAAGCCACTCAGTACCTCGCAGAAGCCCGATCACATGGAGAGCCTCTGGCTGTCACTCAAGGCAGACGGGGCGCCACCCTACCCTCCTTGCGCGACTTCATTGAAGACACATATATGCCGTGGTTCAAGACTCACCACAAAGGCCACGAGAAGACACAACACACCCTCAGCAATAACTTTGAAGCAATCATGTCCCAACGCCTGCACGCGATCACCGGGCGAGATCTGGAGCAAATCCGCACCGCCTGTATGCAAGCCGGCAACAAAGCATCGACGGTGAATCGAAAAATGGGCTCGATCAGTGGTGTTTTCAGTCGTGCCGTTGAGTGGGAGTACATCGACACACATCCCCTGGCAAAGCTGAAACAGCTCAAAGTCGACTCAAAGGGGGTAGTTCGCTACCTGGCTGTTGACGAGACAAAGCGCCTACGCGGCGCCCTGGACGCTAGACAGGATGAGATTAGGGCTGAGCGCGAGAGTGCAAACAATTGGCGCACGGACCGCCACAGAGAGCTGCTGCCAAGCCTACTGCAACTGACCTTCACCGATCACCTGAAGCCAATGGTGTTGGTATCGTTGAATACCGGCATGAGGCGCGGAGAGCTGTTCGACCTGAAATGGTCAGCGGTGAATTTCGACACCAAGACAATCACAGTCATTGGGGCCACCACCAAGACAAGCGATACGCGCCACATCCCGATGAACAAAGAGACTATTGGTGTGCTGGAAGCCTGGAAGAAGCAGGTGAAAAAATCGTCATATGTGTTCCCTGGCCAGGACGGCGGTCGCTTTGAAGACGTGAAAAGCGCTTGGCTCAAGTTACTTGAGCGGGCGCAGATCGAAGGGTTCCGCTGGCACGATATGCGTCACGACTTCGCTTCACGCCTCGTGATGGCCGGCGTACCGCTCAACACGGTAAGGGATCTGCTGGGGCACGCCGATATTAAGATGACACTACGATATGCCCATCTGGCGCCGGAAACAAAAGCCGCTGCGGTTGAACTCATTTAGCCAGAGAGTGAGCTCGCATACTTTTGTAATCGGCATAGCCCGGCTGAAGTGGCTTGTTGTTCGAGAGGAACCTCACGTATTCCTCAACAATCGGCCATTCCCTCTCCACTAACGCAAGGTTCACGCGAGGTTGCATTCGCGGTTCAAAGCCAAACGTATCTGTGGAACCGTTTAGATCCCCAAAAACATCGAATTCCCCGTCGAAATACTTATCGCCGTTGATAAACATAGCGACCATCGACAGCTCCTCGCCAGCAAAATCAGGCCCCAGAGTTCCAGCGCGTAATTTGTAAAGCGTTTCATTCTCCGACCAGATCGCCGCGAATGCGACCATGAAACTGACTTTCTCCATTTTTTTTTGCGGAGTTTTAAACGGATTAGGAATGACTCTGTCATTCATCCCATTCTCAAGGCATGACTCTAGGATCTTTACGATTTTCTCGTTTCGCGAGACTGCCAGCAACTCCAGCGCTGCTTTGAGGTAAGGGTCGACCCTAGCTGATAAAACCGCCTTCTTTGAACGATTAGCCATTTTCCCTCCTCGGAACGTCCACAATATTTTTGCTTGCAGATCGTGTTACTTACAAATAGGATGTTTACGTCCGGACTAGTATCGTACAGTCCGCTCCACCGATCAAGGACAGGCAAGCTAATGAACAATCCCGAACACATTTCCCCCCTTGCAGTTAGCGTTGAAGACGCAGCCCGCGTGGTTGGCTATTCAAGATCAGGCGTTTATGAGCTCATCGCTGCGGGCGACCTTAAAGCTTTCAAACTCGGACGGCGGCGTCTGATTCTGATGACCGAGCTCAAGGCGTGGATTGAACGCGCAGCAAAGGAAGGATCAAGGTGAGCGCGTCGTTATTCGAGGGAGCAAATCTGCAAACAACTCTCTCGCGTAGCGTAGCTCTATACCTGTCCCTCGAAGAAAAGGGTGTCGAGTCAGTGTTCGTACCACTGACTCGACTGTCACACAGCAAATCTGAGCAGACTGCAATGCAACCTTCTAAGCATATCACCATAAATCTGGTAGACCATATGGGGGTAATTCTTGATCAACGCAGAATGTCGAACACGACACGAGTAGTTGACCTTGAAGTCCTTCGTTGCTGTGGCGCCTATAAAATTCAAGTGCCGCTCAACCCCCTCAACAAGCAAGATTATAAATACGCCGAATGGGTGGACTCAAACGCCCTAACGACCAGATATGAAAATCTGAGAGTCTTTGGGGGTGCCCAATGAGCATGCTCCCAGGCTTTGCACTACCCGAGGATCTGCTCTGCGTCAGCCAAGACGCCGAAGCCGGTCTGCCTATCGACGCCATCACCTGTGCGCTCGACCGTGCCGATTCAGTTCTCATGCTGTTGGAAGATCACTTAGACGGCGATAAACCACTGCTGTCCAACCGCGTGTTGTCGTCTGTTATTTGGGACGTGCGCGGCACCTTGGGTTTGATCAAAACACTCACCATGTACGGTGATGCCTCTTCTGTGCCGATGGGCCAGAACGGCGGTGCGCTATGACCCACTCCAGCACTCGTGGACGCTCCGAGTTTTCTCCTGCCAACGGTAACGGCCAAAACCTGTTTCGGGTGAATGCCGGTATCCCGCTGGAAGACGCACTTGAAGCCGTCTCCCAAATTCTGCATCACGCCAATCAACTGATTCTTGACGCCGCCATCAGCGATGCGGGTGAGCGCTTTAGTTGGCCTGCGTTCTACCTCGGCGAGATGGCCAAGGCACTGATCGACGACGTGAACGAGGCATTGCTTGAGTCGAGGATCGCACCGTGACTCAGCGCACCGGCAACACCTCAAAACGTCCGAGCTTTGCCGACGTAAAAAGCACTGCCCTGAAGAACATAGACCGTGTGCTTGCTCACTGGCTGCCAAACGGCAAACGCGTCGACGGAGGCAAGGAATACACCGCACCAAACCCGACGCGCACGGACAAACGCGCAGGCTCACTCAAGGTCAATTTGAGCAAAGGCACCTGGGCAGATTTTGCCACCGGCGATAAGGGCGGTGACCTGATCGACCTTGTGCGTTACATCGACGGCGGCACGGACGTTGAGGCCTGTAAAAAACTGGCAGATCTGCTCAGCGTTTCCGCAGGATCTGCAATCACCAAAAGCCTACCGGCCAAGAGCGCTGCGCCGGAGTGGGTTGCGATTCGACCGATCCCGGCCGAGGCCATGAACAAGTGCCCAACCAAACACCGGCAGCATGGTGTTCCGTCCAAAGTGTGGATCTACCGCGATGCGCAGGGCCAACCGGTGATGGCACTGTATCGCTTCGACCTGGGCCTCGAGGATAACGGTAAGCCGCGAAAGGTCTTTGCGCCTTTGACCTGGTGCAAGCGCTCCGATGGGCAAACCACACAATGGCGCTGGCAAGGATTGCCCGAGCCTCGGCCACTGCTTCGTCTGGATGAGCTGACAGAGCACGCCGATGCGCCGGTCGTGCTGTGTGAAGGCGAGAAAGCGGCTGACGCCGCCGCCGAACTGATGCCCGACTACGTAGCCACCTGCTGGCCAAACGGCTCGAACTCCTGGCACAAGGCCGATCTGACGCCGCTCAAGGGGCGTACCGTAGTGCTGTGGCCGGATAACGACGCCAGCGGCAATAACTGCATGGAGGCCATCGAGCTCAGGTTGATTGAGCTGGGCGCCGCTTCAGTGCAACGAATCTCGCTCGACGTGTTCAATCGCAAGCCCAGCAGCAAAGGCGGCAGGCCGACGCTCATCAAGGGTGGAAAATGGGCGGACGGTGACGATGCAGCGGATGCGCTAGCCAAAGGTTGGACCCCAGGCCACGTCGCCGAGCTGGTGCGCAACGGCGAGTTTTTCGGCAGTGCTGCTGAGCCCACTGGGTCTCAAGAACAGAAGGCCAAGACGCCCGCTAAACGCCCTGCGAAATCGAAAAATGATCTGTTGCCGGGCGGCTTTCGCCTGACGCCTGAAGGAGTGTTTTATTCCGGCGATGATGGTGAGGCACGCCCCGTGTGTTCGCCTCTCGAAATCATCGCTCGCACTCGCGACGACAAGGGCCACAACTGGGGCTTGTTGGTTGAGTTCGATGACCCGGACGGCGCTAAAAAACGTTGGAACATTCCAGCCCGAACCATGACCGGCGACTTCGGCAAGGACGTTCTCGGTCCACTGGTAGACATGGGCCTACGCCTTGCCGGAAGCCGATCAGGGCGCAATGCCCGCAACGACCTACAAAGCTACCTCGGCGGCTTCGACAGCGCCCAGCGCGCACGTTTGGTGACGCGCCTGGGCTGGCACGACAATGCGTTTCTATTGCCCGAACAGCAAATTGGCTCACACGCCGAACACCTGCATTTTTATGAAGCCGGTGCGCAGTTGCCACCCATTAGCGAGGCAGGCTCTCTGGAGCAATGGCAGCAGCAAATCGGTGCGCTGTGCGTTGGCAACCACCGCTTGGCGTTTGTCGTCTCTGTGGCCTTCGCAGGGCCTTTGTTGAGCCTGCTCGGTCATGAGTCAGGCGGCTTCCATCTCTACGGCGACAGTTCCGGGGGCAAGACCACCCACCTGCAAGTTGCTGCTTCGGTTTATGGCGGGCCGCGCTTGGTGCGTTCGTGGCGCTCGACCGATAACGCCTTGGAGTCCATTGCTGCTGCACACTCAGACGGCCTCCTGGTGCTGGATGAAATCGGCATGTGCGACCCGCGCATTATTGGCGAGACGGTTTACATGCTCGGCAACGGCACCGGTAAGGCCCGGGCGAATGATCGAGGGCAAGCAGGCCGACAGGTGCAGGAGTGGCGTTTGCTGTTTCTCTCGACGGGCGAGAAGACGTTGGCGCAGCACATGGCGGATGCCAACAAGGAGCTGAAAGCCGGCATGGAGGTGCGCATGCTGGCCGTGCCAGCGGATGCCAGCAAAGGGCTAGGCATGTTCGATGTGCTGAACGGTTTTGAAGACGCCGCCGCCCTCTCCGATGCGCTCAAGGCCCGTGTAGCCAAATACTACGGCACGCCCCTCACAGCCTTCCTAAACGCACTGTGTGCGCCAGGGGAAATGTTCAGATGGTCGGTGATTGTGCGGCGCACGGTGGAACAGTTCATCACCCAAAACTTGCCCGCCTCGGCGAGTGGGCAAGCCCAACGAGCCGCCCTTCGCTTCGGTCTCGCAGCAGCGGCGGGAGAGTTGGCCACGGCCTTCGGCGTCACCGGCTGGCCCGACGGTACAGCGACGACCGCAGCACGGGTATGTCTTCATGCATGGCTGACCGAACGCGGCGGCGCCGGGAACTTGGAGGGCGACGCGATCTCGGCGCGCTTGCGTCAGGTTATAGAGCGCTTTGGCGAAAGCCGCTTCACCCGCTGGGAATCTACCGCTGCAAAGATCGATGAGCACGGGCCGCGCACGATTGATCGGTTGGGCTTTCGCAAGACCCTGGAACACGGCATGGGCGACGCCCTGCACACCACCAACACCTATTACGTTTTGCCTGAAGCCTGGCGTGCCGAAATCTTCAGAGGCATGAACATAAGCGCTGTGAATAAGGAGCTGCTGCAACGGGGAATGCTCGAACCGGGAAGCGATGGCAAGCCGTACAGCTTGATTCGTCTACCTGGGTTAGGGCCTCAGCGCTGCTATGTGGTGAAGACAGTTCCAGGAAAGGACGAACGCGAGGCAAAAGCCGCCTAGCTGTAAGCCTACTGATCGAGGTAGCGCCGGCTCACTCCCGGCCTCGCCAGCCGCTCAACAACCATGCCTATCAAACGTAGTGCCCAGAGATAATACAGATGAACACTATCCAAGAACTGAAAGACCGCCGCGACACACTGACCCTCGAAATGGAGAGCATTCAGCGCGACTTGGCACCGTTCGAAGAAGCGCTGGAAAGCCCGGAGGTCATCCAGCAGGGCCGTCAACGAGCCGTGCAGGATGAAATCAACGATCACAAAAGACGCATCGACTCGCGAAATCTGGAGATCCGCAACCTGAATCAAAAGATTCATCGCCTTGAGACATTGGCAAACCGTGAGAGCTTGGCTGCGGGCTATCTCAGCGATATGGCGAACTGGAAAGCAGACGAGATGGAACTCAACGAGAAGCGCAGCAGCATCGAGACCCGATTGCAGCAAGTCCGCCAGAGCGCACATGAAGACATGGCAAAGGCTCGACAAGCTGAAACGGATGCAGCCACCGCCTATGCGCAGGCTGTAGCCTGGGGCGATGTGGAAGGTGAGAAAGCTGCTAATGCTGAAGCTCAAAAAGCAGCAAAAAATCTCACGGCTGCGGTTGAGCATAACCGCCGCCAACAGTTACTGATTACCGCCCTGGAGCAGGAGCTGGTGACGATTGATCAGCACATCACGGAGGCACAAAAAGAACGCGCCAAGATCGAGAACAAAGCGGCTCACCTGGCGAATACTGTGCTGGAAGAACAATGGAACGAGGCAGCGAAAGCACTGCTAGAGACCGGCGGCAAGCTGTGGGCTGCACGGCAACTGATTAGTCGAGACCCGATTGCACTGATGAAGCTGGATATCCCTGAACAGGGCGAGCACTTCGGAAGCTGGACCTGGCGAGAACTCGTGGATCGCTCACATCAGCACAGCCTGCTTAACCTCCTGGCGGCGTAACCTAAAACCTCCCCGAAGCAACCAGCAAAGGCGGTTGCTTCGGGCCCACCACCGGTCTAACCATGGATAAACCACCACAGAACAATGCTCAGATGCCTGAATACCTAAAGGCACGCAAGCTTCACTTGAGAGGGATAATTGCCGTCATAGCTGGCATGAAAAAACTCAACGCAAGAGCAAACAAAGACACCAAGGTTGAAACGCTCACGATTGATGCAATCAAGGCAGAGCTTGATTTCATTGACCTTCAGCTCAAAAGAAAGGCTGGCTAAAGTAGAGGTGGAAGCACCGAAAGCTTCCACTTCACTGAATTACGACATCACAGAATGAGTTCAACACGGTACGCTTCAAGCCAATAACGGGCCGTCGAATAAGGAATGCCCCCCGGCTAAAGACAGTCGCTCAAGATTAAGAATATACCCTCCCTCTTGATTAACCGATTTTTGCTAAGTAGCAATCCATCTCGGTTGTGAGTCGAAGGACCGCTAGACTGAGTACTGCTAGAAATCTCCGGCCCGTCCAACATAGCATGCAAAAGAACAATGTCGATTGCATGCTGCCACTCACGGCCGCTCAGCAGCCTTCAACCAATCGACTACACCATTGACACCGAGTGAAAGTAACGTGTCCTGTACTCCCACAACGCGTTGCAGCATCATGCCACAGTCAGATTCCTCTCGTTCCTCTGCTTCGGCAAAGAGCCGAGTCATAAGTTGGGTAAGACTATTTTGGTGATCAAATAAATGTCTTTTTGCATGACGGACATAAGCCAAATATCGTTCGGCTGCACTCAGAGCTTGCTCTGGATCGATTTGAACTATGGCGTTAAGCCACTCATGAATTCCAAACATACGATGATGTCTATTCTCGCCATCTTCATCATTTTCAAACACAGAAAAACAGCTATCAATTAGCTCTATCGGAATAGAAACCGCATCGGCTTTGTCGTCAAAAATGTGAGCCATTTCCTCAGCAACGCCTAGAGCAAGGGGGCCGCCTGTGTTCAGGCCTGATTTTATACCGGCAAGACACTGCTCTCGGTTCTGTCGGATATTCTCATCATTAGTCCAGACGGTTGCTGCACCACGCCAAGCGTTTGAATCCCCCAAAGCGTTCAAGTCTACTAAGAGTTCAGCAAAACTGACGCGCTGAATCATGGCAGATAGAGCCGAAATACGCCCCCATGTTTCGAGGCCTTTACCGTACCCATTGCTGCGAAGACTTCCTAGCAGCGGCCCTACCACTTCGAAATGATTATAATAGGAATAATAAAGACATGGCTCAGCGACTTGCCAAAGCTCTTCTTTATCTTGCATAGCAAGATGAAACAACTCCCACCCCAGATCGAAACAATTACTTTGGAAATACGGCAGACGACGTAAAATCAAGGCTCGAATAGCAGGATGTTCGTCACTAGCAAAAAGACGCAAAGCTGGCACTAGCGATTCAGGAAATTCAATGCCTCGCTTTAGAAAATTATTAGCTAAGATCATCAAGGCATCAGAAATGTCTCCCTTTGCCATGTTGATTCCTAGATCTATTAAATCTACACCATCGCCCTCGATTGGATCAGTCTCATGAAGCCCCACAAAGCCGTTGGCTAAAGATATGAGTCGTGATGCCTCCTTCGCATCCTGAATGACGTTTGCACAAGCTTCAAGTGCTTTGGCAGCTGTGCGCTGGTGGTGCCATTCAGCTGGATGACGCTCCAGCTCATCATAAATCTGGGATACCAAAAGGGTGGCCTGAGGATCTTCGACCGATCGCCAAGAATCGCTTGCGCGTAAGTTCCCATAACTGTAAGCCAGATATCTAGCGACCCCATCCATAATATCATCACGAAAACTTTCTGGAATCACTGACCAATTGTTAGACAAAAACCCCAAGAACCGAGAGGGGCTGCGAGATGAAGCCTCTTGCAATTGCGAGCCAACCTGACGCTCACCGCCGGTAAGAAAATCAGCCCCATGCCAATTTGAATAACCGTTATAGTGCGCTAGTAACCTTAGTACCCCGGTATCGCTTACTTCTAAAAAAACTTCGAATGGAAATGGTGCGCTTACTATACCGCCAGACGAACGGATTTTTGGCTGGCGCACCAGTCCGCCTGCTTTTTCCTCATATGAATCTAAAACCGCTTGGATTTCTGGTGATCGGAGGTAGCAAGGAATAGGTAGGATAAACTCTGCCTGAGCTCTCAATACCCACAATTTCGAATCCTCGCCAACTTCTTCGTTCCAAACGGTTAAAATATTCCGCATCACTGCATCTTGAACCGATACGGCAAAAAAATTAAATGCTGCTTGTATCAATGAACCTAGCTCATAAGACAATTCAAACTCTAAAATTTTTCTATCACACAACATATCAGCTATCAGTTCAATGTTGGCCGCTGGCGAGGCTGTGCAGGCGAGTACACCGAAATATAACAACGCTCCTTCGTGATTAAAGCAAAGACGCCTGCGATTTTTTTGCCACCAAGCTGAGTTGTTCTTTGCTTGATGCAAAATAGCCCTCTCAACTGCACAAAGTAGAACATTCATGCTGCTAGTATGATTCGCATCTCTTTGGCTATGCAAATCTTCATATGAGGTCTCGTTTAGAAAACAACTTCTATAGCCTATACGAGTATTACCATAGCGTAAGCTGCGAGCACTGCTCCACTGTTCGATTGAATCTATTGCCAAATCCAGCAAGGCAATAGATTTCATCATACGTTTTTCGATGAACTTTTCGTTCTGCCCCCCTCCAAACTCATGCTTTTGGCAACGCAACTTATTACTAAGCCTAAATTTAAGTAAATCCTCGTCTTTGATTTCTCCTGCGACATACCGCCAGAGCAAGGCATCTTCAGCTACTCCAGCGTCAACACATTTAGCAACGACCCGGCCAAGAAAACTATGCTCAGATAGCGGCATATCGATAAGCTGCTCCAACAAGGGAGCAACCAAGGCCATATTTTCCGATTTAATTTCAGAAAGATGGATTCCAATTCGCTCAGCAATTTCACTCTTATCAATCCAACCTAGCGAGAGAGCATCCATCCAGAATGACAGCACACCCACACAATCTTCATTGCTCCATTGCGCAATACGATAAGCATGCCCCATTAGTCCGTCAGAATCCTGAGTAAACTTTAAAGCAGGAATCAAGTGCTTTAGCCAGTACCGATGCCATTCAATTGAATTCGCCAAGCCATAGATCACCTGAAAGATATCGCGATTTTTTTCGCGCAAATCACGAAGCAATGGCCAGTCTTCTTCCTGCGGGACCTGTTCGGCGAATGATTCCGCTACTAAACGTCTAATATGGAAGGCCGCACTACCCGTCAAGACGGACCTTAGCTGGCTTCTAAACTCACGGCGTTCGCCTATTGCCAACTGCGCGACAAAACTTCGAATACTAGGACGGACAAAGGGAACAGGCGGCAAACTATGTATGAATTTATTTAAAGTTATGCCAGTTCGCACAACCCCACTTATAACCAATACATCCAAGAGTGTCTGATGCCCGAATGTCAGCTTTCCATCCTGAGTCTCCCGCAGAACATTTAAACTGCAAAGTTTTCGCTGAATATCCTGAGATGCCGAAAACCGCTGATGTGGAATCGTCAAACTTCTTAACTTCAGCATTTCTGAGGCTGTGGCTTCAATTGCTCTTATTGCAACGTCCCCTAGAGAGTTGTCAGCTCGAACAATTTTATCGAGGTAACGTTGGGCAAGTGCCTGGCTAGTCACAACATTGAAACTACCGCCTCTTTGGGCCAGCTCGACAAACAATGCAAGCTCACGTGGATTTTTTATCAGTATGCGTGTTGCATCGTCAATGACTTCAGTAGCAATCCCCAGTGAATGAAGCAAAGGCGCAACGTCCGCATCCCAGTCCATTGGTTTGCACTTCAACTCACAATCCCATTGTCGCTCTGCAATTCTCCGATCGTACTGCCTATCGAAATCACGGCAAGCTGTAACGACAGAAATATTAGGAATCAACAGCAGCCGGTCTATTTGCGCAAGGAAATATTGAAGAACGCGATGATCCCGAGCGATGGATAGCACATCCAAAGAATCAATTACCACAATCACCTGGGCGTTTTCAGCCAACCGAGCTGCCTTTTCTACCCAGTGTACAGATAGGCCTTGAGCTAGACGATCTTCTGATGTGGCCAAGTCGGCGAACTCACGGGACTGGATAAAGAGTGACACAATGCCGGAATCAGTTTCTGCCCGTTTTTCCAGTGTTTCTTGTAACTCAAGCATCACGCAGGTTTTACCCGATCCCGGAAGGCCCGTGAGCAAAATTGATCTTTTTTTATCACTAATTGATACGAGTAGCTCGTCCAGAATGGTATTGGAGAAACGTTGCCCCGCTATATCTCGTCGCCACGACCTGCCAATAGCAGATGTATTGGTAAAGGAAAGACGCACCTCAGCAAGATCCATTGGAGGAACTATCGTCGCCCCTGCCTTTTTAAGAATGGTTTTGAGATCACTTTTAGTTAATCGATGCTGCGCAGCTGCGGTTACACCATCGCTACCTGTTCTCGCACCTAGTTGATCGAGACTAGCCCAAAGCGCTGTAAATGCAGAGTCAGTATTGCTCACCAAATTGCGTAACCGCTCGCGAAGCAGCTCTTCCATACGACTTAGCTCATCGCTGGCGACAAAATTAGTTCGGCTCAGAAATTCATATACGGAGATACTGGAGGATAGTTTTTGTAGCAAATCAGAAAAACTTTTATCTACTATTTTGTGCTCCTGACTTAAACTCGCCAAGTAACTTTCTTCGTTATGCTGGGTGGTACTATGCTCCCTTAGTTTTGCGAGAGATCCAAAATTGCTTCTTGAGTAGAAACGAACATTTACATTTGAATCATCTTCCAACAAACTGGCGGCTTTTTCCAACTCATCCGCAAGGTCGCTTATTGACCAAGCCTTAAAATCAGTCTGATTTTTTTTACACTGACAAGCAATCAACGTACCGTCAGCCTTGCCTACCACTATGTCATCTACTGAATAATTTATCGAATCTATTTCGAGCCATTGATAGTCCTCATCGGACATTACTGTCAATGCCCAATCAAATGCCACCAACGTCTGGTAAATGTCACCCCGATTGGAACGAATGCCGGCGATGCTCATATATTTCTCCTATCGGAGGACATCACCCCCGCAATTTAGTACCGATAACTTTATACAACAACTGACTGTCAGCTATTTAGTCAAAATCCAAACCCATCAATCAACAGCTTCAAACGCCGGAAAAGTGAAGGGTTTAGTATAGGCCTACCAATTGTCTGAGACCAACAACAGGATGTGGATACTGATCATTGATCGTGTAACAGCCATCTTGCTACGCCGCGAATTTCGCCTAATGTCCCTGATCCACTTCTAACCTATTAATCCATCAAGTCGCATACTTATGGCACGCAATTGAGCGGAGGAAAAAACGAAACTGTAAACAGGAGAATACGAAGCAGTTAGCGGAGTGCCCATGCCTGCCTAGGGTTTCTAACACGAGCAACAGCTTCCGGCCCCGCAGGAGTTTCCATAATTAAGGACCTGGTTAGGATCGAAGCGCTCACCACGAGACGGCTACAGATGTAACACAGATTTCCCATGTAACACACTCAATGGTCGCTTCTCATAGAAGTGTTACTAAAATAAAACCATTATATATCAATGACTTAACTTAAATCTCAAAACGCGTAACACTTGTAACACGCTTTTTAGGAGACAATCCCCTAGCCCCTCGTATGGCTCCCCTACAGCGACGAAAACAGGTCGCGTCGGTAACTTGAAAATGTGACGGGGCCCCTGGGCATTTCAGAAAGACACGGGGCATAGAACCCGCGGGATCGTGCTAGCGGCAGTCTTTCCTACGTCGGTTGACAGGTTGACGTGGTTGACATCGATCAACATGGTTGACGCCATGCAGGCGTTCATTATCTGCAACAAATACGGCCACCATTACCAAAGCTGTAACGATCGCCCTTTTTCTTCAAGATCCTTTCAATTTCAACGATTGAAATTTCAGTAACTTTCAACGCCACCCACTAACTCGATCCCGCGGGTTTCATGCCCCGTGTCGCTAGGATGTCGTCAGGGTCCCCGGCGACTTTTCGGTGCCCCATTCGAAACGTCGCACTCCGGACCACGTCTTACATGGACTCAGCGCATCAAGCGTGCCCAGTTCCTGAGGGCAGGACATCGCACATACCCAAACGCTTAGCGACAAAGCGCCGTACAGGCCGATAGCAACATCGGTGCCTAATCGGTTCCGGCTAACACAGTCAGGTATTCAATGCTGCAACCAAGAGGGAGGTTACTCTCGCTGTAGGAACCTCTGTAAGAGGGGCAAGGGGACGAGACTTGCAAGTCGTGTTACTGGTGATACAAACGTTACAAAATTCATAACTATTTGAATATAAAGAGATTTTTATTCGTTACACGATCTCTGCCGTGATGTAGAAGTGGGTGTTACAGAACCTCAGGTGTTACACCCGAGTATGCCTATCCACATACAGGATTATTTTTCCTTATCCGTGCTTTTCGCCTGATAAGTAACAGCCACAGTGCAACAGTATTTCGTAGAATGCCCTAACTGATACAGGCAATCTTAATGTTCATCCGCGCATACCTCCGAGCATCCACCGAAGAGCAAGACGCCGGCCGCGCCAAGACCGCGCTCGATCAATTCGACAGCACCATAATAAGGTCATTGCGAGCGTGTAACTGGAGAACGCTAGCGGCGCCGGCTCTGACCGGACGGAGTTGCTCCGCCTGCTGAAAGACGTGCATAAGGGCAACGTACTGCTAGTGGAGTCCATAGTCCAGCTATCCCGTCTCCCGGAGGACTGGCAAAAGCTCAAGGCCGGTGTCGACTCCAAGGCCCTGCGCATAGTCGCACTTGACCTTTCGTCGGGCCACCAAGGAATGGATATCAAGGACCACGAGCTCACCGGCCGTATGATGGGAGCGATCAACTCCATGCTAGTGGAGATGATGGCGGCCATTGCCCGCAAAGATTACGAGCAACGCAGGGAGCGCCAGCCCCAAGGAATCGAGAAAGCCAGGGCGCCCGGCAAGTATCAGGGCCGGCCAGTAAACGCAGACCTGCACAGACAAGTGCGTGAGTTGCTAGCGGTCGGCTTGGGCATCCGCGCCACCGCTCGGCACGCAGACTGTTCGACCACCACAGTTATCCGGATCAGGGGAGATGGCTAGCTACTTTTTGTCTCGCCGGGCGGAACGACTGGCGTAGCAGAATTAACGGCAGGCGTTTGTTTAGGAGATCTCGCCTTACTCAGTGAGTCGCTGGCAAAGGACGTCAGTTGAGCAGCAAAATTCGGAACGGCCCTCATGGCGTCTTTCATTACGTCAGATGAAAGCACCTCATGCCAAGGACTACCGAAACTATCCGTCTCCACCAACCGCAACGGCTGCTCGTCTAGCCTAGAAAGCGCAGATCCAAGCAATTGTCGCTCAAGCTCAGGGTCGATTCTCGAGGCTTCACGGCGGTAGCCTTCATACGCTCGCGAGATTGACGCCTTGAACGCGTAATCTTCTGAAAGCCGGAAGCGCTGACCAATTTGCTTTGTCGACAACCATGCAAACCAGATAGGACCGCCTACCGAGAGGATTGCTAGAACCAGATTAATCGCAATTGTAAAACCCTGCGTATTCGACTCGCCAACAACATCAGCTAGTCTTTTCAACTGAATAGAGCCGAAAAGACTCCCGGCTAATAGGGACGCGACTAGACCTACGATCCAGCCAATTGAAGAGCTATCCAGCTTTTGGGAACGCTCAGAAAACGCTGCGGCAAGACCTGTACTCGTAGCTGATGCGTAGGCAGTTTCGCACCGTTCAAGCACATCTCTAGCTGTTTCTGAATACTTCTGCAGCTCCGCATGAAGCTGCTCGGCCCCCTGCCGTGCGGTTGAAATATGATCGCGATCAATATCAGAAGCCCTAAGGATTGAATCAACCTTACTACGCGCTTCTTTCAATGAGTGCACGTCGGTGGGCAGTTCCTCCGCCGCTGTATGGGCTGACTCAATGCGGCTCACCATTTGATCGAGGTGCTGAGATCGATCCGTTAACTCAATGATCTTTGCTTCCATCGAACGAGCCTGGCGCGTTGATGCCTGGATCGACCGATCAATGTCCTGCTGTTGAGTGCTTTCTAGGGCTGCCTCAAGGGCAACCTCTAAAGCGTCTAACGTGCAGTAGTAAACCCAAGTGCCAGCTCCTGCGTTGTTCCAGATTTGAGGAATTGTTGAGGTTCGGACGAATTTGAGACGCAGGACATAGTGGGCCAGCAGATCCTCATTGGCCTTAACCACTTCGCCACCTCGCTCAGTAATCTTGTCGATGACTGCTAAAGCGCGAAGTTGGAGCTCAGGAACAGTAATCGCGGGGAACGCCCAGTTCTGATGAGCAAGGCTAAACGCTTCATTGCTCGGAATGGAGCCCTTAAGCGTGTCGCGTATCAGCTCGAGTTCGTCGACTAAATCCTCAAAAATCTTGTGCATCTTTCCTCCTTGTTCTAGACGCAAAAAAACCCCGCACTATTGATAGGGCGGGGTCCATATTCTGTTTCTGCACCCATCCTGCACCCACGAGATCAATGACGGATACTAAAAATAGGCTGCAGACGTTGAATTATATGGTGTCCCAGGGCCGGTTCGAACGGCCAACCTTCCCCTTAGGAGGGGGATGCTCTATCCAATTGAGCTACTGGGACAAATGACAGTCGCCCGGCCAAAGGCATGGCGACGGACGGCGAGCATGTTAACGGCCAAGGTCCGTTTTGTCATGTCGTCCGTTGGCTTTTTACGTGTAGGTCATTCCTCGCCCGGCAGATCGCTACTTGGCCCAGTAAAACCGGGACTTGCAGGGCATCGTGCAAAATGCACTCCCCCAAAATGCCAGCATTGCAAATTGCAATCAGAAAGCCCTGCTGTTCAATCCCAACCCATTGATTTTATTGAAAATAAACATTGGCACGGCATCTGCAATATCTTCTATAAGACAAGTCCTACACGGACAACCCATCACCAACCTGGCAGAGCAATCGGCGGAGAACATGAACATGAACAGTGCGCTTCTGTTAGCCCTCAATACCGTGGCACTCGCCGCTTTGGTGATGTTTCATTTCCAGTCCACCACAGGTGATGACGTTGCGCAGCTTCGCCAGCCCGTTCCACACCACCTGCAGCAGCGTCCGCAATTGGCGGTGATGACTGCAAATGCGCAAACGCCTGTGCGCGTCACACAGAATGCACAGTCAGCTCCCGCCGCTGAACACTGGGTTTTCTAAGGAAGCTGTCATGTCCAAATCCTCCTGGTTGTTTCTCTGCCTAACCCTGATCAGCGCCGCTTTTGGCCTTCAGGCCTCTGCGCAAGAGGGGCAAATCACAGCCTTTATCGCCAGTGCGGTGTTCGCTGTATTGTTGGTTCTCACGCTGATCGTAGGTCGCCGTATCAAGTTCGATCCTGTGCTGCGCTGAAAGCTGCTGTTGCGCCACCTCCCCCGCCTTCTCCTACCTTACGTCGTATAGACCTAGTAAATTGGCAGAATGCCACTAGTCTTAGCACTAGGGGCGAACAGCCATATTGCTTTACGATGTGCGCCCTCCAGACATTCGCTGCGGTGGTTGCCGTGTTGATCCGCGTTTAACGCACGTCACGCAAAAAATATTCAAACCAGTCCGCAAAAATGCAAATCAGTGCTGGCATAAAGCCTTTAGGCAGTTCAATATTTGTCACAGAATTGACGCCAAGGAAATGTCGAATCTGAGGCATGATGCGACCTCTTTGCAATTCGGGTTGAACTTTGGTCGTGAGTCTTGTCTTAACACTCATCCTTGCGGCCAATTCCAAAAACCGCTCCCCTGAACTAACCGGTTAAATATATGCGCCCATTGAAACAGGCAATTTATTCCAGCCGTACGGCTGACAAATTCGTCGTACGTCTGCCAGACGGTATGCGGGAACGCATTGCCGAGGTGGCTCGCAATCATCACCGCAGCATGAACTCTGAAATCATCGCGCGCCTGGAGCAGAGCCTTATTCAGGAAGGTGCGTTGGGCGAAGAGCTGAGCATGCGTCTGGACAGTCCGGAGTTGTCACTGCACGAACGCGAGCTGCTGCAGCGCTTTCGTCAGCTTTCCCACCGCCAGCAGAATGCCCTCGTTTCGCTTATCGCGCACGACGTTGAGGCGGCCGCAGAAGCCAATTGATTCAAGATTGCAAAATTGAAAGCCGAAGCCAGCTGAATGCTGGCTTTTTTTTGCCTGAAATTTGAGGGGCCACTCTTCATCAGGAGCGAGCTTGCTCGCTCCCACAGAGCACCTTACAACAGGAATATGGTCGCCAAGCCGAGGAAGATGAAGAAACCTCCGCTGTCCGTCATGGCTGTGATCATGACACTCGCCCCCATTGCGGGGTCGCGACCAAGGCGTGCCAGGGTCATCGGAATCAACACGCCCATGAACGCAGCCAACAGCAGGTTGAGCGTCATGGCGGCAGTCATCACCACGCCGAGCGACCAGCTGCCATACAGCAAGTAGGCCACCACACCGATCACCCCACCCCACACCAGACCGTTGATAAGCCCGACGGCCAGCTCCTTGCGCAGCAAGCGGGAAGAGTTGGCGGTACTCACCTGATCCAGCGCCATCGCGCGCACGATCATGGTGATGGTCTGGTTACCGGAGTTACCGCCGATGCCCGCCACAATCGGCATCAACGCCGCCAGTGCCACGAGCTTTTCAATGGAGCCTTCAAACAGCCCGATGACTCGCGAGGCGATGAACGCGGTAATCAGGTTAACCGCCAGCCATGCCCAGCGGTTATGCAGCGAGCGCCAGACCGAGGCAAAAATATCTTCCTCCTCACGCAAACCCGCCATGTTGAGGACTTCGGTTTCACTCTCTTCACGAATCAGATCGACGATTTCGTCGATGGTCAAACGGCCAATCAGCTTGCCGTTCTTGTCAACCACCGGCGCCGAGATCAAGTCATAACGCTCAAAGGCCTGGGCCGCGTCATACGCGTCCTCGTCCGGGTGAAAGCTCACGGTATCGCTGGCCATCAAGTCCGCAACTTTCTTCTCCGGATCGTTCACCAGCAGGCGCTTGATCGGCAGCACGCCCTTGAGGATGCCTTCATAGTCGACGACGAACAGCTTGTCGGTATGACCTGGCAGCTCCTTCAGACGGCGCAGGTAGCGCAAAACCACCTCGAGGCTGACGTCTTCGCGAATGGTGACCATCTCGAAGTCCATCAGGGCGCCGACCTGATCCTCGTCGTACGACAGCGCTGAACGCACGCGCTCACGCTGCTGGGTGTCCAGCGCCTCCATCAGCTCATGGACAACATCACGCGGCAATTCAGGCGCAAGGTCAGCCAGTTCGTCGGCGTCCATTTCCTTGGCGGCGGCCAGCAGCTCGTGATCGTCCATGTCGGCGATCAGGGTTTCACGTACGGAGTCGGATACTTCGAGCAGGATGTCGCCGTCGCGGTCAGCCTTGACCAACTGCCAGAGCGTCAGTCGATCATCCAGCGGCAAGGCTTCAAGAATATAGGCGACGTCGGCGGAGTGCAGGTCATCGAGCTTGCGCTGCAGCTCGACGAGGTTTTGCCGATGGACCAGATTTTCAACGCGGTCGTGATTCGGGCCTTCCTGGCGATGCGTGAGGTCTTCGACCACGCGCTGGCGCTGCAGCAGCTCGATGACTTGAGCCAGGCGATCCTGCAGGCTGTCTTGTGTTTTCTTAACTTCTACTTCGGTCATAGGCGAACTCCACTCCCAGCAGCGGGGCACGCCGGAAGGATCAATCAGTCAATTCATGATTGGTAAAGCGGGGTACTGAGTTACTACTGGGTAAGTCCATGGAGGTATTCCACAAGCCCCGGCGGGGCTGACGGGCGCAATGATACACCGCTCGGTGGCTTTTAATCTTAAAAAACTGGAGAGAACAAGCGCTTGCGAGGCAAAGTTGAGCCTGAGCTGCACCCGGGAACTGCGACGTCGCAACCCGGGCGGAAAACACATCAGGGTGATGGATCAGGAGAAATCCTGCACAAACGCCAGACGGCAAAAAGCCCGCACTTGGCGGGCTTTTTGTTTGTATGGTGCACTCGACAGGATTCGAACCTGTGACCGCTCGGTTCGTAGCCGAGTACTCTATCCAGCTGAGCTACGAGTGCAGATTGTGTTTTTAGACCAGATCACAACTGGTTGAAGCCGAGTCACCGCATTGCTGCAGTTGACTCTTAAATGGTGCACTCGACAGGATTCGAACCTGTGACCGCTCGGTTCGTAGCCGAGTACTCTATCCAGCTGAGCTACGAGTGCATTTGTTGCCGCGCATTATAGGCCGTTCAATCTCTATGTAAAGCGATTTTTTCGAGTAATTTCAACAACTTACCGATAAATCCAGACTGCAACGTACTAAGCAAATAATGGCGGAGAACGGGGGATTCGAACCCCCGACACCCTTTTGAGGTGTACTCCCTTAGCAGGGGAGCGCCTTCGGCCACTCGGCCAGCTCTCCGCAACACGGGGCGTATATTAACCACGTTCATCCCCGTTTGCAAACACAAAAAGCGATAAAAATTAATGGCTTGGTTCTTCGTCGTTTTCCTCGTCCTCGTCCTGCTGCTGACGTCCCTGCTGCTCTTTCTCCTTTTCCTTTTCCTTACTGATCCGCTGGAAGATTTCCTCCCGGTGGACCGCTACCTCTTTCGGAGCGTTAACCCCGATACGCACTTGATTGCCTTTGACGCCGAGCACGGTCACGGTGATTTCGCCATCACCGATAATCAGGCTTTCTGCGCAACGACGAGTCAGAATCAACATAACCTTTCACCTCACGCACTTCAGTTCTGGAACAACAGTCTGCAAAAAAAACGCTCAGCCTACGCTGCAGGAGCGGGTAGACCTTGCATCTGAGTATTGTCGAGCCGACGCAAAAGACCACGCGCCCCACAAAAAAGGAAAGGCGCGGTATACCGCGCCCTTCCGGCACTGCCTTACTCGCCCTGTCGGGCCGGCGCATCGAGCTCAAAAGCGGTGTGCAACGCGCGCACCGCAAGCTCCAGGTACTTCTCTTCAATCACCACCGAGACTTTGATTTCCGAGGTGGAGATCATCTGGATATTGATGCTTTCCTTGGCCAGGGCCTCGAACATGCGGCTGGCAACACCGGCATGGGAACGCATGCCCACCCCCACGATCGACACCTTGGCAATTTTGGTATCGCCAACCACTTCACGGGCGCCAATCCCGCTCGCGGTGTTCTGCAGGATACGCTCGGCCGCATCGTACTCGTTGCGGTGCACGGTGAAGGTGAAATCGGTGGTGTTATCGTGCGAAACATTCTGCACGATCATGTCGACTTCAATATTTGCGCCACTGATCGGACCGAGGATCTTGAACGCCACGCCCGGAGTATCCGGCACGCCACGGATCGTCAGCTTGGCTTCATCGCGGTTGAAAGCGATGCCGGAAATGATCGGCTGTTCCATGGATTCCTCTTCATCAATAGTAATGAGGGTGCCCGGACCCTCCTTGAAGCTGTGCAATACGCGCAGCGGAACGTTGTACTTGCCGGCAAACTCCACCGCACGAATCTGCAACACCTTGGAACCGAGACTGGCCATCTCCAGCATCTCTTCGAAGGTGATCTTGTCCAGGCGCTGAGCCACGGACACGACACGCGGATCGGTGGTGTAGACGCCGTCCACATCGGTGTAGATCTGGCATTCATCCGCCTTGAGAGCCGCTGCCAGCGCAACGCCCGTGGTGTCCGAACCGCCACGTCCGAGGGTGGTGATGTTGCCGTGCTCATCCACACCCTGGAACCCTGCTACCACTACCACGCGACCGGCTTTCAGATCAGTACGAATTTTCTGATCATCAATCTGCAGGATGCGCGCCTTGGTATGCGCGCTGTCGGTCAGGATGCGCACCTGGCTGCCCGTGTAGGACACCGCCGGCACGCCGCGCCTGTTCAGCGCCATGGCCAGCAAGCCAATGGTCACCTGCTCGCCGGTGGACACGATCACATCCAGCTCACGCGGCAACGGTTGCTGATCGCCACTGATGGCCTTGGCCAGTTCGATCAGGCGATTGGTTTCACCGCTCATGGCCGACAGCACCACCACCAGATCATCGCCGGCGTCGCGGAACTTCTTAACCTTGTCGGCGACCTGCTCGATTCTTTCGACAGAGCCGACCGAGGTGCCTCCAAATTTCTGTACGATCAAAGCCATTTCTAAGCCGCCTCAGCCCGTAAAGGGGCGCCTGATTTCCAATTCAACCAGCACTCAACCGCCCGCGACCGGGTCGCGGGCCGTTTAACAGCGCCTTAAATACCTGCTTCGACAAATGGCACGGTCAGGGCGAGGGCCGCATCCAGGGCACCGGCGTCCACACCACCGCCTTGCGCCATGTCCGGGCGACCACCGCCCTTCCCGCCCACTGCCGCAGCGGCCTGTTTCATCAAATCACCGGCTTTGAGTTGGCCAGTCAGGTCCTTGGTTACACCCGCAACCAGCACGACCTTATCCTCATGCACACCGCCGAGCAGGATCACTGCGCGGCCGAGCTTGTTCTTCAACTGATCGACCAGGGCCAGCAACGCCTTGCCGTCCTGACCGTCCAGACGTGCCGCCAGTACTTTCACACCTTTGACCTCCACTGCAGCGGCCGACAGATCGTCACCCGCTGCACTGGCCGCCTTGGCCTGCAACTGTTCCAGCTGCTTCTCCAGCGCACGGTTGCGCTCGAGCACGGCGGACAGTTTGTCGATCAGGTTGTCTCGGCTGCCCTTGACCAGGCTGGCCGCTTCCTTGAGTTGTTCTTCGGCCGCATTCAGGTAGGCCAGAGCCGCAGCACCGGTGACCGCCTCGATACGCCGCACACCAGACGCCACACCGCCTTCGCTGACAATTTTCAGCAGCGCGATGTCGCCGGTGCGGTTGGCGTGGATACCGCCACACAGCTCCACCGAGAATGCGCCGCCCATGCTCAGCACGCGCACGCTGTCGCCATACTTCTCGCCGAACAGCGCCATCGCGCCCTTGGCCTTGGCGGTGTCGATATCGGTTTCTTCGGTCTCGACCGGGGTGTTGCGACGAATCTCGGCGTTGACGATGTCTTCAAGGGCCTTGATCTGCGCAGGCTTGATCGCTTCAAAGTGGCTGAAGTCGAAGCGCAGGCGCTGGCTGTCGACCAGCGAACCCTTCTGCTGGACATGCTCGCCCAGCACCTGGCGCAAGGCCGCGTGCAGCAAGTGGGTGGCCGAGTGGTTCAGCGCGGTGGCATGGCGCACGTCCGCATCCACCTGGGTGTCGACCGGCGCACCGACCGTCAGATTGCCCAGCACCAGCACACCGTGATGCAGGAACGCACCGCCGGTCTTGGTGGTGTCACGCACATCAAAACGCCCGGACGTGGAGCTGAGGAAACCACAGTCACCGATCTGGCCACCGGATTCGGCGTAGAACGGCGTCTGGTCAAGCACCACGACGGCTTCTTCGCCTTCGCTCAACACGTCGACGGATTTGCCGTCCTTATAGATCGCAACGATTTTGGCCGCGCCGGCGGTCGCCTTGTAGCCGATGAATTCGGTCGGCACGTCGACCTTGACCAGGGTGTTGTAATCCAGGCCAAAAGAGCTGGCGGACCGGGCGCGCACGCGCTGGGCCTCCATCTCACGCTCAAAGCCGGCCTCATCGATGGTCAGCTCGCGCTCACGGGCGATGTCGGCGGTCAGGTCCATCGGGAAGCCGTAGGTGTCGTACAGTTTGAACACCACGTCGCCCGGCACGACCGTGCCTTTAAGCTCGGCCAGATCCTGTTCGAGAATTTTCAGGCCGTGTTCCAGGGTCTTGGAGAACTGCTCCTCCTCGGCCTTGAGCACGCGCTCGATGTTGGTCTGCTGCTGCTTGAGCTCAGGGAAAGCCTCGCCCATCTCGGCCACCAGCGCGGCGACGATCTTGTAGAAAAAGCTGCCAGTGGCGCCCAGCTTGTTACCGTGGCGGCAAGCGCGACGGATGATGCGGCGCAGCACGTAGCCACGGCCCTCGTTGGAGGGCAGCACGCCATCGGCGATCAGGAAGCCGCAGGAACGGATGTGGTCGGACACCACCTTGAGCGAAGACTGGCTTTCATTGGCGCAGCCAATGGCCGCCGCCGAGGCGCTCAGCAGGTTGGTGAACAGGTCGATTTCATAGTTGGAGTGAACGTGCTGCATCACCGCACTGATCCGCTCCAGGCCCATGCCGGTGTCCACCGACGGCGCCGGCAGCGGATGCAACACGCCGTCGGCGGTGCGGTTGAACTGCATGAACACGTTGTTCCAGATTTCGATGTAACGGTCGCCGTCTTCTTCCGGCGAGCCCGGCGGGCCGCCCCAGATGTCGGCGCCGTGATCGTAGAAAATCTCGGTGCAGGGGCCGCACGGGCCGGTGTCGCCCATGGTCCAGAAGTTGTCGGACGCGTACGGCGCGCCCTTGTTGTCGCCGATGCGAATCATGCGTTCGGCGGGCACGCCGATCTGTTGGGTCCAGATGTCATAGGCTTCGTCGTCCGTCGCGTAGACGGTGACCCAGAGCTTTTCCTTGGGCAGCTTCAACACGCCGGTGAGGAAGGTCCAGGCGAAGGTGATCGCATCTTTCTTGAAATAGTCGCCGAAGCTGAAGTTGCCCAGCATTTCGAAGAAGGTGTGGTGGCGAGCGGTGTAACCGACATTCTCCAGGTCGCTGTTCTTGCCGCCGGCGCGTACGCACTTCTGGCTGCTGGTGGCGCGGGTGTAGGCGCGCTTTTCCTGGCCCAGGAAGCAGTCCTTGAACTGGTTCATCCCCGCGTTGGTGAACAGCAGGGTCGGGTCATTGCCTGGGATCAAGGAGCTGGAGGAGACACGGGTGTGACCTTGCTCTTCGAAGAAGCGAAGGAAGGCTTCACGGATTTCTGCGCTTTTCATTAGGTTCTTCCACGGAGGCTGCGGCCAAAGGCCAGTGCGCAACATCATCAGACGGAGCGACGGCAAAGGGCCGCATTATATCGGCCCTTTGCCGGGGGTACAGCGTGTTTATACGATAGAAACGTTCAATTAGACGGCCTGCACCTGTCAGTTGCGCGAAAACTCGACAAATGCCCGCACCACCTGTTCGAGCTGCGTGCGGTTCACATCCATGTGCGTGACCATACGCAGGCGTGGCGCCGTGCTCAATTTGATGCCCCTTTCGCCAGCAAAATCCTTGAACGCCTGGTGACGGTCACCCATCTGCACGTAGACCATGTTGGTCTGCACCGGCTCCACGGGGTAGCCGGCATCGCGCAGCGCCTCGCCCAGCCACTGAGCGTTGGCGTGGTCGTCGGCCAGGCGCTGCACATGATGATCCAGCGCATACAGCCCCGCCGCCGCCAGCGACCCCGCCTGACGCATGCCGCCACCGACCATCTTGCGCAGGCGCCGCGCCTTGGCGATCAGCGCTGTGGAGCCGCACAGCACCGAGCCCACTGGCGCGCCCAGGCCCTTGGACAGGCACACCGACACCGAATCGAAATGCCGGGCGATCTCCCGCGCCTCCACGCCCAGCTTGACCGCCGCGTTATAAAGCCGCGCGCCGTCCAGGTGCAGGGACAGGCCATGTTCGTGGGTAAACGCGCGGGCCCTGGCCAGGTAATCGAGCGACAGGACCTTGCCCTGCATGGTGTTTTCCAGCGCCAGCAGGCGGGTAGGCGCGAAGTGAAAATCGTCGGGCTTGATCGCTTCCAGCACCTGGCCCAGATCGAGGGAACCGTCGGCCTGCGCCTCCAGTGGCTGGGGTTGAATCGAACCGAGCACCGCCGCACCACCGCCTTCGTATTTGTAGGTGTGCGCCTGCTGGCCGACGATGTACTCCTCGCCGCGCTCACAGTGGGCCATCAACGCCAGCAGGTTGCTCATGGTGCCGGTAGGCACGAACAGCGCGGCGGCAAACCCCAGGCGCCGGGCCAGCTCGGCCTCCAGGCGATTGACGCTGGGGTCTTCGCCGTAGACGTCATCGCCAGTGGCGGCAGTGGCCATGGCATCAAGCATACCGGGCGTGGGTTGGGTCACGGTGTCGCTGCGCAGGTCTATGACGTTCATCAAGCAGGCCTCTGACGGTGGGGTGTAGTGACGATTACTGCGGGCAACGCCGCGCAATATCAAGCCCTGTGTGGTCAGGAATCGAATATCCATCAAACAAACCGATCTAGGTGATCGATACGGCAATCGTGCAGTTTTGCAAAAACCGTGTTAAAAACCCTTCGCCGTCAGGGTTCTGACGGCAACGTTCTCAGGGCGGGGTGTAATTCCCCACCGGCGGTAATTGCGCGCAATGTGCATAGCCCGCGAGCGCTTGGCGCCTCGAACTGCTCACGCAGGACGGCGGCAAGGTCAGCAGACCCGGTGTGATCCCGGGGCCGACGGTCATAGTCCGGATGAAGAGAGAACGGGATTGGCACCCAAGCGCCGCGCGTCGACCTCATGCCTGCATGACGTCGCTGTTCGTACCCTTGAAATCCCATTCGATTCATAACGCCCTGTTTTTTTCTTAAACAGGAGTCAGAACATGCAACCCACCGCTATCGACAGCAAAAGCAAAAACCATCACGGCGAGCGCGTCGCGTTTATCCAGGCCTGCTGGCACAAGGATATTGTCGACCAATCCCGCAAAGGCTTCCTCGCCGAAATGATCGCCCAGGGCTACCAGGAATCGGACATCGATTTCTTCGAAGTCGGCGGCGCCTTTGAAATGCCCCTGCACGCCAAGCTGCTGGCCAAGACCGGCCGTTACGCCGGCATCGTCGCCGCTGCGCTGGTAGTGGACGGCGGCATCTACCGTCACGAATTCGTCGCCCAATCGGTGGTCAGTGGCCTGATGCAGGTGCAGCTGGAAACCGAAGTGCCGGTGTTCTCGGTGTCCCTCACCCCGCACCACTTCCACGCCGGCAGCGAGCACCACACCTTCTTCTACGAGCACTTCGTGCACAAGGGCCAGGAAGCGGCGCGCACCTGTGCCGATACGCTGCACAAGATTCGCGCGATCTATCAGAGCGAGCTGCAAAAGCGCGTCAGTTGAGTCCGATTGCCGCCCAATCGCACGGGCAGTCCCGTGCGATTGGGCATCCTATATAAGTAAAGCCAGCAACCGCGGTACCGACGATGTAATGGCGTTGACGCTTGTCACAAGCGCTTCCCAACCATCATCGGAGTCACCATGTCTCACGTTCCTTCACTTCCCCTTGCCCCTCGTGGCGCTGACCTTCAATGGCTCATTGACGGCCGCCTCAGCGCGCCCGCCAGCCGCACCCGCTCTCTCAACAGAGACCTCCATATTCAAAAAACGCTGACGTTCATTACGCTGCATCAAACGCCTCTCGTCACCGTCGAACGAGAGTTGGCCGATGAACTTCACGACTACATCGTGTTTACCACCCACGACGAGGACGACCGAATCCACGTCGATATACGCCCTCAAGATAACGGCCTCATGGTGGTGATCAATAGCGAGCACTTTGTGGTTACCTTGGCCGGGTTGAACCAGTTCGTCGTCTTTCGAACGCAGGGTGGCAATGACTTGATCCACATCGCCGAGAACGTGACGCGGCCGATACTGGTCGACTCGGGGGAAGGTGACGATCATATCTTCGCCGGAGGCGGCTATACGCGCATTTTTGCAGGCCCTGGCAACGATATAATCCTGAATCACCGAGGCCCCGCCTATATCGAAGGGGGCGACGGCGCGGACCAGATTTTCTCCCTCGCAGACGGTGAAATGACCGTCTACGCCGGCGCAGGAGACGACAAGGTTATCGCCGCAAGCGGGCTGGCGTTCATCAATGGCGGCGAAGGCGACGATCAATTAACGGGCGGGAGCGCGCACAACATCCTGACAGGAGGCCCCGGCAACGACTTGATACAGGCAGGCCCCCGCTCAAACGTGCTGTATACCGGCGAAGGGCTGGACGTGGTCACGCAGCTCAAACCAGATGACAAGGTCTTCGCCAACCCCAACAGCGGCCTCGCAGCGGCAGGACAGTTCATCGCACATGGTTTGACGCCCTCGGACACCTCACCCGAGTGCCCTCACCCTCAAGCGCTGGTGACCGATATCCAACCGCTCTCCCTGCAAAACAGCGGCATACGAGTCATCGGCAGCGTGGAATTTCAACAGCGGGTAAACGATGACTTGCAGCTGCTGGCCAACTCGCCCAACGGGCAGCACCTGTTCCGGGCGCTGGATGCCGCCGAACTGCGCAGCGGTACACCCATCAACATTTATGAGCTGCAGGACGAGGCCAATGGCCTGTTCGTGCCCAGCCCTGCTTCGACGCCTCCCGCATTCATTCAGGACAACAGGCCCGGCACGCCCTCCTATGGCGGCGCTGTGTATTACAACCCTTCGTTCATCGGCAATCGAATGAGCAATATCCCGTTGCTCTATCACGAACTGTGCCATGCCTATAACGTCGTCACCGGCACTTCGTTGCAGGGCGCCAGCCTTGACGGTGCAGACGGCAACAAACCGCGTCCGATCATCTCCAATCACGAACTTCAGGCAGTCGGCCTGCCGACAGACGCCATTGCTTTCGATTTCGACAATGACCCGTCCACGCCACCCACCCACACCAACGCCACACCGTTCACCGAAAACGGTATCCGAGAGGAGCTGGGCATGCCGCCGCGCAAGCAATATTCATCTCCACCTATTTGAACGCGGCGGCGCTCTCCGAGATCGGCACGATCAGGATCCCGGCGCGCAGGCCATTCTTCACCTTCGGGTTGGGGAAGATAATGCGCGCGCCCTCCTCCTCGATCACCCAGCGGGTCTTGGCCACGTCTTCGGCCAGCAGGTAGCCTTTGTCCAACTGCGAAAAGTTTTCCACGTCTGCCGGCAGATGCATCAGAAAGGCGTCGCTGTGTTTGATGACCTCACGGGCGACCGCGAACAGTTGCAGGCCGTCCAGGGTCTCGCCCGCAGGCTCCGTGTCCTCGATGATCTGCGTCAGGCGCGTTTCCAGACGCGACACATCAACGCCCTGGTTGTGCCCGAACGGCCGCGCCTTGCCCAACTCCAGGGTAAAGGCCTCGGCATCGAGCTGCTCATAGGTGAACGCGGTAAAGGTGATCGAGGCTTTATTCTGCAGCAGCACCGCTTGCATGCCGGCGGCGCTCAGGCGCGCCAGTTCGCGGCGCGAATGCTGGCGACCTTCTTTCCACGGGTAAAGCGCAAACTGCTCGATCTTCGAACCGCGAATGGCGGTGTGCAGGTCGTAATGCAAGCGCCAGCGGCCCGGCAGGCTGAAAAAGCTGCGGGCCAGTTGCTCGAGCTCGGCGGCGCGGATGGCCTCCGGGCCGATGTTTTGTTCATGCCGACCATTGAACAGCCGGTTGACGTCCAGTTCCAGGTAACGCTCGCCGCGACGCATGGCCTCGGGGTTACCGAACAGAAACAGAATACGGTTACGCGGTTTGATCTCGCCCCGGGCGATGCCATGCAACAGGCGGTCGAGCAGTTCGATCGGCGCGGTTTCGTTGCCATGGATGCCGGACGACAGCAGCAGGTCGCCGCCGGCGTCCAGGGCCTGCGGCGGGCGCACTTCGAGCGCGCCCTCGCTGAGCCAGCGCATCTGCACGCCGTCGACAGTCAGTTGAATTTTTTGCGCCGGTTCACGACCGGCGAGGGTCAGTTCAAGCAGTTTGCCGAGGGCGAGCATACGCAGCTTCCTTAGTGGTTGCAGCCTGGGCCATGGACGTGATCGTCGTCATCGCCGTCGACGTCGGCCGGTTCCATTTCCAGTTGCAGGCTCATCAGGTTGGTGGCCAACGGGCGCATCAGCAGGTTGGCGTACTCGGCGTCGCCCTCTTCCACGTCCACACCGATCAGCAACTGGCCACGGCCATCGTGCTGGATCCAGATCTCCTTGCCCTGCCAGACCACGGCAACGCGCGTGCAGGAGGTTTCCAGCTGGGTGCCGTCGGTGTCTTCAAGGATCAGTTTCAGGGTGTCGGTGGTCATAAATAACTCTCAGCCGTGGATGGGTATTAATTGATCTGGAACGGATAAACCGAGCCCAGTTTAAGGATTTGCGTCAGTTCATCCAGTGCCGTCCGGCACTCAATCAGCAATTGCGGGTCAGCCAGGTCGGTTTCGCGCAGGCTGTCGCGGTAGTGTCTGTCGACCCACTGAGTAAGGGTCTCGTACAGCGGCGCGGTCATGATAACGCCCGGGTTCACCGCCGCCAGTTCGGTCTCGTTCAACGCCACGCGCAAGCGCAGGCACGCCGGGCCGCCGCCGTTCTGCATGCTTTGCTTGAGGTCGAACACCTTGACTTCGCGGATCACGCCACCGGCGGTGGTGAGGGTTTGCAGGTAACGCCACACGCGCTCGTTGGCACGGCATTCCTGCGGCACGATCAGCAGCATCGAGCCGTCCGGCAGGGTCAGCAACTGGCTGTTGAACAGGTAGGAACGCACCGCGTCCTCGACGCTGACCTCGGCGCGCGGCACACACACCGCCTGAAAATGGCCGCCCAGCCTGGCCAGCTTGCCGTGCAGTTCGGCGAGCACCTGCTCGGTGTTGAGGAACGCATCCTCGTGATAGAACAGCACCTCGCCATTGCCCACCGCGATCACATCGTTGTGGAACACCCCGGCATCGATCACCGCCGGGTTCTGCTGGGCGTAGACCACGCCGTCATCCGCCAGGCCGTGCAGGCGTGCGACGGCCTGGGACGCTTCCAGGGTCTGGCGCGCCGGGTACTTCTGCGGCGCCGGGTAGCGCGGGTCGAAGGCGCTGCGGCCGAACACGAAAAACTCCACACCGGCCTCGCCATAGCTGCGGCAAAAACGCGTGTGGTTGGCCGCGCCTTCGTCGCCGAACTGCGCCACCGCCGGCAAGGCGGCGTGATGGGCGAAGCGCTGCGCGTCGGCGAACATCGCCCCCAGCACGCGGCTGGTGGTGGGGTGTTCGATGCTGCGGTGGTATTTGCAATTGAGGTTGGCGGCGGTGAAGTGCACGCGGCCGTCAATGGTATCGGCGCTCGGGCTGACCGTGGCGGCGTTGGCCACCCACATGCTCGAGGCGGAGCAACTGGCGACCAGCAACGGCATCGCCTGCCTGGCGGCCAGCTCGATGACCTGCGCGTCGCTGCCGCTGAAACCAAGGCTGCGCAAGGCGGCCACATCGGGGCGCTCCTGGGGCGCGAGCACGCCTTGCACAAAGCCCATGTCCATCAGCGCCTTCATTTTCTGCAGGCCCTGCAACGCCGCTTCCCTGGGGTTGGAATGCTGCTGGCTGTTGCTCTGGGACGCGACGTTGCCGAAGGACAAGCCGCCGTAGTTATGGGTCGGCCCCACTAGACCGTCAAAATTGACTTCACAGGATTTCATCGGCGAGGCTCCACGAACATCTGTTTTTATAGGCTTCAAAAGTCTCAACACACCCCTCCCACAAGGGCACACACACACTTTCAGAGCAGTGTGATGCCCGGGGTCAGTGCTGCTGGCAACGTCAGACTCGGGGTCTCCAGCGACGCCACCGGATACGCGCAATAATCCGCCGCGTAATACGCACTGGCGCGATGATTGCCCGAGGCGCCTACCCCGCCGAACGGCGCGGTGCTGGCGGCACCGGTCAGTTGCTTGTTCCAGTTGACGATGCCCGCCCGGCTTTCTAGCCAGAACTGCTGGTAGCGCGCTTCGGAGTCCGACAGCAAGCCTGCGGCCAGGCCGTATTGAGTGTTGTTGGCCTCGACAATCGCCGCCTCGAAATCGGCGTAGCGAATCACCTGCAGCAGCGGGCCGAACAGTTCTTCGTCTTCGCGCTCGCTCACGTGCGTCACGTCGATAATGCCCGGGGTGAGCAGCGCGGCCTGGTCCTGGGGTTGAGTCATCTCCAACAGCGCGACCGCGCCATTGGCCAGCATCCATTCCTGCGCGTCCATCAACGCCTTGGCCGCCGCGAGGGAAATCACCGAGCCCATGAACGGTGCCGGTTGCTGGTCGAACGCGCCCACTTCGAGGGTCGCGCAAACCGCCACCAGGCGTGCGAGCAGGGCA
The DNA here is from genome assembly GCF_054343995.1 of Pseudomonas sp. GNP013. NCBI lineage: Bacteria > Pseudomonadati > Pseudomonadota > Gammaproteobacteria > Pseudomonadales > Pseudomonadaceae > Pseudomonas > Pseudomonas sp. GNP013. The sequence goes on along the minus strand of NZ_JBTGUT010000001.1, from coordinate 906,440 downwards.
TCGCCCCAGGCGCCTTGCGGCACCAGCAGGCGGCGCGCGCAGGTGCAGCGCTGGCCGGCCGAGATGAATGCCGACTGGATAATGGTGTACACCGCTGCATCCACATTAGCCACTTCATCGACCACCAGCGGGTTATTGCCGCCCATTTCCAGGGCCAGGATCTTGTCCGGGCGCCCGGAGAACTGCTGGTGCAGGTGATTGCCGGTGCGGCTGGAGCCGGTGAAGAACAACCCGTCGATGCCAGGGTTGGCGGCCAGCGCGATGCCGGTCTCGCGTGCGCCCTGCAGCAGGTTCAGCACGCCCGCTGGCAGGCCGGCGTCGATCCAGCATTGCACGGTCAGCTCGGCGACTTTGGGGGTCAGCTCGCTCGGTTTGAACAGCACGGTATTGCCCGCCAGCAACGCCGGCACGATGTGTCCGTTGGGCAAGTGGCCCGGGAAGTTGTACGGGCCGAACACCGCCACCACGCCGTGGGGTTTGTGACGCAGCACGGCGGTGGCGTCGCCCAGAGGGCCGCTCTTCTCGCCGGTGCGCTCACGGTAGCTTTGCACCGAGATGGCAATCTTGTTGGCCATGCTGGTGACTTCGGTGGCCGACTCCCACAGGGGCTTGCCGGTTTCTTCACCGATGCAGCGGGCGATTTCATCGGCGCGCTTTTTCAGGGTGGCCGCGAAGGCTTCGAGCACGCTGATACGCTCCTCCAGCGAGCGCCGGGCCCAGGCCGGGAACGCCTGGCGCGCGGCCTGCACGGCGGACTCGACCTGCTCGACAGTGGCGCCGTGGCCGGCCCACAGCACCTGCTGGGTCACCGGGTTGCGCGATTCGAACAGCTCTCCCTGGCCGGCCAGCCAGCTTCCTGCGATATACAGCGAATTCATTATTTCGACTCCCGGGCAGCAGACAACGGTACGGCGCGCACTTGATCGCCCACTACCAGTTGCAGGCGCTTGGCGGTCAACGGGTCGACTACCAGCGTACCGGCAGCCAGGCGCGCCGGCGCGGCGGTGATGCGGCAGTCTTCGCGCTTGCGGTTATGGATCAGGAACGGCGTGGCGTCGTCCCCCGGCGTGCCGATGGCCAGCACCAGCGCCTGGCTATCGCGCACCGCACGGATCCTGGCGGTTTCACATTCCACTGCCGGGCCGGCGTCGAAAATATCCACGTAGCCCTGATAACTGAAACCCTCGCTCTTGAGCATGCTCAACGCCGGTTCGGTATCGGGGTGCACCTTGCCAATCACGTTGCGCGCGTCTTCGGAAAGAAAGCAGCTGTACAGCGGAAACTTCGGCATCAGTTCGGCAATGAACGCCTTGTTGCCCACGCCGGTGAGGTAGTCGGCCTGGCTGAATTCCATCTTGAAGAAGTGGCGGCCCAGGCTTTCCCAGAACGGCGAGCGTCCGGCGTCGTTGGACACCCCGCGCATCTCGGCGATGATCTTGTTGCCGAACAACTGCGGGAACTCGGCGATAAACAGCATGCGCGCCTTGGCCAGCATGCGGCCGTTGAGGCCATTGCGGTAATCGGCGTGCAGAAACAGCGAGCACAATTCGGAATTGCCGGTGAGGTCGTTGGCCAGAAACAGCGTCGGGATCTCGCGGTAGATATTCAACTCCTGTGAGGCGCTGACGGTGAGGCCGACACGGAAGTTGTACCAGGGTTCGCGCAGGCCAACGGCACCGGCAATGGCGGAAATGCCTACCACCCGGCCTTCGTCGTTTTCCAGCACGAACAGGTAGTCGGCATCGCCGCGCCCGGCGTCGCCACGAAAGGTCTTTTCGGCCCAGCCTACCCGATGGGTCAAGCGTTCCTCGTTGGCCGGCAAGGTGGTGAGGCCGGTGCCGGTGCTGCGCGCCAGATCAATCAGGGCCGGTAAATCGCTGCTGCGTACGGGACGAACGATCATGCTATCTCCTCGAACGGGCCGCTGTGGTCAGCCACCCGCGAAACTCTCTCTTTAAACCGCAACCAGACGCACACTCGCGCCTTCGCCCACGCCCAACGCTTCAGCCGCCGCCAGGTCGAGGACCACCGGTTTGCCGGGCGCGTAGTCCAGCTCCAGCATTACCGCGCGGTAATCCTGCAACTGCGCGTTGCTGACCAGGTACTGGCGGCCTGCGCCCTTGACCATCTCACCGATCTTCACTGGCACCACGCGGCTCTGGGCAATCGAGCGAATGCCCGAGACTCGTGCATGCAGGGTCGGGCCGCCGTCGAAGATGTCGATGTAATGGTCGGTCTCGAAGCCTTCACGCATGAGGATGTCGAACGTGATCTGCGCCCGCGGGTGCACCTGGCCCATCGCCTCCTGGGCGGCGTCCGGCAACAGCGGCACGTAGATCGGGTAATGGGGCATCAGTTCGGCGAGAAACGTGCGGCTTTTGAGCCCGCACAGGCGCTCGGCGGCGGCGTAATTGAGGTCGAAGAAGTTGCGGCCAATGGCGTCCCAGAATGGCGAATCACCGTTCTCGTCGCTGTAACCGACGATCTCGGTCACCACCGAGTCGGCAAAGCGCTCGGGGTGGCTGGCGACGAACAGCAGGCGGCCACGGGAATTGAGTTCCGACCACGGCGAACCGACCAGCTCAGGCACCACGTAGAAACTGGTGAGCAGGCTGTTGCCGGTCAGGTCGTGGCATTGGGAAAGCACGTGGATCTTGTTGTGGATCTTCAGCTCGCGGGAGGCGTGCACGAAGGTTTCATTACGGAAACTGTAGAACGGCTCGGAGTAACCGGCCGAGGCAACGATGGCGGAGCAACCGGCGAGCTTGCCGGTGGCGGTGTCTTCGAGCACGAAGAAATAGCTTTCTTCGCCGTTGAAACTCACCTCGGCGGCGAATGAGGCTTCGCTGGCGGCGATCTTGTCGCTCAGGCGTTCCACATCGTCCGGCAGGGAAGTGACACCAATCGGGCTGTCCGCAGCCAGACGCTGTACCTCGCCCAGGTCAGCCATTTGCGCGGGGCGCATCACCAGCATGGGGTCACTCCTTAACTCGAAAAACTCATGGGGAAAATACCGGGAAGCCCGGGTACAACTCAGTTCCAATGTGGGAGGGGGCTTGCTCCCGATAGCGGTGGATCAGTCTCTGATGTATCAACTGACAGACAGCAATCGGGAACAAGCCCCCTCCCACATTGGGTCCGGTCCGGCGGATAGATTTTTATCAGGCCTGGGTCAGCGTTTTTACCGCACGCTCAAAACGATCCAGGCCTTCGTTGATGTCTGCCTCTTCCACCACCAGACTCGGCGCAAAACGCACCACGTCCGGGCCGGCTTGCAGGACCATCAGGTTTTCTTTCTCGGCCGCGTTGAACACGTCCTTGGCCCTGCCCTTGAATGCGTCGCTGAGCACGCAACCGATCAACAGGCCCAGGCCGCGCACCTCGCTGAAAATGCCGTATTGCGTGCCGATCTGCTGCAGGCGCGCCTTGAACTGCTCGTGCTTGGCGTTCACGCCCGCCAACACGTGCGGGGTGTTGATCACGTCGATCACCGCTTCGGCCACCGCGCACGCCAGCGGGTTGCCGCCGTAAGTGGTGCCGTGGGTGCCGACCACCAGGTGTTTGGCCAGCGCTTCGGTGGTGAGCATCGCCGCAATCGGGAAACCGCCGCCCAGGCTCTTGGCGCTGGTGAGGATGTCCGGCGTCACGCCGTAGTGCTGGTAGGCGAACAGGTGACCGCTGCGGCCCATGCCGGTCTGCACTTCGTCGAACACCAGCAGCGCGTCGTTGGCATCGCACAGTTCGCGCGCGCCTTGCAGGTAAGCCAGCTCGGCCGGCAATACGCCGCCCTCGCCCTGGATCGGTTCGAGCACCACCGCGCAGGTCTTGTCCGACACGGCAGCCTTCAGCGCGGCCAGGTCGTTATAAGGAACGTGGGTGATGCCGGTAATTTTAGGCCCGAAGCCATCGGAGTACTTGGACTGGCCACCGACGTTGACGGTGAACAGCGTCCGGCCGTGGAAGCTGTTGAGCGCGGCGATGATCTCGTACTTCTCAGTGCCGAACCGGTCGAACGCCACGCGACGGGCCAGCTTGAACGCGGCCTCGTTGGCTTCGGCGCCGGAGTTGCAGAAGAACACGCGCTCGGCAAAGGTGGCGTCGATCAGCTTGTGCGCCAGGCGCAGGGCCGGCTCATTGGTGAAGACGTTGGACACATGCCACAGCCGGTTGGCCTGTTCGGTGAGTGCACCGACCAGCGCGGGGTGCGCATGGCCCAACACATTGACCGCGATGCCGCCGGCAAAGTCGATCAGCTCGCGACCGGCCTGGTCCCACACGCGCGAGCCTTGGCCACGCACAGGGATGAAGGCGGCGGGTGCGTAGTTGGGCACCATTACCTGGTCGAAATCGGCACGTTGCACCGGGGCTTGCTCAACGGACATCGGAGTCTCCTGAAGAGGAACGCCCGCCTGAAACTGGCGGACGATGCAGGGATTGTAAGGACAGTTTTCCGGGCGACCTTGCCGCCAAGCGACAACTTCTTATAGCGCAAACCCCGGTTTTACGCGGGTTTACGCCAATGCGACATATAGCATCGCAATGGCGCAGTTTAAACGGATGAGACGGTTTTTTGCGGCAGTGGCGCAGGAATTTTGCGCCTCACACCTCAACCGCGCTCGGACGGCACCGACGACAACTCGAACGGGCTGCTGCTGCGGCGCTGGTTGCGGTCTTCACGGGGGGTGGCGCCGAAGAAGTTGCGGTAGGCGCTGGAGAAGTGCGGCCCCGAGGAAAAGCCGCACGACAGGCCGATCTGGATGATCGACTTGCTGGTTTGCATGAGCATCTGGCGCGCCTTATTCAGGCGCAATTCCAGGTAATACTGGCTGGGAACACGGTTGAGGTATTGCTTGAAGATCCGTTCCAGTTGTCGTCGCGACACGCACACGTGCTGGGCGATTTCATCGGTGGTCAGCGGTTCTTCGATATTGGCTTCCATCAGCAGTACAGCCTGGGTCAGCTTCGGATGGCTGGAGCCCAGGCGGTTTTGCAGCGGAATACGCTGGCGCTCGCCGCCTTCGCGGATGCGCTCCACCACCAGTTCTTCGGAGACGGCACCGGCCAGCTCGGCGCCGTGGTCGCGGGCCAGCACCGCCAGCAGCAGGTCGAGCACCGACATGCCGCCGCAGGCCGTCAGACGGTCGCGGTCCCAGTCGAACAGGTGGCTGGTGGCAATGACCTTGGGGAAGCGCTCGGCAAAGTCGTCCTGCCAGCGCCAGTGCACGGCGGCACGGTAGCCGTCGAGCAGGCCGAGCTGGGCCAGCGGGTACACACCGGCCGACAGGCCACCGATCACGCAGCCGGCGCGCACCAGTTGCTTGAGCGCGCTGCTGAGCTGGGACGCGATGACGGTGGGCGGCTCGTCCGCCAGCAGAAACAATTTCTGAAAGCCTTCGAGCTTGCCCGCCCACGGCTCGCCCGGCAGTTGCCAGGCGCCATGGATCGGCGGCTCGGCGTGCAGAAACGACAGTTCGTAGATCACCTCCGGATGCACCCGCTGAGCAACGCGCAAAGCCTCCTCAGCCAGCGCAAGCGTCAGTGCCTTGGTGCTGGGCCAGATGAGAAAACCAATTTTGTGGGCGGTCATTGAGGCTATCCGAAACGAAGAACGGTAATGAAGACAAGGGCCAATGCTAGCCCGTAAACCAACACAAATCTCAAAAACTGATGAAGATCAATGTGGGAGGGGGCTTGCTCCCGATGGCGGTATGGCAGAGACACCTGTGTTGACTGACACACCGCTATCGGGAGCAAGCCCCCTCCCACATAAAACAAAAGCAATTCCAGGCCGTGAGGACTATTTCAGGCTGCCGGACAGGAATTGCTGCAAGCGCTCGGACTGCGGGTTCACCAGCACTTCGCGCGGGTTGCCGCGCTCCTCGACGATGCCTTTGTGCAGGAACACCAGCTGGTTCGACACCTCACGGGCAAAGCCCATTTCGTGAGTCACCACCACCATGGTGCGGCCTTCCTGGGCCAGGTCCTGCATCACCTTGAGCACATCGCCCACCAGCTCCGGGTCGAGCGCCGAGGTGGGTTCGTCGAACAGCATCACCTCCGGTTCCATCGCCAGGGCGCGGGCAATCGCCACGCGCTGCTGCTCGCCACCGGACATGTGGCCGGGGAAGGCATCCTTGCGATGGCCTACGCCGACCTTGGCCAGGTAGTGCTCGGCCTTTTCGCGGGCGTCTTTTTTCGACACGCCGAGCACATGCACCGGGGCTTCCATCACGTTTTCCAGCGCGGTCATGTGCGACCACAGGTTGAAATGCTGGAACACCATGGACAGCCGTGAACGCATGCGCTGCAACTGTTTGGGGTCGGCGGCGCGCAGGGCGCCGTCCTTGTTGGCCACCAGGTTCAGCTCTTCGTTGTTGAGCAGAATCTTGCCGGCGTGGGGCTGCTCCAGCAGGTTGATGCAGCGCAAAAAGGTGCTTTTGCCTGAACCGCTGGAGCCGATGATGCTGATCACATCACCGGCCGCGGCGGCCAGGGACACGCCCTTGAGCACTTCATGACTGCCATAGCGTTTATGCAGGTCTTGGACTTCAAGCTTGTACATGCGGTCGGTTCTCACAAAAACAGGTGGTCAGTCGTTGAGCAAGCGCCCGTGACGCAGCGCTTCGCGCCCCGCCACCTTGGCCAGCCAGAAACCCGCTTGGGCATAACGCAGCCGTTCAACGGCGAACAACACCCCCGAGGTGCCCGCACAAATGGTGCTGACGCGGTCGTTGACGGGGTCGATCACTTCAAAAATTTCATCGCCGGCGTCTACCCGTTCACCGGCTTTACGCAGGTAACTGATCACCCCGGCGTGGGGCGCGAACAGCAACTCGGTGCCTTCGAAGGGCACGCCCTCGCAGGCCTCGTACTGCGGCGCGGGCCATTCGCCCCTGATCAGCCCCTGCTCGGCGAGAAACGCGAGGATGCCTTCGGCGTGGAAGATGGCTTCGTCACGCCCGGTATCGGCCTGGCCGCCCAGCTCCAGGGTGGTCGCCAGGCACGCCAGCGGGATCTGCGCCTCGGGGAACGCCCGCGACAACCGCAGCCACGGCAACGAACAGGCCTCGTCGAACGAGCTGCCGCCGGAATCTTCCGCCAGCAGACCGACCTTCACATTCAAATGCGCCGCCAGCGAACGCCACTGCGGCCAGTGCTGGGGCAATGCGTACATGTGCAGCGCGGCTTCGGCGTCGCAATGCAGGTCGAGGACGATGTCGGCAGTGCAGGCATGGCTCAGCAGTACGCGCTGCATGCCCTGCAACTGGCTGCCGGGTTCGGGCAAGGCGTTGAGCGCGTCGCTCATGGCCTGGCGAATCAGGCGCACATTGGCATGGGGATCATCGCCAAGCTTGCCGTGCAGCAACTGCGTCACCGGCTCGCTGAGTTCGACGAAATCACGGTTGAAATTCTTGCCGCTGCCGACTTCGAAACGGCCCTGGTGGCTGCCTTGCAACAGCTGGCCCAGGCCCATCGGGTTGGCCACCGGCACCAGCTCGATCACCCCGTTGAGGGCGCCTTGCTGTTCCAGTTCGGTGAGGCGTTTTTTCAGCTCCCAGGCGGCGCGCATGCCGGGCAGTTCATCGGCGTGCAGGCTGGCCTGGATATAGGCCTTGCGCTCGCCGCTGCCAAAGCGAAACACGCTCAGTTGGCGCTCGCAGCCCAGGTGGCCCCAGGGCAACAGGTGATCGATACGTTCCATATCAGTGCTTCCGTGGAGCCAGGTAGCTCAGCCAGCGGCGCTCGGCCAACTTGAACAGGCGCACCAGGATGAAGGTCAGGCACAGGTAGAACACGCCGGCGGTGATGTAGGCTTCGAACGGCAGGTAATACTGCGCGTTCACCGTGCGCGCGGCACCGGTGATGTCGATCAGCGTGACGATGGAGGCCAGGCTCGTGGTCTGCAGCATCATGATCACTTCGTTGCTGTATTGCGGCAGCGCACGGCGCAGGGCCGACGGCAACAGGATGCGGCGGTACAGCTTATAGCGCGACATGCCCATGGCCTTGGCCGCTTCGATCTCGCCATTGGGCGTGGCCTTGAGACTGCCGGCGATGATCTCGGCGGTGTAGGCGCTGGTGTTGATCGCAAAGGCCAGGCACGCGCAGAACGTGGCGCTCGACAGCCACGGCCAGAGAACGCTTTCGCGTACGGCTTCGAACTGGGCCAGGCCGTAGTAGATCAAAAACAGCTGCACCAGCATCGGCGTGCCGCGAATCACGTAGGTATAGAGCCAGGCGATGCCGTTGACGATCGGCTGTTTGGACACGCGCATCAGGCCCAGGGGCAAGGCAGCGAGCAGGCCGAAGAACAGCGAAATGGCGAGCAGTTTGAGGGTGGTCAGCAGGCCGCCGAGGTACAGCGGCATGGCCTCCCAGATGACGTTGTAGTCGAAGATCATAGATCGGCCGCCCTTACGCCTACCGAGTAGCGCTTCTCGAGGTAACGCAAGGCCAGCAACGACACACTGGTGATCACCAGGTACATCGCCGCCACTGCGAGGAAGAAGGTAAAAGGCTCACGGGTGGCGTCGGCCGCCTGTTTGGCCTTGAACATCATGTCTTGCAGGCCCACCACTGAAATCAGCGCGGTGGCCTTGGTGAGCACCAGCCAGTTGTTGGTAAACCCGGGGATCGCCAGCCGAATCATCTGCGGCACCATCACCCGGAAAAACACCTGGAAAGCGCTCATGCCATACGCCAGGCCGGCCTCGGCCTGCCCCTTGGGAATGGCCATGAAGGCGCCGCGGAAAGTTTCCGACAGGTAGGCGCCAAAGATGAAACCCAGGGTGCCGATGCCGGCGGCCATGGGGTTCAAGTCGATATAGTCGTCAAAGCCGAGCATCGGCGCGACGCGGTTGAGCAGGTCCTGACCGCCGTAGAAAATCAGCAGGATCAACACCAGGTCGGGGATCCCGCGGATCACCGTGGAGTACAAGTCACCCAGCCAGGCCAGCCAGCGCACCGGCGACAGGCGCAGCGCGACCCCGATCAGACCCAGAACAATGGCCAAGGCCATCGACGACAAGGCGAGCTGAAGCGTCAACCATGCGCCATCGAGGATAACGGCCCCGTAGCCTTTCAACATGATTCAGGTCCTCGAAAAGGGGGATGAAAAAATGGCGCAAACTTCAGAATGCTCTGTTGCTTGCGCCATTGGGGACGGACAGCTACGACGGTTTACTTGGTTTCAGGACCGTAAATGTCGAAGTTGAAGTACTTTTTCTCGATGGCCTGGTACTTGCCGTTGGCACGGATCGCGGCAATGGCTGCGTTGATGCGGTCCAGGTTTTCCTTGTCGCCTTTACGTACCGCGATGCCTACGCCGTCGCCGAAGTATTTGACGTCGGTGAAGGCCGGGCCCACGAACGCGTAGCCTTTACCGGCGTCGGTCTTGAGGAAACCGTCTTCGAGCAGGGTGGCGTCGGCGACGGTGCCGTCGAGGCGACCGGCGGCCACGTCCAGGTAGATTTCGTTCTGGGTGCTGTAACCCTTGATGTCGGCACCTTTTGGCGCCAGCACTTCACGGGCGAAACGGTCGTGGATCGAGCCACGCTGTACGCCGATCTTCTTGCCCTTGAGTTCGTCCAGGCTGTCACTGACGGTGGTGCCTTCCTTCAATACCAGGCGCGCCGGGGTCAGGTAGTAGCGGTTGGTGAAGTCCACGGACTTCTTGCGGTCGTCAGTGATGGACATGGACGACAGAATCGCGTCGATCTTGCGCACTTTCAGCGCAGGGATCAGGCCGTCGAATTCCTGCTCGACCCAGGTGCACTTGACCTGCATCTCTTCGCACAGGGCGTTGCCGATGTCGTAGTCAAAGCCGACGATGCTGCCATCTGGCGCCTTGGAGGCAAACGGAGGGTAAGCCGCTTCGATACCAATCTTCAGAGGCTTGCCTTCAGCGAAAGCCTGCATCGACAACACGGACAGCGCCAGGGCGCCCAACAGCACGAGTTTCTTCATCATGGGACTCCATCGGTATAGGGCAAAACAGCAGTATGAGCTATGGCCCACGATGCGGCGAATAGCGGCGCTGCGTCCGTGCTCAGGCACAGCCTGCGACGACGAGCGAGTGATCGGCATTCTAACGACAGGCCGGAAGCCGATATTTCTTCAATGCGACAACAATTTACAGAAGCACTGAGAAAGCGGTTCCAGCACATTGACAGCCTCTGATTTTTATGCAGAGACAAAAGATATTAAACCTGTTGATGCTGCAAATTGCGGGCCTATTATTCGCAAACCCTTCTGGCACGGCAAGTGTGGTGTTAAATCTTATTTCAAAGGGGGATGAGGGTGCGGCTTTTTGGAGCGAGGGTGTAGGGGGATGCCTCAGGTTTGGGCGGCAGGTTACACATTTGCGCCGGGCGGTAACGCCAGGAAGTCGGTCACTGCAGAAGTGGATATTTATTGGTAATAGAGATTGGCCCTGCCAATGTGACTCAAAAAATGTGGGAGGGGGTTGCTGTCGAGGGCGGTGTGTCAGCCACAGAGGTTTGACTGATACGCCGCCATCGGGAGCAAGCCCCCTCCCACATTGGAGTTTCTGTGTTGGCCGAGCCTTACGCGGCGTTCATGGTCTTGTGCGTTTCGATCAATTGCGCCACCACACCCGGATCAGCCAGGGTGGAGATGTCGCCCAGCCCGTCGTACTCAGCCGTAGCAATCTTGCGCAGGATGCGCCGCATGATTTTCCCCGAACGCGTCTTCGGCAAGCCCGGCGCCCACTGGATCACGTCCGGCGAGGCAATCGGGCCGATCTCCTTGCGCACCCAGTTCTTCAGCTCCAGGCGCAGCGCTTCGTTCGGCTCTTCGCCATTTTTAAGGGTGACGTACACATAGATGCCCTGCCCCTTGATGTCGTGCGGCACGCCCACCACCGCCGCTTCCGCGACTTTCGGGTGCGCCACCATGGCACTTTCAATCTCCGCCGTGCCCATGCGGTGGCCGGACACGTTCAGCACGTCGTCCACCCGCCCGGTGATCCAGTAGTAGCCGTCCTCGTCACGCCGCGCACCGTCACCGGTGAAGTACATGCCACGGAAGGTCTTGAAGTAGGTGTCCACAAACCGGTCATGGTCGCCAAACAGCGTACGCGCCTGGCCCGGCCAGGAATCGAGGATCACCAGATTGCCTTCGGCGGCGCCTTCAATCAGGTTGCCCAGGTTATCCACCAACGCCGGCACCACGCCAAAGAACGGCCGCGCCGCCGAACCCGGCTTGAGCGCATGGGCGCCCGGCAGCGGGCTCATCATGTTGCCGCCGGTTTCGGTCTGCCACCAGGTGTCGACAATCGGGCAACGGGATTGGCCGACGTTCTTGTAGTACCAGTCCCACGCTTCCGGGTTGATCGGCTCACCCACCGAACCGAGCAGACGCAGGCTGCTGCCGTCGGCGCCTTCGCAGGCAGCGGTGCCCGAGGCCATCATTGCGCGGATTGCGGTCGGTGCGGTGTAGAGGATATTGACCTTGTGCTTGTCGACGATCTTCGCCACCCGGGTGATGTCCGGGTAGTTCGGCACGCCTTCGAACAGCAAAGTGGTCGCGCCATTGGCCAGCGGGCCGTAGACGATGTAGGTGTGGCCGGTGACCCAGCCAACGTCGGCGGTGCACCAGTAGATTTCGCCCGGACGGTAGTCGAACACGCGCTCATGGGTGAGCGCCGCGTACAACAGGTAGCCGCCGGTGGTGTGCTGCACGCCCTTGGGCTTGCCGGTGGAGCCGGAGGTATAAAGGATGAACAGCGCTTCTTCAGCGCCCATCTCTTTGGGCGCACACACGGTGCCGGCCACTTTCATCAGGTCTTCGTACCAGATGTCGCGATGCTGGTTCCACTTGATCGCGCCATTGGTGCGCTTGCACACGATGACCTTCTGGATGCTGCTGGTTTCCGGGTTGGTCAGCGCGTCGTCGACGTTGGCCTTGAGCGGAATCTTCTTACCGGCACGGATGCCTTCGTCGGCGGTGATCACCACTTTCGACTTACAGTCGATGATGCGACCGGCCAGGGCTTCCGGGGAAAAGCCACCGAACACCACCGAGTGGATCGCACCGATGCGGGTACAGGCCAGCATGGCGACCACGGCTTCGGGGATCATCGGCATGTAGATGGTCACCACGTCGCCACGGTGCACGTCCTGGCCACGCAGGGCGTTGGCGAACTTGCAGACCTGCTCATGCAGCTCGCGGTAAGTGATGTTGCGGCTCTCGGCAGGGTCATCGCCCTCCCAGATGATCGCGATCTGGTCGCCACGCTCGGCGAGGTGACGGTCCAGGCAATTGTAGGAAACGTTCAAGGTGCCATCGGCGAACCACTTGATGTCGACATGGTGATCGTCGAACGAAGTCTGCTTCACCGTGGTGAAAGGCTTGATCCAGTCCAGACGCTGGGCTTGCTCGCGCCAGAAGCCATCGGGATTGACCACCGACTGCTGGTACATCGCCTTGTAGGTCGCCTCGTCGGTCAGCGTGTTGGCTGCTACTTCGGGACGAACGGGGTACAGGGAAGCCGCACTCATCTTTCTTACCTCGGTGACATAGTTGTTGTTGTATGGCCCAGTTGTAGCCGGGCCAGACCTATAGAACCATTCGACGATGGTAGTAACAAGACCCTACAAATTGCCCCGCCATAGCCCTTGCTGCTCTGGCCCGCGCCCCGTGGCGCTTTGCGACGTACTGAAAAAACCCTGATCGGCCGATTGTTACAAAAACCACCAAAAGTGTTTATCAAAAGCACGGGTATATGAACAACGCCCGCACGCCTAAAATCAACTCCGCCAACAAGGCACCGCGATTAACAACGCAACAGCCCCCACCCAGGCCACGTTAATCCGAACTTCCCAACTCTCAAGTGACACGCGTGGCCTCACAAGGGCCTCGTGACCCCTCTCGCCCTGAAAAAGGTAGACAGACCCGATGAAAGCTTTATTGATAATGACCCTCAGCAGCCTGTGCGCCACCGCCGCCCTGGCCGACGAGGCCCCCACTGAACTCGCCGGCCGCGACGCGCCGATTGTTGAAGACTACAGCTACAGCACCCACCTCGATGTCGCCAAGGTGGTGCACATGAGCAACGTTCCCGATGTATGCCGCGTGGTACCGGTGCAAATGGAATATGACGATTCCCAGGGTCAGCGGCATATTCTCAAGTACCACGTGATGGGCGGCGGTTGCTCCAACGGATAAGCGGATTCTTGCTCGCCGCAGGACATTGCTCTTGCGGCCAAGAGCCATCTGCTGACTGGAATGCGATTCAGGCGCTGCCCCCAATCCCATTGTGGGAGCGGGCTTGCTCGCGAAGGCGATAGCCGCCACACCACCACAATACTCGCCAAATGCCCTCCCCCAGCATCAACAAACCACCCCACCCCCCCTCAAAAATTTCCAGCCTCGCTAACCCCCTGTAAATCCTCGCCTTAGCCCAAATACCCGCCTGCCTGCGCCCCCACCGTGACCATCCGCCACAACACAAAGCCGATTTTTTCCCTATAATGCGCGGGTAAATCGGGCCTGCAATATCCCTTTACACAGGGACGAAGAGCCAGACCTGAGGCATCGCCAGGGCAAGCACCTGCACCTGCGCCCCTCAAGCCTCACGCAGCACCCGTTAGCCCATTCCGTTTTTTTGCCTGCGCGAGCTGTTGCAACAAACGATTCCTTAAGATCCACCGCGGCCCGAGGGCCGTGTGAACACCCAACCATCCGGTTTCACACGGGCACCTTTGCGCCCTCACGCAGGAGACGACACGTCATGCTGAGCTGGGACGAATTCGACAAAGAAGAAGACGGCGAAGTCGCCACCAAAGGCGCCAATGCCGGCCACGCCACCGAAGCCAACATGGACCGCCTCGACGGTGCCGGCGCCGCAGCCGCCATCGAAGCCCGCGCCGTCACCGCCAGTGACTCCGCCGCCATCGTGCGCGCCAAGGCAGCGCTGGACAAACTCGACGTCGCCGAAGGCCTCGCCGAACTCGAAGGCTCCGCCGCCCGCGTCGCCGTCGACGAAAAGCGCATGATCAACTGCCGCGCCGACCTCAACCAGCTCGTGCCTTTCAAATACGACTGGGCCTGGCAAAAGTACCTCGACGGCTGCGCCAACCACTGGATGCCGCAAGAGGTCAACATGACCGCCGACATCGCCCTGTGGAAAACCCCCGAAGGCCTTACCGACGACGAACGCCGCATCGTCATGCGCAACCTCGGCTTCTTCTCCACCGCCGACTCGCTGGTCGCCAACAACCTGGTGCTGGCCGTGTACCGCCTGATCACCAACCCGGAATGCCGCCAGTACATCCTGCGCCAGGCCTTCGAAGAAGCGATCCACACCCACGCCTACCAGTACTGCATCGAATCCCTGGCCATGGATGAAGGCGAGATCTTCAACATGTACCACGAGATTCCATCGGTCGCCAAAAAGGCCGCCTGGGGCCTCAAGTACACCCGCTCGATCTCCGATCCGAAGTTCGAAACCGGCACCGTCGACACCGACAAAGAGCTGCTGCGCAACCTGGTCGCCTACTACTGCGTATTGGAAGGCATCTTCTTCTACTGCGGCTTCACCCAGATCCTCTCCATGGGCCGCCGCAACAAGATGACCGGCGTGGCGGAACAGTTCCAGTACATCCTGCGTGACGAGTCGATGCACCTGAACTTCGGTATCGACGTGATCAACCAGATCAAAATCGAAAACCCGCACCTGTGGGATGCCGAGATGAAGGAAGAAGCGACCCAGATGATTCTGCAGGGGACGCAACTGGAGATTGAATACGCGCGGGATACCATGCCGCGCGGCGTTCTCGGCATGAATGCGGCGATGATGGAGGATTACCTCAAGTTTATTGCTAATCGTCGGTTGTCGCAGATTGGGCTTAAAGAAGAGTATCCGGGGACTACGAATCCGTTCCCTTGGATGAGTGAGATTATGGATTTGAAGAAAGAGAAGAATTTCTTTGAGACTCGGGTTATTGAGTATCAGACGGGTGGTGCGTTGAGCTGGGATTGATGATAGCAAAACGAAATGCTATAAAAGGCTAACCTACATGGACGTTGGGAAGCTTTTAGAAGGCCCCGCACATGCGGGGCTTTTTTATTTCAAGGAGCTAAAAAATTGGCTAGAGCAAAAAAAATACTTAAACCTCAGACTAAAACGCTTACGTTCTATAACAATAAGGGCGGCGTATCTAAAACAACCACGCTCTTTAATGTTGGCGCGTATCTATCTAAAGCCGGTAAAAAAGTTTTATTTATCGATGCAGATTCTCAATGCAACCTGACAGAGCTGTTTTTTGCTAACGACACCGAATATTTTGACAATCCTTCGAAGAAACTACCCGGCGATTCAATCCTTGATGTTTTTCGCCCACGCCTAGATGGCGCAGCAGCCAGAATCAACGTAGAAAATGTCAAGCTTGCGGAATCCAACATATATCAAAATCTGTTTCTTGTAAGAGGTGATATCGAATTCAGCGCTCAAGCAGAGCCTTATTTTGGCACGTCGATAAACCAAGCCATCACTACAAACATAAATGAAAAAAACACTTATATTAGTTTTCGCAGACTTATAAAAGACCTCGGACAGCATCTTGAATTAGATTATATTCTAATAGATTTAGGACCGAGCACGGGCGCCATTACTAGACTGGCGTTCCTCGCATCTGACAGATTTATTATTCCAGTAACCCCCGACCGCTTTTGCTACCTCGGAATAAACACGCTACCCAAACTCATCGAAGACTGGATAAAACATGACAAAATTATATTGAGCACTCTTGAACCTTACGGCATTGAAAGCAACTACGGCTCACCTGAATTTTGCGGACTAATAAATCAAAACTTTCAAGTTCATAAATCCCTGATTAAAGAATCATATCAAAAATGGTCAAAAAAAATAAAAACCGAAATAAAGTCAAAACTGATGGGTTCAAGCATAATTCGCATTAAGCAAAATCTTAGTGATCCGATAATCTGTTCAATTGAAAACTTAGGCCAGCTAGTTCCCGTATCACAAATGCTCGGAAAGGCCATCTTTGACTTAACGCAAGCGGATTCAGCACTTGCATCGAAAAGCGGTATCCAATTTTACGGAAGCGTATGGGAGCCTTGGGAGAAAAAAATTAAAGCTTACCGCGCCGAAATTCAAAAAATCACTGAGGCTGTCGAGTGATGGCGTATTCGTACTTTGCCTTCTTGGATGTCATGGGCTACCGATATTATTTAAAGAAAGACGAACTTGACGGCACAGAAATTTTCAAAGAAAAACTAATAACCTCATATAGAGCATTCGAACAAATAGATCTCGCCACCCTCAATCACAAGAGCATATCTGACTCTATATTTATGAGCTCTGCAACGGACATTGTTGGCTTTCTAAAAGCGACGAAAAATGTTTATCTTAGATTTTTAGAAAACGGTCTTTTGATACGGGGCGGAATAGCATATAACAAACACTTCCAAAACCAACATATAACTTACAGTCACGCACTAACAGACGCCTACAACCTAGAGTCTTCCAAATCTCTATTCCCAAGGATACTAATTCACAAATCAGTATTAGAGAAGCTAAAAAATGAGAGTCAAGGAGATGCACAAAGCCAGGAGCTATCTCAACTAATTCAGCAAAGATTGATAATAAAGTGTGGAGAACATTACCAACTTCACATTATAGACAAACAAAATTGGTCAACCGTTTATGAACACGCGAAGCTTGTCTACAAATCCAATGAAAAAGCTATAAATGAGGATCCTAAATTATTTGAGTATCACACATGGCTTCATAATTATATCTTTCACTTCAAACCCACGCGTAGTAAAAAACAGAAATATATCGAGCATTTCGAATTTTTAAGCTGAATTACCATTGTCAGACCAAAACGTGATGAGGTCTGCATTGACCATGCAGTCGGTTCTGCATATGCTGCATTCGGTGCCTAAGAAACACCTCACACAGCGGACTGACCGCACCCGACAGTAGCGGCTTTTTTGTGCCTACGGTTTTCTCGTGGGCATCGAAAATCTCTGTTATGCCGGGAGTGGGCTAATAAAAGACCCGAAAGGGGAATATGTCCGGCCCTCTGTGTGGGGTTTCTTAACTCCCGGCACCCAGCCCTAAGAAAGCTGAAATCACACAGAGGTAATGGAAAATGCCTAGAATTTTCACCTTCCGAGCGAAGCCTTACTACTACGTAAGAAACGCCGTTGGAGCGCCTCTGGCCTCGGAGGTATGCCATGCATGATCCCCTTGTTCCTATCGTATTCACACGTCAAAACCTCTCTCTGCACACCCTCCTTCTGGAAAACCAACCCTGGTTCTGCGCTCGCGACCTTGGGCGTTTAATGGGCTGGTTTCTGGATGAGCGAACGACCCGCAAACTCGATGAAGACCAGCGAAGAACTATAAAACTGTTATTCCACGGCCAACCTGAAGAAATGCTGATGATCAGCGAGTCCGGAGCCTACGCATTACTGGTCTATCACTACACGCCAGGCAATCGCCTACTCCGTAGCTGGCTCACCCATGAAGTCGTACCGACTTTGCGGGACGAGTGGCAGCCCCAGACGGCAGAGCGCCCGATGTTGAGCATGTTGGATTGGCCAGAAATGTCGTTAAACCTATTGCATTGGCAGGATGAAGGCTGGATACGCCTTCGGGATATGCCGTACTTGCTGGTGAATCGCACCTACCGTAAAGAGTCAGCAAGGCTTCCGTGGTGGCGAAAGCTCATTCAACCTTTCCGAACGAAGCAGCACACTTACTGACGTAAACGAGCGCCAAATCCAACCGACGTGTAGGAAATTTCCTAGACGCAATAATGGCTACTTAGTATCGTCCGAGGGTTTTCTACCCTCGGCGGCTGTATGGATAGTACGAAAGACAAAACGGATTGGAGCGACGCGGAGCTGGCAGCGGCGGTCGAGGCTTATCTAAAGATGTGGACCTGGGAAAAGACCGGGCAACCCTTCAACAAAGCCCTCGAAAACCGTCTTCTGCGCGAGGGCCCGGTTGCCGGTCGCGCAAAAGGCTCCATCGAATTCCGTATGCAAAACATCTCCACCGTACTCGTCCAAATGGGTTGGGACCGTATCCAAGGCTATAAGCCAGCCAAAAACGTAGGCTCAGGCGTAGAGCAGCGCATCCGTCATGCCCTAGCTGCACAGGGTATCTTTGAGTCCGAAGACGCTGCCCAAACTGCCGATGAGCAAACACTTATCCGCCGCGCCTGCAAACTTCAGCAACAACCGTTCCCAAAACTACCGGACGGCATCGTCCAACCGCAGAAAGTGTCCACCGTCAGCGCAGCCTTTGTGCGTGACCCAAAGGTTCGCGCTTGGGTACTGAAGCAAGCCAACGGAATCTGCGAAGGCTGCGGTTCAAATGCGCCTTTCGAGGTCGACGGCCAGCCATTTCTTGAAGTACATCACGTCAAGCACCTCGCCCAGAAGGGTTCGGATCGCATCTCCAATGCTGTAGCCTTGTGCCCCAATTGCCATCAGCGTTGTCACCGGTCGAGCGACCGGGATGCTTTCACTGAAGCGCTTTACGCCAAAGTCGGAAGATTGGCACGGGAGTAAACTCCTGCGGTCACACCTGATGCACGTTCAAACATATTCGATAGGACCGAGGCCAACCCGTGAACCCAGACATGCTCGAAGCCGGCCCCGCTGACGCCAAAGTACTCTCTGTCTTTGACTTCGACGGCACCCTCACCCACCACGACAGTTTCGTGCCCTTTCTCAAGTTCGCTTTCGGCACGGGCGCGTTCTATGGCCGCATCGTGAAGCTGGCGGTGCCGGGCCTGCGCTTTCTGGTGCGGCAGATCAGTCGGGACGAGTTGAAGGCGCAGTTGATCCGCACCTTTATGGCCGGGGTGGAGAAGACGTGGGTGCAGCGCAAGGCCGAGGAGTATTGCCAGCGCAATTGGGCGCGGTTGATGCGCCCGGCGGGTGTGTTGTCGGTGGAGCAGGAGTTGGGCTCGGGGGCGGTGGTGACGCTGTGTTCGGCGTCGCCGGCGTTGGTGTTGCAGCCGTTTGCCGATCGGCTGGGGATCCGCTTGATCGGGACCGAGCTTGAGGTGGTGGATGGCGTGCTGACCGGCAAGCTCACGGGGAATAATTGCCGCTGCGAGAACAAGGTGCTGCGCCTTGAAGCCGTGTATGGGGACCTGGGGGCCTATCGGCTCAGGGCCTGGGGCGACACGCGCGGAGATCGCGAGTTGCTGGCGGCGGCGCAGGATGCGCATTTTCGGCATTTTCATGCGAAAAAGAAGCGGCGGCCGCGGTTGCAGCGTTGATGCGCGAAGTGGGGGTTGGCGGTGGAGCGAGGCGATCCCATCGCTGCCTCGCGGGGCTCGACAGCTCTTATCAAACACAAAATAACTTTTTGATTTAAAACCTGAAATTCCAGACAGCCACATTCCTGTGGCGAGCAGGCTTGTCCTGCGTTGGGCTGCGCAGCAGCCCCAAAACCATGCTCCGGGCAGCGTCAGGTATACCGTGTTTCCCTTGATTGGGGGCGCTGCGCACCCCAACGCGGGGCAAGCCCGCTCGCCACATAGGCTCCAGCTTGCTGCGCGACAGCGTTAAGTCGAAGACTTGGCGGAGCCTCCCACATTTTTGCTCTGCGTCAGTCTGATAGTTGCGTAGTATCGGGCCATCCCTCTCACGGACCCGAGCCCCATGAAGTTCGATACGGCCTATAGCCTGAGTCTCGATGACAAGCTGTCGATCTACGACGTGCGAGACCTGAATTTCGACGAAACCGCCGCCTACGATTCCGACAAGGACAGCTTCCTGTGCCCCAACGATGCATGCCGGGCGGCGTTCGAGACGGGCAATACGCTGGCCACGTTCAACGCGAAAAACGTCAACTACCTGCGCACGCCCCACTTCAAGAACAGGACCGGCACCCAGCATATCGACGGCTGTCGCTATGCCAGCCTGCACAAGGCGGCGAGCGGAGAAAGCGACGACGCGCGCGAGGATAATTTCCCCTCAGAATTTGTGTTGACCCGCCGCAGCTACCCGCGCAAAACGCCAGCTGCCGGCAGCCAGGGGCAGGCCTTGCCTGAGCCTGCGAACCCGTCCGCCAACCGCGTCAGCCTGCCCGTGAGTTCAAGCGACACCACCCCGGACAAGACCAGCGTGTTCGCCCACCCGGTGGAATGTTACGTGTCGAACATCGACGACAAGGACCGGCTCAAGGCTATGCCGCTGAAGATCGGCGAGCACACCGCGACCTATTGGACGTTTTTCAAGAAAATCGAATACCTGCAGGACAACAAGGGCCTCATCTACTGGGGCAGGATCAAGGCCATCAAGGACTACACCAGCAGCTTTCGCATCGACTTCGACAAGAAGGTGTGGCTCGACAAAAAACCGTATTCGGTCAACGTGTACCTGAGCAAAAAACTCATCGAGAACTACCGCAAGCGCACGGCGTTCCTGGAGCAGATCAAGGCGGCGGCGAGCAGTGAGCGGGCGTTGTATTGCTTCTTCTACGGCGTGACGCCGGAGCTGAAACAGGTGCCGAGCAAAAAGAACCCCGAGCAGACGTTCGGGGTGTTCAGTGCGAATATCGAGAACCTGGATCATCTGATTATTCGCGAAGCGCCGGGGCTGCAGACGCTTTAAGCAGTCGCGCGTGCACACGGCGCATTTGCCCAGTAGATGAACGGCGCAAACAACTGTACAAAAAACCAGTATAGTTTGCCTTCCCGTCGAATCCTGGAGAAACCCCATGTCCTCTCTGGCAATGAGCTCGTTCGTAGACCAGCAGATCGTCCTGCACCAATTCACCGCCAAACACAGCGTACAGGCCCGTGCCATGCTGGGCTGGAGCCACGAAGACCTGGCCCGCCAGGCCGGGGTTTCGGTGGCGTCGGTGCAACAGTTTGAAAGCCGCGCGCAGGTGGACGATGAGGTGCGCCTGGCGCTGGCGTTTCGGTTGGAGGCTGAAGGCCTGGTGTTCTTCCCGGGGTTTGCGCCGGGGTGGGGGATGAGTGTGCGCCGGTTTGATACCGCCGCGCCCGAGCCGGCCGCCCCAGGCATTCTCTCGCGGTTCATGGGTTCAACAGCGTCATCAATTGACTCATCAACCCCTCAACCGAATGGTGCGTAGTATCCAATCGAATAACCGGACACTTCAGCGGTTTCAACCAGCGTTCATGCCGACACGCACTGCACAGGCTGTGGTTGCTGCCATGGTAGCGCGCGGCCCAGGCCAGGAATGCCGTGCTGTCAGCATGGCGGCTGCCGCCTTCCAGTATCTGGTCACCGTAGCGCCGCACTTCCCGCAGGCGCAGGCGGTGCAGTCGGGTTTGCGGGCTCAGGCTCTGAAATATCACCTGGGTAAACCAGGAGATCATCGAATCGCCCCAGCCACAGAGTGAGCCGGATAGCGCCCCCTTCATGGCCGTGCCGTGATCAGGTCGCACTCCCCTGCCGCTTGTAGCAGCGCTGAAAAACCTTGAAAAGTCATTTTCCAAAGGTGTCCGCGCCTCAGCTTGAGACGCGCGCCTGCGCACCTTGAGTCTCAACCTCCAGCCACCAAGCGTGCCCGCGTTCCGGTTGATTCAGGCTGAACGCCTGCCCCATTGGCGGCGTGGTAATCGACACGTTGCGCTCCCAGGCCAGGGCCATGATGCGGTCGAAGGGTTCGTGCCAGGCGTGGAACGCCAGATCGAATGTGCCGTTGTGAATCGGCAGCAGCCAGCGGCCCCTGAGGTCGATGTGGGCCTGCAGGGTTTGCTCCGGTTGCATGTGCACGTGGGGCCAGTCGACGTTATAGGCGCCGGTTTCCATCAGCGTCAGGTCGAACGGGCCGTACTGCTCGCCGATGCGTTTGAAGCCGTCGAAATAGCCGGTGTCGCCACTGAAGAAAATGCGCCGCGCAGCATCGATCATCACCCACGAACACCACAGGGTCTGGTTGCTGTCAAACAGCCCGCGCCCGGAAAAGTGCTGGGCGGGCGTGGCCACGAAACGAATGCCCTCCACCTCCGTTCCTTCCCACCAGTCCAGTTGCCGCACTTTGCTGGCGTCCACTCCCCATTTAACCAGCGTGTCGCCCACGCCGAGCGGTGCCAGAAAGTAACGGGTCTTGTCGGCCAGTTGGATGACAGCCTTGCGGTCCAGATGGTCGTAATGGTTGTGGGACAGAATCACCGCCTCCAGCGGCGGCAGCGCTGCAAGGCTGATGGGCGGCTGATGAAACCGCTTGGGCCCGGCCCAACTGAAAGGCGATGCGCGCTCGGCAAACACCGGGTCGGTGAGCCAGAACTTGCCGCGCATTTTCAGCAACACGGTGGAGTGTCCCAGGCGAAACACGCTGTGATCGGGCGCGGCCAGCAGTTGCTCACGCGTCAAGGGTTGCACCGGGATCTCGCCCACCGGCCGTGTGTTGCGCGGTTTGTGGAACAGCATCTTCCAGAAGATGCCCAGGGTTTTGCCAAACCCGCCGTGGGGCACCCGGGTGCCGTTGCTGAACTGCCCCTGTGCCTGCTCGGCAGGCGCGGTGTCTTGGGATGAGGTGGTGGCCATTACAACAAAGCTCCTGCGAACTGCGGGAAAATTACACTGCACAGTGTAGTTTCAAGATTGCAACAAAACCCGGAGCAAGTAAACTGCCGAGTGTAATTTCTCTCGGAGCCCATCGCCCGCCATGACTGCCCCCCAACGCCTCACCGACCGCAAGCGCGAAGCCATTGTGGCGGCGGCCATCGCCGAGTTTCGCGCCAATGGGTTCGAGGTCACCAGCATGGACAGGATTGCCGCCACCGCCGGTGTCTCCAAGCGCACGGTGTACAACCACTTCCCCAGCAAAGAGGAGCTGTTCGCCGAGATCCTCCATCAACTCTGGGCCAGCAGCGTCGCGCAACTCGACATCAGCTACGCCGGCGACCGCCCGTTGCGTGAGCAACTGCGCGGCTTGCTCGCCGCCAAGATGCAGATGATGTCGGACGCCAACTTCCTCGACCTGGCGCGCGTGGCGATCGCCGCCACCATCCATTCGCCGGAGCGCGCGCAGGATATGGTCAACCGCCTGAGCTCACGCGAAGAAGGCTTTACCCAATGGGTGCGCGCCGCGCGTGACGATGGCCGCCTCAGTTGCACCGACCCGGCGTTCGCCGCGCACCAGATCCAAAGCCTGCTCAAGGCCTTTGCGTTCTGGCCGCAGATCACCCTCGGCCAACCCACCCTGGAAGCGGCCGAACAAGCCCGCGTGATCGAGTCGGCCATCGACCTGTTCCTCGCGGGCTACGAAGTCCGCCCCACGCCCCTCACTGGCACTGTGCAATAAGCGACATCGACGGTCGCTTTTGGCGCATTCGTCACCCGATTTGTGCAAATGGCCTCCAAGGCCACTGATTATTCCCTTACAAATAACTGACAATATTCCCGGTCATTATCCGATCAACGGTTGATCCAGCGAACGCGCACCGCCGTACCTGTAAAAAATCAGCTGGGCCAGGAATTTATGGAAAACAGACGAGGCAAAGGACTTTCATTTGCCAGGCGTATCTACCAGCCAAGGATCATCGGCCTGGTTGTCGGCAGCATCAGTGTCACCGGTGCGTTATACCCGCTGGCCATGCCGGGTTGGGTGTGGGCGTTTCTGCTGTTCAACGGGTTCATATGGGGACACGCGGCGTACCAGTTATCGACCCGTTCGCAATTTCCCTACCAGGCCGAACAGCGCAACTTCCTGTACGACTCGGTGTTCGGCGGCTTCTGGGTCGCCGCCGTGCAATTCACACCGCTGACCACCGTGACCATCCTGTCGATGATCACCATGAACAATGTCGCGGCCGGCGGCAAGCGTCTGTTCCTGCGCGGCCTGCTGGCCCAGGGCGTCGGCATCGCAGTGGCGTGGGCGCTGTTCGGTGTGCGCTTGAACCCCGATGTCAGCCGGCTTCAGGTCTACAGCTGCCTGCCGATGTTGACGCTCTACCCCATGGCCATCGGCATGGTCTGTTACCAATTGGCAATCAAACTGTCGGAACACAAACGCGCGCTCGGCGCCCTGAGCCGTACTGACAGCCTCACCGGCCTGCTCAACCACGGCTCCTGGAAAGACCTGCTGCACCTCAAGTTCCACGAGTGCCAGCAACAGCGCAGCCACGCCACCATTGCGCTGATCGATATCGACCACTTCAAGCAGATCAATGACACCCACGGCCACATCGTTGGCGACACAGTGCTGCGCGAGCTAAGCCTGGAACTGCGACGCAAGCTGCGGGAAAAGGACCTGGCCGGGCGTTACGGCGGCGATGAGTTCTGTGTGATTCTTCCGCAAATGCCGTTGGCTGACGCCGCGCAGATCATGGAACGCATGCGCGAGACCTTCAGCAATTACCGTCACCCGCAGATTCCCGAATTAAGGGTCAGCCTGAGCATCGGCCTGGCGGATTTCCAGCCCTTCTTCAGCGATGCCTCGATGTGGCTGAATGCGGCGGACCGCGCGCTGTACGACGCCAAGGACACCGGACGCAACCGGGTCAAGGTCAGCGACCAGGTGATTGCCCATTTCGCCTGAAGTCGTCGTACGACACCTCGTCAGAATCTTCTTTCATCGCGCTCCGGCGACAGCATAATGCCACTATCGGTCACCTGCCCAAAAAAGGTCCTGCCCCTGGGGCGAACTAGTTGTCAGGCTGATCACTCATAAGCCCGTTCCACCTTCTGTCGGCATCAGGAAGTCGACAATGAGCACGTCCGCCGTAGGCCAAGCGCCAAACGGGGCAAGCGCCAATCCATGGATAACTCACGACGTTGCTTGTCCGAGCACTGCACATGCTATTCAACGCCTACAAAAAAACCATCACTGCCCTGCAACACACCCTTGCCCAGCAATCCAGCCTGCTCGACGCCATTGAGCGTTCCATGGCCGTGATCGAATTCGACCTGCAAGGCACCGTGTTGCGCGCCAATGACAATTTTCTGCAAGCCATGGGCTACCGCGCCGAACAAGTCATCGGCCAGTCGCACCGCCTTTTCTGCACGCCCGAATTTGCCCGCAGCGCGCAATACAGCCAGCTGTGGACCCAACTGCGCAATGGCCAGTTTCAGTCCGGCACCGTTGAGCGGCTGAGCAGCAATGGCCAGTCAGTGTGGTTGGAAGCCAGCTACAACCCGGTGCGTGACGAAGCGGGCACTGTGATCAAAGTGGTGAAGTACGCCCTGGACGTGACGCCACGCCTGCAGGCCGAAAGCGAGGCCAACGCCAAACTCGAAGCCATCGGCCGCGCCATGGCGGTGATCGAGTTCAACCTCGACGGCACCATCATCACCGCCAACGAGAATTTCCTTACGCGTATGGGCTATAGCCTGGCGCAGATTCAGGGCAAGCATCACCGCCTGTTCTGCACGCCGGAATCGGCCAACAGCGCGGCCTATGCCGATTTCTGGAAGCGTCTTAACCAGGGCGAACTGTTCAGCGGACAGTTCGAGCGAATCGACAAAAATGGCCAGACCGTGTGGCTCGAGGCCAACTACAACCCGGTGTACGACGCCAGCGGGCGCCTGTGCAAGGTGGTGAAGTTCGCTTCCGACATCACCGCCCGCGTGCAACAACATGCCGCCGACGCCGCGAGTGCGGCGCAGGCGTATCACATCTCCGTCAGCACCCGCGACATCGCGGAACAAGGCGCCGAGGTGATTCAGCAATCGGCCAGTGGCATGCGCGAAATTGCCGCAGACATCGACGGCTCGTCGCAACTGATCGCCAAACTGGGCGAGCGTTCGCAACAGATCACCGCCATCGTCAACACCATTCGCGGGATTGCGGATCAGACCAACCTGCTGGCCCTCAACGCGGCCATCGAGGCGGCACGGGCCGGCGAACAGGGCCGCGGTTTTGCGGTAGTGGCCGATGAAGTACGGCAACTGGCGGCCCGCACCAGCGGTTCGACCATGGAAATATCCGGCATGATCGCAATGATCCAGGAAGAGACCCGCCAGGCCATCGACAGCATGGACGGCACCCGCGACCGCGCAGCCCTCGGCGTGGACCTCGCCAACCGCGCCGGCACGGTGATCCTGCAGATTCGCCAGGGCACCAGCGAGGCGGTGCAGGCAGTGAGTGCGTTTGCCGGTGAGCGGGTCAGCAACTGACCCTGCTTGATCCGCCAAACGGTGCCAATGCCAAAGGGTGCCTAATGTGGGAGGGGACTTGCCCTAATGCCAGTCAGTTAAGCGCAGCTCCCCTGTGGGAGCGGCGGTGCGACGATTCGACTTGCCCGCGAAAGCGGTGGGTCTTCAACATCAATGTTTGCTGGGCCGACGCCATCGGGAGCAAGCCCCCTCCCACATTTTGTACAGCGTTCGGCAGACCATTTCGGTCGGCTCTCAGGCCGCCACGCTTTTGCTTTTGCTTTTGATCTGGAAGCGCCCCGTCAAACACGCTCCCACATTTGAGCTTGCTCTCACATTGGGAATTGCTGCACATCCGAGTCCGCATACCTCAGTTGGGCCTCGCTCCGGGCACGTGCTGCGCCAACTGCTCAAACAGCGTCACCACCGAACGCAACGCCCGGCAATCCGGGCGTGTCAGCAGCCATAGCGCGGTATCGTGCCCTGCCAGCGCAGGCCCCAGGGGTTGCAGTTGCGCGTCCAGTAAAAAGTCCGGCAAGGCCGCCACCCCAAGCCCGGCCCGCACCAGTTCGGTCACCGAGAGCATGCTGTTGCAGCGGTAACTGAGGCGCACACCCGGCAGGTGTTCACGGCGCCAGGCCACGGTGGGGTGATCGGGCAGGAAATCATCCGGCGCGATCCAGTCCAGCTCGGCCAACGCGCGGCCCGCGTGCCGGCGCGCATACTCGGCGCTGGCACACACCCGATACGCCACGCTGCCCAGGTTGCGTCCGACCAGGTGCTGCGGCGGCGTCCGGGTCAGGCGCAGGGCAATGTCGGCATCGCGGCGGCTGAGGTTGGCAAAGTCATTCGACGTGCTCAGCTCCAGCGTCAGCGCCGGGTAAGCCGGCATGAACTGCGCCAGTGCCGGCAACAGCAGGCTTTGCAGCACAGAGTCGGTGCAGGTCAGGCGTACCGTGCCGCTGATCACCTCGCCGCCCTGCTCCACACCGATGCGCGCGGCTTCCAGGGCCTGCTCGGCACGTTCAGCCTGCTGCGCCAGGTTGCTTGCCAGGCCGGTGGGCAGGTAACCGGCGCGGCTTTTTTCAAACAGCGTTTGCCCCAGTGCCGCCTCCAGCCGCCGCACCGCGCGGAACACCGTGGACACATCCACCCGCAACAACGCCGCCGCCCGCGCCAGGCTGCCGCCGCGCACCAGCGCCAGGATCAGGGACAGGTCGGTGTAGTCGATTTGATAGTGCGTAGCTGCATTGAGCATGTGGGAAAACGCCAATTTTGATTGCGTGAGCGCCAATCTATAGTGCGCATCAGGACACAACAAGCCATGGGATGCCTCTGATGAAAACCACCGCTCTGCACATTGCCCTGATCGGCGACTACAACCCGGATGTGATCGCGCACCAGGCGATCCCGCTCGCGCTGCAACAGGCCGCGCACACCCTGGGCCTGACGGTGCACGTCAAGTGGCTCGCCACCGACACGCTCACCTCCACGGCGCTGTTGCAGGGTTTCGACGGTTTTTGGTGCGTGCCCGCCAGCCCCTACCGCGACACGCAAGGCGCCTTGCGCGCGGTGCGTTTTGCCCGCGAACAGCGGCGCCCTTTCCTCGGCACCTGCGGCGGTTTTCAGCACGCTGTGCTCGAATATGCCCGCCATGTACTGGGCTGGGCCGATGCCGAACACGGTGAACTGGTGCCGGATGCCCAGCGTGCGGTGATCGCGCCGCTTGGCTGCGCGTTGGTGGAGGCGATCGACACCATACGTTTGGTCCCCAACACCCGCATCGCCGATGCCTACGGCCAGCTGGATCTCGAAGAAGGCTACCGCTGCCGCTACGGCATCAACCCCGCCTTCGAAAGCGCTCTGCTGGAAGGCGACTTGATTGCCAGCGGCCACGACGCCGCCGGCGAGCCGCGCGCCGTCGAACTGCTGAACCACCCGTTCTTCGTCGCCACGCTGTTCCAGCCCGAACGTGCGGCGCTCAAGGGCACCACGCCGCCACTGGCGATGGCGCTGCTCAAGGCCTGCCAGGCGCTTTCGGCATGATCGCCAACACACCCGCGCCGCCCTACTACGCGGTGATCTTCAGCTCGCTGCGCAGCGAGGGGGACCAGGGTTACGGCCAGGCAGCCCTGCGCATGCTGGAACTGGCCCGCGAACAACCGGGGTTCCTCGGCGTGGAGTCGGCGCGCGAGGACGGGCTGGGGATTACGGTTTCGTATTGGCGTAGCGAAGCGGCGATTCTGGCGTGGAAGCAAAACGCCGAGCACACGCAGGTACGCGAGCAAGGGCGCGCCAGCTGGTATTCGGCGCTTCATACGCGCGTGTGCAAGGTCGAAAGGGCTTACGCCTTTTCAGTCTGAAATGCACACCTCTGTGGGGAGGGGCTTGCTCCCTCCCCACAATTTGATCTTTACCGGGTCAAGAAAGACCCTAAAACACCCCGCGCGCACGTTAATGTCGGTTTGGTGATAGCGCCGTTCACAATCACTTGTTAAAAAGGAAGCCTTCTCAAGTTACCTCCACGAAAGGACTTCGCTTATGCCTGTCACGTTTTCCAAGAGCGCTTTGCTGCTCGCACTGATGCTCGGTCTTGGCCAGGCGCAGGCAGCCGACTCGATCAGCCCGGCCGAGTTGGCGACAAACGAAGGCATCCCCTACCCGGCCGTCATCGCCCACCGTGGTGCGTCCTACGATGCCCCCGAATCCACCGCCGCGGCCTACAAGGTCGCGCGCGACCTGGGCGCCGACTACCTGGAAATGGACCTGCAGCGCAGCAAGGACGGCGTGCTGTTTGCCCTGCACGACAATAACCTGCAGCGCACCACCGACGTGGCCAGCAAGTTCCCCGAGCGCAAAGACGCGCCGGCCAACGAGTTCACCTGGAAAGAACTGCAAACCCTCGACGCCGGCAGTTGGTTCAACGCCGCTTACCCGGACCGCGCCCGCCCGGGCTTCGTCGGCCTGAAAATCCAGAGCCTGGACGACATCATCAAAATCGCCGAAGGCAACCCGCAGCACAAACCCGGCCTGTACATCGAGACCAAGGAGCCCAAGCAATTCCCGGGCATCGAAGCCGACCTCAAAACCAAGCTGCTGGACAAGGGCTGGCTGAGTTCCGCCGGTTCCAAGCTGGGCAAGAGCAACACCGGCGTCGGCCAGGGCAAGGGCCGCGTGGTGCTACAAACCTTCGAGGTGTCGAGCCTCAAAGAGCTGCAAAAGGAAATGCCGAACACGCCGAAGATTCTGCTGCTGTGGGTGGGTGAAGGCAGCATCGAGCCGAAATCCAAACAGACCTTCGCCGAATCCGGCGAGCCGACCAAGGCCGCCTACTACGCCAAGCAAGAGCCGAAAGACGCCGCCGAGTTCGAAAAATGGGTCGACCAGGCCAAGGACCTTGGCGCCATCGGCACCGGCCCTTCGGCCGAGCAGACCCATCACGGTGACCAGAGCTACACCGACCTGGTGAAACCGCAAATGAACAAACTGACCCACGATAAAGGCCTGCTGGTGCACGTCTACACCGTCGATGAGCCGGTGGATTTCGAAAAAGTGATGAACGCCGGTGTCGACGGCATCTTCACCAACCGCGCGGCCGAACTGCTGAAGTTCTACAAGCGCTGGCCGTCGTCCAGCGTGCAGGACCTGCTCAACGACTATAAATACTGAGGCATTGGTGTCAGTGCGCCATTAAGGATGAATTAAGTTGCGCTGGTTAATCTGGCGCCACTTAAACAGTTCACCCAAGAGGACACACCATGAAAACTTTGACTGCCCTGTTCGCTGCCACCGCCCTGACCCTGACCGCCGGTTTGGCTCAGGCGGATGTTCGTCCGGATCACATTGATGGCCTGCTCAAGTCGGGCGCCGTGATGCCTTTCGACAAGCTCAACGCAGCAGCCGTGGCAACTCACCCTGGCGCTTCGATCACTGACACTGAGCTGGACACCAAACACGGCTTCGCTGACCAGTATGTCTACGAAGTGGACCTGACCGACACCACCGGCAAGCGCTTTGAAGTGAAGCTCGACGCCAAGACCGGTGCCGTGCTGGAAAACAAGCAAGACACTTGAGTTGAATCCCCAAAAAACCGCGCCACCTTCGGGTGGCGCGGTTTTTTTATGGGCGCAGGAAAATTCCTACTTTATTAAAGGAAATTACCCTCACGCCACCCAAGGTCGTTAAAATCCCCCGCATCGGGCAGGGAACCACGCCCTTCACGCTGCGCACAGAGGCTGCTGCATGGAACCAAAAGCTGCCGACATCGCTACCATTGGCCGGATCAGCGCCGTGCCCGCGATGCTTCAGGTCATCAGCGACATGACCGGCCTGCGCTTCGCTGCCGTGGCCAGGGTGACCGACGACACCTGGACCGCCTGCGCCGTGCTTGACCACCTGGAATTCGGCCTCGGGGTCGGCGGCGAGCTGGACCTGACCACCACTATCTGCCACGAAATCCGCGGTTCCCATGTGTCCGTGGTGATCGACAAGGCCAGCGAAGACCCGCTTTATCACGACCACCACACGCCGCGTATCTACCAGTTTGAAAGCTATATTTCGGTGCCGGTGTTCCGCACCGACGGGCGTTTTTTCGGCACCATCTGCGCCCTCGACACCAACCCCGCCAACCTGCGCAGCAGCGCGATCCAATCCACCATGGAGTCGTTCGCGCGGGTGCTGTCGCTGCAGATCGAAGCCGAAGAAGCCCTGCAACATACCGAAGCGCAACTGCACGAAGAACGTGGCACCGCAGAACTGCGCGAGCAATTTATCGCGGTGCTGGGCCATGACCTGCGCAACCCCTTGTTCGCCATCAACTTCAGCGCCGAACGCCTGCTGCGCAAGCATTCATCAGCGGCCACCGACCCGCTGGTGCAGCACATTCTCACCAGCGGCCGGCGTGCTGCGCAGTTGGTCGAAGACGTGCTGGATTTCGCCCGTGGCCGCATGGGCAGCGGCATTCCGCTGCACCTGAGCGATTGCGAAGGGTTGCAGAGCGCCCTGCAACACGTGGTGTCCGAAGTGCAGAGCGTGCACCCCACGCGGGTGATTCGCGCCGATATCGGCGACCTGCGTGGCGTCCACGGCGACCGCGAGCGCCTGGCGCAGTTACTCTCGAACCTGGTGGCCAACGCCATCCATCACGGGCGCCCTGAGGGACCTGTGGACGTCACGGCGAAGATCGAGCATGGCCTCTTCACGCTCTCGGTAAAAAATTCCGGGCAGATCAGCCGGCAGGCCTTGCCTCGCCTGTTCGAGCCCTACGCGCGCCCCGTCACCGACACCCCGCAAGCAGGCCTGGGCCTGGGTTTGTATATCGTCAAGCAGATTGCCGACGCCCACGGCGGGGATCTGGAGGTATTGACCTGCGAGCATTCGGGGACGTGCTTCACCTTCATGCTGACGACGCGCTGAGCAAGTTTTCAAAGCGTCACAAAATCGTCATCCAGCCTTGCAATGATTCGCGCATGCGAACCTGTGAAACGTCCTACAGGCGCTTTCCCTGCGAGACTCCATGAACCACAGCATTGACCACAGCCACCAGGATCCCGATCTGTTTGGCCTGCTTTACGGTTTCCGTTTTCGCCCCGGTGAAAAGGGCGAACAGATCGACTCCGCCACCGCCCTGCAGGCCCTGCAACAACCGGCCGACCCCGACGAGTTTTTGTGGCTGCACCTGAACCTGGCCCACGCCGCGTGCGAACGCTGGATGCAGGCGCATCTGGATTTGCCCGAGGAGTTCTTCGAAGCCCTGCACGAAGGCTCGCGCTCCACGCGTATCGAACATGTGGACTCGGCCTTGCTGGCGGTGGTCAACGACGTGGTGTTCAACTTCAGCAGCCTGGTGTCGTCGGACATTTCCACCTTGTGGGTGTGCGCCCGCAGCCGCCTGCTGGTGAGCGCGCGCCTGCAACCGTTGCACTCGGTGGACAAGTTGCGTTCCTCGGTGAAGGCCGGTGAGGGCTTTCGCTCACCGCTGGCGCTGCTGGTGCATTTGCTGCGCGATCAGGGCGAAGTGCTGACGCAGATCGTGCGCAAGACCAGCATCAGCGTCGACCATATCGAAGACCAGCTGCTGTCCTCGCAACTGGCCACCAACCGCGCCGAACTCGGTGCCGCGCGCCGTGTGCTGGTGCGCCTGCAACGCCTGCTGGCGCTGGAGCCGGGCTCGCTGCTGCGCCTGCTCAATCGCCCGCCACAATGGCTGCAAAAGGAAGACGTGAAGGAGTTGCGCAAATCCACCGAGGAGTTCGCGCTGATCATCAACGACCTCACGGCCCTGGGTGAACGTATCAAGCTGTTGCAGGAAGAAATCGCCGCCAATCTCAACGAGCAGAGCAACCGCACGCTGTTCACCCTGACCGTGGTCACGGTGCTGGCGTTGCCGATCAACATCATCGCCGGTTTCTTCGGCATGAACGTGGGCGGCGTACCGCTCTCCCAGGACCCGGAAGGCTTCTGGATCCTGGTGGCGCTGGTGGCCACCTTCACCTTGATCGCCGGGCGCTGGGCCTTCCGCAAACGCAAAGACTACTGATTGCAATGCAATCAACTGTGGGAGGGGGCTTGCTCCCGATAGCGGTGGGTCAGTGACACATCAGTGCCTGACACTCCGCTATCGGGAGCAAGCCCCCTCCCACATGGGGTTGGCGGTGAGTTCTGGACAAGTGGCCATTTCATTCGCGTGAACACTGACCTGTTGCAGTATCTCTGTAACATTTTGTAATGATCATGGGCGACATCCTTCCTCACACAGGATGCTCCGGCATGGCCACCCCTTCACTGACTGCCTCCACCACCGCCTCACACGGCGATCCCAAACCCCGACTGGACAAGAAACCCGGCCTGATCACCGTGATCATGTTCTTCGCCGTGCTTGCCATGGGCCTGTTGTTCACCGCCTACAGCCTGATGCACGACATGAAGGAAATGGGCGCCGTTGTCACCACCTGGACGCCGTTCCTGCTGCTGGGTGTGGCGTTGTTGATCGCGCTGGGTTTCGAGTTCGTCAACGGCTTCCACGACACCGCCAACGCGGTCGCAACCGTGATTTACACCAACTCGCTGCCGCCGCACTTTGCGGTGGTGTGGTCGGGGTTCTTCAACTTTCTCGGCGTGTTGCTTTCCAGCGGCGCGGTGGCATTCGGCATCATCGCCCTGCTGCCGGTCGAGCTGATTCTGCAGGTGGGCTCCTCGGCCGGTTTTGCGATGATCTTCGCCCTGCTGATTGCAGCCATCCTGTGGAACCTCGGCACCTGGTGGCTGGGTTTGCCGGCCTCCTCTTCCCACACCCTGATTGGCTCGATCATCGGCGTCGGCGTGGCGAATGCCTTGATGCACGGGCGTGACGGCACCAGCGGCGTGGATTGGGGCCAGGCGATCAAGATCGGTTATGCGCTGCTGCTTTCGCCACTGATCGGCTTCGGCTTTGCCGCGCTGCTGTTGCTGGCCCTGCGCGCCTTCGTCAAGAATCGCGCGCTGTACAAGGCGCCCAAGGGCGACGCCCCGCCGCCGTGGTGGATCCGCGGCATGCTGATCGTCACCTGCACCGGCGTGTCGTTTGCCCACGGCTCCAACGACGGGCAAAAAGGCATGGGCCTGATCATGTTGATCCTCGTCGGCACCCTGCCGATGGCCTATGCCCTCAACCGCGCCATGCCCGCCGAGCAGTCGTTGCAGTTCGCGGCGGTGGCCGAGGTGACCCAGGTGGCGCTGGTGAAAAGCGCACCGCAGCCATTGCTCGGTGACCCGCGCCCGGTCCTCTCCACCTACGTGCGCACCAAGGAGCCCACGGCGGACCTGGTGCCGGCGCTGGCCGCCCTCACCGGCCACATCGGTGACGAAGTAAAAGGCTACGGCTCCCTCGCCAAAGTCCCCGCCGAAGCGGTAGGCAACGTGCGTAACGACATGTACCTGACCAGCGAAACCATTCGCCTGATGGACAAGGGCAAGGTCGGCAACTTCGACGCCGACACCCAGGACAAGCTGCAACTGTTCAAACAGCAACTCGACAACTCCACGCGCTTTATTCCGCTGTGGGTGAAAATCGCCGTGGCCATCGCATTGGGGCTGGGCACCATGGTTGGCTGGAAGCGCATCGTAGTGACGGTGGGCGAGAAGATCGGCAAGACCCACCTGACTTACGCCCAGGGCGCATCGGCGGAAATGGTCGCGATGCTGACCATCGGCGCGGCGGATATGTATGGATTGCCGGTGTCGACCACCCACGTGTTGTCATCGGGCGTGGCGGGCACGATGGTGGCCAATGGTGGTGGGTTACAGATGCGCACCATCCGTAACCTGCTGATGGCATGGGTGCTGACCTTGCCGGCGGCGATTCTGCTGTCGGGCAGCCTGTACTGGCTGTTCACCCAACTGTTCTGACCGGACACTGTTCAAAATGTGGGAGGGGGCTTGCTCCCGATGGCGGCAGGTCAGCTACCTGAAAATTGGCTGACCCACCGCTATCGGGAGCAAGCCCCCTCCCACAGGGGTTTTCTGTGTTTTTCAGGACGTGAATAACCCGGCCATTATGTTGAGGCGCTTCTTGTAGACGCGCCGCGCCTCCAGCGCCTCTTCCAGGCTGACCGCCACAAACCCCGCCCGCTGGTTCGGCTGCATCTGTCCGATCAAGTCCAGGTCGGCACTGATCACGGTGCCGATCATGGCGTAGCCACCGCCCGACACCGCGTCGCGGTGCAGCACGATCGGCTCCAGACCCGCCGGTACCTGGATCGAGCCGATCGGGTAGCAGCTGTCGACAATATTCGACGGATCGGAGCCGGCGCCAAACGGCTGCTCCCGTGGCTGAAAGCTCAACGCGCTGCCGCCCTTGAAGCGATAGCCGATGCGGTCGGCCTCGGAGCCCACCGTCCAGGGTTCGGCAAAAAAGCTGCTTTTCGCGCCCGTGGTCAAGCGCTCGTAATACAGCCCCGGCACCACGCGCAGGGTTATGTCGCCGCCCACCGAACGGCGCAAGGCCATCGGCAGGCTGTTGCCGACACGACCCGCGCCGCTGGCTTCGCCGACCGGCAACACATCGCCCTCCTGCAGACGCCGGCCATGGAAACCGCCCAGCGCGCCCAGGGTATAAGTGGAGCGACTGCCGAGCACCAGCGGCACATCAATGCCGCCCGCCACGGCCAGGTATGTGCGTGCGCCGGCCACGGGAAACGTGAAGCGCAGTACCTGGCCGGCGCGCACCGCAAAGGCGGTGTCCTGGTGCACCACCTCGCCGTCCAGGCGCGGTGACATCAATGCGCCGCTGAGTGCCACCAACGCGTCCAGCGTAAACTCAAGCTCAGGGCCGATCAAGGTGCATTCCAGCCCCGCCGCCCCCAGCGGGTTGCCCACCAGGTGGTTGGCCGCGCTCAGCGCGTATTGGTCCAGCGCACCCGAAGGCGGGATGCCCAGGTGGTAATAACCTTCGCGGCCCAGGTCCTGCACGGAGGTGGCCAGGCCAGGTTTGAGCACCTTGATCATGCCAGCGCCTCCTGCAGGGTTTTCGGGTAGCCGACGGGGTCGGCGAGAAACGCGTCGAGGGAAAATTCCACCGGGCGGATGCGCAGGTCGAAGCGCCCGGCGTCCACTTCAGCCACCGCCAGGTCATAGGCATCACGGTCAATCGGCTTGAACTGCACGATGTCGCCAGGCCGGAAGAACACCATGTGCTCCTTGAGGTAAGCCAACTGCTGCGCCGGGTCGTAGATCGGTGCCGGGGTCACCCCAAACATCTGATAACCGCCGGCGCCGCGCACCGAGTAGATGCAGCCGAAACAGCCGCCATGGCCCAGGGTCAGTTTGGGCGTGTCGGTGCGCGGGCGCAGGTACTTGGGCACCTGCAACTGCCGCGCGCGCTCGACCATCTGAAACATGAACGGCAAGCCCGCCACAAACCCGACCATCGACACAAACCACGGCGCACCGCTGTGGGCGTGGATGAACGCGTCCACATCGGCCAGGCCGTTGATGCGCGCGGCGTATTCCAGGTCAGTGCCGCTGGGGTCCTGATGACGGTCGCGAAAACGCATCAGGGTTTCATGGGTCCAGGGGTCGTTGTAGAGCACCGGAATTTCGATGATGCGCGTGTGCAGGGTGCGCTCGGCCACGGCCTGGGCCTCGGCGCTTTGCACGGCGTCGAGCAACACGTGGGGCGCGATACGGTCGGGATCGAAGCGGATCTGGAACGAGGCGTTGGCCAGACAGATATCCAGCACGCCTTCCAGCGCCAGACGCTCCACCGCGCGGGTCACCGCCATGCCTGTGAAGAAGGCCTCCAGGGACATGCTGTCGCTGACCTCGGCGAACAGGTGTTCGTCAGCACCGAAGCTGTAGCGGATGGGGGACGTTTCAGCCATGTCTGTTCCTCTTGGAATCATTGTAGAAAGGCAGGCAAAAAAGTTAGCGGGTCGATCTTATTGGGGGGTTCTGACGTCAATACCGGCGCGGTCCAGCGCTTCACGGGTGGCTTCCACCAGTTCCAGCGCGCCGGGGGTGTCACTGTGCAGGCAGATGGAGTCGAATTCGATGAACAGGTCTTCGCCTTCCACAGTGCGCACCCACCCGCTCTGGCACGCGCGCAGCACCCGCGCCGCCACGGTGGCCGGGTCCAGCGCACGCACGTTGCGGGTAAACACGATGGAGCCGCTGAGGTCGTACTCACGGTCGGCGTAGAACTCGCGCACCACGGGTTGCCCCAGCTCGCTGGCAACGCGCCAGATCACCGAGTTGGGCATGCAGTACAGCAACAGCGTCGGCTCGATGATTTGCAGGTTTTGTACCAGCAGGCGCGCGGCTTCCTCGTCGCGGGCCAGGTGCATATAGAGCGCGCCATGGGGTTTGATGTGCTGCAGGGTCACCCCCTGGGCCCGGGCGATTTCGCGCAGGGCGCCGAGCTGGTAGAGCATGTCGTCCACCAGTTCCTGGGCCGGCGCGTTGATATGGCGGCGGCCGAAACCGACCAGGTCGCGAAAGCCCGGATGCGCACCGATGGCGACGCCCAGCTGTTTGGCGCGCGCCACGGTGCGGCGCATGGTGCCGGGGTCGCCGGCGTGAAAGCCGGTGGCGATATTGGCCGAGCTGATATAGGCCATCAACTCCGCGTCGACGCCGTCGCCGATGGTCCAGGGGCCGAAGCCTTCGCCCATGTCTGAATTGAAATCCACTGCCTGCATCGCGTGCGCTCCGTCAAAGGGGATGCAGCGAAAGTAGGCTGCCCCTTGACCCCTTGGGAAGATCTATTATCAGATGGGGCATCTTCTGAAAATCAGATACCCCCAAGTACTGGAGAGGCAGATGTCCCTCACCCTGCGCCAGGTCCGTTACTTTGTCGCCACCGCCGAAATCGGCCAGATTTCCCAGGCGGCGATTCACTTGAACATCTCCCAATCGGCGGTCACCACGGCGATCAAGGAGCTGGAAGCCCTGCTCGGCGTGCAGTTGTTCATGCGCTCGGCCCAGGGCATGAACCTCACCGACGCAGGCCGGCACTTTCTCAACCGTGCCTATGTGATCGTGCGCAGTGTCGACGACGCGCTGAACAGCCCCTTGCCGGACCACCGCGCCAGCGGCGTACTGCGCGTCGCCGCCAGTTACACCGTGCTGGGCTATTTTTTGCCGCACCACTTGCAGCGCATGGAGCACTGGCACCCGGACGTGACCATCGAGGTGTTCGAACAGGAGCGCCAGGCCATCGAACAGGGCCTGCTCGACGGCGGGTTCGACATGGCCGTGGTGCTCACCGCCAACCTCACGCACCCGGCGATCGTCTCGGAAATCCTGTTCAACTCCGAACGCCGCCTGTGGCTGCCCAGCCATCATCCGTTGTGCGAACGGGGCGCGGTGAGCCTGGCGGACGTGGCGCAGGAGCCTTATATCCTGCTCACCGTGGACGAGGCCGAACACAGCGCCATGCGCTACTGGGAACAGGCCGGGCAGACGCCAAACGTGCGGCTGCGCACCAGTTCGGT
Source organism: Pseudomonas sp. GNP013 (assembly GCF_054343995.1). Taxonomy (NCBI): domain Bacteria; kingdom Pseudomonadati; phylum Pseudomonadota; class Gammaproteobacteria; order Pseudomonadales; family Pseudomonadaceae; genus Pseudomonas; species Pseudomonas sp. GNP013. Next base: position 868,383 of record NZ_JBTGUT010000001.1, on the reverse strand, counting down.
GGAAGCGGTGCGCAGCATGGTCGCCAATGGCAGCGGCGTGGCGATCCTGTCGGACCTGGTGCACCGGCCCTGGTCGCTGGAAGGCAAGCGCATCGAAACCCTGACCGTCACCGACCCGGTAACGCCCATGAGCGTGGGCCTGGCCTGGCACCGCGAGCGCGCGTTTACCCCGGCGATGCAGGCGTTTCGCGACTACTTCCACGACGCGTTCCTGGCGCCGCAGCAGTTGTCGGCGCGGCGTTAGAGCTGCGCTTGCAGCACGCCGGCCAGCCAGTCCATGAACACCCGCACGCGCAACGGCAAATGCCGCTGCCCGGCGTACAGCAATGAAACGTCCAGCGGCGGTGCCGGGTAGTCCGGCAATACCGCCACCAGCTCACCGCTGGCCAGTTCAGCGCCGAGGCCCAGGGCTGGCACCTGAATAATCCCGAAACCGCCCAGGCATGCCGACTTGTAGGCATCGGTGCTGTTGACCGTGACCCGCCCGGCCATGGGCAGGCGCTGCACCTTGTTGCCCTGCAGGTATTCGAACCCCGCCGAGCGTGAGCCCAGTGGCCGCACGTAATGCACCAGATGGTGGTTGGCCAGGTCGGCGAGTGTGTGCGGCGTGCCAAAGCGTTGCAGGTAGGTGGCGCTCACGCAGTTGAGCATCGGCAGGCTGCACAGCCAGCGGGCCACCACACTCTGGTCCGGCTGCGCACCCACGCGCAGCACGCAGTCGAACCCTTCGGCGAGCAGATCGACCTGGCGGTCGGTGGTGCTGATTTCCAGCTCGATCAGCGGGTGCGCGTGCATGAAGTCGGGCAGGCGCGGCAGGATCAGGTCCCGCGCCATCACATTGGGCATGTCCACCCGAATACGTCCCGCCAGTTGCGCTTCATCCTGACGAAACAGCCCTTCGAGCTCCTCCATGTGCGCCAGCAGATCCTTGCTGCGCTCATACAGCACAAGGCCGTCCTGGGTCGCCTGCACCTTGCGCGTGGTGCGCTGCAACAGGTGCGCGCCGAGCAGTTCCTCCAGCGCCTGCACATGCTCGGACACAGTGGAGCGCGGCAGGCCAAGGCGCTCGCCTGCCTGGGTAAAACTCGACAGTTCGGTGACCCGTACAAAGGTGCGCAGCAGTTCAAGCTTGTTCATGGATTGTTCGCCTTATCCGGCCAGTGATTCCGGTATAGCGCTGTTTATCACGTTGCGGTCGGACAAATACACTCATTCCACACCCACACGCAGAGGCACTCACCATGACCCGTAAAATCGCATTGATCACTGGCACCAGCCGTGGCCTGGGCAAAAACGCCGCCCTGCACCTGGCAGCGCAGGGCGTCGACATCATCGGCACCTATCACAGCAAGGCCGACGAGGCGCAGGCGCTGGTGACGCAGATCGAGCAACTGGGCGGCCGCGCGGCGATGCTGCAACTGGATGTGGGCCAGAGCGCCACCTTCGACGCGTTCGCTGGCGACATTACCCGAGTGCTCAGAGATGTTTTCGCACAGGATCACTTCGATTTTCTGGTCAACAACGCCGGGATCGGCATTCACGCAAGCTTTGCCGAGACCACCGAAGCGCAGTTCGATCAGTTGCTGGCGATTCAATTCAAGGGGCCATTTTTTCTGACCCAGAAGCTGTTGCCGTTGATCCGCGACGGCGGACGCATCCTCAACGTGTCCAGCGGCCTGGCGCGCTTCAGCCTGCCTGGTTACGCCGCCTATGCCGCGATGAAAGGCGCGATGGAAGTGCTCACCCGCTACCAGGCCAAGGAACTCGGCACCCGTGGCATCAGCGTCAACATACTCGCCCCCGGCGCCATTGAAACCGACTTCGGCGGCGGCGCCGTGCGCGACAACGCCGGCCTCAACGCCATGGTCGCCAACAACACCGCCCTGGGCCGCGCCGGCTTACCGGATGATATCGGCGGCGTCATCGCCAGCCTGCTGGCCGACGGCAGCGCATGGATCACCGGGCAACGTATCGAGGCGTCGGGTGGCATGTTTTTGTAGGAACCTGTCGCGCAACACGTCGTAGCCCCAGTGATACACGTAGGTGTACGGCAGAAAAAACAGCAGCACGCCAATGTCGAGCATCAGGGCCTGCAACAGGCTGATCTTCATCCACGCGGCAATCAACGGCACGGCCACGATGATCAGCCCGCCTTCGAACATCAGCGCGTGCAGCACGCGAGTCCAGGCGCCGCCGGCGAGTTGCAGGCGCAACGTGAGTCGGTCGAACAGGCTGTTGAAGATGATGTTCCAGGTCAGCGCCAACAAACTCATGCCCAGGGTCACCGCGCCCATTTCCAGCGCCGGTCTGCCGGTGATCCACACCAGCAACGGCGTACAGATCAACAAGGCCAGGCCCTCGAAACCGAGGGCCTGGCAAACGCGTTCAGTGATCGATTTGGTAGGGTTCATGGCCCGGCTCCGTGATTGACGACGGTTGCCATGCTCACCCGCCACACCGATACTTCATAACCAATAACCATCGACCAAGGCGATACCTCATGGCCTCTCACGAAGTGCTGCAGGCGTTTGTTCAGGCCGCCACCCAGGGCTCTTTTTCAGCGGCGGCGCGCAAGCTGGGCAAGAGCCAGTCGACCATCAGCGCGGCGGTGGCGAGCCTGGAGATTGACCTGGATGTGGTGCTGTTCGACCGCAGCAGCCGCAAGCCCACACTGACCCCGGCCGGGCGTGTGCTGCTGCAACGGGCGGAACAGGTGCTGGAGGCCAGCAGCCGCCTGCAACTGGCGGCGAGTCAACTGGCACAGGGCCTGGAGCCGAAAGTGACGATTGCCATGTCGGACACCTACCAGTCGCCGCGCTTCGAAACCGCAATCCTCGTCTTTGCCGAACGTTACCCGGACCTGGAGCTGGAATGGCTGATCGCCGAATGCGATGACCTGGTCGACCTGGTGCAAAGCGGCCGCGCGCACATGGCGTTTATCGAGCAGCAGGACGTCTACCCGCCCGACCTCACCAGTTCGCCGGTGCAGGAGCGCACCGAAACCGCATTGTTCGTGTCACCGCAGCATGCCCTGGCGAGCCTTGCGCAGGTGGACCCGCAGCGCTTGAAACAGCACCGCGAACTGCGCCTGGCGAGCATCGTCAAACCCTACGACAACCGCGCGGCCGGGCGCGTGTGGTCGGCCGCCAGTTACCTGATGCTGATGGAAATGGCGCAACTGGGGTTCGGCTGGGCGCCCCTGCCCCGCTGGCTGGTGGAGCGCTTCGGCAATGCCAGCCTGGTGGAACTCAAGGTACGCGGCTGGCCGCGTTCGGTGGCGATCGACGCGTTATGGTCACGGCAACGACCACCGGGGCCGGCAGGGAGCTGGTTGCTGGGGCAGATGCTTGACTGAGCCCTTTCAGACAAAGGGCATTTGCGTGTGACCAGCAGGCTTGTGGTGGTGGCGAGCGGGCTTGCCCCGCGTTGGGGTGCGAAGCAGCCCCAAACCATACTCCTCGTAGTGTCAGGTACACCGCGTTTTCCTTGATTGGGGGCGCTTCGCACCCCAACGCGGGGCAAGCCCGCTCGCCACAGGAGTGATCTTCTTTGTCTGGGCGATCAGGGAAGGCGTTAAACTGCTTTCCTCACTGCGCCGTTCGGTTTTCCCTATGCAAACCCGCCTTGTTTCCTACGAAGCGCTGACTGCTGTGCAACAGCAGCAACTGCGCGACATCGAAGTTCACCCCGAGCAACTGCCGTTTTCCGGTGACATGTACTGCGCCCTCAATACGCTGCTGGTCAACCCCAGCCCTGGCGTGAAGGGATTTGCCCTGCTGGCCGACGAGATTCCCGTTGCCTTCCTACTGCTCAAGCGCCCCCCGTGCCTGCCCCAATGGGCCGATGAACACAGCGCGACGCTGCACGCGTTGCAGGTGGATCGGCGCCAGCAAGGGCGCGGGTTTGGCAAGGCTTGCCTGCTGGCGTTACCCGCTGTGGCCATTGAAACCTGGCCGCAGATCAAGGCACTGGAATTGTCGGTGGACAGTGACAACGTCGCGGCGATGGGCCTGTACCTGCGGGCGGGGTGGGTGGACAGCGGGGAGGCGTACAAAGGGCGGATCGGGTATGAGCGCAGGTTGCGCCGGGCGTTTGATTCATGACGGTAAATGTCACGTAAACATGACTTCAGAAACGAATGTCATGTTTACGTGACGTCAGCTGCTGGTGCTGGCTCAGGCCTTCTGCCCAACCGGCAACCAGACCTCTACCGTGCCGGTGCCCTTGCGCCCGTCAAAGTCCGCGCTGTAGCGCTCGAAATCCGCCCCCACGACCTTGTAGCCCGACTGCGGCAGCCATTCGAACATGATGCGCTCGTACGTCTGTGCCAGTGCCTGCACCGGCCCGTGATGGGCGAACACGGCGTAGTTGAGCGGCGCGATCTCGATGGATTCGAAGTTGCCGGGCACATCGCCTTTGGTGGGTACTTCAACACCGGCCATGTAGTCGAATTCGCCATGGTGCGCGTTATGACACACGCCATAGGTCACCCCGCCGACGCGCTTGCCGATGTCCTTGATGCAGGTGTCGAACAGCTCCCACAGGCGCGGGATGTCACCGATGGTGGCCTTGGAATAACGCCCTTTTACGCCCGCAATCACCATGGCCCTGCCCGCTTCCATGCGCGGCTCCAACGGTTGTTTTGTCTGCTGATCCATACGAACAGTCTCCTTCTTATGAGGGAACAAACCCGCGTCGAGTATAGGGGTATATCGGCGCCCTGCTCCATGCGGAAATTTTTCCCACGCGTATGGACAACTGGCCATCATCGACCGTATTGTCTGCCGCAGGCCACCGCAGTGGCCAACGTCGCTCGGACGGTTCCGGGCGCTTACGTACTTCGAGGCAACAATGGCCGACCAAGGTTCGCCGCGCCGCTTTGCGCGCATAGATCGACTCCCTCCCTATGTTTTCAATATCACTGCCGAGCTGAAGATGGCTGCGCGTCGGCGCGGCGAAGACATCATCGACTTGAGCATGGGTAACCCTGACGGCCCCACACCCCCGCACATCGTGGAAAAAATGGTCACCGTCGCCCAGCGTGAAGACACCCACGGCTACTCCACCTCTAAAGGCATTCCGCGCCTGCGCCGGGCCATTTCGCGCTGGTACAAGGACCGTTATGACGTGGACATCGACCCCGAGTCGGAGGCCATCGTCACCATCGGTTCCAAGGAAGGCCTGGCGCACCTGATGCTGGCCACCCTGGATCAGGGCGACACCGTGCTGGTGCCCAACCCGAGCTACCCGATTCACATCTACGGTGCGGTGATTGCCGGCGCCCAGGTGCGTTCGGTGCCGCTGATTCCGGGCGTGGACTTTTTCGCCGAGCTGGAGCAGGCCATCCGTGGCTCGATCCCCAAGCCGAAGATGATGATCCTCGGCTTTCCGTCCAACCCGACCGCGCAGTGCGTGGAGCTGGATTTCTTCGAACGGGTGATCGCCCTGGCCAAGCAGTACGACGTGCTGGTGGTGCATGACCTGGCCTACGCCGATATCGTCTACGACGGCTGGAAAGCGCCGTCGATCATGCAGGTGCCCGGCGCCAAGGACATTGCGGTGGAGTTTTTCACCCTGTCCAAGAGCTACAACATGGCCGGCTGGCGCATCGGTTTCATGGTGGGCAACCCGGAACTGGTCAACGCCCTGGCGCGGATCAAGAGTTACCACGACTACGGCACCTTCACCCCGCTGCAAGTGGCGGCGATTGCCGCGCTCGAAGGCGACCAGCAGTGCGTGAAGGACATCGCCGAGCAGTACCGCCAGCGCCGTAATGTGCTGGTCAAGGGCCTGCATGAGCTGGGCTGGATGGTCGAGAATCCCAAGGCGTCGATGTACGTATGGGCGAAGATCCCCGAGGCGTATGCCGCCATGGGCTCGCTGGAGTTTGCCAAGAAATTGCTGCTGGAAGCCAAGGTGTGTGTGTCGCCGGGCATCGGCTTTGGCGAGTATGGCGACGACCATGTGCGCTTTGCGCTGATCGAGAACCAGGACCGGATTCGCCAGGCCGTGCGCGGGATTCGCGGGATGTTCAGGGCGGATGGGTTGGTTGCCAGGGCCTGAATTCAATGCTGTAACAACGGTGGGAGGGGGCTTGCTCCCGATGGCGATGGATCAGTCACCAGATGCAGTGACTGACACTCTGCCATCGGGAGCAAGCCCCCTCCCACATTGGATTGGGCTCACACCGTTGTTTTGCGGTGTGGCTTACACCACCAGCGACAACAACATGATGAAGATCAGCGCCACCACCGACAGGATGGTCTCCATCGCCGTCCAGGTCTTGAACGTCTCCACCACGGTCATGTTGAAGTACTGCTTGACCAGCCAGAACCCCGCATCGTTGACGTGCGACAGGATCAACGAACCTGCTCCCGTCGCCAGCACCAGCAGCTCACGGTTGACCCCCGGGATCATGCCCACCACCGGCACCACAATGCCCGCGCCGGTAATGGTCGCCACGGTCGCAGAACCGGTAGCCACACGAATCACCGCCGCCACCAGCCAGGCCAGCAGGATCGGGTTGATCTGCGCGCTCACCGCCATATGGCCGATCACGTCGCCCACGCCGCTGGTCACCAGCATCTGTTTGAAGCCACCGCCGGCGCCGATGATCAGGATGATCGCGGCGGTCGGTGCAAGGCTGGCGTCGAGCAGCTTGAGGATCTGTTTGGCGTGGATGCCCTGGCGATGGCCAAAGGTGTACAGCGACAGCAGCAGCGCCAGCAACAGCGCAGTGATCGGGTGACCGATCATGTCCATCCAGTTGCGCACCACATGGCCGTCCGGCAGGCCGATGTCGGCGAAGGTCTTGAGCAGCATCAGGAACACCGGCAGCAGCACGGTGACCAGCGTGATGCCGAAGCTCGGCAGGGTTTTCGCTTCCGGCTCGCGGGCCAGTTGGTCCACCAGTTCCTGGGACGGGTTGCCCGGAATGTACTTGGAAATGAACGTACCGAAGATCGGCCCGGCGATGATGGCCGTCGGCAGCGCAACGATCAGGCCGTACAGGATGGTCTTGCCGATGTCCGCACCGAACACGCCGATGGCCAGCAGGGGCCCCGGGTGCGGCGGCACCAGGCCGTGCACCGCCGACAGGCCGGCGAGCAACGGGATACCGATCTTGATCAGCGACACGCCGGTGCGCCGCGCGACGATGAATACCAGCGGAATCAGCAGCACGAAGCCGATCTCGAAGAACAGCGGGATGCCCACCAGGAACGCGGCGAACATCATCGCCCACTGCACCTTTTCCTTGCCGAAGGCGCGGATCAGGGTCTGCGCGATCTGATCGGCGCCGCCGGATTCGGCCATCATCTTGCCGAGCATGGTGCCCAGCGCAAGGATGATGCCGACAAAGCCGAGCACTCCGCCGAAACCGTCCTGGAAGGCCTTGATGATCTTGTCCACGGGCATGCCCGAGGTCAGGCCGAGAAAGCCGGCCGCGATGATCAGTGCAATGAACGGGTGCACCTTGAATTGGGTGATCAGTACGATCAACCCGATGATAGTGACCACTGCATCAAGCAGCAGGTAGGACTCGTGGGACATGCCAAACATGGGGGGTCTCTCCTGTTTGTTGTTGTTATTAAAGCGGGTGTTGAATTTCCTGCCGGGGATAGCGCTATCTCTTCCGGCAAAAAATCAATGAGTAGGTTCAAAACCGTGCTTGAGCCACCAGGCATTGGTTTGCTCGGCCAGCGCTTCGACGCTGTCTTCGCTGGCGTTGAGGGCCAGGGTCAGCGGCTCGCCTTTGGGCGATTCAAGGGTGGCGAACTGGCTGTCGATCAAGCTGGCCGGCATGAAATGGCCGGGGCGATGGGACACGCGGTCGGCGGCCACCGCACGGGTCAGATCCAGAAACACGAAACCCAGGCCCGGCGCGGCTTCGCGCAGGTGGTCGCGGTATTTTTTCTTGAGGGCCGAACAGGTGAGCACGGGATGCTCGCCGGCCTTGAGCGAACGGCGCAGCTCATCGCAGAGGATGTCGAGCCAGCCGGCGCGGTCGTCGTCGTTGAGGGGGTGGCCGGCGCTCATCTTTTCGATGTTCGCGGCAGGGTGAAAGCTGTCGCCTTCGATGGCGGTGGCGCCGTTCAGGCGGCACAGGGCCTCGCTGACGCTGGACTTGCCACAGCCGGAAACACCCATGATGACCAGGGCGGTAACAGGTTGACTCATGAAACACCTCAGGACGCAGATAGCGCTACCTTTGCACGCTGTAAGGCTAGTGCAAAAACAGGCTTTTCCCGCGCCGTCTTGTCTTTTTTTATGGAGTGACGCGTGCATCCGTTCCAACTGACTTGCTTCTAGCACTGAACCGGATCAGGCAACCCAGGGTTCAATCATTTGCAGCCCTTCGGAGACAGCGCTACCTTAGTGCCTCGATTTTTGTTTGGCAAGCCGCCTGATGACCTCCAAGAACGATAAGAATACGCGCACCACGGGTCGCCCGACCCTCAACGAAGTCGCCCGTCTGGCCGGCGTCAGCCCGATCACCGCCTCGCGCGCCCTGCGTGGCATCAGCAGCGTGGCCACGGAACTGGCCGAAAAAGTGCGGCAGGCCGCCGCCGAGCTCAACTACGTGGTCAACCCCGCCGCCCGCGCCCTCGCCTCGGCCCAGAGCCATTCGGTGGTGGTGCTGGTGCCGTCGTTGTCCAACCTTTTGTTTATCGAAACCCTCGAAGCCATCCATCAGGTGCTTAGGCCCAAGGGCTTCGAAGTGCTGATCGGCAACTCCCACTATTCGCGCGACGAAGAAGAAAACCTGCTGCGCAACTACATGGCCTACCAGCCACGCGGCCTGCTGCTGACGGGTTTTGATCGCACCGAAAGCGCGCGACGAATGGTCGAATCCAGCAACGTGCCCTGCGTGTACATGATGGACCTGGACCCCAATGCCGGGGTGAACTGCGTGGGGTTCTCGCAACTGGCAGCGGGCGAAACGGCCGCCGCGCATTTGCTGTCCCGTGGGCGCAAACGCCTGGCCTATATCGGCGCGCAGCTGGACCAGCGCACCCTGCTGCGCGGCGAAGGTTTTCGCCGGGCGCTGCAACAGGCCGGCCTGTACGACCCGGCGCTGGAAATACTGACACCGCGCCCGTCTTCCGTGGGCCTGGGCGGCGAACTGTTCCTGCAGTTGCTGGCGGCGCACCCCGACGTGGATGCGGTGTTCTTCGGCAACGACGACCTGGCCCATGGCGCGCTGCTCGAAGCCATGCGCCACGGCATTCAGGTGCCTGGGCGAGTGGCGGTGCTGGGGTTCAACGACTTGCCGGCGTCCTCGTTCATGGTGCCGCGCCTGAGCAGCATCAGCACGCCACGCGAAGCGATCGGCCGGCGAGCAGCGGAGCATTTGTTGACGATCATGGCGGGTAATCGGATTGCCAAACCGGTGGTGGATATGGGGTTTGAGTTGCAGGTGAGGGAGAGCACGTAGGAGGCCTGTAGGAATGGGCTGACATTGCGGTAAGCACCTTGCTCCGTTGCCTACGCTTACGTCAGAATCCGCCGGCTTGTGCGCCAGGGTCAGTCTATCTAAGGTTTGTCCGTCGCCGAATTTCTCGGTGGTCGGGTTTAGTAGCCCGAATTCCTTTGCACAATATGCACAGGCCCATTATGGCGGCTGTGCGTAGGGCGCCCTCGGGCGCGCCGGGTTTTGTGCGGGATTACCGGTCTACTAACCTGCGTACAGCTGCCACCTCTCGTTTAGTAGCGATGCGGGCGCCGGCAAAAATCAGGTACTTAGCCATGCAAAGTGTCAATCCCCCGCATACGCTCTTCACCCTCGTCCCCGATATTTCCACCGAATCCCTGCTGACCAACAGCTACGAAACCGTATGCTCCGTCAGCACCCTGCTGCTCGACCTGTCCGATGACCTCACGGGCAAACACCGCGATGTTGCGCTCGCCATTCATCAACTGAGTGAGCTGAGCGTATTGCTGGTGGGCAAAGCGATGGATCAACACATGCCACGCACTTGAAAGCCGGCCGCAATAAAACGGTGCAGCGCTGTGCCAAGCAGACTTGTCGTGGCGAGCGGGCTTGTTGTGGCGAGCGGGCTTGCCCCGCGTTGGGGTGCGAAGCGCCCCCAATCAAGCAAAACGCCGTGTACCTGATACGGCTCAGCGCCTGGCTTTGGGGCTGCTGCGCAGCCCAACGCAGGACAAGCCTGCTCGCCACAGGGAATCTGCGCTTAACTGAACGGCATTAGGGCTTGCCCCGCGTTGGGGCGCGAAGCGCCCCCAATCGAGCAAAACGCGGTGTACCTGATACGGCTCAGCGCCTGGCTTTGGGGCTGCTGCGCAGCCCAACGCAGGACAAGCCTGCTCGCCACAGGGAATCTGCGCTTAACTGAACGGCATTAGGGCTTGCCCCGCGTTGGGGCGCGAAGCGCCCCCAATCGAGCAAAACGCGGTGTACCTGATACGGCTCAGCGCCTGGCTTTGGGGCTGCTGCGCAGCCCAACGCAGGACAAGCCTGCTCGCCACAGGGAATCTGCGCTTAACTGAACGGCATTAGGGCTTGCCCCGCGTTGGGGCGCGAAGCGCCCCCAATCGAGCAAAACGCGGTGTACCTGATACGGCTCAGCGCCTGGCTTTGGAGCTGCTGCGCAGCCCAACGCAGGACAAGCCTGCTCACCACAGGGAATCTGCGCTTAACTGAACGGCATTAGGGCAAGCCCGCTCGCCACATATTACGGACTGTGCTCGCCTCGCATCCCCTGCTAGATTGGCCATTCTCAATTGCCAGGGGCGCACCATGGGGCATTCGCTGAAAATCTTGGGCCGCACGTCTTCCATCAATGTGCGAAAAGTACTCTGGACGTGCCAGGAACTGGGCATCGACTACGTGCGTGAGGACTGGGGCATCGGCTTCAAGCCCACCCAATCCGCTGAATTCCTTGCCCTCAATCCCAATGCGCAGATACCGGTGATGATCGACGACCACGGCGTGCTGTGGGAGTCCAACACCATCTGCCGCTATCTCGTGGGCCTTTACCAGCGCCATGACCTGTTGCCCATCGAGCCGGCGCCGCGCGCCCGGGTGGAGCAATGGATCGACTGGCAAGCCGTCGAACTCAACCGCGCCTGGGGCGCTGCCTTTACCGCGCTGGTGCGAAACAACCCGGAGGGTCTGGATGCGACACAAATCGCCGCCGCCGTGCAGGTGTGGAACGACAGGATGGGCATTCTCGAACAACAGTTGGCGAACACCGGTGCCTACGTGGCCGGCAATGAGTTCACCCTCGCCGACATCCTGATCGGCCTGTCGGTCCATCGCTGGCAGATGACGCCAATGCAGCGCCCGCACTATCCCGCCGTCGCGGCGTACTACCAGCGCCTGGCCCGGCACGCGGGCTTTCACACCTTCGCCCTGGACGGTCACAACTGAAAAAACAGGGGCGACACGCGTTAAGTTGTAAGTAAACGTGTTTAGCTTGACGCTGAATGCCATTCCTTACCGCTCACCAAAGGGTCCCTCATGTCGACACTCACCGCCTCTTCCACGGACGGCATCGATCCGGTCCGGGCCGCCCATATCAGTGCGCGCATCGACCGCCTTCCTCCCGTTGCGACTATTTGGCGCCTGGTGGCGTTGCTGTCGATTGGCGGTTTTTTCGAGCTGTATGACCTGTTCCAGACCGCCTACATCAGCCCAGGCCTGATCAGCGCCGGCTTGTTCCACATCGGCAGCGAAGGCGTGTTCGGCTTCTCCGACCAGGCCGCCTTCGCAGCGGCGACGTTTCTCGGCCTGTTCTTCGGCGCCAGCCTGCTCAGCCCCATCGCCGACCGCTACGGGCGCCGCGCGATCTTTACCTTCGCGCTGGTCTGGTACACCGTCGCCACGGTGTTGATGGGCCTGCAGACCTCCGCCCTGGGCATCATTTGTATGCGCTTTCTGGTGGGCATTGGCTTGGGGATCGAGCTGGTGACCATCGACGCCTACCTCTCGGAGCTGGTGCCCAAGCGCATGCGCAGTTCGGCGTTTGCCTTTGCGTTTTTCATTCAGTTTCTGTCGGTGCCGACCGTGGCGTTGATGTCGTGGTGGCTGGTGCCCCAGGCGCCGTTTGGCATTGCCGGGTGGCGCTGGGTGGTGCTGAGCAGTGCGGTGTTTGCGCTGTTTATCTGGCAACTGCGCAAGCGCCTGCCGGAGTCGCCGCGCTGGCTGGCGCAGCAAGGTCGGTTCGACGAAGCCGGCGCCATCATGGACAACCTTGAAGCGCGCTGCCGCAAAGATCACGGTAACCCCCTGGATGAACCGGAACCCGAGGCGGTCAACGTGCAGGGCAATGGCCGGTTCGCCGATATCTGGCAACCGCCCTACCGCCGCCGTGCGCTGATGCTGATCGTGTTCCACGTATTCCAGGCCATCGGTTTCTTCGGCTTTGGCAATTGGCTGCCAGCGCTGCTGTCGGGCCAGGGCGTCAGCGTGACCCACAGTCTGTTGTATGCGTTCATCATCACCCTCGCCTACCCGCTGGGGCCGCTGCTGTTCGTGAAGGTGGCCAACCGCTTTGAAAACAAGTGGCAGATTGTCGGCTCGGCCATGGGCGCGATGATCTTCGGCAGCCTGTTCGCCTTGCAGACCAGCGCGGTGGGGCTGATCTTCTGCGGCGTGATGATCACCTTCTGCAACGCCTGGCTGAGCTACAGCTACCACTCGTATCAGGCCGAACTGTTCCCGACCAATATTCGCGCGCGGGCGGTCGGCTTCTGCTACTCGTTCAGCCGCTTGTCGACAGTGTTCAGCAGCCTGTTGATCGGTTTTATCCTCGAACACCTGGGCACTCCGGGGGTGTTGGCGTTTATCGCCAGCAGCATGCTCATCGTAATGATCACCATCAGTTGGTTCGGGCCGCGTACGCGCAACCTGACACTGGAAAACATCGCCCATTGACGGCAAGGGTTGGCCGTCGACGGGCCATCGGTTGCCGCGACATCGGCCCGAGGCCCAATAAAACGGGCACGGCGCACGCGGCACGCTATTTGCTCCAGAGTTCGTACTGAACACTTGCGCAGGTGACCGATCATGCTGGTTAACAACAACACCCAGGCCGTATCTAACGTCCAACAGGTCAATCGGCCCGACATGGACCCGGCCAATGCGGCCGCCAGCACCCTGTACAGCGGCGTGCTGGCAGCAACGCAGCCTGCCTTGACCCTGCCGGCCGCGCAGAAGGATCTGGACAAGGCGAGCGGGCGTATTGACGAGGCGTTTGCCAAGACCCGTGTGCAGCTCCAGGCCTCGGCGCCCGCCTCCGGCACGCGCGCGGAACTCACCGAGTACATGAGCAAATCCCCGGGCGAACGCATTCGTGAGCAGTTGCTCAAGGAACAGGGGTTGACCGAAGAGCAGGCGCAGGCGCTGCCGCAGGAAAAACAGGACGCGATTTCCAGGGAAGTGGCTGCACGGTTGAAGGAACAGCAGCAGGTGGCGTCGACCACCGGGCCGGCTGAGCCGGTAAAACAGGCGCTGGCGGCCCTCTAATCAAGCATTCAAATGTGGGAGGGGGCTTGCTCCCGATTGCAGTGTGTCAGTCGTCAAAGATGTTGACTGAACCACCGCTATCGGGAGCAAGCCCCCTCCCACATTGGCTTCTCTTTCACCGAGTATCGCCTTTCACATGGGTTTGCATGTGTGGGTGAGTTACTGCAATTGCAACGTCGAGTTGAATTGACCGATCGCGTCCACCACGTGCCGTGAGCCTTCCTGGATTTCCAGGATCACCTGCCCGGCCTCGTTGGCCAATTCCACGCCGAGCCCCGTACGGTTCAAGCTCGACTGCATACTCGATACCGCGCTCGCCGACAGGTCGTGGTTCTTGCGCACCACCTCGACAATCTCCAGCGTCGCCTGGCTGGTGCGCGCGGCAAGGCTGCGCACTTCGTCGGCCACCACCGCAAAACCGCGTCCATGCTCACCGGCGCGGGCGGCTTCGATGGCGGCGTTGAGCGCCAGCATGTTGGTCTGCTCGGCGATGCTGCGGATGGTCTGCACGATGGTGCCGATGATCTCCGATTGCTTGTTCACCGCGTCGATGCTCACGGCGGCCTGGTTCAGGTCGTGGGAAATGTCTTCGATAATCTGCACCGTCTGCTGCACCACCTGCGAGCCCTTGCGCGCGCAGACGTCGTTTTGCACCGAGGTGGCGTGGGCCGAATCGGCAGCGGTGCGCAGGCTGGTGACCTGGTCGGTGATGTCGCTGGCGAATTTCACCACTTTGTACAACCGACCGCTGGCGTCGAAGATCGGGTTGTAGGAAGCCTCCAGAAACAGCGTCTTGCCGTATTTGTTCTTGCGCTCAAAACGGTGCGAGTGATACTCGCCCCGGTTGAGCGAGGCCCAGAACGCCTTGTAGGCCGGTGACTCAACCTCCTCACGGTGACAAAACAGGCTGTGGTGCTGGCCGACGATTTCACCCAGCGAGTACTGCACCGTGCTCAGGAAGTTATCGTTGGCGTTGAGGATCTGCCCCTGGGGCGTGAACTCGATCATCGCCATGGAGCGACCGATCGCATCGATCAGGCTTTGGTTTTCGTGTTCGCGGTGGACCCGCGCGGAAATATCCGACGCCACTTTGATCACGCTGAGCACCCGCTGCTCGTCGTCCAGCACCGGCATGTAGCTGGCTTCGAGCCAGACCTCCTCGCCGCGTTTATTCAGACGCATGAAGGTGCCGCTGATGGCTTCTCCCCGCGCCAGGTCGCGCCAGAGCGTGGCGTAGGCCTCGGTGTGGGTGTAGGCCTCTTCGCAGAACAGCCGGTGATGTTTGCCGCGAATGTCTTCCACGCTGTAGCCCATGGCTTTGCAGAAGTTGTCGTTGGCATCGAGGATCACCCCCGCAGGATCGAATTCGATCATGGCCATGGAGCGGCCGATGGCGGCGAGTTTGGCGTTGGACTCGGTGAGGGCGCAGGAGAAACGCTGAATCTCGAGCAGGTCGGATTTGTGGTGGAGGTTGAACATGGTCGGATCTCCCTGATTCCCGGCGCTGAGGGGCGCATTTCCATTCGAATGAGCATAGCCACGACCAGGCGCTATGCAAGGCGACAGTGCCGGGACGAACGCTCAGGGCGCTTTGAAGACTGCTTGCTGAACATCGACCTTTTTCGGAATCAGGCGGTTGGCGAAAAACAGCTCGGCGGTACCTTGCTGGGTAGCGATGTCGGCGGCTGTCAGCGGGCGGATCGGCGTGGGTGAGCGATGCTCGAAGTAACGCTTCACCACGGCCGGCGGCAGGCCCAGGGTCTTGGCCATCAGCGCGATACTTTCCTGCGGCTGGTCCAGGGACAAGCGCTGCGCCTTGCCCAAGGTTTGAATGATCGTGGCGATGGCATGGGGGTGCTGCTTGGCGAACCGGCTGCTGACCACGAAGAAACTGCCCGCCGGGTTGAGCCCCTGCCCGTCGCCCAGCACTCGGGCAGAACCGTCGACCACGGCGGCCGAGTAGTAAGGGTCCCACACCACCCAGGCGTCCACCTTGCCCTGTTCAAACGCGGCACGGCCATCGGACGGCGACAGGTACACCACGTTCACGTCCTGCCACTGCAACCCGGCACGCAGCAGGCTCTTGAGGAACAGGTTGTGAGCACTGGAGCCCTTGAGCAATGCAACACGTTTGCCCTTGAGCTCGGCCACGCTGTGCAGCGTGCTGGCCTTGGGCACCAGAATCGCTTCGGTTTTGCCGTCATTGGGCTCGACGGCGATGTATTGCAGGTCGATGCCGGCGGCCTGGGCGAAGATCGGCGGGATGTCGCCGATATTGCCAATGTCCAGGCTACCGGCATTGAGCGCTTCCATCAGCGGCGGGCCGCCGAGAAATTCGACCCATTGCACCTGGGTGCCCGGCAGCGCCGCTTCGAAAAGCTTGTGCTCACGGGCCAGCACCATGCTCACCGAGCCTTTCTGATAGCCGACACGCAAGGTTTCAGTGTCGTCAGCCAGTGCCGTTTGGGCCAGCAACGTCAGCGCCAGCAACGAGCCCGCCAGCAGGTATTTTAGTGGTTTCATGGGTAGCCTCTTGATGATCCATTGGGGCGATCCTAACAAGCAGGCTTATTCTTTAATAATATTTAAAACTCACCAATATATGATCAAAAAGAATATAAACCTTGATGGATTAACCCATAACCGAACGCGCTTATAATCCTCGCCCCCTGATCACGCGCACCTGAACACAATGTCCGAAGTGTCCATCCAATTGCTGAGCGAACCGCTCTGGCCGCTGCTGAACAAGTTTTACCGCGCCCACGGTTCATCGATGAAAGCGCTCAAGGGCGGTCGATTATGGGTGGCGCGTGACGCCGAGATCGTCGCCGGGCTATGCCTGACGCCGGTGGTGGGCGGGCACTGGCTGACGGGGCTGTTCGTCGACCCGGCGTATCGCGGGCAAGGGCTGGCGGCGCGGCTGGTTCTGCGCGCAGTGCAACCGGTGGAGGGCACGGTGTGGCTGTTCTGTCACCCGGACCTGCAGGGTGTGTATGACCGGATGGGCTTCACGCAGGAAACGCTGTTGCCGCAATCGCTCAGCGAGCGGCTGGTGCGCTATAAACGCAACAAGCCGCTGATCGCGATGGGCTTAAAAACCTGAAATGCAGCCCCATGTGGGAGGGGGCTTGCTCCCGATTGCAGTGTGTCAGCTACTCAAGCGTGACTGGCACTCAGCCATCGGGAGCAAGTCCCCTCCCACATGTTCAAGCGGTGTGGCGTCAGAGGGTTACTCTTCTACCGCCGGCTCCAGCTCAGGGAACAGCACGTCGGTAAACCCGAATTTGCTGAAGTCGGTAATCCGCGACGGGTACAGCCGGCCGATCAGGTGGTCGCACTCGTGCTGCACCACCCGCGCATGGAAGCCGTCGGCAAAACGCACAATCGGTTCGCCCTTGGGGTCGAAACCTTCGTAGCGAATCTGCTGGTAGCGGTTGACCGCCCCGCGCAGGCCGGGCACCGACAGGCAGCCTTCGTAGTCCTCTTCCAGCACCGGGCTGAGCGGCGTGATCAGCGGGTTGATCAGGATAGTCTGCGGCACCGGCGGCGCGTCCGGGTAGCGTTCGCTGGCCTCGAAACCGAAGATCACCAGTTGCAGGTCGACGCCTATCTGCGGCGCGGCCAGGCCAACACCGCCGACATGTTCCATGGTCTGGAACATGTCATCGATCAATTGCCACAGCTCGGGGCTGTCGAACATTTCCGGCGGTACAGGCGCGGCGATACGCAGCAGGCGCTCGTCGCCCATTTTCAGGATGTCACGGATCATCAATCAGGCTCTACGGGAGTGGGCTTGGAGTGGTCTCGGCCTAAGCCTGAGACATGCTGTTTCTCATCGGTGTGGCCGGGCTCATCAAATTCCTTTTCGCCCGCGTCCTTGCCCTCGGCCGACATGTGTTCGATCACGGCGTTCATCTCCGCGCCGAGCAACAGCACGGCGGCGGAAATATAGAAATACAGAAGCAGCACGATGATCGCACCGATACTGCCATACATGGCGTTGTAGTCGGCGAAGGTTTTAACGTAGTAACCAAAGCCCAGGGACGCGACGATCCAGACCACCACGGCCAGCACGGAGCCTGGGGTGATGAAGCGAAATTTCTGCTCCACGTCCGGCATCACGTAATACATGAGGGCCACGGCAAACATCAGCAGAATCACGATCAACGGCCAGCGCACAATGGTCCACAGGGTAACGACGAATTCCTGCATGCCGATCTGCCCCGCCAGCCACTCCATCACTTGCGGGCCCAGCACCATCAGTGCGGCGGCGGCCAACAACATGCCGGCGATGCCGATGGTGTAGAAAATCGACAGCGGGAAACGCTTCCAGATCGGCCGGCCTTCCACCACGTCGTAGGCGGCGTTCATCGCGCTCATCATCAGGCGCACGCCGGCCGAAGCGGTCCACAGCGCGATCACGATACCCACCGAGAGCAGGCCGCCCTTGGATTGCTGCAACTGGTCGATCACCGGGTTGACCTGTTCCAGCGCCTGGGGCGGCAACACCAGCTCCGATTGCAGGCGCAACCAGCTGAAGAAGTCCGGCAGGTGAAGGAAACCGATCAGGGCAATGAGGAACAGCAGGAAGGGAAACAGCGAAAACAGCATCTGGTAGGCCAGTGCCGAGGCGTAGGTGGGCATCTCATCATCGATGAATTCGGTGACGGTGCGCATCAGCACCTTATGCAGCTTGAGGCCTTGTAGTACCGGAAAGATCATAGCGTCTCCTTTCGCCGCAAAAAGGTCAGATTCGTGGGCGACTCAGGGGCCGTTTTCTACATCAAAGTAGCCCATTTGGCGACTTTGAAACAATTTCCAAAGTTTAGTTGCAGCAGCTGACACAAAAACGGCCATCCGTGGATGGCCGCAGGTCTGCGCAAACGCAGTGCCGGGTCAGGCTTTGTCGACGGTATTCTTGACCGCATCCTTGGTCTTGCCAACGGCTTGCTGGGCTTCGCCCTTCAGTTCCTGAGCCTTGCCTTCAGCACGCAGTTTGTCGTTATCGGTGGCTTTGCCGACGCCTTGCTTGACGTTGCCGACGGCTTCGTTAGCCATGCCTTTTACCTTATCGGAAGTGCTGCCCATGGTATTACTCCTGATAACAATCAAATGGTTTTTAATGACTACTTAAAGATTGACCCGGGGCCGTTCTGTAGAGTTTCAATTATTTTCAGACGGCATTTGATCGCTCCATAAAGGTTTGGCTTTATGTTTTGCAGCCAACCCACGAGAATGCCCGGCAGATTCAGGCTGAAACGCTGAATAACAGATCCCGTAGGAAGGTTATGAAACTCGATAAGACACAGGCCATCGCCCGCAGAAACCAGGCATTGGGCGGCGCCGTACTCGGCGTCAACAACTGCCACTTCACCGACCTGGACCGCAAACGCAACATCTGGTGGTTCGACCTGCCGCTGGTGCGCATTGGCGTGGGCCAGTACGAGTGGATCCACCTGTTGATGCATAACGCCGAGACCGACCAGTTGCTGCACCTGAAGGTGCCCACGCTGTTCCTGCGCGAGAACCTGGAAGGGCTGGTGGTGCGCAATGCAGGCAAGCGCAAGCCGGAGATCACCCTGGAGTTGAGCGCGGACAAGGATTCATACCTCAAGGATGTGCGCCCGGCGGGTGCAGGAATCAGCTTTGCGCAGTTCGCCCTGTAAAAATGTGCAGGCCATAAAAAACCCCGCATTGGCGGGGTTTTTTATTGGGTTACTTTTTCAGGCCCAGCTTCTTCAGTTCTTCATCGCGCAACTCGCGCCGTAGAATCTTGCCCACATTGGTGGTCGGCAACACATCGCGGAACTCCACCGCCTTGGGCACCTTGTAGGCGGTGACGTTGGCGCGCATGTGTTCCATCACTTGGTCCTTGGTCAGGGTTGCACCGGGCTTGACCACGATGAACAGCTTGATGATCTCCCCGGATTTTTCGTCCGGCACGCCGATGGCGGCGCACTGCAATACGCCCGGCAGGCCGGCCAGCACGTCTTCCAGCTCGTTGGGGTAAACGTTGAAGCCGGACACCAGAATCATGTCCTTCTTGCGGTCGACAATGCGCAGGTAGCCGTCGGGCTGGATGATCGCGATGTCACCGGTCTTCAACCAGCCTTCGCTGTCGAGCATCTCGGCGGTGGCGTCTTCGCGCTGCCAGTAGCCCTTCATCACTTGCGGGCCTTTGACGCACAGCTCGCCGGTCTCGCCCAGCGCCAGTTCGGTGCCGTCGTCGGCGATGACCTTGCACGCCGTGGACGGCACCGGAATACCGATGGTGCCGATCTGGATATGCTGAATCGGGTTGACCGTGGCCACCGGGCTGGTCTCGGTCATGCCATAACCTTCACAGATGCCACAGCCGGTCACGGCCTTCCAGCGCTCGGCAGCCGCCAGTTGCAGGGCCATGCCACCGGACAGGGTGACCTTGAGCGCCGAGAAGTCCAGCTTGCGGAAGCCTTCGTTATTGCACAGCGCCACAAACAGGGTATTGAGGCCGACAAAGCCGCTGAACTTCCACTTTGACAATTCCTTGACCATCGCCGGCAGGTCGCGCGGGTTGCTGATCAGGATGTTGTGGTTGCCGATCAGCATCATCGCCATGCAATGAAAGGTGAACGCGTAGATGTGGTAAAGCGGCAGCGGCGTGATGAGGATCTCGCAACCCTCATTGAGGTTGGAGCCCATCAGCGCCTTGCACTGCAGCATGTTGGCGACTAGGTTGCGGTGGGTGAGCATCGCGCCCTTGGCCACGCCGGTGGTGCCGCCGGTGTATTGCAGCACCGCCACATCATCGCTGGCCGGGCTCACTTCGTTGACGGTCTGGCCATGGCCCCTGGCGAGCACATCATTGAACTTGATCGCCTTCGGCAAGTGGTAGGCCGGGACCATTTTCTTCACGTACTTGATGACACTGTTGATCAGCAGGCGCTTGAGCGGCGGCAGCAGGTCGGCCACTTCGGTGACGATCACGTGCTTGACGGCGGTTTTGGGCAAGACCTTTTCCGCCAGATGGGCCATATTGGCCAGGCACACCAGGGCCTTGGCCCCGGAGTCGTTGAATTGGTGTTCCATCTCCCGCGCGGTGTACAGCGGGTTGGTGTTGACCACGATCAGCCCGGCACGGATGGCACCGAACACGGCGACCGGGTATTGCAGGACGTTGGGCAGTTGCACCGCGATGCGGTCGCCGGGCTGCAGGTCGGTGTGCTGTTGCAGATAGGCGGCAAAAGCGCCGGACAATTCGTACAGCTCACCGTAGGTGAGGGTCTTGCCCAGGTTGCTGAAAGCCGGCTTGTTGGCGAAGCGCTGGCAGGACTGCTTCAATACCGCCTGAATATTCGGATACTCGTCTGGATTGATCTGTGCAGCAATCCCGGCGGGGTACTTATCCTTCCAAAAGTCTTCATTCATGGAAGCCCACTCCTCAGCGACGCGAATTCATCATCGCATTTGATGCGATTATTATTGGTGTATGTTTTTTGTACGGTGAATCCGGCGCTTCAAGCAGGCCCAGACGTCACAAAGCGCGCCGAGAGTAGCAGCTTTGCCAAGGGCCGCCTAGAGCCAAACGAGGGCCCCGCAGTCATAATCACGACTGTCCTACAATATTTGGTCACACTTTAAACACGCGTTGAATATCCCGGCAAACCGCTCTGGAACAAGCCCTCCAGCGCACTCCAAAGCAAATGCGGAAGGGGGCTTGCTGCCGATAGCGGCATATCAGTCACCCAATATGTTGACTGACCCACCGCTATCGGGAGCAAGCCCCCTCCCACACTTTTAGACCATTTCAGTTACAGGTTCAGGCGATGTCGCGCAGCTCCCGTCGCAGGATTTTCCCTACCGGCGTCATCGGCAACGAGTCGCGCAACACGATCTGCTTGGGCACCTTGTAGCCGGTGAAGTTGGCCTTGCAGTACGCCTTCAGCTCTTCAACGCTCACGCCCTGGGCACGCGCCACCACGAACAGCTTCACCGCCTCCCCCGTGCGCTCGTCCGGCACGCCGATCACTGCGCAATTGGCCACGGCCGGATGCGCCATCACCACGTCTTCGATCTCGTTGGGGTACACGTTGAAACCCGAGACGATGATCAGGTCTTTCTTGCGATCGACAATGCGTATGAAGCCGTCCTCATCGATCACGGCAATATCGCCGGTCTTGAACCAGCCTTCGGCGTCCAGCGCCTCGGCGGTGGCTGCCGGTTGCTGCCAATAGCCCTTCATCACCTGCGGGCCCTTGATGCACAGCTCGCCACGCTCGCCCAACGGCAGCTCGACACCCTCGTCGTTGATCACCTTCATTGCAGTGGCCGGCACGGGAATGCCCACGGTGCCCAGTCGCGACTTGTCGCCGTACGGGTTGGCGCTGGCCACCGGGGAAGTTTCGGTCAGGCCATAACCCTCGCCGATCGCGCAGCCGGTGAGCTGCTGCCAGCGTTCCGCGGTGGCCTTGATCAGCGCGGTGCCGCCGGAATTGGTGGTTTTGAGGTGAGAGAAATCCAGCTGCTTGAACTCCGGGTGATCCATCAGCGCGACAAACAGCGTGTTGAGCCCCAGCAGCCCGGTGAAGCGCCACTTTTTCAGCTCCTTGATAAACCCGCCGATGTCCCGTGGGTTGGTGATCAGCACGTTGTGGTTGCCCGAGACCATCATGCACATGCAGTTCGCGGTGAAGGCATAGATGTGGTACAGCGGCAGCGGCGCGATCATCACCTCCTGCCCCTCCTTGACCAGCGGCAGGCCGTCGTCGCCAGTCTGCGACATACAGGCGCGCACCTGCTGCATGTTCGCCACCAGGTTGCGGTGGGTGAGCATCGCGCCCTTGGCCAGGCCGGTGGTACCGCCGGTGTATTGCAGCACGGCGATATCGTCCAGGCTCACCGGATGGCGCGTCACGTCCAGGCTTGCCCCCATACGCAGGGCGCGCTTGAACGGCACTGCGCGCGGCAGGTGGTAGGCCGGTACCATTTTCTTCACCTTGTCGACCAGGGTGTTGACCAGCCAACCCTTGGCGGCCGGCATGAAGTCGCCCATTCGGGCTTCGATCAAGTGGTCGATGGCTGTGTCGGCGCACACCTCCTGCACGCGCGAACCGAACAGGTTGAGGTAGACCAGCGCACGCACGCCGGCATCCTTGAACTGGTGGCGCATCTCGCGCGGGGTGTACAGCGGGTTGGTGTTGACCACGATCAGCCCGGCGCGCAAGGCACCGAACACGGCAATCGGGTAATGCAGCACGTTGGGCATCTGCACCGCGATGCGCTCGCCGGGCTTGAGGTCGGTGTGCTGCTGCAGGTAACCGGCGAACGCCGCACTCTGGCGCTCAAGTTCGGCGTAGGTCAGGGTAATCCCCATGTTGCTGAATGCCGGACGGTCGGCGAAGGTCTTGCAGGAGCGCTCGAACACTTCGATCACCGAGGTGTAGGCGGTGAGGTCGATGGTATTGGGAACACCGGGCGCGCGTTTGTCATTCCAGAAATCAGGTTGCATTATTCTTGTCCTCTTACCTGAGTGTGTCCGGCCGCTGCTATAAAAAGCGGAGCTTTGGGGACGGTAGCAGCTATAACCAAACAGGCAAATACGCTAAATCGTGTCATTGATTGTATGAATCTTGCCGCTGAGGCATGGGCAGATACCTGGTGCGCGATACACTGCACCCATCCCGAGCAAAGGAAAGCGCCATGAACCACAGCACCTTCTGGCTGACCGCGACTGACCAAAGCCGTCTGTACGTCAATCAATGGCTGCCGGAGGGTCCCGCCAGGGCCGTGGTGATGGTGTCCCATGGCATGGCCGAACACAGCGGGCGCTATGGGCGCCTGGCCGCAGCATTGTGCGCCGGCGGCTACGGCGTGTATGCGCTGGACCAGCGTGGCCACGGCCGTACCGCCGAGTCAGGCACCCTGGGCCTGTACGCCGAGCAGGACGGCTGGAACACGGTGGTCGGCGACCTCGCCAGCCTGCACCAGCACATCGGCCAGCAGCAGCCGGGGTTGCCGATCATTCTGCTGGGTCACAGCATGGGCAGCTACATCGCCCAGGCCTACCTGCTGCACCACAGCGCCAGCCTGCATGGGGCAATTCTCAGCGGTTCGAATTTCCAGCCGGTGGCCCTGTATCGCGCCGCCCGGGTGATAGCGCGTGTCGAACGCGCTCGACAGGGCTTGCGCGGGCGCAGTGCGCTGATTGACTGGCTGTCGTTCGGCTCATTCAACAAGGCGTTCAAACCGACGCGTACAGCATTTGACTGGCTCAGCCGCGACCCCGTCGAAGTCGACCGTTACATCAACGACCCGCTCTGTGGTTTTCGTTGCACCAACCAGCTGTGGATCGACCTGCTGGGCGGCTTGCAGCACATCAGCAAAGCGTCCAACCTCGCGCAGATCGATCCGGGCCTGCCGATTCTGGTCGTGGGCGGCGAATGTGATCCGGTGAGTGACGGCAAGCGTCTCAACAGCCTGGCCCAAGCCCTGCGTGAGGCCGGCTGCCAGCACCTGCAATTGACTGTCTACCCGCAGGCGCGGCATGAAGTGTTCAACGAAACCAACCGCGATGAAGTGACCGCGGATGTACTGCACTGGCTCGACCAGGCCCTGACCCTGCGCAGGCCGGCGCGCTGCGAATGACCTTTGCAGAACCGGCCATTAAATTACCGACTAGCCACAGGATGCACCTTTAGATGACCCAGGTAACCAACACACCGTACGAAGCCCTCGAAGTCGGCCAGACCGCCAGCTACAGCAAGACCGTCGAAGAGCGCGATATCCAGCTGTTCGCCGCCATGTCCGGCGACCACAACCCGGTGCACCTGGACGCCGAATACGCCAAGACCACTATGTTCAAGGAGCGAATCGCCCATGGCATGTTCAGCGGCGCGCTGATCAGTGCCGCCGTGGCCTGCGAGTTGCCTGGGCCGGGCACTATCTATGTGGGCCAGCAGATGAGCTTTCAGAAGCCGGTAAAGATCGGCGACACGCTGACGGTGCGCCTGGAAATTCTGGAAAAGTTGCCAAAATTTCGCGTGCGCATCGCCACGCGCGTGTTCAACCAGCGCGACGAACTGGTGGTGGATGGCGAAGCGGAGATCATCGCGCCACGCAAGCAGCTTGAATTGACGCTGACCCAGTTGCCACCGATCAGCATTGGCTGAGTCCAAACCCAAATCCAACGCAAAAAAATGCGGGAGGGGGCAAGCCCCTCCCGCATTGGGTTACAGCGCAGTGCTTACGACTGAGCGCGAGCCTGGTTACGCAGGGCTTTCACTTGGTCGTGGTTGCGTTGCACGCCATGGTACTGACGCTCTACCAGGTCACGAATGCCCAGCAGGTTGTGCTTGTTGATTTTCTCGATCGCCTCTTTGTAAGCCTTCAGTGCGTGGTCTTCACCGCGCTCGGCTTCGTTCAGTACGGCTTCTTCGTCCTTACCGCTGACCATCGACTTCACGTCGACCCAGCCACGGTGCAAGGCGCCGGCAACGCTGCCGGAATCTTCCGGATCGCCACCCAGAGCACGCACGGCGGTTTTCAGTTCTTCGGCAGCGCTGGCGCAATCAGCCGAACGCTTGGCAAACAGAGCCTTCAGTTCCGGGTGCTTGATGTCTTCAGCGCACTCTTTAAAACCTTTCTGACCGTCAATGCTGGTCTCGATCAGGTCGTTCAGTACGGAGATGGATTCTTTATTGATGTCAGTCATTTTTCAATTCCTTATGGCAGGTTTAAAAGGATGCAAGAGTAATTGCAGTGTCCGTGCCAGCTTTCTGAAAAATATATTCCTATTTAAAATCAAACATTTATGAATTATTGAACCATCTGCGCCGATGTTATTTGCATGATCTGTCCTTTGGCCTTCATGCAGAATGCCTGTATTTTCACTGTCATCGTCTTAACCGCCCAAGATCGCCATGAATCCAGAGAAACTCGAACTGCTGATCACCCGCCAGATGCCCTTCGGCAAATACAAGGGCCGGATCATCGCCGACCTCCCCGGCCCCTATCTCAATTGGTTCGCCCGCGAAGGTTTCCCCCATGGCGAACTGGGCGGCCTGCTGGCCTTGATGCAGGAAATCGACAGCAACGGCCTGGCCGAACTGCTGGAACCACTGCGCGCCAAACACGGTAAGCCCGCCCCTCGCCATTAGGAGTTTCGCCATGCCAGGGAATGCAAACAACGAGCAGCACTGGCGCACTATCGCCCAGCGCTATGAGCAGGAGCCAGGCCCGATCAACCTGGAGAACGGCTACTTCGGGCGCATGAGCCGCGCAGTGCAGGCGCAGTATCTGGAACACGTAGCGTTCATCAACCGCAGTAATTCGCTGCATGTGCGCCAGCGCTTCGAGCGCGGTGACAATGACGCCATCCGCTGCCAACTGGCCGGCTTGATCAACGCCGATCCGCAGGCGATAGCGTTCACCCGCAACGCCACCGAAGCCCTGCAGTCGCTGATCCGCAATTACAACCGCCTGCAACCGGGCGATCAGGTGCTGATCAGCGATCTGGAGTACGACACGGTCAAGGGGGCGATGCGCTGGCTGGCGGGCTATCGAGGTGTGGAGGTGATCGAAATCGCCCACCTTCATCCGGCCAGTTTCGACAGCCTGGTGCACACCTATCGCGAGGCATTTGTGCAGTATCCGCGCCTGAAGCTGATGGCACTGACCCATGTCACCCACCGTACCGGCCTGGTGATGCCGGTCGAAACCATCGCCAGGGCCGCGCAAGCACACGGCGTGGATGTGATACTCGACGGCGCCCACGCGCTGGGCCAGATCGACTTCAATCTCGCCGAACTGGGTATCAGCTTTGCCGGCTTCAACCTGCACAAGTGGATCGGCGCGCCGCTGACCCTGGGTTTCCTCTACATCGCCCCCGAGCGCCTGGCCGATATCGACCCGGACATGGGCGAGTGCCACTACCCCGCCACCGACGTGCGCGCACGCACGCCCTATAGCACACCAAACTTCCCTGCGTTGATGACGTTGCCATGGGTGCTGGAAGAACATCGCAGCCTGGGTGGCGCGGCGGCCAAGGGTGCGCGGCTCAATTACCTGAGGGACATGTGGGTGAGTCAGGTGCGGTCGCTGCCCGGGATTGAAGTACTCACGCCGGATGACCCCAGACTGTATTGCGCGATTACCGCATTCAAGTTCAATGGGCGGGACCAACAGGTGATGGTGGACCGTCTGCTCAAGGAGCACGGCCTGTTTACCACGACCCGCACGGGGCCGGCATTTGGCACGTGTATTCGGGTGACGCCAGGGGTGGTGACCTGTGCTGAGGACATCAATGTCCTGATCAACGCAATCACTCAACTGGCCACCGACTGACAGGTGGGAGGGACTTGCTCCCTCCCACACTAGCCCTCGTCCACATCAGGCATGTGTGACTTTGAGGTTTTTACAGGCAAAAAAAAGCGGCACACCGACCAAGTGCGCCGCAAAAATGCCGTTAAGCACAGCAACAACGATTCTTTACATCCGATCAGTCCAACAGGGCCAGCGCTTGCGCAGTGACTTCCTGAATACGTGCCCAGTCGCCGTTCCTGATCCACTCCGGGTCAAGCATCCAGCTACCGCCCACGCACATCACGTTCTTCAACGCCATGTAGCTCTTGATATTGGCCGGGCCCACGCCGCCGGTAGGGCAGAACTTCACTTCGCCAAACGGGCCGCCCAGCGCCTTGATTGCCGCCACGCCGCCGCTGACTTCAGCCGGGAACAGCTTGAAACGGCGATAACCCAGGGCATAGCCTTCCATGATGCCGGACGCATTGCTGATGCCCGGCAGCAGCGGGATCGGGCTGTGCACCGAGGCTTCCAGCAGGTCGCGTGTAATGCCGGGGGTGACGATGAATTGCGAACCGGCCACCTCGGCGGCGTCGAGCATCTGGCGGTCAAGCACAGTGCCGGCACCGGTGCACAGTTCAGGGCGCTGCTCGCGCAGCACCTGAATGGCCTTGAGGCCGAACTCGGAACGCAGGGTTACTTCCAGCGCGGTCAAACCACCGGCTGCCAGCGCATCGGCCAGCGGCAGGATGTCCTGTTCGCGGGCGATGGTGATCACCGGCAGGATCCGCGCCCTGGCGCAGAGGCTGTCGATCAGGGCAACTTTGTCCGCCATGGAAACGGTCGGTTGAGGGCTTTTCATAGCGGCTGATCCTTGGCTCATGGGCACCAGTAAATCTCTAAGGTAGGTTGCAAAAACGCGCGAATCGGCATGGCAGCAACGTCGTCACTGGCCAGCGCGGCGCTCAAGGTGGTCAATTTGGCGCTGCCGGAAATCGACAGCACGGTGTACCTGGCCGTGGCCAACAGCGCGCGACTCATGGTCAGGCGCTGATGGGGCACGGTCGGCGCCAGCATTGGCCAGCAACGGCGGGTACCCTCCGGCGCCAGCGCATCGCCAAGGTTCGGGCTGTCGGGGAACAGCGAGGCGGTGTGGCCGTCATCGCCCATGCCCAGCACCAGCACATCAATGCCAGGTAATTCGGCCAGCAGGTGATCGGCCTGCTCGGCCGCGTCTTCAAGGTTGGCCGCAGCGCTGTAGAGGCTCAGGAACTTCGCCTTGGCGGCCGGGCCCTGCAACAGGTGCTGCTTGAGCAGGCCGGCGTTGCTGTCGGCGTGTTCCACCGGCACCCAGCGCTCGTCCGCCAGGGTGATGGTGACCCTGGACCAGTCCAGGCCCTGCTTGGCCAACTGCTGGAAAAACGCCACCGGGCTGCGGCCGCCGGACACCACCAGGGTGGCCTCGCCACGCGCGCTGATGGCCGTGCGCAGTTGTTCGGCCACATCATTGGCCAGGCCGTCCGCCAGCAGCGCAGGCGTGCGGTACTCATGGGCCGTTACGCCCTGAGGCAGTTTCAATTCAGATATCGCCATACCACGACCTCCCATCCCGCGTGATCAGTGCAATCGAGCTCATCGGCCCCCAGGAACCCGCCGCGTACGGCTTGGGCGCATCACCGGATTTTTTCCACCCGGCGATCAACTGGTCACACCACGTCCACGCGGCTTCGATTTCATCTTTACGGACAAACAGGTTCTGATTGCCGTTCATCACTTCCAGTAGCAACCGCTCGTAGGCATCGGGAATCCGTGCGCTGCGATAGGTATCGGAAAAATTCAGTTGCAGCGGGCCGCTGCGCAGTTGCATGCCCTTGTCCAGGCCCTGCTCCTTGGTCATCACGCGCAAGGAAATGCCTTCGTCCGGCTGCAGGCGGATGATCAGCTTGTTGCTGATCTGCAGGCGCTGCTCGGGGGCGAATATATAGTGGGACGGTTCCTTGAAGTGGATGACGATCTGCGACAGTTTTTGCGGCATGCGCTTGCCGGTGCGCAGGTAGAACGGCACCCCGGCCCAGCGCCAGTTGCGGATATCGGCACGCAGGGCGACGAAGGTTTCGGTGTCGCTCTGGGTGTTGGAATTTTCTTCTTCCAGGTAACCCGGCACCGGCTTGCCGGCGCTGTAGCCGGCGATGTACTGGCCGCGCACCACCTGGGTGGTCAGGCCTTCCGGGCTGATCGGCGCCAGGGCCTTGAGCACCTTGACCTTCTCGTCGCGGATGCTGTCGGCGGACAGGTCGGCCGGCGGGTCCATGGCGATCAGGCACAGCAGCTGCAGCAGGTGATTCTGGATCATGTCGCGCAGCTGGCCGGCCTTGTCGAAATACCCCCAGCGCCCTTCGATGCCGACCTGCTCGGCCACGGTGATTTCCACGTGGGAGATGTAGTTCTGGTTCCACTGGGTTTCAAACAGGCTGTTGGCGAACCGCAGGGCGATCAGGTTCTGGACGGTCTCTTTGCCCAGGTAGTGGTCGATGCGGTAGGTGCGGTTCTCCGGGAAAAACTGCGCCACGGCATCGTTGACCTTGCGCGAGGATTCCAGGTCCGAGCCGATGGGTTTTTCCAGCACCACGCGGGTGTTGTCCGCCAGGCCGACCTTGGACAGGTTCTCGCAGATCGCGCCATACACCGCCGCCGGGGTGGCGAAGTAGGCGATCAGACGTTGCTCGCTGCCAACTTTTTCGGCGAGGGCGACGTAGTCGTCGGCCTTCATGAAGTCGACATGCAGGTAGGTCAGGCGCGCCAGGAAACGCTGGGCCACGTTCTCATCCAGCGCCTTGCCGACGTACTTGCGCAGTTCTGTTTCGATATGGGCCAAGTGCTGCTGCTCGGAACCGGCTTCACGGGCCAGGGCCAGGATGCGCGTGTCGTCGTGCAGCAGATCGGCGCCATCGAGGTGATAGAGGGCAGGAAATAACTTGCGAAGCGCCAGATCACCCAAGGCGCCAAACAGGGCAAAGGTGCAGGGTTCTACGGTTATCGAGGGCATGATGTTTGTTCTTTTATCAAGTTAAGCTACAAATACCTTTTTTCAAGGTATCACTCAAGGAAAAATGTAGTAATAACCACAACATTTTCCCGAGTTACGCATTCCGAGTGGTGGTGTTCAGCTACCCTCAGTAGGATAGGCCACCGCGAAAAGCCACTCATCGATTGGTTACCGCCTTTTTATTTGCATCGTCGCCCGAAGGAAAGACTGAATGGACCGCGTGCGAAATCTTCTGGAACAGATCCGGAACCGCCTCGAAGAATTGAACAAGGCCGAGAAAAAAGTCGCCGAGGTCATCCTGCTCAACCCGCAGCAGGCGACCCGCTTCTCCATCGCCGCCCTTGCCCAGGCCGCTTCGGTCAGTGAACCGACGGTCAACCGCTTCTGCCGTTCGTTCGGCGTCAGTGGTTACCCTGAACTTAAATTGCAGCTGGCGCAAAGTCTGGCCAGCGGCGCGGCCTATGTCAGCCGCGCGGTGGAAGCCGATGATAACCCCGAGGCCTACACGCAGAAGATCTTTGGCAGCGCCATTGCCTCCCTGGACAGCGCCTGCCAGGCCCTGGACCCGGCCCTGATCAGCAAGGCGGTGGATTTGCTGATTCAGGCGCGGCAGATCCACTTCTTTGGCCTGGGCGCTTCGGCACCGGTGGCCATGGATGCGCTGCACAAGTTTTTTCGCTTCAACCTTGCGGTCACTGCCCACGCCGACGTGCTGATGCAGCGCATGATCGCGTCGGTGGCGCATACCGGCGAGCTGTTCGTGATTATTTCCTACACCGGGCGTACCCGTGAGCTGGTGGAAGTGGCGCGCATCGCCCGCGGAAACGGCGCCTCGGTGCTGGGGGTGACCGCCGAGAACTCGCCGCTGGCCAAGGCCAGTACGGTGAGCCTGAACATCCCGTTGCCGGAAGACACGGACATCTACATGCCGATGACGTCGAGGATCATCCAGTTGACGGTACTGGATGTGCTGGCGACCGGCATGACGTTAAGGCGCGGGGTGGATTTCCAGCCGCATCTGCGCAAGATCAAAGAGAGCTTGAATGACAGTCGGTATCCGGTGGGGGATGAGTTTAACTAAGTCAGCATTTGTGTTGGCGTTACTGGCCTCATCGGGGGCAAGCCCCCTCCCACTTTTGAATGGGTTCACAAATCAACTGTGGGAGGGGGCTTGCTCCCGATGAGGCCATCAGCCACACCACTAGACCCCTGCCCTGGCCTGCAAACTCAAATGCGCCCGCTCCCCCGGCGCCAGGCAGGCCGCCGCCATCGCCGACTCCACGCACACAAACCCTGACGCCTCGTTAAAACTGACGCCCAGCAGCGGCCGGCTGCCGGGATGCCACACCACGGTGTCGGCGCTCTCCCCCGTGTCGATGCACAGCTCGCGCTGCCAGGCGTGATCCTTGAGCTGCAATTCACCTTCGTGCTGGAACACCCGCTGACAGCCGCCGTCCACCCGCAGCTCGCCTTCCTGCTGGCAAACCTGGCGATTGAGCTGGTCATACCCTTGCGCGCCATCCAGGCCAGACAGCGCTACCTCATCGACGTGACCAATACGCCAGTAAGCATGCAACGCGTGGCTCAACTGGCATGGCAGCTCGTCCTGATGCTCGGTGCTCAGGCGCAGCTCCAGGGCATCGCCCAAGTGGGCGTGCAGGTCGACCTGCCAGTCGCACAGCTGCAATTGCCAATGCAGGCGCACGCCATCTTCTGCGGTGCTGCTGTCGAGCAGTTTCCAGTCGATCAGCCGCGCCCAGCCATGGGACGGCCACGCGTTTTCACTCGGATGCCGGCCATACCACGGCCAGCACACCGGCACGCCGCCACGGATGGCGCCGACCTGCGGCCACTTGGCCGCGCACCACAGCCAGGGCTTTTGCCCGGCAGGTTGAAAATGCAGCAATTGCGCGCCCTGACGACTGAACACTGCCTGGCACAGCGGATGGTCGATCACCAACACATCGCGCATCTGAAAGCGCTCCCAGGCGAACACCGGACGTTCGCGCAGGGATTTGAAAAAGCGTTGCAGCGGATGCTCATGCATGTGCCACGGTCCTGAATTTCACAGTGCTGCGCAAAAAAAAGCGGATAGCCATGGCTACCCGCAAAATGCGCACAGAGAGAGGAGCTTATCGCAGCAGGGTTAGAACACCGACTGAATTTTCAGGCCGGCGACTACCGCGTTGTCGACTTTATCCACGCCACCTGGGTGGGTGACGTATTGCAGGTTGGGACGCACGGTCAGCCAGTTGGTAACGTGGAA
Organism: Pseudomonas sp. GNP013; assembly: GCF_054343995.1. Taxonomy (NCBI): domain Bacteria; kingdom Pseudomonadati; phylum Pseudomonadota; class Gammaproteobacteria; order Pseudomonadales; family Pseudomonadaceae; genus Pseudomonas; species Pseudomonas sp. GNP013. The sequence goes on along the minus strand of NZ_JBTGUT010000001.1, from coordinate 836,304 downwards.
GCCGTAGTTGATTTCGTAGTTGTACTCGGTAGAACGCAGTGGCGCGAAGCCTGCCTGGTCGTAGTCGGTGAAACCATTGGAGGCGTTGACCAGTTCAGCGTTCTTGCGCACATCGTCGTTGACGTGCAGACGCGCAGCGCCAATACCGATGTCGTCTTTTGGACGCGCATCGAATGGGCCCTTGTACACCAGCATGATCGACTGATAGTTGTCGACCAAGTTGGTTTCCTTGTCGTGGAACGTGGCGTTGGCCGCGATGTTCAGACCACGGGAGGCGTCGCCGTTGTGGGTGGTGAGTTGCTGTTGCGCAACGAACCAGTAGCCCTTTTTGCTGCTGTGGGTACGGAAGGCCGCGCCGGTGGTGCCCGCGTCGTTGCCGTTCACGTCTTCACGAACGTCGGCTGCATCGGCCGCGCTCTTGTAGTAGCCCACACGGTATTCGCCCGGCAGGTTGTTGACCTTCGGCGACCAGACCAATTCCACCGGAATCACGGTGCCCTTGGTGCCGCTGCCGCTGAGTTTGAAGCCGTTGCCGTGCTCCAGCTGCGACGGGTTCTGGTTGTAGGCGCCGATCTGCGCATACAGCTCAGGCGTGATGTTGTACTTCACGCGGATGGCCGCCTGGCTGACTGGCCAGTTGTACCAGGTGTTCACGTAGTTACCCACTTGCGAGCCGCAGAACGACAGGTTCTGGAAGTCGCACGGGAAGGTGTTGAAATCTTCGCCTTCGCCGAAGTAACCGAGTTTCACGTCCAGCTTGTTGTCGAACATCTGGTGCTGGATCCAGAACTGGGTCAGACGCACCATGTGGCCACGGCCGTAGACTTCCATGGACGAACTCAGCGTGCCGGCACGCGGGTCGCCAATGCGGTCGTTGGAGATGTTCTGGCCATTACGGTTGGTCAGCTGGATCTTGGCCTGGGTGTTATCCCAGCCCCACAGCTTTTGCAGGTCCAGTGCCACGCCCAGACCGAACTGGTCGGAGTAGCGACCGGTCTTGTCATCGTTAAAGCCGCCGTGGGCGTTGTAGCCCATCTCGCCCACGTAGTCGGCCTTGATGTCGATACCTTGCTCGATCAGCTTGGTACGCTCGCCACCCCAATCGCCGGTCATCCACTTGGAATCGGCACTGAATGCATCGGCCGCCATCGCATTGGCGGACAATACCAGGGCTGCTGCTGCGGACAGTTGGCAGAGCAGTCGAGTGTTGTTGTGTTGCTTTTTCATCCCTACATCCTCGTCTTTATTGTTATTAAACTGTTTTTATCTAACGCGGTTTACATTTTTTTCAGCTAAAACAACCAGTTAACTGATTCAACGGCTTTTGAACTGGGCCACATTATCGGCTTGTCCCGATGAAGGCAATGCAGCTGACGTGCCCAGGCGCTCGCCGGTTTTGGCATCGAACAGCAATACCTTGGCCGGATCGAACTGCAGGGTCAGGGTCTCGCCCACCTGCGGTGCCACGTCCGGTGCCAGGCGGCAGCAGACCTTGGTGTCATTGAGCTGCACGAATACCAGAGTGTCCGGGCCGGTCGGCTCGGTCACCTGGACTTCGGCGCGAATGCTCGAAGCGCTGTTGCCCTCGCCCGCCGCCAGCATGATCTGCTCCGGGCGCAGGCCCAGGATTACGTCGCGGTCTTCAAGGCCGGCATCGCTCATGTTCAGCGCCAGCTCGCAACGGGCCTGGCCGCTGTCGAGCAGCGCCACCAGACGACCGTCCTTGCGCTGCAGGCGCAGCGGCACGAAGTTCATCGGCGGCGAACCGATGAAACTCGCCACGAACTGGTTGGCCGGGTTGTTGTAGATCTCTTTGGGCGTGCCGAACTGCTGAATGATGCCGTCCTTCATCACCGCCACCTTGTCGCCCAGGGTCATCGCTTCGATCTGGTCGTGGGTGACGTAGACGGTGGTGGTTTTCAGGCGCTGGTGCATCAGCTTCATTTCGGTGCGCATCTCGACGCGCAGCTTGGCATCAAGGTTGGACAGCGGTTCATCGAACAGGTAGATCTTCGGCCGACGCGCCAACGCACGGCCCATGGCCACACGTTGTTGCTGGCCGCCGGAGAGCTGGCCCGGCTTGCGGTTGAGCAGGTGTTCGATCTGCAGCAGCTTGGCCACGCGCGCCACTTCGGCGTCGATATCGGCCTGAGGCATCTTGCGGATCTTGAGGCCGAACTCGATGTTCTCGCGCACACTCATGGTCGGGTACAGCGCGTAGGACTGAAACACCATGGCGATGTCACGGTCCTTGGGGCTCATGCCGCTGACGTCCTGATCACCGATCATGATCGCGCCGCCAGTAATGGTCTCCAGGCCGGCGATGCAGTTCATCAGGGTCGACTTACCGCACCCGGAAGGGCCGACCAGAATCAGGAATTCACCTTCCTTGATCGACAGTTCGATGTTCTTCAAGGTGTCGGGCAGGCCGGCGCCATAGGTCTTGTTTACATTGCGAAGTTCAAGCGTAGCCATGATTACCCCTTGACCGCGCCGGCCGTGAGGCCGCGCACGAAATACTTGCCTGCGATCACATAGACCAGCAGGGTCGGCAGCCCGGCGATCATCGCCGCCGCCATATCCACGTTATATTCCTTGGCCCCGGTGCTGGTGTTGACCAGGTTGTTCAGCGCCACCGTGATGGGCTGGGAGTCGCCGCTGGAGAACACCACGCCGAACAGGAAGTCGTTCCAGATCTGGGTGAACTGCCAGATCAGGCAGACCATGATGATCGGCGTCGACATCGGCAGAATGATCTGACGGAAGATGGTGAAGAACCCTGCACCGTCCAGGCGGGCCGCCTTGATCAGCGCGTCCGGAATGCTCACGTAGTAGTTACGGAAGAACAGCGTGGTGAACGCCAGGCCGTAGACCACATGCACGAACACCAGGCCCGTGGTGGTGCTGGCCAGGCCCATCTTGCCGAGGGTGAACGAGGCCGGCAGCAGCACAGTCTGGAACGGCAGGAAGCAGCCGAACAGCAGCAAGCCGAAGAACAGCTGCGAACCCCGAAAACGCCAGAACGACAGCACATAGCCGTTCAATGCACCAATCGCCGTGGAGATCAGAACGGCCGGAACCGTGATTTTCAGTGAGTTCCAGAAGTAGCCATCCACCGTGGCCCAGGCCTTGACCCAGCCGATGCCGGTGACCACGGTGGGCCAGCTCAGCAGGTTGCCGGTGCTGATGTCTTCCGGGGTCTTGAAGCTGGTCAGCAGCATCACCACCAGCGGCACCAGGTACAGCAATACGGCGAGGATCAGCACCGCGTAGATCGCGATGCGGCTCAGGCTGATCGCCGGTTTGTTAGCGAGACTAGTCATTACGCTTGGTCCTCAGCTCGGAGTAGAGGTAAGGCACGATGATCGCGAGGATCGCACCGAGCATCAGGATCGCACTGGCCGAGCCCATGCCCATCTGGCCACGGCTGAAGGTGAACGAATACATGAACATCGCGGGCAGGTCGGACGAATAGCCCGGGCCACCGGCGGTCATGGCCGCGACCAGGTCGAAGCTCTTGATCGCGATGTGCGCGAGGATCATCACGGCACTGAAAAACACCGGACGCAGGCTGGGCAGCACCACGCTCCAGTAGATGCGCGGCAGGCTGGCGCCGTCGATCTGCGCGGCGCGCACGATCGATTGGTCGACACCCCGCAGCCCGGCGAGGAACATCGCCATGATAAAGCCCGAGGCTTGCCATACGGCGGCGATCACCAGGCAATAGACGACGCGGTCCGGGTCGATCAGCCAGTCCAGACGGAAGCCTTCCCAGCCCCAGTCACGCAGCAGTTTGTCCAGGCCCATGCCGGGGTTGAGCAGCCATTTCCAGGCGGTACCGGTGACGATCATCGAGAGCGCCATCGGGTACAGATAAATAGTGCGGATGAACCCTTCGCGGCGGATTTTCTGGTCGAGGAAGATCGCCAGGGTCACGCCGATTACCAGGGTGATACCGATGAACATGCCGCCAAACAGCGCCAGGTTCTTGCTTGCGACCCACCAGCGATCGTTGTCGAACAACCGTTCGTACTGCGCAAGCCCCGCCCACTTGTAGTTGGGCAGGAACGTAGAGGTCGTGAACGACAGTACAAACGTCCACAGGATGTAGCCATAGAAGCCCACCAGAACGATGAACATGCTCGGCGCCAGCACCAGTTTGGGTAGCCAGCGCTGCAGTGCATCGAACGGCGAGGCCTTGCTGAACACAGCAACAGAACTCATGGGAAAATCCAGTACAGGAAAAAGGGACTACACAAACAAGCCTTGTGAGGGGTCAGGGGGTTTCCCCTCACAAGGACCAGCAGCTAAGCGTTACTTGGCCGACTTGATCGCAGCACCAAGCTTCTTGGCCGTGTCGGCCGGGTCGGCTTTCGGGTCGTTGATGTAGTTGGTCACGACGTCAAAAAACGCACCTTGCACCGCCAGGGTGGTGGCCATGTTGTGCGCCATGCTTGGCTGCAGGCCGCCGGACTTGGCGTCTGCCAGGAAGTCCTTGGCAGCGGTCTGGGCACAGGCGTCGAAGCCCAGCTTGTCCATTTGAGTGAGCATGTCGGTGCGCACAGGGATTGAACCCTTGTTGATGCTGAACACTTTCTGGAAGTTTTCACCCAGCACGACTTTGGCGATGTCCTGCTGACCGGCCGCAGTGCCTTTGTCTTTCTGCTTGAACACGGCCAGGGAGTCGATGTTGTAGGTGAAGGCCTTGTCGGTGCCCGGGAAGGCTACGCACTCATAGTCCTTGCCGGCGACTTTCTTGGCGGCGGTCCATTCGGACTTGGCCCAGTCACCCATGATCTGCATGCCGGCCTTGCCGTTGATGACCTTGCCTGCTTCGAGGTTCCAGTCCTGGCCTTTGCCGTCGACGTCCATATAGGTCGCGACTTTCTTCAACTCGGTGAGCGACTTGATCATTTCCGGACCGGTCAGCGCCGCGTTATCGAGGTCAACCAGAGCCTTTTTATAGCCCTCCGGGCCCATCACCGACAGGACCACGGCTTCGAATACGGTGCTGTCCTGCCAAGGCTGGCCACCATGGGCGAGCGGAATGAAGCCCGCAGCTTTGAGCTTGTCGCCGGCTGCGTAGAATTCTTCGAGGGTGGTCGGGTTTTTGGTGATGCCGGCTTTCTTGAAGACTTCCGGGTTGATCCACAGCCAGTTCACGCGGTGAATGTTCACCGGAACGGCCACGTAGTCACCGTCGTACTTCACGGTATCGGAGACTTTTTTGTCGAGCAGGGAATCCCACTTCTCTTCCTTGGCCACGTCCTTGAGGACGTCGGTGTCGAGCAAGCCAGTGGACGCCCATTCCTGAATGTCGGGACCTTTGATCTGGGCAACGCCTGGTGGGTTGCCGGCCACCGCGCGGCTTTTCAGCACGGTCATGGCAGTGGCGCCGCCGCCACCTGCGACGGCACCGTCTTTCCAGGTGAAGCCGTCTTTCTCGACTTGGGCCTTCAAGACATCCACAGCCGCCTTTTCACCGCCCGAGGTCCACCAATGCACGACTTCAACCGTACCTTTGGAGTCTGCGGCAAATACACTGAGGGGAAACAAAGAGGCAACGGAAACAGCTAGAGCGAGGCGATTAATCGCGTTCATCACAATACCTTTTCTTGTTGTTATGCATGCAAGTCTAGAGCTTGCGCTGCACGGAGTTTAAACATGGATTTTTCAAGTGCAGGTAACAAAGGGATGCACAAATGTCACCACTTGGTGACATAGCGCCCGGCGCCCAGAGCGGTCGTCATGCTCGGCCACAACGGCAGTGCAGGCAGCACCACCGCCTGCCAGGCATGGTACAGGTCCGGTTTACCGCCCCAGATCCTGCTGCCGGGCTGGTTATGCGGGCTGAGTTCGTGGTGCCAGCTGCCGTGGACGCGGTCGATGAACTGAGTTTCGCAGAACTCCCAGAGGCGTCTATACCAAATTTCGTAATGCAGCTCACCGGTACGCTTGAGCAAGGCCTGGGCAGCGGCGCTGGCTTCGGCATGGGTCCAGTGCAGGCGCTCGCGCACCACCGGGCGATGGTTCCAGTCCAGCGTGTAGACAATGCCCGGCGCCCCATCCACGGCCCAGGCGTATTCGCAGGCGCTGGCGAACAGGCCTTTGGCGTCGCTCAGCAGCCAGTCAGGCGTGGCCAACCCGGCTTGCAGGCGCGCGGCCTCGAGGTGCAACAGCAGCCGTGCCCACTCGAACCCATGGCCAGGCGTGATGCCGTATGGACGAAAGCCGTCGGCGGGGTTGTCTTCGTTATACGCAGGCAGCGGTTTCCAGTGCGCGTCAAAATGCTCGATCACCATGAACTGCTTGCCGGCCGCAAAGGTGTGGATCAGCCGTTCGACGATACGCAACGCGCGGTCCAGCCAGCGGGTGTCGCCGGTGACATCGGCCAGGGCGAGGAAGGCTTCGGTGGCGTGCATGTTGCTGTTGGCGCCCCGATAAGCCTCAACGCCGCTCCAGTCTCGGGCGAAGGACTCGAGCATCACGCCCTCCTCTTCGCTCCAGAAGAACTGATCGATGATGTGGATCGCATCGTTGAGCAGGTTCTGCGCGCCGGGTGCACCGACCACCGTGGCCGAGCTGGCCGCCAGGGCAACGAACGCATGCAGGTAGGCGGCCTTGCCGGTATTGCCATCGCAGGCATTGGCCGCGGCGAACCAGCCACCGTGCTCGCCGTCGCGCAACGGGCCGCTCAAGGCTGCGACACCGTGTGCCACCCGTTCGGCATAGCCGGGTAACCCCATGGCATGGGCCATGGCGAAGCTGTGGGTCATGCGGGCAGTGTTCATGGTTTCAGCGCGAGCGTCGGCCGGCAGTTGACCTTTGTCGTCGAGGTTGCCAAAACCGTCAGGCAGGCGTGAGGCCTTGGCGAATGACAGCAGGCGCTGGCCTTCGGCGGCAAGCCAGGCGTGATGGGCAGGAGCGTTCAGCCAACTGCTGGCAGGCAGTGGTTGCGTGGTCATGGGTGGCCCTTATTATTTTTTGTGGGATGACCGGAGTCTAAACAAGGGCGCAAAAGGGGCAAGTAACGAAGCGGAAGGTAAATGTCACAGGCTGGTGACATTCTTGAATTCGACCGCAATCCAGGGAGGGAGCAAGCCTGCGCTGATCAACCACAAATAATTTTTTGATTTTAAGCCTGAAGTTTCAGGCAAGCCCATTCATGTGAGAGCGTCGGTGCCACTTGGTCGGCTCTCAAGCCGCCGCGCTCTTGATCTTGATCTGAGGCGCCCCGTCAAACACGCTGGCCGAACCTGGGCGAGGTGCCGAGTATTGGGGCGAAGCGTTTTTGGTTACTTTTTGCGCTCTTCAAAAAGTGACTCGCTGTAAGAGCGGAACCCCAAGTCGTCGTTACCGCAGAAACGGATATGTACATCACGTTTTTTTGATTTGGGGGCTGCTACGCAGCCCAACGCGGGGCAAGCCCTAATGCCGTTCAGTTAAGGAAAATGTGTGGGCTTATTGTGGCGAGCGGGCTTGCCCCGCGTTGGGGTGCGAAGCGCCCCCAATCGAGCAAAACGCGGTGTATCTGATACGGCTCAGCGCCTGGCTTTGGGGCTGCTGCGCAGCCCAACGCAGGACAAGCCTGCTCGCCACAGGGAATCTGCGTTTAACTGAACGGCATTAGGGCAAGCCCGCTTGCCACAACAGGCCCGCTCACCACAGAGGCTCCAGCTCGCTGGGCGATAGCGTCTGGCGGAGCCTCTCACCGCTGACCCGCATCAGGTCACTGACCGCCTCGCGGCGCGTTGAGCTGCTGACTCAGGGTCTGCACCTGGCTCTGCAGGGTGGTGATATTGCGCGTGGTCTGGATACGGAATACGTCGAACTCTTTGTTGGTCGGCGCATCGACGTTGGCGGGCTGGTTTTCCTGCGCACTTTTGAGCACAACCATGTCCTGCTCAAGGCGGGCAATGGCGGCCGTCGGGTTGCCCTGCTTTTTCAACGCAGCTACATCAGCCGCCAGCTCCCGGAGCTCGGCATCGCGCTTGCCGGCATCCCCCTGCGCCACCTTGAGCGTCGCCACGGCATCCGTCAGCGCCTGCACCTGGCCCTGCAATGCGGCATTGGCGCTGGCCAGCTCAGTGGTGCTGGCAGTCATCTGCGCCAGGCGCTTGTCCAGCTCGGTAGCCTGGCCGGCCACGCCGACCTGTTGCTTGCCCTGCTCCAGCAGTTGGGTTTCCAACTGCTTGATCTGCTGTTTGAGCGCTTCGCTGCCGGTGTTGACGTTGGCTTCACTGGCCACCACCTTGCCGGAAATATCCTGCAGGCGCCCCGCCGCTTCCTCGCTGATGCGCGCGAAACTTTCCTGGGTGGCAACCAACTGCTGGCCCATCAGGGAGATCTGCTGGAAACTCCACCAGGCAAGGCCGGCAAACGCGATCAGCAGCGCGCCGACCAGCGCCCACAACGGCCCGGTGCTGGCGCTCCTGACCTTGACCACGGGCGCGGGCCGCGAGCGTACGGACGTGGCGGGCGTCGGCACGAAATCATCATCGTCCCCGGTATCGGCCCGCAGGCTGGGAACATTGTCGAAATCGTCGTTGGCATCGTTACGCATGAATCAACCCTGAATCGGTGAGATGGCTGGCAAGCCGAGCGACGCGAGTATAAACCGCGCGCCCGCCGCACTGATCGACCCGGAACCGTAAATTCGGTTCCCGATGTGTTGCTGGTTGTGAGCTTATTTAAGCCCCGGATCCTGGGCCTTCCACCAACTGCAGAACTCGTCGAGGGCGGCCCACAGACTGACCTTGGGCTCATAGTCGAGATAATGCCTCGCCCGACTGATGTCCAACGTGAAATCTTTGTTCATTACCTGCATGCCCAGGCGCGACAACGCAGGCTCCGGGCGCCCGGGCCACATCGCGCAGAAAGCTTCGTTGAGCGCCGCCACGCTGTAGGACAAACCGTAGGACCGATAACGGGTCACCTGGGGCATTTCCATCTGGCGCATCACGTAGTTGACCACATCCCATACCGGCACCGGCGTGCCGTTGCTGATGTTGTAGGCCTTGCCCAGCGCGGAACCGGTGGCAAGCAAACCGCTGAGCAAGGCTTCATTGAGGTTGTGGATACTGGTGAAGTCGACCTTGTTCAGGCCATCGCCGACGATCGCCAGGCGGTTCTTGCGCTGCATCTTCAGCAAACGCGGGAAGATGCTCATGTCGCCCGCGCCGGTGACGAATCGCGGACGCAGGGCCAGCACCTGGAGCCCGAATTCCTGGGCGCCGAAGACTTTTTGCTCGGCCAGGTACTTGGTGGCGGCGTACGGATGCTTGAAGCGCTTGGGCACCTGCTCTTCGGTCAGGCCCAGGTGGTCGCGCCCGTCAAAGTAGATCGATGGCGAAGACAGGTGGACCAGGCGCCCGACCCGCTGCTTGAGGCAGGCTTCGACGACATTTTCGGTCACCAGCACATTGCCTTGATGAAAGTCCTGGTACTTGCCCCACAACCCGACGGCGCCGGCGCAATGCACCACCGCTTCGACGTCCCGGCACAGATGGCGCACCAGTTCGGCATCACTCAGATCACCCTGGATAAACTCGGCGCCGCGCCGTACGAGGTGCTCCACGCTTTCGGCGCGCCGCCCGTTGACCCGCACGTCCAGGCCCTGCTCCAGGGCGAAGCGCGCAAAGCGACCGCCGATGAAGCCGCTTGCGCCGGTGACCAGAATCTTCATGTATTACTCCGTGTTCTTTCGTTTTTCATCGCTGCTACCTTGACGCCCGTCATCCCTCCAACGGCACCAGCCATTGCCCGCATGACCGGGCCAGATGCTCGGTCAACAGGCCCAACAGTTGCCCGCCGCTGCGCCAATGATGCCAGTACAAGGGCACATCAATGGGCTTATCGGGCAACAACTCGACCAACAGGCCACGCTGCAACGAGTCGCGCACCTGCAGTTCCGGCACCAGGCCCCAGCCCAGGCCGGCTTCGGTGAGACGGATAAACCCTTCAGAGGATGGGCATAAATGGTGCTCAAAACCGCCATCCACGCCGAGGGAAGCCAGGTAACGGTGTTGCAGGAAATCATCCGGACCAAACACCAGTGCCGGTGTGCGCACCAGTTCCTCGGCCTTTACCCCGGCGGGAAAGTGCCGCGCGATAAAGGCCGGGCTGGCCAGCGCGCGGTAGCGCATGGCACCGAGCAACAGGCTGCGCGCACCGGCCACCGGGCGTTCACTCGCGCAGATGCAGGCCGCCACTTCACCGGCGCGCATGCGTTTGAGACCGACGGTCTGGTCTTCCACCACCAGGTCGAGCAACAGATGCTGCTCGGCGCAAAAGTCGCTGACAGCCTCGGCCCACCAGGTGGCCAGGCTGTCGGCATTCAGCGCGATACGCAGGCGCTCGGGCATGCCCTCCTCGTCCAGGGCGGGCACCTGGCCCTGCAGGTCGCGCTCCAGCAGCCGCACCTGCTGCACATGGTTGAGCAGCCGTCGACCAATCTCGGTGGGCGTAGGCGGCGTGGCCCGCACCAGCACCGGCTGGCCGACACGCGCTTCGAGCAGCTTGATGCGCTGGGAAATGGCCGACTGCGACAGCCCCAGTACCTGCGCGGCACGCTCGAAGCCGGCCTGCTCCACCACCGCTGCGAGGGCGGACAGCAATTTATAGTCGAACATCAGTTTCTCTAATGAGCGATCAGCAATATTGGTTTTTCTTATACAGCCCATCCGATGAAAATAGCCAGCATTGCCTCTCTTTAACAAGGACCTTCACATGGCTGGCGAAACCACCCTGGCGACCCTGCTGCGCAGCATGAGCCCTCATCTGAATGACGGCGACTACGTGTTCTGCACCCTCCCCGATAACCGCATTCCTGCCGGTTGCGAGGTAATCGGCAGCTTTCGCGAACAGCAAGGCTTGACCCTGATCGTGGAGCGTCAGCAAGCCGAACAGGCCGGGCTGGCCTTCGACTATGTGGCCGCGTGGATCACCCTGAACGTGCACTCGGCACTCGAAGCGGTGGGGTTGACCGCCGCCTTCGCCGGCGCCTTGGGCCAGGCCGGGATCAGTTGCAATGTGATCGCCGGTTATTACCACGACCACCTGTTCGTCGGCCGCGCCGATGCGCAACGCGCCTTGAAGGTGCTGCGGCAGTTGGCGGCGGACGCGGAGTAAACCCTATGTGGCAAAGTTATGTGAACGGGCTGTTGATCGCCCTCGGCCTGATCATGGCCATCGGCACGCAGAACGCTTTCGTGCTGGCGCAAAGCCTGCGCCGTGAACATCACCTGCCGGTAGCGGCGCTGTGCATCGTGTGCGACGCGCTCCTGGTCGCAGCCGGGGTGTTCGGCCTGGCCACGGTGCTGGCGCAGAACCCGCTGCTGCTGGCGATTGCACGCTGGGGCGGCGCGGCGTTCCTGTTGTGGTACGGCGCCCTCGCCTTGCGTCGCGCGTTTTCGAAACAGAGCCTGGACCAGGACGCAGGCTTCAACGCGCGCTCACTGCGCGCGGTGATGCTCAGCGCGTTGGCGGTGACGTTGCTCAACCCCCACGTCTACCTCGATACGGTGCTGCTGATCGGCTCACTGGGCGCGCAACAGGCGGCACCCGCGGCGTTCGTGGCCGGGGCCGCGAGCGCTTCATTACTGTGGTTCGCCACCCTGGCGCTCGGCGCCGCGTGGCTGGCGCCGTGGCTGGCGCGCCCGGCAACCTGGCGGCTGTTGGACCTCTTGGTGGCCGTGATGATGTTCAGCGTGGCCTACTCATTAATAAGCATGCCCTGAAGTTATTTCGAAAGGCTCTGGAACCTCTATCCCACACAGTTGTTGCGTGGTTTTGCCGCACCCCCGGTGCTATGATCCTGCCCCTGCGCCGCAAAGAGTACAAACTCCCCGGCGCTTGTTTGGCCGCCCGTGATCGGCCTTGCGCTCACCGCAACTGACCTGATTAGGAGAATCATCATGGCTTTCGAATTGCCGCCGCTGCCCTACGCACACGATGCCCTGCAGCCGCATATCTCCAAGGAAACCCTGGAGTACCACCACGACAAGCACCACAACACCTATGTCGTGAACCTGAACAACCTGGTGCCTGGCACCGAGTTCGAAGGCAAGACCCTGGAAGAAATCGTCACCTCTTCTTCGGGCGGCATCTTCAACAACGCCGCTCAGGTCTGGAACCACACGTTCTACTGGAACTGCCTGGCGCCAAACGCCGGCGGCCAACCGACCGGCGCACTGGCTGAAGCCATCAACGCAGCCTTCGGTTCCTTCGACAAATTCAAGGAAGAGTTCACCAAGACGTCCGTCGGCACCTTCGGTTCCGGTTGGGGCTGGCTGGTGAAAAAGGCTGACGGTTCCCTGGCCCTGGCCAGCACCATTGGCGCCGGCAACCCGCTGACCAGCGGCGACACCCCGCTGCTGACCTGCGACGTGTGGGAACACGCCTACTACATCGACTACCGCAACGTGCGTCCAAAGTACGTGGAAGCGTTCTGGAACCTGGTCAACTGGAAGTTCGTGGCCGAGCAGTTCGAAGGCAAGACCTTCACTGCCTGAGTAACGCTTGCAGGATAAAGAGCCCGGCAATTGCCGGGCTTTTTTGTGGGCGACAATACTGAGCAGGATGCGGGATGCATGGAACTCAGCGGCAACAATTTGCCACGCAGACAATGAGAGAAATAACTCTCTCATTTCATGCAGGAGAGTTCGTAATGGATCCTATATCGATGGGTATGTCGGCTATGTCAGCGATCATGCCGATGCTGGAAAAAGGCATGGACATGATGAGCAAGATGATGGATCAGCAACAGCAAGGTCAAGATCAGGAGCAGGGCAAAATCGGCGAAGACACACACAAAGCCAACTCCATGCAGATTACGTACAACTCGTAATAAAGCTGACCTGCGCGCACGGGTCTCACGCCCAAGCGCCGTATCAGAGAGCGGCGGATGTCATCCGCCCTCTTCCCTGCCTCCCCTCCTTCAGCCTCTTCCGGTTGCCCCGTCCGAATGTTCCTTTGACTGCCATGCGTGGATTGCCAATACTCATGGCATATTGAAGGCCACCCGCATGAGACAAGGAATGCCCCTTTGAAGCTGGAACTCAAAAACAGCTTGTCGGTGAAGTTGCTACGGGTTGTGCTGCTGTCGGCGTTGATCGTGGGCGTGACGCTGAGCGTGGCGCAGATCGTTTTCGATGCCTACAAGACGCGCCAGGCCGTCGCCGGCGATGCCCAGCGCATCCTCGACATGTTTCGCGACCCGTCCACCCAGGCCGTCTACAGCCTGGACCGCGAAATGGGTATGCAGGTGATCGAAGGACTGTTTCAGGACGAAGCGGTGCGCACGGCCTCCATCGGCCACCCCAACGAGACCATGCTCGCGGAAAAAAGCCGCCCACTGGAGCAATCCGCCAGCCGCTGGTTGACCGACCTGATTCTGGGTCAGGAACGCTCATTCACCACGTCACTGGTCGGCAAAGGCCCTTACAGCGAGTATTACGGAGACCTGAGCATCACCCTCGACACCGCCACCTATGGCGAGGGTTTTCTGGTCAGCTCGGTGATCATCTTTATTTCCGGCGTGCTGCGTGCGCTGGCCATGGGGCTGGTGCTGTACCTGGTGTATCACTGGATGCTGACCCGGCCGCTGTCGCGGATCATCGAACACCTGACATCGATCAATCCCGACCGGCCCAGCGAACACAAGATCCCTCAGCTCAAGGGCCATGAACGTAACGAGCTGGGGCTGTGGATCAATACCGCCAACCAGTTGCTCGAATCCATCGAACGCAACACCCATTTGCGCCACGAAGCCGAAAGCAGCCTGCTGCGCATGGCCCAATACGACTTTCTAACGGGCCTGCCCAACCGCCAGAAGCTGCAGGAGCAACTGGACAGGATCCTGATTGACGCCGGCCGCCGACAACGCTGCGTGGCCGTGCTTTGCGTAGGGCTGGACGACTTCAAAAGTGTAAACGAACAGTACACCTACCAGGCCGGTGACCGATTACTGCTGGCCCTGGCCGACCGCCTGCGCGCCCACAGCGGACGGCTCGGCACCCTCGCGCGCCTGGGCGGTGACCAGTTTGCGCTGGTGCAGGCTGACATCGAGCAGCCTTATGAAGCCGCCGAACTGGCGCAAAGCATTCTCGATGACCTCGAAGCAGAGTTCGCCCTCGAACACGATCACATCCGCCTGCGTGCCACCATCGGCATCACGCTGTTCCCGGAAGACGGCGACAGCACCGAGAAGCTGCTGCAAAGAGCCGAACAGACCATGACGCTGGCCAAGACCCGCTCGCGCAACCGTTACCAGTTCTATATCGCCAGTGTCGACAGTGAAATGCGCCGCCGCCGCGAGCTGGAGAAAGACCTGCGCGACGCCCTGGGCCGCGAGCAGTTTTACCTGGTGTACCAGCCGCAGATCAGCTACCGCGACCACCGCGTGGTCGGTGTGGAAGCGTTGATCCGCTGGCAGCATCCGGAGCACGGCCTGGTACCGCCCGATTTGTTTATCCCGCTGGCGGAGCAGAACGGCACCATTATTCCGATCGGCGAGTGGGTGCTGGACCAGGCCTGTCGGCAATTGCGCGAATGGCATGACGCAGGTCTCACCGAGCTGCGCATGGCGGTCAATCTGTCCACTGTGCAGCTGCACCACAGCGAATTGCCGCGCGTGGTCAACAACCTGATGCAGGTCTATCGCTTGCCGCCCGGCAGCCTGGAACTGGAAGTCACCGAGACCGGCCTGATGGAAGACATCAGCACCGCCGCCCAGCACCTGCTGAGCCTGCGCCGCTCCGGCGCGCTGATTGCCATCGACGACTTCGGCACCGGCTACTCATCCCTGAGTTACCTCAAGAGCCTGCCGCTGGACAAGATCAAGATCGACAAGAGTTTCGTTCAGGACCTGCTGGACGACGATGACGATGCCACCATCGTGCGCGCCATTATCCAACTGGGCAAAAGCCTGGGCATGCAGGTGATCGCCGAGGGTGTGGAAACTGCCGAGCAAGAGGCCTACATCATCGCCGAGGGTTGCCACGAAGGTCAGGGTTATCACTACAGCAAACCACTGCCGGCGCGGGAACTGGCGGCTTACCTGAAGCAATTGGAGCGCAATCGGGTGGTGATTCCTTAGGTTAAGAAATCGATACTTGATGTTTCCCTCGTATAACCCTTTACACAAAATGCAAATCTTTCGCATTATGTCGCAGTTTTTGCGCGCCCCCGCGTGCCCTATCAACACTCGAAGCAGGATGTTCGCCATGATTCGTATGCCCCTGGCCACCGCCAGTCTGCTGGCTATTGCCATTTCTCTTGCCGGTTGCGGCGAAGGTAAAGACAAGGCCGCAGCACCCCAGGCGCCGACCCCGGCTGCCAGCACCACCGCTCCAGCGGCTGCCACAGCGGCAGGCAACGTCGACGAAGCGGCCGCCAAGGCTGTGGTCGCGCATTACGCTGACATGGTGTTTGCGGTATACAGCGATGCCGAGTCCACGGCAAAAACCCTGCAGACCGCCGTCGACACGTTCCTTGCCAATCCGAACGAGCAAACCCTGAAAGCCGCGCGCACCGCCTGGGTCGCCGCCCGCGTGCCGTACCTGCAGAGTGAAGTGTTCCGCTTCGGCAACACCATCATCGACGACTGGGAAGGCCAGGTGAACGCCTGGCCCCTGGACGAAGGCCTGATCGACTACACCGACAAATCCTACGAGCACGCCCTGGGCAACCCGGGCGCCACCGCCAACATCATCGCCAACAACGAAATCCAGGTCGGCGAAGACAAGGTCGACGTCAAAGACATCACCCCGGAAAAGCTCGCCAGCCTCAATGAGCTGGGCGGTTCGGAAGCCAACGTCGCCACCGGCTACCACGCCATCGAATTCCTGCTGTGGGGCCAGGACCTCAACGGCACCGGCCCAGGCGCTGGCAACCGCCCGGCGTCGGACTACCTGACCGGCGACGGTGCCACCGGCGGCCACAACGAGCGCCGTCGCACCTACCTGCGTTCGGTGACCCAACTGCTGGTCAGCGACCTCGAAGAAATGGTCGGCAACTGGAAGCCCAACGTCGAAGACAACTACCGCGCCACCCTGGAGAGCGAACCTGCCACCGACGGCCTGCGCAAAATGCTGTTCGGCATGGGCAGTCTGTCGTTGGGCGAGTTGGCCGGTGAGCGCATGAAGGTGTCCCTGGAGGCCAACTCGCCGGAAGACGAACAGGATTGCTTCAGCGACAACACCCACAACTCGCACTTCTACGACGCCAAGGGCATCCGCAATGTCTACCTGGGCGAATACACCCGTGTCGACGGCACCCAGATGACCGGTCCGAGCCTGTCATCCCTGGTGGCCAAGGCTGACCCGGCTGCCGACACTGCACTGAAGGCCGACCTGGCCGCAACCGAAGCCAAGATCCAAGTCATGGTTGACCACGCCGGCAAAGGCGAGCACTACGACCAGTTGATCGCCGCCGGTAACGATGCGGGCAACCAGATCGTACGTGACGCCATTGCGGCGCTGGTCAAGCAGACCGGCTCGATCGAAGCCGCTGCCGGCAAGCTGGGTATCAGCGACCTGAACCCGGACAGTGCTGATCACGAGTTCTAAACAAGACGCGTGATGGTTGCACCACACTGAAAATGCCCCGACTGGTTCGGGGCATTTTTTTTGCGTGCGGGCCTGTTGTGTCAGATCCGAATCACGTAGATGAGCGGGGCGCGTCCCTCGAAGCTCAACTGAATGCCGCCGATCAGCGGCACCAACGGAGCGCTGCGGGCCTGCGCAGTCATCAGCGAAGCTCTCGGCGCCGCCTGGCTCGCACGGCTGCCCACTGCATGGCCAAACGCGCTGCGCACCTGCATCCAATACACCGTTTCATGCGCCGGGTTCTTGAACAGCAGCTCACCCACCTGATCGTAGCTGGGTATGAGCTGATAACGGTTGCGGGCAAGCACGTCGGCCATCAATGCCTTGAGCGCTTCCTGACTGCCATGGGTAACCGCATCCTGGAGCAGGCCGCGAACCTGATCCGTACGAAAGGTGAGTTGTGTGTACCGCCCTGGCTGACGATGCAATGACCAATCGCCGCTCACCGAACGCGGGGTCACGGGCAGCATAAGCAGCGGGTCAGCCAGCTTTGCCTCAATCAGCGTGCGCTCCCGACGCCAATGCCTAAGGACTCTCTGCAGGGTCGCAACCCCTAGAAAGCTAAGGTTATGCCTGTTGACGTTGTTGAACAGGCTGCGGGCCACGTCAGCCTGGCTGGAAACGGACAGCATGGGCCAGGCATCGCTTACATAGGCGGCAAGGGTTTTCTGGAACGGCAGGGCAATATCGTTGATCCAGCGACCGTCTGCCCTCGCGAAGGTCGCTGCACGTGGCTGGCTGTTGGGATCCGTCCTGAGCATCGTTTCAAATTGGTCATACGTGCGAATCGCAATGTCGGGATCGTGCATAAGAACAGTGGCGGCCTGCGCCGGCCTGGCTACGCCGTCAGGCAGGATGGGAAAGTAGCGTTCGTCGATTTTGAGGTATTCGGTGCCCCTGAGCGCCGGATCCCCGCCCACCCGCTGATAGACCCCGTAGTCGGCATCTTTTAACAGCATTTCGTCAGCGTCTATGAACCGTCCCCAATCGGCAATTCGTTCATACGCCGGCCTGGCTCGCCGGACCTGGCTGGGGCCTGGTACAGGCTCAATGGACGTGAGCGGCAGCCCTGGGATTTCGCCGCCACGCACACGCAGCGAAAATCGCTGGGGCGTCACTCTCAGATATTGATAGAAGGTGTCATGTAAAGTGCCCGCCCCAAGGTGGTGAACCACGCTCAATTGAAGCTCCAGTTCACGCCCGCGCGGGAAATTGAACGACTCGAACACAAGACGAGCCTGACTCTCGGAGAGGTTCGGGTAGAGCGTCCTTAACGCCTCAATCGGTGAAAGGCCTCCACGCAATCCTCGGCCGGGATGCGAACCCACTTCCCAGCGGCCATTGGCGCCCTGGCGGATCGGGTCATGGTGATAACGGTGAGGTTTACGCACATCCCTGAGGCGCCAGGCCTTTTCGCCGCCCTCGTCGAGGATCGAAAACCAGCGGTTGTGCTCATTGAGAAAATACTGGCGGTTACCCTCGGTGCCAACCGCCTTGTAATAGATGCCCTTGCCTTCCCAGCCGTCAAGTGCCTGTACATCGGCAGGATTTTTCTTCAGGGCCATCAGCGGGTTCAACCCACTCTCCCCAGGTACGGAGGCGCGCGCGCCGGTCAACCCGGCCACAGCGCCGTCGATCAAGGCGCCGGTAAACTCGCCCAGCGCACGCACCAGGTGATGGGCCGACTCGGCACGGTCTCCCAGCGTGGCGGCGTCCACCGCCCTGAACACCGAGAAAAGGCTTCGAGCCAGGCCGATGGGCACCATTATTTTGATCGGTAACACCAGAGTAATGAGATCGAACGCTGCCGTGCCCACCGATATCGCGGTGGACAGGTCGGTTTCGCCGGTGGTAGTCGATTGCGCAGCGGCATCATTGATCGCGAAGCTGGCCTGCGCCTCGTAGGCCTCCTCGAACAGATTGTCGGCAATCCTGGGCATATGCACCATCGTCGCGGAGCCGCGTCCGCGCAGGATGCCGCGGATCCTTGGGCGCTGTGCCAGCTCCACGCGGCTCACCAGATAATCACGCCAGGAGCTGCTGAAGACGAAGTCCTTCAACAATCGTTCGTCGTGATACTCATGAAACATCCGTCCGCCTGGCGCTTGCGGCGTGTAAACGACGGTGGAGGCGACCGCCGAGGACGTCGTGCGAAACAACCACACGCCACGTACCCGCGCGCCACGCAGCATCAAACTTTGCACCATGATTCGATGGGCTTCGACGGTCTGGCGCCGGTCGCTGTCTACAGGCTCATCCAGCACCACCTGCACCCAGTTGAAGCCGCGATCGGCATGATCCGGAAGAAAATCTCCGGCGATTTTTGCCTCGATGGCATCCATCCGTACCTGCAACGCCAGGTATCGGGCGAAATGGCTTTTGCGGGCAATGGCCTCGGGCGAGGTGATCAGCCGATCCTTTAAAAAGACGTCATAGCGGTTACCAATATTGGCCGTGCGCACCAGGTCCTTGACCTGATCGACGCTCAGGGCGGTGTAGGCCTGCTTTTTTTTGTCGGTCAGATGGGAAAAGTGGGTGAAGTTGAAATCCAGGCCACCAACATTTTCAAGCGCCAGTTCGCTGAGACTGCGTTGGCGATACGTATAAAGCGGCGCACCTGACTCCCTCGGTGCAGGCGCGGGCGCGCCTGGTACGAATGGGGCCAGCGGCACCTCAGGCGCGCGCGTGTGGACCTGAATCTCATCCGGATCCGCCTGCACACCCCATTGCGCTTCAATCAACGCGCTCAGCTGCGCCCTGCTGTAGGCGCGCATGACAGTTTTGTCACTGAATTGGGCGAGCGACGGCAGCCCCTCGGACTCAGGCAGGCCTTTGAGTCCATCGCAATAAGACAGCATCGCCGTTCGCCAGGCTTGCTTGTCGGCGTCGGTCGCCCCGTCAAGAAAAATGTTGAGCTGAGCCTGCGCACGCTTTTGAATGCGGGCCACCAGCACCCGTTCCGTATCCAGAGCGCGCACAAGATCAGTGACGCGATCCAGGCTCTCGGCCAACCGTGCGCTCTCGGTCTGCGCAGTGTGCGTCTGGTAGCGGGCCACGGCCGTGGCGAAGTCTTCATGAAGCTTGAGGCATTGATCTTCAAGTGAATGACTGAAGGGCGAGTCAAGCCACTCGACGTACTCAAATTGACCGCTCGTTTTCGCCTCGTGGTGCAGCGCCAGAGCATGGGGCTGGTGTTCTTGAGTCATCAAGGCCGACAGCTGAGTGAATTGCACAGGATGGTTCAGGCGTTGGTGCAGTTCGCGATCAAGACTGGCCAGGGAATCGAACGCTTCCAGTCCGTTGCCCGGGCTGCACAACAGGACAAGGCCAAGGTTGCTGGAAGGGTCGACAGGACGCACCTGCGGCGGCGCCGACGTGTCTGTTTCCCAGCCGACCTCGGCATCCCGCGGGTCGCGGGCGGTCAGGATAAACGCGCCGTGGAGCGCCGGATTAACGGCATCCTTGCCCTTGAGCGCCAAACCATACACGCACGGTTTATAGGCCTTGAGCGCGCGGCGCGCCAGCGCATCGGGAAGGCGTGCCACCGTCTCGAACAATGCCTCGCCCGCCGTGGTGAGCAAGCCGTCATTTTTCAGCAGGGCCACTTCGTTGCGCAGTTGCTCGATTCGGCTGTCAACGACTCGCTGCCGGCGGCTGCGCGCATCGGTCGCGCGCTGCTCGTCCCAATAGCGCTGCATGAAGGTTGTGTAGTGGGAAGCCAGGCTCGCAGCCAGGTTGTCGACGAATTCATCGAAGGCCTTGCCGGTCAACTCGGGGATGGGCTGCGGTTCGCCACCGTCCTCGGACGCGCGCAAAAACGCGGGATCACCGCTGGCATGGGTCGATGCCTGGCCCGTCACGATGCGCTGTACCACGGCGTCCAGCACCGTGGGCAGGGGAGCTTTGAGGTCCAGTGTTTCTTCCAGTGTGGTTGGCTCGGATGTTGGCGATTCCGGCCGGGGTGCCTGGCTTTGCACAAACACACTGTGCACCTGCGCAGCAGGGGTGAGATTGAAATGCTGTTCGAAGCGATGCTGTACAAAGTCTTCGAAGCGGGGTTGAGGGGCCAGGTCCTGCATGATCCGAGCGTTGAGCGAGGACAGCTGTTTTACCAGCGCCATTTGCGACGGGCTGTCATTGGCATTCAAGCGCCGTATAAACGGCGTGTCGGTTAGGGCTTCATACGGCATGGACGATCTCTCGAAACACTTAAGAAGCCTTCATGCTGAACACGCGCACAGCCACCCGTGCTTTATACATGTGTCGGTTTACATGCCCTGCACCCCAGGTAGAATGGCGCCTCCCGCGACCATCCGAGCAGACTTCATGGCGTTGCCGACACTACGCATCATCGGTTTCATCATCGGCATCTTCCTGATCACCCTCGCGATCGCCATGGTCGTGCCCATGGCCACCCTGGTGATCTTCGACCGCACCGGCGACCTGCCCTCGTTCCTGTGGGCCAGCCTGATCACCTTTATCGCCGGCCTGGCCCTGGTGATTCCGGGCCGCCCCGAGCATGTGCACCTGCGCCCCCGGGACATGTACCTTCTTACGGTGACAAGCTGGGTGGTGGTGTGCATATTCGCTGCGCTGCCGTTTCTGCTGACCCAGCACATCAGCTACACCGACTCGTTTTTCGAAAGCATGTCCGGCATCACCGCCACTGGCTCCACGGTATTGAGCGGGCTGGACAGCATGTCGCCGGGCATCCTGATGTGGCGCTCGCTGCTGCACTGGCTCGGCGGGATCGGCTTTATCGGCATGGCGGTGGCGATTCTGCCGCTGTTGCGCATTGGTGGCATGCGCCTGTTCCAGACCGAGTCCTCGGACCGCTCGGAAAAGGTCATGCCGCGCTCGCACATGGTGGCGCGTCTGATCGTGGCGGCGTATGTGGGCATTACCATCCTCGGCAGCCTGGCGTTCTGGTGGGCAGGGATGGGTTTGTTCGATGCGATCAACCACGCGATGTCGGCGATTTCCACCGGTGGCTTTTCCACCTCCGACGAGTCCCTTGCGCACTGGAAACAACCGGCCGTGCACTGGGTGGCGGTGGTAGTGATGATCCTCGGCAGCTTGCCGTTCACCCTGTATGTGGCCACTTTGCGCGGTAACCGCCGGGCACTGATCAAGGATCAGCAGGTACAGGGCCTGCTCGGTTTGCTGGTGGTAACCTGGCTGGTGCTCGGCACCTGGTACTGGTGGACCACCAACCTGCATTGGCTGGAGGCGCTGCGCCATGTGGCGTTGAACGTCACCTCAGTGGTGACCACCACGGGCTTTGCCCTGGGCGACTACAGCCTGTGGGGCAACTTCTCACTGATGCTGTTTTTCTACCTGGGCTTTATCGGTGGCTGCTCGGGCTCGACCGCCGGCGGGATCAAGATTTTCCGCTTCCAGGTCGCCTATATCCTGCTCAAGGCCAACTTGAACCAGTTGATTCACCCGCGCGCGGTGATTAAACAAAAGTACAACGGCCACCGCCTCGACGAAGAGATCGTGCGGTCGATCCTGACCTTCTCGTTTTTCTTCGCCATCACCATCTGCGCCATCGCCCTGGCCTTGTCGTTGCTGGGCCTGGACTGGATGACCGCGCTGACCGGCGCCGCCAGTACCGTGTCCGGTGTAGGCCCGGGCCTTGGCGAAACCATCGGGCCGGCCGGCAACTTTTCCAGCCTGCCGGATGCGGCCAAGTGGATCCTGTCGCTGGGGATGCTGCTGGGCCGGCTGGAAATCATTACGGTGTTTGTTCTATGCATTCCGGCGTTCTGGCGTCACTGACCGTCGACGCCTGCAGCAGCCGCGCCCGGTACTCGCCGGGGGTGGCATCGAACCAGCGGCGAAACGCGCGGAAGAAGTTGCTCGGGTCGGCAAAGCCCAGCAGGTAGGCGATCTCCAGCAGGGTCATGCTCGGCTGCGCCAGGTACTGCTCGGCCAGTTCGCGGCGAGTGTCGTCGAGCAGCGCCTGGAAACTGGTGCCCTCCTCCTGCAGACGCCGCTGCAAGGTGCGCTGTGACAGGTGCAGGGTCTGGGCCACCACTTCACGCTTGGGTTCGCCCTGGGGCAGCAGGCGACACAGCACCTGACGCGCCTTGTGGGTCACGCGGCTTTCGGAGAACCGCGCCAGGTACTCACCGGCAAAGCGGTCGTGCAGCAGCGCCATGGCTTCGTTGGCCGTGGGCAGCGGCGCGTCCATGTCGGCGCGCTCAAAGATCAGCGCGTCATAGGCCGCATCGAATTCCAGCGGGGCGTGGAACGCTTGCCTGTAGGGCGCAAGATCCGCCGGCTGAGCGCCCTGCAGCAGCACCTTGCGCGGTTGCAGGGTGCGCCCGGTCAACCAGCCGCACAGCGCCAACGCACTGGCCAGTGACGCTTCGGCGCTTTGCCGGGTGGGAGGGAGGTGGTCGCCATGCACGGTCAGAATCAGCGCATAGCCTTCGGGCAAGAGTCTGAAACTCAAGTCGGCGCTTTCGGCAATGATGCGCTGGTAACGCACCAGGCGCATGAAGCCTTCGGCCAGGGTGTTGCTGGACATCAGCGCATACCCGACCACATGAAACGACGCCGGGCGCACCACCTTGCCCATGTTCAGGCCAATCGCCGGATTGCCCGACAGCTCCACCGCACGCTGCCACAGTCGCGTCATCGAATCCTGCGGGAAACGCGCGTCGGGGTCGCTCAGCGCGGCATAGTCCAGACCCAGTTGCCTGAACAGGCTACGGCAGTCCAGGCCGTCCATTTCCAGTGCCTTGACTATCCCCATCGCCCAGCTTGCAGAAGTTGTTCGTTCGCTCATGGCGTCTTCTTAATTAGGCTGGCTTGAACGGCAGCCGGGAAGCCAAGGATACTAAAGTGGCATCTATTGTCACTGGCTGTTGCCACTGATCACTCTAGACTCAATTAAGCTCCCCGCCGAACATCTGTTCGGCGGCACAACAATCAACGGGCCGCCAATCTTGGAAAACGTCAGGAAATTCAACAGCTTTGCTGAGTTTTACCCGTATTACCTGAGTGAACATGGCAATAGCACCTGCCGCCGCCTGCACTTTATCGGCACCACGCTGGTGATCGGGATTCTGGCGTATGCCATCGGCAGAGGCTCATTGGCGCTGTTGATCGCCTTGCCGATTGCCGGCTACAGCTTTGCCTGGATTGGCCACTTTTTCTTTGAAAAGAACCGTCCGGCAACCTTCCAGCATCCGTTCTACAGCTTGCTGGGTGACTTTGTGATGTACCGCGACATGATTCTGGGCAAGGTGCCCTTCTAGCGATTTAATAGTCTGTTTGTCATTTACAGTGCTGTATCCTGCCAAGGCTTTTTGAGCGCGCGCAATCACCTGCGATTGAACAAACAGACTTTGCAAGGAGCGACGACGATGCACGAGATACCTAATCTCCCCTTCCCAAGCCTGCACGAAACTGAGCAGCCAACCCCGCAACAGGCCAGCGAGAAGCAGCCTGAAGCCAAACAAGCACAACCAGTGGCCAGCGAAAGCCAGGACTGACGCCGTACCAGACCGTGTGGAAAGCGCAATGTGAGCGCTTTCCACACTGCCTGAACCATGAGATACCCGCCATGACCGATCAATCCCCCACTACTCCCCCCGACGCCGCCGTACTCGACACTGCCTTGCAGATAGTCGAAGTGTGGAACCGCCTCAGCGAAGACAAGCAAGCGCTATTGCTCAAGCGTTTCGGCACCCAGGAAAACGCCCTCGCCGCCCTGGTCACCACGCAACTGCTCGCCCCTGCCCAGCCCTGATTGCGGATTTTTTCCTTTCGCCGCCCTGCGCAGGCTGAAGCATCGGTATCATTAGCAGCCTATCTTTACCTGCTGCGACAGTGGACTCTCTCCCATGCCAGATACCCAGCGCCCCATGGCGGTCACGCTGCAAGTTGTTTCCATCGTGCTGTTCACCTTTATCGGCTACCTGAACATCGGCATCCCCCTGGCCGTACTGCCGGGCTATGTCCACAGCGAGCTGGGCTATGGCGCGGTCATCGCCGGGCTGGTGATCAGTGTGCAATACCTGGCCACCCTGCTGAGCCGCCCTTATGCCGGGCGCATGATCGACACCCTGGGCTGCAAGCGCGCGGTGCTGATCGGCATGACCGGTTGTGGCCTGAGCGGTGTGTTCATGCTGCTTGCGGCATGGCTTGCGAGCTTTCCGGCGCTCAGCCTGGCCAGCCTGTTCATCGGCCGGCTGGTGCTGGGCAGCGCCGAGAGCCTGGTCGGCTCGGGCGCCATCGGCTGGGGCATCGGCCGCGTGGGTGCTGCCAACACCGCCAAAGTCATCTCGTGGAACGGCATCGCCAGCTATGGCGCATTGGCCATCGGCGCGCCGTTGGGTGTAGTGCTGGTCAGCCAGCTCGGGCTGTGGAGCATGGGCGTCAGCATCATTTTGCTGGGGGTGATGGGCGTGGCGCTGGGCTGGCGCAAGGAAGCGGTGCCGATTGTGGCCGGTGTGCGCCTGCCGTTCATGAATGTACTGGGCCGGGTGTTTCCCCACGGCTGCGCACTGGCGCTGGGCTCGATCGGCTTTGGCACCATCGCCACCTTTATCACCTTGTACTACACCACCCAGCATTGGGATAACGCGGTGTGGGCCCTGAGCCTGTTCGGTGCCAGCTTTATCGGCGCGCGGCTGTTATTCGGCAACCTGATCAACCGCATCGGCGGTTTTCGCGTGGCGATTGCGTGCCTGTCGGTGGAAATTCTCGGCCTGCTGCTGTTATGGCTGGCGCCGGACGCACACCTGGCACTGGCCGGCGCGGCGTTGAGCGGCTTCGGGTTTTCCCTGGTGTTTCCGGCGCTGGGCGTGGAAGCGGTGAACCTGGTGCCAGCCTCCAGCCGTGGCGCTGCGGTGGGGGCCTACTCGCTGTTTATCGACTTGTCGCTGGGCATTACCGGCCCGCTGGCAGGAGCCGTGGCGGCAGGCTTCGGTTTTGCCTCGATCTTCCTGTTCGCCGCGCTAGCCGCCCTGGGTGGCATGCTGCTGTGCCTGTACCTTTACCGCCAGGCACCCAAGGCCCGCGAAGCGCGCAACGCCTAGAAATCGACCTTGCCGCGCCCGGCCTTGATGCTGCCACGCTTGGTCTTGGACTCCAGCCGACGCTTTTTCGAACCCAGTGTGGGCTTGGTGGGCCGGCGCTTCTTCTCGACCTTGGTGGCGCTCTGGATCAACTCCACGAGACGCTCCAGCGCATCGGCACGGTTCTGTTCCTGGGTCCGGTATTGCTGGGCCTTGAGCACCAGCACGCCGTCACTGGTAATCCGACTGTCGCGCAGCGCCAGCAGGCGCTCCTTGTAGAACTCCGGCAACGACGACCCTGGAATATCAAAGCGCAGGTGCACCGCACTCGACACCTTGTTGACGTTCTGCCCACCCGCGCCCTGGGCGCGAATGGCAGTCAGCTCGATCTCGGCGTCGGCGATGTGGACGGTGTTGGAAATCACCAGCATGACAAGCCCGACTCCAGATTCAAGGGTTTATACGATCACGACTTCAGCGCTGCGGTCGCCGCCGCCCGCTTGTTCTTGATGCCATAGCACAGGCCCATGAAGGCCACCCACACCGGAATCGCATACACCGACACCTGAATCCCCGGAATCATCAGCATGATCACCAGGATAAACACCACAAACGCCAGGCAGATGTAATTGCCATACGGATACCACAGCGCCTTGAACAGCGGCACCTGGCCGGTGCGGTTCATATGCTGGCGGAATTTCAAGTGGGAATAGCTGATCATCGCCCAGTTGATCACCAACGTGGCCACCACCAGCGACATCAATAACTCCAGGGCGTGTTGCGGGATGAAGTAATTCATCAGCACCGCCACCAGGGTAACCGCCGCCGAGGCGAGAATCGCGCGCACCGGCACGCCGCGCGTGTCGATCTTCGCCAGGGCTTCGGGGGCGTCGCCCTGTTCGGCCATGCCCAGCAGCATGCGGCTGTTGCAGTAAGTGCCGCTGTTGTACACCGACAATGCGGCGGTCAGCACCACGAAGTTGAGGATATGCGCCGCCGTGTTGCTGCCGAGCATCGAGAACACCTGCACGAACGGGCTGCCGCTGTAGGGATCGCCGGACGCGTTGAGGGTTGCCAGCAGGCTGTCCCAGGGTGTCAGCGACAACAGCACCACCAGCGCACCGATGTAGAAAATCAGAATGCGGTAAATCACCTGATTGATCGCCTTGGGGATCACGGTGCGTGGCTGGTCGGCTTCGGCGGCGGTAAAGCCGAGCATTTCCAGGCCACCGAAGGAGAACATGATGATCGCCATGGCCATTACCAACCCGCCCACGCCATGGGGGAAGAAACCGCCGTGCTCCCACAGGTTGCTCACCGAGGCTTGCGGGCCGCCGCTGCCGCTGACCAGCAGGTAGCTGCCCAGGGCGATCATGCCGACAATCGCCACCACCTTGATGATCGCGAACCAGAACTCGGCCTCTCCGAAGACTTTGACGTTGGCCAGGTTGATCAGGTTGATCAGCACGAAGAACGCCGCCGCCGAGACCCAGGTCGGAATCTCCGGCCACCAGTAGTGCACGTATTTGCCAACGGCCGTCAGTTCCGACATGCCCACCAGAATGTAGAGGATCCAGCAGTTCCAGCCCGACAGGAACCCGGCGAAACCGCCCCAATAGGTGTGGGCAAAGTGGCTGAAGGAGCCGGCGACCGGCTCTTCGACGATCATCTCGCCGAGCTGGCGCATGATCATGAAGGCGATGAAGCCGCAGATGGCATAGCCCAGGATCATCGACGGGCCGGCGGACTTGAGCACGCCGGCCGAGCCCAGGAACAGCCCGGTGCCGATGGCGCCACCGAGGGCGATCAACTGGATATGGCGATTTTTCAGGCCGCGTTTCAGCTCGCCTGACGGGGAATGGGGTTCACTCATGAATAGGCTCTCACGCAAGGTTTGATGATGTTGAATGCAGGTTGCTGCCTTGAATTACCGACTCAAGCAGCGCCGCTCAAACCCCAGCGCAGGCACCAGGAGTACAGCGTCGTTCTAACGGTCATGCGTCACCTGTTTGTTTTTATCTGTGACGAAATCGAACCCGCCAGGCTCGTGGCCGGACGGAGTGATCGGGGTGGGTAAACCCCCGGTTCTTGGCCTTGTGCGTGGTATACGCGAGGCGGTCACAGTAAAACGCGGGGCATTGTACACCGCTCGCCCGCTTCGGCACGCCCCAGGACGGTGCGCGCGACACTCTGTCAGCCAATCCTTACAGCCCAGGCACACGGCTGCACGACCGGCCATAACCGTAAATCTATCGTTACAACCCGGAAAGCCTGCGTTACAGCGAGGTTTTTTGGCGGATTACGAAAAATTGTCGGTTGGAAATTCCTGAAGAATCGGTTCAGCCAATTGCCTGTTTTTTCTGCATAAACCTTTTTTCGAAAAAAACCGAAGAAAAAATCCAAATGAAACCGTGTCAATAAATATTTTGCATTTTGAAACACTCTCTCCTAGGTTCATCCCACTTGCCAGCGAAGCCCGTTGGCAAGCGTTCTCAAACAACGTCCTCTAGGAGATACACCATGCAAGCACTGGAAAAAGACCTGGAAACCGAACTGCAACTTGACGATTGGTTTGAAGCGCCGACCCATGAGGCCGCCGTGGAAATGATGCAAGCCGACGCCGTTGTGCCGTTCGGCACCGCGATGTGGCCGTTCTAACACCCGGCAGGCAATCGGCAGGTGCTGTGCACGGCACCTGCCCCCTTACCCAAGGCACAGAAGGACACACGTCATGGACAAGGCCCGCGCCGTCGAACACTTTCTCTACTACCTCGCTCATCACCCGGCCCTTGAAGGCCTGAGCCGCCCTACCGTGCTGCTGGGCCATACCGAGCGCTATGACGCCATCGCCCAGGCCATCACCCACGGCAGCAACGCTCGTTTCAACTTCCAGGTGCAGCGCCTGGACCTGGCCGCCAGTGACGCCCTGGCCCAGTCCATCGAAGCCTGCGACCTGTATCTGTTTCTCTATGATTCCTCGACCCTGCCCAACCCACGTGCCGAAGGCCCGGATTTCATCCGCGCCTTGCAGAGCGTGATGGCG
The DNA here is from genome assembly GCF_054343995.1 of Pseudomonas sp. GNP013. Lineage (NCBI taxonomy): Bacteria > Pseudomonadati > Pseudomonadota > Gammaproteobacteria > Pseudomonadales > Pseudomonadaceae > Pseudomonas > Pseudomonas sp. GNP013. The sequence continues at coordinate 807,622 of NZ_JBTGUT010000001.1, read as the reverse complement.
GAGCACTGGAAGAAATCCCTGCTGTTCAAGGACTATGGCGACTATTTCTACGACACCTTCAGCGTCGCGCCACAGCGCATTGCCGACCTCAACGCCACGCTGATCCGGCGGATGAGCCAGGCCAACGTGCTGAGCTTCACCGACAAGCACGGTTCACGCATTGAGGCGCCGATGAGCAGCATCAAGAAGTGGACCAATATCAACGGGGTCGGCAACCACGACCTCGCCCCCGGCGAGATCGCCACCCACAGCGAAGCCATCAATGGCCAGGTGCGCTTTGTCGGCACCTTTCTGAGCACCATCCCGTTTGCGCGCAAGTACGGCGTGCTGGAGTCCCCGTTGGAGCTGTGGATCGAGAACTCGACCATCTGCAGCGTGGCCAGCGAGGTGCCGGGACTGGCCGATGACTTCAACAAATACCTGAATGCCAACCCGTCCAATCGTCGCGTCGAGGAACTGGGGATCGGCACCAACGAAGGGGTCAAGGATTTGTATGCACGCAATGCAGGCTTCGAGGAGCGCCACTGCGGGTTGCACCTGGGATTGGGCGGCGGACAGAAAGGCAGCCACCACCTGGACCTGATCTTTGCCAGCGGCGTGTTGGCGCTGGATGACAAGCCGGTGTTTGATGGCACGTTTGCGTTTTAGCAGAACATCGCAAATTCAGATCGAAAAAAAACGCCAACCCGAAGGTTGGCGTTTTTTTATGCAGCACTTACATCACTGCGGCTTCTTGCGACCGAACCCGGGACGCTGTCCCGAACCCGCAGGGGCGCCACGGCGCTTGCCCGATGGCTCGTCGGCGACCAGTTTCGGGCCGGGCCGCTTGTTCGCCGCCGGCTTGGCCGGGCGCTTGGTGCTGGCGTTGTCGGCCGGACGGTCCGCTTCACCACGGTTGCTGCGACCGCCACTCGGCGCTTCGCCACGCGCAGGACGCGGGGCGCGCGGTGCACGCTCGCCTTCCTGGCGCGACGGCGCGACAGGACGACGCTCACCTTCGATGTGCGGCTGACGGGAGATACGCCCGCCGGCGGCCGGTGCATCCAGCGCCGGGCGCAGGGTGCGGGCCACACGCTCGGTGCGGGGCACTGGGCGCGACGATTTGCGCTGCATACGCTCAAGCTTGTCTTTGCTCTTGGCGTTCATCTGCGGCATGGCGACCGGTGTCAGGCCGACTTCGGCGCTGAGAATGTCGACCTCATACTGGCTCATTTCGCGCCAGCGGCCCATCGGCAGGTCGGAGTTGAGGAACACCGGGCCAAAACGCACACGCTTCAGGCGGCTGACCACCAGGCCCTGGGATTCCCACAGGCGACGCACTTCACGGTTGCGGCCTTCCATCACCACGCAGTGGTACCAGTGGTTGAAACCTTCACCACCGGGGGCCTGCTTGATGTCGGTGAATTTGGCCGGGCCGTCTTCGAGCACCACGCCCGCCTTGAGGCGTTCGATCATCTCGTCGTCGACTTCGCCGCGTACACGCACCGCGTATTCGCGGTCCATCTCGTAGGACGGGTGCATCAGGCGGTTGGCCAGTTCGCCGTCGGTGGTGAACATCAGCAAGCCGGTGGTGTTGATGTCCAGGCGACCGATGTTGATCCAGCGGCCTTCCTTGGGCTTGGGCATCTTGTCGAACACGGTCGGACGGCCTTCCGGATCGTCACGGGTGCAGATCTCGCCGTCTGGCTTGTTGTACATGATCACACGGCGCACCGATTCGGCGGCCTCTTCACGCTTGATGACCTTGCCATCAATGGTGATTGCATCGTGCAAGTCGACGCGCTGGCCGAGGGTGGCCTCGACGCCGTTGACCTTGATGCGCTTCTGGGTGATCCAGGCTTCGACGTCGCGGCGCGAGCCCACGCCGATACGCGCCAGCACCTTTTGCAGTTTTTCGCCTGCTGGGCCGATTTCCTGGCTGTCGTTCTGGTCTTTGTCGTTCATCTTAAGCACCTCCCGGTGGGTCGATTCAGGCCTGGCCTGAAGAGTGTTGAAAGCGGGGCTTTGCGCGACTGCGTCGGCAAAGGGTCGCGAATCATACGCGTATGGCGCGCGTTGCGCATCACAGAGTAGTCGATAAGAGCACGGTCATTTGCTTTTCCGCCGACCGGTGGCGCCCAGCGCAAGCAGACGCAGCTCGGCTTCGGCCAGCACGGTGCGCTTGTCGACCTTGTCGAGTTTCTTCCAGGCACGGATTTCGCGCTTGCTGCGACCACAGCCGACGCAGATGTCGTCGCTGAATTTGCAGACGCTGATGCAGGGGTCTTTGGTGGAACTCATGCATTTTTCCCTGACAATAATAAGGCTCAAAATGTGGGAGGGGGCTTGCTCCCGATAGCGGTAGATCAGCTACAGATGATTTGCCTGACCCACTGCAATCGGGAGCAAGCCCCCTCCCACATTTGATTGCGTCAGTCTTCGAGTTGGCGGCGTTCGTTTTCGATAGCTTCGGCCAGGGCGCGCGCTTCGTCTTCTTCGTCGCTCAGCGGGGGCTGTTCGAGGGCAGCTACGGCGGCCAACAGTTTTTCACGCGCCTGGGCAATACCCAGGATGTCCTCTTCTACGACTTCAGCCTCGGCTTCAACGTTCAGTTGAGTGTCCGGCTCAGGAGCAGCTTCACGCAACAAGTCATCGAAGTCGGTCTTGATGCCCTGCTCCATATCATCCAGCTCCAGCAGCAAGGTATGGAAACTGGTTTCGTCTTTGGCCTCTTCGGGCTCCGCCGTGGCATCGGCCAGTTCCTGCAGGCTCGCCGGGACCGGCGCGTCGTCGAAATCGAGCACCGGCTCGGCTTCCATTTCGCGCAACTCGGCGAGGGGCGGCAAGTCGTCGAGGTTCTTCAGGTTGAAATGGTCGAGGAACACCTTGGTGGTGGCGAACATCGCCGGTTTGCCGGGCACGTCGCGGTAGCCGACGATGCGGATCCATTCGCGCTCCAGCAATGTCTTGACGATATGGCTGTTCACCGCCACACCACGCACATCCTCGATCTCGCCTCGGGTGATCGGCTGGCGATAGGCGATCAGCGCCATGGTTTCCAGCATCGCCCGTGAGTAGCGTTGCGGGCGCTCTTCCCACAGGCGGCCGACCCACGGGGAAAATTTCTCACGGATCTGTAGTCGATAACCCGACGCCACTTCGCGCAGTTCAAAGGCGCGGCCTTCGCAGGACTTGCGCAGGATTTCCAATGCCTTCTTGAACACTGGCGGCTCGGGACGTTCGGCCTCTTCAAAGAGTTCGAACAGGCGCTCAAGAGATTGCGGCTTGCCCGAGGCCAGGAGGAAGGCCTCCAGCAGCGGCGCCAGTTCACGGGGTTCAGTCAGATTCATCGATTCAGCTCTTTATTCGGCTCGCGCCCGCACGTGGATAGCCGCAAAAGGCTCATTCTGCACCAGCTCGACCAGGGATTCCTTGACCAGCTCGAGGATCGCCATGAACGTAACCACTACACCCAAGCGCCCCTCCTCGGCGGTGAACAGCTCGACAAACGGCACAAACCCGCCGCCCTTGAGGCGCTCGAGCACGTCGCTCATGCGCTCGCGGGTCGACAGTGCCTCGCGGCTGACCTGGTGGCTTTCAAACATGTCGCCACGGCGCAGCACTTCGGCCATGGACATCAGCAATTCCTCCAGGCTCACGTCCGGCAGCAGCTTGCGCGCGCGGGCCTCGGGCGCGTCCAGCTTGGGTACCACCACGTCACGGCCCACGCGGCTGAGGCCATCGATGCCTTCGGCGGCGGCCTTGAAGCGTTCGTATTCCTGCAGGCGGCGGATCAGCTCGGCGCGCGGATCGTCTTCCTCGGCCTCGACGGTTTCGGAACGTGGCAGCAGCATGCGCGACTTGATCTCGGCAAGCATGGCGGCCATCACCAGGTACTCGGCGGCCAGCTCCAGGCGCACCGACTGCATCAACTCGACATAGCCCATGTACTGGCGGGTAATTTCCGCCACCGGGATGTCGAGGATGTTGATGTTCTGCTTGCGGATCAGGTACAGCAGCAAGTCCAGCGGGCCTTCGAAAGCGTCAAGGAACACTTCCAGGGCGTCCGGCGGGATGTACAGGTCCAGCGGCATTTCCATCACGGCCTGGCCGTAGACCATGGCAAATGGCAGTTCCTGCTGGGCGCCCGCCTGGGGATCGGCGGTTTCCACGGCCGACATTCAGGCCTCGACCATGAAGGGCGTCGGGTCGCCGCAACCGACCCGCACCACTTGCGGCTCGCCGTCAGCCAGGTTGATCACGGTGGACGCCTTGCCGCCGCCGAAACCGCCGTCGATGATCAGGTCCACCTGTTTTTCCAGGAGCTGACGCATTTCGTAGGGGTCTTCCAGCGGTTCGGTGTCGCCGGGCATGATCAACGACACGCTCATCAGCGGCTCGCCCAACTCGGCCAGCAGCGCCAGGGCAATCGGGTGCTCGGGCACGCGCAGGCCGATGGTGCGTTTCTTCGGGTGCAGCAACAGGCGCGGTACTTCGCGGGTGGCGTTGAGAATAAAGGTGTAGGGCCCGGGTAGATGGGCCTTGAGCAGGCGGAAGGTGCCGGTGTCGACCTTGGCGAACAGGCCCAGTTGGGACAGGTCGCTGCAGATCAGCGCAAAGTTGTGGTTCTTGTCCAGGTCACGCAGGCGTCTTACACGCTCGACCGCACTCTTGTCGCCGATCTGACAACCGATAGCGTAGGACGAATCCGTGGGGTAGATCACCACACCGCCGGCGCGGATGATCTCGACCGCCTGTTTGATCAGGCGCGCCTGGGGGTTTTCCGGATGAATCTGGAAGAATTGACTCACGTGCTCTACCTGTTCAGACGGTGGCAATAATGGGGTCATGCTTGAATCGCCCCCACAACAGCGGCAAATCTTCCGGGATGGCGCGGTACTCGCCGATCTCGGACCAGCCGCCTGGGCCATGGAAATCACTGCCGGCACTGACCAGCAGACCAAATTCGCGGGCAAGGATCGCCAGGCTGCCCACCTGATCGGCGGGTTGATGCCCGTTGACCACTTCAATCGCGTGGCCGCCGGCCCCCATATAGTCGCCAATCAGCTTGCGACGCTTGCTGCGGGTGAAATCGTAATGCCAGGGATGCGCCAGGCTGACCCAAGCCCCGGCGGCACGCAGGGTCTGCACGGTGTCTTCCAGGGTCGGCCAATGTTGCTTCACATCGCCCAGTTTGCCGGCGCCCAGCCATTTGCGGAACGCTTCGGCGCGGTCCTTCACGAAACCCTCGCGCACCATCCAGTCGGCGAAGTGCGGCCGGGCCGGCGCATTGCCGCTGTCGCCCAGCTCCTGCTGGATGGCGCGCGCGCCATCGAGCGCACCGGGCATGCCTTTGAGGCTTAACTTGCGGCTTATTTCTTCGGACCGCAGCCAGCGACCATCGTGCAACTGGGCGATGGCGGCGACCAGCGCCGGCGCGTTCTGGTCAAAACCATAGCCCAGCACATGAATGGTGGCGCCGCCCCAGGTACACGACAACTCCACGCCATTGACCAGTTGCATGCCCAGGCTCTGGGCTGTCGCGCGGGCCTCGTCGAGGCCTTCGACGGTATCGTGGTCGGTCAACGCCAGGACTCGCACGCCTTTTTCAAACGCACGCGCAACCAGTACCGCAGGCGCCAGGGCGCCGTCGGAGGCCGTGCTGTGGCAGTGCAAATCAACATTCACGGGGGTCTGTAACCTCAAGTCAGCTGGCGCTATCGCAACCAAGGATGTTTGTTATTATGCCGCCACATCCAGCTTCTGGCTCTTACTGTGAAACAATTCATCGACTTCATCCCGCTGTTGCTGTTTTTCATCGTTTACAAACTCGACCCTCGGGTCATCGATCTGGCCGGCCACGAACTCACCTTCGGCGGCATCTACAGCGCCACCGCCGTGCTGATCATCAGCTCTGTCGTGGTCTACGGCGCCATCTTTATCTCCCAGCGCAAACTCGAAAAAAGCCAATGGCTGACCCTGATCGCCTGCCTCGTCTTCGGCAGCCTGACCCTGGCCTTCCACAGCGAAACCTTCCTTAAATGGAAAGCCCCGGTGGTGAACTGGCTGTTCGCGCTGGCGTTTATCGGCAGCCACTTCATCGGTGACCGCCTGCTGATCAAGCGGATCATGGGTCACGCGCTGACGCTGCCGGAGCCCGTGTGGACCCGCTTGAACATAGCCTGGATCGTGTTTTTCCTGTTCTGCGGCGCCGCCAACCTGTTCGTCGCCTTCACGTTCCAGGACTACTGGGTCGACTTCAAAGTCTTCGGCAGCCTGGGCATGACCGTGCTATTCCTGGTCGCCCAGGGTATCTACCTGTCGCGCCACCTGCATGACACCGACCCCACCACGCCGAAAACCGAGGACTGACATGCTCTACGCCATCATTGCCACCGACGTTGCCCACTCGCTGGAAAAACGCCTGTCCGTGCGCCCGGCCCATGTCGAGCGCCTGAAAGTGCTGCAAGCCGAAGGCCGGATCGTACTGGCCGGCCCACACCCGGCGGTGGACAGCAATGACCCGGGCGACGCCGGTTTCACCGGCAGCCTGATCGTCGCCGAATTCGCGTCCCTGGCCGATGCCAGGGCCTGGGCCGACGCCGATCCGTATGTCACGGCGGGCGTGTATGCGAACGTCACCGTCAAACCGTTCAAGCAAGTCCTGCCTTGATTCAGGCGGCGCCGAACCTTATCGGTTCGGCGCGCTCCTAATTGTTCATTATTCCCGGTAACCTGCCGACAACATTCTGAATATTCGTGTGGAATCAGGAGTTCCGATGCGCTTACCTCAGTTGTGTCTGTTGGCAGTCATCATGGCCGGGGCCACGGCCCACGCTGAAGAAACCTCGAACAACGGCAGCTCCACATCGTTGTCCCTGAGTGCGGGCAGCCAGATGAACGAGTTGCAGCAACGCTTGAAAGAAAGTGAACGGCTGCGTGAAGAACTGAGCAGGCAACTGCAAACCGCGGACACCAGCCGTGAAAGCGCTCAACTGAGCCGTTTGCGCCAGGAGAACCAACGCCTGGCCCAGCAGCTTAAAGAAACCCAGGGCAGGGCCTTGAGCCGCTGGCTGACCGAGCAGCAGCAGTGGTTTGTCACTGGCGCCGCCGTCGCCCTGATCGCCCTGCTGTGCGGGATCTTCGCCAGCGGTGGGCACCGTCGCCGTCGACAATGGCTAAATTGAGTGAGTCATGAGCGAGCTGTTACTGATAGACGATGACCAGGAGCTCTGCGAGCTGCTGACCAGTTGGTTGAGCCAGGAAGGTTTCCAGGTGCGCGCCTGCCACGATGGCTTGAGCGCCCGTAAAGCCCTGGCCGACAGCGCGCCCGCCGCCGTGGTGCTTGACGTGATGCTGCCCGACGGCAGTGGCCTGGAACTGCTCAAGCAACTGCGTAACGACCACCCGGATCTGCCGGTGCTGATGCTCTCGGCCCGCGGCGAACCGCTGGACCGCATTCTCGGCCTGGAACTGGGCGCCGACGATTACCTGGCCAAGCCCTGCGACCCCCGCGAACTTACCGCCCGCCTGCGCGCGGTGCTGCGCCGCAGTCACCCGGCCGCCGTGTCCACCCAGCTCGAACTCGGCGACCTGTGCTTCAGCCCGGTGCGTGGCGTGGTCAGCATCGACGAGCAGGAATTTGCCCTCACCGTCTCCGAAAGCCGCTTGCTCGAAGCCTTGCTGCGCCAGCCAGGCGAGCCGCTGGACAAACAGGAACTGGCGCAGATCGCCCTGGGCCGCAAGCTGACGCTGTACGATCGCAGCCTGGACATGCACGTCAGCAACCTGCGCAAAAAAATCGGCCCGCACCCGGATGGTCGGCCACGGATCGTGGCGCTGCGCAGCCGTGGCTACTACTACAGCCTCTAAATGCCGCGCCGGTCTCTGTGAGTCAGCGAATACCTCTGTGGCGAGCGAGTTTGCCTCGCGTTTTGGGGCTGCTGCGCAGCCCGACGCAGGACAAGCCTGCTCGCCACAGACAAGCCTGCTCGCCACAGAACTATCTGTAGCGCCATTCGCCGTGGCAACTTTGTCAGGCGCCCGCCAAATCGTCTTTACCGAAGCTTTACCCTGTGCTGACAGCGGTTGACCTTGATCGCCGTACTCTACTCACATCCGGACTCACCGGAATAGAGACAGGAGAATCACCATGCGCAAGACCCTTATCGCTCTGATGTTCGCCACTGCCCTGCCCGCTGTTGCCATGGCCGCCATGCCGGAAGGTCCAGGCCCAGGCGCTGGCCCGATGGGCGGCCCTGAAGGTCACATGATGGGTGGCCCAGGCCCTGGCGCTGATCATGGCCCACGTGGCCGGGGTGGTCCTTTGCGCGAGCTGGACCTGACCCCTGAACAGCATCAACAAATCGGCCGCCTGATGCGCGAACAGATGGAAGGCCGTCGCGAGCTGGTCAAAAAGTACCTCGACAAAATGCCGGCTGCCGACCAGAAAGCCATGCAGGATGAGAAGGACGCCAGCCGCAAGAAAACCCAAAGCAGCATTCGCGCTGTGCTGACGCCCGAGCAGCAGAAGCAGTTCGACGAGATCGTCAAGAAGCAGGACCAGCGTCGTGCCGAATGGCGAGAATTCAAAGCCTGGAAAGCGCAACAGCCGCAAAAAGCGCAATAATGCCCTAGTGTTACTCCCCCAGCCCAGCGGCCCTGAGTCGCTGGGCTTTTCCTGTTTGAGGGTTTCCTGTGCGTTCATTGTTCTGGCGCATCCTGGCCAGTTTCTGGCTGGCCATCGCGTTGGTTGCCGGGTTGTCGCTACTGCTTGGGCATATGCTCAATCAGGACGCCTGGATTCTCAGCCGTCATCCCGGCGTCAGCAACCTGGCCGAAGAGTGGACCCAGCTGTACGAGGCCCAGGGCGAGGATGCGGCGCAGGAACTGCTGCAACAGCGCAAGCGCCAATACCACATCGACGTGCAGGTGCTCAACGAAAGCGGCGAAGCGGTGGTGCGTGGCACCTTCCCAAAACGGGCCGCTGCGTTTGAAGCACGCCAGACCGACGGGCAGGACGGTCCTCTGCCCTGGCGGCGCCTGACTGCCGAGTACACCAGCGAAAAAACCGGCGACACCTACCTGTTCATCTACCGTATTCCGCACCCGGAACTCGACCAATGGCACCGCAGCAGCCTGGCGTGGCCATTGAGCGCCCTGGCGATTGCCCTGGTGGTGCTGACCCTGTTCAGCCTGTTCGTGACGCTGTCCATCACGCGCCCACTAAGCCGCCTGCGCGGCGCGGTGCATGACCTGGGCCAGGCCACCTATCAGCAAAACAGCCTGGCACGCCTGGCCAACCGGCGCGATGAATTCGGCGTACTCGCCACCGACTTCAACCGCATGGGCGCCCGCCTGCAAAGCCTGATCGGCAGTCAGCGCCAACTGCTGCGCGATGTGTCCCATGAACTGCGCTCGCCGCTGGCGCGCCTGCGTATCGCCCTGGCCCTGGCAGAACGCGCCGGCAGCGAAGAACGGGAAAAACTCTGGCCGCGCCTGACCCGCGAATGCGACCGCCTGGAAGCACTGATCAGCGAGATCCTGGTGCTGGCGCGGGTGGATGCCGACAACGCCAGCGTCGAGGACATCGACCTCAACCTGCTGCTCAAGACCCTGCAAAAAGACGCCCAGCTCAGCGCGCCGGAACAGACGGTGCAGCTCACCGCCGCCGCCGACCTGCACCTCAAGGGCTGGCCGACCATGATCGAGCGCGCGGTGGATAACCTGCTGCGCAACGCCCAGCGCTTCAACCCGCCCGGGCAACCCATCGAGTTGCAGGCGCAGCTTCAGGGCGAGCGCATCCTGATCAGCGTGCGCGACCACGGCCAGGGCGTCGAGGCCGCGCACCTGAGCCAGCTCGGTGAGCCGTTCTACCGCGCGCCCGGCCAGACCGCCCAGGGCCACGGCCTGGGCCTGGCGATTGCGCGCCGTGCCGCCGAGCGCCATGGCGGCAGCCTGATCCTGGCCAACCATACCGACGGCGGGTTTATAGCGAGCATCGACCTGCCGTTGGTGCCCGGGGTTGTCACAGCGGTGTGATGATCTTCTATAGTGGCCCTTCTCTTACGGAGGGCCCTAGATGACTGACCTGCTCAACACCATCCAAGCCGCACTCGCACTGCCCGCCACCGCGCCGACCTTCAACGGGGCTGGCGCCCTGCCCTCGGCCTTCGCCGTCACTGACCTCGCCAGCGCCAGCATCGCCGCCGCCGGCCAGGCCGTGGCCCGTTTGATCGAACAACAGACCGGGCGCCTGCCCGAAGTGAGTGTCGATCGACGTCTGGCGTCTTTCTGGTTCGCCTCCTCGGTCCGCCCGCAGGGCTGGCAGGTGCCACCGCTGTGGGACGCCGTCGCCGGCGACTACGCCAGCGCCGATGGCTGGATTCGCCTGCACACCAATGCGCCCCATCATCGCGCCGCGGCCGAACGGGTACTCGGCAAGGTGGCCGACCGTGCCGACATGGCCGGGAAAGTCGCCCGCTGGAATGCCGCCGAACTGGAAGAGGCGATTGTGCAGGCCAACGGTTGCGCCGCGCAGATGCGTTCCGCGCAGGACTGGCAACGTCACCCCCAGGGGCTGGCGGTGAACAGCGAACCACTGGTGCAGCGCGAGACCTTTGCCGCTGCCCGCGAAACGCCCTGGCTCGGATCCATTGCGCGGCCGCTGGCCGGTGTCAAGGTGCTGGACCTGACCCGCGTATTGGCCGGTCCCGTGGCCAGCCGCTTTCTCGCAGGATTGGGCGCGGACGTGTTGCGCATCGACTCACCGACGTGGAACGAGCCGGGAGTGGTGCCGGACATGACCCTGGGCAAACGCTGCGCCCGTCTGGACCTCAAGCGCAGCGACGATCGCCAGGTGTTCGAGGGCTTGCTCAAGGACGCCGACATGCTGATCCACGGCTACCGCGCCGATGCCCTGGAACACCTGGGCTACACGGCGGCTGAGTGGCAGGCGCTGGCCCCCGGACTGATCGACGTCGGCCTCAATGCCTACGGCTGGAGCGGCCCGTGGCGCAATCGTCGCGGGTTCGACAGCCTGGTGCAGATGAGCTGCGGAATTGCCCAGGCGGGCATGGCCTGGAAACAGGCCGACACACCGGTGCCGCTGCCGGTGCAGGCATTGGATCACGCGACCGGTTATCTGATGGCGGCCAGCGCCCTTCAGGCCTTGAGCGAGCGCCTGCGATCAGGGCGTGGCGGTTCGGCGCGCGTGTCCCTGGCGCGAACGGCGAAGTGTTTGCTGGAGGCGGGACACGTACCGGAGCAACCGGCATTGCGCGCCGAAGAGCCCGGCGATCAAGGCCTGGTGGTGGAGCAGACCGCCTGGGGCCCGGCGCATCGGCTGCTGGCACCGCTCAACATCAGCGGCACGCCGTTGCAATGGGATTTGCCGGCGCAGGCATTGGGCTCGCACCGGGCGCAGTGGTAAACCTGTATCTGCGCCTATCAAATACCGATTGCGCATGCGTTATTTCAGGCAACCCCCCTCTTTGTGGCGAACGGGCTTGCCCCGCGTTGGGCTGCGCAGCAGCCCCCAATCAAGCAAAACGCGGTGTACCTGATACGGCTCAGCGTCTGGTTTTGGGGCTGCTGCGCAGCCCAACGCAGGACAAGCCTGCTCGCCACAGGGAATCTGCGCTTAACTGAACAGCATTAGGGCAAGCCCGCTCGCCACAGAGTCTCCCGTTTGCCGCGCGACAGCGTTGAGTCCAAATTTAGCGGAGACTCCCACCGTCGGATCGCATTTCAACGGCTGTACGCGGTCAGAGCTGTGGGAGCGGTTCACCTATCTGTGACATAGAGGAGAGATGCCGATGGCCACCTTTGAACCTGGACACCTGCATGTCGAGCGCCATGCGCTCAACCAGGACGACTACAGCTACAACCTGCACATCGATTACGAAGTCAGCCAGGACCCCAAGGAAGGCGCGGGCATGCTGTTCAAGCTGCACGGCTCGGTACAGGGCAAGGACCTCAACGAGGCGTTCTTCCTGCCCAAGGACCAGGCCTTCGATTTTGCCCGGCACGCCATGCACATCGCCTACAGGTACGGCATGCCGAAAACCGCGGTCTTGAATGGCACGATGCACAAGCAATACGACCAGATGTTCGAGGATGTGCGCCATCAACTGGACGTGAAGTCCGGTGACCCGGTCAAACCCGAGCACCTGGAGTAGGAACACCGCCACTCCCCTGTGGGAGCGGGCTTGCTCGCTCCCACATTTTGATCCCCGTCATCTGCAAGGCATACTTGCCGCCTCCCGCTCCCCAGAATGACTAGCGCCCCATGCGTATCCACGTCAGCTTTATCGACCGCGTCGGCATCACCCAGGAAGTCCTGGCCCTGCTCGGTGGGCGCAATCTCAACCTGGATGCGGTGGAGATGGTGCCGCCCAACGTGTATATCGACGCGCCGACCCTCAGCGCTGCGGTGCTGGAAGAGCTGCGCGACGCGCTGTTCAGCGTGCAGGGCGTGCAGTCGGTGACGGTGGTCGACATCCTCCCCGGCCAGCGCCGGCACCTGCAACTCGATGCGCTGCTGGCCGCCATGACCGACCCGGTGCTGGCCCTGGACAGCGCGGGCAAGATCCTGCTGGCCAACCCAGCGTTGATCGCGCTGTACGGACGCGAACCTGCCGGCGAAAGCATCAGTGAGCTGTTCAGTGACCCGGCGCTGCTCGACGCCTTGCTCGAACACGGCTTTCGCCTGCCCTTGCGCGAGATCAGCGTCAACGGCCAGACCCTGTTGCTGGACGCCACGCCGATCACCGATGCCGGCGCACTGCTGACCCTTTACCAGCCCAACCGCATCGGCGAGCAATTGTCGGCGCTGCACCATGACCATGCCGAAGGGTTTGATGCGCTGCTGGGGGAATCCGCGGTGATCCGCACCTTGAAAGCGCGTGCGCAGCGGGTGGCGGCGCTGGATGCACCGCTGCTGATCCAGGGTGAAACCGGCACCGGCAAGGAGCTGGTGGCCCGTGCCTGCCATGCGATCAGCGCGCGGCACAGTGCGCCGTTCCTGGCGCTCAACTGCGCGGCGCTGCCGGAGAACCTCGCCGAAAGCGAGCTGTTCGGCTACGCCCCCGGCGCGTTCACCGGCGCCCAGCGCGGTGGCAAGCCGGGGCTTATGGAGCTGGCGAACCAGGGCACGGTGTTTCTCGATGAGATCGGCGAAATGTCGCCATACCTGCAGGCCAAGTTGCTGCGCTTTCTCAACGACGGCAGCTTTCGTCGAGTGGGCGGAGATCGCGAGGTGAAGGTCAATGTGCGCATCCTCAGCGCCACCCACCGCGATCTGGAAAAAATGGTCAGCGAGGGCACCTTTCGCGAAGACCTGTTCTACCGCCTCAATGTGCTCAATGTCGAAGTGCCGCCGCTGCGTGAGCGCGGCCAGGACATTCTGCTGCTGGCGCGCTATTTCATGCAGCAGGCCTGCGCGCAGATCCAGCGCCCGGTATGCCGCCTGGCACCCGGCACCTACCCGGCCCTGCTGGACAACCGCTGGCCGGGTAATGTGCGCCAGTTGCAGAACGTGATCTTTCGCGCCGCCGCCATTTGCGAAAGCAGCCTGGTGGACATTGGCGACCTGGATATCGCCGGCACGTCCGTGGCGCGCCAGAGCGACGGCGAGGTCGAGAGCCTGGAACAGGCAGTGGAAGACTTCGAGCGCGACCTGCTGGACAAACTCTACAGCCGCTACCCCTCGACCCGCCAACTGGCGAGCCGGTTGCAGACCTCCCACACGGCTATCGCCCATCGCCTGCGCAAGTACGGCATTCCCAACAAACCCTGAAGCTGTGCACCGATCAAAATGTGGGAGTGCACTTCGGCCTTGAGTTTTGGTCCAGGAACGACATCCAGTGTACTGAAAGCGCTACAGCGGAACGATATCGATACACCCGCTGTTTTGACGCGCCCTGCAAGGCTTTGATCCACATAGGCTTTTTTTCACAGCCCCACCCGTAACGATATCGCTACACACAACGCCTCCAACGTTATATTCATATTTATCAACTCATTGATTTATATGGAATTATTCATATTGGCCGCAATATTGCTAACCAACTCCCATCATTCCGATTCTGGCCCCAGGAGTTTCCATGAGCGAGTTGCGTTTCACTGAAGATCACGAATGGCTGCGCGCCGAAGCCGACGGCAGCGTCACCGTGGGTATCACCGCTTTCGCGCAGAACGCGCTGGGTGATGTGGTTTTCGTGCAACTGCCGGAGTTGCAGGCCTACACCAAAGGCGCTGAAGCCTCCACCGTAGAGTCGGTGAAAGCGGCCAGCGGCGTGTACATGCCGCTGGACGGCGAAGTGCTGGAAGTGAACGACAAGCTCGATGGCAGCCCGGAGCTGGTCAACGAAGACCCGATGGGCGAAGGTTGGTTCTTCCGCTTCAAACCGGTCGATGCTGAAGCGGTCGCCAAATTGCTCGATCAGGACGCGTACGATCGCCTGATCAAAGCCAACGCTGAAGCTTGAGGAGCCCACCATGACCATCACTCTCGGCACTGCCAACGAATTCATCGCCCGCCATATCGGCCCGCGCCCGCAGGACGAGCAGCACATGCTCGCCAGCCTGGGTTTTGACTCCCTCGAAGCCCTCAGCGCCAGCGTGATCCCGGAAAGCATCAAGGGCACCAGCGTGCTCGGCCTGGAAGACGGCCTGAGCGAAGCCGAGGCCCTGGCCAGGATCAAGGCCATCGCCGGCAAGAACCAACTGTTCAAGACTTACATCGGCCAGGGCTACTACAACTGCCATACGCCGTCGCCAATCCTGCGCAACCTGCTGGAAAACCCGGCCTGGTACACCGCCTACACCCCTTACCAGCCGGAAATTTCCCAAGGCCGTCTGGAAGCGCTGCTGAACTTCCAGACCCTGATCAGCGACCTCACCGGCCTGCCGATCGCCAACGCCTCCCTGCTCGACGAAGCCACCGCTGCCGCCGAGGCCATGACGTTCTGCAAACGCCTGAGCAAGAACAAGGGCAGCAATGCCTTCTTCGCGTCGATCCACAGCCACCCGCAAACCCTTGACGTACTGCGCACCCGAGCCGAGCCACTGGGCATCGACGTGGTGGTGGGCGATGAGCGCGAGCTGAACGACGTGAGTGCCTTTTTCGGCGCGCTGCTGCAATACCCGGCCAGCAACGGCGATGTGTTCGACTACCGTGAGCTGACCCAGCGCTTCCACGCCGCCAATGCGCTGGTGGCCGTAGCCGCCGATTTGCTGGCACTGACCCTGCTGACCCCGCCGGGCGAGTTCGGCGCCGACGTGGCCATCGGCAGCGCGCAACGCTTTGGCGTACCGCTGGGCTTCGGTGGCCCGCACGCGGCTTACTTCTCCACCAAGGATGCGTTCAAGCGCGACATGCCGGGCCGTCTGGTCGGCGTTTCCGTCGACCGTTTCGGCAAGCCGGCCCTGCGCCTGGCCATGCAGACCCGCGAGCAACATATTCGTCGCGAGAAAGCCACCAGCAACATCTGCACTGCCCAGGTGCTGCTGGCCAACATCGCCAGCATGTACGCCGTGTACCACGGGCCCAAGGGCCTGACCCAAATCGCCCAGCGCATTCATCACCTCACTGCGATCCTCGCCAAAGGCCTCACTGCTCTGGGCCTGAAGGTGGAGCAGCAACACTTCTTCGATACCCTCAGCCTCCACACCGGCGCCAACACCACCGCCCTGCACGACAAGGCGCGCGCCCAGCGCATCAACCTGCGCGTGGTGGATGCCGAGCGCGTGGGCCTGTCGGTCGACGAAACCACCACCCAGGCCGATATCGAAACCCTGTGGTCGATCTTCGCCGATGGCAAACCTGTGCCGGCCTTCGACAGCGAGATTACAGGCCGTCTGCCTGCCGCGCTGCTGCGCACCTCAGCGATCCTCAGCCACCCGGTGTTCAACCGTTACCATTCCGAAACCGAGCTGATGCGCTACCTGCGCAAGCTGGCCGACAAGGACCTGGCGCTGGACCGCACCATGATCCCGCTGGGCTCGTGCACCATGAAGCTCAACGCCGCCAGCGAAATGATCCCGGTGACCTGGGCCGAATTCGGTGCCCTGCACCCCTTCGCCCCGGCCGAGCAAAGCGCCGGCTATCTGGAGCTGACCGCCGACCTGGAAGCCATGCTCTGCGCGGCCACCGGCTACGATGCGATTTCGCTGCAACCGAACGCCGGTTCCCAGGGCGAATACGCAGGCCTGCTGGCCATTCGTGCCTATCACCAGAGCCGTGGCGATGAACGTCGCGACATCTGCCTGATCCCCTCGTCGGCCCACGGCACCAACCCTGCTACCGCCAACATGGCCGGCATGCGCGTGGTGGTTACCGCCTGCGACGCTCGCGGCAACGTCGATATCGAAGACCTGCGTGCCAAGGCCATCGAGCACCGCGACCACCTCGCCGCGCTGATGATCACCTACCCGTCCACCCACGGCGTGTTCGAAGAAGGTATCCGCGAAATCTGCGGGATCATTCACGACAACGGCGGCCAGGTGTACATCGACGGCGCCAACATGAACGCGATGGTCGGCCTGTGTGCACCGGGCAAGTTCGGCGGCGACGTGTCCCACCTGAACCTGCACAAGACCTTCTGCATCCCCCACGGCGGCGGCGGCCCGGGCGTTGGCCCGATTGGCGTCAAGTCGCACCTGGCGCCGTTTCTGCCGGGCCACGCGGCCATGGCACGCAAGGAAGGCGCGGTGTGCGCGGCGCCGTTCGGCAGTGCAAGCATTTTGCCGATCACCTGGATGTACATCAGCATGATGGGCGGCGCAGGCCTCAAGCGCGCTTCGCAGTTGGCGATCCTGAATGCCAACTACATTTCCCGTCGCCTCGAAGAACACTACCCGGTGCTCTATACCGGCAGCAACGGCCTGGTGGCCCACGAATGCATCCTCGACCTGCGTCCGCTCAAGGACAGCAGTGGCATCAGCGTGGATGACGTCGCCAAGCGCCTGATCGACTTCGGCTTCCATGCGCCGACCATGTCGTTCCCGGTAGCGGGCACGTTGATGATCGAGCCGACCGAAAGCGAATCACGGGAAGAACTGGACCGCTTTTGCGAGGCCATGATTGCCATCCGTGAAGAGATCCGCGCAGTGGAAAACGGCACGCTGGACAAGGATGACAACCCCCTGAAAAACGCCCCGCACACCGCGGCGGAGCTGGTTGGCGAGTGGAGCCACCCGTACAGCCGTGAACAGGCGGTATACCCGGTTGCGTCGCTGATCGACGGCAAGTACTGGCCGCCGGTTGGGCGCGTGGACAACGTGTTCGGTGATCGCAACCTCGTGTGCGCCTGCCCGTCCATCGAAAGCTACGCCTGAGCTGGGAGGGAGCTTGCTCCCTCTCACACTTCGCACTTTTCCAGGAGCTGAACATGTCCACCGACAATTTATTGAAAACGCCCTTGCACGCCCTGCACCTCGAACTCGGCGCACGCATGGTGCCCTTCGCCGGCTACGACATGCCGGTGCAATACCCGCTGGGCGTGATGAAGGAACACCTGCACACCCGTGAGCACGCCGGGTTGTTCGACGTGTCCCACATGGGCCAGATCCGCCTCAGCGGCGCCAATGCCGCCAAGGCCCTGGAAACCCTGGTGCCGGTCGACATTATCGACCTGCCGGTGGGCATGCAGCGCTACGCGATGTTCACCAACGAGCAGGGCGGCATTCTCGACGACCTCATGGTGGCCAACCTCGGTAACGACGAACTGTTCCTGGTGGTCAACGCCGCCTGCAAGGATCAGGACCTGGCGCACTTGCGCAAACACATCGGTGATCAATGCAGCATCGAACCGCTGTTCGAAGCGCGCGCGCTGCTGGCCCTGCAGGGCCCGGAGGCGGTAAAGGTACTGGCGCGCCTGGCGCCGGAAGTCACCCGCATGACGTTCATGCAGTTCGCCAGCGTTCGCCTGCTGGGGGTTGATTGCTACGTGAGCCGTTCGGGCTACACCGGTGAAGATGGATTTGAAATCTCCGTACCCGCCGCCAATGCCGAAAGCCTCGCGCGCAGCCTGCTGGCCGAAACCGAAGTGCAGCCCATCGGCCTCGGCGCCCGCGACTCCCTGCGCCTGGAAGCCGGCTTGTGCCTGTACGGCCATGACATGAACACCGACACCACGCCGATTGAAGCGAGCCTGCTGTGGGCGATCTCCAAGGCACGTCGTAGCGATGGCGCTCGCGCCGGCGGCTTCCCGGGCACCGAACACATCTTCAACCAGCAACAGGCCGGCGTAAACCGCAAGCGCGTAGGCCTGCTGCCCCAGGAACGGACACCCGTGCGTGAAGGCGCAGAGATCGTCGACGAACAGGGCACCGTTATCGGCAGCGTCTGCAGCGGCGGTTTTGGCCCGAGCCTGGGGGGTCCATTGGCAATGGGTTATCTGGACAGCGCCTTCACTGCGCTGGATACCGAGGTGTCAGCATTGGTGCGTGGGAAAAAGGTGCCATTACGTGTAAGTAAAGTGCCATTTGTGCCGCAACGTTACTACCGTGGCTGATTGACCGTTCCTATAAGTAACGCGGTTGCGTTAACGCGCACTAAACTGTCACGCAACCGCCATAAAACAGTGCATCGTCGATAGACTTTCTTATAGGCAATCCCCTATAACAAGTGAACTTCTCTATCGAATAAGGTCTCTCTGGTTTGTTGATCAAAGTGCCACGTGGCCTAGTAAATACTGGGGGTTTGGCAGGGCTTGTTTTTTCTGCGTTAGTTGGCGTAGAGTTTGTCCACTGTGTTTGCATGGGTCGCTTGGAACCTGGACCTGGGCAGTAGCTGCTGTAGTTTGCTACAACCCGTTCGACGTCTCTTACTTTCCTGCAACCCAGCCCAGTGCTCTTTCATGTGAAAGGGGCTGTCATTAATTTTTAGCGTCAAAGGAAAGAAGAAATGTCCACACGTCAGAGCGGTACCGTCAAGTGGTTCAATGACGAAAAAGGGTTTGGTTTTATCACGCCAGAAAGCGGTCCGGATCTGTTCGTGCATTTCCGCGCCATCCAGGGCAACGGCTTCAAGAGCCTGAAAGAAGGCCAGAAAGTAACTTTCGTTGCTGTGCAAGGCCAGAAAGGCATGCAGGCTGACGAAGTACAAGCAGAAGGCTGATCGCGCCTGCAACAAAAAGCCCCTGATATGACATCAGGGGCTTTTTTATGGACGCGAATCCGTAAACTGGGCGTTTTCCTGCGAGAGCCCTGCCATGCCCAAGCCCCTGCTGAGCCCCCAGGGCGCGTTCCCCGCCGCCGGCCTGGGTCGTCGCCTGGCAGCGATGCTCTATGACGCTCTGTTGTGCACTGCGCTGCTGATCGTCACCGCTTTTATCTACACGCTGGTGTGGATTGCGTTCGTGGGGGAAGCGAACATGCGCACGCTCAGCGAGTCCGGCGCGCTGGACGGTGACCCGATACTGTCGACCCTCCTGCTGTTTGTGCTGTTCGGCTTTTTTGCCAAGTTCTGGACTCACTCCGGGCAGACACTGGGCATGCAGGTCTGGGGCGTGCGCGTGCAGAACGCCGACGGCTCGCGTATCAGCCTGTGGCAGGCGCTGTTGCGCTTTATGGTATCGATTGCGTCGTGGCTGTGCGTGGGGCTTGGGTTCGTCTGGTCATTGTTCGATAAGCACAAACGCAGCTGGCATGACATCTACTCGGACACGCAACTGGTGCGAATCCCCAAGCAGAAAAAATAATCCCGAAATAATGAAAATCCAAATGTGGGAGCAAGCTTGCTCCCACATTTTAGCGATGTCCGGCTGGCGTCAGGCGTTGCCGGCCAGCTTGAGCCGCGCAGCCTGGGTGAAATCCAGCATGCGCTTGAGCGGGCGCACCGCATGGGGGATCACCGACGGCTCGACGAATATCTCGTTACTGCCCTCACGCAAGCACTGCAACGTGCGCTCCAGGGTATTCATCGCCATCCACGGGCAGTGCGCGCAACTGCGGCATGCGGCGCCGTTGCCCGCTGTGGGCGCTTCGACAAAAACCTTGTCCGGGCACAGCTGCTGCATCTTGTAGAAGATGCCGCGGTCCGTCGCCACGATGAAGGTCTTGTTCGGCAGGCGCTGCGCTGCAGCGATCAGTTGGCTGGTGGAACCCACCGCATCCGCCAGTTCGATCACGGCGGTCGGCGACTCGGGGTGCACCAGGATCGCAGCGTCCGGGTACAGCGCCTTCATGTCTTCGAGCTGCTTGGACTTGAACTCTTCGTGGACGATGCAGGCACCGTCCCACAGCAACATGTCGGCGCCGGTCTGACGCTGAATATAGGTGCCCAGGTGCTTGTCCGGCCCCCAGATGATGGTCTCGCCGTTGTCCATCAGGCTCTCGACGATTTCCAGCGCGCAGCTGGAGGTCACCACCCAGTCGGCACGGGCTTTGACCGCTGCCGAGGTGTTGGCATACACCACCACGGTGCGCTCGGGATGCTGGTCGCAAAACGCCGAAAACTCATCCACCGGGCAGCCAAGGTCCAGGGAGCAGGTGGCTTCCAGGGTCGGCATGAGGATGCGCTTTTCAGGGGTGAGGATCTTGGCGGTCTCGCCCATGAAACGCACGCCGGCCACCAGTACGGTTTTGGCCGGGTGAGCAGCGCCGAAGCGCGCCATTTCAAGGGAGTCGGAGACGCAGCCACCGGTTTCTTCGGCCAGGGCCTGAATCACCGGATCGCAGTAAAAGTGGGCAACCAGCACCGCGTCCTGAGCGTTGAGCTCGGCGGCGATAGCGACGCGCAGGGCGGCCTCTTCGTCGGCGCTGAGGGCCTTGGGCGCCTTGGCGTCGAGATGGGCTTGAACCAGTAGGCGTTCGGAAATGTACGTCATGTTCGCAAGACCTGCAGGCGCAGTTGCGCGAAAGTCGAGTGTACCACCGGCTCTGGAGCCCTTCGGGCGCCGCCGGACGAAGTGATTGTGTTCATCAAGCACGGGTGAAGCTGCGCAAGGCTACAGAATATCGAATCGATTCAAAAGCCTAATCTGGCGCTGACGTGCGCATCTGTCAGGCCTAAAAACAGGAAACCGGGTTTCCTGTTTTATGGACGTTGTCAGCGCGACAGGGCGGAGGGATCTTCCTGCAGCAGCACAGCGGCATGCATGTGCGCCAATGCCTCCTTGAGCGTGGGCTCTTCCAGCGCCTCCCTGGACTTATTGCTTTCCCGTGCCGCGTGTTCCAGCAATGTCACGTAGTCACGCCTGGCCGAAGCGTGCCGGGGCACAAACGTCTCGTCGACCTGCTTGCCCATCACGTATTTTTGCGTACGCGTATCCTGGCTTGCGGACTGCGAGACAGAGGCCCGGGTAAGCATTCCTTCCTTATACCCCAGATGGGTCGAGCTGCTGGCCGTGTCCTCGACCTGCACATAAAGGTAATTCTGCGATTCGGCCGTGGTGTCGAGCGCGGGGTTTAGGGTGCCGTTCAGATCCTTGTGGAAACTGGCGGACAGGCTCGATTGCTGATCCTGGGTCACGCTGCGGTCCAACGTGCTGCTGCCACCCACGCGGGTGTTCTGCGCCACGTCGTAGGCAAAGCTATCGACCTCGGACGGACGCATCGGGTTGGAAGCCTCGCTGGCCTGTTTGATCGATGCCTTGAAGTCAGCCAAGCCACTGAGCAAGCGCTGATCTGCCGGATTGCGGGTCAGGGCCTCGGGTGCAGCGGCACCTTGAGGATAATTGCTGTTCATGGCGCTGAACGCGTCCTTGAACATGCTCATCAATGGCGCCTTGGCATTGCCCCGCTCCTGCACTCGATCAAACTGAGCCAGGTAGCTTTTCAGCGCCTTGGCCTGTTGTTGAGCTTCGCCGAGGATCGCAGCGTTTTTCAGGTCCACCGCGAGGCTCAATTCGCCATCCGCACCGCTCATGCGGGTGGTACGGCTCTGGTTGTCGGCGTGAAACGCAAGGGTCTGCTGCTGCGTGTCCGCTATCTCCAACCTGGCGTTGAGGTCGACGGATGCCAATATTCCGGAATCGAACCGGGTCAGGCCGCCCAGATCGAGCTTCGGCGGCACGGCGGTCAGCCCGTCGACCGCTGCCTGGAACGCGCTGCTCAACTGACCGACGGCCTTGAGCTCATCGTCGCTCAAGGTGCCACCGTCCACAGTGGCCTGAACGCCCAGGCCATCGCTCTGGCTGGATAAACTGAAGGTGATGGTCTTGCCGCTGGCGGTCTTGATGTTAAGGCTGACCAGATTGTCGGCCTTACTGTGCAGCAGCGACTGACTGAGCTTGAGCTCGCCGGCACTTTCTGCGCCTTCATAGCGTACCGACTGGGAAATATCCGTACCGCCCACGGCAAACTGAGCCACCAGACTGTCGCCCAGGCCTTTGAAGCGGTTGGCAATGGATAATGCGTTGAAGTTGGTATTGATCGCCTTGCTCAGGGTGTCATGACTGTCACTCTCCCAAGCCAGCGCCGGGGCCTGGCCGGGCAGTTGCCCACGCACAGAGTAGGTGCTGGAGAGCGTGTCGGATACCACGTTGCCCAGACTGACGACGGATGAAGGTCGATCAGCAACAGGGGTATCGCGTGGCTGGGCGGCAAGTGGTTGACCCGCAAGACGCAGAATCGGGCTGAGGCTGGAGCTGATGGGTGAAAGCGTAGTCATGACGATCCCTGTCGTGAGTTGAGCAGTCTCCAATTTAACCAAGATGGGGTGCAATTGACAGCGGGTTGATTTTGACTTTTCAACCAGGCAAAAAAAAACCCGGAAATCCTCACTTTCGTGGGCCTTCCGGATTTTCTAAACCGCCAAATATGGTGGGTCGTGTGGGATTCGAACCTACGACCAATTGGTTAAAAGCCAACTGCTCTACCAACTGAGCTAACGACCCGCTGTGTGGTGGCGCGTATAATACTGATTTCTAAGGATTATTCAACACCTTATTTGAAATAAATCAGAAATACCGCGTTGCATCTGCAATTGTGGCCGTTTTCAGGCCCTCTCAGCGGCCAGGCTCGTCGTTCCACAGGTACTTGTGCAACTGCAATTGCAGACGCACCGGCAGGTTGTCCGCCACTACCCAGTCTGCCAGGTCGCGGGCGTTCAGGTCGTGATGGCTGGGAGAGAACAGCACTTCACCGGCGCGACGGTCCAGGCCATATTGGATCAGTTTGGAGTTGGCCCAGTCGTAGTCTTCACGGGAACAGATGACGAACTTGACCTGATCGTTGGCCGTCAGCAAATCCAGGTTCTCGTAGAGGTTACGGTGTGCTTCCCTGGAGCCCGGTGTTTTGAGGTCGACCACGCGGCTTACACGCGGGTCGACAGCGGAGATATCCAGCGCACCACTGGTTTCCAGAGACACCTCGTAGCCGGCGTCGCACAACTGCTTGAGCAAAGGGATGGCATTCGGTTGGGCCAGAGGCTCACCGCCCGTTACACAGACGTAGCGCGGCCGGTAGCCGGCAACCTGCTCGAGGATGTCGTCGAGGGTGCGCACGGTGCCGCCGCTGAAGGCGTAAGCGCTGTCGCAGTACTGGCAGCGCAACGGGCAACCGGTGAGGCGCACAAAAACCGTGGGCAGGCCGGCGGTTCGCGTTTCACCCTGCAACGAGTAAAAAACTTCG
This sequence comes from Pseudomonas sp. GNP013, assembly GCF_054343995.1. NCBI lineage: Bacteria > Pseudomonadati > Pseudomonadota > Gammaproteobacteria > Pseudomonadales > Pseudomonadaceae > Pseudomonas > Pseudomonas sp. GNP013. Next base: position 784,063 of record NZ_JBTGUT010000001.1, on the reverse strand, counting down.
GTAATACGTAATGTGTCTTGCATAGTCGCCACGGGCGTAACAGCTAAACAGGCTGTCCGCCTCCGTCAGGCACTTCAAGGGGTTGCGCCAATGCGCCGACCCCAGGAAGCGGGTGTCATAAAAGGGCGTGGATTCTAACGAAAAAACCCGCGCCAGGCGCGGGTTTCTTCTGAACGGACTGCATGGCTTACAAGCGCTGCAGATCCCGCTGGGCCAACTGCGCAGCTGAGGTGCCCGGATATTGGGCCACTACCTGCTGCAGAATGCCTTTGACCTTGTCGGTATGACCCAGGCGGCGTTCTACGTCAGCGAGTTTGTACAGCGAATCCGGCACCTTGGCGTGCTTGGGGTACAGCTGGCTGACCTTGGCAAACGCCTGGCCGGCACCTTGCAGGTCACCCTTGGCCAGGTTGACCTCGCCCAACCAGTATTGGGCATTGCCCGCATACTGGCTGTTTGGGTATTTACGCAGGAAAGCGGCAAATGCCTGGCTCGCCTTGTCGAAATCCTTGGCTTTGATCAGGTCGAAGGCTGCATCGTAATACAGTTTTTCCTTCGCCGGATCGCCCGGTTCGCTGCTCGCGGCAGGGGCCTGGCTGGCAGCCGCCCCTGCTGCTGCACCACCGGCAGCGGCACTTGGCGCGCCACCGGCAGAAGAATTATCAGGAGTAACGGCAGGTGTTACGCCGGCTCCAATACGTCGATCAAGATCCTGGTAACGCTCCAGGCCTTCTTGCTTGAGCTGATTCACTTGATTCTGCAGAACTTCAATGGTGCCTTGTTGCTGCGCCAGTTGATCCTGCATGCGTTGCAGCTGATTGAACAGTTCGCCCTGTGCCGAAGGGGCGGACGTCGCCGCCCCCCCGGCATAGGCGCCGTTCGTGCCATAACCCGCTGGCGGATAGCTGCTCCCGCTATTGTTATAGCCTGAGTTGCTGTCCGTTACAGGAACCGCAGCCCACACCGCAAGCGGTGCGAGGCTGAGAGCCAATACAGTTAGAGCACGACGGCACGTTCGCATGACGAATTACTTACGCAGTTCGACGCGACGGTTTTGAGCCCAGGACTGCTCGTCGTGGCCAGTAGCAACTGGACGCTCTTTACCGTAGGAAACCAGTTCCAGTTGGCCTGGAGCAACACCTTGCAGTACCAGGTAGCGCTGAACGGCTTTCGCACGACGCTCGCCCAGTGCCATGTTGTACTCACGAGTACCACGTTCGTCGGTGTTACCTTCCAGAACAACGCGAGCGCCGTTAGCTTTCAGGTCCTTGGCGTGAACGTCCAGAGCGCGCATGGCTTCTGGTTTCAGGTCCGAACTGTCGTATTCGAAGTAGAAAGTGGTGATAGCGCGCAGAGCAGCTTCTTCGCTCAGGGAGCCGTCAACTGCACCCGTGTTAGCGCCGTAACCAGCGTTTGGATCAACAGCTGCGCCTTCACCGGCGTTGTCGCCGCCTTTGGACGAGCAACCAACGGCTACGGACAGAGCCAGAGCCAGAGCAGCAAACTTACCAAACTTCAGCATTTCCATCGTGAAACTCCTAATGAACCCCAGTGTGTTAAGCAAATCTCTTTTTTTGTAGCGCCGCGTCAGTTCAGGTAAGGGGACCAGGATGGTTCTCTGACTTCGCCTTGTGCGGTAGGAAGCGGGAGCCTTACGCGTCCATTAATGGACACGAGCATCAAGACTCCCCGGCCCTGCTGGCGGGTGGCGTAGATTACCATGGTGCCGTTGGGCGCAACAGTGGCTGACTCATCAAGGTTGGTATCTGTAAGGATTTTTACGGTTCCACGCTGCAAATCCTGGGCCGCAACCCGGAAATTAGTGAAACCATCCTGACGGTGAATCATCACCAACGTCTTTTCATCGGCCGAAAGCTTCGGATTAGCATTGTAGTTGCCAATGAAGGTTACGCGTTCTGCGCCACCACCACCCACGCTCGTTTTATAGATCTGTGGCTTGCCGCCCCGGTCCGAGGTGAAGTAGATGGTCGAACCATCCTTGCCCCAGAACGGTTCAGTGTTGATGCCAGGACCGCTGGTCACGCGGCTGATCTGGCGCGAAGCCATGTTCATCACGTAGATATCCGGGTTGCCGTCCTTGGACAGCACGAACGCCAGGCGCGAACCATCCGGCGACCAGGCCGGCGCACCGTTGAGGCCTTCGAAGTTGGTGATCTGCTCACGACGCCCTGTGTCGATGTGCTGGACGAAGATGCGCGGGCGCTTCTGCTCGAACGAGACATAGGCAATACGCTTGCCATCCGGTGCAAAACGCGGCGACAGGATCGGCTCACGCGATTGCAGCAGGGTTACGGCGCGTGCACCGTCGTAATCCGAGCGCTGCAGCGTGTAACGGGTGTTGTCCACCGAGAAACGCTCAGCCGTGACATACAGCAGGCGCGTGGAGAACGCCCCTTTGATGCCGGTGAGCTTTTCAAACGACTGGTCCGAAATGTAGTGGGCCATGTCGCGCAGTTGCTCGGCAGTGCCCGACACGCTGCCGGTCAAAACCTGCTGCTCGGTGGCCACGTTGAACAAGGTGTACTGGATCTGCAGACGACCGCCGGCCGGCGTGATGCTGCCGACCATCAGGTACTGCGCGCCCACTGCTTTCCAGTCACGGAAGCTGACTTCGCTGGCCTGGGTTGGCTGGCTGATCATGTTGCCTTTTGGAATCGGTGCGTAGTAGCCGGAGTTGCGCAGGTCGTCGCTGACGATCTGGGCCATGTCATCCGGCAGCACGCTGCCGCCCTGCCAGCCGAACGGCACCACCGCGATCGGGGTGGCCCGATCACTGCCGCTGGTTACCAGGATGTTCTTTTCATCCGCCGCCGCTATCCCTGCCATACAGCAAATAACGACAAGCATTCCTCGAAGAAGGTTTCTCACAAGGCTAGATCCTCAGGTGTGAATGTCATCTTGAATGAACGATAGGGAGCGAAGTCGCTTGGTTTCATTCCCTGCATCTCGGTCAACCGGCCAATGTTCTTGACCGCGGCAACCGCCGAACTGTCGAACGAACCGTCACCACTGGACTTGGCCACGCTGACCGAAGTCACCGTACCGTCCGGCAACATGCCGATCTGCAGCACTACTGTCATGCCTTTACGTGCCGAAGGTGGACGTGTCCAGCCTTCTGCTGCCCGTGCCCGAATCAGGTCGTCGAAACTGCCCGCTACTTCATCGCCACGCTCATCGGCCAAGGCTTGCTGACGCTGCGGCGTGTCGGAGAGCAAATCTGCCAGGGCCTGAGCCTTTTTCTCTTCGGCGGATTTACGCGCTGCTTCCTGGGCCTTCTTCTTGGTGGCGTCGGCGGCAGCTTTCTTCTTCGCGTCGTCGGCGACTTTCTTCTTCGCCTCGTCTGCTTCAGCTTTTTTCTTGGCGTCTTCGGCGGCTTTCTTCTTCGCGTCTTCGACAATCTTTTTCTTGGCTTCTTCAGCGGCCTTTTTCTTGGCCTCTTCTTCAGCAGCTTTTTTCGCTTCTTCTTCAGATTTCTTCTTGGCTATATCAGCCAATTGTTTCTCTTCAGCTTTTTTAGCTTCGGCAGCTTTGTCGGCTTTCTTGGCTTCATCAGCCTTTTTGGCCTCGTCGGCTTTCTTCGCTTCGTCAGCCTTTTTCGATTCCTCGGCCTTTTGAGCCGCCTCTTCTTTCTTTTGTTCCGCAGCCGCCTTCACCGCTTCCTGCTCGACCTTCTTCTGTTCCATCTGCTCGACTTCGGTCTGGCGCGCGGCCGACTTCTGGGCCTCACCCGCAATCTTCTGATTGGTCTGGGTGGTAGCCTGACTTTTCGATTTCAGTTGATACAGGGTCGCCTGCACGATCGGCTTGGCCGGCGGCAGGTCCGGGGTCATGGCAAAGCTGACGAACAGCATGCCGAACACCAGCACGTGCAGGGCTATCGCCCACACGCCAGGCCAGAAGAAGCTTTCCGAGGCGGACGGCTCTCGCTGTTGCTGCATCAGGGCGCCTCGGTGATCAGGCCAACGTTACCGACGCCGGCCTTCTGCAGCCCGCCCATGGCGCCCATGACGGAGCCGTAGTCAACCGATTTGTCGCCGCGGATGAAGACCTGGGTGCGCTTGCCGCCTTCGTTGCCGGAGCGAATGATCTTGGTCACCGCATCGGTCATCGCCGGCAGGGTCAGGGCCTTGTCCTGCTGTTTCTGGGTGTCGACTTCGCTGCCAAGGTTCCAGTAATAGGTCTTGTCGGACTTGATCGAAATGGTCAGCACCTGCGTGTTGTTGTCCTGCGGCAAGGCTTCACTGGAAACCTTGGGCAGATCAACCTTCACGCCCTGGTTGAGCATCGGCGCGGTCACCATGAAAATCACCAGCAGCACCAGCATCACGTCGATGTAGGGCACTACGTTCATCTCGGCGACCGGCTTGCGCTTTTTGCGCGCTCGAGCGATTAAAGCCATTGGGAATTACCTGCTTATTCTTCGCTGGTGTGCACTTTACGGTGCAGGATCGCCTGGAATTCATCGGCGAAGGTGTAGTAACGGCCGATCAGCGTTTCGCTGGTGGCAGCAAAACGGTTGTAGGCGATGACTGCCGGGATCGCCGCAAACAGGCCGATTGCGGTGGCGATCAGCGCTTCGGCGATACCCGGGGCCACGGTGGCCAGGGTCGCCTGCTGGGCCTGGGCCAGGCCGCGGAACGAGTTCATGATGCCCCACACGGTGCCGAACAGGCCGATGTACGGGCTGACGGAACCCACAGTGGCCAGGAACGGCAAGCTTTGCTCAAGCTTCTCTTCTTCACGGGAAATGGCGACGCGCATGGCACGGGCCACGCCTTCCATGACGGCTTCCGGATCGACGCCGGGCTGCTGACGCAGACGGGAAAACTCCTTGAAACCGGCACGGAAGATCTGCTCCACACCCGAATCCGGGTCCGGGTTGCTGCCAGCCTGACGGTACAGCTTGGACAGGTCGATACCCGACCAGAAGCGCTCCTCGAAGCTCTCCAGGGCACGTCGACCGGCACGCAGCATGTTGCTGCGCTGGAAAATCATGACCCAAGAGGTAACCGATGCGGCTACCAGGGTCAGCATGACCAGTTGAACCACAACACTGGCATTGCTGACCAGGCTCCACATGGAGGAATGGTCGACGACGGTAGGTTCCACGCTAAATCTCCTGCTCTGATTGTTTACCCGCGCCGCTCACGGCGGCAAAGGCCGCACGTAGAGTTTCGGGAATGGCCCGAGGTTTCAAACTATTGGTGCGCACACACGCCACCAGAAACTGCCCCTCACAGAGCAGCGTTGCATCCGTTGCCCGCCTGACCTGCTGTTTGAAACGCAGGCTGACACGGTTCAATTCGATTACTTCAGCGCTGACCAGCAACTCGTCGTCCAGGCGCGCAGGTGAGTGGTAGCGCGCCTCACTGGAATGCACGACGAATAACAGGTCCTCCCCTGCCAGCGTGGATTGGGCAAAGCCCAGCTCCCTTAGCCGCTCGGTTCGAGCCCGTTCCATGAACTTGAGGTAATTGACGTAATACACGATGCCGCCGGCATCGGTGTCCTCGTAATAAACGCGACAGCGATGTACGAACGACTGATCCACGTTTTGCGCGCGCATACTCTAGTGCTTACTCCTCAGGTTGCCAATCCGGCCCGCCACTGTTTTTTCATTCCCGTTCTTCATCCTGAAGAATATTTACAACGACTGAATGACGACGCCAGACACTGGGACAGCACAAACCTCAGATAAATCGCGCGGCGCAAGCTTTTAATCGTCCACTGCATCGAGGAATTCGTCTACCACGGGCATCTCTCCCAATCGTGACGGAATATTTAACCCGAAGTGCAAATAAGCATGACGCGTCACCACTCGCCCCCTCGGCGTGCGCATGATGTAGCCCTGCTGGATCAGGTACGGCTCCAGCACATCCTCGATGGTATGGCGCTCTTCGCTGATGGCGGCGGCAAGGCTGTCGACCCCTACCGGGCCACCGTCGAACTTCTCGATCATGGTCAGGAGCAGGCGTCGATCCTGGTGATCGAAGCCATGCTCGTCCACATCCAGCAGGTTCAGCGCCAGGTCCGCCACGGCTTTGGTGATATGCCCCTTGGCGCGCACCTCGGCAAAGTCGCGTACGCGGCGCAGCAGACGGTTGGCGATACGTGGCGTGCCGCGAGCCCGACGGGCGATTTCAAAGGCACCTTCAGGGTCCAGCGGCAGGCCGAGAATACCTGCCGACCGTATGACAATGGTCGCCAGGTCCGCCGTGCTGTAGAACTCCAGACGCTGAACGATACCGAAACGGTCGCGCAGCGGGTTGGTCAGCATGCCTGCACGGGTGGTCGCACCCACCAGGGTAAAGGGCGGCAGGTCGAGCTTGATCGAACGGGCAGCCGGCCCCTCGCCGATCATGATGTCGAGCTGGAAGTCTTCCATGGCCGGGTACAGCACTTCCTCGACAATCGGCGACAACCGATGAATCTCGTCGATAAACAGCACGTCATGCGGTTCAAGGTTGGTCAGCAGCGCCGCGAGGTCGCCGGGACGCTCAAGCACCGGGCCCGAGGTGGACTTGATCGACACGCCCATTTCATTGGCGATGATCATGGCCAGGGTGGTTTTACCCAGCCCCGGCGGACCGAAGATCAGGGTGTGGTCCAGGGACTCGCTGCGCCCGCGCGCGGCCTGGATGAACAGCTCCATCTGCTCGCGCACGGTAGGCTGGCCGATGTAGTCGGCCAGACTCAGCGGGCGGATGGCGCGGTCCTGGACTTCTTCACGGTCGCGCGGGCCGGTGGCCGCAATCAGACGATCAGCTTCAATCACTTAAATCATTCCCTTCAGGGCTCGGCGGATCATGTCTTCGCTGCTCAGGTTCTTGTCCTTGATGGCCGATACCGCCTTGCTGGCCTCCTGCGGCTTGTAGCCCAGGGAAATCAGCGCACTGACCGCATCACTTTCGGCGCTGGCGACCTGCCCCGCCGGCATGTCCGGCTGGTTCGGCACCAGCGCGAACATGTTCGGTACGACTTCCCAGGCCTTGAAGCGGTCCTTGAGTTCCACCAGCAGGCGCTCGGCGGTCTTCTTGCCCACCCCCGGCACCTTGGTCAGCGCCGAGGTGTCCTGGGCCGACACCGCCCGCACCAGCTCATCCACTTCCAGGCTCGACATCAACGCCAGCGCCAGTTTCGGCCCTACGCCATTCAAGCGAATCAGTTCGCGGAAAAAATCGCGGTCGCGCTTGCCGATGAAACCATAGAGCAATTGCGCGTCTTCGCGCACCACCAGATGAGTGTGCAGCGTAATCGGCTCACCGACCGACGGTAGGCGGTACAAGGTGGTCATGGGCACTTCAAGCTCATACCCAAGCCCGTTTACATCCAGAATCAGGTGCGGCGGCTGTTTCTCAGCCAGGGTGCCGCGCAGGCGTCCAATCACGGTTCGGATCCTTAAAAAGCATAGGGCCAGATCGACGCCTGACCGGAAATAACGCTGATGCTATCAGAGACGCAGGCGCCCGCCACGACTACGTGCCGTGCCAAGCCCGTGGGGCAGCAGACTGGATCGGGTGTGCGCATGGCAAATGGCAATGGCCAGCGCGTCGGAGGCGTCGATCTGCGGTTTGGCGGTGAGTTTGAGCATATGCATGACCATCATCTGCACCTGCTCTTTATTCGCCCCACCCGTGCCAACCACGGCCTGTTTGACCTGGGTCGCGGTGTATTCGGCGATCTCCATGCCCTCCTCGGCACCCGCCACAATGGCAGCCCCCCGGGCCTGGCCGAGCTTGAGCGCGGAGTCGGCGTTCTTGGCCATGAATACTTTTTCGATGCCCATGGTAACCGGGCCATAGGTCTGGATCACTTCACGCACGCCGCGATAGACAATGTGCAGACGCTCAGCCAGCTCGCCCGCCCCGGTGCGGATGCAGCCCGAGGCCACATAGACGCAGCCACGCGGGGTGTGTTGCACCACGCCAAAACCGGTGATGCGCGAACCGGGGTCGATACCAAGGATTAAAGTCATAGCGCCTGCGGGTTGGATAAACACATTTTTTGATACACCAGGTTCAACTGTGGGAGGGGGCTTGCTCCCGATGGCGGTGAGTCAGTTATCTATTACGCGACTGAACCACCGCTATCGGGAGCAAGCCCCCCCCACATTTGAACCTGCGTCGTCCTTCAGCCTAGTTGTTCGGCGACGGATTCAGGGATGTCAGCGTTGGAATACACGTTCTGCACATCATCCAGGTCTTCGAGCATATCCAGCATCTTCAGCACTTTTTGTGCACCGTCCAGGTCCAGCTCGGCGCTGGTGGTCGGCAGCATCACGATTTCCGCGTCGGTGCCTTTGAAGCCGGCAGCTTCCAGTGCAGTGCGCACGGCATAGAAGCTGGCGAACGAGGTGAACACGTCGATGGAACCGTCTTCGTTGGTCACCACGTCGTCGGCATCGGCCTCCATCGCCGCTTCGATCAGCGCATCTTCATCCACACCCGGCGCGAAGGATATCTGGCCCTTGCGCTCGAACAGGTAGGCCACCGAACCGTCGGTACCGAGGTTGCCCCCGCACTTGCTGAACGCATGGCGCACGGCAGCGGCGGTGCGGTTGCGGTTGTCGGTCATGCACTCGACCATCACCGCCACGCCGCCCGGGCCGTAGCCTTCGTAGGTCAGTTCGACCATGTCGTCGGTGTCGGCGGCGCCGGCACCACGGGCCACGGCGCGGTCGATGATGTCGCGGCTCATGTTGGCGCCCAGCGCCTTGTCCAGCGCCAGGCGCAGGCGCGGGTTGGAGCCCGGGTCGCCGCCACCCTGACGGGCGGCGACGGTCAGTTCACGGATCCACTTGGTGAAAATCTTGCCTTTCTTGGCATCCTGACGCTCTTTGCGGTGCTTGATGTTCGCCCACTTGGAATGGCCAGCCATAACACAACTCCAAAAATTCTCTAGAAACCTTATCAATCACGCTTGCGGCGCAATACAACCCTTGTAACGCAAAGGCGCATCCGAAGATGCGCCTTTTTTAACTGCGTAAACCTCAGTGCGCCAGCACGCAGCAGCCTTACTCAGCCTTTGGCGTCTCGCGCAGGCGAATGTGCAGTTCGCGCAGTGCCTTGGCATCCACCACACCTGGCGCCTGGGTCATGACGTCTGCAGCGCTCTGGGTTTTCGGGAAGGCGATCACTTCACGAATCGACTGAGCACCGGTCATCAGCATGACCAGACGGTCCAGACCGAAGGCCAGGCCACCGTGGGGCGGCGCGCCGTACTTGAGGGCGTCGAGCAGGAAGCCGAACTTCTCTTCCTGTTCCGCTTCGTTGATGCCCAGCAGGCGGAACACCGCTTGCTGCATCTCCTTGCGGTGGATACGGATCGAACCGCCACCCAACTCGGTGCCGTTCAATACCATGTCGTAGGCGCGGGACAAGGCGCCTGCCGGGTTGGCTTCCAGCTCGGCCGGGGAGCACTTGGGCGCGGTGAACGGGTGGTGCAAGGCGCTGAAGCTGCCGTCGTCGTTCTCTTCGAACATCGGGAAGTCAACGACCCACATCGGGGCCCATTCGCAGGTCAGCAGGTTGAGGTCGTGACCGAGCTTGATACGCAGTGCGCCCAAGGCTTCGCTGACGATCTTGGCCTTGTCGGCGCCGAAGAACACGATATCGCCGTCAACTGCACCGACGCGATCGAGGATCGCGTTCAGGTTGTCCAGCGGAATGTTCTTGACGATCGGCGATTGCAGGCCGTCAACGCCGTTGGCGCGCTCGTTGACCTTGATGTACGCCAGGCCCTTGGCACCGTAGATGCCAACGAACTTGGTGTAGTCGTCGATCTGCTTGCGCGGCATGCTCGCGCCGCCAGGCACACGCAGTGCGGCGATGCGGCATTTAGGGTCGTTGGCCGGGCCGCTGAACACCTTGAAGTCGACCTCTTTGAGCTGGTCGGCCACGTCCACCAGTTCCAGCGGGTTGCGCAGGTCCGGTTTGTCGGAACCGTAGCGGCGCATGGCTTCTTCGAAGGTCATGTGCGGGAAGTCGCCGAACTCCAGGTCCAGCACTTCCTTGAACAGGTTGCGGATCATCTGCTCGGTGAGACCCATGATCTCTTCTTCATTGAGGAAACTGGTCTCAATGTCGATCTGGGTGAATTCCGGCTGGCGGTCGGCGCGCAGGTCTTCGTCACGGAAGCACTTGGCGATCTGGTAGTAACGGTCGAAGCCGGCCACCATCAGCAATTGCTTGAACAGCTGCGGCGACTGCGGCAAGGCGAAGAACGAACCGGCGTGGGTACGGCTTGGCACCAGGTAGTCACGCGCGCCTTCCGGGGTGGCCCGGGTGAGGATCGGCGTTTCAACGTCGAGGAAGCCGTTTTCGTCGAGGAAGCGGCGGATGCTGGTGGTCATGCGCGAACGCAGACGCAGCTTCTCGGCCATCTCCGGACGACGCAGGTCGAGGAAGCGATAGCGCAGGCGGGTTTCTTCGCCCACGTCGGAGTATTCGTTCAGCGGGAACGGCGGGGTTTCCGACTCGTTCAGCACTTCGAGTTCATAGCCCAGCACTTCGATACCGCCGGACGCCATGTTCTTGTTCACGGCACCGGCCGGACGCAGGCGCACCTTGCCGGTGATCTTGACCACGTATTCGCTGCGCACGCGGTCGGCGGCAGCGAAGCTCTCGGCGCGGTCCGGGTCGAATACCACCTGGGCCAGACCATCACGATCACGGATATCGAGGAAGATCACCCCGCCGTGGTCGCGGCGACGGTGAACCCATCCGCAAAGGGTGATTTCCTGACCTTCCAGGGTCTCGTTCAGTTGGCCGCAATAGTGGCTGCGCATCATGGTCGTGGTTTCACTTCTCGTAATTCGAAATTCGGTGGAGGCCCGCCTCGTCACCGTACAGTTATGCAGGGGACGGATAATGCAGGAGCCTGCGCGTAGAGTTCAACTCAGTCTGCCTTGTCGCCGCCCGCCAGGTTCTTCTTGGCGCCGGTCTTGAAATCGGTCTCGTACCAACCATTGCCGCTGAGGCGGAAGCCTGGCATGGACATCATTTTTTTCAATTCAGGCGCCTGACAGGCTGGGCAATCGACCAACGGCGCGGCGCGGATCTTTTGAATGGCTTCCAATTGATGACCACAGGAAGCGCATTGATAGTCGTACATGGGCATTGAGATGTCTCGGCGATCAAAACCTGCTGCGCCACGCCCTGCCGTTGTGCATAAAGCCCCGGCATGCGCAGCAAAGCGCGGGATTATATCTGGTAAATCGAGGCAGCGCAGCCGGCTTTCTGCCCAGGGCCGACCAGCCTGGGTGGCAGGCCGGCCCGAAGCACCAACGAACTAACCTGGGCAGGAGGGGGTGACGCAGCCGTTCAATACATGCACTACGCACACCACCCTCACCAGCCCGCTGAAGTTCTTCACGCCGCCGTAGCGCAAATGCACTTCCCGATCGACATAGGACAACAGCGCACTGACCGAGCAGGTATTGATCCTGGCAATTTCCGTGAGGATATTCCAATAGATCTGTTCGAGCCGCAGGCAGGTGGAAAACCCATTGAGCCTGACTGACCGGGACAGTGGCTTGGCCAGCCCCATATCGAACCCTTTTGCAAACGGGTCGACCTTTATCTTATGAAAACCAGCGGTTTCCATTACTCCATTACCGACTCCACGTGACATACACCTGACACTCCATTGCCAAACAGCAGCCCATGGGACTTCCCATTGGGCAATGGCTCTATAAAACAGCAGGGCGCGGCAGGCAGCCAGAAGACGGGGAGTAGATGGACGTAGGACAACGCCAGGAAGTGCGCGGAAACACGCAGGCGGCGCCAGCACGGCGCCACCGGTGTACGACGTTTACTGATTTTCGAGCAGGGAGCGCAGCATCCACGCCGTTTTCTCGTGCACCTGCATGCGCTGGGTCAACAGGTCTGCCGTCGGCTCATCGCTGACTTTGTCGAGCAACGGGAAGATGCCACGAGCGGTACGCGTGACGGCTTCCTGGCCGGCCACCAGCTGTTTGATCATCTCTTCGGCGCTGGGCACACCCTCTTCTTCCTTGATCGAGGACAGGCGGGCATAAATCGAGTAGGCACCCGGTGCAGGGAACCCCAAGGCACGGATACGCTCGGCAATGGAGTCCACCGCCAGCGCCAGCTCGTTGTACTGCTCCTCAAACATCAAGTGCAGCGTGCGAAACATGGGGCCGGTGACGTTCCAATGGAAATTGTGGGTCTTCAGATACAGTACGTAGGTATCGGACAGCAACCGTGAAAGTCCGTCGACGATGGATTTACGATCTTCTTCACTGATACCAATATCGATTGCCATGTGTTTCCCCTTCAATTGATGAGTATTCATTGATCAAATGAACGGCCACTCTAGCAAGAAATGCCTGAACGCCGCTCGAAAAGCCTGCATCCGTCTAGGACAAGCGTTTGAAGCAGAAATGCCGCGCTCCGCACAAGTCCCCACCATGCTTGATTTGAGTAGGCACAGCCTTTGCTGTTAAATAGGTGCCGTGTGGCTGCCGTTTATCTGTGCGGCACGTCACATAGGCTGATCCCCGCGCACGTGCCCAACGCCTCCCATTGTTCAGAAGCGAACCGTGCCAGTCAGCTCTTCCTCGTGATCCGTCTTAAAGTGAGTTAATCAAAATGTTGAAAATCGTCCACCTGCTAACGGGCGTTGCGGCTTTGCTGCTGTCCTTTATCCCGAGCCTGCAGCCTGAAAGCCTGCCCTACCTGCAACAACATGATGCTCTGTACCTGGCCTTGTTCGGCCTGCTGAACCTGACGCTCGCACCGGTAATCCCTTACTGGAACAAAGGCACGCGTCATCAACTGCAAAACCTGGTCAGCGCGCTGCTGGTACTGGCCGTTGTCGTGCAAACTCTCACCCTCCTGGCACCCATGCCTGAAGTCGGCGGTCACCCGGCCATTCTGCTCAGCCTGGTTATTGCTGTGGTCGCCATCGTTCTTCACCTGGCCATCAGCTTCTACCGTTCGTCCCCAGCGGCCGCGTCGCAAAATTACGACATGACCAACCGGGATACCGGGACCGTCAAGTGGTTCAATACCTCCAAGGGCTTCGGCTTTATTTCCCGCGATTCGGGCGATGATATCTTCGTCCACTTCCGGGCCATCCGCGGCGAAGGCCATCGCGTTCTGGTCGAAGGCCAGCGTGTGGAGTTCTCGGTAATGAACCGCGACAAAGGCCTGCAAGCCGAAGATGTGATCGCCGCGCTGCCGCGTCGCTGATTCACACACCTTCGCAGCAAAAAAAACCGCGATCCGGCATTGGCCGGGTCGCGGTTTTTTATTGCACGCCCATTAATAGTGAGGCGGCGGCGCTTCTTCTTCGGATGACTCGAACTGGCCCCCCATTTCTTCCTGGCGCTTGAGCAGGGCAGCGATCTGCAGTTGCAAGCGATCGACGGCGCGCTGCTGGGTGACCAGGATATCGTTGAGGGTTTCGATGGTGTCGTCCTGGAAGGCCAGGCGGCTTTCCAGGTCGGTGACGCGGTCTTGCAGGTCCATGATTCAGTCCTGGGTGAAGATGAAGTCGGCAGGCAGCAGGCCACGCAATTGCGCACGAATGGCCGTCACTTGCTCAGGCGTGTAGGGACGGGCCGGATGTTTGCCCCAAACCGGCGCGGGCCAGGCGGCGTCATCACGCTTGCGCACGATGACGTGCACATGCAACTGGCTGACGACATTACCCAATGCGCCAATGTTCATCTTGTCGGCGCCAAGGCCCTCGTTCAGCAAGTGCGCCAGGGTTGTGGTTTCCTGCCACAGCACCTGCTGGTCCGCGACATTCAGCTGAAACACTTCACTGATACCGTCGATACGCGGTACCAGGATGAACCAGGGATAATTCGAGTCATTGGACAGCAGCAGCCGGCACAGCGGGAAATCCCCGAGGGTCAGCGTGTCTTGTTGCAGGCGTTGATCCAGTGCGAACACCGCGGGCACTCCATTGAACAGGTCAGGTTTTGCGCCCCAGCATACCTTCGATTGCGCAAGGCTTCACGGCGAATGCAGGAAGGCGGCGGCGCAGGACGATAAAAACCTGCACCCTTTCGAGGCAAGCACGTGTGGGGGCTACGCAGGAACGGGCCTGGACAGGACGCACCAAAATGATCCGCCCGTGCTTCAAAGCGATTCGCCGAGTACCCACTCGTTGGGGTGAACCGGTAACGTTTTGCCACGGCGCGGGTTTCGTGTAACGCAAGGCACGGGCAAGCGGTGTGCATTCAGCACAGGCCAAACCGCCCAGAAAGCCCGCCTTTATGCAGCATTTACAGGCTTTTCACGTTTTTCACGAAAAAATGACATTCGATTACCGGTTTGTGCACGCTTGTTGCAAGCTTCCTCCTATCGTCGGCAACGGCACCCGTGGATGCAGGTGTTTCGCGATAAGAACAGCAGCGATTCAATGCGCATCAGGGAAGCGTTCAAACTTTGAAACCGGTTTGAAGGAAGACAGTATTGGAGTTGTCAGCCCGGTTACAGTTGGGCTGTGAATTTGCGACAGGGAGCTAGCGATTTACGACAGCCTCGTAAAGAAGCTGAAAGGAAAGTTGGGTAAGTATCGTCAATAGGGTCTGCGTGATATAACTTTGCGCCGACACAAAAAAGAAAGAGCCGCCCAGATAAAAATACAGGTGGGACGGCAGTACTCTTCCTAAAACCAAAGGAGCAAATCACGATGCGCGTGATGAAGTGGAGCATGATCGCCCTCGCTGTTTCAGCAGGCACCTCGCAGTTCGCAATGGCGTCCGCCCAGGACGATTCCAAGGGCTTTATTGAAGACAGTACAGCCAGCATCCTGACTCGTACGCTGTACTTCAGCCGTGATTTCCGTAACAACGATACCGGCCAAAGCCGTCGTGAAGAAACCGGCCTGGGCTTCCACGGCCTGTTCAGCTCGGGTTACACCCAAGGCACCGTCGGTGTTGGTGTAGACGTGATTGGCTTGATGGGTCTGAAGCTCGATAGCGGCAAGGGCCGCGCCAACACCGGCATGTTCCCTAACGGCTCCGATGGCCGTGCGCAGGATGAGTTCTCCAAAGCCGGCGCTGCGGTTAAATTCCGCATTTCCAACACCGTGCTCAAAGTGGGCGATCAATACACCACCGCGCCTGTATTCGCCTCCGATGATAGTCGTCTGCTGCCGGAACTGCCGCAAGGCATCTCCATCACCAGCAACGAAATCAAGGACCTGAAGCTGGAAGCCGGTCACTTCACCTCGATCGTTGCCCAGGACCAGACCTACAAGGACAGTATCTCCAGCGCCGAGCCTGGCTCGAGCCGCGGCCTGCGCGACGCCAACTTCGTCGGCGGCGTGTACTCCTGGACGCCTGAAGTCACCACCAGCCTCTACTACTCTAAAGTGGAAGACTACTGGCGCAAGCTCTACGCCAACGTTAACTGGACCCATGCACTCAGCGATGACCAGTCCGTGGCCGTTGACTTCAACATCTACGACACCAAGAGCGAAGGCGCAGGCCTGGTACGTGCTGACAAAGACGGCACCACCAAGCTCGACAACCGCGCGTTCAGCTTGCAAGGCGCGTACACCATTGGCGCTCACACCTTCACCCTGGCAGCGCAGAAAGTCAGCGGCGACGGCCAATATGGCTACGGCGTAGACGGCGGCGGCACAATTTTCCTGGCCAACTCCATTGCCCGTTCCGACTTCAACGCTGAAGACGAACGTTCCTTCCAGGCCCGCTACGACCTCAACATGGCGACCTTTGGCATCCCAGGCCTGAGCTTCATGACACGCTACGTAACAGGTAGTGGTGCCAACACCAACCTCACCAACAACGGTAAGGAGTGGGAACGCGATATCGAAGCCAAATACGTAGTTCAGAACGGTCCAGCCAAAAACCTGAGCCTGCGTCTACGTCAAGCGACCTATCGCTCCTCTGATAACGTTTATGGTTCGCCATCGCTCGACGAACTGCGTCTGATCGCGCAATACCCGTTGAACATTCTGTAATTAGCCGCTTAATTACAGCGATGGTTTAAGGCTTGGGCCTTAAACAAAAAGCCGCTCCCCTGTTTCAGGAGAGCGGCTTTTTTATTGCAATACTATTTCAGCAAAACTAACTAGCAAGCTAAGTAACTATGTTCACGGGCTATATTCATTCTTCACATTTAACCTGACCTATCGGCCAAGTTAAACGCGACACTTCTCTGTTACTTCGTCGGTGCTTCCTGCATGACACGAATAACCCGCTGTGGAAACGGAATATCAATCCCCGCCGCTTTCAACCGGTCGCGCGCCAGTTCATTGAACATGAACACCACGTCCCAATAATCCGGCGTATTGGTCCAGCAGCGCAGTGAAACCGTGATGGAACTGTCACCCAGCGTCGAAACCACCGCCGCCGGTGCAGGGTCAGCTAAGACACGCGGATCCTTTGCCAGCTCCAACAGCACTTCACGGGCTTTCTGCAGGTCGGCCTCGTAGTCCACACCCACGTCAAACACCACCTTGCGGGTCGGCTGGCGGTTGGTGTTGGTAATGATGCCGTTGGACAGAATGCCATTGGGCACGATCACGGTCTTGTTGTCGCCGGTGCGCAGCACGGTGTGGAAGATCTGGATGCTGTCGACCGTGCCGGAGGTGCCCTGAGCTTCGATCCAGTCGCCGATGCGAAACGGACGGAACAGGAGAATCAGCACACCACCGGCAAAGTTGGCCAGGCTGCCCTGCAAGGCCAGGCCAATGGCCAGAGTTGCGGCACCGATCGCAGCGACGAACGAGGTGGTCGCGACGCCGATCATCGAAGCCACGCTAACCACCAGCATCACTTTCAATGCAATGTTCGCAAGGCTGGTGATGAAGTGCTGCAGCGCCAGGTCCGCTTTACGCAGGGCCAGCAAACGCCCGACGCGATTGGTAAAGACATTGATCAGCCACCAGCCGATGGCCAGCGTAATCACGGCCAGCAACACTCGGCTGCCGTATTCCATGATCATCGGGATCCAGGACTGCGAGGTCTTGATCAAGTGATCCATTTCAGCATTCAAATCCATCTATCTTCTCCTCTTGCAATCAGTCGCGGAAGTTATTGAACTGCAGCGGCATGTCGAACGTCTTGGCGCGCAGGGCCGCGATGGCCTCTTGCAGGTCGTCACGTTTCTTGCCGGTGATCCGCACCTGCTCACCCTGAATGGCGGCCTGCACCTTGAGCTTGGCATCCTTGATGTGGGCGACGATTTTCTTCGCCAGCTCCTTGTCGATGCCTTCCTTGAGTACGGCTTCCTGTTTCATCAGCTTGCCGGAGGCGTAGGCGTCCTTGATTTCAAGGCACTGTGCGTCGATCTTGCGTTTGACCAGCGACAGCTTGAGGATCTCGATCATCGCTTCCAGCTGGAAATCGGCTTCAGCGGTCAGGTTGACGGTCAATTCCTTTTCCTTGAACTCGAAGCTGCCCTTGCCTTTCAGGTCATAGCGGCGGTCCAGTTCCTTGACGGCGTTCTCGACGGCGTTGGTGACTTCGTGTTTGTCCAGTTCGGATACCACGTCGAACGAAGGCATGTCATTTCTCCAATATAAGGGGCAGGCTCAGTAAAGATGGAGCGCGCCCGAGCTAAAATGCCGGGGCATTATAGCGATTCTTTCGTCCTGTTCATCGCAGGCGACCCAACGGAGCACAAACCGATGTCGACCACCTGGCACATTCTCGGCGCCGGCAGCCTTGGCACGCTCTGGGCCACGCGCCTGGCGCGTGCCGGCGTACCAGTGCGGTTGATTCTGCGCAATACAGAGCGGCTGGCCAGTTATCAGGCAGGACCAGGGTTGACGCTGGTCGAGCACGGTGTTGCACAGACTTATCCGGTGAGCGCCGAAACGCCCGACAGCCCAGAGCCGATTCACCGCCTGCTGGTGGCGTGCAAAGCCTACGATGCACAAGGCGCTATCGCACAATTGCAGCAGCGCCTTGCGCCGCACGCCGAGCTGATCCTGCTGCAGAACGGTCTGGGCAGTCAGGACGCGGTCGCCGCCGAGCAGCCCCACGCGCACTGTGTATTTGCTTCCAGCACCGAGGGCGCGTTTCGCGACGGCGAGTGGCGCGTGGTGTTCGCCGGGCATGGCTACACCTGGCTGGGGGACGCGTCCCGCCCGACGGCGCCGCCATGGTTGGATGATCTGCACGCCGCTGGAATCCCCCATGAATGGAGCATCGATATGCTCACGCGCCTGTGGCGAAAGCTGGCGCTCAACTGCGCAATCAACCCACTGACCGTGCTTTATCAATGCCGCAACGGCGGACTGCAGGCGCACCCGTGTGAAGTCGCGACGCTGTGCGCCGAATTGACCGAACTGCTCCAATGCTGTGGCCAGCCAGCGGCTGCGCAGAATCTTCACGATGAAGTGCAACGGGTGATCCAGGCCACTGCCGCGAATTTTTCCTCCATGTATCAGGACGTGGCCAACCGGCGCCGTACGGAAATCAGCTACCTGCTGGGGTACGCCTGCCGGGCAGCCGCCCGACACCAGTTGCCCGTGCCCCATCTGCAGGCCGTGCAGGCACGTCTGGTCGAGCAGTTGGTTGCACGCGGATTGCCCAGCGACTGAGGCACGCGCTACCCTGCCTGCCTGTCTCTAAACAGCGAACACCCTGATGCCCCTGCGCCAGCGTCTTGAAAACCTTCCGGTCGGCCAGAAACTGCTGGCCGCGCTGCTGGTGCTGCTGACCACCGTACTGCTGGTGGCCAACCTCACCTTTATCAGCGCCGCCTACTGGATTTCCCAGGAAAGCATGGCACCGCAGGCGTTACAGGCCATTGGCCGGCTGGTGTCAAACCCGGCCCTTGCCGCCGAAGCCCTCGAATCGCCGGCCAAGGCCGATGCCCTGCTCAACGAATTGACCAGTTATTCGCCACTGCGCGCCGCTGCGCTGTACGACGGCGAAGGTAATCGCCTGGCGCAGATGCAGCACGGCGACCGCCTGCACCTGCCGGACACCTATCGGCATATCGAGGCGTGGCGCGTCACCGAGTTTCGCAGCAACCAGGTCATCACCCTGCCCCGTCCCGGCCAGGCATCCGGGCATTTGCTGCTGGTGGCCAGCAGCGAGCTGCCTGTGGCGTTTTACACCGGCACGCTCACCGCCAGCCTTGGCATCCTGATTTTCAGCGTGCTGTTGTGGTTGGTGATTGCCCGCCAGATCAAGCGGCTGATCACCCGGCCCATCTACGAATTGGAAGAGCTTTCGCGCCAGGTGACACGCGAAGAGAACTACGCCCTGCGCGCCGGGCGCGGCAACCACGACGAAATTGGCAGCCTGGCGGAAGCCTTCAACACCATGCTGTCGCGCATTGAAGCGCGCGAGCAGCAGCTCAAGCGCGCCCGGGACGACTCCCAGGCGGCCTATGACCAAGCTCAAGGCCTGGCCGAAGAAACGCGCCACACCAACCGCAAACTCGAACTGGAAGTGCAGGTTCGCAGCAAGATCGAGAAAAAACTCACCGGTTTCCAGAACTATCTCAACAGCATTATCGACTCGATGCCCTCGGCGCTGATTGCGCTGGATGAGCAGCTGTATGTCACCCAGTGGAACCAGGAGGCCAGCGCGCTTTCCGGTACACGCCTGGATGAAGCGCTGAACCAGCCGATCTTCCTCGCGTTCCAGCCGCTCAAGCCGTTTCTGCCGCAGATCAAGGCCACGATCGAGCAGCATGTGGTGGAACGCATCGAACGCGTCACCTGGATCAAGGATGACGAGCCCAGGCATTACGCCCTGACCTTCTACCCGCTGACGGGCGGCGCGGGGCGCGGCGTGGTGATCCGCATCGACGACATCACCCAGCGCCTGTCTCTGGAAGAAATGATGGTGCAGTCGGAAAAAATGCTGTCCGTCGGGGGGCTCGCGGCCGGCATGGCCCACGAGATCAACAACCCGCTGGGCGCGATCCTGCACAACGTGCAGAACATCCGCCGTCGGCTGTCGGCCGATTTGCCGAAAAACCTGGAATACGCCGAACAGGCCGGCATCGAGCTGGCAACGGTCAACCGCTACCTCGAAGGCCGCGAAGTGCCGCAACTGCTTGACGGCATCCAGCAAGCCGGGGCGCGGGCGGCGAAGATCGTTACCCATATGCTCAGCTTCAGCCGCCGCAGCAACCGGCAAATGGCACCCTGCGACTTGCCCGCGCTGATCGATCAAGCCGTGGAAATCGCCGGCAATGATTTTGACCTGACCATCGGCTTCGACTTCAAGGGGCAGGCGATCATTCGCCAATTCGACCCGCAGTTGGGCCCGGTGCCCGGCACCGCCAACGAACTGGAACAAGTGCTGCTCAACCTGTTGAAAAATGCCGCCCAGGCCATCCACCTGCGCGAGGACGACAGCGAGCCCGGACGGATCATCCTGCGCACCCGACTCAATCCGCCATGGGCCGAAATCCAGGTGGAAGATAACGGCATTGGCATGAGCGAAAGCGTGCGCAAGCGCACCTTCGAGCCGTTCTTCACCACCAAGGAAATCGGCCAGGGCACCGGGCTTGGGCTGTCGGTGTCGTATTTCATCATCACCAACAACCACAAGGGCCAGATGGAAGTGCATTCCACCCTGGGCCAGGGCACCTGCTTTACCTTGCGCCTGCCTTTGGCCGGCAGCCAATTGTCCCCCACTGCACTTACCCAACTGGAGCAATGACCATGGGCTTTCGCTTGTCGAAGATCTACACCCGTACTGGTGATCAGGGCGAAACCGGCCTCGGCGACGGCCGCCGTGTGCCCAAGGACCATCCGCGCGTGGAGGCCATTGGTGAAGTCGATACACTCAATAGCCAGTTGGGCCTGCTGCTGGCCAATCTTGAAGAGCAGAGCGGCAAGCACCCTGAACTCAGGGACGTGATTGAAGTGCTGACGCCTTGCCAGCATCGCTTGTTCGACCTCGGCGGTGAGCTGGCCATGCCGGTGTACAAAGCATTGAATGCGGCCGAGGTGGACCGGCTGGAAGCGGCGATTGATCGCTGGAACGAAGAAGTCGGGCCGCTGGAAAACTTCATCCTGCCCGGAGGCTCAGCCTTGATTGCCCAGGCACACGTATGCCGCAGCCTGGCACGCAGCGCGGAGCGTCGGTGTCAGCACCTGAACGCGGTGGAACCGCTGGAGGGGGTCGGGCTTGCGTATATCAATCGGTTGTCGGATCTGCTGTTTGTGGCGGCGCGGGTCATTGCCAGGCGCCAGGCAGTGGCGGAGGTGCTGTGGCAGGCGGCGGCCAAGCCGCACTGATTATGCAGTGCCTTGTCTGGCCTCATCGGGGACAAGCCCCCTCCCACAGGTGACCGCATTCCAGCATTGGAATCGGGTCAACTGTGGGAGGGGGCTTGCTCCCGATGAGGCCCTTCAGAGCCCCCTCAACCCTGCGGCCAGAACGCCCTGATACCCGCCACACCCTGAGCCCCTGCCTCCCAGGCCCGCTCCCGCTCGGCAGGTCCTACCCCGCCCAGCAGAAACACCGGTTTGCTGAAACCGGCAATCAACTGCGACGCCGGTTCCCAGCCCAACGGCTGCGCATCCGGATGGGTATGGGTCGGTTGCACAGGCGACAACGTGACAAAGTCCACGTCCATCAATTCGGCCAGCGCCAGTTCCTCGGCGTTATGGCAGGACGCAGCCAACCAGCGGTCCTTCGGCAACGGCCGGCCTTTGCTCGCGTATTTGCGCAGTTGCGCCGAGGTCACGTGCCAACCCGCCGCAGGAAAATCCCCCAGCCATTCGAACGGTCCCTTGAGCATCAATTGCGCTTTGCCGGCACACAATCCCACCGCGTCTACCGCCAGGTCGCGGTATTTCGGGTCGTAACCATTGGGCGCACGCAGTTGAATCAGCTTGATGCCAGCGGCGACAGCCTGTTGGATGCCACGCAACAGCGTCGGGGTTTCCAGCTCACCGGGGGTGATCAGGTAGTCGGCAGGCAGGCGCGCCGCCGCGACAATCGGCGTGTTGGCTGCGGGAAACGCATAGTTAAGCAGATCCCGAGGGGCCACCCACGCCAGAGGCTGCCCTTCGACGCCGTGAGGCTGGCCGGTAAACGACGAGACTTCCCAGACATCCAGCAACACCTGCTTGTCCGGGTAGTCGTGCTGCACCTTGATCAACGGACGCGCCGTCGTGACCTGAATGCCCAACTCTTCCTGCAGTTCGCGGGACAGCGCAGTGGAAACCGACTCGTCAGCCTCCACCTTGCCGCCGGGAAACTCCCACAAACCGCCCTGATGCTGGGTGTCGGCACGGCGCGCCAGCAGAATCCTGCCGTCGAGGCCGCGGATCACCGCCGCTGCTACATGTACTCGTTTCACGCCACTGCTTCCTCGTGTGGTAACCCCTGCAGGCGCGAACGCCTACAGGGGGAGGGTCATTGTCAGGTGCGATATTCCGCGTTGATCTTCACGTACTCGTGGGACAGATCAGTGGTCCAGATGGTTTCGCTGCAATCGCCGCGGCCCAGCTCGATGCGGATGGTGATTTCTTCCTGCTGCATCACTGCCGAACCTTGGGCTTCAGTGTAGGTTTCGGCCCGTGCGCCACGGCTGGCGATGCACACGTCACCGAGGAACACGTCGATCTTGCTCACGTCCAGCTCCGGCACGCCGGCGCGGCCGACGGCAGCGAGGATGCGTCCCCAGTTCGGGTCGGAGGCAAACAGTGCGGTCTTGATCAACGGCGAATGGGCCACGGTGTAGCCCACGTCCAGGCATTCCTGATGGTTGCCGCCGCCATTGACTTCAACGGTGACGAACTTGGTTGCGCCTTCGCCGTCACGCACGATGGCCTGGGCCACGTCCATGCACACTTCAAACACCGCCTGCTTCAACGCCGCGAACAGCGGGCCGCTGGCGTCGGTGATTTCCGGCAGGTTGGCCTGGCCGGTGGCAATCAGCATGCAGCAGTCGTTGGTCGAGGTATCGCCATCGATGGTGATGCGGTTGAACGACTTGTTGGCGCCATCCAGGATCAGGCTGTGCAGAACGTTGCGCGACACCTTGGCGTCGGTGGCAATGTAGCCGAGCATGGTGGCCATGTTCGGGCGGATCATCCCCGCGCCCTTGCTGATGCCGGTGACGGTCACCGTCACGCCGTCATGCACGAACTGACGGCTCGCGCCCTTGGGCAGGGTATCGGTGGTCATGATGCCAGTGGCCGCTGCCGCCCAGTTGTCCACAGACAAATCATCCAGCGCGGCTTGAAGAGCCCCTTCGATTTTCTCGACCGGCAGCGGCTCGCCGATCACACCGGTGGAGTACGGCAGCACCTGGCTGGCATCCACGCCGGTCAATTGCGCAAGCTTTGCACAGGTGCGCGCAGCAGCGACAAGGCCAGGCTCGCCAGTACCGGCGTTGGCATTGCCGGTGTTGGTCAGCAGGTAACGAATCGGGCCGGCCACGCGTTGCTTGGCCAAAATCACCGGCGCGGCACAAAACGCATTGAGGGTAAACACGCCAGCGACGGTCGAACCCTCGGCACAGCGCATCACTACCACATCCTTGCGACCCGGCCGCTTGATGCCGGCCGAAGCGATACCGAGCTCAAAGCCGGCAACCGGGTGCAATGTGGGCAAAGGACCAAGACCAACAGCCATGAATGCGCTCCTCAACAATAGATGATGTCTGTGCCGTCTTGATTGACGGTGAGATTAATTGCAAAACGCCGCGACGGCAGAGGCCGGTCGCGGCGCGGGGTGTTGCAGCGTCAGGCGAAAATACTAGTTGATTTCGCCGTGGCAGTGTTTGTACTTCTTGCCCGAACCGCACCAGCACAGCTCGTTGCGACCCAGCTTCTGATCGTTGCGCACCGGGGTTTGCGCCAGGGCTACATCGATCTCTTCGCCAAGCACTTCCGGCGCGTCCAGGCCCGGTGCCTCGTCATGCTGGAACTGCATGCGCGCAGCCAATGCCTCGGCTTCCTGGCGCAGACGCGCCTCTTCTTCGATCGGGTCTTCGCGACGCACCTGAACGTGGGAGAGCACGCGAATCGAATCGCGCTTGATCGAATCGAGCAATTCGGAGAACAGCGTGAACGACTCGCGCTTGTACTCCTGCTTCGGGTTCTTCTGGGCATAGCCACGCAGGTGGATGCCGTGACGCAGGTGGTCCATGGTCGACAGGTGGTCTTTCCACAGGTCGTCCAGCACGCGCAGTACGATCTGCTTCTCGAACGTGCGCAGGGCTTCGGCGCTCGCCTGCTCTTCTTTCTCGTTGTACGCGGCCAGCAGCTCGGCCATCAGCTTCTCGCGCAGCGTCTCTTCGTAGAGGTGGTCGTCTTCGTCCAGCCATTGCTGGACCGGCAGGTCGACACCAAAGTCGCTCTTGAGCGCCGCTTCCAGACCGGCAACATCCCACTGCTCAGGCAGGGACTGTGGCGGAATGTGTGCGGTGACGGTGGCGTTGAGTACGTCCTGACGGAAATCGGCAATGGTCTCGCCGATGTTGTCGGCAGCCAGCAACGTGTTGCGCATGTGATAGATCACTTTACGCTGTTCGTTGTTGACGTCATCGAACTCGAGCAGTTGCTTGCGAATGTCGAAGTTGCGCCCTTCAACCTTGCGCTGGGCCTTTTCGATGGCGTTGGTCACCATGCGGTGCTCGATCGCTTCACCGGACTGCATGCCCAGGGCCTTCATGAAGTTCTTCACGCGGTCCGAGGCGAAGATACGCATCAGGCTGTCTTCCAGGGACAGGTAGAAACGGCTGGAACCGGCGTCACCCTGGCGACCGGCACGGCCACGCAGCTGGTTATCGATACGACGTGATTCGTGACGTTCGGAAGCGATCACCTGCAGGCCACCGGATTCCAGCACGGCCTGATGACGCTTCTGCCAGTCGGCCTTGATCTGGGCGACCTGCTCGGGCGTTGGGTTATCCAGCGAGGCCACTTCCACTTCCCAGTTGCCGCCCAACAGAATGTCGGTACCACGACCGGCCATGTTGGTGGCGATGGTCAGCGCGCCTGGGCGACCGGCCTGGGCGATGATTTCGGCTTCCTTTTCGTGGAATTTGGCGTTGAGCACCTTGTGCTCGATGCCTTCCTTATTGAGCAGGTTGGACACGTGCTCGGACGTCTCGATGGTCGCGGTGCCCACCAGGATCGGGCGGCCCTGGGCCATGCCGTCCTTGATGTCGTTGATGATCGCCGCATACTTCTCTTCGGCGGTCAGGAACACCAAGTCGTTGAAGTCCTTGCGCGCCAGCGGCTTGTTCGGCGGGATAACCACGACCGACAGACCGTAGATCTGGTGAAATTCGAATGCTTCGGTGTCGGCCGTACCGGTCATGCCGGACAGCTTGTTGTACAGACGGAAGTAGTTCTGGAAGGTGGTGGACGCCAACGTCTGGCTTTCGGCCTGGATGTTGAGCACTTCCTTGGCCTCGATGGCCTGGTGCAGGCCTTCGGACAGACGACGCCCCGGCATCGTACGGCCGGTGTGTTCGTCAACCAGCACGACCTGGCCGTCCTGCACGATGTATTCGACGTTGCGATGAAACAGTTTGTGCGCGCGCAGACCGGCATACACGTGGGTCAACAGGCCCAGGTTGTGCGCCGAGTAGAGGCTTTCGCCTTCGGCCAGCAGGCCGATCTGGGTGAGCATGTCTTCGACGAACTGGTGACCGGCTTCGTTGAGTTCGACCTGGCGGGTCTTCTCATCGATGGTGAAGTGACCTTCTTTGGTCACTACGCCTTCCACTTCCTCGATGTGCTGCTCCAGACGCGGGATCAACTTGTTGATCTCGGTGTACAGGCGCGAACTGTCTTCGGCCTGGCCGGAGATGATCAGCGGGGTACGGGCTTCGTCGATCAGGATGGAGTCGACTTCGTCGATCACGGCAAAATTGAGTTCGCGCTGGAATTTTTCTTCCATGCTGAACGCCATGTTGTCGCGCAGGTAGTCGAAACCGAATTCGTTGTTGGTGCCGTAGGTGATGTCGGCGGCGTAGGCCGCGCGCTTCTCTTCCGGCGGCTGGAACGGCGTGACCACGCCGACGGTGAGGCCGAGGAATTCATACAGCGGGCGCATCCAATTGGCGTCCCGGCGGGCCAGGTAGTCGTTCACGGTGACAACGTGCACACCCTTGCCGGACAGTGCGTTGAGGTAAACGCCCAGTGTCGCCACCAGGGTCTTGCCTTCACCGGTACGCATTTCGGCAATCATGCCTTCATGCAGGGTCATGCCGCCGATCAACTGGACGTCGAAGTGGCGCATACCCATTACGCGCTTGCCGGCTTCACGGGCAACCGCGAAGGCTTCGGGCAGCAGTTTGTCGAGGGTTTCACCTTTGGCTATGCGGGCCTTGAACTCTTGGGTCTTGGCGCGCAATTGCTCGTCGGAAAGGGCAACCATCTGCTCTTCGAAAGCATTGACCAGCTGCACCGTCTTGAGCATGCGTTTGACTTCGCGCTCATTCTTGCTTCCAAAAAGTTTCTTTAACAAAGGCGCAAACATATCGGCAGGTTCTTCCACACATAGGGATGGAGGGCGCACCGTCAGTGGCCCGAGCAGCCCTCACGGCCGCATGCGAACGCGCATTCTACCCGGAAACGTGGGTGAGGAAAGTGGCGTTATTCCCAGATGCTGGCATGGGGCTGTGAGAGGGCCTGTTTAAAATAAGGGCTTTTGCGCGAACTTCAACCCATCGAATGCAGAAGTTACCTATTGATTTCGCGGGAAAAGCCGGGCATCGGCATTGCCCAGGGCCGCCTGCGCGCTTTCTGTTAAGATGGCCGCTCTGTTACTTAAGGTGTCCGCTTATGGCATTTCGCCCTCTTACAGCCCGCGCGCCCAGCGTGTTGCTTCGCGAAGCCAAGCCGTTGAAAGCCATCTTCGGCCACGCCCAACGCCTGGGACACCTGCAACGCCTACTCGAAAGCCAGCTGCAACCCGCCGCACGCGAACATTGTCACGTGGCGTCCTGGCGTGAAGGCAATTTGCTGCTGATCGTCACTGACGGCCATTGGGCGACGCGCCTGCGCTACCAGCAAAAACGCCTGCAGCGACAATTGATGGCATTTGATGAGTTCGTCAGCCTGACGCGCATCCAGTTCAAGGTACAGCCGCCCACCGTGCAGCAAGGTGCAGTGGGCCATACCATGGACCTGTCGGAAAACGCCGCCGAAACCATCCAGGCCACGGCCGACGGGATCAGCGATCCAGGTTTGCGCGCGGCACTGGAACGCCTGGCCGCCCACGCCAGGCCCAAGGCCTGAGCCGCTACTTGCGCTTGCTGCCGCCGAGCAACGAGCCCAGCAAACCGCGCACCAACTGCCGCCCCATTTGATTGGCTGCCTGCTGCATCGCGGACTTGAGCGCCTTGCCTGCCGCCGTCCCCAGAAACGCGCCGGCCCTGTCGGTGAAGCTCGGCTCCTGGGCGGCAGGCGTGGAGTCTGCGCCTGGCCCCAATTCCTTGCGCGCCATCAGCACTTCATAGGCGGATTCGCGATCGATCGGTTTGTCATAACGGCCTTGCAGGGGCGAGCTGGCGATCAGCGCCGCACGTTCGACCTCACTGAGCGGGCCGATCCGCGATTGTGGCGGTGCCACCAGCACCCGCTGGACGACCTCCGGCGTGCCCTTTTCCTGCAAGGTGCCGACCAACGCCTCACCCGTGCCCAGCTCCGTCAGCACCGTTAATGCATCGAACGCCGGATTCGCGCGGAAACCCTCGGCCACGGCGCGCAGGGATTTCTGTTCTTTAGTGGTGAAGGCGCGCAAGCCGTGCTGGATACGCAGGCCAAGTTGCGCCAGTACGGTGTCAGGCAGATCCCCCGGGGACTGCGTGACGAAATACACGCCAACGCCTTTGGAGCGAATCAACCTCACTACTTGCTCCAGGCGATCCTGCAACGCCTTGGGGGTATCGGCGAATAACAAATGGGCCTCATCGAAGAACAGCGCCAGCAGCGGCTTTTCGGCATCGCCGCGCTCCGGCAATTGCTCGAACAGCTCCGCCAGGAGCCACAACAGGAACGTGGCATACACCTTCGGCGCTTCGTGCACGAGGCGGCTGGCGTCCAGTAGATGAATACGGCCGCGGCCCTCTGCGGCGGGCTGCAAAATATCTTCAAGTTGCAACGCGGGCTCGCCAAACAAAGCGTCGGCGCCCTGCTGTTCCAGCACTGCCAGACGTCGCAGCAGCGCCTGGCTGGAGCCCGTGTTCATCAATGCCGCGTCATCGCCCAGCAGTTCTGGGTGATAGTGCAGGTGATTGAGCAGCGCCTTGAGGTCCTTGAGGTCCAACAGCAACAGGCCTTCGCGGTCGGCCACCTTGAAGGCCGCGTACAGTGCCGACTGTTGGCTGTCGGTGAGCTCCAGCAGGCTGCCGAGCAACAGCGGCCCCATTTCGCTGATGGTGGTGCGCAATGGATGACCGGACTGGCCGTGAATGTCCCACAGCGTGACGGGATACGCCCGGGCGGTGTAATTAATGAAAGGCATGCCGGCGATACGCTCGGCCACCTTGCCCTGGGGGTTGGCGGCGGCGCCGAGGCCACAGAGGTCTCCTTTGATATCGGCGGCAAATACCGCCACCCCCGCATCGCTGAAGGCTTCCGCCAGGCGCTGCAAGGTCACGGTCTTGCCCGTGCCCGTTGCCCCGGCGATCAATCCATGACGATTGGCCAGGCGCATGGGCTGGGCGATGGGCTGGCCGTCTGAGTCGGCACCGATCAGGAGTTGTGTGGAATCAGGCATTTCGTCACCCATGATTGATGTCCAGTGCCGCAGGTAGGCGCCTGGAATATTAAGACATTAGCCGCCTCTATCACGCGATGAATAAAATCTTCGCTTGAAAGATGGGTAACGTTCGAACTTGATCAGTCCTTATCAGGCTCGGACTTGCTGCGCTCGCGTTCCCATAACTGGGCGGCACCGGGAAAGTCCGTGCCGTCTTCACTGTTCAAGTCATCCGGGTCATAGCGGCTCAAACAGCCCTCACCCAGGGTCGCCGGCGCCTTTGCGGTCGCTTTGTCCAAAGGGTCATTCATGACTCAATCCTCGACATACAGGCAAAGAAAAAGGGCCTGGGACGATTTAACGCCCAGGCCCTTGATTCTTCAATCGCTGAGATCAGAACACAACTGTCTTGTTGCCATGCACCAGCACGCGATCTTCCAGGTGATAACGCAGGCCACGGGCCAGCACCATCTTCTCGACGTCACGGCCGAAACGCACCATGTCTTCGATGCTGTCGCTGTGGCTGACACGCACCACGTCCTGCTCGATGATCGGGCCGGCATCCAGCTCTTCAGTGACGTAGTGGCAGGTTGCACCAATCAACTTCACACCGCGCAGGGACGCCTGATGGTAAGGCTTGGCGCCGACAAACGAGGGCAGGAAGCTGTGGTGAATGTTGATCACCCTGCCAGCGTATTCGCGGCACAGTTCCGGCGGCAGGATCTGCATGTAGCGCGCCAGCACTACCACGTCGGCTTCATGCTGCCCGACCAGACGGGAAACCTCGGCAAACGCAGGCTCCTTGTCCTGCGGGTTGACCGGCACGTGGTAGTACGGGATGCCATGCCATTCGACCATGCTGCGCAGGTCGTCATGGTTGGAGATCACGCAGGCAATCTCGCAGTCCAGCTCATCGCTGTGCCAACGGTGCAGCAGGTCGGCCAAACAGTGGGACTCACGGCTGGCCATCAGCACCACTCGTTTTTTCTGCTCGGTGTCAGTGATGTGCCAGGTCATCGAAAACTCTTCGGCAATCGGCGCAAACGCCTCGCGGAAGGCCTGCAGACCAAAGGGAAGCGTGTCGGCACGTATTTCGTGACGCATGAAAAACCAACCGCTGAGATCGTCCGAGTGATGGCTCGCCTCGGTGATCCAACCGTTGTGGGAGGCCAGAAAGTTACTGACTTTGGCAACGATGCCAACCCGGTCCGGGCAAGCAATCACCAGCCGAAAAGTGCGCATTAGGGGGAAACTCCAGAACTTCGCAAAGGCCGCCATTCTAGCGATTGCGCAGAAAAACTGCAGTATTCCTTCGCGCTTATTCTGCCCTCCCGCTCTGCCGGTGCCCCTTAATTGTGTAAGGTTTTACCGCCCTTAGATAAATGTACAACCTTATGCGTGAGCAGTAAGCGAGAAATTAATCAGAATGTCGTTGCACATACCGCTACTTATTAAGTCGATTGCATCGCGGTGCCGCTTACATTCAACGTAATTCACCTGAATACACGCTTAAATGTTTACTTGAGCAAATTGCCTGACTATTATTAGCCCACTGTCCCTGTCATCCGCGTTCTACATAAGGTAGTCCACATGTCCCTGATCAACGAATACCGCGCCACCGAAGAAGCTATCAAAGAGCTGCAAGCCCGTTTGAAGAATCTGTCCCAAGACGACAAACTGAAAACCGAGCTGGAATTCGAAGGCAAGCTGCGCACCCTGATGGGTGAATACTCCAAGTCCCTGCGTGACATCATCGCGCTGCTGGATCCAGAGTCGAAAGTTAAAGCACCGCGTGGCGCTGTGAAAACTACCGGCACCAAACGTGCTCGCAAGGTCAAGCAATACAAAAACCCGCACAACGGCGAAGTGATTGAAACCAAAGGTGGCAACCACAAGACGCTGAAAGAGTGGAAAGCCAAGTGGGGCGGTGACGTGGTCGAAGGTTGGGCCACTCTGCTGGGCTAAGCCTTGCCAGGCCCCGCCTGATTTGCGCCCCCCCTGAAACGCCAGCTTGCTGGCGTTTTTTATTGCCGGAACACTTCTGCAGTTATCCTCCTACAGATTCATCCGCGCCGCCAAAGCATCGACATAATCCTGCCATTGATCCAGTACCTGACACTGAATCGATGTAGCACTAACCGCCAACTCCCGTCGCGCAAGATTAAATGCCTCCAGCGTATTGGGAGCCCCCCATTGTGCGTCCGACAAACGTTGCTGACAGAAAAGTTTCCAGCGTTGTTGCTCCTCACTGCTCAAGGTGTCAGCAAAGTTACGGGCGCGGTAGCGAAATAATAATTCCGGTAAACGGTGATCATCAAATGGCCACTGCTGACGGGCGAGTTGTGCGGGTTCTGCGGCTCGGACTTGTTCACATAATCGGCGGTCGCGGTCACCGATAAAACCAGCGTACAGCTGCTGCTCGGGATCTTCACTCGCGGCGAAATCTTCCTCGGCATAAATAGCCGTCAACTTGTCACGCCATACAGCCTGTGCGTCAGTTAGCCGCAGCGCACGTGCCTGATAACTGTCCATGTCCAATTGCAGCCGTTCACGGTCCTGCGCCCGCAGCACACTCAAGGGAGCAACCACCGGGCAACGGTTGATATGCACCAACTTGAGCGGCACAGGCATCTCGCCCTCGGCCAGTTCATCGCGGCGCTTATAGAGATGCTGACGTAAAGTTTCAGCGTCCAGCTCGATCAGCCCCTGCGGATCAAGCCCCAGGTCGCACACAATCAAGGCATTGCGGTTGCGCGGGTGCCAGGCCAGGGGGAGCACCACGCCCAAATAGTGACGCTCGGCGGAAAAGCGTCCGGATATATGCACCATCGGCTGCAGCAGGCGGATCTGATCCATGACGCGCTGTTTGCTGCGCAGTTGAAACAGCCAGTCGTACAGCTTGGGCTGTTTCTCGCGGACCAGGCGGGCCAGCGCAATCGTGGCGCGTACGTCGGACAACGCATCGTGCGCCTGGCCGTGATCAATCCCGTTGGCCTGGGTCAGGCGTTCAAGCTTGAGGGTGACGCGCCCGTCCTGTTCGGGCCAGGTGATCCCTTCGGGACGCAATGCGTAGGCCGTGCGCACCACATCGATCAAGTCCCAGCGACTGTTGCCGCCCTGCCATTCCCGCGCATAAGGGTCGAAGAAATTGCGGTACAGGCTGTACCGCGTCATTTCATCGTCAAACCGCAAGGTGTTGTAACCGGCGCCACAGGTGCCGGGGGCTGCCAGTTGCGCATGCACACGGGTCATGAAGTCCGCCTCGGCCAGGCCCTGTTGCGCCAGTATTGCAGGCGTGATGCCGGTAATTGCGCAAGCTGCCGGGTGCGGCAGGATATCGTCACTGGGCAGGCAATACAGATTGACCGGCGCGTCTATCTCGTTGAGGTCGTGATCGGTGCGAATACCGGCGACCTGAAGAGGACGATCGCTGCGTGGATTGATGCCGGTGGTTTCATAGTCGTACCAGAAAATCGAGGTCACGGGCCATTCCTGAGCTGAAGATTGATAAAGTCTAGGCGCTGCAAGGCGTCCAGGGCCAGCGCCAAATCAGCTGTACAAACATCCAGTAAAATCTTGGATGGTTGCTTCCGCCGTCGACACTGCTAGCATCCGTGTCTTCCAACCGCTCCGCACTGCCAGGGACCGCGATGCAATCAGCCCCATTGGACACCCGCTACCAGATCGAGACCCCGGAGGGCATCGACCTGCCCCTGCGTCCCGCCGGCCTGCTGCCACGGGCGCTGGCCTTTGCCTTCGACCTCGGCGTACGCGCGCTGGTCATGGGCATCCTGCTGGTGCCACTGGCGCTACTGGGCAATATCGGCATCGGCCTGGGTTCGCTGCTGCTGTTTCTGGTCAGTTGGTGGTACATGGTGCTGTTCGAAGTGCTCAACCAGGGCTGCTCACCCGGCAAGCAGGTCATGGGCCTGCGCGTGGTGCAGGATGACGGCACACCCGTCGGCTGGTCCGCTTCGCTTATCCGCAATCTGCTGCGCTTTGTCGACATGCTGCCCTTCGGCTACTTTTTCGGCGCCGTCAGTTGCCTGCAACATCCCCATTTCAAACGACTCGGCGATCTCGCCGCTGGCACGCTGGTGATTTATCGCGAACAGCCACTGGCCCGCCCCAAAGTGCCGCAGGCCGAACCTCTGCGCCTGCCGTTCGCCCTGCACCTCAGCGAACAACGCGCCATCCTCGGATTTGCCGAGCGCCAGAGCGAATTGTCCGCAGAGCGGGTGCACGAACTGGCTTCCATCCTCGCAACGCCCCTGCAGGTGCCGGCGGCTCATGCCGCAGAGCAACTCAATGGCGTCGCGCGTGGTTTGCTGGGGCCGACATGAAACAGAGCCTGTTCGAAAGCCGTCACCAACCGCAGTGGCAAGCCTTTGCCGCACAACTGAAACAGTTGGAGCAAGGCAAGCTCAAGACCGGCGATATGGCCGACTTTCCCCATCAGTATCGGCGTCTGTGCCAGCACCTCGCCCTGGCCCAGGAGCGCGGCTACAGCAGTTATCTGGTCGACCCGCTGCAACAACTGGCATTGCGCGGTCATCAGCAGCTGTACCGGCACCGCAGCCAATTGACCGCGAACGTATTGAGCTTCGTGCTGGCCGATTTTCCACGACTGGTGCGCGAGCAGTGGCGCTTCGTGTTGATCGCCGGGCTGCTGTTCTTCGGCAGCCTGATGGTGGTTGCGCTGCTGGTATACCTGTTTCCCGAATTGATCTACAGCATTGTCAGCCCGCAGCAGGTCGCCGAGATGCAAGGCATGTATGACCCCGATTCCAGTCGCCTGGGCCGCGTCGCCGAGCGAGCATCCAGTGAGGACTGGATGATGTTCGGCTACTACGTGATGCACAACATCGGGATTGCCTTCCAGACATTCGCCGCAGGCTTGCTGTTCGGGCTGGGCAGTGTGTTTTTCCTGATCTACAACGGCTTGATCATCGGCGCCATCTCCGGGCACCTCACTGAAATCGGCTACGGCCAGACCTTCTGGTCGTTCGTTATCGGCCATGGCGCTTTCGAACTCACTGCCATCGCCCTCGCCGGCGCGGCAGGCTTGCAGTTGGGCTGGGCATTGATCGCGCCCGGTCGCCTCACACGCGCCGAGTCACTGCGGCTGGCAGCGCGCAAAAGCATACAAATGCTCTGCGGCGTCATGATATTGCTGCTCATCGCAGCCTTTATCGAAGCCTACTGGTCGTCCTCCACCACCACTGCACCCTGGATCAAATACCTGGTGGGCGCCGTGCTATGGCTGCTGGTGATCGCTTATCTGACATTGACCGGACGCACCCGCCATGCGCCTGAGTGATTCAAGCGTAGTCATTCGGCCGCGCACGCCTTGGGAAGCCATGGACCTTGGCGTACTGATGGCCCGTAAACACCGTTGGCTGCTGATAGCCAGTTGGGCGATTGTGAGCTTGCCAGTATTTATTTTGCTCAGCGCTGCGTTTTGGAAGTATCCGTCCACCGCCATGCTTCTGTTCTGGTGGCTGAAACCGGCGTTCGACCGCTTGCCGCTGTACATCCTGTCCAGGGCCTTGTTCGGCGAGACTCCCAGCCTCAGGCAGGCTGTGCGCCAGTGGCCGCG
The DNA here is from genome assembly GCF_054343995.1 of Pseudomonas sp. GNP013. Lineage (NCBI taxonomy): Bacteria > Pseudomonadati > Pseudomonadota > Gammaproteobacteria > Pseudomonadales > Pseudomonadaceae > Pseudomonas > Pseudomonas sp. GNP013. The sequence goes on along the minus strand of NZ_JBTGUT010000001.1, from coordinate 749,792 downwards.
CCTGCTTAAAGGCCAGTTGTTGAGCAGCTTGATCTGGAGACGGCTAAGCCTGAGTCGCAGCTTTGTGATGCCCGTCAGCCAGCTCGAAGGACTGGACGGTGACGCGCGTCAGAAACGCCTGGGCGTGCTGCTCCAACGTAACGGTGGAGCTTCGCGCTGGCTCACCCTACTTGGGATGTGCCTTGAAATAACGTTGTGGTTCGGCGCCATGGCATTGTTTTACCTGTTCATCCCCCAGCAGATCGAGCTGGACTGGAACTGGCAACGCCTGGCGCAGGCCACCGGTTCGCAAGCGCTGTGGCTGGAACACATGAGCAATGCGTTCTACGCATTGATTCTGGTGTTCTGGGAACCGATCTACGTCGCCTGCGGCTTTAGCCTGTACCTCAACCGCCGCACCGTACTCGAGGCCTGGGACCTGGAACTGGTATTTCGCCGCCTTCAAGAGCGCCTGGGCAGCGTCGCGCCGCTGTTGCTGTTGGTAGCAGGCCTGATGCTGATGCCCTTCTTCAGCCAGCCGTCCATGGCGGATGACGCCAGCCCGCCCAAACCGGTCAGCACCCAGGCCGCCAGCCAATCGATCAAGACCCTGCTGGACAAGCCACCCTTCAAGAACCCCGAGACCGTCACGCGCTATCGCTTCGGCGACGAAAAACCCGCCGTAAAAAACCAGCCGCGTGGTGATGGCAAACTTCCCGCATGGCTGCAGGCACTGCTGGACAACTTCAACAGCGCCAGCTTCAAACATCTGGCCCAGGTCGTCGAAGTCCTGTTGTGGGGTTTGCTGGCGAGCGGCGTGGCGTTGCTGGTCTGGCGTTATCGCGACTGGCTGCGCACCTTTGTCAGCCGACGAAGGCCACGCAAACCCGACACAGCCTTGCCTGCGCCCACCCAGTTATTCGGGCTGGCGGTGGGCATCGAGACCCTGCCCAACGATGTTGCCGGTGCGGCCGAACAACTGTGGCCCACTCAGCCACGCGAAGCCCTTGGACTGCTCTACCGTGGCCTGCTTAGCCGGTTGCTGCACGACTTCAACCTGCCACTGAAAAGCGCCGATACCGAGGGCCAGGTGCTGGAGCGCATTCAACAATTGCAACAACCACACCTGCTGGCCTTCAGCACAGACCTGACTCGCCATTGGCAAAACCTCGCCTACGGTCACCGGCCACCTCCCCCGTTGGCGCAACAACAACTGTGCAGCGATTGGCGCAGTCTGTTCAACGCAGGTACTGCCCAATGAACCGGACATTGCTGTGTGTAGGATTGCTGCTGGCAGGCCTGCTGGGGGCAGGCGGGTTGTTTCTGTGGAGCAAGGCCATTCCCTATGACGAAGTAGTGGACCGAGGCCCATCGCCGGAGGCGCTGGCCAATCCCTACCTTGCGGCAGAGCAGTTCCTGCGCGGGCAAGGCCTTGTGGTTGAGCATGCCCATGGCCTGGATCGGCTCGCCGACCTTCCCGCCAAAGGCAATAGCCTGTTGCTGCTGGGCGAGCGCGGCAACATGACCCCACGCCAGGCAGAGCAACTATTGGACTGGGCAAGGTCAGGCGGACATCTGTTGCTGGTCGCTGAAGCACTCTGGGATGAAGAGACCGATAAAAGCGGCGACTTGCTGCTTGATCGCCTGCACATCCATCAGTGGTTGAGTGACGATCCCGAGGAACCGGCTCCCGCGCGCAAAGGGAACAAGCCGGACCTGACCAAACTTTACGTCGACAATGAAACCGCCCCGGCCTATTTCAGTTTCAACACCGACTTCAACCTCACCGACCCCACGCATCTGGCCCAGTTTTCCGCCAACAGCGCCAGGGCCAGCCACCTGATGCAGCTCAACCTCGGGCAAGGCCGTGTGACAGTGGTCACCGACAGCGACCTGTGGAAAGCCCCCATCATCGGCCAGCACGATAACGCCTGGCTGCTGTGGTACCTGAACCGGGACACAGCCGTCACGTTGCTGTTCAACAGTGACGTCGACAACCTGCTCAGCCTGCTGACGCACTATTTCCCCCAGGCTCTGGTAACGCTTGCCGCGCTGATTGTCCTGGCACTCTGGCAGGCCGGCATGCGCCAGGGCCCGGTGCAGACTCCGGCCCCCAAAGCGCGTCGGCAATTGCAGGAACACTTGAAGGCCAGCGCTGACTTCCTGCTGCGCCGCAGCGGCCAGGGCACGCTGCTGCAGGCCTTGCAGCGCGATATCCTGCGCACCGCGCGGCGCCGCCACCCAGGCTTTGAACACCTCGATAACGCGGCACAGTGCCAGGTCCTTGAACACCTTACCCGCCAACCTTCTCACGTCATCAGCCAGGCCCTCGGGCCACTTGCGGCAAAACGGCTCTCCAGCGCCGATTTCAGCCATCAGGTGGCATGCCTGCAAACCCTCAGGAATGCCCTATGAGTGAATTTCCCAGCGCCACGCCCCTGACCAGCGCCACCTTGCTACAGGCCAGCGAACTGGCCAGCGCTTTGCGCGTTGAACTGCGCAAGGCGGTGATTGGCCAGGACGACGTGATTGATGACGTACTGACGGCATTGATTGCAGGCGGCCACGTATTGCTTGAGGGCGTGCCTGGGCTGGGCAAGACGTTGCTGGTACGCGCATTGGCGCGCTGCTTCGGCGGTGATTTCGCGCGTATCCAGTTCACTCCCGACCTGATGCCCAGCGATGTCACCGGCCACGCTGTCTATGACCTGCACACCGAACAGTTCAAGTTGCGCAAGGGTCCGTTGTTCACCCACCTGCTGCTGGCCGACGAAATCAACCGCGCACCCGCCAAAACCCAGGCGGCGCTGCTCGAGGCCATGCAGGAACGCCAGGTGACCCTGGAGGGCGAGGCGCTGCCCATCGGGCAGCCGTTCATGGTGCTGGCCACTCAGAACCCCATTGAGCAGGAAGGCACTTACCCACTGCCGGAGGCCGAACTGGACCGCTTCATGCTCAAAATTCGCATGGACTACCCGGATGCTCGGCAGGAACTGGACATGGTGCGCGAAGTCACGCGTTCTTCGCGTGCCGACATGCTGGATGTACAACCGCTGCGTACCGTGCTGCTCGCTGCGGATGTGCTGCACCTGCAGCGGGTCGCCACTGAGCTGCCGCTGGATGAGCAAGTGCTCGACTATGCCGTACGCCTGGCCCGGGCCACCCGCAGTTGGCCAGGACTGACCATCGGTGCCGGTCCGCGCGCCTCAATTGCCCTGGTCAGCGGCGCTCGTGCCCGCGCCCTGTTGCGCGGCGGCGAGTTTGTCACCCCGGACGACATCAAGAGCTGCGCCATGGCAGTGCTGCGCCACCGGGTACGAATTGCCCCCGAACTGGACATCGATGGCCTGGACGTGGATCAGGTGCTCAAACAACTGCTGGATCAGATTCCGGCGCCGAGGCAATGAGCCACCCATGAAGCCAACCCGTCTGCTGCTGATCTGGCTCGGTGTCCTGCTGGGTTTGAACACTCTGCTGGGTATCACCGCAGCGTTGCAGCTCAAGCTGCCCGACACCCTGCACCAGGTGGCGTGGGGCCTGTTGCTGGCGCTGTTGCTGCTGGCCCTGCTGGACGCCCTTCGCCTGCGCCGCCGCCCGGGCATCCGGGTGCAACGGCAGATGCCTGGCAGCCTGGCCCTGGGTCGCTGGGGCGACGTGCGCCTGACCCTGCACCACGATTATCCGCAGCCGCTGACCGTGCAGGTATTCGATCACGCACCCGATGGGCTGAGCGTGGAGAACATGCCCCAACTGATTGAACTGCGACCCGGCACGCGCAGCGAGTTGGGCTATCGCCTGCGCCCGTTGCGGCGCGGGCATTTCAGCTTCAGTCGGTGTGAAATTCACCTGCCCAGCCCACTGGGGCTGTGGTCGGCTCGACGCTTTGTGGAGGTATCCGACGCCACCCGCGTCTACCCGGACTTCGCGCGCCTGTATGGCGCACAACTGCTGGGCGTGGACAGCTGGCTGAGCCAATTGGGTGTTCGACAGCATCCGCGACGCGGCCCAGGGCTGGAGTTTCATCAGTTGCGCGAGTTTCGCGAGGGCGACAGCCTGCGGCAGATCGACTGGAAGGCCACCGCACGCCAACGCACACCCATCGCCCGGGAGTATCAGGACGAGCGCGACCAGCAAATCGTGTTCATGCTCGATTGCGGTCGGCGCATGCGCAGCCAGGACGCCGAGCTTTCCCACTTCGACCACGCCCTCAATGCCTGCCTGCTGCTCAGCTACGTCGCCTTGCGTCAAGGCGATGCGGTGGGGCTGTGCACCTTTGCCTGCGATCAGCCCCGTTATCTGGCGCCCGTCAAGGGCACCGGCCAGTTGAACCTGTTGCTCAACAACGTCTACGACCTGGATACCACGCAACGCACCGCCGATTACGAAGCCGCTGCCAGCCAACTGCTGGCCCGACAGAAACGCCGTGCGCTGGTCATTGTAGTGAGCAACCTGCGGGACGAGGACGATGAGGCATTACTGACTGCAGTCAAACGCATCGGCCGCCAACACCGGGTGCTGGTCGCCAGCCTGCGCGAGGAAGTGCTCGACCAACTGCGCCAGTCTTCCGTGCAAACCTTGCCCGAGGCATTGGCCTACAGCGGCGCCGTCGACTACCTCACCCGGCGCGACGAATTGCATGATCGTCTGAACGCCCACGGGTTGGCCGTACTGGATACCCTGCCCTCAGCGCTGGGACCGGCGTTGGTGACGCGTTACATGGACTGGAAAAAAGCCGGGGTGTTATAAAAAATGCGCACGACCACGGCGAAGGTAAACACACCTGCCCGGGTCGACAACGCGCGATGTCTAGGCAGAAGCCTGCAAGTGGTCAAAACTGAAGTAACGCAACAAGGCGGTGATCAGTTGTCTGTACTCCGCAGGCGCGGCGACCACACTGAAACCTGAGTCATAGTGCTGCGGATTGACGTCCTCACGACTCCACAAACATGTAGCAGTGAGGTCGATTGCCTGAACGTCCCCATTCGCCATGGGAACCTTCACGCACAGTTCAAACGTCGCGCTGATCATCATCGGTAATTGGCTGATCAACATCAGCCCGTCTTCAGACACATTGCCCAGGTAACCAATAGGCTTGTCCGTAAACCGATTGAACACTTGCAGGAAACGGGATAACTCATGCCGCTCAATACGTCGATTAGTAAACATGATGAGTGCCATCCATTGGATATTACTCTGGCCGAGCCAGTGATTCGGAACGGCGATACAGGCCCGCTCTCCCCGAGGTCGGCGCGACGACGGTGTTGTGCGTCATCGCTATGAATCTACCAACTCCAGACATTCAATCCATTTGAATATAAAAATATCGAACAGATATACAAATATTAGCCTAAGACGTGAGACGGGCCAGTTACAGCGTGACAAATTTTATCAAAGGGATGCGGGCCGGGGTTGCGCGACGCTGGCGCCTGGGTAATGACCCAGTTGCTGCAGCGTGTCCAGGCGGGCGCGGGCGCGGTACGCGTATTCGCTGGACGGGTACTGGCTGATGATGAACTGATAGGTTTGCACCGCATCCACAAACAGCTTCTGTCGCTCCAGGCATTGCCCGCGCAACATCGAAACTTCCGGCTGTACGTAGCGCCGGGTACGGCTTTCACGGTCGACCTGGGACAATTCCAGGGTCACGCGCTCACAGTCACCCACCTTGTACGCACGGTAGGCGTTGTTCAAATGATGGTCCATGGACCAGCGGGTGCAGCCGACAACACTGACGGCCAGGGCAGCAACGAGCAAAATTCGCATGGGGGTTCTCCTGTCTTGTGCAGTGTATCGACCCCTCGTCGAAAATCTTCAAGGATGTTCGTCTATTCAATTGACGCTCAAACCAGCCAATCGTCGATAAGTAGTGCAAACGAACAATGACTACAACCAAAGAGCATAGTAGCCTTCCCCAGCGCTTGAACTCAGGAGTCTGTGCATGTCCGTCCGTCGCACCAAAATCGTCGCCACCCTTGGCCCGGCCAGTAACTCGCCGGAAGTCCTCGAACAGCTGATTCTGGCTGGTTTGGACGTTGCCCGTCTGAACTTCTCCCACGGCACCCCGGACGAGCACAAGGCTCGCGCCAAGCTGGTGCGTGATCTGGCCGCCAAGCACGGCCGCTTCGTCGCGTTGCTGGGTGACCTGCAAGGCCCGAAAATTCGTATCGCCAAATTCACCAACAAGCGCATCGAGCTGAAGATTGGTGACAAGTTCACCTTCTCCACCAGCCATCCGCTGACCGACGGCAACCAGCAGGTCGTGGGTATCGATTACCCGGATCTGGTCAAGGACTGTGGCGTCGGCGACGAACTGCTGCTCGACGATGGCCGCGTGGTCATGCGCGTCGACACCGCCACCCCGACTGAACTGCACTGCACCGTGATCATCGGTGGCCCGCTGTCGGACCACAAAGGTATCAACCGTCGCGGCGGTGGCCTGACCGCCCCGGCCCTGACTGAAAAAGACAAGGCCGACATCAAGCTCGCCGCCGAGATGGAAGTGGACTACCTCGCCGTATCCTTCCCACGCGACGCTGCCGACATGGAATACGCCCGTAAACTGCGCGACGAAGCCGGCGGTACCGCCTGGCTGGTGGCGAAGATCGAACGCGCTGAAGCCGTGGCCGATGACGAAACCCTCGACGGCCTGATCAAGGCCTCCGACGCCGTGATGGTTGCCCGTGGCGACCTGGGTGTGGAAATCGGCGACGCCGAGCTGATCGGCATCCAGAAGAAAATCATCCTGCACGCACGCCGCCACAACAAAGCGGTCATCGTGGCGACCCAGATGATGGAGTCGATGATCCAGAACCCGATGCCGACCCGCGCCGAAGTGTCCGATGTGGCCAACGCCGTGCTCGACTACACCGACGCCGTGATGCTCTCGGCCGAAAGTGCCGCTGGCCCGTACCCACTGGAAGCCGTGCAGGCGATGGCGCGTATCTGCGTCGGTGCCGAAAAGCACCCGACCAGCAAGACCTCCAGCCACCGTATCGGCAAGGTCTTCGAAAGCTGCGACCAGAGCATCGCCCTGGCGGCGATGTACACCGCCAACCACTTCCCGGGCGTGAAAGCGATCATCGCCTTGACCGAAAGTGGCTACACGCCGTTGATCATGTCGCGTATCCGTTCCTCGGTGCCGATCTACGCGTTCACCCCGCACCGCGAAGCCCAGGCCCGCGCGGCGATGTTCCGTGGCGTCTACACCGTGCCGTTCGATCCTGCTTCGCTGCCGCCTCATGAAGTCAGCCAGGCCGCCATCGACGAGTTGATCAAACGCGGTGTTGTGGAGAAGGGCGACTGGGTCATCCTGACCAAGGGCGACAGCTACCACACCACCGGTGGCACCAATGGCATGAAGATTCTGCACGTAGGTGACCCGCAGTTCTGAGTGACTCGCTGAAAAACAAAAGCCCCGCCATGTGAATGGCGGGGCTTTTTGCCTTTCAAAGGGGCTGATGTGCTCCGCTTAACCGCGGGACAGGAACACATCGGCCAGCAGTTGATTGCGCGGCAGGCCCGCCAGGAACAGGCGCTTGGAAAACGCCTCGACGCTGGCGGGATGCCCGCAGAGCAACGCCAGGGTTTGCCGGGAAACCACCCGCAGTTGCGCCAATGCCTGGTCAAGCTCTGCCGCCGTCCACAGCTCCACCGTCAGGTTGGGATGGCTGGTGGCCAGGGCCGCCAAGGGGCCTGCCAGGTAATGGCCGTCGACATCATGCGCCAGGTGAATCACGCGGATCGCACCCTGGTGATCCTGACGTACCGCCTCGCGCAATACGCCCCACAGCGGGCCGAGGCCTGTGCCGGAGGCCAGCAGCCACAAGGGTCGCGCCTGCCAGTCCGAATCGTAGTGCAGCGCCCCGCCGCGCAGTTCGCCCAGGCGCAGGCGATCACCGACGGCCAACCCTCGTGCGGCATCGCTGAATTCGCCGGGCAAGCGGCAATCCAGATGAAACTCCAGAAACGGATCCTCCTGCGGCAAGCTTGCCAGCGAATACGGCCGCGCCACCTGCCCCGCCCACAACACCACATGCTGCCCCGCCCGGTAACGCAAACCACGCTCCGGCTGCACACGCAGGCGCAGTACCGAAGCGCTCAGCCAGTCGACCGCCATTACCTGTGCCGCCACACCGTCACGCAAGGGATCGAAGGCTTCGACCTGCACATCACCGATCACCTGGCACTGGCAGGCCAGGCGCCAGCCGTCCTGGCGTTGTGCCGGGCTCAGGGCATCGGGCTGTTTGTCTGCAACTTCGCCGCGACAGCGCACGAGGCAGGCATGGCAACTGCCCGCCCGGCAACTGTAAGGCACGGCCGCGCCCGCCTGATTCAAGGCATCCAGCAGGTTGCTGCCGGTGGGGACCGACCAGTGGCGTTCACCGACGTGCAGTTCAGGCATATAAAGGCTCAATCAGAAGGGACGCGCACAGGGAATCATGCCTGCGACAGTTTGACCATAGCCGGGTGTATCACCCACCGCACCGGGTTATACTGCCGCGCCTTTTTAGCGTCGCGCCTTGCACCACTGTGACGTGCCTTGGAAAGGTGGCTTCAGCCGACCGATGCACTTCACTGAAGCCACCTTTATTGAATGTTCCCTTATAGAGGAGCGCGACTCATGACCGTGATCAAGCAAGACGACCTGATTCAGAGCGTTGCCGACGCCCTGCAATTCATCTCCTATTACCACCCCGTGGATTTCATCCAGGCGATGCACGAAGCCTACCTGCGCGAAGAATCGCCAGCGGCCCGTGACTCCATGGCGCAGATCCTGATCAACTCGCGCATGTGCGCCACCGGCCATCGCCCGATCTGCCAGGACACCGGTATCGTCACCGTGTTCGTGCGCGTGGGTATGGACGTGCGTTGGGATGGCGCCACGATGGGCCTGGACGACATGATCAACGAAGGCGTGCGTCGCGCCTACAACCTGCCGGAAAACGTCCTGCGCGCCTCCATCCTTGCCGACCCGGCCGGCGCGCGTAAAAACACCAAGGACAACACCCCCGCCGTGATCCACTACTCCATCGTCCCGGGTAACACCGTGGAAGTGGACGTGGCCGCCAAAGGCGGTGGTTCCGAAAACAAGTCGAAAATGGCCATGCTCAACCCGTCCGACTCAATCGTCGACTGGGTGCTCAAGACTGTTCCGACCATGGGCGCCGGCTGGTGCCCACCGGGCATGCTCGGCATCGGCATCGGCGGCACCGCCGAGAAAGCTGCGGTAATGGCCAAGGAAGTGTTGATGGAATCCATCGACATCCACGAGCTGAAAAAGCGCGGCCCCTCCAACCGTATCGAAGAGATGCGCCTGGAGCTGTTCGAGAAGGTCAACCAACTGGGCATCGGCGCCCAGGGCCTCGGTGGCCTGACCACCGTGCTCGACGTGAAGATCATGGACTACCCGACCCACGCAGCCTCGCTGCCGGTGTGCATGATCCCCAACTGCGCCGCCACCCGTCACGCGCACTTTGTGCTGGACGGTTCCGGCCCGGCGTCGCTGGAAGCGCCACCGCTGGATGCCTACCCGGAGATCGTCTGGGAAGCCGGCCCGTCGGCCCGTCGCGTCAACCTCGACACCCTTACTGCTGAAGACGTGCAAAGCTGGAAGCCGGGCGAAACCGTGTTGCTCAACGGCAAGATGCTCACCGGCCGCGACGCCGCGCACAAGCGCATGGTCGAGATGCTCAACAAGGGCGAAAGCCTGCCGGTGGACCTCAAGGGCCGCTTCATCTACTACGTCGGCCCGGTTGATCCGGTGCGCGAAGAAGTGGTTGGCCCAGCGGGCCCGACCACCGCTACGCGGATGGACAAGTTCACCCGGCAGATCCTCGAGCAGACCGGCCTGTTGGGCATGATCGGCAAATCCGAGCGCGGTCCGACCGCCATCGAAGCGATCAAGGACCACAAGGCCGTGTACCTGATGGCCGTGGGCGGCGCCGCTTACCTGGTGGCGCAGGCCATCAAGAAGTCGCGTGTAGTGGCCTTCGCCGAACTGGGCATGGAAGCGATCTACGAGTTCGACGTCAAAGACATGCCGGTCACCGTTGCGGTGGACAGCAAGGGCGAATCCGTCCATATCACCGGTCCCGCCATCTGGCAGAAAAAGATCAGTGAAAGCCTGGCGGTGGAAGTGCAGTAAGCACAGTCCCGCAAGGAGAAAGGCGACTGCGGCCCAAAGCCCAGTCGCCTTTTTTATTGTGAAAATACAGTCAAATGTGGGAGCGGGCTCAACTGAACGACATTGGGCAAGCCCCCCTCCCACACAAGCCCATTCGCCACAGACTCAAGCAGCGCATGCTATGGTGCGCTCCCCCCACTGCGCCTGCTCATCACCGTATGATCGTGATCACCCGCCCCCTGCGCCTCACCTTCTACGCCCTGCTGATCATCGCCGGTGCGCTATTGGCCGCCGCCCTTGCCACACGTCAAGCCGAGCGCCAGGCGCTGGTGGAGGATGCCGCTCGCGCCAATCAGCAGCTCGCGTTGTACGCCAACTCGCTGCACACCCTGATCGAACGCTACCGCGCGCTGCCTGCCGTGCTGGCGCTGGACTCGGAAATGATCCGCGCCCTGAAGGGCCCGCTGGACGCCGCCACTCAGGATGTGCTCAATCGCAAGCTGCAACGCATCAACAGCGCCGCGCAGTCTTCCACCCTCGAATTGATGGACCGCACTGGCCTCGCGGTCGCAGCCAGTAACTGGAACCTGCCGAGCAGCTACGTGGGCCACAACTACGCATTTCGTCCCTATTTCAGCCAGACCCTGAGCCAGGGCACCGGGCGTTTTTATGCGGTGGGGGTAACCACCGGCATACCGGGTTACTTTCTCTCCAGCGCGGTGCTCGACGAGAACGAACAGTTCCTCGGCGCCATGGTGGTGAAACTGGAATTCCCCGAACTTGAACGCGAGTGGGCCCAGGGCAACGACCTGCTGCTGGTCAGCGATGCGCGGGGCATTGTGTTTATCGCCAATCAGCCGGGCTGGCGTTATCGCAATCTGCGGCCGTTGTCCGACAGCGACCAGGCCGAACTCAAAGCCACGCGCCAGTACGACAAGAAATACCTGCAAGCGCTGGACACCAGCACCCTGCAACGCTTCGGCGAAAACAGCCACCTGATGCGCGTCAACGGTCCTGACGGCAATGCCAATTACATCTGGGAATCCATGCCGCTCAAAGCCGAGGGCTGGACCCTGCACCTGCTGCGCAAGCCGCAGTCCGCCTTCGAAGACCAGCGCAACGCTGGCCTGGCCGCCGCCGGGTCCTGGCTGGCGCTGGTGTTCCTGGTGCTGTTCCTCAGCCAGCGCTGGCGCCTGGCCCGTCTGCGCCAGCGCAGTCGCGAAGAGCTTGAACAATTGGTCGATGAACGCACCCAGGCGCTGCGCACTGCCCAGGACGGCCTGGTGCAGTCGGCCAAGCTGGCGGCGCTGGGGCAGATGTCGGCCGCCCTTGCCCATGAAATCAATCAGCCTCTGACCGCCCAGCGCATGCAATTGGCGACGCTGCGCCTGCTGCTGGACCACGGCCGCGTGGATGACGCCTACCAGGCGCTCACCCCGCTGGACGAAATGCTCACGCGCATGGCCGCCCTCACCGGCCACCTCAAGACGTTCGCCCGCAAGAGCCCCAGTGGGCTGCGCGAACGGCTCGACCTGGCCACGGTGGTCGACCAGTCCCTGCACTTGCTCGACGCGCGCCTGCGTGATGAAGCCATCGGCGTGAGGCTGGACCTGACTCGCCCGGCCTGGGTGCGCGGCGACGCAATCCGCCTGGAACAGGTGCTGATCAACCTGCTGCGCAACGCCCTCGACGCCATGGCCGACACGCCGCGCAAACGTCTGGAAATACGCCTGCACGCCGATGAGCAATGCTGGCAACTGACTGTCAGCGACAGCGGAGGCGGGATTGCCGAAGAGCATCTGCCCTGCGTGTTCGACCCGTTCTTTACCACTAAGCCGGTGGGAGACGGACTCGGCTTGGGGCTGGCGGTATCCTACGCTATCGTGCACGAACTGGGCGGGCGCCTGAGCGCCGGTAACCGTGGCGATGGCGCGGTATTCACCCTAACCCTGCCCGTCGCGCTGGAGACGCCAGACCTATGTTGAACGCAGTAATGGTGGTCGATGACGAAGCCGGCATTCGCACGGCCGTCGAGCAATGGTTGAGCCTGTCCGGATTTGACGTGCAGTTGTTCAGCCGTGCCGACGAGTGCCTGGCGCAACTGCCCAGGGATTTCCCCGGAGTCATTCTGAGCGACGTGCGCATGCCGGGTTTGAGTGGCCTGGAGCTGCTGGCCGAAGTGCAACGCCGCGATGCCGACTTGCCAGTGATCCTGCTCACCGGCCATGGCGATGTGCCGATGGCGGTCGAAGCTATGCGCGACGGCGCCTACGACTTCCTGGAAAAACCATTCAGCCCGCAGGACCTGCTCAACAGTCTGCGCCGTGCGCTGGACAAACGCGGGCTGGTGCTGGAGAACCGTCGCCTGCATCAGCAGGCCGATCATCGCGCGCAGCTGGAAACCAGCCTGCTGGGCGTGTCCAAAGGCCTGCAAACATTGCGCCGCCAGGTGCTGGACCTGGCGAGCCTGCCGGTCAATGTGCTGATTCGCGGCGAGACCGGCAGCGGCAAGGAGTTGGTCGCGCGCTGCCTGCATGATTTCGGGCCACGGGCGAAGAAGCCGTTCGTGGCGCTCAATTGCGCGGCGATCCCCGAGCCGTTGTTTGAAGCCGAACTGTTCGGCCACGAAAGCGGCGCCTTCACGGGTGCTCAGGGCAAGCGCATCGGCAAGCTCGAGTACGCCCACGGCGGCACAGTGTTCCTGGATGAAATCGAAAGCATGCCCCTGGCCCAGCAAGTGAAATTGCTGCGGGTGCTGCAGGAGCAGACACTGGAGCGACTGGGTTCCAACCAAAGCATCCAGGTGGACCTGCGCATCATCGCCGCCACCAAGCCGGACCTGCTCGAAGAGGCCCGCGCTGGACGCTTTCGTGAAGACCTGGCGTATCGATTGAACGTCGTCCAACTGCGCCTGCCGCCGCTGCGCGAACGTCGCGAAGACATTCCACTGCTGTACGAGCACTTTGCACAAAGCGCCGCCGAACGCCTTGGCCGCAACGTCGAGCCGTTGAGCGGGCCGCAGTTGGGCCGCCTGCTCAGCCACGACTGGCCGGGCAATGTGCGGGAGCTGGCCAACGCCGCCGAGCGTCAGGTGCTGGGGCTGGGCGAGCCAGAACCGGAGGGGATTGAGGTCGGGCAATCGCTGGCGGCGCAGCAGGAGGCGTTTGAGGCCCATTGCCTGAAAGCTGCGTTGAGCCGACATAACGGCGATATCAGAGCGGTACTGGCGGAGCTGCAACTGCCGCGTCGGACCCTGAATGAAAAGATGCAGCGCCATGGGTTGGTGCGGGAGATATTTCTGTAGGTCGATATCGGCGTCGCCTGCCAAGCCGCCATCGCGGGCAAGCCCGTCTCCCACAGGGGAATGCATTGCAAAGGTGGGCGCTGGCTTGCCTGCGATGACGCCAGCAGCCATCAGCGGATTTTCGCTCATCACCGCAAAACCATCAGCGACTTTCCGCTCAAAAAAATCTTGTAGCCCTTCTATCGCGGGCCTTCATCTGTTTGGCACAGCTCCTGCTACAGCCGAACCACGCTGCGTTCGCGCCGCGCCATAAAAACAACTAGATGAAGGATCCTTAGATGGATAACTCCAACTCCCTGCCTCTGGGCTCGGCGGCTGCGCCGGCACGCACCACTTCCAGCCGTATCAAGTCGATCTTCAGCGGATCGGTCGGCAATATGGTCGAGTGGTACGACTGGTATGTCTATGCTGCTTTCTCGCTGTACTTCGCCAAGACCTTCTTCCCCAAAGGCGACACCAACGCCCAACTGCTCAACACGGCCGCGATCTTTGCCGTAGGCTTCCTGATGCGCCCGATCGGCGGTTGGCTGATGGGCCTTTATGCCGATAAGGTCGGGCGTAAAAAAGCCCTGATGGCCTCGGTCTACTTGATGTGCTTTGGCTCATTGCTGATTGCTCTCAGCCCGGGCTATGAAATCATTGGTATCGGTGCACCCATCCTGCTGGTATTTGCCCGTTTGCTGCAGGGCCTGTCAGTTGGCGGCGAATACGGCACGTCCGCCACCTACCTCAGCGAAATGGCGACCAAGGAACGTCGTGGTTTCTACTCCAGCTTCCAGTACGTGACCCTGATCTCCGGCCAGCTCATCGCGCTGGCGGTGCTGATCGTACTGCAACAACTGCTCACCACCGAGCAACTGTACGCCTGGGGCTGGCGTATCCCGTTCGCCATCGGCGCCCTGTGCGCAGTGGTCGCGCTGTACCTGCGGCGCGGCATGGAAGAAACCGAGTCGTTCATCAAGAAGGAAAAAGCCAGGGAAAGCGCCATGCGCACCTTGATGCGCCACCCCAGGGAACTGATGACCGTGGTCGGCCTGACCATGGGCGGTACACTGGCCTTCTACACCTACACCACCTACATGCAGAAATACCTGGTGAACACGGTGGGGATGAGCATTTCCGACTCCACCACCATTTCGGCGGCGACGCTGTTTCTGTTCATGTGCCTGCAACCCCTCGTCGGCGGCCTGTCGGACAAGGTCGGTCGGCGGCCGATCCTGATCGCCTTCGGCATTCTCGGCACCCTCTTCACTGTGCCAATCCTGACCACCCTGCACACCATCCAGAGCTGGTGGGGCGCGTTCTTCCTGATCATGGCGGCGCTCGTCATTGTCAGCGGCTATACCTCGATCAACGCGGTGGTCAAGGCCGAGCTGTTCCCGACCCAAATCCGCGCACTGGGCGTGGGCCTGCCCTACGCACTGACCGTGTCGATTTTCGGCGGCACCGCCGAATACATCGCGCTGTGGTTCAAGAGCATTGGCATGGAGACGGGTTACTACTGGTATGTGACCGCGTGTATTGCGGTGTCGCTGTTGGTGTATGTGACCATGAAGGACACCCGCAAGCATTCGCGGATCACCACGGACTAAGGGTTCGGGAGGTGTAAAAAAGGGGCCATGTCAGCTGATGACATGACCCCTTTTTCATTTGAACCGACTGCGGAAGCCACCTACACCAGACCAAGAAGCGTCTGACTTCTCGTACATCGCCCACTCCCCTAGAGTGCTCGTCCCTTCTAATAAAAAGACATATCCGGCATGCGGCGATATTTCATTACCCGAGGAGCCAAAACGACTGCGGGCGGTACCGTAATAGGCGGTTTGAGCGGCTTCGGCATCAAGCAGGTAGACATCGCACTTGAAGGCCACGAGGTACTTTGCCCGGCCTGCAAAACCACGGGAGTGATTGCCTGCGTCGGCCCGCGCCTGAGCCAGAACGCGCGGGGGCGAAAAGTGGCGCTCTCGGACGATCTTTGTTACTGCAAATGCGACCCGTCGCCTCGCCTGATTGCTGACCAGTTCGAGCGGTATCAGACCATTACCGCTGAAGACACCTCGGTATTCAACAGAGCCAGCCCCGCATCCACCACACCCCAAGCCCAAGCGGCCACGGTACGACTCTCCCCGCCTCCAAAGCCCTCCGCTTCAGCCTTGAGCCAGATGCTCGACTCATCCTGCGAGCGTAATTGGCGCTTCTACCAGAAGCAGGCAGAAGACATCGTTGCTCCTGGCGGCCAGTTGATTGCCGATCCCCGGTTGCGCAACCGGGTCATCAACTCGGCTTACGCACAGCTATGGCTATTGGATAACCGCTTTCAGTGGGCAGGGCTGGCGGCATTTGCGTCCAAGCAAGTGGGCTGCGGGCTGCTGCATGCGGCTGAATCCATCGAGAACATTCAGACGGAATACGAGGCGGCGGAGCTGTTGAGAAGAAGTGCCCGCAAAGGGGCTTGGGGATTGTTCAGCGCCGAGGAGCGTGAACGACGGGCGAAGCTACAGGAGTACGAGCAACGGCAGCGTGAATATGAACGTGCCAATCGCGAGAACCCGGTGCCGGGAATTGATTGGCGGCCTAACGGTGAGCCGTTATCGACCGTGCAACAGCTCTATCAGCATGTGTACGAGATGATGGCGATGGGGAATACGACGCTGTTTTTGGATGTGTTTCCGTTGCATGCTTTTTATAAAGATAAGGGATTGGATGGGCTGAGGACCTGCTTACGCTTACGCAGGAATATCTATCGGGACAGCCAATCTCCAGTGCTTTGGCCGGTTGGGCAAGAGACGCTGACGTTTGGTACGAGCCACAAGGAAATCCTGCAAGCCTTCGAGGCCATAGATGCTGGCAACATTACCGAAAGTGTTGAGTATCTCGCTGACCACGAACAACGAAATATTCTTCAACCCACAATGTACGGTGACCCAAAACTGGTAGCCCTACTCCGTAGCAACCATCTCTCCTACGTCACCGGGATACCGTCCGGTGTCGCTCAAGCCATTGAACTGACGCTGGCAAGCCAATGCCGCCACGTCGAAGACGGCCGAACCATTGAATTCAGCAATAATCCCGTCGCCAACCTGGCCGATATCGACCAACGCATGACCTTCGTGCTGAAGGCTGCTGCGCAGTTTGACGCACTTCTGCATAGCATTGAGCGGCAGCGAATCGAACAGTCCCTGGAAGATATCGCTGGAGGCCGGGGTGTCCAATGAGCAGGATCACGCAAACCGGTCGGCGACGTGTCGGATTTGGACTGGTCGCTGCCATACTTCTCGTAGGGTTAGCGATACGCCTCGGTGCCGACGAGCCGGAGATTGCGTTGACGCCTGGCGAGGCCTGGGAAGACATGCGGCAGCGCTCCAGCGCAACGATAGACCCCGCCATTACCGGACGTCACTGGTTCAGGATCCCCAAGTCGGATGCCCGATTGCGGCTTGTGGATGCGGAATATGGATTCCTGACACCTCTCGCTCGCTTCTTCACGATAGGCTTTGATAATGAGCGGATAGGCAGTATTCGAATGTCCCCTCAAATCGAGCCCATATCGCTCGACGACACACTCAAGGTCGTATTGGACTTGCAAGACCAATGGCGCAAAGGCGGCTGGATCCCGATTCATATCAAGGACAATCCACCCTTTGCCGACACGCCGCAATGGCACGCCCAGTTGCGAGATGTGAACCGTGGAGGCGTGTCGTATTGGCAAGCCGGGGACAAGTACCAAGTGATGTTGTTGGTTAATCGGTTCAAGGATTATCGTAATCCCAATGAAGAGCGCTACCTCATCACGCTAGCCCTGGCCATACCATGGATACCGCAATGATGAAATTTCCAAGCTCGCAATATGGCGGGCCTGGAAACGCACCAGCCCCCATCATGAGAACTGTACAGCCTCCTTATGCCCATACTGGCGCTGGGCATACGCCGCCCCGGCGATCATCACCACCAGCACCGCCGACGAGCCGATGGTGCCAAAGTCCAGCCCGCCCTTTTCATGGGGTTTGGTCAGGAAGTCACCCAGAGTTGCACCGAACGGCCGGGTCAGCACGCGCCGTGCCCAGGGTGTTGGAAAACAGAATCGCCATCCAGTAGAACAGCTCACCGCGAAAGGTCTGGATCTTGTTCACGTGGCATAACCCAGCCCAGCGTACGGTCCATGAAGTCGGACATGGTAGTGTCGGCAGTGCTGGTGGACAGTCTCACGATCCAGTACAGCACGGGGTTATAGATTTTCGACCGACATTCAAGGTCATAGACAACAAGTCACCGGCGGTTTCACCCAGGGTGGTTGCGCAGACTTTCATGACCCAGAACGCAAGCGTGATCTGAGGAAGTTTATTCATGGGCGAGAAGGCTCCGACGCACAGTCTTTCATTAGTCGACCGACAGGGTGTCGACCTCGGGCGCAGACTGAACGGCACGCTATGAAAAATAGGTGGGCAATGAATGAAAATTCCATGGGGTCGATGGAAATTCGCAACCATGGGCTGCACTATGACCGCCATCGAGAACCACTCAGCAGGAACCCCGGCCCATGTCTGACGCTATCCATTTCTACGAACCCGCCAACGGCCACGGCTTGCCCCATGATCCTTTCAACGCGATTGTCGGCCCGCGCCCGATTGGCTGGATCTCTTCCCACGACCACGAGGGTCGCCTGAATCTGGCGCCCTACAGCTTTTTCAACGCGTTCAACTACATTCCGCCGATCATCGGGTTTTCCAGTGTCGGACGCAAAGATAGCTTGAACAACATCGAACAGACCGGCGAGTTTGTGTGGAACCTGGCCACCCGCCCGCTGGCCGAG
Organism: Pseudomonas sp. GNP013; assembly: GCF_054343995.1. NCBI lineage: Bacteria > Pseudomonadati > Pseudomonadota > Gammaproteobacteria > Pseudomonadales > Pseudomonadaceae > Pseudomonas > Pseudomonas sp. GNP013. The sequence goes on along the minus strand of NZ_JBTGUT010000001.1, from coordinate 731,576 downwards.
CAGATGAACCAGAGTTGCGCGGCCGTCGCGCCGCAAGTGGATGAATTCGAACTGTCCGGCCTGACGCCGGTGGCCTCGAAAATCGTCGGTGTGCCACGGGTGGGCGAAAGCCCGGTGTCATTCGAGTGCAAAGTGACGCAGATCATCCAGTTGCAGCGCGCTGACAAAGCGTTGGTGCCAAGCTGGCTGGTGTTGGGCGAAGTGGTGGCGGTGCACATTGCCAAGTGGCTGCTCAAGGACGGCATCTACGATACCGCCGCCGCCGAGCCGATCCTGCGTGGCGGCGGTCCGGCAGATTATTTCCAGCTGGGCCCGGAGGCGCTGTTCAAGATGTACCGCCCAGGCGCCGGCAAACCCTGATTGCAATGCAGCCACAGGTGGGAGGGGCGCAAGTCCCTTCCCACAGGTTCAGTTATTGGCGGGCTCCCAGTTCAGCACGCCCTCTTCGTCGACATCGATCAATCGCTCGAGCTGCACAGCGGCCGCGTCATCCGCGTCGGACGCCGTCTTGAACCGCTGCCCGTCAAGGATCTTGTGAAACTGCGGTGCGCCCATGCCATCCAGTGCCTTGACGGCAACGGCGGCGCTGTAGCCTCCTTCACCCGGTACTACGGCGGAAACGGCTTCGTGATGGGCAAATTGTTTGCGTGCCATGTTGCAGGTCCTGGCCAATTGAAAGTCGGCCATTCTAAACCCTAACCGGCCAGTTGCAGGTACTCGCCATAGGCGTTGATGGCAGAGGCGTCGGTGAACGTCTGGAAGTCGATGCTGCGCACCACCATGTCGTTCAACAGCTCGGTGAAGATCATCAGCGCCGGCGAATTGAAGTAGGCACTCATCGCCTGCTCGCTGCTCCAGAAGCCCGAAATCAGCCATACATCGGGATCGGTGTGGGAATGCTGCAACGAAAATTGCAGGCAACCCTGAGCCTGACGGCCCGGTTCGATCAAACTGCTCAAGCGTGCACCGAGTTCGGTGCTGCACCCGCTACGGGCACGGATAAAGGCCATATGGCTCGCGGGAATGGGGGTGGACATGTTCGACTCTCCCGTTGAGAAGTGATGCTCGGCAAGCACTGAGGGGGCGTGTTGCCACAGGATCAACGATAAGGCCACCGCTGGACGCGCGGTTAGTCGAATCCTGCAGGCTTATTGCACAATCCTGCGAAAAGCGTAGGCAGGACGTTTGCCGCCCACTGTTTATTCCAGACGCTGCTCAGTATTTGCGGACGATGACAGCCCTCGTCATTGCCTGATTCACGCCTATTCGCAGGATCAGGCAATGATTGTGCAGGATCGACGTAACACGCTTTGAAAATCCGCCGCTAAGCTCAGTCCATCAAAGCAACACGCAGAGGACGTTCCATGTCGTTGCCCGACCCCAAGCTTCTTCCCCTCGATGCCGAGATGGAAAAACAGCGCGCTGAACTCGCCGGCATCGTGCAACGCCATACCTGGGAAGAAGGTTCCTACGGCACGGCGATTACCTCGCTGTACCTGAACCGTCAAAATACGCCGCGCGACTTCATGCCGGTACTGGTGGAGCCTGCCCTGTGCATCCTCGCCAGCGGCAGCAAGGAAGTGCGCCTGGCCGACGAAATCTTCGCCTACGACCCGCTCAACTACCTGGTGTTTTCGGTAGCGATGCCGGTGGCAGGAAGGGTCATCGATGCCACGCCGCAAGATCCCAACCTGTCGGTGCGCATCAATATCGACCCGGCGCAACTGACGGCCCTGATTGCAGAAGCGGGTCCGATGGGCGTGCCTTCGCGGCCGACGTCGCGCGGGATGTACGTCGACCGCATCGACCACGCGCTGCTCGATGCGGTGCTGCGCCTGACGCGGCTGCTGGATACCCCAAAGGATATAGCGATGCTCGCACCGCTGATCAACCGCGAGATTCTCTATCGCCTGCTGCGTGGGCCGCAGGGTTATCGGCTGTATGAGATTGCCGTGGCCAACAGTCAGAGTCATCGCGTCAGCCAGGCGATCACCTGGCTGAACGGCAACTATGAGCAACCGCTGCGCATCGATGACCTGGCCAGGGAGGTGAACCTCAGCGTCTCGACCTTGCACCACCGCTTCAAGGCGATCACCGCCATGAGCCCGCTGCAATACCAGAAGCAACTGCGCCTGCAGGAAGCGCGCCGGTTGATGATTGCCGAAGGGTTGGAAGCGTCGGCGGCGGGGTATCGGGTGGGGTATGAAAGCCCGTCGCAGTTCAGCCGGGAATACAGCCGGTTGTTTGGTGCGCCGCCCCTGAGAGACCTGGCCCGCCTGCGCCAAAGCATCTGACCGAATGAAGACCAAAATGTGGGGGCTTGCTCCCGATGGCGGTGGGTCAGAAACACATAACCTGACTGACACACCGCCATCGGGAGCAAGCCCCCTCCCACAGTTGACACATGTTGCTCTTCAGTCCAGCGTTCGGGGCAGCTGTAACGTGACCCGCAACCCACCCTCGCGCAGATTCTGCAAACTCACTTCCCCGCCATGACTATGGGCAATGTTGCGCGCAATCCCCAGCCCCAGTCCATAACCCTGCTGGTGCCCGGCGAGGCGGAAGTGCGGCTCGAACACCTGTTCCAGACGCTGCTCCGGCACGCCGGGCCCTTCATCGTCCACGTGCAGAATGAACTGCGCGCCATCGTCCTCGATGTGCAAATGGGCGTTCTGCCCATACTTCAAGGCGTTGTCGATCAGGTTGCCGATGCAGCGCTTGAGCGCCAGCGGCTTGCCCGCATAGGCCGCCAGGGCATATCCGTTCAGCGTCACGCGACCATTGCCGTTGGGCGCCAGATAAGGCTCCACCAGGCATTCGAGCACGTGGTTGAGGTCTACCGGCTGGATGTTTTCGTGGATGTCGGTGTCTTTCACGCATTGCAGCGCGCCCTTCACCAGCAGTTCCAGCTCGTCCAGGTCCCGGCCGAACTTGGCTTGCAGGTTTTCGTCTTCGAGCAATTCCACGCGCAGGCGCAGGCGGGTGATCGGCGTGCGCAGGTCGTGGGAAATCGCGCTGAATAACTGGCTGCGCTCGGTCAGGTAGCGGCTGATGCGTTCGCGCATGGCATTGAAGGCGCGCCCCACTTCCACCACTTCACTGCCACCGCCCTCGGCCACCGGCTCCACATCGGCACCCAGGGACATGTCCCGCGCCGCCCGTGCCAGGCGTTTGAGCGGGCGACTCTGCCAATGCACCAGCAAGCCGATGAACAGCAGCAGCAAACCGCTGGTCAGCACGATAAACCACACCTGCTGCGATGGCAGGCTTTGTTCTTCAAGACTGGTGTACGGCTCGGGCAGCAGCGAGGCGATGTACAGCCATTCGCCGGGGGCGAGCTGAATCTGCGTGACCAGCACCGGCGGGTTAACCGGCTCCAGGGTCAGCGCGTAATGCGCCCAGGAGCGCGGCAGCTCATCGAGCTTGAGGCCGGCATTGAAGATGCGCAGGTCTTCGGCGCTGACGAACTCCACCGAGATCAGCACATCGCCGCCCAGGGTCTGGCGCAGCACCTCGTCGACCGCCTGCAGCACCGCCTGCTTGCGCGGGGTCTGTGGCAGCACCGCCATGTCCAGCGGACGATCATTGAGGGTCACGACAAACCGCGTGCCGCCCATGCTGCGCAATTGGTCCAGCACCAACGGGCGATAGGCCACCGGCAGCGAGCGGAAATAGCTCACGCTGGCGGTCATCGAGTGCGCCAGGCTGCGCGCGCTGGTGACCAGGCCTTCAAGTTGAGTAGCGCGCAGTTGCGACACCCAGATCACGCTGGACAGCGCCTGGGCAAACAGCACCACCAGCAAGGTCAGCAGGAGCATGCGCCCCAGCAGCGAGCGCGGTACCGGAATGCGGCGTCGGCGTTCGGCTACCGGCTCAATGGGCATTGCCGGCAACCACGCTGGCTGCCAGTTGGTAACCGCTGCCGCGTACGGTGCGGATCAGCCTCGGCGGTTTTTCGGTGTCGCGCAGGCGTTGGCGCAGGCGGCTGACGGCCATGTCGACGATCCGGTCCAGGGGCATCAGGTCACGGCCACGGGTGGCGTTGCCGATGGTGTCGCGGTCGAGGATCTGTTGCGGGTGATCCAGAAACAATTTGAGCAGGGCAAAATCGGCGCCGGACAGAATCACCTCTTCACCGTCCACGTGAAACAGCCGGTGGCTGATCATGTCCAGGCGCCATTCATCGAACACCAGCACATCCGCCGTGCCGCTGCGCTCCTGGCCGAACTGGCAGCGCCGCAACAGCGCCTTGATCCGGGCCTGCAACTCTCGAGGGCTGAAGGGCTTACCGATATAGTCATCGGCGCCCAGTTCCAGGCCGATCACGCGGTCGGCTTCGTCGGAGCTGGCAGTGAGCATGATGATCGGCACCTGCGCCTGACGCGGATGCTGGCGAATCCAGCGGCACAGACTGAAGCCGTCCTCGTCCGGCAGCATCACATCGAGAATGACCAGGTCGCACGGTGCCTCGTTCATCGCCTGACGGAACCCCGCGCCGTCGGGCACGCCACGCACCTGGAAGCCGGCGCGACTGAGGTAGGTTTGCAGCAATTCGCGGATTTCCTGGTCGTCGTCGACGAGGAGAATGGATTTACTGATTACGCTCACGGGGGGCCTCCTGGATGGTGGGGACAAGCTTAAAGCATCTGGCGCCCTTTAGGCCGCCATCGCAGGCAAGCCTGCGATGAGGCCATCAGCCCCTACGCAAAAGCCTGTTCAAGCGCGACGCCCGCACCGGTCAACCCGGAATACGGCGCCGTCACCAACCACACAGGAATGCCGTTGAAGTAGTCGCTCATGCAGCCCTTGTCGCTGAAACTCTTGGCAAAACCACTGTTGATGAAGAAGTCGGCAAACCTGGGGATCACGCCGCCCACGATATACACGCCGCCGCGCCCGCCAGTGGTGAGCACGTTGTTGCCGGCAACCCGGCCCAGCCAGATGCTGAACTGATCCAACACCTCCGTCGCCACCGGGTCGCCGGCCAGGCCGGCCGCCGTGATGGCTTCAGGCGTGTCCAGCACCGGCACATGCCCATCCACCGCACAGATCGCCCGGTACAGACGCGGCAGTCCGCCACCGCTCAATGCGGTTTCGGCGCTGACGTGGCCGATTTCGCCGTGAATGTGCTGCCACAGTTGGGTTTCGCGCACGCTGCTCAGGGGCAGGTCGACGTGGCCGCCCTCCCCCGGCAATGCGGCAAACCGGCCTGCACCAAGGTCCAGCAACGTACCGACGCCCAGCCCCGTGCCCGGCCCGATCACCACGGCCGGGCGCAACGGCTCCGGCGTGCCTTCGCAGACCACGCGAAATTCATCCGGCTGCAGGCGGGTCATGCCCAGGGCCATGGCCGAAAAATCATTCACCAGCAGCAGCTCATCCACCTGCAACGTCTGGCAGAACGCCGTCTTGCTCAGGCGCCAGTGGTTGTTGGTGAACCTGAATTCATCCCCGCTTACCGGCCCGGCCACCGACAGGCACACCGCGCCGATGTCCCCGATTTCCAGGCCTTCTTCTTTGAGATAAACCTTGATCGCCTCTTCCGGGCTCTGGTGATCCGCCGTGGCGTGCACCCGGATCGAATGCAGCGCCTGATCGCGCCACAACGCAAAACGGGCATTGGTGCCCCCGATATCACCGACCAGCGCTAGCTTCACTTAAGCGTCTCCAAGGCAGAGGTAAAGGCGCTGGCGCCCTGCTCTGCGGAGCTTGCGGCCAAGCGCATGAATGCAAACAGCTCGCGCCCCGCCCCCACGTTATTGCCCAACAGTCCCGTGGCAGGTGTGCGTGCTGCAAACTCTTCGGCGTCCACCTTAAGCTCCAGGGTGCCGGTAACGCCATCCACGCGAATGATATCGCCATCGCGCACGCGCGCCAGCGGCCCGCCGCTCTGGGCTTCGGGGTTCACATGGATCGCGGCAGGAATCTTACCCGACGCGCCGGACATGCGCCCATCGGTAACCAACGCCACTTTGAAACCGCGGTCCTGCAATACGCCGAGAAACGGCGTCATCTTGTGCAGTTCGGGCATGCCATTGGAGCGCGGGCCCTGGAAACGCATCACGGCGACGAAGTCTTTTTCCAGTTGGCCGGCCTTGAAGGCATCGGCCAGGTCCTGCTGGTCCTGGAACACCACAGCCGGGGCTTCGACTACCTGGTGCTCCGGCGCCACCGCGGACACTTTCATCACGCCACGACCGAGGTTGCCTTCCATCACGCGCAAGCCGCCTTCGGGCGAGAACGCACGGGCGACGGGACGCAGGATGGTTTCGTCGAGGCTTTCGATGGGGCCGTCGCGCCAGATCAGCTCGCCGTCGACCAGGAACGGCTCCTGGGTGTAACGGCTCAGCCCCTTGCCGGCCACGGTGTTGACGTCTTCGTGCAGCAGCCCGGCTTCAAGCAGTTCGCGGATCAGGAAGGACATGCCGCCCGCCGCCTGGAAATGGTTGATGTCGGCCTTGCCGTTGGGGTAGACGTGGGACAGGGTCGGCACCACTTCGGAGAGGTCGGCCATGTCCTGCCAGGTGAGGATGATGCCCGCCGACATGGCGATGGCCGGCATGTGCAGGGTGTGGTTGGTGGAACCGCCGGTGGCGTTGAGGGCAACGATGGAATTGACGATGGATTTTTCGTCGACGATCTCGCCGATAGGCGTGAAGTTGCCGTTGGCCTTGGTCAGGCGGGTGACCTGGTGCGCCGCTTCGCGGGTCAGCGCGTCACGCAGCGGCGTGTACGGATTGACGAACGAAGCGCCCGGCAGGTGCAGGCCCATCACTTCCATCAGCAGCTGATTGGTGTTGGCAGTGCCGTAGAAGGTGCAGGTGCCGGGACTGTGGTAGGACTTCATCTCCGATTCCAGCAGCTCTTCGCGGCTGGCCTTGCCTTCGGCGTAGCGCTGGCGCACATCGGCTTTCTGCTTATTGGAGATGCCCGACGGCATCGGGCCGCCCGGGACGAAAACCATCGGCAGGTGGCCGTAACGCAGCGCGCCCATCATCAGGCCCGGCACGATCTTGTCGCAGATACCCAGCATCAGCGCCGCGTCGAACATGTTGTGGGACAGCGCAACCGCCGTGGACATCGCGATCACTTCGCGGCTGAGCAGGCTCAGCTCCATGCCGGGCTCGCCCTGGGTGACGCCGTCGCACATCGCCGGGGTGCCGCCGGCGAACTGGCCGACCGAGCCGACTTCGCGCAGGGCTGTCTTGATCTGTTCCGGAAAGTGTTCGTAGGGCTGATGCGCCGAGAGCATGTCGTTATATGAAGAAACAATTGCCACGTTGGCGGCATTCATCATGCGCAGACTATTTTTATCTTCAGTGCCGCAACCGGCCACGCCGTGGGCGAAATTGGCGCATTGCAGCTTGCCGCGCATCGGACCGTCGCTGGCTGCGCCGCGAATGAGCGCAAGGTAGGCCTCACGGGTGGCGCGGCTGCGGGCGATAAGCCGTTCGGTGACCTCAAGGACGCGGGGATGCATGTGTAGAACTCCAGGCTAACGGATGTGGCGACCTGAGTGTCTATGCTGATCAAACGCCCGCGCGCATGGGATGGCAGGGTGTCGTTTGGATCATCGGACCAGTTGATTCAGGTCACTCGTTGTAGATTGAACAAAATATTGCCACTAAAAAGGCTTGTTTTCTATTTTTATGCGAATAATCTTGTAATTCTTACAACAAATCGACGACAGGCACCTTCCAATGACTCTTCGTATCGCAATCAATGGTTTTGGCCGTATCGGCCGTAATGTCCTGCGCGCACTGTATACCCAAGGCTACCGCCAGGATTTGCAGATCGTCGCCATCAACGATCTGGGCGACAGTTCGATCAACGCCCACCTGCTCAAATTCGACACCGTACACGGCACTTTCGACGCAGAGGTCGCCCACGATCAGGAAAGCCTGACCGTCAATGGTGACCGGATTGCCGTCAGCGCCATCCGCAACCCGGCCGACCTGCCATGGGCCGCGCACAAGATCGACGTGGTGTTCGAATGCACCGGTCTGTTCACCGAGCGTGACAAGGCTGCCGCCCATATTACCGCCGGCGCGCGCAAGGTGATCATCTCCGCGCCGGCCAAGGGCGCGGACGCCACCGTGGTCTACGGCGTAAACCATGACATTTTGCGTCAGTCCCACCAGATCATTTCAAACGCCTCGTGCACCACCAACTGCCTGGCGCCGGTGGCCCAGGTGCTGCACCGCGAACTGGGCATCGAAAGCGGCCTGATGACCACGATTCACGCCTACACCAACGACCAGAACCTCACCGACGTCTACCACACCGACCCTTACCGCGCGCGTTCGGCCACGCAGAACATGATCCCGAGCAAGACCGGCGCGGCCGAAGCAGTGGGCCTGGTGCTGCCGGAACTGGCGGGCAAGTTGACCGGCATGGCGGTGCGGGTCCCGGTGATCAACGTGTCGCTGGTCGACCTCACCGTGCAACTGAAGAAAGAGGCCACGGCCGACGAGGTCAACGCACTGCTCAAGGAAGCCAGCCAGCACTCGAAGATCCTCGGCTACAACACCCTGCCGCTGGTTTCCAGTGACTTCAACCATAATCCGCTGTCGTCGATCTTCGACGCCAACCACACCAAGGCCAGCGGCAAGCTGCTCAAAGTGCTGGCCTGGTACGACAACGAGTGGGGCTTCTCCAACCGCATGCTGGATAACTGCCTGGCGCTGTGCAACGCCCAGTAAGCAGGCAACAGAGGTCCCTGTGGGAGCTGGCTTGTCTGCGATAGCATCACCTCGGTCGAACTGAAATACCGAGGTGCCTGCATCGCGGGCAAGCCCTAATGCCGTTCAGTTAAGGAAAATGTGTGGGCTTATTGTGGCGAGCGGGCTTGCCCCGCGTTGGGGTGCGAAGCGCCCCCAATCAAGCAAAACGCGGTGTACCTGATACGGCTCAGCGTCTGGTTTTGGGGCTGCTGCGCAGCCCAACGCAGGACAAGCCTGCTCGCCACGGGGAATCTGCGCTTAACTGAACGGCATTAGGGCAAGCCCGGCTGTCACAAAAGCCCCCTCCCACATTTGATCGGTACCGGCTCACAGCAATAGCCACTTGCCATTTCCGTTGTTGATAAGCATTATCATTTGCTTGCAACCGGCCTGGTATCCCTGTGAGCCAATCTCGCTTCAACCATGTCTTTCTCACCCAACGGGTGATTCTGCTACGCACCTTGCAGCGGATGGTGAATAACCACAGCACCGCCGAGGACCTGTTGCAGGAAACCTACCTGCGCGTCACACGGGCCCTGAGCGAGCGGCCGATCGATCACCTCGAACCCTTCGTCTACCAGACGGCGCGCAACCTGGCGCTGGACCATCTGCGCGCGCGCCGAATTCAGGCCCGCACGTTGCAGGAAGACGTGCCACTGGATGTGCTGCAAAGCGTCGCATCCCCTGTCAGCACGCCCGAAGACGCCACCCAGGCCGAGCAACTGCTGGAGCATCTGAGCGTCAGCCTCGGTCAGTTGAGCGCACGCCAACAGCAGATCTTCATCCTCAGCCGCCTGCACGGCTGCAGTTACCAGGAGATTGCCGATCAATTGGACGTGTCCTTGAGCACCGTGCAAAAGGAACTGAAGCTGATCATGGCCATCTGTGTAGGTGTGGCCCAGAGGCTGGATCAGCCGTAAGCTACATCCGACAGAACTGTCGAACCGGCCTGCAGGAACAATGACTAGAACGTGGCGAAGACCCGAGGCACACCGTGACCGACCCGAATAACCTGCGCCCCCATGAGCTGGCTCATGAGGTGTTGCAAGACGCGGCTATGGACCAGGCGCTCGACTGGCTGATCGCGCTGCAGTGCCCGCAACCGGGGCAGCAGGCTGCGTTCGAGGCCTGGCTGGCCAGCGACCCGGCGCACGCCCTCGCCTTCGCCAACGCCCAGGCAGCCTGGGGCGGCGCGCCGGTGCACAGTGCCGCAATCGCCCTGGCAGCGCCGCGCAAACCCGGCGTCTGGCGCCGTATCAAGCCACACTGGAAACCCCTGGCCACCGCCGCTGTGCTGGTGCTGGGATTGCTGAGCTTCAGCAACCTGCCCGCGCGCTTGCAGGCTGACCACCTCACCGTGGTGGGTGAGCGCCAGCGCCTGCAACTGGACGACGGCTCCACAGTGCTGCTCAACACCAACTCGGCGTTCTCCAGCAGCATCAAGGACCACCAGCGCGTTGCCCGCCTGTATCAAGGTGAGGCTTTTTTCGAGGTCATGCCCAGTCGCGGCCTGCCCCTGGAAGTCGATGCCGGCCCGGTGCGGGCCAGCGTGCGCGACACCGCCTTCGCCGTGCGCTACCTCAACGGCGAAGCGCAGGTGCAGGTGCAGCGCGGCGATGTCGACCTGCGCAACACCTTCGACGATGCCCGCGTGCGCCTGAGCGCCGGCGAAAGCATCCGCATCGGTCCCAAGGGATTTGGCCCGCCTGCCCGACTGGATCCGGCCAAGGACCTGGCCTGGGTACAGGGCCGGCTGGTGTTCGAAAACTGCCCGATGAGCGAAGTGCTCGCCGAACTGCGCCGCTATTACCCTGGCTGGATCGTCAACACCAACGACAAACTCGCCAGCGTCGCCGTCACCGGCAATTATCGCCTCGACCAGCCGCTGGACGTGGTGCGCTCCCTGGCTCATATCACGTCGGCCAGGCTCGCGGAATTCCCGGCGCTGGTCATTCTCAACTAAATGAGAATTATTTTTACTCGATGTTAACCGGCGATACGTCTCGTTATAGCCAATGCAACTGATTCCTATTTGGAACGGTTCGCAACTATAAGATTCGTACCTCCGGAGCGTTCACGATGTCCTCTTGTTTCAACCGTCGGTCTTCCTCGCCCGTATTGTCCCTGCTGACTGCCGCTCTCCTGCTGGCCGGTGCGCCGGTGATGGACGCTGCGGCTGCCGAGCCGACCCCGCGCAGCCATGGCAATTACGCGTTCAGCATTGAACAGCAGCCACTGGTCTCGGCGCTCAATGCCTTTACCGCCGTGACCGGCTGGCAAGTAGGCCTGTCGGCCGAGCTGGGCCAGGGTGTGTCATCGCCAGGCGTGCGCGGCGCACTGCCACCCGAGAGAGCGCTGGATCGGCTGTTGGTGGGGACCAACCTGAGCTACCGCAAACTGGGCAATAACAACATCGTGCTGGAAAAACGCGCCGTCGGCGGCACCGTCAACCTGCAACAGGTGACCATCAGCGCCACCCGTACCGAGCAGGCGGTGGACAGCGTACCGAGCACCGTCACCGTGCATGAGCGCCAGGAACTGGACCGCCAGAACGTGAACACCCTTCGCGAACTGGTGCGCTACGAACCCGGCGTATCGGTGGGCGGCGCAGGTACTCGCTCCGGTAACGGGGGGTATAACATTCGCGGGATCGACGGCAACCGCATCCTCACCCAGGTCGATGGCGTCGAAGTGCCGGACAACTTCTTCAACGGCCCCTACGCCAAGACGCGCCGCAACTACGTCGATCCGGAAATCGTCAAGCGCGTGGAAATCCTCCGTGGCCCGGCCTCGGCCCTTTACGGCAGCAGCGCCATCGGCGGCACCGTGAGTTATTTCACCCTCGACCCGGACGACATCATCAAACCGGGCCAGGACGTCGGCGCCCGCCTGAAAACCGGCTATAGCTCCGCCGACGACAGCTGGCTGACCTCCGGCACCGTCGCTGGCCGCGTACAGGACGTCGACGGCCTGCTGCACCTGAGCCAACGCAGGGGTCATGAAACCCAGTCCTACGACGGCAACAACGCCACCGGCCTGGCCCGCACCGGCGCCAACCCGGAGGATGCGCGCACCACCAACGTGCTGGCCAAACTGGGCTGGAACTACGGGGACGACAACCGCCTGGGCCTGACCTACGAAAAGTACAAGGATGATCGCGACGTCAACCTGAAAAACGCGGTGGGCGGCCCGTTCATTGGCGGCCGCGGCTTCAACCTCTACCGCGACCGGCGCGGCAACGACACCATCACCCGGGAACGTTTCGGCCTGGAAAACACCTTCTCCCTCGAGTCGCCGATAGCCGACCGCATCAAGACCAGCCTCAATTACCAGATCGCCAAGACCGACCAGACCACCGCCGAGATCTATCAGTCGGGCCGCCGCGTTCTGCGCACCCGCGACACGCTGTACGAAGAAAAACAATGGGTATTCGATGCACAACTGGACAAGGCCTTCAGCCTCGGCGATACCGATCACCAGGTGACTTACGGCACCACGCTCAAACAGCAGAAAGTCACCGGTTCGCGCGAAGGCGCCGCCACGTGCCTGGCGGTTGGCAGTGGCTGCACCGCCATCGGTGCACCGAGCCCGCAAGCCGGCGACAGCGTGAAGAAATCCAGCGACTTCCCGGACCCGACCATCAACACCTATTCGCTGTTCGCCCAGGACCAGATCACCTGGGACAAATGGACCTTCCTGCCCGCCGTGCGCTACGACTACACCCAGCTCAAGCCGAAACTGACCCAGGCGTTTCTCAACACCGTAAACCCCACGGGTGCGGCTTCGGTCAGCGACAAGGACAAGACCTGGCACCGCGTGACGCCCAAGTTTGGTCTGACCTACGCCCTTACCGATCAATACACCTGGTTCGGCCAATACGCCGAAGGTTTCCGCACGCCCTCCGCCAAGTCGCTGTACGGCCGCTTCGAAAACCTCAACCTGGGTTACACCGTCGAACCCAACCCCGACCTCAAGCCGGAAACCAGCAAAGGGATCGAGACCGGGATTCGCGGCGCATTCGACGCAGGCTCCTTCGAGATCGCGGTGTTCTATAACAAGTACCGCAACTTCATCGACGAAGACAACGCCGTGGTCGGCGGCACCGTGGAGCAGTTCCAGGCCATCAACATCAAGCGCGCCACCGTCAGGGGCGCCGAAGCCAAGGGCCGCCTCAACCTGGATACCTTCGGCGCGCCGCAGGGTCTCTACACCCAGGGCGCGGTGTCCTATGCCTACGGTCGTAACGATGAAAACGGCGAACCGCTCAACAGCGTCAACCCGCTCAAGGGCGTGTTCGGCCTGGGCTACGACCAGGACAACTACGGTGGCCTGCTGAGCTGGACACTGGTGAAAAAGCAGCATCGCGTCGACAGCAGCACCTTCCACGCACCGGACGGCGACACCAGCGGCCCGTTCAAGACACCGGGCTTTGGCATCCTCGACCTGAGCGCGTACTACAAAGTCAGCCAGGACGTGACCATCAACGGTGGCCTCTACAACCTCACCGACAAAAAATACTGGAACTGGGATGACGTGCGCAGCTACGACAGCGTCGGCGAAGCGGCAGTGACCGGCCCGGCCAACCTCGACCGCCTGACCCAGCCCGGCCGCAACGTTGCGATCAACCTGATCTGGGACATCTGACGACATCAGCCTCACCTCGCCGCGATTGTTCAGCGCCGGGGTGAGGATTTTTTACTGTGCCGCGTCTTCTTGTTCGTCTAGTTGATAACCGCTCTCTTCAGGGCAACCAGGCGCTACCCTTCTCAAGGACTTTTTCGATGACCGCTTCCCCTACTGCAGAACGCCCGAGCCTGCGCTCCCAGCGCCTGAACCAGATCACCCACGCGCCACACACCCGGCTCGACGCCCTGGTCAAGGCCCACGCGCCGTTCGACACGCGGGCCAACTTCGCCCGTTTCGTGGTGGCGCAGTACCTGTTTCAGTCGGAACTGGTGGCGCTGTACAACGATGCCGAGCTGATCGACATCATCCCCGACCTCGCCGAACGCTGCCGCGCCGACGCCGCCCGGCTCGACCTGGGCGACCTCGACACCGAAGTGCCGGCACCGGTCGCCGGCGCCGTGCAGAACCCGAGCAGGGCCGAAGCCCTGGGCTGGCTGTTTGTGTCCGAGGGTTCCAAGCTCGGCGCCGCGTTCCTGATCAAGCGCGCCGTGGGCCTTGGCCTGAGCGAAACCTTCGGTGCCCGCCACCTGGGCGAGCCGGCCGGTGGTCGCGCCGAAGGCTGGAAGCGCTTCACCCGCACCCTCGACGCCCTCGAGTTCAGCGCCGAAGAAGAAGCCGCCGTGGAAAAAGGCGCGATTGACGCGTTTGTACGCTTCACCGTGCTGCTCGAACAGGCGTACGCTAGCGCCCCCGAACTGGCCTGATACCTGAATTGGAATGCGATCAAATGTGGGAGCTGACTTGCCCGCGAAGACGTCGGCCCAGCAAGCATTGATGTTGACTGACCCACGGTTTTCGCGGGCAAGCCCGCTCCCACAGGGGGTTCGCATTTCAAACTGATTTTTTGCTTTATTTTATATTGCGCACAGACATGACCGGCAAACCCCACTCCACCTCAAAAATCGCACAGCTCCTGTTCGGGCTGCTGGCCTACGTCAGCCTGGGCATCGGCCTGGTGGCGATTGTAATCCCGGGGTTGCCCACCACCGAATTCATCCTGCTGGCCGCCTGGGCCGCCACCAAAAGCTCGCCGCGCCTCAGCGCCTGGCTGGAAAACCACCGCCTGTTCGGGCCCATCCTGTTCAACTGGCGCAACGGCAAAATCATCGCGCGCCGGGCCAAGGTCAGCGCCACCGTCAGCATGCTGGTGTGCGCCCTGCTGATGCTGGTGATGCTTGATCACGGCTGGCCGATCTACCTGGCAATTGCCGGCATGGGCCTGGGCAACCTGTGGATCTGGTCGCGCCCGGAACGGCTCGCAGCCCGCACCCAACGTGGTATGTAGTCTTTTTCCTACCGCTCATCGCCTTGCTCTCACGAATTGATTCATGACGCCGATGTTTCAGGCATAGCGCCGAATGGACTTGGCTCGTCCTGTTTGCACTCAACTTTGTCCTTTCGCGAGTTAACCCATGCTCAACACTCTTTCAATTCGCCTGAAAATTGTGCTGCTGTCCGGCCTCTGCCTGTTGGGGGTGATTGCGCTGATCGTCAGCATCAACCTGCGCGAGACCGACAAGAACGATCAACTGACCAGCGACTCAAGCTCGCGCATGCTCACCAGCAACGTGCAGAAACTGCTGCAGGCCAACGCTGCTGAACAAGCTCTGCAGTTGCAGAAAACCTTCGGCGACAACCTCACCGCCGCGACCGCCCTCGTCGACCAGGTCAAGGACCTGCGCAACCTCGCCGCCAAACGCGGGCTGGAACCTGCTGCGCTGCGCGAGGAGCTCAACCAGAGCCTGAAAACTGCCTTCGAGCGCAACAGCAAAGTGCTGGGCATGTGGCTATCGTTCGAGCCCAATGGGCTGGACGGCAAAGACAGCGAATTCGTCGGCGACAAGGCCCGCGTGTCCAATGAGTCAGGACGCTTCGCCAGCTACTGGAGCCGCGCCGGCGGCACAGACGTGAACACCATCATGATCGAGGAGGATCTGAACAAGACCGCCCTCAACCTCAGCGGCACGCCCTACAACATTTGGTACACCTGCTCACGCGATACCCGCAACACCTGCCTGCTGGACCCTTACGAAGACACCGTCGCCGGCAAGACGGTGCTGATGACCACCCTGTCGCAGCCATTGATCGTGGACGGCAAGGTGATCGGCGTGGTCGGTGTCGACATCGCCCTCGGAGCCCTGCAAGTGGCCACCGAGGAGGCGCAGAAAAACCTCTTCGACGGTGCCGCGCACCTTGAGGTGATCTCCAGCACCGGCCTGATTGCGGCCTACAGCGGCGAACCGGGCAAAGTCGGCAAGAACCTGGCGCAAATCATGGGCGCCGAAGGCAAGGAAGTCGTGCAACTGCTGGCCACTGACAGCCACGTCAACCGCGAACAGGGCGACACGATCCGTGCGGTCTACCCGTTCAAGCCGATTGCCGATGCCAAGGCCTGGGGCGTGGTGGTCAAGCTGCCCAAGCACGTGATGCTGGCTGATTCGACCAAGCTGCAAGGGGTCATCGATGAGGCCCAGGCCGCCAGTGCGCTGTTGTCCATCGGCGTGGGTGTCGGCGCGGGGCTGCTCGGATTGCTGCTGATCTGGCTGACCGCCACCGGCGTCACCCGGCCGATCAACAGCGTGGCCGCCATGCTCAAGGACATCGCCAGCGGCGACGGCGACCTCACCCAGCGCCTGACGTACACCCGCAAAGACGAATTGGGCGAACTGGTGAACTGGTTCAACCGCTTCCTCGACAAGCTGCAACCGACCATCGCGCAGATCAAGCAAAGCATCACCGAAGCGCGAGGCACGGCCGATCAGTCATCGGCCATCGCACGCCAGACCAGCGAAGGCATGCAGGTGCAGTTCCGCGAAATCGACCAGGTGGCCACCGCGTCCAATGAAATGAGCGCCACCGCCCACGACGTGGCCAACAGCGCGTCCAGTGCCGCCAGCGCGGCGCGCGGCGCGGACCAGTCGGCGCGTGAAGGCATGTCGATCATCGAGCAAAGCACCCGTGACATCACCACCCTGGCCGACGAAGTGAGCAAGGCCGTGAGCGAAGTCGAGGCTCTGGCGGTCAACAGCGAGCAGATCGGTTCGGTACTGGAAGTGATCCGCAGCATCGCCGAGCAAACCAACCTGCTGGCCCTGAACGCGGCCATCGAAGCGGCTCGCGCCGGCGAAAGCGGTCGTGGTTTTGCGGTGGTGGCCGACGAAGTGCGCAACCTGGCCAAGCGCACCCAGGACTCGGTGGAAGAAATTCGCCTGGTGATCGAACGCATCCAGAGCGGCACCCGCGGGGTGGTGGCGACCATGCACTCCAGCCAGCAACAGGCCCAGAGCAATGCCGGGCAAATCCATCAGGCGGTCGCGGCGCTGGGCAAGATCAGCGAAGCGGTGACGGTGATCAGCGACATGAACCTGCAAATCGCCAGCGCCGCCGAAGAACAGAGCGCAGTGGCCGAAGAGGTCAACCGCAACGTATCGGCGATTCGCACCGTGACCGAGACCCTGACCGGCCAGGCCACCGAGTCGGCGGCCATCAGCAGCCAACTGAATGCCCTGGCCAGCCAGCAGATGAAGTTGATGGATCAGTTCAAGGTGTAGAGCTGGCCCCTTCCCACATTTGGATCTCCATTTGCCTGATGGAGATCACACTGTTTTTGATCTCCGGCGCCCCGTCAACCTTGCTGGCCGGCGTGCGCGCACACCGAGCATTAGCGAGGCGCCGGAACCACTCTCAGCCTTCACCGCAGCAACCGATGTGCCCCCTGTCAAACGCCGGACCACCCCTGCACAAACGCCGCCACATCTTCCTTGGGCGCACTACGCGGCGGATTCTGCGGCGTCCCCAAATACAGAAAACCAATCACCTCTTCCCCCTCCACCAGCCCCAACCCCTTGGCCACATGCGGCGAATACGACAATTCCCCGGTACGCCACACCGCACCAATCCCCTGCGCATAAGCCGCCAGCAAAATGCTATGGGCCGCACAGGCTGCTGCCAGCAGCTGTTCGGATTTGGGCACCTTGAAATGCGCCTGCAGGCGAGCAATCACCACCACCACCAACGGCGCACGCAGGGGGCCGTTCCGAGCCTTGTCGATGGCCGCTTGCGGCGTCTCGGCATCATTGAGCAGCGCCGCTTCGGCCAGCAAGGTGCCCATCTGCTCACGGGCAGCGCCTTCCACCGTGAGGAAGCGCCACGGCCGCAATTGGCCGTGGTCAGGCGCGCGCATGGCGGCGGCGAACAGCACATCGCGCTGCTCCTGGGTCGGTGCCGGCTCCAGCAGACGCGGCACGGAAACACGATTGAGCAAAGCGTCGAGAGCCTGCATGGGCCACCTCCAGAAAAAAATGTGGGGTCATTCTAGCGGGAATGAAACGCGATGCCAGCAAACGATAATTGCTCTTATTCATTGCCCCCGGCCCTGTTAGACTTTGCGACCCCTTTTTCGCCATCGCCTCAGGAAACTCGATGTTCCGTTCGCTTTTTCGCCTGTGCGCAGCATTGATGGCCTTGAGCCTGACCGCCTGCGACGACGCCCCCAGGTTCACCAAGGCAGAGCCTGGCGAAGCGCGGGCCGGTGGCGCAGCGACGGTGAACAAGCGGGACCAGAACGCGTTTTCCCTGCCCTCGGCCAACTTGTCGCCCACGCGCCGCGTGGACTTCAGCGTCGGCAACAGTTTCTTTCGCAGCCCCTGGGTAATCGCCCCCTCCACCACCACCGCCCGCGATGGCCTGGGGCCGCTGTTCAACACCAATGCCTGCCAGAACTGCCATATCAAGGACGGACGCGGCCACCCGCCGCTACCCGATGCGCCCAACGCCGTGTCGATGCTGGTGCGCCTGTCCCTGCCGGATACGCCGGACTACGCCAGGCTGATCGAACAGGCCGGCGTGGTGCCCGAGCCGGTGTACGGCGGCCAGTTGCAGGACATGGCCGTGCCGGGCGTGGTGCCGGAAGGCAAGGTGCGGGTCGACTACACGCCCGTCAACGTCACCTTCAAGGACGGCACGGTGGTCGAGCTGCGCAAGCCTGCGCTGCAGATCACCCAGCTCGGCTATGGGCCAATGCACCCGGACACGCGCTTTTCCGCACGCATCGCCCCGCCGATGATCGGCCTGGGCCTGCTCGAAGCCATCAGCGAAGCCGATATCCTGCGCAACACCGACCCGAAGACCGCCGGCAGGGACGCACTCATCGGCCGCGCCAATCAGGTGTGGGATGACGCACGGCAAACCACCGTGCTCGGCCGTTTTGGCTGGAAAGCCGGGCAACCGAACCTCAATCAACAGAATATTCACGCGTTTTCCGGTGATATGGGCCTCACCACTTCCCTGCGACCGTTCGATGACTGCACCGACGCTCAGGTCGCCTGCAAACAGGCGCCCAACGGCAATGGCCCCGAGGGTGAGCCGGAAGTCAGCGACAATATTCTGCGCCTGGTGCTGTTCTACACCCGTAACCTTGCGGTGCCGGCGCGTCGCGGCGTCGACACGCCGCAGGTGCTGGCTGGCAAAAACCTGTTCTACCAGGCCGGCTGCCAGGGCTGCCACACGCCGTCGTTCACGACGGCTGCCAATGCCGCCGAGCCCGAGCTGGCCAATCAGTTGATTCGCCCCTACAGCGACCTGCTGCTGCACGACATGGGCGAAGGCCTGGCCGACCACCGCAGCGAATTCAAGGCCGGTGGCCGCGACTGGCGCACGCCGCCGTTGTGGGGCATCGGCTTGACGCAGACCGTGAGTGGCCACACCCAGTTTCTGCATGACGGCCGCGCCCGCAACCTGCTTGAGGCCGTGCTGTGGCACGGCGGCCAGGCACAGCCGGCGCAGCAGCATGTGCTGTCCTTTGATGCCGAGCAGCGTGCCGCGTTGCTGGCGTTCCTGAATTCTCTATAAGCTTTGCCCCAATCCGATAAGGGAGCTCGACATGTTCCGTCCCAAGTTGTTGTTCACCAGCCTTGCCGCCCTCGCCCTCGGCGCCTGCTCACCGCAAGACCCGCAGGCCGTGACCTCGGCAGCCATCGCCAAGCAGGTGATCCTGCCGACCTACAGCCGCTGGGTCGACGCCGACCGTCAACTGGCCGTCAGCGCTCTGGCCTATTGCCAGGGTAAAGAGAGCCTGGACACCGCCCGCGCCGACTTCCTCCACGCACAAAAAGCCTGGGCCGAGCTGCAACCGCTGCTGATCGGCCCGCTGGCCGAAGGCAATCGCGCGTGGCAGGTACAGTTCTGGCCGGACAAGAAAAACCTGGTAGGCCGCCAGGTCGAACAACTGGTGACCGCGCAGCCGCAGATTGACGGCGCAGCCCTGGCCAAGTCCAGCGTGGTGGTGCAAGGCCTGTCGGCCTACGAATACATCCTGTACGACGCCAGGACCGACATCGCCGACGCCGCGCAAAAAGCCCGTTACTGCCCACTGCTGATGGCCATCGGCGAGCGTCAGAAAGCCCTGGCCGAAGAGATCCTGGCGAGCTGGAACAGTACCGACGGCATGCTCGCGCAAATGAGCAAGTTTCCCAACCAGCGCTATGCCGATTCCCACGAGGCCATCGCCGACCTGCTGCGCGTGCAGGTGACCGCGCTGGACACCCTGAAGAAAAAACTCGGCACGCCGATGGGCCGCCAGACCAAGGGCATCCCGCAGCCGTTCCAGGCTGATGCCTGGCGCAGCCAGTCGTCCCTGCAAAGCCTGGAGGCCAGCCTCGCTGCCGCGCGCACTGTGTGGGTGGGTGTCGACAACAAGGGCCTGCGTGGTCTGTTGCCGGCCGAGCAAAAGCCGTTGGCCGACAAGATCGACGCCGCCTACGCCGCCTCGCTCAAACTGTTCGCCAGCAACCAGCGCCCCCTCAATGAACTGCTGGCCGATGACGCCGGGCGCCAGCAGCTCAATGACCTCTACGACAGCCTCAACGTCGTCCACCGCCTGCACGAAGGCGAGCTGGCCAAGGCGTTGGGCATTCAGCTTGGCTTCAACGCCAATGACGGTGACTGATGATGCTCAGGCGACAGGCTTTGGCGGTGGGCAGCGTATTGCTCAGCGCCCTCACCCTTGGTGGCTGGACATTGTTCAAGCAGAAGGACAAGGGCCCGCTGCTGCTGTCGGCGCGCGATGATGCCGATGGCAACCACTACGCCGTGGGCTACCGCCTGGACGGCAAGCCGGTGTTTGCCACCCAGGTCGGCCAGCGCTGCCACGACATCATCAACCACCCGACGCGGCCGATTGCGCTGTTTGTCGCCCGTCGTCCGGGCACCGAGAGCTACCTGATCGACCTGCGCGATGGCGCATTGCTGCAGACCCTCACCGCCAACGCCAACCGTCATTTCTACGGCCATGCGGTGATTCACAAAGGCGGCGATTGGCTGTACGCCACCGAGAACGACACCTGCGACCCCGGTCGTGGTCTGCTCGGCGTGTACCGCTTCGAAGGCGAGCGACTGGTGCACAGTGGCGAGCTGTCCACCCACGGCATCGGCCCGCATCAGGTGTCATGGATGCCCGATGGCGAGACCCTGGTGGTGGCCAACGGCGGTATTCGCACCGAGGCCGAAAGCCGTGTGGAGATGAACCTCAACGCCATGGAGCCGAGCCTGGTGCTGATGCAGCGCGACGGTACGCTGATCAGCAAGGAGACCCTCGCCCAGCCGATGAACAGCGTGCGCCATATGGGCATCGCCAGCGATGGCACCATCCTCACCGGGCAGCAATTCATGGGGCCGTCCCAGGAGCGTTCCGAGCTGCTGGCGATCAAACGTCCCGGTCAGCCCTTCGTCGCGTTCCCGGTGGCCGATGAGCAGTTGCAGGCGATGGGGCATTACACCGCCAGCGTCGCCGTGCACAGTGAGCTGCGCCTGGTGGCGTTGACCGCGCCGCGGGGCAATCGCTTCTTTATCTGGGACATGGACAGCGGTGAGCTGCGCCTGGATGGACCGTTGCCTGACTGCGCGGGTGTGGGAGCGGTGGCGGATGGGTTTGTAGTGACGTCAGGTCAGGGGCGCTGCCGGTTCTACGATTGCCGACAGAAACAGCTGGTCGCCCAACCGCTGGAGTTGCCGGCGGGGCTTTGGGATAACCACCTGCACCTGGTCTGATCTGCGCCATGACGACGCCTCTGTGGCGAGCGGGCTTGCCCCGCGTTGGGGTGCGAAGCGCCCCCAATCAGGAAACCCTCGGTATACCTGATACTACGCGGAGGCTGGTTTTGGGGCCGCTGCGCAGCCCAACGCGCGGCAAGCCCTAATGCCGTTCAGTTAAGCGCAGATTCCCTGTGGCGAGCAGGCTTGTCCTGCGTTGGGCTGCGCAGCAGCCCCAAAGCCAGGCGCTGAGCCGTATCAGGTACACCGCGTTTTGCTCGATGGGGGGGCGCTTCGCACCCCAACGCGGGGCAAGCCCGCTCGCCACAATAAGCCCACAAATTTTCCTTAACTGAACGGCATTAGGGCAAGCCCGCTCGCCACACCAAGCCCGTTCCCCTAGGTGATGGGCGTTGATTTCAGATCCGTTGCCCACAAAAAAAGGGCCTCACGGAGTAAGGCCCTTTCGGGGGTTTCAATCGCTTCAACTTTGCGGCCTCATCCCTTGGGACATCCCGAACATGAACAACAGCAAATCATGATCGGGCCTGGCCGCCACATTCGCCTTGGCAACCCGCGGCAGCAGGCATTGCCCGCTGCCTTGAGTTGCACTGAGCACCTGTGTCCGAGGCTGCTCCCATGCAGCCAGGGCAAGGGCTGACACGCCCAACGCCCCGACCAGAAACAAACCTCGTGCTATTTCTAGCTTCATTTGGTTAAACCCTTGATAGCGCTGCCAAACGCCGTCTCGTAAAAATAGCTCAGTTTCTTCCAGTCGCTATCGCTGAACGACGAATGGCGCCGCAGTTGCAGCATGTCGTGGGAGGCGGCGCGATAAGCGGTCAGCCGCTGGCGGCATTTTTCGAAGTCCAGCAGTGCCACTTCCACCTTGGCCGAGTCGACGTCGCCTGTCACTTTTACGAACACATGCTTGATGTACAGGCAACCATGCTGCCAGCGCCCTTTATGCATGCGGGCCAGGGTTTCGGCCAATTCCTTGAGCAGGCGCTCATGCACCGCTTCGCCATACTGTTCACGGCCGCCGGCGGCGTACCAGTTTTCGATCTCGTCGAAACCATCCAGCGATGCCGTCACCAATAAGGCTTTCCATTGGTGTTCGGGGTCGCGACGCGCCTCACAGAACACCATCTCGGGCACTCGCACGTCCAATAGCCGCAAGCCCTTGAGCGCATCGCGCTCGCGCAACACGGTCGGGCGCCCGAACGGGTGCAGCCAGCTACGGTAGATATGCCCGGTCTGGCGCTTGCTGTAGAGCAAGCGACCGTTGGCGCTGACGACACGTTGCACACCGCTCTCACCGCCACGTCGACGGTTGGGTTCCTCGACCCACTCGCCCTGCTGGCGCCAGAAATAATCAAATCGCTCCTCGGGAGCTACATGACTGCCTGCTACGCACTCAACTGCCATCCTGTTACCTCTTGCGCAATACATAAACTCGCCACATGGCGTAGAGCGGGATGAAATTCAGGGATTCCTGAACACGGAAACCGGCCTGCTCGAATTCTGCCTCAACAGTAGCAGCCGGTAACACAAATCTGTTTTGGTAACCGTCCTGCTCACCTTTCCTGCGACGTTTGACCTCGGCGCGCTTGCGTTTCCAGGCCTTGAAATTGCCATCCACCCACAGCGAAATGATCACGCTGTCACGGGTAACCCGTTGGAACTCCCGCAGAATCGCCAGCCTGTGCGCCGGATCACCGATATGGTGGAGCAGGCGCATGCAGAAAATGCTGTCGACCGAACTGTCTGGCAAATCAATATCAAAGGCTGAAGTCTGCAAAGGCCGTACCCGTTTCACCACATCCGCCGGTTGGGCCAGCGTTGCGACCTTCAACATGGATGCGGAATTGTCCGCACCGATGATCACACGGTTGGGCTTTTCGGCCAGCAGCGGCCAGAAACGTCCGGCACCACACGGCAGGTCCAGCACCAGGCCTGGCTCACCGGCCATGGCCAGTGCACCGCGTGCCAATTGTTCGTCGCGTTTGTGGGACAGTCGACGCGCCAGATTGTCCTGATGCTTGAGCAAATAATTCTGCGCATGCTGATCATCGTACTTTTCGGAAAACTCAAGCTTGATTGGGGAAGGCATCTTACGTCTCCAGTAACTGATGCCTGCAACCTTAAGCAGCGAACTGTGATCAACAGGTCAATCAAGTGTGAAAAACTTGTCCTGTCTATTCCGATACATTTCAAGACGTTACTGAAAACTGCAGGAGCGAATGTATTCGCCCCTGCATGCCGCGCTTACAGCTTGGGCGGGTTCAGCTCGACACGAAAGCAGCAACCGCTGGGCTCCATGGTGCTCAAGCTGACGCTCCAGCCCTGGTTCTCGCAGATGCGTTGTACCAGCGACAACCCGAGCCCCAGGCCTTCGCCGCGCTTCTCGCTGCCAGTGCCGCGTACGAAGGGCTCGAACATCGCTTCGCGTTTTTCCTCGGGAATGCCGACGCCGGAGTCCTCCACCACGAACCCGCTGGGTTCAAGGGTGAGGCGAATAAAGCCGTGTTCGGTGTAGTGCAAAGCGTTGCGCAACAGATTGCCCATCACCGCGTGCAAAAAGGTGGTGTTGTAACGTGTGTCCAGCGGGCTGCCCGGGTGGTAGATGAGTTCCAGGCCCTTGCGCTCGATGGGCTCGCGCCAGATCCCGAGCAGGTCTTCAGCCACCTGCGGCAAGGTCACCTGGGGCGACATGGTTTCCTCGCTGTGTTCGGCGCGGGCGAGCATCAGGAAGGTCTGCACCAGTTCGCGCATCTCTTCACAGGCCCGGGCAATGCGCTGCACCTGGTTGCGTCCGCGCTGATCGATCGCCGGGTTCTCCAGCAGCAGTTCGCAGGAGCTGGCCAGCACCATCAGCGGGGTGCGCAATTCGTGGCTCACGTCGCTGGTAAACAGCTGCTCGCGCGACAGCGCCTGGCGCAGGCGGCCCAGGGTAGCGTCGAACGCTACGGCCAGTTCACCCACTTCGTCAGCCGCATAATCCGGCGCCAGGGGCGGTGCCAGGCCGAGCAACTGGTCGCGGTGGCGTACCTGACGCGCCAGACGTACCACCGGCGCCATCACTTTTCGCGCCAGCACCCAGCCGAGGAATACCGCCAGCGCCAGGCTGAGCACAAAGCCCACCAGCACCACGGCAAACAGCACACGCTCGCGCTCCTCGAAATCGCTCTGGTCCTGCAGCAACACATAGCGCCGGCCATCCACCACTTCGACCATGGCGTGATACGACAGCGACTCGCGAAACACCTCATGGAAACCCGGCTCCAGGTGCCGCAGGTCCTTGGGCAGTTCGAAGTCGCCCGGCCCGCCGCTGAAATAAAACAGCTGGTCCGGCTCGGGACGGTGGCGCCAGTCTTCGACGCTGTCCATCATCAGCAGGCGCTGCAGGTCGCCGCCCAGGCCGGCCGAGATGAGTTTCTCTTCCACCAGGTGCACCGTGGCAACGATGCCCATGGCGAAGGCCCCCGCCACCAGCGCGCTCATCAGGGCAAACGCGATGATGATCCGCTGGGCAAGGCTTTGCTTAAACTCCATCTCGACCCTCGGCCAGGCGGTAACCCACGCCGTGCACGGTTTGCAGCAGCGGCTTGGCAAACGGCTTGTCGATCACCTGGCGCAATTGGTGGACGTGGCTGCGCAGGCTGTCGCTGTCCGGGCAGTCGTCGCCCCACAGCGCTTCTTCGAGGATCTCGCGACGCAACACGTGGGGGCTCTTCTGCATCAAGACCGCCAGCAGCTTGAGGCCGACCGGGTTGAGTTTGAGCAGGCGGCCCTCGCGGGTTACCTCGAGGGTGTCGAGGTCGTAGCTCAGGTCGCCCACTTGCAGCGCACGGCGTCCGCCACCCTGGGCACGGCGCAGCACCGCTTCGATACGTGCGGCCAGCTCCGACAGCGCGAACGGCTTGAGCAGGTAGTCATCGGCGCCGGACTTGAAGCCTTGCAGGCGGTCATCCAACTGGTCGCGGGCGGTGAGCATGATGACGGGCGTGTCACGCCGCGCATCTTCGCGCAGGCGTTTGCACAGGGTGTAGCCGTCGATGCCCGGCAGCATGATGTCGAGCACGATCAGGTCGTAATGCTCGGTCGCGGCCAGGTGCAGGCCTGACAAACCGTCCTGCGCACAGTCGACGGTATAGCCCTTGAGCCCCAGATAATCCGCCAGGTTGGCGAGGATATCGCGGTTGTCTTCAACCAATAAAATTCGCATGGGCAATGTCTCCGTACGCGGTAACGGCCATGTTGGCTCGCGCAGCTTAAGGGCAAGTGTGGCTGAGGGATAGAGCCGAAACGGCGCTCGATAACAGTTTTCAACTGATCGCATGGACAAACGAGATTTTCACTATAGCTTCACA
Source organism: Pseudomonas sp. GNP013 (assembly GCF_054343995.1). Taxonomy (NCBI): domain Bacteria; kingdom Pseudomonadati; phylum Pseudomonadota; class Gammaproteobacteria; order Pseudomonadales; family Pseudomonadaceae; genus Pseudomonas; species Pseudomonas sp. GNP013. The sequence goes on along the minus strand of NZ_JBTGUT010000001.1, from coordinate 705,766 downwards.
AGTTGACCACAGCCTCAGGCTGAAGATCGCCGCCCATCGATATAAGGAATATAGACATGGCATTTTTCAAAACCGCTCCTATGCGGTACTTGCTGTTGATAACAGGTGCCTGGTTACTGGTTTTCCTGCTTACCCGCAGCGTGCTGCTCATCACTCACATGCATGAGGTCGGCGGCAATCTGCTGCCGGTGTTCGGCGTGGGACTGCTTTACGATCTTGGGTTCCTGGCCTATGCGGCCCTGCCGCTGGGACTGTATGTGTTGCTATGCCCGCCTGCGATGTGGCGCCTTCGTGGCCATCGCTGGTTCCTGCAAGCGGTGCTCACGGTGAGTCTGTTTGCGATGCTGTTCACTGCGGTGGCCGAGTGGCTGTTCTGGGACGAGTTCGGCGTGCGCTTCAACTTTATCGCCGTCGACTACCTGGTGTACTCCGATGAGGTGCTGAACAACCTGTTGGAGTCGTACCCGATCGGCAAGCTACTGAGCCTGCTGGCGATGCTGGCCCTTGTCTTCAGCGTCGCATTGCGCAAACCGTTCAATGCTGCAATGCACGCACCGCTGCCCGCCGCGCGTGACCGTCTGCTGAATGCCCTTGCCCTGATGATGGTGGCCGGCGCGAGTCTGCAATTGATAAGCCAGGACAGCCCGCGCGCCCAGGGCGGCAACGCCTACAACAACGAACTGGCAAGCAATGGACCGTATCAGTTCTTTGCCGCCTTTCGTAACAACGAACTGGATTATCCAAAGTTCTACACGACTTTGCCTACTGAGGTGGTCGCCAAACAATTGCGTGTCGAACTCAGCGAACCTAATGCACGCTTCATCAGCCAAGACCCACTCGATATCCGTCGCGCCATCACCAACCCGGGCACCCTGCGTAAACCCAATATCGTGCTGGTGACCATAGAAAGTTTCAGCGCCAAGTACATGGGCAGCAACGGCGACGGTCGCAATCTGACGCCAAACCTGGACGCGTTACGCTCGCAAAGCCTGTACTTCAATAACTTCTATGCCACCGGCACCCGCACCGACCGCGGACTGGAGGCCATCACGCTAGCCATCCCGCCTACCCCGGGACGCTCTATCGTCAAGCGCATTGGCCGCGAAAGCGGTTTCGCCAGCCTTGGCCAACAACTCTCGGCCATCGGTTACGACAGCGTGTTCGTCTACGGCGGGCGCGGTTACTTCGACAATATGAATGCATTTTTCAGCGGCAACGGTTATCGGGTCGTGGACCAGAGCAGCGTGCCCGAGGCAGAAATCTCGTTTAAAAATGCCTGGGGCATGGCCGACGAGGATCTCTATAAACAAACCCTGAAACTGGCCGATGCCGATTACGCCAGGCAGCAACCGTTCCTGTTGCAATTGATGACCACCTCCAATCACCGCCCCTATACCTACCCGGACGGGCGCATCGATATCAAATCCGGTAATGGCCGCGACGGTGCGGTGAAATACACCGACCACGCTATCGGCCAATTTCTTGAAGCAGCACGTCAGAAGCCGTGGTTCGACAACACGATCTTTGTGTTCGTCGCCGACCACACCGCTGGCAGCGCAGGCAAGGAAGACCTGCCTATCACCAACTACCAGATTCCACTGTTTATTTATGCGCCAAAGCTGATCGATGCGCGCGAAACTGCGCAACTGGCCAGCCAGATCGACCTGGCGCCCACGTTGTTGGGGTTGATCAACCTGAGCTATGAGTCGACATTCTTTGGCCGCAACCTGCTGCAGGACAATCCGCTTCCTGCACGCGTTGTAGTGGGTAACTATCAGCATCTGGGTCTGTTTGACGGCAAGGACCTGGCGATCCTCAGCCCGCGACTGGGACTGCGCCGCCACAACCTGGCTTTGGACGAGAGCCTGGAGTTACGCGTGGGCAGCGATGACCCGTTGATCCAGCGGGCGATCACCTACTATCAGGCAGCCAGCTATGGGTTCAAGCAGCGACTGTTGGGCTGGAAAGCGCCAACGGAGGTGGTACCCACCATTGGTGCACGCTGACAGCAGACTTTGAATATAAAAAAGCCCCGCCTGCATCACTGCAGGCGGGGCTTTCGGTACAGGGGTAAGGCTGGCTTACATCATGCCGCCCATGCCACCCATGCCGCCCATGTCTGGCATACCGCCGCCAGCCGAGCCTTCAGCCTTCGGCTTGTCAGCAATGGCGGCTTCGGTGGTCAGGATCAGACCACCGATGGAGGCTGCTGCCTGCAATGCCGAACGGGTCACCTTGGTAGGATCCAGGATGCCCATTTCGATCATGTCGCCGTAGACGCCAGTTGCAGCGTTGTAACCGTAGTTACCTTTGCCGTTCTTGACTTCGTTGACCACAACGCTTGGCTCGTCGCCGGAGTTGGCAGCGATCTGGCGCAGCGGTGCTTCAACAGCGCGACGCAGTACCGCAATACCGACGTTCTGGTCAGCGTTGTCGCCGGTCAGGTTGGTCAGCGCTTCCAGAGCACGGATCAGCGCAACGCCACCGCCAGGTACCACGCCTTCTTCGACGGCTGCGCGGGTTGCGTGCAGGGCGTCTTCAACGCGGGCTTTCTTCTCTTTCATTTCAACTTCGGAGCCAGCGCCAACCTTGATCACTGCAACGCCGCCGGACAGCTTGGCCAGACGTTCCTGCAGTTTTTCACGGTCGTAGTCCGAGGAAGTTTCGGCAACCTGGGCACGGATCTGGTTGATACGCGACTGGATGTCGCCTTCAACGCCAGCACCATCAACGATGATGGTGTTTTCCTTGGAGATGGTCACGCGCTTGGCGCTGCCCAGGTTTTCCAGGGTGGCGCTTTCCAGGCTCAGGCCGATCTCTTCGGAGATAACGGTACCGCCGGTCAATACGGCGATGTCCTGCAGCATGGCCTTGCGACGGTCACCGAAGCCCGGCGCCTTGACGGCGGCAACTTTAACGATACCGCGCATGTTGTTCACGACCAGCGTCGCCAGGGCTTCGCCTTCAACGTCTTCGGAAACGATCAGCAGCGGACGGCCGGCTTTGGCAACGGCTTCCAGCACCGGCAGCATTTCGCGGATGTTGGAGATTTTTTTGTCGACCAGCAGGATCAGCGGGCTGTCCAGCTCGGCAACCATGGTCTCAGGCTTGTTGACGAAGTACGGGGACAGGTAGCCACGGTCGAACTGCATGCCTTCTACAACCGACAGTTCGTTTTCCAGGCCGCTGCCTTCTTCAACGGTGATCACGCCTTCTTTACCGACTTTTTCCATGGCTTCGGCAATGATGTCGCCGATGGAGCTGTCGGAGTTGGCGGAAATGGTACCGACCTGAGCGATAGCCTTGGTGTCAGCGCATGGCTTGGACAGGTTTTTCAGCTCGGCAACAACGGCGATGGTCGCCTTGTCGATGCCGCGCTTGAGGTCCATCGGGTTCATGCCGGCAGCGACGGCCTTGTAGCCTTCGTTGACGATTGCCTGAGCCAGCACGGTAGCGGTGGTGGTGCCGTCGCCTGCGTCATCGTTGGCACGGGAGGCAACGTCTTTGACCAGCTGCGCGCCCATGTTTTCGAAACGGTCTTCGAGCTCGATTTCCTTGGCGACGGAAACGCCGTCCTTGGTGATGGTCGGAGCGCCGAAGCTCTTCTCGATGATCACGTTACGGCCTTTAGGGCCCAGGGTCGCTTTTACTGCGTCAGCCAGGACGTTGACACCGGTGAGCATTTTTTTGCGGGCGGAATCGCCGAATTTAACTTCTTTAGCAGCCATGATCGATATTCCTTAAATACTTTGTAGTAACGGGAAAATGAGCGGGGAAATCAGTCTTCCAGAACAGCGAGAATCTCGTTCTCAGCCATAACCAGCAGGTCTTCGCCGTCGACTTTCACAGTGTTGCTGCCCGAGTAAGGGCCAAATACAACCTTGTCACCGACTTTAACGGCCAGCGCACGGACGTCACCGTTTTCCAGAGTCTTGCCTGGGCCTGCAGCGACGATCACACCGTGGTTGGCTTTTTCAGCAGCCGAACCTGGCAGAACGATACCGCCAGCGGTTTTCTTTTCTTCTTCGCTGCGACGGATTACGACGCGGTCGTGCAGAGGACGAAGCTTGCTCATTGTCGATCTCTCCTAATTGTGTTTTTCATCGGCCGGTATCAGTACCGGCGGGTTGTAATCCGGCTATGCCGGTCGCGTCTCGCCAGGCAAGACGCGGAAGTCTGTCTGGCGTTGCCACCAGAAAACCTTTCGGTGACCGATACATAAGGGCGCATAAGCTTATTACAAGGGGCCGAGACGGTTTTTTTTGCATCTGCGGCCCAAAGCAACACGGCACCCGAGGGTGCCGTGTCAGTGAAGCGTTATTTGTTGTCGCGGTGTTCGAACTCGCCTTCGATCACGTCGCCTTCACGCCCAAGAGGCTGGCGCGGTGCCGGGCCACCTCGGGGTTGCAGGTCGTCGGCGAACGCGCGTTGGCGCATCGCAGCCTCTTCGGCACGCTGGCGCATCTTGCCGGCCAGACGTTTGCGAGTGAACGGCAGCAGCATCACCAGGCCGACTGCATCACTGATGAAGCCGGGAAGGATCAACAGGCCGCCCGCCAGGGCCATCATCAGGCCTTCCAGCATGGTCTGGGCCGGCAGTTCGCCGCGGTTCAGGCTTTCACGGGCACGCAACGCCGTGGCCAGGCCGGCGACGCGCAGCACCAGTACGCCGAGCATCGAGCCGAGAATGATCAGCAACAGGGCCGGGAAAAACCCGATTGCGCTGCTGACTTGAACGAAGACGAACAGCTCCAACACCGGAAACAGCAGAAAGAGCAATAAAAAAGGGCGCATCAAATGGTTCCTCAACGCAAGAATGCCTTGCCAGTCCACCCTAGATGACGTCGCAATTGTGTGAATTCAAGCGCTGGCAGGCTCTTTTTTCGGCCAGGCCTGGGCATGGGCCAGTGAAACCAGGGCCTCGCGCACTTGTGTCGGCGTGTTGCAAGGCGTTGCAAACGGCAACCAGTGCAGCGATTGGCCGATACGCAGGTGCAGGCCTTCGCTGTCGATGCCGGCCAATTGCGCAGGCTCGCGGGTCGGCAAGTCGCCCAGTTGCACGTAGTGGGCAATGGCCTTGGCGTGATCGCTGTTCATGTGCTCGATCATGCTGCGTTCGGTCTTGCCGGCGAACGGATTGGCCAGGGTCAGTTGGTCGACCCAGTGAATCGCGCCGAACCCGCCGATATAACGGTGGCGCACCGGCTTGAGTACCCAGAAGTCGAAATCGTGGGCCTTGTGATAGTTGGCCGAATCGGGGAAGTAGCGGTAATAGCGCTCGGCGGCGGCCTCGATGGCAGCGGCGTCTTCGAGCTTTTCGGCTTCGCCGAGGTAAGTCAGACGCCCCACGGCCTGCACATCATCCGCCTCGCGCTCACCCACCAGCAGCGAGCACTTGGGGTCTTTTTGCAGGTTATGGGTGTGTTGGGCAATCCGGCTGATGAGGATCAACGGCCGGCCCTGCTCGTCCAGGCAATACGGCACGACCGAGCCGAACGGAAAGCCGGGCATGGCTTTGGACAGAGTGGAGAGAGCCCCACGGTATTCCTTGAGCAACAGCTCTCGGGCATTTTTGGCAACCTGCGCGCTCAACGTATGACTCCTCATGTATTCCGCTGCCCATGGTTTATGGGAATGGATCTCAACACAAGGTAATCAATCTACGCGCCGGTTGCCAGCAACGATCCCGCAGTGTGCTCGACTTTATTACCAGGCCACGCCAAAGCCTGCGGTGTAGCGGGTTTTGCTCAAGTCGCTTTGCTCTTCACCGCTGACCACATCGCGTTCGGCCTTGAGGTTGAGCGACGCCCATTCGGTGACCTTGTAGCGCAGACCGACTTCCGCATCCAGCGAGTAGTCGGCCGGTGCGTCGATTGGCTTGCCCAATTCGCCGTTGGTGAAGAACTCCACGGTCTTGCCAATCAGGTAGCGGTTGTAGTTCCACTTCATGGCCAGGGAGTAGAAGTTGTCCTTTCCGCCGTTGGCATATTCGTAATCGGTGCGGTTGACCAGCGAGCCGAGAGAGAACGCGCCCAGTTCGTCATCCCAGAACTGATAGCCCGGGCCGGTGCCGACGGTGCGTTGGCGCGCCAGCTCTTCAACCTTGTCGCGCTTGTAGGTCAGGCGACCCTGCCAGAACCAGTGTTCGGTGATGAAGCGGTCCAGGTCGTATTCCAGGGCCCAGTTGTCGGTGGTGGTGACATCGTCCTGAAACTCGCGGTTGTATTCGCCCTGCCCGGTATGACGCCATTGGCCATGGCGCGCAGTGGTCTTGAAGTCGATGTCGTAGTCGTTGGTGTCCCGTTCGGCGCGCTTGTAGTCCAGGGCCATGTCGACGTTGCCTTTCCACACCAGGTCCTGGATCACAGGCTTGGGCTTGAGGATCTGCTGGATGCTTGCCAGCTCGACGGTCTTGGGCGCTTCGCCATTGGCCAGTACCACTTTGCCGTCATCCGCAGGCTTCAGGGACTTGGCCTTCTCACCGCTGTAGGCGTCCTGTTTGACCAGCAGTTCCTGGTCGCTTTCCAGGGTTTTCACCTGTTTCCAGTCCACCGGAATGGCGCCGCCATAGCTGGTCTGGATCAGCAGTTTGCCGCCATCGAAGACCTTGATCTTGCCCGTCAGGCGGTCACCGTTCTTCAACCAGACGGTATCGGCGAGCACGGGGGTTGAGGCGCTGAAAATAGCGAGGCACAGCAGGGTTCTGGACAACATAAGCGGATTCGGGGCTCAGGGTTGGCGAAAAAAGGACGGTTATCGTGTTAGATAGCTAGCACTGACTCAAGTATGAATGTTCAGTTCAACCAATGCCCTTATTTTTACAGACGTTTCTTACAAACAGACAGACGATCTCAACGGATAGGCCCACAGTGAATCAAGCTGCCGACACCCCGCAAAGCCCCGCCGACATGCGTCGCACGGCGTTATACCTGACTCTGGCGCAAGTCCCCGAAGGCTGCGTGGTGAGTTATGGCGAACTGGCGCACCTGGCAGGGCTGGGCCGCGCTGCACGCTGGGTGGGGCGCACCCTCAGCCAGTTGCCGGGCGACACGCGCCTGCCCTGGCACCGGGTGCTGGGTGCCGGTGGTCGGATAAGCCTGCCGGCGGGCAGCGCCTCGGGCGACGAGCAACGCGCGCGATTACGCGCTGAGGGCGTCACAGTGCGCAACAATCGTGTGGATATTCAGCGCCATGGCTGGCGCCCGGTAGAGCACAGCGGTTAGAGTGCGCGCTTTGTTTCCCGTGAATCTGAGGCAGACTCCAGCCCATGCCCCGTAAAACCTGGCGCGCCGCGCTCGCCGCCTATGCCAGCCCTTCGACGCTTGTCCTGTTGTTGCTTGGCTTTGCCGCCGGCCTGCCTTACATGTTGGTGTTTTCAACGCTGTCGGTGTGGCTGCGCGAGGCCGGAGTGGCCCGTGAGACCATCGGCTATGCGAGCCTGATCGGCCTGGCGTATGCCTTTAAATGGGTCTGGTCGCCGCTGCTCGACCAATGGCGCCTGCCACTGCTCGGCAAACTCGGACGTCGTCGCTCCTGGCTGGTCCTGGCCCAATCGCTGGTGATCCTCGGATTGATCGGCATGGGCTTTTGCGACCCGCAAAAACATTTGTCGTGGCTGATCGCGATTGCGGTGGTGGTGGCGTTTGCATCGGCCACCCAGGATATCGCGGTGGATGCCTATCGCCTGGAAATCGCCGACGACAGCCGCCAGGCCGCCCTGGCCGCCAGCTATATGTCCGGTTATCGCATTGCTGCCCTGCTCGCCACCGCAGGTGCGCTGTTCTTTGCCGAGGGTTTCGGCTCAACGGGCTTCAACTATAAGCATTCGGCGTGGACCGGCACCTATGTGCTGTTCGGCGCGCTGATGGTGCCGGCGCTGCTGACCACCCTGTTCATGCGTGAACCCAACGTACCGCTGCGCACGCAGTTGCAGGCGGGGCGCTACAGTTTTGCGCATCAACTGGTCTCGGTCTTTGTGTTGATCGTGCTGCTGGTGTCGGTGCCGGCGATGTTCACCCAGTTGTACAACACCGATTTCGCCAGCGTGCTGTTCCAGGGCGTAAGCCTGTGGCAATTGCTGATGGAAGACCGCGCCTTCCTGCGCGCCATTCTCTACATCACCCTGACTGCACTGTGCCTGTCGGCCATGGGCCGCCGAGGCCTGGCGCCGGTGCTCACGCCGGTCAACGACTTTATCCTGCGCTACCGCTGGCAGGCATTACTGCTGCTCGGGCTGATCGCCACCTATCGCATGTCGGATACCGTGATGGGCGTAATGGCCAACGTGTTCTACATCGACCAGGGCTTCACCAAGGACCAGATTGCTGGCGTCAGCAAGATCTTCGGCCTGATCATGACGCTGCTCGGCGCCGGCATGGGCGGGCTGCTGATTGTGCGGTTCGGCATCCTGCCGATCCTGTTCATCGGCGGCGTGGCCTCGGCAGCTACCAACCTGCTGTTCGTAATGCTCGCCGACATGGGCCCCGACCTGCAGATGCTGATCTTCACCATCTCGCTGGATAACTTCAGTTCGGGCCTGGCGACCTCGGCGTTCGTGGCCTACCTGTCGAGCCTGACCAACCTCAAGTTCTCCGCCACCCAATACGCCCTGCTCAGCTCGATCATGCTGCTGCTGCCACGCCTGATCGGCGGGTACTCGGGCGTGATGGTGGAGAAGTTCGGCTATCACAGTTTCTTCCTGATCACCTGCATGCTGGGGGTGCCGACGCTGCTGCTGATTGCGCTGCACTGGTATCAGGAGAATCAGCGGGCGCGGTTGAATCCTCCCGCCGAAGAGTGACACGCCTCAATCAATGTGGGAGCGGGCTTGCCTGCGATGCAGACACCTCGGTACATCAGGCACGCCGCGTTGACGCCATCGCAGGCACGCCAGCGCCCACCTGAATCCCTTCAGTTCTGATGCCTGTACTCCGGCAGCAAGCGCCCGTACAATCCCAAGTCATTTCAAGTCCAAGCAACCGACAACGGCCTACCATGCGTACCAGTCAATATTTGCTCGCCACACAGAAAGAAACGCCTTCCGACGCGGTTGTGATCAGCCATCAGCTGATGCTGCGCGCCGGCATGATCCGCAAACTGGCCTCGGGCCTGTACACCTGGCTGCCCATGGGCTTGAAGGTGATGCGCAAGGTCGAGGCCATCGTTCGCGAAGAGATGAACGCCGCCGGCTCTCTGGAAGTGTTGATGCCGAGCACCCAACCGGCTGAGCTGTGGCAGGAATCCGGGCGCTGGGAAGAGTACGGCCCTGAGCTGCTGCGCTTCAAGGACCGTCACGGCCGCGATTTCTGCGCCGGCCCGACCCACGAAGAAGTGATCACCGACCTGATGCGCAACGAGCTGAGCAGCTACAAGCAGCTGCCGCTGAACCTGTATCAGATCCAGACCAAATTCCGTGACGAAATCCGCCCGCGCTTCGGCTTGATGCGCGGCCGTGAATTCATCATGAAGGACTCGTATTCGTTCCACGCCGACCAGGCCTCGCTGCAGGTCACCTATGACCGCATGCACCAGGCCTATTGCAACGTGTTCACGCGCCTGGGCCTGAAATTCCGCCCGGTTGAAGCGGACAACGGCTCCATCGGCGGCGCCGGCTCCCACGAGTTCCACGTACTGGCTGAATCCGGTGAAGACGATATCGCCTTCAGCAACGGTTCCGATTACGCGGCGAACATCGAGAAAGCCGAAGCCGTGCCACGGGAAACCTCGCGCCCGGCGGCGGAGCAAGAGCTGCGCCTGGTGGATACGCCCGAGACCAAGACCATCGCGGCCCTGGTGGACAAATTCAATCTGCCGATTGAAAAGACCATCAAGACCCTGATCGTGCGTGCCGAGGAAGAAGGCAAGCTGATCGCCCTGGTGATCCGTGGCGACCACGAGCTCAACGAAATCAAGGCTGCCCAGCAACCTGGCGTGGCCAGCCCGCTGGTGATGGCCACCGATGCCGAACTGCGCGACGCCATTGGTGCCGGCGCCGGTTCCCTCGGCCCGCTGAACCTGCCGCTGCCAATCATCATCGATCGTTCCGTTGCACTGATGAGCGACTTCGCCATCGGCGCCAACATCGACGACAAGCACTACTTCGGCGTGAACTGGGAACGTGACCTGCCGGTTCCGACCGTGGCCGATCTGCGCAACGTGGTGGCCGGCGACCCGAGCCCGGATGGCAAGGGCACCCTGGAAATCAAGCGCGGCATCGAAGTCGGGCACATCTTCCAGCTGGGCAACAAGTACAGCAAGGCGATGAAGTGCGAAGTGCTGGGCGAGAACGGCAAGCCGATCACCCTGGAAATGGGCTGCTACGGCATCGGGATTTCCCGCGTGGTGGCGGCTGCCATCGAGCAGAACAACGACGACAAGGGCATCATCTGGAGTGACGCCCTGGCGCCGTTCCAGGTTGCCCTGGTGCCGCTGCGCTATGAAACCGAGCAAGTACGCGAAGCCACCGACAAACTGTATGCCGAACTCACGGCCGCCGGTTTCGAAGTGCTGCTGGATGATCGGGACAAGAAGACCAGCCCGGGCATCAAGTTCGCCGACATGGAACTGATTGGCATCCCGCACCGGATCGTGGTCAGTGACCGCGGCCTGGCCGATGGCAATCTGGAATACAAGAGCCGGACCGAAGCCGAAGCCCAACCGTTGCCGGTGGCTGACGTGCTGTCTTTCCTTCAGGCGCGTATTCGTCGCTGAAAACCAGATCAAGAGAAGTCATGTTCAAGCGAAACACCAGAGCCCTGGGGGGCGCCGCCTTGTGCGGCGTCCTGCTGGTCAGCGGCTGCGCCAACCAGATGTCACAACGCAGTGAGCACGAGGAGCGGGTCGAGCGCAAATTGCTCGATCACAGCCTGCAGATCGATGTAGGCGAGCCCAAAGTGCTGGAGCTGCCGCAGCGCCGGGTTCGCATTCACGAACAGAAGACCTTCGAAGTCACCGAGTTCGAAGTCACCCGCCGTTACGACCGCTACACGCCCTACCAGCCCTGGCGCAAACTCTATGAGATGCCCCTGGGCGCGATCGCCCTGGTGGCGGGCGCGGGCGCCAACGTGGCGAACATCTTCGCCCTCGGCAACCTGCCTGACAGTATGACCCACGACTGGCTGATCTACGGCGTGGACGGGCTCAACCCGTTCATGAACGTGCAATCCCATGGCCGTGCGCAGCAAAACCTCGCCGGCATCGATGAAGTCCAGCGCGACAAGCGCCTGGAGTATTCGAGCCTGCCGTGGAGCGAGCGCCCGGTGCAGGTCACCGCCGGCAGACAAACCCACGAGCTGACCACCGACCGCAATGGCGTGCTGCGCCTGAACCTGTTGGACAGCCCGTTCGCCGAGCAGGACCTGAACCACATCACCACCCTGCTGATCAGCGTGCAGGATGGCCAGGACGATGTGCATTCGGATGCTTCCCTGGCGGTCAGCAGCGGCCTGCGCGGCAAGTTGCTGGAAGCCCACGGGCTGATTTTCGACGACCTGGAAGATGACGAAGTGAGCCAGTGGGTGCACCGGGTCAAGCGCCTGTCGGAACTGGGCCTGGAAGAAGAGGCCAGTGAGCTGGAACAGAGCCTGATCGAACTGACCCGCAATGATCCGGAGTTGCAGCAGGAGTTTCTGCAGGCGCTGACCAAGGAGGCGGGGCGGCTGGTGGCGGATCCTGGTGCTCGCTGAGCTTTCGCAAACGCTGTAAATCTAAATGTGGGAGGGGGCTTGCTCCCGATAGCGGTGGATCAGTCAGCTTATATATAGCTGACCCACCGTAATCGGGAGCAAGCCCCCTCCTACAGTTTGCTCCGGGTTTCTACCAGGAGAACTCGAGTTGTTCATTGCCATTGCTGAGGTCGAGCAACCGCACCCCAATCCCCAACAACCGCACTGGCTTGCCCCCACGATTGAACGCCTGCGTCATCAGCTGTTGATAACTCTCCAGGTCGCGTCCTGCCCCGGCCTGCTCCAGGGTTGTCTGGGTAAAGTCATGAAACTTCACCTTCACGAACGGCTTGCCCGCGCGGTAGCTGCTGTCGATGCGCGCCATGCGCCCGGCCAGGGTTTCCATCAGTTCGGGCAGTTTGGCCAGGCAACTGGCAAGATCGGGAAGGTCCGTATCAAAGGTATTTTCCACGCTGATGGACTGCCGCCGACTGTCATTGTGCACCGCACGGTCATCGATCCCACGGGCAAGGCTCCACAAGCGCTCACCGAAGCTGCCGAATTCGCGCACCAGCGCCAGCTTGTTCCACTCCCGCAGTTGCAGGCAGTCCTCGATTCCCAGGCGCGCAAGCTTGTCGGCAGTGACCTTGCCCACACCGTGCAGTTTGCTCACGCGTAACTGGGAGACGAAGTCTTCGATCTGGTCCGGGGTGATCACAAACAGGCCGTTGGGTTTTTTCCAGTCACTGGCGATTTTGGCCAGAAACTTGTTCGGCGCCACCCCGGCGGACACGGTGATATGCAGTTGATTGGAGACGCGGCGGCGGATGTCCTGGGCGATTCGGGTGGCGCTGCCGCCAAAGTGCGGGCTGTCGGACACGTCCAGGTAGGCTTCGTCCAGCGATAACGGTTCGATCAGATCGGTGTAGTCGCGAAAGATCGTCTGGATTTCCTTCGAGGCTTCTTTATAGGCGTCCATGCGCGGCTTGACGATGGTCAGGTCCGGGCACAGTTTCAGGGCGTGGCGTGACGACATCGCCGAGCGCACCCCGTAGGCCCGCGCTTCATAGTTGCAGGTGGCGATCACCCCGCGTCGATCCGCCGAGCCACCCACCGCCAACGGTTTTTGCGCCAGGCTCGGGTCATCGCGCATCTCGATGGCGGCGTAGAAGCAATCACAGTCGACGTGGATGATTTTGCGCTGCGTCATATAAACAGGGGTGTATTTCAACGGGTGGCCAGTATCGCACTCACCCCTGTATATAGCACCAGTAGTTTGATTCTTCCGCCTGAGCGGTAGGAAATTTACCCGATGAATGTGTTTTCTCAATCGAATCATGGCCAGCGATAGAGCTGAGAGCCCCGGCCACGCTGGGCCAGTGCGGCCCACAGCGCCCCAATGGAGAGCTAACCAATTGAACCACAAGCGCTTTTCTTCAATTTACGGGTTGACACACTCGCGTTCCTCTGTAGAATGCCGACACACAGACGCGGGATGGAGCAGTCTGGTAGCTCGTCGGGCTCATAACCCGAAGGTCGTCGGTTCAAATCCGGCTCCCGCAACCAAACATCAAAAAAGGCTACTCGAAAGAGTGGCCTTTTTTGTGCGTGTCTGTTTTATCAACAACTGGACCGCGCGTTATTCGAAACGGACGGCCTGGCAGTCCGGCGCGAGGCAAGCCCGCTCGCCACACACCCCCGCTTTCCATAAAAGTGTTTTCAATCGAGCACTTAGGCGATATGAGTGGATTAATCACACTTATTTTCCGCATCCGCCCATTAACGGTTGACACCTCGTCGCTGGGCTGTAGAATGCCGCCCACAGACGCGGGATGGAGCAGTCTGGTAGCTCGTCGGGCTCATAACCCGAAGGTCGTCGGTTCAAATCCGGCTCCCGCAACCAAACATCAGAAAAGGCTGCTCGAAAGAGTGGCCTTTTTTGTATGCGGTGAAAAAGCTCTTCTTAAACAATGACCTGGCATCTTTCATGAAACCCTCCACGGTTTGTTGAGTCCATCTCATTGCACGCTATGCTCAATGTTCAAGCATTACCCTCTACGACCAATGGCCGCTGTCGCCGCCCCCGGTGTTCCGCGTTAATATTCGTACTTATTTTGTCCATAGGGATTGGTAACTTGGCTGGATACCTCCATCCTGTCGCGCACAATCCACGAGGTGATTGATGCGCGCCAACTCGTCTGAACCACAAGAGACCGTCACAGCAGAACAACCGATCGCTCCCGGCCGTTTGCGCTGGCTGGACCTGTTGAGCAAATACCGTCAGCCCATCGGGCTGGCCGTGACCTTGCTGCTGTTCGCTATCGCTCTGATCGCCTGTCGGCATCTGCTGCTGGAGCTGGACCTTTACGCACTTCATGATTCGATTCTGGAAGTGCCCAGGCCCGCCCTGCTCGGTGCGTTCGGCGCGGCCGTCGCCGGCTTTATCATTCTGCTGGGCTATGAGTTTTCCGGCGCACGCTACGCCGGGGTGAAGCTGCCTGCCAAGACCCTGGCCCTCGGCGGCTTCACCGCCTTTGCCATCGGCAACGCGATTGGCCTGTCGATGCTCTCCGGCGGATCGGTGCGTTACCGTTTATATGCACGCCACGGCGTCGGCGCCTCGGAAGTCGCGCACATGACCGTGTTCGCCAGCCTTGCCCTGGGCTGCGCACTGCCACCGCTGGCCGCCCTGGCCACCTTGAGCAACCTGCCGGCGGCTTCGACCTACCTGCATTTGCCGCAAAGCCTGCTCGGCGGTGTGGCCGGCGCCGTGCTGCTGTTGTCGGCCGCGCTGTGCATCGGCATCTACCGCCGTCGCCTGCCGGAACAGCCTTACCCGGACAACCTGCTGGTCAGGGCCGGACGCCGCACCCTGCGCCTGCCGGGTCGTCGCCTGACGTTCCTGCAGTTGATCATCACCGCACTGGATGTGGCCGCAGCCGCCACCGTCCTTTACCTGTTGCTGCCGGAAGCGCCGCCCTTCGGCCCGTTCCTGCTGGTGTACCTGCTGGCCCTGGCCGCTGGCGTACTCAGCCATGTACCGGGCGGGGTCGGGGTGTTCGAGGCGATCCTGCTGGCGGCGTTTGCCGACAAGCTCGGCGCTGCCCCCCTGGCTGCCGCGTTGCTGCTGTATCGCATGATCTACGTGGTGCTGCCGCTGCTGATCGCCTGTGTGTTCCTGCTGGTCAATGAAGCCCAGCGCCTGTTCCAGACCCAGCAGAGTCTGCGGGTTGCTTCAGGGCTGGCGGCGCCAGTGTTGGCCGTACTGGTTTTTTTGTCCGGCGTGGTCCTGCTGTTCTCCGGCGCCACGCCCGAAATCGACTCACGCCTGGAAAACATCGGCTTCCTGATTCCCCACCGCCTGATTGACGCCTCGCACTTCGGCGCCAGCCTGATCGGCGTGCTCTGCCTGTTGCTGGCCCAGGGCCTGCGTCGGCGCTTGTCGGCCGCCTGGATGCTGACCATGGTGCTGTTGCTGACGGGCGCTCTGCTCTCGCTGCTCAAGGGTTTCGACTGGGAAGAAGCCAGCCTGATGACCATGACAGCAGTGCTGCTGGCGATCTTCCGCCGCTCGTTCTACCGTGCCAGCCGCCTGACCGAGCTGCCGTTCTCGCCGCTTTACCTGGTGGCCAGCGTGTGCGTACTGGGCGCGTCGATCTGGCTGCTGCTGTTTGCCTATCAGGATGTGCCTTACAGCCATCAGCTATGGTGGCAGTTCACCCTCGATGCCAACGCGCCGCGCGGCCTGCGCTCGCTGCTGGGCGCCGCGGTGCTGCTGGTGATCGTTTCGCTGACCTGGCTGCTGCGCACCGCCCGCCCGATCATTCACCTGCCGACTCCGGACGAACTGGAGCGCGCCACTCAAATCCTGATGGCCTCATCGCAACCCGACGGCGGCCTGGCACTGACCGGCGACAAAGCCCTGCTGTTCCACCCCAACGACGAAGCCTTCCTCATGTATGCCCGTCGTGGGCGCAGCCTGGTGGCCTTGTACGACCCCATCGGCCCGACCCAGCCGCGCGCCGAAATGATCTGGCAGTTCCGCGACCTGTGCGATATCCACCACGCACGGCCGGTGTTCTATCAGGTGCGCGCTGAAAACCTGCCGTACTACATGGACATCGGCCTCACCGCGATCAAGCTGGGCGAAGAAGCCCGGGTCGACCTCAAACGCTTTGACCTGGAAGCCAAGGGCAAGGAGATGAAGGACCTGCGCTACACCTGGAACCGCGGCACTCGCGATGGCTTGTCCCTGGAGATCTTCGAACCGGGCCAGGCGCCGATGGACGAGCTCAAGGTCATCTCCGATGCCTGGCTGACCGGCAAGAATGTGCGCGAAAAAGGGTTTTCCCTGGGACGCTTCAGCGACGACTACCTCAAGCACTTTCGCATCGCGATCATTCGCTTCGAAGGGCGCCCGGTGGCCTTCGCCAATTTGCTCGAGACCTACAACCACGACCTGGCCAGCCTCGACCTGATGCGCGCGCACCCCGACGCGCCGAAACTGACCATGGAATTCATGATGGTCGGCCTGATCCAGCATTATAAGAACCACGGCTACGCCCGCTTCAGCCTCGGCATGGTGCCGTTGTCGGGCCTGCAACCCCGCCGTGGCGCGCCGCTGACCCAGCGCCTGGGTTCGATGGTGTTCCGCCGTGGCGAGCAGCTGTATAACTTCCAAGGCTTGCGCCGTTTCAAAGACAAATTCCAGCCTGACTGGGAACCTCGTTATATGGCCGTGCCCGCCGGACTTGATCCGCTGGTGGCACTGGCCGATACCGCCGCCCTGATCGCGGGCGGCTTGACTGGATTGGTGAAACGCTGATGATTCGACGTTCCTGGCGGTATGTATTGGCCATCGTGGTGCTGCTCGCTCTGATCGCAGGTGGCGGCTTCTGGTACTGGACCCGCCCTGCACCGCAGCCGGTGCTGGAGCAGATGCCCCAGGCCGATGGCACGGTGATGACCCTTGTGACCCCCGCCACCGCTGCCAAAGCCCGTGTGGCCGTGGCCGTGCCGGCGGACGACACCCTCACCGACAGCCAGTTGATCGCCCTGAGCCAGGGCGGCAAGGCGCAGATCGTTCAGGTGATCCTGCCCAAGGACGATTGCAAGCTGCAGGAACAGGCGCTGCAAAACGCCCTGGGCCAGCTCAAGGGCCCCGCGACCCTGGTCAGCGGCATTGGCCCTGGCGCCGCCCTCGCCTGGCGCTGGCTGGCCACTCAGAACGACGACAAGGCCAACGCCATCTCCGTCGGCTTCGCCCTGGTGCAGGAAGGCTGCAAGGACCCGCTGCCGAAAACCGCCGCCCATGGCAACTGGCTGGTGGCGTGGAACGATAACCCTGACGATGAAAGCGCCAGCTTCGTACGCGATACACCGCGCGCCACCACCAGCATCAGCGACTACGACATCCATTACCCGCAAGTGCTGAACAACGAACTGCGCAAGCAACTGGTGGGTTCGGACAACGGCGGTCTGGCCATCCCGGTGGTCGAAGTGCCCGCCGGTCAAGCCAAGGATACCGTCACGCTGTTCCTCTCCGGTGACGGCGGCTGGCGCGACCTGGACCGCGACGTGGCCGGTGAAATGGCCAAGATCGGCTACCCGGTCGTGGGCATCGACACCCTGCGCTACTACTGGCAGCACAAGAGCCCGGAACAGAGCGCCAAGGACCTCACCGAGCTGATGCAGCACTACCGGCAGAAATGGGGCACCAAGCGCTTCGTGCTGACGGGGTATTCGTTCGGCGCCGACGTACTGCCGGCGATCTACAACCGCCTGCCGGAAAACGAACAGCAACGGGTCGATGCAATCATCCTGCTGGCATTCGCCCGCACCGGCAGCTTTGAAATCGAAGTGGAAGGCTGGCTGGGCAACGCCGGCAAAGAGGCCGCCACCGGTCCGGAAATGGCCAAGCTGCCACCGGAGAAAGTGGTGTGCATCTATGGCGCCGAAGAAGTCGACGAGAGCGGCTGCACCGACAAGACGGCGGTGGGTGAAGCGTTGAAATTGCCGGGCGGGCATCACTTTGATGAAAACTACCCGGCACTGGCCAAACGCCTGGTGGAGATCATCGTCAAGCACCAGGCCAAAGCCGAGTAATGACGCAAAACCCAATGTAGAAGAGGGTTTATGTGGGAGGGGGCTTACTCCCTCCCACATGTGTTTATGGTGAGGCTGAAATTTATCGCGGTTCGATGTGGGCAATCATCAACTGCACGGTTTCATTGCCACGAAACTCGTTCACATCCAGCTTGTAGGCCAACTCCACCCAACGCACCGTCGGGTTCGGCCAGACCTCACGGTCCACCCCAAATGCAATGCCGTCGAGCTTCACCGAGCCGCATTCGCTCTTGAGCACCACCTTCAGGTGCCGCTCGCCCACCACGCGCTGTTCCACCAACTGGAACACACCATGGAACACCGGCTCGGGAAAGTGCTGCCCCCATGGCCCGGCATGACGCAGCGCGCGGGCCAGTTCCAGGTGAAATTCTTCCACGGCCAGGGTGCCGTCGGTCAGCAGGCGACCGGTGAGGTCTTCTTCGCGCAGTTGCCGACGCACTTCGGCATCGAACGCCTGGGCAAACAACGGGAAGTTCGCCTCGGGCAATGTCAGCCCCGCCGCCATGGCGTGGCCGCCGTATTTGGCGATCAGGTTGGGATGCTGGCTGGCAACCACGGCCAACGCGTCACGGATATGAAAGCCCTGCACCGAACGGCCCGAGCCCTTGAGCAAGCCATCGCCCGCATCGGCGAACGCGATGGTCGGGCGAAAATAGCGCTCCTTCATGCGCGAGGCCAGGATGCCGATCACGCCCTGGTGCCACTCCGGGTCGAACAGGCACAAACCGTAGGGCATCGACTCCACCGGCAGGTCCTTGAGCTGGGCCAGGGCCTCGCGCTGCATGCCTTGCTCGATGGACTTGCGGTCCTGGTTCATGCCGTCCAGTTGCGCGGCCATTTCCCGGGCGGCGGCAATGTCGGTGGTGAGCAGGCATTCAATGCCCAGGCTCATGTCGTCCAGGCGACCGGCAGCGTTGAGCCGTGGGCCGAGGATAAACCCCAGGTCGGTGGAGGTGATGCGCGCCGCGTCGCGCTTGGCCACTTCCAGGATCGCCTTGATCCCCGGCCGGGCGCGACCGGCGCGAATGCGTTCCAGGCCCTGATGCACCAGGATGCGGTTGTTGGCATCCAGCGGCACCACGTCGGCGACGCTGCCCAGGGCCACCAGGTCGAGCAGATCACCGATGTTCGGCTGCGGCTTGTCCGTGTACCAACCCAGGTCGCGCAAGCGCGCACGCAGGGCCATGAGCACATAGAAGATCACGCCGACGCCCGCCAGGGCCTTGCTGGGAAATTCACAGCCCGGCTGGTTCGGGTTGACGATCGCGTCGGCCGCCGGCAGTTCGTCACCCGGCAAGTGGTGGTCGGTGACCAGCACCTTGAGCCCGGCCGCCTTTGCCGCCGCCACGCCTTCGACGCTGGAAATGCCGTTGTCCACGGTGATCAGCAACTGCGGCTCACGCTGCAGCGCCACGGCGACGATTTCCGGGGTCAGGCCGTAGCCATACTCGAAACGGTTGGGCACCAGGTAATCCACATGGGCCGCGCCGAGCAAGCGCAGGCCCAGGGTGCCTACGGTGCTGGCAGTGGCGCCATCGGCATCGAAGTCACCGACGATCAGGATGCGCTGGCGCTGCTCCAGGGCGACCACCAGCAAGTCCACCGCCGCGTCGATGCCCTTGAGCCGCTGATAGGGAATCAACTGCTTGAGGCTTTTATCCAGCTCGACCTCGGAGCGTACCCCGCGCGCAGCGTAAAGGCGGGTCAACAGCGGTGGCAGATCACCGAGAAACGGCAAGACAGCGGGCAACGGACGGGGATCGATACGCATGGGACGGGATGGGATCTCTATGGGGGGATTTTAGCTTCAAGCTTGCGGCTGCAACTCTTCAACCGCGCTCGCCAACCAGCCACTGCAATTGCACTTCATGCTGACCACGGTCGTCGGTGACAAAAATGGTGCCTTCACTGATCATCACGTCCCATTTGATCACCCGTGGCATGTCCTTGGCCAACACCTCCAGGATTTCCTGGGGCACGGCGGCGATGTGCACGTTCTTCAGGTTATTGGCCACCGGGACCACCTTGCCTTCCCACACACGCAGGCTGCCGTAGGCCAGCAGGCTGGTGCGTTCGGTTCGGCGCGAGCACCAGGTCAGACGGTCGGCATCCGGCTGGCCGACTTCGATCCAGTGCAACACACGGTCATCCAGGCTTTTTTCCCACAGGGCGGGCTCGTCCACATCCGACAGGCCGCGCCCGAACGCCAGTTGCTCGTTGTACCAGAGGGCGTAGGCCAGCAGGCGTACGGTCATGCGCTCTTCGGTTTCCGAAGGGTGGCGGGCGATGGTCTGTTTGACGCTCTCGTACACCGAACGATCAAGGTCGGTGAGGTTGAGTTCGAATTTGTAGGTCGTGGACGGCTGGGCCATGAACGGGCTTCTAGAGACAGGGAAAGGCGGCCAGTCTAACCGATGGAGCGCTCATTCAACGAATCCTGCGCTGCATCATCCTTATCCCTGAGCGGCGCGCCTATGTTAAAAGCATCACATCCCCTCCCCGCCCAGCGCAGACAAGGATCATTATGTCGTTTAATGCCAAGCCGCTTGCCGGCCTCAAAGTCATCGAACTCGGCACCCTCATCGCCGGCCCGTTTGCTTCGCGCATCTGCGCCGAGTTCGGTGCCGAAGTGATCAAGGTCGAGTCACCGGACGGCGGCGACCCGCTGCGCAAATGGCGCAAGCTGTATGAAGGCACTTCGCTGTGGTGGTTCGTGCAGGCGCGCAACAAGAAGTCGCTGACGCTGAACCTCAAGCATCCCGATGGCCTGGCGATTCTCAAGCAGTTGCTGGCAGACGCCGACATCCTGATCGAAAACTTCCGCCCCGGCGTGCTGGAAAAGCTCGGCCTGGGCTGGGAAACCCTGCATGCGTTGAACCCGAAACTGGTGATGGTGCGCCTGTCGGGCTTTGGCCAGACCGGCCCGATGAAAGACCAGCCAGGGTTCGGCGCGGTGGGCGAGTCGATGGGCGGGCTGCGCTATATCACCGGCTTCGAGGACCGCCCGCCGGTGCGCACGGGCATCTCCATCGGCGATTCGATTGCCGCACTGTGGGCGGTGATCGGCGCATTGATGGCGCTGCGTCATCGTGAGGTCAATGGCGGGCTGGGCCAGGTGGTGGATGTGGCGCTGTATGAAGCCATCTTCGCCATGATGGAAAGCATGATCCCGGAATTCGACGTATTCGGGTTTATCCGCGAGCGCACCGGCAACATCATGCCCGGTATAACACCGTCCTCGATCCACACCAGCGCCGACGGCAAGCACGTGCAGATCGGCGCCAACGGCGACGCGATTTTCAAGCGTTTCATGTCGGCCATCGGCCGTGAAGACCTGGCGAACGATCCGCAACTGGCCAGCAATGACGGGCGTGACAGCCGTCGCGATGAGCTGTACGGCGTGATTGATCGTTGGGTCAATTCCCTGCCGCTGGAGCAGGTGGTGGAGCAGTTGAACAAGGCCGACGTACCCGCCAGCCGAATCTACAGTGCCGAAGACATGCTCGGCGATCCGCAGTTTCTCGCGCGGGAGATGTTCCTCAAGGCCCAATTGCCGGGCGGCAAGGACTTCAAGATGCCGGGCATCGTGCCCAAGCTTTCGGACACGCCGGGCAGCTGCGAATGGGTCGGGCCGCAATTGGGCGAGCACAATGGCGTGTTGCTGACCGAGTTGGGCTATGACGCGGCGGCGATTGTTCGCCTGCGCGAACAAGGCGCGATCTGACGCCGTGACAAATCGCGGGCAAAAAGAAACCCCGAAGCGTGGGGAGACACTTCAGGGTTAAACGTGGCCTTACAATGACCAGTACAACAAGCCACAAACACCGGAGCACAATGTTTGCTCTTGCTGTTACAAAATCTGACCGAGCATGCTGTGGGAAGTTTCCATCAATAAACAATTCTTCATGCCAGCACGGCGCCACGTGTCTGGGCCGCGCTGCGCAGGGCTGCGATGACCGAGGGCTCCAGGCGCCCTTCGGCAATCTTGATGTCGCGCAGCAGGCAATCCACCACATCCACCAGCAAACGTTTATCCATCAATTGCACCTGGTCGACTTCACGCTCGACCACGATGGCGCCGGCAGGATTCTTCACGGTCACCAGGCTCTCGCCCTGCACACCAGAGGTGGTCAGCGTAACCTGATAAGGGCTCAGTGCTTCGTCGAGCAATAGGCTGATACTTTCCATCTCGATCACCACTCAATAGTTCGGGAACAATCGTCTTAACGGGTGCTGCATCTATCCTAAGTGACTGGTTCTGACGTAGGAAAGTTCGCTTTTTCGTCTTTCAACGGTTGCAGGGGGATGACGAGACCAGCATGCGCTCGCAACATGACAAGTAAAAAACGGCGGCATATACCTGCTTACGCAATGGGCTGCTGTTTTGGGGTTTGCCGGGCGTTGAGGCTGCAGGTGAATCCTATACTCGGTGAGCGCTGCACGACTGAGCGCATGTCAAAAGGCCCTGATTGCGAAGGATGATTACGATGGTGGAACCCAATGAACAGCAGAACTCAACAGACAGAATGCATGCGGAGGTGTCACGCATTTTTGCCGAGATTGCCCGGATGAACGCGGAGCAGAACAAACTCAACAAGGAATCCTTGAAGATAACCTGTGAGACGTTCTGGTACCCAGTGGCTATCGCGACGGGCTTTTACGCCGCTGTTGGCACGGTAATAGTGGTGGCACAGAAACTATTCTCGTGACGCTGATGTTTTTGCCGGGCAAAAGAGCGCATGTCAAAGGCCCCTGTTGCGAAGGATGATTACGATGGTTGAAAACAAAGAGGAGCAGGCAACAATGGAGAGGATGCATGCCGATGTAAGGCGTATCTACGCCGAGATATCACGCATGCAGGCAGAGCGAGACAAGCTCAAGTCCGAGTCACTGAAGATTACCTGTGAAACGTTCTGGTACCCCATGGGGGTGGCGATGGCCGTAGTGGCAACCATCGCTTCAATCACCGGAGTGGCAATCAAACTGCTTATGTAATCAGGACGCTGCCGGGCCTGCCACATACAAAAACGCCGCTGCCCCAGGGATGGGAAAGCGGCGTTTCGATTCTCGCGGGATGCCTTACAAAGGCGTGCCTCGATTGCCATGCTGGCTGACAAACGCCTGCACTGCCTTCAGGTCATTGGCGAGCACTGTGCAGCGCTCTTCACGCTCAAACAGGTCGGCCATGTGCTTGGGCAACTCCAGCGCCTTGCCAACGCCGGCCTTCTCCACCGCTTCCGGGAATTTGACCGGGTGCGCGGTGCCGAGGATCACCATCGGAATATCCAGGCTGCGACGGCATTCGCGCGCTGCCTTTACGCCGATGGCAGTGTGCGGGTCGAGCAGTTCACCGGTCCGGGCATAGACTTCAGCGATGGTTTCGCAGGTTTGCGCGTCGTCCACGGCCAGGGAATCGAACAGCTTGCGGGTTTCGGTCCAGCGCTCCTGCTCGACGCTGAAACCGCCACCGCTCTTGAAGTTGCTCATCAGGTCGGCAATAGCAGCTCCGTTGCGACCGTGCATATCGAACAGCAGGCGCTCGAAGTTCGACGAGACCATGATGTCCATCGACGGTGACAGCGTGGCGTGCAGGGTTTCCTTCACATACCCGTTGCCGCTCATGAAGCGGTGCAGGATGTCGTTGCGGTTGGTGGCGACGATCAACTGGTTGATCGGCAGGCCCATGTTGCGCGCCAGATAGCCGGCGAAGATGTCGCCGAAATTGCCGGTCGGCACCGAGAACGACACCGAACGCGCCGGCCCGCCCAGCTGCAGCGAGGCATGGAAGTAGTAGACGATCTGGGCCATGATCCGCGCCCAGTTGATCGAGTTCACCGCCACCAGACGCGTACCCTTGAGGAAACTCTGGTCAGCAAAGCTGTTCTTGACCATTTCCTGGCAGTCATCGAAGTTGCCTTCGATGGCGATGTTGTGGATGTTCTCGCCAAAAATCGTGGTCATCTGCCGACGCTGCACTTCCGATACACGCTGATGCGGGTGCAGGATGAAAATGTCGACGTTCTCGCAGTGCTTGCAGCCTTCGATGGCCGCCGAACCGGTGTCACCGGAGGTGGCGCCCATGATCACCACGCGCTCGCCGCGCTTTGCCAGCACGTAATCAAGCAGACGACCCAACAGTTGCAGGGCAAAGTCCTTGAACGCCAGGGTCGGACCGTGGAACAGCTCAAGCACCCACTCGTTGCCGTCCAATTGGCGCAACGGTGCGATGGCACTGTGGGAAAACACGCCGTAGGTTTCTTCCAGGATCTTCTTGAAGTCCGCATCCGGGATGCTACCGGTGACGAACGGGCGCATCACCCGGAACGCCAGCTCGTGGTATGGCAAGCCCACCCACGAAGCGATTTCTTCCTGGGTGAAACGTGGCAGGTTTTCCGGCACGTACAGGCCGCCGTCGGTGGCGAGGCCTGTCAGTAAAACGTCTTCGAAGTTCAGGGCCGGTGCCTGGCCGCGGGTGCTGATATAACGCATGACTGGCTCCTCTACAACATTCTCGAACAGAGGCCGCCGTGCTCACGGGGCCCCTGGAACAGATCGGTTAATTCAAGTGTTCGACACGAATCCGTACCACCGGCCCCACCACGCCTTGCAGGGCTTCCATGGCGGTGATGGCTTCGTTGATATGCCGTTCGAGCACACGGTGGGTCAGCAGGATCATCGGTACCTGGCCGTTCTGCTCCTCGACTTCCTTCTGCATGATCGACTCGATGTTGATCCCGCGCTCCGACAGGATGCTGGCGACCTGGGCCAACACGCCCGGATGATCCTGGGCCTGGATACGCAGATAGTAGGCACTTTCGCACGCCTCGATCGGCAGGATCGGATGGGCCGACAGCGAGTCCGGCTGGAAGGCCAGGTGCGGCACGCGGTTTTCCGGGTCGCTGGTCATGGCGCGAACCACATCCACCAGGTCGGCGATCACCGACGAAGCGGTCGGCTCCATGCCAGCACCGGCGCCGTAGAACAGGGTGGAGCCAGCAGCGTCGCCGTTGACCATCACGGCGTTCATCACGCCGTTGACGTTGGCGATCAGGCGATCAGCCGGGATCAGCGTCGGGTGTACACGCAACTCGATACCTGCCGGGGTGCTGCGCGCCACGCCAAGGTGCTTGATGCGGTAGCCCAGGGCCTCGGCGTAATTCACGTCGGCGGTGGTCAATTGGGTGATGCCTTCGGTGTAGGCCTTGTCGAACTGCAGCGGGATACCAAAGGCGATGGAGGCCAGGATGGTCAGCTTGTGGGCAGCGTCGATGCCTTCCACGTCGAAGGTAGGGTCGGCTTCGGCGTAACCCAGGGCCTGGGCTTCGGCGAGCACGTCTTCAAAGGTACGGCCCTTCTCGCGCATCTCGGTAAGGATGAAGTTACCGGTGCCATTGATGATGCCCGCCACCCAGTTGATGCGGTTGGCGGACAGGCCCTCACGGATCGCCTTGATCACCGGAATGCCACCGGCCACGGCGGCTTCGAACGCTACGATCACGCCCTTCTCCCGCGCCCTGGCGAAGATTTCGTTGCCGTGCACGGCAATCAGCGCCTTGTTGGCGGTGACCACGTGCTTGCCGTTTTCGATGGCTTTGAGCACCAGCTCGCGGGCCACGGTGTAGCCGCCCACCAGCTCGATGACGATATCGATTTCAGGGTTGCTGGCCACGGCGAAGACATCGTTGGTCATCGCAATACCGGTCGTTTGGAACTGAGGCTTTGGCGAACGCGTGGCAATCTGCGCCACTTCAATCCCGCGACCTGCACGGCGGGAAATTTCCTCAGCATTGCGCTGAAGTACGTTGAAGGTACCGCCACCGACGGTCCCTAACCCACAGATGCCTACTTTGACCGGTTTCACTGAAGAACTCCCCATGAAACGGCCGACGCTAGGTCGGCCGTGGAAAACAGCCGCACAACTGCGGCTTTCAATTAGTGGCCCGCAGGTTTGGCGGCGAGCCCTGATCGTCGAAGCATCGACGATGCTGGTTTATTTGGCATTCAAAGCCAGTTTGGCAACTTGTGGTGCCGGCTGGTAGCCAGGAATCACCTGACCGTCAGCCAAAACGATGGCCGGTGTACCGTTCACGCCGATGGACTGACCGAGGGCAAACTGCCTGGAAACCGGGTTGGCGCATTTGGCGGCCTTGATTTCCTTGCCATCGACCATATTGTCCATGGCAGCTTTCTTGTCGGCCGAGCACCATACCGCCTGCAACTGCTCGTCACCCGGCGAACCCAGGCCCTGACGCGGGAAGGCGACGTAACGCACTTCCACACCCAGCTTGTTCAGCGCCGGCACTTCGGCGTGCAGCTTGTGGCAGTAAGGGCAGGTGGTATCGGTGAACACGGTGATGTGGGTCTTGGTCTCGCCGATCGCCGGGTACACGACGGTCTCAGCCACCGGAATGCCGTTGATCAACCTGGACACGCCCAGGCGTTCGGCTTTCTCGGTCAGGTTGACCGGTTTGCCGTCCTTGAGCTGGAACAGGTAGCCCTGGACGACGTACTGGCCGTCGGCACTGGCGTACAGCACGCGACTGCCCTTGAGCTTGACTTCATACAGGCCGGCCATGGGGCTGGCGCCGATGCTTTCGATGGGTGTGTCGAGCTGCAGGTTGGCCAGGCTCTTGCGAATGGCCTGCTCGGCGGCGTCATCGGCGAAGGCAACGCTGGAAACCAACGCAATGGCTGCGGCGGCAATAATCTGGATCAAGCGCATGGAAACTCCTGAGGGGCAGATGCAGGGACGGTACAGTTATGCCGATTGGAAACTCGGGGGTGGACCGTCGCCTTTGCTAACCGGCAAAGCCTACCACAGTTGGGCCGCAGGGCAGCCCGTGGCGGCATAAATTGGGCGTTTTCAGCCCCTCGGGTGGTGCCTGGCATGCATATCCTGCAGGCGTGCCCGCGCAACGTGGGTGTAGATCTGGGTGGTGGACAAGTCGCTGTGGCCGAGCAGCATTTGCACCACCCTTAAATCGGCGCCGTGATTGAGCAAGTGGGTAGCAAAAGCATGGCGCAAGGTGTGCGGCGACAGGGCCTTGCCGATCCCGGCGACTTTGGCCTGGTGCTTGATCCGATGCCAGAAGGTCTGTCGCGTCATCTGCTCACCGCGCTGGCTGGGGAACAGCACATCGCTGGGACGCCCGCCGAGCAGTTCATGGCGCGCATCGCGCATGTAGCGCTCCACCCACACAATCGCCTCCTCGCCCATGGGCACCAGCCGCTCCTTGCTGCCCTTGCCCATTACCCGCAACACGCCCTGGCGCAGGTTGACCTGCTCCAGGGTCAGGCTGATCAACTCGGTCACCCGCAGGCCGCACGCGTAGAGCACCTCCAGCATGGCCCGGTCACGCTGGCCGATGGCTTCGCTCAGGTCGGGGGCGGCGAGCAAAGCGTCGACGTCGGCCTCCGACAGCGATTTGGGCAATGGCCTGCCCAGTTGCGGCATGTCGATCTGCAGGGTCGGGTCGAGGGCGATGAGCTTTTCCCGCAGCAAATAACGGTAAAAGCCACGCACGCCCGAGAGAAATCGTGCGGTGGAACGCGGCTTGTAATGCTGCTCCAGGCGCCAGGCGAGGTGATCGAGAATCAGCTCGCGACCAGCGTTGATCAGTTCGAGTTGCTTTTCCTGCAGCCAGCCGTTGAACAAGGCCAGGTCGCTGCGGTAGGCCTGGCGAGTGTTGTCCGACAGGCCTTTTTCCAGCCAGAGGGCGTCGAGGAAGCGGTCGATCAGAGGGTGGTCGATGGCGGGCATGGGGGCTCAGGCTGGTGGCGGTGGTGTCGGGTAGATCCTATCGCAGGCAAGCCAGCTCCCACACTTGAATATGTTTACACATCAACATGTGGGCGCTGGCTTGCCCGCGATAGCTGCAACTCGGCTTTGGGCCAGTCAACAAATCCCGCGCACAAAAAAGCAGCCCGAAGGCTGCTTTTTTCTGCATCGGAACGCTGGACTTAAGCCAGTTTTTCCTTGATGCGAGCTGCTTTACCGGACAGGTCACGCAGGTAGTACAGCTTGGCTTTACGTACGTCACCGCGACGCTTGACGGCCATGCTGTCGATCTGCGGGCTGTAGGTCTGGAAAGTACGCTCTACGCCAACACCGTTGGAGATTTTACGAACAGTGAAAGCACTGTTCACACCACGGTTACGCTTGGCGATTACCACGCCTTCGAACGCTTGCAGACGCGAACGGTCGCCTTCCTTCACTTTCACCTGAACGACAATGGTGTCGCCCGGGGCAAAGGTAGGGATCTCTTTGGTCATCTGCTCTGCTTCGAGTGCAAGGATGATTTTGTTAGTCATGCTGTGCTCCTAAGGTAAGTCAATGGACCTACCATCGATACGTTTAACTATCGTCCCGCGCGAGGATGTATTCCTCGAGCAGCTTCTTCTCTTCTCCAGAAAGCGAGCGGCTATCCAGAAGATCGGCGCGTCGTTCATAGGTCCTACCAAGGGACTGCTGTAAACGCCAACGCCGGATGTGTGCGTGATTGCCACTTAGCAACACGTCGGGAACACGCTGATCCGCATACACCTCCGGGCGGGTGTAGTGCGGGCAATCCAGCAAACCATCCGTGAAGGAATCTTCCTCCGCGGAGTCCGCATGCCCTAAAGCTCCAGGCAGCAGCCGTGTAACCGCATCTATCAGGACCATCGCCGGCAGCTCACCGCCAGACAGGACATAGTCCCCAATCGACCACTCTTCATCGACATGAGCGTCAATAAAACGCTCGTCAATGCCTTCATAGCGACCGGCAATCAGGATCAATGCTTCCTCATTCGCCAGTTCGCGGACCCCAGCCTGTTTCAGCTGACGGCCTTGAGGGGACAGGTAAATTACCTTCGCCTTCTCCCCTGCAGCTGCCTTGGCCTGAACCAGTGCGTCTTCCAGGGGCTTGATCTTCATCACCATGCCCGGGCCACCGCCAAATGGGCGGTCGTCCACAGTGTGATGCCGATCCGTCGTGTAGTCTCGCGGGTTCCAACAGGTGAGCTGCAACAGCCCCTGTTTCACCGCCCGACTGGTGATGCCGTACTCGCTGATGGCGGAAAACATCTCGGGAAACAAACTGATCACTTCAATGCGCAAATTAGCCACGCCTAGAAGTCCGCATCCCATTCCACCTTCATCTCGTCTGCGGCAAGGTCGACGGCCAACACGCAGTGCCCGGTATAGGGCAACAGCCGTTCGCGATCATCCAGGCTGCCAGCGCAAGGCTTGACCACCATTACATCATTGGCGCCGGTTTCCAGAAGATGATCGATTTTCCCGAGCAATTGCCCCAGTTGATCAATAACCTTCAGACCTTCCAGCTGGTACCAGTAGTACTCGCCGTCGGTCAATTCAGGGAACAGGTTGCGCGGCACGCAGATCTCATAACCGGCCAGAAGACGAGCTTCTTCACGATCATCAAGACCCTTGAGCTTTGCGACCAGGAACTTGTCGCTCCCGCGTCCACTGACCAGCTCGACCTGTTTCACACTACCTTCGCGCTTGAGCGTCCAGGTCTTGTACTGCAACAGGTTTTCAGTCGGATCAGTAAAGGAATACACCTTCACTTCGCCGCGAACGCCATGAACAGAGTAAATCTTGCCGATAACGATCAAATCATCAGCAACAGTTGGCGTCGCGTTCATATTGCTCAGGCTGCGGCCTTGGCCGAGTCCTTCAACAACTTTGCAACGCGCTCGGATGGCTGTGCACCCACGCTCAGCCAGTAGGCTACGCGCTCTTGGTTCACGGACAGACGAACTTCTTGACCACGAGCGATCGGGTTGAAGAAACCAACCTGTTCCTTGTGCGAACCGTCGCGCGGGTTGCGGCTGTCGGTTACGGTCAAGTGGTAAAACGGGCGCTTTTTGGAGCCGCCAAGGGCAAGACGGATTGTTAGCATGTGAACATCGTTCCTGTAGTCGGTGCTGCAAATCTAAATGCACAGCGGGCATAGGTGCCCGAAAGGCCGCATATTCTAAGGAATATCCGGACTTTTGCAAATGTCTTTTTCCGGCGCCTGCCCGCGTGCCATTCAGATCTGCTATAGAGCCGTCGTTAAAAACGGCGAGTCAGCCCCCGCCAACGGCGGGTTTGCTGGAGATCCCACATCCCTGTGGGTCGGAGCGCACGCTGTGCCTGCGCTCGAATACTTTACATTTTCGGCATGCCGCCGCCGGGCAACATACCGCCCATGCCGCGCATCATCTTGGCCATTCCGCCCTTGGCGGAGAATTTCTTCATCATCTTCTGCATCTGCTTGTGCTGCTTGATCAAGCGACCGATGTCCTGCACCTGAGTGCCGGAGCCCATGGCGATCCGACGCTTGCGCGAACCGCTGATCAGCTCAGGGTCGCGGCGCTCGGCCGGGGTCATGGAATTGATGATGGCTTCCATCTGCTTGAACTGCTTCTCTGCCGCGCCCTGGGCATTGCCCATCTGCGCCAGGTTCACACCGCCGATGTTCGGCAGCTTGTCCATCAGGCCACCGAGGCCGCCCATGTTCTTCATCTGCTGCAGCTGGTCGCGGAAGTCTTCGAGGTCGAAGCCCTTGCCCTTCTTCAGCTTTTTGGCCAGCTTGTCGGCCTTGTCCTTGTCGAGGGTGGCTTCGGCCTGCTCGATCAGGCTGAGCACGTCGCCCATGCCGAGGATGCGCGAAGCGATACGCTCAGGGTGGAACGGCTCGAGCGCTTCGCTCTTCTCGCCCATACCGATGAACTTGATCGGCTTGCCGGTGATGGCACGCACCGACAGCGCGGCACCGCCACGGGCATCGCCGTCGACCTTGGTCAGGATCACGCCGGTCAGCGGCAGCGCGTCGCCGAAGGCCTTGGCGGTGTTGGCCGCATCCTGGCCGGTCATGGCGTCGACCACGAACAGCGTCTCGACCGGATTGATCGCGGCATGCAGCGCCTTGATCTCGCCCATCATCTCTTCGTCGATGTGCAGGCGACCGGCGGTGTCGACGATGACCACGTCGATGAACTTCAGTTTGGCTTCTTTAATAGCTGCGTTGGCAATGTCGACCGGCTTCTGGCTCAGGTCCGACGGGAAGAAGGTCACGCCCACTTCGCCCGCGAGCATTTCCAGCTGCTTGATGGCGGCCGGACGGTAAACGTCAGCCGACACCACCATTACCGACTTCTTCTTGCGCTCTTTAAGAAAGCGCGCCAGTTTGCCGGCCGTGGTGGTTTTACCCGCGCCCTGCAGACCGGCCATCAGCACGACGGCCGGCGGCACGGCGCTGAGGTTCAGGTCTTCGTTGGCGGCGCCCATCAGGCTTTCGAGTTCGGCCTGGACGATCTTCACGAACGCCTGGCCCGGGGTCAGGCTGCGCGACACCTCAGTGCCGACCGCACGCTCCTTGACCGAGTTGACGAAGTCCTTGACCACCGGCAGGGCGACGTCGGCTTCCAGCAACGCCATGCGCACTTCGCGCAGGGTGTCTTTAATATTGTCCTCGGTCAGCTTGGCCTTGCCGGTAACGTGGCGCAGCGTCTGCGAGAGACGGTCAGTCAGGTTTTCAAACATGCGCGATCCTTTCAGGCCCCATTCATCGAAATGCTTTGGTAGACCGAGGTAATGACGGCCCAGGCTGTGGTAAATCGCTATTAAAAACAGCGCTCGGCGAGCCTGCGGCGTGGGCAGGTCGCGGATTATAGCGAAGACTGCGCCCATGCACACCCGCTGTCTGGCCCGGGAGTCTTTCGTGCAACGTCTGTGTATGCCAAACTCAGCGCCTTTCGGGCTTTCCTTTCAGGATTTATGCTTCCCTTGTCACCCAGTTTGCTACCCAGCCTCGCCGCCGCCATCCTGTATGCCGCTGCGACCCTCTACCAGGGCACCCGCCTGGCCAAATGCGTCAAGGCCGACAAACGCCTGCTCGCAGGCCTTGGCGGCCTCGCCCTGGTGGCGCACGTCGCCAGCCTGTTTACCCACCTGATGACGCCGATCGGCCTGGGCCTGGATTTTTTCAGCGCCGCCAGCCTGATCGCGGCGGCCGTGATCGGCCTGACGCTGATCGCCTGCACGCGCATCCCGGTGGAAAACCTGCTGGTGCTGCTCTTCCCGCTGGGCGTGCTCACGGTGCTACTGGCGCAGTTCGCCCCCACCGGCACGGTGCAGGTGATCGATGAAGAGCCGGGCATCCTGTCGCATATCCTGCTGTCGATCCTCGCCTACGGCATGTTCACCATCGCGGTGTTCCAGGCCCTGCTCCTGCTGCTGCAGGACCACCAGCTCAAACATAAACACCCTTCTGGCCTGATCAAGAACTTCCCGCCGCTGCAAACCATGGAAAGCTTGCTGTTCGGGTTTCTGTGGGCCGGCTGGACGCTCCTGTCGCTGTCGCTGATTTCCGGCTGGCTGTTCGTCGAGAACCTGTTTGCCCAGCACCTGGTGCACAAAACCCTGCTGGCGTGCCTGGCCTGGGTGGTGTTCAGCGTGCTGCTGTGGGGCCGCAACCGCCTCGGCTGGCGCGGGCACAAGGCAATCCGCTGGACCCTGGCCGGTTTCTGCCTGCTGATGCTGGCCTATTTCGGCAGCAAGCTGGTTCGCGAATACATCCTGCATATCTGACGGGCAGCACACATGGACAACTTGCCCCTGGGGCCGATGCTCGCGGTAATCGCCCTGCTGGTGTTATGGGCGGCGCTGTTTACCGCCATCGAAGCCGCCCAGCAGCACCTGCTGGCCCTGCGTCCCGGCACGCGCCAGGGTGACAAGGCGGCCGCACGCCTGAACTTCCCGCGCAACAGCCTGATCCTGTGCAACACCCTGTGCCGGGGCGTGGTGGTGATTCTCTGCACCCTGCTGGCGATTTATGCGTGGGCGCAAAACGGCCCCTGGCTGGGCTGGGCGATCTCCAGCGCCCTGCTGCTGGTGCTGGCCGACTACCTGCCCCGCGCCCTGGCCACCCGCCACCCTCAGGCGGTGCTGGGGTTTGGCAATGTGCTGCTGGGCCTGCCGTTGAAACTCCTCTACCCCCTGGCCTGGCTGCTCAATGCCTTGAGCTTGCTGCTATTGCGCCCGTTTGCGCGCAAACCCGGCGTGGTGAAACACAGCGATGACCCACTGCCCGATCATGACGACGAGCCGCAAGCCGACACCGATGAAGACCGCACGCCTGGCATGCCCGGTATCCATGCGCTGGACAACATCACGGTGAATGACATCCTGGTGCCGCGCAGTGAAGTGGACGGCATCAACCTGGATGATTCGATCGACGAGATCATCGAGCAACTGCGCAATACCCTGCGC
Organism: Pseudomonas sp. GNP013; assembly: GCF_054343995.1. Lineage (NCBI taxonomy): Bacteria > Pseudomonadati > Pseudomonadota > Gammaproteobacteria > Pseudomonadales > Pseudomonadaceae > Pseudomonas > Pseudomonas sp. GNP013. Next base: position 672,718 of record NZ_JBTGUT010000001.1, on the reverse strand, counting down.
ACCCGACTGCCGGTGTTTCACAGCGACATCAACCAGGTCGAAGCCGTGCTCAATACCCGGCAGATCCAGCACCTGCTGCCCGATGCCCGCCTCACCAAAGACGGCTTGCTGAGCGCCTGCCACGAACCCTACTTCGTCCCGGAAAGCACGCCACTGCAACTCCAGTTGCTGAACTTCCACAAACAACAGCGGCGTCTGGGCATGGTGGTGGATGAGTACGGCGAAGTGATGGGCATCGTCACCCTGGAAGATATCCTCGAAGAAATTGTCGGCGAGTTCGAGAACGAGCAAAGCTCGGACAACCCGCATATCGAGGCCCAGACCGATGGCCGCTACATCATCGACGGCGCCGCCTCGATCCGCGACCTGAACAAGAGCCTGACCTGGCACCTGCCCAGCGACGGCCCCAAGACCCTCAACGGCCTGGTGACCGAAGCACTGGAGACCATTCCGGATTGCGCGGTGTGCCTGAAGATCGGCCGGTACCGCCTGGAGATCCTCGAGACCGAGGACAACCGGGTCAGCAAGGTGCTGATCTGGCACACCAGCCGCGTGCCTGTCGCGATCTGACAAAACACAGCTCACCCTGTGGGAGGCCTGCCCCCTCCCGCACTGGATTTGCGGTAGCTGATGCCACGCTGTTGTTCCTATAATCCCCGCGAGCCCCGCCCACCCAGTCCTATGGGTGTTCGACCAATAACAACGACCGCCAGGGATACCTCATGACCACCACGTATAGCGAGGCAGCGCCTGCCGCCCCGAGCAATTCGACCGCACGGGTTGCCACCGCAAGCATCGTCGGCACCGCCATCGAGTTCTACGACTTCTACATCTACGCCACCGCAGCTGCACTGGTGATCGGTCCGGTGTTCTTCCCGCAGACCTCCGGCACCGCACAGATGCTCGCGTCGTTCCTGACCTTCGGCATCGCCTTTATCGCCCGCCCATTGGGCTCGGCGCTGTTCGGCCACTTCGGTGACCGCATTGGCCGCAAGTCCACGCTGGTCGCGTCGCTGCTGCTGATGGGCGTATGCACCACGCTGATCGGCTTGCTGCCCGGTTACGACAGCATCGGTGCCTGGGCGCCGATTCTGCTGTGCGTGCTGCGCTTCGGCCAGGGCCTGGGCCTTGGCGGGGAATGGGGCGGCGCGGCGTTGCTGGCCACCGAGAACGCTCCCAAGGGCAAGCGCGCCTGGTTTGGCATGTTCCCGCAACTGGGTCCGTCCATCGGCTTCCTGGCGGCCAACGGTCTGTTCCTGATTCTGGCGATGAGCCTGAACGACGAGCAGTTCCGCAGCTGGGGCTGGCGCATTCCATTCATCCTCAGCGCGGTGCTGGTGATGGTCGGCCTGTACGCCCGCCTGAAGCTGCATGAAACCCCGGTGTTCGCCAATGCCGTCGCCAAACAGGCGCCGGTGAAAGTGCCCCTGGTGGAACTGTTCAGCCAACATTGGCTGCCGGTGCTGCTGGGCGCTGCGTCGATGGTGGTGTGCTATGCGCTGTTCTATATCACCACGGCGTTTTCCCTGAGCTACGGGGTGTCGACACTGGGCTACAGCCGCGAAACCTTCCTCGGCCTGCTGTGCTTTGCGGTGCTGTTCATGGGGCTGGCGACACCGCTGGCGGCGCTGGCCAGTGATCGCTACGGGCGCAAGCCGGTGCTGATCGTCGGCGCGATCCTGACGATGCTGTCGGGCTTCACCATGGAACCGCTGCTGACCCAGGGTTCGACCTGGGGGGTCGCCTTGTTTCTGGCCCTGGAGCTGTTCCTGATGGGGGTGACGTTCGCCCCGATGGGCGCGCTGCTGCCGGAGCTGTTCCCGACCCGCGTGCGTTATACCGGCGCTTCGGCTGCGTATAACCTGGGTGGCATCGTGGGGGCTTCAGCGGCGCCGTTCTTCGCGACCAAGCTGGTGGCGATGGGCGGGCTGAGTTATGTGGGCGGGTATGTGTCGGCGGCGGCGCTGATCAGCTTGATTGCGGTGCTGTGCCTGAAAGAGACGCGGGATAACGACTTGAACAAGGTGGCCTGATAGAGCGCTATCGGGAGCAAGCCCCCTCCCACATTTGATCGTGGTTCACAGGGTTGGATGTGTGAATACATTCAAATGTGGGAGGGGGCTTGCTCCCGATGCTTTTAGAGCTCTACAACAACAGCCTTCGAAGCACGGGTCGCCTTGGCTCGGGCCGCTTCAATCGACTCATCCCGCGCCAACGCCACACCCATGCGGCGCTGGCCATTCACCTCCGGCTTGCCAAACAACCGCAATGCCGTGTCCGGCTCGCTCAACGCGGCACCGAGGTTGGCAAATGCGGTCTGCGTCGATTGCCCTTCCACCAGAATCACCGCCGACGCCGACGGGCCGAACTGACGAATCAACGGAATCGGCAGGCCAAGAATGGCGCGCGCGTGCAGGGCAAACTGCGACAGGTCCTGGGAAATCAGGGTCACCAGGCCAGTGTCATGGGGGCGCGGCGACACTTCGCTGAACCACACCTGATCGCCCTTGATGAACAACTCCACACCAAACAGACCGCGACCGCCCAGGGCCTCGGTCACCGCTTTGGCAACGCGCTCGGATTCGGCCAGGGCCACCGGGCTCATGGCCTGGGGCTGCCAGGATTCCTGATAGTCGCCCTTCTCCTGACGATGACCGACCGGCGCGCAGAACGTGGTACCGCCGATGTGGCGCACGGTCAGCAGGGTGATTTCGTAGTCGAAGTCGATAAAGCCCTCGATGATCACGCGGCCCTTGCCGGCACGCCCGCCTTCCTGCGCGTAATCCCACGCCTGGCGCACATCCTCGGCGCTGCGCAACAGGCTCTGGCCCTTGCCCGACGAACTCATCACCGGCTTGACCACACACGGGAAGCCCAGGTCCTGCACGGCCTTGCTGTAGTCTTCGAAGGTATCGGCAAAGTGATACGGCGAGGTCGGCAGGTCCAGTTCTTCGGCAGCCAGGCGACGGATGCCTTCACGGTTCATGGTCAGCGAGGTGGCACGCGCGGTCGGGATCACGGTGAAGCCTTCGGCTTCCAGCTCGACCAGGGTGGCGGTGGCGATGGCTTCGATTTCCGGCACGATGAAGTGCGGTTTTTCCGCCTCGATCACCGCGCGCAGGGCGGCGCCGTCGAGCATGTTGATCACGTGACTGCGATGCGCCACCTGCATGGCCGGCGCGTTGGCGTAGCGATCCACGGCAATCACTTCAACGCCCAGGCGTTGCAGCTCGATCACCACTTCCTTGCCCAGCTCACCGCAGCCACACAGCATTACGCGGGTCGCGGTCGGCGACAATGGAGTTCCGATTCGGGTCATCTCAGGTCCTCAGGGGAGCGGATCATGGGGAGAAAGGCCGGCATTTTACATGAACTGTAAAAATTGGCCTCAGTTGGCGACAGCCCGTTTACGCAGACGCCAGGCCATGATCAACCACACCACCGTGACGCCGGCGAATTTCGACACCAGCGCCGTACCTGCAACGGCCGGGGTCAGCGCGCCGATCAGACCGAAGAAGATAAAGGTATCCAGAGGAATGCTCAGCGCCGAACTGATCCACAGGCGGTCATGCAACGGCCGCTGGGTGATGCTGAACACCAGCCAGTCGATGCATTCGGACACTGCGAACGCCGTGGCGCTGGCCAGCGCGATGGACGGGTCGGAGGTGATGTAGGACAGCACCAGCGCGGCCAGCATGGCAATGATCGCACCGTGGCCGAAGCGGGTTTGCACCATGTCGCGCAGGATGAACACCAGTCCGCCCCAGGCGGACCAGATGACGTCCAGGTGCGGGGCGGTGGAGAAGGCGAAGTTGATCAGCACGACGCTGCCGATGTAGGCGATCAGGAAGAGCATGGGGTAGAGCCTGTGGGTAATTAGGTTGTCAGAGAAGGCCTCATCGGGAGCAAGCCCCCTCCCACATTTGATCGGGTTCACCCAGTTGGATGTGTGAATACATTCAAATTGGGAGGGGCTTGCTCCCGATGGCGGTGGTTCAGGCGCCGGACTTGCCCGGCATCATAAACACCAACCCACCGGCCACCGCCCGCTCATGACACAACCCCAACACCACCCGGCGCTCGGCATTGTCCATGCGACTCCAGCGCGTAATCTCGGCCACCGTGCGCTGGCAGCCGGTACAGATATCGTCATCATCCAATGCACAGATGCTCACACACGGCGAGGCGACAGGACGTTCAGCCGGGTTCATGCCTGCTGCTCGGCCAGGTCGCGCGCATACCGCTGGGCGTTATGCACATAGTGCGCGGCGCTGGCTTCGAGCATGCGCTTCTGCGCCTCGGTCAGCTCACGCACCACCTTGCCCGGCGAGCCCATTACCAGCGAGCCGTCGGGAATTTCCTTGCCCTCACCGATCAGCGAATTGGCGCCGATGATGCAGTGCTTGCCAATTCTGGCACCATTGAGAACCACCGCGTTAATGCCGATCAGGCTGTAATCGTCGACGCTGCAGCCGTGCAGCATGGCGTTATGGCCGATGGTCACGCCGGTGCCCAGGGTCAGCGGGTAGCCCATGTCGGTGTGCATCACGCTGCCATCCTGCACATTGCTGTTCCTGCCGATCAGGATCAGTTCATTGTCGCCCCGCAACACCGCGTTGAACCAGACGTTGGCGCCCTCCTCCAGCTTGACCTTGCCCACGAGTGTGGCATTGGGTGCCACCCAGCTGTCAGGGTGGGTCTCGACGCGGGCGTCGCCCAGGCGGTATTTCATGGTGTGTCCTCGCGGCTTGCCATTCAGGTGATGGCTTAAATATTGATGAAGCTCTTGGGCGGCTGGTGCAGGCTGATCCTGGCGTCGTCATACAGCAGGTTGATCAGCTCGACGATCATGATGGCGGTCAGTCCCCAGATCTTGTACTCGCCAAAGCGGTAGCTAGGCACGTACCAACTGCGGCCCTGATAATCGATGCGATGGGTGTGCTCGCGCGGGTCCTGACGGAAAAAATCCAGCGGCACGCTGAAAACAGCGGCAATTTCGGCGTCGTTGGCCAGGTACTCGACGTAATCGGGAACCACCCCCACGTAAGGCGTAACGCGAATGCCATGCAGGGAAATCAGCGGGCTCAAGGGGCCGATCACTTCCACCAGGCCCGGCGGCAGGCCGATTTCCTCTTCGGCTTCGCGCAGCGCGGTGAAGATCAGGTCCGGGTCTTCGGGGTCACGGCGCCCGCCGGGAAACGCGACTTCGCCGCCATGGGTCGACAGCCCGCTGGCGCGCAGGGTCAGGATCAGCTCGGGTTCGTCGCTGCGGGTAATGGGCACCAGCACCGCGGCCTCGGGGAACCGCCCGTCGGTCTCCAGCGTGTGCGGCGTGTGATTGCTTACCCGGCGAAGTAGCTCGTCCAGCATGAGTCATCTCGGTCTGTTGGCTACCTTGCATCATGCACCAAAGCGTGCGGGCGCCCAACCCCAAAACCGCAGGCGTGTCGTTAAACGACAACTTGCAGGAACGCCCGGCACCAAGCCAAGATGCACGCAATCTCCAGGAACCCGAGCATGAACTTCTGCAGCCAGTGCGGTAAACCGGTCACCCAACGCATCCCCGATGGCGACGCGCACCTGCGTTATGTGTGCGATCACTGCCACACCATCCACTATCAGAACCCCAATATCGTGGCCGGCACCCTGCCGGTCTGGGGCGACAAAGTGCTGCTGTGCCGCCGCGCCATCGAGCCGCGCCTGGGTTACTGGACCCTGCCCGCAGGCTTCATGGAAAACGGCGAGACGGTGGAACAGGCCGCCGTGCGCGAAACCTTCGAGGAAGCCTGCGCGCGCATCCGCAACCTGCAGATCTATACCCTGATCGACGTGCCGCATATCAGCCAGGTGCATATTTTCTACCGCGCAGAACTCGTCGACCTGGACTTTGCCGCCGGTATCGAAAGCCTTGAGGTGAAGCTGTTCGACGAGGCCGATATCCCTTGGTCCGAACTGGCTTTCCGCACGGTGGGGCGTACCCTGGAATGCTTTTTTGCCGACCGTCGGCAACAGGCTTTCCCCGTGCGCAGCGAAGCGGTACCGCCCATGTCCAACACCGCCCGGTCCTGATCCGGCCCCCAGGAAATCGTGTCAATGCGTTGGTTGCTCGCTCTGCTCTGCCTGTCGTTCGCCTCGCTGTCATCGGCGTCCACCCTGGAAACCCTGGGCGGCAAACCGGTGGAGAAGGTCCTGGTGCTCAAGTCTGCCCACCAATTGCAGTTGATCAACGACGGCAAGCCCCTCAAGACCTACCGCATCTCCCTGGGCAAGAACCCCAAGGGCCACAAGCTGATCGAGGGCGACCGCCGTACACCGGAAGGTTTTTACTGGCTCGACTGGCGCAAGGTCAGCGACCGCTACAACCTGGCCATGCACATTTCCTACCCCAATATCAGCGACGCCGCCCGCGCCCGCCGCGAAGGCGTGAAGCCCGGCAGCATGATCATGATCCACGGCACGCCTGACACCGCAGACTACCCGGAGCAGTGGTTCCACACCCTGGACTGGACCGATGGCTGCATCGGCATGCGCAACGTCGACATGCGCGAGGTCTGGAACCTGGTCAAGGACGGCACCCTGATCGAGATCCGGCCCTGATCTTCAATCGCTCGTAAAATAATTCGAAATATTTTCCCGCCCCTGACAGCGCCTGCCGGTGAATACCAGTTCACCGCGCGGGCTTGCGTCGTTCTGCGCGCCATCAAGACCTCTCTAATACCACTTGATGCCAGGCCCCAATACAGGGCTCTGAAACCGGTGCCTGCACGGTTTTGGGTGCATTGACATGGTATCTAAGTGGTATTAGTTTCCGGCCAATACCGGGCGACAACATTCCAAATAACGCATCGGACACTCACCCATGAATCCCATCCTGGCCCTGCGCCCTGACGACACGCAATCCACGCCGCTGTACCTGCAACTGGCCCGTAACCTGGAAGCGGCCATCCATGCCGGCGAGTGGAAATCCGAACAGGCCTTGCCCTCCGAACGCGTACTCAGTGAGCAGTTGAGTATCTCGCGGGTCACTGCACGCAAAGCCCTGCAAGTGCTGTTTGCCCAGGGCCTGATCCGCCGCAGTCAGGGTTCCGGCACCTTTATCACGCCGCGCCTGGAACAACCGCTGTCGCGCCTCTCGGGCTTCAGCGAAATGCTGCGCCTCAAGGGCTTTGTGCCCAGCTCGCACTGGCTGGAGCGCGAGGTCACCCCGCCAACGCACGAAGAGCTGATCCGCCTCGCCCTGTCACCCACCGACAAGGTCGCGCGCCTCAAGCGTTTGCGCAAAGCCGATGACACGGTCATGGCCATCGAGATGACTACCCTCCCCGCCTCGGTGCTGCCACAGCCACACACCTTGGGCAACTCGCTCTACGAATACCTGGAAGGCATCGGCAAGCCCATCGTGCGCGCCCTGCAGCATGTGCAGGCAATCAATGCGTCGGACGAGTTCGCCGCCCTCGTGGGCATCGCCCCCGGCACCGCCATGCTGCTGATGTCGCGGGTTGGCTACACCGCCGACAACACGCCGATTGAGATCACCGACACCTACTGCCGCAACGACTACTACGACTTTGTCGCAGAGCTGCGCCGTCATGACTACTCCGCTGAACTGCGACTCTAGAGAACTGCCCATGTCCGAAGACAACATCCTCACACCCCAGGGCTGGATTCGCGGCCGCCTGGTGCACGAAAACGGCCGGGTGAGCGCCATCGAAGGCACGCCCTGTGACCCCGCCGACAATGACCTGCCTTACCTGCTGCCGGGCTTTATCGACCTGCATGTGCACGGCGGCGGCGGGGCCGACATCATGGAAGGTGCAAGCGCCTTCGAGACCATCACCCGCACCCACGTGCGCTTTGGCACCACCTCACTGCTGGCCACCACCATGACCGCGCCGGTGGAGGAGATTTCCCGCGTACTCGGCCAGCTCGGCACCTTCTGCGAGCAACGCCCCACCGGCAGCGCGCGGGTGCTCGGTGTACACCTGGAAGGGCCCTACATCAACCCGGGCAAACTCGGCGCCCAGCCCAACTTCGCCCACACCGCCTTGATCGCCGAAGTGGAGGCCTACCTCGCCCTGGCGCCGATCCGCGTGATCACCATCGCGCCGGAAATCGCCGGCCACGCAGCGTTGATCCGCGCGCTCAGCGAACGCGGCGTGCGCATGCAGATCGGCCACACCCTGGGCAGCTATGAAGAAGGCGTGGCCGCCCTCGAAGCCGGCGCCACCAGCTTCACCCATTTGTACAACGCCATGAGCCCGTTGCATCACCGTGAACCCGGCATCGTCGGCGCCGCTCTGGCCCACGCCCAATACGCCGAGCTGATCCCCGACCTGCTGCACGTGCACCCCGGCGCCATGCGCGTGGCCCTGCGTTCGATCCCGTGCCTGTACTGCGTGACCGACTCCACCGCCGCCGCCGGCATGCCCGACGGCGAATACAAGCTGGGCAGCCACACCGTGACCAAATGCCTGGGCGGCGTGCGCCTGGCCGACGGCACCCTGGCCGGCAGCACGCTGACCATGGATCAGGCGCTGCGCAACCTGGTGAAAATCGGCCTGCCCATCAGCGAAGCCTCACAACGCCTGTCGCAATTTCCGGCGGACTACCTGGGCCTGCAGGCGCGCGGCCGCCTGCAACCCGGCAGCTTTGCCGACTGCGTGCGCCTGGACCGCGCCCTGACCCTCACCGACGTAATGGTCGAAGGAGAAACCATTGACTTCAAAAATGCTTGAAGAGGCCCTGGCCTCCGCTGATGCCGTCGCCGCGCAACTGCAACGCCTCGGCGTGCCACTGGAGAACATCGCCGAGCGCCTGCGCCGCCAGCCGCCGCAGGTGGCGCTGACCATCGCCCGCGGCAGTTCCGACCATGCCGCCAGCTACTTCGCCTACCTCGCCATGCAGCATGTGGGCATCCCGGTGGCGTCGCTGCCAATGTCGGTGGTGACCCTGTTGCAGGCGCCGTTGCAGGTCAGCGGCCAGGTGGCGTTCGGTTTCTCGCAGTCGGGGCAGAGCCCGGACCTGGTCGACAGCCTGCGCCTGCTGCGCAAGCGCGCGGCCTTGAGTATCTCGCTGGTCAACGCCGAGGACTCGCCGCTGGAAGCCGCCTGCGAATTCCACGTGCCACTGTGCGCCGGGCCGGAACTCAGCGTGGCGGCGACCAAAAGCTTTATCGCCACCCTCAGCGCCAGCGCGCAGTTGGTCGGGCACTGGAGCCAGGAAGCCGATTTGCTGCGATCCTGCCGCGCCCTGCCCGACGAGCTGCGTGCCGCCGCGAAGCAGGATTGGACACTCGCCATCGACGCCCTCAAAGGCAGCCAGCGCCTGATGGTGATTGGCCGTGGCGCCGGTTTTGCCATCGCCCAGGAAGCTGCGCTCAAGCTCAAGGAAACCTCGGCGATCCAGGCCGAAGCCTTCAGCAGCGCCGAAGTGCGCCACGGCCCGATGGCCCTGATCGACGAAAACTACCCGCTGCTGGTATTCGCCCCGCGCGGTGCCGAGCAGGCCGGCCTGTTGAGCCTGGCCGCCGATATGCGCCAGCGCGGCGCCCGCGTGTTGCTGGCCGCGCCGGACGATATCGCCGAACGCGACCTGACCCTGAGCCGCGCCGAGCACCCGAGCCTCGATCCGATCCTGGCCATCCAGAGTTTCTACGTGATGGCCGCAGGTCTCGCTGAAGCCCGGGGCATGGACCCGGACCAGCCGCGCCACCTGAGCAAAGTCACCCGCACTCACTGAGTGGTGTTTTCCTGATGAGTACCGTGCCCATGTCCAACAACAATAATGTATTGACCCTCAGCGCTCCCCTCAGCGGGCCGCTGCTGGCCCTGGGCGACGTCCCCGACGACGTGTTCGCCAGCGGCGCCATGGGCGACGGTATTGCCATCGACCCGTTGAATGACTGCCTGCATGCGCCGTGCGACGGTGTGATCATCCATGTCGCCCGCACCGGGCATGCATTGACGATTCGCGCTGCAAACGGCGCCGAACTGCTGATGCACCTGGGCATCGACACCGTGGAGCTGGGTGGCGAAGGCTTTGAGCTGCTGGTCGAGCACGGTGCGCAGGTGAGCAACGGGCAGGCACTGGTGCGCTTTGACCTGGACCGCATCGCGCGGCGGTGCAAGAGCCTGGTGAGCCCGATCATTCTGACCAACAGCGAACGCTTTGAACTGACGCCTCGGTCATTGAAAACCGTGAAAGTCGGCGAGCCGTTGATGCAGGTCACCGTGCGTTCAGCCGCCTGCGTTCAAACCGCTGTGGATAACTCAACGGTCGAGGCCAGCGCCCGTGTGCGCGTTACTCACCGTGGTGGTTTGCACGCACGTCCGGCTGCGCTGATCCGCAAAACCGCCCAGGGCTTCAGCAGCCAGGCACAGTTGCACTTCGCGGGTAAATCGGCGGCATGCGACAGCCTGATTGGCCTGATGGGCTTGGGCATTGGCGAGGGCGATGAAGTACGCGTCAGCTGTCGCGGCAACGACGCCGACGCGGCGTTGCAGGCATTGGTGGCCGCCCTGTCCGTGACAATCAGCGAAGCCCATCAGCCCCCGGCCGTTACCGCTGCGCCACCTCGAGTCCGCGTCGAAGCCGACGTGCTGCAAGGCGTGTGCGCTGCGCCCGGCCTGGTGTGCGGACCGTTGATCCGTCTCAGCGGCGTTGAGCTGCCAGCCGATACCGGCGGCCATCGCGTCGATGAACAACTCGAACGCCTGGACGCGGCGCTGGAACAGGTGCGCGGCGAAATCCGCGACACGCTGGCGCACGCTCGGCAGCGCAAAAACGCCGAGGAAGAAGACATCTTCGCCGCCCACCAGGCCCTGCTGGAAGACCCGGCGCTGCTTGACGCGGCCACCGCGTCCATCGAACACGGCAGCGCCGCCACCCACGCCTGGCGCGATGCGATCCAGGCCCAATGCGCGGTGTTGCTGGCGCTGGGCAAGCCGCTGTTCGCCGAACGCGCCAACGACCTGCGTGACCTGCAACAACGCGTGTTGCGCGCCTTGCTCGGTGACGCCTGGCATGTCGAATTGCCGGCGGGTGCGATTGTCAGCGCCCATGAGCTGACACCGTCCGACCTGCTGCAACTGAGCGCGCAAAACGCCGTCGGCATCTGCATGGCCGAAGGTGGCGCGACGTCCCACGTGGCGATCCTGGCCCGGGGTCAGGGCTTGCCCTGCGTGGTGGCGTTGGGCACCGAACTCCTGGATGTGCCGCAGGGCCAGCGTGTGGTCCTGGACGCGGCCAATGGTCGCCTGGAACTGGCGCCCAGCGACGCCCGGCACGCCCAAGTGCACCAGATTCTCGACGCGCAGAAGCTGCGCCGCCAGCAGCAACAGACCCAGGCCCAATTACCCGCACACACCACCGACGGCGTGAGCGTTGAAGTCGCTGCCAATGTCGCCTCCAGCGCCGAAGCCGAGGTGGCCTTTGAAAACGGCGCCGACGGCGTCGGCCTGTTGCGTACCGAATTCCTCTTCGTCGACCGTCGCACCGCGCCCGATGAACAGGAGCAACGTCAGGCCTATCAAGCCGTACTGGATGCCATGGGCGATAAGTCGGTGATCATCCGCACTATCGATGTGGGCGGCGACAAGCAACTGGACTACCTGCCGTTGCCCGCCGAGGCCAACCCGGTGTTGGGCCTGCGCGGTATTCGCCTGGCCCAGGTGCGCCCCGATGTGCTCGACCAGCAACTGCGCGCGCTGCTGCAAGTAGCGCCGCTCGAACGCTGCCGCATCCTGCTGCCGATGGTCAGCGAGGTGGATGAACTGCTGCAGATCCGCCAGCGCCTGGATCAACTATGCGCCGAGCTGGAACTGACCCGGCGTCCGGAACTGGGCGTGATGATCGAAGTGCCCGCCGCTGCACTGATGGCCGAGCAGCTCGCGCTGTATGCAGACTTTTTGTCCATCGGCACCAATGACCTGTCCCAGTACACCCTGGCCATGGACCGCGATCACGCCGGTCTGGCGGCGCGGGTCGATGCGTTGCACCCGGCGCTGCTGCGGCTGATTGCCCAGACCTGCGCGGGGGCGGCGAAACATGGGCGTTGGGTTGGCGTATGTGGCGCCCTGGCCTGCGACCCAATGGCCACGCCGGTGCTGATCGGCCTGGGCGTCAGCGAGCTGTCGGTGAGCCCGCTGCAGATCGGCGAAATCAAGGACCGCGTCCGCCACCTGGATGCGGCGCACTGCCGGCAACTGAGCCAGGGCCTGCTCGACCTGAGCAGCGCCCGAGCCGTTCGCCAGGCCTGTCAACACCACTGGCCGCTGAGCTGATAACAACAACAAAAGGAGACACGCCATGTATCAACATTTCATCGAAGGCCTGCAACGCCTGGGCCGCGCCTTGATGCTGCCGATCGCGATTCTGCCGATTGCCGGCCTGCTGCTGCGCCTGGGCGATACCGACCTTTTGAACATCGCGGTGATGCACGACGCCGGGCAAGCGATCTTCGCCAACCTGGCATTGATCTTCGCCATCGGCATTGCCGTGGGTTTTGCCCGCGACAACAACGGCACGGCAGGTCTGGCCGGTGCGATTGGTTACCTGGTGATGATCTCCACTCTCAAGGTGATGGACACCACCATCAACATGGGCATGCTCGCCGGTATCGCCAGTGGCTTGATGGCAGGCGGACTGTATAACCGCTTCAAGGACATCAAGTTGCCGGAGTACCTCGCCTTTTTTGGCGGGCGACGGTTTGTGCCGATTGTCACCGGGTTCAGCGCGGTTGGCCTTGGCGTGATTTTTGGGCTGATCTGGCCGCCGATCCAACAGGGCATCAACAGCTTCGGCGCGTTGCTGATGGACAGCGGCAGCCTCGGCGCCTTCGTGTTTGGTGTGTTCAACCGGCTGCTGATCGTCACCGGCCTGCACCATATCCTCAACAACATGGCCTGGTTTGTGTTTGGCACCTTTACCGACCCGGTCACCGGCGCGGTCGTCACCGGTGACCTGACCCGTTACTTCGCCGGCGACCCCAAAGGCGGCCAGTTCATGACCGGCATGTTCCCGGTGATGCTGTTCGGCCTGCCTGCCGCGTGTCTGGCGATGTACCGCAACGCGCTGCCGGAACGGCGCAAAGTGATGGGCGGGATTTTCCTGTCGATGGCGCTGACCTCGTTCCTGACCGGCGTGACGGAGCCGATCGAGTTCGCATTCATGTTTCTGGCGCCGTTCCTGTACCTGATCCACGCGGTGCTGACCGGCCTGTCGATGGCCGTGACCAACCTGCTGAATATCCACCTCGGGTTTACCTTCTCCGGAGGGTTTATCGACATGGTGCTGGGTTGGGGCAAGTCCACCAATGGCTGGCTGATATTCCCGGTTGGCCTGGCCTACGCGTTGATTTACTACAGCGTGTTCAGCTACTGCATTCGCCGTTTCAACCTGAAGACACCGGGCCGGGAAGATATCCAGGTGGCGCAGGCTGAGGTGATGAACGACAACCAGCGTGCCACGGCTTATATCCGCGCGCTGGGCGGTGCGGACAATCTGCTGAGTGTGGGCGCCTGCACCACGCGGTTGCGCCTGGACATGGTCGATCGCAACAAGGCAGTGGATGCGGAGTTGAAAGCGCTGGGCGCCATGGCGGTGGTGCGGCCGGGTAATGGCGGGAGTTTGCAGGTGGTGGTCGGGCCGCTGGCCGACAGCATTGCTGATGAAATTCGCCTGGCGATGCCGTCGTTTGTTGCCAGTGCGCCGGTTGCGCCTGTGGATAAACCAGCGGCGGTGAATGTGCAGGAGGCCGAGAAATGGCTGAGTGCACTGGGCGGACGAGCCAATGTGCAGCAGTTGGAGGCTGTGGCAATGACGCGGTTACGGGTGGAATTGGGAGATGACTCGGGGTTGTCCGAAACGGCCCTGACCGCGCTGGGTTGTCAGGGTGTTAGCCGGCTGGAAAGCGGTGTCTGGCACTTGTTGATTGGCGACAAGGCCCTGGGCCTGGGTGAAGCGCTGGAGCGGTTGGTCGGTGACCGTGAGGTCGGCGCCAGGGTTTAGAAGCACAGTGGTTCCATTGGCCCCAATCGGGAGCAAGCCCCCTCCCACATTTGAACGTATTCACATAGTCAAAATGTGGGGGCTTGCTCCCGATTGGGCCTGACAGGCGCCCGAGAATCAGACACCTGTCACCCGGGCCTTAGCCACCAAAGACCAGATTGGCCGACTGAGCCCCCGCGTTTTTCACCGTAAAGTCCTTGGCTTGCACGGCGGTCTTCAATGCGTAGTCATAGTTGGAATTGGCCGTCCACTGCGCCTTCGGCGACTTCTGGTTAGTGATCGCAGGCACGCTGCCGATATCGGTGAAGGTGCCGTTGCCTTTGTCGTCCAACATGCCGTTGCTGGCGCTGCCCTCACCAAAGTGGTTGTACTCGGAAAGAATGTTGGCGTTTTGCGCCAGGGTAAAGCCCAGGTGGAACTTGTTGATGTAGTTGTTATAGACATGGAAGTAGCCATAGCGCATCAGCCCCGGTGCGCGCACTTCCAGATTGTCGAAGCGGTTATGGCAGATCGTCAGCCGTGGAAAACCGTTGAACGCCGTGTTGTTGTCATCGCTCGGGTGGCCGAGGATCAAGCCGTACTTGTGGTTACCAAAGAAGCAGTTGCTGATGGTCGCGTAGTCGGCCTTGTCACCCATGTAGAGCAACTTGTCGAGGCTGCCGTCGTTGACGGACCAGGTGTGACCGACGAAAGAGCAATGGTCGATCCAGTACTTGCTGCCGTGGTTGAGGTACAGCTGGATGTCGTCGTTGTCTTTGATGCCAGCCGAGTGCTGGAAAACGATGTTCTGGAAAATGATGTTTTGCGACGCTGAGGTTGCCCGCAGGTGGATGTTGGTGAGGGTGCGGTTCTGGAACGAGCCCACCAGGGTCTTGTTGGAGCCCAGGTTCACTTTGGTCAGGCTGGAAGCCGAAAGGTTGCTGTTGATCACCAGCACGCGAGGGGTCGCGTCGCCGATATTGGCCTTGAGTTGATCCAGGTTGGTAATGCTGACCACGGGACCTGCCCAGCCGCCGGTAACCTTGGCAGCCTTGGCAAAGCCTGTGATGCCGTTGAGTTTGCTTTCTGGATAAGACATGTGAGTTCCCTCTCTAAAGAAACATGACCGTCCTGGTCATGGGTACAAATACTGTACATGCAAACAGTGCTTTATAAATTTATTATCGTCAACCCCTATTCAAATCCAGGGTGTCCGGGACACCGCCTTCGCGAGCAAGTTTCAACCGACGATAAAAAACCCGCTGACCAAACCGGCCCAGCGGGTTTCCTGTTTTTACAGCCGTCGAATCAAAAATCCGCCAACTGCCACACCTCATAAGCCGGTGTTTCATACGGGTGGCTCAGCTTCAAAGCAGCCACAACAGCCATAATCAACGCATCCGCCACCACCAGCTCAACCTTCCATTCTTCAACCACTTCAACCTGACCCACCTGCCCAAGATACGGCTGGCTGCCGTCCAATGCGCGAAACTGGCCCTGGCCCGGCACTTGCCAGGCGCAGCTGTCGTAGTTGCCGATGCGCCCGCCGCCGGCGGCGAAGACGGCGGTTTTCACCGTCTCCACATGGCTTGCGGGTACAAAGAAGGCGAGCTTGTACACCGCCTCAGTTCACCCACACGCGGGCGTTGCGGAACATGCGCATCCAGCCGCCGTCTTCGTCCCACTCTTCCGGGCGCCACGAGTTCTGCACGGCGCGGAACACGCGCTCCGGGTGCGGCATCATGATGGTCACGCGGCCGTCGCGGCTGGTGAGGCCGGTGATCCCGCGCGGCGAGCCGTTTGGGTTGGCCGGGTAGCCTTCGGTGACCTTGCCGTGGTTGTCGACGAAACGCAGGGCCACGGTGCCGGACAGGTCGGCTTCGAGCAGCGCTTCTTCGCTGGCGAACTCCGCGTGGCCTTCACCGTGGGCGATGGCGATCGGCATGCGCGAACCGGCCATGCCCTGCAGGAAGATCGAGTTGGACTCCTGCACCTGCACCATGGCAACGCGCGCTTCGAACTGCTCGGAGCGGTTGCGCACAAAGTGTGGCCAGAACTCGCTGCCGGGGATCAGTTCGCTGAGGTTGGACATCATCTGGCAACCGTTGCATACGCCCAGCGTGAAGCTGTCGTTGCGCTCGAAGAAGCCCTGGAACGCATCGCGGGCGCGGCTGTTGAACAGCGCCGACTTGGCCCAGCCTTCGCCGGCCCCCAGCACGTCGCCGTAGGAGAAACCGCCACAGGCGACCAGGCCTTTGAACTCATTGAGGTCAACGCGACCGGCGAGGATGTCGCTCATGTGCACGTCAATCGCATTGAAGCCGGCACGGTCGAACGCGGCCGCCATTTCCACCTGGCCGTTGACACCCTGCTCACGCAGCACGGCAACCTGTGGCCGGATGCCTTTCTTGATGTAGGGCGCGGCCACGTCCTGGTTGACGTCGAAGCTGAGCATGGTGCTCAGGCCCGGGTTGTCTTCTTCCAGGATCGCGTCGAATTCCTGCTCGGCGCAATCGGCGTTATCACGCAGGCGCTGGATCTGGTAGCTGGTCTCGGACCATTGGCGTTGCAGCAGGCGGCGCTGGCCGGAGAACACGGTGTCGCCGTTGAACGAGATGTTGATCTCACCGTTGTTGATTGGCTGGCCGATGACGGCCACGCAGTCATCCAGGCCGGCGGCGCTGAATTGGGCGAGTACGTCCGGGGTCGCGTCCTGGCGTACCTGGATCACGGCGCCCAGCTCTTCGTTGAACAGGATGCCGTTGATTTCAGAGGCATCCTCGGCAACGCTGTCGAGCACGATGTTCAGACCGCAGTGACCGGCAAAGGCCATTTCCACAACGCTGGTGAGCAGGCCACCATCGGAACGGTCGTGATAAGCCAGCAGGTGGCCGTCGGCGTTGAGGCCCTGGATCACGGCGAAGAAGGCCTTGAGGTCCTCTGCGTCGTCGACGTCCGGCGCCTGCTTGCCGAGCTTGCCGTGGGTCTGCGCAAGGATTGAGGCGCCCATGCGGTTCTGCCCACGGCCGAGGTCGATCAGGATCAGGTCGGTGGTGCCCTTGTCCATGCGCAGTTGCGGGGTAAGGGTCTGGCGGATATCGGTGACCGGGGCAAAACCGGTGACGATCAGCGACAGCGGCGAGGTGACGCTCTTGTCGGTGCCGTCCTCGTTCCAGCGGGTGGCCATGGACATGGAGTCCTTGCCCACCGGAATGGTGATGCCCAGCTCCGGGCACAGCTCCATGCCCACGGCCTTGACGGTGTCGTAGAGGCGCGCGTCTTCACCGGGATGGCCGGCGGCCGACATCCAGTTGGCCGACAGTTTGATATCGGACAATTTACCGATGCGCGAAGCTGCGATGTTGGTGAGGGTTTCACCAATCGCCATGCGGCCCGACGCCGGAGCGTCCAGCAGGGCCAGCGGCGTGCGCTCGCCCATGGCCATGGCTTCACCGGTATAGACGTCGAAGCTGGTGGCGGTGACGGCAACGTCGGCCACCGGCACCTGCCACGGGCCGACCATCTGGTCACGGGCCACGAGGCCGGTGATGGTACGGTCGCCAATGGTGATCAGAAAGCTTTTGCTGGCCACGGCCGGGTGGTGCAGCACGCGCTCGATGCTGTCGGCCAGCTCCAGCGCGCGCGGGTCGAAATCATCGCCCAGCTCGGCTTCACGAACCGCCGAACGGTGCATGCGCGGGGCCTTGCCCAGCAGCACTTCGAGCGGCATGTCCACCGGGCTGTTGCCGAAGTGGCTGTCGGTCACGGTCAGTTGCGGCTCGGCCGTGGCCTCGCCGACCACGGCAAACGGGCAACGCTCGCGTTCGCAGATAGCCTGGAAGCGCGCGAAATCTTCAGGGCCGACGGCGAGTACGTAGCGCTCCTGGGATTCGTTGCTCCAGATTTCGTGCGGGGCCATGCCCGGCTCGTCATTTGGAATGTTGCGCAGTTCGAAACGGCCGCCCCGCTCGCCATCGTTGACCAGTTCCGGGAAGGCGTTGGACAAGCCACCGGCGCCCACGTCGTGGATAAAGCTGATCGGGTTCTTGTCGCCCAACTGCCAGCAACGGTCGATGACTTCCTGGCAGCGACGTTCCATCTCCGGGTTTTCGCGCTGTACGGAAGCGAAGTCCAGGTCCGCCGAGCTGGTGCCGGTGGCCATGGAGGAAGCTGCACCGCCGCCCAGGCCGATCAGCATCGCCGGGCCGCCGAGCACGATCAGCTTGGAGCCGACCAGAATCTCGCCTTTCTTGACGTGTTCTTCACGGATGTTGCCCATGCCGCCGGCCAGCATGATCGGCTTGTGGTAGCCGCGCACTTCATCGCCACGCGGGGTGGTGATGGACTGTTCGAAGGTGCGGAAATAACCGGTGAGCGCCGGGCGCCCGAATTCGTTGTTGAACGCGGCGCCGCCCAGCGGGCCTTCGATCATGATGTCCAGCGCGGTGACGATGCGCTCAGGCTTGCCGTAGGGCACTTCCCAGGGCTGTTCGAAGCCCGGGATCTGCAGGTTGGACACGGTAAAACCGGTGAGGCCCGCCTTGGGCTTGGCGCCACGGCCGGTGGCGCCTTCGTCGCGGATTTCGCCGCCCGAACCGGTGGCGGCGCCCGGGAACGGGGCAATCGCGGTCGGGTGGTTGTGGGTCTCGACCTTCATCAGGATGTGCACCGGTTCCTGCACCGCGCCGTACTGGCGGGTCTCAGGGTCCGGGAAGAAGCGACCGGCGACCGAGCCGACGATCACCGAGGCGTTGTCCTTGTACGCCGACAGCACACCTTCGCTGTGCATCACGTAGGTGTTCTTGATCATGCCGAACAGGCTTTTTTCCTGGCTCTGGCCGTCAATGTCCCAACTGGCGTTGAAGATCTTGTGACGGCAATGCTCGGAGTTGGCCTGGGCGAACATCATCAGTTCGATGTCGTGGGGGTTGCGCTGCAGGCCGTTGAAGGCGTCGACCAGGTAGTCGATCTCATCTTCGGCGAGCGCCAGGCCCAGTTCGGTGTTGGCTTTCTCGAGGGCGGCGCGGCCACCGCCGAGCACGTCAATCGCGGTGAGCGGCTTGGGCTCGGCGTGGCTGAACAGGCCGGCGGCCTGTTCCAGCTGGCTGACGATGATCTGGGTCATGCGGTCGTGCAGGCTGCTGGCAATCAGCTCGGCTTCGGCGTCGCTGAACTGCCCGGCGACGTAGAAGGCGATGCCGCGTTCCAGGCGCTGGATCTTGTCCAGGCCACAGTTGCGGGCGATGTCGCTGGCCTTGCTCGACCAGGGCGAGATGGTGCCGAACCGTGGCAGAACCAGGAACAAGCGCCCGGCGGGCTCTTGAACGGGAACGCTGGGACCGTACTTCAGAAGGCGTGCCAGCACTTGCTGTTCGTCGGCGGTCAAGACGCCGTTAACGTCGGCGAAATGAGCAAATTCAGCATACAGGCCTGTAACCGCTGGAACCTTCTGGCTCAGTTGCTCAAGGAGTTTGCTGTGGCGAAAGGCAGAAAGGGCAGGAGCGCCGCGCAGGATCAACATCTTCGGGACAGCCTCGGGAAGGGGGTGTGCTTTGAGGCCGTGCATTCTAGCGTAAACCTTCGCCAACGGCACCCGAAACGGCACCGCTGGCCGCCGCCGAACGTCAGTTGGCCGTGATTGCACCCTATCGGGGCAAAATCCCTGGCGTTGGGCGCAGTTATTTTAACCGTCACAATCGTGCGCCAACCCGCGTTTCTGCGGGCTGCAGCACAGTTTTTGCGGCGCTAGCAGACAAGTGCGCCGCTGTCGAGATATGGCGCCACGGGCCGTTTGCGTATACTGCGCAGATGTTCTCCCCAACTGCTTTGCGCCCGCGATGCGCCAAATGGCTGCTCGCAACCGGACTCTTCCTGATGCTCAGCGCCTGTGTTGACAAACCCAGCACGCTCGAACGAATCAAGGAGGATGGCGTATTGCGGGTGATCACCCGGAACAGCCCCGCTACTTATTTCCAGGACCGCAACGGTGAAACCGGTTTCGAGTACGAACTGGTCAAGCGCTTTGCCGATGACCTGGGCGTGAAGCTCGAGATCGAGACCGCCGACAACCTCGATGACCTGTTCGGCCAACTGGGCAAGCCCAACGGCCCGGTGCTCGCCGCCGCAGGCCTGGTGCGCAGCGAGCCGCGCCAGCAGCAGGTGCGCTTCTCCCATCCGTACCTGGAAGTGACCCCGCAGGTCATCTATCGCAATGGTCAGTCACGCCCGACCAACGCGGCGGACCTGGTGGGCAAGAAGATCATGGTGCTCAAGGGCAGCACCCACGCCGAACAACTGGCGGCGCTGAAAAAACAGAACCCTGCCATCGAATATGAAGAATCCGACGCCGTCGAGGTGGTCGACCTGTTGCGCATGGTGGACGAGGGGCAAATCGACCTGACCCTGGTGGACTCCAACGAAGTGGCGATGAACCAGGTGTACTTCCCCAATGTGCGCGTGGCCTTCGACCTTGGCGATGCCAGCAACCAGAGCTGGGCCGTGGCCGCAGGCACCGACAACAGCCTGCTTAACGAGATCAACAGCTACCTCGACAAGGTGGAAAAGAACGGCACCCTGCAGCGTCTCAAAGACCGTTATTACGGGCATGTGGATGTACTCGGCTATGTCGGCGCCTACACCTTCGCCCAGCACTTGCAGCAACGCCTGCCCAAATACGAGAAACACTTCCGGGCCTATGCCAAGGAAGAAAAGGTCGACTGGCGGCTATTGGCAGCCATCGGTTATCAGGAATCACTGTGGCAGCCGGCCGTCACCTCCAAGACCGGCGTGCGCGGCCTGATGATGCTGACGCAGAACACGGCCCAGGCGATGGGCGTGTCCAACCGCCTGGATGCCAAACAGAGCATCATGGGCGGCGCCAAGTACCTGGCCCGGATCAAGGATGAGCTGGACGACAAGATCGCCGAGCCGGACCGTACCTGGTTCGCCCTCGCCGCCTACAACGTGGGCACCGGCCACCTGGATGACGCGCGGATCCTGGCGAAGAAGGAAGGCCTGAACCCGAACAAGTGGCTGGACGTGAAAAAAATGCTGCCGCGCCTGGCGCAAAAGCAGTGGTACAGCAAGACCCGCTACGGTTATGCACGCGGCGGTGAGCCGGTGCACTTCGTGGCGAACATCCGGCGTTACTACGACATCCTCACCTGGGTGACCCAGCCGCAGCTTGAGGGCAACCAGGTGGTGGAAGGCGACCTGCATGTGCCGGGCGTGGACAAGAGCAAGCCGCCGGAAGACAACCCCAAACTCTGAGCACAGTACAAAACCAATGTGGGAGGGGGCTTGCTCCCTCCCACACTTGGATCTCCATTGCTGGCTGGATCTGCATTCGGGCTTAAAGGCCGGTGATCAGGTGTACGACACCGTCTGACAACACCACCGCTGGCACCCCTGCCGCCTTTAACGCCGCCTCATCCAACCGCCCCGCCTCCCGCAGTTGCACCCTCACCCGCGTCAGCGCCACCCGTTGCTGCGACTTGAGGTTATCGGCCCCGCCCAATGCACTCAGCACCTCGGCCGACAACAGCCCCGGTACCGGCGCGGCGTCCGTCTCGGCGATCAGGTCCGGGGTCAGCGCCTTCCAGAACGCCTGCTTCAGTTTATCCAACATGCTCAGTTCTCCCGCACAGGTGAGGTGTCGACGCTGGCCGCGTGAAATTGGCGCAGGGCCTCGCGCACATGGGCGGCCTCTTCCAGGCCCAGCACTTGGCGGGCGATAAGCTGGCAGTCGGTCAGCGCCCGCTCACGCACTGTGGCCTTGATGGTGGGAATAAGCGGCACGCTGACCGACAGCTCGTCCACCCCCAGGCCGATCAACAGCGGTACCGCCAACACTTCGGACGCCAATGCGCCGCACACGCCTACCCACTTGCCGTGGGCATGGGCGGCCTTGACGGTGCTGGCGATCAGGCGCAGCACTGCCGGGTGAAAGCTGTCGGCCTGGCGGGCCAGCCGGGGGTGGTCGCGGTCCATGGCCAGGGTGTACTGGGTCAGGTCGTTGGTGCCGATGGAGAAAAAATCCACATGGGGCGCAAACACATCCGCCATCAACGCGGCGGACGGCACTTCGATCATGATGCCCAGCTTGGGCAACTCACTCAGGCCCAGCGCCTGCGCCTCCTCCTCCAGCATCTTGCGCGCCAGGTGCAGCTCCGACAGCAGGCTGACCATCGGCAACATGATATGCAGCCGCGCCAGCCCGGCACTGGCGAGGATCGCTCGGAACTGTTCGCGCAACAGCTCGGGACGCTCCAGGCACAGGCGAATGCCGCGTAAACCCAGAAACGGATTGGCCTCCGCTTCCATTGGCACATAGGCCAGCGGTTTGTCGCCGCCAACGTCAAGGGTGCGCACCACCAGGCTGCGCTCGGAACCCAGGGCACGGGCGATGGCGCTGTAGGTGTCCGCCTGTTCCTCGGGGCCGGGCGCGCGGTTGCGGTCCAGGTAGAGAAACTCCGAGCGCAGCAGGCCGACGCCCTCGCCGCCCAGCGTCAGGGACTGCTGTACCTCCTGCAACGAGGCGACGTTGGCGGTGATGTCGATGCGGTGCCCATCACGTGTTGTGGCAGGCGCTGACGCCTGCGCCATGTCCCGCTCACGCCGCTGCAGTTGCTGTTCGCGCTCGGTTTGCAGTGCTTCGATTTCGGCCAGGTCAGGCGCCAGGTGCAACTCGCCCTTGTCGGCGTCGAGCAACACCTGCATGCCGTTGGCCAGGGCCAGCACCTGCATCGGCACGCCACACAGTGACGGCAGGCCAAGGGCGCGGGCCAGGATCGCGACATGGCTGGTGGCACCGCCGCCGACGGTGACAAACCCCAGCACTTTGCCGGTATCCAGGCTGGCGGTTTGCGACGGGGTGAGCTGCTCGGCGATCAGGATGGCGCGCTCGGGCAATTCCCAGGCGCTGTCCTGAACGCCCAGAATCAGCTTCAGCACACGCCGGCCGACATCGGCCAGGTCCGTCGCCCGCTCGGCGAGCAGCGCATTGCCCATGCCGAGGAACAGTCTGGCGGTTGAGGTGGTGGCGTAGTTCCAGGCGTACCCGGCGCTTTTGCCCTTGCTGAGCAGACCATGGGCCTGCTCCAGCAGGGTGGGGTCGTCGAGCAGTTCCTGATGGGCGCGGAAAATCTGCGCCTGGGCACTGCCGGCCGCCTTGTCCTGGAGCGCCTGCAAGGCTTCGGCGGCGGCCAGCAGCGCACGGGTGAGCGTTGCGTGTTCGGCCGAGGTGCCGGCGCCGTTTTCGGTGATGTGCAGCGCCGGTTCAGCCACTTGAAACACTTGGCCGAACGCCGAACCCGGTGACGCGCACACGCCGCGCAGCAAGGTCGCCGACGCATCGGGCGTGGCCGCTTGCGCTGGCTGCGGCGCAGTCTCGACGGTCTCGCCGCAACCCTGCGCCAACAAGGTGACCAACGCCTTGATCGCCGCGTCGGCATCCTCCCCTGTCGCGCTGACCTGCAAGGTATCGCCCTGCACGGTTTGCAGCGCCATGATCGCGACCAGGGACTTGGCGTTGGCGCTTTGGGTTTGCTTGTGCAAGTGAACGGTGGCCTTGAAGCCTTTGGCCGTCTGCGCCAGCACCGCCGCCGGGCGCGCGTGCAGACCGTTGGCATTGGGCAGGGCCAGCGGCTCGGAGAACACGGCATTGCCCTCGTCCCTGCCGATTACCTCGTCTGCGTCGGCGGGCGACACCTGCATCAGTGGCTGTCCCACCGCGACCGTGTCGGCGTCCGGCGCCAGCAGCACAAACGGCTCGCCGCTCGCCACCAGCACCAGCGTGAGCAAACTGCGGGCATTGAGCGCCACGTAATCGGCATCGAACTCGATCAGTGCTTGCCCGGCCTCCACCCGCTGGCCCTCCACGACCAACCGGGTGAAACCCTTCCCGGCCAGGTGCACCGTGTCCAGGCCAATATGCATCAGTACCTGCACACCGTTGTCGTCGGTGACGCTGACGGCGTGCCCGGTGTCCTGGATATTGCTGATGACCCCGGCGAACGGCGCGCAGAGGGTTTGCGAAGTAGGGTCGATGCACAGCCCATCGCCAATCATGCGGCTGGAAAATACCGGGTCGGGTACCTGCTCCAGCGCCAGCAGCACCCCGGACAGGGGCGCCAGCAGTTCCAGGGGTTTGGATAGGGTCATGCCTTCACCTGTTGTTTTTTGAGTGGGTCCGCGTTCATTTCCACCAGTATTCAACCTGCACCCCCACGTTCGAACCATGCTGCGCGCTGCCGTAGGCACCGGTGTCGGACAACGCCGAACCGGCCGCCAGTTCATTCGCCGCACGCTTGGCCGCCGCGTTCCAGGTCGCATACGTGTAGTACAAACGCACCTCCGGCCGCGCCCAGAATTCCGGGCCCTTGGGCGACCAGGTCGGGGCGAAGGTGAATTTGCTCAGCTTGCGCGTCCCGCCGGCGGCGTCGACCTGATCATGGCCGAGTTCGGTGACCAGTTTGAATTGTTCAGTGAGCGCATACGCGGGGCGCACGCCGATGGACATCCAGGTCTGGTCCTGGCTGCCGGGGCGAATGTCCTTCTGGTACACCGCCTCGACCTGCCCACCGAAACGCGGAGTCACCTGCCAGTCGAAGAACTCGACGGCGCGGTAACTTTTGCTGCTCTTGTCGAGAAAGGTGTTGCCGGTGTAGCCCAGGCCCGTGCCGGGGCCTTCGCCGTATTGCAGGGCTAATTTGTTCTTGCCGCCCAGAAAGCCCGTTTGCACATGCTGCGCCGTCAAGGCCCAGCCGCTGTTGGTGTCGCGCCCACCGGCCCTGGCGATGTAACTCAAGCCCAACTCCAGCTCGCCGCCGGGATTGGTGTTGAAGCCGGCGACGTTGAAGTCGTGGCGGGTGGCGTATTCCTTCTGGTACAGGTTGTCCTTGCGCGACAGCGCGTAGCTGTACTTGAGGCCGCCGATCAGCACGTCCTCGATACCGCCGCCGGTGGCGCTCTGGTTCCAGTAGTAGAAGTCGGAAATATGGATGTCGTTACGTTTGTAGTAACGCCGCCCGGCCCACAGTGATCCGCCGTTAAGGGCGGGCAGGTTGGACCACTGCGCATACAACTGCGGCATGCGCGCCGAGCCGTTGTCTTCGCCCTGAAACGTGAGGGCGCGGTCATATTTGTTGTACAGCGACGCCATCGCATCGACGCTGAGCACCGAGCCATCGTCGAAGGTCAGCAGGTCCTGGCGCAGTTCCAGTTCGCCGTATTGCTCGCATTCGTTGCCCAAGCGGTATTTGGTCTGCGCACCCGGCAGTTGGAAGCATTGCTGCTTGCCACTGCCCGTAGACGTCCCCACGCCACTGCGCAAATAACCGGAAAACTCCAGCGCCTCGGCGCCGAACGGCAGGCCCAGACAGGAAGCAACGAGGCCCAGCTTTATGGTTGTTTTCATGACGCACTCCACTCATTTTTTATTATGGTTTTGAAGCGCCCCCGCATGCCCATGCAGGGGTTACAACGAGGCTGATTCCTTGAGGTGCAGCACAAAGGATTCATAAGGACGCAACGCCACAGAGCCCGTAAGCGCCGGGCAATCGGGGTAGTTGCTGATCAGCAGGCGTTGCTCGCTCGCCGCATTGATCACGTACTCAGGCAACTGGATGTCGCAGGGCTGGCCGTAAAAATTGTTGACCACCAGCAGGCGTTCGCCGTGGCCTTCACGCAGGTAGGCCCAGACTTGCCGATGGCCTTGCAGCAACTCGCAGTAAACGCCTTCCTGGATCAGCGGTTCGCGGCGGCGCAAGGCGATGAGTGCGCGGTAGTGATGCAGCACCGAGTGCGGGTCATCCCGCTGGCAGTCGACGTTGATCTGCGCCGCATTGGCCGGGATGCCGATCCACGGTTCGCCGCTGCTGAAGCCGGCGTTCGCCGCGCTGCTCCATTGCATTGGCGTGCGCCCGTTATCGCGGGACTTTTGCATGATCGCCGCCATGCTCGACGCCTCGGACTCACCGGCGTCACGCTTGAGGCGGAAGATATTCAGGGTCTCCACATCGCGATACTGCTCGATCCGGTCGAACCCCGGATTGGTCATGCCCAGCTCTTCGCCCTGGTACACAAACGGCGTGCCCTGCAAAAAGTGCAGCGCGGTGGCGAGCATCCTCGCCGAGACCACGCGATGTTCGCCGTCGTCACCAAAGCGCGAGACCACCCGCGGCTGATCATGGTTACACCAGAACAGCGCGTTCCAGCCGCCGCCGGCCTGCATGCCCAGTTGCCAGTCGGAGAAAATGCGCTTGAGCTGCAGAAAATCGAAGTCGGCCTGCACCCACTTCTGCAGGTTGGGGTAGTCGACTTTCAGGTGATGAAAATTGAAGGTCATCGACAGTTCTTTCGACTCCGGCCGCGAGTAGCGGATGCAGTGCTCGAGGCTGGTGGATGACATCTCGCCGACGTTGATCAGGTGGTGGCCTTCGAAGACTTCGCGGTGCATTTCCTGCAGGTACTGGTGCACGTTCGGGCCGTCGGTGTAGAAGCGCCGGCCGTCGCTGCTGTCTTCGGGGAAGTCGGCGGGCTTGGAGATCAGGTTGATCACGTCCAGGCGGAAACCGCCCACGCCCTTGTCGCGCCAGAAGCGCATCAGCTTGAACACCTCGGCGCGCACTTTGGGGTTGTCCCAATTGAGGTCGGCCTGGGTGTGGTCGAACAGGTGCAGGTAGTACTGCCCGGTCTGCGCCTCGTACTCCCAGGCCGAGCCGCCGAACTTGGATTCCCAATTGTTCGGCTGGTCGCGCCAGATGTAGAAGTCGCGGTACGGATTGTCGAGGCTGCTGCGCGCCTGCTGGAACCATTCGTGCTCGATGGAGGTGTGGTTGACCACGATATCGAGCATCAACTTGATGCCGCGTTTGGCCGCTTCGCCAATCAGCAGCTCGCAGTCGGCCATGGTTCCGTAGCTGGGGTCGATGGCGTAGTAATCGCTGATGTCGTAGCCATTGTCGCGTTGCGGCGAGCGCAGGAATGGGGTGATCCACAGGCAGTCGACGCCCAGCCACTGGAGGTAATCGAGCTTGTCCACGATGCCGAGCAGGTCCCCGGTGGCGTTACCCGCGTGGCTGTGGAAGCTTTTGGGGTAGATCTGATAGATCACCGAGTGTTGCCAGTTTTGCATGGTGGGTTCCTTCAGTAGAATTTTGTGCCGTAGATGAGGGACTCATTGGGAGCAAGCCCCCTCCCACACTTGAACTGCATTCCAACTGTGGGAGGGGGCTTGCTCCCGATAGCGGCAGGTCAGGCAACCCTGTACCCGGGCCGAACGATCTTCATGCTCAACACGCAGGTCAAAACAAACGGCACGACCATCGCGATCACCATGCCCACCACAAACACCGGGATGGCACTCGGCACGATCGAGATAAACCCGGGCAACCCGCCCACGCCGATGGCCGACGCATGGACCTTGTTCAGCGCGAGGAAAATGCTGCCCAGGGCCGAGCCCAGCAGCGCTGCATAGAACGGAAACTTGAAGCGCAGGTTCACACCGAACATCGCCGGCTCCGTGATGCCGAAGTAGGCGGAAATCGCCGAGGTCGAGGCCATGCTTTTGTCCCGCGCGTTGCGGGTCATGTAGAACACCGCCAGCGCGGCGCTGCCCTGGGCCAGGTTGGACATGACGATCATCGGCCAGATAAAGGTGCCGCCCTGGGTGGAGATAAGCTGCAGGTCGACGGCGAGAAACATGTGGTGCATGCCGGTGATCACCAGCGGCGCATAGAGCAGGCCGAAAATCGCGCCGCCGAGCATGGGCGCGATCTCGAACAGGGTGACCAGGCCTTCGGTGATCAGGATGCCGAGGTGACGCGTCACCGGGCCGATGATCGCCAGGGCCAGCACGCCGGTCACCACGATGGTGGTGATCGGCACCACCAGCAGTTGAATGGCATTCGGCACCCGCGCGCGCAGCCATTTTTCGATCACGCTCATCACAAAGGCCGCCATCAGGATCGGCAGAATCTGCCCCTGGTAACCGACCTTTTCGATCCGGAACCAGCCGAAAATATCGAAGTACGGCAGGCTCTGGCCGTCGAGCCCGGCGACGGCCTTGCCGTAGTTCCAGGCGTTGAGCAGATCGGGATGCACCAGCATCAGGCCGAGCACGATGCCGAGAATTTCACTGCCGCCGAACCGCTTGGCCGCCGACCAGCCGACCAGCGCCGGCAAGAACACGAACGAGGTGTTGGCCATCAGGTTGATCAGGCTCCACAGCCCGTCCAGGTTCGGGTAGGCCTCGAGCAGGGTCTGGCCCTCGATGAACATGCCCTTGGCGCCCATCAGGTTGTTAATGCCCATCAGCAGACCGGCGATGATCAGCGCAGGCAGGATCGGCATGAACACATCGGAGAACACCCGCACCAGACGCTGCATGGGGTTGGTCTTGTCGCCGCCGGCCTTCTTCACGTCGGCGATGGTCGACGCCGCCAGGCCGGTCAGTTCGCGCAGGGCGGCGTAGACCTTTTCCACTTCGCCGGGGCCGATCACCACCTGGAACAGGCCACCGGTGAAGAACGACCCCTTGACCAGATCGACCTGGTTTAAGGCGCTGACCTTGACCAGGCCGGGGTCCTTGAGCGCCAGGCGCAGGCGCGTCACACAGTGGGCGGCTTGCTCAAGATTGTCGCGCCCGCCGAGGTTGTCGAGGATCTCGCGGGCGATGCTGGAATAGTCGTGGCTCATGCTTGTGGTATCCACTTTGATTTTTTTATTGGGGGGCAGCCATTGGCAGCACGCCGAGAACAAACCTACTCGTACAGACGAGTTATAGCAATAACTCGTCTGTACGAGTTACATAATGTTTGATTTTCCGAATTTGTAGTCAGGCATTTCTGATCATCCGCCCGCGTCCAATGGACAAACCCCACCTCTGCCACTAAGGTTCCTGCCTTGAACGCGCCGTTCACCTTCATAAAGCCGGCACAGAGCCATCCCCATGAGCAAATACAACCAGATCTATACGGATCTGCTTGCCAGCATCACCACCGAACGCCTGCAGCGCGGCACGCGCCTTCCCTCCGAAACCGAATTGATGGACAGCTACCAGGCCAGCCGAGGTACCGTGCGCCGCGCCATCGAGCAATTGCAGGAGCGCGGATTCGCGCAAAAAATCCACGGCAAGGGCACGTTCGTGCTCTCGCCCAACCCCATCGAGTTTCAACTGGGCGGCATCGTCAGCTTCCATGAAACCCACGCCGATCTTGGCGATGACGTGCACACCGACGTCGTCGAGTTCACCCAGTTGCCGCTTGAAGGCTCACTGCTGCAACACTTCGAAGCCGAACCCGGCACGTTGATCACCCGCATCAAACGGGTACGGCGCATCGGCGGCAAACGGGTGATCCTCGATATCAACCACTTCATCGCCGACCTGATCCCGGGGCTGGATCGCTCGATTGCCGAACAGTCGATCTATGCGTTTATCGAAGAAAAGTTACAGCTGCAGATCAGCTACGCGCAGCGCACCATCGAAGCCCTGCCCCGCAGCAAGGACGACCAGGCGCACCTGGACCTTGATGGGCAGAGTCATGTGATTGTGGTGAGTAACCAGACGTTTTTGCAGGATGGACGGCAGTTTGAGTACACCGAGTCGCGGCATACGTTGGATAAGTTTTATTTTTCGGATGTGGCGCGGCGGTGAGCGTAACCCGGGAGGATCACTGCACTGCGATACTCTTCGCCAGTCCTGCTGCCCAGGCAGCGCTCATCCTCTCCCCTACCACCTCGAACTCTGGGTGAGTGCGTCGGTATTCGGAAAGCTCCGACATCGCGCGGGTCATGCCGTCATGCACCCTGGCCAACAGTTGGTTGCACCGAGACTCTGTCAGCCCGCACGAACTTCGCCCGAACTGGACCAGCATCTTGCGCTTTGGCCAGGCCTTGGAACCGCCGAGCAGCAACCCCATGATGTCGTTGTTGCTGTACACCGTGGTGGTCACCAGATCGTAAGCAGGGGCGAGCCAAACGTCCGCGTCCTCGGCGCAATTCTCATACAACAGACCGAAGTTTTTCAGGTGCGCATCGCCGTTCTGGATCCCGGCAGAAAGCGCCACCATCAGAAAGAAATCTTCCAGTGCCCTGGTGACACGATTGGGCGTGACAAATGACCTGATCAGCTTCGCACACCCCTGATAGCTGCCGTCGTATTTCCTGGCGGTTCCCCATCCCGATAGAACGCACATGTCCTCAAATCCGAGGTAGGCGCTTGCACCAATGTCGAACCGTTTCACCACCAGGAACTTCCCCTGCTGGCTGAGCTGAAACTCAGGCACCTCCAGGCCGCAATGAAACGCGGCCCGCATGCAGAAAAACTCATTGGCAGCCAATTGTGAAAAGTCAGATTCATTGAACGCCTTCACCAGATGCGTGGCGCCCTTGTGCGTGAGACGCTCAATGCCAGGGGTTGTATCGTCAAAATCACGTACCAGCACCTTGGGTTGAACACCCGACACCCCGGAATAGGCCGCATAGGTTTTCAGAAGATCATCAAACAGGTCTTTCGCCCCGTCATAGACCAGCAACTCTGAGAGCTTGACCCCAGGCAGGGACTCGTCACCCGCACCGTGGGCAACGCTGACACGACCAAGCTGGTGCGGACCCACGATACCCAGCAGGGTAAAGTCGTCAAAGCCGCGTACCGACTTGTTGAAACGTCGCACAAGTTCGTTCTTGAGATGCCCTTCGGGGATATGCATCTCGAACAACGGGTGGACTCCATACTTCCAGTTGTAGCTCTCCAAGCGCACGGGCATGGTCAAGGAAACAGCATTCTCTTGAGCAACCTCTTCGTTATACGAGAACACTGAATCACGCCGGTCTTCTTCACCGCGCCCGAGCGTTCCAGCAGACATGCCACCAGCGCCGATATACAACCGGTCACGTTGACTAGTCATGGATGCCCCCTGATTTCAGTTCATCGAGAGTCTTGCGATGATGCCTTGGTACGGCAGTCAACTGATAGCCCAATCCCTCCAGGATCGCCGCGACCTTACGAATCCCGACTTCCGGGATGGTGTCGTTCTCGATTCCCGAGATAGTGGCGCGACTCATGCCGTGCCGCTGCGCGAGTTGGGCCTGTGAAAGACCGGCGGCCTTGCGCAGACTTTTGATCAGCGTACCTAAATCGGCCATATCAAAATGCATCCCATACAATGCAAAAATAAAAAATAGCGAGCTAATGCACTATATACGATGCAAAAAACTTCGAATAGCGCTTTATGTTGATACTCTTCTCGATTGAAGGCTGACATCCCGAAAATACAAAACCCCGGTACCAGGCCGCAATGCTGTTCACTTAAGAAAAAACGGCGCTTACCCCGAAATGGGAAAGCGCCGTTTTCTTGAGTTTCACCTCAGTACCAAAGATCAAAAACCTTCGGTCTGTGGCTTAAGTGAACAGCATTGCGGCACCAGACCGGGGTTTTGTCATCAACACTCACCTGCTAGCGCAGGATCATTTCCACTCAATCATCAACAGATCGCAGATCCGAATGGTTATAGGGATCAGCGGTGATCAACACCGGTCTTTACCGTCGTTTTTACCGTCGCACACACGCAGCTTTATTTACTGCGGGAGCTGGATCGATTTACCAGATAGTGACATCTCGACCTAATGGCCAATCACTTCCATGATACCCCTCATGCCCTTCTGCGTGACATCGTCGACACGAAATGGCTCACTCCATCGATGACAATGGGATTATTTCCCTCTGGTTCCTGGTACGTTCAGGGCTTCGTGAGATGACCGCGACATAACCAAAGAGACTGTACTTCTCCTTGATCCTACCAAGAAGACCGATCCAAAGCTGATGACGTTCGATGAGGAAGGGCTTCCGATGCCTTCAGATCCGAACAACGCTATCATTCGGAAGCGCGTTGAGACAACGATTCACTACTTGTATCTAGATAGCCCCCGTTTGGTAGCAGCGAGAAAAAGGAGGTGGCGCGAGATAAATGATTGGATCGAGACCTATAGAGAGGTTTGCCCGGCTACGATTGAAGAATGCACCCCAGCGGACTATATCCGTTTCCAGAACTTGATCGATCGACTTCAATCGCTTTCTGGGCCTGATGCAGCCTTTGCAGCAACCGCTCGAGCGTGCTTAAAAGCGAACGCATTGGAGCAATTTCTACAGCTCGTGGAAGAGTCACCGACGTAGAGTTTCCTGTCGGAAGCCAGCGGTGACGCCACCACAGTCTCAACATGGATTGGCTAGAACAGAGGATCTTTCAAGGAACCCAGTGCTGAGTTTCTCTACGGGACCTGAACGTGAATATCAATGCCATTATCAGGAGAATTGATCGAGCCAGACCAATCTACCCAATCAGCCAATGTTGGAAAGAGCACCCGTTGGTGCGCTTGCTATGAAGCTATCAGAAAGTCTCAGCCCTAGAATGCCAAAAGCCCGCAATTACGCGGGCTCCAGGGCATTTCTTGCTAGATCATGCCGGACAATGCCGGACGTCCAATCATTCCCACTCTATTATCAATAGAGGGCCGAAGCCCTTGGATCTAGGGCGCACAAAGGCGACAATAATTTTAAAACCATGGAAAATACCATACTAGTTAAAAATCAATCTTTATGGCCTGTGTCGTTATGAACCATCTTCAGCAAGGCGACGCCAGTGGAGAGTTGCCGCGTCAGCACGGCCAGTTCGCCAGCGCAGCCCTCACGACAGACCTCTGCATGCAATTCAATAGCGTACGTGGGATCAGCCCGGAAAACCTCGGCCATTGCTTCATCGTGACTACGATCTTTCATATCACCCCCAACAAGCAATGGTTTCGAGCTTCTAGTGCATTTTTTGATCAAGCAAGACTTTTCGTCAGTAGAGCCTGAGGTGGCTGTGAGTGTGGCTAAAAGCCTGATCATGATTCAAAAAGCCCGGAAAAGATAAAAACTACTTTACTCACCACTGAACCCACCTTGCCCAACTCTACTTCGTACTCAGATCCTTCACCACTATTTAACGCAGTGAGCCACGATGCAGCTGCATTTCAATGCAATGCATCGCGAGGCATTAAATATGAGTCTCAGATCATTAGCATTCTCTCATTTTCGGCGTTTATTTCTGGCGATTCTAGCCTTAGCTACAATTGCCAAAAGGGTCATGGCCGACTCGATCGAGGAAGTCGCATCGATCCGAATTTTAAAAATCTTACCTATTGTGTGGCTATCAAAATTTGATGAGATTATGATGTCCGATTCGGCATCAAGATCATTTAAAAATACATCTTCGCACGGTTTTTCTTGTGCTGGCTGAGTATTTCCAAGTTCGAAATTTAATTCAGGTTGCTGAACATTAAATTGAGAGTCAGGCGCACTTCGGCTTGGTGGCATATTGGAAGGCGCGTTTGGCTTCGGAAGTTGATCTATGCCGACAACATCATTTATGAAAGCTTTTCTCTTAGCAAGAATTGTCTGGCCAAATGGCAGTGTGGACCATTGCCACACGTGATCCCCGAAACTGTATTCGTCACCATAAGTTTCCAGCGCACCAAGTCCGGCAATTGCGAGCCTATCTTCATATACGCGAATGGATGCACCTTGATTGACAGGAGGATTCCATCGCCCAATGTCAGGGTAAGAAAAGCTTGACTGAGGATTTCCAATGGCGATGTTAGCAAGACGTGTCGCGTCAGAGATAATGTAATCCGAATCTTGAATATTCCATATTGGGGAGCGACCTGCTATAGCCCCCAAAAGCGCTCCGGCCATAGTTGCAATAGTATCCGTGTCGCTCTCAAGCACATTGGCAGACAACACAAGCGCTTCCTCTATGGGTTCAGAGCGATACAGATAACTCAGCACCGAAGCGGCTAGTGCTGTTTTAAACCCAGATCCACGGAACCGATCTGTCAAACACCCAATAGATGAAATTGCTGATTTATATGCAGAAACTGGATTATCGTTTATCGCCTCAGAGACTCGGCTAATATCATGCAGCGCCTCGCCACAAAACCTGGACATGGCTTCTTCTAGGGTATTTTTTGTTTCACGCTCCCAAGAAGCGAGCCAAAAATCTACTAGCTGGCTGTCCTCGCGGATTATCTTCGGCAACTCTAGAAATTGTTGAGCAATTTCTTTCCAACTAGAAGGGCCAGGAATAGAACCTTCTTGCAGCGTTTCCTTTAGGACAAGAGCATGAAATACAGCGCCGCAAAAACCATGAGGATGACCATGGGTTGTGATGGCATCTCTAAATACGTTCAAGAGCATCTCTTGATCATCACCTTTCGATGACCATACGTGCGGCTGAATTCTCATCGCTGCTCCGTTACCACCACTTTGTATATAACTCTGTGCGCCTTTCACATAGAAATTTGAAAACCAATTAACGCCTCTACGTGAAAGATTGAGAGCTGCTGCTTTTGTGCCTAAACCTGCACCCAATGCGTAAGTAGGCCAAACAGGTAGTTCAATTTTTGCAAATGTCTCAACATCAAACACTCCATTTCCTCGAATGGAGCGTGATACTGCAAGGCGCAGCTGAGTGTCGTCAGAGTAGGTTCCCGCAGGCAGAGCGACTTTGGGACCATTACGACCAGCGATCAATCGCTGCCAGGCGACTGGTTGCTTCACCTCAGTTGACCCAGTCCGGTTCTTAACACCAGCAGGCCCATGCGAAAGCTCTGTAATCCAACCTAGCGCGTCGCCAGCAGCAGCCCACAAGGCTGACTCAACAACGGTCTGTGTGAAGGCGTGAGACTGTCTGAGATCAGAAGCTTTGCTTGCGGATAGTGGATTGCTCAATTTTTCACTCCTTGGAACTTTTGGGGATTTATTTGGACATCGACATCAGTGTGCCCAAACTCCCCTAGCCAACCTATGACTGTATCATGGCAGGTTTCGTCTAATACGTATATACAGCGTAAATATCGAATTGGAAGTGCACGTGGATAGAGTACTTCCGCCTGCTCACATGTAGGAAGATGCTCAGCTCGTCTTAGGCGACACGCACTCCAACTTGGTGGTTTTCGCCTTATCACAGGTGCAAACAAACCATTAAACCCTTCCAGTCCTTTTTTTCTTATACAGTAATCGTAAGAATTATTAGTTGTAGCAAAATACACGCCATCGTCAGCCATTGCAGCGACATCAAAGGAAAGAATACCCCACCAAACATCCGCATTGAGATGCCAACCCTGAGAAACCTCAAAATATCTTCTATTAATCTCTGAAATTGATAGATTTACAAAATCAATCCAATGCTCGCTCTTATCAAAAAAATCGCTTTCTTCTGGGCGATTTGTTGAATTGCAATGCAGGATGTATTTGAGATTATCTTCTTGTCTTACACGATAACGAGAAAGCAGATAGCCAGAATCAAGCGTACCTACAATTCCTCGATTGGTTGTAAAATGAAGAAGCTCAACAATACCACGCCTCTTAATTTCTTCAATAAGCATTACACATCAACCTCAGCATAGGTGCCTACTTCAAAGAACTGGATCAGTCTCGACTCTTCTCCAGGCTTGTAACCAACGAAGACCGCTTTTCTCGCTCGGGCTACCGCAATAGCGAGCAAGCGACGCAGAACAAGAAGCTGGTCGCCTTTATCTTCCTCAGAAAACTCCGTATTTCTTTGATTGAAACCCAGGATAAAAACGTAGTCGAACTCTAGGCCTTTTGCTGAATGAAAAGAGCATGTGGCCACGTTTTCTTGACCTCGAGGCCATTCTCGCTCTCTGGTAATATTGGCATAAGGAATACGTGCACTATCTAAAGAAGCACGAATGGTATCAAACCATCCGCCACCTAGTGGTTTGAGAAATGCGACCGACTCCTCTTTGAGATTAATTTTACGGCACATATAATCTATAGCCCAGTCTATTTGGCGCTGATATTTCCCTTTTAGTATGAGAGGTAGAGGCCCGGTCTCTGTTGCTGCATGCAGATTAGGCATGGCACCTTCCCCATCTACAGTTACTCCCGCAAGAATTCCAGCCGCGAAAGCAGCGATTTGTTGAGTATTACGATGATTATTGCGAAGGTTGGTAATTCTCTCAGAGCGAACTTCATACCCTGCCTCTGCCCATGCCCAGCCCCTAGCATAAACACGCTGAACCGTATCAATCACAAATGTCACGGTGTGATCATCAGCCAAATGATGCTTTATTGCTCTAAGCTGAGTAGCTGAGAAATCCTGGGTCTCGTCGACAATTACAATGTCGTAGCCGATCGGGCTTATATTTCTTGCCATGAAGACTGCAAGTTGATTCCAGTCTATTATATTATTCTCCCGAAGCCATGCATGATAAGGCTCAATAACTTCATCAAGAATTTGTTGCCGCGTAGCTTTGGGGACTCGCGGCATCTGGCCTCGCCCAGTTCGGTCTGCATCTAGATAACTATTAAGCCGCTCCGGCTCAAAGCGACCTAGAATGTAATTGCATTCGTTAACGACATATTGAGGCGAAAGATTCTTAATCTGAGTTGCGAATGCATATAGAACCCCCTCAGCTTTTTTTTGGTCGCCTAGTTGATAGCCGAGTCTATTTAGAGCCCAGCGACTAAAAGTTTCTATTTCTAAGTCGATTTTGAATTTGGGGTCAGGCTGTTGGCGTGCTAGCTCTGAAACATATCCAGCAAGCGTCCGGTTGAACGTGAGAATCAAAATCTTTATAGGTCGATCCTCCTCCTGACGCACAAGTCGACCGTTGAACATGTGAGATAGCGATTTCAGTCTAAGGAGGGCGGTTGTAGTTTTTCCGCTTCCGGCTGCGCCGCAAATAACTTCTACGCCAAGCCTGTTCTGACTCACAAGAGCTCGTTGCTCCGGAGAGGGTCCGACCGGTGGGAGTGTTTTCATAGATGACATCCATTTCGTTAGAGCTAGGCATTCTGCCTGAACAATATCATTATGACATCAACCCTCCGTCGAACCGGTCCTCGCTACGGAACTCACTCCCGTTGCCTCTCTCATACCGCCACACCGCTGTGACACGGGATCTGTGAAGCGCCTCTCGTTGCTTGGTGCAATGCGGTATTTCCTCCCGAAAAATGATGGGGCTCGTTTTGTCGCGCATAGTCGTACGTCGCGCGCATGACTCACACGACCGCGATAAAACCTTTTCGATCGTTCGAAGAACCTGTATCCCCCGCGAACCAGTAGTATGTCAGGTCATTTGCCACCGTGGCAGGCGGCTCTTTATTCTCAACAATTATGACCTAGACACCGGGATCAATTGCCGTAAGCGAACGCCAGAAAGCGGACTACATACCTGCATCGATTGGCCCATCTTTGGCGCCTCCGGGTTTTCCTTTTTTATAGCTCGTCAGAGGTAAGTCAATAACGACGACACCCGGATGAGGCAAATCGTTGATCTTGCAGAAGCGGAGCAGTCCGATGGTGAACGCGGTATGCAGAACCGCTCGTACACCTTTACCGTGGGATTGCCGAGACTGGCCGTCTACGATGATATCGAACTCCTTCTGATCAAACTCGACGCGTCCCTCTCCCCTCCATTCCCATTCTGAGAGCACTGCTTCGATTTCTTTGCACAGGCCTCGTAAAGCTGTACAGCCCGTCGCGGTCGTTCACTTTGTAGAGTTTTTCTGTCGGTTTGAGGTTGCGCAGCTTGGTATCGGTCAACATGGCAGTTATGGATTCCATGGAAAAAATACCATGCTCAGAAAAGCACTCATGCACCACGTTAAAACCCAATGAAACCGGGCTAATGATGAAATTTGATACCATGCCCTTCCCTACTAAGGCGACATGGTATCGAGCACTAAGCATGGCATTTGGCTCAGTCAATGCCCCGTACCATGCCACATAAACACGGTGCTTGGCGATGCACAAAGCTGCCAGAATTTGCCAGACCCAAAAAGCCAAAAGCCCGCAATTACGCGGGCTCCAGGGCATTTCTTGCTAGATCATGCCGGACAATGCCGGACGTCCCATCATTCCCACTCAATCGTCGCCGGCGGCTTGCTCGACACGTCATACGTCACGCGCGAGATACCCTCAATCTCATTGATGATCCGCCCACTGACCGTCTCCAGCAGCTCATACGGCAGGTGTGCCCAGCGCGCGGTCATGAAGTCGATCGTCTCCACGGCACGCAGTGCCACAACCCACGCATAACGACGGCCATCGCCTACCACGCCCACCGATTTCACCGGTTGGAACACCACGAACGCCTGGCTCACCTTGTGATACCAGTCAGCCTTGCGCAGTTCTTCGATGAAGATGTGGTCGGCGCGACGCAGCAGGTCGGCGTATTCCTTTTTCACTTCACCCAGGATACGCACGCCCAGGCCCGGGCCCGGGAATGGGTGGCGGTAGACCATGTCGTACGGCAGGCCGAGTTCCAGGCCGAGGCGGCGGACTTCGTCCTTGAACAGTTCCCGCAGCGGCTCGACCAGCTTGAGGTTCATTTCCTCGGGCAGGCCACCCACGTTGTGGTGGGACTTGATCACGTGGGCCTTGCCGCTCTTGGCGCCAGCCGACTCGATCACGTCAGGATAGATGGTGCCCTGGGCGAGGTATTTGATGTTGTCCAGGTGTTTGGCCTGGGCATCGAAGACG
Source organism: Pseudomonas sp. GNP013 (assembly GCF_054343995.1). Classification (NCBI taxonomy): domain Bacteria; kingdom Pseudomonadati; phylum Pseudomonadota; class Gammaproteobacteria; order Pseudomonadales; family Pseudomonadaceae; genus Pseudomonas; species Pseudomonas sp. GNP013. The sequence continues at coordinate 634,183 of NZ_JBTGUT010000001.1, read as the reverse complement.
TCGATGAAGGTGCGGCCGATGATCTTGCGCTTCTTCTCCGGGTCGGACTCGCCGGCCAGGTTGTCGAGGAACTGGTCCTCGGCGTTGGCGCGAATCACTTTGACGCCCATGTTCTCGGCGAACATGGCCATCACTTGCTCGCCTTCGTGCAGGCGCAGCAGGCCGTTGTCGACGAACACGCAGGTCAGCTGGTCACCGATGGCTTTGTGCAGCAAGGCTGCTACCACGGAGGAGTCGACGCCGCCGGACAGGCCGAGCAGCACGTTGTCGGTGCCGACCTGGGCGCGCACGCTGGCGATGGCGTCTTCAGCGATCTTGGAAGGGGTCCACAGGGCTTCGCACTGGCAGATGTCGAGGATGAAGCGCGACAGGATGCGCCCACCCTGCTTGGTGTGGGTTACTTCCGGGTGGAACTGCACGCCGTAGTAGCCGCGCTCGTCGTTGAACATGCCGGCAATCGGGCAGCTCGGGGTGCTGGCCAGGATATGGAAGTCTTCCGGCAGTTTGGTGACCTTGTCACCGTGGCTCATCCATACATCGAGGCCGAACAGGCCGTCGGCGTCGATGTGGTCTTCGATGCCGTCCAGCAGGCGGCTCTTGCCGACCACGTCGACGCGGGCATAACCGAATTCACGCAGCTCGGACCCTGCCACCTTGCCGCCCAACTGCTCGGCCATGGTCTGCATGCCGTAGCAGATCCCGAAAACCGGCACGCCCAGGTCGAATACCGCTTGCGGGCAGCGCGGGCTGTCGGCTTCGTGCACGGACTCGGGGCCACCGGCGAGGATGACGCCTTTGGGCGCGAAGGCGCGGATCGCGTCGTCATCCATGTCGAACGGGTGCAATTCGCAGTACACGCCGATTTCACGCACGCGGCGGGCGATCAGTTGGGTGTACTGGGAACCGAAGTCGAGGATCAGGATGCGGTGGGCGTGAATGTCGAGGGCCATAGGAGAAACTCTGAAGAGCAGTTGCAAGCTTCAAGCTGCAAGCTGCAAGTAATCGGGGGCTGCGCGGAAGCTGCATCAACACAGCCCCGCTTGCAGCTTATAACTTGTGGCTTTTAGCTGTCGGCATCAGCCGACCCGATAGTTCGGCGCTTCCTTGGTGATCTGCACGTCGTGGACATGGGACTCAGCCATGCCGGCGCCGGTGATCCGTACGAACTCTGGCTTGGTGCGCATTTCTTCGATGTCGGCGCTGCCGGTGTAGCCCATCGAGGAACGCAGGCCGCCCATCAGTTGATGGATGATCGCACTCAGGCTGCCCTTGTACGGCACACGGCCTTCGATGCCTTCCGGGACGAGTTTCTCGGCGCCTGCCGAGGAGTCCTGGAAGTAACGGTCGGACGAGCCCTGCGCCTGGGACATGGCGCCCAGCGAGCCCATGCCGCGGTAAGCCTTGTAGGAACGGCCCTGGAACAGCTCAACCTCGCCCGGGGCCTCTTCGGTACCGGCGAACATCGAGCCCATCATCACACAGGACGCACCGGCCACGATGGCCTTGGACAGGTCACCGGAGAAGCGGATGCCGCCGTCGGCGATCAACGGCACACCGGTGCCTTCGAGGGCTGCGGCGACGTTGGCGATGGCGCTGATCTGCGGCACGCCCACACCGGCGACGATCCGCGTGGTGCAGATCGAACCAGGGCCGATACCGACCTTGACCGCGTCGGCGCCGGCTTCGGCCAGGGCCTTGGCCGCAGCGCCGGTGGCGATGTTGCCGCCGATCACCTGCACGTCAGGGAAGTTCTGCTTGACCCAGCGCACGCGGTCGATCACGCCTTTGGAGTGACCGTGGGCGGTGTCGACCACCACCACGTCAACGCCGGCAGCCACGAGGGCCGAGACGCGGTCGCCGGTGTCTTTACCGGTACCGACCGCCGCGCCGACGCGCAGACGACCCTGGTCATCCTTGCTGGCCAGCGGGTAAGCCTTGGCTTTTTCGATGTCGTTGACGGTCATCATGCCCTTGAGAGCGAACTTGTCGTCGACGATCAGCACGCGCTCGATGCGGTGCTTGTGCAGCAGCTCGCGCACATCGTTCTTGTCGGCGCCTTCCTTGACGGTGACGAGGCGCTCTTTAGGCGTCATCACTTCACGGACGGTGACTTCAAGACGGTTCTCGAAACGCACGTCACGGGAGGTGACGATGCCGACCAGGTCGCCATCGTGCAGCACCGGAACGCCGGAGATGTTGTGCATGCGGGTGAGGTCGAACAGGTCACGCACGGTGGCGTCAGCTTCGATGGTGATCGGATCTTTCACCACGCCGGCTTCGTAACGCTTGACCTTGCGCACTTCGGCAGCCTGCTGCTCGATGGTCATGTTCTTGTGGATGATGCCGATGCCGCCTTCCTGGGCCATGGCAATGGCCAGACGGGCTTCGGTGACGGTGTCCATGGCAGCGGAAACCAGGGGAATATTCAGCTCGATGCCACGGGTTAGGCGGGTCTTGAGACTGACTTCGTTAGGAAGCACCTCGGAATAACCGGGCACTAGGAGAATGTCGTCGAATGTCAGAGCTTCTTGGCTGATACGCAGCATCGCGGGGGCTCCCGAGCGGGAAAATGGAAGCGCGCCATTATACTCAGACACCCCTCAGGTCTCAATGTAAAACTCTGACATATTTGGGAATACGGATAGGAGGGGTTACAGCTCGACCCTGACCCAGGCGATCTTCTGGTCCAGCCAATCGGCGAACTCATCGATAAAGCTCTGTTTGAACCCCGCCTCCGCCCAGTTGTTGAAGATGAAACCCAGGTTGGAAAACCCGCATTCCTGCAGGAACAGAAAGCCGTTGATGTCATCTTCATGCCCACACAGCGGGCAGGTGAAGTTGTCGGTGTGGCCGGGCATCCAGTCTTCCAGGCTCTCGAACAGCGCCTCGCCGATCTCCTTGAGGCATTGCGGGCAACCGGCTTCTTCGAGAAAGCCCTTGGCCGGGGTATAGATACAGCGTTTGTAGATGATCTCCAGCCCGTTGATCGGCTCGTTGAACGGCAGCGCTTCGGGGTGCAGCACCACGGCGCGGGCGCCGTCGGCCAGGCCGTAAGCCATGCGGTTGCCGGTGCGGCCACAGGTGGTGAGTTCTTCCTTGATGATGTTCTTGCGCACCAGCCAGCGCACGATCGCCCGTGCGCGGGGTTCGTGGACGGGCAAGGTGGAAATTTTCGGGACAAGGATGCTTTGGGAGTTCATTGGAGTCCTGCGGTGTGGCGGCTGGCGCCATCGGGAGCAAGCCCCCTCCACCTGTTGATCGGTAAATGCATTCAAATGCGGGAGGGGCTTGCTCCCGATGAGGCCCTGAAGGCAGGCAGCTTAATCCCTGCCCCGCACAGGTCAAGTGCTCAAATACCGCCCGATCAACGCAAGGCCGCTCGCCAGCACCAGCCACGTCACCCCCCTCACAAACGCCTCGCGGGACAGGCGCATGGTCAACCGGCGCCCGAACCACAGCCCCAATCCCATCGCGGGCAACAGACACAGCGCCAGCAGCAACAGCGGCCAATCCGCATAGACCCCGGCCAGCAGAAACAGACTCAAGCGCACCAGCGTACTCGCGCTGATCAGCGCACTTTGAGTGGCCCGCGCCTGTTCCTTGGGCAGCCGGCTGTTCAGGTAGATGGCATATAAAAAGCCGCCACTGCCGAACAACGCGCCGAACAGCCCACCGACAGTGCCCATAGGCACCGACCAGCCCGCCGCCAGTTGGGTCGGACGCGCCTTTATCAGGAGGCTGTAAATCGCGTACGCGCTGATGAACAGCCCCATCAACAGCAGCAATAAATCCGAATGCAGGTTGAGCAAAAACACCACACCCAGTGTGCAACCAATGGCCATGCACGGCAGCAGCCGCAACAGCTCCGCCGTGTTCACCTCGCGCCGGGTGTGCAGCAGGCCGCCGAACGCGGCGACAAAATCCAGCAGCACCAGCAGCGGGATGATCTTCGACAACGGCATGAACAGCAGCAGAATCGGCCCCGCGATCAGCGCCGTGCCGAACCCGGCGATGCCGAACACGACGTAGGCCAGCACCACACCCAGGCCAATGACCAGCCAGTCCATCCCGTTAAAAGACCAGTGGTTCAACAGTTCGATTGCAGTCATGCAGGCTCCTTGCTCATTGCCGCCCCTCAGCATAGTGCAGCCGCTCATGTGCACAAGGCCGTGGTGATTGCCCCGGGAATACCTATAAACTGCCGCCCATGATTAAAGACCCGTTTGCCCGCCTGGGCCTGGACCGCGAAGTCCTGACTGTCAGCCAGCTCAACGGCCGCGCACGCGTGTTGCTGGAAGACGTGTTCACCAACATCTGGGTTGAGGGCGAGATCTCCAACCTCGCCCGCCCGGCCTCCGGCCATGTGTACTTCACCCTCAAGGACAGCGGCGCGCAGGTGCGTTGCGCGCTGTTTCGCAACAATGCCGCGCGGGTGCGCCAGGCATTGAAGGATGGCCTGGCGGTGAAGGTGCGCGGCAAGGTCTCGCTGTTCGAGGGCCGTGGCGACTACCAGTTGATTCTCGACACGGTGGAGCCGGCCGGCGACGGCGCGTTGCGCCTGGCGTTCGATGCGCTGAAGGAAAAGCTCAGCGCCGAAGGCCTGTTCAGTACCGAGCGCAAAGTGCCGCTGCCGATGCATCCACGGCGCATCGGCATTATCAGTTCACCCACCGGCGCGGTGATTCGCGACATTATCAGCGTGTTCCGCCGCCGGGCGCCGAACATAGAGCTGACCCTGATTCCCACCGCCGTGCAAGGTCGCGAAGCCATCCCGCAGATTGTGCGTGCACTCAAGCGCGCGGACGCGCGCGGGTTTGACGCGCTGATCCTGGCCCGGGGCGGCGGTTCGCTGGAGGACCTGTGGTGCTTCAACGAAGAAGCCGTGGCACGCGCGGTGGACGCATGCGTCACACCTATCGTCAGCGCGGTCGGCCATGAAACCGACGTGTCGATCTGTGACTTCGTCGCGGACGTGCGCGCCCCTACCCCCTCCGCCGCAGCCGAATTGCTTGCCCCCGACGCCAGCCACCTGGTGCGTCAGGTGGAAAACCTGCATCGCCGCCTGGTGATGCTGATGCGCAACCGCCTGCGCCATGACCGCCTGCGCCTGGAGGGCATGGCCCGACGCCTGCGCCATCCCGGCGAACGCCTGCGTCAGCAGGCTCAGCGTCTGGATGACCTCGATATGCGCCTGCGGCGCGCCTTCGAGCGCAGCCTCAATACCCGCCGCGAGCGCCTGATTCGCCTGGAGACGCGCCTGGCCGGCCAGCACCCGGGCCGCCAACTGGCCCTGCTGCGCCAACGCCTGGACAGCCTGGCCGAACGCCTGCCCCGCGCCATGCGCGAAGGCCTCAAGGCACGCCGTCTGCAGTTGCAAAGCCAGGTGCAGACGCTGCAGGTGGTCAGCCCGTTGGCGACGCTGGGCCGCGGCTACAGCATTCTTCTGGACGAGCGCGGCCAAGCCATTCGCAATGCCGCGCAAACCCACACCGGCCAGCGCCTGACCGCACGCCTCGGTGAAGGCCAATTGCAAGTGCGGGTGGAAGACAACCACCTCACCCCTGTCACCCTTTCGCTACTGGATTGATCGATGCCACGTCTTCTGAGCCTGCTGATGCTGTTGTGCCTCGCGTGCAACGCCCACGCCGACAGCTACATCACCCGAACCCTGAACAAACCGGTGCCCGGCGGCGTTGCGGTGGTCGACCTCGGCCCTGCGACCGCCGCGCCGAAAGCCAGCTACCAGGGCAAGCCGGTGCTGGTGGTGAAGGAGCAGGACAACTGGCTGGCGATTGTCGGCATCCCGCTGACGGTCAAGCCGGGCAACGAGCGCATCAGTAGCGGTGGGCGCAGCCTGCCGTTCATCGTGGGTTACAAGAAGTACCCGGAACAGCGCATCACCCTGAAAAACAAAAGCCAGGTCAACCCCGAACCCGCGCAGCTCAAGCGCATCGAGGGTGAACTGGCGGTGCAGCTCAAGGCCTATCGCAGCTTCAGCCCCACGGTGCCGAGCAATCTGGTGCTGGACAAACCGGTCAACGGGCCGCTGTCCAGCCGGTTCGGCGTGCGCCGTTTCTTCAATGGAGAAGAACGCAACCCCCATTCGGGCCTGGACTTCGCCGTACCGGCCGGCACGCCGATCAAGACGCCCGCCAATGGCAGGGTGATTCTGGTGGGCAACTATTTCTTCAACGGCAACACCGTGTTCGTCGACCATGGCCAGGGCTTTATCAGCATGTTCTGCCACATGTCGAAGATCGATGTGAAAATCGGCCAGCAACTGGTGCGCGGGGCGGTGGTGGGCAAGGTCGGGGCGACGGGCCGGGCGACCGGGCCGCATATGCACTGGAATGTCAGCCTCAACGATGCGCGGGTGGACCCGGCGATCTTTATCGGTGCCTTTGAGCCGTAGTCAGCCTGCGAGACATTTTTTTAGCCCTTGAAGCAGCAGGGCTCTCCAGACTACGGAGTGCTTCAGCATGCTCTTACATTTACTGCGGAACCCCGACACGCCGAAAGCTCACTTATCCAGCAAGTTACAGGGAACGTGACCCACATCCTTTCAGGCTAGTTGGAGACATGTTCCGTGCTTACGTCCCTCAGTTCACAACCTATCCAGTTACTTCCCCCTGCGCCAGCACCGGCTCTGACGCTTGCTGATACACGTCCTGCAACCGAAAGAGAGACAGATCAACCGCCCTCGGAACCTGATTCGCGGCACTCGGGAAACGGTCTTAATGCGCTGATAAAACCTACGGTAATATCCGTAGAGCCAGCGAGCTTGTCCAACGAGTTCTCAAGACACTTCAAAGTCGGACCCGTCGAGTTTCTCACCTCTGAATACGACAATCTCAGCCTCAAGATGGCCCGACTGCAAGAAAAACAGCCTGCATTCAGAGACTTCGTAAACGCTCAGATTAAACAGGCATTTCCCCAGCTCACATCCTTTGATCCCTCCACGATGTCGTTCGAGCGATCCAGACTGGCCGATGACGGCAGCATATCCGTTGCAGTGTCCAAAGAACCGCTTCTGGATGCACTGACACGGGCGATTCAGGAAATCTACGCCTACCCGGATAAAAACTTTATCGACGAGCCAGGCGTCACATCGCGATTCATGCTCAAGACGGCGTCGACCGAAGCCGCCCGGTCCGTCACCGCCGCTGATTCACTGCACACAATAGCCAGGCGTATTGCGACCCAGTTCCCAGAAACCGTGAAAAACTTCTGGACCCAACCGAATCCAACAGAAATCCTCAAAGACGCACCCCAGGATCAGTTGCTGTCATTACACAAGAAACAGCTGTCAACCCTGGCGGCACTGGGCGAACAGGATGGCTATCTGAGTTCGCAAGCCAAACGCCTGGTGGATACCGTACTCCAGTACCCCACGCGTGAAGAACGCAGCCAGGCGTTCGCGCCAGAATCAAGGCCAGGCGTCTACCCGCTCTTGATCAATGACAACAGCGCCAGCGGTGCACGCTTGGCGGGGGCATGGCTAGTCACCAGCAAGGAAGGTTCTGCACCTGGGAACGACGATGGGCCTGTGGTGCTGTGCACGCCAAGTGAGGGCCTCGAACCCTTCGAGAACAGCGCTCAAGCGTTCCAGGCGCTGGCTCAACGGTTGAATGCACGGGGCACAGCCGCAACCCTGCTCGTAGAGGGTCTGCCTCTGTCGGCACAAAAGACTCACAGCCCTTTAAAGGGCCAGGACCTGATTGCAAGCCTTGTCCCCATTGAGGGCGACGTGATTGCCGATGCGTTTACCCAATTGCTGAAGCGCCAGGCCGATGAGGTTCAAGCGACCCTCATGCAGACCCTCTACCCGGAAAACCAGATCCTGCACCCGACGCCTCTGCAAGACGCCGATATAGGCGCGGCTATCGATGAAGCGGCAGACTGGTCAGCGCATTTTGATGGCAACAACGCAATGCTCGCCCGTTACGAACGACTGGCCGACAAAAAACAGCCGCAGTGGCTAAAAAGTCTCACGCCGGTTCAGATCCGGGGTTATCAGTATCTTGAACGTGTAGAGCAAAAGAGCATTGGGAGGCTGGCGCCGATGCTCGAAAAAATCCCCGCGCTGCATCAGTTCGCCAACCAGCAATTAAACCTGGCCCTGCAAAAAAAACACCCTGGGGCGACCGTCGACGCCCAGAAGACAAAAGTTGTGACTACGACGAAGTCGCGCATTCATACACGCTTCAGACACGGAGCGTACACCCCGGCCGACTACAAAACCAAGGAGGTATCGTTAACCGACCTGTCACTGAAAAACCCGACGGCATTTCCCGCAGGCGACAGCAACCAGCACGTCCAGGACACTCTGCAAGCCAAGCTTCTTGATGCCCAAGGCAAGCCGGTGCAGGACCGTGACGGCAACCCCATCGTGCTGAAAACCGCAGAACTCCTGGCATTGGTGGAAGACGCGGATGTAGGGGGCAAATACCTCGACATGCTCCACGCGCAATTGGCACCGGATGCCAGCAACGGTGAGCCGCATAAATTGCGCTCAGCATGGAAACACGCCCTGCGCAGCACCATGAACAAGCATGCCTATCTGGCAAAATTGAGCCCAACGGCCTATTCGGCTTCAGAAACAGACAGCGCGGGCAAACCACTGGCGCCCCAGTGGGTCAGGGCAGTGATTGATCATCCCGACCCGGCCACACGCCCGAAGGTCGATGGGAAAACCATCATCGCCAACACGATGTCGTTCTACGGCGCTCCAGTTCAGGGCGTCACCGTGATCAGCGACCACAGCCACTTATCTCGAGTCTTGTACAGTCCCGATGCGCCTGACGGCATAGCATGGCGCGCGCTGGCCAGCCAGCAGGAGCTGGAGACATTGATGAGTAAACCAGAGTGGCAAGCCTACTCGCGCGCGCGCGTCAACTCGACACCGCTGGAGTCGCTACAAAAAACGATTGAAGACTATCGCAACAAAAAAATCATCGCCACCCTGGAAAACGCCCAGAAAGCGCTTGAGCCGAAAATCGCCTATCTAAGACCCGTTGAGGGGGATCTTCGAGATGCAATGTACCAGCAAGTGTCGGATATCCTGATCAAGAACGCCGATTTGAGCTCGGTCAGCAATGCCGAGGTGGCCAAGGAATCGCGTTATAACAAAGTGATGTTTGGCATCGAACTGGCGGGGGTCTTTCTGGACCTGGTGCCGGTCATTGGCAAAGGGGTCTCGACAGCTTCCAGGCTGACGAAAGCAGCGATTAAGATAATGCGGATGCCGGGAAACTCTCTTAGAAAAACCCTCAGCAAACCCGGCCATCTGTCCAGAGCATTCTCCGACTTCACCGTCGCTGCCACCGGCCACCGCATTCCCACCAGTCCGATTTCACGTCCCGTGTTCAAGCCATCCGCACAGGCGCAAACCCTGACGCCAGGCACAGGCGCCCCGGCAGTGCCGTCCGGCCGGGCTACGCGGGTAATTCCTGCGCCGTCAAACAGCGCCGTTGCAAATCAAGTTCAGTTGAACGTGCCCTCAACGTCTGCCGGCGCGGGCAAACTAACGGTGGCCATCAGCGGCAACCAGACACGGCCGCCGCGCCTGCCGGACTTCAGTCAGCACGCCGCCCCGCAAAGCGTACTTGATGGAACAAAACGAGCGGATGGCACGTTTCAAGTCGGCGACGACTTCTATATTCCTTTCACTGACGGTACTGGCGTGGAGCGCCCTTATAAAATCAGCCCGATCTATAAGCTTGAAGGCGGCTCAGTCAGAGCTATCGATGCAATTTCCGGAAAACAATTCGCGTCTCTGGTATCCACCGGCACAGGAGAATGGAGGCTCAATAAACTGAAAGGTGGAGAAACCGATCTGCCCCTGGACGATTATATGGACAGGATATTGAAGGGCGAAGCAGCAAATGACTTCGACGATCCGGCCGACATCAACAGGCTGACGGAATGGTTCAGGCGTGACATGGATGAATTTTATGACTCTTTTTTCGCCAGGCAACCGGCACCACGCCCGGCAATAGAGCCCGTCAGTGTCGACATAGCCGCAAGTGAACTGATTAAAAACACGCTTTCCCGTCCTGATGTCAACGGCTGGGTGATAGGGGAATCCCATGATCAAGTCGCGAGCCTGGATTTTTTGGTCACCAATATGGAGCACTTCAAAAACGCTGGGGTTACCACGCTTTATCTGGAGAACGCTTATTTCCTGGAACGTTCGCCTACACTTGCCGGCACAGCTTACACAGCAGACGACGCGCACTACCTGTTCCCGCGCCATCTCACTGATAAATACCGCAACAATGCGCTGAGCATGACCGATGTACTGGCAGCGGCGGATAAACATGGCCTCAAGGTGATCGGGCTTGAACACGCCGAGTTGACCGTGCACAGACGCGATTTTGAGGCCAACCTCCAAAGAGAAAACTCTTCTATTGATCGTCTGGAAGAACTCAACTACTTCGCTACTAAATTGATCGAAAAAACGCCCAAAGGAGAGAAGTGGGTAGCGCTGGTCGGCAACAATCATATGAACACTTACGTTGACGACTATACCGGAGGCGCCGTCCCTGGTATCGCGGAGCTTACAGGCGGGTTGGGCGTTTCAGTACGTGACGCGGCCAAAGGAGCCGGCAGCACTACCAGGGTGCCTGCGCATACCCACGACTTTACTGAGGAGATGGAGTTATGGGGAGGGGACGTGCAGATTGAACACACTGTGGATAAGTACCTGAAGGCATAACGTATGGAGGGTTTGGGAAGGTGCGCCATGGCGCCCTTCCCTTTCGCTTGCAGTTAAAATTGCGACCGCAGAATACTTGCCGCAAAAAAAGATCAATAAAATACAAAAAACAGCTTTAAAGCATCACAAAAAAGCAAATAAAGAGTAATTCCATCAATTTTTTTCACCGACTTGCCATCTTTCACCCCCGCGGTTAGGGTTGAGTACATGAAAACCGCTCACACCCTCATTCAGCTCCGCCAGCACCGCAGCCTGTGCCTTGTCAGCGCACGACTGCCAGGCTGAATCGATCTGCCTCGTCCAAAGCTTTATTCCCAATAACAGTTTCACGGCAGGCCGCCTTTTTTCGGCCCCTCAACCAAGGATTTCCCGATGAGCATGCTCAAAGACCCGTCTTCGAAATACCGCGCGTTCCCGACCATCGATATTCCGGATCGTACCTGGCCGTCGAAAACCATCACCAGCGCGCCGATCTGGTGCAGTTCCGACCTGCGTGATGGCAACCAGTCGCTGATCGAGCCGATGGACGCCGCCAAGAAACTGCGCTTCTGGAAGACCCTGGTGGCCGTCGGCGTGAAGGAAATCGAAGCCTCGTTCCCGGCCGCTTCGCAAACCGACTTCGACTTCGTGCGCACCCTGATCGAGGACAACCACATCCCCGAGGACACCACCATCCAGGTGCTGACCCAGGGCCGTGAAGACTTGATCGCACGCACCTTCGAATCCCTGCGCGGCGCAAAAAAGGCCATCGTGCACTTGTATAACGCCACGTCGCCGTCGTTTCGCCGCATCGTGTTCAACCAGGACAAGGACGGCATCAAGGCCATCGCGGTCAACGCGGCCAAGCTGTTCGTCAAATACGCCGCGCAGCAGCCGGAAACCCAGTGGACCTTCGAATATTCCCCGGAAACCTTCAGCGCCACCGAGCTGGAGTTCGCCAAGGAAGTCTGTGACGCCGTGATCGAGGTGTGGAACCCGACGCCCGCGCACAAGATGATTCTCAACCTGCCGGCCACCGTCGAGTGCGCCACGCCGAACATCTATGCCGACCAGATCGAGTGGTTCGGTCGCCATATCAATCGCCGTGACAGCGTGATCATCAGCCTGCACACCCACAACGACCGTGGCACCGGCGTGGCCGCCACCGAGCTGGGCCTGATGGCCGGCGCCGACCGTGTCGAAGGCTGCCTGTTCGGCAACGGTGAGCGCACCGGCAACGTCGACCTGGTCACCGTGGCCCTGAACATGTACACACAGGGCCTCGACCCGCAGTTGGACTTCTCCGACATCGACGGCGTGCGCAAGGTCGTCGAGGAGTGCAACCAGATCCAGGTGCACCCACGTCATCCGTATGTAGGCGACCTGGTGCACACCGCGTTCTCCGGCTCGCACCAGGACGCGATCCGCAAGGGGTTTACCCAGCAGAAAGACGATGCCTTGTGGGAGGTGCCGTACCTGCCGATCGACCCGGCCGATATCGGCCGCAGCTACGAGGCGGTGATCCGCGTGAACAGCCAGTCGGGCAAGGGCGGTATCGCCTACCTGCTGGAGCAGGAATACGACATCAGCCTGCCGCGCCGCATGCAGATCGAGTTCAGCCAGGTGGTACAGGCCGAAACCGACCGCGTGGGCCTGGAGATGACCGCGCCGCAGATCTACGCGTTGCTGCAACGGGAATACCTGCAGGCCAACACCCCCTACGCGCTGGTCAGCCATCGCCTGCAGGAAGAAAACGGCAATAGCTATGTCGAGGTGGAAGTCTCGGGCAAGGGCCAGGGCGAAACCAACCTGCACTGGAAAGGCAAAGGCAATGGCGCACTGGAAGCCCTGGTGGCCGGCCTGCCGATTGGCGTGGAGATCATGGATTACAACGAACACGCGATTGGCGCGGGCACCCATGCCAAGGCGGCGGCTTACATTGAACTGCGGGTGAACGGGGAGCGTCCGGTGCATGGGGTGGGGATTGATGAAAACATCACCACCGCCAGCTTCAAGGCGTTGTTCAGTGCGTTGAACCGTTCGCTGAGCCAACAGGCAGCGAAAGCGGCGTAACGCCTATCGCTGAAATGCAAAAGGCCCCTGGGTGAGAACTCAGGGGCTTTTTGTTGGGCTTTATATTTGTGGTGTCGGTGAGGGCCTCATCGGGGGCAAGCCCCCTCCCACATTTGGAATGCATTTCCCTGTGGGAGGGGGCTTGCTCCCGATAGCGGTGTATCAGACAAACTGAAAGCGATCGGCATCCAGGTTCGCCGGGAATTTGGTGCGATACGCCGCCAATTCCGCCGCATCCAGGCACACCTGAAACACCCCGTCCGCCTCCCCCGCACTCAGCAGGGTCTCACCCTGGAAGTCCAGCACCTGGCTGTCACCGGTGTAGCCAAAACCTTTGCCATCCGTACCCACCCGATTCACCGCCGCCACGTAGCACAGGTTCTCGATGGCCCGCGCCGGTAGCAGACGGTTCCAGTGCTGACGCCGCGCGCCCGGCCAGTTGGCGGTGTACAGCAGCAGGTCGGTGTCCTGGGCATCACGGCTCCACACCGGAAAGCGCAGGTCGTAACAAATCAACGGACGAATGCGCCAGCCCTTGCAGTCGAACTGCACCTGGCGCTCTCCCGGGGTGTAGTGGTCGTGTTCGCCGGCCATGCGGAACAGATGGCGCTTGTCGTAGTGCAGCACCTCACCATCGGGCCGCGCCCACAGCAGGCGGTTGCGATGGCTGCCGTCGGCCGCCCGGATGATCACGCTGCCGGTGATGACCGCAGCGTACTTTCTGGCCTGGGCCTGGAGCCAGCGGTGGGTGGGGCCGCTTTCCGGCTCGGCAAGGGTGTGCGATTCCATCGAGAAACCGGTGGTGAACATTTCCGGCAACACAATCAGGTCGGCACCCTTGGCCTGCTCCAGCAACAGCTCGAAATGGTCAAGGTTGGCCTGGCGGTCGTGCCAGGCCAGGCTGGTCTGGACCAGAGCGATGTTCAGGTCCGGCAATGCAGTCAGATCACGCATAGTTTTTCGGCTGCTTGTTGCAGCGTTTCCTCGCGTTTGGCAAAGCACAGGCGCACCAGGCGCTGGCCTTGAGGTGGGTGCTGGTAGAACACCGAGATGGGAATGCTCGCCACGCCGTGTTCGCGGGTCATCCACAGCGACATGGCGACGTCATCCAGGTCCGGACGAATCTGTGAGTAATCCACCAGTTGAAAGTAGGTGCCGGCCACCCGAGTGAAACTCAAGCGCGACGGCGCCAGCAAGTCACAGAACAGATCGCGCTTGGCCTGGTAGAACGCCGGCAGTTCGTCAACGTGCTCCGGGTGGGCGGCCATGAAGTCAGCCAGCGCGAACTGCAACGGGGTGACGCAGCAGAAATTGACGTACTGGTGCACCTTGCGCAATTCGGCCGTCAGCGCGGGTGGCGCGACGACGTAGCCGGTTTTCCAGCCGGTGACGTGGTAGGTCTTGCCGAAGGAACTGACGACAAAGGCGCGCGAGTACAGCTCTGCATGGGCCAGCACGCTGACATGGGGCACGCCATCGAACACCAGGTGCTCGTAGACCTCGTCGCTGAGCAGGTAGATATCGCGATCACGGATCAGGTCGGCCAATTGGTCCAGCTCGGCGCGGCTGATCAGTGCGCCAGTAGGGTTGTGCGGCGTGTTGAGGACGATCATGCGCGTGCGCGGTGACAGTGCCGCCTTGATCTTCTCGAAGTCCAGCGCGAAGCCTTGCAGGCTCAGTTGCACATGCACGCAACGGCCACCGGCCAGTTCCACCGAAGGTGCGTAGCTGTCGTAGCAGGGATCGAAGATGATCACTTCATCGCCCCGACGAACCACCGCCTGGATCGCGCAGAAAATCGCCGCGGTGGCCCCCGGAGTAATGGTCACTTCATTGTCGGGATCGACCGAAACGCCATAGCTGCGGGCGATCTTCGCTGCCACTTGCTGGCGCAGGGCCGGCAAGCCGGTCATCGGTGAATACTGGTTATGCCCGTTGGCAACGTGTTGGCCCACCGCATCGAGCAACGCTTGCGGGCCGTTGAAGTCGGGGAAACCCTGGGACAGGTTGAGCGCGCCGGTTTCGGCAGCCAGTTGCGACATCGTGGTGAAAATGGTGGTGCCGACGTTCGGCAACTTGCTGGTGATCATGGAAGCCCCCTTCGGGTGAGCTGCCAGTTTTAAGCTGCAAGCTGCAAGCAGGTCAAGCAAGCAAACCGTCAGGCACAAAAAAGGGCTCCAAAGGAGCCCTCTCTCGCCACCACTCAACGCTGCGTTATTTCTTGTCGCGGCGCTTTTTGTCGGCTTTTTTGTGATGAGTCATCAAACGACGCTTCTTGTTCACCTGACGGTCCGTCAGCGTGTTCTTGTTGCCTTCGTATGGGTTCTCGCCGCCCTTGAACTCGATACGAATCGGCGTACCGACCAGCTTCAAGACACGACGGTAGGTGTTTTCCAGGTAACGCACGTAAGACTTGGGCACCTTCTCGATCTGGTTACCGTGGATCACGATAATCGGCGGGTTGGCACCACCCAAGTGGGCGTAACGCAGTTTGATCCGGCGGTTGTTGACCATCGGCGGCGCGTGCTCGCCCACCGCATCTTCCAGGATCTGGGTGAGGCGGTTGGTGGGCCAGCGGGTGACGGCGGACTTGAACGAGTTCTGCACGGACGCGTACAGGTTGCCCACGCCAGTGCCGTGCAGGGCCGAGATAAAGTGGATATCGGCGAACTCGACGAAGAACAGCCGACGCTGCAGCTCGATCTTGACGAAGTCGCGCTCGCTGGGCGTCATACCGTCCCACTTGTTGATCGCGATCACCAATGCCCGACCGGCCTCCAGGGCAAAGCCCAGCAGGTTGAGGTCGTGGTCCACCACGCCTTCGCGGGCGTCCATCACGAAGATCACCACGTTGGCGTCCTTGATGGCTTGCAGGGTTTTCACCACGGAGAACTTTTCAACTTCCTCGTGGATCTTGCCGCGCTTGCGCACACCGGCGGTGTCGATCAGCGTGTACTTTTCGTCATTACGCTCGAACGGGATGTAGATGCTGTCGCGGGTGGTGCCGGGTTGGTCGTAGACGATGACCCGGTCTTCACCGAGCATGCGGTTGACCAGGGTCGACTTGCCCACGTTAGGGCGGCCGATGATGGCAATCTTGATACCGTCTTTTTCACTCGGGCCCGGAATGCGCTTGGCTTCCTCACCTTCGGCGACGATCTCTTCTTCGCCCTCTTCTTCCCCGTCGTCATCCTTCGGGAAGTCGCGCAGAGCGATTTCCAGCATCTGGGTGATGCCACGACCGTGGGCACCGGCGACCGGGATCGCGTCGCCCAGGCCCATCGGGCTGAATTCAGCGCGGGCGGCCTCAGGATCGATGTTGTCGATCTTGTTGGCGATCAGATAGGAACGCTTGTTGCGCTTGCGCAAGTGCTCGCCAATCATCTGGTCGGCAGCGGTGTATCCCGCGCGGGCGTCCACCAGGAACAACACGACATCGGCTTCTTCAATGGCCAGCAGCGACTGCTCGGCCATCTTTTCGTCCATGCCATGCTCGTCACCGGAGATACCACCGGTGTCGACAATAATGTAGGAGCGCCCCTGCCACTTTGCCTCACCGTATTGGCGATCACGGGTCAGACCGGACAAGTCGCCGACGATGGCGTCGCGAGTCCTGGTCAGGCGGTTGAACAAGGTGGACTTGCCGACGTTAGGTCGGCCCACCAGGGCGATTACGGGAACCATGCGGCTCTCCACTTCGTTATTTCAGAAAATACAAAAGCCGCTGCAAGGCAGCGGCTGGTGCTCGGGGCAGCATCGTCAGATGCCGCATGCCCCGCCGAAGCGGGGCCGCCTGGGTGTTACCCCAAGCATGATTCTTACTTGATGGTCAGGGCTTCCAGCTTGCCGCTGTTGCCAAACACATAAAGCATGTTACCCACGACCAGCGGACGTGCACGCAGGCCGTCGCTGTCAATACGCTCACGACCTACGAAACGACCATCCACCTGGCTCAACAGATGCAGGTAGCCTTCAAAGTCGCCCACCGCCACGTAGCTGGAGAACACTTCCGGTGCCGACAGTTGACGGCGAGCCAGCGAATCGTTGCTCCACAGCGCGGTGGTGGAACGCTCGTCGACACTTTCAACGGTGCCGGACGCCAGGCTTACGTAGACGCTGCCAAACCCTTGGGCGACACCGGCGTAGCTGGAAGCATCACGCTGCCAGTTGACGCGACCGCTCTGCAGGTCCAGTGCGGCCACACGGCCCTGGTAAGTGGCGACGTAGAGGGTTTCACCCGACAGCAGCAAGCCGCCGTCGATGTCCACTACGCGATCCAGCTCGGAACGACCTTGCGGGATGGCCACTCGGGTTTCCCAGGCCGGCACGCCGTTCTGGGTGTTCAGGGCGACCACTTTACCGGTCGACAGGCCTGCAACGGCCAGATTGTTAGTGACAATCGGACCACTGGTGCCGCGCAGGGTCAGTACCGCCGGCGTGCTGTCATACAACCAGCGCTGCTCGCCGGTGCTGGCGTCCAGGCCGATCACCCGATCATCCTGGGTCTGCACCACGACGATATCGCCGTTGGTGGCAGGCGGTGCGAGCACTTCGCTGGTCACGCGAGCGCGCCATTTCTCTTCACCGGTGCTGGAATCCAGCGCCACGACTTCGCCTTTGAGCGTGCCGAGCATGACCATGCCATAACCCACACCGACGGCGCCGGACACAGGCAACTCAAGGTCTTTTTTCCACTTCACGTCGCCGGTCATGCGATCCATGGACACGACCACGCCGGTCACGTCAGCGGCCACAATGTTTTCGCCGTCAATTGCCGGCACCAACATGTTGTAGGTGTCGCCCTGGCCGTCACCGATGGAGCGGCTCCACTGCTTCTGCAAAACCACTTCCTCCTTGAAGGTGGTCAGCTCGGCCGGAGGCAGTTCTTTTTTACTGTTGCTGCTGCAACCCGCGGCCAGAATGGCCAGAGCCAGCAATGCTGCATGTTTCCAACGGATCACGTCACGCATCCCCTTTGGCCAAGTCGTCGAGCTTGATTTGTAAGCCACCGACCGCCGCTTCATCAGACAGCGCAGCCTTGGCCTTCTTGTACGCAGCATTGGCTTCGTCGGTACGACCCAATTGGACCAGGAGGTCGCCCTTGAGCTCTTCGCGAGTGGCTACAAATGCCTTGTCCGCATCGCCGTCGAGCAGTTTGAGTGCTTCGTCGGCCTTGTTCTGTGCCGCCAGTACCTGAGCCAGGCGCTGACGGGCGATTTCACCCAGGGTCGGGTTGGTCGGTTTGTCGGCGATGGCCTTCAGTTCAACCGCAGCATCGTCCAGCTTGCCGGTATCGACCGCCACCTTGGCGACGAACAGGCTACCGTATTGAGCGTAGGTGGTGCCGCCAAATTCGCTTTTCAGCTTGCCGGCCAGGTCTGCAACCTGAGCCGGGTCAGGCTTGCCGTCCGGCGTCAGCGTAGTTTCCAGCAACTGCTGATACAGAACCGAGGCGCCCTGGGACTGGTTGGCCTGATATTTGTGCCAGGCCTGCCAGCCGAACACCACCACCAAAGCGAGCAGACCGCCAGTAACCAGAGGCTTGCCGTTACGCTGCCACCAGTCCTTGAACTCGGTCATTTGATCATCATCAATACTCGACACCCCAATACTCCTTAAATCGCTAAATTCGGCTGTTCGACAGCTTCAACCCTGCACAACGCAGGTGGCCAGGTGCGCGGCGAGCGCATCAAAGGCAATGTTCTGTTGCTCGCCCTGGCCACGCAGGGGTTTGAAACCTATCACTTGCTGGGCCAGCTCGTCATCGCCGAGGATCAGCGCATACAGCGCACCGCTCTTGTCGGCCTTCTTGAATTGGCTCTTGAAGCTGCCAGCGCCGGCATTGATCTGCAGGCGCAGGTTTGGCAGTTGGTCACGCACCTGTTCGCTCAAGGCCAGGGCTGCCAGTTCGGCGGCCTCGCCAAAGGCGCACAGGTACACGTCGACTTGCCGGGCGATTTCTTCCGGGACCTGCTCCAGGGTTTCCAGCAGCAGGATCAGGCGCTCGATGCCCATGGCGAAGCCTACGCCGGTGGTGGGCTTGCCGCCCATTTGCTCGACCAGCCCGTCGTAACGGCCGCCCGCGCACACGGTGCCCTGGGCGCCAAGCTTGTCGGTGACCCACTCGAACACCGTCTTGCTGTAGTAATCGAGGCCGCGCACCAGTTTAGGATTGATGACGTAGGGAATCCCGGCGGCATCCAGACGCGCCCTGAGGCCGTCGAAATGCACGCGGGATTCGTCGTCCAGGTAGTCGGCCATCTTCGGCGCGTCTACCAGCACGGCCTGGGTGTCGGCGTTCTTGGTATCAAGCACGCGCAACGGGTTGGTTTTCAGACGGCGCTGGCTGTCTTCGTCCAGTTTATCCAGATGGGCGGACAGGTATTCGACCAGGGCTTCGCGGTAGCGGCCCCGGGACTCACTGGTGCCCAGGCTGTTGAGTTCGAGCTTGACCGCGTCACGGATGCCCAACTGGCCCCACAGGCGCCAGGTCATCACGATCAGCTCGGCGTCGATGTCCGGGCCGTCAAGGTTGAACACCTCAAGACCAATCTGGTGGAACTGGCGATAACGGCCCTTCTGTGGACGCTCGTGACGGAACATCGGGCCGATGTACCACAACTTCTGCGGCTGACCGCCACCGGTGAGGCCGTGCTCGAGCACCGCACGCACGCAGGCGGCAGTGCCTTCCGGACGCAGGGTCAGGGAGTCGCCGTTACGGTCTGCGAAGGTGTACATCTCTTTTTCGACGATGTCGGTCACTTCACCGATGGAGCGCTTGAACAGCTCGGTGAACTCGACGATCGGCATGCGGATCTGTTTGTAGCCGTAGTTATCCAACAGGCGCGCGACCGTGCTTTCGAAGTAACGCCACAATGGCGTCTGCTCCGGCAGGATGTCGTTCATGCCACGAATGGCTTGCAGAGACTTGCTCACATCAAATCCTTAAATTCGTTCAATCAGCCGCGAGCGATCAGCGCTGCGTCAGCGGCGACCTTTTCGGCCGCTCTCTCGCGGATCAGCTTCTCCAACTGGTCCACCAGATTGTCATTCGTCAATTTCTGCGACGGCTTGCCGTCGATGTAAATCAGGTTCGGCGTACCACCGGTAAGGCCGACATGCGCCTCCTTGGCCTCGCCCGGCCCGTTGACCACGCAGCCGATCACCGCAACATCCAGCGGCACCAGCAGGTCTTCGAGGCGCAACTCCAGGTCGTTCATGGTTTTCACCACGTCGAAGTTCTGCCGCGAGCAGCTCGGGCAGGCAATGAAGTTGATGCCACGGGAACGCAAACGCAGGGATTTGAGAATGTCGTAACCGACCTTCACCTCCTCTACGGGGTCTGCCGCCAGGGAGATGCGGATAGTGTCGCCGATCCCTTCGGCGAGCAGCATACCGAGACCCACCGCAGATTTCACTGTGCCTGAGCGCAGACCGCCCGCTTCCGTGATACCCAGGTGCAGCGGTTGTACGATTTCCTTGGCCAGCAGGCGGTAGGCTTCTACCGCCATGAACACGTCGGAAGCCTTTACGCTGACCTTGAAGTCCTGGAAATTCAGGCGTTCGAGGTGTTCAACGTGGCGCAGCGCCGACTCGACCAGCGCCGCCGGGGTGGGCTCGCCGTATTTCTTTTGCAGGTCTTTTTCCAGGGAGCCGGCGTTGACGCCGATGCGGATCGGAATGCCGCGATCACGGGCAGCATCCACCACGGCGCGCACGCGGTCTTCGCGACCGATGTTGCCCGGGTTGATGCGCAGGCAGTCCACACCGAGTTCGGCCACGCGCAGCGCGATTTTGTAGTCGAAGTGAATGTCGGCAACCAGCGGCACCTTGACCAGTTGCTTGATGCGGCCGAAGGCTTCGGCGGCGTCCATGTCCGGCACGGAAACGCGCACGATGTCGACGCCGGCTGCTTCCAGACGGTTGATCTGGGCCACGGTGGCGGCCACATCATTGGTGTCGCTGTTGGTCATGCTCTGTACGGCAATGGGGGCATCGCCGCCCACGGGTACGGAGCCGACCCAGATCTTGCGCGATACGCGACGTTTGATTGGAGATTCGCCGTGCATGACTATTGTCCCAACTTGAGGCGAGCGGTCTCGCCACTGGTGAACGGCGCCACGTCCACAGGCTGGCCGTTGTAGACCACTTGCGCGCCACGGGCATAGCCCAGACGCAGCGTCAGAGGAGGCTTGCCGCCCTGGTCAAGCGTGTCGCCCTTGCGCTTGAGGCCGCTGAACAGCACTTTGCCGTTGCCATCGGTGACTTGCGTCCAGCAGTCGGCGATGAAGGTAACCTGTACGTGCCCGTCACCGGCGATCAAAGCGGGGGTCGTAGGGGCCGAAATAGCGGGAGTTGCTGGCGTAACCGGAGCCGTGGTCGCCGGTGCCTGGGCAGGAGCGGCCGGCGTGTGGGCCTGGGCGGCGGGCGCAGCCGGAGTGGTAGGCGCAGGCACAGCAGCGGTTGCAGCCGGGGAGGTTTGCGCCGCCGGCTGCTCGTTGGCTGGCGGCGTTTCAGGCGCGGTCTGGCTTTGCACGACGGCCTGGTCTTCGGGCTCATCCAGCGGATGAATCTGGGTGGTACCGTCGGCGCTTTCGACTTCGACGTGCTCCATGGCGTTGCTGGTCATGTCCTTGGTGCGCTGGGCCGCCTGGTCCTGCCACCAGACAAAACCACCGCCGATCACCGCGATCAGCAGCAGCAGGCTGACAATCCGCAAAATCGTGTGGGAGACTCGCGTCGGCTCTTCGATACGCCCCAGACCATGGACGTTGCTGCCCTGGGAGTCGGTGCCGGTGAACTGATCGAACTGTTGGACCAGCACGGTTTGATCGATGCCGAGCAACTTGGCATAAGCACGGATATAACCCCGGGCAAAGGTGTGCCCCGGCAGCTTGTCAAACGCGCCGGCCTCGAGGTTGCCCAGGGACGTGGCCGTCAAATTGAGCTTGAGGGCCACTTCCGCCAGCGACCAACCATTGCTTTCGCGGGCCTGACGCAAGGTGTCGCCTGGGTTTACGCGATTAGCTGCTACAACTTCCGGGTGCGCCGCTTTCATCATTGCTCCGACAGGTATTGCTGATATTCCGGCGTACCGGGATAGAGTCGTTCGAGTTGCTGGCCAAAACGTGCGGCCGTGTCGCGTTCTTCATGAACCGTCGCCAGGCGCGCACCGAGCAATAGACTACGTGCATTTTGCCCGCTGAGCAGGCTAAAACGCTCGTAATAGTCACGTGCCGGCACATAATGCCTGTCTTCGTAGGACAACTCAGCCATTTCGAGCAATGCGCGAGGCTGGTGACCGTTCAGGTGCAGGGCTTTTGCCAATTGCTGGCGCGCCAAATCGCGCTGCCCGAGGTGCATCGAGGTGACCCCAAGGTTCTCGAATACCCGCGAACGTTCCGGATACAGGGTATCGGTGCTGGCTTGCTGGAAATAACGGGCGGCCTGGGCATAACGTTTCTGCTCGAACAGGAAGCTGCCGTAGTTGTTCAAAAGCCGGGGATCAGCAGGCCGCGCGGACAGCGCCTTGGTAAAATACCGGTCGGCCAGTTCAGGCTCGGCCTGAGCCTTGAACACCAATGCCAACGCTGCATTGGCGTCGGCGTCATCGCTATCCAGCTCAAGGGCCTTTTTCAACGGCACCTTGGCCTGCTCGCTCATGCCTTGCTGCAGGTAACCCAGGCCCAACTGCACATACGCCACTCGCGCCTCGTCACGGCCTTTGTCTGTTTGCAAGGGGCTGTCATGGCCCGATGAAACACAACCGGCCGCAAGACCGGTAAACAGTAACAGCAGCGCAAGGCGCAAGGGCATAGAGATCCTCTCTCAGATTCGATTCACAGCGATTTGCGGCAGATCGTCGGCGGCATTCAATTCACGCACGGCGATGTAACGTTCGCTGCGGCGGGTGCGGTCCATCACCTGCCCTACCAATTGGCCACAGGCGGCGTCGATGTCTTCACCACGGGTGGTGCGCACGGTGACGTTGTAGCCGGCCTGGTGCAGTTGATCCTGAAAACGGCGGATGGCGTTGTTGCTCGGCCGCTCGTAGCCGGAATGTGGAAACGGGTTAAACGGAATCAGGTTGATCTTGCACGGGGTGTTCTTGAGCAACTCGATCATCTCGACGGCGTGTTCGACCTTGTCGTTGATGTCCTTGAGCATGGTGTACTCAATGGTCAGCACGCGTTTCTCGCCCAGGGTCGCCATGTAACGCTGGCAGGATTCGAGCAGCATCTTAAGCGGATACTTCTTGTTGATTGGCACCAATTGGTTACGCAATGCGTCATTGGGCGCGTGCAGCGACAACGCCAGAGAGACGTCGATGTGCTTGGCCAGCTCATCGATCATCGGTACCACGCCGGAGGTCGACAGGGTTACACGGCGCTTGGAGATGCCGTAGCCCAGGTCGTCCATCATCAGGTGCATGGCCGCAATCACGTTATCGAAGTTCAGCAGCGGCTCACCCATGCCCATCATCACCACGTTGGTGATGGCACGGTCGACAGTTGCCGGGACGCTGCCAAAGGATTTGTTGGCAATCCATACCTGGCCGATAACTTCGGCGGCGGTGAGGTTGCTGTTGAAGCCTTGCTTGCCGGTGGAGCAGAAACTGCAGTCCAGGGCACAGCCTGCCTGGGACGAAACGCACAAGGTGCCGCGCTTGCCCTGGGGGATGTAAACGGTCTCGACGCAGCTGCCGGACGCCACGCGCACCACCCATTTACGGGTGCCGTCGCTGGAGATGTCCTCGCTGACCACTTCCGGACCACGAACCTCGGCAATGGCCTTGAGCTTGTCGCGCAGGGCCTTGCTGACGTTCGTCATGGCGTCGAAATCATCGACGCCAAAGTGGTGAATCCATTTCATTACCTGACCGGCACGGAAACGCTTCTCCCCGATTGAGTCGAAGAATTTCTCCATTTCCGGCTGAGTCAGACCCAGCAGGTTGGTTTTAACAGTCGATGTCGTCATGGATTCACCCTCACTCTTTAAGCCGATGCTTAGCGAGCGGTTACTTCAGTAGCTGCGAAAAAGTACGAAATTTCGCGAGCAGCAGCGGCTTCGGAGTCCGAACCGTGTACGGCGTTGGCGTCGATGGACTCAGCGAAATCAGCACGGATGGTGCCGGCAGCCGCTTCTTTAGGGTTAGTGGCGCCCATCAGCTCACGGTTCAGAGCGATGGCGTTTTCGCCTTCCAGAACCTGAACAACAACAGGACCGGAGATCATGAAAGCAACCAGGTCGCCGAAGAAACCACGGGCGCTGTGCTCAGCGTAGAAGCCTTCAGCTTCGGCTTTGGACAGTTGCTTGAGTTTCGAAGCTACAACCTTCAGGCCGGCTTTTTCGAAACGAGTGGTGATCTCGCCGATGACGTTTTTTGCAACAGCGTCAGGCTTGATGATGGAGAAAGTACGTTGAACAGCCATGGTGTAACTCCAGAAACGGTAATTTACGAAAAATTAAACCCGCGAATTATACGCGGGTTATCAGGTATTGCCTAACTGCGTAAAAGGCGACTCAGTCTGCTTCTTCGATCCACAGGCCTTGAATCGCCTCTAAGACCTTTTCGCCACCCCGGTCCGGGATGTCGTCAAAATCCGGCAGCTCCATTACGAGATTGCGCAGCTTGACGAAGTTCACCGTGAGAGGATTGACCTCAGGATGGGCTTCGGCAAGTTGTATAGCGATTTCTTGTACATCAACCCATTTCAGGCTCATGACATTTCCTTGAATCAATGCGGCGCTTCGGCTGCATGGTTGAGGGAATATTTCGGAATTTCGACAGTGATGTCTTCAGTCCCGACCTTGGCCTGGCAGCTCAGGCGCGAATGCGCTTCCAGGCCCCAGGCACGGTCAAGAAAATCCTCTTCCAGCTCGTCCGCTTCTTCCAGGGAGTTGAACCCTTCGCGGATGATGCAGTGACAGGTGGTGCAGGCGCAGACACCGCCGCAGGCGCTTTCGATCTCGATGTGGTTGTCATGGGCAACGTCGAGGATGGACTTGCCGGTCTCAGCCTCAACAACCATACCGTCCGGGCAATGCTCGGCGTGTGGCAGAAAAATGACCTGCGGCATTAATTATTCCTCGATTTCATTCAGGTTGCGGCCCGCCAGGGCGGCTTTTACCGACTGGTCCATGCGGCGGGCGGCGAAGGCGTCGGTCACTTGCGACAGACGCTTGGTCTGCTGCTCGATGGCATAGCCATCGGTGCCTTTCATCAGTTCGGCCAGTTCCTGCATCTGCAGGTCGATGACCATGCGCTCCTCGGCGTCCAGCAGGCGCTCGCCGTCAGCCTCAAGGGCGCCCTGCACTGCTTCGAGCAGGCGCTGAGCGTCGACTTGCTGCTCACGCAACACGCGGGCGACCTTGTCGTCACCGGCGTATTGGAACGAGTCCTTGAGCATTTTGGCAATTTCGCCGTCGGTGAGGCCGTAGGATGGCTTGACCTGGATGCTGGCTTCAACGCCCGAGCCGAGTTCACGCGCAGCCACACTGAGCAAACCATCGGCGTCGACCTGGAAGGTCACGCGGATTTTCGCTGCGCCGGCGACCATCGCTGGAATGCCGCGCAACTCGAAGCGTGCCAGGGAGCGGCAGTCGCTGATCAGTTCACGCTCGCCTTGCAGCACATGAATCATCATGGCCGTCTGGCCGTCTTTGTACGTGGTGAAGTCCTGGGCGCGGGCGACGGGGATAGTGGTGTTGCGCGGAATCACCTTCTCCATCAGACCGCCCATGGTTTCCAGCCCAAGGGACAACGGAATCACGTCGAGCAGCAGCAGTTCGCCACCCTCGCGTTTGTTGCCGGCCAGAGTGTCGGCCTGAATCGCCGCGCCAATGGCGACCACCTGATCCGGATCGATTTCGGTAAGGGGCTGACGGCCAAATGCTTCGGCCACCGCATCACGCACACGCGGTACGCGAGTCGAACCGCCAACCATGACCACCGCCACCACCTCTTCCAGCTCGATGCCGGAATCGCGCACCGCGCGACGGCAGGCCTTGAGGCTACGCGCAACCATCGGCTCGATCAGCGCATCGAAGGCTTCGCGGGTCAGTTGGGCCGACCAGTTGCCGTAGGACACTTCAACAGAGGCAGCATCCGTCAGCGCTTCCTTGGCTGCACAGGCGGTTTGCAGCAGGTTACGCTGCGCGCCCGGATCCAGGTCGGCGGACAAGCCGGCGCTGGTGATAATCCAGCCCGCGATGGCGTGGTCGAAGTCATCGCCGCCCAGGGCGCTGTCGCCACCGGTGGCGAGCACTTCAAACACACCGCCGGTAAGGCGCAGAATGGAGATATCGAAGGTGCCGCCGCCCAGGTCGTAGATCGCGACCAGGCCTTCGGCGTGCTGATCGAGGCCATACGCCACGGCGGCTGCGGTCGGCTCGTTGAGCAGGCGCAGCACGTTGAGGCCGGCAAGTTTCGCCGCGTCCTTGGTGGCCTGCCGCTGAGCGTCGTCGAAATACGCCGGAACGGTAATCACCGCGCCGACCAGCTCGCCGCCCAAGGTGGTTTCCGCGCGCTGGCGCAGCACCTTGAGAATATCGGCGGACACTTCCACCGGGCTTTTAGGGCCCTGCACGGTGTCGATGAACGGCATATGGGATTCGCCGCCAACAAAACGGTACGGCAGTTGCTCACCCAGTTGCTTGACGTCGGACAGGCCACGCCCCATCAGGCGCTTGACCGACAGCACGGTATTCAACGGATCGGTGGAGGCCGCCAGCTTGGCCGACTCGCCCACTTCGGTACGGTCTGCGTGATAACGCACAGCGGACGGCAGGATCACCTTGCCATCAGCGTCGGGCAGCGGCTCGGACAGGCCGCTGCGCAGGGCGGCGACCAGGGAATTGGTGGTGCCCAGGTCAATCCCCACCGCCAGGCGACGCTGGTGCGGTTGAGGGCTTTGGCCGGGTTCGGCGATTTGCAGTAGAGCCATGGTAATCAGGTCTTATCTGTCTATCAGGCGTGCATCACGGGCAGCACACTGGGTTAATCGTCGAGGCGCTCTTCAAGCTGGCGCACTTCGTAGGTGAGCTTGTCGAGGAACTGCATGCGCCGCATCAGGCGTTCGGCCTGTTCACGTTGCGCTGCATCATCCCAACAGGCTGCGAAGCTTTCGTTGAGCTCTTCCTGGGCCGCCTTCAGCCGACGCTTGAAGACCGCGACACCCGCCACATCGGCTTCGTCCTGCAGATCTTCGAGTTCTTCGCGCCACTGCATCTGCTGCATCAGGAAGTCCGGGTCGTGCACCGTGACTTCAAGGGGCAGCTCGCCACCGTTCATCGCGAGCAGGTAGCGCGCGCGTTTCGCAGGGCTCTTGAGCGTCTGATAGGCCTCGTTGAGGCTGGCCGATTGCTCCAGCGCCTGGCGTTGCTCGCGCTCGGAAGCGTCAGCAAAGCGGTCCGGATGCACCCCACGCGCCAATTCTCGGTAGCGCGTGGCAAGCTGCTCGAGGTTCAGTCGAAAGCTCGGCTGCAGCTCGAATAAAGCGAAATGACAAGGAGTGCCCACAAGTAGCCTCAGATGTTGAAGCTTTCGCCGCAGCCACACTCACCGCGTACGTTGGGGTTGTTGAACTTGAAGCCTTCGTTCAACCCTTCCTTGACGAAATCGAGTTCGGTGCCGTCCAGGTAAGTCAGGCTCTTGGGGTCGATGATCACTTTCTCGCCGTGACTTTCGAACACCTGGTCTTCCGCAACCACCTCGTCGACAAACTCCAGCACGTAGGCAAGGCCGGAACAGCCCGTGGTGCGAACACCCAGACGAATCCCCTCACCTTTACCGCGCCCATTCAGGGAGCGGCGAATGTGCTGCGCTGCCGCTTCTGTCATGCTGATAGCCATCGTTGACTCCTTACTCGTCGCCAAATGCTTAGATCAAGCCTTTCTTCTGCTTGTAGTCGCGAACGGCCGCCTTGATGGCGTCTTCAGCGAGTACGGAGCAGTGGATTTTCACCGGCGGCAGCGCCAGCTCTTCGGCCAGCTGGGTGTTGCTGATGGTGACAGCCTCATCCAGGGTCTTGCCTTTCATCCATTCGGTCGCCAGGGAGCTGGAGGCGATGGCCGAACCGCAGCCGTAGGTCTTGAACTTGGCGTCTTCGATGACGCCAGCGTCGTTGACCTTGATCTGCAGGCGCATCACATCGCCGCACGCCGGAGCGCCGACCATGCCGGTGCCCACATCAGGGTCTTCCGCGTTCATCTTGCCGACATTGCGCGGGTTTTCGTAGTGGTCGATGACCTTTTCGCTGTAAGCCATGGTACTCAATCCTCACTCATCAGGGCCGCTCTGGAACCCTGTAGAAACGCCTGCGTTTTCCGCCACGTTCCTACAGAGTATGGGTGGCGGCTTCTATAATTTAGTGTGCCGCCCACTCGATTTTGGAGATGTCGACACCGTCTTTGAACATGTCCCACAGCGGCGACAGAACGCGCAGCTTGTTGACCGCCTCACACACTTTCTGCGCTGCGTAGTCGACCTGCTCTTCGGTGGTGAAGCGGCCGAAGGTGAAGCGAATCGAGCTGTGTGCCAGTTCGTCATTGCGGCCCAGGGCGCGCAGTACGTACGAAGGCTCAAGGGAGGCCGAGGTGCAGGCCGAACCGGACGACACCGCCAGGTCCTTGAGCGCCATGATCAGCGACTCGCCTTCGACGTAGTTGAAGCTCAGGTTCAGGTTGTGCGGTACGCGGGCGGTCATGCTGCCGTTGACGTACAGCTCTTCAAGGTTCTCGACCTGCTTGTAGAAGCGATCGCTGAGGGCCTTGATACGAATGTTTTCGGCAGCCATGTCTTCCTTGGCTACGCGGAAG
This sequence comes from Pseudomonas sp. GNP013, assembly GCF_054343995.1. Classification (NCBI taxonomy): domain Bacteria; kingdom Pseudomonadati; phylum Pseudomonadota; class Gammaproteobacteria; order Pseudomonadales; family Pseudomonadaceae; genus Pseudomonas; species Pseudomonas sp. GNP013. The sequence goes on along the minus strand of NZ_JBTGUT010000001.1, from coordinate 605,595 downwards.
GCCTCGCCCATGCCAACGATCTGGTGGGTAGCCAGGGTGCCCGAACGCATGCCGCGCTCATGACCGCCGCCATGCATGGCCGCTTCGATGCGCACGCGAGGCTTGCGGCTCACGTAGAGAGCACCGATGCCTTTAGGGCCGTAGGTTTTGTGGGCCGAGAACGACATCAGGTCGACTTTCAGCTTGGACAGGTCGATGTCGACTTTGCCGGTGGACTGGGCAGCATCGACGTGCAGCAGGATACCCCGGGAGCGGGTCAGCTCGCCGATGGCCTCGATGTCGTTGATGGTGCCGATTTCGTTGTTCACGTGAATCACGGAAACCAGAATGGTGTCTTCACGCAGTGCAGCTTCGATCATGGCCGGGGTGACGATACCGTCGGTGGTCGGCTCGAGGTAGGTGACCTCGAAACCTTCACGCTCCAGTTGGCGCATGGTGTCGAGGACAGCCTTGTGCTCAATCTTGGTGGTGATCAGGTGTTTGCCCTTGGTCGCGTAGAAATGCGCCGCGCCCTTGATCGCCAGGTTGTCGGACTCGGTGGCACCGGAGGTCCAGACGATCTCACGCGGGTCTGCGCCCACCAGGTCGGCGACCTGGCGACGAGCGTTCTCGACCGCTTCCTCGGCTTTCCAGCCGAATACGTGGGAGCGGGAGGCCGGGTTACCGAAGTTTCCGTCAACCAGCAGGCATTCACTCATCTTTTGCGCAACACGCGGATCAACCGGGGTGGTCGCTGAGTAATCAAGGTAAATTGGCAATTTCATGGACTTTCTCCTAAATCAGGCTGGCTGGCGTGCCGTTAGCTCTTCGGCTGTCACTCGACGGCGGACGCTTCAATCTTGTCCAGACGCGGCGCCCTGGTGTTGCAACGGCGCTGGTCCTGACGCTGGGCTACTTCTTGCACCTCACGGCGAGTCACAAGATCAGCCAAGCTGATACCACTCAAAAACTCATGGATCTGCAGGCTCAAGTCACACCACAGGTGGTGCGTCAGGCAGGTGTCACCGGCGTGGCAATCACCCAGGCCCTGGCATTTGGTGGCATCGACGGATTCGTTGACCGCATCGATCACCTGAGCGACCTGAATGCCCTGCATCTCGCGGGACAACTGATAGCCACCACCTGGACCGCGAACGCTGGAGACCAGATTGCTGCGGCGCAATTTGGCGAACAGCTGCTCGAGGTAAGACAGTGAAATGCCTTGGCGCTCGGAGATATCGGCCAGGGACACCGGCCCGGTCTGCGCGTGCAAGGCCAGGTCAAGCATGGCGGTTACCGCGTATCGGCCTTTTGTAGTCAGTCTCATGGACAAGTACCAGGGTGTTTCAGAATGGGAGCAAGTATGCGATTCCCGAGTATTTAAGTCAACTATAAGACCTAGTAATTTAGTCAGGATTGCCCGAAAAAAGGGCGCGCGAATCATAGCAGGATGGGGTGGGGGCGAACAGCGGGAACGGACAACCAGCACTCTCAGCCACAATGAGGATCAAATGTGGGAGCGGGCTTGCTCGCGAAAGCGGCGTATCAGTCGCCGAAAATGCTGACTGATGGACCGCTTTCGCGAGCAAGCCCGCTCCCACAGGGGATTTGCAGTGACCGGGAATCTTCAGCCAGCCTTGGTGGTGGCGGTTTCGCTCTTGATTTCGGCGAAGTCTTCTTCGCGCAACTCGGGCAGGTCCTTGGCGCAATAGCTGCTGCCCAACTCCTTGAGCGCGCCGCACATGCCCTCCAGCTTGCCGTCTACCGCTTGCAGGTGATCGAGCAACTGGCCGATGGCGCGTGCCACGGGGTCGGGCATGTCTTCGCTGACGCCGTAGGCATCGAAGCCGATTTTCTCGGCCATGGCTTTGCGCTTGGCTTCCTGCTCGTCGCCGGCTTCCGGCTTGACGATGATGCGACCGGGGATACCCACCACCGTGGCGCCAGCCGGCACCGCCTTGGTCACCACGGCGTTGGAGCCCACTTTGGCGCCGGCACCCACCGTGAACGGACCGAGCACCTTGGCGCCCGCCCCCACCACCACGCCATTTTCCAGGGTCGGGTGGCGCTTGCCTTTGTTCCAACTGGTGCCGCCCAGGGTCACGCCCTGGTAAAGAGTCACATCGTCGCCGATTTCAGCGGTCTCGCCGATCACAATGCCCATGCCGTGATCGATGAAAAAGCGGCGCCCGACCTTGGCGCCCGGATGAATCTCGATCCCGGTCAGCCAGCGACCGAAGTTCGACACCAGCCGTGCCAGCCACTTCCAGCCCATGCCCCAAAAGAAGCCGGACAGGCGGTGGATCCAGATCGCGTGCATGCCCGGGTAGCAGGTCAGCACTTCAAAGGCATTGCGCGCCGCCGGGTCACGGTGGAAAACGCTTTGGATGTCTTCTCGCAAACGCTCGAACATTGTTAATCCTTCCGCTTAAGAAGCTCGCCACGGGCCGCTTTCTGGGTTTCCGTGAGGATGCCACGCAATATGTTCATTTCCGCTCGGCTCACCGAACTGCGCCCATACAGGCGACGCAGGCGCGCCATCAAGTGCCGTGGTTTTTCCGGGTCGAGAAACTCGATGGCCACCAGGGTGTGCTCCAGGTGCTCATAGAAACGCTCCAGCTCGTCCATGGTGGCCAGCTCACCACTCTTGGTCGACGCCACTTCATCCTTCTCGACCTTGCTCGGCTGGCCTGCCGCCGCCAGCCAGGCCATGCGCACCTCGTAGCTCAGTACCTGCACCGCGGCCCCGAGGTTCAGCGAGCTGAACTCGGGGTCGGATGGAATGTGCACATGGTAATGACATCGCTGCAGCTCTTCATTGGTGAGGCCGGAGTCTTCACGGCCGAACACCAGGGCGATTTCAGCGCCGCCGGCAGCCTCTTCGATCACTTTGGTGCCGCACTCACGCGGGTCCAGCAGCGGCCAGGGGATGCGCCGGTCACGGGCACTGGTGCCGAGCACAAGGTTGCAGCCCACCAAGGCGTCTTCCAGGGTGGCGACCACCTGGGCGCTCGCGAGCAGGTCATTGGCGCCGGACGCACGGGCATCGGCCTCGTGGTGCGGAAACACCCGTGGCTCGACCAGCACCAGGCGCGTCAGCCCCATGTTTTTCATGGCTCGCGCCACCCCGCCGATGTTGCCGGGATGACTGGTATTGACGAGGACGACACGAATGTTTTGCAGCAAGGGAGGCGCTCTCGGACACGGGAAAGGGGAGCAAATCTTACAGAACAGCCTAAGGTTATGCCACGAAAGCTAACGTCGTCCTTCACCTGAAGAAAGTTTCTGCTAAACTGCCCGGCTTTCTTTAACAACCTTAGGTGACCTATCCATGCAGCCCATGCTGAATATCGCGCTGCGCGCCGCCCGCAGCGCCAGTGAATTGATCTTCCGCTCCATCGAGCGCCTGGATACCATCAAGGTCGACGAAAAAGACGCCAAGGATTACGTATCCGAGGTGGATCGCGCCGCCGAACAGAAAATCATCGACGCTCTGCGCAAGGCCTACCCTACCCACGGCATCCTCGGTGAAGAAACCGGCCTGCACAAAGGCAGCGGCGAAGGCGAAGACTACCTGTGGATCATTGACCCACTGGATGGCACCACCAATTTCCTGCGCGGCATTCCGCACTTTGCCGTGAGCATCGCCTGCAAATACCGTGGCCGCCTGGAACACGCCGTCGTACTCGACCCGGTTCGCCAGGAAGAATTCACCGCCAGCCGTGGCCGTGGCGCGCAACTCAATGGTCGTCGCCTGCGTGTCAGCGGCCGCACCAGCCTGGACGGCGCCCTGCTAGGCACCGGCTTCCCGTTCCGTGACGACCAGATGGATAACCTGGAAAACTACCTGGGCATGTTCCGCGCCCTGGTCGGCCAGACCGCCGGCATCCGCCGCGCCGGCGCAGCGAGCCTGGACCTGGCTTACGTGGCTGCCGGTCGTTTTGATGCGTTCTGGGAGTCGGGCCTTTCCGAGTGGGACATGGCTGCAGGCGCACTGCTGATTCAAGAGGCCGGCGGCCTGGTGAGCGACTTCACCGGCGGTCACGACTTCCTTGAGAAAGGCCATGTGGTTGCGGGCAACACCAAATGCTTCAAGGCCGTGCTGACAGCAATCCAGCCGCACCTGCCGGCTTCGCTGAAGCGCTAAGCGAGCAGGCAAAAAAAAGCACCCCGCGGGGTGCTTTTTTCATGCCTTGAATTTGGCATGAACACACATGCCAGTCACACAGAAATCAACTGTGGGAGGGGGCTTGCTCCCGATAGCGGCTTGTCAGTCGCCAGATGTATTGACTGACCTACCACCATCGGGCGCAAGCCCCCTCCCACATTTTTTACTGCATGGGGCTTTGAATCTGCCCCTGAATTACTGCTGGTTCTGACCCAGGATCAGACGCCCCTCTTTATCCACTGGAATCTGGCCGCCTGGATCACGATCCATGCGCACGGTGCCTTCCTTGCCATCCAGGGTGTAACGCACGTCATAGCCGACAACCTTGTCGCTGATGTCGTTGACGGTGTTACAGCGTGTCTGAGTGGTGGTGTAAGTATCGCGGTTCTGCATGCCTTCCTGAACCTTGTTACCGGCGTAACCGCCACCGACCGCACCGGCTACAGTGGCCAGCTTTTTGCCGTTACCGCCACCGACCTGGTTACCCAACAGGCCACCGGCCAGCGCACCGACCACGGTGCCGACGATCTGATGCTGATCCTGCACCGGCTTCTGCCGAGTCACCGCGACGTCCTTGCAGACCTCACGCGGCGTTTTAATCTGGGTTTTTACCGGCTGTGCAGCCAGCACTTGCGCATACTCAGGGCCGCTTTTTACCAGGCTGTAGGTGGCAACAGCGCCCCCGGCAGTCACACCGACAGCACCCAATACCGCACCAACCAGCAACGACTTGTTCACGTTGAACCTCCTGACCATCACAAGCGGACCGAAAGATCCGCGCTATACCCAGCCTTGGAGCAAAAAAAAAGGCACGAGTTCAATTCTCGTGCCTCTTTTGTAACAGCGTGTCAACAAACGCCCATCAAGGACGGTCGTCGACCTCCTTGCCAGTGCTGGCCGGAGGAATCAGGTCTTCGCTGTTGAGGTTCAGCCAGATCAGCACCACGTTGGCGATGTAGATCGACGAGTAGGTGCCCGCCAGAACGCCAATGAACAGCGCCAGGGAGAAGCCCCACAGGTTGTCGCCACCGAAGATCATCAGCGCGGCAATCGCCAGCAAGGTGGAGATCGACGTCGCCATGGTGCGCAGCAGCGTCTGGGTGGTGGAGATGTTGATGTTTTCGATCAACGACGCCTTGCGCAGTACGCGGAAGTTCTCACGAACCCGGTCGAACACCACGATGGTGTCGTTGAGCGAGTAACCAATGATCGCCAGCACGGCCGCCAGCACGGTCAGGTCGAAGGTAATCTGGAAATACGCCAGGATACCCACGGTCACGATCACGTCGTGGATCAGCGACACAATGGCGCCGACACCGAACTTCCACTGAAAGCGGAAAGCCAGGTAGATCATGATGCCGACCAGCGCCATCAGCATGCCGAGGCCGCCCTGGTCGCGCAGCTCTTCACCTACTTGCGGGCCCACGAACTCGACGCGCTTGACCGACGCCGGGTTGTCACCGCCGACCTTCTGCAAGGCCTCGGCCACCTGGTGGCCCAGTTGCGGGTCTTCGCCCGGCATGCGCACCAACAGGTCGGTGGTAGCACCAAAGCTCTGCACCACGGCTTCGTGATAGCCGGCCTTGACCAGCTCGTTGCGCACCAGGGTAACGTCGGCCGGCTTCTCGTAGGTCAGCTCGATGAGCGTACCGCCGGTGAAGTCCAGGCCGTAGTTCAGGCCCTTATGGAACCAGCTGAACAACGCCAGAACGGTAAGGAGCACGGTGACGCCGAACGCAACGTTGCGAACGCCCATGAAGTTGATTGTACGTAACATGGCAGCCCCTTAAATCCACAACTTCTTGAAGTCACGTCCGCCAAAGATCAGGTTGACCATTGCGCGGGTCACCATGATGGCCGTGAACATCGAGGTAAAGATACCCAGGGACATGGTCACCGCAAAACCTTTGACCGGGCCGGTGCCCATGGCAAAGAGAATCCCGCCGACCAGCAGAGTGGTCAGGTTGGAGTCGAGAATCGCGGTGAATGCCCGGCCGAAGCCTTCGTTGATTGCGCGCTGCACAGTCATGCCGGCGGCGATCTCTTCACGAATCCGCGAGAAGATCAGCACGTTGGCATCCACCGCCATACCCATGGTGAGCACGATACCGGCGATACCCGGCAGGGTCAGCGTTGCGCCCAGCAGCGACATCAGGGCCAGCAGCATCACCATGTTGCCCGCGAGGGCCACGGTGGCGATCACGCCGAAGAAGCGGTAGATGGCGATGATGAACAGCGACACGAACAGCATGCCCCACAAGGCTGCATCGACCCCCTTGGTGATGTTGTCGGCACCCAGGCTCGGGCCAATGGTGCGTTCTTCAGCGAAGTACATCGGCGCCGCCAGACCACCGGCACGCAGCAACAGCGCCAGTTCGGAGGATTCGCCCTGGCCGTTCAGGCCGGTGATGCGAAATTGAGCACCCAGCGGCGACTGGATGGTCGCCAGGCTGATGATCTTCTTCTCTTCCTTGAAGGTCTGCACCGGCACGTCTTTCTCGACACCGTTGACCATCTGCTTGGTGTAGGTGGTCACCGGGCGTTGCTCGATGAAGATCACCGCCATGCTGCGACCGACGTTGCTGCGCGTGGCGCGGTTCATCAGGTCGCCGCCGTGGCCATCCAGGCGGATGTTCACTTCAGGAGTGCCGTGCTGCGAGTCGAAACCGGCCTTGGCATCGGTGACCTGGTCACCGGTGATAATCAGGCCGCGCTCGATCAGCGCAGGTGGGCGGTTGCCTTCGCGGAACTCGAACTCTTCGGAGGTGGCGCGGGTAGCACCCGGCTCGGCCGCAAGACGGAACTCCAGGTTGGCGGTTTTACCCAGGATACGCTTGGCTTCAGCGGTGTCCTGCACGCCCGGCAATTCAACCACGATACGGTTGGCGCCCTGACGCTGCACGATCGGCTCGGCCACACCCAGCTCGTTGACACGGTTACGCACCGTGGTCAGGTTCTGCTTGATGGAGTATTCGCGGATTTCCGCGATCTTCGCCGGGCTCATCGCCAGACGCAGTACCGCCTGACCATTGAGGTCGGCCGGTACGATATCGAAGTCATTGAAGTTCTTGCGGATCAGCGCACGGGCCTGTTCGCGGGACGCTTCATCAGAGAAGCCCAGCTGGATGGCACCGTTGAGCTGCGGCAGGCTGCGATAACGCAACTTCTCTTTGCGCAGCAGGCTCTTCACATCGCCTTCATAGACTTTCAGGCGCGCGTCGAGGGCCTTGTCCATGTCGACTTCCAGCAGGAAGTGCACACCACCGGACAAGTCCAGACCCAGCTTCATCGGGTGCGCGCCAATGCTGCGCAGCCATTGTGGCGTGGTCTGTGCCAGGTTCAGCGCGACAACGTAGTCGTCACCCATGGCCTTGCGCACGACGTCCTTGGCCGGCAATTGGTCTTCGGATTTGGTCAGGCGCAGCAAGCCGCCCTTGGCACCCGCGGCCAATGTTGCCGCTTTAACCTGGATACCCGCGTCATTGAGCGCTTTGCTCGCGCGTTCCAGATCGGCCTGATTGACCTGCAGCGAAGTGCTGGCGCCCGTGATCTGGATCGCCGGGTCATCAGGATAGAGATTGGGAGCGGAATAAATAAAACCGATCGCCAGCACCGCCAGGATCAGTACGTATTTCCACAGAGGGTATTTGTTCAGCATCACGCCGCCCGCTTATAACGCGGGGCGCCTTGCGCGCCCCGTCGATTGGTAAAGGTTGTTGCTTAGATCGCTTTGAGCGTGCCTTTAGGCAGCGTGGCAGCGATGGCGCCCTTCTGGAACTTCATTTCCACGGTGTCGGAGACTTCCAGTACAACGAAAGCATCGGCAACCTTGGTGATCTTGCCGGCGATGCCGCCAGTGGTCACCACTTCGTCGCCCTTTTGCAGGCTGCCCAGCAGGTTCTTCTGCTCTTTGGCGCGCTTGGCCTGTGGACGCCAGATCATCAGGTAGAAGATGACCAGGAAGCCGACCAGGAAAATCCACTCGAAACCACCGCCCATAGGGCCGGCAGCGGCAGGCGCAGCGGCGTCAGCCATGGCGTTAGAGATAAAAAAGCTCATTTAGCACTCCAGTTGCAAATAGTGAATCTTAGGGTCGGGAAAACTCAGTCCAAGGGCGGCACAGGGAGCCCGCGCTTGGCATAGAAGGCATCGACGAAGGCGGCCAATGTACCCTGTTGAATAGCCTCGCGCAAACCAGCCATCAGGACTTGGTAGTGACGCAAATTGTGGATGGTATTCAACATGCTACCCAGCATTTCCCCGCACTTGTCCAGATGATGCAGATAAGCACGCGAGAAGTTCTGGCAGGTGTAGCAGTCACAGGTGGGATCGAGCGGCGATTCATCATGGCGATGGAACGCGTTACGGATCTTCAGCACGCCTGTATCGATGAACAGATGCCCATTGCGGGCATTACGGGTTGGCATCACGCAATCGAACATGTCCACACCGCGGCGCACACCCTCTACGAGATCTTCCGGTTTGCCAACGCCCATAAGGTAACGAGGTTTTTCAGCGGGCATCAGGCCCGGCAGATAATCCAGCACCTTGATCATCTCGTGCTTGGGCTCGCCCACCGACAAGCCGCCAATGGCCAGGCCGTCGAAGCCAATGGTGTCGAGGCCTTCGAGCGAGCGCTTGCGCAGGCTTTCGTGCATGCCGCCCTGGACGATGCCGAACAGCGCGGCGGTGTTGTCGCCATGGGCGTTTTTCGAACGCTGGGCCCAACGCAGCGACAGCTCCATGGAAATCCGCGCCACGTCCTCATCGGCCGGGTACGGCGTGCACTCGTCGAAAATCATCACAATGTCCGAGCCCAGGTCGCGTTGCACCTGCATCGACTCTTCCGGCCCCATGAACACCTTGGCGCCGTCGACCGGCGAGGCGAAGGTCACGCCCTCCTCCTTGATCTTGCGCATGGCGCCCAGGCTGAACACCTGGAAACCACCGGAATCGGTGAGGATCGGGCCCTGCCACTTCATGAAATCATGCAGGTCGCCATGCTTCTTGATCACTTCGGTGCCCGGGCGCAGCCACAGGTGGAAGGTATTGCCGAGGATGATCTCGGCGCCGGTGGCGACGATGTCGCGCGGCAGCATGCCCTTGACGGTGCCGTAGGTGCCGACCGGCATGAACGCCGGGGTCTCGACAGTGCCGCGCGGGAAGGTCAGGCGACCACGACGGGCCTTGCCGTCGGTGGCCAGCAGTTCAAACGACATACGACTCATAGTTGTTCCTCTGGGCCGCTTGGCGCCGGATTGCGGGTGATAAACATCGCATCACCGTAACTGAAAAAACGGTACTCGTTGGCGATGGCGGCCTGGTAGGCGGCCATGGTTTCGCGGTAACCGGCAAAGGCCGACACCAGCATCAACAGCGTGGATTCGGGCAAATGGAAGTTGGTGACCAAGCAATCGACCACATGGAACGGGCGGCCCGGGTAGATGAAGATATCGGTGTCACCGCTGAACGGCTTGAGCACGCCTTCACGCGCGGCACTTTCCAGGGAGCGCACGCTGGTGGTGCCCACGGCAACCACCCGCCCGCCGCGCGCCTTGCACGCCGTCACGGCATCCACCACGTCCTGGCTGACTTCCAGCCATTCGCTGTGCATATGATGATCTTCAATATTATCCACACGCACCGGCTGAAACGTGCCGGCCCCCACGTGCAGGGTCACATAGGCGCTGTCGACGCCCTTGGCGGCAATCGCATCCAGCAGCGGCTGATCGAAATGCAGCCCGGCGGTAGGTGCGGCCACGGCGCCCAGGCGCTGCGAGTAAACCGTCTGATAGCGCTCGCGGTCGGCGTCTTCGTCGGGACGGTCTATATAAGGAGGCAACGGCATATGGCCGACGCGCTCCAGCAGCGGCAACACCTCTTCGGCAAACTTGAGCTCGAACAACGCGTCATGGCGCGCCACCATCTCGGCTTCGCCACCGCCGTCGATCAGGATGCTCGAGCCCGGTTTCGGCGACTTGCTGGAACGCACATGGGCCAGCACGCGATGGCTGTCCAGCACCCGTTCCACCAGAATTTCCAGCTTGCCGCCGGACGCTTTCTGGCCAAAAAGCCGCGCCGGAATCACCCGGGTATTGTTGAACACCATCAAATCGCCCGGGCGCAAATGCTCAAGCAAATCAGTGAATTGACGGTGTGCGAGGGCACCGCTCACCCCGTCCAGGGTCAGCAGTCGACTGGCGCGACGCTCGGCCAATGGGTGGCGAGCGATCAGCGAATCAGGGAGCTCAAAAGTAAAGTCAGCAACGCGCATGATGGGGTTCGTCTAGCAGGGCCGGGAAGTCTAGCGGAATTAGTCAAAATTGACCATGAAACGTGATTGACCAACGGTAATCTCGTCTCTATACTTCGCCGCCATTGAGCCCTGATGGCGGAATTGGTAGACGCGGCGGATTCAAAATCCGTTTTCGAAAGGAGTGGGAGTTCGAGTCTCCCTCGGGGCACCATCTTAAAAAAAGACCTTGAAATTCAAGGTCTTTTTTTTCGTCTGCAGGAAAGTGAATGATCAACGGAGTGCTCGCTCACCGCCATCAACCTGAAACGCGGCCCAATGTGGGAGCTGGCTTGCCTGCGAAAACGCCAGCCCAAACACCCTCAAACCACCTGTCTACACAACGCCCGCATTACCCTCCTCTACCACCCCATTCGGCAACATCCCATTCGCCAAATCATCCACCACCGCCTTCGCCATCTCCGCCAAATAATGCGCCGCCCAGGCATAGCGATCTGCGCTCGCGTCCATGGCAGCATCGAGCGCCAGCATTTTAGAACAGTGGAGAAGTTCGGAGGCGTGTTCCAGAGCATCGCGGATGGGTACGCCGGAATTGACGCGGAATAAGCGGTGAGAGTTGGGGTGTTTGCCGCAGGCGGAGAAGGTGATGACGCCGAGGGTTTTGTTGAGGGGTGGGTTGATCATTGGGCACCTCCCAGGTAGATGGAGAGGGTGCGAGGATACGACCGTTCAAAAACGCTCATGGATTCAGCTCCTAATGTCGAGAAGCTGCCACATTCGTTATCAGGCGAAAGGGTGGCAACTGTGCGCAGGCTGATAAACCGGGACAATAGGAACCCGGCAGGCCCGAAGGCCTCCCGCGCACAGCCGCCATAACACGGATGTGCGGACGCAAAAAAAGCGTCGGCATGGTGCTGGAGACGCTTGAGCGCCTATTGTTCCACGGGTTATCAGGCCCGGTCACTGAATTTGCAGCGACGAGAAGAAAGTTAGCGCAGAAGGCAGCGAGGCTGAAGATGTTATCCATGACAGGAAGTTTCAGGTTGGTAGGCAAGATCAAACTTAAGCGATTCGTTACCACTTTATGATCGCTCCCCTTATAGCGAAGGTTCAGACCCTTTCGGTTTCCCGTCTATGGCGGCCTAGACCTCTGGCCACGTGGCCGATCTGGTGCGCAACGATGAGTTTTTAGGCAGTGCTGCTGAGGCGACTGAACCTTAAGAACAGAAGGCCAAGGCGCCCGTCAAACGCACTACGGATGGTGAGGCGCGCCCCGTGTGTTCGCTTCTCGAAACCATCGCCCGCACTCGCGACGATAAGGGCAAGCGCTCCATGAACCCCATATTCAAAGCCGCCGCATGATCCCGGATGCTGTGCTCCCGATTTCTTTCTGGAGCCCATTCGCCATGATGCGTCCCGACGCAAAAGTCGAAAAAGTGTATCTGTCCCCCAAGCCCGTCGACTTCCGAAAGTCCATCGACGGTTTAGCGGCCTTGGTCGAACTGGACATCAAGGTCGCGGTGTTCGCCCCCGTGCTTTTCGTCTTCCTCAACAAGCCACGCAACCGGGTGAAGATTTTGTACTGGGAGCGTAACGGCTTTTGCCTTTGGCTTAAGCGCCTGGAGTCCGAGCGTTTCAAAACATCGCCCGATGTGACGGACGAAGCGATTGTCCTGACCGTTCAGGAGCTAAACTGGCTGCTCGACGGTTTTGACCTCTGGCGTAACCGTCCCCATCAGGTTTTGACGCCGCGATTCGTGGCCTGATTCGGTATAATCCAGGGCATGATTCCGCTGCCCAAAGATCTTCCTGACGACCCTGCGCTGCTCAAACAATTGCTTGAGCAGATGTTGCTTGAGCGCGAAACGAGCAATGGCCGCATTGTTCATCTGGAAGAAGAAAATGCGCTGCTACGCCAGCGCTTGTTCGGACGTAAGTCCGAGCAAACAGCCGATCCAGCGACGCCACAGTTGGCCCTGTTCAACGAAGCCGAAAGCGTCGTCGAAGCTATCGATGAGAACGCTGAGGAAGAGGTTGTCGCCCCCGCCAAGCGCCGTGGCAAGCGTAAGCCACTGCCTGCCGATCTGCCGCGCATCGAAGTCATCCACGAACTGCCGGAACACGAACTGACCTGCGCCTGCGGTTGCCGCAAACACGCCATTGGCGAGGAAGTCAGCGAGCAGCTTGAAATCGTGCCGATGCAGATTCGCGTCATCAAACATGTCCGCAAAATCTACGGTTGCCGCGACTGCGAGAGCGCACCGGTCACTGCAGACAAGCCAGCGCAATTGATTGAAAAGAGCATGGCCAGCCCCAGTGTTCTGGCGATGCTGCTGACGACCAAATATGTAGACGGTTTGCCGCTTCATCGTTTTGAAAATGTGTTGGGGCGTCACGGTATTGATATCCCGCGCCAGACCTTGGCTCGCTGGGTCATCCAGTGCGGCGATCACTTCCAGCCGCTGCTGAATTTAATGCGCGACAACCTGCTGGCCAGTCGCGTGATCCACTGCGATGAAACACGGGTGCAGGTGTTGAAAGAGCCTGACCGCGAGGCGAGCAGCCAGTCCTGGATGTGGGTGCAAACCGGCGGCCCACCCGATAGGCCGGTAATCCTTTTTGACTACTCCACCAGCCGCGCGCAGGAGGTACCGACGCGCCTGCTCGAAGGCTATCGCGGTTATGTCATGACCGATGATTACGCCGGTTACAACGCACTGGGCGCCCAAGCCGGAGTTGAGCGTTTAGGCTGTTGGGCTCATGCGCGTCGCAAGTTTGTTGAAGCACAGAAAGTGCAACCCAAAGGTAAGACGGGACGCGCGGATATCGCGCTGAATCTGATCAACAAGCTTTACGGCATCGAGCGCGACTTGAAGGCCAGTAGCGATGCTGACCGTAAAAACGGCCGTCACGCACATAGCCTGCCGATACTGGCTCAGTTGAAAAGCTGGATCGAAAAGACGCAGCCACAGGTCACCGCTCAGAATGCGTTGGGCAAAGCCATCAGTTACCTCGCAAGTAACTGGAGCAAGTTAGAACGATACGTTGAGGAAGGGTATTTACCGATGGACAACAACGCGGCAGAACGCGCGATCCGCCCCTTCGTGATCGGAAGAAAGAACTGGCTGTTTAGCGACACGCCCAGGGGCGCAATGGCCAGTGCTCAACTGTACAGCCTGGTTGAGACTGCCAAAGCCAACGGCCAAGAGCCCTATGCGTGGCTGCGCCACGCACCGGAACGCCTGCCAACGGCGTCATCGGTTGAAGATTACGAAGCCTTGCTGCCGTGGAACTGCGAACCTCGACTTCACAGCTAAACGCTCTGCCCATCTTTAGCCAGGTGGGGTTTATGGAGCGCTTACATAAGTCTTGCATTAGATGAGGAATGGAATACAGCTACAGAGCAGTTGGTTGCTGTGGGAGCGCTTATACTTGCCGTCAGTTATCAGAAAGGTGGGATGGGGGATGCCCTATCCAGACTCGATGTACCACGGTTCGGTCCGTTTCATTCAAGCCTCGCTCATTCCGATCTGGCATCTGCCGCACGTGAAATTTCTTTAGAGGATCTACTCGCAGCCTAACCCAAAACAGCCCGCGCTCGCGGGCTGTTTATATATTCGATTGTAAGGTCGCGCTACAGGCACTTAATCTTCGGGAGCCTTCCATGGGTGGACAGCGATTGATGGAAGCTCCTGATGCTCCGTCAACGTTAAACTCACATCAATCCAGTCATAGAAAGCAGGCGCGGCGAATAGCCCAAGAGAGCCCTTTGGTGCGTTCGGTTGCATATCACCATTATTATGATGGGCCTTTGCGCGAGACAAAAGAGGACTAGCATCGGGAAACTTCCGCCACAGGTCACTAAGATTTGTCTCATCAAGCGTGTCTTTGGATCGCCCAACCGTCTTCCAGAATTCAGCCTCGTCTTGCGGACGTTTTTTGCTTTTTTCTTTTGATGCAAGAATGTTTTCGGGAAGAGAGATGGAAAGTGTTTTAAGTAAATTTGATTGCGTACGTTCCCAGTCAATAGACTCGACCAAAGGCAAATAAGCTACAAGCTGAAGTGGAGACGGCATCGTCTGAGCACGAGGTTTACCTTCGAGCATATTATGCGGATCCACGTCTGCAATCACCAATGCTTGATCATTTTTACTTAAAGCATCATCTCTATTGTTGTAATAAATTCCCTTAGACCATCCGTGATAAGGAGTTATCTTGGCAAGATAGCCCATTGTAGTTTCTTCAGACTTCCAACTTCCCTGCCCGATAAAACAGCTCCCCCCTACAAGCGTTTTACCATCTATACTATTGCAAAATACCGTTGTCGTACCCGCAGCCAAAAATCCGGACTGTCCAGCGAACCAATAGTCGGCAGAACGCGATGTGGCTGCAGGTACCGCGAGAATTGATCTTCGTGCCTCAGCCCCATTACCAGTGATAGAGAGCTTCTCGGACAATGCCTTAAGATCGCTAAAAACCTCATCAATTTCCGCTGGCCGGCCAAATCTACGCCACATTGCCTTAAGATCCTCCCCCATTTGAATGTAATTAGCCGGACTAGAGACCAAGAAAGCCTCAGAGCATATTAATTCCAAAAGATATTTTAGAGGGAGCTTTGCCTCTGTGAAAAGATGAGTAATAACATCGGCCGATGGTTCGAATCCGATAACACTTTCTAGTTTACTTGCGAGTTCCCCAGGATTGAACAAGGGCTTCAAAGGTAATGCAGAGGGTCGAAAAAACTCCTCTAATGCGATAGACCGATATTTTTTATTTCTCGAAAACTCCAGAACATGCCCACGCTGTAACGCATCATAATCTTTATCAGAACCCAGTTTTTTCTTCTGCAGGGAAGCAAGAAATACTTTCGACGCTGACTTAGGCAAGGGCCAGAGCAAAGTCAGTGGAGCAGACAAGTGATTTTCATCAGCCTTATCACATATATTCATGTACGTCCCGGCCAAAACCGAAACACCTTTATTTATGATATACGTTTTCAACCACTCAACTGTTTCACGCCTTACGGAGTATTCAGGAAGAACAAGCAAGTCCACCCCGAAATTTTGACATGTATCCACGACACGCTTCAGGATCGAGCGACGGCGGTGTTCTGACCAACTAGGCAGAAATTCCAATTTTGTCCACATATGTGCGGTATCGTGCCTTTCTGCCGCATTCAGCAATCGCCCATATTTCGAGTCAGCACTAACCTTTAGATTCAAGGAAATACCCTCATTGACCTTTGAACCAAAAGGCCAATGTGTCGGGCAAGCCTCGACGAAAGGGTGCTGATACGTCAAATCAAAGTCAGCCTGAAGCAATGCAATACGAACCAGCCCTCTGGGTTTGCAAGCTTCACCGCGCCGAGTCCACTGCTCTGCCTGCTGTTTTCTGAATGCATTAGCGTCTCGGCCCAAATCGTGCTCAACCACGGTTCCCGCTGGAATATCAGCATTGCTGGAAGGTGAATGTTGAAACTCTGATAAAGCATCTTCAACCAAACCACCGACTGCACCATCCTCATCACCATGAACACTACTAGTTGACATGGAAGCTCGTGGCAAGGAAAAAGCAGACGGCGAATTTATCTCGACAGACCCAATTATCGAATTTGCATGAAACTCATGACTCTCCTCACTTATCGCTGGTACCGAGCCACTTCCATTTTCTTCCTCTACCACTTCAACCTGGAGGGAAGTATCAAGACCTGGCTTAATAATAGCGATCGAAGCAAATGGTTCACCAAGCGCGGAGACAGATAAAAGCTTGCCACTCTCGCGATCAAAAATTTCTGACCAAACTCGCAAAAATCGCCCATCTTGAGTTATTTCTTCAATATGCTTAGAGGATCGAGGAAACTGGGAGATCATCCACGGAGTGACATCCCTGACTCCGTTTCTTGAGTCGGTGAAGCGCTTTACCTGAGGGTTATAACCATAAGACTTCTCAATTACTGTTATTGACTCAAAACCAAGCTCTTCATCTATCCTTCTAACCAACAACACAACAGACTCTAACAGCTCCAGACTGAGCAACTCCAAACAATGATCACTCAACATTTCAAATGGCCACTCGAGAAAGGAGTCGGTCTCATTATCATGATAATCAATTGAAGCTAGTGCCTTAGCAATTACCCCTAATTGCTCATATAGGGCGTCAGATAGCCGTTCTAAATTATCTTGAACCAATCGATGCCCTAGGTGTTGTACTAGCCTACGACATTGTTCAATCAATAAGACCCTGCTGTTTGATTGGATAGCATTGTCAGAGGCTGATTTTTCCTCCAAGGGATGAGGCGGAGCTGAAGGAATACCCCAAGCTTCTGGAAAATCAAAATTCTCATATCGTTCAAATGCCCCATGGCTTCGTAGAGAAGCGATCAGCCCTTCAAAAGCTACGTTAATACCTGTGCTGATAACACCTGCACGCAGTGCCTTCCATGATGGAATTTCAGAGACCGAGGATTCGGTTGAAACAGAAAACAGCCGTTTAGAAAAACACAGTAAACCAAAGAGATCACGCCTTACACCGGTACTCCCTTCATCACTTATTGCAAGCACCTGACTAACTGATAGAGGTAAGCGTCCTAAAACCTTATTTGTTAACAACACCAAAAATGACGCTGCATCACTGCATTTCCAACTCTCGCGGAATGCCAGGTACATGCCGGCCGACTCAGCTTCCGAGGCGAGGACATAAAGAATGGGGTCTAGCGAATCTTCTACTTGCTCTGGAAATGTTTCTAATAAGCGAAGAGAGCGATTGACAGTGGCAGGCAATAAACCATCATCACTTCTTCTTTTGCTTATTTGGGAGTCAGCATACGCCCCTCGAAGTTTACGAAGTTGCGCCCGGAGAACGTATCGAGCAGGGTTTGTTAGTGCTACAGCGTCGAGTGTAACATCCGATTCAGCATCGCCAAATTTGGAGACATCGTCATAAAGGCCCAAATAATCTGAAATCGCAACGCCGACCCTCCAAAGACTTGCTTCATAGATAGGCACTTCAGCCGTCCGCAAAGCTCTTCCACCATCACGTACGAAAGCTCTGTTACCGAGCTCATCTCGTGATACTCCCTCTGCGATTAGGTAATACAACTGCTTATTTAGATCAGTTGCAATGTAGGGCCACGCGGAAACCAGTTCTTTGCCCTCATTATTCTCAGAATAGGAAACGACCACTTGTGCAACTGATCTGAACAATTTCGCCGCAAGCTTCAAAGTCTCGGTGGACACGTTGATGTTTACTGGTAGGACCCGCTCACGCAGACTAATATAATCTTCCGCTGGCAAATCGCTTCGAAGCCGAATCAAAGAGCCTGCTAGCGGTACAGACATCCACTCTGTATTCAGTAACCGGACAACGCTACCATTATCTGCACCGATAAAGGCCGGAGTGGCATCCACAGCAGAAAAATCGAGAGCTTCGATTGCATTTACTAATAACGTTCCATCTTCGTTTGCAATATTTCCTAGACATGACAAAAGACGGTACGTTTTAATACCTGGGAGCGGTGGAAGTATTAGCCGATTCACGACATTAGTTAATGTGGTGTTCCATATGAGGTGATTACGTCGACTTAAGCACACTGGCAGCTGCTCTTTCGGAACAATGCTAACAATGGTTTGCAAGGCAATATTTATCGCCGCCGATTGACTTCCATCATTTAAAAACGTTGAGCGAATATCGTCTCCCGGTAGTAATGCAATAAACACATCGGCGGCGAAACCTGAAATTGTACCCTTCCGCACATGATCTTCAGTTGGGGCGACAAAAGGAGTTAGTGGATCTTCTGCGGACTGGTCTGCATCTGAAAGCAATGCTACTGCTTCATGCATCCACTCAAATGGTTGCCAGACTTGTACCAGCTTAGAACGTTCTACGTGTAGATGTGCTTCTGAGCTTTTATGCACTCCCAGAAGCCGCGCTGCTTTCCAGCGTACAAGATCCAAACGCACATCCAGTTGATGTTGAGGACCTGGTGTTGAATTAAACACATAAGCTTCGAATGCTGCGCTTAAAACTAGATCAGCAAGCCATGCAATACGACGTCGTCTTAGCGCGTTCTCTTCAGCGGAAAGCTCCGCAATATCGCGAGTCTGCTTGTCAATTAAATGCTCGAGGCCTTCGAGCGCAAACAACACGGGTGATTCCCACTCATTTTCCTCTGGTCGAAGGCTCCAAGCTGCGTCGTGCACGCAGTTATCCCAAGTTTCTAGATATTGTGACAAAACCTCAGCAGCCTCAATACTCCCGAGATGTTCTACAGCAATTGAGTACCAAATTAATCTCGCAGCCTTGGGAAGCTCTGATGCACGAAGGTCTGGTGCCTGAAACGCAGTTTTAACAGTTTGCAAGAGTGTTGTTTTAGATGCCTTGTATAGTTCTACGTTATGCAGTAACTGCAAAGCTGACTGACGATCAGTTGCTGGTGCCGCAGACCAAAAATCCCAACCTGACTCACCATCACCGACTAATGGCGGTTCCCATGCTGGCCCATAGGCAGCTAGAGCTCTTCCTTGATTAATATAAGAAGCAAAGTCCTCGGCGCTCATCGCCGGAATTTCGTCAGCCTTCGCAAGTAGCGTCAGCTCAAGCTTACGGGCACATCGATCAACAGCCTCCCTCAAGTTAGCCAAAGTCTCCGGATCATCTGCGAGTAGCACGATATCATCCACATATCGAGCATAACCAACACGCTTGGTATCAACATTCAGCGCGGACATGAAACGATAAGCTTCTTCATCGATTGGAAACAAAGCTACTGAACCAATCCAGGCAGATAATACGGGCCCCTGTGGAATCCCCATTAAAGGATTGGTCTCTTCACTCATTCCCGTATCAGGCCTTGCGTAATTTACACCAAATAGATGTTCGTCAAGCCGATCAAGAACAAAAGCTGCTTTGGCAGCAGCATTTGGGTTTTGCGCATCAAATTGGAGTAGCTCGGCGAACTGTGGAGTATTATCAGAGACCGATGATATTGCAGATTGAAGCGGTGCTAGCAATCGATCGCGAA
The DNA here is from genome assembly GCF_054343995.1 of Pseudomonas sp. GNP013. Taxonomy (NCBI): domain Bacteria; kingdom Pseudomonadati; phylum Pseudomonadota; class Gammaproteobacteria; order Pseudomonadales; family Pseudomonadaceae; genus Pseudomonas; species Pseudomonas sp. GNP013. The sequence continues at coordinate 586,176 of NZ_JBTGUT010000001.1, read as the reverse complement.
CGACATATCGCCGAAGACGATCATAATACCGTTTTACATCTAACCTTATTGAGTAAACATATCCAATATCTGTGGCCTGCTTGGTTAAGGAGGCCATAAAATCACGCCAGCACTCAGCGTACGGCCGATACATCCCTTGATCTGTTGCAGGCTGACGCCCTTCAAGTACATCCATGTCGATCTGATAGGCGAAACTGAGCGTCTGCGAAGTTATTGCCTCGCCATTTCCGTCACCTTTGATATCGAAGCCCGTAGTAACTGTTCTGCGACTCTCTCGATAGTAGCGTACCGCAGGTATTCTCCTGCTAAACGGGAAATCAGTAAAACCTTCATGATCCCAACGCTCAGTAAGAATCTCATTCAATAGATATTGTTGAACAATCAAGTCCTCAGGGAGAGGCATAATCTTCAACCTGAACTCTGAACCACCAAAAGAGCGAGGCACCCATACCGCGTTGTAGGGACCGATCGGCCCACTGGCTCGTATGCTTTTCAAGCGATCCGTCAACAATGTATTGAACGCTGTTGCGGCAATATCTAAGCGTTCCCACCGCGGTTCGTCACACGGAAGTTCACCTCGTCTCGACCCCATGTATGCAAGTATACGAGAGTGGTTAAGACGTGCGCCTGCATTGTTCAGAAAATCTTCAGAATACGACTTATGAATTTCTGAGGCGGACTCACTAATGAAGCTCAGCCACTCCGCGAAGGCAGGGATGTTGTTTGATGAGCCAGTCTCTGAAAGCGACCGCTGAAGATACTCTTTGGAATCAGACCCTATCGATTTTTCGATCTGACTAAACGCTTGAATGAAGGCCCTAAACCTACGAGTTCGCGGCGCCGCAACCCATACATTTTCATCTAAAATATCCTCAGCAGTAGCGCTAAAGGAATATGCAAGAATGGAAAGCTGGGGCGGATATGTTGCGCTTTGTAATAAATTTTTCGCCGACTCAACGGAGCAAAGTTCAAGATAGTCGTTTGGATCTTTTCTGCATTCACTACTTACGCCAATATCTTTAAGCTGGAGATCCGTCGGCCATAGGAAGGCACACTCAACTGGAGCATTCATGAGCTTCAAGCACGCATCTGCTGCGCCCCGCAAGCCGGCCTCATCCCTATCGAAACCAACAACAACTGTTAAACTCGTAGTCTTTGGCAGGGACTCACTTAAAGATTGAAGAAGCCTGACTTGAGGCTCGCTAATTGAGCTTCCCATGATTGCGACAGCAGGAAACCCGAGACTTTCAAACCGAAGCGCATCAAGAAATCCCTCACACAAATAAACGACTATGTTCTTATTACCTTTCTTCGCCTCACTTCTCACAAGCTTGAATGCGAAATCCGCTCGATATAGCACGGTTGACTTAGGAAACTCACGCGTGAATTGGTACTTCGGCACTGTTGATCCAGCAGCAACTCTCGAAGCCCGGCCCGCCAATCCTAGCAACTGACCTTTCTCATCATGAATTGGAAATATTACTCGGTCTGCTATGAAAAAGTCACTATACCTGTTTATTGACTCACTACCGGAATTCAACGGCAAGTGCATCTCTGCAGTTACTCCCGGAATCAACTTCCGGATGAGAAACGCATCTTCCAAGTCGCCAGTGTATTCGCGCCTGAGAGATCGGTTGGTTTCTGCCTCAAGCGCTCGGGATAGAAAATTGCGTGGTGCGTATACAAAACCGGCGCGTTTTATAACAGTAGCATCAAGTCGACGCTCATTGATCCAAGCATCTAGCGCAGCCTGATCTGTTCCCTTTTTGTATAAATTGTATCCAAACTGAAGCGCTGAAAGATCAACAGTAGGGGTAGTGCTACTTTTTTCAATTAATTTATTTCGCCCCCCACTACGGACAATAGACGTACTAGGGGAAAGCCATTCGACTGCATCTTTGAAACCAAGATTCAGCTTTTCCTTAACTAGATCAATAGCATCCCCATGCGCTCCGCAAGAAAAGCAATAGAAGTGCTGCCTACCGCTATCTCGTCTAGCGTCTATTAACAAAGAGGGGGTTTTATCATCATGAAAAGGGCATAGAGCTTTGAATTGATTCACAGCCGTTTTCTTAAGCGTCATGCCTAGACGATTGGCTATATCTTCAATAGAGACATTCTGAAGCAGTTTTTCGTAGTCAATCCTAGGCAATTTTTCTTCCCTTCTTAAAATTATCCGCAGCAAAGTATGTAATGAAGCTATCGAACTTTGACATACCTACACAGGAGAATCCTCCTGCTTCCAGCCTAGTGTTCTTTACGTCTTATCTCATCGTTCTTCACCGCATCGTTTTCGGCGTGTGTAGGAATAAATCGGAAGAAGATACCGCCTGCTCTCGGCGCCTCACCACAACGTAGCTTCCGAGCTTCTCATTTGCAATCAAACACACATTAGCAGCATGGCTCATCTTGAAATAACCTGAATCATCTCCCCGGTCGCTTCCACACTCGAAAAAAAGGGTATGAAGTCAAAGCCTGTGGTTCATCTAACCCTCAATCGACTCTAACGAGAATCAGCCTGGGCTTTGCTTGAGGTAATTCAGTGTTACACAGTTGAGCTTTGTTACACGGGTAGTGAGCACACTCACAAAGTCGTGTTACGCATATTTTTCTTAATAAATTCAAGCAGTTAATAAAATACGTTACACCAATTACACCTGTTACACCGTTTTCCTAGAGAACGCAGAACACCCCACTCCCCTTTCTATAGAGCACCTTCAGCGAACGACGCGTCTCCGTCGGCTCTAAAACGACATGGTATGTTCGAGCCCTAAAAAATAAGCTGGGGCCCCTGACTCGTGCATACGGACACGGGGTCGGAAACCCGCGCCTTCGTGTTAGTGGGAGGTTTTTTCACATTGGTTGACAGGTTGACGTGGTTGACACCGATCCTCGTGGTTGACGGTGCTCTGGTGTTCACAATCATCAACACGAAGGGACACCTTTACACATGCGGTAAAGGTGCCCCTTTTTCTTCAATACCCTTTCAATTTCAACATTGAAATTTCAGTAAGCTGGGTAAGGTGCCGCTACCACGATCCCGCGGGTTTCCGACCCCGTGCTGAAGGAAAAGCGCCAGGGTCCCCAGCGCGATTTGAGGGTATCGTTCGCAACGTGAGATTCGCCTAAAAGGGTCGCATCCTCGCGTTCAATAAACGTTCACCTCTTATTCGGACATGAAATGGACTGGGTAGCTGTCGTACAGCAGTTGAATCGAGACCTTTTCGCTATCGAGATGGCGAAAAGTGGCCTTGCGCATCAACAATATGCAATCAACTCTATTCCGCTGCTTGATCCGACCACCGGGGTCCCGGTGTCAAAAGACGAATTTAAGGATCTGGCGTCCGCACAATTCATCATTGAGCAGGTCGGACTAGAAGCCCTAATCGGCCTGGTCTCTAATGCCATCGAAACTTTTTCAATACGCCTTGCTCGCCACCTCAATGAAAAGTGGGAACCGTTTACGAAGCCACGTGAAGACATTCGGTTCGCAGATAGAGCTCGTCAATTTCGGGCGCTCAACAATGTGTTCAAGCACCAAGAAGGCTATGTGGAGAGCGCCAATTCTCGGTCAGCTCGTTTTCTCGTTGAAAATGGTTATTTCGAAGATGAGACGTACCTTAAGCATCTGCCCGCCGATACGCTAGTTCCATGCTTCGAGCATGCTTTATTCGAGACATTCGCGCATTTGTATGCGCTCTCTTTCAGGATTGCTGGTTGGCCAGACCCCTTTGGGGGCCTACAGGGTGAGGACCTGATACGAAAGATGAAGGAAATGGCTATCTACCAAATCGTTGAACCGACTTTGTTCGGAAGACGTCTAGGCTAAGTTCTACGTTTCTGGCACGATAGCTCCTGTCAAAATCAGTACCCAAAGCCAAGGGATTCATTCCTGTTGGACACAGCAAAGATCAATGTGTATCCCTGCTTGTATCCCCAACTGTATAATTTGCTTGCAAGCCACGTAATATATGGAACGCACGAGTCTCCCTCGGGCACCATCTTAAAAAAAGACCTTGAAATTCAAGGTCTTTTTTTTCGTCTGCAGGAAAGTGAATAGTGAGGCCTTAATCCCTTCCAGCTATCACTTTTTCTTCTTGGCAGGCTTTTCCGCCTTCTCTGCCTTCTTGGCTTTTTCCGGCTTGCTGTCAGCCTTCTTCGGTTCAGCATCCTTTTTCTTGTCTTTCTTTTCAGAAGACTTCGAAAGGGTCGACGCCGCTGCTGATTTTTTTGCCGGTGATGACGTCTTGTCTTTCAATTCCTTACTGGCTTTTGAAGACTCGCCTTTGCTTTTCTTCTCGTCTTTAGCCACGTTGACCACCTCTCGAAGGATGCCGGTATTGGCACGCTGCCTGGGGAATTATCCACAGGCTAATCATTAGGCGAACGCCGCCAAGAGCCGTTCCATTTTTTTGCTGCAACGAGGGGCGGAGCCCGACCGTCCCCTGCCGAGCGGTCGGTAAGTTTGTTTCAACACGGCTCAGACCAACTCGCGCGCTGGCTCTTGTGAGGCAAACAACGCATTGAGCGTGTTTAGAAACACATCATGACTCAAGATCCCCGTGGCAACAGTCGACAACACCACTTTGCCGCTCTCGTCCTTGATCACCACATTTTCAGTCCAGGCATTCAGGTCAACGCTGCGCAAGGACGCCATCGACACGTTCTCGCCCTTGTATTGCAAAAACGTACGGCTGACGACAATCGGCGAGGTGGTGATTTTCAGGAAGTTGCCGCTCACACGTTTGCCCCAGACCTGCCCTGAGTTGATGCAGTTGAAACTCACCGACCCGCCCGCCTCCAGCGTCGCGACCACCGCCGGCCTGCGCGCGAGTACGTGACGCTCACGCACCAGTTGCTGGAATTCGTAAAAGCCCTTGAGGCTTTCGATCACGCGGTGAAACGGCTCGGACGCGTTGCGGCGATAGGCCAGGTTGGTGATCAGGCCGGTCATCGCGGTTTGCCCGGAGCCGAACAGGTACAGGTCTTCGATGTCGGCGAACGCGGTGTAGTGGCGCTGACCGTTGACGATGCGCTCGATGCCCAGCTCGTACACGTTGTACACCGGCGCGCGCAGTTTTTTGTGCCAGGCGTAGACCGCAAACATGCCCAACGCGATAACCGCGAGCAAGGCGCTGGTGGCGTAGATCAGCGTCTGCGGGCTGCTGAAGCTGAATGACAGGCCACGGGAGGTCTCGCCAGCTATGGGTCCTTCGCTGCCTGCGGGCAGGAGGGTGCCCAGGTACAGCACAAACACGGCGAGGCCCAACAGCACGACGCCAACTATCAAACTGAAAATCAGAAAGCCCTTGCCGTGGCGGAAGCTGGCGATCAGTTCGCCGGTAGCCGAAGGTACCTGGGTGGGAGATGGCTGCATGGTCGTTGCGTCCTTGTCTGCAGGAGAACGCGCCGCTGTTCAGACAGCGCGAGTTAGCCCTGCACGCCAGCCCTTTGAGAACCGGATGCATGGCGAATTGGAGCATGGCTAATTAATATCGTTCCTTGGACTGCCCTTTGCGCGCGCGAGCCCCGCTGTACGGCGCCGGGGTCTTTTTTTTCAGGCACAGAACAGTGATCATCGCCCTCCTCCACATAACCCAGGACCCAAAACCATGGAATTGACGCTGGAAGTGGTCGCGCTCTTTGCACTTAAGCTTGCGCACGAGACGGACGGCGGTAGCCCGATTTTGCGGGATGATCTGGTGATGGATGGGTATGAGCGGGAGGTGTTTGGGCTGCTCGTACGCAAGGGCGATCTCGCTACGACTCAGCAAAAAATCAGCGAGTGCATCGCTTTGGCCCTTTCGGCGCTGGGCGGCGCCAACACGGTAATGGGCCGTGAACTGCAACGGCTGGCGACGGACGTGCGCCATGCGCCTACGTTTGAAGCACTCACGGCCCCGCTCGACGCACTCAAGCAGTACCTGAAAGCAATCCTGTGAGGTGGTCGCCTACCGCCGCCCCTCCACCACCATCCGCACGGCCAACCCCATCAATACCGACCCCATCACCCAGCGTTGCACCACCTGCCACCCGGGCCGGGTGACGAAGAACATCGCAATCGAACCGGCCATGCAGGCAATCAACGCGTTGACGCTCACGCTGATAAAAATCTGTGTGAAGCCCAGCACCAGGGACTGCGCAAGCACGCTGCCATGGCCGTTCGGGTCGATGAACTGGGGCAGCAGCGACACATACATCACCGCTACCTTGGGATTGAGCAGGTTGGTGACCAGGCCCATGCTGAACAACTTTCGCGGGCTGTCCTTGGGCAAGTCGCGCACTTGGAAAGGTGAACGCCCGCCCGGCCTGACCGCCTGCCACGCGAGGTAGGCCAGATAAAGCGCGCCGCCAAGGCGCAACGCGTCGTAGGCAAAGGGAACGGCCATCAGCAACGCCGTGATCCCCAACGCCGCGCACAGCATGTACACGACAAAACCCAACGCAACGCCGCCCAGGGAAATCAGCCCGGCCATGCGCCCCTGGCAGATCGAGCGGGAAATGAGGTAAATCATGTTCGGCCCGGGCGTCAGCACCATGCCGAGTGAGATCAGGCCGTAGGCAAGCAAGCTGGACATATCGGGCATTGTTTGGCTCCTGGATTTTTGTTCTGCCGGCGTGGAATCCTTCGCCAGGGTCGCCATGGTAGAGCGTACAAATCCCGCGCGTCAGATACAGATCCACAAGCAAAACGCCATACACCGGCACCCGTTTGAAACACCACCCACCCAGGACAGGCAGATGATCGACTTCAACAACAAAGGCTTCTTCAAGCTCAAGCAAAACAACGAATACGCCGAACGCGTATCAGCCCTGCTGCTGGACGGCGAAGAAGTGGTCGACGCCTACAAGGCCATGCGCGACGGCGTGGTCTTCACCACCCAGCGCATCATTGCGGTGAACGTGCAGGGGATCACCGGCAGCAAGAAGGACTTCACCTCGCTGCCGTACAAAAACATTGTGGCGTACTCCGTGGAAACCTCCGGCACCTTCGATCTGGACTCGGAGCTGGAAATCTACTTTTCGTCGCTGGGCAAAGTGAAATTCGAATTCACCGGCAAGACCTCCATCGTGGAAATCTCCCGGCTGATTTCCAGGCACTTGCTCGGCTGATCAGCAGGCAGTATCTGCACAGCGCTGATCGAACGCTTGAGCGCCGGCGGTTTCGTGGCGAGCGGGCTTGCCCTGCGTTGGTTTGCGCAGCAGCTCCAGTAAAGACGAATGCGGTGTATCAGATACTCCGTGGGGTCGGGTTTTGGGGCTGCTTCGCAACCCAACGCGGGGCAAGCCCGCTCGCCACAGAGGCATTCGGCGGTGATAGAAAAGGCACCGACGGGGCATCAGTCCACTTTTCCCACGCTCAGCAGCGAACAAAGACGACATTCGCCTCTTTGCCTACCTCGTAGGCTCACTCCCTCGCACAAGGAAGTGAGCCCTTCATGTCAGAACGCTTTTACCCGCCCACCGAAGAAGATTTACGCAAGCGACGGATCCTGACCCCGCAGCCATCGCGTGTGCCGTATTCGCCGTCTGTTGATTTTTTAGAGCCATCGCCTGCTCCAATACCCGAGCCAGCCAAACCTCCAGGCTGCGTTTTCATCAAGCCTTGCCAACTGCCTGACGGCGTCACTCATTACTTCAACCCGGCCGGGTATGTCCCGTTGGAGTTGATCAAGGAGTACGGCCATTTAAGCCTGCTGGGTGGACGTGAGGTGGACAGCCGGGGCGCAGTCGTCTTGCGCAAGATCAGCGGCAGCCCATTGCCCGCGGGCTTGGGGCAGTTGGCATTGCGTTCGGCGGTTTGGGAGTCGGCGGCCACAGCCGTTGGGTCCGTCGCCGCAGGCCTGCTGACGGGTTTGGTGGCGCTGGCTTGGCCTTCGGCGCTGGGCGATAGCGCGCTGTACAGCGAGGATCAGTTGCGTTCGATGCAACGGGCGCGTTCGCAGATGCGGTTGCATATCGAGCAACGTGAGGACGGCACGCTCAAAGGGTATGGGTTTTACACGGGCAATCATGCCGCGTGGCAGATGATTGATGTGGTGCAGTTTCAAAGTCGTGGCGATCAGTTTGTGGCGGATTTGGGCGAGGGCGTGGAGCTGATCTGGACGCCTGCGGTTGATCCCAGTGACATGTTAGGTATTCCGGCATTGGAAGCTGCGCCGCAGGCGCCGGTGATCTGGATTTATCCGCCAACGGAGAAGGCGGCACAGATTCTGGTGAACCCGATTTATCCACCTCAGTATCGGGATTTTATTCTGGTGTTCCCGGTGGAGTCGGGGGTTCGGCCGCTGTATGTGGTGGTAAATGAGCCTCGGAAGGGATTGAAAAATCCAGACTTTGGCTACTACCCGGCGCCAAAAACCGAGGACATTACTGGTTTCCCTAGTTTGATAGAACAGAAGAGAAAGACGCGAAAACGTAATGGAGGTGGCCTTCGGGAGCGTTGGAAGGACGCGAAAGGCAAGAAACTTTTCGAGTGGGATTCAGAACAAGGAGAGCTGGAAGTCTACCGATACAGTGATGTGAAACACCTAGGTTCATTTGACCCTTATACCGGTAAGCGGCGGGGTCCGGCTAAAGATGAAAGACGTATAGAAAAATAAGCGGAGCGTTCGCTATGGCAATGAAAATACGGCTGCAATGGTTCAACAAACAAACAGAAACCCTGGAGGCATCTGAATACTCGGCAGACTTTGAGGACAGCGACAGTATTCTGACCGAACTTGACTTACACGAGGAACCACAAATCTATGCTGGAGGATTTGATGTTCTCCCAAGTTGGCTAGTGATTCTTCAGCCACACTTTCGGCGGGTGATAGATCCAAATCTGTTCGATTTTCAGATTTCTTTTCACTACCAAGGCTCCTGGCCACCGCCCCCAAAGCAATCCAACAAGGCGTCTTGACGCAATGAAGCCCACACTGCAAAAGCCCCTGCTCTACCGCTCAGTCAACACCCGAACCCATGGCGTGCGCCACGGCAGTTGTCTCGCCTACCGGTATGAGCGGCATACCAAGAGCGAAAAAGACAAACCATCAAACCGCGGCTCAATGCACAGCCACCATCGACACGGTTTTGATTACACCCCGCTATTCCGTTTTCTCCTTTCCAAAGTCGGTCAGCCGTGGGATCAGGTTTTCAGCGAAGCCAACGCCCGTCTGGATCGTCCGGAGCCCATATTCTGGGTGGTTGCTTTACATGAAAGCGACAAGCAGGAGTACGTGAGAACAGATGAAAATAGCTACTACAGCGGCTTGTGGGTCGACGAAGCGGGCCTACTGCAAAAGGTTAATCCACTGCTGACGCCTGAGCACATGGAATCCTTCTCCGACTACTACACCCACTCCTTCAACGGTGTGGTATTTGCACAGCCGTTATCGAGAAAACGGTGAGCAATGCCCACCGTTCAATTGCCTCCCTGGACCTGGCTTTACGCAAAATGCTCGCAACGTTTATGGAAGTAATCATTTAGGTTGGAAGGTTTCCAGATAGGCCAGAATATTCTCAATCTTCTCCCTATCACTGATGCCCCAGAAAATCATCCGCGTCTCGCTCACCACCGCTTTCGGGTCTTCGATATAGGCCGCAAGTTTGTCCCGCGTCCAAACCACACCCGAATTCTTCATCGCGTCGGAATACTGGTAATCCGTGGTAGTACCGGCAGGCCTGCCGATGATGCCGTTCAGCTCCGGCCCAAACCCACCCCGCGCGCCTTCCCCGACGCTGTGGCAACCGCCGCAGGTCTTGGCGAAGAGCTTGCCGCCTGCTTCGGCATCGCCGGCGGCAAAGGCTGAAGGAGCATTCAGGAAAAGGGCTAGAGCGATCAACGCGTATTTCATGGCGACTCCACATCGGCGGTTACCGGCGATTATGCCCCATGCCGGTTCACACCGCCTGTGGGTCGATGCGGATGCCGCCTCTGCCCGCAAGCACGCAACCTAGACCCTTCAACCGACCACCCATCGTTTAAAAAACATCCAATCGAACCTAATCGGCCCCTGCCCACTCCACCTTACTGAACCCTGATGGTGGAGTAAGGATCATGGCTCAGCCATCGATTTTGGTATTGGAAGACGACGAAATCATTCGGGCGTTGATGGTGGATGTGCTGGAAGATTTCGGCGCGGTGGTGACATCGTTTCCTTCGGCGGATGAAGGCATGATTTACCTTGAGCGGGGCGATGAGCCGGTCGACCTGATTGTCAGTGACGTGCAGATGCCCGGTTTGCTCAACGGCTACGACTTGAGCCGCGTGGTCGCGCACCGCTGGCCCGAAGTGCAGGTGCTGTTGACCTCCGGCAATACCAGGATCGCCGAGGAACTGGGCGGTTCGGTACGCTTCCTGCCCAAACCCTGGAGCACCAGTCACCTGATTGAATGCGTGCAAACGGCATTGACTCAGCAAGGTGCTTCGATGCATTGATAGCGTCGCGATATCACCTAGACCGAACTTCGAGCCCGTTATTGCGGTCACCTAGTCAGCAAGGAGCGACTTTTCTGATCCGCCTGTCAGGCTTTTCGCCTTGTGCGCACGGCTAACGGCAATGAGTTGTGTAGAATCGTCGCCCATTTTCACGCGTCATTCATGGCCGACAGGCCCACAGTTCGAGCTTACTGAATGCAATCACAGGCCCCTGACGTTGGTGCGCCACCTCTGCTGGAAGCGCTGCGCACGGGGACTGGCCTGCTGCACGTCGCACTGGAAAAGCGTATGCCGTTTTTTTCCGAGCGCCTGGATGCCCAGTGGTATCGACGTCTGCTGCAGGCGTACTTCGGCTTTTATGCGCCGATTGAAGCAGCGCTGTACGACAGCGGCTTGATCCCCGAAGGTTTTGACACATCGTTGCGTGAGAAAACGTCGACATTGGTCAGTGACCTTCACGCCCTCGGCCTTAACGACGCCGCCATCAGCGCCCTGCCCCGCTGGACCGACCTCCCGACTTTCGACACCCCCGAAGCCTGCCTCGGTGCCCTGTATGTGCTGGAAGGCGCGACCCTCGGCGGCCAGGTATTACGTCGGGAGATGGCTCAACGCCTGGGCGTGGATGCCGACAACGGTGGCGCATTTCTTGATGTCTATGGCGCCGAGACCGGACGGCGCTGGAAAGCATTTCTTGATTACCTGGACCGGCAGACACTGGACGCGGCTGACAAACAACGCGCCGTGATCGCTGCCCGTTCAACATTCAGCGGCTTTGAGCAATGGCTCGACCGCCAGGAGGTACTGCTATGAAAACCGAAGATTTCGAAGAGCTGCTTGCCAACTGTGCCGACGAGCCCATTCGCTTTCCCGGGGCGATTCAGCCCCACGGCGTGCTGCTGACGCTGTCGGAGCCCGACCTGAACATCATCCAGGTCAGTGCCAACGTGGACACCCTGTTCGGCCATACGCCCGAGTCACTGCTCGGTCAGCCGCTGCACACGCTGATCGGCGCCGAGCATGCCGAGGCGGTGCACAGCATGGCCGCGCATAATACTTTTTTCGACGCGCCGCCCCTGCATGTCTGCCTCAATGGTGCGCAGTTCGAAGGCTTGCTGCATCGCCATCAGCGCGTGCTGGTGCTGGAATTCGAACCGCTGCTCGAGGATTTCAAACCACGGGCGCTCAATGGTCGCACCAGTAACCTGGGCAAGATGCTGCAACGCCTGCAATCGGCGAAAACCCTGCAGGCGCTGTACGAAATCAGCGTGACCGAAATCCAGGCCATGACCGGTTACGACCGCGTGCTGATCTACCGTTTTGAAGAGGAAGGCCACGGCCAGGTAATCGCCGAAGCGTCCGCGCTGTCCATGGAGCTGTTCAACGGGCTGTTCTTCCCCGCGTCCGACATCCCCGAGCAAGCCCGCGAGCTGTACCGCACCAACTGGCTGCGAATCATCCCCAATGCAGCCTACGAACCGGTGCCACTGCTGCCCAGACTGCGCCCGGACATCGACCAGCCGCTGGACCTGAGCTTCGCCACCCTGCGCAGCGTGTCGCCGATTCACTGCCAGTACATGCAGAACATGGGCGTGCTGTCGTCCATGAGCATTTCGCTGATGAAGGGCGACACGCTCTGGGGCCTGATCAGTTGCGGCAACCGTGAGCCGCTGTTGGTGCCGCACGCGTTGCGTAGCGCCTGCCAGACCATCGGTCAGGTGCTGTCGTTGCAGATCAGCGCCATGGAAGCCCTGGACCTGAGCCGCCAACGCGAAGAAAAAGTCGACGCCCTGGCCTTGCTGGATCAGGCGATGAAATCTTCGGAAAATAATGTGTTCGATGGCCTCGCCCAACGCGGCCAGTTGCTGATGGACCTGACCTTGTCCGGCGGCGTGGCGATCATCGAAGACAAGCAACTGCACCGTTACGGCAACTGCCCGGAGCCGGCGCAGATCCGTGCGCTGCACCGCTGGTTGCAACAGAACGGCGAGCCGGTGTTCGCCAGCCACAACCTGGCGGCGCTGTACCCGCCGGCGGCCGACTTCCAGCAAGTGGCCAGCGGCGTGCTCGCCATGAGCCTGCCCAAGCCTGTGGACAACGGCGTGCTGTGGTTCCGCCCGGAGGTGAAGGAAAACATCAGTTGGAGCGGCGACCCGAGCAAACCACTCAACCTGGAAAGCTCCGATGCCGGCATGCGCCTTCGCCCACGCACCTCGTTTGAAATCTGGAAAGTGGAGATGGCCGGCATCTCTACCAAATGGAGCCACGGCGACCTGTTCGCCGCCAACGACCTGCGCCGCTCCGCGCTGGAAAACGACCTGGCCCGCCAGGTACTGCGCGAGCAACAGGCCGTGCGTGCGCGTGACGAGCTGGTGGCGGTGGTGTCCCACGACCTGCGCAACCCGATGACCGTCATCTCGATGCTCTGCGGCATGATGCAAAAGGCCTTCAGCTCCGAGGGCCCGCACACTTCGCGGCGGATTTCTTCGGCTATCGACACCATGCAACAGGCGGCCGCGCGCATGAATGTGTTGCTGGAAGACTTGCTCGACACCTCAAAAATCGAGGCCGGGCGTTACGTGGTCAAACCGGTTGCACTGGACGTCAGCCAGATGTTCGAAGAGGCCTATTCCCTGCTCGCACCGTTAGCGATGGAGAAAGGCATCGACTTGTCGTTCAATGCCGAGCCCGGCCTGCAGATCAACGGCGACCCGGAGCGCCTGTTCCAGGTGCTGTCGAACCTGATCGGCAACGCCATCAAGTTCACCCCGCGCCAGGGCAATATCGGCATCAGCGCCATGAGCAATGGCGAGGAGATCGTGTTTTCAGTGCGCGACTCCGGTGAAGGTATTGCGCCTGAACAGTTGCCGCATGTGTTTGATCGCTACTGGACCCAGACCGAAAACAACCCCAGCGGCAGCGGGCTTGGGCTGTACATCACCCAAGGTATTGTCCAGGCCCACGGCGGGCGGATAGAGGCGCAAAGCGAAGTGGGCCGCGGCAGTGAGTTCAGGTTTACGGTACCAAAACCGAACTGAAACGCCCTCAGGCACAGGCCTGCAAAACATTCGGACACCCATGGCCGGGAACGCTCAACCCGGCCACTGCCACTGACTCAGTGCGCACCCAAAAGCAGGGATGCGAGAAGCAATCGTCCATTTGAGCAAGGGGTCTTCCATGATTATCGGTAACAGCTTTCACACCTATAACCTCAACAACGCCCTACAAACGATTCAGAACGCCACCAAGCCTGTAGAAAAAACCGCCCCTATCAACGGCGACGCACCGAGGCAAAACACGCAGCAGCAGGACAACGACTCGTCCCTGGATTCTCTTGGGCAAGGCCGGCTGATCTGATCTTGGCCAGGGGCGCGGCGCCCCGCGTTGCGCTCCGTTAACAAAACACTGACATCCTCTGCGCTACGCTTTCCAGTTCTATCTTGTGTGAGCTGCCCTCTTCATGCCTCAACCCGACACACTGCCCGCCGTGCTTGCCGGCCCGCTGCTGCGGCGCCTGGAACCGCAGCGCCTGAACATCTGGTTGGTGACAAGTCGTGCCGTGCAATTGACCCTCAGGTTGCAATTACCTCAGGACGAAACACTGGACATCCCGCTCGACGCGACGCATTGCCAAGTCATCCCGGTGGGGCGCCACGCCTTTATTCACCTGGTTGACGTAGCGCTCAGCAACCCTCTGCCCCAGGACGTCGCGATTGGCTATGACCTGTTGACCGACGGCACCGGTATTGCCGAGTGGGCCACGCATTTGCTGTATGCCGATGCCCATTTGCCGACCTTCGTATTACACAGCCGCATCCATCAGTTGGTGCATGGCTCCTGCCGCAAACCGCACCACAGTGCCGACGAAGGCTTGCTGTGCATCGACCGTTTGCTGGCCGAGGCACACACACCGGCACAACGCCCGGCCTTGCTGATGATGAGCGGTGACCAGATCTACGCCGACGACGTGGCCGGGCCGATGCTGCGGGCGATTCATGCGCTGATCGCGCGTTTGGAGTTGTTCGACGAATACCTGGAAGGCGCCGTGGTGGATGACAGCGCGAGCCTTTACGGGCATCGCGCCAGCTATTACCACCGGGCCGATCTGCTGCCCGCACTGGACAGCAACGAGACCTTGCGCGAACGGTTTTTCGGCGGCGTGAAAAAGCCGATTTTCACCAGCAGCACCGCAGACAATCACCTCGTGACCTTTGCCGAAGTGGTCGCGATGTACCTGTTGGTCTGGTCGCCCACGCCCTGGACACTGATCAGCCCACATGCGCCGCAATTGAGCGCGGAGGAACAACGGCGGTATGCCGGGGAGCAGGTGCAGATTGAGCGCTTCTGCGACGGCCTGCCCGGCGCCGCGAGGGTCCTGGCTCACCTCTCGACGCTGATGATCTTCGACGACCACGACATCACCGATGACTGGAACCTCAGCGCGCAATGGGAAGAAACCGCCTATGGCCATCCTTTCTCCAAACGCATCATCGGCAATGCCCTGCTGGCCTACCTGCTGTGCCAGGGCTGGGGTAACCAGCCGGATGTGTTTGGCGATCTGTTGAAACAAACCCAGGCACTCACCGCCCAGCCGCACAACAACCATCTGCAGGCCGCTGCGCAAGATGACCTGCTGCAAGCGCTGCTGAAATTCCAGCAATGGCATTACGTGTTGCCCACGTCTCCCGCCCTGGTGGTGCTCGACACCCGAACGCGGCGCTGGCGCAGCGAATTCACGCTCAAACAACCCTCCGGCCTGCTGGACTGGGAAGCCTTGTGCGAACTGCAACAGGCGCTGCTGGACCACCCCTCGGCGATTATCGTCTCTCCCGCGCCAGTGTTCGGCGTCAAGCTGATCGAGACGGTGCAGAAGGTCTTCAGCTGGTGCGGCTACCCGCTGCTGGTGGACGCTGAAAACTGGATGGCCCATCGCGGCGCGGCCCAGGTGATCCTCAATATTTTCCGCCACTCCCGCACGCCGGGTAACTACGTGATTCTCTCCGGTGACGTGCACTATTCGTTTGTCTACCAGGTGCTGATTCGCCACCGCAACGGCGGCCCCAGGCTCTGGCAGATCACCAGCAGCGGCATCAAGAACCAGTTTCCCCCGCGTTTGCTGGAGTGGTTCGACCGCCTCAACCGCTGGCTCTACTCACCACGTTCCCCACTCAACTGGTTCACGCGTCGGCGCACCATGCAGGTGGTACCGCACATCCCGGAACATGCCGAAGCCGGGGAACGGCTGTGGAACTCGGCGGGCATCGGCCAGGTGTTTTTCAATGCCCAGGGCCAGCCTGAGGCGATCTACCAGCACAACGCGGATGGAAAGCCTCGGACGAGGATGGTGGAGCCACCGTTATAGGCGCCAGGGTGCGCGCGACTCCGACCGAGTAGAGGCGCATCCAGACCAAATAAGTAGCCAATCGCCATCAAACTAAAGCAGCACACTCTTCCTATTCAAACCCCACAGCCCCCCCTGTAGAGTGAAATCTGCCACGGAGTATCGGCGCCAATACACCCTGGCCTGGGGGCCAGCACATGCAGGGAAGCGCGCAGATGGACGATACATCCGGCAATAACCCGTTGGCCAATGACTTTTCCGACCTCAACGCCGACATGCTGCATGCGGTCATGGAGTTGGTCAGCGACGGGATCTGGGATTGGAACGCCGACACCGGTTACGTCTACCGCAACCCCGGCTGGTACGAGATGCTCGGCTACCCCCGCCACTCGCTGGAAAACAACGTGTTTACCTGGGAGAACGTCATCCATCCGGATGATTACCCCCTTGTGATGGTTGTTTTCGATGATTACATCAACCAGCGCGCGCCCCATTATCAGGCCGAATATCGCTGTCGAAAAAAAGACGGCAGCTATCTGTGGATCGAAGACCGGGGCTATGTGATTGCGCGCAACCCCGACGGCTCGGTAAGGCGCATGGTCGGCGCACACCGCGATATTCATTCGCGCAAACACTCCATTGAACAACTGCAAAAGCGCAACCAGTCTCTTGAAGCGCTGGTAGCCGAACGCACCCGTGAACTGTCGCGGGTCAATCAACAACTGCAGCTGCAACTGGACGAGAACCGCATCCTCGCCGAACAGGATGCCCTGACGCACATCGCCAACCGCTACCGTTTGGAGAAAGTCCTGCTGGAAGAATGCGAGCGTGCCGAGCGTTTTCGCCTGCCGCTGACACTGGTAGCCATGGACATTGATGAATTCAAATTGATCAATGACCAGCACGGCCACAGCATGGGCGACGAGACCCTGATGATAGTGGTCGAGGGCCTGAACGCGTGCATGCGCACTGGCGACCTGCCGGCCCGCTGGGGCGGCGATGAGTTCATGGTGGTGCTGCCCAAAACCACACTGGACGCGGCAAAACGGGCGGCCGAACATATTCGTAAGCACATCGCGCAATTGCCCATCTTGCACGACGTTCGCGTGACCTTGAGCCTGGGTGTGGCGCAACGTCATCCGGGTGAGTCCGCAGCCGCGTTGATGAGGCGCGCCGATCAGGCGTTGTACCGGGCCAAAGCGGCGGGCAAGAACAGGGTTTCTGAGTAGATCGCGACTTTTATTAATGACCCGGCGACTTTATTTCGTTTGCGGCAAGGGCACGCGGGCAGCTTAGATAAAAAGACGCCCGCCACCGCCGAGTCCAGGATTCATGAGCCACGATCCGATCAGCCAGTCGATTTCCATCGTTCATCCCATCAGCCTCAGCCACGGTAAAAACGCCGAAGTCTGGGACACGGCCGGCAAACGCTATATCGATTTTGTCGGTGGCATCGGTGTGCTCAACCTTGGCCACTGCCACCCCGCCGTGGTCGAGGCGATACGCGAGCAGGCCACCCGGCTGACCCACTACGCCTTCAACGCCGCGCCGCATACACCCTATATCGAACTGATGGAGCGCCTGACCGCATTTATCCCGGTGAGCTATCCGGTCAGCGGCATGCTCACCAACAGCGGCGCGGAAGCGGCCGAAAATGCCTTGAAGATCGTACGGGGCGCCACCGGCCGTACCGCTGTGATCGCCTTCGACGGCGCGTTCCACGGCCGCACCCTGGCTACCCTCAACCTCAACGGCAAGGTCGCGCCCTACAAGCAAAAGGTCGGCGTACTGCCCGGTCCGGTGTATCACCTGCCCTACCCGAGTGCCGATAACAGCGTGACCTGCGCCGAAGCGCTGAAGGCGATGGACCGCCTGTTCAGCGTGGAAATCGACGTCAACGATGTCGCCTGCTTCATCATTGAGCCGGTGCAGGGCGAGGGCGGCTTCCTGGCCCTGGATATCGAGTTCGCCCAGGCACTTCGCCGTTTCTGCGACGCCAAAAACATCCTGCTGATCGCCGATGAAATCCAGTCCGGTTTCGGCCGTACCGGGCAGCGCTTTGCCTTCTCACGCCTGGGTATCGAACCGGACCTCATTCTGCTCGGCAAAAGCATTGCCGGCGGCGTGCCGCTCGGTGCAGTGGTGGGCCGCAAGGCGCTGATGGACAACCTGCCCAAAGGCGGCCTGGGTGGCACTTATTCGGGCAACCCCATCGCCTGCGCAGCGGCCCTGGCCACCCTCGACGTGATGACGGATGACCATTTGCAGCGCTGGGGAGCGCAGCAGGCGGCCGCGATCGTCAGCCGTTATGAAACCTGGCGGGCCCAGCACCTGTCGCCCTGCCTGGGGCGCCTTACCGGCGTCGGCGCCATGCGCGGCATCGAGCTGACGAATGCCGACGGCACCCCTGCCTCCAGGCAACTGACCCAGTTGCTGGGCTTGGCGCGAGACGCCGGCTTGCTGCTGATGCCCAGTGGCAAGTCGCGGCACATCATCCGCTTGCTGGCACCGCTGACCATCGAGCCTGCGGTGCTGGAGGAGGGCCTGGATATTCTGCAAGCGTGTCTTGCGCAACTGGACGAGTAGCACGCATCCGCCTTGACCTCACCCCCCTCCCCCCTGAAAATGCCCGACGCTTTTTTGTCTCCGTTTACTGAAGTAGTGAAATTTCAATGCCTGATTCCCACCTCGAAGAATCCGTAGCCACCTTGCACGCCAAGGCTGAATACGAAAACGCCATCAATCTTTCACAGCATGTGCCAGCGGCCAAGATCATCAGCGAGATGGTGCTGGACGCGTTTCACACCTCAAAGGAAAGCGACCAGATCCGCGAGTTGCGCGTGGCCATCCGCCAGGCTCACGACGCCTTCGACGATGACAAGGCCTATGACCTGATGGGCCGGCTCAAGCAACTCAAGGACGCTGAAGCGGCCGACAACCTCGCCCTGGAAGACCTGAGCAGCAAGTTCTCGATCAGCCGCATTTTGTCCAGTTTCAAGGACGACCCCGAGTTTCAGGAACTGGTGTACGGCCTGGCCCTCAAGGTGTTGAATCAGTCGCACCAGGCCATCAGCAACCCGAGCGCCGGCAAGAGCAAGGCCGCGCGTAGCAAAAAAGACGCTGAAGTGTTCGTGATCAGCAAGGATGGCGTCAGCGTCACCCTGCCGCTGCGCACGCCGCGCTCCAGGCTCAATGTCGACCGTCAGGCATTCGAGTTCCTGGGGTTCAGCTTCGTGGGTGAAGGCGATGAGGCCGAACTGGAAGTCGAGAGCTTTGTGGACAACTCAGGCGCCGAACAGCCGCTGAACCGCAAGAGCGTGATCACCGCGCTGCAGCAGCAGACGGCGTTCGCCGGTTACAGCATCGCCCAGCAGTAACTATGCGCGGGAGCTGTTGTGGCGAGCTTGCCATATTGAGACTGTGGTGTCTCAACTGATCCGTTTGACCTGCGCTGCGAATACCTCGCGAAAACGCGCCATCTCCTGCCTGTTGCCCACCGTCACGCGCATCCACTGCGGCCAGTTGCTCCACACCCGCCCAACCAGCACGTGATGGGCTGCCAGCCGTTCAACCACCTGCTGCGCCGGTTGCTTCACGTCGACCATGAAACAGTTGCTCTGCGACGCCGTGCAGGTGAACCCGCGCGCCCTCAGCCAGGCGATGGTCTCATCCCGCGCCCGGGCATTGAGGGCCTTGCGCTGCGGCAGCAGTTTGATGTCTTCCAGACTGGCCTGCGCGCCCAGCAGGCTTGCGCCCGCCGGAACGTTATCGCCGCCGAACACCGCCAGCCGTTCCAGCAGCGCCGGATGCCCGATCGCCAAGCCCACCCGCGCGCCAGCCATGCCGTAGATTTTCGAGAAAGTACGCAGCACCAGCAGGTCGTCGTGGTCGTTCACCCACCCCACACAACTGGGAGCGTCGCAGAAATCGATGTAGGCCTCGTCCACCACCAGCACGCTGCCCTTGGGTTTGTTCGCCAGCGCATGGCGGATCGCCTCGGTAGGCGTGAGGGTGCCGGTGGGGTTGTTGGGATTGCACAGGTACAGCATGCCCGCCTGTGGGTCGGCGGCAAGCATGGCGGGTAGGTCATGAGCGTGGTCAGCGTTCAGGCTCACCTCATGCACGGGAGCACGCCACGCCTGCGCAGACTGGTACGGGACTTCGTACGACGGCGTGGCCATCACCAGGCCACGGGTGGCGCTGGTAAATGCCAGGACGGCATAGCGCAGGGCGGCCATGGAGCCGGCAAACACCGCCACCCGTTCTTCGGCGATGCCCTGCTGCTGGGCGAACAACGCGGCCAGCGCGTACATGTGCGGGTAGGGATAACGCCCCGCCGCTGTAATCCCGCGCTGCATCGCATCGCGGGCGGTACCTGCGGGGCCGTAGGGGCTTTCGTTGTAGTTGAGCCGCACGGTGTCAGACGTTTTCGGCGCGGGGCTGGCGTGCGCCCAGTTCAGGTGCCCCAGCACCGGCAACGCGGCGCCAAAGGCGAGAAGGGAACGACGACTGACGCTGACCATGGTGTCTACTCCTTGTAGGCGAGTGCTGAATGCTCACTGTGTAAGGAAGTATGACGAGAAGCCGGCCAGTGGATTTAACCGCGGTTCAGCTCGACTGCAACTTGTGCTTCAGGCTGCCCATGACCGCCGTCTTGTTCTGCAGGTAGTCATTCAGGCCACGCGCACGCAGCTCGCAGGCGATGCAATTGCCGCAGCCGTCGCCGATCACGCCGTTGTAGCAGGTCAGGGTTTGCTGGCGCACCAGCTCCAGTTGGCCCAGGTCATCGGCCAGTGCCCAGGTCTCGGCCTTGTTCAGCCACATCAACGGGGTGTCCAGGCGCAGTGTGTAATCCATGCCCAGCGCAAGCGCCTTGTTCAGCGCCTTGACGAATTCGTCCCGGCAATCGGGATAGCCCGAGAAGTCGGTTTCGCACACGCCGGTGATCACGGTTTCGGCCTTTACCTGGTAGGCGTAGATCGACGCCAATGTCAGGAACAGGATATTGCGCCCCGGCACGAAGGTACTCGGCAAACCATCGCCTGAACTCTCGGTGGGCACGGGAATGTTGTCGCGGGTCAGGCTGCTGATGGCCAGCTCATTGAGCAACGACACATCCATCACCTTGTGCACGGTGGCGCCCAGCTGTTTGGCCAATCGCTGGGCCACTTCGATTTCGGCGACATGGCGCTGGCCGTAATCGAAGGTAATGCAGTGCACCTGTTCGTAACGCGCCAGGGCCTGGATCAGACAGGTCGTCGAGTCCTGCCCGCCACTGAAGACCAGAACGGCTGTTTTACTCATGCTTTTGTTCCTGCCTGCTTGGAAGTGGTGAAGAGTTTAAGGGTGGCTCAATAAAAAGCCCCGCGCTTCTTTCGAGGGCGGGGCTGATTTTGGCTAAAGAGCCGGTGCTCGATGACTCAGTGAGCGTAAGTCAGCAACAGCTCTTTGGGTGCCTGGAAATCCAGAGACATCATCACGCTGAGCGCGGTGATGGTGAAAATCGAGAACACGAACAGCTTGCGCGCCCAGACGGTGTCATCCACCGCCTTGTAGCCGGTCCAGGCCATGTACAGCCAGTACATGCCCATGGCGGCGGCAACGGCGAGGTAGCTCATGCCGGCATAGCCACTGAAGGTCAACATCAAGGTCGCCACAAGGAAGGCCAGGATGTAGAGCAGGATGTGTTTCTTGGCCACCTGGATGCCACGCTTGACCGGCAGAACCGGGATCGACGCAGCCAGGTAGTCATTGAAGCGGAAAATCGCGATGGCATAGGAATGCGGCATCTGCCACAGGCTGAACATCACCAGCAGCACCAGCGCGGCCATGTCGAAGCTATTGGTCACAGCCACATAACCAATCACCGGCGGCATCGCCCCCGACAGACTGCCCACCAGCGTGCCGTGAACCGACTTGCGCTTGAGGTACAGGCTGTAGAGGCCGACGTAGATGACAAAACCGATCACGGCAAACAGCGCCGCCAACGGGTTGGCCACCTTGTACAACAACACCACACCGGCAATACCCAGGACGGTCGCGAAGATCAGCGCCAGTTTCAGGGAAATAAGCCCCTGCACCAGCACACGATTCTTGGTGCGCTCCATCTTGATGTCGATGTCACGGTCGATGCAGTTGTTGAACACGCAACCGGACGCCACAACAAGGGAAGTGCCGATCATTGCCGCCAGGAAGATGGCCAGATCGACATGCCCCTTGGAGGCCAGGAAGAAGCCGCCTGCCACAGAAAGCACGTTACCGAAAATGATCCCCGGTTTGGTGATTTGGATAAAGTGCTTAAGCGACATCGGGTCTTACCTCACTTCGCCATCATGTAGGTGTGGATGCTGAACATGATCCACAGCGACAGACCAACCAGCAGAACGATCACAAGACCTGCGAACACGAACGCGATCACGTTCTCGCGCTGGGCTTCGGAGCGGTCCAGGTGCAGGAAGTACACCAGGTGCACCAGCACCTGGATCACGGCGAATGCCAGCACGATCATCAGGGTGATCGACTTCGGCAAGGTTGGGTACATCACCAGGCCGAACGGAATCAGGGTCAGGATGACCGACAGGATGAAGCCGATAGCGTAAGACTTTACGCTGCCGTGGCTCGCATCATGGCTGTCATGGGAGTGTGCATTAGCCATTACAGAGTCCCCATCAAGTAGACGACGGTGAATACGCAGATCCAGACCACGTCCAGGAAGTGCCAGAACAGGCTCAGGCAGCTCAGGCGGGTCTTGTTGGTGTTGGTCAGGCCGTGTTTATTGACCTGATACATCATCACCGCCATCCACAGCAGGCCGGCCGATACGTGCAGACCGTGGGTGCCTACCAGCGTGAAGAACGCGGACAGGAAACCGGAACGGTGCGGGCCGTAGCCTTCGGAGATCAGCAGGTGGAACTCGTTGATCTCCATGCCGATGAAGCCCAGGCCGAACAGGAAGGTCAGGGCCAGCCAGCTCAGCACGCCTTTCTTGTTGCCTTTGTAGAAGGCCAGCATGGCGAAGCCGTAGGTGATCGAACTGAACAACAGCAAGGCGGTTTCGCCGAGTACGTAAGGCAGTTCGAAGATGTCGTGGCCCGACGGGCCACCCGCTACGTTGTTTACCAGTACCGCGTACACCGCGAAGATCGACGCAAACAAAATGCAGTCGGTCATCAGGTAGAGCCAGAAACCGAAGACGGTTATCGGGCCGGTGTCGTGGTGGTCGTGGTGCCCATGGTCATCGACATGGGCGTGTCCAGCATTGGTCGCTAAGTTCGACATGGTTTAAACCTGTTCCAACGGGGTTTCAACACGGTTGGCCGGGATCTTCTTCTCGGCTACCAGGCGAGCGTGCTGCTCGGCTTCGATGCGTTCGATGGTTTCCACCGGCACCATGTAGCCTTGATCGTCACGTGCAGCGTGGACGATGAAGTAACCGATAGTGCCCACCAGGCCCACGATTGCCAGCCACCAGATGTGCCAGATCATCGCGAAACCGAACACGGTCAACAGCGCGCCCATCACCACGCCAGTGGCGGTGTTGTTCGGCATGTGGATCGGCTCGTAGTGCGCAGGTTTCTGGTACGCAGTACCGTCTTCCTTGGCTTCGGTGAACGCATCAATGGTGTTCGCAGTCGGGATCACGGCGAAGTTGTAGAACGGTGGTGGCGACGAGGTCGACCATTCCAGGGTGTGGCCGTTCCACGGGTCGCCGGACTCGCACAGGTTCTGCTTGCGATCACGCACGCTGACATACAGCTGGATCAACTGGCAGGCGATACCGGCCGCGATCATCAACGCACCGAACATGGCGACGTACAGGTACGGCACCCACTCAGGGTTGGTGGTGGCGTTCAGACGACGGGTCATGCCCATGAAGCCCAGTGCATAGAGCGGCATGAACGCGACGAAGAAGCCCGAGATCCACAGCCAGAACGCAGCCTTGCCCCAACCTTCGTGCAGCTTGAAGCCGAACGCTTTCGGGAAGTAGAAGCTGAAACCGGCGATGTAGCCGAATACCGCGCCACCGATGATCACGTTATGGAAGTGAGCGATCACGAACAGGCTGTTGTGCAGCACGAAGTCAGCACCCGGAATGGCCAGCAGTACGCCGGTCATGCCGCCAATGGCGAAGGTCACCATGAAGCCCAGGGTCCACAGAACCTGGCTGGTCATGCGCAGACGACCGTGGTAGATGGTGAACAGCCAGTTGAACAGCTTCACCCCCGTCGGGATGGAAATCAGCATCGTCGCCAGGCCGA
Organism: Pseudomonas sp. GNP013; assembly: GCF_054343995.1. Taxonomy (NCBI): domain Bacteria; kingdom Pseudomonadati; phylum Pseudomonadota; class Gammaproteobacteria; order Pseudomonadales; family Pseudomonadaceae; genus Pseudomonas; species Pseudomonas sp. GNP013. The sequence continues at coordinate 562,157 of NZ_JBTGUT010000001.1, read as the reverse complement.
AGAAGGCGTTGACGCTGGCCCCCGAACCCATGGTGAAGAAGTGGTGCAGCCAGACCATGAAGCCCAGTACCGAGATCGCGCCCGATGCATAGACCATCGAGTGGTGACCGAACAGGCGTTTGCCGGTAAAGGTCGAGATCACTTCGGAGAAGATACCGAACGCTGGCAGGATCAGGATGTACACCTCAGGGTGACCCCATGCCCAGAACAGGTTCACGTACATCATCGGATTGCCACCAAGTTCATTGGTGAAAATGTGGAAATCCAGGTAACGGTCAAGCGACAGCAGCGCCATGGTAGCGGCCAGGATCGGGAACGAAGCCACGATCAGCACGTTTGCCCAGGTGCAGGTCCAGGTGAAGATCGGCATGTCCATCAGTTTCATGCCAGGGGCGCGCATCTTGAGGACGGTGGCCAGGAAGTTGACCCCCGTCAATGTCGTCCCGAGCCCTGATAACTGCAGTGCCCAAATGTAGTAATCCACCCCCACGCCCGGACTGTATTGCAGGCCCGACAATGGCGGATACGCAACCCAACCGGTCTTGGCGAATTCGCCGACGCCCAGGGACAGGTTGATCAGCACCACGCCCGATACCAGCAGCCAGAAGCTCAGGGAGTTCAGGAACGGGTAGGCAACGTCACGCGCACCGATCTGCAGCGGCAAGGCAAGGTTCATCAGGCCGGTGAAGAAAGGCATCGCCATGAAGATGATCATGATCACACCGTGGGCGGTGAAGATCTGGTCATAGTGTTCAGGCGGCAGGTAGCCCGGCGAACCCTCGGTGGCCATGGCCAACTGGGTACGCATCATGATGGCGTCGGCAAAGCCGCGCAGCAGCATGACCATGGCCACGATGACGTACATGACACCGATTTTCTTGTGGTCGACGGAGGTCAACCACTCGGTCCACAGGTAGGTCCACTTCTTGAAGTAGGTGATTGCCGCAAACAGTGCCAGACCACCCAGCGCGATCATGGCGATGGTCACCATCACGATCGGCTCGTGGAATGGGACCGCGTCCCAACTTAATTTACCAAACATCGTTTACTCCTCTGCCCCAGCAGTTGAATTCGAGCCCGTGTCAGAACCTTCAGCCGCGGCCACTTCTTTCTTCTCGTGCTTGACCGGCTTGCCTGGTTTCATGCCTTCGTACTTGTCGACGATTTTCTGAAACAGGTTCGGCTCGTACGAGGAGTACAGGGCGACAGGGTTGTTCTGGCTTGGTTTGGTCAGGGCGTCGTATTCAGCTTGATCAAGCTGTTTAGGTGCGGCCTTGACTTCGGCGACCCAGGCGTTGAAGTCTTCCTGGCTTGTCGAGATCGCTTTGAATTTCATGCCGGTGAAGCCAGCGCCGCTATAGTTGGCGGAGATGCCTTCCATTTCAGCTTTCTGGTTGGCGATCAGGTGCAGCTTGGTCTGCATACCTGCCATCGCGTAGATCTGACCGCCCAGGGCTGGGATGAAGAACGAGTTCATCACGGCGTCGGAGGTGATCTTGAAGTTCAGCGGGGTGTGCTCCGGGAAACGGATCTGGTTCACGGTGGCGATACCCAGGTCCGGGTAGATGAACAACCACTTCCAGTCCAGCGCGACCACTTCGATGTTGATCGGCTTGACGTCCGATTCCAGCGGACGGTACGGGTCCAGTGCGTGGGTGGACTTGTAGGTCACATAACCCAGGGCAACGATGATGAGGATCGGGACCAGCCACACCGCGATTTCGATCTTGGTGGAGTGCGACCACTTCGGCGCGTAGGTCGCGTTGGTGTTGGACGCGCGGTATTTCCAGGCGAAGGCGAAGGTCATGATGATCACAGGGACCACGACCAGCAGCATCAGCAGGGTGGCGGTGATGATCAGGTTTCGTTCATCCAGACCGACCTGTCCTTTTGGGTCGAGCAAGGTCCACTTGCAGCCTCCCAGCATTAACAGCATGCCAAGCAGCGGCAAAAAGCCTAGTAATCGGGGGTACCTGTTTTTACTCATCTCACGACCTCTAAAGCAGCTTGCGCAATGCAGTTGGGTTTTGATCGCCAACACTTCACCCTGCCAAGGGTTGGCATTTCTCTTCGATTGAATAAGAGCCTGCCCGCCACACCAAAAAAACTGTACGTTTCACTGACCTGCGGCGCGTTCTTATTCGATTTCGTGGTTAAAGGCCTTGTTACAGACCAATTCCATTTGGTGCGGATAGTTGAAAGGCTGCCGGAACCTGGGTCGCACGGAGCCGTCCATCGCCCCTCGACCCCTGCGATGCTCAAATATTGCACAGCATCGGACACTCAGTGCGGGGGATTGTAGTTAGCTGGCGATGTATAAACCATGTCTGATAAAGAAATAATTTTTATCGATTACAGCAATAATTCTTCACTGACAGGGCCGGGATGCGCGATCTTATTGCGGTCAATTCTCAATAAAACCCACAAAAAATACCGTGTTATTCGTTCCTCCAGGCCATCCCTTACAAGTTGTAAGGGCATGACGAGGCCGTCGAAGTCCCCATAAAACAAGGCATTGGGACATCACCTCACGGCCACGACCGCGACCTGTCAAAGGTACGATTCAAACGATGAACTGACAGCACAAACTGACCGATTGGTGCAAATCCGCACGCCAAAAACGACGCATGGAAAGCGCCTGCGACAGCATCCGTGTGACAACATGTCGCACGCCACGCGCCCCATTTGTCGCCGTTCGTCACGGCCCTTTCACATTTGCCGACGCACAAAAAAGCCCCGGTCCTTCTTCAGGAGTGACCGGGGCTTTTTACGAAAAGTTCAGGCTGTGCGCTGGCGATTGCGATAAATGCCCAGCGGCACCAGGATCACCGTCAGCACAAACGCCACCAGCGCCCATTGCGCGAGCGACAGGCCCAGCACCGGTGGGTACGGTGTGCTGCAGAAGCCATCGACCTGGAAGCCCAGCGGGAATACCTTGGCCAGCGGCAAGTCATCGACGATCGGCTGCAACACGTCGACGCCGCAGCTGACCTGCGGGAAGAACTGGGTGTACACATGGTGCCCCGCCGCAGCCACCCCGCCGAGTGCACTGAGGATCACCAACCCTTCGAACAGGGTGACCGCGCCCTTGGTGCGCATCGCCGCGCCAATGAACGCGAAGATCGCGATCAGCAGCAAGGCGTAACGTTGCAGGATGCACAACGGGCACGGCGCTTCGCCCAGCACCACCTGCATGTACAGCGCACCGCCGATCAGCGCCAGGCAGATGATGCCCAGCAACACCAGAAAGCGCCGCTCCCTGCCTAAACGCAATTCGTCACTCATCCCCGTATCCCTTTGTTTGGTTGTGCCAATGGGCGCAAGTTTACACACAGAGCATGGTTTAAACAGAGGGGGGTTAACGGGGGATTAATCAGTCAGCACACCGATCCAACGGTGGCAGGGGCTTGCTCCCGATGGCAGTGGGTCAGCCAGCTTGGCTGTCACTGATACACCGCCATCCGGAGCAAGCCCCCTCCCACACTGTTGACGCGCGTTACTCCAGCGCCGCTGCAGGGCCGAAGAACTCGTAGCGCGTTTGCGCCTGCGGCACGCCCAGTGCCTTGAGGTGACGTTTGATCGCGGTCATGAAGCCCTTGGGCCCCAGGAAATAGGCATCCACATCGCGCTGTTCAGGCAACCACGCCGCCAACTGCGCCTGGCTCAACAACCCGATACTGTCCGCCGCCGGACTCACCCCATCGTCCTCGGCGTAGCAGTAAAACCGCTTGAGCTGCGGATGCCTGGCCGCCAGTGCATCCACCCACTCACGAAACGCATGCACCCCGCCATTGCGCGCGCAGTGGATAAAGTGCACCGGGCGCTCGGTGGCCAGGGCCGCCTCGAGCATCGCCAGGGTCGGTGTGATGCCCACCCCGCCACTGATCAGCACCAGCGGTTTGTCGCTGGCCACCAGCGTGAAATCCCCCGACGGCGGGAACAGCTCAATCGTCGCGCCGACCTGCAGTTGATTATGCAAATAGCTGGACACCCGTCCCCCGGCTTCGCGTTTGACGCTGATGCGGTATTCGCCGCCATCGCTCAGTGCCGACAGGGAGTAATTGCGGCGCACTTCTTCGCCGTCGAGCACCAGCCGCAGGCTGATGTATTGGCCCGGCGCGGCCTTGAGAATCGGGCCGTTGTCCACCGGAGCAAAATGAAACGAAATGATCTCGGCGCTCTCCTCCACCCGCTTCACCAGTTTGAACGACCGAGCCCCGCGCCAACCACCCGGCGCCTTGGCTTTTTCGTCATAAAGGGCTTTTTCCGCGCCGATCAGAATATCCGCCAACTGGCCGTAGGCCGCGCCCCAGGCCTGCATGACCGCAGGCGTGGCGATGTCGCTGCCCAGCACTTCAGAGATCGCACGCAACAGGCAGGCGCCGACAATCGGGTAGTGCTCCGGCTGGATCTGCAGCGCCACGTGCTTGTTGATAATCTTCGCCACCAGGTCGCCCAACTGGTCGAGCCGGTCGATATGCCGCGCGTACATCAACACGCCATTGGCCAGCGCGCGGGGCTGATCGCCGCTGGCCTGGTGGGCCTGGTTGAACAGCGGACGCACCTGCGGGTACTCGGACAGCATCATGCGGTAGAAATGGGTGATCAGCGCTTCACCGCCGCGTTCCAGCAACGGCACGGTGGACTGGATGATGGCACGGTCTTGGGCCGTCAGCATGGGAGACTCCTGGGCCTGTTAATGAAGTGCCCTGAAGCAGTCAGTATTCGTGCCAATCTACAAATCCAATATTTTCAATTGCTTACGACATACCTAGTCAATATGACTTGCTACGCCTTATAGTCACAACGACTACAAGGAGTCATTATGACTGCGCATTCGCTGCTTACCACCCTGCTGCCCCTGGTCGCCGACCTTTCCCGCGACCTGCCCGAAGGCGAGCGTTACCGCCGCCTGCTGCACGCCATGCGCGCCCTGCTGCCGTGCGACGCCGCCGCGCTGTTGCGCCTGGACGGCGAGTGGCTGGTGCCGCTGGCGGTGGATGGCCTGAGCGCCGACACCCTGGGGCGACGCTTCAAGGTCAGCGAGCACCCGCGCTTCGCCGTGCTGCTGAGCAGCCCCGGCCCCACCCGCTTCGACAGCGACAGTGCGTTACCCGACCCCTATGACGGCCTGGTCGCCGGCGTGCACGGGCAACTGGAAGTGCACGATTGTATGGGCTGCCCGCTGTTCGTCGATGACCGGCCCTGGGGCCTGCTGACCCTGGATGCGCTGGACACCGAACGTTTCGAACGCGTTGAGCTGGACGCCCTGCAAGCCTTCGCCAGCCTCGCCGCCGCCACCGTCAATGTCGCCGAACGCATTGAACGCCTGGCCCTGCGCGCCGAGATCTACCGCCAGGCCGGCGGCCAGCCCCACAAGGAAATGATCGGCCAGAGCAAAACCCACAAGCGCCTGGTGGAAGAGATCAACCTGGTCGGCGGCAGCGACCTGACGGTGCTGATCACCGGCGAAACCGGGGTGGGCAAGGAGCTGGTGGCCCAGGCGATCCATGGCGCCTCGACGCGGGCCGACAAACCGCTGATCAGCCTCAACTGCGCCGCCCTGCCGGAAACGCTGGTGGAAAGCGAGCTGTTCGGCCACGTGCGCGGCGCCTTTACCGGCGCACTGAATGAACGCCGAGGCAAATTTGAGCTGGCCAATGGCGGTACCCTGTTTCTCGATGAGGTCGGCGAACTGTCGCTGAGCGTGCAGGCCAAGCTGCTGCGTGTGCTGCAAAGCGGCCAGCTGCAGCGCCTGGGCTCGGACCGCGAACACCGGGTGGACGTGCGCCTGATCGCCGCCACCAACCGCGACCTCGCCGAAGAAGTGCGCAGCGGCCGCTACCGCGCCGATTTCTACCATCGCCTCAGCGTGTACCCGCTGCATGTGCCGGCGCTGCGTGAACGCGGACGCGATGTGTTGCTGCTGGCCGGTTATTTCCTTGAACAGAACCGCTCACGCATGGGCCTGGGCAGCCTGCGCCTTGGCGGCGATGCCCAGGCCGCGCTGCTGGCCTGGCACTGGCCGGGCAATGTGCGCGAGCTGGAGCACGCGATCGGGCGCAGCGCGCTCAAGGCGCTGGGCAACTGCCGCGAGCGTCCGAAGATACTCAGCCTGAGCGCCAGGGACCTGGATCTGCCGGAGGTCAACGCCCCGGTCATTGAAGCGCAAGCCGCGCCGGCCCCCGTCACCGGTGACCTGCGCCAGGCCACCGAGCACTACCAGCGCCAGGTGATCGGCGCCTGCCTGGAACGCCACCAGCACAACTGGGCCGGCGCCGCCCGCGAGCTGGGCCTGGACCGCGCCAACCTGGGCCGCCTGGCCAGACGCCTGGGCCTGAAGTAGCAGGCAACCACATCCCTGCGGGTACCGGCGTGTTGTGGCGAGCGGCTTGGTTGTGGCAAGCGGGCCTGTTGTGACGAGCGGGCTTCTTGTGGAGAGCGGGCTTGCCCTAAGCGCAGATTCCCTGTGGCGAGCAGGCTTGTCCTGCGTTGGGCTGCGCAGCAGCCCCAAAGCCAGGCGCTGAGCCGTATCAGGTACACCGCGTTTTGCTCGATTGGGGGCGCTTCGCACCCCAACGCGGGGCAAGCCCGCTCGCCACAATAAGCCCACACATTTTCCTTAACTGAACGGCATTAGGGCTTGCCACAGGGCGGCAGCAGAATCGACGCGTTGGCGGAGCCTCACTGGATTGGTTTTGTCTGGAAGGTCGGGCTCATAACTTTAGGCTTTCGGAACACCAGCACATTGCCCAGCATCACCAGCACCAACCCGGCCAATGCCGGCGGCGTCCACTGATAGCCTTCGGCAAACGCCGACACGTTCAGCGCCACCACTGGGAACAGCACGGTGCAATACGCCGCACGCTCGGGCCCCATGCGCCCCACCAGCGTGAGATAGGCCGTAAACCCGATCACTGACCCCGGAATCACCAGGTACCCCAAGGCGCCGATGTACCGCGCGCTCCAGTCCATCTCGAAGGGAATGCCGCGCACCCCGCACCAAGTCGCCAGCATCAAGGCGCCGTAGGCCATGCCCCAGGCATTGGTGGTCAACGGTCTGAGCCCGGCCTTCTGTTGCAGGCTCGAAAGCATATTGCCCGCCGAAAAACACAGCGTTCCCAGCAGCGCCAGGCCCAGCCCCAGCAACGTCTGCGGGCTGGCGGTGTGCCCGGCCAGTTCCGGCCAGAACAGAAAGCCCAGTCCCAGCAGACCGAGGCCGCCGCCCATCAACACATTGCGCGCCACGCGCTGGCCGAAGAACACCCGCGCGTTCAGCGCGTTCCACAGCGTAGCCGTGGAAAACACCACCGCCACCAAGCCGCTGGGGACCCACTGCGTGGCGGTCAAAAAACACATGAAGTTGACGCAGAATAGGCACAGGCCCTGGGCCAGGCAGATCAGATGCCCACGCCGGTTCATCACCTGCAGCCTGCGACTGAACAACAGCAGCGCAAACAGCACCAGCGCGGCCAGGCCGAAGCGGTACACAATCGACACGGGAATGGCGACAACCCCCAACTGCCACTTGAGGGCGATCCAGGTGGTGCCCCAGATCAGCACGGTAAGGACATACAGGGAAAGGTTCATGGCGCGGCTCCGAAGGTTGAGCCACAGTGTCCGCCTCAAGCCACGGACCGCTCTTGCACATTCTTGCGCTTTTGTCGGGCGAAGGGATCACAGCCCGGACCTCGCGCGGTAGGATGCCAGGCATCGGAGAACACACGCCATGCCTGATCTGCAATCGCTGCACATCTTTCAGTCCCTCAACCGCTCGCCCAACGCACGCCTGCACGCCTGCGCCGAGCTGGGTGACGGCGTGTCGGCCGCGCTGTGGAGCAACCACCACGATGCCCAGGATTACCAGGGGCCCAGCCATCACACGCTGTCCTGCTACATCGGCGGCGGCACCGGTACGTTTCGCCGTGACCAGCCGGGCATCAAGGGCGGCCCGGACAAGTTGTGCGTGCTGCCGGCCGAGCATCAATCGGCCTGGGTGATCAACGGCGACATCCGCCTGGCCCATGTGTATTTCAGCCCGGAACAATTCGCCCTCGGTTGCGTCACCCTGCTGGACCGCGAACCGCGTGCCCTCGCGTTGCAGGAAGCGACCTTTCTTGAAGACCCAGGCCAGGCGCGGCGCTTTCATCAACTGATCGCGCTCAATTGGCACGAGCCGGCCGAACGCCTGCTCACCAGCAGCCTGGCCCATGAAATGCTTAGCCACACCCTGCTCAACCAGGTCGGCGCTCGCGATGGCCTGCGCTTGAAAGGCGGGCTGGCGGCCTACCAACGGCGGCGGTTGGTGGAGTACATCGAGCAGCACCTGCAGGATCCCATCAGCCTCGGGCTGTTGGCGGGCTTGTGCGCCTTGTCGGAATACCACTTCGCGCGGATGTTTCGCCAGAGCTTCGGCCTGCCGCCCCATCAATACCTGCTGGCGCGGCGCCTGGCCCGTGCGCGCAGCCTGCTGCGCGGCGGCGCCCTGCCGCTGGGCGAGGTCGCCCTGATGTGCGGGTTTTCCAGCGCCAGCCATTTCAACCAGCGCTTTCGCCAGGCCACGGGCGCAACGCCTGGCGACTACCGTCAGGCCTTCGTCTAGACCATCAGCCCGAGGGTCTTGGCCTTGGCCACCGCCTGGGTGCGCCGTTCCACGCCGAGCTTGCTGTGGATGCGCCGGGCATGGGTCTTGACCGTGTGCAGGGAGATGAACAGACGGTCGGCAATCTGCAGGTTGGAATTGCCCAGGGCGATCAACCGCAGCACTTCCAGCTCGCGCTGGCTCAAGGGATTGTCCGCCGCGCCAATGGCGGCTGTGTGCGGCTCCAGGCCCAGTTCACTCAGCACACCGGGGGAGCGCAGGCGCAGCTCGCGGATCGCTTGCTGCACCTGGCAACGCGCCGCCAGGGCCAGGCCACTTTGCAGCGCACGCCGCGCCAGCGCGGTGTCGCCCAACTGCCACGCCACCTCGCCAAGCACCAATTGCACCTCGGTTTCCAGGCAGAGCATGCCGCGTTGCCGGGTGACCTCCAGCAGCGCGTTGAGCCTTGAAAGAGGTTGCTCGGCGCACCCGAGCCTCACTTCTGCCAGCACCAGCAGGTACTCAAGGCGCGGGATCAATTCCAGCGTGGCCGGCGGTGCCTGCCTGGCGTGCGGCCCATGAAAGTGACGCAGCACGCGGCGCACCGCTTCCACGGTCAAGTCGGCCCGCCCCTGCTGCAACCAGAAATGCCCGCTGATCAACAGCAGCACCGCGCGGTAAACGCTCTGCGGGACGTGCCGCTGCTGCATCAACCGCTCGGCCTCGCGCAGCTGGATAAACGCCTGGGCGTAGTCGCCCTGGTTGGCCGCCAGCAGTGCCAGGCCCAGAAAGCCGTAGAGCACGCGTTTGTCCTGACTGTGCAGGCACATCGCCAAGCCTGCCTGGAAACACTCGGCGGCCAGTGCGTCCTGACCCTGGCGCAAGGCAAGGTGGCCACGGCGCAATGCGATCCGCCCCACCAGCGGGCCGGCCTCGATCTGCTGCTTGAGCAACATCGCCTGCACTTGCTCCAACAAGCTCTGCGCCCGATGCGGTGCGCCGCGCTGCTCGAGCAACTGGGCGTGATCCAGCTCAAGTAACGCCTCCAGCAGCAGCGAACCCTCGGCGCGCGCCAGGCACAGCGCTTCGCGATTGAGGGTTTGGGCGACGTCCAGCTCGCCGCGCAGCAAGGCTTGCTGGGTGAGCCCGGACAGGCACATCAGGCGCGAGGTCCAGGCGCTGTCGGGCAAGGCCTGCAGCGCATCAAGAAAATGCGCGCGGGCGCATTCGGCATCGCCGTTCAAATGCAACAGCCAGCCCCACTGCGCCTGCCAACGCGCCAGCAAGTGACGTTGCTGTACGGCGCCAGATTGCGGCGTAAAGCGCGCCAATTGATCGATGCACTGCGCGGCCTGATCGAAGCGCCCGGCGAACAGCAGCGCCGCCGTCACCAGCCCCACCAACTGCGCAGAACACAGCAGCAGTTCATCACCGTGCTGTTCGTGCAGACGTAACACCAACACGGCGTTCTGCTGGCGAAACAGGTCTTCGAAACTGAAATGCTGCAACAGGCTTACCGCCACTTCGAACGCTTCGGCCAGCAATGCCTGTTCGAACGCGGCCTGCCAGTCGCCCTCGGTGGTAAACCATTGGCAGGCGCGCCGATGCCAGGAACGCCGGGCCGGCCACGGTTCGTCGCGCACCACGTGGGCCAGTGGCGCGAATATGCACAGCCAGTCGGCGCTGTGTTCCCACGGCTGGACAAAGGCACCGAGCGCCTGCAGATCGCGCAGGTAGCGGGCGCCGTCGCCCGCGCCGAACAGGTGTTCACACAGGCTCGCATTGAACCTCGGCAGATGGGCCAGCACCTGCCAGGCCTCGACCCACTCGGCGGACCAGGTGCTGAACAGCTCGTGCTGCAAATAGTCGCGCAAGGTCTTGTCGGGAGGGCCGTCGCCCAGCAAGGCGATACGCACGCCGGCGCACCAGCCGGCACTGAAGTGCATGACGCTGTCGAGGCTCTGGCCGGGGCCCAGCAAAGCCTGGACTTCCCCAGCGCTGAACGCCAGCTCGCCGGCGCTGCACTCCCACAGTTCATCATCGAGCAACAGCCTTGGCCAGTTGCACGCCGGGCGCCGCCGCGTGCCGAGCCACCAGCTCAGCGCCGGGCTGCCGAGGGTGAGCAGGCGGTCGAGCAAGGCATCCAGTTCGGGGTCGGGAAAACGGCAGAAGTCATCGAGAAACAGCCAGGCCGGCGTTGACCAGGTACTCAGGTCGAGCAACAGCGCGGCTTCATCGGTGAAGGGCAGGCCCAGGCTCTGCGCTACTCGGCGGCAAAGACCCTCGGGGCTCAAGGCCACCCCATTGAGCGCCAGCCAGTACACCGGGCACCCCGCCGGCGCCTGCAAGGCGCACTCGGCGAACAACGCACTCTTGCCACTGCCGCCCGGCGCACACAGCAACCTCACCCGTGCCTGCGCCGCGAGCAAGGGCTGGGCCAGCCGCGGCCGCAGCAGATGGTGAGCGGACAGCCGTGGCATGAATCCGGGACGGTCCAGGCAACGAGTCATGGCGGTCATTGCTGCATCCTGCGTTTTTATTGTGATGAAGCCTGACGCGTACCCTAGTCCTGGGGTTGGTGGTTGTTGAAGAAGTATTCAGCGGGGTGATTGACGGCCATGCATAAAAGCCAGGGTGTACACACTCTACTGTGGAAGGGAGCAAGCCCCCTCCCACAGTGATTGCATTTCACCTCACCTTCAGCGCACGCCTTCGGAGCGCAATGCTGCGGGGGTGTAGTCGGCGGCCTTGGCGGCGAAGCCGAACACGAAGCTGCGTTTCTCCTCGTTCTTCATGCCCAGGGCGATGTAGCGCCCGGCGATGAGGTCATACAGGGTTTCGACCGTGTAGGCCGGCACCTGGTGGTCGTAATAGAACTGCGCATGACCTTCGGCGACGCGCCACAGTTGGCCGCGACCGTCGTAGTGATCCACCAGCGCCACCTGCCAGCTGTCTTCGTCGATGTACATGTGGCGCTTGGCGTAGATATGCCGCTCGCTGGGCTTGACCGTACCGACCACTTCCCACACGCGGTGCAGCTCGTAGCGGGTGAGGTCCTGGTTGATGTGGCCGGCCTTGATGATGTCGTCGTACTTGAGGTTCGGCGAATCGAGCTTGTAGCTGTTGTAGGGGATGTACAGCTCTTTCTTGCCCACCAGCTTCCAGTCGTAGCGGTCGGGCGCGCCGGAGAACATGTCGAAGTTGTCGGTGGTGCGCAGGCCGTCGGAAGCGGTGCCCGGCCCGTCATATGACACTTGCGGTGCACGCCGCACACGGCGCTGGCCGGCGTTGTAGATCCAGGCCAGGCGCGGCTCCTTCACCTGATCGAGGGTTTCGTGCACCAGCAGCACGTTGCCCGCCAGCCGCGCCGGGGCCGTCACCGATTGCTTGAAAAAGCTCAGCACGTTGGCCGCCTTGGCCGGGTCCATGTCGGGGATGGCCTGGGGCACTGCCACTTCTTCTTCGAAACGGATCGGCGTGTAGCTGCCGTTGGTCTGCGGCGTGGCCTGGGTGATGATGCGGCGCAGGTTGCCGCCGTGGTAACGGGTGATGTGGTTCCACTGCACCTCGACGCCAGTCTTGGGAATCGGGAACGCGTAATAGCGGTTGCCGGTGAAGTTCTCCAGGCCGTTGCCGTCGTTGATCGCCTTGACGTTCAACGCGCTGCGCTTGATCGACTCGTAGATGTCCGGCGGCAGGTTTACCGTACGGTGGCTGGGGTACACCGGGATCTTGTAGGTCTCGGGGTAACGCTTGAACATCGCCACCTGGCCGTCGGAGAGTTTGCTCTGGTACTTATCGACGGTGGCGGCGGTGATCACGAACAGTGGTTTTTCACTGGCAAACGGATCGGCCAGAAAGCCTTTGCTGTCCACCGCGCCGGCGTTTTTCGGGATGCCGCCGGTCCAGGCCGGGATCGAGCCGTCAGCATTGCCGGCCTTTTCGGCACCGACCGGCGTGAGGGTGGTGCCCAATTTGGCGGCCTCTTGCGGCGAGACCGCCGCCATCACGTGAGCGGCCAGCAGACTCAGGGCCAACGCTGCAATTGTCTTACGCATAAGTTCTTGTCCTTCTTTAAGCCAAATCAGAAGTTCACGCCGAAGCTGAGGGCGAGGAAGTCGCGGTCGGTCAGGGTGTTGTAGTCGCCGCCAAAAAAGTCGGTGTAGCTGAGGCTGGCGGTGTAGGTGCTGCGGTAGTCGGCATCCACGCCGACGCTGATGGCCTTGGCGCCCTTGTTGAAGATGCCGTTGGGGCCGTAGCCGGCGACGTCATGGGACCAGGACAGGTTGGGCTTGAGGTTCACCCCGGCAATCGCGTTGTTGTAGTCCAGGATCGCCCGCGCGCGGTAGCCCCAGGAGGTGGAGGTGACGAAGCCATCGGTGTCACCCTGAAACCCGTAAGCGCCGTACACCGAGTCGCGGCCGTAACGCAGCTTGGCTTTGTCTTCCAGGCCGGCAACGTGCACCACAGCCGCCTCGCCCACCAGGGTCAAGCGCTCGGCGCCCAGCACCTGGTCGAAAAACTGGGTCATGGTGCTCTGGATCTGGGTGATTTCCTTGCGCCGGTAACCCACGTTATCGGCGCCGAACGAGCTGCGGATGGGCGAGGCGGTGTTACCGGCAATCGGGTTGATCAGCGCCAGGGTCAGGTCGGTGGTGTTGAGTTGCACCGGGGCGTTGGGGCGGTAGCTGATTTCCCCGGTCCACGCCGTGCCGGTGGGCAAGGTGGTGGAGAAGCTGGCGCCGAACAGGCGGATATCCTCGGGATAGTCGAGGTAATACTGGCCGCGGCCGAGCATCAGACTTTGCACCAGGCCCGCACCGGAGCCGGGCGCCAGGCGGTTGGCGGCACCTGCAATGGCGCCGAGGGTCGCAAGGCTGGTGTTGTTGGTAAGGGTGCCCACGGTCGGCGTGCGGCTGTGGTAGTTCATGAAGTACAGGCCGTACTCGGTGTCGTCGCCGAGCCAGCGCAGGGCCGCGCCGAACTGGCCGGAGTCGCGCGCATCGCGGTCGCCGGCACGCCGTACGATCACGCCTTCATTGGTCACGCCGAAACCCTGGCCGAATGCGGCGGCCACCGGTTGCAGGGGCCGGATCGCCGGGCTGCCGACCGTGTAGTTATTGGTGCAACCGTCCGCCGCCACATCGCCGCCAAAGAAGGTGCCGCAGTTGTCCAGCACCGTCTGGTCCCATTCCAGTTGGTAGAAGCCTTCGACGGTGAGCTGACTGGTGAGGCTTTGGGAGGCGAACAGCATGTTCACCGGGATCAGGCCTTCCTTGATCTCGGCGCCCGGGCGGCGGAACGCGGAGACGTCAACCGGGTTGATGCTGTTGATGGAGTTGCCGATAAACGTGCTTTCGCCCCAGCTGACCACTTGCTTGCCGGCGCGCACGGTGCCCGGCAGGTCGCCCAGGGAATAGTTGTGATACACGAAGGCATCGAGGATCTGCGCGCCACTGGATTTGGCGCCCTCTTTGCGGTTGTGATCGCTGATGGGCTTGAACTCGCGGTCTTCGTCCTTGAGTTCGAAGTCGTACCAGTATTTGCCACGCACGAACACGCCGGTATCACCGTATTTCAACTCGAGGTCGTGCAGGCCTTTGAAGATTTTCGAGAAGGTCTCGCCTTTCTTGAAGTTGAGCCGCCCGTCATCGCCCGTGGAAGCCTGGCCACTGCCACCGTTGACGGTGCCCACCAGCTTGCGGTCGGCATCACGCATGCCCCAACTGGCGCCCACCGACAGCGACGAATCGAATTGCCCTTCGATCTCGCCGATGTTGAACGAAACAGCCTGCGCCTGGGCGCAGCAACCCAAGGCAACCGCAGCGGCCAGCGCCTGCGGCATGAAGATGGCGCGCATTGTTGTTTTTGTCATGCGTCTTCCCCGGTGAGTAACAGAAGGCTTCACCCTACTGCCGCCCGTGGGGAGCGATAAGCGCACCAAGGAGGTATTCGTGTTGTCGTTCGAAAGGATTAACGGCCACGCTGGCCGGGCTTCGGGCGCGGGCATGCAGCGGATGGATGGAGTCTTATCAAAGGGATGGATGGATCGTTACCAATTTTGTAATAGTCCTTGTCCCAATGAGGTATTACTCATTCTGTAACAAACGACTATTCTGACCCGGCTTTAAGAGCACTGCGCTCGCTCCCACCCCAGGGTGCAAAGCCGGATTCAACTTGATTGATGTTTTTATTCAATCGGTTATCGGTGTTCATTGACGTTTATCTGCCGCTCCTTGGTACAACGTCTTACTTCAGCCGCTGCATTTGCAGCGGCTTTTTTTTGCCTGGGGATTAAAAGACGATCACGCAACGATCAGAGGCTGTACTTCTGCAAATTGGCCATCATCTCCTTCAGCGCCTCGATGTTGTCCTGCGGATGGGCGGCTCCTTCGAAGTCGCAGATCTGTGCCCAGTGCGCCGCCACATCCTCGGGCGAGAAGCCGGCCTGCGGATCAAAACCCACCCCCAGGCTGCGCTCCCAGCGGGTCTTGCCGATCCAGCCACCGCCGACTTCAAACAGGCCCGAGGTGTCCTGGCAGGCCTCGCTGCCCAGGTACACCACCAGCGGGCTGACCAACTCCGGCTTGAGGCGCTCGAACACCTGCGGCGGGATCAGGCCTTCGGTCATGCGCGTGCCGCCGGTGGGGGCAATGGCGTTGACCAAAATGTTGTGCTTGCGCCCTTCCAGCGCCAGGGTGCGGGTCAGGCCATACAGCCCGAGCTTGGCCATGCCGTAGTTGGACTGGCCGAAGTTGCCGTAGATGCCTGAGGTGGACGCGGTGAAGATCACCCGTCCGTACGCTTGCTCACGCAGGTGCGGCCAGGCGGCGCGGGTGACTTTGTAGGCGCCTTCGACATGCACCCGGTAAACCAGGTCCCAATCGCTGTCCTCCATCTTGTGGAAGGTTTTGTCGCGCAGGATGCCGGCGTTGTTGACCACCACGTCGATGCGACCGAATGCGTCCATGGCGTTCTGCACAATCCTGTCACCGTCGGTGACCGAGTCATGGTTGGCCTCGGCAATGCCACCGGCTTCGCGGATTTCGGCAACCACCCGATCGGCCGCCGAGGCGTTGGCGCCTTCGCCCTGGGCGGAGCCGCCGAGATCGTTGACCAGTACCCTGGCCCCGTGCCTGGCAAACAGCAGCGCATGGGCGCGGCCCAACCCGCCGCCGGCACCGGTGACGATCACGACCTTATCCTGGAACTGCACTGACTCACTCATACCGAACTCCACAGGCGACAATGACAATGGCTCGAGTGTCCGGCACCGGGCGTGCGGTCACAATGAACACGGCCGCGGCTGAATGGTGCGCGATAAGGCAGCGGGATGATTGCGGGGCAAGCCCTAATGCCGTTCAGTTAAGCGCAGATTCCCTGTGGCGAGCAGGCTTGTCCTGCGTTGGGCTGCGCAGCAGCCCCAAAACCAGACGCTGAGCCGTATCACGTACACCGCGTTTTGCTTGATTGGGGGCGCTTCGCACCCCAACGCGGGGCAAGCCCGCTCGCCACAATAAGCCCACAAGAGCCCTCTTGATCGTTCCCACGCGTGGGAACAATCAAAATTTCCTTAACTGAACGGCATTAGGGCAAGCCCGGTTGTTGTGGCTATGGCGAGCGCGCTCGCCACAGGGATATTGGTTGGCTGAAATAGGCTTACCCAAGGCTTCATCGCGAGCAAGCCCCCTCCCACACGGTGACGCGTGCGATGTGCGCGCGAAACGTCAGGTAGTGTTTGAGCACCTGCACCGGCGCTTCGATCTGCGGGTAGTGGCCGATATTGGTCAGCAGCACGGTATCGGCGTGGGGCACCAGTTGATGGTATCGCTCCACCATGTGTGCGCCGGAGATCGGGTCGACCTCGCCATCGATCACGCGCAACGGCACATCGCCCACTTGCATGGCCGCCACCCAGCGATCGCGCAGGGTACGGCGCTGGGGCACGTAGGCGATGAGTTTGTGCAGGATGCGCGTGCCGTCGTTGGCGCTGATCAGGCTCCAGAAATCGTCCAGAGCGCTTTCGCTGGGGCGGGTCTGGGGGCCGAAGATCTGGCTGAAGCTGTTGGACAGGGCGTTGCGCCCAAAGGCGCGGCTGATCATCCACCCCAGCGGGCTGAGCAAAAGCTTTTGCAGCAGCGCCGGGTGATGGGTTTCGGGAAACAACCCGCCGTTGAGGAACACGCAACTGGCCATCTGGAAGCGGCCTTCGTAATGCCGTGCCAGCAGTTCCTGGGCGACACTGTCGCCGTAGTCATGGGCCAGCACATGCACGGGCTGCTCGACCCCCAGGTGCTGGAGCAGCGCCTGTTGCAGATCGGCCTGCTCCAGCAGGCAATAGCCATGATCCAGCGGCTTGGCCGAATCGCCAAAGCCGAGCATGTCGCAGGCGATCACCAGGTTGCGCTGGGCCAGGGGCTGCCACAGGTAGTGCCAGTCCCAACTGGCGGTGGGGAAGCCATGGATCAGCAGCAGCGGCTCACCCTGGCCGGCCACCCAGTAACGAATGGTATGGCCGCGAAAGTCAAAACTGCGGCTGCGCTTGCGCCAGGCACGCAACGGGATCTCGGCGAGTGGCATCAGGTTTTATACCCCGGGTCTTGCAGCTCGAGTTTGCGCAGCAGCGCAGGCCAGGCCAGCGCGCCGCCCAGGCCCTGAGCACTGCGGGTGACGGCGGCGGCCATGGCCTTCGCGCCGGCGAGAATCTGCGGTTCGATGGCGATTAACTCTGCGCCGCCGGTTTGCGCCAGTACCTGAATATCACAGGCCCGCTGAAAGATGAACATCATCAGGAATGTATCGGCAATGGTGCTGCCGCAGGTCAGCAGGCCATGGTTGTGCAGCATCAGAAAACCGTTGTCGCCCAGATCGGCCTGCAGGCGGACCTTCTCCTCGTGGTTCAGCGCCACGCCTTCGTAGGCGTGGTAGGCCAGGCTCGCCAGCACGAACAACGATTGCTGGCTGATCGGCAGTACCCCCTGCCTCTGCGCCGCCACCGCCACGCCGGCGGCGGTGTGGGTATGCAGTACGCACACCACGTCATGCCGCACTTCATGAATGGCGCTGTGAATGGTGTAGCCCGCAGGGTTGATCTCGTAGGGGCTGTCCATCAGTTTATTGCCGGCCTGATCGACCTTGACCAGACTCGACGCGGTGATCTCGTGGAACATCAGCCCATAGGGGTTGATCAGGAAGTCTTCGGTGCCCGGCACCTTGGCCGAGATATGGGTGAAGATCAGATCGTCCCAACCGTGCATCGCCACCAGGCGATAGCAGGCCGCCAGATCGACACGCGCTTGCCATTCGGCGGCGCTGACCTGGTCTTTGACATTCGGTGGCGATAGAACGGGGGATAGGCTCACGGCGATGACCTCCTTGGCGCATTTCTTATTATTTTTTTGAGTGATGGGCCAGTCTAGTCAGACACCCTGGCGCGATGAGTTGCCTTCGCAGCCAGCTTGATGACCGTGCGAGTCAGTTGTAAGAATAGTCCAGATCAGGGGTCGGCGGCGTCAGAGAAGCGCCGCCAGAAAAGCCGCAATCAGCCGCGCAGGGCCGTTATCAGCTCGCTCAGCCAGGGCTCGGCGTCGGCTTCCGGGGTGACGCTTTCGCTGGCGTCCAGGCGCAGCATCGGCAGGACTTCGCGCACGCCAAGCTCTGCGAAGAGTTCACGCATCTGCTCGCCACCACCGCAGAAGGTGTCGCCATAGCTGGCGTCGCCCAGGCCGATCACGGCGCCCGGGAGTCCGCGCCAGGCGGCGGGCAGTTGGTCACGGATGCTCGAATACAAGGGCTGCAGATTGTCGGGCAATTCGCCCATGCCGGTGGTGGAAGTCACGGCCAGCAAAGCCTCGGGCGCAAATGCCTGCACCTCTGCCAGGGTGGCGCGAGGGTTGTGCCAGGCTTCGAAGCCGGCCGCATTGAGGATGCCGACGGCGTGGCGGGCGACTTCTTCAGCCGTGCCGTACACTGAGCCGGAAAGGATGGCGACTTTCATCAATCTGATCCTGTGGTTGAGTGAAAGCCTGGGATATTAACAGTTGAGGCATATAGTTCGGTGCGCCCCGTGCAACATCCTGCCGGTGCCATAAACTGCCCTTTGAAAACACGCTTTGGACCGCTTAATGATTAACCCCAACCTGATGCAAATGGTGATCAACGCTTCCAACGACGGCATCGTGGTCGCCGAACGGGAAGGCCGAGAGACGCCGGTGATCTACGTCAACCCGGCGTTCGAGCGTCTGACCGGCTACACCCTCGATGAAATCCTCTATCAGGACTGCCGCTTCCTGCAGACCGGTGACCGCGACCAGCCGGGCCTGATAGCAGTCCGCAAAGCCATGCAAGAAGGCAGCCCCTGCCGCGAAATCCTGCGCAACTACCGCAAGGACGGCACGCTGTTCTGGAATGAGCTGTCGCTTTCTACCCTGTATAACGAGGCCGACAAGCTGACGTATTTCATCGGTGTGCAAAAGGACGTCACGCTGCAGGTCAAGGCTCAGCAGCGCGTCGCGCAGCTTGAAGCGGAACTGGCCGGGGTCAAGGCTGAGCTCGCAGCGCTGAAGGCGGCGGCCGGATCGAATAAAGTTTAGAAAACGTCGGCATTAGAATGGATAATCGCCCCTTACTCTTCCTCATTGAGCCCGATCAATGTCACGCGAAGCGCTTCTGACTCAGGATGAGTTGGATTTCATTCAGAACATGCAGCACAACCCCCAGCTCAATCTAAGGGATGCATCGTCGAGCCTGACGGTCAATGGCGGTGCGCAATTGCGCGACCTGCTCACCCGGCTGGCGGCTCACGATCACGTCACGCTGCAGGCGCAATTCGACAACCAGCAACTCACGTTCCCGCTGCATCTGGAGGAGGATGAGTTCAATGCGGTGCATTTGCGAGTCGGGGTGCCGAGCATCTTCGAAGACGGGCCGATGATCCGCCCGTGGCGCCTGGCGCTGGATACACCGGTGGCGCTGGAAAACATCCGCGGCACCCCCGGCGCACTGTGGGTGCATCAGGTGTCATTCAAGGGCGTGCTGGTGGAGATGCGTGGCCGGGTCAAGCCGCCCAAGAGTTTTTCGCTGTGGTTCAGCCCATCGGGCTACGAGCGAATTTCGCTGCGCGGTGCGTTCGAGCGGGAGACGGCGCGGGGCCTGTTCGCCTACCGCCTCAGCCAGGGTGATGCGGATGAAACCGAGCGCCTGCGCCAGTTCATCCTGCACGAACACCGCCGGGTGCACCCGCATATGCACGCCTGAATTCAGGCATCCAGCTTCGCGCCGATAAACTGCTGCAAGCGAGCCTGCATCAACTTACCGTCATTGCCCAGGCAGCCGATGGTGGAATCCACCAGGCCTTCGCGGGCCAGGTCCGACGCGTCTCCGGCCAGCAGCAACGGGCAGTCCAGGGTCAGCGCCAGGCGTTTGAGGCGCAGCGGCAATTCGCTGCCAGGCGCGTGATTGGAAAACAACACCAGTGCGCGCGGTCGGGTCTTTTCGCACACCAGCGTCAACTCATCGAACGGCTGGCCCACGCCCAGCACCTTGACCGAGAGCTGATCGCTGCTCATCAAGACCCCTGCCACCAACAATTCCAGCTCACGACACTCTCCGGCAATGGCCGCCAGCAACACACGCGGCGCCGGAGAAGCGCAGGCCAGTCGCAAGCGTTTTGAGGTACTGGCACGCAGAAAGTTATCGAAGAACAACCATTCACTGGCCTGGCCGAAGCGGCCTTGATGGCGCAACAGGTCGCTCCACAGCGGCATCAGGATGCCTTGGAACGCTACGCTGGCCGGGTAAGTCGCAAAAATCCGGCCGTAGAGGGTGTCCAACTGGGCATCGTCAAAAGCGCTGATCGCAAGCATCAACTGCGCCTGCCAACTCGGCCATTCTCCCTCTTCGACCGGGTTTCGCTCAGCGCGCACCACCACGGCCTGCTGGTCATCACGGGCGATGATCTTCGCGACCTTGCTGACGGCCAGGCCGCGTTCGATCCAGTCGAGGATGCGATTGACCGTGTCGATATCCGCCCTGGAGTACAGACGATGCCCACTTTCGGTGCGTGTGGGCTGGATCAGCGCATAGCGCCGCTCCCAGGCACGCAGGGTAACGGGGTTGACGCCGGTCAACCTGGAGACTTCACGAATCGGAAACAGCTGGTCGGAAACGGAGTCGGCAACCGGGGCGATTTCGTGAACAGGAGCAATGGTTTCGGACATCAGGCGGCCACGACGTACGTGAAATTGGATCCCATTTAACGCTTTTATACCGTGGTTTTTCAAGGACCGTGCCTATCGGACCAATGTCGCTGGTGTATTCGCGCAAAACAGGAATAATCCTTGCCTGCCTTTTCAACAGAGCTGCAACACCCCGCAGCTTCGTTTGTGCGCCACCTACCCGGTTCAGCGCACCCGTACATTCGGAGATACACAATGTCTACCTCACCCGTCACCTTGATGGTTGCGCGCCGTGTGGCCAAAGGGCGCTATGAAGAACTGATGGCCTGGCTGCGCGAAGGCGAGCAACTGGCCACGGACTTCCCCGGTTACCTGGGCTCCGGCGTACTGGCCCCGCCGCCCCATGACGATGAATTTCAGATCATCTTCCGCTTCGCCGATGAAACCACCCTGCACGCCTGGGAGTTTTCCGCCTCGCGCAGTGCGTGGCTGAGCCGTGGCAGCGAGCTGTTTGCCGACCCGTCCGAACACCGCGTGCGCGGCATCGATGGCTGGTTTGGCGCAGCGGGCGCGCGACCGCCGCGCTGGAAACAGGCGGTGGCGATCTGGCTGGCGTTTTTCCCGGTGTCGCTGCTGTTCAACTTTGGCCTGGGGCCGCTGCTGGGCGAGCTGGATCTGGTCCCGCGCATTCTGATCAGCACCCTGGCGCTTACGCCGTTGATGGTGTTCTGGTTCATTCCTCTGTCGACCCACCTGCTGGCCAACTGGCTCCACCCATCGCCGCCGTCCAAGGCCACGCAAGCTCCGGCCTGAGTACAGGGAAGGCCGGTCGCTGGTATAGTTTCAACCTGCCCGCGACCTGAGCCTCCCATGACCGCACCCCTTGCCCCGATCCTGATCACCGGCGCTGCCCAGCGCGTCGGCCTGCATTGTGCCGAGCGCCTGCTGGACGCGGGTCAGCCGGTGATTTTCAGCTACCGCAGCGAGCGCCCGGGTGTGCACGCGTTGCGCGAGCGCGGTGCCACAGGCCTGTTTGCCGACTTCTCCAGCGAGGCCGGGATTCTTGCGTTTATCACCGAGCTGAAAACCCATACCGACTGCCTGCGTGCAATCATCCACAACGCCTCGACCTGGGTCGCGCCAACGCCGGGCGACGAAAGCCGCGCGTTTACCGACATGTTCAGTGTGCACATGCTTGCGCCGTATCTGATCAACCTGCATTGTTCAACCTTGCTGCACCGCTCGACACCTGCCGATATCGTGCATATCAGCGATGACGTGGTACGCAAGGGCAGCCACCGGCACATCGCCTATTGCGCCACCAAGGCCGGGCTCGACAGCCTCACGCTGTCGTTTGCGGCGCAGTTCGCGCCGCTGATCAAGGTCAACGGCATTGCGCCGGCGATGGTGTTGTTCAACGAGGGCGACGATGCCGCTTACCGCGACAAAGTCCTGGCCAAGTCGGCCCTGGGCATCGAGCCCGGGCCCGACGTGATCTACCAGAGTGTGCGTTACCTGCTGGACAACCCCTATGTCACTGGAACCACCCTGACCGTCAACGGTGGGCGGCATATCAAGTAAGCCGTTTTTGAGGATGTTGTATGACTGTATCCCTGCCCCACCACTATCGCGAGATCCTCAAGGGCCTGGGTGAAGACCCGGAACGCGAAGGCCTGCTCGACACCCCCAAGCGCGCCGCCAAGGCCATGCAATACCTGTGTCATGGCTACGAGCAGAACCTGGAAACCATCGTCAACGGTGCGTTGTTCGCGTCCGACAACGATGAGATGGTGATCCTCAAGGACATCGAGCTGTATTCGCTGTGCGAGCACCACCTGCTGCCCTTTATCGGCAAGGCCCATGTGGCCTATATTCCGACCGGCAAGGTGCTGGGCCTGTCGAAGCTGGCGCGCATCGTCGACATGTTCGCCCGGCGCCTGCAGATTCAGGAGAACCTCACGCGGCAAATCGCCGATGCCATCCAGAGCGTAACCCAGGCCGCCGGCGTGGCCGTGGTGATCGAGGCCCGGCACATGTGCATGATGATGCGCGGCGTGGAAAAACAGAATTCAACCATGAACACTTCGGTGATGCTCGGCGCGTTTCGCGAGTCGAGCACCACGCGCATGGAGTTCCTGCAACTGATTGGACGGAGCAAGTAGCAATGCCACAACTTCAACCAGGCATGGCGCGCATCCGGGTCAAGGACCTGTGCCTGCGTACCTTTATCGGCATCAACGAGGAAGAAATCCTCAACAAGCAGGACGTGCTGATCAACCTGACCATCCTGTATGCCGCCCAGGCAGCCGTGCGCGACAACGATATCGACCACGCCCTGAACTACCGCACCATCACCAAAGCGATCATTGCTCATGTGGAAGGCAACCGCTTTGCCTTGCTCGAACGCCTCACCCAGGAACTGCTGGACCTGGTGATGGGCAATGAATCCGTCCTGTATGCCGAAGTCGAAGTGGACAAGCCCCATGCGCTGCGCTTTGCCGAATCGGTGTCGATTACCCTGGCGGCCAGCCGCTGACAGTGAAGTGAGCCCTATGAACGACCAACAACGCCTCGAACTCGAAGCCGCCGCCTTTCGCCGGCTGGTGGCGCACCTGGACAGCCGCAAGGATGTACAGAACATCGACCTGATGAACCTGTCGGGCTTCTGCCGTAACTGCTTGTCCAAGTGGTACAAGGCCGAGGCCGACGAGCGCCAGATCGAACTGAGCCTGGATGACGCCCGGGAAGTGGTGTACGGCATGCCCTACGCCGAGTGGAAAGCCCAGTACCAGCAAGAAGCCAGCGCCGACCAGCAGGCCGCGTTTGCCAAAGGAAAAACCCATGACTGACCTGAACACCCTGCGCGCCAGCCTCAACAGCGGCGAACACCTGTTTGCCGACACCCTGGCGTTTATCGCCGCCGGTTACGACTACCAGCCGCAAGCCTTCACCAATGGCAACGTGGAAAATGCGGCCGGCCAGAACGAAGGTTCGTGCAAGACCTTGGGTTTGGCGTTGCTGGAAGGGTTGAGCGACCAGCAAGCATTGCTGGCGTTTGGGGAGCATTACCGGTCGGTGATGGCGACGCCGGAGGGCAGTGACCATGGCAATATCCGGGCGTTGATCGAGCATGGCCTGGCCGGGGTGAAGTTCACCGCGCAGCCCCTGACCCGCAAATCCTGACATAGATCAACATGTGGGAGGGGGCTTGCCCTAATGCCAGTCAGTTAAGCGCCGCTCCCCTGTGGGAACGGCGGTGCGACGATTCGACTTGCCCGCGAAAGCGGTGGGTCTTCAACATCAATGTTTGCTGGGCCGACGCCATCGGGAGCAAGCCCCCTCCCACATTTTGTACAGCGTTCGGCAGACATTTCGGTCGGCTCTCAGGCCGCCACGCTTTTGCTTTTGCTTTTGATCTGGAAGCGCCCCGTCAAACACGCTGGCCGAACGCAGATTTTGGAGCGTGGGTAACCCGGCAGGACGCCGGGTTAGCCGCGCTGGGCCAAGGATGGCCCATCGCGGCGGCCCACGCTCCAAAGCCTGAGTGAGGGCACACCGAGCCTGGGCGAGGTGCCGAGTGTTGGGGCAAGAGCGTTTTGCTTACTTTTGCGCTTTTCAAAAGTGAGCCGCCGTAAGGGCGGAACCCTAAGCCGCCGTTACCGCACAAACCGATAGGTACACCGAAAAGTCGCACCGCTCGTTGCTTCGAGCATCACGCTGGCTTAACTGAACGGCATTAGGGCTTGCCCCCTCCCACATTTGTCTTGCGGTGTGATTTAGATTGGGCATAAAAAAACCGGCCTCTCAGCCGGTTTTTTCAGTTCAACAGGTTTAGAACGACGCGTCCTTCAACCCATCGAGGTAGCGCTCGGCGTCCAGGGCCGCCATGCAGCCGGCGCCGGCCGAGGTAATGGCCTGGCGGTAGACGTGGTCGGCCACGTCACCGGCGGCGAAGATGCCGTCGATGTTGGTGGCTGTCGCGTTGCCTTCACGGCCGCCCTGCACCACCAGGTAACCGTCCTTGGCGTCCAGCACGCCTTCGAACAGCGAGGTGTTCGGGGTGTGGCCGATGGCGATGAACACGCCGTCGACTTTCAACTCGTCGAAGCTGCCGTCGTTGTTCTTCAGGCGAGCACCGGTCACGCCCATGTTGTCGCCCAGGACTTCGTCCAGGGTGGCGTTGAGCTTGAGGATGATCTTGCCTTCGGCAACACGCGCGTGCAGCTTGTCGATCAGGATCTTCTCGGCGCGGAAGGTCTCGCGACGGTGCACCAGGGTCACGGTGCTGGCGATGTTGGCCAGGTACAGCGCTTCTTCCACGGCGGTGTTGCCACCACCGACCACGGCGACCGGCTTGTTGCGGTAGAAGAAACCGTCGCAGGTGGCGCAGGCGGACACGCCTTTGCCCATGAACGCTTCTTCCGACGGCAGGCCCAGGTAACGGGCGCTGGCGCCGGTGGCGATGATCAGCGCGTCACAGGTGTACACGCCGCTGTCGCCGGTCAGGCTGTAAGGCTTCTTGGAGAAGTCGACTTTGTTGATGTGGTCGAACACGATCTCGGTTTCAAAGCGCTCGGCGTGCTCCTTCATGCGTTCCATCAGCGCCGGGCCGGTCAGGCCGTGCACGTCACCCGGCCAGTTGTCGACTTCGGTGGTGGTGGTCAGTTGACCGCCCGCCTGCATGCCGGTGATCAGCAGCGGCTTGAGGTTGGCTCGGGCAGCGTAGACGGCTGCGCTGTAACCGGCAGGGCCGGAACCGAGAATAATCACTCGCGAATGACGGGTATCAGACATGACTCACTCCTGTCGACCGCCCGCAGAACAGGACGGCTGGAATAAAAAAGGACTGCGAAGCACTTGGGGAAGGCTTGAACTCGCAGATCCTGAAAATGATGGGTGCAGCGTATAGAGGGGGGCAAGATTAAGGAAATACGCATTAACAATCCAGCTCATAGGTGGTCTCTATGCAGTCGACTTGACTCATCGACGGCTTTGTAACTGCTGATGTTGCCGCTTTCGACTTGAGTGCAAAGTCGGTAAGGTCGGCGCGTTCGTCATCCTGCTCGGAGTTCACCATGCCCGCTCCTGTTCTTTCCGGCCCGCAATACCTGCGCGAAGGCCTCAAACTGGTATTGAGCCCAGGCCTGCGCCTGTTCGTGCTGCTGCCGCTGGCGATCAACCTGGTGCTGTTCGTCGGCTTGATCTATTTCGCCGGCCATCAGTTCAGCCTGTGGGTCGATCACCTGATGCCAACGCTGCCCGGCTGGCTGAGCTTTCTGAATTACCTGTTGTGGCCGCTGTTCGTGGTGCTGGTGGTGCTGATGGTGTTTTTCACCTTCACCATGCTCGCCAATATCATCGCAGCGCCGTTCAACGGGTTTCTGTCGGAAAAGGTCGAAGTGGTGGTACGCGGCACCGATGACTTCCCGGCATTCAGCTGGGGCGAGTTGATCGCTATGGTCCCGCGCACCCTGGCCCGGGAAATGCGCAAGCTGGGCTATTTCCTGCCCCGCGCCATCGGGCTGTTTATCCTGTCATTCATTCCGGTGGTCAACCTGATCGCAGCGCCGCTGTGGCTGCTGTTCGGCGTGTGGATGATGGCGATCCAGTACATCGACTACCCGGCCGACAACCACAAGCTGGGCTGGAACGAAATGCTCGCCTGGCTGCGCCAGAAGCGCTGGCAGAGCATGAGTTTTGGCGGGGTCGTCTATCTGGTGCTGCTGGTGCCGGTGGTGAACCTGCTGATGATGCCGGCGGCGGTGGCCGGCGCGACGCTGTTCTGGGTGCGCGAGCAAGGGGCCGAGGCGATGGCGGCGCAGCAGATCACTCGGTCATAAATCCATCATCCGCGCGACACATTGACGACATGGCCCACAGCGACACTGTGGGTCATGACGACAGCCTCGCTCCACATCACTCTGATCACCGAAACCTTCCCGCCGGAAATCAACGGGGTGGCCAATACCCTTGGCCGTCTGTGCGACGGTTTGCGCGCCCGTGGCCACGTGGTCGAACTGGTTCGCCCGCGCCAGGGCGTCGACCAGTGCCGACCCAGCGACGACGAACTGCTGCTGTGCCGCGGCTGGCCGCTGCCAGGCTACCCCGGCCTGCAATGGGGCCAGTCGTCGATGCACAAGCTGTTGCGACGCTGGACGCGCCAACGCCCGGACGTGCTGTACATCGCCACTGAGGGCCCACTGGGGCTCTCGGCCTTGCGCGCGGCGCGCAGGTTGGGCATCAGCGTGGTGAGCGGCTTTCACACCAATTTTCAGCAATACACCAACCGCTACGGGTTGAGCCTGCTGAGCCGTATGGTTACGCATTACCTGCGCTGGTTTCATAACCGCTCGAGCCTGACCCTGGTGCCCAGCGCCAGCCAGCGCCTGGAGCTGGAGCGCCGGCATTTCGAACGTCTGGGGATGTTGTCGCGTGGGGTCGACAGCCAACTGTTCCATCCCGCCAAACGGGACTGCACGCTGCGTGAGAGCTGGGGCCTGGAGAGCGACGACATCGCCGTGCTGCACGTGGGGCGCCTGGCTCCGGAGAAAAATCTCGGGCTGCTCAAGCGCTGCTTTGAGGGGCTGCAGGACAGCTACCCGACCCGGCGCATGAAGCTGATCATCGTGGGTGACGGTCCGCAACGCGCGGTACTGGAGCGCGACCTGCCCGACGCCGTGTTCTGCGGCACCCGGCGAGGCGAAGAACTGGCGCGCCATTACGCCTCAGGCGATCTGTTCCTGTTTCCCAGCCTGACCGAGACCTTCGGCAATGTGGTGCTGGAAGCCATGGCCTCGGGGCTTGGTGTGGTCGCGTATGACCAGGCCGCGGCCACCCAGCATATTCGCCATGGCTACAACGGCGTGCTGGCCATGCCTGGCGATGAGGGCGCGTTTTGCGATGCAGCCATCTGGCTGCTGGAGGAGCGCGAGACCTTGCGCAGGGCACGCCTGAACGCGCGCCAGCATGCGAGCCGCCAGGGGTGGACGGCGATTATCGAGCAGTTCGAGCGTCAACTGCGCGGCGTGTGCAAGGACCCGCACCCGTTGCCGGTCCTCACGCCCTTTACACCAGGGTCGTCAACGCCTCACGACTGAACGGCAAAATATCGCCCTCACGCCCTTCACGCACCTTCACCGCCCACTCCGGGTCCACCAGCAGGGCGCGGCCCACGGCCACCAGGTCGAACTCGTCGTTGTTCAGGCGCTCGAGCAATTTTTCCAGGCTGGCCGGCTGTGCGACCTTGTCAGTGTTGACCATGAACTGCAGGAACTCGCCATCCAGGCCGACGCTGCCCACGGTGATGGTCGGCTTGCCGGTGAGCTGACGGGTCCAGCCAGCCAGGTTGAGGTCGGAGCCTTCGAACTCCGGCTCCCAGAAGCGACGGGTGGAGCAGTGGAAAATATCCACGCCGGCGTCGGACAACGGCTTGAGGAATTCACCCAGCGCCTCGGGGGTTTGCACCAGCCGCGCGGTGTAGTCCTGCTGCTTCCACTGGGAGAACCGGAAGATGATCGGGAAATCCGGGCCCACGGCGGCGCGGGTGGCCTGGATCAACTCGATGGCAAACCGCGAACGGTTGGCCAGGCTGCCGCCGTAGTCGTCGGTACGCTGGTTGCTGCCTTCCCAGAAGAACTGGTCGACCAGATAACCATGAGCGCCGTGGATCTCCACGCCATCCATGCCGATGCGCTGAGCATCCCTGGCGGCCTGAGCGAAGGCGTCGATCACGTCCTTGATGTCCTGAACGGTCATGCCGTGGACGACCACCGTGCCATCCTTGAGTTTTTCCATCGGGCCGTAAGCCGGCACGCTGGCGTCAGGCTCGGTGCCGAGACGGCGCACACTGCCCACGTGCCACAGCTGCGGGACGATCTTGCCGCCTTCGGCATGTACCGCGTCGACCACCTGCTTCCAGCCGGCCAGGGCGGCTTCGCCGTAAAAATGCGGGACGTTGGGGTAGCCATTGGAGGCCACATGACCGACCACGGTGCCTTCGGTGATGATCAGGCCCACGCCGGCAGCAGCGCGGCGACGGTAGTACTCGATAACCTTGGCGTTGGGTACGCCGCCCGGCGAAAAGGAACGGGTCATGGGCGCCATGACCACGCGGGTCGACAGTTGCAGAGTACCGAGTTGGAAGGGTTTGAACAGGGCTTGGACAGGCACGGGACACTCCACGAAAGCAGGGTTTATGACGTGGATAATATGGTCCGGAGCGTGCGCCGCACAGCACTATTGATCTGAGTGATTGAGGGCCAGAAGTGAGCGGAGTCTGTGACTCAGCTCAGGGCTTTTTCGATGGCCTGGACGATTGCCGGGTCTTCCGGCGGGGTACGCGGCGAGAAACGCGCCAGCACGCGCCCATCTTTGCCCAACAGGAATTTCTCGAAATTCCAGGTGATATCCCCAGGAAACTCGGCGCCCTCGCCCGCCAGCAAGCGATACAACTGGTGACGCTCGGGGCCGTTCACGTCGAGTTTGCTGCCCAGGGGAAACGTAACGCCGTAGTTCAGGCTGCAGAACTGGATGATTTCTTCGTCGGTGCCCGGTTCCTGCCCCGCAAACTGATTGCACGGCAGGCCCAGCACGGTGAACCCGAGGTCCTTGTACTGCTGATAAAGTTTTTCCAGCGCCGCATACTGCGGGGTCAAACCACATTTGGAGGCCACGTTGACCACCAGCACCACCTGCCCCTTGAAGGGTGCCAGCGGCAGTTCTTGACCGTCCAAAGCTTTGAGTTTCAGGTCGTGGAAAGCACTCATGACGAACTCCAGATATCCATGTTCTTTGCGTTGCACAGGTTCGAGATTACAGACCGCGAGCCTGCAATCATAGACACCGCTGACAAAACTCGCCCGCCGGTTACTGAGCGGTCGGCCACGGCAGAATCGGAATCGCAGTGACCGCATTCTGCGGGCTGCCCTCGATCAGGCGGTCGCTGTAGACCAGGTACACCAGGGTATTGCGCTTCTTGTCGAGGAAGCGCACCACCTGCATGGTCTTGAACACCAGCGAGGTGCGTTCCTTGAACACCTCGTCGCCATCCTTGAGATCGCCCTTGAAGTGGATCGGGCCGACTTGACGGCAGGCGATCGAGGCTTCGGCGCGGTCTTCGGCCAGGCCCAGGCCGCCCTTCACGCCGCCGGTCTTGGCGCGGGACAGGTAGCAGGTCACGCCGTCGACCTTGGGGTCGTCAAAGGCTTCGACAACGATACGGTCGTTGGGGCCGACAAACTTGAACACCGTCGACACCTGGGCGATTTCTTCGGCTGAGGCCACCAGCGGTGTGAGCAACAACAAGCCGAGTACGCACTTCATTAAACGCATCGTGTATTCCTTTGGTTAAACCAGGATCAGGTTGTCGCGGTGAACCAGTTCCGGTTCGGCCATGTAACCCAATAATCCGACAATGGCGTCGGACGATTGTCCAATAATCTTCTGCGCTTCCAGGGCACTGTAGTTGGCCAGCCCGCGAGCAATTTCGCGACCGTCAGGCGCGACACACACCACCATCTCGCCACGGCGGAAGCTGCCCTGCACCCGTTTGACGCCCACCGGCAGCAGGCTCTTGTTGCCCTGGGACAACGCCGAGACCGCACCGGCGTCCAGCACCAGGGTGCCACGGGTTTGCAAATGCCCCGCCAGCCACTGCTTGCGCGCTGCCAGCATGCCGCGCTCCGGCGACAGCAGCGTGCCGATGCGCTCGCCCGCCTTGAGGCGATCCAGCACGCGTTCGAGGCGCCCGCCAACGATGATGGTGTGGGCACCGGAACGCGCCGCCAGGCGTGCGGCGCGCAGCTTGGTCTGCATGCCGCCACGGCCCAGTGCGCCGCCGACGCTGCCGGCAACCGCGTCCAGCGCGGGGTCGTCCGCGCGCGCTTCATAAATAAGCTGCGCGTCAGGGTTGTTGCGCGGGTCGGCGTCGAACATGCCGTCGCGGTCGGTCAGGATCACCAGCAGGTCAGCTTCGACCAGGTTGGCGACCAGCGCGGCCAACGTGTCGTTGTCGCCGAAACGGATTTCGTCGGTGACTACCGTGTCGTTCTCGTTGATCACCGGGATTACCTTGAGCTCCACCAGCGCGCGCAAGGTGCTGCGGGCGTTGAGGTAGCGCTTGCGGTCGGACAGGTCGTCGTGGGTCAGCAGGATCTGCGCCGTATGACGGCCGTGCTCGGCAAAGCTCGACTCCCAGGCCTGCACCAGGCCCATCTGGCCGATGGCAGCGGCGGCTTGCAGTTCGTGCATCGCGCTGGGTCGCGCGGTCCAGCCAAGGCGGCTCATGCCGGCGGCAACGGCGCCTGAGGACACCAGCACCAACTCCACGCCCGCTTCATGCAAGGCCACCATCTGCTCGACCCAGACGCTCATTGCTGCGCGATCCAGACCCTTGCCATCCGCCGTCAGCAGCGCACTGCCGATCTTCACGACCCAGCGCTGCGCGCCTGTCACTTTGCTCCGCATCATCTTCAACCTTAGAGTGAGGGCTGCACGCGACCCAGCGCCGCCCATAACGTTATACCCGGATACTAAAACGCCGCTCTATAAGGAGCGGCGTTCAAGTTTATCGCAACGAATCAGTCGCGCACGTAAATGATTTCCGGACCGTCCTCATCATCCACGTCTTCTTCGTCCCAATCGTCGTCGCCGATGTCATGGACCGACTTCACGCCGCTGCGGCGCAGGGCACGCTGGTCGTCCAGGGCCTGCAACTGGGCGCGGGCTTCGTCTTCGATCTGCTGATCGAGCTCGGCGAGCTCTGCCTTGAACACCGGATCGGCCGCCAGGCGGTCGGCACGGTCTTCCAGGTAGCGCATGATGTCGCGGGTCAGGCGCTCGGTGCCTTCTTTGGCAATGGCCGAGATCACGTAGACCGGACCTTCCCATTCCAGGCGGTCGACGATTTCCTTGACGCGCTCCTCGTGCTCTTCTTCAAGGATCTGGTCGCACTTGTTCAGCACCAGCCAGCGATCACGCTCGGCCAGCGCCGGGCTGAACTTGGTCAGTTCGCTGACGATCACTTCGGCAGCATCCGCAGCACTGGTTTCATCCAGCGGCGCCATGTCGACGAGGTGCAGCAGCAACCGGGTGCGCGACAAATGCTTGAGGAAGCGAATGCCCAGGCCTGCGCCATCGGAAGCGCCTTCGATCAGGCCGGGGATGTCGGCGATCACAAAGCTCTTCCAGCGGTCGACGCTGACCACGCCCAGGTTTGGCACCAGGGTGGTGAACGGGTAGTCGGCGACTTTCGGCTTGGCGGCCGAGACCGAGCGGATGAAGGTACTTTTGCCCGCATTCGGCAGGCCCAGCAGGCCCACGTCCGCCAGTACTTTCATTTCCAGCTTGAGGTCGCGCTGCTCGCCCGGCTTGCCCGGCGTGGTCTGGCGCGGCGCACGGTTGGTGCTGGACTTGAATCGGGTATTACCCAGACCGTGCCAGCCGCCCTGCACGACCATCAGCTTCTGGCCGGCTTTGGTCAGGTCGCCAATCACTTCCTGGGTGGCCGAGTCGATAATGGTGGTGCCGACCGGAACGCGCAGTACCAGGTCTTCGCCTTTTTTACCGGTGCAGTCGGTGCTGCCGCCGTTGGAGCCACGCTCGGCATCGAAGTGCCGGGTGTAACGGTAGTCGACCAGGGTGTTGAGGTTTTCGTCGGCCATCATGTAGATGGAACCGCCGTCACCGCCATCACCGCCGTTTGGGCCACCGTTTTCAATGAATTTTTCGCGACGGAAACTCATGCAACCGTTACCGCCGTCGCCTGCTTTTACTCGGATGGAAACTTCATCAACGAACTTCATAACAAAACGCCTCTCGCCGCACGGACGAGCTTAAGAAACCAAGACATAAGACTCTTGCAAAAATGAGCGTAGCGACCTCAATCAGCGACCGCAAATCCAGCCCCGGAGCCCATCACAAACAGCTTTGCAAGAGACTCACCCCATAAACGAAAAAGCCCCGTCGCGAGACAGGGCTTTTCCAGCGATCGCGCAATTAAGCGGCGACAACGCTCACGTAACGGCGGTTGAACGCGCCTTTTACTTCAAACTTGATCACGCCTTCGATTTTCGCGAAGAGGGTGTGATCCTTGCCCATGCCAACACCGTAACCGGCGTGGAATTGGGTGCCGCGCTGACGCACGATGATGTTGCCCGGAATGATTTTCTGGCCGCCATACATCTTCACGCCAAGGCGTTTGGCTTCCGAGTCGCGACCGTTACGGGTACTACCACCAGCTTTTTTGTGTGCCATGAGTCAATTCTCCTAGTGAGGAATTAGGCTGAAATTAAGCCTGAATACCGGTGATTTTGATCTCGGTGTACCACTGGCGGTGGCCCATACGCTTCATGTGGTGCTTACGACGACGGAACTTGATGATGCGGACTTTATCGTGACGACCTTGGGAGATCACTTCAGCCACAACGGTAGCGCCAGCAACAACTGGAGCGCCGATGTTCACGTCATCGCCATTGGCGACCAACAGAACGCGATCAAACGTCACGGATTCGCCAGTGGCGATTTCCAGTTTTTCGATCTTCAGGTATTCACCTGGGGCGACTTTGTATTGCTTGCCACCAGTAACAATTACTGCGTACGACATGGTATTTCTCCGATAATCCTGCTCACCCAGCGCTTTATAAGAAGAGGTATTGGCTGGCATGGCTGCATGGGATGGACGTCCCGAATGCAATTGCGTAAGGCAGGTGCTGCCCAGGAAGTTCAGGGTGCGCGATTGTACGCAAGCTATAGGAGGCTTGCAAGGGGCCGTCTATCGCGCCTTGACACCCGGGGGTCAGGGTCCTAGCATGCCGCGCAACCCTTCTGGAGCGACTGTCGCTGATGCAACCCCAAGCTTTCTACCGCGCGGTGGCGGACGATTTTAGCGCCGTCGACGGCATCATCAAGCAGCAGCTCACCTCGAAAGTGCCGCTGGTCTCCAAAATTGGCGACTATATTACGTCGGCCGGAGGCAAACGCCTGCGTCCTTTATTAGTGTTGCTGTGCGGCAAGGCGCTGGGCCGCGAAGGCGATGACCTGCGCTTGCTGGCCGCCACTATTGAATTCCTGCACACCGCCACCCTGCTGCATGACGACGTGGTCGACATGTCCGGCATGCGCCGTGGGCGCGAGACCGCGAACGCGATGTGGGGCAACGCGCCGAGCGTGCTGGTGGGCGATTTCCTGTACTCGCGCTCGTTCGAAATGATGGTCGAGCTGGGCTCGATGCCGGTGATGAAGATTCTTTCACAGGCCACGCGCATCATCGCTGAAGGCGAAGTATTGCAGTTGTCCAAAGTGCGCGACGCCAGCACCACCGAAGAAACCTATATGGAAGTGATTCGCGGCAAGACCGCGATGCTCTTCGAAGCCTCGACCCACAGCGCCGCGGCGTTGTGCGGTGCAACAGCCGAACAGGCCGAGGCTCTGCGTACCTTTGGAGACCATCTGGGCGTGGCGTTCCAACTGGTGGACGACCTGCTCGACTACCGCGGCGACGCTGAAACCCTGGGCAAGAACGTCGGTGACGACCTGGCCGAGGGCAAGCCGACGCTGCCGCTGATCTACACCATGCGTGAAGGTACGCCGGAACAGGCGGCACTGGTGCGCAAGGCGATTCAGAAAGGCGGGATCGAAGACCTCGAAGCTATCCGTGCTGCGGTAGAAGCCTCGGGCTCCCTGGAGTACACCGCACAGCTGGCGCGCGACTACGTGGCCCGTGCCATCCAGTGCCTGGAAGCTCTGCCAGCCAGCGAATACCGGGATGCCCTGGTCGAGCTGAGCGAGTTTGCGGTAGCCCGTACGCACTAAAGACGATTGGCGTAGTGGGTGTGTGTGGGAGCCCGCTCCCACATTTAGATCCCATTACCAACTCACTGTCCCGCACTCGCCAATAAACCCTATATAATGTGCGACTTTTAGCCATCCCTGACCCTTGAGGAGCTTTAGTGAGCACGTTGCCACCCTGCCCGAAATGCAATTCCGAATTCACCTACGAAGACGGCACCCAACTGATCTGCCCTGAGTGTGCCCATGAGTGGTCCGCCACGGGCGAAGCCGATGCGGCCAGCGATGACACCGTGAAGAAAGATGCTGTGGGCAATGTCCTGCAGGACGGCGACACCATCACCGTGATCAAGGACCTCAAGGTCAAGGGCACCTCACTGGTGGTCAAGGTCGGCACCAAGGTCAAGAACATCCGCCTGTGTGACGGCGATCACGATATCGATTGCAAGATCGACGGTATCGGCCCGATGAAACTCAAGTCCGAGTTCGTGCGCAAGGTCTGAACTTGCTGCCGCCATCCCGCAGCCACTGCGGGATGGCGTTTCGCCCTGTTTGCTGACGCAGCTCAATACCCCCACAGAAAAACACACAAATCGCCAATAGGCCCTTGCTATTCAACGAATAAGAATTATTCTCATTGAAACCCATCAAGGAGAATGAACCATGACTTATTTGATCGATGCCTGGCTGGACCGCCCACACCCCTACCTGCGAATCCTCCATCGGGAAACCGGCGAAGTCTGTGCGGTGCTGGAAGAAGAAGCGCTCAATGAGCTGCAGGACCAGGGCGACCTGGACGTAAACGGCCTGAGTTCGAGTGAACCGGGTGTGTTGAAGGAAGTGGTGCGCAACCTGTTTCTGTTCTGCTATGCGCGGGCATTGCGCCCGGCGACGGAGCTGCATGGCAGGTTTCATCCGTGAGCCAGACACGGGATGCTGCGCTTTATGTGGGAGCCGGGCTTGCCTGCGATGCGGTAACTCGGTCTGAAGCACCGAGGTGATGCCATCGCAGGCAAGCCAGCTCCCACTTGAAACCAAAGCAGGTCTTACAGAACGTCGAGCAGCTCGACGTCGAATACCAGTACGCTGTGCGGCGCAATGCTGCCAACGCCTTGAGCGCCGTAAGCCAGCTCGCTCGGCACGTACAGGCGCCATTTGCTGCCGGCATTCATCAGTTGCAGGGCTTCGGTCCAACCGGCGATCACGCCGCCTACCGGGAATTCTGCAGGCTGGCCGCGCTCGTAGGAGCTGTCGAACACAGTGCCGTCGATCAGAGTGCCGTGGTAGTGAGTACGCACCTGGTCTTCACGGGTCGGTTTGGCGCCTTCACCCTGGGTCAGCACTTCGAATTGCAGGCCGGACGCCAGAGTCGTGATGCCGTCACGCTTGGCGTTTTCAGCCAGGAATGCCAGACCAGCGCCAGCGGCCGCTTCAGCCTTGGCAGCCGCTTCGGCTTGCATGATTTCGCGGATGACCTTGAAGCTGGCGGCCATTTGCTCCTGGTCGACGCGGCTTGGCTTGCCTGCGAACGCGTCGGTCAAGCCGGCCAGGATGGCGTCCAGGCTGACGCCCGGTGGCGGGTTGTCGCGCAGTTGGTCGCCCAACTGACGGCCGATACCGTAGCTGACACGGGTTTCGTCGGTGGACAGATTAACGTCGGACATGAAGAGGCTCCGCTGCAGGACCACGCGATTTGCCGCGCCGTCCAAATTAAAAGGGCCAGCAGACTAGCATAATACGGGCAACTGGGGATGCGCCCTGGCGGAGCATCGTCGCACCCTTTTAGTGCTATTTCTTCGCATCGCAGATAAAAACCCTACAGATTTTTTTCTCGTCGCCGATAGAGAGCTACACCTTGGCTGGCTCAAAAAACAACATCGTCCAGCAGACAGACATTTTTTCTTGCGGAGCAATCGATGAACAGCTGGTTCGGTAACATCAGCGTAAACCTCAAACTCGGCCTGGGCTTCGGCCTGGTGCTTGTCCTCACGTCGATCCTGGCATTCACCGGCTGGACCAGCCTGGGCGGCCTGATCGACCGCAGCAACTGGATGAGCGATATCACCCAGCTCAATGCCTCCCTGACCAAACTGCGCATCGTGCGCCTGCAATATATGCTGGCCAATGGTGACGAGGCCGTAGCACAAAACGTGCAGACCAGCCTGGAAGCCTTCACCGCCCAGCAGCAAAAGCTGCTCGACAGCTTCAAGAGCCCGGAAAACCTCAAGCTGCTCAATGCGCAGAAAACCGTGATCACCGCCTACCAGCAGTCGCTGAACAAGATGCGCGAGGCCTACCGCAACGGCAACGCTGCACGCGAAATGATGGGGGACAAGGCCGACATTGCCAACGCGCAGATCAACGCCCTTGAAGCCGGCGTGCAGCAGATGCCCGACAGCCCCGAGCGTTTCACCCAATACCAGGCCGTGGTCAACGCCAAGACCGAACTCCAGCAGGCGCGTTACGAAGTGCGTGGTTACACCAACAACGTCAACGCAGAGACCGAGGCCCGTGCTGCCGCGCAGATCGAAAAGGCCATCAGCAGCCTGAAGAACCTCAGCGCCGCCTTTGGCAGCAGCCAGCAAACCGCGCTGAGTTCCCTGGAAACCGCGCTGGGTGCCTATCGCAGCGCCGTGCAAAGCTACAAGGCAGCGAATGCCAACATCGTCAGCGCCCGCGCCGAGATGACCACCCAGGGCGCCGATATCGTCACGATCAGCGAGAAACTCTACGAGATTCAACTGCAACGTCGTGACGCCGAAAGCGCCCAGGCCCGTAGCCTGCAGTTGATCAGCACGCTGCTGGCCCTGCTGGTTGGCATTATTGCGGCGCTGGTCATCACTCGCCAGATCACCCGCCCGCTGCAGGAAACCCTTGCCGTGGTCGAGCGCATTGCCTCCGGCGACTTGAGCCACAACATCCAGGTCACCCGCCGGGATGAACTGGGGGTGCTGCAACAGGGCATCCAGCGCATGGGCACCACCCTGCGTGAGCTGATCAGCGGCATTCGCGACGGTGTGACCCAGATCGCCAGCGCTGCCGAAGAACTGTCGGCCGTGACCGAACAGACCAGCGCCGGGGTCAACAGCCAGAAGATCGAGACCGATCAGGTCGCCACCGCCATGCATGAAATGACTGCCACTGTGCAGGAAGTGGCGCGTAACGCCGAGCAGGCGTCACTGGCCGCCGCCGATGCCGATGGCCAGGCCCGCGCCGGCGACAAGGTGGTGGCCGAAGCCATCGCCCAGATCGAACGCCTCGCCGCCGAAGTGGCACGCTCCACCGACGCCATGTCGCACCTGCAACAAGAGAGCAACAAGATCGGCAGCGTGATGGACGTGATCAAGGCCGTGGCCGAACAGACCAACCTGCTGGCACTCAACGCGGCGATTGAAGCGGCGCGTGCCGGTGAAGCCGGTCGCGGGTTTGCGGTGGTGGCCGACGAAGTGCGTGGCCTGGCCCAACGCACGCAAAAATCCACCGAGGAAATCGAAGGCCTGGTTGCCGGTTTGCAGAACGGTACCCAGCAAGTGGCCAACGTGATGAACAACAGCCGCAGCCTCACCGACAGCAGCGTCGAGCTGACGCGCAAGGCCGGTGTGTCGCTGGAAAACATCACCCGCACGGTGTCGAACATTCAGTCGATGAACCAGCAGATTGCCGCGGCGGCCGAACAGCAAAGTGCGGTGGCCGAAGAGATCAGCCGCAGTATCGTGAATGTGCGCGACGTGTCGGAACAGACCGCCACGGCAAGCAACGAGACAGCCAAATCGAGCGTGGAACTGGCGCGATTGGGCAGCCAGTTGCAGCAGATGGTCAGTCACTTCCGCGTTTAACAATGCAAAAAGCCGCCTCAGGGTTAACCGAGGCGGCTCTCTACAAAAAACCGCCCGACCAAGGCGGTTTTTTATTGCCTGCTATTGACCACTCAGCCCTCGCCTTCCTCGACAAATACCAGCCGATTCCCAAACGGGTCCTTGATGCTCATCTCCCGCGAGCCCCAGGGCGTTTGCTCAATTCCGGGCTTGGCAAAACGGTAGTCTTTGGCCTGCAACTGCTGCTGGTAAGCGTCCACCCCTTGCGCCTGAATCCGCACCGCCGCCCCCGGCGACGCATCGCCATGGTGCTCGGACAAATGCAGCACACACTCCCCCAGCGATACCTGCAGGTACAGCGGATAATTCGCTTCGAACCGATGCTGCCAATCGACCTTGAACCCCAGGAAGTCGACGTAGAATTCCAACGCCTTGGCCTCGTCGAAACTGCGCAGGATGGGGATGACTTTTCCTAAGTGCATGGCGACTGCTCCGTGTAAAAGAGCGCCCACTATAGAGGCGAAAACCCACCAAGAAAATTCGCCAGGAGGTGGGCTTACAGCTCGCTCGGACGTGCCCGAAACTCAAGCGCTGTCTGCGAGTCATAGACTGCGACTCCACTCAAGCCCAGGAACCCGATCATGATTCGTACATCCTTTGCCGTCAGCGCCCTGCTTGTGGCGCTTTGCGGCACCGCTTCAGCCGCCGACAATCCTGCGTTGAAAAAATGCATGGACAGCGCCGAAACGACCCTCGCGATGGTCACGTGCAATGTCAAGGAAACCAAGGTGCAGGATGCGCGCCTGAACAGGGCCTACAAGACCGCAATGGGCGCTCAGGAAGGTGAACGCAAGAAGCAACTGCAGGACGTGCAGCGCCTGTGGATCCAGTACCGCGACGCCAATTGCGCCTTCGTCGGCAGCGCCACCGGCGGCACCATCGATCAGGTCAACGGCTCCGGCTGCGTGCTGGACATGACCCAGACCCGCGCCCAGGAACTCGAAGACTTGGTTGGGCCATAACGGGTTGGGCCATAAACACGCTCAATCGTGATGCACCTTCGCTCGCTTGAGCAGCTTCTTGCAGCGTTCCGACAGGTGCAGCACCCGCACATGCTTGCCGGCCTTGGTGTAGCGCTCGCGCAGGGTCATCAGCGCGGCTATCGCTGAATAGTCGACAAAGCTCAGGTGACGGCAATCGAGCGTCACCTGAGCCGGGTCGTTGGCCGGGTCGAAACGGTTCAGAAAGGGTGTGGTCGAGGCAAAGAACAAGGTGCCGTGCAGCCGATACAGCTTGCTGCCATCCGCCTCCAGGTGCTCATCGGCATACAGTTCACGGGCCTGCTGCCAGGCGAAATTCAGCGCCGCGATCACGATGCCGCACAGCACGGCCGTGGCGAGGTCGGTGAACACCGTGATCACCGTCACCGCAATGATCACCAGCACATCATTGACCGGCACCTTGTTGATCACCCGCAAGGATGCCCAGGCGAAGGTCTGCTGGGACACCACGAACATCACCCCCACCAGCGCCGCCAGCGGGATGCGCTCGATCAAGGGTGACAGAAACAGAATGAACAACAGAATCATCACCCCGGCAAACACCCCGGAGAACCGCCCGCGCCCGCCGGAACTGAGGTTGATCACGGTTTGCCCGATCATCGCGCAGCCGCCCATGCCGCCGAACAGGCCCGAGACCATGTTCGCAGCCCCCAGGGCCACGCTTTCGCGGTCCGGGTAGCCACGGGTCTCAGTGATTTCGTCGGTGAGGTTCAGGGTGAGCAGGGTTTCCAGCAGGCCAACCATCGCCATCAGGAACGCATAGGGCGCGATGAGGGTGAGGGTTT
Organism: Pseudomonas sp. GNP013; assembly: GCF_054343995.1. Taxonomy (NCBI): domain Bacteria; kingdom Pseudomonadati; phylum Pseudomonadota; class Gammaproteobacteria; order Pseudomonadales; family Pseudomonadaceae; genus Pseudomonas; species Pseudomonas sp. GNP013. The sequence goes on along the minus strand of NZ_JBTGUT010000001.1, from coordinate 521,954 downwards.
CCAGGGTCCAGGGGATCTGCGGCAGCGCAAAGGTCGGCAGGCCGCCGGCGATGTGGGCCATGTCGCCCAGGGTACGGGTGGGCAGGCCGAGCAGGTACACCGCCAAGCCCACGCCGAGGATCGCCACCAGCGCCGGCGGCACCACGCGCGTCAAGCGTGGCAGCAGGTAGACAATCGCCATCGTCGCCCCCACCAGGCCGATCATCACGTACAGCGGCGTGCCGCTGAGCCAGTGTTCACCCCGCTTGAAATGCTCCAGTTGCGCCAGCGCAATGATGATCGCCAGGCCATTGACGAACCCCAGCATCACCGAATGCGGCACCATGCGCACCAGCTTGCCCAGGCGCAACACGCCAAAGGCGACCATGATCAACCCGCCGAGCAGCACCGTGGCCAGCAGGTACTGCACGCCGTGTTGCACCACCAGCGCAACGATCACCACCGCCATCGAGCCTGCCGCACCGGACACCATGCCGGGCCGACCGCCGAACAACGCGGTGAGGGTGCAGATGATGAAGGCGCCATACAGGCCCATCAGCGGGTTGAGATGGGCCACCAGCGCAAAGGCGATGCACTCGGGCAGCAATGCGAAAGACGTGGTGAGGCCGGCCAGGGCGTCGGCGCGCAAACGGGTGAAGGTCATGGAGGTACCAGGGAGTTGCGGGGGATCAGGCGGGGAATGGTACGGAAATGTGCTCGGAGGGGCCAGTGAAGCGTGACGACAGGTGGCCCAAAGCGCGCCTTTCGCGGGCAATCCCGATCCCACATTTGACGGTGTTCACCGCCTGTCAGCAGGCATAGCGCGCCAGCTTGGCCTGGATAAAATCCAGGAAGCACTGAATGCGCAGCGCCAGTTGCGAGTTGCGGTAGAACACCGCGTGGATCGGCTGGCGATACCCGCTGTTGAACGCCTCCAGCACCGGCACCAGGCGCCCGGCGCTGATGTCTTCGCCAGTCATGAAGTTCGACAGGCAGCCAATGCCCTGCCCCTGCAACGCCAGATGCCGCACGGTTTCGCCGCTGGACGCGACAATGGCCGGCTGGATCAGCCATCGGTCGCCCTCCACATGGCGCAGGGGCCAGTGGTTGAGGGTCTCGGTCTGGCTGAAGCCCAGCAAGGTGTGCTGCGCCAGGTCGGCGACACTGGCCGGCGTGCCGTGTCGCTTGAGGTATTCCGGGCTGGCCAGTATATGCAGCGGCGTGCAGCCAAGGGCACGCGCGTGCAGGGTCGAGTCGGTCAGGGCACCGATGCGTATGGCAATGTCGGTGCTGTGTTCCAGCAGGTCGATGATCAGGTCATCGCTGTTGAGCTCCAGCTGGATCTGCGGGTACAAGGCTCGAAACTCGGCAATGTACGGCACGATCCCATGCAGCATGAACGGCACCGCTGCATTGACCCGCAGCCGCCCGGCCGGGGTTTTCTGGCGCGACGACAGGTGCTCCTCCAGCTCATCCATCTGCGCCAGGATCCGCTTGGCCTGTTCGAAGAAGTACCGGCCCTCTTCCGTCAGGTCCATGCGCCGCGTGGTGCGGTTGATCAGCGTGGTATCGAGCTTGGCCTCCAGCCGCGAGAGCGTGCGGCTGACCGCCGAGGGCGTCTGCCCGGCCTGCTCGGCCGCCGCGGAAATCGAGCCGCACTCGATCACGCTGACGAAGATCTGTAGCTCATCGGATCGGGCTTTCAAGGGGCTGTCCTCGTGATCGGTCGACGCAAGCTTACACCGACAGGCCCAACACCTGCGCCAGATGCTGTTCGTAGCGCGCCACGTCGGCTTCGATGGCCGGGCGTTTCATCACATCCACGCAGAGGAACGTCGGCAAGGCGCTCATGCCGAGAAACGCATTGGCCTTGTGGAACGGAAAGTACACCGCATCCACGCCCTTGGCTTCGAAGAAGTCGGCCGGATCGTCAAAGGCCTGCTGCGGCGCGTTCCAGGTCAGCGACAGCATGTAGCGTTTGCCCTGGATCAGGCCGCCGCTGCCATACTTTTGCGAGGCATCGGAGCGGGTACGACCATCGCTGGCGTAGAGGCTGCCGTGGCCTTCGGTAAAGACTTCGTCGATGTATTTCTTGACGATCCACGGCGCGCCCATCCACCAGCCGGGCATCTGGTAGATGATCACATCGGCCCAGAGGAACTTGGCGACTTCTTCGGCAACGTCGTAGCCGTCGTCGATGTGGGTGACCTTGACGTCAAGGCCGCCACGGTCGAGCAGGGCCACGGCGGCGTCATGCAGGGTGGCGTTGTAGCGACCATCGGAATGGGCGAATTTTTTGCCACCGTTGAGCAGGAGTACTTTTTTCATGGGAGGGGATCCTGAGGGTTATCAATACAGGCCGTCAGGCTATCGATATCGCCCACTCGGAATAAGCGGCGGCGCGGCAAAATACAGTTGACCAGAACGCACGAATGGAACTTTATTCTTGAATTCAGCCGCTGATCAGCAGGTGGGCGCCCAGCAGTGCCATGCCGATGAAGAACACCCGCTTGAACAGCACCACACTGATGCGTTGGCGCAGCGCCTGCCCCAGCCACATCCCCAGCAGCGCGGGCACCAGTGCCAGCAACGAGGCGCTGATTTCGCCAGTGCCAAGAGTACCGTGCCAGGCCAGGCCTGCGGCCAGCGCCAGGGTCGACACGCTGAACGACAACCCCAGCGCCTGCACCAACTGGTCGCGACTCAGGCCGAGCGCTTGCAGACAAGGCACCGCCGGAATCACGAAGACGCCCGTGGCCGAGGTAATGAGGCCGGTGATCAAACCGCATAGCGGCGCCAGCCAGCGCTCGGTGCGCGGCGCCATTTTGAACGTGGGCAGGCACAGGCCGCTGAGCGCGTAAATCAACAACGCCGCGCCCAGTGCGCGCACCACCCATTGCTCGGCGCCCATACCCAGCCACAGCGTGCCCAGCCCGGTGCCGAGGAAAATCAGCAAGAGCATCGGCCATAGACGCTTGAGCAGCGCACTCAAGTGGCCGCCGAACGCCAGTTGCCAGAGGTTGGTCACCATGGAGGGAATGATCAGCAGCGCGGCAGCTTGCGCCGGCAACATAGCCAGACCGAGCAGACCCATGGCGACGGTGGGCAGGCCGAGGCCGATAACGCCCTTGACCGTGCCGGCCAGCAGGAAAGTGCCGATGACCAGTATTGTCAGGGTGGGACCGAGACTTTGGTAGAACGCGAGGAAGGTTGTCATGGGGCGATTGTGCGGGCTTCCGGCTGGATCGAAAATGCGGCATATACTGAGGCTGCCTCTTGTTTTGCGTGAGGCTTAGGGCCTCATCGGGAGCAAGCCCCCGCCCACATGATGACGTGTGAATACCTTCAAGTGTGGGAGGGGCTTGCTCCCGATAGCGTCAGCCCAGTCACCGGAAACCCAGCCATGCACTTTGACCTGATCGACCTGCGCCTCTACCTGCATACCCTCGACACCGGCAACATCACCGCCGGCGCCGCCCGTAGCCATCTGTCCCTGGCCGCCGCCAGCGCCCGTATCCGCGCCATGGAAGCTTCGCTGGGCATTGCCTTTCTTGAGCGCGGCCGCCGTGGCGTCGCGCCAACGCCCGCCGGCAAAGCCCTGGCCCGCCATGCACGGCTGCTGCTGCAACAGGCCGACCACCTGCAACAGGACCTGGCGGCATACGCCAACGGCGTCAAAGGCCAGGTGCGTCTGCTGTGCAACACCACCGCCCTCAGCGAATACCTGCCGGAACTGCTGGCGGCGTTTCTACGCGAACACCCCAACCTCGATATCGACCTGCAGGAGCTGCCGAGCCTGCGCATCACCCAGGCCCTGCGCCAGGGCACGGCGGACCTGGGCATCATCTCCGACGCGGTCGACACCCATGGCTTGCAGACCCTGCCCTTTCGCGATGACCCGCTGGTGCTGATCATGCCGCTGGATCATCCCTTGGCAGCCGCTCCGGTCAGCTTTATCGACAGCCTGCAACACGACTACGTCGGCCTGGCCGCCCATAGTGCGCTGGCGGTGTACCTGGAGGAACAGGCCCTGCACGCAGGGTTTCGCCTGCAAACCCGCATCCGCGCCGATGGCTTCGAGGGGTTGATGCGCATGGTGGCCGGTGGAGCAGGCATCGGGATCGTGCCGCAGGCGGCGCTGGCGCGCGGGCCGGTGCCGAGTGCCTTCAAGGCTCAAGCACTGGCGGAAGAGTGGGCCCGTCGTCGGTTGCTGCTGTGCGCGCGCTCGTTCGAGCAGTTGCCGGGGTATGCCAAGGCGCTGTGGGAAGCCTTGAGCAAGCCGCTCCCACATTTTGATCTTCATTCAACTTAAGGTTCTGTAATATCTGCCCCCTCAGCGTCCGGGGATGGGTTCTGCGTGCAACCGATCCTGCGGAACAACAAGTAGAAGGTAATGTTTAATGGCGGATGACACAGTAAACCCGGTAGGCCTCAAGCGTGGCCTGAAGAACCGGCATATTCAGTTGATCGCCCTGGGCGGTGCGATTGGTACCGGCCTGTTCCTCGGTTCCGCCGGGGTGCTCAAGTCGGCGGGGCCGTCGATGATCCTGGGTTACGCGATTGCCGGTTTCATCGCGTTCCTGATGATGCGCCAGCTTGGCGAGATGATCGTCGAGGAGCCGGTGGCCGGCTCGTTCAGCCACTTTGCCCATAAATACTGGGGCGGTTACGCGGGTTTTCTGTCGGGCTGGAACTACTGGGTGCTCTACGTGCTGGTGGGCATGGCCGAACTGACGGCGGTGGGCAAGTACATCCAGTTCTGGTGGCCCGAGATTCCGACCTGGGTCAGCGCGCTGGTGTTCTTCGCCGCCGTGAACCTGATCAACACCCTGAACGTGAAGATCTTCGGTGAGGCCGAGTTCTGGTTCGCGATCATCAAGGTGGTGGCGATCGTCGGCATGATCATGCTCGGCGGCTACCTGCTGTTCAGCGGCGGCGGTGGCCCGCAGGCGTCGGTCAGCAACCTGTGGAGTCACGGCGGGTTCTTCCCCAATGGCGGCATGGGGCTGTTGATGGCCATGGCGTTCATCCTGTTCTCGTTCGGTGGCCTGGAGCTGGTAGGCATCACCGCCGCCGAAGCCAGCGAGCCACGCAAGGTGATCCCCAAGGCGATCAACCAGGTGGTCTACCGCATCCTGATTTTCTACGTCGGCGCGCTGACCGTGCTGCTGTCGCTGTACCCGTGGGACCAATTGCTGCAAACCCTCGGCGCCTCGGGCGATGCCTACAGCGGCAGCCCGTTTGTGCAGATCTTCTCGCTGATCGGCAACGACACCGCTGCGCACATCCTTAATTTCGTGGTGCTGACCGCGGCGCTGTCGGTGTACAACAGCGGCGTGTACTGCAACAGCCGCATGCTGTTCGGCCTGGCCGAGCAGGGCGATGCGCCCAAGGCGCTGATGAAGCTCAACAAGCAGGGCGTGCCACTGCGGGCGCTGGCGGTTTCAGCGCTGGTGACGCTGCTCTGCGTGGTGGTCAACTACGTGGCCCCCAAAAGTGCGCTGGAGCTGCTGTTTGCACTGGCGGTTGCCTCGCTGATGATCAACTGGGCGCTGATCAGCATCACCCACATCAAGTTCCGCAAGGCCATGGGCGAGCAAGGCGTGACGCCGTCGTTCAAGACTTTCTGGTTCCCGTTCAGCAACTACCTGTGCCTGGCGTTCATGGTGATGATCATCAGCGTGATGCTGGCGATTCCGGGAATTCGCGAGTCGGTGTACGCGATGCCGGTGTGGGTGGGGATCATCTACCTGGCCTACCGGGTGCGGATAAGAAACGCAAACGCTGCGCCAGCACACTGATTGGATGTGGGAAGGGACATCCCTTCCCACACCTCATGCGCTTACAGACATCCTGATGTCGAGTTCAGACCACTGACGCAACGCCCGAGGCCTTAGGGTGCATCCTTCCCTTCCCTGCCTCGGAGTCATCATGTCCAAGCCCATCACCGTACTGCGCGACACCCATCCCCTGCCGGTCCTGGACGCGTGCAAATGGGAGAAGCTCGAAGGCGACCCCCACACCGTCAACCTCAACGCCTACACCAGCGAAGACGGCAGCAAGATCATGGGCACCTGGATCTGCACGCCGGGCAAGTGGTACGTGGAGTACGTGAAGTGGGAATACTGCCACTTCCAGGAAGGCTACTGCGTGATCACCCCTGAGGGCATGGAGCCGATTCACTTGCGCGCCGGGGATATCTTTGTGGTGGAGCCCGGCATGAAGGGCACGTGGGAAGTGGTGGAGACGGTGCGCAAGTATTTTGTGTTTGCCTGATACGCGTAGTGCGTTGTGGCGAGCGGGCTTGCCCCGCGTTGGGGTGCGAAGCGTCCCCAATCAAGCAAAACGCGGTGTACCTGATACGGCTCAGCGTCTGGTTTTGGGTCTGCTGCGCGGCCCAACGCAGGACAAGCCTGCTCGCCACAGGGAATCTGCGCTTAACTGAACGGCATTAGCGCTTGCCCCGCGTTGGGCCGCGTAGCAGCCCTGAAATCCCTCACCGCGATCTTTGCGGAAAATCGCGGTGCCTGGATTGGGGCTGCTGCGCAGCCCAACGCGGGGCAAGCCCGCTCGCCACAAAGGCGCAAAAGTCCTGCTATTTGGGCTTGCGATAGCTGTTGATGATCGCCGAAAAGTCCTTGCCCCCTTCCCCGCGCTGGCTCATCGATTGATACAACTGCTGGGCCACCGCGCCGAGGATCACGGGCTGCTTGGCCTGGCGCGCCGCTTCGGTGGCCAGGCCCAGGTCCTTGAGCATCAGGTCGGCGCCGAAGCCGCCGGTGTAACCGCGTGATGACGGCGCGGTTTCGATCACGCCCGGCCATGGGTTGTAGGTGTCCGAACTCCAGCAACGCCCGGTGGAGCTGTTGATGATGCCCGCCAGCACCTGGGTGTCGATGCCCAATGCGTCGCCCAGCGCCATGGCTTCGCTGACGCCGACCATGCTGATGCCCAGCAGCAGGTTGTTGCAGATCTTGGCGATTTGCCCGGTGCCCACCTCACCGCAATGCACAATGTTGCGGCCCATCTGCGCCAGCACCGGCTGGAGGGTGGCGAACAATTGCGGCGTCGCGCCCACCATAAAGGTCAGCGTCCCGGCCTGCGCCCCGCCGGTGCCGCCGGACACCGGCGCATCAGCCATCACCACGCCGTGCTCGGCGGCAACGGCCGCCACGTCGCGTGCGGTCTGCGGGTCGATGGTGCTGCAATCCACCGCTGGCACGCCGTGGCCGATACCGGCGAGTACGCCGTCTTCATTGAGCCACACGCTGCGCACATGGGCGGCGGCCGGCAGCATGCTGATCACCAGTTCGGCGCCCTGGGCAGCGTCACGCGGTGAGCCGCTGATCGTGCCGCCCAGTTCGGCGAGTTCCTTGAGCACGGTCTGATTGAGGTCGAACAGGTTCAGCGCGTGGCCGGCCTTGATCAGGTTGCGGGCCATGGGTGCGCCCATGTTGCCCAGGCCGATAAATGCAATTTTCATGATCGTCTCCCCCACTCAGCGCAGGTTGATAGTGGTGTTGACGCCATCGTTGACCGTGTCGTCGTCGAACCAGCGGCTGGTGACGGTTTTGGTCTGGGTATAGAACTGCACCACTTGCTTGCCGTAGGGGCCGAGGTCGCCAAGCTTAGAGCCGCGCGAGCCGGTAAAGCTGAAGAACGGCACCGGCACCGGGATCGGAATGTTGATGCCGACCTGACCCACGTCGATTTCGCTCTGGAACTTGCGCGCCGCCGCGCCGCTCTGGGTGAACAGGCCGGTGCCGTTACCGAACGGGTTGGCGTTGACCAGCGCGATGGCCTCATCCAGCGTGGCGACTTCCAGCACGACCAGCACCGGGCCGAAGATTTCCTCGGTGTAAATCTGCATGTCCGTGGTCACGCCCGAGAACAGGGTGGGCCCGACAAAGTTGCCTTGCTCGAAGCCCGGCACCTTGATATCGCGGCCGTCCAGCTCCAGCGTGGCGCCTTCTTTCACGCCGCTTTCGATCAACGCCAGGATGCGCGCCTTGGCACGCCTGGAGATCACCGGGCCGACATCCGTGCCCGCTTCGCTGCCAGCATTCACCTTGAGTTTCTGCGCCAGCGCCTTGAGGTCCGGTAGCCATTGCTTGGCCGCGCCCACCAACACCACCACCGAAGTGGCCATGCAGCGCTGACCCGCCGCGCCGAAACCGGCGCCCACCAACGCATTGAGCGTGTGTTCGCGGTTGGCATCCGGCAGCACCACCGCATGGTTCTTCGCGCCCATCATCGACTGCACGCGCTTGCCATGTTTGCCGGCCAGGTCATAAACGTGGGTGCCGACGGCGGTCGAGCCGACGAAGGACACGGCCTTGATGTGTTGATGGGTGCACAGCGCATCCACCACGTCCTTGCCGCCATGCACCACATTGAGCACGCCGGCCGGCACGCCGGCTTGCAGCGCCAGCTCCACCAGCAGCATGGTGGACAGCGGGTCCTGCTCGGACGGTTTGAGCACAAAAGTGTTGCCGCAGGCGATGGCCATCGGGAACATCCACAGCGGAATCATTGCGGGGAAGTTGAACGGCGTGATGCCGGCGCACACGCCGATGGGCTGGCGCAGGGTGTAGGTGTCGACACCGCCGGCAACGTTTTCGGCGAACTCGCCCATTTGCAGGGTACCGATGGAGCAGGCGTGCTCGACCACTTCCAGCCCGCGAAAAATATCGCCCTCGGCGTCAGCGATGGTCTTGCCCTGCTCGGCGCTGAGGACTGCGGCGATGCGTTTGGAATGTTCGCGGATCAACGCTTGCAGCTTGAGCATGATGCGCATGCGCGCGCCAATCGGGGTCAGTTTCCAGGGCTGGAAGGCGCGATGGGCGGCGTCGATGGCGGCGTTGATTTCGTCAGCGGTGGCAAACGGGACTTTGGCCAGCACCTCCTGGGTCGCCGGGTTGACGATGTCCTGCCATTGGGTGGTGCCGGATTCGACCCACTCACCGTCGATCAGCAGCTTGACCCGTTGCACGGAAATGTCGGTGGATGCGTTCATGTGGTCTCCAAATCTTATAGTTATGCAGAGACAAGGCGCGTGAACCGCCTTGGGAAGTGAGGCGTTCGGACTGTTTTTGGAGTATAGATGTGCAAATCTCTAATAAGAACGCACATAAAAGCCGGTCCAATATGCAAAAAAACATCACCTCACTGGGCTCCCTGAACTGGGACGACCTGAAGTTTTTTCTCGAAGTGGCGCGTACCCGCAAGGCCAGCGTTGCGGCCAAGCGCCTGGCAGTGGACTACACCACGGTGTCGCGGCGCATCACTTCGCTGGAAGTGTCCCTCGGCACGCTGCTGTTCGAAAAATCCCGCACCAACGGCTTCGTGCTCACCGCCGAGGGCCAGCGTTTGCTCGGTTACGCCGAGTCCATCGAAAGCACGTTGCACATGGCCTGCGAGCAGGTGTCCGGCTCCGGCGTGGCGTTGTCCGGCCATGTGCGCATGGGCTGCACCGAGGGCTTTGGCAGTTTTTTCATCACGCCGCAGTTGAGCCATTTCGTCGACACCTATCCCGCCATCTCGGTGGACATCCTGCCCCTGCCCCACTTCATCAGCCTGTCCAAGCGCGAAGCCGACATCGTCATCGCCCTGGAACGCCCGGAACACGGGCCGTATGTGTGCTGCAAACTGTGCGATTACCAATTGCAGCTGTACGCGACCCAGGACTACCTCGACCGGCACCCACCGATCCAGCGTCCGGCAGATCTGGCCGAGCATCCGTTTATCAGCTACGTGGATGACCTGGCGTTCAGTTCAGAGTTGCTGTACCTCGCCAACGTGGTGCCAGGTGCCAGCGCCAGCTTGCGCAGCACCAGCGTAATCGCGCAGTACGTGGCCGCGCAGCAAGGGCGGTCGCTGGCGATATTGCCATGCTTTCTCGCGGCGCAGGACCCACGCTTGCTGCCAGTGCTGGGGGAGCAGATTGCGATTACGCGGCAGTTCTGGATGTACTGCCGGGAGGATTTGCGCAAGCTCAAACGGATCACCCTGCTGTGGGATTACATCCGTGAGGTGACGGAGCAGAACCAGCGGTTGTTGATGGGGGAAACGCGGGAGATGCGATTTGCCGATTAAATGTGGGAGTGGGATTGCTCCCGATGGCTGTGAGTCAGTGACCTATCAGTGCCTGACACTTTGCTATCGGGAGCAAGCCCCCTCCCACACTTTGATTGCATTACAGATTGAGAATGGAAGGTCCGTTCAGTCAGCCTCTACTGTGTCCAGGCCCAGCTCCAGCATCAACCCGCTCAAGCGCTTGACCTTGCGCCGCACAGCTTCTTCGAACACGCCGCCACGCGGTTCGATCAGGCTGAACCAGCGTTTGGCGCGGGTGATGCCGGTGTAGATCAGCTCTTTGGTGAGCACCGGGTTGAGCGCATCCGGCAGGATCAGCGCAGTGTGGGTGAACTCGGAGCCCTGGGACTTGTGCACGGTCATGGCGTACACGGTTTCCACATCATTCAAGCGGCTGGGCAGCACAAAGCGCACGCCGCCCTGGCCGTCGTTGCGCGGAAAGGCCACGCGCAATACCTGCGGGCCGCCGTCACTTTCCGGCAGTTTCAGGGCGATGCCAATGTCGCCGTTCATCAGCCCAAGGCCGTAGTCATTGCGCGTCATCAAGACCGGGCGCCCTTCGTACCATTGCTCGTCGCCTTCGATCAGCTTCACTTTGCGCAAGGCGGCGGTGATACGCAGGTTGAGGCCTTCCACGCCCCAGGGGCCCTTGCGCACGGCGCAGAGCAACTGGAACGCGTCGAAGGCTTGCAACAGTTGTTGCGCCCAGTGGGTCCAGGCGGGGTCTTCGCGTGGGGTATAGAGCGGCGGGCGCGCGGACTGCAGCAGGTTCAGGTAGTAGCGATAACCCTGGGCGCCATCGCCCTGCCCGTCCAGCACCAGCCGTTCCAGGGCGTGGTCGTGCTCGCCCTTGAGGCTGACGCAGAACAGGTCGCTGTGGCTGCGCGCGGCCAACAGTGCACGTGCCTGTTCGGCGTTTTGCTGGTTGACCCAGCGCGCCAGCTGGCCGATGCCGCTGCCTTCGCCAAAACGCCGCGAGTAACGCAGCATCACCACTTGTTGCGCCAGCGGATGGCTGGCGTCGAGGTCTTCCTGCAAGCCGCTGGCACTGAGGTCTTCGCCGCTGACCGCTTGCAGCCATTGCCGCGTCTGTGGGCTGTACCAGCCGGCCTCGGCGTCGCGGCACAGGTCGCCGAGCACGGCACCGGCCTCCACCGAGGCGAGCTGGTCCTTGTCACCCAGCAGCACCAGCCGCGCGTGAGACGGCAAGGCGTCGAGCAGGTTGGCCATCATTTCCAGGTCGATCATCGAGGCTTCGTCCACCACCAGCACATCCAGCGGCAGCGGGTTGCCCAGGTGATGACGAAAGTGCCGGGTGCCTGGGCGGCTGCCGAGCAAGCGGTGAACGGTGGTGACCTGGGTCGGGATCTTGTCCTTCACGCCCTGCGGCACATTGAGCGACAACACTTGCTGGCTGATGGACTCGGTCAGGCGCGCGGCGGCCTTGCCGGTGGGCGCGGCCAGACGAATGCGCAACGGGCTGCCGGCCTCCACGGCGGGCGCCTGCAACAGCGCGAGCAGGCGTACCACGGTGGTGGTCTTGCCGGTGCCGGGGCCGCCGGTGACGATGCTGAACGCACCGCGGGTGGCCAGGGCGCAGGCGAGTTTCTGCCAGTCGATCACGCCATCCGGCGGGGCGTGTTCGAACAGGCCGTTCAAGCGTTGGGGCAAGTCGGTCGAGACGGTTTCTTCGGTGGCCAGGCGCAGGCGCAACGCCGTGTCGATGCGCCGCTCATAGGCCCAGTAACGGCGCAGGTACAGGCGTTTGCCGGCCAGCACCAACGGCCGGCTGTGGGCGGACTCGCTGTCATCGACGGCCAACGCGACCAACGGGCTGGCCGCCAGGGCCTGGCACCAATGGGCGCCGTCAAGGCCGTCGAGCAGTTGCGACGGCAGCAGCATGGCGCCGGTCTGCAGGTCGCCTTCGGGGGGCAACGACAGGGCGAAATCCGCTGCCTTGAGGGTTTCGAACAGGTCCAGGCACACATGGCCGTGGCCAAGTTGGTGACTGGTCAAGGCCGCCGCCAGCAACACCAGGGGGTCGGCGTGCGGATCAAGCTCATGCAGGAAGCCGACGAAGGCTTTGTCCAGCGCACGCAGCCAGCCACGTTCGACCCAACGTTCGAGCAGTTGCAGCAGGTCGGCGGCGCGGTTCAAGGGCGCCAGTGCCTCCAGCGGTAGCGGCGACAGGCTCATAACAGCACTCCTTGTTCCCACGCGGGCTCAGCCTTGGGCGGTATCGATTTACCCTGGAACAGCAGGTCAAGCCCCTCGATCAGCGCGCGCGGTGGCCGGGTGAAATACGCGCCCTGGCTGGCGGCCTGGGTGCCCCGCAGGAACAGGTAAAGCGCACCGCCGACATGCCGGTCGTAGTCGTAATCGGGCAAACGGGCCTTGAGCTGGCGATGCAGGGCCAGCAGGTAGAGGACGTATTGCAGGTCGTACCGATGCTCGAGGATCGACTGTTCCATGGCCTCGACGGTGTAGGCCGAATCATCGGGACCGAGCCAGTTGGATTTGTAGTCGGCCACGTAGTAGCGGCCCTCGTGTTCGAACGTGAGGTCGATAAAGCCTTTGAACATGCCATTGAGCAATACCGGTTCGGCAGCCACGCGCGACACGCCTTGGTGGGTGTGCTGACACACCAGCCTGTCGAGGGCGAGCACATCGACCTTGTGACTGGCGAACCAGAATTCCATCTCGATCTGATAGTGCTGCAGACCGCTGAGCGTGACCTGATCGTCATGCAGGGGCAGCGGCGTTTCCAACAGATGGCCCAGCCAACTGCTGAGGGTGACGATCCAGCCTTCCCAGTTGCGGCGATTGCAGCGCGCGCCGACGGCTTTTTCGAGCGCCTGTGGGGTCACGTCGAAACCTTCCTCACCGGCCCACTCGAGCAACCCGTGAAGGAAGGTCCCGGGGTTAGGGCCACGTGGGAAACGGTGAATATCGCCGCCGGACGCTGCCACTTCGCGCGGGGCATCGGGGTCGAGGCGTTCGTCATCGAACAGCTTCTGGGCCTGGGGGCTTTCCGGCGCTTCGAGGGGGGCGGCGCTCATGCTGTCGCCAATGCGCAGGGCACTGTAGGACGCGATCCACCAGTTTTCCGCCGCCTTGCGCGTGGGCAGCAACGGCGCCCGCAAGGTGGCCTGGTTGCGCGGCGGGTGGAAGACATTGTCCTGCGGGTCGGGCACCTCAGTGTAGTGCACCGCCGGGCAGCCTTGCGCCAGGTCCAGCAACCAGCGCGCCAGCCTGGCAGACTCGCCCAGCGCGGCGCCGGCACCGAGCAGATAGCCGAGCGCCGACAGGTGCAGCACCGAGCTGCTGGTGTTGCCGCGCTTGAGGTCGGCGATGCCGAGCCAACACGCATGTTTGGCGCGCGTGAGGGCCACGTAGAGCAGGCGCAGGTCTTCGGCAAGACGCTCGTCGTCGGCTTGGGCGATCAGCTCGGCGGTGGGGCGCAGGCTGACCTGGGACTTACCCTGTTGATCGTGGTAATGCAGCGGCAAGCGGCTGCCATCCACCGGTTTGGCCGAGCAGATGAACGGCAGGAAAACGAGGTTATATTCCAGGCCCTTGGACTTGTGAATGGTCACCACCTTGACCAGTTGCTCGTCGCTCTCCAGGCGCAGGATCTGCTCTTCACCGGCCTGACCGGACAGCGCCAGGTGTTCGGCCAGGTGACGGATCAGCGCCTGCTCGCCATCGAGTTCCGAGGCCGCCTGTTGCAATAACTCGCTCAGGTGCAGCAGGTTGGTCAGCACCCGTTCGCCATCGCTGCGGGCGATCAGGGTTTGCGGCAGTTTGAAATCATGCAGTAAGCGACGCAGCATCGGCAGCACGCCCTGGTTGCGCCAGATCGCGCGGTAGCCACGAAACTGCATCACGCGGGTTTCCCACGCCAGTTCGTCCTGGTTCAGGCGCTCCAGTTCCGCCAGCGACAGGTTCAAGGTGACGCAGGCCAGCGCGGCGCGCAGTGGGCGCTCGACGTCGGGCTCGGCGCAGGCTTTGAGCCAGGCCAGCAGGTCGTGGGCTTCCTGGGCGGCGAACACTGAATCCTTATCGGACAGGTACACACTGCGCACGCCACGGGCTGCCAACTCGGCACGCACAGCCTGGGCTTCCTTGCCATCGCGCACCAGGATGGCGATGTCTGACGGCAGCACGCCATTGAAGCGGTCATCCTGCTGCCGCAAACCTGCCGTGCCTTGTTGCCCACCGTTGAGCAGCTCGACAATCTGCGTCGCGCAGACAGCAGCCAGATGCTTGCGATAGATGACGTTGGAAATCGGCTGATCGGTGGGCAGGTGCCAGAGGTTCAGCGCCGGCAGCGTCTGACCATTGACCTGCAACTGTTCCTTGCGGCCCTGGGCCAGCACCGCGTGGAACGGTACCGGGTTATCGCCATTGGGCTCACGAAACAGAAACGCGCCACGGCCTGTTTCCGCACGCTGGAACACATGGTTTACCGCCTCGACCATGGCATGGCTGGAACGGAAGTTGGTGCCCAGCGTGTGATGGCGGCCGAGGGTGGATTTGCGCGCGCGCAGGTAGGTGTAGATGTCGGCGCCCCGGAACGCGTAGATTGCCTGCTTGGGGTCGCCGATCAGGAACAGGCCGCTGTCGAGGTGGTTTTCTTCGATACGGTAAATGCTGTCGAAGATGCTGTACTGCACCGGGTCGGTGTCCTGGAATTCGTCGATCAGGGCCACCGGGAACTGCTCGCGGATCACACTGGCCAGGCGCTCGCCGCCTTCGGCTTGCAGGGCGGCGTTGAGGCGGATCAGCATGTCGTCAAAGCCCATTTCGGCGCGGCGACGTTTTTCTTCTTCAAACCGTTTGCCGACCCACCCGGCGGCGTGTTGCAGCACGGCGGCGTCGGGCGTCGGCAAGGCATCAAGACGGGCTTTGAGATCGGCCATGGCCTCGATGCCGGGATGCTGCGGCGGGTCGCCCTTCCAGGCTTCGGCCATGCCGTCCGGGGTAAGCCGCGTGAAGCCGGTGCCGATGTCCAACTGCTCCAGGCTTTCGTCGGCAGCCCAGGCGCTGATTTTTTCGAACCACGGCTCGAAGTAACGGGCCTGCATCTTGCGGCCGTCAACCGCTTTGGCGGCGACGGCCTGCAGGCAGATCTCACGCAATTCCGTTGCCCATTGTTGCCAGGGCGCCTTGAGGTGGATCAGCGCTTCACGGCGCTCCTGCAGGCAGGCGTTGATCAGCTCGGCCGGCTCGCGGGTCTCGTCGGTCGGCCGCTCGCTGCCGAACAGCGCGCGCACCCGTGGCATGAGCGCGGCCGGCCCCCCCCAGTGGTTGCGCACCCAGTTGAGTGCGTCGTCGTGCAGGGGGTAGCAGAACAGCCGCCAGTAATCGCGCAGCACCTCGCCCAGCAGATCGCTGTGGTCGGTTTCCAGGGTCTGGGTGAACAGGCTGCCGCTGTCGAAGGCATGTTCGCGCAGCATGCGCTGGCACCAGCTGTGGATGGTCGAGACGGCTGCTTCGTCCATCCACTGCGCGGCGATGTCCAGGCGATTGGCGCAGGCAGGCCATAGCTCGGGCGGGTATTCGTCGCGCAGGTCGGCGATCAGCGCGTCCGGCTGTTCGATTTCAACGCGGAAAAAGCGTGCGGCTTCGGCCAGACGGATGCGGATGCGTTCGCGCAGTTCCTTGGTGGCGGCGTCGGTGAAGGTCACCACGAGAATTTGCGGCGGCAGCAACTCGTGACCAAAACCGGACGTTTCGCCACCGTGGCCGAGCACCAGGCGCAGGTACAGGGCCGAAATGGTGAAGGTCTTGCCGGTGCCGGCGCTGGCTTCGATCAGTTGGCTGCCTTTGAGCGGGAACGCCAGGGCCAGGGGTTTGCGGGTCATGCGCCGGCCTCCTCGCGGGTGAGTGATCGCCAGGACGCATTGATCAGCGGGCGATACAGGGTTTCGGCCCAGCCTTCGAACTCTTCGCTGGCGGTGAGCGCGGCATAGTCGGGAAATTGCCGGGTGAGTGCCGGGCTTTCACGGCGCTCGCCATCAGTGGTAATGCCATCGCCTTCGTAGGCTTTGCTGGCGGCCGCCTGCGCCTTGACGGGGTCGGTTTGGCCCAGCCAGGCAAACGCGGTTTTGACGGCGACTGGCAGCGGCTTGCTCATGCCGGTGTGCCAGGCCAGCAGCAGGTCGTTGAGCAGGGCTTGGGCCGCGGCCTTTTCCAGTGGGGCCAGCAGCAAGGTGTCGTCGCTGGCGACCAGGCCGGTGCTCAATGGCAGTCCGCAGGCGCAGGCCACTACATGGTTGACCCAGGGCCGAATCAGGCGATGCCACTTGCGTGTCTTGATCGAGCCGATGCTGTTGGGGATGGTGGTGACGCTCAGTAACCCGCCATCACTGCGTCGATGCAGGCCGCTGACCCAGCCGTCCAGTTGAATGCCCTGGTAGTCGAAGCTGATCGGTTCTGCGCCGGTGTGGGGCATGGGCCAAAGCGCAAGCAATTGTTGATAGCGCTGCAGCAAGTCGGGCAACGGCTCGATCAACTCGTTGCGCAGGCATTCGCCGAAACCGACCATGGGCAGCAGGCCGCTGCCTTGCAGGCGCAGGGCCTGGGCGCTGAGGGCCTGGTCGAGCTGATCGGGTCGGGTCAGGGCGGCGTTGAGCAAACTGTCGCTCAGGCTGTAGCGTTGCAGGGCGTCGAGGACGAAAGGTTCTTCGTCCGCCAGCGGTACTTCGGCGGCTTCGAAGAACACCTTCAGACGCTGGCTGAAGAAATGTTTGACCGGGTTGCGCAAAAAATCCTGCAATTGGCCGAGGCTCAGGGGTTCTTCCTGCTGATGCGGTGCGAGTGCGTCTGCGATGGGTGGGGCGTCGGTCGCCTGGTGCAGCATCTGCCATTCGCGGGCGTAACTGAACAGCGCGTCGCCTTCGTGGAAGTAGCGGGCGCTGAACGGTTGGAGCGGGTGTTCCTGGGTCATGGCCTCCAGCAATGGAGCGTCCTGGAGGTTGTGCCAGCCGCTGGCGATATGGTCGCGCAACTGGCCGATCAGCACCGAGGCCGGCCGGTCGCTGTTGTCGCGAATGCTGCGGCCCACCCAACTGATATAGAGCTGGTCGCGGGCCGAGAGCAGGGCTTCGAGCAGCAGGTAGCGGTCGTCTTCGCGGCGTGAACGGTCGCCGGGACGGTAGTCGCTGCCCATCAGGTCGAAATCCAGCGGCGGTTGCGCGCGCGGGTAGTCGCCGTCGTTCATGCCGAGCAGGCAGACCAGCTTGAAGGGGATGGCGCGCATGGGCATCAGGGTGCAGAAATTGACGGCCCCGGCGAGGAAACGCTGGGACAGGCGGCCCTGATCCAGACCGGCCAACCACGCTTCGCGCACCACGGTGAGGGGTAATTCGTCCTGCAGGCCGACGGACTCACAGGTTTCCAGCCAGGTTTCTCTCAACTGTTCGAGCTGGCCCAGCAGGTAGTCGTCATGTTCGCTGCTGGCCAGGAAGAACCGTTGCATCAGGCGCTGCAGGCGTTCGCCCCATACCCTCGGCGACGCGGCTTGCGACAGGGCTTGATGGGCGTCATTGAGCGCGTCGAGCAGGGCCACCAGCGGGCCGATCAGGGCAGCATCGAGGCCACCGATTTCGTCGTAGGGCTCGATGCCGTCGCAGGCCATACCGGTGCCGACCGCGTAGCCGAGCAACATGCGACGCAGGCCGAATCGCCAGCTGTTCTGCTCCAGCGCTGGCGGCAGGCCCAGGCCGGCGCGCTGTTCGGCGTTCAGGCCCCAGCGGATACCAGCACCTTCGATCCAGCGATGCAGGGTGGGCAGGTCTCGCTCCTTGATGGCGAAACGTTCGCGCAGGGCGGGCACGTCGAGCAGGTCGAGGATTTCACTGACGGGGAAGCGGCTGTCAGGCAGTTTGAGCAGGTGCTCGACGGCAATCAGCAACGGATCGCGGCCGCGCTGGCCCTGGTCGGTGAGCGTGAACGGAATGAAGCGTGGATCGCTGCGTTCGAGTTGACCGAACACCGCGCGAATATGCGGCGCGTAGCTGTCGACGTCGGGGACCATGACGATGATGCCCCGAGGGCGCAGCGTGGGGTCGGCGCTGAAGCGCTGGAGCAGTTGGTCGTGGAGGATTTCGACTTCGCGTTGGGCGCTGTGGGCGATGTGGAAGCGGACTGAGGTATCGCGCTGCAGGTCGACGGCGGGCCACATTTCGCGGGTTTCACTCAAAGGGCGCAGTTCGAGAATGTCGTCCTGCAGCTGGTTGAGCAGCGTGGTGGGCTCGCTGTCGCTGAACAGGTCGATGCGACCGTCGCGGAACGCGGCGCGATAGCTGCTGGGGTCGTCGTAACTGTCCAGCAGGCTGATGTAGTCGCGCCCCTGCTTACCCCACGCGGCGAGCAGCGGGTGCGCGTGCTGGTGCAGGGTTTGCGGGTCGAGGGTGACGGGCATGCCGGCTTTGCGCGCCTGGCGTTTGTACTCGTTGCGCAGCAGGTCCTTGTCGGCAACGATGTCGGACCAATGATGGCGGCAAGGGTTGTGCACGCAGAGCAGCACCTGGCTGAACCGGGCCAGGCCGGCGAGGGCTTCGAGCGCCTGGGCGGGCAGTGATGAAATGCCGAAGACGATCACTCGCGAAGGCAGGCCCTTTGGCGCTTGCTCAAGGCTGTTGATGCGTTCGATGAAGCGCTGATGCACACCGGCGCGACTTTGGGCCATGCCCTGCTCTCCCACATCCAGCAGCAGTGCGCGCCACAATTCGGCTTGCCAGCAATTGGCGGGATTGAGGGGTTTGGACTCGCCTCGACCGTTGCGTAATTGATGGCGGCCGGCGGCCCAGTCTTCCAGCCAATCGGCGCGGTAGACCTGGTACTGGTCGAACAGGTCAGCCAGGCGTTCGGCGAGTTGGTAGCGTTTGCGCAGGTCGGTGTCGTCGGTCAAAAAACGCTGCAGCGGCTCGAAGTATGGCTGGTCGATCAGCTCCGGCAGCAGACGCATCAGGCGCCAGGTCAGGGGCGCCTTATCGAGCAGCGATTTGGGCGGGATTTCGTCGCGGCCCAAAACCATGCGATAGAGCTGCCACATGAAGCTGCCGGGCAGTTGAACGTCGATGGCGGCGGCAATACCGCAGCCGCCCATGTCGTCGTCCTGCGGATCTTCGGCCAGGGCCAGCTTGAGCCATTGGGCGATACCGTTGCTTTGCACCAGAGCGATTTCGTTTTCCAGGGGCGCCAAGGGGTAACGGCGCATCCAACTGACCACCAGGCTGCGCAGCTCGTCCAGGCGGTTGCCGTGAACCACCATGAACCCAGCGCTGAGGGACGTCGCATCCGGCATAACGGCTTCCTTGGGAAAAGCACAATCGAGGGGTGCGACTTTAGCACTGTGGGCCGTTATTGGCGGGCTTGAGATGGTTTAGGCCCCCGGGAGCCGCCACAAATGTGTCACTGCGCATACATGGGCGTGTAAAACCTGCTTGCTAGGGTCGGCGCCTTATCCCGATAGAGTGAAGGCGAAGGCTATGCGATCCAACACCCAAACGGCCCAGATAATGGCGTCTTCATTGCTACTTTCATTGCTTGCCGTATCGGTTCAGGCAGCGAGCCGTGCGGGGGACGACAGCATCAACGGTGTCGATCTGCTGTCCGGCTTCGGCACACTATGGACGACCGGCGCGACCTGGGATACCGGCACGCCGACCGCGCTGGGTCAGGGATTGCTCAGGCGCAACCTGCAAATCGTGCTCGACCGCGCCAACGCTCGTACCGTTGCGCAAGAAACCGCCGCCTACTTCGATGATCGCCGTGACCAGAGCTACAGCGCCATCAGCGGGCTCGGTTCGTTGAGCGCTGCCTACAAGGCAGGCGCTGGCGCTTTCACGACCATCACGCAATTCGACGACAGCAACAAAACCGTCAGGTACGACGATAAAGGCAACGGCGCCGGCAGCTCCTCTTCGGCGCTGGGCAAGGTGGTCGATCTGGTCGGAGCGTTGCGTAATGACGCGTCTACCACGCCTGCCAAATCCCACTATCTGTATCCCCGTCCCTGGCGGCAAAGCCTGGACGGTCAAAGCCTGGAGTTCGTGGTGCAGCCTTCGCTGCGGCCGGCCAAGAGCACGACGCCGGCCAGCGATTCGGGATTCCCCAGCGGCCATACCAACGCTGCGTACTTGTCTTCCTACGCACTGGCCTACGCGATTCCCGAACGTTTCAGCGAACTCATGCTGCGCGCGTCGGAAATCGGTGACAACCGTATTGAAGCGGGCATGCATTCGCCTTTTGACGTGATCGGTGGGCGCATTACCGCAACGTATTTCGCCATCGATAACTTGTCCAACCCGGCCAATGCTCAACTGCGCGCCGATGCGCGGGCACAGGCGCTGGCGTATTTCACTGCGCAATGCGGCGGCAATGTTAATAACTGCCTGGCGACCATCGACCCGGCCACTGACCGTACCTCTCAGCACGCTCAGGACAAGGCGCTGTATACGTCGCGCATGACTTACGGATTCGATCCTGTGGGGGCGACCAACCTGGCATCGGTAGTGCCGGTTAGCGCCGAAGTGCTGTTGGAAACGCGCTTTCCTTATCTGGACGCGAGCCAGCGCCGCGAGATTCTGGCGACGACTGAAATTGCCTCGGGCTATGCGGTGATCGATCAGTCAGGCGGCTATGGCCGATTGAACCTGTACGCGGCGGGCGATGGTTTCGCGGCGTTCAATTCCAACGTCACAGTGAACATGGACGCCAGCCTCGGTGGCTATAACGCCATTGACGCCTGGCGCAACGATATCAGCGGCAGTGGTGCGCTGATCAAGAACGGCAGCGGTAATCTGCTGCTGACCGGTAATAACACTTACTCGGGCGGCACGGTGATCAATGGCGGGGTTCTGACCGGTCACGCTCAGGCGTTCGGCAGCGGAGCGATCACCGATAACGCCACACTGGTGGTCGATCAGTCAACCAACGATACCCTCGGCAACACACTGGCGGGCAACGGTGCGCTGATCAAACGGGGGGTGGGGTCGTTGAACCTGACCGGCAATAGCAGTCTGTCGGGCGCGACGACTGTGCAAGCCGGGCGCCTGGCCGTAAACGGCAATCTGGGGAACTCGCTCGTCAGTGTGCAGCAAGGCGCAACGCTGGGTGGCAACGGCATTGTTGGCGGCATCAATGTCGCTCAGGGTGGCGTGGTGGCGCCGGGCAATTCGGTCGGGCAACTGAACGTCAAGGGTGACGTCAACCTTGCTCAGGGTGCGGTCTATCAGGTGGAGTCGGACGCTGCCGGCAATGCTGATCGCATCGTCGCCAGCGGTCGTGCAAACATCAATAACAGCACATTGTCGCTGGTTGAAGGCGGTCACTGGCTGGCCGCGAGCCGTTACTCGATCCTCTCGGCAGCCGGCGGCGTAAGCGGTGCGTTTGCGCCTGTGCAAACCAACTTCGCATTCCTCACCCCAACGTTGAACTACACAGCTACCGATGTGGGCCTGACGCTTGATCGTAACGCGCAGAGCTTCTCCACCCTGGCGACTACCCGCAATGCCAGGGCTGTCGCGCAAGGGCTGGACAGCGCGGGTGCTGGCAATGCGCTCTGGCGTCAGGTGGTACAGGATGACGCGCCGACGGCACAAGCCACGTTCAAGGCGTTGTCCAATGAGCTGCATGCTTCAACGCAGACTGCATTGATTGAAGACAGCCGACTGGTGCGTAATGCCATGAATGATCGCTTGCAACAATCGCAGTCGGCGCAGGCATTCGGCAGCACGGCGCAAACACTGGTCGGTGATGCTTCGCGTGGCGTGGTGTGGACTCAAGCCATTGGCGCGACCGGGAAAACCGACGGCAGCCGTGACGCCTCGGGACTCGACAGTCATACCAGCGGGCTGCTGTTCGGCGTTGATGTACCGCTCGATGATACGTGGCGCGTGGGCGCGCTGGCTGGCGTGAGCAGCAGCAGTTTCGACCTGCGTCATGCATCCGGCTCCACTGACAGCGATAACTATCACCTGGGCGCCTATGGAGGCGCCAAGTGGGGCCAACTGGGCCTGCGCCTGGGCGCGGTGCGCACCTGGCACGAGCTGACGGCCAAGCGCACGCTGGACTTGCCGGGCTCTTCCGAGCATTTCAAAGAAGATTACAAGGCAGCGACCAACCAGGTCTTCGGCGAACTGGGTTACTCCATCGAAATGGGTAACGCGCTGCTGGAACCCTTCGCCAACCTTGCCCATGTGCGACTGGACACTGACTCCTTCGATGAGAACAGCAACCTGATCACGCTGGAGAACAAGTCCCAGGACAATCACATCACCTTCAGTACCCTGGGCCTACGTGCAGCCACTCATTTGAATGCTGGCAGCGTCGCGGTCAAGCCTAACGCCATGCTGGGCTGGCGTCGCGCCTATGGCGACGTGACGCCAGAGAGCCGTGCCGCTTTCAGTGGTGGCGACACCTTCGAATTGGCCGGCGCACCGATTGCTCGCAGTGCAGCAATAATCGGCGTGGGCGTCGATCTGGGGTTGAGCGATACCTTGAGCGTGGGGTTGAGTTATGACGGTCAGGTGAGCAGCAATACATCTGATCAGTCGTTGAATGCTCGGCTGACATTGGCGTTTTAAGCGTAAAGCCTGACTTTCCAACCGCCCAAAACAAAACCCCATCTGCTTTCGCAAATGGGGTTTCGGAATTTAATCTTGACGATGACCTACTCTCACATGGGGAAACCCCACACTACCATCGGCGATGCATCGTTTCACTGCTGAGTTCGGGATGGGATCAGGTGGTTCCAATGCTCTATGGTCGTCAAGAAATTCGGGTACTGAGTCGCGGCCAGAGGGCCTCGCTTCAGCAAATTGGGTATGTGACAGCTGTCGGTGTTTTGTGAGCGTCGAACTTTCGGTTCATCTCGTCTTCACACACCGCAATCTGATGCTTCTACTTGTTTCCAAGTCAGGAGTAGTCAAATTGCTTGGGTGTTATATGGTCAAGCCTCACGGGCAATTAGTATTGGTTAGCTCAACGCCTCACAGCGCTTACACACCCAACCTATCAACGTCGTAGTCTTCGACGGCCCTTCAGGGAACTCAAGGTTCCAGTGAGATCTCATCTTGAGGCTAGTTTCCCGCTTAGATGCTTTCAGCGGTTATCTATTCCGAACATAGCTACCCGGCAATGCCACTGGCGTGACAACCGGAACACCAGAGGTTCGTCCACTCCGGTCCTCTCGTACTAGGAGCAGCCCCTCTCAAATCTCAAACGTCCACGGCAGATAGGGACCGAACTGTCTCACGACGTTCTAAACCCAGCTCGCGTACCACTTTAAATGGCGAACAGCCATACCCTTGGGACCGGCTTCAGCCCCAGGATGTGATGAGCCGACATCGAGGTGCCAAACACCGCCGTCGATATGAACTCTTGGGCGGTATCAGCCTGTTATCCCCGGAGTACCTTTTATCCGTTGAGCGATGGCCCTTCCATACAGAACCACCGGATCACTAAGACCTACTTTCGTACCTGCTCGACGTGTCTGTCTCGCAGTCAAGCGCGCTTTTGCCTTTATACTCTACGACCGATTTCCGACCGGTCTGAGCGCACCTTCGTACTCCTCCGTTACTCTTTAGGAGGAGACCGCCCCAGTCAAACTACCCACCATACACTGTCCTCGATCCGGATAACGGACCTGAGTTAGAACCTCAAAGTTGCCAGGGTGGTATTTCAAGGTTGGCTCCACGCAGACTGGCGTCCACGCTTCAAAGCCTCCCACCTATCCTACACAAGCAAATTCAAAGTCCAGTGCAAAGCTATAGTAAAGGTTCACGGGGTCTTTCCGTCTAGCCGCGGATACACTGCATCTTCACAGCGATTTCAATTTCACTGAGTCTCGGGTGGAGACAGCGCCGCCATCGTTACGCCATTCGTGCAGGTCGGAACTTACCCGACAAGGAATTTCGCTACCTTAGGACCGTTATAGTTACGGCCGCCGTTTACCGGGGCTTCGATCAAGAGCTTCGCGTTAGCTAACCCCATCAATTAACCTTCCGGCACCGGGCAGGCGTCACACCCTATACGTCCACTTTCGTGTTTGCAGAGTGCTGTGTTTTTAATAAACAGTCGCAGCGGCCTGGTATCTTCGACCGGCATGAGCTTACGGAGCAAGTCCTTCACCCTCACCGGCGCACCTTCTCCCGAAGTTACGGTGCCATTTTGCCTAGTTCCTTCACCCGAGTTCTCTCAAGCGCCTTGGTATTCTCTACCCAACCACCTGTGTCGGTTTGGGGTACGGTTCCTGGTTACCTGAAGCTTAGAAGCTTTTCTTGGAAGCATGGCATCAACCACTTCGTGTTCTAAAAGAACACTCGTCATCAGCTCTCGGCCTTAAGATCCCGGATTTACCTAAGATCTCAGCCTACCACCTTAAACTTGGACAACCAACGCCAAGCTGGCCTAGCCTTCTCCGTCCCTCCATCGCAATAACCAGAAGTACAGGAATATTAACCTGTTTTCCATCGACTACGCTTTTCAGCCTCGCCTTAGGGACCGACTAACCCTGCGTCGATTAACGTTGCGCAGGAAACCTTGGTCTTTCGGCGTGGGTGTTTTTCACACCCATTGTCGTTACTCATGTCAGCATTCGCACTTCTGATACCTCCAGCAAGCTTCTCAACTCACCTTCACAGGCTTACAGAACGCTCCTCTACCGCATCACTTACGTGATACCCGTAGCTTCGGTGTATGGTTTGAGCCCCGTTACATCTTCCGCGCAGGCCGACTCGACTAGTGAGCTATTACGCTTTCTTTAAAGGGTGGCTGCTTCTAAGCCAACCTCCTAGCTGTCTAAGCCTTCCCACATCGTTTCCCACTTAACCATAACTTTGGGACCTTAGCTGACGGTCTGGGTTGTTTCCCTTTTCACGACGGACGTTAGCACCCGCCGTGTGTCTCCCATGCTCGGCACTTGTAGGTATTCGGAGTTTGCATCGGTTTGGTAAGTCGGGATGACCCCCTAGCCGAAACAGTGCTCTACCCCCTACAGTGATACATGAGGCGCTACCTAAATAGCTTTCGAGGAGAACCAGCTATCTCCGAGCTTGATTAGCCTTTCACTCCGATCCACAGGTCATCCGCTAACTTTTCAACGGTAGTCGGTTCGGTCCTCCAGTTAGTGTTACCCAACCTTCAACCTGCCCATGGATAGATCGCCCGGTTTCGGGTCTATTCCCAGCGACTAGACGCCCTATTAAGACTCGCTTTCGCTACGCCTCCCCTATTCGGTTAAGCTCGCCACTGAAAATAAGTCGCTGACCCATTATACAAAAGGTACGCAGTCACCCAACAAAGTGGGCTCCCACTGCTTGTACGCATACGGTTTCAGGATCTATTTCACTCCCCTCTCCGGGGTTCTTTTCGCCTTTCCCTCACGGTACTAGTTCACTATCGGTCAGTCAGTAGTATTTAGCCTTGGAGGATGGTCCCCCCATATTCAGACAAAGTTTCTCGTGCTCCGTCCTACTCGATTTCATGACTAAGAGATTTTCGCGTACAGGGCTATCACCCACTATGGCCGCACTTTCCAGAGCGTTCCGCTAATCTCAAAGCCACTTAAGGGCTAGTCCCCGTTCGCTCGCCACTACTAAGGGAATCTCGGTTGATTTCTTTTCCTCAGGGTACTTAGATGTTTCAGTTCCCCTGGTTCGCCTCTTACGCCTATGTATTCAGCGTAAGATAACCATCTTATGATGGCTGGGTTCCCCCATTCAGACATCTCCGGATCAAAGTCTGTTTGCCGACTCCCCGAAGCTTTTCGCAGGCTACCACGTCTTTCATCGCCTCTGACTGCCAAGGCATCCACCGTATGCGCTTCTTCACTTGACCATATAACCCCAAGCAATCTGGTTATACTGTGAAGACAACATTCGCCGAAAATTCGAATTTCTCAGTTAAGAGAACTCACAAATTTTACCTTAGCCTGATCCGTTACCAGTGAAAGTAACGTTCAGTCTATCTTTCTATCACATACCCAAATTTTTAAAGAACGATCTAATCAAAGACTAGAAATCAATATTCACGTCAGAATATTCATTTCTAAACTCTAACAGCAGAAGCAGTTAATGGTGGAGCCAAACGGGATCGAACCGTTGACCTCCTGCGTGCAAGGCAGGCGCTCTCCCAGCTGAGCTATGGCCCCATAACAAAATTGGTGGGTCTGGGCAGATTCGAACTGCCGACCTCACCCTTATCAGGGGTGCGCTCTAACCAACTGAGCTACAGACCCAATTTCGAGCGCGTAACTGATTAGCTAAGAGCTATCAGCTTGGAGCTTAAAGCTGCTTCTATCGTCTTCTTCAATGAATCAAGCAATTCGTGTGGGAACTTATGGAGCAGCTGATGTCGTCGATTAAGGAGGTGATCCAGCCGCAGGTTCCCCTACGGCTACCTTGTTACGACTTCACCCCAGTCATGAATCACACCGTGGTAACCGTCCTCCCGAAGGTTAGACTAGCTACTTCTGGTGCAACCCACTCCCATGGTGTGACGGGCGGTGTGTACAAGGCCCGGGAACGTATTCACCGCGACATTCTGATTCGCGATTACTAGCGATTCCGACTTCACGCAGTCGAGTTGCAGACTGCGATCCGGACTACGATCGGTTTTGTGGGATTAGCTCCACCTCGCGGCTTGGCAACCCTCTGTACCGACCATTGTAGCACGTGTGTAGCCCAGGCCGTAAGGGCCATGATGACTTGACGTCATCCCCACCTTCCTCCGGTTTGTCACCGGCAGTCTCCTTAGAGTGCCCACCATTACGTGCTGGTAACTAAGGACAAGGGTTGCGCTCGTTACGGGACTTAACCCAACATCTCACGACACGAGCTGACGACAGCCATGCAGCACCTGTCTCAATGTTCCCGAAGGCACCAATCTATCTCTAGAAAGTTCATTGGATGTCAAGGCCTGGTAAGGTTCTTCGCGTTGCTTCGAATTAAACCACATGCTCCACCGCTTGTGCGGGCCCCCGTCAATTCATTTGAGTTTTAACCTTGCGGCCGTACTCCCCAGGCGGTCAACTTAATGCGTTAGCTGCGCCACTAAAAGCTCAAGGCTTCCAACGGCTAGTTGACATCGTTTACGGCGTGGACTACCAGGGTATCTAATCCTGTTTGCTCCCCACGCTTTCGCACCTCAGTGTCAGTATTAGTCCAGGTGGTCGCCTTCGCCACTGGTGTTCCTTCCTATATCTACGCATTTCACCGCTACACAGGAAATTCCACCACCCTCTACCATACTCTAGTCAGTCAGTTTTGAATGCAGTTCCCAGGTTGAGCCCGGGGATTTCACATCCAACTTAACAAACCACCTACGCGCGCTTTACGCCCAGTAATTCCGATTAACGCTTGCACCCTCTGTATTACCGCGGCTGCTGGCACAGAGTTAGCCGGTGCTTATTCTGTCGGTAACGTCAAAACAATCACGTATTAGGTAACTGCCCTTCCTCCCAACTTAAAGTGCTTTACAATCCGAAGACCTTCTTCACACACGCGGCATGGCTGGATCAGGCTTTCGCCCATTGTCCAATATTCCCCACTGCTGCCTCCCGTAGGAGTCTGGACCGTGTCTCAGTTCCAGTGTGACTGATCATCCTCTCAGACCAGTTACGGATCGTCGCCTTGGTGAGCCATTACCCCACCAACTAGCTAATCCGACCTAGGCTCATCTGATAGCGCAAGGCCCGAAGGTCCCCTGCTTTCTCCCGTAGGACGTATGCGGTATTAGCGTCCGTTTCCGAACGTTATCCCCCACTACCAGGCAGATTCCTAGGCATTACTCACCCGTCCGCCGCTCTCAAGAGAAGCAAGCTTCTCTCTACCGCTCGACTTGCATGTGTTAGGCCTGCCGCCAGCGTTCAATCTGAGCCATGATCAAACTCTTCAGTTCAAACATCTTTGGGTTTTTAAGAAACCCTAAACTTGGCTCAGCAATCGTTGGTTATTCTTTGATTTCTCGCGGAGTAACTTGTGATGCTGATAATCTTGTTGACTATCAGTCTGACTCCACAAGCACCCACACGAATTGCTTGATTCAGTTGTTAAAGAGCGGTTGGTTAAGATCTTTCGTCTCAACCGAGGCGCGCATTCTACAGCAGCCTCATTTGCTGTCAAGTGATTATTTTCAGAAGCTTTCGAAGAATTCTTCAACAACTTCAACCACTTGCGCTTCCGATCTCTCGTTAGCGGGAGGCGAATTCTACAGCGTTACACGCTGCTGTCAACACCTCTTTTTCTCCGCTTTCGACCGAGAAGATCGAAACGTTAATAGCGCCAGACAACACCGCACTATCAACTTCTTCTGGACTTCGATGAACTGAAGCAACTCACTGTCGAATCTTGCGTAACTACTTGTTTACCAAGGAGTTTTCCGTTTCGACTGCGCCGGAAGTGGGGCGAATTATAGACTTCCAGAATCTGCCGTCAAGCACTAATTACACTTTTGTTGCAGAAGCTGGTTTTTTTGCAATAAGCCGGGGAATACGGCGCATCACAGGCGGAATTCGCAGTACCAGAAGCAACGCGCCTATAGAGGCATAGATCGCCCACTCCTTCAGATCCGCTCGTACGATCCATAACATGTGCAGCAACCCAAGCCCGAGAACGCCATACACAAGCCGGTGCAGCCTCTTCCAACGACTACCCAGTCGCCGCTGGCTATAGCGATTCGACGTGACCGCAAGCACCAGCAAACACAGAAAGCCCAACGCTCCAACAATAATGTATGGCCGCTTGCGCAACTCAACGCCCAGCTGCGACCAATCCAACCCCAGCACGAAAACGCAATAAGCTGCCAGGTGCAGCACCACGTAAGCGAAACACCACAACCCCAATTGCCGGCGCACGGCTATCCACCCCGCCCAGCCACTCAGTTTTTGCAGGGGCGTCATGCACAGGGTGATCAGCAACAGAATCAAGGTGCCCAGGCCAAGCCGATCAACCAGGACTTTACCCGGATCCGGACCGAGCGCAGAACTCCACGCCTCATAGAGCCAGAACAACGGCCATACACCCGCTGCAATAAAGACGCCGATGCGCCAGATGGGATAGCGCATCAGTAGTTCTTCCGCAAATCCAGACCGGTATATAGAGAAGCGACCTCATCCCCATAGCCGTTGAACATCTGAGTCTCCCGAACATTCGGGCTGAACAGGCCACTCGGCAACCGCCGCTCCCGGGCCTGTGTCCAGCGTGGATGGTCAACCGTAGGGTTCACGTTCGCATAAAAGCCGTACTCATCGGCCGCGATACTCTGCCAAGTCGTCTTAGGCTGCTCACTCACCAGACTGATACGCACAATGGACTTCACACTCTTGAAGCCATACTTCCACGGCACCACCAAGCGCAAAGGC
Organism: Pseudomonas sp. GNP013; assembly: GCF_054343995.1. Lineage (NCBI taxonomy): Bacteria > Pseudomonadati > Pseudomonadota > Gammaproteobacteria > Pseudomonadales > Pseudomonadaceae > Pseudomonas > Pseudomonas sp. GNP013. The sequence continues at coordinate 492,508 of NZ_JBTGUT010000001.1, read as the reverse complement.
GCACCATTCTGATTGGGCAACTCACGCCCATACATGCCGACGGCAAGAATCGCCAGCGGGTTCATCGCCTCATCCAGGCGCAACCCTTCTACATAGGGCCAGTCGATCAGGCCGAAATTCGAGCGCTGCCCAGGCATGCTTTTTGGATCTTGAAGGGTTTCGAAACGAATGTACTTGGCCTTGGACGTAGGCTCGACCTGCTTGAGCAAGGCCGAAATTGGAAAACCGATCCAGGGAATGACCATCGACCACGCCTCAACGCAGCGCAGACGGTAGATTCGCTCTTCCAACTGATAGGGCTTCATGAAGTCTTCCAGAGCATAGCGCCCTGGCTTGCCGACTTCACCATCGATCACCACACTCCAGGGTTCGGTCTTGAGTGAACCCGCGTTATTCGCCGGGTCACCCTTATCGGTACCGAACTCATAGAAATTGTTGTAATGGGTCGCGTCCTTGAACGGTGTGATGGCCTCGTCCTTGACGGTGACCGCATTCCATTGCGTACCAGGCAACTTTTCGGTGAACCAACTCGGCGCCCTGCCCGGCTCGACATCGGCATAGCGGGCCGCGTCCTCGGCACTCGCCCAACGCGGCAGGCTGGCTGCAGCCATACCGGCAAGCGCACCGCCGAGTATGCTGCGGCGAGAGAGGTAAAAGGATTCAGGCGTGACATCCGATTCGTGGCAATCGGACGCTTTAGGCAGTTTGATTAACATGGCAACTCCGCAGCATTGGAGGACAGATGCACCAATAGACTGCGGAGTATGGGGGAAATTACATTAAGACAATGTTTTGTCCCGACGCATATGCAGCAGATACTGAACCGGCCCGGAAGCCGCGTAGACCAGGAAAGCCAGCAGCAAGATGCGCGGCGGATCGCTGAATACCACTGCAAACACCAGCACCACTACCAGAATGGCCACGAAAGGCACCCGACCCTTGAGGTCAAACTCCTTGAAGCTGTTGTACTTGATGTTGCTGACCATCAGCATCCCGGCAGCCGCTACCATCAGCGCCACCAGGAACGACATTTTCGAACCCTGGATGCCGTAGTCACTGAATGCCCAGACAATCCCCGCAACCACGCCGGCAGCTGCCGGGCTGGCGAGGCCGATGAAGTAGCGCTTGTCGGCAGTACCGACTTGTGTATTGAAACGCGCCAGGCGCAACGCGGCGCCTGCCACATAGATGAAGGCAACCATCCAGCCCACCTTGCCCATGTCACCCAGCGCCCAGGCAAATGCCAGCAGCGCGGGCGCCACACCAAAGGCAACCATGTCCGACAGCGAGTCGTACTCGGCGCCGAAGGCACTCTGGGTATTGGTCATTCGCGCTACACGACCATCAAGGCCGTCCAGCACCATGGCCACGAAAATGGCGATGGCGGCAAAACCGAAATACTTGCTGGCACTTGCCGCGTCACCTGCCGCCAGCGCGCTCTGGGCACTCATGGAATTGATGATGGAATAGAAGCCGGCAAACAGGTTCGCCGTGGTGAACAGGTTCGGCAGCAAATAGATGCCACGATGCCGGACCTTGCGGCCTTCAGCGTCATGCCCTTCTTCGACATGTTCATCGATGGGCAGCATGCTTTCGGCGTCGTAAGCCTGGTTTGGCTCTTCGGGACGTTCGCTCATGGACTTTACCTTGCAACGGTGTGAAAAAAATTCGACAAATACTTGCGGCGAGTGTTCGCCCGCAAACGATGCAGCTTTATACCAGAACACGCCTCCCAAACGAAAAAACGCGGCCTAGGCCGCGTTTTCCCTTGATACGTACGACTTAGTTCTTGGCTTTGTCGACGATCTTGTTGGCACCGATCCACGGCATCATGGAGCGCAGTTGCTCGCCGATGACTTCGATACCGTGAGCGGCGTTGTTGCGACGCTTGGCGGTCATCGAAGGGTAGCCGGTAGCACCTTCGCTGATGAACATCTTGGCGTATTCGCCGTCCTGAATACGTTTCAGAGCGTTGCGCATCGCCTGACGGGACTCGGCGTTGATCACTTCCGGGCCAGTCACGTACTCGCCGTATTCGGCGTTGTTGGAGATCGAGTAGTTCATGTTGGCGATACCGCCTTCGTACATGAGGTCAACGATCAGCTTCAGTTCGTGCAGGCATTCGAAGTAGGCCATTTCCGGCGCGTAGCCCGCTTCAACCAGGGTTTCGAAACCGGCTTTGACCAGCTCGACGGTGCCGCCGCACAGCACGGCCTGTTCGCCGAACAGGTCGGTTTCGGTCTCGTCCTTGAAGGTGGTTTCGATGATGCCGGTACGACCGCCACCCACGCCGGAGGCGTAGGACAGCGCAACGTTTTTGGCGTTGCCGGACGCGTCCTGATAGATCGCGATCAGGTCAGGGATACCGCCGCCTTTGACGAATTCAGAACGCACGGTGTGGCCCGGTGCTTTCGGCGCGATCATGATCACGTCGAGGTCGGCACGCGGCACAACCTGGTTGTAATGAATCGCAAAGCCGTGGGAGAAGGCCAGGGTGGCGCCCTTTTTGATGTTCGGCTCGATTTCATTCTTGTACAGCGCGGACTGGAACTCGTCCGGGGTCAGGATCATGACCACGTCGGCAGCCGCCACAGCGGAAGCCACGTCGGTCACTTTCAGGCCGTGGGCCTCAGCCTTGGCAACGGTAGCCGAGCCTTTGCGCAGGCCGACGGTGACGTCAACGCCGGAGTCCTTGAGGTTGCAAGCTTGCGCGTGCCCCTGGGAACCGTAGCCGATGATGGCGACTTTCTTGCCCTGGATGATCGACAGGTCACAATCTTTATCGTAATAAACTTTCATGAGGTTCCTCTATATATCCAGGCCGTAAGGCCATTCGCTAATTTGGGTTAGATGCTGAGTACTTTGTCGCCACGGGCAATCCCGGTGACACCACTGCGTACGGTTTCCAGAATCGAGGCCGTCCCGATCGACTGGATGAAGCTGTCCAGCTTGTCGCTGGTACCGGTCAGTTGAACGGTATAAACGCTGGCGCTCACATCGACGATCTGCCCGCGATAAATGTCGGTGGTCCGCTTGATCTCGGCACGTTGGGCACCCGTAGCCTTGACCTTGACCAGCATCAGCTCGCGCTCGATGTGGGCACTTTCAGACAGGTCGACCAGCTTGACCACCTCGATCAGCTTGTTGAGGTTCTTGGTGATCTGCTCGATCACCTCATCGTGGCCAACAGTAGTTAACGTCAGGCGCGACAGCGTCGGGTCTTCGGTCGGTGCCACGGTCAGGCTTTCGATGTTGTAGTTGCGTTGCGAAAACAGGCCGACAACACGAGACAGAGCGCCGGGTTCGTTCTCCAGAAGCAGGGAGATGATGTGCCGCATGATTAAGTACGCTCCGTCTTGTTCAGCCACATGTCGCGCATGGAGCCGTCTTTGATCTGCATCGGATAGACGTGCTCACTGGTGTCCACTTGAATATCGAGGAACACCAGGCGGTCCTTCATGGCGAATGCCTCTTCCATCTTCGGCTTCAGATCTTTCAGATCGGTGATGCGCATGCCGACGTGGCCATAGGCTTCAACCAACTTGACGAAATCCGGCAACGATTCCATGTAGGAATGGGAGTGACGGCTGCCGTAGCTCATGTCCTGCCACTGACGAACCATACCCAGCACGCCGTTGTTCAGGCAGACGATCTTCACCGGCAGGCCGTACTGCAGGCATGTTGACAATTCCTGAATGTTCATCTGGATGCTGCCCTCGCCGGTGACGCAGGCGACGTCGGCATCCGGGAAGCTCAGTTTCACGCCCATGGCCGCAGGAAAACCAAAACCCATCGTGCCCAGGCCACCTGAGTTGATCCAGCGGTTGGGCTTGTCGAAGGTGTAGTACTGCGCCGCGAACATCTGATGCTGGCCCACATCGGAGGTTACAAAGGCATCGCCCTTGGTCACTTCGCACAGGGTTTCGATCACGGTTTGCGGTTTGATGATGCTGCCGTCGCCCTTGTTGTAAGGGAACAGGCCGCGATCACCGCGCCACTCGTCGATCTGCTTCCACCAACTGGCGACGGATTCCTTGTTCGGCGTTTCGCCAATATCCTTGAGTGCAGCGACCATTTCGGTCAATACGCTCTCCACAGGTCCCACGATCGGCACGTCAGCCTTGATGGTCTTGGAGATGGATGCCGGATCGATGTCGATATGGATGATCTTGGCATTTGGGCAGAATTTGCTCGCGCCGTTGATCACTCGGTCATCGAACCGCGCGCCCACGGCCAGGATCACGTCAGCGTGGTGCATGGCCTGGTTGGCGGTGTAGCTGCCGTGCATGCCGAGCATACCGACGAACTGACGGTCGGTGCCCGGGAAGGCGCCGAGACCCATCAGGGTGTTGGTCACCGGCAAGTTGAGCAGCCTGGCCAGCTCAGTCAACTGTGCGGAGCCGCCGCCCAGAATCACGCCACCACCGGAATAAAGCACAGGGCGCTTGGCCGCCAGGAGCATTTCTGCCGCCTTGCGGATCTGCCCCGAGTGCCCACGCACGGCCGGGCTGTAGGAACGCAGCTTGGCTTTCTTCGGAAAGATGTATTCGAATTTTTCAGCCGGATTGGTCATGTCTTTCGGGATATCGACCACCACAGGGCCCGGGCGACCGGACTGTGCGAGGTAGAACGCCTTCTTCATGACTTCCGGGATCTCCGACGCGTGCTTGATCATGAAGCTGTGTTTCACGATCGGCCGGGAGATACCGATCATGTCGGTTTCCTGGAATGCGTCGGTGCCCACCAGGGTGCTGGCCACCTGGCCGGAGATGATCACCATCGGAATGGAGTCCATATACGCAGTCGCGATGCCGGTAATGGCATTGGTTGCGCCTGGGCCGGACGTTACCAGGACCACGCCGGCTTTACCGGTGGCACGGGCATAACCGTCAGCCATATGGGTCGCGGCCTGTTCGTGGCGAACCAGGATGTGGGTAACAGCCGGTTCCTTGAACAGTGCGTCATAAACATGAAGCAGAGCACCACCTGGGTACCCGTAGATATAGTCGACGCCTTCGTCACGCAAAAAGCGGACGAGCATCTCACCGCCAGATAAAAGCTCCACGTTGTTCACCTCTAAAACGCCAGAATACCGTCCGTTGAAAAACCGACGGGTCTTAATAGGTTTACTTCTCAACAGAGCATGAGCGACGGTGGTCGCCGACTACGTCAGCACTGACTGAGCAAGTATTGGGATCGTCCCAAGTGTTGCGGGATTTTCCCACCCAGCGCGAGGTAACGCGTTGCGGGTGTAACAGGTCGGCGCGGATATGCGCCTCATGATCTGCCGAGCGGGCCTGCTTCTGGCAGTCCCGATACAGCGGACTTTGGATTCTTCTGTTTCAGGCCGTTCAAGTCAAGCAATAATTGCGCTTTTTTCCAACTAAGCGCATGAGAACGCAGAAGAAAGGCGTTTGATGAGGGATAAAACTCGCCTGAATGTCGTCAAGCGGTAGAAATATGCGCAAGACTGCCGAAAAACCCGACAGCCAGGCAATTAACGAGCGTCGACGATCAATTGGTCGAACTTTTTCAGCGCATTGCGCAATCCAAGGCTTTCCCGTGGCCGATCGGCATAAACCATCTCGGCCATCTCCAGAATCCCTGAAGCGTTGGGCAATGGCAGATCCTGTTCAAGAATCTGCTTCATGCGTACCAGGAAGATCCACTGCAGCCACTGGTGAAAGTCCAGGGTGTCGACCGAGAAAGGCTCGACACTGCTGAGCGCCTCCATGCTGGGGGATTGCTCATCCCACCAGCCTTGCACACGCAACTCGCGCTCAATCAGCAATAACTGTTCGGCAATCGCTGGAAAACGCCCATCCATCAGAGGCTGACCTTGGCTTTCTGGCGGGCCTGGGCAGCGCCGGCGGCGTCGCCCTGGGCCGCACGCGCATCACCGATCAAGGCCCACAGGCTGGCTTGCAGGTCGGGACGACCGTTGGCCAGACTCAGCCCACGACGGGCGAACTGTTCGGCTTGCGGCGCATCGCCCTGGGCCATGCGCACTTGCGCCAGGCGATACAGCACTTGCGGTTCACGCGGCGCCACACGCTGGGCGCGCTCAAGGCTTGAGGATGCGCCGTTCAAATCGCCACCAGCCTGCTGTTGCTGGGCGGTGGTGAGCAAGGCCAGTACCGGACCATCCAGTTGTTCGTCAGCAGACAAGCCACCGCCGGAGGAGGACGGAACGCCGCTGGGCGACGAAGGCATGCTGTACGACCCCTGATTGATCGGTGCCGCCTGAACCGGCGCGGTGTCGATCGGTGCGGAGCTGCTCGGACCGGGTGTCCACGGTTCGGCACTGATCGGCGCCGCAGTGGCGGCGCCGCTGCCCGGCACCATCACCACCACGCCGGAATCCTGAGGCATTGCCTGAGGTTTGGCCTGCGCCGGGCGGTTGGTCACGGTCTGGCGGAACCCGCCATTGGCCGAGATCCGGTCATTGCTGGAAGCGTTGCTGCTCGCATCCACCACGGGAATCGAGCCGCGCTGCACGCTGGAGCAACCGCCCAGCAAGGCCAGGACAGTAATAGCTGGAATCCACAACTTGTTCACTTGAAACCCTCGTTTGCTTAATGCATCCAGCCCTTGACCCAATCCATCACCGAATCCGCATCCGCAGGCGCACTGCCACCGCATGCGGGACCGGGTGGTGGCTCGCTGCCGCGAATATACGGCATCTGCACCGCACCCGGACAGTTGGCATCAGAACCTTGCCCACTGTGCGGATCAATCCAGGCCTGCACGATGTTGTCCGGCTGCGGCATATTCAGCGGCAGCGGATCGGCCTTGCGCATGAAACTGGTCCACACCTGCAGCGCACCGGTCGCGCCGGTGAACGGCGTCTTGCCGTTGTCGTCGCGGCCCAGCCACACCACCGCCAGCACATCCTGGCCGAAGCCGGCGAACCAGCTGTCACGCGAATCGTTACTGGTACCGGTCTTGCCCGCCAGTGTGAGGTTCGATGGCAGGACTTTATAGACCGAGCTACCCGTACCTTCACGCATCACGCGTTGCATGGCGTTCTGGATGAGGTAAATGGAGCCTGCATCGAAGCGCTGCTGAATCTGGAACGGGTAACGCTTGAGCGGCTCACCGTCGGCCGTGAGCACGCTGCGAATCCCGCGCATCGGCGTGTTGAAGCCCCCGTTGGCAAGGGTCTGGTACATGGTCGCGACTTCCATCGGCGTCATCGCACCCGCCCCCAGCAGGATCGACGGGAACGCCGGGAATTCGCGAGTGATACCCAGCCGCGCCAGCGTTTTGAGCACATTCGGCACGCCCACTTCGAGGCCCAGCCGCGAGGTCGAGATATTGTAGGAATGCGCGAGCCCTTGATAAAGGAACACCGTGCCATGGGAGCGTCTATCAAAGTTCTGCGGCGTCCACACCTGGCCATCAGCCCCCTTGACCGATAACGGATCATCGGAGAGCCAACTGGTGAGGGTGTATTTGCTCGGTTTTTCCAACGCAGTGAGGTAGACCGCCGGCTTGACCAGCGAGCCAATCGGCCGCACCGCATCCAGTGCGCGGTTGAAGCCGGCAAAACTGGCCTGACGGCTGCCGATCATGGCCTGAACTTCACCGGTTTCCGGGTTGGTCACGACCATGGCCGCTTCCACTTCATCGGAACCTTTACGCCCGGTAAGACGCTTGAAGGTGTCGTTGACGGACGCCTCGGCTTTCATCTGCAGAATCGGGTCAAAACTGGTGAAGATGCGCAGGCCCTCTTCGGTCAAGTCTTCGTCGCGGTAGTCTTCACGCAACTGGCGTTTGACCAGGTCGATAAAGCCCGGGAAGGAGCTGTCCGCCAGCTTGCCACGAGTCGTCACACCCAGAGGCATTTTCTTCGCTGCGGCGACCTGTTCAGCGGTAGCGACGCCTTGCTGTTCAAGCACATCCAAGACCAGGTTGCGACGCTCCAGCGCGCGCTCCGGGTTGCGCCGCGGGTTGTAGTAGGACGGCCCCTTGACCATGCCCACCAGCAACGCGACTTGATGCAGCTTCAACTCGGACAGCGGTTGGCCAAAGAAGAACTGGCTGGCCAGACCGAAACCGTGCACCGCGCGCTGGCCATCCTGGCCGACGAAGACCTCGTTGAGATACGCCTCGAGAATCTCCTGCTTGCTGTAGTGCAGCTCCAGCAGCATGGCCATCATGGCTTCGGTGAGCTTGCGGGTCAGGCTGCGCTCACTGGTGAGGTAGAAGTTCTTGACCAATTGTTGCGTCAGCGTACTGCCGCCCTGAGTCATCTTGCCGCCGGATGTGTTGACCCAGATGGCACGCGCAATCGACTTCGGCGACACGCCCCAGTGGCTGTAGAAATCGCGGTCTTCCACGGCGACCAGGGTTTCCAACAGATAAGGCGGCACCTGATCGAGCTTGATCAGGATGCGGTCTTCCAGGTTTTTAGGATAAATCCCACCGATCATCAGCGGTTCAAGGCGCACCACCGGCAGCTTCGAGCCGTTTAGCGACGACAGCTCGGCCACGTAGTCACCGGAAAACCGCACGCGAACCGGCTGGGCTTTTTCCAGCCCTTCATAGAACTGGAAGCCGCGCGTGTTCAAGTCCACGGTATTGCCGCTGACAGCCGCAGAACCCGGGCCATTGCTCACGGGCTCGCGGCGATAGCCCAAAGCATCGAGTTCGGTGAGGAAGTCGTCCTTGCTCAGCTTCTGGCCGGTAAACAGCTCCAGCGGGCGGGCGTAGACCTTGGCCGGAATGGTCCAGCGCTTGCCGGAGAATTTCTCCTGCACCACCGCATCGAGGTACACCGCGAAGCCGGCGAGCACTACCAGGCCCACGAGGCCGAGCTTGAGCGCCCAGCCAAGCCATGGGCGCAGGCCACGGGAAGGAGGTTTTTTACGGGAACGGGGAGATCGGGATCGAGTCATGGCGGCGGATTATACGCACTTTATTTGATGATCAACATGAGCCGGACAGCGGTTTGCACGACCGCCCGTAGCGGCCATAATGCCCGCCATGAATTTTTCCAGACTCTGAAGGATCGCCCGTGAGCCAGTCCCTGATCGCTGCCCTGCAAAACCCGGCGTTGTACCCGCATCCGGTTGAAGCGTTCCACGTCATTGAGACCCATATTTCCTGGGTCATCCTCACCGGCCCCTACGCCTATAAATTGAAGAAACCGATGAACTTCGGCTTCCTGGATTTCACCGATCTGGAAAAACGCGGTCACTTCTGCAATGAAGAATTGCGCCTCAACCAGCGCCTGACCAAAGATTTGTATCTTGAGGTGTTGCCAATTACCGGCACTGCCGAATCTCCACAGCTGGGCGGCGACGGACCGGTGATCGAATACGCGCTGAAAATGCGCCAGTTCCCGCAAAGCCAGATGCTCAGCACCTTGCAGGCCAATGGCGAGCTGACCAGTGCACACATCGACGAGATGGCCAGGCAGATCGCGCAGTTTCACCTCACCGCGCCAAAAGTCCCACAGGAGCATGCGGCCGGCACGCCGGACGAAGTGATGGCGCCAGTGCGGCAGAACTTCGAACAAATTCGTCCCTTCCTCAGCGACAAGGCCGACCTTCTGCAGCTCGAAGCGCTGCAAGCCTGGGCCGAAAGCAGCTTCGATCGCCTCAAGCCGCTGCTGGCCCAGCGCAAGGCCGAGGGTTTTACCCGTGAATGTCACGGTGATATCCACTTGGGCAACGCCACCGTGATTGATGGCCAGGTGGTGATTTTCGACTGCATCGAATTCAACGAGCCGTTTCGTTTCACCGACGTGTACGCCGACACCGGCTTCCTGGCCATGGACCTGGAAGACCGTGGGCTCAAGTCGCTGGCACGGCGCTTTATCAGCCAGTACCTGGAACTGACGGGCGATTATCAGGGCCTGGAAGTGCTGAATTTCTACAAGGCTTACCGCGCGTTGGTACGCGCCAAGGTCGCGCTGTTCAGCATGCCGAGCGAAGCAAGCGCGGTGCAACGCGCCACCACGCTGCGCCAGTACCGCAACTACGCCAACCTGGCGGAGAGCTACAGCACCATTCCGTCGCGCTTCCTGGCGATTACCCACGGTGTGTCGGCGGTGGGCAAGAGCACCGTCAGCATGCGTCTGGTCGAAGCGCTGGGCGCCGTGCGCCTGCGTTCGGACGTGGAGCGCAAGCGTCTGTTTGGTGAGCAGCAGGTTGAAAACGCGCCACAGGCGGGCATTTATGCGGTAGATGCCAGCGCGAAAACCTACGCGCGCCTGAACGAAATCGCCGACACCGTGCTGCGCGCCGGCTTCCCGGTGGTGCTGGACGCTACCTTTCTGAAACGCGAGCAGCGCGAAGCCGCCGCCAAGGTCGCCGAAGCCACAGGCGCGCCGTTTCTGATTCTGGATTGCAACGCACCGCAAGCGGTTATCGCCAACTGGTTGGCGCAGCGTCAGGCAGATAAGAGCGATCCTTCCGACGCTACGCTGGCGGTTATCGGCGAACAGCACGCCAATCGCGATCCGCTGACAGCCGAGGAGTTGATCCTCAGCCAACGGGTAGAAACCAATGAAAGCGGCACGCTGGATGCGTTGGTTGCGCATATTCGTCAGCGCTTGCCGGGCCTGTAAGAAAAGTTTCTTGGTCGTGTCGTCGGCTTCGTCGCACGACCCAGAAATAGTGGCACTATAATGGCTTACTACCTCCAGCTGGTATTGCCATCATGAGTCAGCCGAAGCTTCTCGATACCCCGCTCTACTCGCTTTTGCATAAAGACGATATTCGCGGCTTCAATCAGGAACGCCCCAAAGACGGCGTGATCGACATGCGCGGTGGCGATTTCCGTGGGCTGGACCTGCGTGAACTGGACGCCGCGGGTGTGGATTTCACTGACGCGTATTTCCGCTCCGCTGATTTGCGCGGCCTGGATCTGCGCGATTGCCCATTGGAAGGTGCAAGCCTGGCCCACGCGCAGATCTCCGGGACTTACTTTCCGCCGCAATTGACTGCCGATGAGATCCTTATGTCGGTCAACTTCGGAACGCGCCTGCGCTATCGCACCAGATAACGCCCTTTTATGACGCCCGGCCACGCAGGACGCGTGGCACGGACGCTGCCGTCAAAATTTTCGCGCCATTCTTATAAGCATTTGGCCGTTTCTTCGTAAAGAATCACGCTTTTCCTGCTGAGCGCTACACTCCTTTTCAGGCTTGCCTGGTCACGATACCCACCGCACCATTCGGCCGTCGCAAGGAGGCTTGATGAACGATGAGCTGCAACTCCTGAAAAATCTTGGCAAGACGTCGGCGCAATGGCTGCATGCGGTGGGCATCCACAGTGCCTCCGACCTGCGCCGCCTGGGCGCGGTCGACGCATACCGCGCCGTGCGCACGCGCGGCTTCCGTGCCTCGAAAGTGTTGTTATATGCCATCGAGGGGGCGTTGCTGAATGTTCACTGGAATGACATCCCTGCCGAACGCAAGGAAGCGTTGAATCGCCAGCTGGACGCCATTGCAGCGCGCCAGAAGAATTAAGTCACGGGGCTGTTTCGAACAAGCGTTTGAGGAAAACACAGCGTCGTTCAAAATCAGCTGTTGACTCTCAAATGAGAATCGTTATGATTATCACAACTGGTCGCGAGATCAGCCGATAACTGAAAGACCATTGGTTCGGACTCTCAGATTATCTCCTCATCAGGCTAATCACGGTTATTTGACCCGGCTCTTGCCGGGTCTTTTTTTGCCCGTAAGAAAGTCCTGCTAGCGAGCAATGATCAGCGGATGTCCACGTTCCGGGTGCGGCTGCACCAACACATCAAGGCCAAATACGGCTTTGAGCGGGCCGGGCCGCAAGACCTGCGCCGGCGTGTCCAATGCATGAGGACGTCCCTTTTCCAGCAGCAGAATTCGGTCGCAATAACGTGCGGCCAGGTTCAAGTCATGCAGAATCACCAGCACTGCCGCGCCTTGATCGGCAAAAGTGCGTATCGCCTGCAAGACAGTGTGCTGGTGCAGTGGGTCAAGCATTGATGTCGGCTCGTCCAACAGCAACGTCTGCCCCGTCTCACCCGGCCATAACTGCGCCAAAACCCGCGCCAGGTGCACACGCTGACGCTCGCCGCCGGACAGCGAGAGGTAGCTGCGACCGATCAAGTGCCCGACATCCGACGCCTGCAACGCGGCCTCAATGATTTCATCATCACGTACTCGCCCGGTTTGATGGGGCAGGCGCCCCATGCCAACCACCTCTTCGACGCGAAAGGCAAAATCCAGGGTCGAGGACTGGGGCAGCACGGCCAGGCGCTGGGCGCGTTGCGCGCCGCTCCAGTGCTTCAACTCCTGCTGGTCCAGCCACACCTTGCCCTGGTCGGGCTGCAACTCACCGCACAATGCACCGAGCAAGGTACTTTTGCCGGCGCCATTCGGGCCCAGTACACCGAGCACCTCACCCGGCAACAGCGCCAGGGTGACATTCGCCAATACGGTTGTGCGACCCCGACGAACCTGCAGCGCCTCTACTCGCAGCATCAGGCGCGCCCCCGCAACAAGAGATAAAGAAAAAACGGCGCGCCGATAAACGCCGTCACAATCCCGATCGGCAATTCAGCCGGTGCCAGCGCCAGGCGAGCCACCAGATCGGCAAACAACAGCAGACTCGCACCCGCCAATATTGAGGCGGGTAGCAACACCCGATGGTCGGGACCGGCCAGCAATCGCACCAGATGGGGCACCACCAACCCAACAAACCCGATCATCCCCGCCGCCGCCACCGCCGCGCCTACGCCGAGCGCCGTACAAAACACCAGTTCACGCTTGAGCCCTTCGACATCAATACCCAAGTGCCCAGCCTCGGACTCGCCCAGCAACAGCGCATTCAACGCCTTCGCGCGGCGCGGCAGCCACAGCGCCACCGCCGCGCTCACCAGCAATAAAGGCCACAACCGAGAATAACTGGCGCCGTTCAGGCTCCCCAGGTTCCAGAAGGTCAAGGTGCGCAAGGTGGCGTCGTCCGCCAGATAAGTGAACAGGCCTACCGCAGAACCGGCCAACGCGGTCAGGGCGATGCCGGCCAGCAGCATAGTCGCCACATGGGTCTGCCCGTTTCGCCGGCCCAGACGGTAAACCAGCGCCGTCACGCCCAAACCGCCGAGGAATGCACACAACGACAAAAGATAAGGGCCGACCGCATCCGGCAAGCCGCCGAACAACGAACCGCCAACAATCGCGACCGCCGCGCCCAACGCAGCACCGCTGGACACACCCACCAACCCGGGATCGGCCAACGGGTTGCGAAACAAACCCTGCATCGCCACGCCCGACAACGCCAGCACGCCACCGACCGCCAGGCCCAGCAAGGTGCGCGGCAAACGGATCTGCCCAAGGATCAGCTCCGCCTGCTCCAACCCTTGAGGGTCAATCGGCAAGCCCATCAAACGCAAAGCGGCCCTGAGCGTATCCAGCAACGGCAGGCTGACAGGGCCCAGGGCCAACGAAAGCCAGATCGCAAGGACACATAACAATGCCAAGCCAATAAACAGGGTCTTGGGTCTGACCAATGTCGTCATGGGGCGGATTCAGCCTGAGACGGATAAAACCCGGCAGACAGTTTCACCAGGCTTTGCGGCAGACGCGGTCCGAGCCCGCCCACCAACAGGGTTGGGTCCAGTTCAACCACGCGGCCATTTTTGGCGGCAGGCGTTGCGGCCAGGATCGGATTTTCCTTGAACAACGCCGCACGCGCCGCTTCGCCGGTCAGGGCCCGATCGGCAAACACCAGTACATCCGGACTCAAACCCGCCAGCGACTCGGCCGAGAACGGCTTGTAACCGGTGTGGGTCGCCAGGTTATGCCCGCCCGCCTGTTGCAACAGCCAATCCGCCGCCGTGTCCTTGCCGGCGATCAGCGGCTTGCCCCCCGCGTGGCCGAGCAGCAGCAATACACCTGGCGCCTGTTGCGTGGTCTGCGCCTTGACGACCGCGCTTTTCTGCTGATTCAGTGCCTGCTCGTATCCGCTAAACAATTGGCGAGCCTTGGCCTCATTGCCCAGCAACTTGCCCAAATGCTCAAGGTTGCCCTTGAGGGTTGGCAAATCCGCCTGCGCGGAGAACATCTCCACTTGCACACCCGCGCCGCGTACCTGCGCCAGTACCGGCGGCGGGCCCATTTCTTCGGTGCCGATGAGTACCTGCGGGCGCAAGCTCAGAATGCCTTCAGCCGACAATTGCCGCTGATAACCGATACTGGGCAGCGCCTTGACCGACTCGGGATGCTGACTGGTAGTGTCCACCCCCACCAGTGTCGACTCGCCACCCAGGGCGACCACCCACTCGGTCAGCGCGCCACCGGCACTCACCCAGCGTTGTGGCAGTTCCGAGGCGTGCGCCCCGGGGTTGACCAGCAGTCCGACAACAAGCGCGATAGCGCTGGTACACAGGCGCATAACAGGGTTTCCTTCCAAGGGACGAAGCCGCTCCGGCACTCGTTGATGTGACAGATAAACGCTGCCGGGCATCGTACTGAGCGCAAGATCAACTGACGGACGAAGCCGGCATTTGATAATTGTTTTCATTTGGACGTCAAGGCACTTGAGAATTGAAATGAAGTTCGTCTGCCCCTCCGATACCCTCGCACCCGACAGCAGCCTCGGTTTTGAAATAGACGGTTGCAAGCTGTTGGCCGTGCGCCGCGATGGCATCGCCTACTTCTATATCAACCGTTGCCCTCATCGCGGCATCCCGCTGGAATGGCAGCCTGATCGCTTCCTCGACGAGAGCGCCAGCTTGATCCAGTGCGCCACCCACGGTGCATTATTTCTCATCGAAAGTGGCGAGTGCATCGCCGGGCCTTGTGCAGGTCAAAGCCTCACAGCGCTGCCCGGCCGCGAAGACGAACACGGCCTGTGGGTGCAACTCTAATCGCCGAGCAGCACCTGGAGTCTGCGGTCCACCACGATTTCTTCGTGGGTCACCCTCACCCCGTAGGCCAGCACCTCGACGCCCGCCGCCTTGGCCTCACGCAGGGCGCCAGCATAGCCGGCGTCGATTTCCACGGCAGGCCGCACCGCTTCGATCCCGGAAAGATTCACGCAATACAGTTGCACCGCACGCACCCCGCTGCGCGCCAGGTGTGCCAGTTCGCGCAAGTGCTTCGCGCCACGCTGGGTCACCGCGTCGGGAAACGCCGCTACCGCCGAACCGTCAAAGCCCAAGGTGACGCTTTTGACTTCGACATACGCCGCCCCCTCCGGATACTCCAGGCGAAAGTCGATCCGGCTTTTCTCCTGACCGTACGGCACCTCTCGCTTCAGCGCGGTAAACCCGTTGAGCTCGCTGATCACCCCGGCGTGCAGCGCTTCCTCGACCAATTGATTGGCACGCGCCGTATTCACGCACGCCAGCCGGCCCTGAGGTGTTTCGGCGATTTCCCAGGTGCCGGGCAACTTGCGCTTGGGGTCATCGGAGCGGCTGAACCAGACCTGCCCACCCTCGACCATGCAATTGAGCATCGAACCGGTGTTCGGGCAGTGAATAGTAAGTAACTCGCCGGTAACGGTCTCGATATCGGTGAGAAAACGCTTGTAGCGGCGAATCAGCCGCGCTTCTTCAAGGGGAGGATAAAAGCGCATCAGCCTTGCCAGCTCCGCAAGCCACGGGCGATGCGCTCCACCGCCTCCTGCAGGCGATCGAGGTTTTGCGTGTAGGCAAAACGCACATGATGACCGGCCTGGTAGCGGCCGAAATCCAGTCCGGGCGTAAACGCCACGTGTTCGGTCTCGAGGAAATGCCGACAGAACGCAAAGGCATCGCCGCCGAATGCGCTGATATCGGCGTACAAATAGAACGCCCCCTCCGGCTCCACTGCGATACCAAAGCCAAGTTCGCGCAGGGCCGGTAGCAGGAAATCACGGCGGCGGCCGAACTCGGCGCGGCGCGCTTCCAGAATGCTCAGGGTTTGCGGGGTAAAACAGGCAAGCGCAGCATGCTGGGCCATGCTCGGCGCGCTGATGTAGAGGTTTTGCGCCAGCTTCTCCAAATCCGCCACCGCATCGGGCGGCGCCACCAGCCAACCGAGGCGCCAGCCGGTCATCCCGAAATACTTGGAAAAACTATTCAGGACAAATGCTTCATCATCAACTTCCAGCACGCTGGCGGCATCGGTGCCGTAGGTCAGGCCGTGATAGATCTCATCCACCACCAGGTGCCCATTGCGCGCCTTGATCGCACTGGACAGCCCGGCCAGCTCATCCCGCGTGAGCAGGGTGCCGGTCGGGTTGGCCGGCGATGCGACGAGGGCACCTACGCTGTCCTGGTCCCAGTGTTTGGCCACCAGCTCGGCGTTCAGTTGATAACGCACGTCCGGCCCAACCGGCACCAGTTGAGCGGCACCCTCCACCAGGCGCAGAAAGTGTCGATTGCAGGGGTAGCCGGGGTCCGCCAACAGCCAGTGCTTGCCAGGATCGACCAGCAAGCTGCTGGCCAATAACAAGGCGCCGGAGCCACCGGGCGTAATCAGAATGCGCTCAGGGTCTACGTTCAATCCGTAGCGCTGCTGATAAAACCCGCTGATGGCCTCACGCAACTCGGGCAACCCACGGGCGGCGGTATAGCGTGTCTTGCCATTGGCCAGCGCGGCCTGGCCGGCCTGGATGATGGGCTCAGCAGTGGTGAAATCCGGCTCACCGATTTCCAGGTGAATCACATCCAGGCCCGCCGCCTGCAGCTCATTGGCTCGCGCCAGCAACGCCATGACATGAAACGGTTCGATGGCGCGGCTGCGCGCACTGTAGGGCTGGGCCATTAGCCTTCCTTAAAGCGTGAGAACAAAGTCAGGATTCTACCGAACCCTTGCGTTAATACATGCTCTATTGCCTGTTCGGCCACCCAAGATGGGCCAGCACATGCCAGCAAAACGACTAAAATCAACCTTCGAGGCGCTCCACGCCTTACCATGGCGGGCTGCAGCGGTTGGCAGCCCTGTCGAGATGCCTCGACAACCGGGAGTGGCGCACCCCGAATCTATCTGGTAAGTTCGCCCGCTTGCAGCCGCAGGGCCGGCAGGTGTCGGTGACGTTGCAATCCTGCGCAATGGATTAGAAGAGTGAGAGGCGGTCTATTCATGTCCACCCAAGCAAAGCAACAGCAGACTCAAGGCCTCGGCGGCTTCGACCCTTATGTGGAAAAAAAGGGCGAGGAGTACATGGGCGAGCCCATGCGCGAGCACTTCACCAAGATCCTGAACAAATGGAAACAGGACTTGATGCAGGAGGTTGACCGTACCGTTGACCATATGAAGGACGAAGCAGCCAACTTCCCTGACCCGGCCGACCGTGCCAGCCAGGAAGAAGAGTTCGCTCTGGAGCTGCGCGCCCGTGATCGCGAGCGCAAGCTGATCAAAAAGATCGACAAAACGTTGCAACTGATCAAGGACGAGGAATACGGCTGGTGCGAATCCTGCGGCGTCGAGATCGGTATTCGCCGTCTGGAAGCCCGCCCAACCGCGGACCTGTGCGTAGACTGCAAGACCTTGGCTGAAATCAAGGAAAAACAGGTCGGCAAGTAATTGCTGCCGAACTGAACGAATGGGGCGTGCAAACGCCCCATTTGTGTATCTGGCGTTCCTGTTTCCAGTAGTATCCGGCCCATGACAGCCTCTACCTATATAGGGCGTTTCGCCCCCACGCCCAGCGGCCACTTGCATTTCGGCTCCCTGGTCGCCGCCCTCGCCTCCTACCTCGACGCCCGCGCCAACCATGGTCGCTGGCTGATGCGCATGGAAGACCTCGACCCTCCCCGCGAAGAACCTGGCGCCCAGGCCGCGATCCTGCACGCGCTGGAAAGCTATGGCTTCGAATGGGATGGCGAGTTGGTCCGACAAAGCGAGCGGCACGAAGCCTACGCCAAGGTGCTGAACGACCTGTTCAACCATGGCCTGGCGTACGCGTGCACCTGCTCACGCAAACAGCTGGAACCCTACAACGGGATTTACCCCGGCCTGTGCCGCAATGCCGGGCACGACCAGCAGGACGCCGCGATCCGCGTGCGCGTGCCCGAGCTTGCCTACCATTTTACCGACCGCGTTCAAGGCGAATTCCGACAGCACCTGGGCCGCGAGGCTGGCGATTTCGTCATCCGCCGCCGCGACGGTCTGTACGCCTATCAACTGGCGGTGGTGCTCGACGATGCCTGGCAGGGCGTGACCGACATCGTGCGCGGCGCCGACCTGCTCGATTCCACGCCGCGCCAGCTGTACCTGCAGGAACTGCTGGGCCTGCGCCAACCGCGCTACCTGCATGTGCCGCTGATCGTGCAGCCGGACGGCAACAAGCTGGGTAAATCCTACCGTTCACCGCCGCTGACGCAAGACCAGGCAACGCCGCTGCTGCTGCGCGCCTTGCGCGCCCTCGGCCAGCAACCCGGTGACGAACTGCTTCACGCCAGCCCACGGGAACTGCTGGATTGGGGCATCCGGCACTGGGATCCGCTGCTGATCCCGCGCACGCTCACCCTGGCCGAAGCGCAATTGAGTTGAAGGCGCTTGCAGCCGGCCCGGCATCCGTTACCATCGCGACAGTTTTTTAATCAGAGGCCAACATGTACATCTATCGATTGGTCCTGCTGCTGGTCGTCGGGATTTACCTGTTTTCTCCCGCCATCATGGATTGGTGGATCGACGCCACGGGCGCCTGGTATCGCCCTTATCTGCTGTGGCTGATCCTGATCGTCGTGACTTTCATCCTGCAGAGCCAAAAAGATGCCGATGAGCTTTAGCCTCACCCAGATGCTGCTGATCAGCGCCGCCTACCTGGCAGCGCTGTTCGCCGTCGCCTGGATCAGTGAGCGCGGAATGATTCCGCGGGCGATTATTCGCCATCCGTTGACCTACACCTTGTCCCTGGGCGTGTATGCCAGCGCCTGGGCGTTCTACGGCACCGTCGGCCTGGCCTACCAGTACGGCTACGGGTTTCTCTCCAGCTACCTGGGGGTGTCCGGGGCTTTTTTGCTGGCGCCGGTGCTGCTGTACCCGATCCTGAAAATCACCCGCACCTACCAGCTGTCGTCCCTGGCCGACCTGTTCGCCTTCCGCTTTCGCAGCACCTGGGCCGGCGCGCTCACCACCATTTTCATGCTGATCGGCGTGCTGCCCTTGCTGGCCCTGCAGATCCAGGCGGTAGCCGACTCCATCAGCATTCTCACCCGCGAGCCGGTGCAGCACCGCGTGGCTCTCGCCTTCTGTGCGCTGATCACGCTGTTCACGATTTTCTTCGGCTCACGGCATATCGCCACCCGCGAGAAACATGAAGGCCTGGTGTTTGCGATTGCCTTCGAGTCGGTGATCAAGCTGATCGCCATCGGCGGTGTCGGCCTGTACGCGCTCTACGGCGTATTCGACGGCCCGCAACAGCTGGAACTGTGGCTGCTGCAAAACCAGACCGCCCTCGCCGCCCTGCACACGCCGCTGCAGGAAGGCCCGTGGCGCACGCTGCTGCTGGTGTTCTTCGCCTCGGCGATTGTGATGCCGCACATGTACCACATGACCTTCACCGAAAACCTCAACCCGCGCTCGCTGGTCAGCGCCAGCTGGGGCCTGCCGCTGTTCTTGCTGCTGATGAGCCTGGCGGTGCCGCTGATCCTGTGGGCCGGCCTCAAGCTTGGGGCCACCACCAACCCGGAATACTTCACCCTCGGCATCGGCATCGCCGCCAACAGCCCGGCACTGGCGTTATTGGCGTATGTCGGCGGCCTCTCGGCGGCCAGCGGGCTGATCATTGTCACCACCCTGGCGCTGTCGGGCATGGCGCTCAACCACCTGGTGCTGCCGCTGTACCAGCCACCGGCCGAGGGCAATATCTACCGCTGGCTCAAGTGGACGCGCCGCGCGCTGATCGTCGCGATCATCATGGCCGGTTATGGCTTCTACCTGATGCTGGGTGCCGGCCAGGACCTGGCCAACCTGGGCATCGTTGCCTTCGTCGCCACCTTGCAGTTCCTGCCGGGCGTGTTGTCGGTACTGTACTGGCCGACCGCCAATCGTCGCGGTTTTATCGCCGGGCTGCTGGCGGGCATCCTCGTGTGGGTGGTGACCATGCTGCTGCCGCTGGTCGGCAACCTGCAGGGCTTCTACATCCCGCTGCTGAACATGATCTACGTGCTCGACGACACCAGCTGGCACATGGCGGCGATTGCCTCGCTGGCGGCCAACGTGCTGATGTTCACGCTGATCTCGCTGTTCACCAATGCCAGCCCCGAAGAAACCAGCGCCGCCGAAGCCTGCGCGGTGGACAACGTACGCCGCCCGCAACGCCGCGAATTGCACGCGGCCTCGCCCCAGGAGTTCGCCACCCAACTGGCCAAGCCGCTGGGTGCCAAGGCGGCGCAGAAGGAAGTCGAACAGGCGTTGCGCGACCTCTATCTGCCCTTCGACGAACGCCGCCCCTATGCCTTGCGCCGCCTGCGCGACCGTATCGAGGCCAACCTGTCCGGCCTGATGGGCCCCAGCGTGTCCCAGGACATGGTGGAAACCTTCCTGCCCTACAAGGCCGGCGGCGAAAACTACGTGACCGAAGACATCCACTTCATCGAGAGCCGGCTGGAGGACTACCACTCGCGTTTAACCGGCCTTGCCGCCGAACTCGATGCCCTGCGCCGTTACCACCGCCAGACCTTGCAGGAATTGCCAATGGGCGTGTGCTCACTGGCCAAGGATCAGGAAATTCTGATGTGGAACAAGGCCATGGAAGAACTCACCGGCATTGCCGCGCAACGGGTGGTGGGCTCGCGCCTCAATACGCTCGGCGATCCGTGGAAAGCGTTATTGCAGGGTTTTATCAACCTGCCCGACGAGCACTTGCACAAGCAGCACCTGGCCCTCGACGGCCAGACCCGCTGGCTCAACCTGCACAAAGCCGCCATCGACGAACCCCTGGCCCCCGGCAACAGCGGCCTGGTGCTGCTGGTGGAAGACCTGACCGACACCCAGATGCTCGAAGACAAACTGGTGCACTCCGAGCGCCTGGCCAGCATTGGTCGCCTGGCCGCCGGCGTGGCCCACGAGATCGGCAACCCGATTACCGGTATCGCGTGCCTGGCGCAAAACCTGCGCGAAGAGCGCGAGGAAGACGGCGAAATCACCGAGATCAGCGGGCAGATCCTTGAGCAGACCAAGCGCGTGTCGCGCATCGTGCAGTCGCTGATGAGCTTTGCCCATGCCGGCGCCCATCAGAATCAGGACGAGGCGGTGTGCCTGGCCAAAGTAGCCCAGGATGCCATTGGGCTGCTGGCCTTGAACCGGCGCAATTTCGAGGTACAGTTCTTTAACCTGTGCGACCCGGAACACTGGGTCGACGGCGATTCACAACGTTTGGCCCAGGTATTGATCAACCTGCTGTCCAACTCCCGCGATGCAACGCCCGCCGGCGGCGCGGTGCGGGTCAAGACCGAAGCTTTCGAGCATACGGTCGACCTGATCGTGGAGGACGAAGGCAGCGGCATTCCACAGAACATCATGGACCGATTGTTCGAACCTTTCTTCACCACCAAGGACCCCGGTGAAGGCACCGGTCTGGGCCTTGCGCTGGTCTATTCCATCGTTGAAGAGCATTATGGACAAATCACCATCGACAGCCCGGCTGACCTTGAAAGCCAACGCGGCACCCGTATACGGGTGACCTTGCCGCGTCATGTCGAAGCGACGTCCGCTGTGAACTGAGACCGTCGAGAGAATTGAATCAATGCCGCACATTTTGATCGTCGAAGACGAAACCATCATCCGCTCTGCCTTGCGTCGCCTGCTCGAGCGCAATCAGTATCAGGTCAGCGAAGCCGGCTCGGTACAGGAAGCGCAGGAGCGATTCAGCATTCCCACGTTCGACCTGATTGTCAGCGACCTGCGCCTGCCCGGCGCACCGGGCACCGAGCTGATCAAGCTGGGCCAGGGCACTCCGGTGCTGATCATGACCAGCTACGCCAGCCTGCGTTCGGCCGTAGACTCCATGAAGATGGGCGCGGTGGACTACATCGCCAAGCCGTTCGACCACGACGAGATGTTGCAGGCCGTGGCGCGTATCCTGCGTGACCGCCAGTCGGCCGGCAGCACACCGGCCGAACCGCGCCCTGCCGGCAAAACCGCCGAAAAACCGGGCGTCGACAACAGCAACGGCGAGATCGGCATCATCGGCTCCTGCCCGCCCATGCAGGATCTGTACAGCAAGATCCGTAAAGTGGCGCCCACCGACTCCAACGTGTTGATCCAGGGCGAGTCCGGTACCGGTAAAGAACTGGTGGCCCGTGCACTGCACAACCTGTCCAGGCGCGCCAAGGCGCCGATGATCTCGGTGAACTGCGCGGCGATCCCCGAATCCCTGATCGAGTCCGAACTGTTCGGCCACGAAAAAGGCGCCTTCACCGGCGCCAGCGCCGGGCGTGCGGGCCTGGTGGAAGCGGCGGATGGCGGCACCTTGTTCCTTGACGAGATTGGCGAGCTGCCACTGGAAGCACAGGCGCGGTTGCTGCGGGTATTGCAGGAAGGCGAGATTCGACGCGTCGGCTCGGTGCAGTCGCAGAAGGTCGATGTGCGCCTGATCGCCGCGACCCACCGCGATCTCAAGAGCCTGGCCAAGATCGGCCAGTTCCGCGAAGACCTGTATTACCGCCTGCACGTGATCGCCCTAAAGCTGCCGGCCCTGCGTGAGCGTGGCGCCGACGTCAACGAGATCGCCAATGCGTTCCTGCTGCGCCAGAGTGCGCGCATCAACCGTACCGACCTGACGTTTGCCCCGGACGCCGAGCAGGCGATTCGGCACTACTCGTGGCCAGGTAACGTGCGCGAACTGGAGAACGCAGTGGAGCGTGCGGTCATCCTGTCGGAGAGCCCGGTAATTTCCGCCGAGCTGCTGGGTATCGATATCGAACTCAGTGATCTGGAGGATGACGACTTCATCGGTCTGGCGCCGCAATCGGGCGCGAGCAACACCAGTCATGAACCGACTGAAGATCTGTCACTGGAAGATTACTTTCAGCATTTCGTGCTCGAGCATCAGGATCACATGACCGAGACTGAACTGGCGCGCAAGCTGGGTGTGAGCCGCAAATGCCTGTGGGAACGGCGTCAGCGCCTGGGTATTCCGCGACGCAAGACCGGGGTTGCCAGCGAGAGTTGAGGGGGCGCCCTCACAGGTAACACCCTCAGATGTGAAAAAACTGTTACCGCGGATATTTCGCGTAACAAAAGCCGGGGCTTACGGTAACGAAGCCCCGGCTTTTTTTCGTCCGCCAAAACCCTGAAATCGCCTCAACCCCCTGATTTTACTGGGCGGCGCAAAAGTTGGCACGCACCCTGCTATATGCTTAGTACAAAAACAATAACAAGCTCTGAACAAGACAATAAAAATAAGACGAATCGACTCACGCATAACAAAAACAACACGGCGGAGGCGCAGCTAACTGATTCTTTTGGAGAGGCGTTGCATTTGGGGCTTGCCCCGCAACCAGGCCGAGAACAACAAAAACTGCCCTAAGGCAGAGCCTGAACTGGTTGGATCGTAGATCAGCAACACAGCGACCAAAGCAATCCGTTTGCTCTTGGCTCCCGATTGGGAGTGTCATGAAGGTGAAGCTTCCTGACGAGGGCGATCAATAAAAACAAAAAGCCCGACACCCATAATAAAAATAGAGTACGCAACTACTTCTGGGGGAGCTTCGGCTCCCCTTGTAGTTTCTGCGTTTTACCCCCTGAGGCATTCGTTTGAAGCTTTCAAAGCAACGCTTGCAGCTTGTTCCTACACCATCCCCTGACTAAATGCTAGAATCCCGGCCCATCATGCGGTCATTCTTCGTTATGGCCGAACATTCCTTCAAACAGTGCATCCCATGCTGAAGAAGTTGTTCCAGTCATTCCGTTCTCCCGTGCGTCGTACGCAACACATTCGCAGCACGCCTGAAGTGCTTAACAGCAATCAGCATTCATTGCAGCGCGCTCAGTTCAGCCGCTACGCGGTGAACATCGTCGAACGTTTGCAGAACGCCGGCTACCAGGCCTATCTGGTGGGCGGCTGCGTACGTGACATGCTGCTTAATATCACGCCCAAGGATTTCGACGTCGCCACCAGCGCCACGCCGGAGCAGGTGCGTGCCGAGTTTCGCAATGCGCGCATCATCGGTCGCCGTTTCAAGCTCGTGCACATTCACTTCGGCCGCGAAATCATCGAGGTCGCGACCTTCCGTGCCGGTCATCCGCAAAACGATGAAGAGGAAGACACCAACCAGTCCTCCCGCAACGAAAGCGGGCGCATCCTGCGCGATAACGTCTATGGCACGCTGGAAGAAGACGCGCAGCGCCGCGACTTCACCATCAATGCCCTGTATTACGACCCGGTCAGTGAGCGCATCCTCGATTACGCCAATGGCGTGCCCGATATTCGCAACAACCTGATCCGCCTGATCGGTGAACCGACGCAGCGCTACCAGGAAGACCCGGTGCGCATGCTGCGGGCCGTGCGCTTTGCCGCCAAGCTGAATTTCGGCATCGAGAAACACACCGCCGCACCGATTCGCGAGCTGGCCCCGATGCTGCGCGAAATCCCTTCGGCGCGGCTGTTCGAAGAAGTGCTCAAGCTGTTCCTTTCGGGTTATGCGGCCGACACTTTTGAGATGCTCGTCGACCTGCAGCTGTTCGATCCTCTGTTTCCGGCCAGCGCCGAAGCCCTGGAATACAACCCGACGTACACCCACACCCTGATCAGCGAAGCGTTGACCAACACTGACCTGCGCATCAAGCAGAACAAACCGGTCACCCCGGCGTTCCTGTTTGCCGCGCTGTTGTGGCCAGCCTTGCCCAAACGCGTACTGCGCCTGCAGGACCGTGGCATGCCGCCCATTCCGGCGATGCAGGAAGCCGCTCACGAGCTGATCACCGAGCAATGCCAGCGCATCGCGATTCCGAAACGCTTCACCATTCCCATCCGCGAGATCTGGGACATGCAGGAGCGCCTGCCACGCCGCAGTGGCAAACGCGCCGACATGCTGCTGGACAACCCGCGCTTCCGTGCCGGCTACGACTTCCTGCTGCTGCGCGAAAGCGCCGGCGAGCAGACCGACGGCCTGGGCGAATGGTGGACCGATTACCAGGACGCCAACGACAGCGGGCGCCGCGACATGATTCGTGACCTGGGCAGCAAAGGCGATGGCGAAGGCGTTGCGCCCAAAAAGCGTCGGCGCAGTAGCAGCAGCAAGCGCAAACGCAGCGGCGCCGATGCCTCGGGCGCCGCAGGCGAATAAACGTGGAACGTATCTACATTGGCATGGGCAGCAACCTCGCTGCCCCGGATCAGCAATTGCGCAGCGCTATCGAGGCGCTGGCGCAGTTGCCAGACACCACCGTCGCCGGTGTCTCCGCCTTCTACCAAAGTGACTCCCTGCTCCCCGGCCAGCCGCGCTACACCAACGCGGTAGCAGCCCTGAACAGCAGCCTTGCGCCCCTGGAACTGCTGGATGCGTTGCAAGCCATCGAGAACGATCAGGGCCGCGAGCGCCTTGAGCGCTGGGGGCCACGCACACTCGACCTGGACATCCTGCTGTTCGGCGATCACCTGATCGATGAGCCTCGCCTCAAGGTGCCGCATTACCAAATGCACCTGCGGGCGTTTGTGCTGTATCCGCTGGCCGAATTGGCCCCGGCAAATTTCCATTTACCGGACGGCCAGCCTTTAAGCCAGTTGCTGGCAACTTGCCCGTTCGAAGGCCTGGAACGCATTCCCCAGAACTGACGCGGTCAAAGTGGGAACTGGCTTGCTTGCGAAGGCATCGACCCGGCCCAACGGAACACCGAGGTGCCTGCATCGCAGGCAAGCCAGCTCCCACATGTGATTTTCACGGCCTTCAACCTGCTGAATCGCGTCAGTAACAGGGGTAACACCGCCCTCGTAACAATGCGGTAACACATCCAATTGACTTCCCGTGTCCTCCTCACGACTATAGGCGTCCCGCTGCCGCCAACCCGGCAATGAAGGGCGCAATCCAGGCCTTATAAGCACTGCTCTCAAGACAGTGCGCCTGTATAAACGAAGACTCACGCGCGTTACTCGCTGTTTCCAAGCGCCTGAACGAGGACCCTTTCGATGCCAGACATTACCCTGACCACCTTGCAGAGCCTCAAGCTCAAAGGTGAAAAAATCACCATGCTGACCTGCTATGACGCCACATTCGCCAACGCCTGCTGCCAGGCAGGCGTCGAAGTGTTGCTGGTAGGTGACTCCCTGGGCATGGTTCTTCAAGGGAATGACAGCACGCTCCCCGTCACCACCGATGAACTCGCCTACCACACCGCCAGCGTCAAGCGCGGAAACAAAGGCGCGTTCATCATCGCTGACCTGCCGTTCATGGACTACGCCACCGTCGAACAGACGTTCCTCAACGCCGGCAAGTTGATGCGCGCCGGTGCGCACATGGTCAAGGTCGAAGGCGCGCTGTGGCTCGCCGAGTCGATCCGCCTGCTGGCCGAGCGCGGCGTACCGGTGTGCGCTCACATGGGCCTCACGCCGCAGTCGGTGAACCTCCTCGGCGGTTACAAGGTGCAGGGTCGCAACGAGGCCCAGGCGCGCCAGATGCGGGCCGATGCCATCGCCCTGGAGCAAGCCGGCGTTGCCATGATCCTGCTCGAATGCGTGCCCAGCGAACTGGCCGCAGAAATCACCCAGGCTGTCAGCGTGCCGGTCATCGGCATTGGCGCGGGCTGCGCCACCGACGGCCAGGTGCTGGTGTTGCACGATATGCTCGGCTTGTCGATCACCGGTCGCGTGCCCAAGTTCGTGAAGAACTTCATGGCCGGCCAGGACAGCATTCACGCAGCCTTGAGCGCGTACGTCGCCGAAGTCAAAGGCGTGACCTTCCCCGCCGCCGAACACGGATTTTCTGCATGAACACCGTAAAAACCCTGCGTGAACTGCGCGCTGCCGTAACTCACGCCCGCAGCGCCGGCAAGCGCATCGGCTTCGTGCCGACCATGGGCAACCTGCACGAAGGCCATGCCACCCTGGTGACCAAGGCCGTGCAGCAAGCCGACTTCGTGGTCGCGAGTATCTTCGTCAATCCGCTGCAATTCGGCGCCAATGAAGACCTGGACAAGTATCCCCGCACCCTCGCCGCCGACCAGGAAAAACTCCTGCAGGCCGGCTGCAATCTGCTGTTTGCACCGACCGTCGAGGAGATGTACCCGGGCGGCATGACCGGCCAGACCCGCGTCAGCGTCCCGCACCTCTCCGAAGGCCTCTGTGGCGCCAGCCGTCCCGGGCACTTCGAAGGCGTCGCCACGGTGGTCAGCAAGTTGTTCAACATGGTGCAGCCGGATATCGCCGTGTTTGGCCAGAAGGACTACCAGCAGTTGGCGGTCATCCGCGCCATGGTGCATGACCTGAACATGCCGATCCAGATTATCGGCGAGCCCACCGTGCGCGCCGAAGACGGCCTGGCGCTGTCATCACGCAACGGTTTTCTCTCCGAGCAGGAACGCGCCATCGCCCCGGTGCTGTATCGCAGCCTCAGCCGCATCGCTGTGGCCATCAAGGCCGGCGACCATGACTTCGCCAGCCTGCGTGCCGAACAAATGAGGCAGATCGAAGCCGCCGGGTTGCGCCTGGATTACCTCGAAGTGCGCCAGGGTGAGCATTTGCGCCCCGCCACGACGCAGGACAAGGACATTGTGATTCTGGTCGCGGCGTTCCTGGGCAGCACCCGGTTGATCGATAACCTGCATTTGAACCTCAACTGACCCCGCCCAGGCAGCACGCCTGTTGCCCTGATCGCCGTGCCGGTATAAAAAAGTACCGGCCACGGCGCAGACAAAGCCAAGACATATCGACACGCTAGGTTTAATGTAATCGCCCGGCGCTAAGGTTAGCGCTGTCCGCAACCCAATTGTTGCGACAAGACTGGACGTTCCGGGCTTTGAAGTGTCCTAAAGGCAGTCCCCGTAATAAAAGGAAACCCGCAGCGATGGCGTACTACCGCACTCCTCATGACGTTACCGCGCTGCCCGCCTGGCAAGCGCTCAATCAACATCGCCAAGCCATGCAGGATTTCAGCATGCGCGAAGCCTTCAATGCCGATCCGCAGCGCTTTTCCCAGTTCACCCTGAGCAGCTGTGGGCTTTTCCTCGATTACTCGAAGAACCTGATCACCAGCCAAACCCGTGACCTGCTGGTGGGCCTGGCCGATGAAGTGGGCCTCAAGGACGCGATCAACGCGCTGTATGCCGGCGAACCGGTCAACTCCTCCGAAGGCCGCCCTGCCCTGCACACCGCCCTGCGCCGCCCGGTAGGCGACAAGCTGTCGGTGAACGGCGTGAACATCATGCCGGACGTGCACAAGGTGTTGAACCAGATCACTGACCTGGTCGGCCGCATTCACGACGGTCTGTGGCGTGGCTACACCGAAAAGCCGATCACCGACGTGGTGAACATCGGCATCGGTGGTTCGTTCCTCGGCCCGGAGCTGGTCTCCGAGGCGCTGTTGTCTTACGCCCATAAGGGCGTGCGTTGCCACTACCTGGCGAATATCGACGGCAGCGAGTTCCACGAGCTGACCATGAAGCTGCGCGCCGAGACCACGCTGTTTATCGTCTCGTCAAAATCGTTCAACACCCTGGAAACCCTGAAAAACGCCCAGGCCGCCCGCGCCTGGTACCTGGCCCAGGGTGGCTCGGAAGCCGAGCTGTACCGCCACTTCATCGCTGTGTCGAGTAACAACGCGGCGGCGGTGGCCTTTGGTATCCGCGAAGAAAACATCTTCCCGATGTGGGACTGGGTCGGCGGCCGTTATTCGCTGTGGTCGGCCATTGGTCTGCCCATCGCCCTCGCCATCGGCATGTCCAACTTCAAGGAACTGCTGTCGGGTGCCTACACCATGGACCAGCATTTCCTGACCGCACCGTTCGAGCAGAACATGCCGGTGCTGCTGGGCCTGCTGGGCGTGTGGTACGGCAACTTCTGGGGAGCGCAAAGCCATGCGATCCTGCCGTACGACCACTACCTGCGCAACATCACCAAACACCTGCAACAGCTGGACATGGAATCCAACGGCAAGAGCGTGCGCCAGGACGGCACACCCGTGGCCACCGACACCGGCCCGGTCATCTGGGGCGGCGTGGGCTGCAACGGCCAGCATGCGTACCACCAGTTGCTGCACCAGGGCACCCAACTGATTCCGGCCGACTTCATTGTGCCGATTGTCAGCTTCAACCCGGTGTCCGACCACCATCAATGGCTCTATGCCAACTGCCTGTCGCAAAGCCAGGCACTGATGCTCGGCAAGACCCGCAGTGAAGCCGAAGCCGAGCTGCGCGACAAAGGCATCGCAGAGGACGAAGTGCAGAAGCTGGCCCCGCACAAGGTGATCCCGGGCAACCGTCCGAGCAACACCATTGTGGTCGAACGCATCAGCCCGCGTCGTCTCGGCGCGTTGGTGGCCATGTATGAGCACAAGGTGTTCGTGCAGAGCGTGATATGGGGCATCAACGCCTTCGACCAATGGGGCGTGGAGCTGGGCAAGGAGCTGGGCAAGGGTGTTTACAACCGCCTCACCGGCGCCGAAGAAACCTCGGCCGAGGACGCGTCCACCCAAGGCCTGATCAACTACTTCCGCGGTCGTCATCGCGGCTGATACCTGCCTCAACGCGACCCCGGCCTGCTCAGGCCGGGGTTAGCTGTTAAACTCCCCGCCCCTGTTTTCCTCATTTACAGCAAGGCGCGCTCCATGTCCCCCCTGAACCAGGCGCTGCGCGCCGCCCTCGATCATCGCCAAGACCTGATCAACGAACTGCACGCCCAGGGCACCGACTGCTATCGACTGTTTCACGGCAGCCAGGAAGGCGCCGGCGGCCTGACTATCGACCGCTATGGCCCGCAATTGCTGGTGCAAAGCTTTCACCAGTCGCTGGACACCGCAGACCTGCTGGACCTGCATCAACAGATCAATCAGTTCATGGGCCTGGAATTGCTGCTGGTGTATAACGACCGCTCCCGTGGCAACTCGCGCATCGACCGTGACGATACGGTGTATCGCGCCGAGCCGGCGGCGCTGGAAGACCTGGTCGGCCACGAATGGGGCCTCAATTATCGCGTACGCGGGCGCCACGCCGGGCAGGACCCGCTGTTGTTCCTGGACCTGCGCAACACCCGTGGCTGGGTCAAGGCGCACAGCGCCGGCAAAAGCGTGCTGAACCTGTTCGCCTACACCTGCGGTGTTGGCTTGAGCGCGGCGGCCGGCGGTGCCCGCGAGGTGTGCAACCTGGACTTTGCCGAGGGCAACCTGGCGGTCGGTCGCGAGAACGGTCTGCTGAACCCGCAATTGCCGACCATGGCGTTTGTGCAGTCCGATTACTTTCCGGCGATTCGCCAACTGGCCGGTCTGCCCATCACCCAGCGGCGCGGCCACACACTGCCAGCTTACCCGCGCCTGGAGCAACGCCAGTACGACCTGGTGCTGCTCGATCCGCCCGCCTGGGCCAAGAGTGCGTTCGGCACGGTCGATCTGCTGCGCGACTACCAGAGCCTGCTCAAGCCGGCGTTGCTGGCAACCGCCGACAATGGCGTGCTGATCTGCTGCAACAACCTGGCAAAAGTGGGCATGGACGATTGGCGGGAGCAGGTGCTGCGCTGTGCCGAAAAAGCCGGGCGACCGGTACGCGACTGGCAAATCATGACGCCGGGAGCCGACTTTCCGTCGCAGGATCAACAGCCACCCCTGAAGACCCTGATCCTGCAGTTGTAGTCCTTTTCCCAATAGGCTCGGTGCTTCGGAACCGATAACCCGTGCCATACTCCAAGGCACTCCTGTTCGATATAGATGGCGTCGCCCATGTCCAAAGGATTGATCCGCGCCATTGGCGCACTGCTGACCGCACTGGCTCTGTACAGCTTGCTGGGTTTTCTGATTCTGCCGGGCATCGCGCTTCGTATTGCCAACCAGCAACTGGCCCATTACGCCACGGTGCCGGCAAGACTGGAGCGTATCGAACTCAACCCGTTCAGCCTGGAAGTGACGGCCTGGGGCTTGAAAGTCGGCGAACCGGGCAAGGAGCAGGTCGGTTTTGAACGCCTCTATGCCAACCTGCAACTCGACAGCCTGTGGACCCGCGCGCTGCACCTGGCGGATGTGCAGTTGGACCAGCCCAAGACCGAGCTGCTGTTCGACAAGTCCGGCACATTGAACCTGGCGCAGCTGTTCAAACTGCCGCCCAGCGAGCCCACCCCGACAGACCCGGACGCCAAGCCCTTCCCGCTGCGTATCGACAGCGTCAAGCTGGCCGGTGGCTACGTGCACTTTCAGGACCTGCGCCCCAGCGAACCCATCGAATTCCTCTACGACAAGCTCGACTTCGAGCTGAAAAACCTCAGCACATTGCCTGAAGACAATGCCGACATGACCCTGGTGGCCGCCGGCCCTGCGGGCGGGCAAATCGACTGGAAGGGCAATTTCAGCCTGGTGCCCATCACCTCTGAAGGCACCTTGAAAGTCACCGATGGCAAGATGAAAGCCTGGTGGCCCTATGTGCGTGATGCCTTGCCGCTGGTGCTGGAAGACGGGGTGCTGAATTTCAACACGCATTACACCTTCAGCCTGGCCAAGGAAACTGAACTCAAACTGACCAACACCACGGCCAGCATCGCGCCATTTGCCATCAACGCCCCGGATGGCCGGCCGCTGGTGCGCCTGGAGCGTCTGGACGTGAGTGACACCACAGTCGACCTGGCCAGGCAGCAAGTGGTGGTTGGCAAAATCCGCAGCAACAAGCTGGAAACCTGGGCCGCCCGCGAAGCCGACGGGCAACTGGACTGGCAGAAACTGTTCGCCAGTCAGCCGAACAAACCGGCCAGGGCGCCGGAACCCGCCAGCGCTCCGGCGACGGCCGACTCGCCCAAGCCTGCCCCTGCCGCACCGAGCAAACCGTGGCAAGTGCTGCTCAAGGACGTGCAACTGCGCAACTACCAGGTGCATGTGGCTGACCGTCAGGCTCAACCCGCCGTCGCGCTGGAGCTGGGCCCGCTGAACGTCGATGTGCAGAACTTCGACAGCCTCAATCAGAAACCCTTCACCCTCAAGCTCGACAGCGGCCTGGGCAAGCAGGGCAAACTCCAGGCCAGCGGTGAGGTGAATCTCAACCCGGTCAGCGCGAAGTTGAAGGTAAACACCCAGGATATCGATCTGCGGGTGGCGCAGTCCTACATCAGCCCGTTCATCCGCCTGGAACTGCGCAGCGGCATGCTCGGCAGCAACCTGGATGTAAACCTCACCAGCACCGATCCGCTGAAGCTGCAGGTCACCGGCCGGGCGCAGGTCGACCAGTTGCACACGCTCGACACCCTCAAGACCCGCGACTTTCTCAAATGGCAGCGCCTGGTACTCGAAGGCGTGAATTATCAGCACGGCGACAGCCTGTCGATCGACAAGGTCAACCTGCTGCAACCCTATGCGCGCTTCATGATCAACGATGACCGCACCACTAACATCGATGACCTGCTGATTCCGCAGCCGGCCGACAATGGTGCCAAGTCGTCGGCCAAGCCGGCAGCGAGCAAAGACAAGCCGCTGGGCATCCGAATCGGCCAGGTGGCGATCAATGACGGTTCGGCCAACTTTGCCGACTTCAGCCTCACGCCCAACTTCGCCACCGCCGTGCAGCAGCTCAACGGACAAATCGGCACGATTGACAGTCGCCAGGGCAAACCGGCCAGTGTCGACATCAAGGGCAAGGTGGACCGCTACGCACCCGTCACCATCAAGGGCAGCGTAAATCCGTTTGATCCGATGGCAGCGCTGGACATTGCCACCAGCTTCAAACGTGTCGAGCTGACCACGTTGACGCCCTACTCCGGGAAATTCGCCGGTTTCCGCATTCGCAAGGGCCGCTTGAACCTCGACTTGCACTACGTGATCACCAAGGGCCAGTTGAAGGCCGAGAACAAGGTGGTGGTCGAGCAATTGCAACTGGGTGAAAAAGTCGACAGCGCCGATGCCGTGGACCTGCCGATTCGTCTGGCGATTGCACTGCTCAAGGACACCAACGGCAGAATCTCCCTCGAGTTGCCGGTGAGCGGCGACTTGAATAATCCACAGTTCAGCGTGATGCCGATTGTGTGGCAGACCCTGCGCAACCTGGTTGCCCGTGCGGCCACCGCGCCGTTCAAGTTCATTGGCGGGCTGGTGACAGGCGGCGGTTCGGAGGATCTGGGCAGTGTGTCGTTTGCGGCAGGCTCCAGTGACCTGGACAAGAATGCCGAAGGCGCGCTGAACACGCTCGCCAAGGCCTTGAAGGAACGCCCTGCGCTGCGCCTGGAAATTGAAGGTACGGCGGCAGCCAGCAGCGACGGGCCGTTCCTGGCACACGAGCGTCTGGAGCGTGAATACCAGTACAACTACTACAAGATTCTGCAGCGCCGTGGCGACAAGGTTCCCGCCCAGGCATCACTGCTGGAAGTACCGGAGAAAGAAAAGGCGCCATTGCTTGAAGGTATCTATCGCACCCGTCTCAAGCAGCAACCGCCCGCTGAATGGAAAGGCTTGAGTGACGCCGAACGCGCGGCAAAACTGCGCGACGGTGTGCTCAAGTTCTGGAGCGCCAGTGATGTGTTACTGCGTCAGCTGGGTCAGGACCGAGCCAGTACCATCAAGGACTACCTGGTGGACAAGGGGCAGCTTGAAGATGACCGGGTGTACTTCATCGACACTCAACTGGGGCAGGCAGAGAAAGACGGCCGCGTAGTCACACCGATGCACCTGGATGCCGAGTGACCTGAGGCCTCTATAGATCCAAATGTGGGAGGGGGGTTGCTCTCGATAACGGGCTGTCAGTTGATTTATTCATCACTGACCCGCCGCTATCGGGAGCAACCCCCCTCCCACTTTTTTTGATTTGGGTACATCAGACCCACAATAAAACAGGCCCCGGCACAAGTGCCGGGGCCTGTAATGACCACATCCGTGTGGTCGGTCGCATGAACTCCGGGGTGCGTTGGGTGGATATCTGACTCACCCGCCGCCGCCATTCAGTTCAGTTGAACCGTTGAGCGTTACTCTGCTTTCAAGCCATCAGCCGAAACAGCTTTAACGCCTTTGATTTTCTTCGCGATGTTCACAGCGGTGGTTTTCTGAGCTTCAGTCACCGCTACGGTGGAAGACAGGGAAACTACGCCTTTGTTGGTTTCGACTTTGATGTCGGTACCAGGAATACCTTTCTCGGTTACCAGGTCAGCTTTGACTTTGGTAGTGATCCAAGTGTCGGTGGTAGCGCCTTTGGCGTCATGAGCTGCGCCTTTGGTCTTGTCGATGTTGTCTGCCTTGGTAGCGCCGCCAGCCAGAAGGCCGTCAGCGGAAACAGCAGTCACACCTTTGATTTTCTTGGTGATGGCTACAGCGGTCGCTTTCTGCGAGTCCGAGATAGCTACCTTGGAGGACAGGGAAACCACACCTTTGTTGGTTTCAACCATGATGTCCGAACCTGGGATGCCTTTTTCAGTCAGCAGGTCAGCTTTGACTTTGGTGGTGATCCAGGTGTCCGAAACGCTTTCCTTAGCCTGGGTGGCTTCGCCGGCCGCCAAAGTCATAGGGGCTTGGGAAGTCTGAGCAAAGGCTACGTTAGCACCCATGGCCAGAGTCAGAGCGGTAGCAGTAGCGAGAGCGAACTTCTTCATACGAGTAACTCCTGTTTTATTAAAAGACTGCAGTACGTAAATCTTGGTACTGAAGCGCTAACAGGGATATTGCAGGCAGTGTGCCAAGTTGCGGTACGAGATTAAATCCTTTAAAAACAAGGAGTTATAAAACCGCCCTGTTTCCGGAATCGTGCAACTTGCATGAAGACGGCCGGATCTGCATGCAAGTTGCGGCTTTTGTCTGTGGTGCTAAACGGCTGATCACGCCTACCTTTCGTGCGCCCATAAAAAAAGGACTCCGAAGAGTCCCTTTTCAGCATGAAGCCTGGGGGTGATTAAACGCCCGAGGCCTTGGCTGCTGCAACGTCCTTGATGGACAGCTTGATACGGCCGCGGTTGTCCACGTCCAGTACCAGCACTTCCACTTCCTGGCCTTCTTTCAGAATATCGGTCACTTTCTCTACGCGAGCATCGCTGAGCATGGAGATGTGAACCAGGCCGTCTTTGCCCGGCAGGATGTTGACGAATGCGCCGAAGTCGACGATGCGCTCAACCTTGCCGACGTAGATCTTGCCGATCTCGGCTTCGGCAGTGATGCCCAGAACGCGCTGACGCGCAGCCTCAGCCGCTTCCTTGGATTCGCCGAAGATCTTGATCGAACCGTCATCTTCGATATCAATCGAAGCCTTGGTTTCTTCACAGATCGCACGAATGGTCGCGCCGCCTTTACCGATGACGTCACGGATTTTGTCGGTGTCGATTTTCATCGCGATCATGGTCGGAGCATTTTCCGACAGCTCGGTGCGCGACTGACCAATGATCTGGTTCATCTGGCCGAGGATGTTCAGGCGCGCTTCCAGGGCTTGGCCCAGGGCGATTTCCATGATCTCTTCGGTGATGCCCTTGATCTTGATGTCCATCTGCAGCGCGGTCACACCTTTGGCGGTACCGGCTACCTTGAAGTCCATGTCGCCCAAGTGGTCTTCGTCACCCAGGATGTCGGTCAGGATGGCGAACTTCTCGCCTTCTTTAACCAGGCCCATGGCGATACCGGCAACCGGTGCCTTCATCGGCACACCGGCGTCCATCAGCGCCAGGGAAGCACCGCAGACGGATGCCATGGAGCTGGAACCGTTGGACTCGGTGATTTCCGATACAACACGGATGGTGTACGGGAACACGTCGGCGGCCGGCAGCATCGCAGCGATCGAACGACGGGCCAGACGGCCGTGGCCGATTTCGCGACGACCAGCGCCACCCATGCGACCGCACTCACCGACCGAGAACGGCGGGAAGTTGTAGTGCAGCATGAACGGGTCTTTTTTCTCGCCTTCCAGGGTGTCCAGCAGCTGTGCGTCACGGGCAGTACCCAGCGTCGCGACTACCAGCGCCTGAGTTTCACCACGGGTGAACAGGGCCGAACCGTGAGTCTTCGGCAGCACGCCGACTTCGATGTTCAGCGGGCGTACGGTGCGGGTGTCACGGCCGTCGATACGTGGCTTGCCGTTAACGATGTTTTCGCGAACGGTGCGGTATTCGATTTCGCCGAAGGCGGCTTTAACTTCGCTGGACGAAGGCTGGCCTTCCTCACCGGAGAGCTTGGCAACAACCTGGTCCTTCAGCTCGCCCAGGCGAGCGTAACGGTCGGCCTTGACGGTGATGGCGTAGGCCTGGGAGATCGCGTCGCCGAACTCCGAGCGGATAGCGCCCAGCAATTCGGTGGCTTCCGGAGCAGCAGCCCAGGTCCAGGTCGGTTTGGCAGCTTCGGCGGCCAGTTCGGTGACAGCCTTGATGACAGCCTGGAATTCGTCGTGAGCAAACAGTACCGCGCCCAGCATCTGGTCTTCGGTCAGCTCTTTGGCTTCCGATTCAACCATCAATACGGCTTCGGACGTACCGGCAACGACCATGTCCAGGCTCGACGCTTTCTGCTGCTCGTAAGTCGGGTTGAGCAGGTAGCCGGTGCTTTCGTGGAAAGCAACGCGGGCGGCGCCGATCGGGCCGTCGAACGGAATGCCCGAGATAGCCAGGGCAGCCGAGGTACCGATCATCGCAGCGATGTCCGGATCGGTCTTCTTGCTGGTGGAAACGACGGTGCAGACAACCTGCACTTCGTTCATGAAGCCTTCGGGGAACAGCGGACGGATCGGACGGTCGATCAGTCGGGAAGTCAGGGTTTCTTTTTCGGAAGGACGGCCTTCACGCTTGAAGAAACCACCAGGGATCTTACCGGCAGCGTAAGTCTTTTCCTGGTAGTGAACGGAAAGAGGGAAGAAGCCTTTGCTTGGGTCAGCGGTCTTGGCGCCAACAACGGTCACCAGTACGGTAACGTCGTCATCAACGGTAACCAGCACTGCGCCGGAGGCTTGACGGGCGATACGGCCTGTCTCGAGGGTAACGGTCGACTGACCGAACTGGAATTTTTTGATAACCGGGTTCACGGTGTCCTACCTTCTTTGTGGCTCTTGGGGAACTTGTCTTCTTGCGAAATTCTTGGGCAATGTCGGGAATCGGCCCAACGCCTGTCCAGGGTAAAACGTGTATCCAGATAAAACTTGAGGCTGGGAGCCTGCCATGGGCCAGCGGGAATCCCACTGACACACGGCAGACAACCAACCTCTAGCGCAATCGCTTGTTAGCGACGCAGACCCAGGCGACCGATCAGAGCCTGATAACGACCCAGATCCTTGCCTTTCAGGTAGTCCAGCAGCTTACGGCGCTGGTTTACCATGCGGATCAGACCACGACGGGAGTGGTGGTCTTTACCGTTGGCCTTGAAGTGACCTTGCAGCTTGTTGATGTTGTGGGTCAGCAGTGCAACTTGCACTTCTGGCGAACCAGTGTCACCAACAGCTTGCTGATAGTCAGCTACGATTTGTGCTTTTTCTTGAACGTCGAGAGCCATGAGGCAATCCTTTTTTCAGGAAACCACCCAAAGGGTGATCTCAATAGGCCAGGGACAAATCCCTGTATCTAAAAATGAGAAGTGACCGTGCCTATTAACAGCCACCCTCGTTCGGTCATTCTGACCGAATCAGTCGACGCGGCGCTATGCGCCCGTCTTCGCTCACTTCACCGATTCCGATGAAACGACCGTTATGATCCTGTACCCGCACCATGCCGAACTTCGGGGCATCCGGGGCACGTACCGGCTGGCCGTTGAGCCAGTAGAACGCGCTGTGCTCCGAGAAGTGCAGCAATGGCCAATCGAGCAAACCGCTGTCCGATGGCATCAGGAAGCGATCAACCGCTTCGTTGCCGCCTTCGGCGTGAACCGCTTCCAACTCTTCCAGCGTGACCGTCTGAGCCAGGCTGAAGGGACCCGCCTGGGTGCGTCGCAGTTCTGCCACGTACGCACCGCAACCAAGCTGTTCACCAATATCTTCCACGAGGGTACGGATATAGGTGCCTTTGCTGCAGTCCACGGCCAGGCGCGCGGTGTCGCCTTCACAGGCGAGCAATTCCAAGCGCGCAATAGTAACAGAACGCGGTTCGCGCTCCACTACTTCGCCCGCACGTGCCAGCTTGTAAAGAGGCTGACCATCACGCTTGAGGGCCGAGTACATCGGCGGTATCTGGCTGATTTGCCCACGAAAACCGGGTAAAACCGCCTCGATATCAGCACGACCAACGGTCACATCACGCACCTGCAGAACATCACCTTCGGCGTCGGCCGTGGTAGTGGTCTTGCCCAATTGCATCAGGGTTTCGTACCCCTTGTCGGAGTCGAGCAGGTATTGCGAGAATTTGGTGGCCTCGCCGAAGCACAACGGCAACACGCCGGTGGCCAGGGGGTCGAGGCTGCCGGTGTGCCCGGCCTTTTCGGCATTGAGCAGCCAGCGAACCTTCTGCAACGCGGCATTGGAAGTAAAGCCAATGGGCTTGTCGAGCAGAATGATGCCGCTGACGTTGCGACGGATACGTTTGACCTGAGCCACCGCTTACTCCTTGGCGTCTTCAGGTGTGGACGGGTGCTGACTGTCTTCTGCCACCGCGCGCTCGATCAATGCCGACAGGTGCGCGCCACGCACGACGCTTTCGTCGTAGTGGAAGTGCAACTGGGGAACACTGCGCAGCTTCATTTCACGGGCCAACTGCATGCGCAGGAAACCTGCCGCCGCGTTGAGTACCTTGATGCTTTGCGCGATTTCTTCGCTGCTGTCCTGACCCATCACGGTGATGAAGATCTTGGCGTGACCCACGTCACGGCTCACTTCAACGGCGGTAATGGTGACCAGGCCGACACGCGGGTCTTTGACTTCGCGACGGATCAATTGAGCCAGCTCGCGCTGCATCTGATCGCCGATACGCTGGGTACGGCTGTATTCTTTTGCCATGTCTTGTTACCTGTTACTGCCACACGGTGAAACCCGTGGGGTCTGAAAGCGGCAAACGCCCGGCCTGACAAAAGCCAGACCGGGCGTTGCGTTTAGAGTCCGGACACGGCGCCCGGCATTTGCATGCCGGAGCGCCGCGCGGCCCTTGAAGTACGCGAGTTAGAGGCTGCGAGCAACCTGAACCTTCTCGTAGACTTCGATCTTGTCGCCAGGCTTGACGTCGTTGTAGCTCTTGACGCCGATACCGCATTCCATGCCAGCACGCACTTCGGAAGCGTCATCCTTGAAGCGGCGCAGGGATTCCAGCTCGCCTTCGAAGATAACGATGTCTTCACGCAGTACACGGATTGGACGGTTACGGTGCACAACACCTTCGATAACCATGCAACCGGCGATCGCGCCGAATTTCGGCGAGCGGAACACGTCACGCACCTCGGCGATACCCAGGATGTTCTCCCGAACATCGCTGCCAAGCATGCCGGTAAGGGCTTTCTTGACGTCTTCGATGATGTCGTAGATGACGTTGTAGTAACGCATGTCCAGGCCTTCCTGCTCGACGATCTTGCGAGCGCCGGCATCGGCACGCACGTTGAAGCCGAACAGTACAGCGTTGGAAGCCAGTGCCAGGTTGGCGTCGGACTCGGTGATACCACCGACACCGCCACCGACAACGCGCACTTGCACTTCGTCGTTACCCAGGCCATTCAAGGCGCCGTTCAACGCTTCGAGGGAACCACGAACGTCAGATTTGAGAACGATGTTAAGCGTCTTCTTCTCTGCCTGGCCCATGTTTTCGAAGATGTTTTCCAGCTTGCCGGCGTGGGCACGGGCCAGTTTGACTTCGCGGAACTTGCCTTGACGGAACAGAGCCACTTCACGGGCTTTCTTCTCGTCCGACAGCACGCTCATTTCGTCGCCAGCGTCCGGGGTACCGTCCAGGCCGAGGATCTCGACAGGGATGGAAGGACCGGCTTCCTTGATGGGCTTACCGTTCTCGTCGAGCATGGCACGTACACGGCCATAGTTCGAACCGACCAGTACCATGTCGCCTTGGCGCAGGGTACCGTCTTGAACCAGAACGGTCGCAACCGGGCCACGACCCTTGTCGAGACGCGATTCAACCACAACACCACGACCTGGGGCCGATGGAGTTGCTTTCAGTTCGAGTACTTCAGCTTGCAGCAGGACCGCTTCGAGCAGTTCGTCCACACCAGTACCGACTTTCGCCGAAACCGAAACGAACGGCGTATCACCGCCCCACTCTTCGGAAGTCACACCGTGAACCGACAGTTCGCTACGGATGCGATCGAGATCGGCGCCCGGCTTGTCGATCTTGTTCACTGCAACAACCAGTGGAACACCGGCAGCCTTGGCGTGCTGGACCGCTTCAATGGTCTGCGGCATCACGCCGTCGTCCGCTGCAACGACCAGAATCACGATGTCAGTCGCCTTGGCACCACGGGCACGCATTGCAGTAAATGCGGCGTGACCCGGGGTGTCGAGGAAGGTGACCATGCCGCGTTCGGTTTCAACGTGGTACGCACCGATGTGCTGGGTAATACCGCCAGCTTCGCCAGCAGCTACCTTGGCACGACGGATATAGTCGAGCAGGGAGGTCTTACCGTGGTCCACGTGACCCATTACGGTCACAACGGGCGCACGGGAGAACGTCTCACCTTCAAACTTCAGGGACTCAGCCAGGGAATCTTCCAGGGCCGTGTCGCTGACCAGGGTCACTTTGTGGC
Organism: Pseudomonas sp. GNP013; assembly: GCF_054343995.1. Lineage (NCBI taxonomy): Bacteria > Pseudomonadati > Pseudomonadota > Gammaproteobacteria > Pseudomonadales > Pseudomonadaceae > Pseudomonas > Pseudomonas sp. GNP013. The sequence continues at coordinate 451,843 of NZ_JBTGUT010000001.1, read as the reverse complement.
CCAACTCCTCAGCCACGAGCTGAGCAGTTTCCTGATCAAGCACCTGGTTGATGGTGGCCGGGGTGCCCAGTTTGAACATGAACTTGATGATTTCAGCCGCCTTGACCGACATCTGATTGGCGAGGTCGCCAACAGTGATGGTCTCGCCGATCTGCACATCACGCACGACAGGGCCGGTTGGGCTCTGGAAACCGTGGGCATTGCGCTTCTTCAGCTTGGCCTTGCCGCGACCACCACGACGGAAGCCATCGCTTTCTTCGTCGGTAGTACGTGGGGCAACGCGTGGCGCAGGCGCTTTCTCTTTGACCGAAGCACGATGCGGAGCGTTTTTGCGCTCGCCATCGCCACCGCCGCTGCGACGATTGTTGTCGTCGGCGCGTGGCTTGTCCGGGCGACGAGGTTCGTCGCGCTTACGGGCGTCGGCTGCCGGAGCAGGTGCAGCGGCAACCGGAGCGGCCTCACGCACAGCTTCAACAGGCGCAGCAACCGCGTCAGTGGCAGCAGGTTGCGCAGCCGCAGGCTGGCGACGCGCTTCTTCTTCGGCGCGACGCTTGGCTTCTTCTTCAGCCTTCTGACGTGCAGCATTTTCTACTGCGCGACGTTCTTCCAGATCGCGTTTGCGCTCGGCTTCGATTTCTTCCGGGCTGCGCTGTACGAAGACTTTCTTCTTGCGTACTTCAACGCTGATGCTCTTGCTACCCGCAACACGCAGGGTGCTGGTGGTTTTGCGCTGCAATGTAATCTTGCGCGGTTCTTCCACTTTCGCCTTGTGGCTGCTCTTCAAGTGAGTCAGCAAAGACTGCTTCTCACTATCGCTCACACCTTCGTCGGCGGCGGTGTGCGGCAGACCTGCCTCACGCATCTGCTGCAACAGGCGCTCTACCGGTGTTTTGACCTCATCGGCCAGTTGTTTCACCGTGACTTGCGTCATGCACTTCTCTCCTCAGGCCGCGCCTAATTACTCGAACCAATGGGCTCGGGCGGCCATGATCAACTTGCCGGCACGATCTTCGTCAATGCCGTCGATGTCGAGCAGATCGTCAATAGACTGCTCGGCCAGGTCTTCGCGGGTAATTACGCCGCGCACCGCCAGTTCCATCGCCAAATCCTTGTCCATACCCTCAAGCGAGAGCAGGTCTTCGGCCGGATGGGCGTCTGCCAGCTTTTCCTCAGTAGCGATGGCTTTAGTCAACAAACGATCCTTGGCCCGAGCGCGAAGCTCGTTGACGGTGTCTTCGTCAAAGCCGTCGATGTTGAGCATTTCTTCCAACGGTACGTAGGCAATCTCTTCCAGGCTGGTGAAGCCTTCATCTACCAGCACCTGCGCCAGATCTTCATCGACTTCCAGCTCTTCGATAAAGTTTCGCAGGATGTCACCGGTTTCAGCTTGCTGCTTAGCCTGGATGTCCGATTCGGTCATCACGTTCAGGGTCCAACCAGTCAGTTGGCTGGCCAGACGCACGTTCTGCCCACCACGACCAATGGCCTGAGCCAGATTGTCTGCGCCAACGGCGATGTCCATTGCATGGGCATCCTCGTCGACGATAATTGCCGCCACTTCAGCCGGTGACATGGCGTTGATCACGAACTGAGCCGGGTTATCGTCCCACAGCACGATATCAACACGCTCACCGCCCAACTCACCCGACACTGCCTGGACACGCGAACCGCGCATACCGATGCAAGCGCCCTGCGGGTCGATGCGTTTGTCCTTGGAGCGGACCGCGATCTTGGCGCGCGAACCCGGGTCGCGGGATGCTGCCATGACTTCGATCAGGCCTTCGGCGATTTCCGGCACTTCAATACGGAACAGCTCGATCAGCATTTCCGGCGCGGTACGCGACAGGATCAACTGAGGGCCGCGGTTCTCGGTGCGGATTTCCTTGAGCAGTGCACGCAAGCGCACACCCACACGGAAGGTTTCACGAGAAATGATGTCTTCACGGGCCAGCAACGCTTCAGCGTTGTTGCCCAGGTCAACGATCACGTTGTCGCGGGTAACTTTTTTGACGGTGCCGGAGATGATTTCACCCAGACGCTCGCGATAGGCGTCAACGACTTGAGCGCGCTCGGCTTCGCGAACCTTCTGCACGATGACCTGTTTAGCGGTCTGTGCTGCGATACGGCCGAACTCGATCGATTCGATCTTTTCTTCGACGACATCGCCTACATTGGAACCGGGATGCGTTTCGGCAACCTTGCTCGGCCAGGTTTCGATGGCCGGATCATCAAGATCGGCTTCTTCGACGACTGTCCAGCGACGGAACGTCTCATAGGCACCGGTGTGGCGGTTGATTTCCACACGCAGATCAACTTCGTCCTCAAAACGCTTTTTGGTAGCGGTGGCCAGGGCCAGCTCCAGCGCTTCAAAAATCACGTTTGCCGGTACACCCTTTTCATTGGATACCGACTCAACAACCAGCAGTACTTCTTTGCTCATCGTACGCCTCGCCTTTCGCAAGCCATTGGATCCGCGGGATCCGCGTCTCAGTCAAAACTGGGAATAATGTTGGCCTTGTCGATCATATCGATCGGCAACAGGAACTCATGGTCTTCTACCTGCACCACGACATCCTGTTCTTCTACACCGCGCAGAAGGCCCTGAAAGTTGCGTCGCCCTTCGAACGGGGAGCGCAGCTTGATCTTCACTTGTTCACCGGCAAATTTTGCAAACTGATCAATAGTGAACAGTGGGCGTTCCATGCCTGGCGAGGAAACTTCGAGGGTGTATTCAACGGAAATCGGATCTTCAACATCCAGCACACCGCTGATCTGACGGCTGACAATGGCACAATCGTCCACCAGCACGCCGCCCTCTTTATCGATATAAACGCGCAACATTGAGTGGCGACCTTGAGCCGAGAACTCAATACCCCAGCATTCATAGCCCAGGGCCACGACCACCGGGGCCAGCAAGGCCTGCAACTCTTCTAGCTTGCTCGACACCTGAACCCCCTCGTGCATGTATGTGCATGCTGTGCAAAATAAAAAAATGGGCGAAACGCCCATCCTTGAAACGCCGTCGAACAGCGGCGTTGAAAGTGTCCAGCTAACAAAAAGCCCCTTAAAAGGGGCTCCGCTAAAACTGGTTGCGGGGGCCGGATTTGAACCGACGACCTTCGGGTTATGAGCCCGACGAGCTACCAGACTGCTCCACCCCGCGACAAAGCTGGGGCGGAAGTATACGACCGATCCCTTACAGGGTCAATGTAACCTTCCACCTACAAGAAAGCCCGCAACAGCGGGCTCTCCTGATAATTGGTACCGAGAAGGGGACTCGAACCCCTACACCCTATGGGCACAACCACCTCAAGGTTGCGTGTCTACCAATTCCACCACCTCGGCAATACAGCGTTTACAACCCTTCTTACTTTTGCTCTTGAGCTGGAGGTACGTCAGTCGCTGGAGTAGCCGACTTTTGCTCTTGAAGCACCGGGACATCATCAGAAGCCGGTTTCGCCTTTGGTACTTCCAACACTGCCGGGTTTGGCAAACCTGCTTGAGTCAGCACATGAGCTTTCTCTTTAGCAAAGTAACCTAACCCCAAGCTGGTTATGAAGAAACCGGCGGCGAGTATAGCAGTAAACTTACTAAGAAAGGTAGAGGAACCTTGGCTTCCGAACACAGTATTTGAAGCACCTGCACCGAAAGACGCACCAGCATCCGCACCTTTGCCCTGTTGCAGCAAAACCAGGGCAACTACGCCCAAGGCAGCCAACAGATGAAAAACGACTACGACTGTTTCCAGCATTTTTTCAGTTTCCCGCGGCGCGACAGATCGCACCGAACTCATCTGCATTCAGGGAAGCTCCACCAATGAGCCCCCCATCGATATCCGGCATGCCGAACAGTTCGACCGCATTGGCCGCCTTCACGCTGCCGCCGTATAGAAGACGCACACCTTGTGCGACTTCAGAATTCTTTTCCGCCAACTGCGCACGAATGGCTGCGTGCACATCCTGCGCCTGTTGCGGTGTAGCAGTCAGTCCGGTGCCAATGGCCCAGACCGGCTCGTAAGCAATGACCGCGCTTGCAAACGCATCAACACCCAGCTCATCGATGATGCTGTCCAGCTGACGCGAGACAACCTCGATCGTCTTGCCCGATTCACGCTGCTCAAGGGTCTCCCCTACGCACAACACTGGAATCAAGCCACTGGCCTGCGCCGCTGCGAACTTGCGATTGAGCATCTGATCACTTTCGCCCATCAACTGGCGACGTTCCGAGTGCCCAACCAGTACATAGGCGCAACCCGCATCGACCAGCTGACTAGGCGCAACCTCACCCGTCAACGCACCTTGGCCGGGCTCCACCGCAGAATTCTGCGCGCCGACCTGAATCGACGTACCTTTCAAGCCATCAACCACTTGGCTGACATGCAACAAAGGCGGGAAAACCGCGACATCGACACCGCCAGGCAGGGCCAACTCACGAAGGCCGTCGATCAGCTCAGCGACACTGGCGCGGGTACCGTGCATCTTCCAGTTACCAGCTACCATCGTGCGACGCATGCTGTACCCCGTCGGTCAAAGTGGGCGCAGATGTTACCCAACCACACCATCACTGGCAAGCCGAATTCAGGCGCAAACTTCAGTTACCAGTTTTGCCAGGTCTTCGGCATGGCCGCGAACCTGTGTTTCGTCTTCACCTTCGACCATGACGCGCACCAGAGGCTCTGTGCCAGACTTGCGCAGCAACACGCGCCCACGCCCTTCCATCGCCAGCGTCACGCGCTCGCAGGCCTCTTTGACAGCCGGATGCTCGATTGGATTTTCACCACCGGCAAAACGCACATTGAGCAACACTTGTGGACACTTGCGCAGGGCCTGACGCGCCTGGGCAAGGCTTTCCTTGCGACGACGCAGAGCCAGCAGCACCTGCAATGCGGCAATAATTGCATCGCCCGTGGTGGTGTGCTGGAAACACACGACGTGCCCTGAGTTCTCTCCGCCTACCAACCAGTTACGCTCGAGCAGCTCGGCAATGACGTAACGGTCGCCAACGTTGGCGCGGATGAACGGAATACCCAGATCTGCCAGCGCCAACTCAAGCCCCAGGTTGCTCATCAATGTACCGACGACGCCACCTTGCAGCTTGTTACGCTCATGCAGGTCGCGCGCGATGATGAACAGCAGGTCATCGCCATCTACCACGGCGCCTGTGTGATCCACCATCAGCACGCGGTCACCGTCACCGTCGAAGGCAATACCCAGATCGGCATGCTCGGCGAGTACAGCCGCCTGCAATTGCTCCATATGGGTGGAACCGCAGTTGTCGTTGATGTTCAAGCCGTTGGGCTGGGCCGACAGCACGGTCACGTCGGCACCCAACTCCTTGAATACGCTTGGCGCGACCTTGTAGGTGGCACCATGAGCGCAATCAACCACAATCTTCAACCCGGCAAAACTGGTACTGGTGGGCACACTGCTTTTGCAGAATTCGATATAGCGACCGGACGCGTCGTTGATCCGCGACACCTTGCCCAACTTGCTGGATTCAACCACCGTCATCGGCGCGTCCAGCAACTCTTCGATCATCAATTCGATCTCGTCCGGCAACTTGGTGCCCTGCCCCGAGAAAAATTTGATGCCATTGTCATCATGCGGGTTATGCGACGCACTGATCACGATACCGGCTTCAGCGTGAAAGGTACGCGTCAGGTAAGCAATCGCAGGCGTGGGCATTGGGCCCAGCAACATAACGTCGGCACCGGCGGCCGACAAGCCGGCCTCCAGGGCGGATTCGAACATGTAGCCTGAAATGCGTGTGTCCTTGCCTACCAGGATGCGGCACGCGCCCATGCTGCGGAACGCCATGCCTGCCGCCCAACCCAGCTTGAGCATGAAATCAGGGGTAATTGGAAATTCGCCGACCCGACCACGGATACCGTCGGTGCCAAAGTATTTTTTAGTCATAAGTGCTCCATCATTCTTATTCAGCTGATTCTACAGCGGCAATCATGCGCACCACATCAACAGTCTCGGCAACATCGTGCACACGCAGAATGCGCGCACCCTTGCCTACGGCAAGCGCGGCCAACGCAAGGCCGCCATACAAACGCTCACCTACCGGGCGATTCAAGGCCAGCCCTATCATGCTTTTGCGGGAAACGCCGACCAGCAACGGTCGACCAAGGGCATGCAGGGCTTCCATGTGTTTGAACAGGCTTAAATTGTGTTGCAGAGTCTTGGCGAAGCCAAAACCCGGATCAAGAATGACCCTCTCCGGCGCAATGCCTGCTGCGGCACACTGCGCCATGCGCCCAGCGAGAAAACCACTCACCTCGCCCACCAGGTCATCGTAATGGGGATTGTCCTGCATATTGCCGGGCTCGCCCAGCATATGCATCAGACAGACCGGCAGACCAGTCGCCGCAGCGGCATCCAGCGCGCCATCACGCCTCAGCGCACGCACATCATTGATCAGGCCGGCACCCAGCCGCGCGGTTTCGCGCATTACAGCGGGCGTCGAAGTATCGACCGAAATGATCACGTCCAGCTCGCGGGCGATGCACTCGACAATTGGCGCTACGCGCTCCAGCTCCTCCAGCGGAGAGACCACGCGCGCGCCAGGTCGGGTCGACTCGCCCCCCACATCAATCAAGGTCGCGCCAGCAGACACCATGGCCTCGGCATGACGCAAAGCGGCATCCCGTTGGCTAAAGCGGCCACCATCGGAGAAAGAATCGGGGGTTACATTGAGAATGCCCATGACATGTGTATGGGCCAAATCAAGAACCCGATTGCCGCAAGGCAACCGGGTGGAGGACAACGCAGAAGTCATTTCAAACCTTAGTGGTCAGCTGCAGGACCGCCAATCGGGGCTTCAGGGCGTTCGTTCTGAACCACAGGCGGAGTGCCCGAAGTACCCGAACCACCTTCCCAGTCGCGCGGCTCACGCGGCGCACGACCGGCCATGATGTCGTCTATCTGATCGGCATCGATGGTCTCGTACTTCATCAGCGCGTCAGCCATGGCGTCCAGCTTGTCGCGATTGTCAGTCAGGATCTGCTTGGCCGTGCCGTAGCACTGGTCAATGATACTGCGCACTTCGGAGTCGATCAGCTTGGCTGTTTCACCGGAGAAGCTTGCGCTTTGACCACCACCGCCACGACCCAGGAACACTTCGCCTTCTTCCTCGGCATACATCAATGGGCCCAGTTTTTCCGACAAGCCCCACTTGGTCACCATGTTCCGCGCAATCTGGCTGGCGCGCATGATGTCGTTGGAGGCACCGGTGGTGACCCCATCGAAGCCCAGGGTCATCTCCTCAGCGATTCGACCGCCATACAGCGAGCAGATCTGGCTGATCAACGCACGCTTGGAAAGGCTGTAACGATCCTCTTCCGGCAGGAACATGGTCACACCCAGGGCACGGCCGCGAGGAATGATCGAAACCTTGTAGACCGGGTCATGCTCAGGCACAACACGACCAACGATGGCGTGACCCGCCTCGTGGTAAGCAGTGTTCTGCTTCTCTTTCTCGGACATGACCATGGATTTGCGCTCGGCGCCCATCATGATCTTGTCCTTGGCCAGCTCGAACTCTTTCATTTCCACAATGCGCTTGCCGGTGCGGGCCGCAAACAGCGAAGCCTCGTTGACCAGGTTGGCCAGGTCGGCACCGGAGAAGCCTGGGGTACCACGGGCAATCACGCCCGGGGCCACATCGTCGCCCATTGGTACTTTGCGCATGTGTACTTTCAGGATCTGTTCACGACCACGGATATCCGGCAAACCAACCACAACCTGACGGTCGAAACGGCCTGGACGCAGCAACGCGGGGTCCAGCACGTCCGGACGGTTGGTCGCGGCAATCACGATGATGCCGTCATTCATCTCAAAACCGTCCATCTCGACCAGCAACTGGTTGAGGGTCTGCTCGCGCTCATCATGACCGCCGCCCATGCCGGCACCACGATGGCGACCCACGGCGTCGATTTCATCGATGAAGATGATGCATGGCGCGTGTTTCTTGGCCTGTTCGAACATGTCACGAACACGGCTGGCGCCGACGCCGACAAACATCTCGACAAAGTCGGAACCGGAAATCGTGAAGAAAGGCACCTTGGCTTCACCGGCAATCGCCTTGGCCAGCAAGGTTTTACCAGTACCCGGAGGACCGACCATCAGCACGCCGCGAGGAATACGGCCGCCAAGGCGCTGGAACTTGCCAGGATCGCGCAGGAACTCAACCAGCTCGCCTACTTCTTCCTTTGCCTCGTCGCAACCCGCGACGTCCGCCAATGTGGTCTTCACCTGATCTTCAGAAAGCAGACGCGCCTTGCTCTTGCCGAAGCTCATCGGCCCGCCCTTGCCCCCGGCGCCACCTTGCATCTGGCGCATGAAGAACATGAACACGGCAATGATCACCAGGATCGGGAAGCTCGCGACCAGGAGTTGGGTCCAGATGCTCTGCTGCTCAGGCTGCTTGCCCTCAACGACCACGTGGTTATCCACCAGATCGCCGATCAGACCGTTGTCCTGGATTGCCGGACGGATGGTCTTGAAGCTGTCGCCATCGCTGCGCTTACCGGTAATCACGTAGCCATCAACCGCTACGCGCTCGACCTTGCCATCCTTGACCTGCTGGATGAAGTCGGAATAGTTGAGGGTCTGCGGCTCGTTAGGGCTGGAGAAGTTGTTCATCACCGTCACCAGGACAGCCGCAATGATCAACCACAGGATCAGATTCTTTGCCATATCGTTCAATTAACTACCCTCTGAAGCAAGCTCCGCTGCTGGCGCGCGCTTCGCATGATATTCACCGGCCTAACTTACTACATTACCTACAACTCTTGCAGACGCCGTCTGTAACCCTTTGTGAAACTTTGACTACACAATATTCGTAAAGCTTCATTACGAAAGCGATTTAAAAAAACCTATCGCCCTGCTCGAACACATCAGAATCGCTCTTCGCTTGCCGCACCTTCTACCCCGCGGAACCCGCGGCACAGCAGGTACTGTTCACGGGATCTGTCCCGGGAAGAGTCTGGCTTGCGTGTCTGAACCTTGTCGAACAGCTTGCGGATGTTCTTGTGGTACTCGTCAAAACCTTCGCCCTGGAAGACCTTCACCAGAAAATCACCACCAGGGCGCAACACCCGACCCGCCAGATCCAGCGCCAGTTCACAGAGGAACATGGCGCGCGGCATATCGACAGCCGGTAACCCACTCATATTGGGGGCCATGTCGGAAATCACAAGGTCCACCTGAGAATTTCCCACGGCTTCCAGAATCTCGGCCAGGACAGAATCCTGGGTGAAGTCGCCGTGCACAAAGGTCACATCGGGGATGCTGTCCATCTCAAGGATGTCGGAAGCGATCAACCGGCCTTGCCCACCAATCAGACGACTGGTCACCTGGGACCAACCACCCGGTGCCGCACCCAGGTCGATGACGCTCATGCCTGGACGAATCAGTTTGTCCTTGTCCTGGATCTCCAGCAGTTTGTAGCTGGCCCGGGAACGGTAGCCGTCCTTCTGCGCCTTTTTGACGTAAGGATCGTTGAAATGCTCTTGCAGCCACTTAAGGCTAGTTTTGGAACGGGCCACGGGCCACCTCGAAAATAAAACGGGTCGTGATTAACTGGGCGGTCCCGGACTCGCTCGGGTAAACTGGCCGCCGCTTTTTACAAGATCAGACGCAGGGGTCAGATTATGCCGCTCACTCAAGAGCAGAAGAAACAGTACAAATCCATTGGCCACCATCTGAAACCAGTTTTGATTGTGGCTGACAACGGTTTGACTGAAGGTGTTTTAGCCGAACTTGAACGCGCATTGGGCGATCACGAACTGATCAAGATCAAGGTCAACATCCTTGACCGTGAAGCGCGCCTGGCGGCCATTGCAGAACTGTGCAAGGTCGGCAAGGCAGACCTGGTCCAGGTCATCGGCAAGATGGCGCTGCTGTACCGCAAGAACTTCAGCGTCAACAAGCAACTGTCGAACGTTCATCGCTTCAAGTAACGAAAAGGGTCACGGGCGTGCTTCGCGCGCCCCGCCACTCCACCCCGGCGCCGGCTGCATCACCAGCACCAGGCCGGAAAACCCTAACACAAGATAGCTGAACAGCTGCCAGCGCAACGCTTCCGGCAGCCAGAGATGCACCGCGCAAAACATCGCGCAGGCATACAGCGCCATCAACAGCAGTTGTCCGCGAATATCCCGCAACAAACTCCCAGCGCCTTCAGCCGTAACCAGCACCAGCGCCTGGAGCGTCACGCACGCTGCTGCAAAACCCACCAGCAGCGCACTCAATAATCCGTCAATCTCATCGATCAGCATCGGCGCCAGGCCAATCAGGCCCAACGCGGGCAACACGCCGATGTGCAACAACCACAGGCCACCGACCCACAGCATCTGGGCCAATTGCCAAAGCATGGCGCCCGCACGCAGCGGGCGCCGTCTTTCAGACGTGACGAACTTCAACAATCTCGTACTCGATCACACCACCCGGCGTCTTAACGGCCACCACGTCACCCTCTTCCTTGGCAATCAAGGCACGGGCCAGCGGTGAACCTACGGAGATCTTGCCGAGTTTGAAGTCAGCTTCGTCCTCGCCCACGATGTGGTAGACGACGCTTTCATCAGTCTCGACGTTGGCGATTTCCACGGTCGTGCCGAAAATCACCTTGCCGGTCTTCGGAATCGTCGTCACATCGATAACCACCGAATTCTGCAGGCGGCCTTCGATGTCGCGAATACGCGCCTCGACCATGCCTTGCTGTTCGCGAGCGGCATGATATTCGGCGTTTTCCTTCAAGTCACCCAGCTCGCGGGCCGTACCGATGTCCTGGCTCAGCTTTGGACGTACGACCTTGGTCAGGTGGGCGTGCTCCTCTTCCAGGGCCTTGAAGCCCTGGACGGTCATTGGGTATTTGGTCATGCCTTCAATCCTGCGTGTAGATCCTGCAAGCGACGCACGGTCTTTTCCGGACCGAACTTGAGCGCTTCGCAGATGGCTTCGCCAGCAGCAATGGTGGTGGTGCAGTAGATCTTGTGCTGCAAGGCATTACGACGAATGGAGTAGGAGTCCGCGATCGACTGGCGACCTTCGGTGGTGTTGATGATCAACGTGACTTCGTCGTTCTTGATCATGTCGACCACGTGCGGACGGCCTTCCGTCACCTTGTTCACGCGACGTACTTTCAGGCCGGCAGCTTCGATCAGCTTGGCGGTCCCGGCGGTAGCCACGACTTCGAAGCCCAAGTTGATCAGATCACGGGCAACCCCTGCAACCAGTGGCTTGTCGTCATCACGCACGCTGATGAACGCAGTCCCGCCGGTCGGCAGCACTTCGCTGGCGCCCATCTGGGCCTTGGCGAAAGCTTCACCGAACGTATCACCCACACCCATCACTTCACCGGTGGACTTCATCTCAGGGCCCAGGATCGGGTCCACGCCAGGGAACTTGGCGAAGGGGAACACCGCCTCTTTCACACTGTAGAAGTTCGGAATGATTTCCTTGGTGAAGCCGATTTCCTTCAGGGTCTTACCGGCCATCACGCGGGCAGCGATCATGGCCAGGGACACACCGATGCACTTGGAAACAAACGGCACGGTACGCGAAGCACGCGGGTTGACTTCGATGACGTAGATGTCTTCGCCCTGCAGCGCCAACTGCACGTTCATCAGGCCCACCACACCCAGCTCCAGAGCCATTTTCTTGACCTGTTCGCGCATCTCGTCCTGGATGTGCGCCGGCAGCGAGTACGGCGGCAGCGAGCACGCGGAGTCACCGGAGTGAACGCCCGCCTGTTCAATGTGCTGCATGATTGCGCCGATTACCACGTCAGTGCCGTCGCACACCGCATCCACATCCATCTCGATGGCGCAGTTGAGGAAGTGGTCGAGCAGCACCGGGCTGTCGTTGGACACTTTCACCGCGTCACGCAGGTAACGCTTGAGTTCTTCTTCTTCGTAGACGATTTCCATCGCACGACCGCCCAGCACGTAGGACGGACGCACCACCAGTGGGTAGCCGATCTTGCTGGCAGCACGGATGGCTTCGTCTTCGCTGCGCACGGTGGCGTTAGGCGGCTGACGCAGGTTCAGGCGCTCAACCATTTGCTGGAAGCGCTCACGGTCTTCGGCACGGTCGATGGCGTCCGGACTGGTGCCGATGATCGGCACGCCGGCGGCCTCAAGGGCACGCGCCAGTTTCAGCGGGGTTTGGCCGCCGTACTGGACGATCACGCCTTTTGGCTTCTCGACACGGCAGATTTCCAGCACGTCTTCCAGGGTCACCGGCTCGAAGTACAGGCGATCAGAGGTGTCGTAGTCGGTGGAAACAGTTTCCGGGTTGCAGTTGACCATGATGGTCTCGTACCCGTCTTCGCGCAGGGCGAGAGCGGCGTGTACGCAGCAGTAGTCGAACTCGATGCCCTGGCCGATACGGTTGGGGCCGCCACCGAGGATCATGATCTTGTCGCGTCCCGACGGCGCGGCTTCGCACTCTTCCTCGTAGGTGGAGTACATGTACGCGGTGTCGGTGGCGAACTCGGCCGCGCAAGTGTCAACGCGCTTGTAGACCGGGAAGATGTCCAGCTTGTGACGATGGGTGCGCAGGTTTTTCTCGGTCACACCCAGCAGCTTGGCCAGGCGTTGGTCGGAAAAGCCTTTGCGCTTGAGGCGGAACATCAGGTCGCGGTCGATAGACGACAGACCGAGGGTCTTGACCTTCTCTTCTTCCTTGATCAGATCTTCGATCTGCACCAGGAACCATGGGTCGATCATGTTCATGCCGAAGATATCTTCGACGGTCATGCCCGCGCGGAAAGCATCGGCCACATACCAGATACGCTCGGCACCCGGCACGGTCAACTCACGCTTGAGGACGCTCATGCTTTCCGGGTTGCTCAGGTCGAGCTTCTCGTCCAGACCGCAAACACCAACTTCCAGGCCACGCAGGGCTTTCTGCAAGGATTCCTGGAAGGTCCGGCCGATGGCCATGACTTCACCCACGGATTTCATCTGGGTGGTCAGGCGCGCGTCAGCCTTGGCGAACTTCTCGAAAGCAAAGCGCGGCAGCTTGGTCACAACGTAGTCGATGGATGGCTCGAAAGACGCCGGCGTGGCGCCGCCCGTGATTTCGTTTTGCAGCTCGTCCAGGGTGTAACCGATAGCCAATTTGGCAGCGATGCGCGCAATCGGGAAACCGGTCGCTTTCGAGGCCAGCGCCGATGAACGCGATACACGCGGGTTCATCTCGATCACGACCATGCGGCCGGTGTCCGGGCAGATGCCGAACTGAACGTTGGAACCGCCGGTTTCAACGCCGATCTCACGCAATACCGCCAACGAGGCGTTACGCATGATCTGGTATTCCTTGTCCGTCAGGGTCTGCGCTGGAGCAACGGTGATCGAGTCACCGGTGTGCACGCCCATCGGGTCGAAGTTTTCGATGGAGCAGACAATGATGCAGTTGTCCTTTTTGTCGCGGACAACTTCCATCTCGTATTCTTTCCAGCCGATCAGGGATTCGTCGATCAGCAGCTCTTTGGTCGGCGACAGGTCCAGACCACGGGCGCAGATTTCTTCGAACTCTTCGCGATTGTAAGCAATACCGCCACCGGTGCCGCCCATGGTGAACGACGGACGGATGATGCACGGGAAGCCCAGCTTTTCGAGAACCGCGTTGGCCTCTTCCATGCTGTGGGCGATACCGGAGCGCGGGCAGTCCAGACCGATGGACTTCATGGCCTTGTCGAAACGCGAACGGTCTTCAGCCTTGTCGATGGTGTCGGCGTTGGCACCGATCATCTCCACGCCGAACTTCTCCAGAACGCCTTCGCGTTCCAGGTCCAGGGCGCAGTTCAGAGCGGTCTGGCCACCCATGGTCGGCAGCAGGGCGTCCGGACGCTCTTTCTCGATGATCTTGGCAACGGTCTGCCATTTGATCGGCTCGATGTAGGTGGCGTCGGCCATGTCCGGGTCGGTCATGATGGTGGCCGGGTTGGAGTTCACCAGGATGACGCGATAGCCCTCTTCACGCAGGGCTTTACAAGCCTGGGCGCCGGAGTAGTCGAATTCGCAGGCCTGGCCGATCACGATCGGGCCGGCGCCGAGAATCAGGATGCTTTTTATGTCTGTACGTTTTGGCATGGGTTTGTCACTCAAATCCGCAGGTCAGTCGGCAAGCCGTCTTGAACAATCTTGAAGTGCCTGCGGGGGCCACCGAAAACCGGGGCCGCCCGCAGGCCGCTCAGTCAGCGTCGCTTGGCCATTTCATTGATGAAACGGTCGAACAGCGGCGCTACGTCGTTCGGGCCCGGGCTCGCTTCAGGGTGGCCCTGGAAGCTGAACGCGCTCTTGTCGGTGCGCTCGATGCCTTGCAGGGAACCGTCGAACAGCGACTTGTGAATCGCGCGCACGTTGCTTGGCAAAGTCGCTTCGTCCACCGCGAAACCGTGGTTCTGGCTGGTGATCATCACAATGCCAGTGTCCAGGTCTTGCACCGGATGGTTGGCACCGTGATGGCCATGCCCCATTTTCAGGGTCTTGGCGCCGGAGGCCAGGGCCAGCAACTGGTGGCCCAGGCAGATGCCGAATACCGGAATCTCGGTCTCCAGCACATCTTTGATGGCCTGGATCGCGTAGTCACAAGGCTCTGGGTCGCCCGGGCCGTTGGACAGGAATACGCCGTCCGGTTGCAGGGCCAGTACGTCGCTGGCAGGGGTTTGCGCCGGCACCACGGTCACGCGGCAGCCACGCTCGACCAGCATGCGCAGGATGTTGTACTTCACGCCGTAGTCATAAGCGACCACGTGGTAAGGCAGCTCGGCGGCATCGATGGTCGCGTGGCTGTCGGTCTTCAAGTCCCAGACCGTGGAGCGCCACTCGTACTTCTCTTTGACGCTGACGACTTTAGCCAGGTCCATGCCTTTGAGGCCCGGGAAGCCCTGGGCTGCGGCAATCGCCGCCTCTTCGGAAATATTGTCACCGACCATGATGCAGCCGTTCTGCGAGCCTTTTTCACGCAGGATGCGCGTGAGGCGGCGCGTATCGATACCGGCGATCGCCACAACATTGTTGGCTTTCAGGTAATCGGACAGCGACATCGTGTTACGCCAGTTGCTCGCTACCAGCGGCAGGTCACGAATGACCAGGCCAGCCGACCAGACACGATCAGACTCGACATCTTCCGGCGTGGTACCGGTGTTGCCGATGTGCGGATAGGTCAGGGTAACGATCTGTTGGGCGTAGGAAGGATCGGTAAGGATTTCCTGATAGCCGGTCATGGCAGTGTTAAACACTACCTCTCCAACGGTCTGACCGTCGGCTCCAATGGCTTCGCCGCGAAAAATGCTGCCATCAGCAAGGGCGAGTATGGCTGGCTTAGTCAAGAAGACCTCCCGTAAATAAAGCCTGAAAGGGCGATCGCAGGTTGTAAAAAAGCGGAGTGACGTATGGACACGTCACCCCGCTTCTTCACTGAATTATTCTGCGCGCTTTTAGTGAACACACTAAAGCTGTAGGTTACAGAAAAAGCCTTTTTTGGTCCACCGCTAATAAGCCTTGAAGGCAGAGGAATGCGACAGGGCGTCGCTTAGCGGGTAAAAACGGAGCCCAGGAATAGTCCTGAGCCCCCTTTTTGACGACTGCCTAGTGCAGGTCCAGCACATCGCGCATGTCGTAAAGGCCCGGCTCGCGACTTTCAAGCCACAGCGCAGCACGTACCGCGCCCTTGGCAAACGTCATACGGCTGGAGGCCTTGTGGGTGATCTCCAGTCGCTCGCCTTCGGTGGCGAACAGCACGGTGTGATCACCCACTACATCTCCACCACGAACGGTAGCGAAACCAATCGTGTCACGCGCACGCGCGCCGGTATGACCTTCTCGACCGTAGACCGCGACCTTCGACAAATCACGACCTAGCGCATCGGCAATCGCCTCACCCATGCGCAGCGCGGTACCCGATGGCGCATCGATCTTGTGACGGTGATGGGTTTCAATGATCTCGATATCCGCCTCATCTCCCAGCACGCGCGCCGCCAGGTCCAGCAACTTGAGCGAAAGATTCACGCCCACGCTGAAATTGGCCGCGAACACCACAGGAATATCCCTGCCCGCCTCCACCAGGAGCTGTTTCTGCTCGGCACTGAGGCCCGTGGTGCCAATCACCATGGCCTTGCCCGCCTTGCGGCAGAACGCCAGGTTTTTCAGCATCACGTCCGGCAGCGTGAAGTCGATCAGTACGTCGAACTCGTCAGCCACCTGCTCCAGATTGCCGGACAGCGACACACCGATGCGCCCCAGCGAGGCCAACTCACCGGCATCCGCACCGATCAGCGTACTGCCCGGACGAACGATTGCTGCAGTCAGCCCCGACGCCGGCGAGCGCTGCTGCACCGCTTCGACCAACGTCTTGCCCATGCGCCCGGCAGCGCCCATCACGGCTATACGTCGCATACTCATTCCTTACAGGTCGCCGAAAAAGCGCTTCACGCCATCGAAGAAGCCCGTGGTCTTGGGCGAGTGGGAGTCGTCGCCTTCCAGCGAGCTGCGGAATTCCTCCAGCAGCTCACGCTGACGGCGGCCCAGATTGACCGGAGTCTCTACCGCAACACGGCACATCAGGTCGCCCGCACCGCCACCGCGCACCGGCGCAACGCCTTTGCCACGAATACGGAACTGCTTGCCGGTCTGGGTGCCTTCCGGGATCTTGAGCTTCACGCGACCATCGAGCGTCGGAATTTCCAACTCGCCGCCCAACGCCGCATCCACAAAGCTGATCGGCACTTCACAGAACAGGTGCTTGCCATCGCGCTGGAAGATCGAGTGCTCGCGCACACTGATCACCACGTACAGGTCGCCCGTAGGCCCGCCCTGGGCACCCGCCTCGCCTTCTCCCGACAGACGAATGCGGTCACCGGTATCCACACCTGCCGGTACTTTCACCGAAAGGGTCTTGTACTCTTCGACACGCCCTTCGCCGTGGCAGGAATCACACGGATCAGAAATGATCTTGCCCTGACCATGGCAACGTGGGCAGGTCTGCTGCACCGAGAAGAAACCCTGCTGCATGCGCACCTGGCCAATGCCGCCACAGGTCGGGCAGGTAATCGGCGAGGAGCCCTTCTTGGCACCCGAACCATCGCACGGCTTGCAGTTGACCAGCGTCGGCACACGAATATTGACGCTGGTACCACGCACGGCCTCTTCAAGGTTCAGCTCAAGGGTGTAGCGCAGGTCGCTGCCACGCTGGGCGCCACCGCGCTGACCACCGCGGCCACCGCCAAAGAAGTCACTGAACACATCACCGAAAATATCGGAGAAATTCTGCCCGCCAAAGCCGGCACCGCCGCCGCCCATGCTTGGGTCGACGCCTGCATGACCATACTGGTCGTAGGCTGCACGCTTGTTGGGGTCAGACAGACATTCATAGGCCTCATTGGCCTCCTTGAACATCTCTTCGGATTCTTTGCTGTCCGGATTACGGTCCGGGTGATGCTTCATCGCCAGGCGACGGTAGGCCTTTTTCAGGTCCGCCTCGCTGGAGCCACGCTCCACGCCCAACACTTCGTAATAGTCACGCTTTGCCATAAGTCTTTGCACTCTTAAGGACGTTCGGCCAGACCCTCCTGAGCCCCGCCAAACTCGTTGAGCCCCAATACAGGCCCGGACCCAACTCACGTCAATTCAACGATCCTGGTCATTACTGCTTTTTAGCCAGGCAGCCGGCCAAAAGCGCGGTATTTATTGCTCGGAAAGCAGGAGCATTCCCGATCACACCGCCAGCATCCGAACGCTGTCGCATGCTGTAAAAATTCGCATACCCCAGACACGCCAACGCGGGAGCAAGCTCCCGCGCGGCGACATCCTACCAGTCACCGCTGGAAAGCGGTCAACCGGACGACCTGTTACTTCTGGTCTTTGACTTCTTCGAACTCGGCATCAACCACGTCATCGTGCTTGGCTTCAGGCTCTGCGTGCTGCGCAGCACCCTCGGCCGGCTGACCTTGTTCGGCGTACATTTTCTGAGCAACCGGCGCGGAGACTTTCGACAGTTCCTCGACCTTCGCTTCGATGGCGGCCTTGTCGTCACCTTTAACGGCAGCTTCCAGGGCAACCACGGCAGCTTCGATCGCGGCCTTCTCCTCAGCGGTCACTTTGTCGCCAGCGTCAGCGATCATCTTGCGAGTCGAGTGAACCAGCGCGTCACCCTGGTTGCGGGCACCGGCCAGTTCTTCGAACTTCTTGTCCGCTTCAGCGTTGGTTTCAGCATCACGAATCATCTGTTGAATTTCTTCATCAGACAGACCGGAGTTGGCCTTGATGGTGATCTTCTGCTCTTTACCGGTGGCCTTGTCTTTCGCGCCGACGTGCAGGATGCCGTTGGCGTCGATGTCAAAAGTCACTTCAATTTGCGGCACGCCGCGTGGTGCCGGTGGAATCTCGGCCAGGTCGAACTTGCCCAGGGACTTGTTCTGCGCAGCCTGCTTACGCTCACCTTGCAGCACGTGAATGGTCACGGCGCCCTGGTTGTCATCGGCAGTCGAGAACACCTGGGATTTCTTGGTAGGAATCGTGGTGTTTTTCTCGATCAGCGCGGTCATCACGCCGCCCATGGTTTCGATACCCAGGGTCAGCGGGCTGACGTCCAGCAGCAACACGTCTTTAACGTCACCCGCCAATACCGCGCCCTGGATGGCAGCACCCATGGCAACAGCTTCGTCCGGGTTCACGTCTTTACGTGCTTCCTTGCCGAAGAACTCGGTCACCAGCTTCTGCACCAGTGGCATACGGGTCTGACCGCCGACGAGGATGACGTCGTTGATCGCGCCCACATCGATGCCGGAATCTTTCAGCGCAATGCGGCAAGGTTCGATGGTGCGTTGAACCAGGTCTTCAACCAGAGCTTCGAGCTTGGAGCGCGAGATTTTCACGTTCAAGTGCTTTGGACCGGTAGCGTCTGCAGTGATGTAAGGCAGGTTCACATCGGTCGACTGCGAGGAAGACAGTTCGATCTTGGCTTTCTCGGCCGCCTCTTTCAGGCGCTGCATGGCCAGCGGGTCACCTTTGAGGTTCATGCCGCTTTCTTTCTTGAATTCGTCAACGAGGTAGTCGATCAGACGAATGTCAAAGTCTTCACCACCCAGGAAGGTGTCGCCGTTGGTGGCCAACACTTCGAACTGGTGCTCGCCGTCCACTTCCGCGATCTCGATCACGGAGACGTCGAAGGTACCGCCACCCAGGTCATAAACGATCACGGTGTGATCGCCCTTGGCCTTGTCCATGCCGTAAGCCAGAGCGGCTGCGGTGGGCTCGTTGATGATACGTTTAACGTCCAGGCCCGCGATGCGGCCGGCGTCTTTGGTCGCCTGACGCTGGCTGTCGTTGAAGTAGGCCGGAACGGTGATCACCGCTTCGGTGACTGTTTCGCCCAGGTAATCTTCGGCAGTCTTCTTCATCTTTTTCAAGATTTCAGCCGAGATTTGCGGCGGCGACATTTTCTGGCCGTTCACTTCAACCCAGGCGTCACCGTTGTCAGCCTTGGCGATTTTGTACGGGACCATCTTGATGTCTTTCTGCACGACTTCTTCGTCGAACTTGCGACCGATCAGACGCTTCACCGCGTACAGGGTGTTGTGCGGGTTGGTCACAGCCTGACGCTTGGCCGACTGACCCACCAGAATTTCGCCATCGTTGGCGTAAGCGATGATCGACGGCGTGGTACGCGCGCCTTCGGCGTTTTCGATAACTTTAGCTACGCCGTTTTCCAGCACGGAGACGCAGGAGTTGGTGGTCCCCAGGTCGATACCGATAATTTTGCCCATGATTTACTCTCCCGAAACTTGAATTTGGATGCCGCAGCAGTGGTGGCTAACTGCGGTAGCACTTAAACGCTTGACTTATAAATGGGGGCCTTGCGGCGGATTTCAAGCCTGCTCATCAATAGAAGGTGCAGCCGGTGCCGGTGCCTTGCTGACCACCACCATTGCCGGGCGCAGCAAGCGACCGTTAAGTTGGTAACCCTTCTGGAACACCTTCAACACACTGTTAGGCTCCAGGTCATGGCTTTCCTGCATGGCCATGGCTTGGTGATGTTCGGCGTTGAACGGCTCGCCGCCTTGCGGATCGATCGCCTCCAGTTGATAACGCTTCAGGGTGTCCTGGAACATTTTCAGGGTCAGCTCAATACCTTCGCGCATCGGACGGATGTTTTCGTCGTCCGGGTTGGACAATTCGAGCCCACGCTCCAGGCTGTCGATGATCGGCAGCAGGTCATTGGCGAATTTTTCCAGCGCGAATTTATGTGCCTTTTCCACATCCTGCTCGGCGCGGCGGCGGACGTTCTGCAGATCGGCGGCAACACGCAGAGACTGGTCCTGCGCGGCGACCAATTGCTCTTCGAGCACTTGCACACGAGTCGCCAGTTCATCGCCGACAGCCGAATTGGCGTCTGGCGCTTGCGTATCCTGCGTCTGTTCGTCAGCCATAGATTTCTCCTTTCAAAATCATGCGCGAACTCAACTCGCGCTTCTGTTCCGGTATATGGGGCCACAATTTTCAGGTTCAAGAGCGCGTTCGTTACCAAAAGTCTTTCGCGCACTCATGCACACTTCCTGCGTATTCATTCTGCATTGCGCTAAAAAAAACGATTGACCAAGCAAATCGAGCTAAGCGGGAGGATTGTCAGGCCCGAATAAAACACTGTATAAATAACCAGACCTAAAGCCTGGGAGCGGCCGTCATGCTCGTGCACCTGTCCGTACATAACTACGCCATCGTTGAACACCTGGATCTCGAACTGGATCGCGGGATGAGCGTAATCACAGGCGAAACCGGCGCCGGCAAGTCGATCATGCTCGACGCCCTGGGCCTCACACTCGGCGACCGTGCCGACAGTGGCGTGGTGCGCCCCGGTGCAGACAAGGCCGACATATTGGCTACCTTCGACCTGGCGGACATCCCCGAGGCCGAAACCTGGCTGGCCGAGCGCGACCTGAACCATGAAGGCCCCTGCATCCTGCGCAGGGTCATCACTGCCGAAGGGCGTTCGCGCGGCTATATCAATGGCACGCCCTGCCCCCTCGGCGACTTGAAGGCCCTGGGCGAATTGCTGATCGACATCCACAGTCAGCATGAACATCAGTCGCTGCTGAAAACCGACACCCATCGCCGGCTGCTCGACGAATACGCAGGCGCCACCGAACTGGCGCGCCAGGTCCAACTGGCCGCCCAGCGCTGGCGTCAGACCCGCCAGGAGCTGGAGCGCCTCTCAAACTCCGGCGACGAGCAACGTGCTCGCCACCAGTTGCTCAGCTATCAACTTGAAGAACTGGAAAGCCTGAGTCTTGGCGAAAGCGAACTGGAACAGCTGGAACAGGAACACAAAAACCTCACGAACGCCGAGACCCTGCTGGGCATATGCCGCCAGGTGGTCGAGCAATGCAGCGAGAGTGATTCGGGTAACGTACTGAATGCACTCACGGCCAGCCTCAATCGGCTTTCAAGCGTAAACAACGCATCCGGCTCGCTGAGCGAAGCCACTACTCTGCTCACCAGTGCGCAGATCCAGGTCGAGGAAGCCGTGGGCGAACTCAACCGCTTCCTCGACCACTTCGATGCCGACCCTGCACGCCTGCAGCAAATCGAAGAACGCCTGGACACTATCTATACCCTGGCGCGCAAACATCGCATCCAGCCCAGTGAAGTGGCTGCGATGCAGCAGAAACTGATGGATGAAATCGAAACACTGAACGCCAATGATGAATCCATAGAGCGGCTGGGCGATGAACTCGCTTCGTTCGCCCGGCATTATCAGGAAAAGGCCAGGGAGCTGAGCGAGCTTCGCCAGCAGGCATCCACCCGCCTGGCCGGTGCAGTGGAACAAGAGATCCAGCGACTGGGCATGCCGGGCGGCCGCTTCGTGATCGAGCTTCGCGCCAATGCCAACAACGAACTGCAGCCTCACGGCCTGGAACAGGTGGAACTGCTGGTCAGCGCCAACCCTGGGCAACCGCTCAAGGCTCTGGCAAAAGTGGCGTCCGGTGGTGAGTTGTCACGCATCAGCCTGGCGATCCAGGTCATCACCGCACAAACGTCACGCGTACCGACGCTGGTGTTCGACGAAGTAGACGTGGGGATTGGCGGCCCAACTGCAGAAATTGTCGGCCAGTTGTTGCGTCGGCTTGGAGATCGCGGCCAGGTGCTGACCGTGACTCACTTGCCGCAAGTGGCAGCCCAGGGCCATCAGCATTTGTTTGTGCATAAAGTCCGAGGCAGTGATGCGACCCATACGGCCGTGTCCAAGCTGAACAAGTCCGAGCGCGTGGAGGAAGTGGCGCGAATGCTCGGCGGCATCGACTTGACCAAGGAGTCTCTGGCTCACGCGAAGAAAATGGTGGTAGCGGCCAAGGCTTGAGTTGAGTCTCTTCTCCCTCCTATAGAAAGCATGAAGGCGACCCTGGGGTCGCCTTCTATCGTTTTGCAGAGCGAATCTGCAACGACTTTTACTTTTTCTTACGTATGTAGAGCACGAGATTGTGGTCAACCAAATCGAAGCCATGCTCCTCAGCGATCTTGTGCTGAAGGGCTTCGATTTCCGGACTGGTGAACTCGATAACCTCATTGGTATCCAGGTCAACCATGTGGTCGTGATGACCACCGTCAGCCAGTTCGAACACTGCATGACCGCCGTCGAAATTATGGCGAACCACCAGCCCTGCGGCTTCAAACTGGGTCAGCACACGGTAAACCGTGGCCAGGCCTACGTCCTCGTTAGACTCCATCAGCGCCTTGTAGACATCCTCGGCACTCATGTGGCGCTGCTCAGCAGAATCGAGCATTTGTAGAATCTTGACTCGAGGCAGAGTCACTTTGAGACCGGCTTTGCGTAGTTCGCTATTTTCAACCATGGTTAGCTTTCTCGCGGATGCTGCTTCGCAGCTTCTCTTAATACGGGTATGATCGGCGTTTACGTTGTCCCAGCCAAGATAGTGGAAGTCGCCCACCGATGCAAAACACCAAGCTCTTGCTAACCAGTTTCACCTTTGTGGGACTGCTCGCACTCGCCGGTTGTTCATTCCCCGGGGTTTACAAAATCGACATCCAGCAGGGCAATGTCGTCACGCAGGACATGATAGACCAGTTACGCCCCGGAATGACCCGACGGCAAGTACGGTTTATCATGGGTAACCCCCTGCTGACCGACACTTTCCATGCCGATCGCTGGGATTATCTGTACAGCCTTCAACCGGGTGGCGGTGAACGCCAGCAGGAACGCGTCAGCGTAATTTTCAATGGCAATGATCAGCTCGTCAGCCTTTCCGGTGACTTCATGCCTGGCGTAAGCCGTGATGAAGCCCTGCTTGGCAAGGACACCGGCACTGCACCTGTGCCTGCTCCCGCGCAGCAAAGTGAGCAGCCCAAGTCCGAAGTACCGGCCAAGCCTGGCTCTTTGCTGGACAAGATCCAGAAAGACGTCGACGGTGTGGAAACTGTTCCAGTCCCGTCGCCACAGCCTCTGGACACCAGCCCGCAGTAAGTTAGCGGCGCTCGATAAAAAGCCCGGCATGCCGGGCTTTTTGTTGCCTGCCAATTGGCAAGCCTAGTCGTTTCTCTGTCTGGCCAGCGCAGCCTTGGCCGCGCGCAGCCTGCGCACTTCCTTGGGATCTGCCAGCAGCGGGCGATAAATCTCGATGCGGTCACCCGACTGCACAGGGCGAGTCTCGGCATCCGTCACCACCTTGCCAAAAATCCCCAACGGGCAATCGGCAAGCTCCACTTCAGGAAATTGCGCAGCCATTCCCGACGCCTGCACGGCTGCCCGCAGACAAGTACCGACCGGCACGCTTACAGCCAATAAAACCTGGCGTTCGGCGGTGGCATACACCACTTCAATCTCAACCATGCAGTTGCTTGGCTCGTTCACAGAAGGCGTCGACCAACGTATTCGCTGCCTGATTGAACAGCGGCCCCAACGTCGCCCGCACAATCGGCCCGGCGTAATCAAAGGACAGATCCAGGCTGATCTTGCAGGCCTTCTCGGTCAATGCCTTGAATACCCATACGCCATGCAATTGCGTAAAAGGGCCTTCCTGCAGATTCATTTCGATGGATTTGCCAGGCACCAGGATATTGCGCGTGACAAAGTGCTGGCTAAGGCCGCCCTTGGCGACGCCAACACTGGCAACCATGTACTCGTCACTGCCTTCCAGCACTTCAGCGGTCGAGCACCAGGGTAGAAATTCCGGGTAACGCGCCACGTCGTTGACCAGGTCATAGAGCGCCTGCGCCGGATAAGGCAGCAGGGCCGAACGTTGAATATGCGTCGTCATGTGAGCGTTATTTCCACTGCTGAGACAAACATCGCGAAAAAAACAGCCCAATCCGCGAGAGAAAAAAACCAAAGAACTGCCCGCATTGTCCGGGATTCGCTCAACACGCTCAAGCACGCAGCTTGACCGTAGCCGACACGCTCGCAACTCCCTATAATGCCGCCCCTATGGCTAAACAAAAGAAACACCCTACAGGGACCATCGCGCAAAATAAAAAGGCGCGACACGATTACTTCATCGAACACCGTTTCGAGGCTGGTCTGGTCCTGGCCGGCTGGGAAGTAAAAAGTCTGCGCGCCAGCAAGCTGCAGTTGGTTGACAGCTATGTGCTGCTCAAGGATGGCGAGGCGTGGCTGCTCGGCAGTCATATTACCCCGCTGACCACCGCGAGCACTCACGTGATTGCCGACCCGGTACGCACACGCAAGCTGTTGCTCAACGCCCGCGAACTGGAAAAGCTCGCCGCTGCCGTGCAACAGAAAGGCTATGCCTGCATTTGCCTGTCCTGGTACTGGAGCAAGCACCTGGTCAAGTGCGAGATTGCGCTGGGCAAGGGTAAAAAGGAATACGACAAGCGCGACACCGAACGTGAGCGCGATTCCAATCGCGAGCTGCATCGCGCCGTACGCAACAAAGGCAAGGAAGACTAACCTTGTCACGGCGTAGCCCCGGGAACCTCCCGTGGCTACATGCCCTCGCCTCCCACAGACCTCCTCCCGATACAGCTCCCGATAACGCCAGCGCACACTTACCGGTTCACCGGTATGCTGATGACCTGCGCGTAACAGGATAGGAATCGACACCGGACAGCGTCTCCGGCGTCTGCTGTTTCTGGAGGATCGATGAGTCTGCCTGCTGCTTTCCTGAGCGATGTCGCACAACTGATCCCGAAAGATCGGCGTTTCGACGACCCACTTTCTACCCTCGCCTTCGGCACCGACGCCAGTTTTTACCGACTGATCCCACACCTGGTGATCCGCGTCGAGTCGGAAGACGAAGTGGTCGCGCTGCTGCAATGGGCGCAACGCGATGGCGTACCCGTGACATTCCGCGCAGCGGGAACCAGCCTGTCCGGGCAGGCCATCAGCGATTCGGTGCTGATCGTCCTGGGCGACAATTGGAACGGCCGCGAGATTCGCGGGCAAGGCCTGCAAATCCGCCTGCAGCCAGGCGTAATCGGTGCCCAGGCCAATGCCTGGCTCGCCCCGTTTGGGCGCAAGATCGGGCCGGATCCGGCGTCAATCAATGCCTGCAAAATCGGCGGCATCGTCGCCAACAACGCCAGCGGCATGTGCTGCGGTACGGCGCAGAACACTTATCACACCCTCGCCGGCATTCGCCTGGTGTTGGCCGATGGCAGCCGCCTGGACACCGAAGACGCGGCAAGCGTCACGGCATTTCGCAATCGGCACGGCGCGCTGCTTGAACGCTTGGCGACACTCGGTCGCCAGACGCGGGCGAATGCCGAATTGGCCGCACGCATCCGCCATAAATACCGCCTGAAAAACACCACCGGCCTGTCACTCAACGCTCTGGTGGATTTTGATGACCCACTGGAGATCCTCAGCCACCTGCTGGTGGGCTCCGAAGGCACCCTGGGATTTATCAGTGCCGTGACCTACAACACGGTGGTCGACCATCCGAACAAAGCCTCGGCGCTGATCGTATTCCCGAATGTCGAGACCTGCTGCAACGCCGTAACCGCCCTGAAAACCCAGCCAGTTTCCGCGGTGGAATTGCTGGACCGACGCAGCCTGCGCTCCGTGCAAAACAAGCCAGGCATGCCCGAATTCGTACAGCACCTATCGGAAACAGCCTGCGCCCTATTGATTGAATCCCGCGCGGCGTCGCCGTCATTACTTCGTGAGCAACTGGCGCTGATCATGAAGGCCCTGGCCCCCTTTGCGGTGGAGAAGCAGGTCGACTTCACTGAAGACCCCGTGGCAAACGCCCGGCTGTGGGCGATCCGCAAAGACACCTTCCCCGCCGTCGGGGCGGTGCGCAAGACCGGCACCACCGTCATCATCGAAGACGTGACCTTCCCGGTCGAGCAACTGGCCATCGGCGTAAACCGTCTGATCGCGCTGTTCGACAAACATCACTACGACGAAGCCATCCTGTTCGGACACGCCCTGGAGGGCAATCTGCACTTCGTGTTCACCCAAGGCTTCAACAGCGCGCAAGAAATCACACGCTATCAAGCGTTCATGGATGACGTGGCGCAGTTGGTGGCCGTGGAATTCGGCGGCTCGTTGAAGGCCGAACACGGCACCGGCCGCAACATGGCGCCATTCGTCGAACTGGAATGGGGCAGCGAGGCCTATCAACTGATGTGGCAGCTCAAGCGCCTGCTCGACCCCAATGGCATCCTCAACCCGGACGTAGTGCTCAGCGAAGACCCGCAAATCCATCTCAAGCACTTCAAGCCCCTGCCGGCTGCCGACGAGCTTGTGGATAAGTGTATCGAGTGCGGATTTTGCGAGCCGGTGTGCCCGTCGAATGGCCTGACCCTGAGTCCGCGCCAGCGCATCGTGATCTGGCGTGACATCCAGGCCAGGAAACGCGCGGGCGTGGATACCGCCGAACTCGAAGCCGCCTACCAGTACCAAGCAATCGACACCTGCGCCGCCACCGGGCTGTGCGCCCAGCGCTGCCCTGTAGGCATCAATACCGGTGACCTGATGAAAAAGCTGCGCAGCCGAGACGCCGACCGCAGGAAAACTGCCGAATGGCTCGCCAACCATTTCGCTACTGTGCTGCAAGGCATGCGATTCACCCTGCATGTCGCCAACGGCGCGCGCATGCTATTGGGCGCCCCGCGCCTGGCAAAGTTGTCGGCGCAGATGACCAGGTTGTCCAAGGGACAGGTTCCGCAGTGGACCACTGCCATGCCGCAACCGGAAAAAACCATTCGCTTCAGCCCCGCAGCCACCGACGGACGTCCGCGCGTGGTCTACCTCGCCGCTTGCGTCTCACGCGCGATGGGGCCGGCGGCGGCAGATAAAGAGCAAATGTCGCTGTACGACAAAACCCGCAGCCTGCTGGAAAAAGCCGGTTACCAAGTCGTCATCCCCGACAACCTCGACAGCCTGTGCTGTGGCCAACCCTTCGCCTCCAAAGGCTACGCCGAACAGGCCGATCACAAGCGCCAGGAACTGATCGGCGCCCTGCTCCAGGCCAGCCGTGGCGGCCTCGATCCGATCTACTGCGACACCAGCCCCTGCACCCTGCGCCTGGTGCAAGACCTGGGCGAAACACGCCTGGACCTCTACGACCCCGTACGATTTATCCGCACCCACCTGATGGACCGCCTCGACTTCACACCTCAGCAAGCGCCAATCGCCGTGCACGTCACCTGCAGCACTCAACACCTGGGCGAAAGCCAAGCACTGATCGACCTTGCCCGACGCTGCGCCAACACCGTGGTCATTCCGGAAGGTATCCACTGCTGCGGTTTCGCCGGCGACAAAGGCTTCACCACGCCGGAACTCAACGCCCACGCCCTGCGCTCACTCAAGACGGCGGTGCACTCTTGCAGTGAAGGCATTTCCACCAGCCGCACCTGCGAAATCGGCCTGAGCCAACATGGCGGCATCGACTACCATGGGTTGGTGTACCTCGTTGACCGCGTCACAAAAGCACGCACACATTAAACCCGCAAAAAAACAGAACCCCTGCGCACTGGCGTAGTCATCTGCATAGGCCTCGACGAACGAGGCTCATCAGTGATGTCGCTGGCCGCCGTTCAACGCCAGCAGCGTCGAGCCCTTTTGCGCAAGGAGATACCCCATGAAGCGTTCCGCTCTTGCTGGCTTGTTTGTTACCGCTGCGATGCTGGCGTCCCCTGTGTTCGCCGCGGGTAATGACAAAGACCTGTGCCAGATCAACCTCGACAAAATCAACAACGGCAAAGCCCTGCTCGCCACCGACACCAGCGGCAAAAGCGGCGAAATCGACACTGCCGTATCCCAGGCCAAGGCGGCTCATGCAGCTGGCGATGACAAGAAGTGCATCGAGATCAGCTCCAAGGCCCTGCAGGACCTGCAAAACAGCGACAAAGGCGGTCAGTAAGCGAGAGGGCCAACCTTCGGGTTGGCCTTCCGTGAGCATTTGACGTACACTGCACAGGCTTGTCACTCACTAAGAAACAACGAGTTACAAGCACGGGGCCGTTTAGGATTCGACGCCGGTCGCGAAACTTTAGGTGCATGCCGAGTTGGTAACAGAACTCGTAAATCCACTGTTGCAACTTCTTATAGTTGCCAATGACGAAAACTACGGCCAGGAATTCGCTCTCGCTGCGTAAGCAGCCTTAGCCCTGAGCTTCTGGTACCTTCGGGTCCAGCAATCACCAGGGGATGTCTGTAAACCCAAAGTGATTGTCATATAGAACAGAATCGCCGTGCAGTACGTTGTGGACGAAGCGGCTAAAACTTACACAACTCGCCCAAAGCACCCTGCCCTTCGGGTCGCTGAGGGTTAACTTAATAGAAACGGCTACGCATGTAGTACCGACAGCGGAGTACTGGCGGACGGGGGTTCAAATCCCCCCGGCTCCACCATATCCTTACACAGCGCCCCGTTTTCGGGGCGTTGTGCTGTCAGAAGCTAGCATTTTTAGCTAGTGCGCCACCAAGGCGTGACACTCTGGTGAGGCATCAACCGGTGCTCATCGTGAAACTACTACCCTACTACCTATCGCTCAACCGTCACGGAACTTACTATTTCCGGATGGTCATTCCGGCCCCCCGTTCGTAAACTGCTCCAGGGTAAACGCGAGATTCGCCGGTCACTTAAAACCGACAGCCAGAGGCTGGCCGTGAAGCGTGCTAGGCAGCATGCTGTGCGCTTAGAATCAGTTTTTGATCAAGTATTGAGCATGACGGCACAACACGACTACTAGCCCTCAGAGGAGGAGTGAAAGCTGTTTAACGAACTCACCGGCGAAAATCAGCGCGGGGTATGGGGCGAAGCCGAATTGCGGCCGCAGGCCCCTCAAGAGCGTGGATCGATTTGGAGAGACCTGACGAAAGGTATCACTAGTCACCGGCTGAAACGTCCGCGTACCATCTGGGCGACGACTATGCTCATGACAGCAACGCTACGCTAGCGGTCCTACATGGCCATGCCCGCAATGGACGGGCTGCGGAGGCAGGCTGGGTCTCATCTCACTCGTACAACTCGGAATCGACCTCGCAGGGAATTGCACCGATGCTGCATCACTACACGGCAGTGAACACGTTGGCTTTGATACTTAGGCACCAGACTTTACGCTTCACTCGTTTAGACCAGTTTGATGACATAACCGAAGGCCGGTCGCTGGGCCCATTTCCTCTCGGGGCGCGGATGTTTGCAAGCTGCTGGTCAGCCGCCGACGAGGAAAGCATTCCGCAGTGGGCGATGTACGGAGACTCTATGCGGGGTGTTCGCCTTTCCCTCCGCTCTGACCCCTTCATCTGGCGTCCAATCGATATCAGGTGGCACGAGAATTTTCAGTTTCTTGATCTTGAAGCGCCGTACAGTATTGAAGAGATGCTCGCCGCCAACATAACGCTACTTCCTACGCCTCAGATGAGACAAACATTCGGTCAACCAGTGAGCTACGTGCCGGACGTATCCGCTGCGATTGGGCGATTCGCTACCGTATCCAGTGAAAACGAAATCACACTCCATGGTGAAGGCACTGAGATCGCATTCTTGAAGTCTGACTCATGGGCGTTTCAGCAGGAGCATCGGTTCGTAATGGTCGCCGCGCCGGGCCCCACGGAGCCGTACACCGGCGAAGCATCTGCATATATTGAATCCAGGAAAATCTGGCATCAAAAGGGCGTCGATCTCATAAGAGGAATCCCTAATCCTCTTTACGTCGACCTGAAGCTCGATCACAAAGCGCTGACGAATGCGGAAATTTTGGTAGGACCTCTAGCGCCGCCAGGCACGATGGAGATCGTTGAATCGCTCATCGCGCGCTTCGCAGTAGGTGCAGTCGTGCGTGAAAGCAATCTCAGAGGCATGATCCGCCCGAAGTAAAGGTACACGGATAGGCAATCAGACCTTTACCTGCCTCAGCCGATTACTGCCCCAATCAAGATCAAACGCATCCGGCGCCAAATCCATCACCCCCATTGCCTCATAGTCAGCGTGAATAGCACATTGCCTACACAGTCTGAAAACTTCAATATGGCCTTACTGAACCTTGAGCGCGTTGCTACACACTGTGGGCCAAAAGCTGTCAGTTAGCGTCTACAGCAGAAGTGGTGATTCACTTTGTGCAGGTCTTTTCATAATATCTTGACGTTCGGCAATCCGCCGACACACAACGTCATAAACAATTTCCGCGATTTTGTTTGCCAATAAAGGCGGTACCGCATTGCCCACTTGGTGGTACTGCTGGGTTCGATTCCCTTCGAAATAATAGTTATCTGGGAAGGTCTGAAGCCGCGCGGCCTCGCGAACGGTCAAGCTACGACATTGCGCAGGGTCGTAGTGAATAAAGTAGTGGCCATCCTTCGAGATATGGCTGGTGATAGTCGTTGCCGGAAGCTCTGCGAGCTGCACCCTGAAGCGATCACTGAATTTACCGCTTTCCCAGTTCTTGTGAGCGGGAGCAAGGCCAGGCAGTGAAAATTGCTGATGGCCCTTTGGCGAATACTTGTTGTGCTCAGCAAAGGTGCTTGCAAACGCGTATCGCCGCAGGTCGGACTGCATATGTCCGCGGGCATCGTGGCTCATCCAGTATTTGATATCGGCGTCTTGGTACCAGGCATCAAGGGTAGGTATACCCGTGCTGCCTAGACCTTGCTCCTTAGGCACTCGCAGACCGCCAGAACTCTGAGGAGCATTGAAAAGTGCTTGACGAGTAGCTCGCAGAGGCGCAATCAGTTTGCCATCTTCCATTTCCGCGTGACGCAGTAAATCGTCTACTTCGTCGGTAACCGCTCGGTACCAATCTTTTTGGGAGTCCGAACGCCGCGACAGCTTGCTTCTAAGCTTGGGCAAACCACCGATGGCTTGTCTGACCGATACCGGGTCGGCTGTTTTCAGGAGGTCATGAAATGGGGTATTACCGTGCTCGTCGAGCGCTATTCCCAGAAGAATGACTCGATGGCGAGCTTGTGGAATCCCGTATTTTTCTGCTTCGATGATAAAAGACTTCGGATTTACCCTCCCGATGCAATCAGCAGAGCTGATCGACTCTTCTGAAACCAGAGAACAGATCTTGTATTTCTGCCCGCCCTCTACATGATCCAATGCTTGGGTAGGGTCCACTAGGTCTCTGAGAATCTGCGCAAAGATCCCTTCACCCCCAACCTTGGAAGACAATATCCCTTTGACATTTTCCATGACAAAAACAGTAGGGCGATAATTCTTGATGATACGCAGATAATCTTTATACAGAAAATGCCGATGATCATTCTCAGCGACGTAACCCTGCTTGCCTTGATTTCTAGCCCGACCAACGATTGAATACGCTTGGCATGGAGGGCCGCCTATGAGGACCCAGGGACGTCCATCTTTATTCAATCTGGCGTCGATGAGTTCATTTAGCTCAGAGTCGCCTGCCTCCGATCCCAAGGTGATCTGCCGTGCTTCCTCCTCGGCTCGGGTCCAGAAATCTCTCGTTTCAGGAGTGCTAGGCTCTGCGGCCTCACCATTGCAGTACCGGTAGTAGTCCTGAAGCCCTTTGGGATACTCGCGCTTGAGCAAGCGATAGAAGGCGCGCAGTTTAAGTGTCTTCCTGGCCACAGGGTCCATTTCGGCGGAAACGATGATGTCGAATCGATTGCCATCACCGGAGGATGAAAAACCCTCACCCAGTCCGCCAGGGCCCGCGAAAAGGTCAACGATCTGGATAGCGTCCTCAACTGCAACAGCTGGCTCGGCGGTCGCCCTCGGCGGGAAAAGAGTGTTCTGGTATTGAGTCATGGGCTCATCAGTCAAGAAAACAGGAATGGCAACAGCATAGTTAGCCGAGCAGCAATACTTTACCAGGATTGGCCCACCAGCGCAGCTTTAGCCGCGCTCACGACGATTGCCAACTAAAAGTTTTTCGGCGGAAATGGCAATCTCAAATTATGGTCCATACGCAGCTAAATCGTTGTCCACTACTCTGCGCCCGGCGAGAAAACCAGCGATTTATATAAGCCTCGGGAGCGCTAGCGCAGTTCAAAGGTCGTAACTCAGCAAGAGCAGGCACATCTGGAGGGTGATCGGTGGACGTAGTCAGCAAAGAAGTCAGATCTCGCATGATGGCCGGCATCCGCGGCAGCAATACAATCCCGGAGATGAAGGTTCGAAAGCTGCTGCACAGTCATGGCTTCAGGTATCGATTGCACCCACGACAGCTTCCCGGTCGCCCGGACGTGGTGTTACCTCGCTACCGCCTCTGCTTATTCATTCATGGCTGCTTCTGGCACAGGCACCCCGGATGCCGGTACGCGACCAATCCCAAGTCTCGCGAAGATTTCTGGCGCGCAAAGTTCGAGCAGAACGTGAAGCGAGATATAAGAAACAGGGACGAACTGCTGCAACAGGGTTGGCGCGTCTTCGAACTCTGGGAGTGCGGAATCCGCAGGCCGGAAGCAGAGATCCAATGGCTTCTGGAGGCCGTGCCGGATTGCGATCAACGTTATATTTCCTGGCCCGCTCTCCATACAGCGCCGTCCATCTGACCGGGGCGCTCGGGCTACCAAGCCGGCAATCCTGAACCTCCATCG
The DNA here is from genome assembly GCF_054343995.1 of Pseudomonas sp. GNP013. Taxonomy (NCBI): domain Bacteria; kingdom Pseudomonadati; phylum Pseudomonadota; class Gammaproteobacteria; order Pseudomonadales; family Pseudomonadaceae; genus Pseudomonas; species Pseudomonas sp. GNP013. Next base: position 418,841 of record NZ_JBTGUT010000001.1, on the reverse strand, counting down.
AACCGTTACGCAACCTGAGTCAATCTCTATAGCAGTTTGGACTTTAGACCAGAAAGATCAACGCTGTACTCGAACTGAACAACGCCTGCGGGTAATACTCCACCTATGAAACTTGCAGGCGTTATCCGGGGAAAACTGTCATCAACCGAATAGGACAGTGCCTCGAGCAGGTTGTATGCTTCTTTTCGTGCCGAACACCCTGCCTCCATGCCGAGACGCTGCAATGCTCCTTCCAGCACGGCGGCATCGATGCCGAGTGCAACGAGACGATCGCAAACGAGATCAATCGACAGACCTTCATCGACCGGCTCAAACCTGAAGTGAATCAGTTGTAGCGGCTTACCCGATGAGGCGGCCAGCTGGAACTGCCCAGAAATGTTGATCACGCTCCCGTAACGGCTGATCGTTGACTTGACTTCGTAGTCGGTCGTTGGAGTTCTAATGTCAACTACGCCTCCGAAAGGGCCGCTCCACTCATAGGCCCCCCCTCCAATAACCAGCGTCTCCAGAGCCAGCAGTTCAGCGAGCACGTCATAGCCATGCTTGTCGACCAGCGCATTCCCCAGCAGGTGCCGCCACCTTTCCCACCAAACCAGAGGATCAGCCAGCAACGCTTGCCGTACCGCGATGCCGGGCTCGACGCTGACCATATGCTCGCAGATCACCCCGAACTCGTTGCGGAGCCATTCAATGGACGACTCCAACCGCAGAAAGCGCCTCTGCTGTCCCGCGATCACCCGCTCCACTGTCCGGAGCCTGGCGCCGGCGAACCCTTCCGAGATCTCTAGGGGGGCAGAGCACTCAACGGCAACGCCGAACCTGTCGCCTTCACGAAATACCCACGCAGGGCAGGCTGCTGGCATCGCCTTGATGGGCAACATCCGCCCACTCTGGTCGAGGTTGGCAAAGCCTCCCTGAATCTCTTTCAACAAGTCAGTCATGTTCGCTATTAATACCAATGGGTGCGCATCCTACATCGGCAAACAGTGCATCGACGTAGCCGAACAAACCGCCTTCGCAGAAAACGGGTTCCTTGAGCACGATCTGCGCCGTATTGAGCTTCATGATTGCCCTGAACTGATCCTGGGAGGGTTTACGCAGCCATCGCATCCTGAAAATCAAGCGCGTCAGATCAATCCTGAAACCGCCCTTACCTGGGCGCTCAACCAGTTGTACGACCGTATCGGTAGTCACGCTCTCCAACACCTTTCGAGTGTTTTCCTCGGTGCCCTGCCACGTCAGGTGAACGGTCCACCACAACGCCCGTAACCAGATGCGGCTTCGGCCTTTCCAGTAACGCACGGGTGGTGCGCTGTCCCAACGATTTTTCACCAGATCAGGCAGTACACGCAAGGATAAATAGCGCCACCAGCCGTCATCTGCGGCGGTGCGAATGTCCATGCCAGCCTCTCCCAAGACCTGGTACAGGGCAAGGCCAACTTTCATGTCATAGGCCCCAGGGCCTGAGGCATTGCTTCTGGCAATGGGGTCATACATCGACACAATTGCAAAGAGTTTGCGGCGTACCTCTTCCATTTCCGGACTGAAAACTTCGTGGAGAAATGAACCGCTTTTGACCATCTCGTCAAAGTGGCGCTGCGACAGTTTGAGATTCAGTGTCGGGAAACTCATACCGCGTTCTCCAGTGCCCGAATCCGGCGATCAAGCCAGCATTGCGTGGATATGAACAATTCAGGAAGCGAGGCTGTATTCAGATCACCCATTCGAATGAACGTATGCACTGCATCCGCAATACTCGCAATACCTTCATCGGTATCGAGCCCGTCCTGATATGTATCGAATTGTGCACCCATGTCTACTTTGACCTGCGCAATGACCAGGGCGAGCCAGGCTGCGAACACTTGGCGCATCAACGGCGACTGCTCGATATTCAGGGCCCGACGGTCGCGCAACTGCTCAAAATGCGGGTGGGCATTGTTGAGTACCAAAGCGACATAGTCGCTGGAGAATGGCTCATCCTGCGGATCGCTCCAGCAAGCTTTCAATTCCCACAGTGGACCGTCTGCGCCAAGAGACTCCTCCACCACAGGGAAAAGGGAGCCGTCACCGTCGATGATGATTTCGATCGGTTGTGCCAAAGGACCCAGTCGTGCACCTAGGTGATGCGCAAATCCGGGAACGAACTCTGCTTTGGATTGGCCTAGAAACGCCTGAACAGATAGAAAACCGCTCCCTCTTACGGTCCCGGGCTCCAATTCGATGTTGAGCATCACACCGCTGCCTGCTTCTTCGTAACGCAGGCCATGAACGGGCCCAAGCGTTCGCCAGCAGGAATCTGCCGATGCCCATTCCAGTGCCAGCAACACTTCAGTGTCGGTGTTCGCCACACCCTCGGGACCGAAGATGGCTTCCAGAAGCGGAGCCCGCTCGATCAAGGATTGAACCACCAAGGGATGTTCGGCCGGGTTCCAGTCACTGTCCTTGCCCAAGGCGTATTGATCGCCACTCACCTCCGTCGCACCCGGATCAAGGCCATCATGTGACCGGAAAACAAAGAGCACTTCCGAATCGCTTGCGCCGCCGAGTGGCGCATTCAGCATTCGATATAGCGGCAACCGAGTACTCATTGCGCGGCTCCATTGGAATCCGAAATCCGCACACCGACCACCGGCCGCAATAACTTGCCACCAGGTTCATTTATCCTGACGTGAAGCTCCCCCTCCAGCACCAGCCCCGGTTGAACAGACGCCGCATCGACCGAGAGCCTGACATAGGTTCCGTCGGCCATTTCCGTGCATTTTACAGAAGGGGTCGCACTGCTGATGAGGGGTGATTCCAGTCGAAACGGAAACGTGCCGAGCCCGTTCACAAACCATGCCTCTAAAGGGATCGGCCCGGATTCGGAATCCACGGAAACGGTGATTTCTCTGGATATGTCTGGCTGCATCAGCCCCCACCTCAAGCACCATTTCATGACGATGGCGGATGCCGCATGCTTGACTTCGGTTACCTCCAATTCGGGCGAAGCCACAGCGCCTTTTCTGGAACCTTGGCCGATGGACGGAGGCGGCGCCGCTTTGCCAAACCGCCCATCCCCGCCAAACCCACGGCTGGGCAGCACGAGTTCGGCCAGTTTGCGTGACATACGCATCGAAGGTTTGACGGTTACGCTGGGCTGGGACGGTACGCCGAAATCCTTCAAGATTCGGCCACACTGGCCACGAATCTTTTCAACAACCCGCCCTCCGTTCACGTCCACCCACGCGGCATGGTCCGCACGCTCGCAGCTCCTTAGATAACCTTCGAGATTCTGTATGCTTGAGCGTAACCCTCGGGCTGCGGATGGCAGGAGCTCCTGTTCCGAATCTGGCACAAAAAGCGCCACAACGTGTCGGCCGTCTGCAAAACCGGCGAACCCACCGGCCCAGCCTCGCGAATCGATACTGTCATCCCAACAGATGTTCATTCCAGGTGAGCGCATGAATGTCACCATCGGTCGATGGGGAGCGCCGCTTCCTGGCCTAGAGAAGATACAGGTTTCCGGGCTGGGGGCGTTGTCTGGCGCCTCCATCTGCAATTGACGTGAGGTCAACGCCACGCCAAGCAGCCAGCCCGCGTGACCGGAGCCCACGAACTCACCTCGCAACTGGATAGCTTTGCAAAGCACATCGTCGCTCTTGAGACCTCTGGCCGTCAGATAATCTGCCTCTTCAGGCGCCTCTCCTATTGCGCGGTCATACAAGCACTGACTGGCCCGGAATATCGGCAACATATCCGCGCTAGCTATCTCCATACCGTTAACCGAAGCACTCAGGTATCTACCACTGGCGAAGAAGGGGTTATCCAGGCGCGCACTGAACCAGCGCTGGATCGCAACATTTACGTAATCTTCGTAACTACTGTGCCACCACGGCGCCGACCTGTCTTCGTGGTCGAACACGGACAGCAGGTTTTCCTTGAGCAATGGGATGATGATTGCCGTGCCGGTTGTTTTACCGCTGAACGGTTGGGCACCCAATGCCCTCAGGATATTGTGGATGTGCTCCGGCGCAGTGATTGCTTGCAGTCTGTCATTCGCTCCCCACCACGCAATGCCGGTTTGCGTCGTGAGCTGCAAGCGGTCGACACTGTTTTCATCTTCGACCAGCGAAGCCACCAGCCGCTCTTCATATCCTCCGGATGTCTCGATCCGGCTGTAGTAGACAACAAGGCCTGCCCCCATGCGGAAGTAACAGGTCTTGCCCAATCCCCACGAACCACCCGCACTCTCATCCGTGCGAGTCCGGCCGATTTCGAACACGAGCTTCAGGAAATTGCCATGCTGACCATTGGCTCCAACGCTGTCGAAGGTCATCGGCCCGGTCAGCCCCTCAGTACCTGAGTCGCGGATCTCAAGCAGTTTCGGCGTACGCGGATAGCGTTTTCCGAGCATCTGCAGGTTCAGCCCTTCACTGAAGATGGAGGCGATGGCCTCCAGCGAGTGCTCGCGGATATGGAAATCCACTGAAACCGGCAGTTCCTGATTACCTTTGCGCCCTGCGTCGAGCGCGTTCTGAACGGATTCGCGTACCAGCAAGTCCAGCAAAGGCGTTTCTTCATTCTGCAGCGCGCGAAGCAGGAACGCACCGGACTCCTGCATGGGCTGCAGTGGGAGGCTGTAATACTTCATGGATCAGACCGCGCCTACCGTTTCTTCAAGATTACTTTCCGATGGCGCGAAGGTCTCCGGAATATTGACTGTCACGTGAGTGACATAGCTTTTCTGCTTGCCTTGCGAACCCGGCAGATAAAGGCTGATACCTACGATGTGCGCTTTGGCATTGAGCGATTGCCTCTCTCGGCGCGGCGCAGGGGTGACCTTTGTAGAAGGCTCATAGGGGCTGTCTTTATCGATGAGATAGATCAGCAGTTGAGGTACTGTTCCGACACCACCTTTGTCGCGTTCCTCTGCCACTTGGAAATTACTAGAACCCGGCTTCGGAAGACCAACTTCTTGAAGAGCGTATGCATCCGCCAGCAGGTCCTTCGGATCTCGCAGCGTACCAATGGACACACCATCATCCGAACGCTTATCGGCGAAGCGGCTACGGTTGATCCGGCCAATAGTCTCGCCGGAAATCTCCCAGCTGTTATCCGGTTTCGGTGTGTTGCCCGCCACCACGACGTTCCACTTCGTATAGCCAGCGTCTTTATCGTGCTCACCGAGCCATGTCAAAAAAGCTGGCATGTCGGAGAAGAACTGATTACCGGGATGAAACGACAGGTCCGCCAGATATTTGGCTACCTGACCGACGTCGACATTACGCCAGACAAGGCTATTGGCCCCCTTCAATTCGGATTTTTTGAGGTTGGTACCTGCCGAGCTTAGAAATTTCGCTGTACACAACAAATTATTATTGAGCACCGCAGCAGCATCATCGCCGTCATGAAAAACGGTTGTTTGCCGATTGATTCCCGAAAAGTCGAATTTTGCCTTGATCGCGCGCTGCATCCTGTTCGCACCTGTCGGGCGAAGCCATGCGAGCCCAGCATGGACACGGACCCGAGGCCCGAACTCTTCAGGCTTGGCACCGGCGTACATGAAGCGCTGCAGATCGTCACGAAGTTCCTCTTCCGCGACGGTCATGAACTCGTACTTTTCTCTCGTATCATCGGACATCCACACACGAGGCAACAATTCATAGCCTCTGCGGTAACCAAACCAGCGCCCCATCTGCATCAGGGAATCTGCCTGCGCCGAGCCACGCAGGAAGAATGTGCTGACTAGGTTTTCAATCGTCAGCCCGCGAGAAAGCGTGCCACCGCCGATAACGATAAACGCTGTGCAGTAATTCAGAGCGTGCTCAGCGTCAGGGTAGAATAGCCGCCTGACCTCGTTCTCATCAGTCACGCCGTTATTGGCACAGTTATCAACACAGATATGGATGCCCTGGTGGTATGTCCGTTGCAAATCTGCATCCAGCTGGATAGCTGTCACCGTATCGAGAAGTGTCCGCACTTCTGCAAAAAAAAAGTCAAACGCCGGCAGTTCACGAAGTTCGGAGAGCCGGCCGTAGTCAGGGAAACGGTCGGCAAACTGCGCAACATCGAGTTGTGACGAAACGTTGTCCCACACGGGCCTGAATGTAGCGGCCAACTGATCATCAGCGTACTTCGACCACGTCTGGAGCGCTGCCTGCACCGCTTTGCTCATGTACTCATGATGAAGCTGCCTTGCACTTGTATGGATCAACATGCTCACAGGCTTTGCAGCGCCGGACAATCGCATCACGGCTACACAGCACAGGTACCAAATCAGGCTTTCGTGCAGCGCGTGAGGCAGTGTCAGGTCTTCCCCTCGGTGAAGGCTACCCACCTGTTCCAGGTCTTTTGTAGAGACTTCACGAACGATTCCAAGCGGCTCTTTATCATGTTCGGCGTAACCAAAAATCTGCACGGGCCCGAAATGTTCGTCCGCCTGCGGCAGCGCTGCAATGAAATCCGAAGGGTAAAGGGTCTCTCCTGGTCCTTCATTGAGAAAGTTGGCGGCGGGTGTGGCGGTGAACGCAACATAGTTCACGCATTGCAGAGGCAAACTGATCAATTGGAGGATGAGTTTGTTGATGGCCGTACGCTCAGCCTTCGAAACGTCATTCGAATTGATGCCCGCCTGATCCGCCTCGTCATCAATCACCACGAGCCGCATCTGCGACATGCCCAGCGGGTGCGCTTTGATCCACGCAATGAGATGCTTCAGCCGAGCCGGGTTCTTCAGGCAAACAACAAGGTGGCGGTCTCGTCGGCCAGCGTCGAACTGCATGTCCTGCGCACGGGCACCATAAGGACTGTTCTTCGATGGATGCTCGATCGCCTTCCAGCTGACGTTACCATCATGCTGGAACAGGTCGCCGACCAGACGCTTGTTGGTTTGTACCCGCAGGTTCTCGAGGGTGCCGGTGAGCACGACGAACAGGTTCCATCGATAGTCGGCTGCCATGGAAATCAAACCCGCCATGTTGGCCGTCTTTCCGGACTGTACATGCCCGACCACCAGCCCTTTTACAGGCATGCGATCTTGGGTGGTCTGCCGCAGGTGCCGAAGGACGCGCACCGCAGACATTTGAATATTATCGACCGAGGCTTGCTTCCAGCCCTGCGCGATCAGATGTTTTCTGTAAAGCTGCCATGCACTTCGCGCGTCTTGCGGCACTGCCATGCCAGGCTCGGCTTCTTCCGCCCCCACAACAATCAAGGGTCTCGCCGCGGCAACGGATTGCTGCTCGGCCTGTTCCTTGTGCCGAACAATCTTCTTCCAGCATTCAAGGCGCTCCTGCGGGCTTTTGCCCAGCGAAGGCCAGTCGTCCATTTGCTCCTGCAACAGGAACCAGTCGTTGACCTTCTCAATTGACTGTTCCGTCCGGCCGAGTCTGGCGATATCTTCCCAACTCCAGCTTTTCAGGCGCCGACCATCAATGAACGCGCGGCATTTATCGTACGCTGGGTTGATACTGTAATCAGACATTAGCATCCCTACTATATTCGGAAGACAACTCGAAGCAGGAACATCGCCCACATCCAAGTCAGGAACAGAGATAGTGGCACAGAGCTAGCCACCTTACAAAATCCTGTCACCAGGCGGTCGTGAATTGCGAGTCCGCTCTTGCGCGGATACTTTCCATCGCCATCAGACAGCGATATCTGTTCAGCCTTAGGCCGTTAAATTATCTGCCAAGACACTCTCGCAGAGGTCGGCAGCCGCGTACGTGAGAATTCAACGAGGAAGATAAGACGTTGTTTGCTCATCAGTCATCTCGATTCGACAGGTTTTGGCGAGTGCCTCACCACGATGAGATCGGCTTCCGTCTCGTACTAAAAGCGCTGATCCATGTAAAATTATTGCGTGAAAAAACTCTTGCCACACAGGAACAATGTTCCCAATATTACGCAAGGTAAAACGAAGCGGCGCCCTATAGTGTAGTGACGGAGCAGGATGACATGGCACTCAAAAAACAGGCCAAGCCTACTGAAGCACTTCTGACCTTCGAGGTTTTTTATAATGGCGAGCTGTTTCAAACCGTCGAGTTTTCTAGGCTCCGCAAGTGCAACAACTGGCGCGAAAAGAACCTAGAGACACCGTTCCTTTATGTGATCAAAACGCCTGACTGCAACCGTGAGAGCTGCATCGAGCTTTCCAAGCGCTACTTCTTAACCAAACACCGCGTGTACCCGGATATATTTGAGCGCCCTGAGTGGGACGTCGTGACCGAGGCAGAACTGCAACAGCTTGCAGAGACTCGCATTGTGCGGGAAACCCGCGAGCGCACAGGCGTACCGCTTTCTGTCCAAGTTGGCGGCGGTAAATACGACGTCACCATCGTTCACTTTGACAAGCCAATGCGTGACCGCGTTGAGATCATCAAGGGCGACCTGAGCCGCGAAGAAGCTTACGAATTCATTCGCCACTACGGCACCGATGTCGTTACAAAGGTAGTGACACCAACCGAATACGAAATGAGGCCAGTAACCAAAATGAATCAAACCGAGCGCCAGCAGCTGATCCTTAACACGTTGCTAGACACCATCAAGCCAGAAAAAACTGGCTGGCGAGAAATTATCAAAGCCATTGAAGCGCTGAACGTAATCAAGCCAGACGGCTGGCTGGAAGTACGCGACGTACTTCAGTACGCCTTGGATGAAGGTCGCATCGTCCGCCCTAAGTTCGATCCGCATGCCGATGACGAGTATTACTTTGCAGTCACCCCCGCTAACCCTAACAACACGGAAGCTGAGGAATAAGCACAAGTTGACGTGTTCGTAGAGAGAAAGAACCAACGACGAGCGTTACCGTGTATTGCATTAGGGGAGCTCATCAAGAACCCCCTAAGAGCGGGGGAGGTGGCGCTAGAGCCTAGCACGGCTGTTGCGTATGAATCCGTAGGCGCATAGCAGCCAGCGGCACCAACGTCAGTTTCATTGGGGTTTTCCGGTAAATACCACTCACCCCGGTATAAGAGATACGAGACTGACGACATGTACCCTCGAAAGCCAGACGCCTCGCTGTACGACCCGTCCCCGGCTTACCTACGTGGCCTTCTGGAGACGGCAGGCATCACCCAAGAGGCAGCAGCGACCGCACTCGGCATCACCGACCGGGTTATGCGCTACTACTTGAGCAGCCAAGAGTCGGCCACCTACCGACCAGCGCCCTATGCAATCCAGTACGCACTTGAGCAACTGGCTGCATACGCCACGAAGAAGCGAAGAGTTAAACGAGTCTGAACCTGGGTGGGTCACCGGCAAGTGGAATGAGTATTCCAAAGAGTATTCCAAACAAAAAACAAAAAGATAAAAATTATAAAAATCAATAGGTTATTTGCCTTATTCAGATAACCCCGGCACTTCAAAAAAGACGCCCCCCCAGACGTCTTTTTATACCCGCAACCTCCGCTACCCCCTCCCCCTCCGCTCAAACGCCGCCAACACCGTCCGTTCCGACTGCACCAAATACCCTTCCAGCATCACCACCGCATCCCCCGCACGTCCTTCCTCCACACACCGAAGTATCGAAGCATTCATGTCCAGAAACGGAAGGTGCAAAAACTGCGGATCATTGAGCAACCCAAACGCCAACCGCAATTCAGCCGATATCTGCCCGTAGAACACCAGCAGGCGCGGGCTGTCGGCGAGTTCGACGATGGCGGTGTGGAACGCCATGTTGGCCGTGCCCACTGCCACCCAATCCTTGGCTTCGCGTGCGCGTGCGCCGGCTTCGACGGCTTGCTGCATGTGCAGGGCGCCGGGGTGTTGGGGGTAGCCTTGGGCGATGGCCTTGCATTCGATGAAGCGGCGCACGCGGTAGATGTCGATGATCGAGGCCATGTCGGGCGCTGCGACCGTGACGCCGCGGTTGGGTTCGTGTTTGAGCAGGCCTTCGCGGGTCAGCACTCTGAACGCTTCCCTCAGGGTGTTGCGCGAGATATCCAGAGTCTCGGCCAGTGCGGCTTCGGACAGGCGTTGGCCGGGCACGAGTTCGCCTTCGACCAGCATTCTGCGTATTTCCTGGGTGATGGATTCTCCCAGCGTGCGAGGAAGAGTGGGAGGTGCGTCGTTCATAAGAAATCCAAGGTAGGAATAACCGCGCGGTTATTCCATCAGAGCTGGGTGCAAGGCACAAGGATGACGCAGGGAGCGTGCTTCATTAAGTAGCAGCTTGCGGGCTTTGGGTAACAATTGAGTGCACATGAATCACTCATCAACAACAGATTGTTCAACAATAAACCCTTTATCAACCAACACTTAGGTGCCGATTCATGGCTTCTGGTACACACATTGCTCAGTCGAGGTATCTCTCACCGTAGGAACGATGCCGTGACACAGACCCCTCAAGCGTTCACCAAAGACCGGCGCGCCTCTCTGGTGGCGGCGATTTTCATGATGGCGACGTCGGCCATCGGGCCGGGCTTTCTGACGCAGACGGCGACGTTCACGGCGACCCTCGGCGCGGCGTTTGCGTTCGGCATTCTGGCCTCGATCCTGATCGACTTCGTGGTGCAGTTGAACGTCTGGCGCATCGTGTCGCTGACGCGGATGCGCGCAGCGGACCTGGCCAACGCGGCAATCCCCGGGAGTGGCTACCTGCTGACATTGCTGGTGCTGTCCGGCGGCCTGGTGTTCATGCTGGGCAATATCGCCGGTGCGGGCCTGGGCTTGAATGCGTTGACCGGCCTGGACCCCAAATGGGGCGGGGCGTTGAGTGCGCTGCTTGCCATCGCGATTTTCTCCTCCCATCGCGCCGGCATTGCCATGGACCGCATCATGATGGCGCTGGGCATTCTCAAGGTGTGCCTGATCCTGTTCGCCGCCTTTGCCACCCATCCGCCGTTGGGCGAAGCCCTGCGTCAATCGGTGTGGCCTGACTTCATCGACTTCGCCGCCATCACCACCATCGTCGGTGGTACGGTCGGCGGCTACATCACCTATGCCGGTGCGCACCGGCTGCTCGACCGGGGCACGGTGGGTGTGGAAAACATTGAAGCGGTTTCCAGGGCCGCGCTGACCGGCATTCTGGTCACGGGCGTGGCGCGTTATGTGCTGTTCCTGGCGATTCTCGGGGTGGTGGCCAGTGGCGTCGTCATCGACGTGTCCGGCCAGGGCGCCAACCCTGCGGCCCAGGCGTTCCATGCGGCGGCGGGTAATATCGGCATGATGATGTTCGGCCTGGTGCTGTGGGCGGCGGGGATCAGCAGTGTGATCGGCGCTTCGTACACATCGATGTCGTTTATCACGGTGTTTTCAAAACGCATCACCGAGCGCGGGCGTCACCTGGCGACCGTCGTGTTCATTGTCATTTCGCTGGCTGTTTATCTGATGCTGGGCAAACCACCGGCGGCGCTGCTGGTGTTCGCCGGCGGCTTCAACGGGCTGATCCTGCCGCTGGGCCTGAGCATCTTCATGTACGTGGGCTGGCGCCGCTCCGATCTCATGGACGGCTACCACTATCCTCGCTGGTTGCTGGTGCTGGGTATCCTCACCTGTCTGCTGTCGTGGTTCATGGCCTACAAGTCGGCGGGTGCCATCTTTGCCTTTATCGGCGCGGCCTGATTTAACCGGAGGTTACTTTTGATGCGTGCAATTGATCTTAACAGCGACCTGGGAGAGAGCTTCGGCGCCTGGAGCATGGGCGACGACAGCGCGATGCTCGATGTGGTGACCAGCGCCAACGTCGCCTGCGGTTTTCATGCCGGCGACCCGGCCGGCATGCTGCGCACCCTGCAAGCCGCCGCCGGCAAAAACGTCACCATTGGCGCCCATGTGGCCTACCCGGACAAGGTCGGCTTCGGTCGCCGCAACATGGACCTGGCCAGCGATGAACTGACCGCCGACGTGATCTACCAGATCGGTGCGCTTCAAGGTTTGGCCAGGGCTGCGGGCACGTCGGTGCGCTACGTAAAACCCCACGGCGCGTTGTACAACACCATTGCCCACGACCGTCGCCAGGCGCTGGCGGTGATCGCCGCCATCCGCGCCATCGATCCCACGCTGATACTGGTGGCCCTGGCCGGTTCCACGCTGATCCAATGGGCGCGCGACGAGGGCTTGCAGTGTGTCGCCGAAGCCTTCGCCGACCGGGCCTACACGCCGCAAGGCACGCTGGTGTCGCGACGTGAACCGGGCGCGGTGCTGCACGATCCGAAACAGGTGGCGCAACGCATGCTGCGCCTGGTCGAAGACGGCACCATTGAAGCCATTGATGGCACGCGCACCCGCATTGAAGCCGACTCCATCTGCGTGCATGGCGATAGCCCAGCAGCGGTGGACATGGCGCGCGAACTGCGCCGAGTGCTGGAGCAGGCCAACCTGTCCGTGCGGCCGTTTGCGGGAGATCGCCCATGAATGCCTTCGCCCGCGCCCGCGAGGCGGCCATTGACGCTGCCCGGCAAGCCCGTCAAACCTACCGTGACGGGCTGATAACCCCTACGGCCGGGATTGCCCCGGGCATGACCCAGGCCAACCTGATCGCCCTGCCGCTCGAATGGGCCTACGACTTTCTGCTGTACGCCCAGCGCAATCCCAAAGCCTGTCCGGTCCTCGACGTCAGCGACGCGGGCAGTCCAAGCACGCTGCTGGCGCAAGGCGCAGACCTGCGCACCGACCTGCCGCTGTACCGCATCTGGCGGGACGGAAAAATGGTCGACGAAGTCAGCGACGCCACCCAGGCCTGGGCCGAGCACGGCGACATGGTGGCGTTCCTGATCGGTTGCAGCTTCACCTTTGAAACCGCCCTGCAGGAAGCGGGCATCGAAGTGCGGCACATCGCCGATGGCTGCAACGTGCCGATGTACCGCACCCACCGCGCCTGTCGCCCGGCGGGACGCCTGCACGGTGAAATGGTTGTGTCCATGCGCCCGATCCCGCCGGATCGGGTGGCCGAGGCCAGCGCAATCTCCGCGCGCTATCCCGCCGTCCACGGCGCCCCGGTGCACATCGGTGAGCCTGCACTGCTGGGCATCCAGGACCTGAGCCGACCCGATTTCGGCGACGCAGTGCGCATCGAGCCTGGCGAGGTGCCGGTGTTCTGGGCCTGCGGCGTGACGCCCCAGGCGGCGGTGGCGGCGTCGGGTGTGCCTTTTGCGATCACCCACGCGCCCGGCCATATGTTCATCACCGATGTGCCTGACAGCACTTACCACGTCTAGGAGTTTCCCGTGCGCTTTCTACCGGTCAACCTGGACACCCTGCTCGTCGAATTGAACGACCTCGACCAAACCCTGGCCCTGTTCGACGCCCTGATGGCGGAGCCGATTGCCGGCGTCGAAGAAATCGTGCCCGCCGCGCGAACGCTGCTGATCCAGTTTCGTCCCAGCGCCATCGCGCGCCAGGCGCTGGTCGAGCGTATCGCCGGCCGGGACCTGAGCCAGCGCCGCGAAGGCGAGCAGCGCCGGGTGGAAATCCCCGTGCACTACAACGGCGAAGACCTCGACGAAGTCGCCACCCTGCTGGGCATCAGCCGCACCGAAGTGATACAGCGCCACACCGCCCATGACTACAGCGTGGCCTTTTGTGGCTTTGCACCGGGTTTTGCCTACCTCACCGGCGGCGCCGGTTTCCAGGTGCCGCGCCGGCAAACCCCGCGCACCCGCATACCGGCGGGCGCCGTGGCCCTGGCCGGAGACTTCAGTGGCGTCTACCCCCAGGCCAGCCCCGGTGGCTGGCAGATCATCGGCGTCACGCCGTTGCAGATGTGGGACCTGAACCGCGCCGAACCGGCCCTGCTGCGCCCTGGCTATAAAGTGCGATTCACCGACGCCGGCCCGCTCCCGGCCGGCGGGTTGCCCGCTACCAGCGCCGCCGCGCGTGCCGCCGCCCCAAGCGGCGCCTGCCTGGAAATCATCAGCCCCGGGTTACACAGCGTGTTGCAGGACATGGGCCGCCCCGGCCAGACCGACCAGGGCGTGTCGCGCTCCGGCGCGCTGGACCTCGGCGCCCTGCGCGCGGCCAACCGCGCCGTGGGCAATCGCTCGGACATGGCCTGCGTGGAATCGGTACTCGGCGGCCTGAGCTTCGTTTGCCACGGCCATGGGGTGATCGCGGTCACTGGCGCGCGCACGCCGATCACCATTACCAGCGCCAGCGGCCTGCAATGGACGGCCGACAACTACCAGCCCATCGAACTGGCCATGGGTGATCGTGTCAGCCTGGGCGCACCGTTGGCGGGGCTGCGCAGCTACCTGGCGATGCGTGGCGGCTTTGACGTCACGCCGGTGCTCGGCAGCCTGTCCACCGACACCCTGGCCCAGGTCGGCCCCCCGGCGCTCGCCGTCGGCGACCGCCTGGGCTTTACTCCACGCACCACCGGCACCAGCGTATCGCTGCAGGAAGCGCCGGCCTTCGAACTGCCGACGGCAGCGCACATCGTCACCCTCGACGTGGTGATGGGGCCACGCACTGACTGGTTTACCGAAGACGCCGTGCAGCGCCTGAGCAGTCAGTTGTGGCGCGTCACCTCGCAGTCCAACCGCGTCGGCATTCGCCTGGCCGGAGACATGCCGCTGACGCGCAGCAATCACCAGGAATTGCCCAGCGAAGGCACCGCCGTCGGCGCCATCCAGGTCCCGGCCAGTGGGCAACCGGTGCTGTTCCTGGCCGACCACCCGCTGACCGGCGGCTACCCGGTGATCGCCGCCGTGGCCAGTCACCACCTGGACCTGGCCGGGCAGATACCAATCAATGCGCAGATTCGCTTCAACCCGCTGAGCGCATTCAGCGAAATCCAACCGCGCACAGATGCCTCTTTTTCAACTGCCGATGCGAAGAAAACCCCATGAAAAAATTACTGATCGCCAACCGTGGTGAAATCGCCGTCCGCATCGCCCGCGCCTGCCGTGACTATGGTGTGCAATCGGTTGCGGTGTACGCCGACGCCGACATCGACGCCCTGCACGTGCACCAGGCCGACGAAGCCTATGCCCTGAACGGCCAGCGCCCGGCAGACACCTATCTGGATATCGAAAAACTCCTGGCCATTGCCAAACGCAGCGGCGCGGATGCCGTGCACCCAGGCTATGGTTTTCTGTCCGAGCGTGCCGACTTCGCTCGCGCGGTGATCAACGCAGGGCTGGTGTGGGTCGGCCCCAACCCCGAGACCATCGACGTGCTGGGCGACAAGGTCGAGGCGCGCAAACTGGCGCAGCAGGTCGGCGCTCCGCTGGTCGCCGGTACGCCTGGCCCGGTCGAAAGCGCGGCCCAAGTGCTGGCGTTTGCCGAGCAGCACGGCCTGCCGATTGCCATCAAGGCCGCCTTTGGCGGTGGCGGGCGCGGCATGAAAGTGGCCTGGCGCCTGGACGAGGTCGCCGAATTGTTCGCCTCGGCCGTGCGCGAAGCCGAAGCGGCGTTCGGCCGTGGTGAGTGTTTCGTCGAGCAGTTCCTCGACCGTCCTCGGCATATCGAAGCCCAAGTCATCGCCGACAAACATGGCAAGGTCGTGGTGGTCGGCACGCGTGACTGTTCGCTGCAACGCCGCAACCAGAAGCTGGTGGAAGAAGCCCCCGCGCCGTTCATCAGCGACGCCCAGCGCGAGCGTATCCATCAGTCGGCCCACGCTATTTGCGCCAAGGCCGGTTACGTCGGTGCCGGCACGGTGGAGTTTCTGCTCAGTCAGGATGGCACGCTGTCGTTTCTGGAGGTCAACACGCGTCTTCAAGTCGAGCACCCGGTCACCGAAGAAACCACCGGCGTGGACCTTGTGATCGAGCAACTGCGTATCGCCGACGGTTTGCCGTTGTCGTTCAGCGAAACGCCAGTGCCGCGCGGCCACAGCTTTGAATTTCGCATCAACGCCGAAGACCCGGGCAAAGGCTTTTTGCCCACCCCCGGTCACATCAGCGCATTCCAGCCACCCTCCGGCCCCGGCGTGCGCCTGGACAGCGGCGTGGTCACGGGTTCGAGCGTGCCCAGCACCTTCGATTCGATGATGGCCAAGCTGATCGTCAGCGGCGCCACCCGCGAACAGGCCATCGCCCGCGCCCGCCGTGCCCTGGCAGAGTTCAACATCGAAGGCATCGCCTCGGTGCTGCCCTTTCATCGGGCCGTGATGGAGCATGCCGACTTCACCGGCGCCGACCGCTTCGCCGTGCACACCCGCTGGATCGAGACCGACTTCGCCGAACAGATCACCCTCGCCCCACGCAGCGCGTTGTCGGCCGACCCCGAGGTGCTGCGCACCTTCGTTGAAATCGACGGCAAGCGCCACGAACTGGGCCTGCCCGCCGCCCTGTTGCGCGGCATCAGCCTCAACGGACCGGCTCCCGCCAGCGCCAGCTCAAGCCCCAGCCAGGCCGCAGATCCACAAGCGGTGCTGACGCCGGTCGCGGGCAACCTGCATGCCTGGGTCGTCGGCGACGGCGACTCGGTCAGCGCCGGCCAAGTGATCGCCGTGGTGGAGGCGATGAAAATGGAAACCTCGATCCTCGCCCCCTGCGCGGGCGATGTTCAGATTGCCGAACAGGCAGGTGCTTATTTCGAGGCTGGCTGCGTGATTGGGCGTATCAAGACAGCCAATTGAGCTGAACGCTTCGCCACAGCTGCACGCGCAACGAGGGATTAGCTCGATTGCCGCGTGCAGCCTGCAGAAAACCGCAGGCAGGACGCGAGCAAAAACCGCACGCTCGTTCACGAATTGTTAAGAAACACCTCCCTATACTTGCCGATTGCCATGTCCGCTCCCCCGAGCGGTCCCCTGCCCCGGTAGCCACACTCCATGACGCGTCCCGTTCCTCTGCTGCTTCTGCTCGTTGGTCTGTTGTTCTTCTTCGCCTTGGGTAACCATGAATTGCAAGGTTCCACCGAGGCCCGTGTGGCCGGGATCGCCATGGCCATGCACCTGGACAACGACTGGGTGGTGCCGCGATTGTTTCAGGAGCCTTTTCTGGAAAAACCGCCCCTGAGCCTGTGGCTCGACGCCGGCGCGATTCGGCTGTTTGGCGCCAGCACCGGGGCGGTGCGTCTGGCGTCGGCGTTTGCCGGGCTGTTCAGTGTGATGCTGTTGTATGGGATGTTGCGCACCTTCGGGCGGCCAAAAACGTTGGCGTTCAGCGCGGCGCTGATCCTGGCGACCATGGCCAGTTACTGGGGCAATGTGCGCGGCGTGGGTGAGGATTCATTGCTCAGTCTCGGCGTGACGACCGCGCTGCTGGCGTTTTACCAGGCCGTGCGGCCTGATCGCGAAGGCTCCAGCACGTGGGCCTGGGCGCTGTTCGCGGCCGGAATGGTCATCGCCACCCTGAGCAAGGGCGTGCTGGGCCTGGCGATGCCGGGCATCGTGATCTTTGTGTACCTGGTCAGCATCAGCCTGATGGACAAGCGCCTGAGCATCGGCGACTGGCTCAAGCCGGCGCTGTTTACCCTGTTGGCGTTGGTGCCGCTGGTGATCTGGCTGGGGTTTCTGTTTCAGCGCGACGGGATGCAGGCGGTGGGCGAGGTGCTGTTGACCAACAGTGTCGGTCGCTTCAGCGGCTCGTTTGTCGAAGCCGGGCATTACGAGCCGTTTTACTACTACCTGGTGAAGCTGCCCGAGGCGTTTTTGCCGTGGAATATCCTGGTGTACCTGGGCCTGTGGCACTTTCGCAAAAGCCTGGTGCGCAACCGTTATCGCCTGTTTTTCAGCGTGTGGCTGGTGGCGCAATTTACCTTGCTGACCCTGGCGTCCAGCAAGCGCACGGTGTACCTGATGGCGCTGACGCCGGCCGCCGCCGTGCTGGCCGCCGAATATGTGCGCGTGCTGCTGGCGTGGCTCAAGGAACACAAGCCTGCGCTGTACGCGCACCATCGGCGCGTGATCGGCGCGGTGTTTATCCTGGCCATCACCTGCTACCTCACGGCGGCCTTCTGGTTCGCGCCCAAAGCGGACGTGCGCCACTCGTTCGTGCCGGTGATCAGCGAGATCCAGACCCTGCTGGACCAGGGCAGAAACGTGGTGCTGTTTCAACCCAACGAGCGGATCGCGGGCGCCAGTGTGTTTTACCTGCGCGCTTACCTGCCGATCCTGCAAACCGAAGCGCAATTGCGCAGCTACCTGGCCGCCAAACCCGGCAATGTGGCGCTGCTGGATCGCACCGAGCAACTGCAGGAAAAGGTCACGGTGACCAAACAGATGTCGATCAATCGCCAGCCCTACTACTTCATCGAGCAGTAAGGCCGGCGCGGTGCATCAGTGCTTGGTGAGTTTGTCCAGGTAACCCATGGCGAACGCCGAGACCACGAAGGTCATGTGGATGATCACGTACCACATCAAATGCTGCGGATCGACGTTCTTGGCGTCCATGAAGATGCGCAGCAGGTGGATGGAGGAAATCGCCACGATGGACGCCGCCACTTTCATCTTCAGCGAAGATGAATCCATAGTGCCGAGCCAGTTGAGCTTTTCCTTGTTGTCATCGATGTCCAGCTGCGAGACAAAGTTCTCGTAGCCGGAAATCATCACCATCACCAGCAGGCCGCCGACCAGGGCCATGTCGATCAGCGACAGCAGCACCAGGATCAGCTCGGACTCGGCCATCGAGAACACGCTCGGCAGCAGGTGGATCACTTCCTGGAAGAATTTCAGCGCCAGCGCCAGCAGGCCCAGGGACAGACCGAAGTAGATCGGCGCCAGCAGCCAGCGCGAGGCGTACATAGCATTTTCGATAAAACGTTCCATTGAATCTCACACAGCGTGGCTAGAAATGGCGGCGAGTATACCAGCCGCTGCCAGCCGCCTGTCACCGCGAGAAAACTGACGTGTACGGCATCTGTAAGCGCGTTTATCTGCTAGTGTCGAGCCCATCAAATCGACTCAATGTTGTCGGACAGGAAAACTTGCAATGATGGATGTGCGATCTCCCTTGGCCAGCGTCGGCCTGTGCGCGGCACTGCTGCTGGCCGGCGGCTGCTCTCCCAGCGAAGAGCAGAAGCAGGCCACCCTCGAAGAGAAAACCGCCAAGTTCGAACAGTCCCTCGACGGCATCCAGGACCCCAAGCTGCGCGACGCCATCGCTGACCTGGGCGGTTCGCTGTTGCTGCTCGAGCGCGCGCAAACCAAGCTCGCCAGCAAACCCATCGAGCCCGAGTACGGCGAAGACACCCTGGCCCTGCTCAAGCACTACCCCACGCCGCAGGCGCTGGTCGATACCTACATCAACGGCCTGTTCGTGCTGCGCAGGGCCTCCCATTCGGACTACCTGACAGATTTGCAGCCGGTATTCCCCTTTACGTTCAATGTGCCGGAGCAGTTTCCATTCCCCCACAACCTGGAATGGCAGTCGGTCACCTTGAGCAACAACAAGGTGATTCCGTTCCAGCCGGAATGGTCGGAAACCGATCCCGGCATTCAGTTGAGCCCGAGCAGCTCCAACCTGACCAACCCTGACGACCTGACGGTGACCTACCCGTTTTTCGACGGTATCGAGACCGAAAACAAGAGCCAGCCGCAGCCGGTGAGCCTCAAGGGCGCGGTGGAAGTGGTAGCGCCCGGCAAGGTGCTCAGCTTCGACCTGTCGAAAAAGGACGTCGGTCACACGCGCACCGAAGGCACTGTCAGCGTCAACCTGCTACTGCTTGAAAAGAACTACGCCGAGCTCGAACTCACCAACAGCGCGCCCCTGGCGCCGGAACTGGCGGATGATTCGCCCAATCCGCTGCTGGTCCAGGCACGGGACGTTACCGGGCAGTTTCTGACGCGCTCGGGCTCGATCAACGAAAGTGCTGCGCAAGTGGCGTTCTACGAAAAACAACTGGCCGAGCTGCAAAAGCAAAAAGCCTGGTCACCGGCCCTTGAAAAACAGCTGACCGATGAGCAAAAAGCCTTCGAGCAAAAACAGCACCGGTCTTACGCCAAGGTCTACTTCAATGGCGTGATCGACTCCCTGCAAGTCAATGTGCTGGACTTTTCCACGGTCACCGTCACCCGCAAGGAACTGGACCTGCCGGTCCTGCGGTTTGACAAAAACAGCCTGGAAAAGACCGTGCAAGCCTTGCCGATGCCTGTCACGGTGTACGACGACGGCGCCGCCAGTTGGCTCAAGGACGCGTCGATGACCGAAGACCAGCTGAAAAACAGCGTCACCATCAGCCAGTCCGTCGACGATGCCAGCGCTGCGCATGTGGTGTTCGATCACCCCTTTACCTTCAACGACGACCTGGTGGGCGCCGAGCGCAACAGCAGTGAGGCGCCGGTGACGTTTTTTACCGCCGACGAAAAAGGCGGGCGCGGCGACCCTATCGAGTTGCCCACCGAGGCCTTCGAACTGAACCCGGCGCGCGGCATGCTCACCTACGACCTCAACCTGTTCCCGGAGAACCCGGCGTTCGTGGTGGGCTCGATCCCGCTGTTCCTGGCCACTATCGAAAAAACCACGCTGGATGCGGCCAAGTTGCCCAAGGGCCTGGCGCTCAAGGACAACGCGCTGATCGTCGATCAACAAGCCTTCCCCGCCGACAGCTGGCGCTTCTACGCCAAGGACGCCAGCGGCAATTACCTCAAGGAAATCCTCGGCGTCAGCCACCGCGCCGAGGAATACGGCACGGCGATGTTCGACGTGCATTACTTCTACGGCCAGCCGACCCGCCTGGAAGGCTACCAGCGCACCGACCTGAGCACCGTGCAATACGGCTTCGAGGTCAAGCTGGACAAGCCGGAAAGCAAATAACGCGGTGATTACAGGGCGAGGCGTTCTTGCCTGCGATTGAGTTGGCGCAGATAGGCCTGCAAATGCAGGCCCCATATCGGCGGCTCGCGCCTCTGCACATAGCCTTGCAGCGTGAGGCCGTCGACGATGGTGCCCAGCAGGGTTTCAGCGGCGCAGGCCCCATGAAACGGGCCCTCGGCCTTGATGGCGGACGGCTGCTCGCCGGCCATGCCTGCTGCGAATAACAACATCCACAGCCCGCTGTCCCCCGCTAGCGGGCGCACGGTGCATTCGATACGGGTTTCCAGGCCCAGGCATTGACGGATAAGGCAAAGGTTGCGCGGCATGGCGGCGCCCCTCGGTAGACTGGTTTAACTCAGAATAGAAGAAAACCAAGACAAACCAAGGCTGTAGAGACCAACGGCGATAAACCGTCAATTTAACGTCTCGCAGCAAACTCGAACCTCTGTGGCGAGCGGGCTTATTGTGGCGAGCGGGCTTGCCCCGCGTTGGGGTGCGAAGCGCCCCCAATCGAGCAAAACGCGGTGTACCTGATACGGCTCAGCGCCTGGCTTTGGGGCTGCTGCGCAGCCCAACGCAGGACAAGCCTGCTCGCCACAGGGAATCTGCGCTTAACTGAACGGCATTAGGGCTTGCCCCCTCTCACACTGGTTACTCAGCGTCAGGTCGGTTTGGCTTCGGCCAGCGCCAACTGCGCCAGCTCCTTCTCCGCTTCTTTCAGGTCTTCCTCGCTGATCATCTCGGCAATCGCGCGCAGGCGCTCGACCACCCGCGCATTCACCGTGCCTTCGGGGAATTGCCCTTCGTCGTCGGGCTCGCCGGCGTCCTCGCCCACCAGCAGGCTCAGCGCTTCATCCGCCTGGCGCACCGCGTAGATGTGAAACTGCCCGGCGCGCACGGCCTGCAGCACTTTCTCATCCAGCATCAGCGTGGCCACGTTGGCCTTGGGAATGATCGCACCCTGCTCGCCGGTCAGCCCGCGCGCTTCACAGAGGCGGAAGAAGCCCTCGATCTTCTCGTTGACCCCGCCCACCGCCTGCACTTCACCAAACTGGTTGATCGAACCGGTGATGGCGAAGCACTGCTTGAGCGGCGTTTTCGACAGCGCAGAGATCAATGTGCACGCCTCGCCCAGGGACGCACTGTCGCCGTCCACATAACCGTAGGACTGCTCCAGCGCAATACTCGCCGAGATCGCCAGCGGGAATTCCTGGGCATAGCGGCTGCCCAGGTAACCGGTGAGGATCATCACGCCCTTGGAGTGAATCGGCTGCCCAAGGTTAACCTCGCGCTCGATGTCGACAATGCCGCTGCCGCCCGGGTACACCGTGGCGGAAATCCGCGCGGGCACACCGAACGCCGAGTCGCCGACTTCCAGCACGGTCAGGCCGTTGCACTTGCCCACGGCAGCGCCGGCGGTGTCGATCAGGATCACCCCGGCGAGCATGTCATCCAGAATCCGCGCCGAGACCCGCCCCGTGCGCGTGGCCTTGGCCTTGAGCGCGCGCTCGATATGCCCGGCATCGGTCATCTCGTCCCCCGCCAGGTGGCGAATGAAATCCGCCTCGCTCACCAACTGGAACAAATCACCGATGCGCGCCGACAGGCGCCCCTGGTGTTCCGCCAGCCGCGCGCTGTAAGTGGCCAGCCGCGCCACGGCATCCGAGGTCAGCGGCGCCATGCCTTCTTCCGACGTGCGGGTTTTGAGCAACTGGGCGAACTGCTCCAGGCTTTCGTCGACCATCGGAATGTCTTCGTCGAAGTCCACCAGCACCCGGAACATCTCCTGGAAGTCCGGATCGGCGTCCTGCAACGCGTAATACAGCTGGCGCGAACCGATGATGATCACTTTGACCTGCAGCGGAATCATCTGCGGGTTGAGGGTCACGGTGGCCAGGCGGCCCAGTTCGCCCAGGGGCGACTCCATCTTCAGTTTGCGCGATTGCAGGGAGCGCTTGAGCGCGTCCCACACGAACGGCTCGCCGAGCATTTTCTCGGCCTCAAGGATCAGGAAACCGCCATTGGCGCGGTGCAGGGCCCCCGGACGCAGTTGGCGATACGTGGTGTAGAGCGCGCCCTGGTCGGTGCTGTATTCGATGCGGCCGAACAGGTTGTCGTAGGTCGGATGCGGCTCGAACACCACTGGCGCGCCACCGTTGACCGCATGGCCCACCACCAGGCTCGGGCAGTATTGCTCTTCGAGCAGCTTGCGCGCCTGGGCGTCGGTCTTGGCGTCGTCTACCAGTTGCTCGACCACGGTTTTGAGCAGGTACACCTGCATGGCTTGCAGGTAACCGCAAACACCTGCGTTCTCGGCGTACTTTTCCGACAGCGGCGCGAGCAGAGGTTGCAGGGCCAGGGTGATGGTTTCTTCGTTGAACTGGCGCAGTTGGTTGTTCGACTCACGCTTCCACTGCGGCAGGCTGGCCAGTTCTTCGTTGAGACGCTCTTCCAGCTCGGAGATGTCCGAGTGGAAGCGCTCGCGATCAGCCTCCGGCAACTGCGAGAACTCGGCCTCGTCCAGCGCCTTGCCGTCGAGCATCGGGGTGAAGGCGATGTTGGTGCTGTCGCGGTACAGCGCCACGTCCTTTTCCAGGGCCAGGCGCTCGATCACGTCCAGGGCCTTGTCGTAGCGCTGGTTGAACGCGCGGTCGATGGCGCTTTTGCGCTGTTGATAGGTCGGGTGTTCGAACACCGCCGGGAAGGTTGCCACCAGGTTGTCGACCAACCCGTTGATATCGGCGATGAACGCCGCCGCGCAGCCGCCCGGCAATTCCAGGGCACGCGGTTCGCGCGGCTCGTCGAAGTTATTCACATAGACCCAGTCCGACGGGGTCTGCAGGCGCTTGCCTTCGGCTTTCAGGTAGCGTTTGACGAACGAAAAGCGACCCGTGCCCGGCTCGCCCATGACAAACACGTTGTAACCGGGGCGTGGCATGGCCACACCGAACTGCAAGGCTTCAACCGCACGTTCCTGGCCAAGCACACCGCGAAAGGGCTCCAAATCATTGGTGGTCGAGAAGCTGAACTGTTCAGCGGAGAAAGGGCGAGTCAGCGCTTCGGGCGCTAGACGCAAGCTGGCAGCAACAGGATCAGGCATCGGGCTTCCTTACATCAGGCGGGGCAGATAACGGCATTCTGGCTCCCCCTTGCGCGCTCTGGCAAGGCGAGCTGTAGGGAAAGCATAGACAGCGAGCGCGTCCTGCAAAAAAATCGCGACAACGGCGATTGTTTTATAAAAACCCACGGAACCCTTCGAACGTGCCTAAACTCCAAACTGCGCGGGTTGGACTAATAACTGGCCCCTAGGGCGCGATCAAGCGCCTGAACCCCTTGTCCATTGGTTTGCACACAAAGAGAACAAAGCTATGAAACGGATCCTTCTTGGTACTCTTTTCACCGTCGTCTCCCTCAATGCAATGGCAGAAGCACCAGGCGGCCCGAACTGCGGTTGGGGCAACATGTTGTTCGAAGGCCAGCGCGGCACTCCAGCTCACTTCCTGGCTTCCACCACCAACGGCACCTCGGGTAACGCCACCTTCGGCATGACCTCGGGCACCAACGGTTGCAGCACCAACAGCGCCCTGACCTACGGCGGCAAGTCCTGGATTGCCATGAATGGCATGATGAACGAGCTGTCCGAAGACATGGCCAAGGGCAACGGCGAAGCACTGACCACCTACGCCGTGGTACTGGGCGTGGCGCCAGAAGACCGCGAGCACTTTGCTGCCGTGACCCACGAGCACTTCCAGCAGATCTTCAGCAAGGCTGACGTGACCGCTGACGACGTGCACAACAACACCCTTGCTGTACTGAAAAGTGATTCGCGTCTGGCGAAATACGCTACCCAGGCTTAAGCTCGACCTGCCCGCGCCTCTTGAGGCGCGGGTTTTATTTTTTGGGCCCGCCTCCCCTTTGGGTCTCACTTTTTCCGACTTAAGTAGCCCTTATGCTCAAACGCTTTGCCTGGCTGGCACTCTTCGCCTGCGCCCCGCTGTACGCGGCCCCGCATATTGATGATCAACGTTTGCAGCAACTGGCCAACGATCCGTTCTGGCTATCTCTTGGCCATTACGAAGCCGGCAAGATCAAAGGCTGGCGCAGCTATGTCAGCGACAAAAAATTCTTTCTCGCAGCCGACGGTGCCCACCACCCGGATGCCGAGCTCAAGGCCACCGTTGAAGCGTTGTATGCGCCGGCCAGCCTTGGCGAAAAACACGCCCAATGCGTTTACCCCGCGCGCACCCGCTGGCTCAAGGCGCAGTTGCAACTCAACGACCTGCCTGCGCTGGAGTGCAAGGAGTTCACCCAGTGGTTCAAGGACGTCGCGCCCCACAGCGCGGTGATGATCTTCCCGGCGGCGTACCTCAACAGCCCGTCGTCGATGTTCGGCCATACCCTGCTGCGTATCGACCAGGCGGATGTGCAACGGGACAAGACCGCGCTGCTCAGCTACGCGATCAACTTCGGCGCCTACATCGAAGGCTCTGACAACAGCATTCTCTACGCCTGGAAGGGCCTCGCCGGCGGCTACCCCGGCCTGTTCGCCCTGGTGCCGTATCAGGAAAAACTCTCGGAATACCGCAGCCTCGAAAACCGTGACCTGTGGGAATACCGCCTCAACCTCACCGAAGTCGAGACCAGGCGCATGGTCGAGCACGTGTGGGAACTCAAGCAGATCAAGTTCGACTACTTCTTCTTCGATGAAAACTGCTCCTATCGCCTGCTGGAATTGCTGCAAGTGGCGCGCCCCGGCCTGCGCCTGACCGAGCAATTCCCCCTCACCGCCATCCCCACCGACACGGTCAAGGCGGTCAAGGACGCGGGCCTGGTAGAAAAAATCGATTACCGCCCGTCCCGCGAGCGCGAGTTGCTAGAGCGCGCCAAGCCGCTGGACGGCGATGAGCAGCAATGGGTGCTGAAGATCAGTGACGACCAGAAGCAGTTGCAGGCGCCGGGTTTCAAGGCGCTGCCGCGTGACCGCCAGGCGCTGGTCATCGACGCCGCCTACCGCCTGGGCCGCTACCGCGCCAATGGCCTGGAGCGCGACACCGCCCGCTCCCAGCGCAGCTTCGAATTGCTGCGCGCGATCAACCAGAACCCTGCGCCGGACCTGAAAATCACGCCGCCGGGCCTTCCGGAAAACGGCCACGAATCACGCACCTGGCAGGCCGGCATCGGCACCCGAGGCGACAAGGCCTTCGGCGAATACGGCCTGCGCATGGCCTACCATGACCTCAACGACAACGCCGAAGGTTTCCCCTTGGGTGCGCAGATCGAAATCCTGCAGATGAAACTGCGCCAGTACGAAGGCAATCACTGGCAACTGCAGCAACTGGACCTGGCCACCATCCGCTCCCTGACCCCGCGCAACGCCCTGTTGCAACCCTGGTCATGGCAAGTCACCGGTGGCCTGGAGCGCGTGCCGGGCAAACACGACGACGAAACCCTGGTGGCCCACGTCAACGGCGGCGCAGGCGGCACCTGGCAGCTGAGCGACGACATGCTCGGCTTCGCCCTTGGCACCGTGCGCGTGGAACACAACAACGACTTCAGCGAAGCCATCTCCCCCGCCGCCGGCTTCAACACCGGCGTGCTGTGGAAAAACCCGCTGGGCAACCTCAGCCTGGAGGCCAAGGGCGACTTCTTCACCAATGGCGAAGTGCGCCGCAGCATCAGCCTGAACCAGCAGTGGGAGCTGTCCCGCAACCTGGGCCTGCGCCTGAGCGCCCAGCGCGAGTACAGCCACCTGTCGACGCCGGTGAATGAAGTGATGCTGGAAGTGAAGTGGTATCACTACTGACCCACGCCAACCCATAGGGCCTCTGTGGCAAGCCCTAATGCCGTTCAGTTAAGGAAAATGTGTGGGCTTATTGTGGCGAGCGGGCTTGCCCCGCGTTGGGGTGCGAAGCGCCCCCATCAAGGAACATGCGGTGTACCTGACACTGCGCAGAGGATGGCTTTGGGGCTGCTGCGCAGCCCAACGCAGGACAAGCCTGCTCGCCACAGGGAGTCTGCGCTTAACTGAACGGCATTAGGGCAAGCCCGCTCGCCACGGAGGCTTGCGGCGGTGCTGAAAAATATCGTCGCCCCGTCTTCGCTGACAGAAGAGCTTTGATGCGTAAGGACTACCTGGCTTTTTTCATCTCGCTGTTTCTATCCAGGCTGGCCGATCAGATCCTGCTGTTCATCGTGCCGCTGGTGGTATTCCAGACCACCAACAGTGTCGCCTGGGCGGGGCTGGCCTTCTTCGTCGAATCGCTGCCGCGCTATCTCGCGTTTCCGTTGTGCGGCGCCCTGTGCGACAAGTACTCCCCGATAAAAATCCTGCATATCAGCCAGGTCTACCGGGCCTTGCTGTGTGTGCTGGCCGTGGCGCTCCACGCTTTTTTTGGCGGTATCACCTGGGTGGTGGTGCTGTCGGCGCTGTGCGGGGTGCTGACCACGCAAGGCATCATGGCGCGTGAAGTGTTGATGCCGCATATCTTCGGGCACTACAGCTATACCAAAACCCTGTCGTATTCCCAGATCGCCGACCAGACAGGCCTGGTCCTCGGCCCACTGCTGGCGGCACTGATGCTGGAGGTGTGGGCCTGGCACTGGGCAGTGCTGGGGGTCGCCGGGCTGTTTTTGCTGGCGGACCTGAGCATGCTCGCGTGGCAACGCCTGAGCCGCGTGACCCTGGAGGTTTTCGAGCAGCATCAGGGTATCTGGCTGCGACCTCT
Organism: Pseudomonas sp. GNP013; assembly: GCF_054343995.1. NCBI lineage: Bacteria > Pseudomonadati > Pseudomonadota > Gammaproteobacteria > Pseudomonadales > Pseudomonadaceae > Pseudomonas > Pseudomonas sp. GNP013. Next base: position 391,495 of record NZ_JBTGUT010000001.1, on the reverse strand, counting down.
GCGAATCGCGTTCGCGCATATCCACCGTCTCACGGAGCTGAAAAAAGTCATCCTGCTGGCCGTAGGCGTGAACCTGATCGTCGGCGTCACCCTGGCCACCTCGGCGGCCATGGTGATCGGCCACTACCGCGCCGGCAAGGACAGCTATGCCGGGCTGCAGGCGGCGGGCGCGGTCACGACGATCGTGATCCTGTTTTTCCTCGCCCGAGTGGCACTGCCTCTGCGGCTGCTGGGCGGTGTCGGCTATTCGATGATCGCCATGGGGGCCTTGATCAGCGCGCTGAGCCCGAACCTCGGCGGCTATGTGCTGGGTTTCCTGTTGATTACAGGCTTCGACAAGATGTTCAACGTCTACCTGCGCACCCTCCGGCAACGGGTGATCCCGCCCCAGGACTTCGGCAAGACCGTGGGCGTGATCACCTTGCTGAACAACCTGTCGCAGCCTCTGGCAGGCCTGCTGGTGGCATTGCTTGCGGCGCCGCTGGGCACGCAATCGGTGATCCTGATGTTAGCCGTGCTGGCGACCTTGCTCGGGGTGGGCGTCTGGTGGTGGTTCGCCAAGACACAGCCAGGGAACGTTGGGCACCGATCCAAACCAGATGAAAATTAAACGGTGAGAGGGCCCATCTCACAGCGTTCTCACCCGCCTTTCACGCCGCCCCGACAATTCCCTGACTAGACTTCCTCCCATAAGCCGAGAAACGGCCAGGGAGTACGCCATGTGGCGGTATGCGGTGATGCTGGGCGCGGTGTTGTGGTTGTCGGGTTGCCAAACAACCCATCAGGATCTGCTGGCCAAGGGTTATCCACCGGCGTTTGCCGATGGCTTCGATGATGGCTGCAGCAGCGGACGCCAGGCAGCCGGGGTGATCAGCGGGGAGTTTCGCAAAAATGTCCCGCGCTACCTGAAAGAGCGGGAATACGCCGCAGGCTGGGAAGACGGCTTTCGCCAGTGCAAGGCCATGCGTGAACATGAAGAACTGCGTGACTACAGAGACAATCGCTGGGACTACCGCGAGCGTGCCTGGCAGCGGGAGAAAGACCGCGACGCCGCCAGGGCCTACCGCGCCCAATAGATCGCTCCCACGCAGAACGCGGGAACGATAGCGCGGCGCACAGGGCCCAACCTCCATTGAGGAGAATGTCATGAGCCGAGCTTTTGTAAACGAAGACAACGCCGCCGCCCAGGCTGATCAACCGGTGGAACGCCAGGTCAGCGAGCAGCCCAATCACCTCACCGCGTCCGGTTTGGCGCAGTTGCAGGCCAGGGTTACGCAGTTGCAGGCCGAGCACAGTGCCGAGACGGCCAGGGGCGAACAGGCGGATAAACAACGCCAGGCTGATCTCGAGCGGGATCTGCGCTACTTCAACCAGCGGGTACACAGCGCTCAGGTCGTTGCACCGGCCACGTCGACCGACAAGGTGCAGATTGGCAGTAGGGTCACCTTCGCCAACGAGCAGGACGAACAGCAGCGCATTCAACTGGTCGGGGAAGACCAGGCCGACGCCAACGCCGGTCTGATCAACTGGGGCTCTCCCCTGGGTCGCGCGCTGCTGGGTGCTCAGGTGGGCGACGAGGTCGTGTGGAAGCGGCCGGTCGGCGATCAGGTGATTGAAGTGTTGCGCATCGAGCCCGACGCTTAGCCCAAGCGGGTGCCGGCAGTTATACCCCTATCGGGAGCAAGCCCCCTCCCACAGGGAAATGCATTCCAGCTGTGGGAGGGGGCTTGCTCCCGATTAAGTCACCTCGGCATTCCTGAAAAAACGATCGAGTAGGAGGCGGGATTACTCCCGCCGTCCTCTCACACCACCGTACGTACGGTTCCGTATACGGCGGTTCAGGCTATGCGGTTGAGTCGGTTTATCGTATCCAGTATCGAGACCAGCCCGAGTTGATCCCAAAGTTTCTTCGGTAGCGCCTGATTCATGTGGGGCGCTCCCGAGTTCCACCATGGGCCTCGGCCATTGGACGCTGATGTGTAAGCGCGTCCTTCGTCGAGCCCTAGGCGCATCAGGTTGCGCGCCCTCGTCGAGGGCTGCTTCCATTGACGCCATACGGCGCAGCGAAGTTTGTGGCGCACCCAGCCATCAAGTTTATCCAGCGCTCGCTTGCCTTGGGTTAACTTGAAGTACCCAGCCCAACCGCGCAGTACGGGGTTTATCCGCTCGATGACATATGCCATCTTGCGGCCTCGCGCGCCGCGTAGCAGCTCTGCGAGTCGGTCGCGCAAGCGACCCAGACTCATCGTCGCCACCCTCAGTCTCGGCTGTTGATGCCAGCTCATCCCATAGCCCAAGTAATCACACACCCATGACCCAGCTACCCGGCTCTTTTCTCGATTCAGCGTCAGTCTCAAACGCTGCCTCAAGAACCGCTCGACGCCTGTCATCACTCGTTCACCCGCACGACGACTGCGCACATAAATGTTCGCATCGTCAGCGTAGCGTACGAAACGATGGCTTCGCCGTTCCAATTCACGATCGAGTTCGTTGAGCAGGATGTTCGACAGCAACGGCGAGAGCGGGCCGCCTTGCGGCGTCCCTTCCTGCCGGCGACTGGCGATCCCGCCTGACATCGATCCCGCTTCGAGATAACGCCGGATCAGCGTGAGCACACGCTTGTCTGCGATTTGACGCTCAACATAAGCCATCAAGACATCGTGGTTGACCCGATCAAAGAACTTCTCAAGATCGAGTTCCACGCACCAGCGGTAGCCTGCCGCCACATGGGCGCGGGCTGTTTCGATGGCTTGATGAGCGCTTCTGCCCGGACGAAAACCGTAGCTATGGTCCGAGAACAGAGGGTCGAAGATCGGTGTGAGCTGTTGCAGCAGAGCCTGTTGGATCAGGCGATCCACGACGCAGGGGATACCCAACTGGCGGGTGCCGCCTTTGGGTTTGGGGATTTCGACGGCGCGCGCACCTTGCGGGTGATACTCGCCAGCCAGCAACCGAGCTTTGAGGATCGGCCAATACTGTTTCACGTGGTCCGCTAATTGGTCGACCGTCATGCCATCGGCACCCGGTGCGCCCTTGTTGCTGACCACACGTTGATACGCACGTCTGAGGTTGGCAGGTGCAAGCACCCGTTCCATCAGCGTGTCCGGCTCCGCGTTCGTCCACGTCACAGACGCCGTCGGTACCTGTGCGCTGTCAGCCGTCATCCTCGGATTCTGTCCGGGACTCGGAGTAACAGTCTTCTCTGGGAGAAATTTCTGCATTTCGGTATTCAACGAGACTCTGACGCCTACTGGCGACATAACCTGTTCAGCCCTTGGTGACGTGGTTATTCGTCACTTACTACGGCCTCGGCTGACTTCTGCACGCTCATCCCGTCGCCTCGCGGCGCTCGGTAGCACAGTGGCAAACGCACAGATCTCCCAGGGTAATTCGCGCGACCTTCCTGCTTATGCCTGTCGGATCTACGTCACAGCTTTCCGTGCAAGTATTGGGCTTTGGCAATTCTGGCTACCTTACCCCGCTGCACCGCCTAATCCGCTTCCTGTTCGTCAGGCCAACAGTTTGCCTCGGGCTTCCTTCAGATTCGCAGTCACCCGCGACACCCTTGCCTCTGGCTAACACTTCCCCTTGCCGGGTGTGTAGAGGACTTTCACCTCCAAGTCACCAGCGTGGCCACCACAGCCAAACTGGTTGCGCTTCGCGCAACGCGCCATGCCTGGCGCACCAAAAAAAACGGAGCCCGAAGGCTCCGTTCTTACAAACAACCCGCCTGAATCAGGCCAGTTTCTTGTGCCGCACCCGGTGCGGCTGCGCCGCTGCATCGCCGAGGCGCTTTTTACGGTCCGCTTCGTACTCGGTGTAGTTGCCTTCGAAGAACACCGCTTGCGAGTCGTCTTCGTACGCCAGGATGTGAGTCGCGACGCGGTCAAGGAACCACCGATCGTGAGAGATCACAATGGCGGCGCCCGGGAAGTCCAGCAGGGCTTCTTCCAGGGAACGCAGGGTTTCAACGTCGAGGTCGTTGGACGGTTCGTCGAGCAGCAACACGTTGCCGCCTTCTTTCAGGGTCAGGGCCAGGTGCAGGCGACCGCGCTCACCACCGGACAGGTCCTTGACGAACTTCTGCTGGTCGCCGCCCTTGAAGTTGAAACGGCCCACATAAGTGCGCGACGGGATTTCATAGTTGCCGATGCGGATCTGGTCGGAACCGTCGGACACCTGCTGGAACACCGTCTTGCTGCCGTCGAGGTCGTCGCGGCTCTGATCGACACAGGCAAGCTGCACGGTTTCGCCGATCTCGATGCTGCCCGAATCCGGGGTTTCCTTGCCCATCAGCATGCGGAACAGGGTGGATTTACCCGCACCGTTACCGCCGATAACGCCGACGATTGCGCCTTTTGGCATGGAGAACGACAGGTTGTCGATCAGCACGCGGTCGCCGTAGCCTTTGGAAACGTTCTTGAACTCGATGACCTTGTCACCCAGGCGCGGGCCGGCCGGGATGTAGATCTCGTTGGTTTCGCTGCGCTTCTGGAATTCCTGCGACTGCATTTCTTCGAAGCGTTGCAGACGTGCCTTGGATTTGGACTGGCGGGCCTTGGCGCCTTTGCGCACCCATTCCAGTTCTTCCTTCATGGCCTTTTCGTGGGCCGATTGCTGCTTGGATTCGGCGGCCAGACGGTCGGACTTGGCTTCCAGCCAACCGGAGTAGTTGCCCTCGTAAGGGATACCGGCGCCACGGTCGAGCTCGAGGATCCAGCCGGCGACGTTGTCGAGGAAGTAACGGTCGTGCGTGATCGCAACCACGGTGCCCGGGAAATCGTGCAGGAAATGCTCCAGCCAGGCGACGGAATCGGCGTCCAGGTGGTTGGTCGGTTCGTCGAGCAGCAGCATGTCGGGGGCCGACAGCAGCAGGCGGCAGAGGGCCACGCGGCGTTTTTCACCACCGGAGAGGAATTCGACCTTGGCGTCCCATGCCGGCAGGCGCAGCGCGTCGGCGGCGACTTCCAGCTGGCGCTCCAGGTTGTGACCGTCGCTGGCCTGCAGGATGGCTTCGAGCTTGGCCTGTTCGGCGGCGAGCTTGTCGAAGTCGGCGTCTTCTTCTGCGTAAGCGGCGTAGACCTCGTCCAGGCGCGCCTGGGCGTTCTTGATCACGCTGACGGCCTCTTCGACCACTTCACGCACGGTCTTGGTCGGGTCCAGGATCGGCTCTTGCGGCAGGTAACCGATGTTCAGTTCCGGCATTGGGCGCGCTTCGCCTTCGAACTCGGTGTCGACGCCGGCCATGATTTTCAACAGGGTGGATTTACCCGAGCCGTTGAGGCCGAGCACGCCGATCTTGGCGCCGGGGAAGAAGGACAGCGAAATGTTTTTCAGGATTTCCCGCTTCGGCGGAACAACTTTTCCCAGCCGATGCATGGTGAAGACGTATTGAGCCATGGTGAACCTAGCGTCAGTGACTGATGAATTGAGCGGGCGAAGCCCGTGCCAGGCCATGCGCGGCGCGGGCCTTTGACTATGATCAATGCCAGCGAGCGGAAAAGCCTGAATGTCTGGGGCTGGAACGCCCCCGCGTAACCGGCAAAGCTACCTGAATGCGCCTGGTCAGTCCAGCCAGGCCAGGGCTGGCACTTTGCCACAAGTCAAGGCATGCTAGCCGCCCTCCGGGCGTCAGGCTTATAGTGCATGCCGCGCCAGTCCGCCAAACCGCAGGATCACAGCTTGTCCAACGTCACGCCGCCCTCGCCCCTGCGCGCCGCCCATCTGGCACCGGGAGCGCCCCTGCACGGCACCCTCAAAGGCGCATTGGCGACCCTTGTGCTGATGCTGCTCGCGCTGCTGTTCTGGCAGTTGCTTGACCAATTGCAGCAAAACCAGAAAAACCAGCAGCAATACACCATCGACTACAGCGCCGACCTGGCCGAGCAGATCAGCCTGAATATGGCCCTGAGCGCGAAAATCGCGTTGAACCTGCTGCCCATGGTCGAGCCCCCGCGTGACAACGAACAGCAACAAGCCCTGATGCGCAGCCTGCAACGCTCGCTGCCCGAGCTGCGCAGCCTCGCTCTGCTCGCCCCCAGCGGCGCGATCATCAGCGACAGCGCCACCGACAGCCAGGACAGCGCCTGGCTTGAAGAGCTGGTGCAACGCAGCCACGGCCAGTCCTATTACCTGAGCAACAACCACGACGGCAGCCTTATCTACCTGCTGCTGCACCAGCCCAGCGGCGGCTCGCGGATGTACTGGGCGCTGCGCCTGGCGCCCGACTACCTGACCAACCTCACCCGCCAGGACGGCCAGGGTCAGCGGCCGATGTGGGCCATCGAAAACCGCATCAACCATCAGGTGGTCAGCCGTGAAGGCGGTATGTCGGCGCAAGGGGTCAACAACCTGACCACCGACGAACTGAACAAAAGCGTGCTGATCACGCCGTTGAGCAAAAGCGACTGGCAGTTGCGCGGCCTGTTCGACCGTAGCGCGGTGCTTGAAGAACTGCTGCCGGCGTTTATCGGCAAATGCCTGCTGGGCCTGGCATTTTCGCTGATTCCGGTGATCGTGCTGCTGAACATGCGTCGGCGCCAACGCCAGGTGAATGAAGGCCGGCGCCGCTATCAGGATATTTTCGAAGGCACCGGCGTGGCCCTGTGCGTGCTCGACCTGTCGAGCCTCAAGGCGTTCTTCGACAAGGCACAGTTGCACAGTCGCGAGCAACTGCACGCCTGGCTGCGGGACAATCCCGAGGCGCGCGGGCAATTGCTCAAAGGGCTGCGGATCACCGAGGTCAACCAGGTGGCCGTGCGCCTATTGAATGTCAGCTCCTGCGATCAGGCCTGGGAGCGTCTGCTCGATGACTCACCGCACAACGCCACCTCGATTGGCTACCAGGTGCTCGAAGCGGTGCTGACCCAGCAAAAACAGCTGGAGCTGGAGATCCAGCTCAACGATGTCGCCGGCAACCCGCAATACCTGTGGCTGGTGATGCGCCTGCCGGAACAGTTGGACGACTTCAAGGCGGTGATCCTCAGCATCAATGACATCACCAGCCGCAAGCTGATCGAGTTGTCGCTGGTGGAACGCGAAAGCTTCTGGTCGGATGTGGTGCGCACCGTGCCGGACCACCTGTATGTGCAGGACGTGATCAGCCAGCGCATGATCTTCAGCAACCATCACCTCGGCCATACCCTGGGCTACAACAAGCCCGAACTTACGCAGATGGGCGAGTATTTCTGGGAGATCCTGCTGCACCCCGAAGACGCCGAGCATTATCAGGATCAGCGCCAGCAGCAGCGCGAGGTCGGCTATTCGACCCAGTTGCACTGCCAACTGCGCTTTCGCCATCGCAACAACCAATGGCGGCGTTTCGATATCCGCGAACAGGCCCTGGCCCGCGACAACAGCGCCCAGGTGACGCGCATCATTGGCGTGGCCAAAGACATTACCGACCAGATCGAAGCCAGCGAATCCCTGCGTGACAGCGAACAGCGCTACCGCATGCTGGCCGAGAGCATCAGCGACGTGATCTGCTCCACCGACAGCCAAATGGCCCTCAATTACATCAGCCCCTCGGTCAATGCGGTGCTGGGTTATGACGTGGAGTGGGTGTTCAAGCACGGCTGGCAATCGATCATCGCCAACCCGCAGCAACTGACCGGCATCAGCGCGCTGTTCGAACAGGTCAACCGCGCGGCGGGCGATCCGCGGGCGCTGGCGGCGCTGCGCGATGAAACCCACACGCAACTGTTCCTGTTCGACTGCCTGCGCGCCGATGGGCGCAAAGTGCCGATCGAGATGCGCCTGGTGCTGGTGTGGGACGAACACGGCGCCTTCGAGGGCATCCTCGGCGTGGGCCGCGATATCAGCCAGCAACGCCGCGCCGAGAAAGACCTGCGCATGGCGGCCACGGTATTCGAACATTCCACCTCGGCGATCCTGATCACCGACCCGGCCGGTTATATCGTGCAGGCCAACGAGGCGTTCAGCCGGGTCAGCGGCTATGCGGTGACGGATGTGCTCGACCAGTTGCCGAACATGCTCACCGTGGATGAACAACAGGAAGCCCACCTGCGCTACGTGCTCAAGCAGTTGCACCAGCACAGCACCTGGGAAGGCGAAGTGTGGCTCAAGCGGCGCAACGGTGAGCATTATCCGGCCTGGGTAGGGATTACCGCCGTGTTCGACGACGAAGGCGACCTGGCCAGCTATGTGTGCTTTTTCAGCGATATCAGCGAACGCAAGGCCAGCGAACAGCGCATCCACCGCCTGGCGTATTACGACGCCCTGACCCACCTGCCCAACCGCACGCTGTTTCAGGACCGCCTGCACACCGCGCTGCAGTCGGCCGAGCGGCAGAAGTCGTGGGTGGTGCTGATGTTCCTCGACCTCGACCGTTTCAAGCCGATCAACGACTCGCTCGGGCATGCCGCCGGCGACCGCATGCTCAAGGAAATGGCCACGCGCCTGCTGGGCTGCGTGGCCGAGGACGATACCGTGGCGCGCATGGGCGGCGACGAGTTCACCTTGCTCCTGCAACCGAGGGGCAGTCGCGAACTGGCGCTGAACCGGGCGATCAATGTGGCCGAGCAAATCCTCGCCAGCCTGGTCAAACCCTTTGTGCTCGAGGGCCGCGAGTTCTTCGTGACCGCCAGTATCGGCATTGCCTTGAGCCCGCAGGACGGCAATGAGCTGAGCCAGTTGATGAAAAATGCCGACACCGCGATGTATCACGCCAAGGAACGTGGCAAGAACAACTTCCAGTTCTACCAGGCCGACATGAACGCCAGCGCCCTGGAGCGCCTGGAGTTGGAAAGCGACCTGCGCCATGCACTGGAGCAGGACGAGTTCGTGCTTTATTACCAGCCGCAGTTCAGCGGCGACGGCAAACGCCTGACCGGCGCCGAGGCGCTGCTGCGCTGGCGTCACCCGCGCCGTGGGCTGGTGCCGCCGGGAGACTTCATTCCGGTGCTGGAAGAGCTGGGGCTAGTGGTGGACGTGGGCGACTGGGTGCTCAGCGAGGCCTGTCGCCAGTTGAAAACCTGGCACCAGAACAAGGTGCGCGTGCCGAAAGTCTCGGTGAACATCTCGGCGCGGCAGTTCTCCGATGGCCAGTTGGGCACGCGCATCGCCACCATCCTCAAGGACACCGGCCTGCCGCCGGCGTGCCTGGAGCTGGAGCTGACCGAAAGCATCCTGATGCGCGAGGTCAACGAAGCCATGCAGATCCTCGCCAGCCTGAAAAACCTGGGCCTGAGCATTGCGGTGGACGATTTCGGCACCGGCTATTCTTCGCTCAATTACCTCAAGCAGTTCCCCATCGACGTGCTGAAGATCGACCGCACCTTCGTCGACGGCCTGCCGTCCGGCGAGCAGGACGCGCAGATTGCCCGCGCCATTATCGCCATGGCCCACAGCCTGAACCTGGCGGTGATCGCCGAAGGCGTGGAGACCCACGAGCAGTTGGACTTCCTCCGGGAGCACGGTTGCGACGAGGTGCAGGGGTATCTGTTTGGACGGCCGATGCCGGCGAACCGGTTCGAGGCGCAGTTCAGCAATGAGGCGCTGTTCCTGTTCGACTGAACGCTTACCTGTAGCGAGCGGGCTTGTCGTGGCGAGCGGGCTTGCCCCGCGTTGGGCTGCGTAGCAGACCCAAAACCTGACTTATGTTTCTATCTGAAAAAACGCGTCGACTGTCTCAGGGCCGCTTCGCGCCCCAACGCGGGGCAAGCCCGCTCGCCACAACAAGCTCGCTCGCCACAGCATGCCAGCTCGCCACAGCAATCCCGCTCGCCAAAAGGCACCCCTTGCCCCTAAGTGAATCCCGCTTGTCCGCGACATGATGTCCTTTCATATGCCATCCAAAACCCGTTGGGTTAGAATGCCCTCCTTTTCTGCCCCCGATCCTTGAGGACTGCCATGTTCAGCCGTGATTTGACTATTGCCAAGTACGACGCCGATCTCTTCGCCGCCATGGAGCAAGAAGCCGTGCGCCAGGAAGAGCACATCGAGCTGATCGCTTCGGAAAACTACACCAGCCCTGCGGTGATGGAAGCTCAAGGTTCGGTACTGACCAACAAGTACGCCGAAGGCTACCCGGGCAAGCGCTACTACGGTGGCTGCGAATACGTCGACGTGGTTGAGCAGCTTGCCATCGACCGCGCCAAGGAACTGTTCGGCGCCGATTACGCCAACGTCCAGCCACACGCCGGTTCCCAGGCCAACAGCGCGGTGTACCTGGCCCTGCTGCAAGGCGGCGACACCATCCTGGGCATGAGCCTGGCCCACGGCGGTCACCTGACCCACGGCGCCAGCGTGTCCTCCTCCGGCAAGCTGTACAACGCCGTTCAATACGGTATCGACGCCAACGGCTTGATCGACTACGACGAAGTCGAGCGCCTGGCCGTTGAGCACAAGCCGAAAATGATCGTGGCCGGCTTCTCTGCCTACTCGCAGATCCTCGACTTCCCGCGCTTCCGCGCCATCGCCGACAAGGTCGGTGCTTACCTGTTCGTCGACATGGCCCACGTGGCCGGTCTGGTCGCCGCTGGCGTCTACCCGAACCCGGTGCCTTACGCTGACGTGGTCACCACCACCACCCACAAAACCCTGCGCGGTCCACGTGGCGGCCTGATCCTGGCGCGCGCCAATGCCGAGATCGAGAAGAAGCTGAACTCCGCGGTATTCCCGGGCGCCCAGGGCGGCCCGCTGGAGCACGTGATCGCGGCCAAGGCGATCTGCTTCAAGGAAGCCTTGCAGCCTGAGTTCAAGACCTACCAGCAGCAAGTGGTGAAAAACGCCAAGGCCATGGCCGGCGTGTTCATCGAGCGTGGTTTTGACGTGGTGTCCGGCGGTACCGAGAACCACCTGTTCCTGCTGTCGCTGATCAAGCAGGACATTTCCGGCAAGGACGCTGACGCTGCGCTGGGCAAAGCCTTCATCACCGTGAACAAGAACTCCGTGCCGAACGACCCACGTTCGCCGTTCGTCACCTCCGGCCTGCGCTTCGGCACCCCGGCAGTGACCACCCGTGGCTTCAAGGAAGCAGAGTGCAAGGAACTGGCCGGCTGGATCTGCGACATCCTGGCTGACCTGAACAACGAAGCAGTGATTGATTCTGTTCGTGAGAAGGTCAAGGCCATCTGCAAGAAGCTGCCGGTGTACGGCGCCTGATTGCAGTTGCTTGAACAAGAAGCCCGGCTCTAGAGCCGGGCTTTTTTATGCCAATTGTCCCGTCCTGAATAAGGTTTACACCTTCTGACCTTTCTTCAGGAGGACTCAATGGATACGGGAAAAAGGCGCAGCCAACGCGATTACACGCTAGCTTTTAAATTGTCGGTCGTAGACCAAGTCGAAAAAGGCGAGTTGAGTTATAAAGAGGCTCAACGGCGCTTTGGCATTCAGGGCCGGTCCACGGTACTGGTTTGGCTACGCAAGCATGGCCGACAGGACTGGAGCCAAGGCGCCTCAATCCGAGCGCCGCGGAGCAGGCCGATGACCGACCCCAACCTCCCGCTGACACCCGAGCAGCGGATTAAAGAGCTTGAAGAACAGTTGGCGCTGAGCAATCAAAAGGCCCAGTTCTTTGAAGCTGTCGTGAACGTCTTGAAAAATGATTACGGTGTGTCCATCGTAAAAAAGCGACCCGGCAAGTCCTCTCGCAAGGGCAAATCCAAGACCTGAGCATTACCAGGGCTTGCCTGTTCATGGGAATTTCGCGCCAAGCGTATTACAAACGTAACCGAGCCGTTGATGCGAGAGCTCACCAAGACCAGCAAGTAGTGGACTTTGTTCTGGAAAAGCGGCGTCGCCAGCCGAGGTTAGGCACGCGCAAGCTGCATTATCTGATGAGCACTGAGGCTGAAGCGCAGGTAATTGTTGGTCGAGACCGTCTTTTTTCCATCTTGCGCGAAGCGCGAGAGCTGGTTCCTCGAAAGCGTGCTTATCATAAAACTACGCATAGCCATCATCGGTTCCGCCGCCATCCCAACCTGCTCAAAGCAGGCCCGGAACAAGTTGTCGCTGGCAGGCCCGAGCAGGTTTGGGTTGCAGATATTACCTATCTGCCCACGCGGGAAAGTGTTGTTTACGTCAGCCTGATAACAGACGCGTACTCACGCAAGATCGTGGGTCATCATGTGCATGACAGCCTGCATACGGAGTCGGTGGTCAAAGCATTGCAGAAAGCTGTTAGCCAGCGAAAATCCAAGCAATCGCTGATCCATCACTCGGATCGCGGGGCCCAATACTGCTCCGACCTGTACCAGCAAATGCACGCCAAGCATGGGATCAAGTGCTCAATGACGGACGGCTACGATTGCTATCAGAACGCGATGGCAGAGCGGGTAAACGGGATTTTGAAAACTGAGTTTTTGCTGCACCGGCCCAAAGATTTGGCGGATGCCGTAAAAATGGTGGATGAGTCGGTGCTGATCTACAACGGGGAGCGGCCGCACTTATCCCTGAAATACAAAACGCCCGATGCGGTGCATCAGGCGTTTTTAGACTGAAACAGGTGTAAACCTATTTCAGGACTAGACAAATTCCAAATTTGAAATACATTTGATTGCATTTCAAGTCAGTCAGGTCAGGGTTGGTAGACCCGCGCAAAGCCTTCGCGGATTTTGTCTTCCGGCAACTCATCGGCAATAAACACAATCACACTTTCCCGCGCCTCGCCCTCGGCCCATTCGGTATCCCAATCGAAGCCGTACAACTTCAGCACGCCCTGGAACACCATGCGCCGGTCTTCCCCGGTAATGTTGAGCACGCCCTTGTAGCGCAGCAGTTGCTTGCCGTGGTCTTCGAGCAGCTCGTTCATGAACTCACTGAGCCGGTCGATATCCAGCGGCTGATCGGTGCGCAGCACCAGGCTGGAAATACGATCGATGGACGGCGCCTTGCTTACCGGGCGCAGGCTCATGCCGGCGTTGAGATTGAAACCGCGCACATCGAGCAATTCGGCCAGGTCGATGTTGCCGTGGTCCACCACGCGAATCGGCGCGCGCCGGTTGATGCGGGTCAGGCGCTCGCTGAGGGCGTCGAACGTGGCGTCGTCCACCAGGTCACGCTTGCTCACCAGCAGGCGGTCGGCAAAGCCGATCTGCGCCTGGGCAATGGTCTGGGTCAGGTGGTGCTCGGCGTGGGCCGCGTCCACCAGGGTGATGATCCCGTCGAGGATGTAGCGCTCGCGCAAGTCCTCGTCGATGAAGAAGGTCTGGGCCACGGGCGCGGGGTCGGCAAGGCCGGTGCACTCGATCACCAGGCGGTCGAAGGCGATCTCGCCACTGTCCAGACGTTCGAGCAGCAGGTAGAGGGCTTTGGTCAGGTCGGTGTGAATGGTGCAGCACACGCAGCCGTTGGACAGGGTCATGACTTGCACGGGTTCGGCGCCCAACAGCTGGGTATCGATGCCGGCATCGCTGAATTCGTTTTCGATCACGGCGATTTTAAGACCGTGCTCGGCCTTGAGCAGGTGGCGCAGCAAGGTGGTCTTGCCGGCGCCGAGGAAACCGCTGAGAACGGTTACCGGAATGGGAGAGGACAAAGACAGTTCTCCTTATAACTGAAGGAACATAAAACAAATGTGGGAGGGGGCTTGCTCCCGATAGCAGTGTGTCAGGCACTTGTGTATCACTGACACACCGCTATCGGGAGCAAGCCCCCTCCCACAAGGGATCACCGCCATCCCGAGGTTATCGGGCTAGCAGCACTTGGGCCCACCCTTGCCGCCGTATCGCGCCTCCTGGCGTTCACGGAAGAACGCCTTGTAGTCCATCATCGGCTTGTCCGGGTGTTTGGTTTGCATATGCTCGACGTAGGTGTCGTAGTCGGGCATGCCGACCATCAGGCGTGCGGCCTGACCGAGGTATTTACCGAGGCGACTGATGTCATTGAACATGTTTGCAATCCTCGGTTATGCGTCCGGTACGGCCTGGAATGGCGCTTCTTTATCCGTACGTTCCTTGTTGCCCCAGGCCGCTACGCCAACCTTGAGCGCATAGAACAGGATGCTGAACACCACGAACAGGAACAGCACCGTCAGCGTTGCGTTGGTGTAGGCGTTCCAGATCACGTGCTGCATCTGGTCGACGCTCTTCGCCGGCGCGAGGATCTGACCATTGGCCAGGGCATCGCTGTACTTCTTCGCCAGGGACAGGAAACCGATTGCAGGGTTGGCGTCGAACAGCTTGATGAAGCCTGCGGTGGTGGTGCAGATCAGCAGCCATATCGCCGGCACCATGGTCACCCAGATGTAGCGTTGGCGTTTCATTTTGATCAGCACCACGGTGGCGAGCATCAGCGCGATACCGGCCAGCATCTGGTTGGAGATACCGAACAGCGGCCACAAGGTGTTGATGCCACCCAACGGGTCGATCACGCCCTGGTACAGCAGGTAGCCCCACATCGCCACGCAGCCTGCGGTGGCGATCAGGTTGGCGGTCCAGGATTCGGTGCGTTTGAGCGCCGGCACGAAGGAGCCCAGCAGGTCCTGCAGCATGAAGCGCCCGGCACGGGTGCCGGCGTCCACTGCGGTCAGGATGAACAGCGCTTCGAACAGGATCGCAAAGTGGTACCAGAACGCCATGGTGTTTTCACCCGGCAGCACACTGTGCAGGATCTGCGCGATCCCCACGGCCAGGGTCGGTGCACCGCCGGCACGCGCCAGGATGGTGGTTTCACCGATGTCATGGGCCACGGCCGACAACGCTTCGGGGGTGATTGCAAAACCCCAGCTGCTGACGGTCTGCGCCACGGTCACCACGTCGGTGCCGACAATCGCGGCCGGGCTGTTCATGGCGAAGTACACGCCCGGCTCGATCACCGACGCGGCAACCATCGCCATGATGGCCACGAACGACTCCATCAGCATGCCGCCGTACCCGATGTAACGGGCGTGGCTTTCGCTGGCGAGCAGCTTGGGCGTGGTGCCCGAGGAAATCAGCGCGTGGAACCCCGAAACCGCGCCACAGGCGATGGTGATGAACAGGAACGGGAACAGACCGCCCTTCCACACCGGGCCGGTGCCGTCGATGAACTGGGTGAGTGCCGGCATTTTCAGGTCGGGCATGGTCACCAGGATGCCGATGGCCAGCGCAATGATGGTGCCGATCTTGAGGAACGTGGACAGGTAGTCACGTGGCGCGAGGATCAGCCACACCGGCAGCACCGCTGCCACAAACCCGTAGCCGATCAGCATCCAGGTGATCTGGATACCGGTAAAGGTAAAGGCCTTGGCCCAGACCGGGTCGGCGGCAATCTGCCCGCCCAGCCAGATCGAACCGAGCAGCAACAGCACGCCGATGATCGAGATCTCGCCGATACGGCCGGGGCGGATGTAGCGCATGTAGATGCCCATGAACATCGCAATCGGGATGGTCGCCATCACCGTGAAGATGCCCCACGGGCTCTCGGCCAGGGCCTTGACCACGATCAGCGCCAGCACCGCGAGGATGATGATCATGATCAGGAAGCAACCGAACAGCGCGATAGTGCCGGGAATGCGGCCCATCTCTTCGCGCACCATGTCGCCCAGAGAGCGGCCGTTACGGCGGGTGGACAGGAACAGGACCATGAAGTCCTGCACCGCACCGGCCAGTACCACGCCGGCAATCAGCCACAGTGTGCCGGGCAGATAGCCCATCTGCGCCGCCAGCACCGGGCCGACCAACGGGCCTGCACCGGCAATCGCCGCAAAGTGGTGCCCGAAGAGGATGTGTTTGTTGGTCGGCACATAGTCCAGACCGTCGTTGTTGACCACTGCGGGCGTGGCCCGACGTGGATCGAGTTGCATCACGTTGTTAGCGATGAACAGACTGTAATAACGGTACGCGACCAGATAGATGGCCACGGCCGCGACCACAATCCACAAGGCGTTGATCGCCTCGCCGCGGCGCAAGGCCACTACGCCCAGGGCGCATGCTCCTACAACTGCCAGCACCAGCCAGGGCAGGTGGCGTAGCAGGCTATTATTATTTTTCATTTTTATATTCCAGCCAGGGTGGACAGAAAGACAGCCATTCGGAGTTTAGCGCTCCTTGCCCTAAAGGCCACCCCCCACGTTGGTCTAGAGCCTTGCGATGGCAAAAAAATGCAGGCATTGCCGAAAAATCGGCAGCCACCCCAGATTGTTTTACTGTGTGGCTGATTACTCGAACAAGGCATCCAGCGCCTGCTCCAGGCGTGTCACCCCGATAATCTGTATGCCCGGCGGCGATTCCTTCGGTGCGTTGCCCTTGGGCACGATCGCCCGCTTGAAGCCATGCTTGGCCGCCTCCTTCAAGCGCTCCTGCCCACTGGGCACCGGCCGCACTTCGCCCGACAGGCCAACCTCGCCAAACACCAGCAAGTCATGGGGCAACGGCCGGTTGCGCAGGCTGGACATCACCGCCGCCATCAAGGCCAGGTCGGAAGCGGTCTCCAGCACCTTGACCCCGCCCACCACGTTGAGGAACACGTCCTGGTCGTGGGTGGGGATACCGCCGTGACGGTGCAGCACCGCGAGCAGCATTGCCAGACGGTTCTGGTCCAGGCCGAGGGTGACACGGCGCGGGTTGGCCAGGTGACTGTCGTCCACCAGTGCCTGCACTTCCACCAGCATCGGCCGGGTGCCTTCCCAGGTTGCCATGACCACGCTGCCCGGGACTTCCTCCTGGGCGCGCGTGAGAAAAATCGCCGAGGGATTGGAGACTTCCTTGAGCCCGCGGTCTGTCATGGCGAACACGCCCAATTCGTTGACGGCGCCGAAGCGGTTCTTCACCGCCCGCAGCAGACGCAGGCGGCCGTCGGACTCCCCTTCGAAATACAGCACGGTATCGACCATGTGTTCCAACACCCGCGGCCCGGCCAATGCGCCCTCCTTGGTCACATGGCCCACCAGGAAGATCGCCGTGCCGCTCTGCTTGGCATAGCGCACCAGCAGCGCCGCGCTCTCGCGCACCTGGGACACGCCGCCCGGCGCCGATTGCAGTTGTTCGGTAAAAATCGTCTGGATCGAGTCGATCACCATCACCTTGGGCTTTTCGATACGGGCGGTGGCGATGATGCTTTCGATGCAGGTTTCGGTCATCACCCGCAGTTGGTCCTGGGGCAGACCGAGACGGCGGGCGCGCATGGCCACTTGCTGCTGGGATTCCTCACCGGTGACGTACAGCGCCGGCATGCGGCTGGCGATGCTGCACAGGGTTTGCAACAGGATCGTCGATTTACCGATGCCGGGGTCGCCGCCGATCAGCACCACCGAACCGTCCACCAGCCCGCCGCCGAGGACGCGGTCGAGCTCACCGGAGGCGGTGGAGAAACGCGGAATCTCTTCGACGCTGACTTCGGCCAGGGTCTTGATCTGCGCCTGCTGCCCGGTCCAGCCGGCCCGACCGGTGGGGGCCGCAGCGCCGCCGCTCTCGATCATGGTTTCCGTAAGGGTGTTCCACGCACCGCACTCGGTGCACTGGCCGGCCCACTTGGGAAAGGTCGCGCCGCACTCGGTGCAGCCGTACATGCGCTTGGCCTTTGCCATTTGAGAACCTCCAACCGAAAAACCGCGATGATAGCTCAGCGCGAGGCCGGGGTCCGGATTTCACCGCTGGCCAAGCGTGCCGCGCTGTTGCCGACCGGGTCCTGCGCATTGAGATCGGCGCCCTTGGCCTTCAGCGCGTCGAGCAGTTCGACGCGCTTGAACAGCCCGGCGTACATCGCCGCCGTCTGCCCGGCGCCATTGCGCTGGTCGGGGTTGCAGTCGGTGGCCAGCAGGCGCTGGGCGATTTTCAGCTCGCCTTTGAAGATCGCCCCCATCAGCGCGGTGTTGCCGCGTTTGTCCTGCACACAGGCATCGGCACCGGCCGCCAGCAGGCGCTCAACGTAGGCGCTTTCGCCGTGATAGGCGGCGAGGATCAACGCGGTGTAGCCCTTGTCGTCCTGGGTGTTGAGCGCGTAGCCCGACTCGATGAAGGTGTTGAGCATGTCGAGATCGCCACGGCGGGCGGCGTCGAAGTAATAGTCCTGAAGCTGCGCCTTGAGCGCGACCGGGTCAGGCGATTCGGCATGGGCGCCAAAGGCCAGCATGGCAATCAGTAAACCGATGGAAATACGCATAGTGTTCTCCAAAGGGTCGGCGCCCTGGGGGCGCCGACCACAGCCTGCGGGTCAGTCTTTGAGTTTTTCCGCCAGCGCCTTCACGCGGGCCAGGTCACCCTTGGCGACCTTGGTCACGCCGGTGCCGTACTCCGGGTCCGCCTTGTAGAGGAACGAGAGGATGATGTGCTTGCTCTCGTCATCGGTAGTGGCCAGCGAGCCACCGAAGTTGTCGATCAGGTCCTGGCGCTCTTTGGGGGTGTAGGAGCGATACAGGTCGCCGGCCTGCTTGAAGTTCTGCTCGCGCTGGATCTTCGCCTGCTGGGTGCTGCCGGTCAGGGCCGACTGGCTGTAACGTGCGGCTTGCGGCTCTTCGCGATTTTCCAGACGGCTTGGCTGGTAGTTCACGCCGCTGGTGGTTTTGCCGCTGTTGAGGGTGCCGTCCTGATTACCGTTGTTGACGGTTACGCGTGGCGCGTTGATCGGCAATTGCAAGGCGTTGGCGCCCAGGCGGTACATCTGGGTGTCGGCATAGGAGAACACCCGACCTTGCAGCAGACGGTCTTCCGAAGGCTCGATGCCCGGCACCAGGTTGGCCGGGGCCATGGCCACCTGCTCGGTTTCCTGGAAGACGTTCGCCGGGTTGCGGTTCAGCACCATTTGCCCAACTTTGCGCTCGGGTACGTTTGGCCAGATCTTGGTGGCGTCCAGCGGGTCGAAATCGAACTTGGCCAGGTCTTCAGGCTTGAGCACCTGCACATACAAGTCCCACTTGGGGAAGTCGCCCTTGTTGATATGGGTGACCAGGTCATTGGTCATATGGCTGTAATCACGCCCCTGCACCTGGGTGACTTGCTCGGGATCAAGGTTCTTGATGCCTTGCAGGCTCTTCCAGTGGAACTTGACGTAGTGCACTTCGCCTTTGGCGTTAATCAGTTTGTAGGCATGTACGCCGTTGCCGTCCATCTCACGGTAACTGGCCGGCGTGCCCGAGTCGGAGTACAGCTCGGTCAATGTCCGGGTGGACTCCGGTACATGGGAGAAGAAGTCGAAACGACGGGAGTCATCATCCAGGTTGGTACGCGGATCGGGTTTGAACGCGTGGACCATGTCCGGGAACTTGATAGCATCGCGAATAAAGAAGGTCGGGAAGTTATTCCCGACCAGGTCCCAGTTGCCTTCGGCGGTATAGAACTTGGTGGCGAAACCGCGTGGATCACGCAGGGTTTCCGGCGAATGGTTGCCGTGCACCACGGCCGAGAAACGTACGAACACCGGAGTGGCTTCGCCGGCGGCGAAGACCTTGGCCTTGGTCAGGTCGCTGAGGTTGTCGGTGACGGTAAAGGTGCCGTGGGCGCCAGTGCCACGCGCGTGCACCACCCGCTCCGGGATGCGTTCGCGGTCAAAGCGCTGCAGTTTCTGGATAAGCTGCACGTCTTGCAGCAGGACCGGGCCATTGGGGCCGGCGGTCTGGGAGTTCTGGTTGTCGCCGACGGCGGCACCGTTGTCACGGGTGAGGTTGGCGGCCTGTACGGACAGCGAGAGCAGGCTGGCGGTGGCCAGCAGCAAGGCATGTCGCGCCAGTATGGGCCCACGGTTCGTTGAAATATTCATCGAGGTTTCCTCTGGTTTTTTTAGCGCACATTCAGTTGTGCTTGCCAGAGGCTAGTGACCCGGGAGTCAGAAGATAAATAGAAAAAGCCCACCAGGCCGATTGAGAAATTATTCTCGCAACGCCGTCAAATAGCGCGTATTTCGCGCGCGATTGGTGGCACTTTGCAAACTATTTGCGATTTGGTGTGTCGATAAAACCTGGCAGTGTTAACAGTTGTGTCGGGCGAGTCCGCTATGACTGCCTTACACTGAGCCCCACCCTTCTCATGTGTAACAAGGAATAAACCTATGAGCGTGATCAGTGAGTTCAAGGCCTTCGCGGTCAAAGGTAATGTGGTCGACATGGCTGTCGGTATCATCATCGGCGCCGCCTTCGGCAAAATCGTGTCCTCATTTGTGGGCGATGTGGTGATGCCACCCCTGGGCCTGTTGATCGGCGGCGTCGATTTCGGCGACCTGGCGGTAACGCTCAAGGCAGCCCAGGGCGATGCACCGGCCGTGGTGCTGGCCTACGGCAAGTTCATCCAGAGCGTGGTCGACTTCCTCATCGTCGCGTTTGCGATCTTCATGGGCGTGAAGGTCATCAACCGCCTCAAGCGTGAAGAAGCCAAGGCCCCCAGCCTGCCACCCGTGCCGACCAAAGAGGAAGTGCTGCTGGGTGAGATCCGCGATCTGCTCAAGGCGCAGAACGACAAGCCGCTGTAGGCCCAACGGCTTTCGCAAAAGGCGCCTGCGGGCGCCTTTTTGCTTACCAGTAGTTTTCCACCGCCACCTGCCCGGGGCGCCGCCTCAGGCTCAACTGCAGGTCGCGCTGCTTGAGCAACTGACGTGTGTCATCGACCATCTGCGGGTTGCCGCAGATCAGCACGCGGGAGTGCTCCGGGGTAAGCGCAACGCCGGCCGCGCGTTCCAGTTCGCCGTTTTCGATCAGGGTGGTGATACGCCCATTCAAGGCGCCCGGATGCTGCTCGCGGGTAACAATCGGCACATACGTGAGCTTGTGCGCGAACTCGGCCAGGTACTCGCGCTCACCCAGCTCCCTGATCAGCGATTGATAGGCCAACTCCCTCGCCTCGCGGGCGCTGTACACCAGCACGATGCGCTCGAATTTTTCCCACACCTCAAAATCCTGCAGGATTGACAGGAACGGCGCCACGCCAGTGCCGGTGCCCAGCAGCCACAAATCGCGTCCATCGACGAAACGGTTCAGGGTCAGATAGCCCGTGGCCTGGCGTTCCACCATCAAGGTATCGCCCACCTTCAGGCGGCTGAGCTCACTGGTGAATTCGCCACCCGGCACCACAATGGAGAAGAAATCGAGGTGCTCGTCGAACGGCGAAGACACGATGGAATAGGCACGCCATACGGTGCTGCCATCCGCCCTGGTCACGCCCAGCCGCACGAACTGGCCGGCGGTGAACCGAAAGCCGGCGTCGCGGGTAGTGCGCAGGGTAAACAGGCTGGGGGTCAGCGATTGCACATCGAGCAAGGTCTGGCGGGTAAATTTCTCAGCACTGGCCGTCATGGGAGGCTCCGTTCTACAGGTGCCCTAGTGTCCCTCAAACCCTGGCGGTTAAACACCGTCGGTTTGTACTGGCATTGCCACTGGTTGCCACCGCGGCACTCTGTAACGAAGGGTAATGTGTTAACTTTTAGATACACTTGCTTGGCATCGCATGTTTATAACGATTACTGAACATTTCGCTATTACGCTGCTTCCAACACCCCTCTTAATTAGCTGCAACCTCTGAGTAGACAGGCCGAAATTCAACCGCTTAATCAATTAAGTTATACAAATCCCTTGTCCTCGTACAAAGAACCAAAGATCCCATCTGACATTTAAAGAAGATTTTTCGTTCAATCCTGCAAGTCATGTCCTACACTGTTTTCGTGCCGCGTTGGGAGCTGGGACGTACCCAAGTCACACCAAAATTCATGGAGCGTTCCTGATGGTCAACTGGCGAAACACGAGGCTTTCCAAGCTGGAAGGCGAGAACAAGACCACCACTGTTTATGAGATGGTTATTAATCAGACCTACGAACTCGGATTTGAATACTGTTCGTTTACAATGAGCTCACAACAATCCAACAACCAAACGAAACCCATCAATTTCAACAATTACCCAAATGAATGGACCAGCACCTATAAACAAGCTCACTTCTTTGAAGTTGATCCCATAGTCGCTCATTGCAAACGCAGCGTGCTGCCTATTGTCTGGGAGGAAAAAACCTTCGCTGCCACCCCTGATTTATGGGCGCTGGCCAAGTCGTTTGGCGTACATCAGGGATGGACGCAGGCGGTGCATGATTTCCAGGGCGTGTTCAGCATGCTGACCCTGGGTCGAAGCAAGCGCGAGGTCAGCCCCGAGGAGCTTTACGAAAAAGCCGGCCAGGTGCTCTGGATGTGCCATGCGATGCACGCGGTGGTCGCGCAGAAATTTGCCGATACGCCCGGCATCAGCCCTCCTTGCAAGCTGACACCACGGGAAACGGAAATCCTGCGCTGGTCGGCCATGGGCAAGACAGCGTCTGAGATCGCCACCATCCTGTGTCTGGCCGAGCGCACGGTGGGCTTTCATATCAGCAGTTGCCTCAAGAAGCTGGGCGTCAACAGCAAGATCGCCGCCGTGCTCTGCGCGTCCAAGGCCGGCCTGTTTTGACCGGTGCGTAAACGCCCCATGTAATCCCATCGAAAAAAAAGTAACATTTGTGGCCAAATCTGAGTGTTGATGCAGCCCCGAGGGCTCGCCTCGCAGTTCGCTCAGATGGTTGCGGCAGGTCTTTCCGCCACGACGCTCATCGTTGACCCAGAGTTTCCCCCGCCATGCCCTTGCTCGACAGCCCCTTCGCCCAGCTCGATCTGATTCGCCAGCCAGAGCAACACAATGACCCGCTGCAGGCATTCGATGCAGCCGACGAGTACCTGCTCAGCCACCTGGCCGCGCAGCAACCGACGATGGCAACCCGAGTGCTGGTGCTCAACGACAGTTTCGGCGCGTTGGCGGCGAGCCTGGAAGGCCGGGTACAGGTGACGTCCAGCGGTGACTCGTTCCTGGCCGCTCAGGGCCTCGAAAAAAATCTTCTGCGCAACGCCAGGGCATTCGATGCCGTGCCGTTTGTGCCGGCCAACGAGGTGCCGACAGGGCCCTTCGACCGGGTGCTGGTACGCGTCCCCAAAACCCTGGCATTGCTTGAAGAACAGCTGATCCGCCTGCAAGGCCAACTGGCGCCGGGTGCCGAGGTGATTGCCGGGGCGATGGTCAAACACTTGCCACGGGCAGCCGGCGAACTGCTCGAACGCTACATCGGGCCGATGCATGCCTCACTGGCGGTGAAAAAGGCCCGTTTGCTGATCGCCACCGTGGAAGATCGCCCGGCCGCCGTGTCGCCCTACCCCACCCGCTACACGCTGGACACGCCCGCCATCACGCTGCTCAACCACGCCAACGTGTTCTGCCGCGAAGGCCTCGACATTGGCACCCGCGCCTTCCTCCCGCACCTGCCGACCAACCTGGGCAGTGCCCGCGTGGCCGATCTCGGTTGCGGCAACGGCGTCTTGGCGATTGCCAGCGCGCTGCGCAACCCCGAGGCGCAATACACCCTGGTGGACGAGTCCTATATGGCCGTTCAATCGGCCGGCGAAAACTGGCGCGCGGCGCTGGGTGCGCGCAACGTCATCCTGCGTGCGGGCGACGGCCTGGCCGGTCAGGAAGCGCAATCGCTGGACGTGGTGCTGTGCAACCCGCCCTTCCACCAGCAGCAGGTGGTCGGCGACTTCCTCGCCTGGCGCATGTTTCAGCAGGCCCGGGAGGCACTGGTGGTCGGCGGCGCGCTGTATATCGTCGGCAACCGCCACCTGGGCTATCACAGCAAATTGGCGCGCCTGTTCCGTGGCGTCGAGCAAGTCGCCGCCACCCCCAAGTTCGTCATCCTCAAAGCGCGCAAGTAAAAAAAAGGCCCTGCCCTTCCAGATGAAGCGCAAGGCCTGAAAACCGGGCCGCGAAGCCCGGACAGGGATGTCAGTGGGTGGTCAGGCCCGCCGCGTTCATGAACATGCGCATCAGGCTGGCCACCACGAACAGGGCCAGCACGCTGCCGGTCCAGATCATTGCCAGCCAGCCGAGACGCCGCCACAGCGGCTGCTTTTCGGCCTGTTCGATTTCGTGCAACGAAGGTTTGCCGGACATCGTGCGACCCTCCTAGTGATAGCCGTCTTCGTGGGTGACCTTGCCGCGGAACACGTAATAGCTCCAGAAGGTGTAACCCAGGATGAACGGGATGATGAACAACGTGCCCACCAGCATGAAGCCCTGGCTCTGCGGTGGCGCGGCGGCGTCCCAGATCGATACCGACGGCGGGATGATGTTCGGCCACAGGCTGATGCCAAGGCCGCTGTAGCCGAGGAAGATGAGCACCAGCGTCAGCAGGAACGGCGTGTAATGCGCATGGCGCGCCACGGCGCGAATCAGCCCGTACATGGTCACCAGCACCAGGATCGGTACCGGCAGAAACCAGAACAGGTTGGGCAGGCTGAACCAGCGCGATGCGATATCGCCGTGGGCCAGCGGCGTCCACAGGCTGACGATCCCCATCACCGCCAGCACCACAAAGGCCAGCGGCCGCGCCAGTCTGTGCATCTGCGCCTGCAACTTGCCTTCGGTCTTCATGATCAGCCAGGTGCAGCCGAGCAACGCATAGGCAAAGATCAGTGCCACGCCGCAAAACAGCGTGAACGGGGTGAGCCAGTCCAGTGAGCCGCCGGCGAACTGGCGGTCGACCACCGGGAAGCCATCGATGAACGCCCCCAGCGCCACGCCCTGGAAAAACGTCGCAGCGATCGAACCGCCGATGAACGCTTTGTCCCACAGGTGGCGCTTGTGGTCCTTGGCCTTGAAGCGGAACTCGAAGGCCACGCCGCGAAAGATCAGCCCGATCAGCATCAGGATCAACGGCAGGTACAGCGCCGACAGCACCACCGAATAGGCCAGCGGGAACGCGCCGAACAGCGCCGCGCCGCCGAGCACCAGCCAGGTTTCGTTGCCGTCCCACACCGGCGCGACGGTGTTCATCATCACGTCACGGTCGACCTTGCCCGGAATAAACGGAAAGAGGATGCCGATACCCAGGTCGAAGCCGTCCATCACCACGTACATCATGATGCCGAAGATGATGATCACGGCCCAGATCAGCGGAAGGTCAATACCCATCTCAATGCCCCTTGTGCTGGAGGTGGTCGTCATCGGTGCCGTCATCGGCCGCCGACAGCGGACGCGCCGGCGTGCGTTTCTGGCCAGGGCCGCCGGGGGTCGGTTCGGTACTTTCGTGGGTGACCGGGCCTTTGCGCACCAGGCGCATCATGTAGCCCAGGCCCGCGCCGAACAGCGCGAAGTACACCACCACGAACAGCACCAGCGTAATGGTCATCTGCGCCAGACTGTGCCCGGAGGACGCATCGGCTGTGCGCATCAGCCCGTAGACCACCCACGGCTGACGGCCGATTTCGGTGGTGAACCAGCCGGCGAGAATCGCGATCAGGCCAGACGGGCCCATCCACAGTGCCAGGTAGAGAAACGGTTTGGACGTGTACATCCGGTCGCCACGGCGCAGCCAGAGGCTGAACAGACCGGTGAAGATCATCAGGAAGCCCAGGCCGACCATGACCCGGAACGACCAGAACACCACGGTCGAGTTGGGCCGGTCTTCAGGCGGGAACTCCTTGAGCGCCGGCACCTGCTTGTCCAGGGAGTGGGTCAGGATCAGGCTGCCCAGGTACGGAATTTCCACCGCGTATTTGGTTTTTTCAGCCTTCATGTCCGGCCAGCCGAACAGGATCAACGGGGTCGGCTCATTGCCTTTGTTTTCCCAGTGACCTTCGATGGCCGCGATTTTCGCCGGCTGGTGCTCCAGGGTATTGAGGCCATGGAAGTCACCGATCACCGCCTGGATGGGCGCGACGATCAGCGCCATCCACATCGCCATCGAGAGCATCTTGCGGATCGCCGGGTTGTCCTTGCCGCGCAGCAGGTGCCAGGCCGCCGAGGAACCGACGAAGAACGCCGTGGCGACGAACGCCGCCGTGGCCATGTGCGCCAGGCGATAGGGAAACGAGGGGTTGAAGACCACGGCGAACCAGTCAGTCGGGATCACCCGGCCATCGATGATTTCAAAGCCCTGGGGCGTCTGCATCCAGCTGTTGGACGACAGAATCCAGAACGTGGAAATCAGCGTCCCCACGGCCACCATCACCGTGGAAAAGAAGTGCAGGTTGCGCCCCACCTTGTTCCAGCCGAACAGCATCACGCCGAGAAAGCCGGCCTCGAGGAAGAACGCCGTGAGCACTTCATAGGTCAGCAACGGCCCGGTGACGGCACCGGCGAAGTCCGAGAAACGGCTCCAGTTGGTGCCGAACTGATAGGCCATGACCAGGCCCGAGACCACGCCCATGCCGAAGTTGACGGCAAAGATCTTCGACCAGAAATGGTAGAGGTCACGGTAGGTGTCGTTGCGGGTCTTAAGCCACAAGCCTTCCAGCACCGCGAGGTAACTGGCCAGGCCGATGGTAATGGCCGGGAACAGGATGTGGAACGAGATCGTGAACGCGAACTGGATTCGGGCGAGATCGAGCGCCTCCAAACCGAACATAAGTTTTCCTCTTTCAGGTAATACCGAATGCTGGCTGAAGGCCGCATCCACTGCCCCCACGGATATGGAGTGTGGCGAATTCAAATTCGTTTCTTTTTATGACCATCCACGCAGGGATTCCGGCCTTGCGGCCGCCAGACCAAGCCCCACACAGGTTTTGATCTGGATCAAGCATTGCTGAAAGAGTAGTCCCATTTTGTGTCAGTGGCCGTGTGGTGGATTGACGCGTGACAGGCTGCCTCACGGCTGTTCTTGCAACTATTTGTTACAGCTTGATGATAACCTCGCCGTTCCCTCAAGCTCCGGCCAGTACCTTCGATGCCCACTGAACCCGCGTTGCTGTTACGTCATCACCGTCCCTTTATTGCGTTCTGGCTGGCGCGGATCTTTACCGCCAGCGGCTTTCAGATGCTCACCGTGGCCATCGGCTGGAACCTCTACCAACTCACCGGCAACGTGCTCGACCTGGGCCTGGTCGGTCTGGTGGAGTTCGTGCCCCGAGTGCTGTTCATGCTGCACACCGGACATGTGGCCGATCGTTATGAGCGGCGCAGGGTCGCGGCCATCTGCCAGACCGTGCAGGCCCTGATCGCGCTGTCCCTGGCCATCGGCGGCCTGACCGGCCACGTGACCCGCGAGATGATCTTCATCCTCGCCTTCCTGCTTGGCGCTGCCCGCTCCTTTGAACAGCCCACCACCCAGGCGCTGTTGCCGAGCATCGTGCCCAGCGCGTTGTTCCCAAGGGCGGTGGCCTCGTCGCAGTCGGCCCAGCAACTGGCCACCATCGTCGCCCCGGCACTCGGCGGCCTGCTTTACGCATTCGGCAGCGTCTGGGTGTACGGCCCCACCGTGGTGCTGTACCTCATTGCCTGCGTGCTGATGCTCAACCTGCCTGCCCGCCAGACGCCACTGAACAAAGGCAAGGCCACGCTGGACTCGTTGCTGGCCGGCATCCGCTTTATCCGCAGTCGCCCGGACATTCTCGGCGCGATCTCCCTCGACCTGTTTGCCGTGCTGCTGGGCGGCGCCACCGCGCTGCTGCCGGTGTTCGCCAAGGACATTCTGCTGACCGGTCCCTGGGGCCTGGGCCTGTTGCGCTCGGCGCCGGCAGTGGGCGCACTGTTGATGTCGTTGTGGCTGGCGCGGTTCTCGGTCGACCGCAAAGTGGGCCGCGTGATGTTCACCGCCGTGGGTGTGTTTGGCGTGGCAACCATTGCCTTCGGCCTCTCCACCTCGTTCTGGTTTTCCCTGGCGGTGCTGGTGGTGCTGGGCGCGGCGGACATGATCAGCATGGTCATTCGCGCGTCGTTCGTGCAACTGGAAACCCCGGATGAAATGCGCGGACGCGTCAGCGCGGTCAACGGCCTGTTTATCGGCGCGTCGAATCAGTTGGGTGAGTTTGAATCGGGCATTACCGCCCATTGGTTCGGCACCGTGCCCGCCGTGGTGATGGGCGGGATCGGCACGCTGGTGGTGACCGGGGTGTGGATCAAACTGTTCCCGACCCTGGCGAATCGGGACCGGATGCATGTGCCGGTGGAAGAACCCGCTCTGAAACCCACTGCCTGAACCGACTTGTAACAGGGCGCAAATGTGGGAGGGGGCTTGCTCCCGATAGCGGTGGATCAGTCAGATATTGAGTGACTGATAGACCGCCATCGGGAGCAAGCCCCCTCCCACAGGGGTCATGTGTTGATGGTTAAAGCACCTTGTCCAGGGTGATCGGAAATTCCCGCACCCGCTTGCCGGTGGCGTGGTACACCGCGTTCGCCACCGCCGCCGCCACGCCGACAATGCCGATCTCGCCCACGCCCTTGGAGCCCAGCGCGTTGACGATCTCGTCATGTTCCTCGACAAACACCACATCGATCTCGCCGATATCGGCGTTAACCGGAATGTGATACTCGGCCAGGCTGTGGTTCATGTAGCGCCCCAGTTGATGGTCGACCTGGGTCTCTTCATGCAGCGCCATGCCGATGCCCCACACCACACCGCCGAGGATCTGGCTGCGTGCCATTTTCGGGTTGACCACGCGCCCGGCAGCAATCGCACTGACCACGCGGCTGACCTTGATGGTGCCCAGGTCCTCGTCCACGCGCACTTCGACGAACACCGCCGAATGAGTGGCCGTGGCGTAGCCTTCGCGCTGTTTGTCGGGCTCGCTGTCGACCTGTACTTCCAGCGCCTGTTCGCCGCTGTCCTTGACCAACTGCGCCAGGGACACGCGCTGTTCGCCGGCGTGCAGTTGACCGTCTTCAAAGCGCGCGGTGTCCACGTCCTTGAAAGCCGGATAGGTCTGTTGGGCGATTTTCAGCAACTTGGCATTAAGCGCTTCGCACGCCTGCTGCACCGCCGTACCGACCGACGACACGGTAAACGAGCCGCCTTGCAACGGCGCGGTGGGCAGGGATGAGTCCCCCAGCAGAAAGCTGATATCGGCCATTGCCACGCCGCTGGCCTGGGCCGCGATCTGCGTCATCACGGTGTAGGTGCCGGTACCGATGTCGGTGGTGGCGCTGCTCACGGTCAGTTTGCCGTTCGCGTCCAGACGCGCCTTGGCGCTGGCCTTCATCTGCATGGCTTCCCACACGCCGCCGGCCATGCCCCAGCCGATCAACTGACGACCGTCGCGCATGCTGCGCGGCTCCGGGTTGCGCTGGCTCCAGCCAAAACGCTCGGCGCCTTCGCTGTAGCACTCGCGCAAGGCTTTGCTGGACCAGGGTTTGTCTTCGTTCTGGTTGCGCTCGGCGTAGTTGATCAGGCGCAGTTGCACCGGGTCGATGGCCAGGGCGCAAGCCAGTTCATCCATCGCACATTCCAGGCCGATCACACCCAGCGCAGCGCCGGGTGCGCGCATGTCCAGCGGGGTGTAGACGTCCAGTGGCACCAGTTTGTAGGTCAGCTGAATGTTGTCGCAGTGGTAGAGCATGCCGCTCCACTCCACCACGTGTTCGCTGAAATCCTCGAAGCGCGAGGTCTGGCCAATCGCGGTGTGCCCCAGGGCCAGCAAGCGACCATTGGCGGCGGCGCCCATCTGCAGGCGCTGCAGGGTGCGCGGGCGGTAGCCGAAGGTGAACATCTGCTGGCGGGTGAGGGTCACGCGCACCGAACGCTTGAGCGACAGCGACGCCATCACCGCCAACGGCAACTGGTACTGCGGACGCAGGCCGGAACCAAAGGCGCCGCCGACGAACGCGGCAAAAATGCGCACCTGGCTTTTATCCAGGCCGAACACCTCCTGCACATAGGACTGGCAGTTTTGCGGGCCCTGGGTCTTGTCGTGGATGTGCAAGGTGCCGTCCGGCTGATACAGCACGGTGCTGGCGTGGGGTTCCATGGGGTTGTGATGTTCGATCGGGGTGCTGTAATGCAGGTCGAGGCTGATGGCCGCGCCGGACCATTCGGCCTGGAAGTTGCCGCGCGGTTTGGGCGGGGTCTGCGACGAAGGGTGAGCGCTCTCCTGCTGCGCAACCAGATCGGTGTCGAAGGCTTCGGTTTCGTACTCGATGTGCACCAGGGAACCGGCGTGGCGCGCCAGCTCCAGGTTATCGGCGATGACCAGCGCCAGCGGCTGGCCGCTGTACAGCACGCGGTCGTTGTACAACGGGCGGAAGGGCGAGCCGTCCGCCGCATCATCGTCGGCGAAGGCGTCATCGTAGCTGGCAATTTTCGGCCGGTTGAGGTGGTCGATCACGGCCACCACGCCCGGCAGCGCCAGCGCTCGGGAGGCGTCGATACGCAGCACGCGGCCCTTGGCAATGTTGCTGGAGACCACGCTGCCGTGCAGCAGGCCGCCCTCGGGAAATTCACCGGCGTAGCGCGCTTGCCCGGTGACCTTGAGCAGACCGTCGACGCGGTCCAGGGGTTTGCCGATAGCACTCATGGCTGTTCTCCTGCGACGGCGGCGTCGCTCAGGGCGCGGATAATTGCGCGGCGTGCCAGCTTGATCTTGAAGCCGTTGTGCTCAAGCGGCTCGGCATCCTGCAGCAGCGCGTCGGCGGCGTTGCTGAAGGTTTCGCGGCTGACCGACTGGCCAATCAAGGCGCTTTCCACCGCGCGGTCGCGCCAGGGTTTATGCGCTACACCGCCGAGGGCCAGACGCGCGTCAACGATGCGGTCGCCGTCCAGTTCAAGGGCTGCGGCGACGGACACCAGGGCGAAGGCATAGGACGCGCGGTCGCGGATTTTCAGGTAGTGGCTGTGACGGGCGAGGTGATCGGCCGGCAGTTCGACAGCGGTGATCAACTCGTCGTCGGCCAACTGGTTGTCGCGTTGCGGCGCATCACCAGGCAAGCGATGGAAATCGGCAAACTCGATGACCCGTGCGCCAGCGCGCCCTTGCACATGCACCCGCGCTTCCAGCGCCGCCAGAGCCACGCACATGTCGGAAGGATGGGTGGCAACGCACTGGTCGCTGGCGCCGAGGATCGCATGGATGCGGTTCAAACCGGTGCGCGCCGGGCAACCACTGCCGGGCTCGCGCTTGTTGCATGGCACGGCGGCGTCGTAGAAGTAGTAGCAACGGGTGCGCTGCAACAGGTTGCCGCCGGTGCTGGCCATGTTGCGCAGCTGCGGCGAGGCGCCGGCGAGAATGGCCTGGGACAGCAGCGGGTAACGCTGTTCGATCAGCGGGTGCCAGGCCAGGTCGGCATTACTGACCAGGGCGCCGATGCGCACGCCGCCGTCGGCGGTAGCTTCCACCTCGCGCAGCGGCAGGCCGGTGATGTCGATCAGGTGCTCGGGGCGGCTGATGTTCTCTTTCATCAGGTCCAGCAGGTTGGTGCCCCCGGCGATGAAGCGCGAGGCCGTGCTGCTCAGGTGCACCGCTTCCTGCACGTCGGCAGGCTTGCTGTAGTGGAAGGGATTCATTGCTCACCTCCCCGCTGACGGCACGCGGGCAGCGCGTCTTCAATGGCATCGCGGATATTGCTGTAGGCGCCGCAACGGCAGAGGTTGCCGCTCATCAATTCCTGGATCTGTGCGCTGTCGTGGGCACGGCCTTCGTTGACCAGGCCCACGGCGGAGCATATTTGGCCGGGAGTGCAGTAACCGCACTGGAAGGCGTCGTGCTTGATGAAGGCTTGCTGCATCGGGTGCAAGCGGTCGCCGTCGGCCAGGCCTTCGATGGTGGTCAGCTCGGCACCGTCGCACATGATGGCCAGGGTGAGGCAGGCATTGACGCGCTTGCCGTCGCGCAACACGGTGCAGGCGCCGCACTGGCCGTGGTCACAGCCTTTCTTGCTGCCGACCAGGTCCAGTTGTTCGCGCAGCAGGTCCAGCAGGGTGGTCCAGGGCAACACGCTCAGTTGGCGTTCCTGACCGTTGAGGGTCAAGCGTATTGGGTGGGCGACGAACGGTTGGGCCGCCGCGCCATTGGGGGTCGCGCTCATAAACACCTCACGGGTTGGTGTACATCCGCGGCGTTAGGGAAATCGCCGTCTCAGGGGTACGACTTCCCGGGGGTATGAGCGTTCAAGCGGATTGATCAGAGGATATTGAGTTGGGTCTTGAGGGTGTTGCGCGGCGGATTGATCGAGGAGTTGCTGTATTCAAAGCCGCCGGGGCCTGCGACGTTCAGGTCGAACACATAGATGTAGCCGATCAGTTGGCCTGCGCCGTTGCACGCCTGGCTGATATTGCCGACCTGGCACACCGCCGTGCGCTGAGCATTGAGCACCGCGCCGTTGAAGCGCCCGACCGGGTTGTTGCCCAGGCCCACTTCCATCACCGAGACCTTGGTGGGCCCACGGTGCGTGCACATCTGGGTGGTGGTCACGCGGTCCGGGATACTTTCGGTGCAGCGCGCCGACTCGACCTTGAACACCCGCACCTCGCTCAAAGCCGGTGCAGCGGCGCCCCACGCCGGTGCTGCACCGAGCCACAGGCCAATAAAGGGGAACAGCGCTAGACTCCACGCGTTGGCTTTTTTCATGCTGTCGACTACCCGCTATCAAACGTCGCCGCAGTATGCCTCAAGGCCACGCGCCACACAGCCTCGGCTGCTGGTATGATGCGCCGCTTTTTCCGATCCTCTCTGAAACCACAGGCGCTTGGCGCAGTTTGTGCTTTGACTTAGAGGTCAACAAATAACGACGCAAGATAGCGTCACAGGGAGCCGGCATGCTGGAAAAGCTGTTTCAACTCAAAGCCCACAACACCAACGTGCGCACCGAGATTCTTGCGGGGATCACCACGTTCCTGGCGATGGCCTACATCCTGTTCGTGAACCCGAGCATTCTGGGCGAGACCGGCATGGACAAGGGCGCGGTGTTCGTCGCGACCTGCCTGGCCGCCGCCATCGGTTCGACCGTGATGGGCCTGATCGCCAACTACCCGATTGCGCTCGCACCGGGCATGGGCCTGAACGCCTTCTTCACCTACACCGTGGTGCTGCACATGGGCCACACCTGGCAAGTGGCGCTGGGCGCGGTCTTCATCTCGGCGGTGCTGTTCTTCCTGCTGTCGATCTTCCGCATCCGTGAGTGGATCATCAACAGCATCCCCCTGCCGCTGCGCTCGGCGATTGCCGCCGGTATCGGCCTGTTCCTCGCGCTGATTGCCCTGCATAACGCCGGGATCGTAGTCGCCAACCCGGCCACCCTGATTGGCATGGGTGACCTCAAGCAACCCGCCCCCATCCTCGCCACCCTGGGCTTCGTGCTGATCGTGGCGCTGGAAGCCCTGGCCGTGCGCGGCGCGGTGCTGATCGGCATTCTGGCGGTGACCATCGTGTCGATCCTGCTCGGCATTACCCCGTTCGGCGGCGTGACCTCCCTGCCGCCGTCCCTGGCCCCGACCTTTCTGCAACTGGACATCAAGGGCGCGCTGGATATCGGCCTGGTCAGCGTGATCTTCGCCTTCCTGTTCGTTGACCTGTTCGACAACTCCGGCACCCTGATCGGCGTCGCCAAGCGCGCCGGGCTGATGGGCAAGGACGGCCACATGCCAAAAATGGGCCGTGCGCTGATCGCCGACAGCACCGCGGCCATGGCCGGTTCCCTGCTGGGCACCTCGACCACCACCAGCTACATCGAATCCGCTGCGGGCGTGAGCGCCGGTGGCCGTACCGGCCTGACCGCCATCGTGGTCGCCATTCTGTTCCTGCTGGCGCTGTTCTTCTCGCCGCTGGCCGCCAGCGTTCCCGCCTTCGCCACCGCGCCGGCGCTGCTGTTCGTGGCGGTGCTGATGACCCAGGGCCTGGCTGAAATCGACTGGGACGACATTACCGTGGCAGCGCCGGTGGTGATCACCGCCCTGGCGATGCCCTTCACTTACTCCATCGCCAACGGCATCGCCTTCGGTTTCATCGCCTGGACCGCCATCAAGCTGCTTTCGGGCCGCTACCGTGAGCTGAACCCGGCGCTGGTGATTCTGTCGATTCTGTTTGTGATCAAGCTGGGCTGGTTCAACGCATGACTTTTGACGCCGCACGCTACACCGCGCAACTGCAGAACAAGGTCACGCGCCTGCGTGACCTGTTGGCACCGTTCGACGCGCCCGAGCCGCAGGTCTTCGACTCGCCGTTACAGCACTTTCGCCTGCGCGCCGAGTTTCGCCTGTGGCGCGAAGACGGCGAGCGCCATTACGCGATGTTCTCTCAGGACGACAAGCGCACGCCGATCCTGATCGAAGATTTCCCGATTGCCAGCCAGCGCATCAACCAGTTGATGCCGCAGCTCAAGGCCGCCTGGCAAGCCAGCGCCGCCCTGAGTCACAAGCTGTTCCAGGTGGAGTTCCTCACCACCCTGGCCGGCGATGCGATGATCACCCTGTGCTATCACCGCCCGCTGGACGAACACTGGCACACGGCAGCGAACACGCTTGCGGCTGATCTGGGCGTGAGCATCATCGGCCGCTCCAAGGGCAAGCGCGATGTGATCGGCCACGACTACGTGGTGGAGAAACTCGACGTCGGCGGGCGCACCTTCAGCTACCGCCAACCCGAAGGCGCCTTCACCCAGCCCAACGGCACGGTGAACCAGAAGATGCTCAACTGGGCGTTCGAGGCATTGGGCGAGCGCCCGGATGACTTGCTGGAGCTGTACTGCGGCAACGGCAACTTCACCCTGCCGTTGGCCACGCGCGTGCGCAAGGTACTGGCGACCGAGATCAGCAAGACCTCGGTGAATGCGGCGCTGAGCAACCTCGATGAAAACGCGGTGAATAACGTCACGCTGGTGCGTCTCTCTGCCGAGGAACTCACCCAGGCGCTGAACGAAGTTCGCCCGTTCCGTCGCCTGCACGGCGTCGACTTGAAAAGCTACGAATTCGGCAGCGTATTCGTCGACCCGCCACGCGCCGGCATGGACCCGGACACCTGCGAACTGACCCGACGCTTCGACAACATCCTCTACATCTCCTGCAACCCCGAGACGCTGGCGGCGAACATTGCGCAACTGCATGACACGCACCGCATTACCCGGTGCGCCCTGTTTGACCAGTTTCCGTGGACGCATCACATGGAGTCCGGGGTGTTGCTGAGTCGTCGTTGATCCAGACCTCTACAGCGTCATGCGTCAGTGGAGTCACCGGTGCCCGGCGCTTTTTTGGGGGGCCGGCCACCCTTCTTGCCATTGGCGCGAGCGGCGGCGGATTTGGCCGCGCTGCTCTTGCGACCGTTGCGTGACGCCACCAGGCTCGTCGCCAGATCCATCAGAGGCTGGCTTGTGGCGATCAAGCCGGTGATCGACACATCAAGGTCCTGAGGCTCGCAGCACAGTGCCTTGCCGCCAAAGCCGACTTCCAACTGCTGGAAATCCTCCAGGGAAAACCCTTCGAACTCCGCAAGACCGGCTACAGGCAATACGACACGGCTGCCGTCGCTGAAGCCGATGGAGATACAGCCGTCTTCATAGCGCACGTCGATCGCATTGGCGTACAGACGCTTGAGCTTGCGCCCTCGTGCTATTGCCTTGTCGATATCTGCATCAGTGAGAGGTACATAAGGTGTGACTTTGGCCTTCACGATTTTCATAAATCAATCCCCACACAATTGGGCGCTCTTACCAGATTCAAAATTGTTCGTTGCTTTACAACATCGTGCCAGGCGCTTGCGATGACATGGACACCGCGTCGAATGACCAACCCCGGAACCAGTTCACTCGCGTCCAAATCCCAGGAATGGTTCTCCAGGCAAACCGTTTGCAGTTTTTCCCACCAAATCCTGCGCGCCCGAGCCAGATAGTGCCGCTGCGTTATTGCCTCGCCTATTTCATTCAAAAGCGCTTTGGAAGGTCGTCTGCGTTCGGGATCCACGTCCCACAGATCCACGCCCCCGTTCAGAAAGCTGAAGCGAAAGCGCGCATCCCAGTCCTTGCCCCTGACATGCACATGCGGCGGGCAATGCTCATCCCTGATAAATACCGAAATCACATATCCTTTGTAAGCGCCTACTCTCATCGTAACCCATCCGTTAGGTTATTTTCCGCCAGGTTACGCTTCTCAGTCCGCAACCCGACAACCGGCTCCACCACTCCGAAGCTTTTTCACAGATTAGTAACAGCGCACCATTCGTCGAATGCGGCGTTGTTACCGCACATTCCAACGTCTGAAGCCACGATTAATCGTTCGATAATCGAACACACCCCGCGCCATCCATTGACCAAACTAACCAACCAGTACATTTTATCCCCACAACCAATAAGAACTGTGGAGATCCCTCAATGCCACCCATCGTGCTGGTGCTCAACGGCCCCAATCTCAACCTGCTCGGCACTCGCGAGCCCGCCACTTATGGCCATGAAACCCTGGCCGATGTCGCCGCCCTTTGCGGACGCAGTGCGCAGCAGCTCGGGCTGAAAGTCGAGTTTCGCCAGACCAACCACGAAGGCGAACTGCTCGACTGGATACACGGTGCCCGCGCCCGTTGCGCCGGAATCGTGATCAACCCCGCCGCCTGGACCCACACCTCGGTCGCCATCCGTGATGCGCTGGTGGCCAGTGAAGTGCCGGTGATCGAAGTGCATCTATCCAACGTGCATGCGCGCGAAGCCTTTCGTCATCACTCGTTCGTGTCCCCGGTCGCCAAGGCGGTGCTGGCGGGGTTTGGCAGCCATGGCTATCACCTGGCCCTGGAACATTTCAGTCACACGCTCAGAGGATGCGCCTGATGAAACCACGCGTGCTCGCCGGCCTGATCGGCGCCGGTATCCAGGCCTCCCGCACCCCGGCCCTGCATGAGCAGGAAGGTGACGCCCAGGGCTTGCGCTACCTGTATCGCCTGATCGACCTGGAACCGTTGCAACTGACCGTCAGCGCCCTGCCCGACCTGCTGCGCGCCGCAGAGTCGATGCAGTTCACCGGTTTGAACATTACCTACCCGTGCAAACAGGCGATCCTGCCGTTGCTGGATGACTTATCGGACGAAGCGCGGGGTATCGGCGCGGTAAACACCGTGGTGTTCAAGGACGGCAAACGCATCGGTCACAACACCGACTGCCTGGGCTTTGCCGAAGGCTTTCGACGCAACTTCAATGATGTGCCGCGTCAGCGCGTGGTGCAGATGGGCGCCGGCGGTGCCGGGGCGGCGGTTGCCCATGCGTTGCTGGCCGAGGGTGTGCAGCAGTTGAGTATTTTCGACGTGGACGCCGCCCGCTCGCGCGAGCTTGTGGATAACTTGACCTTGCGCTTCGGCACGGGTCGCGCCGAGGTCGGCAGCCAATTGGACAACGCCATGGCCGAGGCCGATGGCCTGGTGAACACCACGCCGATGGGCATGGCCAAACTGCCCGGCACGCCGGTGCACGCAGCGCTGTTACGCGCGCAACTGTGGGTCGCGGAAATCGTGTACTTCCCGCTGGAAACCCAACTGCTGCGCGATGCCCGTGCCCTGGGTTGCCGCACGTTGGATGGTGGCAATATGGCGGTATTTCAGGCAGTGAAAGCGTTTGAATTGTTCAGTGGCGAGGTGGCGGATGCGCAAAGAATGCTTGCGCACTTCCAGACCATGAACACCTGAAAATGTGGCAGGCCGCGAGCGGGCTTATTGTGGCGAGCGGGCTTGCCCCGCGTTGGGGTGCGAAGCGCCCCTCATCGAGCAAAACGCGGTGTACCTGATACGGCTCAGCGTCTGGTTTTGGGGCTGCTGCGCAGCCCAACGCGGGGCAAGCCCGCTCGCCACAGGCGTGTGGCTGCCTGAAACTCCAGGCTAAAATCGACACGTTATTTTGTGTTTGATAAGCGGGGAGCTTGCCTCCTCCCACATGGATTGCATTTCAAAACGCGTAATCAAGCCTGCAGGTAACGCAACACCGACTCACAGATCATCTCGCGGTGCCGCTGTTTAATCGCCTCATCCGACAGTTCGATCTGAAAGATCTCACTGAAGGTATGACGGTTGGACACCCGGTAAAAGCTGAACGAGTTGATCAGCAAGTGCACGTCCAAAGGCTCCAGCCCCTCGCGAAACAATCCCAGCTCGGCGCCACGGCGCAGGGTTTCCCCCAGCCCCTCGAGGATCTTGCTGTTCATCGCCTTGATCGTGTCCGTGCGTTTCACATACTCGGCATTGTGGATATTTTCGATGCTGACGATGCGCACAAAATCCACATTCTGATCATGGTGATCGAAGGTGAATTCCACCAGCCGCCGGATCGCTTCGCGCGGCTCCAGGGCGGTGAGGTTCATGCGGGTTTCGGTGTTGCGGATGTCGCCGTAGAGCTTTTCCAGCACCTCGACGTACAACTGCTCCTTGCTGCCGAAATAGTAGTAGATCATGCGCTTGGAGGTGTGGATGCGCTCGGCGATGGCGTCCACGCGGGCGCCGGACAGGCCCTGCTGAACAAATTCGACGATGGCTTCCTGGAGAATATTCTCCCGGGTCTTTTCCGGATTGTTCTTGCGACTCTTGCGCGGTGCGTCTGACACGGCGGAGAGATCGGGAGTCAGGGTCATGGTGCGCTCATGGCGGTGTGTTATGCAGGCTGCGATTATGGGCCGCGGCGCTTGCCGAAGGAAGCACCTGGCCCGGTATCACAAACGCGCCTGACGAACCGCGCCGCTGCGCGACTTGGCCATCGCCGCCAGACGCACCGCCACGTTCGCCGCGCCATAGCCGGCGTAGCCATTCTTGCGCTGCAGGATCTCGAAGAAAAACCGCCCCTCGAACGGTTCGGTGTACACGTGAAACAGCTCACCCCCCTGGGCATCGCGGTCGTACAGCACGTTGTAATACGCCAGCTCGCTGAGGAACTCGTCGTCGAAATCAAACCGGGCGGCAAGGTCGTCATAGTAATTGAGCGGGATATCCAGCAGCGGCACCCCGGCGTCCTTGGCTCGGCGCACCTCGGCGAAAATATCCGCGCAGTCGAAGGCAATGTGGTGCACACCCGAGCCGCGATAGCTCGACAGTGCGTGGGAAATGGCCGTGTTGCGGTTCTCGGAGATATTCAGCGGCAGGCGAATCGAGCTGCAGCGGCTGCGCAGCGCGCGGCTTTTCACCAGCCCGTAAGGGTCAGGCAGCACCACTTCGTCATCGGCCTCGAAGTCGAGCAGGCTCTTGTAGAACAGCACCCAGCTGTCGAGGCTGTCGGCCGGCAGCGCCATGGCCATATGGTCGATGCGCAGCAGCCCGCCGCTGGCGGAAGGCGCCGATTGCAGGTTGAAATCGGTGTCGTACAGGCCGCCTTCGCTGGGGTCCACCAGGTAGATCAGGCTGCCATCCGGCGCACGCACGGCGGCCAGCTCCAGTTCATTGGGCCCGACCAGCCCGCGATAGGGCTGGCCCTTGAAGGCCACGGCACGTTGCAGCGCCTTGGCGCTGTCCTTGACCCGAATCGCCGTGGCACACAACGACGGCCCATGGGCCTCGAAGAAGTTGTGGGCGAAGGAGTAGGGTTCGCAATTGAGGATCAGGTTGATATCGCCCTGACGCAGCAGGCTCACATTTTTCGAGCGGTGCTGCCCGGCCCTGGCAAAACCCAGGCGTTCCAGCCAATGGGTGAGTTTGGCGCCGAGGCTTTCATCCACGGCGAATTCGAGGAACTCAATGCCGTCGTACTCGCTGGCGGCAGGCGTTTCAAAGAGGATATCGACCGGCGCGGCAGGTGCTTGCTCGGCCAGGCGCTGACGGGTTTTCTCTTCCAGGTACAGCAGCGAGCGCAGGCCGTCGGCGGCATTCGCGCGCGTGGGGGCGGCCCGAAAACCATCGTTGAAGATTTCCAGGGACAGCGGCCCGCTGTAGCCGCTCTGGATGATCGGCGCAAGAAACCCCGCGAGGTCGAACTCACCCTGACCCGGGAAGCAGCGGAAATGCCGGCTCCACTCCAGCACATCCATCGCCAGGATCGGCGCGTCGGCCATTTGCACAAAGAAAATCTTGTCGCCCGGTATCTGGGCAATGCCACTCGGGTCGCCCTTGAGCGACAGCGTATGGAAACTGTCGAGCAGCACGCCCAGGGCGGGATGATCGACCTGGCGCACCAGGTTCCACACCTGCTGCCAAGTATTCACATGCTTGCCCCAGGCCAGCGCTTCGTAGCCAATGCGCACGCCACGACGACCGGCGTGTTCGGCCAAAAGGCTGAGGTCATCGAGCAGGATGCGTTCATCGCCCACGCAATCGGCCGAGGCGTTGCTGCATACCAGCACCAGGTCGGTGCCCAGTTCCTGCATCAAGTCGAACTTGCGTTCGGCGCGCTCCAGGTTGCGCGCCAGGCGGTCGCGGCGGCAGCCTTCAAAGTCGCGAAACGGCTGGAACAACGTGATGGCAATTCCGAGGTCGGCGCACATTTGTCTAACTTCGCGCGGACTCCCGTCGTAATACAACAGGTCGTTCTCGAAGATCTCAACCCCATCAAAACCGGCGGCGGCAATGGCTTCGAGCTTTTCCGGCAGGGTGCCGCTCAAGGAAACGGTAGCGATGGATCGTTGCATGGAGTTCTCCCGGCACGTGTTGTTTGTGGCAAATTATTCGCCCCCAGCCTACACGCAGCAATCATAATGTACGAACCGGTTAGTTTTTGGTGCGATTATCGAACACTAGCCGATTTGGCGAATTGACGATTTTTTAACCGCTGCGCACCATCGATCTCGTAAGAAAAGACCCAGAACACACCATAAAAATTTCAAAAAAACGGGTACGACCTCATGCCTTTGCAAAACCCTACCCTGGCCACGCGCCCGGGCACCCCGCACGCCGGCATCGGCGACAAGATCCGCGGCGCCCTGGCCGTGGGTAAAACTCGCTGGGGCATGCTGGCCCTGGTGTTCTTCGCCACCACGCTCAACTACATCGACCGCGCCGCCCTGGGCGTGATGCAACCGATCCTCGCCAAGGAAATGAGCTGGACGGCGATGGACTACGCCAACATCAACTTCTGGTTTCAGGTGGGCTACGCCATCGGCTTCGTGCTGCAGGGCCGCTTGATCGACCGGGTGGGTGTGAAGCGCGTGTTCTTCTGCGCCGTGCTGTTGTGGAGCCTGGCCACCGGCGCGCACGGCCTGGCCACCTCGGCAGTGGGCTTTATGGTGTGCCGCTTTATCCTGGGCCTGACCGAAGCCGCCAACTACCCGGCCTGCGTCAAGACCACCCGCCTGTGGTTCCCGGCCGGTGAACGCGCAGTGGCCACCGGTATCTTCAACGCCGGCACCAACGTCGGCGCCATGATGACGCCGATGCTGCTGCCGTTGATCCTGCACGTGTGGGGCTGGCAGGCGGCGTTCCTGTGCATGGCGTCGCTGGGCGCGCTGTGGCTGGTGTTCTGGGGTTTGAAGTACTACAACCCGGAAGACCATCCGAGCGTTAAACAATCGGAACTGGACTACGTGCAACGGGAAATCGAGCCGGAGCAACCGGGCGTTCCGTTCAGCCGCATCCTGCGCATGCGCGGCACCTGGGCCTTCGCCATCGCCTACGCCCTGACCGCCCCGGTGTTCTGGTTCTACCTGTATTGGCTGCCGCCGTTCCTGAACCAGCAATACAACCTGGGCATCAACGTGACGCAGATGGGCATCCCGCTGATCATCATCTACCTCACCGCCGACTTCGGCAGCGTGGGCGGCGGTATCCTGTCGTCGTTCCTGATCGGCCGTGGCATGAACTCGATCAAGGCACGGCTGCTGTCGATGCTGCTGTTCGCCTGCTGCATCGTCGGCGTGATCATGGCGGCCGGCTCCAGCCAGCTGTGGGTCGCGGTGTTTGCCATCTCCCTGGCCATCGGCGCGCACCAGGCCTGGACCGCCAACATCTGGAGCCTGGTGATGGACTACACGCCCAAGCACATGATGAGCACGGTGTTCGGGTTCGGCGGGATGTGCGCGGCCATCGGCGGCATGTTCATGACCCAGATCGTCGGCCACATCCTCACGGTGACCAACAACAACTACACGGTGCTGTTCACCCTGATCCCGGCGATGTACTTCATTGCGCTGACCTGGATGTACTTCATGGCCCCGCGCAAGATCCCGACGGTAGACGTGTAACTCAACGACGCCGCTGCTGCCAGGCAGCGGCCAGCCCGCTCATGCAGATCACCCCGATGCCGACCACCGTGGTCATGTCGGGGGTATGACTGAACACCAGCCAGCCCAACAACCCCGCAAACACGATCTGGCAATAGCCGAACGGCGCCAGCAAGGCCGGCGCCGCGAAGCGGAACGCCTGGGTCAACATCAAGTGGGCAGTCATGCCGCAAGTGCCCAGTGCCAGCATCATCACCCCATGCCACAGGCTCGGCACATGCCAGAAGAACGGCACCATCGCACTCATCACCAGGGTGTTGCACAGCCCGGCGAAAAAGTTGCTGGTGGTGGGCGTGTCGTATTGGCTGAGGATGCGCGTGAGCAACTGGTAGAAGCAGAAGAACAGCGCCGAGCACAACGGCAGCAGCACCGCCGGGGTAAACAGCTCGCCGCCGGGATGGATGATGATCACCACGCCGATGAACCCGCAGATCACCGCCAGCCACTGGCCCCGCGTAACGTGCTCGCCCAGCAGCGGCACCGACAGCGCGGTCACCAGGATGGGCGCGAGGAAGTTCACCGCCGTGGCTTCCGCCAGCGGGATGTAATGCAGCGCCGTGGTGAAAAACAGGCTGGTGCCCAGCAGGCACAATGCTCGCACCACCTGCATGCCGGGGCGTTTGCTGCGCAGTACGCGCAGGCCCGACTGCGGCAGGAAAATCCCGGCCATCAGCAAGGTGTGCACCATGTAGCGCGCCCACACCACCATCACGATCGGGTAGAACCCGGCGAGGTATTTGGACAGCGCGTCGTGGCTGGAGAACAGGAACGTCGCCACCACAATCAACAGGATGCCTT
Source organism: Pseudomonas sp. GNP013 (assembly GCF_054343995.1). NCBI lineage: Bacteria > Pseudomonadati > Pseudomonadota > Gammaproteobacteria > Pseudomonadales > Pseudomonadaceae > Pseudomonas > Pseudomonas sp. GNP013. The sequence continues at coordinate 348,961 of NZ_JBTGUT010000001.1, read as the reverse complement.
TGAACGGATGGTTGACACCGGAAAGCGGGGTACTGACAGTCATTGAATTCTCTTGGGTGGCGAGTTAAACGCGATGGCACTCAACCGAATAATCTAGCAGCCGGGCGTGGGTCTGCCCTCAGAGCATAACCAAACACCGGGCGAACAGCGCACTAAATCACCGGGTTTGGGTCCAACCCTGCACGTTCACTGCCGTATTGCACATTTTTTAACCAAGGCCTGCCTGCCATGAAAAAAACCTTGTTCCTGCTCTCCACCCTGGCCTTGCTCGCCGCCTGTAACCATGAGGACAAGGCACCGGCCAAACCTGCGCCGCCCTCGGTGCAGGCGAGCCTGGTGCCGCCCACCCCGCCCACCGACCAATGGGTGGGCAAATGGATCGGCGTCGAAGGCCTGAACCTCACCATCGCCAAGGACGACGCCATTGGCCGTGGGCACTACATCCTGACCATGCAATACGGCCTGGATGCCGAGGACACCGGCACCTTCAAGGGTGAAGAAGCCGAGGACGGTATCGCCTTCACCCGCCCGGACGGCCCGCAGATACTGCGCGCCGGGGACGGTGAGGCCACGGGTCTTAAATGGCTGGCGGATAAAAAAGACTGCCTGATCGTCGCCACCGGCGAAGGCTATTGCCGCCAATAAGGCCATACTTCATCAATATTTTTGTAGGACCTTTCATCAAGAGGATTGCACCATGCTATGGAAAAAAGGCCGACGCAGCGACAACGTGGTGGATGCCCGGGATGACAGTGGCGGCGGCGGTGGCGGCATGCGCTTCGGCGGCGGCAAGGGCCTGAGCCTCACGGCGATTGTGCTGATCGTCGGCATTGGCTGGCTGACCGGCCAGAACCCGATGCAGATCCTCAGCGAGCTGACCGGCCAGGCCGAGCAAGCGCCTTCGGTGAGCCCGCAAACACGTCAGGCACCACCGGCCAACGACGAGCAGGCTGATTTTGTGCGCGCCGTGCTGGGCGACACCGAAGACACCTGGGGCCAGGTGTTCAAGGAAAACGGCCTGACCTACACCAACCCGAAACTGATTCTGTTCCGTGGCCGGGTGAATTCCGCCTGCGGTGGGGCCACCTCGGCCAGCGGCCCGTTCTACTGCCCGGCCGACCAGCAGGTGTACCTGGACCTGGATTTCTTCCGGGAAATGTCACAACGTTTCCAGGCCGCCGGCGACTTCGCCCAGGCCTACGTGATCGCCCACGAAGTCGGCCATCACGTGCAGACGCTGCTCGGCATCTCGGCCAAGATTCAGACCGCCCGCCAGCAGGGCCGTCCGATGGAAGGCGACGGTGGCCTGCTGGTTCGCCAGGAGCTGCAAGCCGACTGCTTTGCCGGGGTATGGGCCAACCGTGCGCAAAAGCGCCTGAACTGGCTGGAACCGGGCGATATCGAAGAAGCGCTGAATGCCGCCAACGCGATTGGCGATGACCGCTTGCAGCAACAGGGTCAGGGCCGCGTGGTGCCTGACTCGTTTACCCACGGCACCTCGGCACAGCGGGTTCGCTGGTTCAAGACCGGCTTCGCAGGTGGCCAGATCACTCAATGCGACACCTTTGCGGCCAAGAGTCTCTAAATGAACAAACCATGGGGTGTGCTGCTGGGTCTGCTGGTGTGCTGTTCAACCCTGGCGGCCGAACACGGCGTCAAGGAGGTCAGCCCTGACCGCTTTCACCTGCAGGCCGGCGACCTGAGCCTGGGCTTGAGCCAGGACTGGCGCCAGCCGATGCCCCAGGTCACGCGGGCGCTGATCATCGTGCATGGTCGCCTGCGCAACGCGCAGACCTACCTGCACAGCGGGGTCGATGCCGCCCGCCAGGCCGGCGTCGGCGCTGAAACACTGGTGATCGCGCCGCAGTTTCTCAACCAGGCGGACGTGAAGCGCAATCACCTGAGCGATCAGTTGCTGCGCTGGCATGGCAATGACTGGATGGGCGGCGCATCGTCCACCGGCCCGGGCCAGATCAGCTCGTTTGCTGCGCTGGACCAGATCATCAAGCACCTGGGCGACCGTAAACTGTTCCCGGCGCTGAAACAGATCGTGGTCGCCGGCCACTCCGGCGGCGGCCAGGTGGTGCAGCGCTTCGCCCTCACCGGCCAGGCTCACCCGCCCCTGCAAATCGAAGGCATCAGCCTGCGTTACGTGGTGGCCAACCCCTCATCCTATGCGTACTTCAGCCCGCAACGCCCGGTGAAGTTCGACGCCGCCCGCTGCCCGGGCTTCAACGACTGGAAATACGGCATGCAAAACCTGCCCGACTACGCCAAGGACCAGGGGCCCCAGCAGTTGGAACAGGCCTACGTGTCGCGGGATATCACCTACCTGCTGGGCCAGCAGGACACCGACCCCAACCATCCGGCGCTGGATAAAAGCTGCGAAGCTGAAACCCAGGGCGCGTATCGGTTGATTCGTGGGCACAACTATTTTGACTACCTCAAGCTGCGTCATCCGCAGTTGAGCCACAGGCTGGTGGAAGTGCCGGGTGTGGGGCATGACGGCGACAGGATGTTCACCTCGCCGGAGGGCCAGAAAGCCCTGTTCAACTGACGAAACCGGATAAACATGTGGGTGGGGGCTTGCTCCCTTCCACCTTTTGATTTCTATTGACTGGCCTGAATCATCCGGCGCAACGCCGTGCAATCCTCGGCATGCCAATCAGCCAGCTCCGGCCACGGGTTCTCCGGCAGGTTCACCAACACCGTCCGCGTTCCCGCCGCCCTTCCGCAATCCAGGTCGAAGCGGTAATCCCCCACCATCACCATCTCGCCCGGTGCCACGCCCCAGGCAGTCGCCAGCTTCAACAATCCACCCGGTGCCGGCTTGGGCGGTGCGTCTTCACGGCCCAGCACATCCGCCACCGCAAAGCAGTCCGCCAGGCCAATCGCCGCCAGCGTGACGTGGGCCAGCTCCCGCGCGTTGCGGGTCAGGATGCCCAGGCGATAACCGCGTTGGGCCAGTTCGCGCACCAGCGCCACCGCACCCTCGGCTGCCGTCGAGGCCAGCGCCAGTTCGCGCTCATGCGCCAGCAGCCAGGCATGTTTGGCCGCTGCGATATCGGCCGGCAACCCGGCCAGATGGGTGAGGATATCGTCTTCGGGCGGTATGCCCAGGGCCACGCGAATGGCCGCAAAGTCATGCACCGCCACGGTGAGGGTGCCGTCCATGTCGAACACCCAATGTTTAACCTCTGCCAGGCTCATGCCCAGTCCTTGCGATGACGAATCAGGCCTTCCTGAGTCACCGACGCCACCAGTTGCCCGGCGCGGTTGTACACGCTGCCCCGCGAGAACCCACGGGAATTACCGGCCCACGGACTGTCCATGGCGTAGAGCAGCCAGTCGTCGGCGCGCAGGTCGGCGTGGAACCACAGCGCGTGGTCGAGGCTCGCGACCTGCATATCCTTTTGCCACACGGTCTTGCCATGGGGCAGCAGCGAGGTGGTCAGCAGGCCGAAGTCCGAGGCGTAGGCCAGCAGGTACTTGTGCAGCGCCGGCGCATCCGCCAGGGCGCCATCGGCGCGAAACCACACGTATTTGACCGGGTCGGACGGCTGCGGGTTAAACGGGTCGCGCTCGGTGACCGGGCGTACTTCGATGGGCTTGGGGCACAGCAGCTTGTCGCGCATGTGCTCGGGGATCAAGTGCGCGCGCTGCTGGGTCAGCTCCAGCTCCGACGGCAGGTTTTCCGGCCCCACCACGACAGGCATGGTGGTCTGGTGCTCGAAGCCTTCCTCGTCATACTGGAATGACGCACTGCAGGTGAAAATCGGGTTGCCCTTCTGGATCGCCGTCACCCGGCGCGTGCTGAAACTGCCGCCGTCACGCACGCGGTCCACCGAATACACCACCGGCAAGGCGGCATCACCTGGGCGCAGGAAATAACCGTGCAGGGAATGCACATGGCGCGCTTCTTCCACGGTCTGGCTGGCGGCCGACAACGACTGGCCGAGCACCTGACCGCCGAACAACTGGCGAAACCCCAGGTCCTGGCTGCGGCCGCGAAAGAGGTTTTCCTCAATCGGTTCCAGGGTCAGCAAGTCCACCAGATCTTCCAATACTTGGCTCATAGAGCAACTCCTAAAATCTACGGGGCATTCCGGGCTGCTTATCCGTGCAGCGTGTCCAACCATTGGGCGCGGGTGATGCGATACAAAACATGTGGGCGCAGCGGGTCATCGGCTGCGACCTTGGGGTGTTCAAAATCTGCCTGGGGATCGTAATGCATACCGATGGCCTGCATGACTTTCTGCGATGGCAAATTGGCCTCGGTGGTGAAGGCGACGATTTCATCCAGCTGCAAGCGGTCGAACCCACAGCGCAGCGCGGTCCAGGCCGCCTCGCTGGCATAACCCAGCCCCCAGTGTTCGCGGGCCAGGCGCCAGCCGATTTCCAGCGCTGGGGTAAAACCTGCCTCAAAGCTGACATGCTGCAAGCCGGTAAGCCCGATGAATTCGCCGCTGTCCTTGCGCTGCAAGGCCCACTGGCCAAAGCCGAATTCAGCGAAATGGCCGCGAATACGGCCGATCAACGCGGCGCTTTCCAGGTGGCTCAAGGTGGCCGGGAAATAGCGCATCACCTGCGGGTCGGCGCACATGCGTGCAAATTCCGGCAGGTCGCTGTCGCGCCATTGGCGCATGATCAGGCGTGCGCTGTGCAGTTCGAGTATCGGCTCCATGGGTCCCCTCCCTTGCCATGTGCGAGAGTGTACAGCGCTGGTAAGATCCTTCGCAGGTTCCCGTCAGAAAATCCCATGCCTTTGCCATTGATCTACCACGATGACTACAGCCCTGAGTTCCCGGCAGACCACCGGTTTCCCATGGACAAGTTTCGCCTGTTGCGCGACCACCTGGTGTCCAGCGGGCTGACCGAAGACAGCCGTCTGCTGCGCCCAGAGTTGTGCTCGCCGCAGATTCTGGCCCTGGCCCACGAACCTGGCTACATCGCACGCTACATGAGCGGTGAACTGTCCCGCGAAGACCAGCGTCGCCTCGGCCTGCCCTGGAGCGAAGCCCTGGCCAGGCGTACCGTGCGTGCGGTCGGCGGTTCCCTGCTCGCCGCCGAACAAGCCCTCGAACACGGCCTGGCCTGTCACCTGGCCGGCGGCACCCACCACGCCCATTACGATTACCCGGCGGGCTTCTGCATCTTCAATGACCTGGCGGTAATCAGCCATTACCTGCTGGCCAGCGCCCGGGTCAACCGCGTGCTGATCTTCGACTGCGACGTGCACCAGGGCGACGGCACCGCACGCATTCTCCACGACACGCCGGAAGCCATCACCGTGTCGCTGCACTGCGAAAAGAACTTCCCCGCGCGCAAGGCCCAAAGCGACTGGGATATTCCGCTGCCCATGGGCATGGGCGACGCCGATTACCTCAAGGTGGTCGACGATGCGCTCAACTACCTGCTGCCGCTGTACCAGCCCGACCTGGTGCTGTACGACGCCGGCGTGGATGTGCACAAGGACGACGCCCTCGGTTACCTCAAGCTGACAGACTCAGGCGTCGCCGCCCGCGATGAAGCCGTCATGCGCCACTGCCTGGGTCGCGACATTCCAGTGATGGGCGTGATCGGCGGCGGCTACAGCAAGGACCGCCCGGCCCTCGCGCGCCGCCACGGCATCCTGCACCACAGCGCGCAGCGGGTGTGGACGTCATCAGGGTGTCACTGAACGCTGGGCGTTACCCACAATGGCTGTGGAACGGCCTGTGGATAACTTGAGCGTAAGCGCCTGTAGGCATTTATCCGCAAGACCTGCAGAAAACTGTATGTTTTTTGATCAGGCAGCCGGCGTCGCGTCCGGTAGAATGCCCCGCTTATTCACAGCACCGTAGCCCTGCCCATGCCTCAGACCCCACCTCACCACGTCACCCTCATCGGCGGCGGCCCAGCCGGGCTGATGGCCGCCGAAGTCCTGAGCCGGGCCGGCGTGCGCGTGGACCTGTACGACGGCATGCCCTCGGTGGGGCGCAAATTCCTGCTGGCGGGGGTGGGCGGCATGAACATCACCCACTCCGAAGCACACCCGGCGTTCGTGGCCCGCTATGCCGAACGCGCGCCGCACCTGGCGCCGTTGCTGCGTGAGTTTGGTGCCGAGGCATTGTGCGAATGGATCCACGGCCTGGGCATCCAGACCTTTATCGGCACCTCCGGCCGCGTATTTCCTGCCGACATGAAAGCCGCGCCGCTGCTGCGCGCCTGGCTCAAGCGCCTGCGCGACCAGGGCGTGGTTATCCACACCCGGCATCGCTGGTTGGGCTGGAACAGTGAGGGCGATTTACTTATCCACAGCCCGGAGGGCGAGAAGACCGTGCGCAGTGATGCCGTGCTGCTGGCCTTGGGCGGCGGCAGTTGGTCACGACTGGGTTCCGATGGCGCCTGGCTCAAGTTGCTGGAAGACAAAGGCGTGCCCTATGTTCGTCTGCAACCGAGCAACTGCGGGTTTGAGGTGTCGGCCTGGAGCGAATTGATGGTCAGCAAATTCGCTGGCGCGCCGTTGAAGAATGTCGCCATCGGGCTGGGCGACGACAAGCCCCGGCTGGGCGAATGCGTGATCACCGCCACCGGCATCGAGGGCAGCCTGATCTATGCGCTGTCGGCGCCGATACGTGAGGCCATCAACCGTGACGGCGCGGCCACCGTGCATATTGATCTGCTGCCCAGCAAGCCGCTGCACACCGTGCAGGCCGCACTGGCCAAACCGCGCGGTTCGCGCTCGATGAGCAAGCATTTGCACAGTCAACTGGGAGTGGACGGCGTCAAGGCGGCGCTGTTGCGCGAGTTGACGCCGGCTGAGCACTTCAATGATCCCGCGCAGCTGGCGGTGGATATCAAGGCATTGCCGTTGACCCTGGTGAAGACGCGCCCCATCGATGAGGCCATCAGCACCGCAGGCGGTGTGCCGTTTGAGGCGCTGGATGAGCGCTTGATGCTCAAGCAATTGCCGGGGATTTTCTGTGCGGGGGAGATGCTGGATTGGGAGGCGCCGACCGGGGGGTATTTGCTGACGGGGTGTTTTGCCAGTGGCAGAGCGGCTGGGCGGGGGATGCTGAACTGGCTTCAGCGCTGATCGTTGTGCTGTCTTCGGGCCCGCCATCGCAGGCAAGCCAGCTCCCACAGTTTGAATGTATTCACAGATCAAAACTGTGGGAGGCGGCTTGCTCCCGATAGGGCCATCAGCAGCGCCGCAAAATCACTTCTTCTTGCGCGGCCCGGTATTGAACACCGGCACCTTGCGCACCGGCTTGATCGACGGCTCAACCGGCGCCGAGTCGCCACTCTCCACCCACTTGCCCAAATTGCGCTTGCCACCACCACCGCCAGACGCCTTGGGCTTTTTCGGCTTTTTCGGCTTCTTCACCACCTGCCCACTGGCATCCGTGTCCGGCACGCGGTGCTCGGGTTCGAAGTCCGGCTCCATCTTGCGGGTCAGGGTCTGACGCGTGAGCATCTCGATGGCCGACAGCATGTTCACTTCATCGGCGCACACCAGGGAAATCGCTTCCCCGGTATTGCCCGCACGCCCGGTACGGCCGATGCGGTGGATGTAATCTTCGGCAACGATCGGCAGATCGAAGTTGACCACCAGCGGCAGGTCTTCGATGTCCAGGCCACGGGCCGCCACGTCGGTGGCCACCAGAATCTGCACGTCGCTGCTCTTGAAACGGTCCAGCGCACGCTGGCGCGTGGCCTGGGGTTTATCACCATGAATGCCGTCGGCGTTGATGCCCAACCCTTGCAGCTTGTCCACCAGCGCATCCACGCCGTTGCGGGTCTTGGCGAACACCAGCACCTGCTTCCAGCGGCCCTTGCGCATCAGGTGCACAAACAGCTCGGCCTTGCGCTTCTTGTCCACCGGCACCACCCACTGCTTCACGGTGTTGGCGGCGACGTTGCGCGGGCTGACTTCAATGCTCAGCGGGTCGTTGAGCATCTGCCCGGCCAGCGTGCGAATCTCATCGGAGAAGGTCGCGGAGAACAGCAGGGTCTGACGCTTTTTCGGCAGCATGCGGTAGATGTTCGCCAGCTCTTCGGAGAAGCCCAGGTCGAGCATGCGGTCGGCTTCATCCAGCACCAGGGTTTGCAACTGGTTGAGTTTCAGCGCGTTCTGGCGGAACAGATCGATCAGGCGGCCGGGCGTGGCGACCAGAATATCGACACCCTTGCGCAGCTTCATCATCTGCGGGTTGATGCTCACGCCGCCATACACCGCGTAGGTGGTGAGCGGCAGGTTCTGCGCGTACTCGGCAACGCTGGCGTGAACCTGCTCGGCCAACTCGCGGGTCGGGCACAGGATCAGCGCGCGCGCCGAGTTGGCGGCGACTTTCGGCCCCTCCATCGTCAGCAATTGCAGCAGAGGCAAGGCGAAACCGGCAGTCTTGCCGGTGCCGGTCTGGGCCGCTGCCATCAGGTCGCGACCGGCCAGCACCGCCGGAATGGCTTGCGCCTGCACTGGCGTCGGGGTCTGGTAGCCAAGCGTCTCAAGGGCGCGCAGCAAGGGTTCGATCAGGCCAAGGGTGGCGAAAGTCATGTGTTTACCGTAGGAAAAATTCAGCGCAAAAGCGTAATGCGCGGCAGTTTACCTTATTTCCGGTTTGGGCTTGCGCCATTGGGGCAGGCTGATCAGCAACACGGCGCTGATGATCACCAGCATCGCGAAGGCCTCCTCCAGGCCGATGGTTTCACCCACGAAGACGATCCCCAGCAAGACGGCGACGGCCGGGTTCACATAGGCATAGCTGGTGGCCGCCGCCGGGCGTACGTTTTTGAGCAGGTACATATAAGCGTTGAACGCGATGATCGAGCCGAATACGGTCAGGTAGGCCAGGGCCAGCCAGCCTTCCAGCGGCGGCAGGGCTTTGAGGTGCTCGCCGGACAGCGCACTGACCAGCAACAGCGCCACACCCGCCACGAGCATTTCCGCCGCACTGGCCATGGCGCCCTGGGGCAGCGACAGTTGCCGGCTCCACACCGAGCCAAACGCCCAGGAGGCCGCTGCTATCAACAGCAGCACTGCGCCCATCGGGCTCGATTGCAGTGTGCTGCCCATGTTGAGCATGGCGATGCCGATAATCCCCAGAATCACCCCCGCCCACTCCAGCCGCGTATTGCGCGCGCCCCAGAAATAGCCGCACAGCAAGGTAAACAGTGGCACCGTCGCCACGGCCAGCGCAGCCACACCGGACGACACACCCATATGCTCGGCCACACTGACGCCGCCATTGCCCACCGTGAGCAGCAAAATACCGATCATGCCGGCGGCCTTCCACTGCGGCCAGGTCGGCGCCGGCACGCCACGCCATCTGAGAAAGCCATACATCAACGCGCCCGCCGTGCAGAACCGAATCCCCGCCAGCAACAACGGCGGCCAGTATTCCACGCCAATGCGAATCACCAGGTAAGTGGAGCCCCAGATGACGTACAGCGCGAAAAAGGCAGCGATCAAGGGCAAGGGAAAGCGACGGGGGCCAGGCATGGGGCGGCTCTATGGCAGGAGAAGAGGGGCTTATTTTAGGAAAGCGGACTGTTAAACATAAGTTACAAAACCTGTTTAAACGGGCCGTACACTTTTCGGAAGGGGGTGGCTGGTCTACTGAATAGACGAGCGCTGAGCGATTAAATCGATAACCTGCCCGATCGTAGTGATGTGATCCCAGTCATCCTGAGTCGCGCGCAGTTTGAACTGCCATTTGATCTGCATGACGAAGCAAGTCAGGTCATCATCAATAATCTTGAAGTCATGGACGAAGTCGGTTTGCTCCGTCACCTGAGTTCGGTCGATGAAGCCAATGATATCGACGAATAACTGAATGACTTTTTCGCTGATATCGGCTCTGGTCAGATCACCTTCCATTTCTTGCCTCATAGGCACACTTGCCAATACTGACTAAATCAAAGATCGCCAGCCCCGCTGCAACGAAGGGAATACCTCGCCCGATAATCCCGAATACCCGAACGGTGCCAAACGTTGCTTTTGCCATTCTGGCCACCGTTGGTTGCCTGATCAATGTACGAGGAAAAAAACGCATTCCAATCAAGCTCGCCAGATTCGTCGTTTTGCTGGAACCGACGTGGACCCAGGCGCCCACGGCAATTTTGCTGATGGGTATACCTGCTGCGCCAGTGATAAGCGTTGCTGCAGTCAAGCCGTAGTGCTGCTGCGTACATTTCCATAGCTCATCAAACGTAGTGCCAGGCGCCGAAGAGTCCGAATGAATGGGCCGCACTAACTGGTAGCTGGCTCCATGGTTCCAGCCCGTTGAATCAGGCAACACCATGACTGCCGGGCAGCTTGTCATCGTGTTCCCCAAATGAAACGCCATGTTTGAGGCTGAGCCGAAATCAATGCCTTTTGATTTGAGTTCAAACATGCCCCGCATGATCGCCGTATGAAGATCGCTTTCCTGCATGACGTAGTCCTTTTACGTAAATGACAGGCGCAATGTTAGGTCGAGGCAAAGGGCGATAAATGGGCGAAGAAAAAAACAGAAAGATCTGACGGTGCGTTAGCTGATCGGCCTACTGACCATTCAGAAAAAGCGGAAAGGGCTCCACAAACAGCTGATAGTTTAGTGGCCAGCAAGACCGATCCCTATCATTTGCGGGACGTTTCCGAGAGAATCCCACAGCCTTGTTTCCGTCGGATCAGGTAGCTAGTCTCGCTCGGTCATTGAGTTTTCGGTGACCGGACGTGCAAGTCCGGCGGCAATAAGAATTACAAATCAACGCAGCTTAGCGCTCAGCTTTTGCTTGGTGCTTGCCAGTTATGGCAGCTGTGCGTGGGAGACCCTCGGGTCTGCTGGGTTTTACTTCTTGCCCCGGTCTTGCACACCTACGCACAGTTGCCACCCTCTTCGCGTGCAAGCGGACGGTGCCAACTTCTTCCAGCAAGGAGTTTCACCATGGTCAAAGTCACCCCCGATCCACCCCGCTTCCCCAGCGAAGACGCCCTGCTCCATCGCCGCGCCACCGACCACTATCTCAAAGCGTCCGCCCCGGATGCGCCCACCTTCATCCTGAATGACAACCTGAGCTTCGAAGACGCCCTGGCCCATGCGGCGGATTTGCTGCAGTGCGCAGTGGAGACAGCGCATTCGTCCAGGGACGCCATGAATGCGCAACAGCGGGCAGTGATGCATTTGGTGGAAATGGCGAGAGGGGTGGTGGATCGGGCGTTGGAGTGTGTGCAACCTGGATGATCACCGCATAACCCATGTGGGAGGGGGCTTGCTCCCGATGGCGGTGGTTCAGTTGCACATCAGTTGCCTGACACACCGCCATCGGGAGCAAGCCCCCTCCCACATTTGGATTTTCAGTATTCTTGAGAGGGTGGCAGGCTCAAAACCCGCGATGTTTCTTCAGGTGCTCATTGATCTTCGCCGCCGGCACTTTCTGCAAGGTGCACAGCAGGTCGTGGGACAGTTCGCGCAAGCCGTGGGTGCGCCGTAACTCCTGGGCCAGATGCGCCGTGAGGTTGGCCGCCATCTCCGCATCCGCCAGCGCCCGGTGGGCCTTGCCGGTATGGGGCAGTTGCGCGTAGCTGTTGAGAGTGCCGAGTTTGTGGTTCGGCGCAGCCGGCATCAGGCGGCGGGCAAGCAGCAGGGAGCAGGCGAATTTTTGCAGGCGGGTGCGGCGGATCAGGCCCAGCTCGAAGTCCCAGAACTTCTGGTCGAACGCGGCGTTATGCGCCAACAGCGGCGTGGTGCCGACGAATTCGTTGACTTCATTCATCACGCGCTCGGCCGGCGGTGCGCTGCGCAACATCGCGTTGCTGATCCCGGTGAGCTGTTCGATAAAGCCGGGCACGCGTACGCCGGCGTTCATCAGGCTCTGATAACGGTCGACGATTTGCCCACGCTCAAGAATGACCACGCCAATTTCCGTCGCGCGGCAGTGGCTGCTCGGCGTGATGCCGGTGGTCTCAAAGTCGATGACCGCTATACGTTCCAAACCTGTTTGCACTCCGTCCAACTATTTATTTGAGCAGCAACGCGCCTTCAATCGGCACGTAGCGGCTGGCGGCGCGTATCAGCGAATTGGCGGTCAGGCCCGGTACGCCGTAGGCCACAGCCTCAACGCCATGTTTATTGATGACGCGGTCGAGCAGCATGTCGAAGTCGCCGTCACCGGAGGCCAGCACGATTTCGTCGACGTGGTCGGCGGCGTCCATGATATCGAGGGTGATGCCCACGTCCCAATCGCCCTTGGCCGAGCCGTCGCTGCGCTGGATGTACGGCTTGAGTTTTACCGTAAAACCCAGGTTGCGCAGGATCTGCTGGAATTGCTGCTGCTTGCTGTCGCCACGGTCGATGGCATACGCATACGCCTCGACGATCTGCCCGCGCGCGCTGATGTCAGCCCACAGCGCGGCATAGTTGAAGTGGCAACCATAGGCCTGGCGCACGGTGTAGTAGAGGTTTTGTACATCGGCGAACACTGCAATTTTCTTCACCGCACTTCCTCATGACAGCCAGGCGCCAGGGCCAGGAAAGGGTGCCAGTATGCCAGCCACAGGAACGTTTCCGGGAAAAATCAGACCGGGACGACAGCGCGCCCCGGTCCCGGTGTGTCAGACGAAGGTATCGTCGTCGCCGAAGGAAGAGGAGTCGTCGACATAATCGTTGTCGGCGAAGCTGTCGGTGTTGTTGCCGCCCCAGCTGTCATTGCCGGCAAATTTCTGGTCGTCGTTGCCCCAGTTGCCTTGATCGCTGGCCGGCGCCGGTTGTTCGATGATTTCCTCCACCACCTGCGGCTGCTGGTTGTGGTGGAACAGGCTGCTGATGCCTTCGGCCAGCAACACACCACCGGCCACGCCAGCGGCAGTTTTCATCGCGCCGCCCAGGAAACCGCTGCCCATGGGTGCTGCAGCCGCCGCCTGGGGTGGTTGCTGGTAGTTCTGCTGCGGCGCAGGCTGGCCGAACGCAGGCCGCGCGGGTTCACGCCAGCCACCGCTGGCATTGGACGGCGCAGGCTGGGTATCGCGCGAGCTGCCGCCAAAGATGCTCGACAGAAAACCACCGCCGCTCGCCGGCGCCGGTTGCGCGGATTTGGCCCGCTGCAACTCGTCCTGCAGTTGCTGGATCTGCTGCGCCTGCTGCTTGTTCTGCGCGTCCAGGCTTTTCAGCGCCTGCTCCTGCACCAGGATCGACTGGGTCATGTAGTACCCGGCGGCCGGTTGGCGAGTCATGTGCTCCTTGATCCGCGCTTCGGCCTGGGCGTCGCGGGGGGCTGAGTCCGTTTCGGCTTGTTGCAACCGTGAAAACAGTCCATCGATCAGGGTTTGCTCTTCGCTGTTCATGGCGACCTCGTTAGATTGCCGGTAGAAATCAGGGTCCTGCCTGTGATCAGGCCAGGTGCATGCTAGTTATGGGGGTGTTACGAGTTGTTTCAATGGTCTTTACGCAAGGTTTACGTTTGCGTCGCTGCGAGTCTGATCGGTTAAAGTGTTCCTTTATTTACAGGCCTGCGATAACCCTGATGAATCCGTTAGACGTACTGCGCGACTCTTTCCGCTTTACCCGGCACAACCTCGGCGCCATCGTGCAATTGTGTTTGCCGCTGGTGATCCTCGAAGCCTTGCTGCAACAGATACTGGACCACACGCTGGGCGCGGACGCGTTTGCCGGTTACAGCGTGGTGGTAGGTTTACTGGTGTACCCGCTGTACACCGGTGCGCTGATCCTGTTTCTCGACGCCCGCACCCGTGGCGAGTCGCCACGCACCCGCGATGTGTGGGCCATGGCCCTGGCCCTGTGGCCACGCTTCGCCCTGCTGACCGCCATGAGCACGCTGCTGATATTGGCGGGGCTGTCGCTGTATTTCCTGCCGGGGCTGTGGCTGATGGTGGTGCTGGCATTCGCCGAATACCTGCTGGTGTTGCGCGGCATGTCGGCCCTGGAGGCGATGAAGGAAAGTCTGCGCCTGACCCGTGGGCATTTCTGGCGAATCCTGGTGTGCCTGCTGTGCGTGATGACGCCGCTGTGGCTGCTCAAGGGCGCGAGCGTGGCGGCCTACCCTGAGCCGGCGCCGCTGCTGGGCCTGGTGATGGACAGCGCGCACAGCTTTCTGCAGCTGTTTACCAGTGTGGTGCTGTTCCGTTTATTCATGTTGATCGGTGGCGATGCCGACGCGCGGTGATATGCTCACGGCCACTTCTGAAACGCCATAAGCCGAGCCGATGACCCGTTTATTGCGCATCACCCTGCTGGGCCTGCTGATCGTTGCCGGCCTGCTTACTGCCCTGATCTACCACCTGACCTGGCGCCCGGCCGCCAGGCAGACCTTGCCCGTCAGTTGCGTCGCGCCCCGTGCGCCGACCCTGCTGCCTGGGCAGGCGCTCAAGGTGATGACCTGGAACGTGCAATACCTGGCCGGCAAGAACTACGTGTTCTGGTACGACCGCAGCGACGGCGGCGGCCCGGACGAACGTCCCACCGTCGAAGACATGGCCTTCAGCCTCGACGAAGTGGCCCGGGTGATCCGCGACGAACAACCCGACCTGCTGCTGTTGCAGGAAATCGACGAAAACGCCAAGCCCTCCCACTACCAGGACCAACTGGCCCTGCTGCAGGAACGCCTGGTCGACCTCTACCCCTGCAGCGCCCAGGCCTTCGACTGGAAGGCCGACTTCGTCCCCAGCCTGCACATCTTCGGCAGCGTCGGCCGCAAGCTCGCAACCCTCAGCCGCTACCAGATCGAACACGCCGAACGCCTGCAACTGCCCACCTCGGACGCCAACTTCATCAGCCGCCAGTTCCAGCCCAGGCCGGCCTTGCTGCTGACCTACCTGCCACTGAGCGACGGCGGCCAACTGGCGGTGCTCAACACCCGCCTGGACGGCGATACCCCTGGGCGCAGTGCGGTGCAGGAGCAGGTCAAGGCCACCGTGAAGCTGCTGGATAAATTCGAAGGCCGGGGCACACCCTGGTTGATCGGCGGGGATTTCAACCTGTTGCCGCTGGGCCAATACCTGCGCCTGGACGCCGACAAACGCGGGCAGTACTCGCCGGACAGCGAGCTGCACCTGCTGTGGGACAAATACCCGATGATCCCGAGCAACAGCGAGTCCAGCGGCATCGACCGTGAAAAATGGCTGACGCATTTCCCCAACGACCCCGGCATCGACGGCCCGGATCGCACACTCGATTACCTGTTCTACAGCCCACGGATCAAGCGAGTGGAGGCAAAGGTGCGACAGGAAGATACGTTGCGTATTTCCAATCATTTGCCGGTGATTGCCCGCTTTCTCCTGCCCGCCGCGCAATAACTGTCAAAAATATCAATGTGGGAGGGGGCTTGCTCCCGATGGCAGTGTGTCAGCTACCCATACACTGACTGAACCACCGCCATCAGGAGCAAGCCCCCTCCCACATTTTTGATCTTCAACATTAAGGCTTGCGAGGCTTGATCCTCGCCGTCGGCTCCGCCACCAACGGGTCATCCGGCCAATAATGCTTGGGATACCGCCCCTTCAAATCCTTCTTCACCTCGGCGTACGTACTGCGCCAGAAGTTCGCCAGGTCCTGGGTCACCTGCACCGGCCGCCGTGCGGGGGACAGCAGGTGCAGCTTGACCGCCTGGCGCCCGCCGGCAATGCGCGGCGTGTCCGCCAGCCCGAACAGTTCCTGCAAACGCACCGCCAGAATCGGCGGCTGTTCGCTGTAGTCCAGGCGCACCGACGACCCCGAGGGCACCTTGATATGCTGCGGCGCCAGTTCGTCCAGGCGTTGCGGCAGCGGCCAGGGCAGCAGGTTGTGCAGGTAGCTGGAAATGTCCAGGTGGGCGAAATGGCTCAGGCGCGAGACTTTGCCCAGGTAGGGCATCAGCCAGTGTTCCAGGCTGGCGAGCAAGGCCTTGTCGCTGATGTCCGGCCATTCGCTGGGCGCGCCCCTATCCAGCTCGCGCAGCAGCATGACGCGGGCCTGCCACTGGCGCAGCTCCGGGGTAAAGGGCAGCAACTCCAGGCCTTTGCGTCGCACCAGGTTGACCAGCGCCTGGCTGCGCGCGCTTTCATCCAGGCCGCTGAGCGGCTCGCGACTGAGCACCAGTTCGCCGACCTTGCGTTGGCGTTCGGCGCGCAGCATGCCTTCGCGTTCGTCCCAGTCCAGTTGATCGACCGTGCGCACCTGCTCGGCAAGCACCGTGTCGAACAGCGCCGGATCGAAATCTGCCGCCAGGTAGATGCGTTCCTCGCGCTGGCCCTGGCGGCTGCCGAGGTCGGCGATCACCAGCCAGGGCTGTTTCATCAGGCTGTCGGCCTCGGCGAACAGCGCGGCACGGCCATTGGCCAGGCGGTATTCGGCGCCACCGGCACGGCGTTGCTGGGCGACGCGGTCCGGGTAGGCCAGCGCCAGCAAGGCGCCGAGCCAGCGCGGGTGGTCGGGGTCGGCCACGGCCTGCGTCGCCTTGCCTCTCAAATAGCCACGATACTGCCGCGCCAGTTGCCGGGCCCGTTGCACACCGCCCTGGGTACCACGGGCGCGCTCTTCGCCGGACAGCAGCGCCAGGCGGCTGTGCAGGTCCGCACCGGCACCCCGCAGGATATCGCGCTCGCCCAACAGCGCTGCGACATGGCAGGCGGTGTCCGCCAGCCCCAGGTCTTGCCCGCGCAACAGCAGATGGGCGATGCGCGGATGGGCCGGCAACTCGGCCATTTTCTGCCCGTGGGCGGTCAATTTATCCTCATTCAATGCACCCAGACGCACCAGCAGGTCCTGGGCCTGGGCGTACGCGGCGCTCGGCGGCACGTCCAGCCACACCAACTGCGCGGGCGTCACGCCCCAGCGCGCCAGTTGCAAGGCCAGGCCGGCGAGGTCGGCGGCGAGGATTTCCGCACTGCCATAGGCCGCGAGGCCTTCATGCTGGTCTTCGGACCACAGTCGGTAACACACGCCAGGCTCGAGGCGCCCTGCCCGGCCGGCACGTTGGGTGGCACTGGCGCGGGAGATACGCTGGGTGTCGAGGCGGGTCATGCCGCTGCCGGGGTCGAAACGCGGCACCCGCGCCAGCCCGGCATCAATCACCACACGCACACCGTTGATGGTCAGGCTGGTCTCGGCGATGTTGGTGGCGAGCACCACTTTGCGCTTGCCGGCAGGTGCCGGGTCGATGGCGGCGCGCTGGGCGTTGAGGTCCAGCTCGCCGTGCAGCGGGCACAGCAGCACCTCGGCGCGATCGCCCAGGGCGTCGGCCAGTTGCTGATGGACCCGGCGAATCTCCGCCTGCCCCGGCAAAAACACCAACACGCTGCCGGTCTCGTCGTGCAGGGCATCGAGCACGGTCTGCACCACTCTCGGCTCGATGAACTCACCAGACTGATACGGCCGCCCCCAGCGCATCTGCACTGGGAACATACGCCCCAGGCTGCGCAAAATCGGTGCGTCGTCCAGCAGGCTGGCCAATCGCTCGCCTTCGAGGGTGGCGGACATCAGCAGGATTTTCAGCGGCTGCTCATCGCGAAACAGCTCGCGCCCGTTGAGGCTCAGGGCCAGAGCCAGGTCGGCATCGAGGCTGCGTTCGTGGAATTCGTCGAAGATCAGCAGCCCCACACCGTCCAGCGCCGGGTCGTCCTGCAAGCGCCTGGTGAGGATGCCTTCGGTGACCACTTCAATACGCGTGTTGGGCCCGACCTTGCTGTCGAGACGGATGCGGTAGCCGACGGTTTCGCCGACTTTTTCACCCAACTCGCTGGCCAGACGTTCGGCCGCCGCACGGGCGGCGAGGCGCCGGGGTTCGAGCATCAGGATGGTTTGCCCGGCCAGCCAGGGCTCGTTCAACAGGGCCAGCGGCACGCGGGTGGTTTTACCGGCGCCGGGCGGCGCTTCCAGCACGGCTTCATGGCGAATCGCCAAGGCGTCACGCAAGGCGGGTAAAACATCATCGATGGGCAACGAATTCATACTGGCTCCAAAGCAGAGCGGCGAGTATAACGGCGAACGGCCCAATGCCGACGCTGGTCTGAGAAACGCCACGGGCCTGCTCCCACCTTTGGGTCGGCGTCGTTCAACAGAATGGGCTTATAGTCACTTTCAACTGTGTTGAGGAGATTTCCATGCGTATTGCTTCCCGTGTCATCGGCGGTGTTTTGGCCGTCACCCTGCTGAGCCAACTCACCGCCTGCGGCTCGATCATGTACCCGGATCGCCGTGGCCAGCTCGACGGCAAGATCGACCCGACCATCGCCGTGCTCGATGCCATCGGCCTGTTGTTCTACGTGATCCCCGGGCTGATCGCCTTTGGTGTCGACTTCGCCACCGGCGCGATCTACTTCGAACCGGGCAAGACCGCCCAGGTCGATCCGCAGAAACTCCACGAAGCCGTTGGCGCCGATGGCAAGGTCGACAACCTCAAGCTGCAATCGATCATTGAGAAGGAAACCGGCCGCAACCTGCCGCTGGATGACCCGCGCCTGATCCAGTTCAAGGGCAGCGTGCAACAACTGGCTTCCCTCGGCCTGCAGCCCGCCGCTTAAGGATCACCCATGACCAGCAGTCCCGAACACGCCAGGCTCCTGCGCCTGGCAACCCGCGCCTCGGTGGCGGTGGCCAGTGCGCTGATCGTCACCAAGGCCATTGCCTGGTGGTTCAGTGGTTCGGTGAGCATGCTCGCAGGGTTGACCGACTCACTGCTTGACGGCGTGACGTCGCTGCTCAATCTGCTCGCGGTGCATTACGCCCTGCGCCCGGCCGATGACGATCACCGTTACGGCCACGGCAAGGCGGAATCGCTGTCGGGCATGGCCCAGGCGCTGTTTATCGCGGGCAGTGCGGTGTTGATTGCCTTCCAGGCCTACCACCGCCTGCACCACCCGGAACCGGTCGGTGCGCCCTGGCTGAGCATCGGCGTGATCGTGTTTTCCCTGGTGCTGACCGTGGCGTTGCTGATGCTGCAACACCGGGTGATCCGCGAAACCGGCTCCAACGCGGTGCGCGCCGATTCACTGCATTACCGCTCCGACTTGATGCTCAACGGCAGCATTCTGGTGGCGCTGGTGTTGGCAGGCATCGGCTTTCATCAGGTGGATGCGTGGTTCGGCCTGGGCATCTCGGCTTATATCCTGTGGAGCGCCATCCAGATCGCCCGGGAAAGCTTTGCGGTGCTGATGGATGAAGAGCTGCCCACCGACGTCAGCCAGCACATGCTCGAGCTGGCTCGCAGCGTGCCGGGTGTGCTGGGTGCCCATGACTTGCGCACGCGGGTGTCGGGTAATCACTGGTTTGTGCAACTGCACCTGGAGTTGCCGGGGGAACTGACCTTGTCGGTGGCCCATGGCATCAGCGACCAGGCCGCCGATGCCATTCACCAGGCCTACCCGCGCGCCGAAGTGCTGGTGCACGCCGACCCGCAGGAAGTGGTCACCGGCGCCAAGGCCTAGTACTGCACCTGATAACCGCGACTGCTCAGGCAGTTGCCCTGGGCCTGACGGTAGGCTTGTACCACCGCAGGGTCCGGGGCGTAGGTGACGGTGCGCGGGTCAAAGCCGCTCTGCTGCACCGCCCAGCGATAGCAGTCGTAACCGTCCTGCTGCACCTGGGCCGGTGACTGGCCGTTGGCGGGGTAGGCCACCACGTCATAGCCCTCGCCCTGCGATGGAGGCGGCGGCGGGGGCGCCTCTGCCGGCGGTTGCACGACCACGTATTGCCGGGTGCTTTCCTCATAGGCGTAATAGGCGCCAGCAGCAAGGAACAACAGCGAACCGCCCACCCGCACTTCGCGCGCGTAGTCCGGCAAATACTGCACACGGATGCCGTACGGCGGCGTCACCACCACGTAATGCGGGCCCTGGGGGCGATACCAGTAGCCGCCAGAGAAGAAATAATCCTGGCCCCGGTACGGCACACGGTAATTGCGGTCGGGGAAGCGGTCGATGACGTAACCCGGACGATGTTGCGGGCCGGGACCCCAACCGTTGCCATGCCGGTCGGGGCGGCCTGGCCAGCGGTTGTCGTCGGGACGGCCGTTGAAGCCGGGACGTGAACCGGGGCCGCCGGCCTCCCAATGCCGGTTGTCGTCATTGCGCCGGGGGATGTCGCGGTAGTAACCCTGACGCGGCTCCTCGGTCTGACGCACGGTATCCGGGCGCCCCTGGATCGGCAGCTTATTGGACGGCGGCGGCGCAGGCCGGCCCGGCTCGTTGCCGGGTGGACGTCCCTGCCCTTGGCTGCCCGCGTTCGGGGCACCACGTTCAACGCGCTGATTTTCCGGGCGCGGCTGATTGTTTTCCGCCCGCCCACCGCCTTCCGGCCCGCGTTCATGCTGCCCGCCGCCCTGAGGCCTCGGCCCGGGACCGGGCCCCGGCGCGCCATCGCGCTCATCGGCCAATGCCTGCGCGCCGACGCTTGCCACCAGCAAACCAACACCTGCCATACGCCAGATGCGCTTCATGCTATTCCTCACTGCGGATTAGGGCTTGAACATGAGACTGGGAAAGCTTCGCCCGGTTCTGGCACAGGTTATCAGTCACAAGAAGTTTCATCGCAGGTAAAACCGGGGCAAAAGAAAAGGGGCGACCCGTCGGCCCCCCCTTGAGAATTTCGTCCTGGCGCAACGCTTTTGACGTTGGCTCACCTCACGCCGTCGTGTCGACAGTGTGCAGCCTGGAGGCCGGCTCAACCCTGCTGGGGTGGCGGCCGCAACGCACCTGATTGGGCGAGCTGCTGTGGACTGTTGTCCAGGCGGTGATTCTGTTGACAACGATACCCGCCCACGCCCGACGGATGATTGCGAAGATTGCGTCAATAAACAGTGCTTGCGCAATTTTTAACCCTTCATGGATAATTCATCGCAATAGTTACGACAAAGGCTAACCCGATGAGCAAGCTTGACCGATACGACTTGAGTATTCTGGCGGAATTGCAGCGCGACGCGAGGATCTCCAACCAGGAGCTGGCCGAGCGTATTGGCCTGTCGCCGTCGCCCTGCTCGCGCCGGGTCAAGCAACTGGAAGACGACGGCTATATCTCCCGCCAGGTCGCCCTGCTCGATCGCAAGATGCTCGGTTTGAGCCTGACCGCCTATGTGCTGATCGGCATGGACCGGCACACCCCCGAGCGCTTCGAGAATTTTGAAGCCGCCATCCGCACCCTGCCCCAGGTGCTGGAATGCAGTCTGGTGACCGGGATGGACGCGGACTATCAGCTCAAAGTGGTGGTGCCGGACATGGATCACTATCAAAAACTGCTGCTGGGCCATCTGACCCGCATCGAAGGCGTGACCAGCGTGCGCTCCAGCTTCGTGCTCAACCAGGTGCTCAACAGCACCGAACTGCCGCTGACGCACTTGCGTACCTGACCTGAAGCACACTGAAGTTCCCCTGTGGGAGTAATGCCGTTCAGTTAAGCCAGCGTGATGCTCGAAGCAATGAGCGATGCGACTTTTCGGTGTACCTATCGGTTTCTGCGGTAACGGCGACTTAGGGGGCCGCCGCGTTGGGGTGCGCAGCGCCCCTAATCAAGGAAAACGCGGTGTACCTGATACTGCTCAGCGCCTGGTTTTGGGGCTGCTACGCAGCCCAACGCAGGACGAGCCTGCTCGCCACAGGGAATCTGCGCTTAACTGAACGGCATTACCCTGTGGGAGGGGGCTTGCTCCCGATAGCGGCGTGTCAGTTTATGAATAAGCTGACGGACACCCGGCTATCGGGAGCAAGCCTCCTGCCACACTTGAATTGGCGCAAGGAAGGCTCCCATGAACACCCTCGACCCCGCTCGGTTCGAAGAATGGATGATGACCGGTCTGGTGACCCTGCTGATCCTCTTCATGGGCTTTATCGTGTGGGACCTGGCGAAAAAATCCAACGCCGGACGCTTTGGCTCGCTCATCCTGTTCCTGGTGCTGGGCCTGGGCATCGCCGCGTTCATCATCAAGAGCGTGGTGATCGGCCTGATCGAGTCCCGCGCCTTATAAACGCGCCGGCACCGCCTTCCACTGGCCCTGATCCAGCCCTTCGATAGACCAATCGCCAATACGCACGCGCACCAGGCGCAAGGTCGGCAAGCCCACCGCCGCGGTCATGCGCCGTACCTGACGGTTACGCCCTTCGCGAATCACCAGTTCCAGCCAGTGTGTGGGCACACTTTTGCGAAAGCGCACCGGCGGGTTACGCGGCCACAGCTCAGGCTCGTCCAACAGCCGGGCTTGGGCGGGCAAGGTCATGCCGTCGTTGAGTTCCACACCGTCGCGCAGGCGTTGCAGTTGCGCGTCAGTCGGCTCGCCTTCCACCTGCACCCAATAGGTTTTCGCCAGCTTGTGCCGTGGGTCGGCGATGCGCGCCTGCAACTGGCCGTCGTTGGTCAGCAGCAGCAGGCCTTCGCTGTCACGGTCCAGGCGGCCCGCCGGGTAGATGCCGGGGATGTCGATAAAATCCTTGAGGGTCGCGCGCCCGCCTTCGTCGCTGAACTGAGTCAGCACATCGAAGGGTTTGTTGAACAGGATCAGCTTCGGCTCGGCCGGCGGCGCCTTGGCGACACGACGGGGGGCAGCCTGCGAAGGTTTCACGCCAGGGCGGCGCGAATCGGGACGGGTGGGACGGGACATGGCAAAGGAACATCTAACGGTCAGGACCGACAATGCTAGTGGCCTGACCGCCAAATGACCATCCCAACCGCTTAGCGGAACGGCGGCTCGTCGAAGCTGCGCAGTTTGCGCGAGTGCAGCGAGTTGAGTTCGGTGCGCAGCAGGTCGACTGCCTCGATGCCGATCTTCAAGTGCTGGCTGACCGCGCGCTCATAGAATGCGTTGGCCGAACCGGGCAATTTGATTTCACTGTGCAACGGCTTGTCCGACACGCACAGCAGGGTGCCGTAGGGCACGCGCAGCCGGTAGCCTTGCGCTGCGATGGTGCCGCTTTCCATGTCCACGGCCACGGCGCGGGACAGGTTGATCAGCGGCCGCTCCTGCGCCCAGCGCAGCTCCCAGTTACGGTCGTCGTAGGTCAGCACGGTGCCGGTGCGCAGGCGTTTTTTCAGCTCTTCGCCTTTTTCGCCGGTGACGCTGGCAGCCGCCTGCTGCAAGGCCATCTGCACTTCGGCCAGCGCCGGAATCGGGATATTCGGCGGTACCACCCGGTCGAGGATCCCGTCGCGGCGCATATAGGCGTGGGCCAGTACATAGTCGCCGATGGTCTGGGATTGGCGCAGGCCGCCGCAGTGGCCGATCATCAGCCAGCAGTGCGGGCGCAGTACCGCCAGGTGGTCGGTGATGTTCTTGGCATTGGACGGGCCGACGCCGATGTTCACCAGGGTCACGCCGTGGCCGTCGGTGGCCTGCAGGTGATAGGCCGGCATCTGGTAGCGGTGCCACACCACGCCTGCGGCAATCGCCGAGGCTTCGCCGTGGTCCATGTTTTTGTCGATGATCACGTTGCCCGGCAGCACCATGCGCACAAAACGCGGGTCGCTGCGCAGTTGTTCCAGGCCATGCAGGATGAACTGGTCGACGTAGCGGTGGTAGTTGGTCAGCAGGATCCACGGCTGCACATGGCGCCAGTCGCTGCCGGTGTAATGCACCAGGCGGCGCAGGGAAAAGTCCACGCGGGCCGCATCGAACAGCGCCAGCGGCAGCGGGTCGGTGTTTTCCCAGTCGTAGAGGCCGTCGGCGATGCCATCGGTGGCGGCCGACAGGTCGGTGCTGGGGAACACGCGCGCCAGGGTCGCGGCGGTCACACCGGAGCCGGCCAGTTCATCGCCCTGCTCCACCACGTACGGGTACGGAATGTTCTGCTGGCTGACGCCCACTTCCACCGTCACGGTGAAGTCGTGCATCAGCGGCACCAGCTGTTCGAGCAGGTATTTACGGAAGGCTGCCGGGTGGGTGACGGTCACGCTGTAGGTGCCGGGCAGCTGCACCTTGGCGTAGGCCCGGGTGGTCTGTGGGACTTCGCCATGGCAGTGGTAGGTCAGGCGCAGTTCCGGGTAGCGAAACAGCGCGCGCTGGTCGGCATCGGGTTCGACGCGGTCCTTGAGGTATTGCTTGAGGGCCTGGTTGAGCGCGCCGGTCGCACGCTCGTGCAGAGCGGCCAGCCGGTCCACGGCTTCTTCGGCGGTTTGAACGACAACAAAAGCTTCGGTCACGGTAAGCATCCTGTGTGCTGACTTGCAGGCCTTTATCTTGCCTGTATCGCGGCTGCACTGAAACACCGGAATTGGAATGCCGTAAATGTGGGAGGGGGCTTGCTCCCGATTGCAGTGTGTCAATCAGCCTGGCTGTAGCTGATGCACCGCTATCGGGAGCAAGTCCCCTCCACATTCTGACCGCTTGCAGTCAGACCGATTGGGGGGTTGAGCGCGCAACAATCGCTTCTACCTCCACCCCACGCGGCAATGTGCCGTAAACGCGCGCGGACGACTCACCCAACCGGCTGGCAATAAACCCCTCACTCACCGCCGCATTCCCCGCCTCCAACAGCAACTTGGCCTGCAATGCCACGGCGATGTCTTCGGTCAATTGCCGCGCGCGGTATTGAATGTCCTGAGTGTCCATAAACGCGGTCTTCAACTGTTGGATATGCCGCGCCAACTGCCTGTCGCCATGCCCATCGCCGAGTTCGACAAACAGCGTCTCCAGCACACCCGGCTCCTTGGACAGCGCGCGCAGCACGTCCAGGCATTGCACGTTGCCGGAACCTTCCCACGTCGAATTCACCGGTGCCTCACGGTACAGGCGCGGCAGGATGCTGTCCTCCACATAGCCTGCACCGCCCATGCACTCAGCCGCTTCGTTGATCATTGCCGGCGCGCGCTTGCAGATCCAATACTTGCCCACCGCCGTTACCAGCCGGGCGAACCGCGCTTCGTGTTCATCGCCCAGGTGATCCAGGGCGCGGCCCATGCGCAGGCTCAACGCTAGGGCCGCCTCGCTTTCCAGGGCCAGGTCGGCCAGCACGTTCTGCATCAAGGGTTGCTCGCTGAGCACGCGACCGCCCACGCGGCGATGGGCGCAATGATGGCTGGCCTGGGTCAGCGCCTGGCGCATCAGGGCGCTGGAGCCGACCATGCAGTCGAAGCGGGTCATGGCAACCATCTCGATAATGGTCGGCACGCCACGCCCCTCTTCGCCGACCATCCACGCCAGCGCGCCGCGAAACTCCACTTCGCTGGAGGCGTTGGAGCAATTGCCCAGTTTGTTTTTCAGGCGCTGGATATAGAACTCATTGCGCGTGTCGTCCGGCCGGTGGCGTGGCAGCAGGAAACAGCTGAGGCCCTTGTCGGTCTGGGCCAGGGTGAGGAAGGCATCGCACATCGGCGCCGAGCAGAACCACTTGTGGCCCACCAGCTCATAGGCTTGCCCGGGCCCGCCGGCGCCCACCGGATAGGCGTGGGTGGTGTTGGCGCGCACGTCGGTGCCGCCCTGCTTTTCGGTCATGGCCATGCCGAGGGTGACGCCGGCCTTGTGGGCCATGCCGACGTTGCGCCCGTCGTAGTCGGTGCTGAGGATTTTCGGCAACCAGGCCTGCGCCAGCTCCGGCTGCAGGCGCAGGGCCGGAACGCTGGCGAAGGTCATGGTCAGCGGGCAACCGGTGCCGGCTTCCGCCTGGGTGTGCAGGTAGGTCATCGCGGCGCGGGCCACGTGAGCGCCGTCTTGCGGGTGAGCCCACGGCAGCGACGGCAGGCCGTGTTCAACGGCGGTGCGCATCAATTGGTGATAGGCCGGATGAAACTCCACCAGGTCGATACGATGGCCATAACGATCATGGCTGCTGAACACCGGCTTGTTCTGGTTCGCCAGGAACCCGGCCTCCATCAACGGACCACCGGCCAGCGCGCCATAGGCATCGATGCGCGGCTGCGCCCAGCCGGCACCAAAGCGGCGTGACCAGTCCTGCAAAGGCAGGTCGATGCGGTACAGGTTGATGCCATCCAGGGACGGCGGCTGATTGGTGACGTCGTGGGTTTCGGCAAACTGATGCAGGTTCATCAAGGCCTCCTGGAAAAAAGGCCCATGTCGATCGCCGCCCTCCGGCAGTTCAAGAGGCAGCTCGATGAGGCCCAATGCTTTTCAGTTAAGCATCGTCACTGTGCTTAAAAAAGTGGCATACCCGCCGATTGCACGGCGCCTTCGCCCTCCTGTGCGCGTAACACGCGGCGTTCCAGTACCGTCTGCAGAACGTCGAAACGCACCGGTTTGACCAGTCGTTCAGTGATACCGACGCCATGACAATGTTCGCGTTCCGGTGCGCTGGATGACCCACCCAGGGCAATCACCGGCAGCTCGCCGCAGCCAGGCAGTGCGCGGATCTGACAGCACAACGAGAAACCGCCTTCAGGCACGTCCAGCAATACCGCGTCAAAACGCTCGGCCTGCAGGGCCGCCAGCGCCATCGGCCCGCTGTCCACGGTTTTCACCCGGTAACCGAGCTTGAGCAACATGCCGCGCACGGCCAATTGGCCAACGCTGTTGTCGTCCACCAGCAGCACCGCGCACTCATTGGCGGAGCGCTCCTTGCCCGAGCGCACGGCGTCGGGGTCTGGCCTCACGCTGTCCAGTTCCACGTCCAGCTGGAAGCGGCTGCCTTTGCGCGGCTCGGAATGATGGGTCAGGCGCCCGCCCTGCAACTCGATCAGTTGCCGGCAGATCGCCAGGCCGATACCCAGGCCGCCGTATTCACGGGTCATCGAGCCGTCGAGCTGGAAGAAGCGTTGGTACAGGGTGGCCTCTTCGAGAAAGGCGAAACCGATGCCGGTGTCGGTGACGATAAAGCTCAGGCGCAGGCGGCCGTCGCCGTGGGGCACGCCCACCACGCGCAGGCGCACGGAGCCGTGATGAGTGAACTTGAACGCGTTGTCCAGCAGGCAATCGAGGCACTGCACCAGTTTGTCGGGGTCGCCGATCAGCCGGTCCGGCAGGTCGTCGGTTACGTCCACGGTAAACGCCAGGCCCCGGCTCTGCGCACTGACGCTGAATTGCTGGCGCAAGGTCTCGAGCGTGCCACGCAGGCTGAATGCGCGGGGCTGCGGGCTGAGGCGCCCGGCCTGCAGTTCGGTGAGGGTGAGGATGCCGTTGACCATGCGCATCATGTCCCGTGCCGATCCGGCGGCAGTCTGATGGTAATGCGCCAGTTCCTCCGTCAGCGGTTGGGTGTGCATCAGCTCCAGTGAGCCGATCACGCCGTTCATCGGGGTGCGCAGTTCGTGGGTCAGGGTGGCGAGGAATTCGTCCTTGAGCAGGTTGCTGCGGGCCAGTTGCTGGTTGAGCCCTTCGAGTGTCTGGCTGGCGTCGAGCAGAATCTGCGCCTGCTGCTCGCGCATGGCGTTGATGCGGTCGGCCAGGGCCAGCGACAGCAATGACACTTCAATGGCCGAACCGATCTGGCTGGCGTACATGGTGAGGAACACATTGGGCAGGTAGCCCAGCACCATCAGCGTATTGACCACCCCGCCCAGCAGGAAGGCCGACCAGGCGATGATGAAATAGCGCGCCACGCGCTGGCCGCAGTACCACGCCTTGATGGCCGCGACAAAGATGGTCACGGTGAACACCAGCGCCAGGCCGGTGGCCAGGCGCAACGCGAGGGCGTAGCTGGTCATCAGCGACAGCAGCATAACCACCGCGCCGCAGCCTACCAGTGTCAGCAGCAGGCGATTGATCCAGCGGCTGTGCTCGGCGGTGCTGAGGAAACTGCGCGTGAACAGGCTGCCGAACAATGCCGCGCAGCCGATCAGAAACGGCGTCGCCGCATTGGCCCACCACGGGCTGTTCGGCCAGAAATATTCGACCGCCGCGCCGTTCACCGACAGTTGGTACATGCCGAACGCGGCGATATAGAGAATGTAATAGAGGTAGCTGGTGTCGCGCACGCTCAGGTAGATGAACAGGTTGTACACCAGCATGCCCAGCAGCACGCCGTAGATCAGGCCCAACACGTACAGGCGCAGTGGCTGTTGTTCGAGGTACGCGGTGCTGGACCACAGCGTCAGCGGCGCCTGGATCGAGCCTTCGCTTTGCAGGCGCAGGTAGACGGTCTTCCGTTCGCCGGGGGCGAAGTCGAGTTTGAACAGGTAGTTGTTCTGGCGAATCTCGCGGTTCGAAAAAGGCAACGCGTCACCGGTGCGGCCGGCCAGGCGATAGTGACCGGTGTGGTCAGGCAGGTAGAGGTCGAGGTGGTCCAGGGGCGGGTAGGCCAGCTCCAGCAGCCAGGTGCGCTGGGCATCGACGAGCCATGGCACATACTGCAAGTCGACCTTGAGCCAGAACACCGAACGCGAATAGCCGGCGTTGAGGGTGTCTTTGTCATGGGGCTTGAACCGCGCGGCCGCGGATGGCGCGATGACATCGGCGATGGTCAGTACGTCGGTGGGGTCTTCGAGCACTTGCATCGCCCTGCCCAGCGGCAGGCTGCGCGTGTCCTGAGTGAACTCGATGGCGCTGGCGAGCATCGGCAGCCCGCATAACAATACAATCAGCAAATAGCGCATAGAGCCCCAGCGTGGCCTGTCCGGTCAGGTCAATAAGCCCCCCATCCTTTTGAGTAGACGCATACCGGCGATACATTAAGTTGTTTGAATCCACTCTAGCATAGCCGCTAAAGGCCATTGGACACTATTGGCACGTTATTCTGAAAGGCTCTGGGACAGGCTTCTCAGCCATTTTTTGGACGCCTTCAAGCGCCAAAAAAACGACGCACTTGCGCAAAATTCAGCCATCGCCCGACGGCCACGCAAAAAGCGTTTGGTGGTAAGCTCGCGCACCATGAATATCTACAGCTCTCGCCCTGTTGTTCTCTGTCTCTCCGGCCATGATCCCAGTGGTGGCGCCGGCCTGCAGGCAGATATCGAAGCCCTGCTCGCCCAGGGTTGCCATGCGGCGCCGGCCGTCACGGCCCTGACCGTGCAGAACACGGTCAATGTCAGCGATTTCCGCGTACTCGACCGCGAGTGGGTATTGGCCCAGGCCAACGCCGTGCTCAGCGACTCCGAAGTGGCGGCGGTCAAGCTGGGCATGCTCGGTTCCACCGCGATGGTCGACACCGTGGTCGAGCTGCTGCAGGCGCACCCGCACCTGCCGGTGGTTTGCGACCCGGTGCTGCGGGCCGGCGGCGGCGGCAGCCTGGGCAAGGACGAAGTCGGTTACGCGATGCGCGAGCGCCTGTTGCCGATCTCGCTGATCGCCACGCCCAACCTGCCCGAAGCGCGCATCCTCGCCGAACTGCCGGACGGCAGCGCCGACGACTGCGCCGAGAAGCTGTTGCCGTTTGTCCGGCATCTGCTGATCACCGGCGGCCATGGCGACGAGCATGAAGTGCATAACCGCCTGTACAGCCGTGACGGCACGCGCCAGACCTTTACCTGCCAGCGCCTGCCCGGCAGCTATCACGGTTCGGGCTGCACGCTGGCCAGTGCGCTCAGTGGCCGGCTGGCCCACGGCGAAGGCCTGGTCAGCGCCGTGCAATCAGCGCTCAACTACACTTGGCGCACCCTGCGTGACGCCGAACAACTCGGCCAGGGCCAGTTCGTACCGCGCCGATTGCCGCTGGATTTCTGTTCGTAATATCAATCTCGCAACATCAATTCGCAACACCGAGAGGCCTGCTCGATGAAACTACGTGGCCTTTACGCCATTACCGACAGCCAATTGCTGGCCGGTAAATTCCTCGCCTACGTCGAAGCGGCGCTGGAGGGCGGTGTGCCCCTGTTGCAGTACCGCGACAAAAGCAGCGACGAGGCCCGGCGCCTGCGCGAAGCGGAGAAACTCCACGAACTCTGCTCGCGCTACAAGACCCGCCTGATCATCAACGACGACGCCGAACTGGCCGCACGCTTGGGCGTCGGTGTGCACCTGGGCCAGACCGACGGTCCTTTGGCCCCGGTGCGCGCCCTGCTCGGCTCCAAAGCGATCATCGGCGCCACCTGCCACAGCCAGATCGAACTGGCCGAGCAGGCCGCCAAGGAAGGCGCCAGCTACGTCGCCTTTGGCCGCTTCTTCAATTCCAGCACCAAGCCCGGCGCCCCGGCCGCCACCGTCGACATGCTCGCCCAGGCGCGCAAGCGTCTGCAGTTGCCGATCTGCGTGATCGGCGGTGTGACCCTCGACAACGCCGAACCGCTGGTGGCCCACGGGGCCGACCTGCTGGCCGTGGTCCATGGTCTGTTTGGTGCCGACAGCACCCAGGAAGTCACGCGCCGCGCCCGTGCCTTCAACGCCCTTCTCAAGATTTGATTGCAGAGAGACTCATCATGTCCCGTTCTGAAACCCTGTTTGCCAATGCCCAGAAACACATCCCCGGCGGCGTGAACTCCCCCGTGCGTGCGTTCAAGAGCGTGGGCGGCACCCCGCTGTTCTTCAAGCACGCCGAAGGTGCCTACGTCACCGACGAAGATGACAAGCGCTACGTCGACTATGTGGGTTCGTGGGGCCCGATGATCCTCGGCCACAGCCACCCCGACGTGCTCGACGCCGTGCGCCAGCAGTTGCAACACGGTTTGTCCTACGGCGCGCCGACCGCCATGGAAACCGAAATGGCAGACCTGGTCTGCTCCATCGTGCCGTCGATGGAGATGGTGCGCATGGTCAGCTCCGGCACCGAAGCCACCATGAGCGCGATCCGCCTGGCCCGTGGTTTCACTGGCCGCGACAGCATCATCAAGTTCGAAGGCTGCTACCACGGCCACTCCGACAGCCTGCTGGTCAAGGCCGGCTCGGGCGCACTGACTCAGGGCGTGCCGAGTTCGGCGGGTGTACCGGCGGCGTTCGCCAAACACACCCTGACCCTGCCGTTCAACGACATCGGCGCGGTCGAGCAGATGCTCAGCGAAGTCGGCCAGGAAGTGGCATGCATCATCGTCGAGCCGGTCGCCGGCAACATGAACTGCGTGCCGCCGGCGCCGGGCTTTCTCGAAGGCCTGCGCGAACAGTGCGACAAGCACGGCGTGGTACTGATTTTCGACGAAGTGATGACCGGTTTCCGTGTGGCCCTCGGCGGCGCCCAGGCCCATTACGGCGTTACGCCGGACCTGAGCACGTTTGGCAAGATCATCGGCGGCGGCATGCCGGTGGGCTGCTTTGGCGGCAAGCGCGCCATCATGCAGCACATTGCGCCGCTGGGCCCGGTGTACCAGGCCGGCACGCTGTCGGGCAACCCGTTGGCCATGGCCGCCGGCCTGACCACGTTGCGCCTGATCAGCCGCCCGGGCTTTCACGCGGAGCTGACCGACTACACCACCCGCCTGCTCGACGGCCTGCAGGTGCGCGCCGATGCCGCTGGCATTCCGTTCGTCACCACCCAGGCCGGCGGCATGTTCGGCCTGTATTTCAGCGGCGCCGACGATATCGTCACCTTTGATGACGTCATGGGCAGCGACGCCGATCTGTTCAAGCGCTTCTTCCACCTGATGCTGGACGGTGGCGTGTACCTGGCGCCGAGTGCCTTCGAAGCGGGCTTCACTTCGATTGCCCACGGTGACGCGGAATTGAAACTCACCCTGGAGGCTGCCGAGCGCGCTTTCGCCGCCCTGAAATAAACCCGCACAGCCGTCTGACGTTGCCTACAGCGGCGTCAGATTGCTACTTTGCCTACAGAGATTTCTTACTTTTTTCGAGATTTAACCTGCAATCCGGCAGATAACTTGCCCAAGCAGCAGAAAAACGAGTAAAGACTTTGTAAGCAGAGGCCTGCTTATTTCATAATGCGCGCTTATTGGATCCCACGAGGGTCCGCGCGCCCCGTCAGAGGTAAGTCGATTCCCATGAAACGCACCGGCCGCACCCTGGTTCTGGGCTGCCTGTTGCTCCTTCAGCCGCTGCTGGCACATGCCCAGGCAGGCGGCAACTCGTTGTTAATTCCAGCGATGGGTCGTTGCACCCTCAATACCCAGCCGGACGGCCAGGCCGAAGCCCTGAGCGCGTGCCAAAAGCAGGCGGATGACGGGGACGCGCAAGCGCAATACGAGTTGGGCGAGTTCTACCACGACAGCAAAAACCCCGCCGTGGACCTCAACAAAGCCTTGAGCTACTTCGAGAAAGCCTCGTTGCAAGGCCATGCCCAGGCGCAGTTTCAGCTCGGCAACATGTTCTTCAAGGGTGAGGGCGTGCCGGCCAATAACATTCAGGCGTATATCGTGCTGAAGATGGCTGCGGTCAACGGCGCCGAAGATGCGCTGGATACCGCCGACGAAGTGGCCGAACACATGCAGCGCGATGAGCTGGAAGTGGCGACCCAGGTGCTGGGGCAGATTTTCCGCAATTATTTGCAGGAATTGCAGAGTGCCGATGGGCGTTCGCCCTTCTCGCCCCTTCCCTGAATCCTCAGCGTTTTTGATGGCCTCTTCGCGAGCAAGCCCGCTCCCCCACTCGACCGAGTTTCAAACTTGAAATGCTGTCGAATGTTGGAGCGGGCTTGCTCGCGAAGGCCGCGCCTCGGTTTAAAGCCCTACTTCTCCGGCATCGGCATCGGAAACGGCATCACATTGCTGGTGCCGCGCGCCTCGCTGATCTTCGGCGTACCCAGGCGCTCGACTTCATCGATGCGCACAATCGAATGCATCGGCACAAAGCTGCGCACCACGCCTTCAAACTGCGCCTTGAGTTTTTCCTCGCCCGGGTCGACGACCAGCTGCGTGCGCTCGCCAAAGACGAACTCTTCCACCTCCAGGAAGCCCCACAGATCACTTTGATAGATCTGCTTGGCGTACATTTCGAACACCTGGCCCTGGTTGAGGAAAATCACCTTGTAGATTGGAGCTTCACGTTTGGTCATGGTGGGCGAGCAACACATCGCGGATATAAAAGAGGGCGCGAACTATAGCATGGCACCCGATGCACAACGCTAGGAACCAATGGGCATGCCCCCTATAATGCGCGGTTCTTTACCACCAGTTGACGATTCCCATGGCCAAGAAGCTCTATATCGAAACCCACGGTTGCCAGATGAACGAGTACGACAGCTCGCGCATGGTCGACCTGCTGGGCGAACACCAGGCCCTGGAAGTCACCGCCCGCGCCGAAGATGCCGACGTGATCCTGCTCAATACCTGCTCGATCCGCGAACGCGCACAGGACCGTGTGTACTCGCAGCTGGGCCGCTGGCGTGAGCTGAAACTGGCCAACCCGGACATGGTGATCGCCGTCGGCGGTTGCGTGGCCAGCCAGGAAGGCGCGGCCATTCGCGACCGCGCGCCCTATGTCGACGTGGTATTCGGCCCACAGACCCTGCACCGCCTGCCGGAAATGATCGACGCCGCGCGCATTACCAAGCTGCCGCAGGTGGACGTGTCGTTCCCCGAGATCGAAAAATTCGACCACCTGCCCGAACCGCGCATCGATGGGCCGAGCGCCTACGTGTCGGTGATGGAAGGCTGCAGCAAATACTGCACCTTCTGCGTGGTGCCCTACACCCGTGGCGAAGAAGTCAGCCGACCGTTTGACGATGTGCTGGCGGAAATCATCCACCTGGCGGAAAACGGCGTGCGTGAAGTGACCCTGCTGGGCCAGAACGTCAACGGCTATCGCGGCCACACCCACGACGGTCTCCTGGCCGACCTCGCCGAGCTGATCCGCGTCGTGGCGGCGGTGGATGGCATCGAGCGCATTCGCTACACCACCTCGCACCCGCTGGAATTTTCCGACAGCCTGATCCAGGCGCATGCCGAGGTGCCGGAACTGGTCAAGCACCTGCACTTGCCAGTGCAATCAGGCTCGGACCGCATCCTGTCGGCGATGAAACGCAACCACACCGCCCTGGAATACAAATCCAAACTGCGCAAACTGCGCGCGGCGGTGCCGGGCATCTGCATCAGCTCGGACTTTATCGTGGGTTTCCCCGGCGAAACCGAGAAAGACTTCCAGCAGACCATGAAGCTGATCGAGGACGTGGGTTTTGACTTTTCCTACTCGTTCGTCTACAGCCAGCGCCCCGGCACACCGGCCGCCGACCTGCTGGACGAAACACCGGAAGCGCTGAAAAAGGAACGGCTGAATGCGCTGCAGCATCGGCTTAACCAGCAGGGTTTCGAGATCAGCCGACAAATGGTCGGCTCCACCCAGCGGATTCTGGTCACCGATTACTCGAAAAAAGACCCGGGCGAATTGCAGGGCCGTACCGAGAACAACCGGATCGTCAACTTCCGTTGCGACAACCCGATGCTGATCGGCCAGTTCGCCGATGTGCACATTGATGCGGCGCAGCCGCACTCGCTGCGCGGGTCGCTGATTCAATAAATAGTCAAATCACCGTTGCTCAAAATGCGGGAGGGGGTTTGCCCCCGATGGCGGTTCATCAGTCTCAAATGTACTGACTGACACTCAGCCATCGGGGGCAAGCCCCCTCCCACATTTGAACCGTGCAACACTCCGACGACGTAAGTGCTTTCGCACACCAGTCACTGGCGCTATCCTCTCCTTCACCTCAACAGCCAAAGGGCGGCTAAAAGCGACCTTGAACGCACCTACAGTAGAACCCCATCGTTTTATCCTCGAGCCGTTTGAGGCTCGCCGCTTCGCCAATCTGTGCGGACAATTCGACGAGCACCTGCGCCTGATCGAACAACGCCTGAGCATCGAGATCCGCAATCGCGGCAATCAGTTCGAGCTCATTGGTGAACCCCAGCACACCACCTCGGCAGAAAACCTGCTGCGCCGGCTCTACCGCGAGACCAAAGGCAGCGAGCTGTCGCCGGAAACCGTGCACCTGTACCTGCAGGAGTCGGCGGTGGAAGACCTGGCCAACAATCCCGTGGCCGAAGCCAGCGTGGCCCTGCGTACCAAAAAAGGCATGATTCGCCCGCGCGGCTTGAATCAGCAGAAGTACGTCAAGGAAATCCTCGGCAACGACATCAACTTCGGCATCGGCCCGGCCGGCACCGGCAAGACTTACCTGGCCGTGGCCTGCGCCGTCGACGCGCTGGAGCGCGAGCAAGTGCGCCGCATCCTGCTGGTGCGCCCGGCGGTCGAGGCCGGCGAAAAGCTCGGCTTCCTGCCCGGCGACCTCGCCCAGAAGATCGACCCCTATCTGCGCCCGCTCTACGACGCGCTGTACGAGATGCTCGGCTTCGAATACGTGGCCAAGCTGATCGAACGCCAGGTGATCGAGATCGCCCCGCTCGCCTACATGCGCGGACGCACTTTGAACAACAGCTTCATCATCCTCGACGAAAGCCAGAACACCACCGTCGAACAGATGAGGATGTTCCTCACCCGTATCGGTTTCGGCTCCACTGCCGTGATCACCGGCGACATCACCCAGGTCGACCTGCCCAAGGGCACCAAGTCAGGCCTGGGCCAGGTGATCGAGGTGCTCAAGGACGTGCCCGGCATCAGCTTTACGCATTTCATGCCCAAGGACGTGGTGCGTCACCCGCTGGTGCAGCGCATCGTCGAAGCCTACGAGCGCTTCGAACACCGCGACGACGGCCTGACCAGGGACACGCGCCGCGATGCTTGAGCTCGACCTGCAGCTGGCGACCGACGCGCCCGCCCCCAGCGAAGCGCAATTTCGCACCTGGTGCGCCCTGGCCCTGCGCCAGCGCAGCGCCGATTCGGAGTTGACCATCCGCCTGGTGGACGAAGCCGAAGGCCGCGAGCTGAATCACACCTGGCGCCACAAGGACTACGCGACCAACGTGCTGTCCTTCCCCGCCGACGTGCCCGACGAGCTGCTGGACATCCCCTTGCTGGGCGACCTGGTGATCTGCGTCGCGGTGGTCGAGCGTGAGGCGCAGGAGCAAGGCAAGGAACTTGAGGCCCACTGGGCCCATCTAGTCATTCATGGCTGCTTGCATCTCTTGGGTTACGACCATATTGACGATGACGAAGCCGAAGAAATGGAAGCACTGGAACGAACGTTGCTTGCAGAATTGGGCCATCCGGACCCGTATGCAGATGACGAAGCTTGAACATCACCTACTAACTGTAACGATAAAGGATTCAGAGTAATCGCTATGAGCGAAGACCGATCGAGCAACGGGCAGAAGTCATGGCTGGGTAAATTGACCCAGGCTTTTGCCCACGAGCCGAAAAACCGCCAGGAGCTGCTGGAGCTGCTGCGCGAGGCCCACCAGAACAAGTTGCTGGACAGCGAAGCGCTGGCCATCGTCGAAGGCGCCATCCAGGTGGCTGACCTGCAGGTCCGCGACATCATGGTGCCGCGCTCGCAGATGATCAGCATCAAGGCGACCCAGACCCCACGGGAGTTCCTCCCGGCCGTGATCGACTCGGCGCACTCGCGCTACCCGGTGATCGGTGAAAGCCATGACGACGTCATGGGTGTCCTGCTGGCCAAGGACCTGCTGCCGCTGATCCTCAAGGAGAACGGCGACAACTTCAATATCAAGGACCTGCTGCGGCCGGCCACCTTCGTGCCTGAATCCAAGCGCCTGAATGTGCTGCTGCGCGAGTTTCGCGCCAACCACAATCACATGGCCATTGTGATCGACGAATACGGCGGCGTTGCGGGCCTGGTGACCATCGAAGACGTGCTCGAGCAGATCGTCGGCGACATCGAAGACGAACACGACGTCGAAGAAGACAGCTACATCAAGCCGCTGCCCAGCGGTGATTTCCTGGTCAAGGCACTGACGCCGATCGAGAACTTCAACGAGTTCTTCGACAGCGAATTCTCCGACGATGAATTCGACACCGTCGGCGGCCTGGTGATGAGTGCGTTCGGGCATCTGCCAAAACGTAACGAAACCACCGAGATTGGCGCGTACCGCTTCCGCATCCTGAATGCCGATAGCCGCCGCATCCACTTGATCCGCCTGACTCCGATTGCCCGCTAAGGACTGACATGCGCCGTTTGATCGCACCCGGCTGGCCCGGTAACCTGCTGGCCGTGGTGGCCGGCGCCATCACTACTCTGGCGCTGGCGCCGTTCGACCTGTGGCCGTTTGCACTGGTGGCGGTCGGCGTGTTCTATGTCGGGCTGCGGGGCCTGAGCCCACGCCAGGCCCTGGGCCGTGGCTGGTGTTTCGGCTTCGGTCTGTTCGGCGCCGGCACCAGCTGGATCTACTACAGCATCCACCACTTCGGCGGCGCTTCGGTGCTGCTGGCGGGTTTCCTGATGCTGCTGTTCACCGCCGCAATCGCCTGGTTCTTCGCCCTGCCCGCCTGGCTGTGGGCGCGCTGGCTGCGCCGCAATGAAGCGCCGCTGGCGGACGCGCTGACCTTTGCCGCATTGTGGGTCGGCCAGGAAGCGTTTCGTGGCTGGTTCCTCACCGGTTTCCCGTGGCTGTACTCCGGCTACAGCCAACTGGACGGCCCGCTCACCGGCCTGGCGCCTATGGGCGGGATGTGGCTGATTTCGTTCGCGCTGGCGCTGACGGCGGCGCTGTTGTGCAACCTGCCGCGCCTGCTGGCGACCAAACGCAATGCCTTCATCGGCGCAGGCCTGGCGTTACTGGTCGCGCCGTGGGCAATCGGCCTGGCACTCAAGCATCACGCCTGGACCACGCCCTCCGGCGCACCGCTGAGCGTGGCCGCGATCCAGGGCAACATCGAACAAAGCATGAAGTGGGACCCGCAACAGCTGACGGCCCAGCTCGCGCTGTACCGCGACATGAGCTTGAGTTCCAGGCCGGTTGACCTGCTGGTATGGCCGGAAACGGCAGTGCCGGTGCTCAAGGAATCCGTCGAAGATTACCTGGGCATGATGGGCAAGTTTGCCGCCGACCGGCATACCGCGCTGATCACCGGGGTACCGATCCGCCAGGAGGTGCGCCACGAAAAGCGCTATTTCAATGGCATCACCGTGGTGGGCGAAGGCGACGGCACCTACCTCAAGCAGAAGCTGGTGCCCTTCGGCGAGTACGTGCCGCTGCAGGACATGCTGCGCGGCCTGATTGCCTTCTTCGACCTGCCGATGTCGGACTTCGCCCGTGGCCCGGCCGACCAACCGCTGTTGCAGGCCAAGGGCTACCAGATTGCACCGTTCATTTGCTACGAAGTGGTGTACCCGGAATTTGCCGCCGGCCTTTCGGCCCGCAGCGACTTGCTGCTGACCATCAGCAATGACACCTGGTTTGGCCGCTCCATCGGCCCGTTGCAGCACCTGCAAATGGCGCAGATGCGTGCTCTGGAGGCAGGTCGCTGGATGATCCGCGCCACCAACAACGGCGTGACCGCGCTGATCAATCCGTTCGGGCAGATCACCGCGCAGATTCCACAGTTCGAGCGTGGCATTCTCTATGGCGAAGTGGTGCCGATGCACCAGCTCACGCCCTATCTGCAATGGCGCTCGTGGCCGTTGATCATTGTGTGCCTGGCGCTGTTTGGCTGGGCGTTGCTGGCAGGCCGAATGTCCAAAGCCGTCTAGCCGACCCACCCAAAACCAATGTGGGAGGGAGCAACCCCCTCCCACATTCAGATCGGTGGTGTCACTTGTAAAACAACCGGTACCCCACCTGCCCCACCGCCTCATTCAACAAATACCCGCTCTGCCATATCGACTTGAACTCCGGCATCCAGCCACCCAGTGGCCGCGCATTGTCCACGCCAAGAAAACCCACCGGCGCCGGCACCACGGTAAAGCCCGCCTTTTCAAAGCTCCACACCGAGCGCGGCATGTGCCAGGCTTGAGTGACCACCACCACGCGCTTGATGCCTTGGGGCAACAGGATCGCGGCGCTCATCTGCGCGTTTTCCCAGGTGGTTCGGCTGCGTTCCTCCTTCCAGCGCACCGTGACGCCAAAATCATCCTGCATTGAAACCGCCATCAATTCCGCCTCGCTGGGCGGCGTGTCGTAGTGCAGGCCACCGGTGGTCAGCACAGGCAGGCCGGATGCCTTGGCCAATCGCGCCGCATAACGCTGACGCTCCAGGCCAATACCCGTCGGCTGGTCCGAACCCCACGCAGGGTCACCGCGTTCGCGTCCAGAACCGAGGATCACAATGGCATCTGCCCGTTGAGCCAGGGTAGACCAGTCCTCACGGGCCAAAGGTGGCACGGTCTCCAGCGCCCGTGCGCTCCACTCCACCACCACCGGCAGGCTCATCAGCCACAGCCCGCCCAACCCCAGGGCAAAACAGCAGCCGGCAAGGCGCGGGCGTGTGCGTCGCAACCACCAGCCAAGGGCCAGCAGCAGCAAGAGAATGCCAGGCGGCAGCAACAGTTGTTTAATGAAATAGCGAATAGGCATCGAGCATCTCCATGGATGCCCGAAGCCTAAGGTGTATCAGGGTTCAGCGCAAAGCTTCACATGGGGGGTGCATCACTTGAACCGGTCGGCCCGATGGGTTGCCGGACCGCGCTCGCGCGCTGCATCCTTGAGCCACACCACCTTCGCCGACTGTGTCGGCGCGCTCGGTGGCGGGGAAGCCACACGGCCAGGCGTCGAGCGTTCGTTTTTTTCCAGGTAAGCCTTGATCAGTTCCAGCTCTGCGCGGCTCAGGCCACGCAGCTCCAGCTCGACGGGGCGTTCATCACGCAATCGACCCGCGGTGCTGGCGGCATCCAACGCACGACCCAAGCGGTCGATCAGTCCTTGGTAGACATCCGGTTTGGTTAACATTCGCTGCGATTTGACCATCCCCTCACCTCATTGAAGATAAGACTCGCTCCCCACTCAACAGCGTAGACCCAGTGGCCGGGCCTGCCTGGCGCCGCGACAGACGGCCTGGCGTGCGCAATCAGGGTTTCCCTCGATAGAGTGGGGTCATGTATGCTACGGCGCTTCCTGTAACTCCACTTCCCGCAGGGTTTGGGCATGCACGCGCCGCGCATCGGTGTCGCTCAGCCCTAACGCTGCACCGAAGAGGATTAGGCCACCCCTATTCAGTTCAAAAGTAGCCATGCACGAACATTACCAGCCCCGTGAAATAGAAAATGCCGCACAAACCTTCTGGGACGCGCAAAAGTCCTTTGAAGTCAGCGAACAGCCAGGCAAGGAGACTTACTATTGCCTGTCGATGTTCCCTTACCCCAGCGGCAAGCTACATATGGGGCACGTGCGTAACTACACCATCGGCGACGTGATCTCGCGCTATCAGCGCATGCTCGGCAAGAACGTCCTGCAACCCATGGGTTGGGACGCCTTCGGCATGCCGGCGGAAAACGCCGCGATGAAGAACAACGTGGCGCCCGCCAAGTGGACCTACGAAAACATCGCCTACATGAAGACCCAGCTGCGCAGCCTGGGCCTGGCGGTGGACTGGTCCCGCGAAGTGACCACCTGCAAGCCGGACTACTACCGCTGGGAACAATGGCTGTTCACCCGCCTGTTCGAAAAAGGCGTGATCTACCGCAAGAACGGCACCGTGAACTGGGACCCGGTCGACCAGACCGTACTGGCCAACGAGCAGGTGATCGACGGTCGCGGCTGGCGTTCCGGCGCGGTCATCGAAAAGCGCCAGATCCCGATGTACTACTTCAAGATCACCGCCTACGCCGATGAGTTGCTGTCGAGCCTCGACGACCTGCCGGGCTGGCCTGAACAGGTCAAGACCATGCAGCGCAACTGGATCGGCAAATCCAAGGGCATGGAAGTGCAGTTCCCGTATCACGTCGAGTCCATCGGCGAAGCGGGCGCACTCAAGGTCTTCACCACCCGCCCCGACACCCTGATGGGCGCGACCTACGTCGCCGTGGCCGCCGAACACCCGCTGGCCACCCAGGCCGCACAGAACAATCCCGAGCTTGCGGCGTTCATCGCCGAGTGCAAGGGCGGCAGCGTGGCCGAAGCCGACGTCGCCACCCAGGAGAAAAAAGGCCTGCCGACCGGGCTGTTCGTCGAGCATCCGCTGACCGGCGAAAAACTGCCAGTGTGGGTCGCCAACTATGTGCTGATGCACTACGGCGATGGCGCTGTAATGGCAGTGCCGGCGCACGACGAGCGTGATTTCGAATTCGCCACCAAGTACAACCTGCCGATCAAGTCAGTAGTGCGTACCAGCTCCGGCGATACCAACCCGGCCCCGTGGCAAGACGCCTATGGCGAACACGGCACCCTGATCAACTCCGGCGAATTCGACGGCCTGGACTTCGCCGGCGCCTTCGACGCCATTGAAGTGGCGCTGATCAAGAAAAACCTCGGCGCCTCACGCACCCAGTTCCGCCTGCGCGACTGGGGCATCAGCCGCCAGCGCTACTGGGGCTGCCCGATCCCGATCATCCACTGCGACACCTGCGGCGATGTGCCGGTGCCGGAAGACCAGTTGCCGGTCGTGCTGCCTGAAGACGTAGTGCCCGATGGCGCCGGTTCCCCGCTGGCCCGCATGCCCGAGTTCTACGAGTGCGCCTGCCCCAAATGCGGCGCGCCGGCCAAGCGTGAAACCGACACCATGGACACCTTCGTCGAGTCCTCGTGGTACTACGCCCGCTACGCCTCGCCGCACTATGAAGGCGGCCTGGTGGAAAAATCCGCAGCCGACCATTGGTTGCCGGTGGACCAGTACATCGGCGGTATCGAACACGCCATCCTGCACCTGCTCTACGCGCGCTTCTTCCACAAGCTGATGCGTGACGAAGGCCTGGTGAGTTCCGATGAGCCGTTCAAGAACCTGCTCACCCAGGGCATGGTGATCGCCGAGACCTACTATCGCCGCGAAGCCAATGGTGCCTACACCTGGTTCAACCCGGCGGACGTGGAACTGGAGCGTGACAGCAAGGCCAAGGTGATCAGCGCCAAACTGAAATCCGACGGCCTGCCGGTGGAAATCGGCGGCACCGAGAAAATGGCCAAGTCCAAGAACAACGGCGTCGACCCGCAGTCGATGATCGATCAGTTCGGCGCCGACACCTGCCGCCTGTTCATGATGTTCGCATCGCCACCGGACATGAGCGCCGAATGGTCCGACTCCGGCGTCGAAGGCTCGCACCGCTTCCTCAAACGCGTCTGGCGCCTGGCCCACGCCCATGTCAGCCAGGGCCTGCCCGGCAAACTGGACGTGGCCGCGCTGAGCGACGAGCAGAAAGCCATTCGCCGCAGCACCCACTTGGCCATCAAGCAAGCCGGCCAGGACGTGGGCCAGAACCACAAGTTCAACACCGCCATCGCTCAGGTGATGACACTGATGAACGTGCTGGAAAAAGCCCCGCAAACCACCGAGCAGGATCGCGCACTGATTCAGGAGGGCCTGGAAACGGTTACCCTGTTGCTCGCCCCGATCACACCGCACATCAGCCATGAGTTGTGGAGCCGGTTGGGCCACAACGAGGCAGTCATCGATGCGCGGTGGCCGGTGCAGGATGACAGCGCGCTGGTGCAGGACACGTTGCAACTGGTGATCCAGGTCAATGGCAA
Source organism: Pseudomonas sp. GNP013 (assembly GCF_054343995.1). Classification (NCBI taxonomy): domain Bacteria; kingdom Pseudomonadati; phylum Pseudomonadota; class Gammaproteobacteria; order Pseudomonadales; family Pseudomonadaceae; genus Pseudomonas; species Pseudomonas sp. GNP013. Next base: position 306,791 of record NZ_JBTGUT010000001.1, on the reverse strand, counting down.
ACTGCGCGGGCAGATCGACATGCCCGCCAGTGCGAGTCGCGAAGAGGTTGAAGCGGCGGCGCGGGTCAACGAGAACGTGCTGCGCTTTACCGAAGGCCTGACGATCCGCAAAGTGATCGTGGTGCCGGGCAAACTGGTCAATATCGTCGCCAGCTAAATCGGATCGGGCGCAAGGCTTGAGCCTTGCGCCGAACTAAACCTTCAGGGCCTCGATAAGGCCCGCCTGGTTTCAAGGGGAGCAACAAAAATGATCAAACGCAATTTGCTGGTGATGGGCCTTGCCGTGCTGCTGAGCGCATGCGGCTTCCAGTTGCGCGGCACCGGCACCAATGAACTGGCGATCAAGGAATGGGACGTCAGCGCCCGCAACGCCTACGGCGAAACCGTGACGCAATTGCGTCAGGTCATGGAAAGCAGCGGCGTGCACATCTACACCGGCGCGCCCTACAAGCTGTTCCTGGCCGACGAGCGAGACACCCAGCGCAACCTGAGCTACGCCAGCGCCGGCCGTGCCTCGGACATCGAGCTGAGCACCGAGCTGACCTTCGAGATCCAGGGCCGTGACAAGCTGCCATTGATGGGTGACAAGATCCAGGTACAGAAGGTCGTCAGCCACGACGGCAATAACCTGGTAGGTTCTGACTCGCAAATCATTCAGGTGCGCAAGGAAATGCGGCGTGATCTGGTCCAGCGCATGGTCCTGCGCCTTTCGCTGCTGACCCCGCAACAACTTGAGACATTGCAGCAACGCGCTGACGACAAGGCCAAGGCTGACGCCGATGCCTTGAAAGCTGCGCAAGAGTACGAAAACAACACGCCGAAACAATCGCCTGTTGAAGTCCCTGTCGAGTAAGCCAGACGGGGCGCCCCAGGCGCCCCGTTCGCCCCGCCTATGAAACTTGCCCCCGCCCAACTCGCCAAACACCTGCAAGGTGGCCTTGCGCCTGTGTACATCGTCAGCGGCGATGACCCGCTGCTGTGCCAGGAAGCGGCAGACGCCATTCGCAGCGCCGCGCGCCAGCAAGGTTTCGACGAACGCCAGGTGTTCAGCGCCGACGCCAGTTTCGACTGGGGTACGTTGCTGCAAGCCGGCGCCAGCATGTCGTTGTTTGCCGAAAAGCGCCTGCTGGAACTGCGCCTGCCCTCGGGCAAGCCCGGTGACAAGGGCGCGGCGGCGCTGATGGAATACTGCGCACGGCCGGCCGAGGACACGGTCCTGCTGATCAGCCTGCCCAAGCTCGACGGCAGTGCGCAGAAAACCAAGTGGGGCAAGGCGCTGGTGGAAGGCGCGCAGACGCAGTTCATCCAGATCTGGCCGGTGGACAGCAACCAGTTGCCGCAGTGGATTCGTCAACGCCTTTCCCAGTCAGGGTTGTCGGCGACACAAGACGCTGTGGAGCTGATTGCCGCGCGGGTCGAGGGCAACCTGCTGGCCGCCGCTCAGGAGATCGAAAAGCTCAAGTTGATGGCTGAAGACGGACAGATCACCGTCGAAACCGTGCAAGGTGCGGTGGCCGACAGTGCGCGCTTTGACGTGTTCGGGCTGGTGGACGCTATCCTCAACGGTGAGCCGGCCCATGCCCTGCGCATGCTCGAAGGCTTGCGCGGCGAAGGGGTGGAGCCGCCGGTGATTCTATGGGCCCTGGCCCGCGAGCTGCGGGTACTGGCCAATATCGCACTGCAATACAGCCAGGGCACGCCACTGGACAAATGCTTCAGCCAGGCCCGCCCACCGGTGTGGGACAAGCGCAAGCCGCTGATGAGCAAAGCCCTGCAACGGCACACGGCGCAACGCTGGGCGCAATTGTTGCTGGAGGCGCAGCGTATCGATGCACAGATCAAGGGCCAGGCGGCGGGCTCGCCGTGGATGAGTCTGAGCCGTTTGTCGCTATTGATGGCCGGCCAGCGCCTCACACTGCCCGCCGAATAACCCCGCCGCATTTTGATCTGTATTTACAATTCTCAGGCTTTACAGCCCCGCCGATTCGGCCGATTATTTGCGCCGTTCCACTCATCCATCAAGAGTACTCATCATGAGCAAAAAGCCATCCAGGAATGGCCCCAACAAGGCCAAATCCATCATCGCCCAGCCACTGTTCCGCAGCCGCCAGGAACGCGCCAGCAAGGGCAAAGGCAGCTACCGCCGCGAAGCCTTCCAGTCTGACAGCTGGGAGGCTTCTTACTTTCTGGCTGCCTGAAGGCAAGCGCCCCTCCGGCATGATAAGGTCTGCACTTGATTTGTAACCCCTGGACCTGTGCATGCCCTCTAGTCTTTCCCGTCGTTGGCACCTGCGCCAATTGATTGCTGCCTCCAGCCTTATTCTGCTTGTCGCCTGCGCCGAGAAACCCACCGCCGCCGACGCCCAGCCTCTGCCGAAAATCCAGACCGTGCCGGCCGTAGCGCCTGCCGTGGTTGCACCTTTGGCGGTGGACAATCTTGATATCCAGCCCACCCAGACTTTTGCCGAATGGCAGGCCGGGTTCCGCGTGGACGCGCTGAAAGCCGGGATCACACCCGCCGTCTTTGATAACGCCTTCGCCAACGTCACCCCCGACATGGCGGTGATTCGCGCCGACCGCAGCCAGCCGGAGTTTTCCCGCCCGGTGTGGGAGTACCTCGACGGTGCCCTGTCGGCGGTGCGCGTGCGCAATGGCCAGGCGCTGCTGATCAAGTACGCCGATACCCTGCAGAGCATCGAGCAACGCTATGGCGTCGACCGCCAGGCGCTGGTCTCGGTGTGGGGAATGGAAAGTAATTTTGGCGCGTTCCAGGGCAATAACTCGGTCATCCGCTCTCTGGCCACCCTGGCCTATGAGGGCCGCCGCCCGGCATTTGCCCAGGCGCAATTGCTCGCCGCGCTGCAGATCATCCAGCATGGCGATATCCAGGCCGACCAGATGAAAGGCTCGTGGGCCGGCGCCATGGGTCAGACCCAATTTATCCCGACCACCTACAACACCCACGCCGTGGACTTCGATGGCGACGGCCGCCGCGATATCTGGAACAGCCCGGCCGACGCCCTCGCCTCCACCGCGCATTACCTGCAAAGCTCCGGCTGGCAGAAAGGCCAGCCGTGGGGCTTCGAGGTGAAACAACTGCCGACCCACTTCGATTACGCCCTGGCCGACGGCAGCGTGCGCAAGAGCGTGGCCGAGTGGCTGAAACTCGGCATTCAGCTGCCACCGGGGGCAAGCATGCCGCCCAACGTCGACCAACTGTCCGCCGCCCTGCTGCTGCCAGCCGGTTACCGTGGCCCGGCGTTCCTGGTGCTGGATAACTTCCGCGCGATCCTCAAGTACAACAACTCCTCTTCCTACGCACTGGCGGTTGGCCTGCTGTCGGAGCGGTTTGGTGGCGGGGGTGTGATTCGTGGAGACTGGCCCAAGGATGAATTGCCGCTGAGCCGCTCCCAACGCATCGACCTGCAGGCAGCGCTGACCGCCAAGGGCTATGACGCGGGCAACCCGGACGGGATTATCGGCGCGAATACGCGCAAGGCGATTCGCGCGGCGCAGCAGGCGCTGGGCTGGCCGGCGGACGGGTATGCGACGGTGAAGTTGCTGGAGTCTCTGCAGAACCGCTAGATTCGCTTATGGCGACTACCGTCATCGGGAGCAAGCACCTCCCACCTTTGAACTGTGAATACATTCAACGTGTGGGAGGGGGCTTGCTCCCGATGACGGCATGCCAGGCAACCATTATTTAAAGACCACATCCTGCTCCAGCACCACCCGCTGCTCCCCCGCATCCAGGCGAACCACTGCGCCCAGCGGCAACGTCAGGTTGGGATCGCAGTGCCCGCTGCGCCAGCCGGCCAGTACCGGAATGCCGAGCGGTTCGAAGGTCTGCTTCAATAGCCGTTCCAACGCCATGCCGTCCACCCCTGCTACATCCCCCACCAACACACCGGCGACCTGCGCCAGCTTGCCGGCCAGGCGCAAGTGCGTGAGCAGACGGTCGATGCGGTAGATCGGCTCGTTGATGTCCTCGATAAACAGGATGATGCCTTGCGCGTCGATTTCAAACGGCGTGCCCATCACTGCGGCGATCATCGACAGGTTTCCACCCTGCAAGCGCCCACGGGCGATGCCCGGCTCAAGGGTGGTCAGCGGGAAGGCGACAGGGTGCGCCAACTCGCTGCCAGTGCCCAGTTGGCCACGCAGCAGGCTGAACAACGAGGACTCGGTGGGTGGCTGCTTGTCGCCCAGCAGATCGGCGTTGAGCATCGGCCCGTGGAAGGTCACAAAGCCCGCATAGCGGTTGATCGCCAGGTGCAAGGCGGTGATGTCGCTGTAGCCGACAAAGGGTTTGGGGTTGGCGCGCAGCAGGCCGAAATCCAGGCTGTCGAGCAGACGTGGCGTGCCGTAGCCGCCGCGCAGGCAGAAGATGGCATCGATATCGGGATCAGCGAAGGCGGCATGGAGGTCGGCGAGGCGGGTTTTATCGCTGCCGGCAAGGTAGCCGTCGCGTTCATACACACCGGGGTAGATGCGCAGGTCGTAGCCGCGATTGCGCATCCATTGCTCGGCTTTTTCCAGGTCCAGCGCGGCGGGGCCGGCCGGGGCGATCAGGGCGATGGTGCCTTCGGGGCGCAATGCGGGTACGGCGGCGTTCATCCATGTTCTCCATGCAAAAAGTGGGAGGGGGCTTGCTCCCGATGGCGGTGTGACAGTCAATACATCAGGTGACTGAAACACCGCTATCGGGAGCAAGCCCCCTCCCACATTGGCCCTTCCTGCACTTCAGGCCTGCGGTGTTACTCAGCGCTCAAGGCGGAAACCAGGCTGGCCTTGACCAGTTTGGCCTGCTCGTCGGCGTGGTACGACGAACGTACCAACGGGCCCGACGCCACGTTCTTGAAGCCCATCTTGTAGCCTTCCTCGGCGAACCAGGCGAAGACGTCCGGGTGCACGAAACGCTGCACCGGCAAGTGGCTGCGCGACGGTTGCAGGTATTGGCCGAGGGTCAGCATGTCGATGTCGTGTTCGCGCATGCGCTTCATGACGTCGATCACTTCTTCGTCGGTTTCGCCCAGGCCCAGCATCAGGCCGGATTTGGTCGGGATGTGCGGCATCATCTGCTTGAATTTCTGCAGCAGGGTCAGCGACCACTGGTAGTCCGAACCCGGACGCGCGGCCTTGTACAGGCGCGGCACGGTTTCCAGGTTGTGGTTGAACACATCCGGCGGCTCGGCAGCGGTGATTTCCAGCGCCACGTCCATGCGGCCACGGTAGTCCGGCACCAGGGTTTCAAGCATCACGTTCGGCGACAGCTTGCGGATTTCGCGGATGCAGTCGGCAAAGTGCTGGGCACCGCCGTCACGCAGGTCGTCGCGGTCCACCGAGGTGATCACCACGTATTTGAGTTTGAGGTCGGCGATGGCGATGGCCAGGCTTTGCGGCTCGTTCACGTCCAGCGGCTTCGGACGGCCATGGCCGACGTCGCAGAACGGACAGCGACGGGTGCAGATGTCACCCATGATCATGAAGGTGGCGGTGCCGCCGGAGAAGCACTCGCCCAGGTTCGGGCAGGACGCCTCTTCGCACACGCTGTGCAGCTTGTGTTTGCGCAGCAGGGCCTTGATACGGTCGACTTCCGGCGAAACCGGGATGCGCACGCGGATCCAGTCGGGTTTCTTCGGCAGTTCGGTGGTGGGAATGATCTTGACCGGGATGCGTGCAACCTTCTCGGCGCCACGCAGCTTGACGCCGGCTTCCACCTTGGCACGCGGGGCCGGGGCCGGACGCTCGGTGATGTCCAGCGTCGGGATCATGGTTTGCACTGCATCAGTAGTCATAATCAGTCGATTCCGCCCGTGAGGGTCGTCTGCTCAGCATAGTCGAGGTGTTTGACGAGCTGCGCGCGCAGCCGGGCACTTACCTCGGCAAATTTAATCGGTGTGGCGTGTTCGCTCAGTTGCGTCATCGCAAGCCCCGCATAACCACAGGGGTTGATGCGACGAAATGGCGCCAGGTCCATGTCCACATTCAGGGCCAGGCCATGAAAGGAACAGCCATGGCGGATGCGCAACCCCAGCGAGGCGATTTTCGCACCGTCCACGTACACGCCGGGTGCATCGGGCTTGGCTGCGGCGCTCACGCCATAACTGGCCAGCAGCTCGATCAGGCACGCCTCCATGCGGCTCACCAGGTCGCGCACGCCAAACCCCAGCTTGCGCACATCCAGCAGCAGGTAAGCCACCAGTTGGCCGGGACCATGGTAAGTCACTTGGCCACCTCGGTCGACCTGCACCACTGGAATATCACCCGGCACCAGCAGGTGCTCGGCTTTGCCGGCCTGGCCCTGGGTGAACACCGGCGGATGCTCCACCAGCCAGATTTCATCCGGGGCCGAAGTGCCGCGCTCGTTGGTGAAGCGCTGCATGGCATGCCACACGGGCTCATAGGCCATCTGGCCAAGCTCGCGAAAGCCCAGGACTGAGGGCATCACAACACCATGTGCACGAAGCCGGTGGCCCGCAGTTCACTGTTGATGTCGTAGAGCTGTTCCTGACCGGTCGCAACGATGTGCAACTGGATCGTGGTGTATTTACCGTTGGTGCTCGAACGCTCGTCCACCCGGTTGTCGTTGATCGTCGCGTGTTTACGCACGATCTCGAGGATCTTGTCCTTGTTGCCTGCACCGGTATCGCTGATCACCTTGACGGGATAGTCCGTCACCGGGAACTCGATCTTTGGCGCCTTCACTTCTTTATCGGTCATGGCAGAACAGCCTCGTAAGCGGTAAGCCGTGGCGACGGGCAAAGCCCCGCGTCGGATCAACGCGGGGTTTTGCAGGTGCACACAATCAGTTGAACAAGCCGTAGAAGAACAGACGGATGCTATCCCACACGCGGCGGAAGATACCACCTTCGTCGACGGCGTCGAGCGCGATCAGGTCGGCGCTGTGCACCACCTTGTCGTCCAGCTTCACTTCGACTTTACCGATCACATCGCCCTTGGCGATAGGCGCAACCAGTTGCGGGTTCAGGGTCATGCTGGCAGCCAGCTTCTTCAGTTGGCCTTTAGGCATGGTCAGGGTCAGATCGTCGGCCAGGCCGGCCTTGACCTGGGAGGTCGCGCCCTTCCACACCGGTGCGGTCGCAAGCTCGGTGCCCTTCTGATAGAAGGTCTGGGTTTCGAAGAAACGGAAGCCGTAGGTCAGCAGCTTTTGCGTCTCGGCCGCACGGGCCTGCTCGCTGTTGGTGCCGAATACCACGGCGATCAGGCGCTGGCCATCACGTACAGCGGACGACACCATGCAGTAACCGGCTTCGTCGGTGTGGCCGGTTTTCAGGCCATCGACAGTCTTGTCACGCCACAGCAACAGGTTGCGGTTGGGCTGCTTGATGTTGTTCCAGAAGAATTCCTTCTGGGAGTAGATCGCATAGTGCACCGGGTCGACGCGGATGATCGCGCGGGCCAGGATCGCCATGTCGTGAGCCGACGAATAGTGCTCAGGGTTCGGCAGGCCGGTCGGGTTCATGAAGTGGCTGTTGGTCATGCCCAGGTCGCCGGCGGTCTTGTTCATCATGTCGGCGAACGCGTCTTCGCTGCCGGCGATGTGTTCGGCCAGGGCCACGCTGGCGTCGTTACCCGACTGGATGATGATGCCGTGCAGCAGGTCGCTCACGGTGACCTGCGAGCCGACCTTGATGAACATCCGCGAACCGCCGGTACGCCAGGCGTTTTCGCTGACGGTGACCGGATCGTTCTCGCCGATCTGGCCGCGACGGATTTCCAGGGTCGCGATGTAGGCGGTCATCAGCTTGGTCAGGCTGGCGGGCGGCAGGCGCACGTCACCGCCGTTCTCGACCAGCACGTTGCCGCTGGCGGCATCCATGAGGACCCAGGCCTTGGCGGCCAGTTGCGGGGAAGCCGGCACCATTTCAACCGCCCAGGCGGCCGGGGTGATGATCAGCGAGATAAGCAGGCACGTGCGTTTGGCTAAGGTGGTGATGTTCATCCGTCTCTCGAAATTGCGTATGGAAACTTGCCCTCGCGGGCAAAACTTATTCAGACAGTCCGTTGCCAGACTGTCGCGTGTTCGATTGCCCGCTCACCCCTTGCCCCCGGGTTTTTGTTGTTCAACGAGCCAGCAACCAGGGTTCGAGCCCCGCAGGAGCCTGAACCTTCAATCGGGTTTATTCGGCGGTGACCAGCTTGGGCTGCCCCAGGTTGGCCAGGCGTACGCTGTTCTGCACCTGCGCGACCTCGCTCGGCGAGCCGATCGGGCCCATGCGTACACGGTGCAGGGTCTGCTGGTTACGCACGATGGAGCTGATGAATACCGGCGCGTTGACCATGCCGCTGAGTTTGGACCTTAACAGTTCTGCCGCATCCGGGTTGGCGAAAGCGCCCACCTGCAGGAATTGCCCGCCGGCCATGGACGCGCCAGGTGCGGCCTGGGGCACGACCACGGTGTCCGGGGCGTGCTGCGCAGGCGGTGGTGTCCATTGTTCGATCTTGCCGGTGGAGGCGGTCACTTGCGGCTGCACGGTGCGCGGCTCGTTGAGCATCAACGGTGCCGGTTTGCCACGCTGGGCCCAGTATTGGGCCGGGTCGATGCCTTCGACCTTGACCCGCGCGGTGCCGGTTTCGGCATAGCCGAGTTTCTTCGCGGCGGCATAGGACAAGTCGATGATACGGTCGGAATAGAACGGCCCACGGTCGTTGACCCGCAGGATCACCGTGCGGTTGTTGTCCAGGTTGGTCACCCGCACATAGCTGGGCAGCGGCAATGTCTTGTGGGCCGCGCTCATGCCGTACAGGTCATAGACCTCGCCATTGGCGGTGTTCTGACCGTGGAACTTGGTGCCGTACCAGGACGCCGTGCCCGACTGGACGTAGGTTTTGGAGTCCTGCAGCGGGAAGTAATTCTTGCCCAGCACGGTGTAGGGGTTGGCCTTGTAGGGGCCGGTGTGCAGGGTCGGCGTGGCATCCGGGATCTTCGACACATCCACGTCCCACCACGGCGCGCCGTCCTTGTGCGCGCGGTTGATGTCCAGGCCCGGCTGGGCACGGACGATTGCGCCACCGGCCTTGGGCACCGGCCCACGGCTGGTGGGAGTGGACGTGGAACAACTGACAACCAGCAAGGACAACGCGGCAAACGCCACCAGCTTGAGCGGTTTATGGAACGGCGATGCCCGCATTACTTGGTGCCCCGTGCTTGGACCAGCATGTCTGACAGCTGATGCACGGCCATGGCGTACATCACACTGCGGTTATAACGCGTGATTGCGTAAAAATTCTGCAGGCCCATCCAGTATTCAGGACCCTTTTCGCCTTCAAGGCGGAACGCCGTCACCGGCAGATCGTCGCCGGGCGCATTCTGACTCGACCAGCCCAGCGCCCGCAACTCCCCAACGGTCTTGACCGGTTCGATGCCTTGAGTCAAACCTTCGTCGGCGCGTTCGCCGCTGACGTCGGCGCGCACCACCACCGGTTCGCCAGCCACCCAGCCATGGCGCTTGAAGTAGCTGGCAACGCTGCCAATGGCGTCGTCCGGGTTGCTCCAGATATTGATGTGGCCGTCGCCGTCAAAATCCACCGCATAGGCGCGAAAGCTGCTCGGCATGAATTGCGGCAGGCCCATGGCACCGGCATAGGAGCCCTTGAGGGTCAGCGGGTCGACCTGCTCTTCGCGGGCCAGCAGGAGAAATTCGCGCAGCTCCTTGCGGAAGAAATCGGCGCGCGGCGGGTAATCGAAGCCCAGGGTCGACAAGGCATCGATCACCCGATAATTGCCGGTATTGCGCCCGTAGAAGGTTTCGATGCCGATGATCGAAACAATCACCTGGGCCGGCACGCCGTACTCCTGCTCGGCGCGGGCCAGCACCGCCTCGTGCTGACGCCAGAAGTCCACGCCCCGGGCCACGCGGGCATCGGTGAGGAACATCGGGCGATATTCCTTCCACTGCTTCACGCGTTCGGCCGGGCGCGAGATGGCGTCGAGGATCGCCTGCTTCTTCTGCGCCTCCCGGAACACGCCCATCAGCTGTTCACCGGCGAAACCGTAGTCGCGGGTCATTTCGCCGACAAATTCGGCGACCTGGGGAGAGCCATCGTAGTCACCGGCCTGCGTCTCCTGCGATGCACCGAGCAGCCCGATCAGGCCCATCCAGGATGCATGCCGAGTCGCCCAGCCGCGCATTACTTGCATTGACATCTTCACCTTATTCAAACCTGTGCGATCCATTTGCGATGCGTATGAATCGACATCAAAACCCCAAACGCTGACAGCAATGTCACCAGCGAAGTTCCGCCGTAGCTAATGAACGGCAACGGCACCCCTACCACCGGCAGCAGGCCACTGACCATACCGATGTTGACGAAAACGTAAACAAAAAAAGTCATGGTCAAGGCGCCGGCGAGCAATTTGCCGAACAGCGTCTGCGCCTGCGCGGTGATCACCAGGCCCCGCCCGATCAGCAGCAAATAGATCAGCAGCAGCGCACAGATGCCCACCAGGCCGAACTCTTCGCCCAGCACCGCGATAATGAAGTCGGTGTGGCTTTCGGGCAAAAAGTCCAGATGCGACTGGGTGCCCAGCAACCAGCCCTTGCCGAACACACCACCGGAACCGATCGCGGCCTTCGACTGGATAATGTTCCAGCCGGTGCCCAGCGGATCGCTTTCGGGGTCGAGGAACGTGAGGATCCGCTGCTTCTGATAGTCGTGCATAAAGAAGAACCACATCGCCACCGCCACCGGCACCGCAGCCGCCAGCACGCTGAGGATCCAGCGCCAGCGCAGGCCACCCATGAACAGCACGAAGGCGCCGCCGGCGAGGATCAGCAACGAGGTGCCGAGGTCGGGCTGGCGCACGATCAGGATGAACGGGATGCCGATCAGGATCAGGCTGATACCCACGTGCTTGAGCTGCGGCGGCAAGGTGCGTTTGGACAGGTACCAGGCAATGGTGGCCGGCATCAGGATCTTCATGAATTCCGACGGCTGGAAGCGAATCACCCCGGGAATGTTGATCCAGCGTGTCGCGCCCATGGCGTTGTGGCCCATCACATCCACCACCACCAGCAGCAACACCCCGGCGACATACCCCAGCGGCACCCAGCGCGCCATGAAGCGTGGCTCCAACTGCGCGATCACCACCATCGACAACAGGCCCAGGCCGAACGACGACGCCTGCTTGATCAGCAGGTCCCAGTCCTTGCCGCTGGCCGAATACAGCACAAACAGGCTGCCGGCCGCCAGGGTCAGCAGCAGGATCAGCAGCGGGCCATCAATGTGCATGCGCTGCAGCAACGTCGCGCGACGACGCATCACGTCCTCGCTGGAGAGGATGCGGTCAAAATTACTCTTCACGGGCCGTCACCTCGGGGGTTGAAGGGGGGCCGCCATACTCGGGCTTGAGCCTGCCGTCGTCGGCCAGCAGCCAGGCGTCCATGATCTGGCGCACCACCGGCGCAGCCACACCGGAGCCGGATTCGCCGTTCTCGACCATCACCGCCACCACGATTTTTGGCGCGTCGGCCGGGGCAAAGCCGACAAACAAGGCGTGGTCACGGTGACGCTCCTGAACCTTGCTGCGGTCATACTTTTCGCCCTGCTTGATCGCCACCACCTGCGCCGTACCGCTCTTGCCGGCAATGCGGTACTGCGCGCCAAGCGCGGCCTTGCGCGCGGTGCCCCGGGCGCCGTGCATCACCTGCTGCATGCCGTGATTGACCTTGGCCCAGTCGGACGGGTCGCGCAGCACGATGTCGGGAATCGGGTTTTCATCCACCGGTTTTTCGCCTTCGATGGTCCGGGCCAGGTGCGGGCGGTTCCAGATGCCTTTGTTGGCCACCAACGCGGTGGCCTGGGCCAGTTGCAGCGGGGTGGCCTGCATGTAGCCCTGGCCGATGCCGAGAATCAGGGTTTCACCCGGGAACCACGCCTGGCGACGGGTCGCGCGCTTCCATTCACGTGATGGCATCAGACCGGGGGATTCTTCGAACATGTCCAGGGAGACTTTCTGACCGAGGCCGAACTTGCCCATGTAGGCCGCCAGACGGTCGATCCCCAGCTTGTGGGCCAGGTCGTAAAAATAGGTGTCATTGGAGCGCATGATCGCGGTGTCCAGGTCGACATAGCCGTCACCGGTGCGGTTCCAGTTGCGGTATTTGTGGTCGTAGTTGGGCAGCATGTAGTAGCCCGGGTCGTACACACGGCTGGAAGCGGTGACCACGCCCGCGTCCAGGCCGGCAATCGCCACCGCCGGCTTGATGGTCGAGCCAGGCGGGTACAGGCCGCGCAGCACGCGGTTGAACAGCGGTCGGTCGATGGAATCACGCAACTCGGCGTAGGCCTTGAAGCTGATGCCGGTCACGAACAGGTTGGGGTCGAAGCTCGGCTGGCTGACCATCGCCAGCACCTCGCCAGTGTTCGGGTCGAGGGCCACTACCGCGCCGCGCCGACCGCCCAGGGCCATTTCGGCGGCTTCCTGCAGCTTGATGTCCAGGCTCAGCACGATGTCCTTGCCGGGCACCGGGTCGGTGCGCTTGAGCACGCGCAGCACGCGGCCTCGCGCGTTGGTTTCGACTTCTTCGTAACCCACCTGGCCGTGCAGCTCGGGCTCGTAGAAGCGCTCGATGCCGGTTTTGCCGATGTGATGGGTGCCGCTGTAATTGACCGGATCGAGGCTTTTGAGCTCTTTCTCGTTGATGCGCCCCATATAGCCGACCGAGTGGGCAAAGTGCGGCCCCTGCGGGTAATGACGCACCAACTGCGCCACCACTTCCACGCCGGGCAGGCGGAACTGGTTCACCGCGATGCGCGCGATCTGCTCTTCGGTCAGCTCGAACAGAATCGGCACCGGCTCGAACGGCCGGCGCCCCTGCCTCATGCGTTTTTCGAAGATCACCCGGTCTTCCGGCGTCAGTTGCAGCACCTCGACGATCACATCGAGCACCTGCTGCCAGTCGCCGGAGCGTTCGCGGGTCATGCTCAGGCTGAAGCTGGGGCGGTTATCGGCAACCACCACGCCGTTGCGGTCGAAAATCAGCCCACGGGTCGGCGGGATCGGCTGCACGTGCACGCGGTTGTTTTCCGACAGCGTGGAGTGATAGTCGTACTGGATCACCTGCAGGAAATACAGGCGCGCGACCAGCACGCCGATCAGCCCCACCACCAGGAAAGCACCAAACACGACCCGAGCGCGTACCAGACGTGCGTCTTTCTCGTGGTCCTTGATGCGGATCGGCTGAGTCATCGGGCGCGGCGCAGATTATTTGTGGTAAGGGTGCCCGGACAGGACTGTCCAGGCGCGATACAGCTGTTCACCGATCAGAATCCTTACCAACGGGTGCGGCAACGTCAGCGCCGACAGCGACCAGCGCTGATCGGCCCGCGCACAGACTTCCGGCGCCAGCCCTTCAGGGCCACCGACCATGAAGTTGACCGTGCGCGAATCCAGACGCCAGCGGTCCAGTTCCACCGCCAGTTGCTCGGTACTCCAGGGCTTGCCGTGCACTTCGAGGGTGACGATGCGCTCGTTGGGGCCGACCTTGGCCAGCATGGCCTCGCCTTCCTGACGGATAAAGCGCGCCACGTCGGCATTCTTGCCCCGGGTGTTGAGCGGGATTTCCACCAGCTCAAGCGACAGCTCGGCCGGCAGACGCTTGGCATACTCATGCCAGCCTTCTTCCACCCACTTGGGCATGCGTGAACCGACAGCGATCAGACGCAGGCGCACAGCCGTTCCTTATTCCTGGTCTTTGTTGAGCTTGTCGAAGTGCGCGTGGCCCACTTCCGGGCTGTGGTGCTTGCCATCGGCGGCACGGCTCTGCTCGGCGCCTTTCCACAGGCGCTCCAGGTCGTAGAACTGACGGGCGTTGCTGGTCATCATGTGAACGATCACGTCGTCCATGTCCAGCAGCACCCAGTCGCTGTCGCCCTTGCCTTCTTCACCCAATGGCTTGACGCCCTGGGCTTTGACGGCTTCGCGGACCTTGTCGAGCATCGCGCCGATCTGGCGGTTGGAGGTACCGGTGGCGATGATCATGTAGTCGGTGATGCTCTGCTTGTCGCGCACGTCAAGCACCTGGATATCCTGGGCCTTCACGTCTTCAAGCGCGGCAACCGCGACTTTCACCAGCTCTTCGCCAGCCAGCTCCGGGCCAACGTGGGCTTCAACCGGCAGCGGGGCGCTTTTGAAGGTGCCTTTACGCTTAACTTTGCTTACGTCTTTGTTCGTCATAAAAAACTCGTTTTGCTCATATGTTCGGGCGCTTGCTGCACGACGGTTCGTGCGGTCAAGCGCGCCTTTTCAGTTCGACGCACGGTAAAGCCCGTGCGCATCGATGTAGGCCAGGACCGCGTCAGGCACCAGGAAACGTACCGACTTCCCGCTGGCCAGCAGTTGACGGATCTGGGTGGCAGACACCGCAAGCGGGGTCTGCCAGACGAATGCAATATTCCCGTTCGGCCCGGTCAGGGCCAAGGGGTCACTTACCGACCGCGCGGCCAGCAGGTTGCGCAGGGCATCCGGCGGTTCGCTGTCGGCATCCGGGCGTTGCAGCACCAGGATGTGGCAATGCTGGAGGAGTTCCTCCCAGCGATGCCAAGAGGGCAGGCCGCAAAATGCGTCCCAGCCCAAAAGCAGAAACAACTGGTCATCAGCGGCCAGCTCGGCGCGCATCAGCTCCAGGGTGTCGACAGTGTAGGACGGTTTATCGCGCTTGAGTTCGCGGTCGTCCACCACCAGCGGTGCGATGCCCTCCACTGCCACGCGCACCATTTCCAGACGCTGCTGCGGCGACACCTGCGGCATGTCGCGATGGGGCGGCCGCGCGTTGGGCATCACCCGCATCTCGTCCAGCCCGAGCGCATCGGCAACCTCAAGTGCACTGCGCAAATGGCCGATGTGCACGGGGTCGAAGGTGCCACCGAGCAGCCCGATGCGTTTAGCCATCAAGTGCGCACGTGACCGTCGCCGAACACTACGTACTTCTCGCTGGTCAGGCCTTCCAGGCCGACCGGGCCGCGTGCGTGGAGTTTGTCGGTGGAGATGCCGATCTCCGCGCCCAGGCCATATTCGAAGCCGTCGGCAAAGCGCGTCGAGGCGTTGATCATCACCGACGCGGAATCCACTTCGGTGAGGAAACGCCGGGCATCGCTGAAATGCTCGGAGACAATCGCGTCGGTGTGCTTGGAGCCGTATTTATTGATGTGTTCGATGGCCTGGTCCAGGTCGTCGACGATGCGGATCGACAGGATGGGCGCCGTGTACTCGGTGTACCAATCTTCTTCGGTGGCCTCGATCACGTCCGCGCCCAGCAGCGCACGGGTGCGCTCGCAACCGCGCAGCTCCACGCCCTTGTCGCGGTAGATGGCAGCCAGCGGCGGCAGCACGCGCTCGGCAATGCCGGCGTGCACCAGCAGCGTCTCCATGGTGTTGCACGGGGCGTAGCGATGGGTCTTGGCGTTGTCGGCGATGCGGATCGCCTTGTCGAGGTCGGCGGCCACGTCGATGAACACGTGGCACACGCCGTCCAGGTGCTTGATCACCGGCACCTTGGCCTCGCGGCTGACGCGCTCGATCAGGCTCTTGCCACCGCGTGGCACGATCACGTCGACAAACTCCGGCATGGTGATCAACGCGCCGACGGCCGCGCGGTCGGTGGTTTCCACCACCTGCACCACTTCGGCGGGCAGCTCGGCCACGGCCAGGCCCTGCTGGATGCACGCGGCAATGGCACGGTTGGAATGGATCGCCTCGGAACCGCCACGCAGAATGGTGGCGTTGCCGGACTTGAGGCACAGGCTCGCGGCGTCAATGGTCACGTTCGGGCGCGACTCGTAGATGATGCCGATCACGCCCAGGGGCACGCGCATCTTGCCAACCTGGATGCCGGACGGCAGGTAGCGCATATCGCGGATTTCACCGATGGGGTCAGGCAGCTTCGCCACCTGACGCAGGCCTTCGATCATGTCGTCGATACGTGCCGGGGTCAGCGCCAGGCGGTCCAGCAGGGCCGGTTCCAGGCCATTGGCGCGGCCGTTGGCCAAATCCTGTGCATTGGCGGCGGCAAGTTCTGCGCGCGCGGCATCCAGCGCATCGGCGGCGGCCAGCAGGGCACGGTTCTTCTGCGCAGTGCTCGCACGGGCGATCAACCGCGAGGCCTGGCGGGCTGCGCGACCCAGGCGGGTCATGTAGTCGAGAACGGACTCAGTCATGGTCAGAGAGACTTGGCCAAAGAGGAAAGCGGCAGATTATAGCTGTGACGCCGCCCGACTGACAGCGGTGAGGGGCGGATGGTCGAAATGAACTGTAAAAAACGGGTGTTCAGCGGTAATTAAGCGGGGAGTTGTTATTATTCGGTCACATTTACCTGCACTCCCCTGATCTCCTATGCCCAGTGTGACCCCGCAACTCCCCGCCAGCGCCCTGCCCGACCGCTTCTTCGACCGTGACGCGCAAGTGCTCGCACGGGATCTGCTCGGAAAAGTCATACGCCATCGCGTGGGTGATCTCTGGCTTTCTGCGCGAATTATTGAAACCGAAGCCTATTACGTGGCCGAAAAAGGCAGTCACGCGTCACTTGGCTACACAGAAAAGCGTAAGGCTTTGTTTCTGGATGGTGGCCATATCTACATGTATTACGCCCGGGGCGGCGATTCGCTGAACTTCAGCGCCCATGGCCCGGGCAACGCGGTGCTGATCAAGTCGGCCTATCCGTGGGTGGATGAAATCTCCGGCCCCGCCAGCCTGGCGCAAATGCTGCTCAACAACCCGAACCCCGACGGCAGCCCACGCGCCTCGCAAAAACTCTGCGCCGGCCAAACGCTGCTGTGCAAAGCCCTGGGGCTGAAGGTGCCGATGTGGGACGCCAAGCGGTTCGACCAGGAATTGCTCTATGTGCAGGACGTGGGGCAGACGCCCACGCAGATTATCCAGACCACCCGCCTGGGCATCCCGAGCGGGCGCGATGAGCACTTGATGTACCGTTTCGTCGATGCAGGCTATGCGCCTTATTGCACGCGGAACCCGCTGCGACGTGGCCAAGTCGAAGGCCGGGATTATTTTTTGATTCGAGCCGACCGGGCATGAGCGCTTATATCGCCGCAGCCCTTTGTGGGAGCTGGCTTGCCTGCGAAGGCGGTACCCAGCAAACATTGCTGTTGACTGACCCACCGCTTTCGCGGGCAAGCCCGCTCCCACAGTTGACCTTCAGTGTTCCGGATTACGTAGTGCAGAGAGGGAGTGGAGTGTATGGGCCAATGGCTCGATAGTATTACCGGCTGGCTGACCGTGAACCCGCAGTGGCTGGCCGTGGCGGTGTTTATCGTCGCGTGTGTGGAGTGCCTGGCGATTGCCGGGCTGATCGTGCCGGGCACGGTATTGCTGTTCGCCATTGCCGCGCTGGCCGGCAGCGGCGCGCTGTCGCTGAGCGAGACGTTGTTACTGGGCTTCCTCGGCGGGCTGCTGGGCGACGGCGTCTCCTACTTTCTGGGCCGACATTTCCACCAGAACATCCGGCGCCTGCCCGGCTTGCGTCACCACCCGGAATGGATGAACGGCGCCGAAACCTACTTCCACAAATACGGTATCGCCAGCCTGCTGGTCGGACGTTTCATCGGCCCATTGCGCCCGATGCTGCCAATGGTCGCCGGCATGTGCGACATGCCCTTCCCGCGCTTCGCCGCCGTGAGTGTTGTCGCGGCGGCCGGCTGGTCGGTGGCCTACCTGCTGCCGGGCTGGGCGACCGGTGCCGCATTCCGTCTGCCACTGCCGGAAGGCTTCTGGCCGGAGGCGGCAGTCGTGGCCGGGTGCCTGGCCGTTTTGCTGGGCCTGAGCTTGAACAGCAGCCTGCGCGGCCATCGTCGCGCAACGCTGTGGATCGGCTGCGCGAGCCTGGTGCTGCTGATCGCAGTGTTTATCGGTTACCCACACCTCAATCACTTCGATCAGGGCCTGAGCGCGCTGGTGCAGGAGCATCGCAGCGCCTGGCTGGACGAGGTAATGGTGCGGGTCACGCAGTTGGGCGAGTTCAAAAAGATGTTCGTCGCCAGCGCCGTGTTCACCGGCCTGCTGTTGCTGCTGCGGCAGTGGCGCCATGCGCTGTTTGTCGGCGCCACACTGGCCGGCGCGGCGGTGATCAATACCGGCACCAAACTGTTTTTCGCCCGTGGCCGCCCGGAAATTCTCACCGACCCGCTCACCAGCTTCAGCATGCCCAGCGGCCATGCGTCCGGCGCCTTCGCGTTTTTCCTCGCGCTGGCGGTGTTGGCAGGGCGCGGCCAGCCAACGCGGCTGCGCCTCACCTGGATGCTGATGGGCTGCATTCCGGCCGCCTTCATCGCGCTGTCACGGGTATACCTTGGCGCTCACTGGCCCTCGGACATCCTCGCCGGCACGCTGCTGGCCATGACCGTCTGCGCATTCAGCCTCACGGCCTGCGAATACCGCAGCCCGCTGCCGGCCATGTCGCGCAGGACCTGGTGGCTGCTGCTGCCGGCGCTGGTGGCGGTGATGGGCTTTATCGCCCTCACCGGCACGTCCCACGCCTTGCTGCGCTATGCCTATTGAGTGAACAGTTCGCCCTGCAACTCGTCGAGCAGTATCTGGATCGCATCCAGGCGCTGTTGCGGGTCGTCGATTTGCAGCAGGTCGATCTTGTCCGCTTCGGTGAACGGCAATAAATACGCGAGCTGATTACCCAGTGCCTGCTGGCCCTCGGCATTGCCGCCCATGTCCAGGGAGGCGACCATCGGGTGCTCGGCCAGGGCCTGGAGCAGGGCCAGCAGGTCGGCGTCCTCTTCTTCGAGCGGCAGGTCCGGTTGCTCGTCCAGCCATTGCACGTCGGCCACCAGCAACTGGTCTTTCTGTACGCCCGCTTCACGTACGCGAAACCTGCGCCCGCCTTCGACGCGAATCCCCAGCAGGCCGTTGTCCTGCTGCTTGAAGTCGCGAATCAACGCCTCGCAGCCGATCAGCGCGTAGCCGTCCGGCGCCATGCCGACTTCCCGGCCGTCGAGGATGCACACCACGCCGAAGCTTTCGCCCTTTTTCATGCAGCGGCTGATCATGTCCAGGTAGCGCGCCTCGAACAGTTGCAGGTCGAGGGTGCAGCCGGGGAACAGCACGGTGTTGAGCGGGAACAGCGCCAGACTCATAAAGGTTTCCTTCATACCTGGGTTTAAACAATCACCGACACGGCCAACGGCAAAAACACCGCCGTGGCCACGCCCATCAGACTCATGGCCAGCGCCGCAAACGCGCCACACTCTTCGCTTTCCTGCAAGGCCACCGACGTGCCCACGGCGTGGGCGGTCATGCCCAGCGCCATGCCGCGCGCTTCGGGACTGTGCACACCCAGGCGCGTCAGGTAGGCCGGGCCGATCATGGCGCCGACCACGCCGGTAATCAGCACAAACACTGCCGCCAGCGCCGCCACGCCGCCGATCTGCTCGGCCACCAGCATGGCAATCGGCGAGGTCACCGACTTGGGCGCCATGGTCATCAGCATCCGGTGTTCGGCACCGAACCACTCGCCCAGCAACAGACACAGGCCGGTGACCAGCACCCCGCCCAACACCAGCACCGTAACAATCGGCCAGAACAATTGGCGAATGCGGCGCAGGTTAAGGTAGAGCGGCACCGCCAGGGCTACCGTTGCCGGGCCCAGCAGGATGCCCATGATCTCGGTGCTCTTGCGGTATTCGGCGTAGCTGAGGCCACAGGTGAGCAGCACGCCGATCACCAGCAGCATGGAGACCAGCACCGGTTGCAGAAAGATCCAGCGGGTTTTCTCGAACCCGGCCAGCACCAGTTGATAAGCGCCCAAGGTAATGCCGATGCCGAACAGCGGGTGATGGATGACGGACGTCCATGCGCCGTGCCAGTCGACAGTCATTGACCCTTCTCCTTGCGCTTGACCATCTGCTGCATCAACACCCCGACAAAGCCCATGGCGATCACCAGCGACAACACCAGCGCGCCGATGATGGCCCAGAAGTCGGCGGCAATCTCCCCGGCGTACACCATCACGCCCACGGCGGGCGGCACCAGCAGCAGCGGCAGGTAGCGCAACAGGCTGCTGGCCGCCAGGTTCAAGGGCTCGCCGACTTCGCCGCGCCAGATCAGGAAGCCCAGCATCAGCAACAGGCCAATAATCGGCCCCGGCAATACCGGCAACAGCAAATGATTGAGCGCGGTGCCGATCAATTGGAACAGCACCAGCCAGGTCAGGCCCCGTAACAACATCCACTTTCTCCCCCGTCAAAGCTCGCCCGCATTATAAGCACGTCAGGTCTATACACCGGCATTCGCCATAAGCATGGTGGATTGACCGGGCGCAAGGGCCGTGATGATCTACATTGGTTGTCTGCAATCCGCAAAAAAGCCCCGATTACCGGGCGGATAAAAACTGCTGAACCAAGGAGAGACGCAATGCCCTATGTACCTGTAGCGCAGCTCAATGATCATGTCGGCAAGGAACTGGGACGTTCCGAATGGCTCACCATCGACCAGGCACGCATCAACCTGTTCGCAGAGGCCACGGGCGATCATCAGTTCATCCACGTCGACCCGGTCAAGGCCGCGCAGACCCCGTTCGGCAGCACCATCGCCCACGGCTTTCTGTCGTTGTCGCTGATTCCCAAACTGATCGAAGACATCCTGATCGTGCCCGAAGGCCTGAAAATGGCGGTCAATTATGGCCTGGACAGCGTGCGCTTCATCCAGCCGGTGAAGGTCGACTCCAGGGTGCGCCTGGCGGTCACCCTGACCGATGTCACCGAGAAAAAGCCCGGCCAGTGGCTGCTCAAGGCCACCTGCACCCTGGAAATCGATGGCCAGGAAAAACCTGCCTACATTGCCGAGTCGCTGTCGCTCTGCTTCGTGTAAGGCCCTGCCTGTGGTGAGGCGCTAAACCTTTCCACAGCGTATGTAAATTTATGTATCAAACTCTCGGCTGCGGCATACTCGGCGCTCAATTATCCGGATCCCGCTATGCGCCCACTCGCCCCCCTTGCCCTTGCCCTGTTGCTCACCGCCTGCGGAGACGGCGAATCGCTGTTGCCGCCCGATGCGCGTCTGCCCGATGGGGGTCGTTACCGTGGCGATGTGGTCAATGGCCTGTTGCAAGGCCAGGGCCGTGTCGACTACCCCAACGGCAGCTGGTATGCCGGCGCGTTCGACAAGGGCCAGTGGCACGGCCAGGGCGAATGGCATGGCAGCAACGGCGAAGTCTATAAGGGCGAGTTCCAGCAGGGCCTGTTCGATGGCCAGGGCAGCCTGACCACTGCCGGCAGCCAATACGTGGGCGGTTTCAAGAACGGTCGCCGCAACGGCGAAGGCACCCTCAAAGAGGGGCAGATGACCTATCGCGGCGAGTTCCTCGACGACCAGTATTCAGGCCTCGGTCGCCTGGAGCTGGCCGACGGCAGCCAGTATCAGGGTCAGTTCGCCCACGGCAAGCCGAACGGCGAAGGCCAGCGCAACGACGACAGCGGCAACCAGTTCAGCGGCCGTTTCGTCGATGGCCAGTTGGAAGGCAACGGCACGTTCAACAGCGCCGACGGCGACATCTACGTAGGCCAGTTCAAACAGAACCAGCTCAACGGCAAGGGCCGCTACGAAAACGCTGACGGCGATGTGTGGATCGGCGAATTCAAGGAAGGCGCCTTGAGCGGTAAAGGCGAGTTGATCGGCGTGGACGGCAGCCACTACGTGGGCCAGTTCAGCGATTGGCGCTTTACCGGCGAGGGCCGTCTGAACCTCACGGACGGCAGCTTCTATATCGGCGGTTTCGACAGCGACAATTATCAAGGTCGCGGCACACTGGTGCTCGCCGATGGCGCCGTGCAGGCCGGCACCTGGGTCAATGGCCTGCGCGTGCGAGACGCCGACGGCAAGCTGCTGCCCGACCCGCTGGAAATCGGCGTGCTCGCCCAGGGCCGTTTGCTCAACGAGGCGCTTGCCGCGGTGCCCGCCTCCACCCCTGCCGTGGAGCTGTACACCCTGGCCGTGGCCGGCGACGGCAAGCAAAGCGTGTTCCTGCGCGAAGCCGATTACGTCAGCAACATGCTCGCCACGCGCTTCGGCGCCCGTGGGCAGATTCGCCTGGTCAACCATCGCGACCACATCACCGACCGCCCCCTGGCCACCCGCGAAAGCCTGCGCCGCGCGGTGCAGACCCTGGCCGAACGCAGCGGGCCGGAAGACCTGGTGTTTATCTACCTGACCAGCCACGGCACCCACGAACATGAACTGGTGCTCGACCAGCCGCGCATGGAACTGGCCGACCTGCCCGCCGACGAGTTGGCCGCCGTGCTCACCCCGCTGCAAAACCGCGACAAGATCATCGTGATTTCCGCCTGCTATTCCGGCGGCTTCATTCCGGCGCTGAAAGACGAACACACGCTGATCATGACCGCTTCGCGGGCCGATCGCGTGTCGTTCGGCTGTTCCGAGGAAGCCGACTTCACCTACTTCGGCGATGCCCTTTTCGCACAGGCTTTTAACCAGACCGACGATTTGCAGCAAGCCTTCAAACTGGCGCAACTGCACGTGACCGAGCGCGAGCAGGCGGACAACTTCGAAGCCTCCGAACCGCAGATCTGGGCGCCCAAGGGGGTGATCGCCCACTGGCAACTCTTACGCAAACAGCAGGCACGAAAGGCGCTCGAAAGCGTCTCAATGAATAGCAAGGAAGCCAAAGGCAACTAAGCTGTAATGTGTAATAAGGGGGAAACACCATGTACCTGACACCTCAGCATATCCTGCTCGCAGGCGCCTCAGGCCTTACCGGCGAACACCTGCTGGACCGCCTGCTCAACGAACCTACCGTCAGCCGCGTACTGGCGCCGAGCCGTAAACCACTTGCCGAACACCCCCACCTGGAAAACCCGGTGGGCGAACCGGCAGTGGTTCTGCCACAGCTGAGCGGCCAGGTGGATATCGCCTTCTGCTGCCTGGGCACCACCATCAAGAAAGCCGGCTCCGAAGCGGCCTTTCGCGCCGTCGACCTGGACATGGTCGTGGCCTTTGCCAAACGCGCGCGGGAACTGGGCGCGCGACACCTGATCGTGATCAGCGCGATTGGCGCCGACCCGAAATCCTCGGTGTTCTACAACCGGGTCAAAGGCGAAATGGAACAGGCATTGAAGGCGCAGGACTGGCCGCAATTGACCATCGTGCGGCCTTCGCTGCTGCTGGGTGACCGACTGGAACCGCGTCTGGCCGAACAACTGGCCGGGCCGTTGTCGCGCTTGATTCCAGGCAAGTACCACGGCATCGAAGTGTGCGACCTGGCTCGGGCCATGTGGCGCCTGGCTCTGGAGGAACAGAATGGGGTGCGGGTGGTGGAGTCGGATGAGTTGCGCAAACTCGGCAAGTAACCGCTCTTATCAACACAAAATAGCGCGTTGATTTTAAAGCCTGAAGTTCAGGCAGCCACATGCCTGTGGGGAGCGGGCTTGCCCCGCGTTGGGGTGCGAAGCGCCCCCAATCGAGCAAAACGCGGTGTACCTGATACGGCTCAGCGCCTGGCTTTGGGGCTGCTGCGCAGCCCAACGCAGGACAAGCCTGCTCGCCACAGGGAATCTGCGCTTAACTGAACGGCATTAGGGCAAGCCCGCTCGCCACAACAGACCGGCTCGCCACAGAGGCGCCAATCGTTAGAGACCGCCCGTCGCGTTAAAGCCTACGCCCAGCACTGTCAACACCGACAGCGGCAACAACAGCGTATCGAGCAGTGCGCTGGCCGGCAGGTCTGCATGTGGGTAGCGCGGCGCCTCAGCCCCGAACTTGTCCTTGGCACAACAGCCGCCGTCAATCGCGTACAGGTCCAACCGTGTACCGGCATACACCACCGGCGCGCCGGGCTGCGCGGCATCCAGCGTGCGTGCCGTGGCGCAGCCGGCCAGTTGCAGCGCCAACACCACCAGCAACGCCTTATTCATCACTGCTCAAATGGTGCTCGCCCCAGCGCGGCAGCATGTCCTGGGGAATATTGAGCAGGTTGAGAATGCGCGCCACCACGAAATCCACCAGGTCGTCGATGGTCTGCGGCTGGTGGTAGAAGCCCGGCGACGCGGGCAGGATGGTCACGCCCATGTTCGACAACTTGAGCATGTGCTCCAGGTGAATGCTCGAGTACGGCGCTTCACGCGGCACCAGAATCAACTGGCGACGCTCCTTGAGTGTCACATCCGCCGCCCGCTCGATCAGGTTGTTGCAGGCACCGGTGGCAATCGCCGACAACGTACCGGTGGAGCACGGCACCACCACCATCGCCGCAGGTGCGCCGGAGCCCGAGGCCACCGGCGACATCCAGTCCTCTTTGCCGTACACCTTGATCTGCCCCGCCGCCGCACCGGTGTATTCGGTGAGGAACGCTTGCATCGTCTGCACCTTGGGCGGCAGCGCCACGTCGGTTTCGGTGGCCATTACCAACTGCGCGGCCTTGGAGATCAAAAAGTGCACCTCGCGCTCTTCACGCACCAGGCAATCGAGCAGGCGCAGGCCGTAGGGCGCGCCCGAAGCGCCGGTCATTGCCAGCGTAACGCGTTCCGGGCCGCTCATTTGAGCGCCTCGGCCAGCTTGCCGTGCAGGCCGCCGAAGCCGCCATTGCTCATGACCACCACGTGGGTGCCTGGCCCGGCCTGCTGTTTGACGTGCTCAATGATGCCGTCGATGGAATCGCACACCGTCGACGGGACGGTGCACAGCGCGGCAATCGCCGGCAGGTCCCAGCCGAGATTGGCAGGGGCATACCAGACCACCTCGTCGGCATCGTTGACGCTCTGCGGCAAGCCATCACGGTGCGCGCCGAGCTTCATGGAGTTTGAACGAGGCTCGACAATCGCGATAACCCGGGCATCACCGACCTGCTTGCGCAGGCCATCCAGGGTGGTGGCAATCGCCGTGGGGTGGTGGGCAAAGTCGTCGTAAATGGTAATCCCATTCACGTCAGCGACCTTTTCCATACGACGCTTCACACTTTTGAACGCGCTCAACGCAGCGATACCCATAGCGGGCACCACACCCACATGCCGTGCGGCAGCCAGGGTGACCAAGGCATTGGCGACGTTATGCTGGCCGGTCATGTCCCACGCAATGATGCCCTGCGCCTCGCCTTCAAACAGCACTTCAAAGCGCGAACCGTCTTCGCTCAGCAGCCTGGCCTGCCACTGCCCGCCAGCGCCGGTGGTCTGCACCGGGGTCCAGCAGCCCATGTCGATCACGCGCTGCAGCGCAGGCTCTGTGGTGGGATGGATCACCAGGCCTTCGCTGGGGATGGTGCGTACCAAATGGTGGAATTGCCGCTCAATGGCAGGCAAGTCGGGGAAAATGTCGGCGTGATCGAACTCGAGGTTATTGAGAATCGCTGTACGCGGACGGTAATGGACAAACTTGGAGCGCTTGTCGAAAAAGGCGCTGTCGTATTCGTCGGCTTCGATTACAAAAAATGGCGTGTTGCCCAGACGGGCCGACACCGAAAAATTCTGTGGCACACCGCCGATCAAAAAGCCCGGACTCATGCCGGCATGCTCCAGCACCCAGGCGAGCATGCTGCTGGTGGTGGTCTTGCCGTGGGTGCCGGCCACCGCGAGTACCCAGCGACCTTGCAGCACATGGTCGGCCAGCCACTGCGGGCCGCTGACATACGGCAGACCTTTATTGAGCACGTACTCGACCGCCGGGTTGCCACGGGACATGGCATTGCCGATCACTACCAGGTCCGGCACGGGGTCGAATTGTGAGGGGTCGTAGCCTTGGGTCAGCGCAATGCCTTGAGCCTCAAGTTGCGTGCTCATCGGTGGGTAGACGTTGGCATCGGAGCCGGTGACGTGATGGCCCAACTCTTTGGCCAGCACTGCCATAGAGCCCATGAACGTACCGCAGATACCGAGAATATGAATGTGCATAATCGACCTCGTAAAACATCGACGCAGGTTAGCGCAGGGCGAGGGAAATCGCACTCTTTAGGTCAATACCACGGATCAGGGCGCGTCCGGGTTCAGCAGTTTGTACAGCGTCGCCTGGACCTTTCTCACTGCGGCTATCTTCTTCTCAATCACCTCCAGACGCTTTTCCATCCCCTCAGGGCCTTGATCAACGGCACCATAGAAGTGATAGGGTTTAAAAAACACTTCATGCATCTGCGCGTCGGTTTCGGAACGCTCCTCGACCAAACTCACTTCCGCTTCTAACTGATCCAGAAGCTGCAGTGGATCTTCCGACCAGACTTGCCTTGGAACGTGATTAAGCACCGTGCCACCCGCCGAATACTCCAGTGAGTGTTTTTCGATATTGACGGTATTTGACTTTGCGACTTCGAACCGAAGATGCAGGGCAGAGCCGACGCGTACCTGAGCAGCAGGCGCGATATCTTCGGTTTCGGGCAATCCAGTTAACGGAGCAGACGCCTGGTGAGTCATAGATGGCAGCGAGCGATGATAGAGGTGCTTATTCAGCGCCATGTTGGCCACCGAAAAACCTGAGTCTATGACGACGCCCACTGCCGGGACCACCAACTGCTGAGTCACGTTGAATGACGGACGAGGGTCGAATTCTTTGAGTGGCGCCCCATATGCTGTACGGGTGTGGGCATCAAAGGCATACCATTTGCCGTTGCGCTGAACCGCCTCGGCAGGCACCCATTCTGAATGCCCGTCTACTTTTCGATAGACACCTTGAGCGATGTTCTCTCTATTACCCAATTTTGAGGGGGTAAAGCTGCCGCTACGCGGGCCATGGATACTACGCAACTTATCGAGCGATGATGCTCGCAGTCGGCTCAACTGCTTGATGCCTTTCCCACTCAGCTTAAACACGCCACGGCTCACATCAAACACATTAGCCAGAGGGTTGGCTGCCTGCACGCCTGTCACGGCAAAGCCTTTGGTGAACCTCAAAAGCGAGCCCAGCCCTTTGGCTCCAACCCTCACGGCTTGAGCGCCGCCTCTGGTCGCGGGGATGAAAAAACCGAACACGTCCATTACAAGGTTTACAAAACCCTCGCCAACGCGGCCATTAATAAAGCTTTTGACTGTCGAATAAAAAGGCACCAGGTTCAAGAAAAACTCACGAACCGCAGCATGAAACGCAATCGACCGCTCTTGGGGTGTCTGCCCTTTAGCGGTCTTTTTGACCGACTCAAGACCACGGGTAAAGTAAGCACCGGCAATAGTGGACAATTCACTGAGCTTAGGGGACCTAACACTTGGAACCGGCCCCACAAATAACCCTGGCACGACAGACTCCAGGGATTTAGAAGGGTAAATGCGACGCGCGGTAACGCCCAAAGCAGGTTCGTCGGCCAACTGCCAATGTATATCGATGGTTCTTTCAGTTTCGCCGGAAGAGCCGGGCTGGGGCATCGTGAAATAAAGATGCGTATTGGGGAACTGCAAACCTGGCCGAGAAGGGTCGGCATCCTTGACAATTTTCCCCTGCGCAGGCGAGTACAAATAATGTACGACCTTCCCCTCCGACTCTGCGCGAATAAGCATGGCGCCCGTGGCGATATAGTCGGCTATTTTATGACCAGCCATTACACTTTTATCGCCGGCGGGTGCTTCGAGACTAAAGGTTGTAACCTTGCCCCGCTCAAGCAAACGCCTGTCCTCCAGCGACAACAATGAAAACTGATAGCTGAACACGTCCTTGAACATTTTCGTCAACTGAGCCGTATAGACATCAAACGCCTCATCGAACGCTTTATTTATATCCCGCAGTTCCGAAAGCCGCGACGCCACTTTTTCAGCCGAAAACTCTGCGCTGGTGGAGTTCCACGGATGGGCGTGCAAGTCGCCGGACATATAAATATCCACCAGCGAATAAAACAATCTGTTGCCGGTTTTTTCTTTGCTGAACAGCCCCTCCTCAAAGAAATGTTCGTTTTCAGAACCATAAACGCGCTTTAATTCTGCAAGCGCCAACTCTTTTCGTGCCGGTACCGGCGCAGCCAGTAGCTCAACAGCCTCAACCATACTGTTTACTTGAACATTCATCGCCGCGACTGAGCGTTCGACTTCATCGACCGTGTACTCATCGCCAGCGTTCTCTTGAATAACGCCCTGTACGATCGCCCAATCAATCACTGACCTCATCAGGGCAACTTGTGCCTGGCGCTGCGCACTGTCGGTGATAGGCGCAATACTGTCGAGTTCCATAATCGTTTGATACGTCTCGCCTGCGGTTGAGCCCACCGCAGTCAGCTCCCTGCGAGATACCGCAGCACTGAAGAGCGCCCATGAATGGGAACCGTATACAAGCGACGGCGGAATGTCTTTTACAAGGAACTCAGGCGCGCAGACGGATAACAATTGAAACGCCACCACTTTTGCCAGCGAAGCACCAAATCGACCGCCGAGGTGTTTTTCAAAACGGTTGACCACCTCAGTCGGTGAGCAGCCCCAGTTGGCGTGTTGGCGCAGGTTGTAGCCGGCCAGATTATTGCGCTGTTGCCCTGCGTTAATATCGGCATCCAGCAATAATGCGGTCATCAATGCTTCCTCGCTGCTGGTGGCGGTGGGGATTGCATCAATCGCCATCTGTATGCGCTTACCCAGTGCCTGTGCACCTGGAGAGTTGATGAGGCTCTTTAGAAAAACTTCCGGATTATTAGACTCGGGAATTGAGCGGCTCAGGTATTCGATTAAACTCCTGGCGCTGCCCCGCTTCTCAGGTTGCTGTTTTTTCTGTTGAGCAATCCATGTTTCAACAACCTGGGTGACTGTGGCCTGATCCGGGGCACTCATTGATACATCCTTGGTGAGCAGTCCGCCTGCGCTTTTTTTGCTCTCGCTGCTAAAGGTTTGCGCTCCCAGTGCGAGACCGAGATTGAATAGTTCGTCCTTGTTCTCCGGAACGAACCAGCCATTGTCAAGAATCAACTGCTTGAGGCTGACCGTCACAGGCTGGCGCCGCTCCTGACTCCAGTGTTGAGAATAAGGGGCGACTTCTACCTGCTGCAGCGCGAGGTCGAAATCAGGGCCTGGTGCGGCAAGGACAGCCCGAATCGCGGCGAGCATGTTATAGAAGGTATCCGAGTCGCCTACCGCTTGCTGCACCTGCTCCATTAGCGAGTGGTCAGGCAACGCATCCTGGCCTTTAAAAACCGGATTGTTCGCCAATTCCTTCGCACGTGCGGTCGCTTGCTCGGGCATCAAATGCTGCGGTTCACCGTAAAATTTCTGTACGTCAGTTAACGCCACGGTGCCGCCCTGATAAAACGCCGGAATACGCAACTCGGCATTGGGGGCGAGCACACTGGCGAGATTCAACAAGGCATTCTTTATCTCACGCCCACCTAAAAGATCTGTCAACGCAACAGGCGGGCTTTGAATGCGAGCATTAAAGTAATGGGTTACTTCGCCGGTTCGAGTATTGACTCGAATTTCATCAACGGCACCACCGGCTATCGATTCCAACCGCCGCGTGGCAGAAGAATGGACAGTCGACTTCAACACGTCAATCCAACGGCCCAGCGTGGAGTGCGCAGGCACTTTAACTCTTGCGCCTGTTGACAACTGCTTTCCAACTGTTTTAGCCAGCTGCGCATCACCCGTCATCTGAGACGTCTGCCCATCAACAACTGAAGGGTTCAAATGTGTTGACGACGCCATTGTTTGTCCTTCAATAAGACGTGAGCGAGTACTCATAAGTGATGTCACCTTCGGTAGTGAGCGCTGAATTACCCCATCAACGGAAAAGCGTTTTCTGGCAGCGCAACTCGCCCCACCAGAAAACGCCTATGCCCAAATCAAACACTAAGGTATCGCTCAATAAAACACCCAACGCTGGGCATAAAACCACCCCACCGCCAAGCACGACACTTAAGTATTAGATGAGCAAAAGCAACACCGCTTATTCCACGTCGGTGCGACTCTTAAAATACTCCAAAATACCCGCTTGGGATTTATCGATCACCTGCAGTCTTCGCTGGGCCGTGTCGACTCGCTCAGAGAGCCCCGCGGCGCCCTCGGGTGCGTCCTTCAACGGCAAGTAGGATTTAAAGAAAACTTCGCATTTTTCGGCCAACTCACACGTTATAGCCTCACTGCGATCCAGTAACTCCTCAAGTTGAGTCATTCGTTGGAGGGGGTCGGCTGACCAGTCAGTAGAAGGAAGCCAGCCTTTTTCGAAGCTTCCAAGTTGCAAAGCCATCGCAGTATTCGTCGAAGCAAATGCTGCGACTTGCAAGCTGTCCATTTTGCTGTACAGCGCTTTGGTTTCTGCATCCAGCTCTTTGGTGGCCCCTGTCTCTTTCGGGGCCTTGACTAAGGAAGGGTCAACGATCGACTTGGTGCCGGGGGCTTGTGGCGAAAGCGGAATTGGCAGGTAGGAAGCTTTGATACTCTCGCCCCACGAGGTAGAAGCGCCATAGGCACCGACGCTGATAGGTGCCGAAACCAAGCCGCTGATTGCAGCGTTGGTGGCTGCTTCCGCTGCAACATTTTTGATACCAGGCGATTTGGGAATCACTCCGGTTTTGACCAGTTTTTCCGCATCCATCATGCGCTGGGTTAGTTCGGCCATGTTTTTAGTCAGTAGCGTTTGCGAACCCTCAGCAGGTTTGCTGGCTGCGGATTTTTTTTTCCACTTGGCAAACGCATTACTCGCTGAAACAGTGACCTGACCCACTGGCGGCGCGACATCACCCTTCACCGCTGTTTCCATACTCCTGGCGACGTTGCCCTTCTTGTCGAGAGGCCGACCAACAGGATCTACGAGATACTGATCTTTGTTAACCGGCCTGTTTTGCTTATCGATCAAGTGATGCTGATCATTGATAGCGTACCCCTGGGCATTAATGCGCTGATTAAACTCATTGATTAAATGACCCGAGGCATTAATCGGTTTGCCCTGCACGTTAAGCGTTTGCCCCAGCGCATTTTTTTTAACCGCCGGACTTGCATGCCTCTGATTAACACTGGCACTGCGCGGTTTAACGACAGGGTTATCACCAGTTCGCGTCCCCGAAAAACTAGCGCTCCTTGTATTTACTACCGGAGCGGCAGGAGGCCTCGGAATAAAAGCCGGCATAACCAGGGACACAGACGAACCAATTTTAGCCATTGAAATCACCTCTATATAAAATTTAAGTTTTCATTAAGAGATCTCCCTGCTCTCGATTATTGAGTGGACCCTTGCCAGCATCGAGTTCCATGAGCCTTCAAAATTACAGCCTATTTCCTACAAGCGTTAAACAGCATTCGCCAATCGCACAGTAACTAATATTAGACAAGTCCTACGCAACCAGAAAAAATACACACTTAGTCAAACCTAACAGCTCAACCAAACTTAACTGAAGGTCTCTAAAACTCAGGCTTATATAGGCCTTGCCAATCCATACTTGTGCAGTTTTCGATACAATGTATTACGACTTAGGCCCAAGTATTTCGCCGTGTGACTTATGTGCCAACGCTGTAGTTTAAGGGCATTAAGCAGCGTAAGACGCTCGGCATCGCCTAAAGGTGAATACCCTACGCCGTCCAGTGATCCCGAGTGCGGCGTGAGTTGGCCAATCGCCTTGGGCAAATCTTCCAGCCCCACACGCCCGCAATCACACAGTGCTACCAACCCGCGTAACACCGTACTTAACTGCCGCACATTGCCAGGCCAGGTGTAAGACAGCAGTGCTTGGCGGGCTGCGACGTCCAGCATGACCTCTTGTTCCGCCGCTTCCCGAGCCAGCAGAAAGTCCAGCAACTGTGATTTGTCACTCCGCTCGCGCAACGGCGGCAAGGCGATCTCCAAGCCATTTAGGCGATAATAGAGATCTTCACGGAAGGTTGCGTCGGCAACTCGCGCCAGCAAATCCCGATGGGTCGCACTGATGATTCGCACATCGACCGCCAGTGGCTCGCCGCCAATGGGCACCACCATACGGTCGTCCAGTACTCTTAACAGACGGGTTTGCAACGCCAGCGGCATGTCGCCGATTTCGTCGAGGAACAGCGTGCCGCCGTCGGCCTGCTGCAACTTGCCTTGCATGCCTTCCTTCCGCGCGCCGGTAAAGCTGCCGCCGCAATAGCCGAACAGCTCACTCTCGATAAGGCTCTCTGGAATGGCGGCGCAGTTGAGCGCCACGAAGGGTTTGTCAGCACGCTGGCTGGCGTGGTGCACAGCTTTGGCGAATGCTTCTTTGCCAGAACCGGTTTCGCCATTGATCAATATCGGCACGTCACGCTCGAATACGCGCAACGCTTTGCGGAAATCGTTTTGCAGGTTCGGATCGCCCATGCAGATACCGGACAAACGCGATGGCGCAGGCGCAGACTTGGCGACTGCCGTGGGCGGGCTGCATGCCTGCCCACGCAACGCGGCGAACAGATGCCGCCCATCACATGTGCGCAGTGGCCAACTGGCAGTGGCATTGGCGCTTGCGCGCCCAAGCAATTGGTCAAGCGTACAGTCGAACAGCGCTTCAACAGGGTGCCCGAGCAAACCGCCGCGAGCCTGCCCCAGCAGGTTCAGGGCACTTTGATTGGCCGCGCAGATACGCCCATCGCCATCGAACGCCAACAGCCCCTCACTGAACAGGCCCACTGACTCGGCCTGCAGATGAAAGCGCAGCAACCAGTGATGCTCAAAATGACGCAGGAAGTAACAGCTCTCGATCATCTTGGCCGACAGGTTCACCAGCGCCATCGTGTGAAACTGGCTCTGACGCGACACGGCTTCACGCGCCGATGACACATCCAGCACCGCGAGCAATTCGCCATGGGGGTCGAACACCGGGCTCGCCGAGCAGGTCAGGCCGGTGTGACGGCCACGAAAATGCTCATCGCGGTGAATCGTTACGGACTGGCGCTCCACCAGGCAAGTGCCGATGCCATTGGTGCCTTCGCACGCCTCGCTCCAATCGGCACCAAGCCAAAGCCCGGCGCGCTCGAAAATCCTGCGCTCGGACGGCGCAGTGACACAGTTGAGGATCACCCCGCGCGCATCGGTGAGCAGCACCGCGTGACCAGCTCCGGAGAGTTGCTGGTGCAGGCTGTTCATCTCGCTGCCGGCGATGTGCAGCACCTGTTGCAGGCGCTCGCGGCTTTCCTGCAAGCGGCCGTGTTCGAGCACGGTGGGGGCGATAGTCTGAGCAGGGTCGAGGTGGTAGTCCTCCAGGCAGCGCAGCCAGGAGCGCGCGATGGAAGGATCGCTGGACGGGTCGCGGCCATGGGCCACGGTGATGACTTGTCGGGCATGGCGGCTGAAATGATCGTTGCGCATTTTTTATTGTTCTCCCTGCGTGAGAACGGCCAGCATCCCCCAGCCATCCAGCCAATGCAATCGCGCGCCCATGGGGTGTACCGTTTATGGCACAAACTGTCACTTCGACTGTACCGCCTGCGTGACAGCAACGGTTTGCAACAAACGCCAACCCCTTGATTTACCTGACCTGCCACGCGCTGGCCCGACCTTTGCTCTACGCTTTATCACGTTTATCACGCGCAACATCGCTGTACTCCAATAAACATAAAAGTCAGGAGATACCCACCATGCGTTACGCACACCCCGGCACCGAAGGCGCCATCGTTTCGTTCAAGGCCAAATACGGCAACTACATCGGCGGCGAATTCGTGGCGCCGGTCGACGGCAACTATTTCACCAACACCTCGCCGGTCAACGGCAAACCGATCGCCGACTTTCCGCGCTCCACCGCCAAAGACATCGACAAGGCGCTGGACGCCGCCCATGCCGCCGCTGACGCCTGGGGCAAAACCTCGGCCCAGGACCGCTCGCTGGTGCTGCTGAAAATCGCCGACCGCATCGAACAGAACCTTGAACTGCTGGCCATCACTGAAACCTGGGACAACGGCAAGGCCGTGCGTGAAACCCTCAACGCCGACATTCCGCTGGCCGCCGACCACTTCCGCTACTTCGCCGGCTGCATCCGCGCGCAGGAAGGCAGCAGCGCCGAAATCAACGAACACACCGCCGCCTATCACTTCCATGAACCGTTGGGCGTGGTCGGGCAGATCATCCCGTGGAACTTCCCGCTGCTGATGGCCGCCTGGAAACTCGCGCCGGCCCTGGCCGCCGGTAACTGCGTGGTGCTCAAGCCCGCCGAACAAACACCGCTGGGCATCAACGTGCTGATGGAGCTGATCGGCGACCTGCTGCCACCGGGCGTGCTGAACGTGGTGCACGGGTTCGGCAAGGAAGCCGGCGAAGCCCTGGCCACCAGCAAGCGCATCGCCAAGATCGCCTTCACCGGCTCCACGCCGGTGGGCTCGCACATCATGCATGCGGCGGCCGAGAACATCATTCCGTCCACCGTCGAGCTGGGTGGCAAGTCGCCGAATATCTTCTTTGCCGACATCATGAAGGCCGAGCCACAATTCATCGAGAAAGCCGCTGAAGGCCTGGTGCTGGCGTTCTTCAACCAGGGCGAGGTGTGCACCTGCCCATCGCGCGCGCTGGTGGAAGAGTCGATCTACGACGACTTCATGAAAGTGGTGATGAAAAAGGTCGAGTCGATCAAACGTGGCGACCCGCTGGACACCGACACCATGGTCGGCGCCCAGGCATCCGAGCAACAGTTCGACAAGATTCTGTCCTACCTGGAAATCGCCAAGGGCGAAGGCGCCGAGCTGCTGACCGGTGGCAAGGTGGAGAAACTGGCGGGAGACATGGCCGGCGGCTATTACATCCAGCCGACCCTGCTCAAGGGCACCAACAAGATGCGTGTGTTCCAGGAAGAAATCTTCGGCCCGGTGGTGAGCATCACCACCTTCAAGGACGAAGCCGAAGCCCTGGCAATTGCCAACGACACCGAGTTTGGCCTGGGCGCTGGTCTGTGGACTCGCGATATCAACCGCGCGTATCGCATGGGCCGCGCGATCAAGGCGGGCCGTGTGTGGACCAACTGCTACCACCTGTACCCGGCGCATGCGGCATTCGGTGGTTACAAAAAGTCCGGCGTGGGCCGTGAGACCCACAAGATGATGTTGGATCACTACCAGCAGACCAAGAACTTGCTGGTGAGCTACGACATTAATCCGCTGGGCTTCTTCTGATTTTCTGACTGCAATGCAAGCCCCTGTGGGAGGGGATTTGCTCCCGATTGCAGTGTGTCAGCCACTCTGTGTGCCACTGACCCACCGCTATCGGGAGCAAGCCCCCTCCCACACTTGGATCTCCACAGGTACTTGCGATGTGTATTCGGCCTATATAGGCCGAGTTAAAAACAATAAGAATGGAAGGTACTTCCTCATGTCCAGCGAACCCACTCGCTCCTCCGTCGACTTCGAAAACGTCGACAGCGACTACTTCCAACAACGCGAACTGAAAAAAGGCGCCGCTGGCTGGGTGCTGCTGGTCGGCCTGGGCGTTGCCTACGTGATTTCCGGCGACTACGCCGGCTGGAATTTCGGCCTGGCCCAGGGTGGCTGGGGCGGCATGTTCCTCGCCACGTTGCTGATGGCCACCATGTACCTGTGCATGTGTTTTTCCCTGGCCGAGCTGTCTTCCATGATTCCTACCGCCGGTGGCGGCTACGGCTTTGCCCGCAGCGCCTTCGGACCCTGGGGCGGGTTCCTTACCGGCACCGCCATCCTTATCGAATACGCCATTGCCCCCGCCGCCATCGCGGTGTTTATCGGCGCCTATTGCGAGTCGCTGTTCGGCATTGGCGGCTGGATGATTTATCTGGCGTTCTACATCCTCTTTATCGGCATCCATATCTTCGGCGTGGGCGAAGCGCTGAAGCTGATGTTTGTGATCACCGCCGTCGCCGCCATTGCCCTGGGCGTGTTTCTGGTATCGATGGTGTCGCACTTCAGTGTCGCCAACCTGCTGGACATGCCGGTGACCGAGGCGCGAGGCGCCAGCAGCTTCCTGCCGTTCGGCTACGTCGGCGTGTGGGCTGCGATCCCTTATGCCATCTGGTTTTTCCTTGCGGTGGAAGGCGTGCCGCTGGCCGCCGAAGAAACCCGCAACCCCAAGCGCGACCTGCCGCGCGGCCTGATCGGCGCCATTGTGGTGCTCACCAGTTTTGCCTTGTTGATTCTGGTGATTGCGCCGGGCGGCGCCGGCACCTATGCGCTGGTCAAATCCGGCAACCCGCTGGTTGAGGCGCTGGCCCTGGCGTACGGCGGTTCGACCTGGATGGGCAGCTTCGTCAACCTGGTCGGGCTGGCAGGACTGATCGCGAGCTTTTTCTCGATCATCTATGCCTATTCCCGGCAGATTTTTGCCTTGTCCCGTGCCGGCTACCTGCCGCGCAAGTTGTCCGAGACCAACAAGAGCAAGGCGCCGGTACTGGCGCTGGTGATCCCCGGCATCATCGGCTTTGGCCTGTCGCTGACCGGCCAGGGCGACTTGCTGATCCTGGTGGCCGTGTTTGGCGCGACCATTTCCTACGTGCTGATGATGGCCGCACACATCACCCTGCGCATTCGCCGCCCCAAAATGGACCGTCCGTACCGCACGCCGGGCGGCATCTTCACCTCGGGCGTGGCGCTGGTACTGGCCTGCGTGGCCGTGGTGGCGGGCTTTCTGGTGGATCCACGGGTGGTGATTGGCGCCGCGATCATCTATGGAGTATTAATTGCTTACTTTGCTTTCTACAGCCGGCATCACTTGGTAGCAGGCACGCCCGAAGAAGAATTCGCGGCGATCCAGGCCGCAGAGGCCGCCTTGCACTGAGCTGCCGTAAACCTCGACGCGGGCGCTGCCTGCGTCGCCAAGGAGACACTGTATGGCAAGTTTTTCCCACGCGGTGGGTGCGCAAACCTACCGCTTCGACAGCCTCAAGGACGTGATGGCCAAGGCCAGCCCGGCCCGTTCCGGTGACGTCCTCGCAGGCGTCGCCGCGCAGAACGACGGTGAACGGGTCGCGGCGCAAATGGCCCTGGCGAACATCCCGCTCAAGCACTTCCTCGAAGAAGCGCTGATCCCGTATGAACGCGACGAAGTCACCCGGCTGATCATCGATACCCACGACAAACAAGCCTTTGCCGTGGTCAGCCACCTGACCGTGGGCGGCCTGCGCGACTGGCTGCTCAGCGATGCAGCCGACGAACATTCCCTACGCGCCCTGGCGCCCGGGCTGACACCGGAAATGGCCGCGGCGGTCTCCAAGATCATGCGCGTGCAGGACCTGGTGCTGGTGGCGCAGAAGATCCGCGTGGTCACCCGCTTTCGCGGCACCATGGGCCTGCGCGGGCGCCTGTCGACGCGCCTGCAACCCAACCACCCCACCGACGAACCGGCGGG
This sequence comes from Pseudomonas sp. GNP013, assembly GCF_054343995.1. Taxonomy (NCBI): domain Bacteria; kingdom Pseudomonadati; phylum Pseudomonadota; class Gammaproteobacteria; order Pseudomonadales; family Pseudomonadaceae; genus Pseudomonas; species Pseudomonas sp. GNP013. Next base: position 269,611 of record NZ_JBTGUT010000001.1, on the reverse strand, counting down.
CATCGCCGCGAGCATCCTCGACGGCCTGCTCTACGGCAACGGCGACGCCATGATCGGCATCAATCCGGCCACCGACAGCACCGCCTCGATCTGCGCCATGCTGGAGATGCTCGACGCAATCATCCAGCGCTACGAAATCCCCACCCAGGCCTGCGTGCTGACCCACGTCACCACCTCCATCGAGGCGATCAACCGTGGCGTACCGCTGGACCTGGTGTTTCAGTCGATTGCCGGCACCGAGGCGGCCAACGCCAGCTTCGGCATCAGCCTGAGCGTGCTGCAGGAAGGTTACGACGCAGGCTTGAGCCTCAAGCGCGGCCCCCTGGGCCAGAACCTGATGTATTTCGAAACCGGCCAGGGCAGTGCGTTGTCCGCCAACGCGCACTTTGGCGTCGACCAGCAAACCTGCGAAACCCGCGCTTATGCGGTGGCGCGGCATTTCAAGCCGTTTCTGGTCAACACCGTGGTCGGCTTTATCGGGCCCGAGTACCTGTACAACGGCAAGCAGATCATCCGCGCCGGCCTTGAAGACCACTTCTGCGGCAAGTTGCTCGGCGTGCCCATGGGCTGCGACATCTGCTACACCAACCACGCCGAAGCCGACCAGGACGACATGGACACCCTGCTGACCCTGCTGGGCGTGGCCGGGATCAACTTCATCATGGGCATCCCCGGCTCCGACGACATCATGCTCAACTACCAGACCACCTCGTTCCACGATGCCTTGTACGCACGCCAAACATTAGGTTTAAAGCCAGCGCCGGAATTCGAACAGTGGCTGGCCAAAATGGGCATCTTTACCCAGGCCGATGGCAAGGTGCAGTTTGGCAACAGCCTGCCACCGGCGTTCCGCCACGCCCTGGCGCAACTCGGATGAAGGAGCCACCCGTGTCACTCGACCTGCCTGACAACCCGTGGCTGCAATTGCGCCGCCTCACCCCGGCACGCATCGCTCTGGGCCGCACCGGCACCAGCCTGCCCACCAGTGCGCAACTGGACTTCCAATTCGCCCACGCCCAGGCGCGGGATGCGGTGCACCTGCCCTTCGATCACGCAGGCTTGAGCAGCCAACTGGCCGAACGCGGCCGCGACAGCCTGTTGCTGCACAGCGCCGCCGCCGACCGCCACAGCTACCTGCAACGGCCGGACCTGGGTCGACGTTTAAGTGATGAGTCGGCCCAACACCTGCGCGACTACGCCGCAGCGAATCCCGGCGGCGTGGACCTGGCGGTGGTGGTGGCCGATGGTTTGTCGGCGCTGGCGGTGCATAAACATACGCTGCCGTTTCTGACGCGCATGGAAGAACAGACCCACGCCGAGGGGTGGTCCCTGTCGCCGGTTATTCTGGTGGAGCAGGGCCGCGTGGCCGTGGCGGATGAAATCGGCCAGTTGCTCGGCGCCAAAATGACGGTGATCCTGATCGGCGAGCGGCCAGGGCTCAGCTCGCCGGACAGCCTGGGCCTGTATTTCACCTACAACCCCAAGGTGGGCCTCAACGACGCCAATCGCAACTGCATTTCCAACGTGCGCCTGGAAGGCCTCAGCTACGGCATGGCGGCCCATCGCCTGCTTTACTTGATGCGAGAGGCGTGTCGCCGGCAGCTGTCGGGGGTCAATCTCAAGGACGAGGCGCAAGTGCAAACCCTCGAATTCGACGATCCCGACCTGATGAAAGGAAACTTCCTGCTTAGCCCGCCCAGCGACTGATCGCGGCACGATTGCGCTTTTTCGCGTCGTTAGGCAGCATCAAGTCACGGCCGCTCCTGTGGTCATATCCTTTGGAAGTTGAGGCCTGGCATGCGGATTACTCAAGCGACCCTGGAACACCTGGACCTGTTGACCCCGCTGTTCGTCAAATACCGTGAATTCTACGGCGCGCTGCCGTTTCCGGATTCGTCGCGGGACTTTCTGGAAAAGCGCCTGCGCCGTAAAGAGTCGGTGATTTACCTGGCGCTGGCCGATGACGACGACAAGCGGTTGCTGGGGTTCTGCCAGCTGTACCCGAGCTTTTCCTCTCTGTCGCTCAAGCGCGTGTGGATCCTCAACGACATCTATGTGGCCGAGGATGCGCGCCGGCAACTGGTGGCCGACAACCTGATGCGCACTGCGAAGAAAATGGCCAGGGAAACCCACGCGGTGCGGCTGCGGGTGTCGACCAGCAGTGACAATGAAGTGGCGCAGAAAACCTATGAGTCGATCGGCTTTCGCGAAGACACCGAGTTCAAGAATTACGTTCTGCCGATCAACCAAGACTGACGCCAAAGCCTCTCGCAGCGCCAATGTGGGTGCCTATCCCACATTGGCAACCACGACACGCCCCGCTACAAAAGCAGCACGCTTTTCAACGCTCAATCCGTATAATGCGGACCTTTCCAGGGTTGTAAGAAATGCGACAGTCACTTGTAGCCTTATTGCCCGAGCCTCCGCAGAGGCCTGCCGAGTCGGGCCGTTCACACAGGTGCCATCCATGGATTTCAACCCGCTTGACCTGATCCTGCATCTCGACGTTTACCTCGACATGCTGGTAACCAACTACGGTCCGTGGATTTACGCCATTCTGTTCCTGGTCATTTTTTGCGAAACGGGCCTGGTGGTCATGCCCTTCCTGCCGGGTGATTCCCTGCTGTTTATCGCTGGCGCCGTCGCCGCCGGTGGCGGCATGGACCCGGTACTGCTCGGCGGCCTGTTGATGCTGGCCGCGATCCTCGGCGACAGCACCAACTATGTCATCGGGCGAACCGCCGGAGAACGCCTGTTCAGCAACCCGAACTCGAAGATCTTCCGCCGCGACTACCTGCAAAAAACCCATGACTTCTACGACAGGCACGGCGGCAAAACCGTGACCCTGGCGCGCTTCCTGCCGATCCTGCGCACCTTTGCGCCGTTTGTGGCCGGCATCGCCAAAATGCCCTACCCGCGTTTCTTCGGGTTCAGCGTGCTGGGCACCATTCTCTGGGTCGGTGGCCTGGTGACCCTGGGCTACTTCTTCGGCAACGTGCCGTTTATCAAGAAGAACCTGTCGCTGCTGGTGGTGTTCATCATCCTGCTGTCGCTGGTGCCGATGATCATTGGCGTGTTCCGCAGCCGTTTCGGTCGCGCTTCCTCCGAAGCCAAGCCGCAGTAACCGGCCATGTGGTCCCTCAGCGCCTGGCGTCGCCGGCGCCTGCTGGCCCGGCACCCGATCGCCGATGACACCTGGCAGCGGGTGCGCAGCCACCTGACCTTCCTCGACGGCCTCACCGCCGAACAGGATCAGTGGTTGCGCGAAGCCTGCATCCTCTTCCTTGCCGACAAACACCTCACCGCCCTGCCCGGCGTCGACCTGCACCAGGAGCAACGCCTGCTGCTCGCCGCCCAGGCGCAGTTGCCGCTGATGAACCTGGGCGATCTCGACTGGTATCAAGGCTTCCACGAAATCGTGCTGTACCCCGACGACTTCCTCAGCCCCCAGCGCCATCGCGATGCCAGCGGCGTGGAGCATGAGTGGGACGGCGAGCACAGTGGCGAAGCCTGGCAACAGGGCCCGGTGATTCTCGCCTGGCCCGGGGTGCTGGCCAGCGGCAATTGGGAAGGCTACAACCTGGTGATTCACGAGCTCGCCCACAAGCTCGATATGCTCACCGGCGACGCCAACGGCCTGCCGCCGCTGCACAAGAATATGCGCGTGCAGGAATGGGCCAGCGTGATGCAAGACGCCTTCGATGACCTCAATCGCCAACTGGATGCCGATCCCGACATCGAGACGGTCATTGATCCCTATGCAGCGGAAAACCCGGCGGAGTTCTTTGCCGTCACCAGCGAATATTTTTTCAGTGCCCCGGATTTGCTGGTCGACAGTTATCCACAGGTGTACACCCAACTCAGCCGCTTTTATCGCCAGGATCCCCTGGCCCGCCTGCGCCACCTGCAAGCCCACGACCCGCGCTACCAGCCGCCGGTTGAATGACCGTACGACGTCTGGCGCATGGCATCGGCGTCAGAATATGCCTATAATCGCCGCCACTTTTAGGCCAATCCGGCCATGTTCAATGGCCAACTACGGGGGCAACGCCCAATGAGCTACAGCAAGATTCCGGCTGGCAAAGACCTGCCGAACGACATCTACGTCGCCATCGAAATTCCGGCCAACCACGCGCCGATCAAATACGAAATCGACAAAGACAGCGACTGCCTGTTCGTTGACCGTTTCATGGCCACCCCGATGTTCTACCCGGCCAACTACGGTTTCATCCCCAACACCCTGGCCGACGACGGTGATCCCCTCGACGTGCTGGTCGTGACCCCTTACCCGGTTACGCCAGGCTCGGTTATCCGCGCCCGCCCGGTCGGCATCCTGAACATGACCGACGACGGCGGCGGCGACGCCAAGGTGATCGCGGTGCCACACGACAAGCTGTCCCAGCTGTACGTGGACGTGAAGGAATACACCGACCTGCCACCGCTGTTGCTGGAGCAGATCAAACACTTCTTCGAGAACTACAAAGACCTCGAAAAAGGCAAATGGGTGAAGATCGAAGGTTGGGGCAACGCAGACGCCGCCCGCGCCGAGATCATGAAGTCGGTGGCTGCCTACAAAGGCTGATCCCTGATTTTCATTGCCTCGCCCATAGAAAAGCCCCGATCACTCGGGGCTTTTCTATGGGCGCACCTAAACGTCAAGTTCAACTAACAACAAACAGAGTTTAGCAAACCGATAAAGTTGAAAAATCAGGCCACAACTAAGTAAAAACCTACAGGCGCAATTCAACGCATGGTTTATTTGATTGGTTTTCTTGGCCAGTAAACTCTGCGTTTATGAATACATCAGGTGATCGTTTAAAAGCACTATTAAGGGAAGTTCATCTTTCCGCCTCCGACTTCGCCAAGAACCGCGGCGTCACGCCCCAGCACGTGAACAACTGGTTCAAACGCGGCGTGCCCATGGGCCGACTCAACGAGATCGCAGAGCTGTTATGCGTCTCCAGCCGTTGGCTGCGCACTGGCAAAGGCTCCAAACACCCACCGGCCAACTTCCTGCTGGAAGGCCCGGGAACCACGAAAGGACTCACCTACGTCCGCGAGGAAAGCGGAAAATACCTCACAGGCCCAGCCTGTCTCCCGGAAAAACTCGACGTGGAACTCCCCCTCCACCCCACGTTCACCTCCACCGAGCGCATCCGCGTCTCCCTGCACACCCTTGACGCCCTCAACGTAAACCCCGACCGTGCGGTAGGCGCCTACATGGTCGACAACAGCATGATCGACATCATCCAGCAAGGCGCTACCCTCGCCATCGACCGAGGCCGCACCCAAATCATCAACGGCGAAATCTACGCCGTGGAGCATGACGGCATGCTGCGCATCAAATACCTCTACAACCGGCCCGGCGGCGGATTGCGAATGCGTAGCCACAATGCCGCCGAGCATCCGGATGAATACCTCACCTACGATGAGCGCTTCGAACAGAACTTCCTGATCGTGGGCTGGGTATTCTGGTGGTCCACCCTGAATAACCGCCGCCCACCAGTGCCGCTGGACGATCACTTATTAGGCTGGGAAGGCTCTAAATCGGATCCTGAGGTGGGCAACTGAGGTGAATGTGGGTATCATCCGCCGCACATTTGGCAGGGGGTGGCTTTGCGCTATCTATCCTGCCCGGCGATGCGGAGGAGTTCCCGCGGATGCCCCGACTATTCAGCCCGACTCGATGTGGGCTGAGCGATTTGAAGGCTGGTGAGGTTTGTCAGAAGCAAGCCGAAGCAGTCAGCGAGAAGCCGGCCACAAGCCGGCTTTTTAATGCCTGTAAAAAACCTCACTCCAGCCGTTGCATCAAGCCGGCCGCATGCACTCCACAGCCCGCTCCGCAACCATCTTCGCCATGTCCACCAAATGCATCACCGCCCTCTGCGGCGCAGCTACCGGCTGTGCGAGCGCCTGCGAAGTTGCCACTGCACATTGCAGCAGCTCGGCTACCCGCACCCAGGCATCTTCAAAGCTCAGTTCTTCATTGACAGTGAATGGGTTAGTTGAAGTCGATGACAGCGAATCCGAACGAACGTTATCCATAGCAAAACCCCTAGCAGTAAGTGGATACCACCGTCATTTCGCGACTAAACGAATAGAGGTGGCGGCTGAACGCAGGTTAGTCGACCGGCCGCTAGGCACCGGCGCACCCGAAGGTGCCCTGCGCACAGCCACCATAATGTTCAGGCGAGAAGAAACCTGAATTTGGGATGGCACGTGCGCCTAGCGATATCCGGGCGACTAAACCCGATCACTGAATAGGCAGTGACGGATCGCAGCCTAGTCGCGGGATTTCACTGGCGCAAGCCGCTGGGATTCTCTAGGAAATGTCCTGCAAATGAAAGGGATCGGACCTGCTGGCTATTCAATGCTCGAGAAAGCGGCCACTTCCTACTGTCCCCTTCAAGTTGACAGTAAGACGCCCGCCACCCGATTTATCCCCCAACACCCACGCTTTAACCTGTGCCCATGTTGAACAAAACATCCAACCAACCAAAAAGGACTTCAACCATTAGCACTCCAACCTACAGCCGCTTGAACAAAGACGACGCCATCGTTCTGCTGGTCGACCACCAGACCGGCCTCATCTCGCTGGTGCAGGACTTCTCCCCCAACGAGTTCAAGAACAACGTGCTTGCGCTGGCCGACCTTGCCAAGTTCTTCAACCTGCCGACCATCCTCACCACCAGCTTCGAGCAAGGCCCCAACGGCCCGTTGGTGCCGGAGTTGAAGGAGATGTTCCCGGATGCGCCGTACATCGCGCGTCCTGGTCAGATCAACGCGTGGGACAACGAAGACTTCGTCAAGGCGATCAAGGCCACCGGCCGCAGGCAGATCATCATTGCCGGTGTGGTCACGGATGTGTGCGTGGCGTTCCCGACCTTGTCGGCGCTGGCGGAAGGGTTCGAGGTGTTTGTGGTGACGGATGCGTCGGGCACCTTTAATACCACGGTGCAACAGGCGGCCTGGAGCCGGATGACACAGGCCGGTGCGCAACTGATGAACTGGTTCTCGGTGGCGTGCGAGCTGCACCGCGACTGGCGCAACGATATCGAAGGACTGGGGAATCTGTTATCCCAGCGCATTCCCAACTATCGCAACTTGATGAATGGCTATGCGGCGCTGACAGTCCAGCAGAAGTAAGTGATCTGCCAAGCCTGCCCTGAAAAGCAGGCTTTTCACGTCTCAATCGACAAGCAAATGTGGATCGATACGCCCAAGAGCCCGCATGTACAGGTTCATGGTGGTCCCCTCACCCAATGCCGTGTGGACTTTTACCGTGCCACCCGCGCGCTGCGCGAATTCCATCACTTGGGATAATCCCAGCCCGGTGCCTTTGCCTGCGCACTTGGTGGTGAAAAAGGGCTCAAAAATCTGCGCGGCAAGGGCTTCGGGGATGCCCGGGCCGTCGTCGCTGACGCTGAGCAACAGGTAGTTGCCTGCGGCCAATGCTTCGTCCTGGGTCAGGTTGACCAGACGCGAGGTGATGTGGATACGGCCTTTGCCGCCCAGGGCATCCCGGGCGTTGGTCAGCAGGTTGATCACCGCTGCGCTCAACTGCGCTTCTTCGCACAATACGCCGGTGCCCGGCGGCGCCAATGCCATTGAGAACTCGACACCGTCCGAAGCGGTGCGCAACAGCACGTCGCGCATGCTCTCCAGACGCTCGTTCACGTCGATGCACATCAGGTTGGGGCTGTCGTGGCGCACGCTGGTCAGCAGGTGGTTGACCAGCAATCGGCCTTGATCCACGGCTTGCATGCCGGCATCGCTGAAGCGTTCGACATCCGCCGGCCTGCGTGCGCGCAGGCGAATCATTTGCAGGCTGGCACTCAGGGCCTGGAGCAAGTTGTTGAAGTCGTGGGCGATGCTGGCGGCTACCATGCCCAGGGACGAAACGCGCTTGGCATGATGAAGAAACTGTTCGGCCTGGCGGCCCAAGGCTTGCGCCTGGGCGAGCTCGTTCTCCAGGCTGCGCGCGCGTTGTTCGCGTTGTTCGCTGAGCAGGCGCAACTGCAGCAACGAGGCCGTTTGACGGGCCAGGGCCTGCAGCGCGCCGTGTTGCGCAATGGTCAGCGTGCGCGGTCGCGTGTCGATGACGCACACGGTGCCCAAGGCAAAACCTCGATCATCGCGAATCGGCGCACCTGCATAAAAGCGGATATACGGCGGGCCCAGCACCAGTGCGCTGTGCTCGAAACGCGGGTCGCACAGGGCGTCTTCAACCACCAGCACTTCATCGGGCGCGAGGATGGCATGGGCGCAGAACGCCAGGTCGCGATGGGTCTCGCGCACGTCAAGGCCAATGCAGGCCTTGAACCACTGACGCTCGTTGTCCACCAGCGACACCAGCGCAATCGGCACATCGCACAGGCCGGTCGCCAGCAGCACGATGTCGTCGAAACCTTGCTCAGGAACGCTGTCCAGAATGCCCAGGTGCTCCAGGGACCGGATGCGCTCATGCTCGTTGGCAGGAGGCGGGGCAGGAAGATGAGGCATCTGCATACGTCGCGATCAGTCCGTGAAAGAAAAGGATGCGCAGGGCATTGCGACCCGGCAAGGTAAACAAAGGAAATCTTGTGCCCGTCTGTCTCTTGGTAGCAGCAGCGAATATTCGCTGTTTTCCTGACGCCTCAGCGTACACCCGCAGGCATGCGCTGCGGTGGTTAGAGGCACCCCTACGGCAATCGTTCATTGGCTCCCCTCCGACACTGCGGTGGCGGTGTCAGTCAATCAGCAGGATCGCTATCTGAAGTAGCCGTCCAGCATGAGTTGCCGCTGACTTCTGCGCTGCTGTCGTAAGCCCATTCTGATTTTGCAAACCGTTCATCCAGCCCTATTTCGCCGGAGCAGAATCCGACGCCTTGACCCCTGCCGAGACGTCACGGATGACCCACGCTGCCCACATCGCTTTTATCGAGCATGAGCTCAATGACTTTCATCAGAGCCTGCTGATTTATCGCCAGCAGATGGGCGCCTGGTATTCGCGCGCGCTGGACTCAGTGAGCGATGGGCTGGATATGCCGTCGTTGCTCGGGATGGACCGGGTGCTTCGGGTGGGCGATGCCCAGCGCTCCGTGAGCATTGCCGATGCTGACTTTTCCACCGTGGCCCGCTGCCCGGCGGGTGGTGTGCTGAAGATTGAGAGCACGTTCGAGTCGGTCTATGACGTGCCGATTGGCGATATTACGGTTGAGGTGATCGGCCTGGATGACGGCAGTTCGACGCTGATTCAGCTGGATGAACACGGCAAGGGATCACACGTTTGCGGGGCCGGCGGGCGTTATCAGGTGCGGGTGCAGGGCGGAGTTTCGACGCAACAGGTGGACGCGTTGTTCGCCTCCTACACCGGGCTGACGACAGACCTGGAGCAATGGCTGCGCAAGCAGTGGGAAGGCTTCAAGCCGTATTGGCAGCAATCCACGGCCAGTGCGATTGGCAGCGGTGTGCTGACGGGCAGTTGGGCGGCGATCCGCGATGCGTGGGACAGCATCAAGCGGGTCCAGGCCATTCTTGAAGACCCGCTGAAGTACGTCGAGCAACTCGGTGCGCAAGCAACCAGCCTGGCGCAACTCGCCATCGATGCGCCCAAAGTCATGGAACAGGCAATGCTGCTGGCCAGTGATGAGGCGGCGCTGTTTCTGTTGGTGCGTACGGCGATGCTGTGGCTGGCCGCATTGCCGCCCGGACAGATGGCCGAAGTCGCGGCGGGGTTTGTGGTGTCGTTGCTGATCGATCTGGTGATCGGCGCTGTACTGACCATCGCATTGCCTGCGGCGGGTGTGGCGTATTTGAGTATGCGGCTGGTCAAGTACGGCGGGCAGATTCTCGACGCGGCAGTTGGCTTTGTTAAGAGCGTGCTGGCGATTCTGAGCACGTTCATGCAGGCGGTGGATCGTTACAAGGCGGTGGCAATTCGCGGTGTGGTTGGCGGGTTAAGGCAAGGCACGCTGCAGATGCGCTGGCGGGCGCGGCAGAACGCAGTGTTGAGGCAGAAAGAGGCCGTGGATGATGTGCCGGTTTCGGCGAAGAACCCGGCGGGGGATGCGGCTGCGTCTTCGGACAAGACCGTGACCCACGGTTGCCCGGTGTCGATGGTCACCGGCGAGGAATTGCTCACCCTCACCGACGGCACCTTGGACGGGATTCTGCCGTTTGAGTGGACGCGGGTGTATCGCACCAGTGCGGTGGAAATCGACGTTGGGCTGGGGTTTGGCTGGAGTCATGCCCTGGCGCAGCGGCTGGTGGTGTCCGGCGATTCGGTGGTGTGGACGGATCATGAGAATCGTTCGACCGAGTTTCCGCTGCCGACCGCTTCGCGACCGGCGATCACCAACAGCCTGGCCGAAGCAGCGATCTTCCTGGGCGATTTGCCGGATGAACTGGTGCTGGCCCAAGCGTCGCGGCTTTATCACTTTCGCGATGGCGTGCTGGTGTCGATCAGCGATGCGTATGACAACCGGCTGCGCATTTCCCGCGATGTGCTGGGGCGCATTGAACGGCTGGACAACGGCGCCGGGCGCTCGCTGTGGTTGCGTTATGCGCAGGGCCGGATTGGCGCGGTGGACTATCAGGTGCATCGCGCCATGGGGCGTGAGCCTTACGAGTGGGTGACTGAACAGACGAGTGTTTCCTACGCCTACGACGACACAGGCCGACTGGTGTCGGCGACCAATGCTGTAGGTGAATGCGAGGTTTATCGGTACGACGAGCAGCACGTGATTCTGGAACGTGGGCTGGCCGGTGGGGCGAGTTTCTTTTGGGCGTGGGAACGTTCCGGCAAGGCGGCGCGCTGTGTACGGCACTGGGCCAGTTTTGCGCAGATGGACACGCGCTATGTGTGGGGTGATGACGGACGCGTCACCGTGCATAACGCCGATGGCAGTCAGGAAGTGTATGTGCATGACCCGCGGGCGCGGCTGGTGCAGCGGGTTGATCCGGATGGCGCTCAACACTTCAAATCCTACGATGAAAAAGGCCGGCTGACGGTTGAGCAGGACCCGCTCGGCGCGGTGACGGCGTATCAGTATGACGATGCTGGGCGGTTGGTGGCGCTGTTTCCCGGGGACGATGAGCCGACGTCCTACGAGCATGACAACGGGTTCGTACGGGTGGTGCGCCGAGGCGAGGCGGTTTGGAAATACGAGCGTAATGAACAAGGCGACGTAACGCGTAAGACCGATCCTGACGGCCATGTAACCGACTACAGCTACAACAAACACGGGCAACTGATTGGCGTCTGGTATCCCGATCACAGTTGCCAACGGCTGGTATGGAATGAGCGCGGGCAACTGCTTGAGGAGCAGTTGCCCAATGGCGGGATCAAGCGCTACCGCTATGACGACCTGGGACGGGAGGTTGCCCGCGAGGATGAGCATGGGGCGCTGAGCCAATACCAATGGGACAGCGTCGGTCGATTGACTCGCCTGATATTGCCGGGCGGTGCATGCAGGGAATACAGCTACAACGCCTACGGAAAAATCACCGCCGAACGCGATGAACTGGGCCACGTCACTCGCTACGAGTATGCCGACGGGCTGCACCTGATCAGTCGACGGTTCAATGCCGATGGCTCGCAGGTCCAGTACCGCTACGACAATACTCGGTTGCTGCTGACCGAGATCGAAAACGAGGTGGGCGAGACCTACCGGCTCGCTTATCACCCCAACGGGTTGATCCAGCAGGAAATCGGCTTTGACGGCCAGCGTACCGCCTACGTTTATGACCTCAACGGCAATCTGCAGGAAAAGACTGAATACGGCGACGATGGCAGTCAGTTGGTTACCCGCTACGCGCGTGACCACGCCGGACGCCTTGTCAGAAAAACCCTGCCCGATGGCGCCCTTGTTGACTATGCCTACGACCGCCAGGGCAATCTCCTCCACGTCGAAGACGGCCACTGGGCGCTGGCCTACGAATACGATCGACAAAACCGTCTGACCGCCGAGCATCAAGGCTGGGGCACCTTGCGTTATGGCTATGACGCCTGCGGTCAACTGCAGCGCCTGCGCCTGCCGGATAACAACCGCGTCACGTTTAACCACGATAAAGGCGGCCACCTCGCGACGGTTCAGCTCAACGGTGAAGTGCTCACCTCGCATCTATTCAAAGCGGGCAGGGAGCAGCAACGACAGCAAGGCGAATTAATCAGCCATTACCATTACGACGACCAACACCGCCTGCACGCCCACGCCATCACGCAACAGGAAAACCGCCACTACCGCCGCCAATACGACTACGACAAATCCGGCAACCTCGCCCGCATTCTCGATACGCGCAAAGGCGAACACCACTACGCCTACGACCCGCTCCACCGCCTGACCCGCGCCGACCATTCGCAGGACCTGCAGGAACGCTTCGGCCACAACCCGGCCGGCAACCTGCTGATGCACGACCGCCCCGGCCCGGACATCGTCGCCGGCAATCGCCTGATGATCCAGGGCGACCGGCATTACGACCACGACGCCTTCGGCAACCTGATCCGCGAACGCCGTGGCAAAGCTCACGCATTGGTCACCGAATACCGCTACGACTGTCAGCATCGGCTGATCGCCGTCAAAAAACCCAACGGCCAAACCGCCCACTACCGCTACGACCCCTTTGGCCGCCGCATCAGCAAAACCGTCGATGACAAAACCACCGAGTTCTTCTGGCAAGGCGACAAACTGATCGCCGAACACCACGCCGACCGCCACCGCAGCTACCTCTACGAACCCGACAGCTTCCGGCCGTTGGCCCTGCTGGAAGGCTTCGGTCCCAACGCCACCAAACCCTACCACTACCAACTCGACCACCTCGGCACCCCACAGGAACTCACCGCCGCAGACGGCGAAATCGTCTGGTCCGCCCACTACCGCGCCTACGGCCAGATCAGCCGCCTCGACGTCGGAAAAGTCGACAACCCGCTGCGCTTTCAAGGCCAATACTTCGACGAAGAAAGCGGCCTGCACTACAACCGTCATCGCTACTACAATCCGGATGTTGGGCGCTATCTGACGCCGGACCCGGTGAAGCTGGCGGGTGGGATCAATGCGTACCAGTACGTAATAAATCCCACAGGATGGACAGATCCTCTTGGGCTAACCTCCTGCCCTGGCGGAGACGGCTGCAAGCCGAGCTATAGCGTCAAAACCCCGGAAAATACGGCTTCAGTCAATAAGGGCGATGTAGAGCTACCCAGAGGAGCAGACAGCAAACTCTCCAGAAATGGTGCATTCAAACGAGCAAAAGATATAGGAGGTGTCCCAAGAACCCAGCAGCCGGTGCTTGTTTATCGAGAGCCCATCAGAGATCAAAAACAGCACACCGAGGGCAGGGTATACGTATTTAAAATGCTTGAGCGCAGAGTAGAAATTCGTGAACATTCACTAGGCCATAAAAAAGGAAACCATGCTCCACATTTCAATACCCAGCCAAGCGTTAAGGGGAAAAAGATATCTTTAACGATTGGAACTGACACACACACTTACTTTAAGAGATAGATGATGGAGTCCGTATATATCAAGGAAACCGGCATTCACCCCTGGGATCAACTGCACCCAGATGCAGACCCTGAATTCACAACAATGACCTTGCTAAACCAAAATTTCTCAGATGTTTGGAACACGTGGTGTGATTTAAGTGTGCTGCTTACCCGAAAATGGCCCACGATTCTCCAGTGGAACACATCGATGACTCCCCTTAGCAGTAAAACTCAAGAATACTTGATGCTGAAGGAATTCAGCAAGCGTTCAGATCCTAATGACATTTTAAAGAAAAACCAGACCACCTCAATTTATTCCGAAATCGTGCATTTGAATTCCAATCCCACAAATATAGACCCTACAGGCCTGACGACATATCGAACGAGCATTATCATCATGCAAAATAAAAATCATGAACCTGAAAAAACCTGGAATAAACTAAGTCATTTAAAAAATATATCTACCACTGAAGACCTCAAACTAATCCTCACTAACAAAGACTCCATCTGCTTCAGATTTTATGACATGGAAACACACGGAGCAGCACAACTAATTTGCCATTCCAAAAATGCAAAATATGCCGACAACGCACTTAGCAATGTCAATATTACGAAAATAAACAAAACCGATATTTACGCCTACATCCACCGAAAATAGATAACTTCGTCAAAACCCAAAACAAGCGTTAACTGAGCGAACACTTACCAACGGAAAGCAATGTTAGAGAAGAATAAAAAAATAGTACTTACAGGCGAAGAAGCTCTTGACGCTTTGAAAGAGGTTGAATTTATATTGATATCCCTACATAAAATGGGCAGCTATTATGCTGAAAAGCCTGGCGCCCTGGAAGAATATCGCAAAGCGACCACTGACTTTATCGATGATTGCGCCGTTACCCAGCGATTATCAAAGGTACGCACGATAATTTCTCAACACTTTGATGACTCTCTCGGCGATGATGAACTGGATGATATAGAGAGACACTTTTCCGACCTGAAATTCTGGAACCCCGATCAACCCTTGAATGGAAAAACACCTGAAACAAAAGCACTTGAAGTTTCGAAAGGAACCATTCAACAAGTCACGTGCAAGCGTAACGAATTACTGGTGGTTTTTACCAACCAGCAAGATGAACTTCTACTAATTACCTTTCACAACCCCATAGCATTCAAAAGCAATAGTGCGATTGGAGTTGAAACAGATGGCCTTTTTAAAGAAGAACACCCTACCCTTTCGCAAGACGCAAAATGCATTACCCCTCTGCAAAATACGGAAAGTTACTGCTTCAAGGCAGCCATCAGCAAAGAGATTATTTTTACAGTGACCTCAGACGGATACAGCGTTGAAAAGATATGACTAAAACTCAACAAACTCTCCAGACCAAAAATCCAAATTTGAGCGACCACCCAACGCTATGAAACACTGATTAATAGTCCTAATGGGCAAACCGCTAACTACCGTTATGACCCGTTTGGAACGCTCGCAAAAAAAATGAGCTATTTCGATGACGAGCTAGTTACGGAGCTGAGCTCCCAGAAAATCAACTTTGATACTCTACCCACAAATGACCACGATTCCTTTGTTAGAAAAATTAATGAAAGCATAGCTTTTCAGGAAGCAATTGCCTGGAACAGGCTGTACAAAAGCATTAAGCTCGCGGACAACCTCCCGGACTTGGCAACCTCACGACGGCTCAGAAAAATCATAAAAGTCGCCGACGATGAGATAATTATTGTGGGTGATGCGGTTTTTGACGAGGCATATTGCGTAATCTCTAACAACTAGAAGAAGCACCCAGAATCCTCCCTCAAATTAGATCCCGAGCCGAATCCGAAGCACAATCAGCTCACCAAATGAGCCGAATAACTTTTTTATTCGGCTCACGCACCCCAGGCATTCCACCATGGCTCATCCGCACTGAATCTGGCCGCACTTCCGCTGGCAACCCGGTCGCCCCGCGGCGTTGCTGCGCGAGTGTGGACAAGCCCGAGGCAAGCCGTTGAGCATGCTCGGCGATTGAGGGTGAGCAGTCGAATGTCGGCTCGGTGCGCTCGTCACTGGCACGGCGACAGACGGTCAGGTAAGCCGCCACCGCACGCGTTATCAGGTCAATACAGCAGACGAGTGATGCCCCGCTCATTTGCCCACAATCCCCATGTCTGCTAGTGTCGCGCCGGTTTACCGTCTACCGGAATAGCCGCCATGGCCCGCAAAAAAGTTGCACTCGATTTCGAACAATCCCTCGCCGACCTGCAAACCCTGGTCGAGCGTCTGGAGAACGGCGAGTTGTCGCTGGAAGACTCGTTGACGGCGTTTGAGCAAGGCATCGGCCTGACCCGTGACTGCCAGAGCGCGTTGGCGCAGGCGGAGCAGAAGGTGCAGGTGCTGCTGGAACGTGACGGGGAGCTGGCCGAAGAACCTTTCGATGCGGAACAGCCCGAATGATCGATGCGTACCAGGCCAGTAGCCAAGCCCGGGTCAATGCGGCGCTTGCGCCCTTGTTTGTTGCGCCGGGCCCTGAACTCAACCGCCTTTATGACGCCATGCGCTACAGCGTGATGAATGGCGGCAAGCGTGTGCGCCCGTTGCTGGCCTATGCCGCGTGCGAGGCATTGGGCGCGCCGGCCGAGCAGGCCAATGGCGCGGCCTGTGCAGTGGAGCTGATTCACGCCTACTCCCTGGTGCATGACGATTTACCGGCCATGGACGATGACGATCTGCGGCGCGGCCAGCCGACCACCCACAAAGCCTTTGATGAAGCGTATGCGATCCTCGCCGGTGATGGCTTGCAGAGCCTGGCGTTCAGCGCATTGCTGGACCCGGCGCTGAGCCGCGTCGATGCCGAAACACGCCTGCGCATGGTCACCGCCCTGGCCCTGGCAGCAGGCCCGGCCGGGATGGTCGGCGGGCAGGCCATCGACATGGGTTCGGTCAGTCTCAAGCTGGACCAGGCTGCCCTGGAACACATGCATCGCCACAAGACCGGCGCGCTGATCGAGGCTGCGGTGCACCTGGGTGCCCTGGCCAGCGGTCGCGCCGAGCCCGCAAAGTTGGCGGCGCTGCAGACCTACTCGCGGGCCATCGGCCTGGCCTTTCAGGTGCAGGACGACATTCTCGACGTGGAAAGTGATACCGCCACCCTCGGCAAACGCCAGGGCGCCGATATCGCACGGGACAAACCGACTTATCCTGCACTGCTCGGGCTCGATGCGGCCAAGGCGTACGCCCTGGAACTGCGCGATCAGGCCCTGGATGCCCTGCGACCGTTCGACGCGGCGGCCGCGCCACTGCGCGAGCTGGCGCGGTATATCGTCGAACGTCGCCACTGATCAACGGCGGCCATTTGCGCCGCCTATCGCTCAACTTCGGCGCTCCGCGTGGGCAGTTTGCGATGCTTGAGGTAAACTGCCGCCTCTTCTATACCTATAACGATTCGCCTGATGCCCACGACGTTTCAAGAGATTCCCCGCATACGCCCGTCCACGCCGCTGCTCGACCGTGCTGCCACGCCGGACGGCCTGCGTCGACTGGCTGAAGCCGAGCTGGAAACCCTGGCCGATGAACTGCGCCTGGAATTGCTCTACACGGTCGGCCAGACCGGTGGGCATTTCGGTGCCGGCCTGGGCGTCATCGAGCTGACTATCGCGCTGCACTACGTCTTCGACACCCCGGATGACCGGCTGGTGTGGGACGTGGGCCATCAGGCGTACCCGCATAAAATCCTTACCGGCCGTCGCGAGCGCATGAACAGCCTGCGCCAGAAGGACGGCATCGCCGCCTTCCCGCGCCGCGCCGAGAGTGAGTACGACACCTTTGGCGTCGGCCACTCCAGCACCTCCATCAGCGCCGCGCTGGGCATGGCGATTGCCGCCCGTCTGCAAGGCAGCGATCGCAAGGCGATTGCGGTGATCGGTGACGGCGCGCTGACCGCCGGCATGGCGTTCGAAGCGCTCAACCATGCGCCGGAAGTGGACGCCAACATGCTGGTGATCCTCAACGACAACGACATGTCGATCTCGCGCAATGTCGGCGGCCTGTCCAATTACCTGGCAAAAATCCTCTCCAGCCGCACGTACGCCAGCATGCGTGAAGGCAGCAAGAAGGTGCTCTCGCGTCTGCCCGGCGCGTGGGAAATTGCCCGGCGCACCGAAGAATACGCCAAGGGCATGCTGGTGCCCGGCACACTGTTCGAAGAGTTGGGCTGGAACTACATCGGCCCCATCGACGGCCATGACCTGCCCACCCTGATTGCCACGCTGCGCAACATGCGCGACCTCAAGGGCCCGCAGTTCCTGCATATCGTCACCAAGAAGGGCAAAGGCTTCGCGCCGGCGGAGGTCGACCCGATCGGCTACCACGCGATCACCAAACTCGACCCCCTGGACGCCCCCGCCGCCGCGCCGAAAAAAGCCAGCGGTCCCAAATATTCCGGAGTGTTCGGCGAATGGCTGTGCGACATGGCCGCCGCCGACCCACGGTTGGTGGGGGTTACCCCGGCGATGAAGGAAGGCTCCGACCTGGTGGCGTTCAGCGAGCGTTTCCCGCTGCGTTACTTCGACGTGGCGATTGCCGAGCAACACGCGGTGACCTTCGCCGCCGGCATGGCCTGTGAAGGTGCCAAGCCAGTGGTGGCGATCTACTCCACATTCCTGCAGCGCGGTTATGACCAGCTGGTTCACGACGTGGCGGTGCAGAACCTCGACGTACTGTTTGCCATCGACCGTGCGGGCCTGGTGGGCGAAGACGGCCCGACCCACGCCGGCAGTTTCGACCTGTCGTACCTGCGCTGCATCCCCGGCATGCTGGTGATGACGCCAAGCGACGAGAACGAACTGCGCAAGATGCTCAGCACCGGCCACCTGTACAACGGCCCCGCCGCCGTGCGCTACCCGCGCGGTACCGGCCCGAACGCAGTGATCGAAAAAGACCTCGAACCCATCGAGATCGGCAAGGGCATCGTGCGTCGCCAGGGCAGCAAGGTCGCCTTCCTGGTGTTCGGCGTGCAATTGGCCGAGGCGCTCAAAGTCGCCGAGAAGATCGACGCAACGGTGGTCGACATGCGTTTCGTCAAACCCCTGGATGAAGCCCTGGTGCGCGAGATCGCCGGCAGCCATGAGCTGCTGGTCACGCTCGAAGAGAACGCCATCATGGGCGGCGCCGGTGCGGCGGTCAGTGAGTGCCTGGCGCGGGAGAATATCCTCAAGTCGGTGCTGCACCTGGGCTTGCCGGACGTGTACGTCGAACATGCCAAACCTGCACAGATGCTCGCCGAATGCGGGCTGGACGAGGCCGGTATCGAAGCCTCGGTGCGCCAGCGCATGGCGTTGCTGGGCCTGTAGAAACAGGAACCAATAGGTGGGAGGGGGCTTGCTCCCGATTGCAGTGGGTCAGCGACATTCGAGTTGACTGACCCACCGCAATCGGGAGCAAACCCCCTCCCACATTGGTTTTGGGTTAACTTTCAATGCTATGGACAGCCATGAAACCTCTTCACCTTGCCCTCCTGCTTCTGCCCGCCTCGGACCTGCTCGCCGCCAGCCGTGACGATGCCCTCAATCTCCCCGACGTGGTGATCAGCGCCAACCGCCAGGTCCAGGCCCGCAATGACAGCAGCGCCGCCAACACGGTGTTCACCCGCGACGACATCGTCCGCCTGCAACCCACCAGCCTCACCGACCTGCTCAGCCGCGTCCCAGGCGTGCAAATCGCGCGCACCGGAGGGCGTGGCAGTTTGCCGGGGGTCTACATCCGTGGCACGACATCCGCACAAAGCCTGGTGCTGGTGGACGGTCAGCGCATTGCCAATGCCACGTCCGGCGACAGCGGCCTGCAATACCTGAATGTCGACCAGATTGAGCGGGTGGAAGTGCTGCGCGGCTCACGCTCGGTGATCTACGGCAGTGATGCGATTGGCGGGGTGATCCAGGTGTTCACTCGGCGTAACGCCGAGCAGGGCCTGCAACCGCGCCTGAAGCTGGGTTTTGGCAGCAACCAGAGCTGGGAGCGCAGCGTCGGTCTGTCTGGTGGCGACGAACACACGCGCTTCAACCTCGGCGCGAGCCTGGATGAAACGGCTGGCATCAACTCAAGCCATGAGTCATTTGCCAGCGACGGCGACCGCGACGCCTACCGCAACCAGTCCATCAGCCTGAACCTCAGCCATTCGTTCAGCGATGAATGGGAAGCGGGTTTCAATCTGTTGGATAACCGTGGCAAGTCGGAATACGACAACAGCTTCGGCCGCTACGACCTTGCCACCGGGCAAAGCGTCGGACAAAAGCCCTACACCGACTACACCGTGAGCAGCGCCAGCGGCTACGTGGATGCGAGGCTCAGCGAGGGCTGGCAATCGCGCCTGGAACTGGGCCACAGCGAAAACCGTGACACCAAGCGCGACACCCTCAGCGATGATTTCAGCGTATTCAACACCTACCGCGACTCGCTCAACTGGCAGAATGACCTGACGCTCAATGACCGCAACAGCCTGATCCTCGGCGGCGACTGGTACGAGGACCGCTTCCACGGCTCCACCACCTTCAGCGAAAACAGCCGCTGGAACCGCGCAGTCTTTGTGCAGCATCGCTTTCACGGCGAGTGGTTCTCCACCGAGCTGGGCCTGCGCCGCGATCAGAACCAGCAGTTCGGCAGCCAGAACAGCTGGAGCGGCACCCTGAGCGTACCGATCAACCCCAACAACGACGTGCTCTTGAGCTACAGCGAAGGCTTTCGCGCGCCGACCTTCAACGACCTCTATTACCCGGATACGCAGTACAGCAACCCCAACCTGCGGCCCGAAACCTCAAAGAGCTACGAGCTGCAATGGCGCAGCCAACTGTCTGACCACGCCCGCCTGGAAGCGTCGCTGTACCGCACGAACTTGAGCGACGCGATCATTCTGGACAGCACCAGCAAACCGCAGAACGTCGCCTCGGCGCGCATCAATGGCTTTGAAGCGGCGCTCAAGCAGGAGCTGTTCGGTTGGCAGGGCAATGTGGGCGTTTCATTCATCGACCCGCGTGATCGCGATACCGGCCACACCCTGGCCCGTCGCGCGCGCCGCACGTTAAGCCTGGATCTGGACCGGCAATTTGACGCGTTGGGCGTGGGCGCAAGCTGGCAGGCAATCAGCAACAGCTACAACGCTCAAGACAATCAGGACCGCCTGGGCGGTTACGCGCTGCTCGGGTTGCGCAGCAGATGGGCGGTCACGCGCGAAGTCAGCGTTTCGCTCAACGTCGACAACCTGCTCGACCGCCAATACGCCCGCGCCCGCTACAGCTACAACGCAGCGGACTTTTCCAATAACCAGAACTACCGCGAAGAAGGCCGCACCTGGATGCTGGGCCTGACCTGGACACCTCGGTTGTAGCGACCCGGCAACCTCTAGCGGACAGACGCCTTGCCGGCATCCAGATAACCTTCCTTGATTGCCCGTTCACAGCCTATGAACCCGTACGCGCCAACACGGCCCGCGTCGGTAATGCCGACGTAAAAGTCCTGTTTCTTGCCTTTGTTTTCCAACTGGTAGTCAAGGCACTCCAAAACACCGTTGCGCGCCGCGATAACACGCCGGGGCTGCTGGATCGCAAGCATGTCCTGCTTCGTGGCGCCACCTGCGTAGATTCTGGTGGGAATAGCGTGGTCGTTGAAATTCATGATCGTAGAGATACCTTCCAACGTGCTGCACCCGGTCAGCAAAATGGCGGCGCAACTACCAATGATCAAACGTCGCATGGTCACCTCCTGTTATTGAACGATCGCTATGCAGTACGCATCGCGCGCAGCAGCGTAGCGTCACATCGCCGAAATCACCCGACCGACAAGTCTCAATAACAGGTAGGAAAACGTTTACCGTGCGTGCCTACTCACGTTGCGGCGCAATCAACTGGCAGAGTTTGGCCACCGCGTCGACCATCTGGCCGCTGGGCCGCTCCAGGCCTTTATCGGGCACCTGCAGCAAGCGCCCTTGCGCTACCGCGGCGATCTGCGGCCAGACCTTCCAGGCTTCCAGTTGAAGCTGATCCCCCGCCACGATCACCTCAGGGTTGCGCTGCAGTACCGACTCGACGCTGACCTGCGGTGCCGGCAGCGTAAGGTCGTCGAACACGTTGCGCGCCCCGCACACCGCCAGGGCATCACTGATGATCTGCCCACCGCCCACGGTATACAGCGGCTGATTCCATACCTGATAAAACACCCGCAGCGGTTCGGCGCGCTGGTAGCGCTGGCGCAATTCAAGCAGGCGCTGGCGCAGCCGGGTGGCGAGCTGGCGACCTGCGTCGGCACGACCCACCTGCTCGGCAATGGTCTGCACTTGGCTGGCCAGTTGCTCAAGGCTGTGGGGTTCAGCGACGTACACGGGGATCTTCAGGCGTTGCAGTTGCTCACGCTGGCCCGGGCCGACGCTGCCGAGCCACAGCAGGATCAGGTCGGGTTGCAGGCTCAGCAGGCGCTCCATGTCCAACTGCCCGTAACGCCCGACCGAGGGCACGTTCGCCAGCGCCGCCGGGCGCTCGCCGCCATCGAGCACGCCCACCAATACATCGGCGGCGCCCAGTTCCAGCATGATTTCAGAGAGTGACGGCGCCAGGCTGACGACGCGCTCGGCGGCCAATGCCTGGGCACTGAATGCCAACAGCAGCGCCAGCCAGTAGCGTTTCATCCCAACTGACGCGGAATGCGGTAGAGATAAAACAACACCGTCGTCGACAGCGCCAGCAGGAACAACGGCACCGCCTCCAGACCGACGAACACCGCCAGCGCGCCGATCCAGGCAGGCAGCGCCGCCACCAGCAAGGCCGTGCGTCGACGGGCCGCGAGGGTAATCCAGGCGGCGGGTTCTTCGGCGGTGTCGAGGGCTTTGGAGGTGACGATCAGCGCCTGTTTATAGCCATGAAAATAGCGCAGGCTGAGAAACATCGAGGCCACGCCGGCAATGAACAACGGCATGGCCAGCATGGGCAGCAGGGATTGGGCGCGGCCGAACACCAGGTTGATCACGAACAACGGCAGCAAGGCCAGGGCCAGGTACTGCCACCAGTTGATGGACAGTCGCCGTTTCACCTGGCCGCGAGTCACGCGCGGTCGACCTCGCCCTGGTGCTCGTTGCCCATCATGTGGTCAAGCTTGCTGGCCTTGGTCGCCAGGTAAAGCTTGTTGTGCGGGTTGTGCCCGGTGTGCAGCGGCACACGCTCGGCAACGGTGATGCCCATCTCGGTCAGGGCCTTGACCTTGCGCGGGTTGTTGGTCATCAGGCGCAGGGATTTCACCCCCAGGTGCTCCAGCATCGGCAGGCAGATCCCATAATCGCGCTGATCGGCGGCAAAACCCAGGCGTTCGTTGGCTTCAACGGTGTCGGCGCCGCCGTCCTGCAACTCATAGGCGCGGATCTTGTTCATCAGGCCGATGCCCCGGCCTTCCTGGCGCAGGTACAGCAACACGCCACGGCCTTCGCGGGCGATAGCCTGCAACGCCGCTTCCAGTTGCGAACCGCAGTCGCAGCGCTGGCTGAACAAGGCGTCGCCGGTGAGGCACTCGGAGTGCACACGGCCCAGCACCGGCTCGCCATCAGCGATATCGCCCAGGCTCAGCACAACGTGCTCGCGCCCGGTGGCTTCTTCGAGAAAGCCGTTCATGGTGAACGTGGCAAAAGGGGTAGGCAGCTTGGAAGCGGCGACGAAAACGACGGGCACCGTGTGCTCCTGATTTCAGATTTCACAGAGGCGGGCATTGTACAGCAGGTTCCGGCAGACGCTTAAGTTGAATGCGCGCTGATCAAGATCAATCGGTTCGATTGGCCTTCGCCACGGTTCTATGCACGTCAGAACGGATACGGCAGCTTCCAGCGCTGAAAGATCGGCTTCAGCTCGCCGCTTTTAACCAGCGCGGCCATGCGCTGGTTATATACCGCCATCAATGCTCGCCCGCGCTCGTTGTCGGCAAAGCCCACGTAGAGCGGCAGTTCGATGATGGGGGTGAGCCTGAATTTTCCGGGATCGTCGGCCTGGCTGAGAACGTATCGGGCTTCGGTGAGCGAATCGATATAGAAGTCGGCGCGACCGTGCTCCAGCATCGGCAGGATCCCGTCGCGCCGCTGAATCTGGTTGAAGCGGTGGACGTTGGGCAGGTAATCCTCGTATTTATAGCCACGCACCCAGGCCAGACGGTAATTGCCCACCGTCGCCGGGGTCGGCGCCGGTGTAGTGGAAAGCCCCAGGGCGTAGACGTGATCGGCGTCGAAGGGCAAATCCGGGTACAACACGCCTTCGGTTTCGTCATGGTAGGAACCGACCCAGCCGTCCACTTCTCCGCGCCGGGTCAGGCCGACCGAACGGGTGTACGGCACACTGCGGGTTTGCAGGGCGATGCCGGCGGGCTCGAACACCTGGCGCAATACGTCCCAACCCAGGCCGCTACCGTCGCGGTTGGTGTAATTGTCCCACTCCTCACTGGCCAGCGTGATTTTTCCCGGCACCGGCGATTCGTGCGCGTGCACCAGGGGCGCCACGACGCAAAGGAGGATCAGCAGCCAGCGGCGCACATCCATGGTGACGGTCTTCCATAGGTATTAATGGATTAAAGGGTAGCGCAGGTCGCCGGACTACGGCGCTTCATGAAAATGCTGATAGCCACGAACCCGCGGGGTAACGTCGTGCCCATCGGCATCCAGCAGCGTCACGCCCTGCCCCGCCGCGACCCGACCGATCACATGGATCGGCCAGCCGGCGGCCAGCAACGGCGTCAGCTCGGCCGCCGGTAACGTAAACGCCAGCACGTAATCATCACCACCACTCAACGCGGCCACACGGGCCTCGTCATCGCCGACAAACGCCAGCAAGGCTGCAGACAACGGCAGCGCCTGACGCTCGATCAACAGGCTGACCGCCGACGCCCTGGCGATATGCCCGCAGTCGGCCAACAGCCCGTCGGAGATATCCATCGCCGAGGTCGCCTTGCCGCGTAGCGCCATACCCAGGGCTAGCTGCGGTTGCGGCGACCAGTAATGGGCCAGCAGCGGATCGGCAATGGCGGCATCCGCCGTGCGCTGGCCCAGCACCAACGGCAAAGCGCCGGCGGCATTGCCCAGCTCGCCGCCCACGCAGAGCAGATCATCCGGCTGCGCGCCGCTGCGGGTTAATGCCTGACCGGCCGGCACACGGCCAAACACAGTCAGGGTCAGGCTCAGCGGGCCGCGCGTGGTGTCGCCGCCGACCAACCCAACGCCGCAGTGTTGCGCCATGGCGTTCAAACCCTGGGCATAGCGTTGCAACCAATCGGCATCAACGGTCGGGGTGGTCAGGGCAAGGGTGAATGCAAGGGGGCTGGCGCCCATGGCGGCCAGGTCGCTCACCGCCACGGCCAACGAGCGCTGGCCGAGCAGGAACGGGTCACAGGGGTCGGCAAAATGCACGCCGGCCACCAGGGTATCGGTGGAGACCGCCAGTTGCTCACCGGCAGGCAGCGCCAGCAAGGCGCAGTCGTCGCCGATCCCCAGGGCAATGCCTTCGCCGCCCTGCGCACAGGGCGCGGCGGCGAAGTAATTGCGGATCAGCTCGAACTCGCCCATGCCGGACTCAAGCGCAGATCAGCGCTTGTACGCCTTGACTTCGGCTTCACGCAGGCGCGGGGCCAGCTTGTCGAGCACGCCGTTGACGAACTTGTGGCCGTCGGTGGAACCGTAGACTTTCGCCAGTTCGATCCCTTCGTTGATCACCACGCGGTACGGCACGTCGACGCGCTTGAGCAGTTCCCAGGCGGACAGGCGCACGACGCACAGTTCAACCGGGTCGAGTTCTTCGATGGTCAGGTCCAGGCACGGAGCCAGGGCCGCGTCGATCTCGCTCAGGTTGGCGTGCACACCGTGCAGGATGTCGTGGAAGTACGGCAGGTCAGCGAAGGTGAAGTCGTTGTCGACGCGAAACTGCGCTTCGATCTCGGTCAACGAGGTGCCCGCCATCTGACGCTGGTACAGCGCCTGGGTGGCCAGTTGACGCGCAGCGCGACGCTTTTCGTTTTTCGAAGGCTTGCCGGCGTCCGCAGGGCGCGGGTCGCGTGGGTTGAAGTTGTCGCCGTCGTCGGAAATCACTTGGCCTCCAACTGCGACAGCAGGCTGACCATTTCCAGGGCGGACAAGGCAGCTTCTGCGCCCTTGTTGCCGGCTTTGGTGCCGGAACGTTCGATGGCCTGCTCGATGGAATCCACGGTCAGCACGCCGAACGCGACTGGCACGCCGAACTCCATGGACACCTGGGCCAGGCCCTTGGTGCATTCACCGGCAACGTATTCGAAGTGCGGGGTGCCGCCACGAATCACAGCGCCCAGGGCGATGATCGCCGCGTATTCACCTTGCTGAGCAACTTTTTGCGCAACCAGTGGAATTTCGAAGGCGCCAGGGGCACGGATCAGGGTGATATCGCTTTCGCTCACACCGTGGCGAACCAGGGCGTCCACGGCACCGCTTACCAGGCTTTCAACCACGAAGCTGTTGAAGCGGCCAACCACCAGGGCGTAGCGGCCTTTGGGGGCGATGAAGGTACCTTCGATGGTCTTCAGGGTCATTCGACAAATCTCTTAAAGAGCAGGGACGCGAAAAATGCGTCCCTCAGTGATGTGTTAACCGCGAACAAGGGGCAAAAATCGCCAGGCTTTATTCGGAGGGCACGTATTCTACAACTTCCAGGTCGAATCCGGATATCGCATTAAATTTCATCGGTGCGCTCATCAGGCGCATTTTGCGCACGCCCAGGTCGCGCAGAATCTGCGAACCGGCACCGACGATGCTGTAGGTGGTCGGCGTCTTGATCTTCGAGTGTTCGGCGGTTTCGCGGATATGCGCGAGCAGAACATCGCCATCCACCGGGTTGCCGAGCAACAGCACGACACCGCTACCGGCCTCGGACACCGCAGCCATGGCGGCGCGCAGGCTCCAGCGACCCGGTTGCTTGACCATCAGCAGGTCGCGCAGCGGGTCCATGTTGTGCACCCGCACCAGGGTCGGTTCGTCGGCGCTGATGCTGCCCAGGGTGAGGGCCATGTGCACGTCGCCTTCCACCGAGTCACGGTAGGTCACCAGATTGAACTGGCCCAGTTCGCTGTCCAGCGGCTGCTCGGCAATCCGCTGAACGGTACGTTCGTGGATCATGCGGTAGTGGATCAGGTCGGCGATGGTGCCGATCTTGAGGTTGTGCTCTGCCGCAAAGGTCTCGAGTTCACTGCGACGGGCCATGGTGCCGTCGTCGTTCATCACTTCGCAGATCACACCGCTGGGCTCGAACCCGGCCATGCGCGCCAGGTCGCAGGCCGCTTCGGTGTGGCCAGCGCGTGCCAGGGTGCCGCCCGGCTGGGCCATCAGCGGGAAGATATGGCCGGGGCTGACGATGTCTTCGGCCCTGGCATCGCGTGCGGCGGCCGCTTGCACGGTGCGCGCGCGGTCGGCAGCGGAGATCCCGGTGGTAACGCCGGTGGAGGCCTCGATGGACACGGTGAACTTGGTGCCGAACCCCGAGCCGTTGCGCGGCGCCATCAACGGCAGCTTGAGCAGTTCGCAGCGCTCGCGGCTCATGGGCATGCAGATCAGCCCGCGGGCATGCTTGGCCATGAAGTTGATGTGTTCAGCCTTGCAGGCCTCGGCGGCCATGATGATGTCGCCTTCGTTCTCGCGGTCTTCGTCATCCATCAGGATGACCATCTTGCCTTGGCGGATGTCTTCAACCAGTTCTTCGATGCTGTTGAGCGCCACGCGGCACCCCCTTGGTCAGGATTTGAGGTAGCCGTTGGCGGCCAAAAAACTTTCGGTGATGTTACTGCCGGTGGGCTCTGCGGCCTTATCGCCCATCAACAGGCGCTCCAGGTAACGGGCCAGCAAGTCCACTTCCAGGTTCACCCGGCGGCCCGGCTGGTAGGACGCCATGATGGTTTCGCTGAGGGTGTGGGGAATGATGGTCAGCTCGAACTCGGCGCCATTCACGGCGTTAACGGTCAGGCTGGTGCCGTCCACGGTGATCGAACCTTTGTGGGCGATGTACTTGGCCAGCTCTTTGGGCGCGCGGATGCGAAACTCCACGGCCCGCGCGTTTTCGCTGCGCGCGACCACTTCGCCGACGCCGTCGACGTGGCCGCTGACCAGGTGGCCACCCAGACGCGTGGTCGGCGTGAGGGCTTTTTCCAGGTTCACCGGACTGCCGGCCTTGAGGTCGCTCATCGCGGTGCAGTCCAGGGTTTCGCGGCTCACATCGGCGGCAAAGCCATTGCCCGGCAGTTCAACGACGGTGAGGCATACGCCGCTCACCGCAATGCTGTCGCCCAGTTTGACGTCGCCCAGGTCGAGCTTGCCGGTTTCAACCAGCAAGCGGATATCGCCGCCTTTGGGGGTCATTGCGCGGATGCTGCCGATGGATTCGATGATGCCGGTGAACATGTCGTTCTCCTGAAAACGGGGGACGGGCGCCTGAGCCCGGTCAGAATTATACGCTCGCTGCTGGCACAGGGATGGCAGTGACTCGCCAGTCGTCGCCCACAGCGCGCATGTCAGTGATCTTGAGTTGGGGGGCGTCGGCCAGTTGCTCAAGCGGCCAGTCCAGCAACGGCCGGGCGGCGGAGCCGAGAAACTTGCCGGCGACGAAAATCACGTATTCGTCCACCAGGCCCTGCCGGGCAAATGCACCGGCCAGGCTTGGCCCGGCTTCCACCAGCACCTCGTTGACGCCACGGGCTGCCAGGGCCACCAGCGCCGAGCGCAGGTCGACCTGCCCCTCCACGCCCGGCACCACCAGGCATTCGGGGCCACGGGGGAACTGGTTTTGCGCGGTGACGCAGGTAATCACCAGCGCCGGGCCGGCCTTGAAGAACGGCGAATTGAGCGGCACGCGCAGACGGCCGTCGATCAGCACGCGCAACGGCGGGCGCGACATGGCCAGGGCGGTGGTTTCGGGATCGAGGCCGAGTTCGGCGGCGCGCACGGTCAGGCGCGCACCGTCGGCCAGCACCGTGTCGGCGCCGGTCAGCACCACACTGGCCTGGGCGCGTAGGCGCTGCACGGCGGCGCGGGCGGCGGGGCCGGTGATCCATTGGCTTTCACCGCTGGCCATCGCGGTGCGCCCGTCCAGGCTCATCGCCAGCTTCACCCGCACGAACGGCAGGCCATGTTCCATGCGCTTGAGAAAGCCGGGGTTAAGCGCCCGCGCTTCGGCTTCCAGCACACCGCTGCGCACCTCGATACCGGCCTGCGCCAGGCGCTGCATGCCGCGCCCGGCCACTTCCGGATTGGGGTCCTGCATGCCGGCCACAACCCGCGCGACGCCGGCCGTCACCAGCGCATCGGCGCAGGGCGGCGTGCGGCCGTGGTGGCTGCAGGGTTCGAGAGTGACGTACACCGTGGCGCCGCGCGCCTTGCTACCTGCGGCGCGCAGGGCGTTGGGTTCGGCATGGGGTTCGCCGGTGCGCTCATGCCAGCCTTCGCCGACAATCTGCCCGTCACGCACGATCACGCAACCCACGCGGGGGTTGGGATGGGTGGTGTACAGGCCCTTGCGCGCAAGTTCCAGGGCGCGGGCCATGTAATGAGCGTCGAGCACAGCCTGTTCATTGCTCATTGTTTGGACGGCTCACGCGCCAGGCGGTCGATCTCTTCGCGGAACTCGTTGAGGTCCTGGAAGCGTCGATACACGGAGGCGAAACGGATATAGGCGACTTCGTCGAGCTTTTGCAGCTCGCCCATCACCAGTTCGCCCACCACCAGGCTCTTGACCTCGCGCTCGCCGGTCGCACGCAGCTTGTGCTTGATGTGCACCAGCGCCGCTTCCAGGCGCTCGACACTCACCGGGCGTTTTTCCAGGGCGCGCTGCATACCGGCGCGCAGTTTGTCTTCGTCGAAAGGCTGGCGGCTGCCGTCGGACTTGATCAGACGGGGCAATACCAGTTCGGCGGTTTCAAAGGTGGTGAAACGTTCACCGCAGCCAGACGCCAGGCATTCGCGCCGGCGACGCACTTGATCGCCCTCGGCGACCAGACGCGAATCAATGACTTTGGTGTCGTTGGCACCGCAGAAGGGACAGTGCATGGTTGGCAGGCAACAAAAAATGGGAGGGCCATGGTAGCGCATCCCCGTGGCAAGACAAGCCATAGCCTTTACGGTATATAGGCAGGCTTATATGTTTGTTACCTTTCACGTCACGGATTTAGTCCTTTCTGGAGCTGTACATGCAGTTACGACCACTTGTTTTGCTCACTCTGCTCGGTTTTCTGGTCGCCTGCAGCAGCGAAGCCCCCAAGCCCGCCGCACCGGTGCCTGCGCCCGCGCAGGAGAAAAAAGTGCCGGGCATTGAAGAGGTCGGCCCCCTGCCCGCCTATCAGCGTGAAATCAGCGGCAACCTGACCAACGTGCCGGCCGGCGCCGAAGTCGAGATGGCCCTGCTGGTGATCGACGAACGTTCGCGCCCGCAACAACTGC
The DNA here is from genome assembly GCF_054343995.1 of Pseudomonas sp. GNP013. Classification (NCBI taxonomy): domain Bacteria; kingdom Pseudomonadati; phylum Pseudomonadota; class Gammaproteobacteria; order Pseudomonadales; family Pseudomonadaceae; genus Pseudomonas; species Pseudomonas sp. GNP013. The sequence continues at coordinate 239,698 of NZ_JBTGUT010000001.1, read as the reverse complement.
TCGCCAGCAGCGTGTTGACCGGCAACGGCAAACCCCTGGCCTTCCGCCTGCGCTTTAACCCCGAGGCCTTCCCGGCCGGTGCACGGGTTGAATTGCGTGGCCGCGCCAGCCAGTCCGGCCAGTTGATCCTGCACCTGCCCGCCGTGCGCATCACCCAGGCGATCACCCAGACCACCGGCCCCCTGCAACTCGTCAAGGCGCCATGATTGCACCGCTGGACCTGCAACGCGCCTTGAGCGAACTGATCGGTGACGCGCAACTGCTGCCCTGCGCGCTGCCGGGCACCGCGCTGTCGCTGTGGCTGCTGGACGCCGACAATATGGACCGCGCATTCAGCCAGGAAGAAACCCGGCGCATCCTCCATGAGCCGCCGTACTGGAGCTTTTGCTGGGCCAGCGGCCTGGCGTTGGCGCGCTACCTGGCGGCGAATCCGCAGTGGGTCGAGGGCAAGCGCGTGCTGGACTTTGGCGCCGGTTCCGGTGTGGCCGCGATTGCAGCGGCCAAAGCGGGCGCGCTGGAAGTGGTGGCCTGCGACCTGGACCCGCTGGCACTGGCGGCCTGCCGGGCGAATGCCGAACTCAACGGCGTGGAACTGGGTTATTCGGCGGACTTTTTTGCCGAAACCGATCGGTTCGATCTGATCCTCGTCGCCGATGTGCTGTACGACCGCGCCAACCTGCCGCTGCTGGATCACTTCCTCACCCGAGGCCGGGAAGCACTGGTGGCGGATTCGCGGGTGCGGGACTTTCAGCATGCCGATTACCGGCGACTGGAGATCCTTGACGCGCTGACACTGCCGGACCTGGCCGAGCCTTGGGAGTTTCGCAGGGTGAGCCTGTACCATTCGCGGCGCGCTTGAGGCCATCGCGGGCAAGCCCGCTCCCACAGGTGGCCGCATTCTTTTGTGGGAGCTGGCTTGCCTGCGATAGCGTCTTGCATGCACTGCGCTTTCAGCCAATGGCGCCAGCCCTTATAGTTGCCATCATTCCCGCTTTATTCGAGACGCCCCATGAGTGAACCCTCCCCATACATCTTCGACGTCACCACCGCCAACTTCGAACAGGCGGTGATTCAGAATTCTTTCGAAAAACCCGTGCTGGTGGATTTCTGGGCCGAGTGGTGTGCGCCGTGCAAGGCGTTGATGCCGATGCTGGCGCAGATCGCCGAGAGTTATCGGGGTGAGTTGTTGCTGGCCAAGGTCGATTGCGAGGCGCAGCCGGACATCGTCGCGCGTTTCGGCATTCAAAGCCTGCCGACGGTGGTGCTGTTCAAGGATGGCCAACCGGTGGACGGGTTTGCCGGGGCACAACCGGAATCGGCGGTGCGCGCGATGCTTGAGCCCCACGTGCAGATGCCGCCACCGGCGGCGGCGGACCCGCTGGAGCAGGCCCAGGCGCTGTTTGCCGAAGGCCGTATCAGCGATGCCGAAGCCCTGCTGGTGACGCTGCTCGGTGAAGACAATACCAACGCTGCCGCGCTGATCCTGTATGCGCGCTGCCTGGCCGAACGCGGTGAATTGGGCGAAGCCCAGGCCGTGCTGGACGCCGTCAGCGGCGACGATCACAAAGCCGCCCTTGCCGGCGCCAAGGCACAGATCACCTTCCTGCGCCAGGCCGCCGACCTGCCGGACGCCGCCGACCTGAAAAGCCGTCTGGCACAGAACCCGCAAGACGACGAAGCGGCCTACCAGTTGAGCATTCAACAACTGGCGCGCCAGCAATACGACGCGGCGCTCGAAGGCCTGCTCAAGCTGTTCATCCGCAACCGCAGCTACAGCGAAGGCCTGCCGCACAAGACCCTACTGCAAGTGTTCGAGTTGCTGGGCAATGAACACCCGCTGGTGACCGTGTACCGCCGCAAGTTATTCGCCGCGCTGTATTAATCGCCGACCCAATGAAACAGCGGTGTATCCCCGCCGCTGCTCACCTTGACGCTGGCGCTATGGCGCAGGCGCACCAGCAGGCGCTTGCCCGTCGCGGCATCACCGGCCAAACCGTCCAGTTGATCAAGCAATTCCAGGCCGCTTAACTGCCCGGCCTTGCGCAACAGCGCCTGGGCGTTCTGCCACAGGTCGTCATCCTGTTTAACCGGCGGCACCGCAGCCGGCGTACTCGGCGCCGGAGCGGTCTGTAATTGCGCGCCCAGCCGTGCCCAGTCGCCGTCGTCCAGCTCCAGGGTCAAGTCCACCGGCAGGTCGCCGACGGTTCCACGAATTCGCAACATCGTCTTTCTCCTGCATTTTTTCTGACGGGCATGCTCCCATGCGGCTTGCGCAACGCCAAGCGCGCGGTCAAACTCTCGCCACTATTGTTATAAGATCACATAACAAACCTTTCATGTTCTGGAGCCTTCCCATGCACCGTCTGCTGCTCGCTTTGCCGTTTGCCCTGCTGCCACTGGCCGTGGCCCATGCCCATGAAGATCATGACCACGAACACGGCAGCCTCGGCGCCCATGAACATGGCGTGGGCCGCCTCAACGCCGTGCTCGATGGCCAGACCCTGGAGCTTGAGCTGGAAAGCCCGGCGATGAACCTGGTGGGTTTCGAACACCTGGCCACCACCGCCGCCGACAAGGCCAAGGTCGCCGCCGCGCGCAAGCAGCTGGAGAACCCACTGGCGCTGTTCAACCTGCCCAAGGCCGCCGGCTGCGCAGTGAGCACCCAGGAACTGAACAGCCCGTTGTTTGGCGACAAGCCTGAAGCCGATCACGACGATGACGATGATGCTGATGACCACGCCACCGACGGCAAGGGCGCAGCGGCCCACGAACATCACCACGACCACAGCGAAATCCACGCGCACTACCAGTTCACCTGCGCCACGCCGACGGCGCTGAGCAACCTGGACCTGAGCCAGGTGTTCAAGACCTTCCCCGCCACCAAAAAAATTCAGGTACAACTGATCGGCCCGAGCGGCCAACAAGGGGTCGACGCAACGGCCACAGCAACCACCCTGAAGTTCTGATTGCCCATGACCCACGCCTTGATCGAACTGTCTGACCTGAGCTTCAACTGGCCCGGTCACCCGCAGTTGCTGGACATCCCCGCGTTTCGCCTGGAACGCGGGGAAACCCTGTTTCTCAAAGGCCCCAGCGGCAGTGGCAAGACCACCCTGCTCGGGCTCCTCGGCGGTGTGCAGAAGCCCAGCCAGGGCAGCATTCGCCTGCTCGGCCAGGAACTGACCGAACTCTCGGCCGGCGCCCGCGACCGCTTTCGCGTCGACCACACCGGCTATATCTTCCAGCAGTTCAACCTGCTGCCGTTTTTGTCGGTGCGCGAGAACGTCGAGCTGCCCTGCCACTTTTCCAACGTGCGCGCGCAGCGGGCAAGGCAGCGCCACGGCAGTGTGGACAAGGCCGCCGCCGCCCTGCTCGCGCACCTGGGCCTCAAGGATAAAGACCTGCTGGAACGCCGCGCCGACTCGCTGTCCATCGGTCAGCAGCAACGGGTGGCCGCCGCCCGGGCGCTGATCGGCCAGCCGGAACTGGTGATCGCCGACGAACCCACTTCGGCCCTGGACTACGACGCCCGCGAGGCGTTCCTTCAGCTGTTGTTCGCCGAATGCCGCGACGCCGGCGCCAGCCTGCTGTTCGTCAGCCATGACCAGAGCCTGGCGCCGCTGTTCGACCGCAACCTGTCGCTGGCCGAACTCAATCGCGCCGCCATGCCCGCAGAGGTTTGAGATGTATCTGTTCCGTCTAGCCATGGCCAGTCTGGCTAACCGCCGCTTCACCGCGACGCTCACCGCTTTCGCCATCGCGCTTTCCGTGTGCCTGCTGCTGGCCGTGGAGCGCGTGCGGGTCGAGGCGCGCAACAGCTTTGCCAGCACCATCAGCGGCACCGACCTGATTGTCGGCGCCCGCTCGGGTTCGGTGAACCTGCTGCTGTACTCGGTGTTTCGCATCGGCAACGCCACCAACAACATCCGCTGGGACAGCTTTGAGCACTTCGCCGCCAGCCCGCAGGTGAAATGGGCGATCCCGATTTCCCTCGGCGACTCCCATCGCGGCTACCGCGTGATGGGCACCAACTCATCCTACTTCGAGCACTACCAGTACGGCCGCAAGCAGAACCTGGAACTGGCCAGCGGCCGCGCCTTCGCCACTGACCCGTTCGAAGTGGTGCTGGGCGCCGAAGTGGCTGACGCACTGCACTACAAACTGGGCGACAAACTGGTGCTGGCCCACGGCGTGGCGGTGGTCAGCCTGGTCAAGCACGACGACAAACCCTTCACCGTGGTCGGCATTCTCAAGCGCACCGGCACGCCGGTCGACCGCACGCTGCACATCAGCCTGGGCGGCATGGAAGCGATCCATATCGACTGGCACAACGGCGTGCCGGCCCAGGGCAAAGGCCGCATCAGTGCCGATCAGGCGCGCAATATGGACCTCACCCCGCAGGCGATCACCGCGTTCATGCTGGGCCTGAACAACAAGATCTCCACCTTCGCCCTGCAACGGGAGATCAATGAGTTCCGTGGCGAGCCGATGTTGGCGATCCTGCCCGGCGTCGCACTGCAAGAGCTGTGGAGCATGATGGGCACCGCCGAAAAGGCGTTGTTCGTGATCTCGCTGTTCGTGGTACTGACCGGTTTGATCGGCATGCTCACGGCAATCCTCACCAGCCTCAACGAGCGCCGCCGCGAAATGGCGATTTTGCGCTCGGTGGGCGCGCGGCCTTGGCATATCGCAACCCTGCTGATTTTCGAAGCGTTCGCCCTGGCCTTGTCCGGAGTGATCGCCGGCGTCGGCTTGCTGTACGTGTGCATCGCCGCGTCTCGCGGGTACCTGCAGGCCAATTACGGTTTGGACCTGCCGATGTCCTGGCCAAGCCAATATGAATGGACCCTGCTGGCGGGTATTCTCGCCGCGGCGTTGTTGATGGGCAGCGTGCCGGCCTGGCGCGCTTACCGACAATCCCTGGCCGATGGCCTGTCCATACGTTTATGAGGAAGGCTTTGATGCGTCGTGCCCTGTTTGCATGCTTGCTGCTGATCAGCGTGCCCGTCTGGGCGCAGGACCAGCCCAGGGATCTGTCCTGGCAGGAGATGATCCCGCCGGACGCGCCGCCGGAAATCCCCAATATGAAACCGCTGCACGACCTGTCGAACATGGCCGATGCCCTGTCCGTCGAGGCCGCGCCCGCCGCCAAGCAGGACCTGCCCAACGCGCCGGTGGTGCAGAGCCTGGACGGCAAGCACATTCGCCTGCCGGGCTATATCGTGCCACTGGAAGTCAGCGAAGAAGGCCGCACCACCGAGTTCTTGCTGGTGCCGTATTTCGGCGCGTGCATCCACGTGCCGCCGCCGCCGTCGAACCAGATCGTGCATGTGAAAAGCGAAGTCGGCGTGAAGCTCGATGAGCTGTACCAGCCTTATTGGATCGAGGGCGCGATGCAGGTCAAGCCGTCGTCCAGTGAGCTGGCCGATGCCGGTTACCAGATGGATGCCGAGAAGATCTACCTGTACGAACTGCAGGAATAGTCCCGCACCCAAGCACACCAACGAACAACGGTGGGAGCAAGCCCCCTCCCACCGTTTTAATGCACGCATAGCGCCTTTCATTGAGCTGAGTCAAAAGATCGGGCGGTACGATCTTTACCATTGGACGTACACCTTTTAACGTCCTTTTGGAGCTCCCATGAACAAGTCTCTGCTCGGCGCGTCGTTCTTCGCGCTGGCACTCGCCGCCCCGCTCGCCCAGGCTCACGAAGCGGGCGACATCCTGATTCGCGCCGGTGCGATCACCGTGAATCCGAAGGCCGACAGCAGCAGCGTCAAGGTCGATCAAGGCCCCTTGGCCGGTGCCAACCTGGGCGGCAAGGCGACCATGAGCAGCGATACCCAGCTGGGTCTGAACTTCGCCTACATGCTCACCGACCACGTCGGCCTCGAACTGCTCGCGGCCACGCCATTCGAGCATGACGTAAAAATCAAAAACACCGCCCTCGGTGCTGCCAACGGCAAGCTCGGCACCCTCAAGCACCTGCCGCCGACCCTGAGCGTCGTGTACTACCCGCTGGACAACAAATCAGCGTTCCAACCCTACGTCGGCGCGGGCATCAACTACACCTGGATCTACGACGAGCACGTCGGCAGCCGCGCCTCCAACGCTGGCTTCAGCAATTTCAAGGCGGAAAATTCCTGGGGCTGGTCGGCGCAGATCGGCGCCGACTACATGATCAACGACAAGTGGATGATCAACGCCCAGGCGCGCTACATCGACATCAGCACCAAGGCGACAGTGGATAACAACGCGTTGGGCCAGGGCACCCGGGCCAAGGTCAATGTGGATGTCGACCCGATGGTGTACATGGTGGGGATTGGCTACAAGTTCTAAGCAGTCGTTCACAGACAGCACAAAACCAAAGTGGGAGGGGGCTTGCCCCCTCCCACTTTGGGTTGTGTGGTGTGTCAGGTATGCCGGTAAAACCGGTCCAGCAATGCCGGCAACCCCGCCCGCCATGCCCGGGGCTTGATGCCGAAGGTGTGGAGGATTTTCTTGCAGGCCAGCACCGCGTGCTGCGGTTCGTCCGCCGCGTCCGGCCGCGCGGCGTGGGCCTGGGCGGCGGGCGACTCGATGGCCAGCGCACGGAAGTTGCGCGCTTCGGTGAGGATCGCCTGGCCCAACGCCAGCGGCGTGGTGGCCTCGTGGCCGGCGTAATGGTACGTGCCCCACAAAGGCGCTGCGCAATCGAGTTGCTTGAGCACCGAAATGATCACCCGCGCGGCATCGTCCACCGGCGTCGGGTTGCCGCGTCGGTCATCGGCCATCGGCAATTCGCCCGGCTTTTCGGCCTGGGCCAGAAAGCGCCCGAGGGTGCCGTCGGCGCTGTCATCCAGCAGCCAGCCAAACCGCAGCAGCACATGTTGCGGACAGGTGGCGCGCACGCTTTGCTCGATGCGCCACAACGCCTGACCGCGCAGGCCCAATGGCACTGGATCGTCTTTTTCGCTGTAAGCAGTGGCGCGCGAGCCATCGAATACGCGGTAGCTGGACGGTTGCAGCAAGGTGATGCTGTGGTGCTGGCACAATTCGGCCAGACGCTCGATGGCGTATTCCTGAGCAGCCAGACGGGTTTCGCTGACGGCCTCGGCCTGGAACCAGTCGAAATAGTAGGCGAGGTTGATCAATGCATCGGGACGGGTGTCGTCGAGCAATTGGGTGAGGCTCGCGGCATCCCAGCCGTCTTGGGGCGGTTTGGGGGCGAGGAACCCGATGTCTTCCTCTGCACCGAGGCGAATCAGCGCCTGCCCGAGGGCATTCCCGCCGCCCAGTAACATAAGGCGCATTCGCATAGATTGTGCAGGCCCAGTCTGTTTGGAACGATGGTTAGTGTCGGCAGACGTGTATGCCATACCGTGGGGTGTAGCCGGAATCGTTGCATTTTGCGGGTTTGTAGCGCAACCGTCACGGATAAAGTAAGCCTTTGCAACTTGTTGGAGCCGGTGGCATCAATCATTGCATGAACCTTCCTGAATCAACGGACAGGGCATTGGACGGTTTCCACCCCGCCGTCAGCGCCTGGTTTCGCAGCACCTTCCCCGCAGTCACCGGCGCCCAGGCCCAGGCATGGCCGCTGATCCGCCAGCGGCGCTCGACGCTGATCGCCGCGCCGACCGGCTCGGGCAAGACCCTCACGGCCTTCCTCGCGGTGCTCGACGACCTGGTCCAACAGGGCCTGGCCAACGGCGGCCACCTGCCGGACGCGACGCAGGTGGTGTACGTGTCGCCGCTCAAGGCACTGTCCAACGATATCCAGATCAACCTGCAAAACCCGCTGGCCGGGATCAGCGCGCAGTTGCAGCGCCAGGGCCTGGCGCCGCTGGAGATCCGCACCGCCGTGCGCACCGGTGACACCCCGCAAAAAGACCGCGCGTTGATGCGCAAACGCGCGCCGCATATCCTGGTGACCACCCCGGAGTCGCTGTATGTGCTGCTCGGCTCGGACTCCGGCAGGCAAATGCTCGCCAGCACGCGCACGGTCATTGTCGACGAGATCCACGCCATCGCCGCCGGCAAGCGCGGCAGCCACCTGGCGCTGAGCCTGGAGCGCCTGCAAGGCCTGTGCGCCGAGCCGCTGACGCGCATCGGCTTGTCGGCCACGCAAAAACCCATCGAGGCGGTGTCGCGGTTTCTGGTGGGCACCGCGCGCGAGTGCGCCATTGTCGACATCGGCCATGCCCGCCCGCGCGACCTGGGCATCGAAGTGCCGCCAGTGCCGCTCTCGGCGGTCATGGCCAATGACGTCTGGGAACTAGTCTACGATCGCCTCGCGACACTGGCCCGCGAACACCGCACCACGCTGATTTTCGTCAACACCCGGCGCCTGGCCGAACGCCTGGCCCGCCACCTCAGCGAGCGCCTGGGCAAGACCGCCGTGGCCGCGCACCACGGCAGCCTCGCCAAGGAGTTGCGCCTGGACGCCGAGCAACGGCTCAAGGCCGGCGCGTTGCAAGTGCTGATCGCTACCGCGTCGCTGGAGCTGGGGATCGATATCGGCGAGGTGGACCTGGTGTGCCAGATCGGCTCGCCCGGCTCCATCAACGGTTTTTTGCAAAGAGTTGGACGCTCCGGCCATCAGGTCGGCGGCACGCCCAAGGGGCGCCTGTTCGCCACCACCCGCGACGACCTGATCGAATGCGCCGCCCTGCTCGACTGCGTGCGCCGTGGCGAACTGGACACCCTGCACATCCCGGTCGCGCCGCTGGACGTGCTGGCCCAGCAGATCATTGCCGAAGTCAGCGCCCGCGAATGGCCCGAACAAGACCTGCTGGCACTGATCCACCGCGCCGCGCCCTACGCCGCGCTGGATGAACGCCACTACCAGGCGCTGTTGCAGATGCTCGCCGAGGGCTACAACGGGCGCCAGGGCATTCGCAGCGCCTACCTGCACCGCGACGCCCTGACCCGCACCCTGCGCGGTCGCCGGGGCGCCAGGCTGACCGCCGTGACCAGCGGCGGCACCATCCCCGACAACGCCGACTACAGCGTTTTGCTCGAACCCCAGAGCCTGAACATCGGCAGCGTCAACGAAGACTTTGCGGTGGAAAGCATCGCCGGGGACATCTTCCAGCTGGGCAACACCTCCTACCGCATCCTGCGGGTCGAAGCCGGCAAGGTACGGGTCGAGGATGCCCATGGCCAGCCGCCGACCATTCCGTTCTGGCTCGGCGAAATGCCCGGGCGCAGCAACGAGCTGTCCGCCGCCGTGGCACGCTTGCAGGGCCAGTTGGACCGCCTGCTTGGCGCCAGCCCCGGCGACCTGCAACCGGCGCAGGACTGGCTCACCGGCACCCTGGGCCTGAACCGCGCCAGCGCCGAGCAAATCCTCGATTACCTGGCCCGCGCGCGCCTGGCGCTGAGCGCATTACCGTCCCAGGACACGCTGATCATGGAGCGGTTTTTCGACGCGTCCGGCGGCACCCAGTTGATCATTCACACGCCGTTCGGCAGCCGTCTGAATCGCGCCTGGGGCCTGGCGTTGCGCAAGCGTTTTTGCCGCACGTTCAACTTCGAGCTGCAAGCGGCGGCCAGTGAAAACGCGATTGTGCTGTCGCTGTCCACCAGCCACAGCTTTGAGCTGGATGAGGTGTGGCGTTACCTCAACAGCCACAGCGCCGAACACATTCTGATCCAGGCGGTACTGGACGCTCCGCTGTTCGGCGTGCGCTGGCGCTGGAATGCCGGGGTGGCGCTGGCATTGCCGCGCTTTACCGGCGGGCGCAAGGTGGCGCCGCAGATCCAGCGCATGAAAAGCGAAGACCTGATCGCCAGCGTGTTTCCCGACCAGATCGCCTGCCTGGAAAACCTCGCCGGCGAACGTGAAGTGCCCGAACACCCGCTGGTGGAACAGACCCTCGACGACTGCCTGCACGAAGCCATGGACAGCGACGCCTGGCTGGCCCTGCTGCGGCGCATGGAACGCGGCGAGGTGCGCCTGATCAGCCGCGACTTGCCGGCGCCCTCGCCCATGGCGGCGGAAATTCTCAGCGCGCGGCCCTACACCTTTCTCGACGATGCGCCGCTGGAAGAGCGCCGCACCCAGGCCGTGCTCAACCGGCGCTGGAGCGACCCGCAAAGCACCGACGACCTTGGCGCCCTGGATGCCGAGGCCATTGCTGGCGTGCGTGAGGAGGCCTGGCCAACGCCCCATGGCCCGGACGAAATGCATGAAGCGCTGATGAGCCTGGCGTGCATCGCCGAAAGCGAAGTCACGCCGCCATGGGCACAGTGGCTGAACGCGCTGGCGAAGGCCGGGCGCGCCTATCAATTGCCCAACGGGTTGTGGGTCGCCGTCGAACGCCTGAGCTGTTGGCAGGCGATTTATCCTCACGATTTGCCGTTATTGCCCGGCTTCGATGAGCCCTGGACCTTCGAGGACGCAGTGCTCGAAGTGCTGCGTGCGCGCCTCGGTGGTTTTGGTCCGTTGAGTGTGATCGAGATCGCCGCGCCCATCGGGTTGCCGGTGGCCGCCGTGACCCAGGCGTTGGCCCGGCTGGAGCAGGAAGGCTATGTGTTGCGCGGGCATTTCAGCCCCGGCGCCAGCGCAGAGCAATGGTGCGAACGGCACCTGCTGGCGCGTATTCACCGCTACACGGTCAAGCGCCTGCGCCGCGAAATCGAACCGGTGGCGCTGCAGGATTTCATGCGCTTTCTGTTCGACTGGCATCACGTGTCCGAGGCCACCCGTGGCCAGGGCAGCGCGGTGTTGCCGCAGATCGTCGGCCAGTTCGAAGGCTTTGCGGCCGCCACCTCGGCCTGGGACAGTGACCTGCTCAGTGCGCGCATCAAGGACTATTCCTCCACCTGGCTCGATGAGTTGTGCCGCAGCGGCAAGCTGGTGTGGATGCGCTTGAGCGACAAGGCCGGCGCCATGGCCCTGCGCAGCACGCCGGTGGTGCTGTTGCCGCGCAGCCAGGTAGGATTGTGGAGCGGCCTGACCGACCCCGTCGACAGCACCGCGCTGTCGCCCAAGGCACAAAAGGTCCACCTGGCCCTGCGCGAGCACGGCGCGCTGTTTTTTGATGAACTGGTGCACGAAGCCCGTCTGCTGCGCAGCGAGCTGGAAACAGTGTTGCAGGAACTGGTGGGCGCGGGCCTGGTGAATGCCGACAGCTTTGCCGGGCTGCGCGCCCTGACCACGCCCGCCAGCAAGCGCCAGGCGCGCAGCAGCCGGCGCGGGCGCGGTGCGTTTATCGGCGGCATGGACGATGCCGGACGCTGGGCCTTGATCCGCCGCCCGCCCACCGCCGCCGGCCCGCACGCTGCCGAAACCCTCGAACATGTGGCCATGACGCTGCTGCGCCGCTACGGCGTGGTGTTCTGGCGCCTGCTTGAACGCGAGGCGGACTGGTTGCCGAGCTGGCGCGAATTGCTGCGCACCTTCCACCGCCTGGAAGCGCGCGGGGAGATCCGCGGCGGGCGATTTGTGAGCGGCTTGGCGGGTGAGCAGTTTGCGTTGCCCGAGGCGATTCCTCTGCTGCGCGAGGTACGGCGGCGCGCGCACGACGGGAGCCTGGTGGCGGTGTGTGGGGCGGACCCGCTGAACCTGGTGGGCACGCTGTTACCGGGCAGCAAGGTGCCGGCGGTGAGTGGCAATCGGATTGTGTACCGCGACGGGTTGCCGGCGGCGGTTATGGTTGGCGGCAAGCAGCAGGTGCTGGTTGAGGTGGATCAGCAGGCGGTGCAGGAGAAGTTGCTTGGGCGGTCTTGAGGGCCTCATCGGGAGCAAGCCCCCTCCCACACTGGATTGGGTTCACATAGTTCGATGTGTGAACCCATTCCAGTGTGGGAGGGGGCTTGCTCCCGATAGCATCCTCACTGGCTACGCGGCGGCTCGGTAATTTCCACCACCTCTTCAGCGTGCCCCACCCGCTTGGGCAACAGCACCTGCTGTGGATAAGTCTGCGCGAAATGCACCTCGTCACAGTTATCCACAAGCTTCTTCAACCGCTGGTTAAACGCGCGGCTGACTGCATATTGCCCGCCCGACACGGTGCGGAACTGCGCGGTGAGCACCACGCCGTTGAGGTCCATTTTATCGACGCCGAACACTTCCAGCGGCCCTTGCAGGTTGTACTTGAGGAACGCGTCGTCGCGGATCGACTGCCCCGCTTCATGGATCAGTTCCACGGCCTTGTCCACATCGGTGTCGTAGGTGAACTGCACCGAGAAAAACGCGTAGGCAAACTGTCGCGACTGGTTGGTGACCGCCTTGATCTGCCCGAACGGCACCGAATGCACAAAGCCCTTGCCGTCGCGCAGGCGCAGGGTGCGGATGGTCAGGCCTTCGACGGTGCCGGCGTGGCCGGAGTCGAGTACCACCCAGTCGCCGATCGACAAGGTGTCTTCGATGATGATGAACAGGCCCGTGATCACGTCCTGCACCAGTTGCTGGGAGCCGAAACCGATGGCCAGGCCGACCACACCGGCACCGGCCAACAGCGGCGCGACGTTGATGCCCAGGTTGGCCATGGTGGTGATCGCGCAGATCACCACGAGGATGATTTTCACCGCATTGCGCAGCAGCGGCAGGATAGTCTTGACCCGCGTGCTGGGCTGGCGACTGGAGCGTTTGTTGACCGGCGGTTTGAGCGCTTCCTGAATCGCCGTGTCGAGCACCACCCAGAACAGCCAGGTCATCAGCAGGATCAGGCCGATGCTGCTCAGCGAGTCGCTGATGGCGCGCCCGATCGAGTTGCGCTCGGCGAACTCGAACAGCGACACGCCCCAGATACGCCCAAGCACTTCGATAAACGCCACGGCCATCGCGATGCGCAGGATCGCGTGCAGCAAACTGAGGAAGCGCTCCTTGTAGGCGCTGCTGCGCTGGATCGCCACCTGGCTGCGCGACTTGAACAGGTGTTGCAGCACCGTGCTGAGAAACACCGTGCCGATCAGCAGGATTGTGGTGAACAGCGCACAACGCAGCGCCTTCTGATTATCGTCGCCGGCACCGATCAGGTTGATCGCCGAGACCAGCACCATCAGCAGGATCGGCCAGTACCACAGCCCCGAGAAGATACGCAGCGATTGCTGCAACGCAGGGTGCTTGATGCGTTGGGCCAACGACCGATTGCGGATCAAGTGGGCGACCGGACGGCGCAGGCGCACCACCAGCACGCCAAAGATCACCGTGGCGAACAGCCCGGTGAACACCGCGATGCTGCTGGTGATATTGCCGCCCAACTGGCGGGCGATCTGCGGGCTGGTCAAGGCATCGCTGAGGGCGGCGAGGAAGCCGATCAGGAACAGCGGCTTGGGGCAGTAGTCACAAATGATCTGCACCGCCGGACGCTTGTGGCCCACGTTGAACATGACGATGACGCACAACAGCATTGAGGTGGAAAAGATGCCGCTGCTGGTGGCGTAGGCAAGGCACAGCGCCAGCGCGCGCCCCACGGAGGTGGCGAGAAAATGGCTGACGTACAGGGTAAGCGGCAGGCAGATCAGCGCCGGGAGCGTATAGGGCACGACGTAGCCCAGCACATCCAGCAACCGCCCGCGCCGTTCAAAAAACGCGCGCTGGCCCAGGCGTCGCACCATCATCCGGCCCAGCAAGGTCAACAGGCTAAAGGCGCCGATCCAGACGCCGGACAACAACAGGAAATCCCCAGCCACGCTCCACGGTGAGCGGGCTGACGTCTGATTGACCAGGCGCCCGACTTCGTTGGCGGCGCGGTCGGCGCGCAGACGCCACTCGTCAATGAAGTTCTGATTGAGGTCGAGCTTCTGCTGCACGTCGTCAATGCTGGAACTGATCGCGCCGAGCAGTCCGCCTTCCACCAGCAACTCCGGCTTGGCCGGGGCCTCGGCTTCGGGGGCGGTGGCGGGTGCGGTCGCCGCCGCCTGAAGTGCGCCGCTGCCGCAAAACAGCAGCGCGCCGAGTAGCCATGCAGTCTTTAGATTCAGCAAAACACCGGGCTCCTGGGAAAGGGTCTGTAAGGAACTGACGGGTTTGAGCCCTGATCGTTCCCTGTGCGAGGGGGCTCGCTCGCTCCCACACTGGATCTACTGCATTGGAAGCATGCCGTTTGTAGGAATCGGGAAACTTTCCGACAAAAATCACAGTCATCCAACCACGCACTCTTTCCCACGGACCCAACCATGGCGGCGATTCATATCGGCATATCCGGCTGGCGCTATACGCCTTGGCGCGGGGACTTCTATCCCGAGGGGCTGACCCAGAAACGCGAGTTGCAGTTTGCGTCACGTGCCGTCAACAGCATCGAAATCAACGGCTCGTTCTACGCGCTGCAAACGCCCAAGCGCTACGCCGAGTGGTACGCCGATACACCCGAGGGTTTCATGTTCAGCGTCAAGGCGCCGCGTTATATCACGCACATCCTGCGGCTCAAGGATGTGCATGCGCCGCTGGCGAATTTCTTTGCATCCGGCGTGCTGGAATTGAAGGAGAAACTGGGGCCGATCCTGTGGCAATTCCCGCCCAGCTTTAAATTCGATGCGCCGCTGTTCGAAGCCTTTTTGCAGCAACTGCCCGGCGACACGCAACAGGCCGCCGCCCTCGCCCGCCAGCATGAGCCCCGCCTGAACGGCAAGGCGAGCATGCAGGCCCATGGCAAGAGAGCCCTGCGTCACGCCGTGGAAATTCGCCATAAAAGCTTCGCCGTGCCGGCGTTCGTAAAGATGCTCGAAAAATATGGCGTCGCGCTGGTGGTGGCCGATACCGCCGGCAAGTGGCCGTCTATCGAAGACGTCACCGCCACCTTCATGTACCTGCGTCTGCACGGCGACAAGCAGCTGTACGCCAGCGGCTACACCCCTGAAGCCCTCGAACGCTGGGGCGACCGCATTGAGCGGTGGGCCCATGGCAAACAACCGGAGGATGCACACTTGGTCGACCCGCAGCATAAACCCCGCACCCGCAAGCAACGCGATGTGTTCTGTTTCTTCGACAATGACCTCAAGGTGCGCGCGCCTTTCGACGCGCGCCAGTTGCTGCAGCGTTTCGGCCTGGACCAGCACCTGGCCACAGTGCCCGGACAGCTGCCTGAACCCGGGGTGCTGGCATGACCCATCCAGAACCGCTCCCGGTGGTGGCGCCGGACGTTGCCGTCGCCCGTCTTACGGTGCTCACGGTCAATATCCACAAGGGTTTCACCGCGCTGAACCGGCGTTTCATCCTGCCCGAGCTGCGCGAAGCAGTGCGCAGTGTCGGCGCCGACATGGTGTTCCTGCAGGAAATCCACGGCACCCATGAGCAGCATCCCCAGCGCTACAGCGATTGGCCGAACATGCCGCAGTACGAATTTCTCGCCGACAGTATCTGGCCGCAATTCGCCTATGGCCGCAATGCGGTCTACCCCCATGGCGACCATGGCAATGCGCTGCTGTCGAAATTCCAGATCGTGCGCTACGAGAACCTCGACATTTCCCAGAGCGGCCACGAAAACCGTGGCCTGCTGCATTGCGTGTTACGCCTGCCCGGCAGCGGCCAGGAGGTGCATGCGATCTGCATGCACCTGGGCCTGCGCGAGGTGCATCGCCAGCAGCAACTGCGCCTGCTCGAGCAGCGCATTGGCGAAATACCCGCCGACGCGCCGCTGGTGGTCGCCGGCGACTTCAACGATTGGCGCCAGCGTGCCGACCTCAGCCAGAGCGGCCTGCAGGAAGTATTCATGCAGTCTTCGGGCAAACACGCGCGCACCTTCCCCGCGCGCTTGCCGCTGCTGGCGCTGGACCGCATCTACGTGCGCAACGTGACGGTGCATAACCCCCGCGTGCTGAATACCCGGCCCTGGTCCCACCTCTCAGACCATGTGCCGCTGTCGGTGGAGATTGAGCTATGAATATTGCGGTGGAGCATATCGCGACCGATCAGCCGCCGGATGAGGCCAAGGCCCGCGACCTGGATTACGGCTGGCAGAGTGGCAACCAGGTGGAGTTGCTGGAGAACGGCGAGGCGTACTTCCCCAGGGTCTTCGATGCCATGCGCGCGGCGCAGCGAGAGATCCTGCTGGAGACGTTTATCCTGTTCGAGGACAAGGTCGGCCATGAGCTGCAAGGCATTCTGATCGAGGCAGCCCAACGTGGCGTGAAGGTGGTGGTCAGCCTGGATGGCTTCGGCTGTGGCGAGCTGAGCGCGGCGTTTCTTGCAGCGCTGGCAGATGCCGGGGTGATGGTGCAGATGTTCGACCCGGCGTCCAAGACCCTGGGCATTCGCACCAACTGGTTTCGCCGCCTGCACCGCAAGATCGTGGTGGTGGATGCCGAGGTCGCGTTTATTGGCGGGATCAACTTTTCGGCCGACCATCTGGGCGATTTCGGCCCCGAGGCCAAGCAGGATTATTCGGTGCAGGTGACAGGCCCGGCGGTGGCCGACCTGCATCACTTTGCCCTGGCGCAAAGCGGTCGTCAGGTGCGCACGCGGCGTGGCTGGCGTCGTCGCCAGCAGCGGCCTTCGCCGTGGGCCACCGACAGCGGTGAGGGCCTGGTTCGCCTGATCTATCGCGACAACCTGCAGCATCGCGACGACATCGAAGAAGCGTATATCTACGCCCTGAGCCAGGCGAAAAAACGTGCGGTGATCGCCAACGCGTATTTCTTCCCCGGTTACCGTTTGCTGCGCGAAATTCGCAATGCGGCACGGCGCGGCGTGCAGGTGCAGTTGATCATGCAGGGCCAGCCCGATGTGCTGCTGGCCAAACTGGCGGCGCGCATGCTCTACGACTATCTGCTCAAGGACGGCGTGGTGATCCACGAATACTGCCAGCGCCCGCTGCACGGCAAGGTGGCGCTGGTGGACGACGACTGGAGCACGGTGGGTTCGAGCAACCTCGACCCGTTAAGCCTGGCGCTGAACCTGGAGGCCAACGTGCTGATTCGCGACCGCGCGTTCAATCAGCAGCTGTACGACAGCCTGGAAACCCTCAGCAAAAACCACTGCCAGGTCATCCCGGCAAAGCACAAGCCGCGCCTGTGGCTGTGGCGCCTGACCGTCGGCTTCCTGGTGTTCCATGTGATGCGCCACTTCCCGGCGCTGACCGGCTGGCTGCCAGCGCACAAACCCCGCTTGAAACCTTTCGAGAGCCAGGCCCATGACTGACCACACAGGCTCACGCTTCAAGCGCTGGAAGAAGCCACTGACCATCGCCTTCTTCCTGCTGTTGATTGTGCTGTTCACGATGCTTGCGCGGCGGATCGACTGGAGCGAAGTGATCCAGACCCTGGGCGATTTCAAATGGCGCACCTTGCTGATCGCCGCCGGGCTGACCTTGTGCAGTTTTCTGGTGTACGCGTGCTTCGACCTGATCGGCCGCACCTACATCGGCCAGCCATTGCGCTGGAAGCAGATTTTGCCGGTGGGCTTTATCAGCTATGCGTTCAACCTGAATCTGAGCGCGTGGGTCGGCGGGATCGCCATGCGTTATCGGTTGTATTCGCGGCTGGGGGTGAGCACCGGCAATATCGCCAAGATCCTCGGGCTGAGCCTGGCGACCAACTGGTTCGGCTACATGGCCCTGGCCGGGGTGGTGTTCAGCAGCGGGCTGGTGACCATGCCACCGGGATGGAAGGTCAGCACGACGGCATTGCAGGGGATTGGCGCGCTGCTGGTGCTGGTCAGCCTGGGCTACCTGGCGGCCTGTCAGTTCTCGAAGAAGCGCGCGTGGTCGATTCGCGGCATCGAGATCAACCTGCCTTCGCTGCGCATGGCGTGCCTGCAATTGGCGCTGGGCGCATTGAACTGGTCGCTGATGGCGGCGGTGATTTTCACCCTGCTGCCTGCCAAGCTGGATTACCCGCTGGTGTTGGGGGTGTTGCTGATCAGCGCGATTGCCGGGGTGGTGACGCATATCCCGGCCGGGCTTGGGGTGCTCGAGGCGGTGTTTATCGGGCTGTTGCAACATGAGGCGTCGCGGGGCAGTTTGTTGGCGGGGTTGATTGCGTATCGGGCGATTTATTTTATTTGCCCGTTGCTGATTGCGTTGGTGATGTACCTGGGCGTGGAGGCGAAGGCCAAGGCGCTGCGGGTGAAGAAGACGCCGGCTTGATTGTGGGTGATTGACATACCGCCATCGGGAGCAAGCCCCCTCCCACACGTTGAATGCATTTCAAATGTGGAAGGGGCTTGCTCCCGATGGCGGTTATCGAGCCTGGATAATGCTCAACCGTTCACCCACCACCATCTCCGTAATCCAGTCCACCAGGATCGAGGTATAGGCCTGCTGCGACACCGGATCGCTCAACGAATGGTCGGCGCCATCGATGATGCGGTGCGTCAGGGAATGGGTCTGCTGGCACGCCGCGCGGTAACTCATGATGGTGGCGTGGGGCACGTGGTCGTCGGTTTCCGACTCGACGATCAACACATCACCGGTAAACGCCGAACAGGCGTGCAAGGCGCGATTGGTGTCGGCACGCACCAGGGTGCTGCGGTAATCCATCAGGTCCATCTTGTTCAGGTCACGCTTGGGCTTGAGCCATTCTTCGTCGCGGTACAGCGCCGGCACGCGCAGCGCCAGCCAGCGTACCGGGCGCAATGAGGTGAGAATCGCCGCGAGGTAGCCACCATAGCTGGTGCCCACCACCGCCACGGCCGAGGTGTCGATGGCCGGGTGGGCGAGCAGACGGTCGTAGGCCGCCAGCAGGTCGCGCAGGTTGTCTTCGCGGGTGACGCGGGCCAGCGGAATGCCGGCGCCGGCATGGCCGCGCAGGTCGAAGGTCAGGCACACGCAGCCCAGACCTGCGATGCCTTTGGCGCGTTCCAGGTCGCGTTCCTGGCTGCCGCCCCAGCCGTGCACGAACAACACGCCGGGGACTTTGGATTTGGGACTGAGGAATGTCCCGCTCATGTGTTCGTCGTCTATCTCGATTGCAATGCTTTCGCTTCTAGCCGTCATAAGATTTAACCGTTACGTACTTGAGAAGAAAGTCGCTGTTTTCGGCCGGGCCGCGATACACCTCGATGGCCTGCGCCGGAAGCGGCTGGTCCTCGTAGGTTTCCACCGATGACACATGAATGGCTTTGAGGCCCGGGTGGTTGATGAAACTTTGCAGCGCCGCGACTTCCGCGCTGCTGGCCCCGCCCATGCGCCAGGATTGTTCGAGCACGCCGCTACGGCGCTGGCCGTCGCTGTCCAGGCCCTGGGCGATGTCGTAATTGCGCCGCGAGGCATAGAACCCAGGGTAGGCCTCATCGGCGGCGCTGTCGAAAACCTGGGCCTGTTCGATGGCTTCACGCACGTCGACGGGCAGGCCGAGGGCGAGCAGGTCGTCGTAGTCGCCGGGCACCACGATCAGGTCGGAGCCGCCGTACACCTCATCACCGTTTGCGTCATGCGTGAGGTATTGCTCGCCGCAGTAGCTGAACACATGGTCGCCGATATAGCTCTGGCCCACGCTGTGGGTGATCACCTCGTGCAAGTCCTGCTCAAGCACTGCGCCATCGCTGAACAATTGCTCGGCGCCGTCCCGTTTGAGCAGCGCATCGAACTCATCAAGGCTGCGAATGACTACCTGGCCGCGCCCGGCGCAGGCATGCACCGGTTTCAGGCGAATCGGCCCGCTGTAGAGCAGGCGCTCAGCGGCGGCACGGGCGTCCTGCAAGGCAAATACGCTGAGGCCGTCGAGCACGACGGGCCTGACAAGTTCGCAGAACAACGGCGACCAGCCCTCCGGCGCCGTTGCATCGGGCCCGAGCAGGCCATGGCTGATGGCTTTGGTGCAGATGAAGTCGTGATCGACATAACCGCCCCACAGGTCTTCGGGGCCCTGGATGTTGAGCGCGCGGGCCTGGGCCGGACCCACCAGCGTCTGCGTGGGCAGTATGTAAAGGTCGCGGCCGGCATGGACCTTGGGATCGAAGCTGCCGGCGAACTCCAGCCCGAGTATCTGCGCCAGCCAACGGGCCAGTGCACGGTTGGTTTCCACTTCATGCTGCGGCGCGCCCTCTCTTGTGGAGTGAGCGACCACCAGTTTCCTGCGTTGAGTCGCGTTCATGCGGCCCCCTTGCTTCCTGCCAGGTATGTAAATGAGAGGTTGCAGGGATCAGGCCAAGGCGCGGTTGAGGCGCAGGGTTTTAAAATCAATCAGTTGCCGAATGGGCGATAGCAGTTGGCCTGTTTTATTTTGCACGACGCCACGTGCAGGGCGTGGCGTTCTGCACGATTCACCGCCACAAGGAGCGCGCCAATCCAGTGGGCGAAAGGCCAGGGCGCCAGCTAAGATAGCGGTCTGCTCAACTCATCACGAGGCAAAACCCATGGCCAAGCAGGCGCTCATTCTGATCGATATCCAGAACGACTACTTCCCCCAGGGCAAGTGGCCGCTCGTCGACGTGGACGCGGCGGCGGACAAGGCGGCGCAGGTGCTGCAGGCGTTTCGTCAGGCGGGCGATGCCGTGATTCACGTGCGCCATGAATTCACCGCCGAGGATGCGCCCTTCTTCACTCCAGGCTCGGAAGGCGCGCAGTTGCACCCCAAGGCACTCAACGAAGGCAGCGAGCCGGTGGTGCTTAAACATTTCGTGAATGCGTTTCGCGAAGCCGATCTGCGCGCTCTGCTGGAACGACGCAGCATCACCGACGTGGTGGTGGTGCGCGCAGCGGCGGACCTGGGCTACAAGGTCACGGTGATCCACGATGCCTGCGCCACGCGGGATCTTGAATTCAATGGCAAGGTCATCCCGGCGACGCAGGTGCATGATGCATACATGGCGGCGCTGGCGTTCGGTTATGCGAGCGTGGTGTCGGCGGATGAGTACCTGAAGGCGCAGACGGCGGCCGTGTGACCGCCCTGTGAAGCGTCAGCGAGTGGCGATGATGAACAGGCGCGGAAATGGCAACAGCACGCTGCCGTCGCTCAGGGCTGGGTAGGCTTTGGTAATCCTCGTCTGGTATTCGCGTAGGAACGCGGCCTTTTCGTCATCGCTCAAAGGCGCGAGAAACGGCCGCAACCCCGAGCCCTTGAACCATTCCACTACCGCCGCGTGGTCGGCCAGCGGGTGCTGGTAGGTGGTGCGCCAAACATCCACGGTGCTGCAATGCTGGCTCAGCAACTCGTAGTAGTAGCTCGCGGGGTGACGCGGATTGTGCTTGAACGCTCCGATCTTCGCCGACCAGGGCCCCTGTGCCGCCACGTCGCGGGCCAGTTGGTGGGCAGGCTCGTCGAGGTTATCCGGCGTTTGCACCGCCAGCGTGCCGCCCGGCGTCAGATGACTGACCAGGTGCGGGTAGAGCGTGGCGTGGTCGGGCAGCCATTGCAGAGAGGCGTTGGCGAGAATCACATCGAATTGCCGCGCCGGGTTCCAGGCGCCGATATCCGCCAGCTCGAAATCAAGGTTAGGCAGACGCTGACGGGCGTCGAGCAACATGTCATCGGAACTGTCCATGCCGGTGACCTGCGCCTGCGGATAGCGCTCGGCCAACACCTGCGTTGAGTTA
Organism: Pseudomonas sp. GNP013; assembly: GCF_054343995.1. NCBI lineage: Bacteria > Pseudomonadati > Pseudomonadota > Gammaproteobacteria > Pseudomonadales > Pseudomonadaceae > Pseudomonas > Pseudomonas sp. GNP013. The sequence continues at coordinate 218,294 of NZ_JBTGUT010000001.1, read as the reverse complement.
CCGGGGCCGCAGCCCAGGTCGACGGCGCTGTGCACGTCGACATTCGGGATGGCCGCGACCAGATCGCGGACGGGACGGGTACGTTGTTGCTCGAACAAGGTGTATTGCTTGGCAGACCAGGTCATCGCGGTTTTCCTTCTGCGTGGTGTAAAAACTGCACCAGTCTGCCAGAACTCATTCACACGACGGCTGCCAATAAATGCGTCCTTTTGTTTCCCTACAGTTTGAACCGCGAAACCACCGTACGCAGCTCCCCCGCCAGCAACGACAGCTCCTGCGCCGTCGCAGCGTTGTCTTCGATGCCCTCCATCAACGTGATACTGCCGTTGCGAATTTCGGTCACGTTGCGGTTGATGTCTTCGGACACGGCGTGTTGCTGCACCGCTGCGCTGGCGATCTGCGTGTTCATGCCGACGATCTGGTCAACGCCATCATTGATTGCATCCAGGCTGGTCGAGGCTTGTTGAGCAGACTCGAGACAGGCCTGCGCGCGCAACTTGCCCGACTTCATCTGCTCCACGGCCGCGGACGTCGCCAGTTGCAGCTCCTGGATAATGGTGCGGATTTCTTCGGTTGAGTTCTGCGTGCGCGAGGCCAGGGTTCGGACCTCGTCCGCCACCACCGCAAAGCCGCGGCCCTGCTCACCGGCACGGGCCGCCTCGATGGCGGCATTCAACGCCAGCAGGTTGGTTTGATCGGCGATGTTACGGATCACTTCAATAACCCCGCCGATCTGCTGGCTGTGCTGGGCTAGCGCGGAGACTTTCTGCGCGCTGCGCTCCACTTCTTCGGCCAGGGCTTCGATGGTGACGCGGGTTTCCTGCATCTTCGCAAGGCCTGCGATCGAAGACTGACTGGCATGCCCGGCGGCATGGGCGGCGCCCTCGGTGTTCTGCGCCACATCGGCAACGCTGGCGGTCATCTCGTTGATGGCCGTGGCGACTTGCTCGGTTTCGCTTTGCTGCACATTCATCGAGCGTTTGGCCACGTCGATAGACACGCCCATGCGCGCGGCCGCCTCGGACACCGATTGCGAACTGCGCTCAACCTGCGCCAGCGACGCACTGAAGGCCTGCACCATCGCGTTGAGAGCGTTGCCCACGTCGGCCATTTCATCGTTGCCGCGCACCGGAATGCGCGTGCTCAGGTCGCCCTGGGCAATCAGCTGCGTGGCACTCAACACATCGTTGAGGGTGCGCCGCATGGCGCTGTAGATGCCGCTGAAGGCGTACACCAGCAACAGGCCAAGCCCGGCCAGCATGCCGAGGATGAGCAGGCGCTCTGCGCTTTTTTCCTGGACACGGCGTTCGAGTCTCTTCAACAGCGCGTCTTGCAGGGTGTCCTGCGCCTTGTACAACTCGGCGACTACCGCGTTGCCCTTGGCCGGCAGGTTCTGCACGCCGCTGATGGTGTCGGTGGTGGAGCCAATCATCAGATCAAGATCGGCGCGAAAACCCTCCAGGCTCGCAAAGGCACTGGTAATCGGTGCCTGAATGCGATCGGCCAGGGCCGGCTCGCGACGACGCAAAAGGTCCAGGCTCTGCTGGAGCTCCTTGTGGATCATCACCTCGTTCTTGAGCATCGCCCTGATCACGCCACGCGTGCCCGGGCTCAATACCTGCCCCTCATGCAGCCCACTGACCAGACCGCGCAATTGGCCGACGATATTGATCTGGCGCGGCAACCGCAAGGTGCTCTGGTCGATCATGAACAGCGAGGCAAAGTCTTCATCGAGCACCATGCCCGAGGTGGCCGATACGTAATAAACGAAGTTCAGGGTTTCGGTGAGTTGATCGTTCCACTCGTCGAAGGTAGTGCTCGGGTTGGCGTCGCCCTTGGCCAGCTCAATCAGGCGCTGCGCCCCGGCACGCAGGCGCTGCACGCGGTCACCGGTTTCGAGCTGGGCGTTGAACTGGCGGTCGGTGGTGGCCAGTTTAGAAAATGCGTCTTCCAGCTTTGCCTGGTTGGCGGAAAGATCGGGCTGCGCGCTCTTGTCACCGCTGAGCAGGCGGTTGGTGAGTGCGCGTTGCAACATCGACAAGCGCAGCACAGGGGTCACGTCCAACAGATAGCGTTGGCCCGATTGTTCGGAGCGGATGACTTCTAGACTCTCGTTGATCTGGTGGACGATACGGGAGCCAAGCAGCACCAGAGGGATCAGGACGATGATTGCCAGCACGCCGAATTTGGTAGGGAAACGTAAACGGCTGGCCAGGTGTACGGCAGGAGCAAGGATATTCATACAGTTCTCACAGCCCGCAATGGGACAGTTTGTGGAAGGTTTATAGGTGAGAACTGTCCGTTTTCTCTCAAATGCCTGGCTCTGTCTGGCACATTTGGCTAATCACGCTGTGCATGTAACTAATCGTTTCATGCTCGGTGTCGGCATTGAGATTGAGAACTTTAAGAAAAGTTGTACATTTTTTTATATTTGTACAACTCTGGAACGCTTAAAGAAAAGTGATGTCGCGTTGATATCAACGCTGTGTGATGATTTTGTGCAGGAGAATGGCGGCGAGCGTTGCGACTATTTGAGCGCATACGAAAACGCCCCTGGGATTTTGCAATCCGCAGGGGCGTTGGGATCAGCTGAGCGCTGGGTGCCAGCGCGGGCGTAGATCAGAACGGAATATCGTCATCAAAGCTGTCGAAATCCGGAGCCGGCTGTGGCGCGGCCTGTTGTGGCGCTGGACGCGACTCACGCTGTGGCTGCTGGCTTGGCTGTGGACGCGACTGCTGTGGACGCGGTGCCGAGTTGGACATGCCGCCCTGGCCCTGTTGGTCGCCCTGTGGACGGCCGCCCAGCAGTTGCATGGTGCCTTGCATGTCGACCACGATTTCAGTGGTGTAACGCTTGATACCGTCCTTTTCCCACTCGCGGGTCTGCAGTTTGCCTTCGATGTAGACCTGCGAACCTTTGCGCAGGTATTCACCGGCGATTTCGGCAACCTTGCCGAACATCGACACACGGTGCCATTCGGTTTTCTCGACCTTCTGGCCGGTCTGCTTGTCGGTCCACTGTTCGCTGGTCGCCAGACTCAGGTTGGTCACGGCGTTACCGTTAGGCAGGTAGCGAACTTCGGGATCCTGGCCGCATGTACCGACCAATATGACTTTGTTAACCCCACGGGCCATAACGTTCTCCTAGGCTGGGCGCGCTGTCGGCACTGGGTTGACCAGTTGCTCGAGCGTCGCGCGATCCAATAATTCGGTGTCCAATTTAATGTAAATGGCCGCCTCTTCAGCGACCACTACTGCATCCGTTACTCCAACGACGGCCTTCAGGCGCTCTGCCAGACCGGCTTCGCGCATCGCCTCGGGCGACAGCGGTAAACGCAGACTGGTGACGTAGGGAGGTTCGCGCATGGTAACAGCAAAGGCCAGCCAAAGTGCAGCCAGCCCGGCGCATCCGAGGAACACAACCGACAGACCGCCATGCTGGAACATCCAGCCGCCCATGATGCCGCCCAACGCGGAACCGAGGAACTGGCTGGTGGAATACACCCCCATCGCCGTGCCCTTGCCTCCGGCCGGTGAAACCTTACTGATCAGCGAAGGCAATGACGCCTCCAGCAGGTTGAACGCGGTGAAGAACACCACCGTGCCGCTCACCAGCGCCCGCAGGCTGTCGCCGAACTGCCAGAAGAATAGTTCAGTGAGCATCAATGTCGCGACGGCGCCGAGCAGAACTCGTTTCATTTTGCGTTTCTTCTCGCCATAGATGATGAACGGGATCATGGCGAAGAACGAAATCAACAACGCAGTGAGATAGACCCACCAGTGCTGCTCCTTGGGCAGACCGGCTTTTTCCACCAGCGCCAGGGGCAAGGCGACGAAGCTGCACATCAGCATGGCGTGCAACACGAAGATACCTAAATCCAGGCGCAGCAGGTCCGGATGCTTGAGCGTCGGCAGCAGCGCCTTGCGCGCCACACCGGACTCACGGTGCTGCAAGGTGCCGGTAGAGCGCGGCACCATGAACGCGACGATGACAATGCCGATCAGCGCCATGCCGCCGGTGGCCAGGAACAGCCCATGCAGGCCGAACGCACTGGTCAGCAGCGGGCCGACCACCATGGCCACGGCGAACGACAGCCCGATAGTCATCCCGATCATTGCCATGGCCTTGGTGCGATGTTGTTCGCGGGTCAGGTCCGAGAGCAGCGCCATGACCGCCGCGGAAATCGCGCCGGCGCCCTGCAGGATGCGTCCGGCGATCACGCCCCAGATCGAATCGGCCTGGGCCGCGAGCACGCTGCCGAGCGCGAAGACGATCAGGCCGAGGTAAATCACGGGGCGGCGGCCGATGCGGTCGGAAATGATCCCGAACGGAATCTGAAAAATGGCCTGGGTCAGACCGTAGGCGCCAATCGCCAGGCCGATGAGTGCGGGGGTCGCTCCTGCGAGATCCATTCCATAGGTCGCCAGCACCGGCAACACCATAAACATGCCAAGCATACGGAAGGCGAACACCAGGGCCAGACCGCTTGCCGCTCGGGTCTCGCCGCTACTCATGCGTTCGCTGTGGGGATCGTGCATGGAAAAACCTCGTGTGAACCGGCGGCGATTCTACCAGTCCCATCGATTGAGAGGGTATATGCGGCGCTTTGCCGCGCAGCTTTCATGCAAGGCTGCAAGCGGCCTTTTGACAGTGTATATTCATCCAGTCTTTAGCCGTATACTCCGGCATTATTTACGCCCGCCGTGCGAGGCCATCTTGGACAAGATCCTGATTCGTGGGGCTAGAACCCACAACCTGAAGAACATTGACCTGACCCTGCCCCGGGACAAACTGATCGTCATCACCGGCCTGTCCGGCTCGGGCAAATCGTCCCTGGCGTTCGACACGCTGTATGCCGAAGGCCAGCGTCGCTACGTGGAATCGCTGTCGGCCTATGCCCGCCAGTTCCTGTCGATGATGGAAAAACCCGACGTCGACACCATTGAAGGCTTGTCGCCGGCCATTTCCATCGAACAGAAATCGACCTCCCACAACCCGCGCTCCACCGTGGGCACCATCACCGAAATCTACGACTACCTGCGTCTGCTGTACGCGCGCGTGGGTATTCCCCGCTGCCCGGATCACGACATTCCGCTGGAAGCCCAGACCGTCAGCCAGATGGTCGACCTGGTGCTGGCCCTGCCGGAAGGCGCCAAGCTGATGCTGCTGGCGCCGGTGATTCGCGAGCGCAAGGGTGAACACCTTTCTGTTTTCGAAGAGCTGCGTGCCCAGGGTTTCGTGCGCGCGCGGATCAACGGCAAGCTCTATGAGCTGGACGAAGCGCCGAAGCTCGACAAGCAGAAGAAGCACTCCATCGATGTGGTGGTCGACCGCTTCAAGGTGCGCGCTGACCTGCAGCAGCGCCTGGCAGAGTCTTTTGAGACCGCACTGAAGCTGGCGGACGGTATCGCCCTGGTGGCGCCGATGGACGACGAGCCGGGCGAAGAGATCATCTTCTCCGCACGCTTCGCCTGCCCGGTCTGCGGGCATGCCATCAGCGAGCTGGAACCCAAGTTGTTTTCCTTCAACAACCCGGCCGGCGCCTGCCCGACCTGTGACGGCCTGGGGGTGAAGCAGTTCTTCGACATCAAGCGCCTGGTCAATGGGGAACTGACACTGGCCGAGGGGGCGATACGCGGCTGGGACCGGCGCAACGTCTATTACTTCCAGATGCTTGGCTCGTTGGCGTCTCACTACAAGTTCAGCCTGGAAGTGCCCTTCAACCAGCTGCCGGCAGAGCAGCAGAAGGTCATCCTCACCGGCAGCGGCTCGCAGAACGTCGATTTCAAATACCTCAACGACCGAGGCGATATCGTCAAGCGCTCACACCCGTTCGAGGGCATCGTACCGAACCTGGAACGTCGCTACCGTGAGACTGAATCGGCGAGCGTGCGTGAAGAGCTGGCGAAGTTCCTCAGCACCCAGCCGTGCCCGGACTGCCGTGGCACTCGCCTGCGCCGCGAAGCGCGGCACGTATGGGTGGGTGAAAAGACCTTGCCGGCGGTGACCGGTCTGCCGATCGGTGATGCCTGCGAATACTTTGGCGGACTCAAGCTGACCGGCCGCCGTGGGGAAATTGCCGACAAGATCCTCAAGGAAATCCGCGAGCGCCTGCAGTTTCTGGTCAACGTTGGGCTCGATTACCTGTCGCTGGATCGCAGCGCCGACACGCTGTCGGGCGGTGAGGCACAGCGGATCCGCTTGGCCAGTCAGATTGGCGCGGGTCTGGTCGGCGTGTTGTACATTCTTGATGAGCCATCCATTGGCTTGCACCAGCGCGACAACGACCGTCTGCTGGGAACGTTGAAACACCTGCGCGATATCGGCAATACCGTGATCGTGGTAGAGCACGATGAAGACGCGATTCGTCTGGCGGACTATGTGGTCGATATCGGCCCGGGGGCCGGCGTGCATGGCGGGCACATTGTCGCCGAAGGCACACCTGCCGAAGTCATGGCTCACCCGGACTCGCTGACCGGCAAGTACCTGTCTGGCCGCGTGAAGATCCAGGTACCGGCCAAGCGTACGCCGCGTAACAAGAAGATGGCGCTGCACCTCAAGGGGGCGCGTGGCAACAACTTGCGCAATGTCGACCTGGAAATCCCGCTGGGCCTGCTGACCTGCGTTACCGGCGTGTCCGGCTCGGGCAAGTCTACGCTGATCAATAACACGCTGTTTCCGCTAAGCGCGACGGCCCTCAATGGCGCGACCACGCTGGAAGCCGCAGCGCATGACAGCATCAAGGGCCTGGAGCATCTGGACAAGGTAGTCGATATCGACCAAAGCCCGATTGGCCGTACGCCGCGCTCCAATCCAGCCACCTATACCGGGTTGTTCACGCCGATTCGCGAATTGTTCGCCGGCGTGCCAGAATCCCGTTCGCGGGGCTATGGGCCTGGGCGTTTCTCGTTCAACGTCAAGGGCGGTCGCTGCGAGGCTTGCCAGGGCGATGGTCTGATCAAGGTGGAGATGCACTTCCTGCCGGACATCTACGTGCCGTGCGATGTGTGCAAGAGCAAGCGTTATAACCGCGAAACCCTTGAGGTGAAGTACAAGGGCAAGAACATCCATGAAACTCTGGAAATGACGATCGAGGAAGCGCGGGAGTTCTTCGACGCGGTTCCGGCGCTGGCGCGCAAGCTGCAGACGCTGATGGATGTGGGTTTGTCGTACATCAAGCTAGGCCAGTCGGCGACCACGCTGTCTGGTGGCGAGGCGCAGCGGGTGAAGCTGTCTCGCGAGCTGTCCAAGCGCGACACGGGTAAAACCTTGTATATCCTCGATGAGCCCACCACAGGCCTGCACTTTGCGGATATCCAGCAGTTGCTGGATGTGTTGCACCGCTTGCGCGATCACGGCAACACGGTGGTGGTGATTGAGCACAACCTCGATGTGATCAAGACCGCAGACTGGCTGGTGGACCTAGGGCCGGAAGGCGGCTCCAAGGGGGGTCAGATTATTGCGGTGGGTACGCCGGAGCAAGTCTCCGAGATGTCGCAATCACACACCGGTTACTACTTGAAACCGTTGTTGGCGCGCGACAGGGCCTGATGGATCGGCCAATAAAAAGCCCCTGTCACCTCATCGGTGTCAGGGGCTTTTTACCGTCTGAAGTCAGAACTGCGATTGCAGGTAATTTTCCAGACCAATCAGCTTGATCAGGCCCAGCTGCTTTTCGAGCCAGTAAGTGTGATCTTCTTCGGTGTCATTCAACTGCACCCGCAGGATTTCCCGGGTGACATAGTCGTTGTGCTGCTCGCACAGTTCGATGCCTTTGCAGAGCGCGGCACGCACCTTGTACTCAAGGCGCAAATCGGCGGCGAGCATGTCAGGCACCGTGGTACCCACGTCCAGGTCGTCAGGACGCATGCGTGGCGTGCCTTCGAGCATCAGAATGCGGCGCATCAAAGCGTCGGCGTGCTGTGCCTCTTCTTCCATTTCGTGATTGATACGCTCGTAGAGCTCGGTAAAGCCCCAGTCTTCGTACATGCGCGAGTGGATGAAGTATTGGTCACGAGCTGCCAGTTCGCCCGTCAGCAACGTGTTGAGGTAATCGATTACGTCGGGGTGACCTTGCATCGCCCTACATCTCCCTGCTTGAAAGTCTGTAGTTTGAACCATGCTGACGTTTTGGTCACGGGACCAACGGCAGAAAAGTGAAGATTTCCTGAGAAAAGTGGCTGAAATAACGCAAAAACCGCCCAAATGAGGGCGGTTCTGCTTATCGTTTAGAGTTAGTTAAGCGATACACCCAGTGCGGTTGCGATTGCTTCTCCATAAGCAGGATCTGCCTTGTAGAAGTGCTGCAACTGACGCTGAACCACATCACTGGATACACCCGCCATTGCACCGGCGATGTTGCTGGTAAGCAGCGCTCTCTGATCGTCGCTCATCAGGCGGAACAATGCACCGGCGTGGCTGTAGTAATCGGTGTCTTCGCGGTGATCGTGGCGATCAGCTGTACCGTTCAGTGCCAGAGCAGGCTCAGCGTACTGCGGCGCTTGTTTGGGAGCATCGGCGTAGCTGTTGGGCTCGTAGTTGGGTGCCGAGCCACCGTTGCTGCCAAACGCCATTGAGCCGTCGCGCTGATAGCTGTTCACCTGATTGCGTGGAGCATTCACCGGCAACTGCTGGTGATTGGTACCGACACGGTAGCGATGAGCATCGGCATAAGCGAAGACGCGACCTTGCAGCATGCGGTCTGGGGACAACCCCACACCTGGCACCATGTTGCTTGGGCCGAAGGCGGCCTGCTCTACTTCAGCGAAGTAGTTCTGCGGGTTGCGGTTGAGTTCCAGCTCGCCGACTTCGATCAGCGGGAATTCCTTTTGCGACCAAGTCTTGGTCACGTCGAAAGGGTTCTCGTAGTGAGCGTTGGCCTGGGCCTCAGTCATGATCTGAATGCAGACGCGCCATTTCGGGAAATCACCGCGTTCGATTGCGCCAAACAGGTCGCGCTGGGCGTAATCAGGGTCGGTGCCCGCCAGGCGAGCAGCTTCAGCCGGCGCCAGGTTTTTGATGCCCTGTTGGGTTTTGTAATGCCACTTGACCCAGTGACGCTCGCCCCGGGCGTTGATCAGGCTGTAAGTATGGCTGCCGAAGCCGTGCATGTGACGGTAGCCGTCCGGGATACCACGGTCGGAAAACAGGATGGTGACTTGGTGCAGCGCCTCGGGGGAGTGCGACCAGAAGTCCCACATCATCTGGGCGCTTTTCAAGTTGCTCTGCGGCAGACGTTTTTGAGTGTGGATAAAATCCGGGAATTTCAGCGGGTCACGGATGAAGAACACGGGCGTGTTATTGCCCACAATGTCCCAGTTGCCTTCTTCGGTGTAGAACTTCAAGGCAAAACCGCGCGGATCACGCTCGGTATCCGCAGAACCACGTTCACCCCCCACAGTAGAGAATCGCAGGAACGTAGGCGTTTGCTTGCCGACCGATTCGAACAGCTTGGCGCTGGTGTATTGAGTGATGTCCTGGGTAACGGTGAACGTGCCGTACGCGCCCGAACCCTTGGCGTGGACGCGACGTTCAGGGATGTTCTCGCGATTGAAGTGAGCGAGTTTTTCGATCAGGTGAAAATCGTCGAGCAGCAACGGACCACGTGGCCCCGCCGAGCGGGAATTCTGGTTATCCGCGACGGGCGCGCCGCTGGCGGTGGTAAGGATTTTGTTCTGGCTCATGCTCAATCTTCCTCAGGTCAGTCATGGAACTGCCGGCTAATCGGCTTGGAAGGAGTATCGACCATCAAGATGACACCATCAAATTCATTAAATCATGGTCTTTGATAGAAAATAACTAACGCGTCACAGCACAAATAGATATCGGCTTGTAAGCGCGGCAGTCTGATGAGGATAGTGGGTTTATTTACGCCCACAAAAAACCGGGCACTAGGCCCGGTTCTTCGATACAGCTTGTCGTCTTACTCGGCGCTTACAGCTTCGCCGGCAGTAGCACGATCAACCAACTCGACATACGCCATAGGCGCGTTGTCGCCAGCGCGGAAACCGCACTTGAGAATGCGCAGGTAGCCACCCTCACGGGTAGCATAACGCTTGCCCAGGTCGTTGAAGAGCTTACCAACGATAGCTTTCGAGCGAGTACGGTCGAAAGCCAGACGGCGGTTAGCCAGGCTGTCTGTCTTGGCCAAAGTGATCAGCGGCTCAGCAACGCGACGCAGTTCTTTAGCTTTCGGCAGTGTAGTTTTGATCAGCTCGTGCTCGAACAGCGACACCGCCATGTTTTGAAACATGGCCTTGCGGTGCGAGCTGGTACGGCTCAGGTGACGACCACTTTTACGATGACGCATGGTTCATTCCTTACCAAACTCACGTTCGGTGATTACGACGATCAGGCAGTCGCCTTGTCGTCCTTCTTAAGACTTGCAGGCGGCCAGTTGTCGAGGCGCATGCCGAGGGACAGACCGCGGGAGGCCAGAACGTCCTTGATTTCAGTCAAGGATTTCTTGCCCAGGTTCGGAGTCTTCAACAGTTCTACTTCGGTACGCTGAATCAGGTCGCCGATGTAGTAAATGTTTTCCGCCTTAAGGCAGTTAGCCGAACGTACAGTCAGTTCCAGATCGTCAACCGGGCGAAGCAGGATCGGATCGATCTCGTCTTCCTGCTCGATTACCACTGGTTCGCTGTCACCTTTGAGGTCGACGAACGCAGCCAACTGCTGTTGCAGAATGGTTGCAGCGCGGCGGATAGCCTCTTCAGGATCCAGAGTACCGTTGGTTTCCAGATCAATAACCAGCTTGTCCAGGTTAGTACGCTGCTCGACACGGGCGTTTTCCACCACGTATGCGATACGGCGAACCGGGCTGAACGAAGAGTCAAGCTGCAAGCGACCAATGCTGCGGCTTTCATCTTCATCGCTCTGACGCGAGTCGGCCGGTTCATAACCACGACCACGAGCTACAGTGAGCTTCATGTTCAGGGCGCCGTTAGACGCCAGGTTAGCGATTACGTGATCGGGGTTAACGATCTCGACATCATGATCCAGCTGAATATCGGCAGCGGTAACCACCCCCGAACCCTTCTTCGACAAGGTCAGCGTAACTTCGTCACGGCCGTGCAGCTTGATAGCCAGACCTTTAAGGTTCAACAGGATTTCAATTACGTCTTCCTGTACACCTTCGATGGCGCTGTACTCGTGGAGCACACCGTCAATCTCGGCCTCGACTACTGCACAGCCGGGCATTGAGGACAACAGGATGCGTCGCAGCGCGTTGCCCAGGGTGTGGCCAAAACCACGCTCGAGAGGCTCGAGAGTGATCTTGGCGCGGGTTGGACTGACAACCTGCACATCAATGTGGCGGGGTGTCAGGAACTCATTTACCGAAATCTGCATGGATGCACCTATTTTCTAGCCCTTACTTGGAGTAGAGCTCGACAATCAGGCTTTCGTTGATGTCGGCGGACAGATCACTGCGAGCAGGAACGTTCTTGAAAACGCCCGACTTCTTCTCAGTGTCTACTTCTACCCATTCTACGCGGCCACGTTGGGCACACAGATCGAGAGCTTGGACAATGCGAAGTTGGTTTTTTGCTTTCTCGCGAATCGCGACCACGTCACCAGCACGAACCTGGTAAGACGGTACGTTAACGGTTTGGCCGTTTACGCTGACGGATTTGTGCGATACCAACTGACGGGATTCGGCGCGAGTCGAACCAAAGCCCATACGGTATACAACGTTGTCCAGACGGCATTCGAGCAGTTGCAGCAGGTTTTCACCGGTTGCACCTTTCTTGCCAGCAGCTTCTTTGTAGTAGCCGCTGAACTGACGCTCGAGAACGCCGTAGATACGACGTACCTTCTGCTTTTCACGCAGTTGGGTGCCGTAGTCGGACTGGCGACCGCGGCGTTGGCCGTGGATACCAGGTGCTGCTTCAATGTTGCACTTCGATTCGATCGCGCGCACGCCGCTCTTCAGAAAGAGATCGGTGCCTTCACGACGAGCGAGTTTACATTTTGGACCAATGTAACGAGCCATTCTTTACAATCTCCTGGATTACACGCGGCGCTTCTTCGGCGGACGGCACCCGTTGTGCGGGATTGGCGTCACGTCGGTGATGCTGGCGATCTTATAGCCACAGCCGTTCAAAGCACGGACAGCAGACTCACGACCTGGACCTGGACCCTTGACGTTAACGTCGAGGTTTTTCAGGCCATATTCCAGCGCAGCTTGACCAGCACGTTCAGCAGCTACTTGAGCAGCAAACGGGGTGGACTTGCGGGAACCGCGGAAACCCGAACCACCGGAGGTAGCCCAAGAAAGCGCGTTACCTTGACGGTCGGTGATGGTCACGATTGTGTTGTTAAAAGATGCATGGATGTGGGCGATGCCATCAACCACTGTCTTTTTAACTTTTTTACGAGGACGAGCAGCAGGTTTTGCCATGATAATTTTCCTGTCGATTCGCGTGGGCGATTACTTGCGGATCGGCTTACGCGGACCTTTACGGGTACGCGCGTTAGTCTTGGTACGCTGACCGCGCACTGGAAGACCACGACGATGACGCAGACCACGGTAGCAACCGAGGTCCATCAAACGCTTGATTTTCATGTTGATTTCGCGACGCAGGTCACCTTCAGTGGTGAACTTCGCCACTTCGCCACGCAACAGCTCAATCTGCTCGTCGCTCAGATCCTTGATCTTTGCGGCTGGGTTTACCCCAGTGTCTGCGCAAATTTTCTGCGCAGTAGTGCGACCAACACCATAGATGTAGGTCAGCGAGATAACAGTGTGCTTGTTATCTGGAATGTTAACGCCTGCAATACGGGCCATTCAGTGGGACTCCAATTGACAGCTACCTACGCCCCGGAAGCCAAGAAATAGGGCGCGAGATAATATCGCTGTAATAACAAATAATCAACCCGGCAGCGCACTAGCTGCCGGGCTTCAAGCGGATCACACTCAGCCTTGGCGCTGTTTGTGACGCGGTTCCGCGCTGCAAATTACTCGAACAACACCTTCGCGGCGAATAATCTTGCAGTTACGGCACAGCTTTTTCACCGATGCACGAACTTTCATCACCAACTCCTCGAACCTTATGGGGTACTCAGCGCAACATGCCGCTGCCGTAGCCCTTCAGGTTGGCTTTCTTCATCAGGGATTCGTACTGGTGCGAAACGAGGTGCGATTGTACTTGGGACATGAAGTCCATCACAACCACGACCACGATTAGCAACGAGGTCCCGCCAAGGTAGAACGGAACGTTTGCTGCAACCACCAGAAACTGGGGCAACAGGCACACGGCCGTCATATATAGAGCACCGAACAGGGTCAAGCGAGTCAAAACGCCATCAATGTAGCGTGCAGACTGCTCACCTGGACGGATGCCCGGAATAAAGGCACCGGACTTCTTCAGGTTTTCCGCTACGTCTTTCGGATTGAACATCAACGCCGTATAGAAGAAGCAGAAGAAAATAATCCCTGCACTAAACAGCAGAATATTCAACGGCTGACCAGGAGCGATCGACTGAGAGAGGTCCTGCAGCCAGCCCATATTTTCGGACTGACCAAACCAGGTACCCAACGAAGCCGGAAACAGCAAAATGCTGCTCGCGAAAATTGCCGGGATAACACCGGCCATATTCACTTTCAGCGGCAAGTGGCTTGTCTGCGCAGCAAAGACCTTGCGACCCTGCTGACGCTTGGCGTAGTGAACAGCAATACGACGCTGGCCACGCTCAATGAACACCACAAAACCGATAATCGCTACTGCCAGCAAACCGATGGCAACCAAGGCAAAGATATTGATATCACCCTGACGTGCAGACTCGAAAGACTGCCCGATTGCTCTCGGAAGACCGGCGACGATACCTGCGAAAATCAACATCGAGATACCGTTACCAACACCACGCTCAGTAATCTGCTCACCCAGCCACATCATGAACATCGCACCAGCCACAAAAGTGGATACCGCGACGAAATGGAAGCCAAAGTCACCAGTGAACGCAACGCCCTGCCCTGCCAGGCCAACGGACATGCCGATAGCTTGAACAAGGGCGAGGACGACAGTGCCGTAGCGGGTGTACTGGCTAATCTTGCGACGACCAGCTTCACCTTCCTTCTTCAACTGCTCCAGTTGCGGGCTGACGGCGGTCATCAGTTGCATGATGATCGATGCCGAAATGTACGGCATGATCCCCAGTGCAAAGATGCTCATCCGTTCCAGCGCGCCGCCGGAAAACATGTTGAACAAGCTAAGAATGGTCCCCTCATTCTGTCGAAACAGGTCTGCGAGTCGGTCCGGGTTGATACCTGGAACCGGGATGTGTGCGCCTATTCGGTAGACGATAATCGCCAGGAACAGAAAACGCAGACGAGCCCAAAGTTCAGACATACCGCCTTTGCCGAGCGCTGAGAGAGCACCTTGCTTAGCCATTTATTCCTCGAACTTGCCGCCAGCTGCTTCGATAGCCGAACGCGCACCTTTGGTGGCGCCGATTCCCTTGCCGATAGTGACAGCGCGAGTCACTTCACCGGACAGCATGATTTTCACACGCTGTACGTTGACGTTGATCACGTTGGCATCTTTCAGGGTCTGCACAGTAACGATGTCGCCTTCCACTTTAGCCAGCTCGGACAGACGCACTTCTGCGCGGTCCATGGCTTTCAGGGAAACGAAACCGAACTTGGGCAGGCGACGATGCAGCGGCTGTTGACCGCCTTCAAAGCCTGGAGCGATGGTGCCACCGGAGCGGGAGGTTTGACCCTTGTGGCCACGGCCACCAGTCTTACCCAAACCGCTACCGATACCACGGCCCGGACGATGCTTTTCGCGACGGGAACCCGGCGCTGGACTCAGATCATTGAGTTTCATCGATTAACCCTCTACACGCAGCATGTAGTAAGCCTTGTTGATCATCCCGCGATTCTCGGGAGTATCCTGGACTTCTACAGTGTGACCGATGCGACGCAGACCCAAACCCTTAACGCACAGTTTGTGGTTAGGAATGCGGCCGGTCATGCTTTTGATCAGCGTTACTTTAACGGTAGCCATGATCAGAAGATCTCCTTGACGGTCAAGCCACGCTTGGCGGCAATGGACTCAGGAGATTGCATGGCTTTCAGACCCTTGAAAGTGGCGTGAACCACGTTTACCGGGTTAGTCGAGCCGTAGCACTTGGCCAGAACGTTCTGAACGCCAGCAACTTCGAGGACAGCACGCATAGCGCCGCCAGCGATGATACCGGTACCTTCAGAAGCAGGCTGCATGTACACCTTCGAAGCGCCATGGGCGGACTTCATTGCGTATTGCAGCGTGGTGCCGTTCAGATCAACTTGGATCATGTTGCGACGAGCAGCTTCCATTGCCTTCTGGATCGCAGCAGGCACTTCACGTGACTTGCCACGGCCGAAGCCAACACGCCCTTTACCATCACCCACCACGGTCAACGCGGTGAAAGTGAAGATACGGCCGCCTTTAACGGTTTTGGCTACGCGGTTAACTTGAACCAGCTTCTCAATGTAGCCTTCGTCGCGCTTTTGGTCGTTATTTGACATAACTTAGAACTCCAGCCCAGCTTCACGAGCAGCATCAGCCAGCGCTTTAACGCGGCCGTGGTACTTGAAGCCAGAGCGGTCGAAAGCCACTTGCGAGACGCCAGCGGCCTTAGCACGCGTAGCGACCAGCTGGCCAACCTTTGTGGCCGCGTCGATGTTGCCGGTGGCACCATCACGCAGTTCTTTATCCAAAGTCGAGGCGCTTGCCAGGACCTGGTTGCCGTCGGCCGAGATGACCTGGGCGTAGATGTGCTGCGACGAGCGATACACGCAGAGACGCACGACTTCGAGTTCGTGCATTTTCAGGCGTGCTTTGCGAGCGCGACGCAGTCGAGTAACTTTTTTGTCGGTCATTTGCTATGCCCTACTTCTTCTTGGCTTCTTTACGACGGACGACTTCGTCCGCGTAGCGCACACCTTTGCCTTTGTACGGCTCTGGTGGACGGAAGTCGCGGATCTCAGCGGCCACCTGACCTACCAGCTGCTTATCGATGCCCTTGATCAGGATATCGGTTTGGCTAGGGGTCTCAGCGGTGATGCCTTCCGGCAGTTCGTAATCCACTGGGTGCGAGAAGCCAAGGGCCAGGTTCAAAACCGTGCCTTTTGCTTGCGCTTTGTAACCAACACCGACCAGCTGGAGCTTGCGCTCGAAGCCTTGGCTTACGCCTTGGACCATGTTATTTACCAACGCACGCGTGGTACCGGCCATTGCGCGAGTTTGTTGATCGCCATTGCGAGCAGCGAAACGCAACTCACCAGCTTCTTCAACGATCTCAACGGACGAATGGATGTTCAGTTCAAGAGTGCCCTTGGCACCCTTCACCGAAAGCTGTTGGCCTGCGAATTTGACTTCGACACCGGCTGGCAGCTTAACGGGGTTCTTAGCGACGCGAGACATGCTTATCCCCCCTTAGAACACAGTGCAAAGAACTTCGCCGCCGACACCGGCAGCGCGCGCAGCACGATCCGTCATCACACCTTTGTTGGTGGAGACGATAGACACGCCCAGACCGCCACGAACTTTCGGCAGATCTTCAGCGGACTTGTACTGACGCAGGCCTGGACGGCTAACGCGCTTCACTTCCTCGATGACCGAACGGCCTTCGAAGTACTTCAGCTCGATGGACAGCAGTGGCTTGATTTCGCTGCTGATCTGATAACCCGCAATGTAGCCTTCGTCTTTCAGGACTTTGGCAACAGCTACCTTCAACTTGGAAGATGGCATGCTTACGACGGACTTTTCAGCCATCTGGGCATTACGGATACGAGTTAGCATGTCCGCTAACGGGTCCTGCATACTCATGGGCTAGACGCTCCTAATACAAAAAAATTAGCCTTGCGGCTACATATGTCGCCGAGAATCTCCGGCCATAAAAAACACGGGCTCAGGCGAGCCGCGTATTTTAGACACACTCCGGAAATGAAACAAGCCCCAAAAGGGGCTTGTTCCAGATTCAAGGCCACCGGCGGTCAGTATCTTGCGATAAAGGACGCCGGGACGCTGAACGTACTTACCAGCTGGCTTTAACCAGACCTGGTACGTCACCACGCATTGCCGCTTCACGCAGTTTGTTACGGCCGAGGCCGAACTTGCGGTAAACGCCGTGCGGACGACCAGTCAGGCGGCAGCGGTTACGCATGCGCGAAGCGCTTGCGTCACGTGGCTGCTTCTGCAGAGCTACTGTCGCCTCCCAACGTGCTTCTGGACTTGCGTTCAGATCCACGATGATTGCTTTCAGTGCTGCACGCTTCTTGGCGTACTTGGCAACCGTGAGCTGACGTTTCAGCTCGCGGTTTTTCATGCTCATCTTGGCCATGGTCCTACTCCAATCAGTTGCGGAACGGGAATTTGAAAGCACGCAGCAGGGCGCGACCTTCATCATCGTTCTTGGCAGTGGTGGTCAGGGTGATGTCCAGACCGCGGAGAGCATCGATCTTGTCGTAGTCGATTTCCGGGAAGATGATCTGCTCTTTCACGCCCATGCTGTAGTTACCACGACCATCGAAGGACTTGGCATTCAGGCCGCGGAAGTCGCGAACCCGAGGCAGGGAGATCGACAGCAGACGATCCAGGAATTCATACATACGCTCACGGCGCAGAGTCACTTTGACGCCGATCGGCCAACCTTCACGGACTTTAAAGCCAGCGATGGATTTCCGAGCGTAAGTCACAACGACTTTCTGACCGGTGATCTTTTCCAGGTCAGCAACAGCGTGCTCGATGACTTTTTTGTCACCGACCGCTTCGCCCAGACCCATGTTCAGGGTGATTTTGGTAACGCGTGGAACTTCCATCACGTTCGAAAGCTTAAGTTCTTCCTTAAGTTTCGGTGCGATTTCTTTCCAGTAAATCTCTTTTAGTCGTGCCATGGTCTTCTACCTAGCAGTGTTCAAGCATCAACCGCTTTTTGGGTCGACTTGAAGACACGAATTTTCTTGCCGTCTTCTACTTTGAAACCAACGCGGTCAGCCTTGTTGGTTTCGCCGTTGAAAATGGCGACGTTAGAAGCGTCCAGTGGAGCTTCTTTTTCGACGATACCGCCTTGCACGCCCGACATCGGGTTTGGCTTGGTATGACGCTTGACCAGGTTCAGACCGCCGATAACCAGACGGTTATTAGCGAGAACCTTGAGCACCTTACCGCGCTTACCTTTGTCTTTGCCGGCGATCACGATGATCTCGTCGTCACGACGAATCTTTTGCATGTCGGATCTCCTTACAGCACTTCTGGGGCGAGCGAGACGATCTTCATGAACTTCTCAGTACGAAGTTCACGGGTCACTGGCCCAAAGATACGGGTGCCGATCGGCTCTTGCTTGTTGTTCAAAAGAACAGCAGCGTTGCCATCAAAGCGGATAATGGAGCCATCAGCACGACGTACGCCGTGACGAGTGCGGACTACAACAGCAGTCATCACTTGGCCTTTTTTCACTTTACCGCGAGGAATTGCTTCCTTGACGGTAACCTTGATGATGTCACCGATACCAGCGTAACGACGATGGGAGCCACCCAGCACCTTGATGCACATAACACGGCGAGCGCCGCTGTTATCGGCCACATCGAGCATGGATTGAGTCTGAATCATATAATTTCTCCGACCCCTAGTCCTTAGACTTCCACAGCGCGTTCGAGAACATCAACCAGTGCCCAAGACTTGGTCTTGGCCAGCGGACGAGTTTCACGAATAGTGACTTTGTCGCCGATGTGGCACTGATTGGTTTCGTCGTGCGCGTGCAGCTTAGTCGAACGCTTAACATATTTACCGTAGATCGGGTGCTTAACGCGACGCTCGATCAAAACGGTGATGGTTTTGTCCATCTTGTCGCTGACAACACGGCCAGTCAGCGTACGGACAGTCTTTTCGGCTTCAGCCATGATCACTTACCTGCCTGCTGGTTGAGCACAGTCTTCACGCGAGCGATGTCACGCTTAACTTGCGAGAGCAGATGAGACTGCCCCAACTGGCCAGTTGCTTTCTGCATACGCAGATTGAACTGGTCGCGCAGCAGGCCGAGCAGTTGCTCGTTCAGCTGCTGTGCGGATTTTTCACGAAGTTCATTCGCTTTCATCACATCACCGTCCGTTTAACAAAGGCGGTGGCGAGCGGCAGCTTTGCAGCAGCCAGGGCAAAAGCCTCACGCGCCAGCTCTTCAGTTACACCCTCGATTTCATACAGGACTTTGCCTGGCTGAATCTGGGCTACCCAGTATTCCACGTTACCCTTACCTTTACCCATCCGAACCTCGAGAGGCTTTTTGGAGATCGGCTTGTCCGGGAATACACGGATCCAGATCTTGCCGCCACGTTTAACGTGACGGGTCAGAGCACGACGCGCTGACTCGATCTGACGAGCGGTGAGACGACCACGAGCTACAGACTTCAGCGCGAACTCGCCGAAGCTGACTTTGCTACCGCGCTGAGCCAGACCACGGTTGTGGCCTGTCATCTGCTTGCGGAACTTCGTACGCTTTGGTTGCAACATTTGGCGTACCCCTTACTTAGCAGCTTTTTTACGAGGCGCTGGTGCTTGTGGTTTCAGTTCTTCTTGGCGACCACCAATTACTTCGCCTTTGAAGATCCAAACCTTTACACCGATCACACCGTAAGTGGTGTGAGCTTCGTAGTTGGCATAGTCGATGTCGGCACGCAGGGTGTGCAGTGGCACACGACCTTCGCGATACCATTCAGTACGTGCGATTTCAGCACCGCCGAGACGACCGCTCACTTGGATTTTGATGCCTTTGGCACCAATGCGCATGGCGTTCTGTACAGCGCGCTTCATAGCGCGACGGAACATTACACGACGCTCCAGCTGCTGAGCTACGCTCTGCGCAACCAGCATACCGTCGAGCTCCGGCTTGCGGATCTCTTCGATATTGATGTGCACAGGCACACCCATTTGCTTGGTCAGGTCCTGACGCAGTTTCTCAACATCTTCACCTTTCTTCCCGATAACGATACCTGGACGAGCGGTGTGGATGGTGATACGTGCGGTTTGCGCCGGACGATGGATATCGATACGGCTTACGGACGCGCTTTTTAGTTTGTCTTGGAGATACTCACGCACCTTCAGATCAGCGAACAAATAGTCCGCATAAGTCCGGCCGTCTGCATACCAGACGGAGGTGTGTTCCTTGACGATTCCCAGGCGAATGCCAATGGGATGTACTTTCTGACCCATCTCTTCGACTCCGTTACTTGTCAGCAACCTTGACAGTGATATGGCAAGACCGCTTGACGATGCGATCAGCACGGCCTTTGGCACGTGGCATGATTCGCTTCAGCGAACGCCCTTCGTTGACGAAAACGGTGCTGACCTTCAGGTCATCAACGTCTGCGCCTTCGTTATGCTCGGCGTTGGCTACGGCCGACTCCAGCACTTTCTTCATGATCTCGGCGGCTTTCTTACTGCTGAAAGCCAACAGGTTGAGCGCTTCGCCCACCTTCTTCCCGCGGATCTGGTCGGCGACCAAGCGGGCTTTCTGGGCGGAGATTCGAGCGCCCGACAACTTAGCGGCTACTTCCATTTCCTAACCCCTTAACGCTTGGCTTTCTTGTCTGCCACGTGCCCACGATAAGTGCGGGTACCGGCAAACTCGCCTAGTTTGTGGCCGACCATGTCTTCGTTCACGAGAACTGGGACGTGCAAGCGACCGTTGTGTACAGCGATGGTCAGACCGACCATTTGTGGCAGGATCATCGAACGACGCGACCAGGTTTTCACCGGCTTGCGATCATTCTTTTCCGCCGCCACTTCGATCTTCTTCAGTAGGTGAAGATCAATAAAAGGACCTTTTTTCAGAGAACGTGGCACTGTCGTATCCCTCTATTTACTTGCGACGACGGACGATCATTTTGTCGGTACGCTTATTACCACGAGTCTTCGCGCCCTTAGTCGGGAAGCCCCATGGCGATACCGGATGACGACCACCAGAGGTACGACCTTCACCACCACCGTGTGGGTGGTCAACCGGGTTCATGGCAACACCACGAACGGTTGGGCGAACGCCACGCCAGCGTTTGGCACCGGCTTTACCCAACGAACGCAGGCTGTGCTCGGAGTTCGAGACTTCGCCCAGGGTCGCACGGCATTCAGCCAATACTTTACGCATCTCACCAGAACGCAGACGCAGGGTCACGTAGACACCTTCACGAGCGATCAGCTGAGCCGAAGCACCAGCGGAACGAGCGATTTGCGCGCCTTTACCTGGCTTCAATTCGATGCCGTGTACGGTGCTACCAACTGGAATGTTACGCAGTTGCAGAGCGTTGCCCGGCTTGATCGGTGCCAGGGCACCTGCGATCAGCTGGTCGCCAGCACTCACGCCTTTAGGCGCGATGATGTAGCGACGCTCGCCATCTGCGTACAACAGCAGAGCGATGTGAGCAGTACGGTTTGGATCGTATTCAATGCGCTCGACAGTGGCAGAGATGCCATCTTTGTCGTTGCGACGGAAATCGACCATACGATAATGCTGCTTATGGCCACCACCGATGTGACGAGTGGTAATGCGACCATTGTTGTTACGACCACCAGTCTTCGATTTCTTCTCGAGCAGCGGTGCGTGAGGAGCGCCTTTATGCAGCTCCTGGTTGACCACCTTGACCACGAAACGGCGGCCAGGGGAAGTCGGTTTGCATTTAACGATTGCCATGATGCACCCCTTCCTTACTCAGCACTGCTGCTGAAATCGAGATCTTGGCCTGGCTGAAGGGAGATAACTGCCTTCTTCCAGTCATTACGCTTGCCCAGACCGCGAGCAGTGCGCTTGCTCTTACCCAGAACATTCAGGGTAGTAACACGCTCTACTTTCACGCTGAACAGGCTTTCGACGGCCTTCTTGATTTCCAGCTTGGTTGCGTCAGTTGCAACCTTGAAAACGAACTGGCCTTTCTTGTCAGCCAGAACCGTAGCCTTTTCGGAAACGTGCGGGCCAAGCAGAACTTTAAATACGCGTTCCTGGTTCATCCCAGCAGCTCCTCGAATTTCTTCACGGCCGACACGGTGATCAACACCTTGTCGTATGCGATCAGACTAACTGGATCGGAACCTTGCACGTCACGTACATCAACGTGTGGCAGGTTGCGAGCAGCCAGGTACAGGTTCTGATCAACAGCTTCAGACACGATCAAAACGTCGGTCAGGCTCATGTTGTTCAGTTTGCCCAGCAGATCTTTGGTTTTTGGACTTTCAACAACGAAGTCCTGAACCACGACCAGACGATCAGTACGCACGAGTTCAGCAAGGATGGAGCGCAGAGCTGCGCGGTACATCTTCTTGTTGAGCTTCTGAGAGTGATCCTGCGGACGTGCTGCGAAAGTGGTACCACCGCCACGCCAGATTGGGCTACGGATAGTACCGGCACGAGCACGGCCAGTGCCTTTCTGACGCCAAGGGCGCTTACCGCCACCACGTACGTCGGAACGGGTCTTTTGCTGCTTGCTACCTTGACGGCCGCCGGCCATGTAGGCCACGACTGCTTGGTGAACCAGCGTCTCGTTGAATTCGCCGCCAAATGTCAGTTCGGAAACTTCGATCGCTTGAGCGTCATTTACATTTAATTGCATGTCAGCTTCCCCTTAACCGCGAGCCTTGGCCGCTGGACGTACAACCAGGTTGCCGCCAGTAGCGCCAGGAACAGCACCCTTGACCAACAACAGATTGCGTTCAGCGTCGACGCGCACTACTTCGAGGGACTGCACGGTCACGCGCTCAGCGCCCATATGACCGGACATTTTTTTGCCCTTGAATACACGACCAGGAGTCTGGCACTGGCCAATAGAGCCCGGGACGCGGTGGGAAACGGAGTTACCGTGAGTGTTGTCTTGACCACGGAAATTCCAACGCTTGATCGTACCCTGGAAGCCTTTACCCTTGGACTGACCGGTTACATCAACCAGTTGACCAGCGGCGAAGATTTCAGCGTTGATCAGATCGCCAGCCTGGTAGTCGCCGTCTTCAAGACGGAACTCCATGACAGTACGACCAGCTGCAACGTTTGCTTTAGCGAAGTGACCTGCTTGAGCAGCAGTCACACGCGAAGCGCGACGCTCGCCGACAGTGACTTGCACTGCACGATAGCCATCGGTTTCTTCAGTTTTGAACTGGGTGACGCGATTCGGCTCGATCTCAATGACCGTGACCGGAATGGAGACACCTTCTTCGGTGAAAATACGGGTCATACCGCATTTACGACCGACTACACCAATAGTCATGTTGTAAACCTCATGAGTGTACGGGGCTTTCACCCGCTATGGCCGCCCATTTCAGAGCGTTACACGACTAAGACCCAAGTCTTAGCCGAGGCTGATCTGTACTTCCACACCGGCTGCCAGATCTAGCTTCATAAGTGCATCAACGGTTTTATCCGTTGGCTGGACGATGTCCAGTACGCGCTTATGAGTACGGATCTCGTACTGGTCGCGCGCGTCTTTGTTGACGTGCGGAGAGACCAGAACGGTGAACCGCTCTTTACGAGTAGGCAGTGGGATAGGACCACGCACCTGAGCCCCAGTACGTTTCGCGGTTTCCACGATTTCCTGGGTGGATTGGTCGATCAGGCGATGGTCGAAAGCCTTCAACCTGATACGAATTTTCTGATTTTGCATTGGATTTCAGACTCCGGCTGCTTTTCCCAGCGAGCGCAATACGCCCGTTAAAAGGAGGCGCAATTCTATAGACGCTCCAGATAGGTGTCAACTCAATAAAAAAGGCCCCCGCTGAGCGGGGGCCTTCTCAAACATCCGAAGCCATCTCAGAAGAGATGCTTACTCGATGATTTTAGCTACAACACCAGCGCCAACAGTACGGCCGCCTTCACGAATCGCGAAGCGCAGACCGTCTTCCATTGCGATGGTCTTGATCAGGGTAACTTCCATCTGGATGTTATCGCCTGGCATTACCATTTCAACGCCTTCTGGCAGCTGGCAGTTACCAGTCACGTCAGTAGTACGGAAGTAGAACTGTGGACGGTAGCCTTTGAAGAACGGAGTGTGACGACCGCCTTCTTCCTTGCTCAGAACATAAACTTCTGCGGTGAACTTGGTGTGCGGCTTGACCGAACCTGGCTTAACCAGAACCTGGCCACGCTCAACGTCGTCACGCTTGGTACCACGCAGCAGAACGCCGCAGTTCTCGCCAGCACGACCTTCGTCGAGCAGCTTGCGGAACATTTCAACACCTGTGCAGACGGTGTTGGTGGTGTCACGCAGACCAACGATTTCCAGTGCATCCTGAACGCGAACGATACCGCGCTCGATACGACCAGTCACAACAGTACCGCGACCGGAGATCGAGAATACGTCTTCGATTGGCATCAGGAACGGCTTGTCGGTCAGACGAACTGGTTCTGGGATGTAGCTGTCCAGAGTCTCTACCAGCTTCTTAACAGCGGTAGTGCCCATTTCGTTGTCGTCTTTGCCTTCCAGAGCCATACGAGCGGAACCGATGATAATCGGAGTGTCGTCGCCTGGGAAGTCGTAAGTGCTCAGCAGATCGCGCACTTCCATCTCAACCAGTTCCAGCAGCTCAGCGTCGTCTACCAGGTCAGCCTTGTTCAGGAAAACCACGATGTACGGAACGCCTACCTGACGGGACAGCAGGATGTGCTCACGGGTTTGTGGCATCGGACCATCAGCGGCCGAGCAAACCAGGATTGCGCCGTCCATCTGGGCAGCACCGGTGATCATGTTCTTCACATAGTCAGCGTGACCTGGGCAGTCAACGTGAGCGTAGTGACGAATCGAAGAGTTGTACTCTACGTGCGCGGTGTTGATGGTGATACCACGAGCTTTTTCTTCTGGAGCGCTGTCGATTTTATCGAAATCAACGACTGCGGAACCGAAAACTTCGGAGCAGACGCGAGTCAGAGCTGCGGTCAGAGTGGTTTTACCGTGGTCAACGTGACCGATAGTGCCAACGTTGACGTGCGGTAGGGAACGATCAAATTTTTCTTTAGCCACGACAATTAACTCCTTGCCTAAAGGACTGAATCAGCCTTGTTTTTTGGATACAGTTTCAGCGATGTGCGCCGGAGCTGTGTTGTATTTTTTGAATTCCATAGAGTAGCTTGCGCGACCCTGGGACATGGAGCGAACGTCGGTCGCATAACCGAACATCTCACCCAACGGAACCTCGGCGCGAATCACTTTGCCGGAAACCGTGTCTTCCATACCCAAGATCATGCCGCGACGACGGTTAAGGTCGCCCATGACATCACCCATATAGTCTTCAGGTGTAACAACTTCTACCGCCATGATTGGCTCAAGCAACTCACCACCGCCCTTCTGGGCCAGTTGCTTGGTTGCCATGGAAGCAGCCACCTTGAACGCCATCTCGTTGGAGTCGACGTCGTGGTAAGAACCGTCAAAAACGGTTGCTTTCAGGCCGATCAGCGGATAGCCGGCAACAACACCGTTCTTCATCTGCTCTTCGATACCCTTCTGGATAGCAGGGATGTATTCCTTAGGAACCACACCACCCACTACTTCGTTCACGAATTGCAGACCTTCCTGACCTTCGTCAGCAGGAGCAAAACGGATCCAGCAGTGACCGAACTGACCACGACCGCCGGACTGACGAACGAACTTGCCTTCGATTTCACAGTTCTTCGTGATGCGCTCACGATAGGAAACCTGAGGCTTACCGATGTTGGCTTCGACGTTGAATTCACGGCGCATCCGGTCAACCAGGATGTCCAGGTGAAGCTCGCCCATGCCGGAGATGATCGTTTGACCAGTCTCTTCATCAGTCTTGACGCGGAAAGATGGATCTTCCTGAGCAAGCTTGCCCAGAGCGATACCCATTTTTTCCTGGTCATCCTTGGTCTTGGGCTCTACGGCAACCGAAATAACCGGCTCCGGGAAGTCCATGCGAACGAGGATGATTGGCTTATCAGCGTTGCACAAGGTTTCACCAGTGGTGACGTCCTTCATGCCGATCAGGGCCGCGATGTCACCAGCGCGTACTTCCTTGATCTCTTCACGGGCGTTTGCGTGCATTTGCACCATACGACCCACGCGCTCTTTCTTGCCTTTAACCGAGTTGATCACGCCGTCGCCGGAGTTCAACACGCCCGAGTAAACACGGACGAAGGTCAAGGTACCCACGAATGGGTCAGTGGCAATTTTAAACGCCAGAGCGGAGAACGGTTCTGCGTCGTCTGCATGACGCTCCAGCTCGATAGTCTCGTCATCCGGGTCGGTACCCTTGATGGCTGGAATATCAACCGGGGCCGGCAGATAGTCGATCACAGCATCGAGAACCAGGGGAACGCCCTTGTTCTTGAACGAAGAACCGCAAACAGCCAGGACGATTTCGCCAGCGATAGTACGCTGACGCAGAGCGGCCTTGATTTCCACGTTGGTGAGCTCTTCACCTTCGAGGTACTTGTTCATCAGCTCTTCATTGGCTTCGGCAGCAGCCTCAACCATGTTGTTGCGCCACTCGTCAGCCAGCTCCTGCATATCAGCAGGGATAGGCTTACGAACAGGAACCATACCCTTGTCAGCATCGTTCCAGTAAACAGCTTCCATGGTCAGCAGATCGATCTGGCCCTGGAAGTTGTCTTCGGAACCGATAGCCAACTGGATTGGCACCGGAGTGTGACCCAGACGCTGCTTGATCTGACCGATCACGCGCAGGAAGTTGGCACCAGCACGGTCCATCTTGTTTACATAAACAAGACGTGGAACGCCGTATTTGTTGGCTTGACGCCATACGGTTTCCGACTGCGGCTCAACACCCGAGGTACCGCAGAACACAACAACAGCGCCGTCGAGTACACGCAGGGAACGCTCAACTTCAATGGTGAAGTCTACGTGGCCCGGGGTATCGATTACGTTGAAGCGGTGCTCATCTTTGTACTGCTTCTCGGAACCTTTCCAGAAGGCGGTAATAGCAGCAGAAGTAATGGTAATACCACGCTCCTGCTCCTGAACCATCCAGTCTGTGGTCGCGGCGCCGTCATGCACCTCGCCCATTTTGTGACTTTTGCCGGTGTAAAACAGCACGCGCTCGGTGGTGGTGGTTTTACCAGCATCCACGTGAGCGACGATACCGATGTTACGGTAACGGCTAATCGGTGTAGTACGAGCCATAAAGCCCTCGCAAAATTAGTGAAGCTAAGATTAGAAGCGGTAGTGCGAGAAAGCTTTGTTGGCTTCAGCCATACGGTGCACGTCTTCACGCTTCTTAACAGCAGCACCTTTACCTTCAGCAGCGTCCAACAGCTCGCCGGCCAAACGCAGAGCCATAGACTTCTCGCCGCGCTTGCGGGCGAAGTCTACCAACCAGCGCATTGCCAGGGCGTTACGACGGGACGGACGAACTTCGACCGGAACCTGGTAAGTAGCACCGCCTACACGGCGCGACTTCACTTCGACCAGCGGAGCGATGGCGTCGAGAGCTTTCTCGAAGATTTCCAGGGGATCGCTGTTCTTGCGTTCTTTAACCTTTTCCAGCGCGCCATAAACGATACGCTCGGCAACGGCTTTTTTACCGCTTTCCATTACGTGGTTCATGAACTTGGCCAGAATTTGGCTTCCGTATTTTGGATCGTCAAGCACTTCGCGCTTGGCTGCTACGCGTCTTCTTGGCATGGATAAGCCCTCAAACGGTCTTCAGGTTCGTTCGGAATCAGTGCCCTTTCGGGGCGCCTCCGACCTTACTCTTATCGACTCAGAAAATAAGATGATTCAGTTTTACAAGAAGCGACTACTACTTAGGCTTCTTGGTACCGTACTTCGAACGACCCTGATTACGGCCTTTAACGCCGGAAGTATCCAGGGAGCCGCGTACGGTGTGGTAACGAACACCTGGCAAGTCTTTTACACGACCGCCGCGGATCAGTACCACGCTGTGCTCTTGCAGGTTGTGACCTTCACCGCCGATGTACGAGGAAACCTCGAAACCGTTGGTCAGGCGCACACGGCATACTTTACGCAGTGCCGAGTTAGGTTTTTTCGGCGTGGTGGTATACACACGGGTGCATACGCCACGACGTTGCGGGCAGTTCTGCAGCGCAGGCACGTCGGATTTCTCGACGATACGCTTACGCGGCTGACGTACCAGCTGGTTGATAGTTGCCATCTACTAGCTCCACTGTTGTCTTGCGACGCTATTGTCTTGCAAGAAAAGCAAAATGGCAGGAACGAATTCCCGCCAAATTTAGGGGTACAAGAGTCTAAAGAGGATCTTGCCCCCAGTCAAGGCAAGGCCCCGACCTCCCCGCCCGTCGAATTGGGGCATAAATGCCTCGATCCGACGAATGGGGCTGCCAGGGCCCAGTCTCATCTATCGCAGAACTCAGTTACCGCTTGAGTTCAGCGCTTCGGTCAGTGCAGCTTCCACTTCACTGGCGCTTACGCGCAGCGGCTTGTCAGCATCACGGCGGCGCTTGCGCTCGCTGTGGTAAGCCAAACCGGTACCAGCCGGGATCAGACGACCCACGACCACGTTTTCTTTCAGGCCACGCAGGTAATCGCGCTTGCCGGTTACCGCTGCTTCGGTCAGTACGCGAGTGGTCTCCTGGAAGGAGGCCGCCGAGATGAACGACTCAGTGGACAACGACGCCTTGGTGATACCCAGCAGCACGCGAGTGAACTTGGAAACAAACTTGTCATCCGCGCCCAGACGCTCGTTCTCTACCAGTACGTGAGTCAGTTCCATCTGGTCGCCCTTGATGAAACTGGAATCGCCGGATTCAGCGATTTCAACTTTACGCAGCATCTGACGCAGGATGGTCTCGATGTGCTTGTCGTTGATCTTCACGCCCTGCAGGCGGTAAACGTCCTGGATCTCGTTGACGATGTACTTGGCCAGCGCACTCACACCCAGCAGACGCAGGATGTCGTGTGGATCGCTCGGGCCGTCGGAGATAACTTCGCCGCGGTTTACCTGTTCGCCTTCGAAGACGTTCAGGTGACGCCACTTCGGAATCAGCTCTTCGTACGGATCGGTACCGTCGTTCGGGGTAATGACCAGACGGCGTTTGCCCTTGGTCTCTTTACCGAACGCGATGGTGCCGCTGACTTCAGCCAGAATCGACGCTTCCTTCGGACGACGCGCTTCGAACAAGTCGGCAACACGCGGCAGACCACCGGTGATGTCGCGGGTCTTCGAAGTTTCCTGCGGGATACGCGCGATAACATCACCGATCGCGATCTTCGCACCATCCGCCACACCGACCAGGGCGTTGGCTGGCAGGAAGTACTGAGCGATTACGTCAGTGCCTGGCAGCAACAAGTCCTTGCCGTTGTCGTCGACCATCTTCACGGCAGGACGGATGTCTTTACCGGCAGCTGGACGATCTTTCGCATCGAGTACTTCAATGTTGGTCATACCGGTCAATTCGTCGGTCTGACGCTTGATCGTGATGCCTTCTTCCATGCCCACGTAGGTCACGGTACCTTTCATTTCGGTAACGATTGGGTGAGTGTGCGGATCCCACTTGGCCACGATTGCGCCAGCGTCGACCTTGTCACCTTCTTTAACCGAAATCACAGCACCGTACGGCAGCTTGTAACGCTCACGCTCACGACCGTAGTCATCAGCGATTGCCAGCTCACCGGAACGGGACACAGCAACCAGGTGGCCATCCACTCGTTCAACGTGTTTCAGGTTGTGCAGACGGACAGTACCGCCATTCTTCACCTGAACGCTGTCGGCTGCGGAGGTCCGGCTCGCCGCACCACCGATGTGGAACGTACGCATGGTCAGCTGGGTACCCGGCTCACCGATGGACTGGGCAGCGATAACGCCGACCGCTTCACCGATGTTCACCTGGTGACCACGAGCCAAATCACGGCCGTAGCACTTGGCGCAAATGCCGTAGCGGGTTTCGCAACTGATCGGCGAGCGAACGATCACTTCGTCGATGCTGTTGAGCTCGATGAACTCGACCCACTTCTCGTCAACCAGGGTGCCAGCAGGAACGATAACTTCCTCGGTACCCGGCTTGAACACGTCACGAGCAATGACTCGACCCAGTACGCGCTCACCCAGCGGCTCTACAACGTCGCCGCCTTCAATGTGCGGCGTCATCAGCAAGCCGTGCTCGGTGCCGCAGTCGATCTCGGTAACAACCAGATCCTGTGCAACGTCTACCAGACGACGAGTCAGGTAACCGGAGTTAGCCGTCTTCAACGCGGTATCCGCCAAACCTTTACGAGCACCGTGAGTGGAGATGAAGTACTGAAGTACGCTCAAACCTTCACGGAAGTTCGCAGTAATCGGCGTTTCAATGATGGAGCCGTCCGGCTTGGCCATCAGGCCACGCATACCGGCGAGCTGACGGATCTGCGCAGCAGAACCCCGTGCGCCCGAGTCGGCCATCATGTACATGGAGTTGAAGGACTCCTGGTCAACTTCGTCGCCATGGCGGTCGATGACTTTCTCTTTCGAGAGGTTGGCCATCATTGCCTTGGACACTTCGTCGTTGGCCTTGGACCAAAGGTCGATCACCTTGTTGTACTTCTCGCCCTGGGTTACCAGGCCGGAGGCGTACTGGCTTTCGATCTCTTTCACTTCATCGGTGGCGGCACTGATGATGCGGGCTTTTTCATCCGGGATAACGAAGTCGTTAACACCGATGGAAACGCCGGAGATGGTCGAATAAGCAAAACCTGTGTACATCAACTGGTCAGCAAAGATCACGGTCTCTTTCAGACCAACCACGCGGTAGCACTGGTTGATCAGCTTGGAGATCGCCTTTTTCTTCATCGGCAGGTTGACGACGTCGTACGACAGACCTTTTGGCACAACCTGATACAACAGCGCACGGCCAACAGTGGTGTCGACGATACGCACGTTGCTCACACTGCCGCCGTCACGGTCGTTGACGGTTTCGTGGATCCGCACTTTGACCTTGGCGTGCAGTGCGGCTTCGCCGGCACGGAACACACGGTCAACTTCCTGCAGGTCCGCGAAGACACGACCTTCGCCCTTGGCGTTGATCGCTTCACGGGTCATGTAATACAGACCCAATACAACGTCCTGCGACGGAACGATGATTGGCTCACCGTTGGCTGGCGACAGAATGTTGTTGGTCGACATCATCAACGCACGCGCTTCCAACTGAGCTTCCAGTGTCAGCGGTACGTGCACGGCCATTTGGTCGCCGTCGAAGTCGGCGTTGTACGCAGCACAGACCAGAGGGTGCAGCTGGATAGCCTTACCTTCGATCAGTACCGGTTCAAACGCCTGGATACCCAGACGGTGAAGGGTCGGTGCACGGTTGAGGAGAACCGGGTGTTCGCGGATCACTTCAGCGAGAACGTCCCAAACCTCTGGCAGTTCACGCTCGACCATTTTCTTGGCCGCTTTGATGGTGGTCGCAAGACCGCGCATTTCCAGCTTGCCGAAGATGAATGGCTTGAACAGCTCGAGTGCCATCTTTTTGGGCAGACCGCACTGGTGCAGACGCAGGGTCGGGCCTACGGTAATTACCGAACGACCGGAGTAGTCAACACGCTTACCGAGCAAGTTCTGACGGAAACGACCTTGCTTACCCTTGATCATGTCAGCCAGGGATTTCAAAGGACGCTTGTTCGAACCGGTGATAGCGCGGCCACGACGACCGTTGTCGAGCAAGGCATCGACAGCTTCCTGCAACATACGCTTTTCGTTGCGCACGATGATGTCCGGAGCGGACAGATCAAGCAGGCGCTTCAAGCGATTGTTACGGTTGATCACGCGGCGGTACAGGTCATTGAGGTCGGACGTCGCGAAACGACCGCCATCCAACGGTACCAGCGGACGCAGGTCTGGCGGCAGAACCGGCAGAACGGTCAG
The DNA here is from genome assembly GCF_054343995.1 of Pseudomonas sp. GNP013. Lineage (NCBI taxonomy): Bacteria > Pseudomonadati > Pseudomonadota > Gammaproteobacteria > Pseudomonadales > Pseudomonadaceae > Pseudomonas > Pseudomonas sp. GNP013. The sequence continues at coordinate 186,488 of NZ_JBTGUT010000001.1, read as the reverse complement.
CACCATCCACTCTGGCAGGTTGCCGGAACCCTGGAAGGCTTCCATCAACTTCAGACGCTTGGACAGTTTCTTGATCTTGGTTTCGGAGTTGGTTTGCGGAATCTCTTCACGCAGACGGCCAATCTCGTGTTCCAGGTCGATAGCGTGCAGCAGTTCACGGACAGCTTCGGCACCCATGCGGGCATCGAAATCGTCACCGAATTCTTCCAGCGCTTCGAAGTACTGCTCGTCGTTCAGCAGCTGACCCTTTTCAAGGGTGGTCATGCCTGGATCGATAACGACATAGCTCTCGAAGTAGAGAACGCGTTCGATATCACGCAGGGTCATGTCCATCAGCAAGCCGATACGGGACGGCAGCGATTTCAGGAACCAGATGTGGGCAACCGGCGAAGCCAGTTCGATGTGCGCCATGCGCTCACGACGAACTTTGGCCAGCGCGACTTCAACGCCGCACTTCTCGCAGATCACACCACGGTGCTTCAAGCGCTTGTACTTACCGCACAGGCACTCGTAATCCTTTACCGGGCCAAAGATCTTGGCGCAGAACAGGCCGTCACGCTCAGGTTTGAACGTACGGTAGTTAATGGTTTCCGGCTTTTTAACTTCACCGAACGACCACGAACGGATCATCTCAGGCGATGCCAATCCAATACGGATGGCGTCGAACTCTTCGACTTGACCCTGGTTTTTCAGCAAATTCAGTAGGTCTTTCAAGGCCTTTCCTCCTGGCGGAGCAGAGAGCGGGCATCGCTGCCACGCTCTCGATTCGCGTCACGTGTTATTCGGTTTCCAGATCGATATCGATGCCGAGGGAACGAATTTCTTTGATCAACACGTTGAAAGACTCGGGCATGCCCGGCTCCATACGGTGATCGCCGTCCACGATGTTTTTGTACATCTTGGTACGACCGTTCACATCGTCCGACTTCACTGTGAGCATTTCTTGCAGAGTGTATGCGGCACCGTATGCTTCCAGTGCCCAGACCTCCATCTCCCCGAAACGCTGACCACCGAACTGAGCCTTACCACCCAGCGGCTGCTGGGTAACCAGGCTGTAAGAACCGGTAGAACGAGCGTGCATCTTATCGTCTACCAAGTGGTTCAGCTTCAGCATGTACATGTAGCCAACAGTAACCGGGCGCTCAAACTTGTTGCCGGTACGGCCGTCGAACAGCTGCATCTGGCCGCTTTCCGGCAGGTCAGCCAGTTTCAGCATGGCCTTGATTTCGCTTTCCTTGGCACCGTCGAACACCGGGGTAGCCATTGGAACGCCGCCGCGCAGGTTCTTCGCCAGATCCAGGATTTCCTGGTCGGAGAAGGTGTCCAGCTCTTCGTTGCGACCGCCGATCTCGTTGTAGATCTCATGCAGGAACTTGCGCAGGTCTGCGACCTTGCGCTGCTCTTCGATCATACGGTTGATCTTCTCGCCCAGACCTTTGGCCGCGAGGCCCAGGTGGGTTTCAAGGATCTGACCAACGTTCATACGCGAAGGTACGCCCAACGGGTTGAGGACGACGTCGACCGGGGTGCCATTGGCATCGTGCGGCATGTCTTCAACCGGCATGATCACCGAGACCACACCCTTGTTACCGTGACGACCAGCCATCTTGTCGCCCGGCTGGATGCGGCGACGGATTGCCAGGTAAACCTTGACGATTTTCAGCACGCCTGGAGCCAGGTCATCGCCCTGCTGCAGTTTGCGCTTCTTGTCTTCGAACTTGTCGTCCAGCAGACGACGACGATCAACGATGTAGGCCTGGGCCTTCTCGAGCTGCTCGTTCAGAGCATCTTCAGCCATGCGCAGTTTGAACCACTGGCCGTGCTCAAGACCGTCGAGTACTTCGTCGGTGATGTCCTGACCTTTCTTCAGACCTGCGCCGCCTTCGGCCTTGTGGCCTACCAGAGCGGAACGCAGACGTTCGAAAGTCGCGCCTTCAACGATACGGAACTCTTCGTTCAGATCCTTGCGGATCTCGTCGAGTTGAGTCTTCTCGATGGACAGTGCACGAGCATCACGCTCAACGCCGTCACGGGTGAAGACCTGTACGTCGATGACGGTGCCCTTGGTACCGGTAGGTACACGCAGGGAAGTGTCTTTAACGTCGCTGGCTTTTTCACCGAAAATGGCACGCAACAGCTTCTCTTCCGGTGTCAGTTGGGTCTCGCCTTTCGGAGTGACCTTACCCACCAGAATGTCGCCTGCGCCAACTTCAGCACCTACGTAAACGATACCGGCTTCGTCCAGTTTATTCAGTGCAGCTTCACCCACGTTCGGGATGTCTGCAGTGATTTCCTCTGGGCCAAGCTTGGTGTCACGCGCCACACAGGTCAGTTCCTGAATGTGGATCGTGGTGAAGCGGTCTTCCTGAACAACACGCTCGGACAGGCAGATGGAGTCTTCGAAGTTGAAGCCGTTCCATGCCATGAACGCGATGCGCATGTTCTGACCCAGTGCCAGTTCACCCATGTCGGTGGACGGGCCGTCGGCCATGATGTCGCTGCGCTGAACGCGATCACCTTTGCGCACCAGCGGACGCTGGTTGATGCAGGTGTTCTGGTTCGAGCGGGTGTATTTGGTCAGGTTGTAGATGTCGACACCGGCTTCGCCAGTTTCAACTTCGTCATCGGCAACACGAACCACGATACGGCTGGCATCAACAGAGTCGATCACGCCGCCACGACGAGCCACGACGCAAACGCCGGAGTCACGCGCTACGTTACGCTCCATGCCGGTACCTACCAGCGGCTTGTCAGCACGCAGAGTCGGTACAGCCTGACGCTGCATGTTGGAACCCATCAACGCACGGTTGGCGTCATCGTGTTCCAGGAACGGGATCAGCGACGCTGCAACAGAAACTACCTGCTTGGGCGAAACGTCCATCAAGGTGACGTCTTCCGGCGCCTTAACGGTGAACTCGTTCAAGTGACGAACCGCTACCAGCTCGTCGGTCAGGACTTTCTTGTCGTTCATCGTGGCCGAAGCCTGAGCGATCACGTGATCAGCTTCTTCGATGGCGGACAGGAACACGATCTCGTCGGTGACCAGAGCGTCTTTCACCACACGGTACGGGCTCTCGAGGAAGCCGTACTGGTTGGTGCGCGCATAAGCGGCCAGCGAGTTGATCAGACCGATGTTCGGGCCTTCCGGCGTTTCGATCGGGCAAACACGACCGTAGTGCGTCGGGTGAACGTCACGCACTTCAAAGCCTGCACGCTCACGGGTCAGACCGCCCGGGCCCAGTGCAGAAACACGGCGTTTGTGGGTGATCTCGGAAAGCGGATTGTTCTGGTCCATGAACTGCGAGAGCTGGCTGGAACCGAAGAACTCTTTCACCGCTGCAGCCACTGGCTTGGCGTTGATCAGGTCTTGCGGCATCAGGCCTTCGCTTTCGGCCATCGACAGACGCTCTTTGACCGCACGCTCAACACGTACCAGGCCAACGCGGAACTGGTTTTCGGCCATTTCGCCGACACAGCGAACACGACGGTTACCCAGGTGGTCGATGTCATCGACAATGCCTTTGCCGTTACGGATGTCGACCAGGGTCTTCAATACGGCAACGATGTCTTCCTTGCACAACACGCCCGAACCTTCGATCTCGGTACGCCCGATACGACGGTTGAACTTCATCCGGCCGACCGCAGACAGGTCATAGCGCTCAGGACTGAAGAACAGGTTGTTGAACAGGGTCTCGGCAGCGTCTTTGGTAGGTGGCTCGCCAGGACGCATCATGCGATAGATCTCGACCAGCGCTTCCAATTGGTTGCTGGTGGAGTCGATCTTCAGGGTGTCGGAGACGAAAGGACCGCAGTCGATGTCGTTGGTGTACAGGGTCTCGATGCGAACAACCTGGGCCTTGGCGATTTTTGCCAGGATCTCGGTGTTCAGCTCGGTGTTGCACTCAGCCAGGATTTCGCCTGTAGCCGGGTGAACAATAACCTTGGCGGTAGTGCGACCCAGGACGTAGTCAAGAGGCACGTCCAGAGAGGTAATACCGGCTTTTTCGATCTGGTTGATGTGGCGCGCAGTAATACGACGGCCAGCCTCAACAATGACCTTGCCCTTCTCGTCCTGGATATCCAGAACGGCAATCTCACCACGCAGGCGCGAAGGCACCAGTTCCAGGCTGAGGGTTTCATCCTTCAGGCTGAATACGTTGGTGGTATAGAAAGCGTCCAGTACCTGTTCGGTGGTGTAGCCGAGCGCGCGCAGCAGTACCGAGGCCGGCAGCTTGCGACGACGGTCGATACGCACGAACACGCAGTCTTTCGGGTCGAACTCGAAGTCCAACCACGAACCGCGGTACGGAATGATCCGCGCGGAGTACAGGAGTTTGCCGGAGCTGTGCGTCTTACCGCGGTCGTGGTCAAAGAACACGCCCGGGGAACGGTGCAGCTGGGAAACGATTACGCGCTCGGTACCGTTGATAACGAAGGTACCGTTCTCGGTCATCAATGGGATTTCGCCCATGTAGACTTCTTGCTCTTTGATGTCCTTGATCGCTTTGTTCGACGACTCTTTGTCGAAAATGATCAGACGGACTTTTACCCGCAAAGGTACGGCGTACGTTACGCCACGCAACACGCATTCTTTGACATCAAATGCCGGTTCGCCCAGGCGATAACCGACGTACTCCAGCGCAGCATTGCCGGAGTAGCTGATGATCGGGAAAACGGATTTGAAGGCCGCATGCAGGCCCACGTCGCGGAACTGATCTTTGGTCGCTCCCGCCTGCAAGAATTCACGATACGAATCCAGCTGGATAGCCAGAAGGTACGGGACATCCATGACGTCCGGCAACTTGCTAAAGTCCTTGCGGATACGTTTTTTCTCAGTATATGAGTAAGCCATCAGCGTTCCCCAGCTTGGTCACCTGCTTGTTTGGCCCCTCCGACGGGAGCAGCCAGAAAATCTTGCAAACCCCATGGTTTGCACCACCGCTTCGGGTGGCTACAGCGCGTTAATGGCGGCGACCGAGTCGACAGCCAAGAACGGAAAAAGGCCGGTGGCAAGAGCCACCAGCCATCAGCCTTAAGCTTGACGCTTGGGCTGGAGACGCAAGGTCGATGCTTACTTCAGCTCGACTTTAGCGCCTGCTTCTTCCAGAGTTGCCTTGGCTTTGTCGCCGGCATCTTTGGTCACTGCTTCCAGAACCATGGCAGGAGCGCCGTCAACTACAGCCTTGGCTTCTTTCAGGCCCAGACCGGTCAGTTCACGTACTGCCTTGATCACGTTTACTTTCTTCTCGCCAGCTTCCAGCAGCATGACGTTGAATTCGGTTTGCTCTTCAACAACGGCAGCAGCAGCAGCTGGACCGGCGGAAGCAGCGGCAGCGGAAACGCCGAATTTTTCTTCGAAAGCTTTGATCAGCTCAACAACCTGCAGAACCGACATTTCAGCTACGGCGTTGAGGATATCGTCTTGGGAGATAGACATTGCTGTATTTCCTGAATTGGGGGACGGCCTACGCGGCCATCGAAATAAACAAAAATACGCGAGAGAAGTGACTCAGCCTTAGGCTGCGGCAGCTTCTTTTTGCTCGCGAACTGCAGCCAGGGTACGAGCCAGCTTGCTGGTAGCGCCTTGAATCACGCTCATCAGCTGCGAAATGGCTTCGTCGCGGGTCGGCAGTGTTGCCAGTACGTCGATTTGGTTAGCTGCGAGGAACTTGCCCTCGAACGCAGCTGCCTTGATCTCGAACTTATCCTGACTCTTGGCGAATTCCTTGAACAAACGGGCAGCAGCGCCTGGATGGTCCTTGGAGAACGCGATCAGAGTCGGGCCGGTGAACACGTCGTTGAGAACACTGTATTCAGTGTCAGCAACGGCGCGCTTGAGCAGGGTGTTACGTACAACACGTACGTATACGCCAGCTTCACGAGCCTCTTTACGGAGTCCGGTCATAGCGCCTACTGTCACACCACGGGCATCAGCCACGACAGCGGACAGAGCAGCTTTGGCAGCCTCGTTGACTTCAGCGACGATGGCCTTCTTGTCTTCGAGATTAATTGCCACGGGTTTAACTCCTGCTTGTTACCGTTTCATCTGGCCGGAGCCGGATGTCGTTTTGGTGTCTGATTCGGTAAGGAACCGGGAGCACCATCTGCGTAGGCTTGTTGGTTTAAGACTTGCGTCGCCTACGGTCTTGGATAGCCCCCGCCAGGCAGGGACCCCAATCTTTCAATTGGCGCAATCACTTGCGCCAACCTGTGTCTTATACGTCCAGCGAGCCTTGGTCGATGACCAGACCTGGGCCCATAGTGGTGCTCAGGGTGACGCGCTTGACGTAGATGCCTTTCGAGGAAGCTGGCTTGATACGCTTGAGATCAGCGATCAGCGCTTCAACGTTTTCCTTCAGCTTGACGGCGTCAAAGCCGACTTTGCCAACGGAGGTGTGAATGATGCCGTTTTTGTCGGTGCGATAACGAACCTGACCAGCCTTGGCGTTTTTAACAGCGGTGGCTACGTCTGGAGTTACGGTGCCGACTTTAGGGTTAGGCATCAGGCCGCGTGGACCCAGGATCTGACCCAACTGACCTACAACACGCATTGCATCCGGGGAAGCAATAACTACGTCGTAGTTCAGGTCGCCGCCTTTCATTTCGGCAGCCAGGTCGTCCATGCCAACGCGATCTGCGCCGGCGGCCAGAGCAGCTTCAGCTGCCGGGCCTTGGGTGAAGACAGCTACACGTACAGTCTTGCCAGTACCGTGTGGCAGCACAGTAGCGCTACGAACGACCTGGTCGGATTTACGCGGGTCAACACCCAGGTTTACAGCAACGTCAACCGACTCGCTGAACTTGACAGTCGACAGCTCGGTCAGCAGGGCAGCAGCGTCTACAAAGTTGTAGGCCTTGCCTGCTTCGATTTTGCCGGCGATAGCCTTTTGGCGCTTGGTCAGCTTAGCCATTACACACCCTCCACGTTAAGGCCCATGCTACGAGCAGAACCGGCGATGGTACGCACGGCTGCATCCATATCAGCTGCAGTCAGATCCGCGTTTTTGGTTTTCGCGATTTCTTCCAGCTGAGCACGGGTAACAGTGCCAACCTTAACGGTGTTAGGACGAGCGGAACCGCTAGTCAGACCAGCAGCTTTCTTCAACAGAACCGAAGCCGGGGTCGACTTGGTTTCGAAAGTGAAGCTACGGTCGCTGTATACAGTAATGATCACTGGAGTCGGCAGACCTGGCTCAAGACCCTGAGTACGGGCGTTGAAAGCCTTGCAGAATTCCATGATGTTCACGCCGTGCTGACCCAGAGCTGGGCCGACGGGTGGACTAGGGTTGGCCTGAGCGGCCTTCACTTGCAGCTTGATGTAAGCGGTAATCTTCTTGGCCATGAGGCACTCCAATTACGGGTTCGAACGCCTCGAAAGGCTCCCCGGTTACTTGCGCGTTTATCCCAGTGACGACAAAACCCCACAGCCTAAGGCTGCGGGGTTGGGATGCTTTGCCAGCTAGACCTTTTCGACCTGGCTGAACTCCAACTCCACTGGAGTGGAGCGACCGAAAATGAGCACTGCCACCTGGACACGACTCTTTTCGTAGTTAACTTCTTCGACAGTACCGTTGAAATCAGCGAACGGACCATCTGTGACACGAACAACCTCACCCGGCTCGAACAATGTCTTCGGCTTGGGCTTGTCGCTGCCATCAGCAACACGACGCAGAATCGCTTCCGCCTCTTTGTCGGTGATCGGAGCAGGCTTATCAGCAGTACCGCCAATGAAGCCCATCACACGAGGAGTGTCCTTGACCAAGTGCCAAGTACCTTCATTCATGTCCATCTGAACCAGCACGTAGCCAGGGAAGAACTTGCGCTCACTCTTGCGCTTCTGACCATTCCGCATTTCAACCACTTCTTCAGTGGGAACGAGAATTTCGCCAAAGCCATCTTCCATGCCTGCGAGCTTTACGCGCTCCAGCAAAGAGCGCATCACATGCTTCTCGTAACCCGAATAAGCATGCACAACGTACCAACGCTTAGCCACGGGACACCCTTAGCCAACAATCAAGGAAACAAGCCAACCGAGCAGGGAATCAAGCCCCCACAACAGCAACGCCATAACCAGAACAACAGCCACGACAATCAATGTGGTCTGCGTGGTTTCTTGGCGAGTCGGCCAAACGACTTTACGAATTTCTGTGCGAGCTTCCTTCACCAATACTGCGAAAGACTTACCCTTTGCGGTCTGCAGACCGACAAATGCAGCTACAGCAGCCAGGGCGAGCAAAGCGAGTACGCGGTACAGGATCGGCGAAGCAGAATAGTACTGATTGCCAACAACGCCTACGACCACCAAAGCGACAACAACAAGCCACTTGACCAGATCGAAACGAGAGCTTTGAGCTTCAGCCTTAGGAGTCATCTATGAAGATCCTGTGAAAAGAAAGCCAGACACATTACGTGAATCTGGCAGGTCAGGAGGGAATCGAACCCCCAACCTACGGTTTTGGAGACCGTCGCTCTGCCAATTGAGCTACTGACCTAAAACAAAATCAGGCCGACCATTATGCAGGCCTGAAAAAGACTTTACAACAACCAACCCCACGAGACTTGAATCCACCCAGCCTTTAAAGCCAGAAGCAACACAACCAAGCCGAGGCAGCCGTTAAAACAAAGGCAGATATTTTCATATCTGCCTTGTTATATGGAGCTCTTGAGCGGATTTGAACCGCTGACCTCACCCTTACCAAGGGTGTGCTCTACCAACTGAGCTACAAGAGCAAAACACCTTGCACAACCTGCAAATCTGGAGCGGGTAGCGGGAATCGAACCCGCATCATCAGCTTGGAAGGCTGAGGTTCTACCACTAAACTATACCCGCGGAGCTTGCAGCTCACGCTAAAAATGGTGGAGGGGGAAGGATTCGAACCTTCGAAGTCGTAGACGTCAGATTTACAGTCTGATCCCTTTGGCCGCTCGGGAACCCCTCCTAAGCGAGCCGGCATTTTACATTAGGCCGGCCTTCTGTCAAGCATTTTCTCATTTAAAAATATGAGGTTAGCTGCGTTGACGTGTTTCGCACTGAAGCTCTTAAAAGCTCTTCACTGCGAAGCGGGCGCCATTCTATGCAAACTATTCGCGAGTTGCAATGCCTTCGCACAGCATTATTTTATGTTTTAACTCGTTGAATTCCTTAGCAAGGTTTTCAAAGGGTAGATCGTTAGCCAGGCGCCGACTTTCGGGGGCGATTCTAAGCCAGTAACCCGAAGCATCAGTCGTACTTAGCAGTTGAATCCTGACCTTTATATCCAGACTGATCAGTCGCTGCTCAAGGGCCTGTGCCTGACGCTTGTCAGTGAAACCACCGATGTACATACATGTATTTTGCACTTCTGGCAGTTTTGCTCTATCCGCGCGCGTAGTAGCATCAGCCGACTCGCTCAAAAGGCGAATTTCCTGCTGGGTGCCCCGATACAAACTCAGCGGAGTGACGTCCTTGGCACGCAGCGGCGCCTCTTGCTGATGCCATATGTAATAAAAAATGTTGAGAACGAGCAAAAGCAAAAACAGCCAACGCATAATCACCTCAAGATAAAGGGCATGCCATTGCCAACCCGACGAATACAAGGTCAGGAACCAACCGGGCTTGTGGAACCGCGTCAGCTACCAGATTCGCATCCCCACCCGTCAGGAAGACCGTAAAGTCATCCCCCCAATAGTGACGGGCCAGCTCAAGCTGGGTCAGCACAAACCCTCGGAGCATCAGAGTACACCCGCGCTCGACAGCCTCGACGGTTGTTCGACCAGGATGAAGACATTCAAGGGCTTTTTCGGCCGCCGCATCGTCGTAACGTATCTTGCGGGTATGGGTGCGTAACTGGTTGCGCATCAGCGGCATGCCAGGACAAATGAATCCGCCCAAGTGCTCGCCATCGGCCGTAACGAAATCTGCAGTTGCGGCGGTTCCGAAATCGAGTACAAGGCATGCGCCCGTAGCCAGCCTATATCCGCCAAGCACCGCCAGCCAGCGATCAAGCCCAAGACGCTCGTAATCTTCGTAGCCATTGCGCACCCCGGCCATCTCCCTGGAGGAAGCCACACAGCACACAACAACTCCAAATGCCTGCTCCAACGTCGCGACCAACTTGTTGGTTTCCTCTAACGCGCGGACGCTCACAAGCCGGCAGCGCGTAAGGAGCAGGCCCGGAAGGGCCAACAGACTGTCAATCAGTGCGCTATCTGAGCTTACAATGCCCTCCGCACAGGCACTCGCGCTACCCGAACTGATCACGCGCCACTTGATAAAGCTATTCCCACAGTCGAGCTCAAGAATCATCACGCAACCTCAGGCTTAACTCACCGCCACTGTATATTTTTTCGACACCATCAACATCCAGACGCAAAGCACCCTGACGATCCACTCCCAAAACAACACCATCTATGTGGTTGATACCGGCAATAAGAGACACCGCCTTACCTTGCCACAGGTGATTCAGCTCCCACTCCTCCTGAAGCTCCGAAAAGCCGGAGGCCCTGTGTCGCTCGAGGTAGCTGTTTAGATGACGACTCAGTTGCGCGGCCAAGTGATTACGATTAATGGAAACACCCGTCTGCAATTGCACCGATGTCCATTCCTGATCAACATCGTCGGCCTTCTGCATGTTGACATTGATACCAATGCCCAAGACAACGTGACAGATGTCAGCGGGATCGCCCACCAACTCCAGCAAGATACCGGCAATTTTCTTCTGCCCGACTAGAACGTCGTTCGGCCATTTCAGGGCAGCACCTTGCACCCCCGATTCTCGCAAGGCATGCATTACAGCTAACCCGACAACTAGGCTCAACCCCTCCAGTTGCCGCAACCCACCTTCGATGCGCAACACGAGGCTGTAATAGATGTTCTGCGCAAATGGGCTCACCCACTTGCGGCCGCGCCTGCCTCTACCCGCTGTCTGCTGCTCCGACAGCACGATAAATGGGGGTTCCATACCCGCATTGACAAGGCGAAGGGCCTCGGCGCTGGTAGAGTCGATTGAATCGAAAACCTGAACTGCCCATGACAGAGGAGCCGTATTCAGCACGATCTCTTCAGCATTCAGGAACACCAGCGGCGAGGCCAACTGGTATCCGCGGCCGCGGACCTTATGGATGGGTAAATTCAGCTCCGCCTCAAGATTCTGCAGCTGCTTCCAGACAGCACTGCGACTAATCCCCAAGGCAGCGCCAAGCGATTCTCCCGAGTGGAATCGACCATCTTTTAGAAGTTTCAACAACGTCAGCATGCAAGTATCGCCTCACAAAGAGGCACGCATGATAGCCATGCGCAGAGTCATTGCATAGAAAGGCCGAACACTGGCACTGAGAATGGCAGCAGAGGCATCATTAGACTTTCCAACGCCCAAAACAAAACCCCATCTGCTTTCGCAAATGGGGTTTCGGAATTTAATCTTGACGATGACCTACTCTCACATGGGGAAACCCCACACTACCATCGGCGATGCATCGTTTCACTACTGAGTTCGGGATGGGATCAGGTGGTTCCAATGCTCTATGGTCGTCAAGAAATTCGGGTACTGAGTCGTGACCAGATGGCCTCGCTTCAGCAAATTGGGTATGTGACAGCTGTCGGTGTTTTGTGAGCGTCGAACTTTCGGTTCATCTCGTCTTCACACACCGCAATCTGATGCTCTTTCGAGTACTCAAATTGCTTGGGTGTTATATGGTCAAGCCTCACGGGCAATTAGTATTGGTTAGCTCAACGCCTCACAGCGCTTACACACCCAACCTATCAACGTCGTAGTCTTCGACGGCCCTTCAGGGAACTCAAGGTTCCAGTGAGATCTCATCTTGAGGCTAGTTTCCCGCTTAGATGCTTTCAGCGGTTATCTATTCCGAACATAGCTACCCGGCAATGCCACTGGCGTGACAACCGGAACACCAGAGGTTCGTCCACTCCGGTCCTCTCGTACTAGGAGCAGCCCCTCTCAAATCTCAAACGTCCACGGCAGATAGGGACCGAACTGTCTCACGACGTTCTAAACCCAGCTCGCGTACCACTTTAAATGGCGAACAGCCATACCCTTGGGACCGGCTTCAGCCCCAGGATGTGATGAGCCGACATCGAGGTGCCAAACACCGCCGTCGATATGAACTCTTGGGCGGTATCAGCCTGTTATCCCCGGAGTACCTTTTATCCGTTGAGCGATGGCCCTTCCATACAGAACCACCGGATCACTAAGACCTACTTTCGTACCTGCTCGACGTGTCTGTCTCGCAGTCAAGCGCGCTTTTGCCTTTATACTCTACGACCGATTTCCGACCGGTCTGAGCGCACCTTCGTACTCCTCCGTTACTCTTTAGGAGGAGACCGCCCCAGTCAAACTACCCACCATACACTGTCCTCGATCCGGATAACGGACCTGAGTTAGAACCTCAAAGTTGCCAGGGTGGTATTTCAAGGTTGGCTCCACGCAGACTGGCGTCCACGCTTCAAAGCCTCCCACCTATCCTACACAAGCAAATTCAAAGTCCAGTGCAAAGCTATAGTAAAGGTTCACGGGGTCTTTCCGTCTAGCCGCGGATACACTGCATCTTCACAGCGATTTCAATTTCACTGAGTCTCGGGTGGAGACAGCGCCGCCATCGTTACGCCATTCGTGCAGGTCGGAACTTACCCGACAAGGAATTTCGCTACCTTAGGACCGTTATAGTTACGGCCGCCGTTTACCGGGGCTTCGATCAAGAGCTTCGCGTTAGCTAACCCCATCAATTAACCTTCCGGCACCGGGCAGGCGTCACACCCTATACGTCCACTTTCGTGTTTGCAGAGTGCTGTGTTTTTAATAAACAGTCGCAGCGGCCTGGTATCTTCGACCGGCATGAGCTTACGGAGCAAGTCCTTCACCCTCACCGGCGCACCTTCTCCCGAAGTTACGGTGCCATTTTGCCTAGTTCCTTCACCCGAGTTCTCTCAAGCGCCTTGGTATTCTCTACCCAACCACCTGTGTCGGTTTGGGGTACGGTTCCTGGTTACCTGAAGCTTAGAAGCTTTTCTTGGAAGCATGGCATCAACCACTTCGTGTTCTAAAAGAACACTCGTCATCAGCTCTCGGCCTTAAGATCCCGGATTTACCTAAGATCTCAGCCTACCACCTTAAACTTGGACAACCAACGCCAAGCTGGCCTAGCCTTCTCCGTCCCTCCATCGCAATAACCAGAAGTACAGGAATATTAACCTGTTTTCCATCGACTACGCTTTTCAGCCTCGCCTTAGGGACCGACTAACCCTGCGTCGATTAACGTTGCGCAGGAAACCTTGGTCTTTCGGCGTGGGTGTTTTTCACACCCATTGTCGTTACTCATGTCAGCATTCGCACTTCTGATACCTCCAGCAAGCTTCTCAACTCACCTTCACAGGCTTACAGAACGCTCCTCTACCGCATCACTTACGTGATACCCGTAGCTTCGGTGTATGGTTTGAGCCCCGTTACATCTTCCGCGCAGGCCGACTCGACTAGTGAGCTATTACGCTTTCTTTAAAGGGTGGCTGCTTCTAAGCCAACCTCCTAGCTGTCTAAGCCTTCCCACATCGTTTCCCACTTAACCATAACTTTGGGACCTTAGCTGACGGTCTGGGTTGTTTCCCTTTTCACGACGGACGTTAGCACCCGCCGTGTGTCTCCCATGCTCGGCACTTGTAGGTATTCGGAGTTTGCATCGGTTTGGTAAGTCGGGATGACCCCCTAGCCGAAACAGTGCTCTACCCCCTACAGTGATACATGAGGCGCTACCTAAATAGCTTTCGAGGAGAACCAGCTATCTCCGAGCTTGATTAGCCTTTCACTCCGATCCACAGGTCATCCGCTAACTTTTCAACGGTAGTCGGTTCGGTCCTCCAGTTAGTGTTACCCAACCTTCAACCTGCCCATGGATAGATCGCCCGGTTTCGGGTCTATTCCCAGCGACTAGACGCCCTATTAAGACTCGCTTTCGCTACGCCTCCCCTATTCGGTTAAGCTCGCCACTGAAAATAAGTCGCTGACCCATTATACAAAAGGTACGCAGTCACCCAACAAAGTGGGCTCCCACTGCTTGTACGCATACGGTTTCAGGATCTATTTCACTCCCCTCTCCGGGGTTCTTTTCGCCTTTCCCTCACGGTACTAGTTCACTATCGGTCAGTCAGTAGTATTTAGCCTTGGAGGATGGTCCCCCCATATTCAGACAAAGTTTCTCGTGCTCCGTCCTACTCGATTTCATGACTAAGAGATTTTCGCGTACAGGGCTATCACCCACTATGGCCGCACTTTCCAGAGCGTTCCGCTAATCTCAAAGCCACTTAAGGGCTAGTCCCCGTTCGCTCGCCACTACTAAGGGAATCTCGGTTGATTTCTTTTCCTCAGGGTACTTAGATGTTTCAGTTCCCCTGGTTCGCCTCTTACGCCTATGTATTCAGCGTAAGATAACCATCTTATGATGGCTGGGTTCCCCCATTCAGACATCTCCGGATCAAAGTCTGTTTGCCGACTCCCCGAAGCTTTTCGCAGGCTACCACGTCTTTCATCGCCTCTGACTGCCAAGGCATCCACCGTATGCGCTTCTTCACTTGACCATATAACCCCAAGCAATCTGGTTATACTGTGAAGACAACATTCGCCGAAAATTCGAATTTCTCAGTTAAGAGAACTCACAAATTTTACCTTAGCCTGATCCGTTACCAGTGAAAGTAACGTTCAGTCTATCTTTCTATCACATACCCAAATTTTTAAAGAACGATCTAATCAAAGACTAGAAATCAACATTCACCATCATCACAATGGAATGCTCATTTCTAAGCTTTCATACAACAGAAGCAGTAGTGGTGGAGCCAAACGGGATCGAACCGTTGACCTCCTGCGTGCAAGGCAGGCGCTCTCCCAGCTGAGCTATGGCCCCGTATTTCTACAGGCGTTTCCCACACAAAATTGGTGGGTCTGGGCAGATTCGAACTGCCGACCTCACCCTTATCAGGGGTGCGCTCTAACCAACTGAGCTACAGACCCAATTTCGGGCTGCTTCTTATCGTCTTCTTCAATGAATCAAGCAATTCGTGTGGGAACTTATGGAGCAGCTGATGTCGTCGATTAAGGAGGTGATCCAGCCGCAGGTTCCCCTACGGCTACCTTGTTACGACTTCACCCCAGTCATGAATCACACCGTGGTAACCGTCCTCCCGAAGGTTAGACTAGCTACTTCTGGTGCAACCCACTCCCATGGTGTGACGGGCGGTGTGTACAAGGCCCGGGAACGTATTCACCGCGACATTCTGATTCGCGATTACTAGCGATTCCGACTTCACGCAGTCGAGTTGCAGACTGCGATCCGGACTACGATCGGTTTTGTGGGATTAGCTCCACCTCGCGGCTTGGCAACCCTCTGTACCGACCATTGTAGCACGTGTGTAGCCCAGGCCGTAAGGGCCATGATGACTTGACGTCATCCCCACCTTCCTCCGGTTTGTCACCGGCAGTCTCCTTAGAGTGCCCACCATTACGTGCTGGTAACTAAGGACAAGGGTTGCGCTCGTTACGGGACTTAACCCAACATCTCACGACACGAGCTGACGACAGCCATGCAGCACCTGTCTCAATGTTCCCGAAGGCACCAATCTATCTCTAGAAAGTTCATTGGATGTCAAGGCCTGGTAAGGTTCTTCGCGTTGCTTCGAATTAAACCACATGCTCCACCGCTTGTGCGGGCCCCCGTCAATTCATTTGAGTTTTAACCTTGCGGCCGTACTCCCCAGGCGGTCAACTTAATGCGTTAGCTGCGCCACTAAAAGCTCAAGGCTTCCAACGGCTAGTTGACATCGTTTACGGCGTGGACTACCAGGGTATCTAATCCTGTTTGCTCCCCACGCTTTCGCACCTCAGTGTCAGTATTAGTCCAGGTGGTCGCCTTCGCCACTGGTGTTCCTTCCTATATCTACGCATTTCACCGCTACACAGGAAATTCCACCACCCTCTACCATACTCTAGTCAGTCAGTTTTGAATGCAGTTCCCAGGTTGAGCCCGGGGATTTCACATCCAACTTAACAAACCACCTACGCGCGCTTTACGCCCAGTAATTCCGATTAACGCTTGCACCCTCTGTATTACCGCGGCTGCTGGCACAGAGTTAGCCGGTGCTTATTCTGTCGGTAACGTCAAAACAATCACGTATTAGGTAACTGCCCTTCCTCCCAACTTAAAGTGCTTTACAATCCGAAGACCTTCTTCACACACGCGGCATGGCTGGATCAGGCTTTCGCCCATTGTCCAATATTCCCCACTGCTGCCTCCCGTAGGAGTCTGGACCGTGTCTCAGTTCCAGTGTGACTGATCATCCTCTCAGACCAGTTACGGATCGTCGCCTTGGTGAGCCATTACCCCACCAACTAGCTAATCCGACCTAGGCTCATCTGATAGCGCAAGGCCCGAAGGTCCCCTGCTTTCTCCCGTAGGACGTATGCGGTATTAGCGTCCGTTTCCGAACGTTATCCCCCACTACCAGGCAGATTCCTAGGCATTACTCACCCGTCCGCCGCTCTCAAGAGAAGCAAGCTTCTCTCTACCGCTCGACTTGCATGTGTTAGGCCTGCCGCCAGCGTTCAATCTGAGCCATGATCAAACTCTTCAGTTCAAACATCTTTGGGTTTTTAAGAAACCCTAAACTTTGCTCAGCAATCGTTGGTTATTCTTTGATTTCTCGCGGAGTAACTTGCGATGCTGATAATCTTGTTGACTATCAGTCTGACTCCACAAGCACCCACACGAATTGCTTGATTCAGTTGTTAAAGAGCGGTTGGTTAAGATGTTTCGTCTCAACCGAGGCGCGCATTCTACAGCAGCCTCATTTGCTGTCAAGTGATTATTTTCAGAAGCTTTCGAAGAATTCTTCAACAACTTCAACCACTTGCGCTTCCGATCTCTCGTCAGCGGGAGGCGAATTCTACAGCGTTACACGCTGCTGTCAACACCTCTTTTTCTCCGCTTTCGACCGAGAAGATCGAAACGTTAATAGCGCCAAACAACACCGCACTATCAACTTCTTCTGGACTTCGATGAACTGAAGCAACTCGCTGTCGAATCTTGCATAACTACTTGTTTACCAAGGAGTTTTCCGTTTCGACTGCGCCGGAAGTGGGGCGAATTATAGACAGATATAATTCGCCGTCAACACTTAATTTCAGGTTTATTCGGCTTTGAGCGTAATACGCGCAAATGCCTTCTTTCCAGCCTGGCAAACGTGAGTAGCGCCCAGCTCATACATAAAGGTGCGATCAACAACCTCACCGTCTATACGCACACCACCGGACCCCAGCAGATCACGCGCAACCGCAGAGTTCTTCACCAAACCTGCCTTATTAAGGACAGCCGCCACGGGCATCGCCTCTGCAGCAGTCAACTCGATCTCCGGCAGGTCATCCGGCAGCTCGCCATCCTTCATGCGGTTACCTGCCGCACGATGAGCATTGGCCGCAGCCTCCTCACCGTGGAACCGCGCAACGATTTCCTCCGCCAGCTTGATCTTCACATCCCGTGGATTGGCGCCCGCCTCGACTTCAGCCCGCAGCCCATTGATCTCATCCATGGAACGGAAGCTCAACAGCTCGAAGTAGCGCCACATCAGCGCATCCGGGATCGACACCAGCTTGCCATACATCACCCCTGGCGCTTCCTGAATACCCACATAGTTACCCAAGGACTTGGACATCTTCTTGACACCATCCAACCCCTCCAGCAACGGCATGGTCAGAATGCACTGAGCCTCCTGCCCATACGCGCGCTGCAACTCGCGCCCCATCAGCAGGTTGAACTTCTGATCGGTACCCCCCAGCTCAACATCCGCGCGCAACGCTACCGAGTCATACCCTTGAACCAACGGGTAAAGGAACTCATGAATGGCAATAGGCTGATTGGTGGAGTAACGCTTGTCGAAATCATCGCGTTCAAGCATGCGCGCCACCGTGTACTGGGACGTCAAGCGAATGAAGTCCGCCGGCCCCATCTGATCCATCCAGGTGGAGTTGAACGCAACTTCGGTCCTGGCCGGATCAAGAATCTTGAACACCTGAGTCTTGTAGGTCTCGGCATTATCGAGTACCTGCTCGCGAGTCAGCGGAGGGCGCGTGGCGCTCTTGCCACTCGGATCCCCGATCATCCCGGTGAAGTCACCTATAAGGAAGATGACCTGATGCCCCAGCTCCTGAAACTGACGCAGCTTGTTAATAAGCACGGTATGACCCAGGTGCAGATCCGGCGCCGTGGGATCAAAGCCAGCCTTGATACGCAGGGGTTGACCACGCTTGAGCTTTTCGATCAGCTCGGCCTCGACCAACAGTTCTTCCGCACCACGTTTTATCAGCGCTAGCTGCTCTTCAACCGACTTCATAACAGACCCGCAAGGCTCAGATTCAAAAGGGAACCAACCATACAAGATCAGGGACTAATTACAAGTTTTGCCCTGCGCACGGACACCGTTCAGCAAGCCCAGCGTTCGCGAGCTTGCGCCACAGATGATTTGGTTATATTTTATACAGTTATTTCATCTTCATCATGTCATTCATCTTTTCCATTTCATCTTCAAAGTCAAAATTACCTATGACCACTGAACCGTCTAAAGCGCCACCGCTTTACCCGAAGACCCACCTGCTCGCCGCAAGTGGTATCGCCGCCCTTCTTAGCCTGGCACTCCTGGTATTCCCTTCCAGTGACGTAGAAGCCAAACGAACCTCCCTGAGCCTTGAGCTGGAAAGTCCCGCTGATCAACTGACACAAGATCAAGACGCTTCCGACGCGCAACAAGCCACAAACGTTCCGACAGAATCGCCATTTGCCCAGATAGAAAACACCCCGGAAGATACCCGGCAGGCCGAGGCAAAGCCTGCGGCAGACAGCATCAAGAACCCGCTACACCGCGAAGTGATCGTGGCCAAAGGCGACACGCTTTCCACTCTGTTCGAAAAGGTCGGCCTTCCTTCCGCCACCGTTGGCGAGGTATTGGCCACAGACAAACAGGCCAAGCAATTCACCCAACTCAAGCGCGGTCAGAAGCTTGAGTTCGAACTGACTCCAGACGGCCAGTTGAACAACCTGCACACCGCTCTCAGCGACCTGGAAAGCATCAGCCTGAGCAAAGGCGCCAAAGGTTTTGCATTCAATCGAGTCACCACCAAACCAGTGATGCGCTCTGCCTACGTGCACGGCGTGATCAACAGCTCTCTATCGCAGTCAGCGGCACGCGCGGGCCTGTCCCACAGCATGACGATGGACATGGCCAGCGTGTTCGGCTACGACATCGACTTCGCCCAGGACATCCGCCAGGGTGACGAATTCGACGTGATCTACGAGCAGAAAGTCGCCAATGGCAAAGTGGTGGGCACCGGCAACATTCTCTCCGCACGCTTTACCAACCGCGGTAAAACCTACACCGCCGTGCGCTACACCAACAAACAGGGCATCAGCAGCTACTACACCGCCGATGGCAACAGTATGCGCAAGGCGTTCATCCGCACACCGGTGGACTTCGCTCGTATCAGCTCGCGCTTCTCGATGGGTCGCAAGCATCCCATCCTGAACAAGATTCGCGCGCACAAAGGTGTCGACTATGCGGCCCCCCGCGGCACGCCCATCAAAGCGGCAGGTGACGGCAAGGTCTTGCTGGCAGGGCGTCGTGGCGGCTACGGCAACACCGTGATCATCCAGCACGGCAACACCTACCGCACCCTGTACGGCCACATGCAAGGCTTCGCCAAAGGCGTCAAGACCGGCGGTTCGGTCAAACAGGGCCAGGTGATTGGCTACATAGGGACTACCGGCCTGTCCACCGGCCCGCACTTGCACTATGAATTCCAGGTCAACGGCGTGCACGTCGATCCATTGGGCCAGAAGCTGCCGATGGCCGACCCGATCGCCAAGGCCGAGCGAGCGCGCTTCATGCAGCAGAGCCAGCCACTGATGGCGCGCATGGATCAGGAACGCACCACCTTGCTCGCCTCGGCGAAGCGTTAAGGTATGCCGCGCTATATAGGTGTGATGTCCGGAACCAGCCTCGATGGCCTGGACGTCGCGCTGATCGAACAGGACTCGGCGATCAACCTGATCGCCACCCATTACATCCCTATGCCGGACACCCTGCGCGCCGAGTTGCTCAGCCTGTGCGCCAGTGGCGCGGACGAAATTGCCCGCTCGGCCATCGCCCAACGGCACTGGGTGGAGCTTGCCGCTCAGGGCATCCATGCATTGCTGGATCAGCAAAACCTCAAGCCTCAGGATATTCGCGCGATTGGCAGCCACGGCCAGACCATTCGTCACGAACCCGCACGGGGCTTCACCGTACAGATAGGCAACCCGGCGCTGCTGACCGAGCTCACCGGCATCACCGTGGTCAGCGACTTCCGCAGCCGTGACGTGGCCGCCGGTGGCCAGGGCGCGCCCCTCGTACCCGCGTTCCACGAAGCGCTGTTTGGCGAACGAACCGGCAACCGTGCGGTGTTGAATGTGGGAGGCTTCAGCAACCTCAGCCTGATCGAGACGGGCAAACCTGTAGCCGGTTTCGACTGCGGACCGGGCAACGTGCTGCTGGATGCGTGGATCCACCAGCAACAAGGCGAGCACTTTGACCGTGACGGCCAATGGGCAGCCAGTGGCAAGGTAGAGCCAGCGCTACTCAGCGCGCTGCTCAGCGATCCGTTCTTCCTGACCCGAGGCCCGAAAAGTACCGGTCGAGAAGTATTCAACCTGCCATGGTTGCAACAACACCTGGCACGGCTGCCCGCCTTCCAGCCCGAGGATGTGCAGGCGACTTTGCTGGAGCTGACGGCTCTGACCATTGTCGAGTCCCTGCAGGCAGCTCAACATCAGACCGAAACCCTGCTGATCTGCGGCGGCGGCGCCCATAACGCCACGCTGATGAAGCGCCTGGCCGCCCTGCTTCCCGCCACCCAGGTCAGCAGCACCGCCGTCTATGGCGTCGACCCGGACTGGGTGGAGGCCATGGCGTTCGCCTGGCTGGCCCACTGCTGCCTGGAGGGCATCGCCGCCAATCGCCCGAGCGTCACCGGCGCCCGTGGGTTGCGAGTACTGGGCGCAATCTACCCCGCCTGACTGCTCCGCAAAACCGACAGACAGCAAAACGCCGCTTGGCCGATCAAAGCCAAGCGGCGTTTTTGTACGCGATGCAGACTCGGTTATCGATCAGATCGAAAACGAAGAACCGCAACCACAGGTCGTGGTCGCGTTAGGGTTCTTGATCACGAAACGCGAACCTTCCAGACCTTCCTGATAATCCACTTCGGCACCTGCCAGGTACTGGAAACTCATCGGGTCCACGACCAGGCTCACGCCCTCGCGCTCGACGATGGTGTCATCGTCGGCCACATCTTCATCGAAGGTAAAACCATACTGAAACCCTGAACAACCGCCGCCCGTAACAAATACGCGCAGCTTCAAGCGATCATTACCCTCTTCATCGACCAGGCTCTTCACCTTGTGCGCAGCACCGTGGGTAAATTGCAAAGCCGTGGGGGTGAAGGATTCAACGCTCATGCTGATAATCTCCCGGCGTAACGCCGTCATATGCGTAATGACCGGCATTATCCGCTTCTCCTAGAAAAGCGGTCAACTATTGTTACGGTATATCAATCGGCAACGCGCTCATAAAAACACAAAAGGCCCGATTAGCGGGCCTTTGCGTATCTACAGCAAAGACTCAAGGCAACATGCCCGCGTGGGAAAGACCCAGCTTCTCATCCAGACCAAAGAGGATGTTCATGTTCTGCACCGCCTGGCCCGACGCCCCCTTGACCAGATTGTCGATCACCGACAGCACCACCACCAGGTCGCCATCCTGCGGACGGTGTACCGCAATCCGGCACACATTGGCACCGCGCACACTGCGGGTTTCCGGATGACTGCCAGCCGGCATGACATCGACGAACGGCTCATTGGCATAGCGCTTTTCAAACAGTGCCTGCAGATCGACCGAGCGATCGACCACGGTTGCGTACAGCGTGGAATGAATACCGCGAATCATCGGCGCGAGGTGCGGCACAAAGGTCAGGCCCACGTCCTTGCCCGCTGCCCGGCAGAGGCCCTGGCGGATTTCCGGCAAATGACGATGCCCTTTAACGGCATAAGCCTTCATGCTTTCTGCGGTCTCGGAGTACAGCGAACCTACCGCCGCTCCACGACCGGCGCCGCTCACTCCCGACTTGCAGTCTGCGATCAGGCGCGAAGCGTCGGCCAGCCCGGCTTCCAGCAACGGCAGAAAGCCCAGTTGGGTTGCGGTCGGGTAGCAACCTGGCACCGCAATCAAGCGGGCTTGCTTGATCTGCTCACGATTGACTTCCGGCAGGCCATACACCGCCTCCTCCAGCAACTGCGGCGCGCCGTGCGGCTGGCCATACCACTTGGCCCATTCATCGGCGTCCTGCAGGCGGAAGTCGGCGGAGAGGTCGATGACCCTGGTACCGGCGGCCAGCAGTTCGCCGGCCAACGCATGGGCAACCCCGTGAGGGGTGGCAAAAAACACCACGTCACAGGCGCCCAGGGTCTTGACGTCCGGCACGCTGAACGCCAGGCCGTCGTAATGGCCGCGCAGGTTAGGGTACATATCGGCCACGGCCAGGCCGGCCTCGGATCGAGAGGTGATGACCACCACCTCAGCCTGCGGATGCTGAGCCAACAGACGCAGCAATTCGACACCGGTGTAACCCGTGCCGCCGACGATACCGACCTTGACCATAACCCTGCCCTCAACGAACCACTGGAAAGCCGTCGATAATAGGGGTCGTATCGCCCTGCGACAACCGTCAACGTGACGTATGGGCGCATCAGCCACTACTATCTTCCCTACCGTGAACCTGGGAATAACTAGAAATGCTCTATCTATGGATCAAAGCCTTCCACATCATCAGCATCGTCTGCTGGTTTGCCGGGCTGTTCTACCTGCCGCGCCTGTTCGTCTACCACGCTCAAAGCGAGGACACCGTCAGCAAGGAACGCTTCAGCGTCATGGAGCGCAAGTTGTACCGCGGCATCATGGGGCCGGCGATGATTGCCTCCCTGGTCTTTGGCATCTGGCTGATCGTCCTCAACCCGGGCATCTTTCAATCCGGCGGCTGGATCCACGCCAAGCTGACCCTGGTAGTGCTGCTGATCGGCTATCACCATATGTGCGGCGCGCAGGTAAAACGCTTCGCTCGTGGTGAAAACACTCGCAGCCACGTGTTTTATCGCTGGTTCAACGAAGTGCCTGTGCTGATGTTGCTGGCCATCGTAATTCTGGTCGTGGTCAAACCGTTCTAACTTCAATCACTCGGAGTTGCGCCAATGTCACTGCCCGCCTTGCTCGAACAGCGTCTGCACCTACCCCTGGTGGTAGCGCCGATGTTCCTGATCTCCAACCCGCAACTGGTACTGGCGTGTTGTCGCAACGGGGTGGTCGGCAGTTTCCCGGCGCTCAACCAGCGTGAAAGCAGCGGCTTCAAGGCCTGGCTGGAGGAAATAGAAGCGGGCCTGGCGCAGTTCGATAACCCCGCGCCGTACGCCGTGAACCTGATCGTGCACAACAGCAACCCACGGCTGCAGGCCGACCTCGCGATCTGCGTCGAACACAAGGTCCCCATCGTCATCACCAGCCTCGGTGCGGTAAAGGAGCTCGTGGACGCCGTGCACAGCTACGGCGGCCTGGTGTTCCACGACGTCACCACCCGGCGCCATGCCGAAAAGGCCGCCGAAGCAGGTGTCGATGGTTTGATCGCCGTGGCCGCAGGCGCCGGAGGCCATGCCGGCACCTGGAGTCCTTTCGCGCTGATTGCCGAAATTCGTCAGTTCTTCGACAAAACCCTGCTGCTGGCCGGCTGCCTCAACCATGGCCACGAAGTGCTCGCCGCGCAAATGCTGGGCGCAGACCTGGCCTACCTCGGCACACGCTTTATCGGCACCACCGAAAGCCATGCTCCGGATGCCTATAAAGAGATGCTGCTCACATCACACGCCGCCGACATCGTGCACACTCCGGCTGTTTCCGGTGTGCCCGCAAGCTTCATGCGCCAGAGCCTGGAAAACGCCGGCTTCGACCTCACGGCCCTGCAAGGCAAAGGCGGCTCCACGCTCAAGCCGTTGAGCGACGAGGCCAAGGCCTGGAAGACCTTATGGTCCGCCGGCCAGGGTGTCGGCGAGATCAATGATCTGCCCGGCGTCGATGAACTCGTTGCGCGCCTGGATGCCGAATACCGCACGGCGCGCGAGCAGGCCGCACAGTTGCGCTGGCCACGCTGATACACTCGCCGGGCCCGCCGATAAAGCAGGCCGGCCCACCTTCCCTTACAACTGACAAGGATGCCCGCATGAGCGACAACCGTTTCAAGATTGTGTTTGACGGAGCCCTGCTCCCGGGTGTCGAAAGCACCACTGCCAAGCTGAATCTGGCCGAGTTGTTCAAGAGCGATGTGGCTGCGATCGAGAAGCTCTTCACCGGCCGCCCGGTTGCGCTCAAACGCGACCTGTCGCGTGCCGATGCCGAGACCTACCTCACCGCCCTGAAGAATGCCGGGATCGATGCCCGCATCGAGGCCGAGCAACCCGTCGCCTTCAGCCTCGCTGAAACCCATGAAACCGGCTCTAAAGACTTCTCCAGCCCGGCCACTTCACCCTACGCGCCACCACGCGCCGCCGTCGGTGATGACCTGCCGGAATTTGCCGACCTGAAGGTGTTCACCATCAATGGTCGCATCGGGCGCCTGCGCTACCTGGCCTGGACGTTGGTGCTGACCCTCGCCATGCTGGTGGCCGGCGGCATCATCAGTACCGCCAGTTTCGCCGTGGCGACCGCCTCGCCGACAGCGGCCATCATTCTCGGTGGTGTGCTGGGTTTTGCGCTGTTTGTCGCACTGGTCGTGGTCAGCGTGCAGATCGGTGTGCAGCGCCTGCACGACCTGGGCTGGTCCGGCTGGCTGTACCTGCTCAACCTGGTGCCGCTGGTCAACAGCGTGTTCCCGCTGCTGATGCTGGTACTGCCAGGTAACGCAGGCGCCAACCAATATGGCGCACCGCCTCCGCGCAACTCCACCGCGGTCAAAGTCCTCGCGACCCTGTGGCTGGCGTTCATTCCGGTGATGCTGGCTATCGTGGTGACCTTGGGCATGAACGGCTACCTTGACCAGCTTGAGGCCAACATGGACAGCAACTATGAAAGCAGTTCGATCACCACCGATGAAGCCGGCGACCAGAGCGTCATCATGGAGGATGAAGACGCGCAAAGTGCTGACGATGCAGGCGAACCTGTAGACTCTCCGGAACAGTAAAGAAACGCCCGCCGCTTGTGACGCCTCCGTCACAGGCCCGGCGGCGTTGCGATGGAGAAAGGCATGACCCGTTACGCTCTGATCACCGGTGCCTCCAGCGGCATCGGCCTGGCCCTGGCCGAAGCCCTGGCGCGGCGTGGCCGCAGCTTGATTCTGGTGGCCCGCCAGCGTGATCAGTTGGAAAGCATTGCACTGGAATTGACTCAACGCTTTGGCGTCGAAGTGCTGTTTCGAGCCTGCGATCTGGGCGAGCCACTGCGCTTGTCCGGCTTTTTGCTGGAGCTGGAAGAAGGCGAGCGGCAGATCGACCTACTGGTCAATTGCGCCGGCATCGGCACCAGCGGGCCGTTCCTGGCCCAGGACTGGATGACCGAGCAGGACCTGATCGAAGTCAACATCCTCGCCCTCACCCGCCTGTGTCACGCATTGGGCAACGCCATGGCACTGCAGGGCGGCGGGCAGATTCTGAATGTGGCGTCCGTCGCGGCGTTCCAGCCCGGCCCGTGGATGAGCAGCTATTACGCCAGCAAGGCCTATGTGCTGCACTTCTCCGAAGGCTTGCGCGAAGAACTCAAAACCTGCGGCATCAACGTGTCCGTGTTGTGCCCCGGCCCCACGCGCACCGCATTCTTCGGCACAGCACAAATGGACACCGCCAGGCTCGACCGCAGCCAGCAACTGATGAGCCCCGAAGAAGTCGCGCTGTACACCGTGCGCGCCCTGGAAAAAAACAAAGCCATCATCATTCCCGGGCGACGCAATCGCTGGCTGACGTTCAGCCCGCGTCTGAGCCCGCGCTGGCTGACGCGCAAGATCGCCGGCGCAATCAACAAGGCCTATTGCCTGCGCTGACCGCCTGGGTACACTCACCCGCACATCAATAAGGGAGAAACAGCTGTGGATACTCTGTTCACCAAGATCATCAACAGAGAAATACCTGCCAACATCATCTACGAGGATGACCAGGTTCTGGCCTTCCACGATATCGCACCGCAGGCGCCGGTACATTTTCTGGTGATTCCGAAAAAACCCGTCCGCACCCTGAACGACCTGACCGAGGACGACAAGGCGCTGGCTGGCCATATCCTGTTCACAGCTCAACGCCTGGCGCTGGAACTGGGCTGTGAGGAAGGGTTTCGGGTGGTCATGAACTGCAACGAGATGGGCGGCCAAACCGTTTATCACATCCATATGCATGTGCTGGGTCAGCGCCAGATGAACTGGCCGCCGGGCTGAAACAGCCTGTTTGGGGAGGTCATGGCCGCTGGCCGCGACCTCGTGCCCCAGACTGCACGCAAACGCTTCACTCTCTCTTGCGGTAGACTGGCCGCTGAGATTTTTCCCGGAGGTCTGCATGACTACCCAACGTCACTACTCGCCGATTGACCGCCTGCTGCTGCAAGCCGACACCGCCATGCGCACGCTGCTGCCCTTCAGCGGCCAGCCTCACCGCCCCTCGCCGGCCATCGTGCAGCCCGATGCCCAGATGAGCGCGACCGAGACCCGCCATGTCGCCGGCCTGATGCGCATCAACCATACCGGCGAAGTGTGTGCCCAGGCGCTGTACCAGGGCCAGGCCCTGACCGCCAAGCTGCCGCAGGTGCGCGCCGCGATGGAGCATTCGGCCGAGGAAGAAGTCGACCACCTGGCCTGGTGCGAGCAACGCATCCGCCAGTTGGGCAGTCATCCCAGCGTGCTCAATCCGCTGTTCTATGGTTTGTCATTCGGCATCGGCGCTGCCGCCGGCCTGATCAGCGACAAGGTGAGCCTGGGCTTCGTCGCCGCCACCGAGCATCAGGTGTGCAAGCATCTGGATGAGCACCTCGAGCAATTGCCGGCAGAGGACGAAAAATCCCGGGCAATCCTCGAACAGATGCGCATTGATGAAGCCCTCCACGCGGACAGCGCGTTGGATGCCGGCGGTTTTCGCTTCCCGGCGCCGGTACGATTCGGCATGGGCCTGCTGGCCAAAGTCATGACCAAAAGCACCTACCGTATCTAGCAGGAGCGAGCGTGCTCGCTCCTGGCGCTCAACCCAGTTCGATAATCTCGTAATCATGGGTGATGGCCACGCCGGCCGCACCCAGCATGATCGACGCCGAGCAATACTTCTCAGCCGACAGCTCGATGGCCCGCTTGACCTGGGCCTCCTTCAGCGCCCGCCCCTTCACCACAAAATGCATGTGAATCCTGGTAAACACCTTGGGATCTTCCGTGGCGCGCTCGGCCTCCAGAAACGCCTCGCAGCTCTCCACCGCCTGACGGGACTTTTTCAGGATACTGACCACGTCGAAATTGCTGCAGCCGCCCACGCCCAGCAGCAGCATTTCCATCGGCCGCACGCCGAGGTTGCGGCCGCCCGCTTCCGGCGGACCGTCCATCACCACCACATGGCCGCTGCCCGATTCACCGAGGAACATGGCTTCGCCCGCCCATTGGATGCGTGCCTTCATCGCCCAGACTCCACTGCTAAAAAAGGGTCGCCAGCTTAGCACAGGGCCCGGCAGCGGCAGCGTTTGGCGCGAATGCGATCAATAAAAACGTTTACCCGATAAATTCGCTAATCGAGACAGAATGTGTCTGGTAAGCTGGCGCCAATTCGATGGCGTATTGCCACTGTCGGAGAGCATAACTTCAATTCCTTAGCGTCGCCTTTCGGGAAACAACCATGGTTGCCCTTACTCCCACACCCAAGATCAAGAATCTCGACAAGCTGTTGATGCATTGCCAGCGCCGGCGCTACCCGGCCAAGCACAACATCATCTGCGCCGGCGAACGCTCCGAAACACTGTTTTTCATCATCAAGGGCTCGGTCACTATCCTGATCGAGGACGACGACGGCCGCGAGATGATCATCGCCTACCTCAACACCGGCGATTTCTTCGGCGAGCTGGGCCTGTTCGAACAAGCCGGAAAGGAACAGGAACGCAGCGCCTGGGTACGCGCCAAGGTCGAATGCGAAGTCGCCGAGATCAGCTACACCAAGTTTCGTGAACTGTCCCAACAGGACCCCGACATCCTGTATGCCCTGAGCGGTCAGATCGCCCAGCGTCTGCGCGACACCACGCGCAAGGTCGGCGACCTGGCATTCTTCGACGTCACCGGCCGCGTGGCCCGGTGCCTGCTGGAGTTGTGCAAACAACCCGATGCCATGACCCACCCGGATGGCATGCAGATAAAAGTGACGCGCCAGGAGATCGGACGCATTGTCGGCTGTTCACGGGAAATGGTCGGTCGCGTACTCAAGGACCTGGAAGAACGCAACCTGGTGCACGTCAAAGGCAAGACGATGGTGGTGTTCGGCACGCGTTAAGCGGGCATGAAACCGGCGAGCATCTGACGGTACAAAGTGTCGAGCCGGCCGATGGCATCGGGCGCGGCAAAGGCTTCATGCAGGGCAATATGGCTGTCGGTGCGCACCCGCTGCTCCAGGCCACAGGCTTGATTGAAACGGTTGACTGCCGCAATCAATGCCTCGCGATGGTCATCCAGTAGTAACGCGCCGTGTACCAATCCCAGCGGGCGACCGCCGCTTTGCCGCCAGCGCTGGGCGGTGCCAACCATCTTGCGACCGTTGAGGTTGACGTTGTAACGCCCGTCGCAGAAGGCGCCATCGACTTCACCCACACTGGCATCACCGCCCAGCTCGATCAGCACGTCGCAGATCGGCTGGCACAAACGCTGATAACCGGTTTCGATTCGCCCCTGGTCTCCTTCGCTGCGGGGTGGCGCGTAGACCAGTGCGATATTCACCGTGGCGCCCGACTGCGGCACCGGCTCGCCGCCGGTTTCGCGCAGCAGCACCGGCCAACCGGCCTGCGCCGACACCTCGCTCGCCGCCGCGAACGCCGGCAACCGGCTCAAGCGACGCGGCATCACCAGCGCCTGGTCGGTGGGCTGCCAGAACAGCAACCCGAATGCCTGCTCGCCTGCGCAAACGGCTGCCAGCAAATCCTGCTCGGCGGCAAGGCCGGCCTCAACAGTCATCGCCATCGGTTGAATCATGCGCCCATCTCCCTGAATACACCCACACCCAATGTGGGAGGGGGCTTGCTCCCGATAGCGAAGTATCAGTCGAAATACGCATCAACTGAACGAATGCCATCGGGAGCAAGCCCCCTCCCACAGGTTGACCGTGTTTCAATCAGTCCAGTGTCGAGCCGCCGACCGGCACGCCACGCTCCGGGAAGAACAGACGTTGCAACTCCGCCCCCGGGTGCTCGGCGCGCATGAACGTCTCGCCCACCAGGAACGAATACACGCCATTGATTTCCATCAGTTCCACATCGGCACGGTTGGCGATGCCACTCTCGGTGATCACCAGGCGGTCACGCGGAATGCGCGGCAGCAGGTCGAGGGTGGTTTCCAGGCTGACGTCGAAGGTGTGCAGGTTACGGTTGTTCACGCCAACCAACCGCGTGTCGACGGTTTTCAATGCGCGCTCCAGTTCATCGCCGTCGTGTACTTCAACCAACACGTCCAGACCGACGCTCTTGGCCACCGCCGCCAGTTCGGCCAGCTTTACGTCATCCAGCGCCGAGACGATCAGCAGTACACAGTCGGCGCCCAGGGCACGGGCTTCGATGATCTGGTACGGGTCAACCATGAAATCCTTGCGGATCACCGGCAGCTTGCACGCCGCGCGCGCCTGCTGCAGGAACAGGTCGGAGCCCTGGAAGTAGTCGATGTCGGTCAGCACGGAGAGGCACGTCGCCCCGCCCTTCTCGTAACTGGCGGCAATGTCGGACGGAACGAAGTGCTCACGAATGACGCCTTTGCTCGGCGAGGCCTTTTTCACCTCGGCAATCACCGCAGGCTGCTTGAGCTTGGCCTGGGCGATCAAGGCATTGGCAAAACCGCGCGGGGCATCGGCGACTTTCGCCTGCGCTTCCAGCTCGGCCAGGCTCACACGCGCACGGCGCTCAGCGACTTCTTCTGCCTTGCGGGCCAGAATTTTTTGTAGAACGGTTGGCACACTCATCCTTCATTCTCCATCTTGAATACCGCAGTGAATGCTCCCAGCTCTTCGAGTTTTTCGCGAGCCAGACCGGTGTGAAGTGCATCGTGAGCCAAGGCGACACCCTCTTTAAGACTATAGGCATGGTCGGCGGCGTAAAGTGCCGCGCCAGCATTCAGAACAATCATCTCGGCCGCTTTTTGACCGTTCTCGGTCTTGCGGCGCCCCAGGGCATCGCGGATCAACTCCAGGGACGCGGCCGGGCTTTCCACCGCCAGGCCATGCAGACTCTGGCTCTTCATGCCGAGGTCTTCAGGTTCGACCCAATATTCGGTGATTTGGTCGTTCTTGAGCTCCGCCACAAACGTCGGCGCCGCCAGGCTGAATTCGTCCAGGCCATCCTTGGAATGCACCACCAGCACATGCTTGCTGCCCATGCGTTGCAACACTTCGGCCAGCGGCCGGCACAGGGCTTCGCTGAACACGCCCACCACCTGATGCTTCACACCGGCCGGATTCGTAAGCGGGCCAAGCATGTTGAACAGGGTGCGCAGGCCAAGATCCTCGCGCGGGCCGGCGGCGTGTTTCATCGCACCGTGATGGGACTGGGCAAACATGAAGCCGATGCCGACGCTGTCGATGCAGCGTGCCACTTGCACCGGCGTCAGGTTCAGGTAGATGCCCGCTGCCTCCAGCAGATCGGCACTGCCGCTCTTGCCGGACACCGCACGGTTGCCGTGCTTGGCCACTGTGCAGCCCGCCGCCGCAACCACGAATGAAGACGCCGTGGACACGTTGAAGATATTCGCGCCATCGCCGCCAGTGCCGACCACGTCGACCACACCGTCGAGGGTCTTGAGTTCAACCTTGTCCGCCAGCTCGCGCATGACCGACACAGCGCCGACGATCTCGTCGATGCTCTCGCTCTTCATGCGCATGGCCATCATGAACGCACCGATCTGTGCGTCGGTGCACTGACCGGTCATGATCTCGCGCATCACATCGCTCATTTCCGCGGTGCTCAGGTCCAGGTGGCCGACGATACGGCCCAGGGCAGTCTTGATATCCATGAAAAGTCCTTAGCGCGTGCCGCCGCTCTGCTTGAGAAAGTTGGCGAACAGCTCGTAACCCTGCTCGGTCAGAATCGACTCAGGGTGAAATTGCACCCCTTCGATATTCAGCGTCTTGTGGCGCAGGCCCATGATCTCGTCGACCGAGCCGTCTTCCAGCTGGGTCCAGGCGGTCGGTTCCAGGCACTCGGGCAGGGTTTCACGCTTGACCACCAGCGAATGGTAGCGGGTCACTGTTACGGGATTGTTCAACGCCTGAAATACGCCCAAGTCCCTGTGGAACACCGGGCTGGTCTTGCCGTGCATCACCTGGCGCGCACGCACCACGTCACCGCCAAAGGCCTGGCCGATGGACTGATGGCCCAGACACACGCCCAGGATAGGCAGCTTGCCGGCGAAATACTGAATGGCTTCGAGGGAGATGCCCGCCTCGGTCGGGGTGCAGGGGCCAGGCGAAACCACGATGCGTTCCGGGTTCAGCGCTGCGATCTGCGCCACGCTCAGTTCGTCGTTGCGCACCACCTTGACCTCGGCACCGAGTTCGCCCAGGTACTGCACGACGTTGTAGGTAAAGGAATCGTAGTTATCAATCATCAGCAACATGTGGGTTCAAACCTCTTGAATTCACTGATTTCGAATGTCCGCCTTCCAGGGCGTGACCCGCTGTCGAACGCACGTTCCAGTGGCCGGCCGAGCCGACACGGGGCGTCAGACAAAGGGTGAAGAAGGCAAATCGGTACAGGTCCGGCGGGGCCGGCAGGGAACAGTCAGGCGCGCCAACGCCAACGGGCGTGAGCCTTGATGACGCGCATCAAGAGTTTGCTGATGATCAACACGGGGAGGGTCTCGTTCATACGTTGGGGCACAGTAGCGTAGCCTCGCGAGCGGTGCAATATAGTCGCGCAAATACGCGGGTAGACCTGCCTTGGTTTATCGGAAAAAGCTGTTTTCACTTGAAGAACATTCTCAATGTCTGGTTAATGTTTCGCTTCCGATACAACAAAACCAAATGGACTTTGTCATGCAAAAACCCGCCCTTCTTGCCCCGCTCGCCGGCTGCCTGTTGTCCCTGGCCTGTGCCCAGGCGCTTGCAGCCTCCTCGCCCTATTCAACCATGGTGGTGTTCGGTGACAGCCTGGCCGACGCCGGCCAGTTCCCGGATGGCAACGCCGGGTCGACACTGCGTTTTACCAACCGCACCGGGCCGAACTTCCAGGGTGACTTCGGCCTGGTCTCATCGACCTTGCTCGGTACCCGGCTGGGCGTTGCGCCCAACGACCTGAACGCCTCGACCTCGCCGGTTCGCGCGGCCCAGGGCCTGCCCGACGGCAACAACTGGGCGGTCGGCGGCTACCGTACCGACAACATCCTGGACTCGATCAACTCGGTGTCCAACGCCACGGTCCCGCCCAACAATCCCGGCGGCGGTACGGTATTGCGCAGCCGCCAGGGCTACCTGCCGGCCAACGGCGGGCGGGCGGATCCAAACGCGCTGTATTTTCTCTCCGGCGGCGGTAACGACTTCATTCAAGGCCGCGTGCTCAGCGCGGGCCAGGCCGTCGCTGCAGGCGGCCGCCTGGCCGACAGCGCCCAGGCCCTGCAACAGGCCGGCGCCCGCTACATCATGGTGTGGATGCTGCCCGACCTGGGGCTCACACCGGCCATCAACGGCACACTGCTGCAGGCGCCGAGTTCGGCCCTCAGCAGCCTGTTCAACCAATCGCTGGTGCAACGGCTGTCGCAGATCGACGCGCAGATCATCCCGCTGAACATTCCGCTGCTGCTCAATGAAACCTTCGCCGACCCCGGCCGCTTCGGCCTGGCCACCGGGCAAAACCTCACCGGCACCTGCTTCAGCGGCAACGGCTGCAGCGCCAACCCGACCTACGGCATCGGCGGCACCACCCCGGATCCGACCAAGCTGATCTACAACGACGCCGTGCACCCCACCATCGCCGGGCAACGCCTGATTGCCGACTACGCTTATTCACTGCTGTCGGCGCCCTGGGAACTGACCCTGCTGCCCGAAATGGCCCAAGGCACCTTGCGCGCCCACCAGGATGAACTGCGCAACCAATGGCAGGCCGATAACGGCCGTTGGCAAGCGGTCGGCCAGTGGCGCGCGATTGTGGCCGGCGGTGGCCAGCATGTGGACTTCAACCACCAGGACAGCGCCGCGAGTGGCGATGGCACTGGCTACAACCTGAATGTCGGCGGCAGCTACCGGCTCAACGAGGACTGGCGCGTCGGCGTGGCGGCCGGCTTGTACCGCCAGACCCTGGAAGTCGGCGCCAACGATTCGGACTACAAGCTCAACAGCTACATGGGCACCGCCTTCGCCCAATATCAGCAAAACCACTGGTGGGCCGACGCGGCGTTGACCGGCGGCAAGCTGGACTTCGACAGCCTCAAAC
The DNA here is from genome assembly GCF_054343995.1 of Pseudomonas sp. GNP013. Lineage (NCBI taxonomy): Bacteria > Pseudomonadati > Pseudomonadota > Gammaproteobacteria > Pseudomonadales > Pseudomonadaceae > Pseudomonas > Pseudomonas sp. GNP013. Next base: position 152,767 of record NZ_JBTGUT010000001.1, on the reverse strand, counting down.
GCAAGTTCGCCCTGGGCGTCAGCGAAGGCTCCGAAAAAGGCGACACCGACGGCTGGCTGTGGGCCTTGAGCAGCCGCGTGGGCTACGACATCGCCGCGCCGGACAGCGACTGGCACCTGTCACCGTTCATCAGCGCCGATTACGCACGGGTCGAAGTCAACGGCTACTCGGAGAAAGACAATCGCTCCACGGCCCTCACCTTTGATGACCAGCAACGCGACTCCAAACGTCTGGGCGCAGGCCTGCAAGGCAGCTACCGGGTAACACCGCAGACCCAGGTGTACGGCGAAGTGGCCCACGAGCACGAGTTCGAAAATGACACGCAGAAAGTGAACATGTCGCTCAACAGCGTGCAGGCCATCGACTTCAAGCTGGACGGCTATACGCCACGCAGCAATTCGGATCGCCTGAGCCTGGGCGTCAGCCACAAGCTGACTCAGGAGCTGGCACTACGGGCGGCGTATAACGTGAGGAAGGATGACAGTTTGACCCAGCAAGGCGTCAGCGTTGGCGTGAGTCTGGATTTCTGATGCAGTCTTGAGAGCGGAACAAAACAAATGTGGGAGCTGGCTTACCAGCCCCCACATTTTGTTCAATGCCAGCCTTTAGCGTTGCGGCGTTTGCTCGGCCAAGGCCACAGCCCGGAACATCGCGCGGCGCTTGTTCAGGGTTTCCTCCCACTCGAGGGCCGGCACCGAGTCGGCGACAATCCCGCCGCCCGCCTGCACATGCAGTTCGCCGTCCTTGATCACCGCCGTGCGAATCGCAATCGCCGTGTCCATGTTGCCGTTCCACGCAAAATACCCCACGGCACCGCCGTAGACACCGCGCTTGACTGGCTCCAGCTCATCAATGATTTCCATCGCGCGAATCTTCGGCGCGCCCGACAAGGTGCCCGCCGGCAGAATCGCGCGCAGTGCGTCCATGGCGGTCAGCCCGGCCTTCAGCTCGCCGGTGACGTTGGAGACGATGTGCATCACGTTGGAATAGCGCTCGATCACCATCTTCTCGGTCAACTTCACCGAACCGATTTCCGAGACACGCCCGGTATCGTTACGGCCCAGGTCGATCAGCATCAAGTGCTCGGCAATTTCCTTGTCGTCGCTCAGCAGGTCCTGTTCCAGCGCCAGGTCGGCTTCTTCGGTCGCGCCACGGGGACGCGTGCCGGCAATCGGGCGCACGGTGATCAGGTTGTCCTCGACACGCACCAGCACTTCCGGCGAACTGCCCACTACGTGGAAGTCGCCAAAGTTGAAAAAGTACATGTAAGGCGTCGGGTTGAAGCAGCGCAGTGCGCGATACAAGTCGATGGGCGCAGCCTTGAAGTCAATGGACATGCGCTGCGACGGCACCACCTGCATGCAGTCTCCGGCAAGGATATATTCCTTGATGGTATCGACTGCGCGCTCGTAGTCATCCTGAGTAAAGCTTGAGCGAAAGATCGGATCGGCGGCCGGCGGACGGCTGAGGTCCAGGCCGCGACGCGGAGTGATCGGCTGGCGCAGTTTGTCCAACAAGGCTTCGAGGCTCGCCAGCCCCTGCTCGAACGCATCGGCCTGGGCCGGGTCGGCGAGCACGATGGCGTGCATCTTGCCGGCCAGGTTGTCGAACACCACCACCGCGTCGGAGACCATCAGCAGAATATCCGGCACGCCCAGCGGGTCCGGGTTCGGGCATTTGCCCAGGCGCTTTTCCACATAGCGCACGCAGTCGTAGCCGAAATACCCGACCAGGCCGCCGTTGAAACGCGGCAGGCCCGGGATGGTCGGCACGTTGTAGCGCGCCTTGAAGCTTTCGACGAAGGCCAGCGGGTCTTCCACGTCATGGCTTTCGATCTCGACGCCATCGTGGGTGATGCTCACGTGGTGATCGTGCACCCGCATCACCGTGCGGCACGGCAGGCCGATGATCGAATAACGGCCCCACTTTTCGCCGCCCTGTACCGATTCGAGCAGGTAGGAGTTGGGCTCGTCGGCCAGTTTCAGGTAGATCGACAACGGCGTGTCGAAGTCGGCCAGGGTGTCGCAGGCCAGGGGAATACGGTTATAGCCGGCAGCGGCCAAACGCAGGAATTCTTCGCGGGTCATGATGTGCCTCGTGGCATGAGGGTCTGGCGGTCGGGTAGGCAAACGTGCCGCAGGGTGCGGCCAGGAGCAGTCAGGCGCGCCAACGCCAGCGGGCCAGAGCCTTGATGACTTTCATCCAGAGTTTGCGGGTAACCACCACGATGGCATTTCCAGAAGGGGACGGGTCGATGTCGGGCAACGTTATCCCAGCGCCCGCTCCCAGGCAACCGGGGATTAACAGGCGCAGATCATCAATCACCAGCGCCGGCGATTCTTCGGCAATCGGCCGGCCATGGTTGTAGCCATAACTCAAGGCCACGCACTGCACGCCTGCGGCTTTCGCGGCCTGTACATCGCTGCGCGAGTCGCCGACGAACAACGACTGGGATGCCGGAATATTGGCCATTTTCATCACGAAAAACAGCGCCGCCGGGTCGGGCTTTTTCTGCGGCAAGGTATCGCCGCCGATGATCCAGCGGAAATAGCGGCCGATTTTCATCTGGTCCAGCAGCGGCGCGACAAAGCGTTCCGGCTTGTTGGTGATCAGGGCCATTTCCACGCCCTTTTTGTGCAGCCACTTGAGGGTGTCGCGCACGCCGGGGTACACCACCGTCAATTCATGGCTGCTTTCATAGGCCGCGTTGAACAGTTCCAGAGCGTGCTCGGCCTCCACCTCGTCGACACCCGTGGCGTCGATATGGTTGGCCAGGGCCCGGCGCACCAGCATCGGCGCGCCATTACCCACCCAGTCGCGCACCGCCTCGATCCCTGCCGGCTTGCGCCCCAGTTTGAGCAGCATGGTGTCCACCGCCGCAGCCAGGTCGGGCACCGAATCGATCAACGTACCGTCCAGATCGAACATCACCAGCCGTGGCAGCTTGCCGGGAAACAGCTGCTCGAAGCCGCTCATGGACGCGTCAGCGCCAGTTCGGCGCGCATCTTGTCGATGACTTCCTGGTAGTTCGGCGCATTGAAGATCGCCGAGCCGGCCACAAAGGTGTCGGCACCGGCGGCGGCGATGTCGCGGATATTATTGACGTTCACCCCGCCGTCGATCTCCAGGCGGATATCCCGGCCCGAAGCGTCGATCAGCGCCCGCGCTTCGCGCAGCTTGTTCAGGGTGCCGGGGATGAACTTCTGCCCGCCGAAGCCCGGGTTGACGCTCATCAGCAGCACCATGTCGACCTTGTCCATCACGTACTCGAGCACGTTCAGGGGCGTGGCCGGGTTGAACACCAGGCCCGCCTTGCAGCCGCCTTCGCGGATCAGTTGCAGGGTGCGGTCGACGTGCAGCGTGGCTTCCGGGTGGAAGGTGATGTAAGTGGCGCCGGCCTCGATGAAGTCACCGATGATGCGGTCGACCGGGCTGACCATCAGGTGCGCGTCGATCGGCGCGGTGATGCCGTACTTGCGCAGCGCTGCGCAGACCATCGGGCCGATGGTCAGGTTGGGCACGTAGTGGTTGTCCATGACATCGAAGTGCACGAAGTCGGCACCGGCGGCCAACACCTTGTCCACTTCTTCACCCAGGCGGGCGAAGTCGGCGGAGAGAATCGATGGAGCAATGACGAAGGGCTGCATGACGCACCTTTTCTGAGCTAAATCACGATGGCGCGCATTGTATACCTCATGCTTTGCCGCGCGCACCGTGACCTCGTTCAAGGATCAGAAAGCGGCCCGGTAGATTTTCTCGATATCCGCCGCGCTGAGCTTGCGCGGGTTGTTGCGCATCAGACGCTCGATGCCCGCCGCTTCCACCGCCATGGCCGGGATTGCGTCCTCGGGCACCCCGAAACTGTGCAGCCCGGCCGGGATTTCGACGGCAGCGCACAGGCGCGTCATCGCCTCGACAGCCTGGTCGGCGGCGTCATTGGCGCTCAGCCCGGTGACATTCACGCCCATGGCCTGGGCAATGTCCTGCATGCGCTCGACACAGGCCAGTTTGTTCCAGTGCATCACGTAGGGCAGCAACAGCGCGTTGCTCACGCCGTGGGCGATGTTGAAGCGTCCGCCCAGCGGGTACGCCAACGCATGCACCGCGCCCACGCCGGCATTGCCGAACGCCATGCCGGCCATCAGGCTGGCGGTGGCCATATCGTCACGGGCCTTGAGATTGGCCGGGTTGGCATACGCCTTGGGCAGCGCGTTGGCAATCAGCTTGACCGCGCCAATGGCCAGCGCATCGGTGATCGGCGACGCATTCAGCGACAGGTAAGACTCGATGGCATGCACCAGCGCATCCAGACCGCTGGCGGCGGTGACGCTGCGCGGGCAGGTCAGGGTCATTTGCGGGCTGATCAGCGCCACATCCGGCAACAGGTAGTCGCTGACGATGCCCTTCTTCAATTGCGCCGCCTTGTCGGAGAGGATCGCCACATTGGTCACCTCCGAACCAGTGCCAGCCGTGGTGGGGATGGCGATCAGCGGCGGCCCTTTGCGCGGCACCTGGTCGACGCCGAACAAATCTGCCAGGGCGCCGTGGTAGCCGGCGTAGGCCGCCACGCTCTTGGCGATATCGATGGCACTGCCGCCGCCCAGACCGATCAGCCCGTCGTGCCCACCGTCGCGATAGACCTGCATGCAGTCTTCGACGATGGCGATTTCCGGGTCGGGCAGCACACGGTCGAAAATCTCATAGGTGCGTCCGCCCAGGTGTTCGAGCGCCAGCGCCACGGTGCCGGACTTGACCAGCGCGGCATCGGTGACGATCAGCGGGTTATCCACATCCAGGCGCGTGAGTTCGGCGGCGAGTTGCTCGATGGCGCCAGCGCCGGTGAGCAGTTTGTGGGCGATCTTGAATGAGGAAGTACTCATGTGCGCGGCCTCTTATCGGTGATGGGCTGGCACAAGGATAGCTGACAGATGAGCGTTGTCTGCCATTCAGCATCTGAATGCACGCAATTCAAATGTGGGAGGGAGCAAGCCCCCCTCCCACAATGGATCTCTATCTGATCTCTAGACCTGCGCTGTCCGCAGCTTCTCGCTGCGCCCACGCAACCACTCCAGCGTCAGCAACAGCAGCACCGAGAACCCGATCAGCAAGGTCGCCGCCGCGGCAATCGTCGGGCTGAGGTTTTCGCGGATACCGCTGAACATCTGCCGTGGCAGGGTGGCTTGCTCGGGACCAGCGAGGAACAGCGTCACCACCACCTCATCGAACGAGGTGGCAAAGGCGAACAGCGCCCCGGAAATCACCCCCGGCGCAATCAATGGCAAGGTCACCCGACGAAACGCGGTCAACGGTGAGGCCCCGAGGCTCGCCGCCGCACGCACCAGATTATGGTTGAACCCCTGCAAGGTGGCCGACACCGTGATGATCACGAACGGCACGCCCAGCACCGCATGCACCACGATCAGCGAAAAAAAGCTGTTGCCCAGCCCCAGCGGTGCAAAGAACAAATAACTGGCCACGCCGATAATCACCACCGGCACCACCATCGGCGAAATCACCAGGGCCATCACCAGCGCCTTGCCGGGAAAATTGCCGCGCGTCAGGCCAATCGCCGCTAGCGTGCCGAACACCATCGCCAGCACGGTGGCCGCCGGCGCCACGATGATGCTGTTCTTCAGCGCGCGCATCCATTCGGCCGAGGCAAAGAAATCCTCATACCAATGCAGCGAAAAGCCCTGCAACGGGTACACCAGGAAACTGCCGCTGTTGAACGACAGCGGGATAATCACCAGCACCGGCAAAATCAGGAACAGCAGGATCAGGCCGCACAGCACCCGCAGGCTGTAGAACCACACCCGCTCCACCGGGGACATATAAGGACTCAGCATCGCAAGGTCTCCTCAGCTCAGGCGCAGGCGGCTCGCGCCCACCAGTCGGTTGTAGATCAGGTACAGCAACACGGTGGCCAGCAGCAGCAGGCCGCCCAATGCCGTGGCCATGCCCCAATTGATGCTGGTGTTGGTGTAGAACGCCACGAAGTAGCTGACCATCTGGTCGTTCGGGCTGCCCAGCAAGGCCGGGGTGATGTAGTAACCAATCGCCAGAATGAACACCAGCAGGCAGCCAGCGCCGACACCGGCGTAGGTCTGCGGGAAGTACACGCGCCAGAAACTGGCGAACGGGTGACAGCCCAGGGAAATCGCCGCACGCAGGTAGGTAGGCGAAATGCCCTTCATCACGCTGTAGATCGGCAAAATCATGAACGGCAGCAGGATGTGCACCATGGAGATGTAGACCCCGATGCGGTTGAACACCAGTTCCAGCGGGCTGTCGATCAGGCCCAGGCCCATCAGCGCGCTATTGATCAGGCCGCCCGACTGCAGCAACACGATCCACGCCGCCACCCGCACCAGAATCGAGGTCCAGAACGGCAACAGCACCAGAATCATCAGCAGGTTGCTTTTGCGCGCCGGCAGGTTGGCCAGCAGGTACGCCAGCGGGTAGGCCAGCAGCAGGCAGATCACGGTGATCACCAGGCCCATCCAGAAGGTGCGGGCGAAGATGTCCAGGTAGATCGCCTGGTCGGGCGTGGCCGGGGCGATCTCGCCGAGGTCGTCGATGCGGTGATCGACGGCCGCCAGCAGGTAGTACGGGGTAACGCTGCTGGTATTGCGCCGGATCGCCTGCCAGTAGGCTGGGTCGCCCCAGCGTTCGTCGAGGTTTTCCAGCGCTTGCTTGTAAGAGCCGGGCGTTTCGGCAAACGGCAGCGCCCGCGCGGTTTTCGTCAGCAGGCTGCGATAGCCCGCCAGTTCCATGTTCAAGCGTTTGGACAAGTCGCCCAGGGTCTGGTTTTTACGCGCCTCGCCCAGGTCTTCGCTGAGCGCCTGGTACACCGGCTCGCCCGGCAGGCCGCGCCCATCCCAGGCCGTCACGGCCACCACGGTACGCGGCAAGCCCGCCACCACTTCCGGGTTGCCGACACTCTTGAACAACAGCGCGACAATCGGCACCAGAAACACCAGCAGCAAAAACAGCACCAGCGGCGCAATCAAGGCCTGCGCCTTCCAGCGGTTGAGCCGCTCGGCACGCGCCAGGCGCTGCTTGAGGGTGGGGCTGTTGACCTCGTTCGAGGGAACGGCGATGGCCATGGCTGACTCCGGATATTGAAGATAAATGCACACCCTTGTGGGAGGGGGCTTGCTCCCGATAGCGGGGGGCAAGTCAGCCTGTCTGTTGCCTGACCCTCTGCCATCGGGAGCAAGCCCCCTACCACAGGGGGTCAGCGGTGCTGCTGCTTACTTGGCCGCCCAGGAATTGAAGCGCTGCTCCAGTTGCTCGCCGTTATCGGCCCAGAAGCTCACGTCGATCTGCACCTGGTTGGCGATGTTTTCCGGGGTGGTCGGCATGTCCTTGAGGACGTCCTTGGCCAGCAACGGCACGGCCTGGGTGTTCGCCGGGCCGTAGGCGATGTTTTCCGAGTAGGTCTTCTGCTGCTGCGGCTGCACTGAGAAGGCGATGAATTTCTTCGCCGCTTCCGCGCGGTCCTTGGCCAGGCCTTTAGGGATGGCCCAGGCGTCGAAGTCGTAGATACCGCCATTCCACACCACTTTGAGGTTGCTTTCTTTCTGCACGGCGGCGATGCGGCCGTTGTAGGCCGAACTCATCACCACGTCACCCGAGGCCAGGTACTGCGGCGGCTGTGCGCCGGCTTCCCACCACTGGATCGACGGTTTGAGTTCGTCGAGTTTCTTGAATGCGCGGTCCTGGCCATCTTTGCCGGCCAGCACTTTGTACACGTCTTTGGGCGCTACACCGTCGGCCATCAGCGCAAATTCCAGGGTGTACTTGGCGCCCTTGCGCAGACCACGCTTGCCGGGGAATTTCTTGGTGTCCCAGAAATCCGCCCAACTGGTTGGCGCGGAAGCCAGCTTGTCGGCGTTATAGGCCAGCACGGTCGACCACACGAAGAAGCCCACGCCGCACGGCTGGATCGCGCCCTTCACGTAGTCGGCGGTGTTGCCGAACAGTTTCGGGTCGAGTGGCTCGAACATGTCTTCGTCGCAGCCACGCGACAGTTCCGGCGACTCCACTTCCACCAGGTCCCAGGACACGCTCTTGGTGTCGACCATGGCTTTGACCTTGGCCATCTCACCGTTGTATTCGCCGGCGACAATCTTGCCATTGCCCGCACTTTCCCACGGCGCGTAGAACGCCTTGACCTGGGCCGCCTTGTTCGCGCCACCGAACGACACCACGGTCAGGTCGGGGCCTGCCATGGCCTGTGTGGCGCCCACCAAGCCAAGTGCCAGGGCCGAATACTTAAGGGATTTCAACATTGTTGTGCTCTCCACGTGCAGGGTTGGTGAAGCCAGGGGGCGATCAGTTCGCCTCTAGAAGTGGGTCGAGTGCGCGAACGTGCTCGACTTGCCAGCCAATCGGTACCACGTCGCCGACCGCCAGGGCCGGGTCCAGCTCGGCAATCGGTTGTTTCACAAAGAAATCGGTCTTGCCGCAGACCTCCAGGCGCACCCGCACGTGGTCGCCCAGGTAGATGAACTCCGCCACGCGCCCGGAGAAACGGTTGACGCAGCGTTCGCTGGTGCCGTTGAGGCTGACGCGCTCAGGGCGCACCGACAGGGTGACGGGGCCGCCGACCTCGCCGACGTTCACCGCCAGTGCCTCGACCTTCTCGCCCCGCGCCAGCTCCACCACGCAACGCTCGCCGGTGTGGCTGTGCAGGCGGCCATTGAGGCGGTTGTTTTCGCCGATGAAGTTGGCGACGAAGGTGTTTTTCGGCTCTTCATACAAGCTGCGCGGCGCGGCGATCTGCTGGATTTCGCCCTGGTGAAACACTGCTACGCGGTCGGACATGGTCAAGGCTTCGCCCTGGTCGTGGGTCACGTACACCACGGTCAAGCCGAGGCGCTGGTGCAGGTGCTTGATCTCCATCTGCATGTGCTCGCGCAGTTGCTTGTCGAGGGCGCCGAGGGGTTCGTCCATCAACACCAGCTGTGGCTCGAACACCAGCGCGCGGGCCAGGGCCACGCGCTGTTGCTGGCCGCCGGACAGCTGCGCGGGGTAGCGCTGGGCGAAGGCATCGAGCTGGACCATGCTCAGCACGCGCTTGACCCGTTCGCTGATATCGGTCTTGCTCAACGAGCGTACCGACAAGGGAAAGGCGAGGTTTTCGGCGACGGTCATGTGCGGGAACAGCGCGTAATTCTGGAACACCATGCCGATATCGCGCTTGTGCGGCGGCACGTTGTTGATGGAGCGCCCGGCCAGCTGGATCTCGCCGGCGGTGGGTGTCTCGAAACCGGCGAGCATCATCAGGCTGGTGGTCTTGCCCGAACCGGACGGCCCGAGCAGGGTGAGGAACTCGCCCTTGCGAATCTCCAGGTTGAGGTCCTTGACGATCAGGTTCTCGCCGTCGTAGCTCTTCTGCACGCCACGAAAGCTGACCAGCACATCCTTTGAATCCACCTCGCTCATACCCGCACCTTTGTGTTTTGGACTGCTGTGGCACAAGCGTAGTCCAGGTGCGAGGCCCCGGAAATCGGGGGCCAGGAGAGAATCGCATCAGCCGGACGGAAGGTGGCGGGTAGGGATTGCCCTACACCGATGGCGGGGATGGGACAGTGCCGTGGCAAGGCGCGAGCTGCACACGGCAGGAACGGTGCGGCGGTGGTTTTCCGGGTCGTCGTTATTGGGTAAGTCGTTAGAGAAGCTTGTGCTCCATGGCGTACTTCACCAGCTCGGCCAATGAGGTGATATGCAGCTTCTGCATCAAACGCGCCTTGTGGGTGCTGATGGTCTTGTTGCTCAGGGCCAGTTGCTGGGCGATGTCATTGACGTTGGCGCCCTGGGCCAGGCGCTCGAACACCGAAAACTCCCGCTCCGAGAGCAGCGAATGCAACGGCCGCGAGTCGGTGAGGCCGACCTCGAAGACCATCCGGTCGGCCAGGTCCGGGTCGATATAGCGCCCGCCCGCCGCCACCTTGCGAATCGCCGCCAGCAGCAGCGCGGGGTCGCTGTCCTTGGTGGCGTACCCTGCCGCACCGACTTTCAGGGCGCGCGCGGCCATTTGAGCTTCGTCGTGCATCGACAGCACCAGGATCGCCGGCGGATCGTTCAGCGCGCGAATACGCGCAATCGCTTCCAGCCCATTGACGCCCGGCATCGAAATATCCAGCAGCACCACTTCGCAGGGCACATGGCGCAAGGTCTCGAGCAACTGCTCGCCGTTGCTGGCCTCGCCAACCACCAGCAGGTCTTTGGCCAGACCGATCAATTGCTTGATGCCTTCTCGAACAATGGTGTGGTCTTCGGCTACCAGTACGCGGATCACAGGGGTTTCCTTTTGTAGTTAGGCATCCAGCGGCACCGTGACACTCAGGGTGGTGCCCTCCCCCAACGCGCTGTCAAGGGTCAACAGCCCGCCCATGATCAGCACCCGCTCGCGCATGCCCACCAGGCCGAACGACACCGGGCGCTCCCCGGTCTGGACGAACCCCACGCCGTCATCGCTGATGCTCAGCCGCAGGGACTCGCCGTCTATCGCCAGGGTCAGTTCGACAGTATGCGCCTGGGCATGGCGCATCACATTGGTCAGCGCCTCCTGCAGGATACGGAACAAGCCGATGGCCTTGGCATCACTCAGGGCCGGCAGGTGTTCCGGCACCTGCACCAGGCAAGGAATCTGCGTGCGCGCTTCGAACCGCCGCGCCTGCCATTCGATGGCCGAGCCGATCCCGGCGTCCAGAATCGGCGGGCGCAGGGCCGTGGCCACGTCGCGTACCAGTTGGAACAGTTGGGCGATCAGACGCTTCATGCTGTTCAAGCGCTCATGCAGCCCGGGATCAAGCTGCGCATAGGCCAGCTCGCACATGGAGGTTTCCAGCTTGAGCACCGTGAGCATCTGCCCGAGTTCGTCGTGCACCTCGCGGGCGATGCGTGCCTTTTCTTCTTCGCGCACGGTTTCCAGGTGGGCGGAGAGTTCGCGCAATTGCGCTTCGCTTTGCAGCAAGGCAGCCAGGGTGCGGCGCAGTTCGGTGACGTCATTGAGATAGACCACCAGGTATTCGGCCTCGGCAAAGCGCAGAAAACTCAGCGACACCGTGACTGGCACGATGCTGCCATCGGCGCGCGTGCAGTCGGTGGCGAAGTTCTGTGGCGCCTCTTCGTTGGCCCGCGCACGCTTCCACAGGTTGAGCCAGCGGTCCATGTCCAGCGTGGGATCAAGCGCGGCCAGCGGCCGTTCGATCAGCGCGCCGGGGCCGTAGCCGAGCATGCTTTCGGCCGCACGGTTGGCGTAGCGCACATGGCTGTCCCAGTTGACCCAGAGAATTCCGACGGTGCTTTGATCGATGGAAAACTGCGTCAGCCGCAGCGCTTCAGCGCCGGCGGCGCGGGCGGCACTTTCTTCACGCGCGGCCAGCAGGCTGCGTTCGAGCCCGCGCTGCTGACGGCGCTGCCAAGCCACCAGCGTCAGGCTGGCAAGCAGCAACAGGCCCAGCAGCAGGCAGAGGTTTTGCCACAACCCGGGGGATGCGGACAGGCGTGGATACTGGGGTTGCAGCCAGCGATTGTGCAATTGGTCGAGGTCGCGGGCGGGGATGGCGCGCAGGGCGCTCTGCATGATGCCCGCCAGCTGGGGCCAATCGCGGCGCGTCGCCACCCGCAGCAATTGCGGCAGGCCAACATCGCCCACCACCGCCACCCCGGCGAACTCCGCTTCGCCCGACAGCCGGCTCAACTGCGCTTCGTCCACCACCGCATAGCGGGCCTGCTGGCTCACCAACAATTGCAGGGCCTGGCGCTCCATGGGCACGCCTTGCAGATTGAGGCCGGGATAAGTGCTGCGCAGATAATCGGCCACTGCGCTGGGCATGCGCACGGCGATGCGCGAGAGGCTGTCGAGCTTTTCCAGCTCCACCGCACCGCCGCCCTCGCGGATACCGACGATGTGCTGCGGCACGCGCATGTAGGGATCGCTGAACGACCACAGGCGCAAGCCGGCCGGGGTTTGCTGCAAGCCGGGGGCGATATCGATCTCGCCGTCGCGCATGGCGGTTTCGAGTGAATCCTGAGCAGGAAAATTGCGCCACGACAGCTCGATATTCAGCGCCTTGGCCAGCCATTGCATCAATTCCACATTGGCTCCGGACAAACGCTGCAACCGCCGGTCGTATTGCGCATACGGTGCCTGCAGCACCAGGCCGACGCGCAGTTGCGGATGACGGGCCAGCCATTCCCGTTGCTCGGCATTGAGTTGCGCCTGCGGTACGCCCGGCGCAGGGGCCGCATTGGCGATCAAGGCGAGGCACAGACAGCCGATAAACAGCACACAGCGAAAACCCATGATCACGTCTCACGTCACTGACAAATACTGACCAACCCATTAGGCTGCTGGAATCATTCCGGCCGGGAAGCAACGATGCCATCACCCAACCGCTCAGCAGTGCCAGCATTGTGCCTGTCGCTGTTATTTACCAGCGCCTTTTCTGTCCAGGCCGCCGACGCCCCTGCGCCCGCCGCCGAAAAACCGGCCGAGCGCCAGCCTCTGTTGGAGCGCAGCCAGGAAGAGTCCGCCGCCCTCGAGCGCCAGCTCCCGCGTGGCGAGCAGCAACAACTGCAGGCTGGCAGCGAGTCATTCCTGGCCCTGTGGAAGCCGGCCAACAGCGCCGAAGCCGAAGGTGTGGTGATTATCGTGCCGGGTGCCGGGGAAACGGCGGACTGGCCGCAGGCAGTTGCGCCGCTGCGACGTAAATTGCCGGACGCCAACTGGGGCACGCTCAGTCTGTCGTTGCCGGACGTGAACCTCGACACCCTGCCGCCCCGGGTAATGGAATCCCCCAAGGCCGCCGTTGACACCAGCAGCAAGGAAGGCAGCACCGCCGCCAAGCCGATCGAACAGGCCGCCAGCGCCGAGGCCGAAGGCACCGACCCGGCCGTGGTACCCGGTGCGGATGAACAGGACAAGACCGACGCCAAACGCATCTTCGACCGTATCGACGCCGCCGTGGCCTTCGCCCAGGCCCAGAGCGCGCGCAGCGTGGTGCTGCTCGGCCATGGCACCGGTGCCTGGTGGGCCGCGCGTTACCTGAGCGAAAAACAACCGGCCCAGGTGCAGAAACTGGTGATGGTGGCCGGCAAGACCCCGCCGGCCCGCCAGCCGGACCTGCTGCAACTGGCACCGGCGCTGAAACTGCCGACGGCGGACGTCTTCTATCAAGACAGCGCAGCCGCCAGCAAAAACGCCCTGGCGCGCAGCCAGGCCGCCAAGCGCGCGAAAAATGAGGGTTACAAGCAGGTGTCGCTCAAGACGCTGCCCGGCAACAGCTCGGCCGAGCAGGAGCAGTTGTACCGCAGGGTTCGCGGCTGGCTGAGTCCGCAGGGCAACGCCGACTGACACCACAGAACCAGGTTGAATGCTTAAACCCAGTAGTCAGGGGGCCATTGTGGCGAGCGGGCTTGCCCTAATGCCGTTCAGTTAAGCGCAGATTCCCTGTGGCGAGCAGGCTTGTCCTGCGTTGGGCTGCGCAGCAGCCCCAAAGCCAGGCGCTGAGCCGTATCAGGTACACCGCGTTTTGCTCGATTGGGGGCGCTTCGCACCCCAACGCGGGGCAAGCCCGCTCGCCACAGAGGTCTTCGGTCGGAAGCAACTCCTCCTGTATTCATTGGGTTGTCATTTGGACACTGTCAGCGAAAATCCCGGCGCTCGCGAATCAACGCATATGCATTGTGCAACTCCCGGGTACGTTCGGTGGCCTCGCGCACTTGCGCGGGGCTGGCGCCTGAGCCAGCGATTTTATCCGGGTGATGGCGGCTGAGCAGGCGGCGGTAGGCACGCTTGATCACGGACGGTTCGCTCGTCGCGGTCACCCCCAGAATGCGCAGGGCGTCCTGATAGGCACCGCCCCGGTTGGCCACCGGCTTGCGCTCCGGCGCATAGTCGGACGCCAGCGCCTGCAGCTGTTGCGGGGTCCAGCCCAGCCATTTACCCCACAGATCAATGAGGTCGCGCTCGGCGTTGTCCGCCTTGCCGTCCGCCCAGGCCATGCGCCAGCAGGCGCGCAGCACACCCTCCGCCGCATGGGGCTGGGCCTTGAGCACGCGCAAATAGGTGCGCACCCGGTCGGATCCGGACTTGCCCCGGTTAAACGCAGCAATCGCCCGATGCCGGGCCGGCTCGCTCATGTCCAGTGCACGCATTTCCTGGCGGGCCTGCTGGATATGCCCATCCACCACGCGGCCGTTGCTTTTGGCCAGGCGACCCAGCAGCACAAACAACAATTCGTCGTTGCGCAACACCGGGCGCCCACCCAGGCGTTCACGCAACTGTTCCCAGCTTTGCAACTGCAGGCGGCGGTCCAGCGCCTGCCCCAGCAATGCGCCCAATAAAGCCCCCGGAATACTGGCAATGGCATAGCCAGCCCCGGCGCCGATCAGCGTCCCTGGCCACAACATGCTAGCGCCCCGCTGTCAGCAGGGTTTCGACCTGCGCCAGACGCTCCAGCGTGCCGACATCAATCCAGTGTCCCGTCATGTGCTCTCCCGTTACCTGATCCCTGGCCATCGCCTCGCGCAACAGCGGCGCGAGTTTGAAGGCGCCAGCGCTGCAACCCGCGAACAAACGTGGGTCGAGCACTGAAATGCCACTGAAGGTCAGGTTATCGGCACCGGGCGCCGCATCATGAAGCAGGCCGTCATCCAGGCGAAAATCCCCGCCCGAAGGGTGATGCGCCGGGTTGTCGACCATCACCAGGTGGGCCAGGCCCTGGATCGGCTGCTTGAGACGGGTAAAGTCGTAGTCGGTCCAGATATCGCCATTGACCACCAGAAACGGCTCATCCCCCAGCAGCGGCAAGGCCTGGAAAATCCCGCCGCCGGTTTCCAGCGGCTCGCCCTCGGCGGAATAACGGATGCGCACACCGAACTGCGCGCCGTCGCCAAGGTAGCGCTCGATCTGTTGGCCGAGCCAGGCATGGTTGATCACGATGTCGGTAAAGCCTGCCCTGGCCAGCGCCTCCAGGTGATATTCGATCAAGCGCTTGCCGCCGGCCTGCACCAGCGGCTTGGGCGTGTGCAGGGTGAGCGGGCGCATGCGTTCGCCCTTGCCGGCCGCCAGGATCATCGCCTTCATAACACGGCCTCGGCCGGCTGGCGCAGGCTGCAAAGCAGCTCACCCAGCGCATCGAGTTCGGGGCGCTCGGCGAGCACGGCTTCTATATAAGCAAAGAAACGCGGCACATCGGCCAGGTAACGCGGCTTGCCGTCGCGGTGGCAGATACGCGAGAAGATGCCGATGACCTTGAGGTGACGTTGCACACCCATCAGGTCGCTGGCGCGCAGGAAGTCGTCGAAATCCGCCTGCACCGGGATGCCCAGTTGTACGGCGCGCTCCCAGTAACCGCGCTGCCATTCACGCACGCGGGCCTGGGGCCAACTGAGGAAGGCATCCTTGAACAGGCAGGTGATGTCGTAGGTCACCGGGCCGTAGACTGCGTCCTGGAAGTCGAGCACGCCGGGATTGGGCGTGCTGAGCATGAGGTTGCGCGGCATGTAGTCGCGGTGCACCAACACCTTGGGCTGGGCCAGGGCGCTGTCGATCAGCAGGTCGCTGGCGCGCTGCCAGAGAGCCTGCTGCTGCGGGTCCAGCTCCAGACCCAGGTGCCGACGCACGTACCACTCGGGGAACAATTCCAGCTCGCGGCGCAGCAAGGCCACGTCGTAACTGGGCAGCGGCTCGTCCATCGGCAACTGCTGAAAAGCCAGCAAGGCATCGATGGCATCGGTGAACAAGGCGTCGGCATTTTGCGTGTCGATCACGTCAAGAAAGGTCTTTGTGCCCAGGTCATTGAGCAAAAGAAAGCCGCGCGGCAGATCTTCTGCATAAATTTTTGGGACATTTATTCCTGATTTCGCCAGCAAATAAGCGATATCGACGAAAGGTTTGCAGTTTTCCTGAGGGGGTGGTGCGTCCATCACGACCAACGTGCGGCCGCCCCCCTCCCAACGGAAATAACGCCTGAAACTCGCGTCGCTGCTGGCCGCAGTCAATGTGGCCGGGGGTACGGCGCCCCAGTCCTGAGCGTTGAAAAGGATCGGCAACTGCTCATCCAGCCAGACTTCCAGCTGTTGTAAACGTAGATCGTGCTCGGGCATTACAAGGGTCTCCGACGGCGCTAGCCGTCAAGCGGGGCATGCTTTATTATCACGCATCTTTTTCAGACCATCGAGAGGCGTGCGGCCCAAACCGCGGGCAGATGGCACGCAGGAAGCCCGGACTAATAAGATGGCATTGAAATCCCCCGCGTTTCGTAGAAAATTTCCGTTGCTGGTAACCGGCAGTCTGCTGGCCATGCAACCTTTCGCCACCTCATTCGTGGTCGCCGCGGAACAGTATGACTGCTCAGTCTCTGCTTCGGGTGCCTGGGATTGCGCGCCGAAAACCGCCGCCGCCCCATTACCACCGCGCCCGGTGCATGACGGCGCTGCCGTCAGCTCGGCCAACAGCACGGCCCAGGCCGCTGCGAGTGGCACTGCCGAGGCCGAGCCGAAGACGGCGCTGGTCACCGAATCCAAGGGCCGTGGCCTGCGTTCGCGCAGCGCCGACTACAGCCACTTGGACTGGGTGCCGCGCAATAAGCTGACCGCAGCCCAACTGGCCGAAACCGGCCCGTACTGCGGCGGTGCGTACATCGAGCCGATTCGTCCTGGCATGAACGACAAGACGGACAAGAGCGATGCGCCCACCTTCATCGGCGCCAAGGCCTCCCGTTACGAGCAGGAGTCGCAGGTCGCGACCCTCGCCGGTGACGTGGTCATGCGCCAGGGCAGCATGCAGCTCGAATCCCAGGAAGCCAGCCTGTACCAGGCCGAGAACCGTGGCGAGCTGAACGGTAACGTGCGTCTGCGCGACAATGGCGCGCTGATCGTCGGCGACCATGCCGAGGTCCAGTTGGACACCGGTGCGGCGCAAATCGACAACGCCGAGTACGTGATGCACAAGTCGCGTATCCGCGGTAACGCGCTGTACGCCAAGCGTGCCGAAAACGCGATCATCCGTCTCAAGGACGGTACGTACACCACCTGCGAGCCGGACAGCAACGCCTGGCAACTGCGCGGCAACAACATCACGTTGAACCCGGCCACCGGTTTCGGTACGGCCACCAACGCGACGTTGCGGGTCAAGAACATCCCGATCCTGTACACCCCGTACATCTATTTCCCGATCGATGACCGTCGTCAATCCGGCTTCCTGCCACCGAGCTTCAGCACCGGCAGCGAGACCGGCTTTACTCTGGTAACGCCGTACTACTTCAACCTGGCGCCGAACTACGACGCCACGTTGTACCCGCAATACATGACCAAGCGCGGCCTGTTGATGGAAGGCGAATTCCGCTACCTCACCAAGTCCAGCGAAGGCCAGTTCGGTGGTGCGTACCTGAACGACGACAACAACGAGCGCAGCAAGCAGACCGATTACGAGAAAACCCGCTATATGCTCAATTGGCAGCATAAGGGCGGGTTGGATTCGCGCGTGACAACGCAGGTGGATTACACCCGGATCAGCGACCCTTACTACTTCCAGGACTTGAAGTCCTTTGAAGAAGGCGTTGAGAGCCGTGACGCTCTGAATCAGCAGGGCTCTGTGTCGTATCGCGGTGACAACTACACAGCTCGCCTGAATCTCCAGGCGTACCAGTTGGCGACCATCTCGCAAATCACGCCGTACGACCGCTTGCCTCAGATCACCTTCAACGGTGCACTGCCATACCATCCGGGCGGGCTGAACTTTACTTATGAGACCGAAGCGGTACGTTTTGATCGGGACCTGCAAAACGGTTCCTTCACTGATGAAAACGGCCTTACATCCGCGCGCCTCGACACCTTTGTCACCGGCCTGACCCGTGCAAACGGTACTCGCCTGAACGTGGCACCCGCTGTCGACTACCCGATGAACTGGACTTACGGTTTTATTACGCCAAAGCTTAAGTACGTCTATACCAAGTACGATCTGGACCTCGACACCATCGGCAAGAACACGCTTGCAGCGGGCGATGAGTTCAAAAGTTCTCAAGACCGTGCTGTGCCGATCGCCAGCGTAGACAGCGGCCTGTTCTTCGACCGCAAGACCAACTGGTTCGGCAAAGAATACAACCAGACTCTTGAGCCTCGCGCTTACTACCTCTACGTGCCGAACAAGGACCAGAGCGACATCCCGGTCTTTGACACCAGTGAAAACACGTTCAGCTACGCCTCGCTGTTCCGCGACAACCGCTTCAGTGGCAATGACCGGATCGGCGATGAAAACAAGCTGTCCCTGGGTGTGACCAGCCGCTGGATCGAAGAAAACGGCTTTGAACGTCAGCGTGTGGCCATCGGCCAGGCCCTGTACTTCAAGGATCGCAAGGTTCAACTGCCAGGCATCCTGGCTGCCGACCGTGACGACGCCAAGACCGATGTGTCGCCGATCGCGCTGGACTACGAGTTCCGCTTCAACCGCGACTGGCGCGCCACGGCCGACTATAACTGGGACCCGGTGAGCCACTCGCCACGTTCCGGCAGCGCAATGTTCCACTACCAGCCGGAAGACAACCCGAACAAAATCATCAACCTTGGCTATCGCTATCGTAACGACCAAGTGGTCTACAACCAGTTGACCGGCAAATGGCAGTTCGGTGGTGACTACAGCGTTCCGTCAGACACTGCGAACTACGTGAAGGATTACTACAAAATCCAGCAACACGACTTCTCGATGATGTGGCCGATCATTCCTCAGTGGAACCTGATTACCCGTTGGCAGTATGACTACGCCCGCAACCGCACTCTGGAAGCGTTCGGCGGTTTCGAGTACGACAACTGCTGCTGGAAGCTGCGCGTCATCAACCGTTACTGGGTTTCCAACGACGAATACAGCCAGATCGCCCCACTTAACGAAAAGGGTGACCACGGTCTCTTCTTCCAAATCGTTCTCAAAGGACTCGGCGGCCTGACCGGCGCCAAGGTAGAGAGCTTCCTCGACAAAGGCATTGAAGGTTATCGTCAACGTGAAGATCAAGCTTTCTGAGTCTCTGCGCCCGCTCGTACTGGGCGCGCTGTTCCTGGGTGCCGCATCGGCGCACGCTGCGGTTCAACAGCTGGATAAGGTCGTGGCCATCGTCGATAACGACGTGATCATGCAGAGCCAACTGGACCAGCGCGTCAAGGAAGTCCAGCAGACCATCGCCAAGCGTGGCGGTGGTGTACCGCCGACCAGCGTGCTGGACCAGCAGGTACTGGAACGCCTGATCGTCGAAAACCTGCAACTGCAGATCGGCGAGCGTTCCGGCATCCGTATCTCGGACGAAGAACTGAACCAGGCCGTCGGTACCATTGCTCAGCGCAACAACATGAGCATCGACCAGTTCCGCGCCGCCCTGGCCCACGATGGTCTTTCCTATGAAGACGCCCGTGACCAGATCCGCCGCGAGATGATCATCAGCCGTGTACGCCAGCGCCGTGTGGCCGAGCGGGTTCAGGTATCCGAGCAGGAGGTGAAGAACTTCCTCGCGTCGGACCTGGGCAAGATGCAGCTTTCCGAAGAACTGCACCTGGCCAATATCCTGATCCCGACCCCGGACAGCGCCAACTCCGAGCAGCTCAACGCCGCCGCCGCGAAAACCCAGGCTATCTATGATCGCCTGAAAGCCGGTGCCGACTTTGCTCAAATGGCCATTGCCCAATCCGGTAGCGACAATGCCCTTGAGGGCGGTGACATGGGCTGGCGTAAAGCCGCGCAACTGCCACCTCCGTTCGACCGTGAGCTGAGCGCCATGCAAGTCGGTGGCATTACTCAGCCGGCCCGTACCCCGGGCGGCTTCATTATCTTGAAGCTGCTGGAACGTCGTGGCGGCGAGACTTCGCTCAAAGACGAAGTGCATGTACGTCATATCCTGGTCAAGCCAAGTGAAATCCGCACCGAGGCGCAAACCAAGGAACTGGCGCAGAAGATCTATGACCGCATCGAAAGCGGTGAAGACTTCGCCACCCTGGCCAAGAGCTTCTCGGAAGACCCGGGTTCTGCCCTCAACGGCGGCGACCTCAACTGGATCGACCCGCGTGCGCTGGTGCCGGAGTTCCAGGACGTGATGGCCAAGACTCCGCAAGGCGTGCTGTCCAAGCCGTTCAAGACTCAATACGGCTGGCACGTACTGGAAGTCCTCGGCCGTCGCGCTACCGACAACACCAACCAGGCCCGCGAGCAACAAGCGCTGACCGTGCTGCGTAACCGCAAGTACGACGAAGAGCTGCAAACCTGGTTGCGTCAGATCCGTGACGAAGCCTACGTGGAAAACAAGCTGCCAGGCGCCGAGCAAACAGGCACCGACCAGGCTACTCAGTGAAACCACAGCGTTTCGCAGTGACACCCGGCGAGCCGGCCGGCATTGGTCCAGACCTGTGCCTGCTACTCGCCTCGCACGCCCAGCCGCATCCCCTGATCGCCATAACCAGCCGCGACCTGCTCCTTGAGCGGGCCGCGCAGTTGGGTGTGGCTGTCACGCTGCTGGACGTGGCGCCGGGCAACTGGCCGGAGCTGCCGGCCCCGGCGGGCAGCCTGTACGTGTGGGACACGCCCTTGCAAGCCAGGGTCATTGCTGGTCAGTTGGACAAGGCCAACGCGGCCTTCGTACTCGAAACCCTCACCCGCGCAGGCCTTGGCTGCCTCAACGGTGACTTCGCCGGCATGATCACCGCCCCGGTGCACAAGGGCGTGATCAATGAATCCGGCATTGCCTTTTCCGGGCATACCGAATTCCTCGCCGAACTGACCCATACCGAACAAGTGGTGATGATGCTGGCCACCCGTGGCCTGCGCGTCGCCCTGGTGACCACGCACCTGCCACTGCGGGACGTCGCCGACGCCATCACCGCCGAGCGAGTGGAGCGTGTGACGCGCATCCTGCACGCCGACCTGCAACACAAATTCGGCATTGCCCGGCCCCGTATTCTGGTCTGTGGGCTCAACCCACACGCCGGCGAAGGCGGCCACCTGGGCCATGAAGAAATCGACATCATCGAACCCACCCTGGAGCGTCTGCGCCAAGAAGGCATGGACCTGCGCGGCCCGCTGCCGGCGGACACTCTGTTTACCCCCAAATATCTGGAGCACTGCGACGCAGTGCTGGCGATGTACCACGACCAGGGACTGCCCGTGCTGAAGTACAAAGGCTTCGGCGCCGCTGTCAACGTGACACTGGGCCTGCCGATCATCCGCACCTCCGTCGACCATGGCACCGCCCTGGACCTCGCGGGCAGCGGCAAAATAGATACCGGCAGCCTGCACGTGGCCCTGGAAACCGCCTATCAGATGGCCGAGACCCGTATATGACCGAGCATTACCAACACCGGGCGCGCAAGCGCTTCGGGCAAAACTTCCTGCACGACGCTGGCGTGATCGACCGCATCCTGCGCTCCATCCACGCCAAGCCAGAAGACCGCCTGCTGGAAATCGGCCCGGGCCAGGGCGCGCTGACCCAAGGCCTGCTGGCCAGCGGCGGCCAGCTCGACGTGGTTGAGTTGGACAAGGACCTGATCCCGATCCTCAACCAGCAGTTCGCCGGCAAGACCAACTTCAACCTGCACCAGGGCGACGCGCTGAAGTTCGACTTCAACAGCCTCAATGCCGCGCCCAACAGCTTGCGAGTAGTGGGCAACCTGCCCTACAACATCTCCACACCGCTGATCTTTCACCTGCTCAACAACGCCTCGATCATCCGCGACATGCACTTCATGCTGCAAAAGGAAGTGGTCGAGCGTCTGGCCGCCGGCCCTGGCGGCGGTGATTGGGGCCGGCTATCGATCATGGTTCAGTACCATTGTCGCGTTGAGCACCTGTTCAACGTCGGCCCCGGCGCGTTCAACCCGCCGCCGAAGGTCGACTCGGCCATCGTGCGCCTGGTGCCCCACGCCGTGCTGCCGCATCCAGCCAAGGATCACAAACTGCTGGAGCGCGTAGTGCGTGAAGCGTTCAACCAACGCCGCAAAACCTTGCGCAACACGCTCAAGGCACTGCTGAGCAATGCCGAAATCGAAGCCGCCGGCGTCGACGGCAGCCTGCGCCCTGAACAGCTGGACCTCGCCGCCTTCGTGCGGCTGGCCGACCAGTTGGCGATCCAGCCTGCGCCAGCAGTGGAATAAGGCTCAAGCCTCGACACAATCCAAATGTGGGAGGGGCTTGCTCCCGATTGCAGAGTGTCAGTCGATGCATGCGTTGACTGATCCGCCGCTTTCGGGAGCAAGCCCCCCCCACAATTGAATCCAGTGATGCCAACAGTTGCTCAAAGCCTCCCGGACAGCATGTCTGGCCTAGTGCCCATCTCTTGGCCTAGACTGACCCGCATCTGCTGTCTTCCGCTTTTGCTTTTAAGGCCTCTTGCATGTCCGATCCTCGTTACCAGATCGACGTCAGCGTCGTCACCCGCTTTCTGGCGGACCAATCCCAACCCGAGCACAACCGCTTCGCCTTTGCCTACACCGTCACAGTGAAGAACAACGGCCTGGTGCCGGCCAAGCTGCTGTCGCGCCACTGGGTGATTACCGACGGCGACGGCCAGGTCGAGGAAGTACGCGGTGCAGGCGTGGTCGGCCAGCAGCCATTGATCGACAGCGGCGCCAGCCACACCTACAGCAGCGGCACGGTGATGACCTCAAGGGTCGGCACCATGCAAGGCTCGTATCAGATGAAAGCCACCGACGGCCAACTGTTCGACGCCATTATCAAGCCGTTCCGCCTCGCCGTGCCCGGGGCCCTGCACTGATGGCGACGTACGCGGTCGGCGACCTGCAGGGCTGCCTGGATCCCCTCAAGCGCCTGCTGGAGCGCGTGGCCTTCGACCCGGCGCAAGATCGCCTGTGGCTGGTCGGCGACCTGGTCAACCGCGGCCCGCAGTCACTGGAAACCCTGCGCTATCTCTATGGCCTGCGTGATTCGCTGGTGTGCGTATTGGGCAACCATGACCTGCACCTGCTGGCGGCCGGCCGTAACATCGAGCGCCTGAAAAAGGGCGACACCCTGCGCGAAATCCTCGAAGCGCCGGACCGCGCCGAACTGCTGGAATGGGTGCGCCGGCAAAAAATCATGCATTACGACGAAGCGCGCAACATGGCGCTGGTGCATGCGGGCATTGCGCCGCAGTGGACGCTGAAGAAAGCCCTCAAGTGCGCCGCCGAAGTCGAAATTGCCCTGGCCGACGATAACCTCTACACCGCCTACCTCGACGGCATGTACGGCAATGAGCCGGTCAAATGGGACAATGACCTCACCGGCGTGGCACGCCTGCGGGTGATCACCAACTACTTTACGCGTATGCGCTTCTGCACGGTCGACGGCAAACTGGACCTCAAGACCAAGGAGGGCGCTGACAGCGCGCCGCCTGGCTACAAGCCCTGGTTCGCCCACAAGGAGCGCAAGACCCGCGACACGAAGATCATCTTTGGTCACTGGGCCGCCCTCGAAGGCAACTGCGATGAGCCCGGCGTATTCGCCCTCGACACCGGCTGCGTGTGGGGCGGCGCCATGACCCTGATGAACATCGATACCGGCGAGCGCCTCCGTTGCCAGTGCCAATCCCCTCTCCCACCACAAACGGCCGCCCAGCCCTAGGAGCCCGCCATGAGCGAATTCAAACGTATCCCCCCCGCACAAGCCCAGGCCCTGCGCGAGCAAGGCGCCGTGGTGGTCGATATTCGTGACCAGCCCACGTACGCCGCTGCTCACATCAGCGGCGCCCGGCATCTGGACAACGTCAATATTCAAGACTTCATCCGCGCCGCCGATCTCGACGTGCCGCTGATCGTGGCCTGCTACCACGGCAACTCCAGCCAGAGCGCCGCCGCTTACCTGGTCAGCCAGGGCTTCTCCGACGTCTATAGCCTGGACGGCGGCTTTGAGCTGTGGCGTGCGACCTATCCCGCAGAAATTTCCTCGGGCGATCCGCAATAATTTTTTTCACACCCCGCCACCCCGCGTGATGCTTGGGCTTGCGCCGTTTCTGACGAACGGCGCGGGCAAACTAATTACGCATCACGCCTTGACCTCCACGATTCCGAACTATCCTTAAGCGCAGGCCATCCAAATCAGGGGAGAGCCGGTACACCGGCGCACGGGTCATCGGTAGCGTTTCAGGGTGTTCTGGGGGGAAACAGCCATTGGTGTCTGCCAATGGTTGCCAGCATCGACTGATTGATCCGGCGTCGGCTCCACGTATCGAGCGAGGTGACGACGTCATGAGTATCTTTAGCCACTTCCAACAGCGCTTTGCGTCCACACAGCAGGAAGAACTCACGCTTCAAGAGTATCTGGAGCTGTGCAAACAGGACCGCAGCACCTACGCGTCGGCCGCCGAGCGCCTGCTATTGGCGATCGGCGAGCCGGAGCTGGTGGAGACCGCGAACAATTCGCGCCTGTCGCGAATATTCTCCAACAAGGTGATCCGTCGCTATCCGGCCTTTGAAGACTTCCACGGAATGGAAGAATGCATTGACCAGATCGTCTCCTACTTCCGCCACGCCGCCCAAGGCCTGGAAGAGAAGAAACAGATTCTTTACCTGCTCGGCCCGGTGGGTGGCGGTAAATCCTCCCTCGCCGAGAAGCTCAAACAGCTGATCGAGAAGGTCCCCTTCTATGCCATCAAGGGCTCGCCAGTATTCGAGTCGCCCCTGGGGTTGTTCAACGCCACGGAAGATGGCGCGATCCTCGAAGAAGACTTCGGCATCCCTCGGCGCTACCTCAACACCATCATGTCGCCCTGGGCCACCAAGCGCCTGGCCGAGTTCGGTGGTGATATCAGCCAGTTCCGCGTGGTCAAGCTCTACCCTTCGATCCTCAACCAGATCGGGGTGGCCAAGACCGAGCCCGGCGACGAAAACAACCAGGATATTTCGGCGCTGGTGGGCAAGGTCGATATCCGCAAACTCGAAGAATTTCCGCAGAATGACGCCGATGCCTACAGCTACTCGGGCGCACTGTGCCGGGCCAACCAGGGCCTGATGGAGTTCGTGGAGATGTTCAAGGCGCCGATCAAGGTGCTGCACCCACTGCTCACCGCCACCCAGGAAGGCAACTACAACAGTACCGAAGGCCTGGGGGCGATTCCGTTCACCGGGATCCTGCTGGCCCACTCCAACGAATCGGAATGGCACACCTTCCGCAATAACAAGAACAACGAAGCCTTCATCGACCGGATCTACATCGTCAAAGTGCCGTACTGCCTGCGCGTCAGCGACGAGATCAAGATCTACGACAAGCTGCTGTTCAACAGCTCCCTGGCCAAGGCTCATTGCGCGCCTGACACCCTGAAGATGCTCGCGCAGTTCACCGTGCTGTCACGCCTCAAGGAGCCGGAAAACTCGAATATCTATTCGAAGATGCGCGTATACGACGGCGAAAATCTCAAGGACACCGACCCCAAGGCCAAGTCGATCCAGGAATACCGCGACACCGCGGGCGTGGACGAGGGCATGAACGGGCTGTCGACGCGCTTCGCGTTCAAGATCCTGTCCAAGGTCTTCAACTTCGACCCGCACGAAATCGCCGCCAACCCGGTGCACTTGCTGTATGTGCTGGAGCAGCAGATTGAACAGGAGCAATTCCAGGCCGAAACCCGCGAACGTTACCTGCGCTTCCTCAAGGAATACCTGGCGCCGCGCTATATCGAATTCATCGGCAAGGAAATCCAGACCGCGTATCTCGAATCCTACAGCGAGTACGGCCAGAACATCTTCGACCGCTACGTGCTGTACGCCGACTTCTGGATCCAGGATCAGGAATACCGCGACCCGGAAACCGGCGAAATCCTCAACCGCGTGGCCCTCAACGAGGAACTGGAAAAAATCGAAAAACCGGCCGGCATCAGCAATCCGAAGGATTTCCGCAACGAAATCGTCAACTTCGTACTGCGCGCCCGCGCCAACAACAACGGCAAGAACCCCACTTGGCTCAGCTACGAGAAGCTGCGCGTGGTCATCGAGAAGAAAATGTTCTCGAACACCGAGGACCTGTTGCCGGTCATCAGCTTCAACGCCAAGGCCAGCAAGGAGGATCAGCAAAAACACAACGACTTCGTCACACGCATGGTCGAGCGAGGCTATACCGACAAACAGGTACGACTGCTGTCGGAATGGTACCTACGGGTCCGGAAATCGCAGTGAGAGCAGTAGCTGCAAGCTTCTAGCTGCAAGCTGCAAGAGAACAGCGCACGCCGTTCCAACTTGCAGCTTGCAGCTTACGACTTGAAGCTCCCCGGAGGGGCCCCATGAGCTATGTGATCGACCGACGCCTCAATGGCAAGAACAAGAGCACGGTAAACCGGCAGCGTTTCCTGCGGCGTTACCGTGACCACATCAAAAAGGCCGTGGAAGAAGCGGTCAGCCGCCGCTCCATCACCGATATGGAGCATGGCGAGCAGATCAGCATTCCCGGGCGGGATATCGACGAGCCGGTGCTGCACCACGGACGCGGCGGCAAACAGACGGTCGTGCACCCGGGCAACAAGGAGTTCACCACCGGCGAACATATCCAGCGACCCCAGGGTGGCGGTGGCGGCAAGGGTGCGGGCAAGGCCGGCAACTCCGGCGAAGGCATGGACGAGTTCGTGTTCCAGATTACCCAGGAAGAATTCCTCGAGTTCATGTTCGAGGATCTGGAGCTGCCCAATCTGGTCAAGCGCAACCTCACCGGCACCGACACCTTCAAGACCGTGCGCGCGGGGATCAGCAACGAAGGCAATCCGTCGCGCATCAATATCATCCGCACCCTGCGTTCAGCCCACGCGCGGCGCATTGCGCTGTCCGGCAGCAGCCGCGCCAAACTGAGGGAAGCCAAGGAAGAACTGGCGCGGCTCAAACGCGAAGAACCGGACAATTTCGGCGATATCCAGCAGATCGAGGCGGAAATCGAAAAACTCAGCGCGCGTATTCATCGTGTGCCGTTTCTCGATACCTTCGACTTGAAATACAACCTGCTGGTCAAGCAGCCCAACCCCAGCTCAAAGGCCGTGATGTTCTGCCTGATGGACGTGTCCGGCTCCATGACCCAGGCCACCAAGGACATTGCCAAGCGCTTCTTTATCCTGCTGTACCTGTTCCTGAAGCGGAACTACGACAAGATCGACGTGGTGTTCATCCGCCATCACACCAGCGCCCGGGAAGTGGACGAGGAAGAGTTCTTTTACTCGCGGGAAACCGGCGGCACCATCGTGTCCAGCGCGTTGAAGTTGATGCAGGAGATCATGGCCGAGCGCTATCCGGCCAATGAGTGGAATATCTACGCGGCCCAGGCTTCCGACGGTGACAACTGGAACGATGACTCGCCGATCTGCCGCGATATTCTGATCAACCAGATCATGCCGTTCGTGCAGTACTACACCTACGTCGAAATTACCCCCCGTGAGCACCAGGCCCTGTGGTTCGAATATGAGCGCATCGGCGAAGCCTTTGCCGACACATTTGCCCAGCAGCAACTGGTCTCGGCCGGCGATATTTACCCGGTCTTCCGTGAACTCTTCCAGCGCAGGTTAGTGACATGACCGCCAAAAAAGAGACTAGACGCCAACCCCTTTCCACCGGGTCCGAGTGGACCTTTGAACTGATCCAGGCCTATGACCGGGAAATCAGCCGCATTGCGGCGGGTTATGCGCTGGACACTTACCCCAACCAGATCGAAGTGATCACCGCCGAACAGATGATGGATGCCTACGCCTCGGTAGGCATGCCGCTGGGTTACCACCATTGGTCCTACGGCAAACACTTCCTCAGCACCGAGAAATCCTACACCCGTGGCCAGATGGGCCTGGCCTACGAGATCGTGATCAACTCCGACCCATGCATCGCCTACCTGATGGAAGAAAACACCATCTGCATGCAGGCGCTGGTGGTCGCCCATGCGTGCTATGGACATAACAGCTTCTTCAAGGGCAACTACCTGTTCCGCACCTGGACGGATGCCAGTTCGATTATCGATTACCTGGTGTTCGCCAAGCAGTACATCATGCAGTGCGAGGAGCGCCACGGCATCGATGCGGTGGAAGACCTGCTCGACTCCTGCCATGCATTGATGAACTACGGGGTCGACCGCTACAAACGCCCGTACCCGATTTCTGCCGAAGAAGAACGCCTGCGCCAGGCTGAGCGCGAGGAGCATCTGCAGAAGCAGATTAACGACCTGTGGCGCACCATTCCGAAAAAGGCCGGCAAAAACAACGACAAGGATAATGCGCGCTTCCCCGCCGAACCTCAGGAAAACATCCTCTATTTTCTGGAAAAACACGCGCCACTGCTTGAGCCCTGGCAGCGCGAAATCGTGCGCATTGTGCGCAAGATCGCCCAGTATTTTTATCCACAGCGCCAGACTCAGGTGATGAATGAAGGCTGGGCAACCTTCTGGCACTACACCCTGATGAACGACCTGTACGACGAAGGCCTGGTCACGGACGGCTTCATGATGGAGTTCCTCACCTCCCACACCAGCGTAGTGTTCCAGCCCGGCTTCGACAGCCCTTATTACAGCGGCATCAACCCTTACGCCCTGGGCTTCGCGATGTACCGCGATATACGGCGCATGTGCGAGCACCCCACTGAGGAGGATCGCCGCTGGTTCCCGGAAATAGCCGGCAGCGACTGGCTGTCGACCATCAAGTTCGCCATGAGCAGCTTCAAGGACGAGAGCTTTATCCTGCAGTACCTGTCGCCTCAGGTGATCCGCGATCTCAAGCTGTTCAGCATCATGGATGACGACCTCAAGGACGATCTGGTGGTGCCGGCCATCCACGATGAACCGGGCTACCGCACCATCCGCGAAACCCTGGCGGCGCAATACAACCTGGGCAATCGCGAGCCCAACGTGCAAATCTACAGCATCGATGTGCGCGGTGATCGCTCGCTGACCCTGCGTCACCAGCAGCACGACCGCAAACCCTTGGGCGAGTCCACCGAAGAAGTCCTCAAGCACCTGCACCGGCTGTGGGGCTTCGACATTCACCTGGAAACCCTGCAGGGCGATCAAGTGATGAAAACCCATCACGTGCCACCGCGCAGCGATCACGGTGATGGCGACTATGGCCGTCTGGATTTGGCAGTAGTTCATCTCTGAAACGGCAAAGCCTCCATTGGTCAGGCACAGGCGGTATCCTGTGGCGCTAATGGAGGCTTTTTCATGAAAATCTACACAGTCGGCGGCGCCGTACGCGACCGCTTGCTGGGCATCAAGGTTACCGATGTCGACCGCGTAGTGGTTGGCGCGAGCGCCGAAGAAATGCTCGCCAAAGGCTACAAGCCGGTAGGCGCAGACTTCCCGGTATTCCTTGACCCTAAGAACGGCGACGAGTACGCGCTGGCCCGCACTGAACGCAAAAGTGGCCGGGGCTATGGCGGTTTTGTGTTTCACGCCAGCCCCGAAGTGACGCTGGAAGAAGACCTGATCCGTCGCGACCTGACGATCAACGCCATGGCGGAGGACGACGACGGTAATGTGATCGATCCGTATCACGGCCAGCGCGACCTGCAAGCCCGTATTCTTCGCCACGTTTCCCCCGCGTTTGCCGAAGATCCGTTACGTGTGCTGCGCGTGGCGCGCTTTGCCGCACGGTATGCGTCCCTGGGTTTTACCGTCGCGCCGCAGACCCTGGAACTGATGCGCCAACTCAGCGAGTCCGGCGAACTGGAAGCGCTGACACCCGAGCGCAGTTGGAAAGAAATCTCCCGCGCACTGATGGAGAATCAGCCCCAGGTATTTATCCAGGTGCTGCGCGACTGCGACGCGCTGAAAACCCTGATGCCGGAAGTGGACGCCCTGTTCGGCGTGCCGCAACCCCAAGCCCATCATCCGGAAATCGATACCGGTGTGCACACATTGAGCGTGCTGGAACAAGCCGCCGTGCATCATCAACCGCTGACAGTGCGCTGGTCCTGCCTGCTGCACGACTTGGGCAAGGGCACCACGCCTGGGGATAAGTTGCCGCAGCACATTGCCCATGAACAACGGGGTTTGAAGCTGATCAAGGCAGTGAACGAACGCTTCAAGGTGCCGAAGGATTGCCAGGAGCTGGCACTGCTGGTGGGTCAATATCATACCCACGGCCACCGTGCGCTGGAGCTGAAAGCCTCG
Source organism: Pseudomonas sp. GNP013 (assembly GCF_054343995.1). Taxonomy (NCBI): domain Bacteria; kingdom Pseudomonadati; phylum Pseudomonadota; class Gammaproteobacteria; order Pseudomonadales; family Pseudomonadaceae; genus Pseudomonas; species Pseudomonas sp. GNP013. Next base: position 122,661 of record NZ_JBTGUT010000001.1, on the reverse strand, counting down.
ACGTTGTTGGAGTTGCTGCAAAGTTTTGATGTGTATCGTCGGCCGCAACGCTTTGAAGAGTTTGTGGTGAGCTGCGAAATGGATGCGCGTGGCCGCAAGGGACTGGAGCAGAGAAGTTATCCACAAGCAGATTATTTACGCGGCGCAGCGAAGGCGGCGCGCGAGGTGCCAGTGGCGCCGCTGCTGGAGAAAGGCTTCAAAGGCCCGCAATTGGGCGAGGCATTGAAGCGCGAACGGCTCAAAGCACTGCAGGCCTACAAATCACTGCAGACCTGAGCCTCACGCCTGCAGGAGGGTTGCGGGCGTGAGTGGCTGGCCCTGCCATTCGAACCCGACCGGCGCCAGCACCTGGTCGATCTGTGCATCACGCCACAGCTCGGCCATGGTCCTGCGGGCCAGTGGATGCACGCGTTCCGGTGCCATCATCGACAGCGGCCACAGAACGAAAGCGTTGGTCAGGATCTCTGCGCGCGGCAGGATCAAACCGTCGAAATCCCCCACCAGCTCGCCGTACAGCAATACGTCGATGTCCAGCGGCAAGCCTTTGCGGCCGGGTGCATAGCGGCCGTTTTCGGCCTCGATGAGTTTCAGCCTGCGGTCCAGTTCCTTCAGCGGCAGGTCGGTATATGCCGACACCACCAAGTTGAAAAAAGGCCCGCTCTTGATGCCAACCGGCTGGCTTTCGAATACCGCCGAGCAACGCATCTGCGTCAGAAAGCTCGCCAATGCATCCAGCCCGGCGCACAAACGCAACTCGCGCTCGATATTGCTGCCAAGGCCGAGGTAAACCTGAGTCAGCGACATCCGCGCTCGATCTCCACGCCCACGCCCCTGGCAGCCGGCACGGCACCTGGCTTGGTCAACTTGAGGTGCAACCAGGGAATCTGGAACTCACTCATCAGCACCTGCGCCAGGCGCTCGGCGAAGGTTTCCACCAGCTGGTACCGGGACTCGTCGGCAAAGGCCTGGATACGTGCGGACACGCTGGCGTAATCCAGCGCCAGGGTCAGGTCGTCACCGGCCGCGGCCGGGCGATTGTCCCAGGCGAAACTCAGGTCCAGGCGCAGGCATTGCTTGATGCCGCGCTCCCAGTCGTAGGCGCCGATCACCGTGTCGACTTCCAGGCCTTCGATAAACACTCTGTCCAAGCACTCTTCTCCGCAGCACGACAAGGGCGCGATGCCCCGTTAGAATCAGGGCGTCCTCGCCCGGAATAGTTAGCATGTTTTGGTCACTGGCGATTTTCGCCTACCTGCTCGGCTCGCTGTCCTTCGCCATTGTGCTCAGCCGCCTGACGGGAAATCCCGATCCGCGAATGAGTGGCTCAGGCAATGCCGGCGCCACCAACATGTTGCGTCTGGCCGGCAAGAAACTTGCCGTATTGACCCTGCTGGGTGACGTCTGCAAGGGCCTGGTGCCCGTGCTGATTGCCAGCCTCGCCGGCCTGGCCCTGCAACAGCAGGCCTGGGTGGGCGTATGCGCCGTCCTGGGCCACCTGTTTCCCATATACTTTCGCTTTCGCGGCGGCAAAGGCGTCGCCACGGCGGCCGGCATGCTGCTGGGGATCTACCCACCCGCGGCTTTGCTGGCCATGACGGCCTGGCTGCTGACGTTCTACCTGACCCGCACCAGCTCCCTGGCCGCGCTGATCGCCACGCCGCTCACCCTGCCGTTGCTGGCCTGGCAGGCGCCGGCAGCGCTGTTGCCGATGAGCGTGCTGACGCTGCTGATCGTCTGGCGCCACCGCGGCAATCTACGCGACCTGTTTGCCGGGCGCGAACGGCATTTTTAAATACGCCCGGTGAACCCGGTTCATGCGCAAGCCTTACAACGGTGACAACTGCTCCATCGGCCAGCGCGCCTGCACGCTGATCGCCAGGCTTTCATGCTGCCCGGCCTGCAGGCGCTGGCAGCCGGCGTAGGCGATCATCGCGCCATTGTCGGTGCAGAACTCGGGGCGTGCGTAGAACACATCGCCCTTCATGTCACCGAGCATTTTTTCCAGCGAGGTACGCAAGGCCTTGTTGGCGCTGACGCCGCCAGCGATCACCAGGCGCTGCATGCCCGCCTGCTTGAGCGCGCGTTTGCACTTGATGGTCAAAGTTTCCACCACGGCCTGCTGGAACGCCAGAGCGATGTCGCAACGGGCTTGCTCACTGTCGTCCCCGGCGCTGACGCTTTGCTGCCAGGTGTTGAGTGCCGAGGTTTTCAAACCGCTGAAGCTGAACATCAGCCCCGGGCGATCACACATCGGACGCGGGAAGGTGTAGCGACCGGCCACGCCCTTTTCGGCGAGACGCGCGATTTCCGGGCCGCCAGGATAATTGAGGCCCATCATCTTCGCGGTCTTGTCGAACGCCTCACCGGCGGCATCGTCCAGGGACTCGCCCAACAGGGTGTATTGACCGATTCCATCGACCTGAACCAGTTGCGTATGGCCGCCCGACACCAACAAAGCGACGAACGGGAACTGCGGTGGTGTTTTTTCCAGCATGGGCGCCAGTAAATGGCCTTCCATGTGGTGCACACCGAGGGCCGGAATGCCCCAGGCAAATGCCAGCGCCTGCGCGCAAGAGGCCCCAACCAGAAGGGCTCCAACCAATCCGGGACCGGCGGTGTAGGCGATGGCATCGATCTCGGTCGGCACACAGCCGGCCTCGTCCAACACCTGCCGGATCAACGGCAGCATGCGCTTGACGTGATCGCGGCTGGCGAGCTCCGGCACCACGCCGCCATAGGCACGGTGCAAGTCGATCTGACTGAACAGTGCATCGGCCAAAAGCCCGCGTTCACTGTCGTAAAGTGCGACACCGGTTTCATCGCAGGAGGTTTCAAGTCCCAGTACTAGCATGGGTTTGCGCCTTGTAGAGGCTGAATTCGAAGGCGCGCATAATAGTCGCCACTCCCCCTCCCGCCTAGCGGTTTTCGATCAGAGGCTTTGCATTCCGGGCAATGAGAGGTTAACATCCGCAACCCTTAAAAACCGACGACCTCAGCCGCGAATTTTTTGCGACGAGAACGTTGAATCCCGGTAATGAAAGAAGGTAGCTCTGGATGCCAGCCGTCAAAGTAAAAGAGAACGAACCCTTCGACGTAGCTCTGCGTCGTTTCAAGCGCTCCTGCGAAAAAGCCGGTGTTCTGGCTGAAGTTCGTAGCCGCGAATTTTATGAGAAGCCAACTTCTGAGCGTAAGCGCAAGGCAGCAGCCGCTGTTAAGCGTCACGCCAAGAAAGTTCAGCGCGAACAGCGCCGCGCCGTTCGTCTGTACTAATACACAGACGTTCGTAGCAAGCTTCTGCCAAGCCCGGCCCTCAGCCGGGCTGTTGGCATTTGCGGATATCGCTTGATGCTTCACTGTTGACGCCGCACACGCGACCGATACAACCGCTTCACACGTCAGGACTGGCTCTTTTGCCAGCGGTGCGCGTCTCTTCTGACGAGCCTAACAAGGCTACTGACGAGCACACTTATTCTTCAAACAGACGATCAACCGTGTCGGCTGTGCCCATGACGAGTTCCGAGGCCGCCCGCAGGCCAAGACCGGATACCGGGGCAACATTTCCATGCCGACTCCTGATAGAAACCTAACGTCAGAGAATGTTCGGCAGATACACTTCCTGACAATCCATGCAGACGCAAGCTGGTCGAGCACTCGATAGCTGCGCTTGAACACTTCATGGACCCCGATTGACACGCAGTGATGACGAGAACGCCATGGCCGGGCTGATTCCCCAGAGCTTTATTGACGACCTTCTGAACCGCACCGACATCGTCGATGTTGTCAGCTCACGCGTGCAATTGAAAAAAGCCGGCAAGAACTACACCGCCTGCTGCCCGTTCCACAAGGAAAAGACCCCGTCGTTCAGCGTCAGCCCCGATAAGCAGTTCTACTATTGCTTCGGCTGCGGCGCAGGCGGCAATGCCCTCGGCTTCCTCATGGACCACGACAACCTGGACTTCCCCCAGGCGATCGAGGACCTGGCTAAAGCCGCCGGCATGGAAGTCCCCCGCGAAGAGAGTGGCCGCCCGCACAAACCGCGCCAGCCCACCGATTCGCCGCTGTACCCGCTGCTGACCGCTGCCGCCGACTTTTATCGTCAGGCGCTCAAGAGCCATCCGCAACGCAAGGCCGCCGTCGACTACCTCAAGGGCCGCGGCCTCACCGGCGAAATCGCCCGTGACTTCGGCCTGGGCTTCGCGCCGCCCGGCTGGGACAACCTGTACAAGCACCTGAGCAGCGACACGCTCCAGCAAAAAGCCATGATCGATGCCGGCCTGCTGGTGGAAAACGCCGAGACCGGCAAGCGCTACGACCGTTTCCGCGACCGCGTGATGTTCCCGATCCGCGACAGCCGTGGTCGTATCATCGCCTTTGGTGGGCGCGTGCTGGGCGACGACAAGCCCAAGTACCTGAACTCACCGGAAACCCCGGTGTTCCACAAGGGCCAGGAACTCTATGGCCTGTATGAAGCGCGCAAGAACAATCGCAACCTTGATGAGATCATCGTGGTTGAAGGCTATATGGACGTGATCGCCCTGGCCCAGCAAGGTTTGCGCAACGCCGTGGCGACCCTCGGCACCGCCACCAGCGAAGAACACCTCAAGCGGCTGTTTCGCGTGGTACCCAGCGTGCTGTTCTGTTTCGATGGCGACCAGGCCGGTCGCAACGCCGCCTGGCGCGCCCTCGAAGCTACGTTGTCGAGCCTGCAGGACGGGCGCCGCGCGCGCTTTCTGTTCCTGCCCGAAGGCGAAGACCCGGACACTTTGGTACGCGCCGAAGGCACCGATGCATTCCGTGCGCGCATCAACCAGCATGCACAGCCGCTGGCGGATTATTTCTTCCAGCAACTGACCGAGGAAGCCGACCCGCGCTCCCTTGAGGGCAAGGCCCACATGGCCACCCTCGCCGCACCACTGATCGACAAGGTGCCCGGCGCCAACCTGCGCACCCTGATGCGCCAGCGTCTGCTGGAAATTACCGGGTTGAGCGGCGAGGCCGTCAGCCAGCTGGTGCACAGCGCGCCGCAGACCGCACCACCGACCTATGATCCGGGCATGGACTACGATGCCATGCCGGACTACGCCGACTTTCACCCGCCGCAGGACGCCTATGCGCCGCAGCAGGACTGGACGCCAAAGAAACCCGGTGCCGGCGGCAAGAAGTGGGAAAAGAAACCCTGGAGCAAGAATTTCAAGCGCGGTGATCGCGACGAGGCTTATGCCCCGCGAACACCGGTCGCCGTCGAAGCACCCACGCTGATTGCCCTGCGCACGCTCATCCACCACCCGGAACTGGCGGGCAGGGTTGAAAGTGCCGAGCATTTTGCCAATGAGAGCAATACCTACGCTCAGGTGCTGATTGCCCTGATCGAAGCCGTGCAGAAAAATCCTAAGCTAAACTCCATCCAGTTGATGGCTCGTTGGCATGGCACCGAACAGGGCCGTTTGTTGAAAGCACTCGCAGAAAAGGAGTGGCTAATTGACGGCGATAACCTTGAACAACAGTTTTTAGACACCATTACTAGGTTATCTGCGGGTCAGCACACGCAGACCCTCGATGAGCTTATCAAGAGAGCAAGGCAGCCAGGATTGTCGGCTGAAGAGCAAATTCAGATAGCAAAACAGATGCGCGACCTATTAAAACAGAATGTTTCAGCATCAAACCCGACCTCAGCTGGCGTGTGAGGTCATAGCTCGGGTATAATCCTCGGCTTGTTTTTTGCCCGCCAAGACCTTCAGTGGATAGGGTGTTATGTCCGGAAAAGCGCAACAGCAGTCTCGTATCAAAGAGTTGATCACCCTTGGTCGTGAGCAGAAGTATCTGACTTACGCAGAGGTCAACGACCACCTGCCTGAGGATATTTCAGATCCTGAGCAGGTGGAAGACATCATCCGCATGATCAATGACATGGGGATCCCCGTACACGAGAGTGCTCCGGATGCGGACGCCCTTATGTTGGCCGACGCCGACACCGACGAGGCAGCCGCTGAAGAAGCCGCTGCCGCGCTGGCTGCGGTGGAGACCGACATCGGTCGCACGACTGACCCTGTGCGCATGTATATGCGTGAAATGGGCACCGTCGAGTTGCTGACGCGTGAAGGCGAAATCGAAATCGCCAAGCGCATTGAAGAGGGTATCCGTGAAGTGATGGGCGCAATCGCGCACTTCCCTGGCACGGTTGACCACATTCTCTCCGAGTACACTCGCGTCACCACCGAAGGTGGCCGCCTGTCCGACGTCCTGAGCGGTTATATCGACCCGGACGATGGCATTGCGCCGCCTGCCGCCGAAGTACCGCCACCGGTCGATCCGAAAGCCCCGAAAGCGGACGACGAGACCGACGACGAAGAGACTGAAGGCAGCAGCGACGACGAAGACGAAGTCGAAAGCGGCCCGGATCCGGTTATCGCTGCACAGCGTTTCGGTGCGGTTTCCGATCAAATGGAAATCACACGCAAGGCCCTGAAGAAGCATGGTCGTTCCAACAAGCAGGCAATTGCCGAGCTGTTGGCCCTGGCTGAGCTGTTCATGCCGATCAAACTGGTACCGAAGCAATTCGAAGGCCTGGTTGAGCGTGTTCGCAGTGCCCTCGAGCGTCTGCGTGCACAAGAGCGCGCAATCATGCAGCTGTGTGTGCGTGATGCACGCATGCCGCGTACCGACTTTCTGCGCCAGTTCCCAGGCCATGAAGTTGACGAAAGCTGGACCGACGCGCTGGCCAAGGGCAAGGCGAAATACGCCGAAGCCATCGGTCGTCTGCAGCCCGATATCATCCGCTGCCAACAGAAGTTGACCGCGCTTGAGACCGAGACCGGCCTGACGATTGCCGAGATCAAGGACATCAACCGTCGCATGTCGATCGGTGAGGCCAAGGCCCGCCGCGCGAAGAAAGAAATGGTTGAAGCCAACTTGCGTCTGGTGATCTCCATCGCCAAGAAGTACACCAACCGTGGCCTGCAATTCCTCGATCTGATCCAGGAAGGCAACATCGGCTTGATGAAGGCTGTGGACAAGTTCGAATACCGTCGCGGTTACAAGTTCTCGACCTATGCCACCTGGTGGATCCGTCAGGCGATCACTCGCTCGATCGCTGACCAGGCACGCACCATCCGTATTCCGGTGCACATGATCGAGACGATCAACAAGCTCAACCGCATTTCCCGGCAGATGTTGCAGGAAATGGGTCGTGAACCGACCCCGGAAGAGCTGGGCGAACGCATGGAAATGCCTGAGGATAAAATCCGCAAGGTATTGAAGATCGCCAAAGAGCCGATCTCCATGGAAACCCCGATCGGTGATGACGAAGACTCCCATCTGGGTGACTTCATCGAAGACTCGACCATGCAGTCGCCAATCGATGTCGCCACCGTTGAGAGCCTCAAGGAAGCAACCCGCGACGTACTCTCCGGCCTCACTGCCCGTGAAGCCAAGGTACTGCGCATGCGTTTCGGCATCGACATGAATACCGACCACACCCTTGAGGAAGTCGGTAAGCAATTTGACGTGACCCGTGAGCGGATCCGTCAGATCGAAGCCAAGGCGCTGCGCAAGTTGCGCCACCCGACGCGAAGCGAGCATCTGCGCTCCTTCCTCGACGAGTGATACCAGAACCCCCGGCCCAGGCCGGGGGTTTTGCTTTCTGTACATGTCTTTCTACAGATTAACTGCCTCGCCTCTCCCTCCCCCCGCATTGCCCGTCTACACTCGAAATATTCCCCGTGCCATAACGAGACCGTTATGCCCAGACTGCCGACCGTGATACTGCTGTCGCTGCTGACCTGGACCGCAACGGCTGGCGCGTTGACGCTTACTGATGAAGAGCGTGGCTGGCTGTCGGACCATCAGGAGCTGAAACTCGGTGTGGACCCTTTATGGCCACCGTTTGAATACCGTGATGAAAATGACCGTTACCAGGGCCTTGCGGCCGATTATATTCGCCTGATACAGGATCGCCTGGGCGTCAGGGTCAAACTGATCGAGCCTGGAAGTTGGAGGGCGGTTCTCGATCTGACGAAAGACAATCAGCTCGACCTGCTGCCTGCCGTCATGTCCACCCCTGAGCGTCAAAGCTTCATTGCGTTCACGCGGCCTTACCTGGACTTCCCCATCGTCATCCTGGCCCATGAGGGTGGCGCCAAACCGCGCAACCTTCAGGACCTGTACGGGCTGAAGATTGCCGTGGTGGAAAACTATGCGCCCCATGAGCTGCTGCGCAGCCACCATCCCGACCTCAATCTGGTCGCCATGCCCAATGTCAGCTCGACCTTGCAGGCGCTGGCCACCGACGAGGTGGATGCGGTAGTCGGAGACCTGGCTTCCAGCGTCTGGAGCCTGCGCCAACTCAAGCTGGAAGGCCTGTACGTCAGTGGCGAAACGCCCTATCGCTATCAACTGGCAATGGGTGTGCCGCGCGACAACAAGGTCCTGGTGGGCATCCTCGACAAGGTGCTCGCCGACCTCACCCCCGGCGAAACCGAAGCCATCCAGCAACGCTGGGTAGGCGGCATCAACGATCACCGCACTTTCTGGAAAGACCTGTTGACCTACGGCCTACCCGCCGTATTGCTGCTGATCACCGTATTGGCCATCGTGATTCAGATCAATCGCCGGCTCAGTTCGGAAATTTCCCGCCGCGTCGCCCTCGAACAGGAACTGCGCAGCAGCGAATACCACTACCGTGGCCTGGTGGAGAGCCTTTCCGCCATTGCCTGGGAAGCCAGCGTTACCGATTTCACCTACAGCTACGTGTCGCCCCACGCTGAGGATTTACTCGGCTACCCCCGTGCCCATTGGCTGATCCCGGGCTTCTGGCGCAATATCATTCACCCCGCCGACCTGACCCGCGCCGAAGCCTATTGCAACCGTGAAACGCGCGCCAACCGTGACCACAGCATTGATTATCGAGTTATCACCGCCGACGGCCGCTGCCTGTGGGTGCGTGACATCGTGAGCCTGATCGAACACGGGCACGAACCCGTGCTGCGCGGGTTGATGATCGATATCAGCGAAGCCAAGCGCACGGAAGAAGCCCTGCAGCGTTCCGAACAGAAATTCGCCTCGGTGTTCCAGCAATGCCCGGACATCCTGGTGATCGCGCGCCTTTCCGACGGCTGCCTGCTCGAGGTGAACAAAGCCTTCGAAGACCAGATTGGCCTGAGTGCCGAGCAGGTAATCGGCAAGGCCGGTACCGAGCTGGATATCTGGGGCATTCCCGGCATCGGCTCGGAGTTGCTGAAGCGCGTCCAGACCACCAGTATCCGCAACCTGGAACTGCCCTTCCGGCGCAGCAATGGCCAGGCGTTCATCGGGCTGATTTCCGCCGAACCGTTCCTGCTCGATACCACGGAAGCCATCGTCGTCGTGGTGCGCGATATCACCCAGCTCAAGGAAACCCAGCAACAGCTGCAAACCTCCGAAGAGAAGTTCGCCAAAGCCTTCCATGCCTCGCCCGACGGCTTGTTGCTGAGTCGCCAGCGGGACGGCCTGTTGATTGAGGTTAACGAAGGCTTCAGCCGTCTCACCGGCTACACCTCCGCCACGTCTCTGGAACACTCAGCCATGGAGCTGGGCATCTGGGTCGACCTCAACGAACGCAAACACATGCTGGATCTGATACGACGCAACGGCTTCGTGCGTGACTTCATTTGCCACATACGGCGCAGCGACGGGGAGATCCGGCTTTGCGAAGTGTCCAGCCGGCCCCTGCCCATCGGTGATGAAGCCTGCATATTGACCATCGCCCGCGACATCACCGAACGTCAGTTGATGCAGGAGAAACTGCAACAGGCCGCGACCGTGTTCGAAAGCACCGCCGAAGGCGTGTTGATCACCGACACCTCGCAGAACATCAGCGCAGTCAACCGCGCGTTCAGCGAAATCACCGGCTACAGCGAGGCTGAAGCCTTGGGCCAAACCCCGCGTCTGCTCGCCTCCGGCCAGCACGACAGCGCGTTCTTCGCTGCGATGTGGCACCAGTTGGCCGCCCATGGGCATTGGCAAGGCGAGATCGCCAACCGTCGCAAGGATGGCGAGGTGTACCCCAGCTGGCTGACCATCAACGCCGTGCGTAATCGCGACGACGTGATCACCCACTTCGTTGCCGTGTTCGCCGATATCTCCAGCCTCAAACTTGCCCAGGCCCGCCTCGATTACCAGGCGCACCACGACCCGCTCACCGGCCTGCCCAACCGCACCCTGTTTGAAAGCCGGCTGCAGGCCGCTCTCGATGGTCACCAGGAAACCGGCCAACAAGGCGCCGTTCTATTCCTCGACCTGGACCGTTTCAAGCACATCAATGACAGCCTCGGCCACCCCATCGGCGACCTGCTGCTCAAAGGCATCGCCGTGCGCCTCAAAGAACAACTGCGCGACATCGACACCGTTGCGCGCCTGGGCGGCGATGAATTCATCATCCTGCTGCCCGGCCTGCAAAACGCCAGCGACGCCGACTACCTGGCCAACAAGCTGCTCGCCTGCTTCACGCAGCCGTTCCAGGCGGGCGAACACGAGTTCTTCATCAGCGCCAGCATCGGCACCAGCCTGTACCCCGAGGACGGCACCGACGTCGCCACCCTGGTCAAGAATGCCGATGCCGCCATGTACCGCTCCAAAGCCAAGGGCCGCAACCGGGTCGAAAGCTACACCAGTGACCTGACGACCCAGGCCAGCGAACGCGTGGCACTGGAGCACGAACTGCGCCGCGCCATCGAACGTGACGAACTGAGCCTGTATTACCAACCCAAGCTAAGCCTGACGAGCCAGGAACTGATCGGCGCCGAAGCCCTGATCCGCTGGCACCACCCCACTTTTGGCGACGTGCCGCCCGAACACTTCATCGCCCTGGCCGAAGAAAACGGCACCATCCTGCAGATCGGCGACTGGGTGCTGGAACAAGCCTGCCAGCAACTGCACGCCTGGCAGGGCACCTTCGACACATTCGGCCCGCTCTCGGTCAACCTCGCCGGCGCGCAACTGCGCAGCCCCAACCTGCTGGCGCGCATCGAACAACTGCTGCACGACTACCACCTCGACCCCGGCTGCCTGCAACTGGAGATCACCGAAAACTTCATCATGAGCCAGGCCGAAGAAGCCCTGAAAGTGCTGCACCAGCTCAAACACCTCGGCGTGCAACTGGCAATTGACGACTTCGGCACCGGCTACTCCTCCCTCAGCTACCTCAAACGCCTGCCCCTGGACTTCCTGAAAATCGACCAGTCCTTCGTCCGCGGCCTCCCCGACGACCCCCACGACGCCGCCATCGTCCGCGCCATCATCGCCCTGGGCCACAGCATGCAATTCACCATCATCGCCGAGGGAGTGGAGAATGCGGCGCAGCAGGATTTCCTGGCGGCGGAAGGGTGTGAACAGATGCAGGGTTACATCGTGAGCCTGCCATTACCGCCGGGGCTTTTTGCCGAGGCGTTTCTTCGTACGAAGATTGAGAATTTTACGGATGGCACAGTGAAGAAACCGTCGTTATAATCCGCGACCTACTGAGGGCCTATAGCTCAGTTGGTTAGAGCAGGGGACTCATAATCCCTTGGTCCACGGTTCGAGTCCGTGTGGGCCCACCATACTCAAAGCCGCGCATTGCGCGGCTTTCGTCGTTTCTGGTCTCAGGCTTTTCCCCGCACAAGCCTGTAACATGCCACCAACCGCCCCCCATCCCGGAGCCCCCTTGGCCACCCTAGACGAAATCGACCGCCAACTCATCGCTGCGCTGCAACTGAACGCCCGCGAAAGCGTGGCCATGCTCGCTCGGCAGCTCGGCATCGCGCGCACTACGGTCACCTCTCGCCTGGCGCGGCTGGAGAAAGCCCAGGTGATCACCGGTTACGGTGTTCGCCTCAGTCAACGTGTCGCCGATGGGGGTCTGCAGGCGTATGTAGGCATCACTGTACAACCACGCTCCGGCAAGGAAGTGCTGCGCAAACTCAGCGCCATGGCTCAGGTGCAGCAACTCTGCGCGGTGAGCGGCGAATTCGATTATGTGGCCTGGCTGCGCACCGATTCGCCCGAGCAACTCGACCAATTGCTCGATCAGATCGGCAGTGTCGACGGCGTTGAAAAAACCACCACGTCGATCATCCTCAGCAACAAACTGGATCGCGCACAACCAATCTGATCGATCGGGTCGTCATACTGACTAAAACAAGCTCAATATGACGACACATTGCGTCTTATTAATGACCTCTGCACTCCCTAAACTGGCTGCCATCTTTTCCTATACTCAGCGGGTCGCTTCCCGTCGAGTCGTCAACAAGGTCAGCCATGAGCATTCCGTCCAGCACCCTCAGCAAGACCATTCGCCACCCTGCCGACGGTAAAAAACCGATCACTATCTTCGGCCCGGATTTTCCGTTTGCCTTTGATGACTGGATCGAGCACCCGGCGGGCCTGGGCAGCATTCCTGCTGCCAATCACGGCGCCGAGGTGGCGATTGTCGGCGCGGGGATTGCCGGGCTGGTCGCGGCCTATGAGCTGATGAAGCTGGGTCTGAAGCCGGTGGTGTACGAAGCCTCGAAAATGGGCGGCCGTTTGCGCTCCCAGGCGTTCGAAGGCGCCGAGGGCATCATTGCAGAGCTGGGCGGCATGCGGTTTCCGGTGTCGTCCACGGCGTTCTATCACTATGTGGACAAGCTGGGGCTGGAAACCAAACCGTTTCCCAACCCGCTGACGCCGGCCTCCGGCAGCACGGTGATTGATCTGGAAGGCGAGACTCACTACGCGCAGAAACTCTCGGACTTGCCGGCGCTGTTCCAGGAAGTGGCCGACGCCTGGGCCGATGCGCTGGAGGCCGGTTCGCAGTTCGGCGATATCCAGCAGGCTATCCGCGACCGCGATGTGCCGCGTCTGAAAGCGCTGTGGAACAAGCTGGTGCCTCTGTGGGACGACCGCACTTTCTACGACTTCGTGGCCACCTCGAAGGCGTTCGCCAAGTTGTCGTTCCACCATCGCGAAGTGTTTGGCCAGGTGGGTTTCGGCACCGGCGGCTGGGACTCGGACTTCCCCAACTCGATGCTGGAGATCTTTCGCGTGGTGATGACCAACTGCGACGATCACCAGCACCTGGTGGTCGGCGGCGTGGCGCAGGTGCCCATGGGCATCTGGCGCCATGTGCCCGAGCGTTGCGCCCACTGGCCGGCCGGCACCAGCCTCAGCTCATTGCACTGCGGCGCGCCACGGGCCGGGGTCAAGCGCATTGCCCATGCGGCGGGTGGCCGTTTCGCGGTCACCGACAATTACGGCGACACCCGCGAATACGCTGCGGTGCTCACCACCTGCCAGAGCTGGCTGCTGACCACACAGATCGAATGCGACGAAACCCTGTTCTCGCAAAAGATGTGGATGGCTTTGGACCGCACGCGCTATATGCAGTCGTCGAAAACCTTCGTGATGGTCGACCGCCCGTTCTGGAAGGACAAGGACCCGGAAACCGGCCGCGACCTGATGAGCATGACCCTCACCGACCGCCTGACCCGTGGCACTTACCTGTTCGACAATGGCGACGACAAGCCGGGCGTCATCTGCCTGTCGTACTCGTGGATGAGCGACGCGCTGAAAATGCTGCCGCAGCCCATCGATAAACGGGTGAAACTGGCGCTGGACGCCCTGAACAAGATTTACCCGAAAGTCGACATCAAGGCGCGCATCATCGGCGATCCGATCACCGTGTCCTGGGAAGCCGACCCGCATTTCCTCGGCGCCTTCAAGGGCGCATTGCCCGGCCACTATCGCTACAACCAGCGGATGTACGCGCACTTCATGCAGAAGGACATGCCCGCCGAGCAGCGTGGGATTTTCATTGCCGGCGACGATGTGTCCTGGACGCCTGCGTGGGTCGAAGGCGCGGTGCAAACTTCCCTCAACGCGGTGTGGGGCATCATGAATCACTTTGGTGGCAGCACTCACCCCGAGAACCCGGGGCCGGGTGACGTGTTCGATGAAATCGGGCCGATTGCCCTGCCTGAATAACTGCCCGACTCAAGGAGCTGCGTCATGCGTGTCGCCCTGTATCAATGCCCGCCGCTGCCGCTGGACGTGGCCGGCAACCTCAAGCGCCTGCACCAGGTGGCGCAAGAGGCGGCCGGCGCCGATGTGCTGGTGCTGCCGGAGATGTTTCTCAGCGGCTACAACATTGGCCTCGAAGCAGCAGGTGCCTTGGCCGAGGCGCAGGACGGGGATTCTGCCCTGGCCATCGCCGAGATTGCGCGAAACGCCGGCTTGGCGATTGTGTACGGCTATCCGGAGCGCGCCGAAGATGGCCAGGTCTATAACGCCGTGCAGTTGATCGACGCGCAAGGTCAACGCCTGTGCAATTACCGCAAGACACACCTGTTCGGCGACCTCGACCGTTCGATGTTCAGCGCCGGCGGCGATGATTTTCCGCTGGTGGAACTCAACGGCTGGAAGCTGGGGCTGCTGATTTGCTATGACCTGGAGTTCCCGGAGAACACCCGACGCCTGGCCCTGGCCGGTGCCGAGCTGATCCTGGTGCCCACGGCCAACATGGTGCCGTTCGACTTTGTGGCTGACGTCACCGTGCGGGCGCGCGCCTTCGAGAACCAGTGCTACGTGGCCTACGCCAATTATTGCGGGCATGAAGGCGAGATCCAGTATTGCGGGCAAAGCAGCATCGCCGCGCCGGACGGTCAGCGCGTCGCCCAGGCGGGATTGGACGAAGCCTTGATCGTCGCGGCGCTGGATCGCCAATCGATCCTCGCTGCCCGCACCGCCAACCACTATCTGCAAGACCGCCGCCCGGAACTGTACGGCGCGCTGCACAAGCCCTGATCCAGCGGGTTTGTTAGCATAGGCACTTCCCTCGCTTCGGAAGTGCCCATGCCTGCGCCGGCCCAATCTCATCCCATCCACCTGACCTTGGCCAACGGCCTGCGCGTCTCGTTGCGCCATGCGCCGCGCTTGAAGCGTTGCGCTGCAGCCTTGCGCGTGGCTGCCGGTAGCCATGATGTGCCGTTGGCCTGGCCTGGGCTGGCGCATTTTCTTGAGCATTTGTTGTTCCTGGGGACAGAGCGTTTTCCTGCAAGCGATGGGCTGATGGCCTACGTGCAGCGTCATGGTGGTCAGGTCAATGCCAGCACCCGCGAGCGCGCCACCGACTTCTTCTTTGAGCTACCGGTCTCGACCTTTGCCGATGGGTTGGAACGGCTGGCAGACATGCTGACCCACCCTCGGCTGACAAGCGAAGACCAACTGCGCGAACGGGAAGTGCTGCACGCAGAGTTTATCGCCTGGTCCCAGGATGCAGCGGCGCAACAGCAAGTGGCGCTTTTGCAGGGCCTGGCGGCCGATCATCCGTTGCGGGGTTTTCACGCAGGCAATCGCGACAGCCTGCCGGTGGAAAGCGAGGCGTTTCAACAGGCCTTGCGGGCCTTCCATGAGCACTTTTATCAAAGCGGGCAGATGACCTTGAGCCTTGCAGGCCCACAGCCGTTGGCAGAACTGGAAGCGTTGGCGCAACGCTTCAGTGACGCCCTGGCTTCAGGCCCCCTGCACCCGCAAACCTTGCCGCCGCCTTTGATGCCCGGCCAGGCGCAGAGCTATCAACACCTGGACGGCAATCACTTGCATCAGGTCATTTGCTGCGAAGCCCCTCGCGAAGCCCTGGAATTTCTGTGTACCTGGCTCAACGCTTCGGCACCGGGCGGGCTGCTGGCTGAACTGAAAACGCAGCAACTGGCCACCGCGCTGCACGCCTCAGTGCCGTACGACTTTGCGGGGCAGGCGCTGCTGGTTATCGACTTCACCGTCGAGACTCAAGAAACAGCGCAGATCGAGACACTGCTGTACGACTGGCTGAGCTTTTTTGCGCACAGTGACTGGACCTCCCTGCGCGAAGAGTTCGCCCTGCTGGCCGCTCGTCAGCAGCAGACCCAGGGCGCACTGGCGCTGGCCCGCAATCACAGCGAAGCACTGTCGGAACCTGCGGTCGCAGCACTCAAGGCCATGCTCGACTCATTGCACCTGCCCGTGTCCCAACACGGGTGGCAGCCTGCTCCCAACAATCCCTTCCTGCGCCCCCCTGTCAAGGAAGAGCGCGCAGGCCTGATTCGCGGCCAGACCAGCGCCCATCGCGGGTTACGCACCTTTGCCCAGGATCGTTCACGGGGCCGCAAGGACGCATCGGCGCTGACGTTCAGCCATGCGCTGGCCGATGACAGTGATGAAGGCGCGCTGTATCTGCAGTGGCGCTTCAACGCGCCCGCCCCCGAACTGGACAGTACGCTGCAGGCATTGCGCGAAAATGCCGGTCAGGCCGGTGTCGAATTATCCTTCGAGGCGATGGGCAATGACTGGCGGATGAAGATGATCGGTCTTCAACAGCCAATGCCTGCGGTGCTCGAAGCCTTGGCCCATGCGCTGAAACAGCCGCAAGCGCCAGCTCCCGCGCCGGTGCCGATGATCGCCATTCGGGCACTGCTCAAGGCACTGCCTGACTGCTGTGCCAACGCGACCGGCGCTGATGAGACGCCAGCGTCCTGGTCCGACGCCCGCTGGCAAGGCTTGGGCATAGGGCTGACAGCCACGTGCGAGACCGCGATCAAAGCGGCCGCCGCGCGCTTGCCTGGACAACCCGCGATTATTGATCACGACGTTGCAGATCTTGCCGGCCAACACGTTTGGCACGCAGTAAAAACCGACACGAGCGAAGCCGCCCTGCTGCTGTTCTGCCCCACACCGAGCGGATCCCTGGCCGATGAAGCCGCCTGGCGCCTGCTCGGTCACCTGCTGCAAGCCCCCTTCTACCAACGCCTGCGCGTCGAGCTGCAATTGGGCTACGCGATCTTCAGCGGCGTCCGACAGATCAACGGACAAACCGGACTGCTGTTGGGTGTGCAATCGCCGACGGCGTCATTGGAAGACATCGTCGAGCACCTGCACAGCTTCCTGCAGCAGCTGCCGGCCTTGATCGAGCGCAGCGACGAGTTGGGCAACCGGCCCTTGGCCGAACAGTTTGCCCGCGAGGCGCTGCCCGTTGCCCAAGCTGCCGAACTGCTCTGGCACGCGCATCTGGCAGGCCACCCGTCGGATTACCTGCAGCAACTGCAACAACGGATTCTGGCGTGCTCCCGGGGCGACCTGCTGCACGCCGCACGGCAGTTGCAAACTGCAGCGGGCGGCTGGCGCTATGTGGCCAATGGTCCACGTATGATCAACTGAACAGCGATCATTGCTGCCTTTGCAAAAGGCTTTTTCCATCAAGACAGCGCTAACTTGAAAAGAATTGCGTAACATTCACACGCACACATCTGAACATCTCCGACAGGAGATGGACTATATGTATTACACAACCCATCCCTACGTAGGAGTAAGAACATGACTTGGTCCAAACCTGCTTACACTGATCTGCGCATTGGTTTCGAAGTCACCATGTACTTCGCCAGCCGTTAATCCGCTGGGTAATACAACGCCTCGGTTCGCCCGGGGCGTTTTTGTTTTGAGCTTTGCTTGATGGAGCGGCCATGTTTGTCCAGATTCTAGGTTCCGCCGCTGGCGGTGGTTTTCCGCAGTGGAACTGCAACTGCGTGAACTGCGCAGGTTTTCGCGACGGCAGCCTGCGCGCCCACGCGCGTACTCAGTCATCCATTGCAATCTCCGACGACGGTGTGAATTGGGTACTGTGCAACGCCTCACCGGATATTCGCGCGCAGTTGCAAGGCTTTGCGCCGATGCAACCCGGCCGCGCCCTGCGGGATACCGGCATCAGCGCAATCATCCTGATGGACAGCCAGATCGACCACACCACCGGCCTGCTGAGCCTGCGCGAAGGTTGCCCGCACCAGGTGTGGTGCACCGACATGGTCCATGAAGACCTGAGCACCGGTTTCCCGCTGTTCACCATGCTTACCCACTGGAACGGCGGCCTGGCCTGGAACCGCATCGAACTGGACGCCAGTTTCACCATCCCGGCCTGCCCCAATCTGCGCTTTACCCCACTGCCGCTGCGTAGCGCCGCACCGCCCTATTCGCCGCATCGCTTCGACCCGCATCCGGGCGACAACATCGGCCTGATCGTCGAAGACCTGCGCACTGGCGGCAAGCTGTTCTACGCCCCAGGCCTGGGCAAGGTCGACGCGCCGTTGCTGGAGATCATGGCCGGCAGCGACTGCCTGCTGGTGGACGGCACGATGTGGGACGACGATGAGATGCAGCGCCGCGGCGTCGGCACGCGCACCGGTCGCGAGATGGGCCACCTGGCGCAGAACGGCCCCGGCGGCATGCTGGAAGTGCTGGAACAATTGCCCGAGCAGCGCAAGGTGCTGATCCACATCAACAACACCAATCCGATCCTCGATGAGGACTCCCCCGAGCGCGCGGAACTGGTGCGGCGCAATGTCGAAGTGGCTTACGACGGCATGAGCATTGAATTGTAGGAGCTATCGAAATGACTGACACAGCCCTGACCACCGCCGAATTCGAAGCAGCCCTGCGCGCCAAGGGTGACTTCTACCATATCCATCACCCTTACCACGTAGCGATGTACGAAGGCCGCGCCAGCCGCGAGCAAATTCAGGGCTGGGTCGCCAACCGCTTCTACTATCAGGTGAACATTCCCCTGAAAGATGCCGCGATCCTGGCCAACTGCCCCGATCGCGAAATCCGCCGCGAGTGGATCCAGCGCCTGCTCGACCACGACGGTGCGCCGGGTGAAGACGGCGGCATCGAAGCCTGGCTGCGCCTGGGTCAAGCCGTTGGCCTGGACCCCGACCAGTTGCGCTCCCAGGAACTGGTGCTGCCCGGCGTGCGCTTCGCGGTGGACGCCTACGTCAACTTCGCTCGTCGCGCCAGTTGGCAGGAAGCCGCCAGCAGCTCGCTGACCGAGCTGTTCGCGCCGCAGATCCACCAGTCGCGCCTCGACAGTTGGCCCCAGCATTACCCGTGGATCGACCCGGCCGGCTATGAGTATTTCCGTACCCGCCTGGGCCAGGCGCGCCGCGATGTGGAGCACGGTCTGGCGATCACGCTGCAGCACTACACCACCCGTGCAGGCCAGGAACGCATGCTGGAAATCCTGCAGTTCAAACTGGACATTCTGTGGAGCATGCTCGACGCCATGAGCATGGCCTACGAACTCAAACGCCCGCCGTATCACAGCGTGACCGCGCAGCGGGTCTGGCATAAAGGGATCACCCTATGAGTTTTGACCGCAGCAAAAAACCCGTGTGGCGCCAGGGCTATCGCTACCAGTACGAGCCTGCGCAAAAAGGCCATGTGCTGCTGTACCCGGAAGGCATGATCAAGCTCAACGAAAGCGCCGCGCTGATTGGCGGCTTGATTGATGGCGAGCGTGATGTGACAGCCATCATCGCCGAACTGGACCGGCAATTTCCCGGCGTGCCTGAACTCGGTAAAGACATCGAGCAATTCATGGAGGTCGCCCGTGCTGAGCACTGGATCGAACTTGCCTGAAAAACCGCCTGTCGGCCTGCCCCTATGGCTGCTCGCCGAGTTGACCTACCGCTGCCCGTTGCAGTGCCCGTACTGCTCCAACCCATTGGATTTTGCCGAGCAGGGCAAGGAACTGACTACCGAACAGTGGATAAAGGTATTTCGCGAGGCGCGCGAGATGGGTGCCGCGCAGTTGGGCTTTTCCGGCGGTGAACCGCTGGTGCGCCAGGACCTCGCCGAACTGATCAGCGAGGCGCGCAAGCTTGGGTTCTACACCAACCTGATCACCTCCGGCATCGGCCTCACCGAACAGAAGATCAGCGACTTCAAGAAAGCCGGCCTGGACCATATCCAGATCAGTTTCCAGGCCAGCGACGAGCAGGTGAACAACCTGTTGGCCGGCTCGAAAAAAGCCTTTGCGCAAAAGCTGGAAATGGCCCGCGCCGTAAAGGCCCACGGCTATCCGATGGTGCTGAACTTCGTCACCCATCGGCACAACATCGACAAGATCGACCGTATCATCGAGCTGTGCATTGCGCTGGAGGCGGACTTCGTTGAGCTCGCCACCTGCCAGTTCTATGGCTGGGCGCAGCTCAATCGGGTGGGACTGCTGCCGACCCGGGAGCAACTGGTGCGCGCAGAGCGTATTACCAATGAATACCGCGCCAGGCTCGAAGCCGAGGGCCATCCCTGCAAGCTGATCTTTGTGACGCCGGATTATTACGAGGAGCGCCCCAAGGCCTGCATGAACGGCTGGGGCAGCATCTTCCTGACCGTCACACCGGACGGCACTGCCCTGCCCTGCCATGGCGCGAGGCAGATGCCGGTGCAATTCCCCAATGTGTGCGACCACAGCATGCAGCACATCTGGTATGACTCGTTCGGCTTCAATCGTTTTCGCGGCTATGACTGGATGCCCGAGCCGTGCCGTTCATGCGATGAGAAGGAAAAGGACTTCGGCGGCTGCCGCTGCCAGGCGTTCATGCTGACGGGGGATGCCAGCAATGCCGACCCGGTGTGCAGCAAGTCCGAGCACCACGGCATCATCCTGCAGGCAAGGGAAGAAGCCGAGCACGCCACTCAGACCATCGAACAACTGGCGTTTCGCAATGAGCGCAATTCACGGCTGATCGCAAAAGGCTGAAGGAACACCATGAGGTCTGAAAATGTGAGAGGGGGCTTGCTCCCGATGGCGGTGGCTCAGTCAACCTATCAGTGACTGCTCCACTGCCATCGGGAGCAAGCCCCTCCTGCATTTGACCTTCAGCGCAACAGACAGGCCTTAACGCTTGGCGATGATGTACACCGCATGGATGATGCCGGGGAAGTAACCGCACAGGGTCAACAGGATGTTCAGCCAGAAAGCGCCGCCGAAACCTACTTGCAGGAACACACCCAGTGGCGGCAGTAGAATGGCGATGATGATGCGAATGATATCCATGGGTCAGCTCCAAAAAATCGGCTCGTGCGAGCCGTGTAGCTAATCGACCTTGGGCGTCGGCGAGGGTTCAGTGGTTTCTGGCATTGCGCCATCGTCAGACCCGGCCTGACTTTTTCGCAGGATCGAGTAGGAGGCGGGATTACTCCCGCCGTCCTCTCACACCACCGTACGTACGGTTCCGTATACGGCGGTTCAGGCTATGCGGTTGAGTCGGTTTATCGTATCCAGTATCGAGACCAGCCCGAGTTGATCCCAAAGTTTCTTCGGTAGCGCCTGATTCATGTGGGGCGCTCCCGAGTTCCACCATGGGCCTCGGCCATTGGACGCTGATGTGTAAGCGCGTCCTTCGTCGAGCCCCAGGCGCATCAGGTTGCGCGCCCTCGTCGAGGGCTGCTTCCATTGACGCCATACGGCGCAGCGAAGTTTGTGGCGCACCCAGCCATCAAGTTTATCCAGCGCTCGCTTGCCTTGGGTTAACTTGAAGTACCCAGCCCAACCGCGCAGTACGGGGTTTATCCGCTCGATGACATATGCCATCTTGCGGCCTCGCGCGCCGCGTAGCAGCTCTGCGAGTCGGTCGCGCAAGCGACCCAGACTCATCGTCGCCACCCTCAGTCTCGGCTGTTGATGCCAGCTCATCCCATAGCCCAAGTAATCACACACCCATGACCCAGCTACCCGGCTCTTTTCTCGATTCAGCGTCAGTCTCAAACGCTGCCTCAAGAACCGCTCGACGCCTGTCATCACTCGTTCACCCGCACGACGACTGCGCACATAAATGTTCGCATCGTCAGCGTAGCGTACGAAACGATGGCTTCGCCGTTCCAATTCACGATCGAGTTCGTTGAGCAGGATGTTCGACAGCAACGGCGAGAGCGGGCCGCCTTGCGGCGTCCCTTCCTGCCGGCGACTGGCGATCCCGCCTGACATCGATCCCGCTTCGAGATAACGCCGGATCAGCGTGAGCACACGCTTGTCTGCGATTTGACGCTCAACATAAGCCATCAAGACATCGTGGTTGACCCGATCAAAGAACTTCTCAAGATCGAGTTCCACGCACCAGCGGTAGCCTGCCGCCACATGGGCGCGGGCTGTTTCGATGGCTTGATGAGCGCTTCTGCCCGGACGAAAACCGTAGCTATGGTCCGAGAACAGAGGGTCGAAGATCGGTGTGAGCTGTTGCAGCAGAGCCTGTTGGATCAGGCGATCCACGACGCAGGGGATACCCAACTGGCGGGTGCCGCCTTTGGGTTTGGAGATTTCGACGGCGCGCGCACCTTGCGGGTGATACTCGCCAGCCAGCAACCGAGCTTTGAGGATCGGCCAATACTGTTTCACGTGGTCCGCTAATTGGTCGACCGTCATGCCATCGGCACCCGGTGCGCCCTTGTTGCTGACCACACGTTGATACGCACGTCTGGGGTTGGCAGGTGCAAGCACCCGTTCCATCAGCGTGTCCGGCTCCGCGTTCGTCCACGTCACAGACGCCGTCGGTACCTGTGCGCTGTCAGCCGTCATCCTCGGATTCTGTCCGGGACTCGGAGTAACAGTCTTCTCTGGGAGAAATTTCTGCATTTCGGTATTCAACGAGACTCTGACGCCTACTGGCGACATAACCTGTTCAGCCCTTGGTGACGTGGTTATTCGTCACTTACTACGGCCTCGGCTGACTTCTGCACGCTCATCCCGTCGCCTCGCGGCGCTCGGTAGCACAGTGGCAAACGCACAGATCTCCCAGGGTAATTCGCGCGACCTTCCTGCTTATGCCTGTCGGATCTACGTCACAGCTTTCCGTGCAAGTATTGGGCTTTGGCAATTCTGGCTACCTTACCCCGCTGCACCGCCTAATCCGCTTCCTGTTCGTCAGGCCAACAGTTTGCCTCGGGCTTCCTTCAGATTCGCAGTCACCCGCGACACCCTTGCCTCTGGCTAACACTTCCCCTTGCCGGGTGTGTAGAGGACTTTCACCTCCAAGTCACCAGCGTGGCCACCACAGCCAAACTGGTTGCGCTTCGCGCAACGCGCCATGCCTGGCGCACCAAAAGAAAACCCCGCCGAAGCGGGGCTTTGCAGACTGTTTCCCTGACATCCATTTCACTCCGCCATCCTGGCAGAATCCTACGTGTCCGTGTTGTTGCTTTGCGCTTCCTGCGCGACGTCCATGTGAAGTAGATTATCGATGGATCCAATTTGGCGATAGAGGACGAATAGCAGCACGTCATGTAAGAGAATGCTTACACGCCCTTTAAAGCCTTAAAATAGGGCCTCATCCAGCAAAAACAATGATTCGCTACCGGCTTTGACCGACGCACTCAGCGAATGAATACGCGGCAGCAGGCGCGCAAAGTAGAAGCGCGCAGTGCCCAGCTTGCTCGCATAGAAGTCTTCCTCAGCCTGTTTGCCCCACGCCGCCTTGGCCATGCGCGCCCACATATAGGCGTAGGCCATATAGCCAAAGGCGTGCAGATACTCCACCGATGCCGCACCGATTTCATTCGGGTTGGCTCTGGCGCGATCCAGCACCCAGGCGGTCAGCTCATCGAGGTTATCCACAGCCTTACCGAGCGGCCGGGTGAATTCGCCCAGTTCGGCGCCAGCGGAGGCGATGAACTCGCGCACTTCATCGGCAAACAGCGTGTAGAACGCGCCACCGCTGCCGACGATCTTGCGCCCCACCAGGTCCAGCGCCTGGATGCCGTTGGTGCCTTCGTAGATCTGGGTGATGCGTACATCACGCACCAGTTGCTCCTGGCCCCACTCGCGAATATAGCCATGGCCGCCAAACACCTGCTGGCCCAGCACAGTAGTCTCAAGGCCCAGATCGCTGAGGAACGCCTTGGCCACTGGGGTCAGCAATGCTACGAGATTGTCCGCCCGCTCACGCGCGGCAGCGTCTTCGCTGAACTTGGCGATGTCCAACTGCGTCGCCACGTAGGTGGAGAATGCGCGACCGCCTTCGTTCGACGCTTTCATGGTCAGCAGCATGCGACGCACGTCGGGGTGCACGATGATCGGGTCGGCCACTTTGTCTTTGGCCTGGGCGCCGGTTGGCGAGCGGCTTTGCAGTCGGTCGTGCGCGTATTCAATCGCGTTCTGGTAAGAGCGCTCACCGGAGGCCAGGCCCTGGATGCCCACGCCCAGACGCTCGTAGTTCATCATGGTGAACATTGCCGCCAGGCCACGGTTAGGCTCGCCCACCAGAAACCCCACAGCCCCGTCGAAATTCATCACGCAGGTGGCGGACGCCTGAATCCCCATCTTGTGTTCGATGGAGCCGCAGCTCACCAGATTACGCGCGCCCAGGCTGCCGTCGGCATTGACCATGAACTTGGGCACCAGAAACAGCGAGATGCCCTTTGGCCCGGCTGGCGCGTCTGGCAGCTTGGCCAGCACCAGGTGGATGATGTTTTCAGTGAGGTCGTGTTCGCCACCGGTGATAAAGATCTTGGTGCCGCTGATGGTGTACGAACCATCCGCCTGCGGCTCGGCCTTGGTGCGAATAATCCCCAGGTCGGTGCCGGCATGGGCTTCGGTCAGGCACATGGAACCTGCCCACTCACCGGAATACATCTTCGGCAGATAAGTGGCCTTGAGCGCTTCGGTGGCGTGGGTGGCGATCGACACGCAGGCGCCGGACGTCAGCATCGGATACAGGCCAAACGCCAGGCTGGCCGAGTTGATCATTTCTTCGACCTGGGCCGATACCGCTTTGGGCATGCCCATGCCGCCAAAGGCAGGATCGCCGCCGACACCCACCCAGCCGCCTTCGGCGTAGGTTTTGTAGGCTTGTGGATAACCGTCCGGAGTGAACACGGCGGTGTCTTCCCAGCGACACCCTTGTTCATCGCCGCCACGGCTGATCGGAGCGATGGACTTGGCGGTAACTTTGCCAGCTTCCTCGAGGATCGCCTCGACGGTTTCGGCGTCGACGCTGTCTGCCAGTGCCGGCAATTGGGCCCAGGTGGTGGCGACCTCAAACACTTCGTTGAGGACGAAGCGCATATCACGCAGCGGCGCTTTGTAATCAGCCATGGCAAACCTCGTGAGAACGTAAAAGTGATTCAATGGGATCGGTTTTACAGGCCCCAAGTGTAACCGAACAACTTTTCAGACACATAGCGTCAGTTCGTGACTGCCAAGTATTTCAGAGTCACACCAAGCCCCTTCCCACACCGTTACAGCGCAAACGCATTCGCCGGCAAACTCATCAGGCAGTCACTGCCTGCCTCCACCGCCGCCCGGTGCATGCCCGTACGCGGTAACAGCCGCTTGAAGTAAAAGTCGCACGTCGCCAGCTTGGCCTGGGCAAACTCAGCGTCATCCAGCGCCTGCGCCGCAATCGCCATGCGCAGCCACAGGTAGGCGAGGATGATGTAGCCGCTGTACATCAGGTAATCCACCGCCGCCGCGCCGACTTCGTCCGGGTTCTTCATCGCCGCCATCCCCACCCTGGTCGTCAGCTCGCCCCACTCCTGATTCAACTGATTGAGCTGCGCCACCTGCGCCTTGAGCTGCGGATGCTCGGCGTTCGCCCCACAGAACTTATGCACAATTTTAGTAAACCCGCGCAGCAACTTGCCCTGGCTGCCGAGCACCTTGCGCCCCAGCAGGTCGAGGGCCTGGATGCCATTGGTGCCTTCATAAATCGGCGCAATCCGCGCATCGCGCGCCAACTGCTCCATGCCCCATTCACGGATATAACCGTGCCCGCCAAACACCTGCATGCCGTGGTTGGTCACCTCAAGCCCGGTGTCGGTCATGAAGGCCTTGCAGATCGGCGTGAGGAACGCCAGCAGGTCGTCGGCTTCCTGGCGCGCCGTGGCATCGCTGCTCAGGTGCGCCGTGTCGATCAACTGCGCAGTGAAATAAGTCAGCGCGCGATTGCCTTCGTTAAAGGCTTTCATGGTCAGCAACATACGCCGCACATCGGCATGCACGATGATCGGGTCGGCAGCTTTCTCGGGCGCTTTGGCGCCGGTCAGCGAGCGCATTTGCAGGCGGTCATTGGCGTATTTCACCGCCCCCTGGAAGCTCGTCTCGCCATTGCACAGGCCCTGCATCCCGGTGCCCAGGCGTGCGTGGTTCATCATGGTGAACATGCAGTTGAGGCCCTTGTTCGCCTCGCCGATCAAAAACCCTCTGGCGCCATCGAAATTCAGCACACAAGTGGCGGACGCCTTGATGCCCATCTTGTGTTCGATGGAGCCGCACTGCACCGCATTGCGCTCGCCCGAGTCGACGTGGAACTTGGGCACGATAAACAGTGAGATCCCCTTGGTGCCCGCCGGCGCATCCGGCAACTTGGCCAGCACCAGGTGGATGATATTGGCGCTCAGGTCGTGCTCGCCGGCGGAGATGAAAATTTTGCTGCCGGTGACCGCATAGCTGCCATCCGCCTGCGGCACGGCGCGGGTCTTGATCAGGCCCAGGTCGGTGCCGCAATGGGCCTCGGTGAGGCACATGGTGCCGGTCCATTCGCCGGCGGTGAGTTTGCTCAGGAACGTGGCTTTCTGTTCTTCGGTGCCGTGGGCGTGGATCGCCGACATCGCACCGTGGGTGAGGCCGGGGTACATGCCCCAGGACGTGTTGCTGGAACCGATCATCTCGCTCAGCACTAGGCCCATTGACTGCGGCAAGCCCTGGCCACCGTAGGCCGGGTCCGCCGCCACGCCATGCCAGCCGCCTTCCACATACTGGGCGAAGGCGTCCTTGAACCCCTTGGGCGTGGTGACCACTCCGTTGTCAAAGTGGCAGCCTTCCTCATCGCCGCTGCGGTTGAGCGGTGCGAGTACGTTTTCGCAGAATTTCGCGCCTTCTTCGAGGATCGCGCTGACCATGTCCGGGCTGGCGTCGGTCGCGCCCAGGGCGGCGTAATGGCTGTGGAAGTCGAACACGTTGTCGATCAGAAAGCGCATGTCGCGCAGGGGAGCTTTGTATTCAGGCATGACAGTTTCTCCGGCAGCAGATGGTTTCAACCTACTGCCGGCCGCTGCCGCGAACAATCACTGTAGCGCCGCTGAATACAGCGCCATTACTCAACCCGCAGCGCGCTCCATGCGTACCGCGCCGCGCCGGTTCTGCCCGGCCGCCACCACGCAGTTACGCCCGGCGCCCTTGGCCGCGTACAGCGCCTGGTCGGCGGATTTGAGCACTTCTTCGGGCGTGCGTTGCTCGGCCTGACGTTCGGCGACGCCGATGCTGACGGTCACCGACACACTCGACGCACCGCTGTCCGCACGGCGCTGGCGGCCCTGTTGATCGTCGTTGGGCCGATCCGGGTTGCGCAGCTTGATGTCGTAATGGGCGACGATCTCGCGAATTTCCTCCAGGTGCGGCAAGCACTCGTCCAGGGTCTTGCCGGCAAACACCACGGCGAACTCTTCACCGCCGTAGCGATAGGCTCGCCCGCCGCCGTTGACCTTCGACAGCTTGCTCGCCACCAGGCGCAGCACCTGGTCGCCCACATCGTGGCCGTGGGTGTCGTTGAAGCGCTTGAAGTGATCGACGTCGGTCATTGCCAGCACATAGTTGCGCCCCAGGCGCTGCATGCGCTCGTTCAGCGCGCGGCGCCCCGGCAGGCCGGTCAGTTCATCGCGAAACGCCATCTGATAGGCCTCATGCGCGACGCCGGCAGCGATCATCAGCATCACCTGACTGCACATGATGTTCAGGGTAAACGGCAGAATGAACGTTTGCGGCAGCATCCAGAACAGCCCCAGCAACCCCACCAGTTGCGCTGCATGCAAGGGGCGCGGCTGATACCAGTACTGGGCGGCCAGGGTGACGAAACCCACCAGGAACATCGGGTACGCCAGCTGGATCAGGCTCATCCAGGTGCCATGCAGCATTGGCCAGCGAATCTCCGCCAGCCAGTCCAGCAGCCCCTGGGGATAACGTTGTTCAAGGGCCAGCGCCACGCTGCCCAGCGCCAGCAACACTGCGCAGCGTGCGATGAAATCGCGAAACAGGTGGGTCTTTTCCTGCCACAGCGCGTAAATGCTGAACAGCAACGGCAGCAGCAGACAACACAGATGAAACACCACCGCCGCGTCTGCGCGCACGCGGCCGTTGTCGCGGTAGAAGTCGGTCTGGGTGTCGAGCAGGAAATACACGATGTACACGGTGATCATCAGGAACAGTTCGCGCTGGCGGCGATAGACCGCGCAGTACGCGCCGCCCAGCAGCAGCACCAGGGTCGGCAGCACGTTGAACAGCGAGGTGAAGAACACATTGAGGTCCTTCAGGTACGCAGCCGAAAGCCCCGCCAGCAACAGCAGCAATGAGGGCAGAAAGTGACTGAAGCGCACTGCGGACACGCGTGACAAGGGTTGAGCTCCGACCCGCAAATGGAGGATGGCATCGAGACACGGCGGCGACAGTTAATCACATTCCGCGGTGCATGCATCAAATTGCCATCACTTTAACGGCAGAAGGTTGCAATCCCTGAACGTGACTCCGTTTTTTCTGTATTCAACATCAACCGAATGGGGAGGGGCTTGTTTCCTCCCACAAAAAAACCGCCGCCCCTGAGGGCGGCGGTTTCAGAAAACTTCGAAGGCTTAGTAAGCCAGGCCGAAGTGCTCTTCTTTCATGTCCATCAGGTTGTTGGCGCCCGACAGCATAGTAGCCACGTGGGTACGGGTACGCGGCAGGATGCGCTGGAAGTAGAAGCGCGCGGTCTGCAATTTGGCGGTGTAGAACGCCTCGTCGCTGGTACCGGCCGCCAGTTTCTCAGCCGCCACTCGCGCCATGTCGGCCCAGAAGTAGGCCAGGCACGCGTAACCGGAGTACATCAGGTAGTCCACCGAAGCGGCGCCGACTTCTTCACGGTCTTTCATCGCGGCCATGCCGACCTTCATGGTCAACTCGCCCCACTCCTTGTTCAGCGCCGCCAGCGGCGTCACGAACTCTTGCACCGCCTCAACCCCTTCGTTGGCCTGGCAGAACTTGTGCACGATTTTGGTAAAGCCCTTGAGCGCTTCGCCCTGGGTCATCAGCACTTTACGGCCGAGCAGGTCCAGCGCCTGGATACCGGTGGTGCCTTCGTACAGCATCGAAATGCGGCTGTCGCGCACGTTCTGCTCCATGCCCCACTCGGCGATAAAGCCGTGGCCGCCGTAGATCTGCACGCCGTGGTTGGCCGATTCAAAACCGACTTCGGTCATGAACGCCTTGGCGATCGGCGTCATGAAGGCCAGCAGGCCATCAGCCTGTTTTTTGGCTTCGTCGTCGGTGCCGTATTTAACGATGTCGACCTGCTTGGCGGTGAAGTACACCATCGCGCGGTTGCCTTCGGCGAAGGCTTTCATGGTCAGCAGCATGCGGCGCACGTCGGGGTGCACGATGATCGGGTCGGCAGCCTTTTCCGGCGCTTTCGGGCCGGTGAGGGAGCGCATCTGCAGGCGATCACGGGCGTATTTCAAGCCACCCTGGAAGCCGATTTCGGCGTGGGCCAGGCCTTGCAGCGCGGTGCCCAGGCGAGCGGTGTTCATAAAGGTGAACATGCAGTTCAGGCCTTTGTTCGGCGGGCCGATCAGGTAACCGGTGGCCGCGTCGAAGTTCATCACGCAGGTGGCGTTGCCGTGAATGCCCATCTTGTGTTCCAGGGAGCCACAGCTCACTGCGTTGCGCGCGCCAATGGCGCCGTCTGCATCTGGAATGAACTTGGGCACGATAAACAGCGAGATGCCTTTGGTGCCGGCCGGTGCGTCCGGCAGGCGGGCCAGTACGATATGGACGATGTTGTCGGCCATGTCGTGTTCACCGGCCGAGATAAAGATCTTGGTGCCCGAGACTTTGTACGAACCGTCGGCCTGAGGCTCGGCCTTGGTGCGCAGCATGCCCAGGTCGGTGCCGCAATGCGGTTCGGTCAGGCACATGGTGCCAGTCCACTCGCCCGACACCAGTTTGGTCAGGTAAGCCTCTTGCTGTTCGGGGGTACCGTGCTCGGAGATGGTGTTCATCGCACCATGGGACAGGCCCGGGTACATGCCCCACGACCAGTTGGCCTCGCCAACCATTTCGCTCACCGCCAGGCCCAGGGATTCCGGCAGGCCCTGGCCACCGTGCTCCACATCGTGGGCCAGGCTCGGCCAGCCGCCTTCGACGAACTGCTTGTAGGCTTCCTTGAAACCAGTCGGGGTCTTAACGCCTGACTCACTCCAGGTGCAGCCTTCGATGTCGCCCACACGGTTCAGCGGGGCCAGCACCTGCTCACAGAACTTGGCGCCTTCTTCGAGGATGGCGTCCACCATGTCCGGCGTAGCGTCCTGGCAAGCCGGCAGGCTTTGATAGTGCGCTTCATAGCCGAGCAGTTCGTCACGAACGAAGCGAATATCACGCAAGGGGGCCTTGTAGTCAGGCATAGCGATAAACCTCTGCTGATGAATCTGGGATGAACAAACCGCGCGGAAGTGCCAGGGCGGTCAAACAGGTGTTTGAAACATACGTTTACGACCTGGGGTTGTCAAGGGTCGTCCGGGCACCGTTTGTCTTGACGCACCCAAGCGCAAGGCACGACGAAGCGCACGCAAAGCCACTGCGTCAAATTGAGTGTAGAGATGATCAGGATAAAACCGCGCCAAATGTGAGAGGGGGTTTGCTCCCGATGGCGAATACATCAGTCGTACATCCAATGACTGACCCACCGCTATCGGGAGCAACCCCCCTCTCAGCTGTTCAATGACTAGGCGTAAGTGTCGATCAGGCTGCCCAACATTTCATCCGAAGCCTTGGCGACTTTGACGCCCAGCTCCACTTGAAATTTACCTTGGGCCATTTCAACCATGTTGCTCGCCGAATTGGTTGCCTGGGCACGGTCGTTGGCTTGCAGACGGTCGCTTTGCGCGGCCGAAGGCTGAGTGGTGGCGGCGCTGGCGATCTTGCCGGCGGCCTGGTCGACACGGCTTTGCCCGGCCTGAATGCTGCTCAGTCCCGAGTAAAACGCGCTGCTTCCAGAGATTTCCATGGCGTAGGCCTGCCTTTAGAGAATCGTGAAGCTGAATTGAAGCAGACAATCTGGCAAAAGGCCCGCTAAAAACACTAATGGCACAATGCCTGCTGATAGCCAAAATCAGTCAAGCAGGTGCAAATGCAGGTAGTCGGCGACCGCTTCAGCCCCGGCGTGCGTGAGTTTCGGCACGCGCCCCAGGCAAGGCGCCGGCAGGCGCTCGGCCAAGGTGGCGAGGTTCTCTTCCAGACGGGAGGTCGCCGGGTCGATGATATTGGCCACCCATCCCGCCAGCGTCAAACCGTCCCGCGCAATTGCTTCGGCCGTCAGCAGCGCATGGCTGATGCAGCCAAGACGCACGCCCACCACCAGAATCACCGGCAGCTTGAGCGCCATGGCCAGGTCCGAGAGGTTTTCCTGGTCCGCCAGGGGTACGCGCCAGCCGCCCGCGCCTTCGATCAAGGTGAAATCCGCCTGTCGCGCAAGAATTTGCTGCATCGGCCCGAGCAACGACGGCACCGTCAATGCCACACCCGCCTCGCGCGCCGCCAGATGCGGCGCGATGGCCGGCTCGAAGGCCACCGGGTTGACCTCGGCATAGCTCAGCGGCACGGAACATTCGGCCAGCAACGCCAGGGCATCGGCATTGCGCAAGCCTTCGTCAGTGACCTCACAACCCGACGCCACCGGCTTGCCCGCAGCGGTGCTTTTACCGGCCCGGCGCGCGGCATGCAGCAGGCCGGCGGCAACGGTGGTCTTGCCGACATCGGTGTCGGTGCCGGTGATGAAATACGCAGCGCTCATCAAGGTTTCTCCAGTACGGCGTACACCACTTGATAAGTGGCCGGCAGGCCCGGGGCCTGACGAAACTGCTCGTAAGCGTCCACCAGCGCAACCATCCGCGCGCGGCCGGTCAGGCCGCCCGGACGGCCCGGGTTCAGGTTATGTGCCCCCAGCGCCTTCAGTTCGTGGGTCAGGCTGCGCACATCCGGGTAGTGCAACACATGGGGGCGCCGCTCCAGGCTCACCACCCGCAAGCCACTGGCCGCACACAAGCGTTGATAGGCCTCGAACGGGCGGAAGCGATTCACATGAACCATGCCATCGGCAGCGCGCCAGCTTTCGCGCAACTCATCCAGCGTACCCACGCACAAGCTGGCAAAGGCCAGCACCCCGCCCGGTTGCAGCACGCGCGATGCCTCACCGAGCACCGCCTCGAAATTGCCACACCATTGCACCGCAAGGCTGGAGAAGAGCAGCTGCACACTGTCAGCCTTGAGCGGCAAGCGTTCGGCATCACCGGCGATGAAGTGAGAGGCGCCACCCAGCGGCCGCGCGTGGTTGAGCATGCCTTGGGCAATGTCCAGCGCGATGCCTTCACTGGCAGGCCAGAGCTCGCCCAGCACACGGCTGAAATAGCCGGTGCCGCAGCCCATGTCCAGCCAGCGTTGTGGCGCGCAGGCAGACGGCACACGAGCCAGCAGCGCATGCCCTACGGCACGCTGCAGCTCGGCCACGCTGTCGTAGCTGGCAGCGGCGCGGGAAAAAGAGGCGGCGACCTCGCGCTTGTCCGGCAAGGCGCCCGGCAAGGCAGGATGGGAGAGATCAGTCATCAACGCACTCGTGCAAAAAAGCCTGGATGGCCCCCGCGACACCGTGGGGGTCCTCCAGAAGAAAAGCGTGACCGGCCTGTTCAATCAGGCCGATTTCCACATCGGGGAGCAACGCCAGCAATTGGCCGGCAGCTTCGGCAGGCACCAGTTCGTCAAGACCGCCAAACAGGTGCAACTGCGGCCCGCGAAATCCCTGCAAGGCGGCGCGGGTGTCCATTTGGGCGAGCAGCTCCAGGCCCGGCATCAGCACACCGGGGGCACTATGCGGCGCGCCACTGACCAACAAGCGCGACAGCCCGCGAGGGTCCGCGCAGCCCTTGGCACACAACAGGCCAAAGCGTTTGAGGGTGACCTGGGAATCGGCGTGGCAGCCCGCGAGGAACGCATCGAAGGTCTCGGCGGGCATGCCGTGAGGCCAGCCATCGTGGGCGACAAAACACGGGTTGCTCGCCAGCGTCAGCACGCCGCAGCAGCGCTCACCGCGCCGCGCCGCCAGTTCCGAGGCGAGCATGCCGCCCAGCGACCAGCCGCCCAGCCAGGCGTTGTCCGGCAGCGTGGCATCGAGTTCGTCCAGCCATTCGTCGAGGTTGCTGGACGCCAGCGTCGGCAGCGGCTCGACCTGTACCTGCAGATGGGCGTTCAGGCCCCGCAGGGCGGCGGCCAGCGGTTCCAGCGGCGACACGCCAAGGCCCCAGCCGGGCAGCAGAATCAGGCGGTCACGCATGCTCGGCCTCCAGGCAGAAACACGCTTCCAATGCGTCAAGCAGCTGTTGCACCTGCGCCTCGCTGTGGGCTGCCGTCAACGTCACGCGCAACCGGGCGCTGCCGGCGGGCACGGTGGGCGGGCGGATGGCGGTCACCATGATGCCGCGCTCGCGCAGCCGCTGCGACAGGCGCATGGCCTTGGCGCTGTCGCCAATCAGGATCGGCTGGATCGGCGTGAAACTGTCCATCAGCGCCAGGCCCATCTGCTCGGCCCCCCGGCGGAACTGGCGGATCAGCCCGTTGAGGTGCTCACGCCGCCAATGCTCGGTGCGCAACAGCTCAAGGCTTTTAAGCGTGGCGCAGGCCAGCGCCGGCGGTTGGCTGGTGGTGTAGATATACGGCCGGGCGAACTGGATCAGGCTTTCGATCAGTTCCTCACTGCCCGCCACAAACGCGCCGGCGGTGCCGAACGCCTTGCCCAGGGTGCCGACCAGCACCGGCACGTCCTCCTGGCTCAAGCCGAAATGCTCAACGATGCCACCACCGTTGGCGCCCAGCGGACCAAAGCCATGGGCGTCGTCCACCATCAACCAGGCACCTTTGGCGCGGGTTGCACGGGCCAGCGCGGGCAGGTCGGCCAGGTCGCCGTCCATGCTGAACACGCCATCGGTGACCACCAGCGTATTGCCGGTGGCTTTCTCCAGGCGCTTGGCCAGGCTCTGGGCATCGTTGTGCAGGTAGCGATTGAAGCGCGCGCCGGACAACAGACCGGCATCCAGCAGCGAGGCATGGTTGAGACGGTCCTCAAGCACCGTATCGCCCTGCCCCACCAACGCCGTGACCGCGCCGAGGTTGGCCATGTAGCCGGTGGTGAACAACAGCGCACGTGGGCGACCAGTAAGGTCGGCCAGCGCTTCTTCCAGTTCATGGTGCGGCGTGGCATGGCCCACCACCAGGTGCGAAGCGCCGCCGCCCACGCCCCAGCGCGACGCACCGGCACGCCAGGCTTCGATCACTTGCGGGTGATTGGCCAGGCCCAGGTAGTCGTTGTTGCAAAAGGCGAGCAACGGCTGACCGTCGACCACTACCTGCGGCCCTTGCGGGCTCTGCAGCAACGGGCGCTGGCGATAGAGGTGTTCGGCACGGCGGGCAGCAAGGCGCGCGGCGAGATCGAAGGACATGAGGCCTCGGTTTTATCAGATTCAACTCGGCCAAAACTGTGGGAGGGGGCTTGCTCCCGATAGCGGTGTATCAGTCAATGCATGTACCGACTGACACGCCCTCATCGGGAGCAAGCCCCCTCCCACACTGGTCTCTCATTTCAATCAATCAAACAGCAGCGTTATAGAACTGCTCGCTGCTCTTCTGCTCCACCAGCGCCTGCTCAATCGCCGCCTGGTGCACTTCATCGGCGTGCTCTTCACGGGCCTCAGGCAAAATCCCCAGGCGCGAGAACAGCTGCATGTCCTTGTCCGCCTGCGGGTTGGCGGTGGTCAGCAGTTTGTCGCCGTAGAAGATCGAGTTGGCCCCGGCAAAAAACGCCAGCGCCTGCATCTGCTCGTTCATCGCCTCACGGCCGGCCGACAGCCGCACATGGGACTGCGGCATCAGGATGCGGGCCACGGCGAGCATGCGGATAAAATCGAACGGATCGATGTCCTCGGCGTTTTCCAGCGGTGTGCCGGCCACTTTCACCAGCATGTTGATCGGCACCGACTCCGGATGCTCCGGCAGGTTGGCCAGCTGGATCAGCAGGTTGGCGCGGTCGTCGAGGGACTCGCCCATGCCGAGGATGCCGCCGGAACAGATCTTCATCCCCGAATCGCGCACGTAGGCCAGGGTTTGCAGGCGCTCGCCATAGGTGCGGGTGGTGATGATGCTGCCGTAGAACTCCGGCGACGTATCCAGGTTGTGGTTGTAGTAATCGAGGCCGGCCTGGGCCAGTGCTTCGGTCTGGTCCTGGTCGAGACGGCCGAGGGTCATGCAGGTTTCCAGACCCATGGCCTTTACGCCCTTGACCATCTCCAGCACGTAAGGCATGTCCTTGGCCGACGGGTGTTTCCACGCCGCGCCCATGCAGAAGCGGGTCGACCCGATCGCCTTGGCGCGGGCGGCCTCTTCGAGGACCTTCTGCA
This sequence comes from Pseudomonas sp. GNP013, assembly GCF_054343995.1. NCBI lineage: Bacteria > Pseudomonadati > Pseudomonadota > Gammaproteobacteria > Pseudomonadales > Pseudomonadaceae > Pseudomonas > Pseudomonas sp. GNP013. The sequence goes on along the minus strand of NZ_JBTGUT010000001.1, from coordinate 87,408 downwards.
CTTCCATCAGCTTTTCTTTTTCCAGGCCGGTGTTGTAGTGGCCCGACTGCGGACAATATTTGCAATCTTCCGGGCAGGCGCCGGTTTTGATCGACAGCAGGGTCGACACCTGCACGCGGTTGGCGTCGAAATGCGCGCGGTGCACGGTCTGCGCCTGGAACAACAGGTCATTGAAAGGCTGCACGAACAGTGCTTTGACTTCGGCCAAAGACCAGTCGTGACGAAGAGTGGCAGTGAGGCTGGCGCTCATGGGCGATTCCTTGATTATGCTTGGGCAGACGCTGCGGGAAGGGCAATACCCACAGGCACGACACGGATGCTCGGCATATTTAAGGAAGATTCATGCACTGTCAACTTAACCTCAAACACGAAGTTTACATCTGGTTAAAAAACAACCAAACCTGTTTAGTCTGCGATGAAGCGACCCAATCCATCGATTGTGTGTGCAACGCCTGCGAAACCGAGCTGCCCTGGCTGATGGATGCATGCGAAGTCTGCGCCCTGCCCCTGCCGATGGACGGCCTGATATGCGGCCAATGCCACACGCAACCGCCGGCGTTTAAACACGTGATCGCGCCCTGGACGTTCAGCTTTCCCGTCGACACCCTGATCAGTCGCTTCAAGCACCAGGCCCGCTGGCCCCTCGGGCACATGCTGGGGCGCTTGTTCGGGGTCTATCTGCAACACCGCTTCGACACCACCGAACTCACGCGCCCCGACTGCCTGCTGCCGGTGCCCATGGCGCCCAGGCGCTTGCGCGAGCGCGGCTACAACCAGGCGCTAATGCTGGCGCGCTGGCTCAGCACCGACCTCGACATCCCCTGCGACCCCCACCTGCTGCTGCGGCCCTTCGAAACCGTGGCCCAGCAGGACCTCGACGGCAAAACCCGCAAACGCAATCTGCTGCGCGCCTTTACCCTGGCCCCCGGCGCCCAGGTGCAAGGCCGTCACCTGGCGCTGGTGGACGACGTCCTCACCACCGGCGCCACCGCCCACAGCCTGGCGCGGCTGTTGATGGGCGCCGGCGCACGCCGGGTCGACGTGTACTGCCTGGCCCGTACGCCCAAGCCCGGCGCTTGACTCTCATGCGCCACGGCGGCAACGTCCGCTCATCCCACTGCAGCGTGTGCCCATGTCTCTGCCCACCTCTCTCAGCAAGCACATCATCCGCCGCCCGCAACGCATTGCCCTGCTCGGGCATATTGCCGAGCAGGGCTCCATCACCCGCGCCGCCAAAGCGGCCGGTTTGAGTTACAAGGCCGCCTGGGACGCAATTGATGAACTCAATAACCTCGCGCAAAAGCCGTTGGTGGAACGCAGCGTCGGCGGCAAGGGCGGTGGCGGCGCCAGGCTGACGCTTGAAGGCGAGCGCGTATTGCGCCTCTATCAGCGCTTGCAGGCCTTGCAGGCCGAAGTGCTCGGTTCGGACGAGGCCGCCCGCGACTTCAACCTGCTGGGACGCTTGATGTTGCGCACCAGCGCGCGCAACCAGTTGCACGGCCAGGTCATCGCCATCCAGGCCCAGGGCCGTAACGACCTGATTCGCCTGGAACTGCCCGGCGGGCTCACTCTGGACGCGCGCATCACCCACGACAGCACACAACGGCTGGAGCTGGAGCCAGGCGTGGAAGTGGTGGCCCTGATCAAGGCCGGTTGGCTGGAACTGCTGGCAACGGAGCACGCCGCAACACCTGGACACAATTGCCTGAGCGGTAGAATCGAGACGATTCTCGACGCCGATGACGGCCCCAGCGAAGTGCGCATCCTCCTGCCCAATGGCCCGGTGTTGTGCGCCCTGGCGCAGCCCGCCGCGCTCAAGGCACTCGATGCCGTCGCAGGCCAGCCGATCCAGGTGCAGTTCGCGCCCGGCAATGTCCTGCTCGGCACGCCCGCGTAGGGGCTGACCGTCTTCAATCTGCAACAATTTCGTCACGCGCGCTCCTTAAGGTGTCTGCAAAAACCGCTGGGAGCCTGCAATGAACCTATTAGAAGAAAACCAAGCCACCGACCTTGAACAGATGGTCGGCCTCACCCGCCGCCGCTTTATCGGCGCCGGCGCCCTGTGCGGGGCCGCGATGTTCCTCGGCGGCAACCTGCTCAGCCGCAGCGCCCTCGCGGTCAACGCCGCCTCCGCCAGCCCGCTGCTGGGCTTTGCCGGCATCGCCGCCGATACCCGCGACACCATCACCCTGCCGCCGGGTTACAACGCTTCGGTGCTGATCAGCTGGGGCCAGCCGCTGAGCAGGCACGCGCCGGCGTTCGACCCGTCCGGCAACGGCAGCGCCAAGGCCCAGGAACAGCAGTTCGGCGACAACAACGACGGCATGAGCCTGTTCGCCTTTCCCGGCGACGACAACCGCGCGCTGCTGGCGATCAACAACGAGTACACCAACTACCGCTACCTCTATGCCCACGGCGGCGCGCCGCAGTCGGCCGAAGACGTGCGCAAGGCCTTGGCCAGCGAAGGCGTGTCGGTGATCGAGGTGCGGCGCAGCGGCGACACCTGGCAGTTCGTTCAGGACTCGCGCTACAACCGACGCATCCACGGCAACTCGCCGATCCGCCTGAGCGGCCCCGCCGCCGGCCACGCCTGGCTGAAAACCAGCGCCGACAACACCGGCAAAAAAGTCCTCGGCACCTTCCAGAACTGCGCCAACGGCAAGACTCCATGGGGCACGTACCTGACCTGCGAAGAAAATTTCACCGACTGTTTCGGCAGCAGCAACCCGCAGCAGAGCTTCGATGCCGCGCAAAAACGCTACGGCGTGGTCGCCGCCAGCAAAGAAATCAACTGGCACCCCCATGACCCGCGTTTCGACATGGCCAAAAACCCCAACGAACTCAATCGCCACGGCTGGGTGGTGGAGATTGACCCGTTCGACCCGCAATCCACCCCGGTCAAGCGCACTGCCCTGGGCCGCTTCAAGCACGAAAACGCGGCCCTGGCCGAAACCCGCGATGGCCGCGCCGTGGTGTACATGGGCGACGACGAGCGCGGCGAATTCATCTACAAATTCATCAGCCGCGACCCGATCATCCACGATAACCCCAAGGCCAACAGAGACCTGCTCGACCACGGCACCTTGTACGTGGCGATCTTCGACGCAGGCGATGGCGATGCGGATCATCCAAGGGGCAAGGGCCAATGGGTCGAGCTGACCCACGGTAAAAACGGCATCGACGCCAGCAGCGGGTTTGCCAGCCAGGCCGAAGTGCTGATCCACGCACGCCTGGCCGCCAGCATCGTCAAGGCCACACGCATGGATCGCCCGGAATGGATCGTGGTGAGCACCACGGACGGCCAGGTCTACTGCACCCTCACCAACAACGCCAAGCGCGGCGAAGACGGCCAGCCGGTGGGCGGGCCCAACCCGCGCGAGAAAAACGTGTATGGCCAGATTCTGCGCTGGAAGGCCGATGCCGATAACCATGGCAGCAGCACATTCAGCTGGGACCTGTTTGTGGTCGCCGGCAACCCCGGCGTGCACGCCGGCCAGCCCAAGGGCGGTTCGTCCAACATCAACCCGCAGAACATGTTCAACAGCCCCGATGGCCTGGGGTTCGACAAGGCCGGGCGCTTGTGGATCCTCACCGATGGCGACTACAGCAATGCCGGCGACTTCGCGGGCATGGGCAATAACCAGATGCTCTGCGCCGACCCGAATACCGGCGAGATCCGCCGCTTCATGGTCGGGCCGGTGGCGTGCGAGGTGACGGGCATCAGCTTTTCGCCGGATCAGAAAACGCTGTTCGTGGGGATTCAGCATCCAGGCGAAACCGGCGGCTCGACCTGGCCGGAGCATCTGCCCAATGGCAAGCCGCGGTCCTCCGTGGTCGCGATCCGGCGCGACGATGGGGGCATTGTCGGCGCCTGACCGCTACAGCCGCCTACCTTGATTTCAGCCAACCCAAAAACCCTGTGGCGAGCAGGCTTACTGTGGCGAGCAGGCTTGTCCTGCGTTGGGCTGCGCAGCAGCCCCAAAGCCAGGCTCTGAGCCGTATCAGGTACACCGCGTTTTGCTGAATTGGGGGCTGCTTCGCACCCCAACGCAGGACAAGCCTGCTCGCCACAGACAACCACCTATCCCAGTCCCGGTGCGCTACCATACGAGGCCCGACGCGGCGCCCTGCTGCGCGCAGGAGTTCGCATGGCCCACCCGTTTGAAACACTCACCCCCGACCTGGTCCTCGACGCCGTCGAAAGCATCGGTTTTCTCAGCGATGCGCGCGTGCTGGCGCTCAACAGCTACGAAAACCGCGTGTATCAGGTGGGCATCGAAGACAGCGAGCCGCTGATCGCCAAGTTCTATCGGCCGCAGCGCTGGACCAGCGAGGCGATCCTCGAGGAACACCGCTTCACCTTCGAGCTGGCCGAGTGCGACGTGCCGGTGGTTGCGCCGATGATCCACAACGGTGAAAGCCTGTTCGAACACGCCGGGTTCCGCTTCACGCTGTTTCCACGCCGGGGTGGCCGCGCGCCGGAGCCGGGCAACCTTGATCAACTGCACCGCCTTGGGCAACTGCTCGGCCGACTGCATGCGGTGGGCTCAACCCGCCCGTTCGAACACCGCGAAGCCCTGGGTGTGAAGAACTTCGGCCACGACTCCCTCACCACCCTGCTCGAAGGCAACTTCATCCCCAAAAGCCTGCTGCCCGCCTACGAGTCGGTCGCCCGCGACCTGCTCAAGCGCGTGGAAGAGGTGTACAAGGCCACGCCGCACAAGAACATCCGCATGCACGGCGATTGCCACCCCGGCAATATGATGTGCCGTGACGAAATGTTCCACATCGTCGACCTGGACGACTGCCGCATGGGCCCGGCGGTGCAGGACCTGTGGATGATGCTCGCCGGTGATCGCCAGGAATGCCTGGGGCAACTGTCGGAATTGATGGATGGCTATCAGGAATTCCATGACTTCGACCCCCGCGAACTGGCGCTGATCGAACCCCTGCGCGCCCTGCGCCTGATGCACTACAGCGCCTGGCTGGCCCGGCGTTGGGACGACCCGGCGTTCCCCCACAGTTTCCCCTGGTTCGGCAGCGAGCGTTATTGGGGCGACCAGGTGCTGGCGTTGCGCGAGCAACTGTCGGCGCTCAACGAAGAACCCCTGAAGCTGTTTTAACCGGTGGGAGGGGGCGTGCTCCCGATGACGGTGTGTCAGCTAAAGCGGGATTGGCTGTCACACCGCTATCGAGAGCAAGTCCCCTCGCACATAAAGCAAAGCCAATCCCCCAGGCTGACAAATATCCTTACAATCACGCCTTTGTCAGTTGCCCGAGCAAGGATTCCGCATGCACGCCGCCAACCCCCGCAAGGGGTACATCCTGGGCCTTAGCGCCTACATCATCTGGGGCCTGTTCCCGCTCTACTTCAAAGCCATCGCCAGCGTGCCCGCCGCCGAGATCATCGTGCACCGGGTGTTGTGGTCGGCGCTGTTCGGCGGTTTGTTGCTGATGGTGTGGAAACACCCGGGCTGGTGGCGCGAGCTGCGCGACAACCCCAGGCGCCTGGCGATCCTGGCCCTCAGCGGTTCGTTGATTGCGGCCAACTGGCTGACTTATGTGTGGTCGGTGAACAGCGGGCGCATGCTCGAAGCAAGCCTGGGTTACTACATCAACCCACTGGTGAATGTGCTGCTGGGCATGCTGATCCTCGGCGAGCGCCTGCGCCGCCTGCAATGGGTGGCCGTGGGCCTGGCGGCGGTGGGTGTGGCGCAGCAGGTGTGGCAGGTCGGCAGTTTACCGTGGGTGTCGCTGGTGCTGGCGCTGACCTTCGGTTTCTACGGGCTGATCCGCAAGCAGGCGCCGGTCAAGGCGCTGCCGGGGCTGGTGGTGGAAACCTGGATGCTGGTGCCGATTGCCGTGGCGTGGTTGCTGTTCAACCCTTCGGCCCACAGCGCGCAGATGGCATTCTGGAGCACATCCGAAGCCTGGTGGCTGGTCGCAGCCGGTCCGGTCACGCTGGTGCCGCTGGTGTGTTTCAACGCCGCCGCACGGCATCTGCCCTACACCACCTTGGGTTTTTTGCAGTACATAGCGCCCACTCTGGTGCTGCTCCAGGCCGTGCTGCTGTTCGGCGAGCACCTGGCGCCGGCCACGCTGATTGCCTTCGCGTTCATCTGGGCCGGGCTGGCGGTGTACAGCGTGGATATCGGGTTGAATGCGCGCAAACGCTGATCACTCCTCGCTGCGCAGCTCCACCATCAAGTCATCGGCGAGGGTCTCCAGGGATTCCTGCAGGGTTTCCAGGGACAAACCGGACGGCACCTGCAGCAGGGCTTCGGCACTGAACAGCGGGTCGCCACTCATGGGCGCCGGGCGCACATCGGTGCTCAGGCGCTCCAGGTTGACGCCCTGGCGGCTGAGCAGCGCGGTAATCTCGCGCACGATGCCCGAGCGGTCATTGCCCAGCAGCGTCATCACAATCGACTTGGACGTCGACGCCTGCCCGCTGCTGCCCTCGCCCACCAGCACACGAATGCCATGGGTGGACAGGTCCTCCAGCGCGCCCACCAGCGCCTGTCGGCTCTCGGCCGGCACGCTCACCCGCAGAATCCCGGCAAACTGCCCGGCCATATGCGCCATGCGGCTTTCCAGCCAGTTGCCACCGTGGGCGGCAATGTTCTGCGCGATGCGTTCGACGAGGCCGGGTTTGTCGGCGGCGATAATTGTGAGTACAAGATGGTCCATGGCGAAGCCCTCTGGAAATCAATCTACAAAGTGGACCCGCAGGCCCTCGAAAACAAATCGTGTACCATTTTTATTTTTATCTGGAACAATCCAACGGTTTCTTGAGAACATCCGGCTCTTCGCTGTGACCGCATGATCAAAATGGGTCGCTAAACGACGTATTGAGTCTGATATTCACAAGCACAAGTCATCATGTAGTATGCCCAACCGGGCACTACATAATGATCATCAGATTAAGCGCATAAGCTCCGCAGAGTGAGGCAAGCAATGACTGAACACGTTCAAGTCGGTGGCCTGCAGGTCGCCAAAGTCCTGTTCGACTTCGTCAACAACGAAGCGATTCCCGGCACCGGCCTCACGGCCGAGCAGTTCTGGGCCGGCGCCGACCAGGTCATTCACGACCTTGCGCCGAAGAACAAGGCCCTGCTCGCCAAACGCGACGATTTCCAGGCGCAGATCGACGCCTGGCACCAGGCTCACGCCGGCCAGGCCCACGACGCGGTGGCCTATAAAGCCTTCCTGCAAGAGATCGGCTACCTGCTGCCGGAAGTCGCAGACTTCCAGGCCACCACTGAAAACGTCGACGACGAAATCGCCCGCATGGCCGGCCCGCAGCTGGTGGTGCCGGTAATGAACGCGCGCTTTGCCCTCAACGCCTCCAACGCCCGCTGGGGTTCGCTGTACGACGCGCTCTATGGCACCGACGCCATCAGCGAAGCCGACGGCGCCGAGAAGGGCAAGGGTTACAACAAGGTGCGTGGCGACAAGGTCATCGCCTTCGCCCGCGCCTTCCTTGACCAGGCTGCGCCACTCAGCGCCGGCAGCCATGCCGAGTCCACCGGCTACAAAATCGTCGATGGCGTGCTCATCGTGGCCCTTAAAGGCGGCAGCAACAGTGGCCTGCGCGACGATGCCCAGCTCATTGGCTTCCAGGGCCCGGCAGCCGCGCCGATTGCAATCCTGCTGAAAAACAACGGCCTGCATTTCGAAATCCAGATCGACGCCAGCACCCCGGTTGGCCAGACCGATGCCGCCGGCATCAAAGACATCCTGATGGAAGCCGCACTCACCACCATCATGGACTGCGAAGACTCCGTCGCCGCCGTCGATGCCGACGATAAAGTGGTGATCTACCGCAACTGGCTCGGCCTGATGAAGGGCGACCTGGCTGAAGAAGTCGCCAAGGGCGGGACCACCTTCACCCGCACCATGAACCCCGACCGCGTCTACACCGGCGTGCACGGCGAGGACGTAACGCTGCACGGCCGTTCGCTGCTGTTCGTGCGCAACGTCGGTCATCTGATGACCATCGACGCGATCCTCGACAAACACGGCAACGAAGTGCCCGAAGGCATTCTCGACGGCCTGCTCACCAGCCTGGCGGCGATCCACAGCCTCAACGGCAACAGCAGCCGCAGCAACAGCCGTACCGGCTCGGTGTACATCGTCAAACCGAAGATGCATGGCCCCGAAGAAGTGGCGTTCACCAACGAGCTGTTCGGTCGCATCGAAGACGTGCTGAACCTGCCACGCAACACCCTCAAGGTCGGGATCATGGACGAGGAGCGCCGCACCACGGTCAACCTCAAGGCCTGCATCCAGGCGGCCAGCGAGCGCGTGGTGTTCATCAACACCGGCTTCCTCGACCGCACCGGCGATGAAATCCACACCTCCATGGAAGCCGGCGCGATGGTGCGCAAGGCCGCCATGAAAGCGGAAAAATGGATCGGCGCCTACGAAAACTGGAACGTCGACATTGGCCTGCGCGCCGGCCTGCAGGGCCGCGCCCAGATCGGCAAAGGCATGTGGGCCATGCCCGACCTGATGGCCGCCATGCTCGAACAGAAAATCGCTCACCCCCTGGCCGGTGCCAACACCGCCTGGGTGCCGTCGCCAACCGCCGCCGCCCTGCATGCGTTGCACTATCACAAGGTCGACGTATTCGCCCGCCAGGTGGAACTTGCCCAGCGCGAACGCGCCTCGGTGGACGATATCCTGACGATTCCGCTGGCCGGCTCTACCGATTGGTCCGACGAAGAAATCCGCAACGAACTGGACAACAACGCCCAGGGCATCCTCGGTTACGTGGTGCGCTGGATCGACCAGGGTGTGGGCTGCTCCAAAGTGCCGGACATCAACGATGTTGGCCTGATGGAAGACCGCGCCACCCTGCGTATTTCCAGCCAGCACATTGCCAACTGGCTGCGCCACGGCATCGTCAGCGAAGCCCAGGTGCTGGAAAGCCTCAAGCGCATGGCGCCGGTGGTGGACCGCCAGAATGCCGGGGATGCGCTGTACCGGCCGTTGGCGCCGGACTTCGACAGCAACATCGCGTTTCAGGCCGCGGTGGAACTGGTGATTGAAGGGACCAAACAGCCCAATGGTTACACCGAGCCGGTGTTGCACCGCAGGCGTCGGGAGTTCAAGGCTAAAAACGGCCTGTAAATGAAAAAGCCCTGATCGAGAGATCAGGGCTTTTTCTTTGGTTTCAGGGTCACTGGAGTGGCGCTATCGGGAGCAAGTCCCCTCGCACATCTGCAAGGTATTCACAGCTCGACATGTGGGAGGGGGCTTGTTCCCGATGAGGCCAGCACCGTCACCTCACCATCAGGAAATCATCCCCAACTCCCGCTTCACCATCTGCGCCAACTTCACGCTATCAATCGGCTTGAGCAAAAAATCCACCACGCTCAAATGCATCGCATCAATCACATCCGGCGCCTCGGCGTCCCCCGACATAATGATGATCGGCAACGCCGCGCGGGTGGATTCACGCACCTGGCGGATCAGCTCAAGACCACTCCCGGGAGCCATGCGCAGGTCGGTAATCAACAAGCCGATCGAGCTGCTGGTTTTCAATAACTCCCACGCTGCCTCACCACTGTCGGCCGTCATGCAGCGAATACCGTCCAGCCCCAGAATCTCCGCCAACAGTTCACGCGCATCCTTGTCGTCATCAACAATCAATACACGCTGTGGCGGTAAATCAGGTTCCAGCATCACGGCGCTCAGCGCCTCGCGCTCGGCATCACTCAAAATATCGTGGTCGGACATACAGTTCTCAGCAGTTCTATTCAATCTCGCAGCACACTCGTCAGACATCTGCGCAAGGGCGTTCAATGTGCACTTCGTCGGAAACTTTGCCTAGTGGGCGTTCCACGGGGTTTGCACGGTAGTCCCATAGGGTTTTTCCCTAGTCCGTGCAGTCACTTCGCTACCTAGACTTACGTCCAATGGGCACCCGCCGTGCGCCAGCCGACCATGCAGCACGATAACGACAAAAACATTGCGGTCACTGTTATGAGTAAAGCTGATGCTTTCGCCCAGGCGGGAAAAACCGCCGTCTTGCAGAACATCCACGGCACCCTGCAATTCCTGCAGCGCTTTTCGCCGTTCAACCAGATGGAGAACGCGCACCTGGCGTTTCTGGTGGAGCAATGCCAGCTGCGCTTTTACGGCACCGGCGACAGCATCCTCAAACCGTCGGGCGGGCCGGTGGAGCACTTCTATATCGTCAAGCAAGGCCGCGTGGTGGGTGAACGCCCGGACTCGACCGAAACCACCTTCGAAATCACCACCGGCGAATGCTTTCCGCTGGCCGCATTGCTCGGTGAACGAGCAACCCGCACCGAACACAAAGCCGCCGAAGACACCTTCTGCCTGCAACTGAACAAGCCGGCCTTTATCAAGCTGTTTGCGCTGTCCAGCCCGTTCCGCGATTTCGCCTTGCGCGGCGTCAGCAGCCTGCTGGACCAGGTCAACCAGCAGGTGCAGCAAAAGGCCGTGGAAACCCTCGGCACCCAATACTCCCTGAACACCCGCCTGGGCGACCTGGCCATGCGCCATCCGGTGATGTGCAGCCCGCAGACACCGCTGCGCGAAGCCGTGACGCTGATGCATGAACAGCAAGTGGGCAGCATCGTGATCGTCGACGACCAACAGGCGCCCCTGGGCATTTTCACCCTGCGCGACCTGCGCCAGGTGGTGGCCGACGGCACCGGCGACTTCAGCCAGGCCATCGCGGGGCACATGACCCAGGCGCCGTTTTTTCTCACCCCGGACCACAGCGCTTTCGACGCCGCTATCGCCATGACCGAACGGCACATCGCCCACGTGTGCCTGGTCAAGGACCAGCGCCTGTGCGGCGTGGTGTCCGAGCGCGACCTGTTTTCCCTGCAACGGGTCGACCTGGTGCACCTGGCCCGCACCATCCGCAACGCGCCCAGGGTCGACAACCTGGTGGCGATGCGCGGCGAGATCGGTCAACTGGTGGAGCGCATGCTCGCCCACGGTGCCTCGTCTACCCAGATCACCCACATCATCACGCTGCTCAACGACCACACCGTGTGCCGGGTGATCGAACTGACCCTCGCCGAAAAGGGCGACCCGGGCGTGCCGTTCAGTTGGCTGTGCTTCGGCAGCGAAGGACGCCGCGAACAGACGCTCTACACCGATCAGGACAACGGCATCCTGTTCGAGGCCAGAGACGCCGCCGAAGCCGCCGAGCGACGCGGGCGCCTGCTGCCGTTGGCGCAGCAGATCAATCAGAGCCTGGCGCTGTGCGGCTTCAGCCTGTGCAAGGGCAACATCATGGCCGGCAACCCCGAGCTGTGCCTGTCTCGCTCTGAATGGGCACGCCGGTTTGCGGCGTTCATCCGCGAGGCCACCCCGGAAAACCTGCTGGGCTCGAGCATCTATTTCGACCTGCGCGTGGTGTGGGGCGATGAGCAGGGCTGTGAGCAACTGCGCCAGGGCGTCCTTGACCAGGTCGCCGACAACCGCCTCTTCCAGCGCATGCTGGCCGAGAACGCCCTGCGCCAGCGCCCGCCGGTTGGGCGCTTTCGCGACTTCGTGCTGACGCGCAACGGCGCCGAAAAGGCCACCCTCGATCTCAAGGTGCAGGGCCTTACGCCATTCGTTGACGGCGCGCGACTGCTGGCCCTGGCCAATGGCATTCACGCCAATAACACCCTGGAGCGCCTGCGTCAGTTGGTGATCAAGGCCGTGATCGAGCCGCTGGACGGCGCTGCGTATGAAGAGGCCTATCACTTTATCCAGCAGACCCGCATGCAGCAGCACCAACTGCAAAGCCGGGAAAACCAGCCGTACTCCAACCGCGTCGACCCCGACAGCCTCAACCACCTGGACCGCCTTATCCTGCGCGAATCCCTGCGCCAGGCCCAACGCCTGCAGAGCAGCCTGACATTTCGGTATCAGCTGTGAGCCTGTTCAGCTGGCTGCGCAAGACAAAACCGCGGCTCGACGCGGCGCAGCAGCAACGCCTGGTGCAACTGCCCTCACCCTGCGCACTGGGCGACGGTTCTTTGCGCAGCCAGCGCTGGGTGGTGGTGGACCTGGAAACCAGCGGTCTGAACCTTAACCGCGACCAGGTGCTGTCCATCGGCGCCGTGGTCATTGAGGACGGTGCGGTGGACTTCTCGCAACTGTTCGAACGCACGCTGCACCGCGCCGACAACCGGCTCAGCCCCAGCGTGCTGATCCACGGCCTGGGCCCCAGCGCCATCGCCGCCGGCAGCGACCCGGCGGAGGCGCTGCTGGACTTCATGGCGTTTATCGGCGACAGCCCGCTGCTGGCCTTCCATGCGCCGTTCGATCAACACATGCTGGGCCGCGCGCTCAAGGACAGCCTGGGCTATCGCCTGGCCCACCCGTTCCTCGACGTGGCCGAGATCGCCCCGCTGCTGTGCCCCGACGCGCCACTGCGTGAAGCCGGGCTGGACGATTGGATCCACCACTTTGGCCTGCGGGTGGGCGAACGCCATCACGCCAGCGCCGATGCCCTGGCCACGGCGGAACTGATGCTGATTCTGTTCAGCCGCGCGCGCCGGCAGCACATCGACTCACCGAAGGCCTTGCAGGAGCGCTTGGGCCAATGGAGACGGCGCAAACACGCGCCATCGTTTTAATGCCACCTCCCGACAAACGCCAATTGCGCCCATCCAATGCCTCTGCCACAATCGCGAATAATTCTCGTTAGTCTAAACAATTCGTTTATCCGGTGATGCCTTGTCGTCAGTCCAGCCTCCCCACAGTGAGCTTGTTGGTGCGTTGTATCGCGACCATCGTGGCTGGCTGCTGGCCTGGCTGCGGCGCAACGTGGCCTGCGCCAGCCGCGCCGAAGACTTGAGTCAGGACACCTTCGTGCGCCTGCTGGGACGTGCCGAGCTGCGCGAACCCCGCGAGCCACGTGCCTTTTTGGTGGCCATCGCCAAAGGCCTGCTGTTCGACTACTTCCGCCGCGCGGCGCTGGAACAGGCCTACCTCACCGAATTGATGCTGATCCCGCAAAGCGAACACCCCTCGCCCGAAGAACAGCAATTGATCCTCGAAGACCTCAAGGCCATCGACCGCCTGCTCGGCAAACTGTCGAGCAAGGCTCGCGCCGCGTTTCTGCACAGTCGCCTGGACGGCATGGGCCACGCCGAAATCGCCCAGCGCCTGGGCGTCTCGGTGCCCCGCGTGCGCCAGTACCTGGCCCAGGGGATTCGCCAGTGCTACATCGCCTTGTACGGCCAGCCGCTGTGATAGGTGCCAAACCGGTCTCGGCGCGGGTGCTGGATGCCGCGATTGCCTGGCAACTGTCCCTCGACGCGGGCGACGCCAGCGCGGTGGAACAGGAAGAATTGCGCAGATGGCTGGCCAGCGATGCCGAGCACGCCCGCGCCTGGCGCCAGCTGGGCATGCTCGATCAGCGTTTCAGCGCAGCCTCGGGCCCGGCGCGGGCGGCCTTGCTGCAGTCGCGCGAAGGCATTCGCCAACGCGTACGCAAACTGGGGCGGGGCCTGGCGAGTATCGCGCTGGTGTGCGGGCTGGCGTTGTTTGCCGGCGAGCGCTACGTGCCGCTGCATTACTGGCTCGCCGACCAACGCACCGCCACCGGCGAGCAGCGCACGCTGACACTGGCCGATGGCACCTCGATCAACCTCAACACCCACAGCGCCATCGACGTGCGCTTCGACGAAAAGCGCCGCCTGATCGTGTTGCAGGCCGGGGAAATTCTGATCGAAACCGGCCATGACGACGCGCGCCCGTTTTACGTGCAAACCCCCGACGGCAGCCTGCGGGCGCTGGGCACGCGGTTCATCGTCAAGCGCGAAGACCACGCCACGCGCCTGAGCGTGTTGCAGTCGGCCGTGGCCGCGCAGCCTGAGGCGCAGCATCAGGCACAGGTGGTCAAGGCCGGCCAGCAAGTGCTGATGCGCAGCGATGGTCTGGGCCCCTTGCTGGCCGTCACCCCCGGCAGCGACGCCTGGACGCGCGGCATGCTGGTGGTCGACAACGCGCGTCTCGCTGACGTGATCAAGGAGCTCGGCCGCTACCGCAGCGGCCACCTGGGCGTGGATAAAAACGTGGCCGACCTGCGCATCACCGGCAGCTTCCCGCTGCGCGATACCAACCTGGCGCTCAATGCATTGCTGCCGACGCTGCCGGTGCAAATCGAGCAGCACACACCGTGGTGGGTGACGGTGCGCGCCAGGCCTTGAAATGCGGGAGGGGCTTACCCCCGATGAGGCCCTCAACAACAACCCAAAAAATATTTACCGCCCGCCCTATCACTTTCCCATTCTCATCCGGCTCCTAGGCAATCGAGAACTATTTCCATCAGGAGCCGCCCCTTCATGTCCCGCACGCTCGACACCTTGTTGCGCCCCAGCCTGTTAGCCGTGGCCATTGCCCTCGGCGCCCCGCTCGCCAGCCCCTTGCTGCTCGCCGCCGAACACGCCGCAAGCGTGCGCGCCTACAACCTGCCGTCCGCGCCCCTGGCCAGCACCCTCAACCAGATCGCCAGTCAGGCCGGCCTTGCGCTGACCCTCAACCCGACGCTCGCCGCCGGCAAGACCTCGGCACCGGTCAAGGGCCAGTTCGATGCGCAGAGCGCACTGCGTGAAGCCTTGCGCGGGACGGGGCTGCAACTGGAGCAAGGCACGGCAGGGACATTTACGTTGGTGCCGATTCCGGACGGGGTAGTGGCGTTGCCGCAGACCAGCGTTATCGGGCAGGGCAATTATGAAAGTGCGTGGGGGCCGGTGGAGGGTTACGTCGCCACGCGCACAGCGGCGGGCACCAAGACCGATACACCCATTGCTGAACTGCCGCGCTCGGTCTCGGTCATCACTCGCCAGCAAATGGATGACCGCTCCGTTCTGAACCTCAACGACGCTCTGCGCTACACGGCTGGTGTGCAGAGCAGCGGCTATGGCTCCGATTCTCGCAGTGACTGGCTGCTGGTGCGCGGCTTTGTCCCGACGCAATTCCTGGATGGCCTGCCCCTGCCCAGAGGCAATTACGCCACGCCGAAGATCGACACCTGGAACCTGGAGCGGGTGGCGGTGCTTCGCGGCCCCGCCTCGTCGGTGTACGGACAGACACCTCCCGGCGGCCTGCTGGACATGGTCAGCCGCCGCCCTCAGCCCCAGAGTTCGAACGAACTTGAAGTGCAGGCCGGCAGCAATAACCACAAGCAGATCAACTTCGACAGCACCGGCAAGATCGATGACGAGGGCCAGTTCCTCTATCGCATCAGCGGCGTCGTGCGTGACAGCAATACCGCCGTGGACCACATTCCGGACAAACGCTACAACGTGGCCCCCAGCCTGACCTGGAACATCAACGACGATACCCGGCTGACACTGCTCACCCAGTTCACCCGCGACGATACCGGGATCACCGGGCAGTTCCTGCCACTGCAAGGCACCAAACTGGGTTCGCCCGCCGGCAAGATCTCTCACCACAAGAATCTCGGTGATCCGGACTGGGAATTCTACGATCGCACTTACTACGCGCTCGGCTATGCCTTCGAAACCCGCCTGAACGACACCTGGCAATTTCACCAAAACCTGCGCTATACCAAAAATGACTTGTCGTTCCAGGGCATCACGGCCGGTGGCGCATTCTTCCCTAATGGCCCTGAAGTCGCGGTTGACGCCGCTGGCAACGTGAGTCGCTCGGCTGGCAAGGTCGATGAAACCGTCGGTCAGTTCGCCGTCGACAACAACTTTCAGGCGGACTTCAGCACTGGCGCGGTCAATCACACGCTGCTGCTGGGCCTCGACCACCAGCGCTCCGACAGCGATGCGCGCTGGCTGTGGGGCTCGGGCGGGGTGCCGACCATCAACTTCAATCGCCCGGTGTATGGACAGGACTTCTCCAAAGTCCAGTACTTCACTATGTACGACTACACCCAAAAGACTCAGCAGACCGGCCTTTACGTCCAGGACCAGATGGCCCTCGACAACTGGCGCCTGACCCTTGGCGGGCGTGAAGACTGGGTGCACACCGGCACCACGTTCCATAACCAGAACGACGCCACCAACACGCAGCGTGACAAACATTTCAGCGGCAACGCGGCGCTGAGCTACGTCTTCGAAAACGGCATCACGCCCTACCTGTCCTACGCCGAATCGTTCCAGGCCGGGATCGGCACACAGGTGGGCAGCACCGGTGCGTTCAAGCCCACCGAAGGCAAGCAGTACGAGGCTGGTATCAAATATCAGCCACCCGGCACCAAGGCCTTGTTCACTGCAGCGGTGTTCGACCTGACCCAACAAAACACCTCGGTCACCGAAGGCAGCATCACCCGCCAAGTGGGTGAAGTACGGGTTCGCGGCCTTGAGCTGGAAGCCAGCGCCGACGTTACCGAAAGCCTGAAACTGGTGGGCTCCTACACCTACAACGACAGCGAAATCACCGAA
Source organism: Pseudomonas sp. GNP013 (assembly GCF_054343995.1). Classification (NCBI taxonomy): domain Bacteria; kingdom Pseudomonadati; phylum Pseudomonadota; class Gammaproteobacteria; order Pseudomonadales; family Pseudomonadaceae; genus Pseudomonas; species Pseudomonas sp. GNP013. The sequence continues at coordinate 71,005 of NZ_JBTGUT010000001.1, read as the reverse complement.
GGCGCTGCGTCTGAAAAGGGCAATCGCATGAACCAGCTGCCACGTAATCAGGCGACAGGCTGGGCTGATTACACCTGGCGCAGCGGGATGCTGGATGGCTTCGGTATCGGTGCAGGCGTGCGCTATGTGGGTGATACCTACGGCAACGCCGCCAACACCGAGCTGGGCCATGTTGGTTCCTACACCGTGTATGACGCCTCCGCGCATTACGACCTCGGTCGTCTGAACAACACCCTGAAAGGTGTCACCGTAGCCGTGGATGCCAAAAACATCTTCAACAAGGATTACCTGTCCACCTGCGATGGTTTCTACTGCTACTACGGCGACCAGCGCAACGTGGTCGCCAGCGTGAACTACAAATTCTAAGACGGTGAAAAACCGCTGATAAAGGGCCGCCTGATCCGCGGCCCTTTTGCCTTTGGAGCCGTGATGAAAAGCAAAACCATCCGCCGCTGGTCCTTCATCCACACCTGGACCAGCCTGATCTGCACCGTATTCCTGTTGCTGCTCGCCCTCACCGGGCTGCCGCTGGTGTTTCATCATGAGATCGACCACCTGCTGGGCAACGAGCCGACGCTTGCGCAGATGCCGGCCGACACACCGCAGCTCGATCTGGAACGACTGGTCGCCAAAGCCCAGGCCCATCGCCCGGGCGAGGCCATGCAGTATTTGGCCTGGGACGAGGACGACAAAAACGGGGTAATCGCGATCATGGCGGCGACCGCCGGCACCGAGCCCAATTCGTCGCACACCTTCATGCTCGACGCACGCACCGGTGAATCGGTGGAGATGCCCTCGGCCAATGGCGGTTTTACGCTGTTCGTGCTGCGCCTGCATGTGGACATGTTCGCCGGCCTGCCGGGCAAGCTGTTGCTGGCGTTCATGGGCTTGCTGTTTGTGTTGGCGATTGTCTCCGGCACGGTGCTGTACCTGCCGTTCATGCGCCGCTTGAAATTCGGCACGGTGCGCCAGGATAAATCCACGCGCCTGCGCTGGCTCGACCTGCACAACCTGCTCGGCGCGGTTACCCTGACCTGGGCGCTGGTGGTGGGCGTGACCGGCGTGATCAGTGCCTGTGCCGACCTGATCATCGCCGCCTGGCGCACCGACAGTCTCAGCGCCATGATCGAACCCTACAAGAACGCCCCGCCGCTGACGCAGCGCGCACCGGTCAGCGAGTTGCTGAGCATTGCCGCCAAGGCCGCGCCGGGCATGCAGCCGGACTTCATCGCCTTCCCCGGCACACGCTTTTCCAGCGAGCACCACTACGCCGTGTTCATGAAAGGCAGCACGCACCTGACCTCGCACCTGCTCACGCCGGTACTGATCGACGCCCGCACCCTGACCGTCACCGCCATCGCCGAACGGCCGTGGTACATGGACGCCATGGGCATGTCGCAGCCGTTGCATTTTGGTGACTACGGCGGCATGCCGATGAAAATTCTGTGGGCGGTACTGGATGTGCTGACCATCATTGTGCTGGGCAGCGGGGTGTACCTGTGGCTCGTGCGGCGCAAGGCGGGCAAGGCATGAAGCCGCGCCAGTCGAGTTTCTGGAAGGTGTTTGGCATACCGCTGGGGATCGGCCTGCTCAGTGCCGCCGGGCTGTTTGCGGCGCTGCTGGGCGACGGGCTCTGGGACGTTTTGAGCTGGGTGGGGCTGGGGGTTCCTGCGGTGATTGGCGCCTGGGGGTTGTTGGCGCGGCGCGGCTGAATGCGCTATCGGGAGCAAGCCCCCTCCCACATTTGAAAGTATTCACAATTCAAAATGTGGGAGGGGGCTTGCTCCCGATGAGGCCCGAAAAAACACCACAATCTCCTCGCCAGCCATCGCCCAACCTCATAGGCTAGGCCCCAGCCCACTTCGAGGAATACCCATGTCCACGCCCAGCATGACCTTGTTCCACAACCCCGCTTCACCCTTCGTGCGCAAAGTCCGCGTGCTGCTGATCGAGACCGGCCAGCAGGACCGCGTGGCCCTGCACGACTGCGTGCCGACGCCGGTCAGTCCGGACGCCCAGGTGGTGCAAGGCAACCCTGTCGGCAAGATCCCGGCCCTGCGCCTGGCCGATGGCAGCAGGCTGCACGACAGCCGGGTGATCCTCGATTACCTCGACCACCAGCACGTCGGCAACCCACTGATCCCTCGCGACGGCTCAGCCCGCTGGCGCCGCCTCACATTGGCCTCGATGGCCGACGGCATTCTGGATGCCGCCGTGCTGACGCGCTACGAGCTCGCCCTGCGCCCGGTGGAAAAACACTGGGCTGCGTGGCTGGACGAACAACGCATTAAGATACGCCGCACCCTCGCCGAGCTGGAACAGGATGCGATGGCCGAGCTGGCCAGCCATTTCGACATCGCCGCCATCAGCGTGGCCTGTGCCTTGGGCTACCTTGACTTCCGCCATCCGGACCTGCAATGGCGGGCGGATAACCCCAGGCTTGCGCAGTGGTATGCCGAGGTCAGCCAGCGGCCTTCGATGCTGCAGACCCAGCCGCCTGCCTGACATTCTGTGGCGAGCGGGCTTGCCCCGCGTTGGGCTGCGAAGCAGCCCCCCTCAAGCAGATTGCGGTGCTTCAGGCACTCCTCTGCGGCTGGTTTTGGGGCTGCTGCGCAGCCCAGCGCGGGGCAAGCCCGCTCGCCACAACAGCGTGTTGATCCTGCTCAGCAACTGGTCCCTTAACTGTTGATCCTCGCGCAAGCCCATCATTGCTCAACCCCCTTGCGCCGGCCCACGCCGTACCAGTCCAGTTTGCGCGTCAGCACCATCACCGTGCCGAGCAGGGCGAACAGCAACAGCGATCCCATCAGCAGCGCATAATCCTCGGCGCTGAGCAGCCCGTACAACAAGCCATACAGCGCCGCCAACCCCGCCGAAAACCGCAGGCCATGGGCAAGGCTGCGCAGCACATGGCACAGGTAAAAGCCGATCAACAGCACACCGGCACTCGCCGAGATCAGGTAGGCCAAGGCGAACCCCAGGTGCTCGGCCAACGACAACAGCAGCAGATAAAAGAACGCCAGGGCCGCGCCCACCAGGCCGTACTGGATCGGGTGCAGCGCCAGGTTCTTCAGCACTTCGAACAGGAAGAAGCCGCCAAAAGTCAGGGCGATGAACAGCAACGCGTATTTGATCGCGCGGTCGCTCTTGAGGTATTGGTCCACCGGATCGATGAAGTTCACGCCGAAGCTGCGGTTGTTGAAGTCCTCACAGGCCTGGCGGTCCAGGCAGCTTTGCAGGGCTTGCTCCAGGTTGGTGGCGAAAAACGAGGTTTGCCAGCGAGCAGTAAAGCCCTTGTTCGTCACGTCCCGTTGCGTCGGCAGGAAGTTGCCGATAAAGCTGGGGTGCGGCCAGTTGGAAGCGAGTGACACCTGGCTGGTCTTGCCCACTGGCAACACGTGCAGCTGTTCGGTGCCTTGCAGGCGCAGGTCGAACGCGAACTCCAGCGCGGCGGGCTTGTGGCTGTCCAGCGCCGGCAGCGCCACGTGCACACCCTCCCCCAGCCAGTCCACCAGAGAGCCCGGTGCGAACGCGAGGCGCTGGCTGCCCAGTTCCAGTTTCAGCGCATTTTCGATGCCGCGAATATCGCTGACACCCACCGCCAGAAACGCCGGTTCAAAGCGGTAATCGGCAAAATGCTCGGTAATGCCCAACTGCTCAGGCAACTCGAAACGCCCGCTGATGCGGTTGTCGGCATGGAACAGCCGCGCCTGGTAGATGCCACGCGTACGCAGCTCGGTGTGCACCTGGCCATCGAGTTCAAACCGCTCCGGCAGGAAATACAGACGACCGCGTTCTTCACGGGTTTCTTCGTAGCGTTGATTGAGTTTTTCATTGAGCTTCCACTCGCGCACGGTCCTGCGATACGGCACCACCATCACCGGCCCGGTGAGGCGCTGTGGGTAACTGGAGCTGCGGGCGATATCCGCCAATACCTCATCGCGCCTTTGCTGACGATCACTGATGAGGCCATCGATCATCATCAACGGAATCAGCAACAGCAACATCAGCAGCGCAATGGCGCCAAGTTTGTAAAGCAGGCTTCGGTTCATGGGGCTCTCCCTGTTTTGGATGGGCAGAGCGTGAGCCGCGCATGTGGGCGATTTATGTGGGCATCGTGGAGACTGTGTGGAGATGCAGCACCACTTGCACGCCGCCCGGCACATTGCCGATCGCCATGGCGCCGCCGTGCAGCTTCATCACCTCTTCGACAAAGTTGAGGCCCAGACCGGTACTTTTGCGTCCGCTGGCCGGGCGCGGCAGCGAGTAAAAGCGCTCGCTCAGGCGCGGCAGGGCATAGTCGGGAATCGGCTCCGCCTGGTTGAACAGGCTGACGTCTACATCGTGCTGCCGCACCTGCGCGCTGAACCTCAGCGTTCCGCCCGCCGGGGTGAAGTCCAGGGCGTTATCCAGCAGATTGCCCAGCGCCTGGCGCAACAGAAAGGGCTCGCCGAACACCTGCACATCCGCCGCAATGGCCTGCTCGACCCGCAGCCCGGCGCCTTCGATACGCGCGCACTGCGCCTTGAGTACCTCATCGACCAATGCCCCCAGCGCAATGCTCGCCTGCTCTTCCAGGCCCTGGCGCTGTTCGACCTGCGCCAGGTTCAGCAGGCGTTCGATCAGGTGCTGCAGGCGCGCGCTTTCGCTGTCGATATTGCCGACAAAGCGCTGCTGCTGTTCGCGGCTCATGTCGCCTTGCAACAACTCCGCCGCACCGCGAATCGCCGCCAGCGGGCTTTTCAACTCGTGCGTCAGGGTGTGCACGTAATGCTCAACGTATGCCTTGCCTTCCAGTTGCGTGCGCATGTGTTCGACGGCGGTGGACAACTGCTTGAGCTCGCCGCCCCGGTAATGCGGCAACTCGGCACGGCGCCCTTCGCTGACTGCCTCGGCATAGGCGGTGAGGCGCCGCAAGGCAGCGCTCAACCACCACGACAGCAACGCGCCGAGCAGCAGGCCGAGCACCACCAGCCCGGCGCCGTACCACAGCAAACGGCGCTCGGTGCGGTCGACATAGGGTTGCAAGGAGCTGTTGGGCTTGGCCACGGTGACCACGCCGATGATCCGTCCGTTGTCGCGGATCGGTGCGCCCACGTGCATCACCGACGAGGCCGGGTCGTCGGGGTCGCTGCGGGTGGAGCGCGCGCCGTATTCACCGCGCAGGGTCAGGTACACGTCGTTCCAGCGGGAATAATCCTGGCCCAGCGCTTCGCCCGTGGAGTCGAGCAGCACACGGCCCTGGGCGTCGGTCACATAGATGCGATGGTTGACCTGGTTTTTCGGCAGCCCCCAAATGGTCGCGCCCGGCTGGCGGCTGCCGTAGGCCTTAAGCAGCTCCGGCCAATGACTTTGGCCGAGGGTGCCGTTCTTCACGTCATTGCGCAGCACTTCGGCCAGCAGGTTCGCGGTGTCCACCAGGGTTTCCTCGGTGGACTGGCGCACACCGGGACGGATTTCGTTCATGACGGTGCTGAGCACGAAATAACCGGTAAGGCCGATAAACAGCGCATACACCAGGAAAATCCGCAGCCCCAGGCGCATCAGCTGTTGCCGGGGCTGTAGCTGTAGCCGAGGCCGCGATGGGTCTGGATCGGCTCAGCCTGCGCCGCCACGCTGCGCAATTTGCTGCGCAGGCTTTTGATGTGAGTGTCGATATTGCGTTCGTAGCCGGCGTCGGCGGGCACGCCCACCGCGTCCAGCAGTTGCTCGCGACTGAATATTCGCTCGGGTTGTTCCAGCAGGCTTTGCAGCAGGCGGAACTCATGGCGGGTCAGGCTCAGGGGCTGGCCGCGATAGGTGATCTGCATGCGCTCCAGATCAATCTGGAACACCGCAGGCGCCGCAACCGGTCCCACCCGCTTGAGAATCGCGCGCACCCGCGCCGCCACTTCACGCGGGCTGAACGGCTTGACCACGTAGTCGTCGGCGCCGATCTCCAGCCCCACCACCCGGTCGATCTCGCCATCCCGGGCACTGAGAAACATCACGGGCACTTCGCTGAAACGGCGCAATTGCCTGCAGGTTTCAAAGCCGCTGATATCCGGCAGGCCAATGTCGAGAATCACCAGGTCGGCCGGGGTCTGGCGCTGATGCGCAAGCGCCGCCTGGCCGAGGGTCAGCCAGGTGGTGGTGAACCCTTCGCCTTGCAGGGCGAAGATCAGCGTATCGGCAATTGCGGCTTCGTCTTCGACAATCAGGATGTGCGCCATGGCGGTCCGTCAGCAGTCCGGTTTGTCGGCAGTGTAGCGCCGCGCCGGGTTCACCGCCGCGCCGAATTCGCGCAGGGCCTTGGCGCCGATCAGCAGCGGATAGTTGAAGCTGCTGCGGTCGGTGAGGTTGACCTCGACGGTGCGTTTGACGTCGCCCAGGCACATTTCCAGGTCGATCACCGGCCGCTTGGTCACGCTGGTCTCGTCCTTGTCGTCATCCTCGTCAGCGCGGCTCTTGATCTTGCTGATACGCGCGACCTTGTGCTCGTACACCTTGTTCGACGCGTCCTGGCCGCCGAGGCGAAAGCGTACCCAGTCGTCGCCGTCACGGGTGAACGTCTGAATGTCGCGGGCCGACAGCGAGGCGGTCAGCGCGCCGGTGTCCATCTTGGCCTTGAAGGTCTCGCCGATCTCCGGCAACTGGATGTATTCGTAGCGCCCGTAGAGGGTCGGTTCGGCGGCCATGACGGGCAGGGCAACCAGGGTGAACGCGGCAAGGAGCAATTTCACGGCGTGATTTCCTCGAAAGAAGGTGGGCGGATTCTAGACCGCAAACCCGGCACTTAGTTGGATGACCGAGCATAGCGTGCCCGTTGTGAAACATTCGTAGGGTGATTTGCGATTTGGCCTCTGGACCGCGCTTGCTTATGATGAGCGGCCCACAGGAATTCCAAGAGTTGCTTATGCGCCGCCTGCTCACCGGCTGTTGCGTCACGTTGCTGCTGTTGCTCAATACGCTGATCCTGATCGGCCCGTTGCTGGTGTTCGCGCTGCTCAAGCTGGCTGCGCCGGGGCGCTGGCGCGACCATGCCTCGGCGGCGGTAATGTGGATCGCCGAGACTTGGGCCGAGATCGACAAGCTCATCTTCTCGCTGTGTATCCCGACCCAGTGGGACATTCGCGGCGGCGCCGACCTGCGACGTGACACCTCCTACCTGGTGATCAGCAATCACCAGTCGTGGGTGGATATTCCGGCACTGATCCAGGCGCTCAACCGGCGCACGCCGTTCTTCAAGTTTTTCCTGAAAAAAGAACTCATCTGGGTGCCCTTCCTGGGCCTCGCCTGGTGGGCGCTCGACTACCCGTTCATGAAGCGCTACACCAAGGCGTTCCTGGCCAAACACCCGGAGCTGGCAGGGCAGGACCTGAAGATCACCAAACAGGCCTGCGAACTGTTCAAGCGCCAGCCGGTGACGGTGGTCAATTACCTGGAGGGCACGCGGTTCAACGAAGCCAAGCGGGTGCAGCAGGAATCACCCTTTACCCGCCTGCTCAAGCCCAAGGCGGGCGGCGTGGCGTTCGTGCTGGCGGCGATGGGTGAACAGCTGGACGCGATCCTCGACGTAACCGTGGTTTACCCGCAGGCGAAAATTCCGGGGTTCTGGGACTTGATCAGCGGCGGCGTGCCAACCGTGATCGTGGATATCCGCACCCGTGAGCTGGATCCGGCGTTGTGGCAGGGGGATTACGAGAACGATCCGGTGTTTCGCCAGACCGTCCAGAACTGGGTCAACCAGCTCTGGCAGGAGAAAGACGCGCGCATCGAACAGCTGCGCGCGCAGCAGGCTTAGCTGCCGGTGCCCCAGGCCTGGGCCAGCTTGCCCAGTACCGAGCCGTTGGCGCCCTGGCTGCCCAGGTATTGCAGGATCACCGGCGCAAACTGGCCGATCATGCCGCTGTCCATGCCCAGGGCGCTGAACGCGGTGTTCAGGTCGTTGGTGTTCTTCACGTTGCCCAACAGGCCGTCCAGGCCGCTGGTCTTGCTGCCGCCGCTCTGGCCGAGCATCCCGCTCAAGGCCCCGAGGCTGCCCAGTGCATTGTCGCCGGACAGCTTGTCCAGCCCCGGCACGCTCTTGGCCAATTGCGAATAATCGTTGCCGCTCAGCTGGTTCTTGGCCAGGCCCAGCATGGCGCCGGTGCCGCCGACGGCCTGTTCGGGGGTGACATTGAGTTGCGAGGTGAGTGCGCTCAGCAGACCGGCCGTCTCGGACGACGGCGCGGCGGCAGCGGCCTTGTTGTTGCCGCCCTGCATGCCGGAAATCGCATTGGCCGCATCACCAAGGCTGAACCCTGCGGCGAACACCGGGGCCGCTGCCAGGGTCATCAGGCAGGAAAGGGCGAAACCGCGTGAAATCTTCATCGAAACAACCTCTGCAGGTGGGGGCGAAAGCAGGCGTTGGACTGGCGATAACAGGGCTTGTTCCCAACCGCATCCGAAACACCCCGGCCTGCGTATAACGCTTACAGGCCGCCCGGAGCTGGATGGAATGACTGCGCAAATTGGATTACCCTCTGCCCACCGTGCGCAGTCCCGTCGCCCTCGCTCGAGAGCCTGGAGAAGCCCCATTACGCTGACCGATGCTGACCCACTACGCCCGCTGCTGGCCCAATGCGCCCTGGGCAACCGCCAGGCGTTCGAAACCCTGTACCGCAGCGCTTCGCCGCGCCTGCATGGGGTGGCCTACCGCTTCATGGGCCGTGCGGACCTCGCCGAGGACGTGTTGCAGGAGGCTTTCGTACGCATCTGGTACAACGCGTCGCGCTACGAGCCACACCTGGCGTCGCCCATGACCTGGATGGTGAACATCACCCGCAACCTGGCCATCGACCAATTGCGCAAACGCCGTGAGCAACCCCTCACCGAAGGCCAGCAGGACGCCCTGCTCGACGAAGGTCACAGCGCTCACGACCAGCTCGACAGCGAACGCAACGCCCGCGCCCTCAACCGCTGCCTGGACACCCTCGACGGCATGCAGCGCCAATCGATCACCCTGGCTTACTTTCGAGGCCTGTCGTGCTCGGAGCTGGCCGAACACCTGGCGGCCCCCCTGGGCTCGGTCAAATCCTGGATTCGTCGCGGCATGGAGCGCCTGCGCAGGTGCCTTGAATCATGAATTACCACACCACCGTCCTGCGCCGTGCCCTGGCCGCCGACTACGCGATCGGCCTGATGCCGGCCACCGCGCGTCGCCGGTTTGACACCCTGCTGCTCAATGATGCCGCGCTGCGCGCAGAGCTTGGGCATTGGCAGGAGGCCCTCGCCAGCCTCACCGGCAGCCTGCCCGAACGCGCAGTGCCCGATCACGTGTGGGCAGGCATTCAGGCACGGATCGAGCCGCAGGGGCTGCACGTACCGGCGAAAAAACCGTGGTGGCGGAAGGGGCGCCTGCTGGCTGCCGCGTGCGCCCTGATTGCGGCAGTGTTGATCGGCGTGCTCTACCCACGCGACACAGGCCTTGCTTACCGCACCACACTGGTCGCCGCCGACCAGCAGCCAGCGTTGCAAATCGACACGTTTGCCGATCACCTGCAGGTTGAACCACTCGCAATAGCTGCATTGACGCCTGCGCAGGCGCTGGAATTATGGGTTATTCCCGCCGGTGGCAAACCGATCTCCCTGGGGTTGGTACCGACGGCAGGCAAGGGCCGAATTCAGTTGAGCGAGGCACAGCAAACGCTGCTCAAAGCCCCGGCCACCCTCGCCGTCACCCTCGAACCCGAAGGCGGTTCACCGAGCGGCCAGCCGACCGGCCCAGTGCTATATAAAGGCCAATTGGCATCACTCTGACGAAGATCGCCGACGATGGGCCCCGGAACCCATCGTCATTGGCAAGGTCCATGAACTGACTACAAAATTTGTCAGGAAGAGACTTATGACTGCGATCCAACCCCCAGTGATTGAGCACAAGCCTCCATTCTGGAGTCGCCCGCGCCTGTTTATCGGCGCCTGTGTCGTCGTGGTTGCCGGTGTCGGCGGCGCGCTCTACACCAAAGACAGCGTCAAATCCGCCGCCACCCTGGTCACCACCGCCCAGCAGCCGGCCGCGCAGATCATGGCGCACAAGGATTACCTGGAAGTGCAGCCGATTGCCGCCACGGCCCCGGCGCCCGACCAAAGCCTGGAACTGTGGGCCATTCCCGAAGGCGGCACGCCCGTGTCCCTGGGGCTGTTGCCGGAAGACGGCAAAGGCATCATCGGCCTGAACCCGCGCCAGCAGGAAACCATCAGCAAACCGGTGGAATTGATGGTGAGTTCGGAAACCAAGGGCGGTTCGCTGAGCAAGCAACCGACAGGCCCAACCGTCTATCAGGGCGCATTGGCCGTTCGCTGAGGCAAGCCTTTGCAAGTCTGGGTATTAAAAACCGAGGCTTAATTACAACACCCGCTAAAAAACTGTCACTTCTAACAGTAGCCTTCGGCTGGAAATCACCTGCAGCATTAAGCTTTCCATGACCCACACGCGGTGAGCTATGAGATGCGCAATGTTTGCAGGTGTGTTCGCCACGATGGCACTGCTGAATACGGCCCAAGCGGCAACCGCCGCCTGCCCATTGATCAAGGACATTCAACAAACGGCGATGCAAAGCGGAGGCTACCGCTACGAAACATCACAACCGGATGGGCACACATGGACAGGCGAAAACCCGCAGGCTTCAGCGTCCTACCTGACTGACTCTGCATTTCACGACGCCCGGTACGATGCACTCAACAAAGCCGTGACCTGTACCTACGAAGGGCCAACGAGCAACGATGCGAGTTTTTCGCTCACGCTCAAACCCGTCCCTGGCTGGAACCTCATCCCGATTGCCCACTGGAAAGGCACGTATTGCGAAGACTCGGACGTCAACAAGTGTGCGTTCACCTACCAATGAACCTTGCGCCGCCCCCCCGTCCTCATCGCCCCTCAAGCTCATTTTGAAGGAAGCTCTCAACGCGTAGTTGCCATGGCCACCGTCACTCTCATGCCGGCGGGCTGCCTGTGGAGAACGGCGTTATATAAAACAAGGGCGACCCAAGGGTCGCCCTTCTCTATTGCCTACGCCGCACTGAACAGCTTGTGCGGATCAATCACAAACTTCTTCGGCACACCCGCATCGAACTCGCCATAGCCACGCGGCGCGTCGTCCAGGCTGATGACCTGCACGCCAACAATGTCGGCAATGTTGATACGGTCCCACATGATCGCCTGCATCAGTTGGCGGTTGTACTTCATCACCGGCGTCTGCCCGGTGTGGAAGCTGTGGGACTTGGCCCAGCCCAGGCCAAAGCGGATGCTCAGGCTGCCCATTTTCGCGGCGGCGTCCACCGCGCCTGGGTCTTCGGTGACGTACAGGCCCGGAATACCGATCTTGCCCGCCACGCGCACCACGCCCATCAGCGAGTTGAGCACGGTGGCCGGTGCTTCGGCCTTGACGCCGTCGTGACCGTGGCCGCGTGCTTCGAAGCCCACGCAGTCAACGGCGCTGTCCACTTCGGGCTCGCCCAGCAGTGCGGCGATCTGTTCGTGCAGCGGGGTGTCGGTGGACAAGTCGGCAATTTCGAAACCCTGGGCCTTGGCGTGCGCCAGGCGGATCGGGTTGACGTCGCCGATGATCACCACCGCTGCGCCCAGCAGGCGTGCGGAAGCCGCAGCGGCCAGACCGACCGGCCCGGCACCTGCGATGTACACGGTGCTGCCCGGGCCGACGCCGGCAGTGACAGCGCCGTGGTAGCCCGTCGGCAGGATGTCGGAGAGGCAGGTCAGGTCGCGGATTTTCTCCATGGCCTTGTCGCGGTCCGGCAGCTTCAGCAGGTTGAAGTCCGCGTACGGCACCAGCACGTATTCAGCCTGGCCGCCGGTCCAGTCGCCCATGTCGACATAGCCGTAGGCGCCACCGGCACGAGCCGGGTTGACGGTCAGGCACACGCCGGTGTGTTGCTCCTTGCACGAGCGGCAGCGGCCGCACGCCACGTTGAAGGGTACGGAGACCAGGTCACCGATTTTCAGGTTCTCGACGTCGCTGCCCTTCTCGATCACTTCACCGGTGATTTCGTGACCGAGCACCAGGCCGGTCTGGGCAGTGGTGCGGCCGCGCACCATGTGTTGGTCGGAGCCGCAGATGTTGGTGGAGACCACGCGCAGGATGACGCCGTGTTCAATCTTCCTGCCACGGGGGTCCTGCATTTTGGGATAGTCGATTTTCTGTACTTCGACCTTGCCGTTGCCGAGATACACGACACCACGATTACCAGACATGCTTTCACCTCGCTGTTGTTTTTATGGAACTGCGTTGCCCCTTTGGGTGGGCAGCGCGTTAAGTGCTCGGGTACAGATGCTGTTTCCTTGTGTTTTTCCTGCGGGCCTCATCGGGGGCAAGCACCCTCCCACAGGGGAATGCATTCCAAAGGTGGGAGGGGGCTTGCTCCCGATGGCGCCAGTCAGAGCACCACCGTCCGATTGGCATTCAAGAACACCCGCCGCTCGATGTGATACCCCACCGCCCGCGCCAATGTGAGCCCTTCGATATCCCGCCCCTTGGCAATCAAGTCCTCGGGATAGTGGCTGTGGTCCACCACTTCCACCCCCTGGGCAATGATCGGGCCTTCATCCAGATCGTTATTGATGTAATGCGCCGTGGCACCGACCAGCTTCACCCCCTTGTTGTACGCCTGGTGATAAGGCTTGGCGCCCTTGAAGCCCGGCAGCAACGAGTGGTGGATGTTGATCGCCTTGCCATCCAGCTTGCGGCACAGCTCCGGTGACAGCACTTGCATGTAGCGCGCAAGGATCACCAGTTCCGCGCCCGTCTCTTCAATCACCTGCCACACCTGACGCTCCTGGGACGGTTTGTCGTTGGGGTCGAGGGGGAAATGGTAGTAGGGAATCTGGTGCCAGTCGGCCAACGGTTGCAAATCAGGGTGATTGGACACCACCGCAACCACGTCCATCGACAACTGGCCGATGCGTTGGCGGTACAGCAGGTCGTTGAGGCAGTGATCGGCCTTGGAGACCATGATCACCACTTTTGGCCGGTAGTTCGGCGCCGTCAGCTCGAAGATCATGCCAAAGGCTTCACCGCGCGTGGCCAAGCCATCGCGAAAACCCTGCTCGTCAAAGCCGTCTGGCTGGCGAAATTCCACCCGAATAAAAAATCGTCCCGAGAGGCGATCATCGAACGAATGGTGCTCGGTGACGTAGCAGCCCTGCTCGAACAGGTAGCGGGTGACCGCGTCCACCGTGCCGAGCACGCTGGGGCAGTCGGCAGTCAAAATCCATGTATCGGGTGCGCGGCTCATGGTTTATTCCTCAGGCTTGAACACTCAGGCCAAACTCGGCCGAGGCATCCTGCAGCCACAACCACCAGTAATCCGAGAAGCTGCGACGAATCAGCAGTTCCCAGGTGTCTTCTGCCGTGTGGCGGATCACCAATTGCGACTTGGCAAACACCGTGCCCACCGCCTTGCCCACCGGGAAATTGTTGGGGTGCACGTCGTAGCTGGTGGATTTCATCAGTACGTCGCGCACGTTCGGGCCGCTGAGTTCGAGGATCTGCTGGCCGCCGCTGACGTTGACGATCTGGATATGCAGCTCGCCCAGGGCCGCGCGCAGGTTCTGCTCGGCAGCAAACTCTTCACCGCCTGGCACGATCAACAGCCACTCATCCGGGCCGAGCCATTGCAGGCTGGTTTCGCCTTTGACGATGACCTGCAGGGCGCCCGGCAACTCAATGCCCAGAGCCTTGTGCACGCCAGCGGCGAAGGCGGCGTCATGGCCATCGCCACGGATGGTCAGGTGGCCGAGGAGTTTCTTTTCACGCACGGTCACGCCGGCATTGTTGCGGCCCTTGCCGACCAGGCTGGCGAGGTCGGCATGGTGCAGCGAGGATTCGGCTTTGGCGCCGGGGGTGGGGCGTTGTTGGTAAACATTGGCTGCTGTCATAAAGCACCTGTTTTGAATTCTGTTGTGAGGCTGATGGCCTCATCGGGAGCAAGCCCCCTCCCACAGGGGAATGCATTTCAAAATGTGGGAGGGGGCTTGCCCCCGATGTAGGCGACTCAAATGTTCTGCCGGTCACCCTTAGGATCAAAGAACACCGAGGACACAATCTCCGCCTCGATCACGCTGCCATCCGCCTGCGGCGAGAACACCCGCTCGCCGATGCGCTTCAAGCCGCCCTTGACCACACCCATGGCAAACGAATAACCCAGGGAGTTGTGCGCATAGCTGGAAGTGACGTGGCCGACCATCTTCATCGGAATCGCCTGCTTGGCATCCAGCACAAGCTGCGCGCCTTCGGGCAGCCACACATTCGGATCGATCGGCTTCAAGCCCACCAGTTGCTTGCGCTCTTCACGCACGCAGTCTTCACGGTTCATGCCACGCCAGCCGATCCACGAGAACGGCTTGGTGCGGCCTACGCACCAGCCCATGTTGAGGTCGTCCGGGGTCATCGAGCCGTCAGTGTCCTGGCCGACGATGATGAAGCCCTTCTCCGCCCGCAGTACGTGCATGGTTTCGGTGCCATACGGGGTCAGGTTGTACTGTTTGCCGGCCTCGACGATTTTCTCCAGCACGCCCATGGCGTAGTCGGCCTGCACGTTGACTTCATACGACAGCTCACCGGTAAACGAGATGCGGAACACCCGCGCCGGTACGCCGCCGACCAGGCCTTCCTTCCAGGTCATGAACGGGAAGCCGTCCTTGTCCAGGTCGATATCGGTCACCTCACTCAGCAGCTTGCGGCTGTTGGGGCCCGACAGGGTCATGGTCGCCCAGTGGTCGGTGACCGAGGTGAAGTACACCTTGAGGTCCGGCCATTCGGTCTGTTGGTAGATTTCCAGCCACTGAAGAACACGCGCCGCGCCGCCGGTGGTGGTGGTCATCAGGAAGTGGTTATCGGCGAGGCAGGCCGTCACGCCATCGTCGAAAACCATGCCGTCTTCCTTGCACATCAGGCCGTAGCGCGCCTTGCCCACGTCGAGCTTGGTCCACGCATTGGTGTAGATGCGATTGAGGAACTCGCGGGCATCCGGGCCTTGAATGTCGATCTTGCCGAGGGTGGACGCGTCCAGCAGGCCGACGCTGTCGCGCACGGCCAGGCATTCGCGCTTCACCGCTGCGTGCAGGTCTTCACCGTTGCGCGGGAAGTACCACGGGCGTTTCCACTGGCCGACGTCTTCAAACTCGGCGCCGTTCTTCACGTGCCAGGCTTGCAGCGCGGTGTAACGCACCGGTTCGAAGATGTGCCCACAATGGCGGCCCGCTATCGCGCCGAAGGTGACCGGCGTGTAGTTGGGACGGAACATGGTGGTGCCCATCTGCGGGATGGTCACGTTCAGCGAGCGCGCGGCAATCGCCAGGCCGTTGACGTTACCCAGCTTGCCCTGGTCGGTGCCGAAGCCCAGTGCGGTGTAGCGCTTGACGTGCTCGACCGACTCGAAACCCTCGCGAGTCGCCAGTTCGATGGCGGCGGCGGTGACGTCGTTTTGCAGGTCGACAAATTGCTTGGGGGCCCGTGCAGTGACTTTGTCGTGGGGTACCTGGAACAGCGCCAGAGTCGGTTCTTCCAGACGGCTCAAGGCTTTTGGCAGCGTGCCTTCCACCGGCGCAAACCCGGCTTCGCTGGCCGCGCGCACGCCGCCTTCAAAACCGTCGGCCAACGAATCACCAAGGCCATAAACGCCGTTGATACCGCCGACGCACACGCGTTTCTGCGGCGCTTCGCCCGGCACGAAACCGAGAATATCTTCGCGCCAGGTCGGCTTGCCGCCCAGGTGCGAGGCCAGGTGCACCACCGGGCTGTAACCGCCGGAGCTGGCGAGCAGATCGCAGTCCAGCCATTCGCCGGGGCTGCTGACTTTATGGGCTTTCACATCGATTGCCGCCACGCGGGCAGCGGTGACGTGCTTGCTGCCACGGGCCTCGATCACGGCACTGCCGGTGAGAATGCGAATGCCCTTGGCGCGGGCTTCTTCCACCAGCGCGCCGCGTGGGTTGTGGCGCGCATCGGCCACAGCCACCACTTGCAGCCCGGCGTCGAACCAGTCCAGCGCCACGCGGTAGGCATGATCGTTGTTGGTCGACAGCACCAGTTTCTTGCCCGGCGCCACGCCGTAGCGGCGCACGTAGGTCGACACCGCACCGGCGAGCATATTGCCCGGCACGTCGTTGTTGCCGTACACCAGCGGACGCTCGCACGCACCAGTGGCCAGCACGACGCGCTTGGCGCGCACCCGGTGGATACGCTGACGCACCACGCCAATCGGCGCACGGTCACCGAGGTGATCGGTGAGGCGTTCGTGAATGGTCAGGAAGTTATGGTCGTGGTAGCCGTTGACCGTGGCGCGGGGCAGCAGCACCACGTCCGGCAGAGCCTTGAGTTCTGCGATCACGCTGGCGACCCACTCGGTGGCCGGCTTGCCGTCGAGGCTTTCGCGCGAATCGAGCAACGAGCCGCCGAATTCTTCCTGCTCATCGGCGATGATCACACGGGCACCGCTGCGTGCAGCCGCCAGTGCCGCGGCGAGGCCGGCAGGGCCTGCGCCCACGATCAGCACGTCGCAGTGACGGTTGAAATTGTCGTAGGTGTCCGGGTCGTTCTCGGTCGGCGAGCGGCCAAGGCCGGCAGCCTTGCGGATGTACTTCTCGTAGGTCATCCAGAACGATTGCGGGTACATGAAGGTTTTGTAGTAGAAGCCCGGCGGCATCAACTTGCCGCCGACCTTGCCGAGAATACCCATCATGTCGTTGTTCACGCTCGGCCAGCCGTTGGTGCTGGTGGCGACCAAACCCTGATACAGCGCCTGTTGCGTGGCGCGCACGTTGGGGATTTGCGTGGCTTCGGTGGCGCCGATCTGCAGCACCGCGTTCGGCTCTTCGGCGCCGGCGGCAAAGATGCCGCGCGGGCGCGAGTACTTGAAGCTGCGGCCGATGATGTCGACGCCGTTGGCCAGCAGGGCGGCGGCCAGGGTGTCGCCTTCAAAGCCCTTGTAGCTCTGGCCGTTGAAGGTAAACGTCAGGACCTTGTTGCGGTCGATGCGGCCACCGTTGGACAGGCGATTGATCTGGCTCATACCTTCTCTCCAGAGGCCTTGGCGGTGAATTGTGGCTGCTCACCGATCTTGTAGGTTTCAAGGATTTCGTAGGTCACGGTGTCGCGGGTGGCGTTGAAGTACTGACGGCAACCGGCGGCGTGAATCCACAGTTCGTGGTGCAGGCCACGGGGGTTGTCGCGGAAGAACATGTAGTCGCCCCACTCGGCATCGGTGCAGGCATTCGGGTCCAGCGGGCGCGGGATGTGCGCTTGGCCGGACGCGTGGAATTCCTCTTCGGAGCGCAGTTCGCCACAGTGAGGACAGAAGATATGCAACATAGGAAATTTCTCCTGTTAGTGGGCGACGGCCGCAGCGCCGTGTTCGTCGATCAGCGCACCGTTGTGGAAACGGTCGATGGAGAAAGGCGCGGCCAATGGGTGCATTTCACCCTTGGCGAGGCTGGCGGCAAACACGTTGCCTGAGCCCGGCGTAGCCTTGAAGCCACCGGTGCCCCAACCGCAGTTGAAGAACATGTTCGGTACTGGAGTCTTGGAAATGATCGGGCACGCGTCCGGCGTGGTGTCGACGATGCCGCCCCACTGCCGGTTCATGCGTACGCGCGAGAGCACCGGGAACATCTCGACGATGGCCTGGATGGTGTGTTCGATCACCGGGTACGAGCCGCGCTGGCCGTAGCCGTTGTAGCCGTCGATACCGGCGCCGATCACCAGGTCGCCCTTGTCGGACTGGCTGATGTAGCCGTGCACGGCGTTGGACATGATCACGCTGTCGATAATCGGCTTGATTGGCTCCGACACCAACGCTTGCAGCGGGTGGGATTCGATTGGCAGACGGAAGCCCGCAAGCCCGGCCATGTGGCCCGAGTTACCGGCGGTGACCACACCGACGCGCTTGGCGCCGATAAAGCCCTTGTTGGTTTCCACGCCGATGCACACGCCGTTTTCCTTGCGAAAGCCGATCACTTCGGTCTGCTGGATCAAGTCCACGCCCAGTGCGTCAGCCGCGCGGGCGAAGCCCCAGGCCACGGCATCGTGACGGGCCACGCCGCCGCGACGTTGCACGGTGGCGCCCAGCACCGGGTAGCGAGTGTTCTTCGAGCAATCGAGGTAAGGAATCTCGTCGGCAACCTGTTTGGCGTTGAGCAGTTCGCCGTCGACGCCGTTGAGGCGGTTGGCGCTCACGCGGCGTTCGGAATCACGGATGTCCTGCAGGGTGTGGCACAGGTTGTAGACGCCACGCTGGGAGAACATCACGTTGTAGTTGAGGTCCTGGGACAGGCCTTCCCACAGTTTCATCGCGTGCTCGTACAGGTGCGCCGACTCATCCCACAGGTAGTTGGAACGCACGATGGTGGTGTTGCGCGCGGTGTTACCGCCGCCCAGCCAGCCCTTCTCGACCACGGCCACGTTGGTGATGCCGTGCTCCTTGGCCAGGTAGTAGGCGGTCGCCAGACCATGCCCGCCGCCGCCGACGATGACCACGTCGTAGACCTTCTTCGGGGTCGGCGTGCGCCACATCTTCTGCCAGTTTTCGTGATGGCTGAGGGAGTGCTTGAAGAGGCCGAAGCCCGAGTAGCGTTGCATAGTCATTACTCCAAAACCGCGCTCAGCGATAAACCGGGAAATCAGCGCACAGGGCAGACACGTGCTTGGCCACGTTGGCCTCGACGTCGGCATCGCCGAGGTTGTCGAGGATGTCGCAGATCCAGCCGGCCAGTTCGACGCACTGCGCCACTTTGAAACCGCGCGTGGTCACCGCCGGGGTGCCGATGCGCAGGCCCGAGGTCACGAACGGCGACTGCGGGTCGTTCGGCACGGCGTTCTTGTTGACAGTGATGTGGGCGCGACCCAGGGCGGCGTCGGCGTCTTTGCCGGTGAGGCCCTGGCGGATCAGGCTGACCAGGAACAAGTGGTTGTCGGTGCCGCCGGAGACCACATCGTAGCCACGTTTGATAAACACTTCGGCCATCGCCTGGGCGTTGTCGATCACCTGTTGCTGGTAAACCTTGAAGCCAGGCTCAGCCGCTTCCTTGAAGCACACGGCCTTGCCGGCGATCACGTGCATCAGCGGGCCACCCTGGGCACCGGGGAACACGGCAGAGTTGAGTTTTTTCTCGATGGCTTCGTTGGCCTTGGCCAGAATCAAACCGCCACGCGGACCGCGCAGGGTCTTGTGGGTGGTGGTGGTGACCACGTCGGCGTAGGGCAGCGGGTTCGGGTACAGGCCAGCGGCAACCAGGCCGGCGACGTGGGCCATGTCGACGAACAGCAGCGCGCCCACCTTGTCGGCAATCGCACGAAAGCGCGGGAAATCCAGAGTCTTGGAGTAGGCGGAGAAACCGGCCACGACCATCTTCGGCTTGTGCTCGACGGCCAGGCGCTCGACTTCGTCGTAGTCGATCAGCCCGGTGTCGGTGTTGATGCCGTATTGCACCGCGTTGTACAGCTTGCCCGAGGACGACACTTTGGCGCCGTGGGTCAGGTGACCACCGTGGGCCAGGCTCATGCCCAGGATGGTGTCGCCAGCGTTGATCAGCGCAAGGTACACCGCGCTGTTGGCCGACGAACCGGAGTGCGGCTGCACGTTGGCGTAATCGGCGCCAAACAGTTGCTTGGCACGCTCGATGGCCAGGGCTTCGACCTTGTCCACATGCTCGCAGCCACCGTAGTAGCGCTTGCCCGGGTAGCCTTCGGCGTATTTGTTGGTGAGGCCGCTGCCTTGCGCCTGCATCACACGTTTGCTGGTGTAGTTCTCCGACGCGATCAGCTCGATATGATCTTCCTGACGCTGCTCCTCGGCATTCATCGCCGCCAACAGTGCGTCGTCATATCCCTGGATCTGGTCTTGTTTGCTGAACATCGCGTCTCTCCCAGCCTTTCGTATTGTTGAGGCCCGTGCAGGGCCCTTTGATGCGATGGTAGGGCTGGGGCGTGCAGGTCAAATGCCTACGGACGCCACGCAAAGGTGCGTTTACGACATCGCCTGAATATTGTGCAGAGGCCTCTGTGGGAGCTGGCTTGCCTGCGATGGCATCGCTGCGGTGCAACTGACGCTCCGAGGTGTCTGCATCGCAGGCAAGCCAGCTCCCACAGGGGTTAGGCGATGATCTTGCGAAGGAGGAAAAGCAGCAGAAAATGCGCCGGATACAAAGCATATGCCCAGCGACGCATGGCCGGCGGCGAGACATTTTTGACATGTCGCAACAAGACCAATCCGGCCAATGGCGCAATCAGGCACGCAGCCAGCCCGGTCAGCGCCACGATTGAGCCGCTATTGAGCAAAATCTGCCATTGATTAGCCGCCACACAGACCAAACCCGGCAACACACTGAAATACCATGGCCGGCGAAACACCAGCAGCATCGCCAGCGGCAGCAATACACCGAATACCCCGAACATCAAATATGGGGAAAACACAGCACCTGACGCGAGCGCGATCAACGCCAGTCCTCGATCAAAAAACGCCTTCTGCTGCCATCCTCGGGCAACCAGCAGACCCAGCGCGAGGGTGGGCAGCACGTTCAAGGTATCGGCATCGTCGATAAACATCCGATACGGCACTTCGCTGATCACGCTGAACAGCAGCAGCCAGCCCAGATAACGCCAGTAGCCGGTCACCACGGCGTTGCGCGTACGGTGCAGGTTCGCCGCAATCGCCAGGCAAAACCACGGGAACGCCAGGCGTCCCGGCACATACAGCCCATCCAGGCTCACACCGAGGTAGCGCAGGTGATCAAGCACCATGCTCAGCAGCGCCAGCCACTTGAGCAGATCCAGGGCGCCATCACGGACTCGTCCGACAGGCGTAGTGTGAGTACCGTGCATAATTCCCCACTGACTTTGCATTTACAGCGCGTGCGCACCCCGGCCGATGTTGGGTAAAGTGCGCACCAACATCGACCACAGGAACGGGCCATGACCGACAAGAGCCAACAATTTGCCAGCGACAACTATTCCGGCATCTGCCCGGAAGCCTGGGCCGCCATGGAACAAGCCAACCAGGGCCATCAGCGCGCCTACGGTGATGATGAATGGACCCATCGCGCCGCCGACGGTTTCCGCAACCTGTTCGAAACCGACTGCGAAGTGTTTTTCGCGTTCAACGGCACCGCCGCCAACTCGCTGGCGCTGTCGTCCCTGTGCCAGAGCTACCATAGCGTGATTTGCTCGGAAACCGCCCACGTCGAAACCGACGAATGCGGCGCGCCGGAGTTTTTCTCCAACGGCTCCAAGCTGCTCACCGCACGCACCGAAAACGGCAAGCTGACCCCGGACTCGATCCGCGAGATCGCCCTCAAGCGCCAGGACATTCACTACCCCAAGCCGCGCGTGGTCACGCTGACCCAAGCCACTGAAGTGGGCAGTGTGTACACCCCCGAAGAAATCCGTGCCATCAGCGTCACCTGCAAGGAACTGGGCCTGAACCTGCACATGGACGGCGCGCGCTTCGCCAACGCGTGCGCTTTCCTCGGCTGCTCGCCGGCGGACCTTACCTGGAAGGCCGGGGTGGACGTGCTGTGCTTTGGCGGCACCAAAAACGGCATGGCGGTGGGTGAAGCGATCCTGTTCTTCAACCACGCGCTGGCCGAAGACTTCGACTACCGCTGCAAACAGGCGGGCCAGCTGGCATCGAAAATGCGCTTTCTCTCCGCGCCGTGGGTGGGCCTGCTGGAAAACGACGCGTGGCTCAAGCACGCCCGCCACGCCAACCACTGTGCGCAATTGCTGAGCAGCCTGGTGGCGGATATTCCCGGCGTGGAGTTGATGTTCCCGGTACAGGCCAACGGCGTGTTCCTGCAACTCTCGGAACCGGCGATTGCGGCGCTCACGGCCAAGGGCTGGCGGTTCTATACCTTCATTGGCAAAGGCGGCGCGCGGTTCATGTGTGCGTGGGATACCGAGGAAGAGCGTGTAAGGGAATTGGCTGCTGATATCAGGGAAGTGATGAACGCCTGACGCAGGAAATCGGCGAGTGGGTACTGGCCGATTGCCGAGGTTGTTTTATGGTATTTCCGACAGCCCACGGTATCAAAATCATTGACTAGCCTCTTGGAACCCGGAAGGAAAACGCAGACCGGTCTGCCACTTTCCGGGGCTCACCGCCCGCCGAATGAATCGGCAGGAAACGGAAATCCAATAGAGGGCTACACCATGGAAGACGCTGCACGCTACGCAATGAACACAAAACAATTCGGCACTCTTGCGCCAACCTACATAGGTTGGGACGACTTCAGGAAACTGGCGAACGTCGGTGACACCATCAGGGAGCCTTCCAGGACCTTGACCGTTACCGGAAAAGTGTTCGAACTGACACCTTCAGGTGATCAGTTCGCCATCCACATCTATACCCGATAACGATCAGGGGCAGCGCCGGGGACTCATCCACCCCGGCGCAGTTCTTGTGTTGGAGGAGGCAAGCCCTAATGCCGTTCAGTTAAGCGCAGATTCCCTGTGGCGAGCAGGCTTGTCCTGCGTTGGGCTGCGCAGCAGCCCCAAAACCAGACGCTGAGCCGTATCAGGTACACCGCGTTTTGCTCGATTGGGGGCGCTTCGCCCCCCAACGCGGGGCAAGCCCGCTCGCCACAATAAGCCCACATATTTTCCTTAACTGAACGGCATTAGGGCTTGCCCCCTTGCACATTTGAACAGTGCGTCCCCGGGACATCAGAACTCGATACGCACATCGCCCTTCGGCACGCTGCAGCACGACAGGATGTAACCCTCGGCTTCGTCTTCTTCGGTGATCCCGCCGTTGTGCTCCATCTCGACCTCCCCGCCCAGCTTCATCACTTTGCACGTGCCACAGATGCCCATGCCGCAGGCCTTCGGAATCAGCAGGCCCAGCTTGGCGGCGGCCGCATGCACGGTTTCGCCGGGAGCCACGCGGATGCTCTTGCCCGAGGCGATGAATTCCACTTGATGCAGGTCGGCCAGGTCGACTTCCGGAGCGTCGGCAGCCTGTTCGGCCTGCTCCACCGCGTCGGCGCGGGCTTCCGGTGGCGTGGCGCCGAAGGACTCTTCGTGATACCGCGCCATGTCGAACCCGGCCGTTTCCAGCAGGCGCTTCACCGCGCTCATGTAAGGCGTGGGGCCGCAGCAGAACACTTCACGTTCGAGGAAGTCCGGCACCATCAGTTCGAGCATCTTGTGGTTCAGGTAGCCGCGATAACCCGCCCAGGGTTCGCCAAGGCCATGTTTCTCGCAGATCAGGTGCAGACTGAAGTTATCGATCCGCGACGCCATGTGCTCCAGCTCGCGGTGGTAGATGATGTCCTTGGGCGAGCGGGCGCTGTGGACAAAGGTCATGTCGACATTGGCATTGGTGTCGTAGAACCAGCGCGCCATGGACATCACCGGCGTGATGCCGACCCCGCCGCTCAGGTACAGCACTTTGGGGCTGGGAAAGTCGATGGCGTTGAACAGACCAACCGGCCCGTGCACCGCCAGCTCCTGCCCTTCATGCAGGGTATCGTGCAGCCAGTTGGACACCCGGCCGCCCGGTACGCGCTTGATGGTCACCGAAAAACTGTAGGGCACCGACGGCGAACTGGAAATGGTGTAGGAACGCATGATCGGCTGGCCTTCGATTTCCAGCTCCAGCGTGACGAACTGCCCCGGCTTGAAAAAGAACAGAATCGGCTGGTCGGCCATGAAGCAGAAGGTGCGCACGTCCCAGGTTTCCTGGATGACTTTGACGCAACGGACGATGTGCCGACCATTGGCCCAGGTCTGTGTCGTTACCGGATTCAGGAAATTGTTGGACATGCTTATTCTCCGTAGCCGTAGGTCGGCCTGATGGTGGCGATTCTGCGTAACGCCGGAACCACCCACTTACCTATCTGCGACATTCACATACTTACGGCGACCAGCCCCCAATGACAGGGGGTTGCGCGTCGGGATCAGATTGCGCCATGTCGCCCATGGATAAGGTTCGTCGCAACGCCGGCCCCACACTCACGCCCAACAAGACACTTTCTTTACGCCTTGCATTGCAACAACCGTAGCCACTTTCACCGGCCACACAGAATGGCCTTGAGGACACACACGATGGACGTCACCGCAACCTTAAGCTTGGGCGATCCGCTGGAACCCGCACGCAAGGCCACCGCGCAAATGCTGCAAGAGCGTGAGCGCACCTTTTCCCTGCCGCAGCCGTTCTACTCTGACGAGCGGCTGTTTGATATCGACATGCAGGAAATCTTCCAGAAAGAGTGGTTGATCGCCGGCATGACCTGCGAAATCCCTGCCAAGGGCAACTACCTGACCCTGCAGATCGGCAAGAACCCGATCATCGTGATCCGTGGCGCCGAAGGCGTAGTGCATGCGTTTCACAACGTGTGCCGGCACCGTGGCTCGCGCCTGTGCACCAGCGACAAGGGCAAGGTCGCCAAGCTGGTCTGCCACTACCACCAGTGGACCTACGAGCTCGATGGCCGCCTGCTGTTCGCCGGCACCGAGATGGGCGCCGATTTCGACATGAAGCAGTACGGCTTGAAGCCGGTGAACGTGAAGACTGCCGGCGGCTATATCTTCATCAGCCTGGCGGAAAACCCGCCAGCCATCGATGACTTCCTGTCGACACTGAACCACTACATGGAACCCTACGACATGGAAAACACCAAGGTGGCGATCCAGACCACCTTGTTCGAAAAAGCCAACTGGAAACTGGTGCTGGAAAACAACCGCGAGTGCTACCACTGCAACGCGTCGCACCCGGAACTGCTGAAAACCCTGCTGGAATGGGACGACGTCACCGACCCACGGGCCGACCAGGCCTTCAAGGACCACGTCGCCGCCTCGGCCGCCGCCTGGGACGCCGAGAAGATCCCTTACGCCCACGCCAGCTTCGGCCTGCGCAACCGCATTGTGCGCATGCCGCTGCTCAAGGGCACTGTGTCGATGACGTTGGATGGCAAACAGGGCTGCGCCAAACTGATGGGTCGCATCAAGAACCCGGACCTGGGCTCGATGCGCATCCTGCACCTGCCCCACTCCTGGAACCACTGCATGGGCGACCACATCATCGTGTTCACCGTGTGGCCGATCAGCGCCCAGGAAACCATGGTCACCACCAAGTGGATCGTGCACAAGGACGCCGTGGAAGGCGTGGACTACGACGTCGACCGCATGCGCCAGGTGTGGGACGCCACCAACGACCAGGACCGTCGCCTGGCCGAAGAGAACCAGCGCGGGATCAACTCCACGGCTTACCAGCCGGGTCCGTACTCCAAGACCTATGAGTTTGGCGTGGTGAACTTCGTGGACTGGTACAGCGAGCGGTTGCTCAATAACCTGGGTGCGGCGCCAGCGCCTTATCTCAAAGGTGTGGCTGCACACGAGTAACTGATACCCCACAGATCAGAAAGGTGGGACTTTTGTGGGAGCGGGCTTGCCTGCGATGCGGACACCTCGCAGCCTCGGCGGCACCGGGGTGATGCCATCGCAGGCAAGCCAGCTCTCACATTGGATATCATCAGTGTTCAAAAAATGCTCAGCCCCCTTCAAACCCTTTATCGCCCTGCCCTCCAGCCTTTACCCAACAACTTATCCACAAAGCCACCCACAGCAATTGTGGGCAACTGCATCGTTCAGCTGAAATTAAATCAAGAAAATCCGTGACTTATTCAGTTTACGCAGTTTTATCCCGCGCTGATCACTTATTGATCAAGCCCATCAAAGCCTTGATCTGCAAGGGCTGCAGCGGTGCGCGAACACCTTATCCACAGAAGCACCAACAGACTTTGGGGGCAA
Source organism: Pseudomonas sp. GNP013 (assembly GCF_054343995.1). Taxonomy (NCBI): domain Bacteria; kingdom Pseudomonadati; phylum Pseudomonadota; class Gammaproteobacteria; order Pseudomonadales; family Pseudomonadaceae; genus Pseudomonas; species Pseudomonas sp. GNP013. The sequence goes on along the minus strand of NZ_JBTGUT010000001.1, from coordinate 45,227 downwards.
CTTTGCAAGCGCTGTGGAAAACCATGTCAACGCTTCATAAACCGGGGTATCCAGGGGTTTTTGGCCGCTGAAAAGACGACATTGATCAGAATTTGATCAGAGCGGCGCAGCCCACGTTTTATAAGGCCTGTAGCCGATAGCGAACATCTTATCCACAGAAGCGCCAACAGACTTTGGGGGCAAGTTCAGAACTTTCTCAACGGAAAAACCCAATAAAAACCGCAGGTTAGCCTGGTTATTTTTCGTACGACAGGCTGCAGGGCCTGATTTACACGGGGTGTGGACATGCGCGAACAGGTTATCCACAGACGGGTCAACAGGGATTGTGGGTAAGCACCCCGTCATCACAAAAATAACGGTGGGAGGGCTTGCCCCTCCCACACAGGGTTCAGCGTACGACGCCTTCTTCTATGAGCAACTTGAGAATGGCCTGGGCGCCCTCTTCGGCGCTGACGCCCTTGAGCACTTGGCCACCGCCGCCGCTGGCCTTGGCCGTGGCGGCTTTCATGCGGTCGGCGCCGCTCTTGGCCTTGATCACCTTGAGGCGCTTGGGCCGAGGCTTGGCCGGTTGCAGCGAGGCGCCTGTGAATAACTCGTCTTCTTCGACTTCAACCTCATGGGCCGCCAACTCGCCGCGTTGCGCCGGGCCGTACGCGCTCTGCCGGGGCTTGGGCGCAGCGTTATCCACAGTTGCCAGAAATGGCAGGCGCACCTTCAGGCGCCGCCGCTGACCACGGGGCAACGCTTGCAACACATGGGCGACGCCGCCGTCGATGGATTCCACTTGCGCCAGCCCCACAATCAGCGGCCAGCCCAGGTGTTCAGCGAGCAAAAACGGCAGCATGCCCGAGCCTTCACCGGTTTCGGCCTGGCTGCCGGTGAGCACCACCTGGGCGCCGGCCTCGCGCAGATAATCGCCGAGCACCGGCAGCGCATCAGCGCCGCTCGGTTGTTCCAGCACGTGCAATTGCGGCAGGCCCATGCCCAGGTAGCTGCGCAAGGTGGGCTCATTGATGTTGCCGGCGTGCAGCACCTGCAACTTATCCCCAGCCATTTGCAGGCCCAGCTCGACAGCGCGTGCGTCCTGCTCTGCACGGCGCGCGCGCCCGGAGGTGGGGTGGGCGCCGATGGACACCAGGCTGATTACATTGGTTGTCATGCTCATGTCCTCAAGCCGCGTCGCGCTTGGCGCCGTGGCGGTGGGCCTCGACCGCAGCGATCAAGGCTTGCAGAATCGCGGCACTTTCACCGATCACCGACAGGTCGGCCCGCTTGATCATGTCGCAACCCGGGTCGAGGTTGATCGCCACCACCTTGTCGCAGGCACCGATACCTTGCAGGTGCTGGATCGCCCCGGAAATGCCCACGGCCACGTACACCCGCGCCGTGACCCAGGTGCCGCTGGCGCCAACCTGACGGTCACGCGCCATGAAGCCGTCGTCAACCGCCACCCGTGATGCGCCTTCGGTGGCGCCGAGTGCGGCGGCAGTCTGGTGAAACAGTGCCCAGTCCTTGACCCCGTTGCCGCCGGAGAAAATGAATTCGGCTTCGGCCATGGGAATCGCCGCCGGGTCCACCGCCACCGCGCCCAAATCTTCGATACGCGGCAGGCTGCGCGCCAGGGTTGTGGATAACTCCACCGGCAATACTTCATGGCGCGTGTCGCTGACCGGTTCGGCGCATTCGACGGCGGCGAGGATCAGGCGTGGCAACGGCCGCGCCACATCCTGCTGGCCGGCACCGGCGCGGCCGATGCATTGTTCGTCCTTGACTTGCCACACTCGCGTGGCCGGACGTTCCTTGAGGCTGGCGGCAAAGCGTCGGCCCAGTTCACCGCCGCCGCTGCGGCTGTCGGGCAGCAACCAGTGGCGTGGGTTGAACTGGTTATCCACAGCGCGCAGCCCCTGCACCCGTTGCTCCGGTGAATAACCGTCGAATTCGTGACCCTCCAGCACCAGCAGGCGGTCGACGCCAGCGGTGGCGAATGCGCTTTCCTTGTGCTCGCCAAACACCACGGCCAGCACCGCGCCGTCGTGGCCGGCCAGTTGCCGTGCCAGGCCCAACAGATCGCGGTCGTGGCTGCTCAGGCGGCCGCCGACCATGTCCGGCACCACGTTGATGTAAAACGCAGGTTCGGCAATCCGGTGCAATGGCAACTGCACTTCCACTGCCGCCGTACGCTTGGCCGCGCCGCCCTGCTGGGCGCCGCTGCGGTCGATGCGCTTGATGCCGTTGGGGCCGATAAAGCCCACGCCATGCACGTTCTTGCGCATGACGCCGTTGGGCCCCATCCAGCTCTGCTGCACAGGCTGCATGGCCGCGTGCAAGGGATGCAGACGGTTACGGGCGATCCATTCGGCCCGTGGGTCGCGGCGGATAATGTCGCTCATCACTGCACCTCCGCAGGTTCACGCTTTAAGGGGGCTTTGGCCGGTGCAGCGTCTTCCAGCAACGCGTCAGCCACCAACTCGGCGATGTCCTTGATCAACGGCCGCGGTTCGACCACGCCTTCGAGCATTGCCGTGCATTGCGGGCAGCCCACGGCCACCAGTTCGGCGCCGGTCTCGCGGATGTCGTCCATGCGCATGTCCGGGATCCGTTGCTTGCCGGGAATGTCGGTGATCGGCGCGCCGCCACCGCCGCCGCAGCAGCGCGAACGGAAGCCCGAGCGTTGCATCTCCTTGACCTCGATGCCCAGCGCACGCAGTACCTGACGCGGCGCCTCGTACTCGCCGTTGTAGCGGCCCAGGTAGCAAGGGTCGTGGTAGGTCACGCTGTTGCCCTTGTGCTGGCCGAGGTGCAGCTTGCCCGCGTCGATCAGTTCGGCCATGAAGGTGCTGTGATGCTGCACCTGATAGTTGCCGTTGAAGGCGCCGTATTCGTTTTTGAGTACGTGAAAACTGTGCGGGTCGCAGGTGACGATGCGTTTGAAGCAGTACTTCTCCAGGGTCTGGATATTGCGGGTCGCCAGCAGCTGGAAGGTCGCTTCGTCGCCCAGGCGTCGGGCCACATCGCCGCTGTCGCGTTCTTCCAGGCCGAGTACGGCGAAGTCTACCCTGGCGGCCTTCAGCACTTTGACGAAGGCGCGCAGGGTGCGCTGGTTGCGCATGTCGAAGGCGCCGTCGCCGACCCAGAACAGCACATCACAGCTGGCCTTTTCGCTGAGCAACGGCAGGTTCAGATCCGCCGCCCAGTTGAGCCGACCGCCCGGGGCGAAACCGCCGGGGTTGTCGGTGGCGATCAGGTTTTCCAGCACTTCAGCGCCCTTGTTCGGCGTGGCGCCCCTTTCCAGGGTGAGGTGGCGGCGCATGTCGACGATGGCATCGACGTGCTCGATCATCATCGGGCACTCTTCCACGCAGGCGCGGCAGGTGGTGCATGACCACAGGGTCTCGGCGTCCACCAGGCCGTTGACGATTGGCTGGTGCGGGTTGCCGCCGTGTTCGCCGACGGGTTTGCCCGGATAGGGGCTGCCGGCGAATTTTGCGTCGGTGCCGCCAGCCAGGCCGACGACCATGTCCTGGATCAGTTTTTTCGGGTTCAGCGGCTGGCCGGCGGCGAAGGCCGGGCACGCCGCTTCGCACTTGCCGCACTGCACGCAGGCGTCGAAACCGAGCAGTTGGTTCCAGGTGAAATCCTTGGGCTTTTCCACGCCCAGGGGCGCGCTTTTGTCCGTCAGGTCCAGCGGTTTCAAGCCGGTGGAGCGGCCGCCGCCGAAGCGTTCGGCGCGGCGGTGCCAGGCCAGGTGCAGGGCCCCGGCGAAGGCGTGCTTCATCGGGCCGCCCCAGGTCATGCCGAAGAACATTTCGCACACGCCCCACAGCACACCCACGCTCAGCAATGCAGCGAGCAGCCAGCCGCCAAAGTCAGCGGGCAGAATGCCGGCGACCGGCAAGGTCACCAGGAAGAAGCTCACCGAGAACGCCAGCAGGCTTTTCGGCAGGCGCATCCATGGGCCTTTCGACAGGCGCGCGGGCGGGTTGCGGCGGCGCAGGTACATGAAGATCGCGCCGACAAACATCAAGGTCGAGGCCAGCAGCAAGGCGTAGCCGAGGATACGGTTTTGCAGGCCGAACCCATGCACCAGGATCGCCAGCAGCGCCGACAGCACAAAACCCAGCGCCGTGGCGACGTGGGTGTTGGCGATGTATTTGTCGCGGGCGACCACGTGGTGCAAATCGACCATGTAGCGCTTGGGCATGGCCAAAAGGCCGCCCAGCAGGTCGACTTTTGACGCGCGGCCACGGCGCCACATGTTTGCCCGGCGCAGGGCGCCGAGGACGGCGAGGCCCAGGGCGGCAAACAGGAGAATAGGCAGCAAGGTGTTCAACATGGTGAAGCTCCCACAGACCACACAAATCTAAAGTGAAACTGGCCTTTAATGTGGGAGGGGGCTTGCCCCCGATAGCAGTGGGTCAGCTAAAGCTGCATCAACTGACACTCCGCTATCGGGGGCAAGCCCCCTCCCACATTTTTCGACCGTGTGCGGGTCAGAAATCCTTGCACAAGCGCAGGGCGTCGTAGATCGCAGCGTGGGTATTACGCTGCGCCACACAGTCACCGATGCGGAACAGCAAGTACCCCTCGCCCGCCTCGCTCAGGCACGGCTGCGGTTTGATCGCGAACAGCGCTTCAACGTCGATCTGGCCCTTGTTGCGCGAGGCTTCCTTGAGGGCATAGTAGATGGCCTCGTCCGGACGCACGCCGTTCTCGACCACCACCTGGTCCACCACCCGCTCCTCTTTGGCGCCGGTGTATTCGTTCTCCAGCACCGCCACCAGTTTGTCGCCCTCGCGGTAGACCTTCTCCAGCATCATGTCGCCGGTCATGATCACTTCTTTCGGGTACATGCTGCGGTAGTAGGTGGGGAACGACGTGCCGCCAATCGCCACGCCCGGCTTGATGTCGTCGGTGACGATCTCCACCTGGCAGCCCTTGTCGGCCAGAAAGTCCGCCACCGACATGCCGGTGAACTCGCAGATGGTGTCGTACACCAGCACGTTCTTGCCCGGCGCAACCTTGCCGTCGAGCACGTCCCAGCTGCTCACCACCAGGCCTTCGGCGGCGCCCCAGTGTTCGTTCTGCTCGATGAACGGATGCCCGCCCACCGCCAGCACCACCACGTCGGGGCGCAGGTCGAGGATGGTGTCGGCATCCGCCGCTACGCCCAGGCGCAGGTCGACTTTCAAGCGCGCCAGCTCCAGTTGGAACCAGCGGGTGATCCCGGCAATCTGGTCGCGCTGCGGCGCTTTGGACGCGGTGGTGATTTGCCCGCCGATAAACTCTTTCTTCTCGAACAGGGTCACGTCGTGGCCACGTTCGGCAGCGACGCGCGCTGCTTCCATCCCGGCCGGGCCGGCACCGACCACAACGACCTTGCGTTTCGGTCCGGTGGATTTCTCGATGATGTGCGGCACGCCCATGTATTCACGGGAGGTCGCGGCGTTCTGGATGCACAGCACGTCCAGGCCCTGGTACTGGCGGTCGATGCAGTAGTTGGCGCCGACGCACTGCTTGATCTGGTCGATCTGGCCCATCTTGATCTTGGCGATCAGGTGCGGGTCGGCAATGTGCGCACGGGTCATGCCGACCATGTCCACGTAGCCGCCTTCGAGGATGCGCGTGGCCTGGTTCGGGTCCTTGATGTTCTGTGCGTGCAGCACCGGCACCTTGACCACTTCCTTGATACCGGCGGCCAGGTGCAGAAACGGCTCCGGCGGGTAGCTCATGTTCGGGATCACGTTGGCCAGGGTGTTGTGGGTGTCGCACCCCGAGCCCACCACGCCGATGAAATCGAGCATGCCGGTGTCGTCGTAATACTTGGCGATCTGCTTCATGTCCTCGTGGGACAAGCCGTCCGGGTGGAACTCGTCACCGCACAGGCGCATGCCCACGCAGAAGTCGTCGCCGACCTCGGCGCGCACGGCTTTGAGCACTTCCAGGCCGAACTTCATGCGGCCTTCAAAGGTGCCGCCCCATTCGTCAGTACGCTTGTTGACGCGCGGGCTCCAGAACTGGTCGATCATGTGCTGGTGCACGGCGGACAGTTCCACACCGTCCAGGCCGCCGGCCTTGGCGCGTTTGGCGGCGCTGGCGTAGTTGCCGATCACGCGCCAGATCTCTTCGGGCTCGATGGTCTTGCAGGTGGCGCGGTGCACCGGCTCACGCACCCCGGACGGCGACATCAGGGTGGGCCAGTTAAAACCGTCCCAGCGCGAGCGACGCCCCATGTGGGTAATCTGGATCATGATCTTGGCGCCATGCTTGTGCATGGCGTCGGCCAGGTTCTGGAAGTGCGGGATGATGCGGTCGGTGGACAGGTTCACCGAACTCCACCATTCCTGCGGGCTGTCGATGGCCACCACCGAGGAGCCGCCGCAGATGGCCAGGCCGATACCGCCCTTGGCTTTCTCTTCGTAATACTTCACATAGCGGTCGGTGGTCATGCCGCCGTCGGTGGCATACACCTCGGCGTGGGCGGTACTGAGCACGCGGTTGCGGATGGTCAGTTTGCCGATCTGAATCGGCGCAAACATTGCTTCGAAAGCCATGGCACGGTCCTCGGCTTACAACGGCTTGACGGTGAACAAACCATCTTCGTGACCCTCTTCGGAGCCTCCGTAGACTTGTTCGGCGACGGTGCGGATCTGGCTGCCGCGGGCTTGCAGAATCTGGTCCATGGCGCCGGCAAACCAGCCGGTGAACATGTAGTCGACCTTGCGCCCGACCTTGCCGTACACGTAGACGAAGGCCGAGTGTTCGAGCTTGACGCTGGCGGTGCCTTTGTCGAGGTCGATGTCCTGGATCTTGAACAGGCCCCAACCGCGCTGCGAGAGGCGCTTCATGTAGTGCTCGAACACGGCGACGCCTTCCAGGCCGTGACATTCGGCTTCCTTTTCACACCAGTGCCAGGCGGACTTGTAGCCGGCCTTGTAGAGGATGTCGGCATAGGCGTCGGCACCCAGCACTGCTTCGATGCCCATGTGGTTGTTGACGAAGAAATGGCGCGGCACGTACAGCATCGGCAGGGCGTCGGAGGTCCAGACACCGGTTTCGCTGTCGACTTCGATTGGCAATTGCGGGGCGATCTTGGCCATGGAAACTTAACTCCAGAAAATTCGTTTGGATGCCCCCGGCGCGGATGCCGGAGGAAAAAGAGAGGTTGGCTTATTCGCCCCAGACGTCTTTCAAGACGTTGACCCAGTTTTCGCCCATGATCTTGCGCACTACGCGTTCGCTGTGGCCGCGCTTGAGCAGGGTCTCGGTGAGGTTGGGGAATTCGCCCACGGTGCGGATGCCCAGCGGGTTGATGATCTTGCCGAAGCTGGTCAGGCGGCGGGCGTAGCCCTTGTCATGGGTCAGCATTTCGAAGAAATCCTGGCCATGGCCCTGGGTGAAGTCGGTGCCGATGCCGATGGCGTCTTCGCCGACGATGTTCATGGTGTATTCAATGGCTTCGGCGTAGTCGTCGATGGTGGAATCGATGCCCTTGGCCAGGAATGGCGCGAACATGGTCACGCCGACAAAACCGCCATGGTCGGCAATGAACTTGAGCTCTTCATCGGACTTGTTGCGCGGGTGCTCTTTGAGGCCGGACGGCAGGCAGTGGGAGTAGCACACCGGCTTTTTCGATTCGAGGATGACTTCTTCGCTGGTCTTGGAGCCAACGTGGGAGAGGTCGCACATGATGCCGACGCGGTTCATCTCGCCGACGACCTCACGGCCAAAGCCGGACAGGCCGCCGTCGCGCTCGTAGCAGCCGGTGCCGACCAGGTTCTGGGTGTTGTAGCACATCTGCACCACACCCACGCCGAGCTGCTTGAAGATCTCGACGTAGCCGAGCTGGTCTTCAAAAGCGTGGGCGTTCTGGAAGCCGAAGATGATGCCGGTCTTGCCCAGCTCTTTCGCGCGGCGAATGTCGGCGGTGGTTTTTACCGGGATCACCAGGTCGCTGTTCTCACGGATCAGGGTCTGGCTGGCAACGATGTTGTTGATCGTGGCCTGGAAGCCTTCCCACACCGACACCGTGCAGTTGGCGGCGGTGAGGCCACCTTTGCGCATGTCTTCGAACAGGTCGCGGTTCCACTTGGCAATAATCAGACCGTCGATAACGATGCTGTCGGCGTGCAACTCGGCTGGGCTCATCAGGCGTCCCCTTATTGGCGATTCATGCGCCGAATCGTCTGCCGGCGCTTTGGGGCCAGCATATGCCCCGGGGCTGAACGGACCGGGTGCAAAAACGACAGGGGAATTGCCGAAAGCGTCAATCCGCGACAAAGGCTGCACAGACATGCCTGACTGGCGGCTGTTCTTTGTCTTACGCTTGAGCCAGAATTCGGCCATCACCTGATATGAGACGGCGCAATGAAATCGATTTTCCTGGCTTTGGCACTCATCGCAACCGGCGTCCACGCCGCCGAAGACACCGACAGCACGCCGTGCGACGGCATCGAAAATGACCAGCAGACCCTCGCCTGCGCCACCTACAACAAGACCACCGCTGATCAGTTGCTCAAGGATAACTATCAGGGCCTGCTGGAACGCATGGGTTCGACCTACGGCAGCGACAAGACCAAACTGGCCGACATTACCGCCCGTCTGAAGGACGCCCAGCAAAAATGGGAAAAACTGCGCGACGCCGACTGCGCCGTGGACACCTTCCCGGCGGTGAATGGCAGCAAAGCGTATGCGATTGCGCAGAATGATTGTCTGGCACGGATGAGTGATGAACGGTCGGAGTTTTTGGAGTCGATTGGCCAGGAATAAGCGACAATCTGCGCCAACTTGATCTTATCCAGGGCTATTCATGACTATTTGCGGCATCGAAATCAAAGGCAGCGAAGCCATCATCGCGGTGGCCTCACTGGATAACCAGGCGCTGACCCATGTGGCCCTGTCCACCAAGAAAATCGCCCTGGAAGACGACGATGAGGCCGCCAACGTCAAAGCCTTCGCCGCACAGGTGAAGGCCTTCGTACAGGCAAACGCAATCACCCGCATCGCGATCAAGAAGCGCAGCAAGAAAGGTGAGTTTGCCGGTGGGCCGACCACGTTCAAGATTGAAGGGGTGTTTCAGTTGCTGGACGGGGTTGAGGTGACGCTGCTGTCGCCGCAGACCATCAATGCGCAGAACAAGAAGCACACCTTTGACCTGCCCGCGACGCTGAACAAGTATCAGCATGAAGCGTACAAGGCGGCGTGTTCGGCACTGCTGAAAAAATAAGCCACACCAAAATCTACTGTGGGAGGGGGCTAGCCCCCGATGGCGGTGTATCAATCACTTATGTGCTGCTGACCCACCGCTATCGGGGGCTAGCCCCCTCCCACATTTGATCTCTGTGTTCTTCAGGCAATTGTACGGCGCCGGTGCTGCAGCCAATCCCCGAAGGATTTGTCCTCTAGAGCATAGCCACCCCGACTCGACTTCCACACCAACTCTTTGTCACGCAAGGCATCAATACAGGCCTGAATGGTCTGGGTGCCAGGCACCACGTCGCTGCCCATGTCCTCCAGTGCCTTGCTGACCGCCGTGAGTGTGCTATCGGTAAACGGCGCGAACGGTTCGTTGTTCTGGGAGCGCTCCACCATCACTTCCAGCACCGCACGCTGGGGAATGGTGAGGGCGTTCCAGGCACTTTCGAATTCGGTCCAAACGCCGGCGCGCAGCAGTTCGGCGCGACTGTGCAGCAGTTGGCCGAGATTGCTTGCCTCCCCCAGTTCCAATGCCACCTCACCAATAATGGTGCGCAACATTTCCGGGCGACGACCCACCAGCTCGAACGCTTCATCGATGTCGGCCGCATTGAACTGGTTGGTCTTGGCCAGAAGGCCGTTAAGGTACACGGTGTAGGCCTGTGTGAATGCTTTGCCCAGCAGTGGAAATGGCGTGATGCTGGACCCGAAGAACGGCTGGCTTTTACCTAATACCAGATGGGCAAGCTTGTCGCGATTGGACCCCGTGAACACCAGGCGCAACCCGCTGCCCTCGCCTTCACGACCTTGGTTGAGCTGGTCTCGGGCGGCCTTGAGGGCAAACATCGCGTTAACACCCGCTTCGGTGGTGAGTGCGTGCTGGGCTTCGTCGATCACCAGCACGACGGTTTTCTCGGCAGCGCTGTGAAGCAGCTCCAGCGCTTGCGTCAGTGTCGCGCCTGCAGGCAATTGCGGCTTGGTGAAATCCCAGGACAAGGTGCGCAGGAAGCTGAGCTTTTCAATGCCGATATTCTTGGCCAGTTTGCGGATGCCCTTTGCAAAGGGCACCAGGGCACCGGCAATGGCGCTGGAGATCAGGTCGGCGGGGTCTTTTTCCTTGTCGGCCCACAGGTCGACATACACCGCCAGCCAACCACGCGCCTGGCATTCAGGAACAAAGTCCTCACGCAAAAAAGTACTTTTGCCCGTGCGACGCGGCGCCGCGAGAAACAGGCCAGAGGTGAAATCCTGAATACCGGCCCCCACCAGGCCATCGGCAATGCTGCTTGCCAGGTCGGGACGGCGGAACACAAAGCCGCTGTTCTTGGACATGCTTTTATACTCAATTATGGAAAGGACTATAAATTATAGTAACGAGTATAATTGACTATAATCAGCCGTCAAACCACCTCCCGTCGCCGATCCTCCCTTGGGCATTTCGCAAACCGTGCCCGATAACTCCGGGTGAAATACGACGGTGACTCAAACCCGCACGCAATGCTCACCTCCAGCACGCTCATGCCGCTTTGGCGCAACAGCTGCCGGGCTTTTTCCAGGCGCAGGCCAAGGTAGAAGTTGCTTGGCGTGTCGTTCAAATGCAGGCGAAACAGCCGTTCCAGCTGGCGCCGCGTCACTTTGATCGCTTCGGCGAGGGCCAGTGTGCTCAGCGGCGGCTCGGTGTGCTGCTCCATCTCGCCGATGACCTGCACCAGTTTCTTGTTGTTGATGCCGTAGCGCGTGGCGATCTGCATGCGCTGGTGGTCTTTGCGCGGGCGGATGCGGCCGAGCACGAACTGTTCGGAGACCTGGATCGCAAGGTCGGGGCCGTGGGCCTGAGCGATCAGGTCGAGCATCAGGTCGATGGAGGCGGTGCCGCCGGCGCAGGTGATGCGGCGACGGTCGATTTCGAACAGTTCCTGAGTCACGCTCAGGTGCGGATACGACTCCTTGAAGGCATCGATGGCTTCCCAGTGCAGGGTCACGCGGTGGCCGTCGAGCAGGCCGGCTTCGGCCAGCACGCAGGCACCGGTGTCAATGGCGCCCAGGGTCACGCCGTCATGGTCGAGGCGGCGCAGCCAGTGTTCCAGGGCAGGCGTGGCGAACTGCAGCGGTTCGAAGCCGGCCACCACCAACAGCGTCGCGCCTTTGTTCAGCGGTTCCAGCGCAGCGTCGGCGTTGACCGACATGCCGTTGCTCGCCAGCACCGCACCGCCGTCGGCGCTCAGTATGTGCCAGCGGTACAGCTCGCCGCGAAAGCGGTTGGCCACTCGCAGCGGTTCCAGCGCAGAGATGAAGCCAATGGCGGAGAAGCCCGGCATCAGCAAGAAGTAGAAATCCTGAGACATGGTGGGGCTCTCGTCGGCAGGCTAAGTGGCACTGTGATACTCCCGTTGTCGGGCGGATTCAAGGGGGCAGGTCGCTGCAGTGCAAGCGCCGGTCGCCGCTGTGCGTTTTGTGCTCGACGAAGATCCGTAACGTGGCGTCACGGTGCACAAAGACGCCGGCCCCCACAATAACGACCTGCCGAGGGATCCACCATGAACCGACTGATCAGCCGCTGCGTGCTTGCACTCAGCGCCAGCGCTATTTTGAGCACCAACGCTCTGGCCGCCGACGCGGCATCCTGCCAGAACGTGCGCATGGGCGTGGTGAACTGGACCGACGTCATCGCCACCAGCGCCATGACCCAAGTGTTGCTCGACGGCCTCGGCTACACCACCAAACAGACCAGCGCCTCCCAGCAAATCATCTTCGCCGGCATCCGCGACCGGCGCCTGGACCTGTTCCTCGGCTACTGGAACCCGCTGATGACCCAGACCATCACGCCATTCGTCGACGCCAGGCAAGTCAACGTCCTCGACAAACCCAGCCTGGAAGACGCCCGCGCCACCCTCGCCGTGCCGACTTATCTGGCCGACAAGGGCCTGAAAACCTTTGCCGACATCGCCAGGTTCGACAAGGAGCTGGGCGGCAAGATCTACGGCATCGAGCCGGGCTCGGGCGCCAACACGCAGATCAAGGCGATGATCGCCAAGAACCAGTTCGGCCTGGGCAAGTTCCAGTTGGTGGAATCCAGTGAAGCCGGCATGCTCGCCGCCGTCGACCGCGCAGTGCGACGCAAGGAAGCCGTGGTGTTCTTCGGCTGGGCGCCGCACCCGATGAACGTCAACATTGCGATGACCTACCTCGGCGGCAGCGAAGACGCCCTGGGGCCGAACGAGGGCATGGCAAGCGTGTGGACCGTCACCTCGCCCACCTACGCCCAACAGTGCCCCAACGTGCACAAGCTGCTGACCAACCTGACCTTCACCGCCGCCGACGAGAGCCGGATGATGCAGCCGCTGCTGGATCACAAGGACGCCCTGGAATCCGCCCGGCAGTGGCTCAAGGACCACCCGCAAGACCAGGCACGCTGGCTGGAAGGTGTGACCACCTTCGACGGCAAACCGGCTGCGGCCAACCTGCAACTGACCGGTAAATAACCCGTTTTCAATCACTGTTTCGCGGTCGCTTTCGACCGCGAGCGGCACCACCACGCCTGTAAGGAACCGCCCCATGAACCACGACGTCATCATCACCTGCGCACTCACCGGTGCTGGCGACACGACCAGCCGCAGCCCCCACGTGCCGGTCACCCCCAAACAGATCGCCGCCGCTGCCGTGGAGGCCGCCAAGGCCGGCGCCACGGTGGTGCACTGCCACGTACGTGATCCAGACACCGGCAAGTTCAGCCGCGACGTGGCGTTGTACCGCGAAGTGATGGAGCGCATCCGCGAAGCCGACATCGACATCATCGTCAACCTCACCGCCGGCATGGGCGGTGACCTGGAGATCGGCGGCGGCGAGAACCCGATGGCATTCGGCCCCACCACCGACCTGGTCGGCCCGCTGACCCGCCTGGCCCACGTCGAAGAACTGTTGCCGGAGATCTGCACCCTGGACTGCGGCACCCTCAATTTCGGCGATGGCGACACCATTTACGTGTCCACCCCGGCGCAATTGCGGGCCGGCGCCAAACGCATCCAGGAACTGGGCGTAAAAGCCGAGCTGGAAATTTTCGACACCGGCCACCTCTGGTTCGCCAGGCAGATGATCAAGGAAGGCCTGCTGGATAACCCGCTGTTTCAGCTGTGCCTGGGCATCCCCTGGGGCGCGCCGGCCGACACTACCACCATGAAAGCCATGGTCGACAATCTGCCGACCGACGCGGTGTGGGCCGGCTTCGGCATCGGCCGCATGCAGATGCCGATGGCGGCGCAGGCGGTGCTGCTGGGCGGCAACGTGCGGGTGGGCCTGGAAGACAACCTGTGGCTGGACAAGGGTGTGCTTGCTACCAATGGCCAGTTGGTGGAGCGCGCCAGCGAGATCCTCAGCCGCCTGGGTGCGCGGGTCCTCAGCCCCGCCGAGGGCCGAATCAAGATGGGTCTGACCAAACGCGGTTAAAGAATGTGGGAGGGGGCTTGCTCCCGATAGCAGTGTGTCAGCCAATAAATTCATCAACTGACCCATCGCCATCGGGAGCAAGCCCCCTCCCACAAGGGATTAGCGAACTCTTTAGGAATGTGCCATGAGTTTTATCACTGAAATCAAAACCTTCGCCGCCCTCGGCAGCGGTGTTATCGGCAGCGGCTGGGTGTCCCGCGCCCTGGCCCACGGCCTCGATGTGGTGGCCTGGGACCCGGCCCCCGGTGCCGAAGCGGCCCTGCGCAAACGTGTCGCCAACGCCTGGGGTGCCCTGGAAAAACAAGGCCTGGCACCCGGTGCATCCCAGGGCCGCCTGCGCTTTGTGCCAACCATTGAAGAGTGCGTGAAAGACGCCGACTTCATCCAGGAAAGCGCCCCGGAACGCCTGGAGTTGAAGCTGGAATTGCACAGCAAAATCAGCGCCGCAGCCAGGCCGAACGCCTTGATCGGCTCCAGCACTTCGGGCCTGTTGCCGAGTGAGTTCTACGAGGGCTCGACCCACCCGGAGCGTTGCGTGGTCGGGCACCCGTTCAACCCGGTGTATCTGCTGCCGCTGGTGGAAGTGGTGGGCGGCCGGCACACCGCGCCCGAGGCCATCCAGGCAGCGATCAAAGTGTACGAATCCCTCGGCATGCGCCCGCTGCATGTGCGCAAGGAAGTCCCCGGGTTTATCGCCGACCGACTGCTCGAAGCGCTGTGGCGGGAGGCGTTGCACCTGGTGAATGACGGCGTGGCCACCACCGGTGAGATCGACGATGCGATTCGCTTTGGCGCGGGGTTGCGCTGGTCGTTCATGGGCACGTTTCTCACCTACACCCTGGCGGGCGGCGATGCCGGTATGCGGCACTTCATGGCACAGTTCGGCCCGGCGTTGCAGTTGCCGTGGACTTACCTGCCCGCACCGGAATTGACTGACAAGCTGATCGACGATGTGGTCGATGGCACCCGCGATCAGTTGGGCAAACACAGCATTTCGGCGCTGGAGCGCTATCGTGATGATTGTCTGCTGGCAGTGCTTGAAGCAGTGAAGAGCACCAAGGCAAAACACGGCATGACCTTCGCCGAATAACCCAATGTGGGAGCGGGCTTGCTCGCGAAGGCGGTGTGTCAGGCAACTAATTTGCTACTGATGTACCGCATTCGCGAGCAAGCCCGCTCCCACATTTTTGACCGAGTACAAACCCCATGCCCGTACTGAAAACCTATACCACCAACATCCAACAGGACTGGGTGGACTACAACGGTCATCTGCGCGATGCGTTCTACCTGCTGATTTTCAGCTACGCCACCGACGCGCTGATGGACACCCTGGGCCTGGACAGCGACAACCGCGAAGCCAGCGGCCACTCGTTGTTCACCCTGGAGCTGCACCTGAACTACCTGCACGAAGTCAAACTCGGCGCCGAGGTGCAGGTGCACACCCAACTGATCGCCTTTGATGCCAAGCGCCTGCACCTCTATCACAGCCTGCATTGGGTGGGCGACGAGAAGGAGTTGGCAGGCAACGAGCAGATGCTGTTGCACGTCGACCTGGCCGGCCCGCACGCGACGCCGTTCAGCGAGGTCACATTGGCAAGACTCATGGCCCTCAGCGCCGGGCAGAAGGATCTCCCCAGGCCCGCCCTGCTGGGCCGGGTGATCGGTTTTCCGACAAAAAAAGCCCCGATCCAGCCGTGACTGAATCGGGGCAGAGGTGCCTTGTGTGAGCCATGCATCCCGAGGGTGACCAAACCGTCAAGCTGCTTGCCTGGGTGCAGTGTGCCGGTTCATGCGCTCGCCACCTGCCCCCAAAACGACACCCTCATAGCCATTCGAGGCATTCGGGCATTCTGCCCTTGCCGAGCGGTCGGGGGGCTACCAGAATCCGAGTCAATCCAGCTCCGTTAACCAGGGTAAACGTCATGATGCACGCGGATTTGATTGACCAGGATGACCTGCTGAGCCAACTGCGCTCGCTGGGTTTCGACGTGTCCAGCGGCGCCAGCGCCGAGCAGGCCTGCGAGTGTGCGGTGCGCGGTTTGAGTGACGAGCGGGCGAAGGCGCTCCAGAGGATGGTTGAGCGGATGTATGGCGGCAGTGCGACGATCCTGCCAGCGGTGAGGCAGGCAATTGACAGGCAGTTGCTGCCGGCATTGATGCAATTCAAACAGAATTCCGGCGCCTGACAGGGCGCTATCGGGAGCAAGCCCCCTCCCACATTTTGAATTGTGAATACCTTCAAATGTGGGAGGGGGCTTGCTCCCGATACAGGCGACGCGGTCTACAGCCTTACACTGGCAAACGTCGACTCATTGCGCGCCTGGCTCAACGCCGACATCGGCCCCGACAACGGCGACAACAGCGCCTGCGGAATCGGTAGCATCGCCACCTGCTGGGTGGTGTTGGAGCCGACGCGTTCATCGCGTGGCGGAATGCCGAAGTATTCGCGGTAGCACTTGGAGAAATGCGGCGTGGACACAAACCCGCACACCGATGCCACTTCGATGATCGACATCGGCGTTTGCTTGAGCAACTGCCGCGCACGGATCAGACGCAGTTTGAGGTAATAGCGCGACGGCGAGCAGTGCAGGTATTTCTGGAACAGCCGCTCCAGTTGGCGCCGCGACACGGCGACGTACACCGCCAGTTCATCCAGGTCGATCGGCTCTTCGAGGTTGGCTTCCATCAACGCGACGATTTCCTGCAGCTTCGGCTGGTTGGTGCCGAGCATGTGCTTGAGTGGCACGCGCTGGTGATCCTGTTCGTTGCGGATGCGTTCGTAGACGAACATTTCGGAGATGGCCGCCGACAATTCACGGCCGTGGTCGCGGCTGATCAGGTGCAGCATCATGTCCAGCGGCGCGGTGCCGCCGGAGCTGGTGAAGCGGTTGCGGTCGAGGGTGAACAGGCGCGTGCTCATGGCCACGCGCGGGAAAGCTTCCTGCATCGACGCCAGGCATTCCCAGTGCACGCTGCAATCGAACCCGTCGAGCAAACCGGCACAGGCCAGCGCCCAACTGCCGGTGCACACCGCACCCAGGCGGCGCGACTGGCGCGCCTGGCTCTGCAGCCACGACACGTGCTCACGGGTCACGGTGCGCTGGATGCCCACGCCGCCGCACACAATGACGGTGTCCAGGGCCGGGGCTTTGTGCATGGAGGCATCGGGCGTGATTTGCAGACCGTCGCTGGCCCACACCTGGCTGCCGTCGGCACTCAGGGTGGTCCAGCGATACAGTTCGCGACCGGACAGCTGATTGGCCATGCGCAGCGGTTCCACCGCCGACGCCAGGGAAATCAGCGTGAAATTGTCCAGCAGCAAAAAGCCGATGGATTGAGGCGCACGGTTCTGGGGTTGGGCCCCTGAGTTGAACGACGTCATCGCGGTATCTCCTCACACAAAGCAGTTGATGGCCTCAGGCGAGGCTCTTGTTATTGCGCTCTTCATCCATAAAGAAGAGAGGCTTTGAATTGCTAGAGCAAATGCCGTGCCTGAATTTGAATGCCTATTCAATAAATCCTGAAAACGACCTGTTGACGCGTCTATACAAGCCCACGCAGGGAGTACGGGATACGGCTGAAAAAGGCGCTCGTTCAAAAGGGGTGAGCAGATCGGTAGCACTTGTGGGAAGGCGCTTTGCGGGCGTAGGAGTAGTCTGTCACCCCATGCGCAGGTGACGGGTCGTTAAGGGGGAAGTCGTTCGCTAGCTACTTATCTATTTGCGACGCGCTAAAAGGTGGCGCTTTTGGGTCCGGGTGTTCACTTTATGAGCAGTGTCAGCTGAGCGACCGCTATCGGGAGCAAGCCCCCCTCCCACATTTGAAGGTATTCACAATTCAAAATGTGGGAGGGGCTTGCTGCCGATGCAGGCAACTCGGTCTCAGCACTCAACCGCGCTGACCGCCAAGCCACCGCGCGACGTTTCCTTGTACTTGTCATGCATGTCCGCGCCGGTATCACGCATGGTGCGGATCACCCGGTCCAGGGAGATAAAGTGCTGCCCATCGCCACGCAGGGCCATTTGCGCGGCGTTGATCGCTTTCACTGCGGCAATCGCATTGCGCTCGATGCACGGCACCTGCACCAGGCCACCCACCGGATCGCAGGTCAGACCAAGGTTGTGCTCCAGGCCGATTTCGGCGGCGTTGCACAGTTGCTCCGGGGTCGCGCCAAGAATCTCCGCCAGCCCGGCGGCGGCCATGGCGCACGCAGAACCCACCTCGCCCTGGCAGCCGACTTCGGCGCCGGAGATCGACGCGTTCTTCTTGCACAGAATCCCCACCGCCGCAGCGCCGAGCATGTAGTCGACCACGTTGGCTTCGGTGACGTCTTCGCTGAATTTCATGAAGTAGTGCAGCACTGCCGGAATGATCCCTGCCGCGCCGTTGGTGGGGGCGGTGACCATGCGCCCGCCGGCGGCGTTCTCTTCGTTGACCGCCAGGGCGAACAGGTTGACCCACTCCATGGCGCTCAGGGTCGAGCCGATCACATTCGGTTTGCCCAGCTCTTGCAGGCTGCGGTGCAACCTGGCCGCACGGCGCCGCACATTCAGCCCGCCGGGGAGGATGCCTTCATGCTTGAGGCCCTGCTCCACGCAATCCTGCATGGCGCGCCAGAGCTTCATCAGGCCGCTGCGGATTTCCTCTTCGGAGCGCCACACCTTTTCGTTGGCCAGCATCAGTTCGGCGACGCGCAGGTTGTGGGTCTTGCACAACTGCAACAACTCGGCCGCGCTGGAAAAATCATAGGGCAGCTCGGTGCGGTCCATGTCGGCCACGCCGCTTTGCGCCTGGGCCTCGTCCACCACAAAGCCGCCACCCACCGAGTAGTAGGTGCCGCGGTGCAATTCGCCGTGCTGGTCAAACACCACCAGGGTCATGGCATTGGGGTGAAACGGCAGGTTTTCGTCGAGCAGGCGCATGTCCCGCGCCCACACGAAGGGCACCGGCAAACGCCCGTCGAGCAGCAGCGTGTCGGTTTCGCGCAGGGTGCTGATGCGGATGCCGATCTGCGACGGATCAATCGCGTCCGGCCACTCGCCCATCAGGCCCATGATGGTGGCGGTGTCGCTGCCGTGACCGATGCCGGTGGCCGACAATGACCCGTACAGCTGAACTTCGACGCGGCAAACCTGTTCCAACAGGTCACGTTCACGCAGTGTCTGAACGAACAACGCCGCGGCGCGCATGGGGCCGACGGTGTGAGAACTCGAAGGCCCGATGCCGATCTTGAACAGGTCGAAAACGCTGATAGCCATTAACGTGAAACTCCTCGGTGGACACAAATCGGACACCCGGGAGCTGCTACGCTCAGATCGCCCAGATGGCGGCATCATCAGGCTTTTGTCCGCCGTCACGGCGTCTCACACCGACGCAACCATGCTCACCAGCGTCGCCTGCGTGCAATCGCCTGTTTTGGCCGTTTTTTGCGGTGCGCAAGGCTGAAAACTGCGGTTTTGCCTTGGGAAAAATCTGTAAGCGACGTCACCAATACTGGATACGACCCTCCCTGTACTGGATACGACGCCCCCTGTAGGCGTCAGATTTTCACTGGTACATGATCAGTCCCGACTCGTTTGCAAGGCACCGTGCCAGAGCTGCATCGCACGCTCCAACCGCAACACCTATAAAGCGCGGCGATTGCCGCCAGAAAAAACACAGGAGTCTAGCCCTATGAAAGCTTCACCCTCGTTGTTGTTGGCCGCCATGCTGAGTCTGCCCGTCATGACTCACGCTGCAGAACCGGAACAGTGCAAGACCGTCAACTTCTCCGATGTCGGCTGGACCGACATTACCGTCACCACCGCGACCACCAGCGAAATCCTCAAGGGCCTGGGCTACAAGCCGCGCACCACGATGATTTCGGTACCTGTGACCTACAAGTCGCTGGCCGACGGCAAGAACATGGACATCTTCCTCGGCAACTGGATGCCGACCATGGAAAACGACATCAAGCAGTACCGTGATGCCGGCACCGTGGAAACCGTACGCGCCAACCTGGAGAACGCCAAGTACACCCTGGCCGTGCCGGAAGCGCTGTACAACAAGGGCCTGAAAGACTTCGCCGATATCGCCAAATTCAAGGACGAGCTGGACGGCAAGATCTACGGCATCGAGCCTGGCAACGACGGCAACCGCACCATCCAGACCTTGATCGACAAAGACGCCTTCGGCCTCAAGACCGCCGGTTTCAAAGTCGTCGAGTCCAGCGAAGCCGGGATGCTTTCGCAGGTGGAGCGCGCTGCCCGGCGCGACAAGGCCATCGTGTTCCTTGGCTGGGAACCGCACCCGATGAACACCCGCTTCAAAATGAAATACCTGACCGGGGGGGATGATTCATTCGGCCCCAACTACGGCCAGGCCACCATCTACACCAACACCCGCAAGGGCTACACCCAGGAATGCAGCAACGTGGGCCAGTTGCTGAAAAACCTGGTGTTCAGCCTCGACATGGAAAGCACCCTGATGGGCAAGGTCCTGGACGACAAACAGAAGCCCGACGCCGCCGCCAAGGCCTGGCTGAAAGCCAACCCGCAAGTCCTCGATACCTGGCTCGCCGGTGTCACCACCGTCGACGGCAAACCCGGGCTCGACGCCGTTAAAGCTTACCTCGCCAAATAACCCCCGCTGACCCCGGGCCGGTGCGCTGGCCCGGGATGTTTTCCCCTTCGCATGTGGACATTCACTACCATGCTGACTGAACAGAAAATCCCACTAGGCCAGTACATCGCTGCCTTCGTCGAATGGTTGACCGAACACGGTGCCAACTACTTCGACGCAATCGCATCGACACTGGAAACGATGATCCACGGCGTGACGTTCGCGCTGACCTGGTTCAATCCACTGGCATTGATCGGTCTGATTGCGCTGCTGGCTCACTTCATTCAACGCAAATGGGGACTGACTGTCTTCGTCATCGTCTCCTTCCTGCTGATCCTCAACCTGGGGTACTGGCAGGAAACCATGGAAACCCTCGCGCAGGTGCTGTTCGCCACCCTGGTCTGCGTGGTCATCGGCGTGCCGCTGGGCATTGTTGCCGCGCACAAGCCGATGTTCTACACCATGATGCGGCCGGTACTCGATCTGATGCAGACCGTACCGACCTTCGTCTACCTCATCCCTACCCTGACCCTCTTCGGGCTGGGTGTGGTGCCTGGCCTGATCTCCACGGTGGTGTTCGCGATTGCCGCGCCCATCCGGCTGACCTACCTGGGCATCCGCGATGTACCGCAAGAGTTGATGGACGCCGGCAAGGCCTTCGGCTGCTCGCGCCGTCAGTTGCTCTCGCGCATTGAACTGCCCCACGCCATGCCGAGCATTGCCGCCGGTATTACCCAATGCATCATGCTGTCGTTGTCGATGGTGGTGATCGCCGCGCTGGTGGGCGCCGACGGCCTCGGCAAACCGGTGGTCAACGCACTGAACACCGCCGATATCGCCCTGGGCTTTGAAGCGGGCCTGGCGATCGTGTTGCTGGCCATCATGCTCGACCGCATCTGCAAACAACCCGAAGCCAAAGCAGGGGGTGATGCATGAGCATTATCCGATTCGACAAGGTCGACGTGATCTTCTCCAAGGACCCACGCGAAGCGCTCAAGCTGCTGGACCAGGGCATGAGCCGTAACGAGATTCTGAAAAAAACCGGGCAGATCGTCGGCGTGGAAAACGCCAGCCTGGATATCCAGAAAGGCGAAATCTGCGTGCTGATGGGCCTGTCGGGCTCCGGCAAGTCGAGCCTGCTGCGCTGCATCAACGGCCTCAACACCGTGAGCCGTGGCCAGTTGTTCGTCGAGCATGAAGGCCGCCAGATCGACATCGCCTCGTGCACACCCGCCGAGCTTAAGATGATGCGCACCCAGCGCATTGCCATGGTGTTCCAGAAGTTCGCCCTGATGCCCTGGCTGACGGTGCGCGAAAACATCAGCTTTGGTCTGGAAATGCAGGGTCGCCCGGAGAAAGAGCGACGCAAGCTGGTGGATGAAAAACTCGAGCTGGTGGGCCTGACGCAATGGCGCAACAAGAAGCCGGACGAGCTGTCGGGCGGCATGCAGCAACGTGTGGGCCTGGCCCGTGCGCTGGCGATGGACGCCGACATCCTGCTGATGGACGAACCTTTCTCCGCCCTCGACCCGCTGATCCGCCAGGGCCTGCAGGATGAACTGCTGGAACTGCAGCGCAAGCTGAACAAGACCATCGTGTTCGTCAGCCACGACCTGGATGAGGCGCTCAAACTGGGCAGCCGCATCGCGATCATGAAGGACGGCAAGATCATCCAGTACAGCGTGCCCGAAGAGATCGTGCTGAACCCGGCCGATGACTACGTGCGCACCTTCGTCGCGCACACCAACCCGCTGAACGTGCTGTGCGGCCGCAGCCTGATGCGCACGCTGGACAACTGCACGCGCGTCAACGGCTCTGTGTGCCTGGACCCGGGCGGCGACTCGTGGCTGGACCTGGCCGAAGGCAATACCATCCAGGGCGCGCGGCAGAACGGCGTGGTCATGAATCTGCAGAACTGGGCGCCGGGCCAGGCCGTGGAAAGCCTGGAGCGGGTACCGACGCTGGTGGATTCCAATATCGGCATGCGCGATGCGTTGCAGATTCGCTACCAGACCGGCAACAAGCTGGTGTTGCATGACAACCACAAGGTGGTAGGCATCCTCGGAGACAGTGAGCTGTACCACGCCCTGCTGGGCAAAAACCTGGGCTGACAGACACTGCACAAAAAAAGTGGGAGGGGGCTTGCTCCCGATAGCGGTGTATCAGCCACAGAGGGTGTGGCTGGCAGCCTGCCATCGGGAGCAAGCCCCCTCCCACTTTTTTTGTGCCGATTCCAGCCTGTGATTTTTTATTGATTGAACGTTCAATCAAAACAAAATAGACTGCCCCTCAAGCCGATGGCCGCATTTGGCCCATCAGCGGCCTAAGGAAGAGGTGAAACATGCCCAAGGTCGGTATGCAACCCATACGCCGCCAGCAGTTGATCGAGGCCACATTGACGGCCATCGACCAGGTCGGCATGGCAGACGCCAGCATTGCGCTGATCGCGCGTCTGGCCGGGGTGTCGAACGGCATCATCAGCCACTACTTTCAGGACAAGAACGGCCTGATCGCGGCAACCATGCGTTACCTGATGAACGTGCTGATCGAGCGCGTCCAGGAGCGCCGACAGGCGTTGGAAGACGACAGCCCCCGTGCACACCTGCAGGTGATCATCGGCGGCAACTTCGACGCCAGCCAGGTCAGTGGCCCGGCAATGAAAACCTGGCTGGCCTTCTGGGCCGCCAGCATGCACCACCCGTCATTGCACAGGTTGCAGCGGATCAACGATCACCGCCTGTATTCCAACCTGTGCTGCCAGTTCCGCCGTGTGCTGCCGCTGCCCGAAGCACGCAGCGCAGCCCGCGGCCTGGCGGCCCTGATCGACGGTTTGTGGTTGCGCGGCGCCCTCTCGGGAGACGCTTTCGACACGGCGCAGGCGCAGCGGATCGCTGACGAATACATGGACTTCCAATTGGCCAAGCAGGCGAGCTAGCGCACCAACACGCGCTCAACTGCCCAAACGCGCCAACCCATTAATGCACATGCGAGGACTTTATGGCCCGTTTCGAAACGCAAAAACTCTACATTGACGGCGGCTACAGCGACGCTGGCAGCGATGCCACCTTTGAAGCCATCAACCCGGCTAACGGTGAAGTTCTCGCCCACGTGCAACGCGCCACCTTCGATGACGTCGAGCGTGCCGTGGTCAGCGCCGAAAAAGGCCAGAAAATCTGGGCCGCGATGACCGCCATGGAGCGTTCGCGCATCCTGCGTCGCGCCGTCGATATCCTGCGCGAGCGCAACGACGAGCTGGCCGCCCTGGAAACCCTGGACACCGGTAAAGCCTTTTCCGAAACCCAATTCGTCGACGTCGTCACCGGCGCCGACGTGCTGGAATACTACGCAGGCCTGGTGCCGGCCATCGAAGGCGAGCAGATTCCGCTGCGCGACACCTCGTTCGTCTACACCCGCCGCGAACCGCTGGGCGTGGTGGCCGGTATCGGCGCGTGGAACTACCCGATCCAGATCGCCCTGTGGAAATCCGCACCGGCCCTGGCCGCCGGCAACGCGATGATCTTCAAGCCCAGCGAAGTCACCTCGCTGACCACCCTGAAACTGGCCGAGATCTACACCGAAGCCGGCGTACCGGCAGGCGTGTTCAACGTGCTCACCGGCAGCGGCCGCGAAGTCGGCACCTGGCTCACCGAGCACCCGCGCATCGAGAAAGTTTCGTTCACCGGCGGCACCGACACCGGCAAGAAGGTGATGGCCAGCGCTTCCAGCTCTTCGCTGAAAGAAGTGACCATGGAACTGGGCGGCAAGTCGCCGCTGATCGTGTTCGAAGACGCCGACCTGGACCGCGCCGCCGACATCGCAATGATGGCCAACTTCTACAGCTCCGGCCAGGTGTGCACCAACGGCACCCGTGTGTTCGTGCCCAAGCAGCTGCAATCGGCGTTCGAAGCCAAGATCCTTGAGCGTGTGGCGCGCATTCGCGTCGGCGACCCGCAGGACGAAAACACCAACTTCGGCCCGCTGGTCAGCTTCGCCCACATGGAAAGCGTGCTCGGCTACATCGCCAAGGGCAAAGAGCAAGGCGCACGCCTGCTGTGCGGCGGCGAGCGCATGACCGAAGGCGACCTGGCCAAAGGCGCCTACGTCGCCCCGACTGTGTTCAGCGATTGCACCGACGACATGGTGATCGTGCGTGAAGAAATCTTCGGCCCGGTAATGAGCCTGCTCACCTACGAGACTGAAGAAGAAGTGATCCGCCGCGCCAACGACACCGACTTCGGCCTGGCTGCTGGCCTTGTGACCAAGGACCTGAACCGCGCCCACCGCGTGATTCATCAACTCGAAGCGGGCATCTGCTGGATCAACGCCTGGGGCGAGTCCGACGCGAAGATGCCGGTGGGCGGCTACAAGCAATCGGGTGTGGGCCGCGAGAACGGGATCAGCTCGCTGAACAACTTCACCCGCATCAAATCGGTACAGGTTGAGCTGGGCGACTACGCCTCGGTGTTCTAAAACCGGGGGCAATGCCCCCCTGTGGCGAGCGGGCTTGCCCCGCGCTGGGCTGCGAAGCAGCCCCATTCCAGCCCGGCACAGTCTTTTCAGATAGAACTCCAGCGCTGATTTTGCGACTGCTGCGCAGTCGAACGGGGGGGCAAGCCCCCTCGCCACAAAAGCAGCCGAACCCAATTTTACGAGGGTGCATCCTATGTCCCAAGAATACGACTACATCATTGTGGGTGCCGGCTCGGCCGGTAACACCCTGGCGACCCGTCTGACCGAAGACGAAGGCGTCACCGTTCTGCTGCTGGAAGCCGGCGGCCCCGACTATCGTCTGGACTTCCGCACCCAGATGCCCGCCGCCCTGGCGTTCCCACTGCAAGGCCGTCGCTACAACTGGGCCTACGAGACCGATCCCGAGCCACACATGAACGGGCGCCGGATGGAATGCGGTCGCGGCAAAGGTCTGGGCGGTTCCTCGCTGATCAACGGCATGTGCTACATCCGTGGCAACGCGATGGACTATGACAACTGGGCCAAATTGCCGGGCCTGGAAGACTGGACTTACCTCGACTGCCTGCCGTACTTCCGCAAGGCCGAAACCCGCGACATCGGCCCGAATGACTGGCACGGCGGCGACGGCCCGGTCAGTGTGACCACGCCCAAGGCCGGCAATAACCCGCTGTTCAGCGCCATGGTCGAAGCCGGCGTGCAGGCCGGTTACCCGCGTACCGAAGACCTGAACGGCTACCAGCAGGAAGGCTTCGGCCCGATGGACCGCACCGTCACGCCCAACGGCCGTCGCGCCAGCACTGCGCGCGGTTACCTGGACACCGCCAAAAAGCGTTCGACCCTGACCATCGTCACCCACGCCCTCACCGACAAGGTGCTGTTCGAAGGCAAACGTGCAGTGGGCGTGCGTTACCTGATCGGTGCCGCCGAAGAACGCGTTGAAGCCCGTGCCCGTAAAGAAGTATTGGTCTGCAGCGGCGCAATCGCTTCGCCGCAACTGCTGCAACGCTCCGGCGTCGGCCCGGCCAAACTGCTGGAGAGCCTCGACATCCCGGTGGTCCACGACCTGCCCGGTGTCGGCGAAAACCTGCAGGACCACCTTGAGCTGTACCTGCAATACGCGTGCACCCAACCGGTGTCGCTGTACCCGTCGCTGCTCTGGTACAACCAGCCGGCCATCGGTGCCGAGTGGCTGTTCAACGGCACCGGCATCGGCGCCAGCAACCAGTTCGAAGCCGGCGGTTTCATCCGTTCGCGTCCGGAATTCGAATGGCCGAACATCCAGTACCACTTCCTGCCGGTGGCGATCAATTACAACGGCAGCAAGGGTGTGCAGGAGCACGGTTTCCAGGCGCACATGGGTTCCATGCGTTCGCCAAGCCGTGGCCGTGTGCAGGTGAAGTCGAAGAATCCACGGGACTACCCGAGCATCCTCTTCAACTACATGGCCTCGGAGCAGGACTGGGAAGAATTCCGCGACGGCATCCGCCTGACCCGCGAAATCATGCAGCAGCCGGCGCTGGACCCTTACCGTGGCCGCGAAATCAGCCCGGGCATCGAGGTGCAAACCGATGAACAGCTCGACACGTTCATCCGCGAGCACGCCGAAACGGCCTACCACCCTTCATGCTCGTGCAAGATGGGCACCGACGAGATGGCCGTGGTCGATGGCGAAGGCCGCGTGCATGGCATGCAGGGCCTGCGTGTGGTGGATGCGTCGATCATGCCGATCATCACCACCGGCAACCTGAACGCGCCAACGATCATGATCGCCGAGAAAATCGCCGACAGGATCCGCAACCGCCAGCCGTTGCCACGCAGCACTGCCGACTACTACGTGGCGGGCGATGCGCCGGTGCGCGGCAAACCGCTGCGTGAGATTGCGCAGTAACTGATACACCTTGTGGCGAGCGGGCTTGCCCTAATACCGTTCAGTTAAGCGCAGATTCCCTGTGGCGAGCAGGCTTGTCCTGCGTTGGGCTGCGCAGCAGCCCCAAAACCAGGCGCTGAGCCGTATCAGGTACACCGCGTTTTGCTCGATGGGGGGCGCTTCGCACCCCAACGCAGGGCAAGCCCGCTCGCCACAATAAGCCCACACATTTTCCTTAACTGAACGGCATTAGGGCTTGCCACAACGGTGCACCTGCCACAAAGCACTGCCTTTCCTTGATCAGCTCCCCAGCCCAGGCCTACTCTGTTCGCCTGCCCGCGCTGAGCCGCCCACAAGGAAGGCCCCATGTTCGACCACCACGCCACACTCAAACAGCACTTCAACGCCCTGCGCACCACCGCCGACTTCTTCTCGCTGCGCTATGTACGCGAATCCGGCCAGTACCTCTCGGTCCGCAAGAACGTCGCCGAACCGCCGCACCTCAGCCACGACGAAGGCGCCATGCTCACCGTGCGTCTCAACGGCGTGCAAGCCTACGCCGCGACCAACGACATCTCCCTCGCCGGCCTGCAAGCCGCCCTCGAGCGCGCCGAACAGCAAGCTCGCCAGATCAAGCCCCATGCCCTGCTCGACCTGCACCAGCAGCCGGTGTCCAGCGACGTGGCCGATTACCTGTCGCCCAATCTCGAGCAGGCCTTCCCGTCCCTCAGCGACTGCTACCAATTGCTGGGCGATGAATCCGCCGCCGTGCCCAGGGACGAGCGCCTGGTGAGCTGGGATGTGAGCCTGGGCCTCACCCACGTCGAGCAGATCTACCTCAACAGTGCCGGCGCCGAGCTGCGCCAGGCCCAGCGCTTTGTGTTCCCCGGCGTCAACGTCACCGCCTTTGATGGCCACGACAGCCAGACCCGTACCCTGGGCGGCAGCAACTTCGGCCAGCAGGGCGGCTTCGATGTGATCAGCCGCTTCGGCCTGATCGGCGCTGCGCCACGCGTCGCCGATCAGGCACTGCAACTCCTGCTCGCGCCGAACACCCCCCAGGGCCCGCGCGACCTGCTGTTGATGCCCGACCAGATGATCCTGCAGATCCACGAATCCATCGGTCACCCGCTGGAACTCGACCGTATCCTGGGGGATGAGCGCAATTACGCCGGCACCAGTTTCGTCAAGGCCAGCGACTTCGGTCAGCTGCAATACGGCTCGCCGCTGCTCAACGTGACCTTCGACCCGGACATCCCCGAGCAGCTGGCCAGCTATCACCATGACGATGACGGCACCCGCGCCAGCAAACAATTCCTGATCCGCGAAGGGCTGCTGCTCAAGCCTTTGGGTGGCGCCTTGTCGCAATTTCGCTCGGGCCTGCCAGGCGTCGCCAACAGCCGCGCCAGCGGTTGGAACCGCCCGCCCATCGACCGCATGGCCAACCTGAACATCGAGGCCGGCGACCAGAGCCTGGCGCAGATGATTGGCGCCATCGAGCACGGCATTCTGATGTCGACCAACCGCTCCTGGTCCATCGACGATGCGCGCAACAAATTCCAGTTCGGCTGCGAATGGGGCCAGTTGATTGAAAACGGCGAACTCAAGGGCGTGGTGAAAAACCCCAACTACCGGGCCATTTCCGCGCAGTTCTGGCGCAACCTCAGCGCGGTGGGCGACGCCAGCACGTTCCAGGTATTGGGCACGCCCAACTGCGGCAAGGGCGAGCCCAACCAGGTGATCCGCGTCGGCCATGCGTCGCCGGCCTGTGTGTTCAGCAACGTGGATGTATTTGGGGGAGATGCCTGATGAACGATTTCAAGGCATTGGTGCAGTGGCTCCAGCAAGCCGTCACCGACAACGAACAATTTCACCTGGGCTACGCGGCCGAGTCGTCCGAATTCGTGCGATTCAACCACGCCGAGGTACGCCAGGCCGGGCATGTGCAGCAGGCCAGCGTGAACCTCAAGCTGATCAGCGATGGCCGGCATGCCGACCTCGGCATCACTCTGGCCGGCTCGCCGGCACTGGATCGCCAGCGCCTCGCCGATGGCCTGCAACAGTTGCGCGAGACCTTGCCGTTGCTGCCACAGGATCCTTATCTGCTGCTCAATCAGGAGCCTTGGCAAAGCCACAATGAACACGTGAGGCCGCTGCCGGACCTGGCCCGCGTGCTGGAGGAGATCAGCCAGGCCGCGGCCGACGTTGACCTGGTCGGTTTCTACGCCGCAGGCCCGATCAGCCGTGGCTTTGCCAGTTCGAACGGCGCGTTCGGCTGGCATCAGGCCAATAGTTTCAACTTCGACTTCAGCCTGTTCCACGCCAACGGTGAAGCGGTAAAAGCCAGCTACGCCGGGCACACGTGGGACAGCGCCGAATTCGCCGCGCGCCTGCAGCAGGCGCGCGCGCAGTTGGCGTTCCTCGATCGCCCGCTGCACCCGCTGCCGCCCGGGCAATACCGCGCCTACCTGGCACCGGCGGCACTGGAAGAAATCATCAGCATCATCACCTGGGGCGGTTTTTCGGCCCAGGCCATCGCCAGCAAAGGCAGCTCGCTGCAAAAGCTCTATGCCGGTGAACAGCCGTTGAGCCCATTGGTGACCGTCACCGAGCAGATCAGTGGCTCGCTGAGCCAGGCGTTTTCCACCGAGGGTTACCCGCGCGGTGATGTCACGTTGATCAAGGCCGGTGCTGCCTGCGACCAGTTGGTGAACTCGCGCAGCGCCGCCGAATATGGCCTGCCCGCCAACGGCGCCAGCAGTGATGAATCCCCCAGCGCCCTGCAGATGGCGGCGGGCACGCTCGCCCAGGCCGATATCCTCAAGCAACTGGGCACCGGGCTGTACATCAGCAACCTGTGGTACCTGAACTACTCCGACCTGCCGGCGGCGCGCCTCACCGGCATGACGCGCTTCGCCACGTTCTGGGTGGAGAACGGCGAAATCAAGGCGCCGGTCAGCACCATGCGCTTTGATGACAGCGTCTACAGCCTGCTCGGCTCGCAGCTGGAAGCGCTCACGGCAGAGCGGGAATTGCTGTTGTCGCCGAGCACCTACGGCCAGCGCAACACCGCTTCCAATCTACTCCCGGGTGCGCTGGTCAAACGCCTCACCCTGACCCTCTAATCCTTGGGGGACGGGGCTTGCTGCCGGTGGCGGCGTATCAGTCATGCATGCGGTGACTGACACACCGCCATCGGCAGCAAGCCCTCTCCCACAGTGTCCTGCGTTGCTTCTGACATCTCCTTCCGAACTTGCATGACTCCCCGTGCAGCCTGTTGTCGTCTGCTGAAAAGCTCGCTATAACGGTTAGTGGCATACCGCCATCTCACAGGAAGTGCGACGATGAATCATGGAAGTTTCGTCATAGAGAAGCTGTTCAAGCATTACAACATTCACGTAGAGCAACTGGGCAACGACCCGCAGCAGAAAACCGTGCTGATGGTCAATGGCGCGCTGTCCACCACGCGCTCCTTTGCGCGCACCAGCAAGTGCCTGGCCGAACATTTCAACGTGCTGCTGTTCGACCTGCCGTTCTCCGGTTACTCGCGCGAACACAACACCGACCTCGACCTGGTGACCAAGGACGACGAGGTGCACATCCTGCGTGCGCTGGTGGAGCGCTTTGCGGTCAACCATCTGGTGTCGGCGTCCTGGGGCGGTATCTCCACGCTGCTGACCCTGGCCCATAACCCGCCGTCCATCGAAAGCTCGGTGGTGATGGCCCTGGCACCCAACCTCAACCCCGTGATGCTCGACTACGTGGAACGCGTGCGCGTGCTGATCGAGGCCGATGACAAATCCGCCGTCGGCCATCTGCTCAACGAGACGGTCGGCCAGTACCTGTCGCCGCGCCTCAAGCGCAACAACCACCGCCACCTGTCGAACATGGCGACCACCGAGTACCGCCAGGCGCGTTTTCACATCCACCAGGTGCTGGCACTGGGCGATGGCAACTACCTGCCGGCGCTGCGCCAGATCGACACGCCGGTGCATTTTCTCAACGGCGCGCTGGACGCCTACACGCCGGCCGCCGACGCCCGTTTGTTCAAGCAATACGTGGGACGCAGCAGCTTTGCCGTGGCCGAACACACCGGCCACCTGCTCGATCTGGAATCGCGCGAGGCGGCAGCGGCAGTGCACCGGGCGCTGTTGGACTTTTTGGTCGGCAAACACGCGACGCTGTCGGAATTAGACGAACCGCCAATGGGAAAACGCGCGGCGGATGGCGCATAATCGGCGATACATAGCCAGCTAACCAAAGGACTGCCATGCCGACCCGCGCTCCTCTCGATGCCAAGACCGCTCGCTGGCTGCCCTGGGTGGTGGCGATTGCCTTCTTCATGCAGTCGCTGGACGGGACGATTCTCAACACGGCCCTGCCGGCCATGGCCCAGGACCTCGCGGAAAACCCGCTGCGCATGCAAGGGGTGGTGATCGCCTATATGCTCACCGTCGCCTTGCTGATCCCCGCGTCGGGCTGGATCGCCGACCGCTTCGGCACCAAGAAAATCTTCTTCGGCGCAATCATGCTGTTCAGCATCGGCTCGCTGCTGTGCGCACTGTCCAGCAGCCTGAGCATGCTGGTGGGCGCGCGGGTCGTGCAGGGCCTGGGCGGCGCGCTGATGCTGCCGGTCGGTCGGCTGGTGGTGCTGCGCGCCTACCCGCGCTCCGAGCTGGTGCGGATCATGGGGTTCATCACGATTCCCGGCCTGCTCGGTCCACTGCTCGGCCCGACCATGGGCGGCTGGATGGTGCAATACATGACTTGGCACTGGATCTTTCTGATCAACCTGCCGGTGGGCATCATCGGCTGCTTCGCCGTGTGGAAATTCATCCCCGACCTGCGCGGCAGCGAGCGCACGCGCTTTGACGGTATGGGCTTTGTGCTGTTTGGCGCGGCGATGGTGCTGATCACCATCGCCATGGAAGGCCTGGGCGAACTGCACCTGCCGCACCTGCGCGTGATGCTCCTGCTGTTCGGCGGGCTGGCGTGCCTGGCGGCGTACTGGCTGCGCGCCGGGCATATCGAGAATCCGCTGTTTTCGCCGGTGCTGTTCAAGACCCGCACCTTTGCCGTGGGCATCCTGGGCAACCTGTTCGCGCGCCTGGGCAGCGGCGCCCTGCCCTTTCTGGTGCCGCTGCTGTTGCAGGTGGCGCTGGGTTATTCACCGTCCCAGGCCGGCATGAGCATGCTGCCCCTGGCGGCGGCAGCGATGTTCGCCAAGTCCATCGCACGGCCGCTGATTGAGCGCCTGGGTTATCGCGCGGTGCTCACCGGCAACACCCTGGCGCTGGGCCTGATGCTGGCGAGCATGGGCCTGGTCAGCGAGCAGACGCCCTACCCGCTGCTGCTGGCCATGCTGGCGGTGCTGGGGGCGATCAACTCGTTTCAATTTACCGCGATGAATACCGTCACCCTGATCGACCTCGATGACGCCCAGGCCAGCAGCGGCAACAGTTTGCTGTCGGTGGTCGCGCAATTGTCCCTGAGCCTGGGCGTGGCCTGCGCCGGTGCGTTGCTCGGCGGGTTCACCGCCGACGCCGGCAACGATGGCGTGAACACGGTACTTGGCGCATTCCAGCTGACCTTCCTCACGGTGGGCATCATGGCGATGCTGGCGGCGGCGATCTTCCTGCAGTTGTCGCCAAGCGACGGCAAACGGGCGATCAACCGCGAACACGATCTCGAGCACTGACGGGCGTCTCGTCTAGAACTTGCGGGGAAAATTTCACAGGGCTGCTACACTGCGCGACATTTTGTTTTGCAGAGCCAGTCCCGTGACTACCATCGCCACCGCTTTTAATACTTTGCCCCTGTCCGCCGCCATGCTGGCTAACCTCGACTCGCTGGGTTACGTCGAGATGACGCAGATCCAGGCGCAAAGCTTGCCGGTGATCCTCAAGGGACTGGACCTGATTGCCCAGGCCAAGACCGGCAGCGGCAAGACCGCCGCCTTCGGCATCGGTCTGCTGAACCCGATCAACCCACGCTACTTCGGTTGCCAGGCGCTGGTGATGTGCCCCACCCGTGAGCTGGCCGACCAGGTCGCCAAGGAAATTCGTCGCCTGGCCCGCGCCGAAGACAACATCAAGGTGCTGACCCTGTGCGGCGGCGTGTCCCTCGGCCCGCAGATCGCCTCCCTCGAGCACGGCGCCCACGTCATCGTCGGCACCCCGGGGCGCATCCAGCAACACCTGCGCAAGGGTTCGCTGGTGCTGGACGGCCTGAACACGCTGATCCTCGACGAAGCCGACCGCATGCTCGACATGGGCTTCTACGACGCCATCGAAGACATCATCAGCAAGACCCCGCCACGCCGCCAGACCCTGCTGTTCTCGGCCACCTACCCGGTGAGCATCAAGCAACTGGCGTCCAAGTTCATGCGCGCGCCGCAACAGGTGAAAGCCGAAGCGTTCCACTCCGATGACCAGATCGAGCAGCGTTTCTACGAGATCTCGCCGGAAGAACGCATGGACGCCGTGACCCGGGTGCTGGCGCATTTCCGCCCGGCGTCGTGCGTGGCGTTCTGCTTTACCAAGCAGCAGGTGCAGGAAACCGTGGATCACCTGACCGCCAAGGGCATTTCCGCGGTCGGCCTGCACGGCGACCTGGAACAGCGCGACCGTGACCAGGTGCTGGCGATGTTCGCCAACCGCAGCACCTCGGTGCTGGTCGCCACCGACGTGGCCGCGCGCGGCCTGGACATCGACGCGCTGGACATGGTGATCAACGTGGAACTGGCCCGCGACTCGGAAATCCATATCCACCGCGTGGGCCGTACCGGCCGCGCCGGTGAGACCGGCATCGCCGTCAGCCTGGTGGCACCGTCCGAAGCGCACCGTGCCCAGGCCATCGAGCAACTGCAGAAGTCGCCGCTGAACTGGGACCAACTGGACAACCTCAAGCCGCAAAGCGGAGGTCCGTTGCTGCCGCAGATGAGCACCCTGTGCATCGCCGCAGGGCGCAAGGACAAAGTGCGTCCAGGCGACATCCTTGGCGCGTTGACCGGTGACGCGGGTATCCCGGGTGCCCAGGTCGGCAAGATCGCGATCTTTGATTTCCAGGCCTTCGTGGCCGTGGAACGCGGCATCGCCAAACAGGCGCTGCAGCGCTTGAACGACGGCAAGATCAAGGGCCGCTCGCTGCGCGTGCGTATCCTGTAAGACCCTCCCCGTCCAGGTGGAGCCCCCCTGTGGGAGGGGGCTTGCTCCCGATAGCGGTGTATCAGTTGCAGATGCTCTGACTGACACACTGCAATCGGGAGCAAGCCCCCTCCCACAGTGTTGATTGCATTTCAGATCAATATTTTTGTGAGGACATGGCTGTGCGCTCGACCGAAGTTGTGATCATTGGCGCCGGCGCCGCAGGCTTGATGTGCGCACTGACCGCCGCCGGGCGCGGGAGGCAGGTCATGTTGCTGGACCACGCGAACAAGGCCGGCAAAAAGATCCTGATGTCCGGCGGTGGCCGCTGCAACTTCACCAATATGTACACCGAGCCGGCCAACTTTCTCTCGCACAACGCGCACTTCTGCAAGTCCGCCCTGGCGCGCTACACCCAGTGGGATTTCATCGCGCTGGTGGCCAAACACGGTGTGCCGTACCACGAGAAGAAACTCGGCCAGCTGTTCTGCGACAACAAGTCCAGCGACATCCTCGGCATGCTGCTCGACGAATGCATCCAGACCGGTGTGAGCCTGCACCTGGACACCTCAATCGAAACCATCGCCAGGGTCGACAACGGCTATCGGTTGCAGACCACCCTGGGCGAGCTGCACTGCGAATCCCTGGTGATCGCCACGGGCGGCTTGTCGATCCCGACACTGGGCGCGACCGGTTTTGGTTACCAAGTGGCCAAGCAATTTGGCCACGAGCTGCTGCCAACCCGCGCCGGGCTGGTGCCGTTCACCATCACCGACCAGCTCAAGGACCTGTGCGGCGAGCTGTCCGGTACCTCAGTGGATTGCCTGGTCAGCTGCAACGGCCAGAGCTTTCGCGAGAACATCCTGTTCACTCACCGTGGCCTGAGTGGGCCGGCGATTTTACAGATTTCCTCGTACTGGGAATCCGGCGACACGGTGGAGATCAACCTGCTGCCCGACCACGACGCCCACACCTGGCTGCAAGCGCAACAGGCCGAGCGCCCCAACAGCGAGCTGAAAACCCTGCTGGGCGAAATCTTCACCAAGAAGATGGCCAACCTGCTGGCGGACACCTGGTTTGCGTCCAAGCCGATGAAGCAGTACACCCATGCCGAAATTGCCGACATCGCCAACAAGTTGGGCAACTGGCAATTGGTGCCGGCGGGGACCGAAGGCTATCGCACCGCCGAGGTGACGCTGGGCGGGGTGGATACGCGAGAAGTCTCGTCCAAGACCATGGAATCCCTGAAAAGCCCGGGCCTGTACTTTATTGGCGAAGTGCTGGACGTGACCGGGCATCTGGGCGGGTTCAACTTCCAGTGGGCCTGGGCCTCGGGTTATGCGGCGGCGCAGTACGCCTGAAGGATGTACTCGATCACATGTGGGAGGGGGCTTGCTCCCTCCCACATTTGGTTGGTGGTGTGCCAGAGAGATATTTTGCCCTCTGATGTGATCACCGCCCTTGCCGTGGCGTCATTACTGGCTCAATTTAGCGACATCGCTCCGGAAGACGCCCGACTTCATGTCATCGACCTCGTTCAAGCACTCCCTGCGGCGCCTGTGGGCGCTGGATAAATTCAGCTACAGCATTCGGGTGTTCATCGCCCTCACCGGCAGCATGGCGCTGTGCTGGTATCAGAATGAAATGGCGCTGTTGATCCCGTTGTTCCTGGGGATCATCGCCAGCGCGCTGGCCGAGACCGACGACAGTTGGCAGGGCCGCCTCAACGCCCTGGCGGTGACACTGGTGTGTTTCAGCATCGCCGCGCTGTCGGTGGAGTTGCTGTTCCCCTACCCCTGGTTTTTCGCCCTCTCGCTCGCCCTGGCGACGTTTTGCCTGACCATGCTCGGCGCGCTGGGCGAACGCTATGGCGCGATTGCTTCGGCCACGCTGATTCTGTCGGTGTACACCATGATCGGCGTGGACCAGCGCGGCGGCGCGGTCACCGACTTCTGGCACGAGCCGGCGCTGCTGGTGGCCGGCGCGGCCTGGTACGGCGTGCTGTCGGTGTTATGGCAGGCGCTGTTTTCCAATCAGCCGGTGCAGCAGAGCCTGGCGCGGTTGTTTCGTGAGTTGGGCCGCTATCTCAAACTCAAGTCGTCGCTGTTCGAACCGATCCGTCAGTTGGATGTGGAAGCTCGCCGCCTGGAACTGGCGCAGCAGAATGGCCGGGTGGTTGCCGCGTTGAACGCCGCGAAGGAAATCATCCTGCACCGCGTGGGCAATGGTCGACCGGGCTCGAAGGTCAGTCGTTATCTCAAGCTGTACTTTCTCGCCCAGGACATCCACGAACGCGCCAGTTCGTCCCACTACCCGTATAACGCGCTGGCCGATGCGTTCTTCCACAGTGACGTGCTGTTCCGCTGCCAGCGCCTGTTGCGTCAGCAGGGCAAGGCCTGCCAGGCGCTCGGCGAGTCGATCCAACTGCGCCAGCCGTTCATCTATGACGACAGTTTCGCCGAGGCCCTCGGCGACCTGAACGCCTCGCTGGAACACCTGCGCCTGCAGAGCAATCCGGCCTGGCGCGGCCTGCTGCGTTCGCTGCGGGCCCTGGCGGCCAACCTGTCGACCCTCGACCGCCTGCTCGGCGACGCCAGCAACCCTGACGCCCTGGCCGACGCCACCGACAGCAACCTGCTGGACCGCGCGCCGCGCAACCTCAGGGAAATGTGGACACGCCTGCGCACCCAGCTCACGCCAACATCGCTGCTGTTTCGGCATGCGTTGCGCCTGTCCCTGGCGCTGACCATCGGCTACGCCACCCTGCATGCCATTCACGCGTCCCAGGGTTACTGGATCATCCTCACCACGCTGTTCGTTTGCCAACCCAACTACGGCGCGACGCGGCGCAAGCTCGGCCAGCGGATCATCGGCACGGCCATCGGCCTCACAGTGGCCTGGGCGCTGTTCGACCTGTTCCCCAGCCCTCTGGTGCAGTCGATGTTCGCCATCGCCGCCGGCCTGGTGTTCTTTATCAACCGCACCACCCGCTACACCCTGGCCACGGCGGCCATCACGCTGATGGTGCTGTTTTGTTTCAACCAGGTGGGCGATGGCTACGGGCTGTTTCTGCCAAGGCTGTTCGATACCTTGCTGGGCAGCCTGATCGCGGGCCTGGCGGTGTTCCTGTTCCTGCCGGACTGGCAGGGGCGGCGCCTGAACAAAGTGCTGGCCAACACCCTGACCTGCAACAGCATCTACCTGCGCCAGATCATGCAGCAATACGCCGACGGCAAGCGCGACGACCTGGCCTACCGCCTGGCCCGACGCAACGCGCACAACGCCGACGCGGCGCTGTCCACCACGCTGGCCAACATGCTGATGGAGCCAGGGCACTTTCGTAAGGAAGCCGACGTGGGCTTCCGCTTTCTGGTGCTGTCGCACACCTTGCTCAGCTATTTGTCGGGGTTGGGCGCACACCGCGACACGCAACTGCCGCCGCAGATGCGCGAGCAGTTGATCGACGGTGCGGGCGACAGCCTCGCGGCGAGCATCGATGAAATCGCCAGCGGCCTGGCCAACAAACAACCGATTACGATTCAAAGCGATGCAGAGGAAGCCCTGGCGGCGCAGCTTGAGCAGATGCCGGATGAAATCGATGAAGGGCAGCGACTGGTGCAGACGCAGTTGGCGTTGATTTGCCGGCAGTTGGGGCCGTTGCGCACGTTGGCGGCGCATTTGATCAAGGATACCCGCGCGGCTTGAATCGCTATCGGGAACAAGCCCCCTCCCACAGTTTGATGTGTGAATACCTTTCAACTGTGGGAGGGGGCTTGCTCCCGATGGGTCCTCAAGAACATTACATCCCGTGCTGTTTCATCAACCGCGCATAACTGCCATCCGCCTTCATCCTGGCAATCTCGCGATCAAACCCCGCCACAATCTGCGCATGCTCGGGGTTCTTCAGGCTCACCAGGATATGCAGACTGTTTTCACTCAATGGCTTGGGCAGAAACTCCACTGCATTGCGCACCCGCGCGGATTCACGCGCCAGGTAAAAGCGCGCCACGTATTCATCCTCCACCGTCAGCCGCACCCGCTCGGCCGCCAACATGCGCACGGCCATGGCGAAGTTGTGCACCGGAATTTTCTGCAACTGCGTGTCGGCATCGAACGCCGTCGAATACGCATAGCCGCGCACTACCGCGATGGGTGCCTCGTGCAGTTGCGCCAGGTTCTCGAACTCGATCGGGTCTTCGCGGCGCTTGATGAATCGCACGCGATTGAGCAGGTACTCGGCGGAAAACTGCCCCAACTGCGTGCGCGCCTCGTCATACCAGGCGTTGATCAGCACGTCATAACGCCCATCGCCCACGCCCTTGAGAGCACGGGCCCAGGGCACCTGCTCGAAGTCACTGGCGTAGCCGGCGCGGGCCAGAGCAGTCGTGACGATATCGGTGGCCAGGCCGCCATTGACCAGCGTGGCATCGGTAAACGGCGGCCACGCATCTGCAGTCAGGCGCAAGCGCTGCGCGTACAGGGGCTGGGCCAGCAACAACACTCCAAATAAAGCAACGGCACGAGAGAATCGCGGCATGCTCAAAATCCTTGGCAGGCAGGCTTTGGCCCTGGCGCAGGGCAATCCTGAGGCTGTAACAGTAGCTCAGATTACACAAACTGACCGGCGGCGCACCCAGACAATGATGGCAAATTGAGGTCATTCACAAAAATAGCTGATTTAGACACGAACGCTCGTCCCGCTTACTATCGGCGCCAGGCACTTATCGGACATCTATCATGACAGTGGATTGGCTCTGCAAGCATCACACCGACCTGGGCAAGGAGCAGCTGTACGCCATCCTGCGGCTGCGTTGCGAGGTGTTCGTCGTTGAGCAGCAGTGCGTTTATCAGGACATCGACGGGCAGGACCTGGACGGTGACACCCATCATATGATGGCCTGGGAAGGCGATGAACTGGTGGCTTACCTGCGCCTGCTTGACCCAGCGCTGCAAGGCGGCGATGTGGTCATCGGCCGGGTGATCGTGGCGCCCTCGGCCCGCGGTACGGGGTTGGGACACCAGATGATGGAGGAAACACTCAGGCAGATTGAGCCTATCTGGCCGGATACGCCGATTTATCTATCGGCCCAGGCGCATCTGCAGGGGTATTACGGGCGGTATGGGTTTGTGGCAGAGGGGGAGCAGTATCTGGAGGATGGGATTCCACATAGGGGTATGCGGCGTGCCTGAGGGCGCTAGCGGGAGCAAGCCCCCTCCCATATTTAAAGGTGTTCACACGTCAACATGTGGGAGGGGGCTTGCTCCCGATGGCGTCAGCCCAACCACCGCCAGCTTCAGGGATACCCCAACACCCGCTTGATCGACGCCAGATTTGCCTCGATCCACTGACGGTCTATCGCCCCCCAACTGCGCACCCGATAGCACCCCGCATGGTTGCGGGCGCCGTCTTCCTGCTCGAACTCACACACAATATCCAGATCCGCCAACGCCGCAATCGTGTCCTGGGCGGTGCGGCGCGGCATGCCCGTCAGCTCGGTCAACGCCGGCACGCTGCTGGCCTGCCCGCTGTCGATCAGGTAGGCCACATACAAGCGGCGGTAGAAACTGCTCTTGGTCTTGCTCACGTCCATGGTCGTTCGCCTTGTGCTTAAGTCTTGCCCTGCAAATCGCGCCAGGTGAGGTACACCCGCAGGTCGAATTCCACCTGATGGTAGCCCGGCATCATGTACTCGCAGAGTTTGTAGAACGCTTTGTTGTGGTCCGATTCCTTGAAGTGCGCCAGCTCGTGCACCACGATCATGCGCAGAAATTCCGGCGCCGCTTCCTTGAACAGCGCGGCGATGCGAATCTCTTTCTTGGATTTGAGGTTGCCTCCCTGCACCCGGGAAATCGTGGTGTGCAGGCCCAGGGCGCGGTGCGTGAGATCCAGGCGGTTGTCGAACAGCACCTTGTCGATGGCCGGCGCATTGCGCAGGTGCTCCTGCTTCAAGGCCAGGGCGTACGCATACAGCGCCTTGTCGCTCTGCACGGCGTGGCGCTCGGGGTAGCGTTGCTCGAGGTAGGCGCTCAATTGGTCCCTGGCGATCAATTGGCGAACGTGTTCCTGGAGGGCCGCTGGGTAGGCCTGGAGGTATTTCAGGGTGGTCATTGAGGTCTGCAACAGGCTTGGGATGGGCGCCAGTGTAGCGAATTCAACGTTGCCGAGCGCGTGCCCAGTCAACGACCTCGTCGGCCATCAAGGGCTTTGATGCCCATGCGCCCTGAATGAACCGGCAGCCATTGGCCTTGAGCCAATCGGCCTGCGCCTGGGTATCCACGCCCTCGGCTACCACCAGCACGTCGAAATGCGTGCACAGCTCGATAATGCTGCGGGCCATCGCTGCATCCCGCGCCGAATCCGGCAGCCGGGCGACCAATTGCGGGTCCAGCTTGAGGGTGTCGAACGCCAGGTCGCGCAGATGGGCGAGTGAGCAGTTGCCCAAACCGAAGTCGTCCAGGGCAATCCGTACACCGATGCGGCGCAACAGCTTGAGC
This sequence comes from Pseudomonas sp. GNP013, assembly GCF_054343995.1. NCBI lineage: Bacteria > Pseudomonadati > Pseudomonadota > Gammaproteobacteria > Pseudomonadales > Pseudomonadaceae > Pseudomonas > Pseudomonas sp. GNP013. Next base: position 5,015 of record NZ_JBTGUT010000001.1, on the reverse strand, counting down.
TGTTTGATGGATTCTTCGAGGTTGCTCATCAGGCTGTCTTCGCTGATTTCCACCTCCATCTGACGGCCCTGTAACCCATGTCGGTCAAGCACCTGCTGCAACTGGGTCGCCAGGTTGGGCATATTGAACTGACTTGCGCTCAGGCTCACGCTCAGCACCAGTTCACCGTCGAAACAGGTCTGCCAGGCCTGGCGTTGCGCGGCGACTTGCTGGTAAATCCAGGCGCTCAACTGGCTGATCAGCCGCGCTTCTTCCAGCAGCGGCAGAAACAGCCCCGGCGGTACGTCGCCGACGCTGGGATGCTGCCAGCGCAACAGCGCTTCGACGCCGCGCAAACGACCGGCGTCGAGGGACACCTGGGGCTGGTATACCAGGGTGAATTCCTTGTTGTGGATTGCCGTGCGCACGCTGTCTTCCAGCATCAGGCGCGAACGTGCGCGACCGTTCATTTCCTGGTCGTAATAGCGATATTGCTGACGTCCCGCGCGCTTGGCTTCGTACATGGCAATGTCGGCCGCGCGCAGCAGGCCGTTCAGGTCCGAGCCACAATCGGGAAACGTAGCAATGCCGATGCTGACCCCAAGCATCACATCCAAACCATCAACCTGATGACAAACAGACACTCGTTCGATCAGCTTCTCTGAGATCTTTGCCGCCTGCTCCGGGAACTCCAGCTCCAGCAACGCGGTGAACTCATCCCCACCCATGCGCCCGAGAAGGTCGCACGAGCCCAGGCATGCCTTGATCTGCTCGGACACCCAGCGCAGCACCCGGTCACCGGCATCATGGCCCAACGAATCGTTGACCCGCTTGAACCCGTCGAGGTCCAGGTAGAGCAGCACCAGCGACGCCTCACTGCGTTCGCCGCGCAGCAGAATGCTGTCCACCGCCTGTTGAAAACCACGACGGTTCAAAAGCCCGGTCAACGGGTCGGTCACGGCCTGGAACTCGAGTTGCTGATGCAGGTGACGCACTTCGGACATGTCCAGCACCGTCACCACCATGGCCTTCTGCTCGGCGGGCAGGCGCGCGCAGGACAACGCCACCGGCACCTGCTGGCCTCGGCTGGTACGCAGGATCGCATCGTGCAGGCGCCAGGTTTCGCCGCTGCGGTAACCGGCGTACATCTGCGAATCGAACCAGGCCGGCACGTGGGGTTTTTGCAGAAAGCGCAGAAACTCCTGGCCCTGCAGCTCATCGGTGGTGGCGTTGAGCAGACGTGAGATCGCCGGGTTGGCGTACTGAATCACGCCGTCCTCGCCGACCACCAGAATGCCCTCGGCGGCGTTGTCGAGCACCGAGGCGTTGAACGCGCGGGCCAGCTCCAGATCATGGCTCAAACGCTGCAAGGCCCGGCGGTTGCGCTGGTGGTCGAGCAACGCCTGGACTTTGGGCTTGAGGATAAGCGGATCGAAGGGCTTGAACAGGTAGTCGATGGCACCGCTGGCGTAGCCCTCCAGCACGGAGGCCGGCGACTGCGCGTTGGCACTCAGGAAGATGATCGGCGTCATGCAGGTGCGCTGGCTGCCGCGCATCAGGCGAGCGACTTCAAAGCCGTCCATGCCGGGCATCTTCACGTCCAGCAAGACCAGATCGACGTCGTGCTCCAGCAACAGTCCCAGCGCTTGCACACCGGAATCGGCGGTTATCACCTGCCAATCGTCATGCTGCAACAGCGCGCGCATGCTGATGAGGTTTTCCGGGTAATCATCGACCACCAGAAGAACCGAACTGCCATCGCGGTGGTGTGGAGCGCATTCCATGCTACGTCTCTTCCTTAGGAACTGACCCGGTCACTTCCGACAGAAAACCCGGACAAATACTGAGGCCTCACTCTAGCCTTGGAACCTGCAAATCAGAAGTGACGCAGGTGCCATCATTGCGCCAAAGCCGGGGAAGCCGACTAACGGTCGAGCGCTACACCCCACGGGGTACGGGAACATGGCTTTTTGGTATTCCTTTGACGCCAGAAATTTGCCACAAAATAATTAACAACCTGGTGAGTTCCGCCTATAAATAAACTCTGGAGCCCTCGGGCTAAAGCCTTCTCTTTCCTTAAAAGGCCAACACCATGATCGACCTTTCCACCTGGAACCTGAGCATTCCGGTAGGCTCGCCCCCCTCGACCATCGACACCCCCAAGCTGATGAACGGCTTCAAGGACCAGTACTTTCAGGCTGAAGGCAGCAACGTGCAATTCTGGACACCGGTAACCGGCACGCGCACCGACAATGCCATCTACCCCCGCAGCGAACTGCGCGAAACCTACGCCGACGGCCGCCTGCGCAACTGGAACTATCCCGATGCCGACAACTTCCTGCGCGCCACTCTGGAAGTGAACCAGGTGCCCTCCAGCGGCAAGGTCGTGATCGGCCAGATCCATGCCTACGACAGCCAGAAACCGCTGATCAAGCTGGAATACCAGTTCAAGGAAAAAACCCAGAGCGGCAACATTGTCGCCAAAGTGCGCATGCGCCCGGACGACGACGAAAGCCGCGTGATCACCGTCGCCACCAACGTGCCGCTGGACAAGAGCTTTACCTACGTGATCAACCTCAACAAGGCAGGGCTACTCAGCGTGGAGGCTGCCGACGGGCAATGGAACGAGCGCATCGGCGCGGCATGGGGCGCAAAGCCTTTGTACTTCAAGGCGGGGGTGTACGTGCAGGACAACAGCGGCGACAGCAAGGAAGGCGCGCGGGTGAAGTTTGCGAAGTTGGATATTGATCACGAGTGACGCCAGGAAGCAGCCCCGTGAATAGCGGGGCTTCTCAGTCAGATCACCTTATTCAACGCACATCAACATGAAGCCCATTGACGAATCACCGGCCGGCTTGTTGTCGCCCACCTTGAGCGTCAAGACGTTAACGTAATTAATCGCCGGAACGCTGCCCAACTTGGCGTGTCCGTAGAAAATGTGATCATTGGAGCTGACATCGGTGACCGAGACCGTACAGAAACGCGGAACCTCCTTAAACGTCCCGGGAACAAATCTGACCTTGTAGTCTGAAAAGTAATCAGGCTGAGCGGTTAACTTAACGTCCTTTATCCACAGAGGCGATTGGGCGGTTATTACGCCCTTTGCATCAACAGACGCGGTGAATACCCGCTCCTTCGCAAAGGCTGCCGTGCCTATTGTCAACAACGCCATCATGACAGCGGCTTTTTTGATATATCCCATCACTAACTCTCCATCATCAAATAGATTCAATGCGCGTTCAAAACACGAACTTAAACTATTCGAGATGAATAAAATCACACCTTGGATGGCGCACATAAAAAATAGAAAATAGTCAATGCCTGACGGGATTCACCCTACAAGATCTTTAATGTTCAGGCATCTTTCCATGCCTAACGTGAGTATTTGTATTGCGAATCACGGATACGAATTGGCCAGTGCTTTCTGTGACGAAAACAGTCACTTTTCTGCCACATTAAGATTTCAGGGCCCTGAAACCATAGCCATTACCGCACAATGTAGACTCGCAAACAGTGCATCGTCCTGGGGACCCAGTATGACTATTAATTTAAGCTAATACTGGCGCAGCAAAAAAGTTACTTAAGCAGCTCGCCAATACTCGCCTGATGCCATCGCAGTTAGGCTACTCAAAAACTAATCTGGTTACACCCCGTATGGCGGACACTCATTTTTCATGAGTGTCCGTATGCATAAAAAAAGCCCGCATCATGCGGGCTTTTTTTGATACCTTGTCCCGTCCTGAATAAGGTTTACACCTTCTGACCTTTCTTCAGGAGGACTCAATGGATACGGGAAAAAGGCGCAGCCAACGCGATTACACGCTAGCTTTTAAATTGTCGGTCGTAGACCAAGTCGAAAAAGGCGAGTTGAGTTATAAAGAGGCTCAACGGCGCTTTGGCATTCAGGGCCGGTCCACGGTACTGGTTTGGCTACGCAAGCATGGCCGACAGGACTGGAGCCAAGGCGCCTCAATCCGAGCGCCGCGGAGCAGGCCGATGACCGACCCCCACCTCCCGCTGACACCCGAGCAGCGGATTAAAGAGCTTGAAGAACAGTTGGCGCTGAGCAATCAAAGGGCCCAGTTCTTTGAAGCTGTCGTGAACGTCTTGAAAAATGATTACGGTGTGTCCATCGTAAAAAAGCGACCCGGCAAGTCCTCTCGCAAGGGCAAATCCAAGACCTGAGCATTACCAGGGCTTGCCTGTTCATGGGAATTTCGCGCCAAGCGTATTACAAACGTAACCAAGCCGTTGATGCGAGAGCTCACCAAGACCAGCAAGTAGTGGACTTTGTTCTGGAAAAGCGGCGTCGTCAGCCGAGGTTAGGCACGCGCAAGCTGCATTATCTGATGAGCACTGAGGCTGAAGTGCAGGTAATTGTTGGTCGAGACCGTCTTTTTTCCATCTTGCGCGAAGCGCGAGAGCTGGTTCCTCGAAAGCGTGCCTATCATAAAACTACGCATAGCCATCATCGGTTCCGCCGCCATCCCAACCTGCTCAAAGCAGGCCCGGAACAAGTTGTCGCTGGCAGGCCCGAGCAGGTTTGGGTTGCAGATATTACCTATCTGCCCACGCGGGAAAGTGTTGTTTACGTCAGCCTGATAACAGACGCGTACTCACGCAAGATCGTGGGTCATCATGTGCATGACAGCTTGCATACGGAGTCGGTGGTCAAAGCATTGCAGAAAGCTGTTAGCCAGCGAAAATCCAAGCAATCGCTGATCCATCACTCGGATCGCGGGGCCCAATACTGCTCCGACCTGTACCAGCAAATGCACGCCAAGCATGGGATCAAGTGCTCAATGACGGACGGCTACGATTGCTATCAGAACGCGATGGCAGAGCGGGTAAACGGGATTTTGAAAACTGAGTTTTTGCTGCACCGGCCCAAAGATTTGGCGGATGCCGTAAAAATGGTGGATGAGTCGGTGCTGATCTACAACGGGGAGCGGCCGCACTTATCCCTGAAATACAAAACGCCCGATGCGGTGCATCAGGCGTTTTGAGACTGAAACAGGTGTAAACCTATTTCAGGA